>NZ_DIIM01000018.1:0-97809 GCF_002420705.1 Sphingobacterium sp. UBA5670
TTTTTTTCTTTTCTCTTTTTTCGATTTCCGCGTTTAAAATAAACTCAGCGGGATTTTAAATCCTGTCAAGCTCTCTCAAACCCTTCTTTTTTCATGATTTCATCTTTCGAAGTAACCGTTCCTCCCTTGCGGAGTGGTGCAAAGATAGGGAGTTTAAATACAAACTTCCAAGCCTTTTGTTAAACATTTTTTAATATTTACGTTAACTTACTGTAAAATTGGGAGATTATTTCAAGAAAAGACTATTAAAGATAGCTAGATAAGAGTACTTAAAACACAAATCAGAATCAATAAATACTGCCATTTCTCATCCGTTAGAGAATAAGAATAGGAGAACTATCCTTTCGATATAATGCATAACAGACACGCTGGCGTTCATAACGACATCAAAATTTACCCAATATCCATTTCCGATCCTCACAGATTACCAGAAAATATATAGTTAGTCTAGTGTTGTCCAAAAACAACATATTCATAATTTCACAGACAGCAGCAGCAATGAAAGCGGGCTGAAGGTTCTTTTTGACCAATGACATCAGCCAATAAAAAAAGGTCCAAGCATACACTTGGACCTTCTATATGAAATAATCAATTAACGATTAATCTTCTTCTTTCGAAGCCAACAATTGATCGTACTCCTCGCGAGAACCCACGATTAAATTGCTGTATTGACGGATACCTGTACCAGAAGGGATCAAGTGACCAACGATTACGTTTTCTTTCAAACCTAATAAGTTATCACGTTTACCTGCGATAGCAGCCTCGTTCAATACTTTTGTAGTCTCTTGGAAAGAGGCTGCAGAGATGAACGATTTCGTACCCAATGAAGCTCTGGTAATACCTTGCAACAATGGACTTGAAGTCGCCGGAATTGCTTCACGAACTTCAACAAGTTTTAAGTCACGTCGCTTCAGACTAGAGTTTTCTTCTCTTAACTTACGTAAAGAAACAATTTGTCCCGGACGTAAACTATTGGAGTCTCCTGCATCAACAACAACTTTCTTGTCAAACAAGGAATCATTTTCTTCCATGAAATCCCATTTGTTAACTGCTTCTTTTTCTAAGAAACGAGTATCTCCTGGATCTTCAATATTAACTTTTTGCATCATTTGGTGAACGATCGTCTCGAAATGTTTATCGTTGATCTTCACACCTTGCAGACGGTATACCTCTTGGATACCATTCACAATGTAATGTTGCACCGCTGATGGACCTTTGATCGACAAGATATCCGCAGGAGAGATCGAACCATCTGATAATGGCATACCTGCTTTCACAAAGTCATTATCCTGAACAAGGATATGTTTAGAAAGAGGTACCAAGTATTTCTTGATTTGACCATCACGAGACTCGATAGACATCTCACGGTTACCGCGTTTCACGCCACCCAATGTTACCACACCGTCGATTTCTGTTACAACAGCTGGGTTAGAAGGGTTACGTGCTTCGAATAACTCCGTTACACGTGGTAGACCACCTGTGATATCTCGCGTTTTACCAGTAGAACGAGGGATTTTAACCAGAATACCACCTTCTTTTACTGTCACACCGTTAGCAACAGCAACGTGTGCTCCAACTGGAATGTTGTACGTACGAATTACCTCGCCCGATTTATCTAAAATCTTAATAGATGGGTTTTTCGTCTTATCACGCGTTTCAATAATTACCTTCTCTTTGTGACCAGTTTGCTCATCTGACTCCTCACGGAAGGTTACACCTTCGATGATCGCATCAAATTCAACTTTACCGGCAAATTCAGAAATAATTACTGCATTATATGGATCCCATTCAACCAATTTATCACCTTTCGATACGTTGCTGCCATCTTCAACGAACAACTGCGAACCGTAAGGGATATTTTGTTGGAATACAATTTTATTATGTGCATCGATAATCTTAACCTCACCAGAACGTCCTAAGACAACCTGATGTGTGCCATTATCGTTTGTTTGCGAAACTGTACGTACGTTTTCAAATTCGATTTTACCATCGTATTTCGAAATGATACTTGAATCAGCAGCAATGTTCGATGCCGTACCACCCACGTGGAATGTACGAAGTGTCAACTGTGTACCTGGCTCACCAATTGATTGAGCAGCGATAACACCCACAGCCTCACCCAGCTGAACACGTTTACCTGACGCCAAGTTGCGTCCGTAACAACATGCACAAACACCACGCTTAGACTCACAAGTTAATACCGTACGAATCTCAATTCCTTCGATACCTGCTTTTTCAATAGTTTCAGCAATTTCTTCCGTGATATCTTCGTTTGCAGAAACGATCAATTCCTCTGTATCTGGGTGGAATACATCATGCAATGGTGTACGACCTAAAATACGATCGAATAATGGTTCAACAACATCATCATTATCTTTCAATGCTGTCGTATAAATACCACGTAAACCACCACAATCTTGTTCCACAACAATCATATCTTGCGCTACGTCATGTAAACGACGAGTCAAGTAACCCGCATCCGCCGTTTTCAATGCCGTATCGGCAAGACCTTTACGCGCACCGTGGGTAGAGATAAAGTACTCCAATACCGACAAACCTTCTTTAAAGTTTGACAAGATCGGGTTTTCGATAATCTCACCACCAGAAGTACCTGATTTTTGAGGTTTCGCCATCAAACCACGCATACCACATAACTGACGGATCTGCTCTTTCGAACCACGGGCTCCAGAATCCAACATCATGTAAACTGAGTTGAAACCTTGATTATCATTCGAAAGAATATCCATAACGTGCGCCGTCAATCTGTTATTGATACGCGTCCAGATATCGATGATTTGGTTGTAACGTTCGTTGTTTGTAATGAAACCCATGTTATAGTTATTCATTACTTCTTCAACCTCGTTAGTTGCTTGTTGAATCAATTCAGCTTTCGCAGCAGGAATGTTCAAATCTTCCAAGTTGAAAGAAAGACCACCTTTGAAGGCCGTTTGATATCCCAATTCTTTCATATCATCCAAGAACTGTGCTGCACGGGCCATACCCGTAGTCTTCACAATTTCACCAATGATATTACGCAAAGATTTTTTCGTAAGCAATTCATTGACAAATCCCATTTCGTCAGGAACAACTTGGTTGAAGATCACACGACCTACAGTTGTTTCTAATAAGGTATCAACGATGCTACCATCTTTTTGTCTAACTTTTGTTTTTACTTTAATCCAAGCGTGAAGGTCAATTTGCTTCTCATTTAAAGCGATTATAACCTCTTCAGCCGAATAGAAAGTCATATCTTGACCTCTTACGATGTGATCGCCAGCAGTTCTACGGCCTTTAGTAATATAGTAAAGACCCAATACCATGTCTTGAGATGGTACTGTGATTGGAGAACCATTCGCAGGGTTTAAGATATTGTGCGCGCCTAACATTAAGATTTGGGCTTCCAAAACTGCAGCATTACCAAGCGGTAAGTGGACTGCCATCTGGTCACCGTCAAAATCGGCGTTGAACGCTGTACACACTAATGGGTGTAATTGAATAGCTTTACCTTCTACTAATGTAGGTTGGAAAGCCTGAATACCCAAACGGTGAAGCGTAGGTGCACGGTTTAACAATACAGGGTGACCTTTCAATACATTTTCAAGGATATCCCATACCACAGGATCTTTACGATCAACGATTTTCTTAGCTGATTTTACAGTTTTTACAATACCACGCTCGATCATCTTACGGATGATAAACGGTTTGTAAAGTTCTGCAGCCATATCTTTAGGAAGACCACACTCGTGTAATTTCAAGTGAGGACCTACAACAATTACCGAACGAGCCGAATAATCCACACGCTTACCTAACAAGTTTTGACGGAAACGACCTTGTTTACCTTTCAAAATATCAGATAAAGACTTCAATGCACGGTTACCTTCTGTCTTAACAGCGTTCACTTTACGTGAGTTGTCAAACAAAGAGTCTACCGCTTCTTGAAGCATACGTTTTTCGTTACGTAAGATTACTTCAGGAGCCTTGATTTCGATCAAACGTTTTAGACGGTTGTTACGGATAATCACACGACGGTATAAGTCATTCAAATCCGAAGTCGCAAAACGACCACCATCCAAAGGCACTAAAGGACGTAATTCAGGTGGAATGATTGGAACGATTTTCACAATCATCCATTCTGGACGATTCTCGATATTTTCACGTGAACTACGGAAAGCTTCAACCACATGAAGACGTTTTAAGGCCTCATTTTTACGTTGTTGCGATGTCTCATTAGCAGCTTGGTGACGTAAATCGTATGACAATTGATCCAAATCAATACGTTTCAACAAATCTTCCAACGCCTCAGCACCCATTTTAGCAACGAATTTTTGAGGGTCATTATCGTCTAAATATTGATTTTCTTTTGGTAGAGTATCTAAAATATCTAAATATTCTTCTTCAGTCAAGAAGTCCATGAAGTTGATACCATCTTCTTCTTTAATACCAGCTTGGATAACCACATAACGTTCGTAGTAAATGATCATATCCAATTTCTTGGTAGGAAGTCCCAATAAATAACCAATTTTATTAGGAAGAGAACGGAAATACCAAATGTGCGCGACAGGAACCACCAAGTTGATATGTCCCATACGCTCACGACGTACCTTTTTCTCTGTTACTTCAACACCACAACGGTCACATACAATACCTTTATAACGGATACGTTTGTATTTACCACAGTGACATTCATAATCCTTTACAGGACCAAAAATGCGCTCACAGAATAAACCGTCACGTTCTGGTTTGTAGGTACGATAGTTAATCGTTTCCGGTTTTGTAACTTCACCACTTGAGCGTTCCAAAATAGTTTCTGGAGAAGCCAAGCTGATCGTAATCGAAGTGAAGTTGCTTTTAATTTTATTATCTTTTTTGTAAGACATACTTATTCAAAAGTTAAAGCTTTATAAAGAAGCTTTGAAGGACTGAGCCCTTCAAAGCCCTATTTGCTTAATTAATCCAATGTGATATCTAGACCCAATCCACGTAGCTCGTGTACCAATACGTTGAACGATTCTGGTACCGATGGTGTCGGAAGATTGTTACCTTTTACGATTGCTTCGTAAGTTTTGGCACGACCAACCACGTCATCGGATTTCACAGTCAAGATTTCTTGAAGGATGTTAGACGCACCGAATGCTTCCAATGCCCAAACCTCCATCTCACCGAAACGTTGACCACCGAATTGCGCTTTACCACCCAGAGGTTGTTGTGTGATCAATGAGTACGGACCGATTGAACGTGCGTGCATTTTATCATCAACCATGTGACCTAATTTCAACATGTAGATAACACCCACTGTCGTTGGTTGATCGAAACGGTCACCTGTCAATCCGTTGTACAAATAAGTACGTCCAGATTTTGGTAGGCCAGCTTTCGCAACCCAATCCTGTACCTGATCCATTTCAGCACCATCAAAGATAGGTGTAGCAAATTTCACACCTAACTTTTGACCAGCCCAACCCAATACGGTTTCGTAGATCTGTCCCAAGTTCATCCTTGAAGGTACCCCTAGTGGGTTCAACACGATATCAACTGGCGTACCATCTTCTAAGAATGGCATATCCTCATCACGTACGATACGTGCAACGATACCTTTGTTACCGTGACGACCGGCCATCTTATCCCCTACTTTCAACTTACGTTTCTTAGCAACATAAACTTTAGCCATCTGTACAATTCCGGATGGAAGTTCATCACCGACAGACACTGCAAATTTATCACGTTTGAACGAACCCAACTCTTCATTAATTTTAATATTATAATTATGAAGGGCCATTTTGATCAACTCGTTTTTATCTTCGTCAGTTGTCCATCCCATTGGGTTGATGTTGTTGTAATCTAATTCAGCTAGGATTTTTTGTGTGAACTTAGCTCCCTTAGCAACCAACAACTCTTTATATACATTGTATACCCCTTGGCTTGTTTTACCATTCACTACTGTGAATAACTTTTCAACCAAACGATCTTTCAATGATTTAACAGCTCTATCATGAGCAACCTCAAGTTTTTCTAAAGTTTTGCGTTCAACTTCTTTAGACATTTTCTTCGCACGCGAGAACAACTTCGTATCGATAACAACACCTTTCAATGAAGGCGGAGTTTTCAATGAAGCATCTTTCACGTCACCAGCTTTGTCACCGAAGATTGCACGTAACAATTTCTCTTCTGGAGAAGGATCAGACTCACCTTTAGGTGTGATTTTACCAATTAATATATCACCGCCACCAACTTCAGCACCGATACGGATAATACCATTTTCATCCAAGTCTTTTGTCGCTTCTTCAGATACGTTAGGAATATCAGCTGTTAACTCTTCCTCACCACGTTTCGTATCACGAACTTCAAGTTCGAATTCCTCAATATGAAGAGAAGTAAACCAGTCTTCTTTCGCTACACGCTCAGAGATTACGATCGCATCCTCAAAGTTATATCCTTGCCAAGGCATGAACGCTACTTTCAAGTTACGACCTAATGCTAATTCACCATTTTCAGTCGCATAACCTTCACATAATACTTGTCCTGGTTCAACTCGTTGACCTTTCTTAATGATAGGCTTCAAGTTCATACATGTATTTTGGTTGGTTTTCTTGAATTTGATCAATTTATATGTTTTAACATCATCATCAAATGATACAAGACGATCATCGTCGTTTCTGTCGTAACGGATTTTGATTTCATCAGCATCTACATATTCTACTACACCATGACCTTCCGCATTGATCAATGTACGTGAATCTTTCGCTACACGACCTTCAAGACCAGTACCTACAATAGGAGCTTGTGGACGCAATACAGGCACAGCCTGACGTTGCATGTTCGATCCCATCAATGCACGGTTGGCATCATCGTGTTCCAAGAAAGGAATTAATGAAGCCGCAATAGATGTAATTTGGTTTGGAGCAACGTCCATATAATCAAGCATATTAGGCTCGATAATTGGGAAGTCACCCTCATATCTGGCTTTCACTTTCGCATCTTCGAAATTACCTTTGTCATCATACAAAGCATTCGCTTGTGCGATTGTTTTACCATCTTCATCCTCAGCAGATAAATATACGACCGGCTCGTCAACCACAACAACCCCATCTTTTACCTTACGGTAAGGAGTCTCGATAAATCCTAAGTGGTTAATTTTCGCATGTACAGCCAAGGAAGAGATCAAACCGATGTTTGGACCCTCAGGAGTTTCAATTGTACAAAGACGACCGTAGTGTGTATAGTGAACGTCACGAACCTCGAAACCTGCACGCTCACGAGAAAGACCACCTGGACCTAAAGCTGACAAACGACGCTTGTGCGTAATTTCAGCAAGAGGGTTAGTTTGGTCCATGAACTGAGACAACTGGTTTGTACCAAAGAACGAATTGATTACTGACGAAAGTGTACGCGCATTAATCAAATCTGTTGGTGTAAACACCTCATTGTCGCGAATGTTCATACGCTCACGGATTGTACGGGCCATACGAGATAGACCTACACCAAATTGAGCATATAATTGCTCGCCTACAGTACGTACACGACGGTTTGACAAGTGGTCAATATCATCCACCTCTGCTTTAGAGTTGATCAAATTGATCAAATACTTCACAATAGCAATGATATCCTCGCGGGTCAAGACTTTCGTATCGTCCGGAGTATCCAACTTCAACTTACGGTTGATACGGTAACGACCTACATCGCCCAAATCATAACGTTTGTCAGAGAAGAATAAACGATCGATGATACCACGAGCAGTTTCCTCATCTGGTGGTTCAGCGTTACGTAATTGACGATAAATATGTTCTACCGCTTCTTTCTCCGAGTTGGACGTATCTTTTTGTAAAGTGTTATATATAATAGAATAGTCTGCATTGTTCGACTCATCGTCTTTCGCTAAGATAATAGACTTAACGCCAGCTTCGATGATCAAATCGATGTGATCTTCTTCTAGAACAGTTTCACGCTCAAGGATAATTTCGTTACGGTCGATAGATACTACTTCACCAGTATCCTCATCCACGAAATCTTCTACCCATTTTTTCAATACCCTAGCCGCAAGACGACGACCAACATATTTTTTAAGACCAGATTTACTAACTTTTACTTCATCCGCTAAATCGAACAATTCCAAGATATCTTTATCCGAATCGTAACCGATAGCACGCAATAAGGTAGTAACTGGGAATTTCTTTTTACGGTCGATATATGCATACATGACGTTGTTTACGTCAGTTGCAAACTCGATCCAAGATCCTTTGAAAGGAATTACCCTTGCAGAATAAAGTTTAGTACCATTTGTGTGTCTACTTTGACCAAAGAAAACGCCTGGTGAACGGTGTAATTGCGATACGATGACACGCTCTGCACCATTTACCACGAAAGTACCTTTAGGAGTCATATAAGGGATAGTCCCTAAATATACATCCTGAACAATAGTTTCGAAATCTTCGTGTTCTTCATCATTACAAGATAACTTTAACTTAGCCTTTAAAGGAACGCTATAAGTCAAGCCTCGCTCGATACACTCTTGGATATCATAACGTGGTGGATCAATGAAATAATCCAAAAACTCTAGCACAAAAATGTTTCTTGAATCAGAAATAGGGAAGTTTTCCGAGAATACCTTGAACAGCCCTTCCTGATGGCGGTTGTCAGAAGTAGTTTCTAATTGAAAAAACTCCTTGAAAGATTCCAATTGCACATCTAAGAAATCTGGATATTCCAATACTTTCTTACTTGTTGCAAAGTTTATTCTTTCTTGTTGAATATTATTGTTTGCCAAGGGAATATGAATTTTAGTTTTAAAAAAACTGCGCTTACATTTATGCTGTAAACCACGTGTCCACTGTGCCCAGCATATACACAGCATAGTGGCGTATTGATATAAATAGGAATAGACTCTGACGAAAAATCGTCAGAGTCTAAACCTTTTCGGGCTAATTAGTTGAGATTATTTAATCTCAACAACAGCACCAGCTTCTTCTAATTGTTTTTTCAAAGCTTCTGCTTCGTCTTTAGATACACCAGCTTTTAATTCTTTAGGTGCTCCGTCAACTAAATCTTTAGCTTCTTTCAAGCCTAATCCAGCTAAATCTTTAACCAATTTAACTACAGCTAATTTTTGACCACCAGCTTCTTTCAAGATAACGTCAAATGAAGTTTTCTCTTCAGCAGCAGCAGCACCACCTTCAGCTGGAGCAGCAGCTACAGCAACAGCAGCAGCAGCAGGCTCGATGCCATACTCGTCTTTTAAGATATCAGCTAATTCTTTAACTTCTTTTACTGTTAAGTTAACTAACTGTTCAGCAAGTTGTTTTAAATCTGCCATTTTATTTTGAATTTTTGAATGTACTTTATAAAAATTGTTAATTAAATTGTAACGAATGTTTCTGTTCGAGAGGATTCGTTAACCTCTTTCTTCTAAAGCTTTTACTAAACCTGCAACAGTATTTCCTCCTGATTGAAGAGCTGAAATAACATTTTTCGCAGGAGATTCCAAGGCTGCGATAACGTCCGCAATAAGTTCGTTTTTAGATTTAAGATTAACTAATGCAGTTAATTGATTATCTCCAACGAATGCAGTTGCTTCAATGAAAGCCGCTTTTAACAACGGTTTTTCACCTGATTTACGCAATTCTTTGATTAATTTCGCAGGTGCATTAGCGACTTCTGAAAACATCATTGTAGACGCTCCTTTAAGCGTTCCAAAGATTTCTTCTTCATCAACACCAGCTTCGATTAATGCTTTCTTGATTAAAGTGTTTTTTACAGCTTTAATCTCGATGCCTTGTTCAAAACATTTACGACGAATGTTATTCACTTTTTCAACTGACAACTCAGCAGTATCGGTAATGTAGAAGTTACCGTAAGATTTAATCTGTTCGGCCAAAGCTAGAACAATTTCTTGTTTTTCTTCTTTTCTCATGATTAAATACCTGCTACTGATTTAGTCTCAATATGAATACCAGGACTCATAGTTGAGGAAATGTGAATACTTTTAAAGTAAGTTCCTTTAGCTGCAGATGGTTTCAAACGAGCTAGAGTTTGTAATACCTCTAGTGCGTTATCATATATCTTATCTGCATCGAACGACGCTTTACCAATAGAAGTATGGATGATACCGGTTTTGTCAACTTTGAAATCGATCTTACCACCTTTTACATCTGTTACAGCTTTACCAACTTCTGTTGTAACTGTACCAGTTTTAGGGTTAGGCATCAAGTTTCTTGGACCTAAAATACGACCCAATTTACCAACTTTAGCCATAACACTAGGCATAGTAATAATGATATCAACGTCAGTCCAACCACCTTCAATTTTGCTGATGTAATCATCTAAACCTACGTAGTCTGCACCCGCCGCTTTAGCTTCTTCTTCCTTATCAGGAGTACATAAAACTAAAACACGAACAGTTTTACCAGTACCGTGAGGTAATGTTGCAATACCACGAACCATTTGATTTGCTTTACGAGGATCTACGCCCAAACGAACGTCGATATCCACAGAAGCATCAAATTTGGTCAATGAGATTTCTTTAACTAAAGCCGAAGCTTCTTTCAAAGAGTATGCTTTACCAGCTTCAATTTTGGATAGTGCCGCTTTTTGATTTTTTGTTAATCTAGCCACTTTTCTTAAATTGATTTCTTAATTAATTGTTCCAAGGAGCATTACCTGATACAGTAATACCCATACTACGTGCTGTACCAGCCACCATTTTCATAGCAGCCTCTACAGTAAATGCATTTAAATCAGGCATTTTATCTTTAGCGATTGTCTCAACTTGTTCCCAAGTGATAGCCGCAACTTTTTTACGGTTAGGCTCGCCAGATCCACTTTTTAATTTAGCAGCGTCTTTCAACTGAACTGCTACCGGTGGAGTCTTGATGATAAAATCGAATGATTTATCAGCGTAAACTGTAATGACAACAGGCAATACTTGACCTGGTTTGTCTTGCGTACGAGCGTTAAACTGCTTACAGAAATCCATGATATTCACACCTTTAGCACCTAATGCAGGTCCTACTGGAGGTGAAGGATTCGCAGCTCCGCCCTTAACTTGTAATTTTACTAACGCACTGACTTCTTTTGCCATTTTGTTTTGAATTTAATTTTGTTAAATGTCTGTTAGTAAGTTGGAAGCAAATAACGTAACATTCATCGGCCAGGACGTAACACCCCAACCGAGGTGCAAAGTTAATAAGAAGATTTGAATCCTGCAAGTATCTAACTTTTAATTTTTCAGGAATTTATACTTTTTTTAAAAAGCTGGCATCCATTCGTTTATTTTTCAAATATATTACCGACCGTCCTACTCACCCCGAGCATAAAAGCCATCAAAATTATTTACCAATACAATAAAAAAAACGAAAGTAACCAGAGCATATAGCATGTATTTCATCGGGTTCGGATTCAAATTTCTCCTAATTCAACGGTAAGAACCGAGAAAGCTACTCTCTAATTTTTAAAATTTTCCCCAATTGATCTTTAATTCCTTTAGGCAAAGCGGGGATTCCGTACCTATTGAGATCATTCCAATAAGTGCTCCGATAATCACTGCTTCCTTTCAGAAATATACTTTTTGCAAATTGCTTTTTGTATTCCGTAAATTGATCTGTGGAGATATACTCCTTTTCAAGCACATAAAATTCATCATATGACTCTATCGGAGTATATTCAGCTTGGCTCTTTTTCTTAACGCTAGCGACAGCTGACCTCACGACACTGACTAAATGATCCATTGTTAAATTATCCAAATTTACATTCGCATACGTTTCTATCGTTACGCCACTATGCTGCCGCCCCTGTATTTTAAATATCCTCTGGTCTATTACAGTCCCCGGCGCTACCCGATTAAGATACACCTGCCCTTTTCCCTCGTTTGAAACTTGTACAAAACCCATGTTTGTACTCCCTTGTTTTATAAATCGTCGACCATTATCCACCTCCAACCGAAATCCTTTCGGCAACTGATAGGCGATCGAAGTGTTTTTAAGATTGATCACGCTTGGATTATAGGAAAAAAAAATTCCCATCTTGTCAGCGAGGTCTTGTGTAGCAACTTTATTTTCAAAAATCCGGTACTCCTTCAAAATAAACCGGACTTTTTCTTTCTTATTCTTTAGTGGAATATAATACGCTATTATGCCATCGACAAAATACCCCATCTTACTATTAAGTAAAGCAAGGTTCCGAAAATACCCTTTTAAGACAACATAGTCAGCCTTGGTCCGATCGCCTATCGCTACTTCATCAATCTTAATTGATCGGGGAACCATTTTGATCTTGCCCATCGTCTTTACTTCCGAAAAAGGCACCATCAAACTACTATAGGCAACATGCTGAAAAGTTAAATTAGACGTACTTTCCTGTTTCAATGAATCCAATACAACTTCTCCCGCTATATTTGTTGCACCAAGTAAGCTACCGTTATCCGCATACAGATTGAAACCACTTATAGGTTCCTGTGTTAGACTATCAATGACTTTAATTGTGCATTCGTCAAAAAAGAAATCATCGTTAATATCCAGATAATATATCCTATTCTTATTTCATTTCAGTCCTTTTATTTTACCGTTTGTCAATTAAGTAGGGATTAACATTATCTGACAGTCTTCTATAATCCCGTTTATTTATTTCTGGTCCTATTATACCCCTCATTGAATGCTTCAATTAAGGCACTACTATTCATGATGGTGTAAACGATGAAAGCGAGCACCGCCACTATTGCTACAAATTTTAAAAGTTTCTTAATTTCCATAATTATTTAGATCTAATTCCTGTCCCAAAAATAGACATTATGATATAGTTGCACCACAACCTGTGGTTATCTAGCGACAAATTACCGCTAGGTATCAATTAATCAATTGAAGTTTTCACCAAGTTGTTTTGCTAAGCCGTCACTAAATCTGAGCCTTGCATAGTAGACCGACAAACAAACAGATCAGAATAAATGTAAATTTTAGTTTCATATATGTTAACATTTCCTTAATCCCACCTCTTTAAAAACAGCGATATTGATCACGCCGTGTAGTGCAACTCATTATTTTTATGCCTATAATTTCATGAGAACAGCTATAAAGCATAGATAAAACCATGTTTTAACCTTAGAAAAACTATTAAATACTCCAAAACTACCTGAGGAAGCACGTATATTGGATAGAGAAACCAAATATTCATATTAATAGGCGCAAAGTTTGTAATATGTACAAGCCCAAATGAAATAGCACTTATTGACCCCACGACTCTAATGGAGATAAATTTGCCAAGATACTGTTCCGTATGCTTATCTCTTAGAACACGAAAAATGACTAGACAGATAACTATAAAAGATAAGATGATCGCTAAAGCCTTCAAGTTTACGTTAAATAAATCCTTGAGGCCAAAAATCATATAGGTTAAAATTGCAGAAAAAGATATTGCAATATGCCTTGGGTCAAAAGACAGCCAAAGGCGAAACATTGTTTCTTCAACGATTGGAACAAAAAAAGCTGCTAAAAACACTATACAGAAGCTATTATTAGTCAACACCCTAATAGACTTTAGTACATCATGATTTAATAGGCTCGGGATCTTATAATAATTGACGACTAGAAATGTATCAATAGATCTAATAATCATCGTAAGCACAAGTCCAATTCCGATAAATAGAAGATACGAATACCCAATGGCCTTTATTTTATCCTTTATTAACATACCTTAAAATAAATACAACTCGTATAATCGGCTACCACTGTTTAAAAACAAACATTAGGTGTAGTTACTTAAAAAGGACACAACATTTACTAAGGCGTGTAATGCAATTATCAATAAAATTTTGTTCCATCTACCTTGCGATCTCAATGCCATATAATAATAGGCAAATACAAATCCTGAAATAATAGTTGCCAGGAAATACCAAATATTATAACAACGAAATAAGCCCAAAATAATAGCAGCAATCAAGACACTCATCGAAGCCGAAATCCTCAGCTTGAGTAGCAGCTCTAGAACTAGAACTTGGACGAATAGCGTTTCCAAAATTGGTGCTATCACTACCAATGACACAAAAGCAAATCCCAGTCCCTGCTGCTGATATTTTTAAATATCAGCAAACCCCAGTGACAGGCAACCAAAAATATAATATGCAACCCAATTTATTATTCCTTCGATCAAAAAAAATATAAATAGGAAGTATAAATTTCTACTCCTCGGTATTTCTATTATTTTAAAAATATCTCTCATTTTATACAACGAATTTCCTCTCCGTATTTTTCTTGATATCATCTGGCAATGTCTAAAATCTACCTAGTCGATGACCATCATACGATCCTCTTTTATCAAAAAGTGCCTATTAACCCCATATAATTGCAAAGATTCCCAGATATCACAACAATAAAGCAGCTCTACCCCTCAATCAAATTCAGAACAATTATTATCCAATTTGCATTTCTACCGCATTGTAGAGCTTTTTGCTTGTGCTTGGCGATTAAAGTGACAAGAAATAAAGAACTTAACGATCTAATGAGATATATAATACACAAATCTACCAAGTATATTACCAAATAATACACCAATAAATGTTATCAAAAGTAAAATACTTAAAATAAACTCAACTTTCTTTTCACCATTTATAGCTTTCTTCATACTCTTTCTTTAGGTAAGCTTCCTAAATATAGAAAATATTTACTTTAGGAAGACCTTATTCACAATCTTTTATTTTTGCAGTAAGTACCCCAACAATTAGACTTGCAATCACCCTTCTATCCTATATTAGCGGGGGATACTTATCCAACTAAAATAAATTAAAACGTCTTCTATTACAATAGTTAAGCTGGAGGCAGTAGAAGGAAGTCAAAAACTAGTTATATTGGTATTGAGATTTGTCACTCAGATCAAATATCATTTTGTAATCACAAATCAATTAAATTACGTAACCTTTTTCAAAATAAAGCATCCCCCCTCTGTAGGATGATCAAGTACCAGGTTATCTTTATTCTCTTTATAAATTAAATTTAAAATCATGAAATCACCTGCCGCCCCTCCTGAGAAAAAATTGAAAAGAGTAAAAGCGGTAAATTTCCACTAAAAATAGCATAAATACCAGGTAGAAGTCCTAAGAGTATAAAAGGCATGATTACCCCAAGTATATAAGCTCTAACAGGTAAGGGTTCCTTACAATGGGCATAAGGTGTAAGCATCTTCCATACTACACCAAACTTGATGGATTTGAAGCCATTTTTTGCAAAAATTGCAAAAACAACACCATGTATCAATTCATGAACTGCTGCGCCAGCTACAATAGCAATCCCATATATCCATCGCACATTAGAATCCTTATCATGAATATTATTTTTCATCACAGTGATCGCCTCATCCAAATCCCACAATAAATAGAAGGGCACTCCATATAAAACGATGAAAACAGCGAAAAACAACAAACCAATCACGTTAGCTTTAGAAATACTAATCAATCTCGGTTCTACGACAAACCCTGGATAATCTATTATTTCATTCATAATTTATTCTTTTATAATTGTAGATTTTCGAGCTTTGATAGACTATCTTCTGATTATTATTTAGATTAAGGTCGAATTTTGGTAGCCTTACCTTTGGGCCACTAAGGAGAGCATTTTCTCGCGCTTGCTTTCTGATAAATTCATGTAAACAAAGGTAGGGGCTGTAGAAAATTATTTAAATATGTACTTGGTAGGGCGGATACTCTAAAATAATTCCTTTAAAAATTATTTCTTCGCATATTGGAGCCAACAATATTGCACCTATGCCAATTCCTATATTCTCCAAAGGATTGGAAATATTATGACGCTGTCCCATGTGATATGTCAAATATTTCGATATCGGCATATTAATACCCAATTGAAATAACAATAGAAAACATAATAATAAGAACCATATTTTTGCAGCAAGTCTAACCGGTGTGTTCCAAAATTGGTTAAAGGAGACTTGTTGCTTGTTTTTCTTAAAATAAACTAAGGATACTACTAAAAACAGAACTAAAAACAGGAGGTTATTATAAATATCGCCTGAAATATTCAGATTCAAAGCCTCCATAAATGCAATTATAGGTACCACAGCCATAAAGCCAATAAATAACAAGAGAATAGCTTGGATAATATTTTTAGGATACTGTTTCTTCATGATTTATGTGAAAAATCTGCTAGAAATATAATAATCAATTTACGACTTCTCACTAACAACATAATTTCAATATCTTAATTAAAAGCCCAATCCAATGGAATAATTCTTATATCCACAAGCTTTTAATAATTTCAATATCATGTTACTCTCCGCTTTATTACTTATTTTGGGCCATATATAAAATGCTAATATTAATAGAGAACCGAAACCTAATAATGCACGTGTGCATTTCTTTCATATCTGGAAACTGTAAATAAAATAACGCCAAACAAGATACTCCTAATCAGAAGACTTGCAAACCCTCCTTCTATCCCATAACTTCCTCCCAACCAATACTCATTGGTTGGCAAAATAAGACTATATAAACCACTTTTTGTTGTTCCACTCATTGGAAGTGAAAATAACCATTGGATATAATTCCAACCAAAGTGTAATCCAACGGGATAATATATAGATTTTGTATGAATATAAGCATATGCATAAATTATACCACCTAGAAAATGGGAAACAAATGCTGTAATCGTAAAATGAGAATTTCCTATATGACATGCAGCAAATAACGCAGCGGAAATTATCACTGATTTTTTCTTATTAAAAAATCTACTCAACCCGCGAATCAAATAATACCGAAAGATAATCTCTTCAAAAAAAGCTGTACAGATACATATTAGAAAGATATTAAATTGATCAGACATGGTAATAGTATTGGAGGCTATATCCAAGCCAAGCAATAGAAAAAATTCGATCAAAATAATACTTGATTGTAAAGTACCAAGGATTAAAAGTTCTATTTTCTGTCTCAATAAATCAAAATTAGGAACAACCTAAGCATTAAGTAACTTTGCAACTCCATTATCAATTTAAATCATCTTCCAAACGAACTCCATGTATTAATGGGCTTCATCCGGATAATGCATGTAGTCTTTGGCAAGTGATAGAAACTTTTTATACATGAAAAGCTATCCTAATACTAGTTCCTTCAACCAACTTCATCAATGGGTTATATTGTAAGCGAATTCACCAATAGCATAGCCAGCTCCATAAAAACAAAAATTCCAAACTCTAGGGATTTAATAATTGTTTAATATGCCGCATTAAAACCATCAATAATGCCTCTAAAAAAATCACCAAAAAAGTTATCAGTATTTAAAAGGAGATAACTGCAAACTATTACAAAGGCCACTAAAAACCCAAATTTCAACCATTTTTTCTTTTCCATATTTCTATTTTATCCTTTAAAATATAGCCTTACAATATCTCTTTAGTATCTTAATTTCTCTTCTTATAGAAGTGGGTTAAAAGTAAGAATGATACTATGAAAAACTATCCATAATTTCTTACCCGATTGATCATAAACAATGAACATTATTATCGAAAAGAAAATTTAGATTACAAATCCTCTATCTTATAAATCATTTTCACTAAATCTTCATAAGAACAGCGATAAAATTTACCAACACATGCAGTCCCACTGCATATATAAAACCATGCTTTAGTCGAAGATATACTGTCAAATACCCAAGTACAATCTGAGGAAGAACATAAATGGGATAAATAAACCAAATATTTGCATTAATAGGAGCAAAATTGGTAATATGTATAAGTCCAAAAGCAATCGCACTTATAGAACCTAAGAATTTAATAGAAATAAATCTAGTAAGATATCCTTCTATATCCTTACCTTTCAAAAACCGATAAATTACTAAGCCAATCATGATAAAAGATAAAATGATAGCTAGAGTCATTAAGTTTGCCTTAAACAAATCCTTAATCCCTAAAAGGAAATATGTTAAAATAGCTGAAAAGGATATGGCTATATGTCGTGCATCTAATGATAACCAAAGCCGAAACATTGTTTCTTCAACAATTGGGACAAAAAATGCGGCTAAAAGTACAATAAGGAAGCTGTTATTATTGGTAAGTGCCCTAACAGATTTTAGTACGTCGTGATGTAACAAACTTGGTAATTTATAATAATCGACCACTAGGAAAGTATCTACAGATCTAATAATCATCATAAGTATAAATCCAATACAGATAAATAGAAGATACAAGTATCCAATAGACTTTATTTTATCTTTTGTTAACATTCTTTGAAATAAGACATATAAACGAGGAGTCTCGCAATAAAAACATCCTCGCTTAAAAAATTATACAAAAAGTAGGTAGATACCTATTATTGCGGGAGTGTAAACTGAACTGTGTCATTGGATAATTAACCAAAATCTAAAAGCCTCTATCAAGTTTGAGCCTATCCCCAAATTTAATGTAAAGTTGGGATATGGTCAATCCCCAGTTATGCACTGGCATTGTCCACTTTTTAGAGATGTCCTTTATTATCAGAAACATCAGCTTCATAAGAGCCTGCTCAGAACTGAATGCACCTTTAGACTTCGTTATTTTACGGATCTGTCGGTGCATTCCTTCAATAGGATTAGTAGTATAGATAGTCTTACGCACCTGCTCATCATACTCAAAAAAAGTAGAGAGGTTGATCCAGTTATCGAGCCATGACTTAGCGGCTATGGGATATTTCTTGCCCCATTTCTCTTCAAAGACCAGTAGTTTTTCATATCCCATTTCTTCGTTTACAGCTTTATAAACGGGCTTTAAATCTTCAATAACAGCCTTTTTGTCCTTTTCTGTAACGTAGCGCATGCTTGATCTAATCTGATGGACAATGCATAACTGAACTTTTGTTTTTGGAAAAATAGCTTCTATAGCTTCAGGAAAGCCCTTCAGTCCATCAATACAGGCTATCAGGATGTCCTCTACACCGCGTTGCTTTAGATCGGTGAGTACGGATAGCCAGAATTTTGCTCCTTCATTTTCCGAACTATAAAGCCCTATCAGGTCTTTGCGACCATCCATTCCTATGCCCAGGATATTATAAATGGCCCGGGACTCAACCGTACCGTTCTGACGGACTTTATAATGCATGCAGTCTAGGAAAACAAAGGGATAGACGGCTTCTAGCGGACGACTTCGCCACTCGTTAACAGCGGGCATGACGCTTTCTGTAATACGGGATATTTCAGTTGCAGAAATCTCCATAGCATACATCTCGCGGATAAAATCACTTATTGCACGTGTGCTCATACCTTTGGCATACATGCTCAACACGTGTCCCTCAAGCTGTTCGGTGATGATTAATTGTCTCTTAGGTACTACTTTAGGGTCGAACGTTCCCGATCTATCCCGGCCTGTCTCCAGCTCAAAAGTTCCGGTATTGAGACCGCGGACTGTCTTTTTTGTCTTGCCATTTCGACGGTTGCTATTGCCCGAAGCTTTCTCTTCGTTCAAGTGGTTTTCCAGTTCTCCATCCATCATTGATTCCAACAGATGCTTCATTAACGGCGCTAAGACGCCATCATTGGGAGACAAACTTTTACCTTCGTAAAGACCTTGCATGGCTTCTGCCTTGAAGCGTTCAAAGTCGAATGGGTCTTTTTCTTTCATGACCGTGTCGTTTGAATAATTGAATATAAATAATCTTATTGAATTATTCCATTGACACAGTTCATGTTACAGTCTCATTATTGCTAAACCTCTCCTCAATCCATCCCCTATATCCTTTCCAGCTTGGTAGGCTTCAGGATATCTAACACCACCTTCAAGATCAACTAATTCTAAGTTAGTTAATTCTTCTATATTTAAATCATTAATATTTTTCATAATCTTAACCTAAAAGTCCATCAATAAGACCGCTAAAAAAATCCCCCCAAAAGTAGGCTGTATTTGGAGATATCATACCATCACTTTGATTCCACCCTCCATCAATTACTTCCATTTCTTTCGCATCCATTTCCTGAACACCGAAACCTTTTAAATCTAATGTATTCATTTTTTTGATTTATAAAAAATTAGTTCCTACTCTATTATCAGCCTTTTCAGATTCCTGCTTTCGTTGATCAACACAACTAAATTACATTTGCTTACTCCACAAAAACAGTAGTGAATAAAATAGTTGAAAAAAATTTTTCACCGCCCGAGATATAGCGGAGCTTATCATCACCCAGCGCTTCCATCTTCAACGAAATCGAAATCATAAACTCATAGGTATAATAATACGTATAGTCCTGACGAGAATACTCAATCGGTGCACCTCGCCCCCTGAGCTCATCCATCATCGCATACAATCGGGAAACGGATATCCCCAATCGCTTAGATAATTCAATAGGTGTCCCCGTCCTTCTCTGCCGGATCAACTTGTCCAACAAATTAATCCGATCTATATATTGGAATAGCTTCATAATGATTTTAATTTATCGATCCATAAATCTGATAGCGCAGCATGAGCTGATTGAACACCACATTATATTTGCTGCGGATCGTTTCCGACTCCGCCTTGATCAAATTACTTTTACTGGTATTGACATCATAGATGGACGCTTTGCCCGCTTCAAAACTGCGTAAAGTGTAATCCAGAGATTGCGCTGTTGCCGTGTTCGCTTCTACCGCAATACCATATTGCTTTCTGTTCTCCTCCAGTTCAAACAATAGCTTGTCTAGGATCTGCCGTTGAGCAAGCCTTTCATTGTTGGCCGACAGTTGGATATTTTGCTTGTTAAATTCGATCTGCTTCAACTGCCGTTTTGTTTTCCCTTTGTTAAATATGGGTACCGAAATTGTTACGGCGAGCTGCTGGGCAAAATTATCTTTGCTCTGCGCAAAAAAAGGCCGTGTATTCTCTGCTTTAAATGCATTGAAATAGGTACTTCCTAAACCAGCAGATCCCTTTACCGTCGGAAATAGCGCTGCTTTAACCAGTTTGGACTCGACTTCAAGTCCATCCTCCTGACTTCGAAGCTTAGCAAATACCGGATTATGTAAATACGCTTCCTCCCACAGGCTGGATGGATCGGAAAAAGCATGCTCTTGCAGGAGATCATTCTCTGCTATTGGGACAGCCAGGCTTAAGTTATTATAGTCCGGGTAGTTCATCAGCTGGGCTAACTTAAGCAAGGACTGTCGTCGATCTTTGTGATACTGTTGGTATTGCTGTTTCTCCCGTGCCAGATTGGCCTTTGCTTCGGCAACTACCGACACAGCGGTTGCCCCCACCTCCGTGCTTTTCTCGGCTTTATCCAATAACTGCTGTGAAAACTGCATGGCCGAATCCTGGGACACCAACAGTGCCTGAGCCAGCAAGGTCTGCAGATAGGCTTCCATCAGCTGAACGGTAAGATTCCTTTTCAATATCTCTTTTTCGATACGTTCCTGTTCCACCTCGGAAGCGGCTTTCTTGGCTTGGTTTCGAAAATAGTTATATTGGTATAGGGTCAGTTCTGCATTGATTCCCATGTTGCTATTCAGATTATCATTACGCCGGATCGTACCAAATACATCCTGCGATGATCCAAAAGTCGTATAACCATTTGCATAGCCGTTCACACTTGGCAAGCGTTCCCGCAATGCCATTTGCTGATCCAGCACTTTTATCTCAGCCTTGATATCCTGCTGTTTGATCGGTAGATTATGAACCAGGGCATAATCGATACAATCCTGTAAAGTCCAGGCTCGCTGCGCCAGTACATTCGTAGATAACAGTACCGCTAAAAAAATAAAACAGCACTTTATCCTGCTTCTTTGATAATTGTTCATCATTGAATAAAAACAACAGTTAGTTTAACACGATCGATTGCTTTTTCCACATATCCCTATAAGCAGACTCTTGGGTTAATAATTCCTCATGTTCGCCCTGTTCGATAAGTACACCATCTTTAAGCACCATAATGGTATCGGCCTCGGCAATGGTACTCAGCCGATGTGCAATCACAATCATCGTCTTACCAGAATCTTTGAAGCGGCGAAACGCCTGCTGAATCACCTGTTCTGTTGAAGTATCCAAAGCTGAAGTCGCTTCGTCTAAAATCAAAATATCTGGATTGCGGTATAATGCTCGTGCTATGGCAATGCGCTGCCGCTGTCCACCGGATAGCATGGATCCATTTTCACCCAGTTGAGTTTCAAAACCGGCTGGCAACTTTTCAATAAAAGACATCATGTCCAATTCATTGACCACCCGCAAGAGACGCTGAAAATTAGGGATATCCTCACCAACAGCAATATTGCTGACAACATTACCCGAAAAAAGATCGATCTGTTGGGGCACGATGGCAATGCGTTCCCGAAGGGAGCTCTTCGAAATATAGTTCAGATCGTATTGCCCAATAGAAATCTTCCCCTCCTGTAATGGATACAGCTGTTGAATAAGCGCTCCCAGCGTAGTCTTACCGCTTCCACTCTCTCCGATCACAGCCGTCATCTTGCCCTGCTGTATCCGGCAGCTAAAATTTCGGAATACCTCTACCCGTGATCCGTAAGAAAAACGAACATTATCAAAGACGATATCCCCAACCAGATCCGAATTAAGCTGTAATTTTTCTTCTGATTCTTCGCGCTCCAGATCCATAATTTCAAACAGGCGATCTGCTGCAATCAATGCATTCTGCAGTGTCTTGTTCATGCCGATCAATTGTGTCACCGGCCCGGTAAAATAGCCGATCAATGCGTAAAATGAGAGTAGTTCTCCCGGTGTGATCGTACGTTCAATCACATAATATGAACCAGCCCATAAGAGGATAATAGTAAATAACCGCGACAACAATTCACCAGAGGTACTGGAAAACAAGCCATTCATCACCGAAGCATAAATGGTTTTCAATAAATGCGAAAACCGATCGTCTGTACCACTATTAAAATAAGTTTCAATGCCAAACTGCTTGATAGTCTTGACCGAATTGAGCGATTCGACCAAATGAGATTCCAGTTCGGCCCCTTCTTCCATCATCCGGCGCTCTACTTTTTTGTTCAGTTTATTCGAAAGCCAATAGACCCCTAGATAAAAAGGGATAACGAGCAGCATGATCAAGGCCAGCTTCCAAAAATAGGTAAACATAAGCGCGAAGGAAAAGACCACGATCAACACATTGACGACAGCTTGTATCGCCACATCATTGATAAAAGCACGAATTTTGACTGCATCGTTAACCCGCGATATAATCTCGCCCACTTTCATTGTATCAAAGAAACGTTGCGGAAGGCTCAGCAAGTGTTTATAGTAACCTAAAATCAGATATTTATCGATCCTTTGCCCCGTCTGCAAGACCATAACACTTTTCAATGTACCAATAAGTAACTGCAACACCAGAATAACCAACATGCCAATAGAGAGCAGGTTCAGTAAGCGCACATTGCCATCGACAAGTACATAATCGGTAATTTTCTCGATGTAAAACGATGTTGAAAGCCCCAGCAGCGTATACACGGCAGCGCCCACCAGTGCCTGAACGATCACCGAGCGATGCGGCCGAATCAGATTCCAGAATCGCTTGAAAACAGCCGTCTTCTCATTTTTCTGCTCAAAGTATTCATTGGGCTCCATTAAGATCAGTACCCCGGTCCAGATCTTCTGAAAGGCCTCAAATGTGTATTTTTCCACTTTTCCCAGTCCGGGATCCATCACCGTAATTTTATCTTTTTCAACCTGATAGATCACCACATAATGCTGGAGCTGCTCTTTAAGCACCACATGAGCAATTGCCGGAAGCGGGATCTGCGGAATAGCATCCATTGCGCCCTTGACACCTTTGGCATTAAAACCCATCTGTTGCAGTCCTTGCACCATCCCCAACACATTGGTACCACGTGTATCGGTATGACAAAATTGTCTGATCTTGGCGATGGGAATATGTGTGCCATAATAGCCTGCAATAGAAGCCAGACAAGCCGCTCCACAGTCACGGATATCGTGCTGTTTGATGCAAACAGGTGATTTTTTCATTCGTACAAATTATTATTGTCAGATAATAGAGAAGTTCTTATAATACGCTCGTTTTAGCGCCAAGGTTTGGATTGAACAGGTCATCAGCCCGATCAAACAGGAGCTGCCATAAGGTACGGTCCAAGAGATAAAATCGGGCATTGAATGTATTCCCCTTTCCTACAAAGACCTTATTGCCATTGGGTAAGCTCAGGAAATTTTGATCCATGCGGCACCTGACCCTAAAAAAAGATCCCTGCTGCTGATCCGTCACCAAATTGTAGTCGATATCATGCACTGTACCTGACAGAAATCCCCATTGGTTATAATTATACGTATCCATCTGAAACTTGACCGATTGATCCTTTTTGATATAACCAATGGATTTGGCAGGCACCATACATTCAGCGATAAGTTGATCCTCTGGTGAGATTTCCAGAATATCCTGTCCCTGCACGAGCTGTCCTCCTTTTTGATATCCTTTAAAATTAACCACTGTTCCCGTTATAGGCGCCCGAACAATATAGTTTTGACCATCAATTAAGATTGACTTCTTCTCGGATGACAATGATTGAGCCTTCTGTTGCAGTTCGACCAATTTGGCACTCCATTGCGCCATCTGCTGCTTGCGTATTGTCAAAAACTGATTTTCAAGTTGTTCAAGAGAATACTGTGTCTTATCAAGTTCAGCTTGGGACACTACACCTTGGCTATACAGTTGGTTATTACGATCTAGTTCACGGCGGGCTAAGGTAAGCTGAGACTGTATTTCCGACATCCGCTGTTCCATCGACAAATATTCCAGTTGATATTGTCCACCCTGCAGGCTTTTTGCCTTATCATCAAGAATAAGTTTTAGATCAGCAATTTGTCTTGCATAGTCAGCCGTTAAATCCTTGTTTAGAGACAATTTATTTTTCAGATCTTCAGAAACAACGATCAGTAAAGTATCCCCCTGTTTTACTTGCTGATTGTTGCCCACAATACGGTTGTCAATAATACGGCCACTGACCAAGGATAGCATCTTTGTATTCTCCATTGTAGGCCTAACAATTCCCTGTGCAGAAATCGAGATCGGCACTTTGATAAACGGTAATAATATCAGCCCTATCACTATAGCCACTATCAGCAGTAAGTATATGATATTTGTTCTTTTCATCTTGGTTTTTAATCAATACCCAAAAATGTAAATTGCATTTTAGATCCACCACAACCTGAGGTTGTATTTTAAAATTTATTAATTAACTTACAGAGCAAATTAATAGTGGTTAATGAAATTTTTTGATATTTTTCCAACATTCGCCGAAGCCCCCTATTCCTATATTGTCGTACCGATTATATTCGTATGCAGCATCATTGGATTTTGTAACAAATCGTTTTTCCACGCGCTGATCCTGCACCCATACGAAATAGCAAAAGGTAAGCGTATTCATACCTTACTTACCTCTGCGTTAATTCATCGCAACTGGATTCACCTATTGTTTAATTGTATTGTAATTTTTGGATTAGGGTATGATATGTTTGGTAATCTCCATCAAGAGTATGGTACTACAGTGGCATATATAGGTACAATATCTATTTTTTTTCTTTTAATCATTCTCCCCAATATCATTCAGACATTTTTCAAAAAGAACGATTTTACATTTACTGCCGTTGGCGCATCGGGCCTCTCATTTGGACTATTCGGTTTTTCAGCGTTATTTTTTCCTTTACAAAAAACAAGTAGCCATCTCTTTTCTTTTGTACAAAACACTTCTCAAAGATGGATAGTAGGACTGGGGATACTTATACTATTGACTTTTGTAGGAAAATTAAAGAAAACAAATAAACAGTTACACCTAGTGGCATATCTAATAGGTTCTATCGTTGCATTAATGGTTAGACATACCTCAATAATAGAAATGTACCAAGCACTCTTTTAGGGTTATGAAGTTAACAGATCCCATATTGATTCAAGCCAGCTTCCCCTCTTCTCATCTTTCCTTTCCGATCCACCTCCTCCGATTTCAACTTTTTCATTTTCTTCAAGTTCTCTTACATTAATTTCTTTTAATTTTTTTTCCATGATATCTCAATATTTTTTTATCAAAATTCATGGAAAAGAGGCTTAGCCACCACAACCTAGGGTTATAGACTATAACTAGAAGTTTTAACATCGAAATACTTTACAACTTCAAGTTATATTTATTAAATTAGGCTTTTCGATAATTTGGGTATTTAAAAGAATGGCAAAAGAAGAAATCGGAACAATTATTAGACAAAAAAGAGAAAGTCTTAAGATATCGCAAGAAGCCGTTGCATTCGTTTTAGAGATATCACAGGCTGCCTATTCAAAAATCGAACGCAATGAGACGAAGTTAAAGGTAGAGCAGGTTTACAAGATTGCCGAATATTTTGGTATTACGATCTATGAGCTTTTACCACCAGCACTGGCCAGTGACATAACAGGAGAGAATATATTTGGCTTAGTCTATCACTATAGCAAACTTGTTGTAAAGAAAATAATTGCCTTATTTCAAGGGAAACAATCTAAAAGTAAAGCCTAATCCCCCACTTACACTTCGCCTTACCTTTTAATAGACTTCAACACCTTATCCAATACCGGATCTTTGCCCTGGATAGCATCATCAACACTGCGTACGACAGGAACATCCGGCATGACACCGCGCCCCGCTTCGTTCACTTGATAATAAGGCTTGACATCCATTAGGCCAAAACGCCAACGTAGATGGGAGTTCGGAAGTTTCAGTACAGGAAGAACTCCCGCAACCGTGCCACTAGCAGCCCCACCAGTTTCCTCTCCCACAAAAACAGCCCTCTTTCCAACTTTTAGATTTGTAGCAATCAAACTCGCAGCAGAAAAAGTCCCGCCATCAATCAATACAAATAAATCACCGCGATATCTGCCCACTTTCGACTTTTCAATTTTGCTTCCCGTAAGATGGGTATAATGCAGACCATCTTTGGAAAAAGTCTTTGTCCAGGATACAATGGCACCGGTTAAGATAAATGGCGATAAGACGGGATAAGACCAGCCCGGCAATCCTTTTACCTGATAAAACGGCAAGTTGAATTTTGAGGTAATGACTGCTGGTTGAACAAATTGGAATTTATCCTCTTCCACTAAGTAACTGTATAGCTCACGGACATCGGACAAACGTCCACCCAAATTGCCACGAAGATCCAATATCAGGTATTGGACCGAATTAAGCTCCAGCCGATCAAAAATCCTTCTATAGGCTTCTTTTGGACGCCCATATGAAAAGTCGACCACCTTCAACAGAGCAATGTTACTATCTCCTTTTACTGGAAATGAAAGCTGCTTGCTCATCCGCTTAAGGTTGGCATTATACCCAAAGATTTTACGATGCTTTTTTAGATCACTTTTCTTCTGATCAGGTTGGCTCACTTTTTTCACAGCCTTGGTCGTTATCTCTGATTTAACCTTTGTATCGACACTATCAAACCTTCTTACAACAATCCGCTGGTACGTGCTATCGGCATCGGAAAACAAGATCGCAATAGAATCCCGATAGCCCAATTCCAATTGGTAATACCGCGGTAATAAACGCTCAAAAGCCTGATCTAAAAATGTCGTATTATAGCCGTCCGACGTAAAGGTTGGACGATATTTTGTGTAGAGATTTTGTGGTTGTATCCCCTCAATAGAAAGAATTTTAGAGCCTGCTACCAAACTTGAATCTAAGGTTCCATTTTTTGAGAGATAGAGTGTATTTTCCTGCCAATGAAATCCCAGTTGTGAAAAGGGACCCTTGCTCTTTTGATAACGGACTTTATCCTTACCTTTCGGATCAAATTTGGAAATAAGAGGACTCAGCGTCATATGCCCCTGCCGAACTTGAGCCAGTACAGATGCTAATGCCAACTGAAACTGATTGGGCAATAATGGCTGGCGGATCGTTCTACGAAGGCTGTCGAACTTAATCTTTAACTCATCTTCCCGCACATATAGAAACAAGTCTGGATGCATCTTCCACAGGTTATGCTCAACATAGTTGATATCTTGCTGCATAGCTTCCACCGCCAGGGGAGTTTCAATAAATCGATTATACTTTTCGACATTTGCGCAACGCACAAATGTCAGTAAACATCCCAATAAGAATAGATAAATCCCTGGCCTTTTCATTGATATTAAGATACAAAAAAAAGCCTTCCAATTTTCATGAAAAGCTTTTCTCTATCGTTAATTACTAATCTTACTCTTTTTCTACTTGCATGTAGTTTAGTTCAAGTGGCGTCTTACGACCGAAGACTTTCACCATCACGATTAATTTCTTTTTATCTTCGTGGACCTCTTCGATTTCTCCCGTAAATCCGTTGAAAGGACCATCGTTTACTTTCACTGTTTCACCCACATAGTAAGGAACGTTAATGGTTTCACCTTGCTCGGCCATTTCATCCACTTTACCTAGGATACGATTTACCTCTGCTTGGCGCAAAGGGACTGCATTACCAGCTTTATCTCCCAAGAAACCAATTACACTGTTGATATTTTTGATGATGTGTTCTAACTCACCGTCAAGAGCTGCTTCTAATAAAACATAACCAGGATAGTAGTTACGCTCTTTAGCAACTTTCTTACCATCGCGCATCAAGTAGTATTTTTCCATTGGAATCAACACTTGAGGAATCAAGTGTTCAATACCTAAACGGCTAACTTCGGCATCAATATATTGCTTTACTTTCTTTTCTTTACCACTTACAGCACGAACTACGTACCACTTTAAACCTTGATCTGCCATAAATAAATACGATTGAAAAATTAAGAAGCAATACCGTACAAGAATTCTAACCCTACACTTGAAGCTTTATCCATTACAAAGACAACCAATGCAATAAGAAGAGAAGCAACAAGTACAATAACAGCTGAACTTTGTAACTGAGACCATGTAGGCCAAGTCACTTTCTCAGTGATCTCTACATAAGAGTCTTTAAAAAAATCAAGTACTTTTGCCATTTTAGTTTATCTGTTTTTATAAGCACGGGCACCAGGACTCGAACCCAGACCAAAGGTTTTGGAGACCTTCGTTCTACCTTTAAACTATGCCCGTGTATTTCTTATTTTGTGATGCAAATATAGTGTTTTAAACCACTTTCTGCAAATCTTTTTTTACTTTTTTTTATTTTAATCCGATAAATCGCTTATCGAAAAAATAAGCTAATCAACTTCAGTCGATTAGCTTATTCTATGTGATTCTAAATCTTTATTAAAGACTAGATAATTTCAGTTACCTGACCAGCACCTACTGTACGACCACCCTCACGGATAGCGAAACGTAGACCTTTTTCCATTGCAATAGCAGAAATTAATTTCACGCTGATTGTAACGTTATCACCTGGCATAACCATTTCAGTACCTTCTGGTAAAGAGATTTCTCCAGTTACGTCAGTTGTACGGAAATAGAATTGAGGACGGTATTTGTTGAAGAATGGAGTGTGACGACCACCTTCAGCTTTTGACAATACGTAAACCTCAGCTTTGAAATGATCGTGAGGAGTTACTGAACCTGGTTTACAGATAACCATACCACGTTTGATATCAGTTTTCTCAATACCACGTAACAATAAACCTACGTTATCACCAGCCTCACCGTAATCTAAGATTTTACGGAACATCTCAACACCTGTTACTGTAGATTTCAAGTTCTCAGCACCCATACCTAAGATCTCAACTGGATCACCAGAGTTGATTACACCTCTTTCGATACGACCTGTAGCAACTGTACCACGACCTGTGATCGAGAATACGTCTTCTACTGGCATCAAGAAAGGTAAGTCAGTCAAACGTGGAGGAATTGGAATGTAGTTATCTACAGCATCCATTAATTCCATGATTTTCTCAACCCACTCAGGCTCACCGTTCAATGCACCTAAAGCAGAACCTTTGATTACAGGGATATCATCACCAGGGAATTCGTAGAATGATAATAACTCACGAACTTCCATTTCAACTAAGTCTAACAACTCAGGGTCATCAACTAAGTCAGTTTTGTTCATGAATACTACTAACGCAGGAACACCTACTTGGCGAGCCAACAAGATGTGCTCACGAGTTTGAGGCATAGGACCATCAGTCGCAGCAACTACGATGATAGCACCGTCCATTTGAGCAGCACCAGTTACCATGTTCTTAACGTAGTCAGCGTGACCTGGACAGTCAACGTGTGCATAGTGACGGTTAGCTGTAGAATATTCTACGTGTGCAGTATTGATTGTGATACCACGCTCTTTTTCTTCAGGAGCAGAGTCAATTGAATCAAATGAACGAGCTTCTGACAAACCTTTATCAGCCAATACTTTAGTGATAGCAGCTGTAGTTGTAGTTTTACCGTGGTCAACGTGACCGATAGTACCAATGTTTAAGTGTGGTTTACTACGGTCAAATTTCTCTTTTGCCATGTTTATGCGAATTAGTAATTATAAATTATTTCTATTTGTTATATACTCTTGCTTAATTTTTACACAAGTACGAGCCAAAGATGGGATTTGAACCCACGACCTCTTCCTTACCAAGGAAGTGCTCTACCCCTGAGCTACTTCGGCTTACTAAAAAACCTTATTTACGTATTAATGCCCCCACCTTTAGATACATTATTATCAAAGAAGATAGAGACTAAATTTAATACTTGAAAAATTTGAGCGGAAGACGAGGTTCGAACTCGCGACCTATAGCTTGGAAGGCTATCGCTCTACCAACTGAGCTACTTCCGCTTAATAATTAGAAACTAGAGTAAATCTAACACCCTAATTAAAATAAAGTGTGGAGGGAGAAGGATTCGAACCTTCGAAGCCGAAGCAACGGATTTACAGTCCGTCCCATTTGACCGCTCTGGAACCCCTCCAGACCTGTAACTCTCGTTACATTTTGAGCCTCTTATCGGAATCGAACCAATGACCTACTGATTACAAGTCAGTTGCTCTACCAGCTGAGCTAAAGAGGCTTCTAATATCTTTATTTAAACTTACATTCTATCAACGTCTGACCAAGTATTTCTACCTTTTCAGCGAGTGCAAATATCGAATTTACTTTTGATTTCTGCAAGTTTATTTTTTATTTTTTTTCATTTAAAGAACTAAGCAAACTTTCGTTTTTTCGAACCGTTGTTCCCTTGTTTGCTGATGCAAAGATAGACACAAAACTCACTTTACAAAAATATTTGTCAAAAAAAAAAGACAGTTTTTGGCAATTATACTGATATGCAGCACAATAATTTTTGATTGCATATTTACCTGTTTTGGTTATTTGGCTAATATACTATCTTTGGGCATGCAAATTTTACCGCAATCACTTTCAAAACTTACCCGATACTCCGTACTATTTACGGTACTTTTAATGGGATCGGCCGAATTGAAAGCTCAAAATATTATTCAAAAATTGAGTAAAAAATTTCTTTCGGCTGAAAGAGATTCCACACGTTCCGGAAGTTTTATGGTATTACCGGCCGTTGGTTATGCGCAGGAAACGGGTGTCGAATACGGCCTGGCCAGTGCTTATAATTTTTATCTGGATAAATCTGACTCCAAAATCCGCACTTCCACCGTCATGGCGATGGGAACCTTTACGTCCAACAGTCAGTCAAACTTCAAACTGCAGACGGACCTTTGGACCAAAAACAACGACTATCATCTGATCAGTGAAATACGCTACCGTAATTGGCCCTTTAACTATTATGGCGTCGGTATGGACACCTGGAAAGCAGATGAAGAACGCATCGATCAAAAATTATTTCGCGTCAAACTCGAAGCTGAGAAAAAAATTAGCAACAGTCTTTATTCTGGAATAAACATTCAATACGATAACTTCAAAATTCGTAGCGACAGCGCCGATCGCACTTTCAATCATTCCGATCTTATCGGAAAGGATGGCGGGCAACAACTCCTAATCGGTGTATCGCAATTGTTTGACAATAGGGATAACGTTTCTTATACGACAAAAGGTTATTATGCCAAATTACGGTTGGCATATGCTCCCAAATTATGGACAAGTACTGATTTTACAGGGGCAAACCTCGATGTAGATCTCCGTGGCTTTATTCCCCTGTACAACAAGGTCACTTTGGCCCTGCAGGGAATCTTTCGTTCCACATTTGGGAAAACAGTCCCATTCTACAATTACCGTGAACTTGGTGGCGATATGATGATGCGCGGTTATTACCTCGGACGTTACCGAGACAAGAATTACCTGGCCTCACAGGCTGAACTGCGTTATCGCTTTCATCCACGCTTTGGCATCGTTGGATTTTCGGGCCTCGGATCGACCTTTTCCAAGGAAAATAGTAGTCGATATGTAGCCAGCTATGGTGGCGGTTTACGCTATTTCTTTAGCCTCGAACATAACAGCAGTATACGCTTTGATTATTCCTTTGGCGAACAAAGACCCGGAGAAAAACGTCAATCGGGTTTCTACCTTTCCTTAAGTGAAGCTTTTTAATAAAAAACATATCATAAAGAACAGCATCCATAATATCTATTGATGGATGCTGTTCTTATTTAGTAACAAACGAAATCGACCTTTCTATCCCCACTCCTTCTCAATTCCTACAAGTTTTAAAGTAAATATCTTATGTCCAACGGAATGCTGTTGATGACTACCCCACCATCAATCAGGAAATGGTAGTAACAGCAGCTTAAAATCGAATCAGAAAATTCTCCTTTCGCTGTTCTTTCCTAAAGTAAACCAAACCAATTCGGTACAAATCTATCGTTACCACAATACGGTTATGCTGTTTAAGCTTGTTCCAGTACGCTTCCCTTTTCTCCGACAAATGGGGCTCGTTTATAATTAATAGATCTCGATCGCCAACATGTTCCAAAAAATTTAGGTCAAGATCGTCCAGATCGATATAATAAACATGTCGGTACGCATAGCTTCCACATTGGTTTTGTAAAAGACTCCGATAACTTTCGAGCGGACGGTCGGCCCAATAGCTAAAATCATCGTAAACAAATGTCTTTAATAGTCGATCGATTAATGCATACTTTTTCTGTTCTACCTTACTTTCGTTTTGAATAAATTGGGGTAATTCGGAAACACGCGCTTTGGATGCCTTTTGATAGATCACTTCGTCAACCAATTTATAGACAAAAGGAGAATGGGTCCCATGGCGACTATGGGATACAAAATAATGTCGCCAATACTTAAGCGTGTAGTTCATTTCGCTGCAAACATCGCTAAATTTTATGATTTTTCACATGGAACATTAGGTTTTTAATACCACGGAATACATGCTAATAAATTGGAAAAGTAACACACGAGAAGGAATACGATCGCTAAAACTGAAGGACAAAAACACTTCCCTCTCCCTCCGTACTATTGAGGAAAATAGTACCCTTGTGCAATAACATGATCTGTTTGCTTAGGGTCAAGCCGACACCTGTACCCGTTTTCTTTGTCGTAAAAAATGGCGTAAAAATCTGCTCCTGGAGATCGGCAGGAATTCCGGCCCCATTATCTTCAATCCGGATCTGAACCTTACCGTCGACTTCGAGAGCAGATAAACTGATATAAGCCTCTTCCCTATTTTTTACTGCATCAATTGCATTCAGCATCAGATTAATAATAACCTGCTCGATCAAATTGACATCTGCAGATAAAATTAACCGTGTATTTTTAAGGATAATATCTACGTCAATATTTTTCTGGATCAAGGTTGGTTCAAGCAATTGATAGATATGTTCAAACAACTGTGAAATCTGAATCGGCGCCAGCTGAGGCTGATCGACTTTATTGATCATGCGATAACTCTTAGCAAAATGCAAGAGTCCTTCGCTCCGGCGTTTGATGGTCGATATACCTGTTTTTAGATCATCGATATCTTCATGTCCTTTAAAATGGTCCAAACGGCCATTCAACGTTTCAGCTAACGAACTGATCGGAGCAATGGAATTCATAATTTCATGGGTCAGTACACGCAATAATTTGTGCCAGGCTTTTGTCTCAGTTTCATCAATTGCTTCATTGATATTTTGGTACACTACAATACGAAACAAAGCATCCTGTGTCTCAAAACTTGAACTCTGAATCAATAATTTAATTTTCCCTTTACTTGACTGAACGGACTCCATTTGTTGCTGCCCATTTTCAAGTAACATGGTTTTTTCATAGAGGTCGCTATTTTTTTTCTTTAGCCCGGCAATGTTTCCGAGATGCGGCAAGTGAAATAGCTGTTTAAATGCTTCATTTACCCACATGACCTTGCCACTATCCATCTCATAAAAGATGATAGCCGAATTCAGCATATTGATCACGCGGTCCAAGTATTGATGCTGAATTTCCTGCTTAATGCTGATCTCTTTATAAGTCTCGTTGATTTGATTAAAGGCAAGGAAAAGCTTTCCCTCCACTGATTTTGTGTTTTTCACCAAAAAACGCCTGGTAAAATCACGATATTTTACAGCTTCGGAAAATTCAATCAACTGCCTGGCTAAAAAATTATATTGTGCATATAAATTAAAACCCAGATAAAGCATAATACAAAAGATCAAAGCCGCCTGCACGTATTCATGTTTTAGTAGCAAATAGGCACTCACAAGAGCGGCTACCAGCAGCAGTATAATCTTGATCGCATTTAAGATTTTTACGTGCTTCATTGACTAAATATCATATTTCTCCAAACGTCTATAAAGTGCTGCCCGTGTAAGTCCTAACTCTTTTGCTGCCTTACTGATATTTCCATTGAAACGCTCAATCGCAGATTTGATTGCTTTACGTTCCAATTCTTCTAGATTTTGACTGCTGGGACTAGATTCGAAAACGGGACTATCTACTTGTTGCTCGATAGGCGAGAAAAAGAGGTCATTTCCGGCAATGCTGAGCTGGTCTGCCATAATAACAGCGCGCTCGATACTGTATTGGAGTTCCCGGACGTTACCCGGAAAATGATAGGCACACATTTTCTTAACCGCATCCGATTCAAACCCTTCAATCCGCTTATTGTATTTCTTCGAATAGATATCGAGAAAATGATCAGCCAATAGCTTGATATCCTCCCCCCGTTCACGCAATGGGGGCACCTGAATTTCCACGGTATTGATTCGATAAATTAAGTCTTTTCGAAAACGACTTTCATCTGCGAGTTGTTTCAGCGGCACATTTGTTGCTGAAATTAAGCGTATATCCACCGGAATTGGCTGATAAGACCCTAAAGGAGTTACCTGTCTATTCTGCAATACGGTTAACAATTTAGCTTGTTGCTGTAAAGAGATATTGCCAATTTCATCGAGAAACAATGTCCCTCCATTTGCCGCTTCGAATCGCCCTTGACGATCTTCACGTGCATCCGTAAATGCACCCTTCTTATAACCAAAAAGTTCGCTTTCAAATAATGTTTCTGTCAGCGACCCCACGTCAACCTTAACATACGTCCGATCTGAACGTAGTGATCTTCGTTGAATAGCTTGAGCAATCAGGTCTTTACCTGTTCCATTTTCCCCTAATATTAATATATTGGCATCTGTAGGCGCTATTTTCTCCAACTTGTATTGCAGTTCGTCCATAACAATGGAGTTACCGATCAAATCAGGACTGTTTGCACTGCTGAGCAAGGAACTTTTACTTTTCTTTTCCTTATTTTTTGATTCAGCAAGCGCACTTTCGATCGTTGCCAACAATTGTTCATTTTCCCAAGGTTTCACGACAAAATCAGATGCACCTTGTTTCAGCGACTTCACCGCGAGATCAACAGCTCCATAAGCTGTAATCATAATCACATGTACCTGTGGAAATTTCTCTTTGATTCGTGATAACCAATATAGCCCCTCATTGCCTGTATTAATCGTGCTTTTAAAATTCATATCTAAAAGTACCAGATCATAAGGTGTTTTCTCCAGATGTGCAATTAGATTCTCCGGATTAGGTTCAACTTGAATATGACTAACTTTAGGTTTAAGCAAGATTCTTGCCGCAGTTAATAAATCCTGGTCATCATCCACGACTAAAATAGATGCTTTTTTCATACTTCCTGACTTCATTGAAGATACTAAGATAACTATAAATTCAACGAGCCAGCGTAATAATCATTGATATATTTTTGTAGCAGCCACTCATACTGCTTCACGACCAATTGAATCTGGCTGTTGTCGAATTTGTTTTTTGCTGTCAAAAAAATCACTGAATTGCTATTTCCCAATTCGAAAACCACCTTGGCAATACGAAAAGATTCCGCGTAATTTTCATTTTGACTACGCAATTGTGCAATCATATTACTTGCATTCTGCAGATTAAAAACGGCATTGGACGTCGCTGATCGTAAAATATTTTTCTGTATCTCTTTTTGAAATTTAGCCGTCTCTAAGTCTAACTTTGTCAAACGGACGTTGTTGTATACCTGTAAGTGATTAAAAATAGGAATAGATAGATTTAAGGAAATAGACTTTCCGACGTTATTACGCATTTGTGACCAATACGTGCCTTGAATCCCCAATTTAGAATAATTTGATCCTAAACCAGCGCTCAGACTCAAGGACGGATAATAGTATGATTTCGCGATCTTAATATCCCGCTCTGCCACTTTGATCCGATAATCCAAAGCCTTAATATCAGGCAATTGGTCGACAGCCATATCATACAATTGCTTCTCATCCAAACGCTGTCCAGTCTCATTTATTCCGATATTATCCAATTCCCCCAATTGATTTTCAGCCATATTCAGTAAAGCGGCGAGTTTGACCCGACTGCTGTACAGCAATTGACGGTTATTTTCAATTGTATTGATATCATTTGCCAGTTGCCCTTTCAAGTCAAAATAGTCTCCTGGGTTGATTGCGCCTTCCTTATGCATCGTCTCTGCACGGCGCACCTGTTCCCGGGTCACCTCCGTCTGCATTTCCGACTGTCGCAATATATCCTGGGCGGTCAAGCTTTGAATATAAGTGGTAATAACATCCAGTTTCAAGGCATTAACCTGCGTATCGAAGGTCAATTTACCTGCAGTCTTTGCATCGGCACGCATACGAATTTCGTTAAATAGACGAAAGCCCCTAAATAACGGGAGGCTCGCTCCCAAAGAGAAATTCCCTGTCGAGTTGTTGGATGAAATATATTGAAGGGTAGAATTATCCTGCGATCTTCCAGATGTCAGACTATGCTGTAGACTTGCATTTACATCGGGAAGTCTATTCGCTTTAGCTTGTGCCAAATTCACCTCTGCACGCCTCACATCCAGTTCATTCTGCAATAAGGTCGGATTGGCTTTTACAGCTAATTGTATACATTCAGCTAAAGTTCGTTTGGTCATTTGTTTGTTGTCACCCGTTGTAACTATCGATGTCCCGGTCTCTCTTTCGGATAGTCCCTGCTCAGCCTGTTGCGCTTTTGCGTTGGCATAAGTCAATAAAAAACATAACGTAGTATATATATAGACTCTCTTCATATCCATTTTTTTATTTTCTTGCTGACCATCGCCATGCCAAACATATAAAACATTAAATATCAAATTAATACAAAAAATGAATTTTGAAAAATGTTCATTAATGGACAGTCGGTGTGCGTAGTTGGACAATTGAAATCCGTAAGAGTATAAATAGGAGAACAACGGGGATCAAGTCCGCCATTTATTCGTTTTTTTACCGGATATACAACGGAGTTTCTTCGGTTTTTATTCGGTTACAACCGAAGAAGCACCGAACAAGTACCGAAGAAGCACCGACTAAAGTCAGAATATAGTATTATTTAAATTTGGAATTGAAAACAGAATAAATCATTGGAGATATCGTATCTCTCGCAAAAAGTAAACGGTAACACATTCGGATGAAAAGCTACCGAATCAAAATTATTTCATAATTTTGTATTTAAACGGATACGTTAAAAAAGACGATTATGAAAGCAGTCGTTATCACAGCATACACGGATAATGCCGCGCAAATCGAAGCGCTAAAAGCTTTTATGAAAGCGCTAAAGATAAAATTTGAGCTTGCCAAAGAAAAACAGCCCGTGCAATCCTGAGTTTATGGAAAAAGTTATAGAAAGCAGACAACAAGCCAAAGTTTGTAATATGGCCTATCATTTAGACTTTACGGATAAGGCACTTGATGACATCGATTTCCACAGGAAACCGGGAACCAAACCTATACTCAAAAAACTGCAGATCCTTTTAGAAGAATTGGCAGAGCATCTGCTTGAGGGAACAGGGATCTGATAACAAAGAGACAACGTGACTCATCCCTAACGTCAAAGCTGTTGTAAAATAACAATCTTAAAAGATCGATAGTATACTGCGAATAAGATCAGGTAAATACCGAATAAGGATAATCGTCACTAGCATGATGGCGAGGAACTTTAAGAAGTTCATCAAATAGGAATTTGTTTTCATTTGTTTATTAGCTTTTACATGTTAAATATAAAATAAAAATAGCTAGTGCTAAAAACATATCTTTAGCACTAACTATTCGCAATAAGCTATTATCAATCATGTTCAAAATAAAGGTTAGCCTGCAGAATGCATTCTACCACCTTTACCTTCTTCATTTAGATATTCTATCCCAACTCTGAGACCGTAAACAAGCCAGTACCACCCTGATTCGCCTCCATTAATTAGAATCTGCTCATCTTTGGTTATTTCTACTAAGTTATTCATAATTTTGCTCTTAAATTTAGTTTAATATCTAGGTTTTCCTTTTCCACCGTCTGACCATCCATCTCTAATATCACCGACATTTTCCCAAGCTGACCATGCCACAGCGACTAAAAAAGCTGCAAGTACAGGCGAAATACCTCCATTTATATTTTTCATTTCTTTAGAATCCATTTCAACCAATCCTAAATTATTGATTTCTACGTTAAACATTTTTTTAGTTTTTATTTTTAATTCCTACTCTTGTTAGGTTTTTCGGATTTCACCTTTGATGTTGATCAACAACACTAAATTAATTCTAGTCACTATATAAAAACAATAGGGATGAAAAAATATTGAATCTTTTTTCACCGCCATAAATATTTCGAGATTTAACCTCTCCTAATTCCTCAATCTGAACTTTTATCGTTATAGAAAAATAATACTCATAAAAATAAGTACATAGTTGCCTAGAATATACAATAGGAGCACCTTCATCTTTAAGTTGATCGATGATAACATACAGCCTTGCCACGGATACCCCTAGACGTTTAGCTAGTTCTGCAGGTGTCCCAGTTCTTCGTTCCTTCATTAATTTATCTAATAAATTAATTCTCTCAATATATCTTAAAAACTTCATAACTAAATTATTACTTTGCGCAAAGTATTAAAACCTTTTAAACCTTACCACAACCTGTGGTTGTATTTGTTCAAAGCGTTTCAGTTACCGCAATGGATAGCAAAAAAAGACAGTTGTACGTCTTCGTACAAGAAGTGTCCGCTATCGAACACCAAGCTTAACACTAAACAATATAAAAACCTAACAATCAACAAACTACATTCTTGGCACAGCTTTCATAGTTACATACAAAATTGATATTAAAATATGGACAGACCTTTAGAAAAGAAGAAGTGGAATAGCAAACGTATCATGACTATTTTGGGGGTTGCTGGCTTAGTTGGCTTAATCAGTGCCAGTTTCTATTTTACCTCCGGCAAAAGCAAACTGAATGTTGAAGCTGACCGCATCTCTATTGTCGAAATAAAAAATGGAAACTTTCAAGAATTTATCCCAATAAATGGCACCGTGCTTCCTATTAGTAGTATATACCTCGATGCTTCTGTTGGTGGACGCGTCGAAGAAAAATTTGTTGAAGACGGGGCTATCTTAAAAAAAGGGGATGCCATCATGCGTCTTTCCAATACCGATCAGGAGCTTACCCTGGTACAACAAGAAACGCAAGTTTTGAATTTATTGACACAGTCCCAGATTGCCCAAACTAATGCCCAACAAGCTTCTATTAACAACCGCAACCAAATGGCTGATGTGGAACAAGCCTACAGAGAAGCAGAACGTGTGTACAACCTCAATAAAAAATTGCTTGCTGAAAAAGCGATTGGTACACAAGAATTCGAAAAATCAAAGAACGATTATAACTATCAAAAAGAGCGTGTCAGCTTGACCAAACAGATCCTGAAACAAGACGAAATCTCCAATGCGCAAAAAACCAATCAGGACAAACAAACTTATCAACGTACACAAAGTGCTTTGGAACTGATGAAAAGGAAAATTGGGGACTTAATCGTTAGAGCACCTGTTGACGGACAATTGACAGCCTTCGATGCAGAAATCGGACAAAACAAAAATGCAGGGGAACGGTTGGGACAAATCGACGTCTTAACAGGATTCAAAGTGCGCGCTGATATTGACGAACACTATATCAACCGTATTTTCCCAGATCTACAAGGTGAATTTTCTATCGGTGAAAAAACCTACAAACTCCGTATCAAGAAAGTCTACACACAAGTCACCAATGGCCGATTCCAGGTTGACATGGAGTTTATCAATGATGTTCCCAAAGGAATCCGCCGTGGACAGACTTTACAAATACGTTTGGCATTAAGCGATGAAACCAAAGCGTTATTGCTGGCAAAAGGCGGTTTTTATCAACAAACCGGTGGTAACTGGATCTTCAAATTGGATAAAAATGGAAGTACAGCATATCGTGTCGATATCCAATTAGGAAGGCAAAATCCGGAATATTATGAGGTTATCAAAGGTCTACAACCAGGCGATAAGGTTATCGTATCGAGCTATGAGACCTACGATAAGGTGCAAGAGCTAAATATTAAAAAGTAACATCCTAGCGGTTATCGAGCACATCAGATCTCTCAATAACCACTTTTATCATACGACTTAATTATGATTAAAAACTTTATTAAAACTGCGCTACGTAACCTTTGGAAAACCAAAGGCTACAGCTTTCTCAATATTTTTGGACTGGCGGTCGGGATCGCTGCGGCATCGTTGATTTTTTTATGGGTTGAAAATCAGTTGAGTTTCAACGATAATTTCGCCAACAAAAAGGATATCTACATTGTCAAATCAAAACAGACATACGATGGAGCCACCTATGTATTTGAATCTACCCCAGGACCGTTTGCCCAAAGCATAGCGAAAGAAATCCCAGGCATCAAGCATGCAGTACGCATAAGCTGGAATTCACCAATGCTGTTTTCTGTCGGAGACAATAATATATTTCAAAATGGTGTATATGCCGATGGAAGCATCGCTGATGTGCTATCCCTTGCATTTCTTGAAGGGGATCGAAAGACTGCCTTTGATCAAGTCAATAACATTGTATTATCAGAAACTGCAGCGAAGAAATTATTTGGCAACCGTCCTGCCTTGGGAAAAACTGTCAAAACAAACAATAGTGAGCCATTTATTATTGCAGGGGTAATCAAGGATCTACCCAAAAATAGCAGCTATGATTTTCAATGGCTCATCCCTTTCAAAAAATTTGAAGCAGGTCAGGATTTTCTAAAAAATTGGGGGAACAATAGCGTTCAAACGCTAGTCCAGGTCGAAGATAATGCCAATGTCGATCAGATTAACAAGCAGATGATGGATTTCGTCAAACACAAGACCAATGGTGAAGTCACCTTCTCACAGAATTTCCTCTATCCAATGGAACGTTGGATTACCTACAATCAGTTTGATAACAGTGGTATTGAAAAAGAAGGTGGTATTAAAAATATTCGTCTATTTACCTTTATCGCTTGGGTTGTCCTATTAATTGCCTGTATCAATTTCATGAATCTTGCAACTGCACGGTCTGAAAAAAGAGCAAAAGAAGTTGGAATGCGCAAAGTGGTTGGAGCGAGTCGCAAATCGCTCATTATGCAATTCTTAGGAGAATCCCTTGTTTTGGCAATTATTTCCTCTCTTGTTGCTATATTACTAATCTATATCTTCATCAGGCCGTTCAACACCATGATAGGCCAGGATCTTCAGGTTAATCTTTTAGCCCCCTCACACCTGCTATTTTTAACGACAATAACATTAGCATGTGGATTATTTGCAGGTAGCTATCCCGCGTTTTTCCTTTCGGCATTCAAGCCACTTTCAACGATCAAAGGAACGAAACAGAAGGCCGGTAGTGGAAGTCTCGTCCGTAAAGGGTTGGTCATCTTGCAATATACAGCCTCAGTTGTGTTAATTATCTGTACCATTATCATCTACCAACAGATTCAGCACAACAAGAACAGAGATCTCGGTTTTGATAAGAGTCAGGTGTTGACTACAGCGCTACAAGGTGATATGGCCAAACATCTGCCGCTCATTAAAAATCAATTATTGGCAACAGGGGTTGTTCAAGAAGTCGGTGTCAGTGACATGAGTATCCTCAATATCAACTCCAATACGTCCGGTTTTAGCTGGGATGGAAAAGATCCAAATGCCAGTATTTTGATTGGTATGTTACGTTCTGATGAGGGCCTTATCCCAGCTTTAGACTTAAAGCTTTTTGATGGTAGAAACTTTCATCAAAATTTTGTAGGCGACAGCACCTCGGTTATCATCAACGAAGCATTTGCAAAACTGATCAAAAAAGATGGCCTTGTGGCCGGTAATATCATCAGTTACGGTGAGGAAAAGTTCACCATCGCCGGTGTCGTCAAGAACTTCGTTTATAACAATGTGTATGCCGATCCTGAGCCGATGCTATTTCTACCGATGAATAGAGATAATGGCATCATGACCATCAAGACAAAGGCTGGAGTAGATTTACCAGATGCCATTCAACAAATCGAGAAGGTCATCGTCAAAAATAACCCGGGCTTCCCTTTTGACTATAAATTTTTAGATGATAGTTTCAATAATAAGTTTAAAGCTGAGCTTTTTGTACAGCAACTATCCAGTGTATTTGCACTGATGTCTATCATTATATCCTGCCTAGGCCTGTTTGGTTTAGCCGCCTTTGCAACAGAGCAACGCGCAAAAGAAATCAGTATTCGTAAAGTCCTGGGGGCCTCTGTTTCGGGACTTATCCAAATGCTCAACCGTGAATTTGTTATGCTTATAGCGATCTCCTGTATCATTGCCTTTCCTATTGCATGGATGATTATGAGCAAATGGTTAACCAACTATGCACATCATGTAGAGATTTCCTGGACCATCTTTGTCATCAGTGCTGTAGCAGCAATTGTAATTGCCCTACTGACGATCAGTTCACAGGCATTTAAAGCAGCGATAGCCAATCCGACGAAGACTTTAAGAGATCAATAAACAATTAAATAAACAGAATTTAATAACAGAAATAATAACTGTCCAAGGCAATATCGCCAAGGATCCAAAACATAAAAACCATGAGCACAAAAAATATGATCAAGATCACAAATCTTCAAAAGTATTACCGCACTGAAGAAGTTGAAACCGTCGCATTAAACAACCTAAACATTCATGTCAAAGAGGGCGAGTTTGTTGCTGTAATGGGCCCTTCCGGCTGTGGAAAATCGACTTTACTCAATATTATCGGATTGCTGGATGATTTGGATGAAGGAAGCTATCTGTTCAACGAGATTGAAGTTGCCAAATTCAAAGAACGCGGTCGCTCAGATCTTCGCAAACATAACATTGGTTTTGTGTTCCAGAGCTTTAATTTGATCGATGAGCTGACCGTATTTGAAAACGTGGAACTTCCACTGGTTTATACCAATGTTCCAGCAGCAGAACGCAAAAAACGTGTAGAAGAAGTTTTGGAAAAAGTGCAGATCATGCACCGTCGCAATCACTTCCCACAACAGCTTTCCGGCGGTCAACAGCAACGTGTGGCTGTCGCTCGTGCGGTTGTCAATAATCCCAAACTGATCCTTGCCGATGAGCCTACGGGTAACCTCGATTCCAATAACGGTAACGAAGTTATGCAACTCCTGACTGAATTGAACGAGGCCGGCACAACCATCGTCATGGTAACACACAGTGAGCACGATGCAAAATTCTCTGACCGTGTAATCCGCATGCTAGACGGACAAGTGATTATGGAAACAACCTCGGTATAAAACAACTCATATATAACCAAGATATTAATCCTAATAACCTATAGATGATGAGCACGATTAAATTAATTTTCAGACAATTATGGCGCAACCGTCTTTTCACATTTTTAAATGTATTTGGGCTTGCCATCGGAATAAGTGCCTGTTGGCTTATTTTCCGCATCGTCAATTATGAATTTAGTTTTGACCAGCATCATCCAGAAAGTGAGCAGATTTACAAGGTCCATACCTCCTATGAAGAAAAGGATAAATTAGATCATTTCGATGGTGTTCCCGCACCATTACCGGCATATATCAAGGAAAACTTTGTCAATGTTGAACTGACAGTACCCATCTTTAAACAATACTTCGAGCGTGTCAGTAATAATGGCGGCGCGCAGAAAATAGAGTTTGAAGATCAGCCCGAAATCATCGGTACCACGGGCGACTATTTCAAAATGACACCTTATGTTTGGTTAGCTGGCGACCAAAGGAATATACTAAAAAATAGCCATGAAGTCATCCTAACAGAATCGCGGGCTAAATTGTATTTCCCAAACACGTCAATAGACCAAATCATAGGACAGACCTTGTCCTATGATAGTACATTGTACAATGTCGCCGGAATTGTAAAAGATCTAGCACATCCAAGCAGCTTTTTGGGTAAAGAATTTATCCGGATTCCAGAGCAGGAATGGAATAGCACAAACTGGAACAATTCAAATTCAAATTGGCAGCTCTTTATTAAGGTAAAATCATCGGCTTCCCTTCCTAACCTTATAAAGACAGCCGACAAAAAGGCTTATGAGATGACGCATGCCGAATTTGACAAGTTTGGGTTTAAAATGCATGTAAATACAGTTCCTTTAAAAGACTTACATTTTACTTCTTACGCGCAAAATAATGTTGATCAGAAAATAATGTACGGTCTTATCGGCATAGGTATATTTTTGCTCTTACTCGCCTGTGTCAATTACATCAATCTCGCTACCGCCCAGATCCCACAACGCGCCAAGGAAATTGGTATCAGAAAGACATTGGGAGAAAGCCAGAAAAGAATTACAAAGTCCTTTCTGCTAGAAACATTTTGCATCACGGCTTTTTCGGTACTTTTATCTTGGCCTTTACTTATTCTTATTCAATCCGTTTTAGCCGCCTATATTCCCGATCAGCTCAAGCTATATCCCGATCCCTGGGGTGTATCGATCTTTTTAGCAACACTTACCATTACGATTACCTTAATTTCCGCAGGTTATCCGATCTTATTGACAAACAAAGTCAAGATTGTTGAAGTCATTAAAATCTCGAATGCACAAAGTCTCAAATTTGGCAATCTTTCTTTTCGAAAAATGCTCATTGTTTTTCAATTCTTGATTGCCCAACTATTTGTTATTTCAACTTGCATCATTGGTCTACAGTTGAAACATGCGCTACAGAATAACCCCGGCTTCGATAAGGATGCGATCATTACCCTAGGTTTCCCGAGTAAAAGCTACCAGGACAGTAAGGCTGATCCTTTTGTTTTTAAGCAAGCGATTAAGCACATCACAGGTGTAGAGCAGGCTTCCTTGGGGCATCTGCCCATGAGTAACGACCATTGGGGAAATGCCTTGTTTGCGAAAAGTGATACGGGACAGGTACAAGCAGATGTACAAATGAAATTTGTCGACCAAGATAACTTTAAGCTCTATAATTTTAAAATGCTTGCTGGCCGCCCGCTGCAGTTGGCCGATACGAGCACTGGCATCGTGTTAAACTTAGCCACCGTTCAAAAGTTAGGCTTTAAATCTGCTGAAAATGCTGTAGGTAGCTTTGTCACGTATACAGACAAACAGCGGCAGATTGTGGGTGTAACCGACAATTTTCACACAAAAAATCTCCATGCTGCCATTCAACCTGTTGTCATGCTGAGTTCCATTAAAAAATGGGAATTAAACAGACTAAGTGTCAAACTCAACAATAATTCAACTACCTGGCCGGAAACTTTAAAACAGATTGAGAAAGAATGGAAAAAATATTATCCAAAAGCCCCATTCAAATATGATTTCTATGATCAGCAAATCAAAGAACTCTATAGCAGTGATCTAAAATTCTCGAAGATTATCAATCTATTTACATCAACAACAATTCTCATCAGCTGCCTGGGATTGATCGGTCTGGTTACCATCACCACGGTACAACGTACCAAAGAAATTGGTATTCGAAAAGTGTTGGGAAGCACGGTATTGGGGATTATTGAATTATTATCAAAAGATTATATCAAACTTATACTCATTTCTATTTTGATTGCTACCCCAATTTCTTGGTGGGCGATGCACAAATGGTTGGATGATTTTGCGTATAAAATAGAGCTATCCTGGTGGATGTTTATTATTCCGGCTGCCGCAACCTTACTTATTGCATTTTTTACGATGAGCTACCAATCCATAAAAGCGGCACGTGCAAACCCAGTACATAGTTTAAGAGATGAATAAGATGATAAAGAAGCTCATTAATGAACAATACAACTAACACCTGTCCCTATGATAAAGAATTATTTAATAACCGCAATAAGAGAATTAAGGAAAAGAAAATTCTATACTGCTATCAATATATTAGGTCTGTCGGTCAGTCTTACTGCAGCGATATTAATTATTTTTTGGGTACAGGATGAACAGAGCTTTGATAAATTTCACCCAAACTATGAGGCAATATATACCGTAAATTCCCATTTGGATCCAGAACATAACGGCGCAATTTGGGGCATAACTCCCGGCCCTATAGGCAACTATGCCAAAAATGCACCCGACGTAGAATTTGCAACGCGCGTTTCACAGGATTATAATGTTACCTTGGTCAATGATAAGCTGAAACGCCCTGTAACGGATATGAGTATCTATTATGTTGATGGCAGTTTTTTTAATATGTTTCATTTTCCCTTACAAGAGGGCTCGCTTGTAGGTTTTCAGGAAAATTATAAACAGGCACTGGTCACAGCATCAACAGCAGAAAAGCTCTTTAGCAGCCAGCAGGCCATTGGAAAGACCTTCCGTTACGGTGCAGATCTGTTCACCGTAGCCGGTATCTTAAAAGATGTTCCACAAAATTCCTCGATGCAATTCAATGTGATCATCCCATTAGGTTATCATGCACAACGGTTTACAAATTGGGGCGGTAATGGAAAATGGAAAACAATCGATGAAGACTTAGGCAATTACAGCTTCGCTACCTACGTCAAAGTAAAACCAACGGCTTCTCCTACCCGCATTGGAAAATTTATCTCGGAGAATTATACCAAAGCCCGCGATGGTGAAAATTCAACCATCTTTGTTTTAGATCCTTTAAAAACCATGCACTTAATCGCCCCGGACGGCAATAAATCGACACTTCGCATGGTGCAAATTTTTGGGATCATTGCAATCTTATTATTGGTTATTGGTGCGGTAAATTATGTCAATCTGAGTACTGCACGGGCATTGGACCGGGCCAAAGATGTTGGCATCCGAAAGATAATCGGTGCTAATCGTCTCCATCTATTCTTACAGTTTATCACCGAAACGGTTGTTGTATTCCTTTGCTCGCTCGTAATAGCTTTCATTCTTATCCTTGTACTTCATACTGGATACAATCAAATTGCACAAAAATCAATCAGCTACTCCTTCCAAAACAGTACAATATGGTTATATATAGGTGTTGCGATTATCGGCACACTAGGCTTATCCAGTATATATCCTGCGATACAACTTTCCTCATTCAATCCCATTCATTCGTTAAAAGGAAAATCAGTTAAAGGAGTTTCCTCAACGACCATGCGTAAAATATTGGTGGTTTTTCAATTTACACTTTCTGTAACACTGATTGTATGCACCTTGGTTATCCGCAATCAACTGGATTTTATCCAAAAGATTAACCTAGGATATGACCGAGATCATGTCATTACGCTTGGTCTTCCTGAGGAGGCCTACAAACATATGGACGCCATACAGACCGAACTCAAAAATAACGACGCAATACAAGGAGTCTCTCTTTCAAGTGTTTACAACATGACGGATTTCGGAAATGCCACGGGCGATATAGATTGGCCTGGCAAATCCAAAGACAACAAGCTAATCGTAGCGCAAGCCAAAATTGACAAGGATTTTATTCCGTTAATGAATATACAGTTCGTTGAGGGGAAAAATTTCACAGGTCTACCAGCGGATTCTTCCGGATATATTATCAACGAGACCTTAGCAAAACAAATGGGGTTAAAGCCGCCATATGTGGGATCCAATATGAGTTTCCACGATTTCCCTGGACAAATTATCGGTGTGGTGAAAGATTTTCACTTCAAATCCATCAAAGATAAAATAGGTCCAATGGTCTTCTGGACGCGCTGGGGAGCGGGCACGCTTTATGTGAAAACAAGTACCACAAAAGCCGCTGAGGCCATCAAAGCCTTAGAGAAGGTTTATAACCGCTATCCATCAGACTCTCCTTTCAAATATACTTTCATTGATCAGCAATTTGATAGTCTATACAAATCCGAACAGCGTACAGGTTTGTTGTTCAATGTTTTTGCAGGTATCGCCATTTTTATATCTGCTTTAGGTCTGTTTGCATTGGCAACTCACGAAGCGCAAATGCGTATAAAAGAAATCGGCATCCGTAAAGTTCTTGGAGCGAGCACCTTTGGTGTCGTACGTCTGTTGGGAAGGAATTTCGTAATACTTGTGGCTATAGCCATTATGATTGCTTGTCCTATTGCAGTTTACCTGATGAAACAATGGTTGAGCAACTTTGCCTATAAAACAGATCTAGAGCTGCAAACATTTGTCTTTGGTGGTATTCTGGCCTTGCTGATCGCCATTGTTACCGTCAGCTACCAGGCTGTTCGGGCAGCTTTATCCAATCCCGTAGATAGTTTAAGGGACGAATAAAAACGAATATAAGAAAGTGGATGATTGGCATGTATACACTGGCACTTAAGAAATAAAGCTATGATCAAGAATTATATAAAAATAGCCTGGCGCAATATCCAGAAAAACAGAGGATACTCGACCATCAACATCATTGGCCTTGCAATAGGTTTGGCCTGTTGCCTATTGATCGCAATTTATGTTCAGAACGAACTTTCCTACGATAAATATCACGTAAACAAAGAGCGGATTTACCGCATCGTACACGACTATAAAGATGTAAGCAGTACCGATCAGCATCAAATCTGGGGCAATGGTCCAATCGGTGAAGCCATCAAAGCAGATTTCCCTGAAATCGAAAAGGTCGTTCAATTTTCCGGTCAGACTTCTATCCTGCTCAAACAAGGCGATAAAAGATTCCAGGAAGAAAATGTGTTTTTTATGGATTCCACGGCATTTGACGTGTTCAGCTGGAAAATTTTAGCAGGTGATCCTCACACTGCCTTAAAAGATGCCTATTCTGTTGTATTGACAGCAACTACAGCTAAGAAATATTTCGGAGATCAAAATCCCATTGGAAAAACTCTTGAAGGCGGTTTAGCTGCGGGACGAGCCGATGCAGGCTTATATACCGTAACAGCAGTAATGGCCGATGTGCCAGCAAATTCACACTTTACGTTTGATGCACTGCTCTCCATGAGCACATTTCGAAAAGCTAGGCCGAGTGTGTTTGAAAAAGAAGGCTGGGACTATGTAGACTTCTATACCTACTTCCTGGCCTCAAAAGATTTCGACCCTGCAAAATTCAACCAAAAAATACCTGCGTTTTTAAAACGGCATCTCCCAACAAATGAAAACTCAAATGCAAGATATAATTTTCACATCGAGCCTCTTCTTCAAGCTTATATGCACTCAGCAGCAGATCGGCAGCCGGGTGCTAACGGCAGCTATCAAAATTTATATATATTCAGTATCATTGGTGGATTTATCTTACTCATTGCCTGCGTGAATTTTATGAATCTTGCCACTTCCAGGTCTATGGAAAGAGCGAAAGAAGTGGGTGTCCGAAAAACCATTGGTGCCAGCAAACGTAATCTCGTTTTTCAATTTATGTCTGAATCATTGGTTCTAGTATTCGTCAGTAGTATTTTGGCTATACTGCTCGTTATGGCCTTTCTTCCCTTTTTGGAAGCATTCTCGGGTAAACACCTCAATTATTCGTCCCTGAAAAATGGGACGACCTGGGCAATATTCATCATAACGACCATTTTTACCGGCCTGTTGGCAGCAAGCTATCCGGCCTTGATCTTAGCCAATTTTAAACCAATTACGGTACTCAAAGGAACTTATAGTACCAGCAAAGGCGGGACGCTATTACGTCGCATATTAGTTGTTTTTCAATTCTGCCTTTCCATTGCTTTAATTGCAGGTACTGTTGTGGTCGTTTCTCAACTCAATCAATTGCAACACCAGGATCTGGGATTCCAAAAAGACCAAAGGCTTGTGATAGATTATAATTTTGATGATAAGGTAAACAATAACCTTGAAGCAATAAAATCCACACTTGCAAAAGACAAAGATGTATTGTCTGTCACCGCATCACGCACGGTACCGGGAACATTTTTTCCAAATGCGGGAACCGAAATCATGGCAGCAAACGGAACCATGACACCATTTGCTCCTTTCCTATACGAAGTCGATGTAGACTTTATTCCTAATATTGGTCTGCAAATGGCCGCAGGGCGTGCCTATTCCAGAGATTTCCCAGCGGATACGGCCCATTCACTTGTTATCAATGAATCTGCTGCAAAACAATGGGGCTATTCAAATCCACAAGATATTATTGGCAAACAATTTCGTCAATGGGGAAGAGAAGGAACGGTTATCGGTGTGGTGAAAGATTTTAACTACCTCTCCTTACACCGCAAAATTGAACCCTTAGCGTTACGACTAGAACCAAGCAGCAGCCGGTATTTAACCTTGAATATCCAACATGTAAACCAGCCTGAGACCGTTGCCAGAATCGGAATGCTGTGGAATGAACTTGTACCAAACCGTCCATTTTTATATAGCTTTCTTGACGACAATTTCAATCGACAATATGAAGCAGATTTTAATTTTAGAAGACTTTTTACAGCCTTCTCCGGACTGGCACTTTTTATTGCCTGTTTAGGTTTATTGGGACTTGTTACGTATACAGCACAACAACGTACCAAAGAAATCGGTGTACGTAAAGTACTCGGTGCATCCCAATACAATTTAATCTTACTACTTTCTTCTGACTTCATCAAATTACTGGCTGTAGCTCTCTTCATTGCAACACCGCTATCCTGGATAGCAATGAAAAAATGGCTGGATAACTTCGCTTACCACATCGAGCCACAATGGTGGATGTTTGCCTTTGCCGGTTTCGCGGCTATTTTGATTGCATTATTTACAGTCAGCTATCAGACGTTTAAGGCAGCCAGAACGAACCCTGTAGATAGTTTACGAGATGAATAAATAGAATCAATAAGACAGACTTAGTAGAGCACCAATAAATATATAAGCAAGAAACAAATACATACGATCATGATAAAGAACTATATAAAGACAGCTTGGCGAACGATCAGAGCAAACCGATTTTTCAGTATCCTTAATATTAGTGGACTGGCTATAGGTATCTGTGTATCGCTGTTGTTATTCGCCTTTATCCGTCAGGAACTAAGTTTTGATACTAAGTATCCAAAAGCTGACAATATCTACCGGGTCTACATGAAACTATCTGCAGAATACGATCAGAAAAAAATGGTTGCGTTACCCAATGCGGTAGGTCCAGCATTAAAATCAGACATTACGCAGGTGGATAATATGGTGCGTCTTGTAAAAGACGGGTACGGTGCGACGGCTTCTCTCCGCACAGAAAATGATAATTTCTCCGAAAAACAATTATACCTAGCAGATTCTTCCCTGTTTTCCATATTCGATTTTCAATTTATTGAAGGCAATGCACATACCGCTTTTTTAAATAAAAAGAGCATTGTTCTGTCTCAATCATCAAAAGAAAGATTATTTGGTAAACAGGAAGCATTAGGCAAATTAATTAGCATCAACCAGCGTGATACCGTACAGGTAACCGGAGTTTTTAAAGATCTTCCAGCAAATAGCACAGTAGATTGCAACATGGTCATCAATATTATGGATTCATGGATGGGGCAAAATGTCCACTGGAGCAATGCGAGTTACGAAACTTATATTCTATTGAAAAAAGGTGCCGATCCAGCAAACATTGCTCAAGAAGCTACCAAATTAATTGATAGATACATCGAAAAAGACCATCAGTATTATACGCAATTTTTTCTCCAGCCATTATCAAAGGTACATCTCTATTCATCAGATCTAATAAGTGGAGTTACGACACGTACCGGAAATATAAACATCATTAGGACACTATCAGTTCTTGCCTTTCTAGTCATTATGATCGCATGCATCAATTACATGAATCTAGCAACAGCCAAATCGCAGAAAAATGCAAAACAGGTGGGCGTTAATAAGGTACTTGGCGCTACCCGTAGCCAGCTCATTATTCGTTTTTTTGTAGAAACCGCAACAATCAGTTTTTCGGCTATGCTCATTGGAATTGTCCTCGCCATTATACTCATTCCTGCGTTCAATTTGGTCGGTAAGACTGATATGACAATTCAACATCTTCTTAATTGGGATATGCTTGGAATATTGGCATTGGCATGGCTGATCATTACACTTGTTGCAGGCAGCTATCCTGCGCTATTCCTTTCAAATATAAAATCGATATCCTTAATGAACAAAGGATATAACAAACAAGGAAAAACAATCCTAATCAGACAAATATTAGTTGTATGCCAGTTTTCTATTTCGATCGTATTGATTATAGGCATCAGTATTATGCTCACTCAAATGAGCTTTATCCGCAATAAGGATTTAGGTTATCAGCCCGAAAATGTGATATCTATTTCGATCCGTTCTTTGAAAAATCAAGAAAAGCTAAATACCCTAGGCCAACAAGTTCAAAACTTGGCCAACACGGTATCCACTACGTTTGCACAATCTATACCAGGATTCAATGAAAGCGGAAAAACAACTTATAAATTAACGACAGACAAGCAGGGCCTACCAACCTCAACCTGCGTCACCTATGGCAAGACAATCAATACTTTAGGACTAAAATTGCTTGCGGGGACAGATTTACCGGATGTTATCGGTCGTACTGACTCAACATGTTATGTATTGATCAACGAAAAAGTAATGAAATTTTTAGGTTACAAAACACCCGAAGAAGCGATAGGGAAGCATATCGTTACAGAGATGAGTGCGACAAATTCCATTATATCCGGTATTGTTAGAGATTTTAACTATACCAACCTAAAATCTGAGATTGGTGGATATACCTATTATACCATGAATGATCCTTCTGAATCTCCCCGGAATTTATTGATCCGCTATAAAACAGCAGATCTCCAAACTTATATGGAGGAGATAAAAAAGATTTATACAGCTATTGCCCCCGATGCCGCTTTTGACTTCTCTTTTTTAGATCAACATGTACAGGATCAATATGAAAATGAAATCCGTTCATCCAATGTTATGTCCCTGTTTTCATTCCTGACCTTATTTATTGCCTGCCTGGGTTTATTGGGACTAGCTGCCTATACAGCCGAATCAAGAAGTAAAGAGATCGGTATCCGTAAAGTTCTAGGTGCAAGTATCAGCAGCATTATTCATTTACTGTCCGCCAACTACATCAAATTGATCTGTATAGCGTTTCTGATTGCAGCACCTGTTGCATATTACTTATTTAATAGTTGGCTAAATAATTTTGTATACCATATCGAGATGCCCTGGTGGGCATATGCGGTTGCTGTCCTAATAGTGACAATTATCGCATTTATTACAATTGGATTCCAAACTTTCAAAACTGCGATCCTAAAGCCGATAAACAGTTTGCGGGATGAATAGCGATACAGATCACAGTAAAATGTAGGATGAACAAAAAACGAAATAACTATGATTGTAAATTCTCTTAAAACAGCCTATCGTTTTTTAAAAAAACATAAGTTGATCACTTTCATCAATATCACCAGTCTCGCGATTGGCATTACCGCTACGCTGGTGATTTTCTTAATGATCCAATACGACTATAGTTTTGATAAGCATGTTCCCAATAGAGAACAGGTTTTTCGTGTTGTTAACAACGGTGAATTTAAAAATGCAGGTGTCTACGTGCCATTAGTTCGTACCATGGAATCGGAACTATCAAACATAGAAGCCGTGGCTCCCATTTATCGAAGCCATGTTCAGAAACTAAAAGTTTCCTTGACTACAGATAAATTCCAAACTTTTCCAAAAGAGCAGAAGATAGTTTTCACCAACAGTCAATATTTCGACATTTTCCCTTCGAAATGGTTGGCTGGCAATGTTAAGGCCTTGAATTCTTCCGGAAATATTATCCTTACGCAGCAATCATTGGAAAAGTTTTATGGAAAAGAACTACCGACAAATGTCATCGGCAAAACCATTATCTATGCAGATAGTATCCCACTTCAAGTCGCAGGCGTAATTGAAAATGCGCAACATAATTCGGATTTCAGTTTTGATAGTTTCATTTCTGAGTCGACTATCCCGCAGGACAATAACTTAAAGAACATGTATACCTGGGATGCTTGGAATAGCATATCTGATTCTCATCAGGTGCTCATCAAGACAAAAGCACAAAGCGACCCACATCTTCTGGAACGTAATATTGCAAGCCTCCTTAAAAAATATAAAATCAAAGATGGTGAAAAAATCACCGACAAGCTCGAATTGCAACCACTGGCTGAGGTTCATTTTGATACTAAATTTAACTACGATGCTACCCATCCCGATGCACTCCGTAATCTAATTTTGCTAGCTTTGTTTCTTTTAGCGTTAGGTGCAGTAAATTTTATCAATCTATCCACTGCACAATCCATCGAACGAGCTAAAGAAGTTGGTATCCGCAAGACATTGGGTAGTTCTAAGGTAACTTTAATCAAACAATTCTTGCTGGAAACATTTCTTATTACCTTATCAGCCACTATACTCGCTGTACTATTACTTCCTTTGTTTTTACATGTTTTTGAAGGATTTATTCCCAAAAACTTAAGTTTAGACCGTTTAGACAAAACCGTTATTATTTTATTCTTAATTGGGCAGCTTATTGTGGTCACCATTCTTGCCGGCTTTTATCCTGCATGGGTATTGACGGGTTACGCTCCTGTACTGGCACTCAAAAACCAATTAGGAAAAAACACCAACCTTTCCCGAAGTACATGGGTACGCAAAGCATTAACTATTTTTCAGTTTGTCATGGCACAGGCTTTTCTCATTTGTGTGCTCGTTGTTGTTCGACAGATCAACTATGTCACCCATAAGGACATGGGATTCCAAAAGGATGCTATTGTCAATGTCTACATTCCGGGAGCTTTCCAAAATTCCGCAAAAGGTGTGGTCCTTAAAAATGAACTCAAAAAGCTAACAGATATTAAGGCCGTCAGTTTCGGGAACATTGCACCCGCGATGAACGGCTGGATGACCACCGCAATTACTTACGATCAATCAGCAGACAAAGAATCCTTGACTTTTGACAGCCGATCGGGTGATGAAAACTATTTAGATGTCTATCAAATTCCACTTCTAGCAGGAAGAAATGTCCGTTTATTGGATTCAACGAGTGAAATGTTGATCAATAGAAAAGGCCTGGAACTGCTGCATATCAAAAACCCTCAGGATGCCATTGGTAAAACCTTCGAAAATGGACAGAATATCATCGTTGGGGTAATGGAGGATTTTGATCTGGCCTCTGCCCGGCAGGCGGTTAAACCAGTGCTCTATACAGGTAGCAAACAAGGATACGTGCTCCATATTGCATTGGATCAATCACATCCCGAAAACTGGAAAAATACCATTGATAAAATAACGTCAAGCTACAAATTTGTTTTCCCTGATGATGAATTGGACCTGCGGTTTGTGGATGAGGTAATCCAGAACTTCTATACGCAAGAGAAGCAGCTGTCTAAGCTCTTATCCTGGGCCGTAGGACTTTCTGTGCTCATCGCTGGACTGGGTTTATTTGGATTAGCAATATTTACAGCAAATCAACGCACAAAAGAGATAGGCATTCGTAAAGTACTGGGTGCATCTGTTTTTCAGATCACATTTCTACTTCTTAAAAATTTGCTTTCGCTGGTTGCCATAGCCTGTCTGGTCGCCTTTCCCATTGCTTATTATTGTATGCATAGCTGGCTCAATGACTTTGTTTACCGAGCGACAATAAGTCCCTGGATTTTTGGACTGTCTGCCCTTGGATTGATTGCATTTGCGAGTCTTGTACTTTCAACCAAAAGTGTGTTTGCCGCAAAAGCAAATCCAATAAATAGTTTAAGGGACGAATAGAACAGTTCTTAAAGCAGTCGGTTTATTCATAACACGTATTAATCACTTAAAACCCATAATAATGATAAAGAACTTCATCAAAACCGCATGGCGAAGTATTTTTTCTAATAAATTCTATAGTGCCATTAATATTTTAGGATTGACAGCAGGATTGGTTGTGGGGATATTCCTATTGCTCTGGATTCAGGATGAGCTGTCCTTTGACCGATTCCATAAAAAACAGCGATCCATTTACAAAATTGGTATAGAAGGAGGAACAGGGATATCAAAACGCATCTTTGGATCCATCATTGCTCCCGTAGGAAGTTTTGCAAAAAAGGAGATTCCTGAGGTCCAAGATGCAGTACGTATTTTTAAGATTGGAGATGCTGCACTTAAATATAAGGAAAAGAGATTTAATGAAAAGAATTTTGCATTTGTAGACCCCAGTTATTTTAGTATTTTCGATTTTCCGTTACTACAGGGCAATCCAAAACAGCCTTTTCCTGACAACAATTCCATTGTAATTACACAGCGTACGGCACACAGATATTTTGGCGATGAAAATCCCATAGGAAAGACCGTGACACTGGGTATCGAGGACCTATGTGTTGTCTCAGGTGTCATTGCCGACTATCCAGAAAACTCTACTTTTCAATTTCAGGTTCTGCTCCCCATTTCGAGATTTAACGAACAAGCCTATATTAAAAATAAAACGACCTATGATAATAAGACCTTTTTATCGTCCATGGATGAAGATTGGTCCAGTTTTTCGTTTGAAACCTATCTGTTGCTAAGGCCTGATGCAAATCTTGCTGCGGTCTCCAAAAAGCTACAGGCGATACATGAAAGGAATAAACCTGAGGACGCCCCTGTTCCCTATGTTACACAAGCACTCGCAAAAGTGCATCTCTATCAAATGGACGGCAGCGACGGTGGCATTGGAAGTGTTCGGATTTTTATAGGTGTAGCAATTATGATTATTGTCATCGCAAGTATCAATTATATCAATCTTTCCACAGCACGCTCTTTATCCCGAGCAAAAGAAGTAGGAATTCGCAAAATAATTGGTGCGGGCAAAAAAGAACTTTTTTTTCAATTTATATTGGAAACGGCCATGTTATTTGCCCTTGCATCATTACTAGCACTGGCGCTCGTATTTATCGGCCTTCCCTGGTTTAATAATTTCTCGGGGAAACAGATTTCTTTACAGCTCTTTAATTCCACGCTATGGCTAAGTGTGCTGATCATGCTTATAGGGACATTAGCACTTACAAGTGTATACCCGGCCCTGCTTTTATCAAAATTTGATCCGATTAAAGTGCTCAAAGGCCGATTTGTCCTAAAAAATTCCAGTGCAAGAAAGATATTAGTAGTTCTACAGTTTACCGTTTCTATCATCCTGATCACCCTAACAATCGTTATTGGTCGTCAATTGGATTATATCCGGCATAAAAACCTTGGTTATGAAAAAGATCATATTATTTCCGTTACCATGGCCCCCAAAATGTCCAGTCATTTTGATGCAGTCAAAACTGAATTATTAAAAAATAAGGATATTAATGCGGTAATCCGCTTAGGACGAGATATAGTTTACGGCGGCGGTTCAACAGGAGATAACGATTGGGAAGGAAAACCCAGCAAATCAAATCTCTGGTTCAATATGACATACGCCGATCAGTCTGCGCTCAACTTTTTTAAGATAAAAATTACCCAAGGCCGTAATTTCACGGGTTCCATAGCCGATTCAACACATTTCATTATCAATGAAACGGCAGTACGGGAAATGGGGCTAAAAGATCCTATTGGCACGCGCTTACGCATTCGAACAGTTCCGGGAACTATTATTGGTGTTGTAAAAGACTTTAATTATGCCAGCGTGAGACAAAAAATCGAACCCATGGTATTTCAATATAGTCCAAAAGACTGTTGGCAGCTTTACGTTAAAACAACAGCATCCGGAACAAAATCCGCATTAAATACCTTACAGCAAATCTGGAAAAGTTATTATGATGATATGCCGATGAGTTATAGTTTTCTTGACGAAAACTATCAAAAGCAATATATGAATGAACAGAAACAAGGCACCTTATTCAACTTTTTTGCGATGATTGCCATTGTTATCTCCTGTCTAGGACTCTTAGGACTATGTACTTATACAGCACAGGTTAGAACCAAAGAAATTGGCATCAGAAAGGTCCTTGGTGCAACGGTATTCAACATCATACAATTACTAAATAGGGAATTTTTACTCCTTATCATTTTAGCCAATGTCATCGCGATACCAATAGCTGTATATTTCAGCATAAACTGGCTCGATGGATTTGCGTTTAGAACAACGCTCCCAGTTACTATTTTTCTATATGCTGCTGGGATAACCATTGCTATAGCATTATTTACGGTAAGCTTCCAATCCATCAAGGCCGCATATGCCAATCCTGTAAAAAGTTTGCACGATGAATAGTTTATATTTGAGAACCAAAACAACAGTATAAAATGATCCGATTATTCCTAAAAACAGCGCTTAGAAATTTAAAACGCAGTCCCCTAAATACAACAATAAATATTTTGGGATTAGCACTAGGCTTTACTGTTGCCCTGATAAGTACGTTATGGGTGCTTAAACAGCTTTCTTTTGATAAGCACCACAACAATTATCAGCATATTTATCAGGTGATGATGACGGGCACTTTCAACGATGAGAAATCAACTGATCGCTCCACCCCTATTCCTTTGGTCAAAACGATCGCATCTGATTTGAAAAATGAGATGCCAGATGCCACTTTGATCACCAATATGGAAAGCAACAATCTGAAAGTAGGCGATAAAAAATTAAATGCTCCGGGGTTTTATGCCCTAGGAAAGTTTTCCGAATTATTCTCCCTCGAGTCTCTAAAAGGCAACAATGCTACTCCGACCAGCCCATCAACCATTATTATTTCCGAATCCTTGGCAAAACGACTGTTCGACCAGACAGACGTTATCGGAAAAATGCTTCAATTGAATGGTAAAGAACAGTATACTATTCAAGGTGTGTATAAAGACATTCCTGAAAACAGCACCTTTTATGGTTTGGATTATGTATTGCCTTTCGTCGACTATCTCGCTAAAGACCAAGGGGTAGAAGACAGCTGGTCCAGCTGCTTTTTTAGCACCTTCGCCAAAATCGACAATGCTGCCTTTGTTCCCGCTCTAGAAAATAAACTAACAAATATCATCAACAAAAAATTAACGGATATAAAACCTGAGATCCTATTACATCCCATGTCCAAATGGCACTTATACGATTCATTTAAGAATGGAAAGAACATAGGCGGGCAGATTCAATATGTATGGATGTTTGCCTGGATCAGCGTATTCATTATTTTATTGGCTAGTATAAATTTTATTAATCTGAGTACGGCAAGAAGTCTAAAAAGAGGGAAAGAAATTGGTGTTTTAAAATCTGTTGGTGTCAATCGCAGACAACTTATTGCTGGCTTTCTTGTGGAATCTATCCTCGCGGTAGCCTGTGCTTTTTTGATCGCTGTTCTATTCGCTACATTGCTGTTGCCTTGGGTCAATACAATCACTCATACAAGCTTACATATACCTTTTACAGATTTTCGATTCTATGGTTACTCCCTATTGGGAGTACTTACTATTGGTATTCTTGCAGGCATGTATCCGGCATTATTTTTATCGGCTTTTAATCCTATTCTTGCTTTGAAAGGCAAGATTAATAGTAAAAAAGGTGGATCCCGAACGCGGAAAGCTATGGTCATTGTCCAATTTGCCATTTCTATTTTCCTGATGATATCTACCTATCTCGTGATCCAGCAATTGCGTTACACAAAGGATCGTCCTATCGGTTATAAAAGTTCCAATTTGGTAAATATTACTTCTTCTAGTCCTACGATCGTCAAAAACTTTGACGTCCTCCGGAAAGAATTGATCGAGCAGCGGTTAATTCAGGATGCTGCGCTTTCTTCCAACTTTGTTAACCATCTATCGTTGACAGGAGGTGGATTTAATTGGCAGGGCAACGATACAAAGGACGGTGCAATTATGGGTATCTTCACAGTAGATGACAACTTTGCAGAGACTGTACAGTGGAATTTTATAAAAGGTCGTAATTTTTCAAATGATTTTAAAACAGATTCAACGGCTGTTATTGTGAATGAAGCTGCTGCTAGATTTATGGGCGTTACCGACCTTAACAGTAAACAGCTTTCACGTGCGGGTATCGACTATCATATCGTAGGTATAATCAAAAATACACTTTCCGAATCGCCTTTCAAATCTATTACACCTACGGCCTATTTTCTTGATTTTCTACCTAAGAACAAAATCACACTTCAATTAAATGAGAGCCAAGACCTTAAGCCGGACTTAAAAGCTATTGCAACAACGTTCAATCGCATAGATCCCGACCTGATTTTTGATTATACATTTACGGATCAGGAATATGCCAAACAGTTTCAACAAATGGAAATGATTAAGAGCTTAACAAGTCTATTCACAGGTCTCGCCATACTCATTTCCTGCCTTGGTCTATACGCGCTGGTTTCCTTTCTTACGGAGCAACGTGAAAAAGAAATAGGCATTCGTAAAGTATTAGGCGCATCAGAAATTGGCTTGTGGCGACTACTTTCTACAGAATATATTTGGCTCACAGGCATCGGCTTTGTACTTGCTGCTCCGCTAGCTTACCTCTTGATGGAATCATGGCTCGAAAATTATGTTTATCGCATATCAATTACATGGACGGTCTTTGCTATCACAGGCTTAACCGCATTTGTCATTACCCTGCTGACGGTCAGTTACCAAGCGATTAAGGCAACATATGCAAACCCTGTAAAAACCTTAAGAAGCGAATAATGCCAGTTTGTTCGGGGACGGACACTAAACTGTCCGTTTCCGAACATTGAAGACGTTCAAAAAACAATAACAAAAACCTAAAAATCAATACATTATATTTATGGCAAACGAATTGAACTAGCTGACTTTGCTATTTCGAATAACAGAGCTTTCTGCTAAAGCGAGCTAAGTGACAAGAATATAGCCTAATTAACAGTCTAAATGCTCATGATCATGGTAAAGAATTATTTTAAAATCGCTTGGCGAAATATTAGAAAAAACAAAGGATTTTCTCTTCTAAATATGTTTGGACTTAGTATAGGAATAACATGTTTTCTATTATTGGCGGCATATATATACCATGAATCCAGCTACGAGCGTTTCCTCCCCAATGCCGACCGTCTAGCATATATCAGCCTCAACTACAAATCGCCAAACAGCACGGAAGAAGTAAATTCTTCGGTAACACCAACAGGTTTGGTTCCGACCATGCAAGCGGAATTTCCAGAGATAGAACAGGCAACCAGACTTTACGGCTATACCAAAGGCAGTAAGATAGAATACAAGGAAGCATTGATCACTGAAAAAGGTCTATTATATGCAGACCAAAATATTTTTAAGACATTAGGCTATAAATTTATTGAAGGGGACCCGAAATCAGCGTTAGCAGAGCCTAATCAAATTGTCTTAACAGAGAAACTAGCAGAGAAATATTTCCCTAATCAACCGGCCATCGGTCAGACACTATCCATTGACAAAATCAACTGGAAAATTACAGGCATTATCGCAGACTTACCCACAAATACCCAGCTGAATTTCTCTGCACTTCTTTCCAACAAAGGATTAGAACGCTACAAAGAAATGGCTTGGTCATCGGCCAATGATATCAGCATAGCACTCTTAAAAAACAAAAATCATTTCAGTTTGATCCAGCAGAAATTGGATCAAATGACAAAATCAAAATTTGCTGAAGCAACAAAACAAGGCTATCAATTTCGGTTCGTCTTAGAAAAGCTGACCGAGATCCATCTTTATTCCAAAGCTGCGGGCACGGGTAACATAACCTCTATCTATATTTTAATGGCCTTGGGCACTGCACTCATTATTCTAACCTGTATCAATTTTACAAATTTGGTCTTGGCACATGCTCTCGAACGAAAAAAGGAAATCGGGGTCAAAAAAGTGTTGGGTGCCGCAAGGAAAACAATATTCTTTCAATTCTTCTTTGAATGCAGTATCATGGTCTTTCTGGCTGTCGCTTTTAGTCTTCTGACGACAGTATTCCTGTTACCAGTGTTCAGCTCATTTATGGGCGCCGAAATGAAATTGACCGTATGGACAGACCCTAGGTTTTATGCCTCTTTGCTTGTTTTCGTTGTCCTGCTGACACTCCTATCAGGTGGCTGGCCAGCTTATTCGATCGCCAGTTCAAAGCCTATTTCTATTTTCAAACGAAAACTTACTGAAAAACAACATGGAATATCACTAAGCAAAGTACTCGTGACTTTTCAGTTCAGTATCTCTATATTCTTTATTATCTGCACCTTATTTGCCAGTAGACAGATGGATTTTATCCAATCCAAAAACACAGGTTTGGATCGCTCTGATATGCTAGTCATTGATGGACGAGGATGGCAAGATAAAGAAAGACAACTGTTAAAAGACAAATTACTGCAGCTCAATAGTGTCCAAGGAGTGACTGCTTCGTATGATAACCCAGTCAATATCCAAGGTGGCTACAGCATCAATGAAGTAGAAGGCCAACCCAGTGATTTTGATATGAATGTTACTGCAATCCCGATTGAAAAAGATTTTGTATCCGTTTTTCATATCCCAACAGTCGCTGGCACACCGCTTTCAGATACAGATATCTTACGCGCACGGGATACAGCCTCCCCAGAATATGGCTTTGTGGTGAATACCCTCGCGGCATCGGCCATGGGGTTTACGCCAGAGCAAGCTATAGGAAAGAAAATCAATTTAAATGGACGCAAGGGAAGCATCAAACAAGTTGTTGCGAGTTTTAACTTTGCTTCACTCCACAACGAAGTCAAACCAATCGTACTTTTTCCTGAGTATGACTATTTCGGCAATATTTTCGTTCGGCTCAACCCAACTACGCCTCTAAAAGATGCCTTGACTCAAGTAAAAGCTGTCATCAAAGACATCGACTCAAAAAACAGTTTTGAATATCATTTTCTCAATGACGACTATAACAAGCTATATCTCAAAGATCAACAAACAACCCGTGTAATGCAGCTGTTTTCGATCATTACAATTGCTATCGCCTGTATGGGACTATTTGCGCTATCAGCATACGCTGTGCAACAACGCTTCAAAGAGATTGGTATCCGTAAAGTATTAGGTGCCTCAACAGGAAAAATTGTTAAAATATTAAGCGTGGACTTCATGGCGCTAGTCCTTTCCGCTGTCTTTATCAGTGTACCCTTAGGTTGGTACGCCATGCACCGCTGGGTGGAAAATTTTGCGTATCACATTACACTGGACTGGTGGGTATTTATCCTGGCAGCAATCAGCGCATTACTGGTATCATTTGTCACGATCAGTTTTCAAACTGTAAAAGCGGCAATTGTAAACCCTGTTGATAGTTTAAGGGACGAATAGAAGAATCTTATCACGATCATTACTCAATAACTATGATAAAGAACTACATCAAAATAGCATGGCGGAACCTATGGAAAAGCAAGGGGTACTCCGCGATTAATATTATTGGACTTTCTATTGGATTGGCAGCTGTACTGATCATCGGTATATGGATAAAAAATCAATTGCAATTCGACAATTTTTACAGCAACCAAGAAAACATATATAAACTTTGGAACAAATACAAAAATGATGATGGGAAAATAAATCTAATGGACGTTACCTCAGGGCGAGCAGCTCGGGCTCTATTAGAGGATTATCCAGAAGTAGAACGTGCAGCTCGCATGTATTGGAGCAGCACCGCCCTGATGTCTTTTGGCGATAAGAAGATCAAGTCCAAGGGAAATGAGGTTGATCCATCCTTTATTGAATTATTTGATTTCAAGTTGAAACGTGGAAATAATCATCAGGCACTAGCCGAAGTAAACAATATTATTCTAACTGAAAGTTTAGCAAAGAGTATATTTGGGGATATAGATCCATTGGATAAAACTATTATTCTTGACAATAAGGAACCTTATAAAGTTTCTGCTGTTATGCAAGATTTGCCAAGCAATACCAATTTCGACTTTAATTATCTGATCCCTTTAGCCGATGCCAGTAAATATTCACCAAATTGGAATACGATTACATTTTCAACTTATGTGCAATTAAAATCAGGAACCGATGTTGATGCTTTCAATAATAAGCTCATCAACATGATCGAGAGAAAATCCAACAAGGAGTTAAAAGGATCACTTTTTTTATATCCGGTATCCAAAATGCATCTGTATTCCAGATTCGAGCAGGGAGTCCCAGCCGGCGGAAAGATAGATCAAGTTAAATTAGTAGCGGGAATAGGTTTATTGATATTATTGATTGCCTGTATCAATTTTATCAATCTCAGTACTGCCCGTAGCCAAAAAAGAGCAAAGGAAGTTGCTATACGAAAAGTTGTAGGAGCCAAACGTTTCCATTTAATTGTCCAATTTCTCGCTGAATCTATACTGCTAGCTGTTATATCAGGCGCAAGTGCACTATTATTGACTAAGTTTATGCTCCCCTTATTTAATAAAATTTTAGATAAACCCTTAGCCTTTTCGTCCTCAGATACAGCACTATGGTTTTCGTTAGTAGGTTTTATCTTTTTAACAGGATTATTGGCTGGATTATATCCGGCTTTTGTACTGTCCGCTTTCAAACCAGTTAAATCACTAAAAATATTTGCACGATCAAAAAAGTTTTCATTGAATTTTCGAGAATTATTAGTTGTCTTCCAATTTAGTATAGCCGTTATACTGATTATCGCGACCATTGTTGTCAGGCGGCAAATTGAATATGCAGGACAACGTGACATTGGCTATAATACAGCTCAATTGCTCGAAATTGGACTCGAAGGTGATCTAGGAAAAAACTATGAGGCAATCAAATCAGAATTGATCAATAAGGGAGTCGCTACCGCTGTCACACGAATAGGATCTTCAATCACAGGCAGTTCCGGCAATTCTTGGGGAGGTTTCTCCTGGCAGGGAGCTACTCCCGAACAAGAGAAAAAAATGGGTTTTAATCTGGGAAGAGCGGAAAGTGATCTTGTCAAAACTCTTGGATTAAGGCTCGTAGCAGGACGTGATATTGATTATTCGAGATTAGCAGCCGATAGTACTGCTGCGTTACTGAATGAAGCTGCTGTCAAGGAAATGAAATTGGAAAATCCTGTCGGGAGCTTTCTTAAATGGGGTGACAACAGCTATACCATCGTCGGTGTAATCAACGACTATATCAGTGGCTCCCCCTATAGTCCCGTAAAACCAATGCTCATATATGCTAACAAAACAGCATTATTCAATTTGGTTATACGTACCAGTCCAAACAGAGCGATGGAAATGAGCCTAAAGCAAATCGAGGAAATTATTAAAAAATTCAATCCAGCCTACCCCTTCGAGTACCAGTTTGTGGATCAGAAATTTGCAGCTAAATTCAACGATCAGCAACAGACAGCTAAACTCGCATTCATTTTTTCGGGATTAGCTATTTTCATCTCTTGCCTGGGCTTATTTGGGCTTGCTTCTTATATTGCTGAACTGAAAACTAAAGAAATTGGCATTCGTAAGGTACTCGGTGCTTCGGTAAGTGGGATTACCGCCATGTTATCCAAAGATTTTGTAAAGCTTGTCATTATTTCCATTCTGATTGCTTCACCAATAGCCTGGTGGCTGATGAACAAATGGCTACAGGACTTTTCCTATCGCATTGAAATACAATGGTGGTTTTTTGCATTAGCGGGAATTTCTGCCTTATTCGTGGCTTTCTTTACGGTAAGTACGCAAGCCATAAAGGCTGCCAATAGTAATCCGGTAAAAACGTTGAGGGATGAATAGCGATCAAGATAGTTAGAAAGTCATCGTTATAACCATCAGAGACAATTGATCCATATTAATCAATAAAGCCAAAAGTTTAAAAACGAAAGAGTAAAAAATCATGATAAGGAACTATATTAAAATTGCCTGGCGCAATCTGATGAAGAATAAGTCATTCTCTTTGATTAACATCATCGGGTTAGCGATCGGTATGGCCGGAGCATTACTTATTGCACTTTGGTTGCAGCATATGTTGACCATGGACCGCTTTCATGAGAAAGGTAATCGCCTGTATGTATTGAGTAATCGTGACGAATTTCAAGGCGATAAGTCAGCCTGGGCGTATACGCCTAAAATATTAGCGCCCTCATTGGCAGCTGATTTCCCCGATATCGAAGCTTTTACAAGATACAACGAGGGACATCAATTTTTAACAACATTCAAGGAAAAAAAGCTCATTGCTAATACTGTTTTCATCGATCCCGGTTTTTTCAGGATGTTCTCTTTCCCATTTATTAAAGGCAAACAGAATGTTAGATTTGATCATCCCAAAGGCCTTGTCCTCACGGAAAGATATGCAAAGGCTTTATTTGGCGACGAAGACCCTATTGGAAAATCTATTAAAATAGATTCGGTTAATCAAGTCTCTGTGCAAGCCGTGCTGAAAGATCTTCCGAGCAATTCAAGCTTTAAATTTGACATCCTGCTTCCCTTCGAGTATGCAAAAATAATTGGCTATGTAGACGACAACTGGAGCAACAATTCAATAAGCACTTATATATTATTAAAAGAAGGTGTTTCACTAACGGCATTCAATGACAAGATCAGAACCTATTTAAGAGACCATATCAACGCCAGCAATAAGGCTGACGGTCGTCTTTCTGCCAGAAATACGGGCGAGATTTTTGCCTTTTCTTATCCAGATTCTTTCCTTTACAATAGCGGAAAAGGAGGAAATTATACTTCCGGACGTATTGATATCGTCAAACTATTTGCTTGGATTGGTGTATTTATTTTATTGGTAGCCAGCATCAATTTTATGAATTTAAGCACGGCGCGTTCCGAACGCCGTGCGAAAGAGGTCGGTGTCCGCAAAGTAATCGGTGCTAATAAGACAAGCCTAATGGCGCAGTTCCTGGTTGAAAGCATATTGATTAGCCTGATCGGCATGGTACTCGCGACTATACTTGTTTTTATTGTCCTGCCATTTTTTAACGAGCTTGTCGGAAAACAGCTTAGCTTATCGTTATTAAACTTACCAACCTGGCTTTTTTTAATTGGTTTTGCCTTATTTACGGGTGTGTTAGCGGGTACCTACCCGGCCTTTTTTCTTTCTTCATTTCAGCCTATCAAGACCCTGAAAGGAAAATTTGTTTCTAAAACAAGAGGCCTTAGTATTCGCTCGCTCTTAGTCGTCGTTCAATTTAGTCTCGCTATTATATTGATTATCGCGACAGTCATTGTGGCCAAACAAATCCAATATACCAAACAGCGCGACCGCGGTTATAATGAAAATGGGCTGCTTTACAGCAGTATCCAAGGTGACCTCGAAAAGAATTATAAGATTCTCAGAGACGAATTATTAGCCAGTAATGCCGTTGTTTCTGTATCAAAAAATATGTCGCCGGTAACAGATTTCTACAGCAATGGCTGGGGATTTACATCTGGTATACCAACGGAACAGGACAAACGCATTTCTTATAACCGATTTAGTACCGATGCCGATGCCGTAAAAAATCTAGGCCTAACGCTTACACAGGGGCGGGATATCGATATTTACAAATTTGCGACAGACAGTACGGCTTTGATTTTAAATGAATCCGCAGTAAAAAGTTTGCATCTCAAAAATCCGGTTAATAGCATTGTGGATGGCGATGGCACAAAGTGGACTGTAGTTGGGGTTATCAAAGATTTTATTATTGGATCACCTTTCGGAGACAATAAACCCATGGTGATATTAGGGCCACAAGCCTGGTTTACAACGATTCATTATCGTTTAAATACAAACAACAACATCGCGGACAACTTAAAAACAATTGAGTCAATCTTTAAAAAGTTCAACCCAGACTACCCTTTCGAATATCAATTTATTGACAAAACATACGAAGAAAAATTTAAGGAAACAAAAGCGATAGGTACACTGGCTATGATCTTTGCAGGATTGACGATCTTTATTTCCTGCCTGGGTTTATTGGCATTAATCGCCTATATGGCCGAAACTCGGATGAAAGAAATTGCCGTTCGTAAAGTTCTCGGTGCAAGTGCCACCCAAGTAACATCTCTACTTTCGATCGATTTTATCAAGCTCGTCGTTGTCGCCATTTTTATCGCAACACCTATTGCTTGGTGGGCTATGGACAAATGGCTACAAGATTACAGCTATCGGATTGCGATACAATGGTATTACTTTGTCATCGCTGGATTATTGGCTATCCTGATCAGTATGGCCACGATAAGCTATCAAGCAATTAAGGCTGCATTAAGTAATCCCGTCGATAGTTTACGTGATGAGTAACTAAAGTTTAACGTTTTTTTTCGATAGCATTAAACCAGGTAGAAGACGATGAATTCATTCAAACTTGCCCTTCGCAGCATTATAAAAAACCGACAATATACTTGGATCAATATCTTAGGGTTAAGTATGGGTTTCTCCCTGTGTCTTCTCGTATTCGCTCTTGTCATTGAAGAAAATTCGTATGACAAAAGCTGGAAAAATGCCGATCACCTCTTTCGGATTGTTACCATAGATTCTACTGCTGGCCTTGAACGACAGATGTCGAGAACATTCGTTAATTTAAGTACAGAACTCAAACAAGTATTTCCAGAGATTCAAAATGAGGCTCGTATAGAATCTAGAAAATACTATCTAAAACCGGATGCTAACTCAACACAATCCATAGGCATACAAGCACTGGAATCGGAAACCAACATCTTGGACATGTTGAGCATCAAGCTTCTTGAAGGCAATCCTAAGCAGCTGGTCCAAGGAAAAACAAACCTACTCATCGACAAAGAATTCAAAGAAAAATATTTTAGGAATGAAAATGTCATTGGAAAAGTCATCCAAAGTGCCGACCCCTATAGTGATCAGCCATCTGATTATATTATTACGGGAGTTATGGATAATCTTCCTTATAATTCAACGCTCAGAGCTTCCATCATTGCTTTAGTTCCAAAGATATCGATGGAATTAAACAAAGATGGCTCGGGCTACTACACCGAACAATTTGTACAGCTAAAATCCGGGACACCAAGAGTAGATCTTGAGCAGAAATTAAATCATTGGTATAAAGGATTCCTCAGTCCAAATACAAAACATGTAACTTCCTTTCGCCTTCAGCCTATTCAGTACATCTATATGGAGCCATTAGGCAGCGCAGAAATCAGTGGCAACCAAAAAACAACAAACATATTTGTAGGCGTTGCCGTTTTGGTCTTTATTATTTCCTGTATCAATTTTATTAATATCTATGCTGTAAGAACCGTTAAAAGATTAAGAGCACTTCATATACATCAGATCCTAGGAGCCAGCCGCCCCCAAATGATCAGGCGTATGCTATTAGAAACAATCCTACTTTTTTTTATTTCCGCAATATGCAGTTTAGTCCTTTTTAAACTTGGATTGTCCCAACTGGAACACTTTATAGGCTATGATCTCGCTTATGTGAGATCCTTACAGCTCCCCTTGCTATTGGCCTTTCTGACGGTATCGATCATCCTTGGTCTATTGATTGGCTTTTATCCCGCATGGCTGATCTCTGGTATTAAGAGTTCGGATGCCTTGAAGAATAAGCTGTCAAAAATCCCTAATGCCGAAGTGTTGATTAAAAAAATGCTTATTACAACACAATTTAGTCTTGCTATTATCGTCCTCATAGGACTTATAACAATTAAGTCACAACTTAACTATATGCAATCAGCACCACTGGGAATGGAAGTCAAAAATGTGCTAAATATCGACTATTTCAATAAGGGCTCACAAAATACAAGTATAAAAGATCAAATTAGTCAACTTACCGGTATTGAATCGATCAGCGTCGCTGCCTGGACACCAACGATCGGTTCAGGCTACCTTGCCAAGACAATTGTAGATAAAGACGATCCGGAAAAAAACATCCAAGTCAGTTTTATCGGTGGGGATAAGGATCTGTCCAAGACTTTGGGAATCCATTTGATTAAAGGTCGATTATTGACTCCTGAAGATTATACGCATGTTGAAATGGGAGCAGAAGATGACGGAGAGATCAATAATGTCCTTGTGACCGAAAGCACCGCAAGAAAGCTTGGGATAGACAAACTCGGTATCTTATATAAAGACCTTCAAATTATCCCCGTCGGGATCATTAAAGATTTTCATAGTGAGTCTTTTCGTCTAAAGATGGTACCGACTGTGATTTTAGCAAAAGATTTTAATGGAAGCGGCAATATTCTGATAAAAGTGGCGGAAGGACAAGAACAGCAAATCCTTCGATCGGTATCTAAAATCATTCAGCGTACCTATCCTGACAAACACGTTTCATTTCAATGGATCGATGAGTTAATTGCAGAACAATATGAAAAGGAAAATAAGCAAGTACAATTGTTTATTTTATTTAGTGCTTTGGCGCTATTGATCTCCGCATTGGGTATTACGGGCTTAATTATGCAAAATCTTGAACAGCGTACCAAAGAAATCGGCATTCGCAAAGTCCTAGGCGCAACTGTGCTCGACATATCACATCTCTTTTCAAAAGATTATCTCATCTTAACGTCATTAGCTATTTTTATTGCCAGTCCAATAGCCTGGTATTTTTCAAAAAAATGGCTTGAAGATTATGCCTACAATGTGGGGGTACAATGGTGGTTCTTTATCCTTGCAGCAGCGGCAACCTTTTTGATCAGTATGATTACTGTCAATATCCAAACAATACGCGCGGCGCTAAGCAATCCCGTAGATAGCTTACGAAACGAGTAAATATTTATTTATAGTAATAGAGGGGGCCTCAATATGATCAAGAATAATTTAAAAATAGCATGGCGGAATTTAACCCGCAATTTCTCCACTTCGTTTATCAACATCGTTGGATTGGCCATGGGAATTGCGACCTGTTTGCTGATCAGTTTATACGTAAGTCATGAATTTAGCTTTGATCGTTTTAATGCGCATGCAGATCGAATTGTACGTGTTGTTTTCAGAGGAACTGTTAAGGGCGGAACGATCAATGAGGCACATGTGATGCCACCTGTTGCTTCGACCATGAAGTCAGAGCTGCCCGAAGTTGAAGAAACGGCACGACTAAGAATCGGTGAATCCCCCCTATTTGTTGTCAACAATAAAGTTTTCCACGAAGAAAAAATGGCTTACGTGGATGCTTCGTTTTTTAAAATTTTCACACTTCCTTTTATTAAAGGGAATTTGTCTACAGCTATTTCTTCCCCTAATTCTGCAGTGATATCCGAATCCACCGCCATAAAATTCTTCGGTACAAACGATGTTGTCGGTCGAGACCTCATCATCAAAGACAATCCAACTATTCTCAAAATCACTGGCGTAATTAAAGATGTTCCTCAAAACTCCCATTTTCATTTTGATGTATTTACCTCTTTGGATGCACTGGAAGATTCACGATCAGATTCGTGGATGACCTCCGAGTATTATACTTATGCGCTGCTTTCGAAAAATGCGTCACGTGAAAAGCTCGAAAAAAACTTAGCCGCCCTATTCGACAAACATGTAGCCACACAATTTATGGCCGGCTTTGGTATGAGCTACAAAGAATACAAAAAATCGGGAAATAAGATCGGGCTTTACCTACAGCCACTTACGGATATCCACCTGCATTCGAATTTCAACTATGATCTCAGTCCTCCAGGAGATATACGGTACGTTTACATCTTCAGCGCTATCGCGCTCTTTATGCTATTGATTGCCACAATTAATTTTATGAATCTATCTACAGCCAGTGGTTTTAGGCGCTGTAAAGAAGTAGGAGTTCGAAAAGTATTAGGTGCAGATAAGCAAAATCTCATGCGGCAATTTATGCTGGAGGGTGTCCTACTGACCTATATTGCTTTGGGAGTAGCCTTAGGAATTGTTTTACTTGCCCTTCCTCTATTTAATCAGATTTCAGGAAAAGAAATTGAAATTCAAAAACTTAACGCTTTTAAAATTATCCCACTCCTACTGATTTTTGGTTTAGCGGTCGGTCTATTTTCTAGCAGCTATCCCGCCTTATATTTATCCTCATTTAATCCGCTACGCGTATTAAAAGGAAAGATAAGCCGTTCGACTAAAGGTTTGAATTTACGAAGTGGCCTCGTTGTATTTCAATTTATCATTTCCGTCGGACTTATCTTTGGGACCGTGGTCGTTGTTCAGCAGCTGGATTATATGCGTCATATTAAACTTGGATATAACAAGGATAATGTCCTTATTATACCGAGCTGGCCTTTAGGGAAAAACGAAAAGACATATTATAATTTATTGATGCAAGATAGCAGAATCAAGCATGTCTCGCATTCGTCCTATCTCCCTGCCGGAGAAAGTAACAACAACAATTTTTTCATCTATCCAGATGGCAATACTGATCAATGGGTCAAAACGATTCGTTACGATATAGATGAAGAATATATTCCGGTTATGGGTATGCAGCTTAAAGAAGGACGAAATTTCGCAAAAACATTTGGCAATGACAGCCTTTCTGTCATCATCAATGAAACCGCAGCAAAAGATCTAGGTTGGAACGATCATAGCCTTGGTAAAATATTGACCAATAAAGACAACAAAAGCTATCGTGTTATTGGTGTCGTTAAGGATTTCCATTTTCGCTCTTTGCATGAGCAGATCTCCCCGCTTGTGATGGTTCTTAGCGATCAAGCCGGGAGTTTGATTCTCAAAACCCAAACAGCCGATATGGAGAAGCTTATTCAAAAATTAGCGTCTCTCTATCGATCCTTTCCAACAGACATTCCATTTAGCTATTCCTTTTTGGATGACCGATACGCGCAAACCTACCAAGCAGAAGTGAAAACCGGTAAGTTACTGAGCATCTTTGCGGGACTGACTATTTTTGTCGCCTGCCTTGGTCTATTTGGTCTAGCTATTTTTACCGCCAATCAACGCAAAAAAGAAATAGGGATCCGAAAAGTTGTTGGAGCTACAGTGCCCGTCATTACACGCATGCTTTCCACTGAGTTCGTCAAACTCGTTCTAATTGCCATTATCATTTCTTCTCCTCTTGCTTGGTGGATGATGCACAAATGGTTAGAAAATTTTGCGTACCGTATTGAGATGCAATGGTGGATGTTTGTGCTAGCAGGAGCGCTAGCCGTTTTTATTGCTTTAATTACTGTAAGTTCACAAGCGATACGCGCGGCCCTAACAAAGCCTGTTGACAGTCTACGTGATGAATAAAAATAAACTTGTCTGTTCAGCTGTGGACAAAGCACTGTCCGATATCGAACAGCATGGAAAAGAATCAGGAAGGCAATACGCTTATGATCAACAGGATAATTACTTGGCCAAACATTTGTATTTTTAATTTTCTAAATGGAGCAAACAAGCTATCAGCAGCTCCACGACCGAAATAAATTCTTATTATTAGACAATGAACTTTACAAACTTTAAAATTGCCTGGCGAAATATTGGAAAGAAAAAAATCCAAAATTTGATCAATCTAATCGGATTGACTTGTGGTATTACTTTTCTACTACTTGTAGGCGCCTATATATGGGATGTACATCAAGTGAATAGCAGCATCAAAAATATTGATCGACAATTTTTATTGCAAAGTAAGTATAAGAAAGAAGGATTTGGTATTAACCTCACCACATTGGGAGCACTTCCTAAAGCTTTAAAGGAAGAGTATCCCAACCTGGTATCCAATTATTATCGGATCGACGGATTGACAGGCATCGTGGCAAACGGAGCAACAATACATGAAGAAGGCATGTCTCTGGGAGATCCTAGCCTATTGACGATGTTCGGTTTCCATATTTTAGCAGGCAATGCCAATACCGCTTTGAATAATCCATTTTCAGTTGTGATCAGTGACAAAGCAGCCTTAAAATATTTTGGGCAAGTGAATGTACTCGGCAAATCGCTACAGATAAAAAATTTCAAGGGTGAAAAACATGATTTCGAAATTACAGCAATCATCAGATCCGACGTCCAAAATGCCATTATGGATCTCACAAAGAATATGCATGCAGACATATTTTTACCGATCATTAATGAGGAGTTCTTTGGTCGATCTATAAACAATTGGAATAACCCTTATATTGCCGGTTATATCGAATTGAAACCAGGTGTAAGCTTGGATCGAGTAGATGCTGCCATTGAAACATTGGTAAGAAAAAATACCGATAGGGAATTTTCCAGTGAATATAGCCCCGATCTAAAGCCATTAAAAACCTATTATTTGGATGACAACCAAGGAGCCGTCCGCAAAATGATACAGACATTGATTTGGACTGCCATTTTTATCTTGATCATGGCTATCATTAATTTCATCAATTTTAGTATCGCTCAGCACATTACGCGATTAAAGGAAATCGGTGTTCGCAAGATGATGGGATCATCTCGAGTGCAGCTTATTAGACAACTGATGACTGAGTATATCCTGATCGTGGCCATAGCAGCATTGATCAGTCTGCCAATTTATATTGTCACAAGTCCAATTTTCGAACATATCTTGATGCGTAAGCTGCCTACATTAATCGAATTACCGATTTACTTTTTTGGATTATTGGGTATAGTGACGTTATTAATTGGTTTACTAGCGGGTCTATATCCAGCAATTAAACTTTCCAATATAGCGGTACTTCCTGCAGTCAAAAATCAGTTTTCGACGCTAGGAGGCAAACAGCTGGTGCGAAAAGTTCTTTTGTTTTTTCAATTTGGGGTAGCCTTGCTCCTGCTTGTCTGTACGCTAATTATTTCCAAACAAGTGGATCTATTTCTCCATAGCAATTTAGGCTACAACAAAGACTATTTATTAACTGTACAGGTCCCAAGAGACTGGTCCGAAAATGGCGTTCGCAAAATGGAAACCGTACAAAAGGAACTCAGCTTGCAACCAGAAGTTAAATCAGTAAGCTTATCTTATGAAACACCTGGATTGCTGGGATCCAATATGCAGACTGCATTCGGGACGACCGCCGAAAAAGAAATCCAAGTACAACGGATTACAAGTGATAGTCACTTTTTGGAGACCTATGAGATACCACTAGTTGCTGGAACTTTTCTCCCTAAAAACTATGTTGTGAATGCGAATAATAGGCCAGTTGTTATTAATAAAAAGGCCATGGATGATTTTGGTTTTAAAAATGCCGAGCAAGCTATTGGTCAGCAGATTGCTCTGGCTGATCCAAGTTACAAAATGACTATTGTAGGCGTTGCCGAAAACTTTGTAGCCAATTCACTTCACCAGGCCTCTCCGCCTATTATCTGGATAGATGTACAAGAAAGCTTACAATACCGATACCTTAGTATCCGTTTACAGCAAGGCTCTCTTGCCAACGCGCTGCAGAAATTAGAAAAAAAATGCAAAGCCTTGATGCCAGATGCTCCTTTCGAATATCAATTTATGGATGAACGCATCAAAAATTTATATGAAACTGAGCTGCAGCTGCATCGTGCATCACAGATGGCCACAGTTGTTTCATTGCTAATCGTGGCATTAGGACTTACTGGACTAATATCGCTTTCGATCCATCTGCGCAATAAAGAAGTCGGTATCCGTAAAGTACTCGGTGCATCGTTAGCACATTTAATGTTGTTATTTTCGAAGGAGTACTACGGAATATTCTTATTTGCGGCACTGACGATGGTTCCATTGAGTTATCTACTAATGCAGTACTGGCTTCAAAATTACATCATCCGAATAGACATCAATGCACTTACCTATCTGTTACCATTAGGTACGTTGATTGGTTTAATGAGTTTATTGGTTGCCATCATTGTATGTCGATCAACCCGATTTAATCCAGTTGAGAAATTAAGAGACGAATAAGAAAAATAAGCCGTAGGGTGTGCGAAAATTATCAATATCTTTATACCCTTCCAGTAGCTGTTCGCAACGAACAGTTACTGGAAGGGTAACTCCTTATTCCTTTAACCAGCATAGCTTTTCGATAGATAAACAAATCCATATTTTGATTCTTTCCGAATAAGTTTAAGGTCATCAGACCGATTAAGCAAATCTTCAAGTATCTTCATCAAGTTTTTAGGTTTTACATATGTATCGAGTATCATACAAACCAATTTATGTATCTCATAAGGACTCCTATTTTTATTAAAATACCCCGTGCCAACCTGCGCTTCGATGATTCTCTTGACCTTCCGAAGCTCATTCAATGTAGAAGGTTCATTTGGATCATAATTATGGCGGATGTCCATTATCTTAAATTCGATCTCCTGTACCCCTTCTTCAATGGATAATCTATATAAATGGTAAATAACCTCCTCAGCCAATGTATTAACGTGCAACTCATAAGCATACTTTTGCTTGGATAAATTCATCCTTAAGGGCAACATGGCATGTATACTCCCCACTTCTAACACACGACAAAAAATATAGTAATCAATAGCAAGAATCGTTTTAATTTTGAAAGACTCAACTTTGCTTATAAAATCTAGTGCTTTTCCCATTAAAAAAGATACTTCTTCGGGTGAGAGACCATTTGAAATACGCTGTAATATCATCCGATAAAAGAACTGCATTTCCAACGGTTGACAACGATGCTTATACACCCGTTTGAACACTTTAAAATTATTTCTCATTATAGTTCATATAGTTATTCCATACAAAGAAATAGAAATAATTTAAAAATTTAAAACATTTGTATAAATAAAAATAACATTTTGTATATTTATCTATACAAAAAAAAGAGCATACTAAATCATAACTATGACAAAACTAGGTGAATTTTTAGAGAAGAAATCCGTTAATAAATCGCGGATCGCGCGCAAAACGGGTTTAAGTAAGGCAAGAATCAATGAGTTAACGATGACCGAAACGGCCAAATTGCGTTTGGATGAAATGTACCTGATTGCATTGGCTATTGATACAGATCCAGCTAAAATGATGTTCGAATTATGTGATCATCTCCAGTTGAAAGAGATTGAAGAGTAAGCAATTATCCATTTTTCGCCAGTGCTTAGCTCGTCTGTGCGATACTGAACGCCAAACTGTTCGATATCGTACAGACGAGCTTTTCAATTTTAAAACAAGAAACTAATTATCAACACATTAGCAAAATGGCAACACAATTGATTTCAGCTTAAACGCCTGTTTTGATTATAAATACCAATCATTCAGGCGCTAAAAATATTTGCTATGATAGGAAATAATCTCAAAATAGCTTGGCGGAATATGGCAAAAAACAAGCTGTATTCATTCATCAAGATTGGTGGGTTTGCCTTTAGTATTGCGATCTGCATTCTCATTGTACTGTATATCAAACATGAGACCAGCTACAATAAGTTTTATCCGGATATGGATAGAATTTACCGCCTGGTCGTTCAATTACCCATTGAAAATAAAACCGAGCGCTGGGTTTCACTTTCTGCCCCCGTAGCGCCAACCTTAAAGGCAGAAATACCGTCCATTGAGCAAACGGGGCGCATCCTACCCAATCCCTTATTTGGTGCGGGCAGCAACCAATTATCATTAAATAACAGCCCTGATAGCCATTACGATGATGGATTTGTCTATGTCGACCAGTCCATTCTCGACATGTTTCCTATGCCAATGGTTTCGGGCCAGCTATCCCATGCACTCGACAAGCCCAACACATTGGTTATCACCAGAAGAAAAGCCGAAAAATACTTTAAAAATGATCCAATTGGGCAAACGATCTACCTCAACAACAATAAATCGAAGGCCTATACCATCACTGGGGTCATTGAAGATATGCCCAACAATTCGACCCTTGCTGGTTATAGTTTTTTTATGTCGCTCGCTGGAGAACCTTTTTATCAAGGCGAACAGGCCGCTTGGCTCAATAACAATTATACGGTCTATGTCAAATTAAAACCCAATGTAAATGTTGCACTGGCAGAAAAAGAAATTTCAAAGAATTACTTGGAAATACATTATCTCCCTGAATATCTAAAATCTGGACGTAAACTTAATCCGCTTTTTAAGCAGGCAAAAATAACTCTACAGAATGCCCTCGAAATGCATTTAAAATCTGCAGATATAGGCGACGATAAGGTGAGCACATTGAACAGAGGAGATATTCGCATGGTTTGGACCTTCGCAACAATAGCCTTATTTATTCTGTTCATTGCTTGTATTAACTTCATCAACTTATCGACTGCAAATGCAGCAACGAGAGCAAAAGAAATTGGTATCCGCAAAACCATTGGCTCCTCCAGGAAGCTGCTTGTTGGACAATTTCTTGTTGAAGCAATCTGCTATAGTATATTATCTCTGATTATCGGGCTCTTTCTAAGCTGGCTCCTACTTCCGATATTCAACAATCTGGCCAACAAATCTTTGACCATTCCTTGGATGGCAGCCTATTTCTTTCCTTCTCTTTTGGCGGCCATATTGGTGATCGGTGTCCTTGCCGGAATCTACCCAGCACTGTACCTGTCCAAATTTAAACCAATCACCGCACTGAAAAACAATGTCATTGGCGCCAAATCTTCGCTGTTTAGGAATAGTTTGGTTGTCTTTCAATTCGCGACCTCAATTATCCTTATCGTTGGAGCACTGGTGACCAATAAACAGATAAACTATATACTATACAAAGACCTGGGATTTGACAAGGAACAAGTCATCGTACTTCGCGGCATTGGTACGTTATCGAAACAGCTTCCAAGCTTAAAAAATGAACTAAAAAGTCTCCCCAATGTTGCTTCAGTTTCCATGGGCGATTTTCTTCCAGTCCCCATCGATGGTGCTAAACGAAATGGCAATCCTTTCTGGATCGATGGTAGAAAAGATCTTGATATGGCTACACAGGGTCAATTTTGGGAAATCGATCAAGATTATCTGAGCACATTCGGTCTTCGTCTGCGTAAAGGGCGGAACTTTGATCCTAGCATGACAACCGATAGCAGTTCGGCAATTATCAATCAAAAATTGGCCGACGAGCTTCATTTAAAGAATCCAATTGGTGCAAAAATCACCAATGGCAATACATGGACAGTCATTGGCGTAGTAGATGATTTTATTTTTGAGTCGCTGAAAGAAAAAGGTTATACAGGGCTTTGCATGACCTTACAAGGCAATCCTTCCCTCCTTTCTATTAAAGTAAAACCGCAGCAGCTCAAGCAGACACTTGCCGACGTTGCTGCTGTATGGGACAAATTTGCGCCAAATCAACAGATCAATTACAGTTTTTTGGATGAAGGATTTGAAGCTCTTTACCAAGATGTGGAACGGACCAAGAATATTTTCACCTGCTTTGCCCTAGTTGCCATTTTTGTCGCTGCTCTTGGACTATTCGGTCTAGCAACTTATGTAACTCAACAACGCACTAAAGAAATCGGCGTACGTAAGGTACTTGGTGCCAGTGCGATCAGACTACTTCGGCTCTTGTCTGGAGATTTTATAAAATTGGTGTTTGTCGCCTTGATCATTGCCACACCTGTTGCATGGTGGGCAATGAATCAATGGCTTACAGACTTTAACTACCGAATCGAAATAAATTGGCTATACTTTATTCTTGCCGGCATGAGTGCCATCTTAATTGCTTTGAGTACCATTAGTTATCAAACTTGGAAAGCCATTCGCGCCAATCCAGTAGATAGCCTCCGAGATGAATAAATACAAACCGTAAAAGACTTTTAGTATGTTAGGAAATAATTTGAAGATCGCCTGGCGAAACATGACCAACAACAAACTTTACTCGTTGATCAAAATTGGTGGATTCGCCTTTAGTATCGCTATCTGCATTCTCATTGTACTGTATATCAGACATGAGACCAGTTATGACAGGATGTATCCCCACATGGACCGTGTGTTCCGTCTTATCGTTTCAGCACCAAATGGTGATAAAGCGAGGCAAACCTTTGCCTTTCCTGCTCCAGCTGCCAAAACCCTACAGGAGGAGGTACCCAGTGTCGAACGGGCTGGTCGCATTTTACCCAATACTTTATTTGGTGCTGGAAGCAATTTATTTACTGTAAATGGCCGCGCAGAGAATTACCTTGACAAAGGCTTTGTTTATGCCGATCAGTCTATTTTGGAAATATTCCCACTTCCAGTTGTACAAGGACAGCTATCGCATGCGTTGGACAAACCCAATGCGATGGTTATTACCAGAAGTAAAGCCCAGAAGTATTTCAAAGGAAATGCCGTAGGTCAAACCATCTATCTAAACAATAATAAAAATGTATTATACAACATAACGGCTGTAATCGATGATGTTCCGAGCAATTCCAGTCTCTATGGTTATGATTATTTTATATCCCTATCAGGAGAACCATTTTATCCGGGTGAACAAAACAATTGGGGCGCAACAAATTACATTACCTATGTAAAACTGAAGGCGAATAGCGATATTGTTAACGCCCAGCTCAACATTTCGAAAAACTATATTCAGGACCATTATATTCTGATCAATAAAAAAAATGGGATGAAAATATCACCCGAAATGATGCAGTCAACCGTATTACTTCAAAACGCCCTTGATATGCACCTGGGTTCAAAGAATATTTCGGAATATGGCATGGCTACACAATATCAAGGTGACATCAAGATGATCTGGGTATTTGCTGGCATTGCATTTTTTATTTTATTGATCGCCTGCATTAACTTCATCAACTTATCAACAGCGAATGCGGCAACAAGGGCAAAAGAAATCGGCATTCGTAAAACCATTGGATCTAATCGAAGCACACTGATGATGCAGTTTATGACCGAAGCGATATGCTACAGTCTCATTTCACTCCTTATCGGACTGCTATTAGCCTTTCTATTGTTACCACTCTTTAACAATCTGGCCAATAAAGCGCTCTTTATACCATGGACAGTGTGGTACTTTGTGCCTTCGCTGATTGTAAGCATGCTGTTCATCGGTACCCTTGCAGGTTTATACCCAGCGCTCTTTTTATCCGGATTTCAACCGATCAATGCTTTGAAAAGCAGATCGGTCGCTAATCCTAAGTCGTCCTTACTCCGCAACGGCTTGGTTATTTTTCAGTTTGCGACATCCATCATCCTTATGATCAGCGCACTTATTGCAAATCAGCAAATCAGTTTCATGCTCAATAAGGATATTGGCTTCGACAAAGATCAGGTCATTGTCCTCCGTGGCATAAATGGTATTGCTTCTCAGGTTAGAGAATTAAAAAATGAACTGAAAGCTATTCCATCCGTCAGCGATGTCTCTATAAGTGACTACCTACCCGTCCGATTAGAGGGTGCAAAAAGAAACGGGAATCTTTTCTGGGCCAAAGGAAAAGAAGATCTCGAACTGGGAGAAGGCGGACAATTCTGGAATATCGACGAAAGTTATCTCACCACATTTGGACTGAAACTTATAGCCGGCCGAAACTTTGATCCACATATCGCATCAGATAGTACAGGAGCTATTGTTAATAAAAGAATGCTTGCTGATCTGGGGATTAAAGGAAATCCAATTGGTGCGCAAATTACCAATGGCATGACATGGACGATTATCGGTGTCGTAGAAAATTTTATTTTTGAATCGATGAAAGATGAAGGGTACTATCCTGTTTGCATGACCCTCGCTAATAGTACTTCCATGCTTGCCATCAAGACCAAATCTACGGACATGGCCAAAACGTTAGCCGACATTAATGCTGTTTGGAACAAATTTTCACCGAATCAAAAAATTGATCACAATTTCCTCGATGCAGGTTTCGCCGGCCTCTATCAAGATGTCCAGCGGACCAAAAATATTTTCAGCTGCTTCGCTTTCGTTGCCATTTTTATTGCAGCACTTGGACTTTTTGGACTGGCAACTTATGTAACCCAGCAACGTACTAAAGAAATCGGTGTCCGCAAAGTCCTCGGCGCAAGTTCCATCCGATTATTGAAATTACTCTCCGGAGACTTTATAAAATTGGTGTTTGTAGCCTTGATCATTGCTACACCTGTTGCGTGGTGGGCAATGAATCAATGGCTGACAGATTTCAATTACCGCATAGAAATAAATTGGTACTACTTTGTTATGGCGGGAATAAGCGCAATCTTAGTTGCATTCGGAACGATTAGCTATCAAACCTGGAAGGTTATTCGCGCAAATCCGGTAAATAGCCTCCGTGATGAATAAAGCATGACAGCTACTTTCGGATGTTCGATTCTGGACGTAAACTGTTCGAAATCGGACATCCGAAAACAACTCAAAAACAACATAAAACACTTATAACAAAACAATTACAACAATGGCAAGGGGATTGCATTTTTAATCAGGTGAAATAGTTCGAATTGGTTTAGACATACATATCCAGCGTAAAATGGCAAAAAATGACTTCAAACTAGCTTGGCGTAAACTCCTAAAAAATAAAGGCTTTACTTTTTTAAACATTATTGGATTGACCCTGGGTTTTACGGGTTTCATCCTTTCGTATCAATACATCAATCGCGAAACGAGCTACGATAAGTGGAATCCACATTATAAGGATATCTATCAAATTGGTTTAGAGACAGAAGGTGCTTTTACAGACGAGACCTCTCCTGCAATGGCTCCTTTGTTAAAACAAAATTTACCAGATATCATCTATGCAGGCCGGAAAATCGTCTACAACTACGGCAGTTACCCCCTTTTTGGTGAAAATACAGTTCTTATTAAAAATGCGGCACTGATTGACTCTTCTGCGGCACGAATCTTTCAAATCGAAAATGCAACTGGACCACTCTACAAAAACAAGGATCAAAAAGATGCGTCCATGGTCAAAAGCCACATTGCCGAACATCTATTCAAAAAAGAAGACCTAAATTTTAACAGCCCCCATTCGATTCCAGCTATAAGTCTTGCTCTAGGTGTGCAGGAAACAATCTACGGTACAATCAAAGAGCAGGGTCTATCCATAATTGCTTATGATCTCCTTTTTATCCGTGAACCGCAGGATCTTTTCGCCGATAATAATCCTTTTTTGTATCAAACCTTTATCCAGGTTCGGCCCGGTACGGATATCACAAAGTTGACCAATCGCATCAATGCGCTTTACCAGAAAGAAATTGCATCGAAAGATAAAATCCGCTCCTCCAGTTATGCCAAAGGGAAGATCTATTTAGATCCATTGGTCAACCTTCACCTTCGACCAAAAACAGGAAGTAACACAGCTTATATCATCACGTGGATTATTGGTATTCTCTCCATTTTGATTCTCTTACTCGCCTCTGCCAATTTTGCCAATATGATTATGGCACAGGCGGATCAACGCATTAAAGAACTCGCGCTCAAAAAAATACTGGGAAGTTCACGCTGGTCGATCATCAGGCAATTGGTACTGGAAGTATTTATTCTGACATTTAGTGCTGCGGCCCTAAGTTTCGTCGCTTTGGCCCTCACGGGAAATATCCTCCAAAAATGGTTCAATGATGATCTGAAGGGCTATATTTTGAGTTTGGAAACAATCGTTCAACTTGCTATTGCCGTACTATTGACAACAGTTCTGTCGGCAATATACCCAGCTATCGTACTCTCTGGCTTCAAATCCGTTAATCTCCTAAAAGGTGGATTGACTTCCATTCTAAAAAAGGGCACATTTAGAAACGCACTGCTAACTTTTCAGATCAGTATGGCCATCCTATTTATCTCGGGCATGTTGGTGATTAGAGCACAGTTAAATTACATGCAGCAGGCGGATAAAGGATTTGAACCTGCACAGGTTGTCAATTTCAAAGGCGTCGGTATGTATTACGACAATAAAATCGATGGTTCCTATCAACAACTAAAACTTCGGTTAGAGAATGATCCAAGTATTGCCTCAGTCGCATCAGCTACAAATATCCCAGGGGAAGGCGAACAGCCTCCTAAAATGGATTTTTCCTATGCACAAAAAACCTTTTCATTTGCCCATGTCGGCATTGATCCTGGGTACTTCAAGACGTTAAATATTCCTCATCTAGCGGGGAATATCAATCAGTCCATAGATCAGTTACTCCGCGACTCGCTATCCAACTATGCGGTCATCAATGAATCTGCCGCCAAAAACTTAGGACTTGCAAACCCCATAGGCGCAAAAATCAAGGGCTGTGATGTTAACTTTGAAATTGTCGGTCTGGTCAAAGACAGTAAAGCTTACGGCTTTGAGAATGTAGTTCAACCGACCATATATTCATTTAAAAATGAATGTGGTACTATGCGCTTTCAGACAACACTTATGGTCAAAACAAAACAGGGAAAGGTCGATCGGGCAATTCAAACAGTCAAAGCAGAATGGGAGAAAAATCCATCCGCAAAAGATCTGCCTCTTGATTATTCCTTTATGGATGAACAATATGCTTTACAGCATAAAAAACAGCAAGAATTGCAGACTACTTTTAATAGTTTCACAAGCCTATCGGTTATCATCGCGGCTTTAGGGCTATTCAGTATGGCAGCGTATCAGGCAGCATTACGTAAAAAGGAAATGAGCATCCGTAAAGTACTCGGAGCATCGGTACAACTGCTTTTTATCCAATTGAACAAACCATTTTTCAAGCTCTTTCTGATCGGAATCGGCATTGCCCTTCCAATAGCCTACATGCTCATGAATAAATGGCTTTCCAATTTCGCCTATCACATTCAGCTTTCATGGTGGTCGTTTTTGATTCCAATATTTTGCATATTTATCCTCATATTAGTTTCCATCAGCCTCCAATCTATAAAAGTCGCAAAAACAAATCCAATAGATAGCCTGCGCGATGAATAAAAGATAATATGAGCGGTGAGAGGCCCTATTCCGCAGTCGAACAATAATGATGGTGACTATAAAAAATATAAAATAAGAATATCTAAGATCTCAATACTAAAAAATGATACAATTAAAAAATTTATTCAAATGGTATAATGTAGGTGGTACACGCTCATTCGTCCTTAAAGATGTAAGTCTCGATATCGCTGAAGGCGATTTTATCTCCATCATGGGTCCATCAGGGTCTGGAAAATCGACCTTATTGAATATTATAGGCATGCTTGATGAACCCGACGAGGGCGAATATATGTTTATGGGGGAGAATGTATTGGAAATGAAGGCAAAAAAAAGAACGCAGCTTTACCAATCGCATATTGGCTATGTATTTCAAGCATACCATCTGTTGGACGAATTGACCGTATATGAAAACATTGAAACACCCTTGATCTATAAAGACATTTCGAGCAAAGAACGAAAAGCCATTGTAGCGGATATGCTCGACCGTTTTGGCATTGTTGGGAAAAAAGATCTATTTCCGGCCCAACTATCGGGAGGTCAGCAACAGATTGTCGGCATTGCGCGTGCATTGGCTGGTTCACCCAAATTATTACTTGCCGATGAACCTACGGGCAATTTAAACTCCAAACAGGGTGAAGAAATCATGGATCTATTCAAACAGCTCAATGATGATGGTGTTACAATTATACAGGTCACCCACTCTGAAAAAAATGCTGAATACGGGAAAAGAATTGTCAATATGCTGGATGGTCAGCTCAAATAATTGTATACCAATTTAGCCTGAATAATCCCTACCCGGCACATACAATGCAGTAGGGATTTTTTTATCTCATTTCTCAAATCAATTTTTTAACTTCGTTAGGATGAATGAGAGAGAGTTGAAATCGCTAATATCGCTGTTGGACGACACCGACCAACAGATTCTTCAGGAAGTGGAACATCAGTTAAAAAGCCAAGGTCCTGAGATCGTACCCTATTTAGAAAAATTCTGGGAATCAAGCTTCGACCCCAGCGTACAAGGACGATTAGAGAATATTATTCATGAAATTCAGTTTGATCAGACCAAAAATGAACTACAGATCTGGAACCTGAGCAACTCATTCAACTTACTGGAAGGATTAATTATCCTTAATAATTATCAATATCCTTCCTATGAGGATCACAAAATTGTATTGGCAATAGAGGACCTCAAAACAGAGGTATGGCGGGGACTGCATTACGACATGAGTCCACTGGAGAAAGTGAACCTGATCAATCATGTTCTTTTTGGGTCCTTCGGCTTAGCAGGAAATACGAAGGATTATCATCACCCGCAGAACTCCTATATTGGGCAGGTACTCGACACCAAACAAGGGAATCCCTTAACCTTATCCTGCATCTATAGCATCATTGCACAAAAACTGGACATTCCAATCTACGGCATTAATTTACCTAAACATTTTGTATTGGCTTACATGGATACAGACGAAGAAGGGAATGAAAATGTGTTATTTTACATCAATGCCTTTAACCGTGGACAGGTGATGCAAAAAAGTGATGTAAATTCATTTTTGAAGCAATTGAACCTCAATCCGGATAGAGAGTTTACCTATCCTTGCGACAATGTGACCATCATTAAACGCGCTTTGCGGAACCTGATGTCAGCCTATGAGGAACATGAAAGTTCGAGCAAGCAACAGGAAATCAGAGCGCTTTTCGAATTGCTTGCTTAAACTGGGTATTAAAAAATATTTGCAGCCCGAGCATCCAAAAAGATATAATTCGGCGTCAAGGAGCCATAAGTTTTAGCTGCAATATCCGGTTTAATATCCCCTTCACCTACCAATGAGAAACGCGAAATTGTTCGGTTAGTTAAATCAGAAACATAAAAGAATTTTCCTTCTTCGGTACGGTCGTCTATGGCTACCCCCCAAGGTTTTTCTAAGCCCGTATTTGTACCACCGACTACATAATCCGGTTCTATATCCTTCTTGTCCGTGGTGCCACTAAATAAGGTTTTTGGGTCTTTAAAAAATAGCACTTCCTTACCTGATGTAACAGCTAACAGCCCCTTATTGGGAGCATAAGATACAGAACCCAACCCTGTTTTACCTTTGAGATATACTTTCATCATTGGAGCAAATCTTTCTTTGCTGACAATCGTATCGCGAGCTTGGTCGATCAGTTGTTGCCTAAGACCAGAGTAAACAGCAAAGCCACTTCCATTATTTGTACCATCATTATCAAATCCCACTAGTACAAGTTTTTCATTACTATCATTTGAATTGAGCAATGTCAGGGAAGTTGGCACAACATTTCCAAGGCTAATCTGCTTGTCAATAATTGGCGCTCCGCCTTTCGACCCTACTTTTCCACTTGGTGTGCTTATCGCATACAACATCGAATTTCCTGCTCCACGATTTGTTACAGCTAAAAGAAAAGGTATTGCAGAAGATCCAGAATTTCCATTTTGTTGGGCATACGTATAATAGGCCAATCCTCTAACATTCGTAAAACCACGGTATCCAATAGCACCTGCATTACCGGGAATTCCATAGATCTCATTGGCAAATGGAATCACTTGAAGAAAGGTATCCTGAGGTGTAAGACTTGCCTGAAAGATCGCACGGGCACTGGCATCAAAGTGAATTGGTCCTCCCCCTTTTGTTGGAGAAAGATACTGATAGATATTGTCTAAATTGTTTGTATCTGCTGGATCGATAATCATCATATTCTTCAGTGACGAATTATTTTGATCGTAATCCGAAAAAGAAACATACAATCTGGAAATCAAAGTAGCACCCGTTCGTACAGGTTCATCGTCCAGTTTTTTACAGGAAGTAAAACCTATTAAACTAACAAAGAACAGGTTAATATAGTATTTAAACGAAAATTTCATATATTTTGTATTAGAAATAGCCTATTGCGTTAAACATACAAATCTACTAATATATGCAGAATATCAATGAATTTATATGATTCTTTTAAAGGCAAAACCTTATAAGTAAAACGGAAAGATTTGTCAATTCGCTACTTTTTGATTAAAATTGTCCTGTTTTTTGTTAGCACATACGATTATGGAAAATAAGGAATTTGTAAGGGAGACCTTGGCATTACCGGGAGAGGGCAAAAAATTACTTTTACACTCCTGTTGTGCTCCTTGTTCTGGAGAAGTGATGGAAGCACTTATTGCTTCAGATATCGATTTTACGATTTATTTTTACAATCCCAATATTCATCCCCGCAAAGAATATGATTTACGTAAAGATGAGAACATCAGATTTGCGGAAAAACATAATATCCCATTTATTGACGCGGATTACGATGTTGACCATTGGTTTGAACTCGCCAAAGGGATGGAACAAGAACCCGAAAGAGGTATCCGTTGTACCATGTGTTTTGATATGCGGTTTGAAAAAACAGCTGAATATGCTGCTGCAAACGGTTTTGATGTGATCTCAAGTTCACTGGGTATCTCTCGCTGGAAAAACATGGAACAGATCAATGACTGTGGTTTACGTGCGGCCTCCCGCCATGAAGGAATGGAATATTGGACCTTCAATTGGCGCAAGAAAGGCGGTTCGGCGCGTATGCTGGAAGTTTCTAAAAAGGAAAAGTTCTATATGCAGGAATACTGTGGTTGCGCATATTCGTTACGAGACACGAACAAGTGGCGTATGGCCAATGGGCGCGAAAAGATAGAGTTAGGTAAAAATTATTATGAATAACTCCTGTTACTGGCATGTATAATGCTTTGGTTAGGAATATTTAAAAAAATATTTCTATCCTAATGATTTTATACATACCTTTGCAGGCTCAAATGCAAGATTGTGAAACATCTAAAACAATACAGAATTCCCTTTTCGGGGCTCAACGCTGGAAAGCACAATTTTGAGTTTGACATTAATAAAAAGTTCTTTGACTGCTACGAACATTCGATTGTAAAAGATGGCAATCTAAAAGCGGAAGTTGAATTGCAAAAACAAGAGAATCTTTTGATTTTGCACTTTGGTATCCAAGGCGAGATCCAATTGACTTGTGATACCTGCTTAAAAGAGTTTATGTCACCGATTTCAATTCAAGAACGGATATTAGTCAAATTCACGGATGAAGATTGGACAGATAACACCGAAGAGGTGTTGATCCTATCCAAAAGCGACCATGAGTTGGATATAGCTGAGTTATTGTACGAATACATCAATTTAGCTGTCCCCTATATCGTCAAATGTGAAGAGCAGGGACAAGGCATACAATGTGATCCTGAGATGCTTGCCTTATTTACAAGCGAGCCTGATTCAGAGGAACAAAAAGAAGAAGAAATTATCGACCCACGTTGGGAAGCATTGAGAAATATTAAAAATAACTAAAACAAGAATACGAGATGGCACATCCAAAACGTAAGACTTCTAAATCAAGAAGAGACAAAAGAAGAACACATTATAAAGCTGAAGCTCCAAGCTTGACAGTATGTAAAGAAACTGGCGCAGTTCATTTACCTCACCGTGCATATACTGTAGACGGAAACTTGTACTACAACGGTAAATTGATCATTGAAAATACAGCTGTTGTCTAAGGTAAACCTTTCATAACACCAAAACATCCCAAACAAGCACTATTTTAGAAATTTGCTTTACTTTGGGATGTTTTTTGCGTATTATTGATTTACTAAATAATAACGGATGAAGATTGGTTTAGATATTTTAGGAGGAGATTATGCTCCTAAAGCAACGATAACAGGTGCTATTGAAGCACAAAAACAGCTTACTGGAGACCAAAAAATAGTCCTTTTTGGTAAAACTGAAGAGACTAAACAATTAATCAATCAAGCCGGAGGAAATTCATCTGACTTTGAATATGTAGAGGCTCCAGAAGTCATTGCAATGGGTGAACATCCAACCAAAGCAATAACTCAAAAACCCAACTCAAGTATTGCGAAGGGATTTGAATATTTGAAAAACAAAGAAATCGACTCATTTGCTTCTGCTGGTAATACCGGTGCCATGCTTGTGGGCTCGATGTTCAGCGTTAAAGCTATTCCAGGCGTATTGCGCCCTGCGATAGCATCCATTGTTCCCAAATTAAAATCAGGATTCGGAATCTTATTAGACGTCGGCGCTAATGCAGACTGTAAACCAGAGATGTTGAACCAATTTGCAATCTTGGGAAGTGTCTTTGCCGAACATGTGTTTAATGTATCCAACCCTAAAGTGGGATTATTGAATATCGGAGAAGAAGAAGAAAAAGGAAACATCCTAACAACCTCTACCTACCCCCTACTTAAAGCCAACGACAAGATTAACTTTATTGGAAATGCAGAAGGCCGTGACCTATTTACCGACCATGCCGACGTTTACGTCTGTGATGGATTTACAGGCAACGTCGTCTTGAAACTTGCAGAATCATTTTATGTAGTGACGTTGAAAAAAGGTTTTAAAGATGATTTCTTCGACCGATTCAACTACGAGCAGTACGGCGGTAGCCCCATCTTGGGAGTTAATGCTCCTGTCATTATTGGCCACGGTATTTCGACACCTGAGGCCATTAAAAATATGGTTTTATTTTCAAGAGATATGATCGAGTCTAAGTTCATTGACAGCATCAGATCTATTTTCAATTAGAATATTTATGTCAAAGATTCACGCCGCAATCACGGCTGTAAATGGTTACGTTCCGGATTACATCCTTACCAACAAAGAATTGGAAACAATGGTCGACACCAACGACGAATGGATTGTTTCCAGAACGGGAATCAAAGAGAGACGCATCTTAAAAGGTGAAGGGCTTGCTACTTCAGATCTTGCTGTACCTGCTGTTCAAGGTTTATTGAAAAAAAGAGGTATAGCTGCTACAGATATTGACCTTATCATCTTTTGTACCAGTACACCAGATATGCTATTCCCTGCCACGGCAAATATTCTGGCCGATAAAATCGGAGCAACCAATGCTTGGGGATTTGATCTTCAAGCGGCCTGTTCAGGTTTCTTATTCGGTCTAAATACGGGAACACAATTTATCACTGCTGGCACACACAAGAAAGTCCTTGTTATCGGTGCAGATAAAATGTCTTCGGTAATCAATTATCAAGACCGTAACACCTGCATCCTATTTGGCGATGGTTGTGGTTGTGTACTATTGGAACCGAATGAAGAAGGAATGGGTATTCAAGATGCTATTTTAAAAACTGATGGTTCAGGAGGCCAGTTTTTGAATATCAAAGGTGGAGGTTCACTCAATCCGGCGTCACATGCAACTGTAGATGCAGGATTACACTACGCCTATCAAGAGGGTCGTACGGTGTTTAAATTTGCAGTAACCAATATGGCAGATGTAGCTCATGAGGTTATGGTCAAAAATAACTTGAAATCAGAAGATATCGCTTGGTTGGTACCTCATCAGGCCAACAAACGTATTATTGATGCAACTGCAGAACGCGTAGGGCTTCCAGAAGAGAAGGTCATGGTAAACATTCAAAAATATGGAAATACGACTAGTGGTACGATTCCTTTATGTCTATGGGAATGGGAATCGCAATTGAAAAAAGGGGATAATCTTATCCTTGCTGCTTTTGGCGGTGGTTTCACTTGGGGATCCATCTATTTAAAATGGGCGTATTAATTGTCCATTTTATGGTATAATTTATTACTTTTGACAGTTAGAATTTTTTAGAAACAAACAAAACCTAGAATACTATGGGTATGGATATCAAACAAATTCAGGACTTGATTAAATTCGTTTCAAAATCAGGTGTGAATGAAGTCTCAATTGAAGAGCAAGATTTTAAAATTACAATAAAAACAAATCAAGAGCCTACGTACGTTACAGCTACTGTTCCTGCTGTTGCTCCAGTTGCGGCTCCTCAAGTTGCACAAGCAGCGGCACCAGCGCCTGTAGCTAGCCCTGCAGCGCCAGCAGCAAATGCTGATGCAAACTTGATAACAATCAAATCACCAATGATCGGTACATTCTACCGCTCAGCTGGACCTGGTAAACCATCTTTCGTTAATATTGGAGATGATATCAATACCGGTTCTGTATTATGTATCGTTGAAGCAATGAAATTATTCAACGAAATTGAATCTGAAGTTTCAGGTAAAATCGTTAAGATTTTGGTAGAAGATGCTCAACCTGTTGAGTTCGACCAACCATTATTCTTAGTTGAGCCTAAGTAATTTACAATTACGTAAATGAATACATGTAGCCTCCAAAGGGCTACATTTTTTGCAAACTTCATAATTCAAGACAATGTTCAAAAAAATATTAATTGCAAATAGAGGCGAGATTGCCCTGCGCATTATCCGTACCTGTCGTGAAATGGGTATCAAGAGTGTTGCTGTATATTCTACTGCTGACCGAGATAGCTTACACGTAAGATTTGCGGATGAAGCAGTTTGTATTGGTCCCCCTCCGAGCAGAGACTCTTACTTAAACATTCCTAATATTATTTCTGCGGCTGAATTGACAAACGCAGACGCGATTCACCCAGGGTATGGCTTTTTATCGGAAAATGCACGATTCTCAGCAATCTGTGCAGAATATGGTATTAAATTTATTGGTGCGACTGCAGAGCAAATCGAGAAGATGGGCGATAAATCCCGCGCGAAGGATACCATGAAAAAAGCAGGTGTTCCTACTGTTCCGGGATCCGATGGCTTGATCTCAAACGTAAAAGAAGGTATTACATTAGCGAATGAAATAGGCTATCCTGTTATCATCAAAGCAACTGCTGGGGGCGGTGGCCGTGGTATGCGTATTATCTGGAAAGATGAAGAATTCGAACCGGCTTGGGATTCAGCGCGTGTTGAGTCTGCTGCAGCTTTTGGAAACGATGGAATCTACCTTGAAAAATACGTAGAAGAACCGCGTCACATCGAATTCCAGATTGTCGGTGATCAATTCGGTACGGTATGTCACTTATCTGAACGTGATTGTTCTATCCAACGTCGTCACCAAAAATTGATTGAAGAGTCTCCATCACCTTTTATGACTCCCGAATTGAGAGCTGAAATGGGAGAAGCTGCTGTCAAAGGTGCTAAAGCGGTGAACTATGAAGGTGCAGGTACAATCGAATTTTTGGTTGACAAACACCGTAATTTCTACTTCATGGAAATGAATACTCGTATCCAGGTAGAACACCCGGTAACGGAAGAAGTCATCAACTTCGATTTGATCAAAGAACAAATTAAAGTTGCCGCAGGAATTCCAATCTCTGGTAAAAACTATGAACCAGAAATGCATGCGATTGAATGTCGTATCAATGCGGAAGACCCTTTCAACAATTTCCGTCCATCACCAGGTAAAATCACCAATTTCCACTCTCCAGGTGGACATGGTGTACGTGTAGATACACACGTTTATTCAGGCTATTCAATTCCGCCTAACTATGACTCCATGATTGCTAAGTTGATCACTGTTGCCCAAACACGTGAGGAAGCAATTTGCACCATGGAACGTGCATTAAGCGAATTCGTCATTGAAGGGATCAAAACAACCATTCCTTTGCACTTGAGATTGATGCGTGACCCTAACTTTAGAGCCGGCAATTTCACGACAAAGTTTATGGAAACTTTCGACCTAACTGAATATCCAGTAGAAGATTAAATAAAATTATCTTTACATACATAAAAAATACCATTCTTTACAATAAGAATGGTATTTTTGTTTCCAAACAATTTTTATGAGTACACCTAATTCGAAAGATCTAATACAAGCTATTAAAGATAAAGGGAAAAATATAGAAGCAGAAATGTCCTTTTTTGACCACCTAGAGGTCTTAAGATGGCATCTCGTCCGTTCAGCAATTGCGATCTGTATCTTTGCAGGTATTGCTTTTACATTTTACGATTTCGTATTCAACGACATCATCATGGGGCCTAAAAATCTAAATTTTTGGACTTATCGCATGATGTGTAAGGCAGCAGATGCTTTCAATTTAGCGGACTTCTGTGTAAAGAAAATTCCATTTAATATCATCAATACCGAATTAGCAGGACAATTCATGCTTCAGATAAACTCCTGTTTATTAATGGCCTTGATGATGGGCTTTCCTTACCTTCTTTTTGAAATCTGGTTGTTTGTAAAACCTGCATTGACAGATGTAGAAAGACGGTCTGCACGAGGATTTGTTTTTTACTCTTCTCTATTGTTTATTTTAGGAGCACTCTTCGGATACTACATCGTTGTACCATTATCCATCAATTTTCTGGCAAATGTATCCTTAAGTGATGAAATTGTCAACCAGATTACTATTGATAACTATCTTTCTACGATAGCGACGTTAACATTGGGCTGCGGAATCGTTTTCCTGCTCCCGATATTGGTATTTATCCTCTCTAAAATAGGCATCATGACACCTGAATTTATGCGGGCTAGCCGTCGATATGCAACCGTAATTATTCTAGTGATAGCAGCGGTCATTACCCCATCTGCAGATATTATCACGATGTTGACAGTTGCAGCACCGATGTTCTTATTATACGAAATAAGCATTATGGTTTCGGCCGATGTCAAAAGAAAAAAATTAGCACAAGAAAAATAAAATAACAATAAAATGAGCAGCGTAAAGAAAATTGCGATTGGAAGTGACCATGCTGGTTTTGAATACAAAACAGCTTTGGTAAGTTTTCTAAATGAACTGGGTTATGAAGTAACGGATTTTGGAACAAACTCTCCAGATTCAGTTGACTATCCAGATTTCGCACACCCAGTTGCATCAGCGGTAGAAAACAAAGCAGCTGATGCCGGAGTCTTAATTTGTGGAAGTGCAAATGGTGTTGCTATCACAGCCAATAAACACCAAAATATCCGTGCTGCTATCTGTTGGTTGGAGGAAATTTCGGCTTTAGCCCGTCAACATAACGATGCGAACGTCGTATGTATACCTGCACGTTTTATCGACCTTGACCTTGCTAAAAAGATCGTCAACACATTTATGAACACGGAATTCGAAGGTGGACGTCACGCTAACCGCGTAAACAAAATAGCTTGTAGCTGTTAGGTAAATTAACATATTTTAAGAAGCGGATGAAAAGCAAATTACACTTTTCATCCGCTTTTTTTTATATATTGTGCAGATACTGACACCTGTTACATCAATCAAGGAGATGATACTCGGTTGATCGGGTCAATTAGAATTACAAAATAAGGTGCAGAAAGTCGCACTAGTAAAAAATAAACAATGAAGAAAATATACAACCTGCTTTGGATAGCATGCTCTCTCATGAGCTGTGCAAACGCACAGGACATAAACAATAAATATGCGGATGAAATCACGGTAGAATCTACACAGAAGCATCTGCGTACTTTAGCTTCTGTCGATTTTGAAGGCCGAGGAACGGGCCAAAAAGGCGGACGTCTGGCAGCAGAATATATTGCCAATGAATTTAAAAAATATGGACTTAGTGCACCTGTCAATGGGTCCTATTTCCAACCCCTGCAACTAATTCGCAACAGCTTTAAAGTAAAGCAGTTTAGTATTAACGATAGACCCTTCCAGCATGGGAAGGACATCTTTGTCATTGGCAACAATGAAAACAAGTTCTTCGAAAGCAATGAAATTGTGTTTATTGGTTATGGCATAGATGATCCCAAGTATTCGGATATCTCAGGCATGGATCTTCACAATAAGATTGTTATGCTGATCAATGAGAATGAACCAACAGATGAGAAAGGGAATTCATGGATTACCAGCAAAAAGACTGCTTCGGACTGGGCAACAACCCGAAATAAAAAAGTCAAAGAGATCCTTAAACACAGTCCCAAAATGATACTGGCGATCAATAGTCAGCTATCCCAACTTTTAGAGGATGCTGGAGACCGTGCTACTGAGGGTCGCTATAATTTGGCGGTGGACCAACCTGCGCCAGAGAAGTCTGCGATGATTCCCGTAGTCAACATTACAGATCATGCTGCGAACTATATTCTAAACCTTGCGAGAACTAGCCTTGCTGCTGTTGTCTCAAAAATAAATCGTTCAGGACAACCTAATTCCTTTGTAATTCCAACAAATTTCAAGGCTGAGTTTGGCACCAATGCAGCTCCTTTAGCTGATCCAAATATTCTTGGCTACCTGGAAGGAACGGATAAGAAGGATGAAATTGTAGTGATTGGAGGCCATTATGACCATGATGGAATAGATTCAAAAGGAAATATCTTTTTTGGCGCTGATGACAATGCCTCCGGTACTACAGCGGTACTTGAACTAGCACGGGCCTTCTCGAGTGCAAAAGCCGCTGGAAATGGGCCGAGACGGAGCATTCTGTTTATCACATATGCTGCAGAAGAAAAAGGCTTATTAGGTTCCAAGTTTTATACGGAAAATCCAATATTTCCATTGAAAAATACCGTTGCTTGCATTAATATTGATATGATCGGTCGTGTTGATGACAAGCATCTCAAAGGCAATCACGATTATATCCATGCGATTGGTTCAGATAAATTGAGCTCGGAATTATATCAGATCAATAAAAATGAGAATGAAAAACATACGAAACTGGAGATTGACTATATGTATGACAATCCAAAAGATCCTATGCGCCTGTACTACCGCTCAGATCATTACAACTTTGCAAAGAAAGGTATACCATCTGTATTTTATTTTTCGGGGCTACATCCAGACTACCACACGCCTGCGGATACCTATGATAAAATAGACTTTCCATTGATGGTAAAGCGTGAAAAGCTTGCATTTTACACAGCATGGCAAATTGCCAATCGGGAAAATCGCCTGGCTGTCGACAGCAGCAAAGAATAAGCGCAAACTATCGTCTGCTGTAAGGATGATTTTATAGCACATAAAAAAAGCAAGTAAATGATTGTTTACTTGCTTTTTTTATGCGGTAAAACGACCTGCAGAATAAACCTTTTGTCCACAATTATTGTTATCTTTAATAAAAAACAAGTATAATTTATGGCTTTTGTAGATTACTATAAAGTGCTTGGCATTGATAAAAAGGCTTCAGCCGATGAGATCAAAAAAGCATATCGAAAACTAGCCCGTAAATACCACCCTGATGTCAACCCCAATGACAATGAGGCCAAACAGCGATTTCAGGAGATTAATGAGGCAAATGAAGTACTATCCGATCCCGAAAAGCGCAAAAAATATGACCAATATGGTGAACATTGGCAACATGGAGAGGAATATGAAAAAGCGCAACAGCAATATCGCCAGTCCCAATCTACCGGAGGTAATCCATTCGGAGCGGGTGGCAACCCATTTGGCAGTGGCAGCTCCCAAGAATACACCGGAAATTTTGATGATGGACAATTCTCTGATTTCTTCGAACAAATGTTTGGTAGCAGACGTGGCGGTGGCCGTCAAAGCACATTTCGTGGACAGGACTTTAATGCCGAACTCAGCTTAACCTTACAAGAGGCTTATACGACACATCAGCAGACCTTTAATATCAATGGAAAAAGTATCCGTATTACGATTCATGCTGGAGTCGAAGATGGTCAAAAGATCAAACTTAAAGGTTATGGCGGTGAGGGCATCAACGGAGGTCCAAAAGGTGATCTCTATATCACCATCAACATCACACCTGATGCCCGTTTTAAACGTCAGGGGAATGACTTATACAGCACCCTTGATGTCGACCTCTATACAGCTATTCTAGGCGGCGAAGCAACCATAGATACATTCGGCGGAAAAGTTAAACTGAAGATAAAAGCCGAAAGTCAAAATGGCGCAAAAATGCGACTTAAAGGAAAAGGATTCCCCTTATATCGCAAGGAAGGTCAATATGGCGATCTATATGTCACATTGAATATCCAAATGCCGAATAACCTGTCTGCCGAAGAAAAGGCATTGTTCCAACAATTGAAGGATCTAAAACAATAATCTTATGGAAACGACTCTTATTAAAGTCATAGACTTCTGCCAATCCAGAAAGGTTGAAACAACATTTCTGCAAACCATGGAGGAATACGGACTCATACATATTGTCATTCAACAGGAAGAGCAATATATAGATGAAGAAGAGCTCCAGAAATTGGAACGTTTTTCAAATCTCTATTATGATCTTGAAGTAAATCCTGCAGGAATTCAGGTGGCAAGCCATTTATTGGAGAAAGTTGAACAGCTCCAAAATGAAATTTTGCATCTAAAGAATAAATTAAAAGC
>NZ_DIIM01000018.1:97981-410382 GCF_002420705.1 Sphingobacterium sp. UBA5670
GCTTTTAATTTATTCTTTAGAATTTAACATCCCGCTCTGTATTCACCTTGGTCTGCCAAACAATCTTGTCTTGCAATGTCGTATACAAAATTTCGTAATCCCCTTTACAGGTTACAAAGGATCCATAAAAATCACCGGGCTTCATCACGCGATAAACAACTAGTTTCCGTTCTCCGCCTACCTCGCCGTAGGCTTTCATTAACATATAGCCAGTTTTATTGACCTTTTCTTCAGGAATTTTATAATCCAAGTGCGAACGGCTACTACCATCATCGGGACATAAAATCTCAGTCCTACTCGGTGTGAATTTATAGCGATCTCGATACATCGCGACATTAGACATCACAACATCCTTCGCCCATGCGATGTCGGTAAAATCCTCAGGCAAAAGAAAGATCAGCGATACCATTTTCTCCTGCCAGAGACGACCATTAAATGGAATTACAAAATGAAGTAGCTTTTGTCCTTTAAAGGTTGTCGCCGTATAGAAATATCGTCCTTCTTTATTTTGCTCACGTTGAAAAGAACTTAAATCAAGTAGATGGTTTTTCTTTCCTTTTACATTTGGCGAGTTGTTGACTACTGCAAGCATGTCATAACGATATTTCCCTTCTAAATGTCCAGAAAATAGCACCTGATAAGCGGTGTCCGAATACTGCAAGTGATGCAGGACTTTCCGGAACTTACGGTTAACCTGATGTGCATTAATAGGGCCCTCGCTACCTTGCCAATTTTTGCTATCCATAATATCATCTCCCAGGAATACGGTCAGCTCTTTGTTGATATTAACAAAATACTCATCTCCTTGTACAGCAAAACCGTTGGGAACCACTTTATAGGACTTACAGGAAGAAAGCATGGCCAAAACCACAATAAAATAGAAAATTTGAATGAATCTGCTCTGCATATTTGTGATCTAATCTTTACTTCTTTAAATTTAAACGAATCGGCAATGTGTAAGCCACGCGCACCGGTTTACCGCTGACTAATCCCGGTTTCCATTTTTTCGCACCTTTTAGGAGCTCCAATGCCGCCTCTTTGGTTCCATAACCAAGATCTTTTTTTACATCAACATGGGATAAACTACCATCCTTTTCGACAATAAAAGCCACTTCAACAATGCCATTAACCTCCCGTTTAATTGCTGCTTCAGGAAAAACGAAATTATCGCCTACCCAGATCATAAAAGATCGCATTCCCCCAATAGGTGTTGGTTGCACCTCAACTTTATCAAAAGTTACTAAATCGGACTGAAAATCCAACGAAAGATTCCAGCGGTCACTCTCATCCTCCGTCCTTATCGATTTTACTTCCTTGAGTTGTTTTTCCGTCTCTTCACTGGATTCAGCGCCCGGGAATGAATGAGATGACATCCGAACCTTTCTGCCCAATGTGTCGGTTTCCTCCCAATAATAAGTTGTTTTTCCGCCAACGGTAACGGGCAAGGAAAGCAGCGATCGAACGACTTTCCCATTGACGATTGCAGGTTTCCATTTCCCACTTGCTTTTATAGCATTTTCCACAGCTGATGCCAGACCATAACCCAAATCATTTTTAGCCTTTATATGGCTCAATTCACCATTTTTCTCCACGATGGCTGTGATGACAATTACGCCGATCACATTATTCTTGATTGCTTCATCACTCACTTGAATTCTACTGCCCAATTCCACGACATACTTTTTCATTCCTCCAACAGGAATAGCCAATACCTCCGGATCTTTGTAGATCTTTCTGTCTTCATTTACCTGTTCGTTTTTTAACTCCGCAGGTTGGTTCGATAATGCCTGGTCATCAATCACAGTTAACCTATTGACGCTTTCTTCAACATCCGCTACCATATCCTTGGCCCTACTCGTATTAAAGACCAACGTAGACCCCGCTACCACCAATAGCATGGGCAACACAATCACATATAACAAGCGTTGTCTTTGTACAGATTTAACTTTAAATAACATCGTGATGCGTTGCTTTAAAAAAGAATGATTGGAAAACTCATGTGAGAAAGCCAATTGATCTGTACGTAATGCATGAGCAACCAGCATTTCTGCATAAGCCACTTTATCTGTCGAGCAAATTTCATCTACAATATACTCGTGTTGAAACCTTATTTCCTTTTGAAAGAAATATACAACAGGATTGAACCAATTGAAAATTTTAAGCAACTCAATCAACACTAAATCGTAGGAATGCCCCTGCGCAGTATGGACCTGCTCATGCCATGCAATATTCTCCTTGTTTTTAATCGATTTTCCAATCACAATCCTATTAAAAAAAGAAAAACTCAGGTATTCGGGAGAAGAGCGCAATACCCGAACAAGTTGCCTGATGCGTACCGCCAGAAAAAAAAAGGCGACTCCCACTCCCATCCAATAGAGCTTGGTAAGAATATCCAATAGAAAAAGAGGTTTTTCTTCGATCGGGCTCCCGATTTCGACCTCCATATATGTTCCTAAATCGACCTGTGGAATATGATTGGAAATCATCTCCGTCTTGGGCAATTCAATAAAAATACCCACGGGAGCTAATAAAGAGAATGCAACCATTCCAATCAGATAGATCCGATTCCATTGAAAAAAAGTAAGTTTTCTAAAAATCAGTTTATAGAGCACAAAACTGATAATCAATGAAATATTGACAATCAATAAGTAAATCATAATCAAAAGTTTATAAAAGAGTATTGGTTGTTATTTATTACGTTCGATGATGGACAAGATGTCATCAAGTTCTTTGATGTCCAACCTGTTCTCTTCCAAAAAATAAGAGAGCATACTTTTGGGTGAATTATCAAAATAATTGGTTAATAACTTACCTGTAATACCTTTCTTATATTCCTCTTTTGAAATCTTCGGTAAATATCGATGGCTTTTACCAAAAGATTCATGCTGCACAAAGCCCTTCGTTTCAAGAATACGAACGATGGTCGAAACCGTATTGTAGGCAGGTTTCGGTTCCGGCAGTCGATCAATGATCTCTTTGACAAAGCCTCGGCCCATTTCCCAGAGCTCTTGCATAATCTGCTCCTCGGCTTTCGTCAACTCTTTAAAGTCTTCCATAACTCGTTAGAAATAAAATAAATAAATAAATACCATTTTGATAAAACATTAAACAAGTTATAACTAAAAAAATAGTTTTACAACTATTTTTTTAGTTATACTATCAATCTACTGATATTCAAAACCTTATTTTTATTTCAACAGATAATCATGTCATATTTATTCATCGAAATTCTTTTTCCGTGAAGCTTTCAACTGAGACTGCTGTTTCTTTCGGTCCAACCTTTTTAGGATGCTGGAATACGGGACTTTTGTTTTTTTCCGTGGTTTTGCAGGCACAAGTGCAGCTTCCAATATCCGCTTAAAGCGATCGATAGCAATTTCCTTATTACGAAGCTGCGAACGGTCGATATCACATTCCAATTGCAGTATTCCTTCTTTATTTATACGGCTTGTCAGCACGGTGAAAATGATCGCTTTTTCTTCTACGGAAACAGCTGTTGAAAGATTAACATCCCACTGCAACAATACTTTGGATGATACCTTGTTCACATGCTGACCGCCTGCCCCGCCCGATCTGGAGAACTTAAATGTAAGTTCACCCACTACTCCTTCTAAATTCATTTATTTTTAAATACTTCTTCTATTTTTTCCATCTTTTTTAATAGAAAGCTCAATTTCTCCACTTGATCCCGCTGTACGTCAACAAGCTCCTGCTCTTTGCGGATAATCAGGTGATCTATTTTTTCGTGCAATTCCCTAATTTCGAGTTCAGCCTTTAAATTGACCATATAATCATTTTTTGCACGTTCACGATCCTTATATTCCTGTCTGTTTTGGCTCATCATAATAACCGGAGCTTGTAAGGCCGCCACACAGGACAAAATCAGGTTAAGTAAAATAAAAGGGTAAGGATCAAAACCTTTGTTATTTAACCAGTAGATATTAGCAGCAATCCAAACGACTAAGAACAAGATAAAAGATATAATAAAGGTCCAGCTTCCACCAAACTCAGCCACTTTATCGGCCACTCGATCTCCTACGCTGATCGGATCATTGTTATCCCCATCTAAACTTGCACTGATTACTTTGTTTTCCTTAAAGCTATCGATTACCTGCAGGTCCAATTGACTCAATTGTCCTGATTCATCTTTCAAAAATTCGGCAATATAAGCTTCTTTAAATTGTGTCAGCTCGGATGCAGCCACGTACTTGTCTTTAGAAAAACTCGGATATTCCTTTTTTATGAGCCTAAAAATGGGCTGGCGAATTGAGGCACCCAAAATACGCTGCTCTAAAGGAAATTGATGTCCTGAAATATCACTTGTAAAGTTATCCATATACCGATTAAATGTCTATTTAAAGATAGTGCTTTTTAACCAATCAAAAAATTCACAAAACTATGGCAATTGGTTTTTGTTATTTTACGCATAAATAGTCGAAATTTGCAACACAAAATTCAGGAATAAATACGTTTAATATTACATTTCAACGTGAAATAACTGAAGAAGGACAATGGTTGGGCTAAACGATCTCCTATATTGGCCATACACATATATAATTGTATTTGATATGTATCTCATGCCTTTGCAAGAATCGCAATACTAACATTTGGTCCCCTTTGGGAACTTTTAAACAGATAAAAAAATTAAATAGGAGTACAACGGTATACCGTTAAAAATATACACTCAGACATAAATACGCAAATGAAAATAGGAATTGTTTGTTATCCCACCTTTGGTGGAAGTGGCGTAGTTGCAACCGAACTAGGAAAGGCTTTGGCCGCTAATGGACATGAGATCCATTTTATCACCTATAGGCAACCCGCACGTCTGGATTTCTTTTCTGAAAATCTATACTACCATGAGGTCGCTGTTTCGCAATACCCTCTTTTTGACTTTCTGCCTTACGAATCCGCGCTAGCCAGCAAACTGGTTGATGTGGTTCGTTTCGAGAAGCTGGATTTAATCCATGTCCATTATGCTATTCCGCATGCATCAGCGGCATTTATGGCGAAACAGATCTTACTTACGACTTATGGTATCAATATACCCGTAGTGACAACCCTGCATGGTACAGACATTACACTGGTCGGTAAAGACAAGAGTTTTAGTCCGGTTGTTACATTTTCAATCAATCAATCTGATGGTGTAACTGCTGTATCACAGAATCTGAAAGATCAGACACTTCAATATTTTGATATCACAAGAGACATCAAAGTAATTCCAAACTTTATTGATTTGGATAGATTCAGTAATAAAGATCGCTCGCATTTCAAGAAAGCCATTGCTCCAGGCAATGAACGTATATTGGTCCATACATCTAACTTTAGAAAAGTCAAAAATACGGAGGATGTCATTCGTATCTTTAAGAAAGTACACGATGTAATCCCCTCCAAATTATTAATGGTTGGTGACGGACCCGAACGTAGAAATGCAGAAGAGCTCTCAAGAGAGCTTGATGTATGTAAAGACGTCCGTTTCTTAGGGAAACAAGATGCTGTTGAAGAAATATTATCAGTATCAGATCTTTTCCTTATGCCTTCGAGTTCGGAAAGCTTCGGTCTTGCGGCTTTAGAAGCTATGGCTTGCCAAGTTCCGGTCATCTCTTCCAATACGGGCGGTTTACCTGAATTGAATGAAAATGGTGTCACTGGATTTCTCAGTGCCGTGGGTGATGTTGATGATATGGCAAAGAATGCGATATATATCCTGGAAGATGGTGATCGTTTAGAGAAATTTAAAGAATCGGCATTAAATCATGCAAAGGAATTCCAATTGTCCAATATCATGCCGCTATATGAACAGTATTACCATGAAGTCATTAATCAAACAATAAAAGCACAATAAATATCACTTTAAGGCTTAAGGGATAAAAAAAATATTTTATCTTTGACCTTTGGAAAATTTCCAAAAAAACAATTATGAAATACAAACGTATCTTATTAAAACTTAGCGGTGAATCCTTAATGGGTGACCAAAGCTATGGTATCGATATTAACCGTGTATCACAATACGCTAATGATATCAAAGAAATTCACGATCAAGGTTTAGAAATTGCAATTGTTATCGGTGGCGGTAATATTTACCGTGGTCTAAGCGCTGAAAAATCAGGCATGGACCGTGTTCAAGCAGACTACATGGGAATGCTTGCCACTGTCATCAACAGCATGGCACTTCAAGACGCTCTTGAAAAAGTTGGGAAAAAGACACGTTTACTTACTGCGATCAAAATGGAGCAAATCTGCGAACCATTTATTCGTAGAAGAGCCGTACGCCACCTGGAAAAAGGCCGTATTGTTATTTTCGGAGCAGGTACAGGAAACCCATATTTCACAACAGATACTGCCGCATCATTACGTGCGATCGAAATCAATGCCGATGCTGTCTTGAAAGGGACACGCGTGGATGGTATCTACACAGCAGATCCTGAAAAAGATCCGAGTGCAACAAAATTTGAAGAAATCTCTTTTACTGAGGTATATGAAAAAGGGTTAAACGTCATGGATATGACAGCTTTTACCCTTTGTCAAGAAAACAAATTACCGATCATCGTATTTGACATGAACAAACCTGGCAATTTATTGAAACTTGCAAATGGTGAACATGTAGGAACAGTGGTTAAATAATTTAAATCTGTAAAAAACGTAATCTTATATGAACGAACTAATTTCAATTGAATTGGACGATTGTAAAGACAAAATGTCCAAAGCAGTTGCTCACACCGAATCAGAATTAACTAAAATTCGTGCCGGTAAAGCTTCTCCATCAATGTTAGATGGAATTTCAGTAGACTATTATGGTAGCGCCACCCCACTTTCGCAAGTGGCCAACATCAATACAACTGACGCACGGACTATTGTTATCCAGCCTTGGGAAAAATCGCTCATCAATGCAATTGAAAAAGCTATCACTGATGCTAACCTAGGAATCAATCCTCAGAATGACGGTATCGTTATTCGCTTGAATGTCCCTCCTTTGACAGAAGAAAGAAGACGTGATTTGGTAAAAAAAGTAAAAGAGGAAACTGAAAGAGGCCGTATTGGTATTCGTAATATTCGTAAAGATGTTAACGAATCGATCAAAAAATTAAAAAATGACGGCGCATCAGAAGATGAAATCAAAACTGCTGAAGGTGAAGTACAGAAATTAACAGATGCATTCATTGTAAAAGTTGATAAATTGGCTGAACTGAAAGAAAAAGATATCATGACTGTTTAAGTTTTACTACTTGAATAGAAAAAAGGTCTGAAAAATATTCAGACCTTTTTTATTGGTATGAAGAACTCCTCACTCTTCCCCAAAAGGTTAGATACTTTTTAGGGACATATTTATGAAAGTCGTTTCTCATTCCCCCCTCAATTAGGCGCTCCCCCACCTACAAGTCAATCTCTTTTCAACTATTTTATCATGGACACCTCACGATAGTCTTCAAAAATTTTCTTTGTTGCATCATTGATTTCTAAACAAATAATTGTACATTGTACACTAACAAGTAATCAATTATATGATAAACAATTCTCGCCGTCAATTTTTAAAGCAAGCTGGAATAGGTCTTTCGGCAGCTTATCTGGTGCCCAACTTTATATCTTGTCAAAATAAAACCGGTGCAATCAGCGACAATCCACTGCAGAATATAGGCGTACAGCTTTATTCCATTCGCGATTTAATGGATAAAGACCCGAAGGGATCTTTGGAACAGATTGCTAAAATTGGATACAAACATGTTGAGCTCTATGGGATAGATCCCACTGCCAAGCAATTCTGGAAATTACCCTACAAAGAGTTGAAGAAAATACTGGATGATAATGGTCTTAAAACACACTCAGGCCATTACGATATGTCCAAATACTTAAGTAAAGCCCATACCGACAAAGAAGATCTGGCGGTTTATTTTGATGCAGCGAAAGAGCTTGGTCAAGAATATGTAATTGCACCTGTAACGCCGATGTTTGATCTAAATGCCTTGAAAAAGGATGATTATCTCTATGCGGCAGAGCAATTAAATAAAGCTGGCGAACAGGCTAAAAAATTAGGACTAAAAATAGCTTACCATAACCATTTCTGGGAATTTAGAGATCTAGGTAACAATACTAGTGGTGAAGAAGTGATGCTTGCATTTACAGAGCCCGATCTAGTTGATTTTGAACTAGATCTATTCTGGGCAGAGAAAGCGGGTAAAAATCCGATAGCTTTATTTGAAAAATTCCCCAACCGTTTTAAACTTTGGCATGTCAAAGATATGGATAAAACAAAATCCAATCCTATTGAATGGCCTAAAGAGGGAAAATTGCCCATTGAGCAGATCTTCAATGATATCAAGTATACCGAAGTGGGGACCGGAAGCATCAACTTCCCTGAAATCGTCAAGGAGAAGAATAAAGCAGGACTCAAATATGCTTTTGTTGAGCAGGATAATATCTATATGCCCAATAAGATGGAAAGTCTTAAAAAGAGTTACGATTATGTCCAGGCAAATCTTACAAAATAAAAAAGGGAGCATTGCTCCCTTTTTTATTTTATAAGATTGTTGATCTAAAACTCAGTTTCCTCCACTTCTACCGCCGTCTCAATTACTTTTCTCGCAAGTTCTTCTTTAAAATCAATAATATTCTTGCTGATCTTTTCGTCGTTTGTCCCAAGGATCTGGGCAGCCAATATGCCGGCATTCTTAGCAGCATTTAACGCGACAGTTGCTACTGGGATACCATTGGGCATCTGAAGAATAGAAAGTACGGAGTCCCATCCATCAATGGAATTTGATGATTTTACAGGCACGCCTATTACAGGTAAATGTGTAATAGAAGCGACCATTCCGGGCAAATGCGCTGCACCACCGGCTCCAGCAATAATAACTTTCAAACCACGAAATGCTGCATTTTTGGCATAATCAAACATACGTTGTGGTGTACGATGTGCAGAGACGATCGTTACCTCAAATTCCACCCCAAGGGCTTTGAGCACATCTATCGCATCCTGCATAACAGGAAGGTCTGATTTGCTTCCCATGATAATGCCGACTTGGGCCTTATTATTGACTGACATAGTATTGTTTAAGCTTTAACTTTTAATATTTCTTGTACTTTTCTTGCATTGGAGATTGCTTTCTCCCGATCATCATTGATGATACAGACATGGCCCATTTTGCGGAATGGTTTTGTATATTTTTTTCCATATAAATGGATATATACGCCTTCCATCGCCAGTACCTCTTCTACTCCTTCGTATTTTGCCAATCCTTCATATCCATCTTCTCCCAAAAGGTTGATCATGACTGCATTCGACCTGCATCGGGTATCTCCCAAAGGCAGGTTAAATATCGCTCTCAAATGCTGTGCAAATTGTGATACATAGTTTCCCTCAATCGTTTGATGGCCGCTATTATGTGGCCGTGGAGCCAATTCATTGACTAAGATATCGCCACTTTTTGTCAGGAACATTTCTACGGCCAATATACCGACAATCTGCAGGTCATCAGCGATTTTTTTAGCAATTGCCTCTGCGCGCTGTTGAATCTCTACACCATACAAGGACGGCGCAATTAAAAATTCCACCAAGTTGACCTGAGGATTGAATTCCATCTCTACCATTGGAAATGTAGACACTTCACCTTTATCATTTCGAGCGACAATGACTGCAATTTCCTTTTCAAAATCTATCCATTCTTCAATTAAGCTAGGCTCTTCGAAAGCATCCTGGATATCCTGCTGCGTGACAATTTTCTTTACCCCTTTTCCATCATATCCATCCTTGCGCAATTTCTGGATATAGGGTAAGTTTAAAGAAGCGTTAATTAAATTATCTTTATTGGATATCAATTGAAATGCCGAAGTTGGTATATCATTTTGCTTAAAAAATTGCTTTTGTAGGCCTTTATCTTGAATCAGACGAATGATACGTGATTGTGGGTATACAATAACCCCCTCTCCTTCCAGTTTCTCCAAAGCATCTACATTCACTTTCTCAATTTCGATCGTGATCATGTCCAAGTCCTTACCGAAATTATAGACCGTTTCAAAATCACCCAATGAACCACATTCAAATCTATTGCACAATTTACGACAAGGAGCATTCTTATCTGGGTCCAATACATGAACATTTACATTGTAATTAATGGCTTCCTGGATTAGCATTCTTCCCAGTTGACCACCGCCAAGAATACCTAATTGTAGTTCACCATAAAAATCTTTTGCCATAATTGATTTAAAATCTTATAAAATTTATCTTTTAAGCTTTTTCCTTGAACAATTGTTCACCTAATAAGCTTTCTTTATCTATCTTTTTTTGCAATTCAATAAAAGCACCGATCAGTGCTTCGGGACGTGGTGGGCATCCCTGGACATAAACATCCACAGGGATAATGCGATCTACCCCTTTGACCACATGATAACCATGCTGCCAATATGGACCACCACAGTTGGAGCAAGAGCCCATCGAAATAACATATTTAGGGTCGGGCATCTGTTCGTATAGTTTCTTGATACGATCGGCCATCTTAAAGGTAACTGTTCCAGCAATAATGATCACATCGGATTGCCTTGGTGAAGGTCTTGGAAATACGCCCATTCGATCCAAATCATAGGTTGAAGCCATTGCTCCCATCATTTCGATGGCACAGCAAGCGATACCAAAGCTCATAGGCCACATCGAAGATAATCTCGCCCAGTTAAGCAAATCATCCAACTTAGCGACAACAACACCATTATTCTGCAATTGACTCTCTAAACTCATGCTTAATCAGGTTTTTTAAATCTTGGTTTAAAAGCTGGCTTTGGTGTAGCAACAGCTTCTTCCGCCATTTTCTCCACGATGGATGCTTCTACAGCATAGCCCTTATAATCGCGTACCTGATAAGTCCTGCTATTCAGGCTTGCATAGGCACTATCCGGGATAGCTACAGGAACTTTAGGCAATGACACATTTGGTTTTACCCATTCCAGATCCCCTTTTTTCCATACAAATATCAATCCCAGAATTAAAACACCAATAAACATGGCCATTTCAATCATGGTAAACCACCCCCATCTTCCATCTGCTGCAATGTATTCCGACTGCCCGAATACGGTAGCCCATGGAAAAATAAAAATAAGCTCGACATCAAAAAGTAAAAATACCAGAGCGATAACATAAAACCGTGGATTAAACTGAACCCAAGAAGAACCGATGGGATCCTCTCCACATTCGTAGGTACCAGATTTAATAGGATTATTCTTTTTTGGAGAGATTAAACGTGCTAAAAAAATGGTGGCACAGACTAACAGTGCCCCTATCAGAAGAATGATAAGGATTTTGCCGTATTCAGATAATTGCGCGGGGTCATCCATAATGATCACAAATTTAACAAATATTTCGTTCACTCGAGTGAGGAACTTGAAATTACGAATTATTTCTTTAAAAAAAGCTCGAATTTTACGGAATCACCGACAGCCCTGTTGCATATATATGTTGGATCAATCTAATGAAGGGCACAGCCGAACGCCGAAATTAATCAGAAGAGCAATACAATAAACAAAACCTTCATGATTGCGCAGACACCAACAGCAATGAAGGGGACGGAAGATTCTTTACTGCAGATAACATCAGACACTTTTAAAAAAAAATAGGGCATCGTATAAAACGATGCCCTTCCTATGATGTAACTATTCTCTAAAAATTACATTTTTCCTGGCATTTTGGGCATATTACGCATCAATTTAGCCGCCATCGCTGGATTGGACATCTGCTTCATGACTTTACGCATATCACCAAATTGTTTCAATAACTTATTCACCTCATTGATATCAGTACCTGATCCTTTGGCAATACGTAAACGACGTTTTTGATCAATAACATCTGGGTTTTCACGTTCGAAAGGAGTCATCGAGTCAATAATTGCTTCAATGGGTTTGAACGCATTATCATCCACTTCAATATCTTTCATCGCCTTACCTACACCGGGGATCATTCCCATGAGATCCTTCATATTCCCCATTTTCTTGATCTGTTGAATCTGGGATTTAAAATCGTTGAAATCGAATTTATTTTTACGAATTTTCTTTTGAAGCTCAGCAGCTTGCTTCTCGTCAAACTGTTGCTGTGCACGCTCCACCAAGGATACAACGTCACCCATACCCAAGATACGGGATGCCATACGATCAGGGTGGAATACATCCAGTGCATCCATCTTTTCGCCTGTACCGATAAACTTAATTGGCTTATTAACGACAGATTTGATGGATAAAGCAGCTCCACCGCGTGTATCACCATCCAATTTCGTTAAGACCACACCTGTAAAGTCTAGACGGTCATTGAACGTTTTAGCTGTATTGACAGCATCTTGACCAGTCATTGAATCCACAACAAATAGGATCTCGTCAGGTTTCGTAGCCTCTTTAACCGCAGTAATCTCCACCATTAAAGGCTCGTCAATTGCCAAACGACCCGCGGTATCGATAATTACGATATTGTTGCCATTACGTTTAGCTTCTTCCACACCGGCTTTAGCAATTGCAATAGGATCAGTAGACTCACGGTTCACATAAACTGGCACGCCAACTTGTTCTGCGAGCACTTCCAATTGATCGATCGCAGCAGGGCGGTATACGTCACCTGCTACCAATAATGGCTTTTTATTCTTCTTATCTTTCAGATACAAGGCCAGCTTACCTGAGAAAGTTGTTTTACCAGCCCCATTCAACCCCGCAATTAGGATGACTGTTGGATTTTTTCCAGTCTCAAGCTCCGTAACAGATCCGCCCATCAAAGCTGTCAACTCATCGTTCATGATCTTCGTCAACAATTGGCCGGGGGAAATACTTGTCAATACATTTTCACCCAAAGCTTTTTGCTTAACATCGTCGGTAAAAGTTTTGGCAGTTTTATAATTCACATCGGCATCCAACAACGCTTTGCGAATTTCTTTCATCGTTTCGGCAACGTTGATCTCGGTAATACTACCCTGTCCTTTTAATACTTTAAAGGCCCTATCTAACTTATCTTGAAGATTTGAAAACATAAAATCTGAATCTTATTCTATATAAACAGCAAAGTTAAAAAAATTGTCTATAGTAACCTCATTAACACGCCATAAAAAATGCGACTATAAAAAATAATCGCATTTTTGCAGGTGAAAGCTACAGTATCTGTAATTAATCCTTACAATATCTGTAATTAATCACTTCTACGGCCGCCAAATAAAATGGACGCATAATATAAAAGTGTCACCAGTGCACTTAGTGCCGCAACAACATAGGTCATTGCTGCCCATTTTAATGCATCTTTCGCTCCCTCATGCTCTTCGCCGTTATACGTCACACCAGCATGGTTCAACCATTCCAAAGCGCGATTTGAGGCGTCAAACTCGACCGGTAATGTGATAAAAGAAAACAACGTTGTGATAGCCAAAGCCCCGACCCCAACAGCCAGAAGCCAAGGATTACCTCCTTTGGAAAAAGCAAATAACATTACCCCAAGCATCAACACCCATGATGTCAACTTGGAAGCTGCATTGACCATCGGTACCATCGCCGAACGGAAACCCAGCCATTTATAAGCTTTAGCGTGCTGTACAGCGTGACCGCATTCGTGCGCTGCCACTGCTGCTGCTGCAACACTCCGGCCGCTGTAAACTTCGGGACTTAAATTAACTGTTTTATCCGAAGGATTATAGTGGTCTCCCAAACGATCTGGGATAGACAATACCTTTACATCATATATACCATTGTCATTTAACATTTTTTGTGCAATCTCAGCTCCAGACATACCGTTACCCAACGGCATCTCGGAGTATTTTTTAAATTTGTTTTTGAATCTTGTTTGGACAATTAGGCTCACCACCATTATTCCAATAAATAAAATCAAGTACATAGCTGTTCAATCGTTTTATAGTTACAATATGACTATCAAACCTTATTCCAATCCCGGAAAAAAGGCGTGTGCATGAATTTCTAAGATAAAAAAAGTCTTTGACCTGACAAAAGGAACAGGTTCTTCTGATCTCCACATGACATAATTGCCAGATCATTTGGACAAATAACTCCGCTTTCAACTTCAATCCAGCAAAACAATTGCGCTGTTTAACAAGATTTCAATACGTATACTCATCGGTCATTTCTGGAGACGTGCAGTTATTTTAAATTCAATCAGGGGATAGATTATTGAAGGAAATAACTTTTGAAGACATCGCCTTATGATAAAACAGAGGATGGGAAAATACAAAAGCGGCGCCCCCCAAGTGGCTCCAATTAAAATTGTAAATAAAGAGGGACGTTTAAAAACGTCCCTCTTTATTATCTATTATAAATAGCCCATTTGCAGGGTCAGATCGGTACCTTCGATCATTTTACGTAAGTTACTTAATGCATAACGCATTCGCCCTAAAGCGGTGTTGATACTTACTTCAGTTATTTCCGCAATATCTTTAAAACTCATATCGCAAAAGTGGCGCATGATGAGCACTTCTTTCTGATCATCCGGAAGTTTTTGAATCATTTTCTTGAGATCAACATCAACCTGTTGTTTGAGCATCTTGGATTCCGCACTTTCATCGCTAAATTCAAGTACCTCAAAAATATCAAAACCATCGGCATTTACAATATTTGGGGCACGTTTTGCCTTTCTAAAAAAGTCAACAATCATATTGTGTGCTATACGAATAGCCCAAGGCAAAAATTTACCTTCTTCATTATACTTACCTGATTTTAATGTGTTGATGATTTTAATGAAAGTCTCCTGGAAAATATCTTCAGCAAGATATTCATCTTTTACTTTCATATATATAGAGGTATAAATTTTCGATTTATATCGATTCAACAATGCCTCTAGGCCGGACTCTTGGCCACCGACATACATTTGGATCAACTCTTGATCGCTTTTACTTTTTAAAAGTCTCATACGTCACTTACTTTTTTAGCAGTTCGCAAATAAATTATCAGTTCTGTGTTAAAATGTAAATGTTTGCCGTATAAACTACCCTTTCTTATTGTAAAACAATTAATTAATCTCAAACCAAATTACCGCAAAATAAATGAGTAATCAAATTATTACAATTTATTTTAAGATTTTTTAACATTTAAAAATAAGTTTTCCTCTCCACATTTCCAAAACGAAGCTCTTACCCAATTACTCCAATACCATCAAACAAGCTACAAACAACAGCAGTACACGAGAAGGACAACACGGTAACAGGGCATTCTATAACCCGGACTTTATAGGGAGCTTACAGGGACCTCATCCGGACCTCATTCGGATGAATCCCTATAAGAACCGTTTAAAGTACGATTCAGATTCGTATAAAATTCCTATGATAAGTTAAGTTGGTAGAGACTTATACCGTAAATGTTACGTTGAAAAATAGCTGTAAGAAAAGAAATAAAAAAGCGGAATCACCTTGTCGGTCATTCCGCTTTATATTCCTACGGGGAATGTCTTATTTATACAACGGGAACTCAGCCATCATTGCTCTAACTTTACCATGGATCAAATCCAGTTGGGCATCATTAGACGCATTTTTCAATGCCTCATCGATCAATTCGCCGATTTGTACAATTTCATTTTCTTTAATACCACGTGTGGTAATAGCCGCTGTACCGAAACGCACACCTGAAGTGACAAAAGGAGAACGTGTATCAAAAGGAACCATGTTTTTATTTGTTGTGATACCTGCTTTGCCCAACACAGCTTCCGCTTCTTTACCAGAAATATCTTTGTTACGAAGATCCACCAACATCAAGTGATTGTCTGTACCGCCAGAGATGATCTTATAATCTCTTTCTACGAAGAATTGTGCCAATGCCGCTGCATTTTTCTTCACCTGAACGATATATTCCATATAATCATCAGATAAAGCCTCGCCATACGCGATCGCTTTCGCAGCAATGGTATGCTCTAAAGGACCACCTTGTGTACCTGGGAATACAGCCAGATCCAATAATTGCGTAATTGTACGGATTTCACCTTTAGGCGTTTTGATACCCCATGGATTTTCAAAATCTTTACCGACCATGATCATACCACCACGTGGACCACGAAGCGTTTTGTGCGTAGTTGTCGTAACGATATGGCAATGTGGAAGTGGATCATTCAATAAACCACGAGCGATTAAACCCGCAGGGTGAGAAATATCTGCCATCACGATAGCACCAATTTCGTCTGCAACTTTACGGATGCGTGCGTAATCCCAATCACGAGAATAAGCAGAAGCACCACAGATGATCATCTTCGGTTTTTCACGAAGCGCTGTTTCTTCCAGTTGCTCGTAGTCAATTAGACCAGTATCTTCTTTTACACCATAAAATAATGGTTGATAGATCTTACCAGATAAGTTAGCTGGTGATCCGTGTGTCAAGTGACCACCGTGAGATAAATCAAGACCTAAAATTTTGTCTCCAGGTTTGATTGTCGCCAAAAAAACAGCCGCATTTGCTTGTGCACCAGAGTGAGGTTGAACGTTTACCCATTCTGCGCCAAATAATTGTTTTGCACGATCAATTGCGATGGTTTCAATCTCATCCACAACTTCGCAACCTCCATAGTAACGTTTTCCTGGGAGGCCTTCTGCATATTTATTTGTCAACACTGAACCAGCAGCTTCCATCACTTGTTTTGAAACAAAGTTTTCTGAAGCAATTAATTCAATACCCTCTTCTTGGCGTTTAAGCTCATCAGCTATTAAATTAAAAATGGCTTGATCTCTTTCCATTGTTTTTAAATGTTGTAAAGTAAATTTTGTAGTTTATTTTAATGCCTCAAAGATAGCATATTCCATAAAGAATATCGACAAAAAGGCATATTTTATTAAATGTTCTTAGCGAAACAGCCTTATTTATGCAAATTACCTAATTAGGCAAGGAACATTTTATTGTACCACGAGCCGAATAAGCCTACGAAAAATTTAATGTTTCGAAAATGTCAAAAAATCCAGGTCAAGCTATTTGCCATTAAAAAAATGTATTTTTGTATTGGATTGGTTAAAACATTATTATAATGAGTACAGAACATACAGCAGTTGCTCCTGTTTCTTTAACAGACGGGGCAATCAAGGAACTAAATAAATTAAAGGATCAACAAGAAATCTCTGATGATTTTGGTTTACGTGTCGGTGTCGAAGGCGGTGGTTGTTCCGGCATGAGTTATATCTTGGGCTTCGACCAGAAAAAGGACGGGGATAACGAATACGAAATTCAAGGAATTCGCATCTTTATGAATAAAGCGCATGGCCTATATCTTGCTGGTATGGAAATCGACTTCAAATCAGGACTCGATGCAAGGGGGTTCACATTCAACAATCCCAATGCAACAAGCACCTGCGGGTGCGGCAGCAGTTTTTCAGCTTAGTTGAATTTCAACACAAATGAAATAACAAAGGGACTGCCAATAGGTAGTCCCTTTTTCGTAGTAGCCATACCGCTATTTCCAGTAATATACTCAAGGAAAGATTTCAAAGAATCTGATCTCTATTTAATGATAATAGGACAACAAAGCCCTCTTTCATTTTCCATCATAAATCACTAAATTAGCGACCTTTAGAAAAGAAGCATACAACAGTCTGATGTACAAAGAATATAAGCAGTTAAATTTACCCGAGATAGGTAAAGAGATTTTGACCCGTTGGGAACAGGAAAAAATATTCGAAAAAAGTATCAATAATCGTCCTGAAAGCAAGACCTATACATTTTTTGAAGGCCCGCCTTCTGCAAATGGAATGCCTGGCATCCATCACGTGATGGCCCGTACGATTAAGGATATTTTCTGTCGTTACAAGACTTTGAAAGGCTACCAAGTGAAACGAAAAGGTGGCTGGGATACCCATGGCCTACCCATTGAACTTGCTGTCGAAAAAGCTCTTGGAATTACAAAAGAGGATATCGGTAAAAAGATCACTGTAGAACAATATAATGACGCTTGCCGTAAGGAGGTGATGAAATATACCGATGTCTGGAATGACCTAACCACAAAAATGGGCTATTGGGTTGACCTCGAACATCCTTACATTACCTATAAGAATGAATACATCGAGACCCTATGGTATTTATTAAAAGAACTTTATAAAAAAGGTCTTTTGTATAAAGGTTATACGATACAGCCATACTCTCCGGCCGCAGGTACTGGATTGAGTTCACATGAACTTAACCAACCGGGCACATACAAAGATGTGAAAGATACGACCATCGTTGCCGAATTTAGATTGATCAAAAGCCAGCTTCATCCAGCAATCGAAAAACTAGTTGACGATGAGGCGGAAGATGTTGCTTTCATTGCCTGGACGACCACACCATGGACTTTACCGTCCAACACAGCATTGGTTGTAGGCAAGAAAATAAATTATGTTAAGATCAGGACTTTCAATAAATATACGGGATCTCCTGTATCCGTCGTATTGGCAAAAGATCTGATCAGCAAGCATTTTAAAGCCGAAGGGGAAAACGCATCTTTCCAAGACTATAAATTGGGCGATAAAGTAATCCCTTGGGAACTTGCAGCAGAATTTGTGGGTGAGGAACTTGTTGGCTTGCGCTATGAACAATTGTTGCCTTATATCACCAACGAGGACTTGCAGGAAAATGCTTTCCGCGTTATTCCAGGGGACTTTGTTACGACTGAAGACGGTACTGGTATCGTCCACGCTGCTCCTACTTATGGTGCAGATGACTTTCGTGTAGCAAAAGAGCATGGGGTACCGGGCATCTTAGTGAAAGATGAAAACGGAAAAGAGGTACCTACTGTTGACCGTACTGGCCGTTTTGTAAGTGAAATCACAGATTTTGCCGGAAGATTTGTCAAAGAGGAATATTACAGTGCTGAAGAACGTTCGAAAGAAGACTTCAAACCTACGGATGTATTGATCTCTATCAAATTAAAAGAGGACAATAAAGCCTTCGATGTTAAAAAATATGAGCACACCTATCCACACTGTTGGCGTACAGACAAACCTGTTCTATACTATCCATTAGATAGCTGGTTTATCCGCACAACCGCAGTGAAGGAAGATTTGGTTGCCTTAAATAAAACCATCAACTGGAAACCTGAAGCAACTGGTACAGGACGTTTTGGTAATTGGCTGGAAAACTTGGTAGACTGGAACCTTTCACGCTCTCGTTATTGGGGAACTCCACTTCCTATCTGGCGCTCAGAAGACGAAAATGAAGAGGTTTGTATCGGTTCGCTTCCTGAATTAAAGTCTTTATTGGAAGCATCTTTGACTTCAGACGTTTTGTCTGACGATGAAAAAGCGAAGAATAAAGCTTACTTAGATAAATTCGACACCGAGCAATTGGATCTTCACCGTCCTTATGTAGACGATATCGTTCTTGTTTCTGATGCCGGACAAAAGTTATTCCGCGAACCTGATCTGATCGACGTTTGGTTTGATTCGGGTGCAATGCCTTATGCACAATGGGGCTTGGATCACGAAAAATTAGCCAAAGGGGAACAGTTTCCTTTTAAAGCTGGATTCGATCATGCATACCCGGCAGACTTTATCGCTGAAGGAGTTGACCAAACACGTGGCTGGTTTTTCACCTTACATGCGATTTCTACGATGATGTACAAATCGATCTCCTTCAAAAATGTTGTTTCCAACGGTTTGGTATTGGATAAAAATGGCAACAAGATGTCCAAACGCTTAGGCAATGGTGTTGACCCATTCTCGACAATCGATCAATATAGTGCCGACGCGACCCGCTGGTACATGATCAGCAATGCTGCGCCTTGGGACAATCTTAAATTCAATATGGAAGGGCTGGATGAAGTCCGTCGTAAATTCTTCGGTACTTTATACAATACATACGCGTTCTTTGCCCTTTATGCCAATATCGATAAGTTCTCTTACGCAGAACCCGATATAGCTTTGGAAAAACGTCCTGAAATTGACCGTTGGATTATCTCTTTGTTAAATTCGTTGACCAAAGAAGTAGACGAATACTTGGCAGATTACGAGCCTACAAAAGCAGCACGTGCTATCCAAAACTTCGTTGATGAACATCTCAGCAACTGGTACGTTCGTCTGTGCCGCCGTCGCTTCTGGAAAGGAGATTACACAGATGATAAGATTTCAGCTTATCAAACACTCTATACATGTCTTGATACGATTGCGAAATTAATGTCTCCGATATCACCATTCTTCTCGGACAGACTATTCCTGGATCTGAATGCAGCCACCAACAAGGAACAAGTTGAATCTGTTCACCTGGCAAATTTCCCAGTGTATAATGAAAGTCTAGTCGATAAAGACCTAGAAGAACGTATGGCATTAGCGCAGGATATTTCGTCGCTGACACTTTCTTTACGGAAGAAAACTTCCATCAATGTACGTCAACCTTTGAACAAAATTTTGGTTCCTGTACTTGATAGTGCTTTCCAGGAGAAGGTAGAAAAAGTAAAAGATCTGATACTTTCCGAGACCAATATCAAAGATATCGAGTTCATCACGGATACCACTGGTATTATTAAGAAAAAAATAAAACCAAATTTTAAAGCTCTTGGCGCGAAAGTTGGTAAGGATATGAAGTTAGTTTCTTCGTCTATCCAATCGTTGACTATAGATCAAATTAGCACGTTGGAATCAACAGGCGAATTGGCCCTAGCAGGCACGCCATATACGATTTTACTGAGCGATGTGGAAATTATAGCAGAAGACGTTGAGGGATGGCAGGTAGCGAATTTAGGTAAATTGACCGTAGCATTAGATGTACATATCACTGAAGAATTGAAAAAAGAAGGTTTGTCAAGAGAATTGATCAACCGCCTACAAAATCTAAGGAAGGATAAAGGATTAGAAGTCACTGATAGAATTAACGTAAAGTTAACAGCTGCTTCAGAAGTGGTCAATGCTGCCAATGAAAATTTATCGTATATTTGCACCGAAATTCTGGCCGATTCATTGGTATTTGAAGATTCACTAACTGAAGGAGAGACCATCGAGATCGATGGCAAAGAACTTAAGGCATTAATCCAAAAAAATTAAATTATGGCAAACAACAACGAGAAAACACGCTATAGCGATTCAGAATTACAAGAATTTAAAGATATTATCTTGGACAAGCTTAGAATAGCAAAAGAAGAGCTTTCCTCGTTGACCGCAACGCTAAACAACAGCAATGCGAATGGTACAGACGATACTGCTGGAACATACAAGACATTGGAAGATGGTTCTGCTACTTTGGAAAAAGAGCAAACAAACCAATTGGCTGCACGTCAAAAGAAGTTTATCGACAACCTAGAAGCAGCGTTGGTGCGCATCGAGAACAAAACGTATGGTATCTGTAGAGAAACAGGAAAACTGATTCAAAAAGAACGTTTGAAAGCTGTTCCACACACGACTTTGAGCATCGAAGCGAAAAACAAACAATATTAATTTTAGGCATTAAATATATGGTCTTTGCTTAGGCAAAGACCATTTTTATAACACAATGAAGGGTTATACTAAACCAATTGCGCTTATTGTCGCAATACTTTTAATAGACCAGTTGTCAAAGATTTGGGTTAAACTCTCGATGACAATTGGACAAAGCCACCATATCTTGGGCAAATTTTTCCAGATTCATTTTATTGAAAATAATGGAATGGCTTACGGCATGGAGTTTGGCGGTGATTATGGAAAACTGTTTTTGACCGTATTTCGAATTCTAGCTGTGGCCGGTATTGGATATGGCCTGCACTACATGATCAAAAATAAGTATAACCGCGGTTTTATCTTAAACGTTGCCTTAATTCTTGCCGGTGCCTTAGGAAATATCATTGATTCCGCTTTTTATGGTGTCATCTTTAGTGATAGTACATGGTATGATAAGGCGACTTTATTCCCAGCTGGCGGAGGTTATTCTTCCTTCCTTCACGGAAAAGTAGTCGATATGCTGTATTTCCCATTAATTCAAGGAAATTTCCCTTCTTGGGTACCGTTCTGGGGCGGTGAAGAATTTCTATTCTTCCGGCCTGTATTCAACATTGCAGACTCTGCCATTTCCGTCGGTGTGGTTTTGATCCTATTATTTCAAAAGAGGTATTTTAAAACAGAAAAAGAAGAAAAATCCAGCATCCACAGTGAAATCGTTGAAGATTAACGAAATATTACCTAAAAGCCTTGTTAATCTCAAGGCTTTTATTTTTTAAGATATTTCAAAATAAAAAGTAAAAAAACTGTAGCGGTTACGAAGCAAAGAATAAAGATTAAAAGGTAAAAACCATATCTAAATACCAAATATCAACATGAAAAACATTAGCTTACTTCTGACATTTTGCTGCCTATTAGGAATACAGGTAGCACGTGCACAGCAGATCGAAGTTTCTAACTTAAAAAAACATATCTATTACCTTGCTGACGACAAAATGCAGGGGCGAGGAACAGGTAGCAAGGAAGTATTTAAAGCAGCAGATTACATTGAAAAGGAATTTAAAAAATATAAACTTGAACCTAAAGGTGACAAAGGGTACCGCCAATCCTTCAAAGCCAAAGTATGGAAAGTAAAAGTTGCAGACAGCATTCGCAATGCGGATAATATCATTGGATTTATTGATAATGGTGCGGACTTGACAGTTGTTATTGGCGCCCATTACGATCATTTGGGAACCGGTCGTCAAGGAAGCTCTAAAGATTCTTTAGGAGTGGGCAAAATCCATAACGGAGCTGACGACAACGCCTCGGGTACTGCGGGCTTATTGGAACTCGCACGCTACTTCAGCGGCAACAATGAAAAAGAACCCTACAACTTATTGTTTATCGCTTTTGGCGCAGAAGAACTGGGCTTAGTTGGTTCCAAATATTTTACAGAACACCCTACCCTCCCCTTAGAAAAGATCACAGCCATGCTCAATATGGATATGATCGGCCGCTACAATCCTAGCAACGGCCTTGCTGTCATCGGCTATGGAACAAGTAGCCAATGGCCTACTATATTCAAAGATGTTCAAGCACCTATAAAATTTAATCTTAGCAAGGATGGCAATGGTGGCTCTGACCAGACCTCATTCTACAAGAAAAATATACCGGTGTTATTTTTCCACACTGGCGGACATCCAGACTACCATATGCCAACGGATGATGCCGATAAAATTGATTACAACGCTTTGAAATCTATTCTAGATCTCGAAAAAACGGTTATTGAAAATATCATGAAACAATCCAGCAAGATGGACTTTATCTGGACCAACTAAAAAACACCCCTCTTCAATGCCATAGGGCTGATGGGAAAGCCAATAGGTAAAACCAAATAAATAAACAGAGCACCTGAATCCGGCTAAAGCAGCCTAGTAAACAGGTGCTCAGCTAATATTTTAATTATTGTTGATGAAAAAAGTTCTAGTGACAGGGTCCAATGGATTCCTCGGTCAAAAAGTCGTCGATTTACTCGCCAAAAATGAACATTATGATGTTATTGCCATTTCAAAGGGACCAAATCGAAACCCGAATCAAGTGAATTATACATTCTTTCAGGTAGACCTATCGGACCGGACAAAGCTGATAGATTTTTTAGCTACACACACTTTGGATGCAATCGTACATACAGCAGCTATGACGAGTGTAGAAGCTTGTGAAGCAGATAAAGTGGCTTGTCAATTACTGAATGTCGACCTTGTAGAATATTTGGCATCCTATTGTACAGCACATCAGACCCAACTGATCCACCTCTCCACGGATTTTGTATTTGACGGCAAAAAAAATGCACCTTATGCTGAAACAGATCTGCCTAATCCACAAAGTGAATATGGGAAGAGTAAGTACACGTCCGAACAAGTGCTTGTGCAATCCAACTGTCATTATGCGATCTTACGTACTATATTGGTCTACGGAATAAATGCTGATCCAAACCGTTCCAACCTTGTATTGTGGGCAAAAAGCAAACTGTCAAAAAATGAACCGATAAAAGTAGTCAATGACCAATGGAGAATGCCTACCTTTGTAGATGATTTGGCCTATGCCTGCCAACTAGCTATCGATCGGAAGGCGGAGGGAATATTTCATATTTCAGGTTCTGAACTGATGTCAATCAGCGAGGCTGTTGATAAAATTGCCGACTACTGGAAGCTAGATAAAGGATTGATCTCAGAGATCAGTGCAGCAAGCATTGGACAGGCGGAAAACCGACCACGTCAGACAGGTTTTGATTTGACAAAATCTAAGGCTGAACTGGGCTATGTTCCGACATCATTTATCGATTCGCTGGCAATCATAGATCAACAATTCAAAACCTTTGGACGATAATGACAAATAATGATATGATGGAGAAATTTGCTAGAGAGTCATACACAGAGATGAACGAATTGGTATTACCCAATGATACCAATACATTTGGGAATTTGATGGGTGGCCGTTTATTATATTGGATGGATATCTGTTCGGCCATTGCTGCACAAAAACACTGTAGCAATGTCGTTGTGACAGTATCTGTTGATAACGTATCTTTTAAACGTTCCATTAAACTGGGCGAGGTCGTTACCATTCAGGCGCAAGTGACTCGTGCTTTTAATAGCTCTTTAGAGGTGCGCATGGAAATTTTTGCGTCCAATCTGCCGGAAGGCACCCGCGTAAAAACCAACGAGGCTTATTATACCTTTGTTGCCGTGGACGCAGATAATAACCCCAAAGCTGTGCCAATTTTAATTCCGGAAACTGATTCAGAACACAAGGCATACGAGGATGCATTGCAACGAAGAGAACTGCGTCTTATTCTTGCCGGGAAGCTGAAGCCTGAAAATGCGAAAAAATTAAAAGCATTGGTCAGCCTTTTTAGCCAAAAGAACTGATACTATATTTTAATCGCCTACATACAGATCAAAAAAGGGAAAACAGCTTGTTTTCCCTTTTTGATTTCACGACCTATCTTATGTTAGGCTTATTCTATCCGAGGCAACTTAAACGTTCCCAAGTGCTAAAATTCGATCAAACTCTTCTGGTTTCAGCGGCATGACAGACAAACGCCCTTGCCTAACCAAAGCGATATCCTGTAACTGCTCGTCTGCTTTAATGGTTTCCAAGGTAACAGGTTTCTTCAGTGTCTCTACAGGCGCCAGATCAACAACGACCCAACGTTCATCATCCGTTGTCGGATCCTGATAAAATTCCTTGACTACTTTGGCTACACCTACGACTTCTTTCCCTTCATTGCTATGGTAGAACAGGACTAAATCTCCTTCTTTCATAGCTTTAATATTATTCCTAGCTTGATAATTGCGAACGCCATCCCAAAATGTACGTCCATCTTTGTTAAATTGTTCCCAACTATATTTAAATGGTTCAGACTTTACCAAGAAGTATTGCATAGTCAAATTTTGTTAAGCGTTATAAACTATTGTTGTGGCATTAAAACTTCCATCTTATCTGCAAAATGTGCACAGTAGTCGCGCAAGTCGCCAATAACTTTTTCCGCCATTGGATCACCGCCAGAAGAACGGATAAAAGAATCGCCCAACGTTTGGAGCGTTTCATAGAAAAAACGCTTCATCTCATCATACGGCATATCTTTGGTCCAAAGGTCAATACGCATTGAATTCTTATAATGTGAATCCCATAAAGCCAAAAACATCGCTTTCGCTGGTAATTCCTCTGCATTATTCCCATCTGTTGATGACCACATGATATTTTCAGGCACATTGTTTTCATCTAACTCTACCTGTAATTTTATTTCAGCTTTTTTCATTTTAATATTATTGAGCTATTTATAGTATTGAGCTATGTATTTTTTGAAACAGATTCTAACTGCCATCGATTCATGACATAGCTTATCTTTTATTTTTAATTTGACCTCTTACGCAAAAGCTACTTTGACAATTAAACTGGTAACACAAACGACTACCAAAAATGCTAATTGAAATAACCACATTTTTTTATTTTGCTTTACAAAGACCCTAAATGCAATATCAACAACTGTCAATATCAGCAACAATAGGATAAATGCCCCCCAAGTAAATAAAGCTTTTTCATCATTGGGGTTTTCCATAACAAACCAAGCCACAAGGCATGCACTAGCGATATTTAGTGGTGTAAAGCGCACAATAAATTAACGTTTTTTAAAATTGCGGTTTGTTCCTCCGGATTTCGCTCCACCAGATTTACTCTTGCTTTTTGCCTTCGGTTTAAATCCCGAAGCACGTTGCGCCTCACGTACCTCTTTCTGTTTGATCACATATTTTTTCTCATGAAAGGCGCCTTGGTAATCGGGATTGTCTTTTCGTTTTTGATTGTCAATCTCACGTGCAATATCCTGTTTTTCCTGAAAAGGCGTTTTCTCAACAAAAACATCTTCAGGAATGGTGTAAACAGGTATGCTCTGTTTAATCAGTTTCTCTATTTTACGCACGTAATACTTCTCGGCATCATTACAGAATGTGATCGCATCCCCTTCATTGAAAGCGCGTCCAGTACGTCCAATACGATGCACATAGTCCTCGATAACGATAGGTACCTCAAAGTTAATCACATGACTCACATTAGAAACATCAAGTCCCCGTGCCGCAACATCCGTTGCAACCAAAATACGGATATTACCCTCCTTGAATGCATTGATCGAGTTTATACGTGTATTCTGGCCTTTATTAGCATGAATGACGCGAACCTCATCTTTGCCATATTTACGTTCTAAAAAATGGAATACATTGTCGGCAACTTGTTTTGTTTTGCAGAAAACGATCAATCGGCTAAAAGCTTCATCATCTTTCAATAGATGCTGTAATAAATTCAACTTTGTCTTTTGATTCGGTACAAAATACAGTGCCTGACTAACCGTTTTTGCTGGTGTGGCCTGTTCTGATACCTCAATAACTGTCGGAAATGCTAAAAAATCACCTGCAATTTTGCGAACGAGTTCACTCATTGTTGCCGAGAACAATAGGTTTTGACGTTTTCTCGGAACAATTTCCAATACGCGATGAATCTTACTAATAAACCCCATGTCCATCATCTTATCAGCTTCATCCAAGACCAAAAATTTGAGTGATTTAACGACAATATGCCCTTCCAAGTACAAGTCCAAGAATCTACCTGGTGTTGCAACGATAATATCTACCCCCTTCTCGAGCGTCTCTATTTGAGTTTTTGGGCCAAGTCCACCGTAGAGTACCACTGAACGCAAATCAAGATAGGTAGAAAACAGTTGAATATTTTCTTCGATCTGCATGGCCAGTTCTCTTGTAGGTGTCAAAATCAAAGCACGCGCATCATTTCCCTGAGCATACTTTAGTTTCATCAGCATGGGCAACACAAATGCCGCCGTTTTTCCAGTTCCAGTCTGAGCGATTCCCATCACATCCTGCCCGGCCAATATTGGAGTAATTGCCTTTTCTTGGATCTCTGTCGGCTGTTCATACCCCGCCTCCGCTATCGCATTTAAGATCTGTTTATTGAATTTAAAATTTTCAAATGATTGCTGCATTTTGCAAAGATAAGGAAAAGAGTCCATTTGACTTTCCTTGACAACCAATACGGTACACATTTACTTTTAATTGACATAAAAATTGGCAAATAGCATATTATAAAGTCTAATATTTTGGTTTTTAAGAGAATTAAAGCATTTTTGTACTGTATAAACAAACTTTTTATCAGGTTGATATGAAAAAATTATGGATGTGTTTGTTGTTCATCACAACAAGCTTTGCTGCATTTGCCGACGAGGGAATGTGGTTTTTAATGTATCTAAAGCGTCTGAATGAGTCAGATATGCAGAAAAAAGGGCTTCGTTTAAGTGCCGAAGAAATCTACAGCATTAACCACTCTAGCTTAAAAGATGCGATCGTACAATTCAATGGTGGCTGTACTGCTGAGATCGTTTCTGATCAAGGCTTAGTATTCACCAACCACCACTGTGGATATGGTGCTATTGCAGAACTTTCCACACCAGAAAATGATCATTTAACAAATGGTTTCTGGGCCAAATCCAAAAATGAAGAACTGAAACCTAAATCGTTGTCGGTTCGCTTTTTTGTGCGTATGGATGATGTTTCAAAACGGATCTTAGGATTGGTTAACAACAAAATGGCAGAAGATGAACGCAAAAAAATCATTGCTGCTGAAATTGCTAAAATCCAACAGGAAAATAGCGAAAATGGCAAGTATGTGGTTGAAGTAAAATCGTTCTACCAAGGCAATGAGTATTATTATTTTGTATACCAAGATTACAACGACGTCCGCTTGGTAGGAACACCTCCAAATAGTATTGGAAAATTTGGTGGTGATACAGATAACTGGGAATGGCCACGTCATACGGGAGATTTCTCAATTTTCCGTGTTTACGCTGATAAAAATGGTAATCCAGCAGAATATGCACAAGACAATGTTCCTTTGAAACCTAAACATTTCTTACCTGTTAGCTTAAAAGGTGTTCAAGAAGGAGATTTCGCGATGATCTTGGGCTATCCCGGTCGTACCAATCGTTGGATGCCTTCTGGAGGAATCAATCAGAACGTTAAATTCGCTTATCCAGCTTGGGTAGAAGCTTCTAAAACAGGTATGGATGCCATGAAAAAATTCATGGATCAGGACCAAGCTGTAAAATTGAACTATGCTTCTAAATACTCTCAAGTAGCCAATTACTGGAAAAACCGTCAAGGAATGATTGATGCATTGACATTACATAAAACGGCAGAGTCGAAAGCAAAAGATGAAGCTAAATTTGACAAATGGGCAAATAAAGGCCCCAACAAAGCAGAATACGGTGATGTCATCAAAACAATCAATGAGTTTTACGCTGCTACAAACGAGAAAGCTCGACATGACAACTATTTAATGGGCATGTTGCGTTCCAGTGCAATTGCAGCCTTACCTTACACAATCGGATCGGGTTTAGAAGTATATGCAGCTGGAGATGAAGCAAGAAGAAGTGCGATCCTTCCACGCTTAAAATCTGCTATCGATGCGGGGTACGAGAAAATGTATATGCCGCTAGAAGAGCAAGTATTAATTGATGAATTGAATCTTTACGCTAAAAAAGCAGGCAATATTGCACCATATATTGCAGAATTGGCAGCTAAAAATAATGGTGACTTTACTGCTTATGTCAAAGAATCTGTGAAGAATAGTATTTTTGCATCTGCTGAACGTCTGAACAATTACTTGGAAACTCCTAACGCTGAAATTTTAGCAAATGATCCATTGTATAAGCTTTCTTCGGCTTTATTGAACAGATACCGTCAAGTAGATCCTAGTTGGAAAGCCCAAGACGATAAATTTGAAGGCGCGTACCGTAAATATGTTGCCGGAGTACTGGCTTCAAATCCAAAAGGTAAGTTCTATCCAGATGCGAACAGTACTTTACGTTTAACGTATGGTTCGATCAAAGGCTTACCACAAGACCCTCGTAACGACGCTGACAGAAACTTTTATACGACGTTAAAAGGTACCATAGCGAAGTACAAAAAAGGTGATGAAGAGTTCGATTTGCCACAGCGTTTGATGGATCTGTACAATAATAAGGACTATGGCCGTTATGCAGATAAAAAAGGACATTTACCAGTAAACTTCCTAAGTGACAACGATATAACAGGCGGAAACTCGGGATCACCAGTAATAAATGGCAACGGAGAATTAATTGGCCTAGCTTTTGATGGTAACATTGAAGCAATGGCTGGTGATGTGATCTTCGACCATAAGCTACAACGTACAATTTCAGTTGACATCCGTTATGTATTATTTATCATCGATAAATTTGCAGGTGCGACCAACATTATTGACGAACTAAAGATTGTTGAATAGTTTTTTTTAAGCTTTTTCGATAAAAAAAAACGAAATTTATTTTCTATTTGATTCGTTTTTGTATATTTAAGGAGTGTTTAGGAAAAACCATAAAAACTAAAATTATAATTATAAAAAAATGGAAAACTACGTAAAATTAAAAGAGTTAGTAGCTTCTATCGAAGCTGATGCAGACAAGTTCTTCAACAATGGTAATTCTGCAGCTGGTACACGTGTACGTAAAGGATTACAAGAGATCAAAACCTTAGCACAAGAAATTCGTAACGAAGTTACTGCTAAGAAAAACGACGGAAAATAGTCTTTTCGGAGTAAACATAAAAAGGGCCTTTCAAATGAAAGGCCTTTTTTTTGAAAGTTCCTGCTGTTATTGGCCAGAAAAACCTTCAGTTCGCTTACATCGTTATTGCCGTCTACGAAATCATGAAGTTTTTTTGATCTTTACAGAAATGTGCAAGCCATCACTAAGTTATAGATCTTTATCCCCAAATAATCCCCGAAAGAGGCTTTCAGTTTATCATAAACCTGCTGCCTGGTTAGGGGCTTATCTTTCTTCTTTAATAACGTTGCCGATGAAGGATTTACAGCGCCCAATTCCACCTTCGTTGCAAACATGTTGTAATGCAGCTCTGGAACGGCCAAACCAAGGATCATTCCCGGTAATCCATTAAAGGCTGAGGGGCCGCCTGAAACAGGGATCTGATCCGTATAAAAAGCGACGGCATAGATGGAATCCAGTACAAGTCCGTTGGCCCGACGGCATGGGTAACCTGCGATTTCACGGTATTCATTCGTAATTTTCCACTTGATCTTTAATGTTGAATCGGTTATGACAACACGCTCGCCACCTAATTCAAAAACAGAATTAAATGCTTTATTTTTCAGATTCTGATAGCCGCTTATCCCCGACTCAAAAATTCCAGAACGCATCAACCCGGTAACAACATCCGAATATTCTTCAGGAATATGCTCATAGAGGACCTCATCATTGGAAAAGGTCAGTTTCTTTTTCAGCACCTGATTTTCTGGAATCTGACCCATCATTTCTCTGATGGAGTTACGCGTATCCTCGTCTTTTGCATATGTTGCATAGCGTTTGAGCAGGTTTTTAAGAAATACAGTCTTGTCATAGGTAATTGTTCCTTGTGTAGGAAAATAAGCATATTGTCCAAAAGCTGTGGCTCCCCAGAATAAGGCCAGCAATAGGACGAGTAAATTTTTGATATCTTTCATTTTATTTCGATTTTACGAGCATTTTATTGATTTCCCAAGTGAGCTTAACCATATAATATCTGCTGATTGTATTGTATCGGCGTTCAGTAAGCAATGTCCCGTTTTGACTTCTGTCAAAACCCACATTCTGTTTGAGGAGGTCATTAACCATAAAGGTCAATTCCAGCTTTTCATCTTTTCGGAACTTTTTTGACAAAGCCGGACTCAATACGAATCGTTCAAACTTTTTACTGTACACCGCCGTAGGAGCCTGATAGCTGTAGCTAAAATCTGCTCGCACAATAAATTTAGCTGGCAGAAAGTACTTTAGATTTCCTTCAGATGAAAACGTAAATCCCTTGCTATCTTCCATCGCGCCTATGGAATTATCTTGGATAAGATAGCCTGGGGACAATTCAATACCAAAGTCTAAACCCTTGGTTGTTGATCGCTGTAGACCATAATTAAGCCCATAACGTTGTACCTTGGCGTTAGCCAATACGGTATTGACGTAGTTATAATTGTTGCTGAAAGATACGGATGGTCCGCCACCATGTCTCAATTGAAATTTTTTCCATAACTTGCCGTAGTACATTGGACTTATACTAATCTGATTGTTGCTACTGTGGTTCAAATTTCCCCAAACAAATGTAGTCTTACCCAATGAATCAATCGTTGTATTTTGCACCAGCGCATTGTTTGTACGTGAAGCGCTTAAAAAGATGCCTATAAACTTATCTTCCAATACGGAATAGGTTCTAAAGCTCAGGTTCAAATTATTGGTGTAAGATGGCTTTAGATTTTCGTTCCCTAAGTACTCATTCAAGGGATCCAAATTCGACCGTAATGGTTGGATCTGATTTAAGGTAGGTAAACCATTCGTACCCTGATACTTCAAACTGATTGATTTATTTTTTTGAATCTCATAATTGACATCAACCACTGGATTATATACAAAAAATGATCGTGAAAGTCTCGTATTCTCCATGCGGTTTAATTGCGACAGATTACTGTTTTCGAACTTATTTGAGACATTAACCACGAGCTTCTCCAGAGGCTTGTAATTAAGTGCGAGATTATAGGTGTTTTTTGTCGTTTTATATAAGAAATCATTGCTATACAGACTATCCAGTCTATCAAAAGTACCAGTATTCTGATTTTTATCGAAAGACTGAACAGCGTTGTTATTTCTGTTGAAATTCAATCCATATTCGAAAGAGAGGATAATCTTTTTTGAAATAGGTTCAGAGTATGCAAATTCTCCACCGGTGGAAAAAGAGCTATTTTTCACAAATTTCTTCTGATTGAGGGTCGAATCTCTTTCAGCAATCCCTTCTTTATAAAATGTAAGTTTAGAAAACAAATCTTGCTCACCGTCTTGTTTATTGCCCGATGTAAAATAGTTGAATGATAACGAGCGGCCTTTCTTTTTAAATCGCCTTACATAGAGCGCTGAGGCATTATACTGTTCTGATCTGGAATCGTTCTTAAAGTTTCGCATGTTATCGTTGATCTTCTGATCAAATTGATTGACAGTGGTTGATTGTGTCTCTGAAGAACTCTTATCATGTCTTTTGTTTGCACCTGCCCAAACCGTTAAATCGGACATGGAATCGACCTTAAATTCATATTTCAAGCCAATATTATGCTTTCTATTTTCGTTGGAGGCCAATGTGCTGCTATTGCTTGTTAATATCGTATCGCGTGCCGCATTGCGCGTGAATACACTTCGATCCAGATCAACATCGGATCGGATATGTTTATAATCGATTCGCCAAGCATGTTTTTTGTTGGCCGTTTTATCCGAATATAAAAATCCTGTATTCAGGGATTTAGGAACACCTTCTCCATTAAAATTATCACCTCCGTCGTAATCTCCCCCCATGCTATTCACTTCCTCATAGCTGAGTCCGCTCTTCCCAGTGTTACTTGCAATCAAATAAGCCGAAGCTTTAAACGATTGATTAAAGTAGTTCAAAAAGCCCTGTCCAGAGTAGAACTTATCACTACCTCCACCCACATCTACTTTTCCAAATATTCCGCGTCTAGCCTCCTCTTTGAGTTTCACGTTGATTGTCTGTGTACGTTCTCCATCATCAATACCTGTTTTCTCAGCCTTATCAGACTTCTTTTCGTAGACCTGAATTTTGTCAACCATGTCAGAACGAATATTCCGGCTTACTAAAATTGGATCGTCACCAAAGAACTCCTCTCCGTCAACCAGCATTTTCTTTACTGTTTTCCCTTGTGCAGTAATTTTACCGGAAGCATCGACTGTAATCCCAGGCAGGACTTTCAACAAATCTTCAACTTTGGCATTTTTTTCCACTTTAAAACTTCCAGCATCATATTCCGTTGTATCGCCCTTGATACTAATGGGTACTCGCCCCATAACGATTACTTCTTCCAATAAGGTTGTGCTGCTGGTCATTCCAATAGATAGGTTATTGTAGTGCTGCCCTGGCAAGATCTCCGTGTAATATTCACCATACTTTGGATAGGTGACAATGATAAAATATTGTCCAGTATCAGGGCGCTCAAGAGAGAACTTACCATTTTCATCCGAACGGGTAAAATTGGTCAAAATAGAATCTTTGGCTGTTAACAACATAATTGTTGCATTATGCAGCTTAAGCTGATCTTTTACATCACTGATTTTTCCTTCAATTCGGGATTGAGCATGAACTATTCCGCAGAAACAGAATAAAATAAGTAAAAGTAGTTGCCCCACTCTTTTCATAACATGGTATTGGATAGTATATAATTATATAAGTAATAAAATTCGTGCACAAAACTAATATTTAGTTTCAGTTAATTTTAGTTTATAGCAAAAAAAATACAAGAAATAAAAAGGTATTAAAAAATTAAAACAAATAACTGATTAACAATCAAATACAAATATAAAATCACAAAAAAAGCTCTTCAAAAGAAGAGCTTTTTTATCTAAACAGTTAGAAATAGACAACATATTGTGTGTAGCGTACACGATGTTTATAAATTTCCGAGTTCCATAATAAATTGAACAGTTTCTTTATTCATATGTTGAGACAGTACACTTGTAATCTGATCCGTCATGGCCTTTCTTGTCATTCGTTTGACCTTGGTATTCTCAAATTTCTTTTTGTCCATCACAACGGTGTTGCTGAGTTCGACTTTTGTTGCAAAATAGGAAACGTGCTGACTAGGTACGACCAATCCCAAAATCATACCGGGAAGACCATTGATGGACTCTGGGCCTCCACTGATCGGAATTTCATTGCAATAGTATCCAATAACATATATGGAATCGGGGGTAATCCCATTAGCTCTCCTGCAGTTATAACCCACGATCTCACGGTACTCGTCTGTGATCTTCCATTTGATACGTTTCATGGAATCCTGAACGATGATTTTTTCACCAACAATATCGTTATATCTTAAAAATGAACGGTTGGTCATATTTGAAAGTGTTGTTGCATCGAAATCTAGTGCCAGCATCATAATGTACTGCTTAATTTCTGCATCCAGACTCTCGTCTTTTACCGATTCAAACAAAGTCTCCGTCGCATTGAATTTCATTGACTTTTTTAACACGGCATTTTCCGGTAACCTCGGTATTATACGCTCAAAAAACTGTTTTGAATTATCATCGGCCTTAGCGATGAATTTTTTACTTACGATATTCTTCATATACATCGTCTTATCGTAAGAAATGGTTCCCGATCGCCCAAATAGCACATATTGTGCTTTAAGAGCTACGGCCGAACAACAGAAAAAGAGAAAAAAGATATATTTTAACATTTTATTTCGCTTAATATTTTATAAAAACATTTTTGTAAAATCCCATGATAGTTTAAGCATATAATATCTGCGTATCGTATCATATCGACGTTGTGTAAAGACAGAAGTCGATGCCGAACGACTAAAGCCCTTATTCTGATTAAGAACATCGTTGATCATAAAATCTAATACCAACGATTCATTTTTCAGGAATTTTTTACTCACACCCGGATGCAATAAAAACTGTTCAAACTTCTCGTCAAAAGCTTTGGTTGCAGCTTCATAGGAATAAGTGTAATTGGTATAAACCTTAAATGTTTTGTTGAAGAAATACTCCACACTTCCATTGGAAGCAAATACAAAACCATTGCTATTGGTATTGCGTTCCAAACTTGATTTCATCAAACGATACTGTGGACTAAAGTTTAGGTCAAAATTTAAACCTGTCTTGGTGTCTCTTTTGAAATTATACGTAAAATTAAAGTTCGTCGTATTGACTTTATTCAATTGGTGATTGAACATATTATAGTTATCACTCATATTCACATAAAACTGTGGCGAGTTGGACAGTCCTAGTTTTTTGCTCAATTTGAAGTAGACTCCGGACCATACATTTAGGGAGGTATTTGTCTTACCCTCCACATTATTCCACGTATATGTATTGATTCCTTTTAGTGTATCGATATTCTGTGTAATTGGGTTCTTTTCGGTAGAAATATTACCACCAACATAAACATAGTTTCCGGTCAACACGCGGAACGAATTATAATTCAGATTTAATGAGTTTCTAAATGACGGTTTTAAGTTTTCATTTCCCAAATAGCGATTAATCTGGTCTGAGTTATCCAAGATTGGTTGGATCTGGCTCAATGAAGGCAATTGATTTTTACCGGTATAATTCATCCATAAACCCTTCGTTTTGGTAAAGGAATAGCCTGCACTTACATTTGGATTGTACGTAAAGTAACTTCTTGTAATCCCCTCACTTGTATAGTTATTGAATTGTTTCAATTTGTCATTATTGAAATTATTAGCCACAGTGAACTTAAATTTTTCAGTTGTGTGAACTATAGCCAATTTGTATCTGCTGCTGCTTCTATCAAAATCATAGTTGTTACTAAAGCGACGGTCCAATTGATCATAATTCCCCTGTCCATCATTATTGAAAGATTCCACAATAGAACTACTGTTACTTTGTTCAATTCCTGTCCCCACAACAAGATTCCAAATTTTAGATAAGGGTTCAGTATAGGAAATCGAAGCGCTTAGCACATCACTTGTATTATTACGTACTTTACTTTGATCCGTAGTTGAATCTGTTTTTAAGCTATAATTTCTCAGGTCAGAATTTAAATGTCCAGTACCTTTCATCTCATTTCTTTTCCATTGACCATCAAATGTAAAAGAACGTCCTTTTTTCTTGAATTTATGGGTAAAATAGCTACTAAAGTTGAACTCGTTGATGTTATTTTGCACCAATTCCCGTGTATTCTCGGCAATGGTTGTATCTGCGTTTTGGCCAAACTGATAAGCTTCACGCTTGTTATCTGACCAAAGATTTTTTCTTGACGCACCACCTCGTATGGTCAAGAGATTTAGCGAATCTAATTTCAGGTCATATTTTAGATTGGCACGATGCTGGTCATTTTCGGAATCGACATTCTTAACCGATTTGTTATTGATCAAACCGGTCATAATCGTTTCATCATTTCCATCACTGCTTAATCTTCCATATTTATAGTTAATGTTGACTGTATGTTTATCCTTATCAAATTTGTCTGAGAAGTTAACCCCCGAATTTATGGCACGAGGTACACCAATAACACCTTGTCCTGAAAAGGGATCCGTAAAATTGGACCAGCTCATCGAACCATCATCACCATACGATACACCTGAATCACCGCCATATTTTTGCGCATCCTGCCAGTTCATGCTCGTAGTACCATTATTACCAAAAAGCCCATAAACTGATATTTTTTGCGAACCCTTAAATTTGTTCAACATCAATTGTCCCATATAATAGTCGTCGGTTCCTCCACCAAGAAGCGCTTTTCCGAACATACCATTTTTAGAGCCTTCTTTTAGCTTCACATTGATCGTTTGCTCACGCTGACCGTCATCCACTCCTGTTCGCTCTGCCTGCTCAGATTTTTTCTCGTAAACCTGAACCTTATCCACCATATCCGATCGGATATTTCGTGTTACCAACGTCGGATCGTCACCGAAAAATTCTTCTCCATCTACCAATACCTTCTTTACTGTTTTACCTTGTGCGGTTATCTTTCCGGATGCGTCGACCGTGATTCCGGGTAAGGCTTTCAACAGGTCTTCAACTTTGGCATTTTTCTCAACCTTAAAACTGCCGGCGTCATATTCTGTGGTATCACCTTTAATTGTGATGGGAATACGTCCCGTAACGATGACTTCTTGTAATAATGTAGCTGTGTTTGTTAGGCCAATAGCCAATTTAGAGTAGTCCACCCCAGGTTGGATCTCCGTATAAAAATCACCATACTTGGGGTAACTCACAATCAGTACGTAAGCTCCTGTATCGGGCTTGGCTAAGGAAAATAGGCCATTTTCATCCGATCGGGTAAAGCCCGTCAATATGGAATCTTTAGCGGTCAACAGCATCACTGTTGCATCTGATAACTTTAGTTGGTCCTTTACATCACTTATTTTCCCAGCAATCTTGGATTGACCTGAAACCAAACCAGGGATAGCAAAAATGAAAAATAAGAGAATTTGTAAAACTCTTTTCATAAAATTGTTGGATAGTAAATTAATATCAATATAACATTAGTAGATAAAACCAATGTTTTGTTACAGTAAATTTAATTTTATTTCTTAAAACACTGATTTTGGCCCATAGTTCCCCATTCGAGCAAAATAGAAGATCCATTTTACAAAAGCTCAGATCCTAAACATTCATCAAGAAACACCTTCGCTATACTTGATAATGCTTCTTCTGTTGCATATTGATGAGTCGCCACAACTGAAGACAGAAGAAGCATATCAAAACAGCAAAAGATAATTGGCAACCTATTGCGCTATAATTTTTAAGATCGGGGGCTATATCTGCAACCTGAATTTTGGCCATCAGATAATTGTTTAGCATCATACCGCAAACTGTTCCAAGAAGAAAAAATGTAATTGCATACTTCTTATTTGACAGCGCTTTCTCTTTATTTTTCTCAAGGGCCGCGATACCGTCTATGATACGTTGTTCAAAATCATCAAATGGCAGTTCTATTTTACTCATTTGCATAACTTTTTTGAATTTTTCCTGTTCCTTATCCATAATACTCCGCTTTTTTTATTAACTGATTCAAGATAATCTGCATATTTTTACGGGCTCGATGCAATATGACTTTTGTATTTGACAGTGTCCAGCCCATAATTTCCTGAATTTCATCCATCGACTGTTCTTCCAAATAGAATAAACGTAATGCAACAGACTCCCGAGCGGGCAATATCGTGAGTGCATCGTTGATCATTTCTTTTCTCTCATGTTCGATTATCTCATCCAATACCGAATCGTCATGTGATATGTCATGGTGGGACAGATCAAAATTGACCAGGTCCAGTTTCTTATGCCGAACGGCATTAAAAGCCACATGCACCACAATCCGGTAAAACCAGGTACTAAATTTAGATTTTCCTTTAAAGGAAGACAGCGATTGATAGCACTTTATAAATGCTTCCTGAACGGCATCTTCTGCCAAATGCTCTTCCTTTACAATAGAAAGAGCGACAGAAAATGCCATATCCTTATACGTTTTTATAAAATAGCGATAGGATTCCACATCACCTGATAGAACTTTTCGAATATAGATTTCATCCATTGGCGGGTTAAATATCGCGTTTTTTATCCAATCGGTTAGCAATTATCATCGCAAGCCCTGCAGAAATAATCAAAATTGCTACGGCAAGTGAATCCGGCAAATCAGTTTTGATGTAATTGTCCAATATACCGACAATGAACAAACCAATTCCGATACCAAGAACCAAGATTCCGGGCTTTTGCCAATCCAAAGACTCCTTTTTCCTACTTTCGCTAGGTAGGTGTACTGTGGCGCTTCGATAACGCATAATAAAATAAACACACAGGGTAATACACGTAAATAATCCGACGCCCAAAATGGCTGCTACTGATTGCTTTTCCATAATTATTTGAATTAGTTTTTACATTAGTCACCACCATTCCCGAAAAGGTTACAACAAATTGAGTTAAATGTGTCGATTTGTGTAAATTTGTTTCAAACACAAACAATATGCAAAACATTAAAGAATATGTAGAAGCAAACAAGCAACGTTTTTTAGATGAGTTGTTTGATTTATTGCGTTTACCTTCAGTAAGTGCTGATCCTAAATTTAAAGGAGATGTGGAGAAGACTGCTGAATTTGTTGCTCAGAAATTGCGTGAGGCAGGAGCCGACAATGTAGAAGTTTGCCCTACTGCTGGTAATCCAATCGTTTATGGAGAAAAAATTATCGATCCAGCGCTACCTACCGTATTAACTTATGGCCATTACGACGTACAGCCTGCTGATCCATATGAATTGTGGGATACCCCTCCTTTCGAACCGACAGTCCGTGATGGCAAAATCTATGCTCGTGGTTCTGCCGATGATAAAGGTCAGTTTTATATGCATGTAAAAGCCTTCGAATACATGATGAAAAATGATGCATTAGCATGTAACATCAAATTTATGATTGAGGGTGAAGAGGAAGTGGGCTCAGTCAATTTGGGTACATTTGTTAAAGAAAATACGGAAAGACTGAAAGCTGATGTTATTGTTATATCTGACACATCAATGATCAGCATGGCACAACCCTCATTAGAAACTGGCTTACGTGGACTATCTTATGTTGAAGTAGAAGTAACTGGTCCTAATAGAGACTTACACTCCGGTGTATATGGTGGAGCTGTAGCCAATCCTGCGACAATATTAGCAAAACTGATCGCCTCATTGCATGATGAAAACAATCATATCGCCATTCCGGGATTTTATGATGATGTTGTCGAATTGACTGCTGAAGAACGCAAAGCATTAAATGAAGCACCGTTCGATATTGAAGAATACAAAACAGATTTAGGTATCCAAAATATCTGGGGCGAAAAAGGGTATACCACCTTGGAACGTACAGGTATTCGACCAACCTTGGAAGTCAACGGTATCTGGGGTGGTTATATCGGCGAAGGAGCCAAGACTGTATTGCCTTCAAAAGCTAATGCAAAAATCTCGATGCGTCTTGTACCAAATCAAAACTCTCATCGTATTACAGAGCTTTTCAAAAAACATTTTGAATCTATTGCTCCTGATTATGTGAAAGTAGAAGTTAAACCTCATCATGGTGGTGAACCTGTAGTAACACCTACGGACAGCGTTGCTTACAAAGCGGCAGAGAAAGCCTTACATGAAACATTTGGTGTGAAACCTATCCCGACACGTGGTGGCGGTTCTATTCCAATTGTTGCTCTTTTCGAAGACGTATTGGGTTTAAAAACAGTACTTCTGGGATTTGGTTTGGATAGCGATAACCTACACTCGCCAAATGAAAAATATGGCATTGAGAATTACCTCATGGGAATTTCAACGATTCCTTTATTTCATAAATATTACGCGGAACTAAGCAAATAATTTAGTTTTTCATTAGATAAAGGGTTATTTTTAAATTTTAGAAATAACCCTTTATCGTTTTATGGATTTTGATTTTCGCTTAATCGTTTTTTACACTGCAGCTCAGCACCTTAATTTCACCAAAACGGCTTCGGCTCTTTTTATCTCGCAACCTGCAGTAAGCAAAAACATCCAGGAATTAGAAAAAAAACTTGGTGTACCACTGTTTGAAAGAAAGGGCAACAACCTCAATCTGACTGATCCAGGTCTCATCCTTTATAAGTATGCGCAACAGATTATCAATCTTTATAATCAGGCGGGCCAGGAAATACAGGAATTACAAAAAGGCCGAAAAGGAAATCTTGTTTTGGGAGCCAGCACAACCATCTCCCAATATATTTTACCTGCTTTGCTTGCCGATTTTCTGTCTCAATATCCCAACAACCGCATCCAGTCTTTTCAATCCAATAGCCGCAGTATTGAGGAACAGCTTGTCGATAAAACACTGGATCTAGGCATTACTGAAGGTTCCACGGATAACCGGGCGCTGAAATACATTCCTTTTATGAAGGATGAGCTGGTCCTCGTTACAAATAGCCAGAATCCACTATTAAATCAATTAAAAAATCCGATCCTATCAGATATTACACGCTTGCCTCTGGTACTTCGCGAGCAAGGATCGGGTACACGAACAATTATTGAGAATGCACTAAAAGATAATCGTATTAATTTATCGGAAGTACAGATAGAAATGATCCTACCTTCGACGGAAAGCATCAAAGGTTACCTGGCCCGTCGTAATAGCTTTGCCTTTTTATCCATTCATACGGTACAGAAAGAAGTACTTAACAATCAATTGGCTATTGTCGATATTCCACAATTGACAATAGAACGTTATTTCTATTTTACTCATTTATATGGAGGACTTGCCGGTACGCCCAACCAGTTTCTGCAATTCTGTCTGCGGCAAAACTTCAAGTTATAACCAAATGTTATGTCTCATAAACAAACTTCGTTTTAATTCCGCATTTAAGGGGGGTAGATTTGTGCAAATGAATTAGCGTAATGGAATATAAAAAACTAACAAATTATTTAAAGGCGCTTAGCTGGATCATTGTCGCATTGGTCATTACGTGTACGACCTTATGTGTATTTCCGCTAAAACATGAGGAAAACAAAAAACAAATAGATTCTCTAGAAATGCACAGCGATTCACTTATAACGCACGTCTCCCAATTTAAAGAAATCTCTTTCAAAGATAATCCAGAGGGTAAAATGGCAAGTTATGGTGAAAAGCTAATCAAAAATACCTACGACTATTTTTATGATGGTGAGGTCAAAATCGGAAATAAGCTTACCTGCAGCAGCTGTCATCTCAATGGAGGCACCAAGGCTTTCGCCGCTCCTTATGTTGGACTCACCAATGTATTTCCAACCTATATTGGCCGGGAAAACAAAGTTGAATCACTCGAAGAGCGTATCAATGGTTGTTTTGAGCGGAGTATGAACGGTCGAGCTATTCCCGAAAATAGTAAGGAAATGAGAGCCATTGTCACCTACATCAAGAACATCAGCATAAATACCGTTAATAAAGGCCGCTTGGCAGGTCAAGGATTTATTAAAATGGCCATTCCCAACCGTGCTGCAGACTTGAAACATGGTCAATTGGTTTTTGAGAACAAATGCACAAGTTGTCATGGAAAGGATGGACAAGGTCTACCACAAACGGCGGGAAAAGGATATCAATATCCGCCCTTATGGGGTAAAGATAGTTACAATGATGGCGCTGGAATGGCTCGGTTGCTTACCGCTACGCGTTTTATCAAAGCAAATATGCCTTTGGGCGCAACTTATGACGCGCCGCAATTAAAAGACGATGAGGCCTATGATGTCGCAGCATATATCAATTCTTTCGATAGACCTCAAAAATCAAATAAGCAACTGGACTATCCCAATCTAAACAAAAAGCCCAAAGACAGCCCATACCCCCCTTATGCCGATAACATTAGCATAGAACAACATAAACTCGGTCCTTATAATTTCTAACTATAGACACCCCATTAAATCAATAATAAATATGAAAAAACAATTTACAATCGCATGTATTCTCTTAGCGATAATGACTATTCAAGCGAAAGCACAAGACAATAAATTGTTGCTCAATAATCATCAATACAGCGGTGCTTTAGCAAAGAAAAAAGCCTATAAAGCGATCTATCAGTTGGACAGTAATGATCCAAAAACTATCGAAAAAGCAATCCGGAATATTAACAATGCCTTGAAAGACACGCGATTAAAGGGGCGCCTACAGATTGAATTAGTTGCATTTTCTGGTGGTACAGAAGCTTATTTAAAAAAGAATAGTCAGTATGAGAAACCATTGAAGGATCTGGTAGAGAAAGGTGTTATCGTAGCCCAATGCCTAAATACGTTGGAAGAGAAACATATTGCCAAAGAAGAACTATTTGATTTTATAGGCTACGTTCCCAGCGGAAATGGTGAATTAATCTTACGAGCAAATGAAGGTTGGGTTATCGTTAAACCATAAGTATTGTGAAAAATTTTCTACTGCTTGGCCTAACAATCGCATTATTGGGAGCCCAGGAAATTAAGGCACAAGAACATCGTTTTGACCCACCCTGGAATAATCCACCAGAATCGGCGCTGAATTTCACTGTACCCGGGATAGATAATATCCCGGATTTATATGGTGATATCGAGAATCCGCAGCTTACAGTATTTTTCGCTGGCAATCAATTTATGGTGGTCGATGATCTACTTGCATCATTCAAAAAAGAATATCCACAATACGAACGCATTTTTGTTGAAACGCTGCCACCGGGTATTTTAGCCAAACAGATTAAAGGTGGATCCATCACAGTAGGCAATCTACGAATTACACATAAACCAGATATTTATACAGCTAGCAAAAGGGCTATTAACGAGATGGCAGATTACTTTAGCCATACACAGGTTTATTGCTACAACAATATCTGCCTGATGATTCCAAAAGGAAATCCCGGTAATATTAGGACATTGAATGATTTAGGAAATGAGAAAGTTCGCATCAGCATGCCTAATCCGCAATGGGAAGGGATTGGTGAGCAGATCAAAGCATCTTATAGAAAAGCAGGTGGAGAGCAACTCGTTAAGAAAATCATGGAAGAAAAGGTGAAGGATGGCAGCACCTATCTAACGAAGATCCACCACCGAGAAAGCCCCATGCGTGTATTGTACGGACAGGCAGATGCGGCTCCGGTTTGGGCTTCTGAAGTCGTTTACCAAAAATTAATCGGTCATCCTGTCGAAGGAATCACCATTCCTGATGCACAGAACACTACCGCGACATACGTTGCTGCAAAGCTAAAAAGTGCGCCGCATACGCAGGCTGCAGATGACTTCTTAAAATTCATGGACTCCCCTTCCGCCAAAAGTATCTACAAAAAATATGGATTTACGGTAGACTAAAAAAGAAAATGGATAATTAATTATCCATTTTCTTTCTTTACTTTAGATCAAAATTAGTTTGACTTGTATGATTTTATTGCTCAAAAAGCTCCATCGGTATTGGTATTTTATCAGCGTTCTACTTGTTTTTCTTCTGTTTTTCCCTTATATCTATTTTTTAGCACGCCGTCCTGAAAAAAACTATGCTAGAATAGCCCGTATGCGTCGCTGGGTATCAGTTGGTGGTTCGGCCTTGGCGGGTGTTTTTTTTAAGGTGAGCTACGAATCAAAAATAGATTGGAACCGCTCCATGGTGCTATGTCCCAATCATACTTCCGTCTTGGATATAACAGCACTCACCTATTTATGTCCGGCTCCATTTTCATTTATCGGGAAAGCTTCATTGCTTAAAAATCCGGTTACACGTATTTTTTTCAAAACAATAGATATCCCGGTCACCAGGAGAAGTAAAGTATCTTCGTTCAAGGCCTTCCAACGTGCCAATGAACTTGTCCGAAGCGGCAGAAGTGTGGTTATCTTTCCAGAAGGAAAAATCGATGATGGTTTCCCGCCGCAGATTCACACATTTAAATCCGGTGCCTTTCGAATCGCTATTCAGAATGACGTTCCCACAGTGCCCATTATCATAGAAAATGCCTGGGATATCTTTTTCGATGACGGTTCGAAAAGAGGATCCCGGCCTGGAATTGTTAAAATACATGTATTCAACCCGATAGAGACGAAAGATTTTAACGACGATAATGCTTCAGAACTGGAGAAAGTTGTCTATGACAAAATGCATTCCTATTGGATTATGAAGAATAAATCGTATTTTCATAACCTAGAGAACCTCCAAAAAATATGTCAGGAAAGATCTTAATCGAAATCAAGGATATTGCTAGAGAATACCAAATTGGTGCAGAGACCATTCACGCCTTAAGCTCCGTTACACTCAATATCCATAAAGGAGAATTTGTTGCCTTAATGGGCCCTTCGGGATCGGGCAAATCTACCTTAATGAACATTCTCGGTTGTTTGGATACCCCAAGCCGAGGCGAATACATCCTCAATGGGATTAACGTAAGTGACATGACTGACGATGAACTCGCCGAAGTAAGAAACAAGGAAATTGGTTTTGTGTTTCAAACTTTTAACCTACTGCCAAAGAATACAGCACTGGAAAATGTTGCACTTCCTCTAATTTATGCCGGTTACAGTAAAGTAAAACGCGAAGAAAAGGCCACGGCAGCACTAGAAAGTGTCGGCTTGGGGCATCGTATGGACCACAGGCCCAATGAACTCTCAGGAGGACAACGGCAACGTGTTGCTGTTGCAAGAGCACTGATCAACGATCCTTCCATTATACTTGCCGATGAGCCAACAGGTAACCTTGACACAAAAACGTCTATTGAGATCATGGGCCTACTTGAAGAAATTCATTCCAAGGGTAATACTATCATTCTCGTGACACATGAAGAGGACATTGCATTACATGCACACCGTATTGTACGTATGCGTGATGGACTGATCGAAAATGATTATCCTAACCCTGACATCAAATCAGTGTCACCGAGATTGAGTGCTTTAAACGAAAAAGGAAGTGATTTTGAGAATATTTAAAAATATTATAACATTAAAAATCAAACACTTATATTATTGACATAAAAATAACACTCGATTTACTTGCTTAAGTTAAATTAAATCATAGTTTTGCGAAAATAGAGAACTTAAATTGTTTTTATATGTATTGGACATTAGAATTAGCTTCGCATCTAGAAGATGCACCATGGCCAGCAACAAAAGATGAATTAATCGATTACGCTATTCGTTCAGGTGCACCTGTTGAGGTGATTGAAAACTTACAATCTCTTGAGGATGATGGCGAGCCATATGAAAATATCGAAGAAATTTGGCCCGACTATCCAACAAAAGACGATTTCTTCTTCAATGAAGATGAATACTAAAAAATAAAAAACGCCTTTTGAATAAAGGCGTTTTTTATTAAAGGCATCTCATTCATTTTAAAGACGACCCATTACAACTTATTCCGATAAGCTCAAAAGGGTTTTTATCCCATAGTTTTAATCCATTTCAATGAAGCTCAGTCTTACAGATATGAAGATAAAATTAAAGCTATTGCTGTTCATTTTTATGAGCTGCATGATCAGCCAAAGCTTATTTGCTCAAGAGCAACAAATCTCCAATGATCATGTTGTCGTTTTAAAAAGGTTTGTCCAGCGCTTGAATGATCCTAATTTAGCGACTGATGTTATTTTAAGCCAAGACCTTATCACGTCTAAAAAACTTGACGAAGATCTTCAGGAATACCTATTGGCGAGCATCGATGAAATTAGGATAAATGTACAGAGCAAGAATATCAACCAACTGGAATACCTTAGCTTTGCACAAGCAGGAAGAAAAGAAACAAATGACATCGATCTTGAAGGTATTGATCCACAACAAGTCTACTTTGTCAAATACCTCAAGCGTTTTGTATTTGCGGCAGTCATCCGTGATAGCAAAATTGCTTCTTTTACATTAGTCTCCAAAGGCAACAATAAAGCTCATTTTGTATTCTATTAGTTTTCATCGCCCTTATTTTATCAGACGCTTGCTCTTAGAATCCTTAAATATCACGCTTAGTCTTACATAATTGCACGCTTATCAGGTTTTATTTTACAGTATATTTGTGAGCAATATTAAGCCAATGATGCTTTCTTAAAAATTTTTCAATAAAAACACTTGCATTTTATAATTCTATCAACCATATTTGTATTAATAAAAATAACAATGATAACAACTGTATCAAATAAAGCTTGGTGGTGGCACAACGAATAACGTTGTGGCAAACTCCTATTGCATTATTTGATTAATACGTCAAGATATGATGGGCTTGCCTAAATAAGGTAAGCCCTTTTTTTATTTAAATTACCATGAAAGAAATTTTAGCGCATTTATTTGAATACAAGACATTTTCTCGGCAAGAGGCCTACGAGATTCTAACCAACATTGCCATGGGCAAATATGACAGTCACCAAATTGCGGCATTTATGACGGCTTATGGTATGCGCAGTATTCGCGTTGAAGAGCTTGGAGGGTTTAGAGATGCGATGTATGATTTATGCCTCAAGCTGGATTTTAACGGTTATGATTTAATTGACCTTTGCGGTACAGGTGGGGATGGTAAAAATACCTTCAATATCTCGACAATAGCATCTTTTGTCACAGCTGGGGCTGGTTACCATGTCGCAAAACACGGTAATATCGGGGTATCTTCGAGCTGTGGTTCATCCAATGTCATGGAATATTTGGGCTATCAATTCAGCAATGACAAGTCTGAACTGCAACGCCAGCTTGATGAAGCCAATATTTGTTTTCTACATGCACCGTTATTTCATCCTGCAATGAAAACTGTTGCCCCGATACGTCGCGCACTGGGTGTTAAAACCTTCTTTAACATGCTCGGACCATTGACCAACCCCGCGAATCCTAGATTTCAGTCTGTTGGTGTATTCAGTTTAGAATTAGCAAGACTGTATGGTTATCTATACCAAAATACCAACAAACAATATTCCATTATTCATGCTTTGGACGGTTATGACGAGATATCCATGACCGGCGATTTTAAGGTAATCAACAATCGAGGAGAGAATTACTACAGTATGGAGGAGCTTGGTTTTACCCCAGTCTCAGCACAGGAGTTGACGGGAGGTGATACAATAGCAGATGCTGCCCATACTTTCTTATCTATACTAAATAATCAAGGTACAGATGTGCAAAACAATGTTGTTTTGACCAATGCCGCATTTGCAATTAAGACTTTTAATCCCGAAAAATCTTTCGGCGACTGTTTTTATGAAGCAGAAAGTTCACTGATGGAAGGCAAGGCATTGCGAAGTTTCCAAAAACTAATCAAAAAATAAGATGGCGATCAAAGTAAAAGTTTGTGGCATGAAATATCCCGATAATATAGCAGCAGCAGCTTCCTTAGGCATCGACTATATGGGGTTTATATTTTATGATCAATCCAGACGTTATGTTGACGAAAGTGCCTCGGTATTCATTAAACAACTTGAGCGTCCAAGCAAGGTCGGGGTTTTCGTCAATGCTAGCCTCTCTGAAATTCTTGTTAAAATAGCGGAATTCCAATTAAATGCGATTCAATTACATGGCAATGAATCGGTGGAATTTTGCGTTGAACTAAAAGAAAAATCAGGGATTACTGTCATTAAAGCCTTCGGAATCGATCAAGACTTTGACTGGGCACAACTAAATCCCTATACCGGAGTTATAGACTATTTTCTATTTGACACGAAAAGTAGTTCCCACGGTGGTACAGGGATACAATTTGACTGGTCCTTATTGGACCAATACAAACTTACTAACCCCTATTTTCTCAGTGGCGGTTTAGATCCCGAAAATATTAAAACAGCGCTAGAAAGGAATGATCCACGGCTATATGCATTGGATTTAAATTCAAAATTTGAAGTAGAACCCGGCTTAAAAGATATTGAGCTATTAAGCCACAGTATAAATAATATTAAAAAATGAGTATATATCAAGTCAATGAAAAAGGATATTATGGCCCATTTGGAGGAGCCTATATCCCTGAGATGCTCTATCCAAATGTGAAAGAGCTACGTGAAGAATATCTCAAAATTATTGAAGAGGAAAGCTTTCAGGCAGAGTTTAATCAATTGCTCAGCGATTATGTCGGACGCCCCTCTCCTTTATATCATGCCAAACGGCTCTCGGAAAAATATGGGACTACAATCTATTTAAAACGTGAAGATCTAAACCATACTGGTGCACATAAAATCAATAATACCATAGGCCAAATTTTGTTGGCGCAACGTTTGGGGAAGAAGCGTATCATTGCGGAGACAGGAGCAGGACAGCATGGCGTTGCTACAGCTACCGTTTGCGCGCTAAAAGGTATACAGTGTGCAGTGTATATGGGAGAAGTCGATATTCAACGTCAAGCTCCAAACGTAGCAAGGATGAAAATGATGGGGGCTGAAGTTATCCCGGCAACCTCAGGCTCCAAAACACTAAAAGATGCTACCAATGAGGCTTTAAGAGATTGGATAAACAATCCTGTCGACACGCATTATATCATTGGGTCTGTTGTGGGACCACACCCCTATCCTGATATGGTTGCACGCTTTCAGTCCATAATTTCAGAAGAAACGAAAAAGCAGCTATTGGCAAAAACAGGGAAAGAAAATCCGGATATGGTCTTGGCCTGTGTAGGAGGAGGCTCCAATGCGGCAGGCATGTTCTATCATTATCTGGATGAAGAATCGGTTCAGTTGTATGCGGTAGAGGCCGCTGGCCATGGTGTTGATTCCGGTGAATCGGCTGCCACTACAGCATTAGGAAAAGAGGGAGTTTTACATGGAAGCCGATCTATTCTCATGCAAACGGCGGATGGGCAGGTGATCGAACCCTACTCCATATCTGCGGGTCTCGATTATCCCGGTATTGGTCCTCAGCATGCCTGGTTATTCAAATCCGGTAGAGGGAACTATGTCAGTGTGACTGATGACGAGGCAATGCGCGCAGGCCTGGAACTGACGAGATTAGAAGGTATCATACCTGCTATTGAGAGCGCACATGCATTGGCTTATTTGGAAAAAATTCCTTTTAAAGGCGATGAGACTGTCGTTGTCTGTCTTTCCGGACGCGGTGATAAGGATCTAGATAATTATATGAAATACTTTGATTTTTAGGAATGAATACAATTGAAAAAAAAGAAGATACTCCTCTTTTATCGATATATTTTACAGCTGGATATCCAACATTGGACAGCACAATAAGTATTGCCAAGAAATTGGAAGAAGCTGGCGCGGACTTTTTGGAAATCGGTTTTCCTTATTCCGATCCTGTCGCAGATGGTCCTGTCATTCAGCACAGTTCGGAAGTTGCTTTGGCGAATGGTATGACTGTAGAAAAGTTGTTCGATCAGTTGGTCGACCTTCGTAAACATGTCAGCATCCCCGTATTTCTGATGGGCTACTTTAATCCTGTCCTTCAATTTGGTGTTGAGAGATTCTGTGAAGAATGTAAAAATGTGGGCGTGAACGGTGTCATTATACCCGACCTACCCATGGATGAATACGAAGAACTTTACAAAGACACGTTCGAGAAAAATGGCATAGCCAATATATTCATAGTAACTCCACAGACTTCGGAAGAACGAGTCAGAAAAATAGACAGCCTTTCTAGAAGCTTTATTTATTTACTTTCTTCCAATGCAACCACGGGTAAAACACTTGATGTTGGAGACAATACCGCAGCTTACTTCAAACGGATACATGATCTTCAATTAAAAAATCCATTGATCGTTGGCTTCGGTATTTCCGATAAATCTACCTTTCAAAAAGCGAGCAAACATACTGCAGGCGCTATTATAGGCACTGCATTTGTCAAAAGGTTAAAAGAACCGGATTATCTTGCACAGATTCCAGCATTTATCTCGTCCATCAAAGATTAACATGCAGGTTAAGAATTAGCAAAGCATTATTTCTTTAATAAGAGTTCGGTCTAAAGTTTTTTTTCTTGGATCGAACTCTTATTTTTAAGGCAGTTTTTGAAAAGGTGTTTTTTTCGAAGATAATAACTTTGCTGCCTTGATTAACCAAACAATAGGCAGTAGATCTATACTGATATAACCATGGATACTCGAAGAGATTTTTTAAAAAAAGCGGCTATGCTTGCTGGGGGAGCTTCTATCGCCCATGTTGTTCCATCCGCTATTGCGAAGGCGATGGCTATTAATCCAGCATTGGGTAGCACGTTTTACGATGCCGAGCATATCGTTTTATTAATGCAGGAAAACCGTTCATTTGACCATGCCTTTGGGACACTGCGTGGTGTAAGAGGTTTTAATGATCCTCGAGCTATCCGGCAACCCAACCGAAATAAAGTTTGGTTTCAGACGCAAAAATCCGGCGAAACATTTGCTCCCTTCCGATTGGATATCAAAGATTCAAAAGTTACCTGGATGGGTTGCCTGCCCCACAACTGGACTGACCAAACCGACGCAAGGAATAATGGTAAAATGGATAAATGGCTAGATGTAAAACATTCTGGATTTAAAGAATTTGCCAATTTACCCTTGACTATGGGACATTATACCCGTGAAGATATTCCTTTCTACTATTCTCTAGCAGACTCTTTCACAATTTGCGATCAGCACTTCTGTTCGAGTATCACCGGTACGAATCCAAATAGACTCTATTTTTGGACGGCCAATATTCGCGAAAATCTTACAGGAAAGGCCTTGGTTTGGAATGGTGATTCCGAGTTTAGTGGCAAGGCAACGTGGACAACCTTTCCCGAACGCCTTTCCGAATTAGGTGTAGACTGGAAGATCTATCAAAATGAAATTTCTTCAAGCAGTGCCGGATATAGTGGTGAAGCAAACAGCTGGTTAGCTAATTTTGGTTGCAACCCAATGGAGTACTTTCCCCAATATCAGGTCAAATATCATCCGCGCTATCGTCAACTCCTGACATTAAAAAAAGAAGATCTCGAGCGTAAAATGAAAGAAACGACAGCTGTCGACGCACTTGAAAAATTAAATATAGATCTTAAGCATATCCAAGAAGAACTACAGTTATATACCGCCGAAAACTTTGAGAAGCTCGACGAGCGGACAAAAGATATTCATCGCCGCGCTTTTGTTAACAACAGTGCTCAGCCTGATTATATGGAATTGGAGACAATGCACTATCAAGAAGGGGGACAACAGCGGGAGCTACAGATCCCAAAAGGAGATGTCCTGTATCAATTCCGAAAAGATGTTGAGGAAGGTAAACTACCAACAGTGTCATGGCTAGCACCGCCACAGCTCTTTTCTGACCATCCTGATTCTCCATGGTTTGGCGCATGGTATGTCAGCGAAATTATGGACATCCTAACACAAAATCCAGAAGTTTGGAAAAAAACGATCTTTATTCTTACATATGATGAAAATGATGGGTATTTTGACCATTTTGCCCCCTTTACTGCTCCAAATCCGAATGAAAGAGACAGTGGAAAAGTATCTGCGGGTATAAACCCTGATTTGGAATTTGTACGCCGCGATGAACAATATTATCCTGAAAGCGGAAGGGAAAGCAATATAGGTCTTGGCTATCGTGTACCGATGATCATTGCTTCTCCATGGACTAGAGGAGGCTGGGTCAATTCACAAGTATTTGACCATACTTCCAGTTTACAATTCCTGGAAAAGTTTATCAACAACAAAATCAAGAAAGATATCAAAGAAACCAACATCAGCAGTTGGCGACGTACGGTATGCGGAGACTTGACTTCAGCATTTCGACCTTATCAGGGTGAAATCATTAACAAACCTCTTGTGTTAGAACGGGAGCCTTTTATCCAAGAAATTCACCAAGCAAAATTCAAAGGGCTTCCTATGGGCTTCAAAGCACTCAGCCTAATGGAGATCAAACAAATCGAGCAAAATCCCGGTAGTTCACCTTATTTCCCCAAACAGGAAAAAGGACTCCGTGATTCGTGTATCCTCCCTTATGAACTCTATGTGCATGGAGAGTACCAATCCAAAGGGGATTATTTGGTCACATTTGAGGCATCAAATAAAATCTTTGGCAAACATTCGGCAGGCTCACCTTTTACGGTCTACCATGCTGCTTCTTATAAAGGAGAAGTTGGTACCTCCAGAAATTATGCAGTTTCACCGGGAGACAGCATAACGGACCGCTGGTCGCTAGACGCCTTCGACAACGGCATATACAACCTGGAAATTCATGGTCCAAATGGATTTTATCGAGAATTTAAAGGCGACAAAAATAACCCGCATTTAAAGATCCGCTGTACTTATGAAAAAAATAAAAATGATTCGGTATTTACCGGCCGTTTGTCTTTTTCTTGTACAAACGAGGGGAAAAGATCCCAACAACTTAACTTTGAGGATGTCAGCTATGGGCAAGAAAAAAAGAGTATCCAACTTAAAGGTGGACAATCCATTAGGATACATTTTGATTTGGCTAAACAAAACTTCTGGTATGACATTCGCATCACCTGTACTGGTTCTCCAAACTTCGAGGAAAAATATGCAGGTCGTCTAGAATTTGGAAATGCAGGAAAAAGCGATCCCTTATTAAGTCGATAAACAAAGAAAATGGGAGCATCAAAAAAAATGCTCCCATTTTTCTGAACTCCTTCCAGTATAATAAAGTTTATGGACGAGCCCATGCCGGCCATCCGAAGCAAAGTCAATACACATCGAACTTATTACAAAGTATCTCAAATGAGATAAAACGTACTATTTTATTCCTGTATACGACGAACGATATGGTAGAATCCCTTATACAATAAAATTGCCCCAACAATCAAAAAGATAGCTAATAAATATGAGCTGACCGAATTGATAAATAATAGATACATAACTCTGGTAATTTTTGGTTTTTCATTTGTTACTACAAGTTATAACATTTATCCAAAATTTTACAAAAAAAAATTATATATTTTCTCTATTTTTGCTTCGATGAAGAAAATTGCACTATTTATCGGCTTGTTTTTCTATTTGCTCGCAGCAAGTGGTGCATCGTTGCATCTTCATTTTTGTCAGGGAGAAACGAAAAGTGTATCATTAACGGAAAGTCATAATGCCGACTGTCCCCTCTGTGCCAAGTCTGCAAAAAAGCAACAAAAACACTGCCATGAAACAGGAAGTTGCAAAGATGTTAAGATCGAAGCACAAAAGGTCGATCACTTCAGCCGAGTGACACAAAATCTTGATTTTAATAATCTGTCTCCTGCGATAATTACGCTTCATTGGATACTTAATTATTATCATTTCTCTGGCGAAGAAGACGGTTTTCTCAAACTAAAGGATACCAATTTTGCGAGCAACAATAGACAGAACCCTCCTGTTTTCATTCTCAATCAAAATTTTAGAATTTAATACCATCGCTTTTCTCTGATTACAGTTCATTTTTTTGAATTGATATAAGACCTGCATAGTTAAAAGAACTAGCTGTCGTTCTATTCATTAATGGCAGACTTTATTCCCAACAAGGATCATTTTACACTTTGTTCCGGAACAAAAACAGCAGACCTTTATATCATTTTGCACAAAATTTAATAAAACTGGAAAAATAGCTCCGTAAACTATCAATGTAGTTACGCGACATTAGAAAGTAAAAATAAATGCTAGTTGAAGCGAAAACTCCTAATTAAACGATGAATCAAATTTTAAAAAAAATATATACAACCACCATTTTATCCTTATTTTTTCTGGCATTTGTACAGGCACAAACCGATAGTACCCGAACACTTACCGTAGCCGGAAACTGTGCGATGTGTAAGAAACGGATTGAAACGGCTGCAAAAATGCCAGGAGTAGAAACGGCTGTTTGGAATGCAGGCGACAACCAATTACAGATCAAATACAATCCGCAGAAAGTTCAATTGGAGTCCATCAAAAAAAGTATTGCCCTTGTAGGCCATGATGTAGATAACCTGGTTGCGAGCGAAGAATCCTATGCTAAACTCCATGAATGTTGTATGTATCCGCGATTGGAAAATGGAAAGATCCCCGAAAAGAAAATTTTGACAACGGATAACCATGATCATCCACATACAGTTACCGGCGTTGTTGTTGAAGAAAACGAAAAGGGAGATCTTAAACCTATTATTGGAGCTAATTTACATTGGGCCAACCTTCCCACTAAAAATACAAGGACAAATGAAAATGGTGTTTTTAAATTGGACCATAAGGAAGGATTTAACAAACTGGTCGTGAGTTATGTCGGCATGAAATCCGATACGATCACCATCAAAGATCTTCATGAAGTCATTATGATTACAGCAAAAGGGAATATTTTGATGGAAGTGGAGGTTAAAGGAACACGACGCTCAAATTACATCGATCGGATGACGCCTGCCCGACTGGAAGTGCTAACCGGAAAAGAGCTTTTCAAAGCGGCATGTTGTGATTTGAGTGAAAGTTTTGAAACAAATGCCTCTGTTGATGTCGTCAGTGCAGATGCAGTAACAGGAAGTAAACAAATTCAAATGTTAGGTCTTAGCGGTATCTATACGCAGTTAACTGTTGAAAATTTACCAGGACCACGCGGATTAGCTTCTCCTTTAGGCTTAAATTCTATTGCAGGAACATGGATAGAATCAATTCAAATCGCAAAAGGAATTGGCTCTGTAGCCAACGGATTCGAAAACATGGCCGGACAGATCAACGTAGAATTGAAAAAACCTCAAAATTCGGAAAGATTGTTTTTTAACGCCTATGCCAATAACATGGGGCGTACTGACGTCAACTTAAACCTTTCCCAAAAAATTGGTCAGCATTGGTCGACAGCGGTTTTGCTGCATGATAATTTTATGTACAATAAATCCATGAATTTTAGCCACAACGGGTTTAGAGATGTGCCTGTTGGTAATCTATTCTCTGGAGTCAACCGCTGGTTTTATGAAAACGGTAAAGGACTTATGGTACAGTTTGGCGTAAAATATCTCAATGACGACCGTACAGGTGGGCAGATTGATTTTAATAAAAAGACCGATAAAGGTACGACCAACCGTTATGGCCTAGGCTTTGATATTGAACGTGTAGAAGGTTTTGCTAAAATTGGCTATGTATTTCCTGAAAACAAGCACCGTAGTATCGGTCTTCAGCTCGCCGGATCAAACTACAATCAAAAAAGCTATTTTGGACTCAACAACTACGATTCGGAGCAACAAAATGGTTATGCTAACCTCCTATTTCAAGATATTATAGGTACTGTTGCTCATAAATATCGCGTCGGAGCCTCGATAAATTACGACAACTACAACGAATGGTATTTAAAAGATCAAAATTTCAAACGCAAAGAAATTGTGTCTGGGGCATTTGCAGAATATACTTATAGTCCTTCGGAAAAATTCGATGCCATCGTTGGTCTCCGTCAAGACTACAACTCGTTGTACGGCTGGTTTACAACACCACGTATACATCTACGTTATGCGCCTATTTCAGGGACCACAATCCGGGCAAGTTCGGGAAGAGGGCAGCGCACAGCAAATATATTTGCTGAAAATACGGCCGTGTTGGCTAGCAGTAGAAAACTGATTATTCAATCACCTGATATATATGATAAAGCTTATGGCCTACAACCAGAAGTATCATGGAATACCGGCCTTGCTGTAGACCAAAGTATGCGGATCTTTGGACGCGATGCTTCGGCATCTGTTGAATTTTTCCATAACAGCTTTTCCAATCAGGTCGTGGTAGATTATGAAAATCCGAGAGAAATTAATTTCTATAACTTGACCGGAAAATCTTTCTCCAATAGTCTACAGACAGAATTTCGTTTTATGCCAGCACCACATTTTGAGACAAGGTTGGCTTATCGTTTACTTGATGTACAGACAGACTTTGAAAACGGGAGAAAGACCAAACCTTTATTGGCCAAACACCGGGGTTTTGTTAATATGGCCTACAATCATCATTCCGGCTGGAGTCTGGATTATACATTGAATGTTGTTGGACAAAAACGTATTCCTTCAACAGCAGAGAATCCTGTCGAATATCAAATGCCGACAACATCGAAAGCTTATGCGACGATGAACGCTCAAATCAGCAAGACATTTGGAAAAGATAAAAACTTCACAGTCTACGTTGGCGGAGAAAACTTATCGAATTATTTTCAGAAAGTGCCCATCCTTGCAGCGGATCAACCCTTTGGAAATTATTTCGACACATCGATGCTTTGGGGACCTTTAACAGGACGCATGTTCTATACGGGTATTCGTTATTTCATCAAGTAATAACCAAGCAAAATAATCAAGTGCAATAAAAAGGTGGCAAAAGCCACCTTTTTATTTTAATTTTTTCAATTCCTGATAAAGCTTTGCCGTTGGCAATCCCACCACGTTATTGTATTCACCCTCTATTCTTTCTATTGCGATCAAGCCGATCCATTCCTGTATTCCATACGAACCTGCTTTATCTAAAGGAGAAAATGTAGCGACATAATGCTCAATTTCTTTTGAATCCAATTCGTAAAAGTAGACTGTTGTCGTTTCGACAAAAGTGGATATCTCACCTTTCCAGGAAATCGCTACTGCTGTCAGAACCGAATGCTTTTTCCCGGACAGATGAGCTAAAGTAAGCTTAGCTTCTCCTTCATCTTTGGGTTTACCCAAAATTTCGCCCTCATCTGATACAACAATCGTGTCAGCACAGATAACCAAACTATCGCTCTTATCCTCAAATGCCTCTGCCTTACAAATAGCAATTTGACGCACAACCTCAGCAGCGGATAAATTTGGATCTACATACTCTGCAGTTTCCCTTACCTCGACTTCGAACGTCAATCCAAGCCCTGCCAATAGCTGTTTTCTTCTTGGGGATTGAGACCCCAATATAATTGTTCTATTTTTTAGATTTTCCAACATCTTTATATACTTTTTACAGTTTCATCCTCATACCAATTATCCTGTACTTTCATGACCTTTTCGATCAATTCACGGACAACACCCTTTCCCCCACCAAAACCAGACACATAATGTGAAATTTTCTTGATTTCTTCCACTGCATCCGCAGGAGAAACAGCCAAGCCGACAGATTTCATGCAACTAAAATCAGGAATATCGTCGCCTATGTACATTAACTGGCTTAGCTCTAGCTTATAATTACGCGCAAGTTCTTTCATTTTCGAAAGTTTATCGGCAACCTTTGAATGTACTTCATTGATGCCCAACCCTTTCATACGCAGCTCTACACCAGTCGATCCTCCACCTGTTATAATAAAAATAGGATAACCTTTCTTTATCGCTAATTGCATGGCATATCCATCTTTTATATTAAATGTACGTAACTGATGCCCCTCTTCATTCACCTGAACGGTACCATCGGTCAATACTCCATCGACATCCAGCACAAATGCCTTTATTGATTTAAATTCGGTCAATACCATAAAAATATATTTTTGTAAAAGTAAGGCATTTCGGGTAATTATCCGACTTACGATATAGATCTATCCGAACTAGATCGTCAGAAAATTATTCAGATTAGCCAAAATATCATTTGCATGTCACAACATAGTTGTATTGGCAACTTATTCTTAAAAATATTTGGATGCTACAGTATATTTACCGTATCTTTGTAGAAGATAATTAAAGGTTATCTAGCTATGAAACACTAACAGCAAGCAATCAAACAATTTATTTGCTTGGAGCTTGCATAAGATTTAAAAAACAATCATTTTAGTTTTCACGGCAAAACACGGCAACTAATTTAGTTTAGAAGCCCTTAAAGAGTCTTTTCATAATTTAGGTTTATAATTGGTTAGTAACGAACCCTGGTGCCCATCATCAGGGTTTTGTTTTTATAAGTATTTTTTCTTCTTCTATTTTATAGATTTGACTTCTTGACAATTATCCTAATTATCTGATTATAAATCATCAAGTCTATCATTGTAACTGATAATTATCTGATTATAAATAATCAAAACTATCATTAGAACTGATACATCTTCATACCAACTTATACCTAATAACAGTTTTTAACCAATGTTTAAACAGTATTTAGTCACTGGTTATTCAGTTTACACTGAGCAAGCACTGAATAATCACCGAACAAGCACTGTGTAAAAGCAGAATTTGATCACTACGTGATCCTAATTTGCTGTAACTAAAAATTAAAAGAGAAAATAGAATATAAGCTACGCGTACGTAACAAAAAATTGCTATGGTGAGGTAATAGGTTGTTTTGCGATGCTTCTGATTGTTATATAGGTTTGTTTCTATGCTGACTTTTGATTATTTTAGGAATAGCAAGTTTTTTTGTTATTTTACATATCTTTTCCCCGTGGTACCATCGAGAAACAATACCTACAGAAAAGTAAACGATAAACTCATTCTCACATGTATCGAAAAAATTATAGAAAGCAAATTACCATAGGAGTGATCATTTCTTTTTCGCTTATCTTTCTTTCAGCCCTATATTTTTTCATATCGCTGCATCATAACTTAAATAACGAGCGAGCTATTGTTCGAATTGCCGAAAATAGATTCAATATTATTAATGAAATTAAATCAAGTGTAGACGAAGTAAACGACACCAAACTTGATTACCTGAATAAGAAAGACGCTTCGCTGTTTATTCCCTATAAATTGGAATTAAGAAAAACGGATGAACTGCTACGGTCTTTAAGTCTAAAGGATGATTTTTATCATGTGCCGCCTAACAGCATTGAAAGTATTCGCAAAGATGTTGCTGCATTTTATGATTTTGACAAAGATATCTCAGATACGCAAGAAATTCAATCCAAATCCCATCATATTCACAAACAAAAGGCTTCCATATTAGGTGAGATTGATCTGATGTCAAGAGACTTATTGGATCAACGTGCAAGGCTCTTAGAAAAGTCTAGAAATGAGCTGCAACTAGCCCAATATATTACCTACCTGTTCATTGCCATTGGACTGAGTGGTTTCTTCTATATCCTCGTTAAAATTTCATCTATCTCTAGATTTTTGAGATCTACTGTAAAAAGCCAGCAAGAATCTAATGATCGGCTCCAACTATTGCAGGACCAGACCAATAATGACAACTGGATTTTGAATGCTATTAATCATATCGATGAGCAGTTACGCGGTGATTATACAGACAAGAAAATTGCGGAGATAAGCCTACATGCTATTGCTTCCTCCACAAAAGCTTTAGGCGGGACTGTATACATTTTCGATGAGAACTATCAGGAATACCAGCTCTGTCATAAAGTTGGCATTTCCTCGACACAACATATCAAACGAACATTTAAGGAAAACGATGGTATTTTAGGAGAAGTTGCAAACAATCATGAAGTTGTTAAAATCAAAGATATCGACCAGGAGCACCTTATTTTAGAAACCTCATTGTCAAACCGGTTAGAAACTGAGATTTATATAGTACCCTTCTCTTATGAAAATCATTGTGTCGGTATCATGGAAATCTGTTGCCCTATTATCAACGAAAAGGACGAGCAATTACGATTTAACTTCTTAGATAAGGCAAAAGATAACATCGCAGTTATCATCAAGGTTGCCCAAACTCACGGAAAACTTGCAGACCTTTATGAGGAACTCCAACAGCAGACCGAAGAATTAGAAGCTCAACAGGAAGAATTGAGAACGACAAATGAGGAGTTGATTCATAAAACACATTTGTTGGAAGCTTCCGAAGAAGAACTTCGTGTACAACAGGAAGAACTTATCCAAACAAATAATGAGCTCGATGAGAAAGCGAAATTGCTCTTTGCACAAAATGAAGATTTAGAAAAAGCCCGTCAAGCCATTGCTCAAAAAATAGATGAAGTAGAGTTATCTAGCAAATACAAATCCGAATTTATGGCAAATATGAGTCATGAATTACGGACACCTCTTAATAGTATTCTTATTCTTGCCAAATTACTTCAGGATAACAAAAAGAAGAACCTCAACGAGGATCAAATAAAATATGCGTCTGTTATTCATAGCGCAGGCTCGGATCTCCTACATTTAATTAACGAATTGTTGGATCTGGCGAAAATTGAATCCGGCAAGGTTGACGTCCAGAAGGAACGTATCCACACGAACTACCTTGTCAATTATATTAAAGATTTTTTCAGTGATACCGCAGCTTCGAAAAGTATCCACTTCCTACTCGATGTCAATGCCAATACACCGCAGGAATTTATTGGTGACGAACATCGCTTACAGCAAGTCCTCAAAAATTTACTATCGAATGCTTTTAAATTCACCGCCGAACATGGTGAAGTTTCATTGAAAATAAAAGCTGAAGCAGAAAATCTTCTTTTTACGGTTAAAGATAACGGCATCGGAATCGCTCCTGAAAAACAAGAGCTTATCTTTGATGCTTTTAAACAGGAAGATGGATCAACTAGCCGTAAATATGGTGGCACTGGATTAGGCTTATCGATATGCCGTGAAATTGCCAGCTTATTAAAAGGAAAAATAACCCTATCCAGTAAGGTTGGCGAAGGAAGCGTCTTTACCTTTAGTATACCGCTAGAACAGGAACTTCAGATTTCACCCCAGAAAGTGACATTTAGCGAAGAAGAAAGCCCCTCTCCAATTCAATTCCCGAAGGAGAATCCGATAATAGAAAAGACGAATTCGATCTACAGCGATGAAAAAAACAATAAACTTCTGATTATTGAGGACGATTTTATTTTTGCAGATATTCTAAAAGACTACGCTGAACAAAATGGCTACGATGTTTACATCAGCTATGATGGGCAAGATGGGTTACAAAAAGCACAAAATCTACTACCTGCTGCAATTATATTAGATATTATGTTACCTAAAATGGATGGTTGGGAAGTGCTACGTAACCTCAAAAAAGGGGACAATACCAAGGAAATTCCTGTGCACATGATGTCTGCAGGAACATTTTTACATGATGAACCTATTTCTGCCGGAGCCATCGGCTTTATGGCGAAACCCGTTTCAGAGGAGTCTTTGGCTGAAACTTTCTTAAAAATAAAAGCATCCACGAGTCATCCATTGAAAAAAATTCTGTTGGTGGAAGATCAAGAAATTCAAAGCGATTTTATCAAACAATCTTTAGAAGAACAGCATACCCAGATATTTCAGGCTTTCAATGCAAAACAGGCACTTGATCTTTTGGATCAAGAAAAGTTGTTTGATTGCATCATTATGGACCTGAACCTTCCGGACAAATCAGGCATTGAACTTCTCAATGAAATCAAATCGAATAATCAATTTAAGGATTTACCCATTATCATCAATACAGCGATGGAGCTCAGTCCTGAACAGACGTCTGAAATTCTCCATCACAGTCAAGCGATGGTTCTTAAGTCCGCCAAATCAAACAACCGTCTAATTGATGAAGTTAATTTATTCTTGAACAAAATTCGTAGTAACAAGCGCGAATACAATATGTTCAACAATACGGGGGGGTCTGTAATTGCTGAAAACAATTTAGCTTCCAAAACGGTGCTATTAGCAGATGACGATATGCGGAATATTTTTGCGCTAAGCACGGCATTTGAAAGCTACGATATGAACATCGAGATTGCCAACAATGGTCAGGAGGCCTTAGATATTCTTGATCGAAATGACCAGATTGATCTTGTTTTAATGGATATCATGATGCCCGTTATGGATGGTTATGAGGCCATCGAAAAAATAAGAGCAAACAAAAAATTTGCAAATCTTCCTATTATTGCCGTGACAGCGAAGGCAATGAAAGGTGATAGAGAAAAAACAATAGCTGTTGGAGCAAACGATTATATTAGTAAACCGGTTGATGTGGACAAATTAATATCCCTAATGCGCGTATGGTTGAGTTAACCGATAAAATAATAGCAATGATAAGTTTTGAAGAGTTGGAAGAAATTATTGATGTAGTCAAAAATCTTCATGGCTATGATGTGTCCGGTTATACAAGAGCTTCCCTAAAAAGACGTGTGACCAGAATATTGGAACTCAACAAGCTCAATCTACAGGAGTTAAAGTCGAATCTAATCAACCAGCCCGGATTCAGCACTTATTTTCTGCAGGAAATCACAGTCAATGTTACTGAAATGTTCAGGGATCCGGAATTCTATAAAGCTGTAAAGACAGATGTGTTTCCCTATTTGGCAACTTATCCGCATATTAAACTTTGGAGTGCTGGCTGTTCAACCGGCGAAGAAGTATATTCTTTGGCAATCTTATTAGAAGAAGCTAATCTCTACCAACGTGCGTTTATTTATGGTACCGATATTAACGGCAAAGTATTAGAAAAAGCAAAACGTGGCATTTATTCTCTCGCAAAGGTAAAGGAATACTCCGAAAATTTCATTAAAACGGAACCCAAAAACTCATTGTCGGAATATTATACAGCGATGTACAATGCCGCCACCATTAATAATAGTCTTAAAAAAAATGTGCTTTTTTCCATGCATAGCCTTGTCTCTGATGGCGTATTTAATGAATTTCAACTGATTACCTGCCGTAACGTACTGATCTATTTTGACACTGAATTGCAAAATAAAGTGCTAGATTTATTCTATCACTCACTTTGCCATCTAGGTTTCTTATGTTTGGGGGCCAAAGAATCTCTGATTAATTATAGAGACGCCGCTAAATTCAAGATCGTAAACAAAAAACAAAATATTTACCAAAAAATTGGGTAGTACGTGATGGCAAGAAAAATTCTTTTGTTGGCGGGATCTGCAGGTGGATTTAGTGTGATTCTAAATATCCTAAAGTCACTGGAGCGACCGATCCTTATACCTGTGATTGTCATTGTACACAGAAATCCCAAATATGCTTCAAGTATTGAAGATACTCTTTCCAAAGCGCTTGTTCAGAAAATAAAAACCGCAGACGATAAGGAAGCGATAGAAGATGGAACGATTTACTTTGCTCCTGCAGGCTATCATCTTTTGGTTGAACCAGACTATAGCTTCTCTTTGGATATCTCGGAACCTGTGCAATATTCAAGACCTTCTATTGATGTGACTTTTGAATCTGTAGCCGAAATATATAAAGAGAATTGCACAGCGATCTTATTTTCCGGGGCGAATCAGGATGGGGCACAAGGATTACTCATGATAAAACGATACGGAGGAAAAACATTCGTACAAGACCCTGCAACTGCTGAAGTTCCCATTATGCCCGAAGCAGCAGTTCAACTCAATGCACAGGAACGCATTTTGAGCATTCAGGAAATAAAAGATTACATCAAGCAATTGACTTAAAATTGTATTTAGATTTGCTATAATGAAGAAGGTAAATATATTGATTGTCGATGATAAAATTGAAAATATTATCAGTCTGACGGCATTGCTGGAAGATATTGAAAATATAAATATAGTAACGAGTACAGATCCTAACGAAGCTTTAAAAATCTGCTGGAAAGAGGATATTGATTTAGCACTTGTTGATGTACAAATGCCAGAAATCAATGGCTTTGAATTTGTTTCCTTCCTAAAGAAGAATCCAAAGACAAATCACATTATCCCCATCATGGTAACAGCGATTTCAAAAGAAGACAAGTACCTCATTCAGGGCCTTAATAGCGGCGCTGTGGATTATTTATATAAACCCCTTAATCCGGAAGCAACCATCGCAAAGGTCAAATCTTTTGTTCAGCAATTACTTATACAACAAGAAATTAAAGAGAAAAATATAGCTTTGGAAGAATCAAAGCAGGCTATTCTCAAGGCGAAGGAAGAAGCCGATCTTGCCAGAAAATCCAAGGAGACCTTCCTGGCCAATATGAGCCATGAGATTCGTACCCCCATTAACGGCATTATGGGGATAACACAGATGCTCAAAAACTCCCAGCTCAGCGTAGAGCAGGAAAACTGGATCAATAAACTGGACTCAGCCTCACAAAACCTGCTGACCATTATCAACGATATACTGGATCTTTCGAAAGTTGATTCGGGAATGATGAAACTTAATATGGAGTCTACCTCCGTACATGATATTACTGATGATTTAAATAATCTCTTTATCGATAAAGCCAACTACAAAGGTCTGGATTTTTCGATCGATGTTGACGAGCGGATCACGAGCTATTTCTTAACAGATCCATTACGGCTGAAACAGATATTGACGAACTTTATTTCCAATAGTTTTAAGTTTACTGCAGAAGGCTCAGTTACCCTAAAAATTCAGCTTATCACAGAAGACAACCAGTCGATCTGTTTACGTTTTCAAGTTATAGATACCGGAATAGGCATTGTTGAAGACGCACTGGAAAAGATATTTATCGCTTTTGAACAAGGAGAGGACAGTATCACCAAAAAATTTGGCGGTACAGGATTGGGTCTTGCAATCGTGAAACGAATTGCAGCATTACTCAACGGTCGGGTCTTTGCGTCGAGTGAATATGGTAAGGGAAGTATATTTTCCTTTGAGTGTACTTTCGACAAAATCAAAGACAAGCCGGTAGAAAAGGAAACGCAGGTACTCTATACGGAATTACCAAAATTCAATTTCCCAATGATCCTTATCGCTGAAGATAATGAATTAAACAGCTTTATGCTGGCAAATATCCTTAAAAGTTGGAACTGTGATATCACTTTGGCGACCAATGGACTCATTGCATTAGAAGAAATTAATAAGAAAAAAATTGATCTGGTGTTTATGGATGCTCATATGCCCCTCATGAGTGGCTTTGAAGCAATCAAAGAAATACGCCGTAACGCAAATCCTATTATTGCTAATATGCCTATTATCTCCATTTCAGCTTCTGTACTGCAAGCTGAACAACAGGAAGCACTGGATGCTGGGGCCAATGAAGTTGTTGGAAAGCCATTCGATCCTATCAAATTATATAAAACAATTGATACTTTATTGTCAAAATTGAAATGATAGTTTCAATTTATCAATGAAATCATTAATTTTAAACCATTAACAAAACATATTGATGTGGTTTGTCATAGAATCGACTCCGAAAAGGAAAAATCTGTAATAACCCCATCCCCCAACCGCTGAGGGCAGCGTAAATGCCTAAAATAAATAAAAGATAAACAAACAATCATTCTAATGAAAAAACTTTTTATGATACCAGCAGTTGCAGTTGCTTTATCAATTGCTTCTTGTGGTGGAAACAGTGACAAGTCTGCAAAATCGACTGGTACAGAAGCAGCGCCTTCAACAGAAAACCAAGCAACAGAAACAGTGCCTGGCATTGAGAACGTAGCAATTTCCAACAGCTTATCTTTAGAAGGTAACGATCAGATGAAATACGATAAGGATTTGTTCCGTGTAAAAGCTGGTGAGCCTGTGGAATTATCTTTCAAAAATGCGGGTACGATGCCAAAAGAATCGATGGGACACAATGTTGTTATCCTAAAACCAGGTGTTGATCTTCCAACTTTCGGTGCTGAGGCTGCAGCAGCAGCGGCAGATGAATATATTCCAAAATCTGCATTATCTTCTATTGTTTCACACACGAAATTATTAGGACCTGGAGAAACTGACAAGATCACTTTTACACTAGAAAAAGGAGTTTATACCTTTATCTGTAGTTTCCCTGGACACTATGGTGTTATGCAAGGAAAAATCGTTGCAGAATAAAAAACAAGCACAAAAGGATATTCAACCCCATGGATATCCTTTTATTATACCGAATATGTCTCTTTAAGTAGCCAATCCATTCCTTCAAATGCTACATATTTCGCGGTCTTTTATCAAAAAAATGTAAAGTAAGACTCTTTGACCATAAATCGTAAGTTTTGATTTCCTATCCCATTAATAATCATTAAATTTGTGGTACAAAAAAATAAAACGTAATCAATGCAATACGACGTAATTGTAATCGGAAGTGGTCCAGGCGGATATGTAGGAGCTATCCGTTGTGCCCAATTAGGATTAAAAACAGCTGTTATTGAAAAATATAGCACATTTGGTGGTACTTGTCTTAACGTTGGATGTATTCCTTCTAAAGCGCTTTTAGATTCATCGGAGCATTACCACAATGCTGCCCACAATTTTGATGCATTCGGCATCAGCCTGAAAGACCTAAAAGTAGACATGGCAAAGATGATTGCTCGTAAAGACGATGTCATTGCCCAAAATACTGCCGGTATCACTTTCTTATTCAAAAAGAATAAAATTGACAGTTTTCAAGGTGTAGGTTCATTTGTAGACAAAAACACCATCAAAATAACAAAAGCTGATGGTTCTACAGAACAGCTAACAGCTAAAAATGTAATTATCGCAACAGGATCAAAACCAACATCTTTACCTTTCTTACCTGTTGATAAAAAAAGAATTATTACTTCTACTGAAGCCCTCAACCTAAAAGAGATCCCTAAACATCTTATTGTTATCGGCGGCGGTGTTATTGGTTTAGAGTTAGGTTCAGTTTATGCTCGACTAGGTTCAAAAGTTTCCGTTGTTGAATTCGCAAAATCTATCATTGGAACAATGGACGGCGGCTTAGGAAAGGAATTGCAACGTGTTTTGAAAAAATCATTGGGTATGGAATTCTATTTAGGGCACAAAGTAACTGGAGCTTCAGCAAAAGGTAAAGTCGTAAAAGTAACTGCAGAGGATCCAAAAGGACAAGAAATCACTTTAGAGGGAGATTATTGTATTGTAGCCGTAGGACGTACAGCGTATTCTGAAGGTCTAGGATTAGAAAACATTGGCATTACTTTAGAAGAAAGAGGTAAGAAAATCCCTGTTAATGCACATCTTGAAACGCCTGTACAAGGTGTTTTTGCAATCGGTGATGTCATCACAGGGGCCATGTTAGCACATAAAGCTGAGGACGAAGGAGTTTACGTAGCAGAATATATTGCAGGCCAAAAACCACATATCGATTACAATTTGATTCCTGGTGTTGTTTATACCTGGCCTGAAGTTGCCTCTGTCGGAAAGACTGAAGAACAACTTAAGGAGGCTGGCGTGAAATACAAAGCTGGATCGTTTTCTTTCAAAGCTTCTGGCCGTGCAAAAGCATCAGGTGATACAGATGGTTTTGTCAAAGTATTAGCTGACGCTACCACTGACGAAGTGTTAGGAGTACATATGATCGGTCCTCGTGCCGCTGACATGATCGGTGAGGCTACAGTAGCCATGGAATACCGCGCATCTGCAGAAGATATCGCGCGTATCTGCCATGCACATCCGACCTATACTGAAGCTATTAAAGAGGCAGCACTCGCAGCTACAGCAAATAGAGCAATACACGCTTAGGCGGTAAACATAACATATTCGAGGGGAAAAGGAAACTTTTCCCCTTTGTCATAACTACCTATACACGATGAATTTTTACACAAGAAAATGGGTCAAACCCGAAGATCTAAATCCCAATGGAACATTATTTGGCGGAACATTATTACGTTGGATCGATGAAGAGGCTGTAATTTATGCGATCGTCCAACTGGGAAACCCCAAAGTGGTTACCAAATTTATTTCAGAAATAAACTTTGTGAGTTCAGCTAAACAGGGTGACATCCTGGAACTGGGCATCGAGGCGATCAACTTTGGAACAACATCCTTAACAATGCGCTGTGAGGTTAGAAATAAAATATCCAGAAAAACAATCCTATCAATCGACAAATTGGTGTTTGTAAACCTCGATGAGGATGGTAATCCGGTTCCACACGGGAAGGATAGCATTACCTATGCTTATATGGGGATCGAGAAGACAGGTAGAAGAGATGATTAAACATCTCTCCCCTGTCTTTATTATTTGATGTCTCCCGTAAAGGATACGGACACATTTATTGGCCCATAAAATGCATACTATTGTTTTACGCTATTCTAGACTTAATTCCGTGCAAAAATTCATGCATTAGAATTCTTATAGAAAAAACTAAGACCCCTGTCTTTTTCCTTCAATTTCTTTTTTCAGATCCAATTCTACCCAAAAGCCTAAAATAGGTACTAAAGAAGCGAGGAAATATTTAATCGCTTTTAAAATTGGCCATTTATATTCAACAGTTGACATAATCAGCATAACCACAAATATAACGACAAAGAAGCCATGGATAGAGCCTGCAATTTTGACGGCTTCTGGGATCCCTGCCAAATATTTCAAAGGCATAGCAATAAAAAACAAGCAAATAGTAGAGATTGCTTCCCACAAGGCGATCTGTCTGAATATTCTTAACATAATGATAAACTGTATATTGTGAGATTCAAAAATAAGACTCTAAATGTGGTTTGTCTATTATTTTTCCCCCTTTTACCAAGATGTGACATTAACCCAAGAACAAGGTCAGTGTTTTATCAGAAACCGCCAATTTTACAATAAATAGTTCAGATTCATCAGAAAAAATGCGTACTTTTGAATGAATATATGCTTCCTATATTTTGATATCTGAAGCTATAACACTCAACTACAGAATATTTATTTATATGAATTACGACATCATTGTAATCGGTAGTGGTCCAGGCGGGTATGTTGCTGCCATTAGAGCCGCTCAGTTAGGGTTCAAAACAGCGATTATTGAACGCGAATCATTAGGCGGAATCTGTCTAAACTGGGGCTGTATCCCTACAAAAGCATTATTGAAAAGTGCTCAGGTATTTGAATATTTAAACCATGCCGCTGATTACGGCATCAATGTTCAAGGTGGTGAGGCTGATTTTGAAGCTATAGTCAAAAGAAGTCGCGGGGTTGCTGAAGGAATGAGTAAAGGTATTCAGTTCTTGATGAAAAAGAATAAAATCGACGTTATCAATGGAACTGCAAAAATTAAAAAAGGTGGTAAAATCGATGTAAAAGGCGCAGACGGTTCTACTAAAGAATATTCGGCAAAACATACCATCCTAGCGACTGGTGCACGTTCTCGTGAATTGCCTAATTTACCTCAGGACGGTAAAAAAATCATCGGTTACCGTCAGGCAATGACACTTCCTAAACAACCAAAATCTCTAGTTGTTGTAGGGTCGGGTGCTATTGGCGTTGAGTTTGCTTATTTCTATAATGCAATCGGAACCAAAGTAACTATCGTTGAATTTATGGATAGAATCGTTCCTGTTGAAGATGAAGAAATCTCAAAACAATTAGAGAAAAGCTTAAAGAAACAGGGCATTAATATCCTTACTAAATCAGAAGTACAATCTGTAGATACATCTGGAGAATTGAGCAAGGTTTCGATCAAAACAGAAAAAGGTGTTGAAGTTATCGAAGCGGAAGTTGTATTATCTGCTGTAGGTATTGCTCCTAATATCGAAAACATCGGCTTGGAAGAGGTTGGTGTAAAGACTGATCGTGGACGTGTCGTTGTAGATGACTTCTACAAAACAAACATCGAAGGTGTATATGCTATCGGTGACATTGTTAAAGGCCAAGCCTTGGCGCACGTTGCTTCGGCAGAAGGTATCACCTGCGTTGAAAAGATCAAAGGTCTACACGTTGAACCTATTGATTACAACAATATCCCTGGTTGTACGTATTGCTCTCCAGAAATTGCTTCTGTAGGTTATACTGAAAAAGCAGCAAAAGAAGCCGGCTATGAAATTAAAGTTGGTAAATTCCCATTCTCAGCCTCAGGAAAAGCTTCAGCTGCTGGCGCGAAAGATGGCTTTGTCAAAGTGATCTTTGACGCTAAATATGGTGAATTCCTAGGTGCACACCTAATTGGTGCTAATGTAACCGAAATGATTGCAGAGGTGGTGGTTGCCCGTAAATTGGAAACAACAGGCCATGAAATGATTAAAACGATACATCCTCACCCAACAATGAGTGAAGCGATTATGGAAGCTTGTGCTGATGCTTACGGTGAGGTAATTCACTTATAGTATTTGTAGCAACTTAATAAACTAAAAAGGGGAAAGTCTAATGATTTTCCCCTTTTTAATTTTATTAAGTAACAGATAAATGTGATTACATAACTAGCCTCGACTTAAAGACGATCTGTTGGTCCACAATTTCTGTATTGTCAATCCGATCAAATAAAATTTCAGCCGCCTTGCGCGCCTGCATCCCCGGAAATTGTTCAATGCGTCCCATCGGTGGATTTTCCATATACTGCCACAGGGGATAGTTGGCATAACTAATAAAGAAAATATCTTGATTTAAGACAAGGCCTTTTTGTCGGGCTGCTTTCATCAGATCAAGTGTGACAAAATCATTAAAAGAGATAATCGCAGAAGGGCGCTCGGACATCGCAAATATACTGTCCATCGCTTTTTCATTTCCCTCTGTACTCAAATCTGTTTCGATGATATTTTTCTCCAAAATGTCCATATCATTCCTTTTCATAGCGGATAGATAAGCTACCTTTCTATCTTCACTTGCAGGTAATGTTTTCGGTCCATTTACAAGTGCGATGACTTTATGCCCGCGTGCTACAAAAGCATCGACAGCTTCGTTCATCCCGGTAGAAAGATCACTCTGCACTTTATTGATATTAGGCAAACTAGGCACACAGTCAAAGAAGACAATCGGAATTCCAGAAGCTTCCAACTTTTCGATAAACTCCAAATTGGTTGTCTTTTTACCTATAGACATTAAAATCCCGTCGACACGGTGGTTTTTAAACGTTTTCAAGATCTGCTCTTCACGATCCGGATCATCCAACGATTGGCCCATCAAAACAGTATATCGATGTTCTGATGCAACATTTTCAATTTCACTGATCGCAAACGAAAAAAATGGCTCCGACAGACTCGGCAAGATCACAGCAATAGTGAATGTCTTACGTTGCTTGAAGAATATAGCTGTTTGATTGGGTTCATAATTCAATTCTTCGGCCATTTTTTTAACTCGCATTGTTGTTACCAATCCAATACTGGGGTGATCATTCAATGCTCTAGAAACTGTCGAAGGACTGATTTTCAGCTTCTTGGCAATTTCTTTAATCGTGGCAGGCTTGTTCACTTTATTCATAAATCCAAGGGCTTTATATAAAAATAGGGCTTTTATATCCCTAATCATAATTTTTTTTCAACAATATTGACGACGATTTTAATGACAATTATTGTTGGTAGATTAAACAAAGATACTTACTGTAGACTTAGTCTACAAATTGAATTTCGGCTTCTCCCACTGCAAACTCCGTGGCAAGGAACTCCAATGGCTCTATTTCCCTAAAAACGAGTTCATCCTTAAAATAAACTTTTATCGTGTCACCATATTCGCCCCAATTCACAAATTTCACTTTGTTGAGCTGTTCAAGTGGATTCCCTTTCGTTAGGATACAGATGTGCTTGTCAGCAGCTTTTAACTGCGAAAATAGCGTCTTAATATGCTCAAATAAATTTAACCTTAGTGGCAAAATAGCATTCACATGAAGCCGCTCAAAATTCTCCTTATATTTTTGATCAAATCCAAAGGTCTGCTGCGCATGTTCAAACAATAAATATTCTCCTTGATGCTCAAGGTGATTTTTCATAAAATGAACTAAATCTGCCTGTGGCGGAACGGTTTCTGTAAATTCTATAAAATTTGCAAAAAGATAATACACTTGCAGTAAGTAATCCTTTTTTGGAAAAACAACATCATCTAATTCAAAAACATACACCTTTTTCTCTTCTGGAAATAGCATGGGTATAAAAGCTTAAAGTTAAGGGCTGTATCAACATCGTCGGAACGATTATCATGTTAGCCCCAAAAGTTATATTTTATTTGGATACACAGATTAGCGCTAGATCCTCACCGGAATCTGATGTGGCAAATAATCCGTCCAATGATCTTTCAAAAGTCCTCGAATCCAGTAAATTGCTACCCTTTACAAGAAGCATATAAGGCAAGTCAGCAGGCGGATTTTCCATAACGGGAATAGTTTCTAGCAGATCCTTATCAGGGACAAGAACCGAGATCTGATACTCTTCAAATAAAACTTTGGCTTCAGAAAGCGGCTCCAGCTCGAAACCACCCAAAGGCAATACATAATTAACCTGCTGATCCAAACTTAATTTAAGCACCTCGTGTGCAAATGTAGGGAGAAGTCCTTTCGGAATCTTGGCATAGTTACCTGATTTTAGCAGTAATTCAGGAATATCTTCTGAACTTGCATAGATGACTTCGAAATCAGGTCCCAATCTTTTAGCGATACGCATTGCCAATGGTCTGGTCCCGAAAGTGATAAGTATTTTATTCATTAAAAATAACGTTAGAACTCCCTTATTTAGGGGTATTTTGATTTTGTTACACGACTAGCCCATCCCGCATATGAATCGTTCGATCAGAAATCCGGGCAAGTTCCTCATTATGGGTAACGATAATAAACGTCTGCTGAAATTTGTTTCTAAGATCAAAAAACAATTGATGTAAAGCGGCTGCATTTTCCGAGTCGAGATTACCAGAAGGTTCATCCGCCAAAATAATGGAAGGATCATTGATCAGGGCACGAGCTACAGAAACACGTTGTTGCTCGCCCCCAGACATTTCTGCAGGCTTGTGGTCAATACGATGTGAAACCCCTAATAGCTCCAGCAGTTCCTTTGCTTTAGTTTCCGCCTCAGATCTCCCCTTTCCCTGTATAAAAGCTGGAATACACACATTTTCGAGTGCTGTAAATTCTGGCAACAGATGGTGGAATTGAAATACAAAACCGATATGTTCATTTCGGAAGGCACTCAACTTTTTGGCGTTCAATTTTTGAACATCCACACCATTGATGAAAACTGATCCACGATCAGGTTTATCTAGGGTGCCGATGATGTGCAACAGCGTACTTTTACCTGCCCCTGAGGCACCGACGATGCTGACGATTTCACCTTTTTCAACGTCGATATCAACACCTTTTAAAATTGGCAATGATCCATAAGCTTTGTGAATTCCTTGAGCATGTAACATCATAGGACAAAGATAAATAAATTTACGATACCTCGTGTTTGAATAAATAAGCTGTTATTTCTCTATTTCAGCCATTTTATTTTACCCAAATGTCAAAAAATAGATAAAAGAGCAATTTATCCCTTGTCTTATCCCCCAAAAAAACATATTTTTACGCCAAATATTTTTGCAAATGAACATTCACGAATATCAAGGAAAACAAATACTAAAGAGCTTTGGTGTGCGCGTACAGGAAGGTATCGTAGCAGATACTCCAGAGCAAGCTGTGGAAGCGGCTAAAAAAATGAAAGAAGACTACAATTCTGATTGGGTTGTTGTCAAAGCTCAAATTCACGCTGGTGGCCGTGGTAAAGGTGGTGGTGTCAAGTTAGCTAAGAACTTAGATGAGGTCAAACAACGAGCTACTGACATCATTGGTATGCAATTAGTAACGCCTCAAACTGGACCTGAAGGTAAAAAAGTAAATAAAGTCTTGGTTGCTCAAGACGTTTATTATCCAGGCGAGAGCGAAACAAAAGAATTCTACATGTCTGTATTACTAGACCGTGCTAAAGGACGTAACATCGTTATGTACTCTACAGAAGGTGGTATGGATATCGAAGAAGTTGCAGAAAAAACACCACACTTGATTTTCAAAGAAGAAATCGATCCAAAAGTAGGCTTACAAGGATTCCAAGCACGTAAAATTGCTTTCAACCTAGGTCTTTCAGGTGCTGCGCACAAAGAAATGGTAAAATTTGTTGCTGCTCTTTACAAAGCATACGATTCTACAGACTCTTCTATGTTTGAGATCAATCCGGTACTGAAAACTTCAGACGATAAGATCTTAGCAGTTGATGCGAAAGTAAATCTTGATGAGAACGCACTATACCGTCACCCTGATTACGCAGCAATGCGTGACGTGACTGAGGAAGATCCAACAGAAGTTGAAGCTGGTGAATCAAACCTTAACTACGTTAAATTAGATGGTAACGTAGGTTGTATGGTAAATGGTGCTGGTTTAGCAATGGCGACAATGGATATCATCAAATTGGCTGGTGGTGAACCTGCGAATTTCTTGGACGTTGGTGGTACTGCAAATGCTGAAACTGTGAAAGCTGGTTTCAATATCATCTTAAAAGACCCTAATGTAAAAGCGATCTTAATTAATATCTTCGGTGGTATTGTTCGTTGTGACCGCGTCGCTCAAGGTGTAATTGATGCTTATAGCGAAATCGGCAACATTCCTGTGCCTATTATCGTTCGTCTTCAAGGTACTAATGCCGAAGAAGCGAAAAAATTAATTGATGAATCGGGCTTACAGGTTTATTCTGCAATCTTATTGAAAGAAGCTGCTGAATTAGTAACAAAAGTATTGAAAGGTTAATTTCCTTTTAATCATCATAGAAAAACGCGGATTAATTTTTAATCCGCGTTTTTTGTTTATTCATCTCAATTTAATTGACTCATCCCCCTAAATGATCGCGTCCCACCAATCGCTGATCATGTCAAAGCAACGTATATCGCTTCTCCAGCTTGCAGTTTTCGCCTATTTTTATTTCATTATCTATTTTCTGCTATCGGTATAGTTAACCGCTATTAAATGAATTAAATCAACATTTATAGCCAATAAACCAACAGAATAGCTTATTTTTGTATTGCTTTTTTAACAAAGCATCTTTTACAAGTCAATCTCCAAAAATTAAGATGGAACACACAAGAATAAAGGAACTATTGAATGCCACAGAATTTGGCAAAGAGGTCGTTGTTAAAGGTTGGGTAAGAACTTTCCGCAACAATCAGTTTATAGCAATCAATGACGGTTCGTCAATCAATAATATTCAAGCAGTTGTCGATTTTGAAAATACACCTGAAGATATCTTAAAACGTATCACCACTGGAGCGGCAGTTCGCGTAAAAGGTCAATTGATAGAATCATTGGGCAAAGGACAGAAAGTAGAGGTTAAAGCTACTGAAGTAAGTATTATTGGCGACTCTGACCCCGAAAAATATCCTTTACAACCCAAAAAGCATAGCTTAGAGTTTTTACGTGAAATCGCACATTTGCGTTTCCGTACCGGGACATTCAATGCTGTATTCAAGGTTCGTAATGCGCTAGCATTTGCTGTGCACAAGTTTTTTCAGGAAAATGACTTCGTCTACATGCATACCCCAATCATTACTGGTTCTGATGCGGAAGGTGCTGGAGAAATGTTTCAGGTTACAACCCTGGATTTAAAGAATCCTCCACGCAAAGAAAATGGAGATATAGATTTCAAAGAAGATTTCTTTGGAAAATCAACCAACCTAACAGTATCAGGCCAATTAGAAGGGGAGCTTGGCGCCATGGCGTTTGGAAACATTTATACCTTCGGTCCGACATTTAGAGCCGAGAATTCAAATACGACACGTCACTTAGCTGAATTCTGGATGATCGAACCTGAAATGGCTTTTTATGAACTAGAGGACAATATGGATCTGGCCGAAGCTTTATTGAAATATGTCATTAAATATGCTTTGGAAAATTGCCCGGAAGAAATTGAGTTCTTGAAAAATCGGTTGCTGGAAGAAGAAAAATCAAAACCAGCCGCAGAACGCTCAGAATTAAATCTTATTGAAAAATTAAACTTCGTTTTAGCTAACGATTTTGAACGTGTTACTTACACCGACGCAGTTGAAATCTTAAAACGTAGCAAGCCAAACCAAAAGAAACAATTCAAATATCTAATTGATGATTGGGGAGCAGATCTACAATCGGAACATGAGCGTTATCTGGTAGAGAAGCACTTCAAAAAACCAGTGATCTTAACAGACTATCCACGGGAGATTAAATCCTTCTACATGAAGCAAAATCAACCTGATGAACAAGGAAGGAACACGGTTAGGGCGATGGATATTCTTTTCCCAGGTATTGGTGAAATGGTAGGCGGTTCCCAACGCGAGGAAAATCTTGAACGTTTATTGGACCGCATGGCCGAAGTGGGTATTCCTGCCGAAGAAATGGAGTGGTTTTTGGATACCCGTCGTTTTGGTTCGGTACCACATTCAGGATTTGGCGTAGGTTTTGAACGTCTAGTGCTGTTCACAACAGGGATGACAAATATCCGCGATGTGATTCCATTCCCGCGCACACCGAAAAACGCAGAATTTTAACATAAAAAACAACAGCCAAAACAAAATATTTTGGCTGTTGTTTTTTTAGATAGAACATGTCAATTCAAAATGGCCTATACTTATTGACCTCCACTTAAAGGTTGGAGATTAGCGCTAGTTTATGGCACCTAAATAAAGAGAAAAATGCTTATTAAGATATATAACGACAATCCCAACCCCAAAGCAATAGAACAGGCAGTTGATATTCTTCGCCGTGGCGGCGTAATCATCTACCCTACAGATACTGTATATGGTATAGGCTGCGATATCACGCAACAAAAAGCAATCGAACGGGTATGTGAAATTAGAGGTTTAAAGCCAGAAAAAGCAAACCTGTCGTTTATTTGTTATGATTTAACAGATATCTCACAGTACACAAAATCCTTCGATACATCGGTATTCCGAGTCCTAAAAAAAGCATTACCGGGTCCCTTCACTTTTATCTTTAATGCGACCACCAAAGTCCCAAAATTACTGAGCTCAAAAAAGAAGACCGTTGGTATCCGTGTCCCCGATAATAATATTGTTCGTGAAATTGTCAAACAGCTGGGCAACCCTATTGTGACTACCTCCATCCACGATGAAGACGAAATCATCGAATATTCTACAGATCCGGAATTAATCCATGAAAAATATGAGGACCTAGTTGATGCAGTAATTGATGGTGGTTATGGCGACAATGTGGCATCAACCGTAGTCGATCTAACAGAAGGAACTTTCGATGTTATTCGTGAAGGTAAAGGTGATCTCGAACAGTATTTGTAATTTCTCAACGTTCTGCACATCTAAAGCACATGCATAAACCAGTCAGATCCTCTGGACAAAGACTGTTGGTATTTTGTGCATAACATACCATTACGCAAAATTCAACAACGACTTATTAACAATAATAACCACTTATCAACACTAATAATGTTGATAAGTGGAATTACCTATATATTCATTTTGTGTAAATGTGAACAAACAAACACTTATCAACATAAAAATGTTTAAAACAAGATAGGCAAAAGCTAAAAACCAGCTGAAAATGTGCAAAACTAGCAGGTTATTAACAACAAAATGTGAATAAACTACCTACCCCCACAAAAGATCACCAACATTATGTGTATAAAAAACCTCAACTAACATCAGCATGTTAAAAGTTAAGAATTCTTCTCAACATGTGTTTTTATCGCCATGTTGAAAAGACCAAATCCACCTCTTGTTTCTATTAACAGTTTTAAATCCGCTTGGTGGTTCTAAAAGGATTTTGCAGCGTTGTCCAACGACCGGCTGCCGTTCAAACTGCTTAATTGCTGGGCGCCATAGGGATTAAGCCTTAAATTCGCTTAACACCCGCCAAACGTCTTCCACTGTTGCATCAATAAGAATGCTTGTTTCAATCTTTTTCATCGCTTTCGTCTTAATAGATAAAATAAACAGACCTCTTTAGCATCCACCCTATATTCTATCCATATGAAGATATCGTATAGACCGTGTCCCACCAGCCGGTAACTGAGGTCCATCTTAAATGACATTTAATTCCAAAAAGAGGCTATTCATAGGATAAGGTATACCTTTCGATCAAACAACTTTATAGCGCATAAAATTATGAGACCTTCTGCTAAGCATCAGCCTCCGCTAATGGAGATAAGACAAAACTTGGATAAGATAGAAAGATGACGTTTGATTTTTATCAAGAATTTATTTTTGCCCGGATACGGCTCAAGGTTTTGGCTCATACCAAATACTGAATCGATAGAAAGCTTTAATGAGTTGGTCAAACATGAAGGAGAGTTTATAAGATGACGACTTCTTCAATAATGACGTGACCTACATATTCATTTACCCGTCCTAGTATTTGTCTTCTCATAAGCGCCAATTCATTTTTAATGACCGCAGACTCTACACGTACAAACAGTTTTTTATCACGTACATAGAGTTGCTGTGTACGATTTGCAATAGCTTTACCGATCAATTGAGGCCAAACAGAAGCGATCGATGTTTCATCAAATTTCCTACGTAGTTTATAAGCCTCAAGGAGACGTTCAACCCCCTCCTTGATTGTCATATCGTCACTTGAACGAATAAACTCGAGACTTTTCTTTGCTTGCTTCTTATACATTAACTTGCCCTCCTTCAATATCAAATATACGAACAGGCCGACTAATTTCGTCAAAGATTCGCTGAATTCTTGTTGAATCCGTATCCGTCAGAAAAATCTGCCCAAAATCATCTTCGGAAACCATCTGCATCAATTTATGTGTTCGGCGATCATCAAGTTTATCAAAGATATCATCCAGCAGAAGCAAAGGTTTAAAACCTTTCTTCTGCTGTAAATAGGAATACTGAGCAAGTTTTAATGCAATTAGAAAAGATTTCTGTTGACCTTGGGAACCAAATTTTTTTAAAGGCATGCCCCCATGGATGGTAAAGATCAGATCATCCTTATGTATACCCTGCGTTGTTCGTTCCAATATACGATCACGCTCCAAATTCTTTTCTAAAATATGGAGGAAAGAATCTAACATTAAAGGGGATTCATATTGCAAGTGAACAGTCTCGGCATCGTCGGTGAGAAACTGATAATGCCGTTCAAATTCAGGTTGAAATTCTTCCATAAAAGACCTTCTTTTCTGGAAAATAATATTTCCTACTTCTTCAAGCTGAAAATTAAGAATTTCAATCAGCCCAAGATCTAATACACTTGTTTGACGCGCTTGTTTAAGAAGACTATTACGTTGGGCTAAAAACTTATTGTAAATAATAAGGGTATCCAGATATTTATTATCTGTTTGGGAAATCACATTGTCCACAAACTTTCTCCGCTCTTCACTACCATCTGTTACGATGATACTATCATTTGGCGATATCATAACCAAGGGGAATAGTCCAATATGATCAGCCAGCCGAGGATAATCCTTTTTATTTTTTTTAAACTGTTTCTTTTGATTCTTTTTTAAGCTACAAGATATAAAATCACTGGATGATTCCTTATCAAATTCTCCCTGTACCATAAACCAGTCATTGCCTGATTTAATATGCTGTGAATCGATCGGATTAAAGTAACTTTTACAGAGCGATAAATAGTGGATTGCATCCAAAAGATTGGTTTTACCAACACCATTATTCCCTGTAAAAGCATTTACCTCGGGGAGAAATTCCAAAGATGATTCCGAGTAATTCTTGAAATTTAGAACAGAAAGTTGCTTGAGCCACATAGCACAAAGATACGCTATTTGGGTCGCTAAAAATTATTTTATTTCCTCAAAATCGACAAACTCACCAGCAGTTTCTGTTCCTTTACGTTCAGGAGTTTCTTTTGGTGGAATGTAATCGACATGGATTTTACCCTCGGGCTGTGATCTTGTGCTTTCTTGCTTATTTTGTCCATTAAATTCATAATAGAAAGTACCGCCCTGTCCCTGGCCATTGTATGCTCCACCTTGCTGTTGCGCCTTTTTCATCAACTTTTCAGCTGCTTTACGCATTGCAAATGGTAAAAATAATCGAAATAAGAATCTTACTACAAAGTAAACAGCGAATGTAATAAGTATAAATTTTAAAAATGCCATAGTTAATTCGTTGCTATTTTCTCAAATTTAACCAATAACTCGATAAACTGTTGTCTTTAAATTGTCAGATAAGAAATTATTAACAAATTTTAAGACTTCCCTAATTTTCCTTTCGTTTCCATAATAACACGATATAACTCTTCCTGCCGCTGCGTCCCCAATACATAGGTAAGGCCATCTTTATCTGTTAAAAAAACAGCATTTTTGCCACCAGCAAAGAATTTAATCTTTCCTTTTGTATGTAAATTGTAAACTGGATTATTGAAAAAGAATGTACTATATGGTGCTTTTTCTATTTTTGTAATGGACGCAAGATCAATTTTCACAACACGGGTAGACCAAAGTCCGCTAATTAGAATATGGTCTTGAAATACCTCTATGCGGAACAATACCATATACATCATAACGATAGAGGTAATAATTATACCTACCCCTACAATAAAGAACAATTGACTCGAGATCAAATGATCTAAATTGAGATAAAATGCAGTAAAACAAAAAAGCACGAGTACCAAACGCACACTGATCCAAACACGGTCACGTCCTAAATATTGATTTTCCGAATAGAGTACACCTTCTTTCATTGACTTGAGATTTAGATTTTACTTTGGAGATCTTAGACACATTACGTGCTTACAGTTCAGCTTCCAAATAACATCATTTTGTTTCTATAGAATTTGCGTCACAACCGCATTATCGAACAAGTTAGTTTAAACACATTGTCCGATTATCCATTATATGTTTTTTCGTCATAGACATAATCAGCATTTTTTCATACTAATCAGTTCTGCAAACTAAAGTAAGGACTTTTTTTGTATTGGAGGTAATTTTATAACGATTGTCCATGCGATAATTGGCGATCCATAGGATATCCCCATTTCCATTTACCACCAGCGGAATATTTTCTTTTTCAAAAAGACTGATCTTTTTATTGATAAAGAAATCACTCAGCTTCTTCCGTCCTTCCATACCTAAAGGATAAAAACTATCTCCGACTTTCCAGGACCGAATTGTCAGTGGGAATACCAATAAATCATAATCCAGTTTAGCAAGATCAGGCGTTCGGACAATAGCTATATCCGTGGAAACCTCGGCGTGAAAACAATACCGCTTCCACTCAACGGTCGAAGTTTCGGAAGTTATCAAAGCCTCATCGGGTGAAATAAATTCTTTCTCCCGAATAAAAAGTTCACTTCGATCCAACAGCATATGGTAACAATCGGATTGAAAAACACGGCCCGATTCTTTCACCCAAGCTTGTTGGAGATCGCTCAGTACAGCTTTCGAAAAATTAAAGGCCGAAAATAATTCATAAAGTAATGGTAAATTATCCAGATAAGGCTCGAGGTCTTCTTTCCGAACTCCCCACCCCTCATCTGTAGGATAGAAAAGCTTTTTCCGAATAGGTTCAACAAATTGCTGTAATAGTTGATAGGACTCTTTAAAGTGATTGATATTCTGTTCGAATATCATTTCAAAGTCGGGTTGAAGTTTTTTGAAATGTGGAATAATATCAATTCTAATTTTATTACGTGCATATTTTGTTGAAAAATTAGATTGGTCATCTCGATAAGCAATACCATACATGTGAACAAAATGTTCGATTTCACTGGCTTTCAAAAAAAGAAGCGGCCGGATAATACGTTCCCGAATCGGAAAAATACCCTGAAGACCCTGAAGACCGGTTCCACGTGAAAGGTTAAGAAGTACTGTTTCGATGTGGTCATTCAGATGCTGAGCCACAGCGATTCGATCAAACTGCAGTTCGTGTCTAAGTTTTTCAAACCAGGCGTAACGTAATTCCCGAGCGGCCATTTGAATTGAAATCTGTTGATCCTTTGCGTAAGCTTTTGTATCAAAGTGCTTCACAAATATTGGAATACCGTTTTCCGCTGCAAATTTTCTCACCAGCGCTTCGTCTTGCTCCGAATCTTCCCCTCTTAATTGAAAATTACAGTGGGCAATAGCAATGTGGTATCCCGCTTTTGCAAACAAATGTGCCATTAACATGGAGTCCTTTCCCCCACTTACTGTAAGCAATATTTTATCATGAGGCATCAACAAATGCTCCTTTTCAATATAGCCCATTAGTCTTTCCAGCACATTCATATAACAAAGTTACGGTATATTTTGACCGAATGATAAATTCAAGTCTTAAAATTTGTGAAATCCAGTAAAGTAGCAATTAAAATCCATATTTTTGCCCTTGTGAAACAATACATTTATACACTTATTGTATTTATTTTAACTGGCTTGTCGGTCCAAGCCCAGAAGAAGGATGAATTAAAGCTTCTGTCATCATCCCATATTATTACTGGAAAAGATGGCAATATGTCGTTTTATCGGCCGGTGTATGAACACGTTGGTTCAACACTGTCCTCAGACAGTGGCTATCTACATAAAGATAACATTGGTCGACAATTTTTTGAAGCCTTTGGAAATGTGATCATCACTCAGCCTGATGGTACCCAAATATTTTCCAATAAATTACACTATGAAGCGGCCATGCAGCTTGCAACACTTACAGGCGCTGTTCGTATGGTCAGCACCAGCGGGTCTATATTGACAACCGATCACCTCGTCTATAATATGCGCAGCAAGATAGGTAATTACTACAGCGGTGGTCGTATTCTATCAGGAAGTGACACAATTACCAGCCAGCGAGCTACTTATTTCGAAAATACAGGCGAATCCTATTTCAATCAAAAAGTTGTCGTTAGATCGACCAATGTGAAAGTCTACACCGACTCCATGAAATACAATGGGAATACACGTATTACCGAATTCTATGGCCCCACGAATATCAAAGGGAATAAGGGTGAAAATTTATATACTGAAAAAGGCCGATACCATATGGCAACAGGCCAAGCCTATTTTTCTAAAAATAATCTCTACACGGAGGGAACAAAGTTTCTCAAGGGCGATAGCCTATTCTACGACAGGCAAGTGGGAATCGGTAAAGCCGTAAAAAATGTGGTCTTTGTGGACACCTTAGACAAATTTTATGCTTATGGCGGATTTGGCTTATACAATGGGAGAAACGAATCCATTACAATGACAGATAAACCGCTGATCATTTCGGTTGTCAAAAAAGATTCAACACAGAAAGATTCCCCATCTTCTTTGTCTCCAGTTCCACAAAAGTCGGAGAAAGAGCTCAAAAAAGAAGCTAAAGAATTAAAGAAGATTGAGAAAGAGGAACAGAAAGACAACCTCAAATCAGACAAAACTGCATCAGAAGGAATTCTCGAAGAAAAGGATCATCTGGGTAAAAACACCAAAAGCAACAAAAAAGAACAACTCAAGGGTGACGCACAAGTAGATTCTGTTTTTATGACCGCCGATACGCTGTTCTCACAAATGATATTCCGCAGAGACTATATTCCCAAAGATTTCAAATTAAATCGTGAAGGTGGCGCAATCGAGGATGATAACGAGATCGATTATGGTGACCAGGATTCGACATCAACACCGATTGATTCTACGGGTACATTAAAAACTGTTGCAGATAGTCTTCAAAAAGACCTCGATAGTTTGCATAAAAACGACACAAAAAAACCATCACTGGAAAAAAACACAAAAAAAGCACCAGATACCCTTACGAATAGAAAGCCGGTTGCTCCGAAGAAAGTACCGGTCATAGTCGGTGATCAAAATAAGATAGAAATTGAGAAAAACCTGAAGGCTGACAGTGTATTGCGCAAAAAAGCGGTCATCCCGCAAGGCGGTGAATCAGAAAAACTGATGGGGGCTGCATTAAAAAATGCCCAAGCGGAAAAACGCGATTCTCTTTCCCAAGATACGGCCAAAACAAGAATTATAAAGGCCTACTATAATGCTCGGTTATTTAAATCTGATTTACAAGCTGTAGCCGATTCCATGTATTACGGGATGCAAGATTCCATGTTCAGACTAATGGGAAAACCAATGATGTGGGCCGAAAACTCACAGATTTCGGGAGACACCATATTTTTGCAAGTAAAGAACCAAAAGCTGGACAATTCACTGCTTGTGGGCAATGCCTTTATGGTAAACGCGACAAGTGACTCTTTAAAATTTAATCAGATTAAGGGACGAAAAATTACAAGCTTTTTCACCAATAATCGCATGGAACGCCTTTTTGTAGATGGTAATGCGGAAAACATATTTTACAATATTGATGAGAAGACCAATGTAACCACAGAGCTTGTCCATGATCGCAGCAGTCGTTTCAAGATCTTGATGGAAGACAATAAGCTGAAAGAATATGTGTCCATCCGGAAAGTAGACGGCAAGGTCTATCCTATTGCTGAAGTCACTGCCGATAAAGAATTCCTTCCGAATTTCACTTGGCGACCTGAAGACCGGCCTAAGTCAAAAGACGATTTATTAAATCGAAAAAGAGATCTTTCGAAAGCTTCATTTACGGTTCCTACTGCACCGGAAGGTGAGGAATCAGGAACAATGAAAGCCATTAACAAAGGTGATAAAACCACAGGGCCTAAAAAGGGTGCTGCAAAGGAAGCGAATACTATTGGAAGTACCGATAAGGTTAAAGATACCGAAGGTGACAAAGCAAGCGCTACAACAAAAACTGCTAAGCCATCGGAAACAACAGATAAAGCTAACAGTACAAAAACTAATGTAAAGACTGCAGCCGACAAAGCAACTGCAAAGTCCGACTCAACAACTAATAAATCGGCGATAACACCGGCGCAAGATAGTACTCAGACAAAGGTAAAAGCTAAATAACCGCCACTACCAGGTCGCACAAAAAAGCAGCGCAAAACAAATTGTTTTGCGCTGCTTTTTTGATTCAAGACTATCTGCTGCTCCTCTCAGATGCGCTCGTTCATTAAATTAAATCAATAGAAATTTCTATTTATAATTCAAATGATCTAGTAACTGACTTACTTCGTTTTTAAATATGCAGCAAGTTTGCCAACAGCAATCGCACGATGGCTTATGCTGTTTTTTTCCTCTGCTGTCATTTCCGCAAAAGTTTTATCATAGCCATTTGGGATAAAGATGGGGTCATAACCAAACCCATCAACACCTCTACGTTGATCTATAATTTTGCCTTCAATACTTCCCTCAAAGAAGTGCTGCTGCTCATTCAGATACAAGGAAATAACTGTTTTGAATCTCGCCGTGCGGTTGAGGGTATCACCTAATTTCTGCAGGACAAGATCAATGTTCTTTTCCATATCCCTTGATCCGGAATAACGTGCCGAATAAACGCCCGGTTCGCCATTTAATGCGTCTATCTCCAATCCAGAATCATCACCAAAGCAGTAAAGGCCATATTTATTAACCAAATAATCTGTTTTCTGTTGTGCATTCTCTTCAAATGTTACGCCTGTTTCTGGAATATCATCCTGACAGTCAATATCGTTCAGACTCTTAATAACAAAAGCGTTCCCCACGATCGCTTGGACCTCTTCCAGTTTATGGGCATTATTGGTTGCAAACACAAGTTCTAGCATCTTCTATTTATTTTGATATCCCATCAAAAATATGCATTCTTATCCATATTAACATTCCTGTACCTACATTTTAGAAATTACTTACTTTTTCATAACTTAATACAAGTTATGAAAAGTGTATTCCAATTACTTCTCACATTAATCTTATTAGGTCTGAATAATGTGAAAGCTCAATATTATCTGGATAAATCAGGAGATCTGACCACAGATATGAAAAAAGCCTATTACTCCAGAAAAGTTACCCCTGAATTTAAAGATGGAAGAAGGCAATATGTTTTCTTAGAAAAATTTGCAAACAATGATCAGGTTAAAACAAAAGGCGTATCATTGACCGATAAAGCGCCATATGCCTTTGTAGGAAAAAAGGAAACCTACTACCCAAATGGAAAACTAAAAAGCACAGAAACTTTTTCAGATAGAGCACTATTGATTGACACGGCTTATTACTACTATCCCTCAGGAACACTCTATTTAAAAACCCATAATAATGGGCGCGAAGAACAGTTTTCCAAATACAACACGTCTACAACGCGGTACATTCTCTATTATGACTCTTTGGGAATAAAAAGATTAGAACATGGAAATGGATTTCTTCGCCTAACTAATCTTGACAATGAAGACTATGAAGAAGGGGCCTTGGTTTCCAATAAACGTGAAGGAGAATGGATTGGAAAATCAAGTGATTCTCCCAAAAAGTCGTATACGTTTAAAGAATATTATGAAAAAGGTCACTTGATACGAGGCGAGAAAACAAAGAACAATGGTAAAATTATCTTTTACGACTCTACCAACTATCAAACCAACCCAATCTATTCAGAGGGAATGGACAGCTTTATGCGCTTCATCGCCGAGAATTATAAATATCCGATTGATGCAATGAAAAATGGTGTGAATGGAATCGTCCACATCAGTTTTATCGTAGAGAAAGATGGTAGCCTATCCAATATTAAGATCCAAAAAGATCTAGGATACGGAACAGGTGCCGCAGGAGTTGAGGTGATCAAAAAGTCAAAAAAATGGATTCCGGGAACACTTCGCGGAGAACCGGTACGTATTGCTTATACTTTACCGATTCGACTAAATCTGAGATAACTTAGTAACAGCGTTCTATTATATTCTATAAAATTAAGAAACAATAAAGGTCTTAAATTCATTCCAGAACAGTTTCTTTTTATTTACATCAACAAACATCTCTTCAAAACTGAACGTATTAAAAACCGTGGCAATACGGCCTTTCATATAGGAATTATGTTCAATAAAAGGTAGTTTCAAAGAGGCCGGTTCCACTCCCAGCAAAATAATCTTAGTCGGCTGAAAAAATTGCATGATACGCTTAAAATCATTTGGATTATGGCTATTCGCCAAATTAAGCACTGCAACGGTCTCTTTTGTCAATTTCAAGGCGCCAATTGTTTTCTCGAAAGCTTCAAGTGCCGCTGGTGAGAAGTAAGGATACTGCTCATATCGCAGAATAAAAAGTATTCCTTGCTCCTTGTTTCCCTGGTAGATAAACTCCCCACCCAATACCTCAAGATGGTTAACAGCATGGCTTCCGCTGACTACCTGACTAGGGACAGCTTGTTGGGCTTCCCCTATCCCCACTGCTACATACGAAGTGTCCTTCGTTGTCAATGATGCTTGTACAATAGCTGCTTGCGCATGAACACTATTCTCCTCCTGTAAAGAATGTCCAGACAGATCGGCTTGAAAATCAAAACCATTTCCAAAGATTGTTTCATCCATTAAGGTCTGAAGTGCAACGGGATTATCTGTTGTAAGATTGCTCATTGGGAAAAAAATATTAGATAGTAAAGATAAAGAAGAAAAAGGGAAAAGAAAAAGGAGCGAAAAATCGCTCCTTTCTATATGTCAAAAAGATTAATGACCTAAGATATACGAGAAGATCAATGGCGCAACGATCGTTGCGTCAGATTCTACAATAAATTTAGGTGTATCAATATCTAACTTACCCCAAGTGATTTTCTCGTTTGGAACAGCGCCTGAGTAAGAACCATACGAAGTTGTTGAATCAGAGATCTGACAGAAATAAGCCCAGAAAGGTACTTCTTCCCATTCAAGATCTTGATACATCATCGGAACTACACAGATTGGAAAGTCACCAGAAATACCACCGGCGATTTGGAAAAATCCAACACCTTTACCTGCTGAGTTGTTACGGTACCATTCTGTTAAGTAAATCATATATTCGATACCAGACTTAACTGTACTCGCTTTCAATTTACCTTTAATCACATTGGATGCGAAGATATTACCTGTGGTTGAATCTTCCCATCCCGGACATACAATCGGTAAATTTTTCTCAGCAGCAGCAACAATCCAGGAATCTTTTGGGTCGATTTCATAATATTGCTCCAATACACCTGAATTAACGACTTGATAAAGGAATTCATGCGGCAAGTAACGCTCACCTTTTGCTTCAGCAGCATGCCAAACATCTTCAAGATGCTTCTGCAAACGACGGAAAGCTTCCTCTTCAGGAATACAAGTATCTGTCACACGATTATAGTGATTATCCAATAGCTCTCTTTCTTGCTCAGCTGTCAAATCTCTATAATTAGGGATTCTTTTGTAGTGTGAGTGTGCCACAAGGTTCATCACATCCTCTTCCAAATTAGCACCAGTACAAGAAATAAAGTGTACTTTATCTTGACGGATCATTTCTGCTAAAGAAACACCCAATTCAGCTGTAGACATTGCACCTCCTAAAGAGATCAACATTTTTCCACCATCCAACAGATGTTCCTCGTAACCTTTTGCAGCATCTACTAATGCCGCTGCGTTAAAGTGACGGTAATTATGCTCAATAAATTGAGAAATAGGTCCTTTTTGAGTACTCATGATATTTTCTAACTTTTATAAAATAATAAGTATCGCAAAGGTACTGAATATAATCTATTTTCGTCCCAACAGAGATCCAAAACGCGTATAGACCACATTTTTTTTAACAAATGTAAAAAGAATGGTATTCCAAATCCGCGATTATAGATTAACGCTTAGTATTCGACACTTTGATCTATAGCATGGGCTAGTTTATTAACGAAGTCAGGTTTCACATTTTTATCAATCGCATTGATGTTATCCAGCTCAAGGAGAAGTGCCGGTATTTTAGCACCTCGTAGAATCGCTAGCTTTGTGTTTACCTCTGGAGCACTCACTGCCAGTCCATTCTGCTGCAGCCTTTGGCCCAGACTAACCGCAAATTTGTGGTTAAGCTCTTCGAGCGGATTATGATTAATCCCAGAATGATATAATATTCGAATAGGAAGAGATTGTTTGTCTTTTACATTGTCGAAATGGATTGATAGCAATAAATCCCCTTCAAAGTTAGACCGGTCTCTGAGTAATTTATATTCATCAGCAGCCCTTGACAACAATACTTTGTACCCCTTGCGCTCCAGCTCCTGTTTCAAAAGTAAACAGGTTTCCCATGTCAATGATTTTTCTGCCAATCCGAAAGAGGAAATCCCCCCTGTGTCTTTCCCACCATGTCCGGGGTCGAGGATGATCGTTTTAGACGGCTTCTTTTTTCCGTTTAAAGAAGCCGAAAACCAAGAGCTCTTCGGCGGATTAATAAACGAATAAAACAGTAGTGAAAAGCCTAATAAAGGAACGGTCAATACGTATTGCCATCTTGCTTTTTTGGAGGAAGGTTTTGACATCATGACCTGCACCCGTTCGACCAGTTCATGCCTATTGTTAAATAAACTGCTCTGCAACCCAGTAGGACATGACTGCTGAGTTAAGTTTAACAGGAAGTGGGCATAGCCACGATTTCCATATCGATTGGCCAGCACCTCATCAACCTGATACTCATGCACCAAATACAGCTGTTTGCGCATCCAATAAACAAATGGATTTAGCCAAAAAAGGCAACGAAAAATTTCAATAAACAATTTATCCCGGCGATGTTTAAAAACAATATGCTGGCTCTCATGTTCAAAAATTAATTTTCCATCAGGCGTAGCAAGCTGATCTTCCGTCATAACAATTACATGCTGAACTGAACAATTTGCATAATGTGCAAAGGGAGCAACCATCGTAAATCCCTCAAATTTATATTTACTCAGCTGTCCAATACGACGGTATAGGCGGATATAGCGTAACGCAAAGCGGCACAACAAAACAATAGAAATAAGCAGATAACCATAAGCAATGCCATATCCGATCGAAAACGAATGCCAGAAAGAATCGACCATATCTGTCTCAGATACGAGATCACCAGCAGTTTCTAGCGAATGAGCGATTGTATTCGATTGTTCAAAAGCGAGTACTGGACTTGTCGGCGAAAGAAATAGCTCGCCCAAACGTACAGTTCCAAACGGCAGAAGCAGACTCAACAAACATAAACCTAGAATAAAATAACGGTTCCATTGAAAAAATGAAAGCTGTCTGAATACCAGAAAATAAAGAACTGCCCCGACTACCAGACTGCAGTTAACTTCAAATAAATAATAAAGTAAACTATTCATGATTTTCGTGTTTTTTGATGAGTTGTTCTATTTTCTGAATATCCTCCGCCGAGAGCTTCTTTTCCTTTACCATAAAAGAAAGTAGATTCTCGACCGAATCATCAAAATAATGATCGAGTACTCTTGAGAATGATAACTTTCGGTATTGCATCTTTGAAATTAAAGGATAATATTGATACGTTTTTCCGAAGGCCCTATAACCCACATACCCTTTCTTTTCCAATATCCGTACAATCGAGGAGATTGTATTATAAGGTATTGAACTACTTGGATCCAGATACTCAATAATATCTTTGACAAAGACCTCTTTGAGCTTCCAAATCACCTGCATGACTTCCTCTTCTTTTTTTGTTAATTCTTCCATAATTTGATACGTTGTTTATAATAACATAAAGCTATAACTTATTTTTCAGTTTTACAACTTAAAAATAAGTTATAAAACTGAAAAATAAGTTTAACAAAGAAGTTCAATCAAAAAAAGAAGACTAAAACCTACTTTTTCAACAGTTTAGAGAAAAACAAATAGGCTGCTACCAAAAAGATAACGATAATAATCAGGACAACAATCTCTTGCATCCCTATTCCCCAATTCATACTATTCATAATTTTTTTTCAACTTAAATGATCCATTTCTCGCATCGATCTAAAAATCTTTGGTCTATATCTGCCCCGATTCCAATTTGGTCTGAGATATGTATTTTATACCCGTCATATTGAGTACCACCGATAACAGGATCTTCCAAATGGCCAACCATACAAGTGTCCAGATCAAAAAACTTGACATTTGGGGCAGCATACGCGAAATGTACCTTAGCAGCCAAAGCCAAGCGAGATTCCAGCATCCCTCCGATCATACAAGTAATACCGTATTCCGCGGCAATATGATTAATTTTTAAGGCCTCTTGAATACCTCCTGATTTCGAAAATTTAATATTGATATAATCGCAGGCATCAGCTTTACAGAGGCGCTCCGCATCATGGTGAGAATAAACCGATTCATCCGCCATCACAGGAACGATAGTTTCTGTGCGCAATTGAGGTAAATATTCATCATCCCAGGTACGCATTGGCTGTTCACAAAATTGTATCTTAAAAGGTTCCAGCCCCTGCAATGCTTCTATTGCCCCTGCATAAGACCAGCCTTGATTTGCATCAACGCGAATAGGCATTTCGAATCCAACAGCCTTACGTATTTCACGAATACGTGCAATATCCGTTTTTGGGTCCTTCCCCAATTTAACTTTCAACATAACCGCACCTCCGTCCTGTAAACGCTTTGCTTTCAGCGCCATCTCTTCCGGAGATGCAATCCCTAAGGTGATATCTGTCGTAATCTCTCGCTTCGTTCCCTTTAGAAACTGATACAGTGGTAATCCAGCATATTTGGCGGCCAGATCATGCAAGGCCATATCAAAGGCCGATTTGATCGTTTTGTTACCGGCAATATACAAGTCCAATTCCTCCAAACGTTCTTCTATAGCCAAAGGATCGCGCCCCTTCCAGATCTTTGCAAAATCTCGTGCCAGCACTAAACAGGTATCTTGTGTTTCTCCTACGATCATCGGAAAAGCAGAACATTCGCCCACACCATAGATATTGGCATCGGTATATATACGTATAAAAGTATTTTGCGCATAATCCATCGTCCCTGTCGCAATGACAAATGGTTCCATTGGAATACTCAATCGATAAATTTCAATTTCAGTTATTTTCATCTTAGTCTCTTTAGTTAAGCCATAGCAATACAGCATAAAGGATATGCAATACTTTGCCTAATTTATATATATTATCGCAATCTTGGGATGCTTTTTCCATATCCCACAAAAAAATATTGCCAAATGATGCATTATTAAGGTGTACTTCAACATATCTTAATAACTACGAATAGTAAATACAATATCAGCAATAAAACACATTAAAAGAAATGATAAAATCAAATTAAATACATTTTTATTAGAATATTTATAATATTTACGTTTTTTATTCCTATATTAGCAATCATAATTATTTGAAAAGGAAAGATGATCGAACAGAGACCGAAAACGGAGGGCCTTTACGACCCTAATTTTGAGCATGACGCCTGTGGGGTAGGTTTTGTCGCCCATATCAAAGGGAATAAATCACACGCACAAGTAAAGGATGCATTGACCATGTTGGAGAATATGGAGCACCGTGGTGCTTGTGGCTGTGACCCTGAAAGTGGTGACGGAGCAGGTATCATGATCCAGCTTCCCCATGAATTTTTATGGGAAGAATGTATCAACTTGGGTATACAATTGGAAGAGCCAGGGTATTATGGCACAGGTATGGTCTTTCTTCCTAAAGAAGAAGACATGAACAAAATATGTCGGGATTTGATTGAGGAAGCGGCAGCAGAAAGGGGTATGAAATTCCTTGGCTACCGTCCAGTACCAGTCAATCGTGAAGGTATTGGACCAACAGCCCTCAGTGCAGAACCTGAAATTGTCCAATTTTTTGTCAGCAGACCGGACGGCGTTTCAAACACTGAAGAATTTGAACGCAAACTTTTTGTACTACGTCGCTTGATCATTCAAAAAGTTAAACAACAACAAGAATATCCTCTCCCACTTTACTTTGCATCGCTTTCTTGCAAAACAATTATTTACAAAGGTCAATTAACAACATACCAAGTCGGAACTTATTATCTTGATTTACGCGATCCTCGTGTGGTATCTGCTTTTGGCTTAGTTCACTCGCGCTTTTCCACAAATACCTTCCCTTCATGGTCCCTCGCTCAGCCATTCCGTATGCTGGCACACAACGGTGAGATCAATACGTTAACAGGTAACCTGAATTGGTTTTATGCAGGTATGCGTGCTTTATCATCGCCTTATTTTACGGAAGAAGAAATGGAAATCTTGCTTCCTATTGTTGACCGTGGCCAGTCCGATTCGGCATGCCTCGATAATGTTGCCGAACTTCTTTTACATAGCGGACGCAGCTTGACGCACGTCATGTTGATGCTGGTTCCCGAGGCTTGGGATGGCAATACGCAAATGGATCCCTTAAAACGTGCTTTCTATGAATATCACGCAACCTTGATGGAACCTTGGGATGGCCCTGCAGCTCTTTGCTTCACCGACGGCAAACATATTGGTGCTACGTTAGACCGCAACGGCTTACGTCCACTACGTTATGCCGTAACCTCAGATGACCGCGTGGTTGTTGCTTCTGAAGCTGGTGCACTTCCAATCGAGGAGTCTACAATCATCAAAAAAGGCCGTCAACAAGCAGGTAAGATTTTTCTTGTCGACATGGAACAAGGCCGCATCCTCACCGATAACGAGGTAAAAGATCAGCTAATCAACCAACAGCCCTACAGTGATTGGTTGGACAATTACAAAATCAAACTGGAAGAATTGGAGGAACCTCGTGTAACCTATACCTATCTTTCCAAGGAATCTGTTTTCAAATATCAAAAAACATTTGGTTTCTCTCGTGAGGACCTGGAAACTATCCTGACCCCAATGGCGCTAACAGGATATGAGCCGACGGGCTCAATGGGTTCCGATGTTCCGCTTGCAATTCTTTCCGATCAACCACAGCATATCTCTAGCTACTTTAAGCAATTCTTTGCCCAGGTAACCAACCCACCAATAGATCCGATTCGCGAACGTCTGGTCATGAGTTTAGCGACTTTCATTGGTAATGCAGGTAATATCTTGATCGAAGACAAGAAATTCTGTCACTGCGTAACCTTACCGCATCCGATCTTGACCTCCAAAGAACTTGAGAAATTACGTTCGATCGATACCGGATTATTTCAGGCGAAAACCATCCAGTCCTATTTTCGCTCAGATGGCAAACCGGGATCATTGGAAGCAGGCTTAGAGCGTTTGTGCCGCTATGCTGATGACGCCGTACGCGATGGTTTTGAAGTATTGATCCTATCAGATCGTGCTATTGATTCCAAACATGCCGCAATTCCATCTCTGTTAGCTGTATCTGCAGTTCACCACCATCTCATAAAAACAGGAAATCGTGGTGCCGTAGGTCTAGTCGTCGAAGCCGGCGATGCATGGGAAGTACACCATTTCGCCTGCCTATTGGCGTTCGGTGCGACAGCGATAAATCCTTATATGGCCTTGGCGAGCATCCGTACGATGAAGGAACAAAATACCTTAGATACAGAGCTTACTTGGCCAGAATTATCCAAAAACTACGTCAAGGCCGTCAATAATGGTTTGTTGAAAATATTCTCCAAAATGGGAATTTCAACATTGCAATCCTACCACGGAGCACAGATCTTCGAGGTACTCGGCATCGACAAATCTGTTGTTGATAAATTTTTCTGTGGCGCAGTTTCACGCATTGGCGGCATGACATTAGATGATCTTGCCAAAGAAGCACTCTCAAAACACTGGCGTGGATTTGAAAAAAGCCGTACACCACAAAATCTATTGCCTGAAGGCGGTATCTACCAATGGAAACGTCGCGGTGAAGGACACCTTTGGAATCCGGACACGATTCACCTATTGCAACAGGCCTGCCGTACCGGAGACTACGCAACCTATAAAAAATACGCGCAGAAAATTAATGAGCAGAAGGAACATATGTTTACCCTCCGCGGCTTACTGGATTTTGCAAAACATCGTAATTCAATCCCTTTGGAGCAAGTAGAGCCTGCAAGTGAAATCCTAAAACGTTTCGCCACCGGTGCCATGTCCTTTGGATCAATTTCACACGAAGCACACAGTACTCTGGCTATAGCAATGAACCGCATCGGAGCAAAATCCAATACTGGTGAAGGTGGAGAAGATGAACTTCGTTATCAACCACTTCCAAATGGAGATTCCATGCGTTCGGCGATTAAACAGGTAGCTTCGGCTCGCTTCGGAGTAACTTCAAACTATCTGACACAAGCGGATGAACTGCAGATCAAAATGGCTCAAGGAGCAAAACCTGGCGAAGGTGGACAATTACCTGGCCCTAAAGTAGATGCCTGGATTGCAAAAACCAGACACTCTACACCGGGTGTCGGTCTGATTTCACCACCACCCCATCACGATATTTACTCCATCGAAGATTTAGCTCAGCTGATCTTTGACCTAAAGAATGCTAACCGTCAAGCAAGAATTAACGTAAAATTGGTCTCCAAAGCAGGTGTTGGTACCATTGCTGCCGGAGTTGCGAAGGCACATGCTGATGTAATTCTTATCGCAGGTTTTGATGGCGGTACGGGTGCATCTCCAATCAGTTCAATCAAACATGCTGGACTGCCTTGGGAATTGGGCCTTGCAGAAGCGCATCAGACACTTGTTAAAAACAAATTGCGCAGTCGTGTCGTGTTACAAGCAGACGGCCAAGTAAAAACAGGTCGTGATATCATCATTGCAACACTATTAGGAGCCGAAGAATGGGGAGTATCTACCGCTGCCTTAGTTGCCGGTGGCTGTATCATGATGCGTAAATGCCACTTGAATACATGTCCTGTAGGTGTTGCAACCCAAGACCCAGAACTACGTAAATTATTCTCTGGAAAACCAGAAGATATTGTCAACTTGTTCACTTTTTTAGCGGAAGAAGTCCGTGAAACAATGGCTTACCTAGGTTTCCGCACCATCAACGAAATGGTAGGAAGAGCTCAATTCTTGAAAAAACGCGAGAATATAGATCATTGGAAAGCAAAGAAAATTGACTTTACCGACATCTTGCACGTGGAACGCAACGAACCTGGACAATCGTTATACAATACCGAAGAGCAGGATCATGGTATGGCCATGATTTTGGATTGGGGCTTATTAAAACAGTCTAAATTGGCGCTAGAAAGCAAAACCCCAGTATTTGGCACATTTAAAGTAAAAAATACAGACCGTACCATTGGAACGATGTTATCGAACGAAATTTCCAAACTTTATGGTTCAGAAGGTCTGCCAGACAATACCATCAACTTCAAATTTGAAGGTTCTGCGGGACAAAGCTTTGGTGCATTTTCTACCAAAGGCCTTTCATTTGAATTACAAGGTGAAGCCAATGATTATGTTGGAAAAGGACTCTCAGGAGCTCAGTTAGCAATTTATCCAGTTGCGGAAAGCACTCTTGTACCGGAAGACAACATCATTATTGGCAACGTTGCACTATTTGGTGCCACATCCGGACATCTATTCGTCAATGGACAGGCAGGCGAACGCTTCGCCGTACGTAACTCAGGAGCAACAGCTGTTGTTGAGGGCGTTGGTGACCATGGCTGTGAGTACATGACAGGGGGCCGTGCACTGATCTTGGGGGCAACCGGACGTAACTTTGCTGCCGGAATGAGCGGTGGTATCGCATGGATCTACGACATCAACGAAGATTTCCGCGAAAACTGTAATCAGGAAATGGTCGACCTAGATCCGTTGGAAAGTGAAGACGAAACCGCAATTATAGCTTTGCTGAAACGTCATATCTTGCTGACCAATAGCCGAAGAGCAGATTTCATCCTACAAAACTGGTCAAGAGAAAAAAATAAATTCATTAAGGTATTCCCTAGAGAATACAAAAATGTCATTCGTCAAAAATTAGTGGAAGCATAATATAGGAAGCACAGATCATGGGAAAAATTACAGGTTTTAAAGAATTTGAGCGCGTGCTTCCAACAAAAGAAGCTGTGGAAGGCCGCGTACAGCACTTTAAAGAATTCAATAAAGGATATTCTGAAAACGAACTCAATAAACAAGCCGCACGCTGTATGGATTGCGGTATTCCATTTTGTCATTCAGGTTGCCCGCTAGGCAATGTTATCCCTGAATTTAATGATGCTGTATACGACGGAAAATGGGAAGAGGCTTATCAGATCCTGTCCTCAACCAATAACTTCCCTGAATTTACAGGGAGGATATGTCCTGCACCTTGCGAATCGGCATGCGTGCTCGGCATACATAGCAGTCCAATTACGATTGAAGAGATCGAGAAACATATTATTGAGATCGCTTTCAAAAAAGGCTATGTCAAAGCACACAAAAGTTATTTAAAAACAGGCAGACGCGTTGCTGTGGTCGGCTCTGGTCCTGCAGGACTTGCCGCTGCCGCACAGCTCAACAAAGCAGGACACGATGTTGTCGTCTTCGAACGTGATGATCAGGTCGGAGGATTACTCCGTTACGGTATCCCAGATTTTAAATTAGAAAAATCGGTCATCGATCGTCGTGTCAATCTAATGAAAGAATCGGGAATAGAATTCAAGGTGAATACAGAAGTTGGCAGAGACATCAGCTTTTATGAGTTAAAAGCTTATGATGCTGTTGTATTGGCAACTGGTTCAACTGTTCCCTGGCATATGCAATTGCCAGGACATGAAGCAAAAGGTATACATTTTGCCATGGAGTTTTTAACCCAGCAGAATAAAGAAGTAAGTGGCATTACCATCGAACAAAACCGCATCCTGGCGACTGACAAACATGTTGTGGTCATCGGGGACGGAGATACAGGTTCAGATTGTATCGGTACTTCCAATCGCCATCGCGCCAAAAGTATTACACAGATTGCACGCAAACCAACACCATCCAAAGAACGTTTAAAGAATAACCCTTGGCCCTTGGATAAGGTAACATTCGGAACCTCATCATCTCAGGAAGAAGGTTGTGAAAGGCTATGGGCTACAGAAACTCAAGAATTTGTCCAAGACGAAAATGGTCATATTAAAGGAGTAAAAATCAAAGAAGTCCAATACGAAGTGGATGAATTTGGAAGAAGAACCCGCTTAGGTGAATCCGAAATTCGTGAAATCCCCGCAGACCTGGTCTTATTAGCCATTGGTTATCAACATACAGAACATACTCTTTTGGAACAGCTGGGCGTTCGTGTAGATGAAAAAGGAAATATACTGGCAAATGACAAAGACTACCAAACGACAATTGATAATATCTTTACTGCAGGAGACTGTCGTAAAGGCCAGTCGCTTGTTGTTTGGGCAATCTCCGAAGGACGCGAATGTGCACGCAAAGTCGATGAGTACTTAATGGGGTATTCTGAACTTGAAAGTAAAGACTCTCTGGCAACAATAAATGCATAAAAGCAGGCCGCTCTCAACGGAGAGGTCATACCGGTGATACTCCAAGCCCGTTTAATTCTTTGTAACAGGGACAAATCTTGGACAGTATAATATCATAAAACGGCCCGTTGAATCCAACGGGCCGTTTTATAATCAGTAGCTAGTCACTATTTCAATGGCGTCTTAAGCTTAACAAAATAAATACTGTTTTTATCCACTGTCTTCACGTAAGGCAAAATTTTCGACTCATAGAAACCTGTTCCAGTTACCCCGAAATCATCATCATTACACACTGCGATCATAGATTGATCAATGATCGCTAGCCCCTCTGCTTTATCATGTGGATACAATTCCTTGATGTCAGTCATTAAATCCGCAACGAGTGTCTTACTTACTGGTTTAATATTATATTTCGCGAGGGTCGACGCATCTTTCAGCTCTTCAACAGTTTTACCATCAAATAATTTTCCATTTGCGGTATTATTTGCATCTGAGATATCTGTTGCGTCTGAAAGATCAATTTTATAAATTTTCTTAAATACAGTCGACCGTGTAGCTTCTGTTGCATATTCGCCATCACGTTCTAAAACAATAAACGTTGAATTGGTCACGGCTGCGATTTCACTGACTGCTTGCAAATCGGTACGCTCCATCATATAGACATATTGTTTCGTAGCACCACTCGCAATATCCAACGTAACAATTCGGATTGCCAATGAATTTTTAATAGCATCTTTGGATGGATTATAAAGCGGGAATTGCATAATACCAACCAAAGTCTTCCCATCCGGCGTAATTGTCAGACCCTCCATTCCTCGATTAGGACGACGTTTAGCAAATACCAAAGGCAACTTCTTACCCGTGGACCAAGGATTAATACGCTCGATTTCTTTTCCCGAAGCGTCAAAATGAACAATATGCGGCCCATATTCATCACTTACCCACCAAGAGCCATCGGCCGCCCGCGCTAGTCCCTCTGAATCGATTCCATCTTCACTTTTCCCTAAATCTTTACCATCAACCCCCAATGCCTTTTCACCAGAACCACCCTTTCCTTCGGGATTTGGCAGACCATTCAATTTCACACCATCTTTATTTTTCAACTCAATAACAGATTCCAATGTTAGCGTGTTATTTTTCATCCTAAATTTACCGATCTGTGGCGCAAATGCTGGCGCAGCAAATACTTTACTATCCTTTTCCGTCCCATCAATATTTGGTCCCCTATCAGTTAAAAGATAAAAGACAGCCTTATCGTTAGGATCTTGAACCATCGATGATCCATAGCCTCCATTATACACCTTTACACCGTTAACATCGCTCAATACTTTTGGATCTGCTGCAACGGCTTTTTCCGGATAAACCCATTCAACAATTGGGTCGATAATCTTCGACACATCATCTTTACTGCATGAAGCACACAACAAGGCCATGCCTAATACACTATATATTTTTTTCATCAGTACAAATTTTTCAAATAATGCTTACTGCTATTCAGGTTCTGTTCAATTAGCCAAATTTTATTCCTGTCACCTTCCATGTGCGATAAAAACAATACGGTTAGTCTAAACACACTATGCTCGGTTGACTGGCCGAATACTGATGCAAACATAATTGCCAGATATTAGCCAATCATTAACATAAGTTTAAATAAACTGTATCTATCGTAAAAAACCACCTATAAAAATTAAATACCCTCGGTTATGGAATTTTATATTTTCCTGCATCACTAGAAAAATAAAAGCTAATTGTGCTGTGAACCATCGATGTATTCGCAGCCCGCACCTACTAAATATAGAAAGATGAAAAAGATCATAGTTGCACTTTTCATAGTTTTGGTATTTTCCAATGTAGACACAAAATCACAGATCAGAACTACACGTGAAATACCCAGTCTAAAAATCAAAAACGACGATGGCCAGCAAAACAAGGTGATGTTGGCAGACCTAAAAGTAGATGTTGCCATCTTCGGAAATATGGCCAAAACGACGATGACAATGGTCTTCGAAAATAAGACCAATCGCGACCTAGAGGGCGAACTAACATTCCCTATGCCGGAAGGCGTCTCCGTGAGTGGCTATGCCTTAGATATAAATGGCAAATTACGCCAAGCAGTTGCAGTCGATAAAAATAAAGGCACCGAAGTTTTTGAAAGTATAGAAACACGCCGTGTCGATCCCGGTCTATTAGAGAAAGTTGAAGGGAATAACTTCCGTACGCGAATTTATCCTTTGCCAGCAAAAGGTAAACGGACTATTCAGATCAGTTATTCAGAAAATCTCGGTATGGAATCCGATCAGGCACATTATTACTATTTGCCGTTAAATTATACAAATGCCATTGAAAACTTCGCCTTGGACATTCATGTTTTTCAGGACAGCCATAAACCAGATTTCACAGAAAAACCAGATGGTTCCCTGGCTTTCTCCCACCAAAACAACAATTACACGGCTTCTTTACGTAAACAACAATTTCAATCCCAACGAAATCTAGTTATTCAACTTCCAATAGACAGCAAAGGGTCATCTGGCTTAATTCAGGCAAATAATGACAAAACCTTTTATTTTCTTGCCAATGCAAGCGTCAATTCTGTAAAACCTACTCAGAAAAAATGGGGCGAAGATATCGGAATTATCTGGGATCGTTCACTGAGCGGTAAAAATAGGGATATAGAAAAGGAACTTGCCCTATTAGATCTCTTTTTTAAACAGAACCCTAACATGCGTGTTGAACTGGGTTTATTGGACATCCAATTTTTAAAAGGACCAACGTTTCACGTTAGACAAGGTAACTGGGATGAGCTTAAAAGTTATATCAAACGAATGGATTACGATGGCGGTACCGATTATAGTCAACTAAAGACCGGTGTAATACATGCCAGCGATTACCTGCTGTTTAGCGATGGCCTTTCTACATTTGGTCAAAGTGAAATTAGCCTTGAAAATCCAGTCTATTGCATCACTTCATCCAATGGATCGGACTATGGTGTCTTAAAACAAATTGCACAGAAACATATTGGAAAGATGATCAATTTAACCAATACTTCAGTAAATCAAGCGTACAATAATCTAAATACGGTGGATCTCCTTTACTTAGGAATAAAAGAGCAGCACGATTTTGAGGAAGTTTATCCTCAAAAAGGTACTGCCATACAAGCTAATTTTTCCATCGCTGGTATCGGGAAACGCCCGGGACTGAAGCAGCTCACGCTGCTTGTAGGAGATGGACAACATACCCCAAAAGAAATTAGCATAACACTCCATCCAGATCATGGTGAAATTGACCTGCAGCAGATCTGGGCACAAAAGAAAATCGAAGCATTGGATCTTCAATACGACAACAATCGTGAGGAAATAGAAACCCTGGGTAAACAGTTCGGCATCGTTACCAGAAATACCAGCCTTATTGTACTGGAAAACGTAGAAGATTACATACGCTATGCAATAACTCCCCCAGCAGAATTACTCCCGCAATTTAATGCACTCCAAAAAGAACATGCAATCGAACGTGAAGAACGTGTAGCTAATCTCTTAGATAAGGCCGAAAATAGTGCAGAACAACTTCGCTCCTGGTGGCAGACCAACTTTCAGCAAAAGAAGAAATATCCACAACGGGACAAGCCGCTTGAGTCCACAGATTATATGGCTGTCGAAGAGATCGCCAACGGAGCTACTTCTGTTACACCTATTCCGTCGCGCCCTTCAGCCAGCCCAGTTGCGGCAGCACGAGCCGAAGAACTCAGATCATCAGATGCCGCCAGTGGAAAAAGAATGTCGGTTGGTGGCAACTCAAATACCGTCAACGCAGCAACCAGCGAATTGGCAATGGCAGCCGCATCTGATGACGCTCTTCAGGAATCTGTTGTTGTTCAATCCCTAGAAGAACGTGTAGCTGGCGTACAAACGGGCAACAGCATCAACAACATACGTGGAAAAATCAGCATTCCCGAAATTAAAGAAGATCAGGCCTATCTACAAGAACTAAATCAATCCAAAGATCCATACAAAAGCTATCTCCAGCTTAGAAACCAGTACATGGGGACACCAACTTTCTATTTTGATGTCGCAAATTTCTTCTATAAAAGAGGAAATAAACAAAAAGCCTTATTAATATTAAGCGCATTGGCTGACTTACAGATCGAAAATGCGGATCTTTATAAAACCATTTCATACAAACTACGCGAATGGGGGGATTATGATAATGCATTATTCATTACGGCAAAAGTATTAAAATGGCGATCAATGGATCCCCAAAGCCACCGGGATTATGCCCTTGTCCTGCAGGACAAAGGGATGTTCAAAGAAGCATTGGAACAATTGTATGGTATATTAACGCAGAGCTACTCGCCTGAGGCGGCCGATCGCGATGAAGGTATTGAAGAAACATTGCTTATGGAAATCAATAATATCATTAAATCAAACAAAGCAGCTAGCTCCAACGTGGACGTGAACAAAAAATTGATTGCTGACCTGCCTGTTGATATGCGCGTCGTTATCAACTGGAATTCACAGAACACAGATATCGACCTTTGGGTTACAGATCCAAATCAAGAAAAGTGCTTTTATAGTAATCCAGCGACAGCGATCGGAGGCCGACTCAGCAATGACTTCACCGGAGGTTATGGCCCAGAACAATTTTTATTAAAAAAAGCATTGAAAGGAAAATATAAAATCGAAGTTGACTTCTTTAATGATGGCTCCCTCACTTTAGCTGGCCCTGCCGCCGTTATGGCCGAAATCTACACCTATTACAGCAGTGGAAAGCAGGAAAGAAAAATCGTTACGATCTATCTTGATCGGGATAAAGAGCGCAATGTAGGGATTGGTGAATTTTCATTCCAATAGATCAACAGAGACAGAAGGTGATCAAAAAGTCAAATAAACCCGTTAAAAATTGAATCTCTGAAACGATGCTGTAGAAGCAGACCTCTAAAGTCACATGAATCAAGTGCTGTCCAAAAAGATTGGATAGCACCTGATTCAATTAATGCAATTTACGGATAACCAAATCCTTTTGTCTATTCTCCAATTTGGTTTTTACATAAGGGTAAGTGAAGACGGCTCCTAACACAATACAAGCGCCGAGATAAAATCCACCACTCATTGTTTCCTTTTGCCCAAAAATCAGCATCGCAAGCAGAATACCATAAACCGGCTCCAAGTTTGTCGTCAGCGCAACAGTAAATGCAGATAATTCCTTCATAACAGCTACGCCCATGACATAAGCCACGGCGGTACAAACCACACCCAACAACAAAAGAAAAATTAAATCCTGTTGCCCCAAACGCATTTCAGCATTAAAATCGTCCGTAAATAACATGAATATGCTGATCCAGAAGCATGCGCCCAGCATCTCGTAAAATGTAATCAATGTTGGACTCGATTTTTTAACCATCCGCGCATTGGCAATTGAAAATATACTCGCACAAAAAGCACAGCCAAGTCCAGCCAGCAGACCGACCAGATAATGCGTTTCAAAAGAAAAGATCGTATAAATACCGACAATAATGACGAGACCAACAACAATATCCAACAACGCTATGCGCTTCTTATTGACAATAGGTTCTAATATTGCCGTAAACAAGGTAACAGATGATAGGGTCACCAAGGTCACCGACACCGTAGACACCTTGATCGAATAAAAAAACAACACCCAATGCAGTCCAACAACCGCTCCTACCAAAAAAAACTGGAGAAACTGTTTCCTTGAAACAACAATCGACTGTTTGGTTACCAGAAAATAGATCAGCAATGCACTCGAAGCTATCGCAACACGGTACCAAACCAAGTGAATGGCGGATACGGAAATTAAACTCCCCAAAATCCCAGTAAATCCCCAAATAAGTATTGTTAAATGCAGAATTAGAATATTCCGATTTAATTGAAAATTAGCCATTTTAAAATAGATTATTTTGGCGCTTTTATCGCCAGGTAAATTGCCACCAAGAAGAAGGTAACATTTGGAATTAATACGGCTATCAATGGTGGTAGCCCCCCTTTCAGAGAGAACATATTAGCAAATTGAATAAATACGATATAGGTAAAACTTAGTGCGATACCGATACCAAGACTTAAACCTATCCCCCCGCGCACTTTCTTGGAAGAAAGTGCCACACCCATCAATGTTAATACAAAGGCGGAAAAGGGATACACATAACGTTTGTATTTCTCAAGCAATAAATCGTTCATGACTCCCGTCCCTCTAATTTCCTCCTTGTGGATTCGAATATTTAATTCACGGGTATCCATAGCCGTAAACATATTATCACGTACCTCAAAATCCGATGGTTTCATATCAAGAGTAGTATCTTTAACAGTACCTTTGTCCATCCGTTCATGCAGCCCATTGATAATACGATTGGTATACCCTTCGATCTTCCACTTTGTCGCCACCGAGTCCCAGGTAATACGATCAGCCATCATTTTCTCCTTAAGCGTATCCCCCTTGAAAATTTCAAGAACAAATCCATAGCCTATTTTGGTTGTATTATCAAAGTTGTCTATATAAACATAGCTGTTTTTGTCCAATTGCATGTGGGTAGAAACCCTCGAATTGTCCTTAGGTGGCTTCACATAGATATTTTCAAAATCAACCTTCATCTTATTCGTATTCGGAATGATAAAGATGTTGAATACCAAAGATACAGCAAAGATCAAAGTCGCTGCAATCATGTATGGACGCAGCAAGCGGTTAAAACTGTACCCTGCACTTAGGATAGGTACTATTTCTGTTTGATCCGCCATCTTCGATGTGAAGAAAATAACGGCAATGAAATTAATCAGCGGGCAAAGAAAATTTAGATAAAACGGAATAAACCCAGCATAGTACTCAAAAATGATCTTATCGAGCGGAGCATGATATTTTAAAAAATCATCCAATCGTTCGGACACGTCAAAAACCACCATGACAACAGTAAATATGGCCATTGTGAATAAAAAAGTAGTCAAATACTTTTTGATGATGTAACGATCGATTAACGACAGCATTTTTTTAAACTTGAACTAATGTTACAAACGTTGATCCAATATTTTTACCATTTTATTTTTCCAGTCGTAGAAAGTTCCATCAATGATTTTCTCTCTCGCCTGGTTAACTAACCAAAGATAAAAATGTAAATTATGCAAAGAAGCAATTTGTGCTCCCAAAATTTCTTGTGATTTAATTAAGTGCCGTAGATACGCTTTGGTATAAAATTGATCAGCGTGCAAGTCGCTTTCTGCTTCTATCGGCGAAAAGTCATCTTTCCACTTTTCATTTTTAATATTAATAATACCGTTTTGCGTAAAAAGCATCCCATTTCTAGCATTACGTGTTGGCATGACACAATCAAACATATCCACACCGAGCGCTATATTTTCAAGAATATTAACCGGTGTCCCTACGCCCATTAAATAACGTGGTTTATCCTGTGGCAGGATGTCACAGACAACTTCAGTCATCGCATACATTTCTTCCGCAGGTTCACCCACCGACAGCCCTCCAATTGCATTTCCTTCACGGTTAAACGAAGCAATTGTCTCTGCAGATTTAATTCTTAAATCCTTATAAACCGATCCTTGGACAATTGGAAATAAGGTCTGGTCATAGCCATAAAGCGGATCTGTACTATCAAAACGATCCACACAACGCTTCAACCAACGATGCGTCATATCCAAAGAACGACGTGCATAGCCATAATCACAAGGATAAGGTGTACACTCATCAAATGCCATAATAATATCCGCACCGATAATACGTTGCGTATCCATTACATTCTCTGGTGTAAATAGATGTTTTGATCCGTCGATATGCGAACGAAAGGTAACTCCCTCCTCCTTAATCTTACGTACTTCTGTCAACGAATACACTTGGTAACCTCCAGAATCCGTTAAAATCGGACGATCCCAACCATTAAATTTATGTAATCCGCCGGCTTTATTTAACACATCCAATCCCGGACGCAGATAGAGATGATACGTATTCCCCAAGATAATCTGTGCTTCAATATCGTTCTTCAACTCATGCTGATGAATTGCTTTCACTGTACCCGCCGTACCAACAGGCATAAATATAGGTGTTTGAATGGGACCGTGTGCAGTTTCGACAACACCTGCACGTGCTTTTGACAACTTATCTTGTGCTTGTAGCGTAAATTTCATTAATATTTTTCCTCTGAGACTATTTCTATTTTAAAGGATGATCAACCATGAACATGGCCCTATCGACTGTTGGACTAAAAATTATAAACCCTTATTTCCAACAACTTGCAGCATAAAAAAGCTTCGTAACTTTCTGAACTACTGCCTAAGCTCGGATTCATCCCTAGAATACGTTGCAAAAATACTATAAAAAGATTTGCAAACAGGATGTTTCAAAAATAAATTATCATTTTTCCCCTATAAAAAAGTTGTGGAAAGCACTTATCTTTGTGAGCTATGCTTGACCTTCACGTATTTTTGGCCAATCTTCCCTATATTGCTTTTGGAGTATTGAGTCTTTTCCTATTGATACAACTATACTATATCTTATTTGTATATAGCAAATTGAGCAGTTATCAAATTAAACCTGCACAAGAAGGAACTGAGTTCCCGCCTTTATCTGTCATTATCTGCGCACACAATGAACAGGACAATATCCCCCAATTCCTCCCGAGTATACTGAATCAAGACTATCCCAATTTTGAAGTAATTGTGGTCAATGACTTCTCGACAGACAATACGCCTTGGATATTACATGAGTTTGAAGCGACATATCCTCATTTAAAGGTTGTCGATATCAAAGAACATATACGCTTAAAACATGGTAAAAAGTTTGCCGTTAGTATGGGAATCAAGGCATCAAAGCATCAGACACTGGTATTTACCGATGCAGATTGTTCACCACAATCCGATCAATGGCTCAAAGAAATTGCAGCAGCTTTCAGGCCGGAAACAGAAATTGTCTTGGGCTATTCCCCTTATTTTAAGAAAAAAAGCCTATTAAACCTCTTGATTCGATTTGAAACCAGCCATACCGCCATGAGTTACCTCGCCTATGCATTAAAGGGTGATGCGTATATGGGCGTAGGGCGAAATATGGCCTACAAAAAGGACCTTTTCTTTCGCAACAAAGGATTTGCAGCACACATGCACATTAAATCTGGCGATGATGATCTTTTTGTCAACCAAAATGCAACCCCCACGAATGTCAACATTGTTCTAGCAACCGAATCTATTGTTTATTCGGCGCCCAAAACAACATGGAGAAGCTATTACAAACAAAAAGCAAGACATTCAGGTGCATCTACTATTTATAAAAAGCGGCATCAACGCATGTTAGGGACCCAGCTGATATCAGCATTCCTTTTTTACCTAGCGGTCATTGCTACTTCAATTGCTTTCCCGATGTATTGGTATGTTCCTTTGAGTGCCTACCTCCTTCGGCTTGTTGCACAATGGATCGTATTCACAAACATCTATAAAAAACTCGAAGTAAAGGAACTGATTTGGTGGCTGCCCTTGGTAGACTTCATCTACTATTTCTATATTTGCATCAATGGTATATTCAGCCGAAAAAAGAAAAAAATAAGCTGGAAATAATTCACTTTTAAAATATGAAGCTTTGAATCCTACAGTCGATATCATCTATAACTATTTTCCCAAATTAACGGATATTCAAAAGGAGCAATTTGCAAAACTTGCTGATTTATATACCTTGTGGAACAGCCAAATCAATGTAATCTCACGTAAAGACATTGATAGCCTATACCTGCACCATGTATTGCACTCACTAGGTATTGCCAAATTTGTTCAAGAGCTAACGCCGGGAACACAGATTTTGGACGTTGGGACCGGAGGCGGTTTTCCGGGTATCCCAATGGCTATTATGTTTCCCGAAGTCAAATTTCATTTGGTCGATTCTATTGGTAAAAAAATTAAAGTCGTGCGCGAAGTCGCTGCTGGACTTGGCCTCCAAAATGTTGAAGCAGATCATATCCGTGCCGAACAACTGGACGACAAATATGATTTCGTAGTATCGCGTGCTGTAACAAGACTTGGAGAATTTACACCTTGGATCCGGAATAAATTTGCAAAAAATGATAAAAACGGAATTCCCAATGGGATTCTTTATCTAAAAGGAGGAGATCTCACCGAAGAAATTAAGGAATCTAAGCTCAAAGCAGAATTACACCCGCTCTCAGATTACTTTAAAGAAGACTTCTTCGATACAAAATATTTGGTATACGTACCGATGTAATTAAAGTTTGGCATTACCCATAGGAAACTGAAGTCGCCTATGGATAATGTCTACAGAATCAAGGTAATTTGTTAAACACCTATGGATATAAGCAATCTTCTCGTATCTGTCATTCGCACGCAGCCACTTTAAGGAAGGCTCATAGTATATCCTAAATTTACGCAGAGAATCTCCCGACAGCTTACTGTATTCCTTTGTCAACGGATACCACTCCTCGCGGATCAGGTCCTGCTGGTATTCTTTTTCAAACTGGCGTTGAAGCTTTCTCGAATTTCGTCCCTTTCGACTGAATTTATTGTACAGCTTGTTCAGATTGACAGCAATCCCCCCCTTATGGGGCAACGTCACCATATTTTTCGTATCACCCCAGAAAAAGATGGATTTATGCTCCTCTTTTTTTTCTTCCCATTTATCCGCTGCTGATTTACGCTTGATCGAAACAGTATCCAAACGTAAAGTATCGTTTTGACGGCCTTTTTTCCCAATGGTATCCTGATGATAAGAATCCGCTGGATTGGCAAAAAGTCCCTGCCGATAAAATGAAAAGTAGACACAGAAAAACAATAAAGATAGAAATCCTAAACGTACCATATTTATAATTGATAAACTAAAATAACCAACTATAAATAATATTAAAAAGGATTTAACTATCTTTAACTTAACAAACTAGAGACCTAATTCTTTTTTAATTTCTAGGCCAATTAGATTGATTTCTTCATCCATACCGAACATAGGAAGCTCCGTTTCTGGATTCAGTTTCAACCAGTTTGTATCATTGTCTTTAATAATCTTTACGTATTCTACACCATCCTTAAAAATAACATACGTATCTTCTTCCTCAGGGAAAACAGAATAAACTACATCCCCCAATTCGATATCAAAAGGTTCTTTCATTTCCATAGTTAAAATATCATTTATCGATCAAAGTTACCAATTCCGCTTCTTTCTTTCCAAAATAGACAAGATTTCTTTGCTGCATAGAGCAACCGTTTTACGAAAATCCCATCCATTGCTCCAAGTTTTCCTTGGAGCAATGACACGGCCGATCACTCCCTAACAATTCCAGCTGATACCCATTACCCCCGAAGCAATTTCTAACAAAAAGCTTAACAGCTAGTTATATTTTTCTTATATTTAAAAAACCCAATTATGAAACTAATTTATCCCATAGCTTTGACAAAAATCAAGGGCATTGGCCCTAGAACTGCTCGTAGCATCATCGAACAGGGGCACAACTTGGCGGACTTGTTCGCTTACCCAAAAAAAGATTTGATGCAAGTCCTTGGGATACGTGAGTCAATCGCCGAAGCAATATCCAACAAAAGCTATATGCCCGCCTGCGAAAGAGAACTTGCTTTTATCGAAAAGCACCAGATACAAGCCTTGTGGCTGGAAGACGAAAATTACCCCGATAGGTTGCGGCAATGTGAAGATGCTCCACTTGTTGTCTACTATAAAGGGAACCAGCCGCTCAACAACACAAAAGTTATTAGTATAGTCGGCACCAGACATGCAACCCATTATGGCCAGAAAATATGCGAAGATCTGCTGGATGCCATGAATGGAAACAAAGACACCTTAATCGTTAGTGGTCTTGCCTATGGTATTGACGCATTGGCACACCGCCATGCACTAAAAAACAATATGCCCACCGTTGCTGTATTGGGGCATGGTCTCGACCGAATTTATCCGGCGTCCCATCGCGAACTTGCCACAAAAATGTTAGATCAAGGCGGTCTGCTGACAGAATTTACATCCGGCACATTGCCCGAACGCAATAACTTTCCTATGCGCAATCGCATTATCGCTGGGATGGCAGATGTCACCATTGTCGTAGAAGCGGCTATTAAAGGAGGCGCATTAATTACTGCCGAAATGGCCAACAGCTACAATCGGGATGTCTGCGCATTTCCGGGCTCCATCTATGAAAAAAGTTCTGAAGGAACCAACTATCTCATCAAGACTAACCGAGCTCACTTGATTAGAGGGCTTCAGGATCTCGAATACCTGATGAACTGGGAGCTCAGCACAAAAACTATTGAAAAGCAACTAAGCCTCCCTTTGTTAACATTAACGAAAGATCAAGAACTCCTATTTACGCTTATTCAGCAACAGGGACAGTTAGCGATTGATCATATGATTGAATTCACAAAATGGCCCCAAAGCAAGCTGGCCTTAATTTTATTGGAACTTGAAATGCAGTCACTCATTCACGCCCTACCCGGCAAACGATATAAAACACTCATACAGGCCGAAATTCGAAAAAATTAAATCATTTCCTATCATGCAACAGATCAACCCACCTCCAGGAAGGTAGCTTGGAAGGCATTAAAAATTTACAATTATACCCAACCAAAACCAAGAATTAATGAACGAAAACAATACAAAAAGTATCTGGAAAGTCATCGGAGCCTCTTCTATGGGGACACTTATCGAATGGTATGACTTTTTTATTTTCGGTAGCTTATCCATTGTAATTTCTACCAAATTTTTCCCCGCAGAAAATCCGACTGCTGCTTTTCTTTCCACCTTAGCTACATTTGCTGCAGGCTTTGTAGTAAGACCCTTTGGCGCACTATTTTTTGGCCGATTAGGAGACATCATCGGTCGTAAATATACCTTCATGGTTACTTTAATGCTCATGGGAGGAGCCACATTTCTAATTGGCTGTATTCCGAGTTATGACAGTATTGGTTTCTGGGCACCGCTGCTTGTGCTGATCCTTCGACTTTTGCAAGGCCTTGCACTTGGAGGCGAATACGGCGGAGCAGCGACCTATGTGGCAGAGCATGCTCCTTTAGGCCAGCGGGGCTATTGGACATCCTGGATTCAGACAACAGCTACATTTGGCCTTTTTATATCACTGGTCGTCATCCTCCTTACAAAAGGCTTCCTCAGCGAATCACAATTTGATACCTGGGGCTGGCGCGTTCCTTTCCTCCTCTCTTTAGTCATGGTATACGTATCCTATCTTATTCGTAAGAAGATGAAGGAATCACCCGAATTTAGTAAGGCCAAAGCGGAAGGAAAGACGAGTACAAATCCGTTAAAAGAAAGTTTTGGCAACCGCTACAACCTCAAATTTGTGCTGCTAGCACTCTTTGGTGCAGCCATGGGGCAAGGTGTTGTTTGGTATACGGGCCAGTTTTACTCCATGAGTTTCATGAAAACGGTCATGCACCTCCAATCTGACCAGGCCGATACCATCCTCGGCATCGCATTACTCTTGGGAACTCCATTTTTTGTTGTATTCGGATGGCTTAGTGACAAAATCGGCCGAAAATGGATTATGCTCGGCGGGATGCTACTTGCCGTATTGACTTATCGTCCTATATACGAATGCATGTACCAACTTTCCAATGCGGCAAAGAAAGTCCAAGTAAACGAAACAACGGAGGTCCCCTCTGGAACGCAAACGACGGAAATCCTTTCGATCACCAAGACGCAATATGAGGACCGGACAGAAATTACTAGAACCAGCATGATACACCAGTCAGGAAAACTCAAAGGACAACCCATGACCAAAACCACAGTCCATCTTGCAGGCGAGAACTATATGCTGCTCATCCTTTTGATCTTTATACAGGTGATTTATATCACAATGGTGTACGGACCCATCGCCGCATTTCTTGTTGAACTCTTCCCTGTAAAGATCCGCTACACATCCATGTCCCTCCCCTATCATGTTGGCAACGGGATTTTTGGAGGTCTTCTACCAGCTGTATCGACATACTTAACGACAAATGCCGAAGTTTCCGATACCCCGCAATTCTATCTTGCTGGTTTATGGTACCCTATTGTCATTGCCATTGTATGTTTTATAATTGGCAGTATTTATATCAACAACAAATCAACTCCCGCAACACATGAATAATCTCAAAAAATTCCTCGGTATACTTTGGATCGTTTTAGCCTTGTTTACTGCCTACTTTTCCATTTTCGAACTGGCCCTGCCAAAGATTTCAACGGGACATCAGGAAGATCTGGTATTTGGAATCATTATCCTGTGCATCTTGACCCCTATCATCTCGATTGGACTCGGCCTATTTGGCTATTATTCCCTATTGGGCGAATACGATCAGAACAAAATGTAGTCTCAAAAACAAGATCGACTTTGAATAGGCTTAATAGTTGAGTTTCGCCCGTTCAAAGTCGATCCAATATCGATCAGATTATTTGCGTTCCGACGCTTTGACGAGAATAATTACAGCCAATCGACCCGGTCAAACACTTATTTTAATCTATTTTTAGCTATTTTACACAGATACGATCTCTTTTCCCCCATTAAATAGCCCCTAAAAGAAGTTACCAAATACAATTTATTACAATGATAATCAGCAGCATAAGATAAAATAGCATTTTTTCTTTCCTAAAACTGATTTTTTTTCTACTTTTGTGGCGGGTAAGTCTTCTACGACCAGCTCCCATTGACTCCCCCAGGTTGGGAACAAAGCAAGGGTATTTGGTTGAGCGGTGCGATAGGAGTAGCTTACCCTTTTTTTATGCCCATTTTTTTGACTTCCTCGGTCCAAAACGCTATTCTAACCTAATAATCAGCTCAATATCGTGTATATCCCAATTGTTACTCACATTTCCTCTATTTATAGAAGCCCTATAACACAAGGAGTTTTAATCGCTTGGTATGTACATTCAACACAATTATAATTGTATATAAAAGCAAATTTATATAAGTTTGTAATCGAATAAGAACTATCGTATGAGTTGGTTTAAAAGAGAAAAAGCTGGTATTAGCACAGCTACCGCTAATAAAAAAGAAGCACCTGATGGTATGTGGAACAAATGTCCTACATGTAAAAAACCATTATTGCATCTTGAACAAGTAGAAAACGACTATGTTTGTCAATATTGTGGCCACCACCTAAGAATTGGCTCCAAAGAATATTTTTCAATTTTATTTGATAATAACGAATTTACCGAACTATTTCCTAATTTAAATTCAGGTGATCCTTTAGAATTCTTCGATTCAAAGCCTTACCCTGAACGTTTAAAAGAAAGTCAAGCCAAAACAGGTCTTAAAGATGCTCTACGTTCTGGCCATGGAAAAATGAATGGTCAAGACATCGTTATTGCTTGTATGGACTTTAGTTTCATCGGCGGATCAATGGGATCTGTTGTCGGTGAGAAAATCGCCCGTTCGATAGATTATTGTATTGAGCATAAAATTCCATTTATGCTAATTTCCAAATCAGGTGGTGCACGTATGATGGAAGCCGCATTTTCGCTTATGCAAATGGCTAAAACTTCGGCTAAATTGGCGCTCTTAGCAAAAGCAGGACTTCCTTACGTTTGTTTATTGACAGACCCTACTACAGGAGGAGTTACAGCATCTTACGCGATGTTAGGTGATGTAAATATCGCAGAACCTGGAGCATTAATCGGATTTGCTGGACCACGTGTTATTAAAGAAACCATCAAAAAAGATCTTCCAAAAGGATTCCAGACTTCAGAATTCGTTCTTGAACATGGATTTTTGGATTTCATTGTCGACCGTAGACAATTAAAAGACAAAGTAGCTACTTATCTAAAATTAGTCGGATAATCATCCAACAGCTATAAAAAAGAAAGCGGTGCCGAGAATCTCTTAGCACCGCTTTCTTTTTTATAAAAGCGTCTGACGTTATTGGCTAGAAAGAGCTCTGCGTTCGCTTTCAATGCTGTTGGTCTACAGAGTCATTAAATTTCCTTCTGCATTGTATGTTTTATCCAAGTAAAGAGTCTTCAATCCGCCTTATAATTGTTGTGCCTTCGACCCCATGACAGTTTTATAGAACCGTTGAATGGGCTTTCCTTAAAGATAGCGCCAAAAAGCCCAGATTTTTCTTTTGGACAGATAATCAGATTCCCTTTCCTTATCATACGCTTCTCTTTCAAAAGAAATACGCAGATAAGCCTTATCAAAATCCCTCAATTGAATAAAGTGCACGGTAAATTCAATCAGGTACCACAGATAAAAAAAAAGAATACCCAGTTCAAGCGCTTGCCGCAAATGAATACGCTCATGACGAATCAAGTCCTCTTTTTGTTTAAAAAATGTACTTTTCAAAAATATAAAAGGATAGATAGTAATTGCGTTGGCTTTTCCAAAAGAAAATAAATTCGTCCAAAATCTGCTAACTATAATCATTATATACTCTCTAGACTTTTTTCAAGCTAGTCAAACTTAGAAAAATTTACTTTTATACACAATTATTATTAAATCCCTCTTGCCTGCTTTACATCGCTTTGTTTCAGTCTTCAATCAGATAAGAGATCGCAAAAATTTCTTTTTGAATTGGAATTTTTATTAAGTTTGCTATAGATTAATCGTGAAGATATGCCGTACAAAGAGCGTGAGATAAATAAATTGTATTATACAATGGGGGAAGTTACAGAAATGTTTGATGTAAATGCGTCCCAAATACGTTTTTATGAGCGTGAATTTGACATTCTACAACCTAAGAAAAATAAAAAGGGTAATCGCTTATTTACGCAGGAAGATATTGCCAATTTAAAGATTATATTCAATTTGGTTAAAGATAAAGGCTATACACTACAGGGGGCACGTGATTACCTACGTGACAACAAATCTGAGGCAAAAGAAAATCAACGTGTAGTAGACTCATTGGAGCGCTTAAAAAGCTTTCTTCTTGAAGTTCGTGATTCACTATAATACCTGCGAAACTTCTTTTTAAAACTCTTGTAATAGAAACCTTTCCGTCGTTTTGACCGACTTCTTCCAGTCTATCCGAAGCGGAAATTCTTTCGATTTATAGAAGAAATAAAATAACGATCTGACAGATTTTACAGCTGACAACCCTATATTTATATAAAGCGCCAGCAAATTCACCTTCACCCAAAGATATTTATCAGCAAGTTAACGTGACTTAACGGCCTTTGAGTTCAATAACCTCCAGGTTTTCAATCTTATCTTTATTGATATCAAAGCGCATTAATGTTCTTACCTTATGCCAGCCCTGCTTACCTGCCGCTCCAGGGTTGAGATGGAGACAATGGATCTTAGGGTCGAAAATAACCTTTAAAATATGTGAGTGTCCTGTAATAAATAATTTAGGCGGATTTCTCATTAGTTCTCCTTTGATTCGAGGAGCATATCTCCCAGGATAGCCACCAATGTGTGTCATGAAGACATCCACATCTTCACAAGTAAACCTTAGATCTTCCGGGAATCGTAAACGGATGTCTTGACCATCGATATTTCCATATACTCCTCGCAATGGCTTAAAAGCTGCTAACCGATCCGCAACATCGCTATCACCAAAATCTCCAACATGCCATATCTCGTCGCAAGCTGCAAAATGAGTAAATACAGCTTCATCTAAAAAAGAATGTGTATCTGAGAGTAATCCGATCTTTGTCATCACTTAAAAAGCTAAAAAATAAGGTGCCAAGGCATTTCGATAAGCATCTGAATAAACACCCTTGGCAGCATAAATAACAAATGCACGTTTAGCGAGGGGTTCAACACGTAAGCGTTCAAATGTAACGATTTTCCGAATCGCCGATTCCCCTTCAAACGAGCTTATTTGTACCTCTCTGGAACAGTATAAACCTCTTTCCGCTGAAATTTTAGTCAACGTTTCCGCTAACGCCGTCGGAACAATCAGCACCAGTTTTCCCTGATTCGATAAGCGTAAAGCAGCGAACTCCAGCAGTTCAGCAAAAAAGTCCAGATCGGTGTGTCGCGCCAACTTCTTCCGGTCATCCGGATTATGCAATGAATCGGTATAAAACGGTGGGTTTGATACGATCAGATCGTAATGCCCATTTACATCCATTTGCTGAAAAGAAGTAGCATGCAACACTAAACGTTCCTGGAAAATGGAGTTACGGAAATTTCTGTCTGCCATCGCAGCAGCCAACGGATCAATTTCGACAGCCTCTATCCTGCTGTCTACGAGCCGTTGAGCCAACATCAATGCAATAACCCCCGTACCCGTACCAATATCCAGTACGCGATCCACAGGTTCTACTTCCAGCAGAGAAGCCAGCAGTACGCCATCTGTGTTAATCTTCATCGCACAGTTAGACTGATCAACCTCAAACTGTTTAAACCGAAATATCGATGCCATAAGCCAAAGATAAAACTTTTACAACCTTTGGCACAAACAAACCAGTGTATCATCCAATTTATTTGCTAATTTAGTCAGCAACAAATCTATATAAGCCATGAATATCCGTCAGCTTGCTCTTATGATATTGATCATCATTGCTGTGCTTCCTACAAAACTACTGCATGCACAAGAGAATTGTGACCAACATACAGCTGAGATACTTCCTTTATTGACAAAGACATTGAACAACAATGACTTTGATCAAATTGATCCTTTACTCAATAGTATGCAAGCAAGCTGTGGTGTCAACGAGTTTGTACAGCGTTTACGTATTCTTGTATACATCATTGAAAAAAAGAATAGCACAACAGAGATCAAACAATATATAGACAACCAATTCGATAAAATTTTCCTACAGCGATTAGACGCGGCAGACCGGGAAGATTTCGCAGCTCAATACGATCAGGACAAAGCAAAATACAATTTCGTACCATTAAGGCATCCCCTGGACGGTCTCATAAAAATAAGAGCGAAAGCTCTTCTCGCTTCGGATAGTTATACATTAAGCGATCAGGAGAAAGATATTTTACAGCTCTTTTCGGATACTGAAGTTGCCAATGCTGTACAAGACCGACAGGCTGACGAGCAAAATAATCAACAGCGATTTCCAACACCCAAAGTGTACAGAGATAGACAGAAAGCTAAAATGGGCTATGTTCCTTCAATCGGCGTAGTCACCCCACTCGGCGGAACCAACAAAATTTTTGGAACCAATATAAGCTTTGGATTTATGCTGATGAGCTCGCTGGAAAGAAAATTTATTTTCGAAGGGGGCTTCAAGGTGCGCATCAACTCAAACGACCGCAATATTGATTACAATTACGAGGGCTCCAATGTTTCGGTCAATTCTTCAGCGACCGCATTTATGGGCGGTGCGGTAGGCTACAAAGTTTTTGATAATGATAAATTTATACTGATTCCAAAAGGTATCCTTGGCATAGATATTACAGATACCGGCATCACAGAAAGTGCCTATTCCTCCGGTTATTATGATCCTGATGGCTATTATTATGATGGTGGATACACGGATCGTATGGTAACCATCAATAATGTGCACTTGGGACTTGGTCTCGCATCGCTATTTCGCATGAAAAACCAAAAGTATATAGGTTTCGAACTCGGCTATCATTACACGCCCTATGATGCAAGCAGTAAGGTATTGAGCCCAATACAGGCAAATTATGGAAGTTTGGAGCTATTCTTCAGATTTTAAGCAATAGCCCTTCAAAAACCTTCATGACTTCGCAGACACAAACAGCAAATGAAAGCGAGCTGAAGGTTCTTTATAGCCCATAAGATCAGACTCTTTCAGTAAAAAATACGCCAGATGATTTCTATTTTAAAAAACATCATCTGGCGTATCTACATCAAAGAAGAAAATCGCACTTGAGATCAGGTGTCCAAATCCAAAGGAAGATCTAATTCTTTAAAAGACGTTGTATCTCATCCAATTTCATTAATGCTTCAACCGGAGTAAGCGAATTAACATCTAAGTTATTCAGCATATCCCTGATCTTATTCAAGACAGGATCGTCAATAGAAAACATCTGCAATTGATAGGCCTGTTTCTGGATTTTGCGCATGCTATCTTTAATCTGCTCTCCTCCAGTGCGCTCCTGCTCCAGCCTTTTCAAGATTTGATTAGCCCGGTTAAGCAACTTTTGCGGCATACCGGCGAGCTTTGCCACATGAATTCCGAAACTGTGTTCTGAGCCTCCTGGAACAAGTTTACGCAAGAAAATAACTTTGTTATTGACTTCCTTCACTGTTACATTATAGTTTTTTATACGATCCAACGAAGTAGTCAGCTCGTTTAATTCATGGTAATGCGTGGCAAACAAGGTTTTTGCCTTAGCAGCAGGATGATTATGTAGAAATTCGGCAATAGCCCAGGCAATAGAAATACCGTCATATGTACTTGTACCACGACCGATTTCATCCAAAAGAATAAGACTACGATCTGATAAATTATTCATGATGCTCGCCGTCTCATTCATCTCTACCATAAACGTAGATTCTCCGGAAGAAAGATTATCCGAAGCGCCCACACGAGTAAAAATTTTGTCAACCAAACCGATCTTTGCTTCTTTTGCCGGTACGAAACAACCAATTTGCGCCATTAACACGATCAGTCCCGTCTGACGGAGTAAAGCCGATTTACCGGCCATATTAGGCCCCGTAATAATAATAATCTGTTGTGTTTTCGGATCTAAAAAGGTATCGTTGGTAATATAGTCCTCGCCTATTGGCAAATTTCTTTCAATGACAGGATGTCTTCCACCTTTAATATCCAAAACCTTGCTCTCGCTGACTTCGGGTTTTACATAATAGTTTTTCTCCGCTACAACAGCAAAGTTAAGCAGCACATCCAACTTAGCTATGAGCTGTGCGTTGATCTGAATAGGCTTGATATATTCAGCAATGGCAATCAACAGTTCAGCATATAATTTATTCTCAAGCGCTTGGATCTTCTCCTCAGCACCGAGAATCTGTTCTTCATATTCTTTAAGTTCCTCCGTAATATAACGTTCAGCATTCACCAGCGTCTGTTTACGTATCCACGTCGTCGGAACCTTATCCTTGTGTGTATTCGTAACTTCCAGATAATAGCCAAATACATTATTGAACGCTATTTTTAAAGAAGGAATTCCAGTGAGCTCCGCTTCCCTTTTTTGGATCTCAAGAAGATAGTCTTTGCCACCAAAAGCGATCTTGCGCAAGCGATCCAATTCGGGGTCCACCCCTTCCGCGATTACACTCCCCTTATTGATCGCGACAGGAGGCTCCGCCTGAACCTGTTGCTCGATTTTTTCACGTATAACAGTACATGCATCTAACTGATCTGAGATTCTCCGAAGAGCATCAGCATCTTTACGATCGGTAAGTTCCTTCAATTTCTCAATAGCATATAACGCGCGCTTCAACTGCACAATTTCCCGCGGATTCGCTTTTTGTAGTCCGATCTTGGAAATTAAACGCTCCAGATCTCCAACCTGCTTGATCTGACCAATCAATTCATCCCGTAAATCACGGTTGATGAAAAAGAAATCTACCACATTCAATCGCTCCTGAATACTTTTTTTGTCTTTCAGTGGCATCACAATCCAGCGCTTGAGCAGGCGCGCTCCCATTGGACTGGACGTATGGTCTAATACATCGGATAAGGTAACCGCATTTTCATTCAGCGAACCGATTAATTCCAAATTGCGAATCGTAAAACGATCCAGCCACATAAAACGATCCTCTTCAATACGGGAAAGTGTAGAAATATGCTGCAGATTACGATGTTCTGTTTCATTGAGGTAATGCAATGCGACACCAGCAGCAACAATCCCGGCAGTCATGCGATCCACGCCGAATCCTTTCATCGACGAGACTTCAAAATGCTTCAACAACGTTTCTGTCGCATAATCACCCGTATAAGGCCATTCATCAAGAAAATAAGTATAATATTGTGCTCCAAACTGCTCAATAAATTCCTTGCTCTGTTTTTTGGAGAGGATAATTTCTGTTGGTTTAAATCCTTGAAGCAATTTATCGATATAGGCTACACTACCTTGAGCAACCAGAAATTCTCCTGTTGAAATATCCAGGAAAGAAATACCGATCCGCTCCTTTTCGATAAAGATTGATGCTAAATAATTATTCGATTTTTGTTGAACAATATTGTCATTGTAAGAGACTCCAGGTGTCACCAGCTCCGTCACACCACGCTTAACAATTGTTTTTGTCGTCTTTGGATCCTCCAGCTGATCACAGATCGCCACCCGTTGGCCTGCACGCACCAGTTTCGGAAGATAGGTTTCCAATGAATGATGAGGAAAACCAGCCAATGCAGTCTCCGATTCCGAGCCATTACCGCGCTTCGTCAAAACGATACCCAAAATTTGGGCCGCTTTGATCGCATCCTCTCCAAATGTCTCGTAAAAATCGCCAACACGGAACAGCAACAACGCTCCAGGATACTTAATCTTGATCGCATTGTACTGTTGCATCAATGGGGTCACTTTCTTTTCTTTTGCCAACTTTTAAAATCAATTTTTATGAAGCGTAAAAATAGGATAATATCGTCGGTTTGGCAAATTACAATATCGAACAAATTTTAACACTAATTAAGAATCTTCGATCAGTCAAATTAATATATTTGATTTTCCATATAAACTATTTATTATGAAAGTCTTTTTCGCCACATTATTGCTTTCACTGATGCTCATCAACATTGCTTACGCACAAATGAAATCAGATCCTATTTCGTTAACCGACGAATCGTATGATAAATTAGGTAAAAAACAGCTTGCTCAAGTATCAGGTCGTGTACTAAACGCAACCCCGGAAGAACTCGCAAATCTCAAAATTAGCTATACATTTGTTAACCTAATCGGTCCCAGTCAAAGCTCGAATGAGACAAAAGTGAATGTCGATGGTCGCTTTGAATTTACCCAAATGTATACACTTCCTTACCAACAGGTATGGTTTAGCTTAGGTGACTACGCTTATACCTGTCTTTACCTTCAAGATGGATTAGAAATCACCTTTGATCTAAACAAACTCAAGAAAAAAAAGATTTATATGATCGGTGACGGTATCACGTTTGCAGGAAAAGATGCCGAAGTAAATCGGCAAATGAACGAATATATTTTATTTGATAAAAAGCATAATCCTGATTTTTACAAGCCACTCCAGCAACTTAAACCAAGCACCCAAGATTTCCAATATAAACTGGATTCTTTATTTACTATTCAGAGAAAGACAAATTTAGATTTCTATCAGACATATGGAAACTCGTGTAAATCGTTGATTGATGCCGCCACTGAAGCCCAGTATACCTATAAAAAATTGGATTACTACCTAACAAATAAAATTAAAGTAGCTAACGATAGTATATTAGTTCCCATTTATTCGATTTCCAATGATGTCAGCGATTATTTTAGGTTTTTACATTATTACGTCAAATATGTCCTATACCCATTCAATGAAACTCGCGGGGACTACGTGAAAGTAGCAGACTACGCCAATCAAACTTTTCCAAAAAATTACGCCGATATTATTAACCTCCGATTTGAAGACAACGATATTGCAGCGCAAAGTAAGATTTATAAGACAATACTGAACAAATTAAACTGCCAATGGGCGAAAAAGAATATTGGAATAGAAATAGATGGGTTAAATGTTAAACAAACAAAATTGGAACAGCTGCTAGTATCGTCAAAGACAGCACCAAAACAGACATCCCTAGGAACAATGATAAAAGAATTTCCATTTGATGCCGAGCTAATCTCAAACCAAAGCAAAGACGGATCCGAGCTTCTGAAAACGATCAAAGCAAAATATCCCAATAAACTTATCGTATTAGATATATGGGCTACCTGGTGTGCACCTTGTATTGGTCAGATGCCCTACAGCAAAAAGCTACATCATAAAGCCAAAGCAACGAAATTGCCGGTTGAGTTTGTATACCTATGCACGGATCAAGGATCCAATCGGGAAAAATGGATCAATAAGGTAGTCGAACTGGAGCAACCGGGCATCCACCTTTTTGTAAATGACAGCTTGATAACGGAGTTGTTCTCTTTATTTAACCGATCCGGTTTTCCAACTTATGCTGTGATAAAACCCAATGGTGAAATAGATACTAAAGGAATATCTTGGATGAGTGATGTCACTTTGGAAAAATTAAAAGAAATGACAAAATAGTATATGGAATATTTGCTTTTTGATGCTTATGTTTGCACAAATTTTGTAATGATATGGCCATCAAAAGATCTGGTAAACAAAATACGTCCAGCAAACAACAAAATACCTTCAAAAAAAAATCCTTCAACCCTTTGAAGTCCATAAAATCGCCTATCCTGCGCATTGTGACACGGGTAGTACTCTATTTTATTGGTATTTCACTCTTCTGGGTTATTAGCCTGCGGTTTATTAATCCTCCCATCACTTGGTTAATGATTCAACGTGGGTTTGAACTGAAGGAACAGGGCAAAGGATTTAAACTGGAAAAAAACTGGCTGGATTACGATGAACTTTCCGACAACTTAAAATTAGCGGCCATTGCGGGGGAAGATGCACACTTCATGACACACTGGGGATTCGACTTGCAGGGGATTCAGAATGCCATCAAAAAAAATGCACAAGGAAAGAAACTACGCGGCGGAAGTACAATTAGTCAGCAGGTGGCCAAAAATGTTTTTCTATGGCCCGGCCGCTCCTGGTTAAGAAAAGGCTTTGAGACTTACTTTACCATTCTTATCGAAACATTCTGGAGTAAGAAACGTATCCTTGAAGTTTATCTCAATGTGATTGAAATGGGACAGGGAGTTTATGGTGCCGATGCAGCTGCTTCGTATTATTTTAGCAAAACAGGCAGCAATCTTTCCAAAAAACAAGCGGCATTGATCATAGCCATATTACCGAACCCAAGAGAATGGGATGCACGTAACCCTTCTGCCTATGTCAATAGACGTGCAAACGCGATAGCAAAATATATGCATCATTACACTATTCCTGAATAAGCGAACCCATCGCCATTCAGCGGATCAATCAGAAGAGAAGCAATACAGATCTATAGATCAAAAAGAAAGGCCATACATAACTATGGCCTTTCTTTGTATAATATGTTGTGCAACTTATTTAAAAAGTCGTTTATGCCAACTTTGATGAAAGGGGACTACCCATGCATTCTCAATTTGATGCTCATGCGTAATGGTGTTATCAAATACCAGCGTATTGTCATTGATTGTACCATCCGCCAATAACTTCTCAAATCCGTCACGGTTAACGACAGCTATTCCCTGATCCACCTTGTAAGCAAATTGCATGCGGTCAAACAATTGAATACCGTATTTAAATTCAATTCCTTTCAAAAACCGAACCGAGCTATCAATGGAGCAGCCAGATGCAGCCGCCACTTCCTCGTCAACTTTAAGAATGATAAAAAGATTATCCCGCAACTCTGCTGAAGCCGAAAGCGGCTTTCCATGTACTTTCCACTGTTCAGCAAAAGCTTGCAGTTCAGTAACAATACCTTCTCCCTCTGCTGCCGATAATATACGATCAGCCTGATAAATCCAGATACGCTTCATATGCAAATATTTTTTTTACAGATTCCTCTAGCCGATACTAATTGGCTGATCAATCCTATACTGTTTATACTCTCGGCTACGTGGAATACATGCTCCATCGCATCCGATTTCATGTCAATTTAATCAAGCTTCATGTTAATGAAACCCATATTAGACCTAATTTTACCCCAATTACTTACCTTGCTTTCCTTTATACCTAACCAATATAATACGGAGAGATCATTAAATAAACGATCACACCTGTAACGGCCACATACAGCCACATCGGATAAGTAATTCGGGCAAGCTTTTTATGACGCTCATAAGAGCCCGATATACCTCTAACAAATGTAAAAAGTACAAAAGGGATGATGATAATGGAAAGCAAAATATGCGTGATCAGGATAAAGAAATAGATCGGTCTCAAAATTCCCTCGCCACCATATTTTGTCTCGATTGAAGTCATGTGATAGGCGACATACATCGCCAAAAAAGCTAAGGAACAAGCAATACACCATTTGATCAAACGCTCGTGTAAAGCCTTATTTCCCTTTTTTATCGCAGCCACAGCCCAAAAAAGCAATACAGCCGTAATCCCATTGATAGCCGCGTAGATAGGAGGCAAAAATGTTAACGGTTTTACATCATAACCCAGCTTTTGTAAATTCACCGTAAAAAGGATAGCAACCACTATCGGTATCACAATCGATAGCAACCAAATCCATTTACTATACTTTTTTTCCTTGTTAAGACTCTCTTCCATGATATAATTACCTCTTTTGTTCTATTGTAGCTGGATGGTTCCGGACTTCCTCGACCAATAATAATTTGATTTCATCCTCAAGGCGATCAACATCCGTTTTGACATTAATGTCATAAATACCTCTTATCCGTCCCTTTGTATCAAGTAAAAGATAATTAGACCCAATAATAAATGGTTTGCTGCCTTCCTTATTGACAAGTGCATCCTGTAATAAACTTTCCTTGGCAAATTTAAAGATATCAACAGAAGGATCTGTCACAAAAAACCAAGATTTGGTCCAAGGTTTGTAAACTTTCGCATATTTAGCCAACACTTCAGGTGTATCATATGCCGTATCCACTGTAATTGAATACAGCCTGACTTTCTTATTCTGAATAAACCGATTAGCAATTTGATCCAATCGCTTAATCATTGTCCTTGATAAGGATGCATCCCTAGAGTACATCAGATGGACCACAGAAAGTGTCGTATCGTTGTCCAATAAATGCACCTTCTTGCCGTCATAATTAACAAAATCAACAGCGGGTACAGTATGGTATATCGTGTCAGGGATATCTCTGCCCCATTTTCTATGGGTTGTCCCCGGTACTTCCTTTTTCCCAAAAATTGGTAAGGAAGCATAGCTATTAGAGCCGCTTTTATTTAGTATAAAATATAAAAATCCTGGCAATAAAAGAATTACTGCCAGGATCAATATAGTTTTAATACCTTTCTTTTGTCCAGTATTATTATTCATTATCCACTTTGTCTATTTATTTGGAAACAATTGATGCTCTTGAAAAGCACCCGCTAAGAAACCTCCTTCAACCAACATCAGGACAATAAAATAAATAATAAAAATAAAGACAATCGCAACGGTAACAATGAAGCTCGACTTCTCGAATTTCAAGTGCATAAAAAATGCAACGATATAATAAGCTTTAACTAAAGTAAGTACGATGTAAATAGTATTTACCAACGCACCTTTAGCCAAAATTTGCCAATGGTGTACAAAGCCCAATGCAATTAAGAACTCTAGACAAGTAAGCGCCAAAAGTACGCCAAATACTCTCCAGATGGCTTTTTTATCCATCCCACCTTCGTGAGCGTGCTCGCCATGAGCGATATTATCTTGATATTGTGACATAGCTATCTAAAATTATTTTTTTCGTAATTAGATTAAGTAGAAGAATGTAAATACGAATACCCACACCAAATCCACAAAGTGCCAATATAAACCTACCTTTTCGATCATAAGATAAGAACCACGGTTTTCGAATGTGTTATTCAATGTCATACATAGAATGATGATATTTAAAATAATACCTACCGTAACGTGGAATCCGTGAAAACCGGTAATAGTAAAGAATAAGTTAGCAAATTGCAAAGCTGAAGTATAGGAAATGTCATGTGTGAAATATGGCATCAATGCTGTTTTAATTGCATCGCCTTCCAAACCAGTTGCAGGATTTTTACCGAACCAGAAACCCATATGGTGTAAGTGAGTCCACTCAATAGCCTGACAACCTACGAAACAGATACCGCCCAGAATTGTCCATAACATCCATTTAACTACTTCATTCTTTTGATTACGGTGACCTGCCTCAACGGCCAAAACCATCGTTACAGAAGACATAATCAAAATAAATGTCATCAAACCGACAAATACCAATGGTTGACCATGCTCTGCGATCCCTGGAATAGATTGGAAGATCTTATCCGGATCAGGCCAAGTTGGATGAGAAAAGCGTTGTGCGCCATAATAAACCAAAAATGCAGAAAATGTGAAGGCATCCCCTACCAAGAAAAACCACATCATGATTTTTCCATACTCTAAGTTCCAAGGTGATTTTCCACCATTCCATGGACCAGTTTTTACCTTATCCAATTGCGATACTGTTGTACTCATTGTTTACTATTATTGATTCAAAAGTAAGAAAACATATATATAAATCCATAAAAGATCGAGAAAATGCCAAAAAATACTGGCAAGATCCATGCGGAAAAGATTGCCGTCCTTAGGAAGTTTATTAATTCCTATAATCGCGCCAATCAAAACGATCAAACCCGCAATAATATGCGCCAAGTGCATCCAGATAAAAACGTATATAAAAGATTGCGATGCGTTGTTATTTACAAAATAAACACCCCTATCGATCAATACATTCCAAGCATGAACTTGCAAAGCAAAAAATACGACTCCCAAAATAAAAGTTGCTATCAAAAACGACCGCTGTTTGGAAGACTCGCCATTTTTAGCCGCTTTATGTGCTAAAAACATCGTCAGACTACTTACCACAATCACTATTGTACTATACAAAAGTGCGTTCGGCAATAAAGTCTTAATTCCTTTGTCCACCCCGCTCGCCGTATATACAATGAAACCACTGGATAACGCAGCAAACATCATGAACATCCCCAACATACCCAACCACAGGTTGAACTTCTGGGCTTTTCTCTGTACTAACTTCTCGTCAGTCTGTACTTGTATATCTAACATTATTTCAACGGAATAAAGTTAAGCAATAATACGAGTTGTGTCACTGGCAAATAGATAAATGAGGTAAACATCACTTTCTTCGCTGAAGGAATATCACAATTCTTAAACAGCAAATAACCGTAATAACCAAACATCAATCCACCCACTACGGATACAATCGTAAACCAAATTCCACCAAAGCCAAAATGATACGGTATAAAACCTGCCGGTATCATAAACAAGCCTGAAATGAATACCATAAAAGCTGATATCTTATCACGTTTTGTCGTCGGTAATAGGCGAAAACCAGCCAGTTTATAGTCATCATCCACCACCCAGGCAATTGCCCAAAAATGCGGAAACTGCCATAAAAACTGAATAGCAAACAACACAAAGGGAATAATAATAATTGCTGCTTCGTTATGTCCACTATAGTAGGCTAAATCGTCTTGCGAAAAGGCTGCATAATATCCAATTAATGGCGGAAATGCACCCGGAAACGCTCCGACAAACACTGCTATTGGCGACTTTCTTTTTAATGGGGTGTAGATAAATGCATAAAGAAGGATACAGAAAACAGATAGCAGACCAGCGACAAAATTTAAACGAACCAGTACCAAGGTTCCTAAGATGCCCATAAAGACACTCAGTACCAAAGCTTGTCCAGTTGTCATTCGGCCGGAAGGTAAAGGCCTGTCCTCTGTACGTTTCATTAGTTTATCCAAATCCTTTTCAATGATCTCATTAAATCCGTTCGCAGAACCTGTAACAAGGAAACCGCCAACGGTCAATAAGAACCAATTGAACCAGAATATATCACCCTGTTGTTTTGATCCTATCAGAAAAGCAATTGACGCAGAAAATACCACGGTCAACGTAAGTCTCAACTTAACAAGCTTTTTAAAATCTGAAATAAATTCTTTCATAACTAAAAGAGACCTCCTACTATCAGTGTAATTAAACACGTACTTTTAAACATAAACATCCCGAATTCCAAGATTAATGCCTTTGCTTGTTTAACAATAACAATAGGTAGAATTGCGCGCCAAATAATAAGGTGGCAACAACCAAATGTGTTGTCTGTGCAAATGCAGGTATTGCAAATCGAGCTAAGATAATTCCTGATAGCATTTGGATACCCACTAGAGTCAATGCGATTAAAGCAAATTTATATTGCTTAGAACCCGTATTAAAACTTGTGCGGACCAAAAAGAATAATACAATAACTAAAATCAAAGAACAATACGCCAACCAGCGATGTAACTCAAACTGTTGGCCAATAGTTGTTATAAAATCAGTCCGGGCAATCGTAGAACCAGTTAATAAATCAACCTCTTCACGAACCCCCGTTCCGACAATTACTTGCGTTAGCATCAGCAAAATAGAAGCGATGGCAAGCCCTTTTAATATACCCAAAGAACGATTGACCAAAATGGTCTTGTTGCGCAAAGTAACCGCTTTGAAATAAGTATAAATACTAATACAAACGATTACGATGGCTAAGAGCATATGTACTGTAATAATCCAAGGCATCAAATTGGTCGATACGACAATCGAGCCGAGCCAAGCCTGGAGTACTACAACAAAAAGATTAATCACTGACCATACAACGATCGAACTTTTTGATTTCAAATATGTGAAAGAATAAATAGCCGTAAATAACAAACAGAATCCCGAAACAACGCCTACCAAACGATTGATATACTCCGTCCAGGTTTTTGCAACATTAAACTCCTCATGCTGTAAAATACTCTTGTCGGTACGAAGCTTGTAAGCCATTTCTTTATCGCCGAAAAATTCGACAATCCGTGCGAAACGTTCGTTCTTTTTTGCTCTTCCTTCAATATAATGCTGTTCATATCCCTGAGGTAATTGAGAAATATCCGTTGGTGGAATAATACGGTTAAAACATCTTGGCCAATCTGGGCATCCCATTCCTGACCCTGTACTCCGAACCACTCCGCCAGCAATAATGACCAAAAACAATACGATGATCGTGATAAAATTGGTCTTTATAAATCGCTTCTCAGCTGCTGGAAACATAATACTACCCCTACCTCTTAAAATACAAACTTGTAAAAATAGAGCAGGAATCCCCTACTCTATTTTATACTATTTTATTAGTCTTTTCTACCATTTTGCGCGTTCCATTCTGCTTGGATACGCTCAGCTTCCTCATCTCCTTCGAAATCATGAGGCAAATTAGAACTCATCGTTTCAGAGAAAGGAACACTTTGAGGAATAAAATCCTCACCATGACCTGGCTTACTATAGTCATATGGCCAACGGTGTACTGTCGGGATCTCTCCTGGCCAGTTACCGTGGATATGCTCTACTGGAGTAGTCCATTCCAATGTATTTGATTGCCAAGGGTTTTGTGGTGCTTTTTTACCAAAGAAAATCGATGTAAAGAAGTTCCATAGGAAAGCTACCTGACCTAAAGCAGCAATAATTGCAGCCCAAGTAACCAATTGATTGACAGAAACCCATTTTGCCATGAAAGCAAATTCTGTAAACGCATAGTAACGACGTGGCACACCATCAATACCCATAAAGTGCATTGGGAAAAATACCATGTAAGCACCAACAAAAGTCAACCAAAAGTGTAAATAACCCAGTTTGGTGTTCATCATACGACCAAACATCTTAGGATACCAGTGGTAAACACCACAAAGCATACCGAAGATTGAAGCTGACCCCATAACCAAGTGGAAGTGGGCAACAACAAAATAAGTATCGTGTAAGTTGATATCTAAAGCCGCGTTACCTAAGAACAATCCTGTCAAACCACCAGAGATAAAGAATGATACCAAACCGATAGCAAACATCATCGCTGGAGTGAAACGGATATTACCTTTCCACAACGTTGCAAGATAGTTAAACGCTTTTACAGCAGAAGGAACCGCGATAATCAATGTTGTTATCATAAATACACCACCTAAGAAAGGATTCATACCCGTTACAAACATGTGGTGACCCCATACGATAAACGATAATACAGTGATACCGATCAACGAATAAACCATCGCATGGTAACCAAAGATTGGTTTACGTGAGTTGGTCGCAATAACTTCAGAAGTTAAACCTAAAGCAGGCATAACAACGATATATACCTCAGGGTGACCTAAGAACCAGAACAAGTGTTGGAACAAGATTGGTGAACCACCTTCATTTGGTAAAATTTGTCCTTGAACAACAAGATCCGACAAATAGAATGATGTACCAGCAGCACGGTCAAAAATCAACAGAACAACCGCTGAAACCAATACCGGGAACGACAACATACCTACGATAGCCGTTAGAAAGAACGCCCAGATTGTCAAAGGCATTTTCCATAAATCCATTCCTTTTGTACGCATGTTCAAAATTGTACTCACATAGTTAATACCACCGATCAACTGTGAAGCTACAAATAGAACCATACTCACTAACCATAAAGTCATACCAGTCGCAGATCCAGCGATTGCGGTAGGTACAGCCGATAATGGCGGGTAGATTGTCCAACCAGCAGAAGCAGGTCCACTTTCTACGAAGAACGATGCAACCATAATTACCGATGCTACGAAGAACAACCAGTAAGATAACATGTTCATAAAAGGAGATGCCATATCGCGTGCTCCGATTTGATATGGAATCAATAAGTTACTAAAAGTACCTGATAGACCAGCCGTTAATACGAAGAATACCATGACGGTACCGTGAATGGTCACCAAGGAAAGGAAAAACTCCGGTTTTATACGACCACCTTCAGCCCATTTACCTAAGAATACTTCTAATATAGGGAACTCTTTATCCGGCCATGCTAATTGGATACGGAATAATACTGATAAAAGCATCGCAAAAACTGCCATGATGATACCAGTGATCAAGAATTGCTTAGCAATCATCTTGTGGTCACCAGAAAAAATATACTTTCTGATGAATGACTCCTCGTGATGATGTCCGTGCGAATCGTGATGTTCAGCGCTATGCGATATTACTGTACTTGACATATTCGATTTTATATTCAAAAATTCTTAATTAGTTCAAAGATGCTGTAACTTGTACGCTATCCTTTTTCACGTTAGCTGTTTTACCACTGAACTCTTTTTGCAAATCTTCAGTAAAATACTTGTTTTGTTTAGCTAACCACTCTTTATATTTCTCTTCCGTTACGACAACCACTTTCTTTTGCATGTTGTAGTGACCAGATCCACAAATCTTGTTACACAACATCACGAAGTCATAGTTATAATCACCCAAACGATCACGCATCTCTTCTGTTGTAACAGTAGGTGTGAACTGGAAGTAGTTGGTCATTCCTGGTACCGCATTGATCTGAACACGGAAATCAGGAATATAGAAAGAGTGAATAATATCTTTTGAAACGATATGGAAACGAACTGGCTTGTTTACAGGCAACCAGATTTCAGATCCTTGAATGTCATCCCAAGAATTTTTATCATTAAAGTCAATACCGTAAGGATTGGTTGGTGTCGTCATTTTATAATTACGTTTACCAATAATCCCATCTGAACCAGCGTAACGGACATTCCATTGGAACTGCTCGCCTAATACCTCAACTTGTAATGCTGATTTTTGAAGATCTTCAGGAATATTTGTGATCGATCTCCATGTAAAGAAACCGAACAATACCAATACTGTCAAAACAACAGCCGGAACAATTGTCCACAATTTCTCGATTGCATTGTTATGTGGATAATAATAAGCCTGACGTTTTGCACGCATGCGGTACAAGAATGTAAATGTCATCAACAAAATGTGCGTGATAACCAATACAAATGTTGTAATTGCTGTCGTAATGATAAACATGGTATCAATACGCTCACCGTGCTCAGTTACTGCCGATCTCCAATAAGCCGCTCCCCAGTGTACATATGACCAATATACACCGTAAAGGAATACAACCAAGAAAATGAATAACAATGCAGATTGAAATGTGTTATTCGCAAACGGATTGTATTTACCGTTCATCTTTCTTGTCAATTCATAGATCGAAAGTACTTTACCGATAACGGCAACAACTGTACATATAACCAAGAATAACAACACATAATATGTGAAGTTTTTATAAACCTGAGGGTCTATTTGCTTCACTTCTTCAACAGCAGGAGCAGCAGCACTAGCTTCAGTAGAAGAGCTAGCAGATGCAACAGCAGCAGTACCTGCTGCCGCTGTTGTATCTTTTGCAACCGAATCCGTCGCCGCAGGGGCAGCTACCGCTGTAGTCGCCACTTTAGCAGAATCAGATGCTACTGTATCTTGTTGACTTGCAAGGATAGGAGTCGCAAAAAGCAATCCTAGTGCAAGCACAAAACCCGAGATGGATTTGAATCTATTATTTAATTTAAAGCTCATTTCTTTTATAACGTTTTTACGTAACCTTCCTTTAAAAGTGAAACTATATCTGGTGATGCAAACTCTCATCCAAGAAAGGATGATTTTTAGGCACCAATGCTTGTTTACTCAATTTACTCATCACTAAGAAGATGAACAAACCTAAGAAACCAAGTGCAGTTCCGATTTCAATGATACCAAATCCTCTGTGTTCCGCTACAGTACCAGGCATAATCATGATGTAATAATCAAGCCAGTGACCAGCTAACAATAGAATGCCGACGAATAACATTACGTTTTGTTTACGTTTCGCATCGCGGTCCACCAATAATAACAATGGTGCCACAAAGTTAATGATAATACTCAACCAAAACCAAGGTTTGTATTCTGGTTCCCAACGTTTGTAGAAATAAACTGTTTCTTCAGGAATGTTTGAATACCAAATCAACATGAATTGTGCAAACCAAACGTAAGTCCAAAAGATCGAGAAACCGAACATCAATTTACCTAAATCGTGCAAATGATTTTCGTTTACCCAGTTCATATATCCAGCTTTCTTCAATACAACAACGATGATCGTGATACATGATATACCGCTAACCCACATTGCTGCAAAGTTATACCAACCAAACATCGTCGAAAACCAGTGTGCTTCTAATGACATTACTGTATCAAAAGACCAGATCGGAGTAGTAAAACCAAAGATAACCAAGAAGATTGCAGACAATTTGAATGACTTTTTATAAGAAGCCAATCCGCCTTCTAAATCCTCCTTATAAGAAAGTTTCGCAAAAATAACAGCAAAAATGCTATATGTACCCATAAATACAACTTGACGGATCAAGAAGAATGGAACATTTAAATAAGCAGATTTACCTGCGATAATAGGGTCAAAATTTGTACTATGCGGATCAGTGATACCGTCTGCATTCCAGTGATGATATAAGTTATGTGTAGTTAAACCTAAACCTACGATAACCAATAAAATCAATGAAGCAATTGGTAAAACACCCGCCATAGCCTGAGGTATACGTACCAAACCTGCAGACCATGCAGATTGTGTTACATATTGCAAGGCAACAAAGAATGTTCCAGCTGCGCATACACATGTAAAGTAATAACCCATCAATAACAAGTTGGCATATGTACGCTCTACAGTAACGTGATCGCCCGAAAGCAACCCGAAAGCTACAGCAGCTACGCCTAGTACAACAGCGACAATACTGAACATTTTAGCTTTGCCAGCAAACTCGTATCGCTCGTTGAAATTATAATCGTGATGATGACTGTGAGTTCCCATTTATATATCTGATGTTAGATTATTTCTTTTGTAATTCGTGAACATACATAACAACTTTCCATCTCTCCTCTGGAGATAATTGAGATGCATGTGATCCCATGGAGTTGTGTCCGTAATAAATTGTATGGTAAATTTTACCATCAGTCAAGTCAGCCATCAAACCACCTCTTGAAGAGCTCGCCGCATCTGTTCTGTGGTAAGATGGTGGCGGAGGAAAGTTCTCTAATTGACGTGTGCCTCTTGAATCAGTCACGCTACGATCCTTAGTGATAGGACCATCACCTTTACCTTCAACTCCATGACATATAGAACAGTAAGTTGTAAACAAAGCTTTACCTTTTTCAAGATTTTCGGCATTTACGACCAAAGGACTTTTTACTTCTCTTCCTGCACGTTCATAATCCTCTAATGTATTCGCATACTCAAAACGAGTAAAGCCAATTGGATCTGTACCTTTAGGAGGTGTTTGTGCTGTTTTTCCATCAGCAAAATTCGCATTAGGTTGATCCGGATTGAAAGCAAGCGGATCGTACATGTTACGAGAAAACTCTAAACCTGTACTACGAGTTGTTTTGTCACCACAAGAAGAAACAAGTGCTGTCAATGCCACAGCTGCGCATAGCGTTCCAAGTAAATTCTTCTTATTCATAGCTAACATATTTTCTATCATTGTACTTAACTTCAACAGCTCCGGCTTCTTTCAATAAGCTATCGATCAAAGCGTGGTCTGTATTTTCTTTGGCATCTACTGCAAGGATGAAACGGTCATCTGTTGCTCTCAAGTCCATTACACGAGGTGCACGTCCTGGGAACAAGTGGTTGCGGAAGAAAAACGTAGCAACCATACCCAAAGCACACAATAAAATCGTAACCTCAAATGTAACTGGAACAAAGTTTGGCATACCAAATGATGGTTTACCACCGATATTCATCGGCCAATCGTACGCCATTGTATAATACAACAAACTAAAACCTAATGTCGTTCCTAATGCTCCAAAGCAAAATGCTGCGATAGGCAAGCGAGAAGGTTTCACACCTAACTTCGCTTCGATGCCGTGGATAGGCATCGGAGTAAAGCAGTCGTAAATACTTATATTGTTTGCTTGCAATTTGTCAATCCCATGCATCATTTCATCGGGATCCGCAAAACTACCTAATATATATTTTGTATTGCTCATTGCTGATTATTTTCTAACTGATAATTCTTTAATCTCTTCTTCTGTCACTGAATCATATTTCTCTAATGATTCTTGGAAGTACTCAACTTGCTCTGCAGGGAATGCGCCTTCCTGAGCCAATTTAGTTTTATGTTGTAATGAAGATGATTTCAACAACAATTTCACTTCGGCAATAGCGATACCTGGCAAGAAACGTAAGAACAACAAGAATAAAGTAAAGAATAATCCAATTGAACCTACAAAGATGCCTACGTCTGTCCAAGTTGGGTAGAACATTGCCCAAGATGAAGGCAAGTAATCACGGTGCAATGAAGTCACGATAATTACAAAACGCTCAAACCACATACCGATGTTCACAACAATCGATAAGATCCATGAGATTGGAATACTTGTACGGATTTTTTTGAACCAGAATAACTGCGGAGAAATTACGTTACAAGTCATCATTGACCAGTAAGCCCAAGCGTATGGACCCAACATACGGTTCTCGAAAGCATACATTTCGTATTCTGAACGAGAGTACATCGCGATAAACAACTCAGTCAAATAAGCCACACCCACGATGGAACCTGTCGTCATGATAATGATATTCATCGACTCAATGTGGAACATCGTGATATAGTTTTCGAAGTTCATTACTTTACGTAAGATCAACAATAAAGTCTGTACCATCGCGAAACCTGAGAAGATCGCACCAGCCACGAAATATGGCGGGAAGATCGTCGTATGCCATCCAGGGATAACCGAAGTTGCAAAGTCCATGGATACGATGGTGTGTACAGATAATACCAGTGGCGTTGAAATACCTGCCAAGATCAATGACACGATTTCAAAACGTTGCCAAGTCTTTACAGATCCATTCCAACCGAATGATAATACCGAATAGATTTTTTGTTTCAATCCAGTAGCACGGTCACGAATTGTCGCGATATCCGGCAACAAACCACAGTACCAGAATACCAAGGATACTGTAAAGTAAGTCGAGATCGCAAACGCATCCCATACCAAAGGAGAGTTGAAGTTTACCCATAGTGATCCAAATTGATTTGGAAGTGGGAAAATCCAATATGCCAACCAAGGACGACCCATGTGAGCCACAACGTATGTAGCCGCACAGATTACCGCAAAGATCGTCATCGCCTCTGCAGAACGGTTGATTGAATTACGCCAGTTCTGGCGGAAGATTAATAATACAGCTGAAATCAACGTACCCGCGTGACCGATACCAACCCACCATACGAAGTCGGTGATATCCCAAGCCCAGCCTACAGTTTTATTCAGACCCCAAGCGCCGATACCTGTCCAAAAGGTATAACTAACGCTAACTACCCATAATAAAGCACCTAATACAGCAACGGTAAAACCAATCCACCATGCTTTATTTGGTTTATTTTCAACCGGTAGTAAGATATCATCCGTAATTTTTGCATACGTAATGTCCTTACCGGTCATTAATGGTTCTCTTAATATTGATTCGTTATGCGATGACATAGTATTTTTATTTCAAATATTGTACAAGATTACGCCTCAAAAGTGTTTCTAACTTTTGTCATATAACCGATACCCGGTTGAACATTGATTTCCTCAAGTACGTAATAAACACGCTCGTTGCGTAATGCTTTAGATACTTCTGATTCTGGATCATTTGCATCTCCAAAAATGATTGCATTGGCAGAACATGCTTGTTGACAAGCCATTTGGATATCGCCATCTTTAACTTTGCGATTTTGAATCTTAGCTTGTAATTTACCTGCTTGAATACGTTGGATACACATTGAACATTTTTCCATTACCCCACGTGAACGAGTAACAACATCTGGATTCAAGACCAATTGTGTGAACTCATTGTTCAAGTAGTTGTCAAAACGTGAATCATTCCAGTATGCAAACCAGTTGAAACGACGAACTTTGAAAGGACAGTTATTCGCACAGTAACGTGTACCGAAACAACGGTTATATGCCATGTGGTTCAAACCTTCTGAAGAGTGTACTGTTGCCAATACTGGACAAACCGTTTCACAAGGTGCGTGACCACAGTGTTGACACAACATCGGTTGGTGAACAACAGTGATATCTTCGAAATCTAAATCAGCCGAAGCTCTCGCAATTTCTTTCTCTTTTGTAAGATCTTGATCTTTTCCTTCGATTGTATAGTAACGGTCAATACGTAACCAATGCATTTCACGACGACGACGAACCTCATCACGACCTACAACAGGAATATTATTTTCAACGTTACAAGCAACGATACAAGCACCACAACCAGTACATGCGTTCAAGTCGATCGCCATCACCCATTTGTGACCAGGTTGCTCATATTTGTTCCACAAATCGTATGTTTTGTGATTATCTGTAAAGCGTCCTGCCTCAGAGTTAGGATCTTTCAAATATTTCGCAAAAGTAGTCTCACGAATAACGTTACGACCTTCGATCGTGTGGTGTGTCTGTGTTTGTGCCAATTGATAAGTACCAGAGGCTTTCGCTACAGTTGCTTTAGCAACACCTTGTACTGTACCATTGATGATAGAAGCAAATGGGAATGCGTTTTTACCAACTTCATTACCTGCTTTACCAACTTTTGTACGACCGTAACCTACAGCAACTGAAACTGTTCCTTGGGCTTGACCCGGTTGTTGTACAACAGGTAATTCCAATTCAACACCATTTGCTTTTACAGTTACTTTACCGTCTTCACCCAAACCTAATTTCTCAGCATCTTTCGGGTTAAGCGCAGCATAGTTATCCCAAGTTACTTTAGAAACCGGGTCAGGCAACTCTTGTAAGTAAGCGTTGTTTGCGTAGCGACCGTCACGAAGACCTGCTGGCTCATAAAGTTTCAATTCAAACTCACCTGTAATCGCTTTGCTTGATGCTTCAATTGCCGAAGCAGCTGCTGCAGCATTTCCTGTAAACGCAGGAGCTGTTGCCACTTTAGCACCTTTATATTCAAAACCAGTTTGCAATACAGCATCCCAGTTTTTCGTAGAACCAGCTAAGATTTGTGTAGTCCACAAGTTCTTAACAAAGTTGTACATATCTGTATCATTTCCTGCCCAAGTCAACAAGCTTTGTTCAACTTGACGTGTTTTGAAAACAGGATTGATTGTTGGTTGAACGATAGAGAACAATCCTTCTTTTGGATTCGCATCACCCCAAGATTCCAAGAAAGTACTTGCCGGAGCGATCGCAGTCAATTCAGAAGCCGTTTCATCCGCACGTTGCGAAAACGATAAGGTGAAAGGAACTTGTTTCAATGCTGCTTTTACATCTTCTGCTTTAAAGTAGTCATATACTGGATTGCTATTCAAGAAGAACGCAACACCTACTTGACCTGATTTCGCAGCAGCTAAGAAAGCTTGGAACGAAGAATCCGAACCTTGGTATTGTTTAGAATAGTTATCCAAATCGATGATTGTACCGTAAGCGCCTAATGCAACGTTAATTGCATTAACCAATACCTGTACATTGACATCGTTAGAACCAGCAACAACAACAGCTGCGCCTTTGCTGTTCACTAATTCTTTCGCCGCTAGAGCGACACCTTTTTGTGCTTTTTTGTTTGCGGTAGCACCAGCCAAAGATTGACCAGTGATTGCATTATATAAAGCAATCACTGTAGCACCTTCTTCCGAAGGTTTAATGGCGATACGTGCATCCGCATTTGTACCCGTCATCGAAAGACCAGACTCAAACTGCACGTGACGTGACATTTTCCCGTTTTTCAACGATTTATAATCACGGTTTTTAGCGTATTGCTGTGTATGCTCCTCACCTGCCAACCAAGTTCCTAAGAAATCAGCTGCAACAGAAACAATCACATTTGCTTTTTCAAAATTGTATGAAGGCACAACTGCTTTACCAAATGAAGCTTTATTCGCCTCGATAATACCGCTGTAAGATACAGCATCGTATTGTACATGGTTAACTGTTGGGAATTTCGTTGCGAAAGCAGCGATAGCCGCCAATGTAGAAGGACTGTTTACAGTGTTAGAAACGATCGTAATTTGTTTACCAGAAGATGCTGCTGCATTCAAAGCTTTAACAACTTCCCCATCCAATTTAGACCACTCCACATCTTGACCTTTCAATTGTGCCTGTTTCAATTTGGACTCATCATATAAATCCAATACAGAAGCAGCAGTTGTTGAATCCAAACCTTGGTTCAAACCAATTGCATTCGGGTTAGGCTCAACATTGATCGGACGACCTTCACGAGTTTTAACTAAGATACTTTGACCGTTGAACGTCGAAGCATAATAGTTAGGGATACCTGGAGTTACCTCTTCAGGTTTAATCAAATAAGGAACTGCCTTATGCACAGGAGTACGGTTACAAGCCGCTAAAGAAACAGCACCCAAACCAAATCCTAATGCTTTCAAAAAGTCACGGCGCGGAGTTTTTGTACTCAGGCCAGCTTCGTTTAATACATCTTCTACAGGAATAGATTCGGCAAACTCACCCTTGCTTCCTTCAACGAAAGCAGGAGTTTGATTTAACTCTTCCAAACCTTTCCAATATTTTTTATTGCTATCCATTTAAGCTGTATATAAGATTGCGTATTTCAAATAATTATTAATAGTGACATTTACCACACTCAAGACCACCGATCATGGCTGCAGTCATTTTCTCACCTTTCTTAATTCTTTCGTGTGCTTTAATCAGATCTTCATAGTATTTGTTATCCGATTTGATATCTGTCTTTTTGTGACAATCAACACACCATTTCATCGTCAATGGAGAATATTGGTATACTTCTTCCATATTTTGAATAGGACCGTGACAAGTCTGACACTCAACACCAGCTACCACAACGTGTTGTGAGTGGTTGAAGTAAGCAAAGTCAGGCAAGTTGTGGATACGAACCCATTGAATTGGTTTTGGATTGTTACCGTAAGTACGCGTATCCGGATTCCAATCCAATGCACGATAGATTTTAGCAATTTCCGGAGAAATCTCACCATCATAATGCTCTGAAGCAGTGATTGTATTGTGACAGTTCATACATACGTTGGCCGATGGAATAGACGCATTTTTAGATTTAAATGCTCCACCGTGACAGTATTGACACTCAATTTTGTTAACACCGGCGTGGATTTGGTGAGAGAACTTAATTGGTTGAACTGGCTGATAGCCTTGGTGAACACCAACGTTCCACATCGTTTTCCAACCACCGACAGCTAATAATGCAACTAACATTAAGACCGTAAAGCCAACCAACTTTTTGTTTTTAACGAATGCTTTCGCAAACTTCACAAAACGTTGGCTATCTTCTGGCTCTTGTTGCGCAGCAATAGCTTCTTGGTTTTTAGCAATAACATTTTCTAAGGTACGGATCACACGATTCAACACCACGATAACCACAACAGCCAAAACAACAATTGCGATCAAGCCCAAAATCATGAACATAGACGCGTTATCATCTTTAGCTCCAGCACCACCAGCAGCAGCCTCTTTTGGTTTCTCCTTAGAAGCATCTGTGATATACGCTAATACCGACTTAATCTGATCGTCAGACAAATCAGTAAAAGAAGTCATCACAAGCTTGTTGTTCTCTTCGAAGATTTTAACAGCTTCAGCATCGCCAGACGCAATTAAAGCCTGAGAGTTCTTGATCCACTTGATTAACCAAGCTTCGTCTTTCGTCTCTGGAATCCCCTTCAAAGCAGGACCAACCACTTTTCTGTCAATGGCGTGACAGGATGTACACTTAGATTTGAAGATTTTTTCACCTTCCTTGACATCTTGCGCATGCAACGTCGTAACGGCAAATAATAGCATCAAACTCGTTGACACCACCCTCGCAAGGCTTCCCAAAACGGATGAGATAGTTCTCATATTTAGCACTTTATACTATTTATTTGTGAATGTAAAAAATTAACTCCCATGGTTAAAGGAGCCACTACCCCCTTAACAATGCCACAAAAGTATGATTTATTAACAAATCGCTGACAATTTTGTGACCTTTAATATCAATTTATAATCATTCTAAACAAATGCGTTTAAACAAGAATAAAAACCGCTTTAAGCTACTAAAGTAGTTCCATCGCTACAACTTTTCATTTGGATAGCTACTCAAATATAAGACAATTCCATGACAATTTAAAATACCCAAAATCGAAGCTCCCGATAGAGACAAAAAACATTTTTCACCTTTATTTCCGTAACTTTATCAAATGAATTCAATCTCGGCTTTGATCAAGCCTTTGTCTATAATGAAGGAATCAGGAAACTGATCTTTTAGTGAAAGGGAATAAATATAATTGCTCTTACCCGGACAGTTCTTATCATGGCCATAATAAAAACTTAATTAAACGACTGCAATGGAAACAAACAAAAAATACAACCCGCTAAGTAAAGAGGAAGAATACATTATTATACATAAGGGAACCGAGCGTCCTTTTACCGGAGAGCTTTTAGACAATAAAGTCAGGGGAACTTATATCTGCCGTCGCTGTGACAGTCCTTTATATCGCTCCGAATCAAAATTTGAATCTGGATGTGGGTGGCCAAGTTTTGATGACGAGATTCCCGGAGCCATTACACGCAGTACAGATGCAGACGGCCGACGTACCGAAATCTTATGCAGCGCATGTGGCGCGCATCTCGGTCATGTATTCCTTGGAGAAGGCTTTACGACAAAAAATACGCGTCACTGCGTCAATTCCATTTCTATGAAATTTGTCGCGGACCCTACACCGTAGCTTTTGCTTTCGTAGACTCACGAACTTTCAGTTCACAAGGCAACACCATTTTACGTGTTGCTTTTATTTTGCCCTGAAGACGAAGCAGGAGAATATTGATCAGGTTGTCAGCAATATCTTTTATCGGCTGCGAAACAACGGTAATAGAAGGTTCTACCAGCTTAAAAACAGTATGGTCATCGAAAGCGATCACCGCAGGCATAGCGAAGTTAAATTTCTTGGAAGCTTTTAAGCCCGAGATAGCCAAATAGTTTGTTGAAAACAAAACGGCATCCAGTCTATTTTCACAGATAAACTCTCGCAAAGATTCCATCGCTTCCTCATCTGAGGCATCCATCTGGATCTTTTGAATAAAACTTTGCTGCTTATTATTATCCATGGCTTTCATATAGCCATCTGAACGTTCTTTCATTTGGGTCTGATCCGAATAGAGCGATACAAATCCGATACGTCTATAGCCTTGTTGACACAAATGATTGCTGGCATCAAGGGCCCCCTGAAAATTGTCTGCGCCAACATAATCTGTTTCGAGGGCAGGAAAATAACGGTCGAAGAGCACCACCGGAATATTGTTCTGCTGTAACTGCTTTACGGTATCCTCTAAACCATCGGAAGGCGTAATAATAAAACCATCTACCTGCCGATCGTAAAACATCTGGATTAACTCCTTCGCCTTTTCCACATCATTGTTGGTACTACAATAAATAATACGATAGCCCTGCTCATAAACCTTACTTTCGATCAGACGTGCTATATTCCCAAAAAAAGGATTGGAAATATCTTCGATAATCAAACCCAGAATCTTCGTCTTTCCGGTACGGAGACTTTTTGCCAATTCATTCGGCTTATACCCTACCTTTTTGACATAATCCAGCACACGCTTAGTCAAAGCCTCACTAATACGCTTTTCTTTTGCCTTATCATTCAAAATAAAGGACACAGTAGTTACAGAAATCCCCAACGCCTTTGCGATATCACTGATCAGAATACGTTTCTTCATGTAGTAGTAGTAGGTTTGTTAAGTTTTTTATTTCGAAGATTACTAAAGTAAAAAATTTAACGACAATTTACTAAAATAATAATAAAATTGCGCTAAAAGGTTTTATTTACTAATTTTAAGCAGTTTTCAAATACCCGAACAAAACCTATGACAGGAAATAAACTACTCAAAACAGTGTTGGGCACAATAATTTTGCCATTTTGTGTGCAAGCCCAGCAAAATCTTACACAATATGTCAACCCCTTCATCGGATCTGCAGACCATGGGCACGTCTTCGTTGGTGCCAATGTACCATTAGGTGCAGTGCAATTAGGTCCTACTCAAATTCCACAGATCTGGGATAAGTTCAATGGATGGGATTGGTGTAGTGGATACAATTACAAAAGCCAGGAAATTCTGGGTTTTACCCATACCCACCTAAGTGGTACAGGTATTGGCGACCTCAACGACCTGATGATCGTTCCTGCTAACGGAAAATTACAATTGACACCTGCAGAATTCAACAAAATGAATACAGGTTATGGTTCTTCCTTCAAAAAGGAAAATGAGGTAGCCAAGCCGGGATTCTATAGTGCTTATTTGGATAACTATCAGGTACAAGCTAATTTGACGGCAACCGAACGTGTTGGCTATCATCAATATCGCTATGAAAAGACAGACAATGCACATATTTTAGTTGACTTAGGTTACCATATCAATTGGGATAAACCGACAGATACCTACATCAAACAGGTAAACGACTCCACTTTTGTTGGTTACCGTTTTTCAACAGGATGGGCCACTGATCAAAAATTATACTTTGCGATCAGAACTTCCCAGCCGATACAAAAAGTAAGATTTTTCGACGGTAAAGAAGAAAAACTAGGCCAAACAACATTTAAAGGACAGGCGATCAAGGCGGCTTTATTCTTCGATGCTGTTAAAAACAAAACCATCGAACTTAAAGTCGGTATTTCTCCCGTAAGCTCGACCAATGCACTAAACAATATCAATGCAGAAATTCCAAACTGGAATTTTGAAAAAGTGAAGCAAGAAGCGGATCAACGTTGGAACAAAACCTTAAATAAGATTCAATTTGAAGCCGACAAAGATACGAAGACCATCTTCTATACGGCATTATACCATACCTACTTCGCTCCTACCATCTTTAACGATGCAAATGGCGATTATTTAGGAACTGACAAACAAGTATACGAGAAACAGGATTTTGTCAACCATACGGTATTTTCGCTTTGGGACACCTACCGTGGGCTTCACCCGTTGATGACCATCTTGGAGGATCGTAAAATCAACCAGGATTTTATCAAGACGATGTTGGCGATCTATCAACAACAAGGTAAATTACCAATGTGGCACTTACAAGGCAATGAAACCAATACCATGGTGGGCCTACCTGCGATTCCAGTGATTGCAGATGCCTTCTTAAAAGGAATTATTGACGAGAAAGATTATCCATTGGTCTGGGAAGCTGTTAAGACCACAGCGATGGGTAATGACCATGGCCTGAAATATGCGCGTGAACTGACCTACATTCCTATCGACAGCATGCCAAATGAGTCTGTAGCATGGGCATTAGAGTATGCGATCGCTGACTTTGGTGCTTATAAAATTGCCGAAAAATTAGGTAAAACAGAAGACGCTGCCTATTTCAAAAAACGCTACAAACTATACGAGCAGTATTTTGACAAAGAAGTAGGTCATTTCGTCGGTAAAAAAGCCAATGGCGAGTTCCGCAGACCTTTCGACCCATTAATGGCCAAACACCGCGAAAATGACTACTGCGAAGGAAATGCATGGCAATATACCTGGTTAGTACCGCAAGATGTCAAAGGTCTGATCAATCTTTTCGGTGGTGAAGATAAATTTTTGAAAAAACTGGATTATTTCACAACCATGTCGTCAGATCTTGGCGGTGAAGCCTCTCCGGATATTTCAGGACTAATCGGCCAATATGCGCAAGGTAACGAACCAAATCACCATATCCCTTACTTATATGCTTACGCTGGACAACCTTGGAAAGGTGCAGCCTTAGTTCGTAAGGCTATGACAGAGTTCTACACAAACAGCCCTGCAGGTCTTTGTGGAAATGACGATGTCGGCCAAATGAGCGCATGGTATGTATTTTCAGCAATGGGCTTCTATCCGTTAAATGCCATGAGCGGCGTTTATGTATTCGGTTCCCCGATGATGCAGCATGCGAACATCAACTTACCAAATGGCAAAACATTGGCAATCGAGGTTAAAAATCAAGGTAAATCAAATCAATACATCAAATCGATCAAATTGAATGGTAAGCCTTATGCTAAAACATTCATTACACATGCGCAACTTTTAGAAGGTGGACAGATGGAAATCGAAATGAGTGCTACGCCGAACAAAAACTTTGGTAAAAATAAAGCCGATTGGCCTTCGAGCATTGACAATAATTAACTGAAAAATTGTCAGTAAAACATTAATGGATTAATATTTGTTAATACCTTATAACATATTTAAGGAGAAACAAAACATGGCAGATTACAAAAACATCAATATACAAGATATCCCTGACGGAGGTGATAATCCAAAAGACTTCTATGAAACTTTTAAAGAGCGCTTAGAAGACTTAGAAACATTTCCAAAGGACTATACGTATAAATTTATCTTACCAAAAGATCAGGACCACTTCAATCAAATCCAGAGCGTATTTGATGACACCGGTGCTCAGTTTGATTTTAAGGATTCCAAAACAGGTAAGTATACTTCAATTACGGTAAACTTGAATGTAAAAGACGCCGATCAGGTAATCTACTTCTACAAGGAAGTAGCGAAGATAAAAGGTGTTATCATGTTATAAAAGAACAAATTAGGCTGTCGAATTGACAGCCTGATTTGTTTTCCGCTTTACATATTACCTTACTACTCCCCTATTTCAGCACTACGACATCCAGCCAATAATCACCACTAAATCTTTTACTAGCATGGTGTAGCTTGAATAGATTAACAGCAGCCTCTTCATTTAAAAAATCCAAAATTCGTTTGACGTCCCGTCGGGCAGCAAACTGTTTCCAGCTATTTTTCCGATCATAAAAAAAATACATTTGTCCATCCAAGCTATTCCAAGTCCCGCCCAGCGCATATAACTTCGTTTCACTAACCAGTATATTAAAATAGTCTTTACATGCGGTGCAATCGAGCGTAATCTCTTTATTTTTATTAGCCATCCAGTCAAATCGATACGAACAATACATTGGATTCCCATAGTAAATACCAGGTTTATGGGGAATTTTGGCCTCCTCAAAAAATTGCTTAAGCAATTCCACTACTTCTGGCTCGCCATCGTATGCTAAAGGCACAGCACTAAGCTCACGATCCATATATAAGGTAAAAGAAGACAGATTGAGGCCCCAGCGTCCTTGATGATCCAATAAAAACTTGGACAAACGCTCCACAAGTGGTGACATCCCGCCTCTGAATGAGCCCTGCACGAAAAGTGCTTCAAATGGTCTCGCCTCGTTAAATTTATAAGGGCTTTCATACACATCCATCACAAAGCGGTTATATTCCCGATCAAAATTAATGTAAAGCTCGTCTGTCATTGAATCTCTGATCGCTTTATCCTTTAAGATTAACCTATTAAGAGGCCAAAATAAATCCTGTTTATAGGGCCACAAAATGGCACGATCCAGTTTATAAAACTCATAACGCCCCTTGGGCAAGATCATATTATTTTTATGTGCATAATGCTGTACAGTGGCAGACAGCTCATGGAATTTATCCCCATAAGACCGCTGACCATAAACTGAAACATGCATGAGGACAAACACCAAAATCTGACCAGGTTTAAACAGAAACAAACGAAGTATACTTTTCATAAAATAAAGATGCACCTAAGTTTTATTTTCCATAAAAAAAGCCCACTTAAAGCGGGCTTTTCATATCATTTAAAGAATAAACTTATTCTTGGCCAGCACCAGCTACAGGAGCTTCGCCAGCAGGTTTATCTTGCTTTGGCTTGTCTTCTTTCGGCGGACGAGGCAATAACGCTTTACGAGAAAGCTTCATTTTACCTTGTTTGTCGATATCCAACAATTTAACTGTTACTTTATCACCCTCTTTGAAGATACCGTCCATTGTTTCTAGACGTTTCCAGTCGATTTCAGAGATGTGCAATAAACCATCTTTACCAGGCATGATTTCAACGAAAGCACCGAATGGCATAATTGATTTCACTTTACCTTCGTAAGTTTCACCAATTTCTGGTTTAGAAGCGATTGCTTTAATACGACCTACTGCATCATCGATAGCGGCTTTATTATCTGCGAATACTTGAACAACACCTTTGTTATCAACTTCTTCGATCGAAATTGTAGCACCGGTCTCACGTTGCATCTCTTGGATAATTTTACCACCTGGTCCGATTACAGCACCAATAAATTCTTTATCGATCAACAATTGAACGATACGAGGTGCGTGTGGTTTGTAGTCTTCACGTGGAGCAGAAATTGTTTTCTTCATCTCACCTAAGATGTGTAAACGCGCTTCTTTAGCTTGATCTAAGGCTTGCGTCAACACTTCCCATTTCAAACCATTGATTTTTAGGTCCATTTGACAAGCAACGATACCTTTTTCAGTACCAGTTACTTTAAAGTCCATATCACCTAAATGATCTTCATCACCTAAGATATCCGATAAGATCGCGTATTTACCTGTTTTCTCATCAGAAATCAATCCCATAGCAATACCTGAAACTGGCGCCTTCAATTTCACCCCAGCGTCTAAAAGTGCTAATGTACCAGCACATACAGTTGCCATAGAAGATGAACCATTTGATTCTAAGATATCAGAAACAACGCGGATTGTATATGGATTTTCGCTGTCTGCAGGAAGTACCTGTTTCAATGAGCGCATAGCCAAGTTACCGTGACCAACTTCACGACGACCTGGACCTCTATTAGGTCTTACCTCACCTGTAGAGAATGCAGGGAAGTTGTAGTGAAGAATAAATTTGTTATAACCGTTGATAAAAGCACCATCGATCATTTGCTCATCATCTTTTGCACCTAAAGTAACCGAAGTCAATGATTGTGTTTCTCCACGTGTAAATACTGCCGAACCGTGTGCTGCAGGCAAGTAATCTACTTCTGACCATATTGGACGAACTGTACGTACGTTACGACCATCTAGACGAATTCCTTCATCCAAGACAAGGTTACGAACAGCATCATACTGAACATCGTGGAAATATTTTTTGAATAAAAATGCCGTATCATCATCCAATTCCTCTGGCATTGTTGCTCTGTATTCTTCTGCAATCTTTGCAAAATTCTGAGAGCGGTCATGTTTGGCAGAAGCTGATTTTGCGATTGCGTATACTTTATCGTAGGTAGCAGCAAAGATTGAATCTCTTAATTCAAGATTTTCAGGCTCATGGTTATACTCACGTTTAACCGTTTTGCCTACTAAGTTGGCCAATTCTACCTGAGCCGCAACTTGTTTTTTGATAGCTTCATGAGCAAAAGCAATTGCTTCGACCATTTCCGCTTCAGAAATTTCTTTCGCTTCACCTTCAACCATACCGATATCTTGCGCTGAACCAGCAACGATAAATTCTAAAGTTGCTTTTTCAAGTTCAGATAATTTTGGATTGATCACCAATTGACCGTCAATCTTCGCAACGCGAACTTCGGAAATTGGTCCATTGAAAGGAATATCAGAAACCGCAATAGCTGCAGAAGCTGCCAAACCTGCTAAAGCGTCAGGCATAATATCTTTATCTGCAGAGATCAAGCTAATTGCCACTTGTGTATCTGCGTGATAGTTTTCAGGGAACAAAGGACGTAATGCACGGTCTACCAAACGGGAGATCAAGACCTCATAATCCGATAGTCTAGCTTCACGACGTAAGAAACCTCCTGGAATACGGCCTGTTGCTGCATATTTTTCTTGATAATCTACTGAAAGAGGTAAAAAATCAACGCCAGATTTAGCTTCTTTAGCTGAAACGACAGTTGCAAGCAACATCGTATCACCTTGTTTTAATACTACAGCGCCATCGGCTTGTTTTGCCAATTTACCTGTAGACAATTCGATCTGGGTGCCATTACCCATATCGATGGTTGTTTTAATTTCGTTGTAATTCATTTAATCTTGTTTGCGACATGCTTTTCATCTTGTTGGCAGCATGCCAATATTTTAAATACATTAGATTTCAGCACAAAGGTAAATTAAAATATTAATATTAATGCAATTAACGGCAGGCTAAATCATCAAACAATCGGAATACAGGAACAGATAGCTTCAGTCTATAAACCAATAACTACCTCAAAGTGCCTTAAAGTCCCTTCGAATCCCTTCAAGTCCCCTCGAGTCCCAACAGTCTTCGGAAATGCTCCGGAAACGGGTCGAGACAGCGTCTGGACAGAGTCGGGGCTGCTTCGCCCCTACTTCGGCTACGCTTCGGCTGTTGCTCGCCTATACGCCGAACAGCAGCCAAAAAACAACCGAACAAGAGGCGACGCTATCCATCCCCTGTCCCAAAGCAAGACCAAAGCAGTTCCGAACAACTGCCGAAGATAAGCCGAACAGCCTATGCCTTTTTAGGCACAAAATCAGACAACGTGCCGGTCTCTGAAAAGCACAACAAAAAAGCCATCCAAAAAATTTGGATGGCTTCTTAACACCTTTGTATTAAAGCTTATTTGATAATATCACGTAAACCTAGACCTTTAATGATCGCACGGTAACGGTTGATATCTTTTTTGTAAAGATAAGCTAATAATGAACGACGTTTACCTACCAACATTTGTAGGGCACGTTGTGTACCGAAATCTTTTCTGTTTTTTTTCAAGTGCTCAGTTAAGTGAGCAATTCTCTTAGTGAATAAAGCAACTTGACCTTCAGTAGATCCTGTGTTTGTAGCTGATCCAGCAAACTCTGCGAAGATATCAGCTTTGTACTCTTTACTTAAATACATTTCCTGAATAATATTAAAGCGTTAAAAATTTTATTAATTGGCTGCAAAGATAGCAAAAATCTTTGAGTGACAAAATAATTTAACAATCAGAGATTCCGACATGTTTTATACCTTTACGTAGATCTTTTTCTTATCCAACCAATAGCAGATTACCCACATCAACGTTAAGAAACATAGTGAATAAACAAAAGAACCTATCTCCGGTATTCCAGGGATTTTCGCACATACGTATTTATAAAACCAGGCAAAAGCGTCGAGGTATTTTTGTGTACCATCTTCTTTTACACCATCAGGAATACGGAACAATCCCAAAAAGCGTGGTAGAATACCGCTCAATACAAAGATGAATAACGGATTTTTACCAAAAACATCAAAAAACTGCGTTAATTTATTTTTGACACCCTGCACTTCAATAAACCAGATCATACCACCTAGCGTCATGGTTGCCAAACCTGTTGTATAGAGCACATAGGAACTCGTCCATATTTTTTTGTTGATCGGAAAACCCAAGGCCCATATCCAAGCCAATACGACCAAAATAAAACCGGTCACAAACATCCCTGCCAATAATTTAAAATGGGGCTCATTAGACGCTGGCACCTTCGTCCACAACCAATCCACCTGGCCTTGTTTTTTAATAAATGCACCAACTAAATAGCCAAAAATCACCTGTACAATCGTTGGCAAGGTACTCATCAGGCCTTCAGGGTCAAACGGTACCCCTTCACCTTTGTAAACATGCGGTAAACCCAAAATGGCAATATCATACTTTGTACCGAACCAGCCTGCTAAGCTATAAGGATCTGCTCCTCCAGCTATTGCACAAATCGCCCAATATAACAACAATATGATTGCCGAGATCCAGATAATCGTTTTTTCTTTAAAATAATAAGCTAAAATCGAAGCAAAACAATAAGCAACTGCAATACGTTGGAGTACACCGAAAATCCGAATTCCTCTGCTCGGATCCGTTCCGTCCACCCATTGCTTAAAAACCAGCTCCGCACCATCCCATTTCACAAAAGGCCACCAATTGATGAAAAGTCCAATCGCAAAAATCAAGATCGTCCGTTTAATTACTTTTTGCCAAAATACTGCAGGTCCCGCCTCCTGTAAACGAGGTATAACAAAAGACATGGCATTACCTACTGCGAAAAGAAAAAAAGGAAAAACCAAGTCTGTAGGTGAACATCCATGCCATTCTGCATGTTTTAGCGGCGCAAACATATGAGCCCATGTGCCCGGATTATTCACCATAATCATCAGTGCCACAGTAGCTCCACGAAAGACATCCAAGGAGTAATAGCGTTGTTTCATAATCAGATACTATAATTAAGAGGTAAATATAAGGTATTTGTTATTCATTTTTATGCCTAATTCACAATATAATGGCACAAACAGGAATAACCAGCAGTAAGATTGTTACAATAACAAACGATTGCATCGAATTATAAGTCAAAAAGGGATACTTTTTAAAATTATTTAAAAAGTATTTGGAACTTACTTTTCTTTTAATATATCTTTAACAAAAGTTTAACCAACTTTATGAATTGTCTCAAATACCAATGGAAAAAGATATACTGAAGAACCTATATTTTGATTCAACACTGTCCATAGCAGAGTTGGTAAAAAAACTTTCGAAAAGTACCCCATCTATTACCAAAGTGATCAATCGTCTTATGGAAGAAAAGATCATTATTGAATGTGGGTTTGCAGAATCTACTGGCGGAAGACGCCCTATCCAATTTGCGCTTAACCCATCCTTGGATTTCTATATATTGACAATCTCTTGTGATCAGCATTTTTCGACATGTACAGTTACAGATTTGAATCAAAAGACAATATTAGAGCATAGGGATATTCCTTTAGACTTAACTTCTGAGGCATCTTCAGAGCTCCTTTTGTCCGAAATTGACCGAATTTTAGTGTCTTCAACGATTTCATTAGATCGGATCATAGGTATCGGAATTAGCATGCCTGGTTTTGTTAATTCAGAATTAGGAGTCAATGAATCCTATCTCAATACGCATCCCTTATATGAGATAAAAAGTAGGATTGAAAAAAAATATAAACTGACAACAATCATAGAGAATGATTCTCGTTGCATAGCAATTGCAGAAAAAGAATTCGGGGCTGCGAAAGACGTTGATCACTCACTCATTATCAATCTAAACTGGGGGGTTGGATTGGGAATTATCATTAATGGAGCTGTTTTTAAGGGAGAATCAGGTTTTGCTGGAGAATTTAGTCATATCCCTCTTTCGGACAATAACACCTTATGCTCCTGTGGTAAACGTGGATGCCTAGAAGTTGAAGCATCATTGGATGCGGCTATCAGAAGTACGGAAAACGATATTCAAAACAACGAATATTCAATTTATAGTACGTTTGTAAAGAGCAACCTAAACAAAATTGATGCACTGATTGAAGCTACTCATGTTGGAGACCAGATCGCAATTAATAACATCGGAAAAATAGGTTACATGCTAGGTAAAGGCATTTCAACGCTCATCCATATTCTTAATCCAAAACAGATCATTGTCAGCGGCCGAGGAGCAGAATTGGGCCGTATTCTGAATCCACAAATACAAATTGCCATAAATGAGTTTTGTATCCCTGAAATTGCAAAAACAACACAGATTCAAATGTCGGAATTAAACAAACACGCCCAAATAAAGGGCACTGCCGCTATTGTCGTGGAAAACCATATCAACAGAATCCTAACTAAATAATTATTTATAAATTAAACACTTAAAAATGAGTCTATTCTACAAAAAAACAGCTGGATTAGCTTTGTGCACACTCTTCAGTGCAACATCGCTATTTGCACAGCAAGGCATTTCTGGAACAGTTTCAGATGCCAAGGGGCCAATTGCAGGTGCTACTATTTCCGTAAAAGGAACAAATAGAGCTACCCAGTCGACTGCAAGTGGGGCATTTAATATACAAGCTGCACAAGGCGAAACATTACGTATCTCCTTAATAGGCTATAAACCTCAGGAAATTGTGGTTGGAACGACTAAAACGATTAATGTAACCTTGACAAACGATGAATCCACGTTAGGAGAAGTTGTTGTAACAGCTATGGGAGTTAAGCGCGAAAAGAGAAGTCTTGGTTATTCATTTCAAGATATACAAGGTACTGCATTGACGGATGCCAGAGAAAATAACATTGCAAATGCACTTGCAGGTAAGGTCTCTAGTCTTCAAGTTGTTAAAGGCTCAAACGGTCCTTCATCATCTTCAAAAATTATTCTTCGCGGATTCAATTCCATTACTGGTGACAACCAACCGTTAATTGTTGTTGATGGAGTACCTATGGACAATTTTGCGGGAGCCAAAAATAATGATTTCTGGAATCCATCAGCTGATATGGGAAGTGGATTAGGCGACTTAAATCCGGAAGATATCGAGAGCATGTCTGTCTTGAAAGGTGGCGCTGCTTCCGCGCTTTATGGATCACGCGCTTCTAACGGTGTTATTTTGATTACAACCAAAAGTGGTAAAGCAAAAGACGGTGTGGGAATTTCCTATTCGACCATTACCGGTATTGAAAACATCTTTATGACGCCAAAGCTACAGAGTGACTTCTCTCAAGGCGATGGCGGAGTATACGGCAAATTAGCCACAGGATCGTGGGGTGAGAAAATAACTGGGCAGGAAGTTGAGTTATGGAATGGTTCGAAAACAAATTTAAAAGCCTACGATAATATCGGTAATTTCTTCAAAACAGGATTCAATACCACCCAAAACATCAATTTTCAACAGGCAGTTTCCGAAAAAGTCAATGTATATTCGTCAGCGACTTATTTGCATGATAACAGCAAATCTCCCGGCCAAAAACTAAACCGCCTAAATTTAATTAATAGAGTAAATGCCAAATTTGGTCAGCGCAATCAGTGGACTACTGACGTAAAGGTACAATACATGCGCAATATGGCCTATAATCGTGCAGTTGGTGGTGTGAATGGTGGTAATTATTATTCACAGTTGTTAACTTTCCCAAGAAGTTTGGACATTACGCAATTTAAACCTGGAATGGATGAATTGGGTGTGAAACAAAGTTGGTATTTGGAAGATTCAGGAATTAACCCATATTGGGCGGCTAACAATAAATTAAGTCGTGATACCCGTGATCGTTATTTGATGAACGCTACTGTAAAATACGATTTTAATGACTGGTTAAGTGCTGATGTACGTGTGGGTTCTGATAACTATTCGACGAAATACGAAGATAAAACATATACAGGGTCTCATATAAACAATTCGTATGGCACAGGTACAGACAAGTTTTATGAGAACAATTATATCGCAAGTTTACAGGCAAGAAAAGACAATCTTTTCGGTAAATGGGGTGGTAGTGCCGCAATTTATGGACAGATCATGGACCGTAGCCGTACTTCCTTAAGCGCTAGTGCGGGCAATTTAAGGGTACCTAATCTATTTACTATTGGTAACAATATTGGCAATCCGGGTATTACTGAAAGTATCAATAGAAAACAGATTAATTCCATTTATGGTAACATTGACATCAATTATGATAATATTTGGTATGTTAGTTTCACAGGAAGAAATGACTGGACATCTACTTTACACCCAAATCATAACAGTTATTTTTACCCATCTGTAAGTACATCATTTGTCCTCTCCGATCTGATCAATAAGTCTGGAAGCATGCCTTCTTGGTTCAACTTTGCAAAGGTGAGAGCATCTTATGCAAGAACAGGTCGCGACATGGACGCATACCAATTATATAATACTTATATTATTGGTAATGATCCTAATAATAATACAACTGCATCCAAACGAGATGTTCTGTATGATGAGAATGTGGTTAATGAACTGCAAAAATCAATTGAAGTAGGTTTAGAGACTAAATTTTTCAACAACCGAGTTGGCTTGGATTTAACCTACTATAAAAACAACTCAACCAATCAATTGATTGATATTCCAATGAACAACCTATCTGGATACAGAGCTTTCAAAGCCAATGCAGGTAATATTCTTAATGAGGGATTTGAAATTACATTAAACGCCGATGTAATCAGAAAAGAGAATTTTAGATGGAATCTGAATGCCAATGTTTCTCGCAATTTCAATAAAATTCTTGAATTACACCCAGAATCCAAACGTATGACATTGGGCGGCTACGACAATTTCGCAATATACGCAGCTGAAAATCAAAGATACGGAGCTATTTTTGGGACAAAATTTCTACGTGTTGAAGATGCAAACAGCCCTTATAATGGACAACTTATCCTAAGCGGTACAGGTTTACCACAAGCGAAATCTAATGAAGCAGAGCTTCTAGGTGATCAGACTGCACGTGCCCTCGCTGGTATCACCAACTCTTTCACTTATAAAAACTTCGGATTAAGCTTTCAAATCGATGGTAGATTTGGCGGAAAATTCTTCTCGGGAACACAACGCGCACTACAAGCCAGCGGTTCTTCTGCAGAAACAGTTGTTAACGGAAATCGGGACAAATTTGTTGTTGACGGGGTAATATTAAAGAATGGTGCTTATGAAAAGAGCTCCGTTGAAGTCACACCACAAGATTACTGGACTACAGTTTCTGGCGCTAGTGGTAACTTAGGTATTACCGAGCAAAACTTATATAATGCAACCAATATTAGAATTAGAAATTTACAATTAAACTATTCCATTCCGAAGAATGTGTTGAAATCATCAATCGTTAAAAATGCGAAAGTAGGTGTATCAGTCAATAACTTAGCCATGCTAAAAAGTTATGCAAATGGCGTAGATCCAGAATCGACCTATGCAATGAGTTCAAATGCGGTAGGTTTTGAAAATTTATCATTTCCAACCTCACGTTCTTATTTCTTAAACCTATCTATTGGCTTCTAATCTGAATCATCATGAAAAATACACTATCAAAAATAGCGCTGGCAATATTATTAGGAAGCACAGCCACCTCCTGTACAAAACTTGAGGATATCAACATCGATCAAACTGCTGCAAATGACCAGCAAGTCAAACCAGAATATTTTTTAAACAACTCCATTATCGGAGCGCAACAAGATCCCGGATTAGCTGAACGTTTATTTATTTACTCCTGGAAAACCGCTGCACACCAGCAATACTTTAATTTTATCAATATAGGACAACAAAGTGATGACTTTAATTCACTCTATTGGTCGAGTATTTCCGGTTGGTTGAATAATGCCAATGCAACCATCGAAATTGCAGATAAGAAAACACAAAATGGTACTGCTGCAGTTTACAATCAAAACATGATCCAAGTGGCCAGAATATGGAGGGCATACTTATTAAGTGAGTTGAGCGACAATTTTGGACCAATACCGACTAAAGGGTTTCAAGGAGTTAATCCACAGTTTGATTCTGTAAAAGACGTTTATTATTATCTATTGACTGAATTAAAAGATGCTCAATCGAAAATCGATCCAGCTGTCAGCAATTCAGGCATTGAAAACTATGATGCCGCTTATGGTTTCAAATGGGACAATTGGATTCGCTATGCGAACTCAATGCGTATGCGTTTGGCAATGCGCTTATCAGAGGTGGATGCAACGAAAGCAAAAACTGAATTTGAAGATGCAGTTAAAACGAATAAATACATTGAAACAGCGGCACAAAATTTCGGCGTACAAGAAAAAGACGGTTGGGATCCATTAACAGGTGTAATGAGTCGTTCATGGAATACGCAACTGTTATCCGCTACATTAAACAATATATTTATCGGATTGGGTGGTATCAAAACTGCTGATCAATTTACGGAAACCGAAGTTTTAAGCAAAATCAAAAACGAAGACGATTATGGTATCCGTTACCTGGATAATTTCTCTACGATGTCAAATGACCCAAGCCAAGGTTATTACTTAGATGGGATTCCAAATAAAATGGATCCAAGAGCGTATAAAGCATTCTTTATTCCAGGTCATACATCCGACCCGCAATATTGGACCGATGCTAACAATCAGGATGCTCAAATCAAAAAGCCAGACGGCACAACCCTAAACTTCAAAACTTCGTACACATGGAATGCATTTACATCAGGTACATGGGGGGCTAAATCGTCGAATATTGTGCTTAGAGCACAAAATGGTCGTATTCCAGGCATGATCAAAAAGTTCAGAACAAGTACCCAAAAACGTTTATTCTTCGCTTCATGGGAAAGTTATTTTTTGATTGCAGAAGCGGCTTTAAGAGGCTGGAACACTCCTATTTCTGACAAAGTTGCCTATGAAAAAGGCATTTCTGAAAACTTTAATTATTGGGAAGTATCATCTTACCTTGGTCAATATCTAGCATCTGAAAACTACAACCGCGTAGGCACTTCAGTAAAATATGACCATACTACAGAACCTGCAGCGACATTTACTGTAAAATACAAAGACGGGTATACCAATGCTACGGGAACGACCACTATCAAGTATCCTGAAAATACAATCTATAAAAATGGAGCAATAAAAAATGATAAGTTAACGAAAATTATCACTCAAAAATATATTGCCTCATTTCCATACTTATGCCTTGAAGCTTGGAATGATCAACGTCGTTTAGGGCTTCCTTTCTTTGAAAATCCAGCTGTCGAAACGGCCATCGCAACAATGCCACAATTGACAAGTGCAAATTACACAAAAAACCAAGTTGATTTCTTCCCACAAAGGACTAGCTACCCTTCGTCATTTAGAAATGCTGACCAAGCAAATTATGATAAAGCGGTTTCTTTATTAGGAGGAGCAGATGGTGTATTTACACCACTATGGTGGGCTAAACAAAAGTAGTCTCAACAGCAATATAAAAAGTCGGCCTAGCGCCGACTTTTTTATTTAAAAATATTTTTCATCGGTATATTTGTTACAATCACACTTATTATAAAATCTAAAAGAACTACCTAATTATCTTAAAAATCAAGTATCCATGAAATTCTTTTTAAAAAATTTAAAAAGAATTTGGTACTTAAAGCAAACTATCTATATCTTTAGCTATAAACTAAAAATACACGATTTAAATTTCATCTACAAACATACCTGAATTAAGTAAACAGATGAACTTGTACCAACTACCAATGATATTAAAAACAGGCAATATCATAAACAAAGCACTAATAAAAACAATAATTACTCAACAACGAAGCTAAAGTAGAAATGGTCATAGAGATTTTAAGAAGTTTGTACTATCGGCCAATGCAACCGATTGCAGACATCGCTAATTCACTTTCCCGAAGTATTCCATCTGTTACTAAACAGATCAACGAACTTCTTTTAAAGAGTATTGTAGTAGAAAACGGCCATGCGGCATCTACAGGGGGAAGAAAGGCTATGCAATATATGCTTAACGAAGATTTAAGCTATATAATAATCAGTCTATCTATCGATCAGTTCTATACAGCAATTACTTTGTCAAACCTTCAAGGCAAAATTTTCTCATCATTAGAAAATCTCCCAATTGATCTCAGAGCGCCTAATGCGGCGAATATAATATTGGAGACCATAGATCATTTTGTTTCTTCAAATAATATTGATTTAAAACAAGTTATCGGTATAGGTATTAGCATGCCAGGATTTGTCAACTCCGAAACGGGGTTAAATGAATCCTATAATAGTGATTCTCAATTATATAACATAAAGGAACATATTGAACGCAAATTTAACGTCCCGGCAGTAATCGACAACGATTCACGCTGTGTTGCCTGGGCTGAAAAAAAATTTGGCAATGCACAGGATTCTTCGCACTCTCTCGTCATTAACCTTAACTGGGGGGTTGGGTTAGGTATTCTTATTAATGACGATATCTTTAAAGGAACTTCGGGGTTTGCGGGTGAATTCAGTCACATTCCTCTTTCGGATGAACTAACCTTATGTTCTTGTGGTAAGAGAGGCTGCTTAGAAGTGGAAGCTTCTATTAGTGCGGCCATCCGGAATATTGAAAAAGACATAAAGAACGGAGAATATTCTATATATGAAAAACTTATAAAGGAATACGATAACAAAGCTGAAGCTCTTATTGAAGCCGTTCAGATTGGCGATCAAGTGGCAATTAACAATATCGGAAAAATTGGATACTTACTCGGAAAGGGCATATCAACTTTAATCCACATTCTCAATCCGAACAAAATTATCATTAGTGGTCGTGGTGCAGAAATAGGTTATATTCTCGCTCCTCATATCCAAGTTGCAGTTAATGAATACAGTATTCCAAAAATATCAAAAAAGACGAGTATTGAAATTTCAGATTTACACAAAAGAGCCCAACAGCTCGGCACGACAGCATTAGTCATAGAAAAATTCATTATAAACATTATTAACTAACGTTTTACACAAATACCTAAAACATGAGTCTATTTTACAAAAAAACTGCGGGATTGGCGTTATGTACACTTTTCGGTGCGACGTCACTCTATGCGCAGCAAAGCATTTCTGGAATAGTTTCAGATGCTAATGGACCAGTCTCCGGAGCAACAGTTTCTGTAAAAGGAACAACACGAGGTACGCAAACAACCGCCAATGGCTCTTTTACAATTCAAGCTTCGCAAGGTGAAGTCTTACGCATATCCATTGTCGGATATAAGTCCCAAGAAATAGTTGTTGGTTCTTCAAAAACGCTTAACATCAAATTAACAGAAGATGCTTCCAATCTGGAAGAGGTTGTGGTTACTGCTATGGGCATTAAAAGAGCTCCAAAGGAACTTGGTTATGCCATGAGTACAGTTGATTCTAAAGAATTAACAAAAACTGGTTCTCCAAACTTCGCGGGAGCATTATATGGAAAGGCACCAGGAGTACGCATTTCCGCAGCACCAGGTGGAGCAACTTCCGGAATTAATATCAATATTCGTGGCACAAACTCTATTACCGGAAATTCACAACCTTTGGTCATTATCGACGGAGTTCCCATGCGGCAAACGTCCTTCAATAATTCCGATTATTGGGGCGACCAACGTGCTAGAGGAAATGGTCTAGAAGACCTTAACCCAGAAGATATCGAAAACATTAGTATTTTAAAAGGTGCATCTGCAGCAGCTTTATATGGCTCTGAAGCAATGAACGGGGTTGTATTGGTAACAACTAAATCCGGAAAAGCTGGAAAGGGATTTACAATTGATTTCAATGCTACATACACGCATGATCAAATAGCTTATTTACCTAATTTTCAAAATGTAAGGGGCCCTGGATATTCAAAAGCTTATCAAGATGACAAGCAGTCCGACGATATGTTTCAATATTATGGAGCTAATCTTGCTGTCAATGGTGTCAATAGGGGTGTCATGAATTCAACGGTCAATTTCGGTCCTTTATTTGATGGTAAAGATATTATCTCTTGGGATGGTAAAGTTCGCCCATACTCTGCTCAAAACTCGTATAATAAATTTTTTAACAATCCTAACAATAGTATTTTCAATTTAGCAATTGGCAATACATCAGAAAACTCGAATATTAGGTTCTCTTTGACTCGTCAAGACAACCAAATGACTGCGTTAGAATCTTATAATAAGAAAAACATCGCAAATTTAAATGCAAGTTTTACATTGTGGAAAAATTTCAAAAATGACGTTGTCGTAAATTTCATTAATCAGCATACACATAATAGACCATTTTTGACTGACCGTCTAATCAACAACTTTGGCGGGATGATTTCCACATTTGACAATCCGGAATGGTACTTTGGCAAATATCAGACTAGCCTAGGATATAAATATGTAATTGATGCAGCAGATGCTCAAAGTCTAACTCCAGCGGAAAATATACGTTATAATGGATACCGTGGCGATGTTTTGGAATATGTCTGGAATTCTAAAGCAAAACAATATGATGAATACTCAAATCGCTTAATTGGATCTTATACTGCAACCTGGAGTGTCACTAATGATCTATCATTACGAGCACGTGTTTCAGCAGATGTCACCTCTTTAAAGACTGAAGATAAGCAACCTAACGAAAAACCGTTATTATTTGGCAACTCTGGATTTTTCTCACTAGGAAACCAAAATGCAAACATCTATTATACCGATTTATTAGCTACTTATAACAAAAAGATAAATAATGACATTAAAATCGGTGTCGTTGGCGGTTATACAGCTACAAGGTCGGAAGATGTATATGTTCAAAATCAAACAGAGGGTGGATTGACGGTGAGAAACTGGTATGATGTCAATGCAACTCTAAATTTAGCAACGAGAAACGACAAGTACAATTATAGAAATCGCATGCTAAGAGATGCATTATTTGGAACTGTCAATTTCAATCTAAAGGAATTTTGGAATGTGGAAGGAACATTACGTAGAGAACGGATTTCAACCATGCGCCCAGATAATAATGTGCTTTATTACCCGTCAGTAAATTCAAGTTTGATTCTTTCTGATGCTTTCCATTTACCAGAGTTTTTCAACTATGCAAAGCTTCGTGGTTCTTGGGGAATTGTAGGTAACTATCCGGATATTTATAAGAGCGCATTGTCTTACACACAAAAGACTTTGGGATCACAAGTTGACGGTGGTGCATCTGTTATCTACACAACAGTGCCGACAACAGAATTTGGAAATGAAAACATCAAACCAGAAACTAAAAATGAGGTAGAATTTGGTCTGGAAACCAGAATGTTGAATGGGCGATTAGGGTTTGACATTACCTATTATAATGGCTTGATCAAAGATCAAATTTTAAATTATACATTACCAATAAGCACAGGTTCCAACTCTATTCTTGCCAATGTGGGTACACTAAGAAATACAGGTTGGGAGTTTGCAATCAATGGAACACCGATTCAAAAAGAGAATTTCAAATGGTCTACTACGTTAAATTTCTCTATGAATAAAAATGTCGTCAAAGAATTGCCAGGCAATACGGGAACATTATTATTGAGAGATTATGATGGTAATGCTGCTCAGCTTGTAGCCAACGTAGGACAATCTATGGGTGATATTATGGTTCGTCCGATTAAAACAGATGAAAACGGCAACAAAATCGTATCTGCTAATGGTATGTATGAAATCGATGGAGACCGTTGGATAAAGGCCGGTAATGCTATGCCAAAAGCAGTAGGTGGGTTCATAAATAACTTCAGCTATAAAAATTTCAATTTAGATGTTTTAATGGATTTTAGACTTGGAGGCAGTGTCATGCCAACTGGTATAAATTGGATGACAAGCCGAGGTCTAACAGAAGAAAGTTTGAATTACATGGATGCGGCACACGGTGGGCTAAGCTACTATCAGACAAAAGATGCAAGTGGCAATATCATCGGAGTCGCTACGAGCGGCAATACTGGACCTAATGGTGAAACTGTTTACCATGATGGTATGTTGATGGACGGAAAACTTGCTGATGGAACAAACAACAGTAATATTATTTCTCAAGCGACCTACTATAACGGCACTTACAATTGGGGAGGTCCTCAATACTCTCAATCGAGATACGAACTCTATGTTCAAAAAAATAATTACATAAAAATGCGTGAGATTTCGCTAGGCTATCGTCTACCTGCTTCTGTCGCTTCCAAATTAAAAGCAAAAAATATACAGCTCTCAGCATTTGGACGGAATCTATTCTTCATTTATAGATCGATCAAAGATATTGATCCTGAACAAATGACAGGTGGTTCTAACTGGATCAATAACGTTTCTAATGCAGGTACATCGCCAGCAACTAGAACCTATGGTTTAATGCTACGTGCTAGCTTCTAAATTTTACGACAATGAAAAAACAACTTTTTATTTGTGGCCTATTGGCAGCATCCATATCGACAATAACATCTTGTAAAAAAGATTCATTTGGAGAATATTATGAAAATCCGGGTAAAGTTTCTGAGTCTACGCCAGAAAAGCAATTTACAGGAATGATCTATGACTTTAGGGCATTAATCATTCCAACATATGGAAATTATTTTATCACATTACGTCCTACAATTAATTTATATATACAGAATCTAGGATCCATAAATCAAGCGAATCAATTAGTTCCAGGTTCTGCGGCAATCGAAGAACGCTGGAATAAATATTACGCAGGCTTAGCTCAATATAAAGAATTTGTTCGCCTATATGATGCTTTGAGTGATGCAGATAAAACTCAAAAACGTTCAATGGCTTTGGCAGCTAAGATTTTATTCTACGACCAAACACAACAAATGGTAGATTTGGTTGGAGACATCCCTTGGACAGAAGCTGGTAAACTAATGGGAAATGGTGGAGATTACACAATTTCTTATCCTAAATATGATAAAGCTGAGGATATCTACACAACTATGCTAGATGACTTAAAAGCGATCAGTACAGAACTTAATTCCATAACTGTTCCACAAACTTTTGCATCTACCTTTAAAACGCAGGATTTAATTAATAATGGTGATCTTACTTTATGGAAAAAATACTGTAATTCACTTCGTTTGAGAATGTTGACGCGCGTATCTGAAAATTCTCAATTTTCTGCCAGGGCGGCGACAGAACTAGCTCAAATTGTAGAAAATCAAACAACTTTTCCACTTATTCTAACAAATAGTGAAAATGCACAATTGGATATTTTCAATACAAGTTCAGACATTAAATCCGAGGATATAAAAGGCGCTTTTGAAACTGATGGCTGGTATTCGAACATTTCAAGTAAGTATATGATCGATGAAATGAATAAGATCAGCGATCCAAGACGCCAGCTATTATTTGAAACGGGATCAACTGCGAACGGTGTATACATCGGTCTCGATCAGAGCGCTTCTTCTGCAGAACAAAATATTTTAGTCAGAGGAACAACGTTAAGCTTCTTACATCGGAACACAATTTCACGTAACAGATTTCTTCCTGGTCTGTTGGTAACCGCATCGGAAGTTAACTTCCTCTTAGCAGAATACTATAGCAGACACAATAACAATGCTGCAGCTAAAACTGTATTCGAAACAGCACTCAAAGAATCTGTTGATCTGTATACGAAAATTAGTCAGAAAAGTGACGACGCTACTATCGCTAAAGCTGCAGTACCTACTGCAAAGCAAATCACTGATTTCGTAGCCGCTGTAAATTGGGATAATGTGTCGAATAAGATCCAATTGATCGCAACGCAAAAATGGCTACATTTCAACCTGTTTCAGGCTGTACAAAATTGGTCAGAGCAACGTCGTTTGGACTACCCGAAGTTTACCATCCCTACTTTTACTACCGATAGACAGAAAACTGTTCCTGTTAGGTTGACTTTGCCACAAGCAGAAGCAACATACAATGCAAAAAATTATGAGGAAGTAAAAAGTAAAGATACGCCAGATACCAAACTTTTCTGGGACGTAAACTAAACATATTAAACTACATCTATCTATAAGAAGGCCACCTAAGGTGGCCTTCTTTTTATCATTTTCATTATCTTTATCCATGCAAAAACTAAAAACCATTATATCCACCGCGCTGATCGCTTCAAGCACAATGCTAGCGTTTGGCCAAGCACATAACGTATCTAATGGCTATCAAAAGCCAACAGATCCCTTAGTGATTGAAAATCTCGAACAATGGCAAGATATGAAGTTTGGCCTTTTTATGCACTGGGGGACCTACAGCCAATGGGGAATCGTGGAGAGCTGGAGCATCTGTCCTGAAGATGAAGGCTGGACCCAGCGCAAACCCGAACATGGTAAAACCTATTTCGAATACCTCAAGAACTACGAAAATCTACAGACAACCTTTAATCCAACAGATTTTAACCCGCAAAAATGGGCCGACGCGGCAAAAGCTGCCGGCATGAAATATGTCGTCTTTACGACTAAACATCACGATGGATTTGCGATGTTCGATACCAAAGAGTCAGATTATAAAATCACCTCTTCCAAAACACCATTTTCGACAAATCCAAAAGCAAACGTGACCAAAGAGATCTTCAACACCTTCCGAAACGATGGATTTAAAATTGGTGCTTATTTCTCCAAACCAGACTGGCACTCTGATTACTACTGGTGGTCATACTTCCCACCAAAAGATAGAAATGTAAATTATGATCCTAAAAAATACCCGGATCGCTGGCAAAAATTCAAAGATTTTACCTACAATCAAATCAATGAATTAACTTCCGAATATGGCAAAGTCGATATCCTTTGGTTGGATGGCGGACAAGTTCGTCCTCTTGAGACAGTCGATAAATCCGTTGATTGGCAACAGACGATCAAAATGGACCAAAATATTGACATGGACCGCATCGGTGGCATGGCAAGAAAAAATCAACCTGGTATTATCGTCGTTGACCGTACTGTTCCCGGAAACTGGGAAAATTATGTCACACCTGAGCAGGCGATTCCTGAACACCCTTTGGATATCCCCTGGGAAAGTTGTATTACAATGGGAAATTCGTTCAGCTACGTTCCTAACGACCAATACAAACCGACCAAAAAGATTGTTGAAACATTGGTAAAGATCATTTCCCGTGGCGGAAACTATCTTTTGAATATAGCGCCCGGTCCTACTGGAGATTACGACCAGGCTGCATACGATCGCTTGAACGAACTAGCTGCTTGGATGAAAATCAATCAAACGGCTGTATTTGCAACACGTACGATTGCACCTTATCACCAAGGAGACTATTATTACACCAGAAGCAAAGATAGTAAAGTGGTCAATGTGTTCCACCTTTCTGAAGGAGATGCTTACCAGCAGCCCAATGAATACGTCTTTCAGGTACCTGATAATTTCAGTGTAAAAAAGATTGCAATCCTAGGCCATAAAGGCAAATTGGACTGGTCCCAACGCGGTAATCAAATTACCTTGAGAAGCCCGAGTACAAGATTTAGCTATGCTACGGCAATTCAATTGCAAAGTAAATAAGACAAATTGCCGTTGGAAATAATCCAACGGCAATCGACTATTCAAACAACCATAGACACTTCTAATAAAAGGTGTCAATCTGCCAACATCCAAGCCGCTATGCTTCTTTCCTAAAAAATAAGAATAAATTCACTATCCGGTTTTTAAAACCTTAAATTCCAATGAAAAAAATTGTCCTATTTTCAACATTACTCACACTAATACTATCTTCATGCGCAACCTATAAACCGCAAATCGTCCAATCAGAACAGATTTTCCAAGCAGGACAGGTTCCCTTCAAACAATGCCATGCATCTACAATCCAACCCATCGGAAAAGACAGCCTATTGGCGGCCTGGTTTGGCGGTACACATGAATCTAACCCCGATGTTGTCATATGGAGTTCACTGTATAGCCATGGACAATGGCAACGTCCTGTACAGATTGCAGATGGTATCCTTGGTGACAACCGCTTTCCAACATGGAATCCTGTCTTCTATCAATACCCGCACAGTGACACCCTCTCTTTGTATTATAAAATAGGGCTCAACCCCAGAGAATGGAAAGGCTATGTCAAACATTCGCTGAATAAAGGAACGACCTGGTCTGCACCGCAGCAATTGCCCGATGGCATACTGGGGCCTATCAAAAATAAACCGCTCACCCTGAAAAAAGGATTGCTGCTCTCCCCCTCCAGTACGGAATCCAAAGAAGAAATCTGGAAAGCACACCTGGAAATCAGCCGAGATCATGGCCGTTCCTGGTCCATCAGCGAGATACGCCCCGACACCAGCATACAGGTCATTCAGCCAAGTGTGATCCAACACGCAGATGGACGCATTCAGGTGCTCTGTCGAAGTAAAGAAAATAAGGTGATGGCCGCTTTTTCGACAGATCAAGGCCTTACCTGGGGCCCCTGGCAAGCAACAAACCTGCTCAATCCCAATTCAGCCACCGACGCTATCCGTTTAAAGAATGGCTTATTGATGATCGTCTTCAATCCAGCCATAGCTGGCAACGACTGGTGGGAAGGACGTACAAAGCTTCACGTAGCCATATCGAAGGATGGCTTACAATGGAAAGATGTCCTGACCTTGGAAGATGGGGTAAAGAACGATGAATATTCATATCCAACAATTATCCAGGATGCAAAAGGCCTAATTCATATTACTTATACTTGGAATAGAAAAAGCATTAAGCATATTGTGCTTAAATAAAATAGCTCCAACTAATACCGTATAAATAGATCTAAAAAAGTGATCTACCTATCAGACTATCCAGAAAAAAGAATCCCAAAAATCAACCTCTAATTCTGTGGATGTCGAGTAATTGAAATGGAACAAGAGGAGATACAGTTGAAATGAAACAAGAAAGGCAGTCCAAATGGACTGCCCTTTTTAAGTATAGTTTGTGGTTTAGGATTAATAGTCCCTCGTTAATTCCATTTCACCCTTGAGGCGGATATCATCGGAAGATGCTCCTACTAAGAATTTAAACTTTCCTTTCTCGGTCTTCCATGCGTTGCTTGTACTCCATAATTTGAGGTCTTCTTTGCTCAATTGAAAAGAATAGCTCGCTGTCGTCCCTGCCGCAATGTTTTTACGTTCAAATCGCTTCAGCTGCATGACCGGCGTTACGACAGAACTTACCTCATCAACAACATATAATTGCGCAACCTCGTCACCAGCCAATTTACCCTTGTTAGCGACATCGAATGACACTGTACAAAGGAAATCATCTCCGTTCTCTTTCAGGTTGACCTGTAAATTACTGTAATCAAAACTACTGTAGCTCAACCCATAACCAAAAGCATATAATGGTTTGGCCGACATTTCCACATAATCGTGGTGTTTGGGTTTTGTATGGTTATAGTGCACAGGAAGTTGCCCTACCGAACGTGGTACCGAAATCGGTAATCTTCCAGCCGGATTGTAATCGCCAAACAAGACATCTGCAATTGCCAAGCCGCCCTCCTGTCCGGGGTACCAGGCATTCACAATTGCCGGTACATGTTCAACTGCCCAATTCAGGTTCAATGGTCTCCCCATAATCGTTACAAGTACAACGGGTTTTCCAGTCGCCTGTATTGCTTTCAGCAACTTGATCTGATCGCCCATCATATCAAGGGAAACACGATCAAAGCCTTCTCCGCTTTCCATATCACTCACGGTATTGGGATCAACATTAGCTGCTCCAGTTGCTTGATACGAGGTTTTAAAATCACGTGCGCTCGAACCCCCAAGCACTAAGACCACTGCATCGGCCTGCTCTGCGGCTGCGACAGCGGCAGCGATATCTGAATTGCTGGTATCACGGATCGCACATCCTTTAACATAATCGATCTTGGTATTTTTATCGACTGCCGCCCGGATTCCCGTCAGCAAGGTCTGCACTTTACCTTCTGCCTGTGGAGCAGTATAGTCGCCCAGCTGATTATAGGTATTATCGGCATTCGGCCCAATGACTGCAATTCGCTTGAGCGATTTACTTAAGGGTAGTATATGCTGATCGTTTTTAAGCAAAACAATAGACTCTCTAGCAACCTGCCGTGCCACCGTTTTATTTTGTACGGTGGCAACTTTTTGAGCAACCAATTTCTCATCTACATAAGGACGATCGAAAAGCCCAAGATTGAACTTCATACGCAATACACGGGCTACTGCTGTATCAAGAACGGCAGGTTCAACAAGCCCTTGCTGCACAGCCTTGAGCAGATTAGGACCATAGCCCGTTCCGCTTAAGTCAACATCCAGTCCAGCATGTATACTCTGTGAAGCCGCTTCTTCAGCGGTAGCAGCAGTGGCATGCCCCCCATTAAGCCCCGATATGCTCAATAGATCGGACACAACAAAACCACTAAATCCCAAGTCTTTACGTAAGATGTCTTTTAATAGCCATGGATTGGCAGAACAAGGAATACCATCAATACTATTATATGCCGTCATCACCGACCCAGCTCCCGATTTTACAGCACGCTCAAAAGGCGGCAGAAAATACTGTCTCAGGCTTCGCTCACCAAAGGATACAGACTCACCATTGTGGCCGCCGTCAGGAGCTGCATAGGCTACAAAGTGTTTCAGGGTACCTATTATTTTATCCCGATCGCCTAATTTATCCCCTTGAAAACCACGGATCATTGCTGTGCCCATTTGTCCGATGAGATAGGGATCCTCTCCATAGGTCTCTTCAGTACGCGACCAACGTGGATCTCGTGCTAAATCTAATACAGGACCGTAGCCGTTTTTACCACCCACGGCATAAGTCTCCATGGCGATTGTTGATGCCATATCCTGAATCAACCGCGGGTTCCATGTACTCGCCTGTCCGATCGCGGTAGGGAACACTGTTGCACCAATCGCCATATGTCCATGTGGCGCCTCCTCAGACAATAACAATGGAATGCCCAGTCGTGTACTATCCACCATATACCGTTGGATTGCATTTGTAGCGCGCGCAGCTTCTACGGGATTTAGACCATTCAGCAGTGTTTTCTGTGTCCAGGGATCGGCACGTAAGGTCGCCCACAATAATCCGATATGTTGTTCTTTTACTGCTTTTCGTAATTTATCACTGATTGTCACCTGCTTTCCGTTCTTGGAATACATATCCCATCCCAGCAGTTTACTCAATTGTCCGACTTTTTCTTCGACAGTCATTCTTCCCAATAGGTCGTTTACGCGTTTTTCAGTAGGCAAAGTACTATTTTTATAAGGGAATTGCTGGGCTTGGAGCTGTGGACAGAGCAATGAGGTCATTGCGGTCAAAAGTAATATACGGACTTTCATATTAGATTATTGTTTTTCTATTTTCTATTCTTTGCCATGATCTGAATATATCACATCAACCGGTTTATGCAACCGGTTTCAAAAACACTAAATTAACGATTTAGCAGAAATAATCAAGTTAAATTTTGATTCCTTGTTCTTTTAATAATCGATATAGCGGCATCATCGATGTAAACTGCATTAACATAAAACAGCACAATCAACGGTATATTTTAAATTACCTGCTGAAATGAAGGAAAACAAATCGCAAAATACACGAAATTCCTTCTCGTACATTGCGAGATCAGCACTACATAAACGAGCAGTAGAAATTGATCCAGTGAGTAGAATGAGATTTTATCCATGCATATCTGAACAAAAAAAGAAAGACGGCAAGCCGTCTCTCTTTTGAATGTTAAAGGAAATATACTACTTATTTTGTTGCCGCTCGCTTACGTTGAAAATAGAATTCAATTGGTAGTACATATGCTAGAGGATTATTATTGCGCGAAATTAATATGAGCTGATCACCATCAATCTGTACCTCATAACTTTGGTATGGATCACTATCAGCAAACTTGATACTTTTCTTCTCTTTATCATAGGTAAATGCGCGATGCTGTTGTTCAGCAAAAATCAAACTTTCAAATGTTAGCTTATCATCCCCACATAGTTCTTTACCACGATTGACAGTGAACTTATTAGCTGATTCAGAAAATGTAAACGTATACACATTATCCTTTTCACAATCTTTCGGTTTATGCTTCAATTGCTCGTTTGTCGTCCCTTTCGCAGACACGATAGTACTCCATTCAAAACTTTCCAGCTGTTTTTGAACATCCATAGATACAGTCACTTCATTTTCCTTACTACAGCCCGTTAGTAAAAAGAGAATAGCAAAACTGCCCGTAAATAATTTATTCATTGCGGTTTCCATTAGTTATATCTTTATGACGATCGTTCTAACAATATCGCTACAATAAAATCAAGCATTTTTAACTAAACAGATAAAAATAGACTATGAGCCGGAAAGCACTTCGCGCCACAAACTAGGATGATCTGTTTGAATAAGACGTACAAAAGGATATTTCTCGAAAAAAGATCGATAAGCTTCCTTTCCCTCCTGTTCTGCTTTGTCGTCATATTCCCCCAAACTATTCATCCAAAAATATATGCCCTGTTTGCGCAATGCATTAAGTTTTTCGGTATCAGTAAATGATTCATCAAGATGGACAATTGAGGTTAATTTCATCTTTAGTATGGCCTCTAGATCCTTCATACTACGTGCCCTCGGAAAAAGCGTTATCGTTGGATTGAATTTGTAAATCTTGGGCATGTCTTTGTAATCGTAAAGAAAAAACAGGACCTGGTCTTCCATCCCCTCCTGTTCAACAAGCGCATAGGTTTTCTTAATAAACTTTTTGCGATCTTCTTTAAAATCGAGATCAACAATAATTTTTCCCTTTGCAACGCGCAAAGCTTCCGATAAGGTTGGTATAACATGATCTGAGGCTTCACCATTTGCCTTTTTGCGTAAGTGGAACTGTTGAAGCTCCGCATACGTTAGTTTAGCAACCTCTCCCTGTCCATTTGAAGTACGGTTCACCGTTTTATCATGCATCAGCACAAGTACACCATCTTTGGTTGCCCTAACATCCACCTCTACCACTGAAGCCCCCAGCCGAATAGCCTCCTCGATAGCAGCAATAGAGTTTTCAGGCTGCTCCAGATGGGCTCCGCGGTGAGCAGCGACATGTAAACTTTTTTCATCGAGCTTTTTTATCAGCGCTATCGACTGGCCATATAAATGGGTAGTAGAACTTACTATCATACTCAACAAGATAGTAGAAAATAAAATCTTTTTCATTGCTGTATCGCTATTTTTTTAAGCAAACTTTTTATTCCGTTATCAGGTAGAAGCTCACTGTTTGGCTTCAATTAATTTACAATCGCCTCATTGGTGCCAATCATTTTTATTTTTTCGACAACTCGAATGAATCAAATAACTGACCATTCAGCTTGTAACTTGAAAAATAAAGTTTATTGGCCGTCAGCCTGATCACTTGATACAATTGTGTCTGTGAGGTCGCAACTTCCATCCAGCGCTCAGAATCTGATTCATACATCTTAGGTCCCGCTACAGACAGGAGATAAATAGGTCTTTTTTTGCCCAGTCCGCCACGAGCATAGGTATGATCGTGGCCCTGAAGAACCAAATCAACCCCATATTTTTCAAAAATCGATTTGAAACGTTCCCTTAAGATCGTGTTATCACGATTTTTTGCTGTTGAATAAACAGGGTGGTGCAGCACAACAATATTCCATTTTTTGGTTGAGGACGCAAGCACCTTTTCCAACCATTTTTCCTGTGTTGCTGCAGCTGCCGAGTCCAGCATAATCAATTGTGAATTTAGAGAGATCATGCGCAGGTCCTGGTAATCCAGGTAATAAACAGCATCCTGCATACCCTCAGGTCCATTCTTCGGCAAGTTAAACTGAACTTTCCAATGCGGATCCAATACAAGTTTGCCAAGTGAATCTCGGCGGTACTCATGATTCCCCGGGGTCGGAACAGCTGGGATCATTTGATGAATAAACCCTGCTGCCTCATGCCATTCGGCCCACTCCTCGTCGGCATTCGAACGATTGATCAAATCCCCGGCATGAACAATAAAACGGGCATTTGCATCCTGCTGAAACGCACGACGAATGGCACGTGACCACCGTGAACGTAAGTCATTCTGCGCATCCCCCAAATAAATAAAGGAAAAAGCGCCCGAAAGCTCTGCTGTCCTGAATTGATTCCAAGGGCTCCAATTCGTACCGTCGCCAACGCGATAAGCATAGGTCGTACCAGGTTTTAAATCACGGAAAGTTACCTGTCCATAGGTATCCTGTTGCTGTTCTCTATCGAGCGAGATTGCTGCCCCCTGTACCATTAATGCCTTTGCTTCAAGTTCAGGACTGCCTTGCTCTTCGGCAATCTGACCGATGATTTTGCCCTCCTTAGCATTTACGCGCCAAGACACAGATTGCGTATGGCTTGGATCATCGGACCAGGTCAGCGTAATCCGATCCGGCTGTTTATACACGGTAGTTGTCTGGCTTTTGCCTTCAAATAAAGTACAGCACAAGCCAATGACAAAAAGAAGATGTTTTATTTTCATTGTAGTATTGATTTTATAAGCGATTTGATTGCTCGTTTTAATGACTTCCTATTTACGTTCAGTAATTACCATGGCTTGTTTGTTCCTTGTAGTAACCAAGGCTTTGACCATGCACTATTTTCATTATCGGCCTGTGAATACGCCGTCTTTTCAATACGTTTCAAGGCCTCTTCAGCATTTTTTTGATTTACACTCATTTCAGTCTGCATATAAGGAACACGCACAGGAAGCTTTGTACGAATGGCCGCAGGTCCTGCTTTTAGTGCAGGGTATCCCGTCCGTCTATAGTCGAACCACGACTGTGCGGCTGTTGACCAGCTTGCGATCCATTTTTGTTCAATAATTTGCGCTTGACTGTTTTCAAAACTCACCCCTTTCTGAAGGATATAATTGGAATATTCGGCCGTCTTTCCCCAACTGGTTAAAGATTCTTGAATCGCACGTTCATAGTAGGTACGGGTTGAAGCGGGCATAGTCCAGCCTTTCCAGGCTGCCTCTGCTAAAATGAAATTTACTTCTGCAGCCGAAAGCAATCTTGCCTTCAACAGATCTCCTTTTGCCGAGCGATAGCTATCATTGAGGTAAGAAACATGTGGATTGATCGATGTCTGTCCGGGCGTCGGATTGAGGTTATAAGCCGAAGGATTTTTAGAACCACTTGGAGGTAATCCAACATATTCCTTATCCGTATCAATTGGAATGCCTTTAACGACATCTGGCGACACGACACGGACTCCATTGACAATTTTATCGGTACCTGCAGGTTCGCTATTGCGGACTTCAATAGGGGTGTCGACCTTTCTTCCCCATACTGCTAAACGCGGATCGCCAAGTTCCTGTAGCCTATCGACCAAGGTCGCACACATTTTCATCCGTCTGTAGTTACTTCCACTGGCATCATATAAGGTATTGGAAGGCCAGGAGTCATTTGCATTATTTCCAACAAAGTCCATCAGTACATCATCGGTCGAACTGGTAATGAGGGGAAATTTATCCACATTGGCCACAATATTTTCAACCCCCTGTTTGGCAAAAGCCGGGGACTTTTCCGAAAGACGCATATAATACCGTAGTGCTAACGAATTGGCAAACTGGCGCCATTTCGAAGCCTTGCCCCCAAAGTACACATCCGCATTAGCCAGCACCTCATAGGAACCATCAGGTCGTGATAGAAGTTCGTTGGCTTCTTTCAATTCGTCGATAATTCCTTTATAGATAACTTCCTGGCTGTCATATTTCGGAAAATTGTATACCGCGTCTCCCAATTCTGCTTTCAACGCATCTGTATACGGTGCGTCCCCCCATAGATCACTAACCAATCCAAAGAGATAAGCTCGCATCACCAGAGAAACTCCTTTATGGAAATCTAGCCCTAATTTCTCAGCACGTTTACGCATAAGCTCATTGTCGCGTAGAAAACCATAATAGGAGTCCCAGCTCAAAATTCCTCCAGTCCATTCATAATCATTATGTGAATCGAACCAAGCATCAAATTGGGTATGCTGCATGACTCCCCCAAGATCTGAAAAGCTCAATTCATTGTATCTTTTTGCTGTTCCTGTCAATATCGTCGGCAATAACAGATTGGGATTTGCATCCTCTTCACTTACCCCATTCGGGTTGATATTAAGTTCAGTCAGATCTTTACAAGCTGAAATATTCCATACGATCCCCAAGCCAATTACCGCCATTGTGAATCTATTCAACTGATTTTTCATGATAATTTCGTGTATTAAAATGTCACATTAACTTTAAATCCAATAGGCATTGACCAGGGTGTAACATTATAACGTTCGATCCCCTGTTTAAATCCAACACCGGTTTCTGGCTGAAAGGCCATTTCCGGATCTATGCCCACTTTCGCTTTGGTCCACAAGATCAGGTTACGGGTATATACCCCTACACTGCCATTTTCTATCCCGAGACGTTTTAGCCATTTTCCCGATAAATCGTAGCTAAATGACAATTCCCGAAGTTTAATAAAAGAAGCGTCAAATGTCGCTGCATTCATAAAATCCCAAGGATAATTGTCTGAGTAAGCGATATATTTTGTTCCTTCGCCGCCAAGATTTTCTGTATATCCGGTAATGTTACCTTTATCGTCATATTGCGCGATAACACCTGGATTAAACACTCCAAAATTGCCAACCATGCCACCTACACTGATCGGATAACCACCATACTCTTCTCCTGGCCCACCAACAATGGGATAACGATTGCCTTGTACACGGACGAGGTTATTATCCACCAAATAATTGCGAAGTGTTTCGCCTGTCATTCCATTGGGATTGATCATCTGATCGAGAAAGCGCTGTGTAGTTAAGTTAGATTCAAAATAGCGGTAAGTCTGCGACATAAATTTCCCGCCAAAACGCATATCTGCAGCAATATTCATCGTCCATTTTTTATAACGGAGACTTGATTGCAACCCCATGGTGAAATCCGGATTGAAGTTGCCAATTTTATTGCGGCTATTGTTGATACGCACAGCCTGCCAGGAACCGTTTTTATCGAGAATGGGAAAACCGTAATAAGGCGATGATTGATCCTCAACTGTCACTAGCTGAGAATCGTATAGATCCCCAATTTCCTCACCAACATAGGTACGTGCTCCACCCCGGCCGTCGGTCCAGAACGTATAAAATTCTACACCCTCAGAAAGTTCATCGATACGTGTACGATTGCGGTGCCAATTGACACCCACATCCCATGACCATTTTTCCTTGGCAATAGGCCGTCCGGATAGAGCTAGTTCAATTCCTCGGCTGCTCAATAATCCAGCATTGATATTTTTTGAATTGAAGCCGCTTGAGCCCGGAAGCGTTGTCGAAATAATTTGGTTTTTGTTCTCCAGTTTATAATAGGTCCCTTCAAACTTCAGCCTGTTATTCCACAGGCCCAGGTCAAAGCCAAACTCGTAAGAGGTGGCGATTTCAGGTTTCAGATTAGGCACCAGCAGTGAACCCGAGCGTGTCAACCGCAACACATCCCCCCAGCTGCCAGGGTTACTCAGTACATTGGAGAGGTTATAGGGATAAGTATCATTCCCGACACGCGCGATACCAGCTCTCAGCTTGGCCAAATTGATACTTTTAGGTAGCGAAAAAACCTGATTGGCCAGCGCACTGAGGGATGCTGACGGATAGAAATAGGATCGATTGTTTACAGGCAGGGTACTGGACCAATCATTGCGGCCCGTTACATCAAGGTAAACCATATCCCGATAACTTAAGTTAATCAGTCCGTAAACGCTATTTATGGCTCTTTCGGAAATTGTGCTGTAGAAATCCAGATTGAGCGGACTAATATTAGCCAATGTATAGAGCCCCGGTGTGATGAGTCCAGCACCATTCTTTGATGTGTTTTGCACAGATTTACCACGGTTATAGCGCAGGTTTCCACCCAATGAGCCTGTGAACTGAAAGGCAGCCAATTTTTTGCTATACGTGGTCAGAAAGTCTATATTCTGTTCCATATTCATCAGATTAACAATCCCATAAGCACCTCTAGGTTCGTTGGTGTAACTATAAGGGATTTTTGTTTCCCTGTTTTCCCAATAGATATCCGTTGCGTACCTCAGCATAGCTGTCCAGTCGCTCTTTATGGTCCAATCTAATCTTAGATTTCCAAAAACGCGATCTCTCGTAAAAGCATTGTTCACACCATAGGCAAGAAAATAAGGGTTATTGTGATTTCCTATTGACTGCGAACGCTGTTGGATCTGCTCCTGTCCCGGCAGCCAATAGTCCTGCAAATCCAGGATATTGATATGAGGTGCAACCTCATAGGCCGCCTGCATAGGATTAGTACCCCGATTGCCTGCAGGTCTGTTGTTGGAGTTATTTCTACTGGCATCAAGTGCAAGTCCCAATGTCAGGCTCTTACGGAGGCGCATGGTCGAATTGATATTCAAGGTATTTCTGAACAGATCCGAATTGGGTATAATTCCCTTATTGGTCATATTGGAATAAGAAAAACGATAATCTAGTTTTTCACTTCTGTTGCTCAAGGAAATTCCATTGGTACTTGTGATCCCTGTTTGAACAAAGTTCTTGATATTATTTGGATAAGATTTTAATTCTGTAGGAATAGGCTTGCCATTCTCATCAAGAGGGCTATTCCATTGGACAGCTTTATAACCCTTATCCAAAGCAGGCCCCACCATCACACTTGATTCCTCTTCAATCACCAGATTACCCGGTAGATCACCCGGTCTCCAGGGCATTGTACCACTTGCAAATTTGTTGTGAAGATCAATAAATTTATAAGGAATATCGAATACTGTATTGCTCGTGACAGCAATCGTCATCTTCTCTGCATTTTTACCAGTTTTGGTCGTAATCAGCACCACACCATTTCCTGCTCGTGAACCGTAAAGAGCTGCCGCACTTGGCCCTTTTAAGATAGAGATATTGTCAATATCTTCGGGGTTGATATTGGCGATTGCGTTGCCATAATCGACTTTGTTATCATCGCCAATCTGACCAATATTATTTAAGCTATTCATCAGCGGCACACCGTCAACCACAAACAACGGCTGATTATCTGTACTCAACGACGATGCTCCCCGGATTACCATATTTACACTGGAGCCAGTCGGTCCAGTAGCGCTGATTGAAACCCCGGGTACCTTGCCAGCCATCCCCACCAGGAAATTATCATTGTTGACCCGATTGATGTCCTCACCCTTGATTTTACCGACGGCATAGCCGAGTGAACGATCCTGACGTTTGATGCCCAGCGCGGTTACAACCACCTCATCCAATTCATTGTCATCTTCGGTCAAGGTTACCGGATATACTTTCACATTGCTGGCATCGACTCTCAGACTGTTCAGCTCTTTTTTAGCATAGCCAACGTGGGTCACTGTGACATCATATACACCTGGTGCTAATTTAATGGCCACCTCACCTTGCGCATTAGACGACGCACTTTGTCCAGTCAGCGGAATTCGAACGGAAGCTCCGCTGATGGGTTGGTTTTTACGGTCGACAAGCTGTAATTTCAGGTCATACAGCTCTTGTTTATTGCCGTTTTTCACAAGGACGATGCCACCTGCAACTTTTTTCGACTTAATATTAGTCCCATTTAGAATATAATTGAGCACCTCTTCGAAACTTGCATTCCGGAATGTTTTTTCTGCAATTGAAATCCGCTCCAATTGGAGCATGTTCCTGTCGTAGCCGATAGCTTGGCCTGTTTGTTTTGATAACTGCAGTATTGCCTGAGCGGCGTTACCATTCAAGAGATGGATATTGATATTATCCCAATGTGCCGTGCTGATCCTATCCAGTCCCTTGGCCTGGCTACTGGTTACAGCACCGGAGACCATAGAACAAAGAGCAAGCTTGGTCGCAAGGCTGGTAAGCTTAATTATTTTATACATATATTTGTATGAATGTTTTAAACATGAATATTCAGGTGCTCACTGGTCGATTTAGCGGTTTGCCAGGTGAGCACTTTTCTTGAGCAGATAAAAGATGCTGATCTACCCCTACAGCTTATTTGTATAAGATTATTTCATTTTTCTCCCTCCTAAATTTGATTTGATGAATGCTGCAAACGATATTCAGCACTTGATCTAACGACTGTACCTGAGGTATCATCAGCGAATAATTGAATGTATCTGTAGCCAGATTATTGGCAACCAGTACAACAGCATAACGGTTATAAATAATTTCTTTCAGCTCCTCGAAACCGACATTATTCAGCAGCATTCCGCCATGTGTCCAAAGATTGATGGATGCGGGATCCTTATCGAAGGTTTCAAAGTGATTTTTAGCCAAGTTATACCGCACAGCCTTACCTGGCGTGAGAATATGATTCTCCCCATTTTTTTCACTTGAAACACTTACGCGTCCAGTTTTAACCTCGACAGTCACCTGTTTAGCAGTCATCGAATTGTTTACGTTGAATGACGTTCCAAGAACTTCTACGGAAACACTGCCTGTTTCTATCTTAAATGGATGTAAAGCATCCCTTTTGACCCGGAAGAAGGCTTCGCCCCGATCTAAGAAGAATTTTCTATTTGACACAAAGCTTTTACGATCATAGTGAATACGTGCGTTTCCATTCAAAAAAATAGATGTTCCATCAGGCAGTTGGATTTCTTTCAATTCACCTGCTTTGGTCACCATTTCCGTGAGCGCTGTGGCGCTCTCCATTCGCTTCGGAGAAAGAAACAAGGGGTTATGCTGCAACAATAACAGACTGCCAGCAGCCAGTATCAGAATAGCTGCTGCTGCAGATCGCCGAATAAGTTTTCTAACCGGCATCTTTTTGGTCTTGACAGATGGAGCGGTTACTCCAACACGAAGAAATAGTTCATGCCTGATGCTATCCCGATGATTTGCATCTGTGAAAGGATCAATATCTTCATTTGAAATGGACTCATACCAGCCGTCGACACGATCTTTCTCCTCGTCGGTCAACTTTCCGCCAAGGTAATCTGCTATGATAAGTTTAAAGCGCTCTAAATTCACTTGTATTAATTTTTATACTAATACAGGTCAGAACACAGAAAGTACTTTAATTAAATATGTTTTTTATATTAAATAATAATGAAGTAAATAACTGCCGGCCAACGCTAAAAAGATAGAATCGTGGTTTGCAAATCGCTGTGTTAAGTCGTTACGCATCATCTTCTTGGCTTCGGACAAGTAGTTTTTGACTGTTTGTTCCGCAAGATTAAGTTCTTTCGCAATTTGTGCGATGGAACAATTATCGGAACGCATCAAATAGACAGACTGCATCAATTGAGGTAATTTGCTGATCGAGTCCTCCACAATAGCTTCCAGTGCCTGATATCTGGCGAATGCCTGCGTGTCCAAATTTGAAAAAGACTCCATGCGTTCCACTGATTTCTCCAGCACCTGTTTCCGTACACGTTCGGTGGCGTAGTAATTCAGTATCCTGTTTTTAAGTGCTTTATGGAAATAAAATTTTATGGAATCGTATTCACTGTTGATCAGTGATCGTTTTTCCCAGATATGGATAAAAACTTCCTGCACAAGATCCTTAGCCTGTGCCTCTTCCTGAAGATGGCGAAAAGCAACAATGTATAGATCCTCCCAATACAGCTCAAAGAAATAGGTAAAGGCGGTAGGGTCACCGTCTTTAAAACGCAATACATAGCGGTTATCTACATTGGCTTCGGTAGTTTTCACTTGACAAAGATAGGCTCGCTAGATTATCAAAATGTTAATTTTTGAGGAAACTTTTACTTGAATATACTATGTAGTCCAATTTGTATAAAAGCATCTGCCTAATTGTTAATAAACATGTTAACTTTCTAATACAGAGAAGATATTTTGTTAAAAACATTTGCAATGTTTTATTTTTTCAAGTTTAGACAATAGCGCTAACGTCAAAACAAAAAAATGTTGACAACTATGTTAATTCACTTATAATCAATAGTATCTTTGTTAATAACTATTCATCGAAAAAGCACCTAAAATTTCCCCTGGAGCTTTTGAACCAAAGCTGGATCAGTCAGCTCAGCGGAGCGAGAAACAAAAATGGAAGAGAGCTAAGGGTAAACAGAAACTCAGCTGTCATAAAGATAAAACTAATCTTTTATGAAACTATCGCCAATCTTACTCATTGCGCTATCGCTTCAGGCAGGACTTACATTAGCCCAGCATCCAGCATCACCGAAGATCAAAAATCAGACAGTGACCGAAACTGTCAAAGGAACAGTTATAGATAAGGACACCAGACTACCTCTTGCAGGTGCGACCATTGTTATCTCATCCAATGATGGCACAAAATCGGCAAGTACAGACACACAGGGTATATTCCGACTACAGAAAGTTCCCGTCGGGCGTCAACAGCTTCAAGTTCGCATGGCCGGTTACAAACCAGAAGAATTCTCCGAATTACTCATTACCAGCGGCCGGGAGAATACGATCAACGTAGAAATGGAGTCGCAAATAAATTCATTGAACGAAGCTGTTGTCTATGCCGATGCCGGAAAACAGCCGCTCAATCAAATGGCGATGACTAGTGGGCGCTCATTTTCGCCCGAAGAGACAAATCGTTATGCAGGAGCTTTTTTTGATCCTGCCCGTATGGCACAGAGCTTTCCCGGTGTTGCTGCAGGAGGCGATGATAATGAAATTATCGTTCGAGGGAATTCCCCTAAAAGCTTACAATGGCGGCTGGAAGGTATCGAAATTATCAACCCCAATCATTTCGGAGCCGAAGGCGCTGCAGGGGGCGGGATCAGTATGCTCAATACCATGGTATTGGGAAAATCTGATTTCTACACAGGCGGACTTGCTGCGGAGTATAACAATGCAACGGCAGGTGTTTTTGACCTCAGGTTTCGCAGAGGAAATACCGATAAACGTGAATATACTTTCAATGTCGGCGTTTTGGGCGTAGGAGCAACTTTGGAAGGGCCTTTCAAAAAAGGAAGTGACGCCTCCTATTTGATTAGTTATCGCTATTCTTCGTTGAGCCTTTTGGAAAAAGTAGGAGTAAAAGTTTCGGACACAGGCGTCCCCAAATATCAGGATCTCTCTTTCAATTTTGTATTTCCGACAAAAAAGGCCGGAACTTTTTCCTTATTCGGTATAGGCGGATTAGGAAAGCTCAAACAGACTGCAGAGCGCAATTACGAAAAATGGGAAGAACGAACAGATGCCCAGGATCTGGACTTAAAATTCAACGCCGGAAGTGCAGGACTAAAACATCAATATATTGCGAACGACAGATTGTATTTTACCAATATCGCTTCTATGTCCATTAGCCGGAACGCCAACACGACCGATACCTTAACACGAGACTATGTTTCAAGCCTCTATCACAAAGACAAATTCACGAATACAGCCATTCGCTATGCGGGTACGTTAAATTATCGTGCCAACAGTAAAAACACTCTTAGAGCAGGTTTAAATGCAAGCTTATTACGTTATGACCTCTACGCGCTAACCTACGACACCGAACTTGCCACCTTGCGGGAGCGCATTAAAGAAAATGGAAATACAAGTACATATGATGCTTTTGCACAGTTAAAAACAGTTTTGAACGATAAACTAACGCTAAACACAGGAGTACATGCCAATTACTTTGCCTTGAGCAAAACTTGGGCTTTCGAGCCAAGGCTCGGCCTAAACTGGCGCGTTGCAGCAGATCAAACCATTTCCTTTGGAACAGGTCTTTATAACCGATTGGAGCCTTTGGCTTACTATTTTGCCAAAAGTGGCAATCAGACAAGCGCTGAGCCAAACAAGCTCCTTTCTCCTACTCGGTCTGCTCAAGCCGTTATCGGCTATGAAAAGAACCTGAGCAGAACGCTCCGATTTAAAACAGAAATATATTACCAGCACCTCTATGATGTTCCGGTATCGACTGACCCTGAGGTAAACTTCTCCTTACTCAATGTATCGGATATTGCAGCTATTGGCACCTCAAGCTACCGGCAGCTTGTCAATAAAGGAACCGGGAAAAATTACGGTATTGAGCTCACGCTAGAGAAGTCATTAAGCCAGGGCTATTACTTTATAGCAACTACCTCCCTGTTTGATTCCAAGTTCAAAGCGCTCAATGGAAAGGAATACAATACGACATTTAATACACGTTATATTGGTAATTTGCTTTTGGGAAAAGAATGGGCGGTTGGAAAGAATAAAAGTAATCTGTTCGGTCTTAATACCAAATTAATCTATGCAGGTGGAAGAAAATATTCACCAGTTCTAGCGGAAGAATCGCTCCGTCTGGATGAAGAAATTATTGACCAAGATCGCATCAATACACTAACCGCAGCTCCTTATGTAAGGGTTGATTTTTCCTCGAGTTATCGTATTAACCGGAGAAAGGTGAGCCACTTGTTTATATTAGACATTCAGAATCTCCTCAACAGAGAAAATACGGTTGGAATGCATTATAATTTCAGTAAACGTATCATTGAACCGCAAAAATGGACCGGTATTATTCCAACAATTAACTACCGCATTGAATTCTAATACAGATTGCAACAAACCTAATCAAAAGAGCTACATCCAATCGTCTGTTTCCAAATAATAAGCTTTGGAGACAGACGATTGGATTGATCAAACGGGACCAATTCTTCGAACGGCAACAGCAAATTCTTGCTTTAGCACCCTGCTAGAAACGATAACCTATCGAAATACCTAAGGAGCGGTTGCGTATAGAACCTCCGGATTCATAATCGCCCCATTTTGCAACCAAATTGGCTATACCTTTCTGGAACTCCATATCAACAAGATAGTGTCCCTAAAATGAAAATCCTTTAAGTACGCTACATCAACCTTCGGATTATTGATCCGAGTACGCCCTGAAGTTTTACATTGTTAAACTAATATTATCCATAAATTTTGAGGTTTTTAGGCCAGCTTTTACGAAAACGATTGCGAAAAAACACCGTTTTTGTTCCCTACCAATACTGTAAATTCACTTTATAGAAAATTCAATTTTCAGACCAATTAAATCTAAAAGCCTATGATCAAGATCAAGAACGCATCCGTTTCGAAAAATCGTTGGATGTATCCGGCAATACCATTATCCTGCCTGTTGGTCGTATCCAATCTGGCAACACAAGCCACACCATTTGCACCTGTTATAACTAGCAGCAAACTTTCCATGGCCATCCAGCAGACAACCTTTCGGGGTAAGGTTGTAGACAAAGATGGCAAAGGCATTGCCAATGTCACCGTTCAGGTTAAAGGAACCAATACCGCGACTTCTACCAGTGCAAGCGGTTCATTTGAAATCAAGAGTCAGCAGATCGAAGCAACATTGATGTTCACCAGCATCGGTTATAAAAGTATCGAAAGCAGGGCGCAAGCTGGAAGTCTGCTTACCATTACCCTGGATAGTGAATCTAAGGGACTTGACGAAGTTGTTGTTGTCGGTTTCGGTACACAGAAAAAAGAAAATGTAACCGGTTCCGTTTCTTCTATCCAGATGTCCGAAGTTGTGGAAAGCAGACCGGTCACGTCCTTATCTGCGGGCTTGGCTGGACAAGCACCGGGATTATATGTTAATCAGGGGTCTGGTAGACCGGGCAGCGATGGGGGTACACTTCGTGTTCGTGGACAAGGAACGCTCAATAATGCTAATCCGCTTGTCGTGATCGACGGTGTTATTGGCGACATGAACCTAATCAACCCACAAGATGTAGAAAGCATATCAGTTTTGAAAGATGCTGCTTCTGCTTCGATTTATGGTTCGAGGGCTGCCAATGGTGTTATCCTTATTACAACGAAAAAAGGTAAATCAGAGCAGTTTAAGGTTATTTATAATAATTATTTCTCAAGCCAGAAACCATCCAATACCATTGGAATGGTTTCCAACTATGCCAATTACATGGAACTGATCAATGAAGGTTACCGTAATGGCGATCCGAATGCCAAGCCTATATTTTCCCAGGAGAAAATCGATCTTTGGCGGCAAAACGCAGGACAGGACCCATTGAAATATCCAAATACAGACTGGGTTTCGGACCTTTTCCAGAACAAAATCAGCCAAAACCATAACCTTTCCTTTACCGGAGGTAGTGACAAAATCAAGTTCTTTGGCTCCTATGGTCTCCTCAACAACCCTGGAATCATCGAACAGGCAACCTATAAACGTCATACCGGACGTATTAATCTAGAAGCTGATGTAAAACCCTGGTTAACTTTGGGAGCCAATATCAATGCTGTCGTTTCCAAAACAGATATTGGTACCAACATCATCGATGATGTATTTACTTTTGCTGCAGCAAGTACCCCAGGAATGGTACTTCGTGCGCCGGATGGACGGTTTGGTTCACCAAACAATCCGGAAGATGACCCACAGTCCAACAATGTGCTCCACCGCCTTTATGCGCAGAAAGGTAACATCAACAAAAACCGTTTCGTGTCACGCTTTTACGGAAAACTGAAACCTATCGAAGGACTCTCTATTGAGGGATCATACACCTATACATATGATGACGATTTCGTTTATTCCCAACCGGTATTCAATGACCGCTGGAACTTTTTGACCAATACAATTGCCTCGGCGGGTACGGGCCGTTCTTCGGTTACCAACGAATCCATCAAATCCTACCGTTACTACATGGATGGAATTGCCAAATATAAAAACAAGCTGTTTGAGAAATTGAACTATGAGGTCATGGTCGGTGCCAGCCAGGAGTATTTTAAAGATGGCTGGTTTGCGGCCTCCAAATTGGATCTTGTAGATCCTTCGCTAACGGTGCTGAATGCGGCAACGATGGATGCCTCGGCATCTGGAAACATCACCGATTGGGCGATGCGTTCCTTTTTCGGTCGAATCAACCTGTCTTGGGATGACAAATATCTTTTGGAAGCAAACTTACGTACGGACGGTTCATCACGTTTCATGACTGGAAAAAGTAGATGGGGAACATTCCCCTCAGCGTCCTTTGGCTGGAAAGTTTCTTCAGAAGACTTCTACGATATCAAATGGATGCCCAGCTTGAAATTCCGTGCTTCCTATGGTGCCTTGGGTAACAACGGAACCACCGATGAGTCTTTCCGTAAAAACGCGACAATAAATAACTATGAATATCAGGCTCTTTATAATCCAGCAAACTATGTATTAAATAACCAGCTCTATGTGGGATTTGCGCAGACGGTATTGAGCAATCCCTTCCTAACTTGGGAAAATACCTATATCCTCAATGCAGGTTTGGATTTTGATCTCTTCAACTACAAACTCGGCGGTTCCATTGACGTCTTCAATAAAGTAACGGATAATATCTTAATTAATCTTCCGGCTCCGCTGGTCGTTGGGAATGCAACAATACCGCGCACCAATGCAGCGAAAGTACGTAATAATGGGATCGAGCTGAATTTGACTTACCGTGATAAAATTGGTGACAACTTTAAATTCAATATTGGCGGCAACTTTACTTTCATCGACAATAAAGTGGTCAAGTTTAAAGGCAATGACAAGTCTATCTCAGGATCCAATCTACTTCAGGAAGGCTATGCCATCAATACCCAGTATATCCTGTTGACCGATCGCATTTTACAGACGGATGCGGATATGCAGCTGGTACAGCAGATGATCGACAATGCGCCAATCGATCCGACTACCAATCAAAAAGTCAATCCATTTGCATCTTATGGCACCCCAAAAAAAGGAGATCTTTTATATAGAGACACCAACGGTGACGGTATCATCAACGACAATGACCGGGTCCCTGTTGGGCATGGCACAGCTCCCCGTATGACCTATGGTTTTAACATGGGATTCGATTATAAAGGATTTGATTTCTCCGTCTTCCTACAGGGAAATGCGGGCAACAAAGTGGTCTGGACAGATGGCTATTACACACCTACAGTTCGCTGGGGTTACCAGATCAATCAGGAGATTGCTGATGGCCGATGGACCGAAGGTGCAACAGATGCCAAGTTTCCGCGATTGCTGCCGTATACGGATACAAGAAATACCAAAAACAGTGATTTCTGGCTGCAGAACAAAGCCTTTATCCGTGTAAAAAATATCCAGTTGGGTTATACCATTCCAAACGATATCACCAAACGGATACAGCTACAAAACCTACGTGTATTTGCGTCGTTGGAAAATTTCTGGACGATTACCAAATATAAAGGTTTTGATCCGGAGATCAGCGGCACTAATTATCCGACAATGAAACAAGCCGTCTTTGGAGTTAGCTTATCTTTTTGATAAAGCAACGGGGTATCCCTGCAATAGATAAATTATGAACAATAGTTGAAAAGGCCGTTTGAATGCCTTTAAACATAAAACATATCATGAATAATTAATTAAATCTCATGAAAAAGATTTCACTACTCATAGCCGGATGCATTGCATTATCATCTTGTTATAAGCTTGATACCAACCCTTATAGCCAGGTAAGTGCTAGCACATTCTGGCAAAACGAAGACCAGGCCTTAGCCGGCGTATTAGGTTGTTATAATGACTTAAAGAAAGAAGCCACCTTTGGCTTGCAGTTTTCCTACGATGGGCTCACCGATATCGGTCTGGGCTATGATCCTCCCGGTTTGGGCGAAGTAATCAGCGGTACATTTACGGACCGCTCGTCAATTATTGTAGATAGATGGCAGGCAGGTTATGATCTCATCCAGCGGTGTAATCATGCGATCGCACACATTCAGCCTATGACCATCGATAAAGCAAAACAGGAAGGTTTTATCGCCGAAGCGAAGTTCTTACGGGCACTGATGTATTTCCAGCTCACCAATCTGTATGGTGCCCTGCCGATATACGATGAAACTGTCGACTTAAACAAAGACTTTGCAGATCTTAAAAACAGTCGTTCATCTGTAGAAGATGTCAATAAGTTTATCCTCAATGACCTGAATTATGCGATTGAGAAATTGCCGGTAAACTACGATGCAAAATATTACGGGCGGATCACCAAAGGTGCAGCCTATGCGTTAAGAGGGAAAGTAGCCCTTTACAATAAAGATTGGGCCGGAGCGATCCGGGATTTTGAAGAGATTGTTTACAACAAGACCAATACCTATGGCTATAGTTTAAGTACAAGCTACTCCGCTTTATTCACCATGGATGGCGATCAATCGGCAGAGATGATTTTTGCGATTCAGAATATGGGCGGCACCGGATTCCCCTATGGGATGCCCATGGCCTTCTATATGGGAACACGTTCGACCTTTGGTAGCGACTGGAACAACTGTATGCCGAGCACACGCCTTGCAGACCGTTACGAAAACCGCGATGGAAGCCCCTTTAACTGGAATGATTATTTCCCCAACTATACCACCGATAATGCGGTCAAAAAACAAGCGATGGAGTCTACGCAATCAGGTGGCTCGCTGACCAAGGTACCCGATACAGCGAAATTGCGCCAGATCTATGCAAACCGCGACCCGCGGATGAATCAGACACTTATCGTTCCTTATTCGCATTACCTGGGGTGGAATGCCAATAAAGAACGAGATATGCAGCTGATTTTGGCAACCGGTGTGAACGAAAACTTTGGTCAGATTCGCAACAACCGAGGCTGGTATACCTATCTATGGCGGAAATTTGTTCCTGAAGGGAACCTAAAAGGCGCTATTACCGATCGTGCACATACACCAATCAATTTCCCGATCATTCGTCTGGGCGATGTGCTGCTAATGCTTTCGGAAGCGTACAACGAATCCAATCAACTGGATAAAGCGATTACCGAACTTAACAAAGTACGTACACGCTCTAAAATGCCAGCACTAAATAGTGGCAGCTCATTTTTGGTTGTCGGCAGCAAAGCAGATATGAGTAAACGTATCCAGCACGAACGGGCCGTAGAACTAGCAGGTGAAGGATGGCGTTATTTTGATCTTAAGCGCTGGAACCTCTTAGAAAGCGTTTCCAAAGATTACATCGAAAAAAGTATTACTGGAGACAATCTCGTCACCCGGGGTTACCAAAGCCGTCATAAGCTTTGGCCAATACCAGGGCAAGAGATTGAAATGAACCCGGCATTACTGCCGCAAAATCAAGATTGGTAATTATGAGAATTTACTTAATCCTACTATTTTTCCTGAGCAGTTTTTCTTTCCAAAGACTGCTAGGGAAAGATCTGAACCTCCTAACAGGAGCTTTTAAACAAGAGAACCTGAAAGCCAGTCTAGGCAATGACAAATCTTGGGTTCCCTACCCGGCTTATTCCGACCGTTTAGCCTGGGATAAGCTGATGGCTCCCTTTAAAGACCGCGTGATCAAAAAGGGAAATGAAGCCCTGAATTACCAATGGCAGGTCGTCAAAGCGACTGACTACCTCGAATATGAGCGTTCGGGCAACCGTACCATGATGGAAAAGCCAATGAATGAAAACTGCACTGCGCTAACTAATCTCCTTTTAGCTGAGCTTGCTGAAGGACAGGGACGCTATGTGGACCAGATCCTAAATGGTAGCTGGCAGTTGACAGAAATGGCCACATGGTCTCTCTCGGCACACCTTGGGGCCTTTCAGTCCAGTAAGCGATCATTGCCGCAAGAGCGCACACAAGTAGTCGATCTGATGGCCGGTGATGTCGGTTCCCTCCTCTCTTGGATTCATTATTTCTTCCGCGATACGTTCAATAAAATCAATCCCGAAATCAGTATTCGTCTAAAACAACAGATCCAACAACGTATCATACAACCCTACCTGGACCGCAACGATATGTGGTGGCAGGCATTTGAACTCAAAGAAGGGCAACTGGTCAATAACTGGAACCCCTGGTGCAACTTCAATGTCCTTACGGCACTACTTTTAGTAGAGGATAATCCAGATATACAGCTTGCAGGAATTTATAAAACCATGTCTTCTGTAGATCGCTTTATCAATTATGTCAAAACAGATGGTGCCTGCGAAGAAGGCCCTTCGTACTGGGGCCATGCTGCGGGCAAGCTGTACGATTATCTAAAAATACTTTCATTGGCAACTCAGGGCAAAATTAATATTTTTGATAAACCGATTATTCGGGATATGGGTGAGTATATCGCACAATCCTATATTGGTGGCGATAAATGGGTGGTGAATTTTGCTGATGCTTCGGCAAAAGGTGGTGGCGATCCACTATTGATCTTTCGTTATGGACAGGATGTTAACAGCAGTGAAATGATGCAATTTGCCCGATATATGGAAAATCTCGGTGACAAAAATGCCAATTTCAAACCTTCACGGGATATTTTCCGCGCCTTCGAAGATCTGAGGTGTTATCCACAGCTGGAAAACGTGACAGCTGCACTTCCGCAAAACAGTTATAAATGGTATCCAGAAACACAGTTTATTTACCTGAAAAAGGGGGCATTCTTCTTTGCCGCAAAGGGAGGTTTCAATAACGAAAGTCATAACCATAACGATGTAGGGAGTTTTATCTTATATCAGAACCAACAACCACTGTTCATTGACGCCGGTGTCGGCACCTATACCAAAAAGACCTTTAGCGATGACAGATACAGTATCTGGACGATGCAGAGTGCTTACCATAATGTTCCGATGATCAATGGAGTAGACCAATCTTTTGGAAAGGAATATAAAGCTGAAAATGTAGCATTTCTGCCTGCACAAAATAGATTCCAACTTGATATTGGAAAAGCATATCCGAAGTCAGCGAATGTTGAACACTGGAATAGAAGTTACACCCTCGTACAAAATGGACTGGACATTCAGGATGAGTTTAAAATCACAGGTCCTAAGCAAGCCAATATCATCCATTTTCTGGTTGCTCAGGAACCAAAAATTGGCAAAGGGGAAATCCTCCTCAATAATGGGCACGCAACCCTACACTTTGATGCCGGACAGTTCACGGCGAGCTACGATGTCATTCCTCAGGATGACCCACGTTTGAGTCAGGTATGGGGTAAGGAACTCTATCGCATCACACTTACTGCCAAGAGCATCAAACCCACGGGAAAATATACGTTTACGATCCGACAAGAGGCGATAAAATAAGAAAGAGTTAAGAATATTAGGTAACTTACTAAGAATATAAGCCGTTATGAATAAAAGAAAACCTGGTCTAAGAACCTTATTTGTGGTCGCTTCCAGTCTGATCACATTGAGTTTTACGAATCAAAACCCAAACTTTATTGATGCAAGTTTTAAAGCCGCTGAAAAGCAATATCAATTTTTAGAACAAGCAGCAGAAAAGCAGCACAAATTTCCACGCACATTGAGTCCTGCAGGAAAACTGGTAGGGACAGACGAATGGGATTGGACCGGCGGTTTCTTCCCAGGGTCACTGTGGTATATCTACAACCATACCCATAACAAAGAGACCGAAGCTGCGGCCGTCAAATGGACAGAGGCACTTGAAAAAGCCAAAGACCTTGATCAACATCATGATATTGGTTTTGTGATGTATTGTTCTTATGGCAATGCCATTAAATACCTCAAAGATCCCAAAAAAGTTGCCGCTTATAAGGACATCCTCATCCATTCGGCCAATACTGCACTCAAGCGTTATAATCCGCAGGTAGGTGTCATCAAGTCATGGAATGAGAAGAAGTCCTGGGACGGGAAGACCTTATGGAAATATCCGGTCATTATCGACAACATGATGAACCTGGAAATGTTGTGTTATGTGTCCGACCTGACTGGAGATGCCAAATATAAGGATGTAGCCATCAGCCATGCCACCCAAACCATGAAAAACCATTTTCGTAAAGATTATAGTACCTATCATGTGGTCGATTACGACGCCAATGGCCATGCGCTCCATCAACAAACGAACCAGGGCTATGCCGACAATTCAACCTGGGCACGCGGTCAAGCCTGGGCTATTTATGGATTTACCATGATGTACCGGGAGACCAAAAAACCAGAATTTCTCAAAACAGCAAAAGCGGCGGCAAAGTTTTACATGACCCATCCGAATCTTCCAAAAGATAAAATTCCGTATTGGGATTTTAATGCCGGAAAACCAGGTTATAAATCGGATGCTGATTTTTCTTCGTTAAAATTGAATTTCGTACCTCGCGATGCCTCAGCTGCAGCCATTGTTGCGTCTGCACTGATTGAACTCTCGACAATGACCACTGGCACCGAAAGCAAATCCTATTTGACATTTGCTCAGGAAAGCCTGAAAACACTATCAGGAAACACCTATTTTGCCAAATATGCAAGCAATGGCGGTTTCTTACTGCAGCATAGTGTCGGTAGCTTACCCCATCATTCGGAAATCGATGTTCCGCTGATCTATGCAGATTATTATTATCTGGAAGGTTTGACACGGTTGGAGCAGTTCAAAAAATAAAAATACAAAGGAGAGATACCTAACATCTCCCCTTTGTATTTTTATAAGCTTTCCAATTGAATCTGAATTATTTCTTCCCGATCGCGATTCGGTTACTTACAGTACTCCCGGCGTATTCGCCCTGTGGAAACGAAACCTCCAACGATTGATTTACACGAAGCTGTTTATTGACCAGCTGAACATGCACAGTTTTAGCCTGCTGCAACGGATCTGCCACATCAAGTTGCATGTTTGCGGTTGGCTTTGAACTCAATTGTAAAATAACAGGTTGATCTAACGTGATGGACCAATCTCCAATCTGATAAGTCCCCGGCTGATGACAACTGAGCTGGAGAATTCCATTCCCGGTATGCTCTACCGCCTGTATATCCGATGTATTCTGCCAGATTTTTATACGCTGCATTTCTTTCGTATCGATGACCTTTGTCCCCGGCACAACGATATACGCATAGCTCGCATTGTTTGGCGCTACGCCGTGGCTAAGCCAAAGCTTGAAGACCTTTCCATGGACAAGATCTTTGGAGCTGGAACGGTTAATACGATACCAAGAACCAGCCTGATCCTTGGTTGTCAATCCAACACTCATGGCTACCGGAAAGTAATACAGCACGTTGTTATGCGTTATAAATTCCCCTTGTTTCATGTCTCGTTGTACCGAATCGAGCGTCGACGTTTCCTTTCCATTCCAGATAACCGGTCCATTCAGCCAGGTCTGGTTTAACGTTGTTACCACAGGTTCTTGCGCTTCACAATGAATACCAGCACCTAGGCAAACGACCTCCCGATCGAAAAAGAACCAGGATTTTTGAGCGGTGACCCCGTCATACTGGACCGACATCGCTGAGGCCCCTGTCTTCCCGTTGCTCACGCCGCCTGCAAAGTTATTGGCTGCACGTGCCCCCCACTGTTCTTTCAATTCCACATCACCCAGATAATCTCTTGTGGTCGTCCCCGGAATTTTATCCCATTCCCATACAGGCATGATATTATAATATTCCGGTCCAAATACCTGAATATTGGTCACGCCATCAGACATATTGCGTCCAAGAACATTTTCGCCATTGCCAGACTCCGATTTATTGGTACGGCTACTAGCCAGACGCACATTAAAATGGAATTGCTTACGAAGATGCGTTGTGTAGTCACCTTTCCAGTAATGACGATGCATATCAACATCATCTGCATCAAAAGCCTGAAGACTGTCCAATTTTGCAAGTGCTTTGTTCCAAACGGCATTTTTTGCTGGATCGATCAGCTTCATTTGCTTTAATATGGCTGTCTCCTGCATCTTTTCCAAGATATCAGGGCGCGAGATGCCTCGGCCATGTACATTAAAATCGATGTAGCGCGAGCGGATTATCGGCAGATATGTTTCCGTCAGAAAGCGCTCAAAAAGATCCAATCGCTTGTTATCAACGGCATAAGCTGTCTCACGCACGTAAGCCATAACTTTTGAAATCCCTTTCAGAAACTCTTCCCCATAGCCTGCAATATACAATTGTGGACCATGTTGTAAGTAGGAAAAATCGTGTTGAAGCCCCTCTTTGCTATCCACGAGCTGTATCGGAAAAAGCAGCTGCTCCATCGCTGAGGCCAATAGATTAGCATCTTCCAAAATCAATGCGCGATAAAAATAGTGCATGGCAATATCACTTTTATTCGCTCCTGTTTTTGTGTAAGGATCGCCACGCTTCATTAGCGCAACCAGTGGTGCCTCTACTTCTGGGGGAATCTTTTCTTTACCGAATTTCATCAGGATAAGACATACTCCAATGGCTTTTGGCGAAGCGATTTCATTGTGCCACCAATTGGAAGATTCAAAACGATTATTTGCCCAATATTGTGCTGCGAGCAGAATCTTATCGTAAATTGATTTCTGCTGGTAAGATGTGCTTTGTGGCGATACATAGGCAATAATAAGTGTCCTTAGCCGATCCAAATGCTCCCCCGGAGGCCAAAGTGATATAGACTTGCTGCGGTAATCGATATCCGCCCAGGTACCATCCGCACGAAGCTGGTTACACAAGCTTATTGTTTTACCTGCATTTGGTAAGGGTCCACTCAACTCATCATCATATACATGCTTTTTGATAAGTTCAAAAGTTTCCCGGTTCTGCGCCTTTGCCATAACCAGGGCAAAAGACAATAAAAATATAATTAATCCTTTCATCTGTTTTTAATATTCCTTGCTTAGGGGTATTGACGTTCCGCAGCACGTCCGACAACATCCATGCGATGTTTCATCAGCTGGTTTTGATCATTGTCCGATACAGAACTCAACCATTTTGGATTTTCCATATCCTTTTCCCATGCTGTTAGTTTGAGCATCATCTCTTTTACACGTGCGGGATATTTGGTGGCCAGATTGTGTTGCTCCCGAAGATCATCTTTGAGATTGAATAGTAATATTGGATTATCCTTGACGGCAATTAATTTCCACTCTTTGTGCCGCACAGCGCGTGCAATCCCTCGGCGCCAAAATAGATAATCATGTCCATTTTTTTCAGCGGTATACGAAGTGAGCAAACTGATACCATCGATTTGCTGGCCAGGGATTTTGTTACCTTTTATTGCGTCGATGCTGGTGGGTAAAATATCCATTCCTGATACCATGGCATCTGATATTATCCCTTTCGGAAGCTTGGCTGGCCATTGCATGATGAGGGGGACCCGAATTCCTCCCTCCCATTTCGATCCTTTTAAACCACGCAGCTGCCCATTGTCTGCTCCATTATTTGTCGCAGCACCATTATCATTCATAAAAATAATCAATGTGTTGTCATAAAGTCCCTCCTGCTTTAACTGCTGGACCAAGCGCCCAATATTTTCATCCATATTATCGAGCATTGCCAGATAAGCACGCCGAAGGGGATCAGCTATATGTTTATACTTATCACCAGTTTCCAGAGGCGCTTCAACGGGAGTATGTACAGCATTGAAAGCCAAATACATAAAAAAAGGTTTGCTTCGGTATTGCTGAATATATGAAATCGCTTTATCAGTCAATGTTTCCGTTAAATAATGAATAGAGTCTTCAGGGACGGCAATCCGGTCATTGTAAAGTACCTGTGTCGGTTTCACTGTGCCATGAATAGGAAAATAAGGACGGTCCCCGCCAATAAAACCATAGAAATGATCGAAGCCACGTTTAAGAGGATTAAATTGTGGCCCATCACCCTGATGCCACTTTCCGATTGCGACGGTTTTATAACCATTATACTTCATAAAATCTCCAATTGTGGCTACCTGTGTATCCATACCAATATTTTCCGGAGCGACACCAGCTGTGGGGCGTTTGGAAATATTATGTTCGAAACCAAAACGCTGTTGATATCGACCAGACAGCAAGCCGGCACGAGAAGGAGCACATACCGATGCGGAAGCATAGGCCGACTGAAAACGTATACCATTTTTTGCCAGTGCGTCAATATTCGGTGTGTGGACCTCCTTACCGCCGTAACAGCCGAAATCATCATACCCGCCATCGTCACTCAAGATGACAATAACGTTAGGATGTTGCTGTCCGAATACGGGAATCCCAAACTGAAAGAGTATATTCACAAGAGCTAATAGACTATAGCGCGCAAATCGGTAGATCATAACATTAGATTTATCCTTAAATGTAGCGTTAAAAGTATAGGATTTTTTATTAAAAAACCGCAAACGATTTCGTTAGGCTATATTTAAAGATGAAAACCAGAGGTCAGAGATGAAAACAGATGAAAGAAAAATTGTAGGTACACTTGCTCATTTTTTGGTAAACGATTCCGATCCTGTTGAGTTTACTGCATTTTTACATTCACTGAATGATAATCGCCCCACAATTCGAACTGCCCTTGCTCAAATTGTGGCCAAATGGCAAGATCAAGAAGAGCCTTTTATCTTTCCGAATGAAAATCTTTGGAACGATTTTAAGCAACTCACACAAAGGAATCCCGATCTTGGCCTGGCATTGATCGACGGTAGTAAAATCGAAAGTATTGCGAGTTTTTATGACGAAATCAATGCCGTCTACATGTCTCATGAAAGCTGGAAAATAGGAAGTCTGGACGGTCTGGACGACTTATTTTACGGTGGATTTGGCACCTTTAAAGATGCTGCTTCACATGCTATTGTCTGGAAAGATATTGCCCATAGCATCGCATCGTTGGGCATCGAAACCACTTTGGCGTATTATCAGGGAAAACTTGGTACACAATCGCCATTTAATCAAACACATTTTCAAAAAAAAATAGAGGAACTAAAAGCGGGACAGGGAGAAACCTATTTTGACATAGTTGCCGAAATCATCCGGTCTCACCACAAGATCACCTGGATCTACAAAGGACATCCTCATCACAAATCGGTATATTTATAATCACTAAACTTAACATGATGAAGCATCTGATCAAAATGACTTTCCTGCTTATCCTATTATCCCATCAGGTTGCACAGGCTAGTGAACGCCTTAAAGTAGCTGTTGCGGGACTCAACCATGACCATGTATTTTTGCTCCTAAATTTATATAAGGATAAGAAAGTTGATATTATAGGTATTGCTGAATCAAATGAAATCCTATCCAATAAAATACGGACGCAGTATAATCTGCCAAAGACTATCTTCTATCCGGATTTGCCAAGTTTATTGAAGCATGTCAAGCCAGATGCTGTGCTGGCCTACAATCCAACCAATGAGCACATCCATGTGGCAGAGGCCTGTCTTCCGCTTAAAATCCCAGTGATGGTCGAGAAGCCTCTTGCAACGACCTTATCGGATGCAAAACGTATTGCATCTCTGTCCAAACAGTTTGAAACTCCCTTTTTGGTGAATTATGAAACCACCTGGTATAAAAGCAATCAACAACTGAAACAACTGGTCGACAACAATGAAATTGGAAAAATCACACGCATACTTGTAAAAGACGGGCATGAGGGACCGAAAGAAATTGGCTGTAGCAATTACTTCCTCGCCTGGCTAACGGATCCAACGAAAAATGGTGGCGGTGCAGTTATGGATTTTGGATGTTATGGCGCCAATCTAATAACTTGGCTCAAAAATGGCGAAAGACCAATTTCGGTCACGGCATTCACACAGCAGTTAAAACCCGAAATCTATCCGAAGGTAGATGACAATGCCACCATTATTCTGAGCTATCGGGATGGCAGCACAGGCATTATTCAAGCTTCCTGGGCTTGGCCATATAGTGTTAAAGATTTGCAGGTTTTTGGCACAAAAGCTCAGCTCTACGCTAAAAATGATAAAGAGCTTCTAAAATACAACCAACAGAATGAACCACCGGTGGCGGTACCGACTACTGTTCCTTACTTTGAGCATCATATTGCTTACCTTGAACAGGTCTTGAAACAAAAAATGATTCCGGAAAATGATCTTGGATCGATCAACAATAATCTCACTGTGGTTGAAATCCTGGAAGCGGCAAAACGATCCGCAAAAGAAGGAAGGACCATTGTCCTAAAATAAAAAATGTCCGTAGCTTGCTCCGCTACGGACATTTTTTTCATGCCCTGCCAATAAGCGATAGACAAAGCCGATCTGCTCAGTTAATAGACCAGCAGCCAGCCAAATTTGTTGACTAGGGATCTAAAGGTTCATCCGGATCGATGGTATAAGCTTCTTCCTTCGCTTTAAATTCGATGATCACATCTGAAATTCGTTTACCTAGTGAATATGGTACATACCCCAGTTCACGCATACAACGATCGCCCATTTTTTCAACCGCATCGATATGGGCTTTACTGCTGTTTACAATAGCCCATTTATCTTTAGGAAAGCCATAATTCAAAAGAATACGCGCCGTATTGCGCAAGTTTGTTGTGGTATGTCTTGCATGCGGATCAATCAATATGGCCTTTTCAGGAACACCCATTACCTCAATCAGATATTTTTTCATCTCTATTGCTTCAATGAAACGAGTCTTGTAGGGATGTACTTTACCGCCAGACAGTACAATAAAAGGAGCAAGTTTCTCAAAATAACTCCGGGCGGCCATACGCGCACGCAACATGCCACCGGGGCTAATTGGCTGCCCATAAACTTCAGGACCTGCACCTAAAGTAAGTAACAGGCTATAAGGATAGCTTGCAAAGTCTATACTTTTGACCGCTTCGTAAGCTTTCTTATTTTCGAGCTCGATGAGTGGCTCCAACTGGGCAGCATCCCATCGCTCATTCACCTCAAGCAAGCGTACAGCAGTCATCATTGTCATAAAAAAGGCTGTTTTGCTTGTTGGAATGTCTTTGAGGATGTCTTGGCGCACATCATCCAGGAGATGGAGGTAGGCTGGACGTTTTACATCAAAAGAGATCGAATCTATCTGGGGATAATTAGGCTTTTTACCACCGGCATACACATCCACCACATAGTTCATGGCCTTTAAATCCTGCTGCAAAGCTTTTTTGAAGTAGGATTTCGCAGTTTCATGTTGCAACAGACCATAAGTCATCGATGGGATAAGAGTAGACTGCACAAGCTGTTCCAATTTTTTGTCATGACCAAGTTGCTCCGCCAATTGCTCTGCCAAGAGGTCGATTTCCCCATCCTGCCATTTGAAAGCATTTAAGTAACAGCTGAGATCGCGACAATCAGTACTCATCGCAAAACGTTCGAACCTTTTTTCTAATACTTTTGCTATCGGTTTGGAGTCGACGAGCTCTTGGGTAAGTACAGGATCTTTTAAGAGCAAATAGGATGCATAATAATTCTTCTTGATCAGCCACTCCTGCGGACCAGTAGGCCTAACGTGTACCTGGCCTTTGGAAATATGCAGACAACATATTCCCAAAGCAAGTAAAAAGATCTTTCTGATATTTTTTATCATAGCCGTTCAATTGCAGATTAATAACCCGGGTTTTGATACATGCGTTCCGGATCCAATTTATATTCATCAAAAGGAATTGGATAGTATCTATCTTTTGTCGATATATTGGAGATTTTGGCATTGCCGTAGTCAGCCTGGCTTTTTGTTTTGAAATAAGTAACCAGTTCCTGTGCATTATAATTACGGATCAAATCAAACCAACGCTGGTTTTCAAATGCCAGTTCCACACGGCGTTCATGCAATATCGCCTCTTTTAAGGTCGGATATTTGCTGCTATAGGCAGTATTTAACATAGAGGCCGCATACGAAGGCAATCCTGCACGCTCACGTACCTGATCCAAAAGCGCAATAGCTTCCGCATCTTTGCCCAGGTGAAATTTTGCTTCAGCCAGCAACAGCATCACATCCGCATAACGGATCAAGATCCAGTCGTTTCCACCCCAGCCGTTTGTTCCGGCAGCATCACTATTATCCCTAAATTTGGTTACAAACCAATCGTTAACCTGTGTATTTGTGGCAAACTTCACAGAGAAATCTTTCCGAATGTCGCTTTGTTCGTAATCCTTGACCAGATCTAGTTTTGCGACTTCACCAACACCTGTCGAATTGTAGCGGGAGTTGATGGTCTCCCCCCGTGCCTGGTAGTTACGGGCAACACTTGAACTATAATTCTGGTCACCCTGTTTGTACTGAATCTGGAAAACTAGTTCTTTACAACTATTTTTCTTGGTCACATCAAAAACATCGGCATAAGGGATTTCGTTCAGCTTACCGAAAGTACGCATCTGATAAGCCGCATTGAGGTACTGTTCTGCTTTCGCAAAATTCTCCGCACTTCCGGATGACTGCGTTGCGCCCAAAGTTAAGTATACTTGTCCCAAAATTGCATTGATGGCCGCTTTAGACGCTCTGCCGATGACGTAATCTTTCTGTGTATTGGGAAGATTGCTGGACAAAGCCTCCGTCAGATCTTTAATGATTTGTTCGTACACAATCGACTCTTTTTGCCGAAAAGCTAATTCATTTGCTTGTTCTTTACTGGTCACCTGTACCGTAGATAATGGAATATCTCCGAATTTACGCACCATGTGGAAATATAATAATGCACGTACAAATTTCGCTTCCGCAATATAACGTCCTTTTAACTCTGCACTTGTAAAGGTCACATCGTCGACATGTGAAAGAACCACATTACAACGGCTGATTGCCGCGTACATAGCAGACCAATGTGTCTTTAGATAGGTATTACTTGGCAACAACGAAAAGTCATTGAATTGGAAAGGCTCCCCGGCATTGGATTGGTTATCATTGCGTCCACTATTATCAGAACGTTCCTCATTATACAATGTGCTGGATTCACCAAGCGTGCTTCCCGAACGAAGTGACTGGTAGAGCCCATTGACAGCCAATAGAACATCATTTTCCGACTTGAAGTAATCATCGATCGTGACGGCATTGGGATTTTTCTGATTTAAGAAATCTTTGGTACATGAAGACAATGCCAACAAAACAAAGGGTAATATATATCTCTTTTTCATCCTGTTATTTTTTTATATTTCATCAGCCTACGCAACCGCAAAGAGCAATCCGTAGGATTAATTTATCCTGCTATTAGAAAGTTACTTTCACACCAAGGTTATACGACCGCACCAATGGATAAAGCCCATAATCCACACCTGGAGTCAGGTTGCCGCGTTGATTATAATCCGGTTCCGGATTGTAGCCTTTGTATTTAGAAATCGTAAATGGATTGTCCACCGTAGCGTAGACCCTTACGCCAGAAAGTGTTAACTTTTCTGCTAGGCTTTTGGGGAGATTGTAACCCAAAGCAATATTTGTCATACGCAAAAATGAACCATCCTGCAGATAAAAATCGGAAAGGCGTGTACTGTTACTTTGCGTACCACCACGCGATGCACGGTATACTTTACCATTTCCCGGATTTTGAGCTGAACGGTAACGTTGTGCCACATCCGCATATTGATTGCCGGAACCTTCCATATTGTAGAGGTAATAGTCATAGCCGTCCAATACTTTATTCCCTTGGGAGCCGTTAAATGATGCGCGTAGATCGAATGCCTTATAACGTGCGTTGACGGCAAAACCATAGGTGAAATTAGGATGCGGATTGCCGATCACACGTTTATCGGCATCATTGACGATACCATTGCCATCTACATCTTCAAAATAAAGATCTCCAGGTTGTAGCGGAGTTGTTGAAGCCGCTGAAGGTGCGACAGTTTTATAATTCTCTTCAGTTGCGACGCCCAGAACTTTAAAACCATAGAACATACCGATTGGACTTCCTTCTTGTGTAATATGCGTTAAGTAAGAGCGTTCGGCACCATTGGTCAGGATAGTAGAAGCTCCTCCTAGATCAAGTACTTTATTTCTATTGACATTGATATTTCCGCTCAATCCCAATTCAAATTCATTTTTACGAATCAGTGTTGCATCAATCTGTAGATCAAAACCTTTATTCTGCACCTTTGAATTAGGAAGATTCGTCAAGATCGTTGTTGATCCAGATACAGCGGAGAGCGGCTGGTTGAATAATAAATTGAAGGAACGGCTCAGGTAGAAGTTGGTCATAATGTTGAGGCGACCTTTCAACAAGCCAAGATCGAGACCAGCGTTGTATTGCGAAGTTGATTCCCAGCCCAATTTTGGATCGAACAAATCACCTGCAGTATAGGAAGTCTCCACTTTATCGCCAAGAATAACTCCCGCTGGCGAGTTGATAACGGATAAAGCGCGATAATCACCAATATTATTATTTCCACTACGTCCCCAGCTCGCTCTTAGTTTGACCGTGGACTGCTCTCCTAACCAATCCGTATAAAATTCCTCCTTGGAGAGGGTCCAACCACCTGAAACCGATGGGAAGGTTCCCCATTTGTTATTTGGCCCGAAGCGCGATGAACCATCGGTACGAATGGAAGCTGAAAGGAAATATTTAGAATCAAAACTATAGTTTACACGGCTAAAATAAGACTGGAGCGTTGTAATGCGTTTGAATGTATCTCCAGGGATCAATTGGAAGTTAGAAGGATCAGCCCCCTTATCTGTAATTTCACCGATGGCATTATTATTAAAACCATTGGCCTTTACACCCTGATAATCATAATCTGTACGTTGAACCGAATAGCCCAGTAAAGCGGAGACCTGATGTTTGCCACCAAAGGTCTTATTATAGTTTAGTGTTGCCTCCATCAGTTTATCCAATTCACTTTTTGTTTTGGCTTCTGCGTAGGCCGCAGATACCGCTTGCGGTGAAAATGGTTTGTTATTCCCATCAGAAAGACTTGTGGGGCGAAAATAATCATATTTCTCGTCATAAGTAGACAATCCACCGTTTACTTTAAGATTTAAGCCATCAATAATGGAGAAATCAGCAAAAGCATTGTATAAACCCCTCTTTCCACGACGGTTATTTTTAATCTCAGTGACATAAGCCAATGGATTTTCTGGATTCTGGATACCATAGTTATTTGCAGAAAGATCGGCCATCAGGTATTTGGCATAGGTCCCATCTTCGTTATAAACAGGGAGAGTCGGCAGATAGATTAATGCCGCCATGGACGGACTTCTGTCGTAACGGCCGGTAGTTACCTCGTTATTGTCGTTATACGTAAAGGACACATTGGCGCCAACGGTCAGCCTTTTACTCACTTTGCTATCGATATTGGCTCGGAAATTAAAGACTTTCTGATCTGTACCAAGCATGATACCTTGTTGATTCTGATAAGACCCACTTAGGAAATAGCGATTTTTTTCGTTACCGCCATACGTAGATAGGTTATGACGTTGGAAAGGAGCATTACGGTATAAGGCATCCTGCCAATCCGTATCATATTTCGCTTTTTTTGCTGTACCGGACGCAAAGTCATAGTAGTCTTCAGGAATACTTACTGAACCGGCATTTCCAACATTGGCGATACGAGTTTTATTATCGTCAAAGCGTCTACTGTCGCTCCAAGCGATCCCTTTCGTAGCAAGCAGGTCTCTATAGGAATTGTTACGACCATCAATTAAGAGATCAATAAACTGTTCTGAATTTAAAACATCGATTTTCTTGGAAAGCTGACCAAAGCCACCCAATACTTCGTAGTCCACATTACTTTTACCTTCCTTGCCACGCTTGGTTGTAATCAATACAACACCACCAGCACCACGGGACCCATAGATCGCAGCAGAAGCGGCATCCTTTAAAACATCGATAGACTCAATATCATTGGGATTGATATTGAGATTGTTCCCTGCTGGATAACCATCAATAACGTACAATGGATCCGAACCGGCATTGATCGATCCCATTCCGCGAACACGCATTTTGGTCCCATCGTATGGAGCACCACTTGTCTGCATCACCTGTACGCCCGCTACTTTACCAACCAATGCCTGGGATAATTTTGGTGCGCTCAAATTAAGTTCCTCCGCCTTAACGCTGGCGATCGCCCCAGTGACATCCGACTTTCTGATTCGCTGATAACCGATAGAGATGGTCACCTCTTCCAGCGTATTCTCGTCTGCCTGTAAGGAAAAGATCTGCCCATTGGATTGGGAGACAGACTGCACGAGCCTGCTATACCCAATAAAGGAAATACCTAGGCTATCACCCATTTCGGCTTCGATCTGGAAATTTCCTTTTTCGTCAGACTGAACAGATTTTTTACTTTTCAAATTTTGGACGGTTGCTCCTGCGACAGCATTTCCCTGGGCGTCGACGACACGACCTTTGACGATTCCCTGTACATGCGTAATGTGCGATGAGGTTAGAATGAGCGGTTTGGCTTGAACAGCTGGTAAGCTCGCTGCAATGGCACATAACAACCAAAAGACATTGTTGGCTTTAAATTTCATAAGTAGCGCATTTGATTTATGGGTACAAGATTACAAATGCTATATGAAGGCAGGGTCAATAAAACATTAACAGTTTTTAACTAAACCGAGTTAGCAAGCTACAAAAGCTTAACAAAAGGATAACAAAAAAACTAAGATTTATTTCTTAAGCTTCCTGCTAAAAAACCTATAAATCCATAAAATTAGAAGATATAAGATAGCAGCAAAAAGAATATCGCCGATCAATTTTAGAAGTTCAAATTCTTGATAGCCGACATGTTCCTTTAGATCGAGACTATAGCCGCTTCCCTCCCTATAGAATATCCAGGGAAATCCTAGGGTTAAATTGCCGTCGATGTTCAGTTCGTTGTGATAGAAACAAACTGTCAAAATAGCAAAAACACCAATAGTACCAACAAGCACTTTGAATAATGCTGGCACTATTGATGTCTTACGTTGTTCAGGTTTTGCGTACATGCTTAAATATAAAGATTCTTTTTGATTGCTCCCGATAGACATAATTGTTATCTAACAAACTAATTATAAGCCGGTCGAAAATGCAGATCAGAAAAACTATGTCTGGTAAGATTTATCCTTAATTCGCCATACGCTCCTTCAAAGGTGGTGGGTTTTAAAAATGATCTTTATTCGCATATATCCCACCTTGATTAATTAAATTTTGCATGCGCCTCTCTTCTATTAACCGGATAAAAAGAAAAACGTCCCTCCATATTTCTGACGACCAATCTATTTTGCTGAATGAGTCCATACAGCACATTTTTCAAGTGTCTTGGATAAATCTGAAGATGTACCTGACCTGTTTCCTTAACTTTCCGAAAAAGTTGCCAAGGAGCTGCACCGTAGGCAAAGAAATCCTCATCCAGTAGTCCGTCAATCTTTTGCCGTACATGTAACATTGCATCCGATTCAATTTGAATGTCTTTTTCAGATTTCCATTCCTCAAATTGCAATTTTGGGACAGCAGGCTTCTTCTCTCCTTTCACAAACTGCCAAGACAGTTCAATCTGGTAGTTCCATTTCACCTCATCCTCTTCAATATGAAGACGGACGAGACGTTCTTCGGAAACTTCATATTGTTCACGGTGAAATTTCATCGGTTCAATGCATGAACTCGTGTATATTCGATCCAGTAAGATCGATTCCTGGGCCAAAAAACTTCGCGCCTGATACATTTTTTCAAAGTCTAAATACGCGTGATCAGGCCTACCAAGCAGGAACGAAAGTTCTTCAGGTCTCCAACCCTTTTCTATCCTCCGTTTTAGGTAGGTGTACCATAGTTGAAAATCGTGCGAATACATCATTCCCCCATGGGATGTTTTTAGTGCAGATACTTTTTTGATCATTATAGTGTACAATTGGTTATTCAAATAATTTAAGCAGCTCCTCTTTACTGATCGATTTCATCAGATTCGTTTCATCTAAAATGAGTCCTTCGGATATTCGTTTTTTACTTTCCTGAAGTGCTAAGATGTATTCTTCAACGGAATCCCGACAAACAATCTTGTAAGCCATGACATGTTTGTCCTGACCAATGCGGTAGCATCGATCTATGGCCTGTGCTTCGGCAGCAGGATTCCACCAAGGGTCCAAAACATAAACATAATCAGCCGCGGTCAGATTCAAGCCCGTTCCTCCCGCTTTAAGACTGATTAAAAATACACGGCATTCGTCCTCGTTCTGAAATCTTTCAACCGCATTTTGACGCTGATCCTGATTCATTTTACCATCAAGGTAGGTATAAGCTATTCCCTTATTTTCGATTCGTTGACCCGCGAGCTTAAGCATGGAAGTATATGCTGAGAATAGTAAGATCTTATGATTTGGAGCTACTTCGTCCATGATCTCATCAATAAAATCCAATTTGATCGAATCCTGGCTGAAGCCACCATCTTTCATTAGAACAGGCGAGTTACAAAGCTGCCGCAATTTTTGCAATGCCTCAATGGCCAGAAATTTGGATTTTGTAGCATCAGTGCTATTCAGATTACTCTCGATCTCCCCCTTGAATATTTTTCTGACTTTATCGTATATCTTTCTCTGCTCCGGGAGCATATCCATATAAAGAACTGTTTCGGTTTTTTCAGGGAGGTCCAAAGCAACCTGCTTTTTTGTACGCCGAAGTATAAAAGGCTGGATCATCTTTTGGAGGTTAATAACCGTTTCCTGTGCTATATCTTCTCCCTTAATCCCTGAATAGGTTTTGTTGAAACTACTGTAACTACCGAAAAATCCCGGGTTGACCATACTCATTTGCGCGTAGATATCCTCCACTCCATTTTCGATAGGTGTTCCCGTCATCGCTATGCGATAGCAAGATTGTAGCTCAATGAGCGATTTAAATCTTTTTGAATGACGATTTTTAACCGCCTGCGACTCATCTAAAATCATGTAACTAAAGGATTGCGACGTCAGAAAATCTAGTTCCATCATCACAGTTCCGTAAGTTGTAATCAGAATTGATTCATTTGCTAATTCACTAATTTCTTTCCTTTTTTGTCCATGATAAATAAGCGTAGCCCGATTAGGTGCAAATTTTTTGAATTCGGATTGCCAATTGAAGAGTAAGGAATTAGGGACAATAATAATTGAGGGCGCTGCCTGTGGATTATTTTGATAGAAATATTCCAAAAGTGTTATTGCCTGTAAGGTTTTCCCTAATCCCATATCGTCAGCCAGGATACCTCCCCATTGAAATTCATTTAGGAATGCCATCCAGCTGAATCCTGTCTGCTGGTAAGGACGCAACTCCGCCTGAATCTCTTTCGGAATACCTAACAAAGTTATTTCGTCCGTATTCATCAGTTTCTTTCGACGTTCTGCTAAGCTATTTTGGATAATACGGGGGTCAACTCGATCCAATTTTGTCTGGAAAGACAGCAATTGGGCCGAAGTGAATTTAAGACAGTCGTTTTCAACCACAGCATAATTAAACAGCGTCTCAAACAATTCTTTATCCGAAGATTTGATATAGCCGAAGGATTTATCCACTAATTGAATACTGCTATAGTCATTTACTATCTTTTCTTTAAACTCTCCAGGTAAATAGGTATTAGTTCCAAATTTGAAAATTATATAAATGGAAAATATATTGTTCTCCTGATGAATATTCAATACTTGCCATGTTAGTTGGTGTGGATACAGGTTAGTTCCTTTTGAAATATTATTCAGCGCAATTTTATACCCTTTGCTCCGACATTTCTTTATAAATTCGTAAAGTCTATTCCGATGATAATACTCATGCAGCTTTGAGCGCTTAGTCATTCTATTGGTACTGATTTCAAACCTTGGCAGGTGCTTTTCAGTAAAGTCATTAAACTCATTCTCGCCTACAAGATCCCTCTCGATATACATGCAACTTCCATTCTCAGATTTTAAAATCAGGTTTCCGCCATTTGAAATTACATATTCTTCATTTTCACTCAGTACACCTTTCAATTCAAAATTTAAATAGCCATCTCCATCTTTCTCCACTGCGACCTTAAATTCATGTAAACGATGAGCTTCATCGGAAACAAAAACAGTATCTTCATCTAAAGGTTCAAGTTCTATGTAAAACGATGTTGACAGTGGTATCAGAATATGCGTAAAGAAATCCTCATAGTCCTTCTTTAACACCGTGATTTTATTTGAGATTTGTGAAAAGGAACGTAACAGAAACTCCTTTTGTAGATTATCAACAAAAAGACATTCATTTTCATTCAGATTGACAAAGAAGAAATTGGACCGACATTCGGATCTGTAGTCTTTTAATTCTTCGCCTTTATAAGCAACAATTAAGGACAAAAGCAGGTAATCATTATCCTCTTTCAAGTGAAATTTCAAGCTAAGATCATTATCAGCTAAAATCACATTTTTATAGATCGTACGATATCTGGACGGATACTTGAAGTTTTCAATCTCAGTCCTCAGATTACTCCTCTCGACAAAGGCGACACGCAGTTCGGGATCTGAACCTCCTCGCAGAATTTTACGCCACGCATTAATGATATATTCCTTTCCAACACTATTACGTTCATCTTTCACTACATCTTCCCCTTCATGCTTCGAATGTTTTTGGGCACTTTTTGAAAACGCCAAGATCTTACGGCATAAAGTAATTTTCAAAACATCACGATCAGCAATATCGGGCATTTCATTACCAAATTCTTCCAGACAATTTATTCTCTTTTCCGTGTCAAAGGGGATTAGGAAGGGTAGACCTTCCACTTGACGCTCTCTAGGAACGACATATATAAGATCCGAAAAACGGGATTCAAGATTTCCCAACCATCGGTTTTCCGCTGCTACATATTGCAATTCCGATTCAAGCTCCTGATGATCGAAATAAGTATACACCTGACCAAATTGATTATGATTTTCAATACAAAATCTATCATTACGGTAGTACAATGTTGAAATAGCCAGTTGAAAGAACTTATGCTGACTTTCAGGCAGGGCAGCAACGTCTTTCGCATATAAATCTTTCAAAAAGTCGTTACTTACCAGAAACTTACGATAAAGTCCAATAATTACATAATCACACAGATGATCATGTCGCTTTTTACAATCACACTTAACTTTTAATCCTGTTTCCAAGATTTCTAAATCAATTTTTACATCCTTACCCTTTTGATTGCCATTTCTTAGAAAAAAGGGCCAAGTGAACTTGTTGACTTTGATTAGCTTAACTCTATAACTGTAAAGGTGGAAATCTTCCAGTGGTTTGTCTCCTTTATAGAGTTTAACAAAGTAATCTGGCGAAATATATAGATCCTCTTGGTTTTCCCAGGGAATAATAAAGGCATTCTTTTCTTTAATCGGTATGACTGGAGCTACATCAACAGCCATTCCATTCTGATGTTCGGCATTAATTTCCATAAATCCTACTTATTGTTTATTGAACTTAACCTCCGATTTCAACTCCATATACCGTATGCTCTGATCGCACAGGTCAATAAAGAAAGCAGCAATTTCCTTTGCTTTTGATCTGAAATAATCCATATCCAGCTGCTCCAGCTTTAACGGAAGCTCATACACTCGCCCTTTCATTTGTTTTAATAGCTCTGCATTCAATATTTCCTCGACCTCAGTCCCTGCTGTAAAAAATTCTTTCACCTTTTTATCACAGATACAGGTCCAATCCACCAGATCCGCGATGGTGACATTCATTGGCGCATAACCGATTCGGAGGTACAGATAGCTGTATAGTCCAATAGAAGTCAGCTGATTTAAAAATAATACAGCCATTTGCGGGCTAGAAAGACCATCAAAAGAAAAGACTGCTGTAAGATCCTGCATGAGTGTTGAATTTCGAGTCCATGAAACCGAGGTCTTAAATAAGGTACTATGCCAATCGACAGGCACAACCGAATAAGTTGGTTTATAACGCGAATGGCGATAGAGGACAACGGATTCATTCCAGATGGTATGAGAGAAACGGCTACCTTGGTTTAGTTTTATCTCCAGAAAGTCCGTACTCAAAAAAGCGACAACTGCAGTCACTTGACCGTAAGCGACTTTTCGAAAGTGACAGTGCCCCAATTTCTTTTTTATCACAACGAGGTAGATTTCAGCTTTTCCATTGTTCTGCTGCGGAAAATCAAACAACCCTTTTCCATGGGCATCGCTGACGTAATAATTGAGCAACATCATTTGTTCGGGATTATTTTCCTGACGGATCTGATGCAACAACTCCTGTACATCGCCCTGATACTGCGCTGGCCAGGGGAAACTATGAAAGTCTGCTCCAACGTCGACTTGCTCTTGTTCCTTCATTTTAGCCAACTTGCTCTTTTCTAACGCTGCTTGAGCAACGGCTTCTGCTGTCACAAGCGCATCGTATTCGATCTGTAAGGCTTCCGTAAAGTAGCGGAACAACTTTTCTATCGCAGCCTGCAATACGATGCAATGATCATATAGTTGCGAAGCATCGACGGCCGAAATATCCAAGTCTCTATTTTGATTAACAGCATTAAAAGAATTATCCAGTAATGCAAAACGCATCTTATCTTCGTCTGTCTCTCCCATAAAGAAAGATTTGAACATCGGAAAATGCGAATGCAGACTCCGAATTCGACTGTCAAGACTATGTACGTTGTTTCCCTTCCCCTCTACCATTACCTGAAGCAGTTTCAAATGACTTTCCAAACTTTGGTGAACCATAAATAAGGCGCGCGGATAATTGGATATTTCTGCAAATGTTTGTGCTCCCTGTAAAAACTCCGCGGATACAGCAATCGCCTTTTCATAATACCTTTCCGAGAGATCCAATATGCTACGTATTTCCTTTCTTTTACTGATGAGAGAACTACTTCGTGCACAACTAAAAATCTCATACTGAGGCAAGATCGCATAACAATAAAATAAGCTCCCAAGCTTTATTTTATTCTTCAATTCTGGTGCAAAAATCAATTCAAATGAAATGTTCTCCTGATCCATCAAGCACAACTCCACAATAGGTTTTAGCACTTTGTGTGAAAGCCCACTCACGGGTTTAAGCGCTAAAACTAAATGATAGGATTCCTGATCGAGAAATTGATATTTAACGACATAGGCTCGATCGAGATCCATACGCTGGGAAAGCCGATCAATAATTAATTGGCTATTAATTTCCATACTAAATGATTTAAGGTTAAAAAATTGGCGCAATAAAATATCCCAACAGATCAAACTGTTACAGACCATTATTGCAAATAATCAATACTTAATTTGTAAAAAAGATAGTATAATATCCAAGGAGACTACATAGGGTTCAACACGTTTTAATACATAGACGTTCGCCCCTTGGCTTTTTAGGAAATACCAGCACCACAATTAAAAATGTATCGAAACTTTCATTTCGTGAAAAAGTGATGAGCTACCGCTGGTAATTTGATAACTAAAGCACTTTGTAATTCTATCACAAGAAAAACAATAACAATACAATCATATAGTTAATATATACAAATATATAAATTAACAATTTTAAAACAAAATATTTTTTCAAATTAATTTGGCAAACTTGGTACGAGAGACTGTACAGGCAGATTATGATAGAGCTCTTAAATTCACGAATTATAAATAGGAAGAGACGAATTGTAAATAACTAGCAGATTAATTGTTTAGTTCTGCTATTTTTAGCTAGATTTAACTTATTCATTTTTTTAATTATATCCAATTTTGACGAACACTAACCATGACCTATAAAAAAATATTTCTCGTTTTCCCCTTTCTACTATTTGTACTTCCTATGTACAGTCAGACAGACTGTAACTGTTCGCGGGCACTTAAACAGTTGATTGCAAAAATTGAAAGCGAGTACCCTGGTTTTCCAGAAAAGACCAAGCAGAATAAAGACCTGTATCAAGCCAAAAAAAATATATTGACTAAGAAAAGCTTGCTGATTTCAAACGAGACCTGTACACAACTTTTACAGGAATATCTAGACTTCTTCCATGATGAGCACATTGTCTTAGATGACCTTTCGAAAAAGAAAAACCCTCCTCACACAAGTACCGGAAATCCTACCGGAGCATCTGACGAGGAAATTAGTTCGAAATCCATTAGTTCCGATATATTTTATATCAAGATTTCAAGCTTCGCCTATGAGAACATTGCTCCCTTCAAAGAACTTATTGAAAAGAATAGCGAAAAGATTGAAAACAGTAAAGCCCTTATTATTGATGTGCGCAACAACGGTGGCGGAACGGATGATGTATATCAGCCACTATTACCTTATATCTTAACCAACCCCATCCGGATTATGAGCGTTGAGTTTTTTGCCACACATACCTTGGTCAATGGATTAAGAGATTATGCCATCAAAAATATCACGCAGGATTCGATCAATGAAGTAAAAAGAATAGATGAAGATCTTAGAGAATATAGGGAAAACATCGGAAAGTTTGTGCTTTATGGCGATAAAAAGGTTATGATAGACAGCATTGCCATAAATCCAAAAGGCCCAAAACAGGTCATTATTCTAGCCAATAGAAATGTAGCCAGTTCAGCCGAGAATTTTCTATTCAGTTCGCGCCAGAGCAAGAAGGTAAAAATTATGGGTACCCCCAGTATGGGCGCACTTGACTATGGTTCGATACGCGAATTCAAATTTGGCTGCGACAACTACCAGCTTCTCTTACCCACCTACCGGTCAGCCCGATTACCGCAATATCCGATTGACAATATAGGTATCCAGCCCGATATCTATCTTGATGAATCCATTCCAGACTGGATAGATTTTGCAGTCCGTTACATCAATGAATAATTAATTATAGCGATCAGGCATAGCGTTGACAGTTATGAACAGTATCTTAAAAATGGGAATAATAAGCGCTTTGATAAGCCTCCTCTTTTCCTGCAAGGAACAAGTCAGTCCTTTATCTGAAGACTACTACAAAAAGAGCGGTGCAATTTATTTTATACCGGGCGGCAATGGTTTTGAAAGAGGGTCGAGAAAGACCGTTGCCGATGTAGCTAGTTTTTCAGTGATTAGAGATGTATATGCCCGCGATAAAGATCACCTCTATTTCATGGGCTGCCCCCAACAACTCGTCGACGTAAAGACCTTTCAACTGAAAAACAGGATTCCTGTCGATCAACAACACGTATTCAAGTTTGAAGGTTTTGCTTCGGCTACTTCCGATTGCAGCCAAAACCAGCTCAACATTATTGATGGAGCCGATCCGGCAACTTATACTACGTTATATGATCAACTGCCGGCACTAACTAAAGACAAAGCACATTACTTTTATAAGTATCAACCTCTTCACGTCGACTATGCGACTTTCAGCGTTGTCAACAGCAACTTTGTAAAAGATAAAAATCAGCTTTATGTTGTTACGGACAAAGGTATTCTTTCTATCCACAATAAAACAGATAAGATTGAGGCGCTCAATGCAGCATATATCCTACTGGATGGTAAAAAGTTGCTTTATTATGAACCTTATCAACATATCGGCCTGTTGGAAATCGATATTCCTTCGTCAAATAAAATCAAATTCCTTAATGAGAAAACAGTAATCATTGACCAATTGGTTGTTATTTCGGGAAAGAAATTTGGATACCCTGAGGTCGATGCGGGCAGCTTTGAATTATTAGAAGGATCAAACGGAAACGCCCTTTGGTCACGCGACAAAAATCATGTCTATTATAAGCAACAGATATTTTCAGAAGCAGATCCAAAGACGTTTGAGGTCCTCAAGTTTGCCGTTGCCAAGGATGCCAAACATATTTTCATTGGCAATAAAATATTCAACGGACCGGATGTAAAAAGTTTCAAAAAGGTTGATAAATCCCGGGTGAACCATGATTTCGAAGATGACCTTGGCAACAAGTATTGGTACCAGACCAACAAAGGACAGGTCCTGTTGGTTCCGGTTACAAAGAAGTGACCGACGGACTGAAGACCTTAAGCCCCTGGTTTAAGAAAGTATGAGTTGGTACCGTACAGATCTCCCATGTCCCAACTGTTCAACTATCCCCAGTTCCTGCAACCTTTGCAGATCTCTAGTCGCAGTAGCTTTTGAGGTCCTTGTAATAGACATATATTTTTTTGCAGTCATCCCGCCAATAAAACCTTCTATTCCCTGCTCGAGCATCCGATTGATAGCCTTCATTTGCCTATCATTCAATAGATCACGGTTTTTATCAAAAAATTTTGCTTTTCTTACAGTAAACTCAATGAGCTCTCTAGTTTCCTTTTGTGCCTCAAAAATTACTTTGGTAAAGTAGTTAATCCACCCTGTAATATCTAAACTAGCCTGCGCAATTTTTAAATTATCGTAATAAACTTGTTTGTTTTTCTCAATAGTTTTTGATATCGACAACAGGACGGGGGACTTTAATGTATGCGACAGCGTATATTCCGCCAATGCTCTTCCAATTCGCCCATTGCCATCCTCAAAAGGATGAATTGATTCAAAGTAAAGATGAATGATAGCCGTCTTGATCAATGCTGCAATTATATATTCTGACTCCTTAACTTCGTATGATTTAAACCAGTTAATCATTTGTTCCATTTCTTTTGGAACGACAGCAGACGGGGGAGCTTCATAATGAATGGTTTCTTTGCCATATGAACCCGAAATTATCTGCATAGGCTCCTCGCCCGTACGCCACTTCCCAGCATTAATTCGAGGAAATCCCTCCATTAATATAGCATGCCATCTCATTATAACCTCGACTGTCAGTTCAATACTGGCACTATCTCTTATTGTTGTCATTAATTCTGCGACCCCCGCAACTCTTCGATCACGAACAACAACATCACCCTGGATACCAAGATTTTTCTTAATTGAAGACATCACATCTTCACGGCTCATATACTCTCCCTCAATTTCCGAGGTTTTCATAGCTTCAGATATAAGTACCTCTACAAATGCTTCCTGTTTTAGCGCTGAATTCAGTCCTGTTAACAGACCATTTAATGCCCCCATTTCTTGCGCAAATGCAATCGCTATGGATTGCACCTCTTCGAGCCTATAGATGAAATTAGGCCACTCTTTATATTGCCAGTTATACATATTGAGCCGATTTAAAAATCTAATCGGCTCAAATATAAGCAAAATTTGAGCCGATTAACCCAATTAATCGGCTCAAAGGAAAAAGCATATTTTTTATTGACCTATCTTGACGATAATTTACGAATCCAGCAAGGGAAAAATTCCCTTCCTTTTGAATCTTCAAGATAATCACTGAAATCGGCTATTTTTCCAACGATTGTTTTCCACTACTTTAGCTTCGAAACCAACGCGTTTCAGAGCGTGTACGATTCGCATTCGGGCTCGATCAACGAGAGAAATTGCAATAACATGCGACCTGCAAACAACCAGGTTCAATTTATAGAAAAAAGATGATCAAATCATTATTGGTAAGTATAACAGCTATGCTCTGCATGAATGCATGTGCACAAGAACTCACAATTATCAAAAAAAATGCCGCCGTTAAATGGATTCCCTTTCAGACTAAAAATAGGCAGTTTGTCTATGTTGACAGTGCTTTCAACAAGAAGCTGCCCCAACAGTTCCATTGGGCCCAGCCTTTCACGTCCACAGGCTATGCCCTTGTAGCCAATGAAAAGGATCAAATGGGTATCATTAATAGCCAAGGTGAATTCATCGAAAATTATTCCGAAGCACAGGTAGAACTTTTAGACCTCGGACAGCTGACTCTTGCCATGAAACGTCAGGAATATGACAAGAATTTACCCTTTTGGAAGTGGGACTGGAATATCCTAAGCAGCTATATCAAAAAAACAGGCACCTATGTAAAACTAGAAATACGGGTATTGGAAAGTAATCAGGTTCTGTTAAAGAAAGACATTCCTTACGATAAAAACGAATACAACCTCGTAACTTATCCGCTCGATGCGAAGCATCTGGTCCTGAATGGAAATCTATATCTGATAAAAGATCAGCGGCTTAAAAAAATAGAAGGAAACATTGAAGTGCCCCTGGAAAACGGGCGCTATATCCCAGCATCGACAGACCGATTTACTGTTCATGATATCCAAAGCAAAAAACCTCTCTTATCCAATTTGACAGGTTTGGACAAAATAGATCTGCTTTGGAAAAATGAGACCATACTGCTCGACTCCGTCAATCAGGAACGCTTTAGTCCCACAATATCCAAATTATTAAAAGATCATAAAACAGGCAGCATATATGCCTTTCCACAATACGATAAAGCTTTTCCAAAACAAATTAAGCAGGCTACCGCTGCACAAATTGCCTTTCTAAAAGAAATATCTCTAGTCTATTCAGTGACTAATTCACCCTACTTTATTCTGGGTAGATTTAACTACGATCATGCAGTCTGGGCTTATGATTGGCTGTATATTGATAAAGATGGCAACTTACTGAATAGCATTAAAGCTCCGAATTTCTATATTCTTGATCAAGTGGGTAATTTAGTCTGGCCAGACAAACTTATGCTGCTCCCTGCGAATGCCATAGAAAAGAATTGGAAAACGGGAAAAATAAAATACGTTTATTCATCGGAAGATCTCTATTTAATTGACGTAAAACGAGGTGATCTGAACCCTACTAAAGGCCTATGGAATGCAGCGGCAAAAGCATGGGATATAAAACCCGATTTAGAACATATTGAAATCCTAGATGGCGAACGACAGATATTTGCATTACAGGAGCATAAAGATGGCCGCTATACTTTATACAACAATAAGACAAAACAACGGATCGGCGATAAAAGCTATATCGTCATCAATCCAAATGGCTGGGTACGGTGTAAAAATGAATTCAATCAGGATGATAGCTATTTTATAGATATCGCTACGGGGAAGGAATATATAGAATAAAAAAACACCCCTCAATTTCAGCAGAAATTCGCAAGATCAATTTTTAGCAGGCAAAATATACTCTTTAAGATTTATTAACTTTAAAGGAATACTGAGTTGTTAGCTTTGTCCAATTAAAAATGATCTTGTGAGCGAATTATTGATAGCATCATTAAAGCAGGGTGACCACTTTGCCATGGAACAGATTTTTAATCTGTACTGGGAAGCCATATTTGATGCCGCTTTTAAGAAAATAGGCGACGAGAATGTTGCTCAGGACATCACTCAGGAGATTTTTATCTCCCTGTGGGAAAACCGTGAACAAGTCATCATATCCGGCGGTTTGGCAGCCTATCTGCATGGCGCAGTAAAATTTAAAGTGATCAACCATTTTCGGAACACAACGGTTAAAGATGGCCATAAAGCCGAATTAGCGACTTTAATGAACCTGCAATATGCAGATTCAGCCGATGACCTCCTGATACTAAAAGATGCACAGCAGAAAGTTGAAGAAGCATTAATGCAACTTCCCGAACGTATGCGGTTGGTCGTCACCATGAGCCGAAAGCAAGAAAAATCGATCAAAGAAATTGCCACCGAGCTGAATGTCTCCGTACAAACTGTTAAAAACCAGATTACCTCAGCGATGAAACTGCTCAAAAAAAGTCTTTCTTAGCTGTCCCCTCTATCATTTTTTATTAGTTAACAATAAATTAATATACTCCTAACATTTTCGACTAGTACCATTTCCGATTTGAAGTGACATGTATTCAAATGACGGAAGAAAAAGCAAAGCAATTACTGCAAAAGTATCTAAACGGGGAGGCTAACTCCGCTGAAATAAAACAAGTTGAAGACTGGTATGCCCAACTGGATAATGCTGACAAAAAAGTTCCTCAGGATCGCAAAACTGCACTGCGTGAACAATTGCTGAGCAATATCCAGTCAGCCATTTCAGAAAAGAAAAATAAATGGCCTTCGCTGCTATATTCTCCCCTATTCAAAATTGCCGCTACTTTTTTAATGATTGTTTCGGCAGGACTGGTTTATTGGATAGTGAACAATCAACCGATTGCTGCTTCCATGCAGATCGTGACAACGACAAATGCTGCCGAGCATAAAAAGATCCTATTGGCCGATGGCTCTGAAATTATCCTGGAACCATCTTCAAAAATCAGCTATCCCAGTAAATTCAACGGAAAAATTCGCGAAATAACACTTACTGAGGGAGAAGCCTTCTTTGACATTGCCCACGACGAAAACCATCCTTTCCAGATAAAACTTGCTTCAAAACTGGCTGTCAAAGTATTGGGTACTTCCTTCCGCATCAAGGCCTATCAGGCCTCAAAAAAGGTTGAAGTCACCGTTGCTACGGGTAAGGTCGCTGTACAGCAACAAGATAAGATCTTAGGCATATTAACCAAAAATCAACGCCTACTTTACAATGAGGAAACCAAACAGTCATCGCGTAAACGCATCGAAAAAAATACAGCTGTAGCCATCGTGTTCGAAGGAGCAAGCCTCAAAGAGGTGGCAAAAAGACTGGAATATATCTACAACGTTGAAATCATCTTAAAAGACACATCGCTTTCGACATTAAAAACCACAGCGACTTTCAATAGTACCCAAAGTCCAGCAGAAATACTGGATATCATCTGTAGTCTACACCACCTTAAATACAGTACGATAGAGAAAGATAAAATATTTAAAGTCTACAAATAATGTCTAAAAATTTACCTAAAACATCTTAGTCACCATGCGTAATTCATTACCTAATTATTACAAAAAAATGAAAACACCTGCATTCAAGAGAGAATTCTCTTTTTATCGGATCATGAAGTATCCCTGCATCGCATTTTCGATTACTTCAGTATTCTGCAGTTCATTGATGGCCTCCCCAAGCATGGCTCAACGTCTGGACAAAAGCAGCGTAAACATCAAAATAAGCAAGGGCGAAAAACTCGATGTGATCCTCCACAAAATCGAAAGTCTTTCCGGTCTTCATTTTGTTTACAACCCTGATCTATTGCAAGAACGGAATACGGTCTTAAGCGGTAATTTTAAAACCGAGCCGGTTCGATCCCTCCTGAATAAACTTGGAATCAGTGCGGTGGAAAAAGAGGATTATGTGATCCTGAACACGCAAGGAAACATCAAAGCAGATCGGATCGTCACAGGTTTTGTAAGAGATACACTGGGAGCTGCAATAGCAGGCGTATCAGTAAAAGTAGTAGGTACGCAGACTGGGACCACAACAGATGCAAAAGGGGCGTTCCGTATTGAAGCGGCTTCCCAAACGACACTTTCTTTTTCGATGGTCGGATTCCATACCAAAGAAGTAACAGTCGGTGAAAATGATGTCATTAACGTAACACTCAGCGAAGAGCGTTCGACCTTATCAGAAGTTGTCGTAGTGGGATATGGAACCCAGAAAAAAGAAACATTAACAGGTGCTGTCAGCTTGGTATCACTTGACAAATTATCGTCTAGATCTGTCAACAGTGTTGGCGAAGTATTGGCCGGTAAATCACCAGGTGTCATTGTGACAAACGAAGGTGGTGACCCAACAGCTACGCCACGTATCAATATCAGAGGTGCTGGTGGTATCAACGGCGAGAGTGTACTCTACGTTATTGATGGTTCAATTTTCCTAGGCACGCCACAGCTTAATCCGAACGATATCGAATCCATTTCGGTCCTTAAAGATGCATCGGCAGCAATCTATGGAGCGAGAGCTTCTGGTGGTGTGGTATTGATTACCACTAAAAAAGGAAAAAAAGGACAGATGCAAATTAGCGTTGATGCCAAGTTAGGTCAACAAAGTGCATGGCGAAAATTACAGCCGCTAAATGCCGAACAACGTGCACAAGTAGCTGCAACTGCTGCTAAAAATGGCGAAACTACTCTCCTACCTGCTTTTGATCCAACTAAATACCCAGAGGGTTTAGTGACCAAAACAAACTGGATGGATGAAGTTTTTAGAAATGCTACACTACAAGATTACAATGCTGCAATTAACGGAGGTAGCGAAAAATCTAATTTTTATCTGAGTTTCAACTATCGTAACGCCGAAGGTATTGTCCTGAATACTAAAACCAAGCGCTATAATTTCCGGATAAATTCAGAACACCAACTTACCCCTTGGTTGAAAGTTGGCGAAAACTTATCTTACAGCAATACCAATGGCAATGGTGCCAATACCAGTAGTGACTATACAGGCGCACTACTTTCTGCCATTTATTACCCAACAAATGGAACGCCTTACAATGCAGATGGAAGCTTTGCGGGTTTACCCGGTCCATTCCCTGGCGATTACGGTGATATCATTAACCCTGTTGCTGAACTGATGCGTATTGACATCAACAATCCAGTCAATGTCCTTGTTGTCAATCCTTATGCTAGCATCCAATTGGCAAAAGGCTTAACATTCAGATCCAACTTAAGTATCACTAAATCGAATGCTCGATATAAAAGTTTTACACCAAGACGCCCTGAAATAGGTAAACCTGTTTTGAGTAACAGCTTGGTCGAACGTGCTGATGATGCAAACGACATCCTTACTGAACAAGTTTTAAATTACAAAACTTCTTTCGACAAACACCAACTTGACCTAACAGGAGGTTACACGTATCAAAAAACAAAAAACACCTACCTCTATACCTCAGGAGCAGGTTTTGACGACGAATCCAAACAATATCGTTATCTGACTAATGCAAATACCATTCAACCTTCGGAAAGCGGCTATGCTGAAACAGCAATATCTTCGCTATTCTTAAGAGCAAATTACAGCTACAATGAAAAGTATTTACTATCGTTGATTGGTAGACGAGATGGATCATCCATGTTGACAAAAGAAAATAGATTTAAAAATTACGCTTCTGCATCAGCAGGTTGGGTGATCAGTAAAGAAGAATTCTTAAAGTCAGCCACATGGTTAGACCAGCTAAAACTAAGAGGAAGTTATGGTATTTTAGGTAATCTCGGCAGTTTATCAGCCGCCGCCGTAAATCCGTTACTTGCATCAACTCAAAGTTATTTCGGTCAAACACCAACCTTACAAAAAGGATATGTACAAACGATTCTGGCCAACAAAAACCTGACTTGGGCAGAAAGTAAACAGACTAATTTAGGTTTAGATCTGGGAATTTTCAACCATTTTAACTTAGTCGCCGATTATTTTATTAAGGAAACAAATAAAATGATCCTGACCAGATCACTTCCGGGCACTGCAGGTCTCAATAGCCAAACAATCAACGCCGGTTTAGTCAAAGACAGGGGTATTGAGCTAGGATTAACGTATAATAGTTCAAGAAACTCTGACTTTACTTATTCTATCAATGCAACCTTAACCAAGTTAAATAACAAGGTTGAAGAATTAGCACCCGGCTTGAACACCATTGCTGTGGGTACTAATTTCAGAAATGAGTTAGCTCCACTCTCTATTACTGTTGGTCAACCGCTCTACAGCTATTATGTTCTAAAAACAGACGGCATCTTCCAAAGTCAATCCGAAGCAGATAATTACAAAAATGCCAATGGACAAAAAATTCAGCCCAATGCAAAAGCGGGAGATTTCAAATTTGTAGACATCGATGGCAATGGTTCAATCGGACCTGAAGACCGTTATTTTGCAGGCAGCGCCTATCCAGATTTTTCTTATGGCTTGAGCTTCAATGCAAATTACAAAGATTTTGACTTTAATATTTTTGCGCAAGGTGTTCAAGGCAACAAACTCTTCAATGCCATTAAAAGAACAACCTATAGTGCGAGTGGGCCTTCGTACAACAAGTTAACCGGAATTTTGGATGCCTGGTCTCCAGAAAATCCAAATGGTAAAGTGCCGATCATCTCTACTTCAGATGCAAATGGTAATTTCAATGCATCCGATTTTTACATCGAAAACGGTTCTTACCTCCGCATTCGTAACGTTACATTAGGCTACACTTTACCAAAATCAATTGCAAGCAAATTTAAAATGGGTACCGTACGTGTTTACGCAACAGCCAATAACCTATTCACTATTACGAAATATACAGGTTTTGATCCTGAAATTGGGATGGATAATAATGGACTTGATGTGGGACGTTATCCACAAGCTAGAAGCTTTATTGTTGGTTTAAATGTCAATTTTTAGTCTTGAAACAATGCCGATGAGATGTACTCATCAGCCCTAAAAAATAAAATAATGAAAACGAATATAAAATACCTTGCAATAGCTGCACTAGCATTTTTTGCATCGTGCAATAAACAGTTAGATATAACACCAGAGGGCTCACCCTCCGCACAGAATTTTTGGAAAACGGAACAAGATGCGATCAAAGCAGAAGCCGGTATGTACGAAAAATATAATGAAGAAGATTATTACGGCCGTGGAATGTTTTGGTTTATTAACGCCAGTGACGACATGGTAACAGGACGTAATAAGCCCGAAGCCGACAATATCAAAAATTTCAACCGCAATTATATTGGTGGTGGCTATACAGAAACCCAATGGAGCATGCGCTATGCGATTATTAAAAGAGCCAACGATATCATCATCAATGTTCCCAATATCTCCATGGATGAGAGCCTGAAAAAACAGATCATTGGTGATGCTTATTTTAATGCAGGCCTGGTTTATTTTCAGCTGGCAGCAAACTATGGCAACGACAAAGCGGGGGTGCCTATTGTTACACCTGAAACAGATGCTTCCGTTCCGGTAGCCAGAGCCAACAACGTTAACGAAAACTACGATTACATTATCTCATTACTATTAAAAGCTGCCGACAACCTGCCTTATTTTTCTGAAATGAAGGATACCGATTATGGTAAGGCGCACAAAACTGCTGCCTGGGCTTATTTGTCAAAAGTATATCTGTACAAAAAAGATTATACCAATGCAGCCAAATATGCGGATATGGTGATCAGTTCGGGCAAGCATGATTTATTAACTAATTTTGTGGATGTATTTAAGGCCGCTAACAACTGGTCGAAAGAGTATATCTGGTCGGTCGTATGTACACCGAATGGTGGCGGTACTGGCTGGGGAAGCAAACTTCCGGGTGTGATGTTAACCAACAAAGCTTGGGGAATATATAATGGCTGGGGTTACTATCTGCCGACAAAAGAACTTTACGATTCCTTTGAAACAGGAGATTTGCGTCGTGAAGCGACAATATTGAAACCAGGGGACAAATTCCAGTTTTTTGGTACTGAACGTACATTTACAAAAGATGGCGGCGCGACTTCAAACTATCAGTTCAAAAAGTATATGGAACCATTTTCATATGCCAACCCAATTCCAACACATGTTAATCCAAATGGCGACAACGGAACAACAGATCTAAATGTACCCTTGATGCGTTATGCTGAAGTATTATTGATTAAAGCTGAGGCTGCCATTAATTTAAATGGTGCCGGTGCTGGTGATACTGAATTAAATAAAATTAGGACGAGAGCTGGTTTAATAGCAAAAAGCGGAATGGGACTTACGGATCTAAAACGCGAACGCCGAAATGAGCTTGCTGGTGAATGGGCAGATCGTCACCGTGATTTGGTCAGATGGGGCGATGCACAGGCAGCTTATGCTAAACCTCTACACGATTTTGATGGTGCTGTAATTTGGCCAGCTAGAAATTTCAATCCTCAAGTACATGATGTTTGGGCTGTTCCACAACGCGAGATCGACAACAGTTCCGGTGTCATTAAACAAAATGCGGGATGGTAAAAAACAATAAATTAATGTGGCTGCTATTTGCCAGCCTAAGCATTCAGTCAGTTTCTGCCCAGCAGAAACTGACTGCCAATGCAGGACATAGCCACAATGATTACAAACAGCAAATCCCACTATTGGAGGCTTATTATGCAGGAATGGGATCAATAGAAGCAGACGTCTTCTATCGCAATGGAGAGCTTTACGTTGCCCATGAAAGCAGTGAAATAAAGCCAGGGAAAACATTAAAAAAATTATACATTGATCCCTTAGTTGCTTTCTTCAAGGAAAATGGCAATAGGCCCTATGCGAAACCTGAACAAACGCTACAACTCGTCATCGATATTAAGGAAAATTACGAGCAAGTATTGCCTAAATTGCTGGAGGATCTGAAAGGCAATGAATCGGTATTTGATCAGCAGAAAAATCCGGCAGCCATAAAGATCGTCGTCAGCGGAGAAATTCCTCCGGCAGAGCAATTCGACAATTATCCGCCAATGATCTATTTTGATGGTAGACCGGAAAAAGACTATACGCCTGCACAACTCAAACATATCGGGATGATCAGTCAGGATATTACACGATATTCTGTCTGGAATGGCAAAGGAACTCCTACCCCGCCCGATCTCGAAAAAATGAAATCGGTGATAGATAAGGTGCATAAATTGGGGAAACCTTTTCGTTTCTGGGCTACCAAAGATAGTCCCAACAGCTGGAAGGAGCTTGGCCACATGGGGGTAGACTGGATCAATACAGACCATCCTACGGCACTAAAGAATTTCTATCTGAATAATGCCAAAGTCGAATACACAAATCCAAAAGCCTACGTTCCCTATCAGCCAAACTATAAAAATGATGGGGTTGGGGCAAAAGTCAAAAATGTGATCTTGCTTATTGGCGATGGTATGGGCCTGGCTCAAATCCAAGCGGGCCTAAGTGCCAATTTCGGTCAGTCCAATATCATCAATTTTAAACATATTGGTCTTTCACGCACCGAAGCGTCAAATTCAGATTTCACCGACTCAGCTGCCGGCGGGACAGCCCTGGCTACGGGACACAAAACCAATAACCGTTACATCGGTGTGGATGCCAATGGTCAATTGTTGAGCTCCATTCCCGATACATTGGCTAAGCATGGGATCAAAAGCGGCATCATCAGTGCTGGAGATATTACAGATGCCACTCCTGCTGCTTTTTATGCACACCAGATCGAACGGACCATGTCGCAGGAAATCGCAGCAGACTTCAAAAATAGTCATGTAGATATTCTCGTAGGGTCCCGTCGTGAAAGTTTCCTCAACAATAAGGATAATACATTGATGAAGCAACTGACTGAAAAAGGTTATCAGCTTCAGCAAAATTTAGATGATTTTGAAAAAGCAACATCGGCCAAACAGCTGGTACTGCTAGCTGATTCTGCGACAAGAAGAATACTCGATGGACGGGGAGAGATGTTAAAAACTTCCCTCTCGAAAACAATTCAGCTTTTGTCAAAGAATAAAAATGGCTTTTTTATCATGGCCGAGGGGGCACAAATTGACTATGGAGCCCATGCCAATGATCTCCCCTATGTTGTTACCGAACAGCATGACTTTGATAGGCTTGTAGGAGAAGCCTTAAAATTTGCGGACCAAGATGGCGAAACACTGGTCATTGTCACTGCAGATCACGAAACTGGCGGATTATCCCTATTGGATGCCAATTATAAAAAGGGAACTGTTAGGGGTAATTTCAGCAGCGATGACCATACCAATATTATGGTACCTGTCTTTGCTTATGGACCGGGTGCGCAGAATTTTATTGGCATCTACAACAATACTGCAATTTTTAAGAAGATTATCCAGGCCTATAACTTGAAATAATCGCCTTAAACTTTTCATACAAAACGAAAACCCTTAGTCTAAATACGAAGGGTTTTCATTTTTCTACAGACTACATTCCATACTTCACTGCCACTTCAAAATCCAATTTAAGAATCGATGTTCGATTTTTTGCCTATCTTGTAAATCAAAACACAGAACAACCTTTATGATACCATCAATCAAGCGACTACTGATTTTGTCATTATTGCTATTCAGTATTTCTGCCAGACTATTTGCACAAACTTCTGAAAAAGCCTCTTGGTTTAAAGATGCCCGTTTTGGCATGTTTATTCATTGGGGGCTATACAGTGCAGCTGAGGGCATGTGGAAGGGTGAACCTTTACGTTATATCAATAATTATGCCGAATGGTTAAGATATCGCAACCGTGTCTCCAAGGAAGAATACGGCACCTTGGCCAAACGCTTCGACTGGAGTAAAATAGATCCCGAACAATGGGTACTTCTTGCAAAAGAGGCCGGCATGAAATATATCATCATCACTGCCAAACATCATGACGGTGTTGCTCTTTGGGATACGAAAGTTGGGAATTATAGCCTTCCAAAATTGAGTGGTTCTAATCGGGATGTCATCAAAGACATTGCAGCAGCTTGTAGGAAGCATGGAATGAAATTGGGTTTCTATTATTCACATTGGATTGATTGGGAGCATCCCTATGGCTGGAACCATCAACAGGAGCTTTCGGGACATGTGACCGATGCCCAGTACAATCAATATTGGCAGGAGAAGGTCATCCCTCAGCTTCGCGAGCTGATGACCAACTATGGTGATATTGCACTGGTATGGTTTGATATGTGGATCCCCTATCAAAAATCCATCATTAAAAAGGAACAATTACTTCAAGTCGTCAAATTAATCCGCGAACTACAGCCCAATTGTCTGATCAACTCGCGTTTGGGCCTTCCTACTGATGCAGAGAATGTGGACTTTGAAACACTTGGTGACAACCAATTTGCCAGCAGCTACATTAGCCACCCTTGGGAAACCCCCGGGACGATTGCCCATTCATGGGGTTATAATGGACAAGAAAACGAATGGAAATCAACCAGTCAAATTTTCCAATCCTTAATTTCCAATGTAAGTCTCAACGGCGGGTTTACCTTAAATATCGGTCCGCGTGCCGACGGAACCGTTCCTTATGAGAGTGTCAGCCGTCTGCGCGAGGTCGGGAAGTGGTTAAATACATACGGAGAAGGTATTTATGGCAGCACAGGGCTTGATTTAAAAAACAACCATTTCGATTGGGGATATCTGACAACCAAAAAAGAAGGTCAAAAAACGGTGGTATATGCACACATCTTTAATTGGCCTTTGGATCACACGCTTCGGATTACAGGAATCAAATCGACACCAGAACAAATTACCCTAAGGAACGCAAATACGTCTACCCCAGTAAAATTTGATCAAAACCTCAGTTTGATTCACATCCAGCTACCAGACGCACAACCGGATCATTACGTTTCGGAGGTTAAATTGACTTTTAACGGTCCCCTGGAACTGGACAAAAACACCATCCCAGAATCTACCTTTGGTGGCTTCTCCTTGAAATCGACCAATAGTCTCAACCAGGGACTCAAAATTGTACGCTATAATGGCAAGAACCCAACACATGCGGTACTTACAGGCGATACTAAAATCGATTGGGAAGTAACCATCCCTGAAGCTGGCGTCTACTCCCTTGATTTCTCAGCACATAATCCCAATAAAGAAAATAGCATTTTTGAAATCAGTACAGCCAATCAGCGGTTGGAAGGAAGTTTTGCTCCGACAAACAAAATGGTGGTCGAGCCCAATGAAAACAACTACACAGAAGAATTTGTCGAAAATCGCATCGGCAAATTTAAATTCGATAAGCCCGGAAAATATATCGTAACCTTTAAAAGTAAACAGGTACATCCACTTTGGTTTAATTGGATATGGCTCGAAAAAACTAAAGATTAAGCAACAGTTCTCCCTAACGAAAGACATAAAAATTAGCAGGCAGATTGCTATGCATACATAAAAATCTGCCTACTAGTAATTTATATAAAAAGTTACATATTTTAATATTTATTTATTATTTTGGGGTAAAAGTTACCAATTTTGCAAACAGGGGCTTACATGCCGCTTATGCTTATAAATGAGAAAATTAATCCTAAACATTGTTGGATAATGCATCTGCAACGGGACTCTTTATCAGTGCTTTCGGACCAAGCCTTTAACACAAGGTTGGAAGGATTAATCACGACCACAGAAGATGGTACTATTCTACAGTTTAACAACCGTGCGAAGGAGCTTTTAGCACTCGAAAACACCAAAGATACCAACAAGATACATGAGTTAATTACGTTTTACGCAGCAGATGATCTTTCTATACTACCCCCTACAGAAACTCCTTTTTTCATCGCCCTTTCAAAAAACCAAAACCAAAATGAAATTATCCTAGGACGAAAAGAAGACGAACAATTTAGATGGTATCAATTTACCATTCATCTTATGGATGAAGACAACAATAAGGGTCTTTTGATTTCGTTTATCGATGTCTCGAAATTGGTCAATAAAAACCGTGTACTAGAAGATAAACAGCACCAGCTACAGTTGCTTGTTGCTTCATTGAATGATCTCGTATTTGAAGTAACAGATACAGGGGTGTTTAAAAATTATTGGACCAACAATCCGGATCTATTGTTCTACACCCCGGAAGAGTTTTTAAATAAGAGTGTCACGGAACTTTTCCCGCCCGATCTTGCGGTACCCGCTCTTCAATTAATACAAAATTCATTAAAATTGGATCGCGAACTTAAGATGGATTTTCAATCCAATTTAAAAGATCACAAGGATAAATGGTATCGCTTACAGATTAAACCGATACATCGAGCCCAGAACAGGGTAGCCCTAGTTATATCTGACATTACAAAACAAGTGGAGTCCAATGAGAAGAGTAAATTCAATGAACATAAGTTTAACCAAGCATTTCATTTATCGGGTTTGGGAATCTCTTTGACAAGTCTCGAAGGTTACTGTATAGAATCCAACAACATGTTGACCAAAATTCTTGGTTATTCTCATGAAGAAATGTCGACAACCAAGTTTACTGAAAGGACACACCCAGACGATATACATAAGGATGTTGAACTTCGGAAGAAACTTGTCAGGGGTGAAATAGACGCATTCACGCTTCAAAAACGCTATCTACATAAATTAGGTCATTTTGTATGGTGTTCTGTAACGGTTGCGGCAGTTTTTGATAATGCCAATACAGCACAATTTCTGATCGTTCAGGTTCAGGATATTTCCGAATCAAAGAAGAATATCGAAATCCTAAAAAGACAAAAAATTGAATCGGATTTAGTCAAAATAGATCTTGAAACCAAAATACGACAACTGGAAGAATTTGCCAACATCCTCGCTCATGATCTAAAAGGCCCGCTAAGTAATATCCAAATGCTTATTGACGAAATCAAAGCTACCAACGATGAAAAGATAAAAAATGATTTTTTAGATCTTTTACGTATCAGCGGCAACGATCTCACGGAGACACTTCATGACCTGGGCGACATACTCGAACTCCGGTCCAACAATTCACTAGTCTACGAAACCTGTAACTTTCTAACTATTTTTAAAAAAGTACAACAGCAATTTATCGCCGAAATACAACATAAAAACGCAATAATTTCTATAGACTTCAACGTAAAGGATATTTATTATCCCAAAATTTACCTCGAAAGTATTTTGAGCAACCTGATGAGTAACGCACTGCGATTTACGCCTTCCAATAGAGCTCCTCAGATTGAAATTCGAACTTTTGCTGAAAACGACGGTATCCTTTTGACCATCAAGGACAATGGCCTTGGTATTAATCTCCCCAAATATAAATCGGAACTCTTCATGTTCAAAAAAGTGTTTCACCGTGGATTTGAGAGTCGGGGCCTTGGCTTATTTCTGACCCGATATCAAGTTGAATCTTTGGGTGGAAAGATAGATGTACAAAGTGAACTAGATGAAGGGAGCATTTTTTCGATTAAGTTTTCAACGAAAAACTCGCCCGAATCTGCGTCGGAACAGCAATAAAAATCAGTCTAAACTACCATGAACCAGGAAAACAAAAGAAAGATAATTCTTATCGATGACAACGCCATCTTGCGTACAATATTCGGCTACATGCTGCAGGGATTTTCACAATACAGAATTGAATTCCATTCTTTTAAAAATGCGCTGGATGCATTGGATTTTCTGGACAACAACGACATTACTGAATCTTCAATACCGCCAATACTTTTTGTTGATATCAATATGCCATTTATGACTGGCTGGGAGTTAATGGATACCTTGGAGGATCGAACAGATTTTATCAAAAAAACCAAGATATATATTGTTAGCTCCTCGACAAGCAAAAGTGACCAGGAGCAACTTGCAAATTATCCCTTTATAAGCGGCTTCATTCTGAAACCCTTTGGAAAAGAATCCATCTATAGCATTCTAAAAGAGCCTTATTAGAACATCATAATTCACAAAAATACCCCCCAATAGTTTTCAAGCTAACAATTGAGGGGTAATTTAATTCTTTCTTTATTAGATGGCTTGGCATTTTTCGGCCAACCAATTCTTTTCCTCTGCGGTAAGATGTGTTGACAATTGATCAAAGACCCACTGATTATAATTATTCAACCAAGCGATATGTTTTTTATCCAGCAGGGATTTTTCGATCAAATCCGTTGCGATATAACATATAGTCAACGTCTCAAAATCTAAAAAGTCTCCAAATTCAGAAGAACCTGCTTTACGGGTCAATACTAAGTTCTCAATACGGATACCATGCTTACCAACGCGATACAATCCAGGCTCTATCGAAGTAATCATGCCGGGTTCAACAGCCACATCAATCGCTGCTGGATTGAACACTTGCGGACCTTCGTGTACGTTCAGGAAGAAGCCTACACCATGTCCGGTACCATGTCCATAATTACGCAGTGTTTCCCACAGTGGACGACGCGTGATTGCATCGATCTGATAACCGCGCGTACCAGTAGGGAAAATCGCTTGTGAGCCTTCTATGGTTCCCTTGAGTACCAGTGTATAATCTTCTTTTTCCTCCTGCGTAAGAGCTCCAAGCGTTACCACTCTTGTAATATCTGTTGTACCCGTATTATATTGCCCACCAGAATCTACTAATAACAAACCTTTAGGTTGCAATGTATAATTTGATTTTTCATTTGCCGAATAATGCGGCAGGGCACCGTGATCCAAATACCCCGCAATTGTCGTAAACGATACATCAACAAAGCCTTCCTGACTTTCGCGAAATCCGCGTAATTTGGCGGCGATGGATAATTCCGAAAGTTCCCCAGAGGAAACATTCTCTTCCAGCCATTTGAAGAAGCGAGTCAATGCGACGCCGTCTTTGACAAAAGTATGGCGGTTATTTTCAACTTCGACCTTATTCTTAATCGCTTTTAAACTCGTCGAAGGATTTATTTTCTCAACAATTTTAACCTGTTTAGGTACGCTGTCAAAAACAGCGAAACAGGTACGTTTCGGATCGATAAGAATGGATGTCACCTCCAATGTCGGAATTGTTTCAAAGATCTCTTCATAATCCGCAACATCCACTCCGTAGCCTTTGAGTTCCTCAGTTGCCTGTGCTGTCAGCTTTGAAGGTTCGATATACAGTGTTGCCTTATCGGCAGTGATCAGCACAAAACCCAAAACAACAGGATTACACGGGACATCCTGACCACGGATATTTAATAACCAGGCTAAGTCATCCAGCGATGAAATCAGATGCGCCTCGGTCCTATTCTTTTTCATCTCCGCACGGACAGCCTCAATTTTAGAGACCGTTGACTGTCCCGTAATATTTTCGCTCAACAGGTAGGCCTGTGCCTTAGGCAGCTCTGGTCTCCCCTCCCATAATGATGACAACAGATCAACGTGACCATCCACTTTGATCTCCAATGGCTCCAAAGTATGCTGAACAGACTGGGCCACCAATAAAGAAGCAAGATTGCCGTCAAAAGCAACTTTAGCGCCAGCACTCAACTGCTCTCCCAACCAATCAGCGTACTCCGCAGCTCCTTGTGCTTTCAATTTCACCAATTCAAAACCTGTTCCAGCCAATTGTTCTGCCGCTTGGACAAAATAGCGAGAATCAGTCCAAAGGCCCGCAAAATCCTGCGTGATTGCCAATGTGCCTGCTGATCCTGTAAAACCCGATGCCCAGGCGATGCATTTATAACGTTCTGGTAGATATTCACTAATATGAGGATCCGATGATGGGATGATATATCCATCGATTCCCTGAACCTTCATCGCCTCACGAATGGCAGCTAATTTTTCGATATGCTTCATGTCGTTTATACAATTTTACGCAAGTTAGGATTTTTTAGGGGCGAATGCCTAACTTTAAGCCAAATAAAACAAACGAAACACAGCGAACGCTATTGCCTTAAAATAGGCTGCGTTCAAGTCATCATGATAAATCCGATGAAATATCCATGACTGCCAGCACGACTATAGATACCCGTGTTTGGTCGAAAATAAATCAGGGTATAAGGATATACCATAGGACGATAAAAAATATGATATATGAACCAATTTGTGCTAAGTACCATTGCTTTTTCTACTTACGCGTTAACGACCGTTACCACTCCGCTATTTGCACAGGATCTTCGCAGTAAAATCCAGGATGCTTTTACACAGTTTCAAAATCAGGAAAGCCTCAGGAATGGTTTAAGCTCATTGATAGTTTTCGACGGAAAAACAGGCCAAACTGTATTCGCAGCGAATGAGAATATCGGACTGGCGACCGCCTCCACCATGAAGGTAATCACTTCGGCTACAGCGCTGGATTTCCTGGGCAAAAATTATCAGTTCAAAACAACCTTGTATTATACTGGGGAGATTGACGAGAATGGTGTGTTAAACGGAAATATTATTGTGACAGGTACGGGGGATCCCACCCTTGGCAGTACCCGCTATCCGGAGACCCAGGCAACAACGATACTGAACAAGTGGCTTACAGCGATACAAAATACCGGTATCAAAAGTATTAATGGGGCGATCATCGCCGATGACAGACTTTATAATGGAAACCAGCTTCCGGGCGGGTGGATCTGGACCGACATGGGCAACTATTACGGCGCGGGGATTTCTTCGCTCAATTGGTGTGAGAACGCTTTTGGTATAAATTTCAGCCCAAGCAATAAGGTGGGCGCCAAAGCGGAGGTCCTTAACTATACAACCCATGTTCCCTATCTGGAAATTATCAATGAAACAACCACGGGTAAATCGGGAAGCGGCGACAATGTGTACGCCTATGCTGCCCCCTATTCAACCAAGATATTTGTTCGCGGTTCTTATGGCCAAGATCTCAAGAAAACAATTGAGCTCGCCTCTCCAGACCCAGCTTACGATCTCGCTTATCAATTACACGAAGTCTTAAACAACAACGGTATTGTTGCAAGTGAGCTGCCTGCCACCGGAACAAAGATGGATTCAGTCGATGTTTCAAAGAAACAAACCCTGGATATCCACCTATCCCCGACCTTAGACAAAATTGTCTACTGGTTTAACCAAAAGAGCATCAACCTCTATGGAGAAGCCTTGTTGAAAGCGATCGCCTATACGACAGCGGGTAAAACGGGGACCGACGATGGCGCCTATTATATACAGAAATATTGGAATGCAAAATTAGGCATAAAATCCAGTGAACTCAATAGTATGGATGGTTCTGGTCTATCTCCTCAAAATAGGGTGACCACATCAGCCATGAATAAGATTATGCAGTATGCTCAAAAACAAAGTTGGTACCCTGCCTTCTACGAAAGTCTTCCTACGTATAACAATATGAAGATGAAAAGTGGTACAATTGGTGGCGTACTTGGTTATACAGGTGTACATACCAGTAAAACAGGACAGTCTTTTACCTATACTTTGCTGGTCAATAACTATTCTGGGTCGGCGTCCAGCATGCGTCAGCAAATGTTTAAACTGTTGGATGTCCTGAAGTAACATATTATTGTCTAATTATAATAAGATATTGGCAAATATTTCCAATTATCAAAAAGAATGATAGATTTGTAGCCTTAAATTAATAAAATCGTAATGAGTAACACTAATCGTAAACAGGCAGCGTTAAACTACCACGCAATGGGTAGACCTGGTAAAATAGCTGTTGTTCCGACCAAACCAACAAATTCGCAAAGAGACTTATCATTAGCATATTCTCCGGGTGTAGCGGAGCCATGTTTGGCTATTGCTGAGAACAAAGAAGATGCTTATAAATATACCGCAAAAGGAAACCTTGTTGCTGTTATCAGTAATGGTACGGCAGTGTTGGGCTTAGGTGATATCGGCGCCCAAGCTGGTAAACCAGTCATGGAAGGTAAGGGTTTATTATTCAAAATTTTTGCCGACATTGATGTATTTGACATCGAAGTGGACACCAAAAATGTCGATGAGTTTGTCAACATCGTCAAAGCATTGGAACCTACTTTTGGGGGTATCAACCTAGAAGATATCAAAGCACCGGAATGTTTTGAAATCGAACGTCGTCTAAAAGAAGAAATGAACATCCCAGTGATGCACGATGACCAGCATGGTACGGCAATCATTTCGGGTGCCGCATTGATCAATGCCTGTGAAATTATCGGAAAAGATATTTCTAAAGTGAAAATCGTCGTGAATGGCGCTGGCGCAGCTGCAATGTCATGTACGGCAATGTATATTTCAGTAGGTGCTAGCAAGGAAAATATTGTGATGCTGGATAGCAAAGGTGTCATCCGTACTGACAGAGAAAATCTGGACAGTATGAAAGCACAATATGCAACAGATCGCGATATTCGTACCCTGGCAGATGCTGTAAAAGATTCGGATGTATTTATCGGTCTATCGGCAGCAGATGTCATGTCGGCAGAGATGTTGTTATCGATGGCTCCAAACCCGATTGTATTGGCGATGGCAAATCCAAATCCTGAGATTGCTTATGATTTGGCGATGGCTACGCGTAACGATATTATCATGGGTACAGGCCGTTCAGATTATCCTAACCAGGTAAATAACGTATTGGGGTTCCCCTATATCTTCCGTGGTGCTTTGGACGTACGTGCAACAGCAATTAACGAAGAAATGAAAATTGCCGCGGTACGTGCCATTGCAGATTTGGCGAAACAACCTGTTCCGGAAGAAGTAAATCAAGCCTATAACACCAGCAATTTAAAATTCTCGGAAGAATATATTATTCCAAAACCTACCGATCCGCGTTTGATCACTGAAGTTTCTATGGCTGTTGCTAAAGCCGCTATCGCATCGGGTGTGGCACAAAGCGTGATCGAAGACTGGGATCAATACAGCGATGCCCTACGTAAACGTCTTGGTAAAGATGATGCGATTATGCGCAACTTAACCATGGCTGCTAAAAGAGATCCTAAACGTGTTGTTTTTGCCGAAGCAGACAATTACAAAACTTTGCGTGCAGCGCAGATCGTTAAGGAAGAAGGCATTGCTATTCCAATTCTTTTAGGTCGAAAAGATAAAATCGAACGTCTAATCAAAGAGTATGCTTTTGAATTGGATGGCCTTGAAATCATCGATCCTGTTGCTGAAGTTGACAATGAAACGGAGCGTTCCAAGAAATTTATCGAGCATCTTTACATCAAAAGACAACGTCGTGGTATATCGAAATACGATGCTCGTAAGTTGATGTACGACCGTAACTATTTTGGCGCCTCTTTAGTGGAGTTCGGCGAAGCGGATACTCTAATTTCCGGTATGACCAAAAATTATGCAAATACAATCCGTCCGGCATTGCACGTAATCGGTGCTAAACCAGGCAGCCGTGTCGCAGGGATGTATATGATGTTAACTAAAAAAGGTCCGATCTTCATGGGTGATACAACCGTAAATGAAGACCCTACAGCACAAGAATTAGCAGACATTACCTTGCTACTGGATAAAGCTGTGAGACGTATGAACATTCAGCCACGTATTGCGTTACTATCTTACTCTAACTTTGGTTCCAGCGAAGGAAAAACACCAACCAAAGTAAGAGCTGCTGCACAGATCCTACACGATCAGCATCCAGAAATTATAGCTGATGGTGATTTACAGGCCAACTTCGCACTCAATAGCGAAATGCTGACAGCGAATTTTCCTTTCAGCTGCCTAAATGGAAAATCAGCGAATACACTTGTATTCCCTAACTTGGAATCAGGAAATATCGCTTATAAACTATTGCAAGAAGTTGGTGAAGCGGAAGCGGTAGGTCCAATCCTTTTGGGTATGAACAAACCAATTCACGTGTTGCAATTGGATAGCTCGGTGCGCGAAATCGTCAATATGGTTACCATTGCTGTAGTAGACGTACAAGCACATCTTAAAAATTTATAGAATCGCTTAAAATCTTCCTATATTCGTGTACTATGTACGAATATTTCAATGGAAAATTAGCATATAAAGCCCCCACTCATGTTGTTATCGATGTGAGTGGGATTGGCTATTATGTCCACATCTCTCTTTATACCTTTTCCCAAATCAAGGATCAGGAAAATTGTAAATTATTTATTTCACTGCAAGTTCGGGAAGATTCACATACGCTTTATGGCTTTGCGACAGAAGGCGAGAAAAAACTATTTGAAAATCTGATCTCCGTTTCTGGCATCGGTCCAAATACAGGCCGAATGATCCTCTCGTCAAACACACCAGATGAAATCCAGTCGGCTATTGTCAACGGTCAGGTCGCCCTGATTCAAAAGATTAAAGGAATTGGTCCTAAAACAGCACAGCGACTTATATTGGAGCTTCAGGATAAATTGAAAAAGCAGGGCTTCGAAGCTTTGGCAACACCGATTCAATCTCAATCCGTACCGGACGAAGCCTTGTCAGCACTGGTGATGCTTGGATTCAACAAAGCCGCAGCAGAGAAAGTATTAAACGCCATTCTAAAGACCGAAACCAATCTTTCCGTCGAAGACATGATCAAACTGGCGCTGAAACGACTTTAATGCATACACATTTGCTGAACTCATCCGATATCAATCATTAGATAACGGATACGTACTGCTAATGCTGTTGCGAAAAAGATATAAAGGAACCTTCGGGTTCCTTTGTCATTTCCCGAACCTCAGTTTTGCAATAAGTCGAAGACTAAAAAGGAAGCATCACAACAGCGATTTATTCTTTACAAAGGCATAGCCCTTTCTTCTTTTCGCTTTGGTTTTTAGGTACAGCAAACGGAGATCAAATAGGGACCAAATTCGGCCTTTTGACAGTGCTTGTTCAGTGATCGTTCAGTGCTTGTTCAGTAATCAGTCAGTGTGGGCTGAATAAACATTGACTGATTACTGTCTCAAAACTGATTAAAAATTGTGATTAGTCCGAACTTGGTATTAGGATGTTCCAGTTTTAACACCTACCTTATGTAAACTACAGCCTAATTAACCAATTGTAGTCATCTTTATAAATGGCGTTTATGAGACTTTTTCCGGAAAAAGCAGATTCCGCTGTGTTTGTATTGGCGACAATAGGAAATAATGTACGCTCTCTCCTTGCGTTAAAAAACAGGCGTCCATTCCTGAACAACTGTTCAGTAGAACACAGATAGAAACATTTAAGAAGCACATTTTTTTACATGAATTTAGATCCCATCCGCCGAAATAAAATGATCCATTTAACCACTTAAACAAACGATTGATCTAGCACAAACAGGCTGTTATCCTAGCTGCTTCTAAGTACCCAGAGACACGGTTAACAGTGTTTTCATACCCTATTTGTTACATTTTCTCTTTGCTAAAACGTATTTATTCACCTATTTTTAGAGCTTCTTATTTCAGTTATAATCTCACGCATGAAGAAACTATTTTCACTTGCGCTGGCTCTAAGTTTAGGAGCAGCAGTATTTGCGCAAGAAAAGAAAGATGCTATCTTGAACATTGTGCCATTACCGCAACAGGTTCAAATTAAAAATGGCACATTCAAAATCAACACAAACACCAAAATCGCCTTTGATAGCGAAGAAGACAAAAAAGTTGCCACTTTATTTCAGGACTTCCTGAAAAGCAACTATAACCTCAACTTATCCTTAGTGAAGTCAGCGAGCAGCAATTGTATCTATTTCTCCTCCAAAAATGCTAAATCTACTCATGCTGAAGCGTATGAGCTTAACATCGGTTCAGACCGCGCGACTATTAGCGGAAAAGCTGCCGGTCTATTTTATGGCATGCAATCCTTGATCCAATTGCTTCCTGTAGATAAAAAAGCCAGTATTGAAATTCAACAGGCTTCAATTCAGGATGAGCCTCGTTTTGCCTACCGTGGATTGCATCTCGATGTTGGCCGTCACTTCTTTCCGGTAGAATTTGTTAAAAAATACATTGATATTCTGGCATCTTACAAATTGAATACGTTCCATTGGCATTTGACAGACGATCAAGGTTGGCGTATAGAGATCAAATCTCATCCAAAGTTGACGCAAATTGGTGGTTACCGCAAGCAAACGCTCCTAGGTAATTACAAGACAGATGGCGATTATGACAACACACCGTACGGTGGTTTCTATACCCAGGATCAGATCAAAGAGGTCGTTGCCTACGCAAAATCCAAATATGTAACGGTTATCCCCGAAATTGAGATGCCAGGACATGCATTAGCAGCACTATCTGCTTATCCAGAATTAGGCTGCGGTGATAAACCGGGACCATACACTGCTGCCCAAACATGGGGTGTGTTTGACGATGTTTTCTGTGCAGGAAAAGAAGAAACATTTAAGTTGCTGGAAGATGTAATTGACGAAGTCATTCCCCTATTCCCTAGCGAATATATACACATCGGTGGTGATGAGTGTCCAAAAACAAAATGGAAAACATGTCCATTTTGTCAAAAAAGAATCAAAGATAACAACCTCAAAGATGAACATGAGTTACAGAGCTATTTTATCCAACGTATGGAAAAATACATCAATAGCAAAGGTAAACGTATCATCGGATGGGATGAGATCTTAGAGGGCGGTTTAGCGCCTAATGCGACTGTCATGAGCTGGAGAGGTGACCAAGGTGCAATTGATGCAGCCAATCAAGGTCACGATGTGATCATTACGGCAAACAGTTATGGTCTATACTTCGATCACAAACAGGGTCCTGATCAAAACAGAGAGCCTTTAAGTATCGGCGGACTTTCTACATTGAGCAAGGTATATGCGTCAGACCCAATGCCTAGCAAAATTGCTGAAAACAACAAGAAACACGTGTTAGGTGTACAAGCAAATATTTGGACAGAGTATATTGGATCATCCAATAAAGTCGAATTTACAGTGTTACCGCGTGTATTGGCACTTTCTGAAATCGCTTGGACACAACCGGAGAAAAAGAACTGGAAAAATTTCTCAGAACAACGTGCAGCAAATCAGCTCGCTAAACTTGACCAAACCAATACATTCTATCGTGTCCCAGAAGTATATGGCATAACAGACAGCACCGTATATGCTTCGGAATATACGATCAGAGGCTTGAAACCATCTGTTGAAGGGGCCAAAATTTATTACACATTGGACAACTACGATCCTTCAGAATTGGATTTAGAATATACAGGTCCAGTGAAAATTACGGTTCCTAATAGTAAGGAACGTGTTTTCAAAGCTGTTGTTGTAACGCCTTCCGGCAAAAGAAGCAACTACATTCGGGTGAATATTATCAACACAAAGAAATAATAACATTTGCCTGATAAGAAAGCGCTAATATTCTGTTAACTTTGAACAGCGTATTAGCGCTTTTTCATTTCATGCAGGTTGGAACTCAATATGCCGTGAAGCTTTCCGGACAGGCAAAACATGCTTGGCAATTGTAATCCGGATAGCAAATGCATGATTATTTTTTTTACATAGATTTTTATGGCAGAGGATTTACAAATAGCTAAAGGTAGCAAAGAAGAACAATATCAAAATTTACTTCCTCAGATTGGGGGACTATTGCAAGGCGAGCCTAATCAAATTGCCAATCTGGCTAACATCGCCGCTGCATTGAAAGAACAATTCAATTTTTTCTGGGTTGGATTCTATCTTGTTGATGGCGAAGAGCTCGTATTAGGCCCCTTTCAGGGGCCCGTTGCATGCACACGTATCAAAAAAGGCCGTGGTGTATGTGGCGGTGCCTGGGCACAGGAAAAAACATTGATTGTTCCTGATGTGGAACAATTTCCAGGGCATATTGCCTGCAGTTCGCTCTCGCAATCCGAAATTGTTCTACCGGTTTTTAAACAGGGAGAAATTATTGCTGTGCTGGACGTTGACAGCAGTGAATTAAATAGTTTTGATGAAGTCGATGAGAAATACCTTACGCAGATATTACAGCTTTTAGACAGCGAATAAGTAAGCTCCACAACTGAAGAGTGAAATAGCGTAAATATCGGCCTAGATTTGAAAAACGGACCGTATACTTACGCTATTTTTTTATAATTCAAGCTATCGACACCTGTTAATCCAAAAAAACATCCGATCGATACCTAAAAACCAAATCCTACCTGTAAAGTAAAACGGTGCAGATCATATTTTTTATCCATTTGTGTTGTTCCGTACCCTATGCTAGTGTCTGGTAAGTTTGCTGAGGGACGCGTATAAGTATCCTTTCGGCTATAGTGCTGATACCGGTATCCCGTTGCCAAAGACCAATATTTCGCTGAGTTCTTAAATTTAAAGCGCCAACCCAGCTGTGGATTTACCAACAAGCCGCCCTGATATTCATATTTCAAATTCTTCTCGGATAGATTTTTATTCAGAAAAGCAAAACCATAACCTAGATCCAATCCCGCGAAAAAACTACGTTTTCTGTCCGGGAATTCCACATAATTAACTTTTGCTGAAAGTGGCAAAAACCATTTTGATCCTTCACCATTTACAGGATATCGATCCAGCCCAGTGTTGAGGCCCAGAGCGATATTTTCATGAATCTGCAGCCCATGGAATGTATGCAGCCCAAATCCAGACTCTAAAAATGCTGGACCGTAAGTAATGACCGAAATTTCATTGTGATTTGTATACCTTTTTGTTTGGGCACTGGCATAGAAAGCAGTCGAAAGAGCCAACAAGGCAATAAATAATCTCTTCATATAAGGAAATAATGAGCAGTTGATTTTAGTTGGATTTAGTAACAGAAATGACACTTAAAGCTTTCAATTTAGCCTTATTGCTATAATCATATTGATGGACCCCATCCTGTCCCACGACAATGAGCGATTTTGGTCCAGCGATAACATCCAGGCTCATCAGATCTTTGTGAGTTTCTAAAAGCTTATTACCTATTTGGCTGACATCACTGGCATCGAATGATTTCAATCCAGATTTTCCATCACAGACATATAAGGTTTGGTCTGCTAGCGCCAGGCCGTAGGGGTTCTCCAAAGTGAAGCTATTTTTCAGCATAGGTTTCGTCAGGTCCCGAATATCGATCACTTCCAATAAATTCTGCTGCCCACCACATACCACGCCTGCGCGTAAAGTTACAAAGGCATATTTCTCATTGACAACGACGGGATCACAAGCACGTATATGGGCATACCTTGACAGCTCCACCGGAGCAGAAGCCGTCGTAATATCATAAATCACCATCCCTGTATTGGAACCGATAAACAGACTATTTTTGAACGGAAAAATTGTTTCAATACCGGGGCCTATTTTGATGTCCTTTACATAAGCCGGTTTACTTGCATTCTGCACATTAAAAAGGTGTAAAGTCGTTTGGTCGACGGCGTATAGATGTTTATTTGCAATGGTAAATCGCGCCATGGATGCCCCCTGTCCAGATCCCGCATTGACTTCATTATAGATAAGGTCTTTTCGGTCATAAGGTGAATATTTATCTTTTTGGCTATAACTTACCAGACTATCTCGGTATCCCGTAATGATGCGATCTGGTCTGTTATTGAAGTTATCCATTTGAAGCAACATCTTAAATACATCCTTATTTCGTGTCAGCAGTTGGGGCGATGCAGGATTTTGAAGGTCGAATGTCAACAAATCGGTATAACTATCGGCATATAGCTTTCCGTCTAGAACAGCAAGATCCACATTGCCAGGAATACTCAAAAAGGCAATTGCCAGAGGTTTTGAAGGATCGACGTTATTAAAGATATGAATACCTTTCCCAGGCTCGTTGATAAACAAGTAATCTTGATAAATATAGATCTTTCCTGTTTGTACAATTGGGGTAGGACTACTTACAGGATTAGCTTTAGCCCGGATACTTTCCATGGTTTCAGATATGGGAATGCTAGCTAGATACATTCCTTTACTTTCGATTTTATCACAGCCCGAAAGCGCAATACAACCCAACAAAATGAGCCAAATTCTTTTCATAAAATATAACTATATGGTCAATTAAATTTATAATTACTATAGTTAACGGAATACTTATGAATTCGCTACAAGCTTATTTATTTTTTTTAATTTCCCATATTTTCACTAATTTATCATCACTTACGCTGAAGAAATACTGTCCATTTTGCGACCATGCTCCAGCATTAACAGATAAATGATGGCCATCCTGCATTTTCTCACGGCTCATATTTTTCAATAAGGCGAAGTCATCTGTAGACCAGAATTTCAAAGATTTATCGCGGCTTACCGTAGCAAAAATCGGAGCTTCTGGATGCGGATATATCCCATATACGGTAAAAAGATGGGGTACAAAAGAGAAATTATCATGCAATTGGTTTGGATTCGAAATCACTAATTGCGCATCCCGTCCACCACTTAACAACTTATTATGGATAAACGCCAGAGAAGTTGCGGGCATACTATGCAATTTTAAATCAGTGATCATATGAAAGTCAGTACTATCCAATAGATATACTTTCCCATCTTTATCGCCCAAGGCTATTCGTCCAAGTCCTTCATCAATTGCAATTGCGCGAATTGTTGTTGGGGATATACGCTTCTCGTAAATACTTTTATAAGTTGCCAAATCAATGACATACAATGTCCCCTCTTCACCTACTGCCAAAAGCTCATTTTTCCAGGACATATAAGCCAATGCAAAAATAGCTTTGGTGCTTAGTTGTATGCTTGCTACAAGCTTTTGCTCTTCCACATCGACAAAAAGCAGTTTTCCTTCGCGCAATGCGATGGCAAGAATCGGTGTACCGGTTATCAAACGTAAGGCATAGACGGATGAACTGACCGCACAGAGAATACGTTTGAATGCATTATGCTCAATATCCCATTCCACAACACCTTTATCATTACCAGCCGTAAAAAATGTATCCGCATAATAACCCTTTTCTACGCAGAAAATAGGGTTCTGATGTCCTGGCAAAGTCGATTTTAATGTAATATCCATAGTCATTTCGCTAATACTTCCCGCTTTATACAGATTGGGTACGTTACGTTCGTTTTTTATTTTATACAGGTAAATTATTTACCGACCGACCACTGCTCCTATATCCATCGATATCGTCATTTGCCTTACTAGTCGGTAAAAACAAGAAGTGCAGTATATTTACAAATATACTGCACTTCGGAGATCTTTTTGTCATCTTAGCTTAAAGCCTTGTCTCCGCTTCATATTTTGTTCAACGATAATGCCGTTGTCCGATTTTAAGGGAGCTCAGGGCAAGAAGCAAGATGTTTCTTCAAATACCTATTGATGTCTACTTTCGAGATTTTTCGCAATTGTTTCCAAAGAAAATCCCTTTTCACGCAACAATACGATCAAATGAAACAATAAGTCTGAAGTTTCATTGATAAAATCAATATCTGTTTCAGTCAATGCTGCAATTACTGTTTCTACGGCTTCCTCGCCAACCTTTTGCGCAATCTTATTGATACCGCGAGAACGCAGACGATTGACATAAGATTCGTCAGAAGGATGTTCATAGCGATGGTTAACAATACGCTCTAGCTCCAACAGAAAGTTTTGGTTGAAGTCTGTATTAAAACAGCTTCTGCTCCCCGTATGACAGGTAGGTCCCATTGGTTCTGCTTTGATCAAAACAGTATCCTTATCGCAATCAACATGGATGCTTTTTACATTCAAAAAGTTTCCACTTTCCTCCCCTTTTGTCCAAAGGCGATTCTTGCTTCGGGAGAAAAACGTGACGCGTTTCTCTGCTTGTGTCTTCTCCCAAGCTTTCTCGTTCATATAGCCTAACATCAACACTTCCAACGTTTGGAAGTCCTGCACAATCACTGGAACGAGGCCGTCACTTTTTGCAAAATCTAGCATGATTTTAGTATTTCAATTTTTAATTATTTTCGAAGAGCCATGAGCTCAGTTTTAACTTCTCAGGATTTCTTTCAGCAAGTTTATGACTTACTTTTCCTCTATGATCATTAATCTTCAATCCTGTATCCTATCTTACGACAATACCATTTTGGCGTAAGGTAGCTTTAAGATCGGGAATCAATATTTCACCATAATGGAAGACCGATGCCGCCAAGGCAGCATCCACGTTAGCTTGTTGAAAAACATCGACAAAATGCTGTTGATTACCGGCGCCGCCAGAAGCAATCAGCGGAATATGAATCTGGTCGTTTATTGTTTTTAAAAAACCATTGTCAAAGCCATTCTTTGTTCCGTCATGATCCATTGACGTCAGCAGAATCTCTCCCGCTCCTCGCTCCTGCGCTTCAAGGATCCAATCCGCCGTGTTCAATTCTGTCTTAATACGCCCGCCACTCAGATGAACAAAATTCTGACCTTCGCTCGACCGGGTATCTACAGCAACCACAACAAATTGTGCTCCAAAAGCGGCGGCCATCTCATTGATAAGAGTAGGATTACGTACCGCAGCTGAGTTGATGGAAATTTTATCCGCACCGGCATTCAATAAGATGTCAGCATCTTTGATTTCATTGATACCACCACCTATTGTAAAAGGTATATTCACTTGACGCGCCACGGCTTTGACTAAATCAATTGTCGTTTTACGTCCCTCATGTGTCGCTGTGATATCCAAGAAAACGAGTTCGTCTGCCCCTTGTTGAGAATACTCATAGGCCAATTCAACGGGATCACCCGCATCTCGGAGATCCACAAAGTTGACTCCTTTGACGGTACGTCCATCTTTAACATCCAAACAGGGAATTATACGTTTTGCCAGCATTTTAAAACCTGATTAACGATTTTAAATTCCAGTCTTTGATTTCATCGATCGAAATTCTATTTTCATAGATGGCTTTACCAACCACAACGGATTCTACACCGCCTAATTCCTGAAGTTTTTGGATATCTTCCATCGAACTGATACCACCAGAAGCAATTAACTTGATAATCGGAGAATGGTTCAGCAACTTTTGGTATAATTCAACACCTGCACCGCCTAATTTACCATCTTTACTAATATCGGTACATAAAAACCGAAAGAATCCTAAAACCAAACACTTGTCAATATATTCGATCAATTTAATTGGAGAACTTTCCAACCACCCAGAGTATTTGATTACTTCATCCAAAACGTCGATTGCAATAACGATGTGGTCGGCATATTTTACTTTCCCTTCGTTTAATGTAGCCAGCTCCTCCAAGAATGAAGGGTTTGTGATTGCTTGTGTCCCGACGATCACACGATAAACACCAGCATCAACCAATTCTTTTACCTTTTCTATACTTCTGACACCACCGCCATATTGTATTTTCATATCCGTCTTCTGGATGATGTCAAATAAATAAGCTTGGTTGCTGAAGTCTCCTTTTGCACCGTTTAAATCGATGATATGAACCAACTCCGTACCATTTGCACGGTAGTTTTCGATCTGTTCCTCTAAACTAATCGCATACGTTGTCACGTCATTGTAGTTACCCTCTCTCAAGCGGACAACCTTTTTGTCCAAAACGTCTATTGCTGGAATGATATACATAGTCGAATATTTTTAGTCAATTTGAATAGTTGAAAAATTGAGCAACAACTGCTCGCCTGCTTTCCCAGATTTCTCCGGATGAAATTGTACGCCAAAGAAATTGTCCCTGGAAATCGCCGCCGAAAAAGGCTCTCCATAAACACATTTCGCTGCGGTATATATCGCATCGTATTCAATAAAATACGAGTGAACAAAATAAAAATATGTCTGATCTTCTATATTCGCAAATAAAGGATTATCTGCTTGCACGGAGACGCTGTTCCAGCCCATATGTGGCACCTTACCTGCTTTCCCTGCATCGAAATGTAACGTTTTCAATGGAAACAGTTTTAACATTTCGGCATTTCCCTCCTCTGAAAAATCTGTCAGCAGCTGCATGCCAACACAAATACCCAAGACAGGCTTTCGCAGCTTTTTGATCGAGGGTACCAATCCCGATTCCTGTAGTTTGTCCATTGCTGCGCCAGCATGCCCCACTCCAGGAATGATGATACGATCATATTGATCGATCTCATCGGCAGTATTGACCATACCATAGGTAAGTCCAACACGATCTAGTGCTGCTGTCAAAGAGAAAATATTCCCTGCACCGTAATTAATAATTCCTATCATCTTACAATACTCCTTTTGTACTTGGCAATTGCATATGGTCGGCATCGCGTCTTACCGCTTTTTTGATCGATTTAGCAAAAGCTTTGAAGATCGCTTCGATCTTATGGTGTTCGTTGTCACCTTCTGCTTTAATGTTTAAATTCGATCGTGAGGCATCTGAAAACGACTTAAAGAAATGGAAAAACATTTCCGTTGGCATATCGCCGATTTTCTCGCGTTTAAATGTCGCATCCCACACAATCCAGTTGCGACCACCAAAATCCAATGCCACCTGGGCCAAACAATCATCCATTGGCAAGGTATAGGAATAGCGCTCAATGCCACGTTTATCACCTAAAGCCTTCAAAAAGACTTCACCCAGTGCGATACCTGTATCTTCAATGGTATGATGCTCGTCAATATGAAGATCGCCTTTCGCCTTAATGGTCAAATCAAGGGCTCCATGTCTCGCCAATTGATCCAGCATATGATCAAAAAACGGCAATCCCGTTTCGATGTCAGATTTACCCGAACCATCCAAATTCAACTGAATAAAAATATCCGTTTCATTGGTTTTCCGATGATGTTCGGCAGTGCGCGTCCCCAATTTAAGGAATTCGTACACCGTCTTCCAATCTGTTGTCTCTAAAGCTATAACAGTCGAATCTATCGCAAGGTTTTCCAAAGCACCTAATTGATCGTTAGCACGTAGCCAAATTGCCTTTGCGCCGAGATTTTGCGCTAATTTAACATCGTTCACACGATCGCCGATGACAAAGGATTGGCTTAAATCGTATTTCGACGCATCAAAATAGGCACCAAGCATACCAACACCCGGTTTACGGGTTTCCGCATTCTCATGTGGAAAGGTTTTATCAATATGTTCCTCGGCAAACACTACGCCTTCTCCTGCAAACGTATCAATCACAAAATGATGGACTGGCCAGAAATTCTCTTCCGGATGGGAAGATGTTCCTAAACCATCTTGGTTGGAAACCAAGATCAATTCGAAATCCAGCTCCTTTGCGATACGTGGCAGATACTGCAAGGCACCGGGGTAGAATTTTAATTTGGCAAAAGAATCGATTTGTTCGTCTTCAGGTTCCAAAATCAATGTTCCATCGCGGTCTATAAACAGCACACGTTTTAAGTTATCAGGCATAGTATTATTTATTGATTTGATTAAGTTTTTCTAACAATATTTGATTTTCGGCAGGCGTTCCAACAGTGATCCGCAGACAGCCTTCACATAATTCGACTTTGGATCTATCTCGAACGATAATTCCATATTGAACTAGATAATCGTAAACTTCACGTGGTTGCTCCATCTTGACCAAAATAAAATTGGCATCAGAAGGTGTAATATGCTGTACATAGTCCAGTTCAAGCAGTTCGCGTACCAGTTTCTCGCGTTCGGCCACCGTCTCCTTGATCCAGTCATTGACTTGATCAACCTTATCCAAGGCTTCTAAAACAATATCTTGTGTAGCCTGATTAATGTTGTATGGTGGTTTTATTTTATTGTAAACAGCGATAATCTCTTTACTGGCAAAAGCCATACCCAGGCGTAACGCCGCAAGTCCCCAAGCTTTAGACAACGTCTGCAATACCACTAGATTGGGGTATTCAGCCAGTTCTTGCGTAAATGATTTGACAGCAGAAAAATTAATATAGGCTTCATCCACAACAACAAGACCCTGAAAATTATTCAAGATCGCCTCAATATCCTGACGACGGATTGAGTTTCCTGTTGGATTATTCGGAGAACAGATAAAAATCAGTTTAGTATGTGCATCTATTGCATTGGCAATGCCATCCAAATCCAGCTGGTAATCAGCGGTAAGGTTTACCTTTTTGAAAGCAACATCATTGATGTTCGCCGAGACTTCATACATCCCGTAGGTTGGCGGAACTAAGATGACATTGTCAATACCGGGAGTACAAAATGCACGGTATAAAATATCAATAGCTTCATCACTTCCATTCCCCAAAAAGATATTCTCTGATGGTACACCTTTTATTTTAGAAAGTTTTGCTTTAACTTGATGTTGGAGAGGGTCTGGATATCGGTTGTAATCATGGTTTAGTGGGGATCCAAAAGGATTTTCATTGGCATCAATCAATATGGATGCCTCCCCTTTAAATTCATCTCTTGCGGACGAATAAGGTACGAGCTTCTTAATATTTTCCCGTAGTAGGTTGTTTAAGTTGAATGGATTATCCATTATAAAAAAATTAGAGCCGTAAACTTAGATAAATTGTTCATCATATGCAATATAATAAGCAATTATTCACTGCTGATCTATTGGACCTTCGATTGTATTTATCAGCTTTCTTAGCCCTGAAACTTGCTTATACTCTTCGTTTATACCGCTTGAGCGTCTCTCTTTTAGCGGTATTCCTTGGCTGTAACAAAGCTGTAATTAAAAAATAAACTAAATTCAAAAAAAATTACACCGAAAACCATCGACCTTCAACAGAGAGTTCCGTATTTGGGAATACGGTTCTTGCCTCCTCCAATAAGGGTTGTAAATCTCGGTATCGTGCCGAATAATGACCTAACAGTAACCTCTTGGCCTGAGTCTCCTGGGCGATCTCTCCAGCTTCCAAAGCTGTTGTATGAAACGTTTCTTTTGCCCGATCGACCATATCATGCAGGAATGTGGACTCATGGTACATCAGATTCGCCTTTTGAACATAAGGCAGATATTCTGCGGTACGTACCGTGTCGGAACAATATACATAACTGCGCGATAAGGGAGCAGGAAGGCTCAGCTCATCCGCTGTATACACGTTACCACTTTCATCGACGTAATCAAGTCCTTTCTTAATCATCGGAAAATATACAGTAGGTATATTCAGTTCCTGAACCACATCTCCAAGTAATGTTCGAGCGCGAGGCCCTTCGTCAAATCGAAAACCAGTACAAGCGATGCGATGTTTTAATGGAAATGCACTTACTTTTAACGTTCTATTTTCAAAAATAACGCCCGGCTGCTCCGGTGAAATCGGATGAAAAACAAGATTATAGCGTAAAACTGTCTCGGAATGCAAAAACTGCACATCCAGAATCTCCTTTAAAGCAGGAGGGCCATACAGATGGAGATCACTTTTTCGACCGACAAGGTGCATCGATGAGAGCAGCCCGACCAGACCCAAATAATGATCCCCATGTAAATGGCTAATAAATATATGTCCTATGCGATTGCTTTTGATACCGTATCGGCTGAGCTGCATTTGTGTACCCTCTCCGCAGTCGATCAAAAACAATTGCTCATTAAAGTTCAGCACTTGGCTAGTCGGATGACGATCAAACATTGGTGTCGCCGAGCTATTTCCTAATATCAGAACTTCAAACTTCATATTAATCTTCAATTGCCCCCCGATACTCAGATTCCAGTTCGTGTGCAAAGATTAAATCCTCGGCAACCTTTAAAGATGGTGCAATTTTCAACGATTTATCCAAATGCGATACCCGAACCATATCCATCAATGTTGGACAAAGATTAACCAGAATGAATATGCCACCCACAGACTGGCACAAACGATGAGCAAGCACTCCTAAACGGATACCCACCTCGTCCGTTTGCTGCACGTGGATCATGTCCAAAACAATATTCCGTTGTCCAATTGTATTCCGCAACAGAAACTCCCCTTTGAGTTTCGCGGCATTATCCGCGTCAATCACATCGACATGAGGTTCTATGACAATATAGCGATCGTGCTTATCAATGGTATACTTCATTAGTCTATCTCCTTTGTTTGAGGATACAATGTACTAATAATTTAGCGTTTTCAAGGCGTTTGCGACATTTCTTTCCACACGCTCCAACACATTTTCTTGATCCGGATACACAAATTTCTCTCCAACAATGTGCTCGTACAACTCAATATAACGCTCGGAGATCGAAGTGACGATCTCATCGGTCATCTCTGGAACAACTTGACCATCTTTCCCTTGGAAGCCGTTTTCGATCAACCATTTACGCACAAACTCTTTTGACAACTGCTTTTGTGCCTCGCCTTTTTCCTGACGCTCCTGGTAGCCTTCCGCATAAAAATAGCGGGAAGAATCCGGTGTGTGAATCTCATCGATCAACACAATTTCCCCGTCTTTTTTCCCAAATTCATATTTTGTATCCACTAAAATTAATCCTCGCTGTGCGGCAATTTCAGTACCTCTCTGGAACAAAGCTTTAGTATATTGTTCCAATTGAACATAGTCTTCTTCACTTACGATACCTTTTTTCAAAATATCGGCACGTGAGATATCTTCATCATGTCCAACAGCTGCCTTTGTTGTTGGTGTAATAATTGGTTCTGGCAATTTGTCATTTTCTTTCAGGCCTTCTGGCAATGACTCTCCGCATACTTCACGTTTACCCGCAGCATACTCACGCCATGCATGTCCTGACAAATAACCACGGATAACCATTTCTACTTTAAACGGCTCACATAGTTGACCGATAGTTACACTTGGATCCGGAACAGATACGACCCAATTTGGAATAATATCAGCCGTAGCCTTTAAAAATTTGGCTGCAATTTGATTCAACACCTGCCCTTTATAAGGTATAGGACGTGGAAGTACCACATCAAATGCCGAGATACGGTCTGAAGCTACCATGGCCAAATAAGTATTAGCGATCGTATACACATCACGTACTTTTCCTCGGTAAAAAGCAGTCTGATTTTCGAAATTGAAATTTGTTTCTTTTATAGCGTTCATGTTCAAAGTAAAATTCAAATGTAATTAATTGTTCATTTTTGTCTGCATTCAAAGACGTTCATAAATGTAATAGCTTTATTTTACGAGCGCGCAATGCTCGATTTTCTTTTAATAGAGCTATTTGAGAGATGTAGGTCGGTACCATTTGTACCATTGTCAAACCTGGATATCCCCAATTATAAGTTTTCAGTATCCAACGATTAAATATCGCCATACGCTTCGAGGATGCGGCGAACCAATTTATGGCGAACCACATCTCCACCGCTGAGGTGGATAATGTCTATCCCTTCGATATTCTCCAATAAGCGAATAGCCGTAGACAATCCAGATTGATTTTTCTTTGGTAAATCTACCTGTGTCATATCACCGGTAACGATAAACTTTGCTGTGGGTCCCATACGTGTCAAAAACATCTTCAATTGCATATCCGTTGCATTTTGAGCCTCGTCCAGAATAACAAAGCAGTTGTCCAATGTTCGTCCACGCATAAATGCTAGCGGTGCAACTTCGATGGTCCGATTTTCCAGGTAACCTTTCAGCTTTTCCGCTGGAATCATATCGTCCAAAGCATCGTAGAGTGGTCTCAAATACGGATCTACCTTCTCTTTCAGGTCTCCCGGTAAAAAACCAAGATTCTCACCAGCTTCCACAGCCGGTCTTGTGAGAATGATCCTTTTGATTTCCTTATTTCGAAGCGCCCTAACCGCTAAGGCAACTGCCGTATAGGTCTTTCCAGTACCCGCCGGCCCTATCGCAAATAAGATGTCATTCTTCGAAATACTATCCACCATTTTCCGCTGGTTAGCGGTACGTGCACGTACGATCAGTCCATTAGGCCCATAAACGATCGGTTCGGATCCGAAAGCAGCATGTTTGGCAGCAAGTTCTTTTTCCTGTTGGGCCGCAGAACCTGCATTTGCCCCCAGGAGATTTTCAAAATCCAATAAAGTAATGTTGTTAAATTTCTCCAGATGAGCCATGACTTCCTTAAACGATTGCTCAAACAGATCTAATTCCTTCGCGTCGCCCAACACCTTCATTTCACTTCCGCGAGCTACAATCCGCAGTTTTGGGAATTGCTTCTTCAAATAATCGAAGTGCTCATTGTCTGCTCCCCATAATATGGGCAAATTCAGACCATCTAATGCAATTAGTAATTCGTTCAAATTTTATCCTATTTAGAATTAATTAGATTGTAGCCATTACACAACATCGTTCCTGTATAATACTATTCAAAATTAACGTATTCTAACGAAACCACCAAGAATATACAGTGCACAAAAAAGGATGATTTAGAAGGCGATGGAAACAAGAGACAAAGGGATGCAAAGATTTCCTTATGCACAAAATCTTCGCTATGTTTGTGTATATCAATCGAAAAAAGACAGATTCAAAATAAGTTATCCAATTAGCTTTATAAATCATCTGATAAATAGTAATTTTGTCCACTATTCAGATAAATTTAAGGGTATATTTAAGGGAATTCAGCAGCAATTCGATCTAGGATTTAGATTATAATGGCAGTAATTACATTAACAACAGACTTAGGACACAAAGATTTTTATCAAGCCGCGTTAAAAGGTAGTCTTTTATCGCAGTTGTCTGGTGCCAATATTGTTGATATTACCCATGAAATTCCAGCATTCAATATCCCTCGGGCGGCCTTTGTATTAGGTAACGCCTATCATTACTTTCCGAAAGGAACCGTTCACATTATTGGGATCAACACCCTGTTTCATGAAGAATCGAAATATATCGGCATGAAATACAACGATCATTATTTCGTCGGGGCCGACAACGGTATTTTCAGTCTATTACTAAACGGCAATGAACCTCAGGAACTGTATGAGCTCAACTTAATGCAAGACCTTCGGTATCTTCATTTCCCCCTCGCAGATATCCTTTCTAAGTCAGCTTGCCATATCGCCAAGGGAGGCAAATTAAAAGAGATCGGCACTCCGATGCAGCAGCTCATCGAAAAAGTAACTTTGCAGCCTATCTTTGATAAAGATATGATTCGGGGCAACGTCATTTATGTTGATGCTTTCGGTAATGCCATTACCAATATCTCCAAAGATCTATTCAATAAAGTTCAAAAAGGACGTCATTTTGTCCTTTATTTCAAACGCAATGAAACCATTACCAACCTTTCTTGGCATTACAACGAAGTCGGAGAAGGCGAGAAACTTTGTTTGTTTGGTATTTCAAACTACCTGGAAATTGCCATCAATAAAGGTAATGCAAGTCAGCTGCTTGGACTTCATGACGACGACTCCAATGTAATCCGTATAGAATTTAAAGATTAATTTCATAAATTCATGGTGGTATTGACCACTGCCCTATTTTTACCCTCGGTCAGGTTCACCGCTGGGCTAAAATTCAGGCATAGCATCACGACAAAATAAAACTTTAGCGTGAACGTTAATTTTAATTAAATAGTTGATTATACATATCGTCCAAATACATGATAAAATCTTTAAGATCCCTTTTTCTACTCAGCATTTTATTTTGCTTCGTTGGGCAGGCCAAGTCGCAAACTAATCCAGACTCGAGCTCTTTTGAGGTACAACGGACTCGTGTAAATGACTTATTGGATGCCCGACAGCAGAAATTCGGCGCCTATGACACGAGCCTCACGCAAAAAACAGGGCTTTTTGGCTTATTCAAATCAAAAGGCGACATGCAAAAAAGCATTGATATCCTTAAAGATATCGTTATTACTGACAACAATATTTTCCTAGAGACTCAAAAATTACTAAAAATCAAAGATTTTGAAAAGGACAAATTCCAGCAACTGGCAACGGACTACGACAAACAGGTCTCAGCTTATATAGGCACGATAAGTAAGCTTCAAAAAGAGAACGAAAAATTGCGCGCACAAGTAGACGAAACATCCGGTAAGGGAGGCGCAGGCAATATCCTCCTGTACGTTGCTTTACTTGTCATTTTGGTTTTAGGCTTTTTACTCTATAAAAGCCGTTTACAGCAGCTAGCGGCAAAACATCAAAATTTAGGCTAGACCTCCTCATGTGCGAGCATTTTTAAAATAGCAGAACAGCCGAAACAGCTGTTTATCTTGGAAAAAGTGAGATTCAGGTTAAAAATTGACTAAAGTATGATAGCAAAATATTTTTAATCTCTTTACATTTGTCCTCGCAACAAAATTTGAAGTAGCGGATATGGCAAGAGGATTCAACAGCGGTAATAAACAAGAAGAAGATCTACCAAAACCAAAATTGAATAAGGAGCTCCTCATAAGAGCATCTAAATTAATGACCTATTTAAAACCTTATCGTTTTAAATTTGGGATCGGCATGTTTTTCTTGGTATTATCCAGTTTAGCCATGCTGGCGTTCCCCGCTTTGCTTGGGGCCATGATTGATGCTGCGCAAGGCAAGCAAACTTATCCCTGGCTGACTCCGCAAGTATATTATATCGGCGGGATTGCCTTTATCATTTTATCTTTTCTGTCGGTCGTTTCTTTTTTTCGCATACGCATCTTTGTAGAGATTGCAGAACGCACATTGGCCGCACTCCGCAAGGACACCTATCTCAAACTAATTTCATTACCAATCGAATTTTTCGCCAATCGCCGTGTTGGGGAATTAAACAGCCGATTATCTGCAGACCTTTCACAGATCCAGGACACATTAACAACTACATTGGCTGAAATCTTAAGACAGTTGATTAGCCTTTGTTTCGGTGTCTTTCTTTTAGTTTGGGTATCGCCCAAACTTGCGCTCATGAACCTGTGTATTTTACCGATTATCGTTGTAGCGGCCATTATTTTCGGAAAGTTCATCCGTGAATTGTCGCGGCAGGCACAGGATAAAATGGCCGAGTCCAATAGTATCGTTCAGGAGACGTTATTGGGAATAAGCAATGTTAAGGCATTTGTGAATGAATACTTCGAGTTTAACCGCTACAGTAATCAGATGGATTCAGTGGTAAAATTGGCGGTCAAAGGAGCTACTTTCCGCGGTGCTTTTGCCTCTTTTATTATCTTCTGTATTTTCGGTGCGGTGATCGCTGTCATCTGGTACGGAGCAGCATTGGTTTCTATTCATGAGATGACTGTCGGAGACTTAACGACCTACATCTTGTATTCGATGTTTGTGGCAGGATCTATGGGCAGTTTCCCCGAACTATATGCCAATATCCAACGTTCCCTAGGAGCAAGTGAACGGATTTTGGAAATTTTGGATGAACCACAGGAAAACCTGAATGTAAAACCAACTTGTAAGGAAGTCCACAAGACCATGACCGGAAAGCTAAGTTTCAACCATGTTTCCTTTGCCTATCCAAGCCGTCCTGACATTGAAATCCTGAAAGACATTAACTTTACAGCCAATGCTGGCGACAAAGTTGCCATAGTTGGACCAAGCGGAACCGGTAAATCAACGATAGCCTCGTTGATCTTACAATTCTATACCGCCAACAAAGGCGAAGTTTGTTACGATGACAAACCAGCATCCGATTTTGAACTTTGCGATATCCGCAACCAGGTCGCTATCGTACCGCAAGATGTTCTGTTATTTGGCGGCACCATACGTGAGAATATAGCCTATGGCAAATTAGAGGCTTCCGAAGATGAAATTATAGCAGCCGCAAAACGTGCCAATGCCCATCAATTTATATTAAATTTCCCTGAAGGCTATGACACGGTCGTTGGTGAACGCGGCGTCAAACTCTCTGGGGGGCAGCGTCAACGTATCGCTATCGCACGTGCACTTTTAAAAGATCCGGCAATTCTTATCTTAGACGAAGCTACTTCTTCCTTAGACTCTGAATCAGAAAGACAGGTACAGGATGCATTGGAAGAATTAATGCGTGGACGCACCTCAATTATCATTGCCCACAGACTATCCACGATTGTAGACGCTGATAAAATTATCGTTGTTGAGAATGGTATTGTATCTGAAAGCGGTACTCACTTTGAACTGCTCCAGAAAGAAAGTGGTCTCTATCAACATCTCTATAATCTTCAATCCAAGCAGCAGAAGATTGATATGTAAAATTTTGTTAATTATTGATTCTTTCTAAACAAATTCACCCAGAGATTGTTCATTTGGTATCATACTTGATTATCACTTGAATATATAACAAAATAGAAGAATTATGAAAAATAGCAAAAATGGATTAGTGGCATTTGCTTTGGTAGGATTGGCTGCGGGAGCTGCTGCATGGTATCTTTTAGGAACTGATGATGGAAAAAAACAACTAGATCGTGCAAATGATGGCATTAAAAGCTTAACTAAGTCATTGAAAGATCTTTCAAAAAAAGAAGCTAAAAAAGCCCAAAAATTAGCCAACAGAGCTTCTGCTGAGTTGGACAATCTGAAATCTAAAGCTCAAGCTGCTTTTAGCAAAGCTTCGGACGATGCAGATGCATTAAAAAATAAAGCAAAAGAAGCTGGTAGAGAAGCGTTGGACCACGCCAACAATGCCGCTCAAAATTTGGCAAGCAAAATCGACAATACGACTGATGCTGCAAAGTCCAAAATATCTAATGCCTAAGTAAAAAAACAGCTTTTTTAAGAATTGATGGTTTTGGTCACTATTGCGGTCCAAATACATTTGTATCTTTGCGGTATATGACTTTACTGCAACAGGTAAAAACTTTAATTCTTAAAGACATCATTCTGGAATGGCGTTCAAAATATGCTATTAACGGAATTCTACTATATGTCGTATCAACTGTTTTCGTCTGCTATCAAGCGTTTAAATCAGTTGATACGACTACTTGGAATGCATTGTTCTGGATCATCATGCTTTTCGCGTCGATCAATGCAATCAACAAAAGCTTCATTCAGGAAAATCCCAATCGACAACTCTATTATTATTCACTGGTCGATCCCAGAGCAATTATTTTAGCGAAAGTCATCTACAATATAATGATGATGACCCTTCTTGCTATCATTGCTTATTTCGTCTATTCAACAATATTCAGAAACCCTATCGGCGACCCAGCCCTATATTTTGTTGCGGTTATCCTTGGCAGCATCAGTTTTGCCACTGTTTTTACCATGATCTCCGGCATCAGTTCCAAAGCAGGGAACAACAGCACCTTAATGGCTATCTTAAGTTTTCCAGCCATTATCCCACTATTAATCGTGTTAATTAAGCTATCTCGTAATGCAATAGAAGGCTTGGAAAGGGCCTCAAGTAGCAAAGAAATAATCGTATTACTTGCAATTAATGTAATCACCATCACTATTTCTTTGTTGTTATTTCCGTACCTTTGGCGAGATTAAATTTTAGAATTGAGAACAAACTAAATTCAATTTATCCATGAGAAAAAAATGGTGGAAAATATTAGCAGTAATGATTATTTGTGCTGTCATTATCAATGGTCTTCTAGGCCCAGTTCCCCGCCTCTTCATCCTTCACGAAAGCATACGCAATGTCTATTTCCATGTTCCGATGTGGTTTGCCATGATTTCTATGTACCTCGTATCTGTCATATACAGTATTAAATACCTAAATACCGGAAAACAAGAATATGATCTTATGGCCATAGAAGCTGTAAACACAGGAATCACCTTTTGTTTCCTTGGGCTTGCGACAGGTATGCTTTGGGCAAACATCACCTGGGGAGAGCCTTGGCCAAATGACCCTAAGCTGAATGGTTCCGCCATCGCGACATTGATGTACCTAGCTTACCTGGTTCTTCGCAATGCATTAGATGAAGAGCAAAAAAGAGCCAAGATCTCTGCTGTATATAATATTTTTGCCTTTCCCATTATCATCGTATTGATCTATATTTTACCCAAACTAACGGATTCCCTACACCCAGGCAGTGGGGGCAACGGAACATTTGCGGATCTTCAGATGAGCAATGAGCTACGCCCTACATTCTACAGTTCGGTTATTGGATGGATCCTAATTGCAACTTGGATCTGTACACTGCGTTATAGAATGCGTTTATTGGAGAGAAAGCAAGAATTGAGCGCTTAGCGATATCGAATCTTTCAAAACTAAGAAAATCAATGCAGACTGATTTAAACAAATAGAAGCCATCATCATTTTTTCAAATCGTATGAAACTGCTCATGAATGCATTCAAAAAGTAAATTGCACATGGATAATTAAATAGGAAATGAATAAATAGGATAGCTTCACCACAATAAAAAAAACAAACCGAGTGAAAGGACTCATTTATACCAATGAGCACCCCACTTAATAAATAATTTAAACGGATGAAAAAAATAACTCTGTCAATCGCTTTACTGATCCTATCTACTTTGAGCACATTTGCACAGGATGATGTCGATATGGCGACCGGATTACGTAGTGAAGGTAAGATCTACGTTGTTGTATTGGTCATGTTGGTCATTTTTCTAGGTTTGGCTTTTTTCCTTTTCCTGCTCGATCGTCGTATCAGCAAATTGGAAAAAAAGAATAAATAGCATTTTATTGATCCCCTACCATGATTATAAGTCAGTTTAGAAATTATTCACCAATAAATATTTTATTTCTATCCGTCGTAGGTTTTGTTCTATGCTTGGGCATATTTCTGCACCTTCCGGACAAACTTGATTCTGTAATCTTTGAACCTGCTCTGGGGAATCTTTTGGGAGAAAACAACTTGATCAACCTTTCCCCTTCGACCAATGTTTTTATCACATTGATCCTGACGATCTTTCAGGCTACAATACTGAACCGCATCACCAGCCATTTTAATCTACTGGGTAAACCCAGCTTCTTGGTGGCGCTGATGTACATGACACTGGCCAGCTTGTTTTTACCATTTTTGGTACTCTCTCCAACACTGATCTGTAATTTTATTTCGATATGGATGTTAAGCAAGTTACTCTCCCTCTATCGACAGACAGATGTTAAAGCCGAAATGTTTGATCTCGGCATGATAGTGGGCATAGGAAGTCTGATCTATTTTCCATTTCTAGGTATGTTCTTCTTATTGTGGATAGGCTTGCTCATTTTTAGACCCTTCAATTGGCGAGAGTGGATCACACCATTATTAGGTCTTGCAACGGTCTATTTTATCTTGGCAGTTATCTATCTTTGGACGGGTAAAATGACGCAGTTTTACACCATTTGGTTGCCGTTTACCTACAAATTCCCTACTGCTATTCGCATTCAATTAGTCGACTACCTGGTCCTTGTTCCCGTAATCTTTACTTTAATACTTTTCCTACTGGTATTGAAAGACAACTTTTTCAAAAGTGTGGTGCATATCCGCAAGTCATTTCAGTTACTGTTTTTTATGTTATGTCTAGCAATAGTTTCCTTCTATTGGAACAAAAAACTAACAGAGGCACATTTTTTACTTTGTGCACCTTCTATTGCTATCTATATGGCATACTATTTCACTTACGCCAAAAAGAAATGGTTTTTTGAGGTCGTTTACGCCATTATAACATTAACCATCATCTACTTTCAGTTTTTCTAAACAACTGTACAGCAAGTGTTTAACCTTTTTTAACAAAATCGGCTTAACAAGCTCGCAAAAATTGAATAGTTTTGTATGCGATTAAAAGCAAAGAACATTTAATATCAGAGTCAGATAACTCGAAAATTTCACTAAAACTAAATAAACATTAGTTTCTCAATTTTATAGATTGACCATGCAGAAACGCTTTACAAGCTCTCTAAGAAATAAATCACTCCAACTGTTGTTAGCAGGTGGAATTTTAGCTAGTTCTACTACCGCATTTGCACAAAAAACGACATCCGCATCACCTTATTCTCAATTTGGACTCGGTCAGATGCGTGAAGATTTATTGCCACAATATAGAGGGATGGGGGGTGTCAATACCGCTATCCGGAGAATCAATGGCGTATACAATACCAACCCAAGCAACCCTGCATCTTATTCTTCGACACAGTTTACCACCTTTGATGCTGGTTTATATGGGAATTACACGCAGTTGAATTCAACAACCAGATCAGACAATACGGCTGACTTTGCTTTTAGTCACATCACCATGACTTTCCCAATGAAACGATTTGGAGGTATCAGTTTAGGTATTCTTCCCTACTCGGATATCGGTTATCGGACATCTTCAACTGGAACCATCAATTCTGACCCTTACACGAAAGTTTTCACGGGCGAAGGTGGTTTAACAAAAGCCTACGCAGGCTGGGGGGTACGCATTGTGAAAGGCCTGAGTATCGGTGCCAACATGTCTTATCTATTTGGAACATTAAACGATTATAGCCGCGTAGAATTTTTGCCTTCATCTGGTGCATTAAATACACAACAACAAAATAAACGTGAAATCCAAGGAATTATCTTTGACTATGGTTTACAATACGAACAACCTTTAAATAAAGAATATTCACTCACCTTTGGTTATTCGGGATCGCTGAATAACGATATTAAAGAGCGGACAACAATATTTAATACAAGAACCACGCCTTCTAGAGATCCTGACAACCAAAATATCCCTTTGGATAGTACCTATATTTCGGGCCGAGAAAGCAGACATTTGACCCTTCCGTTGAAACATAATGTCGGTATCACTCTTGCCCGTAGCAATCGCTGGTTAGTCGGTGCTGATTTTAAATATGCAGATTGGTCCAGATTTCAGACAAGAAAAGGAGAAAATGAGCTTCGTAAGAATTATGGAGTAGCGATTGGTGGTCAGATTACACCAGATGTTACTTCGCTCAAATACTTGAACCAAGTAGACTATAGAATTGGTTTCAGATATAACAAAACACAATATTTCTTAAGCGACCAAAATATCAATGATATGGCGGTTACTGTAGGCGTAGGATTACCGTTAGCTAGAAATCAATATTCCGGAGCATTCTCTAAAATCAATTTCTCTGCAGAATTTGGGCAAATGGGCAAAATCAGCAATAGCCTCCTACGTGAACGTTATATTAACTTTAATATCGGCTTTACCTTAAATGATCGCTGGTTTAGAAGAACACAATTTGATTAATAGCATGGTACGCAAAACTTTTGCTTCATCCATCATCCAAAATATATCGCCCCTAGTAATATTATTTTTACTAGGGGCGCTCTCATTGACCTCATGTGAGCCCGATCTAAAGGAAGTAGACCGTATTGCCAACATGAAAAAAGAAGAGGCTGTCGACATTTCACGCCATGTTGATATCATCTATAGCGATTCCACACGGGTCAAAGCGAATCTCACAGCGCCCGAAATGCGCATCAAACATGATAGCACCGAAGTCTACGAATTTCCAAAAAGCATCAAAATCATCTTTTACGATGACCATTTGAAGGAAACTCAGCGAATCACTTCCGACCATGCCATTCGAAGGGAAAAAGAAAAGACGACCACCTTTACAAAAAATGTGGTGGTAACGATGGCCGACGGATCTATTATCAAAACCGAAGAGATCATCTATGACGAAAGTAAGGCAGATAGCAACAGCAACATGACCTTTTATAATCATGTTCCGATTACAGCGTTTTTTCGGGATAATCGGGGTAACTTACAAGGCTCATCATTTACTTCAGACAAGGATTTTAAACATGTCAATATTGCCAACGCAACGGGATATACGGTCATTACCAACAATAACCTATTCCCCTCGCTAGGTAAATAGACGATCAAAGGACATAAGCCTGATTCCTTTTTGCCCCAGAGAGCTGCGTGGCTCTGGATAATCCACTCCCAGCAGATTGTCTATACAATTAAGTCATTAAGAACGAATCCTTTGGGCGAAAAGAAAAGAAAAAACTCCGCTTCATACAAATAGTTTTCAAATTTGTTTTGCTACATTCAGGAAAATATTCCGTTTTTTTTTATAAAAATTGTATCTTGCACCGCATTTTGCTATGCTATGCATAAATTAACGAAATACAAGTATTTACACAATATAAACACAATAAGCAGACTATGGGATTAATGGGCTTTTTGCGTAACAAAGCCGGTGTCATCTTGACAGCAGCTATGGCTATCGCAATTTTAGCATTTTTACTAGGCGATGTCGTTCGAGGAGGGGCTCCTTTTTGGGCGAGACATCAAAATCGTGTAGGGGAAGTCAACGGAACTGAAATTGAATATCCTGCGTTCAGTCAACAAGTTGAACAAACAGAAGAAATGTTCAAACAGCAGATGGGTGGTGCAGTTACCCCTCAAATGCGGACATACGCCGTTCAACAAGTATGGAATCAATTTTTATCAAGAGAGATCTTGAAGAAAGAAATTGAAAAGATCGGGTTGACGGTAGGTGCCAAAGAATTAAATGATCTAGTACAAGGACCAAATCCTTCACCTCAGATCGTCCAAGCATTTACCAACCCACAAACGGGGCAGTTTGATCCTGGTCAATTGCGTACTTTTATCAGCCAAGTTAACACAGCTGGCAACCAACAAGTGGCTCAACAATGGGAAGCGCTACTTGAAGGGGTAAAAGATGAGCGTTTAAGCAGCAAATATGGCGAATTGCTTTCCAACAGCGTATATGTTACCTCCTTGGAGGCAAATGAAGAATACCAAGAGCGCAACAAATTAGCAAACTTCAAATATATCCTTTTAGATTATGCTTCTATTAAAGACGCAGATGCTAAATTGACAGATGCTGATTACCAAGAATATTATAATGAACATAAAAACATGTTCAAAACACAAGAGGAAACACGTGCAATTCAATACGTAACTGTAGATGCAAAACCTCTGGCAAAAGATTCTTTAGCGGTAAAAGAGACGATTAATAAATTGAAACAAGATTTAATTGTTTCAAAAGATGACTCCTTGTTCGCTTCGATCAACTCAGACAACAAATTTCCGTTCACCTATGTGAAGAAGGGACAGTTAAGTCCTTCGCTGGATTCTGTTGTCTTCAATGTTGCGGCTGGAACAACAGTGGGACCTTTCTTGAACAACAACGCATATGAAATTGCAAAAGTTGTTTCGACGATTATCAGTCCTGATTCTGTGAAAGCGTCCCATATCCTATTGGACCCTGCTGCTGAAGGCGGCGTTGATAAAGCGTTGGCAAAAGCAGATTCGATCAAAGGTCTGATTCAAAAAGGCGACAATTTTGCTGCGCTTGCAGTTCAGTTCAGCAAAGATCCTGAAAGCAAAACAAATGGTGGTGAACTCGGTACTTTCACAAGAGGCCGCATGGTTCCTGAATTTGAAAAAGCTGTATTCGAAGGAAAAACAGGTGATATCAAAGTTGTGAAATCACAATTTGGTGTTCATATCATTAAAATAGAGAAACAAACAGGCAGTTCAAAATACGCGAAAGTTGCTATCATAGACAAAGTGATCAACAGCGGAAAAGAAACGCTGAACAATGCACATAGCAAAGCTACAGCATTCTTATCGGCAGCTACAGCACAAAACTTTGCGCAAGAAGCGAAGAAACTTGGTCTAGAAGCAAAAACAGCATCACGTGTAACAGCGATGGATAATGTGCTAGACGGTGCTGAAGCTCCACGTGATTTAATCAAATGGGCTTTCGAAGCTAAAAAAGGTGATGTCTCTGATAAGGTATTTGAAACTGAAACTTCTTATATCCTGGCAAACTTAGTGAACATCCAACCTAAAGGAACACTGTCTTTAGATGCTGTTAAGAAAGATATCGAACCTGCCGTAAGGAATATGGTTAAAGCGAAAATCTTGAAAGATAAATTTGACAAGGCTCTAGCTGGGACTTCTTCGATTGATCAAGTTGCCCAAAAAGTTGGTAAAGCAGCTATTCATGTTGAAAACGTTGTCTTCGCAAATCCAGTTATCCCTGGTGTAGCATTAGAAAATTTAGTTGTAGGTACTGTATTTGGTCTTCAGCCGAACAAACCTTCCAAAGCTATTGAAGGTAATACAGGCGTATATGTTGTACAAGTAAACGGTTTTACGAATCCAGCAGCTATTTCAGATATTAACGGACAAAAGAAACAAATGCTTGCAGCAAAAGCACAACGCGCTTGGGGATCTATTTTCCGCGCATTGCAAGACAAAGCTGAAATCATTGACAATAGAGTGAAATTCTTTTAGAAGATTTTTAAGTAAATTTGTAGCCGGACGAATTATCGTCCGGCTTTTTTTTGATGTAAATATGGATATTCAAACAAATATTGTCAATAAAGTTGCCCAAAGTGGACTAGTCACTGTTGACCTGGCCGACTACCATCCCAAAGCAGACAATGTGCTATATGATATTAAGGATAACCTCTTCCATGGCCTGATTCTGAAAGAAAAGGACTTCCGCGAATTCATTAAGGCGCATGACTGGTCGCAATATACTGGCAAACAGGTTGCCATTACCTGTACAGCCGATGCTATTGTCCCGACATGGGCTTATATGTTATTAGCGAACAAACTGGAACCCTATGCCACAACAGTTATTTTTGGCGATCTGGATGAGTTATTGCGCATGCAGTATGCTGCAGCAATTGAACAGATTGACATGGAACAATTTCGGGACCAACGGGTGGTTGTAAAAGGTTGTGGTGATATTTTTATTCCAGAATCGACATTTGTACAGTTTACGGTAAAACTAAGTAAGGTCGCGAAAAGTATTATGTACGGTGAACCTTGTTCTACAGTTCCTGTGTTTAAGCGAGCGCAGCCTAAATAAACCTGTTCAAAAGTCCGTATAAGTTACAGTCCATGAGCACTTTCATTAACGCAAAAAGTTAAATTTATTTGAATGAAATTAACATTTCTTTTTCAAACAAATTTCGTAAACTTACGTACATGAAACTTATATCGACTTTGCTCCTTTACTTATCTGTTTTAGTAAGTACTGCTTTTGCTCAAGATTTACCGCATTTAAAAGAATCAGCATTTAAAGGCGGCGAGAAATTAAAATATAAACTCCGTTATGGTTTTATTTCTGCCGCAACCGGAACATTAACTGTTGAAGATACTAAGGATGGATTGGGAAACCCTTCCTTCCATTTATACGCGGCGGGTAAAACAGCAGGTGCCTTTGCAATATATACGGTAAGAAATGAATACAACTCGTATATCAACAGCAAAACATTTCTACCGTATTACTATACGGAGAACATTCGCGAAGGAGGGTATAGACGCAATGATAAGGTACGCTTCAACCAAGAGACAAATACTGTCGTAGGCAATAAAGGAACTTTTAAATCGAAAGTAGATCAGACCTTCGATTTGCTGTCTTCCTACTATTTCGCCCGCAATCTGGATCTTTCAACGGTAAAACCTGGAGAGTCTTTTAAGCTGACTTATTTTTTGAATGATGAGATTGCCACCTTAGGCATACAATATATTGGAATAGAAAAAATAAAAACAGAATTAGGCACATTAGAATGCCTCAAATTCAGTCCTGAGATCAAACCGGGACGTATATTTAAAAAAAATAGCAAGCTTTATTTGTGGGTAACCAACGATGGCAACCGCATTCCGGTCAAAGCCAATGTAGATATTCTAATCGGTTCGGTAACATTGGAACTACTCGAAGCCAGTGGATTAAAATACAAATTGGGACAAAAAGCAAGCTACTCAAAATAATTAGAATGATTGAAGTAGGAAATGTATTGGTACACGAAGATCTCATAAACAATGACTTTGTGTGCAATTTATCAAAGTGCAAAGGAATCTGTTGTATCGAGGGCGATTCGGGTGCCCCGTTATTAGAAAGTGAAAAGGCTGTATTGGAGGAGATTTATCCTAAAGTAAAGCCATATATGACCGAAAAGGGCATTGAAGCAATCGAAGAGCAAGGCAAATATGTTGTCGACGTCGATGGTGATTTGACGACAACCTGCGTCGATGGCAACAAGGAATGTGCCTATGTGACCTGGGAAAATGGCATCACAAAATGTGCAATCGAAAAGGCTTATGAACTTGGCGAGGTACATTGGCGCAAACCTGTTTCTTGTCACCTCTACCCGATCCGTACGACACATTATCCCGAGTTCGACGTACTTCATTATGACCGTTGGCATATCTGTAAAGATGCATGCTCATTTGGCAAAGAATTACAGGTACCCGTATTCAAATTTTTAAAGGATCCTCTTATCCGCACCTACGGCGAAGAATGGTACAAAAATCTTGAGAAAGCAGTCGAAGAGTTGTAACAAAATCACTATCTTTAAGCTTTAACTATTTTGGTATTTCACCCCAATTCATGTCAAAATTAAGAGAGATCCAACGCCCTATTGTCCATGAACTTGAGGCTTTTGAAAAAAAATTCAAAGCTTCGATGAAAAGCTCCGTCCCCTTGTTGGATCGCATTACACAATACCTGATCAAACGTAAAGGCAAACAAATGCGGCCTATGTTTGTGTTCTTTTCTGCAGGTATATGTAACGGAATCAATGAGTCCACTTACAGAGGTGCTGCGCTCGTAGAATTATTGCATACCGCCTCATTGGTACATGATGATGTGGTGGACAATTCTTACGAACGCAGAGGTTTTTTTTCCATCAATGCATTATGGAAAAATAAAATCGCTGTTTTGGTGGGTGATTTTTTACTGTCAAGAGGCCTATTACTTTCTGTAAAACATCAGGATTATCACTTGCTAAAAATTGTATCAGAAGCTGTTGATCAGATGAGCGAAGGTGAATTGCTTCAAATCGAAAAAGCTCGTAAACTGGATATCGAAGAGTCTATTTATTTTGAGGTCATCCGAAAGAAAACAGCTTCGCTGATTGCTTCTTGCTGTGCCTGTGGATCGGCTTCTTCAAATGCAGATCAGGAAACAATAGATAAGCTCCATCAATTTGGTGAAAAAATCGGTATTGCATTCCAAATCAAGGACGATCTATTTGACTTTGGATTAGATGATGTCGGCAAACCATTGGGCAATGACATCAAAGAAAAGAAAATGACCCTACCGCTAATCTATGCGCTGAATCAAGTGACTTCAAGTGAAAAGCGTCGAATTATTAATTTGGTCAGAAACCATAATGAAGATGCGCAAAAAGTTACTGAGGTGATCGACTTTGTCCGAAAGAGCGGTGGACTGGAGTACGCAACAAGTAAGATGCTGGAATACCAACAAGATGCTTTCCGGATTTTGGAAGACTTTCCTGACAGCGAATACAAAGAGGGCTTGCAGCAACTGGTAAAATATACAACAGAAAGAAAAAAATAAAATGAGTCACGAATTAATGTTTTTTGGAGGATTCCTCATCTTTATTGCACTTATGCTGGCAATAGATCTTGGATTATTCTCTAAAGGCGACAAGCCTGTGAGCCTAAAAATGGCTTCTATTATGAGTGCTATCTGGGTCCTATTCTCATTAGGATTCTATTGGCTGCTGCGTCACTATGGATTTGAATTGCACAACATCCATGACCTGGACCACCTTCAAGAAATCATTACCAAACATCACCATGATATTAAAATCATTCCGGGTGATTTAGCGGCCAGTCTCGAGGTCTATAATAAGAATCTCGGTCTGGAATATCTCACAGGCTACGTTGTGGAATATGCTTTGTCCGTAGACAATATTTTTGTGATGGTCCTATTATTCACTTCTTTTGGTATTCCAGAGCGCTATTACCATAAAGTTTTGGTGTGGGGGATTTTGGGAGCGATCATTATGCGTTTCTTATTTATTTTCCTTGGTGCTACCCTGATTGCCAAATTTGGCTGGATCCTCTATGTTTTCGGAGCTTTCTTGGTCTTTACAGGTGTGAAAATGTTTATCAACCGAAATCAGGAAGAGGAAGTTGATCCACAGAACCACCCTGTTGTTAAATTTGCATCTCGATACTTTAAGGTAACGCCGAAATTAGATGGTGGACACTTCTTCCATGTTGAGAATGGCGTGAAATACATGACACCACTCTTTCTTGTATTGCTTGTCATCGAATTTACAGACCTGATTTTCGCTGTAGATTCTATTCCTGCCATTTTCTCGGTTACTAAAGATGCCTATGTGGTATTTTTCTCCAATATTTTTGCAATCCTCGGATTACGGTCTATGTTCTTCCTATTGGTCAACATTATCCACAAATTCCAATACCTCAAAGTAGGCTTAGCCTTTTTGCTGGTCTTCATTGGTCTAAAGATGCTGCTGCACCATTGGTTGGCGGAAGTAGGTTTCACAACAACACATTCGCTGATTGTTATTGTCAGTATCCTTGCGCTAAGCATTATTGCATCGCTGGTTTTTCCAAAAAAGGCTGAACCGGCTGACTAAGCCAATGCGGATTAAAAAATGATTATACTAAAACACAATGGTCAGAAAGAAATTTCTGGCCATTTCTGATCAATACTACTACTTATTTAGCATCCTATTCTCCAGCAGCAGATTAACAGAAAAACAGCATATTTTTAAGAACAATTATTTTACAGAGGAATTTACCTTACTAAATTTTATTTATTTAATTTAGCATCACATTAAATTAACAAAACACTAACAATGAATTGGAATAAAACGATTGTACTAGCCGCATCATTTTTCGCAGCTTCCTTCCAAGTACAAGCACAAGACAATTTGATCAATGCGTTAAAAGCAAATCAAAATGACAATAGCAAATCCGGATTTACATTTACTGAAGTTATCAATCTAGGTAACACATCCATCAAAAACCAAGGCTCGTCAGGTACTTGTTGGTCTTATTCAGGTAATTCTTTCCTGGAGTCAGAAATGATCCGTATGGGTAAAAAACCTGTTGAAATCTCTCAAATTTATACGGCACGCAACACATACTTAGACAAAGCCCGTACCTATGTACGCCTTCACGGAGGATTGTCACTAGGTGAAGGTGGCCAATTCCATGATGTATTGAACTCATTCCGTAAATACGGTACAATGCCCCAATCGGCTTATACAGGTCTTCATTACGGTACGACACGCAACAACTTTGGCGAAATGACAAATATGTTGGATGCCATGTTAGGCGCCGTAGTAAAAGGCAAAACATTAACGCCAAACTGGGAGAAAGCCTATACCGCTGCAATGGACTCTTACCTTGGTGAGGTACCAGAGAAATTTGATTACAATGGCAAATCTTATACACCACGCACCTTTGCAGATCAGGTAATTGGTATCAATCCGGATGATTATGTAGGTATCGCTTCTGTAACTGACCACCCCTACTACAGCCAATTCGTGTTGTTGATTCCTGACAACTGGTCATTCGATCGTTTCTATAATGTGAAGATGAACGATTTAACAGATATCATTGACAACGCTTTACAAAAAGGTTATACCGTAGCCTGGGCGACTGACGTATCAGAAAAAGGTTTCTCTTGGAAAAATGGCGTAGCCTATGTACCAGAAAAACCTTTCGAGGAAATGACTGACCAAGAAAAGTCAACCATGTTTGTTGGTCCTAAACCAGAGTTAAAAGTAACAGAAGAAGAAAGACAAAAAGCTTTTGACAACTGGCAAACTACAGATGACCACGGGATGCATATTGTAGGTCTTGTAAAAGATCAGAACGGAAAAGAGTACTACATCGTTAAAAACTCTTGGGGCACAACAAATGACTACCACGGATACTTATATGCATCAAAAGAATTTGTGCGTTACAAAACAACTTCTTTGATGTTACATAAAGACGGTCTAACGAAAGATTTAAAATCGAAGATAAATATTAAATAAGCGATTTATCAGTCCACAAAAACACCTCTGAAATTAATACTTCAGAGGTGTTTTTGTTTTCAGATTAATTTAATAACTTAAACATAATTATGAATCTTTTGTTGAGTGAGTATGAGAAGTATAATCGCATTATGCCTAACGATTTTATTCGGAAATTTGGCGCAGGCCCAAACTAAGGGGGTGAAATTTGTAGATGGGTTGAGTTGGAAACAAGTTAAGGAGCGAGCACAAGCCGAGAACAAGTTTATTTTCGTGGAGCTATTTGCAACCTGGTGTGGTCCCTGTCAATATATGAGCAATGAAATCTTTCCTTTAGAACAGGTGGGGCAGCCAATTAATCAGAACTTCATTAGTGTTAGGGTACAAATGGATTCCACAGAGTCCGACAATGCCAATATCAAAAAATGGTATGCCGATGCGCGTGCGATTTCCAATGAATACAATATTCAATCCTTTCCCACATTTCTTATCTTTAATCCCGATGGGCAAGTGGTACACCGGATTGTCGGAGCAAGTGATGCCCCCGAATTCGTCGGTCATGTGATGGATGGATTAAATCCCGAAACACAGTATTACACGCTTCTAAAAAAATTCGAGAAAAGACCTCAGGATATTTATACCGCCAAGCAGATGTTGAAAGCAGCCAATATTGCCTACGATGAAAATACCGCGCGAAAGGCCGAAAATACCTTAGCAAACTCATTAGGAACGGATGAATTATTCAAAAAGGAAAATGTACACATTCTATTGGCTGCCGCCAAATTCACTAACTCCAAAGCCTTTAATCTGATCCGCAACAATAAAGAGAAAATTGATATTCTATTAGAGTCACCAGGTATTGCCAACCGCACACTGGCTAATGTTGTCGTCAACGAATTATTTCAGATTAAGATTGATGCCAAACATGAGCCCAACTGGGATAGTTACCAAAATGAACTTGCTGCAAAATATCCAGACATCGATTTCGTTCCGATGTTCAAGAAGATAAAAGCACATTATTACCTTCAGGTGAAAAATTATATAGCCATGAAGAATACCATCAATGATTACCTTTCGTCGGAAGATTTTACCCCACATCAATTAAATACCTTTGCCTGGACGATATTCAACAATAGCAGCGATCCTGCCTGTATCGAATCCGCATTAAGCTGGAGCAAAAAATCGATTATTGAAGATCCGAGCAGTGCATTTTTGGACACCTACGCAAATCTACTTTATAAGAAAGGAGAAAAAGATAAAGCCCTAAAGTGGCAAAATAAAGCGGTCGAAATGGCCAGTGAGGACGATCGTCCGATTTATCAGGAGACACTGGACAAAATGATGAAGGGTATAAAGACTTGGGAAAACTAATGCTATCCTGCACAAAAGCTAACTATTAAATTAAAATTCTAAAATACCAACGTTATGAAAAAATTGATTTTAATATTATTCCTGATTCCAACCTTGCTTTTTGCGCAGAGCGGAGGAATGAAATTTGAGCATGGCCTCAATTGGAGCCAGATAAAAGAAAAAGCGGCGAAAGAAAATAAATTCATATTTGTAGACTGTTTCACAACTTGGTGCGGGCCATGTAAATACATGTCGAGCACCATTTTCCCACAAGCCAAAGTAGGTGATTTCTTCAATGCCAAATTTATCAATGCGAAGATCCAGATGGATAAAACCAAGAATGATAATGAAGAAGTAAAATCGTGGTATGAAGAAGCCGATCGCTTCGCCAAAGATTATAAAGTAAGGGCATACCCTACTTTTTTGATCTTTGATGCCAAAGGAACTCTTGTTCACCGTATCGTCGGTGGTGGTGAAGCAGCCGATTTTATTGCCAAAGCACAAAAAGCGCTTGACCCAAATACACAATATGAAACCTTACTAGCCAAATTCACTGCTGATCCGAATAATATAAGCATTGCTAAAAACATGGCTATGGCGGCCAAAGAAGCTTACGATCAGGAGACTCAAGCAAAGGCGGAAGGCATTGTATTATCATCCTTATCAACAGATCAAATATTTACAAAAGAGAATGTCAGCTTGTTACTTTCTGCAGCCAATGTAGTCGATTCGAAGGCATTTAATTTAATCAAAGATAATCCTGCTAAATTTGATGCTGTTAGTGAAAAAGTAAAAGCAAATGATTTCTTGTCTCAATTATTGGTGAGTAACGCCGTAAATACTAAAATTCGTGCGAAGGAAGCTGTTGATTTCGCTAGCATAGAAAAAGAATTGGCGCAAAAATATCCTACGATCAATACCGAGAAAGCAAGCTTGGAAATGCAGCCACGTTATTATGGTTATACCAAAAACTACCCTGGACTGAGAGATAGCTTCAACAAATACATTGCAAAATATGGTTCCAGCATCACCGCAGCAGAATTGAACAATATGGCTTGGTCCATTTTTGAAAACTGCAATGACCCAGCATGTTTAAAAGCAGCAGCTGAATGGAGCAAATTGTCCAATGAGAAAGAAAAAGATGCACCAATGTATCTAGATACATTTGCAAACATCCTGTATCGTCTTGGAGAAAAGGAAAAAGCCATTAAAACACAGGAAAAAGCCATTTCTCTTATTACAGATGCGACGCAAAAAGAAGAATATGTAGCAACCTTACAAAAAATGAAAAAAGGTGAAAAGACATGGCAGTAAGAAGATCTTCTTCTCGTCAATAAATAAAAATACCCGATCAACTTATTGATCGGGTATTTTTTATCATGCATCTGCCGAAAGCCTTTTCAAAGGGCAGTTTGCTTATTTTAATTCCTTAATACCCATATTCCAAAGGGCAAAAGCGTACTTATCAACCGTACTATTAATCAGAACCTCTGTCGACCTACCGGCACCATGACCGGCTTTTGTCTCAATACGGATCAATACAGGGTTATCACAAGCTTGTTTTGCTTGCAGCTCAGAAGCAAACTTATAGGAGTGCGCTGGTACCACACGGTCATCATGATCTCCTGTAAAGACCATCGTCGCAGGGTAACAAACACCTGTTTTCACATTATGCACCGGAGAATATGCTTTCAGATAATCAAACATCTCCTTGCTATCACTTACCGTCCCGTAATCATAGGACCAGCCTGCTCCAGCAGTGAAGGTATGGTAACGCAACATATCCAAAACACCAACCTCCGGAAGCGCAACCTTTGCGACTTTAGGATCTATTGTCATAGTTGCTCCAACCAACAATCCACCATTAGAACCTCCGGATAATGCCGTATACGCCGGCGATGTATAACCATTCTCCTGAAGGTAATGTGCTGCCGCAATGAAATCGTTAAACACATTCAACTTGTTGAACTGCCTTCCGCCATCATGCCATTTCTGACCATATTCACCACCGCCACGCAAATTGGGAACCGCATACACGCCGCCATTCGCTAACCATACCGCCACCGAAGTACTAAAGGCAGGTGTCAGGCTGATATTAAAGCCGCCATAGCCATAGACAATAGTCGGGTTTTTCCCGTTCAATTCAATTCCCTTTTTATAGGTGATAATCATCGGCACTTTGGTACCATCTTTGGACGTATAAAAAACCTGTTTCGATTCATATTGGTCACTGTCAAATTTGACATTCGGCTTGATATAAAGCGTAGATTGCCCAGAAGCCACATCAAATTTATAACTTGAAGAAGGTGTAATGTAATTTGAGAAGCCAAAATAGATTTCTTTTTCCTTCTTCTTACCCGAGAAACCGCTGGCTGTACCTACACCCGGTAATTCTATTTGTCTAATCTTTTTACCCGTATAATCGTATTGAATTACCACAGAAACGGCATCCTTTAAATAGTTTGCAAAAAGATACCCTCCGCCCGTACTGATTGAAAGAACATTCTCGGTCTCTGGAATAACATCTTTCCAGTGCTCTTTCGAAGGATTTTTCAAGTCTACTTTAACCAATCGGTTGTTGGCAGCCTTGTAATTTGTCTCCAATAAGAAACTATCGCCAATATTGTCAACAACCCCAGTGTTGGCATCAAAATGATCCTGCAGGCAGACAATTTTGCTATTCGGCTGATTGAGATCCTGATAATAAAGTTCATTGCCTGTTGTCGTATTTGCGGCAGAGATAATCAAGTAACGTTGATCATCCGTTAATGAAGCTCCAACATAACGTCTAGGCGTTGCAGGACCACCAAAAATTAATTTGTCCGTAGACTGAGCTGTTTTAAGTTTATGGTAGTATAATTTATGCTGGTCTGTTTTTTCCGAGAGTTCAGATCCTTTTGGTTTATCGTAACTCGAGTAATAAAAACCATCGTTGCCTTTCCATGCGATGCCGGAAAATTTAACATCAACCAACGTTTCGCCTACCGGAGACTTGTCTTTGGCATTCAGTACAATGACTTTCCGCCAGTCCGATCCCCCTTCAGAAATAGAATAGGCCACTAAGCTTCCATCCTTTGAAAACGAAACGTCTGCCAGAGAAGTTGATCCGTCTTTTGAGAATGTATTTGGGTCCAAGAAAACTTCTTCAGCGCCCTTCTCTCCTAGTTTACGATAAAGCACAGCATGTTGCTGTAAGCCATTATTCTTAAAAAAATAGGTGTATCCCCCCTCCTTAAACGGTGTCCCTATTTTTTCATAATTCCATATTTCCGTCAATTGATCTTTCAATTTTGTACGAAATGGAATTGCATTCAAATAATCAAATGTGACCTTATTTTCAGCTTGCACCCAGCTTTTTGTTTCAGCTGAACGGTCATCTTCCAACCAGCGATAAGGGTCCGCTACCTTCTCACCCCAAAATTCATCTACGACAGTCCCCTTGTTTGTCGTTGGATATGTTAACTGTTGTCCATAACCAGTTGTCGCCGTACCTGCCATACCTATCATCATAAGGATAAGACCAAAATTTTTGTTTATCATAAAAAATCGTCTACTTGTTTCACCCCAGCTAAGTTTCATTCACTTAGCATCTGAAAATTCAATTTGAGTTGAATATAAACAAATTTATCGACCTCTTACCTGCCTCAGGCAGTTTTTCTCTTCCTCAAATTATAAAAAAAAGCCTAGATTTATCACTTCCCGCTTGTCCTTTGCGCTAACACCCAAACACCTGCATAAAAGCGAATAACTAAACAAAACATGAACCGCTCATAGTAGCATTAAACACATTTCTGCACAGCATATTTTTATAGCAAGCGAAATTTTTTTAGATTTATTCAAATCTTGAAAATACTATAACCATGTTCAAAAAAGTCGTATACCTCACTTTGTCCATTTCCATTCTTCAAATTGGAATAAGCGAAGCCCAACAACTCCCTATAGATCAACAATATCGATCCACCCCCACCAAGATTAATAATCTTGTCCATACCAAACTCGATGTACGTTTTGACTATACAAACCAATTTCTGAATGGCAAAGAATGGGTCACTTTACAACCCCATTTCTACCCAACAGATTCCCTTCGCTTGGATGCAAAAGGCATGGATATTAAACAGGTATCTTTGGTCAATGGTGAACAGATGATCCCCTTGAAGTACAGCTATGACGATCATTCTCTTTTGATCAAGCTGGACCGCAATTATCTTTCAAATGAGAAGTATACCATATACCTCGATTATACCGCAAAGCCCAATTTATTGAAGGTGCAGGGCAGTGCAGCAATCAACGATGCAAAAGGGCTTTATTTTATCAATCCAGATGAGCGTACGCCAAACAAACCGCGGCAGATATGGACGCAAGGCGAAACCGAGGCATCATCAGCCTGGTTCCCGACAATTGATCGCCCCAACCAAAAGACTACCGCAGAAATCTCCATGACGGTGCTCGACAACTATGTCAGTCTATCGAATGGCGCACTGAGCAGTCAGCGTAAAAATAATGACGGTACGCGTACAGATACCTGGAAAATGGATCTGCCCCATGCTCCATACCTTTTCATGATGGCCGTTGGTGATTTTAAAATCTATCAGGACAAGTACAACAATATCCCAGTTGACTATTACCTGGAGCCGAAATATGCACCTTATGCAAAAGACATTTTTGGTAAGACACCGGCCATGATGGACTTTTACAGTAAAACCTTAGGTGTTCCCTACCCTTGGAATAAATATGCACAGATCGTGTGTCGCGATTATGTATCTGGGGCTATGGAAAACACCAGTGCAACATTACACGGTGAACATGTACAAAAGACGAAACGCGAATTGTTGGACGATAATCAAGAGGGGACGATTGCCCATGAACTGTTTCACCAGTGGTTTGGTGATTTGGTGACTGCCGAGTCCTGGTCCAATTTAACCATGAACGAATCTTTCGCTACTTTTGGCGAGGTTATCTGGCGTGAGCACGACGGCGGTAAAGACCGTGGTGATAAATCAAGATTTGAAAAGCTTCAATCTTACCTAAAATCTACCAAAAATGGTAAGAGTCCTACCTTAGCCCGTTATTATTATCACGACAAGGAAGATATGTTTGATAATATCAGCTACGCCAAAGGATCATTGATTCTTTATGCGCTTAAGGAGCAAATGGGTGATGTGGCCTTCTATCAGTCACTGAAAAAATACCTAACGGAGAATTCTTTCAAAACGGGCGAACCGCAGCAGTTGCGCCTAGCGATGGAGGAAGTAACTGGGAAAGACTGGGCCCCCTACTTTAATCAATGGTATTATCAGGGCGGACACCCCATTTTAAAAATTACAACAAGAAATGCTGAAAATAGTTTACTGCTCAATGTAGCCCAAGTGCAGGACTCTACAGTCCAGACATTCCAGGTTCCTTTGGTTGTTGATGTCTATACAAAAAATGGTAAGATCAGACAGACTTTCCAGCTCAACAAGCGCAATGCCCAATTTATGATTCCCTTACCTGCTGCTGTTGAATTTATTGATATCGATCCCGAAAAAACACTCGTTGGCCAAATCCTTATCGACAGATCAGATGCCGATTACCTGTATCAATATGAACATGCAGCATCATTTGCCAACCGCGTAGGTGCAATTGCCTACGCCTCAAAAAATCCGACAAATACCATCAGCCAGCAAATCTTGACAAAAGCATTGGCAGATACCGATGCGGACCTTGCTGCAACTGCAATTCAAGGTCTCGACCTTAGTAATCCGACCGTGCGTAAATCAACAGAGAAAACCATCTTGGCACTTGCGGAGAAATCGGAGGCTTCCGTTATACGGGCTTCTGCCATCCAAAAGCTAGGAAAAACAAAGGACAAAAAGTATAAAAATATCATTTTAAATGCTGTCACCGACAAATCCTATATGGTTATCGCAAGTTCGATCATGGCGATCAAAGAGAGCTACCCTGATCAGCTTCAACAGTCACTCAAGCGAATTGATCCCGATGCTACGGAATATCTAAAGGCACTTATCACCGAATTGTCTAAATCATAGCAAAATATATTGTGGAGGCGAATTTTGTATTCGCCTCCATTTTTTTTAGTTTTGGGCACATGTCAACAAGAACAAAAATCTATTTTGCCTCCGACTTCCACCTTGGATCCTATCCTTTGGAACGCTCACGTGAAAGAGAACTGCACATTATTCAATGGCTGGACCAGATCAAAATAGATGCAAAAGCACTCTACCTTGTTGGCGATATCTTTGATTTTTGGTTCGAGTATGCGACTGTGGTTCCCAAAGGCTACATACGCTTTCTTGGCAAATTAGCCGAAATTGCCGATCTCGGTATTCCCATCACCTTATTTAAAGGAAATCACGACATGTGGATGTTTGATTACCTCAAAAAGGAATTAAATGTCCGGATCATCGACGATGAGCTAGAATTACAGCTCAACGGCAAGCATTTCTATATACATCACGGAGACGGGCTGGGCTCGGGAGATTATAAATATAAACTGCTGAAGAAAGTATTTCGAAGCCGCCTCTGCCAATGGTTATTTGCGCGATTACATCCAAATCTTGGTATCGGAATTGCTACACGCTGGTCCAAACATAGTAGACTTTCCAATAACGAGGACGAAAAGTTTCTGGGCGAAGACAAAGAATGGCTAATTGGCTATGCCAAGGAGCTTGAGGCCAGCAGACATCACGATTACTATATATTTGGCCACAGACACCTTCCTTACGATGTTACGTTGAATCCCAATAGCCGTGTCATCAATTTGGGCGAATGGATCAACTATCATACTTATGCAGTATGGGATGGTGAAACTTTACGTTTGGAAAAATGGGCGAGCAAATCCTAATTTCTTTATCAGATTGCCTGAATGGTTATCACTTTCTTACGCCAGAAAGCGCTGCAAAATTGGAGCAGGTCAGTAAGAAAATCACGGCGAAAAGAAATAGCCTATTGATTGAACAGGACAAAATTCAAAAAGACATCTACTTTCTGGCTTCGGGATTAGCGCGCGTTTATTACGAAACACCTAATAGGCAAATTACCCTGGATTTTGTCTCACCCGGTGGAACACTCATATCCATGAATAGTTATGTCCATGATACCCCGGGCTATGAAAATATAGACCTTTTGGAGGACAGTGTTGTTTATCAAATAGACCAAAAACAACTTTTTGACCTCTATGAAAGTGATATTGCTATTGCCAACTGGGGAAGAAAGATGGCTGAACTGGAATTCATTAAAGCCGAGCAACGAACCATGTCCAAGCTGTTTAATACTGCCCAGGAGCGCTATGCCGAGTTACTTCAAAAATACCCTCAATATATTCAACGGATCAAACTAGGATACATCGCCTCCTATCTCGGTGTCAGCCAGGTTACGCTCAGCCGAATTCGCGCAAATATTCATACAAATTTTTAACATTTGTAAAAATTATTATCGGCCAAAAGCTGGAACTTTGTACCAAAATAAAAAATAGAAAACGATATGAACTGGATATTTTTAATATTGGGCGGATTATGTGAAATTGGTTTCACCACTTGTCTGGGTAAAGCAAAAGATGCGACCGGAAGCGGACAATGGCTGTGGTACGGCGCTTTTGTGGTTTTCCTATTTGCGAGCATGGGCTTATTGATCAAAGCAACACAGACACTTCCTTTAGGTACAGCTTATGCGGTATGGACGGGAATAGGTGCAGTGGGAACTGTTTTAATGGGGATCATCTTCTTTAAGGAACCCGCAGATTTCTGGCGCATATTCTTTATTTTCACGCTGATTGCTTCCATCATAGGACTAAAAGCAGTTTCCTCTCATTAATAGCAGGCTAGGTAGTTTAAAAGCAACAAAATTTCCTTACTTTTGTACACTCAATAGTAATCTAGGTCATACATTCCTAGAAGAAGCATTTTTGATATATGTTAGATAAATTACAAGCGATAAAGGAAAGATGGGAAGAAGTGGAAGCTGAGTTGAGCAACCCTGAAACCATGCAAGATATGAAACGTTTTGCCAAATTGAATAAAGAATACAAAGATTTAGGCAAAATCGTGGACCAATACCATATTTACAGAAATATGGTGAGCAATATTGACACCAACAAGGACATCATCATGAACGAGAAGGATCAGGAACTTCGTGAGATGGCCAAAGAAGAGTTGGATCTTTTATATGTAGCCAAAGAAGAAAAAGAGGAAGAAATACGTTTAATGCTGATTCCGAAAGATCCAGAAGATGCGAAAAATGCCATTATCGAGATCCGTGGTGGTACGGGCGGTGATGAAGCAGCCTTATTTGCGGGTGATCTTTACCGTATGTATACACGCTATTTCGAAACCAAAGGCTGGCGCAACGAGGTAATGGATGTTACCGAAGGAACTTCTGGCGGTTATAAAGAGGTGATCCTAAAAGTTATTGGAGATGATGCTTATGGCCAGTTGAAATACGAATCTGGCGTGCACCGTGTCCAACGTGTTCCGGATACCGAAACACAGGGTCGTGTACATACATCTGCTGCATCGGTAGCTGTTCTTCCTGAAGCCGAAGATGTGGATGTTGAAATCAATCCAGGTGATATTGAGTTACAGACATCCCGTTCGGGTGGTGCCGGTGGTCAGAACGTCAACAAGGTAGAAACCAAAGTACAGTTGACACATAAACCGACAGGTATCGTTGTCGTTTGTCAGGTAGAACGCTCCCAATTAGCCAACCGTGAGTTAGCCATGGAGATGTTGCGTAACAAACTCTACGAGCTTGAACTGAACAAAAAGAACGGCGACATCGCGGCAAAAAGAAAAACGTTGGTATCTACTGGAGACCGTTCTGCGAAAATTCGTACCTATAACTACCCACAAGGTCGCGTAACTGAACATCGTATCGGAATGACGATGTACAACTTACCAGCAATTATGGATGGTGATATTCAAGGAATTATAGATGCATTGCAGTTTGCGGAGAATGCAGAAAAGATGAAAGAAGGTCAAGTAGACTAGTTTTTTTTCAAAAAATCTTTGCAGATACGTAAACAAACGCTATATTTGCACACCTTCTGAGGAGAAGGGTTGAGGTCTGGTAGTTCAGCTGGTTAGAATACATGCCTGTCACGCATGGGGTCGCGGGTTCGAGTCCCGTCCAGACCGCTTCAAAAGAGAGAGAAATCTCATACGTTCTTTAACAAATTAAGTTTTTAAGATTTTTAGGTCTGGTAGTTCAGCTGGTTAGAATACATGCCTGTCACGCATGGGGTCGCGGGTTCGAGTCCCGTCCAGACCGCCAAAAATTATTAAAAACAATCCTTAAGATTTTAGGTCTGGTAGTTCAGCTGGTTAGAATACATGCCTGTCACGCATGGGGTCGCGGGTTCGAGTCCCGTCCAGACCGCTAAAATTTTAAAAACACATTGTTGGTCTGGTAGTTCAGCTGGTTAGAATACATGCCTGTCACGCATGGGGTCGCGGGTTCGAGTCCCGTCCAGACCGCCAACAAAAAAAGCATCATTTATAATTAAATGATGCTTTTTTTTTGCCTTAACAATACACAGCTATTATTTTTTTAATTCGTACTGAAGAGCTCCCGAAGGGCAATGCCTGATCTGTTCAATCAATTCAGCCGTACTCGCATTTTGGGCTATAATCCAGGGTTTATCTTTCGGATGATACACATTCGGCAGACTCTTCACACAAACTGCAGCATGAGCGCAGCGTTCAGGTATCCAAAGAACGGTTATCTCTCCATTTGGATGTGGGTAGCGAATTATTTTTTCTTCCATAATACAAATCTCTCTTTCAGGGCTAATAACAATAAAGACAATTTTGTTTTAAGAATCGGCACGTCGTTTTCTGATCATATTGCTCACCCGATAGATCATAAAGATACCAACGACAGAAAGAAGAATGACGATTAATCCTAAGGTGGGGTAATGTTCCAAGGGACTTTCTTTTGTTTCTTGGACAATGATTACACCTGCTAGTGAAGCAGCCACACCACCTGCTAGCTGCTGTAAGGACGAACTGATACTCATAAAGGCACCTCGATCTTTCATCTCCGGAACAGCAGTAATCAAGGCCGAAGATGGTGTCATGCGGCTCAAAATACCCGCCATCATCAAAATATTTAAGATAACAACGATATAAAACGGCGTAACTCCCAAGTTTGTATAAATAAATACAACGACCATAAGCCAAAGCGAAGCAAAGGCAAAAATCTTAAACTTATCGTAGCGATCACTTAATTTACCCACAATAGGCATAATGATCAAGGAGGCAATACCCGAAATCATAAACAGCATCGGCAGCTGTTCGTGGCTTACATTTAAGTTATTGACGGCAAAAGCACTTCCAAAAGGCATCATCATATAACCGCCGATAGACAACAAAGCCGTTGCCATAAAGCCGACACGATATTCTCGCTGCGAAAAAGTCAACCACAGATGCTTCAGCGCAGATTGATGTTTCTGAAGACCGATATGTGCCGTAATAGGAATGAGTTTGACCGCTATGATAATCACAATAATCAAAGCCATTACTGCAATCCACAGGAAGGCACTATGCCAACCCCAATTATTTGCAATATATAATCCGATGGGGATACCCAGGACTTGACTTGCACCGAAGCCCATCTGCACAAACCCCATCACTCGTCCCCTTTGCTGAAGGCTAAAGATGTCGGTAATAATAGCCATAGAAATCGAACCGATAACACCGCCAAACAGCCCCGTGACGATTCGTGCAGCAACCAAAGTCCAGTAATCGTTGGCAAAGCTACAGCAGAACGTCCCTATAATAAAACCCGAATAAAAAAATAACAGTAGTTTCTTCCGGTCAAAACGATCGGCAAATCCCGCTGTCAGCAGACCCGAAGCACCAGCACTAAAGGCATAAGCCGAAACCGCAATACCAAATTGAGCTGGTTTGAGATCGATCGCTTTCATCAGGATATCCCCCATCGGTGACATCACCATAAAATCAAGCACGACGGTGAATTGTGTCATTGCCAATAAAAACACCACAAGTTTTTGATAGGCCGTAAAGGGGGCGTTATCAAGTTTATTTATTTCCATACTCTCCGTATTGCTTCGGTTTAAACTGGCCTAAAAATACAGAAGTGCGCGAACATTCTTTGTAATAAGTTTGCAAATTTCTACGAGTTCCCTTTTGCCTTCTTGACGATCGTATTGTTAACGATGCCGCTCGAAATGCTGCCTTTTGTACACCTATCTATGGGAGCAGAAGAAAGCATCCCGCAACAAAACCTTCATGATTTCGCAGACACCAACAGCCATGAAGCGGGCTGAAGTTCCTTCCGGTTAATAACCGAGCGTAGCAAGCTCATTAATATCTTAATGAAAAATACGAATCAATAACATCAGACACTTTAAAAAAAAGCCAGCATCTGTTTCGACAGATGCTGGCTTTTGATCCGATATGAAGCTACTTATTCAGCTATAACAGCAAACTCAGCTCCAGAGGCATAATCATCACCACGTTGGGAATTAAGTCCAGTAAAACGAATATAACGTCCTTTTACAGGTTTCTCAAATCGAATAGTTTTCAATTTTTTGCTTCGTTCAAAAGATCCCGACATCACATCCTCCCAATTCTTGCCATCCTTGCTCACCTGAATCTTGTAATCCTTAATATCGCCATTCGGCCCATCCTGTCTTGGCAGAAAAGTGAACCCTTTAATCGTTTTGATACTCGCAGCATCAAAATCAACCCAATGCGGATATTGTGCCACAGTAACCGAATACATGGTGTGCCAGATCGAAGATGGGTCTCCATCCAATAGGTTCTTGGCATCACCTTCACCAGTTTCCTGACTTGAAGCAAAGACAACCTCCATTGGAATAGTCTCGATTTTTGTGTATTGCTGTGTTACCTTTAATTTCTCGTTATGCTGATACCAAGCAGTTACGGTACCACCAGTACGCAAATCAAAAGGGGCTTTATAGATCGTTGCCTTCCCATTGTTCAGACTATATACAACAGGTTCATTCTGATTACCAGACAAAATAGAAACTTCACCGTTTGAACTTCTTGCCAAAGAAATTGGCGCATCGCCTGCGGTTGCTACATGCGCTTTCTCCATCACATCATCCTGTTGAATCGGGCGGATAATAAAGCCTATTGCAGTGGGTACTGCTTTCACACGATCTTTGTCCAATGGCGGCCCTTGTCCACAGCTATTGCCTCCCAGCCCGGTTACCGCAGCATCGAGATGCAGGTGTACTCCCGAACTTTTTGGCAATTGATAAGGATGTGGTGCAAAGGTCAACTCAAGCTCACTATATGCCAAAGCCGAGGTCGCTAAATGTTCTTTCGCAACAAAGATAGCCCCTTGTCCCGCACTGTTTGTCAATGCTGTCCAGCGTACATCCTCGTTGTTGCTCATATTTTGTGGATTAGGCCACGGCACAAACTGGTCTTTTATCGTACTTCTGTGCAATTCAATAAACTGAGCCGTCTTGCGATCTGCATAATTATTGATCGGCCCACGTCCATAATAACTATAATTACCGTATTCAGCAGGTAGCTGCAGAGAATAACCTAATCGGGCTAAAACGACGCTCGCATTATTGGATGTAATACTCGATGAAAGCTCAATAGATCCATCCTTGTAGACTGTCCAGATCTGATTGCTTGTAAATTTAAAGTCGTCCTTACCAAAAGGTTTGTCCGTATGCTCTTTGAGGGTGTAAGTTCCCGAAGTTCCGCCCAACAAAGACGCACCATAAGGAGCCTGCGATTCAACTGTAAACGCCAATACAACTGTTCCATCTTTTTTGGTATAGCTGTTTGAAGACAAAACCTTATGTTTCAGATTATGCAGTCCTTTTTCAAACCATTGTTGATAAGCCCAGTTATCATTGTCAACCGGAGCACGTAGTGCATCCAATTTAGGACCTTCGCCATCGCGGATAATTTGTTTACCGGCATAAGTTAGATTATATATCGAGCCAGTTTTATTGTCAAACTTCGCGATAAAATGATCTCCCTTCACGACCTGTAAATCGCCTTCTTTGGAAAGCTCCGGAGTTTCCCCTTGCGCAACAGATGAAATCAGCGGTTTATTTTCAGCAGCTTTGACAAAAAGCTGTTCCTCCATCTGGACGAAACCCTTTGTTGCCCATGGTCTATCTTCATTGAGAATAAACTGCACTTTCACAAAATATTCCGATCCCGCATCTAACTGCGCATAATGTATTGGCAATACAAGCTGCTTGCGTTGGCGCGCTTTGGGCAAATCCGCTGTACTGATAGTGCTTTTGCTATTCGTTACTTCTACGCCATCTTTGAATAACGACCATTGTACCTGATAATCGGATAGGTCCTTAAAATAATTTTTATTAAATAGTTCGATTTTACCCTGCTGCATATCAACAGCCTTTACACCTGCATTTTGGTAAACCTTTTTCACCTCGTAATACTGCGGTTTAGGCTTCATATCGGCAAAGATCAACCCATTATTGACAAAGGTTCCGTCATTGGGTTTATCCCCAAAATCACCACCATAGGCTAGGAAGCGTTCGCCGGTCTTTTTATCATAATAGTACATCGCCTGATCGATCCAATCCCAAATGGCGCCGCCCATAAAGAAATTTGTCGATTCGATGGCTTCCCAATAATCAATCAAGTTACCGACAGCATTTCCCATCGAATGTGAATATTCTGAGATATGGAAAGGATATTTCAATTTGTAAGTACCTTTTACAGCGCCTCTTACCCAGTCAATTGACGGATATTGGTTGGACCCCATATCTACGATTGCATTGTTACGCTCGTATTGAACAGGTCTTGATGTATCAATTTTCTTGATAGCCTGATAGGCTGCCACAAAATTATCGCCGGGACCGGCTTCGTTTCCTAAAGACCAAATGACGACAGCCGGATGATTGATGGTCGAATGCACCATTTCGATATTACGGGCCACATGTGCATTCTTCCATTCAGGAACATGCGAGAGAGATTCTTTTCCATAATAATACTCATGACTTTCGATATTGGCTTCATCCTCCAGATAAATCCCATATTTATCGCACAGGTAATACCAATACGCAGGTTCCGGATAATGCGAATTACGAACGTGGTTGATATTGGCCCTTTTCATCAATTTTACCTCAGCTTCCATCTGTTCTCTCGTCACCACTTTACCATGCTCAGGATTGGTCTCGTGCCGGTTGACACCTTTTAATTTGACTGTTTTGCCGTTGATATAATAATAACGACCAGCTAGACCAAATTCATCATCAGCGGCTTTGGTATCTTTTATCTCAACTTTTCTAAATCCGACGTAGGTTGAAATAGTCTCAACCGTTTTGTTCTTTTTATCCTTCAATTCAGCCACCAAAGTATACCGATAAGGTAATTCGGCAGACCATTTATTCGGATTTTGAACATTCAATGTCGCGGCTACGCTATTAGAAGCCTGACTGCCCAGCGGAGGAACAAGTGCCGATGCCTCAGTTTGGTCTACAAGCGTATTTTCGTCACTATACAATTTATTCTTATAGAGTGAATATAGCACTTTATAGCCTTCAGCCTGTTTACTGCCTAGATTTCGTACCGCGCTGGTAATTTTCAAGGAACCATTTTCATAGTTGCTATCCAAATCTGGAATAGCCGCCAGATCACGGATTTGCACTTTTGGCGTTGAAGTCAGGGAAACATCGCGAAATATACCGGGCAATCTAAACATATCCTGATCTTCCAAAAAGGAAGCATCGGAACTACGATAGACTTCAACTGCCAACACGTTTTCAGCTCCCTTTTTCAAGTAAGCCGAAATATTGAAAGAAGCTAAATTTCTTGAATTTTTAGAAAAACCAACGTATTTTCCATTTATCCACAGGTAGAAAAAAGAATCTACCCCATCAAAATTGATAAATACCTCGCGGCCGTCCCAGTCAGCGGGTACTGTAAAATTGCGTCGATAGGATCCTACTTCATTACGATAAACATAGGTTGTCCAATCCTGCGCCGGTGTACGCATTACCCCACCCTTCCAATCATCGATCTTTACCTGATGATGAAAGATAACACGCTGATTGGTATAAATAGGAACGCCATACTTCAAGCTTCCATCCTTTTGTATCCCATAAATATTCCAGCTCATGGGTACCGGTACCGATTCCCAGCCATCGACATTATAGGTAGGATTATAAAAATCCTTTGGCCGCTCCTCCGGAGTCTTTACCCAATTGAATTTCCAGGATCCATTGAGCGAAATCCAATAGTTACTATGCTCGGGAAGTACTTTTCGGGCACTTTCTACGTTTTGAAAGGAGAAGAACGACGCATGCGGCAGTTCTTTATTCAGTGATAATAATTGAGGCGATTCCCATTCATTCCCTTTTGGAGACTGTGAAGCGCCATACTGGAAACCGTCGATAGAAGGCGTAATCGTTTGTCCTATCGTAACAGTCGTGTCCAGTGACAGCAATGAGGCTAGAATCGTTGAAAAAATAACAGATTTTCTTAACATAATGTAATTAAGCAATTTAGTCCAGGAAACCAAATGTAACTTCATTTTGTAGCAATAACAAGCAGATTATGAAAGCACTCGATTGCGAAACTTTTTCGATACAAAAAACTGGCAATTTACAGCCATTTTGCGTTTTGAAATTGCTTAAAAGATCGCAATGTAGAGATGGTAGATAAAATAGCCTGCACATAAAATGAAACAGGTCAGCATGGACGCTCTGACTCAAAAACAGCAACTGATTTCAATAAAAACAAATGCTTTCGGTTTCAAGGAATAAGCCGTATTTTTGGGGATAGATTTCGCTTTAAACAAATAAAAGTTTACGTTTGAAAATATTTCGAAGAATTTTATTTTTCAAAGGGTTACAATTTAAGCATTAAGGTATTAATAGGTGAGTAAATTCAGTAAATCAGTCCTGCTAGAAAATGATGAGCAAATCATTGAAGGCATCAAAGACGGCAACAGCTTGGCGATAGATGCTATCTATAAGCGATACTATCCGTCCATAAGCCATATGATATTGCAGAACAACGGAAGCGAGGATGAAGCGAAAGATATCTTTCAAGAAGCTGTGATTGTGCTCTACGATAAGGTTTCCAAAGGGAACTTTGAGCTCAGCAGCAAGTTAAAAACATATCTTTACTCGATTTGCAGAAGGCTTTGGCTTAAGCAACTCAATCGTGCTGGTTTTGGCAACAGTGACATTAGCGGTTATGAAGATTCCTTATTTGAAGAAGAAGATCTACAACAGCATCAAGAACTTGAAAAAAAGTTCGATCAAATGGAACTAGCCTTAGAGAAAATGGGAGAACCTTGTAAGACCATCTTACATGATTTCTACATCTTAAACCATTCGATGCAGGACATCTGTGAAAAATTTGGTTATACCAATACAGATAATGCCAAGACTCAGAAGTATAAATGCCTACAACGGCTGAAAAAAATATTTTTTTCAACAGATTAAAATTTGAGTAACACCATGGGAACAATGAATCAAAAAGAATTTTTCGAATTAGCGGATCAATATCTTCGCGGCGAATTATCGGCCGAGGACAAAGCTACATTTGAGTCTTTTTGTGCTGAACACCCCTCCTATGCTGCCCAATTACAACAACACCGTGACTTTATTGCCAATATGCAAGAAACTAGCCATCGTCTAGATTTCAAAAATGCATTAGCGCAATCAGCAAAAGAATACCACAAAACCCAAAGTAAGGCTGCCAAGGTTGTCCCAATGAAGCAATCAACAGTTATTTCACTTTGGGAACGTATCAAAGCAAGTTCTTTGGTGGCGGCAGTGGTAGCGGTATTTGCAGTATTTGGCACATTATGGCTGAGCGGTTATTACAGCAACCTCGAGAAAGCATCTTCCGATTACAGTGCATTACGTAGAGACATGAACAATGTCAAAAAGAACGTCAACGCACACAACGCTGCAATCAGGGATATTAATGACAAAAAATCAATAAAGGGCACCGAAAGCCAGTTTGGCGCAACAGGATTTATGTTGACAACAGATGGCTATGTCGTCACCAACTACCATGTTATTAGTGGGGCTGATTCTATCTATTTACAAAATAGTAAAGGCGAATCGTATAAAGCGCAAATCGTACATACCGATCCAAGCAAAGACTTGGCAATTTTATACATCGCAGATAAGACCTTTAAGAAAGCTAAAAGTTTACCTTACACATTTAAAACATCGACTTCAGATCTTGGCGAAGATATTTATACGATCGGCTTTCCTCGTGACGAAGCAGTATATGGTCAGGGATACCTAAGTTCGTCAACAGGTTATGCCGGTGATACCATCGCTTATCAGATTTCCGTACCTGTCAATCCAGGTAACAGTGGCGGTCCGGTATTGGATAGCAGAGGTAATGTGATTGGTATTATTTCCGGAAAACAACGTGGCATAGATGGTGCCGCCTTTGCAATCAAAACGAAATCAATCTTAAATGCTTTAGCGGATATCCCAAGTGATTCACTGGTTACGGGCCTTAAGATCAACAAAAAGAACAGCTTGGCTGGTTTACCACGAACCGAACAAATCAAAAAGATGCAAGACTATATTTATATGGTCAAAGTTTATTAAGACCGGCATCTTTTAGCAACATAAAAAAGCAACGTTTTCCCGACGTTGCTTTTTTTTATACTTTGATCTTTAGCTAACTTCTCTTCATTTGACCTCACATACCACTTCCGACTTACCGGACTGTTATAATGCAATGGAGGCTTTTGGACAACAGAACAAATACACCCCCGAAATAGAAAAAGGTCAAACTCGAATAGCGTTTGACCTTTTTCTTCTAATCCGTCTTATTACTATAAGTTTGGCTGCGGCGTAGTCCGCAAATACGGTTTAATTTCTTTAAATCCTTTTGGGAATTTAGCTGGAATATCTTCCGTTTTAATCGCAGGGACAACAATCACGTCTTCACCATGCTTCCAGTCAGCAGGCGTTGCTACCTGATAATCCGCTGTTAACTGCAAGGAATCAATCACCCGCAAAATCTCATCAAAATTACGGCCAGTAGATGCCGGATAAGTCAATGTCAATTTGATCTTTCTATCTGGACCGATAATGAATACCGAACGTACTGTTGCTGTAGCTGAAGCATTTGGATGGATCATATCATACAATTCAGAAATATGGTGGTCTTCGTCAGCGATAACCGGAAAATTCACCTCTGTATTTTGTGTTTCATTAATATCCTTGATCCAATTCAGGTGATCATTCACATTATCAACACTTAACGCAATAGCTTTCACTCCTCGTTTGTCAAACTCAGATTTCAATTTGGCGGTACGGCCAAGTTCCGTTGTACATACAGGTGTATAATCAGATGGATGTGAAAAGAATACCACCCAGCTATCTTTGATATAATCGTGAAAGTCTATTTCACCAATGGTTGTTTGCGCTTTAAAATTTGGCGCTTCATCTCCTAATCTTAAACTCATAATCGTATTTTTTAAATGTGTTTAAATCATATAGTCTACAAATATAGTAGATTAAATTTAGCAAACAAGCAATTCTTCATTTTTTTAGATTAAGATGAAAAAACTAAACTCAATCCAATTGAAAATAAGGATTTTACAACTATAAACAAAATGGAAAACCAATATGGTCCTTTATATTTATTCGCTGGAGAGACTTACTTTCTCGGCAAATACATATCCAGATAAAACGATAATAGATGCCCTAATCCACCCATTATTCACCAAAATACTTATGATGAATACCTATAGTAGCTTAAAAAGTAATTTACCAAATTACTATGCTTGCATAATATATATTATGTATATTTGAGTATGGTGGTACACCGATCTCATAAAATAATTGTGAGTTGGGAGAAAACTTTTTGATAGCAAAACTTATTAAATATATCAGTTATCGGCTTGGTAACTGATGAACCAAAAAACTAAAATGCCATGAATTTTGAATTAAGCGAAGAACATAAAATGATCCGCGACGCAGCGCGGGAATTCGCCCAGGAGCTAAAGGCTGGGGCAATCGAACGCGATGAAGCTGCAAAATTTCCAACAGATTTTGTCAGGCAAATGGCCGAATTAGGATTTATGGGCATCATGACCCCGGAAGCTTATGGTGGAGCTGGCATGGACACTTTGGCCTATGTTCTTGTGCTCCAAGAAATTGCCAAAATTGACGCCTCTGCGGCCGTTATCGTATCCGCCCACAATTCCCTGGTATTATATGGACTCAATGCTTATGGTACAGAGGAACAAAAACAAAAGTATCTAATTCCTTTAGCAAAGGGTGAGAAACTTGGCGCTTTTGCGCTATCAGAGCCTGAGGCTGGTTCGGACGCCTCCTCTCAACATACAATTGCCGAAGATAAGGGCGATTATTATCTGCTCAATGGAACAAAAAATTGGATTACCAATGGAGGGCACGCCGACATATACCTCGTTATTGCACAGACTCATCCCGAAAAAGGGCACAAAGGCATTAACGTGCTTATCGTAGAGAAAGGTTTACCGGGCTTTACCATTGGGCCAAAGGAGAACAAATTGGGTATCCGCAGTTCTGACACGCATTCTCTTCTATTTTCTGATGTTAAAGTTCCGAAAGAGAATCGCATTGGAGAAGATGGCTTCGGGTTCAAATTTGCGATGAAAACACTCGATGGCGGCCGTATTGGCATAGCTGCTCAAGCCTTGGGAATTGCTGCTGGAGCCTATGATCTCGCACTTGCTTACTCCAAAGAACGGAAGACCTTTGGAAAACCTATCTCGGATCATCAAGCCATTCAGTTTAAATTGGCGGATATGGAAGTCGATATTGAAGCCGCAAGACTCTTGACCTACAAAGCTGCCTGGACAAAAGATCAGGGGCTCCCCTATGGAAAAATAGCGGCCATGGCCAAATTACATGCCTCTGAGGTCGCTATGAAACACACGGTAGAAGCGGTTCAGGTGCATGGGGGGTACGGCTATGTCAAAGAATACCACGTCGAACGATTGATGCGCGACGCAAAGATTACGCAAATCTATGAGGGTACATCCGAAATTCAACGCTTGGTCATTGCCCGTGAAATTCTACGGTAACGTTTCCGTTCAAAATCCCTTAATAAACAGGAGCTGTCAGTTCAATAACTGACAGCTCCTGTTTATTTTCTCTGCTCAGCGCAGCATCTTTCACATCACAACTGGAAGTCCCTACGGCACTTCAATAAATACCTCCTGTACCCAGGGTTTTCACTTCTTCATTCGTTGGACACAACAAATTGCCAAGCGTCATTATAGACTTTTCAATTTATTATCGATCATAGCTAGATACTGGTAATCTTGAAAAGCAAAACTGGCTGTTTCGGCCATAGCTAGATTCAAAATGAGCTTTGCTTTGCGGAGTAAGTTTTCCTGGCTACCATCCGTAGCATTCAACCCATCAAATAATAGGGTCAGTGCTAATGGATGTAATTGCTGTACCTGGAGATCTTCTTTAAGATATACCGCAAGTTCAGTCTCCGAAAGATTTATGAAGTAGTTTCTGCTCTTTTCAAAAAACTTCTCATAAGCTCCTTCAAATACAGCTGGATCGCTTGGTTCCGTAAAGGCATCATGCCCCTCCGTCCATATACGAAGAAATTTGCCTATTTCTTCAATCCAGTTCATCAATACATCTTTTTTAAAACTTAATCCCATTGTACCTTTGCTTATCGGATCTGTCCACTTCCACGGACAATCCATTTCTCTGTAACCAACTTTTCCAATGCAAATGGTCCCCGTGCATGTAATTTCTGAGTAGAAATTCCTATTTCAGCCCCAAGTCCAAATTCACCACCATCTGTAAAACGTGTCGATGCATTGGCATATACCGCCGCAGCATCCACAGTATTTAGAAACTGTTCAATATAAAGTTCATTAGAAGAGACAATACACTCCGAATGTTTGGAAGAATATTTTCCAATATGTTCCAGAGCTTCATCAAGTCCATCAACAGTTTTTATCGAACATTTCAAATCTAAAAATTCTCTTCCAAAATCTGCCTCTTCTGCCGCTTTTAAATTTGAAAAATTTTCACCTTTCAATAGCTCATAGGCAACAGGATCAGCAAAGACTTCAACTTGAGCTTCCTCCAGATAGGGAGCCAATCTAACTAAAAACTCTGGTGCAACATCCTTATCGACCAAAACAGTATCCAAGGAATTGCAGACCGAAGGTCTGGAAATTTTAGCATTAGCCACAATTTTAGCTGCCATATCCAGATCTGCAGTTCGGTCTACATAGGTATGGCATACTCCCGCACCAGTTTCGATCACAGGTACCTTCGCGTTTTCCCTGACAAAATCGATCAACGACTGTGACCCCCGCGGGATAATGATATCCACATAGGAGGTTGCCTCCAGCAATTCTGATACGTGCTTTCTATCGACAGGTAACAACTGTACAATATCCCTCGTAATACCATGTTCGTCCAAGATTCCATAGATGACTTTTAATAAAGCCGCATTGGTGTATTGGGCATCGGAACCGCCACGCAATAAACAAACATTACCCGATTGAATACATAAAGCAGCAACGTCAATAGTAACGTTGGGCCGCGATTCATAGATTACACCGACAACCCCGAGTGGGACGGTGATCTTTTCTATTTCCAATCCATTGGGTAGCACCTTTTTTAATAAGAGCTGGTCTGCTGGATCCGCTAACTGTGCAATCTGCTTCACACTGTCAGACAGACCTCTTAGACGATCGCCATTGAGCAGGAGACGGTCTTTTTTGGGATCTTCATCCGACATGCGGTCCAAATCACTTTTATTGGCTTGTAATATAGCCGATTCTTGTTCAACAAGAGCGGCTGCAATGGCATTCAAAATGGCTACTTTACTATCTGGGGCCAGCTGCTGCAACACTTTTTTTGCTTTGGCTGCTGCCTGAAGTTGTTCTACGATGGATTCACTCATAATAATACGATATCATTTGCATGCGCAATTTCTACATTCTTTTTACTTGACTGGGACAAAGCAGATGAATCCATCTTGGCCCGGGCCACGGCGACCGTTAAGCCTTCGAGATTAACAATATTCAAGACTTCTCCTTTTTCAAAATGTTCGACGATACGGGTTACGCCTACGGCGAGTAAACTCTTGTGTTTCAATAAGGCCTCTTCCGCCCCACGGTCAACCATTAATTCACCCTTGATCAAACTTCCGCTTGCAAGCCATTTCTTGCGGGAAGAGATCTTCTTGCTCTCTGCAAGGCACAGTGTTCCCGTTTCGTGCTTTATCGCTTTTTGGATTGCATCTTCGGTCTGCATGCTAAATATAACGACTGCAATTCCCATTTGATTAGCTAATCGGGCAAAGTTCAATTTCGAGGTCATTCCCCCCAGTCCCACCGACGATTTGTCCTTCCTTGCCAATCCCAGGATATCCCGGTCGATTGTTTCAATTTGCGGTATAATCTTGTTGTTTGTGTCCAATACTCCTGGGACAGAAGTGCTGAACAATAGTTTTTCGGCACCAAAGCCAACGGCAATCAAGGTTGCCAACTCATCATTGTCTGAAAACTTTAGTTCTTTATTACTCACTACATCATTTTCATTTGCGATTGGAATAACATTATTCCGCCACAATTCCTCGTATGTATTTTTCAATTGCAGAAATTGATCCCGATTGGAAAAATGATGTCTTTCACATAAGCTTTGAGCCAAAGAAATTTTAAAGGGGCGGAAATAGGTTGAATACGTATTGATCAGTATGGGGTTTCCAATTGCAGCTGCGGCCTTACGTTCTGATAACGTTCCCGTATAATTGGGCAGAAAACGTTTACCGGCAGCGACAGCACCTGAAGACACCAAGACAATATTGTATTTCTTTTGTAAGGAAGCAATTTGCCTAGCGATCTCCAAAACAATACGTTCATCAACTTCTCCCTCTTTCGTGGTAATAGAAGCCGATCCAAATTTGACAACGAGAATTGGCTTTTTCATTCTTTAGTATGTTTTAGTTTAGATTTGAGCACTAATTTACTGAGAAGAATTTGATTTTTGCAAAATATGTTAACAATTGAACAATATAATTCAACAGAAAAATTTGTGAAACAAGGCCGAATCTATTGGCCTGGGAGGCATTCGATCTGAAAGAAAAGAAATAATTGCTGCCGATCCCGGATGCCTATGAACATGACCTAACGATGGAAAACATAAGCTTGAGTGCACAAAAAAGCAGCAAATCCTATTATAAGGCTTCAAAAAAGACAGGTCCTTTCTAAGGCGAAATATTTGATGGAGTGCTGCTTCTCGTTAAAGATATATTGGTTGCTATTTTTTTAGTATTTGATGGAGGTCAAATCGTAAGCCAACATTGAACGTGCGATTATAGAGTTTTACATTTTCATTGACACTCATATCCTTCATCCCATAATTGGAGCCAATGAAGAAACCATAGCCCCCATTCCATTTGTAACCTAAGTTAAAACCCAAACCATAGTCTGAAGGGTTGGTCGTTGCATCGTAAAATTTTCCATCATTATTATTCATGGACATCTGGATACCATAATAAGGGCTCGCTGCTATATAAGCCCGCCCCTCTCCAATCGTCACATTATAGGCGATATTTAACGGAATATCGATTGCGTTCCGACGATAAGTCGTCCAATTATTTTCCAGAGTGTGCTTTGCTTCCATACCATTTTGGGTAAAGTTGACTTCAGGCTGAATAGAAATTCCGGCAATAAGAGGGATTTCAACAAAAACACCTGCTGTAATCCCCGAAATACTTCGAAAGCTATAATTGTGGGATCGCTTATTGGATACTAACGATCCAGCATTCGTGTACCCAGCATTTATGCCGTAGGAGATTTTGCTTTGGCAGAATGCCGTGGAAAGCACAAAAAACAGTATTATACTGCAGACTAAATGTTTCATATGTGGTCAATTTATTTACAATTGCCACAAATATGCAAGGCGGAATCTTAATTTAAACGCTATTTAGCGTTGTTTAACAAATCTTAATATTGATTAACAATAATTAATACATATTAACAGACCACCTTCCTTTAAGAAGGGAATCGCTCTTCATAGAGCTTCTCCAAGGAGAACATTTCATCACGATATTTCGCTGCTTCCAAGAAATCCATTTCTTTCGCTGCTTTATCCATTTTCTTACGAACATTATCGATTGCTTTCTTCAGATCCTTCTCGCTCAGATACTGCATCACTGGATCAGCTGCAATCGCCTGCGACGGATCAGGTTCAAAATAAATTTTAGGTTCAATACCCGAGAAATCGGCGACAGAAGTCTGCTCCAAAATCTCCTCTCTTGTTTTGCCGACCGTACGCGGTGTAATGCCATGCTCCAGATTATATTTCATCTGCTTGTCCCGACGCCGATTAGTTTCATCGATCGTCACACGCATACTGTCGGTCATTTTGTCTGCATACATAATAACCCGACCTTTATCATTCCGGGCAGCCCGGCCAATCGTCTGAATGAGCGATCGTTCGGAACGCAGAAAGCCTTCCTTATCCGCATCGAGAATAGCAACAAGCGTGACCTCCGGCAGATCAAGCCCTTCACGGAGTAAGTTTACCCCGACCAATATATCAAATTCCCCCAAGCGAAGCCCTCTCAAGATTTCCACACGCTCCAAGGTTTTAATTTCGGAGTGTATATAACGGACTTTTAAGTTCAGCTTGGTCATATATTTGGAAAGTTCTTCGGCCATACGTTTGGTCAATGTAGTAGCCAAAACACGTCCACCTTCTTTGATGGTCTTATCCACCTCTTCCAGGAAATCATCAACCTGATTGATCGCTGGCCGTACTTCAATAATTGGATCCAAAAGTCCTGTAGGACGAATGACCTGTTCAACCACAACACCTTCGGTCTGCTGAAGTTCATAGTCGCCCGGAGTCGCCGACACATAGATCGTCTGATTCGTCAGGGATTCAAACTCCGGAAAGTTTAAAGGTCTATTGTCCAAGGCAGCAGGCAACCTAAAGCCATGCTCTACAAGAGAAACTTTACGCGATCGGTCTCCACCATACATGGCACGCAATTGCGGTAAGGTCACATGGCTTTCATCAATAACCAACAAGTAATCCTCCGGAAAATAATCCAGTAAACAGAAAGGACGCATCCCCGGTTTCCGGCCGTCGAAAAAGCGGGAATAATTTTCAATACCCGAACAATAGCCCAGTTCACGCATCATTTCCAAATCATAGTTAACCCGTTCCTCCAAACGTTTCGCTTCCAGCATTAGTCCCTCCTCTTCCAGTTGCGTTTTCCGCTGCATCAATTCATCCTGAATGGCCCAGATCGATTCTTTGAATTTTTCCTTCGGTGTAACGAAGAGGTTTGCCGGAAAAAGAGCAAGATCTTCCATCTTGTTGAGCGTTTTACCTGAAATAGGATCAATCTCGCTCAGTTCATCAATTTCATCACCAAAGAAAGAAATACGAATGGCGTTATCCAGATACGCTGGAAACACGTCTACGGTATCGCCCTTTACACGAAAAGTACCGCGTTTAAATTCGGTGGTCGTCCGTGAGTATAAGATCTCCACCAATTTATGCAGGAAAGCATTTCTGGTGACCGTCATGCCGACGCCAAAACGAAAAATAGAACGGGAGAAGTCCTCCGGATTCCCCATACCATAAATACAGGATACCGAAGAAACAACAACAATATCACGGCGGCCTGACATCAATGATGAAGTCGTCGCCAAACGTAATTTTTCGATTTCCTCGTTAATTGCTAAGTCCTTCTCGATATAAGTATTGGTAGAAGCTATAAAAGCTTCGGGCTGATAATAATCATAATAGGATACAAAATAGTTAACCGAATTATTAGGAAAGAACTGTTTGAATTCACCGTACAATTGAGCCGCCAAAGTTTTATTATGGCTTAAAATCAATGTCGGCTTTTGAGTTTCCTGAATCACATTGGCCACAGTAAAGGTCTTACCCGATCCTGTCACCCCCAAAAGCGTCTGATATTGCTCTGCCTGTTCAACTCCGGCAACCAATTGCTTAATTGCTTCTGGCTGATCGCCGGTCGGCTTATACTCTGATGTCAATTCAAATTTCATATACTTCCTATTTCTTAAAGAAAACTATTTAGGCCTTTCCCAGCAAACATTGCACCAGTAATAGTTTGAGCCGCAAGCTCAAAACAGTTCTTTTAATCCGATGGTTTTGATCTGCAAACAGGACGATTTTTTCGACATGTGGTCCAGGCCATATCCAGCTATGGTCTAACACAAATTTACTAAAAATTTTACCATTTTACTGCAAACTATAATAATACCATAGATGTTATTACTTTCAATTGATTATTTATTATCTTTAGTTTAACTGAACTAGCACGCACGTCATGGTCACTATTCTATCTACCCAAAATAGCATCGCAAATCATTTTATCGCCGAGTTGAGAGATATCACTATTCAACAGGATCGCATGCGCTTTCGTCGGAACCTCGAACGGCTAGGTGAAATTTTTGCTTATGAAATTAGCAAGACGATGGCCTATACCCCTGTGGAGATTGAAACGCCATTGGGGGTAGCCAAGACACATCTCTTAATGGAACAGCCCGTACTAGCAACTATTCTCCGGGCAGGCCTTCCTTTTCATCAGGGATTGTTAAATGTATTTGATCACGCCGACAACACGTTTATTGCGGCCTATCGCCATACCAAAAAGAGCGGCGAGTTTGAAATTCACAAGGAATATGTCAATACCCCAAATTTAGACAACCGGACGGTGATCATCGTGGATCCCATGCTGGCGACCGGAAAAAGTCTTGTTTTATGCTGTAAGGATCTATTGGCCGAATACGACATCAAGGAATTGCATATTGTCGCGGCCATCGCTTCCGAAGAAGGACTAAACCACGTTCAGGCCTTTGTACCCAACGCACATATCTGGGTAGGTGATGTAGACCACGAACTGACCTCAAAAGCTTATATTGTGCCGGGGCTTGGCGATGCCGGAGATCTGGCCTATGGTGCAAAACATCATTAATGTGGATAAATTATTTAAAACTAAATTAACACTTAGATCATTGAAATTCAGTAAATTTATGTCAATGATGAAGTTTAATTTTTTTATATCTAATTTATATCGCTATGAGATGGCAAAAATACAATGGCGAATCCATTCGCTCCACGATTTTCGATGCTGTTGAGGAAGTCATTAAACGAGAAGATGCGCTAGGGAATAAGCTCAAGGTTTATATCGGCACCGATTCCCAAGTCAAAAGAGGCATCATCGACTTCGCGACAGTCATCGTCTTTCTCCGGGAACATAAAGGTGGATTTATGTTTATCCAACGGGACAAAAGGCACCACCGAATGAGCATTAAAGAAAGGATGCTGCTCGAAGTCCAAAAATCCATCGATATAGCCTATCAGCTCTGCCCCCTCCTCGAAAAACACAAAGTAGACCTCGAAGTCCACGCCGACATCAACACCAATCCAAATTTCCAGTCAAATGTTGCTCTTAAAGAAGCTATGGGCTATATTATGGGTATGGGATTTGTTTTTAAGGCCAAGCCCGAGTCATTTGCCAGTACCAATTGCGCCAATAAACAGGTTCAATAATTGACTATTGGATAGACTTTGTATATTTAGGTGTAATTTTTAGTACACCACATGCAGGATTTTTTTCAGCAGATTGCCAGTCAATTTGCCCAAACCCCTTGGCTCGAAGGGTTAGGCACCCTAACTGGCTTTCTTTGCGTCTATTTGGCAGCCAAACAGAATATTTGGAACTGGCCAATCAGCATCATCAGCGTAGGATCCTATGCAATACTGTTTTACGATGCCAGATTATACGGAGATACCGTATTACAATTCTATTTTCTCTCTACCGCGATTTACGGCTGGTATTATTGGATAAAGCGAAAAGAAGAAAAAACGAAACCGATCGTCAAAGCCAGCGGCAACCAATTGCTCCTCTGCTTCCTAGCCATCTTTGTCCTCACGATCTTCATCGGTTATCTTCTCGACAGCAAAACCAATTCTGATGTCCCCTATATTGATGCATTCTGCACTTCGGTCAGTTTTGTAGCCCAATTCCTGATGACAAGAAAAATTCTTCAGAACTGGCTTCTTTGGGTGTTTGTAGACATTTGTTATATCCCACTATACATACATAAAGATCTTATGCTGACAGCTGTGCTCTATTTTGTTTTCACAGTCATCGCCTGGAATGGCTACCGTGATTGGCAGAAAACCTATAAAAATTTTGTGTAATATTGCCTATCAAAACGATCGATGTGGGAAAAGAATTTATAAAAATTGCTGTTGTTGGTCCCGAGTCTACTGGAAAATCAACGATGGCACAGTTTCTTGCCAAAGAGTTTAAAACAGTATGTGTGCCCGAATATTCACGCTATTATTGTCAAAGCCTCAACAATAAATACACCTTACAGGACGAGGTCAATATGTTCTATGGGCAGGTGGCACTCGAGGAAGCACTGATTCCATTGGCTCAAGGACAGCTCCTCATCTGCGACACAACCTTTCTGACGGTAAAAATTTGGTCGGATCATCTTTTTGGTCATACGCCACAGGAAGTTACCGATAAAATTCAGCAACATCTCTACGACCTTTATCTCCTGATGGATATCGATCTGCCCTGGCAGGATGATCCGCTACGAGATTTTCCCGAACAGCGGGATCATTTTATGGAAATCTGGAAAGGTGAATTGACATCCCTTCATGCACAATATCGCATTATCTCGGGACTCGGTGAACAGCGTCTCGAAAATGGACTTCGCGCTGTAAAAGATTTTCTGACATTGATTTGAGACAAGTATCTTGACGAAGCTGCGTTTTACAGTTATATTTGTAGAAATAAAGAATAGCCCAGATCTGCATCGATTAAAATTGCCTGATCAATAGCGAAGTCTTTATGGTGTACAATTGAAATAGAATATTAACATTTTTACTAGAAGAAATAATGTATCCAGAATATTTAGTAACTCCAATGCGTCAAGAGTTAGTTGATGCAGGATTCGAAGAATTAAAAACACCTGAAGCAGTTGACAATGCAATCGCATCCGAAGGAACTGTTTTTGTGGTTGTCAACTCTGTATGTGGTTGTGCTGCTGCAAATGCACGTCCTGCTGCGAAAGCAGCTGTTAAAAACGAAAAACATCCCGCTAAATTAGTGACTGTTTTCGCAGGTATGGAAACTGATGCAGTTAACACTGCACGTAATTACATGTTGCCTTATCCTCCATCTTCTCCAGCAATGGCTCTATTTAAAGACGGAAAATTGGTACACATGATTGAAAGACATATGATTGAAGGTCGCCCGGCACAAATGATTGCTGATAATTTAGTCGCAGCATTTGAGGAGTACTGCTAATCACGTATTTTGATTTTTGAATAAAAAGGCTTTCCAAGTTATTTGGAAAGCCTTTTTTGAATATTGGATAATTCGTATTCTCCTTACTTTTGCTGCACGTCCCCTTTCAAAACTTTACAGATGGTCTCCTGTCCGAACAATATGCGGGAACTTAGCATAGGCGCTTCACGTAAAGTAACTCAATACGCCAAAACCTCAAACTTGAGCTCGAACATACCTGGCCGCTAGCCCAGATGCCGTTTATTCACAGCTTTTTCCTATTTTTAGGATATGAAAACCTTTCCAATAATCATTCTTTTGTTTTGCTGGACGATCATCGCATGCTCTCCACAAACCAAAGTCGACCTTATTGTATATCATGCGCAAGTATATACCGTAGATTCGACATTCAGCACGGCGCAGGCATTTGCGATCCAAGATGGTAAATTTATAGCCATCGGTTCCGATGACGAAATACTGCGAAAATATAAAGCAAAGGAAAAGATTGACGCTGAAGGAAAAGCCATTTACCCCGGATTTTATGATGCGCATGCGCATTTGTTTGATGAAGCCGAATTAATGGATCAAGTCGATCTCAACGGGGCTGATTCCTTCGAAGAAGTAATTCAACGTGTCAAAAACTACAGGCAAAAAAATCCAGATAAAACCTGGCTGATCGGTGGTGGCTGGGATCAAAATCGCTGGAAAGATAAGGCTTTTCCCACCAAAGATTTATTGGATAAGGCATTTCCTGATATTCCCGTTTATCTTATGCGGGTAGATTATCATGCGGCAGTCGCCAATTCCAAAGCGCTGGAATGGGCCAAATTAACCAGTATTCCCAGCATCCGAGGAGGCGTAGTCGGAGGGACCAATAACATGCCAAATGGTCTTTTGATCGACAATGCAATGGACCTTGTCAATAAGACAATCCCTGTTCCCAACGAAAAGGAATACCTAAGAATGATCAAACGCACACAGGATTCTTTACTTTCCGTAGGTCTCACCTCAATTGTCGATGCAGGTTTGTCCAAAGAAAGGCTTGAGCTTTTAAAAAAATACTATCGGGAAGGAGAATTGAAATTTAGAGATTATGCCATGATCCTTGGCAGTCCTCAAAATATAAAATCATTCATTGAACAAGGTTTTTATGAAACCGATCGGTTCGAAATCAAAGGGTTCAAGCTCCTTGCCGATGGCGCGCTGGGTTCCCGTGGAGCCTGCCTCCTTGCCCACTACCATGATGCTCCCACACATGGTTTTCTACTTCATAGTCCACAGGAATATGAAGAAATGATTAAGCAGATCGCTGCGAGCAAATTTCAGGCAAATACCCATGCCATAGGAGATTCGGCCAATCGGATCATTTTGGATATCTACGGCAAATACCTGCACAATAAGGATGATCGTAGATGGCGTATTGAGCACGCTCAGATCATATCGCCAACAGATTTTGATAAGTTCCGGAAATATCAGATCATCCCTTCTGTGCAGCCCACACATGCCACTTCCGATATGTACTGGGCAGAAGACCGTCTTGGTGCAGAACGTATGAAAGGTGCCTATGCTTATAAACATCTATTGCAGGAGTATGGCAAACTCGCGCTCGGAAGCGATTTTCCTGTCGAGCATTTCAACCCCCTCTACGGGTTCCATGCAGCGGTGGCCCGCGTTGACAAAAAAGGATACCCGGACCATGGATTTCAGATGCAAGATGCCATAAGCCGTGAAGATGCCCTGCGAGGAATGACGATCTGGGCTGCATTCTCCTGTTTTCAGGAAAAGAAACGCGGCAGCATCGAAGTTGGAAAGGATGCTGATTTTGTCATCCTTGAAAAGGATATCCTAAAAATTCCAAATGAGCAGTTACGAAATGTAAAAACAAGTCGGACCGTCATTGCTGGCGAGACAGTTTTTAATAGGCAACACGAATAGAAACCACCCAATAACTCGTTAGGAATAAGCTTTATACTTGCCTCTTTTCATTTGCTCACCCAAGATTACGCGTGAAAAGGAAATAAATTTTATGTTTTACGAATATTTCGTATATTTACGATATAAACATATTTTTATGAAATATTCATTATCAATCCTATTATCTATAGTTGCACAGCTTCTATATGCGCAAGAGATTCCACTAGCCATTGCGAAAGTACACTACGAATTCAAACATGTAAACGACAGTACCCAGCGGGATCAATTTATACGTGATGAAACAGTGGTTTACCTCAATCCCCGGGCAAGTTATTACACCTCCTATTCTTCTAAGCGCATGCAAGATGAGGTCAAAAAACAAATGGAAGATCCCGGTTTCGACGGTACACTAAACATTACTACACGCTCGACACCATCAAGCTCTTCCTATTTATTAGATGCCGATCAAAACAAAATGACCGAAGTGGTCAGCGTTGCCAGTGACAAATTTGCCATTCCACAAACCTACCCAACACAAGATTGGGAAATACTGGGTGAACACAAAGAAATTGGTGGCTATAACTGTCAGAACGCGAAAACAACATTCAAAGGCCGGACCTATATCGCCTGGTTTACAACCGAACTGCCGTTTTCTTATGGACCGTGGAAACTCCATGGTCTTCCTGGCCTAATCCTGGATGCCCGAGACACAAAAAATGAAGTCATTTTTGCTTACGCTGGATTCGACAAAATTGAAGATGGCAAAACATCGGTCGCTCTGCCGCAGAATGTCATCACAACCACTGCAGAAGAAGTAAAAAAAATTCAGGAAGCCTTCAAGGCCAATCCACAAGCTTATATGCAAGCGCAATCGGGAAAAAACAGAACCATCAGTGTAGGTTCATCAGGAAACATGGCCGTGGTTAGATCCAGTTCCGGCTCCGGAAGTGGCTCCCCGCTTGGTGCTTTGGATCCGTCAAAAATAAAGAGTTTCAATATTTCAAAAGACGATAAATACAAACCTTCAAAAGTTACCAATAATCCGATAGAGCTGACGCCTTAATGAAAGTATTTCTATGTTTATTTATAGTCGTTTTGCTTGGGCAAATAACCTTTGCCCAGCAAACGATTAGCGGAACGGTACAAGTGGATAAAACACTCCATCCTGTACCGTTTGCAAGCGTCAATATCCTTTCAGAAAATAAAATTATTGCCTTCAAACCGACGGATAAAGAGGGCCGCTTTACCATAACCTTAACCAAGGAATATACAAACATCTACCTGCAGATCAATCACCTGACCTACGAAAAATTTGAACTTAAACTTGGCCCTCAGGCATCAAACCTTCGAATTGCTCTTGTCCCAAAAACCAATCTTTTGCAAGATGTAATTGTAAAAAGCAAACCCAAAGTAACCCGTTCCAATGATACCATCTCTTACGATGTCGGCTCCTTTGCCAAAGAGGAAGACCGAAATATCGGTGATGTCATCAAGCGTCTTCCGGGCATGGAAGTGACCGAATCTGGGCTGATTAAATATCAGGACAAAACTGTTTCTAAACTTTACATCGACGGAGACGACCTATTGGAAAATCGTTATGGAATCGGTACACGGACTATACCTCACAAAATGGTGAAGGACATTCAGGTACTCGACAACCACGAACATTATAAGGTACTTAAAAATAAAAGATTTACAGACGACGTTGCCATTAACCTGGTTATTAAAGACGAAGCAAAGCTAAAACTCACCGGACAGGCCAAAATCGGTACTGGTACGCCCAATCTATATGATCCCGAACTGAATTCCATCTTATTCAACAAAAAAGTAAAGATGCTCAATGTCCTCAGCGGGAATAATACCGGTAAAGATCTTTCTGGGGATATCATCGGCGGCAATCAGTCATCTTTATTGGCCAAATTTGGCAGCTCGGCAATCAATAATCTTCTGGCGACCAGTACGACAGGCAGTCCCAACATACCTAAAAATAATTATTATTTCAACAATACAGGCTTACTCAATACCAATAACTTATATAATCTCAAAAATGGCTGGCAATTAAAATCCAATATTCAGGTATTATACGATACCGATAAGCAAAATAATGCTTCCAGTACACAATACCTGCTCGATGAGGGTGATGTTTATTTTAATGAACAAAATCACCTAAAAACAGCGCGGTGGCTTGGCGCGGCCAGGCTTTCGGCATCCACCAATACGGAACAGAAATATGCGAGCAATAGCTTATCACTTGAGTATGAAAAAAAAGATATAACAGCATTGCTAACAAACACTTCGGGCCAAATCGACCAATTCCAAAAACACCACATTAAGGGATTCAGTAACTTGTTCAGTTATATCCCGCAACTTAAAAATAACGACATCATTGCTATTAACTGGTCTCTAAATTATGGCAGCAAGCCACAGTCTTTACAGATCTATCCCGGTGTTTTTCCTGAAATACTCAACGATAGCATTCCCTATAAAAGTAGTCTTCAGCAAATTGATGTACCCTCATTTTTTACAGAGATCAGTACAGGTTATCGCTTCAATAAAGGTAGAATAAAGCAGTACTATCAAATTGGATTCAATACAGATCGTCAACATTTCAACTCTTTACTAACCATAGCGGACAATGACCAAGGTAGTCGGCCACTCGGCGAAAGGATGCATAATGATCTGCATTGGAACAGAACCCAGACATTCATTACACCACAATATTCCTGGAAAAACAATAGGTTTGAAACCCAGCTGGATATTCCGGTCACTTACCTATTTACGCATTATGAAGATGAAAACCAGCAGCTGACGGATTCCAAAAATTCATTGCTAATCAATCCCAATCTAAAAGCGCGATGGCAAGTTTCTCAGGAGGATTATCTTCAATTTAGCTATCAATATAGCCAAGACATTGGCAACATTGAAGACATATACCATGGAGTAGTATTGCGCAACTATAGAATGCTCAGCCAGAATAATGCGGCACTCAACGAGTCCAAAAAACATGCATTTAATCTCAATTACAATTTGGCCCGTACCCTAAAGGTTTTATTTGCAAATGCAGGCATCAGCTATTCAAGATCATTTTCGAATACGATATTATCCACTATTATAAAAAATAATATCACCGAAAATGTAGTGGTCAATATGGACAACCTTCAGGAAAGATGGTCATCGCAGATCGGATTCGACAAATACATTTTCCCTTTGGCAAGTACGCTCAAATTAAAAGGAAGTATCTCCTATTTCAAATACAATCAATTGTTAAATAATGCCATCGTTCCTATTCGAAGCATAAGCTATTTATTTCAACCCAGTCTGGAGGCCAAACTATTTAAATCCTATAACATTTCCTATACAGGAATGTTCAATTGGAACAAGAGCAAACAAGAAGGGCTAAGCAATACGATCCAAAATAAAACAACGACAATGATGCATAATCTGGGCTTTCCGGCGAGCCCGTTCAAAAATGGCTTTATGCGTGTAAATCTTCGTAATCTAGCTACCTTTCAAACGAACATGCGGAATGCAAGTTATACTTTTGTAGACTTCTTCACACGCTATAAAGTCAACAAATGGAAAATGGACCTTGAATTGGAAATAAATAATCTGGCCAATATTAAAAACTATCGCACCTACATGACGACCGCCAATATGATTGCCCAGAGTGAATTTGAGCTTCGTGGAAGAACGATTTTACTGCGTACAGTTTTTAACCTCTAAGGCATCAGACCACCTCGGAAAAAGACAATTGCGTTGGCCTAATGTTCGTCTATTGTTGTTTTATTATTTGCGCCTATAGACCAATATCTTCCGATCGAAGTTTTCTATTTTCAAGCCGGCCAGTAGTATTGAAAATGAGCGAAAGGCTTTTTAACTCACCAAATCGGGTATTTTCAGAAAAAAGAAGCCTGAGCGAAAAATCACTCAGGCTTCTTTTTTATATCTTGAAAAGATAATTCCACTATAAGGCGAAATATACCTTCCAAAAAAACTTTAAACCCGTTTTCTATTGCATGTCGAATAAATGTTTTTCAGCATGGTAAGATGAACGTACCAATGGTCCAGATTCTACATACTTGAATCCCATTTCCAAACCGATTTTCTGATATTTCTCAAACTGCGCCGGTGTGATCCACTCGATAACCGGATGGTGAGCTTTTGTAGGCTGTAAATATTGACCCAAGGTCAAAATGTGTACGCCAACATTATATAGATCTTGCATGGCCTCGATCACATCTTCTTCTGTTTCACCCAAACCAAGCATAATACCTGATTTTGTGCGGAGACCAGCTTCAGAAATTCTGCGTAGGCATTCCAATGAACGATCATATTTCGCTTGAACACGAACTTCTCTTGTCAGACGGCGCACCGTTTCCAAGTTGTGCGAAACAACTTCGGGACGAACTGCTATCACGCGGTCTAAATTATCCCATTGTCCTTTAAAATCAGGTAAAAGTGTTTCCAATGTCGTTTCAGGACTTTCTCTGCGGATAGCATTGATGGTCTCGGCCCAAATAATTGAACCACCATCCTTAAGATCATCACGATCCACTGACGTTATCACACAATGCTTTACTTGCATTAATTTAACTGAATTCGCTACGCGGTTTGGTTCATCCAAATCTACGGCCAGCGGACGGCCAGTTGCCACCGCACAAAATGAACAAGAACGTGTACAGATATTTCCTAAAATCATGAAGGTTGCCGTTCCAGCCCCCCAACATTCGCCCATATTCGGGCAATTTCCACTCTCACAAATCGTATGTAATTTATGTTCGTCTACAAGACTTCTGACATGTCTATATTCTTTACCAACAGGCAATTTGACACGCAACCAATCAGGCTTGCGCTGTGCAGGAGTTGCCGGAATAACTGGAAGTTCAATCATACAACAAAGTTAAGGATTAAAAATGTAATTTCTAACCGTCTATTTGTTGGTTTTATATCATAAAAAATGACCGTTTATCGGCATTAATAGAATAATGAAACAAAAATTAGGATATTTGTGTTGATTATCATTAATCTAATAACAAAACTATGCGACTGAGCCAATCTTTATCCATGTTGTTACTTGGGGGTGCATCTATCTTTGCTGCACAGGCCCAAACCAACTTTGACATTATACCCAAACCTTCGAAAATCACATTGGCCACGGGAACATATGCTATCCCTGCACATCTTCCGGTTATTGTTTCAGATGAGTTTCAGGAGACCACCCAATTGCTTACTGAACATCCTGCAATCAAAAGTCTATCCGTCGAAGTACTCAAAAAAAATAAAAAAGCACCAAAAGAAGGCTTTCGCATTATCAAAGCAGTCGATGCAGACAATCTCAGCAAAAATGCCTATTCCATCCAGATTGATGAAAAAGGCCTGCTGCTCAGGGCTTGGAATGTGCCTCAAATTATCAATGGGATCTACACCCTCATTCAATTAGGCTATCTACAAGCTGACCCAAGTAAAATAGCCTTTGCGACAATTATTGATGAACCTCGATTTACCTACCGTGGTCTACACCTCGATGTGTCACGCCATTTTATGCCATTGTCTTTTGTAAAAAAGTATATCGACATCATGGCTATTTATAAATTCAACAACTTTCATTGGCATTTAACGGATGGCGCTGGATGGCGGCTTGAAATCAAAAAATACCCCGAGCTAACACAAAAGGCTGCCTGGCGTACGCATACAGGCTGGAAAGATTGGTGGAACAATGGCCGCCAATACGTCGAAAAAGGCACACCAAACGCTAGCGGTGGCTTTTATACACAAGAGGAAGCCCGCGAACTGGTCGATTACGCAGCCCGCAAAGGAATCAATGTGATTCCGGAGATAGAAATGCCCGGGCATTCGGAAGAAGTGCTGGCCGTTTATCCCGAACTCTCCTGCTCTGGCAAACCCTATAGCCAGGGGGAATTCTGTATTGGTAATGAAAAAACCTTTGAATTCCTAAAGAATGTACTGGATGAAGTTCTCACCATATTCCCCTCCCAATACATCCATATCGGCGGCGATGAGGCCGAGAAAAAACACTGGGAGACCTGTCCAAAAGACCAGGCACTCATGCAAAAAGAAGGATTAAAGTCTGTCGACGAACTGCAGAGCTATGCCATCAAACAAATGTACCTTTACCTACAATCCAAAGGCAGAAAGCTTATCGGTTGGGATGAGATCCTACAGGGAGGACTCACCGAGGGCGCTACAGTCATGAGCTGGCGCGGTGAAGATGGAGGCATAAAGGCTGCTAATGCCGGTCACGATGTCATCATGACCCCAGGGTCACACCTCTATTTTGACTCCTATCAGACCGACCCTAGAACACAGCCTGAGGCCATCGGCGGATACCTGACACTAGACAAGGTCTATTCCTATGATCCTATTCCAGCGGCTATACAAGGAGATAAAGCTAAGCATATCCTTGGTGCGCAAGCAAATATATGGACTGAATATGTGCCTACCACTGAGCATCTGGAATATATGGTATTCCCACGTGCGCTGGCATTATCAGAGGTCAATTGGACAAATAAGGATGCGAAGAGCTGGACAGACTTTCAGCGGAGGCTGCAATCACATTACAAGCTATTACAGGATCTGAACGTCAACTATTATCGTCCTTCATTTAATGTTGCCTATACAGCAACATATAATGCGGCTAAAAACAATAATAAAATTACGCTGACAACGGAGCAGCTAAAAACAGATCAGATCCGGTATACCATTGACAGCAGTGAGCCAACGATCCAATCTACCCCTTATACAGGTCCATTTGAATTAAGCTCAACAGGCCATATCAATGCGACTTATTTTCAAGATTCGATCAAAATCGGCCCTACGCTTTCTTTTGATATTGATATCCATCGCGCCATTGGGAAAAAAGTAACCTACAATACACAATGGTCGGGATATCCGGCACAAAAAGATTCTACCTTAACAAACGGGATCATGGGTGGCCTTTCCTACCATGATGGCCAATGGCAAGGATTTACGAGCGCAATTGACGTTGTTGTCGATATGGAGCGGCGTGAAGAAATCCACCAGGTTGCCATGAATTTCATGCAGATGATTGGTCCCGGCGTTTACATGCCAGGAGAAATGGAAGTCCTGCTTTCGGATAATGGCCGTACATTCCGGTCGGTAGGAACAATCAAAAATGATATATCCGACAAAGAATCCAAATTGACCTTCAAAAGGTTTGAGCTCAAGCTGGACAAAGCACAACAGGCGCGTTATATAAAAATCAAAGCCAGCAACCCCAAAAAGGGTTACTTGTTTACGGATGAAATCATCGTTTATTAAATACATCAGTAGCTATTTTTCTAAACCTTTAAGTCTATTGATTTGTGTTTTCTCATTAAAGTATTAATGAGTTTACTAAGTCCGCTTATCGAAGAAAAAACCTTCAGGATTTCACAGCATCAACAGCTATACAATCCTGAAGGTTTTGGAAAGCATCCGACTGACGTTTTGCCCATCATTTATGTTTTTTAAAGTCCACTTTTCTAATCAACCCCATTTTTTTTTGAAATATTCTTAAAATAAATAGTTAATTTTCAAAATTTAAAATGTAACTTTGCACTCCGACAAAGCAGTCGGAATGACCCTTCCCCATGAGCTAGTTTTGATTGTCTTTGCTCAGATTTACAATAGGAAATTTAATTTTTTGAACTAGATATAATGCCAAGAAACACTTCCATTAAGTCGGTTTTAATCATCGGATCAGGTCCCATCGTTATCGGTCAGGCTTGCGAATTTGATTATTCTGGATCTCAAGCATCCCTTTCATTGAAAGAAGAAGGTATTGAAGTATCCATCATCAACTCAAACCCTGCAACAATCATGACGGACAAAGTTGTTGCAGACAATGTCTACTTACTTCCATTAACATGCGAAAGTATTGAAGAAATTTTGCAAAAGCACAACATTGACGCTGTACTTCCTACCATGGGTGGTCAGACAGCTTTGAACTTATGTATCGAAGCTTCTAACCTAGGTCTTTGGGAAAAATACAACGTAAAAGTTATCGGTGTTGATGTTGCTGCCATTGAAAAAACTGAAAACCGTGAAGAGTTCCGTCAATTAATGGTTGATATTGGTGTGGGCGTTGCAACATCCAAAATTGCAAACTCATTCCTTGAAGGTAAAGAAGCTGCACAAGAAATTGGCTATCCGCTTGTTATACGTCCATCGTATACCCTTGCAGGTACAGGAGGTGGATTTGTTCACAGAAAAGAAGATTTTGATGCAGCCCTAAATAGAGGTTTGCATGCTTCACCAACACACGAAGTTTTGGTTGAACAAGCTGTATTGGGCTGGAAAGAATTTGAGTTGGAATTACTTCGCGATACCAACGACAATGTTATCATCATCTGTACCATTGAAAACTTTGATCCAATGGGTATCCACACAGGAGACTCGATCACAGTTGCACCGGGAATGACATTATCAGACAAATGTTACCAGGATATGCGTAATCAAGCGATCTTGATGATGCGTTCAATTGGTACATTTGCCGGCGGCTGTAACGTCCAGTTCTCTGTAAACCCAGAAAACGAAGAAATCATTGCCATCGAAATCAATCCACGTGTATCACGCTCTTCAGCTTTAGCATCGAAAGCAACGGGTTATCCAATTGCGAAGATTGCAGCTAAATTGGCGATCGGTTACAACTTGGATGAATTGCAAAATCAGATCACGAAGACAACATCCGCATATTTTGAACCAACATTAGACTATGTGATTGTTAAGATCCCTCGTTTCAACTTCGATAAATTCAAAGGAGCAAACAAGGAATTAGGATTACAAATGAAAGCGGTAGGTGAAGTAATGGCAATCGGCCGTACATTTATCGAAGCTTTACAGAAAGCATGTCAATCCTTGGAGACTGGCCGCGCTGGTTTAGGTGCTGATGGTCGTCAATGGAGAAACCTTGACGAAATCATGGATAGTTTGGAACATCCGAGTGGTGACCGCTTATTCCATATCAAAGATGCTTTCGAATTGGGTGTTCCTTTGGAATCTATCCGTAAAGCAACACGTATCGACAAATGGTTCCTTGTACAGATCCAGGAGTTGGTACACCTTGAGCAAGAATTACGTCGTTACCAATTGAACAATATCCCACGTGATTTCTTCATGACCTTAAAACAAAAAGGTTATTCAGATGTGCAAATAGCATGGTTGTTGGGCAATGTAACAGAAGATCAAGTTTACGACCGTCGTAAAGAGTTAGGCATCAACCGTGTTTACAAAATGGTAGATACTTGTGCTGCAGAATTCCCTGCACAAACGCCATACTACTATTCGACATTCGAAGAAGAGAACGAATCCATCTCTTCAGATAGAAAGAAAATCATCGTTTTAGGTTCTGGTCCAAACCGTATCGGTCAAGGTATCGAGTTTGATTACTCTTGTGTACACGGTTTACTGGCTGCTAAAGAATGTGGTTACGAAGCGATTATGGTCAACTGTAACCCGGAGACTGTATCGACAGACTTCAATATGGCTGACAAATTATACTTCGAGCCCGTATTCTGGGAGCACGTACGTGAGATTATCGAATTAGAGAAACCAGAAGGTGTTATCGTTCAGTTGGGTGGACAAACGGCTCTTAAAATGGCTGAGCGTCTAGAGCAACTTGGTGTAAAAATCATCGGTACCTCATTTGAGAATATGGACTTGGCAGAAGACCGTGGCCGTTTCTCAGATCTATTGAAAGAACTGGAAATTCCATATCCAAGATATGGTGTAGCAACGTCAGCAGAAGAAGCATTACAAGTTGCAAACGAAGTTGGTTATCCGGTATTGGTTCGTCCTTCTTACGTATTGGGTGGACAAGGAATGAGTATTGTCATCAATGACGAAGATTTAGAAAAAGCTGTCGTTAACTTGTTGAAAAATCTTCCTGGAAACCATATCCTGATTGACCACTTCCTGGATCGTGCCGAAGAAGCTGAATCAGATTCAATTTGTGATGGTGAAGATGTTCACATCATTGGTATGATGGAACATATTGAACCTGCCGGTATCCACTCTGGTGATTCATCGGCTGTATTGCCTCCATTTGGCTTGTCACAAGCTGTTCAGGACAAAATGGAAGAGTACTCTATCAAATTAGCAAAAGCGTTGAACGTTCGCGGTCTATTAAATATTCAGTTTGCTGTAAAAGGTGAAAATGTGTATGTCATCGAGGCCAACCCACGTGCATCGCGTACCGTTCCTTTCATCGCTAAAGCGTATGATGTTCCTTATATCAACATCGCAACCAAAGTTATGTTAGGTGCCAACAAACTAAAAGACTTTACGATCGAACGTAAATTACAGGGATACGCTATTAAAGAGCCTGTATTCTCCTTCAACAAATTCCCCGAAGTGGACAAACAATTAGGCCCTGAAATGAAATCAACTGGTGAAGCTATCCGCTTTATCAAAGATCTTCAAGATCCTTATTTCAGAGAATTGTACAGTCAAAAATCAATGTTTTTGAATGCACAATAAGGCATATCAATATCAATCAAATAAAAAAGGCTTGCAGATGCAAGCCTTTTTTATTTGATATCTTTTACACAACGGAACCCGACATTATTTGTCGGACTGTTGACCTCCCCTTTTCCCCTGCTTCCGGCTTTATATCTTTCACAATATTGATCGTTGCAAAGAAATGATCCGCCACGTTGGACACGCTTTTCGAGATTTGGTTCTTGTGGGTCATAGGAATCTTGTGGCCCCTTAGGATTGGCAGCCGTACTATGCTGATAATAATCCGGTCTATACAAATCAGCACACCATTCCCACACATTGCCTTCCATGTCATATAGCCCCAGCGCATTTGCCTGAAACGATTTTACGGGTGCTGTTCCTTCAAATCCATCTTCCTTCGAATCCTGCACCGGAAATTTTCCCTGATAAATATTTGCAGTCCACTGACCATTAGGCTTCAACTCTTTACCCCAATAATATAAATCATCGTTCGCATCTTTCCGTGCTCTTGCAGCATATTCCCATTCGGCTTCTGTCGGCAATCTTTTCCCTGCCCATTTCGCATAGGCCGCCGCATCTTCATAAGCCACCTGAACAACAGGATAATTCATCTTGTCATTGATACTGCTATTTGGCCCCTCTGGATGCTGCCAATTTGCCCCGGGAACATATTCCCACCACATCAGGTAATTGTTTAAAGAATTAAGCTCTTTGGGTTTGGAAAACACAGCCGATCCGGGCACTAACATCTTGGGGTCCACTCCCGGAAAATCTTTTGGATCCAGTTCCCGTTCCGCCACTGTCACATAGCCGGTTTCCTTTACAAACTGTGCAAACTGCGCATTTGTTACCTCGTGTTCATCCATGTAAAATGAAGTAAGTTCGACCTGATGTAAAGGCTTACTATCTTCAAAATTTGAACTTCCCATCAGAAATTTTCCCCCTTCGACCAATATCATCTTGCCGGACACATGACTATTCAGCTTGTTGATCTGGGATTTAATCATACCAGCCCTTGTGGGTATATTTTCCCCTACACAACAGGAAAGTGTATCCTTTTGGGAAAATAACGATAAACAGGTAATTAGAGTTAGATTGAATAACATAATTAAAGATAAACATAAAAGGGGAACTTTTTAATGTTCCCCTCCAATTAGTCATTTATAAAACCGGACTACACACCCAATTGTATATTTTCCTTTTTTGCAGATCTTGAGCGGATAGGCGTGTTACCACCACCTTTCAGCGTGATTTCAACAGGACTGTTATTTTTCCAGGCTCCCTTTGTAAAATCAGGTACATCAACGGTCTTGCAGTTCTTCTCTACGGATTCAAAGCTCAATGGCACGATACAGCTCCACGACGCAGCATCGTAGACATCTTGATCCAAAGGTAATCCATTGCGCAAACAGTCAATTAGACGCCAGTCCATCATAAAATCCATCCCACCGTGTCCACCGACCTGTTTCGCCTGCTCACCAATATATTTTACCAACTCTGGTGTGTATTTGTCATACAGTTCTTTTAATTTCTGTTCTGTAATGAATTCATGACCGAAAGCAATATTCTCCGTAGGATACTTTTGTGCAAATCCTTTGGTGCCACTCAATGTATGCAGTCTAGAATAAGGTCTAGGAGAAGTGACATCATGCTGCAACATAATCGTTTTCCCTTTAGCAGTACGGATAAGCGTCGTATTCATATTACCACGGTATTTCTTTCCTACAAATTCCTGGAAAAAAGAGTCCTTAGCTGCTAACTCTTTTGCCTTTTCTCCCATCATAAAATCATTGGAAGACATCGCCACAAGATGATCCATTTTATCCCCTCTATTGATATTTAAGCATTGTGCAACAGGCCCAATTCCATGAGTAGGGTATAGATTTCCATTTAGTTTTATATTTTCTCTTAGGCGCCACATGTTATCATAGCCATTCTTTGCAAAATTAAGATCCAGCAAATCGTGAATATAAGCACCTTCTGCATGAACGAGTTCGCCAAACAAGCCTTGGCGCACCATATTCAATGTCAGCATTTCGAAGAAATCATAACAGCAGTTTTCCAGCATCATACAATGCTTTTTAGTTGCCTCGGATGTCTTCACTACCTCCCAACAATCCTTGATCGTCAATGCGATCGGAACCTCACAAGCCACGTGATTACCGGCTTTCATAGCAGCAATGCTCATGGGAGTATGATAATCCCATGGGGTACAGATATAGACGAGATCAAGTTTCTCTTCTTTCAATAAGGATTTCCAGCCATCCTCACCAGAATACGCTTTAGGCGCTGCCAAACCTTTTGATGTAACGATCTTCGTTGCACGGTCCACCCGATCTGGATGCTTATCGCAAAGTGCAACAATTTCACAGCCCTCAATATAAGATAAGCGTTCAACAGCACCAGGACCGCGCATGCCGAGTCCAATTACCGCTACTCTGACCTTATCAATTTTTGGAGCTGCGTAACCACACATATTAAACGACGATGCTGTTGCATTGGCATTAACCAAAGTGGGGAGTGAAACAGCCAGTGATGACAATATCCCGGCTTTTTTAAGAAAATCTCTTCTAGAATCCATAATTTAAAGTTCATATAAATTTAAAGGGACCAATTGGTCCCTCTAAAAAATCACCTATTTTAAAACAAACTAAACAGTCAATAGAAAAATCCTTTTGGATCGGATTTATACTTGGTTCTAATGAAAGAACTTAATCTCTATAACAATAATAGAACACTTTTTTCTAAATAAAAAATGAAACTTGAAAGCAATCGTTTGCTCAATTTACACAAACGATTGTTTAAATTTCTATCTCAGCTTTTTTTCAGTCAATTCCGGCAGATAAGCAAGATGTTCGAGATACTAGTGACAATCACTACTCCAACAGTAAACATCATATTTAAGACCATTAGTGATTTCGATTCTTCGTGCAAATACACCTATGGAAGCTGAGAAGGCTACGGTCATTTTATCCAGGACTCATACTGCAGCTTGCGGCTATCAATAAGGGAGCATTTGGTTTAAGGGCTACTGGTGATGCACCATACCACTGTGGGGCAGTGACAGTGCAGGGTAGCGACGGTTGCGGAACAGCTACCGATGGACCGGGCTCAGCGAAGGCCATGTGCTGTGATAACCAATAGGCGGAGGATATGCAATAGCTTGTACATGGAAATACGGGAGTATAGAAACGCAAGAAGCC
>NZ_DIIM01000033.1:0-62211 GCF_002420705.1 Sphingobacterium sp. UBA5670
TGAGCCCGGTCCATCGGCAGCTGTTCCGCAACTGTCACTGTCCCACAGTGGTATGGTGCATCACCAGTAGCCCTTAAACCAAATGCTCCCTTATTGATAGCCGCAAGCTGCAGGATGAGTTCTGGATAATCGGATCGCGGCATGATCAGAACAGTTGAAAATGTTGCTGAACCTCCTTTACCTCCGCTGATCCCTTAACACTATCTCGCCTGACTAAACGTACCCCTGATATATGTATACCAGCAACCACTGCATGATTCGTGGATAAAGTTATCCCGCTTCTATCCTTATCCGTATCACTCTCGTTAACCTTTTCTACGAGATGCTTACTATATGGGTTGGTTGACCTGCAACATTCTTATTGGACAATCGTTTGCATTCCAGAATCACTTTTTTACTTCGAATTACTATTGTATTATTGTTATGTTAATTTAATGCATTATAAATCATACGCATGAAGATATCTATTTGGAGCACAAAAGCCCGTGTCAGTTTATTGATGGGATTGGCTTCTCCTTTTATTTTTCAACCCACTCGAGTTGATGCCAAAACAAGTACGATAAACTATTTCAATACAGCGAACCTGGATAACGGAAGCCGTATTATCGCTATTCAGAAAATTAATCCGACAACAGTCGAGATTGTATACGATAATGGGCAACGAATGACGTTAGATTTCTACGGTGATCATATTTTTAGAATGTTCCAAGATGTTCATGGTGGTATTATTCGTGATCCCGAAGCAAAACCTGAGGCAAAGATCCTGGTAGAGCAACCTCGGAAGGCTGTCAACGGACTTGATGTAAAGGATGAAGGTAATAAAGTTAGCGTCTCCACCAACGATATCCTTTTCTCGATGGACAAACAGACCTCGCAGTTTAGTATTCTCAATCGCAAGACCAATAAAATTGTCATTGAAAGTTTAAAACCGATTGCTTTCCAAGAGAAACAAGTCAGTCTTGAATTGAAGGAACAGACGGACGAATATTTCTTTGGCGGTGGCGTACAAAACGGGCGTTTTTCACATAAAGGGAGAACAATTGCCATCGAAAATCAGAATAGCTGGACAGACGGCGGTGTTGCTTCCCCAACTCCTTATTACTGGTCTACCAACGGTTATGGCTTTATGTGGCATACTTTCAAAAAAGGTAGTTATGCATTTGGTGCCAAAACTAAAGGGACCGTCAAACTGACACATGATACAGACTACCTCGACGTCTTTTTTATGGTTAATGACGGCATAGTTCCTTTGTTGAACGATTTCTATCAATTGACAGGCAATCCTATTCTCTTACCAAAATTTGGCTTGTATGAAGGACACCTCAATGCTTATAACCGCGATTTCTGGAAAGAAGATGAAAAAGGTGTTTTATTTGAAGATGGCAAGCGTTATAAGGAAAGCCAAAAGGACAATGGCGGTATCAAAGAATCTCTAAATGGAGAAATGAATAATTATCAATTCTCAGCGCGTGCTGTAATCGACCGTTATAAGGCACATGATATGCCTTTGGGCTGGATCCTTCCTAATGATGGTTACGGTGCTGGTTATGGCCAAACGGAAAGCTTAGATGGAAATATCAAAAACTTGAAAGAGTTTGGGGATTATGCGCGTAAGAATGGTGTGGAAATCGGTTTATGGACACAATCTGATCTCCATCCCAAAGATAGTATAAGTGCGCTATTACAACGTGATATCGTCAAAGAAGTACGTGATGCCGGTGTGAGAGTCTTAAAGACAGATGTTGCCTGGGTGGGTCCAGGATACTCATTTGGTCTCAATGGCGTAGCGGATGTGGGGCATACCATGCCTTATTATGGGAACAATGCCCGTCCATTTATTATTTCATTAGATGGTTGGGCAGGTACACAACGTTATGCTGGTATTTGGTCGGGTGACCAGACTGGAGGGGTATGGGAATACATCCGGTTTCATATACCGACCTATATCGGTTCGGGGCTTTCAGGTCAGCCCAATATCACTTCCGATATGGACGGAATCTTTGGTGGTAAAAACTTTAAGGTCAATATCCGTGATTTTCAATGGAAGACATGGACGCCCATGGAACTTAATATGGATGGCTGGGGATCGAACGAAAAGTATCCGCATGCATTGGGAGAACCGGCTACTTCGATTAATCGTTTGTACCTGAAATTGAAATCACAATTGGTTCCCTATAGCTATAGTGTAGCCAAACAAGCCATAGACGGACTTCCCATCATTCGGGCCATGTTTTTGGAGCAGGCAAATAGCTATACGCTCGGCAAGGCAACACAATATCAATACCTCTATGGCCCTAATTTTCTTGTAGCACCGATATATCAGGAAACTCGTGTTGATGAGAAAGGAAATGATATCCGGAACGGTATCTACCTGCCGGATGGTGAGTGGATTGATTATTTTACCGGTGAAAAATATAAGGGCGGCCGCATTATCAATAATTTTAATGTGCCTATCTGGAAACTACCAGTCTTTGTTAAAAATGGTGCTATTATTCCAGTGACCAATCCGAATAATAATGTACAGGAAATCAAGAAAGATCAGCGTATCTATGAAGTGTATCCTTACGGAAATTCGAGCTTTGTTGAATACGATGATGATGGGAAGACGGAGGCGTATCGTTATGGTAAGGGGGTAAATACAACGATAACTTCGAGCCTTAACAATAATAATGTATTGGTGACGATCGCTCCAGCGCAAGGTGAATTCGATGGATTTGAGAAAATGAAGTCAACTGAAATCCGTTTTAACGTGAGCAAAGCACCGAAGAAATTAACAGCAAAGGTCAATAGGAAAACGATCAAGCTTAAGGAAGTGCGTACACTAAATGAATTTAATGCTTCTGAAAATGTATACTTCTATGATGAAAAGCCCAACTTGAACCAATTTGCTACAAAAGGATTGGAATTCGAAAAAGTACCTTTGATCAAGAATCCATTACTGTTGGTGCGAATTGATAAACATGATATATCCTTAGCGTCAATCGAAGTGCAATTGGATGGATTCGAATATGCTCCTGTAGACAGCTATTTGGCTCAGACAGGCTCTTTAACATCGCCTACGGCTGTCATAACTGATCAAAATACACAAGCTTATACCTTAACGCCAACTTGGGAAAAGGTCGCAAATGCCGATTATTATGAGATCGAATTCAATAATCTGATCTATTCAACCATTAAAGACAACCAATTGCTGTTTGAAGGATTGGCCGCAGAAACGGACTATCAGTTTAAAATAAGAGCCGTCAATAAAGCCGGTGTTTCAGATTGGAGTACATTTGCTGCAAAACAAAGGCGAACCCATTGGAATTTGCTATTGAAGGGATCAAGGCTGAGACTTCTGTGGATAATCAGGGCGGTAATGGTATCAACAAGTTGTTCAATTATGACGAAGGGGATATGTGGCATACCAAATGGGGACAGACGGCAGTGCCGTTCGATATGACCTTAGATCTGAAATCTGTCAATCAACTGGATAAGTTCGAATATCTTCCAAGGACCGATGGTGGAAATGGTATTATTTTAAAAGGAAAGGTATTCTATAGTAATGATAAGAATACCTGGACAGAAGCAGGTAGCTTTGACTGGAAACGTGATGGCGAAATGAAACGTTTTGATTTTGGAACTCATCCGGTAGCCCGATTTATCAAGATTTCTGTTTCTGAAGCTGTGGGAGGATTTGGTTCCGGCCGGGAACTATATGTCTTTAAGGTACCAGGATCGTCAAGCTACTTGCCGGGCGATATCAACAACGATAGACTGATCGATCACAATGACTTAACTTCGTATATTAACTATACAGGATTGCGTTTGGGAGATGGTGATTTTGAAGGTTATGTTAGCAATGGTGATGTCAACAAGAATAATTTGATTGATGCTTATGATATTTCTAATGTTGCTGTTGTGATCGAAGGTGGTGCAAAACCAGTAAAAGAAGAAAAGGTAGCCGGTAAGTTAAAATTGGTTCCCTCAAAAACAAGCTTGAAATCTGGAGAAACCGTAGAGATCATTGTGAGCGGTGAAAATCTCAAAGCTGTCAATGCACTGAGTTTTGCGCTCCCTTACAATCAAGGGGATTTTGAATATGTTGGTATCGAACCTGTACACATGAAAGAAATGAACAATTACAGCAACGACCGTCTTCATACCAATGGAAGTAAGACGCTGTATCCGACCTTTGTGAATTTAGGTAATAAGGAAACCTTAAATGGAACGGAAGTCTTATTTAAGATTAAATTAAAAGCCAAACGCAATACCAGCTTTAATTTGAAAGCTATTGATGGTGTGTTAGTAGACAAAAAGCTGAATTCTGTCAGGTTTTAAAATCGCTATTTAACAGAACGGGGAGCTTTATAGGCTCCCCGTTCTGTTAAATAATTTATGCAAATAGCAATGTACGCTAATCCAATGTCATGCTGAGATCCATTAGTAAGATTTCAGTGTCTGCGGAAGTTGATTTCAGACTGATTTCCGAAACATCCCAAATTCCAAATCCATCTCTGGTTTCTAGCGTTTGTCCTTCGACAGTCACGCTACCTTTGATCACAAAAATATAAACACCATTGCCGGTCTGTTTGATCTGGTATGTTGTTTCGATGTCCTTGTCAAAATGGCCCATTGAAAACCAAGCATCCTGGTGAATCCAAACCCCTTCATCGTCCGGATTTGGAGAAAGAATTTGTTGAAATTTATTCTGTCTTTGTGCTATATCAAGGGTAATCTGATCATATCGCGGGTTCACATTGCGTTGATTTGGATATACCCAAATCTGAAGAAATTTGACTGCCTGATCTGTATTCTTGTTGTATTCACTGTGTATAATACCCGTTCCAGCGCTCATGACCTGAATATCTCCTTTCCGGATAATCGCTTTATTCCCCATGCTATCTTCGTGTTCCAGATCACCTTCCAACGGAATACTGATGATTTCCATATTGTCGTGGGGATGTCTGCCAAAACCTCTTCCTCCAGCTACTGTGTCATCGTTGAGTACTCGTAATACACCAAAATGCATGCGTTCGGGATTGTGATAATTGGCAAAACTAAAAGTATGATTGCTTACTAACCAGCCATGATCTGCATGCCCACGGGTAGATGCCTTATGAAGTACACTATGATTTTCCAATTTGTCTGAATTAAAGTTTACATTTTCCGCATCCAAAGTCTCTAAGGGCTCTATTTCGTCAATATCATTCTTTAAGATATCAGCTGAAGAAACTGTTGATGCAAATATTCCGGAGCCTAAAAGGCCTTTTTTTATAAAGTTCTGTCTGTTCATAATCTTGTATTTATTAGTCAAAATTAGCCTTTTAGCTGCCGATTTTCATTGAACTAGTTCAATAAAGACAGGGTTTTCAGTAGTTTTAATAACTATTTTAAATCGGGCTATTTTCGGTGTTGGGAATTTAATTAAACAGGTAGCAATTCGGGAAACAGGCTATACACTTCATTTTTTAGTAGTCCGCTTCCGCCGCCATAATGTTTAATGAGGCCAATGGAATAAGTGAGACGTGATAGATGATCTGTTATCTCGCGCTCGTCCTCTGGCGAAAGGCCCGAACTCAATAATAATACATCTACCGGTTCATCTATCAAATGCTGTTTACAAGCGCTAAGATCCTGTTGTATAATTGCGTTCCATGTGGGGGTAAGTTCAATGATCCTCTTGAGTGTCAGAAGAATTTCTTCATTCTTACCAAATATGACGAAAGTTAAAGCTCTCATTGTGGGTATAAATTTTTTATAATTCCAGGTATTTATCCTGTTTCTGTATTAAGGATTAGTGCTGATAACCGTATTGACAACCGCATTGCCCTTTAAGATTTTTGAAATGGGGCATTCTTCAGCAATTTGCAGGAGACGTACCCGTGTGTCCTCATCGAGGGCTTGCCCAAAAGCTATTTCGCGGTCAAAATAGGTGACAACCTGTCCTTTTTCAATTTTGAGATACATATTGGAGCTAACTGAAATATCTTGGATATCAAGTTCTTTTTTATCGATGTACATGCGTAAAGTCGCTAACGTGCACGATACCAGCGATGAGATTAAAAGTGTATAGGGATCGGGCCCAAGATCTTTTCCGCCGAGCTTTTCCGGTTCATCCGTAATAAATTCTCCGTTTCTCCATTGGATAGTGGTCTTATATTTCTGTGCGCCGATATGGCCAACGACAGGATTTTCCAATATATACTTCATGTGGATGATATTTGTATTTGTAATACAACAAAAATAAGTTTGAATCGGTTCATTTTCATTGATGTAGTTCAATAAATATAACAATTTTAAACAATCGGATCCATTTAGGAAAGACAGTAGATCAAGTGAATTTTTGTTAAGGGATAAAAGATGTTGCCGCAGAAATAATAAGTAATGATTGATTTCAATCGCATAAATTTTCTTACTTTTAGCAATCGAATACGCACAATTTTTTAAGGGATTTTATTTTAATATTTCGTTTATGATGAAGAGATTATTACTTGTCGGATTTTTTGCTGGTGTAACCCATTTTATGGCTTTCTCACAGTCCCATGAGCTTCGCGTGGGCGTTACTTCTGGCGTGTCTAACTTTACTGGATCGGGAAGCGAAGCCAAAAGTATGTTGAATGGATCTACACAGCAGGACTATTATACCAATAATCCCTATGGAAAAAAATATGGAATAAACATCGGCGGTGCTGTAAACTACCGTTATGTTTTTGCCAACAACCTGATACTGGGTTTGGAAGGTGCATACGAAAGATTGCAGACAAAAATCGATCTGGAGGGTAATGAATTTATGAACGGAAGCCGGGGGCAAACCAGGCTCAATCAGCAGTTTATCAATTTTAATCCTTTCGTTGGCTATCGTGTCTTTTTTGAACCGATGACAATGGATATTCAACTTGGTTTGGATGTTGCTAAGACATTGAGCGTCAAAGAGGACGGTAGTATTGAAGATAAACAAGGCAATAAAACGAGTTTCGACCATGATAGAGGTAAAGTCGTTGATCTGGATCTGCGTCCACGTTTGCAGTTTAATGTGAACTACGAACGCTATACAGTTTTTGCGGGTTATTCATGGGGATTGAAGGATTATAATAATGGGCTGCTTGGAGCTGATCCCGGTGCTGCACGATTAAATGTGTTCCGCTTGGGTTTACAGTATCAGCTTTTAACTCCGATATTTAAAAATGACTAAGGGTAGAATTGAAGCATTCAGTGATGGTGTACTGGCCATCATTATAACAATTATGGTACTTGAACTAAAAGTACCGGAGGGCTTTACTTTTGCGAGTCTCAAACCATTATATCCCAAAATTATCTCTTATATCGTTAGTTTTGTTTATGTTGGACTCTATTGGAATAATCATCATCACCTATTTCAGATCGTAAGGAAAGTGAATGGTAAGGTTCTTTGGAGCAATTTAAATCTATTATTTTGGCTTTCGTTGATGCCAGTTACTACGAATTGGATAGGTGAATCCCATTTTGAAAGAGATCCGATCATTGCTTATGGCGTTGTCCTTATTATGTGTTCCATATCATATAACATCGTGGAGTATTTTGTAATCCAAATAGAAGGGGAGGATTCGGCACTCAAAAAAGCTGTTAAATCAAAGACAAAGGAGTATATTTCAACTGCATTATATTTTATGGGGATAGGTCTGTCTTTTATAAATCCTTATATAAGTTTGCTGCTCTTCGGAACCGTGGCTATTATGTGGCTTATACCCGACCGTCGTATTGAGAAGGAACTGCGGAATCAATAGTTTTCCAGTTCCAATGTTTTAAGGATAAACAGCACGCGCTCTGCTACTGTGATTTTTGGAACCTCGATGGTTTCATAGCCCAGTTTCTCATAAGTATCTTTCATCACTTTAAAGGTATCTTCGGCTTCCTGCCATGTTTGCTTCCGTTCGTTGTCATTTTCATAGATGTCAGCCCATGGAGGTAAGATAAATACTTTTTTGTAATAACTACGCTTCTTCGCTTCTCGAAGCAGTTGCCTTTCGATCACGAGATTCTCCATATCGATATAGGCCAATGTATCTGGAATACCGCGATCAAAAAATACATACTGATCTACGTTTTTGCTTAGCTGTCGTTCGTAGCTAATACAAGAAGCCGTCAACATCAGCTCTGCGTAATGAAGTTTATTTTTCCAGGGCAGTCCGTCACCGGCAGTCTCTAATTGTTCTTTGATGATCTGACGGGCATCTTCTGGTACGGTGCTGAATCCCTGCCTTTGCAACGCAGTTAATAATGTTGTCTTACCGACGCCAGGACCTCCTGTCAGGACGATAAAATTAGCTGTTTGATACATACGATTAGTTTGTTATAGTTTTCAGGAATGAACGACCAAAGCTGGTTGGTTATTCAGTTAATAATCCAGCCAAAATTCTATAAACCAGAGAAGACTAGCTATATTGTTTTGCGATTTTCTTTTCGGGTTCTACATAGAACATATACAGAAAAAAAAGAAATACATATTCGAGCGGTTTCATCACCATGTAGGTCCTATTTGACGCCTTGACGGAATTGATTTTTACAGAGACATTGTAGCCGTATTTATCGTAGCAATGCCTTACAAAGCGATGTACTGCCGGGGATAAATCGCTCAGAATTTCTTCAAAAGCGTTGGCAATTTGAAGCTGTCTATTGACAATAATGGTGTAGCCATGTCTTTTGCCTAGCCGTAAGGGTTTTACAAGGGCTGGATCTCCTTTTGCCGCAACAGTACAGAGATAATGTCCCTGATGATCAAGAATAGGAGGGTGCATTTTTTGTGAAAATGCCCAAGTCGTCGTTTCGGTGAATACTTTCACCAATGAATCATGATCTTGTCCAAACAAAATAAGAATAATTGTACATAATAAAAAGATCGGGATCAAAAATAGGAACGCCCAGATAGGAAGATCGACCTTTGAAGCGAGTAGACTATTCATTTTATTAAGGGCAGTGCTGGAATAAGTTCTGCCTAAGGCGTAGACCTTCTCTTCAAGGATGACTTTACGGATTAATCCGATCCCTATAATAAGGCAGCATATTGGTGTAAAAATAAAGTATAGCGTGCCTTCATTGCCGATATACATATCCAAGGTGGAGGTATCGTGGTGGCTGACCTGAATGAGCACAAAGACACTGATGATACTCCCAATTAATAACATGATAAGCATCAGAACAAGTGGAATGGGTGGGATTTTTCGGCCTCTTACCCAGATTGCTACTGCTGAGCTATTAAATGCGATGAAATAAACCAGCAGGGATAATATATGTTTTCCGCCGAAAGGGATATAGCAGTCGCCATCCACAGGGTCTACAGCCTGGTTAAACTGGCTTGAATGAAATAATAAACCAACCCCGGCAATCATTAATGAAATAAGATAAGCGACGATGACGGCATATTCAACAACTGATATTTCCTTATGCTGTTTCTTGACAATAGATCGAATCAGATATACAAATCCGACAAGGGCGAGAATAATTAGAAGAAGGATAATAATCATAATGGTATAAGTAGCTATAAAGCTAAAGCAAATATCGTAAAATCATTTTTTTTAAATCACATTCAGATTTTTTAAATCACATTCAGACCGCTCTAAGTTTTAAAAAAGTTGACATTAATCTTTACCAAATAATCTATTCCAAAAGCTCTTTTTTTTGCTAGGTCGGGAAGTCGGTATTGTTTCAAAATTTTGAGGGTCGACATGAATGGTTTCAGTTTTGACATTGGGTAAAATTTCATTTTCAGGGAGACCATTGCGTTGTTCTATTTCCTGAATCTGCTGTAATGCCGCTTTACGATATAAGAGAGGGCCTTCTTTGTCGCAGTTGAAAAGATTTGAGTAGCTTTTTGATTCATTGAGATCAAAAGGTTGTGGTTCTACGACTTCTGTCGCTTCCAGAAGACCAAGACCACGTTCTTTAGCAAACTGCAGCGCACGAAGGAAAATTGAAATACGATTGTCCGAAAATAAAGTATCTAATTCAGCTTTGATTGCAGGGTTCTGCTGATAATCGTCTATTAATTGTGCTACTTTTTCTGCTGGTATAAAGACACCCGAACAATAGTTTTCCACCAGTTTATTTCCAATCTTATTCGTTAGAAACTCCTGCTGAACGAAGTCTTCCCACCTTTTGTAATAGTTGGTTAGAAGCTCATTTTGGGAAAACGACAGGGCACCACCGCGGACATAGAAATACTGCTCGAAAAAGCCTTGGACGACAGCAATAAAAAAGCCGTGAGTTTTGTCAAAATAATCATTTTTGTCTGTTTCACGACCTGCGTTTAGGGTGTCTTGGTATTTGGTTTTATAGAAATCTTCCAGCTGATGGCGTGCGGAAATGGCCTCAATCTTTTCGGGATTTCTGAGCAATTCAAAATACCATGTTTCTATTTGCTGTTCGGAAATGGGGTGGTAACTAATATCATAGCCCATAATGACTGGTTTTAATCTGCTGTATTGTATTTACTAAGGTATTAAAAATTAATAGGTTGTGCAATATGGACTAAGAATAGGTATGTCCTTTTTTTGTCAACAATAGGTTTTGCCCTGAGGTGACGAATCGAGAAACGCTGAGGGTCTGTTTGCCTATTTCGTGAATATTAGTTACTTTGGCAACAAACAGAATTTATATATGAAGCACTTATTATTTATTATTTTCATGACGGCGAGCTTATTTTTTACAGCTTGTCAATCTACGAGCCCAGAAACTTTTTTCGGAAAAGTTGTCTTAAATACCAATCTTGTGGCAGATTTTAGCCCTGAACGTTATGGCAAACAGCTTGAACAGGAGACGGTGGAATTTGCGGATATGCCTTCCAGTAAGAAAGTAGGCGATGAAGCCCAGAAATCTGTCGGAATCAAGATTCAGGTTGTAGAAAAGGCGTTAAAAGATATTAAGGAACTGAATGTTTCCGACGCAGACGCCAAAGCATTAAAGGAGCAGTCTGTAGCATTATTTGAAAAAGTTCTGCCCGTTTATAAAAATGAATATATGGCTTATGCAAAATTATGCGACAGTAAAGGTTCGGCTGAAGAAAAACAGGCTTTACTCCAAAAGATTGAGAAAAATGATATGCCTTCTATCAATAGTGTGTTTGACAACGTATATACCTTAGGTAAGGCTTATGCAGAAAAACACAATCTCAACGTCAATTGGGGGAACTAACATATGAATGAAACAAATCTTTACAGAAATAGGCGGAAAACAACTCAATTGCTGGTGATTTCTGGAGCAATTTGCTTACTGCTTTTGATCATTCTCCTTTATAGCATAGGGCTATTTGATGGAATTTTTAAAGCAAAACCTACTGTTTTTTCTGCGGGAGCATTGCTGGTACTTCTGATCTTATTGATCGTAAATTTGTTAAACCTCCGGGATAAATCAGCACAGATTGTCCTCAATGATAGGTATTTTCTTGGCAAAACAACACCATTAGCGAAAGCTTTTGGTCAAGGAGAATGGCAGGATGTAAAGTATATTGACCTACAGAAAGTAGGGGGAGATACGATGATCATTGTGACCCTAGAAAATCCAGGCAAATATAAAGATAGACTTCCTTCACTATTGTGGAAGATGGCCTACCAGGAATCTACTCAGGAGTTAAACATCATGTATTCGGCATCGACCATTGATCTGGATCCTTCGGAACTGCATCAACTGTTTGTATCTTATTGGGAGAGACAAAAGTAGCCATCGTATAAAATATAAAATAAGTCATTGCAGACTTTTGTGCATGTCAATCTAGCCTATCAATCTTCTGTTGGATAACTTCCTGTTCCAGCGTTGTTTTGGCAAGATTTTTTGCTTTTCTAAAGTTTGCGATGGCTTTGTTTTTGTCCAGTTCTTTATAGAGTTCCCCGAGAAGAACAAAATAAAAGTGATTACCTTCTAGCTGGAGCGCTTTTATTTCTGCAAGCGCTGTTTTAGCTCCTTTTACTTTGTATAATGCAAAGATTCTATTCAGGGCAGCCGCGGGGGAATAATTGACAATCAATAAACGGTCATACAGCTGCAGAATTTCCATCCATTTTTCAAAACGATCTTCCTTTGTACAATGACATTGTGCAATCTTCGCTTCAATATGGTATGAAGTGAGCTCATCGCCCGATGCAGAACGTTGAAGGAAATAAAGACCTTGATTGATAAGTTCCTGATTCCAGCGTTTTTCATCTTGCTGTTCATATAGAATAAAATCGCCTTCGTTGGTCTGTCGTGCTTCGAATCGGGAGGAATGAAAACAGATCAGTGCAAGGAGGGCATTTGTCTTTGGCGTATTGGTTTTTTCATAAGCTGAAAGCATAAGTGCAAGTCGTAAGGCCTCAACGCAGAGCTCTTTTCTTAAAATCTGGTTTTGTGTTTTCGAGTAGTAGCCTTCATTGAATAGGAGATAAATAATATGAAGCACATTATCGAGGCGTTTGATAATTTCCTGTTCCGCAGGAAGCTCAAGCTCGATTTTTTCTGAACGCAGTTTTTCTTTCGCCCTGAACAGCCTTTTGTTAATTGTTTCCTTGTTGGAAAGAAATGCTTCGGCAATTTCTTCAATACCAAAACCACAGAGTATCCGGAGGGCAAGTCCTATTTGTGCTTCACTGGCGATCGCCGGCGTACAGATCGCAAACAGCATTTTTAACTGGCTGTCTTTAATGTTTTCCTGCGAGAAATTGAAGGCATCGACTTCGTCTTCATGCCGCTGATTTTGCTGCACCATAGGTAGGACCTTCTCTTCAAATAGCTTATTTCTTCTAAAGTAAGCCAGTGTTTTTTGTTTTGCAACGGTATACAACCAGGCGGTAGGGTTGGCTGGGATGCCTTTGGTCTGCCAGGATTCGGTTGCTACCAGAAAAGTTTCGCTGACAATATCTTCGGCAATTTCAATATAACGGAGCCCAAAACTCTTGCTGATAACGGCGACGATTTTGGTGAATTCCTGTTGAAAAAGTTGTTTTAAGAAATTAGGATCCATAGTACTAAAGTAGGGACAACTGTGCTAGTCTACAGTTGCCCCTGTATGTCGTTAACCGAGTAGTGCACGTATCTCCACGCTGCCATTAAATTCGAGGATAGGACAGCCATGGGCCAGGGTCGTTGCCTCGTCAAGATCTTCTGCCGACACAACGATAAATCCGCCGAGTCGTTCTCTAATCTCCACAAAAGGACCATCTGTAACCACACCGCCTGGTTTCAATACCTTTCCGGCAGGCTCAAGACGGGAACCGTGATCTTTCAGCTTCCCTTGCGCATCAATGTCACTAATCCAGTCGAACCATTTTTTGTTTACGGCCTTTGTTTCTTCTTCTGTCAGCTGACTCTGCTCATTGGCTGCCTGACGAAATAACAAGATGAAATCTTTCATTTTTATGGTTTAATTTATCGTATAAATATACCCTTCGGTGTTAAGAAGCTGTCTGTACTTTATGCTGGCCCACTTTGTAGCTGCCTGCTTGCGTACGGAAAGAAATATTGATCCTATTGTATGAATTGATTGCAGTAATTGCCAATGTCAGGTCAATAAGTTCTTCCTCTGAAAATACCGCTGTTGCTTTGTTATAGACTTCTTCTGCTACATCGCCATTTGTAATTTTGGTAACGGCTTCAGCCCATTCCAAAGCAGCACGTTCACGTTCGTTGTAAAGTGGTGCTTCTCGCCAGGCATCCAATAAGAATAATCGTTGTGGATTCTCTCCAGTTGCCAATAAATCTTTGGAATGCATATCCAGACAATAAGCGCAGCCGTTGATTTGGGATACCCGGAAATAAATGAGGTGTAGTAGTTCCGGTTCTATTGAGCATTTGCTTAAATATGCACCTATTCCATACATCGATTTCATGGCATTTTGCCCTTTTGCGAAAAAATTAATTCGTTGTTCCATTTTTTTATTGTTTTATGTGTAACTGATTTACACTACAACAATGCTTGAAGTTAAAGAAATTGGACAGCTTGATTTGAAAATTTTGGAATTAAGTTATAAACATTTGTTTTTCAGTTGTTTAATTTAATAATTTTTCTAATGGTATTCTAATAATTTTTTAAAGGTCGCTAACCGAGCACCCATGCGGAATGCAGACCTTTGCACGCAAAAGAGAGAAACAGAAGAGTGTTTATGTGCTATTGTCTGCTTATACCATGGATCAAGAATTGGTTTATTCAAGGGTTTCATACCTGGTTATCGTTTTAAATTATTGGAGTAAAATGCTGAAATTCATCAACAATAATGTTAATTTTAAGCAAATTACTCCAATGAAACTTATAACATATACACTTACTATCGTTGGATTGGGCTTCATGGCTTCCTGTGGATCGGGATCTCATGGTAAACAATCCGCTGCAGATACCGTTGTCAATGAAAAGTTTAAATCATATGAAGACAGCTTTATCCAGCAGCTTTGGAAAGAAAATCCGGAATGGGCCACACAGGTGGGCTTCCATCAGTATGATTCCTTATTGACAATACCGGATGCGAATGCGAGAAAACTGCGTCTTGAATTTTCCAGAAGACATTTGGATAGCCTTAAAAGCTTTGATTTAAATACGTTGAACCTCTCGCAGCAAACAGATTATCATCTGATTCAAAACTATCTTGAATCCAATATTTGGTCTATTGAGCAAGAGCGCGCTTATGAATGGAATCCTTCTTCGTACAATGTTGGGGGGACCATCGCTTTTATGCTTGCAGAAAACTATGCCCCATTATCGAATCGGCTTAAAGCCATTTATCAGCGTTTGACGAAGATTCCGGCCTATTACGAAGCAGCGAAAGGACAGATTAAAAATCCGGCCTTGGTATTGACCGATTTGGCAGTTCAACAGAATTTGGGTGGTTTGTCTGTTTTCGAAAGTGACTTACGTGATTCATTGAAAAAATCTGATCTGCCTGTGGCTGAAAAAGAAGCCATACAGAAAGCCTCGCAACAAGCTGTTGCAGCGATTAATGGTTATGTCCATTTTTTGAAAGCAACACCTAATCCTTCTCCGCGTAGCTTTAGATTGGGAAAGGAACTTTACGACAAGAAATTTGATTTCGATATCCAATCTGGGTCGACGGCCGAACAGATTTATCAGGCTGCTCTCCAAAGAAAAAGTTATTTGCATGGTGAAATGTATAAAATCAGCAAAGAGCTCTGGCCAAAATATTTCGGAAAATCGGCCCTGCCGGCAGATAGCTTGGTCGTCATTCGAAAAATGATCGATACCCTGTCGATTAATCATGTGAAAGGTGAAGAGTTTCAATCGGCTATCGAAGCGCAGATACCCAAGCTGGTCGCTTTTGTCAAACAAAAAGAACTATTATATATAGATGATAGCAAACCGCTCGTTGTGCGTAAAGAACCTGCCTATATGGCTGGTGTTGCCGGTGCTTCCATCAGTGCACCTGGGCCCTACGATAAAGGCGGGAACACCTATTACAATGTGGGTAGTCTGAGTGGTTGGACCAAAGAGGCAACAGAGAGTTATTTGAGAGAGTATAACCATTACATTTTGCAGATACTTAATATCCACGAAGCTATTCCGGGGCATTATACCCAATTGGTCTACGCAAATCAGTCGCCGAGCCTAATCAAAAGTATTTTAGGCAACGGTGCAATGATTGAAGGCTGGGCTGTGTATACAGAACAAATGATGCTCGAAAACGGTTATGGTGACAATGCGCCTGAAATGTGGTTGATGTGGTATAAATGGCATCTGCGTACAGTTTGCAATGCCATACTCGATTATAGCGTGCATGTGAAAGACATGAGTGAGGAAGATGCAATGCATCTGTTGGTTGATGAAGCGTTTCAACAACAGGCAGAAGCGGCCGGTAAATGGAAACGTGTGTCAGTTAGCAGTGTACAGCTGACGTCTTACTTTACGGGGTATAAAGAAATTTATGATCTTAGGGAGGCTGTTAAGCAGAAAGAAGGTAAACAGTTTAATTTGAAGGCATTCAATGAGAAATTCCTGAGTTTTGGTAATTCACCTGTGAAATATATCCGGGAGATGATGTTGAAATAATACAGCTGATAAATCTAATCATAAAGCCACTCCCAGGAGTGGCTTTATTGTTTTACCCAAGACTATTGCTCAATGGCAACATCGGCTGCTACCTTGGCAAATTTGTTGCGATAGTCTATTGGCGTAAGACCCGTAATTTTTCGAAAGATATCCCGAAAAGCTTTTGTATCTGTATAGCCTACATCGTACATCACCTCGGAAACGTTTTTCCGGGAGGCTTCGAAGAATTTCTTTGCAGCTTCAATGCGCACGCGTTGAAGGTACTCGACTGGAGTGTTGTTGGTCGCTTCTTTGAATCTTCGTTCAAATGTACGCCGTCCGATATTGACATGATTGGCCAGGTCTTCAACTGTAATTTTCTCCTCGTATTTTCTCTCAATATAGTCTTGTGCATGCTGGATATCCAGATCACCATGGTTGCGTTGTCCTCTGAATATGGCGAACTGGGATTGATTATCCCTGCTGATATCCAGCGCAAAATATTTAGCGATGAGCACGGCCGTTTCTCTGTCGGAGTATTTCTCTACTAAATAAAGGATCAGATTCCATAAGCTGCTTGCACCACCACTGCTATAGATATTTTCATGTTCGGTGATTACCGCACCATCCTCAATTTCAATATTTGGATATTTTTCCTTGAATTCTTCGATATGCGCCCAGTGTGTCGAGCATTTTTTTCCATCCAATAAACCGGTTTCAGCAAGGAGAAAAGCACCTACACATAGGCTGGCAAGACTGGCTCCTTTGTGATACAGTTTTCTAAAATATGGAATGGCCTCTGCATTGTCGCGTATTCCCTTGTCGATGCTTCCAAAAATTGGCGGTATAATGAGCAAGTCCGTTTTTTCTACATCCTGCAATAAACGATTGGTCTTGATGGTATATTCGCCGCTATTGGCGGGGACATAGGTCGCTAAGCCTACATATTCAACCTTGAAAATAGGCTGTTTGCCAAAGGCAGACAGAAATTCATTGGCCGTATGAAAGGTCCTGAATGCAGGTGTAATTCCTTCTATCGTGCCATATTCGGGGACAAAAACAGAGATTTGCATATCATTATCGGTTTATAAAGTAAAGGTACAAATAGTTTTTGTCGTAATCTACCCCTAAAGTTGTCGTCTTTGCAACAGCCTGAATTTTGTGATCCTCCGCATCTTTGTTATATCAATATAAACAATAGAAAAAATGAAAAAGAACAAAATTGCTTTTTGGATAGCAACGGTATTGATAGTCCTCTGGGAAGGGCTGATGCCACTAGGAACGCTTTTATTTGCACCGCAATATATTAATGCGGGCACAAAACCATTGGGGTATCCAGATTATTTTGCATACGCATTAATTATCTGTAAGGTCCTGGGCGTTCTCGCCATTGCAGTACCACAGGTGCCGGGTAAGTTAAAAGAATGGGCCTATGCGGGATTGACATTCAATTTAATATTTGCTTTTATTAGTCACGCCTGTGTTGACAAAAATGCAGCATTTATGGTTATGCCAATTTTGGTATTGGGCGTACTCGCTGTTTCTTATTTCTATCAGGCCAGAATTGCACGTTTGAGTAGTAAGATGCATGCAGATACAGGAGCATATCATCAAACGGCAGTTGTGTAAGCAATTGTGGGACCGTATTAGGTTGCAGCAATGTTAGGTAAGAACGTAAAAAAAATAAAGCAGTAGTTATTCACTTATAAAACGATTTAAATATGAAAACGAATCATGTTTCCTTACATCGAATTATTCAGGCAAGTCCTGAAAAGGTATTCCGTGCTTTTGCGGATCCAGTAGCACATGCAAACTGGCTGCCGCCCTATGGTTTTCTGTGTACCGTACAACAGATGGATTTTAAAGTTGGGGGAAGTTTCAAAATGACCTTTACCAATTTTAGTACGGGTAATGGCCATTCCTTCGGTGGTGAGTATCTGGAGATTGAGCAAGACAGTTTTATCAAGTATGTGGATCGATTTGATGATCCTAATTTACCTGGGGAAATGACCACAACTGTTTCCTTGCGTAAGGCGATCTGTGGAACTGAACTCAAGATTGAACAGACTGGAATTCCGGAGGTTATTCCAGCTGAAATGTGCTACCTTGGCTGGCAGGAATCTTTGGAGAAAATGAAAAAACTTGTAGAGCCCGAAATACCGGATGCATAATCAATTTATACGATGTTAGTTCAGCAAATGGAACGCTTGCAAAGCGGAATTTTCATTACGTTCTCCGGGAATTGTAGAGCGGCACTTACATTTTATCAGGCTTGTTTTGGAGGAACTTTGCATTTTGAGATGTTCGACGAACCCCTGCAAGGATATACCGAAGTGCCCGTGGTAAGTGCTACTCTTATTTCCGAACGTATTGCGATCTATGGCTCAGATCTGGTGCATAATGAAGGCCGTAAAGTGGGTAACTATCTTGCGGTATTTATGCCCTGTGCGGATATAGCGGAGCGTGAGGAATTGATCACAAGACTTACATCCCGAAAGAATAAAAAGGAGGATTGGAATACAAAGCATAAATTTATTGAGGTTACTGATCTGTTTAATGTGCGATGGATTTTAGGAGTTGCAATTTAACCCATTAGAAACCTTAGATTTTAATTTGTTTTTAACTTTTACTATATTCATGTAACATATCATTGTTTTGGTATACTAACATATTATTAACAGTTAAAATAAATTATGAATTTATCAATAGAAACCCTTAGTAAGACCTATTCTAATGGGGTAAAAGCTTTGGACGGTGTAAACTTGGAAATTAAGCCGGGAATGTTTGGTTTATTGGGTCCTAATGGTGCCGGGAAGTCTTCTTTAATGCGGACGATTGCCACTCTTCAAAAACCAGACAGTGGACGCATTACTTTTGGTGCTATTGATGTACTCAAAAATCAGCTGGATTTGCGAAAAGTTTTAGGTTACTTACCGCAGGAATTTGGTGTTTATCCGAATCTATCGGCTACGGATCTGCTGCACTATTTTGCAAAACTTAAAGGGGTTAAATCGAAGGCTGATCGGGATGCAATTATCAATCGGGTTCTTGAGGTGACCAATCTTTGGGACGTGCGCAATAAAAGTGTAAGCGGTTACTCCGGTGGGATGAAGCAACGTTTTGGTATTGCCCAATTGTTGCTGAACGATCCCAAGTTAATCATTGTCGATGAGCCAACAGCAGGGCTTGACCCCGCTGAAAGACATCGTTTTCTAAACGTTTTAAGGGAGATAGGTACAGACCATACGGTTATTTTTTCTACCCATATTGTGGATGACGTACGGGAATTATGTCATGAGTTAGCCATTCTCAATGGCGGCAAGATCCTCTTGAGGGGGACACCCAAAGAATCTATTGATCAATTGGAGGGTAAGATCTGGGTACGTATTATCAGTAGAGATCAATTGGACGAGTATACACAAAAGTATAATGTCATTTCAACCAATTACAACCAGGACAATACACTCAATATTCGGGTGTACAGTGATGAGCGCCCTGACGATTCATTTGTGAATGCGCAGGGCCAATTGGAAGATGTCTATTTTGTTGCGCTAAAAAATGATCAACGCCATGTTTAAAGCCATCTTTAATTTTGAGTTTACGCGTTGGTTTAAAAGTTCGGCTGTCTATATCTATATGGCACTGTTCTTCGCGCTATCCTTGTTCATTATGCTGTCTTCGCTCGGTATCTTCGATGGGATAACGGCAACGACGGCATCCAATACCATTATGAACTCTCCTTGGGCGATTAATGGAATGGTCAATGGCATGTCGACCATTATCTATTTCTTGATACCTTCGATCGTTGGAGCCTGCGTCTATCGCGATTTCCAATATCAGGTGCACACGATACTTTTTAGTTATCCATTCTCAAAAACGGACTATCTCCTTGGAAAATTCTTTGGATCGGTGGCTGTTGTACTAGTTATTGTATTCGCCTCAACCTTGGGGATTATTGTTGCGCAGTTTGTACCGGGTATTAATCAGTCCTTATTGGGGCCAATTCATATTTGGGCTTATTTACAGACTTATCTCGTACAGGTGATTCCTAATCTCCTTATTTTTAGTGCTATTATTTTTGTGTTGGTGACATTGACGCGAAATGTCTATGTCGGTTTTGTTGCGGTGTTAATTCTGATTGTGCTGCAGGTGCTCGTTCAGAACCTAGCGAACAACATGGATAATCGTTTTGTGGGGGCATTGATTGATCCTTTTGGGGACAGTGCCATATCGTATTATACCCAATATTGGTCTCCTGATGAAAAGAATGTCAACAATCTTCCATTTACTGGAGCTGTTATTTATAATCGTTTAATCTGGCTTGCTGTCGCGGCCTTATTTATTGGTGGTTTTTATCTCTTATTCTCTTTCTCTCAGCATCAAATTTCGTTTAAATCATCAAAAAAAGGTGCCCGTTTAACCAAAAATAACTTTGATAGCATCTTCAAAATCAACCTGCCTAAGGTAAATTATGATTTTTCGGTATCCCATTATGTAAGAACGATGTGGACAATGGCACGTTATGATTACCGGTATATCGTCAAAAATCCGGTTTTTTTGATCTTAACCTTGGTCGGGGTACTTTTTATTATTTTGATGGCAAGTACTATTGGCTCGATATTCGGAACTTCGACTTATCCTGTCACTTGGAAAATGTTGATGATCCCCGGAACAACATTTACTTTTTTTCTGCTGATTCTGACTTTTCTTTTTACAGGGCTTCTTGTTCATCGAGGAAGCATTACACGTATGGGAGCACTGCTGGATACGACTCCAATTCCAAACTGGGCTTTGATGGGATCTAAAATTATTGCAGTTCTTTTGATGCAATTGACGCTGTTGGCCGTCGTCATTGCAACTTGTATGAGCTTCCAGATGTACCATCGTTATTATAATTTTGAAATAGGACAATATGTGATGCATTTGATGGTATATGGTATGTTGTCCAACCTGGTATGGCTGTTTGTGGCGCTGTTTATTCATACGCTCTTCAAAAATTACCTCGCTGGATTTTTTGTGCTATTGACCTTATTTATTGGATTGCCATTTTTATATATGGTGGGTGTAGAACAGGAGATCTATCAGTTTAACCAAGGGCCAGAGCTGGACTATTCGGATATGGATGGTTTTGGTTATATTCTTCCGTTTTTAACCTACCGGATTTACTGGATACTTTTCGCTGTGTTTTTTGCTGTTATCTGCCTGTTGTTGTGGCGTAGGGGTAGTTTTTCTGGGGTAAAAGAGCGTTGGGCTATTTTTAAGGCGAACTTAAGCCCAGTAACAACAGCGATTCTCATCTTTACCTTTGTGGGTTTTATCGGTATCGGATCTGCCATATATTACGAGAATCACATTAAAAATCCTTATTACACCAGCTTAGATCATGAAAAACAGGCTGTAGAATGGGAAAAGAAATATAAGAAATACCAATATAGGCCTCAACCGCGAGTGGTTGATATTAAGTTCAATCTGGATATTTTTCCTGATAAGCGAAGTTTTAAGGCGAATGCGGCATATGTGCTGAAAAATAAGACCAACACAGCTATCGATTCTATTTTTGTCAATTATAATGATTACGATTATACATTTTCTTTAAATGTGCCGAACAAGCTGATTTCTGCCGACGATAAGTATAATTTCAATATTTATAAATTAGCGAAGCCTATGGCTCCCGGAGATTCCATTGTGTTGAAATTTAGCGTTGTCAGTCCGGCCAATACTTGGGTAAATGAAAAGTCTCCTGTTAAGGGAAATGGAACCTTTATCAACAATATGCTTTTCCCGAATATAGGTTATCTAGACCGCGGCGAATTGGTAAACAATGAAATCCGAAAGAAATACGGACTACCATATCGGGAGCGGATGGCTCCCCAGACTGATCAAAGGGCCCTGCAGAATAATTATATATCCAATGATGCCGATTGGATCCGCTTTGAAGCTACTGTAAGTACTTCCAAGGATCAATTGGCAATTGCTCCGGGGTATCTGACAAAAGAATGGGAAAAGGATGGTCGTAAATACTATCAGTATAAAATGGATTCGGAAATCCTCAACTTTTTTGCCTTTAATTCGGCGCAATATGAAGTCAAAAAAGATAAGTGGAATGGGGTCAATCTGGAAATATACTACCATAAAGGCCATACTTACAATCTCGATCGTATGATGGCTTCCAGCAAGGCTTCTTTGGCTTATTATACGAAGGAATACAGCGCGTATCCGCATCGCCAATTACGCATTATTGAGTTTCCGCGCACAGCCGGCACTTTTGCGCAGTCCTTTGCTAATACCATTCCTTTCTCCGAAGCGATTGGTTTTATTGCCGATGTGAACGAGAAGAAGGAAGATGCCGTTGATTACCCCTATGCGGTAACAGCACATGAAATTGCACATCAATGGTGGGCGCATCAAGTTGTGGGCGCCAATGTGCAGGGGGCGACATTAATGTCCGAAAGTATGTCTGAATATTCATCGCTTAAGGTTTTGGAAAAAAGATATGGGAAAGGGCAGATGCGTAAGTTTCTCAAAGATGCACTCGACGGCTATTTGCAAGGACGAAGTGCCGAAAAACTAGGTGAAAAGCCATTGATGTATAATGAAAATCAAATGTACATCCATTACCAAAAGGGATCCTTGGTGCTGTATGCTTTGAGCGATTATCTGGGAGAAAATCTTTTTAACAGGACAGCTCAATCTTATTTGCAGCGTACAGCATTTGAGAATCCACCCTACACGACCTCCTCTGAGTTTGTGGACAGTTTTAGACAGGCGACTCCTGATTCGTTACGATACCTGATTAAGGATATGTTTGAAACAATTACGCTATATAACAACAAAGTTGAAAAAGTAAGTTCAAAGAAGCTGAAGAATGGAAAATATCAAGTCGATATTCAATTTGAAGTCTCTAAATATCGGGTAGATGGCAATGGAAAAAAGAGCTACAATGATGAAGGCGGACAAGCCTTGTCATTTAAAAAATCAGATCGTGTCACGGTGAAATCATTGCCACTGGCAGATTACATCGAGGTAGGTGTTTTTACGGATAAGAAGAGCAGAGACGGAAACAAACGTCAGGAGCTGTATCTAAAAAAGCACAAAATCAACCGGATCAACAATACGTTAACGCTTGTTGTTGACCAAAAACCAGAACAGGTAGGGATCGACCCCTACAATAAACTGATTGATATTGAATCGGATGATAATCGAAAGGATATATAAGTCAAGTGTAATCCGAAAAAATCCCCATCATACGATGGGGATTTTTTTTTTGCTAACGCTATAGCGTTTTTATACGTAATGTTTGCCGACGATTTATAGATATTTTTTCAATTATTTGAATTCATTCTAAATAGGCTTATCTTTGAAGACTGAAATAGCGATAGATACGATGGCGAGCAAAACAAACATATCAATTCTCACGCTGGATGCATCCAGCTTTGAAGAGCTGTATAAGGCATATGCTCCTAAAATGTATCGTATTGCTTACAGTCAGGTTAACGACCAAGATATAGCCGGAAATATTGTTCATAATGTATTTCTCTCCATTTGGGAACGGCGCGATACATTGGTGATAGATAAGCCAGAGTCTTTTCTTATTCATGCTACCAAACTCCAGATTATCAAAAACTTTAGAGATGCCGCTAACCAAAAGCAACATCTCCAGAGCTCCCTTGTGGGCTATAACGAGGCTGATTATAGTACACAACATGAAATATATTACAACGAACTATCAGATCAGATACAAACTCTAATTAATAAACTTCCGCCACAATGCCGTCGGGTTTATCTCATGCGGGATCAGCAGGGCATGGATAATGCTCAGATTGCATTTCAGCTCGGCATATCGCTCAGTGCCGTTAAGCAGCATATTGGCAATGCACTCGCATTTCTTCGTGCGAATTTGAATGACGCCGGTTCTGAATAATTTTTTTTGTTATTGATAAACAGGTTGTTGTGTTTTTTTTTTGAAAAAGCACCTGTACTTTTATAGGCGTTAAGGAACTGTTATTATAGAGAGGCTTATTTAGACTGATTAAATTAATTCGAATCAGCTTTTATCTATTCATAATGAAAATTACGGAACAAGAAATAAAAAGGTATGCAAGCGGTCATTCATCTTCGGAGGAAAAGAAGCGTGTGGAGACTTGGCTGAAAGATCAGGATCAAATTTTTGAGCCTGCACCGGGAGAAGCAGAACAGCTTCGATCAGCTTGGAATAAGCTTTCTGCTAACATGAGTCAGGACGGACAACTTACCGGCACGCCCAATAAAAGAGTTAACTATAAATTTTTGTCTGCAATTGGAACGATCGCAGCAAGTCTGGTCATGCTTATTGGCTTAGGCTGGTTAGCCTATCAATTTGTGACTTCGGTTCCAGCTAAAAAACATGCATTATTAAAGAAAGTACATACGGAAGCTGGACAGCGTTTGACAGTAACACTATCTGACGGCTCCCAAATTGTGCTAAATGGCAAGAGCGAGCTGGAATATCCTGAAAAATTTGATGGTCAGCAACGCTTGGTGAAATTGAAAGGAGAAGGATTCTTTGATATTGCGCATGACGAAAGCAAACCATTTATCGTCAATACAGATTCATCTTTCACTCAGGTACTTGGGACCCGGTTTAATTTGAAGGCATATACTGATGATGAGCAAGTTGTGCTGACTGTAGAAAGAGGGAAAGTACGTTTTGGGCGATATGATCAAAGTGATCAGGTTGTGCTGACAAAAGGCATGCAGGGAATAATGGAATTTCATAAAGCAGTACGAAGCGGCGAGGTACTTCCAGAGGAAGCTACAGACTGGACGAAAGATACCTTTGTGATAAAGAATGAATCATTGGCTAGTGTTGCCAAGCGTTTAGAGCGACGCTATGCTGTCCAAGTCAATATTGAATCTCAGTCCTTGCGTTTGCTGACGGTGACAGGGACGTTCACAAACACTAATCTGGAAGATATCTTGAGTAGCCTGGCATTTAGTACCGGAATAGATTATACGATTAAAGATAAAATAGTTACAATAAGAAAATAGATGAAGCAGTATATTTAAGTATAAAAAACCGGTATGCCGTCGTCCAAAACTACATACCGGACTATGAAAAAATCCTAGCAGTATTTATCCATAATTTTCGCAAAATATGAAAATATTTTCAGCGCAGCAACCCTATGCTTTTTTGCTGCGCATAATTTCCTGTGCACTACTGTGTACTTTATGTTTATCTAATAACGCATTAGGCCAGCAAAAATCGCTTTTAGAAAAAAAAGTGACGATCGAGTTTAACGATGTTAAAATAACCCATGCACTCCAGCAGATCGAGAAACAACTGCAATGCACATTTGTATACAGTCCCCAGCTTTTGAATGCGGATCGCAGGATCTCAAAAAAATATAGCAATGAAAAGTTAGATCGGCTACTTTCAGATTTATTTTCGGGCAAGAAGCTTAAGTTAAAACAGAACGGCAGTCAAGTTTTTATTGGTCTGTTAAGCCAAAAGAAACAGCAGGTCTACGGGAGAATTAGTTCGACAGAGGGACCGCTCGCAGGTGTATCGGTTTCCCTGGGAACAGTGCAGACTACCACGGATCATCGAGGACAGTATAATCTCTCTGCTTTAGTAGACCAGGAATATGTTTTCCGTATTAGCAATGTGGGGTATAAAACCATTAATCGCTCTCTTTTCTTGAAAGAATCCGCACCATTGGAGATCAATCTAGCGTTGCAGCCCGACCAGCAGGTACTAGAACAGGTAGATGTTGCAGTAAAGACTGCCAGTCAGCAGGTCAAAGAAACGGGCTTTAACGTCAATGCTGTTGAGGTAAGTAAATTCAATAATACCACACGTGATGTAAATCAGATTCTTAATACAACTACGGGAGTTCGCATTCGGGAGTATGGTGGACTGGGGTCAGATTTTAACTTTTCTCTGAATGGCCTTTCAGGTAAGGCGATACGTTTCTTTATTGATGGAATTCCTATGGAAAACTTCGGCATCGGTATGAATTTTAACAATATTCCAGTTAATCTTGCCGATAGGCTAGAGGTGTACAAGGGGGTAGTGCCGATCGAATTAGGTTCTGATGCATTGGGAGGCGGTATTAATATGGTCACCAACAAAGGAGCTAAGAGTTATCTCGACGCAAGCTATAGCATAGGATCTTTCAATACACACCGTCTTTCTTTAAATGCACAGTCAGTTAACGATACAACTGGGCTATTGTTTAAGCTGACGGGATTCTATAATTATTCTGACAATGACTATTGGATGCATAGCAATCCAAAATATGATGCTGCCATTTTGGTACCTGACGGTCCCGATAGTTTTGTGGAAAAGAGTGTTAAGCGTTTCCATGATCAGTATAAATCAGCGATGATCCAAGGGGAAGCTGGATATGTAAATAGAAAATGGGCGGATGCATTTGTACTAGGCATGTTGTACAATAACCATTATAAGGAGTTTCAGACAGGTCAGAGCCAAAATATTGTGTACGGAAAAGTCAACCGTCATGGTGATTATTTCATGCCGACATTGCGCTATAAAAAAGATAACCTGCTTGTAGATGGATTAAATGTTTCAGCTTTTGCAAGTTATGCGGTGGACAGATATACGGTTGTGGATACTTCTCGAACAACCTATTGGTGGGATGGATCTGTACGAAGCAGCCAGAATAATTACGGAGAATTTGGAGCCTCTATAAATAGATCTTATACAAATTATCAAAATTCCTTTTTATTGACCCGGCTGAATCTTAACTATCGTCTCAATGATAATAATCAGCTTGCTTTCAATCAAAATTATAACGATGCTAGACAGAAATCTGATGAAGAGCTCAACCAAAAAGTGTTTAGTCCCTCTGGACAATCTAAATCGGTAACGGGTTTATCTTGGCAGAATAAGGCTTTTAGAGATGCCCTTCATACGACCGTTTTTGCAAAACTTTTTCATTTTAGGGTAGAGCTAGGGGAAGTGACAGGCGGTAAAAACCCAAGAACGGCACAAAAGCGGTCCTATGATAACTTGGGTTATGGTTTGGCAAGCCGTTACCGTGTCGATAATCATATTGGATTAAAGTTTTCCTACGAACATGCTTACCGCTTGCCTGAGCTTGTCGAAGTACTGGGCGATGGTGTAAATATTATTTCTAACCCGGATATTAAACCTGAAAGTAGTCATAATTTAAATTTAAGTACCGATTATATCCGCAAGGAAGGAGCACATTTCTACAGTGTAGATCTCGGTGGATTTTTTCGCAATGCCAAGGATTTCATCTATACTATTCCTGCTGGTAATAATACTTCGCAATTCCTCAATGAAGGAAAAGTAATTGTGTTTGGTGGTGAGGCTGAAGTTCAATATAAATATGCGCGGACCTTTGAATTTACATTGAATGCGAGCTATCAGAAATCTAAGCAGAATCAAAAATATGTATATGGAACACAGACACCAAGGGCCAATTATGGTAATATGATTCCCAATCAGCCCTGGCTGTATGGAAATCTCTATATCTCAGTTGGTAAAAGTGACTGGCTGAGTAAAGGGACACGACTGCAATTCGATTGGTCAAGTCAATATTACCATAGTTTCTATCTGACATGGGAGGCCTGGGGCAGTGCTCAATCCTTAAATATAATTCCAACACAGTTCCTTCATCATGCAGGAATTACCTATTCCTTAAAAGATGGGCAGTACAATATTTCGTTCGAATGTCGAAATCTGGGGAATGAACTTGCCTATGATAATTTTCGTTTGCAAAAGCCAGGTCGCTCTTTTAACCTCAAACTACGCTATTTTATCCACTAATATATAAAACGTTTAACATACTTAATTATCAGAAATGAACATGAATAAACTTGCAATGCTAGCGCTAGTTTCGCTGGTTATGGGTACATCAATCCAATCTTGTAAAAAAAGTAACACGACAGAAAACCCTGGTCCGGAACCTGAAACCGAAAAGACATTTTCAGTAGGTGGGCTTGTCATGGATCCTGAAGGAACTTATCTTTTTCAAAACAGTACGCTTTCAACAGGTGAAATTTCATTTTTGGGAAAGGGGGCTAATGTAACCAGTCAGGAACCCGGATTCTTAGCTTTTATGGTAAAGGACGGTTATTATTACTCCTATCGATCGGGTGAAAATACATTGACCAAATACCAATACGTAAATCAAAAGCTGGAAACAGTCAAAGTGATACCATTCGTTTTGGCAGAAGGCTATCGATATAATCACCAATGGATTGATAACAGTAATTTATTGATATATGGTTATCAGGGAGGTTACAAAATTGTCAATGTAGAAAGCATGACAGTGACAAAAGAGGGTAAATTTGATCTTCCCGCCAAAACTGGATTGACTGGGCCAATTGTTGGTTTTGCAGAAGTAAAGGACGGTAAGATGCATGTAGGCTACTGGTACGGCGATGAGAAATATCCAGCCGCTATAAAAGCGGGCAAAACTAATTATGCTACTGGAACAGCATACTTTGCAGTGTTTGATTATCCGGCAATGAGCAATCCGGTCTACAGTGAGGATAATCGATCGACCAGTCCAGGGAACGACCGAAATGGTGTATTGAAGACTTTTCGTTATAACGATGATTTGTACATTCTTACTTCTCCTTTTGAAATGGTTGCGCAGAATTGGGATAGGCCTCACGGAATTTATCGGATAAAAAAAGGTACATCGGTTGTTGATCCAACTTATTTTTTGAACCTCTCGGAAAAACTAAATGGCGATGCAGTATTAGGCGGAGGCTACGCGGGCAATGGTAAACTCCTTATCCGTAGAATCCGTATGGATGTAGCTCTGACTTGGGCATCTTATGGATTTGGTAATGTACAGGAGTTTCACGTGCTTGACTTGGCTACAGGCGTACTGACCAAATTGGATTTACCACTGGCTAAAAGTCAACCTACAGCACCTAATATTCTAGCAGATGAAGGGAAAGTTTATTTTCCGGTAAATACAAAGGATATTGATGGCAATTTTTACATCTATAGCTATGATAGTGCCACTGGGAAACTCGAGCGGGGAATCAAAGTTAACGATGTGGATGGTGTAAATGGTCTTTTTAGAACAAAATAAATAAAATATAGCCGCCATATTTCCTGATGCAAGGAGCATGGCGGCTGTAAAAAAAACGTATGGCACAATCAAAGAAGTCACTATTCAGAAGAATCAGCAATTGGCTTCACCTTTGGTTAGGGCTCTTTTCAGGCATCGTGGTTTTCGTGGTTTGTTTCACAGCTGCAATATGGACCTTTAGAGATGAAATTGTTCTTGTTTTTACACCGGGGCAGCGGGTTGAAATTATGGATCGTCCGTTATTAAAACCATCTGAATTAAAAGAGGCTTTAGAGAAATTCACGAAAGACAAGTCTTTAAAAGATTTTGGAAGGCTGTATTCGCTTGATTATAGAGGTGGGAATAAAAGTTGCATACTGACCTATGGGCCTGATACGGCCGGCAATTACCATGATCTGTATGTTAATCCTTACACAGGTAAACTTCTCTATCATCGGATAAATGAAGACAGGGTTTCGAGATTTAATGATTTTCTCCGTGCAGGACATCGGTTCTTTTGGTTGCCCAGACCCTTTGGTAGCTACTTTGTTGGGACCAATTGTCTCCTATTTCTGATCACGTTGATTACAGGCTTTATTTGGTGGTATCCGGCGAAATGGACGAAATCGACGAGAGACAAAAGTTTTAAAATCAAATGGAAAGCAAATTGGAAACGTGTTAATATCGATCTTCACAATGTATTGGGGTTTTATACAGTTATTATCACCATTATTTTAACTGTAACTGGTATTGTATTCACTTTCCGCTGGTTTGATAATGGTTATCACTGGCTGATCACTGGTGGTAAGCCCCGACTAGAACATCCTCACAAAGGAATCTCCGATACGACTTTGCTTAGACCATATTTTGTATATCCGGACGATGAAATCTGGCGACGATTTACGGAGTATCAAAACGTGCGAATTAATTACCCCAAAGAAGCAAAGGATGTGTATACTGTGTATCTCAATCCAACGACAGGGCATAACGATCTGACAACTTGGTATGGATTGGATCAAAATAGTCTGGCAATTGTGGGCAGGTCTTCTTTCACAAATACATCAATGGGGCAAAAAATCTATCGTGCTAATTTTGATATACATGTAGGAACTATCGGAGGACTGCCAACCAAAATTTTAGCCTCTTTCGCTTCTTTAGTGGGGGCTTCATTACCCGTGACAGGATTTATTATTTGGTATAATCGCAAGTGGGGTAAAAAGCGAAAACGGGGGAGTTCTACGTAACGCTGGTACAGTAAGCATAAGCAAAAAAGTCGTTTTTTCATATGGAAAAACGACTTTTTGCTTTGTGCTCTTACCGGGACTCAAAACAGGGGCCAAAAGATGGTGAGTCTTTCTGTGTTTATATCCATATCGTGCTTTTGAGATCGTTTGCGTAGAAAAAATAGAGTAATGCGTCCATAAAAAGCTAATTTTAAGTAGTAACCAAATTTTCAAAAGGCGAGGGATAAACCTAATCTTGATTATGATAAAATTCAGTAGGTCGTGGATATTTTTATTAGCGTTAGTTCTTGCTTATATACCCGGTGTTTTAGGTCAAGAAAACTTTGGGTTGGATCATTTCGGAGGAGAAAAAGGTCTCTCGCATGGCATGCTCTCCATATTTATGGTTTAAGCATTTCAATAAAAACTTTATACGCGAATTTTATGCTAAATACCGATAAAAAAAAGTGGAAATATAGTTGCCTGTTGGCTTGTATGACCTTTAGTATTTCTTCATTGACTTTCGGACAGAGTTATCATTCTCAGGTCTGGAATCCAGATCTAGGAAATGGAAGATTCAAAAATCCGATCATCAATGCTGATTATTCTGATCCGGATGCGATCCGCGTGGGTGAAGATTATTATATGACTGCGTCGAGCTTTAACCATAGCCCGGGATTACCGATTCTACATTCGAAAGATATGATCAATTGGGAGATTATTGGACATGCATTACCTCGACAAGTCCCTGAATCTGTGTTTAAAAGCGTGCGGCACGGCGGTGGGGTATGGGCGCCTTCGATACGGTATCATAACGGAGAGTTTTACATTTATTATCCCGATCCAGATTTTGGGATCTATCAAATCAAAACGAAGGATATTCGGGGGCTATGGTCTGCACCTACGTTGGTCTTCGAAGGAAAAGGTTTGATCGATCCCTGTCCTTTTTGGGATGAGGATGGCCGTGCTTATTTAGCCTATGCCTATGCTGGCAGCCGTGCAGGGCTGAAGAGTGTGATCGGCATTGCTGGGATGAATGCCGAGGGTAACAGTGTATTGGATCGAGGCACGATTGTTTATGATGGTCATGAATTGGATCCTACAATTGAAGGTCCCAAGGTATATAAGCGGAATGGATATTATTATTTGTTTGCCCCGGCAGGAGGTGTCGCGACGGGGTGGCAATTGATCCTACGCTCGAAAAATATTTATGGCCCATATGAGCGTAAAGTAGCCATGGCTCAGAATAAGTCGACCGTCAATGGACCTCATCAGGGAGCCTGGGTAGATACACCTACTGGCGAGGATTGGTTTTTCCACTTTCAGGATAAGGAAGCCATGGGACGTGTCGTTCATCTTCAACCTATGGTTTGGAAAGCCGACTGGCCTATCATCGGTGAGGACAAAGCCGGGGACGGGATAGGGACACCAGTGATGAGTTATAAAAAACCGAATGTGGGGACTTCGGTCTTTTCTCAGTCCAACCCTCAGGAGTCGGATGAGTTTGATACACCACACCTAGGATTACAGTGGCAATGGCAGTCCAATCCGGATGGTACTTGGCTTATGCCATCACACGAAGGTAAACTTCGGCTTTATAGCCAACAGCTTCCCGAAGGAAGCAAAAACCTGATGGCAGTTCCAAATATACTGACGCAAAAATTCCCAGCCGATGATTTCCGCGCGACAGCAAAAATACGACTACGCCCAAATGAAAAGGATCTTGGTGAAAAAGCAGGACTTGTGGTAGTAGGTGAAGATTATAGTCAGTTGTTTATCCGTAAGGAAAAGGGCAGTTTTCAACTTTATTATGGTAGTTGTGCCAGCGCCTATTCGGGGACGGAAGAGCAGGCTAGGCTCATTACTACTTTGCCAGAAGACTTTGTCTACCTTCGTGTACAAGTCAAACATGGAAAGACCTGCAGCTGGACGTATAGCTTGGATGGTAAAAAATATGTAGTCGTGGAAAATGGTTTTCAGGCGAAACCTGGCAAATGGATAGGGGCTACATTAGGACTCTATGCCAGCCGCGAAAAGCATATCAATGATAGCGGTTATGCAGAAGTGGATTGGTTTCGAATAGATTAATGGGGCGTAGTTTTGACCCTTATTTTGGCGATTTAATGCTATGATTTATTGGGATATATATAAATGTATTAGTTTGATAATGTAATTATTTTCTGATTTATGAGACGGATAAAATTAATTAAGATCTTGATGGCGGTTTACCTAGTTGTTGGCTCGTCATTGCTGGGCTCGGAATTGCGAGCAGCCAGTCTTGAAGTGATCACGGTAGACCAACAAGGAAAAGGAGATTTCACAAGTATACAGGCAGCCGTAAACTCAGTTCGTGCTTTTCGTGGAGAACATGCTGTTCGGATTTGGATCAGGAAAGGAATTTACCACGAAAAAATAGTTATCCCAACTTATGTCGAAAATATCCAGCTTGTTGGTGAGGATGTTGCTAATACCAAGATTATTTTTGATGATTATGCGGGTAAGTTGGTTGATTGTCCAGATGAGATGGGGCAGCCTAAGCTTGGGACTTTCAGTAGTTATACGCTATTGGTCCGAGCAAATAGGGTACTCATCAAGAATATAACGATTGAAAATGCAGCCGGTCCGGTAGGACAGGCCGTAGCACTTCATCTAGAAGGGGATCAGATAGCACTGGTCAACTGTCGTCTTCTAGGGTTTCAGGACACCTTGTATCTGGGTAAAAGCGGTGCAAGAAGCTATTTTTCTGATTGCAGTATCAGCGGCACGACGGATTTTATCTTCGGGCCAGGCATTGCATTCTTTAAGAGATGTCGACTGATTTCTTTGCGGAATTCGTATGTCACAGCAGCTTCCACGCCACAGGGACAACGGTATGGTTACGTTTTCGACCAATGTGATTTTGTGGCTGCAGACAAGTCTGTCGATAAAGTATTTCTTGGCAGGCCATGGCGTCCTTATGCAAATACGGTTCTGGTAGATTGTAGCTTAGGAGCTCATATTACTCCTGAAGGCTGGAATGAATGGAAGGGTGACACGTTGTTCCCAGATAAAGATAAAACTGTATTTTACGCCGAATTGGGGTCTAAGGGCGTAGGGGCATCGGAGCTCTCAAAGCGAGTAACTTGGTCTCATCAGTTGCCGGAAAATAAACGGAATTTTTATAACCTTGAAAAGGTAATGGATGGTTGGAATGTTAAAGAAATGCTCGATGAAATGGAAAAATAAATATCTCTTAAAACCACTTTTCTGAAGTGCTTTATTACTTTTTACATTGTACGATTCGGTGGGGCGCAGAATCTTTGAATTTCAGCAATTTGGATAAGTGCGGCGATGTCATTGACGAATTTTTAATGCGTAATTTGCATTCCATCAATGAAAACTGATGGAAAGAAATGAAAAAAAAGTCGCTTTTCTATATAGAAAAGCGACTTTTTTGTTTTGTGCTCCCACCTGGGCTCGAACCAGGGACCAAAAGATTATGAGTCTTTTCGTCGATACCTCATTACCTGATGCAAAAACGTTGTTTCTAGCTTGCTAAGGCAATATATTGAATATTTTTTACTTATCAAAATTTGAGGCTGTTACACTATCGTTACATAATTTGTTATGAAAATGATAATTTAAATAAGATTTGATGTTAAAAAAGCTTCATTTTTGAAAGGTCGAGAAAGGAAATTTTAAATTGTTTACTTATTTAAAATGTCGTATGTTTTATGTCTCAAATATGTATTTGATACTTCTTAAAATTGGTTTAGATATCCATTGTGAATTCGAATCTAATGTTGTAATGAAACCAAATTTTTGTATTTCCTTGACTATTGAATAGGGTGATAGCAAACAGTAGATAACGGAGGGAATTATACTAAATCGTATACTGAAAATTGGTGCTAATTATTTATAAAGTTTCAAGAGTATCCCCGGAGGATACTCCAAATCTCATTTCTAGCAAATGCGGCAATAGAAGTAGGGCTGTGCCCAACTTCAGATTGCTTCATTGGTTCATTCTATTATGGGTTTACACGTGGTCTTATACGGAGTTTTGATTTACAGTTTACTGAGGTAATTTTGGAGTCATTATACGCTGTTGTGTACTGCTGCTGATAGCCCCTAGAAATTTAAGCACAGCATTAATTTCTTCATTTGTGAGGTTCAACTTTTTCAGCTTCGCCGAATGAATGGGTTTGGTTTTAGGATCTATCGTAACGCTACGCTGTATCGGTTCAGGATTACCTAGATTATAAAGTTGTACGACATCCAGTAATGTCGGGAAATTACCATGATGCATCCAAGGTCCTGTAAGGGTGATTTCCCGCAAAGAGGGTGTTCGAAATGCACCTATATCCTCCTGTTTTCCACTGATATGGTAATGTCCAAAGTCCTGCTGCTTGGTACCATACAATGTTTGACCATCATTATGGAACTGGTTATCTGAAAATAACGGCGTATTGTGGCAGTTGATGCAACGTGCTTTAGTTCGAAAAAGATGTAGCCCCCAGACCTCTTCATCCGTCATGGCATCTTTATTTCCTTTAATAAAGCGGTCAAATTTGCTGTTGTAGCTACGAATGCCGCGCTCAAAAGTTGCAATAGCCTGTTGAATACGCGAGATACTGATCGTACTGTCTCCAAAGGCTGATTTGAACAAAGGCCTGTAACCGGCTATTGCCTGAATATGACGAACAGCTACTTCGGGAGCGGTGTTCATCTCAACGCTATCGGTCAATGGGAATAATACCTGGGCTTCCAAGGAAGGAGATCGTCCATCCCAAAAGAAAGTATGGTAGTATCCAACATTATACAAGGTCATTGCATTTCGCTTTCCTACCCGTCGATTGTGCCCATTTGCTAAGCTTTTGCCGTCGCCCCAGCCCAGTTGCGGATCGTGGCAGCTTGCGCAGGCCAGCTGTTTGGTGGCAGAAAGTCTGGGATCGAAAAACAATAATTTTCCCAGCGCTGACTTTTCTTTGGAAAAGGGATTGTTCGAAGGGTATTTTACATCGGGCAGTGATCCTATATCCACAAAATTTGTTTTTACATCATCATCTAGGTGGGGAGTTGGCCATTGCCTGCTGTCGCCGGAAGCATACAATCTGCGCCATAGCGCAATATCAGGAATATCCTGATCCTGCACAAAAGCCAGCAAGATCAGGACGACTCCCAATAAACCAAATACAAGTACTCTTCGTATCATTCCTTTTTTACAATTCTAACGCTTTGGTACTCAGTTTGTATTTGCGGGTTACTTTATTAGCTCCTCCGATCGCTGACTCGTTAAAATTCACTTCCAAGTCGATTACGCCTTCATTTAGATCATAGGTTCCCGAACCACTGATACCAATTTCAAAGAAGTCCATATCTTTTCGTTCTTCAGCGGATTCGGTTTTCTTATAGATTTTTACCAGTTGTTCTTTTACGCTCACTTTACCAATTTTATTATTATTCTCATCTGGTAGGAATTGCAATACCTGATCGACATTTATACCCGCTGTTTTGATGTTTGTTGAGCCGATTTTATCGCTGTAAAGGGTGACCATTTGGAATAGGTTTACCCCGCTATCTGTCACATAAGGATTGGTAAAGCCCATATAAGTTGTGTCTGTTAATGACACGGTCGGATAGTGGGCTCGGATACGTTTGCCCCAGGTTTGAGTGACATCATCGAAGCGGTAGATAAATAGTTCGAAATAAGCATCTGTACTGGTAAATGCAGCTACGGCATTATTATCTGGCTTAGGGACATACTCGGGTTCAGGAGTCACGGTACTGTCCTTGCTACAGGAAATGGTAAAAAATAAGATGCTGAAAATAGCGACGAGCTTGGATAACTTAAGGATTGCTTTTAAACTGTTCATGTGTTGTTTTATTAATTTGTGTTTTATTGATTGATTAATAGCCGGGATTCTGTCTCATCAGTAAATTGGAGAGTACAGACTGTTGTGGAATAGGCAGTACCATATGATCATTTGGATAAGTGACATTACAGTTCGCACCAGTACAGTCATTGCGCATAACGGATTGACCTCTACGCATCAGATCCAGGTATAAGAAGCCTTCAAGACAGAGCTCACGACGACGTTCGTCAAGGATCTCCTTGATCAGTAGGTCTTTTGTGTTGAAAAGATAAGCGCCGAGCTGCGGATTACCGCGTAGTCTGATGACATTTAGGTCTGAAATAGATTCATTAGCATAGCCAAGTTCAGCTGCCGCTTCGGCATGAATTAAATATATTTCCGAAAGACGGATCAACTTGACGCTTGTTACTGCAGTTTGTATAGTTGGATATTTAAATATCCCACCCTGAGCACGCACATCATTTTGCTCATACAAATGGAGTAGATCCTGACTTGGTCCAAACTGATAGTAGGAGTTGCCTGAGTCATTGACATAATAACTACCGATTGAGTTACTGGAATAATTGCTCGGCACAGCCAATTCGAATATAGATTCTTTGGTGTTGGCCTGTTTCCAACTGTCGATATACTCAGCATTGGTATATAGCGAATAGTTCGCTTTGAGCAGTTCGGCACTTAGCTGGTAAGCTTTTTCCCAGTCGTTGCGATTTAATGCTAATCGGGCTTGGAGTGCTTTACCTGCCTGTAAGCTCATATATATTTTGGCATTGCCTTCAAATACAGCTTTGCTATTGGCAAATAAAGAATCAGCGAGGGACAGATCAGCCTGTATAAATTGATATACATCTGCCACTGTGGAGCGTGCAATCTGTGCCTCATTGGGTACAATTGTCGTTTTGGCCAATATGATGCCCGGATGTGAAGCATCTTCGGTGTAACGATAAGGCTGCGCATATAACTGCACAAGATCGAAATGGACCAATGCCCGCAGACCATAGGCCTGGGCCATTACGTTATTGCGTTCGAGTTCACTGACATTCTGCATCGCTGGGACACGCTTTATGATATTATTGATTGCATTGAGTAGCGTATACTGATAACTGTATAGACTGTTCATCGAACCATTTTCGGCATCTGTCTCAAAGGAATAAACATCCCAAAGTGTCGTTTTGCTCGCTACGGTAAACTTTAAGTTTCCGCCAAGCAGATCTGGGTAAACCATACGCAAGCCATTGTAGTAAGTTGACTGAAATAGGTCTTCGTAAACTCCCGCCAAAGCCGACTTAGCTCCCTGCATATCTGAAAAAAGCAGGTCGACCGATACTTTGTTTTCCGGTTCTTTATCTAAAAATTTTGAACAGCCCGTTGTGCCCAAAGTGACAAGAAAAGCAATACTTAGCGTCTTTATGTTCATAGCTCAAATTATTAAAGGATTAAAGTGTGGTGCGTAGGCCAATCGAAAAATTACGTGTCTCGGGATAGACAAATCTATACTCGCGGATACCGTTTCTGCCAGCGGGGCTTTTGTCTTTGAACCAGTAAACTACATTTGTAACATTGAAGCTCAAAGCTGTCTGCCCTATGCCGATGCGCTTGGTCAATCGATCTGCCAGGCGATAGCTTAAGGATACGTTGCTCAGCTTGAGATAAGTCATGCTGTACAAATAGCGGGAGGAGTTGTTGAGTGGTGAGCTTGAATTAAGTTTGGGGATTGCAGTGATATCGCCTGCATTCTGCCAACGATCCAGTAGGTTGACCGACATATTGGAGTTTGCCAGATTATTGCCATCCCGTAAGTAGGTTGTCGATGCAAACTTGTTGCCACCAAGGTTATACTGTATATTAAAGGTGAACTGAAAACCCTTCCAGCCCAGATTGTTGATGATACTTCCTTGAAAATCAGGCATCGAATTGCCTAGTAATTGGTAAGCGTTCTGACCCATTGACCGTATTTCAGTCCGATTTAACAGCTCTCCATCTGGGGTATAGAATTGTTCCTCTCCGGTGCTTGGATCTACACCGCCCCATTTGATACCCCAGAGCGAAGTTGAACTGTATCCCACACGCTGACCTATACCTACATTATCGGAGGAGTTTGCTGCATATTGTTCAATGAGTGGATTATTAAAGGAGGTCACCTTATTTCTATTCCAACCACCGATAAGGGTACTGTTCCAGGTTACCTTAGACTGTTTAAGCCATTGATAGGCAATGCTTAAATCTAGCCCTTGATTGTACATATTACCCGAATTGACTGGCATTTTGCCATATCCTGTTTCTAATGGCACATTGATGTCTGTAATGAGATTGCGGATATTATTCCGGTAAAGATCCAATACAAGACGTAATCTATTGAAGGCATTCAAGTCAAAACCGAAGTTGAATTTGATATTCGTTTCCCAACCTAGATCTGGATTTTCGGCAGCGGAAGAAGAGGGAGTTGCACTCATTTGCCCACCATAGGTCACGTTGTTTAAATCATAAAGCCCTCTGGAAGCATATGATCCAATCCGCGAATTCCCCGTGGTTCCGAAGCTGGCTCGAAGACGTAAGAAATCAATTGCTGCAACGGGTTGCATGAATTTTTCGTTGCTGATATTCCAGCCTAATCCAAGCGCTCCATTGAGTGCGACCTGTTTGTCACCACCAAACATGGACGACTGATCTGCACGGCCACTCAGAGAAGCATAAAATCGCTTGTCATAGTCGTAATTCATTTGTACATAGTTGGATACTGTCGCATCCGAGATTTTAGAGGAAGACGACTGTGTCGAACTTGCGAGGCCGAGTGAGATGACCCTATCGTAAGTAAAGCCGGTACCTTGGCCCACTAATAATTTGCTGTATTGATCTTTTAGTTCTATCCCCGCAATACCGACAAAACGATGCCCGTTTTGCCATTTTGGGCTATAGGTTAGCTGTAACATGGAGGTCCAGCTGTACGTCGTGCGATCGTTGATGCGGAGGCGCCCATCTTTAGCTGTGGAAGCACCGGCTATACCTGAAAGAAAAGTTTCCTGCTTGGATTGCAGCATATTCCCGCCGATAGCTCCGCGCAGGCTTAAAAAGGGTAACAGTGCATATTGCAGTTCAATCCGTGCGGTCCCTGTAAAAGCCAAGGCTTTATCTGTATTTTCAGCCAGCGCTGCGACGGGATTCACGAGCCCTAAAAAGGTACTGTAAGTTCCGTCTTCTTTGTAGGGATTTATATTGGGAGGCATGTAAGCAGCATTTGCAAATTGGTCGAGCCCCTCACGCTGCATCAATGTCGGCGATATAGTCGTGGTCATTTGCAGTTTATCACTAAACTGATTATAATAACGCATGGAACTTGTGTATTGCTTCAGTCCATTTCCCGGACTGGCATTTTGTTGATTGCGGTAGCCCATAGAGAGGTAATACGTATCGTTACCTTTTCCGCCCGAAAGTGATAGATTTACATTATCATAACGTGCATTGCGTGAAGTCAGTCCAAACCAATCTGTATCAATGGTATTGCTGCCCGCCAGGCGCGTTGCTTCGCTCTCGGTTTTGCCCGTATTGATATGGAACTCCCGTAGTAGCTCGTAGTATTGCGGCCCGGATAGTAATTTCATCCGATTGATAAATGTGGATACACCGGTATTGTATGACGCTGTCAACTGCGGTTTACCGCTCCGTCCAGACTTGGTGGTGATCAAAATCACACCGTTTGCTGCATTGGCTCCATAGATTGCGGTTGCGGCAGCATCTTTAAGTACCGAAATGGATTCAATATCTAACGGATTGATTCCTGCAATTGGGTTTAGCAATGTTTCGCCATTAAAAAGCGAACTGGCATCGCCAATCTCCTGTTCCTGGACGGCGACACCATCCACCACGTACAAGGGCTGCGATGAGGTTGATCGTCCAGTATTGCTTGTCAGGTTTGTCAATGTTCCTTGTCCACGGATATGGAGTTTAACGGATGTGCCCAAGGAAGTGCTTGGTTCTACATATAATCCCGGTACCAATCCTTCCAACATCTTATCGACACTCTCTATAGGGCGATCGGCCTGTAAATCCTTTGCGCTGACGGTATAGACACTTCCTATCATCTCTTCGCGCAGTTTGGGCGCTTCGTAGGTACTGCTGACGAATACTTCTTCAAGCTGTTGATCTAAGGGTGACAGATTGATCTGCTGTACAGCGGTATCCACCTTGAAGTCATAATTCTGATAACCTAAGTAACGTACGCCTATTGCTTCGCCGCGATTTTCGGCTGCTGTCAGTATGCGATATCGCCCTAAACTATCGGTGAGATAGGTTTTGTTTTCTTTGCGTAGCATAATAGTCGCACCGCCCATAGGCAGGCCTGTTTTGGCATCTTTCACTACACCTCTTAATTGTATGGGTTTTGGCGCCTTACTAACGGCTATCAGATTAGAATGCTTAACCCGCTTAAAACGCAATTGAAGCGTTGAAGCAAGTCTGGACAAATACGTATCGATATTCTCTTTTGCTGTGGGAAGTGGAACACGTCGCTGAAGTCCGATGGATGCATCGTAGGAAAAATGTACAGCATGTTGCTGCGTCAATAATTGAAAAGCAGTTTCCAAACTCCCTTGGTTGGAAGCTTTTTGAGCTGAAACAGCGCCAGCGAATAATAGAAAAAAAGCATTCAATAAACAGGTTCGTCTTACTGTTTCTTTAATAAAGCACATAGGTATCTGTTGCTATTTTTTTTGATGACAATTCTTTTGAAAAACAAATCGCGGCAAGTGCGGTCTCAACGGGCAGCTTCTCAAAGTGCCCAGTATACCGCCATCGTGCATTTGGTTTGCTGAGAGAAATATGGACACCGTAATATTGCTCCATTTTTCGCGCGACTTCAGCAAATGAAGCATTTTGAAAATGCAAAATACCTTCTGCAAAATTATTGATCTGTGTTGGCGCAAATTTATCGAGATGGATCTCCTGATTTGTAACATAACCCTGTTGTCCTGGAAGGAGGAAGGCTTGTTTGTTATTTAAGTGGTTGGTCAATCTGACTTTTCCAGAAAACAAACTGACTCTGGTATTTTTAGTATCCGCTTGTTCGACCAAAAATTGTGTTCCCAATACTGTTATCAGGGTATTGTCTGTTTTTACAGCAAATGTGCGATCAGGCTTTTTTGCAATGTTAAAGCGTGCATCGCCATGTAGCAGGACATACATTGTATCATTACGGAAATGTTTTGGGTATTTTAGTGTACTACCACCCATCAACGTAATCTGGCTTCCATCAGTTAGATTGACTTTAACCATTTTTCCATTGTGGGCCATTACACTAAGCCATTTCTCCGCAGAAACTTTATTTACAGCTTCAGTTCGCTGCGGCGTGTCTTTGTGGGAAAACTGATGGAATGAAAATGCTCCTATGAGCAGGATTGACGCAGCGGCGATCCAGCGCCATCTTGTTGTCAGTCTACGTATTTTTGTAGGCGCTTCGCTTCCGAGCGTTGCAAATAGTTTGTCTTTTTCAACTTGGTATTCCGTTTCGGTGATATGTATTTTTAGGGTATCGAGCATCTTTCGCGCATCTGCGACAAGATCCAATTTATCCGGATTTTCTGCGATCCATGTATCCCAAAAATGAATTTCCTCTTTATTTGCGTTTCCATTGTGATAAGACACAAAACTCTCATCACTGAGCAAATCAACGCTATCGTTATAAATTTTTTTCATGTATATATAGGAAGGTAGAGGTGGAGATTCCGTTTTTTTACCGGATTATTTTTAATTTTTTTCTTTTAAAATCTTAACAGACTCATATACAATATTATAAATTGTTCGTTGACTGTTGCCTGTTTTGGAAGCGATCTGTTCATAAGACATATTTTGAAAAAACCTCAGTTCAATCACCTGTCTTTGTTTAGGTGTGAGGGATTCCAATGCTTTTGATAGACGCGCATTCGTTTCGTGTAAGGTTTCCTGTTGTATGAGTAAAGCTTCGTGAGAAGGTGTGTTATCATTTGGTTGATAATTTCCTGAATTTAATTTTTCATTCAATACGCGATGGTCATTCAGTACACGGCGTAGCCATGTCATTAAATAAGACTTGATATTATCGACATCGGGTAGCCGATCGCGTTTTTCCCATAATTCCAAAAAAAGATGTTGTATTCCATCTTTTACGGCTTCGCGCGAATAACCCAACATGGCACCATAGGCAAAAAGTTCTCTGTATACTAAGTCGTAAAGAGATTCAAAAGCTTCAGGAGAACCTTTCAATGTCGCTGCCCAATGTTGTTTCATGGTAATAATTGCGCAAATCTACATTTTTTTATTTAGAATAATTACAAATAGCAAGCTTATTTGTGTTATAATTAGATAAACCTTTCTGGAAAAATGAGGGAATAAACTAGTGCCTGCCTCATGATGTGGGTAAATTATTTCGTAGAATTCTTTTTATTATTACAAATCCTCGTAAAGCTTTGATATAGTCACAATCCTACAAGAGCCAAAAGGAACAGTTACTTATACTATTTGGCAAGCCTCATTTTCAAAAAGGCTGATTTGGAAGTTGTATTAAAACAATTGAACAGGATTGGTGGAGACAAAAAACATAACTAATAGATCCAAGTGCCGGGATTTACCAATATACTTATGATGGATGGGACAGATGAAACAGGAAACATCGCCATTGGCCAATCGCAATTCGTATATGGCCAGGTGAAGAAAGTGTCGACTAGAAATTATTCTCGTGCTGGAACGAATATGCAATGGACATATGTTTATGACCGGACTTAGAATTTGCTGGAACAAGTGCTTTGGTAAATGGAGATGAGAATATCGATATTATACTTGTTGCTGCGTTTAATTTTAAGGAGATGATGAATCAACGGAAAAAATCAATTTTGCTTCACTTCAAAATCTGATTAATCAGTCCATGGATGGTATGATAAATTGGGCAATAAAATCAAATTTGGCATTTTAAGGTTCAATAGCTATAAGTTAGGCTGACCACCTAACTATCATACGCGTTTAAGCTTGTACTCAAATCTAAAATACATTAGTAGCTAAACAGTACCAGTCCTACTACTTTATTTTTATCGTGACATTATTCACTTAATATAGGATCTCACTTTTTATGTACTTTACTCTGCACCTTAGGCAGCTTGCAACGTAATACATGTTCTTACAATATAACTCGATGGGGCCAAATAGCCGACTAGATAAATCACGATCTGTGCTCAAAACATCCTAACAAAAACATTTTAAATCTGATTCTATTCAATCGATAAACATTTCAAGTATTAAAAAGCCGAATTAGAGGTTAAAGCTTGCTGGGTTAGATTTTCACAATTACTACTTGGATAAGATGTATCCAAGAAAATCAAGCCATTTTCAAGCTGCTCTGTGTGTAAAAAGATTGTTCACTATTGTCAACATTGCTAAACAATAGCTAAGCTAGTGAAGAAGGATCAATGCCAACCATTGTTTTGATAATCATTCTTCAATACCCGTTTAAATTGACATAACGGTTGAAATTTACTAAAAGTCAATTTATTAAATTTCAACCGTTATAGATTACTAAGACAAAAAATTATCGAGCTAATATTCCAATATATTCTAAAAAGGGATCAGCGCTATCACTATGCTCTAATAGACAACTCAGGTAATTATAGGCCTCATTGTAATCAGATACATTCAGATCTATTATTCCCTCCTCATGATATGTTTCTATGTAAGAAGATAGGTCTGAAGCGTATCTCCTAAGTACAATACCATTGTTGCTTGCATATATTTGCACCGTGCTATTTGAAGGAGGTATACAGGCTGCATTAATTAAATCGTAAAATTCGATTGCTTTACCGATGTGCAGCCTAAACGTGTGGGTCGCAAACTTCTTTGTAGAGACCTCTTTTGCCATTAATCTCGACGCTTCTCGCTCTTTAGTAGAACCAAATGATGACACTGATGTCAGCCCCAAAAGAATTGTAAGGCAAACAGTTTTTAAAAATGATAATTTCATAAAAAATTTAATTGATACATTTAAATATACGTATATTAAATCTAAATAAAAATAGTTATGAGAAATTTTTTTTATTTGTTATATTAAAATGCATAGAAGATCAGTTATTTACAATGTTTATAGTGTAAAAATTGAAAGGGGAGATATTGAGAATAATAATTTTCTTATATATAGTGATGAGAAGAAAATATAAATCGCCGTTAAATGGATCGGGCGAGATGGAACATAAAGCTGGTCAAAATCTCTCTAGTAGTTCATGTGCATGAAAGTTCATTAACTGTATTGTAGCTGCAAAATAATTCGCCTAATAATGTCGAAATCCCTAAACTATCCCCTCCGATAAGATATTAGAATAACAAGTATCTCTAAAGCGTAGACTGCGCTATTATTGAGGCTAATGGGAAAGCATTTATTAAATAAGTTTTATTTACAGAAAATGTGTCTGCGCAACTGGCGTTACATCTTAAATTTAATTATCAAAAACTTGAAAAATATTCGCAAAGCACAATTAAGCTTAATTAATAAAAATTGAGATAATATAACTCGCAGACTTATAATTAAAGTAGCTCGTGCTTCGCAAATTCTATAGCAAGGAAAATTAGATTTCAGATTTACTTATAAATTTAAGTAGGCGCTCTTTTTCGGCAGCACATTCCTCTCCACTTATTTTCATACTCAATGTGAACACGATATCTTTGGCATTTTGAAAAGATTTTCTTAAAGCAGGTCGCTCGGCAATCCAATTATCCCAAAATTCTATATCAGCGCCACTTACACCTTTACAATACTTTATAAAGGATTCATCACAAATTAATTTCTCTACTATGTTTTCCACTGTGTTAAATTTTATAGATTTCACAAATATGCAACGGCAAAATGCTCTTATTGAACATGTTCTACCAAGCAAAAATAACGTAAAAATCTTGAGATATTGCAAACTTATTATCCAATTACCTATCTAAATTTCCTGATTGAAAACGTCGTTCGTCTAACTTTTAAGAAAAACTTTCGAGCCTCCTCTATTGAATTGTATTGAGTAAAGACCTGTTGGATACTTCTGCTGTTTTATTTTCAATATAGCGAATCAGGCTGTCGATTACCTTTCCCTCTTCAGAGATCGCATGTGTATATTCAGAACCTTTTGAGACGATAATTTTATGAGTCTTTTGTCGGCACATCATTACCTGACGCAAAAACGTTGTTTCTAGCTTGCAGAAGCAATTTATTGAATATTTTTCACTTATCAAAATTTGGGGCTGTTACACTATTGTTACAAAATTTGTGAAGAAAACACTAGATAAATGAATTTTGATATAAATAAAGGTTCAAATTTGCAAGGAAGAAGAAGTGCAAAAATCAATCTAATGGCTTTTTATCCAACGATACAGTCTCTTCTTGTTACACTCCAAGAGTATCTTATTTTTTTATATAAAATCTTTCCACGAGCTTTGGGTTTTCTAATTCTTTTATCCTACTATTATGATAATCTTTCATCCAATTATACTTTTCTAATATTCCCTGTAAATTTTTTAAAGTGTCTTGATTATCCAGTTTTTTTGATTTTAACTTTTTCAATTCTTGTGATTGTAATTCTAAATGATACTCAATAGTCTCCTTATGAACTATTAAAAATTCATCTATTGGTATCAATATATTTGGATTTAAGCGGCTTTGTAGGGCGATAGAGATCATATATCCTAGGTAGTCTAAATATAGAATGCCATCCCCATCATCTCCTAAAGCTGATGGCCAATTATAAATAATTGATGTGATCAGCTGCAATGCTTCAATGAGTTTTGTGTTTTGGCAAATTGACTCACTTAAGATAATTCTCGGGTAAATAGCTTTTTTCGATTCCAACTGATATGCCTCAATTATTCCAGCACCGACCGCAAAATGGTCTTCAACTACAGAAAATTTATTAGATATTCCACCTCTAACTAATATGCGTTTTTCCTTCATGCAATTGTAAATATATGTTTGAAGACGCTGTAGAATAATAAATAATGTATTTGCAGAATGAAGAATTCTTAGATTTTCGTTGATTTCTTCGTTAACTTCTTTTGGGAGATATGTTATAATAAGAGAATCAGAAACAAAGAGGACTTTAATATCATAATATTTGTAGAGGTCAAAGTCGGATTCCTTATATTTTTTTTTTCTGTCTTCTGAGTCCTGATTATTAAAGATAGTGACATTACTTTTCATGAAATTGATAAAATCTAGCGCTTCGCTTTCAGAAGTGATTTTCCCGTTGATCTTACCATATCCGAGCATATCGATAAATAAAGTCCATTGTTCCAATTTCATTTTAATAATTTTTTATTATTTCTAGTGTTAAATTAGCTTTGTTATAATATTTTTTAACTAAACAGTTTTTTGAAAATTTTGAAGAAAAGTTCAATAGTAGTTTTTAGTCAAAGTGAATTGAGCAATTTAAATTGCCATATTTGATCTTATTTAATGGATAATGATTATTTTGCGCTATCATTATTTATTGATAAATATACTACCAGATAGTTAAATTATCAATAAATTGTAATATCGGAAAAATATATACTGCTTTTTTAATCTGTTGTAATGAATAATGATAATTATTTCTCTTTATGGTTTTTGGGTACACTAATACCTGTATTAGGTTTTTTTGTTCTAATTGTGGGAACATATATTTTAACCAAACGCCATTATAAAATTCAGCGAAATAAAAATGAAGCTTCATTTTGGATAGTATTTTTGCTCATCATTAGTGCTGCTTTAATTATTTTTGCATTTCTAGCCCCTCTAGTTTATACTGGTTCTAACTCTTATAGTTCAATAGTTTATCAAAACACTGGTGTAATTGGTGATACTATTGGAGGCGTAATGAATCCTTTTATTGGCATTGCTGCAGTGATTGTAACAGGTCTGGCATTTTATGCTCAATATCAGGCTAATGAGGAAGTAAGAAAACAGTTTTTAAAACAGGAACAAAAATATCTATACGATAAATTTGAAAATAGACTTTTTAAACTTATAGAGAATTACAATCAAACTGTAAATCAATTTAAGTGTAATAGTCGAGACTCAAACGAAATTTTCACAGGTAAAGATATATTTTTTGCAATTCATCAAGAATTTAAAGCTACATTAAAAGAAGTTCAACGATTTAATAAATTAAACCAATTAAAATGTCATGATATTTGTGAAAAGGATTTTGAAAAATCAGAATTATTTTTTTTAGAGTTGAAAATTACCTATGTAATTGTATTTTATGGGGTATCGGAACATGGTCAAAAAACTGTTGTTAAAAAATTAAAGCGCCTGTATAGAGAAGAATATTTGAATAAGCTCACAAACTATCTAAGTTATAAACCTGAGGGTTTTAATAAAGAAACTGAAATTATTAATGATTGGAAGAATATATGTATAACGACTGTGCAAAATCGATGTATAAAGCAATTTATTAGATATAATAATGGTCATCAAAGTAGGCTTGGACATTATTACAGACAATTATATATGATAGTAAAATTTATCGATGATGAAAACGGTCTTAAATATTTAGAAAAGTGGGATCATTCTAAATATTTAAGATCCCTATTCTCTAATCATGAGCAAATAATATTTTATCTGAACAGTATTTCGATTTTAGGACATGATTGGGAGATTAATAAAAAAGATCAAAATGAGATGTTTGTTACTAAGTACGACCTTATAAAGAATATACCAGATAGCTATAGAGATAAATATTGCGTAAATACAATTTATCCTGATATTGAGTACGAGGGGCAGTTGGAAACAAGTGCCAGAAATCAGCTTAATTCAAATTATTGTTAAGAATAAAAACGAAGATATACATTTAGTGTAAGTACCCCAAAGCGGATTTATCCTTCTTCCTGTTCATCCATTTTTCTAATCAAAGCATCACGCAAACTGTCAAGGAATTTTGTTCGATTCATTTTTCGGGATTTAAGTTCCATAAACGTATGATAAAAATCTCCTAAATCAATATTAAAAGTTGCTTCAAATGTTTTAGCAATAACTTTTATATCTGTATCATCAAAAACTCCCTGTGCATGTAAAGAATAGATTAATTCGGTTAAAGCTGTTTTACTACCCCTCCAGGTTAAATTTGGAAGATCATTCGATTTACCTTTAGATGAAGTGTTAAGTATTTGGTCGTCAATATAAACTTGTATAAGGTCATTTGCAATAATCTTTGCAGCTTTAAAATCATGAGTAGTTGAGAAGTCGTGATCTGCTTCGAAATAAAAAGTGTCTATAGTTAATTTGATGTCATGTTTGTGACGTACAAAGAGTTTATCGTCTATTACAGTATTATTTGTGCGATAATATTTATAAAATTCAAGATTGTTATCAAAGTATCTTTTTAATTTTTTCAGTTCGTTTTTAAGATATTTTTTGATTGCTTTTTCTCCGTAAGGCTTTTTTGTCTCTATTTTGTAAACGGCATTGTAATAAATTAATTTAGAAACGATTTTTGGTTTTTGATATTTGAAAAACCGTATTTCCTCTTCTATATCTTTAAAACCTCTCTTAAGTACAAAAGCTTTTAATTCGGCTAGGCAATTAAGTATAATATCAATAGTCATCTCAATTTGATGAATTGAATAGTTGCTATTTATTTCAAGCTCATTTAAATCTTCTTGGAGTTTATGTGTAATTTCAGGATAAAATTTATTCATTCTTGGTACTAAAGTTTTGCACTTTGCTCGTTGTTAAATCAATTTTTTTCAAAGGATTGTCTAAATAATAATGGAGACAAATTAGTTTTTGATTTAAAAAATTTACTAAACGATTGCGGATGCTCAAAGCCTAATTCAAAGGCTATTTCACTGACAGATAAATCAGTAATTGATAGTTTTTCCTTCGCTAATTCAATCATCCTATCTTGAATATGTTGTTGTGTACTACGCCCTGTTAAGTTTTTTAATACACCGCTTAAATAACTTGCTGATATATTTAAAGCTGTTGCAATATATTGAACAGTAGGAAATCCTTTAGTTGCTAAATCATCTTTGAAGTAGGCTGTTAATACATCTTCAAGTCTTTCCAAGATTTTATGGTTCGATACTTTTCTCGTGATAAACTGACGCTGATAGAAACGTTCTGAATAATTAAGCAAGGTTTCAATTTGTGAAATGATAATGTCTTGCGTGAATTTGTCTATGTTCGACCTGTATTCTTGTGCTATGTTCTGAACGATTTGATTAATTATTACCTCTTCATCAGCAGAAAGAAATAAGGCTTCATTAACGACGTATTCAAAAAAATCATACCTCTTAATGCTTTTTGCTAAAGGAGTATTCCAAAGGAAATCAGGGTGGATCAAAAGTATCCATCCTGAACGTTCAGCCTCAATATTTTTGTCAGTCTTAATTTTAACGACCTGTTTTGGTGCCATAAATAACATAAGTCCTTCATCAAAATCGTAATGTTGTTGACCATAAGACATTTTTATAGCAATATCTCTTTTAATTGCAATCGCATAGCCGTCGAAAACAACCCCTAATTCCGCAATTTCGGGTTGAGGTGAAATATTGTTATAATCTATGATACTGATCAATGGATGAGCTGGGGGTAATGCCCCCAGCAGTTTATGGAACTCACTGATTGATCTTATAACTTTTGGTTTCCTATTTTCCATATGGGTAAAATAAACTTATAAATTAGTGCTTAAAAAGTCCATTTGGATGAATGTTCAGTGGTGGCATATAACTACTGAAAGCAAGTTCCTTTGGAATTATTGATTCAATTCTATCTAAATCTTCCTTTGTTAATCTTACATCCAATGCCTTTAATGTATCTTCAAGCTGCACTTCCGTACGCGATCCTACAAGTGTTAGTATATCCTCTCCCTGTGCCATTACCCATGCTATAGCCAATTGAGCTAAAGAGATGTCTTTTTCTTTAGCAATCTGTTCTAATGCTTCGGACAATGACAGATTACGGCTAAAATTATCTGCAACAGATGCCGGAACCATTTGCTTTATAAATGCCATTTTACGTTCAGCGTTGCTTCCTCCAATGAGTCCGGAAATAAGCACTCCAAACGCTACGACACCTATTCCCAGCTCTCTTGCAGTTGGCAGCAAATCATTTTCAATATTTCTGTTCATTAATGAATAGCTCATTTCTACCAAGCTAATGGGATGTGTAGCATGTGCCCTGCGTAAAGTGTCGGCATCTACTTCAGTAACCCCGATTGATTTAATATATCCTTTTTTTACAAGATCTGACATCACTCCAATGGTTTCTTCTACTGGGATATGGGGACTGATTCGTCCGGGCTCATAAAGATCTATATAATCAAGCCCTAGCCTTTTTAATGAATATACCAAATAGTTTTCAATGAATTCGGGTCTGGGGTCTATTCCATACATTCCCCCGTCAGCCTTTAGCAACCCCCCAAATTTTACTGAGACAAAAGCTTCGTCGCGTTTACGACCAGTGAGTGCCTGTCCTACAATGCTCTCACTTTCTCCCGCTCCGTAAAAATCTCCTGTATTCAAAAAATTGATACCCGAATCGAGTGCTTTGTGAATTGCTTTAATACCTTCTTCTTTGTTTCCTACCATTCTCATAGTGCCCAGTCCTAATTTTGACAAAGAAGGAAATTCGTTACTGCTATTTGTTACTTTTAACTGTTCCATTTTAATTGTTTTTTTACTATTTTGTTATTTACACCGACTAATAAATGTCAAAAAAAATTGTTTTTCAAGGTCTAATTTTTTTCGAAGCTCAATACTGTTCTTCCCTTATTTCTTTTACCGCTTTCTAATTCAGTGATTGCATCTATCACATCTGCAAAGGCATTTACATTTCCTACTTTCTGAAAGATTTTACCTTCACCAGCATACTGTGCTATTTGAGGCAGAAATTTGAGGCCATTAGTAGCAAAAACCATTTTATACTTTCCTGTAAAGAAACCTTTCAGTATCCGCGAAAAAGTGGGATTAATGTCAATAAATTTCCCATTTCTATTAAGACGTTTAATGGCTTTTCCTACATTGATTTTTCCAGACGTATCAAAAATTACATCATACTTTTCTTGACTAACTTCTAAAACATCATCTTTTCCGTAGTCATACACAGTTTTAACACCTGCGGCTTTGACTTCTTCAATTGAAGATCCTCCACATGTACCGACAACAATTGCTTCTTTTGCTAAAGCCAATTGTACCGCTGCTTGTCCTACTGCTCCAGAGCAACCGTTTATGAGAACTTTGGAACCTTGCTGAATATTTCCTTTTAAATAAAGTGCAGCCCATGCAGTGGTGTATGGTATAGGCAGACAAGCTCCCTCTTCGTAAGAAATGTTAACTGGCTTTTTTACAATTAAATTTCCTTTTGTAATGACCGACTGAGCAAAAGCGCCGGGTCGTTTAAATTCGGTAATTCCGAAAACTTCATCGCCTACCTTTATACCAACTACATTTGTACCTATAGCTTCAATTGTTCCAGAAAAGTCGTTTCCTATGCCTTTTGGAAAATGTTTATCCATCATAATTTTTGTATCGCCATTTCTTTGTTTCCAATCAAGTGGATTTATGGCCACTGCTTTTATCTTTACCTGAACTTCATCCGGTTTTAAACCAGGTAACTCGTAATCGCCAATGTACATTTGTGAGGCATCACCATATTTATCGAACTGTAATCTTTTAACTTTCATGCTTCCTGTTTATTCATGCAAAGTTCAACAATATGCATTTTACAGATATAACTAAATCTACTTTTATTGTAGTTAGATATGCGTTTATTGTACAAAGATTACGGTTCTCTCTTACAAAGGGTCACAATTGTTATTTCTGGATTTATGCCTACACGGCCCGGAAACATTGTGTAGCCAAAACCTCTGTTTACATATAAGAACTGATTATTCTCCTTATAAAGACCGGCCCAATATTTATAAAGGTATTTCGCAGGGCTCCATTTAATGCCAGGGATTTCTACCCCGAACTGCATGCCATGTGTATGACCAGAAAATGTGAGATCAATATTTGTTTTATCTTTTACTTCCGATTCCCAATGTGTAGGATCGTGAGAAAGTAATATTTTAAACGTGTCGTCAGATGAGTTTTGCATCGCTTGTGAGAGGTTTCCATAATTTGCAAAACTGCTTTTACCCCAATTTTCGACACCTATTAATTCAATATGTTCATTGTCTTTTTGAAGGTTAACCATTTGGTTTTTCAACAACCGAAAACCCATCCGTTGTTGTCTGCGTTCAAGCTCCACCAAATTTTTAGTCTTTTCTTCTTGGGTTTTCCAAGTGGCATAATCTCCATAATCGTGATTACCAAGTATCGAATAAACGCCCATTTTAGCTTTCAACCGTTTTAAGATATCTTCCCAGCCATTTAGTTCCCATGCATAATTATTAATCAGGTCACCAGTCAGAAATATGATGTCAGCGTTAAGGCTGTTCACCAAATCTATTCCTTCTGCAACATCGTCATAGTTATCATAAAAGCTACCAATATGTATGTCTGAAATTTGAACAATTCTCAGACCATCAAAGCTCGAAGGCAAATTGTCAAATTCTAACGTTTCCTTAACCACTTTAAAATTAAACCGTCCCTTGGTAACCCCATAAAGTAACCATCCTAACTGTATTCCGGCAATCGCCAATCCAACGCGAGATATGAATGTAAATCGATCTATCACTTCACCAGATGTCTCATTTTTTTTGGCAGTAATTTTTTTGACTTTGCGAAACCCCAACCAAGCCATATCTTCCAACAGGTGGAAAAAAATGAAACATAATTTCGGCAACAAATTAATAATCAGTATCGCTATAACAGTAAAAGGTATAAAATAGCTTTTGGAGGTTTGCGTATAATTGACTACGTCCGAAAACCTAAAAAAGAGAGAAATTGTTAATATTTCCACAGAAATACTCCATACCCAATAAATTACTTTCAGTGTATTGCGGAGTGTAACATTTGAAATCCTTTTAAGAAGAATTTTCAGTCCTTTAAAAGTATAGACATCAACTAAGATGATTAATGGTATAACGATCAATAGTATTAAAAAGACATTTGGAGCCATAAGTATTGCCTTTGAAAGTTAAACTATTGTACTTGTTGTGTTAGGGTTTGCGTAGTGTAGGCAGAAAAAATACCTAAAGCTCTACCACCCGTAATATTGTTAGGTGGATTTGATGGTGTAACACCACCATTCGGGCCACCCCCTGAAATCTGTGAAAGTGTATTGAAATAGACATAAGTCTGTGTATCTATACATCTCATTTCAAATTCTACTGTATCATTTAAAGCAATATCCGTATCCGGGTTAATTAATGCCCTGGTATTAGTTACTCCATTGCCAATAATATCATTATCAACATAGTAAGTATCATCCTTAACACCATTGATAGTCATAATAAAACGATAACTATTGCCTAAAGTAGGAGGATCAGTGTAAACAGGTATTGTGACATAATTATCGTCTCCATCAGGACCTGACCAAAGCTCAAACTGTAAACTGTCTAACATTACTTTTTGTGGCATAGTAGATGTTGCGAAATAATCAACCTGATCTATTGAAACATTCAGATTGTAAGTATTACCAGGGATTCCTAAAGTAGTGTTTGTCTGATAAAGCCCAGCTTCTATTTCAGTCAATACATCTATGTTTCCGTTATTATCTGTAATGGTTACATATGCGCCAGATACAGGTGGGTAACTATTAGGTTCGCTAAAATTTACGCTTTTAGAAATTTTCACATAGTAGGGGCCTGGTTGATCTGTAATTGCTCCCTCTATCACAATTTGAGGATCTGAATTATTCAGGTCTATATCTATTTCTTTCTCACAGGAAGCTAAAAGGAAAAGAAAAAGAGGAATGATAGCTAATATTTTTTTCATTATGACTAAAATTTAAAATTATATGTAACGGATGGAACCCAGCGGAATAATGAAGTTTGTAGTGCTCTGGTACGCGTAGGGTCATCGGGGTGATCTTCAAAAGTTATTGTATATGCATTTTCCCGACCATAGGCATTGTAAATACTAAAATTCCAAGAGGACTCGAATTTGCCTTTGTGAGGTCTTGTGTAGGTTGCTCCTAGATCTAATCTGTGATAAGCCGGCATACGGTAGCCATTTCTCTCGGTATAATAAAAAACTGAGTTTCCTTCAATATTGTATTTACCGCTTGGAAAAGTAACCGCATTACCAGTATTATAAACAAAAACACCTGACAATGACCATCGATCGTTCAGTTCGTACATGGTTACTACAGATAAGTCGTGAGTTCTGTCTTGACGGGCGACATACCATTCATTGTTATTGATTCCGTCGATTTTCTTTTCAGAACGTGAAAGTGTATAGCCAATCCAACCAGTAAGTTTTCCCGTTGTTTTTTTCAACATAAATTCGGCTCCATACGCCCTTCCTTTTCCGAAAAGAAGCTCACTTTCTACATCATCCACAGAAATCAGGTCAGCACCATTTTTGTAATCAACTTGATTTTTCAAGTCTTTATAATATCCCTCAACACTAATCTGATACTTACTGTTATTGAAATTGTGGAAGTAACCCAAACTCACCTGATCACTTATTTCAGGCTTTAAATTATATGAGTTGCCAATCCATTGGTCTGTAGGGCTTGAACTTGTACTGTTGGTTAGCAGATGAAGATGTTGTGTATTTCTTGCATAACCACCTTTAATACTATTCTGATTGCTCAACATATAACTGAACTGGAATCGAGGTTCTAAATTATAGTAGGTTTTTCCAAATTCACCTTTGGATAAATATATCTGATCGGTTAAAACTCCATTGTCGTAAACATTATAGGTATCCTCGCCAATGATGCTATATGATGAAAGACGTATCCCATAATCAATTGTCAGATTTCTCAGAACTTGATTTGTATTATTGAAATAAATGGCATTTTCCAAACCGTATCTGCTATTTTTTTCTTCTTCTACGACAACATCTCCTTCAAATCTGCTCGGTGTAATAGTGTGATAAATACTGTTAAATCCAAAGCGGAATTTATGTTTATGGTTTAGTGTATATTCGAAATCCTGCTTTAAATTCCAATCCCTTATTTTTGAATTGACGTTAAATTCAGAGCCACCGCTATTTAAGCTAATTTCGTAGTCATAGTTACTATAAATAAGAGAAGTGTTTGAAAACAATTTCGGAGAGATTAGACTATTCCAACGTATCGTTCCTGTTCCGTTCCCCCATTCCGTACCAAATGTATCGCCGAAACCAAGAACGTCACGGCCAAAATAACCTGATACGAACAGACGGTTATTTTCATTTAGCCAGATATTTGCTTTGGCGTTCAGATCATAGAAATAAAGTGAGTTATCTTTAAAATCTTCACTTGCCCGTAAGAATAGGTCAGCATAAGTTCTGCGCCCCGAAATTATGAATGACGATTTACCTTTTTGAATAGGACCTTCTACGGCAAGCCTGCTACTAATTAATCCAAGACCACCATTAACGGAATATTTTTGATTATTACCCTCTTTCATTACCACATCTAAAACGGAGGAAAGCCGACCACCATACTGTGCAGGGCTATTGCCTTTAATAATAGTTACATCTTTTAGAGCATCACTATTAAATGTCGAAAAGAACCCGAACAAGTGGGATGCGTTATATACCGGGGCTTCATCCAATAATATCAGATTTTGATCTGTGCTTCCTCCACGAACAAAGAAACCGCTATTACCTTCGCCAGCAGATTTTACGCCCGGCATCAACTGAATGGTCTTCAGAATATCTTTTTCTCCAAATATGATAGGCAGTTTTTCTACTTCCTTAACATCTATTTTTTCAAGACCAATATTAGCTTTTCTAATGCTATTCCCTTTATTGTTGGCAGTTATTACCACCTCTTGGAGTTTAGTATCAGATCCAAACAACCCCTTATCAAGCTTCATGTTAGCTTTTAGCGTAACACTGACTGTGTCGTTTTCATAGCCGATTGTGCTAAATATTAAATGGTATTCACCCTCTGGGAGGGTCAGGGAATAGAAGCCATATGTATTACTTGATGTTCCAACATCGGGGAGTTCTAATGTGTAAATAGAAACTCCCGGCATGGTTTCCCCCGAGGCTTCATCTTTGATGGTTCCGCTTATAGTAAACTTTTGCTGTGCGTGCAACAAATTCGCTGTAAAAAGCAAAACAAAACTTGCTAAAATTGTTTTTGTCATTGTCCTACTAATAATTTATAGAACAAAAGTGTATTTTACAGATTTGCTGACAAAAATAAAGCGATGAACTTAGGGAAATAAGCGAAGAAATCTAAACATCTAAGATTATGATATTTGGGTAGTAAAATCTTATTAGAGTTCTGTACCCAAAAAAAATCTTGTTTCACCTTCTGGGAGGGTGATAAAATGGTCTTTTGACAAACCTCGTTCTTCAAGGGCAGTTTGTAAATCTCTTTGCGGTTGGTCGTACCCTTCTGAGGAAAGCTGAAATGTTCCGTAATGCATTCCTATTCCTAACTTAGCACCTAAATCCTGATAAGCCGTTACCGCCTCACCTGGATTTGTATGGATGGCTTTCATAAACCAATTAGGGGCATAAGAACCAATACCCAGCAAGGCAAATTCTGGCGAACCTAAACGTTTGCTGATTTCTTTGTAATGAGTTGAATATCCGGAATCACCACCAAAATAGATACTTCGATTTTCATGTTGTATGTAATAACTTCCCCAAAGGCTTTTATCCCGGTCAAATAAACTTCTACCTGATGAATGCTGTGTAGGCGCAAATGTAATTTCTGTATTTCGGGATATCTTTATGCTATCCCACCAATCAAATTCCTCAACATCTGAAAATCCAATCCTATTTAATAGTTTTTTATCTCCAAGAGCAGCGAATACCTTCGGTGAAAACCTTTCATTAAGAATTTTTAAAGTATCTACATCCAAATGGTCATAATGGTTGTGACTTAGGAGTATAAGGTCAATTTTCGGAAGATCGTTTAACGCTACTCCACAGGGGCGTACTCGCTTTGGTCCGAACCACTGAACGGGACTTGCACAATTCGCCCATACAGGATCTGTAAGGATATTAATGTTTTGAAATTGTATTAAAAACGTAGCGTGGTTAACAAATGTAATGGCAACATCATCTTCTCCCAACTTTTCATTGAGGTTTGGAATGCCACAATCTTCTACATATTTCGGCCATTTCTCTCTTTCTTCACGCATCATTTTTATAACATCAGAAATGCCGGGAGAAATTTGCTTTTCAAGGGTTGGATTAAAAAATTTCCTACCATTGAAATGATCTGAAAGCTGTATATTATTTTTCATTGTATATCGAATAAAATTATTGCGGTTGGAAGTAAGGTAAGGTTGCTAAACGGTAAAATATCAGCAATTCCCTAATTTGAACTTACTGATATTTTTTTTGTTTCGCCTTCTTGCAGAATCAAGAAAGTAGCCTCTGGAATGTTTTCTTTTTGAAGAGCCTCTTTCAATTTTAATTGTGGTTCATCAAAAGGTTCAGATGCTAACTGAAAAGTTCCCACATGCATTCCTATACTCAATTTAGCATTCAAGTCCTTATGAGCTTTTACACCTTCTTCGGGGTTCATGTGAACGGGTTTCATAAAAAATTGGGGAGCGTATGAACCGATACCCAACATCGCAATATCAGGTGATCCGAGGCGTTTTTTTATATCTGAGTAATGTGTAGAATATCCCGCATCCCCACCAAAATATATGCTTTGGTTGAGGTGTTTTATAAAATAGCTGCCCCAAAGACTTTTATCCCTATCAAACAGACCTCTGCCCGAAGAATGCTGGGCAGGGGTAAATGAGATAACTGTATAAGGATTGATTTGTATATTTTCCCACCAATCCATTTCTATTACATCTTTTATTCCGATGGATTGTAGTAGCTTTTTATCTCCTAAAGGAACGATAAATTTAGGTGAATAGCGTTCATTTAATTTTCTTAATGTCTTTTTGTCAAGGTGGTCGTAATGATTATGGCTTATCAGGACAACATCAATTTGAGGTAGGTCAGAAAAATCAACTCCCGGTTCCCTAATCCTTTTCGGACCGATAAATGATATTGGGCTGGTCCTTTTCGACCAGACAGGGTCTGTTAATATATTCAGTCCGTATAGCTGGATCAAGAATGTAGCATGATTTACAAAAGTGATGGAAGTTTCGTCTTTGTCTAAATTTTTTTCAATAGTTGGAATAGCGGTATTCTCGATATTTTTGGGCCATTTAGGACGACCTTCACGCATCATTCGGAATATATCTGAAAAAGATGGTGAAAACTGTTTTTCTAAGGTAGGGTTTTGGAATTTCTTTCCGTTGTAATGATCTGTCACCGCCGTCTTTTGTATCGATGTACAAGAAACGCTCTGTAATAAAAATATAGCAACAAATATCTTGAATATTCTATCTATCATCATACTTAATTATTATTTACTTTTTGGGGTTTTCTACCGAAAAAAACTTTTTTCCAACGATAGCCTTGCAACAGCAATACAGGAACGCAATGAACCAATGCAGGAATAAAATGATTATGAATAAATGCCCAATGTAAATAAGCTAATAATGCCGCTAAATAACCCCAGTTATGAATTTTTTTCCAAGCTTTTCTTTTCAATGTTTTTACCCAAGCATCGGTGCTTGTAATTACCATCGGAATCCAAATGATAAAAGCAATCCATCCCGTAATCAAGCTAAAATCAAAAAACTCTTTTGTTACTTGATTAACCGGCACTTCGATTAAATATATGATGGTGTGGTATAACGCATATGCAAAAGCTGCTACGCCAAAATATCGTTTATTCCTAACCAACCATTTCGGGAATTTGTACCTCGGAAATATTATTATCAAAGGTGTGGCAATTAATGAAAAAAGCAAAAACCGTCCGCTTAATTCACCTGTAACGTGCATCATCGCCTTATAATTCATTTTACCGCTGCTAAGGGTTCCGATACTGAGCAATAATCCGGGTAGCATCAAAAACAGCCATAGTACATATTTGCCTCTCCACCAAGGGAGTTTCATTGTGTTACCCAACATCTACTTATCGTTTTAGACCAACCATTTCAGCTGATTTTTCCCATAACTTCCCTTGCAATTCAATATTGCTCGCCAATTCTGACGGGTCTGGATAGGTTGGTATCCCTCTTACTAAAGAAACATATATTTTGCCTGCCGGAGGCACTATATTACCTAATGCAACATCTGCCAGCATTTTACCTGAATGTTCAGCTTTGTTCTTTTTAAACTCCGGTTTAAATAAGCTCAAAATCGGGAAGATAGTACCCGTAATTATCTTCACAATAGCTTTTTGCAATTTTGAAGCATCCCTGCCGACGACACTGCCAGTAAGACCAGGATTAAAAGCTATTATGTGGACATTTTGTTCTTTCACCTCTTTTAGGCGAGAGAGATATAAAGCCGTCATTAGATTGCATAGTTTTGAAGCAATATAAGAGCGAACCCCTGTACCGTTTCCACCTGCTGTTGGATGCGACCACTCATCGAGTTCCAATCTTTTTGGAGCAAGTACTTTGAAGGGCGGATTATGCATATTGCTCGAAGTAATGACCATTCGGCTATTGTCGGACATATATGGTAAAAGCAGACGTGAAATGAGGTAATGAGAAAGGTGGTTTACGGCAAATGTTAGACCATAACCATCCTCACTTTTGTCTTCGGCAGGTGAACCGTGAAGACCAGCATTAAGTATCAGGATGTCTATTTTATTTGTGCCTATCGCTTTAATGACTGCATTAACAAATTCACGCACACTTGTAAGAGATGCCAGGTCAACCGGAATAACTTCAACCCCAGAAGGTAACGTCCGATTTTCACCGCGTGCACCAACTATCACACGTGCGTTAGCTACTTCAGCCAGATGTTGAACGGTAATATTCCCGAAGCCGCTTGTTGCTCCGGTCATAACTATTATCCTATTTGGATTATTTCTTAGTATTTTCATAACAATTTATGCCACTTAAAATTATGAAACAAGCATCGGCGTTTTTCCTAAAAAAGTTGGAAACCTAGCTTGTGCTAATATAAAATCGGCAACATCTTCTCTTGAAATGCGTGCACCGTGTTTACCGGTAAGTTCTGTTATGGCATTGTATTTTCCGGTATGCTTCCCATCACTCAAAAATCCCGGACGAACAATTATCCAACGGGCAATTTTTTTCTTGATAATTTCTTCCTGACGGTTTTTATCGTCATATTGTCTTTTCAAAACAACAGGCAAAAAGATGTTGTCATACACCCAACTACAATGCCCTTTGCTGTCACCTGCGCCCAAGCCAGTAACAGCAATCAATAACTGTTCGGGTTTCAAAACCTTAGCAAGGTTTTCCGCACTTGTAGAAAACATCGTTTGTGGTTTAGTTACATTTTTAGTTCCTAAACAATCACAAATCACATCTTGACCTGCTACGAGTTTTGCTATATCATCTGCATTTTCTGCACTGCCTTTAATAACCGTCAGGTTTTGATGCGTTACAGTTAATTTATCGGGATTTCGTACTAATCCTGTAACCTGATGTCCATCTGCCAAGGCTTGTTTTACAAGGTGCATTCCAATACCGCCAGCGGCTCCAATAATCGCTATTTTCATTTTCTATTTTCTTTATTGTTACGTAAAAAATCTATAATGGCTATCAGATTATAAATTATCTTCAATCCAATCAAACAGGATTTCTGATGCAGTGGCATAGCCTCCCATTTGGGTATGCGTCTGTGCTGTGGTTGTTTCATCAAATAACATATAATGTTTTGGCGATTTTAATGCATCATAGAATTTTATTGCTTCTCCCGGAAGAGTTTCTGACGTACCGTCCATAACCAGAACTTTGCAGGTGATTTCATCTAATATATCTGCATTGCTATATTTGTCAAGTTCATCAATAACAGCGTCTATTTCATTTTCAACACCATGCTTCCACGCATAGTCTTCAACCATTTTATCCATCATTGAAGGTCTTAGAATCTTAGGTAGTTTCTGAACTTGTCTAAGTGCATTGTTTATCGAATCTCCCCAACTGATGTTGCCCGGATTGGTAATGCATAACTTAATTCTTTTGTCAAATGCTGCTGCTCTTGGTACTAAATATCCGCCAAAGCTGATACCCAAAATTGCAATTCGTTCCATATCTATACCCGAAAGGGTTTCGGCATAATCAATTACCGGAGTAATAACTTTTTCCCAATCTTTCCTGAATATCAAACCCTGCAATCGAAGTGTTTTTCCCTGACCGGGACCTTCTATCACAATACAATGAACACCTCTTTTTATAGCACTGTCAAATACCCATACGGCGTCTTCTCCCCAAGTATCCCTGCCCGGTGTAATAATAATAAGCGGTGCTTTCTCTCCTGCAACCGGCGATTGGTAAAAATATCCATTCAGAAATGTTTCTTCATAAGGAACTTGGATTTTTACGCCCGGATAATCCGATAATTCCAAATATTTTTCATAACAGAACTCGCTATTTTTTGAAAAATCCACAACTATGGGATCTTCTTTTTCACTAAAGCACATCAATGCTATTCTCCAATAAGAGGCAGATCTTAGATAGGCAGAAGAAGCCGAAACCGTTTTGTTGTTTTGGTAAGAATGATCGGCCCTGTCCTGCACTTTTTTTGCGGTGTTTCCCCAAGCGACAGCCCAATCACGTTCTGAAGAACTCTCCATTTGCCCCAAAGTCTCCATAATCTCGCTAAAATCTGTCATCTTATATTGCATCAAACCAAAAATGTGTTTTAGCAATGCATCCATTAATATATGGTCAAAGAATTTCAATTCTGACCAATGCTTGCCAGAGTAGATATATTTTTCCATATCCACTTTGCTTTTCTGTTGCGCCAAAGGGCTTTTACTTTTTGCCATTAATTGAATAAATTTATTGTGTAGTTTATCTATTTATGCTTTTGTCCAGAGTACGCTATAACTTATAAATGCCCATTTTCCCGTAACCTTTAATTTATTGTCCTGAACCTCGAAAGTGGCTTGAAACCAACGGCTTTTTTTAAAAAGATATAACTGTCCTTTTGTAATTCCTTTTTCTTGTTTCGCTTCTTTAATAATGACTGTCCCTGGCTTAACATCTTGATCGTCTGACGAAATGACCTTCCCGAAAATAGAATTACCCTGCTTTTCTATT
>NZ_DIIM01000033.1:62275-111208 GCF_002420705.1 Sphingobacterium sp. UBA5670
AATTACCCTGCTTTTCTATTTTAACCAGAGTGTTATCTTTATCTGTTTTCCAAATACCTAATACGTTATCTTGAGCAGATACATTTAGTGTAAATAGCACAAATATTATAATGATCAAATTTTTCATTCTAATAAAATTTTAATGTTATTGATATTTGAAAGGCTTGAATTTTATTTTTAATCCTTAAATATTGCACATTCAAATCCTTTCTCCTTTACTACTTTAATGATCTTGCGGGCATATATAACCTCGTTGTGGGATTCAATGCGAAGAATTCTATCACAATCTTCTATATCCACATTGACTATAAACTGCGGAAAAACTGTATTTAATGCATTTATAACAAACTCTACGTCCTTGACACATTCGATATTTGTTGCAAATATTCTTACCCTACGCATTTTGATTTTGGTTGATAATAGTACATGTTTATTTAGTTTTTGTCCACTCCACGGTTTTGCTTATAAATGCCAATGAAACAGCTATTTTCAGAGTCTTATCGGTAGCCTGAAAAGTACCGTTGAACCATTGATCCCTGCTGACTACATATATCTTGCCTTTCAATTTTCCCTTCTCTTCTTTTAGATCTTTTATGACCAATGTTCCTGGCTTCGATTCCTTGTCATCAGAGGAGATAACTTTACCGATGAATACATTCTGCTGTTTTTCGATTTTAACTAAGGTATTATCCTTGTCAGTCTTCCAGATGCCCGATAGATTGTCCTGAGCCGAAACACTTAGTGTTGTGATACTCAAGAATGCTATAAATAATATCTTTCTCATTATAAACTATTTAAAACTTATCTAATACAAATTTGGAGTTGATAAAACATATGAAAAAATTAAAGCGATGAACGTAAAGAAGTTTGCGATAAAGTAAGTTTCGGTGTTATACAAATCTATTTTAGTCCAAATCGTTTAATAATGTCATCCATGTATGTATTACCTATCGAAACCTCCCTGTCCGATAGGAATATGGTTTTATTGCGGATGTGTTCAATTCTATGTTGTGGGATAATGGCAGAACGGTTAACTCTTATAAAATCATTTTCAGGTAACTTCTCGGAAATCTCTTTCATCGTCATCCGTGCAACTACCGTTTTGCGACCTTTAATAAATATTTTTATATAATCAGCCATTCCCTCAATGAAAAGCACATCGGCTAATGGAATTTGTACCAGACTGAAATCGGCACGGATAAAAATATTTTTGTCTCCCTGTTCGTCGGTACGGTTTATGAAGTTTAAATATTCATTTGCTTTATTTACTGCCTGCTGAAAGCGTTTCAGGTTTATTGGCTTCAATAAATACTCTATGGCATTTAACTCGTAGCTTACTGCGGCATATTCGCTGAATGCCGTTGTAAAAATGACCATTGTATTTTGCTTCAGCGCTTTCACCAATGCTATTCCTGTCAGCCCGGGCATGTGGATATCGACAAACAGAAGGTCTGCTGGATATTTCCTAAGATGCTTTAATGCCTCATTGGGCTGAGTAAAGGTTTTTTGCAGGTCGATAAAATCAACCTTTTTGCAAAAGGATTCAATTACTGTCAAAGCAAGAGGCTCATCATCTATGGCAATGGCTTTTATCATAATAGATTCATATGTAATGAAACCAAAAAGTCCCTTTCAGTTTCGTTAATGGATAATAAGTGTCTCAACGGATATAGCAATTGTAATCGATGTTTTGTATTTTCGATGCCAAGACCACTATGCTCTGATGTTTCTTTTTGTAGTTCCACCTTGCGATTGCTTACAACAAGATGAAGTTCGCTTTCTTTCATTGACAGCTCAATGCGTATTTGGCTTCGCTGTTCTGCGTTTACACCATGTTTAAAAGCGTTTTCAATAAATGGTATTAACAGCATTGGTGCAATCTGGTATTCCGAAAAATCCCCTTTATATTCATATTCCAATTTCACCCTTTTATCAAGCCTCACTTTCTGCAATTCAATATAATTGTCTATGTAGTTAACTTCATCTTCCAACGAAACAAGGTCTTTTTGTGTATCTCTCATGGTGTAGCGCATCATTTCAGAAAGTTTGTCCACCATATCAGCAGTTTGGGGCGAAGTATTGATAGCGGTTGCATAGATATTGTTCAGCGTGTTAAACAAAAAATGTGGATTTATCTGTGATTTAAGTGAGGCTATTTGTGCCGAAAACTTTTCTTCTTCAGTTTCTTTCAAACGACTGTTGACTGCCAGTAATGTTGAAGTCACAATGGCTACTATAAGCATCAGCAAACCATTAACCTTTATGATGGGCTTAATTGATTCTATAATCGGATAGTCTTCAGCTATTTTATGTATGTTCAGATCGGTAACCTTAAATATCAGTCCGGACAAGAGAGAGTTACATCCTATCGCAACTGCCAAAAGAATAAAATAAAGCCCGTATTTTTTTGTAAACAGGTATTTGGGTATGAGAATAAAATAATTGATATAGAAAATGGAAATCAATATTGTACTTAGCACAAAAATAGGTACTAACGATATTATACTACTGGACGGAAGAACCGTCTGGTAAACCTGCTGAGTTGATAGGAACGGCGCAAGCATGAGTAAGCACCAACCTATAACGTGAATTGATATGGTAAAAAATCTGTTCTTCACTTTTTTAAAATTTACTTTACAAAACAAAGCAGACTTACAGGCATATTCAAATAATTGCGATGTAATCGCTGAATATGTCGAAATAATATCAGATCGTACTAATCTTCCCATTGCTATTCCAGTCCTTTTTTATCAGGGTTCCAAAACGGTTTTGTCTTTATCTGCTTTGAGTTCCAATTCAATTCATTTTTGAAATAACGGTTAAGTGTCACACAAACTCTACTATCCCCGCCAATATAAACCATCTTTTTCCCAGTCATTTTAGGCACTATCTTTTCAATAATCCCAATAATTTCATCGACAGGATTTTCGGGTAATTCGTAAAAATTTAAAGGCATCGATTCATTTATGTCTGCATACAGCTCATCTTTATGTGAACTGTAAACAATGCTTTCAATCTGCTTACTTTGGGGCAAGTTTCTTTGAATGATATACAGGTGTGAAAGTGCCGATAAATCTCCTACGAAAAGATAACTGTCCGCTGTATCATCTAATATAAAAGTGCCCTTTTTCCAGTTATATCGTACAATATCTCCCTCTTTGCATTCTGCTATCCATTTCGCACCCACGCCTTTACTATGAGTAGCAACGGCTAAATCCATTGTGCCGTCGATTTTATCAATATTCCATACCGAATAACTACGCACTGAGTTATGCAACGAAAGTTTGTCATCTTCAAAGCCCACACCAACACGCAAAAAATAACCTGGAATAAAATCCGTAGTCTTAATATTTTCTCCTTTAATTTTTATCCTGTATGCATTCTCTGAAATGCGTTGTTTAAGGATGATCGTATTTTCCTTAAAAAGATTTTTCAAAACATTTTTAATAAATCCCATTGTTTCTGATTTTTAGTTAGTTTTTCTATAATTCCAAATGGCAAGACCATTTAATACCACTGCAAACAGTGCGAGATATCCCAATTCATCCGCGACCTCTGATAATCCGCTTCCTTTTAAAACGATTAGCCTTACTACCTTAACAAAATGCGTAACTGGTGTAAAATTTGAAACTGCTTTTGCCCAATCAGCCATACTATCTACACTCGTAAACATACCACTCATCATCATGAAGATCATCATGAAGAAAAAGGTGATAAACATCGCTTGCACCTGTGTATCTGCAAACGTGGATATGAGCAGTCCCAAGCCCAGAACTGCGACTAAATACACCGCAGCGAATAAATAAAGAAGCAGAAAGCTACCTTGCGGGACTATGCCGTAAACAACAAACATCACTATTAGCCCTATAGTAAATACGGTAATTCCCAAAACCCAAAATGGTATGAGCTTACCAAGAATAAACTGCCATTTTTGAATAGGTGTAACATTTATCTGTTCGATAGTACCGATTTCTTTCTCCTTTACGATGTTCAATGCTGTCATATTACCGCCGATCATGGTGAGCAAAAGCACCAAAATACCCGGAACGATATAATATTTGTATTCTGCCCTCGGATTATACCAATTGGTACTCGCGACCGTAATTTTTGCTGCGGGTTCTAACGTCGTTCCATTGGGTAGTTTTATATTGACATCGAGATTATTATTGAAGTCGGTTAATACAGATTGTAGATAAGCGCCTCCTATGGAGGCTTTTGTACCGTTTATGGCATCGACAGAAAGGTTTATTTTCTGGCTGCCTTCACGTACAAGGTTCTTCTCAAATCCCGATGGTATTTCAAGTACCAGATCTGCCTTACCGTATTCTATCATTTTCAAGCCATCTTTATATGATTTGGGACTACCCACCATTTGAAAATAGCCAGAGGATAAAATCTTATGCTCTAATTGCTGTGAATATTGGCTATGGTCGTGGTCTATATAAGCGATATTGACGTTCTTTACCTCAAAGTTCGCTGCAAATGGCATAATGATAAGTTGCAGGGTCGGCATCATGAATATCATTCTGATGATAGTAGGGTCCCTGAATATTTGCCGAAACTCTTTTTGAAGTAAGAAGATTAATTTTTTCATTGTAACCTGATTTTAAAGTTTCTTAAAGCGAGGATTAGTAACCCTGATGTCATACCTAAAAGCACAAGGGTTTCTTTCCATACATAGCTAAAGCCAAGCCCTTTCAGCATAACCGCTTTAATAATGTCGTAGTAATACTTTGAGGGTACTATATTGGAAACCCATTGAAATATTTTTGGCATATTTTCCAATGGAAACATAAATCCTGTAAGTAGCATGGTTGGCAACATCATACTTATCATAGACAACAACATTGCCGATTGCTGTGTATTGGTAACATTAGAGATCAGCAGACCCAACGATAGGCAGGTGATGATAAACAAGATACTTTCTGCAAAAATCAGAAGCAGGCTTCCTCGTATTTCCACATCAAGTACAAATACTGCCAGTAACAGGATAATAATGAAATCAATAAGTGATAAAACGAGATAAGGAACCGCTTTTGCTATCAAAACCAAAATAGGTTTAAATGGAGATACCAATAGAATCTCCATTGTTCCTAATTCTTTTTCCTTAACAACTGCAACAGATGTAAGTGTGGTACTGACAATCATAAATACCAGTGCAATCACACCGGGAATAAAATTCAATGAACCATTTTGTTCTTCGTTATACAACTGTCTTACTTCAGGTATTATCTGATAGCGGAGGCTGGTCGTTGGATTAAGCTGCTTCTGATAATCGCCGATGATGGAATTGACATAATTGACTACAGTAGTAGCGGTATTCGGGTCTGCGGCATCGGCTATAACCTGTACTTTAGCTCCCTCATGCTTAAAGATATCGGAACCAAAACCTGCTGGAAATAAGATTGCGCATTTTATTTCCCCTGTTTTAAAACGTTTTTCTATCTCATTATAATTAAGTGCCGGATCTTTCACCATAAAGTAGGAACTGGAATTTATCTTTGCGATAATCTGCTCGGATTGTATATCATGTGCATTGTCCAATACAGCGACACTGATGTTTTTTACTTCACTATTCAGAGCAAAACCAAATAGGAGTACCTGCGTAATAGGCATCCCAAAAAGTATGAGTAGTGTACGCCTATCACGGAATACGTGGTAAAATTCTTTTCGTATGAAAGCTATTAACTGTTTCATTTCTTTATTTTTTGCGGTTTGCTAATTCATTTATTTTTTGTCTTTAATGGGCTTTTTATTTAATAAAACCGGAAGAAACTTGGTTTGAACATGAGACCAACCCTTAACATATTTGTACTCTCTCTGTAATCAATCAAACTCTCGGAATAGCCCTGATACCATTGGAGCGTCCAATATAAATTCCTTCTTGGGGATGGTCTGAAACTGATAGTTGTCATCAAGCTTCCTTTGGTGTTCCATTCAGCCGATTTTCTTCCTATAATATCTAAAACCAGTTTTTCTTTTTTGATATCCCATGTAAATTGCCATTCTGCAAGTCCATTATATTTTAAAAGGTCTGGATTATCTTTAAGCCCGAAAGGTATTACCAGTTTTAAAGACGCCCTGATACGTGAAGAAAAGTGGTGTGAGTAATTGATCCCGATGTAGTTCCAGCTTCTCGAATAGATACTGTCCCTGCCGTTAGATTCGTGTTCTATGCTCAACATCAGCATTGACCTAACTTTATCATCTTTATAAATTGGCTTCGCCAGCATAAGCCCAGGGTTGTAGTTTGTTTCTGTAAACGGGCTTGATGCCTGATAAACATCCCAAAATGATTTTTGGGTGTAAGTCAGATAGAGGTATGATCCTGCAAACACAGGTTTGTTTTGTAACCGCTGTTTGAAACTAAACTGGAATTTTATATCTGAATTATATTTTGATGGCTCTTCACCCAATGCCGTTCCGGTAATAAAATAATTGTCTTTATAAATCGAAAATGCAGGCGAGTTAGCTAAAATATATTCCGTACTGTCTCTGCTCATGCCAGATTGTGCATATAAGGAAGCAGGAAATAGTAAAATGCAGGAAATAACCAAGAAACACCATTTCAATTTTGATTGAATGGTAAAGTTTAAATGATTTTGCTTTATCTTATCCATGCTTTCCAAAGGTTCTGTTCTAATCAGATGTACGTTTTGCTCCTCTTGCCAACTGGTAAAAGACTTCATCCATTGTATCGGTATTGTATTGAGTTTTAAGATTGGTAGGTGTGTCCAATGCTTCAACACGACCATCTACCATTACGCTGATACGGTTACAGTATTCCGCTTCGTCCATATAGTGTGTGGTTACAAATACCGTAATACCATTTGCCGCAGCGGCGTAGATCATGTCCCAAAATTGTCTTCTGGTTAATGGATCAACTCCACCTGTCGGCTCATCCAAAAAGACGATTTGTGGACGGTGGAAAATTGCAACTGAAAATGCCAATTTTTGTTTCCAGCCCAAGGGCAGTTCGCCGACCAGTTTTTTTGCTTCTTTTTCCAGACCCAATGTGGTCACCAACTCATTGCTTCGTGTTTTTATTTCTGGTCTTGAAACGCCATAAATACCACCATAGAACTCAATATTTTCCAAAATGGTCAAATTATCGTACAGGGAGAATTTCTGGCTCATGTAGCCGATATTTTTTTTTATATTTTCCTGTTGCTTATATACATCAAAGCCTGCTACGGTAGCTTCTCCCGACGTTGGATAGGATAATCCGCACAGAATACGCATTGCTGTTGTTTTTCCTGCTCCGTTAGCTCCCAAAAAGCCAAAGATTTCCCCTCTTTCAACATCGAACGAAATACTGTCAACAGCCTTGAAATCACCAAATTGTTTGGTCAAGTCTTTACAAATAATTGCTTTATCTTCCATTGGTTTAATTTTTTACAGCTTCACTATCATTATGCTCATTCATCAACCTGATAAAGCTGTCTTCGATAGTGGGGGTAGTTAATTTTATTTCCAGTCCGCTCGGATTATATTTATCTGCAATATCCGCCACACTCCCAGTCTCTTTGTCATCCGATTTTAAGGTCAGGTGCAAGTATTCGCCAAAGGCATAACAGCTTTCAATTTCCCCGTCAGTACGCAGGTTTTCCAAGAGTTTATAAATATTTTTCGCTTTGGCAGCAAACAACGGTTTGGGAAACCTCTGTACTATATTGTCAGGTGTATCAATGGACATAATACTGCCGTTCTGTATCAATGCTATTCGGTCGCAAAGCGTCGCCTCATCCATATAGGGTGTGGATACGACAATGGTAATACCTTGCTGTTTCAGCTTGTTGAGCATTTCCCAAAATTCTTTCCGTGAAACTACATCGACACCTGTTGTTGGCTCGTCCAGAAACAAAACTTCCGGTTTGTGTATCAGTGCACAGCATAAAGCCAGCTTTTGTTTCATTCCACCAGACAGTTTTCCAGCCCTACGATTACTAAAAGGCTTGATCTGCTCGTAAATATCTTTAATCAGTTCATAATTCTTCTCGATGGTGGTATTGAATACCGTTGCGAAAAAAGACAGATTTTCGTGTACTGTCAAATCCTGATACAGGGAAAATCGACCAGGCATATAGCCTACTATGTCACGTATCTTTACATAATCTTTCACTACGTCAAAACCCTCAACGGTGGCTGATCCGCTATCAGCAAGCAGAAGTGTGGTAAGAATGCGGAACAAGGATGTTTTGCCTGCGCCATCAGGACCGATCAAACCAAACAGCTCACCCTTTTTAACATCAAAAGAAACATCGTTGACTGCCTTTATCTCTGAATAGGTTTTGACAATATTCTTAACGCTAACTGAACTCATAGTTTTAGTGTTTAGTCCAAAGAACTTCTCCGTACATACCTATTTTTATGTACCCATCATTTTTTACACGAACTTTCATTGCGTAAACGAGGTTAGCTCTTTCGTCTTTGGTTTGAATGGTTTTAGGTGAAAACTCGGATTTGTCAGAAATCCAGAATATTGTTCCGGCATATTCCTTATATCCCTCTTTGCCGTCGTCAATCCTGACCGTTACTTGCTGCCCAACCTTTATTTGTGGAAGCTGTGTGCCAGTTATGTAAGCTCTTAAGTCGAGGATGTCGGTATTGGCTATTTTATATAATGGTTTGCCTACTACCTGCATTTCTCCCTGCAAAGCATAGTTTGTAAGTACTGTACCCGAAATAGGGTTGATGATCTGACCTTTATTTATTTGCTCCTGAAGCTGTGCGGCCGCTTTCTCCATCGGAGCTTTTTCACTAAGAATACTGCGGTTTTGAGTATTGGTATTATAGGTGTTTAGCTTTATCTGCTGCTCTGTTACTGCAATTTGTTTTCTCAACTGGTCTATTGAAGAGTTGATGTCATCCAATTGTTTGCGTGTAGCAGCATCAGCTTTTACAAGATTTTCAGTACGGTTTCTTTCTCTTATCTGTTGTTCCAGTTGTGATTTTTGCACATCGAGTTGACGGCGCACCAATTCCGCCTGATCATTGGGTGCAACCGTTTTTTCGCTCAAAGCGGCTATACTGGCTTCCGTCTGCTGTTTTTGTAGTTCTGTTATCTTTACATCAATCTGTCCAACATTATCTCCGCTTTCTAATTTGTTGCCCTCTTTTACGCTGTAAGAGAGCAATACACCATTTTGCTGTGCTGATACGATTACTTCATCCGCTTCAAAGTTTCCAGAAGCATCGAAATCATTTTTTTGTGTACAAGCATTCAGAAGTAGTGCGCTCGAAAGAATTACGATAAATTTTTTCATTGTTTTTGTTTATTAAGATTAATTGCCTGTTATAAATTTTTGATTGTATTTAGCCTGTAAAAGCTGTACTTCGTGTAATATCTTGTTCTGTCGAGTAAGATGTTCGGCATTTAGCTTTTGAATATATTCGTGTGTGGTGATTACCCCGTTGTTCAACTGTGCTTCGGCAGATTTTGTAACAGACGTTCTTAGTACAATAGCTTCTTCGTCCTTACGGATTAGTTCGATATATTTTTTTACATTTTCGTCCTGCTGTGCTAAATCAAGCCTTGTATTAAACAGAAAGGTTTCCTTGTCTGCATCTACAGATTGTTGATTGAGTGCCAAAGTATTTTTTCTATTTGAAAGTGTATAAAGACTGCCCAATGACCAGTTTAATCTTATTCCGGTCATATACCAACCGCCAAATTCGTTTTCAATGATATTCAGTGTAGGTCTTCCATATCCTCCCTGGAAAAAGGCGCTTAACTGCGGAAGATAGCTTGACCTTAAATCTTTTTTCTGTACTTCAAAAACAGACTTTTGTAGTTCAAATGCTTTTAGCTCCGGTCTATTTATAGAAGTGTTCAGGAACTCCGTCCGCGGAATTTCCAACTGTGTCGCGTTTCCTATTTCCCTGCCGATAAACATAGACAGCATTTTCAAAAATGCGGTGCGGTTGGATTGATATTCTGTTCCAGCCATTTCTATATTTACTATCTCTGCTTTTAGTTCATCAACATTGCTTTTGAAAGCAACTCCGTTTTCAAATGCGGCTTCGGTTTTCTGTATTTGTGTTTGTAGGTTAGCTTTATTTATTTCATTCTGTTTTAGCTGTGCATCCATTAATAATACAGAGAAGAAAATGTTATTGATACGACTGTTGATAGCGTACAGGTTCGCTTCAAGATTTTGTTCCTGTAATTCTTTATTGGCTTTAATGAGTTCCTTTTGGCTGGCATTGCTGCCCCCATCGTATAGGAGCTGGTTAATTTCTCCCTGTATTTTGTACTGGTCTTTACTAAGTGAGGGAAGTTCAATACCGCCAGGCAAAGCACCTATTGCATCCCCAAAGCCGACTGTTTCGGATTGGTAAGTAGCCTGACCGGAAATATTTAATTGTGGCAGGAACTTTTTGTTTACGTTCTTTAAGTCGTAATCACTTGTTTCGGCAATAAGATCCATCTTTTTTATAGCTGGATAGTTAGCCTTCGCCATTTGATAGCATTCCTCTATTGTGAGTGACTGTGCATTTACCGAGCCTATGGCAAAAATCAAAAAAACGGTAATCAGAAATGTTTTATTAATCATCTTTTTTATTTTTATATTTTAATCATTTGATTAATTTATGGACAAAAAAAATTACTTCGCCTCCATCATAACTTTTAGCCAGATAGGTATAAGTTTTTTTCTTTCTTCCATTGCTTTATTAAATTCCGATGTGGGAACACCGCTCACTTCCAATAACATGGGTTTTGCAATGAACGGGAAAACGATTAATCCTATCAGGTTCATCATGAAATGAATTGGATGTCTCTCTACAATCTTTCCTTGTTTGTGAGCTTCCTGATATTGCTTAAAAAAAACGGAATTGATTATTGTTTGTCCCATAGGGAATTTTGCTTTCAATCCTGCGGGATTACTACGGATTTCAGTAACCAGAAAGGTAGGTATCTCTGACTCTTCAAGTAAAAGGTCTATATATCTGCTGGCAATTTTAACTAATTTTTCTTCTAATGTAGTATTCTCCTCATTAACCACTGTTTGGATACTATTCACGAATCTAGTGAGAGTTTCAATCATAATGATCTCAAACAATTTGGCTTTACTCCGAAAATAGTAATTAAGCAACGCTAAATTAATACCTGCCTCCTCCGCAATATCTCGGGTACGGGTAGCAGCAAAGCCCTTTTTGAAAAACACGACACGGGCAGCTTCCTTAATTTTTTCCTCGGTGGAGATATCCGTTCTCTTGGGTTCTTTACTTACAGTCATTTTATTTCTAAATATTTCTAATGCAAATATAGACACTATTCTGTGATTTAACCAAACAATTTAATCTTTTGATTAAATTGTTTGGTTAAAATAGCCTTTACAAGTTATGTTTGTTGAACCAAATGCTGCAAATTTGGGTCGTTCTTGATACGCTCCATTTCTTTTTCAACAATGTGAACGATGTCCGATTTTATCTGACGGTAATTGCCTTCAATTTCCTGCTTCATATTATCCACTCCGTTTTCATCTACAAAAGATAAGATTTGAGGGATTTTCTGGTAAACTTTGGTTTCGGCAGCGACCTTTTCATTATCTACTACGATTTCAGCGTGAAAGATTTTCTTTTCGATACGTTCATCAAAATTATCTGAAACAGATCCGACAAACATACCCTGCGTAAGTGTTGAAATTTTGGAAGCCGGAATTAGGCTATCTAACTGGGTAGAGATAGAAGTTGATTTATCATTACGGTTGATAGTCATACTTTGGCGTTTCTGCAACACTTTTCCGAAGCGTTCAGAAAGGGTTTTTGCCGTATCGCCAACTACCTGACCACTGAAAATATTACCAACGGTATTTTGGATAACCTTGCTTTCTTTATCGCCATAGTCACGGATTAACTGCGAAAAGTCCTGAAAGCCCAAGCAAACCGCCACCTTGTTACTTCTCGCAGTAGCAATAAGATTGTCTAATCCTCTGAAATATATCGTCGGCAGCTCATCTATGATAACCGAGCTTTTAAGCTGTCCTTTTTTATTTATTAATTTGACAATTCGAGAATTGTATAAACCCAATGCTGCCGAATAAATATTTTGTCTGTCAGGGTTATTACCAACACAAAGGATTTTAGGTTCTTTGGGGTTGTTGATGTCTAATGAAAAATCATCGCCCGTCATTACCCAATACAACTGTGGACTAATCATTCTTGACAATGGGATTTTAGCTGATGCAATCTGCCCTTGTAATTGGTCTTGTGCTCCGCCGAGCCAAGCATCCATAAACGGAGATAAATAGTTTTCCAAATCGGGATACGAAGTTAAAACAGTGAATACGTCTGCGTATTTCTTATTCAGTAATTCGATAGCGTGAGGAAAGGTACAGTACTTGCCATTGTCGTATATTTTCAGGTACCAGATTATGGCTGCCAATAATATAATTGGACTTTCCACAAAAAAATCCCCTTGCTTCTGTATCCAACTTCTATTAAGGTTTAGCATAATGGTATAGGCGGCTTCGTAAGCATCTGAAATATCCGTCATAAAGTCGGGATTGAGCGGATTGCAACGATGGCTCTTGCGTGGGTCATCAAAATTTATCACATAAAATTTTGGCTGTACTTTATATTTATCTCCGTTCTTCAGTAAATGGTTATAGGCAATTGTAGAAAGGTCATCAAACTTAAAATCGTAGATATACATTGAGAAACCTTTCTCAATCTGTTGTTTGATGTAATTGTTTACAATAGCATAGGATTTTCCCGAACCGGGAGTTCCCAATACAATCGTTGCCCGAAAAGGATTGACAATATTTATCCAGCCGTTATTCCATTTGTTCTTATAATAAAATTTGGTAGGCAGGTTAACAGAGTATTCATTCTCCATCAGCTTAGTTTCCTGCTGAAAGCTCTCGTTTTCGTTGTTGAAAACGTCATCCATTAGATTGTTGCGTAGCAAACGGCTCATCCAAACCCCTGCAACCATTAAAGCAATATAACCTAAACTTGTGGTAAGGATATAAAGAAATGTAGCTGTGTTCAGTGGTAGCTTTAATAGTGGAAAATTCAGAAAGAAAAGGACAAAGCCGATAGTTAAAGCTGCGTATATTTTACCCCAAGTAATCTTTTCATCCTTAACGCCTTTTGTTCCTAAACAGCTTAAAGCAAGTAAAACCAAAGCAAAAACCTTGGTATAAAGCGTATGTTCAAACAAGCCAGCCGTTCTGTTGAAATTCCCTAAAATTTTGTTGATGATTTCCAATGTCCAGCCACGATGTATAAAGAACCCGTAACAAAACCAATAGAGGTGCATCAATACTATAATGATGCTTACTGCCCGCATAAAAGCCATTATCTTGGCTAAACCTCTTAAATCGTCTTCTCCCTGCATTTTTATAAATTTTAAATGTTCGGGCGTTAATTTATGAGCTATATAGTATGACTATGAGATTGTGGCAGTCAAAGGCAGTGTTTGACAGTGTTTGGCTTAGCTTGATAAAAAATATTAGCTAATTACGGAAACCCGTAGAATGCGATTTAAAAAAAATGTAATTTTATATGAATTAAAATTATATAGCTATGCCTGAATTTGACGAGAATGATTTAGTTAATACAGACTACGAAAACACCACCACTTCTGGGGATGATCCAAAATACACAGCATCTAGGGACCGCATTCGCGTGAACAAAAGAGAGCGTTATGAAGTGATACACTTTTGTAATGAATTTATGAAAGAGCACAATTTAAAAAACAAATCAAGTTTTCAAAAAATCGAAAAAATTATTAGGTTACCAGAAGCAAGTGGCATTGTAATGCGTAATGAACTCAACAAGTTTGTTGTCGATAATTGGAAGAAAAACTAATGATTATTACCTTATAACTGGAGCTGTTCTTTAACAGTTACGAACAGCTCTGGATATAATTTTATTTTCTAATTTTTCTTTTCTTCTTCATTTTGTTGGCAAAATCCTGTTCCTCGTAATCCTCGCCTTGTGCTTCAGGAATAAGCAAACCTCCAAAGGCTTCAATCAAGCCGTCGTCTTTTTTATCGGTATTGCCAATGTCAAACATAGGGTGCGGCTTCTCGGCTGGTAAATCCTCCGCGTCCTTTGAACGGGAGATTTTCTCCTTTGCTTCATCAGGGATTTTGATGTCAGGCTTAATGTTGTTATTCCAGTAATCATTAAAGGTATTTGCAGAAAGTTCCTTTGCTAATCGAGAACCGTTCCAAACCGATTTGGAATTGTGGTCGATAAAGGTCATACCATAAATACGCCCTGCATCATTTCTCCGTACAACCACATTTATACCCTGTGCGGATAGCTGTTTTTTAAAACTCAATTCGTCTGCCGTAGTTTGCAGGGCGATGGTAACTGCTGCCTTCAAAGTCTGTTTGGTCGGATGGTCTTTTAAAACCTCTTTGCATTTCGCAAAATGCAATTCCAAAGCTGGTAGTCCCGCATTTTTTCCAAACAGAGAAGCCTTAAACGGATGCCCGGTTCTTTCGTCTTTCTCATTTAATGGAATGTACAGTAAACCCTGCCGCATTTTTCCCTGCAATTCGCCTTCTACTTTCTCGGTAGTGATATTGAAAAGAGAAAGCAAGGCATTATATTCTCCCAAAGACTGGTATTTATAGTAGCTGGGTAAGTGCCGAACTACGGAAGCAATCTGACTTTTTACGTCGCCTGCCCTATAATCCACAGGTTTAAAAACCTTATCGTTCTGTTGACGTTCTTTCTTCGTAGCTGGTATAAGATTGTACCGCTTTTCGAGTTCACGGCAAATATTCATCGACTGTATTTTCTCGAATTTATCCGAAATCTTTTTGCCGTTTTCATCCACACAAACCGATACAATATGAATATGAGAACGGTCGATGTCCGTATGTTTGAATACGACAAAAGGCTGTTCTCCGTAACCCATTTCACGCATATACTGCTGTACCATTTCCCTATATTTATCATCACTCACATTGTCCTTTGGGTCGGGATTGAGCGAAATATGCAACGTATGTTTCTCTGTATTGAGGTTCGCCAACAGGTATGGAGCAAAAGATTGTGTCAATTGTGCAACAGAATATTGCCCGCTTGCTGTTTCAATAATCTTATTGGTAAACAGGATTTGTCCGTTTTCTTTCTCCATCTTCAGGTTATTGTACGCCAATGCACCATATAGATTTGCACTTCTTCCAATTTTAGCTATCATTTTTCGCCCTGTTTTTTCAGATAGTTTTCTTCAAATTCTGCTGTTAGCTCAATGACTTTTTGGAACAATTGCACCATTTCCAATGTCTGTTTTTCCAATTTGAAAAGGAAAGCAGCAGCTTTTTTCTCCGAAAAATTCCTGTATAGCATCTTTACAATTTGGTTGTAATTCACACCTACGGAACGGAATTGGGTATGAAAAGAAGTCAGCCGCATATAATAATCAACCGTTCCTTTGTCAATCTGAACCGATTTCATTTCATTTCCGAATAGCTGTGAAATGATAAATTTTGCTTTATTGGGCATTCCTGATGCTTCAAAAAGCGATAATATTTTTGCATTTTCCTTGTCTGTAAGACGGAAAACGTGGCGGTGGGTGCTGGGATTAAGCTTTGGCTTGCGACCGCCCTTGTTTCGTTTGCTGTTACTGTTATCATTCATCACTGATCCATTTTTAATCCATACGAAAAGCCGACTTCGGAGGTCTTTTTCAGCCCCTGCAAGGGCAAGTTGTTTTGAGGCACTAAACTCGGTTTCGAGTGCCCCAAAACACAACTTGCCGTGTTCCGGTGAACACAAAAATCCGCCCTGCGGGACGGATTGAATGTAACAGGGAAAAACGGCTTGTTGCCGTTCCCGTTACCCCTTGATATGTCAAAAGTCTTTTGCATAAATCCGTTAATAAAAATCACAATACAAAGTAAGCCCTTCTTTCCGAAAGCATTGTGCAGTACCACAGTGCCAAATGCTGCCTCTGAACGCCAAACACTGCCATAGCTGTATAATCGAATGAAATTGATTGGTTCTTTGCCTTTGAATGATGGCAGGAAGACAGGCTGCCCGTACTTCAGGAAGAGCAGACAGCACGCATTCAAGATGGCAGGCTTGCCTGATTGCAAGAAAGCAAGACGGCAGGAATGCAAGAAAGCGTGACGCCTGCTATCCAACTATCCGGCTCGCCTGATGGATGGACTGATAAACGGAATGAAAGAATGACGGCAAGCTTGCTTGACAAGATACCTGAATGAATGCAGGGCTGCTGTACTGCAAGGGAGCAGGTAATCAGTATATCCCACAGGCAATCCTGATAGCTTTCGTGAATGAAAGCGTGAAATCAGAACGGCTTGCCGGAACGCCTGCAATACTGAAAACAAGATTATGTACACTTTAAATTTTTAAAATATGGACACAAAAAAGAAACCTCTGTTTATCGCCTTTTCTTCTCAAAAAGGCGGAGTTGGCAAAAGCACATTTACCACGCTTGTTGCAAGTACGATGCACTATCGTTTGGGCTACAACGTCGCCGTGTTTGATGCGGATTTTCCGCAGCATAGTTTAATGAAAATGAAAGCCCGTGATTTGGCAATGGTAATGGAAAATGAGGCTTTGAAAAAACTGGCTTACAAGCAATTTACCACCATCAACAAAAAAGCCTATTCGATAACACAGCATAAAGCAGATAGCGTATTGGATGCTGCACACGAATATGTAACGGCTTCTGCTGTTCTGGTCGATGTGGTATTCTTCGACCTGCCCGGAACTGTGAACACGCCCGGCATTCTGAAAGCGTTGGCAGGAATGCACCACATTTTTACGCCCATTACCGCAGACCGTGTAATAATGGAAAGTACACTCATTTTCACGCAGCTTTTGCAGGATGTGATTATGAAAAAAGGCGAAACGTCCATAGAAACCATTAACCTGTTTTGGAACCAGGTGGATGGTAGGGAAAGCACACCCTTATATGACGTGTATAATCAGCTTATAGCACAACTGGGGTTAAGCCTGATGCAAAGCCAAGTGAAGAATAGCACCCGCTTTCGTAAAGAAAGCGAAGCGGACAGCAAAACGGTTTTTCGTTCTACCGTAATGCCTCCTGATGAACGGCTGATGAAAGCCTGCCAGTTGGATTTGTTCATCAATGAGTTTTTAAAAATCATTCAATTATAGCCTTATGGAGAAAGATAATAAAAGAAAAGTCACGCCAGAAATTAACGAAGAATTGATGATGAACCTGATGGTTGACGGCATTAAAAAAGACGGCATACAGCTTCCTCCCGAACCGCCTGAAGAGCCGGAAAAGGAAGCTGCAAAAGAAGAGGCAAAGCAGGAAGATTTGTTGCCGGGCAAACCAGTACAAAGAGAACGGAGCCGTAGCAAGAAAAATATTGACGGCAGTTACGGGGAACATTTTTTGAGAACCCACTCTATGACAAAACGGGGGGATAAAAGCATTTATATCCGTCAGGAGTATCACGAACGGTTATCCCGTATTATTCAGGTCATTGGTAAAGATGAGATACCGCTGTATGCTTACCTCGACAATATACTGGAACATCATTTTGAAATGTTTGAGAAAGCAATCACAGATGATTTCAACGAAAAGTTTAAACCCATTTTTTAAAGCGTTTGATTATGGAAATAGTAATTGTGATTTGCCTGCTGATAGTCATTGCCCTGCTTGTGCAGGACAAGATTGTCATTCATAAAAGGTCGCAGCAGAATCCGATGCAGCAGGAAAAAGTGAACCCAAACCTGCCCGATATTATGGGGCAACCCAAGCCCGTAAAAAGCCATTCAGTGCTAAACACTGCCAATAAAAGCCAAATAACGGAACCGGAGATAAACCCTGATAATTTAGACATCGAATACGACGAGAACGAAAACGTCGGTATGCAAATTCCGCAGGAAGAACTGGACGAAGTTTTCAGCAGTATGCCTGATTGGGAAGAAGAGGAAGAGGAATGGAACAGGTACGGAATATCCGGTGGCGATGACAGTCTTGCCCAAGGGGTTACCTACGACGAACTAAGCTCCATAGGGGCATTGCTCCAAAAAGAAAATTTGGAACAGGCTCAAAAGGAAACAGCGGTAGCCATAGTTCAGAAATTACAGGGAACTGAATTATTCAGCCTACTGGAAAATTCCATAGAAGGTGCATCCCGAAAAATTGCCGAGCTTTTGGATAGCACACTTTCAACTGAAAGCGACGACAGTTCTTCCACCTTGCGGAAAAGTGATTTGAGTGATTTTGACATTGGGGAGTTTGTGTAAGCAAACTCCCTTTTTTTTTGGTTTAGGCTTCTTAAGTTCAATTGCCAGCGCTCAAGTGATGAAATCTGGGTATTGATATGGGAGCTTACTCAGTTTACGGCGGTGTGAAAGTAGGGTGGGAAAATGTATCTCAAATAAGTAGTAATGTTAATGTAGGATTCGATATACCTTACGCTTCTGGTATAAGAGGGCAACTTATACAAGTTGTGATAAAATTAGATAAGATTTCGAATAATAGAATCGATTTAGATATTTCTCCGATAGCTGGTGATGCAATACAAGGAGAAGATTTTACATTATCAGATTCTCACTTAGTTTTCGAGCCTGGGGAAAATTCTAAGACTTTAACTGTACATCTGAAAGGAATTTCAGAGTTTGATGAGCTAATCGCTTTTAAAATTGTAAATAGCTCTAATGCAAAAGTGGGGCCTCGTAATCTATTTGTAGTGAATATAGCTAATTAATGCATTCTTTGAAATGGTTTCTTTGATTTGTTCATATGTTTCACAAGTGCAGTTTCAATCAGATTTTTATCCATATTTAAGAAATGAGAAAGTGATTTGTAATCTTTCTGAAAATTTTAGTAATGAAGTGTGTAAAGTTGATGTTAAGGTTACAAGAAAAGGTAATTCATTAATTCTTCAGAATCTAATCTTATGAATAAAGAAGAATTGTTATGATTTCGTTTTCGGACAGATAATTGGTAACAGCGCAAAGCTAAAAAGGGACAAAGTACACTCTTATCAATCTTTATAGATTTATAGTCTAAAGGTTCATTATTTCGGATTAATGGAAAGTTTTACAAAATTATATATATCCATGTCAATATTTAAAATTATTTTTTTCGGTCTCGTGTTAATTTTACCGCTCTGTTTGAAAGCTGAGGACGGTAGTAAATTGTGGTTACGTTACAACCCAGTTTCTTCTGAAGATGTAAAATCAAGGAATATTAGATTAATATCTTCGGCAGACGAAATATCTAATGTGGCTAAAGAAGAGCTCGAAGCATATTGGGGAAAGCAGTCTATAGAGTTGAAGTTAGATAAAAGTCAGAAGCGTCTGAAAGATGGTTTCATTATTCAAGGCGATGCCAGTAAAATACAGCTTACAGCTTACAGTTCAGTGGGTTTATTATATGGGGCTTATAGATTGTTGGAGTTACAACATTTAAAGGAAAATTTACAAACCTTAAATATTGTTGAAATACCAAGTTTTGATATACGGACACTAAATCATTGGGATAATCTTGACGGTACGGTAGAGAGGGGGTATGCAGGACGGTCATTATGGCAATGGGAAGATTTGCCAGGCAAGTTATCACCTAAGTATGAACAATATGCGAGAGCAAATGCTTCTATTGGAATCAACGCTACGGTTCTAAATAATGTAAACGCTTCATCAAAAATATTAGCATCAGATTATATTTTAAAGGTTAAAGCTTTAGCTAAAATATTTCGAAAATATGGTATTAAAGTCTATTTAACGGCTAATTTCGCATCACCAAAGACTTTAGGAGGTTTGGTGGATTCCGATCCACTGAGAAAGGAAGTAAAAGAGTGGTGGAAATCAAAAGTTAAAGAAATATATACAGAGATTCCAGACTTTGGAGGTTTTTTGGTTAAAGCGAATTCGGAAGGTGAGCCTGGGCCCCAAGATTATGGTCGTTCACATGCGGATGGAGCTAATATGCTAGCTGATGTCTTAAAACCTTATGGAGGTGTAGTGATGTGGAGAGCATTTGTATATAATCCGAAGGCTGATGATAGAGCAAAGCAGGCATACGACGAGTTTTTACCTCTGGATGGTAAGTTTAGAGATAATGTAATAATTCAAATAAAGAATGGCCCAATTGATTTTCAACCCAGAGAGCCATTTAGTCCACTATTTGGAGCAATGAGGAATACCTCCCAAATGTTAGAGTTTCAAATTACTCAAGAATATTTAGGTCAGTCAAACCACTTAGTATTCTTAGCCCCACTTTTTAAGGAAACATTAGACAGTGATACATATGCCTATGGAGTCGGTACAACTGTAGCAAAGATTACGAGTGGAACTTTTCGAGATAACAAAAAAAGTGCTATCTCTGCTGTCGCTAATATCGGACTTGATCCTAATTGGACTGGTCACGATTTTGCCCAAGCGAATTGGTATGCGTTTGGTAAGTTAGCATGGAATCATCAATTATCTTCCAAACAAATAGCAGAGGAATGGTTAAAATTAACTTTTTCAAATGAGGTAGACTTTGTTAAACCAATCACTGACATGATGATAAGTTCTCGAGAAACTGTTGTTAATTATATGATGCCTCTTGGACTACATCATATTTTTGCTGAAATCCACCATTATGGACCTGCACCATGGTATGAAGTGCCTGAAAGAGTTGACTGGAGATCGACTTATTACCATCAAGCAGATTCTTTAGGGATCGGTTTTGATCGTACTATCAAAGGAACTAATGCTGTTTCTCAATATTTTCCGCCTTTGGACAGTATATATAATGATGTTAAATCCTGTCCTGAATCATATTTATTATGGTTTCATCACATCCCGTGGGATTTTAAAATGAGAAATGGTGAAAATTTTTGGAATTCGTTGTGTTATAAATATTATTCTGGCGTCAAGGAAGTTAGGGAATTTCAGAAAACATGGGATAAAATCGAAGCATATGTTGATCCTGAAAGGTTTCGATTTATTCAATCTAAACTTAAAGTCCAAGCCTTAGATGCAGTTTGGTGGAAAGACGCCTGTTTGCTATACTTCCAGACATTTTCTAAAATGCCTATACCTTATGAACTAGATCGACCTGTTCATAATCTGGAAGACCTTAAAAATATAAAATTAGATATGAAACACCATAATTAAGATGAATTTGAGTTAAAACTATTGTTGTTTATTCATATTTCCTGTTGGCAAAGCGCTTGAATCCATGAATCAAGCGCTTTTATTATTTTTCCTAAGCTATGATTTTAATCAAGTCCCGGTATAATGGGACGGTTTACTGGATAAGGAAGTGAACTAATGGATTCTAAAAAAGCAAGTATTGCATCACGCTCAGCGACACTGAGCTGTAAGGGCTTTAAATGGACTGATGTCTCTGGAAAGAGTGGATCGTCCTTTTGATGTTCTTTTCTTTTGGGATGTGGCATACCATTATTGTATGTATTTATAAGACCACTAAGGTCTTGAAACATGCCATTGTGTAGCCAGGGACCTGTTCTGGTGACATTCCGTAGGCTTGGGGTTTTAAATTTTCCGACATCCTCATTTCTTTTGCTGTAGTTGTATAATCCCATGTCTTCTTTTTGTTCACCATACAAGGTAAATCCGATATTGTGAAATTCCTGATCGGTAAAAAGTGGTCCGCTGTGACAGTTTATGCAGCGAGCTTTGGTTCGGAAAAGATGTAAGCCGTGTATTTGCTTGTCTGTAAGCGCCAAGCGATCTCCTAGCATGAATTTATCGAAAGCGGTACGAGAGGTTTTGATGGACCTTTCGAAGGTAGCGATAGCATGGACAAGCTGATCGAGATCCGGACTATGCGTACCAAAAGCAGCCATAAAATAGGTTTTGTATGCATCTATTTTATGCATCTTTTGTGGTAATGTAGCTAGATCGGTATTCATCTCTTTGGGGTTAGATAATGATCCTTTCGTCTGTTCCTCCAATGAGCCGGCCCGACCATCCCAAAATAGCCTTTTGTTCGCCCAAGAGAACGCTACGCTGGGTGTATTTCTAGCACCCTGACGATGATTATGCCCTATTGCACGAATACGCCTATCTGTCCAATGCATGTCTGGATCGTGGCAGCTCGAGCAAGAAATTTGCATAGATCCACTTAACCTTGGATCAAAAAAGAGCATCTTTCCGAGATTGATTAATGCGCGTGAACTTGGGTCATTAGTTTGTAAAGGAACTTGTGGTAATGGACCTAATTCCTGAAATTTAATACCACTGTCAATACTTGCTTTGGGCCATTTGTCGCTGGACTGCTGGTACAATCTACGGAGAGCAGCAAGATCTTCGTCTTGCTGCTGAATAAAACCGAGTAATATGGGGATTAGAAGGATAGAACATACCCTAACCCTAAAGCTATATTTCTTATAATTCACGATTTGAAATAATTTCAGTGTCAATTTCCCAATTGTCTTTTAGGTATTTTTTTACGAGTGCATATTTTTTGGCTATTAGGCCCGATGTATCAAAAGCTGTCGTCAGATAACTTGCTTTAAATTGAATTTCATTATACCGTAACGCATAATAGATAAAAGCCAGAAAATCCATGTCTACTGTATAGGAACGCTGATACTCCAAAAATCCCAATCCTTTATACGCTGTCGCCGAATTGCCAGTTGCGTTGAATAATGCTGTAAAGCTACTTGGAATACTGATCTTTTGACGGCTAAGTGCCTGCGTGAAAAAAGTACGGTGCAAATCCGCTTGTATATCTTTTTTCTTACTGCTGTTCAGTGTTTTTAAAGTGGAGTTTACGTAGCTAAAAGTGACGTGATTGATGCCGGAATAGAGACCGATATTGGTAGTCAATGTGTCATAACCCGTAGGTTTTGCCGTATTCACAGTGAGCTGATAGATACCCGCTGAAAGTAAGATCTTGTACGGCATTAGTTGCTGTAGCCGATCTTTGGAATAGTCTGAGAGAAATGCTTTTTGGATAAAAGTAAAAGCATCCATTACAGCAGCTGGTTCGCCTTCCTTAGCCATGTAAGGCAATCTGCTCGTTCCATTCCAACGAAAGTCATTTTCTGAAAAACGGTAGAGTATATAACTATTATAGTCTTTCTGAAATTGTACAAACAAGTCATCGTACGCGGCATTACCCTGAGGTAAGGTGTAAAATTCATTTGACGGCGACGCCACGGGAGTTTCCTCTTTTTTGCAGGCATTTAGGCTGACAATAAGCGTACAGAGTCCGATAAGATAGTAGTATGTTTTCATGTTTTTTAAGGATTAGATGCTGCTCCAACGCGAGGGCTTGCGAGTTGATTTTGGCGAATCGCCGGATTGTTTATCAGAACATTGTCCGGAATCGGTAATACATAAGCTGGATCTTTCGCTTCAAGCGTATAGATTGTTGCGGTGGGTTCGTACCAGATATGTTTTAGCTCCGGCATCCCATAACGGCGTAGATCAAACCAGCGCAGGTCTTCAAAACTCAGTTCACGACGCCGTTCTGCCCTGCAGAATTCCAGTGCTTCTACTGGATCGCTGAAGTTGACGTCCTTATAATTACTTTCCGAAAACCTATTCTTACGAATTGTATTTAAATCGTTGTTAGCTTGTGCTAAGCCATTGCCCTGTCCTGCCTGAGTTTGTAATATATAAGCCTCTGCACGGTTGAGGTAAGCTTCCGAAGTGCGCCATGATTTGCCTGGTGCGGATCGGCTGGCCCATTTCATGGCATTGTAAAGATATCGCCCTGTCGTCTTTTTAACATAGGTATTCCAGCGAAGATCTTTATCAGTGTACATATTTGCTAAAGATTCAGACATTGTAAACATGGTCGTATTGGTGGCTAGATCACCAGGTTGAACTTCGGTTGTGATACCCGATATCCAGAGTGTTTCAGGATTTTTTGTGCTAACAATGACATTGTTTGTTGTAGCTTCAACCGTAAAGCTGTTTAGATTGAGCAGTGTTGCATTTTTTTCCAGTACTGCGTTTGCATGACTGATCACAGCATCCCATCGATCCATGTGCAAGTTGACTCTCGAAGCCAAGAGATGGGCTGCCGGCAAACTTATGCGGAACAGGCCACCACCTATATCAGCTGTTTTCAACAGGCTAATCCCATTTTCTAAATCAAGTAATATTTGGTCATAAACCTGTTTTACAGTATGTCTTGCAATCCCTGCATCCTGTAGGTCTGGACTTAATATGAGCGGGACACCGAGCTCTGTTTCAGGTGATTTTGTCTTATCGTTATAAGGCCATCCGTATAGATTAACCAACTGGAAGTAATAGTAGGCACGCAATACGTAAGCCTGCGCTTTCAGGTATTCCTTGTCAGTTATTGATCCGGTTGAGACATCGGCATACTTTAAGGCAATATTGCAACCCAGGATTCTGTTGTAATACGAAGCCCAAGGGTTTGCCCCCGATGTATTGTCGCCATTGAGGTAAGCCGAATAGTAATCAGGTTGCCAGGTGAAGCTCCAGCGATAAGATAGTGTACGCGCCGAAGTTGAGGTACGAGGCGCAATACCATCCACATCATCGTCCATAAGCGTGGTCAGGGTATTAAGCGGAGGATCTCCGACACTTGCTCCCGAAAGTAAGGGGTAGCCACTGCCCATGAGCAGTTCGTTAAATTCTTTGGTTGTTGTTGGTACTAGCTCGTCCTGGGAAGTTTCTTCCAGAAATTTTTTGCAAGAGCCCATAAGCAGCAGGCAGCTTGCCAGTGTAAGTGTGATATAGCCTGTTTTCATATTTTTAACTATTTAAATGCCTACTTTGAGGATGAAATTGTAACTCGGTGTAATGGGTTGGGCGATACTGCCTGTATTGGCTTGTTCGGGATCCTGTGATTGCCATACTTTGCTTTTCAGGATAAAAGGATTGTATACCTGAAACCCAACTTGCAGTTGTTGTAGTTTCCACTTTTGTACAAGTTGAGGATTGAACAGGTAATTAAATCCGATATGTCTAACACGCCAAAAACTGGCATTGGCTACGCGTAGATCCGATTGATTATACATATCGTATAGACTGACGTAGGTCCCTGCTGCAGTGGGAAGTGGCACGCTACTGACCGCAAAGTCATTGACCTTGATAAATGCGGGTTTATCCGTTATTGTCTCATCACCCGGTTTTCGCCAACGCTCTGAAAGTTCATTGCTGAGGTTCTGATCTGGAGCAGGCACATATTGTGTACTTTTGTACAGGTTGTTCAACCGCTTGTGCTGTCCCAGATTAAATGCCGATGATCCTTCTATGCTCATGTTTTTATAACGGAAGCTCATGTTGAATCCACCCGTCACCATCGGATCTTTACGTCCTGAACGAACCAAAAATTCGAAAAGAAGGAGGTCATTTTCAACTTTATTTGTATTGATACGATCTATTAAAGGCAAGCCTTGCGTAGGATCCAGTCCAACAAATTTGTACGAATAGAAAGTTCCTGCCGATTCACCATCAACAAAGGTATTTCCAGTAAGATAATCTGCATAAGTATTTAGTGCGCCGGCATTGTAGACATGATTGCTATTGCGCGCGATGTTGGCCGAAATTGTCCAGGAGATATCTTTCTTTGCGATAGGGGTCGCATGTAATGCTATTTCGAAACCTTCATTTTTGAGTTTTGCTCCATTTTTGTAAGCATGGGCGACGCCATATTCCAGCGCTGTGGGTACCTGAAAGATGATATCTTTGCCTGTCTTATTATAATAATCCAATGATAGTCCAAAGCGATTTTTTACAAAAGAAAAGTCCAATCCGATATTGCTGCTTGCCGTTTTCTCCCATCGAAGATCAGGATAGGGCAGGCTGCTGATATTAAGGATATATTGACCCGATACAGGGTCGACAATTTTATCCCCATAAGCTGCTACGAGTTCGGGGCCAATTTGCTGTACCACATTTCCCTGATGGCCGTAAGAAGCACGTATACTGAGATCACTGAGCCAATCGATAGATTGAAAAAGGTTTTCTTCATGAATAGCCCATCGGCCTGCTACACTCCATACCGGTAGAAATCGATTGTTCGTATACTGTCCAAAGCGGTTAGACGCGTCGGTGCGTACGTTGGCATTGAGGATATATCTGCGGTCGTAGCTATAAGCAAATGTACCGAAAACTGATAAGTTGTTGGATAGGTTATCGCGAAGTGCGGCATCATGTTTAGTCAGTGAAGATCCATAGGTTGCACCTGCCAAACTTGTACTCGTCGAACTAGCATTGTATTCGTAAGAGATGCTTTTCCCTCTTTTTGGGAAGTAGCCCCACTCTTTAGCTGAAAAACCGTCATATTGATTGGATCTTACTTCCATACCGACCATCGCATTGATCAGATGTTTACCCGAATAACCCAGTTGTTTCTTGTATTGTAATGTATTCCGTAAAGTGTAATTAAAGTTGTTGAGATCATTATAGTAGAGCAGTCCGCCGTACGGGAGCTTTGAGGCTAACTCATTTGTGCTTCCCGGAGCCACCGATCCATAGTCATAGCCACGGATCAACGCAATGGAATAGCTTTCCTCGCCGGCATAACGCGCACTTTTAGTATTTGCGAATCCGATGGCCGCTAAAGCTGTATAACGGAGGGCCGGTGTAAAATCCCAGTTGAGCTCCAGTTGAGCATTGACCTGCTTGACATTGGCTTCATTACCGCTATTGCTCAGTTCATTTAAAATGTTGTAATTTAATAATGAAAGTCCTTGGTATTCACTCGCAGGAGAGTAGCGAGTAGGATAGTTCTCGTTAATGTCAAGTGTTCTACTTGTGTTCAGTGCATAATCAAATGGATTGACGCCATAATACCCGGTTGTTTTGCGGCTCGAAAAATTCATTCGGCTATGAAGCGTAATGTTTTTTCGGAGCTGATTTTTCAACCTTAAGCTTATAGCATATTTCTCGGCGTTATCGCCCTTTGCAGTGCCTTTATTTTTATCATAACCCAAGGATATGAAATAATTGTCTGTTTCATTGCCACCTGCTACACTTAAGTAGTGGTTTTGGTTAAATGCGGGCTCAAATAGTAGGTCAAACCAATCTGTGTTTTTTTGTTCGTACTGTGCTACTTTTTGTTGGAATGTCGTTGCATCTATCTTATGGTCGAACAAGTCGAACATGGCTCCTTCATAAGAGAAAGAGAAAGGCATATTTTGATAAAGCAAGCCATCTGCATAAGCCTGCTTGGAAAAATCTACCCGTTGTTTTGAGTTCATCATATTAAAATCACTGTAGGAGGGCCTACGGGCAATTCCCAAGGATGTGCTGTAAGAAATTCGTGCCGGTCCCTGTTTTCCCGATTTTGTACTGATGACGATGACGCCATTTGCCGCACGGGTGCCATAGATAGCTGTTGCAGAAGCATCTTTAAGTACGGTAATTGAAGCGATATCCTGTGGATTTAGTCCGGCGATGGCACCTCCAAGGATACTGAACTGTGATTCATTTCCTAATTGTTCGAGCCTATTAAGCTGTGTGGTGGCGACTAAGTTGTTGACTTCCTGGTTGCTGAGGTTGACTGGGTCTTCCCATATAACGCCATCCACAACCCAGAGCGGGGTGCCGTCTCCGACTAGCGTAGAGACGCCACGCAGTCTGATGCGTGGATTAGCAGTTGGACTTCCCGAGGTATTCATGACCATAAGTCCTGGGATTTGTCCTTGTAACATTTTATCGACCGATTGATAGCCTTCTAGCACGATGTCTTCTCCTTTTATCGTTGTTGTAGCGCTCGCAAGCATGCGTGCGTCTCGTTGTTGATAACCATCTACAACGACATCCATGAGCTTTTCATTTTGCGGTTCGAGAATAACTTGGGTTGTTTCTTTGCCTGTTAGCTGGATCGTAACCTTTTTGAAACCGATATGACTAATCTCACATAATACCGTTTCTTTAACCTCATCAGCAGGAATTGCAAGCGAAGCTACACCCTCATGTCCCGTACTTGTCCGCCTTTTGAATTCGGGTAGGTAAATAGAACTGCCCTGTAAAATCTGATGGTTTTGATCTTTGACCTGAATACGAAAAGTGCGCATTTTTTGTTGTTTCACTGCCGCTCTTCGTTTGATCAATATCTCTTTTGAGCCATCTATAATTTTCCACTCATACTGAGTAGAAAGTAGGCGATTAAGCAATTCGGTGAGGTCACCGCTTTTTATTTTAAGATCTATGACCTCCTGTAAATTGATTTCCTCGTGGTTGTAAAAGAATTTGAGACCTTCATGTTGTGATAGCTGTTGAAGAATATCACCCAGTTTTTGCCTGGAAGCATTCACCTCGTAAACATGTTGTTGTGCGTAGAGATTGGACTGAGGGCTGCTAAGAAAGATTGTACCAAGCGCAGATAGTAAAATTATGCGCATAGGGTATCCCTTCTTTGCACCTGTTTTGAACTGCAAAGTATTCATATGGTATGATTAAGAATAGATTAGTGTTTTTTTATTAAATACTCTTTGTTAATTTTTTTATAGCTTAGACCAGCGGTCCATGTGATTTTATCAAGATTCTCATCAAGTGATTGCTTTGGCGATATCTTTCCAGAAAAATGAAGATTGGCCAATTGAGTTTGATCTAGCGTAATTTTACAATTATACCATTCCTCTAACTGTCGCAGTAGTTTAGCTAAGGGAACATGATGATAATCAATAGCTTTTCTCAGCCAGAGATGATGCTCTTCAGGTCCTATTTCTTCGATGTTCCACTCATAACGACTAGGCTTATCAGTTCGTACAATCCGGTTCTTAGGCAATAAGGCATGACTATAAGCATTAAAACCAAATGCATTGAACATGACTTTTCCTTCCAGCAGTTCCACATAAAAATCAGAACGTCCTCCGGTTTTTTTTGTTCCAGTAAAAAAATGTGTTCCAGTTACCTCGATTATACCGTGTTGGGTAATCACCTGAAAAGGGTTATCGACTGAACTTTTTACTTCAAAGTAAGCCTCTCCTGTGATTTTTACCTGCCTTGTGTGTTGATCGGAAGGAATTAGGTAAGAAATGCGACTGTGTTTATTTAACCAAACTTTCGTGCTATCGGGCAAAAGAATCATGTCACTGCTCGAATTTGAACTTCTCCAGCTATGAGAGATGGGCTGCTCTCTAGTGAATTGATCGCGCTGATAATACTTGGAGCTATACCATAGGGCAAAGGTACTTATAAACAATACAGCAGCAGTAGTGGCCACATAACGGCTAATCTTACGGTATCGGGATATAGGCTGAGGGGTATAATCTAAGTTTGACTGTAAATTATCCCATGCCGTTGAACGCCGGTTCTCAAAATAAGACTTGCTGTGCTGCTTGGCAGAAATATAGTCTCTTAGCAAGGGAAGTACATGCAGCCAACGCGGGTCGCGCGCAATGAGCGTTTTAAGTAAGGCTTCCCGATCAGTGTAAGAAGCTATTAATTGCTCAAATTCCTGATTTTTTAGCTGCTTTAATAAGGTATGAAATAGTACTTCGTTGTCTTTCATGAATAATAAGCAAATTTCGTTCGCTACCCTTATAGACACCAAAAAATGAAAAGGTATTACAATTATTTTTAAATAATCTAGATAATATTAAATAATGGCTGGAGCGAATAAAATGACCAAGTAGGATAGGTGCTGTTTGCCAATCTTTAGGCGTATCGTTTTATAGGCACGTGATACTTGAACTTTTACTGTATTGACGGATATGCCAAGTTGCGCGGCGATAGCGGCATGTCGCATCTGTTGGTAATGCGCCATTTTAAAAATTTGTCGATTCTTTTCAGGTAGGCTTTCGATAATGCGATCTATTTCATCGAGAAGTTTGCTATGCTCTTCTTCCTTTTCCTCAATCCATTTCGCGTCTAGGGAAGGGGAGCTAATTTCCGGATGTTCGGATATATCTGTGTATTGCATTCCCCGGGACTGTTGGCGGAGCTGATTTAATGCCATCAAATAGACGGCTCTGCTACTATAAGTACGAAAGCTGTGGACTATAGCTATTTTATCTCGATGCTGCCAAAGCCGCATAAAGAAATTTTGTACGATATCCTCAGCTTTATCATGACTTTTAACGATAGGGTAGGCCGTGGCGCACAACTCTCCATAATGGGCGTGAAAGAGTTGTTTAAAATGTTCTTCGTCGGCAATGAGCATGGGTTTGCTTATTTATAATAATTCTAAATAATATGCAAGTATACACGTTAAAAATTAGAAAAGCAAACGTAAGTTATCAGATAGAAATAGCAACAACCACTTATTTTTTCAATATTTTTGAGTTCTGAGTATTCAAAAAACAAATTTTAAACCTTATTAAACGTTATTTCTGGTTTTAGAGGGCTGGGAACTCTTAAAAGTTTGTATATTAAAATCTTTGTTGAGATAGTGTATGTCAAGCTTTTAATACAGCATAAAAACGCTTGAATCTGGGAGATCCAAGCATTTTAACCAATTATAAACCTAAATTATGAATTTAAACTATTGCACTTTTTGTGCCAGTTTAATTAGTATGACAAAAATGCAGTATTGTTTCTCGAATTCGACTATTCTAATAAATATGTAGAGGCTCAAAAACAGTAGATAGCTGTCATCTGTTCCTTTTCTTAAAAAATATTATTTTTTTTTAATATAATAGCTTTGTATGCTGTAGGAGTGTATCCAACGTACTTTTTAAATGTACGATTAAAATGGGCTATAGTATCAAAACCACAATCTGTACTTATTTGAAGTATTTGAAAATCGCTTAGAGCTAGTAGTTTACATGCATGGGTAATCCTTATTTCAGAAATATATCTTTTAAAGGACTTCCCTGTTTTTATTTTGAAAAAGCGACAAAATGCGGCCGGATTCATATTAGATATGAATGCGATTTTATCTAGTGTAATATTTTTTGTGTAATTTTCGTCTATATATGAAAGAACCTTTTCAATACGGGATGCTGATCCTTTGTACTTATTATTTGTTTTTGATGTTTTAATAATTGGTTCTAATTCCAATTCTGTTAACTCCTTAAACAGCATAAGTATTGAAATGAGCTGTACTAAACCCTGTTGCTCTGGTATTGTATCTAAAAGATCAACAAGTTTTTTATTTGAGTTTTTTATATGGATGCCATAAGCAGAAATCTCAAATACATTCTTGATTTTAATTAAATGGGGGTAATTAGTAATAGAATAATGCATAAAATCCATTTCTAATTGAATTATAGTACCTTTAACTTCTAGTTTTTTTTCATCAAAATAATATTCACTGTCACTTTTTAAGTAATGAGGAAGGTTTGGGCCAAGTATAATTATATCTCCTTCTTCAAATCGTTTTATGCTCGTACCTACAAAAAGGGACCCTTTACCCTTTTTTATGTAGATAAACTCATATTGTGGATGAAAATGCCACGGGTAGGTAAAGTATTTATAGTTGAAAAGACGTGCTTTGACAGGGAAATCTTTTGAAATAGGGAGCGGTTCATTAATCATGGTATCTAGTTATAGTATTTAGATGACCATATAAAAATAAATAAAATTCAAATGTATATCTATAAATTTTGCTGTTTGTAATGCCCACTCGTAATTATTCTATTTTATTGAATATTGGAAATAGGCGGTCCTAATATTTGACCGCCTTTGTAAAATTATTAGTTATTAAAAACTAGAATTAAATGCCGCTAAATGAGCTAAATCCCCCGTCTATCGGAATAACTGAACCTGTCATAAAGCTTGCTGCTTCACTCAATAGAAAATGTATGCCACCGTTTAGTTCAGAAAGATCCCCAAATCTGTTCATTGGAGTTTTGGCAAGAACTTTTTTGCTTCTTTCTGTTAAGCTACCATCAGGATTGATTAATACATTCCTATTTTGATTACCTATGAAAAAGCCTGGGGCAATCGCATTAACCCTTATTTTGTCACTAAATTTTTGAGCCATTTCCATTGCCATCCATTGCGTGAAATTTGCAATCCCTGACTTGGCGACGGAATATCCTAATACGCGTGATATTGCAGAATAGGTTGCCATAGAGGTAATATTAATGATATTTCCTTTTTTTTGTTTGGCTATTACCTTTCCAAAAATTAGCGTGGGAAATACTGTGCCATTTAGATTCAGGTCAACAACATTATCCCAATCTTCAAAATTTAAATCAAAAATTGATTGGTCAGGCTTTATTGTCGCAGCGGGAATGTTTCCCCCAGCAACATTTATTAAAGCATCAATTTTGCCATATTTTTTTACTATCCTATCTTTAACATCATTTAAAGCAGAAGGACTTAATACGTCACACTGGAAAAAGTCTACCTTATTCCCCTTTTCTTTTATATCATTACTTATTAAAATGGATTTTTCTTCGTCTCTTCCTAGAATTATCGGTAAAGCCCCCTCAGAGGACAAATATTTAGTTATACTGCCACCTAATGTCCCATAACCACCAGTTATTAAAACGACCTGATTCTGGATATTAAAAATATTATTCATACTATTTTGTTAAATTATTTTTTGTGTATGTTTAATTGTTTCTATTACACCGTGTAAATGAGCAAATGCCAACATCCTTCCGTGAAATGAATATCCTGGATTATAATTTATATTTTCGTCTCCTAGTATAACTTTTCCATGATCAGGACGCATTGGCAAATTTGGATTCATGGATTGAAATATTTTTATCAAATCTATAACCTTTCCTCTACCTTTTAGGTGATCGGCCTCTATGAAATCTCCGTCATTAAGAATTTCGGTACTTCTCAAATGAAGAAACTTGGTTCTGTGTGCAAATTTTTTCGCTAAATGGATTACGTCATTGTTGACACTAGCACTTAATGAGCCACTACAGAAGGTCAGCCCATTATATTTATTATCTACAGCATCAAGAACCCAACTAATATCCTCTTCATTAGAAACTATCCTAGGTAATCCAAATAAGGAAAATGGAGGATCGTCAGGATGAATGCACATTGATATTTCATATTTCTCACATGTGGGAATTATTTTATTTAAAAAGTATTTTAGATTAGCTCTAAGCTGCTCTTTATCTATATTTTCATATTTTGATAGTAGGTCTTTAAATTTATTTAAAGGGGCCAAATCATTTGAAGAAATATTCCCATTAATAAAACCTTGGGTTTTTACAATTATCGTGTCGATAAGTTTTTCAATTTCATTATTACTTATTGAATTAGCTAAGTTTTCAACAGCTTTTAATTCCTTTATACTATAATCTAACTCTGCATTGCTTCTTTTGAGAATATGGATATCGAAGTATGCAAATTTAGCTTTGTCAAAGTATAGGGTATAACTTCCATCAAATAACTTAAATAGAAGATCGGTTCTAGCCCAGTCTAATACTGGCATAAAGTTGTAGCATACTGTCTTTATACCTGCTTCTCCTAAATTCTCGAGACTCTTAATATAATTTTCAATGATAAAATCTCTTTCTTTACTACCTAGTTTAATTTGTTCACTTACAGGTAGACTCTCAACAACAGACCACTTTAATCCCTTTGATTCAATGTATCTTTTGGTATCCAGGATTTGTTCTTTACTCCATATTTCTCCGTTTGGAATCTCATGTAAAGCTGTAACTATTCCTTCAACTCCTATTTGTTTTAGCATCTCTAACTTTATAAGATCGTTTTTACCAAACCATCTCCATGTCTTTTCCATATTTGAATTTGTTTGTCATCTTACAATATTATGATTTAGGTTTAAATATGTGTATGTCAATTTTTGCTATGTATTAACATTAATTTGCTATTTTCAAAAATTTAAGATTTATCCTCAATGGCTGATCGTTCCTTTTTTTTACGAAGCATTCCCCCAGTTAACGAGATTATTATTATGATTTACTTAATATCTTATCATTATCTTTTCTTTCTCCATAAAATTGAATATTAGCTTTATTTGAGTACTTTAGAGGTTTTTTGCTATATTAATTAGCAGATTAAATTGGTTATAGAATTAAGTTAAACGAATATTTTTAGTGAACCTTGCATATTATTTTAACAACATATATCTTTAATTAGATAAATAAACCTTAATGTTTTAGTATGGAAAAAAATATATCTTTAAAGATGCTTACTGCTGCTGCAGTTTTATGCTTTTTTTATTCTTGTTCTCAATCACGTGAAGATAAATATATAGGCTTTTGGATAGAAGATGGGAAAGAACATTCCGAGCTGCTTGAAATAAAAAAAGAAGGAGATAAATTATATCTCAATAGCAAGGATATTGAAGCACCCGCTACTTACAATAAAGAGGATAAAACACTTAAAACCCAAATTACAAATGGAGTAGCTTCTGTGGATATTTTGATGAATCTCTTGGATGATCCTGATAAAATGAAAATGAGTATCGGGAATAAGGGCGCAGACTTTTCGAGAGTTTCCAAAGAAAAAGCCGAAGAGTATAGGAAAGCTTATGACGCTTATTATGATCCCGCGTTTTTTGAAGGGGAATGGAAAAGTGAGGTTGAACTGGAAAAACCTCTAAAAATTATCAAAGACGGTGATGCTTATTTTTATATTGATGGTTTTCAGGCCAAACGGAAGTTAGTTTACGACAATAAGAAGCACTTACTGATCGGTAATATAGGCATAACTACAATCACAATCCAAAGAAGCGGTGAAGAAGAAATAACTGCGTATGGTAAAAAATACCAAAAAATATAATCATAAATATCAAATTGTTCCCCCATTTTATGGGGGAACAAAACTATTAGCAATATGTAATCATTCGTAGTTGCCAAATAACTTGCCTTTGTTTTTCCTAAATGAAAATAGAGTTTCTTACGCTTTGATGGCAGATCTTAGTTACTTAAATACATTTTAAAATACCGCGTATTAAGTGTGTTTCTCATTCTTAAGCCCCTCACTTCTTATATAACTTAAATAATTCTAAGGGGCATATCGCCCAGATCCTAATCACTTCAAATTGGAATAATAAGTATTAGTCCTTTTTTATTTCTGTTCCAAGGCAATTCCCATTTACTTCCACTAATGCCGTCAAGGTCCGATATGCTTTCTTTGATTCGTTTCAAGAACGAAGGTAAGTCGTGTTACGGATCCTAAAGGTCAAAGCGAGTTTTGAAAAAATAATCTCCAGCCCTTTGGGTAGTATTTTTTTTCCAAAAACCTTAAGACTCCTAAACACTAACCTTCTTCCGTTCGTGAAAACGAAGCAAAAGCATACTCCGGCTCTTTAGACGAATAAAAAAAATGTCAGCTATGAGAATTAAAACGCATTGGAAACAGAACAAAAAAGAAAACGAAAGCAAGCACCTCCTCTCATTGCCGAATAAATCTAAAAAAATCCATTCACGAACCATTAAAACATTAAAGACATGCTACATCAATTAAATATCTCAGAAGCTCGAGTTTATGTTGGAACTTTTCATAAGTATAATACAGGATCACTATATGGCAAATGGCTTGAATTGTCAGATTATTATGACATAGAGGAGTTTTACGAGGCATGTAAGGAACTTCACGCAGATGAAGAATATCCAGAATTCATGTATCAAGATTATGAGAACATCCCCGAAGACCTTATTAATGAATACGGTATTAGTGCAAATATTTTTGATGTTCTTGGCGCATTAGAGCGTATGGATCAAGATCAAAGAGAGCCATTCTTTATTTGGTGTGATAACCGTAGTAGGAACTTAGCAAAAGAAGAAATTTATGACCTAATATCTCGCTTTGAAGAAGACTATCAAGGTGAATACGATGATGAGGAGGATTTTGCAAGGGTGATAGTGGGAGAGCTATATGACCTCCCCTCAATTGCCAAACAATATTTTGACTACGAGGCATTTGCAAGGAATCTTTTCATGACTGACTACTGGTTTGATGATGGCTATGTCTTCCGTGAATCATAACTAAATTTTTCAATCAGGCGATCCGATCTTGGGCCGCCTAAAAAATTCAAAAAGATGAAAACACGAATAATAAAAGTAATATAGGCGTACTGACATTTAAAAAGTTCGATGAGAATGTTCTGTTGAATTCCAGTTTCGGTATTGAAGAGCTATTCAAAATAATCCTTCATGATAAAGACTTTGTCCGGTTCGAGATCTTCGACAAAAACAAAAACTTACTACTGACAACAAGTCAATGTGATGACGCATCGAATGTAGTGGTTATCCGCCTAGCGAAGGTATACCGAGATGAAGAGATTAAGTGGACAAATTTCAATGCATATCGTACGCACATGTATATCTATGGTAAAAAGATAAAATGGAAGGTAAACGATAGGGTATTCAAAACGAAGAAATCAGCCGTAGATTTTGCTGAATTTACGAATAGAAATATTGCAGCGATCATAGAAAGATTCGTTGATCGAGACTAACTGCAAAACATCCTAAAAACAAATTTATAAATCAGAAAATCATGAGTAAACAAAATTTTTCAATAGAAAGTGTCTTATTTGGTATAGAAAATATCAAAGGTCCAATAGAGTTGGTTCAATTTTCAAATCGCTTAGCATCACATGAAGGTATTATGTCTTTTAACAGAATGGCTATTGTAAAATTCTCAAACCCCCAAATAAATAAAGCCCTTCCAAACGGTGTGCCTACAGATGAGACTTTGTTAATAGCTAATGAGATAGGTCCCTACTTGGATATTTTATTAGAAGTGGAAAAAGTTGCTGCAGAATAGCAACAGCACATTTCCCTGATGGTGAATTTTATATACATGACGAGTATCGACATACTATACTTCTAAATAAACTTAGCGATAAGCAAATCAAAGATCTATTCAATGTCGTTCGTGAAGATCCTTCCATTATTCAACCAAAGGCAATTTTTACAGAATTATAGGCATTTAAAAAGGGAGAATTATATTATTTTATAATTCTCCCTTTTTAAATAAAAGAAAAGGCCCCTGCAATTTCGTACAGAGACCAGGTTCTCAAGTTTTTGTTTATTTTTTTATAAAATTCCTATATAAATCTGTAAAAATTTATGCTTCTTTAATGCTTCTCACATTTGAATTTTCACTGTCTTCATTCGAAGATGATTTAAGATTTAAAAGTTCAGCGCGAAGCTTAGCAATTTCGTCGTCTTTTGACGAGAGAATACCCTTAAAAACATTGACAATTTCTTCAACGGGATGAATATTATAGTTATTAACTTGATCATTCAGTATATTGTTGTTAATAATTGCATTTTCATCAAAACCTTTAATGGCTTCAACACTGGCTTGCAATACTTCAGAAACTTTCTTTAATTGTTCCTCACTTATTTCTTTTTTATTCTCCATTTTAGATACATTTTGTTGGGCAATTCCTAATTCCTTAGCAAAAGTTTCCTGTTTCATTCCTCTCAATAAACGAATTTTTCGGATATTTTGACCTATATGTTTTTTAGCAATATTGTACATAACAAAGGAAAAATTGTATTACGAATATACTAAAAATTTAAGATAAAATAATTCATTATTTTATCTTGTAAGGTGTATTTTACATCTTCTTTAACCCTACTAATTATTAACGCTTTAATTATCTTTGATCAATATTCCCAACGGAAAAATGGAATATTATAGAAAAATAGACTAAATTTAAGCACTTAATTATAAAATAATAGGTGCTTATACGAGCCTCGCACAACAAATCTGACAAATTTCCCAGCGAGTGTGAGTAGTGTTACCTGACCCTATATTTCAATAGGGTCGGTACCTGCTTATGTTCTAATGGGGAGCCCTTCCTTGAGAGGGTTGGCTTTGTCAGAGCCGGTTGCATTAGACTTTGTGGGACCGGCCCTATTGTTTTTTGTAGCAAGAATAATTTTGTTTGAGAGGCTCACTAAAATAGTGAGCAGATGAAAAAACAATTATTTAAGAATATTATTAGATCCCCTGAATAATCTGTCCGAATAGCCGGCAATGTTTGGCTTAAATAGCTATTGGGTGCAAATTACCAATAATAAACACCTTGTGAATTCCACTTCAACGCCCTCTAGCTTTCCAATCAATAAATTTTATTAAATGCAGGTTTGGCTTAAAAAATAACTGATTCATTCAGAATGGAATAGCTATGCCCCAAACTTGCGGTTAATTATCTGAATAATGATGCCTAATTATAACTTTTTGATCCAATTTGACTTGGAACTCTATGAGATTCATCGAACAGGATACGATCCTATTAGAAATGTTAAAGACTTTTGGGAGCGGTATACCTTAAGAGCAGTTCAAGAATACATTGCAGAAGCATTGCAACCTGACACTAGTAAAGAGGAAAAAGTGAGATGTAATCCCAAATTGGCTGCATTTTACATCCATCTATTCAGGGCACTTATAGCATATATCGTGATGCATACATCTGAAATTCATTTGGATAAAGTCTCAATTTCAGTGGCCCCGCAGCAAAAAGAGTTAGAGATAATTAAGAGAATCTCTGATTTCTTCCAACGTGTATCCCAACCTAATACAAAATCCTAGAATTATGAAAAAAATAAAATTACTATCAAACAGCAGCATACCGCTAGATATTCAAATTATTAAGATTACAACATTTTTAATCTTGTATACTTTAGTTTCTATGTTTAGTTTATCAGCTCAGACGCCCCGCAAGGACAGCGGGGCGGATGGGCTTCTAATTAAACCGTTGAAAGTGGGAGATACTATCCCTGAGTCACTTTGGATCCTTCCTACGGAGGTAGTCAATCATGCTACTGGTAAGACTACGAACTCCCTGCAAGAATATAGAACCAAGAAACTAATCATCCTTGATTTCTGGGCAACATGGTGCACGGCTTGTATCAAGGGCTTTCCAAAGATACAAGCGCTAAATGCTGAGTTTGCGAAGAACATCATTATACTGCCAGTGTCAGATGAAAACAAGCAGCTGACAGACAAATTTTTTCAAGGTGTAGGTCAAGAATACCAATCCCTCACCTCCGTTATCAATGACACTGTCCTCAACAGATTATTTCCTCATCGCGGTATTCCATATTATGTTTGGATCCGAGATAATAAAGTCATCGCTACCACAGATGGATTTGAAATTACCGCCGAAAATATAGAAAAAGCAATCTCTTCCACAGAAAATCAGATCGAGTCAACAAAGAAAATCGATCGAAAAATCCGTCCGCTTCTACAGTCGTCTCTGGTGGATTCGACCATGAATGTGCAGGCTTATTCCATTTTTATCAACGGGTATACCCGAGGTATGTCAGCAGGCTCATTTGCTCGATATACCCCACTGGGAAAGGTCTATGGTCGCCAGTTTGCAAACTTACCTCTGAAAGATTTGTATTTTGGTATTGCAACCCATCTTTTTAAAAAGAAAGATCTGCATTTCTATAGCAAACTCCTGTCCATCGAATGTGCTGATCCCAGCCTTCTTGATACTGATCCGACAGCGGCCTTAGCGCTATCTTCCCCTAAAACGTATAGCTACGAATTGAATGTACCATTCAATAAGACAGACTCGCTCTATGAATTTATGCTAGCAGATCTGAATCGCTACACAAACTTTGTGGCGATAATAGAGAAAAGAAATTTAAAATGCTGGGTACTCAAAAAGTATGCTGAAAGTGATAAACTGAAAAGCGGTGCTGGAACCAGTGAGTCATCCTTTAAAAATGGCGCAATACTGTTGCACAATGTGCCGCTCACTTATTTGCTTAATCACCTCAATGCGCTAAAGTCTTTTAAGGAATATTTTGTAGATGATTCTGGAATAGAATATCCAATAGATATTGATCTCCATGACAAATCTAGTATAGAAGCCTTGAATAATGGACTTCACCAATATGGTCTGATGCTGGTCAATGAGATTAGACCAGTAGAAGTTATGGTTATACGCGATAAACAAATGTCAATTAAACAATAATCTAGAAAAATGAAAAAACTATTCTTAATCATACCTATGCTCCTGATCCTTTCTGCGTTTGCATCGGCTCAGGACCGTATTACGGGCTATATCCTCGATAGACAGTCGAAACAGCCTTTAGTAGCGGTGAACGTAACAATAGAGAAAGGCAAATCCAGTACAACTGATCGTAATGGATTATTTGAGATCGTAGTTGAACATAAAGAAGCCCAGCTTTCATTTTCCCACATCGGATACAAATCTTACGTACTGAACATAGTTTTACCGATAAAGCAACCGCTTGAAATTATTTTGGAAGCGAACACCAATCAATTGGATGAGGTTGAAGTCACTACAGGGTATCAGCGTATGCCAAAAGAAAGGGCAACGGGCTCATTTGCCTATGTCGGGAAAAAGCAGCTCGATAAAATGGTGACGACAAATATTTTGGAAAGGTTGCCAATGATGGCCAATGGGGTGATGATGGAACAGGGGACTTCATCCGAGGGAAACTTGATGGTTCGCGGTCTCAGCACGATTAAAGGTCCCAAATCGCCACTGATCGTTGTCGATAATTTTCCCTACGAAGGAAGTATCAATAACATCAATCCAAATATTGTTGAAAGTATCACAGTGCTTAAAGATGCTGCCGCAGCTTCTATATGGGGAGCCCGTGCCGCCAATGGGGTTATCGTTATCACTACAAAAAATGCCCGAGCAAATCAGCCCACCCGCATTGATCTCAAATCTGCCCTGACAATAGGCAGGAAACCTGACTTGGATTATATTAAGCTTATTTCAAGCAGTGATTTTATTGATGTAGAGACCGAACTTTTTAAGCGTGGATTTTACGATGCTGATTATTCTTCTACCAATATGCCGGTATTGTCTCCAGTGGTAGAGCTATTTTTTAAAGAGAAAAATGGCGATATAGGTGCAGACGTAGTTTCTGCGGAGCTAAATCGTTTACGGGGGATAGATTCAAGACAGCATTATAGAACCTATATGTATAAGCCGCTGGTCAATCAGCAATATTTTCTGAATATATCGGGTGGATTGGATAAATATGCGTGGACCAGCGGTATAGGATACGATGCGAATAGTGGCAACCTGGATGAAAAATATAAGCGATTGAACCTTAGGTTTCAGCAGGTCTGGCAACCGATATCTGCTTTAAAGTGGCTATCATCGATCTACTTAACAAAGGGACACACACACTCGGGGAGACTTGGCTTAGGCGCTGTCTCTTTAAAAAATAATGGTGCTCCGCCTTATCTGGAATTTGCAGATCGTCAAGGGAATGTGCTACCGGTATATACGGGCTATAATCAGGATTTTAAAAGTTCTTTTGGCGATAAATTACAAGATTGGAACTACTATCCCTTAAACGATTGGCAGCATGACTATAGCACGTCTTCGCAGACTGAGATCATACTATCAACAGGTATACAATATGAACTTTTCAAGGGGGGCAATCTGGATATTAAATACCAATACCAGCAGGTGGACGGTATAGCCGATAATATGCACGATCAGGATAGCTATTATAGTCGTGATTATGTCAATCGATTTGCCCAGTTAAAATCGGATGGTAGCTACGATTATAAGATTCCGGTAGGTGCGATCTTGGATCGAACAAATAACCAAAATCGGACACATAATTTAAGAGGGCAGTTTAATTTTGACCGTTCTTGGGAGCAGCACCAATTGACCCTGCTGTTGGGAGGTGAATTCAGGAAATCTAAGTCGACCTACGAATCTAATCGCTATTATGGTTATAATAAAAATAACCTGACACTGGCCTTGATTGACTATGTGAATACTTATCCAAGTTTGATCAATGGGGCTGCTACCTACATACAGAACGGTACTTCGATGGATGAAAGGAATACCAATTTCGTTTCATTCTTTGCCAATGGGGCCTATACCTGGAAAGGGCGATATATACTTTCTGCGAGTGCGCGGCGTGATGCGAGTAATCTATTTGGCTTAAAGACCAACGATCAATGGAATCCTTTCTGGTCGGCTGGTATAGCTTGGATTCTTTCAAAAGAGCAGTTTTATCAGGTAGACTGGCTGCCATCCTTAAAGTTGCGTACAACCTATGGATTTAGTGGCAATATCGACCCATCTATGGTAGCTGTGACGACAATTGCTTTTGATGGTACAGCGTCACGTTATACAGGGGGGAGGACCGCGCGCTTTGATAATTACTACAATCCGAGTCTACGCTGGGAAACATCCAAGATGTTAAATCTTGCCGTTGACTTTAATACCAAAAATGATCGTCTATCGGGTTCCATCGAGTACTTTATTAAAAATGGAGAAAATCTATTTGGTACTTCTCCGATAGATTATACCAAAGGCATTTCTACATCCATGTTGTTCAATGTGGCCAGCATGAAAGGGGATGGGGTGGATGTTGATCTCAACGCCGTATGGCTAAATAAGAAACTGAAATGGAATACCAAATTGAATATGAATTACTACAGGGATAAAATCAAAGAGTATTACATGTCCAATCGGACAGGTAGCTATTATATCGGTGCTGGGTCGGTGCCGATCTCTGGGGCCGAAGGGAAGCCTGTTTATTCAATTTTTGCCTATAAATGGGCGGGTTTGGACCCAAATACAGGTGATCCGCAGGGCTGGTTTGATGGACAAAAAAGTAAAAATTATGCCAGCATGATGGGGGCTGCCACTACAGTAGATCAGTTACAGTATTTCGGTTCTGCTATTCCGACGATTTATGGCGCTATGACCAATTCATTTTCTTATAAGGGATTTGGTTTGGATATCGCCCTGATGTACAAGTTTGGCTATTGGTTCCGTCGGGAGTCGATAAACTATAATGATCTTTTTTACAACCTCAATGGGCATGCGGATTATGCCAAACGCTGGCAGAAGTCAGGGGATGAACGATCAACGGATGTGCCATCAAATATTTGGGCAACAAATTCGAGTAGAGATAGCTTTTATAAAGGATCGACTGTGCTCGTCGAAAAGGGCGATCACATTCGTCTGCAATACATTAATCTCAATTATACCCTCAACGGTTTTAAAATGGGGCGTCTTCCTTTCCAATCCATCCAGTTTTATGCAATTGCCAATAATCTCGGGCTCCTTTGGAAAGCAAATAAAAAAGGAATAGATCCCGATTTTAATATGGGTAAATATGGCCTTAAAACACCGTCGGTTTATACCATCGGGTTGAATGCAAACTTTTAAATCCAGAAAACATGAATAATTTAACTTTTCAATATAGAACCATCATCATTTTTTGCCTATTACTAATGTGCGGATGCAATAAGTTGTTGGATGAAAAATCCGATCTCAAATTGTCTACGCCGGAGTCGGTACAAGACTTTCAGGCTTTACTGGACCGTGTTACGGATGTCAATACCAATTATGCCGGAAGTGGAGAAGTCTGTTCGGACAATTACTACTTGACTGATGTAGGGTATGCCGGATTAAAAAACGAAGAGGACAAAAGATTATACACTTGGCAGCCGGATCACGTTGCCCTGAGTGGTACTTCTGGCAATGACTGGCGCTATTGCTACAGGACAATCTATAGTGCCAATTCGGTTATCTATGGTGTTGAGGATAAGCATCTAACCGGGGCAGATGATGTAAAAGGCCAGGCTCTGGCGATCCGGGCATCGCGCTACCTCGATGCCATGATTGTATGGGCACCGGTGTACAACAAAGCGACTGCAGATCGAGAACTAGGTGTACCGCTTCGATTGGATCCCGACATGAATCCTTCTTCAAAAAGGGCGAGTGTAAAGGCTTGTTTCGATCAGATAATTAAGGATCTCAATGAAGCGAAGGAACTGCTCCCCGCGAAGCCAATTTCGTTGACACGGGCTTCAAAGGGTTTCGCTTATGGCCTTTTGGCGCGGACCTATCTTTACATGGGAGATTATAAATTGGCCTTGATAAATGCATTGGAAGGGTTAAAGTACAATAATCTCCTGATCGATTACAATACGTTGAATGCAAATGATAAATTTCCGATCAAAGATATGAACGTGGAATTTGTCTTTTGGGGAACGATGCGCTTGGCCCCGCCGATAGGAGCTGCAATAGCATGTATACCAGCAGCACTCTTTGATCTTTATGAAGAAAATGATCTGAGAAAGCAAATGCTGTTTATTAAAAATGCAAACGGTACGATTGCCTTTCGAGGCGACTATACGGGGTCATCAAATGGTAAAATTATGGGTATAACTACTGCAGAAATATACTTGATTGCAGCGGAGAGTTATGCGCGAGAAGGGGATTTGATAAAAGCTGAAAAAATGATCGATAAGTTGCGGTCGAATCGTTGGAAAAAAGGGAGTTATGGCCCAGTGGACGATTTAGGGAAAGAGGAATTGATCACGTTGATTTTGCAGGAGCGTAGAAAGGAATTATTATTTAGGGGGCTGCGCTGGGGAGATCTTAAACGCCTCAACCGTGATGGAGCCAATATTACCTTAATTCGTAGTGTGGCAGGCACAAGTTATACACTTCCACCTAATGACAAACGATATGCTATTGCTATACCGGAGGATATTGTCGATTTATCGGGAATAAAGCAAAATGAAAGGTAAAAGAGAGGGACTACTGTCCCTCTCTTTTAATGTTAATTATTTTAAGGTTTACGATCAGTACTCATTTCAAGTACTTCTTCGTTTGATTTGTCAGCCAGTACCTGACCAATTGTTTGTCCTGTAGGAACGTCGATGTGGCATGGGCGATCTCCATTTGTCTGACACTCATTTGAAGAGTCTGTTGTGCTCCAATTGCTTGGATTTGCAAAATCTCCTTCATCTGTTTCTGTACTGTTGTAATAGTACGCTTGATTCTGAGTGTAATTTTGTTCCACTCCTGCTGAGGTCAATGTTGCCCCAGTTACTCCTGCAACGGCCAAAGCTGCTAAGGCCATTACATTAATTTTGAATTTTCTCATATGCATAGCATAGAATGTTTAGTGTTTAAAAATTGTATTAGTTTTTCTCTTTCTGACCCGTCATTAACACAGATCAAGGACGAGAAACCTTTGGTCTTTTGGCAGACGCGCCCTTCTGCCGAGCCAGCCTTGGGCTCAGCTTCCGATGTTGTAGCTGTTGCTAATTTTTTTATGAACCTAACCTCATCATCAATTTCCTCTGATGCGAAATCCTTATCTTTCTATCAAGCAGTAAGCCTACGATACATCCAATCGTGATCAGGCCATTGACCCAAAGATGTGCCTTCCAGCTGATCGGAAATTCTAGAATACAATCACAAGGTATACCGCCCCAGGTATCCCGCAAAGCAAGGATGACGTAGCCTGAAAAGACAAGCATCAACAAGAGTGTCAGCCAAAAACCGAATCTTTTTGTCCCTTCAAAAATAAAGAGGACACCTAAGGCTAATTCCACGGCTGGTAGGAGATATGACAGCATAACGCCATACTGATCTTCAAAGGGTTGTCTGATCATCGAAGCACGGAATTCGGTGTAGGTAAATACCTTCTTCGATCCAACATAGATCCACAGGCAAAGTAGGGCAAAAGTCAATAACTGCAAAACAAATTCCTGGGGATGCTTCTTGATGTATGAAGCCAAATAAATGAATTTACGTCTTAACCAACTAGGTGTCTTCATTATTTGAACTTCTTCTGAAATTGCAATTTCACTATTCTGAATATATTTTCCACTTCGTTCCATCATCTGTTTTTTTATCACTCATTAAGTTTGATAATGCTAAATTACAGTAATATGAACTAGACCGTTAGGTAGAAAGGGAAGTGCAAGGAGGTAGAAAAGTATATTTAATATCTCAGTCTATTTGATTAGAAATAAAACTTTAGTCATTGGTGGATTTTTTTTATTGTAACTGTTTAAAGTTTAAGGAAGTTAACCCCGTTTGCTTTTTAATAAAAGCATTCAATTCCGTTGTACTACTAAAACCACATTCTTCTGCAGTGGCCAACAGTTTGTCGTTACTGACAATTATAGACGCAATGTGGTCTAATAAAACTTGATGTCGGTAACTAATAAATTTACATCCGTAATGTTTTTTATGCTCGTCATTGAGATGATGCCTAGTTACTAAAAGTACCTCAGCAATATCAGATAATTTAACCTTAGCCCCCTGATGAAGAATCATAAGTTGTAATAAATTACGAGCTCGGTCTATCAGTATTTCATGCCCATCATCACGTAACTTAAATCGACTGAGTTGAATTAAAAAGATCATATGCTTTAAGATCAAATGCTCATTGTCTAGTATATTGGGGTTGATTCTGCTAAATAGCAATTTTAATTGACGTTTAGTGATTATACCTACACGAAAAGTGACACTAGTAATCGACCGTTTTGACTGCGCCTTTTTAGCGATTATCAAATCTTGCAAAAAGCTAAAGTGCCTATTGGCAGGTGGCCGAAATAGTCCTGCATCTAAAATAAAGCCGACCATAATATGATGCCCTTTAGGTATTTTTAACTTATACTCTCCCTTAGCGAGATAAAGATAAGCACCTCGTCCTTCCACAAAATCCATCACGAACTCTTGAGACCTATGGATTTGCCGTAGTGGTGAATTGCTCAATAAAGGATAGACAAGATGTAAATCACCCATAGAGGTGTACACGGGAATATTTTCTTCTTGATTCATCCAAAATTCGTAATAATAGAGATAGCCATACCGACCATCAAAAGTAAGCTCACTAATGCTATTGAATTGGGTTGTCCAATGCCTTTCATTCGCATTACGAATAGGATAGCTAACAGATTGTCTTGGCTGATCAACAGCTTGGTATGCTTGTGGCAAGGTGAAATAATAACTTCTTTCCATAAACTGATCTCTTTTAATTATTGAATAGGTTTAATGGTTTGGTTAACTGTTGTTTACTGATTAAACTGTCATTTTAATAAAATTTTAAAGAGTAGCCAAAAATAAATGTGTATAGGATTTGGGACCCTGTAAAAGGGTATTTAGATACTGTGAATTTTTAAGCATATGGGAATTTTTGATTCACAGGTCCACAGAAGCCATGTGTTCAAAAATGAATCTTTTGTCTTGTTTTTCTACCAAATTAGGCCTTGTGATCATACCGCTTTCATGGCCTGAAAGCAAAGTGACCAAACTGGGCAAGTTTGGTGCTGAGCGAAAACCAAAGATGATAAAGATAATGGAACAGCTTTTTAATGAAATGCAACAATTAGCTGATCAAGCACTTTATACATTTTCCAATTCGGAAACAATAAAGTTCATGATCGAATCTGCAGAAGAAAAATGTAGTCTATACTACTTATAAAATCTAATTGGTGATCCGGACACCTTATTTTTTAGCAATTTAAACAGATAAAACATGAATTTCTTTAATCAAAATATTAGTCAAAACTATGCGCCAACACATAACAAGCTATCTTTTAGTTCTGAAAGTTGGATTAGAGGGCTAAAATGCGCTTCTCTTTTTTATCAGTGGGAGCTTGTTAAAAACTACGAATCAGTTTTCAAATTATTAAAAATGTATCAGCATTGGTCTAGTCAGGAACGTCATCAGGTTAATGATTTGTTGTTAAAACGTCTTATTGATATTTGGCCATTTACTGATAGAACCATTCGAATATGGAGCTGTATGCATATCGGACCATATGGAATGATTGCTAGGGTCCTAATTGTGCTTGGATTCAAAGTAGCAGTGTTGCTTCGCTCAGATGTCTATGAAGAGCAAGTAGCTATATATAGAAAACAATTTAAACTTTCATTTGGAAAGGATGCTACAGAAAGTGAATTATTATTTATAAGATCAGACGTCGGAAATCCTCTATTACGTTTAAAGGACGCCATCTATAATGGGTTTCAAGTAGTTATATTTATCGACGGACAGCTTAGTAAAAATGAGCATGGAAAGGGATGGGGTAAAGTAAATCTTTATAATTCAGATTTAAATCTAAGAGAAGGTATTATGGGATTGAGTTATTGGACTCAAATTCCGATCACAAGTTTGTTTTTAACAATTGTCGGTAAAGAAATCAAATTTCGATATGTTCAAGATATCGCAGTGAAAGAGAAATTAGAATATCAAAGTGTTCTTGAAAATATTTTCGAACCTATCCATCGCCTCAAAATTGAAGAGCTTATTCAATGGGAATTTTTGCCAATTATATTTGATCATACTACTATAAAACAAGGATATGAAAATATCGGATCTAGTTTGTGGTTACCCTTGTATATGCAAAATAAAGAAATGCTTTTTGATATTACGACTGGTCGCTCAGTGTGGGTTGCTCAAAATGAATTTGAGATCATATCTGGTAAGTTTAGGGAGTTTTTTGAGTAATTAACTCTCTTTTATAAGAAACAAGTATTATTTTCTTTAAACTGTAAAATATTTTTTTTACTAATTTTATAGTTGTTGAAATTAATATTTGTTCTACATACCTAAACTTATAATGATAAAACAACGTCTTCTTAAACCATTATCAAGAGGTGTTCATTTCGCATTTTGGACAATTTATTTCATTTGGATCTCCGTAGTAAATATTTACAAATATGGTTGGGGACATACGTATGTTTTATTTGTTTTGTGTCCGATAATGTTATCAATCAGTTATTTAAACAGAGGATGGCTGCGTCAGCTACTGTTTAGAAAAATTGAAGTTCTACAAGTAAGTAAATTGCTAAGTTATTTTTTAGTCACTGCTTTTTGTGTTTATCTGGCATTATATGAGTTCCCAACAGAGCTCAGTAGAAAGGTTTTAAAAAATCCTCAATTTTTCAAGCTTGCAGATTTTGCTATAGATATCATAACGTTTTATTTAACCTTTGCGCTAAAGGGTGGATTAATATTGATCATGGAAATTTTATATAATGTTACGGTTAGCATATTCATTTATTTAGGGTTGGTTCGTTCAAACTTTAGGGAAGCCACAAAAGTAAAGGTCTTTCGTAATTGGATTACACATTTCATGGGTAATTTGACACAGAGTTTTGCGCGAGCGGTTAGAAAGAATCCGTCAAACTTTACACATGTAGACTCTTTGCTTAAAATCGAAGGTTATGCTTTGCGACAGTTGAATTTTCGTAATGACATCTTGGGAAATTTGCAAGATGAAATAAAATATCTAAGGTTGCTGATGGTTTTATATGATGAAAAAAATATTAAACTACAATTAGATATTGAGAATATTAACAGACGTATAATTCCGATGATGTTAATGAGCTTATATAAAAATATGGTAAAGCATGGAGATTTTAGCCATAGTTGTAAGTGTCCCAAAAACTCC
>NZ_DIIM01000015.1:0-741 GCF_002420705.1 Sphingobacterium sp. UBA5670
TACAATTATAAATAAAAATAAATATTATATATTTTAAAACAGTGTTATTTCTTGTTGTGCGATAAAAAACGGCATTTGTTTTCTTTTAATTATAAACCAAGTTTAAAATTCCAAAAAATGAAAAAAATCAATTTCAAATCATTGGATCCAAAGGAGCTCTTATCAAGAGATGAGCTTATTAAAATTACTGGAGGATCATCAGGATCTGGCGGCTCCGGATCTGGCGGATCATCAACTTGTTCGACAAGCTGCTATTGTGCCCATGGTATCTCGGCAACCGCTACAGTAACCAACTGTACATCTCCCGCAACATGCAGTATTGAGACAAATACCTGGGCTGCTTGTAAAGATGGATCTACTGTCAAGGCTGTAACAACATGTGCTGAAGTGTGTGCAGTTTTTGGAAGCTAAGTTTTAATTACGAAGGCGGACTTGATGTCCGCCTAATTTTCTAAATATGAAATATATCATCCTTCCCTTATTCTTATTTTTCTCTTATATTTCCTATTCTCAAGAGTATACCAATTTCAAGTGGTCTTCTAATCTGGATACAGGAGAAACTGTATTCAGACAAATGCTTTTACTTCGAAGTAACAACGATAGTACATCTAATATATTCAAAACAGTACCTAAAAACATAACTGCTTTTTCCGTTAAGACCTTGGTGCTTGACCCCGTTCAAGCTACATACGAGGAATATATGATCGAACAGCAAGATTCTCTTAAATGGAATGGTTTTCT
>NZ_DIIM01000015.1:828-1246 GCF_002420705.1 Sphingobacterium sp. UBA5670
TGGAATGGTTTTCTACAGAAATTTAAAGGAAATGATCTTCAAGTACACAAATCAATTCTTCTCAATAGTAAAGTGGAGGTATTGATAGCAAAAGACAATAAGGGTAACAAAATTATAAAACTTGATTTGAACGGTAATAAAAATTTTGCAGACGATAAAACAATATTTATACCGTCAAAAATTATTAAGGATACTGTTATTAAAGTAGATATACCATTTCAAGAATATAAAAATGGAGCAACTGTCAATAGGTTAGTAAAACTGGCTTTTAATGAGTCTTCAGAAAATTTAGAAAAACTTGACGTTCAATTTTTCAATCGGGAAAATTTAACTTGTGAAGTAACCAAGGATAGGTATAGCTACATTTTCAGCAAAGTTCCGATTGTCTCTGAAAATCGGAACCGCTTAATACCATTTA
>NZ_DIIM01000015.1:1414-3111 GCF_002420705.1 Sphingobacterium sp. UBA5670
AATATGCTTCGTCTTAATAAAATGGAAATAAGCGATTCCACGATTGTCTCCTCTGATATAATTATGCCGAATTCCACTGTCACATTAGGAAGCGTCGAATATAAGATAAATTGGAACGACACAGCATTGATTTTAACATCTTCAAGTCCATCTGAAAGAAACTATCTCTCCAAATTGATGGATGAAGTTGGCCCCCTTCAAGATTATTATCGGAATAGCACTGCTACAATTAATAAAGAAAAGGAATTTATATTAATTGATTTTTGGGGAACATGGTGCCAGCCCTGCATAGCGGCTTTTCCAGATCTCATCGCTATCTACGACAAATTCGGCACCAAAATAAATATGATAAGTATACTCTATGATAAAGAAGAGAATAAAAAAAATGCGTCCGAAATTATATCATCCCAAAAGGCCGATTGGATTCATCTTTTTTTACCAATTTCTAAAAGTAGTAAAGAAAGTCTTGTTCCATCCATTTTTCCAGCTTACATTCTTTTAGATCGGAAAGGGGAAGTGATCTATCAGAATTCAGATGTTAGAGTTTTAGAAAAAATTTTAAAAAAGAATGTTAACTGATGAGGAAACTAAACACCTATGTAATTAATCTGCCTAATAGAAAAGATAGACTCACTCATATTTTAGACCAGTTTGAAGGTTATGATTATTTTAATCTAATAATCACGGCGGCTATAAGAGATAGCCGCGGTTCCATCGGACTTTGGAAGACAGTAAAAGAGATTTTTAAAACAGAAGCGAACAACGATGGAAATGAATATTTTCTAATTTGTGAAGATGACCATCTATTCACAGATGACTTCGATATCAATACCTTTATAAATCAAATAGAAATCGGAATTAACTTACAAGTAGATGTTTTACTGGGAGGAGTAAGTAGCGGGAGGGGCATTATAAAATATAACAGTGAACTAATATGGTTGGATAGCTTTTCAGGTACCCAATTTATGATTATTTACAAAAAGTTTATACCTCGTTTTTTGGAATCTGAACCAATCGATGACCACACAATAGATAGTTATATATCAGATATATCGTTAAGAAAGATGTGTTTTCATCCATTCATTTCTATTCAAGAGGATTTCGGATATTCAGATGCTACTGATAAAAATAATGATAGAAAAGTCTCTGCATTATTTATAAGCTGCTCTGATAAAATCAATATGTTAAAAAAAGTACATAAAAGGTTACACGGGGGACAATTTCTATCTAAATCTATTCAGAGAATAGGTTACTATATATTAAGTGGAAATAATTTAGTAGTAGATCACGAGCGATATCCGGAAATATCATCCCGTACCATAACTGATAATTTGACAGTCCGATATTTGAATTGTGATTATAAGACTGAAAAATTAGATATAATAGGATGTATTCAAGCTTGTGCCAAAAAGGCTCTTGAGGATAGGTTAGATTGTTTTCTTATGGTGCCAGCGCCCCTTTTAGTGAAAGAATTAGACCTTGAGTATATCATCACTAAAATTAAGGCGGCGAATAAATTTAATGCAAGTATTTTGTTATTTAATTGCGATTTGTTTAATGAAGCAATCGGAATTAGTGATGATTTATTCTGGATAGACGATTTTGGTGCTTCTGATCTAGTAGTCATATATTCACCTCTTTATAAATCTATATTACAGCTAGATAAAAAGATAAATAATATAAAGAAATTATCCGAT
>NZ_DIIM01000015.1:3255-3860 GCF_002420705.1 Sphingobacterium sp. UBA5670
AATATAAAGAAATTATCCGATTTAACTAGCAATAAGTTTCTTTCCTATCCATTTTTAAGCGCGGATATAAACAACAGATTCTTTAATTATGATCGCGACGTCGCAAATTTTTTTATCAAAGAAAGTGAGGACAAATTATCTTCTATTAAAATTAGAGGAAAATAACATAACGATTTCATATCTAAGAAATAATATTTCGCATTTCCGAAAGCGGGAATACTAATTTTATTTGATTTCAAAGCTAGCAACTTAATTGATTTGGATGGAGATTGTAAATAATTACGCAATAAATTGTAATCATTTAATTATTTATGCTTTTTTATTGAAATCGTTTTTTGAATAAATTTAACAACCAATTGTATTTATAGACTTTATAATGATGAATATCTTTCCGAGTTTTAAGAAAAAGAAAGATGACGATATTTTGGAATGTTGTGCATATATTCTTCAATATTATCATGTAAAATATACCCGATCTAAGCTTATAAGCCTTTTGAAATCTCATTTGGAGTATCCTTCATTGTTATCCGTAAAGGAAACTCTTTTATATTATGGTATACAAAGTGCTGCAATAAGAAAACGCGATTATGATTATGAAGATTTCG
>NZ_DIIM01000015.1:4051-4236 GCF_002420705.1 Sphingobacterium sp. UBA5670
TTGAAAATTCACTTTTATCATATTTTGATCCTTTTTCATCTAGAAATTTTACTGTTTCATTGGGTGAATTTCAAAAGATAGATAAGGAGATCATATTGTTATTGGACGGAGAATCTATAAAACACGAAGAGAACTATCATGAGAACCAACGGCAGGGGAGATTAAAAACAATAACAGCCTGGCTA
>NZ_DIIM01000015.1:4456-5022 GCF_002420705.1 Sphingobacterium sp. UBA5670
TGTATTACACTGCTTTCTATTATAATCAACTGGAGAACCGAAAATTCGGCTTTTAAATTCATTGGAATTTTGTTTACCGTAACTTCCTTTTTAGGAATTTTAGCTTCAATTTTATTGATTTCCCATGATATAGATTCGCACAACCCATTTGTAAAAGAGGTTTGTGGGGCATTAGGTAAAAAATCGGATTGTAATGCGGTGCTGAGCTCAGACCAATCAAAGTTTCTAAATATAAGCTGGACAGTGTGGGGAGCAGCATATTTCTTAACATTTTATTTATCCATAGCTTTTTTTGGTGGACAGATTGGCAACCTTGTATTGTGGGCGATTTTGTCATTATTAATATCGCCTTTTATTCTTTTCTCTTTGCATTATCAATATTATATTGTCAAGCACTGGTGTACGCTGTGCCTAGCGGTTCAGGGAATAATTGGGATGAATGCTTTCGTGTCTTTAATATATATCGAAGCTATATATTCAAACGCAAACACTATATTATTTCATGAATTAAGTTTGATAGTGCTTTCAGGCGCTGGTATTCTTTTTATGTTGAGTTACCTCATCCC
>NZ_DIIM01000015.1:5195-6064 GCF_002420705.1 Sphingobacterium sp. UBA5670
ACAGTAAAAGCTTCAAAAGATAGAGATGATTTGGAGATGAAATGGAGGAAATTGCGTTATAATTCTGATATTTTCCATAGTTTATTAAATAAGACAGAAAGAATAAGAGAATCTACATTGGAGCTAGGAATTATTTTAGGAAATGAGAATGCTGAAATAGAGATTATTAAAGTATGTAATCCGTATTGCGGGCCATGCGCTAAGGCGCATCCAGAGTTAGAATATATTATAGAAAATAATAGCAATGTTAGATTACGAATTATTTTTACAGCTTCTGGCTTGCCTGATGATGAACGCACTGCTCCTGTTTTACATTTAATGGCTATACAAGAAGAATATGGGAGGGAAAAAGTTCACGACGCCTTAAACGATTGGTATCTTTCAAAGGATAAAGACTATGTAGCATTTTCTTCGAAGTATCCTTTAAAATCACATTTAAATGAACATAAAGCTAAAGTGATGGCGATGAGAAAGTGGTGTGATAGAACAAGGATAAGAGAGACACCAACAATTTTTATTAATGGGCATCAGTTACCAGAAAGCTATAATATAAAAGATTTAAAAAATTTTTTCTAAAGTGGGATTTACCTAAAGGATGTGCAAAGTCAATTTCTGAAGTTATTAAAGTCGGTCTTACACTCCTTTAAATAAAAAATGTGAAGTCCTTTCCTATCGGTGGTGTAGCAACCAAAGCTGTAGAGCTATATGCCCGTACTTGCCAAGGCTTATCAATCCTATGGTACAGATATTTCTTCTTTAGATGCAGCTGTTGAAGAAAGAAGGCCAAAAATCATTTCTTTTGAGGGAATTCCGGATGGACAAACAAATGTCAGTAGCAAGTTAAGGGAGTTGAAGATAAATTTCGATAA
>NZ_DIIM01000015.1:6273-6468 GCF_002420705.1 Sphingobacterium sp. UBA5670
TTTTCCGATGATAAAAGGACAACGCTATTCTCTAGATAAGAAATCGGTTTTTATAGATTGGGAATTCATTCCGAACTGCAGATGAGATACCAATAAAAGACCATTATCTAAAATTCAGCACAAAGTAATTTACTGCTGTCTTGGCCGCTATTCGACCATAGACATAATGAATTTTGGCAAAGGTAACTCACATTA
>NZ_DIIM01000015.1:6647-9665 GCF_002420705.1 Sphingobacterium sp. UBA5670
GTAACTCACATTATCATTGTGGGTGTTAAATAGGTTCATTCCATCGAGGTATACCGATAAACATATCATTGATGAATTTTTCTGTATACCGCTGCATTCCAGTTTCTTCCTTATCAAAGTAGGTTTTTATTTTTGAGCATACTTTAGGGTTGTAGCATAACTTGACGCGGAGGTTGTCGATCCATTCAGCCCGTATAACAATGGTAATTAATTTTTTCGTATCTCTGGACAAGCCGATTACGGTAATATCTTGGCACATCCCAGCATACCAATCGATAATATACACTTTGGTCCCGGGGCTAAACTGTTTCGTACCATAGCGAGTTTGCAGTTTCCCTTGACCATAGCTAATTTCCTGTTTGATGTTAGCTACTAATGTCCATAATGGTATCGATTCTAAATGATCCATATCGATTCAGTTCTATTTAATCAGATAAGACTGCCCTTTTCTTCAAAAATCTAAAAATGATCGGCGAACAGGCTTAGATATTTATGGTCTTGAATTTATCCAGGGGCTAAAAAATAATAAAGCGCCCCAATTAAATTAGGACGCTTGGCTAAATGCTATTTATTTAACCGGCTATACTAATATAGCTGTAATAGTTCATCATACCAAATCATTTTAAGCAAATCTTATTTGGAGCATTCCCCAAATTTTACAGTTTTCCTTATAGTATCACAAAACACAAACCCCGACTTTTCGGTATCTCCCAGATACCGCTTATATAACACTTCTTTTCCTCAGATAGCGGCTTAGGTCCGCCTACTTTTGCTATATACTTAAAAGGAAAAGAAATATGGCAAAACACATTTTAATTAAAAACAGCTTGACAGATAAATGTAACCTGTCTATAAGCGAAATTCTGGCATTAGAAAGGAGTTTCTTTTAAAAGATAGAATGTCATTTGATCACTAACATATTTTGTTTTGGGGACAAGTTAAAAGCGTTTAATCATTAATTATAAATAACATGAAAAGTAAATTTTTATTACTTCCAATTTTAGTTTCAATCTTATCAGGTTGTTCAAAAAGGGAAAATGAGCCCTTTATTCAGGAAGAAAGCATTGGTTTAGATAGTTTATATCAACAACCTCAAAATCCATTTATGGGGATTCCCGAGAAAATGTCTGTTGTTCACGTTCGGACCGGTGCAATTAAATATAATCTCTGGCAAAAATTTTATGTATCGCCGGTTGATGCGACAATTATTATGTGGCCGAGTGATGATAAGACACTTGCCATAAAAGATGTAGATAAGGCACTTGAAGGGATAGCACTGGATACTAAAACAAATACCGAAGTGAAAACCGAGAATATCACTAAAAGCTCAGGAATTCAACTGCAAGATTATCGTCCCGGAAAGTATTTAATCGCTGTGATTTTAGATGCAGATGCGGAATCAGGTAAAAGATCTTATAGTAGTCAGGAGATTACATTGAGAGAGTATGGGAAGATTTATATGCATAAAATCTTTTCAAAAGATGTAAAAGATGGAGAATTTGAAGAGTGGTCACCTAAATTAATTGAAAAATGAAAACTAAAATAAACCTTATAATATTATTCTTATTTGTCCTTTTTTCTGATAAACTGATGGGGCAGGTCATATCTGGTGAAGCGAATCCTTGTCCAGAAGTTAACTATCAATATTCATTTAGCGGAGTTTCGTATACCGGCCATTATCTATGGTCTGTGGTGGATGGTACTATTGTTAGCCAGAATACAAATACTGTAGTTGTTAGATGGAATAGAAATATAACCGATGAAGGTAAATGGAGACTCCGAGTTCAGTACGAAATCTCTGGAACTGGCGGGATACCAGGTGGCTCAACCTATTTAGATTTGAACGTTAAAGTTAAAACCGCATCCCGTTATAATATAAGTGGCGATAAGGAAATCCCTGGTAATTTTATCGGAACTAAAACTTACACCGCCAATATTGTTAATCCAAAATTTCCTGCCGCTTCATTTTTGTGGACGACAAACACAGGAATTCAAACTATCACAACAGCACCCACAATCAATTTAAGTATAAATGATACGCAGCTGAGGTCGATCATGGTAGCAGGAAAAGCATCGAATTGTTCCGAATGGGGTGAAATGTCTAAAATAGATGTATATTTTACTTCTATTATTACCGGCCCAGCGCAGACATGTGCCGAGGATATTTATACTATTGTCAACTCAGGTACAGTAACGCTTGAAAATGCGACTAACGTTGCGACACTTACGGCATTGGGCAACAATCAGTGGAAAGTAACTCGAATTGGTACAGCAAATGGTACTGTCAAATTGAGATCGACTGTGGATGGAAGAATATATGATAAAAATATAATGGTAGGAGGCAGCACGGTAATAGGATTTGAAAACTTAGATCATTTAGAAGCTTATGATTACGAAACATTTAAAGTGCTGCAAGGGACTGGCAACATGAAGTACGAGGGCAGTATGAACCTTTATAATTATGAATCGGCAGGTCAAACGAGTTATTCGTGGTCTTTAGTTTCTAAATCAGCTGGGAGTCCGATCGTATCTTGGACTGCAAGTGGGAATTATGTGAAAGTCAGTTCTAAGGGATCAGGTGGTTGGCTTGTTCTACAATGTGTGATCACCAATGGCTGTAGTATAGAAATAAGAAATTATAGATTTTACTTTGGAATAGAACCTCTTATGCCGTAGTCAAAGGAATGTACACTATTGTGCTCTTTCGAAGATCTATCAATATTGCGGTCTAGAAGTAATGGATTCAGCTACAAAGCAGCTGAATCCATTATTCTTTTACTTCGAATCCCCGGGCTTGTGCTTGTGCGGTTTCAGATCCGGATGCTTCGGCTTGGTGTCGGGTGTTACGCGTTGTCTTCTGTCGGGGGTGCCATCTTGTTTCTTAGGCTTTGGTCCCGGTTTGATTGCTTTAATTGTTTCCATATAAAAATGCTTTTATCTAAAATACAGTTAGATAAGGAGGTTATTTTATGGTATCCCGTAATATTTAGACTTGTAAATTAATTTGGAAAATATATA
>NZ_DIIM01000015.1:9766-10590 GCF_002420705.1 Sphingobacterium sp. UBA5670
ATTAATTTGGAAAATATATAATTCTATACAGAAGCTATTTTTTTCTAAAAGTCTCAACTTCTAATTTACTGAAATATCTTTCTAAGCGGTAGGTATCAGCGATATCCGTTGTATTTTGAAAATATTTGTAGGTCTTTTCAAGTTCTCTTGTATACTTAGTCAGAAATCTATCAATTCTTAAATCTATACCAGCGTCGTATTCCGAGTAGATTGACACCAAGAATCGTTCTATAATATCCATTAATTCCCATACCTCGTTGTAAGTAGGAAATAAATCTTGTGTCAGTATATTGATTGCGTCGTCGGTATGGGCATAAAATTTATCACGTAACAATTTTAACTTATTAAGTGTTGAATCTTGATCATTATTATTGATTACAGATAAAACTTCAATAAAACAATCCAGCGAAATATTTTCTTTAAATTCTTTGTTTACAAGCTTATTGTATAGCTTTCCAATCCCAAATTTTTCTCCTTTGGATTTTGATAATATTTTGGTTATTTCGAGGACAAATAGCACCCAGCATTTTCTTGAAAGTTCTGCATAAACTGGAGATTCTCTAGTGACCAAATAATCTAATATTTCGATATTAATTTCGGGATCATTTTTGGTGTTGAATTTTTCAAAATAGAGTTTCGGACTTCTCGTTAAATGTGCTTCGGCCAGTGCAACTTTACTTTTGATATATAAAACATATATTTTCCCAATGAGTTCTTTGCATTTATTTTTGTCTTCCATTTAGTTTGATCTAAAAGTCGAATCCCAATTCGGATAGCATTCGTTCGTGATTATTCATAAAATACTTCATCAGTTTATACTGTTC
>NZ_DIIM01000015.1:10811-11030 GCF_002420705.1 Sphingobacterium sp. UBA5670
CTTCATCAGTTTATACTGTTCAGTATCCTGATATCCAATCAACCTTATTCCATTTTCTGATACCTGATAGATGTCAGCTTCGGGATAGGCCATCAGGATAGGGGAGTGTGTCGCAATTATAAATTGTGATCTAAGCTCTACAAGCTCTCTTATTCGGCTTAGCATATTTAGCTGGCTTATGATAGAGAGTGCCGATTCTGGCTCATCAAAAATATAGAG
>NZ_DIIM01000015.1:11270-12589 GCF_002420705.1 Sphingobacterium sp. UBA5670
GGCTCATCAAAAATATAGAGTCCGTTTCCGTTTAGACGATGATGTAATAACGAGAGGAAGCTTTCACCATGAGAGCGTTCGTGTAGTGATCCTCCATAGGATTTCTGAGCTTCATATTGATCTACTGCGGTGGCAACATTATAAAAACTTTCAGCCCTGAGAAAATAACCATCTCTGTTGCGGTATGCCGTTCGTATCACGTGGATATCTTCAAATAAAGCCGAATGGGAATCCATGGTACTAAAATTAAAATTGCGGCTTCCACCTTCAGGATTGAAACCTGCATTTATAGCTATTGCCTCTACAAGGGTGGATTTTCCGATACCATTTTCTCCGACGATAAAAGTCACAGGATTCCGAAATTTTAGTTCATCCAATGCTGACAATGACGGGATATTATACGGATAATGGTCGCGGTCTTCCAGCGTTTTTTTATTTCGGATTTGGCTAATATAAATCATCTTATTATCTGGTATTATTGATGAAACGGAGATTTTCTAAAAACCTTAAATTAACAATACCGCAAAATCGCCCTTCTCATGATATCGCTAATCAGTTCCGGTTCATTGTTTGGGTTCATTATACTTCTCCATTTTGTTGGATTTGTTTCACTATATCGAATTAAATTGAGGTCGTTCATGCGATATTTTAACATCGCTTGGCTCACATTGAAAAATGATGAAAGTTCGCTGGTTATCTTAATGTAATCAAATTTGTTGCATTCCTGATCATCTAAAAAGAGCTGACCTACTCGGTTGATTCCTAATAATTTTTGGTTCAGTATTAGTCGCATTTTTAGGGCATCTTTTGGCATCAATAGAGCAGATGCGAGTTGATTTGCTTGCCATTCAATCCAGTTTTTATCATTTTCAAGATTATGTTTCCTGGTCAAAGGATTAAATTTAGAATCTTCCAAGCTATTATAATCTGATTGATTTAGACCAGCGTCAGCGTGTAATAGAATATGTGCAAATTCATGCGCAAGGGTAAATAGATGATTATCCGTACCTACGATTTCTTGATTAATGTGAATTTCCCTTTTTTTAGGATCACAATATCCTTTTATATCAAGATTAAACAGATTATAAACCGTTTGATCGAGGTATATTGATATACCGTATTCGGTTTTCAGAAAGCTGCTCAATTCTTCAACGGACAGATTTGAAATACCGTTTAAAATAGCAGGGTTAATTTTGTAGAGCATTGTTTGTGCAAATTTCTCAATGTTTTCTTTGGATAGTCTTTCAATTTGGTTCAGGGAAGAATTGAGTTCACTTTTTTCTGTTGTTTTGCCCAGCGATTTTGTGAAAATCTTTTCT
>NZ_DIIM01000015.1:12736-19787 GCF_002420705.1 Sphingobacterium sp. UBA5670
GATTTTGTGAAAATCTTTTCTATTATCTCATCCCATTTCTGTTTATCAATATTTGCAGAATCAGCAATAAGGTCATTATTATAATTATCTATTGATTCAATCCAATCTTGCGTGATCTTGTGATTATTCTTTTTGTTATGAAGTATAATGTTTGTTAGGTTATCTTCTGTGACATTTATTAGCATGACGCCTTTGTTTTTGGCATAAGTTTGCACTCCTGATTGAAGTTCTCCTGAAAATACGAATACAGCCTTGACGTTCCTGCCCGACACCTGATTTACCTTTTCTACAAACTCTTCAACATTATCGATTGATATCTTGCCACTGTAGTTTTTGCACTCGGCTATATAAAGTAATTGATAATTTTCGGCACCAATAGGGGTGACTTCAATGCTGATGTCGAATTCGATAGGTTTTTCGCGATCTCTCGAATAGTATTTAGGTTTCCTTTGAAATTTACAACATTGGAGGAGTAGCGGAATAGTGCCTTTCTCTACTTCATTTTGTAGTAGGTCAAATACCTTATCTTCAAACTGATTACCTTTTAATACTGTATTCATATCAAATTTTTCTTACATACAATTATACTAAAAAAATGAGATGTTTAAGCTAAAATTTGTAGCTTTGTTTTTAAGGAATTAAGTTTTTTTTATTATAAAAACCGGTTGGATATCCTGCAAGATTGGAATTCAAGCTTAAAAATCACGAAAATCTTATTAACTTAATGAAAGCTATTAACCATAAAATTGATCCAAATTAAGATATGATTGCAAATTTAAGCTTGTCAAATTACTATGATTATAGGAGTGTTCGTGAACAGGATAAGGAGTTTTATAGTTTTAATCAATCCATTCGGTTTCTTTCTAATTTAAAAAATTTAAATATCATAGTTGGGGGGAACAACACTAGAAAAAGCAGGTTCTTTAAGATGCTAATGGAATTAGAGTTTTTTCCAATTTGGAGAACTGAAGTGGCATTAGATTCATTTTTAAGAGATCTGGAGTTATTAAACGAAGAGTTAGCTAATTTCAAAGAGATAGTCTTAGTAGATTTAAAAATATATAACCTGGCTACTGATGTTAAGGAAAAAATACAAAAGGTTATAAAAAGAGTTTCAGGAAATGACGATTACCAATTACAAATTATTCTGATATATGATACTGTTAAATGGATAATAGATAATATCCCACACTGTAGAGGTGAAGCAGAGTTAATAGAAATAAAGAAGACTATAGATAATTTAATCTATTCGCTAGCAATATCTAATCATTTGGTTCAAGCTTTATACAATGAGGACTCGGATATAAAACAGAAATTTCCTTTGACTAGATTGCCATATTCAGCTATGCGTGTTAGAATGCCAAGAGAATCTGACAAGTACCCTAAAGACGTTGGAATATCGAAAGTCCTAATTAGAATCAAGGAACTTTTAAGTAGTTTTAACAAGGAAATCTTCTTTGAATCACTTAATCCGAACATAATTTATCTTCCAGTTCTTCGAACTTCGAAGACGCTAGCAGGAATTAGTGGAGATGTTTTTCAGGATACTATCAAACAGCAAATGCCTAAGCTAAATACTAAAGCTGTTATTCATACAGGGTTAAGTCTTAATGATAAGATACTGAAATCACGAAATGGAACGAAAGAAGACTTTTTTAATTTCCTAGAATTTGAAAGATTTATAGGAAATACTTTTTTCGATGGTGAGGATATCAATATAATAGCTCAGTTTGGTGGTAAAGAAATAAATATTAGTCTGCCAGGTGAGAGACCTAACGTTTCGTTCAATGATCTTGGAGATGGTGTTAGTGGGATTATCAATCTACTTTATCCGATTTTTACGGCTTATGATGATAGCTGGGTGTTTATTGAAGAACCAGAGAATAACTTGCATCCCGCATTTCAGAATATTTTTGTTAAAACTCTGGCTGAGAATGAATTTTTGAAAAAGAAGAACTTAAAGATCTTCATAAATACACATTCCAATCATATTCTCATCAATAGTTACTTGAGTCCTGAAGATATTAATGTGATGGTGTTTTCTAAAAGAGACCAAGATACAACGTCAATTACAAGTTTCAATGACGATAAGAAATCTACTTTAGATCTATTGGGAGTGTTAAATACTTCTGTTTTAATTAGTAATTGTTTGATATGGGTTGAAGGGATTACTGATAGGTTGTATGTGAAAGCTTTCTTGAAAGCTTATCTTGATAGTTTAAAGAAAAAGGATAAAGTTATTAGAGAGGGACTAGATTATTGTTTTATAGAGTATGGTGGAAGTAGTATTGTGCATTATGATTTTAACCAAGCAGGTGAGAATACGGTGCCATCGGATATCGAAGCATTTTATAGTAACAATAGAATTTTAGTACTGGCCGATAATGATAATAGCGAAGGTAAATCTATTCGTTTTTCAAAATTTAAAAACAAACACTTTGTTTATTTAGATACTGGTCTTCCTGAGATAGAAAATATTCTACCTAATGATATTTTGAAAGATTTTTTAAGGGAATTAGGTGTTGCAGATACTCAAATCAAGACTATTGACTTTAATCTCGTTTCAACCAAAAAGCTAGGAGAGGTGTTTAATGGGGTTAAGAAAAATGAAAGATTAATAAAAATTCAAGCAGAGTTTGGTGGAACTCTAGCGGCAACCTATAAAAAGAAATTAGCAGAATTTGTCTATCGAAAAGTGGTTGATGGGAGTTATAAATGGGGGTCTTTACAGCAATCAGTTTATATTAAAAACATCACAACTAAAGTTCTGAACTTTATAAAAGGCGCTAAGTAATTATTGGAAAGAAACGATCTCGACAACTTTAAAAATTGGCATATGAACAATATAGATCAAGAAGTTTTTAGATTAGCAAATAAATATTTTAATTCTGATAGTTATAAAAACTTAAAGAGTGAAAGCCACATTTCTTTTAAGCTACATAGGGTAATCAAGCATAAGGATCTAGATCAATATATGTTAGGGAAGACCAAAATTTATATGGATCTGAATTTTTGGATTAATTTACGAAACAGCATATGGAAGAAAAGTGAGGATAAAAGATATTTTCAACTATTAGAAATATTAAAGAAAAAAGTTAAGGATAAGAGAATCGTTTGTCCATTTTCAAATGTTTTGATCGAAGAGGTCTTCAAACAAGATAGTAAAGATAGTCGTCTTAAAACATTTCAAATTGCAGATATCCTTGCGGATAAAATCATGCTTTCGCCTATGTACTATATTTCGATGTGCGAAGTACATAATTTAAACTCAATCTATTTGGGAAAGCAACCGACCAATTTATGGTATAAATGGAGAAGACCAATTAATGCACTTGGAGACTTTAGCTTGAAAACTAAGAAAGAATTATCAGAAGACGAACTTCTAATAAAAAAGGTCATGTATGACATTAATTTACAATCCTCTTTTCAATATGTTCTTGGCGAATTAGATGCTGCTTCATTTATAAATAAGGAGTCGAGCGTTTGGCATGCTAATATGGTAAACCAGTCGAAGGCATTTAGCGATCCTAGTGGATTAAGTAAGAAAAAACTCCATCGTCTAGAAATAAGAAGTAGTTATAAGACTATTGCGAAACATATTCAATCGAGTGTTGAAGTGGATGTAGATTCCATAATAGACCATTTCAGTCTTTCGCGATTAAAAGAAATAACACCAACTTGTTATGCTTATTCAGCACTTTACACAGAATTGATTTTAGACCGAACAAGGAAAATAAAGCCTAATGACTATTATGATATAATGCATTCGAGTTTGGCATTGTCTACTTGTGATCTTTTTCTAACGGAAAAAAGCTTTGCGAGTACGCTAAAGCGTATGAAAATAGACAAGGAATTTAATGTCAAGGTTTTATTTGATATTGATGAGATTATTGAAATAGTTGAATCCTTGTAATTTAATAACCATATGAGAACAGATTCAAAATTAAAAATTTTTGAAATATTATCGAAAGATTTGGCCCAGACAATCCAACAATTTAATTTGATTTTTGTAGACAGTAATGGAAATAGAATCGATCTTTCCGACCATTACATTTGTCCTTTATCTTTAAGAGCTTACTGTCGAAAAGACATCGATAAGCTTTCAATTGAGCACGTTCCCCAACATAGTTTAAATGGTAAACCGTTAATCCTGACAGATAAAGAATTCAATAATAACGATGGTGGAACCAAAGATAAAAAGATACTTAATTACTTTAAATATAGAAATTTTCAGAATGGTGTTAGTCCAATAGATGCAAAATTTTATGTGCCTGATATAATTAATGGTGCCGTATCTGGTAAACTGTATGGTGTGCCAATAAAAGATGGAAAAGCGGAAGTTAAACTCAGTTTTCCAAATAAAACCGTGAATATGTTAAAAGAGAGAGGGCTTATAGAGAATTGGTCTGGATTGAAGTTGAGGTTTAAAGTTGATTATTCTCCAGATATCAATAAAAGTGCATTATTAAAGGCAGCATATTTGATAGCTTTCTCCAAGTTAGGGTATCGTTTATTGTTTAATTTCCAAGGTGTAAAAAGTAATTCTTACGGACTTATTATAAAAGAGCTAGCAGAAAAAGAAATTGGTGAAGACTTTCCATTAATATTCACTAATAATTTAGGAGTAAACATGCCTGATAATATTGGTATTGTAGAAAATGAACAATTTAAATTACTTGTAACAAAGGTGTGTTATAATTTGGATGGCCATGAATATATTTACCATGTGATTCTTCCTCATCCGGAGGACCTGAATCTTAATCATTTGATCGATTTTAAAAATATTTATGTAAAGCAGGAACAGATGATGACGGTAAGAAATTTAAATGCGGATTATTTGCTTTAACAGTAATAACGTGAAGTTTTAGCATAAAATATCTGAACCCCTACTACCTTAAAAATTTCATAAGACTTTATAATTGTTTTCAATGGGAAAGATGGTAATATTTCCAGTTGAGTACTTGTCCAAATTGTCGATTGTTATTTTAGATTATAGCTTTTTCTGGCAAAAAATCTCTTGGAGACATTCCAAAATGGTCAGCTAAGGCATTGATGTGATCGATATTATATTTGGCTCTATTTGATGGATTTTCTACATTAGTTACAAAAACTCGGTTTACTCCAATAATTGTGGCAATATCAGCTTGATTTAGATTTTTCTCTTTCCTCAGTTTATAAATAAAGTCAATAATATATTGTTCAATTTTACTAATTTTTGCTTTACTCTCCATGAAAGCTAAAGACATCAAAAAATATTATTAAAATGTATTGCATGTATTACATTTTAATTTTATCTTTGTTATTGTAATAAAAAAATGAAATTATAGAAGAAACATTAATAAGAACATAAGCTAATAAATATAGACTCATAACAATACTCGTAACAAATCTGGCGATTTAATTAATGACAATACGAGTGCGGGTAATGCGTCAATTCATTATCTTTGGAAAAATATTTCCTGAGGTATGGTTGACGCTTACTTATCAGCGCCGTATTGTCATCCTAATCGCACCTCAGAGATTGGGGGCCTCGCCAGGGCTTTTGTTACGGCGACAGTAAGCGATCATCCAAATTTTGTTGTACAAATACTACAAAAAGCATTGATTACATCTATTGTTATAGTGTAATCGATGCTTTTTTATTTTATATCAGATGAAAAAACAAACCACAAAAAACATCTTTAAATCCCCCGAGTAGCTCGGTGCGATTCAGCCAGCAATGATCTGGTCACATCAGCTATGGAATTCGAGATGCCCAATTATATACCGAGTCATACCCATTCAATAGAATTCTAGCTTTTCCCAATTAATCAATTTTATTATACGCGGCGAATGGCCTAAAAACTATCCGATTCAATCGGACTGGAATAACTATGCCTTAAGCTTGCGATTAAAAATCTAAAAAATGAAATCTAATTATGCTCATCTACTCCTCTTTGATCTGGTTATTTATGAGACCCATCGATCAGGATATGATCCTGTTGGGAATGTGCAATACTTTTGGGGTAAATATCCCTTAAGCACAATTCAGGACTATATTATTGCCCTACAGCCCGACACGAGTGATAAGGAAAAGGGTAATCCAAAATTGACTGAATTTTCCGTCGAACTTCTCCGCACGTTAATAGCCTATTTGATAATCCATACCCATAAAATGGACCTTGGTAAAATATCTATTTCACTGAATATAAACCGAGAAGTGATTGAGTCTTCCAAGATCATTTACGATTTCTTTCAACGTGTATCCCCATCCCATACCAATTCCTAAAATGATGAAAAAATTAAACCTACAATCCAATAGCAGCGGGCTGCTACATATTCAAATAATAAGGATTACAATATTAGTGATTCTATATGGCCTAATAACGATTTTGAACTTGTCCGCTCAATCACTATCACTTTCAATTGATGTCAAGAAAGACACAAGTATTCACCCACTGAATATCGGAGATCGCATTCCCGATAAACTTTGGAATACGGTATTGCCAGTCATGCATGATCCACAGCAAAGAGAGCATATTCAGTTGAAAGATTTGCAAACAAAGAAGCTTATTATAATCGACTTTTGGGCGACTTGGTGTGCGCCTTGTATTGCGTCGATCAAAAAACTTCAAATTATTGAAAAGAAGTATGCCGACAGGCTTGCCCTTATACCGGTTACCTATGAGAAGCTTGACCTGCTACAACGACAAATGGCAAAGCTCAGCTTTCATCCGTTTAGCGTGTGTTCGGATCCTCTATTGCTGCAGTATTTTCCACATCGAAGTATTCCGCATCAGGTATGGATTATGGACAATAAGGTTGTTCATATCGGCGCAGCTGTAGATGCAAATGAAAAAAATATTGCACTTGCACTCGATGGGCATCTTCCTCAAATGGAAGTCAAAGCCGAATTTATGGACTTTAGCCTGACCAAGCCATTGGATGAATTTGCCAAGCGTGTTAATATTCCTATTTATAAAAAATCTGTAGTGACGGGTTATATAAAGGGTATAGGCGGTAATAATGGAATAATGCAAGCCAACGGTCAGAAGCTGTTGTATTATAATAA
>NZ_DIIM01000015.1:19901-24787 GCF_002420705.1 Sphingobacterium sp. UBA5670
GCATGGGTAATGAGTATGCTAGCCTATGCGACTGATATGCCGCTCAATAGAATATGGATAGATACGGTAAAACGGTCTAATACCAATTTCATAAACCAGCAGGGCTGCTACCAGCTGATTGCTCCCGAAGCAACGCCCGATGATCAGATGAAAGCTTGGTTTCTAGCGGATTTAAAAGCTTCCTTTAATTGCGATGTGGGTAAGCACTGGCGGGATATGAAAGTGATGAAGATCCTCAAGCAAGAAAATTGCGCAGTACAGAAGCTTGAAAAATTAAAGTATCATACAGATCTGCGATCCTTACTCGCTTTGCTGAATGCCAACTTTAAATGGAAAGCAGATATGCCCATCTATACGACAGATATGGCTTTAGGAACGGTCTTATATGCCAAAGAACCTATTCCTACGCTCGCCAAGGATAAAGCGCTATTGGCTGAATTCTTAACGCTGAATGGTCTGATACTTAGTCATACCGTTGAATCTTTGGAAATGCTTGTTGTTGATCCTAAAAATGAATCTGCACGATGAAAATATTAGTTTACATTATAATCGCAATGCTTGGTATGGTTTCCCAAGCTTACGCGCAGAAAATCTTAAATGGTCGTGTGACCAATATTAAGGGACAAGCTCTGCTCCACACGACGGTCAGAAATCTAACTTCCAATAACGCGACATCGACAGATAGTGATGGAAAGTTTTCCATCGCAGCAAATCCGAAAGACTCTATTCGTATCATGATCTTGGGCTATGAACCTCAAACAATGGCTACAAAGGATTGGCCTGCGGACGGAATAATCCGCTTGGCGAGCAAGATCGTCATGCTCGAAGATGTGGAAGTGGTACATACGGGGTTTCAGCGCCTACGCAAGGATCAGATCACGGGATCTGTCGATGTGATCTCTGAAAAGATGCTCAATAGAACCGCTGGTACAAATATTTTATCGCGGATCGAAGGGCTTTCGCCAGGTATTCAGTTTAATAAGGGAGATGCTGCCGAGACTGATGCATTTTTGATACGGGGACGCAGTACGATTTCAGCAGAGGCTAAACCGCTCATTGTGGTAGATGATTTTCCCTATGAGGGGGAAATCAGTCAGATCAATCCCAGTGGCCTCGGTGTCTATTTTGAAGGATGCAGCGTCGGCAAGTATCTGGGGCGCTCGGGCAGGAAATGGTGTGATCGTCATCAAAACCAAACAGGGACTGAGCAATAAATTGAAGATTGATTTTAAGTCTGACTTTGCCCTGCAGAATAAGCCTGATCTGAACAATTTAAACTGGATCGGGTCAGCGGATATGATCCAGTTTGAAAAGCTGCGGTTTGCGCAAGGTGCCTACGATAATCTACTAAATGGACCTTACTACCTCACGCCGATCACACCTGTGGTAGAGCTGCTATTTCAAAAAAGGAATAATCCCAATGACGCGACGATAGATGCTCAAATTGAACAAATGAAAAGTAATGATGTACGGAAGGATATGGCGCAGTATCTTTACCGGCCACGCTTTCGGCAGCAATATCATGTAGCGATTTCAGGCAGGTCGAAGCAAGTTTCTCATATGACTTCGGTGGGTTATTTTAAGGAACTTTCCAATTTGCGTGGTACCGCAGATGATAGGCTGACGATAAGGACCAACAATACATTTCGACTTTCGCCCATAATCGAGCTTTCGCACAATCTGCAGTATACGCATACAAGACAACAGGCTAATGCGAATCCGGGCTATCTGATCATGGACAATCGTGAAATCTATCCGTACGCCTCACTTGTCGGTGTGGATGGTAGCCCAAAAAATGTTTATCTGAATCATCCCAAAGCTTACTTGGATACGGTGGGAGCAGGGCATTTAAAGGATTGGTCTTTTAATCCGGTACGCGACCTCAATACTGTAGATAACAAGGTCGCTGGTTATAATCTGACGAATAACATTGCACTTGCCATCAAGCCAATCACGGATCTATCGGTCAGCCTGCGGTATCAATATCAGATCGGCTCTAATGGTAATGACAATCACTACAAAGGCGATTCATACCTTGTTAGAAGACTTTCCAATCAGTATGCCTACAAAAAGAATGGAAACTGGACGAGTGCTATTCCCGAAGGCGGGATATTGGACTTCAACGAAAGCACGCTACAGTCGCATCAGGGGCGTTTACAGCTTGACTACAACAAAAGAATCAATACGGATATGCGCCTGGACGCTATTGCCGGATACGAAATCCGGTCGAAAATTGAACGGGGCAAATATGGTCGCTACTATGGCTATGTCAATGATCGTATGTCTGTAGTGAGGGACGTGGATTATATAACGAATTTCACCTTGTTGAGCAATGGGGCATTAGCTAAAGTTCCCGCTGTATCGGGGGTAAATAAGCGGACAGATAACTTTTTGTCTTGGTTTGGAAACGCAGTAGTCTCTTATAAGGATCGGCTTTTTATTTCAGGTAGTGTGCGCAAAGACGAGGCGAATCTATTTGGTGTGGAGACGAATGCCAAGGGGACACCTTTCTGGTCTGCAGGTCTTCGCTATGAGACAGGACTGTTGGACCGGCTGGCGTTAAGGGCTTCTTATGGTGTCAATGGGAATATATCGCGAATGGCTACCGCAATGACGACGATACAATATATTTCCTATACGATTTCGGGACTACCTGCTGCCACGCTCAACTCACCGCCAAACAAAAGCCTACGCTGGGAAAAGATCAATACAGCTAATTTTGGTGCCGACTTCTCGGTTTTTAAAAACCGCTTATCGGGCTCATTGGATTACTACCTAAAAAATGGCCGTGACCTCCTCTCACAGGCTCCTATGGATCCTACATTGGGAATAACTTCTTTCTTCGGAAATGTAGCTTCAATGGATGGTCACGGATGGGATTTAACGCTTCAGTCGCGAAATATGGAATCTGCAGTGACATGGAATACTTTCCTCAATCTGAGTTATACAAACAGTAAGGTGAAAAAGTATCTGATGCCCAAAAGTGCATCCCCCTTTCCATATCTAGGCAGCTCAGGAATCAGTCCACTGGAAGGAAAGCCGTTATATGCAGTTTTCAGTTATCCATGGAAGGGTTTGGATCCTACAAATGGTAATCCACAAGGAATCGCCAACGGCGAAGTATCAGAAGATTATAAAAGTATATTGAACAATACGCGCATAGAGGATATGGTATATAATGGTCCGATGCAATCACCTTGGTACGGCTCTTTGCGTAATGAATGGACTTATAAAGATGTAGGTCTTTCGGTCAATCTCAGTTTCAAATTTGGCGGTTTCTTCCGTACCACATCGTTCTTTAGTTCAACTTTGTTGGCTGGGTTTAGTGGCCATGCCGATTATGCGAAAAGATGGCAAGCTTCAGGGGATGAACAAAATACGGCTGTCCCATCGCTTGATTTAACAGGAAACTCAGACCGCGATCAGTTTTATAAATATTCTTCGGTGTTGGTCCAAAAATCAGATAATATTCGGATTGAAGATATATTACTCTATTATTCTTTGCTGCCTGAAACTACGCGCCGATGGGGTATTCAAAATGCTCGTTTTTTTGCGCAGGTGCAGAGTCCTAATTGGGCCTGGATAGGCAATAACATGGGTATTGATCCCTATTTCAATAATATGCCAAAGTCTCGGCCTACTTATGTTTTCGGTATAAGTTTTACATTTTAAGTTGCAGTGATTATGAAAAATTTAATGCTTACTTTTTTATTGTTTATGGGGCTGTTTTATGGCTGTTCCAAAACAGAATTTTTGGATGCGAAGCCTGATCAGAGCTTGGTGGTACCATCCTCACTGGAAGATTTTCAGGCTATACTGGACAATGATTTTGATATGAACGGTGTGCCGAATGGATTGGGTTTGGTGCCCGAACTTGGGGAAATCGGCTCGGATGATTATTACCTGACGGCTGACCTTTATCAAAACCGCCTTACAAGTCTCTATCGCGACTTTTATACCTGGTCAAAAGATGCGAATTCGGGCGATAACCTCAACGATTGGGACAGAGGCTACAATTGTGTTTTTATGGCCAATATTGTGTTGGACGGTCTATCACAGATGAAAGCAGGGAACTATGATTTGGCCCGTTGGAAGGAGATACGGGCTGCGGCATTATTCTACCGCGCGCATGCCTTTTTTCAGCTTGCGCAGGTTTTTGCTTATCCTTTTGGTTTGGCTGATATGGAGCCATACGGTATTCCGCTTCGGCTGAACGCCGATGTTTCTGAAAAGATAAAACGTAGCACAGTACCCGAAACTTATGCGCAGATTACCAAAGATCTGGAGGATGCTGTTGAGTCGCTGCCGCCAACTTCTTCTTACAAAGAAAGGCCATCAAAGGCTGCTTGCTATGCACTGTTGGCGAGGGTGTATCTTTCTATGCGCGATTATGATAAAGCTTTGGCTGCGGCAGATGCTAGCCTGAATATCGTGGATGGGCTATTGGATTACAATAAGCTCTCGGCCTCTGCCAACTATCCTTTTCAGGGATCAGCTATTATGGATACGGAAGTGATGTTTAAAAGTACCTTCGTGACCCGATCTGGTATCACAAGTCCGCTGAGTATTTTTATCGCTAAAATAGATTCCAACTTATATCAAAGCTATGTGAAGGAAGATCTGCGGAAAGGGGTATTTTTTAGAACGGCAATGCTCAGTGGTTTTCGGTACAAAGGAAGTTTTTATGCCAGCACGGCTTTTTTTGTAGGGCTGGCAACGGACGAGGTTTATCTGATTAAAGCAGAGTGTCTAACTAAGCTGGGAAAAACGCAGGATGCTGTGAAAACTATTGAAAAATTGAGGAAGAAACGATTTGTAGCTGGCTCGGACCTGTACAAAGTGCCTGCAGCGATTGTATCAGACCAGGTCGCATTGTTAAAATTTAT
>NZ_DIIM01000015.1:24907-25584 GCF_002420705.1 Sphingobacterium sp. UBA5670
CGAGAAGAGCGAAGGCGCCAGTTGATTTTTAGGGGTCTGAGATGGACAGATCTCAGAAGATATAATATGGAAGGAGAGTCGTTGACCATCCATCGGGTATTGGGTAACGAAACCTACACGCTGGAGCCAAATGATAAGCGCTATGCTTTTCTAATACCAAGTTTGATCATGGGTTATAATCCAGATATGGCTCAAAATCCAAGATAAATGCAAAAGGCTCCAATTAGAATCGGAGCCTTTTGTTTTGTGCAACTTGTTTATTGATTGTCCAACGGTTCGCGCTCAATTGTTTGAACGGCTGATGTACCATCATTCACAGTAGAAGCACTGGGGTTTGTACTGAGGCCTTTCATACAGATTTCAGTATCTGTAACTGGTGCTTGACAATCCGGACTAGATGGCTGCGACGGGCTTTGACCGATAAAGGTGTAACTTCCAGCAGCATCTCGATGATACCAGTACAGATCATCTGCTTTTTTCTCAGCATTTTTAAAACTATTAAATCCAATAAAGGATGCCATTGCAATGGCCACAGCTACTGCGGCTTTTGCATTAAATTTTAATGTTTTCATACATTTAGTGTATTTCTGTTTTTTATAATTATGTTTTCTCTTTTTGATCGGCAAATGAAGCTTATCTAGGGAGAGAAGCCCTAAGTCTTTTGGCAGACGCGCCCT
>NZ_DIIM01000030.1:0-11327 GCF_002420705.1 Sphingobacterium sp. UBA5670
GGTAAGGTAAGGTAAGGTAAAAACAAAAGCGGCTATCCGATTGGATAGCCGCTCTATATTGTTTACTAAATAAATTGAATTACTCAGCAACTACTTCGAAAGGAACTTGAACTTTCACTTCTTTGTGTAAGTTTAAGTTTGCGATGTATTCACCTACTTCTTTAGGCTCTACTTCGAAAGTGATACGACGACGATCTACATCAAAACCTTTTGCTTTCAACGCATCAGCAATTTGGATGCTGTTTACTTTACCAAAGATTTTACCAGATTCACCTGCTTTAGCACCGATAGAAAGTTTAATAGCTTCCAATTTACCAGCTAATTCAGTTGCGTCTTTTTTGATTTTATCTTGTTTGAACTGAGCTTGTTTGATGTTCTCAGCTAAAACTTTTTTTGCAGATACAGTCGCTTGAATAGCAAATCCTTGTGGGATTAAGTAGTTACGACCGAAACCTGGTTTTACATTAACGATATCATTTTGCTCACCTAAGCCTTTGATATCTTGTTTTAAAATTACTTCCATTTTCTATCGTCCTCCTTATTTAATTGCATCAGCTAAGTAAGGTAACAAACCGATGTGACGAGCACGTTTAACAGCTTGAGCTACTTTACGTTGAAATTTCAAAGATGTACCAGTTAAACGACGAGGTAAGATTTTACCTTGATCATTTACGAATTTCATCAAGAAGTTAGCATCTTTATAATCGATATATTTGATACCATTCTTTTTGAAACGACAGTATTTTTTACGGTTGTCCTCTACTTTAGGAGCAGTTACGTATTGGATATTTTCGTTAGCCATTAGTTTGCGCCCTCCTCAGTTTTAGTTTCAGCTTTTTTGTTGAATGCACCGCTACGTTTTTTCTCGTTGTATGCTTTAGCATGTTTGTCTAAGCTTACAGTCAAGAAACGCATAATGCGCTCATCACGTTTGTATTCAACCTCTAATTTATTGATTAATTCACCTGGAGCCTTGAATTCAGTTAAGTGATAAAATCCAGTAGTTTTTTTCTGGATTGGATACGCTAATTTTTTCAAACCCCAATTGTCTTCAGCGACAATCTCGGCTCCGCCTTCTGTTAAGATGCTTTTAAATTTTGCGATTACTTCTTTCGCAGCATCATCAGAAAGCAACGGGGTAAGAACGATTACAGATTCGTACTGTTGCATTTTGTTAATTAATTTTGTTATTTAAAAATCCACATTTGTGGAAGTGCAAAGGTAGGTATTATATTGTTATGTTGCAATGCCTTGAAGCAAAAAAGTTTAGATCTGTTTGAGGGATCTAAACTTTTCTCAGCCGAATTCGGCAATATCTTAGTTCAATTTCTTTAATTCTTCTTTGATAGCTCCTTGTACGTTCTCGCCAACAGGTACCAAAGGAAGACGTAGGATGTCTTTTCCAATACCTAATTCCTGAAGGATGTATTTTACTCCTGCTGGATTTCCTTCAATAAAACATAAGTCTGTGATCTTGAGCAAATCATTGTGTATTGGTCTGGCTTCGCTATACTTACCCTCGGTACATAATCTCGCCAGTGTAGCAACCTTTTTTGGTAAAGCGTTTCCGATCACTGAAATGATGCCTGAAGCACCGAGAGACATCATTGGCAATGTAACCGGATCATCCCCTGAGATCAATAGAAAACCAGCTGGTTTATCCCGTAGAATTTCACTGAACTGAGCAAAATTTCCAGAGGCTTCTTTGATTGCTACGATATTGGAAAAGTCGTTAGCCAATCGCAATGTTGTCTGTGCTGTTATATTGCTTCCTGTACGTCCTGGTACATTGTATAAGATAATCGGCAGCGGAGAGGCTGTTGCGACAGCTTTATAATGTTGGTAAATTCCTTCTTGTGTTGGTTTATTGTAGTAGGGAGATACCGATAGAATAGCACAGAAACCTGTAGGATCAAATTGTTTGATCTGTTCAACAATTTCAGCAGTATTGTTTCCACCGATACCTGCAACTAAAGGAAGTCTACCGTTCACGCGCTTGACGGTAAAATCCCAGATGCGCTTTCGTTCATCATTGGTTAAAGTGGCAACTTCTCCAGTTGTACCTAAAGAAACCAAATAGTCCATACCTTCGTTGATCTGTAAGTCAATTAGCTGACCCAATGCTTCGAAATCAACAGATTCATCTGAGTTAAAAGGAGTGACTAATGCTACTCCTGCGCCGTGAAGCTCGTTCATCTTGTTTTTGTATTTATATAAATTTAATTAAAAAACTTAATTGTGATCAATGAGTTGAAATAGTTCTGTGTCATTAATCATGGGGATACCTAATTTTTCTGCTTTAGCTAATTTAGAAGGCCCCATTTTATCTCCTGCCACGAGATAACTTAATTTGGCGGAAATCGCTGATAACATCTTCCCACCGTTACTCTCAATCAGAGCTGCTAATTCTTCACGCGAATGATTTGGAAATACGCCGGATATCAAGAAAGTCTTTCCTTCCAGCGAGTTGCTCGCTAGAATAATTTCCTTTTCCTCAATTTCAAAATTTAAACCGTAATTTCTTAACGCTGCAATCTGTTGTTGGTGAATTGGATTGTCCAAGTATTCTTTGACACTCTCCGCAATGCGACGTCCAATGTCCTGCACCCCTTCGATTTCCTCAACGGAGGCTTGTGCCAAGGCATCAATATTTTTAAAATGCTGTGCCAATTTTTTCGCAATGGTTTCACCTACGTGACGGATTCCGAGCGAGAATAGTACTTTTTCAAATGGTTTTTCCTTTGACTTTTCGATGCCATTAAGCATGTTATCTATGGATTTCTGACCGAAGCGTTCAAGCTGCTGTAGATCCGCCTGATGGTCTTTTAGGCCATAGATATCAACGATATTATGCAATAAGCCTTTTTTAAAGAAGCTGTCCACTGTTTCATCGCCCATTCCTTCGATGTCCATCATCTTACGTCCAATGAAATGCTGCATTTTACCGACGATTTGCGGAGGACATCCAGTTTCATTAGGACAATAATGTACGGCTTCGCCTTCTTGTCGTACAAGTGCTGTACCACATTCTGGGCAGGATGTAGGGTATGAAAAAGCAATAGCATCTGACAGTCTTTTGTCGAGATTTACACCTATAATTTTAGGGATAATCTCTCCGCCTTTTTCTACATAAACTGTATCACTTTCGTGCAGGTCCAATCGAGCTATTTCATTTGCATTATGCAATGATGCCCGTTTGACGGTCGTGCCGGCCAGTTGGACAGGCTGAAGGTTAGCGACTGGTGTGACAGCGCCTGTACGTCCAACTTGATAGCTAATCGTATTAAGTATGGTTTCTACACGCTCGGCTTTGAATTTATAAGATATTGCCCAACGGGGATTTTTGGCGGTAAAGCCAAGTTCTTCTTGTTGTGCATAATCATTTACTTTAATGACGATCCCATCGATTTCATAACCTAAATTATGACGTTCCACATCCCAATAATCGATAAATGCGAAAACGTCTGTCAACGTGCTGCATTTTCTGCTATGTTCGCTCACGTGGAATCCCCATTCTTTGACGTGGCTTAAACTATTCCAATGGTCGTGAAACAGGTTGGTTCTGTTATCGCAGTACAGAAAGTAAAGGAAACAGTCCAATGGTCGTTTCGCTACTTCAGCCGAATCTTGGAGCTTGATCGTTCCAGAAGCAAAATTTCTTGGGTTTGCATAAGTTTGCTCTTCATTATCCTCGCGTTCCTTATTCAGGCGGAGAAAAGCAGATTTATGCATAAATATTTCACCCCGTATTTCGAATTGATCGGGATAATCTCCTTCTTTGAGTTTAATTGGAATAGAGCGGATGGTTTTAATGTTGTTGGTCACTACATCGCCTTGGGTACCATCGCCCCGGGTGACCGCTTTACTCAGCCGGCCATTTTCATAGGTCAGGCTGATTGATAAACCGTCAAATTTCAATTCACAAACATACTCAAACTGATCGCCGATGATTTTGCGGATTCGCTGATCGAAGTCAAATAATTCCTCCTGACTGTATGTATTGCCTAATGATAGCATTGGCCAGCGGTGTTTTTCCGTCTGAAATCGGGAGGTTATATCTCCACCGACACGCTGTGTAGGGGAATTGGGGTCGGCAAAGTCGGGATATTGAGCTTCCAGCGCTTCGAGTTCCTTTAATTTAAGGTCGAAGTCGTAGTCCGAAATAACACTATTTGCCAATACATAGTATTGATAGTTATAATGGTTAAGCTCTGCCGTTAAGTCTTTTATCTTTTTTTCAATATCCATCACCAACATTTTGCAAAATTACAAATAAAAAGTACGTTTAAATAAAATAAATAAATAATCTTGTCATAATGACTGCTTTATTTTTAAAATGCGTTTTTCTGCATTTTGTCTTCTAGCGAAATAAGCTATTATTTAAAATCCTTTGAATTTAGCTGAGAAAATTTATGTTTGTTATTCGTGTAGAAATCAATAATTATCGATTTGGTGTAATGCCCTTGTTTATTTTCTTTCGCCTTGTATTTTTTTCGTTTTTTAGCGTTTTTGAAGATATTCAAGAAGAAATACTGATGTGCTCGGCTGATTGCCCAAGCATCTTTGGGTTTTCTGTCGATGAGAAATTTAGCAAGGGCAGCAAAGTCAAACCAAAGTCTCATAAAAATAATCCATACCGCTTTGCCCAGTGGCAGGTTTTTTTGCAGCATGACCATATTATTCCTAAAATTAAGATATGTTTTTTTTGGGTTGCTGGCATTAAGTGTTCCACCTCCAACATGATAAACGATCGACCTAGGGCAGTAACCAATACCGTAGCCCATCCTTTTCAATCGCCAACATAGGTCAATTTCTTCCATGTGGGCAAAGAAATCTTCGTCAAGACCATTGGCCTCTTTCCAAGCTTCCGAGCGGATAAAAAGTGCGGCTCCGGATGCCCAAAAGATCTCGGATTCTGCATCGTATTGTCCTATATCATCTTCTACTTCATGTAGAATTCTACCTTTGCAGAAGGGAAAACCGAAGTAATCGAGATAACCGCCTGCGGCTCCCGCGTGTTCAAACTTTTGTTTGTTATGGAAGGAACGTATTTTGGGTTGTGCGGCCGCCAACGACGGATTTCTTTCTAGGTATTCAATGACCGGTTCAATCCAATTTTGGCTCACTTCGACATCCGAATTGAGCAGTACATAGTAATCCGCATCTACGCGTTGCAGTATTTTGTTATAGCCCCCTGCGAAGCCATAGTTTTTGTCATTCTCCAGTACAGTAATCGTTGGATAGTATTGTTTGACAAATGAAATTGAATCATCATCGGAGGCATTGTCTCCAATGACAAATTCGACATTCGGATACGAACTATTATATACGGATGGCAAAAATTTTTCCAGGAAAAATCGACCATTCCAATTTAGGATAACGACAGCTACTTTGGGTAATTTACTCATTTTCTACGTTTTCTTTTCCAGCGATTATGTGACCATAACCAATATTCTGGGTTTTCACGGATAAGCTGTTCAGCAAATTGATTATGTAAATCGGTGATTTCGTGTTCTCCGGCACCTGTTGGATCTTCTATTAAAGTAACGAATTTACAGAAATATTGCCCTCTTTTGGGCTTTCTGCCGATATAGCAATAGACCACAGGCGCTTTACTTATTCTAGAAAGTCTTTCGGCTCCTGTATAGACCAATGTTTCCTGATTTAACCAATTAATAAAATAATCTGAATCCGAATACAGCGGTGTTTGATCGGCAACGAGTATACTGATATTGGGCTGGCCTTTCAACTTTACGATATGACGGAGTATTTGTTTCATTGGTACCATTTCGGCGCCAAACCTTCCTCGCATATCATTGTATACTGTATCAATATCTTTATTATTGAGTGGTTTGTATACAATCAAAGTAGGGAAATTTGTAATTAAGCTTAAGCGATGAATGCCAAGTTCCCAGTTGGCATAATGTGAAGTTACTCCAATAACGTTTTTACCCGCATCGAGGTGCCTTGTCAATTCCTCTTCATTTTCAAGAGTCATTTTTTTCTTCACTTCCTCAGCTGTAATCGTTTTCAGTTTGATTGATTCGATAAGTAGGTCCGGAAAAAAACGGTAAAACTTTTTGGCAATAACCAAACGTTCTTTATCCGTTTTTTCTGGAAAAGCATTCTTTAAGTTTTGAAATACAATGTTCTTTCTATATCCAATAATATAGTAGAGTATGTAATAAAGCCCATCGGAAATCAAATATAGAAACCAATAGGGGAGAAGAGAGATAATATAGATTAATGCGTTTAACGCTTTTTGTTTCATGCTATAGCTAAAATTCCCAGTGTTCTTTACAAATATCCTTAATTTAAGTTATTTTTGCGTCACTTATAACAAAAATCATCAGTTTTTATGGAATCGCAGTTATTACTTCCGGCATGTTATCTTCCACCAATATCTTATTTTCATACGGTACAAGAGCATAATCTCCCATTAGTTATCGAGAAATATGAACATTTTCAAAAGCAAAGTTATCGTACGCGGGCACGCATTGCTTCTGCAAATGGTGTGCAGGATTTGATCGTGCCCATTCAGCATGGCAATAAAGATCGTGTTCCTATGAAAGATATCCGGATAAGTTATGAGTTTGATTGGCAGCGTCTACATTGGTTAAGTATTCAGACAGCTTATCGGAGTTCGGCTTATTTTGAATACTATGAAGATGATTTTAAACGGTTTTACGAGGAGAAGTTTAACTACCTTGTGGATTTTAATGTAGCCCAGTTGGAACTTATCCTGAGGTCGGTCAAACTTAAACGATCGATAGCCTTTACAGAAGAGTATATTACGGCTGGGGACGATCGCATTGATTATCGGCAGATCATACATCCTAAAAAAGAAAGTATATTGAGTCATCCTAAAGAATATTTTCAAGTATTTTCTGATAAAAATGGATTTTACCCAGATTTAAGCATTATCGATTTATTGTTCAATCAAGGGCCTCAATCCAAAAGTTATCTGTAGCCTTGGATTTTCTGAACAAAATGCGTTTAATATTGTTGTTATTCAGTATTGAACGCATTTAAATGAAACAATTTCTACTAACTTTCATCTTACTGTTTACTTTTTGGACTTGTGCGATTGCTCAGGGCGGTGCTGACACCATTCATTACCGTAAAGTTTACTATTGGGGTACGACGGGAATGGGATTTCCGATCGGTAAGACTAAAGCGATCCTCTCGCCAAAGTTTTCCGGTAGTATCGGTTTGGATATCTCCCTCAAAAATCCAATGTTTTTTGTGTCTCCCACACTTTATACCCTTTCATTCAAATACAAGCAGCGATTGGCCGACCCCAATTATGCCTATCGTATAGAGGATGCAAATACCAGCTTCTATACCTTTGCATTTTCCGGGGGTATTAGAAAGCAGATGCGGCGATTAAATGTCTATGGTTTTGCTGGCCCGGGTGTGGGACTGGCAAGCGAACCACGGGCAAATGTGATGGCGGACCAAAAGCTGATTAAGATGGAGAATAAAAATCACCTGAATTTCTCAAGCAAAATAGGAGCTGGTGCAGATTATAAGTTTAACGGTTTCTTCTTAGGTATTGAGCTTGGATACCTCCATAACTTTAGGAAGATACAGGATACTCCTGTGAATATTTTTACAGTTATGGTCGGGTTAAAGTCTGATATTACGCAAATTGGCGACAAAGTCATCGATGTCATTGGCATCGATGGATCTATCAGCGGTAAAAAAGAAAAAAAGTAAATTATTGTTTTAAGACCTGAATGGTGTCGCCAACATGCGCTTCAGCATCACTACCAGTTTTTTTAACTTTTTCCGTTTGTTCAACTGCTACCGCAAATGTCGATGGTATGATGCCTGCACCAAATTTGATTGCATAAAACTTGGTAAATTCGGCACCAAAGTACAAAATGGCAGCCGAATAATAGATCCATAATAACATCACGATGATAGATCCTGCAGCTCCGTAAAAGCTTGCCGTGGAGGACAGATTCAAATAAATCGAGATGCCGTACCTGCCTAACATGAAAAGTAAACCTGTAAAAATGGCACCACCAAGCATGTCTCTAAATTTTACTTTGGCGTCCGGAAGGAAGGAAAAGATAAAGCCGAATAAAATGACAATAACCGAAAATGTGATACCCGTATTGACCCATGAAATGAGGGCAATCGGAATAAAAGGGAAATAAGTCATGACTAGATTGGTTACTGCAACGATAAGCCCGTTGATCATCAGTGAGGCGATTAATAAAAAGCCAAGGGCAATCACGATGGAAAAAGAAATCAGTCTGTTGATGATTAATTTAAGCCACCCTTTTTTTGGTTTCGGTTTTACTTTCCAGATATTGTTTATCGAATCCTGTATATCAACAAATAAGGTCGTGGAGGACAGAATCAATGTTACGATACCTATCGTGATCCCCATATTAGATTTATTCTCAAAAGTGATTTTTTGAAGATATGACTGAATCTGTGTCGTCACATCCTGACCAAAGAGAACCATGACTTCCTCGAGTACCTGATCCTGCGCTGAAGATCCACTTTGAAGATGTTCACCATAAAAGAAGCCTATACACCAAATAACGATCATGAGAAGCGGGCCGATCGAAAAGACTGTATAGTAAGCTAATGAAGCACTTTTCTTCATACATTTATCATCGTTGAATCCATTAAATGCATCGACGAGGACATGCCAAATATTTTTCCAGTATCCGAGCGTAAATAAATCTCGTAGTGTTACGTGCTTCATAATAAGATTGTCACCTCCAATAATCGTGCAAATTGTTACTCTTGGTTTTGTTCCTGGTACAATTTGTCGATTGCAGCTTCGTTCTCTTTTAAAATAATTTTTCGTTTTAAACTCAGTTTTGGCGTTAATTGACCGTCATTGATTGTCCATTCCTTTGGAAGAAGAATAAATTTCTTGACAATTTCCCAATGGCCAAAGTTAGTGGATAATCGGTCAATTTCCTCTTGGTATTTTTGGATTACTTCCGGATTTTTGATCATTTCCTCGTTGGAAACTGTGGCAATACCTTTTTGGCTCGCCCATTTGGACAGGACATCAAATGCAGGTATGATTAAAGCACCCGGGAATTTTCTGTTTTCGCCAAAAACCATGACTTGTCCGATCAGGGTAGATTCCATTAGTTTATTTTCAATGGATTGCGGAGCGATATATTTACCACCTGCAGTCTTGAACATTTCCTTCTTCCGATCGGTTATTTTTAGGAAGCCATCCGATGTTATTTCTCCAATGTCGCCTGTCTTGAAGAATCCATTATCGTCAAAAGCTTCTTTGGTTGCTTCTTCATTTTTATAATATCCTGTGGTGATACTAGGACCTTTTACTAAGATCTCACCATCTGAAGCAATTTTAACTTCTAAATTTTTGAGTGGTTTACCTACGGTTCCAAATTTCAATCCATTGGGTAGGTAGGAGTTTACCGCAATGACGGGGGAGGTTTCAGTTAAACCATAACCTTCGAGCACTTTAAGGCCAGCAGCCCAGAATACACGCGCTAAACGTTCTTGAAGTGCAGCACCACCTGATACGATAATTTTAATATTTCCGCCAAGTGCTTCTTGCCACTTAGAAAATATGAGTTTTCTAGCGATTGCAAGTTTGATATTGTAAAAAGGGCCATTATGTTCTGGTTCTTGAAATTTTAATCCTAGATCAACAGCCCAGAAGAAAATTTTCTTTTTAATCCCCGTTAAGGCTTTCCCTTTTTCAATGATCTTGTCGTATACTTTTTCCAGTACACGCGGTACTGTGGTGAAGACATCCGGTTTGACATCGTTGATGTCGGCAACAACATTGTCTATGGTTTCTGAAAAATAAATCTGGATTCCTTTAGAATAGTACATATATACCACCATGCGTTCAAAAATATGGCATAGCGGAAGAAAGCTTAGTGCCGTTTTAAAATCCGACCGGATCAGGTGGTTGCAGGCCAAGACGTTACTGTAAACGTTTTTATGCGATAAATAGACTCCCTTTGGGCGTCCCGTTGTCCCCGAGGTGTAGATTAAAGTTAACAGGTCATCTTCACTAACTGCATCACGAAGCGAACCGAGGTTGGTTGAATCATCTTTAGCGGTTTCGATGAATGTTTTTAACTGTGTATAATTTTCAATCGCATCAAATGTATACAATTGTGGGTGAATGCCATGTTCCTTGATCGCTTGCTCAATACGCTCTGTTAATTCTTTGTTGCTAACAAATAAAACGTTGACGTCTGAATCGTTTACAATAAAGGAGAGATCCTGTGCTGATAAAGTTGGATAGAGGGGCACTGTTGCGAGGCCTATTTGATTGCAGGCAAAATCGACCAAATTCCATTCGGGTCTGTTGCCAGACATAATTCCCACCCGGTCGCCTTTTTTAAGGCCTAGCTTTAACAACGCCCTGCTTAAGGAGTCAATAGCATCTGTATACTCTTTGGTAGAATAAGTTTTCCATTGGCCATTTCCATCTCGACCCGCTACCATGATGTCCTTTGCGTATTTTTCTTTATATAAGGTTATAAAGTCAAAAATTCTGCCCATATCGCTTGAGTTTATTTGGTTATTACTACATGCTGTATTGTCTTAAATATAAAAAAAATATCATAAATAAAGTTGGATAATTCCGCATTAATGTCATAACAAATTAAACATTGTGTCGTTATAGCTGTAAACAATATTTTCTCTGCCAAAAAGGTTCTTTGAAAGGGAAAGTGTAGACAAATTGTATGGTATGAAGTGCAATTATATTGCATATAAAAAGCAATTTATCTATGTTTGGAAAAATGTAAAGCAAAAAAGCGTACGATTTTTATGAAAAAAATATTTTTGGCTGTCGGTGGAATACTGATGTTTGGTGCATTATCCAATAAGGCGCAGGCTCAATTGGATAATAGAGGTGCTATTGGTGGACGATTTGGGTCTGCTCAGGGAATTACTTATCGTCATACGCTTAACTCGAATCATGCTTTAGAAGGTATTATGAGTATTCAAAGCAATTCTGACTTTCGTCGTTTTCGTGTTGTAGGATTGTATGAAATTTATAAGCCATTGACTGCCGGATTTAATTGGTATTATGGTTTTGGTGGCAGTATAGGTTCTTATAAGGAGAAAGATAAAATTATTGATGGCCAGCGTCATTCTTTTGATTCGCAGCTTAATCTGAGTATTGACGGTATCGTCGGTATTGAATATAATATTCCGCAGGCACCGTTTCAAATCTCATTGGATGTAAAACCCTATTTTGATTTTTTAAACGAATCCAGTATCAAATTATTTGATCCGATCGGTTTTTCAGTAAGGTATAAATTCTAAAAAAGAATATCATAAATAAGCATAGCGGG
>NZ_DIIM01000030.1:11450-15076 GCF_002420705.1 Sphingobacterium sp. UBA5670
CCCGCTATGCTTATTTATGATCATACTTATGTGTTAAGCCATCCAGATTTTACCGAGCAATTCCTGTAGGAAGGTTTGTTCTTTAAGCGGACGGATTTCATACACCTTTTTGTTGCTCTTTTTGATTTGAACAGGGATTTCGCGTATTAAACCATCCCGGGAAACCAGGAAGTTTAATATTTCTCCTTCTTTGGCATGTTGAATAATGAAATCCATTTCTTTGTCTTTAATATCGAGCCTATTGTTGTTAATTGCAATCAGTTCGTCTCTGACATTCAATCCAGCATCGTAGGCACCGGAATCTTTTTCCACTGTGGCTACGACAATTAATCCGTCTATTTTGTTGGTTGTGATACCCAGTGTTAGGTTGTTGCTGTTCACATTGTTGTCTACAATCTCGTAACCAACGAGATTGAAGTAATCGTTGTACTCCAATTCTCCATCCTGATGAGCAGCGTCGAAAATATCATCCAAAGACGTGCCTGCGATACGTTCCGCAAGACTTCTAAATTCATTTTCTTCAAATCCGCGGTCAAGTTTTAGGAAAAACTCTGTATACGCTTCACGAATAACATCATCTAACTTTATCTTGCCTTCCGTTGCGGCTATAATTTTAATGTCTAGCAATGCTGTTAGCATAGCTCCTTTGTTATAGTAGGAAATACCCGAATTCATCGAATTTTCATCAGGCCTGTAATATTTGATCCAGGTGTCGAAACTAGAAGCGGCCGCAGACTGTATGGTATGTCCAGGGCGGTTCAAAACAATATTGAAATCGTTAGCTAATAGAGCGAGATATTCTTTCTCATCGTAAAACCCGCAGCGTTTTATGATTAAATTGTCGTAATACGACGTGAATCCTTCCATGATCCAAAGGCCGGTGGTATAATTTTCAGCATCGTAATTAAAAGGGCCTAAGGCTTTTGGGCGTAGCCGTTTTACATTCCAGAGGTGAAAATATTCATGTGCAACGAGGCTTAAATAATTTTTGTAGCTCGTTTCATTTAGATATGCATTTCTGGAGGCACCCAATACGGTTGAATTGAGATGCTCTAGACCACCACCTCCAGATTGGTAGTTGTGGGTAATAATGACATATCGTTCATTTGGGTTTGAACCCCAAATGCGGGTTTCTTCTTCAACGATTCTTGTAATGTCTCTTGTGAGGCGTTCTTTATCATAGCTGCCACCTCCGACCATGGCACATTCGTGTTCGATACCGGCCGCCTGAAATTTCCAGATATCCTGGTTCCCAGCTTCGATGGGTGTATCGTAGAGCACATCAAAATTTGCAGCATAAAATTTATGCTCTTCAATTTGTTCGAGTCCTGTGGATATACTTGCCCAAGTGTCCTTTAGATTTATGCGGACAGTTGAAGGATTGTCAATACGACCATCCATATACAAGAAAGTTGCAGTGGGGACGATGAAAGCATGGTCGCTATCGAAAAAGTTTGTTCGAACCGAAACTTCAAAACCGTATACCGCGTAGATGACTTCGATTTGATCCAAGGATTCGGTGGATATGCGCCAGGTGTTTTTGGAAATTTTCTGATGAGAAATTGTATTTCCTGTTTTGTCAAGTGATCGGAATCGTTCTACGTTTTTAGCGTATTCGCGAATTAAATAAGATCCAGGGGACCAGACCGGCATTTTTAGATCGACATAAGGCTGATTGAGCTTTTCGATGCTCATTTTTACTTCGATATAATGTGCTTGTACTTCTGAAAATGATACCTCAAAATGTATTTCAGGTATGTTTAAATGGTCACTGTCCATGCAAAATGATTTTAGTATGAGCTTACAAAATTAAAAGTATCGTAAGCTTAACCAAACAAAAAAATATATTGTTGGTTCTATAATTACGATAAGTACTACGATTTGCCATGTTGTTTAAAAGAAAAAATAATCATACCGACGACAGTTAATAGTACCCTCCAATATACATGTTTTTTCTTTAAAGTGTTTCATGTTATTGGTTAGGAAGAGCCTTTAGTTCACTTTTATAGCTGTTGATGTCTGCGACATTTGGAGGGTTTTATAGGGAGAATTGATTGAAAAATTGTTAATCATTATCGTTGTATAGGATTGCGGATCGGTTCTAATCGGATTGGGTGATACAGCAAAAAATCTGTTTTTTATCAGAATTTTTGCTAAGTTTGATACAGTAGTTTATCGGGGGAAAATAATCAAGAATTTGTATGATCTTAGTTGTTGATAGCGGCTCTTCAAAGTCGGATTGGAAGTTGGAATTGCCAGATAGTGCGCCTATCTCATTCAGTACAAATGGACTCAATCCTTTTTTTGTCAATGAGAAGGAAATTACACGTGTCATTAAGGAAATACCCGAAATTATTCCTTATGCTGATGAAGTTACCGAATTGTATTTTTTTGGCGCGGGATGCATCACACCTGATCGTAGAGAGATGGTTTCGAATGCATTGACTCCTTTGTTCGAAAATGCTTACATTTCCGTTGAGAATGATCTTTTTGGAAGTGCCTTAGCGACCTGTGGTAATAAAAAAGGCTATGTGGCGACACTAGGAACTGGATCGGATTTGAGTTTCTTTGATGGGGAGGAGCTGTTGCCTTCGCATAATGGAAACGGCTATGTATTGGGGGATGAAGGTTCGGGCGCTTATTTTGGAAAAAATTTGGTCAGACTTTTCTTATACGGGCGTATGCCAAAGGATCTCAACGAAAAATTTGCGAATAAATATAGGATCAATAAGGAGATCGTAATAAAAAATGTTTATCAGAAAGAGCGGCCTAATGCTTTTTTAGCATCTTTTGCTCCTTTTATGTCAGATAATATTACACACCCTTTTATTATTGATTTGGTAAAGAGCGGGTTTGAAGAATTTGTTCAGGCTTCGATTTTGACCTATCCAGACTATAATAAATATGAATGTCACTTTGTGGGTTCTATTGCTTATAGTTTTGATTTAATTTTACGGGAAGTCTGTGAAACGCATCAGATAAAGGTGGGGACGATTTTAAAATCACCTATTAATGAACTGTTTGATGCAGTATTGGAAAGAGAAAGTAATTCATTGTTAAGTCTTTAAAAATAATTAAATATGATTATTGCAACAATTATGGTGTATATGTCAATGTTATTTGGCAATCCCAATTTTTATGATTTTAAGTTTACGACACTTGAAGGCCAGGAAGTGAAAATGTCAGATTTTAAAGGAAAGAAAATATTGATCGTGAATACAGCATCTAAATGTGGGTTCACAAAACAGTATAAAGATCTGGAGGAATTGCACAAAACCTTTGGCGATAAGCTCGTTATTATCGGTTTTCCTGCAAATAATTTTGGGCAACAAGAGCCTGGGTCAAACGCTCAGATTCAGGAGTTTTGTGAACAAAATTATGGTGTTGATTTTTTGATGGCTGAGAAGGTCGATGTAAAGGGAGATCAGATTTCACCCTTATTTAAGTATCTAACAGCGCAGGAGAATCCGGATTTTAAAGGCGAGATCAAATGGAACTTTGAAAAGTTTCTGATAGATGAAAATGGTAACCTTGTACACCGTTTCCGTTCAGCGACCAATCCGTTAGATCCAGCTATTGTAAATTGGGTGGAAAACAAGAAATAAGAATAGTAATAAAACAAAAAA
>NZ_DIIM01000030.1:15259-76551 GCF_002420705.1 Sphingobacterium sp. UBA5670
TTTTTTGTTTTATTACTATTCAAGGAATCCTAAAGCCCATGATTTTCTTATAAATCCCGGGTAAAAGCGAGCGATTTTACCTGTATGGCTTTTGTTTATTTGATGTGAATTGTTACTTATTTGATATATGTATTATACAACGCTCTTATACAGTCCTTAAGCAAAGGGTTGAAGTTATCGCTATCAGGAATATTGCAGCCATTTGTGATGACAATAAAGCCATATTTCTTCGCAGGATTGAAAAACATGGCGCTATAAAGTCCGTAGGCCGAGCCTGTATGTCCTGTCAACGTAATTCCCGGAACAATTTTAGAGTTGTTCATAATGGCCAATCCATAGCCAGATTCCTTATTTATGGCTGTCTGCATTATCTTCGCATACTTTTTACTGATGATGTTTCTTCCCTGACTATGACCGTAATTCATATGCATCATCATATATCTAGCTAAATCCAAGGCAGATATTTTCATCCCGCCTGTTGGGGAAAGTGTAGGCGTGGTGTAGCCCAAAATATATTGATTAAGTTCTTCCCTCCGTGGATTATACGCACTAGGTTCTTCATGCGGAGTTCCCTTTCCGTCAAAGGAATATAAAGGAACAAATCTCCTTTGGTCCAAAGAGTCTATGCAATAACCGCCATATAGATTGAGCGGTTTGAGGATATGGGTAACAATATAGCTATCTACCCGTTTATTGGTTAGTTTCTCGAGAACTGCGCCTGCCATATTAAAATTGAGATTGCAATACTGGTATTGTGTACCTGGTTCATAGGGATTGTACGAATCTTTCCAGTTTGGGTTTTTGGTCGGGTTAATAACATCAAGATTAAAATAACCGTTTTTATCGTTGATACTGGAGGTATGAGAAAGGACCATCCGAAGTGTGATTTTTTTGTCTGGGAAATTGGGATTTCTGATTGGAAACCCAATCAGATCACTAAAGTCGTCGTCCAGCTCGCACCGCCCATCTGCTATTAATTGCATAAATGATGTTGCGGTGAATGACTTTGAAATTGAAGCGATTCTAAAGAGATCATTTTCCCCAAGAGCCGTTTTTGCTTCCAAATTTTTGTAACCGTAATTTTTGTGGAACGCAATCTCGTTGTTTTTAACTACGACAACGCTAAGCCCAATTGCATCATACCGCTGCATAATTTCTGTTAAATCATGGTCGATTGGTGTATGCTGTCCAAACAAGTTGCTGGGAAAAAACAAGAAAATCAGGGAAAAGAGTAGGAGAGGATGCTTTCTCATAGAATCGATAAGTTGGAGTGTTAGTTATGGTATAAATGTAAGAAATCTACGCGATTAATTGGAATAAGCCCCTTATTAACTTATCCCCAGTATAAAGCTATGATACCGAGTTATCTAGGTGAAAGCTATTTTTATTTAAAACTATTCTAAACAATAAAATATTATTGTATGTTTGCGCCGACAAATAATTTTTACAACTCACAATTTATTAACATGAAAAGATCTTTTCTAGGACTTGTTTTAAGTCTAGGATTGGTAGGAGCAATTCATTTGGATGCATCGGCACAAAGTAAGGGGATACATGGCCGAGTTAAAACCAAAGATGGTGTACCAATTGAATCGGCGACGGTAACGATAGTTTCTTTAGGCAGGTCGACTTCGACTTCCGGCGATGGAAGCTTTCATTTTTCTAATCTCCCAGATGGAACCTATACTATTCGGATCAAAAGTATCGGAAATGGTGCTGAGGAGCGTACTATTGAGGTTAAAAATGGAAAGGCGACAGCTATTAATGTTGCTTTGAATATCTCTGAATCTCAATTGGAGCAAGTGGAAGTTGTGGGCTACAATTCGCATAACAGTAAAACCGTTAATGTCGGTAAGGCAGGGATTATTGATAGGGATCTGCCTCAGAGCGTACAAATTATAAATGAACAGGTGATTTCTGATCAACAGGTCAATCGCTTAAGTGATGCGCTTAAAAATGCAAATGGTGTCGCCATGGGGGCGAATAGAGGCGGTGTAAATGAAAACTTCTACGCGAGAGGATATAGTTTAGGAGGAAATAATATATTTAAGAATGGTGCACGAACCAACAATGGTGGTTCGATAGAGGCAAGTACTTTGGAGTCTGTGGAGATTCTAAAAGGTAGCTCGGCCTTGTTGTATGGAGGAGTATCCGGGGGTGCTGTTGTCAATTTAGTTACAAAAAAGCCGAAGTTTTATTATGGGGGGGAAGCTTCGATGCGTGTTGGAAGTTACGACTTTTATAAACCAACCGTAGATGTATATGGACCTATCTCCAATAAGGTTGCTTTCCGGGTTATCGGAACTTATGAAAAAGCGGGGAGCTTTAGGGATCAGGTCAAGTCAAAACGAACTTATGTAAATCCTTCTGTTCTATATAAAATATCGGATAAAACAGAACTCAACTTTACATTCGATTACTTAAAAAGTGATTTTACGCCCGACTTTGGAATGGGAACCGTGGATGGAAAGTTGAATAATGAAGTTGGAAGAAACACTTTTATGAATGTGCCTTTTGCTTTCAACAGGACAAACACTTCAAACGGACAGATCAATTTGAATCATAAGTTTAATGAGTCATGGAATCTTAATGCAATAGCAAGCTACCAAACATACGATCGAGATTATTATGGATCAGATCGGATTCAAGCGAATAAAAATGGAATTGCTCCGCGGAGTTTGACCAGATCCAAATCAAATGAGTTTACAGCCAATCAGCAATTGAATCTAACAGGAACTGTGAAAACAGGATCGATCAAGCATAAGATCTTGGTAGGAGCAGATGCCGATCAATCGCATGCAAACGCGTATGCCTATAAAATCGATGCATCTAAAAATGTGGGCGGTGCATACGATTCTATTTACGTCTTTAATCCCTCGCAAACTGCGCAGCATTTGGCTTCGGGAAAGGGACTTCGGACAGATATGCCACAAGCGGATTTATTGACCAAAACAACGACGGATATTTACCGTTATGGTGTTTTTTTTCAGGATTTAATTGAAGTTACCGAAAAGTTTAAAGTATTGGCTGGTATTCGTTATAGCTATCAACGTACACCGAATTCGGAAAAATATACCTATGCGACAAATCTATCGGAAGAAATCATAAATTTAGATGGTCAAAAAAATCCGATCGGAGCTAAGGTGGATAAAGCATGGTCACCGAAATTTGGATTAATTTATCAGCCGATTCCTTCTTCAAGTGTCTATGTTACTTATGCAAATAACTTTACATCGAATTCCGGATACGATGTGAATTATCAACCATTGGCTCCCTCCATCATCGATCAGTATGAAGCAGGTGTGAAAAATGACTTTTTCAATGGTCGTTTATCGGCAAATGTCGCTTGGTATAGAATCAACAATAATAAATTTGCGCAGCAATTATTGGTATTGCCTGATGGTACAAATAATAGCGATACAAATATGAAGGAATTTTCCGGAAAGACGGCCTCCAGTGGTTTGGAAGTAGATGTTACCGGAACCTTGTTGCCAGGATTAAATGTTATTGCTGGTTATTCGTACAATTATATGCGCTATACTGAGACCAATCCGATTTCAAGTTATACTACCATAGTTGATGGTAAGGAAAAAGTGACAGAGATCTCAGGAAGCGAAGAAAATGTACGTTTGGTAGGAACAACGGCGCATACCGCTAATGGAACTGTATTTTATACTATTCAAAATGGACCAGTCAAAGGATTGAAATTAGGTTTCTCTGCATTTTATACTGGCCGTCGTAATGCCGGTTGGAATAACAGTAAGATTAATGTTCGTGACGGCCTAAATCGTTTGATTTCAGTTAGTCCATTTACAACAATAGATTTTTCCGTTGGCTATGCTTACAAAAACTGGAGTATCCTGGGTAAGCTATCTAATATTACCAATGCGTTCAACTACTATATTCATGAAAACTATAGTGTGAACCCGATTCCCCCACGTAGTTTTATGGCAACATTAGCCTATAAATTCGAGAAGAGGTAAGACTACTCTCCAATATATAAAAAAACGGAGCCCGCATGCTGTGGACTTCGTTTTTTTATGTTGACAAGCTCGATAGATATATTTTTAGGAGGCATTGAAATTGAGGTACTCTCTTTGAATACATTCCATAAATTCTCCTAAAGCGCTGTTTTTGCTTTTTATATTGGAAACGAGGATAACTTCTGTTTTACTGTCCACATCTTCAAGTTTCCTGACTTTTAATTTTAAGTGCGGATATTGTTTGATGGTGGATGCGGGCACTACTGCAAGCCCTAATTCTTGCGATACCAATTCGAGAATGGAAGACATCGAATTGCTCTGATGGACAAATTTGGGTTCGAATCCCATACGGTTACAGGTATTGATAACTAGGCGATGATATTCGGAAGCGTATTTCTGATTGAAAGAAATAAAACTTTCATTAAAGAAGTTGATTGCATTGAAGTCAACCTGTGCATGTCCTACAATCACCATAGGGTCTTCGAAAAGTAAGGTTGTCAGCAATTCACTCGAATAAATTGGAGCACGCATGATACCCAGATCCAATTTTCCATTTTCCAAAGCCAGCTTTTGTTTCTGTGTCGAAGTTTCAAAAAGGCTAACCCGTAGGTATGGAAACTTTTGTTGAATCTGCTTCAATACCGTAGCAAGCATCTTTTTGGGCGTTGAACTGATATAGCCCAATTTGAATTCTCCAGAGATATTGTTGTGAATCTGCTTAGTGATTGTTTTGCTATGCTCGATATTCTGCAAGATCTCAGCAACCTCTTCCAAAAAGTATTTACCAGCTTCCGTTAATTCGACTCGTTTGTTTGTGCGAAAGAAAAGAATGACGCCTAATTCGTCCTCTAAATCTTTAATCTGCCGGCTTAATGGCGGCTGAGACATAAATAAGCGTTCTGCTGCTCTGCCAAAATGAAGTTCTTCGGCTACTGTTTTGAAATAAATAAGATGTCGGATTTCCATCGATACTTTTTTGGTATGAATTGATGACAAAATAAATATTTTTAATGAATTCTAGTTAGTCCTACCTTTAAATTATTAAAAATTAGTGGATGAAATACTTTTGATCGGTGAATATAAAAAGCTGATGAATGGATAATTCATTTGAACTTCAAACAACAAATAAATTTAAAGATGAACAAAGCGACACTACAGGAAATTGAAACGCGGTTTGACAATGACGTGGAACGGTTTTCAAATTTAGAAACAGGCCAAGCTACGACCTTGGATGCGGTCTGGAATATGGAACTGATCACAGATGCCATTTCTAGTCTTTATCCCGATGCAAAACATATTCTGGATATCGGATGCGGAGCAGGAAATTACGATGTAAAGCTTCTGCAAAAATTGCATTCTAATCCAAATGTTAGTTTAGTGGATTTAAGTCAGCCTATGTTGAATAGAGCAAAAGAACGCGTGGGAGCATTGACTAATGGTCAAATTCATTTAATAAAAGGGGACTTCAGGGAAGCCGCTTTGGAGGAAAACCAATTTGATGTTGTTATCGCAACGTCAGTTTTACATCATCTGCGAGACGATGAAGATTGGGAAAATACCTTTAAGAAGTTATTCCGATTATTGCGAACTGGAGGAAGCTTATGGATCTTTGATTTAATTGAGCAAAATAATGAACATCTTCAGAAGTTAATCTTTAAGGAAAAATATGGGGAATATTTATCGAAGCTGCGGGATGAAGAATATCGTGATCATGTTTTTGACTATATCGAACATGAAGATACCCCGAGATCCCTGATCTATCAACTCAATTTATTAACACAGGTAGGCTTCAAAAATATTGATGTTTTACACAAAAATCTATGTTTTGCGTCCTTTATGGCATTTAAGTGATTTTTTTAAATGTAGATTGATACAGATGTGCTTTCAAAAACTATCTGAGCCATGTTGAAAAAAAATATTTTAAAGTATTTTTTGTAACACATGCTGTTAATAGCGGGCTTAAATGCATTAAATGGGAGTAAAACAAATAAGGCGATACGGGGAGTATCGCCATAAAATCACACTAACTATTAAAAAACCTATAGGACTAGGAATTTACAAATTCAATAAACCAATGTCTTTCTCATCCCACGCTCTTCTACCTTTATTCCTCATCACATGCGAGGTATCAAATAAATAATAAAATGTAATTATTAAGGTCAATACTTTAAAAAAAACAAGTATTTCCATTGGTTTACGTAAAGATATGTCTTTATTTTTAAAATACAAATAAAAATGGTGAAAATCGAAAAATTATTATTATTTGATGGTTTTTAAGAATTCTTCCCAAGCGATTTGATCTGTTTTGAAGGTCAAATCTTCCGTTAAAACAGATGCTATTGGCACCCATCGAAAAGATTGAAGTTTATTATCTTCGGTCCTTTGCTCCGGATCGAAATTAAAAGCGGTGTTTGTTGTTCTGATTTGAATAGGAGAGGTATTCTCTACCTGGTAGTAAATCGATATGATTTGGCTATCATTAAAGCTTGATTTCTCATAAAAGTCTGTCGTGTAAATATGTTTAACAATAGCAATGTCAAAATCACACTCTTCCTGATACTCGCGGATCAAAGCATCCAATAAGCCTTCTCCGTATTCTAAGCCTCCACCAGGGAATTTGGTAAATGAAACATTTTCCGTTCTTTCGTCACTGATCAATACCTCTTGTTTTTCATTGATCAATATTCCGTATACTCTTACGTTAAATGGAAACATGAGTTAATTATGTGTTTGTATATATATATAGTTTTTTATTTACAGTGGCATAAAACCATTGTCTACCGCAAATTCATCCAATCCTATATAGGAATAATGTCTGGGAAGAAACCAGCCTATAGCCTCCATGATATTTGTAAATTCCTTTTCTGTCCGGAATTGATTTGCCACAATATTGAAGGCTAAATCTTGTGAAGCATTTTCTTCATCTTTATAATTACGGGCCAGGAGCATAACCTTCGCATTCTTTACACCATAATAATCCAAAAACTCACGTAATTGCGTGCGTACTGCTTGCGGTAGAATGGTCTCGGCGGGTTGCCCAACCAATATTTCTTCATCTTTGCCGATAATAGTCTGTTCATTTTTCTTTGTAAAGATGCTATCGTCGGTATAGAATTCTCCGTTTAGAAAGTAGTTGACTAAGTCACCGTAGGTAAATACCCAATCCGGATTTTCGTTTTGTGTGTTGATGGCGATACCAAAACCTTTTGGTAATACAAAATCCTTTAAGCGATTTTTAATGACAAATGCTTGGAAGTTCTGGTCTTTCGGAACACTTTCGAGTTGAAAATACGGGAATCCATCCGGGCCAACAACAACTTCTGTCTCGGCTAATTTTAGTGTACATTCAGCAATATTAGCTAGAAATATATCACGCCACTGCTCATCCCTTTCTTCAAAAGGAATCTCCATCAGGCTATTGACTATAATCGTTTTTTCCAGGTCTCCTAACCGGTTATCATTTGCGTTATTGCTATCATCAAATAAATGTATTGTATTCATCTCGGATTGTGATTTTATGATTTGCTGGTAAAAGTAAAAGAATATTTATTAATTAACGACGTTTTCTAGATTTTGAAGAACCTTTTCGTGCACTGGTTTGACTACTGGAGAGCATTTTCTCCCAGCTGAGCAAGTAAGGGTGCTGATCATCAATTCTAATTTGCCGCTTTAAGGATAGCTGCAATTTGATCCACTTTTCATTGTCCTCCGCATCGCAAAAAGTGAAGGCTTTTCCGTCAGCCTCAGAACGGCCTGTCCGACCAATGCGGTGAGTATATAGTTCGGGTGAATCTGGAACTTCATAGTTGATGATTGCCTCCAGTTCTGGAAAATCTACTCCACGCGCCAAGAGGTCTGTAGCAATCAAAACACGTATTTCTTTCTGTCTAAACTTAGCAATGATCTCTTCTCGTTTTTGTTGTGATTTATCGCCATATAAAGCTGAACAAGAAATGCCATTTCGGTTTAAATCTGTTTCGATCCGTTCGACGGCATGGACAGTTCGTGTGAAAACGATCGCCTGCCCTGAAATTCGGTTTTCAAGGAGATGGCGCAATAAGCTCTTTTTATCATTTTTATCTACATATAACACAAACTCCTCTATCTGGCCTTTTTTTACGGTTTCATCAATGATGATCTCGACAGGGTTATTTAACTTTTTTCGAACAAATTTTTCGATTTCAACGGTTTTTGTTGCCGAACTAAAAATAGACTGTCTTTCGGCTGGCAGTTTATTGATGATTTTATTAATATCCGCAGCAAAACCAAGGTCGAGCAATTGATCAAATTCATCGATCACCAATGTATCTATCGTCTTTAAATTAATAATCCCCTGATCAATAAAATCTAGCAAACGTCCCGGAGTAGCAAGGATCATGTGTGCTTCCGGATAAACATCCAATTGACTTTCATAAGTTCCGCCGCCATAAAAGCTGGCTATGATCAAATCCATTCCGTCGATAAGATTCGTTATGCGCTGTTGTGTTTGAATACAAAGTTCCCGTGTCGGGAGCAGTATAAGGATTGATAGACGGCTGGTGGTAACTTTAGTTTTTAAACGCTGAATAATCGGAATGGCAAAAGCTTCTGTTTTTCCCGTTCCGGTGGGGGCAATCGCTAAACAATCTTTGCCCTCTAAAATGGCAGGGATAGCTCTTTCTTGAACAGGTGTAAGCGAAGAAAGCTTTTGTTTTTCAAGATTAGCGGTAAGGAGTTTATCGAGTTTTAGTGCTGAAAAATTCAAAATAATGAATATAAAACCCAAAAGTAAAAATTAAAAAGGACAAAGCAGGTTTTACCTAGCTATGGGTATCAAAAAATCGATAAAAATTAGGATTTTTTATCAAAAAGTACTAATTTGAAAAATTAGAATATTCTATTTTAAATATGAACTACAGATTGTCAATTTATTTGACAAACACCAATTATATAGAATAATATTTTTGTTAAATTTGTTGAAACAAAAAAGAATATGTTTGATACTGCATTTGACCAAAACAATGAATCTATTTCCACTTTGAGCTTTGACGAGTTCAAAAAGATTATTGTGAATGATTATCGAACTGCCTTGGAAAGTCGTTACGTGAGTTTATTGGGACGTAAAGAAGTGCTTACAGGTAAGGCTAAGTTTGGTATTTTTGGCGATGGAAAAGAATTGGCACAAATCGCGATGGCTAAAGTGTTCAGAAATGGGGACTGGCGGTCGGGATATTACCGTGACCAAACATTTATATTTGCTTCAGGCATCAGTGATGTCTACCATTTTTTCTCTCAGTTATATGCTCATCCAGATGTGGAGGCAGATCCTTCCTCTGCGGGAAGACAAATGAATTGCCATTTTTCGACACGTGTTGTGGACGATCAAGGTAATTGGCTGGATCAAACGGTTCAGAAAAATTCATTTTCAGATATTTCGACAACGGGCGGTCAGATGGCGCGATTGCTGGGTTTGGGGCTTGCTTCTAAATTATATAAGCAGAATCGAAACTTAGATTATCTATCCTATTTTTCAAATAGAGGGAGTGAAGTTGCATTCTGTACTATTGGCAATGCAGCTACTTCTGAAGGTGTATTTTTTGAAGTTATCAATGCCGTGGGTGTACATCAGATTCCAACAGTTATCTCCATTTGGGATGATGGATACGGCATATCCGTTCCTAATGAAATTCAAACAACAAAAGGTGATATTTCAGAAATCCTTAAAGGTTTTCAGAAGGAAGAATTGACGAATGGAATAGAAATTTTCAAAGTGAGGGGCTGGGATTATGCGGGTTTATGTGAAACTTACGAACAGGCTGCACAAATTGCTCGCGAGAAACACGTTCCATGTTTAATCCACGTGACCGAATTGACACAGCCTCAAGGACATTCTTCCTCTGGTTCGCATGAACGGTATAAATCGCAGGAAAGATTGCAGTGGGAGACTGACTTCGATTGTATAGCAAAAATGAAAGAATGGATCTTAAGTTCTGGTATTGCTACTTTAGAGGAGTTGGATCAATTGGATCAACATGCTAAAGATCATGTTCGTCAAGCACAAAAACGAGCTTGGGCCGACTATATCCAGACTTTGAGCATCGAGGCGAAGGAGGCAATAGATTTGCTTCAGCGCATCCCAAATGAAAGGGCTGATTTTGCGTCAAAGAAATTACAGTCTATGGTAGAACCTTCTTTGAAAGAAGTGTACGGTCAGGTCCGGAAAGTATTGCACGAGCTGAAAGGTCAGCATAGCGAGGGGCGCCAGCATTTATTGAATTGGTACAAGAAGAAGCAAGAACTTAATGAGAAACGTTATAACTCAAAGTTATTTACGGATGGTGTAGATTCACCTGCTCATGTAGCTACGGTACCCGCAATTTACAGTGAAGAAGCTAAAGTTGTCGATGGACGTGAAGTTCTGAATCTATGTTTTGAAGAAAACTTTAGACGTGACGAAAGACTATTGGCATTTGGAGAAGATGTTGGAAAAATCGGGGATGTAAATCAAGGGTTTGCTGGGTTACAAGAGAAGCTTGGTGTGCACCGTGTATTTGATACAGGAATCCGAGAAAATTCAATTATCGGAAAAGGACTTGGTTTGGCAATCCGTGGACTTCGTCCAATTGCCGAAATCCAATATCTAGATTACTTAATATATGGTATTACGGTAGCAAGTGATGATTTAGCAAGTTTAAGTTATCGTACTTTTGCCGGCCAGAAGGCACCTGTTATTATTCGTACGCGCGGCCATCGATTGGAGGGGATATGGCACTCCGGATCGCCGATGTCGGTAATTTTGGGTTCCTTGAGAGGCTTGCATGTATGCGTGCCCCGCAATATGACGCAGGCTGCCGGAATGTACAATACCCTGTTCCGCTCGGATGAGCCGGCAATTGTTGTGGAATGTTTGAATGGCTATCGTTTAAAGGAGCGTTTGCCAGAAAATGTCGGTGAATTTACAGTGCCAATCGGTTATGCTGAATGCGTGAAAGAAGGACGTGACATTACCGTGGTATCATATGGCTCAACTTTGCGTGTCGTTGAGGAAGCTGCCGTGGAATTGGAACGTCTAGGGATCTTTATCGAAATAATTGATGCACAAACATTGCAACCTTTTGATAAAGGGAAGCTGTGCGCGGAATCACTGAAAAAAACAAATAAACTATTAATTGTAGATGAGGATGTTCCTGGAGGGGCCTCTGCCTTTATCTTACAAGAGATATTAGAGAAGCAAAATGGCTATTACCTGTTGGATAGTCAACCGCGAACACTGACGGCGAAAGCACATCGCCCACCATATGGATCAGATGGAGACTATTTCTCCAAGCCATCTTCCGACGATGTGGTAGAGACAGTGTATGCAATTATGCATGAAGCTAATCCAGAAAAATATCCATCTATGTTTTAATAGATGGATATTTTCCTAAATAACCAACCCAAAGATTTTGATGGTTGGATTGATATCTTTTCTTAACTGAATATACTTGCAGCACCAATCATAGCTGCTTTCTCCCCAAGTATGGCTGTGTGGATTTGAAATCTTTCAAATTCTTTTCGGTCTGCGATGAAAATAGGAAGTGCTTTTGCAATATTGCCGCCGACTATAAATATTTCAGATGCATGTTTCTCAGCGAAAAACTGCATAAAATCAAATAGATGTTTAGCGTATTCATCTTTGATGATTTGAAACTCTTCAGATTCTCTATAATTATCCAAAATTTCTTTAAGCCCCGTAACATCTTTTCCCGCTATTTCCTTGAAACGTCTGACGAACCATCGGGTAACAAGAAATTCTTCGAAAATACAATCTTCATAAGGGCTATTCCATAAGGCTGCATCAAACGCCTTTTCGCCTTTATTCCATACTGCGGATCCAAGCCCGGTTCCAAGGGTAATGCCCAGTATCCGATTGTTTGTTTGCAAGTTCTGTACGAATATCTCGCCCTGTAGGAAGGCGGCAGCATCATTGATAAAGTGAATGGATTGTTTAGAAAGTCCCAATTCTTCTGCTAAAAGACCCTTGATATCTTTTTGATAAAGATCGTCATACTTACTTTGTCCCTGTATCTCTGATATTCCATTTTCGTAGTCGAATGGTCCCGGCATGGCAATACCAATGAACTGAATGGGAGTAGGTGAAGTGGCTATGATATCCTGTATAGTTGATGCCCAGGTGTGTAAAATCGTTTTAGCATCTCCTTGAGAAAAAACGTGGTTTCTGGCCACGTTTTCTAGGTATATATTCCATTGTTTTGTGTCGATGATACAGGCAGAAATATGTGTGCCTCCAATATCAACACCTACGACATAATTATCTTGCAGCATGTTTGTAACTTTGATTTTTAAGTAGATGATCCGCGATTACAAGTGCTGCCATAGCTTCCACAATAATTACCGCTCTCGAAACAACACAAGGGTCATGTCTTCCCTTGCCACTTGCAATAGCAGGGTTGCCATGGATATCCACTGTCTCTTGATCTCTCATGATAGTGGCAACAGGCTTAAATGCTACTTTGAAAGTAATATCCATACCATTTGAAATCCCGCCCTGAATACCTCCAGAGAAGTTGGTATGTGTGTGCACTCGATTTAAATCATGGTCATCTGCTACAAATATATCATTATGTTCGGAACCTCGCAACTCCGATCCAGCAAAACCTGAACCATATTCAAAACCATGTACAGCATTGATGCTCATCATTGCCTTGGCAAGGTCCGCATGCAGTTTATCAAAGACCGGTTCGCCCAATCCGACGGGGACATGTCTGATGACTGCTGATATGCGCCCGCCAACAGTATCTCCAGCTTTTCGGACCGAATCGATAAATTCAACCATTTCATTTGCAGTTGCTGGATCTGCGCAACGTGCAATATTTGATTCCCGTAGATCAAGAAGGGCTTTTAGGTCTTTTGTGTCAACATTTGGTGCTTCAATAGTACCGACTCCAGAAACGTGGGCAAAGATTTCTATGCCAAATTGTTTTAGAAAACTTTTCGCTACAGCGCCAGCAGCAACACGGGCTGCTGTCTCTCTCGCTGAAGAACGTCCCCCACCGCGATAGTCACGGATCCCGTATTTCATTTGGTAGGTGAAATCAGCATGGGAAGGTCTGAAGATATCTTTGATATGTGTGTAATCTTTCGAACGCTGGTCTTCATTTGGAATGATAATCGCAATGGGCGTTCCAGTTGATTTTCCTTCGAACACGCCGGACAATATCTGAGCTGTATCGCTCTCTTTCCTTTGCGTCGTGATCTTCGATTGACCTGGTTTTCGTTTGTCGAGCTCAGACTGGATAAATTCCTCGTCTATTGTTATATTTGAAGGGCAACCATCAATAATTACACCTATAGCTTTGCCGTGTGATTCGCCAAAAGTGCTGATCCTGAATAAATCGCCAAATGAATTTCCTGCCATAAAAATTAAATTTCAATAAACTTAGATAAATTTGCCTTTATATGCAATTTTAAAGCGTTGGACGGAACAGAAATTTATGGAACCGTCACTCAAGTAAAGCTTCACTGATTGCGTCACAATTATTTGCCCAAGCTAAAAGCTCTTCTGGGATAAAATAGGTAAAAAACAGGGATTAATGTTGATTTAATCCCCGTTGTAAAAATGTTAGTCAATTATAAAAGCTTGTGCCTGCAAATGTTTCCAAAAATCAGGATATGATTTTTCCACAACTTGCGGTTCAGCAATCTTGATCTGGTCAAAAACTAATGCCAAAGGTGCGAATGCCATCGCCATGCGGTGATCTTCGTAAGTATCGAAGGTTACTTGTTCAGGCTGATATACCTTTGCTGTTTTAAGGTGATAGGTGTCGCCGTCCTCAAGCAGTTCAGCTCCAAACTTTGCAATTTCAGTCTGTAGTGCGGCAATGCGGTCAGTTTCCTTAATTTTTAAGGTTTCTAGTCCTGTAAACGATATGTCACGTTTTAATGCCGCAGCAACAACAACGACAGTTTGTGCAAGATCGGGACATTCTTTAAAGTCAAATAAGGTTTTGTCCGAATCGATCTGCTTTTTATTTAAATGTAATCCGTCTGATTCAAAGCTTGATTGTACACCGAAATGTTCCATTATGCTTGCAATCGCAATATCACCCTGTAAACTATTTTGTCTTAATCCAGGCAATACTATCGATGCGTCTGCGCCTGCCAGTGCGACGATCGCGTACCAATAGGAAGCAGCACTCCAATCCGGCTCCACATATATCGTTTGCTTATCAAATACCTGCGGCGCAATTTTAATCGCATTGTCTTTCCATTCATGTTGAATCCCGACACTTTTGAGCATATCCAACGTCATGGATACATAGGGTCTGGAAGTTAATTCGCCTTCAATTTCTAAAGTCAGTCCCTTTTTTAAAGCCGGTGCAATTAATAAGAGGGCCGATATATATTGGCTGCTGATATTTCCCTTAATCTTAACACGGTCTTTCCCTTGAAATAGTCCGCCCTCGATCTTTAAAGGCGGGTAACCTGCCTTTTTTTCGTAGTGGATTTCAGCGCCAATTTCTTTCATAGCGTCGACCAATATACCGATAGGACGCTGTTGCATGCGTTCTGTCCCCGTAAGGATAAAATTTCCTTTGACTAGGTTGAGATAAGCTGTCAGGAAACGCATAGCTGTCCCGGCAGGACCTATATCAATGGTGTTGTAGCCCGGTTGGGGATCTGATGCGATCTGCAATACTCGATTTAGCGTTACGGTATCGGCGGCTTCAGAAAGGTTGGCGATTTCAACTTGTCCTTTGCTCAGCGATTGGATAATAAGAGCACGGTTGCTCTCAGATTTTGAACCTGTGAGTTGGACCGTGCCTTGTATCGTTTTTGATGGATGCGTCAGCGTGATGACTTGTTGATTCATTATGCTTCTGCTGTTGGTTGTTCCTGCGTGTTCATAACCGCATTTTGTTTGCGGATAGATTCGTTGTGAATTAATTCGAGGAATTTTGTCGCAAATTCACTTCCTAATGAAAGCGCTTCTGCTAATTTTGTGCGTTTTTGAACAATCTCGTCCCAACGGTTAACTTGTAAAATAGTAACATTGTTGTCGCGTTTGTATTCTCCGATTTTCTCCGCAATTTTCATACGCTCACCAATTTTTTGGATGATTAAATCATCTAATTTATCGATGTTGCTACGCAATTCTGCTAATTTATCTTCGAAAGAAGGGTTATCAGAAGCTGCTTTACGTAAGGTCAAGTGGTCGATCAACTCGGCCAAAGCAGCTGGCGTTACTTGTTGTTTTGCGTCAGTCCAAGCGACAGATGGATCAATATGTGATTCCATAATCAATCCTTGCATATCCATATCCATTGCTTTTTGTGCGATATATGGCAACAACTCTCGGTTTCCGCAGATGTGACTTGGATCGTTAATGATTGGTAGATTAGGACAAGCAGTTTTTAACTGAATCGCCAAATCCCACATCGGTTCATTACGAAATGCTGTTTTTTCGTAAGAAGAGAAACCTCTATGGATGGCACCTAATTTTTTAATACCAGCACGATTGATACGTTCCAATGCACCGATCCACAACGACAAATCAGGGTTCACTGGGTTTTTAACAAATACTGGGATATCAACGCCTTGTAAAGCATCTGCAATCTCCTGTACAGTAAATGGATTAGCCGTCGAACGTGCGCCTACCCATAAAACATCTACACCTGCAGCTAATGCTTCTTCTACGTGTTTTGCTGTTGCCACTTCAGTAGCTGTTAAAAGACCTGTTTCCTCTTTTGCTCTTTTTAACCATTCCAAGCCAATTGAACCGATACCTTCAAATTCTCCCGGACGGGTACGAGGTTTCCAGATGCCGGCACGTAAAATGTTTACTTTTCCTGTGTTTGCCAACAAATGTGCTGTTGAAACCAATTGTTCTTCTGTTTCAGCACTACAAGGACCTGCAATGATTAAAGGTTTGTCTCCTGTGTCCAACCAAGATTTTAAAGGAGTGATGTCTAATGTATTTTTCATGTTAAGTTTGATTATCTATTTTATATTGTATACGCTATTGTTAATTATAATTTTTCGTTTTTGACATATTCGCCCATAATATTGAAATTGATACTATGTTTGAGCACCTTCCGGATCGCTGCTTCGTAATCAGTCTGTTTTTTCCATTCCACGTCAACGAAAAAGTCATATTCATTGCGTTTCCCAATGACAGGCATAGACTGAATTTTGCTTAGATTAATATTCTGCTCAGCGAAACATTGTAAAATGGTTGCTAGAGATCCGACCGTATTTCCTGTTTGGAAAGATAATGACGCTTTATTCGCATTTTTATGTTCTACCACCTCATTGGATAATACTAAAAAACGTGTAGCGTTCTTTTTATTGGTTTCGATTCTCTTTTCAAGGATTTCAAGGCCGTAAATCTCAGCAGCCAATGTGCCTGCGATCGCAGCTGTGTCCGTTAATTTGCGCTCAGCAATCATTTTTGCAGTTGCCGCTGTATCAGAACCTTCTGTGATACGTACTCCTTCTAGTTCTGAAAGAAATTCTTCACATTGGCGAATGGCAATCGGATGTGATTCGATATGCTTAATATCTTTTAATTTAACACCAGGTAATACCATGAGATTCTGTTGAATGTTTAGGTATACTTCGCCCGTGATATGGAACTTGTAATCTCTTAGCAAATTATAGTTTGGTAAGAGGCTCCCAGCAATGGAATTTTCGATCGCCATCACGATATAATCGACTTTTCTTTGCTTGAGCAATTCACAAGTTTTCTTAAATGAATCACATTCTACAATTTCAACTTCTCTGCCGAAAAATTTAAATGCGGCTTCTTCATGAAATGAAGCCTTAGCTCCTTGTATTGCAATTTTTAAACTCATTGTTCTATGTTTGCGATTTTGTCCTTAAACAAAAAAGAGTCCCGATCATTTAAACCGGGACTCTTTTGTTTGTATTTTTTATGATTTATACACAATCTAATCCCGGCTCTTATTTTTAAAATAAAAGAAGTTAAAATAGAAATATGTATATGTTCTGTTCATCCTGTTGTTGTTTGACATTTCAAATGTACGAATGTTTTTGAAATATCAAAGAAAAAAATATTTTTTTATTGATATTATGGTGTTTATTTAAGTGTTTTTATATTGTTTTTTTAGTGTTTTTTATAAACTTTTTTGTGAGGTATTTTTTTGATTTTATTATACGTTTATTGCTTTATAATGTTTGTTTTTAATGTTTTGTGTGTTTATTTCTGCTTTTTATTCGTGTTAAATGGCTTTTATTTTACTGTTTTTTATTGGTTAAAATAGCTTGATTTTATGGTGTTTTTTTTGCTGTTTTTTATGTTAAAAATACGTGTTTTTATTGTTAATATTTACTCTTTTTTTTGCTGTTTTGTTGAAAAAGTATTTTACTACCTTTGACCAAATTCTGGATTTATGCTAAAGCGAATTAATTTTTATGGATGTGTTGGTGTGGTTTTTCTACTATCGACGGCTTTAAATTTCAAAGGGGAGGAAAAAGGGGCGAAGGTAAAACGGGTGATCGACGGGGATACCTTTGTGATTGAAAATGGCACTTCAAAAGGAGAAAAAGTAAGGTTAATAGGAATAGACGCGCCTGAAACAAGAAGGACGCCACGCAAAGAAATAGGTTATTACGGCCAAGAGGCAAAACAATACCTAACTTCGATGCTGAATGGGAAACAGGTCAAGCTTGTGTTTGATGTGGGAAAACGCGATCGATATGGAAGGCTTCTTGCTTATGTGTATCTTGGAAATAAATTTGTCAATCGGGATCTGGTCGAGCAAGGCTACGCGGTATCTTATACTTTAGCACCGAATGTGCAGTATGCGGATTTATTTGTGAAATTGGAACGCCAGGCCCGCCGGGAAAAACGTGGACTCTGGAAATAAATAGATTTTGAAGAATGATTTTTGTCTTATTAAGTGTCATCTGTAGTGTGACCGTAGCTGTACTATTGAAATTGGCTAAACAAAATGGAGTTGAAACCAAACAAGTTATCGTTTGGAATTATCCCGCAGCCGTTGCATTGACCTATTTTGTATTGCAACCTGACTTAAAATTGCTGGAATGGGATACGATGCCGGTTACATTGTATACAACCCTTGCGATACTGCTCCCGGGAATGTTTGTTTTCATCGCTTTGTCTATTCGGTACAGTGGTTTGGTCAAGACAGAAGTCGCACAGCGCTTATCTTTATTTATACCGCTGCTTGCATCTTTTTTCTTGTTTCATGAAAAGATGGAAGAACATAAAATGCTGGGGATATCTATTGGTTTATTGGCAATTTTATGTTCGATTGGCTGGCAGAAAAGCCAGAATGATGAGGGGACGAAAGATGGTCGTTATAAAATGCGTTATCCCTTGTTGGTATTTGTTGGTATGGGGATTATAGATATTCTTTTTAAACAAGTCGCTCTGCATGTCAATATACCCTATATCAGTTCCATGTTTATTATCTTTGTGATGGCGATGTTTGTTGCCACGTTATTGCTGTTCTATTTTCTTTTCGTTGAAAAGCAAAGTTTTTCGCGAAAAGCTGTAGGATATGGATTGGTTTTGGGGGTATTCAATTTTTGTAATATTCTATTCTATATGAAAGCACATCGGGCCTTGCCAGAAAACCCGTCTGTTGTGTTTACTGGTATGAACATCGGTGTGATTTCCTTAGGCGCTTTAATTGGCGTCTTATTTTTTAAGGAAAGGCTATCGCTATTGAATTATCTTGGTATAGCACTTTCCATTGTTTCAGTTTTAATCATAGCTTATCTATGAGTTTATTTGAAGATACTTATCGGACTATTGATGTCAAATATGAAGGGATTTTTAGGGATAAAGGAAGTAAGTTTATTGCTTATGCCTTTCCTTTTAAATCCGAGGACCAATTGAAAGATCTTATTTTAGAAGTGAAAGCCATTCATCCGAAAGCGAGACATCATTGCTGGGCTTATCGTCTGACAGTCGATCGGGCGTTGTTTCGTGTCAATGATGATGGCGAGCCTTCTGGCACAGCAGGCCGGCCTATTTTGAATGTGCTCCTGTCTATGGACGTGACTAACATTATCGTAATTGTCGTTCGATACTTCGGGGGAACATTGTTGGGAGTTCCGGGGTTAATCAATGCTTACAAATCAGCAACTCAAGATGCTTTGGCCCAGGCAGAAATTATAGAACGGACAGTTAATGACCACTACGGGATTACCTTTGACTACCTCCATATGAATGATGTCATGCGGATAATTAAGGAAGAAGGGGTGGAAGTTGAAAAACAGGAATTCGACAATCAGTGTTATTTGGAGTTTGGGGTCCGGAAAATGCAAGTTAATCGAATTGTAGACCGATTTTCCAAAATAGAAGGCTGTCAGTTAACTTATTTGTACACCATATGATTAACGAATCGGAATTGATTTTAAACGCAGATGGCAGTATATACCATCTGAATTTATTGCCAGAGGATCTGGCAAGTACCGTAATTACGGTGGGTGATCCAGATCGTGTTGCGAAGGTGTCAAAATACTTCGACCGTATTGAACTCAAGAAAGGAAAACGTGAATTTATTACGCATACCGGATATCTTGGCAATAAACGGCTTACCGTAATTTCAACAGGTATTGGTACCGATAATATCGATATTGTATTTAATGAACTGGATGCGCTGGTCAATATTGATTTTGCAAACAGAACCGTTAAACCTGCATTGACTTCATTGGATATCGTTCGAATTGGGACTTCTGGAGCTGTGCAGCAAGATATCGAGATGGGAACTATTTTAGCGTCCGCTTACGGAGTAGGACTTGATGCATTGATGAACTATTATCAGGGATCTTACGATGGCGAGGAGCAGACGTTTCAGGCAGAACTAGCCAACTATTTTTCCGCATTAAATCTGAAGCCTTACGTTTCGAAAGCTGGCACAAGCCTTCTGGATCGGGTCGCCTTTGATTTACCGAAAGGAGTTACATTGACTGCGCCCGGATTTTATGCTCCCCAGGGACGCTGTGTTCGCTCAAAGAATACAGTTCCTAATTTTATTGACCTAGTTAATTCTTTTAGATATAAAGGTCAGCGTTTCACCAACCTGGAAATGGAAACAGCTGGTATTTATGCATTGGCTAACATGTTTGGACATCAAGCTTTATCCATCAATGCGATCTTGGCAAGTAGGGTCGATGGTCGGTTTTCTTCCACACCTGAAGAAGTTGTTGATAAGGCTATACAGCTCGTTTTGCAGCGTATTTGACAGTTTCTCTGTGTCATGCGGGGGAGATGTTGATTTTTCTCAATTGGTGCAGTAAAAGAGTTGAGAAGAACTAGATAATTTTTAAATAGAAAAGGAGTCGTTTTTAAACAACTCCTTTTCTATTTGAATCAAATTTAAGCATGATGAACAGCAAAATGGTGAAGCTCCATAAAGATGAGCCACCATAGCTGATAAAGGGTAGTGGAATCCCGATAACCGGAACAATACCTATTGTCATACCGATATTGATAAATAAGTGAAAAAAGAGGATGGACGCTACACCGTATGCATATATCCTGGCGAAGGCTGAACGCTGTCGTTCGGCGATATGAATAATGCGTAGCAGTAAGGTGAGATAGATAAGTAATAAGGTAACCGATCCAACAAAGCCCCACTCTTCTCCAACGGTACAGAAAATAAAGTCCGTGCTCTGCTCAGGCACAAAATTGTATTTCGTTTGGGTTCCCTGTAAGTAACCTTTGCCTAGAAGCTGCCCCGATCCAATGGCAATCTTCGACTGATTCAAATTATATCCTTTGCCTTTGGGGTCTTCCATTTTACCCAGGATAATGTCAATACGGTCGCGTTGATGGGGTTGTAGCACATGTTCATAGACCAAGTCCACACAGAGAACAAATACAGCGCAGGCTGCAAAAAGTATACTCAAATTAATAATGTATTTCCTTCTCTTGCGGTAGTTCCACATGACAAGGCCAATGAGCAATGCCAAAATCAAGATAAGTATCCATGGGTTGACCAATAAAGCAAGGACAAAAAGTAAAATGCAGAGACCGCCAAATATAAGTAGCTCATTATTTACGTAGCCCTCACGGTAAAAGACAAAAATCAACGAGAAGAAGGCAAGGGCAGATCCCGTATCGGGTTGTAACATAACCAAAAATACAGGGAATAAGACAATACCGGCCCCCATTGCCAGTGTTTGCATGGTGGGCGCTTTATTACTTTGAGAACTTAAAAAGTTAGCCAAAAGAAGGCAGGTCGAAAGCTTAGCAAATTCCGAAGGTTGTAAGCGGAAAAAGCCTAAGTCAATCCAGGCCTGATTTCCGCCGACATTTCGTCCTACAACGAGTACGATGACAAGCAATACAGCCGTTATACCATAAAATATCGGTGAGGCGGAACTGAAAAACTTAGCATCGATGATCAGAATGGATACCCCTAGAATAATTGCGGAAACAAGATATAAAGACTGTTTTCCATAATTTGTCCCTAAGGTAAAGAAATTGGGCATTTCAGGATTAAACACAGCTGCGCGGATATTGAATAGGCCAATTAAACATAGTGCAAGCCAAAGCGTGATGGTTAGCCAGTCTATCTTTCCAAAGAAACTAGTTTTTTGATTATTCATATCTTCTCTTTATCTCGCTATGGTGAACAATTGTTTCTTTTGGTTTCGTTAAAGCAGCCAGTTGGCGTTTTGATTTTAACGTGTCCGTTTTTGATTTGACCGAATCAGCCTTTTTTACATCTTTAACTTTTGGATCGACCACTTTTTTAGGCGCAGGAAGAAAATTCGCTTTATAAATGCGGTCCTGAATATATTTTGGAGCAGTTATGGTGTCCTTGAGGTATTTTTCGACCATCATACTTGCAATAGGTCCTGCCCAGGTTCCACCGTAACCCGCATTTTCAACAAAGACAGCAATAGCAATTTTGGGGTTTTCTCGCGGCGCAAAGGCAAAGAAAACGGCGTGGTTTTCACCATGGGGGTTTTGTGCTGTACCTGTTTTTCCACACATTTCGATGCCAGGAATACGATTGGCCCAGGCAGTACCTTCCGGTGTATTGACAGCATCACTCATTCCTTGAATGACAACTGGGTAATATTTCTCATCGACACCGGCACTGATTTTTTCCGTGAATTCCTTCTTGGTAATTTTCTGCGCACCAATACCTTTGATCAAGTGGGGTCTATAATAGAAACCTTTATTGGCAACGATAGCCATGATATTAGCCATTTGTAATGGTGTTATACCCATCTCCCCTTGTCCGATAGATAAGGAGATGTTGAAACTTGAACGCCATTTATCATTACCATATCGTTTGGTATAAAAATCTGATGTCGGTAATAAACCCGGTTTTTCGCCTGGTAGATCGATGCCCAATTTATGGCCAATTCCAAACTGTGTCACTGCATTGCGCCATAGATCGTAAGCTTTAGGTCCGGACAGTCCACGTCCGTCGATCATTTTAGCATAGGTAAATCCATAATAGGTATTACACGATACAGCTACGGATCGCTGTAAGGTCGTTGAGCCATGATAGTGTGTACATCCCATCCAGCCGCGTCCACCGCCATAACTATATCCATGTGGACAGAAAAATACCGTATTGCGATCAATCACACCCGCTTGTTGGGCAGTCAAAGCCGAAACAACTTTAAATACCGATCCCGGCGGGTAAGAAGCTTGAATAGGCCGGTTAAACAAAGGATTTGTTGTTTTATCCTCCAGTAACTTCATATAATTATTTCCAGACTGTCTACCGACCATCATGTTTGGATTATAGCTTGGACTACTTACATAGGCCAAGATTTCACCCGTTGCAGGTTCGATAGCGACAATGGATCCCAATTTATTTTTCATCAGGTTTTCCCCTAGAATTTGAAGGTCTTTATCCAATGAGGAAACCAGCCCTTCCCCTGCAACAGCGAGTGTGTCGTATTTCCCCTCCATAAATACACCCTTAGGTCGGTTTAGTGCATCAACCATCAAATTGTTAACACCACGTTTTCCACGAATGAGGTCTTCGTAGGAACGTTCCACCCCGCTTCGGCCAATATAGTCACCGCTTCGATAAAATCCATTGGAGCGTTCAATATCCTTTTCATTTACCTCACTCACATATCCCAAAAATTGAGCAGCTATACTGTCTGGGTAGCTTCTGATTGTTCTTTTTTGAACATAGAAACCACGAAATTGATATTGGTATTCCTGGTATTGAGCCCATGTTCTTACCGAAAGTTGTTTTTCGAAAATCGACGCACGGTAGGGCGAATGCACCCTGGCTTTTTCCATACGTTTGATAAAGCCTTCCTTGTCAATATCTATCAATTTGCAAAACAAAGCAGTATCGATTTCTTTCACCTCACGTGGCGTAACCATGAGGTCGTATACCGGTTCATTCTGAACCAGCACTTTTCCTTTTCGGTCCAGTATAACCCCTCTGGCAGGGTAAACGATGACCTTGCGCATCACATTGCTGTTTGCGGAATGTATATAGGAATCGTCTATGATCTGCAAATAAAATAAGCGTGCCACCAAGGTCAGCGTGATGGCAATAAAGATTCCAGAAACGACGTACTTACGAGCAAAAAAACTGTTCATAGAAATGAATTTCTATCCATCGATCTACTACAACCGATCTTTCTTTTTGTAGAATAATATGCTAAATAATAGCATGATAATTACTGTAAATATACAACTTAAAACTATACTCAATAAGGTGTATTGGATGTGTTGGAAGGAAAAAGATTCCAGCAGATACAAAAATGTATGATGAATCAATGTTCCAAAAAAGATGTAGGAAAAGAACCAGCGAATATTCATAAAGCCCAGCATTGGGGTAAAAAAAGATTCGCGTTCTTCCACTTCAAGTGTAATCTGCATGAAGAAAATACGGAAGGCAGCCAATGCGACGCAAGCAGCCGTATTCACTCCCAGGGTATCGTAAAATGAATCTACGGTAAGTCCAGTTAGAAATGCGATCAAATACACCAGGAAATTGGGTGTTCCTGTCGGAAGTAAAAAAATAAATAAGATGTAAGGAAATGCAGCAACAAGATTATAATAACCGATATTCTGAAATAGGAAAACCTGCATTCCTATCAAAACGATAAATCGAATAATATTAAATATTAAAATCCTAGCCATTGTCCTTTGTCGATTCTTCTAATGTCTTTAATTCTTTGCTTAACAGGTCTTTTACAACATACACATGCTGTAAGTTGGAGAAGTTGGTGCTTAGTAATATCCTAAGATCCAAAAAAGCATCTCCAGAAGAAATACCTGTCTGAATGACCGTTCCAACAAAAATTCCTTTCGGAAAATGCCCCGAGTACCCAGAGGTATATACTTTGTCGCCTTTATTGACCTTGATGTGGTTTGGAATTTCCTTGACCATCGCGGCGCGGTAATCCATGCTGTTGCCCCATACTAATGAGCCAAAAACTTCGGTATGACCAAGTGTGACAGAGATACGGGTATCTGGATGCAATAGGGATTGGACCGTCGAAAAGTTCGGTGAAACATTCAATACAATACCGACAACTCCGTTGGGAGCGATTACACCCATTCCTCGCTCAATACCATCTTTACTGCCTTTATCGAGTGTTATCGTATTTGCTTTTTGGTGAATGCTATTGTTGATGACATTTGCAATAATAAATTCGTAACGACCAAACTCACTGCTGTCAATCGCGGGGACAGGGCCGATCTTGATGCTGTCTGTTGAACGATAGGCTTGTAAGTCTTTTCTTAGTTGTGCATTTTCCTTTGCAAGGGCATCATTGGTCTCTCCGAGGTGCAGGTAACTTTTCCAGGAATTGACTTTCGCATAAAGGCCTCCGATGATGCTATTTGAAGAATTTAAAACAGAATTACGTTGGAAAGAATTGTTGGTGATCACCAAAAATAACGAGAATCCAAAAAATAGGATAAACCAAAAGAATGCATTATATCGTCTTAGGAATAACCAAAGGTTTCTCATTTTTTAATGTGGGTATTTAATAAGCAAGCGATATAATAATTTTGCTTATTATATCGCTCTTTAATAAAATATTGTTATTAATTATTGAACGGTTATGATTGCATCAAGAATTTAAATCGTCCAATATTTTTAAGCGCAATACCGGTTCCCCTTACGACAGCGCGTAATGGATCTTCGGCAATATGCACTGGAAGTTTTGTTTTTGCCTGTATACGACGGTCCAAGCCACGTAATAATGCACCACCACCTGTCAGGTAAATACCTGTTTGATAAATATCCGCTGATAATTCTGGTGGCGTGATTTCAAGTGCTTTTAAGATCGCCTCTTCAATTTTTGAAATGGACTTATCTAGACAATGCGCAATCTCTGTATAAGAAACAGTAATTTGTTTCGGAACGCCTGTCATCAGATCCCGGCCTTGAACAGCAAAATCTGCCGGTGGTTCCTGGAGCTCAGGAAGTGCAGCGCCGACTTCAATTTTGATTTTTTCAGCCGTACGTTCACCGATCATGATGTTATGTTGTCTTCTGATGTATTGTACGATATCAGAGTCGAAGTTATCTCCTGCAACACGAATAGACTGGTCGCATACGATACCCGATAAAGCGATGACAGCGATTTCGGTTGTACCACCACCAATATCGATAATCATATTACCCATTGGCTCTTCCACGTCAATACCGATACCAACGGCAGCAGCCATAGGCTCATGAATTAAATAAACTTCCTTAGCACCAGCAATTTCCGCAGAGTCGCGTACCGCTCTTTTCTCTACCTCTGTAATGCCGGAAGGAATACAGACAACCATACGTAGGGAAGGGAAAAACCAGCTTTTACCATTGTTTACCAATTTTACCATCCCTCTGATCAGGTGTTCAGCTGCTGTAAAATCGGCGATTACTCCGTCACGTAAAGGACGTACAGTCTTTATATTGTCGTGTGTTTTACCCTCCATTTGCATGGCCTGACGACCAATGGCAATCACTTTGTTTGTGGTGCGGTCAAATGCAACAATAGAAGGTTCATCCACTACTACTTTGTCATTATGAATTATTAGGGTATTTGCAGTACCCAAGTCAATCGCAACTTCTTGCGTAAACCAATTAAATAAGCCCATCTGCTAATCCTTAAGCTATTTTAAAATAATATGCAAACCTACACAAAAAAAATTAATCTTTTTGAGGTTATACATCAAAAAAAACTACATTCTGAAAGTAAATTCGATCTGGAAAAAACTGTCCTTAAATTTAACGAATATAATCTGTAATTCTTACGTCCTAAGTGAAGTTATTTTTAATTGGATGCATTGTCAAATAAGAATTAAGCCTGTCTTTCTGATCGCATTGGCGGTAGGTAGAATAAACGTAGTAAGTCGATTAAATAAAGAAAAAAAACAGCGCCATAATCCTTTGGGATCATGGCGCTGCGCGGATTATAGAGATATCTTAGTTAAACCTAATAGTAAATTATTGGGCTGTTTCTGCCTGCTCCTTTTCCGGAGTCGGTTCATCATATTTGTGGAAAATCAAACGTACACCACTATTTTTGGTGAAGAATTTGATCGACCAGTTGACAAAGGTGATCAATTTATTTCTGAATCCATAAATGGACATTAAGTGGACAAACATCCATGTCATCCAGCCAAAGAAGCCATTAAAATGGATTTTTCCCATATCAACAACAGCTTTGTTACGACCTACAGTAGCCATAGAGCCTTTGTCAAAATAATTGAATTTTTCTGTTGGTTGATTGGACATTGTCTGAAGAATGTGTTTTGCAACATAAGCTCCTTGTTGTTGAGCTACTGGTGCAACACCTGGCAAGCCGCGCGGAAGATCATCTGTGATAAATGCCGACACATCACCAATTGCATAGACACCTGGCATATCGATAACACGACATTGATCGTCTGTCTGTATACGGTTACCTCGTTGGATAATCTCTTTTTTGAAACCATTTGGATATTGCCCAGCTACACCTGCTCCCCAGATAACTGTTTTTGTTTCGATACTTCTACCATCGGCGAATGTAATCGAATTACCATCATAGCCTGTTACCTGAACATTCAATAGTACTTCTACACCTAAATCTTTGAGGTACTTTTCTGAATCTTTAGAAGATTTTTCGGATAAGTTGGCCAGTACTTTTGGAAGTCCTTCGACCAGGTAAACCGACATCTCAGATTTTTTCAGTTCCGGATAATCTTTCTCAAGAACATTGTTTTTGATTTCTGCGATTGCACCAGAAAGTTCTACACCAGTTGGACCACCTCCAACAATGACAAAGTTCAAATTAGCCTTACGGTCAGCAGGGTTTTCTATTCGTACGGCCTCTTCAAGGTTCTGTAAAACATAGCTTCGAATATTCAATGCTTCTTGTATGTTTTTCATCGGCAAAGCATATTTCGTGATTTGCTGATTCCCGAAGAAGTTCGTGGTAGCACCTGTTGCAACAATTAAATAATCGTAGTCAAAATCGCCAACATCCGTTCTTACAATTTTAGCCTCGTTGTCTACGCTTTTTACGTCAGCAAGTCTAAAATGAAAGTTGTCTTGGCCTTTGAACATTTTGCGAACAGGGAAGGAAATAGAGTCCGCTGAAAGAGTACCCGTGGCAACTTGGTACATTAATGGTTGAAAAGTATGAAAGTTGTTTCTGTCCAGCAACAGAACTTCAACCTCCTTATTTTTAAGCTTTTTAGCAACTTCAATTCCTCCAAATCCAGCACCAATAATGATTACTCTTGGGAATTTTTTATTTGAACTATTGCTTGGCATATTTTTAATAGTTTGTTGTAAAAATTCGGTACAATCGAATTAAGCTGCAAATATCTTAAATTTTGACTCAAAAAGCTAAAAAATATTTATTTATTGTGCCGATATGTTGTGAATTTTATTGTTAAAAGGCCGATTCTTTCAATAAGATGTTTTGTAGTCTTTTGATTTTTAGTCTTTTATGTGTCCTGTAGGGCAATTAAAAAAAAACTATTTGCGGTCTCATCATTGTGTATTTTATACACAATGATGAGACTATTGCAGCGCCCCTTTGATCTTGATTTTCATGCCGTTGTTGCTGTTTTGCAGATGAAGCTGACAGGCAAGTCGACTTTGATCATCGGCATCAGGAAGCGTGTCCAGCATGTCGAGCTCCTGATCACTCGGCGAAGGAAGTGTTTCCAGGCCTTCGACGACCTCAACATGACAGGTAGCACATAAGGCCATACCGCCACAAGTAGCCAATATCTCGTATTCGGATGCCTTTAAAATCTCCATAAGTGAAAGATTGATATCGGTGGGCACCTCCAGTACATTTTGGGTACCATCACGATCAATGACAGTAACGTGAATTAGATTATCTTCCATGGTTAGAATGTATTTATACCGTTTACAGTGGTGTACTTGAATGTCAGTTTTTGATCTGGATAAACAAATTTGAACGCACTCTGACACATTAAGGCCGCTTCATGATAACCGCACAGGATGAGCTTTAATTTGCCGGGATAGGTATTAATGTCACCTATCGCGTAAATACGTTCTATATTGGTCGAGTAATCAAAAGTGTTGACCTCTATAGCGTTTTTATCAATTTGCAATCCCCAATCTGCAATGGGACCGAGCTTAGGCGTAAGGCCATATAAGGGGATAAAATAGTCCGCATCTGTCGCGACGACTTCCTTGTCTTTATTTGTTGTTTCAACATGGGACAAACTGCCATTGCCATGAATATTGGTCAGACTGTGGGACAGCAATAGATTGATCTTACCCTGTTGGGCCAATTTGAATACTTTCTCCGCAGAGTCTGGAGCGCCTCTAAAGGAATCACTTCGGTGGATTAAGGTAACCTGTTGCGCAATATCTGCAAGATGAAAGGTCCAGTCAAGAGCCGAGTCTCCGCCACCGGCAATGACAATTTTTTTATCCCGGTACTTGGCGGGATCTTTTACCATATAGTCTACACCTTTTCCTTCAAAGAGATGAAGATTCGGGATTTCGGGCTTGCGTGGTTCAAAACAGCCTAAGCCCCCAGCGATGACAATGACTTGGGTGTGGACAATCGTATTATCATTGGTTCTTACAATAAAAGAGCCGTCGTCCTGTTTTGCAATATATTCCACACGCTCACCTAAGGTAAATGTGGGATCGAAGGGTTTAATCTGTTCAAGCTGTTTATCGATCAATTCCTGTGCAGTGATACTTGGATAACCAGGAATGTCGTAGATAGGCTTGTGAGGATAGATCTCCGAAAGCTGGCCGCCCACCTGGGGCAGCACATCGATCAGATGGCAGCGCATTTTTAAAAGCCCCGCTTCGAAAACTGCAAATAAGCCAACAGGTCCTGCGCCGATGATACAGATATCAGTATTTATCATAGCTATTCGATGTTTAAATTGTTATATATCGTGTTCAAAATCCGTGTAAAAGCTTCGAAATCTTCGTCTGCTAGATTTTCCCAAGCCTTCATGCGAATCTCGGCAACAATCGGAGAAAGCGATGCTACTTTTAATTTGCCTTCTTCCGTTAAATGAAGGTAGAGACTCCGTCGGTCTGTTTCGTCAATGACCCGTTCAGCCAGATTTTTTTTAAGAAGAATATCAACAATCCGTGTCAGTGTGGGCTGGTCTTTTCCGCAGCGTTTTGCCAGTTCTTTTTGTGAAAGTTGATCCGTTTCGTATAAGGCCTTTAAGATGGTCCATTGGTCTACAGTAATATCAAATCCTTTTTCCGCAAAGGAAGACTGAGCGAACTGTTTTACTTTCTTGGCCGTTTGGTCCAAGATGAATGAGTAGCGGTCAAATTTTTCGTTTAGCATACAAATATTTAGTACAACAAATATATTTAAAATATTTAGTGTGACAAGTAATTTGAATGCAATAAAAAAAGGGCGTTCATTCGAACGCCCTCTTTTATGTTATAAATATCAGCTGTTATGGTCTTACAACCTCAGCTTTTTTAGCCGTATTACCTTCTGCTAAATGCTTTCCTTTACGTAAGTCATATACCGAAGGTGCCGCTAAGATAATCGACGAATAAGTACCTACGATAACACCGATTAAGATCGCGAATGAGAATCCACGGATAACCTCACCACCGAAAATAAACAATACTGCAAGAACGAATACGATTGTCAATGAAGTAATGATCGTCCTACTTAACGTAGAGTTGATCGCATGATTTACGACATCGCCAAGATCTTCGTTATGTGCATTTGGTTTCGATACGAATTCTCTCAAGCGGTCGAATACAACCACCGTATCATTCACCGAGTAAGCTATTACCGTTAATATCGCAGCCACAAAGTGTTGGTCAATATCAAGCGAGAATGGTACAATGCCATCCAAGATAGAGAATAATCCCAATAAAATAATCGCATCGTGAATTGTTGCAATAGCTGCTCCAACTGAATATTCCCATTTGTGGAAACGAATCAAGATGTAAGCTGCAACAATGATGATCGAGAAAATTGCTGAGCTGGTTGCTCTAGATTTGATGTCTGTAGCGATACTTGGTCCAACTTTTTGAGATGAAAGGATCTCATGTTTATTGGAAGCATCTACTTTCGATAGACCTTGGTTTAATTTGTCCAATACTTCTTTATCAGCAGTGTCCGAAGTTTCTTCGATATGATAAGTTGTTGTGATCCGAAGCTGGTTGGAGGCGCCAAATACTTTTACCTCTGTTGTTTTCTTGAAGATATCATCCAAGTTTGTACGTACAGATTCTAAGTCCACAGGTTTGTCATAACGAACAGTATAAGTACGTCCACCTTGGAAATCCACACCTAAACTAAATCCTTTGGTGAAAATTGATGCAGCAGAAATTAACACCGCAACAATTGAAATCGCATAAAAGATTTTACGTTTCTGAACGAATTTAAAGTTTGCATTATGCAAGGTGTTTGCGGACCAAGGGAAAGAGACTTTAATTTTGAAGTCTTTTGCCAACATCCATTCAAAGATAACACGTGTAACTAAGATCGCAGTAAACAAGGAAGTAATGATACCCACCATTAACGTTGTTGCGAAACCTAAGATTGGGCCACTACCAAATAAGAATAGGATAATACCAATTAAGAAGGTTGTGATCTGTGAATCCAGGATGGAAGGTAAAGCATGTTTGTAACCATCTGCAACAGCCTGACGGATCGATTTACCTAAGCCCAGTTCTTCACGGATACGTTCATAGATCAAGACGTTCGCATCGACCGCAGTACCCATTGTTAATACGATACCCGCAATACCAGGTAAAGTCAGAACGGCATTTAGGGAGGCTAATACCCCCATGATGATAAATACGTTTAACAATACCGCAATGTTAGCCACGATACCTGCAGTATTGTAGTAAGCGATCATAAAGATCATGACCACAATAATACCGATAACAGCCGAGTTGACACCTGCATCGATTGCAGCTTGACCTAAAGTAGGACCAACAATAGCCTCTTCAACAATTTTAGCAGTCGTTGGAAGACGGCCAGCTTTCAATACGTTGGCCAAATCTTTGGTATCTTCGACAGTGAAAGAACCTGATATCGATGAACTACCATTCGGGATTTCACCGTTAACGGAAGGAGCTGAGTAAACCACATTATCAAGCACGATGGCAATTGCATCTCTGTTTTGAGCCGCTTTTGCTGTAATTTTCTTCCATTCACGTGCACCTTCGCTATTCATTTGCATACCAACCACTGGTTGATTTTTCTCATCAAAGTTAGCTGTTGCATCCGTAATGACATCTCCTGTCAATACAGCACCATTGTCTTGCCCGGACCCTTTAATTGCATATAAAGATAGTTGCTCAGGTGTTTTTTGTTCAGGTTTAACAGCCCATAAAAGTTTCAGATTTCCAGGAAGGATTGATTTTACTTCAGGACGTTGTAAATACGCATTTACTTTTGCTGTATCTTTTAACGAAGCAATTCCTACTAATGGACCTGGGCCAAGTGTTGGCTGCTGGTTTTCGTTTAGATAAGCGTTTGCTCTTAAAATTTCAAATAACGGGTTTTTCTGACCTAGATTTACGGCAGCACTGTCTTTTTTAGCATCTTTTTTACCACCGGTTAGGTTAGACAATAAATCATCTGATTTTTTGCTTGTATCTGCAGTAGCGTTTGTCGTAGCTGCTGGAGCAGCTTTTAACGTTGCAGCTAAAGTTTTGTCGATATTTTCTAATACTGGATAAACTTCTTGGTTCGTATACGTCTCATAGAATTCCAATTTAGCAGAACCTTGGAGTAAGTTACGGACACGGCTTTCATCTTTTACACCAGGTAACTCGATCAAAATACGGTTTGTACCTTGTTGAATTTGAATGTTTGGAGAAGCAACACCAAATTTGTCGATACGCGTACGGAGTACTTTGTAGGAGTTTTGGATGGCATTGTCTGCTTCTTTTTGAAGGAATGATTCCACTTTGGAGTCTGAATCGCCCGGTTTAATTAGAGTAGCATTATCTTTTGTTGAAAAGAATGTCGAAAGTGGGGTTGTAGCACCAATAGATTTGTATTCTTCCATAAACAAAGCAACAACTGTTTTAGCACTCGTTTTGCTTTTTGCTACTGCCTGCTCCAACGCTTTGTTAAATTTCTCATCTTTTGGATTGTTGGCCAAATTGCGGATCAATTCGTCCAATGAGATTTCCATGGTCACGTTCATACCACCTTTCAAATCCAATCCCAAAGCGAGTTCATTTGCTTTGGCTTCCCGATAGGTGTATTTTGCAAAACCTAAATTGTACACTACTTCACCTGCCATTGAGTCTAGATAGCTCTTCTCTTTCGCCAAGTCTCCTTTGGCAAAATTCTCTGCATCTCGCTCTACATTGCGGGTCACCCAAGTAAATGATAGGGAGTATAGACACGCTAATGACACCACTATCACTAAAAGTTTAATCAGCCCTTTACCTTGCATCGTCTGTTATAATTGTATTAATTTTAATGTTAAATACTGTTTATGTAATTGATAATTAGTTCTCGTTTAATCACATTTTACCAAGAATGGCAAAGGTATAAAATTTTTGTAGAATGAAAAGTTTTATTTACGCCAATCAGGTCAATGGCATAAAAATAGGAGAATTGAAGAAAAAAAGAAATATTAATTGATTTTATTTATAAAAAACCTGCACGATTAAATAATCAATAATAGCTATGAAAGGTAACTGGAGGTTCTTTCTGGCCAATAGAAGCAAATGCTTTAAAAAAAAAAGCCCTGCTCAAATAGAGAAGGACCTTTTATACTGTTTAGTTGTTTATACTATTTCAACGTGTATTTGATGCCAAACGAGAATGTTGACGCATCAAAATCACTGTTGTGGTTCAATCTCCAGTCTGGTTTCCAGTCTGCATGGAAAGCAATTGGAGCAACCGGAATTTTAAATTCTAAACCTAATTGAGGACGCAAAGCAACGTTTGTGATGTTATCACCCACGTCAATAAAGGTCAATTGTGCACCGACACCAGCATACCATCCCAGACCATTGACGCCTTGGAAAGGTCTTGCATATTGATAATCCGCACCTACAGCAACAACGTGGTCGTCAAACATCACTTGTGCTTGTCCCATGTTGGCGCCACCAAAAGATTGCTTATATTGAACACCCCATAAGTCAGTTGTTGTACCGTCGAATACAACACCTATCGCTGATCTAAATGGAGATTGAGCTTTCGCTTCCTGTGCGCCAAATGCCAATGCTGCGACAGCAGCTAATGAGAGTAGTGTCTTTTTCATAATTATCTTATCTTTATATTTTTATTAATTAAAATAACTTTTCGTGTTACAACAAAAGCAAATAGCTTGCCAAAAAATGAATATGCCCCAGCAATACCACCTGTTTGTGTTTAATTCATAATGTTTCTAATTTGTCTCCTGATTGTAATTTGTATATTTTATTTTTTATTATTGCTTATTTTTCTTAAATTTGCCTGGCAAATAGAAAACCCAATACATATTTGCCATGCAATTAGATCCACAAAAATTCGTAGCAGAAGGTCTCACATACGACGACGTCTTATTAATTCCAGCTTATTCTGAAATTTTACCCCGTGACGTTGATACGAGCACTTCGCTAACAAAAAAAATCAAATTAAATATTCCATTGGTTTCTGCAGCAATGGATACGGTAACTGGTGCTGATTTAGCAATAGCGATTGCACAAGCTGGCGGTATTGGTATGTTACATAAAAACATGACAATTGCAGAACAAGCTGCTGAAGTACGCAAAGTAAAACGTTCGGAGAGCGGTATGATTCAGGATCCAGTAACCTTGTTGGCAACAGCAACAGTAGGTGATGCCTTCAACATTATGAAGGAGCATAAGATCGGTGGGATTCCAGTTGTAAACGAAAAAGGCCAATTGGTAGGTATTGTGACCAATCGTGATCTTCGTTTCCAGAAAGATATGAGTCGTCCAATCAACGAATTGATGACCAAAGATAATCTTGTCGTTGCTCCCGAAGGAACGGATTTAGTGAAGGCTGAAGAGATTCTTCAAAACGAAAAAATTGAAAAACTTCCTGTGGTTAACAACGAAGGTATTTTGAAGGGGTTAATTACTTTTAAAGATATCCAAAAATATAAACATTACCCCAATGCGGCCAAAGATAGCCATGGCCGTTTATTGGTAGGTGCTGCTGTTGGTGTGACACCAGATACATTGGAGCGTGTTGAAGCGCTAGTAAAAGCGGGTGTTGATGTAGTGACAATCGATACAGCACACGGGCACTCCAAAGGTGTTATCGATAAATTGAAATTGGTTAAATCCCATTTTCCTGAGTTGCAGGTGATCGTTGGAAATATTGCAACAGGTGCGGCGGCGACAGCTTTGGCTGAAGCAGGTGCAGATGCAGTAAAAGTAGGTATCGGACCAGGTTCAATCTGTACAACCCGGATCATTGCCGGTGTTGGTGTTCCGCAGCTGTACGCTGTATATGAGGTTGCTAAAGCATTGAAGGGAACAGGTGTGCCATTGATCGCCGACGGCGGTATCAAGCAAACTGGTGATATTGCAAAAGCAATAGCAGCGGGTGCAAGCACAATCATGGCTGGTTCTTTATTTGCTGGGGTAGAAGAAGCTCCAGGTGAAACAATTATCTATGAAGGCCGTAAGTTTAAATCTTACCGCGGAATGGGATCAATCGAAGCCATGGAGAAAGGTTCTAAAGACCGTTATTTTCAAGATGTAGAAGATGATATCAAAAAGTTGGTTCCAGAAGGTATTGTTGGTCGTGTTCCTTATAAAGGTACACTAGCAGAAGTTGTTTATCAATATATCGGTGGATTACGTGCTTCAATGGGCTACTGTGGAGCTGCTACAATTGAAAGATTGCAGCAAGCGCAATTTGTACGTATTACAGGAGCAGGATTGAGAGAATCACATCCGCATAATATTTCCATTACGAAGGAAGCTCCAAATTATAATAGCAGAGGCTAAACATCGCCTAAATGATATAAAAACCGATAATCTTGATTATCGGTTTTTTTTGTGTAAAAATATTAGCAGGATAGCTCCACTGATCGATAGGAAATTTGTACTTTTATACCCTATTCTCAGGTTTTAAAATTTAAGGAGTTAATTTGGATTATTTAGCGGGTTTAAACCCTTCACAACGAGGAGCCGTACAGCAAACAGAAGGTCCTGTGATGATTGTTGCGGGAGCTGGTTCAGGAAAAACACGGGTAATTACCTATCGTGTAGCACACTTGATTCAAAAAGGTGTTGATCCATTCAATATCTTGGTATTGACATTTACCAACAAAGCAGCCAAAGAAATGCGTGCGCGTATCGTTTCTGTTGTTGGGAGCGAAGCGAAAAATATTTGGATGGGAACATTCCACTCCGTATTTGCAAAAATACTCCGTGTTGAAGCTGAATTGATCGGTTATCCCAGAAATTTCACAATCTACGATACCGACGATACCAAAAGTTTATTGCGAGCCATCTTAAAGGAGATGAATCTGGATGATAAGCTGTATAATGTCAATCACGTGTACGGACGGATTTCACAAGCAAAAAACAACCTGATCTCACCTCAGGAGTATAATAAAAATGAAGCCATATTGGCCGAAGATATTTCCAATGGCCGTGGTCAATTGGGACAGATCTATATGACCTATGCGCAGCGATGCTATCGTGCAGGAGCAATGGATTTCGATGATTTGCTATTTAAGACCAATGTCTTGTTGAATAAACATCCCGAGGTCCTGCATAAATACCAGCATCAGTTTCGCTATTTGATGGTTGATGAGTATCAGGATACAAACTTCTCGCAATATCTTATTGTAAAACGTTTGGCAGCAGTCAACGAAAATATCTGTGTGGTAGGGGACGATGCACAGTCTATCTATGCATTTCGTGGGGCAAACATCCAGAATATCCTGAATTTTCAAAAGGATTATCCAGATGTCAAGATCTTCAAATTGGAGCAGAATTATCGGTCAACCAAGATGATTGTGAATGCCGCTAACTCGGTTATTGCCAATAACCAGAACCAATTGGAAAAAAATGTGTTCTCGGATAACGAAGAAGGTGAGAAGATCAAGGTTTCACGTGCTTTTTCGGATAATGAGGAAGGAAAGATCGTGGCAGACCTGATTATCGAGGAAAAATCGTTAAAGGGACTTAATTATAAAGATTTTGCCATTCTTTATCGTACCAACGCGCAATCCAGGGCAATGGAGGAAGCGTTACGTAAAATCAATATCCCGTATAAAATTTATGGTGGTACTTCTTTTTATCAGCGGAAAGAAATCAAAGACTTGATCGCGTATTTCAGACTGACATTCAACCCCAATGATGAGGAGGCATTAAAACGTGTGATCAATTATCCTCGCAGGGGCATAGGGGATACGACTATAGAAAAGATTATGATTGCTGCAGATCAGAATCAATACCGTATCTGGGATGTTGTTGCAAATGCGGCTCATTTTCTTGACGGGCGAAGTGCAACTTCTGTGGGCGGTTTTGCGCAAATGATACAGAGTTTTCAGGCCTTGGCCAAAAATAATAACGCTTTTGATACGGCGATGCATATTGCCCAACACTGTGGCATTCTGAAAGAATTATACGAAGATAAATCAGTAGAAGGACTAGCACGTTACGAAAATATCCAAGAGCTCCTCAATGGTATCAAGGAATTTTCTGAGCGTGAAGATATCGAAGAACGGGGACTTGACGTCTATATGCAAGATATTGCTCTATTGACAAACGACGATAATGATAAAGATCCCAATGCCGATACAGTATCCTTAATGACAATCCACTCTTCCAAAGGATTGGAATTTCCGATTGTTTTTATCGTGGGCTTAGAAGAAAACCTATTTCCTTCGCAGTTGTCGTTGAATTCCAGGTCGGAATTGGAAGAAGAACGAAGACTTTTTTACGTCGCTGTTACCAGAGCTGAAAAAAAATTATTACTTTCGTATGCTACTTCGCGATATCGTTGGGGAACGCTGAATAACTGCGAACCTAGTCGCTTCTTGGATGAATTGAATCCGGCATGTCTTGCATTGGATTTTAAACCACGACAAACTTCTGCCTCAGCCGGAAGTTTTCAAGGCGAACGAATTGCATGGCAACAAAAGGACAGTGATGATACGTTTTCTAAACCTAAGCCTAAGCCGATGGTGAAGACGACCTCAATACTGCCGAAAGCCCACAAACCTACTGCGGGTTTTGCTCCTTCAGATACATCAAATCTTCAAGTCGGCATGGAAGTTGAACATGAACGGTTTGGATTTGGGAAAGTTGTTAATCTCGAAGGAAACAAAGGAGATATAAAAGCAACTATTTTCTTTAAAGAGTTGGGACAGAAACAATTGTTGCTTAAATTTGCAAAACTTAGAATAATTCAATAATAAAATACCAAAACGGCATCTTGATCGTTTAATTAGGTACTTATATTAGCTATATGAACTTTGACTACAACAGCACTAGACCAAAATTGATCCTTGCAGAATATGGTCGCAATGTGCAAAATATGGTAGATTACATCTGTACTTTGCCCACAAAGGAAGAAAGAAATAAACACGCGCAGATTGTAATCGATATGATGGGGGTTTTAAATCCGCATTTGAGAGATGTATCTGATTTCAAACATAAACTGTGGGATCACTTACAGATTATCTCTGATTTTAAATTGGATATTGACTCGCCTTATCCGATTGCTACTGCAAAGAGTGTGAAACACGAAGTTGAGCATTTGGGCTATCCACAGCACTCGATTAGATTCAAACACTATGGTTTTACCGTAGAGAAAATGATTGAGAAAGCTTTATTGGCTACTGATGAAGCCAAAAGAGAACAGATGGTGATCGGGATCGCTAATTTTATGAAAATGGCTTACCTCACCTGGAATAAAGACTCGGTTTCTGACGAGCTGATCATTCAGGATCTAAAAGAATTATCAGGTTATCAATTGACCTTACCGGAAGGTACTGTATTGACAAAACTTGACTTTAAAACACCGCCTCCGGGAAATCGTGTTAAAGGTCCAGCTAATAGTAATTCGGGCGGAAATAATAACAATAACAATAATAATTCTTCGGGCCACCAATCGAAAGGCGGAGGCAAGCCGCGCATGACAAACAATAATAATAATGCGAAGCGCAATAACTACGGTAGTAACAACAATAATTACGGCGGTAGTAGCAACAATAATAATTACGGAAGTAATAATAACAATAACAGGAATAGAAAGCCTCAAGGAAATTATAATAATAAAAGAGGCTAGTTCTTTAAAATTTTGTTTAAAGGAGCAGGCAATTGCGAAGTGATTAACAGATTTCTTTACAATTGCCTTCTTTTTTATTTAACCTCGCTGTTTTAAGGAGCAACAAGCTTCTTCAGTCCTGCTCCTTTGAAAACCTCAGGTTTAAGGCAGCTTATAGGTCTTTCTGAATTGCCTACAGGAGTTATATCTAAAGCATCAGAGATAGGCGTAAGGTTACTATACTAAGAAGATATCACTTATATATAAATGAACGCATTTGAAATAATCGGTGGAAAACCGTTAAAGGGAGAGATTATTCCTCAAGGAGCAAAAAATGAGGCCTTACAGATCCTTTCTGCAGTTTTACTGACAGAGGAGCCCATGACCATCAGTAATATCCCAGATATTAAGGATGTCAATAAGCTGATCGATCTATTGGGGGCATTAGGTGTTAAAATTAATCGTATCGATAAAGACACATACGTTTTCGAAGCTAAAGATATAAACATAGACTATTTCCAGTCACCTGAGTTCAAAGAAAAAGGCGGCGGCTTACGTGGTTCTATCATGATCGTCGGACCTTTGTTGGCTCGATTTGGAAAGGCTGCCATTCCTAAGCCAGGGGGCGATAAAATTGGACGTAGACGTTTGGATACGCACTTTTTGGGTTTTGAAAAATTGGGAGCCAAGTTTGTATACGATGCTACTACCCATTTTTTTAATGTTGATGCAACCGAATTAAAGGGAAGCTATATTCTTTTGGATGAAGCTTCTGTGACAGGTACTGCCAATATCGTGATGGCAGCTGTATTGGCGAAAGGTACAACGACAATTTACAATGCGGCATGTGAGCCTTACTTACAGCAACTTTGTAAGATGTTGAATCGCATGGGCGCTAAAATATCGGGTATAGGATCTAATTTGTTGACTATCGAAGGCGTGGAACGTTTGGGGGGAACGTCACATCGTATGTTGCCTGATATGATTGAAATCGGTTCCTTCATCGGACTGGCTGCAATGACAGGTTCAGAAATTACCATTAAAGACGTCTGTTTCGAAGAACTTGGCGTTATCCCATCGGTATTTTCCCGTCTGGGTATCAAGTTCGAATTACGTGGGGACGATATATTTATTCCTGCACAGGAATCGTATGAAATTGACACATTTATCGACGGATCTATTCTCACTATTTCGGATGCTCCATGGCCGGGTTTTACACCGGATCTATTGAGTATTGTGCTTGTTGTTGCAACCCAAGCGAAAGGAAATGTATTGATCCATCAAAAAATGTTTGAAAGCCGCCTGTTCTTTGTGGATAAATTGATCGATATGGGAGCTCAGATTATCTTGTGTGACCCACACCGTGCAACAGTTATCGGATTGAATAAATCACATCACCTAAGAGGTATTGAGATGACATCCCCTGATATCCGCGCCGGAGTTTCTTTATTGATCGCAGCATTATCTGCCAAGGGTAAATCCGTTATCCATAATATTGAACAAATTGAACGTGGTTATCAGGATATCGAAGAACGCTTACGCAAATTAGGGGCAGATATTAAACGTATCGATGCGGAACCAAAAGGACATTAACTGGAGCCAAGAGTGAAAGCTTAGCCACAGGTTAAAAAGCCCCGGATATAAATTAATTATTTCGGGGCTTTTTTTGTGATAAGGAAAGCTGACTGAAAGTTCTTTTTGGCCAAATAATAGCAGACACTTTCAGAAAAAAAATGAGCTGATAAATAAAATTATCAGCTCATTTTTTTATTGTAGGCATGTAGATGTTACATCAATGGAGCAGGTGCTTCTTCTTCAAATAAAGGAAATTCTTTGATAATGTTGTACCAAGTAATAACCTTTTTAATATCCGAGGAATAAACACGTGATTCATCGTGGCCAGGAGCTACCTCACGGAAAAAATCTCTTAGCGTAGCGCCATCAGATTTTGTGTCAGGTAAAGCAATGCCTTTCTCTTTAATTGTTTCAAAAATATTCAACAAACGAATTTCTTCTTCTTCGCCATAAATGGTGATATCTTCCAAAGTCGCCATTTTTGTAGAAGACAAACTTACAACAGTTTTAATTTTCGCCTGATCAAGGGTTTCCAAAATAAAACCACCCTTATTTTGTCCAACCAATTTGAACAATCCTGGTTTACCGGTTACGGATACTAATGCTCTTAAATTCATTTTAATTTTATTTAAATCTCCAAGAATTAATCTTCGATAACTTCAATTGATAAAATACGGTCGCCTTGTCTGATATCGTCAACGATATCTACGTTTTCGATTACTTTTCCAAAACATGTATGGTTACGATCAAGGTGAGCTGTATTGTTGCGGCTATGGCAGATAAAAAATTGCGAACCACCAGTATTACGGCCTGCATGAGCCATAGACAACACACCTCTATCATGGTATTGGTTTTCACCTGTTAATTCACAGTCAATTTTGTAACCAGGCCCACCAGTTCCAGGTATTCCAGCAGCACCTTCACGCGAATTTGGACATCCACCTTGGATAACAAAATCAGGGATCACACGGTGAAACGCGAGTCCATCATAATATCCTGACTTAGCAAGTTTGATAAAGTTAGCTACTGTATTTGGAGCATCAGCTGTGTAGAACTCCACAGTCATGTCGCCTTTTTCTGTTTTAATAATCGCTTTACTCATATTCAAAAATTTTTATGAAATACAAAGATAACGTTTCAGAGTGAAATGTGAAGTAAATCCCGAATACCAATTTTTTTTAATTGATGAATTGAGGATTTATCTGGGGCATAAATAACCAAAATATTATGTATATTTATGTACGTTAGCCAATTATAAATAACTGCAAATGTCAAATTCGTATAAGTTAGTCATTCGGGAGTGGTCTGAGGCCGATCGCCCCAGGGAGAAGCTATTAAATCAGGGGCGTAGGGCACTTACCGATGCCGAATTATTGGCTATCTTAATCGGTTCTGGATCTCACGATGAAAGTGCCGTAGAACTTTGCCGGCGTATATTGGCAGATGCCAAGAACAGCCTGCATACACTTTCGATGATGGATGTCAGTGAGCTTAGCGCATATAAAGGGATCGGCGAAGCGAAAGCAATCGCCATTATTGCTGCATTGGAGCTGGCTCGCCGTAAAAATGAGCTACCCGCAGAAGAACGTAAGCTGGTAAATAGTAGCCGCTTCGTTTATAACCTGATGAAACCCATACTACAGGATCTGCCGCATGAAGAATTTTGGGCCCTGTATCTGAATACAGGCTATAAAATATTAGACAAGCAGCTGATCGGTCGTGGAGGTAATGATTTTACACCTGTCGATGTGCGGATCATCTTACGCAGTGCGCTTAGCCTAAAGGCACACGCGATTATATTAGTTCATAACCACCCCTCAGGTACTTTGTATCCCAGCAATGCTGACAAAATTCTGACGCAAAAAATTGCCGAAGCCTCCAAAATTATGGATATTAGAGTTGCCGATCATTTAATCTTTACCGATAACGGCTATTATAGCTTTAAAGATGAAGGCATAATAGACTAGTTATAGCATTCTTAATATGAACAAAAACAGTATTGAAAGATTCACAGACAGGGTTGTCGATTACGAGAAATTTAGACCTAGCTACCCCAATGAAATCATTCAGGTGCTCAAAGAGCATATTGGACTGAACAAAAAGTGGCTAGTTGCCGATATCGGTAGCGGAACCGGATTATCTACACAACTTTTTCTCGAAAATGGAAATGACGTCTTTGCCGTCGAACCCAATCGGGAGATGCGGGAATCTTTGCTGCACCATTTTAAGACCTATAGAAATTTAATTGCTTTGAATGCGACAGCTGAGGATACATCTATAGAATCTGGATGTGTCGACCTCATTTTTGCGGGACAATCTTTTCACTGGTTCGACCGTCTGGCCTGTCAAAAAGAATTTGATCGTATCCTCACGGAAAATGGACATATTGTGTTGGTCTGGAACCAACGCGATCCAGAAGATGCTTTTCAGCAGGAGTACGAACAGTTTCTACTCAATCATATCCCAAGCTATCAATCTGTCAGCCACAAAAACATCAGTGACGATGACCTCAGGCTTTTTTTTGAATCCCGGCCAATGACTAAGGTATCTTTGCCCAATCAGCAGATATTAGATCTTCGATCTTTTTTGGGAAGAGTGCGCTCGTCTTCTTATTTTCCAAAAGAGCAAGCTGAAAACAAAACGCTCTATGACGATCTCCATACACTTTTCGATAAGTACGCAATCTCAGATCGCATTGTATTTAAGTACATGACTGACATCTATATCAGTTAAACTAAGAGATTGGAATTTGTAAGGCTTCTTTTGTCGCATTTTTCCTTTTCCAGTCGAAGACTCTTCTGATTGGTGAAGAATGAAAGGGAAAGACTAAAATTAAAAGTGTCAGAACCACTCCAATAATAAAGAGCCAGGTATAGGCATCACGTACAGAAAGTAGCGCCGCCTGAATCTGAGCGGATTTCATCATGTTTCCTCTTTGCAAAACCAAACTATTGGTTCTATCAATGACGCTGGCCAGATCATTGGCATGGTAGACCTGTAGGTGATAATACCAGTTAGCAATCATGTTCGACCAAACTACAGGTACCAAAAATGAACGTGTAAGAATCAAGAATACCAATCCTGAGAGGTAATATTTGCTTGGGATATTTCCGGCCATATAGACCCCTATCCCAATGTAGGAAGTGATGACCCCCATGCCTCTTAATATCAAAGGAAGATAGAAAAAAACTGCATTTGTCTGTTGATCAACAATGCGTGCAAAGAAAAAGCTGGATAACGCATAGCACGCTGCAGAAAATGCGAGAATAAACTTACATTTCTTTGTTATTTTAAAATACACATAAGAAACTATTGCGCCGATAATATAGCCCGGGATAACATAGGTGTTTATTTCAGCTGCTTTCAAAGGGTTTGTGCCAAGCGTAATTCCTAAAAGAGAGCTATATAGCGAAGTGGAGCTATAGAAAATGCCAAATATAAAAATTGTTCCAATGGATATGGGTAGAATTCGTGTTCGAAACGCTTCAAAATTTAACAGCGATTTTCTGATGAGTGCACTTCGATTGATAAAAAGGACAAAAAAACAAAGCGATACAATGCCGGTGATCAAAATAAACTTGGAGTGAAACCAGTTTTGTGTCAGGCCATACGTACTGAAATAGGCAAAGTTCAATAAAGAAATACAAAGTAAAATGCTTCCGAACCAATCATATTGATACAGTGGTACCTTTTTGAAATCAGTAGATTTCAGGAAGATAATGCAGATGAGCAGTGCTACGGCCAGTAATATATTTTGAAATAGAAAGACAGTTTCCCAATAAAAGCGTGTGGCAAATAGTGCCGATACATAACTTGCCAAGGCTGGAATGACCATTGTCATCGGATAATAGACTGCATACAGCTGATAACGTTCCCCACGGGGCATGAGGAAAGGGATCATTTCACCAATGATAGCCATGGTGACGATAATCTTGGCACTCCCGATGAAGAATGTCGCCATACAGATATTGACACCATTATTGGCATGTTCCAAAACCGCATTGGAGGCAAGAATGATAAAGATGGAAACAATTAATATAGACTTTTTAGAGAATAGCTTCAATAACCTAAATACCAAAGGTATGGCACATACCATTCCCGCATAATAACAATAAGTGGCCATGCTGAGATCTGCGCTAATACCAGCATATCCGCTCATGACATAGCTGTTGATGGAAGAGGGGATCCCATTATTGAAAGATAATAGAATATTGAGTACAAACAAAAAAAACAACTCCCATCCAGTACTCAACCAATCCCTGAATATACGATCTCTCATAATTATTGAACACGAATGATGGCATTCATACCGACGCGAAGCATGGCGAGGTCTTTAGGCGTATTGGATGCCGTAAAATTAATTCTGACCGGGATTCGCTGTTGTACTTTGACAAAGTTTCCCGTGGAGTTGTCCACTGGAACAGCAGAATATTTGGAGCCGGTAGCTTCGGATATAGCGGCTACCTCACCTTCAAAGGTCTTTCCTGCCAATGCATCAATTTCAATCTTGACCTTTGTTCCTAAGCTAATACTTTTTAGCTGACTTTCGGTATAATTTGCTGTTATCCATTTCTGTTCGTCACGGACAATATTAACCAACGGCGTTCCATTTTGCACCAATTGGCCCTCCTCGATTGTCCTTCTTCCCAATACCCCATCATAGGGAGCAGTGATAACCGTATAGGAAAGGTTTAATTTGGCCAGATCTATTGCTGACTGTGCCTTTAATAAGGAAGCATCATTGACAGATAGTTTCTGCTCGGATTCATGTGTATTGAGTTTGGATACACGTTCCTGTGCCAAAAGGGCTTTATATTTAGCCAGCATGGCCTCATAATCCGATTTTACCTGATCGAATTGATATTGCGTAACAGCTTCATCTTTGATGAGACTTTCATATCGCCTGTAATTTGTTTCCATATTAGCTAAGCGGGCTTTCATTTCATCAATATTGGCATTTGCAATTGCCGTGCTATTGCTGGCAATGGCAATTCCAGATTGGGATATTGTTTTGCTCGCTTTGGCATCCGCTAGCGCGGCTTGTGCATTTTGTAATAAAATTCTATACTCGGCATCATCAATGATGACGAGTGTATCGCCCTTGTGGACTTTTTGGTGCTCATCAAATCGAACTGTTTTGATATAACCATTGATCCGCGAATTTATAGGGGTAATATGGGCGTCTACCTGGGCATCATCTGTATATACAGATTCGTTGATGTGGAAGAAGACCAGGATACCCCATATAATTGTGACCGCAATGACCAGAACAGATAGGATATTGATGGTCCAGATCTTCCGTCTTCGTTTTATTTCTTTTTCACTTAATGTTGAATTACTCATGACTCATTTGCTTATCTTCTATTTTTTTTCTGGAAAGCAAGGCAACCTACATTATTGCTTCTCAATAATGGCTGTCAATTTTTCTAGACTTGCTGTAATTTCCAATACTTTTTTTTCTGCGATCTCCTGCAGGATGGCGCTATAAAGATCGTGCTGGACAGGGTCCAATAATGTTCTGTATTCATCTCCTTTTACGGTTAATTCGATTAAGTTATTTCGCCTGTCATTGGGGTCACTGACGCGTCTAACTAGATCCCGCTTACAAAGGTTGTCGATCAGCGGAGTGACACTTGCTTTGTTCTTTTGTATAGCGATGGCAATATCTTGCTGATTCATCTGTTCATTTTTCCACAACGCCGCCAAGACTTGCAGCATCTCGTAGGTGATATCCAATCGCTGCTCCTTTATTTTTTGGATATAGTACTGTTTTAAGCTCGTTCGTAACGCGATGATACTATCCACCAAAGGTTTTACTGGATTCGTGAATTCATTTTTCATGTTACAAAGTTAAATATAAAACAGTTAAATATCAAACTAATTTACTTTAGTTAAAAATGTGTTAAAGGTGAGAGCTTAAAGGAGAGATGGCATTTTATTTGGGAGTATTTGAACGAAAGGAAAAAAAGATATGTTAGGAGTTGAATTAATATTCTTTAGACGTTTTTTACTGCCGCTGCTAATTTTAGGAGGATGGATAAGTGTCGTCAGGGGGCAGCAAATGCACGCTTTTAATAACTTGGGGACCGATTATCATACTGTATATCGGTGGGTAGATCCCTTTTTCCCATTAAGCCAACAGGTTGATGCGATAAACTGGGACCTTGCTCCGCTTGATAAAGAGCCTGATCAACAGGAGAAAGTCAAAAATTCGACAGGCAGACAGCGTTTTACAGGAAGAGTGAGTGAGCGCGTATATGAAGGCTCGGAAGTCATCACTGCTTCAGGTGAATCTGGGGGAAATATCACTTATAGCTCCTCTAATTCAACGACTAGATATCGCGTTGCAATTGATCGACAGATTAATGAGCGCTACCATGGAAAACCTGTATTTGTAGATGCTAAAGGGGTAAAATATATAATTGATTCGAAATTTAGAAAGCAGATTGTTGAATAGTTCGTTTTTCAGGTTAAAATTTTGTTAAAAGTATTATTTTAGAAAATTAAATCGAAATATGGCATTTACATTGTACTTTTATTTACAATTATTTAAATAACAATTGCGTTATGGAAGCAATAAATCGTTTCAAAAAGATTACAGCTACATTAGCTTTGATCGCTGCATTCGGAATCGGACAATCCTATGCACAAACGGCTCCAAAAAAAATGGAAAAAGAAGCCAAAAAGTCTGAACAAAACGTAAAGGAAGTAAAAACTAAGGCTACTGAGGCCGAAATGAAAACGAAGGCGGCACCGGTGAAAACAACGGAGAAGAAAGAGACAGCAGTCAAGGAAAAGTCTATGCAGACGAAGAAGATGGCTGATGCAAAAGTAGCGGCGGTGGATGTCAAGGAAAAAGAGGTAAAGGATAAAGCGGTCAAAAAGGAAACTGCTAAAGTGCAAAAACAGGTAACCGCTGTTAAAAGAGATGCAGTCGCTACTTCAGATAAAGCAACAAGTGAAAAATACAATGGCCATACGGTCTATCTAGGTCCAAAAGGAGGTAAATATTATATCAATGGAAATGGAAACAAAACCTACATTTCTGACAAAAAATAAATAGCAGCTGAAGACGAATTATTAGAGGAGAAAGGACATCATTTGATGTCCTTTTTTTTATTTTAAAATTTACCGAAGAAGATCCAATAAATAGGTTTTATCCAGATAAAAGGCATTTAAACTTCCACCATCATCCAGAATACTGCTACTAATTTCCTTTTTATGATGCTGTAGGGTTTGAATTTTATCTTCAACCGTATTTGGACTGATTAACCGAACTGCCGTAACAGCTTTTTGTTGCCCCATGCGATAGATTCTATCGATCGCCTGTTGCTCGACAGCAGGATTCCACCAGGGGTCAACCAGGTACACAACATCCGCTGCGGTAAGATTAAGCCCCGTACCCCCAGCTTTTAGACTAACAAGAAAAACAGGAATATCCTTGTCAGATTGGAAATCACTAACCAACTGACCTCGATTTTTAGACTGCCCAGTAAGCATTAACGCCGGAATCTTCTGTTTATCCAAGGCTTCCTTAATTAGATTCAGCATACTTACAAACTGTGAAAAGACAATAATTTTATGCTGGTCCTTTTTATGCTGAATCTGCTCGATCAGCATTTCGATTTTTGCAGAATCTTCAGATGTTGTCAGATCCTCGTTTTGGAGAAGCTTACTTGAGTTACATATTTGGCGCAACTTGGTCAATCCTTTCAGCACATGCATTGGGCTTTTCTTGATTTCATCGCCATCTTTGGCTGAGATAAAATCCCGAAATTCCTTTTCATAGAGATCATAAATACGCCGTTGTGCAGTTTTCATTTCACAATAAAGAATCAGCTCGTTCTTTGTGGGAAGATCATCCAGTACCTCCTGCTTAGTTCTTCGGAGAATGAATGGCTTTATTTTTTCTTTCAGCATTTTCTTTCTTTTGCGGTCATGGAACGCATCGATTGGTGTTGTATACACATCTTTGAAATATTTTTTGCTTCCTAAAAGACCCGGTACAATAAAAGAAAGCTGCGCATAAAGGTCCATCGTATTATTTTCAATCGGAGTTCCCGTTAAGATGATGCGATTTCTTGATTTTAGCAGATTTACCGTTTTATAGCGCTGGGAATCTGGGTTTTTAATCTGCTGCGATTCATCCAGTATAACATAATTGAATATGACTTTTTTGAGGATGTTGATGTCCGTCAGCAGGTTATTGTAAGAGATTAAAACAAGGTCATAGGACTCATATTGCAGGCCTTTTTCTATTCTACTGGGGCCATCCAAGATGAGCACCTGAAAAGAAGGGAGAAACTGCTGGATCTCATGTCGCCAGTTAAAAATCAGTGTGGTAGGAAGCACAAGCAAAGTAGGGGCAATGTGTCCCTGCGCTTTTTGAACGGCTAGAAAAGCCAGAATTTGAATTGTTTTTCCGAGCCCCATATCATCGGCCAGACAGGCTCCAAAGTTAAGCCCATCCAAGAAATGCAGCCATTGTAGTCCTTGTTGCTGATAAGGGCGTAAGTTTCCGACAAAAGTTGGTGGTACCTGTACCTCAGATAAGGATAAGGAGGAAAGCCGTTGTCTCAATTCACTAAGCTCTGCGATTACGATGGGATCCATCTCACTTTTAGCGAAGATTTGGTCAATTTCATTGAACTTATATTTGGGGATTTCAATAAAATCATCGGCTAACACTTCGGCGGCATTAAAGTAAGCTTCAAATTTAGCGAGCCACTCTTGAGGCAAGATTCCTTGGGTACCATCGTCCAAAGGGATAAACTGCGAGCGGTTACGTACGGCTTTCTCCAATTTTTTTAAGGAAACACTTTTTGGACCAAACTTGACCTGTATATTGGCATTGAACCAATTTTGCCCACTGAGCACCTCTACATGGATTTTTCCTTTAAATTGGCTTAGTTTATTTCCTCGGAGTGCATTAAAGCCAACGATCTGTATGCCATGATGCTGCCATTCATCAAAAGCATCTAAAAACCAGTCTTTATCCAAAAAATATTTGCGATGCAGGTAAAAATGCTGAAAGCTGCCATCATCCATCTGTTCTTGAAAATAGGGGTGCTGCTTGAGTAAAAGTGAAATGACTTTTGTTTCCTTTTTCAGCTTCCGATCGACTAAAAATTGTTTGCCCTTATGATCTGTGCCGAATATATTTCGTTTGCTGAGTATTGGAATTTCGACTTCACCATAACGCATGACAGGAATAAGATTGACAAAATCTTCCGATTCCTCCAAAAAGAGGAGTGCCTGCATATCCTGATAATATAGATTTTCCTTTAGTTGCGGCTTGCTGGCTTTGGGAATATCCTTAAAATTCAATTCCACCGCATGGGCAAGTGGTTCTAGAAATAGTTTGTTGAACTCTTTGAACTTGCTTTGATGAATCAACAGCTGTTCACCTTTATGGATAAATAAACGAATCAATTTGAAGTGGAGTTTGTTTTCGATCAGCACAACCTGGTTTCCGATCAACACAAAATGGTCCAGAAGAATACCGAGATCCTGTAAATTGTACGTTAGGGTATGCATGTGAATTTCTCCCTTAACAGCAAAGAATGCATCGGTTTTGGTAATAAAGAGTTTAATCTCGCCTTTGTTTAAACTAAGCTGTATTGGCGAAAGGGATGTAGCTGTTATATTTTCCGATTTCTCGTAATCATGAAGATAAAAATCGAGATGCAAAGGATTTTTTATAATCGCCCGTAGGCTTGATGTAACGTCGATATCCTGTTGTACGGCTTGGGAAAATTGATGGATAGCCGTATAAAATTGCATTTCTTCGACCGCATTGGTCCGCCAGATACGCGCTTGGCTTTCGCTTACCGAAATGGGATTTTTTGGCATGCCCGATTTGGTTAATGGAGCCTGGCAGAGGTGTATCTGTAAATTTTTGTAGTAGCGATTGCGTGTTAACACAACAAAAGTATGTTGCTGTTTGGCCCCTTCTTTCACCTTTGGAGCCTGGGATTCATCCAGCAGATCAAAGTCATCTATCGAAGTTAGCTGTTTGTCTTTTAATAAAAACTGGAGCTCTCCCGCATGGATATGAGCAGAGAAATAGTTTTCCAAAGAGGATTCATTTTCTAGTCCATATTGAATGGCAACTTTTTTTAGGAGATGCTGATAGCGGATGTGATCAAAAAAAGCCAGCCAGTTTTCCTGAGTAAACAGTTTGCTTAAAACGGCTTTTTGATGCCGGCAGAATGCTGTTTCTGGACAGTTACAAAATACAGCAGTTGTGGGAGCTGTATAGATGATCATGACCTCAAAGTTGGTGTAATTTTCCAGTACTTGAAAGGTAGCCTGATTGACCGTCATCTCCACAACATTGATCTGAAAATGTGCCAATGCCACTTCCATCCACGGAAAATAAGAATAACGGTTCACCCTTCTGAAGTCGATATTGGTCAATATGTGCTGATGGAATTCCATGTTATTAGCTTAAAGATTAAAACTCATGCCGCCATAATAATTACGTAAAGGGGCAGGATTGAAATATCGGCCTCCAAAAGCATTGATGTCGTTTCCAAGACTATACTCTTCATTCAGCAAGTTATCCGCCCCCACAAAGATTCTGATCTTGTGACCTGAACCGATGGACTTGGTCCATGATAATTTACCCTGTAAAAGGTGATAGCGTTTGGCATACACGGTGTTTGCATCATCCAATGGTATCGCTGCTGTTAGATTGGAAAGAAGATCTAATCGAAATTCCTTCGGGAAAATTACATTTAACGAATTTACCCATACTGTTTTTGGAACAGCAGGGAGCTTATTACCGCTATAATCATTGTCGCCAACCTGATAGGTTTTGAAACGATAGTCATTGAAGGAAAAATTACTGGCGAGTTGTAAGCTCCGAACAATACCGCTTGTCTGGGGTGTAATCAAATAAGTTAATATCGATGCTTCCACTCCCTTTTGGTTTATTTTACCCGCATTTTGAAAATATTCAGCTCCTGTATCTCGTATCTGGCGGATAATAGCATTGTTCATTTGGTAAGTGTAAGCTGCTGCATCTACAATAATCCGTCTATTCCATAAATGCCAGCGTATCCCCAGCTCATGATTTGTCCCCGTTTCTGGTTTCAGCATCGTGTTGACCATATTGTCTGAGGAGCGGACTTCTGCAACTGTCGGCGCGGAGAAACCTTTGGAAATCGATGCTCTAAGCGCAACTGTTGGTGTGACCAAGTAGGATAGTGCAGCTCTTGGCATCCATGAATTTCCGAAATCGATACTTGATTTGTTTTCTTGGGCAAGAGGATAGCGCTGTTGATAGGCTATTTTACTTCCATTCAATCCGAGCGACAGCTCTAGTTGCAAACGTTCAAGCCACTCCAGTTGGGTGCGGGCAAAAAATGACTGTTGACTATTCTCCAGTTTGTCTTTGGCCTGAGGATCGGCAGCGATCCCTTTATCATTGTCATAATTATCAATAGCATACCAGCCTTTTTGAGCCTCTAAGCCCACTTGAACTTCGTATTTTAGGGCCTTGCTCAACAAGTCCGTGTAGGATAAATACAAGCGTGTTCCCAGATTTTTCTCATCCCTTTTTTCATAATTGGTAATGAAGGGATTTCTGATCTGATTGGATGAGCCAAATACACTGGCAAACAAAGTCATCTTAGAACTGATTTGTGTCTGGTTGCTGAGTCCGCCAAAGAATGTTTTATCATAGATCGCAGCTTTCTGTTCGGCCGCGCCGGGATTTGGTCCCCCCTTTGGCCTGGCCTGTCTTCGATCGCTTTCCATTTGTGCTGCGGTGAGACCGCCCGGAGTCTGGTAACCCAGATCTGAGTAAAATCCCGTAAATTTTAATTCGGAAATTTTTGTGTACTTCCAATTGTAATTGAGCTGAATATTCTTCTTGTTTAAGGCCGAATTATGTCTATATCCGTCACTTCTGGTCCAGCTCTGATTGATCGCTAGCTGTTGTGTCTGACTTACCGGCAATATTGCATTAAGCTGCTCCTGAAAGAGACCATAAGAGCCGCCTGTTAATTGCAGGTTGACTTCTGGTTTGACAGACTGATCAAACCCTTTACTGTACAAGGAGACTACACCACCTGAATTGGCTCCATAGATTGAACCGTCAGGACCTTTTAAGATATTGATTTGGCCTAATGCGTAAGGATCTATCAGATTAAGATAAGTGTTTCCACCAGCATCGGTTAGCGGAAAGTCATCCAGATAGATTTTTACGTTCCGGACACCGAACGGTGAGCGGATCATGCTGCCGCGCAGTGCCAGACGATAACTGCCAGGGGAACGTTCTTCCATCCGTATGCCCGGTATCAAATTCATTGCTGAAACCAGCGTCGGAGATTGTTGGGATAGGATCATCTGCCGGCTTAAAACAGCGGCCGAAGAAGTTAACCGCAATAAAGGTTGTTTATTGAAATACGCTTTCACCTCGACTTGTTCTAGTCTATTAGTTGTGGTATCTACTTCCTGCGCATATAATTTGCCACATAAACTCAGGGTAGCAAGAATGTATAATCTTTTCATTGTTATTGTTAGGTCGGCTTAGTCTGCAAATTCCTGACTGAAATAAATTTCAAAAACTTGCTTTGTCCTGTTATATTTTAGGCATTGAAAATTAGCATATACGGAGCTGGTCGGTACACATAAGGTATTTGACATAGCATCTTTTGAAAACTTTTTATTTAAACATCCGCGCTGGAGATCAAAATTTTTGTTCGTAGCGATATTGTCAACACAAAAGGAGTTGTCGTCAATCAGATAATTCGATTCATTTAAGCGGATATAATCCTCTTGATAAATCAGTTCGGAAGCGATCAGGTAATCCAGGGTACAAAAGCTGGAGGAACAGTCCATGTTTTGGAGCGTATTGACAACTTTTAATTCCCTGTACAATGTTTTGAAACTATTGTTTTTCTGATCAAAGAGTACGATTTCAATGCGCTGGTTGTCCTTATTGTAAACAATATATCCTAAATCGTTGCCGCCATTCTCGAATATATTCCCTTTCGTGAGGGCTAAAATAGTGTAGTTTACATGGCTTAGAAAATAATCCTTTTGGTCGGCACTCAACGCGGGTGTCAATTTCTGATGAAGTTTATCGAAAAGGCCATCGTTGGCCATTTTCATTAGCTGCTGTTCTTGTTCGCTTGTTCTGTCAGCAAAACGGGGTTTTTCATAGCAAGAGGTATCTGGTGCATTTTGCACGGAAGTAGAGGTCGCGACTTGCTCTTGACTGCGCGCAGCTGTATCTTTTGTTGCTGTGATCTGTGTTTTCGGGGCCTTTGTCTGATGACAGGAAACTAGACCCAGAAATAAGATGTATAGCAGGATGTTTTGTAAATTCATGATGAAGTCCCTTTGATGCATCTCTTCACGTTCTACACCCTGAAGAAGCAACAATATCGGCTAATTTAGTTATTTTATGGGAAAGAAGGTTCTGTTAAGTTCGAATTAGAATGCTTCATTGAGCCCCAAAAAGAAACCCCGAGATCCATATTTTCCGAAAGCATAGTCTAGACAGAGATTTGTGCGCGTTGCTTTGTTAAATAGAACCCGCAATCCGGCACCGCCGCCGGGCTGCCACCTTTCAAAAAGCTTGGTGCCAAGTTCGTCACTTGCTGTCTGTAGATTAAAAAATGCAGCTCCACTCAAGAAGCGATTTTTTAAAATTGGGAAGCGGTATTCTGTTTCGGCATAACCGAAAGAAATTCCTTTGAAATAACCGATGGTATAACCACGGCCGCTCCTCACGGCGACATCCCTTCCAGTTCCTGGGAGGTCAAAATAAGGGAGTGTACCGCCAAGTTTATAAGACCCCCAGTACCAGAAGGCAAGTACATGAGCTGGGTCAGACTGAGATAGACTAAAATATTTCCGAAAATCGGTTGTAAGCTGTACTGCACTTTTGCTGCTGCCCAACAGTGTGGTGTTCCATCGAACACCGATATCGGAATAGATGCCTTTGTAAGGTCTATTGGGATTGTCTCTTGTCATATACTGCAAATTGAACAATAACCCATTGGAGTTATAGCTGTCTGGCTCGAAGCCATGCTTTTCCGTATAGATAGTATTGGGAGTAACATTGCCATTAGGACCACTGCTGGTGATTTTGCGCCTTAAGTCAAAAGCTAATCCAGCTCCCACAAACAGCCCATCAGCGATACGTTTGTAGACTTTTTCGTTAAATGTAAAGGCATTGTACTTGGCGCCATACTTCTTATGGTCAGGATTTGCAAGTATTTCTTCATCGGTATTGGTCCATTTTCCATGAGGCGTCATGCCCAAGCCTGCATCTAAAGCAACCATCTTGACGAGTGCAAAAGCCCCTTGAAAATTCAGCTTGTTGTTTGGCGTAAATACATTGTGGCTGATATAAAAAACCATAATATTTTTTGTCGTAATCGAGGCAGATGTTGCGGCGATCGACATGGTAGTCGTTTTCGGGTCACCAAGTACTTTTCCGGCGACAGCTTTAATTCCAATCTGGCCGCCAATTGTCGGGTTATATGCAATATTGGGCATCAAGGTGATGGGGGAACGTTTGCTCGAATGTTCTTTTTTCCGTTTTGGATGTATTATTCTTCCAATGAGGTCAGATATATCATATTGACTGGCAAGGATAGAATCGCGACGATGATTGTACTCTGCAAGAGAGTCTGTTTTTGCATCGGTTTGGGCAGAAAGCAACGTGGGGATTGAAATAAAAAGCATTCCTAAAAAAGCGAATCGGAAGAAATCGTTATAACGTAGAAGTTGATGCATACATTCGGGTTTATCTTAAAACTAAACGTAAAAAAAATTAAAATGTTTTCTCAGGCACTCGGAGCCTGCCTTTTTTGATCTTTGAACAAATGCAAATCCGGTATTGTGTTGAAGAAGTTTATTTTTCTGGCGGAGCTGGAGAATTAAACTTGCAAATCACAGCAAATTTATCTTAGTTTGATTATTTAAACTAGGATATGATAAGACGCACTATAATTAATTACGGATTGACTTTGCTTTTATTGACTGGAGCTGTTCATGCACAAGAATTGTATACCCCAAGAAATGTTAAGCAAGCGATAGAAAAGGGCACGCGTACAACTACGGGTGAACCAGGGAAAAACTATTGGCAGAATTTTGGCAAATATAATGTGCAGGTTCAATTGGATCCTACCACAAAAACGGTCAGTGGAACAGAAACCATTTTATACAGCAATAATAGCCCGGATACCTTGAAACGGCTGGCTATACGATTTGTCAACAATGTACACAAGCCCAATGCGGTACGTGCGGCCTACGCTTCAGACGATTACCTAACTTCGGGATTGAAGATTAAATCCTTTAAACTGAATGGCCAGGTCTACGATGTAAACAGTAAAGATTGGGGGACCGTCAAACTAGGTGATTTTGGACAGAAGATCCTTCCGGGAAGCACTGCAACATTGGAGATCAGCTGGGAATACCCTTTATCTGTAGAAAGCGACCGTGACGGTTTGTTAAATGCTTCTACTTTTTATTGTGCTTATTCTTATCCAAGAGTGTCTGTATACGACGATTATAATGGCTGGGATGTTTTGGAACATAATGGGAGACAGGAATTCTACAATGGTTTCAATGATTATCAATTTGAAATATCCGTTCCAAAGAATTTCGTGGTTTGGGCTACAGGTGAGCTGACAAATGCCGCAGCAGTATTGCAGAAACCTATTTTAGAACGTTTCGAAAAATCAAAAGTTAGCGATACCCCAATACATATTGCTACAGATGCTGAGATAAAAGCGGGAAAAGTGACAGCACAGGAAGCGTGGAATACTTGGAAATTTAAAGCCGCTTATGTTCCTGATTTCTGTTTCAGTGTGAGTGATAATTATATCTGGGATGGTGGAAGTGTCGACTTAGGAAGCAAACGAGTGAGTGTTCAATCCAGCTACGTTGATGGAACGCCAGACTTTGAACACTATATTGGCTGGCAGCAATACTGTATCGACTGGTTTTCCAAAAACTGGCCCGGTGTCACCTATCCATATCCGACGATGACAGCGGTTCAGGGATTTGCTGATATGGAATATCCGATGATGATCAACGATTCGAGTGTGCCGGATAATTTTGTGGACGCGCGGCAAACAGCGGACCATGAAATCGCACATACCTATTTTCCTTTTTATATGGGAATCAATGAGACACGCTACGGCTATATGGATGAAGGATGGGCTACGGCACTGGAATTTTGGATTGGAAATGCAGAGATCGGGGCAGACAAGAACAAAGAGCTTTTTAAAGATGCACGCGTAAAACGATATATATTTGATCCTTCTACAGAGGAAGATCAGCCCCTGATCACGATGACTTCTCAGTTAAGTGGTTTAGGGTACGGCAACAATGCCTACATTAAGGCCGCATTGTCTTATATTGCATTACGGGATTACCTGGGCGATGAACTGTTTAAAAAAGCATTACATCATTACATGAAGCTATGGCATGGAAAACATCCGACGCCATGGGATTTCTTTTATAGCATCAATGCTGGTGCTGGACAAAATCTAAACTGGTATTGGAAAAACTGGTATTTCAGCAACAACTACATCGACCTCAAAGTGAGTAGCTTTAAGCAAGTTAGTGGTAAAAATACGCTTACGATCACCAATGTGGGGGGATTTGCGATTCCTTTTGATGTGCTAGTTACCTATGCAGATGGATCTGTAGAGACAAAACACCAGACGCCGGCAATTTGGCAACATAATGAAAAAGAAGCAACTTTATCTTGGTCATCGACTAAAAAGGTGAAAAATATTACATTGGATGGTGGTATTTTTATGGATTATACAGCCAAAGACAATAGCTGGGACAACCTAAAATAATTCAGTCGGTCGTGTCAGCTTTTATTTACAGAAGCTGACACGATTTTGCCATGCATAAAGTTCTTTGCAGTGCGAATCTAGCCTTTGATGATGTCTTTCATTGCCTTCAAGAATATTTTAAGAAAAATTATCAATGGTCCGAAATGTCAGATTAATCCGTGCATGGAAAGCCTTCTTTGTAGGTGGAAGTCGATGTAGCCAATAGGTTTGCGTCATATCTTTCATGACCAATAGACTTCCATGTCCTAGAATGATATCTATTTTTTCCTTACTGGTCTTATGCTTAAATGCAAATTTTCGTTCGGCACCAAAACTTAACGAAGCAATTGCACCATTTTTTTTGAGGTCTTTTTCCCCATCACTGTGCCAGGCCATTCCTTCATCGCCATTGTGATATAAATTCAACAAACAGGAATTGTAGGTCTCCTGTGTTGTTTCCTCTGCCAGTCTCTTCAGCTCTAGGAGTTCTTTTGTCCAGGGGAGCGCTCTTTTGGTGGTATTGGAATAGCTATATTCAAACGCTTGATCGCCATACCAGGCTACTTTTCGTTTGGTAACGATTTCATTGCCAAAAATAATAGCTCGGTCATTTACCCACTCCACCGAATCCATCAGTATGTCAAAATAATGGTTTGCCTCCTGCTGATTCAATATTTTACCATAGTAATTGACAGTCCCATCGTAAGGGAGTAGATTCCTATTGCCATCGAAGAGATTGTCGAAAAGTTCCATTGTATTGTATTGTATTGTATTGTATTGTATTGTATTGTATTGTATTGTAATTTTTAACTAAATGGCCGTATGAAGGCTTTCCCATCCGATTATGGCCGTTTTACGCAAAGGATCCCATCGATAACCGCCAAATATACCGCTGTTTTGAATCACACGGTGGCAAGGGATGAGGTAGGCAATTGGATTGCTTCCGACAGCAGTGCCGACTGCGCGGGAGGCTTTGGGATTGCCGATTTGGGTAGCGATAGCACCGTAAGTGCTTAAATTGCCCATAGGGATTTTTAATAAAGCTTCCCATACTTTTAGCTGAAAATCAGTTCCTTTTAAATGTAACTTTACCTGACTGATATCTTTATCTTCCGGATTTAAAGCTTGGAGGGCATTTTCATGCATGCTATTTCCCTGTTGGAAATAGGTTGCCTTCGGAAACTGTTGTTGGAGTGACGCAAAGGCTGTAGCCTGATCATCTGCATAAGCAATATGGCAAACACCTTTTGGTGTGGATGCAATGAGCATTGTGCCGAATAAGCTTTGATAATAATCATAGGATATCAATAGGTTGGCACCCTCATTTTTATATTCTGCAGGTGTCATACCTTCAATGTTGATGAATAATTCATGCAGTCTGCTGCTGCTGGAAAGACCAAGCTGATAGGTGGTTTCGGCGATATTATTTTCTTTAAGCAACGATTTTGCGTGATTGATGCTCACGTATTGCAGGAATTTTTTCGGGCTAGTTCCCGCCCAAGCGGTAAACATTCGTTGAAAATGAGCCTCACTCATGTAAACATGGGAAGCGATCTGACCCAATGTGGGCTGTGTCTTAAAATTTTCCTGTAAGAAATGTATGGCCTTGGCGATACGTTGAAAATCTACTTCTTGTTGAATAGTCATGATTGTTCATTTAATTTATACAAAGTTGCGCATAAGGAGAGACCTATAAAATCCGATTTATGCTAAATTAAATGTGCGACTAAGAAGATTTGTCCGAATGACCCAAGGACTTTTCCGGTGCAACTAGATCGCGGATTAGTTGTTTGAGTTCCTTAATCTCTGGAAATCGCCCGGCTCTTTTTCGGTCAAAGATTTCCTGATTCGCTACGCGTATGGTATAGCGGCCTGCAATTTCGCTGGGCACGAGCAGCACTCCGTGAATATCTTCAGTAAACGAACTCAGCAGCTCTTGCGCCATATAGGCGGCGCGCAGCATCCAATTGCATTTTGGACAATATTCAATTTCGATAACGGGTTTTGTTGCCATGAGTCAAGTTAAGGTACATTCTTTTGTTTCAAACAAATTTATTGATCCTGCTGTTGCAATCAAAACCATTTTTGTCATAGAAATTTCGAGATTATTTCCAACTCGGCCGAGTACTGTATAAAAACAGCCCATTCCATATAAAGACAGCCCATTTCATTGGTCCCTCTACTCGGTCAATGGAATGGGCTGGTCGTGTTGGATATCCCCGATAGTTATGCTGGAGGCTTAGCCGATTTTCAAAGAAGTCATCGTCAGCGATCCAGCCACTGAATTGTCGTTGAAGAGAAACAGCTCGTCATTTTTCTCCTGTAAACCCAAAGTATAGATTAAAGGCAAGTAATGTTCAGGCGTTGGGATTGCCAAGTCAAACTCTTTGCCCTGTTTCCTGAAATCCATTAAGGCCTGGTGGTTCCCGTCCTGAATAAATTTCTTCATTTTTTCATTTGCTATTGTGGCCCATTCATAGGCATAACCTGTTGTATTGAGTTTATCCCAGGCAACCATCCGTAGGTTGTGCACCATATTGCCGCTGCCGATAATCAGAACACCTTTTTTCCTTAGCTCGTTTAATTGCTGTGCAATCTCATAATGGTATGCAGCAGGCTGTGTATAGTCGATGCTCATTTGAATAATGGGTACATCTGCATTAGGGTAAAGATGTTTAACAACCGACCAGGAGCCGTGGTCCAGTCCCCATTTGTCGTCCAGGTGAATATCCGCTTTGCTGACGATACGCTGAGTTTCTACAGCGAGAGCTGGACTTCCCGGGGCCGGATATTGCACATCAAATAAAGCTTGGGGGAATCCCCCAAAGTCATGTATGGTGGCAGGATGCTCCATTGCCGTAACAAATGTTCCACGTGTTTCCCAATGTGCAGAGACAACAAGAATGGCCTTCGGTTTTTCAAAAGTCTGACCTATTTTTTTGAATCCCTGTACAAATTCATTGTCTTCGATAGCGTTCATGGGACTTCCATGGCCTAGAAATAGAACCGGATATTTGTCGGTTGCTTCGAGTTCTCCAGAAAATTTATATAAAGAGTTCGCTTTGTGTGCTACTCCAGATAAAGGTAATGTTGCCATAATTTTGATAAAATCCTTTCTACGCATTTGATATATATGTAATCGCGTCAATTTTCTATACAAAGGTAAGCGACGGGGGAGAGGCAGGGGTATAATAATCCGGTCAAACTGTTGTACTATTCGGAAATAAGTTTCTGGATTTCATTTCTGAATTCAGAAGGCGTCATGCCTGCTTTCTTTTTGAAGACATTGGTAAAGTAAGCTTTTTCTTGATAGCCTAGTTCAAAGCCAATTTCCGAGATTGTTTTGTTTGTTGTCAACAATAAGTTTTTAGCTTCAATCAGCTTCCGGGTTTCGATAATTTCAGAGACGCTTTGCTGCAAAATATTTTGACAGATCAGGTTTAAGTTTCGAGTCGACATAAAAAGCTTCTCTGCGTAAAAATTAACTCCTTCAGGACGGTGATAATTCTCTTCTAAGATCGATAGAAAACTCTTGAATGTTGTACCCTGATTTTTTAATTGCTGCTGTGCATCTGGAAATTGCCTTTTCCGTTCAGATTCAATCATGGTAAAAATGGTGCTCAACAGTTGCTTAATGACTCCATAGTCTACAGCAGTCTGGAGAGTTTCCTGTTGCATGAGCTGGCACAAGATCGTTAATCTGTCGAAGCAGTGGGGGCTAGGGAAGGTCAATGTTGCGTTTTCATGAAAATGAGCGTAGAGTTGAAATGTTGTTTCGGGGATAAATTCGCTCTTGAAACGAATGACCCAAAATTCAATGTGATTATTGTTCAAAAGAGGTTTGACGCGATGAGTTTTGCCCTGAGAGACAAAACTTATAAAGGGGGCAGTATACGTTTTTGTTTTAAAATCGATAAAATGTTCGAGTTTTCCTGCTACGCCAATGATCAGTTCCTCGAAATCATGTTGGTGTATTTCGTTTTTGGATTGCTGAATACGCAGTGCCTCATCGGCGTCAATTTTATAGATTTTGAAAAGTTCGTTCAAAATGAGTAAGAAGATTAATGATCACTATACGAATATAAGGTTTCGTTTGGATATTGGCTATTCACAGTGTTCTACTTAGCCTCTTTTATGCTGTGTTACTCCGAGTATATCGCGTTTTTCGGCCTTTATCCAAGGTTTATCCGGTCTTCATTCAGTCCCGAAAGCCACTTTAAATACTGTTTAAGCGGGTTCTGAGCATACCGTCACTGGGATCGCAGCGTGTTAG
>NZ_DIIM01000032.1 GCF_002420705.1 Sphingobacterium sp. UBA5670
TAAGGAACATAACTGAACTCCATATTTTTTATTTACACACTTGCTGGGACAGTCCCCATACTTCTCTAATAAAAGGATTAAATGCATCGACTTCATGCCATAACAGCAATATGGAAACAAAAGCCCCTACCAAAGAAGTTGCCAAAAATATCAGACTTTCCCAAGGAATATTCTCACTCAAAAATATTTTTGAGCATATTGGAAACATTACAGTCATAGAAACTAATAAAAGAGGCAATTTTGAAATCCAATAAGAAGTTCTCTCATTTTCTAAGTGTTTTCTATAATCAATTTCGTCTCTTTTATTAGATTCATCCAACAGTAAAATAATACCTTTGTCGATATTCTCAAAGCCCGTCGAAGAGAGATATTTAAAATGATTATCACTGGGATCAAGATATTTTATATTATCACCATTTACATCTTTGACTAAAACAAAACCTGCTTGACTCCAACCTTCTTCCTGAATACAACAAATAAAAGGCAATTCAAAATCAGAATACTGATAATCTCCTTTTTTTACGGCTACTGTTTCCACGCCATATTCGCTCAATATGTCTGTTACAGCCAAAAGTGAACCCGGATCTAAATGATTATCAATTATTTTTTTTATAAATGTTTTGGTAAACCTTACGTCAAAAATATCCAGTACAGATCTGCAAACTTTTAAAATATTTCCCTCATAAGAAGGATGTATAGATTTGAATAGATTCATAATATATGAGAAATTGGTTGTTTAACATAATTTACATTGGTTCTTTTATTTTCCCTTATTTAGGAATGTCTATCCAATGTAGATAAAAATTTCTTTTACTTTTACTTTTTTTTCAAAAACAAACGTTTGTTCTTTCTACGAAAACCTTTTCGCTACAGAAATTTATCTCGAGAACGATATGCTCAATTAAAAATAAAATTAACCATCGATGGATTTTTTAAAATATTTTGGTATTTTTTTTCTAAAAATCATTTACCCTATCTCCCCTTGGAAATGATTTTTCATTCAATATCTATCAGAAAATTATCAAAATAGTTTTAATAGCCAATTAGGTTGCTCCTCTCATTTCCAAAACGAGGTAAATCAGATAAATAAATATTGCCAAAGTAATTTATCTTCGTTGATATCACAAATCCGATCACTTCATTTTTCACCAAAAGAAAAACTAATAATTTCTAATCCTCTGGATTGACAAAGATCATAACATTTTAACAGAATGAATCATATAGTTTAGAAGTCGATCAGGTTGACAATCAGGTGCACATTTATTTAGATGAGCTTAATATTTCTCCAGCGGGCTATGAGAATAGCAAGTTAGAGTCCAAGGGCTTTATGCCTTCCACCGAGATTTCCGATTTTCCTATTAGAGGTCAGAAAGTTACGCTACACATCCGCCGCCGTCGCTGGACACTATTAGATACGGGACAGATTATCACAAGAGATTGGAACCTGGTACGTGAGGGTACTCGAATGACTACTGAATTCGGGCTTTTTTTAAAGAAGATATTTGGATAACTATCCTGTAAGTGCCCAATTGGTAGGATTATTCTTCCAGATGGACGGCAAGCAACTGCAGGATAAATACAGGAACCTATGAGAAGGCTTCTCATTTATTTAAACCCATAACAGGACGATCACTAGAGCAAGCGACAGCAACCCTATATCGACAAGAGAAAACTTAAATCGGTAACCCTCCCTCAATACAGCACCTTTTATTCTCGACGATAGAAACATAGTTGGATTAATACTTATACTGTATTTTAGGATACCGAAAAGGCCAAATTCAAAGCAGTCATAAGTTTTGCCTGCTTTGATCATTTTAAAAACTTTATAAATAATAATTGTCCCACAGATGAGATCAATCCTAACTCCGGTTGTAAAAGCGGCAGCAATAATTGTTATTGTTTTATAATGAGTTTTTAATAATAGAATTACACACAAATTTTATTTTAACCTATCCATTTCTGTTTGTAAATACACTATTTTCCCCGATTCCGTTACCCCTTCTATTGTAAGAGTTGTATTTTTAAGCTCGCTCTTATTTAAGGGAATCGTGAAATGAGGATTTAAAACTGACAACAGAGCCAAAGGGTGCCAATAGATTGTCTCCTCTTTGAGACTGATACTTTTTGCCAATGGTTCGGTATAGCCCATCACCTTCGTCGTGAAGATTTTAGCCAAAGAGCTACGCTTATACTGATTTCCTTTTTTCGTGTATACCGCTAAGGCTGCGCCGCCGGAAGGATTTAATATTGAAGGGGGCTGAAAAAATTTTATATAAGAAAGATCATCGGCAAATAGATATTCTAATTCAGAAAATTTACTTGGTGTTTCGTTAATAAAAAGGCGAATATTGCCTCCACGGTTCATTCTTCCCGAACCGATATTAACATGGGGCAGCTTCGAGGAAAGATAAGACCTCGCATCTGAAGACACGGAAATGAGCGGATCATTGGCAGCATCAAAAGCATAAGCATTGACTGATTTGAACGGGCCAGAAATACCATGTTCCTTTTCTAACAAAGCAATTCGTTGGGTGTTTACATCTCGTTTGACAACTACAGTTTGAAACCTTCTCATCTTTTGATAAGAACGTCGTTCTATTACTGATCTCTCATTACCATTTACGATTGATAATAATCTGCTTTCTTGATTTTCGAAAGTTGCCCAAGACGGACGGTATATTGTTTTATGTCTTTCAATAGGATAAAAACTACAAATAGCATCAAACGGATAGTACTGTAAAGAAGGCTCTATCTGTTTGATTCGCACTTCGATACTGTCAAAAAAAGTTAAATTTGGTATCTCGAAGGTATTGGCTGCGTTTAGCGTATATTCCGAAAATTGCATCAAAGTATCTGCTAGCGGACGAAATCCCACAGAGAGTCCCCTCAAGCCACGTTTCTTTTTGGTGATAAGGTTAGCAAGTGCTTTCTCGTATTGCCTGCTTACTTTCTCTGAAAAGTTTAGTTTCCCTTTCAGATAAAGAACACTGTCCCGTAATTGAGGAATCTCAGTCTGGTTATTCCATTGCCATACCTGTTTGTTATTGACATGGTATAGGTCGGGATAGCTTTTGTCTGCCGTATTATTCAACAACAGTTCTCCATACATGCTTTTTGAATTTCCAATTATAGTATTCTTCTTGGTAATTGCGATGGATAGGTTCGCCAGCTCGCCATTCGGTAGGCTGACAGTAGGTTCTCCAGTTCAGTTGAACCCTATCTTCGGCGTAATCATTTGTGAACTATCAATTAGGAGCTTGGCGTAATGGCATAATATCCTATTCTTTTCATTGATTAGACGAAATTGCAAAACGCCACTGTCAATCCCGTAACTCGGAAGCTTAAAAGTCATCTCTGCCCTACTTTTAAGATCTATTTGATTTGAAAAAACCTCTACATGCTGAAAAATACATTCCAGCATTAAATTCTGTATGTCATATGAAACCAGTGATCTCAGCGAGATTTTAATCGTATCCGTTTGAAAATTAACATTCATTTCCACATGACTTGTATCTGCCGAACTGGGTGTTAGCGAATTTTTAAAAACTTTATCCTGTGGAAAATTTTCTGTCTCTAGACTGTCCTGAAACACAACAAGACTCTTGTAATATCCAAAGTGCCTATGGCTTACCATATTTCGGGTAAAAGCATTAAGTTCCAACATCGGATATCTGTAATTTATTGGAATTACAAACTGTCCTGGGGTAACACCCCCACCAACCAAAAAAACATCATTCCGAATAATAGTGTCACGATCTGCCCAATCCACAAATAGATTGACTGCTGATCTGTCTAAATGGCCATCCTTCAATACATATCCCTTAAACCAAACGGTATCACCCGGCGAATAGGCTGTTCGGTCTGTATGGACATAAATTCCATTGATACCTTGTCCAAAAGTAGGTCCACATAAAAATAAAATAGCCAAATAGATAATGAAAACTTTCATCAATTAATTTTTATCTCCTTTAGAATATGATTTTATAAATAAAAACGTACTGTCTCTTTTTTAACGATTCGAAATATTTAACTTTTCCTGCATAAAAATAAGTTTCCCTGTAGTTGTAACGCCTTGTATAGTAATCCATCCATCTTGAATATCCAATTTGTCGAGTCCAATTCGAATCGTGTCGTTTTTCGCCGATAAGAAGAGCAATGGCATCCAGAGAAGCGTTGGAGTCAATAAATTATTATTTTTATAAAAAGGTAGCGGATTAACATAACCTTTCACATATGTTTCTGAAATCTCACCATCGGGGGTACGAGTTCTTGGATTTCCTTTCTTGCTATACACGGCAATGGCAGCTCCTCCCTTTGGATCTCCTACAAAAGGAGGATAAAAATATTTAACATATGAAATATCTGATGTCGGAATCAATGCCAAATCCATCAAATTGGTACATGGACTTCCATTGAGAAAAAAAGATATTCCTCCTCCGCGATTATTTTTAACCTGTGGCCTCAGTGGATCGGTAGTATTGATCCTTAATGATGGAAGTTGGTTTTGGAGATAAGTAAAAATATTTATTTCAGATTCTGCACGGGGATCATCTTCGACAGCTATGCTCATGGCATTAATTCCCGAAAAAATACCGCTAATAGCATGTTCTTTTTCCAATTTCGTTATACGTTGATCTCTAATTTGCCGCTTTATTTGTACTTCCTCTAACCGAATTTCTTTCGTGTTTTTCAAATAGGTTCCGTACCATTGTACCCACTCCTCATTTTTAAAAAACTTTTCCGTTTTCCACTTTTTCCATGATGGAGTATATAGTTGTGCGTTAAGTTTCATGGGATTAAAAGTATAAGTCACCTGAAATGGAATTGATCTCAATGTTGGCTCAATCTGTGTAATCCGAACCTTAAGAGAATCGAAAAAAGTCAATTGAGGGACTTCAAATTGAAAAGCTGTATCCAGAGAAAGTGTTTCATAACGAAACTGTATGTCCTTTGATTCTTTATATCCAAAAGAAATCCCTCTTACATTTTTATTTTTTACTTTTAGCTTATGGTATTCTTCCTGAAAACGAGCAAGTTGCTTGTTGCTGAAAAGCAGTTTGCCCCTGAGATATAAAAGTTTGTCGTTATCTGGCGTAAACGCCAGGTAATCGTTATATGAAGGACTTTTTTCTTGTAACATTCCGATTAGACTTTTAGAAGAAGCTTTTAAGATATCTATCGTAGGGAATGGAGCATTCCAATTGTTACCCAACAATAAATCAGCGACTATATGATGTACACTATCAATTGGGGCTATCTTATGGGTAACGGATAGCGATATATTACCAAATATTCCATCGGGTAGCTTGACTAAAAGGGAATCACCGCTAGTGGCCAGTTGTGGTTTAACGACGTTGTCTATTCCAATTGGGATATTCTGAAAATCTAATATTGATCCTGTATGATCTTTTATCTGTAACTTCAAAAGTCCATATCCCCATCCTTTTGTCATTACCTCAATAGGCTTCACCATATTATCTTTTCGGAGGGCTATCTCTCGATTCAAAACTTCTTTATGGTGAAATATACCAATCAGGTAAACGGATCTATTTTTTATTGTCACAGGATTTATCTGTATAACTGTTGTGTCAGCAACGGTTTTAATCGTAAACATAGAACTATTTCTTTCTCGTCCTCCTTGCGTGCTCGGCGAATAAATTGGCAAGGTTGTTTCTACCAGATCTTCTTCTGATTTGGCAACCTCCTGTCTGCCTTCCGGAGATATGATTCCAATAGATTTATAATATCCTTCGGTCCTATTTTCTTCCATTTTAGAAGAGATTGCATTTAATTGAAGTTCCTCCTGATTGTAGTTGTCCGGGATTTTGAATTGTCCTACGGAAAACCCATCTCCAGCTAAGTACACATCATGTTGAATTATATTTTTTGTTTGATCTCCCCAATCGATATAGAGATTACGAATCGAGCTATCTAACTTTCCACCCCTCATTATATACCCTTTAAACCAGACTGTATCACCGGGGAAATACGCTGCTCGGTCTGTATGTAGGTAGATTTGTGAAACAGATTGTTGGCCAAAAGTCCGGCTGACAGCCCCCCCGATCAAAAGAATAATAATAATAATAATAATAAGTATATTATAGATATAACGAAAAAATTTATTAAGCTTCAAAACCGTAAAATAATAAGAACTTTCATCAATTAATTTAGGGTATCCTTCAATGGCAAGAAGTGAGGGATATTCCACATGAGATTCCAAAAAAATTTACCCAATTTGTTCCGCGTATATTTTATATTATAGTGATTTAATAATTCAGAACAACTTTCAAGGAGACCATTAGACAATCTATTCTTCAAAAAAAAACGGAATACTTATCATAATTTATATTGGTTCTTTTATTTTCCTCTATTTAGGAATGTCTATCGAATGTAAATAAAAGTTTCTTTTACTTTTACTTCTTTTTCACAAACAAACGTTTGTTCTTTCTACGAAAACCTTTTCGAGACGAAAATATTTTTTGCATAAGACAGTTCGTCACCCCTAGAAATGATGATCCTTTGCAGCCTAAGTTCTACACCTAAAAAATTTCATTTACATCGTATGATGTACGCTATTTTTTATTAAGTTCGACTTGACGAAATATTCTCCAACAATTATGTAGCTATCATTCTGAGTAATATGTGAGACCGAGGTTTGGATTGACGATCTCGGCATACATGTCGTTGAAGTACATGGTACACTATCGAGTCGATGTAACCAGGTACTTGCTAAACTTAAATCTTAACATGTTAGACTTTTTTACCATCGATGATAATCAACCAAAACCAGACTTCCCCGAAAAGGCAGGGCTGAATTTCGCTGGACAACTTGATGAAAAAACTTTCTTTAGCCTTCAGCAAAAAGGAATAATCGCCAAAGAATTTGACTATTATACAGATTTCAGGCTGGATACTGCTCTGATTAAACAAATGCAGCAAATTATATTGAGCAAGGGACTGCACATGGATACTGACGTAAAAAGCTTAACCCAAATTCTTGACATTGCAAATACCAACCGAAGTGGTTTAATTGCATATAGTGATTAAATATGTCTTTTTAGGAAGCAGACTGGGTTTCGCTAAAACTGATCCCCTAAGCTTCCTATAAAGTTTATAAACTCAATTTTAGGTTCAAGGGCAGTTTTTATCCCTTTGCTCCTGAAATAAAAGAAAGCTGGATAGTTTGCATATACCTGCAACAAGAATAGCCAATCCGTATAAACTCTTCGCTGCAATACGAAAAAATGAGACTAACCATCGGGATTTTGATACGATTTGATCAAATACAAACCTGTTATTTCATTAATTTCACCCATTCATTATAACATTTATAAACCATTAGCAAGTCCATAGACATCTTCGAATTACGATCAGAATCCATGAACAATAAAAACCTTTCGACAAAGCCACATTATCCCATTTTAGACGGACTAAGAGGAGTCGCAGCAATTATCGTTGTCACCTTTCATCTCACGGAGCCATTGGGGACAGGGCATCTCGATATCTTGGTCAACCATGGCTATTTGGCAGTTGATTTTTTCTTTCTTTTATCTGGATTTGTAATCGGTTATGCCTATGATGATCGCTGGCCTAAAATGACGATCGGCACCTTCTTTAAGCGCCGTATTGAAAGACTTCAGCCTATGGTTATACTGGGCATGACGCTTGGCGCAATTGGCTTTTACTTTACCGATTCCACAATCTGGCCACTTATTCACACCGTTCCGCTCTGGAAAATGCTTCTGGTCATGCTCATCGGTTATACGATTCTCCCCGTTCCCCTTTCATTGGATATTCGTGGCTGGCAGGAAATGCACCCACTCAATAGTGTCGGCTGGTCTTTATTTTTTGAATACCTTGCTAATATTCTCTATGCCATTGGTATTCGAAAACTATCCAAAACAGCATTAAGCATTTTGGTCTTTATAGCGGCTGTGGCGCTCGCCCATTTGGCAATCACAAGTCCCAATGGAGATGTTAGCGGAGGCTGGACATTAAATACTGAGCAAGTGCGGATAGGAATCACCCGTACGATGTATCCTTTCTTTGCAGGGCTCCTCCTGTCGAGAATAACAAGTCCAAGCCGTATCCGGCATGCATTTTTGTACTGTAGTATTTTAATCGCTATTGTGTTATATATGCCTCGTATAGGTGGGGCAGAAAAACTCTGGATGAATGGAATATATGAGTCGGTATGCATTATCATTGTATTCCCCCTGATTGTTTACCTGGGGACAGGCAACATATCAACCAGCAAAATGGAGAATAAGCTCTGCAAATTTCTGGGTGACATCTCCTACCCGTTGTACCTCGTACACTACCCTTTTGTCTATTTTTATGTTGCCTGGATTAGCAACAATAAGGATGTGACGATTGTACAGGCCTTACCTTACGCCATACTGATTCTGGTAACAAGTATTGCACTTGCCTATGTCAGCTTGAAATGGTATGATGAACCTGTCCGCAAATGGCTCAGAAAAAAAATGGGTTAAGAAAGCTTATCAAACCCTTTAACTTTCCAGGATCCATTGAATAGCCTTTTGTTCATGTAATAACAGTACATCAAATTCTTCAGAACTAACAGTCGACTTTGCTGCTAGAAATATGACATTGGGATAGCCAATCAGTTTTTCGTGTAATAATCTCGCTCTCTTCATATGAAAATCAGATGTAATCACAATGAAAAGATCGGGAGAAATCTGTTTGATGATCTCCTTTGATAGCATGAAATCTTCATATGTATTTGTGGATAGTACACACGGAAGTAAATCTTTCTCAGCGACACCTCTTTCCATCAAATAGGCTTTGGCATAAGCTCCATGTGGTTTTTCTGTCCGATTGAAATGTTCACCTATGCCCCCCGTACATAAAATTGCAGTGCCTTCATTGTGGCAATAGAAATTATAGGCACAATCATTTCGATTTAATGCCATAACGCTAAGATTCCCTTGCTCATCATTGGGTGCACCCAGTAGTAATATCAGGTTTTTAATTTTTTCCATCCGATTTAATGCTTCAAACACTCAAATGTAATAAGACCGCTAGGAAAACCAGCAACGAACTTAATTTTTATCAAGCTATTTATTGATTCATAATGAAGTGGATTGATACTAAAAAAACAAAATGTTACAAAACATTTTTCAGAGTTGATTAATCAATCGATTGACTAAACTAATTCTGATAAAAGTTTATTTTCTTACACACCTATAAAAGGCGTATGATTTATATTTATTGCCACACAATATAAACCATTATGAGAAAACTTTTAAATTTAATGCTTATGGCCCTCGCCATTGGAGCAGCCTCCTGTAGCAAGACAGTGGTAGACACCGAAGAATTTGCCGGAAATCTCAAAGCGAAAGCATCTACTGGCACGGTAACGAACGAATGGAACAGTAACCCTTATAAACTGAACGTCATCTATTTCGTTCCAAATGATGTAGACTCTATTCCCAATTTCAGAAAACGGCTTAGCAAGATCCTGCTGGATGCACAAAATATGTTTGCCAACAATATGGATCGTGAAGGCTTTGGGCGAAGATCTTTTGGACTGGATCTCCTCAACGACAGCCTAATTAACATCCATTACATCGCTGGAAAATATGGCAAAGCTACTTACCCCTATTCAGGAGGTAGCGGAGCTGTAAAAACTGAAGTAGACAGCTATTTTGGTCAAAATCCTTCCGCGAAAAAAAGTGAGCATAATCTAATCATTATTCCAACTTATAATACCGATCCAGCAAATCCGGGAGGACCTCCATTCTATGGTACAGGTACGAGTTGTTACGCCTTGGATTATGTAAATCTGGACGCTAAGAACCTTGGAATAGGCGGTGATATTGGCTGGAAGGCGACCGTATGGATCGGCGGAATGATTCATGAACTGGGCCATGGCTTAAATGCAAGTCATAATAGAATGAACAAAACATTAGCTCCTACCTTAGGCACTGCATTAATGGGTTCAGGAAACTCAACTTACGGAATCTCCACCACCTCATTAACAAGTACCACTGCAGCAACATTCAACAATAGCCAGGTATTCAGCCCTGTGGCAAGAAGTGACTGGTATGCATCTGCATCTGCAGAAATCACTTCATTGTCCTCGAGCTTTGTAAATAACAAGATAATTGTTTCTGGAAAGTTTACTACAACAAAACCAGTGAATGACATTGTTGTTTGGCACGATAGAGAACCTTTCGGTGTAAATAACGATTATGATGCGGTACAGTGGGCTACAAAAATAATCGGTCAGGATAGTTTTCGATTTGAATGTCCATTAGCAGATTTCTATGATCTTACGGGCAATTACGAAATGCGGATCGGGTTTCTGCATGTCAACGGGAGCCGCACAACTTTAGGCTACGCCTATAATTTTGTTAACAATATACCCGATCTATCCAAAGTTGTTACTTATAAATTATTATCGACCACAGGCTGGTCAATTATCGCCAGTGATAGTAACGAACCCGGTTCACCGGCAAGCAATGTCCTGGATATGAACAGAAGTACGGTTTGGCATACACCTTGGTCTTCTACCCAAACCCCACAGCCACATTTCTTCTCCGTCAATATGGGAGCAATACGTACAGTGAAAGGAGTTGCTTTCCGTAACCGCGACAATTTAAATGGAGCAATGAAGGATATCAATATTTATTCAAGTACTAATGGCATAATTTGGACGTTGATTAAAACAGCTCAATTGAGTAAAGTTTCTGGATCCTGGATCAATGTTGATCTTAACACATCAATTAATACGCAGTATCTTAAAATAGAATCTACTAGTTCCTGGGGCGATTTCTTTTATTCTCATCTTGCTGATTTTGGGGCTTATTAAAAGCTAGATAGGCCTCTTTCAAAAAAGAAAATAGTCCTCGAATAATTAAATATGCGGTCGGTATAGTGAAATACCGGCCGTTTTTAGCTTTGATCACGGCGTACTGATAGACATTCACAAATAATTTGTTATTTTTAATTGATGATATGTACTTGCATCTGTTGGGGATCTCCCGTTAAGCAAAGCAAAAACACCAATCACAGATAACAATTTTATGACTAAACAAGAGCTGATCAAAACCTTTGCTGACAATCATTGTACTGCTATTTCTTATATCCGGTCATTACCTGAATCACATTTTTCCTTTAGCTACAAGGAAAAATGGACTGCTGGTCAGCAGCTAAAACATATTCTCTTAACGCTTTTACCCTTTCCAAAGGTCCTGCAATCAAAAGATTTCATAGCCCAAAAATTCGGCACGATGGAGCGCGCGCCCTGGGATTACGATGCAGGCGCCAAAACAATTTCTGCCTGAAGAGATTGCAACCGAACAAAAAGAGCTCCTGATAGCGCGAATAGAAGAAACTTTAGAAACAATTAGTCAGCTTATTGCCTTATATAAGGAAGAGGAACTTGATCGTCTGGCTCTACCCCATCCTCTACTGGGAAAGCTCAGCATACGCGAGCTATTTTATCTGATGAGCTACCATCCAATACATCACCTTAATCAGATCAAAGAGAATCTAATGGTACTAAATAAATGATATTATCTTTTACCTGTAATCTACGGGTCGAAATAAGCTTAATCAAGTATAGTCTATTGTCTTGTATGAACCATATCGTATAAATCAAATCCTTCAGCCCAGTAATCTTTGTGAATTTCCCTCAATATAAATCCGTTTTTCTTGTAGAATCCAAATGTAAATTGGGAGGTTCCAACTTCTATCGTTTCGACGCTGCTATGACTGTAGAGAAAATCAATCCGGTAATGCAATAAGGCTTTGCCAAAACCAAATCCGTGATATTTTGGATTCAGAAAACTCCAACTCAGAAATCCTGTACGTTCATCATCCGAAAAACCTATCCCGCCACCACCGATAATTTGTCCATTAACAAGTGCTACAAAATATCTTTCTACCTCCTGATCAAGATATTCCTGAAAGTCTGCGACCTCATTCGGCGCAAAGTACTTCGGTACATTCATGCGGAGAATATCAATCAGCTTATTTCTATCCTGAACATCATATTCTCTAATTTCCAAATACTTATCCATAAGTAATACGGTTACAAATTTAATTAAATTAAAGTCTATAACGCAATGAAATGGCCCGCCATATATCATTTGCAAAATCTTGGTCTTCATCAATACGATCAAAGGACCATTTGCCATTTTTCTTGACAATGTTCTGAATGACACCATCCAACAGTATTTCTACTTCCTCCTGTTCTTTCGTCACATCTCTTTTTAGTAACCTGACTTGATAATCCTGCCCTTTATAGGTAATGCGAAAAGTCTGTCCTTTGAAAGGATCATAAATCTTAAAACCAATTGTATCTTCCATATCTATGTCCCTTAAATTTAGCTAAAAGATAATTTGGAATGAAACTAAAAAGCACAAAAAATCATTGGCTATTGGCTTGATTTTTGAGTAATTTTAGCGCAGCACTGCAGTAAGCAGGTCATCATTAGATATCCAATATGCAAAAACCACAAAAGGATGTTCCGATTTTTTTTGAAGCATTAAATCAGATGCCGATTGCAACGGCCATTTATGATAATTCAAACCTCAACATCGCATTTGCCAATTCGCGGATGTTAAGCATGTGGCGTACTGAAAATGAGATCTTCGGGCACTCTTTCGCGGAGGTATTTCCCATATTTACGCAAGAAGGATTTACAGATATACTGCGTAATGTTTGGGAGAGCGGTGTTGCCTATAAGGCCTTTGATACGCCAGCGACAATCACCGACCGTGAGTTTAAAATTAAACGATATTTTGATTTTGAATATAAACCACTGTTTGATAAGCGTGGCCGGACATATTCTATCCTGCATACAGCTACAGATGTTACCCACAAAATACACGCAGAAAAACCAAAGGATCAAGAAAATACCACGATTAATCCCGCAACAAACCTGCGGATGATTTCTTATACTCTTTCTCACGATGTCAAGAATCCATTAGCTCTCGCTAAATTAGGTATCGGTGTGCTGAAAGAACATTTAGACATGCAATCCAATCGACGGATAGAACTGTACGATGTGATCGACCAGTCGCTTGAAAACGTTGCAGATATTATTGATAAAACGGTGGAACTGAGTCTTGCTCCGGTTAATAGTTTAAAAAAACAAAACATCCGTTTAGATCTCACACTTCCCAATTGGTGTCGAGAGGCTAAATTATTATATCATAGTCCCCATACGGAACTGATCTTCGGTGATCTTTTTTCAGTAAACAGTGATCAGAATGGGATTTACCAGATCTTTACCAATCTGATTAATAATGCTATTAAATACTCTTCGGCCAATAAAAATGCGCAGGTACACATTTACAGTGAGAAAGTAACCAATGGCGTGTTATATATCATCAGAGATAATGGCATTGGCATCCCGCAACACGAACTCGAAGATATCCGTATGGAAAGACTTCGCGGTTCCAACTCTAAGGACTTTCAGGGAAAAGGCATTGGACTGTTTATCGTCCAGGAACTTCTGGAAAGACTGAAAGCGCAGATGGCAATCTTTAGCCAGGAAAATCGGGGGACCGAAATACGCTTGTTTTTCCCGAATTAAGTGTGCATCCCCAATTCAATTGATCTCGCTTTAATTACCGACGCTGTCTACGATATATTCTATTCGAGAAAAATCGTTGTTGGACTCCTGATTTATGGCTAATTTTGACTATTCAGAAATTATAAGCAAATTCAGACACGTCCCTATGAATCATTTTCGTAAGTATTGGAATTTTTTTTCCCATATTGGCGCACATCCCGAGATGTCGTACATCGATTTCAAACGCGTCTATATGATAAACCTGATTGCACTATTATGTTTATTTCCTACAATTTTCTTCTCAATACTCAATCTTATTGATAAACGCTATATTCTATCGGCAATTAATTTTTCCAATTCAATATGTGCTTTTACCGTCCTTTTACTTCAATATTATGGAAAACACCCTATTGCTAAGGCCACACTGCTGACAAGCAATTCTGTATTTTTCTTCTTAGGGGCTCTGCTCTATAAAAATGGGGGCGAATACTTTTTACTGTGCACATTGATTGTCTCCATGCTGATGTATGACAACCGAAAGATTCATATTCTACTTTGTCTCACTGTAGCTTTCCTGATTTCGCTTTTATATCTGCTCCCCGATATTTTTCCTCCAAATCAACAAGTCCCTCGGTCCAGGTCTGTTTTCAACATTATCAATGCACTTGCTTTTATAGTTGTTGCGGTCAACTTCTTTCTCGATATCATTTATAAGAATATGAAAAAGATCGAACGTCAACGTCGTCATTTAGAATCCTTAAATCGAGACAAAGAAAAAATATTTTCAATTATTGCGCACGACATTAAAAGTCCTTTTGCCAACCTTGAGGCATTGGTATTCATGTTTCGTAACCAAATGCTTGACAGTACCACCTCACAGGAATACATTCAACAAATCTATCAGCAGATTAGGCAGCAGAATCAAGCATTGGATGACCTATTGCAATGGGGCAGCAGCAGCATGCAGGGAATGGACACCAAGGCGTCGGCACTATTAATCAACCCAATGATCCAGCAGATCATTAAAGGATTTATGGAGAACACGCAATCTAAACAGCTAAAAATCAATATAAATATACCTACTGAGACCCAAATAATTGCCAATAGAGACCATACAATAATTATTTTACGCAACTTAATCAGTAATGCAATTAAATTCAGTTATGCTAATGGAAATATCAACATCTATGCTAGCACAGACGACCACTATACACATATCCATATTCAGGATGAAGGAATAGGCATCCCCCCCGCTAAATCAGCCTTATTATTTAACGAGATTCAGCAAAAGTCCTTTGGTACAGAAGCCGAACCTGGGTCAGGTGTAGGTCTTGTTCTATGCAAGGATCTTATTGAACGGAACAAGGGTGTTGTGAACATCCAGAGCACGCCCAACAAGGGCTCAGTTTTTAGCGTGGGCTTACCTTCCTGCCCAAGCAATACGCCCCAGGTCAAGGTAGAAGAACCTACGTGCTGCTAGCACAAAACTGATCGGCTAGCATTTAAAGGAAACAAGCACTGCCCTCTCTCATGGCTTGTATAATCCATGTTAAACCTTTTTTCAAAGATGAAATAGGAAAAAAAGCATCACTGCTTTTGTAATTAAAACTTTATCTTTATGAAAAGAATTACACGGTTACTATGATAGAGAATACGTTTGGAATGGATATTTTGCCAAAAAATGAACATGACCGACTGAAAGCACTCAGACGTTATAAAATTACCGGTACCCCATCCGAAGCTAGCTTCGATGGGATAGCAAAATTAGCCACACAAATATTTAATGCCCCTATTGCGTTATTATCGTTGGTCGACGCTGAATCTGTCTATTTCAAAGCAAATATTGGCATGGGGGCTACCAAAGAAACGAATCGTGGGACAAGCTTATGTAGTCTGGCTATTCTAAACAAGGAAGTAACTGTTTTCGAAGACACCCTGAAGGAGGACATACTACTAGACAATCCAAACGTAATAGGTGATTTTGGCGTGCGATTTTACGCAGGTGCTCCACTCATTACTCACGATGGATTTATGATCGGATCGTTATGTGTTATCGACAAGCATCCACGCACCTTCACGCACAGTGACCGACAGGTATTGGAAGGTCTGGCGCAGACAGCAATGGATCAAATTGAGCTTCGGAGCTCTTCCATAGATAAAATTGACGAGCTCGAGGGACTTAATATTACCATGGCGACCATGCAACAACGGCTCCTCGAGCTTAACGATGAGATGGAACTTGCCAATGACGAACTCTATCGTACCAATAGTCAACTGAATAAATCCTATGATTTGACAGTTCTACTCAACAAAAACCTCAAAAAGAGCGAACGTCGATTCAGATCCTTTATAGATAAAGCTCCCATCGCTTTTGCTATTTTGACGGGCCGTGATTTATATATCGAAGTAGCCAACGATATGATGCTCAAACTCTGGCGTAAGACTGAAGCTGTCATTGGTAAACCACTCGCTCAGGCACTTCCCGAATTGCAAGGACAACCCTATTTTGGGATATTGGACAACGTTTTTACAACAGGCCAAAACTATATTGGAGACACCGCTTATGCAAAGCTTGAGTCAAAAGGTGTCATAGGCGAGCATTACTTTGATTTCACTTATGAGCCTTTGAAAAATGATGAAGGTGACACCGAATCTATTATTGTTATCGCAAATGAAGTTACTGAACGTATTAAAAGAAACGAGCATCTCGAGGCGCTTAATCATCAGTTAGAAATTGCACTAAAAGCTGGTGAACTTGGCTCTTACAACCGCGATATCAGAACGGGAAAAATGGATTCCTCTGAGACCTGCAAACTAAATTTCGGCCTCACTAAAAAAGATCGATTTGATTATGAAGACCTTATGCAAAGCATTATTCCTGAGCATCGCGAAATGGTTTACAGTAAAGTTCAGGAAGCAATCCAAAACAGAACAACCTATCATGCTGAATATCTTATCCGTTGGCCGGATGGATCTCTTCACTGGATCAATGCCTCTGGCCTTCCCAAATACGATGCAGAAGGTAATGCAACCCACCTCATCGGCGTAGTTGCAGATATTACAAAAAGGAAAAATTATGAAACTCAAAAAGATGACTTCCTTGGTATTGCTAGTCATGAATTAAAAACTCCTGTTACAGGCCTAAAAGGCACTATTCAACTCCTGGAACGATTCAAAGACAAAACGGGAAGTGAAGTTATTACAAGGCTTATCGATCAGTCCGCTGTCAATATAAAAAAAATTGTTACACTTGTTGACGATCTACTGAATATGCATCGAATCAGTGAGGGTCAGCTCCATCTTGAAAAGACAACTTTCAAAGCATCCAAGATACTTACGTCGAGTTGTCACAATATTATATCTCAAGGCAACCATCAAGTCACCATTTCTGGGGATCTTGATGCTGATATCTTTGCAGACGAACAACGACTAGAACAGGTTCTTGTCAATTTTGTCAACAATGCGGTTAAGTACGCCCCAGAATCAAAAGAAATCAATATTGTCGTTGAACAATTGCAAGATCGAATAAAAATAACCGTTGTAGACAAAGGCGAAGGTATTAATCCAGCTGTACAGCCTTTTATATTCGATAGATATTACCGGGCCAATCATGAGGGTAAATCCTATTCAGGCCTTGGACTAGGGCTTTACATCTCCGCTGAGATTATAAAAAAACACGCTGGTGAGATTGGTGTCGATAGTACTATAGGTAAAGGTAGCAGCTTCTGGTTCTCCATTCCTCTACCAATAGCAGAAAAATAGACTAAAAAGAGCCGGATTTTTATCCGGCTCTTTGCTTATCAAATTATAAGCTATGCTCTTTAAGCTATTTCCTCAACTGCAGCATCGGGTGCGTTCTTCTTGACAGATTCTATGCCATTCTCCATGCCACTTGCGCTTTCATACATCTCACTAGTTCCAATAATCTGGCCGTTGGTGGCTTTGAGATTGAAGTAATGCTTGCCATTCGTGGAAGTTTTACGATCAAATTTATTGTCATCCTGAGCATTCTTTTTAACAGATTCAATTCCATTCAAACAGTTAGCTTTAGTTGTATAACCTTCACTGTTTAAAATTACCTGTCCGTTTCCAGCTTTTAAATTAAACTGGAATTCTCCATTTTTTCTTGTTTTTACTTCAAATTTACCCATTTTCTCAATTAATTAAATAAATACGTGGTTATTGGAATTAACTTCCATACTAAAGATAATACCACCCTAAGCTGGGCAGTATTTCATCGACCTAATTTTTTCGAGTTAGTATATCTTGTAATGGAATGGATTCTCCTTTTGATCGTGTGATCACCAAGCTTAGATTGACAATGAATAAGGTATAACCTAAAGTTATAGCAATGCAATTTGAAACTTAAATATTTAGTACACTTAATAAACATAAACACCTATTTTACAAAGAATAATAATGGAATAAAAACAAAAAAACCTCAGACCAAATGGCAGTAAAAGCACAGCTTCTGATCATTAACGCATCAATTTTATATCGTCAATCATAAAAAGTTATAATTTTAAAAAGCGATTGATTAATTTCGAAAAGTACACTATGAAATTAATACGCTAATTTTGGTTCATTCAATAAGAATGATTAAACACCCTAACCAAATTATAAAGGCCGTGCAATGTAGAACGGCAATAGAGCGATTTTTTAAAACATGAAAAACGACATAATAAAACAACAAGAAACCTTAAATCAATTGGATCAAAATTCGGAATTAGTAGCAAGACAACGAATCCTAGAAGAATTTAAAAATCTCATCTATCAATATCCTCAGTATCATTGGGATCTCCAATTTTATTTGAAAAAGCTAGAGGTATCCAGAATCGCTTTACATCGATTAACTGTTTCGATCAATGAGGCACCTCCAAGCGTGATCGCTAAAGATATTGTAGCAAGTGAGATTGCCAAAAAGTTAGCTTCTACTGAAATTCCAATTAAAGATTTGACATCTCAATATGGTTTTAGTTCATCTGCTTCGTTGACAAGGTTTGTAAAAAAGCATACAGGCCTTAGTCCACGAAAATTCAGAGCATTAAACTCACTGGATTATATCTGATACGATTTGTCTGAAAACAACAAAGATTCAGCTCGGAAATCCCATTCTAATCTCGCTTCCATACTAATCAGGCGCGATATATTATCATATAGATACCTGCCCCACAATTCAAAACCACTTTTGATTGCAGTTTTAGTTTCACTAAAATATTGCACAATATTGTCTAGCTTGTCTCTTCGGATTCTTGCCCGAATGCAATTGTACTTAGCAATAGACAGTAGATCATCATTAATAACTTATTCATGAAGTAAGTTTAAAGCAGGTTATAAAATAGCTTTCTACCATAAGCTATTAAGGCAGAAATCATGTCAATATCTTCTTTTCAATAGCTCAAATTGTAAATTTTAATACTAGCATATCCATAACTAAACAAAAAACGCACTAATGGCGTGCGTTTTTTGTTTGTTTATAAATTGATCTTAAGATATATGGCTGATTCCAACGGCAACTCATCGAATCGACTCATTTCCGGCTGCCTGATAAAACCTTTCTGTTCAAAAAGTCCTGTGAAGGAACTTCCTACGGGTTCATTAATCCAAATCGCTTCGTAAGTACTGCATACTGTAAGACATTTATCAATTAATGATGTCATTATTTGCTGTTGAGCTTGATGTTGACAAACACCAAAGTCCGCCACCCGGATGGCGCGTTTACCTTCGACAGCAATCGGTTTCTTGCCTTTTGACGTAATTCTTGCATATCCTATAGGTTGGTCGTCAACGTAGACCACCAACCATTGATTTGACATACTGTTTATTTCGCTGACGAGGGTTTGCGCATTAAAGTTTTCAATAATGTAGTGTTCCAATTCAACGGGTTTCAATAGTCGAGCGAATTTTTGTACGGCCAATGTTTTGGTGAGCGTCAACAGTGCTTCAATGCCTTGTTCTGTTGCGACTGTAAATTTTGTGATTATATTCATATTTGCATCTACATTTAGAGCTCAAATGTAAATCCTTTACATGACTATTATTCGATACACATTCTGTATTTACCATCGATACAGATGCTAAATAATACCACTTAAATACTGGCCAACAAGCTCAATAGCTTTTACACGTTTATCAGAGAATTTGTCTGCGATGACCATTCTGAAATAGTGTTCGAAGGTATACGAAAAAGAGAATGTATATCCTGGAGTAAACCTTGCTCCAATTCTTTCGCACTGCGTGTAAAAATCGTTCATATTTATAATTCCTGGCATCTTCACCCAAAGATTATAACCTCCCGCTGGTGCAATAACCTTGGTTTTTTCGGGGAAACTGGAAGTAATAAGATTGATAGCCTGATAAGCATTTTTCGCCAATTGCATCCGTAGCGATCGAATATGCCGATCATAACTACTGTTGCCAATCAGACGGTTTACCGTTTCCTGATTCAAAGGTGAAACTGTGCTTCCCAATGCAAACTTAATCTGCTCGGCATCTTTCAGAAATCTCCCCGTACTCAACCAGCCTAGTCGAATACCAGGTGCCAGTGTTTTTGAATAAGACGAAAATGTCATCACCAGTCCACTTTCATCAAATTGTTTTATCGTAGACGGCCTATTGCCTTGAAAATTTAGGTCACCATAGATATCATTCTCAATAACAGCAATGTTATATCGATAAGCGATCGCCAGTAAAGCTACTTTCTGTTCGTCTGAAAGTAAAATACCTGTTGGATTATGAAAGTTGGGTGTAAGGACTACTGCTTTCAGCACATTGCCCTGACAGGCTTGGCTAAAAAAGTCTATATCAAATCCATCATTACTTAAAACAGGAATTTCAATGACACGTAGTTTTAGCACCCGAATGACTTCCAAGACAGAAAAAACACATGGGCTTTCCACTGCGACTACGTCGCCACATTCACATACAGAGGCTAAAGCAATATATAAAGCTTGCAAAGCACCATCTGTAATCAGCAATTCATCTGGATGCAACGACATCTGATGTGAGGCGGCACGTCTGACAATGTTTTCTTTCAATTGCAGCGAACCATTGGATGGATAATAGCGCAATAATCTGGCCCCCTCTTCCCGAATGACTTGCTGCATAGTTCGAAGCAGCAATTTTTGAGGGATAAGAAGATCTCCCGGTGCAGCAACGTTAAATTCCGAAAAATGACGGACTCCTCGAGAGGAAGTTGTCAGACCAATCCCCTGTTCAAAGACAGCATCTCTCACTACTGGCCGATGTGTAATCCGACCGGTTTCGATCACTGTTTCACTCTTCGTGCTGACGTAGTATCCGGATTTTGGAACACTTTCTACCAAACCACGAATCACAAGGTATTCATAGCCAGCTTGTATTGTACTCATACTAAATCCATAGTAATCCTTCAATTCACGTACCGAAGGCAGCTTTTGACCGGGCTTATAGGTGCCCGATCTGATATTTTTCTCGATTGTTTGTGTAAAGATTTCAAATTTGTAACTCTTCATCTGTATTGATCACTTTTACATATACTGTACCTGTACCACAAATCTAATCAATCTAAATTTGTACAAAAAAGAAATGACAGGTAATTATCCAATAAACAACCCTGAAGAATTACGGAAGCTTCCACCCCATGTATTACCGCAATTGAGCCAGGATCTACGCACTTTTTTAATTGACCATATCGCTATGTATGGTGGTCACTTTAGTTCAAGCCTTGGTGTTGTGGAGCTTACCATCGCGTTGCATTACGTATTTAACACTCCTAAAGACAAATTGATCTGGGACGTAGGGCATCAAGCTTATGTACATAAATTACTAACAGGAAGAGCTCCCCTCTTTCACTCGAATAGGCTTTTTGGAGGTATCAGCGGATTTCCTTCCATGGAAGAAAATGAATTTGACGCCTTCGGCACCGGTCATTCATCAACTTCTCTTTCTGCAATTTTGGGTATGGCATGTGCTGCCAGCTATAGAGGGGACCACAATCGTCAGCATATCGCTGTGATTGGCGACGGTGCATTGACGGCTGGTCTGGCGTTCGAAGCCTTAAATAATATAGGATTCCAACAGCCCAACGTACTTATTATTTTAAATGACAACAATATGTCTATTGATGCCGGTACCGGGGCGTTGCAGAACTATCTGGTTGACCTAATATCCGGGCATGCTTATAATAAATTAAAAGCTCACCTTAAAAAGCTCTTGTCGACCGATAAACAGCGGGCAGGCTGGTCTATCGCTGCAATCCGAAAATTAGAAAAACTTATGAAGACGGGCTTACTTGCTTCGAGCAATATTTTCGAAGCTTTAAATATCCGCTATTTTGGACCGATTGATGGCCATAATCTTCCCAAATTAATCAAAGTATTCGAACAGCTAAAACAGATCCCCGGGCCCAAAATATTACACTGTGTAACACAGAAAGGAAAAGGCTTTGCGCCAGCAATGCTAAACAAAGAACTGTGGCATGCAACCGGAAAATTCGATAAGCTGACGGGCATGCGTTTAGAAAACAAGTCTTCTCTGCTTTATAGGAACACATTTCAGGAGGTATTTGGGGAAACGCTGACCCAATTGGCCCAGAGCAATAACCGTATCGTGGCCATTAGTCCAGCCATGCTCTCGGGCAGTAAGTTGACCTCAATGAAACAAGCGATGCCCCATCGTGTTTTTGACGTTGGTATCTGCGAACAGCACGCTGTTACTTTTTCTGCTGGTCTTGCCACCGATGGATTGCTGCCTTTCTGTGTGATCTATTCGACATTTTTACAGCGTGCATACGATCAGCTGATCCATGATGTCGCATTGCAAAAATTACAGGTTGTGCTCTGTATTGACAGAGCTGGCGTGGTCGGTCCTGATGGCCCCACCCACCAGGGTGCATTTGATATTGCTTTTCTCCGTTGCATACCCAATATCGTGGGTGCTTCCCCAATGACACTGACGGATTTTAGGAACTTACTATTTACCGCACAGGCCGCCCCTGTTGACGGACCATTTGCAATCCGCTACCCAAAAGGTTTTGGCATTCAGGATCAGGATACCAATAGATTCACCAAACTTGAAATCGGAAAAGGAAGAAAACTCTGTGCTGGTAAAGACATTGCAATACTTTCTCTCGGCCCGGTCGGCCAATATGCTAGGGAAGCCTGCAGCGACTTGCTCAACGAAGGAATATCTATTGCTCATTATGATTTAAGGTTCTTTAAACCCCTCGACGAACAACTCTTACATGAAGTGTTCCAAACATATCCTTATGTCATTACGGTAGAGGATGGATGTACAGCAGGTGGCGTGGGAAGCGCTATCATGGAATTTATGGTGGATCATGGCTATAAGGCTAGTTTAAAAAGACTGGGTCTATCTGATACTTTTGCAGTCCAGGGGACCCAAGAAGAACTTCATAGATTCTATGGTTATGACAAGGAGGCTATAATCGCGGCAATAAGACAGTTTTATGAGTGGTCTTTTTGTCAGTATCCGGGTTTAGTTTAACTACTTCGTCTTTCAATTGTAAAAAGAGTACTAAGATTTACTAACTGCTGACATCACCGAGCGAAACAGCTTAGAAAGGTACGGTGTTTGTTCACTAATATAAAGAAACAATTATGTTTCTTTCGCTTAGCAATTCATCTTATGAAACACTTAGTTATCCTCCTTGCTATAGCCATCGGTCTATTTCTGATTAGCAAGGTTTGTTTTTCACAAAAAGGAAAAGATTTAAAATCGTCAACACAAAATACTATGAATACAACACATCAAAAAGATCATGTCATCTATTTTGCAGGAGGCTGCTTCTGGGGAACAGAACATTTCTTTAAACAAGTTCGGGGTGTTACTGCAACCGAAGTTGGCTACGCCAATGGAAATCTTCAGAATCCCTCTTACACACAAGTTTCTACAGGAAATACTGGATTTGCAGAAACAGTAAAGGTAAGTTACGATCCTCAGGCTGTAGACCTCAGGCTGCTCGTTGACCTTTTCTTCAAAACTATTGACCCAACCTCAGTCAATAAACAAGGTAATGATATAGGCACGCAGTACCGTACAGGTATCTATTACAATAATGTGGAAGATGCCGCTATCATCAAAGAACAGATCGCAAAATTGGCGGGTCAATATTCGGGCAAAATAGTTGTCGAAGTAGAACCTTTACAGAACTACTATGATGCAGAGGCTTACCATCAAAAATACCTGGACAAAAACCCGGGTGGCTATTGTCATATAAGTCCGGATCTATTTGAACTTGCCCGAAAGGCGAATCCAGAAAAGACGACATCGAATTCTGAAAAATCATTTAAAAAAGCAGACAAGGAGACCTTGAAGAAGGAGTTAACACCATTACAATATAATGTCACACAAAACGGTGCAACTGAGCGCGCATTCGACAATGAATACAATGATGAATTCAGGGAAGGGATATATGTCGATGTTACGACAGGAGAACCCTTATTTGTGTCCACAGATAAATTTGAATCTGGCTGTGGCTGGCCCAGTTTCTCTAAACCGATTAGTGATAGCCTGATTCAGGAACTATCGGACAACTCTTACGGAATGCGAAGAACTGAAGTACGGAGTAAAACTGGAGACGCTCATCTCGGTCACGTTTTTAATGATGGACCAGCCGACAAAGGAGGTTTGCGCTACTGTATCAACAGTGCTTCGCTACGTTTTGTTCCAAAAGATAAGATGAAAGCAGAGGGCTACGAAAAGTACATCCCCTTATTGGTAAAAAAATAGCTAAATAGCGCCTCCTTACGGGGGCGCATCAATTATTTCAAAGCATTCATAGTCTTAATATTAGGCTTTACAACATACTCAATAGTTATACTCTGCATCGGCCTCACATTGGACATATTTGCAAAATAACAGCCCCACTATACGGTTCTATCAAAAAAATAATTATCAATTGATGCGACAAATAGGATAAAGAAGATGAGATCCCTCATAATAAGGAGAATGTCTGTATATCCAGTCCAACTGTGCTTTTCCATTTTCGGCAAATTTAGGATTGGTCATTTTTTCTCTTTCAAATGCAGCTCTTAATTCTTTATCCTCTTTTAGAAGCTTAGCTGCCGTGTCTTCAAAAACATAAGCTGAATAATACTCTTTCTGGCCTAAGATTGCATCAAAGAAATTCCAGTTGAAATAGGAATCAATAGCTTCAGGTTCTAAGGTTTCCAGCAAAAATTTGACGCCTTCTTGATTCAATGGCACTAAAAAATCGCCAGCGCTAAATTTGACCTTGTTAACTTCCCGAAGAAGGTCGGTATCAAAATGCAAATAATGTCCCTCATAGGGGCTTGACGTTGTCTTGAAATCCTTAATCCTGTATTGTTCCACCGTAATAATAGTATCCTTATTGATAGGTAACAATTTGATTTGGTTGAGCTTTAATAGATCAATAATTTTCCATTCGGACTGCGGTATGACATAGTACTTTGGAATAGTGATTTCTTTTGTTGGCGTATACGTATTGTACAGTTTAACTTGCTTTGAAAATTTTGCTTCCCTATCATACCACAATCTATCTTTGGAAGAAACATCACTCGGTTTATATTTTGCTTCAAAGCCTTTAAAGTCCATCGTTTCATACTTTGAAGAATCAAGCTTCCAACCAATAGCGTATTTGTTCCCTATTTTATATTGATCCAGGTTGTCTGTTCTCTTCTGCTTGATGACGTTGTAATTCTGCTCCATAAAATTAAGATTACATACCATGTAATCATAAGTCGCTTTGACCCGTTCTTTATAAGGCTTCAACATGTGCGTTTCTACAACTGTTCCAATTACATTAAATAAACTGGTATAACCTGTTGCGTATCTCGGTGAGTCCATAAAAGCTGGAAATCCACCATCAGGAACGTCATTATGGATGTTAACATAGGGAACAGAAATAAATCCTTTTCCCTGAAGATCCTTTAGCAAGGTTTTCTGCATTTGGCTGTTAAAGTAGTTTCCCAAAAGGTTTCCCAAACGTTCTTTATTTGTTGAAATATACGTGAATGTGTATTGATAATCTGCACCGTTGCTGACATGGTTATCAATAAAAACATCAGGTTTGATCCAGTGAAAAATCTGCTGGAAACTGCGTGAGTTTTTAGTGTCCGTTTTGATAAAATCTCTATTTAAGTCGTAATTCCTAGCATTTCCTCGGAAACCATACTCCTCAGGACCATTTTGATTGGCCCTTGAAAAACTACCTCTATTCAACATTCCACTGACATTATAACTCGCGAGCGCAACGACAATTACATTTTTGGGCGGTTTTATTTTTCCTGTTGCTAAATCTCTCATAAGCATCATAGTCGCGTCGATCCCATCTGGCTCTCCAGGATGAATGCCATTATTGACAAATAAAATACACTTCTCTTTTCTCGACTCCTCCAAAGTCTTTCCTGAAGGATTAAATATAACTACCTCGATTGGCTTATTGTTATCATCTTGCCCCTTTGATTCATAACTGATAGATGCGTATTGATCTGCCAATCCCTGATAGTATCGACGCATTTGATCAAAAGTTGTCGTCTGATTACCATTGCCTTGCTCATATGGTGTAAGCGTCTGGGAATAACTTCTAGCGGAAAGCAATACCAAAAAGAGTATCAAGATTTTTTTCATAAGTTCAATTTATGAACCTAATTTACAATAAACTTCTTAAAGTATAGGAATAACCTCCTCTTGTCCTGATCCATTGTTTTATACAACGCTTATTAGCATACGTATCTTTTTATTTCTTATCATCCAGACGGAAATAAAAAATCCCCACAAAAGTGAGGATTTTTGTATGATCGTTGGGATCTAATAAGTGATCACTGGATAACTATAAAATTATCATTTACTTACTTCATTCAACAATTCAATATCTTCTGTATCCAATTTTAGAGCCGGAGCAGCAAACAATGTTTCCAATTGATTTTCACTTGTAGCACTTACAATCGGTGCCGTGATAAGGGGTTTGGCCAACAACCAAGCTAGCGCTACCGTCGCCTGTTTTGTCCCATGTTTCTCGGAGATGGAATCCAGTGCTTTCAAAACAGCTTTTCCTTTCTCATCAAAATACTTCTTAATCCCTCCCCCTCTGGCTGTTTTATCAAAATCTGCTTCAGTGCGATATTTACCTGTCAGAAATCCGGCAGCAAGCGACCAATAAGGAAATACACTCAAGCCATATCTTTCAACCAAAGAAGCATAATCTGTTTCAAAACCTGCCCGCTCAACAAGATTGTAATGTGGCTGTAATGCGACATATTTGGGTAGACCGTTTTTCTCTGCAACATCAAAGCTTTCGATTAATCGTGCTGGAGACAAATTAGATGCTGCAATATACCTAACCTTACCCGCTTTAATCAATTCATCATAAGCAGATAGCGTCTCCTCCACAGGTGTTACTTTATCGTCAAAATGGGTGTAGTATAAATCAATATGGTCTACGCCCAACCTTTTTAAAGATTCATCTGCAGATTTCAGAATATGCTTTTTTGATATATCGTAGCCGTGCTCCTTGGTTTCTGAGCCAACTTTTGTTGCAATCACCATGTCCTGACGATTACCACGGCTCTTCAGCCATTTGCCAATAATTTCTTCCGATTGCCCCCCTGTGCCATTTACCCACCATGAATAGGTGTCGGCCGTATCAATAAAATTAAATCCTGCACCTACAAATTTATCTAAAATCTCAAATGACTGCTGTTGGTCCAAAGTCCATCCAAAAACATTACCACCAAAATTAATAGGTGCTATCTGCAAATCTGTGTGTTGTATTTCTACCTTTTTCATTGAAATTATTTATTTATTGTCTCTTTGAATAAAAAATATTTATCACATAATATGTGTAAAAACTACACTAAAGTTACGCTATTCACAGCGAGACAGGCTCAAAAACCGTCACATAAAATTGTCATAAAAAAATCTAAAACAACTTAGTTATTCAGCCCTTAGGCAAAGCTGTAGAAACGAGAAGATACAGATTTGATAAGAATATGCTAAATTGCAGGATAATTTCCCTAGGCGATTTATCATCTGATTCATCACCTGATTACAGAAACTTGTATTCTGAGTATATGGTTAAGCAGAATATACCCGTCAAACTTAATAGATTAAACCGTTAAAACATCAACATAGTAATGTCCCAATTAACATATAGACCGGCGCTGGAAAGTGATTTGAATTTTCTTTTGGATTTAAGAACAAAAACTATGAATCCGCATTTAATAGCATCTTCTCTTTCGACAGCCGTCGACTCACATATGCTGAGAATAAAATACAAATTCGAACATGCCTCCATCATTGAATATAATAGAACGTCAATTGGGCTTTTAAAAATAGAAAGAAAACAGGATGGTATCGAATTGATCCAAATTCAGATCGATCCACTATACCAAGGCAAAGGAATCGGAAAAAAGATCCTTGAACAGATTATAAATGAAGCAAATTCCGATAAAAAATCAATTACATTACAGGTTTTAAAAGTCAATAAAGCGCAAAGACTATACGTAAAGCTTGGGTTTAAAATTATAGAAGAAAGCAACGACTCTTATTTCATGAAATATTCAAATGATATTTAGATAAAAACAGGTTGCTCGAAGGAGTCAACCTGTTTTTCTATTACTTTTCGATGGATGCCATATCGATTACAAACCGATATTTTACATCACTGTCCAATACGCGTTGATAAGCCTCGTTGACGTAATCAATGTCAATCATTTCTGTCTCGGGAAGAATGTTATGTTCAGCACAGAAATCAAGCATGTCCTGTGTCTCCTGTATTCCTCCAATACTAGAAGCTGTTAGAATCTTATTTCCTCCCATGATGGAGCGTCCATTAATCTCCATAGGGGCAGCAGGAATTCCCACACAAATGTAAACACCTTTTGTTTTCAGCAATGCTAAATAGAGGTTGTAGTCGTGGGGTGCGGATACGGTATCGATGATGAAATCAAAATACGATGAGAACTCTTTTATTTCATCCGCTTGATGTGTATTCAAGAACTTATGTGCGCCAAGCAAAGCTGCATCGTTCTTTTTTCGTGGGGAGTGGCTTATCATGGTAACTTCTGCGCCCATGGCTACTGCAATTTTGACCGCCATATGCCCTAATCCGCCTAATCCCAGTACCCCAACCTTATGGCCTTTGCTTACATTCCATCTTTTTAATGGCGAATAAGTCGTAATCCCAGCACAAAGCAGCGGTGCAACCTTTTTAATATCCAAGGATTCGGGGACATGAAGCACAAAATCTGCATCTGCAACAATATTATTGCTGTATCCGCCAAATGTATAGCTATGATCATGCATCACATCCTTGCTATTATAAGTCCAGACGGTCTTCTTTTCTGAACAGAACTGCTGTTGATCCGACTTGCAGTTGTTGCACTCTCCACAAGAGGCAACCATGCAGCCCACACCAGCTAGATCACCTTTTTTAAACTTAGTCACTTCAGGACCAACTGCGCTAATGCGACCTACAATTTCGTGACCAGGCACAATCGGGTATTGTGTTCCTCCCCATTCATCATGCACTTGATGGATATCGGAGTGACAGATCCCACTATACAAGATATCTATTAAAACATCGTTTGCACCAAGCTCCCTTCTTTCAAATTCCCAGTATTCAAGTGGTGAACTACTGTCTTTTGCCGCATAACCTTTCGATTTAATCATATTATCTTTTTTTATAGATCAAAATTTGGATACGAAATGTCTTCGATCCACGATTTACTTCACGCTAAGTTAATGGCTATTGCCGACGGATAAAGAGGCTGCGCATAATATTGACATTGCGCAAACAAAAAACAAGTTTCAACATGCAACGATTCGTATAAGTCGATGTATATTTGAGTTCATATAAATCATTTCAATGAAAAGAATCAGTTTAACGCTCGCAATTATTTGCTTAACCTCAATGGCTTTTGCTCAAAAAGTAAACTACAAAGTCAATACCCAAACATCAACAATCAAGTGGAACGCCAAAAAAGTCGTCGGAGGGCATGAGGGAACAATAAATCTACAGGATGGTACGATACAAACAGATAAAGGAAAAATTACTGCTGGAGGCTTTACTATAGATATGAATTCCATGGCATGCACTGATGCCCCTAAACTGACAGGTCATTTAAAAAATGAAGATTTCTTTAACGTACCCAGCTATCCGATCGCCAAATTTGTCATCAGTAAAGTTGATAACAGCAAAGGAAATCCAATCATAACAGGCAATCTTACCATCAAGAATAAAACAAAATCGATATCATTTCCAGCAAAAGTCACCACAACAAGTGATGGACTCTCTGCTGAAGCTTTAGGTGTAAAGGTAAATAGGCTGGATTTTGATATACAGTATCGCTCAGCAAGCTTTTTCTCCGACTTGGGCAATCGCGCTATCGATGATGTGTTTACGCTGGACATCCAGATTAAGGCAACAAAATAGACTTCGCAACAGCGGATTATATTTCGCTAATCTTCATAAGACATAACAGAAGATGTCCGAAAATTAAAGGGCTGCCCAACAAAATTGGGCGGCCCTACTTATTCTTCTTGCTCCTTCCAGAAAGAATCTACGGGATATCTTAGGGTTTCTGTGACCAGTAGGATGGCCCTGCGAGATTCTGTTAAATTAGATTTGATTCAAATTGCACTTAACAGCCCCGAATATGAACGAAAGTAAAGTTTTAAAATTATCTTTAAACTCCCTAAAGTAAGGTTAGACAAATTATATATGGAGAAAATAAAAACTTTTCAACAGCACGAGCTAAATAGAATTAGAAAACATTGGAATGATAGTGGCCTTGCATTTGAAAAGTTGGGAAGATCTGCTAATATATTGGATTATTCCGACCGGGAGATTAATGAAATGTTGCTGGGAATATATAAAGACAGTAAACATCTGCTGGTTGATGAAGGCTATTTTATTGATGTTACCCAAGTCAAAAAAGCGAGTTGTACTTTAGTGGATGTATCCTATTCAAGACGTATTAAACCTGATCCCAACAGCATCCTCAAACTCCAGGATATCCGTAATTTTTACGTTGAAGATTATTTTATAGAAACCAAAGAGGCTTTCTCCAATAAGCATAAACATAAGATAACAGGCTATTTAAAAAAAATTGGCGGCATCAGTCTAGGTAAAGGACAGTACAATTACCTCTATTCTATTCCGAATGATTTTAAGACATTTTTTGGTGATTCGCCAGCCGATCTGTTCTATCCGATACAACGGTATATAAACGGACTTTTTTTTGACGAAGATTATCGAATTTCAGATTTTGAGGTCATCAGTAAAATCATTATCAGCGAGTAAAATCAGGTTGGAAGGTCTTCGAGCAACTGATTAATTGATGATCTCTCCACCTCCTTGATCCAATTTCTCTTTAAATTTCTCAAGTTCCTGATCACCTGGCCCCTTCCATTCCGTCACCTCTCCTATAACTCTCAATGGAAATTCTGATCGGTAAGAACGAGTCGGGTTACCTGGAAATTTCTGATCCGTCAGATTCGGATCGTTCTCGTAAACTCCTGTAGGTTCAACCATAAATACCCGCTCCTTGCCATCGCCTTTTGCCAGTGCCGCCGCTAGTCCGGCTCCATTCATCATGGCTGTAAAATAAATATGGTTCATTTTAAATTCAGCCTTATAATTGGAATTGAATCCAGGCGTCAATAAATCTCCAATTTGCGCGTTTGCTTTTGTACCATGGTAGAGAGGCCCCCTATCAGCCAGATTATACTTATAGGAAGATCCCAGTCTTGCATATTCAGCCGCCATTGCTTCTTCCCCTAAGTCTGTATAGGTTTCGGAAATTTTCGAATAGAGCCCAGGAAGTGCGCTGCTTCCCCGATCATCTTCGATTACCAAAGCGTGATCTAAGGCTATCTGAAGCCAATGCAAGCGATCAGGTGCGGTTTTTTGTTGCCTTGCTACAAAATAGGCTGAAATTAACTTTTCATGGTCATCAGCCGCGTCCGTCCAAGCCTGCATAAAAAAATCTAATGCTTCATCAGCTTGACCTTCTTCTTCCAGACGCATACCTTGTATGCAAAGCTTTACAACATGATTAAATGGTGAAAATTCCATATTTTAAATATTTTAAAAAAGACTATACCTGATTCTCAGTGATCATCAATATTCAAAACCAATATTAACGATATCCTAGCTGTCAATCTTGTTATATCAAGATAACAAAAGAGCCAGTCATTTATAATAACTGGCTCCCAGACATAATTGTTCTTTCTTTTTCAATATTTCTGCTGTCATATGCAATAAGGAGATCCTTGCTTTATAGCGTTACAAGGATCCCATTAAAATACAATATTTCGTTTGTGCAATAGTGATGTCACCGGCGAAATACGCGAAACTGCTTCTGCCGAACAACTTGCATCGACAAAAACCATGCTTGCTTCATCTCCTACTTTTGGCCACTGCTGATTTCCCTGATTATCCAAAGGTAATTTATAACGCGTGGCAAAAGCAAGCGCTCTTGATAAACCAAATTCCGTCCCATAACCATATAGCTCTGCAATCAGATTCGCTTTTTGAAGCATATTTCCAGATCCAAAAGTATTCCAATGGTCTTGAATATTGTCGTTACCAACCAATACTTCCACACCGTGTTTTCGCAGTGTTGGTATTGGCATAATCATGTTGCCAAAAGGCACTGAGGAAACAATCCCAACTCCTGCCTCAGCAAGGCGTGCAGCTATTTTCTCTGCCTCCACATTTGTGAGACGACTAAGTGCAAAAGCATGGCTTACAAAAGCTTTTCCTTTCAGCGCTGGATTTTCTAACGTTCGATCGATCAAAAACTCAATTGTCTTTATACCACTTTCTCCCATCTCATGTAGATGTATATCGATCCCTTTGTTATTATCGAGCGCCAACTTGGTGATCTGTTCCATGGTTCTTTCCATACTTCCATCTAGGGAGTATGGATCTACTCCACCGATAAAACTTACTGCATCCAATTTTGCAACATCTTTTAAAATAGGTAAAGTATCCGTATAGTAGAGACCATGCTGTGGAAAAGCAACCAGCTCGGCTTCCAAAGTACCTTTTTTTGAAGCTAGTGCTTTTTCTAAGTTCAATAGGGATTTCAGTCCTGATGTTGGATCAACATTGAAATGTGATCGAATAAAATCGGTTCCATAGGCCAGCAAAAAATCCAGCATTTTACCCGTTCTTTCCACAGAAGTATTTAGCCATGTGGGAATCATCTTTTGTTCATAAGCGATCATATCCTTTACGGTATGTCGTGTTGGAGATACTGCTTCCCAATGCAAACCAAATAACATTTTGTCCAAATGTGCATGCATATCTTTAAAGGCCGGCAGCATGAGATGTCCTTTTGCATCAATAGCATTTGCAGTTGGATCATTGGGTTTAAGCAATTTTATCTTACCATCTTCAATCTCCACGGTATGTAAAGCGGTGTTTGTCCTTACAACTTCATTACCTTCATACTCAAAACCAGTCTCCAGTAATACATTTTTTAAACGATATGTTTTAGCTTTCATATTTATTTTAATAAAAGCCATTTCCGATCATCAATAGACGCTAAGACAATAGAAATGGCATCTGTTTGCAGAACAAAGGTCGGAATGTTCCCATCGGATGCTTTGCAGAATACATCCCGATACTTGAACAATTTATCACAATCTTCGCTTTAAACAGCAATAGCGGACCAAACGACTGGAAAACGAGGCCTGAGCGATTATCTAAAAATGGCGTGAATAATGAATGTCCTAAATGTGTTGCTGGAATAAATTCTCCAACGGATGAGATGAAAACTACATTGCAGCAATACTGTTATCTACTATTTTTGTGAAAGGCATCGGAATTTCTTCAACTGTTTATTGATGAAATTACATTAATCAAAAAAAGATGAAAACAACTTTAATATTCCTCATTATGATGACTTTAACCATCTCGTGTCGTCCGGCATTCACAGAAAGCACAACTACTGAAGTTGCGCTGCAGGACGACATCATTAAATTAGTCAGCAAGAATGACATACAAGGCGTCAGAAATGCGTTAGAAGACAACATCGACGTGAATAGCAAAGATGCGAACAAACGCTCGCTTCTGCTTATTGCAACAAAAAATGGAAATATTGAAATGGCAAAATTATTGGTAAAATATGGCGCCGACGTCAATCTTCAAGCGGACAATATGGATAGTCCATTTTTATATGCGGGTGCAAGCGGACAGACGGAACTTGTCAAACTATTCTTAGATCACGGAGCTCGTTTTGATCTATTTAATCGATATAACGGCACTGCTTTGATCCCTGCATGTGAGCGGGGGCATGTCGAAACGGTAAAATTATTGGCCAATACAAAAAATTTCCCTCTGGATCATGTCAATCGTTTAGGTTGGACTGCCTTGATGGAAGCAATCGTACTCGGTGACGGAAGTAAAAAATATCAGGAAATCGTTCGGATTCTCAAAGATGCTGGAGCAAAATTGGACATTCCGGATTTCAATGGCACAAGTCCGTTACAACACGCGCAACAACGGGGTTATACTGAAATTATAGTCCTATTAACTACATAAGGGAGGACGTTATAATGAACCTCATCGATTGAGCTTAAAGTGAATGCCCTTTCACGCGCCAGAAAGTCAGGTAATACTTTTTCTCAATGTAATAACAGTAATTTCAGGCCAAACACCTACCCTGCCTTTTAAGCCGTGAAAACCAAAACCACGATTGACATATAGGTATTTTCCTTCTTTTTGATAAAGTCCGGCCCACTGTTTATAAAAATATTGGATCGGACTCCATTTAAAGCCAAACAATTCTATTCCAAACTGCATACCGTGTGTATGTCCGGCCAAGGTTAGATGAACATGCTGATCATGCCCCAGTGTCACATGATCCCAATGTGAGGGATCGTGAGACATCAAAATTTTAAACGTATCTTTGGCTAATCCAAGGGTTGCCTTTGCAAGGTCGCCGTATTGATGAAACCCACCTTTTCCCCAATTTTCAACACCAATTAATGAAATACGAGCTCCTTGCTTCTCAATCGCTATAGATTCATTTAACAGCAATTTAAATCCCATTTCATGATGAATTTCTTTCAGCCTATTCAGATTTGAAATTTTCGATTCGGCACTTTCCCACTGCACATAATCTCCATAATCGTGGTTTCCAAGTACCGAAAATTTACCTGCGGGAGCTTTCAACCGGTTAAAGTCCGAAATCCAGGGTTCCATTTCTGAAGCTTTATTATTCACCAAATCCCCCGTAAATAATACAAGGTCACTGTGTTGTGCGTTTGCTAATTCGATACCTTTACGAACTCCTTTGATATCAGATAAACTTCCCGAATGGATATCCGAAAGCTGTGTAATTTTAAACCCATCAAATTCCTCCGGAAGATCTGGAAAACTTAATACCTCTTCCCGAACCCTATAAAAATGACGGCCTCTCGTTAAGCCGAAAAAAATAAGCAATAACATCGCTCCGCCCAAAAGAAGTACAATCTCACTTAAAAAAATGCTCCGTGGTGGAAGGGAACGAAAAATACGGGTAAGATCTTCTATAAATAAAAAGGGAATCGCGAGCAGTTTCGGTATAAAAACAATCAAAAATGCGGTAATCAGACTGGTCGCTGTATGCTGAACATCATATCCCGCCCTTCGCAGAAAAATCAGGGTAAAAACCCCAAACAACAACAGTACATCTAACCACCAATACATGTTGTGCCAGATTGAACCTTGAATAACAGTACTGAAAGCCTGAAAAAAATAGATATCACCTAATGCAAATAGGGATAATATCAATAAAAGTCGCTTTGCCATATCTTATAACGTATTGATTTAAAATTGCTAATGATATGCCAAAAGATCTATTTTCTAGATTCGTAACCTGCTCTGCACTAAATAGTGATGTCCCTGTGACAATTGGAACTACTTTAGTCCGCAATGGATAATAAACCATCGATACGATCAGGCCATACATGTCAAGATGTCTTATTCTAGGACTGATTACATGATCCATATTATTTCAGAACCCCAGTCTTCTGCATACATGTTCGCATCTTTTGATATGTCCGTTCGATATCCTGATCCAAGCCAATAGAAAATCGAATCAATCCATCTGAAATTCCCATCTTTAGACGCTCCTGCTCGGGGATTTCAGACGATGTTGAACTACCTGAGCAGGAAAACAATGTCTTATAAAACCCTAAGCTTACGGCAAGATACCCCAAATTTTCAGACTGCATCAACTCCATCAATGCATTGGCTCTTTCAGTTGTTTCCACATCCAAAGTCATCAAACCGCCAAAACCATAGGCCTCGTGCATCATACTTTTCATTAATTCATGATCCCGATGAGATGGCAATCCCGGATAAGAAACCTTTAGTCCATCTCTCTCAAACCGTTCAGCGAGATACATAGCGTTATGGCTATGCTGTTTCATCCGTATATGTAGTGTACGTAGATTCTTCAAGATACTCGCCGAACGCAAACTATCCATGGTTGGCCCCAACAGCATAGATGCCCCTGTGTTCACATTTTTAGTGTCATCGATAAGCTCCTGACTCGCACAATAAACCCCACCCACTGTATCGCTACTGCCGTTGATAAACTTGGTTAAACTATGAATAGCAATATCTGCCCCCAGGCGTATCGGTGAAATAGAAAGCGGAGAAAACGTATTGTCAACAATCAATTTCAGCTTATACTTTTTACATATCGCCGATAACCTTCTCAGATCTGCCACATGCAACAAGGGATTGCTCACACTTTCGCAGTACACAATTTTTGTATTAGGCCTTATGGAGTTCTCGAGTGTCTCAAAATCATTAATATCCAAAAACGTTGTTTCAATCTGAAACGGTGGAAGAAAATTTTTGAGAAAAGCATAAGTTCCACCGTAGATCGTCCTGCTTGAAATAATATGATCACCACTTTTACAAAGCTGAAGAAGAACTGTTGTAATCGCCCCCATGCCTGAAGAGGTTACATTGGCAGCAGCTGTATTCTCCATTTTCGCTAAGGCCTGCGCCAAATATAAATTCATTGGCGATGAATGCCTTGAATAGAGATAACAGCCTTCCGCATTTCCTTCAAATGTATCAAACATTGTTTTAGCGGAAAGAAACGTATAAGTAGAACTATCAGATATTGATGGATTTACCCCACCAAATTCGCCGAAATATTGCAAATCTTGGATTTCATTTGCTGCATTAAAATCTTCCATGTTTTTATCTTTAAAATTGGGATATTTTAAATTATATTACAAGGAATTATACATATATTAGATTATAAATCTAATACAACAACAATATCTAGTTAAAAAATCTGACTGGATTAAAAAAAGTTAGTGGAAACCAAAAAAAAATCTATGCAGTTCGACGAAATTGACCGCAAATTATTGCATTTTCTACAGGAAGACGCAAAACAAACGACTAAAGAACTTTCCTATAAACTCAACTTATCCGTAACAGCAGTCTATGAACGTGTGCGTAAGCTCGAAAATACGGGAATTATCAAAGGCTATGTCGCAATACTCGATAGACAGAAAATAGCCAAAGATTTTTTGGTATTATGTCATGTTAAATTAGCGCAGCACAAAAAGGAGTTTATCCTACAATTTGAAAAAGAGGTGATGAATCTTCAGGAGGTAACGGAATGCTTCCACGTTAGTGGTGATTACGACTATATTCTGAAGATATGTGTTCAGGACATGGCAGATTACCGTAATTTTATGCTAACAAAACTAACAAGTCTACAGCATATCGCAAGCACCCATAGTTCCTTTATGATCGCTGAAGTGAAAAACACAATAGCAATAAGTCTGTAAGAACTTAAACTAGAACACCATTTTTCGATGCAATGGGTTCTGGAAGATCCTTATCACCTATCATTTGCAATACATCAATTTCTATTGTCCTACAAATGGATAGCATAGGTATGTCAAACATAAGTCCTCCAAAAGGATTCTCGGTATAATCCCCTACCAATTCCATTACAATATAGATCCATCCAATGACCACACAAAAAGGAATACTTGTCCATATTCCCCAATCTCCCAATTTTGCAAATTCGTTCACTAGCCCTAATGGAAGCAGGATAATGAGGATAACATTAAAGACAAATGCTGTACTGGCAAACTGCCTTGGTGAAGGAAATTTTTTTATTCTTTCCGCCTGTCCTTGATAATCGTAAAACTGATTGAGGCAATTCTGTAATTGAGTTTGGTTGAAATCCGAAATAATTCTATCATTCTTCAACGCATTAACTTCCTTTGCCTGCTTCGAAATCAAAAAAGTCGCAAAATTCTTGTATTCGCGCTGTAATTTAAGTTCTTCTGTAGGAAGATATTTATGCAAAAAAATAGATGTTCTACTGTAATCAGGAAAGCCGGCTTTTATCAGTCTATTCCTTTTAACATTCATTGAACCAAAGTGTTTTTTTAAACTGATATGCTCCCATTCGGTCGGGACGAGCAATTGCTCGCGAAAAGTATACAGCCAGGCAATGTGGCGGTAAGCAATCCTTTTTCTTCTCTCCTCTAAATCTGTATGATCGCCATCTTCGGTATCAAATGCATACAACATCGCCGTAAAAGAACGGCTCGAATTGACGATTCCGCCCCAAATCTTTCGGGCTTCCCAAAGTCGGTCATAGGCTTGATTATTTTTAAAACCAACGTAAAACGCCTCTGCAGTTCCAATCAATGCCAAGGGAACCCATGGAATTATCATCCACTGCCAATTAAAAAAATAATAAATGACCGCCACCAAGGAACACCATAACGTAAGCCATATCAAATGTGCTCCGGCTAGATTGAATATTTGTCGATAGTTAAAATACTTGGTTGTGATCATAAAATATCAATATCTCCATTATTAAAAAACGTTATGAAAGTACAATTTAAATTGTAACTGTCCAATACTTCAAATTGTTTTCGGAACAATGATTTTTTATCTTTTCATTTTAGCAAAAACGAATCTACAAAGTACAACATAGTTCATCATGAAATCTACCCCTTCTATCCCTAAAACAGCATGTTATATCCAAAAAAAATGGCTAATAGGCTAAAAACCTTTTTTACTTGGTCGGTGCCCCCCCCTGAAAACAAGTAGATCATACTATTGTATATTTTTATTCGTTTAATTAGTTTTAACCTCATTGAACAAAGTACTGACAAACATATCTCAATATTATGATGAAGATAAAAGCGTTTACCCTAACTATTTTCCTTTTTTTATTTGCGGCGACAACCTTTGCGCAGAACAAAGCTGAGTTAAAATCGCTGTTAAATAAAAACCGAGAATTTATCTTTCCACAGACAGTGGATAAAATTGCTCAAGCATTGAACGTAAAAACGGTCTTCTATGAAGATGCCAATGGCGAAAAGTATGCAAAATGGATCACTAAATCCGGTTTAGAACTCTATAGCAATTACCAAGCTGATAAATCAGTTAATGAGATCTTTTTTGATATTCCAGAAGACAAGTTCCTGGTTGTTGAAGGATTGCCCTTCGATCTAGCAATCAATAAAACAACGCTCGATGAGGCGCTATCAAAATTCAGTCGTCACGATGTAAAAAGAGAAAAACTTGATGCTGGTGGCTCTTTTCCCGAAGGTACCCGACTTACGATGAAAACAGGCACACATTTCACTACCTTACTTTTTGACAATAAGAATCTTTTGAAATTCATGGGCTTGACAACGTCGCTAATTGATCCCGCTGCCAATTAAGGGCAAGGGGGTCAAGATCAGATTTTTACGATTTGTCAGCTATGTCGCCCAGGCATGATCACCCTTTTGATAAGGGAAATCACCATCATATTTCCCTGGGATTTTCACATAACGGAACACTTCGGTTGCACCCAATTTTGAGGTAAAAAACGTAAGAAGGGTAAGCTGCTTAAACAAGGTAAAAAAATGAGGCAGTTCACCCGCTATTTTCTTTTCATCGTAATCTTGTGCTTCCCTGTCCAACATATCGACAAAGGCCGTTTGATCTTTCTTTCCGAGCTGCTGAAATCGATTTCCAAATTCTTTTTCTGCACGTTCGTCAATTCCAGCTATTCCAGCCAAGAAAACCACCTGTTCCTCAGCGCTATAACAGTCACGTACCATAATCGGAATAACTGCTCCCACACCTGCTTCTTTGGCTCCCGGCGTTTTCGTTCTTGGCAGAATAGCCTCCGCAAGGTCGGCTAGAAAGTCTATTGATTTTGGGTCAAACAGCGTTTCGACGTCTTTCGAAGCAGATCGCTGACATCCTTCCAAAAATAACGAAGCTCCAATGACAGTTCCGCCCATAAGCAAGGTCACACGTTTTATTGCTTCTCTTCTATTCATAATTATGAGATGATAAAATTAAAGATTTCCTTTTTTCAATTCACTGACAGCAAAATCTACAGCCCTTGCTGTAAAAGCCATATAGGTAAGCGACGGATTTACACAGGAAGATGAGGTCATGAAGGCTCCATCTGTTACAAATACATTTTTTGCATCCCAGACTTGGTTAAATTGATTTAATACCGAAGTTTTCGGATCTTTACCCATCCGCGCTGTTCCCATTTCGTGAATTCCCTGCCCCATGCTAAACCCATTGTCGTAGCTTTTTACATCTTTTACGCCAATAGACTCTAACATTTCCATCATCTCATTGCTCGCATCAACTCGTATTTTCCGCTCATTCTCCCTGATCTCGGCATCAATTGCCAACACGGGTAGCCCCCACTTATCCTTTATAGCGGAATCCAATACAACTTTATTTTCATGGTATGGCAGTATTTCACCAAATGATGTGAAACCTATTCCCCAGCTTCCTGGCTCAGCAATCGCGTCTTTCCAGGCTCCGCCCACAGCCATATTATCGACCTTCCCTGACCATTGGCCCCTCGAGGCTCCGCCCTGATAGCCAAAACCGCGAATATAATCTCTCTTCTTTGTATCTCCGGCAATATTAGCAAAACGAGGTACATACAATCCATTAGCTCGTCGTCCAAAAATGTACTTATCCTCATAGCCTTCGACTCTACCCCCGGCGCCACTATTTAGCATGTGGTCCATCAGATTATGTCCTAGTTCACCGCTGCTGCTTCCTAATCCACCTTCCCACACATCAGTAGCCGAATTCATCAATATCCAAGTGGAATTTAAAGTCGATGCACATACAAAGACAATTTTGGCAAAATACGTATAGGTTTGATTCGTCTCCGCATCAACGATTTCTACCCCTTTAGCTTTCTGGGTATCTTTATCATAAATAATGCTCTTTACAATTGAAAACGGTCGCAAGGTTAGTTTTCCGGTCTTGATGGCAGCTGGTAATGTAGAAGACTGTGTGCTGAAATAAGCGCCGAAATTGCAACCGAGCCAACATTTATTCTGGTATTGACAGTTAACGCGACCATGATGGGGCACCGTAATGTTGGCTACCCGACCGATTATAAAGTGCCGTTTGCCCTGGTAACGTCTTTTCAGGCGTTCTGCAAGATCCTTTTCCACAATATTCATATCCATCGGTGGCATAAAATCGCCATCAGGCAGTACTGCAATACCGTCTTTGTTACCCGAAATACCGGCAAATTTTTCAACATAACTGTACCAGGGTGCTATGTCTTTATAACGTACAGGCCAATCAACACCATGGCCGTCCTTGCTATTAGCCTCAAAGTCAATATCTGAAAGTCGATAGCTCTGTCTTCCCCACATCAGCGAGCGCCCACCAACATGATATCCTCTAAACCAATTAAAGGGCTTGACTTCCTTATAGGGGCTTTCTGTCTCATTGGTCCAAAAGTCAATATTTCCTTCGTTCATCCATTGATTTTTAATCCCAAAAGGTAAATAGTGCTGCGCAAGATCCAGTGGCACCTTACCCCGATGCGGAAAATCCCAGGGATCTTTGTTTGGTGATGGATAGTCTTTGATATGCTCAATATTGCGTCCCCTTTCTAACATGATGGTCTTAAGACCACGCTCTGTTAGTTCCTTAGCTGCCCAGCCACCCGTGATTCCAGACCCGATGACAATAGCATCATAAACATTATTTGCCATGTAATTTTTAATTGGTTTATTTGGTTATTACTCCTTCGGATACATTTCCAAATCGAAACTGCTCCGCAACCCAAAGCTACTCACGGACCCGACAGTGAAACGCTATTGACAAGACTATTCAATTTCTTCTCAAAGAGATAGAAAGTATCTTCTAAAACAAGTTTAAGGTTTTTTTTTGATTTAATTGCAACCGGTTGCAATTTTTTGTAATATTGTATTAAACAAGCTGGTAGCTTGGATAACCAGATTATAATATTATAAACTATAGACCAAATCAACGCATTAAACTAGTCTTAAATTGATCTATTTAGTGTTTTCCATGGTCTCTTCAAAACGTAACAATATGACAACAATTAAAGGTCCTGCCATCTTTCTTGCACAATTTATCGGGGATGAAGCTCCATTTAACTCCTTGGACTCTATCTGCCAGTGGGCTGCTGCACTTGGCTATAAGGGTATACAACTTCCAACCTTGGATGCCCGTTTTATCGATCTAGAAAAGGCAGCACTCGATAAAAGCTATGCACTTGATCTAAAAGCTAAAGTTCAGTCTTTTGGATTGGAAATCACCGAGCTTTCAACTCATCTACAAGGGCAATTAGTAGCTGTAAATCCAAGTTTCGATGATCTATTTGATGCTTTTGCGCCACAGCATTTACATGGTAATCCTCAAGCACGACAACAGTGGGCGATCCAGCAATTAAAATATGCCGTACAAGCTTCCCACAATCTCGGGCTTAAAGCACTGGCCACCTTTAGTGGAGCCTTTCTATGGCCATTTATATACCCTTGGCCGCAAAGACCTGCTAATCTGATTGAAACCGGATTTGCCGAACTTGCAAAATTATGGTTACCTATTCTTGATGAATGTGAAGTGTACGATGTCGACCTCTGTTATGAATTACATCCTGGCGAGGATCTCCATGACGGTGTCACTTTCGATCTATTTTTAGCGAATGTAAATTACCACAAACGGGCAAACATTCTCTATGATCCCTCCCACTTTGTCCTTCAATGTCTTGACTACCTTCAGTTCATCGATATCTATCACGAGCGAATTAAAATGTTTCATGTCAAAGATGCTGAGTTTACTCCTTCTGGCCGCCAGGGCGTCTATGGTGGCTTTCAGAGCTGGCAATCAAGAGCTGGCCGATTCAGATCAATTGGCGACGGACAGGTTGATTTTAAATCTATATTTACCAAACTCACACAATATGACTTTCAAGGCTGGGCAGTACTGGAATGGGAATGTGCGTTCAAAAATTCCGAGGACGGTGCACGGGAAGGCGCTTTGCATATAAAAGATTATATTATTCGTGTTACCGATAAAGCATTCGATAATTTTGCTGCTGTCGAAACAAATGACAGTCTTAATCGCAAACTATTGGGTCTGTAAACAATGATACCGTCATTATAAATTTAACTTTATGAGCAATATGAAACTAAAAATGGGAATGATTGGCGGGGGGAAAAATGCCTTCATAGGTGCGGTGCATCGCATGGCCGCGGGAATCGATGGCCACATTGAATTATGCTGCGGCGCATTGAGTTCTGACCCTGTTGTTGCAAAAGAATCCGGTGAACTTCTGGGACTTCCAAAAGAAAGGGTTTATGCGAGTTACCGGGAAATGATTGTGCGGGAAAGTGAACTTTCTCCAGATGACCGCATGAATTTCGTCAGCATTGTCACACCTAATTTCGCTCATTTTGAACCTGCAATGATGGCTCTGGAATATGGTTTTCATGTTGTGCTGGAAAAACCTATGACTTTTACGCTGGAACAGGCGCTGCTGCTACAGAAAAAGGTAGAAGAAACGGGATTGATGCTCTGCGTTACTTATACCTACTCCGCATATCCAATGGTAAAGCAGGCCCGTCAGCTTGTTAGAGACGGCCAATTAGGTACTATTAGAAAAATTATGGTTGAGTATCCTCAAGGCTGGCTGAGTAAAATGATCGAAAATGGACTTTCACTAGCCTTTTGGCGGACAGATCCCGAAAAGAGTGGTAAAAGTGGTTGCATGGGTGACATAGGATCACACGCAGCACATTTGGCAGAATATATTTCAGGCTTGAAAATCACTAAAATGTGTGCCGATCTTCAAACCTTCGTAGCGGGAAGAAAACTTGAAGATGACGGTAATGTATTACTTGGCTTTGAAAATGGTGCTACCGGCGTACTATCGGCCTCTCAGGTCGCTGCGGGAGAAGAGAATGCGCTAAAAATTAGATTATATGGTGAACATGGGGGATTGGAATGGAACCAACAGGATGCTAACACACTCTTATTTAAACAGCTCGATGCGCCAACGCAAATATTTCGGGCAGGTCAACAATATCTTTCTTCAAGTGCAAAACACAATATTCGTTTGCCTGCCGGTCACCCCGAAGGCTATATTGAGGCTTTTGCAAATATCTATAGAAATTTTGCGGTCTCTCTTTTGGCCACCATGCAAGGCATAGAGCCAACGGAAGAACATAAGGACTTTCCAACTGTTACTGATGGCGTTCGTGGCATGAAATTTCTAGAAACGGTAATTGCTTCAGGAAAATCAGAACAAAAATGGACCGATTTTTTAACTTAAATACCAATTGATAGTGAATAACCGATGTGGTTTGTCTGCTCGAATACAAACCACATCGGTCCTATTGCTAGTTCTTCTTGATGGATGACGGTATTTGATTTAAATAACTTTCATAGTTTGAATAGGGTTCCTTGGTCCTTCCGTTTGGTTTTAGATAAAGAAATCCAGCTTTATTGTCTAAAATTACATTGAAATGGTTGAGAATCTGATTGCCAAACAAGCTCGATCTTCCGTTAGGTTTGGCCGGATCAGCCGCATTCGTCACAATATCTTTAAACTCTACATCAGCAATCGTAGCGTCTAAACGAATGATCTTTCGATTATTGATCACTGTCAGTGGCGTTAATTCACTCCAAATATTACCTTTTCCTGTAAAATCTTCCCCTAGAAGCATGGTTCCATCACGTCCGGTATCAAAAAGAAACCAAAAATCATATTGCCGATTATTATGCCTAATAACAGCTTGAAACTTCGGCCGATTTTGCTCATAAAATACAGGAAGCTTTTTATACACACTTGTTTTCAACGGCAGATCGCGGTGAAGGACAAATTCCATTTTATCGTAATCTATCTCAATAATATGATTGCGAAAAAAACTATTGCCTATAATGACGTCTTCATGGGATTTCATATTGCCAACCTCTGTTAACGAAACACCTTTCCAGTCAATCGAGCCGATCTTCAACTGATTTTCCAAACTTGTGCGTTCGCTATTCACCCCCTCTGTATTTGAAACCGTAGTAAACGAAGAAAATGATAAATCTAGCCGTTCTGAGCTATTCCTGTTCACAACACCAGTTCCAGCGCCTAAATCAAACTGTATACTTACCTCTTTTTTGTTAATTGACCCATTCAAGAAAATTCGGGAACCAATGAGCCTAAATGGTATTCGAATAGGATATTGAAGCGTGCTATCCATTGAAGGTAGATCTGGCGGCAGCTGAGCACTTATACGAACATAACAGGTATCTCTATTATTCAATAGAACAACAAAATCATAAGATTTGCCCGGTTCAGTGGCGAGGGTCAATTCTTCCTGATTTGTTTTGAAAACAACTGTGCTCTTCTTCGACGGAATATTGACGAAATAGGTATCTGGTTTTGTTAGGGGATCTAATTTCCAGTCAACGCGACAATGGGCGCCATCTTTAATAACTACTTTCTCAGATGAGGCTTTAATGAGCGGGATTTTAACTTGGGAGAAGCTGTTCCACGCGGCTGAAAAAATAAAAATAATAACAAGAGTTAGGCGGGCTATATTGCCCTGGATTTTTTGATAGTTTAATGCTTTCATAATTTTGCTTTTTTGTCAAAATCAAAGAAAACAAATCGCAAAAGAAGAAGGCTAGTCTATCACCTGACAATGTCCCGACAGGTACCCGACAATTGCTTTAAGAAGCCTACAGAATACTAAAATCCGGCAAAATACGTTTATTTACATCTTTATTTAATGCGATGGCATTGCGTAGTATAACAATCACATTCGCAAGAATCCAAAATAGTGGAATCAATAATTTCACATTACTTTCAACACCCAACCAATCATTGAGGATAAATACCGCAAGCAACAATATAACAGCAATTAATGTGGATAAAATCTGAATAGAAATAAGCTGACGAATCTTGTGAGAATTCTGTTTTTTTAATAGCATAATCGCAATTGGAACCAAAACATTTAATGGTGGCAGGATAGAAAACGGCAAAGAGGAAAGGTTGATGATTTTAACCCACAGCAGGTTTTCCGATTCCACGCCAGTGCCAGGAGAAGAAAGCTCCGACTCATCAACGTCTAAAGCCTGGGCCAAAGCACGAAGGGTATAACCTTTGGGTGCCTGCCCTGCTTCAATCCGTTGAATCGTTCTAACAGAAATGCCCGATCTTTGTGCGACATCTTCCTGAGTCAGGTGATGCTTCTCCCGTAATAACTGCAATTTGCTCATCATAATAGTTTGATCCTCTGACCAAATTTACAGAATTAAAGATAAATAATTGTGTAAATTCAATTTCTACGATTTATCAGCTTGATGCCCATGATCTTCGTCTATTGTAATTGTCTGTTCCTCCTGTGTCAGCGGAGCTGGAGGAATTTCAGATACGTTTCTTTCAATCTCCTGGGTTTCGACATGAACAGCATATTGCGAAGGTTCAATCGGAATACCCATGACTGTAGCATATTCCCTGGTGTAAATTGCGCCAAAATATAAAATTGCAGCTGTATAATAGACCCAGAGCAGGATCAATACAAATGAACCTGCGGCACCATAGGTATCTTGTGTCGCTGAATGCTCCAGATAAACTCCAATTAAATACCGCCCCAATACAAATAAAATTGAGGTGAATAAAGCCCCGGCCCGTACCGTCCGCCAATGTATATTGACATCCGGAAGCACTTTAAATATGACACTAAATAACAAAAATATAATCCCAAAGGATAAGGTAAAGTTAATCCCATTCATCAACATCACTGTCATGTCCGGAAAATAGCGCTGTAGCTGATCTGTCGCCGCTAAAATTACACCATTGACTATGAGCGTAACGACCAACAAAAACCCTAAACCAATAACCAATGAGGAAGACAACAGTCTGTCCTGAATTAATTTTAGCCAACCTTTCTTCGGTTTTGCACGTACATGCCAAATCTTATTAATAGAATTTTGGATGTCTCCAAAGACTGTCGTCGCTCCTAAAATCAACGTAATCGAACTGATAAGCAAGGCCAGATTTGATTTTCCCGAAAGCTGTAAATTCTGAATAACTTCCTGGATCTGCTTTGCAGCACTATTTCCCACAAAACCGCGCAGTTCCATAAACACCTTTCCCTCAATAGCGTCTTCTCCATAAAAAATTCCCGCCAGCGCAATCATTAAAACCAATATAGGACCAATCGAGAAAACAGTATAATAGGATAATGATGCGCTGTACTTCATCGAATCCTCATTTAAAAATCCTGAGACAGTGCTCTTCAAAATTCGCCAATATGTTTTTAACTTGTTTCTACTTTTTGTTCTTATATCCATATTCCTGTGCTTTGTTATACACAAGAACAAACCGTTTATAAGGGAAGAAAGTTTGTTTTTAGGGTGTTTTAATGTGAATAGTCCTCAATTGTTCCTTGGAGAACCAAATGGTCATGTCCTGCCACTTTCAGACTGAGATTAATGTCTGAAGCGACAGCCTTCAATAACAGAATAGTTGATATCTTCACTTCATCGGGCCAATCCGCCAACCGGAGTGCCACATTGGACAGCTCCACAGTCTTATTGTATTTTGGCTGAATTTTATCCATATCCTTCGAAGTTGATAAAATACTGAATTCATTATCCCGCTTTTGAAACCATTGATAGAACAGTTTATTTGGAAGGAAGTTGGAAAGGTAGTGATCACCACGCATAGCTATTCTAACATCGGGAACTTTCGTTTCATAGGGAGTCTTCTCTTCCACCGTTTCGAAATTCTCATCAACAGCATAATTAATGATAGTATCGGTTTGAACAACTTTATTTTTCAAAATCTCTATGTCTACATAATTTCCATCCAAATGTGACACCAGAGAATCAGCAGCGATAGGAAATTCCCGAAGCACTTGTTTTAACTTATTTTTCAGTTGGATATTCGGGATATTGGTCCAGCCTTTCCCAATGTAATTTGTGGATACAAGTTCGCGAACAAGATACTCCTTTGGAAAGTTCCAGTCTTTTGAGAAAAATTCACCCGTAACATCGACGCGATCTCCTTTCAATTCAAATTCGATAAAATTAGCAGTCGAAACATTACTGTAACGCAATGATTTACGTGTCAGCGTACTTGGGTGACTGATAAATTGTTCTATGGTCACCCAATTGTCTTTTGACTGAATGAGCTGAATCATCTCATCCTTCTTTCTATCAAGATCAAAGCCCAAGCTTATCAACAAGTCGTCTCCTTTCCAGGCAAATGCGATTTTATTCTTTTGATGATAGGCATAACTCACACCTGGAGCAATATTTGTCTCCATAGTATCAACCTGTATTGCCTCCTTTAAAAACGTTAAAAATTGTTGCCTATCTTTCAGCTGGAAAAAAGCATAAAAGTTTTTTGGATGGTCTTCCAAAGCAAAAAGGAATACATTCGCTTTGATATCAATCCCGTTGTCTCTGAGTTTACTTAATTTTTTACCAAAATCCTGTCTTTCTTTCTGTGCCGTCTGCCATTTATCAAAAAATTGGTTCAACAGAATATCGTCCAATGATACGGTCAATAAAGACTTGCTTTTTTTATGGACCAATGATTTGTAAGACTGCTGCTGTCGAACTATATACCATCCCCAAGCAACTACTGCCGAAAATATAATGACACTTATCGTCCAAATTATTATTTTTTTTATCATCCTCAGTTACCTCAATTGAATATTCAAATTTTGAACATCCATCTGGTGAAAATCCTTTATAATTTCTTTTTAAATCAATAATATCAAAAGTATCAAATGCAAGTCCATCTTTTCATCCCTGAATTCAGGGAATTGAGGGATTTAATTAAGCTTCCCGGATCAATCCATATTCTATGGCTGATTTTACTGCTGCAGTCACACTCTTGGTCTGAAATTTTTCCATTAGATTTTTCCGGTGGCTTTCCACTGTATGCGAACTGATAAACAGGGAATCTGCAATTTGATTTGTCGTCATTCCCTGGGCCACAAAAGAAAGAACTTCTTTTTCCCGGCGCGTTAATTTTGGCACCTGTTTCAGGCCCATTTCCGCTTTCTTATTTAGGATAGCCTGAGTTTTCGCACAGATATATCGTTTTCCGACAAGAACAGTGGATATTGCGGCCAGTATTTCATCACCATTTGCATTTTTCTGCAAATAGGCATTGGCTCCCTCATTCAAAATACTATTGATCACCGCAAATTCATTGTGAACGCTAAATGCAATGATTTTCAAATCCGTATTCGTTTCTTTCAAGCCTTTAACTAAGTCTATTCCGTTGGCATCAGGAAGATTAATATCCAACAACAATACCGAGGGTGCATCTGCCGCAATATTGTTGAATAACTCACTTGCACTGGAATACATTCCCACAACTTCAAAATCTTCGTGGGTATTTATAATATTTTTCAATCCTTCAAGCAGCAAAGGATGATCGTCTGTAATTGCTATTTTAATCATTTTCAAAAATTTAAATCATTGGCAGTTCCAATTCTATTGTTGTGCCCGCTCCGTTTTCCGAGATAATCTTCATTTCTCCTTGTAGAAATGAAAGTCTTGATCTCACATTGTGCATTCCAGCAGAATGCTGTAAATCGATACTTTCCATATCAAAACCCTTGCCATCATCTTCAATAGTGATATGTAAACGATCTTTATGTGCAGAAAGTTGTATTAAAATAGTTGAAGCATCGGCATGCTTTAAGGCATTGTTGACCAATTCTTGGATAATTCTATATAAAGAAATCTCCTGTTCAGTGTTTAAACTCGATTCGAATTGCAAAAATTCACATTCAACTTGACATTTAGACTGACTCATTCGACTCGCATAATCCCTTAAAGCCTCTTTCAATCCATATTTTACGATTAAATCAGGCATAAGATTATGAGCGAGCCGACGAAGTTCATCGACAGCACCGTCCAACAAATCAATACTTTTATCGATTCCTTCCTTTACGGATTCTTGTTCAAAGTTAGTTTTACTGATAGACGATAAGCCTAATTTGGTGCTAGACAATAAACCACCCAGGCCGTCATGTAAATCCCGTGCAAGGCGGGTACGCTCTTTCTCCTCTCCTGCGAGCATCGCAGTTAGATTTTTGATTGCATGTTGCTGATTATTCTTTTCTATTTCAAGTTCATGCAAATGTTCCTTTTGCTTCAATGCCTTTGAACGCTGCCAATAGGCATAAAAGAGTAACATGATCACGATCAAACAGCTGATAAATAGCCAGATATAGATCGAATTCATCCGTGATTTAAAAGCAATTTGTTTTTTGGAGACATCAAGCTCTTGTAAGCGCTGTTCATTTTCCAGTCGGCTTAATTGCAAATCCTGTTCCTTTTTATCGCGTTCGAGCTGTAATACTTTAAGTTGCTGGGTTCGATTCAGTTCATTTAACTTCAGATTCTCAACCAACTGATGCTGCCTGTCATTCAATGCTTTCATCAACTTGATCTGCTGTTCCTTTTTCTCTCCTTCCAGTCGAAGCCGCATTAATTTTTGGTTCTGCAGTTCACGCTCATACTTTAGCTCCAGCTGCTTCGTCTTATCCAGTTTGTCCGAATTAAATGCCTTTTCAAAGACGTCTATATAGCTTTTTTGATAGTTGAAAGCTTCTTCATATTTTCCTTCTTCCACACTTACTTCGGCCAACCTGCTAAACAAACTTAATCCTACTTGGTAGTCATAATGAGGCTCCTGTTGAAGATTATACAGTGCTTGCTGTAAATATTTTTTACCCTCTTCGCGATGCCCCAATTTAAAAGATTCATCAGCCAGGACGCCATAAGCGGGTATCGTAATCGCATATTGGCCTGTTTCCGCGGCGATATCTAAAGCCTGCTTTGCATATGATATCGCTTTTTTACTGCCATTATCAGGATAAAACTCATGATACAGATTCGCTAGGTTAACAGAAACATACGCTAGATCAGTGGGATTAACCATATTCTTCTCACGATCTTTAACCAAATTATATGCGTCAAGATAATGCTGCTCAGCTTTCCTCAACAAATTGCGGTCTGTATTATTTGATCTATACTCCTCTTCAAATAAGTAACCTGCTTGCATATAGGCGTCAAATAAACTATTGATATTTTTCCCCTCTTTAGCTGTTTCCAACAAAAGTGATGTATACTTCTCCTGAAAATCATAATTACGCTGATTCGCATAGATAGCTGTAAGCTCCTTATAAACCGCCAATTTTCGGGCAATATTTGCTTCAGTCTGTGGCGCCTTTTCCAAAAATGAAATTGCTTTATGGAACTGGGAAACAGCCTCATCTTCCTTATTCTGGCGTGTCATAACCCATCCATCACAATAATGAACATAGCCCTTGATGCCATTATCGTTAACTATTGGGAGTACAGATTTAGCGTGTTCTAAATAGTAGCGTGATTTTTCAAATGCATGATCGTTAAAGCTATTCATGGCAGCTATGCAATTCAAATAGGCATAATATTGTTTGTCGGGGTAATTTCTGGCCAGCTGAATATTATCATTCAGCAATTGACTCGCCAGCGCCTTCTCATTACTAAAATATAAAGCCTGAGCATATTTTCCGGTCAACAAAAAACGCTCCCTGCTCCCCAAAGGAAGACTGTAGTACGATTTTTTTAACTCCAGCAGTTGTTCTTGGGCAAAAACAGTACAACAGACGCATAAAAAGATAAAAAATATCAGTACCGATCTCCAAAAATTTCGAATATGCCCCATAAAAAAAATAATTGCTCAAGCTATGTGAATAAGCCAAACTTAGATAAATTTACCTGTATACGCAATTAATTATCCCAAATAGAAGTTAAAGAGACGCTGTTATTATCTTAATTAACTGCACCTTGCCGAGCAAAAAATTGTACCTTTATAACAATGAAGTACATATATCTTTTTCTTGCCATAGCTGCTGAGATCCTAGCAACCACTTTCCTCAAAAAGTCCGAAGGTTTTACCCTTATAAAACCGACTATGATCTGTATCGCCGGTTATATCATCGCCTTTTATTTTTTAAGTATTACCCTGAAATACTTACCCGTTGGTATATCCTACGCAATTTGGTCCGGTGTTGGTATTGTAGCGATTACATTAATTGGGATGTTCTTATTTAAACAAATTCCCGATACAGCGGCCATTATTGGAATGACACTCATTGTCGCCGGCGTGATTATTATCAATCTATTTTCAAAAATGGGCGCACATTAGCTGATCTAAGATCTAAATTTGTATTTTTGTAACTTACATAAATTAAAGGATACGTGTCGTTAGAGAAACTAAAACTTAGCAAAAGATTGACTGCTACGATGACTGAACTCGGTTATCTGGCTCCAAAGGAAATTCAAAGTAGATGCATTTCCAGAATTCTTGGTGGACAGGATGTAATTGCCATAGCTCCCGAAGGTGCTGGTAAAACCACTACTTATGTCTTATCGACCTTGATGAAGCTGAAATTCACTACAGATGAAGCTCCAAAGTTTTTGATCTTGGCGCCTAATGAAGAACGTATCGACGAGATTGTTGAGAGATTCTACCAGTTAAGCAAAAACAAAGGTCTTCGCATCATTGGATTGCGGGCTTCGGGCAGCATGGAGGAAGAAATCGAAGAACTGGTTGATGGAAAAGACATCGTCGTAGCTACTCCGAATCGTGCAAGAGCTATTTATCTTAAATTGGCCTTGAATCTCAACCGCATTCAGACATTAATTATCGATGATGCTGAAGAGATTATCAAACAAGGAATGCAAAATACAGTAAGGGAATTGGCCGAAAGCTGCGGAAAAGTACAACATTTGGTATTCAGTACTGTTGAACACCAAAAACTTTATGACATGATCGACAATTTCATGAATGAAAATTGTGCCTCAGTCGAAATAGATGAGCTTGAAAACGACACCGTCGACACCCTAGATCTATTATTATATCATGTTCCTAATTTCACAACAAAGATCAATTTATTAAATCTTCTGTTGCAGGATAAAGAAGTATTTCAAAAAGTAGTTGTCTTTGTAAACTCGAAGCTTACTGCCCAAAAGTTGGCCAGCAGTTTGTTCAGTAGCAATAAAGAAGAAATCGCTATCCTCAATCCATTGTTCTACGATGATTTTGGCTATGAGACCATGGAAGATTTCAAGGAAAACAGTCAATCTCGCGTGTTGATTATTGCACGGGAAAATACAAACGATGTTGACCTTTCCGCTGTTCCATTCATTTTTCAATTTGAGTTACCGAATGAAAAGGAGGAATTCTTAAATCATCTTGTTAAAAATGACCAAAATGAAGAATCGGTCGTATTGACTTTCACAACAGATCTGGAATTACCTATGGTCAAAAAAATTGAACAGGCCGTTGGTAAAAGAATGGATGTTTTGGAATTGCCGGAGGATCTTGCGGTTTATAATCCCATCACCGATAAGAAGAAAAAGTCGAGCAAGGAGGAAGATAAAGAAGATCTTTCCCGTGGTGGCGCCTTTCACCAAAAAAAAGAAAGCAATGCCAAGACTTTTAATTATGGGGGTGGCGAAAAGGCAAAGATGACGATGAAAATGAAAAAGAAATAAAAAAGGGAAGTTTTCAACTTCCCTTTTTTATTTTTTGCTGAAAGATGAATACTGCTCCAATAAGTCTGTTGCACCATGCGAATCCCCAGACAGTTTATTTTAAAACCTTCTTCAACAATTTTATATAAGCATTTGCAATCCGCTCCATGCCCTGATCATTTGGATGAGCATAGTCCACAGTTGAATTCAGGTCCAAATTAAGCTCTTGACTCGACAACAGGAAAAGCTGGCGAACACCTTTCGATTGTAATTTTTCAAACGTTGCCTTCAACACACGGCTACTTTGCTGATACTCTGCATTTTTATCCTCATTGAAAACTTCGGCTATATTGCCCGAACTATGCTGAGTCAAAATAATAGGCGTTGCAGGATGTTCTTTTCTTAAAAATGTCACCGAATTGACCAACAAAGAATCCAATTGCTTTTCTGTTAACGACTTTGAAATAGCCAGATTGGGAATACAATCGAGAATATAGCAGGCGGCATCCTCTTGGTTCATCATATTTAAAATGGGTTGTTCGAGTCGACCATTTCCAGAGAAACATAAATTGATCACCTCGTGATTAAATGCTCGCCCTACCTGGCTGGTCCAAGCCAAACCAGGACGACTCGTACAGGCACCCTGTCCGATCGACGTTCCATAAACGACAATTGGTTTTGCAGCAGTAGTATGAGTATATGTTAATTTTTCACTGTTGGGAACGCCTATCTTCAACCATTTAACGCTATTGTATAAAGGAAGATATAGACGGTAGTTCAACTTTTCATTGCGCCCAATATTTTTCCATCTATATGAAATGGTGTCCGAAAAATCATAATTCCCATAAGCCCACTTCCATTCTTTCTTTGCAGTGTCATAAGCATAAAGATCCACGCCACTGACACCGGTTGTCGGCATATGGGCCATATTTAAACCTCCTGCCACTTGATATTGAACGGTTATTTCGGGAGAAGCGGTTTGAAAGTCTATATAGAATCCAGCACTGTTTTTCCCCAGTTCCCATACGGGTTTGCGTACTTGGCTTTCCAATTCATCGGGAAGCCGGTTAAACCCAGAAAGCTTCTGATTCTCCAGTCTACCTTCCACATGTTTATCTTCAAGTGGAGAAAACCAACGATAATTTTCCTGCGCTTTGATGACAGAAAAAGACAACAGCAAGAAAGCTGTCAACGCAACTTTTGAAAACATACAATAATTTAGCTTTATTTGGGTGTAATTGATTATAAAAAAGGAGCCTATTGGCTCCTTTCTATTGCGATTTATTTATTATACTATAAAATAGCTTGTCTAACGCGTACCAGTTTTTCCATCAAGCCTTCAAGCAAATCCAAATGTAACATGTTGGCGCCATCGGACTTTGCATTTGCCGGATCAGGATGTGTTTCGATAAACAGACCATCAGCGCCCACGGCGATTGCAGCTTTTGCAATTGTTTCAATCAGCGCAGGCTTCCCTCCTGTTACGCCAGAAGTCTGATTCGGTTGTTGTAAGGAATGGGTACAGTCCATGACAGTAGGTACATTAAAGGAACGCATTTCGGGAATCCCTCTATAATCAACAATAAGATCCTGATAACCAAACGTATTGCCACGATCAGTTAAAAAAACTTTCTCATTACCAGATTCAATAATTTTATCTACCGCAAACTTCATGGAACCAGCACTCAAAAACTGCCCCTTCTTTACGTTTACTACCTTGTTTGTCTTTGCTGCCGCAACCAATAAATCCGTTTGGCGACACAAAAATGCAGGAATCTGAAGAACGTCAACATAAGCCGCTGCCATCTCTGCCTCATGGCTCTCATGGATATCCGTAACAGTCGGTACGCCAAAAGTCTTCCCTACTTTTTCCAAAATCTTCAAGGCCTTTTCATCACCTATCCCCATAAAAGAATCTAGGCGAGATCTATTTGCTTTACGATAAGATCCCTTAAAAATGTAAGGAATATTAAGTTTATCTGTAATAGTAACAATCTTTTCAGCAATACGCAAAGCGATTTCTTCTCCTTCAATTGCACATGGCCCCGCCATTAAAAAGAAATTCTGCGATGTCCCATTCTTGATTTCGGGAATGTATTTATTAATCATATAAATTTAAAAAATTAATTGCCGAGTTCTGATAAAAACTTGATGCGCATCAATTGGAGATCTTCATAGCTATAATCGTCCCCACCTAATTCTTTAAGTGCATCATTGATTGAATCAGTCTCCGCTGTCTTAAAATAGTCGTATACCTCATCCTGACGATCCTCATCGATGACCTCATCAATAAAGTAATTGATATTGATTTTGGTCCCAGCATTAACGATCGTCTCAATTTCTTTCAATATTTCTTCATAGGTGATCCCTTTAGCTGAAGCAATATCATCCAACGCGATTTTACGATCGATATTTTGAATAATAGATACCTTTAATGCGGATTTGTTGGCTGTACTCTTAATAACAAGGTCTACTGGTCTATCAATTTCATTTTCTTCCACATAGTCCTTAATCAACGCAATAAATGGTGCGCCAAATTTGATTGCTTTACCATTTCCAACGCCTTGAATCTGTTTCAATTCGTCAATGGTGACGGGATAATGGGTACACATCTCTTCCAACGAAGGATCCTGAAAGATGACAAACGGAGGCAGCGACTTGCTTCTTGCAATTTTCTTACGCAGATCTTTGAGCATACCCAACAATACGGTATCCAAAGCACCCGTGCCATGCCCCGTATCTTCCGAATTCGCGTTATCTCCACCTTCAATCGGCCGATTCAAAACAAATTTCAGCTGATAAGGATTAGCTAAATAATGTCTGCCAATATCTGTTAATTTAAGAAGGCCATAATGATCAATATCTTTTTCAATAAAGTTATCCAGAACCGCTTGTCTGAATAGCGATTTCCAGTAGATAACGCCTTTCTCCTTACCTGTTCCGAAAAGACGGTGTTCATCATGTTTATAGGAAGATACCGGTTGGTTATTTTGTCCCATCATGACGTTAATCACGTGATGATCATCAAATTTCTCGCCCTGCTCCTGAATAAAGCCAAGTACATTTTTTAAGGACTCTTCTGCCTCAAAATATTCTTTCTCCGAGCGGCAGTTATCGCACATGTTACTACAGCCCTGTTCGTCAAAATTTTCTCCAAAATAGTGGAGGATCTGTTTACGACGACATACTGCAGACTCGGAATAATCTATAACTTCTTTTAAAATCTGTGTACCAATCTCGCGTTCAGCCACAGGTTTATCTTTCATAAATTTTGTCAGCTTTTCAACATCTTTTTCCGAGTAAAAAGCCAAACAATAACCGTCTCCGCCATCACGGCCAGCACGCCCTGTTTCCTGATAGTATCCTTCCATGGACTTAGGAATATCATGGTGAATGACATAACGAACATCAGGTTTGTCTATTCCCATTCCGAACGCGATGGTCGCCACAATAACTTCGACGTCTTCCATTAAAAATTTGTCCTGCGTATCAGCTCTCGTTTTCGCATCTAGACCAGCATGATAAGGTAAAGCTTTGATGCCGTTTAGATTCAGCACTTCGCTGATTTCTTCTACTTTCTTACGACTTAAGCAATAAACTATACCGGTCTTACCTGATTTGGTTTTGATAAAACGAACAATCTCTTTAACAACGTCCTTTTTTGGACGTACCTCGTAATACAAATTGCTCCGATTAAATGATGATTTAAATAAAACAGCATCATTCATCTGTAAATTTTTACGGATATCCGACTGAACTTTGGGAGTAGCAGTCGCCGTGAGAGCGATAATAGGAATATTGGCACCAATTTCGTTAATCACCTGACGTATTTTACGATATTCTGGTCTGAAATCGTGCCCCCATTCGGAGATACAATGCGCTTCGTCAACCGCTACAAAAGACACGGTAATCTGATGTAAGAATTCCAGGTTATCTTGCTTGGCAAGTGATTCTGGAGCTACATACAGCAACTTGGTTTTCCCAGCGACTACATCATCCTTAACCTTTGTAATTTCGCTCTTATTCAATGAAGAATTTAAAAAATGAGCGATACTATCTTCGCCGCCGAATGCACGAAGCTGATCTACCTGGTTTTTCATTAAAGCAATCAGCGGAGAAATAACAATTGCAGTTCCCTCACTCATGAGAGCAGGAAGCTGATAGCAAATTGATTTTCCTCCTCCGGTTGGCATAATTACAAAGGTATCTCTTCTTTGAAGAATACTAGTTATAATTGCCTCTTGATCCCCTTTAAAAGTATCAAAACCAAAAAAATCTTGTAAATTGTCGAAAAGTGATTTTTCTATTTCCATTGCGCCTTGGGCAAAAATAAGATAGATAAATGAAGAAATAATCTTGAAAAATAATCTATTTTTGCAATCTATTCTAATACATAAAAGTAAGAGTATTTTTTGTGAAAAACAACTACGAAATAAAAAATATAGCTATTCAGGCTATTCAAGAAGAAGCTAAGGCAGTAGCTGCTTTAGCCCAATATATTGACGATGATTTTGTTACCGTTGTCGATCGTATTTTAAATTTGCAAGGTAGGGTGATCGTAACTGGAATTGGCAAAAGCGCCATTATTGCACAAAAGATAGTTGCAACGCTAAATTCGACCGGTACACCATCGATCTTCATGCACGCAGCCGATGCTATTCATGGAGATTTAGGCATTATCCAGCAAAATGATTTAATTATTGCTATCTCCAAAAGTGGCAACACACCTGAGATTAAAATCCTTGTCCCTTTCTTAAAGCAAACAAAGAATGTATTGGTGGCTTTGGTCGGAAACACCGAATCCTATCTAGCCAAAAATGCGGATTATATCTTGAATACCACGGTTGAGAAAGAAGCTTGTCCCAACAATCTCGCTCCCACCTCGAGCACAACCGCTCAATTAGCGATGGGCGATGCTTTGGCCGTTGTATTACAAGAATGTCGTGATTTTACAGACCAAGATTTTGCAAAATATCATCCTGGTGGAGCGTTAGGAAAAAAATTATATTTGCGGGTCGGCGATTTATCCGATCAGAACGGCAAACCTAGTGTCCAACCACAAGCCACAGTAAGTGATATCATCATCACCATAACACAGTTTAGACTGGGAGCTGTCGCCGTGTTGGATGGTGACCACATACTTGGCATCATCACCGACGGTGATATCCGTCGTATGCTAGAGAAGCACACTGATTTAACAGCGATCACGGCGGCTGATATTATGGGCAGATCACCCAAAATTATCGACAAGCATGAGCTCGCAGCAAATGCATTGCATATCATGCGAGAAAATAATATTACACAGCTATTAGTATCCGACAAAGGGCATTATGATGGTATAATCCACATACAAGATCTGCTAAAAGAAGGTATAATATAACTGTAATAAAGTTGTTAGATGTAAAATAAATTGGTAATAAATATTACATTTGGCATATCAGTTGTACTGTTTTAATCGTAAAGTAATATATTAGAAGCATGAAAAAGTATATAGCAATCTTAGCAGTAATCATTTCCTTTATCGGTTTTTCATCTATGCAGGCCGGACAAGGAGAGTTTAAATTTGAAAAAGAGACACATGATTTTGGCAAAATTCCTGCCGGTACACCCGTTTCGTATAATTTTAAGTTTTCAAATACCGGCAGTGAGCCGATTATCATTTCAAACGTTGTGCCTACCTGTGGCTGCTCTGTAGCAGAATTCACAAAGACGCCAATTAAACCAGGAGAAAGCGGCACAATTAAAGTGACTTATAATGCGGCAGCGAAAGCCCCTTTCACGAAAAGCTTCACCGTCCAATCAAACACCAAGACTCCGGTAAAAACACTCTATATTAAGGGTATTGTAGAATAAACAATTGTGTAAATAAAACGAAAAAAGCCACATGATCATGTGGCTTTTTTCGTTTTATTTTGGTTAGCTTTGCACTACTAATTTTAAAAAAACTATAATGCCAGTAATATCAGAAAAAGGGCTGAATATGCCTGCGTCACCTATTAGGAAGTTGACGCCATATGCTGATCAAGCAAAAAAAGAAGGTAAAAAGATATACCACCTCAATATCGGACAACCTGACATACAAACACCTGAAATTATGCTTAATGCTTTGAAAAATATACAGTTCAAAGTATGGGCTTATACGCCATCTGAAGGTACAGCCTCTTATCGGAACAAATTAGCGGAATATTATAACAAACTAAATTATAATATTGAGCCAACAGATATATTAGTAACGAATGGCGGTTCGGAAGCGATTACAATCGCCATGCAAGCCTGTTTAAATGAAGGGGAAGAGATCATCATCCCTGAACCATTTTATGCGAATTACAACGGCTTTGCCTGCTCTTCAGATGTTGTTATCAAGCCAATCATGTCCTATATTGAAAGTGGATTTGCATTGCCTTCTATCGCTGAATTTGAAAAAGTAATCACTCCCAAAACAAAAGCGATATGTATCTGTAATCCAAATAACCCTACCGGTTACCTCTATTCCAGAGCAGAACTAGAAGCACTTCGTGAACTTTGCTTAAAATATGATCTTTACCTTTTCTCGGATGAAGCTTATCGCGAATTCTGCTATGACGGTAGAGAATTTATTTCCCCAATGCATTTAGAAGGACTTGAAAATAATGTCGTTATTTTTGATACGGTATCTAAACGTTACTCGGCTTGCGGTGCGCGTATTGGATGTATCATTACCAAAAATAAAGAGCTGTATCAGACTGCACTTAAATTTGCACAAGCGCGCTTAAGCCCTTCGTTGGAAGGTCAAATTGCGGGTGAAGCTGCTGTTGATACACCAGACAGTTATTTTGAAGCGGTATCCAAAGAATATACAGCAAGAAGAGATACCCTCGTAAAAGGACTTAACGCCATTGAAGGAGTTTACTCTCCTAACCCGGGTGGTGCTTTTTACGTCGTAGCTAAATTACCGATTGACAATGCCGACAAATTCTGCCAATGGATGCTGGAAGAATTTTCTTATAACAATGAAACGGTCATGATGGCTCCAGCTACTGGCTTTTATAGCACGGAGGGCGCCGGAATAAATGAAGTACGCCTGGCCTATGTATTGAATCAGGATGATCTTAAAAACGCCTTAGTTTGCTTGGAAAAAGCACTCCAAGTGTATCCGGGACGTACAAATTAATAACAAGACTAAAGCACTTACGGAAGGCGGTACATACATGTTCCGCCTTTTTCTTTTTTCATAATTCCTTCCCATAAACTCCTATTCTATTTGCTATTTTAAAAAAAACAAAACAAACTTTTGAAGCATCTTGTTCTTATTGTAGTAACCAAAGAGATTTCATATGGATAAATTGAAGAAATTCCAATTGATGGAAAAAATAGCAAGAGAATTAGAAGATGTCAGAAATAGTCAACAAGCTGTTTTGGAAAAAATAGGCAAAATCGAAGTTGATAACATTGAACTCGGCGATAAGAATATTGAAAAAACAATTCCTGATATCTATCAACGTACAGCAGATAATTCAGATGCTATCAAAGCTCTTCTGGAATCTTTTCAAGAGCAGACGGCAGAATTCGGAGAGAAAAACAATGTTGGAAAATTATTGGAACAACAGCAGATCAATAGCGTAAAATAGCTAGAAAAAAGAAGGCCGATTACATAATCGGCCTTCTTTTTTTGTTTTAAGATAGGGCTTTTGCAGCCTTAGCTTTTAAATACTCTTCTTCAACAAAGTGAAGCTGTTGTTCAGGTGTCAGGTTTGAATTGTCCAAAACAATCGCATCTTCAGCTTGTCGCAATGGACTTTCCGCACGCGTACTGTCGATACGGTCACGTGTAGCTAGATTTTCGACGACTTCTTCTAAAGTCACGTCCTCTCCTTTTTCCGTCAGCTCCAGATAACGCCTCGCAGCACGTACTTTGGGATCTGCCGTCATAAAAATCTTCAGATCAGCATCTGGAAACACAGTAGTACCGATATCGCGGCCATCCATAATAATATTCCGTCTGCTGCCCAATTTTTGCTGCTGGGCAACCATCGCAAGCCGAACTGCTCTGATTGCGCTCACATCACTGACCTTATCCGAAATATACATTTGACGGATCTCTTCCGAGATATCCTCATCATTGAGATGGATCTCCGTTTTTATTGCGTTTGGGATAAAATCAATATGGATATCTTTCAGTGCATTTTCGATTGCTTCTTGATCATCCAGCGCTATTTCATGTCGGATAAAATAGAGTGTGACTGCCCGATACATAGCTCCGCTATCAATAAAAGCAAACTTCAGCTTTTTTGCCAAAGCTTTTGCCAGTGTACTCTTACCGCAGGAAGAAAAACCATCTATGGCGATAATAAAATTGTGATGTCCACTCATTATTCGTTTCCTCCTATGACTACACCTGGACGATTGACCAAAGGAACCTTAGTCAGGTTACCATCTACAATGCTTTCGGGTAAAAAGATATATTTTTTATCGTAAATAATATTATCAATATAAAAACTCAACCAATATTCATTTGTCAGCCCGAATACTTGTTCATCGATCGCTTCAACGCGATCAAAAGATTTAGCTTCTATATTTCCTATAAAATGACGCAAAGTCGTTGTTGTTACTTGTCGACCATCCTTTTCGCCATAACCTTTTGAGCTTATCAGCACATTCTGAATGGCAATATTCTTGTCGTTGATAACATAGACAGTCCAATTTTTCATCTCCACGGTCTCACCTTCCAAAACAACGGCGATCATAATGTCCTTGACAATATTTTCAGGCAAATCTGCTTTCATGCTTATTTAGACTTTGTAGTTTTCTTAGCAGGAGCTTTCTTCGCTGTAGTCTTTTTTACGGCAGCCTTCTTTTCTGTCGATTTTGCTTTGTTCCCTTTCCCTTTCGGTGCATCCGCTTCAGCCCATTGCAGCACATCGGCATAGGTGATTTTTTCAATCTCTATTCCTTTAGGAATTTTCAGATTTTGCTTGCCAAAACGAATAAATGGTCCCCAGCGTCCCTGCTCGATCTGAGCATCCGGATTTTCATCAAAAACCCGAATAACTTTCTCGATATCTTTTTGACGTTTGTCTTTGATAATCTGTATGGCCTCTTCTTCTGTTACATCCAAAGGATCGATACCTTTTGGTAACGAATAAAAGGCTGAATTGTGACGGATATAAGGTCCAAATCGTCCCACAGCAACCGTCATTTCCTTGTCTTCAAATAAACCGACTTTTTTCGGTAATTTGAACAGTTCCATGGCATCTTCAAAAGTAATGGTTTCGATCATCTGTCCCTTCCGCAAAGAGGCGAAACGTGGTTTTTCCTCGTCGTCAGGGGAACCAATCTGTACCAGCGGACCGAACTTACCAATACGCACCGAAACTGGCTTACCGGAAACCGGATCAACACCAAGCTCACGCTCGTTATTTGCGCGATCAGCATTTACCAAAGTATCTTCAACTTCAGAATGAAATGGGCCATAGAAATCGTGCAGCATTTTTGTCCATTCGGTCAATCCATGTGCGATATCATCAAACTCTTTTTCCACGTTAGCGGTAAAATGAAAATCCACAATACCGTTGAAATGTTCAACCAAAAAATCATTCACCACAACACCGATATCCGTTGGAAACATTTTTCCTTTCTCGGCACCAGTGATTTCGGTTTTTGTTACCGCTGTTAATTCCGCATCCTTTAATGTCAGCACACGGTAATCGCGCGATTTACCTTCACGCTCTTCCTTTATAACATAACCGCGGTTTTGAATCGTTGAAATTGTAGGTGCGTAGGTTGAAGGTCGGCCAATTCCCAGTTCCTCCAATTTTTTCACCAAAGCCGCTTCCGTATAACGTGCCGGAGGTCGAGTAAAACGCTCCGTTGCCGACATATTTTTCAAAGTCAATGGCATACCAACGGCTAATGGCGGAAGAATAGCATTGTCACTATCTTCGTCCATCGCATTGTCTTGATCGTCATCCAAGGATTCCATGTAAACTTTCAAGAATCCATCAAACTTCATAACCTCTCCCGAAGCATTCAAATCTTCGGTGCGGGTGGAGATGTCGATCTTTGCCAATGTACGTTCAAATTCCGCCTCACTCATTTGGGACGCAATTGCTCTTTTCCAAATAAGCTCGTATAATCTTTTTTCGGATGCATCACCGTCAATGGTGTGCTCAGAGAAATAAGTAGGACGAATAGCTTCGTGCGCCTCTTGTGCACCCGATGTTTTTGTTTTATATTTTCTGACCTTATGGTACTGGTTACCATAAGCCGATTTGATTTCCTTTTCAGCAGCTTCAATTGCCGTATCACTCAAGTTAACAGAATCGGTACGCATATAAGTGATTCGTCCGGATTCATACAGTCTTTGAGCAACCTGCATGGTGCGGGCAACCGAAAACCCAAGTTTTCTACTTGCTTCCTGCTGTAATGTTGATGTTGTAAATGGTGCCGCTGGTGAACGTTTTGCAGGTTTTGTTTCCAGGTTTTTTACAGAAAACAGCGCTGCTTTACAATCTTCCAAAAATTTGGTCGCCTCTGCTTCTGTTGCAAAACGCTGCGGAAGCTCAGCCTTGAAACTATCTTTAACTTTTCCCGTATGGAAAAAAGCAACGATCTTAAAAGCCGCTTCGGGTTCAAATTTATTGATTTCACGCTCGCGATCTACAATCAAACGAACTGCAACAGATTGCACTCGCCCAGCAGATAAGGAAGGTTTCACCTTTTTCCATAGAACCGGCGATAATTCAAAACCGACCAATCGATCCAATACCCTTCGCGCCTGTTGGGCGTTCACGAGGTTATAATCTATTTTACGCGGATTGTCAATAGCCTTTAGAATAGCAGGCTTTGTAATCTCGTGAAACACAATTCTTTTTGTGCTTTCATCTTTTAATCCCAAAGTCTCAAATAAGTGCCATGAAATAGCCTCTCCTTCGCGGTCCTCATCGGACGCTAACCAAACGGTTTCTGCAGCTTTAGCCAATTTCTTCAGTTCACTGACAACCGCCTTTTTATCGGAGGGAACTTCATACTTTTGTTCGAAATTCTTTTCGGTATCAATTGCATCATCGGTTTTCACCAAGTCGCGAATATGTCCATAACTTGACTTGACCAAAAAATCCTTTCCTAAATATCCTTCTATCGTTTTCGCTTTCGCTGGAGACTCAACTATCAATAAATTTTTCGCCATCTAATTTGAGATTTGTGCAAATAAAGGGAATTCTGAAAGGAATGACAATAATTTCTTGCAAAAAAGACAAAAAAAATAGATTTCATGTCGTTAATTAAGAAATTTATCTATTGACAAAGGACCGAATAACGGAGTTGAGTTCAGCACATAGGAGCAACGAACGGAGATCAAATAGGAATCAACTTCCTGTTTTATACAGTGCTTGTTCAGTGATCGTTCAGTGCTTGCTCAGTTCGGATTGAAGAATAACTGAATGATCACTGTCTAAAAATTGATTAAAAATTGAGACTAGTGATAACTTGATACGAAGATGTACCATTTCGTCAGACCACCTTCACGCTAGAATAAAAATGAGTGCCCATTCAAAAATCGTACGTTGGTAAATTTCTTAGCAAACATTTTGGCGGTAATAACCATTTAAAGTTTTTCTTCAAACGAGCTCGGCTTAGAAGTAAAATATATATATGTATATTCGCCTATTCAAAAGGGCAATATATTAAAACTCCCCTATTTTGTTTAAATATTTTAATAATGAAAAGAAGTCTTCTCAGAATTGCCTTTTGGGGCACGTTATTACCATTTGTATCTTGTTCAGTTATGAAAGATTCAGCAAAGTCAAATTCAGACAATTTCCCTAAACTTAGTCTGGAAGCACATCGCGGTGGTCGCGGCCTATATCCTGAAGAGTCTATCGCGGCCATGAAAAATGCAATAGATCTCACAAAGGTGACCACACTGGAAATGGATTGCCACATTACCAAAGACCGTAAGGTTGTTGTCTTTCACGACGATTATCTTAACCCAAAATTTGTATTGAAACCCAATGGCGCCGAAATTTCTGACAAAGATAAACCGCTGAGAATTTATGATATGCTTTATAAAGATCTGATTAAATACGATATCGGATCGAAATTTTATAAAGAGTTTCCTGAACAGAAAAAACAGGTTACACGTATAGCAAAACTATCAGACCTTATTGATAGTACTGAAGCCTACGCAAGTGTAAAAAGGAAAGCCCCGATGTTTTATAATATCGAGGTGAAGAGTAAGGAAGATAAAGATGGTATTTTCCATCCAAGGGTAGAAGAATTTGTGGACCTTATGGTGCAGGTAATCACCGATAAGAAAATTGCTTCACGAACCGTCATCCAATCTTTCGACAGTAGAGCTATAAAATATCTACACAAAGCGTATCCTCAAATCAAAGTTTCCTATCTTATTGATGCAAACTATACTAAAAGTGTGGGGCAAACAATTACAGATTTAGGTTTTACACCTTTTATTATAAGTCCACACTATAAGATAGCTACGCGCGATTTTATAACGCAGTGTCATAAAGCGGAAATCAAGGTTATTCCGTGGACAGTCAATACAAAAGACGAGATAGAGCAGCTGAAGGCCGTAAAGGTTGATGGAATTATAAGCGACTACCCCAATCTGTTTTAACGAACAGATTGCTTGTTTCACTTAAAATAAATAAATAAATAAGTTCCAGAGCATCTCAATGTCGGGAGAAACCAAGTCAAAGCAAAGCAGTTCGCTGATAGCTCGCAACTACTTTGTTTTGGTTTTGTTTTTTAATGCTTTGTCAATATATTCTCGACCCTTTTGAACCAAAAATTCAGAGCGGTGATAATCCCAAAGGTTACAGATATTATAAGGGATATCCACCACCACATCGGGATGGTATAAATCAACAATCAGGCGGCTCATTTTCCTGCGCATCACATAGTATGAGGCTTGCAGAATATCTAACGAATTCGAAGTCTTTGTATCCAACTTTTTGATAACAGAATATTGTTTATCCGGTTTAGATTCCAGATTAACCGCTATGATCAGGTTCTCTTTTTTGGTGACATGATTTATGGGCAATGGATTCAGTACCCCGCCATCAACATAGACATGGTTATCTTCTTCCACAGCTGTAAACACAGCGGGAATGGCAATCGAAGCCCGAATCGCATCATACATACTTCCAAAATCCAGCACAACCTCCTTTTCGTAATTTAGATCTGTTGCAACGGCTTTAAATAAAATTGGGAAAGTCTCTATATTCGCATCAGGAATCACAGATTTTAAGGCGTTAAACACCTTGATTCCCTTCATCATCCCCAGTCCCTTCCAACTAAAATCCATCATATTAAAGACCGATTTCTTCGTCAGGCGTTGCATCCAATCTTCCAGAACGTCCATCTTTCCCTGTGCATAAATACCACCGACAAGTGCTCCTATTGAACAACCTACCACCTCATCGATTTCAAAGCCAAGCTCTTCAAGCCGTCGAATAATACCAATATGAACAAGACCTCTTGCACCACCTCCGCCTAGGACAAGAGTGACTTTACGATTCAAAAAAGATTTCTCCAACATAGTTATACAAGTACATGAGACACTTGTTTACATCTAAGATACAATGCAAACAGATAATCATCGTTATTATATGTATTTTTGATTACAATATACGCAGTAAAAAAAGAAATATGAAAATAGAAATTTGGTCGGACATCATTTGTCCATTTTGTTATATTGGTCTGACAAAGCTTGAAATGGCACTTCAGGAATCCACAAGTAAGCCTACCGCTGAAATTATCTGGAAATCGTATCAGCTTAACCCCGATTATCCCGAAGATGCTTCGGCAATGCCAACCTACGATTACCTCGTTCAAACGAAAGGCATGAGCTTGGACGATGTCATTGCGATGACTTCACAGCTCAGTGCCCAGGGAAAAGAGCTGGGAATCGACCTGAATTTTGAGAAAGCAATCGTTGTAAATACAAAAAAAGCACATCGTCTGATCCATTACGCCCAGGTACAGCAAAAAGGTACTCAAATCAAGAAAGCTTTATTAAAAGCTCATTTTACCGATGGTCTCGATGTAAATAACAACGAGGTTCTCAGCACGATTGCAACGCAAGCGAATCTCTCGGCTCAGGAGGTAAAAAACATACTGGAATCAGATGAATTTGCTTATGATGTTGCGCAGGATATCCAAGAGGGAGTCAACTTAGGACTCCGAGGTGTTCCTTTCTTTGTATTTGACAGAAAATATGCTATCCCCGGAGCACAGCCCATGGAAGTCTTTCACAACACTATAAATGAATGCTTGGCCAGTCAACCTACTCCTCTCGAACGTAGAGGTGAAGAAGGGCCTTCATGTGATCCTGAAACAGGAAAATGTGAATAAAGAAAGAAAAAATTATTGTTTAATTTTACTATTTTCGCAAGCTTATAACGACAAACAAATTTGGTATAAATGCAGTTAACCAAACTAGAAATTAAAGGATTTAAGAGTTTCGGAGACAAGATCACGATCAACTTCAATGATGGTGTCACAGCGATTGTCGGCCCCAATGGATGTGGGAAGTCCAATGTGGTTGACGCCATACGTTGGGTACTGGGAGAACAGAGCACAAAGATGCTTCGCTCCGATAAAATGGAAAATATTATCTTCAATGGAACGAAAAACAGAAAGCCGGCAAACCTTGCGGAGGTTTCGCTGACCTTCAACAACAACAATAATATTTTGCCGACGGAATTCTCGACAGTGACCGTCACCCGTAAGCTTTTTCGCAATGGCGATAGTGAATATCGATTGAATGATGTCAAATGTCGTTTAAAAGATATTACGGATCTGTTCCTAGATACCGGAGTTGGTGCAGACAGTTATTCGATCATCGAATTGAAAATGATTGATGAAATCATCAACAATAAAGATAATTCACGTCGCAACCTCTTTGAAGAAGCATCGGGAATCTCAAAGTATAAAGTTCGTAAAAAACAAACTTTAGCAAAGCTGCGAGATACCGAGGCCGATCTCAGCCGTGTAGATGACTTGCTTTACGAAATCACAAAGAACCTCAAATCATTAGAAAATCAAGCTAAAAAAGCCGAAAAATACACCTCACTTAAAGCAGAATATCGTCAGAGCAGTATAGATTTGGCTTATTATAAAATTTCAGATTTCTCTACCGAATTAGAAAGACTTCAAACGCAGGAATCCAAGGTTCAGAAAGATGCTGTCAATGCACAGCAAAATATCCTGAACGCTGAAACTGAACTCCAAACACTCCGGCAAACAAATTTGGAACAGGAAAAGAACCTTTCGGTACAGCAAAAAACAACACAGGAATTTATAAACAAAATCCGCGGTTATGAATCGGAAAAGAAGATCAAAAACGAAAAAGTAAAAAATCTTCAAGATAAAGAAAACCGGCTGAACCTGGATATTAACAGCGATAAACAACAGCTTAATCACGTACTCTACACCATCAAACGACTGAATGAGGAATTGTTTGATGAGCAAAATAAACTTGATTCGTTAAAATCGAATCTTGAATCGGATAAATCCGAAGTCGACGAACTCAGAGGACAGCAGCAGTCTGCGAAGGGAAAACTTGATATTTTTAATAAAAGCAATGCTGAATTACAGGCGAAAATCTACAAATTAGAAAAAGACCTTGCCGTATTCACCATTCAGAAAGAAGCCCTCCTGCAAGAATCTGTTCGCAATAGTGTAGATACAGAAGCAAAAGAAGCCGAATTACAGCAGTTCAATTCTGCTGTTATGGAATTGGAAGGTCGTGTGGAAGCACAGCAGCTGCAATACGATTCGGCAAATCAGCTAGAAGAAGAGCTCCAAGGACAGATTAGCCAGTGCCAGGCTAACCTAGAGGAATTTAAGGCCCAGCTTGCCAAAGATCTTCGTCTGGTAGATGCCAAACAAAACGAATACAACCTCACGAAATCCCTTGTTGATAATTTAGAAGGTTTCCCCGATTCCATTCGGTTCCTCAAGAAAAATGCAGGATGGAAAAAGCAGCCCCCGCTCCTATCTGATGTTCTGTTTTGTCAAGAAGATTACCGCGTGGCAATTGAGAACTATCTAGAGCCTATTATGAACCACTATGTTGTCGAAACACAACAAGATGCTGTTCAGGCGATTCAACTATTGAGCGATGCAGCAAAAGGAAGAGCCAATTTCTTTGTTTTAGATGCCCTAGTGGATTCGCCAAGCGCTGCCCCTGCACCGAATGACAATTTGATGTCTGCGTTGGATGTGATTACCGTAGACGAAAAATACAAGGCTTTATGTACGATGCTGCTCCAGCAGGTCTTCATCCTTAAACATGAAAATGAAAAGGAACTGGATGAAAAACTACCTGCCGTGGGACAGGTGATTCTGCAAAAAAATGGACGTTACTCGAAACATCATTTGGGTCTTTCGGGTGGTTCTGTGGGATTATTTGAAGGTAAACGTATCGGAAGAGCAAAGAACCTAGAGGTACTATCCCAAGAGATCAAAACCTTAAATCAGGAAATAGCAAAACTTGAAGATAAAATAACGGCCGAAACAGCTCGCCTGGATACGCTACGCGGCAATTCACAGAAAGAGTTAATCGATGAGTTGCGTTTTCAGCTCAATAGACTGAATAATGAATTAATTACCGTCAAAACAAAGCAAGAGCAATATCAAGCCTTCATCAATAATTCCCAGGCGCGTAAAAAAGATATTCAGGAGAAAATTGAAGGTATAGAATCAGATTTAAAGATTGCCGAGCCACAGCTTCAGGAACTGCGCCTAGAAAAAGAACAGAGTATCGTCGAATTATCGACTTTACAAGATCAGTTCCATGAAATATCTGAAATACTTAACGAAAAATCGACCGCATACAATCAAGAGAATATCGCTTACCACCAACAGTTAAACAAAGTTTCCAATATCACAAAAGATCTCGAATTTAGAGAGACGCAGAAAGATGATCACGAAATCCGTGTTGAGCGAAACAGTGCAGAATTAGTTGAGGTACAGGAAGCGTTAAGAACAACAATTCCATTTGAAGATGAGGAAGATCAGGATCTTATTGCTATGTATGAGCAGAAGATTGCCTTGGAAGATGGTCTCAAAGAACTGGAAGATAGCTACTATGCAGATAAGCAGAAAATCAATAATCTCGAAAATGCCCTCACACAGCAGCGTCGTTCAAAAGAACAGAGTGACTTTCTTGTTTCAGAGATTAAAGATAAAAAAACGGGCCTTCAGATCGATCTCAATGCCTTAAAAGAACGTCTTTCTGTTGAATTCAACATTGAGCTGAAGGACCTTATTGACCGTGAAGATGTGCCTGAGATCACAGAAGATCAAGCGACGTTGGCTACGAAATGCAGTAAACTCAAGAAACAGCTTGATGAATTTGGAACAATAAATCTGATGGCAAAAGAGGCTTTCGACGAGATGAACGAACGCTATGATTTTATTAACAAAGAGAAAGCTGATTTAATCGAAGCAAAAGGCTCATTGATGGCAACAATTAAAGAAATTGACGATACTGCTCAAGTTCAGTTTATGTTTACATTCGACGCCGTAAGGAACAACTTCGTTAAAGTATTCCGTTCGCTATTTAACGAAGAAGACAGCTGCGACCTTGTGCTCACAGACCCGAGCAATCCGTTGGATTCAGATATCGACATTATTGCAAGGCCGAAAGGGAAAAGACCGTTGTCTATCAATCAGCTTTCGGGCGGTGAAAAGACCCTAACTTCAACAGCCTTGTTATTCTCACTTTATCTTTCCAAACCCGCACCATTTTGTATATTCGATGAGGTGGATGCACCTTTGGATGATACCAATATTGATAAATTCAATAATATTATCCGGGATTTCTCCAAGAATTCACAATTTATCGTGGTCTCACACAATAAAAAAACAATAGCAAGTACAGATATCATCTATGGAGTAACCATGGTTGAACAAGGTGTATCCCGTGTAGTTGCAGTAGATCTAAGAGAAGTTGCATAGTGTGCAACAACATACACGATAAAATAAGACGGACTCAAGGGATGCACACCCAGTCCGTCTTATTTATGCAGATCAATTTAAATTTCTCCCGCCTTAATCAGATTCTTTGCTAAACCAAGCAGCGAATTGCCATAAGTTTATTTTCTGTTGCAATACACGCATCAGTTTTTGCTTAGCTAATTTCTAGTGTAAATATGCGGCGGATCAAAATGCTAAATATCGACTCAAGTCAAAAAAACAGCCTGCATGTAGAAAAAGGAAGCTGAAAAATAGAAAGCCCAGAGTGGGGAACTCTGAGCTTTCGTTAGCCATATATTAACCTATTTTATGAAAAGTATTTGTAATGAAAACGCCACTTTTTTGAATTAATTATAACAATAGCACCCATTTAACATTTTTTAACATTTAGAAGAAGTTATCGATCTAACTCATTTCAAAGGGGCAGAACCATCATTTTCGTGCTGTTCTCAGAGATACCTCATTCCTATACACACAAAAAAGCTCGAAGTGGGGAACTCCGAGCTAACCTAACCAATTATTAACCTAAATTTATGAAAAGTCTAATTTATGCAAACAGCCTCTTTTGCTGTTCTGAATATTAAACGTAAGCCAGGCGTTTATTATTACAAAGTCCGTAAGAATTTATAGGAGATTTGACATTTTTTAACAATTCAATAAGTAACTTTAGGAAAGCGAACCTATAAATAAATATCATATGGCAGAATACGATTTAAATGAACTTCAGAAGATCTACGAAAACAAAGATGTTTTAAACTACCTGGAACAGCATGGCATTCTGGAAATAAAAAAATTCAATGATGTTTACGATTATGAAAAGGAGCTTTACGAGCTACAGGTCAAGCTCTTAAAGCTTCAATATGAAATCATTGAAAAAGGAAAACGGGTTCTTATTATTTTTGAAGGTAGGGACGCTGCGGGTAAAGGTGGTACAATTGGCCGTGTAACCCAATACCTAAATCCTAAAAAGGTACGCGTTGTTGCATTGCCTAAACCAACCGAAGAGGAAGCCGGACAATGGTATTTTCAACGATATATTAAACAGCTCCCCAATGCTGGGGAAATTGTGATTTTTGACCGTAGCTGGTATAACAGAGCTGTTGTTGAGCCTGTATTTGGATTTTGCTCTAAGGAACAGCACCAGTTGTTTATGAGTCAGGTACCTGAATTTGAAAAGCAGTTAATCGACGACGGCATCATCCTTATCAAATTATTCCTCAACATCAGCAAAGAAGAGCAGGCCCAAAGATTAAATGAGCGGAAAGAGGATATCCTAAAACAATGGAAAATTGGCGTCCTCGACCAGCAGGCGCAGGAGAAATGGGATGTTTATACAGGCTATATTGAGGATTTATTTAAAAAGACAAGCAGCAAAAAATCGCCTTGGCTAGAGATTACGAAAGATAACAAGAAAAAGGCTCGCCTAGCGTCCTTCAAACTGATTATCAATGCGCTCGTTGGAAGTGAGCAGGAGAAAATAGAATCTTTCGTCACAAAACACGATTGAAAATCTATCGATTAGCTAAGGTATTAATTATAAACAAACAGGAGGAAAAGTATTTCCTCCTGTTTGTTTTGTGTAAGAGCGAATTAAGAAACCAGAACCGTGGATTCTATTTTAGGCCCTGCAGCAAGCACTGAGGATGGCATTTCGTTATTGAACTTTTCAAAATTCGAAATAAACAGCTTCGCCAATCGTTGCGCCTGCATATCATAAGCCTCGTCATTGTTCCATAAGCCGCGCGCATCTAAAATTTGTGCTGGAACATGCTCTCCACAGCTCGTAGGATATTCCAGTCCAAAAATTTCGTGTTTATTGAAGTGAGATTCCAGCAATGAACCATCCATGGCTGCACGAATTAAGGATCGCGTATAATTTAGCTTAATACGTCTGCCAATTCCATAAGGACCAGCAATCCAGCCTGTATTCACTAACCAAACTTTGATATTACGATTTTTCTCTAGCTTTGAACGTAGCAAGGTAGCATACTTTGCCGGATGAAGCGGCAAAAATGCCTGTCCAAAACAGGTTGAAAATGCGGCTGTAGGCTCCTTTACCCCTACCTCCGTACCGGCAACCTTTGCTGTATAACCACTGACAAAATGATATACCGCCTGATCGATTGTCAACAATGAAATGGGAGGAAGAACTCCAAACGCATCTGCTGTCAGGAAAAAAATATTTTCGGGTTCACGGCCAATTCCACTCATTTCGGCATTTTCCATGAAATCTATTGGATAGGATACGCGGGTATTCTCCGTCTTGCTAATATCGTTGTAGTCAGGTCGATCAAATTCATCCAAAACAACATTTTCTAGCAGAGCCCCAAATCGAATCGCGTGAAAGATTTCAGGCTCTTTGTCTTCCGACAAACCTACACATTTGGCATAGCAGCCACCTTCGAAATTGAATATTCCTTTTTCGCTCCATCCATGCTCGTCATCACCGATCAACTTTCTATTTCTATCAGCTGACAAGGTGGTTTTACCTGTACCCGAAAGCCCAAAAAACAAAGCTGTTTCCCCTTCTTTCGAAGTATTCGCCGAGCAGTGCATAGAAAGAACATTATGCTGGAATGGCAAAATAAAGTTTAATATGGAAAAAATGCTCTTTTTAATCTCTCCTGTATAACCAGTCCCTGCAATTAGTACTATCTTTTTTGTAAAATCAATCGCGACAAAATTTTCGTTGATAATGCCATATTGTTGCGGTTCTTCGATAAGCAGTGTCGGAGCGGCTAAAATCGACCAAGCTGGCTGCCCATCCGGATTTGGTTCGGGCCGTAGAAACAGATTATTGGCAAATATACTTTGATAAGCTGTTTCCGTAACAACACGTAAATCTATTTGATAAGCTGGATCAGCCCCTGCAGCACAATCCCTTACATAGATGATTTTATCACTTAAGTGTGCCGCAACTTTCGAAAATAGAACTTCAAAATTAGCTGGAGACATCCGCTGATTGATTTCTCCCCACCAGACGCTATCTTTTGTTAAAGAATCTTCGACCAGAAACCGATCTTTTGGGGATCTTCCAGTAAATTTTCCAGTATCAGCAGCGAGTGCTCCCGTATCAGAAAGTCGACCTTCATGATTTACTAAGGCATGTTCGACCAATTCAGAAACAGGCAATTGATAAAATACATTTTTTGTACTATCAATTTTCAAATATTTCAAATCAGGCGCGTTTCCAATGTTACCCTTTTTCATATTTTTTGTTTGTTTTAAAATGTGCCCAAATTTAAAGGCATTTTTCGCTAAAAACAAAACTTAATCACCTAAAAATCAAGCTTATTGTACAAAAAACACAAAAACAAAACACTCATTAACAATAACTTATAGAGATAAAAAAAATTTAATTTTTTAGCATATTTTTTTAGCACCTCAATTTATCCTTATCAAAAAATATCACATATTTTTCGTAAATTGTTCCAACCTTTACAAATATTAATAAGGTAAAAAACAGACCGTGTAACGTTCACCAACCAGTGATCGTTGAAAGAGACAACAATGTCCAAGCAGACGGGCTAACATCAATAAAAAATGGAGCGATGAAGTAATTACGGTTGCAGCAAAGACAAGGAGGAGCACATAGCGACTTTATACGCAATCCGAGAATGGAATGCTTGTGCTTAAATAAACTGGATATTCCATATAACCATTAAAAGACATATAATCTGCGAATGAAATTACATGCTATAGAAACTGGATTTTTTAAACTCGACGGCGGCGCAATGTTTGGTGTTGTTCCCAAGAGTATCTGGAACAAAACAAACCCTGCCGATTCAAACAATATGTGTACCTGGGGAAACCGCCTGCTCCTCATCGAGGACAGCAAGCGATTAATGCTGGTTGATACAGGACTGGGAGACAAACAAAATGAAAAATTCTTCAGCTATTATTATCTTCATGGAGATGCAACGCTGGATAAATCATTAAAAAATATTGGATTTGCCAGAAACGATATCACTGATGTCATCCTTACACACCTGCATTTCGACCATTGTGGTGGCGCTATCGTCCGCGAAGGTGAGCAACTCGTTCCGGCCTTTAAAAATGCTCATTTTTGGAGCAATAGTGACCATTGGTCTTGGGCTACCGACCCTAACCCGCGCGAAAAAGCTTCTTTTCTAAAAGAGAACATTTTACCGATACAAGAGAGCGGACAATTAAAATTTGTCGAGGATCACCAAAATCCTTTTGGCAACAATATCGCTATCCGTTATGCACATGGACATACAGAAGCGATGATGTTGCCGCAGATACAGTATAAAGGAAAAACAATCCTCTATATGGCAGATTTATTGCCATCAGTGGGGCATATTCCTATTCCTTATGTTATGGGCTATGATGTCAGGCCCCTCGTGACCATGGAGGAACGCAATAGCTATTGGAATGAGATCGTCGATAATGAATACATCCTATTTTTCGAGCACGATCCCATACATGAATGCTGTACACTTCAACGTACTGAAAAAGGTATCCGGGTAAAGGACATTTTCAAACTGAGCGAGATTTAGCTTATCTGATCCAAGGAGATCAAAGAGGATATAAAAAAGGACAGACAAAAAAGGCTACTTTGAAAGTAGCCTTTTTTGTTTCATGTATATGTTTAGAATCTAAAGCCTAAAGCCCAATAGTTCTCAAAAAACCAGATCTGTTGGGATGCTTTGTCTACCCCTCTTCTTCCTGTTGTGCGAATATTGGTTAAATCAGTCCAGCCCGTTTTAAAATTCCCCTGAAGGTAGAGTCCTTTATAAAAACGGTAGTGCAAACCAACCTTTGCCGAAGCACCATATCCCGCAATGTTCCAAAAGTGGTTGGCCCCTTCGCCAAAAAGATGCACGTCGGAACGAGGAATCAATAAACCTACATCCACACCAGATTCCATTGTCAGCACCTGTTGACCTTTACGATTATTGATGATGTCATCATAACGCTCCAGACCTACTGAGGCAAAGTTATAACCATCTGTATGCTCAAATGTTAGCATAGCAGAGTCCACAGTGATCAATTCACCGTTATATTGCCCCGCGCGATTCCCTGTCGGAATACCTGGATTAGAAATCTCTTCCCCAATGAAACCTGAAATCTTTATTTGCTGTGGAATATCAACCACATATTTCATATGGTCCCATCCCAATGAAATTGAATAGTTATCCTTGATATAATAACCAAAGTGGAGATTAAATTGTGGAATAGTCAACCGGCTTGGATCAAAATAAGTTGAACCAAATTTAGTTGGCCTGTCACCCGCTTTTACATCGTGCAGTATAAAGTCATAATTGGGACCTTTAAAATGAATATCTGATTTCGCGTAAGAAGAGAAGTTGTACCCCCAAAAGAAGAAGAATTTGCCTTTGTTACTTTCTGTTCTCAAATTTTTCGGTTTGAAAATGCTTTTTCCTATCTCAGGATTTTCTTGGGCAAATAAGGCAGAAACACTTAATGCAAGCGCTCCAATCGTTAAAAATATTTTTCTCATATCGGTGCTAAAAACGTTGGGCAAAAGTACCGGCATTCTATTTTATAAGCAAATAAAATAAGTGAAAATTGGTAAAATATGACGAAGATCAAAGAAATGGCATTCCATTCAGAATACAAATCTTCATAACTTCTCAGGTACGGACAGTAATTTAAAGCGAACTGAAAATTCTTTCTGTCCAATAACATCAGACATTTTAGAAAAAAAGCTGCTTCCCTGGAATGGAAAGCAGCTTTTTCATTTTATTTCTAAAGAATTATTATCCTTGATTTTTGCGGATGATATTCAAAGCTCCACCAGCTTTGAACCACTCGATTTGTTGCGCATTGTACGTATGATTCGCCAAAATCTCCTCCGTTGTACCATCAGCATGATGTAACACAAGCGTTAATGGTTTACCTGGAGCAAATTCTGTTAGACCAATAATATCAATGGTATCATTCTCCTGAATCTTGTTATAATCGTCTTTGTTCGCAAACGTCAATCCCAACATTCCTTGTTTTTTAAGGTTTGTTTCGTGAATACGTGCAAACGACTTCACCAAAACAGCACGAACACCCAAATGACGAGGTTCCATTGCCGCATGCTCACGGGAAGAACCTTCACCGTAGTTTTCATCACCGACTACGATTGAACCCACACCGTGTGCTTTGTAATCCCGTTGCGTTGCAGGAACAGGACCGTACTCACCTGTCAATTGGTTTTTGACGTTATCTGTTTTCTCATTGAAGAAATTCACGGCACCGATCAACATGTTGTTTGAAATATTATCCAAGTGACCACGGTATTTCAACCAAGGACCAGCCATAGAAATATGGTCAGTAGTACATTTACCTTTCGCTTTAATCAATAATTTCAAACCTTTTAAATCAGTACCTTCCCAAGGAGTAAAGGGCTCCAACAATTGAAGACGGTCTGATGTTGGTGCCACATCAACCACGACGGAACTACCGTCAGCCGCTGGTGCCTGATACCCTGGATCATCTACCGCAAATCCCTTTGTTGGCAATTCGTCACCCACAGGTGGATCCAGCTTCACTTGCTCACCTTTATTATTGGTTAACGTATCAGTCACTGGATTAAAGCCCAAATTACCAGAAATCGCAATCGCAGCAACCAATTCTGGCGATGCAACAAATGCATATGTGTTCGGGTTACCATCAGCGCGTTTCGCAAAGTTACGGTTGAATGAATGGACGATCGTATTTTTCTCTTGTTTATCGGCACCTACACGATCCCACATACCGATACAAGGACCACATGCATTCGTAAAAATCGTCGCATTGAGGTCTTCAAAAGTTTTCAGCAAACCATCACGATCAGCCGTAAAACGTACTTGTTCCGAGCCTGGGTTAATTCCGAATTCAGCTTTTGTGATTAGTCCTTTATCCACAGCCTGTCTTGCAATAGAGGCCGCACGTGATAAATCTTCATAAGAAGAGTTTGTACACGAACCGATCAATCCCCATTCTACTTGCAAAGGCCAGCCATTCTTTTCAGCTTCTTCGCGCATGCGTGAAACTGGTGTATACAAATCTGGCGTAAAAGGACCATTTAGAGAAGGTTCCAGCTCAGATAGATTGATTTCTATTAACTGATCGAAATACTGCTCAGGATTAGCATAAACTTCCGCATCCGCTGTCAGATGTTCTTTAATTACATTTGCAGCATCCGCCACTTCGGCACGACCTGTAGCACGTAAATAACGCTCCATTGATTCGTCATAACCGAAAGTTGAAGTTGTCGCACCAATTTCAGCGCCCATGTTACAGATTGTTCCTTTTCCTGTACAAGATAGAGACTCCGCACCTTCGCCAAAATACTCAACGATAGCACCTGTTCCACCTTTCACAGTCAGGATACCTGCAACTTTCAAGATCACATCTTTTGCAGCGGCCCATCCGCTGAGCTTACCTGTTAATTTTACACCGATCAGCTTAGGAAACTTAAGCTCCCAAGGCAAACCCGCCATAACATCACAAGCATCAGCACCACCCACACCGATCGCAACCATACCTAAACCACCGGCATTCACCGTATGCGAGTCTGTACCGATCATCATACCGCCTGGAAAAGCATAGTTTTCCAAAACAACCTGGTGAATAATACCTGCTCCAGGTTTCCAGAAACCGATACCATACTTATTGGACACAGAACTCAAAAAGTTAAATACTTCAGAGCTTTCGTTTTTAGCTCGCGCTAAATCTTTGTCAGCCCCTTCTTTCGCCTGAATCAGGTGATCACAGTGTACAGTAGAAGGAACTGCCACCTTTGGACGCCCAGCTTGCATAAATTGCAATAATGCCATCTGTGCAGTTGCATCCTGCATAGCAACGCGATCTGGAGCAAAGTCGACGTAAGAAACGCCACGTTTGTAATCTTCAGTAGCATTGCCATCCCAAAGGTGGGCATACAAAATTTTCTCAGATAAAGTTAAAGGTTTGTTAACCACTTGACGAGCAGCAGCTATGCGCTCGTCATATTGGCTATAAACCTTTTTAATCATATCTATATCAAAAGCCATATCTCTCTAATTTATGTTGTTTAATTAAGTTTTTAACTCCTAATCACTAATTATTTTGTTGGAATAGGCGCAAACTTTGTTAAGTTAATGCCTTCAACAGCAGCTTTATATTCTTCAATATTAGGAATGCGGCCCAAGATCGCTGAAAGAACAACAACCGGTGTTGATGCTAATAAGGACTCTCCTTTTTTACCATCTCTGTCTTCAACAACACGTCCTTGGAATAAACGGGTTGAAGTGGCCATTACCGTGTCACCTTTAGCCGCTTTTTCCTGGTTACCCATACAAAGGTTACAACCTGGACGTTCCAAATACATAATATTCTCGTATTCAGTACGTGCCGTACTTTTTGGTAAAGCATCGCTAAATTCAAACCCAGAGTATTTTTGTAAGAATTCCCAATCGCCTTCCGCTTTCAACTCATCGATGATATTGTAAGTTGGAGCAGCAACGACCAAAGGGGCTTCAAACGTAACGACACCTTTTTGCTGTTCAATGTTTTTCAACATTTTCGACACGATTTTCAAATCGTCTTTGTGAACCATACAAGAACCAACGAAACCTAAATCTACCTTTTTGTTTCCACCGTAATAAGAAAGGTCGCGAATCGTATCGTGTGTATAACGTTTGGAAACGTCCGCATTATTCACATCTGGATCAGCAATCATCGGTTCTTCGATGATATCCAGATCAATAACAACTTCTGCATAATATTTTGCATTGGTATCTGGAGTTAAAGCAGGCTTAGCACCAGATTTAATTTCCTCAATACGTTTATTCGCCTTGTCAATTAAGCCCTGTAAAACATTGTTTTTGTTTTCCATGCCTTTATCGATCATAATCTGAATACGGTTTTTAGCGATCTCCAATGATTCGATCAACGTATTATCCTGCGAAATACAAATAGAAGCTTTCGCTTTCATTTCTGCAGTCCAGTCAGTAAAAGTAAATGCCTGATCGGCTAAAAGCGTTCCGATATGAACTTCAATAATTCTGCCTTGGAAAACGTTCTCGCCAGCAAATTGCTGCAGCATCTGTGCTTGTGTAGCATGAACCACATCACGGAAATCCATGTGTTCTTTCATACTGCCTTTAAATGTAACTTTTACCGATTCAGGGATTGGCATAGAAGCTTCACCTGTCGCTAAAGCTAGCGCCACCGTACCAGAGTCTGCACCAAAAGCCACACCTTTAGACATACGGGTATGTGAATCACCTCCGATGATGATCGCCCACTCATCAATGGTAATATCATTTAATACCTTATGAATAACGTCTGTCATTGAATGATATACACCTTGAGGGTCACGTGCTGTGATCAATCCAAAGTCATTCATAAATTTCATCAGTTTTGGAATATTCGCTTGTGCTTTTTTATCCCATACCGATGCTGTATGACAACCTGATTGATAAGCGCCATCTACTGTAGGTGAAATTACCGTAGCAGCCATTGCTTCTAACTCCTGCGCAGTCATCAAACCTGTTGTATCTTGCGACCCAACAATATTCACCTTAACACGAACGTCAGAACCAGCATGTAATACCTTACCTGGTGTTACACCAACTGCATTTTTATTGAAGATTTTCTCCACCGCAGTTAGACCTTGACCTTCAATTGTAATTTCTTTTGAAGGAGCAAATACCGCAGGCGCTTGAATACCTAAAGTTTCCGCTGCAAAAGTTTGGATTTTTTTACCAAAGACAATAGCATAAGAACCACCTGCTTTAATAAATTCCATTTTTTGAGGAGTCAAAGCTTTCGATATATCGATTAGCTCCTGCTCGCCATTATATAATTTTTTAGTCTTTGTATTGATCGTTAAAACAGTACCTGTAGCGACAGAATAAGCTTCTTCAAGAATCGGCTCATTTTTCTCATTACGGATTACGTTACCATTTTCATCCACTTTCTTCACCCAGTTTTTAAGATCTATACCGATACCTCCGGTTACATCTACTGTAGTCAAGAAAATTGGTGAGATACCATTCGTACCACCTACAATAGGTGCTATATTGACAAATGGAACATAAGGACTCGCTTGTTTACCTGTCCAAAGTGCTACGTTGTTTACACCTGACATACGAGATGAGCCTACCCCCATTGTACCTTTCTCAGCAATTAACATGACACTTTTACCAGGGTGTTGCGCCTGTAACTCAACGATCTGTTGCTGTGCTTCAGGTGTGATCATACATTTTCCATGTAATTCACGATCTGAACGCGAGTGAGCCTGGTTACCTGGCGACAATAAATCTGTCGAGATATCACCTTCACCAGCGATAAAAGTAATCACCTGAATTTCCTCAGCAACCTCAGGCAGTTTTGTGAAAAACTCTGCTTTTGCGTAGCTTTCTAAAATATCTTTTGCAACCTCATTGCCTTGTTCAAAAGCTTCTTTCAAACGAGCGGTATCCGCGTCATATAAGAAAACTTGTGTTTTAAGAACCTCAGCTGCCTGTTTTGCAATAGCTAGGTCTGTACCCAAAGCCAGGTCCAATAAAACCTTGATTGAAGGACCACCCTTCATATGTGACAACAATTCAAAAGCGAAATCAGGTGTAATTTCAGCAACAACTGATTCACCCAGAACAATTTCCTTCAGGAATTGTGCTTTAACACCCGCTGCAGGCGTAGTACCCGGCAACGTGTTGTAAATAAACAATCTTAAAGATTCAGCTCTATTTTCATTGTTTAAATCTTTAATCTGAGCAATTACTTCACTTAGTAATTCTGCTCCGTCAATAGGCTTAGGATGTAATCCTTGGCCTTCTCGTTCTACAACCTCTTGTACGTAATCGTTGTAAATACTCATAGATATCTATCTTTCTATTTTATGGGCAGCATAGAAACACATTGTCTTTCTAAACCACCATGTCTGTTATATAATTCAGCTAATGCACCATCCATCGGGTCTCCCTGACAAATCACAAATTAGCCCTTCCACTTTATGTTTTGAAGCTGATCTATTTGTCGTAAATCAACTTGCATGACTAATTACAAAAATAGTGAAAATCCAGCTTTAAACGCATGCATTCCATTTATTTAAATCAATTTGGAATTGTTCTAAACAGTACTTATGCAATCCTGCCATCTTTTTTTGAAATCCGCTATGCCGCCTCTATTTCTGTCATAAAAAAAGGTGATTTATATTATTAAATCACCTTTTCGTCTTATATACTTTCTACAGTTATATCAATGTCTTTTAATGCTTTCACAGTTTCTAGCGGATCTGTCGCGTTGAAGACAAATGAACCTGCCACCAGCACATCTGCTCCGGCTTTCAATAACTGTGCTGCATTCGCAGTCGTTACTCCCCCATCGATTTCAATCAACAGACCATCATTCACACCCTGCGCCATAGCTCTTAGTTCCTGCACTTTGGCATAGGTATTCGGAATAAATTTCTGACCACCGAATCCCGGATTAACAGACATGATACAGACCAAGTCTAAATCCGCCAGAACATCTTTCAAAAGTGCTACTGGCGTATGTGGATTCAAGGCAACACCAGCTTTACAGCCCAATTCCTTAATCGCAGCCAGTGTACGATGCAAATGTGTACAGGCCTCATAATGCACAGTAATAATCTCTGCACCAGAGTCTTTACATACCTGCAGATAACGGTCTGGATCAACAATCATCAAATGTACATCCAAAGGTTTAGTAGCATGTTTTGCAATAGCCTGCATAACTGGAAATCCAAAAGAGATATTGGGAACGAAAACACCGTCCATAATATCAATATGAAACCAATCTGCCTCACTATTGTTTACCATGATAATATCATCGTATAATTTCGCAAAGTCTGCCGCAAGAACGGATGGAGCAATTAGATGTGATTTTGTTGACATGTAGTATTTTTTTCGCAAAGATAACAAGTATTTTTTGTTCATCATAGCCTTTACCCGTTTTAATACCTACAAACGACAATTGGCAGAAGCTGCAAAAAATAAATTATAACTACATTTGTATATTAACATTATATCAAAAATATAGCTCACAGTGGGAAGATTAAAAATAAAATACAAAAGAGAATTAAATACAACGGAGAACCTCGTCCGAAAAATTGGATTAATACTTATCACCATCATTCTGATCTGTATATTCCTTCCCAAACAGCCTCGGTTTCGCTATGAATTCCAAAAAGGAAAAGTATGGAATCATGAGAATCTGATATCACCTTATAATTTTGCCATCCTAAAAACGCAGGAGGAATTAAATGCGGATAAGAAAAGTATCTTAAACACGATTCAACCGATTTACAATGCCAATACGACAACGAGCAAAGAGCAAATTGATCAGTTCAATACCGACCTCGCCGAAAAATGGCAAAGCAGCAAGCTGGATACTACACATGAGAATATTGCGGATTATAGAAATGCCGGTAACGCCATCTTAAACCACCTCTATGGCAAAGGAATTCTATCATTGAACAACCGCTTTCAAAACCGCAGCAATGACAAATCTCCCGCTTCTAAGCATTACAACTTCACACTGATCCAGGATAAAGTTGCCACCCAAAAAAACACAGCCGACTGTTATACCATCGAAAGCTCCTATGGGTATATGGATGAGATCATGCCCAAATTGACCAAAATAAAACAAAAGAGTTGGCTGGAGGAAATTTTAAAAAATTACATTACCATCAACTACATTTATAACGATCAACAAACAGAAGCTTTAGAACAAAATGCCATTGCAAACATATCGGCTACGCGCGGTGTGGTCCAAAAAGGAGAACTGATCGCTGAAAAAGAGAAAATCATATCCAATGAGACTTATCAAAAACTCGAGTCGCTTCGTAAGGTATATGAAGATGAAGGCAAGATCAGTGGAAATCAAAACTATGTGACGCTTGGACAATTTCTGATTATCTCGCTTGCCCTTTCTATTTTGATGGTATTCCTTTTTCTTTTCCGCAAGGATATCTATTTTAACAATAGGTTGCTGGTCATTATCATGATTGTGATCATTGGGATGCTCGCTGTCCTGTCCTGGGCCATTAAAATTAAAATACCTAATCTCTATTATATCCCATTTTGTGCCGTCCCCATTATAATCCGTATTCTTTTTGATACGCGGGTAGCACTCAATATTCACCTGTTGATGGTGTTGCTTGCGGGGCTCTTTGTACCGAATAGTTTTGAGTTTGTCTTCTTGCAGTTTATGGCTGGAATTGTTGCGATCTATAGCATTAAAACATTGGTCAAACGGGAACAGCTGTTCATTTCGTCTGCTATTATCCTCGGTACCTACTGGATTGCTTACATTGGCTTGGTCGTCACGAGAAACGGATCTATAGACACCATCTACTGGTCTGACCTTCTTCCTTTTTTCGTAAGTGTGATGATTACCTTATTGGCTTATCCGATGATCTATGCATTCGAAAAGTTATTTGGTATTGTATCTGACCTAACGCTCATGGAGCTTACCAATAGTAACTCCAAATTATTACGGGAGCTCTCTTTTAAAGCGCCGGGAACATTTCAGCACTCTTTACAAGTGGCTAATCTAGCGGAAGCCGCTATCTACAAAATCGGCGGGAATCCGCTGTTGGTCCGCGCCGGAGCCTTATACCACGATATCGGAAAACTGACAAACCCGCAATTTTTCATTGAGAACCAGCGGACAGAAAAAAATCCGCACGATGAGCTGTCTCCGGAACAAAGTGCGCAGATTATTATATCACATGTCATCAAAGGAGTCGATATTGCCAAAAAACATCAGTTGCCCGATGTTATCCTTGATTTTATCCGCACGCACCATGGAACGACCCGTGTTGACTACTTTTATAACGTTTTTGTCAAGAACAATCCCGACAAACTGGTTGACGAATCTTTATTTACCTACCCCGGTCCAATTCCTTTTTCCAAGGAAACAGCCGTACTCATGATGGCCGACTCAGTGGAAGCCGCATCACGTGCACTGAAGGAACCGTCTGAGGAGTCTATCAATAATCTTGTCGACAAGATTATTGAGCACAAATTGATGCGCGGTCAGTTCAATAATAGCAATATTACACTCAAAGATATCACCGAATCTGCGGTTATTTTTAAAGCTATGCTCAAAAGTATCTACCATGTTCGGGTTGATTATGATTTGAGCAAAAAAACAATGTAATTTTAATTGTCAAACAACAAATTGAATTTCAAACGCTTATTGCAACGTTACATTTTTTTTGCATTTTTTTTATTATTTAGACTTTGCAGAATCAAATAATTGCCTTATGTTTGCAATGTCAAAACGAGGAAGGGTGCCTGAGTGGCCGAAAGGAACAGTTTGCTAAACTGTCGTACTGGAAACGGTACCGCGGGTTCGAATCCCGCCTCTTCCGCCAAGACAAAAAAGCTTTCTGAGAAATCAGAAAGCTTTTTTTTTGTTTCCAGTGAAAGGCAACACCAAAAACAGCATCACGTAAAAAATCCAGGAGAAAGCGGTTCATGAGGACAAGAAGGTTTTCATCTCATTTGCCATCCAATCCGGTTAAAGGCCCCCTACTTAGCCTCAATTTGAACCTTTCCTGAAATAAGTCCCTTACTTTTTGCTCTAACGACAATTGGCCCTTTATTTTCACTTTTGATGATCGCCAAGGCTTTACCGTGAAATGCTTTGCGTGACGCCGATTGAAAACCGGTCAGATCGGTCGTATTGCCATTGTCTGTCGCCACAATTTTTGCACCCTTTCCCTCCACCTCAAATTCGATTTTATCGTCTGCATCAGGAACGATCGTACCAAACTCGTCGACCACATAAGCATGTACAAAGCAAAGTTCTCTGTTTCCTGTATTGAAAGTGGCATTTTCTGATGACAATTGTATGCGGTGCGCTTTAGATGCCGTATGGATTGTTTTACTCAGCACCTTCTCCGTTCCCTGATATGAAATTGCCTCTATCTTGCCCGGTTCAAATTCCACGCCTTTAAATACAAGATCGTACCGGTCTGGATCTTTCGACTGTTCCCCTATTTTTCTGCCGTTCAGATAAAGCTCCACTCGGTCGGCCCGGTTAAAATACACCACGACGTCTACCCGCTCACCTTTTTTCCAGTTCCAGTGAGGCAATACATGTAAGACTGGTTTTTCTGTCCATACACTTTGATACAGATAGTAGACGTCCTTCGGAAATCCGGCTAGATCAACAATACCAAAGTACGAACTTCGCGCCGGCCAAGTGTATGGTGTGGGTTCGCCGAGATAATCAAAACCCGTCCACACATACATGCCTGCAATATGGCTGTATTTTTCCATTAACCGTAAGCTCGTCTGATGGTTTGATCCCCAAGGCGTGAATACATTGTCGTAAGCCGATATGCTCCTGTCCTCGTTGCCCCCATCAAAAGGAATATCCCATCTTTCGGGCCACATACGAATGGAATCGTAAGGAACCAAATCATATTTCCCGCGGCTTTCCAATGCCGAGGTACTTTCTGTTACAATAAACTTCTTTCCGGGATGATCCTGTGGGAAGCTTGCCCATTTTTTATGATTGTAGTTATAGCCCACTAAATCTACCGCCCCACTCATCAGTACAGGATTGGATTCAGAAAGCTCATTATTGGCAATGGTGGTCGGACGTGTACCGTCCAGGCTATCGACGATTGCGGCCAGTGATATCGGAATGGCTGTACCGTCAGCTTTGGAATGCCATTGCTCCTGTGCTTCATTGCCCAGGCACCAGATAAACAGCGACGGATGATTCCGGTCCCGTTTGATATGATCCGCGAAGTCCCGCTTATACCATTGATCCCAGTATAAATGATAGTCATAGGGATTTTTATGGCCTTTCCAAACATCGAATGTTTCACTCATCACGATAAAACCCAAGCTGTCGCAAAGGTCCAAAAACGCTGGGGCCGCAGGATTGTGTGATGTCCGTATCCCATTCACCCCCATTGCTTTCATCATGCGGAGCTGACGTAATGCCGCAGACCGATTAAATGCCATGCCTAACGCGCCGAGGTCACTATGTAAACAGACCCCTCGGATTTTAAGCTGTCTTCCATTCAGTATAAAGCCCTGCTGCTGATCGAATCTAAAATGGCGTAAGCCAAATTTGGTATGCTGTTCATCCAGCACCTGACCATCCACAATGAGCTGTATTTTTGCTGTATATTGATAAGGGCTTCCAATATCCCATAAGACGGGATTTTCCAGAACGATCTGCTGAGCGATGGGATGTAGACCTTCTTTGACAGCGTTCAAAGTTGTACGTTTGCTTGCGACAACAGCACCTTGAGCGGAAAGGACCTCCGTCAGCAGCATCATCCTTTTTGATTCTTTACGGCTATGCTCAATTGCCAGCGACAGGTCTATTACCGCACGTTTCTCGCTAAGCTCTCCAGCCCTTACGAAGGTACTGTTGGTGGCTATGCTGATTGGATTTCGACTAATTAATTTAACATCGCGATAGATCCCCGAACCAGAATAGAAACGCGAATTGGGCTGATTCCTATTATTTACTTTGACTGAAAGCAGGTTGTCCCTGCCATCCCAGTATAGATCATGGGACAGTTCATATTCGAATCCGATATAACCATTCGGCCTTTTCCCTAAGAAATGCCCGTTGATCCATACTTCGCTGTTTTCGTATATACCTTCAAATGCGACAAATATCCGCTGGCCCCGCTCGGTGCTAGACAGCTTAAACGATTTTTGATACCAGCCTACGCCACCATCGAGGTAAGCAGCCCCGCTGCCTGCGGGGCTGCTTAAACGAAATGGCATTTCGATGCTCCAGTCATGCGGCAGATCGAGCTGTCGCCAGCCTTCTCCTTTTCGTCCATTGCTATATTGCTGGTTGCTGTCCAGTTTAAACCACCAGCCCCCATTAAAATCAATAACCTTTCTGGACTGCCCAATTAAGGAACCCGTATTTATCAATAGTAGGATTAGTATACCTATTATTCGGCTACAACCTATGTCAAATAATTGCTTCAACATACATTTATTTGTTCATTTGGGTATTCGACCTATCTTCGGTCAGACTCTCCTTGAAGGCCTTGCTGATAAAATTAAAGGTCAGCATGGCCGCTCCATCGTTCGAAAGCACCGGATCTCGCAATACCGCTAATTGCATGGTATTCTCGGTCAACGACATAATACGGACATCGCCCCAGTCAACGACGATCCCATCTTGTGGTTTTCCATGTAAAGGCGAAGCCCCCGTCATGCGGATGGTTTTCTTTTCGGTATCGATATTAAAAGTCCCCTTCTGTACTTTGCCCAACATGGCATGATTCACATTGATGTTTGCTCCACCTTTCAGGTCAAAAGTCATACTCCCATAATCGCCTGCAGGCATCAGCCAACTATTGCCTTTCCAGTCGGGTTCCCAGCTCCAGCTATCGCTGTTAAGAGGCGCAGCTGTTTTGTTGATGCTGCCCCACCAGTCACCGGTGCCGTAAAAGTACAGCGGACCTTTAAAGTAACGGGAGATACCGTCTGCATCTAGATCGAGATACCAGGTTTTCTCTTCCCCAGCCCCGCCCGTCAATAAGGTCCAGGTCTCATCACTGATAAATTCGGCATACATCTGATCGATTTTAAATGTTACAGGTTCACCGTAAACAATCCCGCCACGGGTCTCTACACCAAATTTGACCGTGTACTCGCCCGGGAAGGGCATTTTCAGGATAACCTTTTTTTCCTGACTCCGTCCCTGCGGATGCTCCCACAAAGCGGTGTATCGGGTATCCATCAAGCTGGTTAAATACACAATATTGGGATTATTGGCGTCATGTTCAACAGTAAAGGCTTTTCCCTTCTCCAACTGTGCCGTTGTGACATCGATGTCCCCCAGTGTATATTTCTCCGGAGAACAGGCTCCAAAGAGTACCATCGCTACAAAGAAGCAGATGGTATATGTGAATATCTTTTTCATGTTTGTCTAGTTATAATTCAATGGATAGCAAATTCTACTACGCTTTTGTCTAGTTCCAGCCGGCATTTTGTTTCAGTACGCCATTAGATAGAGTAATCTGCTTGTTTGGAATCTGCATAAATCCTTTCGTTGTGAGAAAACGCTCTTTAGTCACGGTGACGTTCTCCGGTACCGAACCGCTGAGCACATCTTCTGTTGTTTCCAGTGTAGAAGCCGCATTATTTAACCCCTGCCGCAATACATCCCAATAGCGGACACCTTCAAAAGCAAATTCAAATTTTCTTTCCTTCAGAATATTATTTTTTGAAACTGCCAACGATACGAAATTGGCCTTATACGCTCTTTTCCGTACCTCGTCAAAGTATTTCTGTGCATTTGCGGAACCAAGTTCTGCCGCCATCAACAAGACATCAGCGTAGCGGATCACAAAGTAATCCTGGTCTTGGGATAGTTGCATATCCTTATCTCCACCTGTATTGCTGGTACCGTCCGGCAATGCTGTGGGGGCGTATTTTTTTATGGCGTACCCTGTATACTCACGCTGATCTTTCAGGTCAAATCCCGTGATCTTCTCGCCATCAATATCAATAATTGAAGCAGTCTTGCGCGTATCAGTGTTGTCAAACTCACTGAAGAATTTTTTGCTTACCGTACATGCACCCCATCCCTGGCCATAAGGCGACCAATTTTTACCACGTAGGCCCAGAAAGACCACCCAGCGATTGCCATCAACATAACCGTTGTAATTCGATGTATTGTTGAATTTCTGTGCAAATACAACTTCAGCATTCCCCTTACCTGCATATTTGGAGATATCAAGTGTATTGTTGCTAGCATTCGGAATATAGCTCGCTGCTGGCCAAAGATTCTTGAAATCAGCTACCAGCGCAAACTGGCCGCTGCTGATAACATCTTCCAAGCCTGCAAGGGCTTCGGCTTTGGAGATACCAATATCTTCCTTTCCATAATAGCCCGAATAAAATAGATAGACACGGGCCAATAGCGCTTTTGCAGCAAAAGGAGTTGCCCGGCCATCATTGGTTGCCGCAGCTGATTTGGGGTAAGCTGTTGCAGGAATGTTTGAAGCTGCAAACTTAAGGTCGGAAACAATCAGCTGATAAATCGCTTTGGGGTCCGACTGCGGGATATTCTCATTGGTTGGACTCGTTAACAAAGGTATGTTTTCGAATAGGCGGACGAGATCAAAATACATGGTGGCCCGCAGGAATTTCGTTTCCCCTTCTATACGTGCCCGTGCAGTTGTATTGCCCGAAAAATCAGTGCCGTCCAATTTTCCCAACAGCGTATTACACCTAAAAATTCCAGCATAATAATCTGACCAGGTGCCGTCAAAGATATTGTTGTCCGATTGGGACTGCGCAATATCAAAACGGTCTATTGCCTGAAATGAGCGACCGTCTGTAGTACCTGTTCCGCCAAAACAATTGTCAGCAGCCACCTCTGCTGTCAGATAGAAAGACTGGCTCCCATTGGAGGTCGTCCGTTGATAACCATCGTAACAACCAACCAGCGCCATGTCTGCATCGGCGACGGTTTTATAAAAATTGCTTTCCAAAACGCTTGTCATCGGCTCGACATCCAAAAAACTAGATGAACACGATCCTAAAATTAAGGACCCAAATAACATGGAATGATAGATATAGCTCGTTTTTTTCATGATTTCTTGTGTTTAGAATTTAACATTTAGGCCAAATAATACCGTTCTTGGCCTTGGATAGTAACCGAGGTCGATACCCGATACCCAACCATCGGTTCCGTAACCGATCTCAGGATCCATTCCATCATATTTGGTGAAGGTGAACAGATTTTGTCCCTGTACGTAGAAGCGGATCTGATTGGCGTACTTCCATTTGACCAGCTTCGACAGATCATAACCTAAGGTCACATTGCTGATCCGAAGAAAGTCTCCATCCTGAATGTAAAGGTCTGAAAACTGCCAATTGACGTTGGTTTCCGTCACACGAGGAATCGAACTGGAAGTACCCTCTCCGGTCCATCGATCTAATATTCTTGTGGTATAGTTTGCTTGTTTATTGGCATGATTGCGGTAAGACTGCACAATTTTGTTTCCGAGGGAACCGTAAGCATTCACCGAGAAATCAAATCCTCTGTAATCCAGTCCAATATTAAATCCATAAGTAAAATTAGGCATACCCACGCCCAGATTTGTCTTATCCGAGGCATTGATAATGCCATCGCTGTTCTGGTCTACATATTTCACATCACCTGGTTTTACATCCGCCTGAAGGATGCCCTTCCCGGCTGTTTTCCAGGCATCGATCTCGGCCTGGTTTTGGAATAGACCGTCCGTTTTATACCCCCAGAAGTAGCCAATGGGCAGGCCGTTTGCGGCACGGTAAAATTCTTCCGAGTTATCGTATAACATGGCTGTCTGTCCATGGATAATTCCATCTTCAGTTGGTATCTGTCCCACCTTATTTTTGTTATAGGCACCATTTACCCCAAGACGATACTTGACTTCATTGATCTTATCCGCCCAATTTAGTCCCAGCTCCACACCTGTATTCTTTACGTCACCGCCATTGATAAAGGGAGGCAACGTTCCGGTTGTCGCCAAAACAGGCGCGGTAACCAGCCAGTTCTTGGTCTTTTTAACATAAAAGTCGGCAACGACATCCAAACGGCTGTTCGCAAATTTGGCATCAAATCCGATATTGGTCTGCTCGGAAGTTTCCCAGGTCAGATTCGGATTGGATAAACGGCTCGGATAAGCCCCGGCAATGTTATTGTTGCTCGTTCCAAAGACATAATGTGCTCCGGGGTTGGACGATGTAATGCCTGTTGAGGTACTGATGGGGGCCGCATACTGAAAATCAGCGATATCCTGGTTACCAACTTGCCCCCATGACGCACGGAGTTTAAAGAAGTTTACAGCCGCTAAATGCTCTTTAAAAAACTCTTCCGAAGAAATTACCCAGCCTGCCGATACCGAAGGGAAATATCCCCAGCGGTTGCTGCGCGAAAATTTAGAAGATCCATCGGCACGCAATGTAGCATTCAATAGGTACTTTTCCTTATAGTTGTAGCCCAGGCGTCCAAAATACGAGACCCTGCGGGTGATGTTCTCCGGTTTTCCAGACACTGTACGTGTTTCGACGACATTACCTTTTTCATCCAGGTGTGCCTGGCCTGTAGTATTGTCCAGATAGGCATGTGCAAAATCGTTGAACTGCGAAAGCAGATTCCAGTTGGAACCCGAAAGGTAAGTTCCCTGGTAACGAAGCGACTCCATACCGATCATGGCCGAAAAACGGTGATCCGTGTGAATATCAAAGTCATAGGAAGCTGTATTTGTCCAGGTCAATGTATGCCCCTTACTCATGTTCTGTGAGGTCGTTGTATGATCCTGGTTGTAGGTGTAGATAGAGAACCGATATAAGGGTGTAAAACTTCTGTATTCCGAAGCATAATAATTGAACCCCAGCAGTGAACGGACCTTTAAGCCTTTGATCGGTTCAATCTCCGCAAATACATCGGCCAGTAATTTTTGACCATCATTGGCATTATTCGAATTGGTCATCATCACCCCATATGGATTGCTATCCCCATTGTACCAAGGTGAATTGGAGGTATCATTGAAAGGACTTCCGTACAAGCCATTATCCGAATACACCGGCGACAAGGGCGAAGTGGCAAAAGCACCGCGCAGGGTATTGCTGTACTGATTTCCGACACTGATGCCTCTATTTTTAATGTAGTTAAAGTTGAGGTGCTGCCCTATTTTCACAAAGTTATCAAAGAGCTTATGCTCCGAGTTCGTCCGGAAACCATAACGCTGATAGTTGGAAACGTCCTTGCCGCCCACAATTCCTTCCTGACCAATATAGTTCATTGATAAGGCGTAGGTGGATTTCTCATTGCCACCGGTCAGGCCAACATTGTAATTATCCGTTTTTGCATTATCCTTGAACATGTAATCCATCCAATTGGTATTGGCCAAACCTTCCATGCTGTTAAAATCAATCACCGCGGCTCCCGAATTCAGTGATTGCTCATTCATGATCAGCTTGTATTGATCTGCATCCAGTAATTTCGCTTTACGCGAAACGTTCTGAATGCCTGTATAGCCATCAAACGACAGCACATTCTTGCCTGCTGCGCCCATTTTTGTGGTGACCAGGACCACTCCATTTGCCGCCTGCGACCCATAGATGGCAGCCGAAGCCGCGTCTTTAAGTACGTCGATAGATTGGATATCGGCCGCATTCAAGACCGAAATATCCCCCCCCGGAACGCCATCAATAACGTACAGCGGACCCGAATTGCCGATTGTCCCCAATCCGCGGACGACGACTTTCATATCTGCTCCCGGTTGACCGGAAGTTGATGTAATGGACACACCAGGTGCTTGCCCCTGAAGCGACTGCAGCGGGTTCAACTGATTGCGTTTCTGCAATTCTTCACCCTCCACCTTCAAATTGGCTCCTGTATTCAATTTTTTCTTTTGTACACCGTAGCCAATGACCACCACTTCTTCGAGATCGGAAGCCTGCGGCTGCAGGCGGATTACCATATTGGGGCCGGTAATTTTAACTTCTTCCGTTTTGTACCCCACGTAAGTAATGGTCAATATAGTACCTGTGCTGGCCTTCAGTGAAAACTTGCCCGACTCATCACTGCTTGTTGAAATCTTCTGATTCTTTACGCCAATACTCGCTCCCACGATTGGCAAGCCTGAATCAGCCGAAACAACCGATCCTGTAAAGGATTGTGCCCAGACCAGAGAGGTCACGCTGGTCATGACCACGACGGCCACGCCCCTGCTCAACAATTGTTTGCTTATCATATGTCTTGATTTATAAATTGGTTTTTTATTGTTTTAATTTGATTTGCAAGGCTTTCCCTATATAGGTTACTGCTGTTGATTTTTTTGATGAAACATCCAGTCCGACGGCGTTGCTATCGCTGACAAAAATGATATTAAACTTTCTTTTGGTCAGCATACCCTCGAAATCCCCCTGACGGCTGGCCAAAGACAGTGTCTGTGTCGAATTGTCGTAGCTGAAATCAATACGGCTGTATTTTCCTTTTTCATAATTATAGTTGCTCCCTTCATCTTCATAGAGTGAAAACTGACCATTTGCTCCGGCATAGATATATAGATCCAGTACATCTGGCTTTTTCTCCGTCGTATACTGCATGACAGGTCCAATGGGTAATATAGCTCCGGCCCGCACATAGACAGGGATACGTTCGTAGGGTGCAGCCACAAGCATATCCTGTCCACCTGCTATCATCTTGCCACTGTATAGATCATACCAGCTGGCTCCTTTCGGGAAGTGTATCTTTCGTGAGGTCGCTCCTTTTTCTGTAACTGGATTGATGAGCAAGGATGGGCCCCAAAGATATTGGTCATTGCTATTGAATCCATCTTTGTCCTGTGGGAAATCCATAGCAAGCCCACGTATCATCGTATAGTCTTCAAAAAAAGTCTTTGCCGCCAGGCTGTAGTTGTAGGCGAGTAATTTATACCTTAGGCCGATCGCATAAGTCATACTTTTATAGGCCGGATGATCTGCCGGTGCAATATTGTATGGCTCGCGATATGGGAATTGTCCATGCGCCCTGAACAAAGGCAAGAATGTACCGTATTGATACCAGCGGCTATTAAGCTCCCGCCACTCCTCCAAATCTGCCGCATTGGGTTTGTGAAACCTATTTTCAACCAAAAAGCCACCGGCATCCATTGTCCAATACGGTGTACCGGACATCGAGAAATTGATACCCCCTGCAATCTGATCTTTCATGTCATGCCATCTCGAAGCGATATCCCCACTCCAGGCCGCCGCGGCATAGCGCTGCTGCCCCGCAAAAAAGGATCGCGTCAGAATAAATACCCGTTTGTTGGGATCCGTTTCACGCTGGCCCTCATAGATGCCCTTGGCATTTTGCAAAGGGAACGCATTATAATAGCGAACAGATGATCCTATACTCGGCTGAAAAACCGACTTTCGTTCATCCAGATCGATATTGGAGTGAATATCAGGTTCGCTGGCATCCATCCACCAGGCATCGATCCCGATTTTGAAAAGGTTGTTGTCCAACAATTTCCAGAATCCATCGCGAGCTTCTTTGTTGAAAGGATCATAAAAGGTCGAAGTATAACCTTTTCCGATCCAGTCTTTTCTGCCATCATAGATATTGCGGGGATATATCCATTTGTTCGCTTTAAATTCTTGGTATACGGAAGACTCCTCATTGATTTTGGGCCAGGCCGAAATCATGATCTTAAAGTGCTGATCATGCAGCCTCTTCACCATGGCCTGCGGATCTGGAAAACGCTTTAAATCAAATTTCTGACTGCCCCAGTCATTTTCAGCCCAATAAGACCAGTCCTGCACAATATTGTCGATCGGAATCTTGCGTTTGCGAAATTCAGCAGCGACCTCTTCAATTTCCGCTTGCGTCTTGTAGCGCTCTCTGCTCTGCCAAAATCCAAAGCTCCAAAGCGGCATAATCGGTGCCTTGCCGGATAAGTAGCGGTAACCTGCAATGACCTCATCCATTGACTCCCCCTGAACGAAGTAATAATCAATGGCATCGCCGGCTTCCGAATTAAAGGAAAAAAGGTTTTTACGCGCTTCGGGAATAGGGCTTTGCCAGTTTAAGGTAAAATAGGATTCGCCCCCATCCGGTATCCATTCCATTCGGATCTGGTGCGTCTTATCTTTCTGCAGGTCCCTTTCTATTTCAAAAGTACCAGCATTCCAGGATTGCCGCCAGCGGTCGGCGACTTCTTCACCATCAATCCAGACTTTCATATAACCCGAATATTTAAAATGCAGCACATGCCTGCCCGTGTAGGGCGACGAGAAATTTCCCTCATAGATAACCTTACTGTCGGCCAGATTTACTCCCTTTGGAAACTTGTGCTGATCCGTTAGATAGCCATAATCAATAATCGATTCCGGCCGAGATAAATAGACCTCGTTGGCCTTGTTTCGATTTACATAGGTTGCTGTGAGCCAACCAGGTTCACCTTCCTTAGACTGCAGCTTAAAAGCATTTAAGGGCAATAATGGTCTCACATCGCCCGCTTTTGTAATCGAATAATTGTGCCATAAGATACCGTAGTTGTTGGTGGACAGTAAAAAGGGGATTCCGATTTCTGTATTGTACTGCAACAGCGAAACCTGTTTTCCGCGGTTATAGTTCATCACGGCATTCTGATGCTGGCCGAGTCCATAGATCCCTTCCTCAGCATTGACAATAAAGTCTTGGTTAAGGTGATAAAATGCATCTCCCTGATAACTATCGGCTAAGAAAGAACTTGAATTTCGCTTTGCTTCTTTAAGGATGGATTGCCCCTTTAGATCAAAAAACGCTACTTTGCCACTCTCCAAAGAAACGACAGCCTGCATATTGGCTGTTTTTAAATTGACGGTGGAGTCGGTCGAGCTTACTGCTAAAGATTTCACTTGTCGACGCAGTGAATCGACGATGACTAAACTTGTTTGGCTTGGTAAAGCGGCCCCTGTAGGAACAGCGGTGACACGCACAATCTTATCGGTCACAACATCCATATAGACATCCTGATCAATGGAGGTTTCCGAATTTTTGAAACTAACCTTAATACCGGTAGGTGTTTTTTCATAATGAGCTTTATTCGTCTGGCTGAATCCCTGCTGCACGATCGCGAAGAGCATCAGACCACTTAAAGCGTACGTTAAGTTGCGCATTTAAATAAGATTTATTGGTTATTATATTCCCTTGGTTATTATACGTCCTTTCTATTGAAAGAACTGATCAAATATAGAATGCAACCGGTTGTATAAGGGGTATATTTTGTTAACTTTTGGGGGTTACTTTGTTAACATGTAAGGAATTATTTGAAGGCACAATCAGCTTTAAACCTATGAATTACAGGTTTTTTCGATAAAAAGACGGTAGGTTTCCAAATGCAGATTTAAAATATTTGCTGAACTGTTTTGGATTTCCGAATCCCACTTCATAAGCAATTTCAGCTATCGACAATTTCGAGTTCTGAACTAAATGCATGGCACGTTTGAGCCGGATATGCCGGATGTATTCCATCGGCGAATAACCCGTGATGGCAAGAACCTTTTTATAAAGGCCTACGCGGGTGATGTTCATTCTTTTGGCAAGCAGTTCGACAGAAAGCGAAGAGTCACTGAGATCCTTTTCAATTTCCTTTACCAGCGCACGGATAAACTGTTCATCAGCAGATGCGACATCGGGCTGCGCCAGATTGACATTGATCTGTTTTTTATACCGTTTTACCATTGTCTGCTGCTGATTGAGTATCTGCGCTAATTTTGAACGCAGCAGGTCAATATTAAAAGGCTTGTTGATATAATCTGTAGCACCCGCCTGCAAGGCTTCCAGTTCAATTTTCTGATTGACTATCGCCGTTACAATCAGCACAGGGATATGGACCAGCTTAGACTGGGTTTTTATATAGCGGCAAAAATCCAACCCGCTCTCTCCGGGCAGGCTGAGATCGGTGATAACAAGATCAACTTGCTGCTTGCTTAAAATTAATTTAGCCTCATTGACACCTTTTGCAGAGTAGATTACATAAGTTAACTTTAAGGTCCGCTCCAGGTAATAAAGAAAGTCAATATCATCTTCGACCAATAAAATAGCGGGTTTATCCTGCTTATTGCTTTCGGCGGGATCAGTGCTCGATGCGACCTTATTTAAAGGTAGTTGAACATAAAATGTCGTCCATTGCGCGTTGCTGTTCAGCCTGATATTTCCCCCCAGGAATTCGACATAATCTTTGACAATGGAGAGCCCGATGCCCGTACCCTGATTCAGTTTTCCATTTGGCACATCCAGCTGTATGTAACGTTCAAAAACACGGGACTGTAGATTTTCTGGAATCGCCGTACCCTGATTTTGAACTTCAATAAGCAGTACCTTTCCTGCTTCTTGTTCATTTATTTCGGCATTGAATGTCACAATGCCGGATATCGGACTAAATTTGATCGCATTCGACATCAGATTGAAAATAATACTTTCCAGTTTGTTTTTGTCGAACCACGCCGGGTATGTGTCTTGGGCAATATTGACCTGCAGGGAGATCTGATTGCTTTGAGCCATTCCAGTAAAGGCGTCAAGCTGTTCGCGGATAAATCCCATAAGATCGCCATATTCCTCGCTCAGTTCCAGTTCACTTTTCTCTAATTTCCTAAAGTCCAGCAGTTGGTTAACCAATTTGAGGAGGCGGTCCGCATTCTTCTTGATCAGGTTTAGGTCAGCTTTTTTTTCTGGATGTTGTTCTTCCTCCAGCAGCTGCTGTGCTGGGGTCAGAATCAAGCTGATCGGAGTCCTGAATTCATGACTAATATTGGTAAAGAAACGTGTTTTTAAAGCATCCAGCTCCTTTGCCTGTGTCGCCTGTTCCTGGGCGAGGTAAAGTTGATTGCGCGTCTTGACGCGCAGTTTTGTCAGATAAAAATAAGCCCACAGGACGACCACGATCAGGCAGGCATAGAAAAGGAAGGCCCAGGCAGAACGCCAAAAAGGCGGCTGTATATCGATTGTCAGGAGCAGCACGCCCTCCGACCAGCTATTCGAATCGATGGCATGCCGAATATATAAGCTGTAGCTGCGGGTATCTAGATTGGTGAAGTTGGCACGCATGGTCCCCGGTTCAAAATCAAACCATTCATCACTTAAACCAGCAAGCTGATATTGGTAGAGTCCATTATGCTGCTGTAGGTAGTCAAAGGTAGAGAACTCCAGTGAAAGAGCATTTAGATTGTACGGAAGGCTCAGTTCCTTGAGATTATTCAGGGCTTGATCATAAATGACCCGACCCGAAAATTCCTCACCTACAGCTACCCGTTTGTTGAATAAATAGAGGTTGGACAAAAGCGGCAAGATCAGTTCACTTTCGTGGCTAATTTTTGTAGGGTCGATAAAATTGAACCCTTTTGGCCCACCAAAAACAAGTCTTCCGTCCCGCATTTTTAAAGCGGCATTTTCATTGAATACATTCCCCTGAAGGCCCAGTTCCTGCGTAAAATTGCGAATGATAAACTTTTCTGCCTGCCCCTTGCCGACAATCGCCGACAGACCTTTGTTTGTTGAAGCCCATATCCCGCCCTGATTATCGACCAGTAGTGCCAGGATCGCATCGTCGCTGAGCCCATCATGCTGCGTGAGACAGCTTATTTTCGTACCGTCGATTACATGCAGTCCCTCTTGTGTCGCTATCCAGATGCGACCGGCCTTGTCCTCCTTAATATCATAAATCAGATCATTCATGAGTTTCATGGGCGAACTGGATGTATTGATATAGCTTATCCTACCGTCGGGAGCCAATAACGCCAACCCCGTAGCTGTGCCGATCCAGAGCCGTTTTTTCGAATCCTCAAATAAGACAGAGATATAATTGCTGTTGATGGTTTGGCCCTGCGGTGTATATGTTTTCGAAAACTGTTCTGTTTTTTTATCGAACAGGTACAAGCCAGCACTTAGCGTTCCTATCCAAAACCGATGCTGACTATCTTCATAGATTTCCCACACGCTATCGTCGTTCAATTTTCCGGGAGCCGAGTCACGGTGGAAAACCTTAAAACTTTTGCCGTCGAATCGACACATACCGCCCCGGTAAGTTCCGATCCACAGCCTGTCTTCCGTATCCAGCAATAAAGAAACAATCACATTGGAGCTCAAACTATTGGGATCGTGAGGATCATGCAGATATTGCATAAAGGTTTTCTGACGGATATCGTAATAGAGCAATCCACCGCCGTTTGTCCCGATCCAGAGATTGCCTTTGCGATCCTCTACAAACTTATTGACATCGTCAAAAGGAAGCGATTTGGGAAGCCCCGGGTAGTTCCTGATTAAAGAGAATAACAGTAGATTGGGATGATAATAACTGATGCCCCCTTTATACGTTCCCGTCCATATAATGCCCGATTTATCCCGATATAAGCACGTTATACTATTGTAAGGCAGACTTCGTAAGTCATATTTATCATTGCCGATGATTTCGACACTTTTCGTTTTCTTATCGTAGACATTGATGCCACCATGGTCTGTGCCCAGCCAGAGAAGTCCTTTATCGTCTTGCACGATATTGCCTACAAAGGGATTGGACAGTTCTTTTTGAATATGCCGGATTGCCCCATCTTTTGAGTCAAGCCAGTATACACCGATTGGAATATCCTTTGAAAAGATCCATAAGATCCCCTCCCGGTCGGCAAATAGATTATAGTTTACTCGTTTATTGCTGATCGGCAATAAGCTGGTTTTGATACGTTGCAGTGACTTTGTATCGATGTGGCCCAGCAGGCCATTTTCGTAGATTACCCAGATCGTTTGCCCTTGCCCCCCTATCACATCCGCAATTCGGCTGTTTTTGGTCAGTTGCGGCACAGTACGGTACGTTTTGGTTTGGCCGTCGTACAAGACCAGCATACGATCGCTATACAATAGCGCAAAGGTCTGCCCTTCCAGCGGCCTTACGCTGTGTACGTCTTTGACGGGCAGCTTCAAGCTGTTCAGTATAGAATCCAGGTGCTGGTGGATGATGCCTGAGCGCTGATCATACACATTCATCCCGTTGTTGGTCCGGATCCAGACATTGCCTTCCGGTCCTTCGAAGATTGCTGAAATCACATTTCCACTCAGGCCTGTGTGCTTACTGGCAGAATATCGGAAATTTGTGAATTGTACCCCATCAAATCGGCTCAGGCCCGACTCGGTACCAAACCACAGGTAATTGTTCTTATCCCTAAGGGCACAGTTGACGTGATTATGAACCAAGCCTTGGTCAGAAGTTAAGGTTTTAAACGCATAGGTATTGACCTGGCTCCATGCCGGAGATTGACCTACAAAAAGGAAAAGAAAAAGGCCGAGATACGCGTATAAAAAAGACTTAAGCTGCTGCATTGGTTATGATCTCCCCAATGATACAAAAATTGAGCAAATCCAGCAAATCTGGGCATTCTTTTTAACGGTTTACCTGTATACCAACTTGTTTTGGCCATTTTGTTAGATCTATTTACCTGTCTCAGTATGAGCGGCATCCACAGGTTTCGATTCTGGAGATCCTTTTTGCCGGAGAAAGATTGTTAATATCACAATCGAAGCGACCGAAAGAAATTCACTTTGCCAATTCTGAAAAGTTTCAAACCAGAACTGGGGTTCTGCTAGAAAATCTAATAAACTTTTTTCGGGTTTTCCCTGCAAGCTTTCCTGCAGGTTGGCATCTTTAAAACTACCGTAGAGATGGCCTGCCCAACTTACAAGAAACAGGACAACAAAGGCAATCGATAGCGAATTTTGATAAAGAATTAAACGCCATCCCCCTTTCTTAACCGGCCCCGGCGCATCTTTTCGGGTTGGATCGGGAAGCCGATCAACTTCTTCGGGTTTTTCCGGATCTTTTGATTCTGCAGACCCCACTTGCCGCAAAGAAATTGTCAGCATTACATAAAGTGCCATTTGTAGAAATTCGCTTTGGAAATTTTCAAATGTTGATGAGAAAAAATGACCGCTTCTCAAATATGCAGAAAATAGGAGTTCTGGAGCCCCCAGATCTTTCAGATTCTCATTGTTTTCTTTCCATCCAAAAAATGCCTGAGCGCCTAGTGCTGATACAAATAAAATAATAAATACAATGGAAAGGCTGTTCCTATAGAAATAACTTTGCTTTTTGTTCTTCATGGTGATCATTTAAAAAATTTGATAATCGCTTTAACTCGCTATTTAAATGTCAGTTATTATCCGCCCATCACAACCTGATTTGAATTTTCAATCACAAAACCAAGTTATTACCGGCAATCACCTGCATTCAATGAATCATCCTTTCACCCTGAACAGCACCAAAAACATAAAGGTTTGGCACATCGATATGTTACATATACTTCATCTTAGGAGAGAAATACCCTTAATCAAGATGTGAACAATTACGCACCATTATTTATCGAACCAAATCTACTTTGGATGAGTTCCCCTAGAACACAGATTAATAATTGGTTAAATGCATTCAAATGCTAAAATATAAATTATGAAAGCAGCAGTATTCCATAAGCCCGGCGACATCAGGGTCGATCATGTACCTGATCCAAGTATACTTGATCCTCGGGATGTAATTCTAAGAGTGACCGCCACCGCTTAAAATATGTGGCTCTGATCTACATATTTTAAGCGGTGCAGTTCCGCAAAAGGAAAATATGATCATGGGGCACGAATTTATGGGGATCGTGGAGGAAGTAGGTTCAGAAATCACAAATCTAAAAAAGGCGACCGTGTAGTTGTCCCCTTTCCGATTGCTTGCGGAAAATGTTTTTTCTGTACGCATGAAGCGTCTCCCGCCTGTGAGAATTCAAACTTTAAACATTACGGGCCCCACAGCATTCCACTTGCTGAAGCTGCGCACGGTTATCAGATTTTCAACGAGAAAGAAGACGATTGCGTTAAAGCAGTATTAAAACCCTAAGAAAGAGCAACCGGGAAAACTCGCTTCAAGATAAGCAGCTTTGCTGAGAACTTGAAGTGAGTTTTCCTTGCAGTTGCTCATTCGATCAATAAAAGCATTTTATTGAAGAAGTTTGTTCTGAAAGGCGAATCGCACCAGATCAGCCGTATTTTTTGTTTTTGTTTTATCAATCAGCTGCTGCCGATGGCCTTCAACCGTACGTTTGCTCAGAAATATCTGATCTGCTATTTCAGCGTTTGTAAAACCACGGGAGATCAGTTCCAAAATAATTAATTCCCGTTCAGAAATATCGTAGCGATGATAAATAGCTTCTTTATCGATATTAATAGGTTTGTTGAATTGAAAATGATCGAGAAGCGAAAGACCTATTTCCACAGAAATATATCTTTTACCTTGAGATATTTGTACTATACCCGCTACAAGCTCATCATAATCTGAGTTTTTGGATAAAAAGCCAATTGCCCCGGCCCTAAATGCATCAGCAACAGTACTATTATCCTCAACCATCGATAAGACAGCAATGTCAAGATCAGGATACTTGGCCTTCACTTTATGGATCATTGTAATGCCATCCATCTCTTCCATTTTAATATCAGTAAGTATAAGGTCTGGCAATTCATTTTTATCCAGAAATTCCAGCGCCTGAAATCCGTCTCCCACCTCTCCAATAATGGATAACTGCTTATGTGACTCCAATATTAGTCGCAAGCCATTCCTGACCAAGGTGTGATCGTCGACAAGTAATATTTTATACATCTTTAGTAGAAAAATGGTATGTTTTGCGGAATTACACTCAATTTGCTTGCCATTTTTTCATAACTGGATAATTTTATATTCCTATTTTAAATATTGTAATATTTACTTATTACCCTACGTATTTTTACTTTCCTTTAAGTATCTTGTATTATGTAATTTTGTCTGAATCAATATCAACTTAAGATATCTATGAACAGTCCCACTACAGCTGAGCAATTGGCAACTGAAAATATCGAACTGAAAAACAAAATAGCTGAACTTTCAGAATTTATTGATAGAGCTTCTTTGGCCCTTCATTGGGTAAATCGCGATGGCATTATCATCTGGGCCAATCAGGCGGAGCTTGACTTGCTCGGCTACACTGAGAAGGAATATGTTGGGACCAGCATAGCGTCATTTCATGCTGATCAGGACACAATTTCCTCTATCCTGAGGAAACTCTTAAACAACGAGCGCATTGAAAATTATCCAGCGACCCTAAAATGCAAAAATGGGGACATAAAACATGTCACCATAAATTCCAGTGCGCTAATGAAAGATAATGAATTCGTTCATTCCATGTGCTTTACAAAAGACGTGACAGAAGCAGTTCGTGCTGAACAAAGAAAAGATAAGCTGACGGCAATACTACGCGAGAAGGAAGAACGTCTGCGCCTTGCCCTTGCTTCCACGGGACTGGGAACCTGGGACTGGAACGCTCAGAAAGAAATTGTCAATTTATCCGAAAGGGCACAGCAAATACTTGAATTGCCTTACCCCGCCCAGTCTAAAAATACGGTGATAGAAATTATTCATCCGGAGGATCGTTTTGCCATCTACCAGCAGATGAAGGGGCTCAGTGAAAACGGGGCCGAAGATCATTTTGAATTTACCTGCCGGGTCATTAAACCGAAAACCTTTACCATTGGATATGTTAAGATAACAGGTCTTGCCTACTTCAGTGGGCCAAAGACATCAAGAAGGATCATAGGAACTATTATGGATATCACAGATCAGAAAAAATCCATGGAAAAAAGTGCTGAACTCGCAGCTATCGTAAATTCTTCTTACGATGCGATCATCGGAAAGACGCTGGAGGGGATAATTACCAGCTGGAATGATGCCGCTTCCACTCTTTTCGGTTATACTTCCTATGAAATGATCGGACAGCCGATCTTAAAAATAATTCCGCCCGACAGACACGCTGAAGAGGATTATATTTTGGGCAAAATGCGCCTCGGACATTCCATTAAACATTTTGAGACTGTCCGCCAAACAAAGTCTGGAAAATTGATCGACTTATCACTGACTATATCTCCCATAAAAAATGAGCATGGAGAGATTATCGGTGTTTCAAAAATTGCCCGGGACATCACCGAAAAAAAACAGGAAGAAAAGCGGAAGAATGTATTTATATCCATGGCCAGCCATGAACTTAAAACTCCCCTCACTACCGTGCTGATGAGCGCTCAGATGATGCAGCTCCATGAAGATATCTTTGGGCAGAAAAGTGCCCAGATGGCAGTAAAGATCGAATCCCAGATTAAAAAGATGATGGTGATGATCGCAGACTTTTTAAGTATTGCCCAAGCTGAAGAAGGTAAGCTTCAGCTTCAGAAAACCAACTTCCAGCTGGAAAGACTGATAAGGGACTGTACGGATGATCTCGATTCAAAAAAACACCCTGTTGAAATCTTCTGTGATCCAGATCTGTACCTATTTGCCGACAGGGCAAAGATCGATCAGGTGATCAGCAATCTGGTCAGCAATGCCGTGAAATACTCCCCTTCGGGAGGAAAGATCACCGTCGGTACCGATAAATCGGGAGATACAACACGCATATACGTTCGGGATGAAGGTATTGGTATAGACCTTAAACATCAACAGAATATTTTTAAATCGTTCTACCGTGTCGATAATTTAAATACGTCCAATATCTCCGGCTTTGGAATCGGCTTGTACCTGGTTGCGGAAATACTTCGCCAGCATGGCTCAGAAATACAGGTGCAAAGTGCCAAAGGTAAAGGATCAACCTTTTACTTTGATCTGTAGCGATATAGGCAATTCGTCAGCATAACCCCGCTATCTAAACTCATTCTTTTTTGATGTGTCAATCCCGTGCGAATTGCCTTTTTCTATTTTTCTGAAAATTTAGCAATTGCTTTTTTCAGATCGATTCCTTTTCCAAGTACCGGTTTAAAGATATCTCCCATTTCGTTCATCCTTGCGATGGCGTTCCGGATATTGAAATCACTGATCTTAAGCCCCTTCTTCACCTCATCCCAATGCAGCGGCATCGATACTGTAGCTCCAGGTTTCGGTCTTACCGAATACGCAGCAGCAATTGTAGCGTGGGGTCTGTTCTGTAAAAAATCAAGGTACATTTTTCCTTTCCGGTCTTTTACTGTCCTTTCAAGACTCGTATAATCCGGGAGTTCATTGTGCAGCAAGGTAACCACCACGCGCGCAAATTCCTTGGACTGCTCGTAATCATATTTCCCACCGAAAGGGATATAAATATGTAGACCTGTCGAACCGCTGGTTTTACAGTAGCACGGCACCCCCATATCATCAAGTATACTTTTTGTTACCTGGGCAGCTTCGATTACCTGGTCGAATGAATTTTTATCAGGGTCAAGATCTATTATGCAGAAACTTGGATGATCGGGCTTTTTGACTGTGCTGCTCCAGGGGTTCATTTCGATGCAGCCCAGGTTGGCCATATAAAGTAAGGTTGCTTCATCTTTTCCAACCAGGTAATGTTTGTCCTTTTCATCCGTATCACTGTGGTAAAGATATGTTTCCGCCCAGTCGGGAGCAGTATCGGTCACGTCTTTAAAATAAAATCCTTTCCCTTCGATTCCATTTGGAAAACGGTTCATGCTCTGCGGCCTATCTTTTAAATAAGGAAGTATAAAGGGCGCAGCTTGATAATAGTAATTGATCAGATCCCGCTTCGTATAGCCCTCATCTGGCCAGAACACCTTATCCAGATTAGTAAATTTTAGTTCATGGCCGTTTACTTTCCGAACCTGCATTTTATCTTTTGGGTTCAGCAAGGTTTTTCTTCCTTTGTCTGCTCTAGCTTTGACGAGCGAAGCGGTTTTATCCGCAACAACTGATTCCGTTGATGTTTCCTCCTCCATTATCACTTTTTTTGCTGATTTATCTTCGCGCATTCCATCAAATGACGGGTGCCGCATCACACCGTCACTTGTAATTTCCGTAAAGCTTACTTCGCAGACCAGCTCAGGCTTGAGCCAGGTTACCGAAGCATGCGGCGGATTGGGACGGAAACGCGAGGGTTTGTTGACGTCAGGTTCCTCGGCAAATGGTGCTTTTTTGATGACTAAAGGTTTAAAAAGGGCCATCATCTCATGCTGTAATTTTTCATTGAATCCTGTACCGACCTTTCCGGTGTAGATCAATTTTTTCCCCTCATAAACTCCGACAAGAATACTGCTGAAAAGCTTGCTCGAATCATCATTCAGCGTATAACCGCCGATGACAACTTCCTGTCTTTTGTTGGCTTTTATTTTAAGCCAGTCCTTTGAACGGGCCTTTGCATAATATGGACTGTCGGCTCTTTTTGCCATTATACCCTCCAGTCCAAGCTTTCTGGCTTCTTCCAGAAAGGAAATGCCCGAAGTATGAAAATGCTCGCTGATCAAGATGTTGCTGCTTTGTGGTAAAACTTCCTTCAGGATTTCCTTACGGTCTATAAGCGGCAGTTCTTTGAGATCTTTTCCTTTATACCAGAGGATATCAAATACGTAATAGACAAGATCTCCATCCGCTTCGCTACGCCAGTTCTGAAGTGAGCCAAAATTTGCCGTACCGTTTTTACCCAGCACGACGATCTCACCGTCCAGTACAGCGTCCACATCCAGACTTTTTAGGGCATCATAGATCGGGTAGAATTTTTCACTGAAACTCTTACCGTTTCTTGATTTTAGTTCTAGCTTACTGCCTTTCTTAAAGGCTACAGCACGGTAGCCGTCCCATTTTACTTCATAGACCCAGCCCTGATCGTCAAAAGCTTTGTCAACCAATGTGGCAAGCATAGGCTCCAAAGTCTGATAGAAAGCCTTTTTGGGAGCCTTTTTCAGAAGAGCTGCCACATTACTTTCTGTTTTGGTTTCAGTGGGCACTGCCTGCAGCTGATCTTCAATAATTTCAGCGGCCTGCTTAGCACCCTTACCCTTTTTATCCTTTACGGTCGTATCTTTTTTGATGATATTCTTTCCATATATCTTGTCAGGTGATTTTTCCATCTGTGCAATACTCTTGCCCGATATAACCGATTTGTCCTTTAATGTAATATCCTTTTTATTGGCGTACTTATCTTCCAGCTTAAAAAGAAGCCAACCGTTATCTCCCCTTCCATGAGCCTTCACAAGCGCAAATTCACCTTTGAGCTTATTGCCATTCAGTCTAAACTTCAATTTTCCTGAATGTAGCTGATGCAGTAAACTCTTCTCCTGTTTTGAAATATCCGTATCCTCTTCATCGACTGGCTCATAGGTTCCCTCATCCCAGACGATAACCGTCCCGCCACCATACTGACCTTTTGGAATAATTCCCTCAAAATTACGGTAATCATAAGGATGGTCTTCGACCATCATGGCCAGCCTCTTTACTTCGGGATCTGTGGACGGACCTTTTGGTACGGCCCAGCTTTTGAGAACGCCGTCCATCTCCAGACGGAAATCATAATGGAGATGCGATGCATCGTGTTTCTGGATGACAAAGCGGAGCTCCTTCCCGTTGGGTTTTCCTCCAAATGGTTCCGGCGTCTCTCCAGGAGCGCGTTTTTCTCGGTATTTCGTTAAGCCCATAGTTTTAAAATTTACTGTGTCACTTATTAAGGTAATCTTCCAGCATTGACTACCATTGGAATTACATTATTATGCAAATAACATGGCTCGTCTGCGAATGGTTGGATTTTAGATTCAACTATTTTCTTTCATAGGAAATTTGACGAAGAGCTAGGCGGAAGAAACTTTAGAATCATGAAGCATTGCTTCAGCTTTTACCTTTTCAAGAAAGCTGCTTCGAAAATTTTCTATTTGTTGTACATGCTGTATACCTACTTGAATCGATACAACATAGGCTTCTGCTGTAATATCTTTTGTAAGAATCTTTATAGGAAGACTATGATCAATTTCTTGAAATTCGACAATACTCTCCGCCAGCCATTTTTTCCATTCCTCAATATCGCGGCCCGTTACAATGGTAAGTTGAAGATTCAAGCGAATATCCGATTCCTCAAATGTCCAGTTGACCAGACGTCCCGAAAGAAGATCTCCATTGGGAATAATTACCTGCGCCCCCTGATCAGTCAGTAAAGTGCTGGAACGGATACCCACCTGCAGAACCTGCCCCTTCTTGTCGGCAAGTTCCACATAGTCCCCAACTTTAAAAGGACGTTCGAACACCAAAATAACGCCGGAAACAAAATTATTTATAATATTTTGAAGACCTAAACCGATTCCGACACTTAGTGCTCCAACAATAACAGTAAGCTTATCAACTCCCAGACCTAGAATACGGATCCCTATCAAAAAGCCGGCAATAAAGATAACCACGCGGACAAGCGGTAGCAAGGCTGTGCGCCGCTGATTTATCTTTGCCTCTGGTTGATCAAGCAGATCCTTTAAATTCTTCTGGATCCAGTTTGCCGTCCAGACAACAGCAAAGGCTAAGAGCACGTCACCATAGGTGTAAGTGATGCTTCCTATGGAGTGGTTACTGTGCAGCAGACGATCAAAAAGTCTACGGATCTCACTGGTTATATGCAACGTATTGGCCCAAATAATAATGACCAATATCGTAGAAAAAAGTCCGATTACACGATGTAAAGCGGTAATCATCTTTTCCTTATCAAATCTGCTTATAAAATGTCCTTCTTTAGCATTCTCATAGGAATTAAGCAGATCATGGGCCATCATATCCCGAAAAGCATGCAACGACAGAGCCTGGAGTAAGCCCACACCAGTAGCAATACTGCAGGTACGTGCTAAATTTAAGAAGCCGAACAAATTAAATAGTATAGCCGCCGTCATGATTACTAAAAGCCCCCAACGGGCAAAAGGGCGCAAGGAATCGAAAGGGACTTTGCCATTTTTTTTCCGCCCAAGCACCCAAACAAGCCAGATGCCGATCACACCGACCATTAACGAAGCGATCCTCGAAATCCAGTCTATGTCCACCACCAGATTTACGGTCAGCAAGAGGACGTAATAAAGGAAAACAAATTGCATCATCCTTATTTTAGCATCTGACAACTGTGCGGCAGTGAGCAGGTACAAAAAGCCAAAAATCAATAAATAACTCAATTCGATTACAATTACGGGAACCCGAAAAGAGGTGAGTGGCAAAAGAACGAGAAAAAAAACGGCGAATTTTAGAATAGGGATCCACCAAGGTTTGTTTCGATGTAAAGGAAGCTGTTCTTGCGATCCGATTTCGCGCTTTCGCATTTGATAAAGCCAATAGAAATAAGCAAGGCTCAATATCAGCAGAAGGAAACGACCGTCCCACGCACTATCATAATAGCGTTGTGACAAACCGTCCTGCTCCAGATTCTTTTGTATGATGCTTTTCCAATAACTCCAGGATGCTGCAGTTTGTGGCGCCTGAACAAGTTTTTGCTGTTGTTGTGCTTTGGTGCTTAGATCATCCATATCCAATAACAGTGACTCAATATCTCGTTGCAGGGTCGCTACACTATCCTGGACAGCGCTCCAGGAGGATGCAGTTGAGTCTTGTGGCACCGTTTGCTTCCTTAGCACATCTACTTTGCCACGTAACAACAGTACAGCAGGCTTAACCTCCCGGATATAGCCTTGGACACCTGTTACCCCTCCTCTATCCTCTCTACGCTGCCAGGCCACCTCACGTTTTACACTGTCAAATGCTGTGTAATAATGATCGACTTGGCTGCGCCATTGTTCAAGATACGTTCGTGCGGTGGCCAGCGGATTATCTGGCAGTGAGTCACGCACGCCTACCGAATCGACTGCTGCGGGCAGTGAATCGATCTTTTGACCAGAAACAAGGGAACAAAAGAGGCTAAGTTGGAGTATCCAGCTTAGCCTCAGCATTGAACAAATGATTGAATTTATACTTTTTACCATTCTCTTTTTTTATTTTAACAACTTTATTCTTTAGTCAGGTTTAGCCGGCGAAGGTTGTCTCTGTAAAGAATCTGTACTGTCTCGGCCTAAAGAGTCATTGGCCATCGCGCCTGACTGCCCATCGTCCACATGCGTGGAAGAGTCATAGCTCCCATTTGCGTCATTTCCTTTGTTGCTACTATTGCCACATCCCCAAAGACCGAGGACTGCCAATATCAATACACTAATTTTTTTCATATCTAATGAGTTTAAGTTTCGAACTATTCGAAGATTGAACAGTACAAAAAACGGAAAGGTTGTCCGTCAGCAAATTTTGGGTAAAAATCAGCCACTAGCAGTACTAGTACGCACCGTATAAATAACTCTATAAAACCAACTTATTTTATTGATGCATCACGTTTACAATCTACTTTAGCTGTTGATGAAAAGTGAAGTGATTAACCAGGGATCCGATGACCCCTGTCAATTTCCTGGAGTACTAAATGATAAAATCCATATCATTTTCTTCTGACGCAATAATCATCTGTCAATGAAATAAGCTTTATAGGACTAATACAAAGAATATAGTACTTCATACATATAATTGGGTATTAGTCCATTAAACCAAGTTGTTCTTGCAACCGTTCATCGAACAAAGGTTTAGAATGCATAACCTCCATCTATGGCAGTTACCGACATGGACATACGAGGGAATGTTAAATAAAAAAAATTATGGCACAAAAACCCCGTATCCTGACCTGGCATATTCATGGCTCCTATTTATATTATTTGTCACAAGGAGATTATACTCTGTATATTCCTTACACGCCCGAAAGAGGACCCCGATACGTTGGAAGAGGCGACACATTTCCTTTTGGTGAAAATGTCATCGAAGTACCTGCTAATGAAGTACGTCATCTTGAGTTCGATCTTATCTTATTTCAATGTGATGAAAATTACCTGGAAGATCAATACATGATCTTGTCAGAATTACAGCAACTATTGCCCAAGATTTATATCGAACATGACCCGCCATGGCATCATCCCTGTGATGAAATCCACCCTGTAACGAATCCAGCGGTCACATTGGTCCATGTTACGCATTTTAACAATCTAATGTGGAAAACAAACATTCCAGATGTTCGTGTAATCAGCCATGGAGTAGATACCCACGGCGTTACCTATAATGGTAGCCTAAAAAAAGGCATTGTTGTCATCAATAATCTTCCTTCCCGCGGACGTATGCTTGGCAGCGATATCTTTGAGCGTGTACAGAAGCAGGTACCACTTGATATCATCGGTATGGATAACGCGCCATACGGCAAGCGCGAAGTGCTGCATCCACAATTGCCCGATTTCATTAAAGACTATCGATTCTTTTTTAGTCCAATACGTTACACGAGCCTTGGCTTAGCAATTTGCGAGGCAATGATGGTTGGCCTCCCGATAATTGGATTAGCAACGACGGAACTATCAACTGTTATCGAAAATGGAAAAACCGGCTATATCGGACTAGATGTCGATGAGCTAATTATCGAGATGAATAGGTTGCTATGCGATCCGATTCATGCGCAACAATTAAGTGCGCATGCACAGCATAAAGCCCGGGAGCTTTTTGATATCACCCGCTTTACGCAACAATGGGAATACTTAATCAATAAAAAAATTAACTAATACATTTTATAATGAAAAAACAACTAGCTTTTATTAGTGATCATGCCTCGCCGCTTGCAACATTGGGCGGCAAAGATAGTGGTGGCCAAAATGTGTATGTGGCTGAAGTAGCCACGCAACTTGCTCTAATGGGTTACCAGATCGATATTTATACGAGAGCAGAAAATCAGTATCAAGAACAGATCGTCTACTGGAAGCCCAATATCCGCGTTGTTCATATCCTAGCAGGGCCAATAAAAGAGTTGCCCAAAGAAGAGCTCTATGGTCATATGGAAGAGTTCAGCACGAATATGATCGATTTTATCACGGAAAATCAATTGAATTATCATTTGGTCCATGCTCATTTCTGGCTTTCTGGCCTAGTGGCCATGGAGGTAAAAAAGCAGTTAAAAATCCCTTTTGTTATTACCTTCCACGCCTTAGGCGCAGTGCGTAGGATGCACCAGGGCTGTTCAGATAAGTTTCCGAAAGTACGTGAAAAAATCGAAAAAGATATTATTTGGGCTGCAGAGCGTATTATAGCAGAATGTCCAAACGACCTAAAAGATCTTATTCAGCATTATCAGGCGCCGCAGGACAAGATAGAGATTATCCCCTGTGGTTATAATCCTTCTGATTTTCATCCTATCGACCGTACCGAAGCGAAGGATAAATTGGGCCTAGACCCTTCCTTCACTTATATTTTACAGCTCGGCCGAATGGTGAGACGCAAAGGAATTGACAACGTAATTGAGGCTTTCTCACACGCGCAACATGCATTACCTGAACTTAGGCTTTTAGTTGTAGGCGGCAACTTTGATTCGGTCGATGACCGCAAAGAATATGAATATTTGCAACATCTTTGTACCGAACTCAATATAGAAGATAAAGTCATTTTTACGGGACAAAAAGATCGCGATAAGCTGAAATACTTCTATGCTGCAAGTGAATTATTTATTACGACGCCTTGGTATGAGCCTTTCGGAATTACACCATTGGAATCGATGGCATGTGGCACACCAGTAATTGGTGCCGATGTCGGAGGAATATCGTTCACTGTTCGCCATGAGGAAAACGGTATACTGGTACCACCACAACAGCCGCAACAATTATCTTCGGCTATTATCGAATTAGTAAGCAATGACCGCAAACGCCTAAAATTTTCTGTCAACGCACTTCGCCACGTCAAATCTTTTACCTGGAAAACGATTACTGAAAGTATAGCCAGACTTTATGAACAATGCCTACCAAAGACAAGCGAAAAAGAAGCAATTAATCAGATAAAACAGAGTTTCATTGGCTCTTCACGAACCTTTGAGAAGGCAGCAGAAGTTATGGCTGGCGGGATCGCTAGACTGTCATCTAAAATGGTTTCAGTACTCCGTAGTAACAGGAAAATCATGATCTGTGGCAATGGCGGCAGTGCTGCTGAGAGCCAGCACTTTGCTGCTGAATTGGTGGGCCGCTTTGAAATACCCCATCGGCCCGGATATCCTGTGATATCGCTCAATACTGACGTTTCGGTCATGACCGCTTGGGCCAACGACTTTGGCTACGAAACGGTATTTTCGAGGCAAGTACAGGCCCTTGGACAATCTGGCGATATGCTGATATGTCTCAGTACTAGTGGAAATTCAGCAAATATTATCAATGCCCTAAAAGAAGCTAGTAAATTAGGCATTTTCTGTGCAAATCTATTGGGCCATGACGGCGGCGAGGCGGCGCAGTACGGTGAGTACAACCTGATAGTGCCATCTGACAATACAGCCCGCATTCAGGAAGTACAGCTCCATATAATCCACCAGCTCTGTGCACTTGTAGAACAGCAAATGGTCGCCCAAGCAGACGGAAATAAGCGTATCCTAGTGCAAAAAAAACTGATCGCGTAGGCCATGGAAAAAGCAATATTTTTAGATAAGGATGGAACGCTCATCAAAGATGTGCCTTACAATGTGGACCCCAAAAAGGTTGCATGCTACCCGGATATATTCAATCCCTTACGCCTTTTACAAAAGCGAGGATATAAGCTAATTGTCGCCAGCAACCAATCGGGTATTGCGCGTCGCTATTTTACGGAAGAAGATTTGGCGATTGCTTTTTCTGAACTTCGAAAACAGCTCATGGCTGAGCGTATCCACCTGGACGGCATTTATTACTGTCCACATGGCGATATAGCGAACGAGTTTCAATGTAGTTGTCGCAAGCCTTTACCGGGAATGTTATTTCAAGCAGCGGAGGAGCTCCATATCGACTTAAAAAAATCGTGGATGATCGGCGACATTCTAAATGATATGGGAGCCGGCAGAGCCGCTGGCTGTAAAACTATTTTAGTGGATCGTAGTCATGAGGAACGCGAAAAGGACCGAATTTCAGATCCGAAATTTAGACCCGATTTCATTATCGACGATTTTTATGAATTAAATCAGGTTGTCACATTAGAAAAAGAATATTATGAATGAAATTACATTAAATAAGTTGGTCGCAAAAGGATTTAACAACCCCAGCGTTCTTGTTTTAGGAGATTGCATGTTGGATATTTATCTAGACGGTGAGTGTAGTAGGCTAGCGCCCGATGTTGCGGTTCCTGTCCTCGACGTAAAGTCTGTACAGTACTGCCTTGGCGGAGCCGGAAATGCCATTACCAATCTTTGCAATATGGGGGCCAAAGTCTCTGTCATTACCATGCTGGGCGACGATCACAGTGCCCAGACGATTGCCCGGGATTTGCGGTTACAGGGAATTGATACGAGCAACATACTTTTTAATGCTAACTGCCAGACCCTTACCAAGACTCGATTGCGCCGAGAAAACCAATGTCTCTTACGCTATGACATCGGCCAGATCTATGAATATACTCCCACCCTCTCAAGACAATATCTCGCTGATGTAAAAAGAGTGCTCAAACATATCGATATCATTTTTATAGCAGATTATGATAAAGGTAACATTACGGATGAGCTGATTCAGTTACTTTATCAGGAGCAGCAGAAAAATCCTAAAATTATAGCAGTAGACAGCAAAGACTATTACAAATATAACTGCCTGCGACCCGATCTTGTTAAACCAAATTACGAAGAGGCATGCAAGATATTGGGACATAAGCCAGAAAAAGATCGCATCACACAAGCGTTGGAATGGTCAGAAAGCCTATGTGTTATTTCGAAGGCAAACTGGGTGGCCCTCACCCTGGATAAAGATGGCGTGATCTTATTCAAAAAAGACAGCGAACCCAAACATTATCCCGTACCTGTTTTAAAAGAAGGAAATTTTTCAGGTGCTGGGGACACTTTTCTAACCGTACTGTGCCTAGCTTATTATAATAAACTGGAAGAGGATATAGCCCTTACATTGAGTGTCAAGGCGGCCCAGATCGGTATACATAAAAGTGGTACCGCTAGCTGCAGTTGCGAAGAGCTTGCTCGGGACCTCCACGACAGAAATGACAAAGTGATTAGGGATCTTAGCAACCTTGAATCAGTGTGCGATATGCTTCGCCACGAACATAAAATTGTATTTACAAATGGCTGTTTTGATATCTTTCATGCTGGTCATGCACATTACCTCCATGAGGCAAAGGCGCAAGGAGATATCCTGATTGTCGGCATTAATACGGACGAAAGTATTGCTCGTTTAAAAGGAGATTCCAGACCCATAAATTCACTAAGCGAGCGTATCGAGGTGCTGCGCGCGTTATCGGCTGTAGATTACATCGTTCCGTTTGGTGATGAGCTCTCTGACGACCCAATTCCGGTGCTCGAAAAAGTGAAGCCCCATGTATTTGTTAAAGGCGAGGCATATGAAAGCGAAGAAATGCCCGAAATGGGACTGCTTCAAATATTGGGAACCCAACTGGTCTTTATTCCACATATACACAAACAATCGACAACTAAGATTATACAACGTGTGCAGGAAAATGGTGGCCAATTCTTAAAAAAAATCAGCTAATATGGATGAATGGAAAGATTGTAGAAATATGCTGATCATCCGATTGGATAATATGGGGGATTTGATCATGAACAATGCAGCGTTCCAGCAGATAAAAACAAATATGCCGCACTGCAAGATTACACTTTTAGCATCAGAAATGGCTATTCCTATCATTCCATTTCTCGGTACAGTAGATGCTTATATACAATACGATGCACCATGGATGAAGTTAAGCAAGCAAGATTCCGCCACTTGCACCGAAGCCTTGATCGCCGATATTCGGGAAAAACAATTTGATGCCTGTATCATATTCAATGTATATAGCCAGAATCCCATGGCTGCGATTATGTTGGCATATCTTGCAGATATTCCAAAGCGAGCGGCTTATATGCGTGAAAATCCCTATACATTGCTCACACATTGGATTCCAGATGAAGAGCCGTTGTTTCAGGTCCGGCATCAGATTACAAGGGATCTTGAATTAGTGAAGTACCTTGGCATTTCAACGCTAAATAGTTGCCTACCGAGTTTAAAAATACCTTCTGGCAAATTTTCAGTCTCCATTTCAAATCCTGCGATCAAACCTGTTATTGTCAATTACGATGTCTCTGAAGAGAAGCGTCGTATCCCGATTGAAGTCGCTCGAGCGCTCATTGAAAAACTGCTCGAACTGAACTTCCAGGTCGTTTTGGTCGGCAAAGAAAATAATGATTACTTAAGGTCCTGTTCGTCAATCCCTAATTCACAGAATCTGACAAATCTCATCGGGGCAACTAGCGTTTGTGATCTTTTGCAATTGGTGCAGCAGGCTGCTGCTGTAATCACAGTAAATACCGGCGTGGCTCACATCTCTTGCGCCCTACAACGTCCTACTTTGGTACTATATGCGCAGACTAATCCACAACATATCCCCTGGTCTCGCGATTCAGATTTTATTTTATATCCAGTCAGCTCTTCGGCCCAATCAAAAAATACAATCAATACTTTCGTTGATAGGCAGAACGGCACTTCTGAAATCGCGCCATTGACCACCGCTATAATCCTCGAAAAATTTCACGCATTGCTCGAGCGCACTGGTCTCAAAAGGAAACTGATGGGAGAAGGCGGTTGATTTCATTTTCAATCCGTGCAATACCAATGGGTTTAGTGAGGTCAAATGTGGTATGCAGGTTTGTATTGCGCGGACCCCATCGCTGTGGCTCGCCATCCATACTGATGACGATGCTCTTGGTCTGCAGTGCTGCAGCAATATGCGAGATCCCCGTACAGTTACACAGTAACAAAGAGGCTTCTGTCAAAAGACAGCCCAACATGCCTAAATCCAGCCTGGAACAAAGATTGACTGCCCGACACTTCATTAGTTTTTGCAATTCATCCACCAATAGTTGCTCCCCCTTAACTCCTGTCAGTACTACCTGATAACCCATCCTGTACATATATTCGCTTAAATATGCAAAATTTTTGACCGGCCAACGCCTTCTCGTGTCCCTGCTTCCTACATGCACGATGACAAAGGGTCGTTCTATTTCAGATTTTATGTGCTCATACGCTGCCCAGTCTGCTGGATATATAGGATAATACATCGATCGCGATACTTCTTCGAGACCTAAAAAACGGACGAGTGCCAGATGTCGGTCCACCTCGTGTAGGTGATTCGGATAGGTCAGCCAATCCGAATCACCTATAGCGGCTAAAGGTTTAAATCCAACCAACCGCCTTGCCCTAAATTGTGTTAAAAAATCGTTTACTATAGTTCCATCTCCCTGCATCTGGACGAGCAAATCATAATTTTCCGCCTGCATACGCAATATGAAGCGAGCCAATTCCTTGGGGTCGTGCGGAATTTCCGGAAGCGCCGGATGCCCCGGAAAATCATTATATTCGTCTATGCAATCAAAACGCTCCATTAGTGCTCGCATATGCGGTAGACCAATAAAATAAAGCTTCGCATTTGGATAATTAAATTTAAGGGCAGCTATCGCCGGTATGGCACACAGGAGATCGCCCAACTGAAGAGCACGAAAGATTGCGATTTTGAACATGCTATACAATTAGGAATAGTTTACAGGTTATATTAAATATTTAGTTCGATTTTTGAAAGGCCTGTCGTCGCCGGCCCATTTAACATGCTGCCGTTGACATCAAACCTGGATCCGTGGCAGGGACAGTCCCATGTATGCTCTGAAGGATTCCAGGCTACCGTACATCCCATATGTGGACACACGGGACTTAAACAAAATAATGTACCCTCTTTATCCCTATAGGCTGCCACTGTTTTACCTTCAAGACGGACAACTTTCCCTCCATATTTGGGAATATCATCTAGCTCTTTTACTGTCTCTGGCGAAAGCTTGTCCATAACAAAGTGCCTGACCGCATCCAACCCTTCGGACACCACACTTTTAACACTTGCGATCGGTTTTACACGGGCTGGGGACAACAATTCAGATAGAGGCGTTTCCATACCTTCAATCAAATCGGGAATGATCAGGGAGGCCATCGAACCGAAAGTCATTCCATTGCCACCATAGCCAGTGGCGATGTAAACATTGGACTCATCTGGCATTCTTCCGATATAAGGTAAGCCGTCTGCTGAAATATAATACTGGGATGACCATTGAGCAACAAATTCTTCATAATCAAAATGTTCATCAGCCCATTGCTTCAGGTCATCAAAATGTTTCTCCGTATCCTTTTCATCTCCAGTTTTGTGGTCAAATCCGCCAACGATTAAATACTGTACGTCCTCAGCCTGATGATACCTAAAGTAATGATAAGGATCATACAAATCAGCTGCCTGTCCGGCTTCAGATGAACCCTCGGAAAGCTTTAGCACCACAACATAGCTTCGGTACGGCGCTAATAGAAAATTAAATCTATTCTTTCCTGGCGGTGTATGTGTTGCCCAAACCAAATTTTTAGCCGTAAAGATTCTTTTATCCCTTGTTTTTATGGTAATTCTATTTTCATTATTGTCATAATCCTCGATCATCTGATTGGTCAGGAGGACACCACCTTCATTGATATAGGCAGACAACAATCCGTCGATATATTTAATCGGATGAAATTGACCTTGCCCCTCAATGCGAATCGCTTTTTTAAAAGGTACACTAAAGGGGATCGAATTTACCCAAGATGTCTTCAATCCGAGTTGTTGATGTGCTGCATAAATTTGATCAAGTTGCTCGTTTTGTCCCTCTTCAGCGCTGAACAGAAAAAAATCGCATACAGAAAAATCGCAGTCGATCCTATTTTTAACAATATTATTTCTGATGTAATCTACGGTATCAAATGTACTGATAAGCAGCTGTTGTGCTGCTGTTTCTCCAAAGTTATCGATAATCTCATTATAGGAAGCATCGTAAAAATTATTGATATGTGCAGTAGTTCCGCCCGTAGTACCGAATCCCGGATTTTCCTTGTCTAAAAGCAGGCACTTTATACCCCTATTTTGTAATTCCTTCGCTAAAGTTACGCCTGTAATTCCTGCTCCAACGATAATGGTGTCAAATGTTAGATCGATGAATTCTGATGAAAGATTGCGGGATTCAGCGCTTTGCCAAAAACTTCTATTGATTCCGTCTCGTGTCATAATATTTTAATTAAGCTGAAGGCTGGATGTCATATATCGAGCCCCAGAGGTGTATAATTATTATGGATTATTATTAGGGATGAACCATTCTATGGAGGAATCGTTTTGTCGGTAAATACGCAAAAAGGCGAACAAATACGCCTTAAACACCTGTATCAAACTTATTTAGAGGAGCAAATGTTCACTAATGCGGTTGAGAATAAATAGTCACTAATGATAAAAAATGATGATAAACGATCAAACAAATTATGAAAATTCTGTCCTGCCAGAATGGATAAAGAATAAAAATATAATAATTACCGGTGGCACGACAGGCATTGGACGTGCAACGGCCTTATTGCTCGCAACGATGGGGAATCATGTTCTGATATGCGGTCATCACCAACGGCAGCTGGACGACACGCTGGAAGACTTCGCTAAAATAACATGTGCAGGCTCATTGAACGGTATTGTTGTGGACTTGGCGACAGAAGATGGAATCCAGTCTCTCTTTCAGGAGTTTGACCATATGTATGATCGGTTGGATCTATTGATAAACAATGCCGCCGTTGCCTATCAATCGGTTAAAGAAGGAACATATTCAGACCAAGCCTATTTATTACGTATCAATGTTCTCGCCTATCTAAGCTGCTCACAAGCGGCCCTTTCCAGGATGGAACCCCACGGATCAGGACATATTGTCAATGTAGGCTCCATGAGTGCGGATGCCCGCGAGGCACAGAGTTCTGTTTACGTCTGTTCAAAAGGCGGTATCCAAGCATTTACCGAATCTTTACGCAAAGAAGTTAATCCTAAGGGTATACAGGTTTCCCTCATAGAACCAGGGGCAGTCGGAACCGATATGCAGCCCTATCCGCCCGAAGAACAGCGCGAAAAAATCGGAGCTATGGAAATGTTATATGCCGAAGACATCGCTCGATCTATCGCTTTTATCGTATCACAGCCACTCCGCTCGTCGGTAGTCAGTATGCAGGTTAAACCATTATTACAAATTATATAAGCATTAGTAAGACTTTTCAAAACTCAAAAAAATTCGACCCAGTGTGGAAAAATATCTGCCGGACTTAGCGGAAAATATTTTCTAAAGTCGGGGTGGAACAAAAAATTAAATAATTGTTTCTTTTTACGCGAAATCTTATCTTAGTATTCAACTTGAGTAAGTGCTGCAGGCGGGAGATCAAACGGGCTTTAAGAACGAACTAATCGGCCATAGAATCTGCCTGCTATTCAGGAATAATTATGAAGGATAAGGAAGAAAGAAATTGGCAGGTTGCCGATACAAAAGTGTTTTGGGGAGAAATTGCTCCCACAGATCATATACTGCAAATTTATGAAAATGAAGAGTCTTTTCTCTGTACGCTTGAGGGTTTCGTGCTAAGTGGCTTGGAAGCAGGTGAATGTGTCGTATTGATCGCTACACCAGCACACATCAACGCTTTACGGGACCGATTATCTCAAAAAGAACTGGCAATAGTTGATTTGATGGCTGATGATCAACTTATCTTTCTTGATGCAGAGGAAACATTATTCAAATTTATGGTCAATGGATGGCCAGATGCAATGCTTTTTGACCAAACCATCTCAGCCATTGTCAAACGCGCCACCAATAGGAATCGCTCGCTTCGTGCCTTCGGTGAAATGGTTGCTTTGTTATGGGCCAAAGGAGAAAAGTCAGCAACAGTACATTTGGAGATATTGTGGAACCGTATTTGTGAAATGCAGCACTTTTGCCTTTTCTGTGCCTATCCAAGCAATGGTTTTACCCAAGAAGCTAATTTATCTGCCGATACAATATGCTGCGCACACGCTAAAATGATCAGCGGAGATCAAAAATCGTCAACAAATATTTTTTACAAATCTGTTTCTCAGCAGCAATCAGGAGTCGTAACTTAAAGCGGTATCTTAACTCGAAATATAGCCCCCTTACCTATTTCACTTTTCACGGATAGCTCGCCCTTATGTTGATCCACAATGTCTTTACTAATATATAAACCTATTCCAAACCCCGAGATATTGGAAGTAATATCCGCTGCCCTGTAAAACCGGGAAAAGATATGACCTTGTTGTTCCGGGGAAATGCCCATACCAAAA
>NZ_DIIM01000029.1:0-56318 GCF_002420705.1 Sphingobacterium sp. UBA5670
CTTCTTGATAAGAAAAACCACCTTTTTTCGTAACCTAAATTTTATTTTGGACGCTACTGATGAGGCAATTGAAAAATCCCGGAAATATAACAATGACGAAACAATTCCTATCCGATAAAAAAGTCCAATGTCCTTGTGGGGCAAAAGTTTAAACCTCCTTATTATACGGGCAAAATAATAATTTAAAAAAGTAGAGTCAATGCACAATTTCTGCGTATCTCTAATAGGAAGACAAAAATGGATGGATCTTACAGTCTGTAAGATCCATTTTTTATAAATGATGTTTAACAATGGGCATTTTACCCACAGTACTAAAAAACAAACAACATGAAAAAGAAAATTGTGATATGTGATGATGACAAAGAAATATTGAATACATTTTCTATGGCGCTGGAAGATCAATATACGATTGTTATAACCGTAGCGGACAGCTTAGTACTGGCAGAAGTGTTGGATAGTATAGATGCTGATATACTGTTTTTGGATATTCATATGTCGTCACGCAACGGAGATCTTGTATTGCGTAATCTCAGGAGCTCATCTAAACATGATAAACTGCCCGTGATCATGATTTCAGGCCATATTGACGGAAGGAGAATTTCAGAGGAGTGCGGGGCAGACGGTTTTTTAGCTAAACCTTTTGATCTTACCGACGTGGAAAACTACATACGAAGATTTGTTTATGAAAGTTAATCTTAGTATTGTATTTGGTTTTAAGTTGCCCGAAATTTTGGGCAACTTATATTTATATACGGTAAGCTGTATGGAATTTTGCTGTAACGGTTTTATTTTCAAAAATCACAATTTAATATAGCCCCACTGCTTGCATTGCTAACAAGCTGCCGATATTGACTTAACCATTTAGAATTCAGTTTTTTTCTAATCGGAGTAAAGTTTTTTCTACGCATTTGGATCTCTTCTTGGCTAATATCAACTGAAAGTATATGTTTGTCAACATCAATAAGGATGCGGTCTCCGTTTTTTAGTAATCCAATCAATCCGCCTTCAGCAGCCTCAGGTGAGACATGTCCTATAGCTATTCCGCGAGTAGCTCCGCTAAATCGGCCATCTGTTACCAACGCTACAGAACTGCCCAATCCCATTCCCATGATCAGGCTTGTAGGTGTCAACATTTCCTGCATCCCCGGGCCACCTTTGGGACCTTCGTAACGTATTACCACAACATCGCCGGCTTTGATCTCACCGGCAAGGATGCCTACTATGGCATCTCCTTGACTATCATAGCAAACTGCAGTTCCGCTAAATTTCTTGTTGCCCGTGATTCCTGCGGATTTTACCACTGCTCCCTGTTCTGCAAGATTTCCAAATAGAATCGCCAATCCTCCAACAGGACTGTATGGATTGTTTATTGTATGTATGATTGTTGCATCTTTGATTGCTGCATTTGCAATTTTTTCGAATAGCATTTCGCCACCTACCGTCATATTATCCAGAAGGATATGGTTGCTGCGCTTGGTCATTTCGTTCATTACAGCGTTTACTCCTCCGGCGCGATGGACGTCTTCCATGTGAACGGTGCTTAAACTTGGCGATATTTTTGCGATGTGCGCTACTTGATCTGCTATTGAATTAATGTCCCTAAGCTGAAAATCTATTTCCGCTTCGTGAGCTATAGCAAGCATATGAAGGACAGTATTGGTACTACCGCCCATGGCCATATCCACTGCAAAAGCATTCTGGATGGCTTTTTCATTGATGATGTTTTTAAGTTTGAATTGTTTGGAAAGCTGATCGTCTTTGGCGATTTCACAGATCCTTCTGGCTGATTCCCGATATAGATTTTCACGCTCGGGTGTTAACGCCAATATGGTTCCATTACCAGGTAGTGCTATACCCATAGCTTCCATCAGCGTGTTCATGGAATTTGCTGTAAACATACCTGAGCAGCTGCCGCCACTGGGGCATGCGTTACACTCGATGTCTTTGAGCTCTTCGTCACTGATTATACCTGCTTCGTGTTTGCCCACTGCCTCAAAGGCTGTAGACAGGTCAATCGCAGTACCATCTTTGGTATAACCCTTTCGCATGGGGCCTCCACTAACAAAGATCGTGGGCACATCTACGCGTAGTGCACCCATAATCATCCCGGGTACAATCTTATCGCAGTTAGGGATAGCTATCATAGCATCCAATTTGTGCGCATTCATGACACTTTCAATTGAATTAGCGATCAATTCTCGGCTGGGGAGCGAGTACAACATACCATCGTGTCCCATAGCGATACCATCGTCTATACCGATTGTATTGAATTCAAAGGGAACACATCCGTTTGCCCTAATTTCTTCTTTAATGATTTCTGCCACCTTATTCAAAAAAAAATGTCCGGGTATAATTTCGATAAAGGAATTGGCCACTCCAATAAAAGGCTTATCAAAATCGTTATCATTTACGCCTGTAGCCCGAAATAGGGCTCTATGGGGAGTACGTTGGTATCCTTTCTTTACTTCGTCGCTTCTCATTTTTTATTAGTTATATAGTAGATTTGAGCCTACTAAGTGTTTCAGGTGATATCGCCAGATAAGCCGCAAGGTTGGCATTAGACAAACGCTGTATGAGCTCAGGATTATTTTTCAGTAGATCGCGATAGCGTTCTTTAGCTGTTTGGGTTAATAAGCTGCTGAGTTTATTATTTACGACAGTTAATCCATATTCGAGAATGTAGATATAAAAATTGTCCCAGCCAGGCATGTTTTCTCTCAAAAAGGTAAAATCAGTGTTGCTGATGCTTAGGACCTCCGTGTCTTCTACGGCTTGGATAAATTCTGTAGCTGGCTGTCTTGAAATAAAACTGACGATAGAGGTCAAAAAAGTATGCTCAAAAGCCATGAATCGGGTTGCCGTTGATAGTTCGTCATTGCGAAAATATAAACGCAAACAGCCCTTGCCGACAAAGAAAAGATAGTCTGCAATTGAACCTTCGTTGAGGAGATGGTGATTTTTCTTTATCGATTGATGTTTAAAATAAGTTAGGGCCTCCGTTAATTGCTGTTCGGTTAACGACGCTTTTTCACGTAACAATTGTAATAGTTGCTCTCTCATCGCTTATTATTTTATACGTCAAAGATGCACTTTATGTTAGGATATAGTCGTTGACATTGGTCAAAAACGTCAACTATTTATAAAAGTTTTAAACTCCTCATAGGGGGAGTTCTCTTTGTTTAACTTATTACTCTATACGATGACAAATTTCATTAAAGAACTTTTGAGCGTTTCACATGTGCTGGAATCAGCAACAACTTGATTGCAGCTATCTATTGCCATTGATTCACAACTTAAACAGATATTTAGAACGGAAACAATTTCTCAGATTTTTTTATAGAACACGATAGCATCCCTGTAAATAGGAGCATACATAACCTATACCTTAGCCTTACTAAATATGTAATAATCTAGATAGTTAATATTGACAAGCATATTAATTCAGCATAAACAATGTATATTAGGCTTGGGTATTAACCTTGCCCGACTGAAAAGTAGCATGCCATGATAGTAACTACGACCAATTCCATCAAAGGGAGGGAGATCTCACGATTTAATGATCCAATAGCTGCCCATATAGTCATCGGCACCAATGTCTTTAGCGATATAGGAGCGAACTATGTCGATTCTTTGGCGGTTGCTCTACCAGCTATGAGAGGTTTCATCCATCCGTTGCATATAAAAAATAAGAAACCCTGAATATCTTTACTGCTTACAATGTTACTAATATTATTAGTAATATTGTAAAATGAAACCGCTAGAAATCTTTTGCCGAAATCGGGTAATGTACGCTCAAATTACCGTGCATGATAAAAGCATGGGCATGAAAGATTATCATCTTTACAACAAAAATGGTCTTGCTTTTTATGTTTTCAGGAAATCTCAGGGAGTGTGGCAATTGGCATTCGGTGTACTTGCCGATGACATCAAGGAAGCCTGCATTGATGCCCTTATACTTCGTTTTGATACGGATGTGCCTGAGCTGTTTTATCATCATGGAAAACGCCAGGTAGTGGAAGTTAGGGCCAAGAAATACAGCCTTTGGCATATATACCTCAATAATGCTTATGTAGGAAGTATTCAGTATGAAACCTTCACTAAACAGTTCAATTACCACCTTGACGACAATTGCTTATTGACAAATGATCACGTGCAAAAGTATATTGCCATGATCCAATGCGGGGAATTAAAGTGGATAAAGGATGATATTAGATGAAAAAGGATATAAAAGGAATAAAAAAAACTTGAGTCTGGGAGGATCTCAAGGTTTACCAATTACTACCTAAATTACTACCTATTTTTGAAAAGTACTATTAATACAATATTGAATCCTGTTTGGTTTTTAAAAAAAAATATTTCTAGATGTTCAGAATGAAGTATCAGCGGTCTAAAAGTTTTCTATTACCAGATACCTAACTATAGATGATCTAAGCATTAAAAAATATTTCATGTTGACGGACCAGGTTTGGAGGATCATATAAGAACTTTTTAACAAAAGACGGTTGTTTTTTATCCAAGAGTGGGTTGATCTGGAGTGATCGTGAAACTGATAATACTATTTGAGGAAGTAAAATAGCATTTCAGAATGCAATTATCATCAAGTGGCAAGTTTTGAACAACATTTTCAGCGAAATGAACAACTATCATCTAAAAATAATTTATGATCTTTACATTAGATGAATGCCCAAAGCCGGTTAACATCTAGCTCAAGCGGACATCTAGCCAAAATTGCCTCCTTTAACGGTTATAAGGGAGGCTTTTTTTTAATTTTTACCTTCTTAAAATTGTTGAATAAATCAGCTACGTTAAGCATGCCAACATTACTCCCTTGGTCAAATATGCAATTACTGGTTGGAAATTTCATATTTTCTTCAAAGGAGTTCCCTATATGATCTAATTCTTCGCTATACAAAATACCTTACGTACTATTTCCAGTAACCGTTAAGGTATTTGTCAATCTGATTTCTGTTGCTTAAATCGATTAATTGCAAGCTATTCCAGTCCGCTAAAACCATTTCGTATTCTTCTCCTAAGCTATATAGTGCGTCTTTAATCAATTTGAAATGTTCTCGTGAAATTTCCGTTCGAGAAGCTGTCGCGTTGATCGAAAGCCAAATATGTTTTACAAATTCTTCTTCCGTATCAAAAAATACAGTGAAGTTTGAGAAACCAAAAGCTTTAGTGGATGTTGTTTCGCAGTTGGCTATTTTATAGCCGACATAGTTAATGCTTTCTGCTTTTTCAAATTTATAATTTGTTAATAGTTGACTCAGCGGCTCTGTTAGGATTTCTTTTGAAAAAGTCGTTATAGACATCTGGCCGACTTCGAATATTTCAGTAAAACCCAGACCTTCTCCTGATTGATCCGCGAGAATTTTTACTTCTGTAATCCTCTTCTCTATAGACTCCCTATTTTCGGCGGGGACAATTTCAATTTGACAATAATCGTCGTCCCAAGAAAGGGGCAAGTATGCATTCCTCTTAGTTTTTGATGGAATCTTTCGTTTAAATATTCTGAAAAAGTCTAATATCTTCATCCTGTCTTAATCGCTGTATAAAATGCCAATTAAAAAATCTATTTTATTAAATTAAACCGTGCTTTTCTGCATATTCTTTGAGCCTCGCTAGTTGATGTCGATTGTAATTTTCATTTGATATTTTCCTGTATTCGACTCTGACTTTATCCAGGAGCTTTATCTCTGCGAAAAACGTCATTTTAGCGGCGGTGTGCAGTAAGGTTTCAGAAGCTTCCAGTTCGTTGATAAGCTTTTGTACTGTGTTTAACTTTTCAAAGAACGGTAAAATAAAGCCTAAAATATTATATTTCATTTCAGCAACTAGTTCGTCAGCATCTGTCGTCGTTGTTACAGTATACCAAGTATCGTCTATACCTCTCATACAACCAATTCTTTTTCTTATTAAACACTCAGGTTCGGTTGGATATACCGGTACATCTTTGTTATGATAGTTAAAGCACGCTAGCCAATACTCGGGTGAAAATATTCCAACGTTTACGGTGAAACGGATATCGTCTTTGGTGCTATATCTACTTTTTTGAATATTAATGATGTGACCAATTTTCTCAAGCGGCAGATAAAAGTTTTTTTTGGCCTTCTTTTTAAAACCAAGCGGTTTTAAGATTTCAATAAAGCTTTCTTTTATGATTCTGTCAAATTTTTCTTGAGTTTCTGTTCCCATAAATCACTGTGTTACCATTATAATTATTCAATTTTTGAAAAGCGGAAGGCTTCAAAAATGGTAAGTCTTCAAACGCGCCTTAGCATCCTCCGTAATTTACATATCTATTAAGTTATTAAAGTAATATAAGCGTTTCAAGTCACAAACTGGTTTTGGATTATCGGATAAGGTTTGGACGATTTCTATGTTTACAGTAGCGTTATTAATCCATTTGCTTATGATTTGGAGACGCAATATGCCAACATTCGGCCTGGTAGCAGTTTGGGCTTTAATGGATATTGCAGTCGCAAATAAAAAAAACAATAACCTTGTTTTCTTATCCGCTATTATCGCGGCTGTTATTATCTTTCTAAACGTGGTTACATATTATATTCGATTTAGAAAGGAGAAGGTTGCTTACTCTTGATCTTTTTACTGAAATTTATCGACGTTTTCTAAAATTTTGCTTGTTCATATTGTGACAACAGTTATAAAATATTACAATGGAAGCTACACTATGACGATCTTTTGTAATGACTGGAAATTACTTTACCACAAAAGCATATAATTTAGTACATTTAATTATCTTTTACTCATACATATAGTTATGCACCTTCCATTAGAAAAGCATTATGTTAATCGTGTGGGTTGGCTTCGTGCTGCGGTATTAGGCGCCAATGATGGACTGTTATCGACTACAAGTATTGTTATTGGAGTTGCGGCCGCTAATCCTGATCGGAATACCATTGTATTGGCTGCGTTGGCAGGTTTGATTGCAGGAGCAATGTCTATGGCTGCGGGGGAATACGTTTCGGTAAGCTCGCAGGAAGATACTGAAAAAGCAGATCTATTGCGTGAGCAAAAAGAGCTCGAAGAAATGCCAGAGCTAGAGTTGCAGGAGTTGGCGAAGGTCTATGAGAAGAGAGGAGTAAGTCCGGAGACAGCACAGCAAGTTGCGCGAGAACTCACCGCGCACGATGCATTAGGGGCTCATGCTCATGATGAATTGGGGATAAATGAAATAACGCAAGCCAAGCCTCTGTTGGCGGCAATAGCATCATTTGGCTCTTTTGCTCTCGGAGCCGTGCTTCCATTTATGGTATCATTATTTGCACCAATTAAGCTGATGGTCTATTTACAATATGGTTTTACGATTATTTTTTTAATGATTCTTGGGGCAATTTCTGCAAAAACAGGGGGCTCAAATATAGGCGTTGCTGTGGGCAGGATCTGTTTTTGGGGTACCATAGCAATGGGTGTGACTGCATTAATAGGTCATCTTTTTGGAGTAAATATCGCTTAGTTCATTAACTATAGATTCTTTCAGTACTTGTTGCAGTTTCGATTACAGCATTTTTTGTATTCAGTCTTTCATATGCCGGTATAAAGTACCGAGACTTTATAGTGTGTTTTTACACAAAAAAAGCTTTACTTGCTTTTTCGGATTTTTATAGAACCCGTGTGAAAAATTTGCGTGTATTTTTGAACTACTTTGATCTTAGGTTGTTTGTCTAATCAAAAGATTGAAAATTATAATTATGAAAGACAAAAAAATATTAGTTTCGGGTGCTAGCATCGCCGGTCCTACATTGGCTTACTGGCTGGATAGGTACGGCTTCGAGGTTACCGTGATAGAGCGTGCAGCAGCCTTGAGACTGGGTGGACAGAATATAGACGTGAAAGGACCAGCAAAAGAAATTGCGCTTAAGATGGGTATTTTAGAAGAGATCCGCGCACATAATACCACCGAGATTGGGCTACGTTTCGTTAATTCCGACAATCATACAATAGCAGAATTTCCATCTGATAGTTCAATGAGCATGACTCAGGAACTTGAGATCCTACGTGGCGATCTGGTTAAGATACTGTACGATCTCACCGCGAAGCGTGTAGAATATATTTTTGGTGATCACATCATTGATTTGATAGAAAGTGAAAATGAGGTCAAGGTGGATTTTGCAAGTGGAAAGAAGGGTGTCTTTGATATTGTGGTTATAGCTGAAGGTATCGGTTCTGCAACGCGTGATCTTGCCTTTGGCGGTCGTCCTCGTTTTAACTATTTAGGTTTATATACCGCTTATCTTACTATCCTTCGAAATAATAGCGACAGTCGATGGGCACGTTGGTATAATGCGCCAAAGGGCATTGTATTTATGTTGAGGCCTGATAATTATGGAAAGACAAGGGCTTCGGTAACTTTTCTGGCAAAAGAGAACGCGTATAAAGACCTAAGTGAAGCAGATCAGAAAAGAGCGCTTATTGATCGTATACAAGGTGCAGGCTGGGAATCTGAACGATTAGTTAATGAGATAAAAGAGAGTGAAGATCTTTATTTTGAGAGGGTCAGCCAAGTCAAGACTGATAAATGGACTAAGGGAAGGGTTGTCATTACAGGTGATGCCGCTTGGTGTGCTACACCAATTGCAGGAAAAGGTACAGACCTTGCCTTGGCAGGAGCCTATATCCTTGCTGGAGAGCTTTATAGAGCAGGTAATTATGAAGAGGCTTTCCGTAACTACGAAAAAATAATGAAACCCTACGTTCAAGAGTGTCAAAAGCTGCCTCCGGGTATTCCTCGTATAGTATATCCGGAGTCGAGAGTCGGAGTTGCACTCCTAAATCAATTGATAGCCATTGTTGGAAGCAAACCTGTAAAATGGTTGATGCGCGTTTTTTCAGGAGATAAAAAAGACAATAAGAAGAATAGAAAGAAAGAAATTATACTACCAGATTACGAATAGGTAACACTTAGCCGGAACCAGTTCAGTGTATCCATCTACAATTGACTGAATAAACAGATATAACCGTCATTCATCGGGAAATCGTTTTTTCTAACAAACCAGGTCAGACAGGTTAAATACTTTTTTGGCGGAATACTGACTCTTAATTGCCGTGCTAAAACTTTTTGAAAGAAACTTTATGACGGGCCTTAGATATATTATGAAGAATAAGTTCTGGAATAAAATTATGGTTAACGGCTTGTCAGTGCTATTTTAATCCCCCATGCAACGCTAAATGGTTTATATTTTGTATTGTTAAAAGACCTATTTTATCCCAAAAAGTTTATTAACGAATGATTCAACAGGCATTAAAATATGAATCTTATTTAACTGGACGGAATTGGATAACGTCGAAACCTATAAACGATTTATTGAATTTGCCAAAGTTAGGATGAGTAAAGAATCATTTGATTTTATAGCTGACTTAGAATTGGCAATATACAATAGTTGGATTAATAGAAATCGGAAATAAAAATATGATTTAGCTATTGGACTGAACAAACTGCATAGGTTTCAATGTCGATTTAATTCAATTACATGAATTTCATATTTTATATAATCAATGTAACTTAAAAACTAGCTATGTCTAAGACATCGGAAATAAACTGGCGGGACTACGAGGCCATTACTAAATACGTATATGAGTCCCTCGGTGCGCAATATGGCATCAAGATCTTAGGTTACGGTAATGCGTGTAAGTTGAAAGGGAAGTCTGGTATCATGCATCAGATTGATGTCTTGACTGAGCAATTAGATGGTACGAAAAGCATGCGTACTGCGATTGAATGTAAATACTGCAAAGAGAAAGCTAATAAGGATATTGTAATGAAACTATCTGAAACTATGCTTGACTTGGCTATAGAAAAGGGAATAATAGTATGCAAATCAGGATTTACTAAAGATACCGTAAAGTATGCTGAACACAAGGGCATAAAGCTAGTTAAGTTCTGGGAAGCCGGAGAGAGTGATGTGGATTACAAAAAGGAAATAGAATTTGGAACTCTGGATATTCGTCTAAACATTACACGCACTCGTGCTAATATAACCAGTATAACCTTTGGAGATAAAACTATTAATTTTGATCCTTTGATAGGTGCGGCCTATTTATTTAATCTTCGTGATGCTTGTGGAAGAGAAGTTAACTTAAAACCGTATCTGCTAAAATTTGCTTCTGAGGTTACCAAAAGGAGAGAGGTTCTAAAGAATATTACACTTGATTATTCAACGGATAGAAAATTATTCCTGGATGTTGAAAACGGAGTACTAGCCATCAAAAAGTTTTCTGTTACCGGATTTTTGACTATAGATGATCTAAGCACCAAAAATATTTTACGTTGACGGATCAGGTGTGGATGATCATGGAAGAACTTTTTGATAAAAGATGCTTGTCATTATCGAAGAGTGAATTGATCTGGAGTGTTTGTGAGACAGATAATACTATTTGATGAAGTGAAATAGCCTTTTGGAATTGAATTATTATTAGGATGGAATTTTTGAACAACATTTTCGAAGAAATTAACAACAATTATCTCAACTAATCTCGCGATCTTTACAGTAGATGAATGCCCAAAGCCGGTTAACATCTAGCCCAAGCGGACAACTAGCCAAATTGCCTCCCTTAACGGTTATAAGGGGGGCTTTTTTTATTTTATTGTCTTCTTAAAATAGTTGAATAAATCAGCTACGGTTTCCCGTAACCATTCCTAATTCCAATCCCGTATTTTAGCCTTACAGTTTGTAATAATCTTGAAAGTTAATATCTGTAAACATATTAATTCAGCATAAAAAATGTATATTAGGCTTGGGTATTAACCTTGCCCGATTGAAAAGTACAATGCCATGATAGTAACCACGACCAATTCCATCGAAGGGAGGAAGATTTCACGTTATAATGATCCAATAGCTGCCAATGTTGTTATCGGCACCACTGTCTTTAGCGATATAGGAGCGAGCTATATAGATTTCTTTGGAGACAATTTTACTATTCGTATTTTTTCTTTGCACACGAAAAACTGCCTTTTTTGAATAACTAATATCTGATTTAACTGATATTGAAACCGCTAATAAATTATAATAATAAATATGGGAAAAACAGTAAAAATCGTCGAAGACTTCACCTATATCGAGGATATGCCTCGACCAAGGTTGAAGAAATTGGTAGTTAAAAATTTTAGATGTATTGGTAGTAAGGGAGTGGAGATTGACCTTGACGATATCGTTGTATTAGTTGGAGCAAACAACGCTGGGAAAAGTTCAATTTTAAAAGCTTATGAAGTCGTTATGTCAGACGGCTCGAAGAAAGGAGAACTTACATTGGAAGACTTTCCAAATAATATCATTAATCCAGAAAGCCTTCCTGAAATAGAACTTCACACTGTTGTATATGATGAACGAGTCGGACGAAAATGGCTTTCCGCTACGGACGGTGGGTATTTGGTTAGGGAGAGATGGACATGGCCGAGCGTGGGAAAGGCGGTCCGTCGTGGATGGAATGTTGAGATAGATGATTGGGACGAGTCTAGTTTTCCTTTCGGCCCACCTAACATAGCTAACAAAAGAAGGCCTGAACCTCATAAAGTTGATGCTTTTTCTGACCCAGAAGAACAGGCGAAAGAAATTAAGAAGCTATTGATGGCAGCTATTACGGAAAGAGTTAAAAGCTTACAATCATCTGAAGAAAAAAACGAGTATCATGAACTTCTTGAGCAAGCACTAACTTTGCAGGCAAAAATTATTGATGAAACAAGAGATCAGATTGATGTTGCCAATAGCTCACTGACTGGATTAATAAATCAGGTTTTTCCGAATTATATAGTGAATTTTGAAGCGCAACCTGATAATACTTTAGATTTAGGAATTTTCAAATGGCATTCTCAATTGAAGATGGGGCCAGAAGGTGGATTTCAAAGTACTATTGACAAACAAGGAAGTGGGGCTAGAAGAACTTTGTTATGGACAGCATTGAAATATATTGCTGAAACAAATAGAAAAGCGAAAGAAGAGAACGCTCTTCAAAGACCATATTTATTATTGATTGACGAACCAGAAATATGTTTACATCCAAGTGCGATACGTGAGGCATGTAAAGTTCTTTATGATTTACCATTGTCAGGAAACTGGCAAGTTATGGTAACGACTCATAGTCCTGTTTTTATTGATTTCTCTCGTGACAATACTACGATAGTGAAAGTGGAAAGAAGCTTAGATGGAGACATTGAAGGTACTACGGTATTTAGGCCTGATAGAGTTAATTTTGATGGAGATGATCGGCAGAATCTTAAACTTCTTAATATTTGTGATCCTTATGTCGCGGAGTTTTTCTTTGGCGGTAGAGTGATAATTGTCGAAGGTGATACTGAATATACCGCCTTCAATTACGTTCGTCGAGAAAAACCTGAAAAATATAATAACGTCCATATAATAAGGGCACGAGGAAAAGCTACTATTGTGTCCCTTGTTAAAATTCTTAATCACTTTGGAACAGCCTATTCTGTATTACACGATAGTGATACACCACGCACCAAAGATGGAAATCGAGCAAATCCTGCTTGGACAAATAATCAACGAATTTTAGATAGTTTAAATGCTCGGCCTGTAGGACTAGCTGTTCGCTTATTGGCCTCTATACCAAATTTTGAAGGTGCCTATTTTAAAGAAGAGATAGTAGGTGATAAGCCGTACAATGCTTTAGCTACGCTTACAACGGACAATGAAAAATTCGGCGTGGTTGAGCAGCTTCTGGACTCTTTGATCGATCATGCTTTACCTCACCCACCTAATTGTTTAGAATGGAATGATATCGAACAATTGTCGGAAGGCCTTTCTAATTTTATGACTAAAGGATAATAAATTCGGACTATATTATGAAAGGAAAAGAATATACACTTGATCAAATTTCATTGTTAGAGACACAATTAGTTCAATAAATAAGTGTTTCAATAATCATTTAAAAAGATTCAATAAGTTGTTACATACCTAAAATGAGAATTTGAATAAACGTATTTCCGAGATTGGGAATAATAGATAATTTATTATTAAAGTGACTTCTTTTATTATAATTTGATATATAAAAAATAAGGAAATCATAAACTAAATTTTATGCAAGTAGAACCAATAATTAATGCCCGATTTAAGCAATTTAGGCAAAAAAATGAGTTAGAGCATGTCCCAGATGGAGTAGCTTTTGAAAAGTTTGTAAATTATACAATTTTTACTTTGCATCAACCAGATGCATTTAGTGCAGATACCGAACTTTTAGATTTCGTGAGTATAGGAGGTGCCAATGATATGGGGATCGATGGGATAGCTATTAAAGTTGAAGATATAATTGTCAAAACTAAAAATGAAATTGACGATATAATAAAATTTAATAGGAATAAAAGAATAAATGTTGAGTTTATTTTTATCCAATCAAAATATAAAATCCATTTTGATAAAGGTGAATTAAATAATTTTGTCGATGGGGTTAGAGATTTTTTATCTGAGGATCATCATTTTCCTATGAATGAATCTGTTAAAGATTGTCTCGAGTTGAAGGAATATTTATTGAGTGATGAAATCACTATAATGTGGGATAACAATCCTAATGTAATTCTTTATTATGTAGGAATGGGCCGCTGGAAAGATCCTGCTGATCTTATTGGAATTGCCAATCATTTTAAAAAAGATATATCATATTTAAATATATATAATTTCGACGATAATAATTTTAAGTTTGTTGATAGCGGAGAATTAAAAGAATTATATGATAGTATTCAGAATACATTTAATGTAACGATTGATACTAGGCATTCCATGCCACTGACTGATGTTTTGGGAGTAACGAACGCTTGTTTATCAATTGTGTTTGGTAATGAATTAATAAAATTAATTTCTACGGACGATGGTATAATACGTAAATCACTTTTTAATGATAATGTGCGAGACTTTCAGGGATTAAACCCCGTAAACTTAGAAATAGAAAATACAGTTAAAGATAGCCCCGAAAAGTTTATTGTTCTTAACAATGGTATTACTATTGTGTGTGATGATTACAAACAGAATAATACGAAGCTTACTATTTATAATCCACAAATTGTAAACGGATGTCAAACAAGTCATATAATATATGATTGTTATCGGAAAAATTTAGATTTATCAAAAGTGCCTATATCTGTCAGAGTAATTAGTACAACTGATGAGGAAATAGTGAACGATATTGTTCGAGGAACAAATAGACAAAACATTGTTTTAGAAGAAGCTTTTGAAAGTACAAAAAAATTTCATAAGGATTTGGAAGAATTTTTTATAGCTGTGTCTATAGATTATCAACCAATATATTATGAAAGAAGATCTAAGCAATATCAACATAATCCAACTATTAAGCAAACTCAGAAGGTAAATCTAAGAATACTTACCCAATATTATATTGGAGTTTTTTTAAATAAGCCTCATATATCTCATAGACATGAATCTATTCTTCTAAAGGAGAATAAGGACAATATATTTCAAGAACTTCATTCAAAGCTTCCATATTTTACTTTAGCTCATCTATTTCTTTCGTTTGAAAAATATCTTAGGGAAAATAATGTTCCTAGAGCTGTTAGGACCTATAAATCTCACATCTTAATGATGCTCAGACAGCGGGTTATGGGGTATTTCCCATCTCAAAATAAAGAGACAGAGGTCGATAAAGCCTGTAATAAACTGCTAGAAATTCTAAAAAATGAGGTTAAATTTAAAGCTCTTGTGAAAGAAATAATAAATTCCTTTACTAACTCTTTAGAAAAATGGGAAACAGAACTTGGTAAATCTAAACAAGGAACGAAAGATGTTGAAGCTTTTACATTGCATTTAATTACTGAGATTAACAATTTACCAGATAGAGATAAATCTTTAAAAGAAAAAATCAGCGAAAACACAAATGAGAATACATATGTTGGTAAAGTTATTTCTGTAATTAGAGACCGGTACGGAAATTATTATGGGTTTATTGAAAAAAATCCTAATAATATTTTTTTACATTCCAAGGATAATATGGAAATTGATTTTACTTCTTTAAAAGACAAGAAAGTAGCTTACCGTATTATATTTGATAATAAATCAAAATTAGAACACACAAAGGAAAAGGCTATTGTAGTAAAAGTATTGTGAAAATTGTAAGCCTCCTGTATGAGTAGCAAAAAAGAGAATGTAAAAACAAACTTTGTCAATGGTTCAATTACCGCACGTGGTGCGGTAATTGAACCATTTTTCTTATTGCAAATCCTTAACTTGCAAATAAAATCGGTAGTACCAGTTAGGCAGCTTTTTGATTTTTGCTCTTTAAAAGTGTTTGCAAAAACTATATATGGTAAAAAATCGTACGACTACCGTGTAGAGCTTGTAAACTTATACTTTTTGCAAGATTTGATACAACATCAATTCAAAGGTACGAAGATAAGGATTAACGATAGCTAGATTGAAAATGGGCCCATAGTTGCTGCAAGTAGCTTGATATGTGTACTGCTACGGTTCAGAAATACGAAAACCTCTCCACTATTAGCCTGACCTAGCATCCCCGAAGTTATCAGCCCTTTGAGCCCATAAAAAGGTTTTCGCATATTACAGTGGTTGTAGTAAAGATTAAAACGTGTGATGAACCCAGCGCAAACATCATTACAGACTGATCAGTTGGTACAGAAGGACAAGACTATTGTCTACCTTTACACATATACTATTGGGGTAAATAACCTCTATTTAGTTCCTTTTGATCACCTCGTATACAGTTTCAATATAGGAAACATCATTTAAAGTATGTATTTTTACACGAAATGCAGATTATTATGCAGAATAAGCCGATAAATAGATTGAAAGTAGTACTTGTAGAACGAGGCAAAACTAGCAAGTGGCTTGCACAGATGCTTGAAAAGAATGAAACGACAGTATCTCGTTGGTGTACTAACGAAGTCCAACCGAGCTTGGAGACTTTGTCGCAAATAGCTGCTTTATTAGAAATTGATATCAAAGAATTATTGAACTCATCAAGATGATACAAGACATACTATCTCAAAACGAAAATATCAACGCAAACGATAGCAAATTAGCTGTACTTAAAGAGAATTTCCCTACTTGCTTTAAGGCCGATGGAAACTTTGATGTAGAGCGTTTTAAAACTGAAATAAGTGGTATAACTAATGTAATATCAGAAGGTTATGAGCTGAAGTTTTTAGGTAAAAGCTATGCTAAACTTATGGCCAGTACCGATACCACCACGGTAATTCATCCCAACACTGAGCATAACAACCTACCCGAAAACTCTAACAGCCAAAACATTTACATAAGTGGCGATAATCTTGACGGACTTAAACACCTGCTAAAAAGCTACAACAAAAGTATAAAATGCATATATATAGACCCTCCTTATAATACAGGCTCTGACGGCTTTGTATACCAAGATAATTTTAACTATACATTAGAAAGCCTACAAGAAAAACTGAGCATAAGCGAAGATGAAGCTCAACGTATACTTGACCTCACCCGTCGTGGTTCTTCTTCTCACTCGGCTTGGCTCATGTTTATGTATTGTCGCCTGCTACTTGCTAGAGATTTATTGACAGATGATGGCGTTATTTTTATTTCTATTGACGACAACGAACAAGCTAACCTCAAACTCCTTTGCGATGACGTGTTTGGAGAAGAAAACTTCCTTGGAAACATAGTTAGAAGTACAGGTCAAACAACTGGACAAGATAGTGGAGGACTAGGAAGTTCATTTGATTATATTTTATTATATTCAAAGAATGAAAATTTTGAAATATTAGGGCTAGAATTGACAGAGCATGACCTAAAAAGATTTGAAAATGAAGACGAGAGAGGAAAGTACGCTTATGATCAGATGCGTAAAACTGGAAGTAATGATAGAAGAGTAGACAGACCTAACATGTACTACTCAATTCTTGATCCCGATGGTAACGAAATATACCCTTTAGGCCCTAGCGGGTATGAGAGCTGTTGGAGATTTGAAAAGAAAACATACGAAAGACTAAATAATGAAAATTATATACTCTGGAAAAAAACCAAAAAAGGTGGCATAGAAATTTGGTGGCCTTATGTAAAGTACTATTTAGAAGGTAGGACGAAACGTCCTTCTCCACTATGGGATGATTTGGATGGAAACAAAAAAGCAACAAGAGATTTAAGAGCTTTATTTGAAGGGAAAAAAATCTTTGATTTCTCAAAACCAATTGATTTAATCAAAAGAATAATCAGAATTTCAACATCTGATTTCGATACTATATTAGACTTTTTTTCAGGTTCAGGATCAACTGCGAACGCAATACTAGAAATGAATGCGTCCAGTAAAAATAGTAAAAGAAAGTTTATCTCAGTTCAACTGCCCGAGGTAATCAGTGCCGATAGTGCATCACAAAAAGCAGCATATGATTTTTTAACAGAGCAAGGGCTGCCCAAAACCTTAGATTATATAGGCATTGAACGAATAAAGCGAGCCGCAGCCAGAATAAAAGAAGCAAAGATAGAAAAACAGAAAGCCTCTAAAGCCGATTTGTTTAAAGAAGAAAGTACCTCAGTGTTGGATTTAGGTTTTAAGCATTTTACACTGGTAGAACCCAACCAAAACACCCTAGACAAACTTGATAGTTTTGATAAAGCAGCAATGCTGGCAGATACTACCATTTTAGATGATTTCGGCAAACCTACCATACTTGCCACGTGGCTCAATGCCGATGGTTATGGGTTGAGTATCCAAGCCGAAAGCGTAGATTTGGCAGGTTACACAGCCTATTATTGCCAAAAACATTTGTACTTAATTGACGCCAATTTCACGCTATATAGCATGAAGGAACTATTGAACAAATACGATAATGAGGGCAGTTTTAATCCCGAAAATTTGGTACTATTTGGCTATAGTTTCCCTAACTGGAGCATCAGCGAAATGATAGAGAAAAATCTCCGTATCTTAAATGATAGTGAGAAGAATTTAAAAATCAATTTTCAAGTAAGATACTAATAGGCCATGGAAATTATTCTGAAAAATGACTTACCACATCAGGTAAAAGCGTACCAAGCCATAGCCGATGTGCTTAAACCCGAGTTGATAGAAAAGAACACGTTTTACTACCAAAACCCTTCATTGGTACTAGACCGTCCCGCAATTATGAGCCAAATGGCAAAGGTGCAAAAAGAAACAGGTATACCATCTGAGTTTAAGTCGCTAAATGGAATAGGTAGTTACCTTAATCTCGATATTAAGATGGAAACAGGTACAGGTAAGACTTACGTGTACACTGCGTCTATGTTTGAATTGCATAAACGTTACGGTATAAATAAGTTTATAGTCGCCGTGCCGACACTGGCCATAAAAGCAGGAGCAAAACAGTTTATGCAAGATGATTACACCAACCGCCATTTTAAAGACCAGTGCGGCTATGGTACTGAGTTGGACGTTTTGGTGTTAGAAGCTACCAAAAAGAAAAAAGGAAAAAATTTTTTCCCCAGTGTAGTACGTGAGTTTGTGGCAGGTAGTAGTCAAAACGCCAATAAAATATATGTTTTGCTAACTAATATGAGCCTTTTGGGCGGTACATCTAAATTGCTTACAGACACTTACGACTATGGTGTAGAAGGTTTTTATAAGCCCATAGAAGGCATAAAAGCTACTAAACCTTTTGTAATAATTGACGAACCTCACCGCTTTAATAAGTCGCAAAAAGCGTATGACTATATTGAGAAAAACATCTGCCCGCAGGCTATTATACGTTTTGGTGCTACCTTTCCAGATATAGAAATAGGCAAAGGGAAAGCTAAAGTAAAACGCAAAGACTATCAAAATCTCTTGTATGACTTAAGCTCGTTTCAGGCTTTTAATCTCAATCTGATAAAGGGGATAGCGAAAGAACATTTGGAGCCGATTTCTCAAAAGCAAGAAAAAATAAAAATCACCAGAATACAAAGTAAGCTGGCTGTTTATTTACAACTTATCAAAAAACACGAACCTGCTAAAACATTTGAACTTAAAAAAGGGGATAGCTTAGGGCTTGTGGCCATCGAATTAGATGGTATTGTAATTGATGCCATTACCAGTAGCACGATTGAACTATCTAATGGGCAAACCAAATCTACAGGTGAAGAATTTAGTACCGATATCTACTCGTCATCCTATCAAGAAAGCATGATACGCTTGGCTTTGGAGCGTCATTTTAATACAGAAAGAGCCAATTTTAGTAGAAATAACAAGATTAAAACACTGGCTTTGTTTTTTATAGATGATATTTATTCATATAGAACTATTGAAACCCAAGAAAAACAACCCTATTTAAAAGCAACTTTTGAAAGATTGCTTGCCGAAAAAATAGACGCTATTTTACCAGAGCTAAATGAGCAGGAAAAAGAGTATAAAGCTTATTTGCTAGCTACGAAGGAGGACCTTAGCGCTTCTCATGCCGGTTATTTTTCACAAGACAATAGTAGCTCTGATGATGCCATAGCACAGGAAGTACAAGATATTTTATTTGAAAAGAAAAAACTACTTTCCATTAAAAACAATGGGGGCGGCTATAATACCCGTAGATTTCTTTTCTCTAAATGGACATTGAAAGAGGGCTGGGATAATCCCAACGTATTTACCATAGCCAAACTACGAAGTAGCGGAAGCGAGAATAGTAAAATACAAGAGGTGGGGCGTGGCTTACGTTTGCCAGTAGATGAATTTGGTAATCGGATTTCAAACGAAGAGTTTAAACTCAATTATATCATCGACTTTACAGAAGCCGACTTTGCCGAAAAACTGATAAATGAGATAAATGCTGACACACCTAAAGCCTTTGTGATTACTGATGAGCAAATAGCTGATATTGCTCAAAAAAGGAACATAGATGCTGATAATTTGTTTGTGGAATTATTGACCAAAAAATTCATTGACAGAAACAAAAACATCAAAACTGAAAATAGCATAGCTTTCTTTAGTGAATATCCAGAGTTCGCAGTTGGTTTACAACAGGGCAAAATTGAAGATAGAAACAAAAAGAAAGAACAAAAAATCAAAGTAAGAAAAGCCGTTTTTGATGAGCTTAAAATATTGTGGCAAGAAATAAACAGCAAGTATATTTTACATTATGAAAAAGTAGAAGAGGATAACTTCTTACTCAACGAAGTGGTTAATCTGTGCCAAAAAGGTGTATTTGCCGATATGTATATTACCAGTTCTCGTTCGGAATTAAATACAATTGGTTCGGTAGCTAAGCTTAATGAGGGGTCAGGTGTACAGTTTAAGGTAAGCAAGCCGTTGAAATATAGTGATTTTCTGAAACACATTAATCGCCAAACTAATTTATCTATACAACTACTACATAATGCACTGGTTATCTATTCAAGAAACAACACCTTAACACCTGAAAAGTTTAATGAACACAGTGCATCTAACTTTGTTAAACAATTTAGCGACTGGAAAGTAAAAAAGCTCAATGGTAGATTTAGCTACTCAAAAGCAAACCTACCTGTAAGAGCAACTACTTTAACCTATGCTGATGGCACACCAAAATCAGAAATAACTCAAGGCATCATAGGTACAAAGTTTATAGAAGGTACACCAGGTGATAAATACCTGTATGATTTATATGCTTTTGACTCACCGTTAGAAAAAGAGAATATTCTTGCAGGAGATATTCAAGAAGTTATAGTTTACGGAAAAATTCCAAAAAATAGTGTAGCTATACCTACTATTACTGGCCAATCATACAGTCCAGACTTTATGTATGTGATAAAAAAAGCCAATGGAGATAAGGTTTTGAATGTAATCATCGAAACTAAAGATGTAGAGAATCAGAGTACACTAAGAGAAATAGAACAAGCCAAAATCAACAGTGCAAAAACCTTTTTTAACCAGCTGACTATAGATGGTTACAAAGTGGAATTCAAAACACAGCTAAACAACAAGAAAATACGTCAGATAATTGACGAGGTTATACTGCCAGAATCGCAGTAATAAAAGCAATAATAGATAAGAACAAAAAACGAACTATATTATAGTAAATCATGTTAATAATTTTAGTTAATCAAAATTAGCTATTAAAATAATTTCAATGTGGGAATATTTCGTTGAATAGATACTTTATCAATTTGTATCATCGCAATTTATTTGCAGCGGTTCGCCGACAGCAGAATCATTATTGTGGAACAGATCCTTTTTACCGATGCCGAACTTGTGTATATATCAATTATTCCGGCCCAAGCTGAACAGATAGAAAAAGATCCCCGCCGGATACATCTTGATCGCAGTTTTCCGATCTATTTGCCGAACTCAGTTGTGTAGGTGTTACGTGCCAGCTATTATGGCAGAAATTTATTAATGAATATCCCGATGGCTTTGGCTATTCCAGATCCTATGAGATTCTACAGTAAAATATCCGCAAACAGGGAGCCACCATGCGTTTTGAACACGAGCCTGGGAAGCTGCTGCAGGTAGACTTTGCTGGTAATATGCCACATTATGTGGATATGGACAGTGGTGAGCTGATATCCTGTCTCGTTCTTCTTTGTAGGAACTAATTAAAATTCAATATAAGATATTTTTTGGTTGTTTTGTGAATAGATTATTTTTAAATTGTCGGGAAATAAGAAATTGTGTGTTTTCTTACATTTTCTAGAAACCATTATATGCCAAATATATTAAATGTTGCTCCTATTTTTTTTGAAAATTGCATAATAGAGGGAGAATATTTTCCTTATTCAGATGAAAAAAAGGAAGAATTACTGAACCATTATAGAAATAGTCACTTAATAAAACGTGAAGGTGATAAACTAATTGCTATATCCACTAAATCAGGACAAAGCCGATTGGGAGGTATTGTTCAATCTTTTGAATTAAAAGATAATTTATCGTTGGTCAGGTCTTTAGCAATAAAGTCCCTTTTTAAAGAGTTATACTTTAGGGATTGTTGGATATATAGCTCTAAACCATTAATTTATCTTAAAAATAAACAAAATCTTTTAAATGACTGCTTACCTGAAGGCGTTAGACCGATTAAGGGTTTAGCGGTTTTCCCAAAGTATGAAATAGACTTCAGAATAATCGATACGATGTCCACAGGACCTTTTGTGGGACTGTCTTTAAATTTGAGTCTAGCTCCAAGAATAAGTATAAATTGTTATGAATTAATGCGAAACGGAGTTCCTATTTTAGGTTATTATGTTGGTAAGGCATATGGAGGGCGTAATCCAGATTTAAAGCCAAGATTTACAACATTAGGAAAGGTAAAAAGCGTAAATGAGGATGGAATGCTTGTATTAGATGATGTTAAATCTAGTGAAGACGAATTAGTAGACCCTACAATTGTTTTTTTAGAGCCAAGAGAAGATCTACTTGAATATTGCATCCGCCATTTATATAAAACAAAAGCTAATGAGATATTAAGTAATTTGGATCGCCAATTATTACAATATCATACCGGGAATAATAAATATAACAAACTAAATAAGGCATTAAAGACCTATCAGCAATTTAACCTGAGTCTAGTCGAAGGTATAATGTTTTCATTGGGTGATTTTTTAATGGATAACAATGGAAAGTACCATATAAAAGTATTTAATGCAGGGAAACCAGTTTTTGTATATGGTCATGGTGGAACCAAAACTAATACCTATAATGATATTGGTTTACAAAATTATGGACCATACTCTAGGGAAGATTTTACTCCATCCAAACCGAATATATGTATTATTGCTCAAAAAAATAAAAGAGGACAAGTTGAGCAGGTAATACAAAAATTTATAAATGGTATTCCGCCAGCAGCATTCGGCAAACAAGGTAAGACGTTTGAATTTACAGGATTAAAAAATAAGTTTCGTATTCAGGATTTTAGTTATGAATTCTTTGAAGCCGAAAATAGCACAATAGAGGCATATAATAAAGCAATTAGTGCAGCATTAAAAAAGAGTGGGGATACAAAACCCTTTAATTTGGCACTTGTTCAGATAGACAATAACTTCAGGGATAGGAAACCAAATGAGAACCCATATTTGGTAGCAAAAGCTAGGTTTATTGGCCAACAGATTTCTGTTCAGGAATTTACGCTTGAAAGTTTGAGTTTACCAGATTCAAGAATTATGTGGAGTCTTAATAATATGGCGTTAGCTACCTATGCAAAAATGGGGGGAGTGCCATGGTTGTTGACTGCAGATGCTCCTATGGCACATGAAATAGTCTTTGGCATTGGAAGTGCTATGATTTACACGAGTAGGCTTGCTGCCAAGCAAAGGATGGTGGGGATTACAACTGTTTTTAAAGGAGACGGGCGCTATTTTATAAATAATATATCTTCAGCAGTGTTAATGGAAGATTACTTTGAAACTCTCCTAGAAAATCTTAGAAATACAATTGAACGTGTTAAAATAGATTTTAATTGGCGACCAAAAGATTCTGTGCGGTTGGTATTTCATGCTTTCAAAACGTTTGCGGACAATGAAGTAAATGCCGTTAAAAAGGTCATGTCTGAGCTTGGCGAATTTAACGTTGAATTTGCCTTTGTTCATGTGGCGCAAAATCATCCCTATATGTTATTTGATTATAGCCAGAAAGGATTTTTTGGCAAGGGTGCTTTTGTTCCTGAACGTGGGAGATATCTTCAGTTGACAGAACATATTTCATTGGTAATGTTAACTGGACCCACAGAGTTAAAAAAAGCAAGTGATGGAAATCCTCGGCCGATTCAGTTGGTTTTACATAGAGATTCTACATTTAGAGATATGCCATATCTTTCTAAACAGGTAATTAAATTTGGAGCACATTCATGGAGAAGTTTCGCACCCGCACCCATGCCAGTTTCTGTTTATTATTCCCAGCTTATGGCTCAGATGCTGAGTCAGCTTACAGGTGTTTCTTCATGGAATCCAGATGCGATATATAATAAAATAGGTACTACACGTTGGTTTTTATAATATGGAAGCGAAACAATTCTTACTTAGAGATATCCAGTTATATTTAGAAAAAAAGCTCATCCAAATATCGCCTAATACTATTGAATGTTCTCTATCAAATTGGCTATATCCTGATGGTAAATTGAATATTGAACTTCCAGCGGAATTCTCTATTTTTGACTATAGTCATGTTGCACAACTAAGTTTCATAACAGTATCTAATTCTAATTTCCTAAATGAAAAAGAATCTTTATTGATTGAAGGTTTAGAAAGGTTGATGGGAAGACCAGCTTCAAATAATTCTTTTGTACCTTCGACTTTTCATAATGATGCAATATCTCTTTTAGGACTTGCGCTAGGAGCTGATTTGATAGGCAATAAAACTCGTTTAAATTTTTACAATTGGCTAAAAAGTTTTGTAAACCTAAGTAATGATAACCTTCCAGAATGGAAAAAGATTCTATTGCATGCCGCTCTTTGGATAACCAACAAGGAGACTAAAATTGATGCTCATTATTCATCTGATAATCTAGATCTATTATTTGCACTTCGCTCCAAAGGCTTTGAATGCTTCCAGGAAATAGATATAAATGAAGTGTATGCGTCTATCTGCAGACTAAGCGTTTATGAAGAGACCGATACAATTCAAATTATAGCAAGACTACAAGCTATAAATTATTATTTATTTCATTCTACATTTTTTTCATTGGCAAACCCAAATTTGAATCAGCTCATAACACTTTTGAATAATTTGCCTGGCTCTTTTAAAAGATGGATATGGGAAGAAAAAGCCAAAACTACTACTGGAACCCCACAGAAATGGGATATTCAAAATGAATATCATGTGCAAAGTTTATTATATTATATTTTAGCTCCAATCTTCCCTGACATTGAATCTGAATTTTATTTGGAACCGGTAGGATCTTTAAATTCTAGAGCAGATATAGGCCTGCCCGGATTGAATCTGATTATTGAAGTGAAATTTTTGAGAAAGACTAAAAAATTCCATGATATGATTGAAGAAGTTGCCGCGGACAATTCTCTATATTTCAAAAGGGACAGTGTATTTAAGAAAAAATATTCTCGAATGCTCGTATTTCTTTGGGACGATTCTGGAAGAATTGAAGAGCATCAAACATTTAAAAATGCGGTAGACGGTTTGGAAAATATTATAGGAAGCATAGTGATTCCTAGACCGGGAATGATGATTTAATTTAGGGTAAAATACACTGTGCTAATCAAATGAAAATTGTTGACAACATTTCATGTTTCATTCCCATTGATTAATAAAAGGGTAGACCAACTTAAGAATTGTTGATAAAAATTAAATATATATTGTATTTTTAATTGTCTCGTATTGAAAAAACTCTACAGGTAAATTTCATTCTAATTTACAAATTCAGTTGAGCTTCTTTTGCTGGATGAATCATTATAAATGAGTCGGCCATTGTGTAAAATAAGTGTTAATTATCTAAATATGAAAAAAAATAGTTGTAGCTGTTTCTTCCGTTATCATTCTCTACTGTCATCTTTGTTATGCAGGAATTTTTATATTCATATTTAAAGTTATAAATTTTAGCGATCTCTACACTGGATGTCTTCAAAATTTTGTCAAATATCGTATAACTCTGAATATAATATTTTGAATGATCGAATGGTAAATAAACAGGTAGCTCTGCATTATACATAAAGTATAAGAACACAGGATTATTATATTCCAAGTTTTTGTAGAAAATTTGATATTTTTCACTGCGGTTTTGACAATAACCTAAGCTGCTATCACATTTTTCATTGAGTAAGATTTCTGATAATCTATTATCCTCGTAAATGTATTGATAAGTGTGAGTTATAAATAATGAACTGTAATTTTGTCCTACATACCTCTTCTCTACCACCTTAGTTAATCTATCTTCTTTGTCATAAAAATAATCAGCGTCCGTATCATAATGGATTTTGTTATGGATAATTTTGTTTTTATCCAAAACTACTTTTGGGGAATCCAAAGTGTCTGAAACCCATTGATCATTTATATATGTTAGCTCAATAGAATCTTCTCCATTGAAATTAATTTTGGATATCTTTTTTATATTTTTAGAACAAGATGAACAAGATATCAAGGCGACCATTACGAAAATATACCAAAATTTAATATGCATAATATTTTTATATGATTAAAATAACGATCGTTTTCAATTCGAATTCCTGAATGAGGGTTAGTGATTTTTATAATATTTATTTTTGCTCAGGTTCGCTATTTCGAATTAATTCCAATACATCTTCCTTCGACATCTTTTCATACTTTGCAGCGTGATCTTTATGTACAAAAATCTTTGGCGAGCTATTTTTAAACAGTGGTACTATCATTTGGTTACGTGGAGATTTGCTAAGAAGATTGGTGATTTCAGTAAATTTCCTTTTTTCGAGTGTCTTATCCATTTGTGAATGGAGGTATTTCGCTGTCGTTGGTTTATTTAAATAACCTGCCGAAATGAGACGATCTAGTTCATTAGCTAATAAATTTTCTGTCGACCTTAACTTATTACCTGTACTTTCTGATATTGCTGTTTGGGTAGATGAAGGTAAATCATTTAAATCAATCTCCTTTTTGGAGAACTCAACAAATTCCTTATATGAAACTCCCCAAACAAGTGTACTAATCCTGTCGGCTTCATCTAGGCTCAACTTTCTTTTTAAACGTTCAAAGGCACTGTAATCCGATTGTTTAATACCAGCGAGTGTTGCTACAGTTTCTTGGCTTAATTTATATTTTAGTCTCAAATATCTAAGTGCTTTTGAGAATTCTTCGTTTGCCATTTCAAAAATAGATTTAATTTTATTTGATTTACTCTATTTATATATGTATATTTGTCATGTAGTTATAGCGAAAAGTAGGGTAGTATTCCCAACTTCACGATGTCACTCTCGTTCCGAAATCGCCAAATTCCCACGAGATGACCGTAGGTTCGCCATATCTCTGTGTAATCTGTATATTTGTATAAATTACCAGAGGGTGGACCTTATGTCAGTCTTTTGGGGAACCCTAACTTAGGTTAGGAGGGCGTTTGGCGATGCCTGGTCAGAAGCATTAAGGTTCATTCTTTGGTTTTTGCTCTGTTAGATCTAGAACATTCAAGAGTAACATCGTTCACATAAAACCAAAACAATTATGAGAACGAAACGAACACACACCACCCATCACCAGCATTCGATCAGAGATCGATTGACGAGGTATTCCCGCAAATCACTTTTAAAGAACATATTCCGCGCACCCGAATAGGTTGCATTCCATCAAACACAGGCTGTAATGAGCAATAAAAAGGGGAGGTCTTGACTTTCACTAAAACGAAAAGACAGCTGAACCTCGTTCAGTTCAATTTCTCGCTATTTATGCCTGTCACCGACCTATACATTTATGTAATTGCATTAAAAGGTAATATTGCCAATGATACAGCTTGATTTAATATTTGCACCTTAAAATTAAGCAAATTTTCATTCAGTCCAAACTTTTTACCTGTAGTTTTATTGCAATACAATAGTTGTGGTAGGTCGGTCTTTACTTCTTTCCGGCAGGGAGCGCCATAATTAACCCTATTTATGCTTTGAAATTGTATCAAGGCGCTTTTCGGACTTTTAATCTTATTTGTCCATTTGGCATAGGTCGCATTTGATCTGTGCAGTGACAAGCCTTTTTAACGCGAAAAAATCGCGAAGGGGGATGCTATGCCTTTATTTAAGCTAGTACCTCTGGTTTGTCATACTTGATGAAACTAAATTATGAACCAACAAGCAAACAATATGCTACCCTTTGAGCTAGCATGTTATGAAATATACGACAATGGATACGATCCATTACATACCATTCGGGAGTTCTGGTCCCAACATACCATCACCGACTGTCAGGAAAGCCTGTGGGCACTCTTTGAAAACTATAGGAAGAGCATAGTACAGGAAGATGCTGCCGACGTAAAGCAGATGCATACCTTTTTGATGAAAGTGTGCCGTGTGCTGATCGCTTATTTCCTTGTGCACTTTCGCAAGATCGAAATCGATGCGGTGCCATTTGCGTTTGCAGAACCTGCAGAAGTAATTACGGCGGATTTGGAAGCCAAACAAAGGATCCACAGTTTCTTTAACCGAATTGCTGAATAATACTTAATCCACAAGCAGATGATAAAAAGATCTAATCTATTCACTGCCTTATTGGATAAGGTAGTCAATATTCCAGTTATACAGATTACATTACTTGTAATCGTGTTCTTACTAGTTTTTCAATCCTATTTAACTTGTTTTTTAAAGGCATTGAAGAATACAACAATGCTTTTTACTTGCATTGCTGTATTTCATATGTTTAGTTTATCGGCTCAGACGCCCCGCAAGGACAGCGGGGCTGATGGGCCAACTCCGCTGCAGATCGGTGATACAATCCCCGAAAAATTATGGGACAGTGAGTTTTCCTTTTTTAATGAGCAATTGAATAGTACCCAGAAAGCTTCACTTAAAGAGTTTAAGGCGAGACCGCTGGTGCTAGACTTTTGGAATACCGGATGTGCTCCATGTTTAACCGGGCTAGCCAAACTTTCTGATTTCAGCAGAGGTTTGGATATAGGCCTTGTTGCAGTCTCAGAACAGACGGAAAAGTCCATTTTGTCCTTTTTTAAAAGGAATGATCTATTAAAAGGTACTGGTCTGAGAAGCATTATAGCTGACAGCAGATTGAAAAGTTATTTCCCGCATGAAAGTATACCTCATCTAGTATGGATAAATAAAGAGGGCGTCGTTGTTGGCCTCACAGGAAGCAAGGAAATCACGAAAGATGACCTGCTTAATTTCGCCACAAAAGGTGTATTGCATGCGGAACTCAAACCTGAGCTCCAGCCGAATTTCCATCGATTTATAGTGGATATGGAGCTTAATCGAAAGGTACAATCTACCCATGACAGTCTATTGGGCTATGCAATTATTACTAATCATATAAAAGACATTAGCCCTTTTGAAAAATCTAAGGTCGGTCCCTACGAGATTATTTCTTATCGAAATAGATCAATTCTGAGCTTATATAGATTGGCCTATGCAGACCGCTACAAATTTGCCGCTAATCAGATCATCTGGAATGTTTCTGATCCGGAAAGATTCGAATATTATCTTTCTAAAGGCGAGGGTATAGCATACTGGGAGAAAAAAAACCTGATCTGCTTTGAATCAAAATCCATAGGAAGGATCAATATGGCTGATCTCTTGAACACCTGTCTGGGCTTAAATGTCTGTGTAAGGGATTCACTAGTTGAATGTATTGTTGTAAAGGCGTGCAAGGGGAGGACCACCATAAGACCTAAATTGGGCAGGGAATTTAAATCGCTAAAAAATCTGATCAAAGATCTTCGCATGAGTAGGCCTAATTGGCAGATTATTGATTCAATAAAAGGCGAAGTTCGTATTCCCAATTATTCAGTGAAGGACTTTGAGACGAAGGACAAGCTCTGTAATTTCTTCAAAGAAAACGGTCTCATTGTCGAAAAAGACAAAAGAATTGTAAACTTCTTAATTATACAGCGATGAAACAGTTGAACTATTATATATTATTGGTCGCAACTTGTTTTATTTTGCGGCTCGATGTTTTTGCACAGAATCCTGTCATGCTAAAAGGCCGTGTGCAGAATCAAGAAGGAAAGGCGCTTTCAGATGTCAATATTATTTCGGTAGGAAAGGGCAACTTTAAGGTTCAGAACAATGGTACCTTCAATATAAACAGTCTTTCGGTCGGCGATACCCTCAAATTTTCGCATATATCCTACGTACCCAAATCATATGTTGTCAGGTCGAATGACCTGAATATCCTGATCGTACTGGAAAGTAATTCGATCCGATTGCAGGAGGCTGTATTCTCTACAGGTTTTCAGTATATTCCAAAAGAACGTGCTACTGGATCGTTCGAGAAAATAGATTCACTTTATATCAATCGCTCACCAGCACCTAATATTTTGACACGTGTCAAGAGCATGATCTCTGGTATGTATTCGGATAATGCCAATGCTAATTTTAACAATACAGGGAAATTTGCAAATGAGTCACTCAACATACATGGGGTTAGCTCAATCCGAGGGGCCAATTACCCTCTGATCATTGTCGATAATTTTCCCTATAGTGGTGATATAAATGCCATTAATCCGAATGATGTGGAAAATATCACTGTCTTAAAGGATGCTGCCGCCAGTTCCATTTGGGGAGCACAGGCGGGCAATGGTGTTATTGTTATTACCACAAAACGAGGTAAACAAAACTCATCGCTGGTGGTAGAGGCGAGTCAAAATACCGCAGTCATCCAAAAACCTGATCTTTTTAAAAGACAGGCTATTGCAAATGCTGACCTGATTGCGGTGCAGCTGGAATTATACAATAAGGGTTATTACAATTCGAATATAAATTCGAGATCCAAACCCATCCTTCCCATGGCAATTGAGGCCATGGAGAAAAAGAAAAAAGGATTGCTTACCGAAGAGGAATTGAATGATGTCTTGGATACGTATGGTCAGACGGATATTAGAAATGATCTATTGAAATATCTTTATCGGCCTGCAATCAGTAGGCAATATTCTTTTTCAGTGAGTGGCGGCGGTGACAGGAATAGTTTTCGTATATCAACAGGGTATGACCGCTCAAAAGGTGCTCAGGTGTCCTCAGATAATAATAGGTTTACGCTGAAGGCTTATAATAAACTCAAGCTGACGCGAAAACTAGAGGCGGAGCTTGATATGATGTATGCTAGATTAGAAAGCAGGCAGACGCAGCTGCTCAGCTACTATGACAATTCCGGGAGCAGGTATCCATATTCTTCATTGGCAACTGCAGACGGCCAGTTTCTTTCAATACCCTATAATTATAGCATTGGCTATATCGAAAGTTTAGCTGATCCTAATCTGCTGGACTGGACATATAAGCCCTTGGAAGAATTACAGCACAATAAGGGCAATGCTGTGCTGAACAGCTTATTGACCAGCGCCTCGCTAAATTATCAGATCAACAAACTGTTTGGACTGAGTTTTAGGTATAGAAACGAAATACAAAAGAACGATGATGAGACGGTTTTCGACCAGTACTCCATAAGATCAAGAGGAATGGTCAATCTATATACCAATGTCGGCACAAATGGAGTGGTCAATAGACCGATACCTGTTGGGGGGATACTTGAATTCGGAAGCAATAATGCCGTTTCACATTTTGGTCGTTTTCAGGTAGATTTTAAATGGAACGATCATCCTGATCATAGGGTGAACGTAATACTGGGGTCAGAAGTCAGCGCGAAAGCCGTTAAGGCGTTTACGGATGGAATGTATGGTTATGATGGGGAAAAGCTAATATATAGTACCCAAATCGATTATATGAATAGGTATCCTACTTACAATAATCTCGCATCCAATGCACAGATACCTTCTTTTGTAACCAAGAGCCAGACAAACAATAGATACGTATCATTATTTGGAAATGGATCTTATACTTTATTGAACCGTTATACGGTAAGTGGCAGTTTCAGAAAAGATGCTTCCAATGTTTTTGGCGTCAATACAAATGATAAATGGAATCCGCTCTGGTCGGCTGGATTGAGCTGGAATATAAAGAAGGAACGGTTTATGGAATCTATTGCTGTCAATGAACTGAAATTCCGGGCGACATATGGTTTTAGCGGGAATATTGATCCCTCACGTTCGGGGAATACAACAATTCAATACAGCACACTTAACGCCTTGTACGGTATTAGTTGGCCATCAGCGCAGGTGCTTGTTGCTCCCAATCCTTCTTTACGCTGGGAAAAAATAAAAACATTTAACCTGGGACTTGATTATTCCCTATTCAATAGCCGTATTTCAGGAAGTGTGGATATGTACTGGAAAAAGTCATTTGATCTGATCCATCTCTACCCGCTGGATCCGACGGTGGGTTTAATCAGTCAGCTTATGAATGTGGCAGATGTAGACGGAAGGGGTGTTGATATTCGTTTATCGTCCATTAACTTCAATAAACGGTTTAAATGGCGGACTGATTTTATCTTCACCTACAATAACAATTGGGTAAAAAAGACTTTTGTTGATTATCCGGGAGCTTCTTCTTTGGTGTCCAGTTCTTTTATTGCCTATAAAGATGTGATGCCCTACGCCATGTATAGTTATAAGTTCGCGGGGCTTGACCCGCAGACAGGTGAACCGATGGGATATTTTAATGGCGAAGTGTCAAAAGATTATTCAAAGATGGCGGGAAAACAGGCTCCTATTGAAGATTTGAAGTTACATGGGTCTAAAAGGCCGCTGATCTACGGTACTGTAAACAGCTTTTTTGATTACAAAAAATTTAATCTGTCCTTTTCGTTGGCGTATCAGTTTAAATATTTTTTCAGACGGCCTTCCATAAGCTATTCAGATCTTTACAGCAGGGGGGATGGTCATCCTGATTTTTACAGTAGATGGCAGAAGCCGGGCGATGAAAAGTCGACCAATATACCTGCAATGACTTATCCATTGAACAAAGCGGACGGATTTTATGGAAATAGTGAAGTGTTGGTTGAACCGGGCGATCATATCAGATTGCAGGATATCAAACTACAATATCGGTTGGGTGAGATTAGTCCCTTGCGCATCAGTCAATTAAGCTTCTTTATTTACTTAAGTAATCTCGGAGTAATCTGGCGCAAGAATGATAAGGGCCTTGATCCGAGTTACCCAAATGCAATTCCGGTTCCCAAACAGTACACTTTTGGTGTCAATCTAAAATTTTAAAAACATGAAATCAAAATATTATCTATCGCTATTTTATTTTGCCTGTTGTTTGTTTATAACATCGTGCAAAGAATTTTTGGAAGAAAAGCCCGATTCCAAACTTAATACGCCGAATAGCAACATTGAACTGCTCGCTATTTTGGACAATCATTCGTTCAGAAATCCTGGGCTTCTAGAGGTCGCCTCCGACAATTATTACCTGACAGATGCAAATTTTAAAGCCATTTCAATGGTAGAATATCGGGAGGCTTATCTCTGGTCAAAAGAACCGACTGAAAATAGCTTTTGGAGTAATTCTTACATCACTATTTTTTACGCTAATGTGGTGTTGGATTATCTTGATAAGGTAAATTATCTGCCGGATGGTCTTAGTCGTAATGAGCTGAAAGGGATGGCCTTATATCACCGTGCCTTTTCTTTTTATTCACTTGCACAGGTATTCTGTAAATATTATAACAAAAACAGTGAAAATGCCTTTGGAATAGTCCTTAAGACCAATTCGGATATAAATGAAAAATTACAGCGGTCAACTTTAGGTGAGACATATAATCAGATAGTACAGGACCTGGAAGAGGCTGTTGGGCTTTTATCGGATAAAAAATATGAATACCCAACCAGACCTAATAAAACAGCGGCTCTGGCGCTGTTAAGTAGAATATATCTGGGAATCGGACAATATGAAAAATCATTGGCATATGCAGATAGGGTGCTGGCGACTGGTGGAAAAACAATTGATTATAATCAAATTAAAAAAACAGGACCCCGTCCATTCGATGCCTACAACGACGATATTCTCTTCTATGCCATGATGGTACCTACAAGTATTTTATTGGAAGATAAGGCTACTGTGGATACGCTGCTGTATAATAGTTATGCCAAGGAGGATAGGAGAAAAGAATTGTTTTTTACGAAAAATGCTAATGGCACCTACGCGTTTACCGGTAATTATAACCCTTCTGGACAGGAAATATTTATCGGATTGACTGTAGGAGAAGTTTTATTGAATAAAGCCGAAGCTGAATGTAGGAGTGGAAAAATTAACGAGGCAAAATCAACGCTGTTGGAATTATTAAAAAACAGATATTCCGAGATACCAATCTTACCAGTTAACGAAGAGTCCCTGCTGGAATTTATTCTTTTAGAAAGACGGCGCGAACTAGTCTTTAGGGGGCTGAGGTGGACTGATTTAAGGCGGTATGCTGCTGAGAATAGGATAGTTGATCTTAAAAGGAGAATTGACGGTGAAGTAGTTTTGATACAGGGAAAGAGTGTGATGGAATTTGCTTATAAAATTCCGCTGCAGGTCATTGAACGGGGTGGCATCGAACAAAATCCATAATCGAAAGTGGGACAATATTTATTGTCCCACTATTCTTTACCTACTTAGTTATGAAAACGCACTTTGTTGGTGTCTTGAGGTTCGTTTTTTAGAATCTGGTTTTCCAGTTCATTTAAACTTCCTTGAGTAGGTTTCCCACTTCCATTATCTTCACCATGCACCTCACACAATTGTGCCCCAGTGCTACAGGAAGGAGATGTAACTGGCGTATAGTTGTCTGGATCCATTATTTCATCCTCATAATTAGGATCAGAGGAATTTGGTCCAGTATACTGGAACCATTGATCCGGAACAAATGTGGATTGTTTTTCAATATTAGACTGCTTATCCACTTTCTTTTCCATTGCATTTACCGCGAATGCGATACCTAGTACTAAAGTCAATGCCGAGCCAACGGTAATTAGACTTCTTTTAATGCTCTTTTTTGAAATCATGGTTGTGGTCTTTTTTATACGGTCAAAAAAAGGTTGCCTCAAAAAACTTTGATTAATTTTTATGTTGTGGGTTGTCTTTTAGCAGACCTCGCTGGCTGGCTTTGCATCCCGATGCGCTGCCTGCCTGTTCCCAGATGACCCCTAAGGGCCATCCGGGATTTCCGTGAATAGTGCCCCTTTACGGTTGTGCGAACTTCGCTGTACAACTCTCTTCTGGGCGAAGGCAATCCGATGTGGTAACGTGTCCAGCTGAAGCAGGTCTTTGACTAGTCTGCAGACCAACCCCTTGGGCATAGACAGCAGCTGCACCTGCGTCCTCAGGGACGAGTATAGCTTTCCGATGCAACGGAAAAGGGCTGTCATCCTGTTCAATGTATAGTGCATGCTGTTCATACAACTTTTTTTACCTGATCCATTTGTCTGTTGTCAGCGGCGCCTCTTTAGCATGGCCTGCCCACTTGACTTTTATTAGTTCTTCGTTTTTATGCCGCTAACTTTTACGTCGTTAACTTATACCAAAGTTCGGCCTTAAAGGAGCGCTGGGCTTGACTGAATCTGGAGAGTAGTATATACAGGTTCGGAATAATGAAAGGGTATAGCAATAAAAAATCCCCTCACGAGGGGACGCGACAGTTAAATTTTCAAAGGTATTGTGGTGGCTTCTTGGATAATCTCGTCAATGAATGCCAGATATTCGTTTTCGCTTTTAAAATTTGGCTTAATTTTCCGGTCTACCCTGTAAAGAATATGATCGCGTATAAAGGCTTCTTCAAAAGCGGAACAGATAATTACATATTTATGTGCCAGGTCAATCTTCGAAAGAAGATGATTTACTTCAAGATAATCACCACCGCTGCTCAATATCAGTATCTCGGCTTTAGCAGCAGACAGTTCCAGCGTTTCTTCACGAATTTCTATTAAACGTGGGTGTTTGGTGAGGGTTGTCACGACATCCACTTTTGATAGATTGATCATCTGCCAGGCCACATAGCTATAGTTCGATTTAAAGGGTAATGGCTGCCGTGGTGCCGCTATCTTTCTCGCATGGGACAAAAGATAATAAAGCATACCTTTTGGAGAATAAATGTTGCCAGCAGCATTTGCTGCCTTGAGTACCTCTTCATCAAGCTGATAATTTTCAGGAAAATAGGAGGCGGCCATTTCGATAGAAATACGTAGCGGGCCATATTTCCAGGCTCTATATTTGCCACAGACTTTTCTCGAAATAATCTTGCTTTTGTCAGCTGGCTCAGCTACAAAAAGTTGTCCGATCGCGCTGAAAAATTTTACGGTTTTTTGAATGATTTCTTTCATGTTTTTAGGTTACTAGGTTAATTTAACAATGAATTTTATAAATAGTCTTGGGTATATCGCTTAAAAAACTCCGTTGCGGTCATGCCGGTTTTCTTTTTAAAAAAGCGTGCAAAACTGCTGGGTGACGAATAGCCCAGTTCATAGGCGATCGCATCGGTATGCATACCGTCCACGATATATTTCTTGGCGAGATCCAGCATAAATTCTATTTTCAGCTCTTGGGGACTCTGTCCATAATAAAGCTGGATAAGCTGATGCAGATAGTCCATACTGATCCCGAGCTGCCAGGCAATATCTTCCAGTTTAAAATCCTGACCATGCTCGGCTGTAGCCTGCTGAATGGCTGCATGGGCTTCTTTGGATTTGATTTGGGATTCCGAAATCTTGTCATATTCTTCAAAGATCTTTTCCTTGGATAGCTGGATTAGTTTCTTGATACCCCAAAGGATATTGACCTCACTGTCGAGGTCGCCTTTCTTGATGTTTGACGCTATGGCTTTCATCAATGAAATAGTTCGGACGCCGGCACGGAAATCGATGCTGCACCATACATGCGGATCTTGTTGTCGATAGGCATGGATCAAGGGGTGAAGAAATTGGAAGGGACGCTCATTGCCATCGCGGAAAATGCTGCCGCGGAAATAAAAATTAATGAGGGTATACTTTCCGGCAGGAACATGGATTTCATAATCACCTGTGGTTAAGTAGAAGTAACGGCCGCGATTGTAAGAAATGCTGTAACTGATCCGCTTTCTTATATCCCTGATCTGAATGGCACGATCTTCCGTGATGAGATAAAAGATATGCATATCCGAACGCGTGGCTTGTATAGGAATAACAATGTCGCCGGGCAGATGCAGATCCAGTATATTGATGTAGCCGAGCATGCCGTCAAACTGCTGCAGGCAGGCCTGCCCATTTTGGTTTTCGTAATGTTCATAGTCTGCATTGGACATACTTATTCGCGGCTTGAGCGAATCAGTTCTTGGACTGAGTGGCTCGCCAAATACCTCTGCGAGATCGATCTGTAATGTTTTCTTCATAATGGGTATAGGTCAATATAATCCCCCCGGTCAGGATTTCGGGATGATCGGGGGAAGTGGTTTTTGGATAACGTAGGATCGATCAGGTGCTAGGTCATTCTGTAGGAGATCCGAATAAACAGAGGGGTGAACGTCATCCGCACCCCAACATCCTGCCATTCATCGAGGCCGTGAACTATAAGATCCTTAAATTCCGGATCATCATCATCACCCTTGTCTTCTTTTTGAAATTGAAGCACGTTGCCCTGCATGAGATAATTGCTTATCGCAGTGCCCAGTTGTTTACGATCCGTATCGGAAAGCTTGTAAAGCTGCTGCACCTGATGGGTTTTCAGATTAAAATTGTGTTCCATCCAGACTGCAAAATCGTCTTTAAGAAGTTGCATCTCCAGTGCTCGCTCCGCTATTGGCAGAGCGAGAATCATGGCTACTTTTTGCGCCACGCCTGCATTGCTAAAGTTCTCTTTCATTCAAATTGTATTTTTGCAAATATTTATTTAAATAGATCAAATTAGCAACCGCCGTGTCCTAACCTCCGGGATTTTGGAGGAAAGTCTTCTTTTGAGCGAATAAATTTTGCTTAATATTTGATTTTATTTAGTAAATTAGGTGTGTAAACCAGTAGAAACCTAAGCCATTTAAGAGACCTTGACGTAGCATATGAAAGTATTAAAACTAACGGTGGAGAGTTTTCTCATCTCCATGCTTTTTAATTTAATCGGAAATCACGGTATTTATCTGAATCGATTTTGGACACAGACCTATTGGATGTGGACAGTGGCATTTGCAATTGCGATTGGTACTGCGGTCGTGTTCACGCAGATGTTTCTCAAAGCCTTTTGGACTTATTGGCAGAAGCAGTATCCTGATCGGATACTCATGAGCAAGGGGAGGATCAAGACCAAGAGTATACCCAAAGGCCAACTCTTCTGTGCAATTCTTGCTACAACTACACCGATTCTATCCATTTATCTCTTCTTTATTTATTTGTTCGCTACGCACCGAAGGGAAGATACGTACAGCTTGTTTAGAAGCTATCTGTTGCATTATATGCCTTTTATTGTTACAGGCTGTGTAGCTTACGTAAGCTATGTTTTTCTTAACGGCAAATTATGGTGGCTGACAACTGAAAATGTAATAGCACTGTTCGGGAAAGAGGTTTTAGCGCAGCGTAGCCTTGTTGAAAATACAGCAGAAAAAGAAGTTGTCATAGCACCTCCAAGTGTATTGGATAAGACTATCGTAATCGGATCACTCTATGATGTGCTGCACAGCCATTCGCCATTCAATCCCAATACTTTGGGGACGGATGCTGTGCGTATGTTTGATGTTCCTTTTTATTTTTCCCAAAAAAGAAAAAAGGAAGTCATCCTCATCAACGGTACCCGCTTGGAGGCCAATCATTTCGTGCAGGAGCTAGAAAGATTGGGGCTTGATAAATGGTATTTTCGTATCAATAGCACCTGCAGGGTAAATATGATGCACGTGCGTCAACCGATATTGCCAAATGCCACTTACCTGGAGTTCCGCAAGGAAGTGTTTGACAGCCTCAAGTTGAATATGACGGAATTGGAGATCAGCAACCTGCTGCAGATAACGGAATGGATGCGCAAAGAAAAAAAGCTAAAGGATTTTTTGGATAACGTCAATAAGTTAGAGCATGAGGGATGGGATTACCTTTTACCGCTCAATTGAATCATCCCATTTTATAAACTTAGATAGACCGAGCGCAGTAGGCAACAGGTCTGCTGCTGCGCTGGATTTCGGCGGTTAGTCGAGCTAACCTTACCCGTTTATGTTTTTTGTTAAAGGATCTCCTGATCAGAAGGAGATTAATCCTCATTTTGTGTCCAATGCGACAGGTATTCGCCTAAAAATCCACTATTCTTTTCAACTAAAACCAAGCATCGAAAATACGCCTTTAGAAGCTAAGCTGGACCGTATCCTTGACCTGCTGCAGGAACAGCAGTATACCGAGCTCCACAAGCTGACAGGTACGATGACCATCCACGAAGTCGCCTATTTTTTGAGCAAAAGTGTGCGCACCATCGAGCGCCGTATCGCCAAAGGCCTACTCAAGGCTACCTATAAAGAGGGCAATGCGGATCTCTTCCTCAAAAAAGATGTGGTGCAGCTGTATGTGACCGAATATAAAAAATGGCCGCGGCAAATGCCTTAAATCCCTACACTATTCGGACCTGCTTCGTATTGCCTTCGGAGATGAGCTAAAGAGCAGCCACTGTTGAACCACTGCTGAACAGTAATTTCCTGTTCGGAGACTGGTCAAGGTCTGTTCAGCATCTGTACAACATCTATTGACGATCCGAAGCAGGTACGGAGCTGGTCCGAAACAAAGGCCTGAGATTGCCGAGCGCTTAGTTTTTGAAGTGCCAGACGAAGGTGTACCTGAAATGTGTCCGATTGCAGGGCTTATTTTATACCGGCTATCGTATACTCTCCGACCGGCCGCCGACAAAAGCTATGCTGCCACCGACGAGTCTCCGCCAACCTGTCTTACGCTATTGACAAAGGGCTGTGTGATGTGGTATGTTTGTCGAAGTAAAGCAATACATACCGGTATAAATGAAAGCTTTATGGGGTTTAACTTTTTAAATAAAACAACATGGCAACAATCAACAATGGTGTAATCGGAAGAGCAAGTGGTAAGGTCGGCGCGGTGATCGCCTCGTCCTGGAAATCTATCAACTACCTCAAAGGTTTGCCCAAAAAGCGGACGAAAGGGATGTCCGAAGAGCAGCTGATCCAACAGGACCGTTTTCTGAAAATCTCCAAATTTCTGATGCCGATCACGCCGATCCTGCAGGTGGGGTTTGGGCTGTCCAAAACCGATAAGATGACGCCCACAAACGTGGCGCTGCAGCTCAATATCGCCCAGGCGGTAACCGGTACTTATCCAAACTTTAGCTTGGATTACAGCAAGATCGAAATCAGTACGGGTTCTTACCTCAACGGCGGTGGAATGGAAGCTGCTGTGGATAGCGGAATTCTTTCTATCTACTGGGATACCATCCTCAACAGCCTTTACAAGACCAAGGCCGATGATCAGGTCATTATCCTGGTCTATTCACCCGAAAAGGATGAATTTATGACAGCACCAACACCGCCGACCCGTGCCGCCGGTACAATAGACATCCAGATTCCTGCCCACCTGCTTGGTGGCAAGGGGCATGTCTGGATTTTCTTTAAAGACCGCAAGGCCGAGAAAGTCTCCAAAAGTACGTATTTGGGTGAGTTTGACCTGGCTTAGCCGCTGATGGAGTAATGGAACGGGAGGAGTATAAGGCTCCTCCTGATTTTTGAACACAAAACGATAAGATATGCAGGTGATTTCTGAGTTTAAAAAGCAGGTTAAAGATCCGACACGTAAGGAGGCTGCGCAGGAGCGCTTTCGGCTGGCACGCCGGTTTTTAAATCCACTGTATCCACTTATCCTCAAGGCGTATGGCCATAGCAAGTGCACGGTGCAGGCGGCTTTTGGCCGTGCCATGTCACATACGCTGACCAATGTGATACAGGGTGAATATCCAAATTTTGAGATCGTGCCCGCCCTGGCAAAAATCAGCAATGGCATGTTGTCTACGCTCGAGGTGAGTACCTGTGTACGCGCATCCAATACGATTCAGCTGAGCTGGAATGTAACCGAATCCGCCATCAAAGATTATAGCCAATGGGACGATCAGGTTATACTCTGTGCTTACGATATTATTGGTGAGCAGGCCGCGATTAATGAACAACAGGTGCTGCGGCGGGATGTCCAAATGACGATCGAGCTGCCATCTATCCTGCATGATAGGCCGGTACACCTTTACCTATTTCTACATGATCGTGATGAAAACCTGTACTCCAGAAGTCAATACCTCGGTCTTTTCTAATTAAAATTTAGCGTATGAAATCAACGATAAAAATACTTCGTACAAAACAGGGCAAGCATAGCACGCTGTCCGAGATCTACGTGAACAATCAATTTGTCTGCTACGGTCTGGAGAATATCCCGCGGCCGGTGAAAATAAGGGGTGAGACCGCCATACCTGCCGGGCATTACCCGCTGGGTTTTAACCGCGACGGAGCAATGAATGGCCGTTACTACGACGATTACCCAAAAATGCACCGTGGTATGCTGGAGATAGGGGCTATACCCAACTTTAGCTATGTCTACTTCCACAAAGGGAATAGCTACAAAGAAACTGCTGGCTGTGTGCTAGTGGGCAATCAGTATGTGCTGGAAGATGGTGACTACCGCCTGCTAGCCTCGGGCGTCGCCTACAAAAAGTTCTATCCGCTAGTGGCCGAACTACTGCTGCAGGGGCTCGTCGAAGTGCAAGTCGAATGAACTGAGCCTCTGCTAAAGAATTGATCACCCTTAAAAAAGCAAAAATGAAAAAGATCTTCAATAAAATAGGACAGGTGCTGCAGTTGGTTCTGGCGGCACCTGTTAAACTGCCGGGAAAGGTAGGGAATGTAATAAAATACCTGGCCCTGGGGCTTGACATCGTCGAAACGGTATTGGACGAGGATAAGTCACCGCCGGAGAGGGACGATAAGGATGGTTCGGTGGAAGAGACCGGTAGGAAGCCTGCTTCTGAATTGGAAAGCGATAAGTTTACTTCGGAGGGCGTTGGAGATAACATGTCCGCTAAAAACGGAGCCGAAAATACTAGGGAAAGGAGCGCGAGGGATGAAAGTGAATGATATCCGTGTCTCAGCCATTGGCGGAACAATCTGCTCCATTTGGGCCAGCATCTCGCTGGGGGATGTGCTGCAAACTGCCCTGACGGCTGCCTTGGGTACCCTGGTCAGTTTTGCAACGAGTAGGCTACTGGCCAAATTGGGTAGACGGAAAAGATGAATTCGAATAGAAAGGCGCACAGGATCGTGCGCCTTATCACAGGATATCGCCTTTAAGGCTAAAAGCCTGCTGTATCTTGGTCCGCAGCTCTAAATAGCAGATTTTAATGATACTATCTTAGCTTGTAGCAATCCTTCTTCTAAATTCAAGGGGTGAGATTTCCGTTTTCTTTTTGAATAGACGATTGAGTGACTGCGGCTGTTCAAAACCGAGCTGATAGGCAATTTCGGCAACCGAAAGTTCGGACCTGGACAGCAGATCCTTTGCCTTTTCAATGAGTTTATGTTGGATATGGTTCTGGGCGCTCTCTCCGGTCTGCGAACGTAATAAATCGCTTAAATAGTTTTTCGACATGTTGAGCCGCCCGGCAAAATAGCCCACCTGGGGTAAACCGCTACGCCCGGTTTCATCATTGATGTACTCATCCAGTAGCTGTTCGAAGCGACTGACCAGGGGAACATTGTGCACTTTACGGGTAATAAACTGCCGGTTGTAGAACCGCTGCGAATAAACCAGCAGCAGGTCGATAAAACTGACAATGGCATCCTGGCTATAGCTGTCAATCGGACTGTCGTATTCGCTCAAAATACCTTTTCCGATATTTCGGATCTGCTCTTTTTCCCGGTCGGATAGAAAAAGTGCTTCGTTGACTTCATAGTCGAAAAAACTATAGCTGCCGATTTTGTTGGCCAGATCGTAGGTGCGGATAAAGTCGGGATGAAAAACAAGGGAATATCCGACTTCGGCAGTGGTTGTCGTGGGGTCAATGCTGATGGTCTGCCCGGGTTTAAAGAAGGTCATCAGGCCTTCCCTAAAATCGTATTGATGGGGCCCATACCGCAATACGCATTGCGCATCTTCTTTGACAGAAATGCAGTATAGGTTGAGCTGAAAGGTGGTCTCGACCGATGGATGCACAGGTTTGTTCTGTGAGAAATCGGTGATGCTAAAAAGCGGATGCCGGGGTTTGGGCAGCTGCAGCGCTTCATGATAGTCGGCGATGCTATTGACCCTGATCAGTACTGATTCTTTCTTTGACATGCTTGTATTGCCTGTTAATTGATAAACGAATTTAAGTAAAATGCCATGCTTTCTGCAAGCATGGCATTTATATTTTTTAGGACTGCAGGGGCATGCTGACATCCCGCGATCCTGTATCCAGGCCAACGGGCAGAATCGCTTCAATGCGTTGCAGTTCTTGGTCGGTCAGCAGGATGTCGGTTGCGGCGATATTCTGCTCCACATAGCGCACTCTTTTTGTGCCCGGTATCGGCACGATTCCCTTTTGGATGAGCCAGGCCAGAGCCAGCTGGGACGAGGTAACGCCTTTTTCCCTGCCGATTTGTTCGAGCTCCCGGACCAGATCCAGGTTTTTATAAAACTGCTCACCCTGAAACCTCGGGATCAGTCTGCGGAAATCATCTTCGGGGATATCGTCCGGCGATTTGATCTCACCGGTGATAAATCCGCGGCCCAGAGGGGAATAGGCCACCAGGCCGATACCCAGCTCTCGAGTCAGATCGTATACACCATTGGTCTCCACTTCGCGTCCGAATAGGGAGATTTCATTCTGTACAGCGCTGATCGGGAAGGTCGCATGTGCTTTTTGGATCTGTTCGGCACTGACCTCTGAAATGCCTAGAAACCTGACCTTGCCCGCTGTAACCAGTTCGCCCATGGCACCGACAGTTTCCTCAATCGGTACATTGGGATCGGGACGGTGCATATAATAGAGGTCAATTACATCGGTATTGAGGTTTTTTAGGGAGCGCTCGACAGACTTCCGGATATAATCCGGACGGCCGTTGATGCGCCAGGTCACCTGTCCGTTATCATCAATCTCAAAGCCGAATTTGCTGGCCAGGATAAATTGATTGCGTTGGCCGCGTATAGCTTTGGAAATCAATCTTTCGTTTGCAAATGGACCGTACAGATCGGCTGTATCCAAAAAGTTGCCGCCCAGTTCCAGTGACCGGTGGATGGTAGCGATAGATTCCTGCTCGTCGGCCTTGCCGTAGATATCTCCCGTGGATGCAAAACTGCTCATCCCCATGCAGCCTAAGCCGATCATTGGAATTTCAAGTCCCTGCTTGCCTAATTTTCTTGTTTTCATCTGCTTCTCATTTTTGTTAACCAAATTTACGGCGTAGGACCGGTCGCAGGCTTAACCCAATTACAGAATGTTGTAACTGAATTACAGATCGTAACAGGTCGGTGCCGTTTAATAGCAGATGACTGGAGGCAGTTTATTCCAATTGCCGCGAAATAGTGCTTCGGTTAAGCGACTCTGAATTTTTCTCTATAAGCATCTTCGAGGTACTGTCCCAAGGTTCTTGTCCTTTCTGTATCAATGGTACTGATGTACCGATGAAACATCTGCTCGGTACTGTGACCTGTGGCTTCCATCAATAGCGGTGTGGGGATTTTACCGTAAAAATTTGAGGCAAAGCTTCTTCTTCCGATGTGGCTTGTGATCGCTTCCCATTTTTGGACAAACATTTCTATGGCACGGAAGCCCTTTCTTTTGCGGACTTTGACCAGACTATTGATACCGGCTAGTTCCGCCACTTCTTTGATCTGCAGATTATACTTTTGTGCGGTAAGCTTCTGTGGAAAAACATTTAAATTTCCGGATAGGATGGTGAGTGGAACCGGATGCAGAGGCAGCAGGATTTCTTTTTGCGTTTTCTGCTGGACGAATGAGATACAGGGTTTTCCCTTGATTATTTCCAGGTTCTTGATATCGAAATTCATGAAATCAGAAATACGCTGTCCGGTATAGCAGCTGATGATCAACCAGTCGCGTGCTGCTTTTAGGCTCGGGGGAACATCCATTTCCTTGAGTTTGACCAGTTCATCCTCATTGAGGGTGACAAAAAGATTGACTTTCTTTTCCTTGGGGAGTTCAAGTTCATAGACGTAGGTTCTCACGCCTCTTTTTTCCAGAAAATTGAGTACCGTTCTGACAAAATGTATTGTCCGGCCAATCGTACTTTTATTATATTCTTCTATTCCGCCAAATTCGAGAAACTCTTTAACAAAGGCTGCATTGACTTCATGCAGCAGAAGGTGTTTTTGGCGATGTCCTTCAAAACGCTCGAGCAGGTGGAGAAATACCCGGTACCGTTTGGAAGTCGGTTCGGAAATAAGGTGGGCGCGGCTCCGGATATAGGCCTCTACATAATCTAAAAGGCTGTTGCTAGGGCGGCTGTTCTTTGTACCATCACAATTTTCTCTGATGATCTTACGGAGTCTGGCATGCGAAATTTTGATTTTTTTTTCGGTGACAGTGCGCAGGTATTCGGCGATGCTGATTTTGAGCTTATCGAGCTTGCTGTTTAGATTTTTATTTTTTTTGAGGTAGATATTTTGGGGACGCTGTTTTTCAAAATCCCATAAATCGGCAGCAATTTTAAGGGGTGTATTGATTACATGTTCGGTCTGAAAATCATCAAGGATCGTAAGGGATATTGTTGAAAAAGGGGAGGAGTATAGCAGCGTAAATTTAAAGTTTATCATTGGACGTAATTCTAGTTTTCTGAAAATAAATATATAAGTTTTTCAGAGAAGTCCAATTCAGACTACAGTCCCGATATTCAAATGTAACTATTTTACTTTACAAAAAATAATCTAATAAACATTATTAAAAACTAGACCTTAATAGCCAGTCTTTTCATGATAAATTCTGTCTGAGCAGATAATTTGATTTTTTTATTCTTTATAAATCAGTCAATTGTAAAAAATTAGTAGTCTGAATTGGACTACAGTTCGTCGTAACTAACGCATATTTCAAACTTAAACGCAGTCGAAAATGAAAGATCAAGTAAAGGCTAAACAGAATTATATACCACCTGCAATCCATGTAACCATAGTGGAAATGGAAGATGCTTTCGGAGCTAAACAGGTGGCCTGTCGGGAGGGGACTGAACAGGACTATCTGGCATTGGATATTTTGCAGAAGGGAGAAGATGCAAACTGAGATTGGACGGAAAATAAAAATAGCATTCGTAGACGACAGTCTGTTGCAGCGAACGCTTATGAAAATAGCGGTCGTCAACCATGAAGCATTTGATCTAAGTTTCAATTGCAGCAATGGACTGGAGCTACTGAAAGAACTTGAACGTACCGCTGATCTACCCGACGTATGCCTTGCAGATCTTCACATGCCTATTATGAATGGGCATGAGGCGGCGCTTCATATCCGCGATAAATATCCATCGATCAAATTATTTGGTTATACGACGACAGATAATGTCCTGGAACTCGAACGGTTTAAGGCCAACGGTGCACTTTTTATTTTCGATAAAACCAATCCGCGAATGACTTTAGAAGAGATTAAATTTTGGTTTAATGACGACATCTGATCTTCATTAATCAGGTGATAGATACACAGCATAGCGTATTGATGAACAGTAAGGCGATAGAATTTGAAATTATACAGTTAAAGGAATGGCAGCAGCAGGGCTTTCCCTGCTGGTATAGCGGTCAGGATCTTTTCCATATTCTGGTACCCTTTGATCCTATCGAGATCTGCCTGGAGCATGATTCTTTTAGCATCGAAGGCAACACGCTGATTTTTATTGGTCCGGCAAAAGATTTTACAGTAAGGCAATCCGCTACGACCGACGGCTATCTGATCAGGTTTACTTCGCGGTTTTACGAAAGGTCTTCCCCAGATCGGATATTGATAAATTCGGGACTTTTTTTTGACAGTGAAAGATTTCTAAGGGTTGTTAAAAACAGAATAAAACAGGAAGAGATGAGAATGCAGATCATGGAAAATATCGGGGGGTATCCGTCAGGGAATGCAGCTGTATCTTCACTGCTTGTCCATCACTTTATCGAATCACTCCTTTTACAGGGGATATGGGACATAGATTTTGATCAGGAACTTATTAGCGGTAAGGACAGTACGTTTCAGGGCATGGCTAATCGTTTTTCCATACTGGTACACAAACATTGTAAGAAAAACTGCAACGTAAAATTCTATGCAGACAAACTGAATATCACACCAAGGAAGCTAACTATGCTATGTACTGAAGTCTGGAACAAAACGGCTAAAAATGCAATTATCGATATCGTTGTGAAAGAGTCACTGCGTTATATTGAACATACGGATCTTTCGATTTCCCAGATCTCCTATGAGATGGGGTTTTCAGATGAATCCAATTTTCGTCATTTTATCAAAAAACATTCCGGCTCCAATCCGATTCAGTACCGCGAAAAAATGCGCAGAGCCATACAGTGATAAACACATGAAATTCCCTTTTTTTTGGGAAAGCAAGCAAAAAAAACTGGAACGAATCCCTTCGCTCCAGAGTCCATTAGTATTATCTTGAATAACAACTCGCAAAAAAGTTGTTATTCAAAAGTAAGGAGTTAAGCAGTGTGAAAGTAGGTGAAAAAAGGCAATAAACGTGTAAAAAGCAACAGCAACCTTTTTGAAAAAGTTGGCTAAAAGAGCAAAAATTGGAAACGTAAAGAAATTTGGGTACTTAAAAAATTGATTATGGAAAAATTTCAAGAACAGCGACAGGAAGATGATGCAGACAGTGGACGTAAAATCAGAGAAGCCACCTTACAAGATGCGGAGATAAGACGGTTGCGGGAGAAACTCAAATCACTCCTGGTCGGATTTGCTGCGCATAAGCTAGTCGGAGGTGAACTTCGGCCTTGCTTTACGGATCAAAAGATTCAGGAAGAATATGATCACACGGTTTTGCTGATCGAGGAGAGGCATAAGGAGATAAAAAGGTTGTTTGGGCGGTAAAACAGGAAGAAAGAATATTCAGGAACGATATGTTGTACGCTGCTACTCTTGTCTACCGATGGGTTCAGGGTGATTGTTAAAATAGATTTTGCCATTTGTTTACATTATAAATTTTGAATCATTCTTGTCGGTATACCATGTCTTTGCTCAGGCAGTGTTCTTCCCAGGGTATTGTGATAAGCCGGCTATGCGCGTTTTGGGGAATGATACTTTTTGATGTAGGCAGGTAAAAGTGGTTTTTGTTACCACTCCTCAGGGTATCGTGTAGATCGGGGATCTTTTTGAGGCTGCGCTGCAAGGCAGCAAAAAATGCTTTTGCGGATTTGTCTGCTTGCTTCATGATCTGCCGTAAGTGGATGATTTCTCTTGTTTTGTCAGTTTCATAACCGCCGCTTCCAGCAATGGTACATTCGGCTACAGGCGAATCATAGAAGACACCTGAATCTACAATAGCTTCCTGATCTGAAAAAGGATAGGTGGACAGGTAAAAACCATGATAATCCACTGATGAAAAGCTTTCCAGAAATGCCGACTGATGTTCCTTGCTGTATTTTACATAATTTCGTTTGCCTGAACGACGGTTTATCTTCTCAATATAGGCATGCCCACCATGTTTTTCCATCGTTTCACCGCAATACTGAAAAAATAGCTCCGCGGGTATAGCAATCCAAAAGTACTGGCCCATTTTCTTTCCTGTATTTAATTTAACTTCGATGTGTATTTGCGCAATTGCGGATTTTGTTAATGCGGTATTTCTTCTGACAGAATTTCGTTTCCGGCTTTATCATAGTACACACAGCTCATCTTGTCTAAGTCAACAGTCCATTTTTCGATACCACATGTTGCACACATCGCCATAAAAGTGGGGTAATCTGTTTTGCCCTGTTGATGCTCTTTTAAACCTTTTTTGAACTGTTCTGCATCAACAGTACCACCAATGGTCAATGGCTCATGACTAGCTGCTGAGCTGGTTTTGTAGTGATTATCCCCATAATAATCGCTGTGGCCATTCGCAACAAAAACGTCGTAAGCGGTAACACCTAATTTTTTGATGCCCTGGATATAGGCAGGGAAGTCCGCGCCTGATTTTACGTTGCTGTGAGCAGCTTTTATTTGTTCTATTGTAAACATGTTTTCTTGATTTACACCTGTTAACCCCTCTCAAATATCCTTCCATTTGGTAGTTAAGTAAATAAACTAAAGAATCAAAGCGCCAACCGAAGTTGCGGAGATTATCTTATTTTTTATTATCTTAATAGAACTAAAGATAATGAAAACAGACTTAAAATAATGCTTGATCAGTTCAAAAAACACCTGGATAAATTTATAAAAATTTCTGATGATGAATTTGTCGATATAACCGGATATTTTGAGCCGCAGAGGCTTAAGAAGAAGGAAAACGTTCTGACCGAAGGGCAGATCTGCAAAGCAAGTTATTTTGTACTGGATGGAATTCTACGAAAATTTTTTATTAACGAAAAGGGTGTGCAACAGACAACAGAATTCGCCATTGAAAACTGGTGGATGACAGAAACCTTCTCTTATATAAATCAGACTGCCACAGAATTTTACATCCAGGCTGTACAGCCAACGGAGGTCTTGGTCATTCGCCAGCATGCCTTCGATGATCTACTGGAAAAGCACCCGGTCATGGAAAAATATTTTCGTATGGTGTACCAGAAAGCGTATGCCGCCGCACAAATGCGTGTCAAGATGCTTTACGAGCACTCCAGGGAGGAGCTATACCGTCAATTCCTCAAAAACCAGCCTGCGTTCCTCCAGCGCGTACCTCAATATCTCGTGGCTTCCTATCTGGGCTTTACACCCGAGTATCTCAGCGAAATCCGCAAAAAGAATTTTTCTTAAACCCGTTTAAGTTTTTCCGGTTCTCCATTTTCCAAATTTGTAGTAACAAAACAAAAAATAAGAAACATGGAAAAACGAATCAACATCAGCACAACAGAACCACAGGCATTCAAAGCAATGTTGGGATTGGAAGGTTATCTTTCAAAAATTGAGATCGCGCAAACGCTTAAAGAGCTCGTCAAAATCCGTGCATCACAGATCAACAACTGTGCGTACTGTATCAGCATGCACACCAAGGATGCCATTAAAAACGGTGAAAGACCGGAGCGCATCTTTTTGTTGAGTGCCTGGAAGGAAGCGACCAAATTTTTTACCGAGGAGGAGCAGACCATACTGGCAATGACAGAGGAAATAACCCTTATCCACCAGCAGGGACTAAGTGAAGAAACCTACAGTAAGGCGTCCCAATTTTTTACTGAAAATCAGATTGCTCAGATCATTATGCTCATCGTGACCATCAATGGCTGGAACCGCATTGCCTTGAGTACGCATCTGCAAATAGAAGATTAAAGGGCAGGAATACAGGGATCTGTAGCGATAAACCAGATGTATTTCTTTAGATCCCTTTATTCGAAACTTTCTTAATTAAAAGATGGTGTCAATGCACGGCTTTGAAAAATTTTGATCGGCAGTGGTATCCAAAAATTAGGACAAGGCCAGGTAACAGCATTGGAACGGAACGAATTCTGGTACAACATCACAAACCTTAGGAATAGAACGGAAAGGTGAACTCCACAACAAAGAAAATTTGAACTTCACAACAAAACGGCGTAACAGTTATTCCACGAATTTTGTAGAAGAATAAAAACAAAGTATGATGTGGACAAAAAATAATATACCTGATTTATCAGGGAAAATAGCAATCGTGACGGGATCAAACACGGGCATAGGGTTTGAAACAGCAAAAGCATTGTTTGAAGCAGGAGCACAGGTGACTATCGCTGCACGAGATGTGCAAAAAGCAAAAAATGCGATCCAAAAAATCCAATCCGACACGGCTGGGACGGGAACATTGGACTATGGAAAACTCGACCTCGCAAACACTGGACAGGTTCGGGAATTTGCAGATCATTTTATACAGAAGCATACAAAGCTGGATATACTCATCAACAATGCCGGAGTAATGGTGCCTCCAGCTGCTAAAACAGATGATGGATTTGAATTGCAGTTCGGTGTAAACTTTATGGGCCATTTTGCGCTGACAGGATATTTGCTGCCGCTGCTTAAGCAGACCGCCAACGCCCGGGTAGTGACTCTTTCCAGCGGGGCGGCTACTTTGGTGGATAGCATAGATTTTGACAACCTCAGATTGGAAAAGAGCTATGATGAGTGGCGTGAATATGCGGTGAGCAAGCTGGCAGATATCTTGTTTAGCTATGAGCTGGACAGAAGATTCAGGGATGCTGCTCTACCAGCGATTGCTGTGGCGGCGCACCCGGGTGTTACGCGTACCGATTTACAGCGGAATATACCGGGTGAAAATCTGGAAGGCATGTTTGCTGCATTTGATCAGGTGATGGAGCCATGGCAGGGAGCCCTGCCCAGCTTATTTGCAGCGACAGATGCATCGGTTGAAGGTGGGAAATTTTACGGCCCGGATGGTCCAAAAGAATATGCGGGATATCCGGCCCTGTCAAACCATCATACCGCAGCGATGAACGATGAAGCGCTTGCCAAAAGGCTCTGGAAATATGCAGAGAACGCCATACAATTGACCTACGAATTCAAATAATTGATCCGAAATGAACAATCAAACAGTTTTAGTAACCGGTGGTACCGGATTTTTAGGCGTGAATACTATTCTTGCTCTACTTGAGCAGGGATTTACGGTAAGAACAACACTGCGCACGCTTTCCCGCAAGAACGAAATCTTGGATGCCCTGAGCGAAGGCGGCATCAGCACTTTTGATCAGCTGTCTTTTTATCAGGCCGATCTGCTTTCCGACAGCGGTTGGAATGAAGCGGCGCAGGGATGTGACTATGTCCTGCATGTGGCCTCGCCATTTGTCGCCGAGCAGCCCAAAGATGAAAACGAGCTGATTATCCCTGCAAGAGAAGGAACGTTGAGAGCGTTGAAAGCCGCGAAAAGGGCAGGCGTCAAACGTGTCGTGCTCACATCCTCTTTTGCTGCGATCGGTTATAGCATTGATCCCAAAAATCATGTTTTTACGGAGCTCGACTGGACCGATGAAAATGCACCGATACAGGCCTATATAAAGTCAAAAACTATTGCAGAAAAGGCCGCTTGGAAATTTATGGAGGATGCAGCCACCACTATGGAGTTAACGGTCATCAATCCCGTTGGAATTTTTGGCCCCATCCTCGGCGGCATTTCCTCAGCCTCGCTGGATACTGTCGTTAAGGGTATTGTTGACGGAATCATCAAGGAAAATGCACCATTTACATTTGGTGTGGTAGATGTACGCGATGTCGCTGATATCCATATCAAAGCGATGTTACACCCTGAAGCGGCCGGACAGCGATTTCTAGCAACTTCGGAAGGGGCAATGTCTTTTTATGATGTAGCCGAACTGATCAAAAAAGAACGCCCCCAACTGGCCGGAAAAATTGCGACCTTGCAGCCTACGCCGCCCCAAGAGTATACGAAGATGTCCAACAAAAAAGCGACAGAAATGCTAGGTTGGCACCCCCGTGCGAAAGAGCAAGCGATACTTGCAAGCGTGGACAGTTTAACATTTAGTCAGGCACAGGATTAATCGCTAGGGATCAGTATATTTGGTAAACCATGAAAGTAAACAACATCAAATCCTGTCACCTCGGGCCGGAGATCTCTCCCGAAAACTATATACCCGAAAACTATTTTCTATACTTATTGAAGGGAGATATGAAGGCTTATGATGGCGAAAAAAACTACAGCATGAAACCGGGCGACTATTGTATCGCCCGGAAAAATCATTTGGTACGTTATACGAAATATAAGGACAATGATGAATTTGAAAAGATCATCATTACCCTGGATGAGGAATTCCTGAAGCGCTTTCTTGAACGGCATGTTTATGAAATCCGGCCATCAGCCATCGGCGACGCCTTTATTTTTATACCAGAAAATAAGCTCATCAAGAATTTTATAACATCCTTGGAACCGTATTATACCGGCGATCTGGAGATCAGCGCAGATTTTGTTGACGTCAAGAGAGAGGAATTACTGATTATTCTGTTGAAATCGAATCCTGACCTCATTCATATATTGTTCAATTTCTCATTACCTGACCGGATTAATTTAAAGGAATACATGAACAAAAATTTCAGGTTTAACATCAGCCTGGAAAAGTTTGCATTTTTTACGGGGAGGAGCCTATCGACCTTCAAGCGGGATTTCCAGCGTATATTCGGGATGGCTCCGGGCACCTGGCTCAAGAAAAAAAGATTGCAGGAGGCCTATTTTCAAATTGCCGAGCAATCCAGAAAGCCGAGTGATGTCTATCTCGAAGTAGGGTTTGAAGATCTCTCGCATTTTTCTTTTGCATTCAAGAAAGAATTCGGAAAGACGCCAAATGAGATAGCAAAGCCCGTGTCAAATCGGATTTAATAACGAGTAACAAAAGTCCAACTAAAATCCAGCTGGCTGTCAGGTTTAACCAAAAAACCTTCCCTAGGCATTTCTTCTAAAATGCCGTTCTTGATGCTGAAATAATCGTTAAGGAAACCACCAGATTACATAAGAACACTTACGAACACCCTGAGCGTAAAAAACAGAGTGCCACTGCGCGTTTTGCCGAGGACTTCACCCATCATCGCCTCAACGATTAATATTCCCTTTTTAACGATACTTTATGCCCGTCCGATGGATAGTGAATTCGGCGGACGGTAAATAGGCCTAGATTTATAGCAGTAAAATAAAACAACAATTTAAAAAACAGTATTATGGAAATTATTCAAACTCCAGAAAACGCATAATTATCAAACACTCAAATTATAAATAACATGAAGGCAAACATTGGAATAAACGAAGCAAGCACAGATGCTGTTGCTGCACAATTGGCAAAATTATTGGCTGATGAAACTGTTCTTTATATCAAGACCCGAAATGCACACTGGAACGTTACGGGAGACAATTTTCACGCAAACCACCTTTTCTTTGAGGAGCAGTACAAGCAGTTGGACAAACTTATTGATAGCGTTGCAGAACGCCTGCGTAAAATCGGGCATTATGCACCAGCAACGATGAAGAGTTACTTGGAACTGACACACCTTACAGAGTATAGTGACAGGACAAATGATGGTCTTGGCTACATGAAAGACCTATTGGCAGACCACGAAAGTATCATTGAATTTTTACGTGGAAATATTACACCTTTTGCCGAGGTATATAAAGATTATGGAACCAGCGACTTCATTACGGGACTGATGGAAAGCCACGAGGAGATGGCGTGGATGATCCGTTCCTATTTTAGATAGGGGCTATTGGTTAGCGATAAAAAAAGAAAGTAATAAGTATATTTGTCATATTAACATATATACTTATTACTATGAAAGCTCTGATTGTTGACGATAATGATATTGCAAGAACGACCTTAGCCCATTTGGCAAAGCAGGTTCCGGACCTTACCATCGTGCAGGAATTTTCAAACGCTATGGAGGCCTACCATTTTATTCAGAAGAACGAGGTTGACCTGCTCTTTCTGGATATTGAAATGCCTGAAATGACAGGTATTGAGCTTACCAAAAGTTTATCGGGAAAAGATACAATCATCATTTTCACTTCCTCCAAAAAGGAATATGCGATCGAGGCTTTTGAGCTTAATATCGCGGATTATATTTTAAAGCCCATTTCTCCTGTCCGGTTTTTACAGGCCGTGGAGAAAGCCCAGTCAATCCTGGATAGCAGAAAAGACAATGTGCATATCAGCAATGATGAATTTTTGTTTGTCAGAGATGCTAATGTGACAAGGCGCCTGAAGCTTGAAGATATCTTTTACGCTGAGGCAATGGGTGATTATGTGAAATTTTATACAAAAGAAAAGATGTTTGCCATTCATGGCAAGATGAAAACCGCAGAGGAGCGTTTACCAAAAAACGACTTTATCAGAGTACATCGGTCCTACATAATATCCGTCAGTAAAATAGATACGTTACAGGATGGTGGTATTATTATAAATGGCCAGTTTATCCCTGTAGCAGATGCCTATCGAAAGGCTCTTAATACAAGAATGAATGTATTTTAGCTGTAAACTGCTGTTATTCTCGTCCTGATCCATGAAGCAGCCAAAACCTTCTTAGCTTTTATATATGACAAAAAACTCTGTAATGAACAGTAAACGGTTTAGCTATTTTATAATTCTGACATTTATTGCGGGAACAGTACTACTGATCGCGGTGCAGTTTAATTCGGCCAGCAATACAAAGGCGCTGATTCAGAATAATAACACACTTTTGGCTGAGCTACGTGCAAGTAATCATCTTCGCGAGATCGATCGCGATATCCTTGGCGTGGAAAGTCGGATCAGGGCATCGATAGCAACGAATGATACGACCCATCTGGAAGGTATCGATAAAAAGATAAATCAGATTGAGAATTTCCTGGATTCCTTGTCCAGAGATAATTCCGATCCTGTGGAAGAAAAGCTGATACAACGGCTAGGCGTCCTTGCAATGGACAAAAAAATAGTCCGGGATCAGCTTTTGGCACGGTATGATTCTCTTGGCAACATGGATGATCCAACTTCGATTGCCAATCCAGGAGCCCGAATTATTTCCAATGAAATTACAGCAATCACGGCTAAGATCTATAAAAGTAGGCAATTGCTCATGAGTGAACTCAGCTTGCAGAGTGAAGAAATGGGCAGAAAAGCAAGGCTATACGATATTTCCCTATTGGTTTTATTGATTTTGAGCGGTTCGGTAGTAGGTTTCCATATCCTACGCCAGTTCCGCCGGCAACGTGTGCTGATCGAGGAATTGGACGCTGCGGAAAAAAAAGCCTCTATTGCCGCGCAGACCAAAGAGAACTTCCTTGCTAATATGAGTCATGAGATAAGGACTCCGCTCAGTGGAATCCTTGGTTTTACCAATCTACTTCAAAAAAGAGCGCTGGATGAGACATCTTCCGAATTTGTATCATCCATTCAGCGATCCGGCGAGAATTTAATGACGATCATAAATGATATACTTGATCTTTCCAAAATAGAAGCCGGAATGATGCGTATTACTGTTGGGACATTTAGTATCAGTGGCTTATTAAATTCTGTAGAAACCTTCTTTACTGGAAGGGCTAAAGAAAAGGGACTATTGATTTCAAGTAAGATCGACAAGTCGATTCCAGATACACTAATGGGGGATGCTACGAGGCTAACTCAGATTTTGGTCAACTTGATCGGTAATGCCATTAAATTTACCAAACAGGGCAGTATCCATATCGAAATTTATCAAAAGGACAGAAGCGAGAAGGAAGTAGTGGTTGGATTTATCATCACTGATACGGGAATTGGAATTGACAAGGAAAAACTCAGTGAAATATTTGACCGTTTTAATCAAGGCGAAGATTCTATTACCCGCAATTATGGCGGAACAGGTCTGGGATTGTCTATTGTGAAAAATCTGATTCTATTGCAACATGGTGATATCGAGGTTCAGAGTGAGCAGGGAAGAGGGACGACTTTTAATTTTTTTATTCCTTATGGCATAGCACAGGAGCAGTTGTTAGTCGCTTCGGTGGTCGATACCGATTATTATAAAGACCATTCAAATTTACCACTTCATATTTTAGTCGTTGATGATAATATGATGAACCAAAGTCTGATGAAGCATATGCTGGGGCAATGGAATGTTGATTTCGGAATTGTTTCCAATGGACTGGAGGCCATTGAATATTTGAAAACCGAACATTGCGACCTTGTGTTGATGGATTTGCAGATGCCCCAAATGGACGGTTATGCTGCAACGCAGCACATCAGGGAAGTATTACAATTGGATATTCCGATCATTGCCATGACTGCGCATGCTCTGGCAGGTGAACGGGAAAAATGTCTTACCAGAGGAATGGATGAATATATTTCTAAACCTATTAACGAGGGGGAGCTGTTTAAACTTATTTCACATTTTGGGCTAGGG
>NZ_DIIM01000029.1:56407-82288 GCF_002420705.1 Sphingobacterium sp. UBA5670
AGATTTTGGGCTAGGGATCGGTGGCAAACAGCAGATCCAAGATATTAAAGATAATGAAGATTTCTATTATTTAAATCTGGCTTACATGCACACGGTGAGCCGGGGAGACAGTGCTTTCGAGCGGACAGTCACCCGCCAGTTTATTGAAAAAATTCCAGGCCAGCTTCAGGAACTAAAGGCTGCTTACGCAAGTCAAGATTTCTCCAAATTTAAATTAAGAGCACATGATTTTAAAACCAGCGTCGCCATTATGGGATTGCTTCCTGTTCTTGATGATAAGCTGGGAACACTTGAACTTACAACCGAACAGAACACCTTATCGGAAGGTGTTTTAACCGAAGTCGTGCAGATCCTTACCACAGCCGTCGAGGAAGCTAAACGTTTATTAGCAAGCTATACGGACTAAGTTCTACTTTAACAATACGTAATTGAAAAGATCATCAGGCCATGCTTGATGATCTTTTTTGTTGTCTATTTAACGACTCATTTTGCCCATTCGTCGAATGATTTTTGAAATTGGCTAATTGTTCGTGTAGTTTTATGATAGCAAAAAGAAAATACATATTCACATTTAAACCAAATAGCTATGAGCACTTTAAAACTAAAAGACGGAACAGAAATTTTTTACAAAGATCAAGGACAGGGTCCAGTATTGATGTTTCACCACGGCTGGCCATTATCTTCTGATGACTGGGATGCACAGGTGATTTTCTTCCTACAGAGAGGGTATCGCGTAGTTACTCATGATCGGAGAGGCCATGGCAGATCGAGTCAGGATATTTACGGACACACCATTGAGCAGTACGCTGCTGATGCTGCCGAACTTGTTGAATTCCTTGATCTCAAAGATGTCATTCATATCGGTCACTCAACAGGCGGGGGTGAGGTAATTCGTTATGTGAGCAAATATTCGAAAGGAAGAGCAAAAAAAGCTGTACTTATCAGTGCTGTTCCTCCGATCATGGTACAAAATGAAAGTAATCCCGATGGTGTGCCAATGGAGGTATTCGATAATATCAGGGATCAGACTTTAAACAATAGACAACAGTTTTATATCGATCTAACACTTCCTTTTTATGGTTATAATAGAGCGGGAGCTGATATTAAGGAAGGAATTCGGAGAAACTGGTGGAGACAGGGGATGATGGGGGGCATTGTTGCCCATTATGAGGGTATTAAAGCTTTTTCTGAAACAGATTTCAGGGAAGATTTAAAATCCGTTGATATCCCAGTTTTAGTTCTACATGGTGAGGATGACCAGATTGTTCCTTATGAAAATGCCGGCGTTAAATCTGCTAAACTCTTAAAGAACGGAACCTTGATCACTTACCCGGGCTTTCCGCACGGAATGCCTACAACAGAGGCTCCTACGATCAATAGGGATATTCTAGCCTTTATTGAATCCTAAAATTTCCTTACCAAAAAATATAAAGAAGTGAGCTCCATGGCTCACTTTTTTGTTAAGGAGCAATTAAAGATGCTCCATCAATTTTATAAGCCTTTCAACTTAGCCCATTTAGATTGCCCTAATTAGCACAAGCCAGCTTATCGCTGAATGCCTACATTTAAAAAAAGTAAGTCTAGAAGTGGCTCCCGATAAACGGATCATTTGAGTGATCATTTGAAGGACGAATGTCTTGCTATAGCCCTGTTTCAACGATCATATCTGCCTGTTCGCCGAAAATCAACATCAGCAGAGTCCTTTCTTCGGTAAATTTACTATAGTAAAAAACAGGAATATCAATCATTAAAAAGACAATATTATGAAAACGACATCATTAAGCTTCAAGTACGAATTAGAAAAAAAAGAACCACGTACAAACGATGGTGGCACCACCAGAGGTGCTTCTGTGACTGACTTCCCAGCTTCGATCGGGATCGCAGGTGTGTCGATGCGATTACAGCCGGGCAGTATGCGAGAGCTCCATTGGCATGCAAATGCTGCGGAATGGGCCTACGTCATTTCAGGAACCGTTCGTACGACCATTATTCATCCGGACGGTCATAGCTATACCGACAATTTTGAACCGGGTGATGTATGGTATTTTCCGAAAGGTTATGGACATTCGATACAGGCAACAGGAACTGAAGAATGTCACTTCATCCTGATATTTGACAACGGTAATTTTTCCGAAGACCACACGTTTAGCGTAACTGACTTCGTTGCCAGTATGCCTCCAGAAATTGTAGCACAAAATTTAGGGTTGACATTGGAAGAAGTTGCTGCACTGCCGAAAAAAGAAGCCTATTTCGCCGCAGGTATTGTCCCGGATGAATTGTCGTTTAATGCTGCTGCAAGACCAGAAGAATCTGACATAGAACTTACTAATCTACATCGTTACCCGCTTCACGCTCAACAGCCTAGAATCATTCCCGGGGGCGGTCTCCAGCGATTGGTCACAAGTAAGGAGTTTCCGATCAGCACGACCATGGCCGGTTCTATTCTTGAATTGCAGCCTGGGGCACTTCGGGAAATGCACTGGCATCCGAATGCCGACGAGTGGCAGTATTATATTTCGGGCCAGGCGGAGATGTCTGTTTTTCTTGCCGAGGGTACTGTAGTCACCGAACAGTTCAATGCAGGTGACGTGGGCTACGTACCCATGGGAGCTGGACACTACATTAAAAATACAGGTGATACCGTGTGCCGAGTTCTTATCGGATTTAACAGTGGTAAATACGAGTCGATTGATCTGAGCGAATGGCTTTCAGGCAATCCTAAAGATGTGGTGGTGACAAATTTTGGGCTGACGGAAGGTGAGATTGAAAAATTTCCAACAAAAAAGATTTTTATTCAACCTGAAAAATAAAACTTATGCTGCCTGAAAAGAAGGTTTTTCTGTACGCTGACAAAATAGGCACACAAGAAAAATTAGCGATACTGCTTACTTTCATAGCTGGATATATCGATGCAGTTGGGCTGATCAAATGGAAAACCTATGTTTCTTTTATGAGCGGCAATACGACGCAGCTTGGAACAGCGATTGCCACAGGAACAGTAGAAGTCATCAGCTCATCCGGATGCGTAATAGGGAGCTTTGTAAGTGGTATCTACCTGGGCACATGTCTCTCGCAGTGCCAAAGACAGCAAAAATTTTCATCCAAATTCTTTATTGTGGCGGGCATTTTAATCACTTACAGTATCGTTGGTAGCTATTATCAGATACCGAGTTATAGCTCGCTGGTCGTTGTCGGCTTTTCAATGGGCGTGATGAACACAATCGTTACTTCGGTAGGAAAGCAAAATGTAAATGCCGATTTTGTGACAGGAACGTTAAACAGTCTGGCAAAGAACTCGGCGATGTATGCTATGAGCAGTAGCGCAGAAGATAGGGCGACCTATGGATCCAATGTTATTCATTTATTAATTCTTTGGATAGGGTTTATTTCCGGAGCCTATATCGCCCCAGTATTTCTGGACATACTTGCAAAGTGGACACTGATTTTGCCGGCTTTTTTTCTACTGGTAGCAGCATTTATATTTCCTATACCAAATATTAAAGAATAAAATTATGTTAGAAAAAAATACTGTTGCACCAGATTTTACATTATTTGCAACACCAGATCAGAAAGTTACATTATCCGAATTTAAAGGCCGTAACGTGATCTTAGCATTCTATCCTGCCGATTGGAGTCCAGTCTGCAGTGATCAGATGGCATTGTACAATGAAATGCTCAAGTACTTTAAAAAGTATGACGCAGAACTGTTCGGAATCTCTGTGGACAGCAAATGGTGCCATCTGGCTTTTTCGCAGTCCCGTAACCTACACTTTCCGCTACTCGCAGACTTTGAGCCAAAGGGAGGGGTTGCAGAAAAATACGATGTCTATAATGAGAATGAAGGTCAGTGCAACCGTGCTCTTTTTGTAATCGATAAAGAAGGTATCATCCAATGGAGCTACAAATCACCGACGGCAGTAAATCCCGGTGCAGATGGAATATTGGAAGCTCTTGAAAATCTTAAAATAAAATAGTTATGTCGTTAAAAATACCTGTCAGTATTACTGACCACGCCCAAGGCAACCTAAATGCCGATTTAGTTATCGTAGAGTATGGTGACTATCAATGTCCTTACTGTGGAGCCGCTTATCCTGTGCTAAAGAAGCTCTTGAAAAAATTTAGCGGAGAGGTGAAATTTGTATTTAGAAACTTCCCACTCTCAGAAATGCATGAATATGCGCTTCCGGCCGCGATCGCTGCAGAAGCTGCTTCTTTGCAGGACAGGTTTTGGGAAATGCACGATGCTATTTACGAAAATCAGCGGTATCTTGACGACCAGTATCTTTTTACAATAGCAGAACAAATAGGATTAGATATGGAAAAGTTTAAGTCTGATATACAAAAAGAGGAGCTGGTGAATAAAATCGATGCCGATTTTCAGGGCGGAGTTATCAGCGGAGTTAATGGGACTCCTTCGTTTTATGTTAATGGCAAGAAGTTCAACGCTGGAGCTGAAGAACTTTTCAATCTTTTCATTAGATAACTTTCTAAGCATTTCATATGTACTACCATCAGCGGCTTTTTAGCTTATGGTAGTACAAATAATGCGATTATAAATCTGCTTCACAATCATTTTTCGATGTTCTCTACCCCAATTAATCATTTCCGAAATAATATTTCCGAAATATGAACGTACAGAGGTGTTTCTTGGCCATTAGAGATGACATACAATTTCAAACATGGTATTAAGATCATTTCTGCAACACAGTGTGGCAAAGTATAATATTGACTGGGATTGGTTTAATAATTAGGACATCGTTATTTATTCGGGAACTTAACCGCGCACAGAATTCAGCAGATCGTGCGGATACCCGAGGCTAATGGAGCTTAAAGCATCTAGTTTGGTCAGCTCATCGACTGTCAAATTTATTTCAGCCGCTTTCAAGCTTTGCTCAAATTGATTGATATTGCGTGCTCCCAATAGTGGAAAGGCTTCTTTTGATAAATTCCATGCAAAAGCGATCTGACCGGGCGTTGCTTCCTGTTTTTCTGCGATTGCTACCAGTTCATCAATGATCAGTTTGGTTTTCTCGTTTTCAGCATATGCAGCCTCAGAAGAATGACTGATGCGACCGGCTTCTCCCTTTCTATATTTGGCGGTGAGCATTCCGCCAGCCAGTGGCGAGTACATCATCACACCCAGACCAAATTCCGTTGCCATCGGGATCAGTTCGCGGTCTGCGGTACGTTGCAATAGATTATATTCTATCTGTAAAGCCGTGAGTTTTGTTGCTGAGGCAATGGCCGACGCCTTCCATGCCGGGAAATTACTGAGCCCCGCATACACTATTTTCCCTTCGCTGACCAGATCTTGAAGTCCCAAAGCTATTTCTTCCAATGGAGTTACACCATCATCATAATGAGGCATATAAATATCGATGTAGTCCGTTTTCAATCTTTTTAGACTTTGTTCAACAGCCTGCCGCATAGACTTACGGTTATTCCCAAAATTACTGATGGCAGGCTTGGGGTCACTACTTCGGGTATATTTTGAGCAGATGATAAAGTTACTTCGCTGCCCCTGTAGATAGTTGCCTACGATTTCTTCTGCCTCTCCAAATTGATAGACATCCGATATATCAATAAAATTACCCCCTGCATCTGCATAAGCTGTTAAAATCTTTTTTGACTCTTCGGGATCGGCTCCGTAGCCTTTTCTTGTACCAAAGTTGGCTGCTCCCAAAATTATTTCACTGGCATGCAGCCCTGTTTTTGCTCCAAATAACTTGTATTTCATATTTTTATATTTACTTTGTCGCAAAGTTAAGGGCATAAAGTACCCGTGTCAATTACGGATAAATTTATCTATACCCACTTTATACCTTCGTAAAATATAGCAGCTATGTACGAAAAAAAGCTTCCGGTCAATCTAGATTGCGGTTTACATCTGTTCCTACAGGTGGTTCAGGGGAAATGGAAAATAAACCTGCTCTGGGCGATTCATTCAGGTATCAAGCGCCCGGGTGAGCTGCAGCGGAAAATCCCCAATGCAACTCGCCGTGTACTGGATGCGCAGCTTGGTCAGTTGATTGAACATGGATTAATCCATAAAGTTGTCTTTGATCAGCTTCCGCTGAAAGTAGAATATGAACTGACTGCGCTGGGGGAAAGCCTTATGCCGGTCATCGAGGTAACAGCACAATGGGGCGAGGATCACAGAAATGAATTGGAAAAGATTTTGTGAGCAATCAAAATAACACCAAACAGGGTAAACTATTTGGTGTTATTTTTTGTGAAGTTTATCTTATTTCACAAACAGTGCTTTCCGTAAAACGGTCGCTGCATCCAACACAGATTGCTGTACAGCAGGGATATGCGCTAGTGGGTTCAGCATCCCATAATCGTGGATAAAACCTTTATACTCTGTAACAGTCGTTGGTACTCCGGCATCATCCAATTTTCTTCCATAGGCGACACCTTCATCATGCAGAATATCATTCTCGGCCACCTGAACAAGTGCAGGAGGCAAACCTTTCAGTTCTTCCAGGGAAGCTTTCAGTGGTGAGGCGTATTTGTTGTCGCGTTCTTTTAAGTCAGGCAGGTAATTGTCCCACATCCATTTCATCAACGGCGTTGTCAGAAATCTTTCCTGCGCAAATTTTGTGTACGAAGCCCTGCTGAAGTCGGAGTCGGTGACTGGCCACAAAAGTACCTGCTGTTTGAGTTTGGGGCCATTTTTGTCTTTGGCCATCAGTGCCACCACTGCGGCCATATTTCCACCCACACTATTCCCAGCAACAGCAAGCCTGCTGGCGTCAACCCCGATTTCTTGTCCATGACTGGCAACCCATTTTGTTGCAGCATAAGCCTGGTTGATGGCTACCGGAAATTTGGCTTCGGGAGATGGGGTGTAATCTGGGAAAACGGCTACTGCTCCGCTGCCGACAACCAGGTCACGAACCAATCTTCTGTGGGTAGGGTAGTCGCCCAATACCCATCCGCCGCCGTGAAAGAACATAAATACGGGTAGTCCGGCTTGTGCCCCCTTGGGTTTTACGATATGTATTTTTACGGTCTGTCCGTCCTCCGTAATGGTTCTTTCTGATTCCTGGATATCGGAGTAATCGAAGCTTACCGAATTTTGGGCGCCCACCAACACCAATCTGGCGTCTTTTGGTGAGAGGGTTTCCAGCGGTTTTCCGTCGCCGCTGTTCAAAGCTTTTAAGAATGCTCTTGTTTCCCGGCCGATATTGGGGTCCTGAGCTGCTGGGTTTGATTGTGCCATGATATTGGAATTTAAGCTGACGAGTGCCGCCAATGTGAAAACTTTTGAATAGAGTGATTTCATTGTGATTATTTTTTAAGGTTGATGTTCAAGATGATTTTGAAGCTGAATGCTGCGCTTACAGGACAGGTTCTTTCGGCCTCGCGGGCAATTTTTTCAAATTCTTCCGCTGAGATACCGTCTACTTCTGCATCAAGTAGCAGTTCGGACTGTGTGATCTTTCCATTATCCAAGGTAATGATGGACTTTGTCTCCAGTCTTTTGGGGGTATAACCTGCCTGGGTGAGATCCAGGCTCAGCTTCATTGTAAAACACCCTGCATGGGCAGCAGCAAGGAGTTCTTCGGGATTTGTTCCGACGCCTTCAGCGAAACGGCTATTGAATGAATACTGAGTCTGGTTCAGAACGGAACTTTGGGTGGTCAGATGTCCGTTTCCTTCTTTGATGGTGCCGTTCCAAACGGCGGTAGCGTTACGTTTCATACTCTTTATTTTTGATTGTTAATTTCTTATAGGACAAAGGTATGTCATATAGGCAATCTAAATAAAGAGCAAAAAGTCGATAAAAATTGTACTTTTTTCCTTTTGTAGGCTAATTTTTAATTTCTTTCCGAAAAGCTGCGGGAGTTTTCCCTGATTTCTGCGTAAAAATCCGGTTGAAGTAAGCTGGATCTTCATAGCCCAATTGATAGGCGATTTCCTTTATGGTAAGCTCGCTGTAAAGGAGCAGGCGTTTGGCTTCAAGGACGATCCTGTTTTTGATCATCTCGTTCGGATTTTCAAGATTGAGTTTATGGAATTTGTTGGAGAGTGTTTTTGGAGCCAGGTTCAGCAGGTCCGCATAATCGGCCACACTGTGTTTTTCCTTGTAATGGATATTGACTAGTCGGCTGAAGTTCCTGAAAAAATCCTGATCCGTACTGACAAGATCGAGCGTTTCATTTTGGAGGTTTTGCTTTTTCCACTGTCGCGTTGCACGGATGATAATCTGCTTGAGGTAAGTTCTGATCATTTCTTCAGATGAACGGTCCTGAATATGAAGTTCATCGCTGATCTGAGCGAATAATTGGGATATGCTGTGCAGCTCATCGCCGTGCAGGTCCACTGCCGGGTTCTCAAAAATATTATTGAATAAAAGTCCGTCGCAGGCAACCTCCTCATCATGGATCTGAATACAGTAAAAATCCCTGTTGTAATGAATTAAAAAAGCTTCATTCGCATTGGCCGACTGGATGTCAAGATATTGATTGGTATTGATGAAAAGCAAGGTGGGATTTTGGGTTTCATATGCAGTGAAGTCCACCGTTAGTGCGTAACCCGCTGGAATGAGCAATACTTTGATGTAATGGCGGAAAGTTTCGCCGTTCACCAGATTAAGCGAAGAGGAGTCGAAAGAAATCAGGCCTAATTTTTTGTGGTTCGATTCGAAAATGGAAGTAGCACTATTCATAAGGGCGTTTGTTTATGTTCAAATGTATCTCTTTTGCTGATAAAACTAAAATAAACGGTACAATTTGCAGCATCAGCAAAATGATTCTGCTCCAGTTATGCATAATCGTCTCTAGATGAATTAAGCTGTAAAAAGGCATTCCTGGTTACAGTAAAATAGCTAATTTTGGTTTTAAGTCGCTTCGGGCTATGTGCTTTGAAAGTACTACAATAAATAGATGTTCGTGTTTTTATTATAAGGCAAACGATCTCAATTTCAAGCTGTTCTAGTTAGTAAGACAGAATTTCATTTCTGCTGATTGTTAAGGATGGCTGAATGGGGGCTTCAGCCTCCTTTAACACCAAAGTCTTGCTAACTAAGATAGTTAAAAAAAAACCAAGTTTTATAGGATATCTTTAGGTGTAAAAATAATAATGCTAAGATTATTATAATATGTATCTTTACCTCGTTGACAAGCACTTTTAAATCCTATCAATTGTATGATTAACTTGCACGGTGCGGATTCTACTTTTACAGTATCCCAAAAACATCTCGCGCAGGCGCTCGCACAGGCTCGTATGGGCTTTTGGGAAGTTAGCCTATTGGAAAAAAATTACATGTCCTGTACGGATCAATGCAAAAGAAATTTTGGTTGGGATACAGCAAAAGAATTTAGCTATGGTGATATGTTGGGCTGTATTGTGGATGAAGACCGGGAAGCAATGCAGGCGAGTGTCGCAAGGGCTATTGAGCAGCAAATCTCCTATATTGCACAGTATCGTGTTAGACATGGTGATGATAGTATCCATTGGATTGAGGCACGTGGATGGGTGACTTATGACGAGAATGGCGGCCCGCAGGTAATTTCGGGAACGACGCTTGATATCACAGAGAAAAAGGAGCTAGAGATTCTTCGCGACGAGATGTTGAGCATCGCCATGCATGAAATCAAGACACCGCTATCATCCGTCAAAGGAACCTTGCAGATTCTCGATAGGCAGCTGGCAGCACAAGAAAATGCCTTGTCAAATAAACTCCTAGAAAATGCACTCAAAGCCACTGACCGTATTAATCGTCTCCTCAATGAAATGGTCGCCCCCGTGATGGTAATGGCTAAAGGAATCGACCTCGATAAATCCACGATAGATTTGACCCAGCTTATCATTGAAATAAGCCAAAATGCTGCGCTCATATTTCCCGAGAGTGATCTGCACTTACATCTGCCCGATGATACGGTATTTCTGGAGGCTGATGGTTATCGTATCGGACAGGTAATTACCAACCTGATCAATAATGCCATTAAATATAGTGATAAAAATTCACCTATACACATCAAGATGACAGCAGATCGGCATGAAATATCCGTACTGATAAGTGACCTTGGGATGGGAATAAAACCTGAGGATAGGAAAAAAGTATTTGAGAAATTTTATCGCTCAAATGGTCACAGTCATATTGAAGGTTTCGGTATCGGGCTCTTTCTCTGCGCCGATATCATATTGCGCCACGGTGGTCAGATCCATATACTCGATAAAGAGGGGCCGGGCACCGATATTTCTTTTACCCTGCCGCGCAAAGAAGGCTAGATCCCCTATAAAATAAAAATCCATAATCATTTAAATTAAAATCGCCAATAAAGCCCCTCCCGACGGGCAGATTCTGCCAAACTCATAATCCCTATCAGGAAAAGTTAAACGTCGAGTCCCTTGCCAATGCCTGTTCAGGCAGCTTGGAATGAGATCAGTCCGAAGAGCAATAACAGGATGGCACCAATGGAAGCCCAAATGGTTTCCTGTATCTTAAATTGCCGTATGATGACCCCCACAGTAGCAAATGCTGCAATGAGAAAAATGTAAAAATTGGAACTCATGTTTTATGTGGTCATCAAATAATCAAAACAATAACAGTTCGAATGGTGTTATTCACCTGATCTTACATTAAAATTGATTATTTCAAAAAGCGGGCTACTACGTGTAGTCCGCTTTTAATTTTTTTAATGAAATATACGTAACAATATGAAATTTAAATTGTACCAAATAAAAAACTGTTACTCTTAATAATGAAAAAAATAGCGAATATAGAAGCAACAGGGAAATTACCTATTTTGTGCTAACAAACCATAGTTGAAGGAAAGGCATAATATCTTAGGGTGATAACCTATCAAAGTGATATTTTAAAAACGATAAATCAAGCCAGCATAATCATGAAGAGGAAAATAATTATTTGCGAAGACGATACACTTATATTAGATGTGTTGGGGCTTGCATTAGCGAACGAAAACCAGGAGGTCATATCCGTTGCCCATAGCCCGGAACTCATGTCTACCATATACGAAAGACAGCCTGACCTGTTGATTGTGGATCTACAGATGCCATGGCTGGCCGGGGACGACATTGTGCGCCAACTCAAGGCATCCGAAAAATACAGCTTCATAAAAGTGATTATGATGTCGGCGAGCCTCCATGGCAAAGCTATAGCTGATGCTTGTGGAGCCGACGCTTTCTTGGCTAAACCATTTGAACTGGACGAACTTGAATATTTAGTGGCCAAATTATGTCCATCCGGGTTTAATTAATATTTTACAAGCGTTTATTATGGCCGTAATAATAACGATTAGCCTACCTTACTTTTAAGTTTCCTGATAATCTTTAACAGCGATTCTCTATTTCTAGCATCGTGATAAAATTTGGGCAATTTCTCAAGTCTAGACCCATACTGCAGCGTCAAATTCGGTAATGCATTTATTTTGGTCTTGAAAACGATGCTTCATTTTTTAATCCGGGCGATTTTTACTATTATATCGTGAATATTGCGAGCGTAGAAATGGAATTTGTGAGTGACAGTATTTCAAATGTTTTAAAAATTAAGCCCGAGGTGCTACACCTTGTACTCTGCGGGAAAAGTACACTTGAAATTGCCGAGCTGCTGGCCGTGTCTGTGCATACCATAAATTCCCACCGTAAAAATATACTCAGCAAATCGCAGTGTTCGTCGTTGGCAGAGCTGGGCTCCAAGTCTGTCAGGGAAGGCTGAGTCTGAATTTTATTCTTATTAGGTCCAGAAAAATAACTTCAATTAAAAGTTACAACCATCATGAGGCCAACCTCGAAAATGGCTGGCATAAATAATAAGGTTAGGCATTCTCCGAGTCCGTAAACACTATACTTTAGTTCTCTAACTGGATATGCGCGTTTTGTTGGACCTGAGCTTTTTTACCAAGTATAATTGAGCTTTTTTACCAAGTTGAATCAAAATGGTACCGCTAATTTTGTTCTATAAAATTAACAAAATGAAAACAGTCAATCAGATTTATATCGACGGGGAATTTGTAACTCCTCACGGAACAGAGATCTATCATCTCATCAATCCGTCTAACAATGAAAAGATCGGTGAAGTCACCTTAGCCGATACAATAGACACAAAAAATGCCATCGCAGCCGCAAAAGCTGCCTTCCGGAAATTTTCAAAATCCACCATTTTGGAACGTATAGGCTACCTAAAAAAACTGAAAATCGCCATTGAAAAGAGAAAACAGGATTTTATCAGTACAATGATCGAAGAATATGGTGGGACTCACCAATTTGTCACAATGAGCAACGAGCATACCGGAGCCTGGTTTGACAGTATGATAGAAGTACTCAAAAATTTTGAATTTGAACGAACAATTAATGCTGCTTCGGTGCGTTTACAGCCTGTAGGTGTGGTCGCTATCATTACGCCCTGGAATGCCAGCAACAGTTCGGTAACTAGCAAAGTCGCTACAGCAATCGCAGCAGGATGCACGGTAGTCATCAAACCCAGTGAAATGAGTGCGTCGCAGACGAATGTGCTGATGGAAGCTTTTCACGATGCAGGTTTACCTAAAGGGGTCATAAATGTGGTAACAGGTCTGGGAAATGTCGTTGGAACGGAACTTACCGAAAATCCCGGAGTGGCCAAAATATCATTTACGGGTTCGACAGCCGTCGGAAAATCTATCGCTAAACGGGCGGCAGATACCATGAAACGCGTCACGCTGGAACTAGGTGGAAAATCGCCCAATATTATACTGGATGACGCTGACCTGGACGCTGCAATTCCGATGGCCGTATATGGTGCTTACATGAACAGTGGACAAGCCTGTATTGCCCCAACAAGACTCCTGGTACCGCAGCACAAACTGGATCAGGTTAATGCAATAGCAAAGGCTACTGCAGCACGTATAGTGGTCGGTCTGCCTCAACATGCCGACACAAACATCGGTCCGATGGTGAGCGTAAAGCAGTTTGATCGGGTACAGCATTATATTAAAACTGGAATCGAGGAAGGCGCCACATTATTGACTGGCGGCTTGGGGAAACCTGAAGGCTTGGAAGACGGAAACTTTGTAAAAGCGACCATTTTTACAAATGTAAGCAATGATATGACCATTGCGCAGCAAGAAATTTTCGGCCCCGTTTTGTGTATTATTCCTTATCAAACGGAAGAAGAGGCAATCGAAATTGCCAACGATACCCCTTACGGATTGGCAGCCTACATCACATCGGCAGATAGGGAAAGGGCAATACGGGTGGCCTCGGAAATCGACGCCGGTCGAGTCTGTATCAATGGATTCAGTCACGACCCTTTCGTTCCGTTTGGCGGATTTAAGCAGTCGGGTATAGGTCGGGAATATGGCGCATATGGTCTGGAACCTTATCTTGAAATCAAAGCTGTGCTAAGCTAATTTTTTATAAATTTGATAAAGCGTTGTCGCGTGGACAGCGCTTTGTCTTGATCAATAAGCTAATGATAGAAAATTCGGATATTGTCTATTCCTGTTACCACAAAGTGAGCCGAAAAGGAGAAAACTTTGTGGCTCAGCATACGATTTCATACCAGATGTCGGGTAGTTTTATACTGGCAGACAACAAAGACAAGTATATTGCCAATCCGGGGGATTTTCATCTCATCAGGAAAAACCAGCTGGTGAAATTTGCGAAAATTCCACCACCAAATGGCACCTGTGAAAGCCTGAATATCTATTTGAGTGATGAAAATCTAAAGAATTTTGCGCAGGAATATCAGTTGCAGTCCGAACATGTAACGAAAGCAAATGTGCTGGTTAAAATTGATGTCAATTCGGTGCTTGAAAATTTTATCGCTTCGCTGCGCACCCTGCTCACGAGCAATCTGAATACCAAATCACTGACAGACCTGAAAATCAAGGAACTCTTGTTAATCCTCCTTCAGACGAAACCTGAACTCAAAAATATCCTGTTTGATTTTTCCGAACCGCATAAAATAGACCTTGAAGCGTTTATGAACCAGAATTATAGGTACAACGTCAATTTGGAGCGCTTTGCCCGCCTCACGGGTAGGAGCCTTGCCACGTTTAAGCGCGATTTTGAAAAGATTTTTCAAACCTCGCCGCATCAATGGATGCTCAAAAAAAGGTTGGACGAAGCACATTATCTCTTAAAGGAAGAAAAGAAATCTGCTTCTGACATCTTTGTTGATTTGGGCTTTGAAGATCTTTCTCATTTTTCCTCTGCTTTTAAAAAACAGTTTGGCTACAGTCCCAAAAGTTTAGCTAAAATATAGTAGAAAGGCTTATGCGGCCTTCTGCACTTCTTTTTGTGCTGTAAGGCCCCTTAAATTCCTGCCGTCGCTCGGTTTGATTTTGAAATATTCAATTAAAGATAGGAGGGACAAGGCTGCAATTAACTGTAATGCCAGGCTGAAATCCCGCATCTGATAAATGGTATCCTGATAATAACTACTGGCCAGGTGAAGAGTTACTGCTCCTAAGGCGATCCCCATACCAAGTGCCATTTGCTGCGCCGTATTATACAGCGTATTTGCATTGCTCATCTGCTCATTGGGTATGTCTGCATAGGCCAGGGTGTTAAGGCTTGTAAATTGAAGCGAACGTGTAAGTCCGGAGAAAAAGAACACAATGGCGACAAGCCAGATCGGTGTCTGTAGGGAAAGCAGCGAAAGGCCGGCCGTAAACACCGTTAAAATAATTCCATTCCCGATCAAGACTTTACGGAAGTCAAATCTTCGTGTGATCCATATGGCTACGGGCTTCATGCTCATACTGCCCAGCATGTTGGCCATATAGAGGAGGCCTGCGTGAAATGGGCTCAGTCCAAAACCCAGCTGTAACATAAGCGGCAGGATAAACGGAGCAACATTGATCACCATTCGAGTGATCGATCCAGAATAGACCGTAACCCTGAATGTCTTTATCTTGAGGACACTATAATCGATCAATGGGTACTTGATACGTTTGGAGTGCCAGATGGAAACGGCCATTAGCGCAAAGCTTACAACAATAGTAACAATGGGTTTGGTATAATCTCCTTTGGCTGCACCGATCATTTCAGTACCCAGCATGATGCCGGCGAGACCGATCCCGCTGATAAAAAAGCCGATAATATCCAGTGGGCGGATATTTTCAGATTCCATCGCTGGAATAAATTTATTGACTGCCCACAGCGCAAATACCCCGACGGGTACATTGATAAAGAAAATCCAGTGCCAGCTAAAATAAGTCGTAAAAAATCCGCCCAATACGGGACCAATAATAGGACCCAATAATCCGGCCCAGGCAATATAGCCGATCGCATCGACCAGATCTTTCTTTGCGGTATGCTTTAGTACAATGAGACGGCCCACAGGTACCATCAGTGCTCCGGCTGTACCTTGACAGATACGTGCGATCACGAAAGCTGTTAAGTTGGTACTCAGCCCACAGGCGATGGACGATAGTATAAATCCTATAATTGCTGTATTAAAAACTTTTTTTGCACCGTAACGGTCGGCAATCCAGCCGCTGATTGGAATAAATACGGCCAACATGACCGTATACGAAGTAATGCCCGCACTGAGTTGTACTACATTGCTTTCAAAATCATGTGCCATTTTGGGTAAGGCCGTTGATATCGCTGTGGTGTCGAGCATCTCCATAAGTAGTGTGCCACCAACAATGAGCGATATGATGCGTGATTCTTTCTTCATTTTGCTCTTCTTCAATCCCGAACGGGATACATTTGCGACAAAAGTAAACCTATCCAAAAAAAGAAAAGTCATTTAAAGGCAATTAAATGTAGACAAATTTGCCTGCTTATGTTTTTTCCAAATACCTGAAACAGGTGGACGAGCGGATGATGTTGCGGGTTGCCGCTAGACGATCGCTGGCGCTTGATTTTTACCCGGAGGAACGCAATTGCAACATGATGTTTACAAAAGCTTTCGCTACGTCAATGTTACATTAAGATCAGGTACCATTGTTTATATTTGTATCGTACATCAATCGAAATGGTGTGCATTAGATATCATACAACCTATGTTAAGACGAGTCATATTTCAATTTCTCTTACTGATAAGTGCGATGCTGTTGATTGTGAAGCCTTTGATCGGATTTTCACTTTATCATCAGGCAAAGACGCAAGGGGAGAATGAGTTTATCACCGTTATCAAGGCCTTCAGTAAACGGAAACAGGAATACCTGGATTGGGTTGATGTCAAAGATAGTGTCTGTCTGACGCTCTCGCCACTTCGTCACTTTGTTGCTAAAGTAAAGGAGTTTTTCATTACCCACTTTTTCAACACGTTCTTTCCAAATTCCAGCACGTTTTCGATGGGCAACTTCCTGTCCAAGGCCTTATTGCCGCTAGATCGGCTATACCTGCGTAATCTTCAGCTCACTTTATGATAAAAAAGCCATTTTAATCGTACTGAATGGGTCCCAGTGGGACTACAGACATTCATTTATTTTAAAATAAGCTTTTTATATGTTTCAGAAACTTGTCCTTTTGGGGCATGTGCTGCTCTGCTGTAGCTTTTTTAGCTATGGCCAGGAGAACCATGTGCCTATCAAACTCAACCAGCTGCTGTCTTCGGTATCGCAGCATGCGCCATCCTTACGTACCGACTACGTGCGTACGCAGGTACAGCAGGCCCGCGCAGCCGAAGTCAAAAACAACCGTCTGCCAAGCCTCCAGCTGTCGTATCAGGCAGACGTCGGTTCCAATAATAATGTGCCCGGGCCTTACTTCGGATTTGGCTTGGTACCGACCAATAATGGTGGTATCCGTGCCGATAATAATTATCAGGCTGTGAGCAGCAATCTTGGTATTGCTGCCTTCCAATGGGAGGTCTATAATTTTGGTCAATTCAAGGCCCAAGACCAGCTCGCGCAGTCGGAGGTGACCGTAGAGAACCGTCGGTTTGAGCAGTCTAAGTATGACCTGCAGTCCTTCACGATTTATAGTTATCTGCAGTTATTAAAATTGCATGACCTGATCGAAATTCAATCGCGCAGTATAGCCCGTAATCAGGAAATACGTCAGTCGATATTTGCGCTGGTCAAAAGTGGTATTCGGGCTGGAGTGGATACCAGTATGGCGGATGCCGAAATATCGCGAAGCCAGCTTAGCCTTATCGAACTGGACAATCAGCAGCAGCAGTTGCAAATTCAACTGGCTACTTTGGCCGGTATGTCCCCAGCGCAAATTGTAGCGGATACCACTGCCGAAAAGATTCTTTTCGAGCAGGTACAAAATGCACCCATTGAACTCGATGGTGGCCGCCAGCATCCCCTGGTAGCCTACTATAATGCGTTGTTCGACAAAACGAAAATGGAAGAAAAGCTGGTCGCCAATAGTTACCGTCCCAAGCTGTTCCTTTCGGGGGCCGTCTGGGGAAGGGCATCCAGTGTTCAAAGTGATAATAGTTATGGGTCACTAGCCGATGGCTTTGGCCTGCAACGTGGTAATTACCTCGTTGGTATGGGGATCAACTACAACCTGTTTGACCTGCGCCGTAAAAAGGTAAAACTCCATACGCAACGCCTTATGGTAGACGAGGCTGGGCAAAAGCTACAGGAACAACAGGCCAACATCGCCATGAATATTGCACAGTCTACCACGGAAGTGGAGACTGCTGAAAGACGTCTGAAGGAAATTCCGCGTCAGACTAAGGCTGCAAACGCCGCTTACCGCCAGAAGTTTTCCTTGTATAAGAATGGACTGATTGATATCGTGGAGGTCAATGTTGCCCAAAATATGCTCAATCAGGCAGAGCGCGATTATATCACCGCCAAGTATAATTATTATCTGGCATTGTTCCATCAGGTGGTGGCACAAAACAATGTCGATGGCTTTCTTCAACTTTTTAACTAATTACTTATGTCACTTGTCACAGCTGCTTTACGAAGGCCGATTACCACAGTGATCATCACCCTGAGCCTGCTGCTCTTTTCGGTACTCGCCGTACTGAAAATACCGATTGATATCTTTCCGCAGCTCAATTCACCGACAATTTACGTCATTGAATCTTACGGTGGGATGTCCCCGCAACAAATGGAAGGTTTTTTCTCCTCCCGGATGCAGGATCAGTTTCTCTATGTCAACGGAATCAAAAATATATCCGCCAAAAATATTCAGGGCCTTACGCTCTTAAAACTTAGTTTCTACGAAAATACCGATATGGCCGAAGCCTCAGCGCAGGTGGCGCTGCAGGTAAACCGGGCCATGAAGTTTTTCCCGCCAGGGGCATTGCCACCACAGGTAGTTCGTTTTGATGCTTCTTCTTTACCTGTGGGGCAGCTGGTCCTTTCTTCCAAGACAAGAAGCCTCAAAGAGATCTACGATATGGCGAGCACGTTGGTGCGGCCCATGTTTTCTGCGGTACCGGGCCTCTCCGCACCGCCACCCTTTGGAGCCAACTCCAGGACGATCACGGTCAATGTAGACCCTAATAAATTGCGGAGTTACAACTTGACTGCCGACGAAGTGGTGATGGCATTATCCAAATTTAACGTGATGTCACCATCAGGCAATCTCCACCTCAACAATACGATGTATGTGACCACCATCAATTCACTGATCAAGAATGTTGCAGATTTCTCCAATATTCCTATTCTGACAAAAAATGGGATCCCGATTTATATCAAAGATGTCGCACGCGTGTCGGACGCTTCGGATGTGACGGTCAGTTACGCACTGATCAATGGTCGGCGCTCAGTTTATATTCCTGCCGTTAAGACTTCAGATGCTTCCACCTGGGCAGTGGTCAGCAACCTAAAGGCCAAGCTGCCGGAAATCCAGAACCTGCTTCCTGAAGATGTCAAGGTGTCTTACGAATTTGACCAGTCCGTAGCGGTTATGAATTCGGTGCAGAGTCTTTTACACGAAGGTGGGCTCGGTGCTTTGCTTACTGGCCTGATGGTACTCTTGTTTCTGCGCGACTGGCGAAGCAGCTTGATCGTGATCGTCACCATACCAGTGTCCATTTTGATCGGTGTCTTGCTGCTCACACTGTTTGGCCAGACCATCAATATTATGACCTTGAGCGGTTTGGCACTAGCCATCGGTATCCTGGTCGATCAGGCCACGGTGACCATCGAAAGCATACACCAGCATCAGGAACAGGGTACACACAAACGTAAGGCGATCTATCATGCCTGTCAGGAGATCGCTGTTTCGCTGCTCTTGATCCTGTTCTGTATTTTGGCTGTATTTGCACCTTCCTTTATGATGACGGGAATTCCCCGGGCCATGTTTTTGCCACTTTCTTTATCCATTGGATTGACAATGATCGCCTCTTATTTCATGGCGCAGACCTTGGTACCTATTTTATCCAATTGGCTGCTCAAAGAGCATCATATCGGGCACTTCAAGTCAGACTCTCCGGGCTTTTTCGATAAGATCAAAAAGCGTTATCGCTATAGCTTATATCGCAGCATGCGCCATAAGGGTAAAATTATCATCGGTTATCTGCTGCTCATGCTGGCTTGTGCGGCGGCGGCATTTGTCTACATCGGCAAGGATATGATGCCCAAAGTTAATAATGGGCAGTTTCAGTTGCGGATCAAAGAGCCCGATGGAACCAGGCTGGAGCGTACCGAAGAGTCCGTCAAACAGGTCCTGCAAGTAATCGATAGTACGGTCAACCATCAGGTTGCCATCAGTTCGGCCTATGTAGGCCTAGTGCCCAGCAGCTATGGGGTCAGCAACCTCTATGTATTCAATACCGGGACGCATGAAGCTGTTATTCAGGTCAACCTGAATGCAGACTATCATGTCAATATGGACGAACTCAAAGATGTTTTACGGCGTAACATCCACTTCAAACTCCCCAATTTGCGTCTGAATTTTGAACCTATTGATATGACCGAAAAGATTATGAGCCAGGGAGCTGCGACACCGATCGAAGTGCGTGTCGCAGGTAAGAAAATGGACGAATTGAAGGTCTACGCGGATAAGGTTGTCGGTTCATTGCGGCATATCGGCTATCTGCGTGATGTGCAGATCGCGCAGCCCCTCCGGCTGCCGACCATTTCGATTGCCATCGACCGCCTCAAAGCCTCACAGCTTGGTCTGCAGATGGATGATATTGCCCGGTCGGTAACAGCCAGTACGTCATCGAGCCGATTTACGCAGAAGATCCAATGGCTCGATGAAAACAATACCTATACCTATCAGGTACAGGTGCAGGTGCCTGAATATGTGATGAATACAATGGACGAGCTGCGCGAAATTCCACTCGTGAAAGGGCAGCTCACACCGACCTTGGGCGATATCGCCAGTTTCAATACACAATATTTACCGGGTGAGTATGACCGGCAGGGGCCAAGACGGTATTTGACCGTGATGGCAAATATCCATAAGAAGGACCTGGGGACAGCAACAGCCGATGTGCAACAAGCTATTCGTGAACTCCCGGCTCCGCCGCGTGGTGTTGTGGTGGAAATGAAGGGGATGTCGACACTATTGCTCGATACCATGGGTAGTTTGCAATTAGGGCTAGCCTGCGCAGTTGTTGTAATATTTCTGCTGTTGGCGGCGAATTATCAGAGTGTCAAGCTTTCGCTGACCGCATTGGTCACTATTCCTGCAGTGATCTTAGGATCTTTGGCGATGCTTTTGCTCACAGGGTCTACACTCAATCTGCAATCTTACATGGGTATGATTATGTCTACGGGGGTATCCGTCGCCAATGCGATCCTGATCGTGTCCAATGCGGAAGTACTGCGGCTGGACTTTCGTAATGCCAGGACAGCAGCGCTGGCCAGTGCGACAACGCGGCTACGTCCGATCCTGATGACCAGTATGGCCATGATTGCCGGTATGATTCCCATGGCCATGGGAATGGGAGAGACGGGTGAACAGGCGGCTCCATTGGGCCGGGCCATTATCGGTGGCCTGTTTGCCTCCACATTTGCAGCTCTCTTTATTCTGCCGCTCCTGTTTGTGTGGATGAAGGAAAAATCCAAGTTCGACTCCGAATCACTCTTGCCGCAGGATGAGCCTGATTATCGGAAGCCATTGATGGAAAAAGAAGCGTATAGTGTAAACTAAAAAATATAGTGCTCTTTCGGAATCGACATCCAGCAGTACGAACTGCGATGATATAGAAGGAAGTTACTATGGAACGGGAACAGAATCGTATAAAAATATAAAATCGCCAAAGGCAGCATGTATGCCTTAAAGACATAATTGAGAAATGAACAAGAAAACCAAAGGGATGAAAAAAATAGGCTATTTAATAATACTGGTGGGCTTACTTTCCGCTTGCGGTCACACCGAAAAGCCGATTGATCTGACGCCGAAAAATCCGGCTAAAGCCAGTACCTATCAAACAACAGTAATACAGGAGAAAGTCATGTCCAGCAGTGTGCGTTTACCTGGTAAGCTCAAACCTTTTAACGAGGTAAATATCTACGCCAAAATGAACAGCTTTGTCAAGCACATCTATGTGGACAGAGGAGCAATAGTCAAAAAAGGGCAGCTGCTGATGCAGCTGGAGGCACCAGAAATGCTCGCTGCGGTACAGTCGGCGCATTCGCGCTTTGTGCAGGCACAGGAGACCGCCTCTGCAAGTAAGGATAAATACAAAAGGCTCAAAAATGCCGCACAGGAAGAAGGAGCGGTATCACCACTTGATCTGGACAATGCGCTTTCAAAGATGAAAGGGGATGAAGCGGTAGCTATGTCGGAAAAAGCAAATGTGGAAGAGGTTGAAATGCTGCAGTCTTATCTGAATATCAAAGCGCCATTCAATGGTGTGATTGTACAGCGTAACGTTTCTGAAGGAGCACTGGTCGGACCGGGAAAAGGAAATGATCAACCCCTTTTGATCCTGCAGGATCTCAACAAATTAAGGCTGGAAGTACAGATCCCTGAGACCTATGTTGATAAAGTTGATCTTTCGAAAAAGGTAGCTTATCGTTTTAATAATAAACCGAATAAGGTATTTGAAGGGATGATTGCGCGTTCGGCAAATTCTTTGGGCGCCATGCAGTCCGAAGCGATAGAGGTAGATGTCGCCAACTCGGATAACAAACTCAAGCCCGGTTTATATTGTGAAGTGGATATTCCATTGTCTGCCGGAGCCAATTCTTTATTGGTGCCATCCAATAGTATTGTACGTTCGACAGAAAGGCAGTATGTGATCCAGCTTATAGCTGGCAAGACACATTTTGTGGATATCAAAGAAGGTGTATCCACGCATGATTCTACCGAAGTTTTTGGTAAGCTAAACAAGAGTGATCAGATCTTGCTGCATGCCAATGACGAAATCAAGGAGGGGGTCAAACTTCCCCTGGAAAAATAGGTTTAATGCTTTTATTTGATAGGTATGAAAGGTTTCTTGGAAACCTTTCATACTTTTTAAATTAGTCGGATCAGCGCTTTGAAGCAAAGATCCCTATTGCTTGATCTTGTGCAGGGACACAACCGTACCGCTAGATAACATCATGGCGGCGAAGTTGGGGGTGGAACTTACTGCGTAGGAAGCCGTACCTTAAATGTGGTTCCGCCGGCTGAGTTGCTCTCCACAGCGATATGTCCGTTATGCAGTTCTACAATTTCACGGCAGAGGTAAAGGCCTATGCCAAATCCCGAGATTGTTCCGACCCGATCTTTTCCTGCCCTGTAAAATCGCTCGAATATCTGATCGCGGTCTTCTTCGGCAATTCCCATGCCTTGGTCGCTGACAAAAATTTCGATATCCTTGTTTTCCTCCGCCAGATAGCCAAATGTAATCTGGGTTCCTATTGGCGAATATTTGGCTGCATTTTCTACCAGATTTTGGACTACCTGCGCAATCTTATTCAGGTCTGCGTTAATGGATACACTTTGCGTCAGGTCAGCGACAATCTGATGGGAGTGGATCCTTAATTTAAATTCATCTTCAAGTTCAGCAAATAATTCCTTCAGATCAAATACTTCTCTTTCGATCGTCATTCTGCCGGAGTCGAACCGCGAAATGTTCAAGAATCCATTGATGAGGTTCTTCATATTGCGAACCTGTTTAAGAGATTTCAATGTAAGGTCCTGGTAATTCGTATTTGCTGTCAGGAGTGCCTGACGCTGCATCAATTGAAGATAGGCGTTGATAGAGGTCAGGGGTGTCTTCAGTTCATGGCTAGCGATGCTTATAAAGTCATTTTTCCGCTGTTCCTCAGCTTTCTGTTCGGTAATATCCCTTAGTGTACCATTCAGACTTGCGGCTTTCCCCTTGGCATCATAAAACACTTTACCACGTGCTTGCACGAGCCTGCCGTTCGGGGACTGTGGATGGACGATACGGTATTCAATAAAGTAATTGCCATCCGACTCTTCGCTCAGTGCCTCAGTGATGGCAGCCATTACACGTTCCTGATCCTCTTCTACAATGGAATTAATAGCGGCAGATAGATCCAGTTGATCCTCATCGCTTAAGCCGAACCATAATTTTAATAGTGCGTTTCCGGAGAACAGGTTCACCTCAGGCTCATAATAGAACGTTGCAAGCTCTCCCGCATCGATAGCCATGGATAACATTTGTTGGTCCTTTTCACTTTTCCGTCGTTCAAGAACTTGATCGGTAATTTCTTCGAGGATGATCAGAATTCCCGTTACTTTATTATCAGCTGAAAAAATAGGTTGATAGATGGAGTTTACGATAGCCTCCCGCAATCCGTCCTTGTGGTGCAGCAGTATGGAAAGTTCATTATTTGTTTTTCGTACACCTTTTTCAAATGCTTCCTGGAGCCATTGGGTCATGGGCTGGCCCTGCAGCTCGGGCCTTGCGGTTTCGTGGGGCAGGCCCTGCACTTCCGCCAAATGACGGCCCCAGATCTTTAATATGGTTGGATTGGCGATGTCTATAATAAACTCTGGCCCCTTAAGCATTGCTATGCCAACCGGTGCTTGCTCAATAATTGTCCGCACCTGCTCACGGCTTTCTGCCAGCAGTTGTAAGGAACTGTTGAGCTCATCATTTGTAGCAGTCAATTCTTCCAGCGTTGCTGCCATCTCCTCCATAAGCCCTTGTTCCTTTTTTTCTTTTTCCTGTATTTGTTGCTGATGCTGCCTTCTTAACGTAACGTTGCGGGCGGTGTTTAAAATGCACCAGGTTTTATTGTTTTGGTCTAATAGGGCCCTATATTCATAATCGAAATAATCTGTCACCGGAACACCATCCTTTATAAGCCTAGCTGGTGCCTCCTTTACGGAATAGGATTTGCCCGTACGCCAAACCTCTTGCAGAATAGATAAGAACGGCTGGTCTTCCAGTTCGGGAATAGCACTGATCAGCGCCTTTCCAATAACGGATTCATCTTTGCCCCATAGGCTAAGCATACCCGCATTGGCAAACTGGATGGTCATCTCTGTTCCAGTATAGATTGATGTAGGCTCGGGAGAACAGCTCAATGCCTGTAAGATAAGGTCTTCGCCAAAAGAGGCACTGCCAAATTTTTTCTTAATGTCCATTAGGCCAAAGATAAAGAATACATTTTGATAAAATGAGCTCTGTATCTTCTTTCAAATGCCGCAATGGCCTGTTCATTATAAATCATCGTTTACAAATACTTTTCTACGTGTTAGCAATTCTATTGATCATGCCCCTGAATATGAAGCCATGAAAAGGCCATACTGCATACCAGTAGAGCCTTCCGGCAAGGCCCAGGGGCCTGAAGGTCGCGGTCTGCAGCAGGAGATTATCTTCGATTTTAAATTCTAGCCATGCTTCTCCCGGGAGTTTCATTTCGGCGTAGAGCAGCAATCGTTTTGTTTTTTTATCTGCGATCAGTACGCGCCAAAAATCAAGTGCATCGCCGGCCGCCAGGTCACTTTTATTCTTTCGTCCTCGCCGCATCCCCACTCCGCCAACTAATTGATCCATGAATCCACGGATTTTCCAGAGCCAGTTGCCATAATACCAGCCCGAATTGCCGCCTATGGACCATATTTTGGTCAACGATGCTTCACTATTAGGAAGAGGGGCCGTACGGAAATCCTTAAAGCAACCATAACTGGGCACTTCCAGCAGCCGGGTGAGTCCGCCCGATAAGATATGACTGGTCTGGGCATCTTTCCAACTGGAAACCACATTGTCGCTTTCAATTTTTTGAAAAGCTAACTGGATGGATGCGCGGTAATTGATCAGCTGGATACCCAATTCCTCGGCCAGACGATTTGGTTTACAGATCACTTCCACTTTCATGCTATCGACCAGATTTTTGGCTAGGTTATAGGAAGTGGAGGTCACAAAATAAAGCCAGTAGGAGGAAAGCCGCGGTGTCATAAGCGGGATCACATAAATGTGTCGCCTAAGTTTTCGTTCGGCAGCATATTGCAGCAACATCTCTTTATAGCTAAGGATGTCTGGACCGCCGATATCATAGCTGTTGTTAAAGGTATGCGGATTGGCGATAACGCCGATCATAAATTCGATCACGTTGCGTATGGCGATAGGCTGACATTTCGTCTTGAGCCATCTAGGCGTAATCATCACCGGAAGTTTTTCCACAAGGTCGCGTATGATCTCGAACGATGCGCTCCCGGAGCCAACGATGATGCCTGCCCGCAGGGTGGTGATCGGAATACGCCCGCTAGCCAGGATGTTTTCAACGTTTCTTCTCGAATCGAGATGCTTCGATAAGTGATCTGAATTAATTATTCCACTCAGATAAATGATCTGCTGCGCGCTGGTTTTTTCCATAAAGTTGCGGAAGTTGGTCGCACATTGCGCTTCCATTTGCTGGAAATCACCCGACTGCGTGGCCATGGAATGGATCAGGAAATAAGCGATGTCAATTTCAGGCGGAATATTTTTTAAGGTCTCCTGATCCAGGAAGTCGACTTCGACAACTTCAACAGGTCCCGGGATTGCCGATGTATCAAAACGGTTTTTATCTCTCACACAGCAGATAACTTCATGCCCCTGTTCCAGCAATACAGGCAAAAGTCGTTTTCCGATATACCCGGTAA
>NZ_DIIM01000029.1:82405-100979 GCF_002420705.1 Sphingobacterium sp. UBA5670
ACCGGTCAAGAGAATTTTCATAGCCTGGATTGTTTGTTGCAGTTGTTTATTTTGTTATATACAAATATACCAAAGTGCAGCCTAAATTGTTTTTGTTTGGTGTATTTTTATTCTATTGTAGCGTTGTCGATCTAGCGCTGCAAGGGAACTAAAAAAGGCGCACGAGATCGTGCGCCTTACAGTTTATGAATGCAGTTTTGACTAACTGCTTTGGTGATAGCACTTAACTTCTGATTTCCCGCCGCATAAAAATGTAGTAAGACCACGCAAAACAGATCATCATGGCTGCGCTGAGCCCGCTGACCTGGGGCCAGACCATCAGAAAACTTTCCCGAAAGGAGAGTGGTGAAGGGATGGCACCGACCATCTGCTCCATGGAAATAGGACCGAGGCTGCGTACCGAGGGCATCAATAGGGTAGTGGTGGCATCGCTATACAGCTGGCTCGGTGATAAGCGAAGCAGGTTTAAGATGAGCTCATTATAGCCGATGTACTCCTGCTCCGAAATATAATTGGGGTTGGGCAGAAAGGGGCGTATCGCTAGATTGACCAGGATCGGAAAAAATACAGTAAAAAACAACCAGATGCCGATGGCGGTAAGCGCTGAGGTGGCCGGCTGGCGAAAGCGGATCGACAACAGGATCGAAAGGCTCAGCCAGAAGGCAACATAGAGCACACTGATCAAGGTAAAACCCAAAATACGTAGCAGTTCCTGGGGTTCTATCCGGACACCGGTACCCAGGAGGCCGCCGCCTATCATCAGCATGACCAGCGCAACAAATAATGTACCCACCACGGCCAGCGGCGCCAGAAATTTGGCGAAAAGCAGATTGTCCCGGTAAATTGGCTGCGCCAGTAAACGGGTGAGTGTTCCGTTGTTGTATTCTGCATTGACAGCGTCAAAACCCAGGGCTATGCCCAATAGCGGCGCTAGAAAGTTTAAAAAAACATGAAATGGCGGAATGGAATTATCCGTTGTGGTCAGTAGCTTGAGATAGAGAAATGACTGATCGGGATCGCGCATATTGCTGACAGCGTCTTTGAGCCCCATGGATGAAACGTAGAGGGATGCGCCGAAAGTCAGTACAATAAGCAGGATCAATATAATAAAACGCCAGCTGCGGATATGTGCCGCAATTTCTTTGCGGACCAGCACCTGCATCGGAAAGGATGGCCGCTTATTGATATCGTTTGAAGAAACCGTTGGATTTTTCATAGGCATTATCTGTAGTTATGCTGTTTTCAAAATAGGTATTATAAATATCGTCGAGCTGGTAGTCATTGCGGCTCACGGAAACAATTTCAGCGCCATTGTTTACCAGCGTGCGTACCGCCATTGCTGTCCGGTCGCTGTCTGTCTTTAATTCGATCGAAAGTCCGTTCACTGTAAGATCACGGAGTCCGGGCAGTGCCTTTAATGCTTCTTCAAACCGTTTGGTATCGCCTTGGGCATGGTCAAGGGTAATGACTGTACTGATGCCTTTTTGCTGCTGCAGATTCTGGGCAAGGCTTTCGAGCGATCCTTCGACCAGTAATTTTCCGCCAACAAAAATACCCACCCGATCGCAGACACGCTGCACCTGGTGGAGGTGATGTGAAGAAAGCAGTACAGTGAGGTTATGCTCCCTGCTGAGCTGCTTGATGAGCTCGAGGAAGTCGTCCACACCCTTGGGATCGATGCCCAGCGTTGGCTCGTCGAGGATAGCAACCTCGGGAGCCTTGATGAGCACTTCGGCCAAGCCTAAACGTTGTTTCATCCCACGGGAAAATGCGCCCGTTTTTTTATGCATTTCCTTTTCGAGTCCGACGACATGCAACATATCTTTCGCAGATGCTTGCGCATCGGATTCCGAAAGGCCATTTAATCGGGCAATGAAACATAGGTTTTCCAGCGCGGTCATGTCCGGATAGAAACCTACATTGTCGGGTAGGTAGCCAACCTTGCGTTTCACCGCGATCGGATTGCGGGTGGCATTATAGCCGCAGACATAGGCAGTGCCGGCCGTGGGTTCGGTCAAGCCCAGCATCATCAGGATGCTGGTTGTCTTTCCGGCTCCATTGGGGCCGAGCAGGCCAAAGATCTCTCCGGGATAAATATGTAGGTCCAACTGGTCTACGGCGGTTACTTTACCGTAGCTTTTTGTCAGGCCTGTCAATTGAATGATAGGGTCCTTCATGATGATCATCTTTTTGTAAAGCCCTTATCTACGGCCGTATTTGCGGATGAGAAAATACACCAAACCTATGGCCAATACGATGACCAGCATGCCTATCCAACCCGAAAGCAAAGAAGTCTTGACGATCAGACGGAATGAAATGTCTGCGTTGCTCTGGGCCGATTTGATCTCAAATTTGGCGGCATAGTCACCGGCAATGGTTTTGTCGGGAACTTTTAGGTTGACTTTGACGTCGATAGATTTACCAGCTTCGAGCTGTTTGATAGTGGATGGATCGAAACTTGCCTCCCATCTGCCTGGTAATTGGGAAGTCAGCTCCAATGTATTCAGCGGAAGGGTACCTGTATTTTTGACTTTAAGTAGAATTTCTTTGCTGCTACCGGATACAACTTCGTCGCTTAGTCTGCCGCTGGCTGTGGTCAGCTCAAGTGCATAGGAGCCCTTAACGACCGCTTCTAACGCAAGCTGTAAGGTATCTGTCGGCGATATCGCCCGCACGGGGATCTTATATTTATCTGGCTTGGCCGTGATCGGACAACTGATTTCAATGCCAATTTCCTGTGCCTTGTTGGGCTGCATCTGCAGGGAGGTCACGAGTGACCCATCTACGCGGTAGCTGATCTGCCATCCATCGGGCAGCTGGGCATTAAAGTTGTAATTGACCAATTGGGCCGATCCATTGGTCAAGGTCGTCGTATAACGAAAAGGTTCGTTGCTGGGGGCCTCAATATTGATGAGCCTCGCTTCGAAGCTGGATTTAAGGGGTTTTGTGGTTTGCCCCACTAGATTGAAACTGTTGGCCAGCACAAGAAGTGCGATAAAAAAAGGCCTGAAAGAAAAACGTTGGTCTGTGTTTGTAATTAGTAATTCTGTTAACATGATCCAATAACTAAAATTTATATTTAAATAGAATATTAGCTTTTAAAAAATGTCGGTTTGGGTATCAGGTACCTGTTTGAAAAACCGCACCCAAATTAAAAATCAATTTGATAAAAATCAAGGCTTAAAGAAAAATGATTGTAAAAAAAATGTGTTTAAATGGTCTATAGGCTGATAGCTAATGGTGTATGCTGGCGTGCACTTCCGTCAGTCGAAATTTACTGACCGGAAGGTCTTTTTAATGATAATCTTGGTATTCTCGGCCAATTCATCCAGTGTACAGTGGATGGACCGTAATTGTGTCCTCGAAGTCGCTGTGTCGTTCAGGAGAAGATTGATACGCAATCGTCTGATGTCGGAGGCCACGGGCTCACCGCGTAGTTCATCAAATAGTTCATGAATAATCTTTTCACAGCTGTTCTTGTCAAAATTGGCAATGGTGATGTAACGTCCGTGGCAGTACATCTGTAATTCAATATAATAATTGGATGTTTTCATAATCCGAGTACTAAAGATTGAAAAATAGGTTAGCCTCCAGGGGAGGCTAACCAAGTTAATGTTGCTATCTGGATTTTAGGATATTTCGATCATCCGCGGTTCTTTCTGTTTGGCTTCTTCTTTCTTTGGTATGGTCAATCGGAGCATACCATTTTCATAGCGTGCCTGGATATTGTCCTGATCGACGACCTCCTTTTGAAGTTCGAAGCTGCGTTGAAAAGATTGGTAGCTGAACTCCCGGCGTGTATAGTTGTCTTGATGTTCCTCGTTTTCTTCTTGCTTAGCCGAAGATATGGTCAATAGATTGCCGTCGAGTGTCACCTTAAAATCGTCTTTGGCCATACCAGGTGCAGCGACCTCCACTTCGAAGTTGTCTGCGTTTTCCTTGATGTTGACCGCAGGAACGGTGGTACTTGTTGATGAGTAATTTTTGTTGTCCCAGTTTAAAAGCTCACGGTTAAAATTATCAAACATGGGCGAAAAAAGTGAAAAATTGTTCCAATTTCTTTTTGCAAGTTTCATAGTAACCTCCTTTTAATGAAAGTATAACAAATAAATTATAATTGTCAGTCGGCCGACTGTATTAACAATCTATCAAAATAAATACCGGGCTTAAAAAACTGAAATTTTTGCAGCAAAACTGTCAAATTTTACCTGATAAATTGACAGAAATGTCATTATCACTTTTTGTCTGGGTCTTGATCCCAAAAGTTTGGGCTGTATCGACAAACCGCTAATTGAATTTTTTTCAAACGATGTTCAGCGCAATCTTGTCCTTATTATAATCCATTTGATGGATAACTTAGTTAGTTAAGACCAGAGCTTCTTGGAGGTTTCTGGTCTTTTCTTTTTTGCTGAAAGCTACTGACTTCGATGGCCCATAGATGGCCCATAAAGATCATCGGGAAGGGGCAGGGCAATGAAGCGGTTCTCCACTAGAGAGATTATTTGGACATGGCCTCAAGCACTTTTAAATGCGACCTAAATGCAGTCCAGAAGCTCCGAAACTCGTTATATTGTATTTTATATTCCTTGCAGGTCTGCTTCACAATCCTATTGAGTGCAGGATAGTGAACATGGCTGATCTTTGGAAAAAGGTGATGCTCAACCTGAAAATTGAGACCGCCAAGCAACCAGGTAAGGACCTTGCTGCCTGTAGCAAAATTTGCGGTGGACTGAATCTGATGAATCATCCATTCTTCTTCGACCTTTGACTGGTCAATGGTTTTGAATTCGGTTTCTTCCACCACATGGGCCAGCTGGAATACGGTGGCTAGGCTCATACCACAGACAGTACCTGAGATCAGCAACCCGATAAGCGTGGGTAGCCACCCGACGAAGATGATCGGGATAGTGACAAATAAGCTGAAGTGAATTAGCTTACTGACCCAAAAAATAATACGCTCTTTGACAGGAAAATGAAATTGCTCAGTTTTATGCCCCATACGGCCACGGAAATATTTCTCATAATCCTGATAAAAGATCCACGCTAAATAGGAGATACCATAAAGCAGCGGAAAATAAAAACGCTGATAACGATGGTGTTTCTGAAGCTTCTGGTCGTGGTGAATACGCATAAACTTTACTTCAATATCGTGATCTTCACCATCGATATTCGTATAGGTATGGTGTGCGATATTATGTTTGAGCTTCCAAAAGTAGATATTGCCGCCCAGTAGATTAAGCGAGTAGGAGAGCACAGTGTTCAGGTTTTTATTGTCTGAAAAAGAATTGTGCCCAGCATCGTGCATAATGTTAAAACCAATTGCAGCGAGATTGGCTCCGAAAATGATGCATAATGCTATTGCAATACTCCAATGCAAAGGTGCAAATACAAGCAGGAAATACAATACTGCAAAGCTGATCAGGAGGATAGAGGCTTTGAGATAGATCTTACGATTCCCGGTTTTTGGCTGAAGCGAATTTTGAAAATAGTTATTGATTTTTTGTTTTAACGTTTTAGAGAACAATGTATTTACATTGCTAAATTTTACTGACTGGGACATTTGGATTTTTACTCGGGAAATATTCTTAATTTTTATAAACGTTCGATCTTGAGCGATAGAACAATGTAAATGTACGTTATAAAATTTGAAAGATCGCGGTAGTAAAGTTAAAGATTGTTAAAGGTCATGCTTCTTCTAAATTCAAGTGGTGAGATAGATGAGTGTAGAACCCTACCTTTGATTCTGTTAAAGCTCCTTGATCTAGAAGGTCGGGATATCGACACACGAAACTTTTTATGGAGTAGAGTGTTTTAGAGTGCATAAAATCACCGATAATGACAACAGAAATTCAAAACAAAATAAAAGAGGTATTCGAAAAGCAAAAGGATTTTTTCGCTACACAAACAACTAAGGACATTGCATTCCGTAAAGAACAGCTGCAAAATTTCCGCAGGGTATATGCAAGTTACACCGATGCGATCTGTGAGGCTGTAGATATCGATCTTGGAAAAAGCAGGGCAGAAGCGGAATACGTAGAGGTTCAGATTGTGCTCAGTGAACTGGATGACATGATCGAACATATGGAAGAGTGGGTGAAGCCGACGTTCGTCGAATCAAAACCGCATCCTTCCGGCGCCGAAGTCATCAGCAAGTACATTTATGAGCCGTATGGAGTAAATTACATCATCGGTCCTTTCAATTATCCGGTCCAGCTGACTTTCAGTCCGCTGATCGGTGCGCTGATGGCCGGAAATACGGCTATCATTAAACCTTCTGAAAATACACCTCATGTTGCCCAGGTAATTGAAGATATTATCACCGAAGCTTTTGATGAAAAATATGTCGCCGTTTTTCAAGGCGCTATTGAAGAAAATACCTACCTATTGAGCCTGCCTTTCGATTATATCTTTTTTACGGGAAGCCCGAATGTGGGGAAAATTGTCATGAAGGCCGCTGCCGAACAGCTGATTCCACTGACCTTGGAACTGGGGGGGAAATCCCCAACGATTGTGCACCATGATGCGGACCTGGAAAAAGCCGCTCAGCGCATTTCTGCCGGTAAATGGATCAATTGCGGTCAAACCTGTGTAGCTCCAGATTATGTCTACGTACATGAATCGGTAAAAGAAGCTTTTATCGATCAGCTTAAATTTTATCTTAAAGCAACGTACAACGACGAAACCTTGGGGAAGATCGGCAAGGTCGTAAGCCAGCATCAAATCAAGAATCTGACGGGATACCTCGATGCAGCCCGCGAAAAAGTGATCTACGGGGGGAAATATGATCTGGAAACGCGCCAGTTTGAAGCAACGCTGATGGATGATGTCAACTGGGATGATGCGGTAATGCAGCAGGAAATTTTTGGTCCGATCCTGCCTATTTTAACCTATAGCTCGATTGATGCGGTACTGCAAGCGATCAATAGCAGACCCAAACCATTGGCTCTGTATGTGTTTTCTGAAAATCAGCAGTTTGCCGACGACGTGATCGCACGGACAACCAGTGGCGATGCCGAGATTAACAGTACATTGATCCATGTAGGATCGCATTATCTTCCGTTTGGTGGGGTGGGAACTTCAGGGATGGGAAAATATCACGGTAAATTTAGTCTGGAGAATTTTAGTCACCGGCGTTCGATCTTGCAGGTGAACTAACGGTTATTCAGGTATGTACCTTAACCGGGACGACTTCAATGGTTCTTCCCGGTGTGCTACACCTAAGATCTGGGGTGCTGTGGCAGCCGATTGTTTGATTTTTGTAATCTATTGTTTCCATTTCGTTATTACTGTGGCGGCCGTAAGTTCTAATTTTGTCTTAAATATCAAGGAAATATGAAGACAGATAAAGTATGGTTTGTAACGGGGGCGTCCAAGGGAATGGGGCTGTCGCTGGTCAAAAAACTCATCGGAGAAGGCTATCGCTTAGCTGCAACAAGCCGTGAATCGCAGCGTTTAGTAGACGCCGTCGGTCATGCTGAAGGGACGCAGTTCCTGCCCTTGGAGGTGGATTTGACAAGTGCGGAATCCATCCATCAAGCTTTTGAACGTACGGTTGCACATTTTGGAAAAGTCGATGTTCTGGTCAATAATGCGGGCTACGGGATCGGTGGCGCTGTTGAAGAAATAAATCAGGAAGAAATCAAGGATAGTTTTGACATCAACGTCATGGCCGTGATCAAAACCATGCAGTCCGCGATGCCTTATTTCAGGCAACAGCAATCCGGCAATATCATCAACATTTCTTCGATTGCAGGATTTGCTCCGGGAATAGGCTGGGCGATGTATGCGGCGACAAAATATGCAGTGACGGGACTTTCAGAGGTGATGGCAGAAGATGTGAAGGAGTTCGGTGTGAAGGTGACGGTGGTGGCACCGGGGGCTTTCCGGACAGAGTTTCTGGAAGACAGCTCGCTTGTTTTTGCCAAAAAGAAAATTGAGGGCTACAGTGCGATCCGGGCCTCGCACGAAAAATATGCGGCCATGAACGGAACACAGATCGGTAATCCCGAAATGCTGGCGCAGGTTCTAATCGATCTGGTCGGCAATCCCAATCCGCCTATACGTCTATATCTCGGAAGCGATGCGTACAGCAGGGCAACGGAAAAAGTTAATCTGCTCGCAGAAGAACTGGAAAACAACAAGCAGATTTCTTATTCAACAGATTTCAACTAAATATCGTACGCAAAAAATAAAAGGCGCTGTCACGACTGGACGGCAGCGCTTTTTAGTTGATTTTCGTACATTTATACGATGGAGAAAATGCAGTCACTGGAGGGATTTTACCAGTCTAAATTTGACCGGGTCCCCGAAAATATCCGAAATGGAGTAGGGCATTTCAATGTCTTTAAAATAGACGAATATATAGGTAAGCATACCAAGCCAGTGGTCTACAGCAGGAAAGATTATTTTAAGATTACGCTGATTATCGGTAGAAACAGGATACATTATGCAGATAAGGTCATTGAAATTAAAAAGCAGGCCCTATTTTTTACAAATCCGCAGATCCCGTACAAATTTGAATGGATCGACGATTATAAATCCGGATTTTTCTGCGTATTTACGGCATCATTTTTTCATCATTTCGGCAACATCAATGACTACGAAGTTTTTAAACCCCATGCTATACCTGTTTTTGAGCTTACGGATGAGCAGTTGGAAGATATAGAACAGGTATTCCTGAAGATGCAGGATGGCCTAGATTCGGATTATGTGCATAAATATGATCTGCTGCGAAATCTTGTATTCGATCTGCTTCACTATACGCTCCGGATGGAAACGGCTTCAAAAGCTAAAAAGCAGCAGGCAAATGCTGCGCAACGGATTACCCATATGTTTCTGGAGCTTTTGGAGCGTCAATTTCCGATTGAGGATGTGGGGCAGCGGATAGGCTTTCGTTCGCCCTCCGAATTTGCGGGCCAGCTCGCCGTCCATGTCAATCACCTTAACCGGGCCGTCAGGGAGGTTACGGAAAAAACAACCTCCATGATTATCGCAGAGCGGCTGTTGCAGGAGGCGAAAATACTGCTGAGGCATACCGAATGGAATGTCTCGGAAATCGCTTACGCTTTAGGTTTTAAAGAGGCTACCCATTTTAATAATTTCTTCAAAAAAATGATGCAGCTAACACCGGTCCGCTTTCGGGAAATGGGTTGATTATTTTTTTAACAGTTCCAGTGCTTTTATGATTTTCTTGTCTTTCTTAAGATTTTCGAGGTTGTCGCCTTGCATAACCTCCACATCAGGCAGAATATGGCTGGTATAAATCTTTAAATTTCTGTCAATCACAAGGTCGGTTGATAGATTAAGTCCTGCATCCTTGTTGATGGCGAAACCCTGGACAGCAGTCGTATAATCAGCAGTCGGTTCACCTACAATATGCGTATTCTTTCTTCCGATCAGCGATATAGCGGTCATTTCACCGGCGCTGGCGGTGTAGCAGCTCGTCAGGATAACGATTGGAATATCTTCTTTTATCGGACTTTTCAGCTTTGCCGGCCTAAGCAGTTCAATACCATCAATTAGCATTTTGCCATTCTTGATTTCCCATTGCCCAGTGGATACACCTTTTGAATTTCTGAAACCTCCGAAAACAATATTATGACTTCCGATAAATTCCTTCAGACCCAATAAAATAGGATACATATTGCCTCCGGTATTTATTCGGAGGTCGATGATCCAGGCTTTTATTTTGGCAGAGGAGACTTTGTTGATATGGGCTGTAAGATCATTGGCAATGCTGTCAACCTTCTTAAATGTAAAGTCATTATTTCCCGGAATTCTAAGGTAGGCAATTGTTTTGTCGATTACCCGGCTGACCACTGCTTTTTCTGTTTTTAACTTATCTTTCAGATAGGCATTGTCAGAATGCACGGGCCTGTTCCATCCATAAGTCATGTCCTTATATTTAAGGCCGCCATGATGGTCCTTGAGCAATTCAAAGACCTCAGTGTATAAAGGAGCGATTTCGGAAACAGCATGGAGGTCTTTCGCTTTACTATATAATGTGTTTTCAATCAATTTGATGTTGGACGTATCGACGGCATTTGATCTGATCAGGTCAATGGAGGTATCCACAAATGATCTGATGCTGTCATTTTTAAAGGTCTGGGAGAATGAAGAAGTATAGAAGAACAAAAAAACAGCGAAAAGAAAATATTTGATCATATGGTTATGAGGAGATTATAAAATAATAATCCAAATATAAGAAATTACCTATACCTGTTCTTCTGGGAGGCAAAAAGTATTTTGCGTGCTAGCTGAAGAAAGGAATCAGCCGCTGGATTTGATTGAACTATTTTTGGCTGTCCGTTGTTCTCAAAACAACTGTACATATAGGGGACAGGTAAGATTGAAAACAAAAAGAACAACATATGAACGGATTCAATAAAAATATGCTGGGCGGACTGATCGGAGCACTTGTACTCAACGTTGTCCATAGCGCGGCTAAAAGATTTGACACTGAAGCGCCTGAAGTCGATAAAGTAGGCGAGGAGGCCATGAAAAAAACAGTGCGTTTTGCCGGATTTAAACCGCCAAAAGGCAACGCGCTAGTCGCGGCAACTTTTGGTGCAGACGTAGCTTCCAACGCCATGTTGTATACGCTCATCGGCTATGGAGGCCAGAAAAATATGCTGCTTAAAGGAGCGCTGCTCGGAACAGTGGTAGGACTGGCGACATTGACCATTCCGGAACAGGCCGGTCTGGACGCTAAGCCGATTAAAAAGACCAACCGTACCAAGTTAATGACCGTGGCCTGGTATGTAATCGGGGGATTGGCCGCAGGCATGGCCATGAAAGCAATGGGGAAGAGATAATGAAAACAAAAATTTGCTAAAGGAATCGTGTGCAATGAAATTTGTCAATCCTCCTTGCCTGAATTTTGAAGAGGGCAGGAGGATTATTTTTTCAGTTGTACCGTCACTGGTTTAGCGAGCAGGTCTGTCGAAATTTTTGCCCCGTTTAAAAATAATTCGGAGTATCCAAGGCTTCCCTTTTGTCTTCGTACCTTAATTTTTATGGAAACTTCTTCATAGCCTTTTACTTTTAGTAGGGTTTCCGCATAGTTATCATGCTTAGCGTCCAGGTTTGCAAACAAACGCAGTACCTTATGCTGTTGATTATCTACAATTTCCATATTCTTCGGTAAATCTAGGTTTCCGTGGTTTTGGAGTACTTTATCACCTGAACTTGTGACGTAATAGAGCTCCAGATCGGCTATGGTCAGTTTAGAATTTAGGACATTTTCATGATTCTCACCTACTAAATCTAACTGTACTTCACTATATAAGTTTGTATCGAGAGGCTCGTTTTTCTTACAGGCAAGAAAAGAAAGCAACGTTGCTAGGAGTAGTAATAATTTGTTCATATTGATTATATTTTATGTAGAATATATCATTTGTGATACTGTCTTGTAAATTAAAGATTAATTTACAAGTTTCCTAGAGCAAGATATCAAAAATATTTAACGGTAGGTATAAATATGGTGAATGTTTTTGTCAGTTAAATGATTGCCTAAACGCTAAAGGTGAAACGTCTGTTTTTTTCTTAAATAACTTGTTAAATGATTGTGGATGTTCGAAACCGAGTTGGTAGGCAATTTCTGACACCGATAGTGTGGTGGCAGCGAGTTTCTCTTTAGCCTTTTCAATTAACTTATCGTGAATATGCTGTTGCGTGTTTTTACCTGTAATTGACCGCAGCAAATCGCTTAGATATCGTGGTGAGAGGTTCAGGCTTTCTGCCAAATGCTCTACCGTTGGAAGTCCTTTGTTTAATGTTTCTTCTTGATCGAAATACGCTTCCAGCAGATGTTCCATTTGTGTCAGCAATTCATTGTTAACAGCTTTTCGTGTGAAAAACTGACGTTCGTAGAAACGGTTGCTGTACTGCAATAGCATATCAATCTGCGATAAAATAATATCTTGTGTGTGCTTGTCGATATGCTGGTATTCTTTCTCTATTTTGAGAAAAATCTCTACAATATCTTTTTCTTCCTGTTCGGAGAGATGCAATGCCTCGTTTAGGGCATACGAAAAGAAGTTATAATTTTTTATTTTGGCTGCAAGGGGATGGGTATACAAAAAATCCGGGTGAAACATCAGCATATAACCTTTGCCGCACTCTATATTCATTTTTCTGATCTCAGAAATCGTTAAAGACTGAATCTGTTTGGGTGCAATAAAATTCATTGTACCTTTGTCGAAGTCGTAATATTGCTGTCCGTATTTTACTTTTGCAGTAACGTCTTTTTTGAGCGAAATACTGTAGAAGTTGACGCAGAACTGTTCCCAGATTTTGCTTTCTTCAGGTTTTATTCCAGATACATCAATAACACTGACGAGCGGGTGTAAGGGGGCGGGCAAAGACAATTGCCGATGAAATTCGGATATGGAATTGATAATATGCATCCTCTTTTTGTTTTCCAAATTTACAAAATGCAACTGTCTTTCCAGACAGTTGCCGATCTTAAAATTATGCCTCAAATTGTTTTGCAATTTCTTGTCTGAAAGCTTCTTTTCCGACTGTCAGACGTCGTTCATATAACGCATTTGCATCCTGGCCTGCGAGATAACGTACTTGATCTTTATTGTCCGTTGCGGCTTCATAAACAACATGAGCAATCTGCTCTGCCGTGGAAGCGTTTTGCATCATCAGATCCATTTGTTCCAGGACCTTGTTTTCGATATTTTCATAGTCGGGATTTCGATTCATATCTAAGGAACGGCCAGCAAAATCTGTAGCAATTCCACCTGGCGCTACAGTTTTGATCGATATCCCGAATTTTTTTAATTCAAAGGACATGCTTTCGCTCCACCCTTCCAAAGCGAATTTTGTCGCATGATAAAGCGAGTGCAGTGGGAATCCCATAAATCCACCAATGGATGTGGTTGAAATAAATAAACCACTTTTCTGTGCTCTAAAATGTGGAATAAAGGCTTGTGTAACCCGCAGTACACCCAGCAGATTGGTATTGATCTGACGAAGTATTTTTTCGTCACTTAGCTTTTCAAATGCACCCATTAATCCATAACCGGCATTATTGAAAACCACATCAATTTTAGCTAGCGAAGTAGCTTTCTCTACGGTTTCTTTAATCTGTTTAAGATCAGTTACATCTAATTGTAATAGGGTAACATTTTCGAGTTCAGTAAGTTCTGTCTCATTTGCGATATTGCGCATTGTTGCGATCACATTCCAGCCCTCTTGCTGAAATAGTCTGGCAGTTGCTTTTCCCAGACCGGAAGAAGCTCCTGTAATAAAAATTGTCTTTTGCATCATGTTGTTGTCTAATTCGATAATACAAAAGTCAGGAGAATGCTCAGGGTATCTGTTGCCAAATTGAGCTTGGTTGTAGCCAAAATGACGAATGCTAGTTTTGTTCGTCTTTTTTCGTTGATTGGAAATCCCTTGCTGTCGTGCCGTGAACAGCTCATTAAACTTCACAAGTCGTCAAACTTTTTAAGCACCCCTTAGACAAGGAAATCCCATAATGTTTAATCGGAAACGGGGTAAATGGGCTGGGGATATTCCGTCCACTCTTGTCCGCGCATAAGCTATTCAATTTAATGTGAATAAAAGGAGGAATACAGTGGCCTAGACAAAGTTGGGAAATATACGGTTTACCTCATTAAACATTAGGCAAGTTAATTTGTTATTTTTATCGTATCTTATCAAAAATTGTCGACTTGAATTTCTTGTGGATCGAAGCAATTTATCCGAAAGAAAAATAAATATTATGTGTAATATGGCCGCGATGAGCATTATCCCACTGCAATCAATTAATATGCAATCATTTGGCCATCTGGTCGTAAGCACGTTGGATCTCAAGATTGTAGCAGTCAGCAACAACCTCAGTAATTTGACTGGAGATGATCATTGCTACAAACTTGGCGGTTGTCTGAAAGATTTTGTTAGCTCTTGTTTTAATACTTCCGCTTTAGAAATCCAACAGGCTATTTATGAAATTGCCAGTCTTCATTCGCCACGCAGATTGCTTCTTCATGAGATCGATGGTGTGGTCTATTATGTCAGTATCTATGTTTTTGAAAGGCATTTATACATGGAATGGGAACGACAGTACCATAAAGCTGTTCAGGCATCGGAAATGAACGAGATTGGATTTTTGTTTGAGCAAAATTATCTTGATACCTGGGAGCCCCTTTGTCGCTCCATCCGCCAGCTGATTGATTTTGACCGGGTGGCGATTCTTCAGATTCTCGACACGGGTAAAAGCCACATCATTGCCGAATCGCGGTCATCGATTTTACCATCGCTATTAGGTCAACATTTTGCTGAAAATTTTATGCCTACGGAAGTAATGCATAATTATACGGAACGTGCATACTTGTACAACCCTGATATTTATCTTCCAGATCAAATATTGACTGCAATGGAAGAGGTCGACTTAGCCTCTTGCCTTTTCAGGAAACTACCCGATGTACATCGGTATTATATGACAACCGTGGGAGTTGCTGCCGGATTGTTTTTACGGATTGTTATAGATGGCCAATTCTGGGGCTTGGTCCTGGCGCATAACAGGATGCCAAAAATGGTAGACCTTCAAAAACGTAAGCTATGTAGCTTTATTGTTCAAAATGCTGCCAGTAAAGAAGAAGGTATGGGGAAAAAGAGACTCCTTCAATATCAGTCAAAAATTGAAGATGTTGAACAGGAGTTAAAGTCTACCCTTTTAGAAAGTACAACGATCCATTCGGGATTAATACAGAATATCCTAGCACTTAACCAGGTATTGCATGCCGATGGTGCAGCCCTTTATCTTCAAGGAGATATCTTCTCGCACGGAATTGAAATAAACGACAACCAGATCGAAAACATCGTATCGTTATTTAATGAACAAGCTAAGCGTCCATTATGGAAAGACTGTAATTTCAGGGAAAAACACGGTGAAAAAGTTAGTGGTATATTACCTTTTGCTGGACTTCTTATACTCAAGCTCGACGATGATGACGATCATTTTATTCTTTGGTTCCGCAAAGAATCCCTGACATCAGAACTTCAATTTGATTCGAAACTGGAGCATGGAGTACATACGGAAACACCTAATTCGTATCATATATGGGAGAAAATGGTTTGTGATTGTGCCGTCCCCTGGGATGCTAATGATATCGGGTATGCCTTGCGTTTACACAAGTTGGTTAACGAAATAGTTATTTCCCGTGCGCGGGAAAAGGAACGTATGCAGAATGAGCTTATTTCAGTAAATAACGAACTGGAGATGCTCAATTTTACGCTTTCCCATGATCTCAAAAACCCTTTATCGTTGATCAAAATGGGCGCGCAATATATGGAGAGTGTAGATGCCCTAGCCGACGATCTACGAAAAAAATGGTGTCTTAATTTGCTTAAAGGAGTAGATGATATCGAAAATCTCCTTAACTGCGCTTTAAATTTAAGCCAGGCCCATAGCTATCAGTATGAAAAAGAAGCTATCATTGTAGCTCCAATGATACGTGCCCTGTGTCGTGAGGCAAAGTTACTTTACAATTGTCCGCATTGTGAGTTCCATTTTGGTCAACTGCTTCCTGTCTGTGGAGAAAAAGGTGTACTTTATCAGGTCTTTCTAAATTTGATTGGAAATGCTGTCAAATATTCCGCCTCGGCTCCCAACCCTATTATTGCCATTACAAGTGAAAAAGATCATGAGAGTTTACGATACTATATTGAAGATAATGGAATAGGGATTCCGGATGAACAGCTCCCACGTATTTTTGATATTTTTGTCCGGGCAACGAATGCCTCAAATCATGATGGTACTGGGATTGGACTGGGATTGGTAAAACGTATTGTAGAAAGACTCGGCGGGCGGGTAGCCATCGAGAGTAAGGAAGGGACGGGTACAAAAGTGATTTTAGTATTTCCTTCGAATTGTTCATAGAACAATAGCATCTTTATCTGTCACCATGAGAATCCATGGGTTGGAGCAACACCAGATAGATCTTATTCTAGGGCAAAAAAAATATCAGATTTGAGAGATAGACAATAGGAGTGCTAAATCCTATTAAGCGTTTATACGTAAATTATTGGAATTACTACTTCAATTTTTAAATTGTAGATAAGGAATATTGCTGGAGAAAACCTATTATATACAGTGCTATACCTCCTGAAGCAACAAAGCAAGGAAAATTATAGTCGCTAGGATACTTTCAGTGCCTCACAGCGATAAACAACAGAGTGGAAGGAAAGTAAGTATGGCATCCGATTTGATTATTTTTTTGTAGATTTAACAAACTACCTAGGGGATAGAATTAAAATTAATAAGGGCGAAATCATCCATTGCCTTCTAAATATAGATAGATATGAGAAGAAAGATTTTTATTTGTGATGATGACAAAAATATTGTAGAAATGCTTGAGATGGTGCTTGGTGAGTTTACAGAAGCAACTATCCTTTCGGAAACAGATAGCCGAAAAGCATTCGCCCGTTTAGCGATAGAAAATCCGGATATATTGTTGGTTGACATTTCCATGCCTATTGTTTCCGGCGATCAATTGATTAGACAAATTAGGGATGACATGAGCATCAGTTCTATGTTTATTATCTGCATGTCGGCAAATCTAATGGGCGAACAGATCGCCATAAATGCTGGGGCAGATGTTTATCTTGCAAAACCATTTGACATGAGCCAGCTTTTAAGCCTTATCGGGGGGGCGGCGCAGACAGGATAAGAATTTATCTTCATCAATTATTATGAACAAATTTTCACATCGGGACATTCAAGATATTCACGATTTAAACAATATCCCGATCGTGTCAATCGATTCGAGCGGTCTTATTACCTATGGAAACAGCTCAGCTCTTCGTTTACTGGGCATTGAAAAAACCGATTTAGGCAAAAGAGATCTATTTCCTTTTTTTAAAAAAACGCATTCAGGGGAACTATTCTACCGAACATTGCTAACAGGAATTCCTGTAACAAACACGGTGGCCAATATTCAGGTAGATAAAGAAGAATATCATGTAGCATTTTTCTCCCATTGGATAGAAGACGTAAATGGAATCTGCTTAATTTATTTGTTCTTCCAAAATATCGCTACGCTGGAAAAAAGTGAAAATTTATCTGTAAAGCAGGAATTGAAGTTTGAAAAATTATTGATAGAAAGCAAAGAGCGCCAGGCAAGGCTTGCTGCAATCGTAAATACATCAGACGATGCGATAGTGAGCAAAAATTTGCAGGGCGTGATTACGAGCTGGAATCATGCCGCTAGGGTTCTGTTTGGTCATACCGAAGCCGAAGCATTGGGTAAGCACATTTCATTTATTATCCCGCCAGAACGTCTTCAAGAGGAAGAATTGATTATCAATAAAATAAAAAATAGCGAACGGATTGCGCATTTTGAGACGATGCGATTATGTAAAAATGGAAAACAGATTTCCGTCTCCTTATCAATTTCTCCAATTATAGACGAAACTGGAAAAATTATTGGAGCGTCAAAAATCGCACGGGATATTTCCCGGCAGAAGGAATTTGAAGAAAAACTGCAACGTTACACCTCCCATGTGGAGACATTGAACACGATGAGTAAACTGGTTTCAGAAAGCTTGGAGATCAATGAAATACTTCAACGTGTGATAGATGCCTCTGCTAAAATTATCGGTGCTGGTTTTGGTATATTCTCCTATCAACCCAGAGATTCAACTCAAGAACAGCAAGTACAGTTTGCCTGTGCTGGACAAATGGGAAATTTTGAAAAGGGCTTCCGCAAAGCTGTTGTTGATGATTTATTTAATTCGTTGGATATGGAAAGTCACATAAAGGATCTTGCTAAGGGAGGATCGAATATTGAGAGCTTTCTTTCTATACCTGTAATATCAAAATCAGGCGATGTGGTTGGGCAGCTTGTTTTTGGACACGAGGATGAAAACCGATTTAATGAAGACCATGAAAAATTGCTCGTCGGTATTGCTACTTTAGCGAATACGGCGTTAGAAAACGCAACACTCTACGAGGAGATTCGAAGCCTCAACGCAAAAAAAGACGAATTTATTGGGCTTGCAAGTCACGAATTAAAAACCCCAATTACTAGTTTGAAGGGGTTTCTGCAGTTTATTAGTATGCGTATGGTGGAAGGAGATAGCAACAAAGTTATCATCAATAAAGCCTTGCAACAGACGAATAGATTGTCTTCCTTAGTAAGTGACATGCTTGATGTAGCCCGGATTGAAACAGGCCATTTACCACTTTTCCGCTTATCTTTCGATGTGGTAGAAATGGTTAAGGAAGTCATCGAACAGATTCAATATGCTGCTAGTTCCCACCTGATAACTTTCCATAGTGAAAAACCTTCATATAGGATATTTGGTGATAGGCAAAGGTTAGAGCAGGTCGTGATTAATTTGCTCAATAATGCCATTAAATATTCGCCAGAAGCTAATCTCGTAAAAGTAAGTGTTCTGGAGCAGGAGGGTTGTTGTGTCTTGCAGGTTGAGGATTTTGGTATGGGCATTTCCCCGGAACAACAAGGTCATATCTTTTCCCGGTTTTACAGGGCAGCGGATATTACTTCCAATATCTCGGGTTTTGGAATAGGTGTATATATTAGTAAAGACATTGTGG
>NZ_DIIM01000011.1 GCF_002420705.1 Sphingobacterium sp. UBA5670
TGAGCCCGGTCCATCGGCAGCCGTTCCGCAACCGTCGCTACCCTGCAACTGTCGCTGCCCCACAGTGGTATGGTGCATCACCAGTAGCCCTTAAACCAAATGCTCCCTTATTGATAGCCGCAAGCTGCAGGATGAATTCTGGATAATCGGATCGCGGCATGATCAGAACAGTTGAAAATGTTGCTGAACCTCCTTTACCTCCGCTGATCCCTTAACACTATCTCGCCTGGACTAAACGTACCCCTGATATATGTATACTCGCAACCACTGCATGATTCGTGGATAAAGGTATGCCGCTTCTATTTACCATCCTGAATATTGAATGCTATGGGGCGATTGCAAGAAGCCCCTATCCCTGTGTCTGCTGTCTATAACGAGTATCTGAATCAGGTTTGTGAATTTGCCTAATTAGAAGGCAATGGGCTATAAGTTATAAAACCAAAGTTACCCGGAGAAGGGAGTAGCCTATTTCAGAGAATGTTGATTGCACCAGTCGGTTTTTTACTAAGATATTCTGGAGTATTATGCTTACTTGAGTACCACGAGCAGACATGATGAAGAGTAACCCTGCTTAGCTTACGAAATTCTTGCGATAAGCTGAGCAAGGATAGCTTTGTCCAGAGGTTTGGTCAATACTCCATCGAATTGATGTAACTGTCCTTCCGGAGCTTGCATTGCGACTTGGGATTCATCTGATGTCAAAGCAATTACTTTGCTATCCCACCCGTGTGCAATATTGCTGTCTTTGACGGTATTTAAAATGTCCCAGCCAGTAGGTCCATACATTTTGAGATCGGTGATAATAATATCCGTTCTATTTCCTTTTAGATAGGCAATTGCCGCTGATGAATCCTGATAGATTCTTACATCCTCGAAGTGCTGCAATGCTTGCTTAACGAATAGATTATTGATTGGATTATCATCAATAACCACAAAGCGAAGCCCCTTTGAAAGTTGGTCCAAACTTGTGATTTGTTTTCTGTTTTTCTTTTCTTCTGTGAATGGAACGACTAATGTAAAGGTTGATCCTTTGCCTTGTTGACTGCTTACACTTAACGTTCCGTTGAGTTGTTCGGCCATGAGCTTGGAAATATGTAATCCCAATCCGAAACTATTCCTGGATTTCTGATCGGTCATATAATATTGTTCGAAAATATGCTCTTGATCTTTTGCCGAAATACCTTTTCCTGTATCGTTAACCAGTACATGTAATTTAGGACCGTGATCTCTGCTGATAAAGGCTCTTACCTCTATCTGTCCTTTATCGGTATATTTAATCGCATTGCTCAGCAGATTGGAAACAATCTGACGTACACGATATGTTCCGCTTTTGATGAGGATGTCTGTATCGATAGCAAGAGAACTGATGAGTTTTAACCCTTTTTTGTCTGCCTGAGCCTGTTGCATTTTAATGAGATTCACGAGCAATTGGGTTGGCGAAAAATATTCAGCCTTAATTTCTAGTGTACCGGATTCTAGTTTACCGAGATTCAGAATATCTTCAACGGTTTCATTGATCACATGGATATCTTGTGTTATAGCGTCTAATAGAGCGGGATTGACGCTATTATTTGCTGTATTGCTCTTCAGCAAGTCGATAACACTGACCAAAGAATTGACCGGTGTGCGTACGTCATGACTCACATTGGCTAATACACTGGCCTTCTCCTTCGCTGTTTGCAATGCATAATCTCTGACAGCCGTAAGTTTGCGCTCATAAACGAGCGTATTGTAATGATAGGACAACAGGAGGGTTACCATAATAATCATGAGGATAATGGAAGCGATGACCTGTTTTCCAAATATGGAAGAGTTTTCCCTATAGAGTTTAAAGTCTTGTATTTCAGCTGACCGCAGTGTCTCATCTTCATGGCTCTTAATACGAAGCAAGGCTGTACTGATTGTACTGAATAGAGCGTAGTTAGATTGTAGAAGCTGTCTTTCCTTTTGTTGGAGCTCAGCAAATGAACGACGAATTTTACTAAAATCTTGTCGGTGAAATACTTCGTTCTGTTCGATCAAACTTTCGATCTGACTATGTATCGCCTTAATTTGATTGACGTTGAAATTCTGTTCAAGCCTATCTGCGACCAAGGTATCGTTCTTGGCCTTGAAAATACGCGTGAAGAGTTTTTCTTTTTTTCGTATAATGGTATCCTTCTTACTTACATTAAGTGCCGTATCACGTAATATTTTATTGACAACAGAATCTGCCAATATCCGATTATTGCCTGGGCGGATGCTTCTATTCGTTTTGGTTAAGAGTGACAGCGAGTCTTTGGCTAGAAAAATCATGTTGTCAACAGATTGTTTAATGTGGGCAAACTCCTCTGAAAGGGAGATATTTTGTTCTAAGGAAGTATTCGTCGAGAATGTAAGTCCTTTTTTGGAAGATAACGTGGATAATGAGTCAATATAAAACCGTAGGGTATCTAAACTATTGCTATAATTTTTTAGATTTTCTGCACTGAAGTCAACTGTATAGGATCGGAAAGCATTTCCCGCCGAATTGTAGGACGAGAAGAGTTCATAAAAAAGATCAGTCAGTTGGTTCTTAGAACTGTAAGCTTTATTTAAACGAGCTTCGGTCTTTTGGTATTCAATATATTGATAGGTAAATATCGAACCGATATAAACCAAAGAAAGAATCAGGAAGGCAATTAAAATTGTCCTGATAATAAATAGTTTTCTACTGTTTTTCACGATATTCTTCTTTCACCCCAATAAGTTAACTATAGCCAATTTATTTTGTCTGGAAATCAAATTTAAGACTAAAAAATGATATCCGCTTGGTTGCCATGTAGACAAGGAGCTACTTTTTGAAAATCTTACACAATCGTTTGATTGAAAGTTGATGCCGTAAGAACCTGTTTTATTTTTTATTTTGCACAGATAAACCTTTAAATGGTCTTTTTGAGTTTCATTTATTTAGAAATAAAAACTTAAATTTTAATGAAAAAAATCTTTTTTTCGGCTGCTTTGTCTCTTCTCTTTGTACGGGGGCTACAGGCACAGGCTGGCATTGATATTATCCCGAAACCTCAGGAAGTTAGTTTGGGAACGGGTCAGTTTCAATTAAATGAACAAACGACATTAAGCTTTAAAAATTGCGATCTGAAAGATGTCTCTTTGTTTGTAGAGCAACTGAGAAAGGTAACTCATTATCCCCTGACAGTAAAGAAGCAGGCTAACAATAGTATTGAATTTAGATTGGACGCTAAGCTTGCTATCCCAAATGATGAAGGCTATCAGCTTGAAATTTCAAATAGAGGAGTGGTCATGACAGCGAAAACTCCACAAGGTCTTTTCAATGCGGCGCAGTCACTACGACAACTTTTGCCGACAGCTTTTGAGGCTAGTAACCCAACTAAAGAAATGACCTGGAATATTCCAGCGGTAAAAATCAGAGATTACCCCCGCTACCATTGGCGCGGTTATATGAAAGATGTAAGCCGGACATTCTTTGATGTCAATACGGTAAAAAAGTATTTGGATGTGATGGCTTTATACAAAATGAATACGTTCCATTGGCATTTGACGGATGACCAGGGCTGGCGTATCGAGATAAAGAAATATCCAAAGTTGACAATGGAAAATGCGACGGTTTTTCACCGGACAGAAAAGCAGCCTGCAGAACGCAGTGGATTTTATACACAGGAGCAAATCAAGGAGGTTGTTCAGTATGCGCGAGAACGTAATATTACCATCGTACCAGAGATCGATGTTCCGGGACACTCTTGGCCGACCATATTGGCCTATCCTGAACTTGGCGTCAACAAAAATTCATATCCTAATCATATTTTCCCTTTTGTGTCATCCTGGGGCTATTGGGGGAATCAATTTACGCCCAATACATTGGACCCAACAAAAGAGTTTACGTATGAATTCTTAGATAATGTCTTTTCCGAGATTGCCAGTCTCTTCCCGGGTAGTTATATCCATTTTGGCGGGGACGAGGTTCGGCATGATCTATGGGAAAAAGAGGCCCATGTGCAAGATTTTATGAAGCAGCAGCATATCAAGGATGTCAAAGCGCTGCAGAGTTATTTTGTAAAGCGTGTTTCCGCGATCATTGTTCAGAAAGGTAAGAAGCCGATAGGATGGAACGATATCTTAGCAGATGCTGAAAATTTACCAAAAAGTACGGCGATTATGAGTTGGCTTGGCGAGGAAGCGATCAAAGAGGCAACTAAAGATGGGTTTAAAGCGGTGGCCACCCCTGCCTCTCATCTCTATTTTGATATTACGCAGGCGGATCGTAACGATGGGACAATGACTGACTTGGCCTATCCTCAAATAAATTCTTTGAAAAGAGTGTATGAATTTGACCCTTCTGCGGGGCTTAGTCCGGCCGAGGATCAGCTTGTACTCGGTGTTCAGGGAAATATGTGGACCGCCTTGGCGCAGGATATTAAAGACCTAAACGTGCAGAATTTCCCAAGATTACTTGCTGTAGCTGAAATTGGATGGTCATCTAAATCAACGAAGGATTATACAGAATTCAGTCAACGATTGGATGCGAATCTTCCAAGATTGGATTCTATGCGTATCGATTATTATCGTCCTGGCGGATATATTTCGGGATCATGGGGACCTCATGATATCAAGGAAGAATATGGCTTTCTGAATTTTGATGTGACGAAGAAAATTTACGATAATGGAAGAGCACAGGCTGGATTCTTTTTTGTCGAAGGCAAGAATTTCCTGGAGATTGATGCTGTTGCGTTACTGCAGGATGGACATGTGATTGCTGAGGATGGGCACCATGCACTAGCGGATAAATTTAGGGGCACCAATAAGATTAAACCTTTTTATTATAATTTTACCGTAACAGATTATAATCCGATATCGAAATACGAAATCAAAGCCCGGGTCAGAGGGGCTGGCGGCGTGGATTCAAAAGGGAACTTTACCTTTAATCTGTCGCCTGTTAAACCATTTGATAAGATCGAAATGGAATAAGGTATTTCGTTCGGCCGATACATAAAAGGGGGATAGTCCAGATGGACCATCCCCCTTTTTTATAAGTGTATTTTATTTTTCCTTATTTGAGCTCAATCATCTTTGGATTTGTCTCCTCTTCTTTCACTTCTTGAAGGATTGCAATTTCAATAGGTGCAACCAGACTTAGTATAATCAATGCAATGAAAGCGACCGGAAAAATAATTCCGATGATTACAGCTAATAACAGGGAGATATTTAAGTATTCTTGTCCATTCTTGGATGAAACTTTTAAACGGGAGCTTTTGAACGAATCGAAAAGATCCTGAAAAACTTTAGTAATTGTTTTACTGTTGATGCTGAATGTTGTTTTAGTTGCCATGATGTTTATTTTTTAATTTTTTTTTATTTCTTATTTGATGACTCAAAGATAGGGCGGAAATAGCGCACTGACCACGCTCATTAGGCCAATCTCGAAACAATCTCGGTAAACACCTGGCTTTTGTCGGTCAACTACAGACCGACGTGTTCTGTTTTTGATTTTGTTGGTCCTGATGGTCCCTGTTTATATGCCGGGTCATAGTTCCATTCAATATTGTCGGTTAATGCCTTGCCATCTTTCGGACTTATTTTCGCTTCCACTGTATTTTTACCCAATTTTAGCTTCACATTTTCGAAGATGTAATGTACATTGGTCTGGCCAATTTTTGCGCCTTTGATAAGCTGTCCATTAACTGTCAATGTAGGCTCTCCTCTGTTGGAATAAACTGTAACAGCCGTGATTTCATTTCCTCTATTGACCATACGGCGTTGTGTAATATACAATACAGGTTCTTTGCTCCAGTTAGCTTTGTACCAATAAAAACCATCCTTCTTCAGTTTACGGTCAAAAGACACCAATCCTTTATAATTTCGGGGATTGACATTAAGTGCAGTGATTGGCGTGGCAAAATCAAAGGTATTCCAAACATAAGAGCCCAAGAAAATCGGACTTTTAGCGATTACTCCCCAATGGACCTCATGAAATTTGGTTGCATATTCTTCGGGGAAAAATGCTGGGTTGCTCCATTGATTGCCAAAATTACCAACTTCTTCTGCTTGGTCTTCGGGAATCGCCTCGGCACCATATTCCGAAAATATAATTCGGTAATCTTTAAATTCTTCACTAATACGTTTTGCCCAGGAGGAGACATCGTCCTCTTTGGCTGATTTATCTTCCAGTTCGCCATTGTACCATCCAAAATAATGGTTGATGCCCTGTACGTCTGCATTGTTGTTGACTGGGTGGTCGATGACATTATAACCGCTGACGGAAACGGTATATCGATCCGGGTCTTCGGACTTGGCGAGATCATTTAATTTTGTGGTGAGATCAACGGTGTAGACTGTAGGTGTATACACTTCGTTGTGCATTCCCCAGATATAAATCGAAGGGTGATTGAAGTTTTGCCGAATCAATTCTTTCAGTTGCTGCTGCGCATTATTCTCTTCAAATGTTGTTACGCGGTTAACAAATGGAATTTCAGCCCAGATCACTAATCCCATACTGTCGCATTTTGAATAGAAATATTCAGATTGCTGATAGTGTGCCAATCGGATCGATGTTGCCCCCATTTCTTTGATAATGGCAAGGTCCTCGTCGTGGTCTGCATTGCTCAGGGCGGATCCTTTTCCTAGGCGGTCCTGATGACGGCAGACACCATATAAGGGGTATTTAATGTCATTCAGAAAAAATCCTTCTCCTGTGCGTAGCTCAAATTTGCGTAGGCCAAGCGGCGCTGTCACCTCATCAACAATCTGGCCGTCCTTTTTGATCTGTGTGACTACCTTATAGAGATATGGATCATCTAAACCTTGCCATAAATGTGGGTTTTTGACCGGGATCTGTTGCGTAACCATCTGACGGCCCTGAGGCAGCAACGTGTACGGTGTGCTTTGCTTGGCTTTAATCGATCCGTCTTTTTCGAAAATCGTTGTCAATAATTCAATCGGTTGTTTCTTCCCGGACTTGTTGTCTATTTTTATTTTTACGGCGACGTCGGCTATTTTCCTAGATACATTTTTTTGTGTGATAAAGATTCCTTTGGATGCAAAATCATTCACCGCAATATTGATATCATCTGTTACGATAAGCTCAACCGGTCTATAGATGCCACCATACATGGGAAAAAGGGTATGGTTAACAGGAATGACTTGCGGAGTGGCTTCATTGTTTACCTTGACTAAAATCTCATTTTCTTTTCCAAATTGGAGCATACTGGTCAGTTCAAAAACAAAGGCCGAATAACCCCCCTGGTGCCGGCCAACGAAATTGTAACTGCCGTTGCGCTGCGTGTTATCGTAGGTAAGGTCGTTTTTTCCTTCTTTGGCTGTTAAAGGTTGATTGTTTACGTAAACTTCTGTATTGGTATTGACGCCTTCAAATCGAATAAAAATACGCTTGCCTTTCCAGGCTGTTTCGGGCACAAATGATTTACGGTAATAAGCATCGCCGGTATAAAAACGCTCATTTTTTCCTAAACTACCGGACTTGATCTCTTTGGTCTGCATGTCGTTTGCATTCCAGGTATGGGGTAAATTGACAAGCTGCCATTTCCCTTCAAACAGTTGGTTGTAATCTAATGACGATGTCGAAAAAGGCCCTTTTTTGAAAGTCCAGCTGGTGTTAAATGGAACTACGGTTCGCGCCTGTACGTTCAATAGTAGTATTCCAATCAAGATCAGGGGATAAAATATCTTTTTTATCATACGGTTTTAACTTAGGATATTGTATTTATGTCTTCAAATATAGCTAACAAAACGACAATGGCTAATTGGACGCTTTTCGATAAAAGGAATACTATATCCTTTTTTTAATTATAGGTGTTAAAAATATCATATTTAGGTGTTTTTGTTTCTTTATTGGATTTGTTGTGTACATGCACTACAACGTTTTCGAGATTTGCGCAAACGATTGACTATACTTGGACTACGGTAATAAATAATAAATTCTTTACCATTGTATGGTAAGATAAATGCAGACAAAACGGATATAAATAGTTTATATCAAGGGTTTTTGTTCTCAATTGACAGCTTACACTTGCTATTGTAGACCAATTATAGCATAAACCGAAACTGAAAAATGTGCGATAGCACATATTCAGAAAAAGTACTTTATAAGAATAGAATTAATCTAATGCATAGAAAGACAACTATAGAACAGATGAAAGGTAAAGTAACAGGTACATTCCTTTTGTTATTCTTGCTGATACAGTTTGTGGAGGCACAGGTAGCCATTATCCCTCGTCCGCAGTATTACGAGGTACAAACAGGTAAACTGAACCTAAGCCGTAATATAGGGATCGTAGCCGATCCACTTTTTGACCCCACAGTACAGTATTTAAAGAAGCTTCTGCTTGGACATTTTGGAATGTCGTCCTATGTAGCTACAAGTGACGAAGATGCCCAAATTGTAATTGTCTTGGATAAAGCACTTGAACAGGAAGCTTATCGTCTACAGATAGATCCTATGCGTATTCGGATATATGCATCAAATAAATCGGGACTTGTCAATGGAATTGCAAGTTTAGATCAATTGCTATCCGTTGCAGCGAAACGAGGTGATCAGCGTGAGCTAGATGCTGTTAATATCAAAGATAAAGCCCAGTTTGCATGGCGTGGTTTTATGTTAGACGAGTCGAGACACTTTTTTGGAAAGGAAAAAGTAAAGTCATTGTTGGATTGGATGGCGTTTTATAAACTGAACAAATTTCATTGGCATTTGACGGACGAACCTGCTTGGCGTTTAAGCATACAACGTTATCCTTGGTTGACTCAAATTGGAGGTATCGGTAATTACCTTGATCCTTATGCCAGCGCACAATATTATACGCAAAATGATATCAGTGAGATTATAGCTTATGCTGCCGAACGTAATATTGAGGTCATCCCCGAGATTGATATGCCGGGGCATGGGACTGCCGCAAATCGCGCCTATCCCTTTTTATCGGGTGGGGGCAACGACAAACATCCTGATTTTACTTTCCACCCAGCAAAAAATACAACATATTCATTTTTAACTCATGTCCTGCGCGAAGTAAAGGTGCTTTTTCCGTCGACTTACGTGCATTTAGGAGGAGACGAGGTTGCTTTTGGCAGTGATGCCTGGAATAACGATCGTCAGGTTCAGGATTTAAAAAAGGCTGAAGGATTAAATTCCAATAAAGAGGTCGAGGAATATTTTATTCGGCGGATGGCAGATTCTGTCGCCCGGATAAATGGAAAAGTTATTGTCTGGGATGAGATGGTAGAAGCAAAGCTGGCCAAAGACAGGACTGTCATGATGTGGTGGCGTCACGATAAACCAGCCCAGCTCAACAGAATTTTGGAAAAAGGCTATCAGGCTATCCTTACCCCCCGCCTGCCTTTATATTTTGATTTTGTGCAGCAGGAAAATCATCGCTACGGAAGAAAGTGGGGCAAAAGGTTTAATCCCCTACAAGACGTTTATAATTTTGCGGGAGAGCAATTAGACAGCCTAGGTAGCCGAAAAAAACAGATACTTGGTATCCAAGCTAATCTTTGGACAGAAACAGTGACAGATATGAACCGGTTGGATTATCTTGTCTTTCCAAGGATTGCGGCTTTGGCGGAGGCGGCATGGACACCAGGAAAGCAGCGCAATTTTGAACAATTTGTCACCGTGTTAAAGAAGCATCTTGCCTTGTACCGCGAACAGGGTCTTTATTACTTTGATCCATTTCAGGACAGTCATCCTGAGCCCGTTGTTCTGAAGAAAACACAGAAACAGTATATTGATAGTCCTAATTAGTGTGAGTTTGTGTCCAGTATTAGGTGGTGAAGTGAGGAGTGCTGTTGCTTTAGAATATCTGCTCATGAATAAGTTAAAAATAAATAAGAACCGTAGGAATAAACAAGTAGAAAAATATGATAAATTATAATAAGTTGATGGCTACCTTGCTTCTCGGTAGTGCGTTGTTGGCAGGGAAGACTGCTTCTGCGCAATGGACAGGGCCACGTAAAAAAGTGGAACAAAGAATTGAGGTAAAATATGGTCCTTTAACACCTGCGCATCGGACAGATGAAGCGATGGAACGTTTTCGTAGCTATGGTTTTGGCCAGTTTATCCACTGGGGACTCTATGCGATCCCAGGAAATGAGTGGGAAGGGGTAAGTGCTCGAAAAGGTGCGGCCGCTTCTGAATGGATTCGTACCTGGAGTGGGCCTACTGCACCAAAGGACTGGAAAAACACCTATGATAATTTATACAAGCAATTTAATCCCAAAGGATTTGATGCAAAGCTATGGGCTAAGCAGGCTAAAGAAATGGGTGCTAAATATTTGATTTTTACTACCAAACATCACGATGGATTTGCTTTGTGGCCGTCAAAATATACAGATTATACCATTAAGAAAAGCCCTTATAAAAAAGATATTGTCAAGCAGGTTGTAGACGCTTATACAGCCGAAGGGATAGATGTCTTTTTGTATTTTTCGATCTTAGAATGGAATAATTCAAACTATATGGGCAAGGCGCCGTCTACACCAGAAGAAAAGGCAAAATTCAATAAGTTTTTGGAATATACACGTAATCAATTATTGGAGCTTCTTGAGAACTATCCGCAGATAAAAGGATTTTGGTTTGACGGTACCTGGGACCAGTCCTGGATTCAGTCGTATGAGTTTACCTATAAACTTGAAAAGGAACTCCGCGAGAAACATCCTGGATTAATCATTGGTAGCCGTTTCCGTAATGATGAATTTGGAAAGCGACATTTCGATTCGAATGGCGATATGCTGGGGGATTATGAACAGGGATGGGAACGGAAAATGCCGAAGGAGTTTGAGTGGTTGGAAGGACGTGATTGGGACTGTGTCATGACGATTCCGCCTAATGGCTGGGGCTATATGAAAGACTGGTCTGGTATTTATACGAAGACGTCCGATGATTTGATCGATCTTTTGATGAATTGTGTATCGATGAATGGTAATTTCGTTTTAAACTTTGGCCCCGATGGAAATGGGCGGATGCATCCGGGAGAGGATAAGCTGGCGAAAGAAATTGGCGACTGGATCAAAATCAATGGCGAAGCTGTTTATGGTGTTCGTCATGCCGGGCTTGCACCATCTAAACTGGGGTATTTTACAAAGAAAGAAGATAACCTTTATCTTACAGTCTTTAATAGACCTGTCAATAACATTGTCCGTATTGCAGTGCCGAAAAATGCAACAGCAGTCCCAACAACGGCAGTATTGCTCCAAGATGGACAGTCCTTGGTGCTAAAACATGCTGATATTGGTTTGGATCTTGATAAAAATACCTATTATGATGTTGTACTTCCAGCATCATTTGTGGCCAATAAAGCTTTTGTTATAAAAATGAAATTGGGTAACCCTAAAACACAAAGCGAGCAATTGATGGATGCGAAAATGTAGTCTCTTGTTTTTTTTTAAAAAAAAGCGGCACTTGGATCACGATTGATTTGAGTGCCGCTTTTCTTTTTTATATATAGGGTTATAGAATACCTAGAAGCTCTTGGGGGCTGTGGATAATATATTGGGCGCCATGTTCCTTTAATTCATCTTCATCGCGAAAACCCCATGTCACACCTATGGCTGTTACCGAAGCATTATTGGCCGTATCCATATCGACCGATGAATCGCCGACATAAAAGCAATTTTCTTTGTTGACGCCCAGTGTATGGAGGCTGTCTAAGACAATAGCTGGATCGGGTTTGGCTGGATGTCCAGCACGATGACCCAGAACAAGATCAAATTGGATATCGGGGAAGTATTGCTGCATCAGTGGGATGACAGCTTCATGGTATTTATTGGAGGCCACGGAGATGAGGTAACCTAGGGATTTTAGTTCTTGGAGCAGCGGTATAATTCCTGTATAGGGTTTGGTATGCGATATTGCCATGTGTTCATAATATGTCTTAAAAGCTGCAAGTAAGGTTGTAATCGTCTCTGCTGTCCGTGCTTCTTGGGGTAATGCCCTTTCGATAAGTTTCTGTACACCATTGCCTACAAATTTTTTATAGGCTACGATTGGATGCGTTGGGTAACCGTTTTGTTGTAGAATTGCGTTACAACTGTCTCCGAGGTCTTGTAATGTATCTAGTAGTGTTCCGTCCAGATCAAATATGATAAGTTTCATGTGTTAAATCTAGTAAAAATTGTGTTTGATCTATGGTATAATCGTGAGATTAAATGGTAGTTTATATTTTGTGTATAATGAAAGATTCCTGAAGACTGGGGAGATCAAAAAAAGATAGGAGCTCGTATATAAGGAGCTCCTATCTTTAAGTCCGTTTAAGAAGAGTTAATCGGATTTTATTTATATTATTTTACCAAATAGATCAACGTTGGAAAGTGATCAGAGTAGCCATTGATAAATACGCCGCCTGAAAATGTTCGGTGCGGATAACCTTTGTTGCGGCCTTCCTGTTGTACCAAAAAGTCCCGATTGAAGATTTCCGCTTTGACAAAACGTAAGCCTTTGTTTTTATTGTCCAATAGTGGTCTTGAGATGATGATTTGATCAAAAAGGTTCCACTGTCCTTGATAACCAAGAGATCCAATTCCCTTATCGTAAAACTTCCACATGGTATTATACAAGCCCTGAGCAGGTACATCCTGTGGATTTTTCTTAGCCTGTAATACTTCCTTGACACTTTTATCTTTGGGATCATCATTTAAATCGCCCATGATAATAATCTTCGCTTCGGGATTTTCGCGATATAGTGAGTCACATATCCCTTTGGTAATGCTGGCGGCAAATTCACGTAATTCGGAAGATTTGTTGCCGTAGCGTGAAGGCCAGTGGTTGACAATGATATGCACAGTATCGCCGGCAACAGTTCCGGATATCAATAGTTGATCACGTGTCTTGAACCCGGGATTCTCTGGCAAATGAAAGGGATACGCCTGATCGCGATATGGGGTAAAGAATTCTGGGTTATACAGAAATCCAACATCCACACCACGGCGGTCCGGCGAATCGTGATGTACAATCTTTAAACCCAAGTCACTGAGTTGTGGATCTTTGGTCAGATCTTCGAGGACACGGCGGTTTTCAATTTCGGCTACTCCTAAAGCAATAGGCCCCAGGCTTGAACTAGGCGAACCAATGGCACGAATTGCTCGTGCCATATTTTTTATTTTTTGCTGGTATTTTGCTTCCGTCCATGTGTTGGCACCCTTTGGTGTAAACTCATCGTCATTGATGGAAGAATCTTTTACGGCATCGTATAGATTCTCCAGATTGTAGAATGCGATGGGATAAACCCGACGGTTGGTTTGTGCGAAACTCGGGTGTGCAGCAAATAAAAGGAGAAGTAAAATACAGCTGATGTGTTTATAGTTCATCTTTTATCTATTTAGTAACGATAATCGTATTGTCTGAACCGTTTCCGCCAGTCGCGCTTACGATTTTAATATTATCTAAACGGAATCCAAAAGCATTGTCGGCGCCAGTCATTATAAATTCGACGGTACTTGTCGCGGCAGGTGTAATGTTTGGAATACTAATTGTGTAATATTTATTACGGTCATCTGTTGAGTTGATTGCTACTGGCGTGCTTGGAATTGTATAAGTTGTGCCGTTGACCTTCACCTTCATGGCATTGAGGTTGGTCGCTTCACCAACATTGTAAATATTAGGTACAAGCTGGTAGCTCAATGTAAGGTCCGTTTTGTTGGCCGTTTGTATTCCAGCGATTTTGAGTGTAATATCTTTGTTTGCCGGCAGCCAAACCGAGGCACTGATTCCAGTTGCTGTACGAATATCGGCGGAACTGCTTTCTTCGGTGTAGGTCACTGGAGCTTTCATGTCGAAATCGGTGAAATCTGCAATTTTTGGACGGTTGCCACTTGGGTAAGTACCGTTACCAAATGTTTCGCTGAAGATTGTTCCTCCGGTTTCTGGGTCCGTTGGCGTTGTTCCGGCGTCAGTTCCATCAAAGTCAATAACATCTGTTTTGTCACGTAAGAAGAGCTGCCAACCACCATTGTAACGACCTAATATTCCGACTAGTGTTCCGTTTCCTTTAGGAAGGATCTCTTTAGCAAAGCTGGAGAAGTTACTGTTGCGAACATCCAATGTTTTGCCATTGACATCTTTGACGACTTCGCTGACAGTAGCTGTTCCACCCGCGAAGGCGTTAATGCCACCATTGTTGAAGCGTACATTTTTAATAATGACCAATTTGTTGACCATCGAAGCGTCTAATTTAGAAAGGTCGACTTCCAACGGCGTTAAATTAGCCGCATTGGGCCATCCGCTGACTTTTGCATGCTCTTTGAAGATTTCCCATGCAATACGGTTGGCATTGGTTCCACTGAATCCAATCTGCAGTTCGCTGCCATATTTCACCATAGATAGACCTTTTAAGCTGATATACACTTCCTGTCCTGCGCGGAAAGTTGTGTACATGCTATTTTGGTCGACTCCTAGATTGATGGCTCCAGTTTCATCCTGGACGTACAATTGTTTGTAGATATTACCCGAAATATCGTTTCCGGTCACCACTGCTTTAATGACCAGATCTTCGTCGATGACTTTTGGATCGGTAATGTTTGCATATTTTTCTTTTAAAGCGGCTATGGTTGTATTTGCATTAGGACCGTCATAGATCGGCTGAGTCAATAGGGGGGCTTCTGGATCGCGCTTACAGGCTCCTGTAAATAAGATGAGGCCAATACAGATGAGCGAGAGCATCGATGTATAGACAGCTTGTATATTTTTTTTATTCATCGTTGTTGAAATTAAAATCTATAGGATACATTCATAAAACAATTGATTCCTTGCATATAGTAATATTTGGACGCAAACTTATTTGGTGCCGTAATATCCAGACGTGCATTTTCGAAACCACCTGTTCGGATGTTTTTGTTGTTTAATACGTTATTGACCGCTAAATTGAAGTTCATCGACTTACGATTCTTCAGATAAAGGATTTTACCGATCGATAGGTCGACGGTTGTGCTATTTTTGAACTTTTCCTGGTCGGTCAGTATATGATAGGCGCCATCGAGTTCCGGATCGTACGGATTAATCGTGCTGTAGTTTGACGCTAACTGACGAAGCGGAGCTTTCGATAGATACATATCGCCGGCATAATTTAAGTTTGCCCCGAAAAACCAGTAGTTTACGAAATAACGGATACCTAAAGTTCCTGCGGTCTGTGGCATTCCACCAACATAATAGTTGTTGAGGTACACCATTTCGCGCTCATTATTGATCAATCCATTCTCTGAGTTCTGTGCTCCCATTGGATTGTTACTATAATAATACTCTGCTTTTGTTGCGGCAAGATCGACGCTCCAGTTGTTGTCAACTTTATAGGTCAATCCCAGTTCTACCCCTCTATTGACCTGATTCATATCTTTTAGACCATGATTGATAAAGGTCCTTGCTGCATCGTTGTAGTAACTTTGTCTGCTGATCAGATCCGTAAAGTTGGTCTGAAATACCGATAGGCGGCCATTTAGTTTCGGTAAGGAGAAGACATAACTAATATCTGTAGAGAATATCTTCGCACTTTTGAGGTCTTCAAATGTGAAATCACTTACTCTTGGCGAGATATAGGCATCATTGGCCAAAGGCGCTTTGGTCTGATAGCTGATCTTGGCATTTAATAAATGACGGCCATTGAATTTGTAGGTCATCCCACCTTTAAAAGCATAATCAAAAAAATGATGTTCCTGCCCTTTTCCGTAGGAATTGGTCGGGAAACGTCCGTTTTTCATGTAGCCTACGCGTTGAAAACTCGTGTAAGAAAGCTGGGTCGCGTAGAAAAAGTCGATGTTCGAATACGTGTATTCGTTTTGTAGCCAAGCATTCGCAGATTTGATATTAATGTTGTAGCGGTAGCCAAAAATATCATCTTTACGCGCTTTAAAGTTGGGGTTCAGTAAGTCGTTTTGGCTTTGCCCCGTGTTTTGGCCAAAGTCACGTTCGGAGAACTTATCGATATCCAATACGTATTCGGCACCCAATAGATCTGCTACAGTTTTATATTGCTGTGACTGCGAACCTTTGGCACCAATTCCGAGCGTCAGTTTAGCATGCTCATTAATCGTTTTGTTGAGCGTTGTATTAAAGCTGCTTTCCAGCAGGTCGCTATGGCGTTTTTCCAGCATATAAATTGCGGCGCCATCATTGATTTTATTCTCAAGCTTATTGACGAGGTATAAGTTGTCCCAGTCGACCTGCGATACCTTAGCCGATTGCCATAGGTTTGTATAGAACTGATTTGTGATGGAATCTGTAAAATAGCTTGGTAAATTGCGGTAATAATCGGGTCTTGGATCTGGGCCGTTGTACCAGTTAAGCGCAGTACTTGCATATTTGCCATAATGCAATGATATACCCGTGGTTAGTTTTGTATTTGGATCGATTTTCCAGATATGTGAAAGGATTGCGGTAGGGTCATAAGCCGTTACTACGCGCGAATTCCTGATTTTTCCATCTTGGTAACCCCAATTGGGGTTGTATAGGTTGTTGTCGAGAAGATCATAGGCTTCCTGAAAAGAACCTGACTGTTGGCCACGCTCTACCGGCGAACCGAAGGTGACTAGGGATAAGCTATGTTTGCCTTGTTGGAATTGTTTTTCGACGGACAGTGCGTACGAGAAGTTCTTGTAAAATGTACCTTCAATATTTCCCTTGTCGGCATAACGGCCACCGATTAATCCTGTAAATGCCCAACCATTATCCATGAGTCCTGTTGAGTAGCTCAGCATGCCGCGGCTATAGTAATTGCGGTTGGTATAGGTAGCTGTTGCTTTTGCGCCTTTGGCAAAGGTGCTTGCGCGCATGTTGATATTTTCGGAACCGCCAATGGAGCCGAATGTAAAAGTCGAGGCATCCATTGCATTGTCTTCGTCACCATTTCGGGTCAAATCATTGATAGCTCCGATGGAAGCGTAGTTGAAGACACCACGCAACTGGTCGTTGAAATGTACACCGTTGATGTATTTTTGTTCGTAGCGATTGTTGTATCCGCGAAGGCGGAAACGGAATTGAGACAGCTGATATCCAATTTTGTTGACGTAAACGTCATTGGAAAGAATAATCTTGGCCGCGATATTTTGATCAAAAGATTCGTTATCATCGTCCAATAGATCATCGGCAGCCATGCTCACCTGCACCATATTGTCGTTGTCGGTACTTGGTAGAACATAGATGTCCTCCATTTTGAGCAGACCGGAGGCTGGGATCTGGACGGTAATTTTGGTCTCTTGGATATTACCGCCTGTGATCAGGATGGTTTCCTCTCCTGAATTTAACTTCGGTAGACTGAAGTTACCTTTGGAATCCGTAACGACTGTTTTTTGATTTTTTTCAAAGACGAGACGTACATTGGAAAAAGGTTCTTTGCTCACCTGATTGCGTACAATACCCTGTACATTGGCCTTTTGGGCAAATATAGGTGTACTGGCAGCAGATAAGAGCGCAAAAAGTATGTATTTTTTATACATAGCTTGAGGTTAAATAGTGAAATGTATTTAGATGACAAATGCAACACATTTTAAATGTGTTGCATTTGAAGATGTTTTATTGTATTTATTTTTGGCCTTTCAATATGATATTATCGATGCGGAGACCAGCTTTGTTGGTCGTTATATCTGAGAAGAAGGATAATTTTGAGTTAGCGGACAGTGTCTTTGCAGTAGAAAGATCTACTGTTACATTAATGAATTTATTTGCATCTGCAGCAAGGATTATTTTAGATTCAGGATTGAATGTTTGATCGTTAAATATGATTGCTAGATTTTGCAGGTCGAAATCCTTCGATGTTCCAGTTGCCACATCAAACGAAATTTTTAATTTACTTGCTTTTTCTGTATTAATTCCTTCTATAGCCAGCTCCGAATTACCTGTAGTAGGTAACCATACGTGATTGTTTACAATAGTCCCAGTTGTTCTAATATCCGCTTTTGTATATTGATCGGAGTATTTAACTGTGGTATTCGACCAGCCTTTGAAATCAGCTATTTTAAATTTCTCATCCTTACTTAATGGGGTTGTTCCGAAATCTTCCTCGTACAATATTTGTTCAACCGGATCTGTTGTACCGCCACCATTATCTTCATCTTTGCCGATAGTATAAGAGCCTGAAGGAACATCTGTCCAATCAACAATACTTCCTGAGGCGACAACAGCTGTATTATTACCCGCTTCTTCTTGCAAGGTGATATTATAGCTGTATTTTTTACCTGCTTCATAAGTTGTTGATGATGGTAAAGTCCAGGTATAAGTCTCATTACCAATTTTAAACTCAACTTTTGCTCCTGCAACACTAGCTACAGGTAATAAGATGGTTTCTGCTGTTGTTGTCGTTGTTCCAGCGGTTGTTTTTGCTTTGATAGCGGCTGGGTTGGCTCCTCCTGCTAATGTACCTGTTGCTAGGTCGAAGTTGGCAGTTGTATTGAATCCATTGTAGCTTACTGTAAGACCAGTTAAAGAGCTTACGCCAGTTCCGGCGGCAATCGTCAATTCAATTTTACTTAGTTTGTGGCTAAATTGTAATTGGGCATTTGCTGTATTTTTATTGGCACCAGTTACATTATTAGCATACATGAAGTCGATTTTGTTTTGTTGCGTTTGATCGCTTACATTGACTGGGTAGACATTGTTGCTAATTGTTGTTTGATAAGGATAGTAGGCAATGAAATCTACGTTGGAACCATCAGCAGGATAAGAGATTTCTTCTGTAGCGCTATTCGCTTTGAAGTTTCCGTCTCCACTTGTCGTTACATACTGTTTGTTGCTTGCCAATGCATTGCTTAAACCGTTGCCGGTTTTCATGAAAACACCGATAGCATCGTTGCTTTCCCAGTTTGCACCAGCTGCTTTAGTCGTAACTTGATTGGAGATTGTTGAAGAAAAAGTTACCGCTTTGGTAATTTCTTGTTCTGAAACAGGTGCCTTTTGGCAGGAACTTGTAACGGCTGCCGCCGCAGTCGCTAGGAATAAAAGTTGGTTTACTTTCATAATTAAAATGAATTGATATGACTAAGTCGTTTATTAATTATTTCCAAATAGAGGTGTTAATATTTTCTTTTTGAGTGTCATTTAGATCCGGAAAAAATGTGAAGCCAGTTGCTTTTTCGAGATCGCTTACGGTTAATCTATAATTTTCGAAGGTTACTCCTGAAGGAGGGGTTTCATTGTTTATTTTATAGGCAATGGTATAATATTCGGAACCTTTCTTCATGGCTAATGCTTTGAAGTAATATTTGGGTTTAGCGATATCTTTTCCGTCATTGTCCTGTGCAAAATCTAAGCTGTTTTCGGTGCTTGTTTTAGGTATTGCACCAGTTACAATATACATGGTGTCGCATTGTGCCGTCCATGTTCTGACTTTGGTTTCTAGGTTTGCCCAAATTCCTTGGTTAAGACGTGATACCTGAGCTGTCATGTTCGTAAAATAAAACGTTGTTTTATTTTGAGTTGTGTTTAAGTTGCGGTCGGCACTCGGCAACTGGTGTCCTCTGTCATAACCTGTTGGCTGAAACCCCTTGAATAGATTAGGTTGAAAAGCCGTAGAGACTTGCGGGTCATATCCCCATGCATCTGTACGATTGCCTGATCCCAGGATGGTGCTGTATAATGGATAAGCTACCCAATACGCCATTTTTAGTTTTTTGTCGTACAACATGGCATAGTTTCTACTGTCACTGGCATCTGGCATAAAATGTTGTATAAAAACCTCGTCATTGCTGAGACTGTTCATCTTGGGGATTTCCAGATAGGCTTGTGAATCACCGATTCCACCACTCGGTTTACCGTTATCGATTTTGATGTCAAAGCTATATCTGTTGCCAGCGATCAGTTGCTTTAGGTTTTGATTTTGTGGTGCCGTCCAGGTATAGCTATCGCCATTAGTGGCAACAAACTTAATTGCCTTTCCGGTGATGTCTTCACCCGGAAGGAGGATAAATTCAATTAAGGCAGTTTTATTCGCATTTACTGTTATTTTTCCCTGAACATCTTTTTTATCAGTCGAATTCACCGTCAATTTTCCAGATGTTAAGTCGAATCCCCCTTGGGTGCTTACTGCTGGTAATTTAACAGTAATCTGATTTGCCTCCAGTGCGGCAGTATTGGTAATGGAGAGATTGATGCTGATTTTGCTCAATTGGCGCACAAAAGAAAGGGGTATCGTATTGTTGCTCTTGTCGATGTTTTTGGCATTGTTGGCGTACATCAGATCTAGAGCTGATGGGTTGGATTGGTCCGTTACATCAATGGGGTACTGGAAATCAGTAAGCGATTTGTAAGGATAATAGGCGATAAAATCCACTTTTTCATTGGGCAAGAAAATTGAGTTGCTACTTTGAAATAGTGAACCATTGAAGGTAAATACCTGATTTTTGACTTGGTCAATGATGGATGCTGCTCCTAGAGGCTGACCAGATTTGAACATGTATATGCCGATCTCATCATTTTTATCCCACGATGTTCCTGTCGCTTTTGTGTTGATTTGACCAACGATTGTTGGATTGAATTGTACTGCCGATTGTTCAATTCTAGATGCAGTTTTCTGACAGGAATTAAACGTAAGCAATGCAATCATAATGTAAGCTATCCGGAATATGTTTTGCTTCGGGATAGTTATGATCTTGTTAATCATATTGATAGTTAGTGTTTGTTAATAAAGCAATGACAAAAATACTTAAGTTAAGTTAAATTAATGTGAACCTTTTATGTTCTTTTGTGCAATTAAATATTTATTTGATGTATCAGTTTGATTTTTAGGTATATTTGTTGCGATTTAATTGTGTTTTGATAAATTCTATGGTGTTTAGATTATTTGTGGTATTATGCATGTTATTTGTTATTCCGTTAACTAGTTGCAATGACAAAAAAGATATTGTAAACGAGCAAGATAGCCGTGTTGTGTTGGTTTATATTGGTGCCAACAATAATTTGGTTTCCGATGCGTATAATAGCCTTAATGCCATGGAAGAAGGCATGGTCGGATTGGATGCTGATGTCTATGTATATGCCGCCTTGGCTGGTACTACGCCCAAAATCTATAAGATTGTAGCAGATCAAAGTCCAGAAATCAAGAGTACTGTCGTCAAATCTTACGGCGATCAAGATTCAGCGAATCCAGAGGTAATGAAACAAATCCTGCAGACTATGAAAGGGTATGTTGGTAATCGTCCATCGGGGCTGGTTTTGTGGTCACATGCAACAAACTGGCTGCCGAATGTTGGGGTCAAGTTAATGTCGTTTAATGAAGATCGCGGAAATAAAACGGAGCTGCGAGATCTGCAGACGATCATTCCTTCCGGTCTCGATTTCTTAATGTTTGATGCCTGTTCTATGGCAAGCGTTGAAGTCTTGTATCAGCTTCGGGACAAGGCCAAATACACGATTGCCTCGCCAGCGGAAGTATTATCAACCAGTATGCCTTATGAATTGGTGTTGCAGCACCTGGTTGATCCTAATCTTGAAAGAGGACTGAAGTCCACTGCCTCGACATATTTTAATTTTTATAATCAATTAACGGGGCCCTATCAGTCGGCTACCATTTCTGTGGTCAATAATGCCTATTGGTCGGAGCTCGCAAATAACGTCCATATTGCGCTGACTAAGTCCCCCCTGACAACCATCTACCGGGATAACTTGCAACGGTTGGATTTTGATGATAAGTCCTTATCAGCAGGTTTTGATTTTCTTGATTTTGTCAATCAGAACATGTTGTCGTCTGATGGAGAAGCAATAAGGTCCACTGTTTCGAAATTGGTCGTCTATAATGCGAATACGAGAAATTTTTTAGGCAAACCCATTTTAAAGTTCTCTGGGTTATCTTGTTATGTTCCAAATGATTTAAATAAGTGGATACATCCCTATTATAATGGGCTTCAATGGGCTAAGGACAGTGGTTTTAATTCCTTCGTGAGGGAGTAATAACATCTGTGAAGGAGTAATGACTTCACATCGATTTTCTTCATTTTTCCCTGAAATCAGGTAGTAAAATGCATGCTCGCTTTTAATAAATTTGTCAATAAGAAAAAAATAGCACAATGTTTGCTGTTAATGTCAAAACATATATTGATTTGACAAATTATTAATCGTTACCAGCTTGTAATGAACGGGATATTTAAAGCAAAAAGAAAATTGAAGAGATTTTATGCGGTCATCTGTGCCTTTTTAATGACATTGACCTTGTCGAGCTGTTTTGATTTTGTTGAACAGATCGATTTAAAATCGAATGGATCGGGGCATATTGCAGCGACATTAAATTTAAGCAAGAGCAAGACCAAGGTATCTTCTTTGATGAAAATGAAAAGTATCAAGGGAATTCAGATTCCCTCTCAGGCCGATATGGAAAAAGAGATCCGATCTGCCGTTCAGCTGCTCAAGCAGACGAAGGGCATCTCCAATGTGCAATATAAAACAGATTTTACCAATTACATCGTCAACATTTCCTGTGATTTTAGTCAGATAGAGTCGTTGAATGCCTTTTCGGATATATTGGCGAATCGTTTTAAAACGAAGATTTCAAATTCGAACCGTTATTATTATCATGCGCAAAGCAATGTATTTGAGCGCAAATTTGTTGCTTCGGCGGACTGGAAAGCAAAATTTAATCAGCTGGGGAGCGACAATACAACGCAATTCGCAGATGCATTCTATACGCAGATTGTACGGTTTGAGAAACCTGTTTTGTCTCAGGCAAACAGTCTGGCAAAGGTTGCCGGAAATAAAAAGGGTGTATTGCTAAAATTACCTTTTATGGATTTGGTATATGGCAAATCGAGTCTGGCAAATAAAATCATATTAACAAAATAACCGAATAGCATTGGTGAAGCCGGAAACCTGTCTAGAGCTGAAAACGCCTCTGTATGACAGGTAGGGTGTAACTGAAAAAATTATTTATACGATGAAATCAAAATTTATACTGGCAGGAATAGCCTATTTGTCCTTTGTGGCAAGTGTGAAGTCGCAGGACTTGATCAAACAGATCCCCGGGGATGCTGAAATGGTTGCTGCTTTCAATATGAAAGATATTGTACAGAAGGCAAATGCAAATAAGCTCAATGAGTTACTTCAGAAAACCGGTTTTTTTGAAAAATCAGGAATCTCAGCGAATAATGATATTAAAAATTTGGGGGTAGATTTATCGCAGACTGCCTATTTCTATACCAGAAAGACCGACAGTGTCAGCTTTACGGAATTTATATTTTCCTTAAACAATAAAGGACAATTTGAGAAGTTGCTTCACGAGGCGGGCGAACCAAAGTCATTTTCCAATGGCTATACGAGCATAGGGCTCAAGGCTGGAAGCATGTTGGTTTATAACGATCAGATTGCTCGATTTATTTCAGCGACGACGAATACCACCTTTTTGGACAATGATTCCATTGCAAGTCGTTATGGAATCAAAAAGGTTGATTATGTAGCGCGTCCAGCGGATGATGTAGATGCTTGGGCAGATACGACGGTAGCAGCAATGGACTCTGCAGCTGTGGTTTGGGATGCGGATGAGCGATTGGCGGTGCCAGAATATCCACCCGTTGCAATTGCAGTAGAACCGGATACTATCGAATTAGGTGCGACGGAAGCATTGCCTCCAGTTGTTGATATTGCTGAGGCTGCGGCGGATGCAGTGGCCGATGCGGCAGAAATGCATGATCCCAGTTATTATGATTCGCTCTATACAGCGTATGAAGATCAAAATCGTAAAAATGATTCCATTCGTAATGGGCTGCGCGATAAGTGGCTTTTAAGCGAGGTTACACGTTTGCTCTCCGGAAGTTATAAATCCCTATCAAATGCTGACCAGCAGAAAGTTGTAAAGAATCTGGGGCTTATTCGCTTGTACATCCCCCATGTAGAGGATCTATACCGAGGTCTTACACCATACACCTCGCTTCCTTATTATTACATGGGGATCAAATTGGATAAATTCAAAACTGGATATCAGGATGGAATATTGGATTTATTGCAAGAGGGAAATGTGCTGAAATTAAAAGGCTCTGTAGGGTTAGATAAGGAGCTTGCTGAAATGTCCAAAAGGATGTATACTAGAAAACCCAATTCGAAGTTTAGTAAATATTTAACCGATAAAAGCTTAGGTTTTTTCAATGTTAATATTAATTCGGAGGCTTATCTGAGAGAGATGCCGGCCTATATGGCAAAATATTACAGCGGTTTACTTGGTCCACAACAAGATGTTGTGGAATGGGGGCTAATGGCTCTTGAAATAGCACTGGATGAAAAAGCAATTGCCCAGGTCATGCCCGGAGATCATCTTGTGGTTGTAAATGGTCTTCGTAAGTTTAAGAAAGACTATATCGATTATACCTATGACGATGATTACAATGCGACCGAAGTGAAAAAGACAAAGGAAGAAACACTTCCTGTATTTATCTGGATGTTTACATCAAAGGATCAAAGACTGATAAAAAAAGGTCTAGAAATGGCTGTTTCAAAGCATGTTGGACAGATTCATGACGGTATTTATACATTTTCGACAAAGAAAGCCATGGATTTTCCCATGTATGTTCTTATGAAAGAAGATCTCGTCATGGTGAGTAATGATTCGTTGTCTTTAAATGATATCCGTCAGAATAAGATGGTGGCTTCCGTCAATAAAGATTTTGTAAAACTGATGAAGCAAAATAAAATGTCTGCAGCCATTGATCTGCAGAAGTTGCCTGGTATGTTAAAGGAAATGGGCGTTGCACCAGGTAAACAATGGGAAGCAACGGTGGCGCAACTTAATCAATATGGTAGTACAGCCATTACCTCGAAAGGAGTAGTCGGCAACCGCGCGGAAGTTGAAATGTCGACAACATTACCACAAACAAGCGATGGTGCACTCAGTTATTTACTTGACCAGATTATAACAGAATTAAATAAAAAGTAAAAAAAAGGTTTGCAAAACAATTTTATTGCACCATTGTTTGGGGGTCTTTTGTAATATTATGGTTATATTTTTATAATGTTAAAATAATATTAAGGCTGTTTAGCTTGTTTGTGGTACTTTTGACATTTAATAAATTATTTAAAAAGACAAACTAAACGATTTATATATCAAGATATGGGGATATTTTCAAAACTGTTTGGAAACAAAACTCAAGATTCAAAAGTAAAGGTAGTAGGTAAATTGGCCTTTCTGGAGGTGGATATGCACAACCATATCCTTCCTGGGATAGATGATGGAAGTCAATCTATTGAACAATCAATGACGTTGTTGAAAGGACTTGGACGAATGGGTTTCGAGAAATTTATTTGTACGCCGCATATTATGGATGGCGTTCACCCAAATTCGATTCGTACGATTGAAGCTTCAAAGGATAAGTTAATGGCTGGACTAAAAGGCGGGCCCACTCTGCCGGAAATTCATGCTGCTGCTGAGCATATGATTGATGATGGAATTACAGCACTCATTGACTCGAATGAACTTTGTGTCATGCCTGGTGGCTATGTGCTGATCGAGATGTCTTATTTACAGGAGTCAAAAGCGCTATTTCAAACAATTTTGGATATTCAAAATCTTGGTTATCAACCTATTTTGGCGCATCCAGAACGTTATAATTATTATCATTATAACTTTAACATGTATAAGCAGATTAAGGATGCAGGTTGTATGTTACAGCTCAACTTGTTATCCATCAGTCGATATTATGGTGTTGAAGTGAAATCTGCGGCCTTGACGATGATTAAATCGGGGATGTATGATTTTGTGGGTACGGATGTACACCACGAACGACACTTGGCTGCCTTGGAAGATGTTGTGGCCAAATACCCGGTCCGTGAGCTACTAAAAACCTGCCCGATATTAAATCCATCGCTGCAGGACCATTTAGGAAGCAGTAAGAATACGATTGCTGCTGGATAATATAAAATCCATCAGGTATAGAAAAGAGACGCTTAGACGTCTCTTTTTTTTTGGAAATCCTCTTCTCTACGCTAAAGTACCTTTCACATTCAACCTTTTTGTTTGATGTAATAAAGTGGTGTTCTTCATCTTTACGCAGTATTATTAGGCATTCTTTTCTGTTTTTAGGAGTATTGGCTGACCTCAATTATTTTCGTCGCCGTTTGTGGTCTGCCCATATGGATATTTCGAAAATTTGGCTACTTTTGGTTTTAGCATTTTTCATATGAGAGGAAACAGAATTTTTATTCAAGATTGGATTGCACACCATACTTATCAAAAAACAAACGAAATAGATAGTTATTACTTACGTGTTGCAAATGAAATCAATGATAGTTTATCTACGTTATGGTTTGAGGAGCAAGAAACAAATGATCTTATACATACAGATGCTTTAAAGACGTTGAGTATCTATCTGACGTGTTACTTAGAAGATGTTATTGCAAAAACAGGAATTTTTGCTGCATTTAGAACAATCCATACGGAATTGTACAATCAACTTTTGCCTTTCTATCATGATAAAGACCTAACGGATTATTATGCTGAGGATATTAATAGTGAAGATATTGCTGTATTGACTTGGTTGTTTTTCAGTGAACGCAATCCTCATCTGTTTATTGATCCCCGAGGTCGTTTGATCCAGTTGGTTACAGATTTGGCCTATTCGATCTTGGAAGAGCATTATGAAGTTGCTCCTGAAAATGAGAAATTAAAGCTGGAATATGTTTTGGATGAAGGTGCAGACTATTTCGAGGTCCGAAATTTTATTGAGAAACTTGTCGCAACAAATTACCTAACAGCAGGTGAATATAATACCAATCTCAATCATCTGATGCAAGTTGCGGAAATTGGGCGGTATCAGCATGATCAGAATCAGTTACAGCAGATGATTTATCGTGTTCGAGACAATCATTTCAATAATTACAGACTGCATTTGTTTGCATTGAAGTCATCTGAATTTGTCGCTGAGGTGGTTGGAAAAGAACATCCGCTTTACAGTATTGTCAAAACCTTAGGCAATCGCATCAATAGCTTTTTTGAATATGTCAAAGTGGACGAGCGCTATGTGCATGTAAAACATATCGGTACAAAAACTGCATTTAAAATCTTCAAGGACTCTATACAGCAATTTGTTGAACCAACAGAAACGCTATCTTTCTATATGGAAATTGTGCCATGGAAAGATGCATGGAATTTGTCGGGAATTATGACCGTTGTGAATACTGATGAAGTAAATTTTGATTTACCCGAGCAGTATGAGATGACCTATCGTATCGAAGCCCTGAATGGTAAGGATAAGAGTTTGAAGAAAACCGAGAAGCAGCTGAAAGATATGGGCAAATTATTCCAATCAGAACATAAGGCAGCTGTTGCATTTATGGAAGGAAAAGAAGTGAAGGAATTTGCAACGGATTTCTTTAAGAAATATCAGCAAAAATACCCGAGCAAGGAAGAGTCTCCACTTCCCGAGTCAAATTTGAACCTGACGGAAGATGCTAAAGTTACCGTTTTCTTTAATCCGAAAACGGGGCTAGAAGTTTTTGGCGGGATAGAAGAATTCTTCCCATTGAAGAACAACAACTTTATAGAGGAAGATAGTCAGCATGAGATACCTTATGCTCGCTATTTCCTGAATCTTTTGGTTGAGGATTTCTTTCCGAGCGAGTTGCCTAAATATTATGTTAATCTGTTCAAGGCTGAGGTAGACAAACAATTTTTCTTTCCTGTGAGCGATGAGGTACTCGATTTCTTTCTCCGTTTCTATAAACGAGGAAGCTATTTCTTGGGACCGTTTCCGCTATTAAAGTAGCAAGTGCTAATCAGTATCTAATAGAACTAAACTAAAAATCCCATTGCCTCTAGGTAATGGGATTTTTTTTGGAAATGTTTTTTTACATAACCCATGATTGGTGTTAATTTAATATAAAATGATTATAATTAAAATGTTATCATCGGCTGTTTTTCAACCAGTGGTCCAAATGTCCCATGCAATTCATTGGAATATTTCAAAAAATTCTAACTAAACTTGTAGGATCAATTATACGTGATGAAGCATGCCTATTGAAAACAACAATGATTTGGATTTTAAAACTTTCTTTTTGTCGTATAAGGACAAAGTATATAAATATGCCTATTTACATCTGAAGGAAGAGCCAGCTGCGGCAGATTTGGTCCAGGAAACATTCTCTAGAATCTGGAAAAAATGGACAGAATTGGATGGAAGTAAAAATCCGCAATCTTATCTCTATACGATTGCCCGGAATCTTGTGTTTGATGAACTTCGTAAGCAAAAGGTTCGATTCCAATTTCAAGCTTCAGATGTCGATCAGAACCAATTAGTAGACAATTCAAATGAGGAAGCGATCCGATTTAAGGATCTGGAGCGCGTTTATCGGGAAGCTGTTGCAAAACTTCCTAAGGCACGTCTCGAAATTTTTCTTTTGAGTAAGGAAGAGTTTTTGGATAATCAGGAGATTGCAGATAGGCTCGGTATTTCTGTCAATACAGTCCGGGATCAATTGGTGAAGGGGAACAAATTTGTACGTCAATATATTCTTGATCATTTTGAGATTTCAATAGCCCTATTGATTTTCTTAACTATTTTTTAGAGCAGCGTCGTCTTCGCGTCCTTTAGGTACGTATATGTAATTAAAGATGGATAGAAATGATGAATTCCAAAATAGCTGCTTTATACAAAAAATTCCTAAATGGGGAGTTAAGTCTCGAGGAAACCGCTATATTTCTTGATTTACTTACTTCGTGTGATAGGGAAGAGCTTCCGGACTTGGAGGAGGTTGTTGCATTGGACGATCGTGATTGTGAACTGAACAAAACAACTTCCGAAGATATTTTCTTTACGATTACAGGTACGCCGTTGCGTACACGGACAGTACCTATCTGGAAAAAAAGATGGTCTGTTATTTCTGCTGCTGCCTGTCTGCTGTTGATCGGTCTCGCCTTCTTATTTCAATTTAAGTTTGGGGGGCAGCATAAGAATGCGGCCTATGCAATTGTCCATTATTCCAATCCGACGAAATTTGTGAAGCGGCTTGTACTCCCTGATGGTACACATGTTTCTCTTCGGCAGGGAGCGAAGATCGAATTGCTGTCAGATTTTAATACAGACAGTTTACGTCGTATTAAACTTTCAGGCGAAGCTTTTTTTGTAGTCGCCAAAAATCCTGAACAACCTTTTGTGATTGCCAGTTCGGGCGACTTTGATGTTCGTGTATTGGGGACAGCATTTAATTTAAACTGTTCGCAGGGGAATAGTCGCTTGGTACTAAATCATGGCCGCGTATGTGTATCACGTGGGAAGGAATATTCCATTGTGAAACCTGGGCAACAAGTTGCCTATGATAAACGACAAAAACAATTTGATGTATCCAAAGCGGATACGACTAATGCATCCAACTGGAAGAGCGATCTTTTGTCATTCAGAGAGGTGCCACTTTCCCAGATTGTGGCTGATCTCAATAATCTTTATCCTGAAAGTCATCTCGAGTTAATTGACTCTTTCCGAACGGAAAGCTATACGGGGTATCTACCTGCTAGTGATCTAGAAAAATCACTTACGATGCTTAATACCGCATTTAATCAAACAATTATCCATAAAAAGTAATTTATGAAAAGAACCAATTACTATTTAAAACTTATGGGAAGTGCTTTGCTCTTTCAGTCGCTCGCACTTCAGACCATGGCCTCACAATTTTCGACCAGTGAAGGAATCGGGAAAATCCTCACACGGATGGAACAAAAATTTAATGTCAAATTTGGTTATGACGCTTCTATATCAAATCAAAAAGTCAATGACTTGGCAGATTTGAATAAATTGAAAAAGGAGCAGATTGTTCAGTTTATCCAGATGATTTCAGATGGAAATCTTGAGGTCAAGAAAATTGATGAGAAGTTGTATGTGATCTCGAAGAAAAACAGCAATGATGTCATCGTGAAGAATGATAAGTCGGTTTCCGCTATTGCCAACGAGATCAGAGGCAAGGTTGTCGATCAGGAAACAGGTCAGCCTATTGCTGGTGTGACGGTGCGTGTAAAAGGGACGGCAACTGCTGTTACGACAGACGAAAACGGTACATTTCGGTTACCTGATGGGACAGATGCGGCTTTACTTCAGATTTCCTATGTCGGATACGAAAGCATTGAAATTTTAGCTGCACAAGCTGGAACAATAAAACTTGTTAAATCATCTGAATCATTGGAGGAGGTTGTCGTGACCGCATTAGGGATTAAAAGGGAGCAACGCGCATTGGGTTATTCAACGCAAAGTGTGAAAGGAGAGGATTTAACCCGGGTGAAAGGGGTAGATGTAGGAACGACCCTGACCGGACGTATTTCTGGTGTGCGTGTTATGAATAGTACAGAATTTAATAAAACACCGCAAATACAAGTACGTGGATTGACACCGATTTTAGTCATTGATGGTGTGGCTTACGAGAATATGGATCTCAGGGACGTTCCTGTCGATAATATTCAGGATATGACGGTGCTGAAAGGTGCTACAGCCACTGCCCTTTATGGAAGTAAGGGTCAAGGTGGAGCAATAATGATTACGACCAAAAAAGGTTTAGCAGAGAAAGGTACGGAGATTACGGTAAATAGTAACAATATGTTCTTTTCAGGATATTTAGCGCTTCCTGAAGTACAGCATAGCTATTCTTCTGGAGAATCCGGTAAATTTAACAATGATGATTATGTATGGGGGGATAAATTGGATATTGGTCGAACTGCTGAACAATGGAACCCAATTAGCAAACAATATGAAGTAAGTGAGCTCACATCTCGAGGTAAGGACAATTTTAAAAACTTTTTGGAGCCAGGGTTTATCACCAACAACACGGTCAGCTTTACTAATCAAGGGGAACACGGAAGCATACGGACATCCATTAACCATATTTATAATAAAGGACAGTATCCCAATCAAAAGTTGAACTTGACAAATATTTCGGTTACCGGAACAACAAAGATCAGCGAGAAATTTGATTTGGAAACCAGGCTGGGATATAACAGAAGTTCCTCATCTAACAATTTTGGTTCTGGCTATAACGATCAAGGGTACATCTATAATATCCTGGTATGGACGGGCCCCGAGTATAACCTGAAAGATTATAAAGACTATTGGCTGGTAAAAGACCAATCTCAAAATTGGATGTATAAAGGATGGTATGATAACCCCTATCTGATAGCACATGAAAAGGTTACGCCCGAATTGGTCAATAAGGTGAATGCCGCTATTACCCTAAATTATAAGGTCAATGACTGGGCGAAATTTATGGTTCGATCGGGTTATGATTATTTTGGCAAGTCAAGGACGCAACAAAATCCTATCGGCATATATGGAACACGAGGTGGATTTGAAGATTTTGGTGGATTTGATAGTAAGGGGAAATACATGAAAGCCGATTATGACGGTTTTGCAACGACCAACGATGCGATCTTTACCGCCAAGAAAAATTTTGGTGATTGGGGAGTTGATGGACTATTGGGCGGTTCCATTTTCTATAGCAAGGATAATAATCTGATCGCGAATACAGTCAACGGTCTGTCGATTCCAGGATTCTATTCATTGCGGAATTCAATTGATCCGGCAAAGGCGGTCGAGTCTCGTATTAAAGAAATGCGGAATGGTCTTTATGGACGTCTTTCTTTGTCTTGGCGAAATGCGATCTTTTTGGAAGCTACTGGACGTAATGATTGGGTGTCAACGTTAACAAAGGATCATCGCTCTTATTTTTATCCTTCAGTTTCGGGAAGTGTTGTTGTTACGGATCTGCTTCCATCGAAACCTACGTGGTTGGATATGTTTAAAGTTCGGGGTTCTTGGGCCATTACCAAATCTGTATTGGATCCATATGAAGTACATTCAACTTTTACAGTAACAGGTAATGTCTGGAATGGTTTGCCGACAGCCTCCTATCCAAATATTATCAAAGATTTCTCGATTTCGCCCACGCAACGTGATTTGACCGAGTTCGGGTTTGATTTTGCGGTATTGAACAATCGATTATATGGTAATTACACGCGTTATTATCGTTTGTTGCACAACCAAATTGTCAAGGCAAAAATATCAAAAACAACTGGGTTTGAGGAGCGCCTGATCAATACGAAAGAGGAAGAGATGACTAAAGGACATGAAATCACATTGGGGGGGACGCCGATTAAGCATGAAAATTTCCAATGGGATGTTACGATGAACCTTTCACAGAATATGCGTTATTTCCATAAGCTAGACCCCCAGTATTCAAAAGATGCGTTGTATGTTAAAGAAGGGATGCGGGCCGATTATATCGAGTATAAGGACTGGGAGCGTTCGCCGGATGGGGAAATGATATTAAATAGTTCTGGGATGCCAATTTCAGCTCAGTATGCGAATCAATTGATAGGCTATACTGCGCCAAAATGGTTTTGGGGTTTATCAAATCAGTTTCGTTATAGAGACTTCTCATTTGGTTTTAGTTTAGATGGGCGGATCAAAGGAATGTCCTATTCAACAATGAATGCGCGGCTGTGGCAGACAGGTTCTCATCCTGATTCAGATACTCCATACCGTTATGAAGAAGTCGTTAACGGAAATAAAACGTTTATTGCTCCAGGTGTTAAAATCGTTTCTGGTAGTGTTACTTATGATAAGTATGGTCAGATTGCAGAAGATACGCGTGTATTTGCGCCAAACGACAAAGTGGTTTCTTATGAAGGGTATTACAAACGAGCCTATTCGGGCCGATGGAACTATTGGGATGAAACATTCATTAAACTACGTGAATTGTCACTTAGTTATCGAATGCCCGATAAGATTGCTTCGAAGTTTAAAGCGAAACGTGCCAGTATCGGTGTGACAGGGCAAAATTTATTGTTGTGGACCAAAGAGTTTCGTTTCTCAGATCCAGATGTTGGTTCTGAAGATTTAAGTTCACCATCGATGCGTTACATTGGTTTTAATATTAACCTAACTTTTTAAAAATTACATGACAAATATGAACATGAAAAGATTATTGACGTATATCACCTTTGGTACTTTGGTGATGTCGACAAGTTGTTCCAAGTTTGATGAGATCAATACCAATCCTGAGACACCATCGGTTGTTAAACCTTCCATGTTGGCTACTCGTATAATTTTAAATTTGGCACGCCAATCCTCTACAAAAGGTTTTATGCAGCCTTATATGCTTACCAAAGAGATTGCTTGGACGGAATTAACAGAGGGATATCAATATAATAGCCTCGGTGAATGGGATATTTCGATGACCTCAATCAACGATGCTCATTTTATGGGTGAGTTTGCAACAAGCGAAAAACTCAAGAACTCTTATAATGGTCTGATGTATTTTGCTCGTGCCATGAAGTTTTACGAGGGGACAATGAGTGTTGGAGATATTCCCTATAAAGATGCATTAAAAGGGGAAACGGATAAGGTTTATTTCCCTAAATATGATACTCAAAAAGATGTATTTTTAGGTATTTTGACTGAATTGGAGCTTGCAGATAAACTCTTTTCGGAAGGTGAAAAATTTGATGGTGATCCATTGTTCGCCGGGGATGTTACGAAATGGCGCAAATTGGTAAACAGTTTTGCATTAAATGTTCTTATTCAATTAAGTAAAAAAGAAAGTGATGCCGATCTGAAGATAAAGGATCGTTTTAAATCAATCTTGTCCAGTAAACCGATCTTTGGTAGTAATTCAGATAATTTTCAAGTCGTTCATGAGGACAAAGCCAGCCAAACCTATCCTTTTTATAAGATAAGTAATAGTTTTGTTATTTATCCTATTGTTTCGACAGAGGTTATTGACCGATTGAAACAATATCAAGATAGGCGATTATTCTATTATGCGAATCCTTCCGCTTTGCAAATCACAAACGGAAAACAGCCGAATGATTTCAGTGCGTATGTAGGGACAGATCCTTCGCTTTCCTTTAGTGAAATTGCTGAGTTAAAAAAGAAAAATGATTATTCTAAATTGAATGACCGATATACCGAACTAGTTAGTGGTGAACCAACACAGCAATACAGTTATGCACATCTGTGTTTTGTGATAGCCGAAGCTGCGGCACGGGGCTGGGTTGCCGAATCGTCCGTTAATTGGTATAAGAAAGGTATTGAAGCCGCAATGAAATTTATAGCGGATAATACGCCAAATACGGCTCAATATACCCATAATATGCCATTGGATGCTAATTACATCAATACAGCGGTAGCAACTTATGGAAATCAATTTCCGGTCGTACTCGAAGGACAACTGGAGGCTATTATGACACAAAAATATTTAGCCAGTTACTTGCAGGGACGTATGACTCCCTATTATGATTACCGAAGAACGGGCTATCCTAAATGGAAGATCAATCCAACATCAAGTTTGAATTCGGTGGCACCGGATAAAATACCGATGCGGTGGCGTTACCCGTCATTAGAATACAATTATAATTCTGCCAATTTGGACGAGGCCATGCAGCGCCAATATAAAGGCAATGATGAGATCAACCAATTGATGTGGCTTTTGAAATAAGCCATTCGTAAAAACAATCCCCGCAGATGAGATCAATCGTTTGCGGGGATTGTTTGTTAAAAACGTTACATAAAAAACCACGGCGAATGGATATATTCGCTGTAGACCATGGAATTTATAAAGAGAGACAACAAATTTATTTATGGATAGCAGAAGAGATTTTATCAAGAAGGCTTCCTTGTTAGCCGGTGTTTTTGGATTACAAAGTACGATGCCTGATGCAATACAGCGGGCATTGGCGATAGAACCGATCACAGGAAGTACCTTTTTGGATGCCGAGCATATTGTATTATTAATGCAAGAGAATCGTTCTTTTGATCATAGTTTTGGAACCCTTCGTGGCGTTCGGGGATTTAACGATCCACGGGCTATTAAATTGCCTAGTGGTAACCCAGTATGGTTGCAGTCTTCGGCCGCAGGTAAGACCTATTCACCATTCAGGTTGGATATCCAAAACTCGAATGCTGCATGGACCGGCAATTTGCCGCATTCCTGGGAAAACCAGATGGCTGCCCGGAATCAGGGTAAACACGATAACTGGATCGAAGCTAAACGTCCAGGGGGGAAAACTCTGAAAGAGATTCCCCTGACGATGGGTTATTATACACGGGAGGATATCCCTTTTTATTATGCATTAGCTGATGCCTTTACAATCTGTGACCAGCACTTCTGTTCGTCTATTACGGGGACAACAACCAATAGGCATTTCTTTTGGACGGGAACCTGTGTACCACAAAAAGGAGCAAAACCATTGGTACGGAATTCCGATATCTATTTTAACCGTTGGGCACATTGGAAGACTTTTCCTGAACGCCTGGAAGAAGCAGGGATCTCCTGGAAAGTTTATCAAAATGAAGTCAGCATAGAAAGTGGCTTAGACGGTGAGGATCTGTTGGGTAATTTTACGGACAATAATTTGGAGTGGTTTGCGCAGTATCATATTGAATTCAAGAAAAGTCATCTTGATTTTATGCACAAGCGTGTTGCAGAATTGCCGGCAGAGATCCAGAGCCTCGAAAAAGCATTAGCTGATAACAATACAGAGAGCGTTCAAAAGACACAGAATAAGCTTAAGCAGAAACAGGAGCAACTGAATAGCTATAAAAAGCATCTGGCCCGCCTCACGGATCATGCTTTTCAGCAGCTTCCTAAGGAGCAACGTGCATTGCATGAACGTGCATTTCAAACCAATGAGGGGGACCCTTTCTATCGGGAGACAAGTGTGGTCTCACACGAAGGTGAAAAGATTACCGTGCCCAAGGGGGATGTACTCCACCAGTTTAGACATGATGTGAAATCAGGGAAGTTACCTGCTGTGTCGTGGCTGGTTGCACCACAAAGCTTTTCAGATCATCCGAGTGCACCCATGTATGGCGCTTGGTATGTATCGGAGCTATTGAATATTTTGACAGAAAATCCGGAAATCTGGAAGAAGACTATTTTTATTCTAAACTATGATGAAAATGATGGGTATTTTGATCATATTCCACCTTTTGTGGCTCCTAATCCAGGAGATAGCCGTTCTGGAAAAACTTCACCGGAATTAGATTATAGTGGCGAATATGTGAGTTTAGCCCAGGAGCTTGCCGATGGTGAGGAAAAAGGTAATGCGACGGAAGGTCCTGTTGGCCTTGGTTACCGCGTACCTTTGATTGTGGCATCACCTTGGTCAAAAGGCGGTTGGGTCAATTCGGAGATTTGCGATATCACGTCGACGATTCAGTTTATGGAGCATTTTTTTGAGAAAAAGCTGGGCAAGCATGTGAAAGAGGAGAATATCAGTTCGTGGCGCCGAGCCATTACAGGTGATTTGACATCGATATTTCGGAAAGCTGAAGGAGCACATGCTGTGGATTTGCCTTTTCTTGATCGGAATCAGCAGATCTATGCGATTGATCAGGCGAAATCGAAACCGCTACCCAATAATTTTCACGTTTGGTCGAAAGAGGACGCCGCAGCATTACGGTCTAAAGGTCATTCCACTTTGCTGGCAAGACAGGAGAAAGGTCAGAAAAATTCTAGCGCCTTGGCATATGAGCTTTATGTTCAAGAGTCATTTGCTAAAGAACCCAACCGAATTCATTTGACATTGGAAGCAGGCAATAAGGTGTTTGGCCATAAATCGCTAAACAGCCCTTTTAATGTCTATAGTGGACCTAGCCATAAAGAAGGAGTGAAGTTTTGGCCATTTGCGGTTGTGGCAGGGCAGAAACTTAGCTTTGACTGGGACTTGGCCGATTTTAAAGATGGCTATTACGATCTAACGGTATATGGACCAAATGGATTTATGCGGGGATTTAAAGGAAATAAGGAACCATTATCTGTTCGGGCAACTTATGAAATAGGGAAGAAGGGCCTATTGACGGGTAATCTTGTATTGGAGGTTCATAATCACGGGGAAAAATCATTCCGCGTACATGTTGAAGATAATGCTTATAGTACATGGAGGAAATCGATTGTACTTGCGGCAGGGAAATCGGTCAAATGGATTGTGGAATCGCACAAAATCCATGGTTGGTATGATGTAACGTTACATGTGGAGGATACCAAATTTGAGCGTCAGTTTGCGGGTCGTGTGGAAACGGGCAGCCATTCGAAAACAGATCCACAGTTGGGATGAATGTAATTCGTTAATTATTTAATAACGTGAGATAATTGATGTACTGTATTTACAATGGAAGATCCCAGTTTTATTTCAACTGGGATCTTTTTGTATAGGTAGGTTTTAATTCGGTTTTTATTTTTTACTCCATTCTTCAAGCAAAGCTTTCAATTTAGGGTCACTTGGCCTTGGACTATCGGCAGTGATCAGATTTCCTGATTTGTCGATTAGAATATAACGAGGTATTCCATTTACCTTGTAAGCATTAGACAATTCATTTCCTGAACCCGCATGGAGCTGGATGCCCTTTAGATTTTTTTCTTTCGCATAAGCTTCCCATTTAGGCTTATCTTGATCTACAGAAATACCTACAAATGCAACTGGCTTACCTTTAAATTCTTCATTGAGTTTTTCCCAGTGTGGCTCTTCGGCACGGCATGGTCCACACCAAGTTGCCCACATGTCAACCAGCACAACTTTGCCCTTTAGATCTGACAGATTAACTTTTTTGCCCGTAATATCAGGATAACTAAATTGAAATGCAGGTACGCCGGTTTTTGTTTCCACTAGTTTGGCTTCAACAGTTTTGGCACGTTCGATCTGTTCTGGCAAAGTAAAATACTTCTTATAGGTAGTGTTCATTTCCTGAAAATCAGCATAGGAGCGGGCACCTTCCAAACGTTGTAGTACATATTGTCCTTTAAGTACATCGGGACCTATCGCGGCAACCTGTTGGTCAAATGTTGGTTTTGTCGCTAGATCCAGTTTTCTATAGATCATGTTACTCATAAAGCGATCGCCATAAGGAAATTTAAGGAGCTCGGGTGTCAGAAAGCGATCGGCATTGAACTGTGTATAATAATCGCTCATTTCTTCCTTACTCGGATGTGCTGTGCGTGGCATATACAGGTAGGAAATGGCATAATAAGCAAAATCGTAATCTACAAGCTCAGGGAAAAATTTGTCAAAGTTTGCGTTCCCAGTTTTGACCACTTTTTTAATGCCCTCCAGTTTTCCTTTAAATTGTTCTACTTCGGGAAAGAAATCGACATAGGTACTCATTCCTCCGGGAGTTGTTCCTTTGTCGTGGAAGCTTTTTGACTGTTTATCCCATGCATATAGCGTTTCATTTTCGGGGCTATTTTTCCCTACGAGCTCATAATCGCTTTGCGTCAATTTTAAATTTAGATCTTCATTGCCTTTGAAATAAAAACGGAACAATCCCTGTTGATTTTGTGCAGTTCCACTACCGATCGAATACAAGCCTTCATATTCTGGGGTGAAACGGAATCCAAATCGACCGGTAGCATCCGGAATCGCCGTTGCAATTTCTTTTAATCGTCCATTAAGGACTTTAAATAATCCAACACGTTTTACTTTAATGGGGTCTGTGGTTCCGGTGACATTACTTGGTTGTTGCGCCAGCGTAGCAAAAGCTGAAATACACGCCGTGAATAATAAGATGGTTTTTCTGATCATGATTTTGTTGGTTTAACTAAGATTAAATGGAATATTTTTTTTGATGTCTTTCGCTTGGAATAGGTTCGAATTCTTCTTGTCTATCGCATCTTTCAATGCCATAAAATCTTTTTTCTGCATAGAAAGATACGGTGCTGATAGGTCGGCTTTTAGGAGTGCAGTAACGGCTTTTGTCGCCTGGTTAAAATCCTGTAAATAATAATATAAAAGTGCCAAACGATAGCTGTCTACCGCATCCAGTTGCTGTTTACTTTGCTGTTTTTGAAATTCAGCCAGTATCTTTTTTAGAACCTCAGTATTCTTTGCCTGGTCGATGATGACCTGGCCCAATGCATTGCTCTTCAGATCCCACGTATTGTAAACTTTATAATGGTTGATCAGTTGCAAATAGGTATTGGCATCTTTTGACGTTGCATAATAATTTGTAATAAATCCGGGCAAAAAGACATCCCATAGTTTGTCATTGAAAGTTGGGCGGACATACGTCAACATACTTTGGAGACTGTCCAATTGCTGCGCCGAACCATACTGTTTACTTTTCTTTGTAGCTATTGTCGAAATCTTATTGCGGAGAAGATTTCCACCATACATGTTGATCAATTTGGGTAAGTTATCATAGACCCAGCTGTTATATTTTGGGAATGCGGTAACGCTATTGGCTAAGAATGCAGTTTCACTAAACAGATCTTGTTGCTGGTTCAGATAACTTTCTAATTCAGCGAAATCATGCTTTTCTCCTGTTTTGATAAAGCGTTCACTGTAAGCGGCCGGATATTCGTTATTCAGGCTACTGTTAAATGCGAGATTTAAATTGGCTTTGTTGCGTTGTACGGCTTCCTTTAACAAGAGAACAAACCTGTCTACACCAAAAAATCCTGATTCTGTCAGGATGGTTTTACCATCAGCATTTACAATCACATAGGTTGGAAAACCTGGTGCACCATATTTACGGGCCAGTTTTTTACCATCCATTTCCTTCATCACATCTGTTTTGTAAAGTAGGTAATTGGCTTTTAGTTCTTGGATCACGGTTGGATCAGGAAAAACCTGTTTATCCATTTCGGCACAGGGCATACAGCCGACAAAGTAAAGGTCGATAAGAATAAGTTTATTTTCTTTTTTCGCTTGGGCTTGACATTCCGCATAGGTGCCCTGAAAGACTTTTTCTTGTGCATTTAGCAAATAGGGCAAGAACAGACCACAATAGGTTGTGATCACATAAAGAATAATTCTTTTCATCTATTTATAGTTAGGAGCGTTCGTTTGATAGGATCTGTTAAAATTTAAATTGTAATGTTTTTATTGTCGGTAATTGTAATGACAATGGGCTGTTCCTTTGCTTTCAATCTTATTTCTTCGATGAGCATAGGTTTTTTCTTCAGTTGGTCTACGGTGTAATTGTCAATACGCTGAATTAAGGTTCCTACTTTTAAACCATCTGGAGTTTCTAAGGCACCGATAATGCCTAAGGCTTTCAGCTTGCCTGTATTGTCCCATCCAAACTGATAGTTTTTTATTAGAAAGTCCTGAGGATGGGCATGCAGCTTATTAGGAGTAAAGTGGACCTCACTCTCTGCCAGATTGATTGTCATATTATACCTGCTGAGTAGGCGGACTCCGATAGAACCATCGAAACCAGGTTGCCATTGCTCGTTTGCGGAGCTACCGCCCATTAAGGTGATTGGTAGTTCTTGTATAGCGGGCAGGTTAGAAATAGCAAATTGGTGACTTCTGCCAGCAAAGGTGGGAGAAGAAATCCCCATACTCACAGTCGTCGCCTGAGCTTCTGGCTTAAATCCACTGACAAGCAATTTATTTTGGCGTACAAAGGGACGGAAACAGATAAGGTCATAAGATGCGCCTGTATCAAATACAAAATGTCCTGTATATGCTTTGCCTTGTATAATTTCAAGTTGGCCCGGAAGAATCATGACTCCCGCAGGCATTGTAATCGGAACGGTAGCTCCTTTTCCATTATATTGAAAATCTCCAAAATCATATAATGAAATTAAGTTTTTGTCATAATCAATATGGGTAATAAACTGACGGATTAATGTATTTCCGATGATGCCATCACCTTCTCTACCCATTTCAGGGAATATGGCAATGCCCTGCCCGCTTAGTTTTAAGGTGTCTAATAGAATGCTGTTATTGTCCGACACTTGAATTTTGGTATTGCCACCTACCACAGAAGCATTATTCTCTCTAGTGACTTTTAGTCCAATAGCGTCGGCTAATTGCTGATTTACAGCCATGCCATCCGCACCTGTATCAAACAGTAGGCGTAATGGTTTTTCGTAACCATTGATTTTGACCTGGAGATAGATGGATCCATTTTTGTTTTCGAAAGGGATTATTGCACGTAGTTGTGCTTTTTCCATACGTTGCATACCATAAAGCTGGTCAAATAAGGAAAGGCGCACTAACTTGCCCGATTGATCGAGTAAGGCCTCTGTATTAAGGTGTTTATCCGTTCCAGAGGTAAGGTTCAATCCTACGATAGTTCCCTTTACTGTTTTCTTTTCTGTTATTGCCTCAATTTTTGAAACGGGGTAATTTTTGATAATCTGGTTTAACCGAAATTTTGCGCCAGCATCGGTGTGTCCTGCTATGGAGAAGTTTGGGGCTAATTCTGCCACAATTAAGGTGGTGTCTTTCTGCCGGAAAGTTTGGAGCAGATTCTTAGTAAAGGCAGTTCCGGATTGCGCATGGCAGTAGACCCCCGATAAGATTGATAATCCAAATAAAAAGGCTTGTTTAGTCTGAATATACCTCATAAATTGTTTATAATTAGATCTCTTTCTAAATAAATACTCGTTAATAAGATCGATTGGCCGGCCTTTTATACAGGCCGGCAATCAGTGTCTAAAATGCTACTGAAATCGAATAGCTAACAGGATCAGATTCAAAATAATGTACACATGGAATGCATATTTTGTGTTTTGATGCTAATGATGTTGGTGTCAAGATTTCTTTTTATTAATAGGTACTAGGATAGCTGCTGTCGGATACTCTTGGCGAGATGTATAAAATTGATTTTGGAGAGCCTGTACCTTCTAAGGTTTGTGTAGGTGCAGCGGCAAGATTCCCTGAACTTTTCTGAAACATTCTAACTTTATAAGTTGAACCAGATTTGCTTCCTATGATAAAGAAATTGAAATTATAATCGGGCTCGGATGAGACAGCATATTTGAGGTGTTTGATAAAAGTAACTTCTTCGCCCCCGGGTACAGTATATTGTAGCTGTTCAAATCCATTGTTAAGATTTCTGCTATAGACGCTGTTATTATTAACAAAATATAAAAGATTTTCGTCCTCGGTCAGTAAGGTAAATAGTGTAGCATTATATAAAAGAGAGCTTGGACTTAAAGTTTCACTTTTGACGGTCAATTTTGTTTTGTCAGCTTCCAGGAAGCAGAGAGATTTTACTGTTGGATCCGTTTTATCCCTTAGAATAGCGTATCCTTGTCTTTTATAATAATAGTCTGGCGCTGGTAGATATACTGTCGATTTGAATCCTAAATATAAAGCTGTTTGGTTATTTTTGGACGTAGGGATTCCGTTTCCGTCCACGTTTGCGTAAGTGGTCAGGGTAGATCCTGATCCATTGACAAGTGTAACAAATGAACTATTGCTGTTATCAAACAAGATGGGGTCTACATTTGAGGAGCTGACAAAAAAAGGAGATAGACTGTAAGAACTATTGTTGTCATCAAATCTTACTTTGCTTCCAAACTGACCTTTGTTTATGCTATTGGAATAGATATTATATAATTGGCCTTTATTGATGAGATATAAGGCAGAATTTCCAAGAAATCCTCCAATAGGAGGTTCAATGATCTGATCTCCTCCTAAGAAGATGGTCGATTTGTCCCGCAGGTTTTTTAGATTGTTAACCCCCACAGCTTGAACGTCTTTTTCTGTTGTAATCAGTAGGGTGCGTGTGTTTGCGTATGTTGCAGGATTAAGGACGTTACTTTTATAGGATGATGTAAAACTGAAATTACTTGCTTTTCCTTGGAGTTTGTAACCATTTGCAGCACTTAATGCATTTGTGACTTTTCCATTCACGGTGGCATTTTGGGGTGTCAAGAAAAGGTCTAAATCAGAATTTGTACCATCATCTTTCAATACATACCAACCTCGAGTAAAAGCTGTCGCCACCGTAAGTGTTGTCGTTTTGTATTGTGTATATCCTGTTTTTTTATTCTTTGCAAGAAATACAAGCACCCAATCTTTCGCATCTTCCTTAACCGCATATTTTAAATTTTTGGTATGATTTATAGTATCTACTGGAGCCGTTCGACCTTGAACATTGGTTTCATATATGCCCCAGCTATATTCTAACTCTCCTTCCTTGTTTGAACTGACTTGCGGTTCGATCTTGACGGTGTCTTGGAATGCAATTGCGGTATACTTATCTTCGATGCCTTTAATTTCAATATATTCTTCTGTACTATAGGTGTAGTTGCTTTTATCTTTAGCGCAGGAGGAAGCCGCGATGATGAACCCAATTGATAAATAATAGAGAAACTTTTTCATTTTTTTTAATTTGGAAAGGTAATTAACTCACCATTTTCATCTTTTAAAGGATTGCCTGGATGAGCATTATTATAGTCGATCAATGCTGTGCTAAGGACAGATTTATAATAGTTTGTTATATCTATTGCATTAAAGACTTCTGTAAAAAAACTATCGTCCCATCGGTCGTTAGTCGTCTCGATCATAAACTGATGCTTGCGGACACTGTATGCCCCGAAATAATACTGTGACACTGAAGCTGTCCAATTATTGGGTTTACTTAGCCGGTCCGTTAGCTGGAGTTTACGCCAAAGTTTGCTTTTTTCTCCAAGTTTGAAACTGTCGTTTTCAACTAATTGAAATCCAAGAGTTAGCGTTTTCAGTTTTAATTCTGGATCACGTAGGATAACAATTGGAACGTAAGCATGTACTGAATCTGTTGGTATAGCATACGCACTCGTCAAATTAGGATCATCAAATGCTATATAATGTTTACCGGGGATAGCATTATCCACATTTGGAAGGTTTACCTGTTCTATTTTATAGCGACGATCCGTTTTTGATAGCTTACCTACGGTATAAATGTCGAAGTAAATTGTGTCTTTGATTACCGTTGGATTTTCGTAATAAAAGGTTGCTCCTTTTAATGTGTCCTGATATTCAGAAACAATAGTTCCTCGTGGCACAATTGGTGGGCCAAATTGGATTCTAGCTTCATCATTAAAAATATAATATTGATCTTTTGCACAAGAGATAAATATTAGCATGAAGCTGGTGAGTATAAAAAATACCGATCTATAATTTTTCATTTTGTTCTTCAATTAGATGATTCTGCCGTTGGCATAGGTAGTATGTAATTAATCAAAGCCGCGGATGGGGCGAAGAGTACTTGTGCTTTTGGGACGCTTAATCTTTTATATGCATAAAAAGCTTGACCTTCCCCATAAAATTCTTTTCTATATTCTTTAATTATCTCTGCTATTAAACTCGATTTATCTTGTGGTATTGCAAGGGAACCAATATTCCGAGCAAGTCTGAATTGTTTAAAATATTCTAAACCTTCATTGAAAGGGGCTGTTTCAGCTAAAATTAGATACAGTTCACTTGTTCTAAGTAATGGAATTTGCTTATAGTCAGTATTTACTGTAACATTGCTCTCATTTGTTAAATACTTTTTAATGACATTATATTTTGAGCCATTCGTCATAGTCAGTAAGTTCCATAAGGTAGCTTCCCTAAAATCGGTACCGGTATTGCCATATAATTGATTTGTAATCGTTGTACTCGCTGTACCTTTTCGGTAGAGTCCATTGCCAAAATTATTTGTATATGTTGTAGCCATATTATAGACATAGAGCCCAAAAATCTGTTCGGTGGTTAGCATAAAATTTGTTGCTGTATAGTCTACTCCACTTGCTAGTTGGAATTTTTGTACATCATTTTCGTTGCGTGCTTCGATGACTTCTTTCGCTGCGTTATAAGCTTTGTCGTTATCTCCATACCATAGGTTCGCTCTGGCTTCTAATGCTTTTATCGCATAATAGTTCATTCGCATGTTGCGATAGGCTATAAAATCATCATCTGGTTTAAAGGCGCTCCCGTAACCATTGGGATTACGAATGTCTGACATAGAATAGTTTAACATCGGATCTACAGGCTTTATCAAGTCTTCCGCTTGTTTAATATCATTGAAAAGCTGAGCTTTGTAAGCGTCAAATGAAATATGGGCATTGATATTTCTGCCAAATTCCGTAACATAGGCGAGTTCATTTCCGATAGCAGGATTTTGTGGTATTGGTCCGTATAAACGCATGAGATCTAAATGAACAAATGCACGTAAACCCAAACATTCACCTTTGATGATTTCGTAGATACCGTCTGTTTTCAAGACAGATTTTTTCGAATCGATCTGTTGAAGTATAGCATTTATATGTGCTATTGTTGTGTATTGTTGGCTAAAAATCTGGTTAAATTTGTCGATTACTTTGTTGTCTGAATAATTGTAAAGACCTAATTGCTGCTCTAGTGTATTGTTTGTGACATCCCAACTGGATACTAAATTTTCAATGGTAGCAAAACCTAATTCTTTGCCATATGTACGTTCATTTTTTAGGTTAATATAGATGCCAGTCAAAGCATCTTTAAATCCTTGTTCAGTATCAAATTGTTGATCCTGGGGAACTTGGGTTTTTGGTACGATATCCAAGAATTTGTTGCATGAAACTGTATAAAACGCAGTAGCAAGCAAGATTATATAGATAGATTTTTTCATGTTTAAAAAGTTGCATTTAAACTCAATGTAAATTGACGGGAGAATGGGTAACTGGTTCCTCGTTCTTGACGTATAGTCGATAAGATAAATGGATCAGATATATTTAAACCTACATTCACGTTTTCAAAACCGATTTTTTTAACCCAATTCGCATAACGGAAATCATATTGTATATTAAAATTCCTTGCGTAAAAGGTATTTTCATCTTGTACAAACCGAGATGTTTTATAGGTCGGTGTAGTATTAAGTAAACCTTTAAATGGCACAATATCACCTGGTTTTTGCCAGCGGCCAGTAAATACACGTTGATCAACATTAAAGGAATAATTACCGGTTTCTACTCGGTCGGCCAGTGTTTTATTATAGGTTTGTCCGCCGAGCTTATAACTCAACGCTGCAGTGAATGTTAATCCTTTATAACGGACCATGGTATTCAGGCTCCCCCATATTTTGGGATCAGTAGTTCCTACAGAAGTTACATCACCAGCATTCCAAGTGTAAGTAGGTGATCCATCTGCGGACAAATAAAGTTCTTTTCCTGTACTAGGATCTATCCCGAGCGATTTCACCACCCAGATGGCATTACTCGAATATCCTTCTATATACAACTGCTCTGCATTATATTGATTTCCTTGTAAGGTTTTTTGTGCGTCTTTTAATGCTTTAGACGTTTCAATGATTTTATTTTTATTATGTAAAACGGTTCCTGAGATAGACCAAGTGACCCCTTCTGGTTTTTTCATTAGAAAAACTGTTGCATAGAATTCAAATCCTTTATTGCGTAGTTTTCCAACATTTGAAGTATAGGAACTAAATCCGTTTGAAGCAGGGGTATTAATGGCTGAAACTAAATCATTGGTATTTTCGATATAGTAATTTGCCTGTAGAAGAAGGTATCGATTGAACAAATCGATGTCTGTTCCGATGTTATATTTCATAACTTGTTGCCATTTGAGATCGGGATTTCCCATGCCCAATAGGTAAGAGCCGACCCAGTTATAATAGCGGTCGCCTGTGTAATAAGCATAAGTCGTGAGTGCTTGGTAGGTGTTGAAGTTTGTTGAACCGGATGTTCCAACGGAGCCCCTTAGCTTCAATCTATTAATTTTTCCTTCTTTATTGAAAAATTTCTCTTCATCTATGTTCCAGCCTATACCGGCAGACCAGAAAGGTGCAAACTTTTTGTTTGAGCCAAACTGTGACGATCCGTCGTAACGAAAGGTACCATCGACGAAATAGCGATTGTCATAATTGTAGTTGGCATTCCCAACGAATCCCAAAGTCCGATAGAAGTACTCTGCACCATCTGGTTTCCCTCCTTTTTCATATTGTAAAGCCATTGAAGGAAAATCTAGGTTAGCATTTGGGAATCCTTCTGCTACAAAGGCATAGTCGGATGATTTACTCTGCAATATGTTTGCCTCGGCTCCGGCAAAAAACTGATGTTTGTCTTTAAATTTAGTACTATAAGATAGATTTAACCCACCTTCATACCGCATTCCGTTAGAAATTCCGAATGCATACTTTCCCTTTCTAAAGACATCATCGCCGGTGTAGTTGGCAAAGTCGGTATGCTCAGCGGGCTTAAATGCATCATTTTGAATATTTGTTTTGGTAAAACTAAATTTACCTGTCAGCAGTAAATCTTTTACAATCTTCCATTCAATAGCCGTCTGGTTGGTTACACCTGTTTCTTCTCCTTTGTCAAATGTTTTTAATGTCGCATTGTATAGGGGATTGGTCGGGAGCGTACCCCATACATACATATTGTCATCATTTCCCGGATCGCCCAATACTTTATTGACATTCCCATTTACGTCATAGGGACGCCAATATGGATTGAGTTCGACATAGTCAGAAAACGAACCGTAAGCAGATTGTTGACTTTTGACATTCTTGACATTCAGATAATTTCGGAACAATAGATTTTTATAGGTGTACGATAATGTGATCGATCCATTTATGGTGTTTCGTGCGGATCCCTTCATGACTCCGGCGGTATTGTTGTTTTGTAATGTTGCGGAATACCGAAATTGCTGGTCACCTCCTTCAAGCCGAAGGTTATTTCTTAAGGCATGTGAGGTTCTGAGCGGGATTGCCATCCAATCTGTTTCCACACCGCTATTGACTTCATTGAGTAGAAAATTATAATAGTTTTTTGAAGGTATATCTTGGTAGGCATTTGCTTTATCATAATATCCAGCCTGACGTTCCAGTTCCAGTTTATCTCTAGCATTAAGGAGATGGTATCCGCTTAAATCTGCCATCTCAATTTTTAACTCTGATCCAAAAGTTACTCGCAGTTTTCCTGGTCGGGGCATCCTCGTTGTTACTACGATAACTCCATTTGCACCTCTCGAGCCATATAAGGCTGTTGCAGCAGCATCTTTTAGTAATGTAATTGATTCAACATCGTTTTCATTGATATCAATTAATGCTTGTAATGTAGTTTGGAATCCATCTATTACGATCAACGGAGTGTTTAATTGTGTTTTCGTTTCACTTTGGATCTGGTTCACATTTGGGATACTTGCATTCCCACGCATCTGAATTTCTGGGAGCCTATTCGGGTCAGATCCAAATAAGTTGCTTTCGATAATATTAAATGAAGGATCGATATTTCGAAGGGATGTTACCAAATTGCGGGAGCCGTATTGTCTGAGTTCTTTGGCAGAAATGGTTCTCGAAGCTCCGGTGAAGCTTTTGTCTTCTTTTTTAAAGATACCTGTTGAAACTATTGAAACTTCTTCCAAAGCAGTATTCTCGGCTTTCAGACGGATGATCATTTCGGCACTGTTCAAACTCGCTTTAACTTCTTTTTTTTCATATCCGACAGAAGAAATAACTAGAACTTCATTGAGCGAGGAAAAAGGGAGTTTAAAGCTTCCATCTATTTGACTTTTAACTCCTTTCTTTTCGTCGCTTTTAAGCCGAATAGACGCGCCAGAAATCGGTTTGCTATTTTCATCCAGGATCTTGCCAGTGATGTAGTTTTGCGCATGTTTGATCATCACATTATTCACTGGTATCGGCTTTGAGATCTGTTTGATAATTACAGTTTTATTAACAATTTCATAGTCGAGGCCATTCGGTTTTAGAATGGCATCCAGTGCCTGCTGTAAGGTTCCGTTTTCAAATTTAACACCGGTATCCTTGATCTTTTCGAGTACAACGTCTTTATAGAAAAAACTATAGCCAGATTGTTTTTCCAGTTGTTGAAAAACTTGTTTGACGGACGATTTGTTTGAGTTGATAGAGATGCGCTGTGCATTTGTTGTACCATAGAGCTGCATCAAGCTGATCGTCAAAAGTGCCGAAACAAGGTGAAAACGCAGTTTGTTTTTTCCGTTAAACACGGAGGGTAATGGGGTGTCATTACAGCTCTCCACAAAAGCCTGCGGCCAGGTGATGGCGGCCGAGTTTGCTGAAATTTGGACATGGTTATCCCATGGGACCGAAGGTTTGGCCTTCCTATTGTTTTGCATTAGGTTAATGTTTAATAAGTTTAGTATTAATAATTTAGTTTTTCAGTAGGATTGTTTTTTGTTGATTTTTATTCTGCACGATGTCGAAATTCAATCCAGCTGATTGCAGAACGGTTAGGATTTCCTGCAAATTCATCTGTTTATTGATTTTTCCACTGAATCGTTCGTGTATTTCGGAGTCGTCAAGGCGTACATTGAGATCGTACCATCTAGCCAACTGTTGCATGATTTCATTTGCTGTGGCATTATGGAAGGTGAAATATCCATCGCGCCAGGTTATATACTCGGCGGCATCCACATTTTTCTTACTGAGAGCAGTACCTTTATAATTCGCTTGCTGATTGGGCGTCAAGAGTATTTTCTGCTGCTGATGTTGTACTTCAACTTTGCCTTCAATAAGTGTTGTTTGCGTCGTAAGAGCATTATCGTAGGCATTGATATTGAAATGTGTACCCAAAACTCTGACTTGTTGATCGGTTGTTTTTACAATAAACGGCTGGTCAGGATTTTTGCTAACTTCAAAATAGGCTTCACCATGTAATTCAACTAAGCGTTCTGGGCCTATGAATTTCGAAGGGTAGCTCAAGGAGCTATTTGCATTCATCCATACTTTGGTTCCGTCGGGCAGTACAATCTTGAATATTTGACCACGAGGTGTTGAAAGTATGTTTTGGACGATATGATCTGCATTGTCATTATAGACAAGTTCTCCGTTTTTGACTTCCTGTACTCCTTCAATAGCCCGGGTAGCTTGGCCTTGTTTATTGAGTATGACGACTTCTCCATCTTCGAAAGTAAGTTGTACATTTTCCTGTGCTGGACGGATCGTCGCTAATTGTTTAGGGCTTATTTTGTCGAAGATAGCATATTGGTAATAGTAATAGCCCATGGCAAAACCAAGTGCAATGGTGATGGATGCCGCAATACGAATGCTATAACGAAACTTTTGACTAAATGTAGGAGATTCATTAAATAGCTGATTACTGTTTAAACGCTGGAAGACACGAAGTTGACCTGCTCTCATATCGCCTTCAGAAGGCATGTTGTTTGCCTCGGCTTCTTCAAACCATTTTTTCAAGGTCTCGTAATCGGCTTTATTTTCAAAGCCCAATAGATAGTTTTTGATTAGTTTTTGCAGCGTATGAGGTACTTTCATCTATTTAAATCTGTTTATTCATTAGTAAGCAGTCTCTTTAAGAGATTTATACTGCCTTCGACTGTTTCAGCTATGATGGAATTATCTGTGATATTCATTGTCCAATTGACTTGAATACATCACGATGACTTCACGGGTCGTTGGTTAGCCTTGTATAGATATAGTCATCGAAAAAACTGAAAGCACCTACGCTAAAATTAAAAAAATGACAGAAAGGTATGGAAGTCTTTGGTAACTAGTCGTAAACGTTTGAGCGCTTTGTTTATTTGGTTCTCAACGGTACTTTTAGATAGGCCGTATTCAAGGGCTATCTGATTGATGGATTTGTGGTTGACACGGCTTTCATTGAAAATAATTCGGCAGCGTTCAGGAAGATTCTGGATTTCGTCTTGGATAAGGTCGAGTAGATAACGGTAATGTAAGCGATCTTCGATTGGCGCATCATCGAGGATGATATCTACTTTATCGATATCCACCATATGCTGTTCGCTATTTTTATTGAAGTAGGAGAAGGTGAGGTAGCGTGCGCCAGTTTTGAGATAGGATTCAATATTATTGATTTCTTGCAATCTACTCCGGTTTTTCCAGATACTCAAGAACAGGTCATGTAAAATGTCTTCCGTTGCTTCGGTGTTTTTAGTTTTTGGGTAGATATATTGGTATATTGTTTTCCAAAAATGATTATATAGTGCATCGAATGCAGCTCGGTCGCCTTCTGCGATTTGTTGTAGCCAAAGTGCAATTGTACTATCCATTTTTAGTTTCCAATAATTGCACAAATGTATCTAAAAAAAAGATAGTTAAAAAAGGTTAGACTATGACCTGCTTGAGAAGCGTGTCTGTCTAACCTTTTCGGTTGTAATCTACGGGATCAAAAAATGCATGTAAGGAAATCTCTATTATTTGCCTTACCGTTTATCATCGCAATAGTTATAATTTTGTTGGTATTCGTATTATTTGCTATACGTCTGTTCTGTAAATGCAGTGTAAAAAAAATCGACAGAAGCTTGCACTGGTTTGTAAACAGTTCTGTACTTGACCGTACTTGGGCTTATTATATTTTTTAGGCTTGCAAAGTCTTCATAAGGGGTAATACGAACTTTCGTGGAATCTCCTGCATTATTAAGATACGTGACTTCCGTAAACTGCATTGGGTAAAATGTCCCTTGTCTGGGGAGGTTATTCTCTCGAGCCAATACTAGGAAATGCTCCCCGGCGTTTGATTTATCAAATTTTAAAAAGGAACGGTTTACGAGGGTACGTATGTAACTCTGCCCATAAATAAATTGACTCGAAGCCACGGTTCTAGAGCTATCCCCTTCCCCTGTGAAGGAAAAAACATTTGCGGTATATGTTGCTTCCGAGAGCCCATTTAAAGGAATAAGTTTAATTTTGCCATGCTCACTAGCTTCTATTGGATAATTTTTCACTTCCGCATTAGGAGAGAGACTGCTCCTTAGATATACTCTAACACTATTCACTTTAGGGTCTGTCGTTACTTTAAAACGTAGAATTCCCCTTTGGTTACCAGGTATAATGGATAAAGAGTCGACTCGCCCAGGATAGTAGATTTCTCCATTTTTTAGGTATTCTCCATAATAGTAGTCTGACGGTTTGCAACTGTAGATTAGGAGTATACTTCCAACTACAAATAGGCTATAATTCAATATTTTTTTCATAATTTATCAGTCTACATATTTTCCATATAATTTCAATTCCGATATCGCAACAGTGAGCGCATTCCCTAAAGGCTGTTCGCGAACACCATTCCAGGTGCAGTTTACCTTTATCCGGAAATATTTGAATCCACTTGGGTTATCCCAATTTACTTCGAAATCTTCTCCTTTACGTGCATAATCCTGGTCTTCACTGTTTGCATTCGTTCCGAAGGCAAGACCAGAGGGGCGTATACCCTCAAAAGTTCCGAGCAGTGTCCAGGAGTCCCAGGAACCGTCTTGTGCTGGAGAATTACTTCCATAAAGCTCAAATTCTTTTGGATGAGTTGCTTGAAATAATAAACCATAATTGTCATTTCGGCCCCAAAGTTTGACCCGACTTATCTGTGCTTTTTTTCGTGCATCCAAAGAGAATTGGAATGGGATGGGAGCGGCTTTACCCCACCACTGCTTGTTTGTGATATAGTATGGAGATCCTTCAATTCCATCAAACAGTGATACTTGCATTTCGGCACTTCCGCCTTGTGCATTGTAATTGCTGATGTAATCACCATTTCTATTCATATCGCTATAGGCAGTAATGCCGTTGTAAATTAATAAATTGTTGATTTCATATTCTTCTTGTGGTGTTAAATTGCGACGAATGGTGTCTGATACGTTACCCCATTGATCGCGTATTACAATGCCGTAGGTGGTTGCGATCGGTTGTTCTCCACGAACGCGAATAACCCCTTCTTTGGATTTTGTATAGGTCTCGTTTAAGACATTCCAGCCGATCTCTTTGGTGGTTGGATTTTCCCCATATTTGAATACACTTAAAATAATATTTGCCGCATCTTTATTTTCAAATTTGAGGTTTACGCCACCAAATGTGCTATAGAAAAAATCATTAGATTTAAACGATTCGGCTAAAATGATATAATTGGGCTTTCCTGTCTTGATTTTAATGGTAACAGGATCAGACTCCACATCACCAACCGCAACAGCAACAAGCTTAACTTCGTGTTCACCTATCGCAGCATATCCTTGCACAGCAAGTTGGTTGTCGTATATGCTGGCCTTAGTGACCATTTCTTTCCCATTCTCCAATGTATAGGTTGCCTTGACATAGCGTAAGTCGGCTGAAGCCGGTAAATCGTAGCTGATCTTTGCTCCGCCGGGAGCTTCTTCATAGGCAAGGTTCTTTAAGATATTCGGTTTTTCTCCTTGTCTTGCTGCGGTAATGCCTATGTCTTCCTTGCAACTTGTCCATAGTAAAGGAGCCATCAAAAGGATTGCCAGCATGATTGGAGCGGTTTTATTTATTAAATTTTTCATGATGCGATATTTGTAATTTAAATTACCATCCTGCACTTTGGACAAGATTTGGGTTACGTCTTCTTTCATTTAAGCTCAATGGCCAAAAGTAATCCCGATCCATAAATGACCGTGTATATAATAGTGTTGTCCGATAGTAAGAACCCTCGGACGATTGGTTGATATCCCATCCTAAAATTGGATTGTTCAGTTCTTTGACGGCATCTTTCCAACGGCGAAGATCCCAAAAACGTACACCTTCCAAAGCAAACTCATTTGTACGTTCACGTTTGATAATTTCACGAAGTCCATCTTTTGTTGCAGGTTTATTTGGTGCAGAAGAGTAATTTTGCCATGATTCTACTACACCTTTAAGACCACTGCGCGTTCGGACAGCATCAATGTAGGAATATACCTCTGCTGAGGGGCCATTTGCTTCATTTAGTGCTTCTGCATAGTAAAGGTAAAGATTGGCTAAACGCATAATGGGATGGCCAAACACGCGTGCAGTATATGCATTACTTGCACCAACAGTACTTCGATAATTATAATGTTTTTTTGAAGCATATCCTGTCCAATTGAATCGTGTGGGGTCTACTTTTCCTGAAGATCCTGAATATTTGAGATCAATATTGTAGGCATTTGCATCCGAACCGGCTTGCAACATAAAGACACGTCCGGCATCAAACATTAAGGTACCATAAAACCGGTTTTCTCGATTTAAATTCATTCGGGCTGTTTGTTTCCCGGCCACCAAATCGTATTTATAAGCATCTGTGTTGGGAACTGTAATCAAATCGAATCTCGATGTATATGGATAAGTAATATCTTCCTCAATAGGTAAACCATTGTTGGAATAGAATTTCTCCACAATATTTAAAGTCGCAGACATAAAGCCCAATAACGTTCCGGATGTTGCATTGGCTGTGTAACGGGGAAGCATAAAATAACCTTGAATGGTTCCATTGGCTGTTGATTTCGTATCTAACCACAATACTTCTGGATTATCTGTGTTTTCGTTATAGGCCTCCCGAATATTCATTTGAAATTGCGTACTGGCTTGAGGCGTAAATCCTCCAGTGGGCGTCCAGGTATGTAATTTTTTACCATGTTCGGTGGCAAAATCAATAGCATCTTTACAGGCTTTAGCTGCCAATTGCCATTTCTCGGACGAATAACTGTGGTTGAATAGCTCCTTGCCATCGTTGTTTGTAATGGAAGCTTCGGTACCAACGTTTCCATTGAAAAGTGGGCTGGCAGCATAAACCAATATCTCGGCCTTCATTGCTTTGGCAACGATTTTTGTGATGCGGCCTGTTTCACTGTTCACTGCAGTAACATCATCCATTAAATTGGGGATGGATTCATCAATCATACTGACAATATAATTGAAGCACTCTTCGACACTATTCCGGGGCAATTGTGAGGAGCCTGGGCTATCATATATTGGGATGTTCTTGTCTCTGATAGGCACCGGGCCATACTGTTTCATTAGGAGAAAATGATAGTAGGCTTTCAAAAATTTGACTTCTGAGATCCACATCTGCTTCTCTTCGTCGGTCATATCTGGTACCGACATAATGTTGTCGAGAAATGTATTGCAGTTTGTGATACCTACCCAAAGATTTGTTGCTCCATTGTTCCCATCCCAAGCATTTAACAGTGGGTTGTCACCATTTTGGTTGCCCAAAGCGATTCTCCAATTGAAGTACCCCGAATAGGTTGATTCGGAGTTTAACCAGAATTCGTCACCAGAGAGCCAGCCAGGGTTATTGGTCATTGTAAAGCTTTGTGGTAATTGACTATAACAGGTCACTAAATAACGCTCGGCCATTGTACGCATAGCAAATGCTTGATCGAGTACAGGTGCATTATCTGGAACAACATCCAGAAATTTATTACAGGAGGTCGAAAGACCTACTAACAACCCTAACACGATTATACTTTTCTTAAATCTCATTTTCATAGTTTCTTATAAATTAGCATTGATACCAATGTTAAATACCCTTTGTAGTGGATAGTTTAGCGCATTGCCACCCATTTCAGGATCCCATAATTTGAAAGAGCTAAATCGCAATAGATTTGTTGCACTGGCATAAATACGTAGGTTTTTGAATTTGTATCGTTGCGTTAGCTTTTTGTTGAATGTGTAGCCTAATTCGACTTGTTTTAAACGAAGCAGACTGCCATTACGCATCCAAAAAGTACTTTGAACGGTATTGTTAGCCATTGGCATGACACTTAAGCGAGGCCATGCTGCATAGATATTTTTGTTGTCTTCGGACCAATAATTATTTGCCCATTCTTGGAAGACAGCATTGGGTGATGTTTCAACACCGAAAGGAGCAATTCCTCGACTCAATGGACTGCTTGTATTATTCGTTGTTGGATTAATAAATAACGATGTTCTTCCAACTCCGCTAAAAAAGAACGAGCAGTCGAAACCTTTATAGCCTGTGCTTAAACCAAACCCATAATTGATTTCTGGAGTCGTAGGGTAGCCAATTGGCATGCGGTCGTCGTCATTGATTAAACCATCTCGGTTAACGTCCAAGTATTTGATATCTCCACCACGGACTGTTGATCCGAATTCTTGGGCGGGACTATTATAGACTTCGTTATCATCGATAAACAATCGCTCAGCTATATAACCAAACTGATTGCTGACGGAAGTTCCTTGACGTTGACGGTACTCGTTTTTATACGCTGGCTCTTCGAAGAATGCATATTCTCCTGTTGCAAAAGTGAATGTTCCTCTGCCTTGAAACCATAAATCACTATTAACAGACTTATTGTAGACCAGTTCTCCGTCAAACCCCTTACTCTTATATTTCCCGACATTGGCAAAAACAGAGGCGGTTAATCCATTGATAGAGGATAATGAACGTGCTTGAACGATATTGTCGCGTTCTTGCTGATAAAAATCACCTGTAAACGTCAATGCGCCTTTAAATAAACTTAAATCAATTCCTAAATTGGTTTGTTTGGAGATTTCCCATCTAATGTCAGGGTTGGCATACCGATTGACCACAATACCGTTGACTGTTCTACGTCCTGACTCGGCAGGTAATCCAAAGGAATAACCATAGTCTGTACTATTCAGGTTGACATCCGAAAGATAGAAGAATCTAGTGTCAAGTATCTGGTCATTCCCGAGAACACCACGAGTGAAGCGGAATTTTAAATTACTGACAACCTCCTTAATTGGTTCGAAAAACTGCTCATTGGAGACATTCCATGCTAAACCGAAGGAAGGGAAAAATCCCCAACGAAATTTATCGGAAAACTTCTCGGAGCCATTATACCCAAAAGCAAACTGAGCGTGATAACGATTATCATAACCATAGGTGAAGCTGCCTGATAAGGACACATTCCGGTTTGGAAGTGTATTGATTAGGGAAATGTTATTGTCGACGGGTGTTTTGACATTATCCCGAATGGTGTTGATCAACATTCCAAATACATTATGCTTCTCATTAAAGGTCCGTTGATAAGAGAGCTGATTCTCCATATAAAAAACAGCAGATTGAGTTCTTTCTCCAGGAACAAAGTCGAGATATTCTGTTCCTGTTTCAGGATTGATCTCGCGAAAGAGCAAAGAGTTGTTTTTTGGATCGGTTCCTATTGGCTCATAATAAAACGGGTTGTATTGGCGTGATTGGGCAAAATAAGAGTTTCTGCTGAGATTGAAGAGTCCTCTATAATTTAGACCTTCGAGAAGAATTGTTGAAAAATCTTGTTTTAATTCCAATTGTACCTGAATATCACTTCGCTTTCTTTCTGAGTATCCGCGCATAATCTGTGCGTAAGGGTTGGCATACTGTCCCTTATCGGCATTTCCGAAGAGTGGATGCTGGATGTAGGACTGACTAGGGCCAGCTTGAAATACAGGAAGAAATAAAACAGGATTTGCACGAAGTGCAAGATTGTAGGCCTCTGCTCCATTTGTCGGTGGACCACTGTAATTTTGCAGATTGGCCACGGTGCGAACCATAGCGAATGTTGATTTGGTTAAGTTGATACCAATATTGCTCCGCAGGTTCATCACCTTGAAATTAACGTTATTGTTAAAGTTGTTCAAAGCGTCCATTTTAAGTAGACCATTGTCATTGGTGAAATTTCCACTCACGTTGTAAGTTGCAATTTGTCCACCGCCAGATACACTTAAGTTGTAGTTTTGGGTTGTTGTGGTCTTCTTCGTAAGGGCATTGAGCCAATCTACTGCTGGGTAGGTGATCGGATCATCTCCAGCAGCGGTGCGTTCAATTTTATATTGCCCATAAGGTTCTACCCCCAAGGGGTCACGTGTTGTAACAGCCTCATTGTACATTTTCATCCAAGTGACAGGATCAGCAAATTTCAGCGTTTGGGTAGGTGTTGAAATACGTTGTTCGGCTCTAAAGCTGATCGTTGCAGGTCCGTCACGTCCTATCTTTGTTGTTACTAGGACAACTCCGTTTGCTCCACGAGAGCCATATACGGCTGATGCGGTGGCGTCACGTAAGATCGAAAAGTTTTCGATGTCATCAACTGGGATACGTGCCAAGTCATCCGCTGTGACCTCCATATTGTCGACAAGAATCAATGGTTTATTATTCGTTCCAAAAGTACCTACGCCTCTGATGAAGAAATCAGCATTGTCGCCTCCTGGCTCTCCACTACGTTGAAATGAGACGACACCAGCTACTTTGCCCTGTAAAGCAGCGGTAAGGTTACTTACTGGGGCGCGTAATTCTTTAGGGCTAAGTGATGAAACGGAACCAATAAGGTCGCTCTTCTTGGCGCGTTGGCCAAATGCTGTAACAACGACCTCATCGATTGAACTTGATGCCGATTCTTTTAATATGATATCGAATTTTGATTTGCCATTAACGACGACTTCTTGTGGGTCATATCCAACCATTGTAAAGACCATTGTTGCATTAGCAGGTACCTTTAGCACAAAAGCGCCATTGATATCGGTCGCTGTACCTAAACCTGATTTCCCCTTGACACTCACACTGACGCCCGTAAGTTTTCTGCCTAAGGTATCACTGACAGAACCTGTAACTTGGGTTTCTTGCTGTATGTCTAAACTTTTATTGATGATTGGCTTGCTGATAATCCTGCTTGGTTCTTCACGATGTGGTTCAGTCTTTTTCTTAATGACAATTGTTTTGTCAAAGAAATCGTAAGTAAAATCTGCATTCCCTAATATAATGTTTAAAACCTGTGAAAACGGCTGGTTTTTTACATCTATAGAAATGTCTTTATTGGCAGATATTTCATTCTTTTTGTAGAAGAAAGTATATCCACTTTGTTTCTCAAGATCTTTTAAAATAACTTGAAGACTTGCATTATGCTTTTTAAGCGTAATTTGCTGTGCATAGGTATGAGCATCCACTTGGGATAGCCCTAGGCCGATCAATAAAGTGATTAAGTTGACCCTCATAAGAGATCTAGGTAATGGTCGCGCAAAAAAAGGTTTTTGTTTTTCACTTTTAAGGCTTTTATTAGGCGTCATGTTAACGCCCAATAAACCTTCATGAAAATCCCTCTCCTTTCTCATGAACGGAGTTGTTGAAAATTTCATTAAATTCGTTTGGTTTTAATGTGTTAATAATTGAGATGTTATAAGACGCTTTAATACCAATTACTATGACGGATTCTGCGCCAACAGGGTCCGTTTTTTATTGGCATTAACAATAAGTAATTATGGTGGAAGTTTTGTGCTTGTCATAATTTTAGCAATTGGTTATGTAATGATTAATTTAATTCGGCTATTGTCACCCATCAAAGCTTTTGTATTGATATCTGCATAATTGAGTAGCTCAATCAATTTGTTTAAACTTAAATTGCGGGGGATTGTACCCATGTATTGTTCTTTGCTTTTATTTCGTCTGTAGATGATGTCAATGTTATACCAGCGGCCAATTTGTTGCATTACCTCTTCTATGTTATTACCATTGAAATAAAACTGACCTTTTTTCCAGCTTAATACTTCTTCAATATCTATGTGGCGGGAATTTAGTGTGCCATGTTGTAGAGTAGCCTGTTCATTTGGTTTTAGGTAAATATTGGATTGCGGTACATCTTGTGCTGAGACGACCACAGACCCTTCCTCTAAGGTTGTTTGTGTTCTATCTGTTTCGGGATAAGCATTGACATTGAAGCGGGTTCCAAGAACCTCAATTTTCTGACCAGGTGTCTTAACGATAAATTTGCGTCTATTGGTTGTTTTCTTTACATGAAAGTAGGCTTCCCCCTGTAATTCAACTTCTCTGTCTCCATGGTCAAAGGAGGTTGGATATGAGATTTTCGAATCAGCGTTTAGCGTCACCAATGTGCCGTCTGATAAGGTTAGGTCATAGGTAGCACCTTTTGGCGTATACATGCTATTTTTCTGTATACTTATTTGTCCTGTTTTTACATCATGATAGCTGATTTGTCCCTTACCATCCTTTTTTATAATAACATCTCCTGTTTGTATACTTTGATTGAGCGAAAGATGTTCGAGATCTATTCGTTTACCATTTCCCAAGATTATGATTGCTCTTTCTTTACCAGGCGGGATTGATGCCAATTGCGCTGTGGTTGCTAAAATCTCGGGCTTTGGCCTGAATTTTAAGATTGAAAAACCAATCAACAGGATGCTGGCAGCGATAGTTATATACCTGACTGCACGAAGCTGTATAATTTTTCCTGCGGGATTTTGTATCTCCTTGATAAGGCTCTTTTTTGCATTATTTTGAATATCTGCAAATTCGGCCTCAGAAATGCCATTCTCGGATTGTTTTTCAAACCAGTCAAGTAGTTCTTTTCTCTCTCGAACTGTATCCTTCCTATTCAAGAAGACGGAAATCAGCTTGTATATTTCGTTCATTTGATTCATAACAGGTTCCATTGGAATGGTCAGTTATTATACAAGTGTGTAAAATAAGGTGCAACCTCCAGTCGAAAATGAAAAAAAATATTTTTTTTAAAAATGGGTAAAATATTTATGGAAATATCTGTTAAAAGGTAGGCGTGTTGACTAAAAAAACAGTGTAAAATGAAATAATTGGCTTGTGGCTGCTCGAAGATGTTTGAGTGCTTTATTAATGTGTTTTTCGACAGTAGACTCGCTGATATTAAGCTGCTGAGCAATAGCTTTGTTGCTCATGTAGAAATCACGACTCAATTTAAATACTTCCCGGCACTTTTCGGGAAGATTTTCGACTTCTTTAGCGACAATATCAATGATATAACGGTAATAGAGTTTGTCTTCTATTGAAACGGTTTCATCTTCCAGTTCGAGCTCGTCAAAATCGAACGCTGATACCTTTAATTTTATATTTTTGCGATAATGCGCAAGGATGAGGTATCTACAGGAACTAAATAGATAAGCTGGAAGAGATTCAATTTCCTCAATCATTTCCCGATTTTTCCATACAGACATAAAAAGGTCGTGCAGTATATCTTCAGCGACTTCACTGCTAGCAACTTTTTTTGCAATAAAAGCGATTAAATCGGGCGTAAATAAATCATATAATAAAACAAATGCTCGTTGGTCTCCCTGGCGTATAAGAGGGAGAAGCTCGTGATATTGATATGATTTTTGATTTTTCATGGGTACACTCGGGCAGTAAACTTAATGAAAAAAATATGATTTCATGTTATAGGAAAGATAATCTCTATTTTGGGAGTAACATCTAGTAGCTACTCCCAAACCTTCGTTTTATTTTTTATGTGTGGTTGCACTTGTCAATGGAAAAATATTACTTTCGACATGTGATTTTTCAATCAGCTGTCGCAACTCCTTTACTTTCTTTGGGTTTTCCTGAGCTATATTGTTTTGTTCCGTAGGATCATTTTTGAGGTTATATAGTTCGGCTGAAGGCTGGCTACTTGTAACATTTTGTAAGATAAGTTTCCAGTCTCCCCGACGCAAGGCTTGACGTCCCCCGTCTTCATGAAATTCCCAGTATAGGTATTGATGCTGTTTTTGTTGTTTATTTTTACCCAGCAGCGTTGGCACAAATGAGATGCCATCCGTATAATTAGGTTTGTTCGCCTGGGCAAGCTCGACCATCGTCGGCATAATATCCCAAAAAGCTCCCAAGTAGCTTGAAGTTTTCCCTTCGGCAACTTTACCATGCCAATAAACAATGAAAGGAGTCTTGATACCACCTTCGTAGAGGTCGCGCTTGTTGCCGCGTAACCCACCAGAGCTATTGAAAAAATTGGGGTCAGCACCGCCTTCTTTGTGTGATCCGTTGTCGCTCGTAAAAATGATAATTGTATTATCCAATAATTTGTTTTTGCGTAAGCGATCAACAATTTGACCGACATAAGCATCCATACGGCTTACCATACTCGCATACATGGCATGCGGTTTTTCGACCGAAGTGTAACCGGGAACAGTCGCTTGTGGTCCATAGTCGTTTCCTTTATGCGGTTTTTCATCAAACCTGTCTGCATATAATTGGTAATATTTGTCATCCGGGCCTGATAATTCGGCGTGAGGAAGCACTGTGGGTACATAAAGGAAAAAAGGTTTTTCTTTATTTTCATCAATAAATTCCAAGGTCTTCTCTTGGATTAATGCCGGTGCATATTGCCCTTGTGACATTAAGCCATTACCATTTAGTTCTATCCTTTCCTTATTATGCCAGAGGTGAGTTGGGTAGTAGCGATGGGATTGACGTTGACAGTTATAGCCATAAAATTCATTGAATCCTTTTTGATCAGGTGCGCCTGTCGTATTGACCATTCCAAGTCCCCATTTTCCAAACGCACCGGTTGTATAGCCAGCTTGTTGGAGGAGCATAGCAAATGTCTGTACGGAGTCCGCTAGCGGTTGTTGTCCTTCAGGTTCAATTTCTTTGTTGCCACGCACGTAGGTATGTCCGGTGTGCTGTCCCGTCATTAAAGATGAGCGAGATGGCGCGCATACGGATGTACCAGCATAGAAATTGTCAAATTTCATTCCTTTGGCAGCCAATGAATCGATGTGCTTCGTTTCAATTTTTTGCTGACCGTATACGCCGAGGTCTCCATATCCTAGATCATCTGCCATTATAAGTACAATATTCGGTCTTTGGTCCTTCTTTTGAGCTATAGCAATAGAGGCTAGGGTCAAAAGAAAGGATAACATAAAAGATGTTTTCATTTGCATTCGGTTATTTCTTCAAAATAATTTTTTCTTCGCTAAGACTTTTCACTAGTTTATATAACAGTGCAACTTACTCCATTAAAACAGTAAGATGGTCTTATTTAGTTTTATTGGTAATGGTTCGTATGCTTTTTTAGTACTTCTCTATTTAGAGAAGCATTATCCTAAAAAGAATGATCGTTAAATTTAATCATAAATATCTTTTTGCGGGTATCTATGCTCATTCACAGGGGCTAATAATCGAGTGAGAAATTAGTCTTAATTAGGTGTTTATTCATTTTTTCGTTTCTACGCATACGATTGTGTAATAATTTATTTCATGTTGTCAATTGTAATCTCCGATATGTTCATATTTATTTTCTAATTTCACCCTAATTTTATGAAAATGCTCTTATGGCCAAATCAATTAAAGAAATAGCACAGGAACTCAATGTGTCTAAATCGACTGTATCATTAGTCATCAATCACAAGGCCGAACAAGCACGGATCAGCAAAGAATTGGAAAACCGCGTACTAGCATACGTTGAAAAGGTTGGCTATAAGCCTAATGCTTTGGCAAAAAGTTTAGCGACGGGGCGGTCAAATACTATCGGTCTTATTGTAGAGAATATTGGGGATTCTTTCTTTGGCCCATTTGCATTGTATGTGGAGGAATTGTTTCGGAAAAAAAATTATCATGTTCTCTACAGTAGCACACTTGGAGACTCACAAAATGCGCGTGATATCATCGATTCTATGCTGGAAAAGAAAGTGGAGGGTATTATCTTGGCTCCAACAATAGATTTGGAGGAATATCAACGAAAGATTTTGGAATATGGTGTGCCACTGGTTGTTTTCGACAGAAATAGCCCAGCGGTAGAGACACATTATGTCCATATTGATAATGAGGATAGCAGTAGAAAAGCTTGTGAACATTTGAAGTCCATTGGCTGTCGGAATTTTGGATTAGTTACCATTGACTCGGATCAACCGCAGATGTTGGCACGAAAGGGGGCCTATTTAGGCTTCTGTGAAGAAAACGAAATGGAACCACGTCTTTTGCACTTACCTTATCAACAGTTAAAGCAAAAGGGGACGCAGTTACTAAGAAAATGGGCTGCTGAAAATCCTACATTGGATGGATTATTTTTTACAACAAATTACCTCTGTATCCTTGGCTTAAAGGCGCTTCGTTCGGAAGGCGAACATACCTTTGACTTTCCGATGTTTTCTTTTGATGATCATGAATTGTTTGATATTTTAAATCCAAAAATATCCTGTATTCAACAGCCGTTGGAACCTCTCGCAAAAACATGTGTCAAGGTCCTGTTAAAAGAGATTGATCAGGGGGTATCGAAGCCAAAAGAGTATATTATTTCGACCAAATTAATCGCGCGATAAGATTATTCGCGGGGTAGTATAAAAATTGAATTGTAAAAATCATAAGACGTATCCGTCCAATTTTGGGGGGCTATTTTGATTTATTATTCTTTTTTATATCTTTACTAATACGTTTTAGTAGAAATATTTTTATATATCCTAAATAATGAAGAAATCTTTAAGTGTTTTTCTGGGTTCGTTATTGTCTTTTGGTTTGTTTTGCGCAAAACCGGTTTTGGCTCAGAAATTTAGAGGGCAGCAGCTAGAAGCTGTCGATCTTGTTAATCCGTTAATGGGTACCGAATCCAAATTTGAATTGTCAAATGGGAATACCTATCCCTCGATAGCTAGACCATGGGGGATGAATATGTGGACACCTCAAACAGGTAAAAACGGTGACGGATGGCAGTATCAATACACCGCGGATAAGATTCGTGGTTTAAAACAGACTCACCAGCCATCACCTTGGATGAATGATTATGGTGTTTTTTCTATCATGCCCGTGACAGGAAAGCCTGTATTCGATCAAGATGAGCGTGCAAGTTGGTTTTCGCATAAAGCTGAGATTGTAAAACCTTATTATTATTCGGTTTATCTAGCAGATCATGATGTGACTGCTGAAATGACACCCACCGAACGGGCTGCAATGTTTAGAATCTCGTTCAATAAAACAGACGATGCTTATATCGTTTTGGATGCTTATGAAAAGGGATCTGAGGTTCAAATTATTCCCGAAAAAAATATGATTATTGGTTATTCTTCGAAATATGCACGTGGTCCTCTACCTGCAAATTTTAAGAATTATTTTGTATTGGTTTTTGATCAGCCTTTTGCGAGCGTTGCAACCTGGGAAGGAAAAGAGAAGAAGGATGGACAGCTACAGATTAAGGGCGACCACACAGGAGCAATTGTCGGATTTAAAGTAAAGGATAAAACTAAACCAGTACAGGTGAAGGTCGCTTCATCTTTTATCAGTGCGGAGCAGGCTCTCCTCAACTTAAATGAGCTGGGGAACAAATCCTTTGATCAAATTAAAGAAGACGGGCGTCAGATATGGAACTCTACTTTAGGAAAAATTAAAGTGGAAGGTGATGATATCGATCAGTTGCGTACATTCTATTCGACCATGTATCGGACCTTATTTTTCCCGAACAAATTATATGAAGTTGATGCGCAGGGAAAAGCGGTCCATTACAGTCCTTACAATGGGAAAACACTTCCGGGATATTTATTCGGAGGAACGGGTTTTTGGGATACTTTTAGAGCATTATATCCATTCTTGAACTTTATGTATCCATCTATTAACAAGGAAATGCAGGAAGGTCTTCTTAATGCATATCTAGAGGGTGGGTTTCTGCCTGAATGGAGTAGTCCTGGATATGCGGATATCATGGTGGGCAATAATTCTGCATCGGTAGTTTCGGATGCCTATATGAAGGGATTGCGCGGTTATGATATTAATAAGTTATACGAAGCTTTACAGCATGGTGCTAATAACGAAGGACCAATGAGTGCTGTTGGAAGAAAAGGTGTTGAATATTACAATAGCTTAGGCTATGTGCCCTATGACGTTAAAATCAATGAAAATGCAGCGCGTACATTGGAATATGCCTATGACGATTTCACGATCTACCAATTGGCAAAAGCGTTGAACCGTCCGAAGGCTGAAATTGATTTGTATGCTAAGCGTGCACAGAACTATAAGAATTTATTTGATCCATCGACCAATTTGATGCGTGGAAAAAATAAAGATGGAAAATTCCAGAGTCCTTTCAATCCATTGAAATGGGGCGATGCTTTTACTGAAGGCAATAGCTGGCATTATTCGTGGAGCGTATTTCACGATGTTCAGGGGCTGATCGACCTGATGGGAGGAGAAAAGACTTTTGTGAGCATGTTGGATTCGGTGTTTGTTCAGGCTCCAGATTTCGACGATAGCTATTATGGCGGTATTATTCATGAAATACGTGAAATGCAGGTTGCTAATATGGGACAATATGCACATGGTAATCAGCCAATTCAACATATGCCTTATCTTTACAACTATGCTGGCCAGCCTTGGAAAACGCAATATTGGGTCCGTCAGGTAATGGACAGAATGTATAAGCCGACTGCTGATGGTTACTGTGGTGATGAAGATAATGGACAAACTTCCGCATGGTATGTGTTTTCTGCCTTAGGTTTCTATCCGGTATGTCCAGCGACGGATGAATATGTTCTGGGAGCGCCATTATTTAAAAAAGCAACTTTGACTTTTGAAAATGGGAAAACATTGACAATCGATGCCGCCAAGAATTCTGCTGATCATATCTATGTGAATGCATTGCAGTGGAATGGTGCAACTTACGGTAAAAACTGGCTAAGCCACAAAGCATTGCATGAAGGAGGAACGCTTAATTTTGATATGGCTGCAAAACCTAACTATACTAGGGGAAGTGCTAAAAGTGACGCACCTTATTCAATGACAACAGACTTGAAGACCAATATTAAGTTAAAATCGAACAAAAAGAAATAAATTTTGTGCTATGATGAATCTTAAAAACTTAAAAGTAGCTCTTACCATAGTTGGATTGGCTTCTTCTTGTTCGCTTTTTGCACAAGACAATTGGAAACACACAGAAAACGACCGTCAGGTGGCGGTGGACGTTGATAGTATTAGCAAAGGTGGTTATACCTTGATCTGGATCAATAAAGACAAAGATTTTAGTGCTCCATTAAAAGAGAGATTAATTGCGGCTTATTTCACCAACTATCCAAAATTGGCGAAGAAATACAATAAAAAGACAATCAAAAAAGTTTCATTTGTGATTGACCCGGATTACAAGGGAGTTGCGGCTACAGCAGGCGGAATTGTACGATATAGTCCTGCCTGGTTTGCTAAAAATCCGGGGGATATTGATGTTGTTACCCACGAAGTCATGCACATTGTACAAGCATACCCTGATGGCGCTGGGCCTTGGTGGATTACAGAGGGAATAGCAGATTTTGTCCGATTTGATGATGGTATTGATAATGCTGGAGCAAATTGGAAATTACCTGACTATAGCGACAAGCAAAAATATACGGATTCTTATCGTGTTACAGCTCGATTCCTTTATTGGATCAATAGCCATGTAAAAAAAGATTTTGTTAAGAAATTGGATGCAGCTATGCGCAACAAAAGCTATAATGATGCTTTTTGGAAAGCCCAGACGGGGAAGACAATCGATGAGCTATGGGCGGATTACAGCAAAAATCCTACAATATAATTCTTGAGCGATGAATATAAAAAGTTTGGTCTTTCTGGGATTGATCAGTGTCCCACTTGTATCAAAGGCACAAGAAACTAAATTAGTGCAGTATGTTAAACCTCTCATCGGCACTGCCCGTATGGGGCATACCTTTCCTGGGGCGACTGTTCCCTTTGGCGCTGTACAATTAAGTCCGGATACGGATACCTTAGCGTATGCGGTAAATGGACGCTATAATGGAGATGTGTACAAATATTGTGCAGGCTACCAGTACGATGATCCTACGATTGTCGGTTTTAGTCACACCCATTTTAGTGGTACCGGTCATTCCGATCTTGGTGACATACAGATTATGCCGACCCAGGGCAAAATTCAATTAAATCCTGGAACAGCAGATCGTCCACAAGATGGCTACAGGTCTCCCTACAGCCACACGAATGAACGTGCTGAAGCTAATTATTATAGTGTTCTGTTGGACAAACATCAGATTAAAGCTGAGTTAACGACGACGGCACGTGTGGGTATACACCGTTATACGTTCAAAGAGTCTGATGCGTCGCATCTGATAGTTGATCTGACTGCTGGGATCTATAATTATGACGGAAAAAATGTTTGGACTGTTGTTAAAGTATTGAACGATTCAACTTTGGTTGGATACCGCCAAACAAATGGTTGGTCAAGGACCCGCACGGTATATTTTGCCATTAAAACATCGAAACCTTTCAAGAATTACGGTGCCAAATACGAGGATGGAAAATCTGTATATAACGGTTTCTGGCGTAAGTTTGATCAGCAAAATAATTTCCCGGATCTAGCAGCTCACAATATCAAGCTACATCTTGATTTTGACACCAAATCACAGGAATCGATACTTTTAAAAGTCGCATTAAGCCCGGTGAGTATGAAGAATGCACTGGCTAATATGAATGTGGAGGCGCCAGACTGGAACTTTGATGGGTATGTTAAGAAAGGTCAGGAAGCTTGGGAAAAGGAGCTGCATAAAATAGAGGCGGAGATGCTGAACAAGGAAGATCTTGTGAATTTCTATACAGCGATGTATCACGCAAGTCTAATGCCAACGGTCTATATGGATACCAATGGCGAGTATAAAGGGCTTGATCAGGAGGTACATCGTGCGGAAGGCTTTACGAATTATACCTCATTTTCGCTATGGGATACCTTTAGAGCGTTTCATCCGTTGTTGAATCTCATTAATCCATCCCGCAATGCAGATATTGTCGCCTCCATGATGGCTCACTATGATCAGAGTGTGCTGAAGATGTTGCCGATTTGGTCGCATTATGCGAATGATAACTGGTGTATGAGCGGCTATCATTCGGTATCAGTTATTGTCGATGCTATTCTTAAAGGTGTTTACAAGGGAGATCCTGAAGCCGCATTAGCGGCTTGCGTACAAACCGCAAATACACGTCAATATGAAGGTATAGGCGCTTATGTTGATATGGGCTATGTACCTGATGATGTGTCGGGTACGTCTGTCTCTAATACATTGGAGTATGCATATGACGATTGGTGTATTGCGCAATTAGCAAAAAAATTGGGAAAGGACGATATCTACAATACATTTTCCAAACGGGCTGAAAGCTGGAAATCACTATATGACCCTTCTATAGGTTTTATGCGTCCTAAGAATTCAGCAGGAAAGTTTAAAGAAAAATTTGATGTCCTGGATACACATGGCCAAGGATTTATCGAGGGCAATTCATGGAATTATAGCCTTTATGTGCCTCATCAACCGACTGAAATGATGGCATTAATGGGTGGGAAAAAACGGTTAGAATCTTATTTGGATTCGCTTTTTACCATGGAATTGCCTGATAAATATTTTGAACATACAGAGGACATCACACGGGATGGCATTATCGGCAATTATGTGCATGGTAATGAACCTTCGCACCATGTGGCCTATTTGTACAATATTACCAAGAGTCCATGGAAAGCCCAAGCGCGTGTTAGACAAATTATACGTAATCAGTACCACAATGGTCACGCAGGATTAGGTGGTAATGACGACTGTGGACAGATGTCGGCCTGGTATCTATTTACGGCACTAGGATTTTATCCAGTGTCGCCTGGAGAAGACAGCTATTGGATCGGCAGTCCATTGGTAAAATCCGCAAAAGTAAATCTTGAAAATGGAAGGAGTCTTTCCATCGTCGCGCGGAATCAGTCTGAAAAGAACGTCTACGTGAAATCTGTTTCTTTGAATGGACGGAAATTGGATAATTTGCTGCTCTCCTATGATAGTATTATAAACGGAGGAGAACTGGTTTTTGAGATGAGTAGTAAACCGAATAAATAATCAGTCAACGATATGACTATAAAGGCCCCTTCACTTAATGAAGGGGCCTTTTATTTTGTTCCCCATCGGCGGGAATAGATGAGGAGCTCTTTCTCTCGTGCAATCGTTTAATATGCTGTCTATTAGTTGTTTTGATAGTGATGGTGTTACAATTTGAAAAAAAATTAATTGATAACATTATTTTAGCAAAATCTTATTTTTTATATGAATTAACCCACTTTTTTAGCTACAAATTGCTTAATGTTGTAAACTAAACCAGTTTAGCAAATTAAAAAAATACTTCCAAAAATTTTTTTTTCTCGTTTTTCTATATATCTTCATTATAACCAAGTGAGATAAGTGCTGACCAATTAAGCAATCCAATCCGTTTTGACATTTCATGATGTTGTGTTATGCTAAAACGTTTTTTTTATTTTTTAAACTTAAAACCTTAGATTATGATGTTAGTCCTGTTTGATACTGCATAATATCAATTTTGGATGGGAATTGACCAATTTTCCTATCTCGAAAAATCAATAAATTTTCACCTATTTTTTGGGTGATTTTAACCAGTTATAGTAGAAAAGTAAAAATAACCTAATTATATATCATCCATATGTACATGATTAAAAAAAGGTATTTGGATAGGCTTGTTCTGTTAGGATTCTCCTGTGCTTGTTATTCTTTTGCTTTTGGTCAAGACAAGGTGTTGTCACCTTCCGATAGCCTTAAGCTTCAGATTGGGACTGCGAAATTAGATTCTATATTTCAGATTAAAACAAGCCAAGTAAATCCCGTCGAAATCAAAAAACAAGCCCTATTACCTTATTCTTCTTTGGCACAATACCTGAAAGGGAACAATACAGGGCTTTATGTGACTGAACCCTCTGGAGAGCCAGGAACCAAACAGCCGATGTATTTTCGAGGAGTTTCTAGACCATTGCTTTCTGATATTGATGTGTTCCAAAATCAACCGTTGGTTGTCCTGGATGGCATTCCTTTGGTTGGGGAGCATCCATTTGCCTATGCCGTTCAGACCTATAATCTGGAACGAATAGGTCCGGCCACTAACTTATTGGCGAATATCAATATTGATATGGTGAAGTCCATTGAAGTATTAAAAGATGTTGCGGCGGTGGCTATGTACGGTCCTAATGCGGCAAATGGAGCTATCGTTGTTCGCACAAAAGAATATAAAGTGGATAAAAGTAATCGGATAGCAGTCAATATGTATACCGGCTTAGCAGAGCGTCCACATGTCACAACAATTAATGGTGACTACGAAAATGAATTCAGAAAACAGTTTTATGATCTGTATACTTCCAATGGTAAATATGATGACGGCGATTCATATCCTGTTTATTTAAGCGACTCGCTTAATATGAATTATTTTGGGAAATCTGATTGGACGGATTCTTATTACAATAACGGTTTAGTTTATAATCTGAATGCTAATCTCTCTGGAGGTGGTCCTCGCGCAAATTTTCAATTTGCTGCAGGATCGACCCAAGATAAAGGTATAGCAGATAAGGTGAAATTAAATAAGTATTATGCGCTTTTTGGTTTGAATATGCGACCGATGACCTGGCTTACCTTCTCCATGCAGGCAAATATCGCGAGGCTCGATCGTAATCGAAATCTAAATCTTCGCGATCGATTTGCCCAGCTTGCTTATTTTCCCGATTTGTCAGCTCCCTTATCACCAAATAAAGACGTTTACGATGAGTACCTGAGTTATTATAAAAAAGGTTTTGATAACAACAAATCCAATGTTGTACAGGGATATGGAAAGCTGCAGTTTGATTTTGGAAACTTTCATTTTCTTTCGACAGGAATGCTCGATTATAATGAGGGCTATAGGGACCAATTCTATCATAGTAAGCTGATGGAATCCAATAATTTTGCTTCTAACTACTATGGCTATAATCAGCGGGCAGTATTTGACAATAAGGCTTTTTATGACTGGAATATCAGTGAGAAGAACAAACTAAACTTATTGGTCGGCAATAGTTTGCAATGGGATACCTATCGTTACAATTATGCCTACGCTTACAAGGGGGTAAATGATTTTATTAAGGTGAATCTCTTGGAAGATGATGCTACAAAATCAAACTATTTGGAGGCTACTGCATATCCCAAGGCGCTTATATTTAAATATTTAGACCGTATTCGCCACAACTTAGTTTCATTTTATGGAAAAGCAACCTATAACTATGATAATAAGGTCGAAACCTCCTTGGTATTGCGCTCTGACGCGTCTTCCAATGCACAACCGGATGCGCGATGGATTTTTACGCCGTCGTTGTCGATAAATTGGAATATTAGAAACAGCTATTTTAATACAAACACGAATTTGAAAGAGCTGACTGCTCGTTTAAGCGCTGGCCGTATAGGGTTAAGCAATGTGTTTGACGATTTTGCACAGGGACCTAATTATGTCGCGCAAATGGGTTTCACAGGTAATCAACTTATTGCAGGCTATAACGCTATTGCCGGATTGGTAAGACCTTATGAGTCGGGATGGGTTGGGTACAATATTCCTTGGGCTTATACAGATCAAGGTAATTTGGGGCTGGACTATGCGATTCAAAAGAAAAATTTCCATGTTTCGCTGGATGTCTATATAAAACAGACAAAGAATCAGCTGATCAATATTCCATCCTATAGCGAATATGGCTATAAATCCAGTTATGCAGCGGGAATGAATGTACAGAATGTTGGTGCCGAATTAACCGTTGGTCTTGATCCCGTTCAATCGGATAATTTTAAGTGGTCTACTGCACTGAACGTATCACATAATCAGAATAAATTGAAGGCATTACCCAATGGTTTAGATCGGCTCGTAATAGGTAATAATCTTTTGGAGGTCGGGAAACCCTTGGATCAATACTGGTTACTTGTTAATAAAGGAATTTACAGGACGGATGCAGAGGTCCCTCAGGGAATGACCTATAATGCGATACAATTGCGTGCGGGAGATCCTATTTGGGAGGATCGAAATGGCGACAATATGATTAACGATGAAGATAGGAGATTGCAAGGGCATCGTTTGCCTGCTGTTTTTGGGAATTGGTATAACAATTTCGTGTTTGGAAAATGGGACCTGGGGATTAATATGTATTATAATATCGGTCGGGAGCTCATCAATCAAGAAATGGCTAATCGTTTTGATTTTATCAACAATGAAGGCGCTAAAAATCTGGATGCGATCAAAGAGATTACATATTGGGAAAAACGAGGTGATTATAGTAAATATCCATTGTATAACCCTTGGAGTACTGTTATCGCTTATCAGGCCGATCAGGATCTTTTCTTAGAGGATGCTTCATTTGTTAAAATAAGGGCGATCACGTTGGGCTATAATTTAACTTCTCTGTTGGCGGGCCGAACTCAGGCCATTAAAAATGCGTATGCCTATGTGTCTGCTAATAATGTTGCCACGATTACATCTTACAGTGGTGTGGACCCTGAAATTGTGGATTACACCGGCTATGATATTGGGTCAAAAATGAGGATACCACGAATTTATACGCTAGGAATAAAAGTTGACTTTTAAACGCAAAGGAAATGAAAAGATATCATCTCATATTTAGTGTTTTGCTGCTTTTCTTGTTGCTTCTAGGAGGCTGTAAGAAAATGCTGGATGTAGACTCTTCTCGCACTGTCAAGGAAGAGAATATGTGGAATGCTTTGGAGGACACGCGTGCAGGTTTGATGGGGATTTATGGTTTAACCAAAGCAGCTTTGGACGATAATAATGCCTATTGGCTGTATGGAGAGGTTCGATCAGGGGATTTTGAGAGCCCTAATCGACAGGATTTAAAAGCAATTATTAAGAATGACCTCAAAGCGAATTATGAATCGTTGAATGCACTATCGAATTGGCGACGGTGGTTTGCTGTAGTTAATTCAGCCAATATTTTTATGGAGCGTGCACCAGAAGTGCGGGAAAAGGACATGCGTTATACAGAAAACAATTTGGTTGTCGATGTAGCACAGGCTCGATTTTTACGTGCGTATGCCTATTTTAATATGGTTCGTATCTGGGGAGATGTACCCCTGATCTTAAATTCCCATGATGGAAATTTTGAGAATAAAGCGAAAGAGGACCGTTTGAAACTGTATGCTTGGATTGAAAAGGAAATGTATGATGCCGCACAGCTGTTGCCATATTCCTACAGCACGGGTGATGAACAGCAGATTGGTAATTATTACAATGAAACATCAGGCAGATGGAATGGTGCCTTGGTAAGAAAGCTTTCTGCTTATGCTATTCTTGCACATTTAGCCGCTTGGCAGGCCAATTACGCGGATGCAGCGTCCTATTCACAGTTCGTTATGGATAACTATAACAAAGCGGGAGCCTATTATTTGTCCACATCTTTTTTAACAGATGGTAATGGATTCTTCTTTGAGAAGAGATCCGAGCAGATGTTCTCATTCCCTTATATATGGGCACATGTGGAGGCATCGTTTACAGGACATATTGAAGAGCTTAGCCTTGCGTCTCCTGTTGTTAATAAGTCGGTGCCAGATATTTATATGCCGAAAGAAACGATTTTAAAAACATTCAACGAGAAGAAGGACCAGCGGTTTAGCATTGATACACTTGGAGCCCCTACCACAGAGGTATATTTCCGAAATTTCAATGGGAAATACCCGATTTTTAGCAAAATCAAATGTATTATGGGCGGTTCTTCGGATCCAACCTTTCGAATTTTTACCAGTGCTACAGTTTTAACGCGTTTAGAAGATATAGCGCTTTTACGCGCTGAATCTTTAGCCGTTTTGGGGGAGAAATCTACTGCTATTGAACTGTTAAATGAGATTCGGGAGCGGAGAGGACTTAAAGTCTACAGTGAAAATGCAAATGGAGATTTGGTGGACGCTATTTTTTTAGAGCGAAAGAGGGAATTGATGGGGGAGGGGCATCGCTGGTACGATATGATTCGCCGAGAAAAGATAAAACATGACAATCCTCAATTGGCACAGTTAATTGCTAATGACGGGATCTATTGGCCAATTGCTCGAGAGATTCTCGCACAAAATAAGTTGATCGAACAAAATGCTTATTGGAAGTAAAGGAGTTAATTATGAGAAATAACCTATTTGTACGTGGTGTATATGCACTCTTAATGACAGCCCTGCTGTACGCTTGTGCCAAGGATAAAGGCTATTATTCGCCCACAGCCCAGCAGCCGGTCTTTAAAGGTAATTTATATAGCTATCTTAAAAGTAAACCTGGTGTATATGACTCTTTAGTTAAAGTCATTGATAGAATTGGTCTGCAAAAGAAATTGGAAGATAGTACAGTGACGCTTTTTGCACTGACCAATGCCAATTTTCAATTGGCTATCCAAAATCTCAATAATACATTGAGTGTTTCTGACAAGCCTGCACAATACCTGAATTCGGTTAAATATGAAATATTGGATTCGCTGCTGTGCCAATATATAATTCAAGGGCGGATTGGCAGCGACTCGCTAAGTAGCCAGGATGGCAAGGATGTATTGGGAATTCGCTATGGCTACCCAATGCATATTGGATTAAATAAACAGGCCTCATCGGGCTACCTAAATGGAGGTCCTACAATTGTTGATCTATCAGATACCAGGCGATCTGTTTTCAATCGTAATTGGGTAACGACGGAAACAAGCTCCTTAAATATCCAGACTGATAATGCTATTGTCCATGTGTTGAATCCGGATCATGTTTTTGGTTTTAACAAATTTGTTAGTCAAATTATTTATATACCGCCGCCAGAAAACTTGTTCAAGACCATTGGCGGACAGTGGTCCGCTTCAAAAGAGACGTCTGGCGGCCCAGATGCTGTTGAAGCATCAAAATATGTATTTGACGGCAACCCAGAAACCAAATTCTTTTTGTCGAGTCCTGGCTTATTCTATTTGCAGTGGGACTTTCCTGCTGCGGTGGTTGCAAATAGTTACACCCTTAGATCAGCGAATGATATTCAAGGTCGCGATCCCGCAGACTGGAATCTCCAAGGACTGGATGAACAAGGAAATTGGATTACGTTGGATATTAGACAGGCTGAAGAATTTGACGAAAGGTTTCAGTTGCGGGTATTCTATTTTACGAATACCAAAGCGTATAAAGCTTATCGTTTGAACATTATACGGATGTATGATGGTAACGATTTCCAATTGGCTGACTGGACAATGAACCGTAATCAATAACCAATTTAAGAATGTATGGAAATGAAAATTGCTGAAAAATTTACTACAATAAATAAGATATGCAACTTGGGCCTGCTCATCTTAATGTGTATCGGCTTTAATGGATGCAAAAAGCTTTACAATTTACCTGACGAGAAGGAATTTTTAAGCGTCAACTTGACTTATGATGGGAAGTCTTTTTATCCCATCTTGGGAAGGACGACGCTTATGGGGACTATTAATACAGATCATTCAACCACACCATTGCGTTTTGAAATTGTTAATCCTCGCTACGGAGATGGCCGTCCTTATAAGGATCTTTTTGAAGTGAAACCTGTCTACCGATGGATATCCCGCTACGATGGTACCGAAAAAAACTTGGAAGAAATAGATGCAAAACGTCAATTGGTGTATCGGCCTCTTTTTGAAGTTGACTCTACCGGCAGTTTTATTTTATGGAATTCTTCTACAAATGAGCTGATAGAACCTCGTTCAAAAGACAGTATCGATCTGGTGCAGAACATACGTTATTTTGATCTTAAGGTCTCTAATTCTGGCGGATCAACGGTTATTAAAGATTTTATGATCCTCCCTTGGCGTGTTCAGGATTATGAACCTTATTCGGATAAAAATCCCTATAATGGTGAAACTGCCCCAGATCCGAATGATCCCAAGAACCCCAACAAGAGAAGTTACATCTGGCCTTCTTATATGAATGAGGTTTATGGAGAATCTTCCAATCAGCTATTGCGGACGAATGAGGAATTTAAAGATCTTGTTGTCTATATACGAAAATTTACCGGTGGCAACGGACATAATTTACGTTTTGTCTTTTTGAATAAGAATGGGGAGGTGATAAATCCGGACAATTTTAATGAAACAAGGTGGAATGAACTGGTACATGGCTTTAATATGAAAAAGACACCCGATTATGTACAATATGATGTAGCCTATCCAATTCCTCTGACAAGTTATCCAACAAAGTATACAAATGGAAATAGCGCAAAGGTAGATTTTTCCTACTCCAGAAAGGGATTTGGAGGCGGTTTGATTACAGCCAATTTTGGTTTGAATTTTAAAATTTTTACCAAAGGGGATTGGGAGATTGTTTTCCATTTTCAAAGGGAAAATCCACGATTTGATAACGAATAATTGAAATGGTTATGCAATTTAAGATATTTTATAATAGCTGTATGCTGCTGGTATTGTGTATGTTTCTTTCTACTGCAGTTTTTGCGCAGACTGTCATCATGTCGGGGAAAGTGACAGACAACAAGGGAAAGCCGCTGGCTGGTGTTACCGTACGTTTTGGCAAATCTGGAAAAGAAGCGACTTCGACAAACTCATCGGGGGCCTTTAGCGTAACAACGATGGTTGGGACTTCAGTCGCGTTTAGATTGATTGGTTATGATGGGGCTTCAATGACGGTGAGGGCCGATCGGAATGTGGTCGTTCACTTAAAGGAAATAGATAATCAGATGGATGAAGTTGTTGTTAGAGGCTATGTAAAGCGTCCAAGGGAGACGACTACCGGATCTTCGACCAAGATCAGTGGAAAGGAAATTCAAGATATCCCGTCTGCAAATGTGGAGAATCTGCTTCAAGGAAAGGTGGCAGGTCTAAATATACAGGTAAATACTGGGGCTCCAGGCTTTCGGGGTTCGACCCAAATCCGTGGACTTTCGACAATTAGTGTGACGGGTAGTGGCGATCAATCTTTTCTCACACCGACGTCTCCTCTTTATGTGATCGATGGCGTCCCAATGGATGCAGATAGGGCAAATGAGCTTGGATTGAGCCAACAGGGACCGGGAATCAGTCCATTGTCATTAATTCCGCCCGAAGATATCGAAAGTATAGAGGTGCTTAAAGATGCCCAAGCTACATCTTTATATGGGTCATTGGCGGCCTACGGGGTAATTATTATCAATACCAAACGAGGTAATTCCGAGGTTCCGAGGGTACGGTATACAGGAAATTTTTTCCTCAAAACCCCGCCCCAATTGCGCCCAACGTTAGGTGGAAATCTAGAACGTCGTTTAAAGCTATTACAGATCTACGGAAACGCTTTGTCACAGGAAGATTTGGATCGAATTTCACAGACGCCCATGTTATCGGATAGTTTGAATGCCTATTATAATAATTCAACCAATTGGCAGGATTTGTTTTACGCCACCACATACAATCAAACACACAACGTGGCTATTGACGGTGGAAATCAAAAGCTGAATTATAAAGCGAATCTAAATTATTATAATGAAAACGGGATCATCAAAAATACAGGTTTCGATCGTTATATGGCCAACATGCGATTTGAATATTACCCTAATGAAAAATTTAAGTTTACAGCACAGGTAAATGCTTCCCTTGGTTCAAAAAGCAAAGGTAATGGTTTAGGTATTTTACAGTCTGGTGTAGCAAAAAACGGGATGACTTCAACGCTATTGCCCGGCCCGTCTTTTTATCTGGCATCTTCAGGATATAATTCAGCGTTAAAAACGCGCAATGATAACTCATCCAAATCGATCAAACCTTTTATTGAGGCATCCTATGAAATTATTCCGGGGTTGCGGGCAACCACTACCATGAGTTACGAATCCACTTCTGATAACGAAAATACGTTTACACCAGCCGCAGCAAATGGACAATTTGCACAGGTATATGCTTATTATGGTCGGTATAATTCACTTTATAATCGGAATTCAATCAACTACAGTCGTACATTTAAAGAAAAACACACTGTATTTTTCAATCTCTTTAATGAGATCCGAACCTTGGATAAACAGGCGAATGCGACTTTACAGGCCCGGACACCTAATGATCAATTTGAGGGGCCACTTGGATTTGATGGTTATTTTTCCAAAGGTGGCGGATTATTGCGCCGTGGTTTTGGAAAAGAAAGAGGACTGTCCTTTGCAATTGCAGGTACGTATGATTATATGAAAAAATATGTGGTCGATCTTTCCTACAGAATGGATGGGTCTTCGCAAAATGGATTTGGCAATCTTTATACTAAAAATCCTGCTGTTGGTTTTCGATGGAATGCTTATCATGAGAATTTTTTGAGAGATGTGGACTGGATTAATTTACTATCCATTCGAACAAGCTGGGGGGTGAATGTTATGCCTAATAGTACCTTGGAGCGGGTTTATGGAAAATATGATATTGCAGGAAGCTACAATGATAAAATAGGTATCGGTATCAACTATGAACAAATTCCTAATCCCGATTTAAAACCGACAACAACGAGTCAGGTCAACCTAGGTTTGGATCTTGCGTTTTTTCAAAACCGGTTTGAATTGACTTATGATACTTATTATAAAAAAGTAAATAATATCCTATTTGAAGAGTTGCTTTCCTCTTCGCTTGGTTTTGAAAAGGTGAATAGTAATTCGGCGGCCATTGCGAATTATGGGCATGAGCTGTCTGTCATGCTAAGGCCATGGACTGAGGGTCGCTTTACGATGTCAATAGGAGCGAACGGGGCTTACAATCGAGACGTGTTGTTAAAACTGCCGGAGCATTATGGTGGTCAATTTGTTCGTTGGGAAAACATTGATAGATATAAACAACATGTGGTTTTTAGGGTAGGAACATCAACGATGTCCAATTATATGTTATTAAATCGAGGAGTTTACAGTACAGATGCTGATGTGCCGGTAGACCCAGCTACTGGGCGACGATATCGAATGGCTAATGGGACAGAATTTCAGGCCGGTGATCCCATATTTGCAGATCTGGATGGCAATTATATTCTCGATGAAAATGACTATGCGCGCACTGGAAATTCTCAGCCTTTGATAACGGGTGGTCTGCAGTTGAATTTTAATTACAATCATGAAACTCTTGGAACTTTTGGTTTGAATTTATACGCATCTTACACGGCAAAACGTACCATTTTGAATAACGCTTTAGCTGATCGGCTGCAGTTGATGAATGATCCTTATGGTGATAGGGCCGTGGTTCCATTGGATGATGTTAATATGTGGCTGAAGCCCGGTGATATTGCGAAATACCCTTATGCTTACGATTTCAAGAGGTACTCAAGCATTGATCCATTTCGGATGGACCAAGATTTATGGGCAGAAGATGGATCGTACTTTAAATTAAATAGTGTGACACTGTCTTATATGTTTACGAAAAATGCTATTCGGAGATATGGACTTGAGCGTCTACGGGTATATATTTCGGCTGATAATATAACTACATTATCAAAGTACAGCGGGCCTAATCCCGAAAATGTGAGTACGATGGGACGGGATGCATCTGGCGGATATCCTGTGCCTAGGCAGTATAATGTTGGTGTTAATATTGATTTCTAATTGGGCTATATTATGAAAACAAAAAGAAATATAGGAAGAATAGCGTTTGTCATATGTCTATGTACAACCGTAATGATGGGCTGTAAGAAATTTTTGACGGTAGAGCCGATTGATCGACTTACCGGGAATAATTTCTACCAGTCTAAAGAGGATGTAGAAGCGAATATAGCACGTATTTATAGTCAGTTTTTTGAAAAACTGAACGAATCATGGGTAATGGGTGCCATTGGAGAGGCTAGATCAGGTGAAATTTTCCCTTCTCCTACATCCGGAACTGATCGCATGATTCTTCGCGATCTTGGGACAAATAGTATGAATGCTGTGTATAACAATACATTGGGTGGCGGTCGCTCACAGGGGTATGCCATGTATAAGGTTTCTATCTGGGATACTTATTATAAAGTTATTCAAAGCTGTAATATTTTGATTTCCAAATTGGAAGAGGGAATTCCCGGCTTATCTGCCGCAGATAAAGATCGCTATAAGGCCGAAGCTACATTTATGCGCTGTCTGAGTTACTTTTGGATGGTTCGTTTGTATGGTGATGTGGTGTATTATACCGATGCATACTTTGCTAAGCAGCTACCACGTGAGGATATGGTTTCTGTAATCAGCAAATGTATTGCTGATTTAGAGCCTGTAAAAGATATTATGCCCTGGACTTTTGGCGATGCATCACAACGAGGTGCTCGCGCAAGTCGAGGAAGTATTATCGCGCTATTGATGCATATGAAGATGTGGAATGCAAATTTTGATTCGGGCAACTCCATGAAGTATTATGAAAGTGTTGCGAGCTTAGGTAAGGAGCTGCGTGCAAGCGGCGTACATCGTCTGTATAGACTAACACCTGAAGAATGGGCTAAAGTCTCTAAAGGACGCACGGAGGAATCTCTTTTTGAATTTTATAGGACGATCAATTATAATGATCTTAACAATGCGTATGCGCCATTGTGGGATCATTTTTTACGGTGGCCCTATAAATTTCCTCGTTATAACCAACAATTCAGCATCGCCTATTATTCCTCTATTTTCATGTATCGGATTTATCCGCTTAATGGTGCAGCAGATAAGCGAAAAGAGCTCTGGTATGAGGATATGTACGCAAATGACGGACTATTTGTCTTGAAGAAATTTGCAGCTAATGTTTTTGCATCGGGAAATGAAGATTCTAACCCAGATAATACATTTATGATATTTCGTTATGCAGATGCGCTGCTATTAGAGGCTGAGGCCTTAGCTAATTTAGGTGGTGCACGAGAGGCTGAAGCGGTCTCCGTGCTTAATATTGTCCGTGATCGGGCTGAGGCTCCACGCTATGCTGGGGGTGGTGCAGATCTTAAGAATTTCATTTTTGAAGAACGTTGTCGTGAATTGATTGGGGAAGGGGTAAGATACTTTGATCTGATCCGTACGCGAAGAATACTAAATCCGCAATGGACCATGAACCCTATGACGATCGATCAATATAACCGTCGTGCGTGGACTTGGCCTTTGGACGCTTCAGCCAAAAATTTTAACTCAAAAATCGTGTTGAACGATTATTGGACAGGTGGAAATTAAATCAGTTTAATTATGATACAAGCAAAGATTATAGGATATGCCTTCATAACGGTGATGTTAATATTGGGTATGGGATCATGCAAAAAAGACGCGTATTATCAGGATGGCGGATTGGCACAGGCAAAATTTGATGGTTCGATTATGGATTATCTGGATTCGAAACCAAGAGAATTCGATTCAATTGCCCAAATTATCAGATTAGCAGGTTTGGAAGAAGATTTTAAGTCCAAAGAGTTTACTTTTTTTGCTCCTAGAGATGAGAATATAAAGAAGTTGATCGGTCTGGCAAAATCAAATACCGTTATCGATCAAAGCGTCAATTGGATGCTTTACAATTTAGGAAGAGATACCATCAAAACACTAGCGGACATTGATAGTGCGATCTGGCGCAAGTATTTACTACGTTACATGTTTAATGGGAAACGAAAATTGATGGATTATCCCCAGATTGATTTTGATCTCTTGAATGTCTATAAAGGACAAAATTATACCGCACTGGGGAATACCGTGTCAAATATTGGTGTTGTTTACAATGATGCAATAAATGATTCTGACCCTAATAATATAACTCGTTTAAAATATATGGGCTATAGGCAGCTCTATATCTCCTATATCCCGGATGTTAGTAGGCCAAATGACTGGCGATCCTGTCCAGTAGCATCATCGGATATTCAACCAGATAATGGTGTTGTTCATGTTATCGATTATACCAAAACTCAGTTTGGGTTTAATCAGGGTGACATTCAGTGGGATATATTGGAAAGTAAGCGTTAATAACCAATTGTAGATTAAATTATGAAAGTTATGTATAATACGATTTGGAAATATACAGCCCTTTTATTCGTTATTTCTCTTCTATTAGGGTGCAATAAGGATAATAAGATGTTTTCAGCTCCCTATGAAGATGGATTGCCTCCGTTGGGCATCGAAATCAATCCAACGGATAAGATGCAGCCTGAATCTGGTAAAACTGGAGGTGAGACGATCATGCGAATTAAAGGCCTGGATAAATATAAAGACAAGGCTATCATTCGGTTTAACGGTGAGAAAGCGCAGATTGTTGAGTTAACGGCAGATCATGTGAAATTGAAGGTTCCGCCTTTCGCCAGCACTGGAGTACTCTCCGTCACAATAGATGATATTGTTTTTTTCGGGCCACAATTTACAGTTTTAGGGAATGTATCCCTTGACGCAACCTTTCAAGTGGGGGTGGGAACAAATGGTATGGTTTCCGATGTGCTCTTTTTGGAAGATGGCAAAATGATTTATACAGGTTCTTTCACCAATTATAATAATAAAGGGGCAATACGACCGATTAATCGTTTGGTGAGGACATTTGCGGATGGGACCTACGACGCGAGTTTCCGAATAGGTACAGGGGCCAATAACTCATTGAATAGCATTTTAAAATTGGGGAATTACTATTTTTTGGCAGGTTCTTTTTCAGGTTATGGGCAGCGAAATGCTGATATCAGCAATCTGACGCGAATTTATACAACTGGAGCCATCGATACCATGGGGATCAAACCATTCCGTAGACCTGGACAAACAGATACACTGAAGTATTATCCAACATTTAATGGCGGATTTGATGGCAATATCGGTAATATTTATGAGTCCGACGGGAAAATCTTAGCGACAGGAAATTTTAGATATTACATTCATCGAATCTATGGAAAACCTAACAAACTAGAAACTCGAGATACCGTTATCTTGGATAGTACAGAAATAAGGCATGTTGCCCGGTTGAATCTGGATGGTTCGTTAGACAAATCTTTTAGGTTTGGGGCAGATGGTAAACCGTTGTCAGGTGGAAATGGATCGGTAGCAACAGTATATCACAACAGTGGGACCTTAAAGGGGAAAATCCTAGTTTATGGTTCTTTCAATCGGTTTGATGGGCAGTCTGTAGGATATATTACCCGATTGAATGCTGATGGAACATTGGACCCGACATTTAATTCGGGTGGTACCGGAGCAGACTACAATGTTTCGTCAGTTACTTACAATACATTAACCAATAAGTACATGGTTGTTGGAGGGTTTAGTAAATATAATGGTGCTTCCGCGATTAAAGTGATGATGTTGAATGCAAATGGGACAGTGGATCCAACGTTTCAGACCAAAACATTTGACGGGGGTAATCCTTCTTATGCAATGCAATTAAATGATGGTTTAATTGTTGTTTCGGGTGATTTTGCGCGATATAATAATATTGCACGAAATGGCTTTATGATTTTAAATCCAAATGGGGAATTAAATAGTGATTACAATACCTCTGGTTATTTCTCTGGATTTATCAATAAAGCTGTAGAAACAAAAACAGAAGATGGTAAACGCGCATTGCTTTTGATGGGCTATTTTAGTCGATTTAATAACGAAGAGGTTCATAATCTCATTCGAATTAAATTGGAACAATAACTTAAATATTAAATTGATGAGATCTCAAGCTAATTTTCGAAATATAGGTTGCTGGCTACTGTCGTTCGTATTATTATCGGCAGTTATGTCCTGTAAGGATGAATTTGGTCGGTTGTTGCCGGATAATGAAGGTAAACAGGATACGGTGGATTTGGTGTATGGAAAGCCCAAAGTATTATTGCTCATTGTGGACGGTGCTCGGGGAGAATCGGTCCGAACAGCAAATATTCCGACAATGAATGGTTTGCTTAACCATTCTATTTATTCGTGGGTTTCGTTAAGCGAAGAACATGATGATGTACAGACTACAGGAGCTGATTTATCCAATATTATCACTGGAGTGAGTCAAAATAAACATTTGGTCATTGGCGATAATTTTAAGAATAATAATTTTCAGACCTTTCCAACAGTCTATACGCGAGTGGCGGCGAATATGAAGACCCCAGAATTTAAAGTGTACAGTAGCTCCAAGATATTTGTTGATAACTTAGCCCCGACAACGGTAGCTAAACTAGAAAATTCAGATGAAGAAGTTGTAAAGGATGTCAAAGAGGGTTTAATGCAACCTGAACTGACGATGTTGACTGCACATTTTACGTCGGTTGATAAAGCGGGAAAGAGCGGGGCTTATGACAATAGCAGTGCTGTCTATAAGGCTGCTATAGAAAACTTCGACAAACAGGTAGGGGAGGTCATACAGGCTTTGGAGCAAAGACCCGCATTTAAAAAGGAGAATTGGCTGGTGATCATCACCTCAAGTAAAGGTGGTCCTTTTGAGATTCCTCCAGCACAGAACGACAATACGATTTTTAGTAACCCTAATGTCAATACTTTCACAATCTTCTATTCACCTAAATACAAATCGAGATATATTAATAAACCCTATTTGGGCAGTCGTTTTTCTGGAGATTTTTTGCGGTTTAAGAGCGGAATCTACGCAGAGTTGACCGAAGGGGACAATCCTGTATTTGATCTAGGAGATAAAGAAGAATTTACAATTGAATTAAAGGTGAAAAAGAATAAAGGGCCTAATAATACGTACAAATTTCCTAACTATCCATCTTTTATTGGCAAACGTGAAAAATGGGAGTCGGGTGCACCGACAAATGGGTGGATCTTGGCCTTTAAGGAAGACTATTGGATGTTTAATGGCCGTGGTCCTAACGGAAGTGGAGAAGTAAACGGACCAAAATTGAACAATGCGACCTGGAATAATGTAACTATTGTTGGATCGCTAACAAGTGAGGGTAAACGAATCGTGAAAACCTATACCAATGGCCTGCCTGGCAATGAGATGGACATTAGTTCATGGGGATCAATCAGTAGCCCTGCAAAATTTAGATTGGGCTTAATAAATGGGGGAAGCAACTGGAACGAAGGTGATTACTATCTGGCTGATATACGCTTTTGGAAGGCCGCCCTGCCATTGGCAGTTATTTCGCAGTATAATTGTCAAGTGGGAATCAATGAGGAACATCCTTATTATGCAAATCTTGCGGCCAATTGGCCTGTTGTTGGAACGGTTACCAATGGTGTTCTCTACGACGAAGGCCCCTATGGAAATACATTGAAGCTAGGAAACTCGAATTATGAAATCTCCAAGCTCAATGATTTTCTTTGTGCCCCATCTGTAGAAACGATTAATACATTGGTTCCCAAAAATACGGATGTAACAGCGCAGATATTCAGTTGGTTGCAGATCGCTAGACAGGAGAGCTGGCAATTGGATGGACGTGTTTGGGTTGATAAATAATCCTAAACAGAATAGTTTAACATGGTAGGCTTCATTAATGATGAAGGTAAAAATTATTTACAGATGAAAAGATTTTTTTATTTTTTTACGATGATTTTGAGCTATTGCCAATTTATGGCCTGTTCAAAAGATAATCTTGAAGGCTTCGGTTTATTGGAGAATAATCCTGTACAGGTTATTGCCGAAGGTGGAGGAAAGGATTTAGTAAAAACAAATGACTATGTCCAAGTGCCGATGAAGGTCAAGTTAAGTAGCCCCGCTTCGAAAACCTTTGATGTAGAGCTGCAGTTGAATACAGACACGGTGACGAAGCTAATAGGGTCGGGCGTGCTCAAGGATGTTGTCACTTTACCAAATCAAGCCTTTTCTTTCCCAAATGTGGTGAAGTTTCAATATGGCGCAGACACGGCCTCCTTTTTATTGAAAATTTCGAGGACGGAAATAGAGAGAGTTTATGGCAAAAAATTTGCGCTTTCCTATAAATTAATCAATCCAGGAAAAGGAAATCAGTTGGGGAACCCCAATAGCGTCATTGTCACATTAGACTCCAAAAGCCTGCTGACCGCTACAGATATTCATTATCTCTCTGTGACGAATACACCCGGAGGAATCATCTTAGCGAGCAAACATAATAATTATGAAACCACACCTTCCGGAATTGAAATTCCTATTGGAGTTTCTTTAGCATCTTTTCCGAGTAAATGGTTTTATGTTGAGGTAAGGGGGACCAGAGATTCAATTCCAAACTGGATCACAAAAAAAATATTGCCTGCAAACACCATTGGATTACAAGACAATGAATTTTCACTATCATCCCGCATACAGGTGGCAGGCAATAAATCTTCTGCAAATTTTAATATTGCTGTTCCTTGGGACGTCATCGCTAAAAATAAAGATAAATTTCTAGCGGTGACAGTTTATTTAAAAGATCCCACTTTACATGTTATTGATCCACAGAGAAACTATACAACAATTTTAATTGATTGTGCCAATGTTGTTGAATTTGACGTGACAGGTGAAGGAACTTTAACCGTAAATCGGGATAATGATGGTGGTCCAAATGCAGGTGAGGGTAGTCTTAAATTGGTTGATAATCGCACGGATACTAAATTTTTACAAGGTGGATTTACAGGAGATTTACAATGTACGTTGACGTTTACTCGAACACTGAAGATTGGCGCATATACATTGACGTCAGGTAATGATGAAATTAGCCGTGACCCAAAAAGTTGGAACCTCGAAGGGTCTTTGGACGGTACTAACTGGGTCGTCATTGATGCAAGAACAAATGAAAGTTTTCCAAATAGGCTTGAAACAAGACGATTTAATGTACAAAAGCCAGGAAGCTATAAATTCTATCGTTTAAATATCACAGAAAATGTAGGGAACCGTTTATTTCAATGTTCCGAATGGCGTATGATCGAATTTTTATAGGTATTGTAGTCATTATATGTATAACATCAAAGAAATTTACAACAATGAAATTAGGGAAATATAGCTATTATATATTCTTACTGTTTACCTTATTAGGATGCAGTAAAGAAAAGGAAGTGGTTGTTGAAAAACCTCAGCTTCCAAATCCAGTTTCTGCTTTTTCTATTAAGCAGGTTGCGAAGGATGACCCATTTACTTTTGAATTTACAAATCAGTCAAAAGACTATACTGAAACACGTTGGAGCTTCGGGGATGATAGCACTTCGTCAAAAACCTCGCCGCAACATACTTTTTTAGGTACGGGTGATTTCACTGTAAGACTTAAAGTACTCAATGAAAATGGCGATTGGGCCCAACGGGAAGAGGTAATTAAAATTGATGCGGAGAAGCTCATTCGGTTCAATGCAACAAAAAACGGAACTGGAAAGTTGATCTTGAGTTATGCTAGTGACATTGCTGTCAAAGGAGTCACTTGGTCAAAGATGACTGATAAAGATAAATATGAGCAAGTTTCTGATAAGGAGAAAGCTGATATATCGATTGAGGTGGGAAAGTTCGAAACCTACCAGCTAAACGTAAAAACCCCAAAGGGTTCTCAAATTGTAGTTACAAAGATGCTAACGGATCTAGGCATTATAAAGGACTGGACAAATATTGATAATACATTCCTAATTTCTCAGGATAACTCCAGTGGTCCTGATGCGGGCGAAGGATCGAAGAAACTGATAGACGGTGATACCAGGACGAAATTATTTATTGGTGGATATCAGTCGGGGATGTATTGGCAATTTGTATTCTATCAACCACAAACCATTAATGGTTATACCATAACAACCGGTAATGATTCTCCTGAAAGGGATCCTAAAGACTGGGAAATACAGGCCTCTGAAAATGGGAATTCTTGGGTAACCTTGAGCTCCGTTACCGGGTATGGTTTTGGTACCACGCCGGCAGATAGAAATAAATCCGTCAATTTCACCTTTGTGAATTCAAAATCTTACGCGTATTATCGCTATGTTGTGAAATCTGTTTCTTCTGGGTCAAATTTCCAGATGAGTGAATTTAGACTTTTGGAACTACCGCAGTAGATCCCAAAGAACGAGTTCAGTAAGCTAGTTAGTGATAAAAGAGTGATTGGTGCAAAAAGTAGTCGTAAGGTATTCGCTTGAAAGAGGGATATTCTACGGCTATTTTTTTGTTTGGAAGGGATATGATCTATTTTGTAACCATCTTGTGAAAAATACCTTAGCATATTCTATATTTAATTATCTTACTTATATTTACTAATACGTTTTAGCTTTTTTGCTAGTACGATCAACCAAATACGTAATTTATGTTTAATATTAAAAAACTAACAGGTAGTATTCTTTTTCTATTCGCGATCCATGGGGGGATGGCACAGCAGGCTTCACCAGTTGATTTTGTTAATCCATTGATTGGTACAGAATCGAAGTATGAATTGTCCAATGGAAATACCTATCCTGCAATAGCACGTCCTTGGGGGATGAATTTTTGGACGCCCCAAACGGGGAACATGGGCGATGGATGGGTATATACTTACACGGCAGATAAAATTAAAGGATTTAAGCAAACCCACCAGCCAAGTCCCTGGAACAATGATTATGGTCAGTTTTCCATCATGCCTGTAACTGGCACACCGCAATTTGACCAAGAAAAGCGGGCCAGCTGGTTTTCACACAAAGCAGAAATAGCCAAACCTTATTATTATAGTGTCTATCTTGCTGATCACGATGTGACAACAGAATTGTCGCCATCGCAACGTGCTGCAATCTTTCAATTCACATTTCCCAAAACCGACAGCGCTTATGTTGTTATTGATGCATTTGATAAGGGGTCTTATATTAAAGTAATTCCGCAGGAGAATAAAATTATTGGTTATTCAACAAAAAATAGCGGTGGTGTTCCGGAGAATTTTAAAAATTATTTTGTCATTACTTTCGATAGACCTTTCTCGTACAAAGCCGGCGTAAAAAGTGGCTCGATACGTAAAGATGAATTGGAGATTCAGGATAATCATGCGGGAGCAATTGTAGGTTTTCCATCATTGAAGAGAGGTGATCAGGTGATCGCCCGTATTGCTTCTTCCTTTATAAGTTTTGAGCAGGCAGAACTTAATCTAAAAGAAGTGAAGTCCAAAACATTTCAACAAGTTGTTGAAGAAGGTAAGGGACAATGGAATGAAATACTCGGGCGAGTACAGGTTGAAGACCATAATATTGACCGATTACGTACATTTTATTCCTGCCTTTATCGTTCAACACTTTTTCCGAGAGATTTTTCTGAAATTGATGGAGCAGGTAAGCGGATTCACTATAGCCCCTACAATGGGCAGGTCCTACCAGGTGAAATGTTTACAGATACAGGTTTTTGGGACACATTCAGAAGTCTGTTCCCGCTGTTGAATTTATTATATCCATCCATGAACGATCGCATGCAGGAAGGGTTGGTCAATGCTTATAAGGAGAGTGGTTACCTCCCTGAGTGGGCTTCACCGGGACATCGTGCATCGATGATCGGAAACAATTCAGCATCTATTGTTGCAGATGCCTTGATTACTAATCGGAAAGGTTATGATAAAGAGCTGTTATGGGAAGCACTTAAGCATGGGGCCAATAGTGCTTATCCGAAACACTCTTCGACAGGACGCTTTGGTTATGAATATTATAATAAATTGGGCTATATACCTGCCGATGTAAAGGTAGATCAGAATGTAGCACGTTCATTGGAATATGCTTACAATGACTGGTGTATCTATGAATTTGGCAAAGCACTGGGTAAACCGGAAGCTGAAACGGCCATTTACGCAAAGCGAGCGATGAACTACAAAAATCTATTTGACCCAAGTACAAAACTTATGCGTGGGAAAAAAGCTGACGGATCATTCGTCGCGGATTTTGATCCAAGTGCTTGGTCACGGGAATATACGGAAGGCAATGCATGGCATTGGAGCTTTTGTGTATTCCATGATCCACAGGGGCTGATTAACCTAATGGGAGGCAATAAGTCTTTTGTATCCATGTTGGATACAGTGTTCGTCATCCCGAGTTATGAAGGAATGAAGAGCCGTGGTATGATCCACGAAATGCGTGAAATGCAGGTGATGAACATGGGGCAGTATGCGCATGGAAATCAGCCTATTCAACACATGCCTTATTTGTATAATTATGCTGGAGAGCCCTGGAAAGCACAATATTGGGTGCGTAAGATAATGGATAAACTTTATTTGCCGACACCAGATGGCTATTGTGGTGATGAAGATAATGGACAGACTTCAGCCTGGTACGTCTTTTCTTCGTTAGGATTTTATCCTGTTTCTCCAGCCTCGGGCGAATACGTGATTGGTTCACCACAATTCGATAAAGTGACACTACATCTCGAGAATGGGAAAAAAGTACATATCCAAGCTAAACAGCATGGAGCAAATCAGGTCTACGTAGATCAGTTATCTTGGAATGGAAAACCTTATAGTCACAATTATATTCGGTATAGTGATTTATTGCAGGGCGCTAACCTCGAATTTAAAATGAGTGACACACCGAATAGAAATAGGGGAACAAAAAAAGAGGATGCTCCTTATTCCTTTAGTAATGAAAAAACAAAAGGAAAATAAAGATTGAGGTCTGAATAGACAATAATGAATTCAATGATGATCCTTTAGTTGTAAGTAATTGTGTCGACTGTTTAATTGTTCCTTTAAGGTTAATAACAGAAAAATTACTTTGTTTTTGAAAAACCATGACGGCTAAATTTCGGGCTGTCATGGTTTTTTTACATGAATAAAATAATCTTGGTTATTTAAAGTCATACCTTTGTGATTCGGAATTTCGATATGTTAGGTAAAATATTTCATTTTTTAACACTCTTTGCATACCTTAATCTGTTGACCTATGAGTCTTTCTCCTCGGCAACGGGACAGGTTTTGCATGCAGGTGAGACCATCGTGGAGTATCTTTTGGATGATGTATTGGATCTCGAGCCTATTCATTCTTCCCAAGAAGAAAAGGTACTATTGCAGGATGACTATCGCATATTTTCTCTTAATAGTCAGGTATTACCAATTTTTATTTTTGTTTTTGGGATCGTCTTTACAGCATTATGTTTTGCCAAGGACGATGAACACCCTTTTTATCGCTCTAAAACTTTGTGCTTGCCGGGATACTACCGGTTTTTATCCCGTTTTCGACCCTTCTAGTTACGCTCCCTAAATTTTCTAGCGGAAGCTGCAACCAGTTTATTTTATCTTGATATTAAGCTATTGAAGCCCAGAGATCTTCTCTTTGCTATATAGACTTTGTCGCTTCCATCTCGCACATTCTCCTAAGTTTCGACTTTGAATTTCTTGAGGAGGATTTAACACGTTACATTTTTTATCGTTTATGAAATACCCCGGTCTAAGACTACCGACATTGATGAAAATCAACGAGGTATTCTATAGGACCTTTAAAAAGAAGATTATTCCCCTATGAACAAATTCCTTATGCTGTGCCTTTTCGCAGGTATGGTAGGGATGCTGGCCTCATGCCGCTCCTCCAACGCTAACGCTGATCAAAAAGAAGAGATTAAAAATATTCCTATTACGCCACTAATTGTAATGGATACAACTGTTTATCAGGAATATATTGCTGATATCCAGGCCTTGAAAAATGTCGAGATCCGGTCGAAACTGAACGGTTTTTTAGATAAAATTTATGTAGATGAAGGCGCTTGGGTAAAGAAAGGACAGGTATTATTTAAATATAACAATGAAGAATATCGTTCGGAACTTGCAAAAGCCAAAGCGCAGTATGACAATGCTATTGCGGAAGCGCAAAAGATCAAACTGGAAATGGAGCGGACACAAAAATTGGTTGACAAGAATATCGTGAGCTCTTCTGAGTATAATTTATTGAAAATACAGTTAAAGGCGGCCAATTCCAAAATCGAAGAGGCCCGTGCGTTGGTTAATCAAGCCCAAACAAGATTAGACTATACAGTTATTCAAGCTCCATTTGATGGACGTATAGACCGGATTTTATTAAAAGAAGGTTCGTTATTGACAGAAGGAAGTCTGATTACCACAATCTCTGATCTAAGTAAAGTGAACGTTTATTTTGATATTTCTGAAAGGGAATATCTGGCACTGATGCGCGACAAGCTGAATGGCAAGGAAACGCAAAAATCTGTCAAATTAATTCTGGCAAATGGGGAGTTGTATCCACACGAGGGGATAGCTCATCTGGTGGAAAGTGAATTTGAAGCCAATACGGGGTCTATTGCCCTTCGCGTACAATTTCCTAATGCAGCGCATATTCTAAAGCATGGGGCAACAGGTAAAATTGCTGTTCCGATGGAAACAGGTGAGCATACTTTTGTACATCAAAAATCAGTATTTGAAATTCAGGATAAAACATATGTGTATACTATGCAAGGCGATAGTACGGTGAAGATGACACCTTTTGTTGCCGGGCCACGTGTAGGGCATTATTATATTGTCGAGGGCGGTCTCGATCCGAATGCCAAAGTGGTGTACGAGGGCGTACAAAGTTTACGTAGCGGAATGAAGATTAATCCAAAATTGAGAAAGCTGTAACGGAGGGATAGATTATGTTTGAAACATTTATAAAACGGCCCATATTATCGTTGGTCATCTCGGTGTTCATTACGCTTTTGGGACTGCTGGCTTTGTTTACGCTGCCTATTACACAATTTCCTGATATTGTACCGCCTTCGGTGGTTGTAAACGCTAATTATACAGGAGCAAATGCGGAAGTAAGTACAAATGCGGTAGCCATTCCTTTGGAAAAAGCAATCAATGGTGTTGCGGGAATGACCTATATGAATTCGGTGTCGACTAATAACGGAAGCACAGTTATTCAAATTTTCTTTGAAGTCGGTACGGATCCGGATATTGCTGCCGTAAACGTACAGAACAGGGTTACCACCGTATTAGACGAATTACCTGAAGAGGTTATCAAAGCGGGGGTAACTACAGAAAAAGAGGTCAACTCGATGTTGATGTATCTGAATGTCTTTACTGACGATGCAACTGCAGATGAAAGGTTTATTTACAACTTTGCCGATATCAATATTCTAAAGGAACTGAAACGTATTGAAGGCGTTGGTCTTGCACAGATCATGGGAATGCGGGATTATGCGATGCGTGTTTGGGTCAAACCGGATCGTATGGCAGCTTATAATATTTCTGCTGAAGACGTCGTGGCTGCATTAAGAAAGCAGAATATTGAGGCTGCTCCCGGACAGACAGGTATCAGTTCGGATAAAATGCGCAATATGCAGCAATATGTACTGCGTTATCCGGGGAAATTTACTGAAATAGAAGAATATGCCAATATACCTATACGCGCGAATGCTAGTGGATCCATAATCCGTATTAGGGATGTTGCTGATGTTGAATTTGGCTCATTGGATTATGAGATGGTATCCAAAACAGATGGACGTCCGTCGGCTTCCATTATGTTGAAGCAATTGCCGGGCTCAAATGCCCAGGAGGTTATTCAGCGTGTAAAAGACCGGATGGCTGAATTAAAAGAAACTCAGTTTCCGACAGGTATGACCTATACCATGGGTTATGATGTATCCCGTTTTTTGGATGCATCAATTTCTTCTGTTATCAAGACTTTGTTAGAAGCTTTCCTTTTGGTTTTTATTGTTGTGTTTATCTTCTTGCAGGATTTCAGGGCGACGGTAATTCCTATTTTAGCAGTACCCGTCTGTTTGATCGGGGCATTGTTTTTTATGCAGATGCTTGGATTTTCGATCAACCTATTGACTTTATTTGCCTTGGTACTCGCTATTGGTATTGTCGTAGACAATGGAATTGTAGTTGTTGAGGCCGTATATGCCAAAATGGAGGAGGAGCATTTGCAGCCAATGGAGGCCACGTTGGAGGCAATGAAAGAAGTTGGGGGTGCTGTTGTGGCTATTACGCTAGTCATGTCTGCGGTATTTGTTCCAGTTGCTTTTCTATCTGGGCCAGTAGGGATTTTTTACCGACAGTTTTCGTTGACATTGGCTGCGGCGATTGTTATTTCTGGGATTAACGCATTGACGCTGACCCCTGCCTTATGTGCGCTTTTCTTGAAATCACCTCACGATCGAAAACCATCAAATAATTGGCTCGATCGTTTCTTTAAAAAATTCAACGCAGTATATGATAAAACAGCCTTTGGTTACAAGGGGATTTTGGTAAAGACAAGCGCGCGGCGCGGGTTGACCTTACTTTTACTTGGCGTATTCTTTGTTGCCACCTGGGGAAGTAGCGCGATATTGCCTTCTGGATTTATCCCAACGGAAGATCAGGGCATGATCTATGTTGCCGTGACAACACCTGCTGGGGCTACAGTAGACCGTACAGAGCGTGTGCTGGATAAAATTGACTCTGTTGCTCGTCAGTTGGATGTTGTTGAAACGGTGTCTACATTGTCGGGGTACAGTATCATAACAGAAGTATCAGGTGCTTCCTATGGGATGGGGATGATCAATCTTAAACCTTGGAAAGAGCGAGATCAAACGGTCGATGATGTCATTAGAGAATTACGCGATAAAACAAAGGATTTTGCTGATGGAGAGATTGACTTTTTTCCGCCGCCGACAGTTCCCGGTTTTGGTAACTCTTCGGGTTTCGAATTACGTTTATTGGACCGTAGTGGTAATGAGGATCTCAATAAGACGGCTGAGGTTTTACAGAAGTTTATGGAAGATATGGAAAAAAGTGATGTTCTTCAGGATATCAACTCCAGTTTTGACGTGAACTTTCCTCAGTATATGCTGAAGGTTGACTACGATATGGCTGCGAAAAAGGGGATATCGGTGGAGAATGCTATGAATACGTTGCAGACATTAATGGGGAGTCTTTATGCTACTAATTTTATCCGTTATGGACAAATGTATAAAGTGATGGTACAGGCAGGCCCTGAATACCGGCAGCGACCGGAAGACGTTTTACGTCTGTACGTAAAAAATGAAACTGGTGAAATGGTGCCTTACAACGCTTTTATTTCGATGGAAAGGATTTATGGTCCAGAACAAATTACCCGTTACAATATGTTTAGTTCGGCGATGATTACAGGGCAGTCCTCGGCCGGGTTCAGTTCTGGACAGGCGATCGAAGAGGTGGAAAAAATAGCGTCGTCTCTTCCAAAGGGATATAGTATTGAATGGTCCGGTATGACGCGGGAGCAGAAAATTTCAGGGAACCAGGCTTTGTATATTTTTGCGCTCTGTCTGTTGTTTGTTTATTTACTGCTGTGTGCGCAGTACGAAAGCTTTTTGTTGCCATTACCAGTTCTTCTCTGTCTTCCGGCGGGAATATTTGGTGCATTTATTTTTCTGAAAATCTTCGGACTGGAAAACAATATTTATGCACAGGTTGCATTGGTCATGCTCATTGGTTTGCTGGGCAAAAATGCGATCCTGATCGTGGAGTATGCCAATTTGAAATATAAACAAGGAATGGATATTGTGACCGCTTCGATCGAAGGAGCCGTAGCGCGTTTAAGACCAATATTAATGACTTCCTTTGCATTTATTGCAGGATTGATACCACTGATGATGGCGAGTGGAGCAGGTGCTTTGGGGAATCGAAGTATTGGTACTGCTGCGGTAGGGGGAATGCTTATCGGGACGATCCTCGGGGTTATTGTCATTCCGGGACTGGTCGTTTTATTCTCAAAAAAGGATAACAAAAAACAGGTCGTAAAACAGGCTTCCTTAGTAATCGCTGCTCTTATCTTATTTGGAAGCTGTTCAGTTCCAAAAAAATCTCTTCAGCCGCAGAAAGTAAATGTCCCAAGCTCATTTTCCAAGGATGTTTCACCAGATAGTTTAAATGTTGGCGGTCGATCATGGAAGGAAATTTTTAAAGATCCAAAGTTAGTTTCTTTGATTGATTCTGCTTTGCAGAACAATTTGGATATTCGTCAATCAATTTTACGGCTAGCATCTGCACAAGCTTATTTTAAACAGCGTAAGGCCGCATTAGGCCCAACTGTAGAGGCCGCCGTAGAAGGAGGAATACGAAAATATGGACATTATACGGAATCGGGAATAGGTAACTACGATTCAAATTTTTCGGAGAACTTGAAAAGTGATGAGAAATTACCTGAACCATTTATCCCAGACTATTTTATTGGACTTCGTTCTTCTTGGGAGATTGATCTTTGGGGCAAGCTAAGGAGCCAGAGGCAAGCTGCTTATTTTAGCTTTTTAGCGGAGCAGGAGGGGAAGCGTCTATTAGAAACGGAATTGGTATCCAATATTGCCACTGCTTATTATGAATTAATTGCTTTGGATCAGAAGATCAAAGTCTATGATCGGAATATTGAGTTACACAAAAATGCATTGGAAGTTGTTGAAGTAAAAAAGGATGCTGGTTATGCCACTGAACTTTCTGTACAGCAATTTAAAGCGCTATTGGCCAATTCCAAAGCAGCAAAGGAACAGATGATTCAGGAGATCGCACTGTGGGAACATCACATCAATGGTTTATTGGGACGATTCTATCAACCTATTGTAAGAAGTACATATACTGAAAATGCAGATTTATATTATGCGATGAGTTTTGGTACACCAGATGATTTGGTTAATCAACGCCCAGATATTAAGGCTGCTTATCTGAAAGTGATTGCATCGTCAAATAATCAAGAAGCGTCACGTTTGGCTTTTCTACCTTCTGTCGCTATAAGCCCTTTTATCGGATTGCAAAGCTTTAGTTTCAACAAGTTATTCAATCTTGATAAATCTATTGCTTATAATTTATTTGGTGGTATCACACTACCGATCTTTAATCAAAGACAGTTGAAAACGCAGTATGAGATCGCAAAAGCAGATTATGGAATTGCTTTTGTGGACTATGAAAAAAGCGTTATAAATGCCTATAACGAAGTTTCCAATGTGATCATGACGCAGGAGGCTATCGGTAAGCGACGAAACTTTGTCGATGAACATGTTCAAGCACTGAACCTTTCCATAGAGGCTGCGCAAGAACTGTTTATCGCAGGAAGGGTAACATCGCTAGATGTTGTAACAGCACAGAAAGAGTCGCTCGAAGCTCAAATAGGTAAAGTGGAATTAGAGAAGGAGAATACATTGAATCAGATTCTGCTTTACAAAGCATTGGGAGGAGGCTGGCAATAGATCAGACAGATTAAAAACAGAAAACTATTTTTCATGCGATAAAGAATTAATATGTTAATTCTTAGATCCTTTTAGAGGGTCAGGGAAAGAGGCCGTCGTGAGATGTCCTCTTTTTTTTTGAAAGTTTCTGATGTTATAGGCCAGAAAGAACCTTCTTCGTTATACTTGCTATTGGTTCCTGCGAAGTCATGAAGGTTTTGTTGTTATTTTTATGTAGTTTAGTCGACACTATTTTGAACCGAGTCGATTATGTTGCAGCGCATATTTCTTTTTATCCTTTTCTCTCATCTTAGTTTTAGTCTATTAGCCCAGGAGCAACCCGATAGTAGCAGAGTTTTACAGCGGCTGGAATATCTGATGGAAAATCAGAAGATTTATGTCAAGAACAGAGAGGATAAGCTAGAAAAGTTAAAACAGGAGGCAAAGGCACTGGAAGGCAATTCCGCTCAGTTTTTGAAGAAGAATTACGAAATTTTTGAAAATTATAAAAAGTTTGATTCGGACGCGGCGCTTTCTTATATTTTACTATGTCAGAAGCTGGCTCCATTAAATAATGATTCATTGCAAACCGTGATTCATTTGGATTTAGCTTGGGTATATTCTACCATAGGACGGTATATAGAGGCGTCAAAGTTGTTGGGAGCAGTTGAGCCGTCTGCGCTTGGCAAGGATCTCCTCGCAAAATATTATGATACTTATAGTTCATTCTATAGCCATTATGGTCAGAGCAATAATCGCCCCGAGTATTATCAGGCGAGTGAACGGTATCGTGACTCGCTGTTAACAGTTTTGCCAAAATCCTCTTTAGAATACCGTACTGCAATTGCTATTAAAACTTTATTTAACGGTAATCGGGAGCATGCTAAAGAGCAACTCTTGGTCCTTTGGAAGGAGAATAAAAAAGATATTGAGCAAAGAGCGCTGATTGCTTACTTTCTGGGGCTAATCTATAAATATGAAAAGGATACGAAAAGTCAAATTTATTATCTTTCCATATCGGCCAGTGCGGATATTGAAATGGCAAACCGCGACAACGCTTCCTTTCATGATCTGGCATTAACTTATTATGATCAACAGGATTTCGATCGCGCATTTCAATTTATCGAAAAAGCGATCGATGACGCTATGTTGTGTAAGGTACGTTATCGTATTATCGAGGGGACTTCTTCTTATCCGATCATCAATGCGGCCTATCAGCAGAAAATAAACAGCCAGAACACGCAATTGGTTGCTTTGGTTGTTATCGTTAGTATTTTATTAATTGGTGTTATTATTGGACTTGTCATTATTTACAGGCAAGTGCAGCATTTGAGGCGAATACGATCGGAATTATCGGCCAGCAATCAGCAACTTCGCGCATTGAATAATGAGATCAATCAAACTAACTTTAAATTGTCGGAATCCAACCATATTAAGGAAGAATATATTGCTCAATTTTTTGATATGTGCTCGAGTTACATCGATAAAATGGAAGATATTAGAAAAGTACTATTAAAGAAGGCTACAAATCAACAATGGGACGCGTTGAGAGAGCAGCTGAAGTCTACGCAAATGGAGGAAAGAGAGGTGCAGCAGCTCTATGTTAACTTTGATCGTATCTTCTTAAATCTATATCCGACTTTTGTTGATGAATTCAATGCCTTGCTTCAGGATGATGAGAAGATTTATCCCAAAAAGACAGAACTGTTAAATACTGAGCTTCGAATTTTTGCTTTAATTCGATTAGGGATCGATGACTCTGTAAAGATTGCAAGCTTCCTTCGCTATTCTCTACGGACAGTTTATAATTACAGAACAAAGGTACGTAATAAAGCCGCAGGAAATCGGGATGCCTTTGAAGCTGCTGTATGTCAAATTGCGGTGATTGATCGACCGTAAATGTTAGATTATACGTGTAAATTGACTTGATTAACGACTATTATAGACTCATTTAGGTACTTTTTAAAGGTTGGTTTATTTCATAAAACGCTCTTTATTAGATTTTTGTGTTTTTTATCTGGTACTTTTTGAGTACTAGGCCTTTTTTCTCCGTCTTGGTGATCTTAGTTTTGTTTTGAGCAATGAAGGAGGGGAAACTCATTGCCATTTTGGAATAACCAAAAAATTAAACAATAACCAATTTTTTTATTTCATATGATTTACTTTACTCGAAAAGTAGCCTTTTCAATGGGCTTGGCTTTCTTGTTTACCTTAGTGAATTTTGTGTTTGCACAAGACAGAATTCAAATCAGTGGACGAGTCCTGGATGCCCAAGATCAGAAACCTCTTTCTGGGGTGACCATTACGCAGAAAGGAAGTAACAATGCTGTCTCCAGTAATGGGGAGGGTCGTTTTCAAATTTCCGTAAGCACAGGCAGCATACTTCAATTTACATTTGTGGGTTATGACAGCAAAGAATTGCCTGCCAACAGTACCATGGTTGTGCAATTAAATTCTTCTACGAATGTGCTTGAAGATGTCATTGTCATCGGTTATGGCAGCGTAAAAAGAAAGGATGTCACGACGGCAATTTCTTCTGTATCTACCAAGGATTTGGAAAAGAGACCTGTTACTAATTTTGGCCAAGCCATTCAGGGTAAGGCTGCTGGTGTAACTGTTATTCAGCCAAATGGCCAGCCAGGTTCTGCCCCGCAGATTCAAATCCGGGGTATAACATCTTTTAATAGCAATACTACTCCTTTGTATGTGGTAGATGGAGTTCCTGTGGAAGATATTAAATTCTTGTCACCCAATGATATTGCTGATATCCAAATCCTCAAGGACGCATCATCTGGGGCTATTTATGGTTCTCGTGGTTCAAATGGTGTGATCCTCGTGACGACAAAATCAGGGAAGGCTGGTGAAGCAAAAATTACACTTGGAACACAATGGACAGCCAATGTTGTCAATAACACTGTCAAAGTTTTAAATACTAGCCAGTATAAAGATTTACAGGATGAGATAGGTCTTGTCAACCTTCCGGAAGGGTTGTTGGATCAGACAGACTGGTTTAAAGAAACCTACAAAACAGGTATTCAGCAAAATCATCAACTGTCAGTTTCAGATGGTAATGAGAAACTTCGTTACTATTTGGGGGGCGGTTATTTGAATGAAAAAGGGACATTACAAGGTTCCTTCTTTAGGAGGTATAATTTCCGTGCTAATATTGATAACCAAGTTCGGAAATGGCTAAAGGTCAACGCGAATATCAATTATTCCGATAACAATGACAATGGAATTACATCTGGGTTAGGGTCTAATCGTGGCGGGGTAGTGACCTCAGTGATTACAACACCGACCTATGCCCCTGTATGGGATCCAGCAAATCCAGATCGATTCTATAATAATTTCTATGGTATCAACAACATTACCAGTCCTTTGGAAAACTTAGCAAGGACAAGAAATAATAATAACCGAGAAAATCGTCTCGTTGCTACAGGAAGTGCACTGGTTTCCTTTATGCCCAACTTAACTTGGAAAACTTCATTTTCATTTGATAGAAGATCTGGTGTGATGACGACCTTCTTGGATCCTTGGACGACAGCATGGGGAAGAAATCAATTTGGGGAAGCCTCTGATCTTCGCAATACAAATACTGTATTGACCTGGGATAATATCTTAACCTATAGCAAAAGCTTTGGTAAGCATAATCTAGAAGTAATGGGCGGTTCTTCCTGGACAGACTCTAAGTACTCTAGAAGCTACATCTATGGTTCAAATTATGCGAACGGAATCATTGAGACACTTAATGCGGCAAACAAGATCTCTTGGGATAGAACAGGATCCTCTGCTTCCAATTGGGGAATTATGTCCTATTTCGCCCGTGCAATGTATAACTACGATGGTAAGTATTTGTTGACTGCGAATATGCGTGCCGATGGCTCTTCGAAGCTGAGTCCTGAACGTCGCTGGGGATACTTTCCTTCTGTCTCAGCTGCCTGGAGAATCTCTTCTGAAGATTTTATGAAAGACGTAGATTGGATAAATGACTTTAAAATCCGTGGGGGATGGGGACAGACAGGTAATCAATATGGACTAGGTGATTACGCTTATCTTCAATTGAGCGGTATTCAACGTCAACAATGGTTTGTAGAGGGAAAGGACAATTCGGTGCCAAATATCAATAAACCAACGATCTTAAGGGCAAACGACTTGACTTGGGAAACCACAAGTACAACGAGTATCGGTTTAGATATCACGATGTTAAACAATAGACTAACGTTCAGTGCCGATTATTATAATAAGGACACGAAGAATCTTTTAATGAATGCGAGCTTGCCTGCAGGACAGCAAGCAACCACAATCCAGAGAAATGGTGGCCGGCTGAGCAACCATGGTTTTGAATTTGCCGTAAATTCGAAAAATCTGACCGGTAATTTTATATGGAATACAGATTTTAATATTTCATTTAACAGAAATAAACTGAAACAATTGGATTTACAACAAGTGTACTACGATGTCAAGACGAACGATTATGTCAATGATTTTGTGGTGAAGAATGAACCGGGAAGATCGCTTGCAGGATTCTTTGGTTATGTATCAGATGGGGTAAACCCTGAAACCGGCGAGCTCATGTATCGTGATCTGAATGGCGACGGAAAGATTTCATCAAGTGACCGTACTTATATCGGCAATCCGCTTCCAAAGTTTGTGTATGGTATGACAAATAGCTTCTCCTGGAAAAATTTCGATCTAAGCGTATTCATTCAGGGAACTTATGGAAACGATATTTTCAATGCCAGTCGCATGGAAACAGAAGGTATGTATGATGGTCGAAATCAAACGACCGTTGTATTGGATCGCTGGAGGGTACCGGGACAAATTACCAACGTTCCCAAGGCTGGCTTTGACATGAAAAATTCAACCTATTTTGTTGAGGATGGAAGTTATCTACGTATGAAAAATGTTTCCTTGGGCTATTCCATCTCTCCGGAGAGACTGAAACGCATTGGTATCAATAAAATCCAGCCTTATCTATCTGTAAGTAATTTGTTTACGTTGACAAAATATTCGGGTATGGATCCCGAAGTAAACCAGTTCTCTGGGGGATCTGAGTCTAGAATCCAAGGTATTGATTGGGGAACCTATCCACAGAACCGTTCATTTGTTTTAGGTCTTAATATTGAGTTTTAATTGTCTGTATCATGAAAAAATATATAAGTAACGTTCTTTCTCTGCTAACTGGCTCTTTGTTTTTATTTTCTTGTTCATTGAACCGTGATCCGCTTTCAGATTATTCGGATGTCAGTCAGGGGAAGACAGAAACAGGAACTCAGGTTGTTTTCAAGAATAAGTCTGAGGTTGAGACCTATTTGGCTGGAATTTACCAACAGATGAAAGACAGGCAGGAGCATTGGTATCTTGATTTGTTATTAATTGGCGATTCACATGCCGATAACTCCTATGCAGGAACGACCGGAGCAGAAGTTGTACCTTTTGAGAATAATTCGATTGAAGGATCTAATTCCGTCGTTGACCGGGATTGGGGAAGGTATCTGGAAGATGTTGGACGGGCAAATCGACTGATCATTTATGTCGACAGTGTAGCTGATAAATCGGTGAGCGATACGGAAATTAGAGCCTATAAAGCGCAGGCTAAGCTTTTCCGCGCATTAGCGATGTTTGATATGGTCCGCATCTTTGGATCGGTCCCTGTCATTACCACAATCGCACCTGATATCACGGGTGATAATGTAGGGGAAGTTTATCCGCAGTATTTTCCTAAACAGGCGACCGAAGAGGAGGCCTACAAGCAGATCGAAAAAGATCTGATGGAGGGATTAGCTGATGCACCTGCTAATAATAATGGGAACAAAACCTTATTTACCAAATCGGTCGCACGAGCGATGTTAGCGAAGATCTATGCCGAAAAACCAATTCGGGATTATGCTAAAGTTATTCAATATGTCGATGCATTGACTGAGGATGGATTTGACTTAAATCCTAATTATTCGGATTTATATGCGATGAATGCGAGTAATACGGATCTTGCGCAACGTAATACAAAGGAATCTATTTTGGAAGCGCAGTTCACTTCAGGGGGCGGCAATTGGGCGACTTGGATGTTTGGAAGGGATTTGTCCAATTATGATAATAACTTCACATGGGCAAAATGGGTGACTCCATCCCGAGATTTGATACAGGCTTATAGCAACGAAGGTGATCAAATCCGTTTGGGGCAATCGATCGTCTATTATTCGACAACCTGGAGCAATTATTATCCTTCAAATAATTACCCATTCATGTTTAAGCTGCGGTCTGCATTTAATAGCATTGTCAAGCTTCGTTATGCCGATCTATTGTTGTTAAAAGCGGAAGCATTAATTCAACAAGGATCAGATTTATCGGGGGCTGCCGATATTATAGATAGAATTCGCACTCGGGTTAAATTGCCGAAATTGGCAACTGCAGTTCGTTCAAATAAAGATGCTTTATTCGAAGCATATTTGAAGGAACGCCGTTTGGAATTAGCGTTTGAAGGACAGCGCTGGTTTGATCTGGTGCGGTTAGACAAAGTGGAGTCCGTTATGAATGCTGTTTATGCAAAAGACGCAGGGAGAAAAGCACAGGTGTATCCCTTCACGAAAAACTCATACCGATTGCCGATTCCGCAACCAAAAATTGATCAGAACCCTAATCTAGTTCAGAATCCTGGCTATTAATTGATTTAACAATGGGAAGTTCCGTCCGATGGATGGGAAAAAATTATTAACAGATGAAATATAATAATACAACTATGATATATACATTCTTGTTGTCCTGTTTGATAACGGCAACATCTTGTAACCGTGACAGCTATACTCCTTCACAAGGTGAAGATATTAAAAAAAGTGGCGATGTAACTATTTACACAACAACAGGTAGCCGGTCTGTGGATTTTGGAAAACGCTTTGTGGACTTCAGTTCCAAATTCAATATGTCTCCGAATACTATTACGATAGATCCTACGCAAAAATTCCAGACGATGGACGGATTCGGTGCAGCGATTACAGGTTCTACCTGTTACAATCTAATGAAAATGAATCAGGAAGACCGGACGAAATTCCTCACGGAGACGTTTTCCGATAAGGAAGGGATGGGGATGAACTATATCCGTATTGCCATTGGATGTTCTGATTTTTCTTTGAGTGAGTATACCTGTTGGGACAAGGAAGGAAAGCAAAATTTTGGGCTACAGTCGGAAGAAACGCAATATATCATTCCAGTGCTGAAAGAAATACTTGCGATCAATCCGTCCATAAAAATTATGGGTTCACCCTGGACTCCACCGAAATGGATGAAAGTGAACAACCTGACAGATTTAAAGCCCTTTGATTCATGGACCAGTGGTCAGTTAAATCCAAAATATTATCAAGATTACGGTTGGTATTTTGTTCAATGGATTCAGGCAATGAAAAAAGAAGGCATCAATATTTATTCGATTACTGTTCAAAATGAACCATTGAACCGGAAAAATTCCGCTTCGCTTTATATGTCTTGGCAAGAACAACAAGCTTTTGTCAAACAAGCTTTGGGGCCACAATTAAAAGCAGCTAACTTATCAACAAAGATATATGCATTTGATCATAATTATAATTATGATAATATTGCCGATCAGGCTGATTACCCTGTAAAGATCTATAACGATGCCGGAGCGGCCTCTTTCTTCGCTGGAGCTGCATACCATAACTATGGTGGGGATAAAGCGGAGCTAATAGATATTCATAATCAACGCCCAGACAAGGAGCTGATATTTACAGAAACATCCATTGGAGAATGGAATGATGGCCGGAATCTCGAAAAGCGATTAATGGAGGATATGCGCGAAGTCGCACTTGGTACTGTAAACAATTGGAGCAAGGGTGTTATCGTTTGGAATTTGATGTTAGATACCGACAAAGGGCCTAATCGCGAAGGAGGCTGTCAGACGTGTTACGGAGCCGTGGATATCAGTAAGGCAAATTATAAGAATATAACACGCAATTCGCATTATTATATTGTTGGTCATCTTTCTTCGGTGGTCAAATCAGGAGCAACGCGGATTGGTACTTCTGGCTACACAGCGGAAGGCCTTGTGTATACTGCGTTCCAAAATACAGATGGGACCTATGCTGTTGTTCTGTTAAACGAATCTGGCGATAGTCGTAAAATCACGTTGGCAGATGGTAAACATCATTTTAGCTATGATGTACCAGCCAAGTCGGTTGTTTCTTACCGTTGGACCTATTAACTGGAGGATGATAAAACCTAAGCGCTATCACATGGATAGCGCATAAATTATGAACAAATGAAAAGATATCTCATCAATATGCTATTGGGAACTGCTGCTATTGCCGCAGTCAGTTCTTGTAAAAAGGATGAAAAATATACCTATCAAATAGGGGATCCTAAAATCGAATTGAAATCACCCATTTCAGCTGCAAATTTTGGGGATAGTCTCGAATTTCAGGTGCACGTGTCGGATAGTGAAGTTGCGTTGTCTACAGTTAAAGCACAATTGTATTTTACAGACGATAAAGTAACAGAAACCGTCATCCGTACCAAACAAAATGGAGACTACTCGGGAAAGATTTATGTTCCGTTCTTGAAAGATATTCCTGATGGAAAAGCAACCCTTAAGTTTGTCGTACAGAATATTAGCCAAAAAATAACGGAACAAACTTTTGATATTAACCTGAGCAGACCCGATTTTCCATATTTAACTTTAGTCACAGAGTCCAAATCCTATCGCATGGAAAAGGTAGGGCGTAATCAATATGCGGCAAAAGAGAATTTTGCAGCCGAGGTAAAAGGCTATATTCAAGCGCCAAAAGTAGGTACACAAGGCAATGCGATGAACTTTGGATGGGTGAATAATGCCATTAATTTAGGTTCTACCGCTGAAATTCCATTTTCAAATTCGACTTCTGGTGTATATCCAATTCAATTTAATACATTGACATTTCAGGCATCTCCATTTATTGTTGTACTATTAAATGGATCGCAGTTCAGTCGACTGGATGATAAACATGCTAAAGTCGAAATTGAGCTGGCTCAAGGGAAAACGACGACTTTTGAAGGAATTGCGGATCTGCAAGATTGGTGGATCGATCCAGATTTCTTTACCAAAGCGGCCGATGGAAGCCTATCGTTTAAAGGATCAACTGGAAAATACCGTGTTACAGCAGACTTTAACTTAAAATACTTTGTGGTTGAGGCGATGACAGGCAATGATTTGGCAAAACTCCAAGATGATGGATCTGGGGCTGTCTGGATTATTGGTGAAGGAATTGGAAAGCCTAAAGTATCCAGTAACCAGGTGGGCTGGAACACGGATAAAGCGCTTTGTCTAGTTCCACTAGGTAACAAGAAATACCAGATAACTGTTAAGGCAGGAGAGTCTATAAATTCTGATAACATCAACTTCAAATTTTTCCATCAAAAAGGATGGGGAGGTGAATTTGGGGGTACAGACCTGACGACTACAAGTGATATCGTTTTTGTAGGGGATGGCAAGAATGGTCGTGATTCAGGCAATCTGGGCATCAAAACGGGTAAAGTATTAGAGGCCGGTAAAACCTATGTTTTTACATTGGATTTAACTGCAGGCAATAAGAAAGCTGTCTTGACGATTGCGACAAAATAATAAAGATTGATTTTTTCAAGTGCCAGGTAGTTTTCTATCTGGCACTTTTTCTTTCTAATGGAATTTGATTATTCCAAGTTTCATTTGTTATATTTGCCCAAACTCAGGACGAATTATCATGAGCTTGAGTTGGGCAGTTTATAAAATAAAGAAGCAATCTTCCTGATGTAAGCTGCTATTGAGAATAAAATATTCGAATGAAAATCAGACTGTTTATATGGATTCTATTACCCTTGATGCTCCTACAGAGCTTCTCAACGGTATGGCTATGGACAGTGTTCGAGTTGAATCGAGATTATATCGCACGTTACGAATGTATCAATCGTTTTAACGATAATGCGCTTGCCTGTCGAGGGCAGTGTATTTTGATGAAGAAAATGCGCGAGCATGAGGAAAAGGAACAAAAAAATCTTGAATTACGTATTATTGATGTTGTTTTTATAAATAATACGCAAGATTTTACGTTTAAAAATACGGCTCTTTATGAAGACACTGTGGAGCGCCTGCTTCCAGTATATAAAAAAGATTATTCCTATAATCCCATCTTTACAATATTTCACCCCCCTTTGGTTTAAATCCAGTTAGTAATTTATTTGAATAAGTAATCGATCGCTGATGATGGTTTACAATGTACGCTAACATTAGCTTCGCTTTAGAATTGCGTTGTGAAAATGCGTTTAGCGATGCCTTGTCAAAGTAATCAATCCTCCGATTAAGTTGCTTATTCAGTATTTATTTCAATGAAACCGTTATGGTTATTTGGGCTACATCGCGATGTGGGTCCGAATCATTTTGAATTTTGATCATGGATAGTAATCTGTTTAAAATCAACAGTATGGTTTCATTTCGATAGAAAAAATATATCCATTCGTCATATAGGATACCGGCATGATTTATTCAAACCGAGTGAAATGAGATCACGTATACAAAAAGCAGATTGTACATGAATATTCATGAGGAAACCGAGCTTGTGAGTTCACGAAATAAATCGGAAAGCTTCCTGACACATGAAAAATTATAGATGAGAGATTTATTTATAAAAAAAGCGGGTTTTTATATCGCGATTATAGGCCTTCTTCTAGTCGCCTGTACCAAGGAAAAGACAGATTATGAGGCCGAGCGGGGAAATACTGTTGAAGATAATACGGAGTTTAAAGAAGTGACAAGCATTATTTCTTCAGGGTACAATGTTCGTATTGAAGCCCCAGGCGGGGTATTGTATCGCGGTTATAATGATATCCACGTGAAAATCAATAAGCAGCAAAATAATGAACCTGTTGCCGTTTCCGCAGTCAAATTGCTGCCAATCCAAACCAATGTGCAAGGAAGGAAAATTGTTTGTCCGCACCAGTCCGTAATGGACTACACGTTGGATGGAAGCTACTTTTCCGGTTACAGTGTGTTTACAGATGAAAGTTCTGCAGCAGCAAACTGGAGTTTGGAAATCGATTTTACAATTGGCGGTCAGACCTTCACAGCTACACAGAATATAACTGTAAAGCCGCAGGTAAATAAAAATCGTAACATAACCACCTTAACGGGGAAAGATGGCGAACAGTATTTAATCGCCTTGATTGCTCCTTGGAAACCAACTGTTTCTGAAAATAAACTGGTCGCCGGGATTTATAAATTAGACGCTGCACAATCGTCTTATACAACAGTCAATGGATATACCTTGCAGTTAGATCCACGTATGCCTGAACCTTCGATGGGCAACCATTCTTCGCCCAATAATAAGGACTTGGTACAACAGGCCGACGGATTGTACCATGGCGTTGTGAATTATACAATGACAGGTAACTGGACATTGAATTTTATTTTGGTCAACCAAAATGGAAGGGTGATAGCAGGAACTGAGGTGCCTAAGGACTTTACACCGGGGGTAGAAGGTCGTAAAAGCGAGTTATACATTGATATTCTATTCTAGAGGCTATGAGGAAGATAAGTATGATGCTCTTTATGTTGTCTTTGGGATGGAACGTACACGGACAAAACAATCCTGTTACTCGCGATACAACGAGACGTCTAGCGGAGGTTACAGTCAATGCAGCTGCCAAAAAGAGGATTGAAAACGATCTGAAGATGACGGTCTCTGTGGATGAATATTTGGCTTCTGCAAGTAATATTAGCTTTATCAAACGTGGTGCCTACGCTTGGGAGCCCCTACTCAATAATATGAGTAGCGAGCGTTCGACAATTACGATCGATGGGATGCATGTCTTTGGAGCATGTACGGATAAAATGGACCCGATAACCTCTTATGTAGAAAGTAATAACCTTGCTGCCATAGCTATTAAATCGGGGCAGGAAGGTAATCAGCATGGTGCTACGGTCGCTGGCAGTATAGATCTAAAAAGAAGGAATACGTCGTTTGGTCTACAGAAAAAAATTGGTGGAGCCTATCAGACAGGTATTGAATTCAATAATAAGCAGACCTTTAATCTTGGAAATTTATATTATTCAAGTGACAAATTTGTGGCAGATGGAAGTATTGCTTTCCGGAAGGCAGGGAATTATTATGATGGCAATGACGATGAAGTAAGACATTCTCAATATAATAAATTCAATGCATCGTTAGGCCTGGCCTATAAAACAAGTCCTCTTTCCGCTGTTCGAGTGGATGCTATTTTTGATCGCGCTAAAGATGTGGGCTTCCCAGCTTTACCAATGGACTTATCGTTATCCAGAGCAATCATCACTTCTGCGGCATACAAGCAGTTGTTTGAAGAGGGCTTGGTAAAAGTATGGGACACTAAAGTTTATTTTAATGCAGTTGAACATTATATGGATGATACAACTCGTCCGGAGAATTTGGTCCATATGGATATGCCAGGTTGGAGTACGACTTACGGTCTTTTATCCAAAATTAGTCTGCAGAAAGATCGTTTTTCTTCGGAAATACAAGCAAATGCTTACGATAATCTGTCTATAGCTGAGATGCGTATGTATCCGCAGGATCGATCCAAACAAACCATGTTTGCGTATAGCTGGCCATGGGTGACCACCCGTTTCGCGAGTGTAGCCATCAATAACTCATTGGATTTGTCCGATATTAGCAGGCTTGTCTTTGGAGGTTCATTGGGTTTGAACTATAACTATTCGAAATACGTTGAATTCAATTGGATATTTCATCCCGGTTCCCCGCAAAAGAAAAATAGAGTTCTTCCGAGCCTACATGCCAGCTATCAATTAAATATTGGTCAGTTTGACCTTTCCCTAGGTACAGGGTTTGGGCATCGTGCTCCCTCTGTTTCGGAAGCGTATGGTTATTACATCTATAACAGTTTCGATCGTTATGACTATATCGGAAATCCGAATTTAAAAAATGAAGTTTCTTATGAAGCCAATGCCAGTGCAGGATTTAAGACCGGAAAGTTAAGCATTGGAGCCAAGGCCAATTATTTCTTTATCCAAGACTACATTATTGGCCGGATTTTGAGTTTGGGTAGCCCCATGAACTATCAATCGGTAGGCGTGAAAGGCTATACCTCTTTAGATCATGCGACGCTGTTTAATCTGGCACTCAATGCGCAATATCAGATTTTGCCCGATCTAGATTGGAAAGCTGTACTTACTTATGCCAGAGGGCAAGACAATATGGGCGGAAATCTGCCTTTTATACGTCCCTTGAGTTATCAAACATCACTGCATTACCGATACAAAATGATCGGTGTGCAGACCTCAATGAATGGGGACTTTAGTCAGGTAAATTTTAGTCCTGAATATGGAGAGGACCAAACTGCATCCTATAAGATTTGGAATGTCTCGGCAGATTATAACTTCCATATTAGAAAATTAAATGCCACGTTTCAGGTCGGTGCGGAGAACCTCTTCAATGAATACTATAGTACCTATGCAGATTGGGGAAATATACCACGCATGGGTAGAAATATGTTTACATCCTTAAAAATCAATTTTTAATAATTTAAAACTTAGTATAAAATGAAAAAAAATACAATAAAACTTATGATGATCTCTTTGGTCATGATTTCATGCAGTAAAAGTGAAGATGTTGCCAATAATGTTAATTTGCATTTCAACAATACATTTAAAAATACGACAATCGTCTTAGGCGGAGCTGAATCTCCTGCGGCTACAACGAATACCTCGGCGAATGGGCAAGTGCATCAATTTTCGGAGCTTAAGTATGTAATTAGCAATATCAGGCTTATTAAGGCTGATGGGACTGAAATTCCTTATCATGTAAATGACTTAGACAAGGGGGCTACGGTGGTCAATCAGGCAAAGCTTTCGAGCTTGGACTATACGTTGGCCGACATACCTGTAGGGGAGTATAAACAGCTTAAGTTTGGATTTGGAGTGAAGCAGGAACTAAACACCCTAGATCAGTTTAGGTTCCCTGTATTTTATGCGGCTGCGGGAGCCAATGATACGGAGATGATGTGGCAGTGGGCGACGGGCTATCGTTTTGCCAAATTGGAGGGCTTTTATGAGAGTAATCATCAGAAATTTACGATTCATACTGGAAGTACATTAAATGGAAAGTCTGGGCAACCGGATACCTATGTACAGGGGATAGATGCTTATCGCGATATCACCTTGGATTTAAATACAAGACTTGTCGTTGGTGGTAACCATCCGGAGATTACGATTAAGGCAGATTTTGATAAGCTATTCAGTGGAAATAATAAGATCATTATCGATGAGAAATATGAGACAGCACCACAACAACATGAAGGAATGGAGGCCATGGTAACGTATGTCAATAACCTCGGCGGAGACGGTAAGGAAGATCGCGTTGGAATGTTCGCTATAGAAAAAGTCAAAAATTAACGTAACCAGATAAAGATCACTACGGATAGCCTATACCAGGTTTGAGTATAGGCTATCCATGATGATTTTATAATAATAGCTATGCAGATGAAAATGGTGGTCGGGATATTGTTTATGTTGTTATTCATATTATCCTGTCATGATGAGGATAGTTTGGTGTCGGATAACACTGATAATCCCGAGATTCTTTTTTTTATACCAACAGATTTTCCCAAGCTGAATAATTCTGTAAGTGATAATAAACCAACAAAATATGGCGTCGAATTGGGTGAAAAGCTATTTCATGAGAAACGATTTAGTGGTAATAATACGATCTCATGTGCAAGCTGCCATAACCCTTCTCTTGCTTTTTCAGATGGAAAAATGCAAGCGATAGGTATATACGATCGCGTTGGATTGCGGAATACGCCGCCCTTACAGAATTTGGCCTTTATGAAATTTTACAATTGGGATGGTAACATTCTTGAATTGGAAAAGCAACCATTGGTTCCCATCATCACGCATGAGGAGATGAATTCCTCTATTTTGGAGGTAATCAGTAAAATTAGTAGCGATGATGATTACAAAGATTTATTTAAAAAGGCATTTGGTGATGGGGGGATAACGCCTGATCGGATTTATAAAAGCCTCGTACAATACGAGTACACTTTAGTATCAGCGAATAGCAAGTATGACAAAGTGAAAAGAAATGAAGGAGAAAAGTTTACGGAAACAGAAGAACGTGGATACAAGTTGTTTAAGCTAAAGTGCGCCAGTTGTCATGCGACGGAATTGTTTACTGACCAAAGTTTTAGGAATATAGGCTTTCCGCTAAATAAAAATATGGAGGAGGCTGGAAGAGCGCGGGTAACAGGAGTTTCTTCGGACTACATGGCTTTTCGGGTACCTTCTTTAAGAAATGCCGAATATACGGCTCCTTATGGGAGTTTTGGCCAATTTCCAACGTTAAGGTCGGTTTTGGACTATCTTGATAATGGGGTATTGGATGCAGCTAATTTAGATCCTTTGCTTAAAGAAAATGGCAATAGGATTGCTATGACCGAAGCCGAAAAGGAGGATATCGTCGCATTTATTAAAACATTAAGCGATGCTGCCTTTGTAGGTAAATAAATTGACCCACCATAGGTGCCGATGAAAGAGAACTATGCAGAAGAAATATCTGTAGCGTATCCGGAAGTAACATCGTTTTTATTTGAAGAAAAAGAACTAATTTCAATTATTCCGTTTAACAAACGCATTACGATTATGAATCTTTTCAGTATTTCTACGAAAATCTCTTCCGTGTTGTGCCGAACATTCTTCTTTTTAGCTTTTATAGGAGGACTAGTCTGTTGTAAAAAAGGCAACTCAAATGATGACAAAGGCCCTTTAGCTGGGGGATATTCTATTTTAGTCAATAAGGGAAATGTGCTCGTCAGCGGTTTTAGGGCTGAGGGAGGCAATGTGAATACAAAATATTGGGTCAATGGAGACAATTCGAACCAAGCTACCTTTACGGGACTTGTCGGAAATCAATCTGGTTACAGACAATCCGTAGACAAGAAATCTAGAACTGTTTATACTTATAAAAACCTAGATGGTACGCTCCAAAACTATCAATTTAATCAAGGGAGCCTGGCAAATGACGGTAAGATTTTCTATTATAAAGACAATACCATGATAAGTATGAAGGGGGATAACATTGGGAATATTTCCGCTGTTGATTTTTATAGTGGAATGCCTTATTTTGGTGGTTTTCTAGGGGAAATCACTTCCTCTGAAACGGGAAAGGTTTTGCGCCCCATAACACCATTTGTATGGGATGGTAATTCATCGTTCACATTGTTGTCACTTCCCAAGAATGTGCTTTATTTTAAAGGCGTCAGTACGATCTATGCGTCAGGATCGGATGAGTTTTATGTAGGTGGACTTTGTGGTATGCCTGTGTATTGGAAAAATGAAGAACCGGTTGTGTTGGACGAACGTTACGGAGAGGTTTGGCAAATCACCAAATCGGGTTCTGATGTGTATGCCGTAGGACTAATCAATAAATACAATTCTAATAGTACGGGACATACTGCATGCTATTGGAAAAATGGAAAACTTCATGAACTTGAGGACCGTGCCCAGGCTTTCGGGATATATGTAGATGGAGATGATATTTATGTTTCGGGAGCAGTTGGAAATGTCCCCGCTAGCTACAGACCTTGTTATTGGAAGAATGGGGAGCGTGTTGACTTACCGATGTAACAGTTAAAAAAATACAGGTATATCTCCGCTATAAATAGGTCTCTCCATACTTGGAACTATGTATAGAAGAGATCAACTAATTGTTTGGCTTCCTTTACGTCATGTACCCGGAGTAGCTGTATACCTCTTTCGAGCAACAAGGTATTTAGAGCAGTCGTACCATTTAATGCATCTTGGGCTGTGATTCCAATTTTTTTATAGATCATCGATTTACGGGATATTCCGCCCAAAATCGGTAGTTCGAAGTAGTGAAGTTCATTGACACGATAGAGCAACTCATAATTTTGTTCGACTGTCTTTGCAAAACCAAAGCCCGGATCAAGAATAATGTCTTTCACCCCCATACTTCTTAGCGTCGCAATGCGGTCACCTAAAAACGTGGCAACGTCAGTTACAATATCTGTATAGTCTGTTTGTTCTTGCATATTTTCAGGGATACCGCGCATATGCATGAGAATATAAGGAACTTGATATTTGGCTACCGTAGCGAACATGTTATCGTCGAGTGTACCTCCCGAAACATCATTTATGATGTGCACTCCCGCATCGATTGCAGCAGCAGCAACGTCTGCCCTAAAGGTATCGATTGATAAAACAGCTTCCGGAAATGCTTCCTTAATTGCGCGAATTGGAGGAAGAGCCCGATCCATTTCTTCCTGTGAAGAAATCAGCGGGGCACCTGGGCGGGAGGAATAGGCACCAATATCAAGAATTTGCGCACCTTCAAGTAGCAGTTTTCTTGCTTTCTCGACCGCTAATTCAACTGTTGTATTGTCACCGCCATCATAAAAAGAATCTGGAGTCACATTGAGTATCCCCATAATAACAGGTTTTTCGAAGGTCAATAAATTCCCATCCACCCGTATAGAATGGCAAGCTGACGTTTGGAATCTTTTCATTAGAGCAACAGTAGGTTAAGCGTATGAAAATTTTATTTTACAACCAGAACTCCATCAGCTATAATACTAATGTCTTTTTTGGGTTGTGTAATTTGATCTATTTCAGTTTGCGATTTGCCAAGATCTTTGGCCGCGTGTTGTAAAGAAGCAACAGAAACTTCCTTTTTCTTTGCGATACCCTCAATGACAACTGTTTTACCAATTATATCCGCCGGCATAAAGAAACCATAGTCTTTGAAACGCACTGTAATAGGCTCTTCACCATCTCGTTGCAGTGTCATGAAACAACCTTTTTTCTTACAAACTTCAACAACCTTGCCTTCTATTCTGCCGTTGAAAGCATTTTTTTTGCTGAGTTCTTTTTCAAGCTTTGCTACTGATATTGCATGGGAAGCAGAGATTTCCTTTCCATATTTTACACCTGGCTTTGCTGAAGGAATGTCCTTTTGCTGTGCTGAAGAAAGGTTGGTAAGGGCAATCCCTAATACAAAAAATAAAAAAATCTTTTTCATGCTATTTTCTAATAAATTCGAATTTACCACTTGGGTCCAGTTTCATAATGGTAGATGATTTTCCATCGGTTTCTACATCTCTGTCGTAGGCGACAATATAGTCCACTCCCTCTTTGATGGCATCAGATATTTCGTCAAAATCTTTTGCTGTGGGTTCACCGCTAATATTTGCCGAAGTGGAGATTATCGGTTTGCGGAACCGTTGTAAAAGCTGTTCACAAAAAGGATGTTTGACAATCCGAATGCCAATTGATCCGTCTTCCGCTATTGCGTTGGGAGCAAGATTTTTGGCATTCGAATAGACAATTGTCAAGGGTTTTTCCGTATATTCAATAAGTTGATAAGCAACCTCTGGAATCTCATTGACATAACTCGCCAATTGATTGTCGTTATGTAATAAGACAATCAGGCTTTTAGATTTATCTCTTCCTTTCAGCTGAAAGACTTTTTCTACCGCTTCAGGATTGGTGGCATCACAGCCTATTCCCCAGATTGTATCCGTGGGGTATAAGATCAGTCCACCATTTTTTAGCGTCTCCAAGGCCTTATTCAAATCTTCTCGATCTACGAATCCACTCATTTTATTTTTTAATGCTAATTTTAACGTTAAACAGCAACATTGTGATCACGTAATGCGTCATTTAATGACGTCTTTTTGTCCGTAGACTCTTTACGTTGGCCGATGATCAAAGCACAAGGAACTTGATATTCTCCAGCGGCAAATTTCTTCGTATAAGATCCTGGAATCACAACTGAACGGGCAGGTACATAACCTTTATATTCAACTGGCTCAGGGCCTGTCACATCAATAATTTTTGTTGATGCTGTCAATACAACATTGGCGCCTAATACTGCTTCTTTTTCGACACGAATACCTTCGACCACAATCGCTCTTGATCCGATGAATACATTGTCTTCAATAATAACAGGAGCTGCTTGTACGGGTTCCAGTACACCACCAATTCCGACACCGCCACTTAAGTGAACATGTTTACCAATTTGTGCACAAGAGCCAACAGTTGCCCATGTATCTACCATAGTGCCTTCGTCTACATAAGCACCAATATTAACATAAGAAGGCATCATAATCACCCCTTTGGCCAAATAGGCACCTAAACGAGCGGAAGCTCCTGGTACAACACGCACGCCCGTGTGTTTGTAGTCTGTTTTTAATTTCATTTTGTCATGAAACACAAAAGGACCAGCAGTCGTTTCACGCATATCATTGATTGGAAAATATAAGATGACGGCTTTTTTGATCCAATCATTTACATGCCATCTCGTCCCGATCATTTCAGCCACCCGGATTTCCCCGCTATCTAACTTCATGATAACAGCACGGATCGCTTCTGTATATTCTTTATATTCTAATAATTGTCTGTCTTCCCACGCTTCCTCAATCAATTTTTTTAGTGGCTCTACCATATTATTTGTTTGCTTATTTGAATTAGTTTATTTTGATGTACAAACTTAGATAAAGTTGGACTTAAAAACAACTTTATCCATTGTTCCTTGCAATAGACTTCCCTGATAATAATAGCCTACCAACTTATGATCAACTTCTGACTGCAACCACAGTGTGTGCACAGTGAATCCACGTTGAGTGCATCTTTTAAAGGGACCATCACTATACAGATCTCGTTTTAACAATCCGCTTGCAGTCAGGAGTTGGTATGGGGAATTTTCTATAATTGATTTTGGTTATATCGGTTCTAAAAATATAGTTATTTTTGTCATATGGCAGGAACATCAGAAAAATTGAGAATTGATAAATATCTGTGGTCAATTAGGTTATTTAAGACAAGGACTTTGGCGACAGAAGCCTGTAAGGCAGGGCGAGTGAAACTAAATGGCCAAAATATAAAACCATCTTACGAAGTCAAGATCGGTGATGTATATCATGTCCAAAAGGGAATTGAGAAAAAAGTGGTAAAGGTTACTGGTCTTTTAGAACGTCGTGTTGATGCGAAGACGGCAGTTCAATTTTATGAAGATCAGACGCCTATAGAAGAAACCGTAGGATTTAAATCCGTGTTTCATGCTCCAGTCCTAAAGCGCGATCGTGGTACCGGACGCCCTACGAAAAAGGACCGTCGTGAAATAGATGGTTTACAATCTTCAGAATGGTGGGAGAAAGAAGATGAATAATCTGAAGATATGCGTCATAATTACGGCGGGAAGCCTGTTGGCGATGTCCTGTAAATCGTATGTAAAATCGACAACCTCAGCTAAAGGTGAATTTGTCTTGGCTATCCATGGTGGGGCTGGCACGATCTTGAAAAAGAATATGACAGATTCGATGGAGCAGGCTTATAAAACCGTATTGGGACAAGCTCTCAAAGTTGGCTATGAAAAAATTAAGCAAGGCGGCAGCAGTTTGGATGCGGTTGAATCTGTGATACATATTATGGAAGATTCACCATTATTTAATGCTGGTAAGGGTGCTGTTTTTACACACGATGGGAGAAATGAACTGGATGCCTCAATTATGAATGGAAAGACTTTGGCTGCAGGAGCTGTTGCAGGGGTTACGACTATCAAAAACCCGATCTCAGCAGCGAAAGCGGTGATGGAAAAATCTGAGCACGTGATGATGGTCGGTAAAGGTGCGGAGCAATTCGCTGCACAAGCGGGATTGGAAATCGTAGATCCTTCCTATTTTTGGACCGAAGCACGTTGGGAATCTCTACAGAAAATTAAAAAAGAAGACAGTACCAAAACGCAATTGGATCATGATCAAAAACAGGTTTCGCGTTTGGGGCTGGCTAATAAAGATGCAAAATTCGGTACAGTAGGCTGTGTTGCTTTGGATGGATACGGTAACTTGGCGGCGGGTACTTCGACAGGAGGGATGACAAATAAGAAGTTTGGACGAGTTGGTGATTCTCCAATTATCGGAGCTGGAACTTATGCCAACAACGAAACCTGTGCAGTTTCTTGTACAGGGTGGGGAGAGTTCTATATTCGTCATGTAGCTGCCTATAAAGTGTCGGCATTAATGGAATATAAAGGTGAAGATGTTGTTCAGGCAAGTCAGGAAGTGATCGACGGTATTGGTAAGATGGGCGGCAATGGAGGGATGATTGTTTTGGACAAAGATGGTCATGTCGCTATGCCTTTTAATACCGCCGGCATGTATCGAGGAACTGTGACTAAAGATGGTAAGATTACCGTAGAAATTTATAAATAGTCACTTGGCTACTTCATAACCCTAAAATAGCCCAAGCGATCAATACAAGAAATACAACCAGTTGATCACTTGGGATAAGTTTTGTGGTTTTTATAGCATTTACAGGTGGTAACCTTAAAGTGCAGTCAGGTATTTTTCAATTTCGTCAAATTGAATATCACCATGCGAAGCATCATACCGGTTATTCTTCCCTTCTACGATCAGTATTTGTGGCGACTGGTGTTCTACGTTCCAGCGTTGAGCAATTTCATTCGATAATGAACGGTAGCGTAAGAGGTCTAAGAGATAAATAGCATAATCATGATCAGAAGTAGCTGACATTCGCTCCAGGCTACGCTTGGCCATGTTACTTATGCCACAAGTAGTGCTATGTTTAAAGATGGCCACGACTTTATCGGATTGGTAAAGTTCCTGTAATTGTTCTTCTGTATTTAATTCTATCCAATTAATCATATTATAGTTCTGTGAATTTTTTCTGTTCTACTTGTACAAAGGAAGAAATAGAGGAGAATACGCAGGTCTTCTTATCGTTATTCGTAGCGTTAAAAAAACTAGGGAGCCGTATGCCATCCCCGATTTCCTTGTATTTGCTTACTTCATAAGCAATTTTCTCTCCTTTATCGGTGTATTCGTAATAAGTGATCTCGCCGGTATTTTGATCTATGTAAATAGATCCATCTATCTTTAAACCAAAAATAGAACCCGACGAACTGATATTCGCTATTGTTAATTTTTGTCCACCAATGAAACGATCGGTTTGACCTTTGAGTGTGACATTCTTATGTCCAATTAAGGTGGGTAAAAGGAGTAGATTGAGGTCGGAAAATAGTTGGCCTCGGATTGATTTTCTAAGTTCCGCACCGTCTGGCGTCGAATTTCCTCCGATGTAGAGTTTATCCGCGCTACTTTTTTTAAAATTAAACAGATAAGTTACCTGATCTGTTCCACTATAGCCGTCAAATCTGCATTCTCCGGTTGAGCGATTGAATAAGAATTTTCGCTCATCATTGGACACTTGATCTGAAATCGTATTTCCCTTTGCTGAGAAAGCTAGAAATTGTAAAGAGTCCCATTTACCTTGGCCACCGATACTTTGCCATACCTGTTTGTTTAGACTATCACCTTGTGCTATAACATTGAGCTGACAGCAAAAAGTAAAGACAAATATCAACAGTACATTCGATAATGTTTTCATAATCCTATTTTTAAAGAAACAATCACAAAGCAACCGACTCCTGAATCGGGCGCATTCAGCTCGATGATTGTATTTTTATGCTAGTGAAAAATAAAAATCGATTAATAAAATAAGTGAATATCTTATTAATCGATTTATTCAAAATATGCAGTATCTGAGTTTCTAAGTTGTGCTCAAAAATACCTTTCATCATTGAATGGTAGGCAAAATTAATACCAAACTAGAATTTTTTGGCAATATGAGCCATTTGTATAGCAGTAATAGCGGCTTCTTCACCTTTATTGCCATGCTTGCCACCCGCGCGATCCAATGCTTGTTGCAAATTATCCGTTGTCAGCACACCAAAAATAGCGGGTTTGTTGTATTTGAGCCCCACATTGGCAATGCCGTTTGCAACGGCGTCGCAAATAAAATCAAAGTGTCTAGTTTCTCCCTGAATGACGCATCCTAAGCAGATAACGGCGTCAAAACTCTGATTTCTTAATGCTAGATCTGCTCCAGAAATTAACTCGAAACTCCCAGGAACCTCGATCACCTCTATATTGCTTTCCTTAGCGCCGTGCTTTTCTAAACCTGTAATTGCACCATTCAATAATGCACCAGTAATTTCTGCGTTCCATTGTGCAACAACGATTGCAAATTTGAATGGACTTGCATCCGCAACCTGGATATGCGAAAAGTCTGATAAATTTTTAATGCTACTTGCCATAATAGTAACAAAGATAGTGATTTTAGGTGGGCACAAAAAAAGAGGCTATAAAATAGCCTCTTTTTTATTATGTTCTAGATTTATTCTATTAAAGATGTGCTTGTACACGGCCTAATAAGCCATCAATTGTAGAAGCTTCTTGGCTCTCTGGAAAATCTGTTTTGATTTTTTTGTAAGCATTCTCTGCACTTTTGTAATCATTTTGTGCTTCGTATACAAGCCCTAATTTTTTCAAAAAGAGTGGCGTTGTATAGGAGTTGCTAGATTTTTCAGATGCTTGCTTATAATAGTCCGCGGCTTTTTTGTAATCTTTTAATTCTGAGTAAGCGTCACCTGTTAAACCGATTACCAAAGGATCTAAAATTTGGCTTCCAGTAGGAGAATATTTTTCGAGTGCTTTCACCGCTTCATTGAATTTGCCTTGACGCAAATATAAACCGCCTAAATATGCATTTGCAATATTTGCAGATTTTGTATTTGAATATTCGTCGGCAATTTGTTTAAAACCAAGAAATGCACCATCGCCCATGATTGCTTTGTTTTGCAAAGAATCAATTGTTGCAAGCTGTTCTGCTTTGTACATACGGTTCGAAGCTTCTTCTGCTCTTGGATCTAGATAAAGCTTTTGATATCCAAAATAAAGTAAGATCAATACAACGATACCACCTAAAATGAACACTACACTTTTTTGGTTATCTTGAAAAAAAGATCCTTTTGAAGGTTTGAAACCTTGATTTGTATTATTTGTGTTTTTAGACATTACTAATCAGTAAAATATGGATTGCAAAAATACACTTTTCGAGCAAATTTGCAAGTGTTTTGTAAATTTTAAAGTAATTTAACTTTAGTTTTCCGACCCGTTTGACAATTCAATTTCCTTGTCCAGTTGTTCGTAGATGGAATTTTTACTTTTGAATTCCGGTACAATAATTTTCATTTGATATACAACTTCGTTTTTGTTTTGTGTCGCTAAGCGCTGTTGCAATTCATCGATTTTTATACACACGATATCATAATTATTTTCTCTGACTTTGGCGATCATGATTTTCTCGTGGTGAGTGGGCAAGGTATTCTCTAAATCATTTAATAGTTCCTCATATAATTTTTCTCCGGGTCTCAAACCAGTGAATTTTATTTCAATATCTTCATTCGGTTTAAACCCTGAAAGGCGGATCATTTTTTTAGCGAGCTCAACTATTTTTACCGATTTCCCCATATCAAAAACAAAGATCTCTCCGCCTTGTCCCATTGTTCCGGCCTCAAGAACTAATCGACATGCTTCAGGAATGGTCATAAAATAACGGGTGATTTCGGGGTGGGTAACTGTTACAGGGCCACCTTTTTGAATCTGATCTCTAAATCGGGGAATAACTGATCCATTGGAGCCTAGGACATTGCCAAAGCGGGTTGTTATAAATTTGGTATGAACATTTCCGCCCGATGCGTGCTCCAAATGATTATTTAATGATTGTACATAAATTTCTGCGATACGTTTGGTTGCTCCCATGATATTTGTCGGATTTACTGCCTTATCTGTGGAAACAAAAACAAATTTTTCCACTTGGAATTCTACGGCTAAATCAGCTAGATTCTTTGTTCCTATGACGTTTGTCTGTACAGCTTCCAGCGGGTGGTTTTCCATCATTGGCACATGTTTGTATGCTGCTGCATGATATACATAGTGCGGTTTGAAGGTTTCAAAAAGTAAATGCATGCGTTTTGTACTTCGAACATCCGCGATATAGGTATGATATACCTGATTTGGGAACTCATCTTGAAGGTCAAGCTGGAGGTTATGTAGTGGTGACTCCGCCTGGTCACAAAGGATAATCATTTGAGGTTCGTATTTCCCTAATTGAGAAGCTATTTCACTTCCTATTGAACCAGCAGCTCCTGTGACCAATATCCGTTTGCCTTTTGTCTGGCTTAGTATATGGTCGTCATTAATCTTAATCGGATCTCTTTCTAGCAAATCTTCGATTCTTATTTTCTGAATCTGATTAGGGTTAAGGTCGCCATTCATAATCTTCTTAACGGGTGGTAGCGTTAAGATATTTACATTTTTTTCAAGTGCAACGTCCGTGATTTCATTTTTGCGGTCTGACGGGATGTTGTGGGAGGCGATGATGACTTCTTCAATATTTAGTGTGTTAATGAGGTGACTAAACTTTTGAGAAGCGTAAATTTTGGTCCCATCAATTACTTTATTGATCTTTTGCTCATTATCATCTAAAAAGCCTACAATAGCATTTTTGGAGCGTACGTCATGGTCTAGTGTTCTTTTTACAGCGATCCCCAAATCACCAGCACCATAGATCAGGGTTTTTTTTCTGGAACCGTTGACTTTTTTTGTATATAAAAAGAAAATTTTAATAATCGTTCGATATACGGTTAAAATAAGAAAGGAGAAGAGCGCAAAGAAGATAATGAGCGCGGTTGGGACGTTTCTTTCAACCTCGTTAGCCTGGATCACTAATTTGATTACTAAGAGAACGAAAACGCTAAATATTATAGTCGATAATATCCGTATGGAATCGATGGCGCTTGTGTAACGAACGATCCCGGTATACATCTTGAAGAGGTAAAATGACAGAGAGCATACACTTATGAATAAAATGTAACGAATACTAAAATCAATGTCGAGTAGAAAATCGAAATTAAAATCGTAGTAAATGACATTTGCAAGCAGATAAGCAATGGAGACACTAAAGATATCCAATAAAAAAATGATCCATCGAGGCACTATATTCACTTTGCTGAGCATGGTATTATATCTGATTAATTTAGACAAATGTAGATAAATTTGTCTCATTCCAAAGCTGGGCGGTGCCAAATTTATCTTCGTTTGATAAGATTGATTATTTATTGTAATTTTAGCTAACGATCAATTTTACAAGATGAATGAGTTAGGAAAGCTTGCGAGCCAGGCTATGATTTCTCCAAAAGAGATGCTGTTTGAGAAGAAAAGGAATGCAAAAAGTTTATTTATAGGCATTCCAAAAGAAACCTCGCTTCAGGAAAAGCGGATTTGTTTGACACCTCTAGCGGTTGCATTATTGGTAGAAAATGGGCATGAAGTAATCATAGAGACTGGCGCGGGCAGTGGAGCTAATTTTTTGGATCATCATTATAGCGAACAGGGCGCTCGTATCGTTTCTTCGAGGGAAGAAGTTTACCAAGCAGATCTGATCATTAAGGTTGGTAGCCCTACGACCAGTGAAGTTAAGCTGATGAAAGAACGGCAGCTGCTGCTGTCCTCTCAGCAACCCTCGTTAATGAACTTGGATGTACTAAAGGCATTAATGCACAAAAAAATTACAGCAATTTCTTATGAATATTTAAGAGATGAAGGCGGTTGCCTAGCTGTGGTTCGCGCGATGAGCGAAATTGTGGGAGCGACAGCAACTTTAATTGCAGGAGAATATCTGAGCAATGCATTTGGAGGAAAAGGACTGATGCTAGGTGGTGTTACCGGTGTAGCCTCCACAGAAGTTGTTATTATTGGAGCGGGTACCGTTGGAGAACAGGCCGCCCGAACGGCTTTGGCGCTTGGTGCAGAGGTTAAGGTTTTTGATAATTCGATTTATAAACTTAGACGCCTACAAAACAATCTGGGGAGCCGTGTATTTACCTCCGTTATCCAGCCCATTATTTTAAACAAGGCCGTTATCAGTTCAGATGTAGTTATCGGCGCTTTACGAGCTCGTAACGGACGTTCCGCTTGTGTGATTTCGGAAGAGACGGTTTCTAAAATGAAGCCTAATTCCGTTATAATAGATGTAAGCATTGATCAAGGCGGTAATTTCGAGACCTCTGAAGTGACTTCGCACGATAAACCTATTTTTCGGAAATTTGATGTTATTCACTATTGTGTTCCCAATATCGCCTCTCGGGTAGCGCGGACGGCGACGTACGCCATGAGCAATATTTTTACTTCGATTTTACTTGATTTTGCTGAACTCGGGGGATTGAAAAATGCAATTTGGAAGAATCCCGGTATCAGAAGTTCCATTTATTTATATCAAGGTAATCTTACAAATATAGATATGGCTTCCAGGTTTAATATGACAGCTAAAGATCTGGATCTTTTAGTGGTATCCTCTTTATAAGTGATTAATCTCAACGGTTTCTGGTAGGCAATTTTTAGAACCTGATATGCTAAAAAATACCTTATAAATTATTATTCTAATGAAAAAAGTTTTTATGATTTTATGTTCGTTGATTTCTTTCGTTCAGGCGCAGGAAACAATAAATCTTTATACAGATTCCATTCCGAATGCCACGGATAAAGAGGCTGTAAGTTTAGAAAAAAATGTCCCTAAACTGTTCGCTTACACGCCAGATAAAGGAATCGATAAGAATATTGCTGTACTTATTATTCCTGGAGGAGGTTATTCTCATATTGCGATGGACCACGAGGGGCACGCTGTTGCGAAAGAACTCATAAAAAATGGTTATTCAGCATTTGTGTTACAGTATAGGTTGCCTTCTCCAAATATTATGCGCGACAAATCAATCGGGCCGCTTCAAGATGCTCAACGATCGATACAATTGATTAGGGCTTTACATCCCGAACTTCGAAAAGTGGGGGTGATTGGCTTTTCTGCAGGCGGGCATTTGGCATCTACATTAATTACAAAGTTTAAAAAAGATTACATCGCAAATCCTTCCCATATCTCATTGAGACCTGATTTTGCTGGGTTGATTTATCCAGTGATCTCCATGGAAAATGATATAACCCATAAAGGGTCTCGTATTAATCTCATCGGAGAAAACCCATCGGATGATCTAATTAAACTGTTTTCTTCCAATTTGCAGGTGTCTCCTGAAGTTTGCCCCGTTTTCTTTGTGCACGCCAAAGATGACATGGCCGTACCTATAGAAAATAGTTATAGAATGATGGCTGCCCTGGATAAAGAAAAAGTGCCGAATAAGCTTTATACGTTCGAGCACGGGGGACACGGTTTTGGATTAATTAACAAAACCTCTGATAAATTATGGTTTGACGCATTCTTGTCTTGGCTAAAAACACAAGAGTAGGGTATCAAATTAATGGTCAAAAGCAATCCAGTGGGATATCGTTAAATCAACAGCCTGTTGTTTTTGTGGAATTACTTGGGACGTGATAATCGCGTGTAAGTTAATCTCATTATTGCTGACGACGATTTCATAATAAAAACCTCTGAAACGGACATCTTTTACAAAAAAGGTAGACTCTTCTGAAGGACTTATTGAAATCCATTCTTGATGGATCGCGATTGGTTTTTCGCTAGCTATGCCTAAATTTTGAGCCTGCTCAACTTGTAGTATATTGCTTTTTGCTAATAGTTGAGCGGTATAAGGATGAGATGGTTGGTTGTAAAGTAGATGCGGATTATTTTGATCCAAAATTTTACCTGCTTTCATCACAATCAGATTGTCTGCCAAGGCAAGTACTTCGGTTGGATCGTGCGAAACCAAAATGACTGTTAATCCAGTTTCTTTAACGATATCCTTTATATCCTGTTGTAGAGTGTCGCGAAATGAGGCATCTACCTGATTAAATGGCTCATCCATTAGTAAAACTTCAGGCTCGTTGATTAGCGCCCGACAGATTGCTACGCGCTGTTTCTCTCCACCGCTGATGTCCGCTACTCTTTTTCTGGCTAAGTGATCTATACGTAAACGTTGCAATATTTCCGCTGTTTTGTCTTGCTTGCGTTTGATATCTGTATTGGGTAATTGTGAAGCAACATTATCCCATACATTGGCATACGTATTCAAATCGTCGAAGCCTTGTGAAACTAATTTCATGGCATCGTGTCCAGGAATTAACTTGTCTTTACGTGTAGGGACTTGCCAACCTTTGTAGCGTACGATACCGCCTGTCGGTTCCAATAAGCCATAAATAAGTCTCAGCAAAGTACTTTTTCCGCTACCGGATTCACCAATGATAGCCGTTATTTTTCCCTCTTCGATATCGAAAGAACTGTTTTCAACAGCGAACTGGACATTGTTCTCGTGAAAGGAAAAGCTAAGGTGTTCGGCGTGTATGGCCGCTAATCCGGGTACATGGATATCAGATGGAATATATTGACAAGATGAGTGAGCCATAGTAAGCGTAAAAAGGTAGGTTAACGAATCGAAATTTTCCGTGTTGTTGCATCTATGATGCTGATGTGTATTTCTTTTGCTTCTTCAGGAAGTAAATTTGGGATTTTCTCCGGCCACTCCACAAAACAGTATGCACCTGAATAAAAATATTCCTCATAGCCAAAATCGAATGCTTCTTGTTCATCTTTAATACGGTAGAAATCAAAGTGATATATTGGCCCGGTGGGAGATTCGTATTCGTTAACAATGGAGAATGTTGGACTGGAGGTGCTATCCTTTACGTTCAATTGTGTGCACAGGTGTTTTACAAAAGTTGTCTTTCCAGCTCCCATTGGACCATATAATAGAAAAATTCGGTCCTTTGGAAAACTATTTAAAAGTGTCTGCGCAGCTTGTGATAGACCTGCTGTCGTATTTACGATAATTTCCATGGTGTAAAATTACTATTTCGGTAGGTATGTCGCAAAGGGGATAATCATTTCTTCCAAAGAGATTCCACCATGCTGGAACGTTCCATTAAAGTAATTTACAAATTGATTGTAATTGTTGGGGTAAACAAAATACGAATCTTCTTTGGCGAAAACGTATGTTGAGCTAACATGAAGTTTAGGTAGCTGTGCGTCATGGGGATTTTTGATGGCAAAAACATCTTTGTCGATATAGTTCAGGTTTTTCCCTTGTTTATATCTCAAATTTGTATTTGTGTTTCGGTCACCCACTATTTTACTTGGTTTTTTTACACGGATGGTGCCGTGGTCGGTTGTAACAATCACACGAACTTTCTTTTGTGAAAGCCATTTCATTGCCTCTAATAGCGGGGAGTGTTCAAACCACGACAAAGTGAGTGAACGGTATGCTGCTTCGTCGTTTGCTAATTCGCGAATCATTGAACTGTCCGTACGCGCATGAGATAGCATATCAACAAAGTTATATACTAATACATTGAGTTGATTGTGCATTAAATTACCGAGATTGTCTAAAACATCTTTTCCCTGTTCTAGAGTCAATACTTTTGTATAGGAGTGCTTTATAGGTTTGCGGTATATCCGTTTAACCTGATCTTCCAAGAATTTATCCTCATATAAATTCTTGCCGCCTTCATCTTCGTCGTTTTGCCATAATTTTGGAAAGCGTTTCTCCATTTCCAATGGCGTTAAACCACTAAAGATGGCATTTCTGGCGTATTGCGTTGCTGTCGGTAAAATACTGAAATAGTTTATTTCCTCTTCAAGCCTAAAATAATCGGTAATTACCTCATTGATAATTTTCCATTGATCGAAGCGCAAATTGTCTATTAGAAAGAAAAATGTAGGGATCTCATCCTCTAATGTTGGAAATACTTTTTTCTTGAATAGTTGGTGTGATAGGATGGGGGCATGCTCAGGGCGATTGATCCATTGTATGTAATTGTTTTCTATAAATTTAGAGAATTGCATATTTGCTTCGGATTTTTGCATCGTCAGAATTTCGTGCATATTATTGTCCTCCAGCTTTTCGAGTGATAATTCCCAATAGACAAGTTTTTTGTACACTTCCGACCATTGATTGAAATCCAAATTGTCATTTAGGATCATCCCTAAGTTGCGGAAGTCTTGCTGATAAGCCATAGATGTTTTCTCATTCACAAGACGCTTGTTCTCGGTCAATTTTTTTATCGTCATTAAGATCTGTTTGGGATTAACGGGCTTAATGAGATAATCATCTATTTTGGAGCCGATAGCATCTTCCATAACATGTTCTTCTTCGTTTTTTGTAACCAGAACAATAGGGACAGTAGGGTTGATCGATTTGAGTATGGCAAGTGTTTCGAGGCCTGTAAGCCCAGGCATATTTTCGTCTAAGAAAACGAGATGGAAAAAACCATTTTTAAAGGCTTCAACGGCATCATTCCCATTATTGACTGTGTCAACTTTGTATCCCTTGCTTTCTAAAAATAAAATATGTGGTTTTAGAAAGTCAATTTCATCGTCAGCCCAAAGAATATGTGTTTTTTGCATCGTGTTGTTATATATGTCTATTAGTAGGGGGAGATCGGATTTGCGATCTAATGCTAACATAAGCAAATATCGTGCTTTAGATTTTATTTTTAACATTTCTTAACGATGAACTAACTATCTTTGTTTTAAGTTTATACTAGTGTTAACCAGGAGTTCATGATTAAAGGGCTCGGTTTCATATTTATAGTGTTGATGATAGTATTAATTTATCGCCACATTGAACAAAAATAAAATTATTAATGATCCGGTATATGGATTTGTTGCGATTCCTTCGGGATTGGTTTTTGACCTAGTACAACATCCTTATTTTCAAAGGCTCCGTTATATTAAACAGGTGAGCATGACACATCTTGTGTACCCGGGGGCTTTACATACGCGTTTTCAGCATGCAATAGGGGCGATGCATTTGATGTCTATGGCTTTGGAAACTCTGAAGAGTAAAGGTGTTAGAATTTCAGAGGAAGAAGAGGAGGCTGTCCTTTCGGCAATTTTGCTCCATGATATTGGTCATGGTCCTTTTTCTCATTCTTTGGAGCATAGTTTGATTGACGGTGTTTCTCATGAGCTATTGTCCTCCCTCTTAATGGATCGAATTAACAGTGATTTGGGTGGAAGATTAAGCCTTGCAATCACAATATTTAATAATAAATACGAACGGAAATTCCTTCATCAATTGGTGTCGAGCCAATTGGATGTTGATCGAATGGACTACCTCAATAGAGATAGCTTTTTTACAGGCGTATCGGAGGGTGTCATCTCATTTGATCGTATCATAAAAATGCTCCATGTTGTAGAGGATGAGATTGTGGTGGAGTATAAAGCGCTCTATTCTGTTGAAAAATTTCTTATTGCAAGGAGACTGATGTATTGGCAGGTGTATTTGCACAAGACCGTTATTGGTGCTGAACAGTTACTAATTAAAATTTTGCAGCGGGCAAAATATTTGACGGCTGCCGGCGGCAAGCTTTTTGCGACACCGGCGTTTCATTGGTTTTTAAATCAACAGATCAACAAAAACAATTTTTTGGATGACCCGTTACATTTGGATTGGTTTACTCGTTTAGATGATACGGATATTATGTCCGCCATAAAAACATGGGAGCATCATGAGGATCATATTTTAAGTGAGATGTGCCAACGGGTTATGAAACGTAACCTTTATCGGTCTATCATGAGTGATAAACCATTTACAACGGCATATATTGATTTGGTGAAGGCGAAAGTACAGGAAAGAATGGGGGTGGCTCAAGAGGATATTCATTATTATGTGTTTACGCAGGAAATTCAAAACCGTGCCTATAACTCTTCGAAGGATCAGATTAAAATATTGTTGAAATCAGGTGAACTTGTCGATATCGCCGGAGCTTCTGATCTCGGAAATTTAGAGGCATTGTCGAAAAATGTGGCTAAATATGCTTTGTGTTATCCAAAAGAGGTGGGATATGTTGCAATTACTTCCAGCAAGTAGTTATTTTTTAATAAAAAAACATAGATTTGTACCATGCAATTTACTGCTCAACAAATAGGGACATTATTAGAAGGACGGATTGAAGGAAATCCAGAAGTTACTGTAGGTAACCTTGCCAAAATTGAGGAAGGTAAAAAAGGCGATCTTTCTTTTTTGTCAAATCCAAAATATGAGCATTTTATTTATACTACTGACGCCTCGATTGTAATAGTTAACGATGACTTACAATTGATCCAGGAGACCAAACCGACATTGACGATCATACGGGTAAAGAATGCTTATGCGGCGTTCTCTACTATTCTGAACATGTATAATGAGTTTCGTCTTGACAAAAGTGGACGTGAGGAACCTCATTTTATACATGCTGAAGCTGAGATCGGCCAAGGTGGGTATATAGGTGCATTTGTCTATATTGGTCGAGGTGCCTCTATTGGAGACAATGTGAAAATTTACCCGCAAGTCTATATTGGAGATAAAGTTACGATTGGAGATAATACAACGCTTTATCCTGGAGTAAAGATTTATCACGATTGTAAGATTGGAAAAAATGTGGTAGTACATTCGGGTGTTGTGATCGGATCAGATGGATTTGGATTTGCACCGCAAGAAGATGGAACCTATAAGAAAGTTCCTCAGATTGGTTATGTTCAAGTGGAGGACAATGTTGAGATTGGTGCGAATACAGTAATAGATCGGGCAACTATGGGGGCTACAATAGTACGTGATGGTGTTAAGTTGGATAATTTGATCCAAATTGCCCATAACGTGGATATTGGAAAGAATACTGTTATCGCTGCACAAACAGGGATTTCTGGCAGTTCAAAAATTGGAGAGCATGTGGTTTTGGGAGGCCAGGTTGGTGTTGTTGGGCATATTGTTGTTGCAAAGGGATCTCAAATTCAGGCACAATCAGGGGTGAATAGATCAATTAAGGAGGAAGGTAAAAAGTGGGGCGGTACCCCAGTGATGCCTTACCAACCGCAATTGCGTTCTAATGTGATTTTTGCACGTCTTCCTGAATTAGAAAAACGGATCCAAGAGTTAGAAAAGTTAGTAGAAAAAAAATTGAAATAATTATTTTTCATTGAAAATAAACTGTTCTTTAATTGTGATGAAGCAATTATTCATAGCCTCGCTCTATAGATTGGTCTAAATAGCTTAACGCATGAATGTTTTATCAAAAGAAGTTTTGATTTAAAAATATGTTATTAGAAATGAATGTAAAACAGAGAACCATCAAAAACGAGGTTGAAATTTCGGGGGTAGGTCTTCATACAGGGAAAATTGTATCGATGACCATTAAGCCAGCTCCGGAAAATCACTGGTTTAAGTTCAGACGTGTAGATTTAGAGGGGCAGCCAGAAATTTTGGTTGATGCGGATAATGTTACGGATACCTCTAGGGGGACGACAATTACGCAGAATGGGGCAAGTGTGAGTACAATTGAACATTTGATGGCATCTTTAATTGGTTTACAGATTGATAATGTGCTGATTGATATTGATGGCCCTGAAATACCCATCCTAGACGGGAGTTCAGCGATTTTTGTAAAATTGCTTGAGGAGGCAGGATTCGAAGAGCAGGATGCTGATCGGGATTATTATGAGATATCCAATAATATCCATTATGCGGAGCCAGATCGTAAAGTTGAGATATTGGGCATGCCGATGGATGGGTATCGGTTGACTTGTATGATCGATTTCAACTCACCTGTCTTGGGTAGCCAACATGCTGCGATCACATCAATTGAGGATTTTAAATCTGAAATCGCTTCTTCGCGCACGTTTTGTTTTTTGCACGAATTGGAAATGTTGGTCGATCATGGACTTATTAAAGGGGGGGATCTGAGTAATGCGATTGTTATCGTGGATAAGGAGACTTCTCCTGAGGAGTTGCAAAAATTAGCGCATCTTTTCCATAAAGAAACCGTTGCAGTTGCTAAAGAAGGAATATTAAACAATAATCAATTGCGTTATCAAAATGAACCTGCCCGGCATAAATTGTTGGACATGGTTGGAGATTTAGCGCTCGTCGGAAGACCTCTGAAAGGACATATTATGGCTGCTCGACCAGGGCATGCTGCAAACGTTGCCTTTGCAAAAAAGATAAAAGAGCAGATCAAGAAAGATAAAACACGTAAAAAAATTAAAGTTTACGATCCAAATATGCCGGCCTTGTACGATACGGTAGAAATTATGAAAATTTTACCTCATCGTCAGCCTATGCTTATGGTGGATAAAATCCTCGAATTGACAGAGACGCATGTTGTAGGTTTGAAAAATGTAACCATGAACGAAGATTTATTTATGGGGCATTTTCCTGGAGCACCATTATTTCCAGGGGTCTTGCAAGTAGAGGCTATGGCGCAGACAGGTGGAATTTTGGTTTTAAAGACAGTTCCTGATCCAGAGAATTGGTTAACCTTGTTCCTTAAAATTGAAAATGCACGTTTTAAAGCCCAGGTAACTCCAGGAGATTCGGTTATTTTTAGATGTGACCTGATGGAGCCAATTCGAAGAGGTATCGCAAAAATGAAAGGTGTGGCGATGGTAGGAGAGAAAATTGTGTGTGAAGCAGAGCTTATGGCACAGATCGTAAGAGTAAATAACAACTAAAGTAGTATAGATGATACAGCCATTAGCTTATATTCATCCTGAGGCAAAAATTGCTAAAAATGTGGTCATCGAACCATTTGTAACTATCTATAAAGACGTCGTCATTGGTGAAGGCACTTGGATAGGATCAAATGTGACCATTATGGATGGAGCTCGAATTGGAAAAAACTGTAAGATATATCCCGGCGCTGTAATTTCTGGAGAACCTCAAGATTTAAAATTTGATGGGGAGATCACTACAGCCGAAATTGGTGATAATACAACCATTCGTGAGTGTGTAACAATCAATCGTGGAACAAAGGATAGGTATAAAACGGTGATAGGGAAAAATTGTTTGATCCAAGCTTATAGTCATGTTGCGCATGATTGTGAAGTAGGTGATAACTGTGTTTTTTCAAACAATAGTACACTTGCTGGACATATTACGGTGGGTGATTATGTTGTACTTGCAGGAATGGTAGCTGTGCACCAGTTTGTCAAAATAGGCTCGCATGCATTTGTTACCGGTGGTTCATTGGTACGTAAGGATATTCCTCCTTTTGTTAAAGCTGCGCGTGAACCGATTTCTTATGCGGGGATTAATTCTGTTGGATTGAGAAGAAGAGGGTTTTCAGAAGAGCAAATCGCCGAGATTCAGAATCTTTATCGAATTCTTTTTGTCCAAAATAGAAACTTGGCTAAAGCGATAGAAATTATAGAAGCGGAATATCAGGCAACGGAAATCCGTGATGAAATTTTGGATTTTATTCGGAACTCAGGCCGGGGCATCATGAAAGGATTCAATAATAGAGCGATGTAATCGCGTTATCGATTCTAGTGAATTTGAAAATTACATTAAAAGATATTGGTAGGAGGTATAACAATGAATGGATTTTTAGGCATATAAACTATACCTTTGAGTCCGGCAAGAGTTATGCCATCCTTGGCCATAATGGTTCAGGGAAATCTACTTTTCTAAAAGTGCTTTCAAGTAGTTTGACACCCTCATCGGGTGAACTGATCTACACAGATGGAGACGAAATCCTTCCTTTAGATCATATCTATCAGCAACTATCTCTTGCAGCTCCTTATGTTGAACTGATCGAGGAATTTACCCTAAATGAGCTGATTGATTTTCATTTCAAATTTAAAAATTATCTTCCTTCTTTTGATAAAGAAACTGTCGTCAAACTTTTGGGATTGGAGCATGCGCTGGATAGAGAGCTACGCTTTTTTTCATCAGGTATGCGGCAGCGTGTAAAGCTGGCGCTAGCTTGCTGTTCCGCATCTGACCTAGTTTTATTGGATGAACCTACAAGTAATTTGGATAGTGCGGGTGAACAATGGTATCTTAGCTTGATAGATCGTACAAAGTTGCCATCCAGATTATTTATTGTCTGTTCGAATCAAAAGAAAGAGTATGAATTCTGCGATGAAACTATTTCCATTGTAGATTTTAAAAAGTAGCGAATGAAATTTTAATAACACAATTAGTTTTTGTACTTTTGACGACTCAATAATGAGATAACCGTTTAAAGTTCAATTCAAAGAATGGCTAAGGCATCAGAGGTAAAATCAGGAAATATCTTAAGATTTAACGGAGAACTAGTATCCGTAGAAGAATATATACACCGTACACCGGGCAATTTACGTGCATTTTATCAAGCTAGAATGCGTAATGTTAAAACTGGAAAGTTAGTTGAATACCGTTTTAGAGTTGATGAATCTGTAGAGATCGCTCGGGTAGAAACAAACGATTATCAATATTTATATGAAGATGGTGATTTCTTTGTTGTAATGGATAATAATACATACGAGCAATTTAATATTCCTAAATTTTTGTTCGGTGATTCAGCGCGTTTCTTGAAAGAGGGAATGACTGTAATTATTGCTTTTGAAAGCGATGAGCCTATTATGGCAGAAGCTCCAAAAAGTGTAGAGTTGGAAATTACATATACTGAACCGGCTGTAAAAGGAGATACTTCTACAAATGCTTTGAAAAAAGCGACTGTAGAGACAGGTGTTGAGATTATGGTGCCGTTGTTCATTAATCAAGGTGAGAAAGTAAGAGTAGATACGCAAACTGGTAATTATATCGAGCGCGTAAAATAATAGAAAGATTTTAGGTTTAGGTTGATTATTCGGTCTTGATAGCGCTCGCTACAAGGCCGTTTTTTTTGTATTTGAATAGATTTGAGTGCCAGTTTTTCGGTTTCGAATTAGAATTTCTTTTTTGCCTTAAATACAATTGAATGGCAGGAATATTATTTTTGGCTAATATTGACATAAATGATGGCCTCTAAAGGATCTTTTGAATGGGGATTGAGATTAGTTTTAATAAATAATTATTTTACAGATGAAATCAAAAAAGGAATTAAGATTGGAATATAAGATTAAACGATTGCAGCTGTCATTGGACATCGAAATTGCACTTAATGAACTTCTTCTTTCTCAGTTTACAAAGCTTGATCTTTCAAAGATAGCGTTTCTACATATTTTTATTCCCATAGAAAAATACCGCGAACCGAACACTTATCCAATTATCAATTATGTACAGCAACATTTTCCGCAAATAAAAATTGTTGTTTCCCGATCTAACTTTGAAGATTGTTCGATGCAACACTATATATTGGATCAACATACCATATTTGAAACGAATAAATGGGGTATTTCTGAGCCAATATCGGGTGCTCAGGTGGCTTCATCAGCAATTGATATGATTATAGTCCCCTTGTTAATCTTTGATCTTTTTGGTTATAGAGTGGGATATGGGAAGGGATTTTATGACCGCTTTTTCGCTAGTTGTAGAGTCGATGTACAGCGTGTTGGATTATCCTTTTTTGACCCAATTGATGTTATTTGGGATAAAAATAAATACGATGTACAATTAACGCAGGCAATTACACCAAATCGAATTTATCATTTTGATGCTGAATAATTATCTATATGAAATGACTGATTTGCTCCCTTTTGAATAGCACGATGTTTTTTCTAATATGTGCCTGTTTTGTTCGATGCTGCAACAATAGCGGAGTGGTTGGAACTGTATTCTTTTATTAAGCGGAGAGAGTTTAAGTCCATAATTGATGCTCTAATCCTAGGGATGGTTTGTGCGAGTTGATTTTGTCTTATGGTGATTTAATTAAAATTATTTTTTATTTTTATTGCGAAATTCAATGCCTGTACCGATATGTTTCGATTTCTTCTATTTCTTCTTTTCCTCACAATCATGCCTCGTCATGTTGTCTGTGGGATGGATCTAATGGACTCCAATTCCTCGGTTGAAGAGAAGAACTTTTACGAAACAATTATCAAGGAATCAGAAAAGTATCAAACCTCTAGTCTAACCTTAAGTAAATATCTAGCACCATATTTTAGCCAAGCGGTACGAAAAAATGATAAGGCACTTTTGGCAATTTATTATTGTCTGCTGGCGGATCAGTCTTTTAATGATGAAGGTGCACGAAATAGTTTTAGTGACAAATACTATTTGAAAGCCCTGGGTCTTGAAGAAGGATATAGCTACCAAAATGTACGAGCTTGGGTTAAAGTGATGTACGGATTTTATCTATATCGATGTCTGAAAGCTTCCGAAGCATTACCTTTTATCTTGGAAGGAGAAAAAGGGCTGGAAGATATCCCCAAAGAACTTGTTTTAGACCTAACACAAACCTATAAGAAGCTCGGTTATTTTTTTGGAACCTTAGGCGATTATACCTCTGGAATCAAATACCTAAATTTAGGGCAGCAACAGGAACAAATTTCACCAAGATTAAAAGCCGAAATTTTAGACAATTTAGGTGTATTGACGTTAAAGAGCGGTGGGGATACGCTGCAGGCAATGAGAAATTTTGAGCTGGCTCAAACTCTGGCTCTTTCTGAAAATGACTCGTTGCGTTATGCAAAGATTTTGGGTAACCAGGCTGCGGTATTTGAAGGCATGAAGGATTATCGTAAGGCTTTATTGTTGCTAGATAAGGATCTTGAAATTTCAAGATCTCTTGGTAATGACCGAAACACAATCTTTGCCTTAATGATGCGGATTCGTTTAACCATCGCGAGTAAGGAAACTAAAGATGTCCGACAAATGATAGCGGAGACTGAATCTCTTTTGTCTGGTTCGGACGATAAGAAGACGATACTTGAACTAGAGATTCACAAGCTGAATTTGGCTATTCAAAGCCGGGATATGGGGCGTGAGCTGAATGCGCGAAGACGGATTGAACGCCTCCAAGATTCCTTACGCTTTTTAGATGGCGATCCGGTATTGTCCCAATTGAAGTTTATGGCTGACAAGCAAAAGTATGCCGATAAATTATCGCTGGCACAAGCTGTTATTAAGAAAAAACAAGCGGAAAGACGACTATGGCTGATCGTAAGTTTATTGGTACTGGTGTTATTCTTTTTTATATACAATGCTGTACGATCCCGTGCTAGAAAACGGATACGTGATTATGAATATCAGCTTCTTAATTTAAAATATACGAAGGCTGAATTGGATAGGGAATTGGTGAGTTCCAAAAGCCAGGTGGAAGAGTATGTCGCTTACCTCAAGAGGAATAATGAACAGATAAATGTGCTTTCAGCGATGCTTGAGGAAAAAGGGAATGTGGTTGAAAAGGACCGTGATGAACTAAAAACGTTGCTACAGTCGCATCTTATTACTGATGAGAAATGGCAGGAATTTAAATTATTGATTGTAAAAGAATTCCCAAATTTACTTCAGGATATACAATCTAAATTTTCCGATATCACCGAATCTAATTTGCGTGTCATTGTGCTTATGAAATTGGGACTAAATAATAAGGAAGTTGCCAATGTCCTAGGTGTTACTCCTGATGCCATAAAAAAATCAATGCAGCGTCTAAAAAAGAAACTTGGGGACCGAGCTAGTGTACTGATGGAATATATTTCAGATAAGGAGTTTGTATAAGGATTTTAATTATCCGTAATCGCGGGCATCAATAGAAAAATGCGCAATAGGAAACGTCCAATGTCGGCGACATTGGACGTTTTTTTATTTTTAATCCAGGGGATTTTCCTGTAGATTTTTTTCCCAGGCCCAAGCAGAGGCCATCATTTCGTCAATGCCGAGAGCTGCTTTCCAATGCAGCTGATTGGCTGATTTAGTGACATCACCGTATACTTTGATAATATCTCCATCACGGCGAGGACCAAATTCGTAATTTAATTTCTGTCCAGAGGCCTTTTCAAATGCTTTAATCGCTTCAAGAACAGAATATCCATTTCCGGTTCCCACATTGAATACATCGTATTTTCCATTTGGGTTACCTTGTTCCAATAATTTTATGGCTGCAACATGCGCTTTGGCTAGATCAACTACATGGATATAATCGCGGATGCAAGAGCCATCTGGGGTATCATAATCTGACCCAAAAACGGTTAGTTTTTCTCTTTTTCCAATTGCGGTCTGCGTGATGAAAGGCAATAGATTTTGCGGTACACCATTTGGTAATTCGCCGATTAAAGCGGATTCATGTGCTCCAACTGGATTGAAGTAACGTAATGCAATAATATTATAGTTGTCATATGCCGAAGCAGTTTCTTGTAATATTTCTTCTGCGATTTGTTTGGTGTTCCCGTATGGGGAAGTCGCCTTTTTAACAGGAGCACTTTCATCGACAGGCAGGTAGTCGGGCTCACCGTATACAGTACAGCTTGAAGAGAATACGAAATTAATCGGTTTATTTTGATAAGCTTCCAACAAGTTGATTAATGAAAAGAAATTGTTGTGGTAATACTTTAATGGTTTTTGCACCGATTCACCGACAGCTTTAGATGCCGCAAAATGGATAATGCCTGAAATGTCCGTATTGTTTTTCACAAAATCATTGACTTTGTCTGTGTCACAAAGATCGAATTGATGGAATTCGGGTCTAACACCAATAATCTTCTCGATCTGATCTAAAATTTTAATATTTGAATTCGATAGATCATCGACAATAACAGGAACATATCCTGCTTGATGAAGTTCAACTACTGTGTGTGAACCGATATAACCCGTTCCCCCTGTGACTAATATTTTTTTGTTCATTATTGTTGATTATAGTAAGTAAAGTCTTTATGTGATAAGTTCTCCAAAGGAATCTCTTTGTAAAATTCAATGGTCTTTTTTAATCCTGTTTTGCGGTCTATCTCAGGTTGCCAAGCTAATTTTAATCTAGCCATTCCAATGTCGGGTTTCCGTTGTTTAGGGTCATCGACCGGTAAAGCTTCGTAAGTAATTTTACTTGAACTTCCTGTTAATGCTATGATTTCTTTGGCCAATTGGAGCAAGGTAATTTCGTCGGGATTGCCAATATTGATGGGATTTACACAATCAGAGTGCAACAATCGATAGATGCCTTCGATTTGATCGTCGATATAGCAAAATGATCGTGTCTGTGAACCGTCTCCAAAAATGGTGATATCCTCTCCACGTATGGCCTGAGCGATGAATGTCGGGATAGCTCGACCATCATTGAGGCGCATTCTTGAACCAAAGGTGTTAAATATTCTGACAATACGGGTATCCAAACCATGGGCGTTGTGATAAGCCATGGTTATTGCTTCTTGGAAACGTTTAGCTTCATCATATACTCCGCGAGGTCCTACGGGGTTTACATTGCCCCAGTAGTTTTCGGATTGAGGAGAGACTAGTGGGTCTCCATAAACTTCTGAAGTAGATGCGACCAATATGCGCGCTTGTTTTGCGCGTGCTAATCCGAGGAGGTTATGCGTGCCTAAGGATCCAACTTTCAGTGTTTGTATTGGGATCTTAAGGTAATCGACAGGACTTGCCGGCGACGCAAAGTGTAAGATATAATCCAGATGTCCGGGGACATGGACAAATTTTGATACATCGTGATGATAGAAGTCAAAATTTTCCAATTTGAATAAATGTGCAATGTTCTGTAGGTCTCCGGTAATCAAGTTGTCCATCCCAATGACATCATAATCTTCTGCAATAAAGCGATCGCAAAGATGGGAACCTAGGAAGCCTGCTGCACCTGTTATCAAAATTCGCTTGCGATGTTTATTTTCCACTCAATGGTTCCTTTTAATGAAATGGGTTTAATATCTTTGACTAAGATAAACATTATTTTAAAAACATGCGTTTGCTTTATTCAATTGGAATCGTTCTTTATGGACTGTTACTGCGTCTTTTGACCCCTTTTCATGCCAAAGCAAGACTGATGGTAAAGGGGCGAAAAGACTGGTATTCCAAGATGAAACAAACGGTTGATTCCTCCCAAAAACATATCTGGTTTCATTTTGCTTCATTGGGTGAATTTGAGCAAGGGCGACCAGTATTGGAGGCGGTGAAAAATTATTATTTGGAGCATAAAATTATTGTAACATTTTATTCCCCTTCTGGCTATGAAATCCGCAAAAATACAAATCTGGCAGATTACGTTTTTTATCTCCCTTATGATACAGCGAAGAATGCGCGGTTATTCTTAGATCTTGTAAATCCGAGTTTTGTTCTGTTTACCAAGTATGAATATTGGTATTATTTTTTTGAAGGTCTACATAGGCGCTCCATTCCACTTTATTTAATTTCTGCCATTTTTCGACCTGAACAGATTTTCTTCCAAGCGTACGGAACTTTCTTTCTAAAAATTTTAAGTTATGTGACCTATTTTTTTGTCCAAAATGAGGAAAGTGTACGTCTACTAAAGGAATTTGGGATAAGAAATGCGAGCCTCGCAGGGGACACCCGGTTTGACCGTGTTGTGAACCTTCCTAAAAATAGGCAGATGATTCCTGAAATAGTACAGTTTATCGGAGATCGCCCTATTTTGGTTGCGGGAAGTACTTGGCCAGAAGACGAACAGATTTTGCAGGAATTGTTTCAGGATTATTCCAATTATAAATTGATCTTAGCGCCACATGAAATTAATGAATCGCACCTGGCGAGTATTTTTAATCTTTGGCCAGCGGCACTACGTTTTTCCAAAATGGCAACTTATAGTTCTACAGTATTGGCGGAATCAAATGTGCTCGTTATTGATAATATTGGCATGTTATCTTCCCTTTATGGTTATGGTCAAATGGCCTATATCGGGGGAGGGTTTGGTGTAGGCATACACAATACGCTTGAAGCGGCAACTTATGGCATTCCCGTTCTTTTTGGTCCTAATTTCAAAAAATTTCAAGAAGCTAAAGATCTTGTCGAAAATGGCTCTGGTTTTTCTATTTCAAATAGTAAAGAACTGAAGAGCGTATTTTGCACACTACAGGATCAGTCTACTTGTCAAGAAGCAGGCAAATTGGCTCGCGCGTATGTATTACAGAAAGCCGGTGCAACGCAGATTATTATGAAATATCTTAAGGGCAATGATGTAAATATAAAAAAGTCGGAAGCAGAATCTTCCGACCATGGCTAGCTATGTCGTCGCCTTTTATATCTTTTAGGATTGCCTGTTAATAGTAAGTGTACCTTCTCACACCCGTGATATGGCGTGACAAACGCATAACTTGGTGTGAATATCCATACTCATTGTCATACCAAACATACAGAATGACGTTTCTGCCGTCGGCAGAAACAATAGTAGCGGGGGCATCAACAATTGAAGCAGCAGTACTACCAATGATATCTGAAGAAACGAGCTCATTGTCCTTAGAAAATTTAATCTGTTCAACGAGCTCGCCATGAAATGAAGCCGCTCTTAAAAGCTCATTTATCTCGTCGACAGTTATTTTAGATTTTGTTTCAAGATTTAAAATAGCCAATGATCCATTTGGGACGGGGACACGAATGGCGTTAGAGGTCAGCTTACCGGCCAATGAGGGGAGTACTTTTGAAACAGCGCTGCCGGCGCCAGTCTCTGTAATCACCATATTCAGTGCAGCGGCACGCCCACGTCTAGATTTCTTGTGCATATTATCTACAAGATTCTGATCATTTGTGTATGAATGTATGGTCTCAATATGGCCTTTTTCAATGCCTATTTTATTTTCCAGAACCGCCAGAATAGGGGAGATTGCATTGGTGGTACAAGAAGCTGCAGAAAATATATGCTGTTCTTGTAGATCAATATCTTTTTCATTGACAGCATAAACGATATTTGGAATGCCTTTTCCAGGAGCTGTTAATAGAACTTGAAGGGTGCCTTTAGACAACAAATGACGACTGAGCTCTTGCTTATCTCGGAACGCTCCGGTATTGTCAATGACTAAAGCATCCTGTATACCGTACGCTGTATAATCGATATCTTCGGGTTGTTTGGCTGAGATGAGGTGAACAGTTATACCATTAATAATAAGTGATTGATTTTCTGCGTCTACCCGTACTTTTCCTTCAAATTCACCGTGTATCGAATCAGTTTTTAATAATGTTGCCCGCTTCAAGAGAGATTTGGCATCGTTTGCATCCCGTGTTACAATAGCGCGCAGGCGAAGCTGTTGTCCTGAGCCCGCTTTGTTTATAAGTTCACGGGCAAGTAAACGACCAATACGTCCAAATCCATAGAGCACAACATCTCGTGGTTTTAATTCCTGTTGCTGGTTAATGCCCTTTAACTCGTCTCTGATAAAATTGACAAGCTGTGCATGGTCAACATGGTATTTCTTGATCTGCAAGGCTAGTTTTCCAATATCAATACGTGCGGGAGAAAGCGGTAATCTCTCCAAGGCCTGAGCGGCGTGGAGTATTTCAAATATGTTTAATGGTTTTTCCGCAAGAACAGTGCTTTCGCTGAGTAAGTTGAGAATTGAACTGGATTTTACATCAATGAGCTGATTTCTAAAAAAGACAAGTTCGACAGCTTGGTTGTACCATAGGTTGCTAACAATTTGGATTAAGCTTACTGCAGCATTTTGTTGTGCTTGATAACTTTTGATTTCCTCGTCAAAAGATGGCTTGTGTGACATAATAATTTTATAATAGATTATGTTGCAAACATAGCACAAACTGTATGAAAAAATGAGTTATATTTTCATTTTAGCAATTTTTTATGTTATTTTAGTCTTACTATTATGCTTTTATTAATATTTAATATGTTTTGTTGCTAATCTTCTATAATAAACAAGTCTGACATAATATGATCTGCCATCAATTTCCCAGTATCCGTTAAACACAATTTGTTTTCCTTCATAACAAGATTTTTTTCGGCTATGAATGGGTCTGCATCTGCTAATACTCTATTTTTAACAGACTGTCCAAATTTATATTCCAGCACGGTTAAATCAAGGCCCCACATTGTTCTAAGTGATGTCATGATACACTCATTGATCTGGTCCAAGGTCGACAGCTGTTCTACTTCCAAAGGAGGCTGATTTGAATGAATGGAAGAGATGTATTTTGCATTGTTGGATATATTCCAGGATCTAGAGGTACCATTGAAAGAATGCGCTGAGGGGCCAATGCCAAGATAATGTTTGCCTTTCCAATAATTTGTATTGTGACGGGCATAGTGCCCATTTTTTGCAAAATTTGAAATTTCATACTGTTCGTATCCTGCTGCTTTCAATGTATTGATGAGAATGTTCATTTGATCTGCAGCCTGATCTGAATCAATAGCGGGACTTATGCCTTTTTTGATGAAGTGATCCAATGCTGTTTTGCTTTCTACTGTCATGGAATAAGAAGAAATATGGGGAATTGCAAAGTCAATTAGCTGCTGCATATTGTGGCGCCATTTTTCATCAGTTAGTAATGGGAAACCGTAGATGAGATCACAGGTAATATTTTCAAAACCTGCATCCTGCACCCGCATAATTGAAGCGGTTGCTTCTTGTTGGTTATGGGCTCTGTTCATCCACTTGAGGTCTTCTTCAAAGAAGGATTGTATCCCGATGCTGAATCGGTTGATGGGGGTATTCCTGAGGCTTTTTACTTTTGCCTGATTCAGGTCATCTGGATTTGCTTCCAGGGTGATCTCGGCATTGTTGGCGATATCAAAATGTTTTGCAATAGTATCAATGATTTGTGCTATTTCGTCTCCTCCCAGAAGAGAGGGAGTGCCACCTCCGAAATAAATTGATTCAATCTTTTTATCTTCCAGATAGGGTGCCCTAAGTTCAATTTCCTGTAATAATGCATTGATCATTTCACTTTTATATTGCAGTGAAGTGCTGAAATGGAAGTCACAATAATGACAGGCCTGTTTACAGAAGGGAATGTGGACATAAATCATGGAGACAAATATACCAAGACCATCTCAACTTCACCTCCTAATCGAATTTTTTCTTCTTTTACATCGAGTTCTCCGCTTGGCTTTGGATGCTAAGAATTGTCCTTAAGTCAGTAGGTTGGTTAAGCCCTTGTTCAGTTCTTGGTAAGCCGGACTTCGACGGACTTTGGCAGACTTTGGCGGACTTCCTCTCACTTGTGTCTAGTATAGGTGCTGGAAATTTATGTATGAAAGGATTGCTATACAGAACAGACAGCTCTTGACAACAAGATAGTTATTTTTTATCTTGTTGTCAAGATTTAAAGCGTAAAACATACCAATATATAAATCTAATTCATGAAGGAGTTATTCAAAGAGGTAATTGCAAAGAAACTGAGGAAAAGAGGTGCCGATTATCAGCTGAGTGCAAATAGTGTTTTATCGGGTACGGGTTTTGGCGATATGAGCAAATTAGCGTCCAGATTATATCGGGCCATGCAAGCGATCAATCCGTGGTTAACAGGGGGCGAAGTATATCGACGATTGTTGCGTATTTTGGTCACCATCCGAACTAAGAATCTCAATATGCTCAAGGAAGGTAAAATTGGCTATACGCATGTGCACCTACTCAATGGATTCCGGCTCAGCAAACGTATAGGTTGGGATTCTTTACTTGCTTGGAATCCTATTATTTCTCTGGATATTCCTGATCGGCAGGTTCACATAACGTTACCTGAAGATAAAAAAGGACGCTTAAGAAAGTTTCCAGAACGATCAGTTCAGCTAGGTATTACATTCTATGTAGTAGTTGCCGATTTGGAAAACCCAAGTAAGGTCCTCTATCAACGTGGAACAAAAACTGCATTAATTTCTCCTGAAGAAGACCCAAGGGAGCAGAAAGTGAAAATACCATTGGAATTTTATCCGAAGAGCTTAATCCTCGTCATAGGGACCGCTCAGTATCATCTTGGGAATACGATTAACAAAGATATTATAGCCTCGAATCACAGCTTAGATTATGCGACGGATATCTTGCAGACATTTCATGTTCAGGACGACCAGCTTTTAATGGAGTACAAGGAGAAGGAGCCTAAGAAAATGATATTCCCTGAACCTATTGTTGGTGATATTGAATGGGAATAGAGTGCCACCATTTTGAAACAAAACAGGATTGTTATTTCGGATATATGTTGATTGGCCTCGAGTCTGGAAATATACTGTCCAGACTCGAGGCTGTTTCTTATGGAGCGATCTATTTAGAGAAATAAGCGATACTTGGCTTATTTGTTAAAACTGTTATTTGCAGATTCTACATCAGCTAAACGCAATGAAGGATCAATGGTTACCTGTTTAGGCGTTTTCGATATATGGATGGTATAATCAGGTTTGGTCCAGAACCAATCCTTAAGTACAGTTCGCTTAACGCCTTTATAGATGTCAAATTGCTCTTCAGGTTTTTCTCCGCGCATTTCACGTAAAGGGATATAGAAGAGCTCCTTGCTTCCATCGGTGTACTCGACTAAAACATCCAAAGGCATGGCAAAGTTTGACTTATTGGCCAGTTGAATTTCCGTGTCAGATACTTTTTCAATCGCGTAATCAATTTGACGTGTTGTATTGATAAACAAGTTGAAATACCATTTTAGGTTCATACCTGAAACTTCTTCGGCAACGCGTTTGAAATCATTTGGGGTAGGATGTTTAAATTTCCAGTTGTCATAAAATTTCAGGAACGTTTTCTCTAAATTTTCCTGACCAATAATGTAGCCCAGCTGTTCGGCAAGTACGGCGCCTTTATTGTAGGCTTCGTTGCTGTAGCCATAGTTGGTATTGTAGTAATCTGCAAGCAGGCTCATCGGCTCTTCTTTGCCTGAAAGTGCCAATTTATAGTATGCACGGTAAGCTGCAATTTGTGGATTGGACGCAATGGCGCCTCTTTTTTCAAAGATATGCTGCATCGCTAGCTCTTCTACATAAGAAGTGAAACCTTCATCAAACCATTCGTCGACTGTTTCATTGATACCGAATAATTGTTGATACCATGAATGTGCAGATTCATGAAATATTACCCCGACAAGGCTTTTTAGATTTCGGCCACCTGTGATAAGTGTCGCGGTGCCATACTCCATTCCTCCATCGCCCCCTTGGATAATGGTATAGGTAGGCCATGGGTATTTGCCGAATTTGGCACTACAGAAGTCAAAGAACTCGGTGGAGAGTCCTATTGCTGTTTTCCAATTTGAAATAACTTCTTTATCTGTTGGCAAGAAAACTGTATAGACTTTTATACCATTTTTACTTGAAGCAGAATCTACGACAAATTTTGGGTCTGCAGCCCATACAAAATCATGAATATTTTGAGCCTTATAGTGCCAGGTTGCTTTATTGTCGACTGCTTTTACTTTCGCTTTCTGTTGATAACCTTTGACATCCGACGGATTTTGAAGAACACCAGAGGCACCGACGACATAATTTTTGTTGAGGTGTATGGTTACGTCAAAATTGCCAAAAGGAGCAATGAATTCACGACCGGTATATTCGTCTAAGTGCCACCCGAATTCATCAAATTGAGCCATTTTTGGGTACCATTGTGCCATAGAAAGTGCTACTCCTTCCGCAGAATTTCGACCAGTTCGTCTAATTTGCTCTGGAACTTGGGCGGTCCATTCCATGTTGAAACTGGCTGTTTCGCCGTCTTCGATCGCCGTTGGTAAAGTGACTTCCAAAATCGTTCCATCTACCTTGAACGAGGTGTTGGCCCCGTTCATTGTTAGGCTCTTGATTTTTTGATAACCAATTTGATTGGCCTTAAGCTCGCCGATACGGCTCTGATATATTGGTTTTTCTTTTGTACCTAAATTAGTGACCATTCGCTTGTCGGGATCACTGATGTTTTTCAAGCGGTAATCCATCATCGATCCTGGTTGAAAAGCATTGAAATATAGATGAAAGTACACTTTTTTCAACGGTTGACCTGAATTATTACTATACTTCAAGGTCATTTTTCCATCGTATTGGTATGCTTTTTCATCCACGTTGACGTCCATGTTATAGTCAACTTTCTGTTGCCAGAATCCTTTTCTTTGGGCCTTCACTGTTGCCCCCCAAATATTTAATACACAAGCAAGTGTAAAAAAGGATATAATTTTGATTTTCATGCTCCAAACTTACAAAATTGTCTCAATAAATGGCACTTAAAGAAGATGTCGGTTTTAAATGTCATCAAATCTTGACGAAAATTTCCCTGTCTAATAAGAATTGGCCTGGTTTTGGTTGGGGGATTTATCTGTTGAGTTAAAAATCAATTTTACTTTTTTTTATGGAAAATCTATATTATAAGCCCTCGGGAAAGGCTCCAGCATTGGCATTAATAGGCTCTCTTGTGCTAGGTACCATCGGTGCAGTTATCTTGGCAATTGTCTACATCGCTTTGCAATGGTTTATTCCTATTATTTATTTTAATGTATTTATCACATTGGGATTTGGTGCAGGAATATTCTATGTTCTTAATTTCTGTTTCAAACAATGGAAATTAAGAAATAAAGGGCTTGCCATTCTGATTACTTTATTGATTGCCATTTTAGGCTTCTATGCGCAGTGGGCTTTATTTGTGTCCTTGATGTATAATGCTGAAGGTACCATGGGAGGAGACACTTGGGTAAAATCTTCTTTTAATCTGGAGGGATTTAAAGCATTTTTCTTACATCCCTCATTTATTTGGGAGGCGATGCAAGGATTGAACGAGGTTGGAACATTTACTTTGAAAAAAAGTCCGGTTTCCGGCGGAATGTTATGGGCAGTTTGGGCGATTGAGATGGGGATTATTCTGATTACACCAATCATCATGGCCTTCCGCGGTATCACTATCTATCCGTTTTCTGAAAAGGATGAAGTATGGATGACTAAACGTGCATTGCCAGGGAGGTTAAAATTTGTGGATGATAAGGAAGCTGTTGCGAGCTCGTTGGGAAATCATGATTTTGCCTATGTATACGACCATCTTTCTGACGAGGAACAGCATCTTTCGTTCGCTACGGCAGAAGTTTATGAGTCGGATACCGACGATCATCAGTATTTGACTATCTATAACCATCAATTTGTCGAGAAGAAAGGTAAAATGGAAGAGAAGAAGGATGAGGCGATAGAATTTTTGCGCATCAGCAGAAATAGTTTATAGGTTCGGCTTTTGTTGGCATTTGCTTCGGAACATTTGTTCATTTTTTACTGATCCTCTACTCATTTAGTAAGAAACCGGTGGAGGATCAGTATAGAATCGATAGCGAATTTTCGAATGTGGCGCGAAGCAGGTATGAATCAGCTATGTAGCTGTATTGAAAACCGATCAGGGGAAGTAAGTACCTGTTCTTATTCGTGTTGAACGAGTACTCCGCCTTTTGCTTTCCACTCGTTAATTGAAGGACTATAGATTTTGACGTTCTTGATCCCGTTTTGTGCTAATAGGGAAGCCGCTATAGTTGCCCGATCTCCAGATTGACAATGTAAATAAAGCTGTTTGCTTGGGTCAATTTTATGGAGATTGTCTACAAGTGTTCCAACAAAGAGATGTATTGCATGGGGTAAATGTCCTTCTGCAAATTCATTTGTATTACGCACATCGAGTATTTGCGTGTTGGGTTTCTCCAATGCTGCATTCATCTCCTCAAAATCGATCAGTTGCTGATGCGCCAAGGTAATTTCAAGCTGTGCAATGGTATCAGGTGTAATATAGCCCGCTACATGATCCAATCCTATACGCATAAGCTTACGGGCAATGTCGTCCAATTGGCTTTCTTCTACAATGAGTATAAAAGGATCCGTGTAATTAAGGATCCAGCCAGCCCAGGTATTAAACGTTTTGTTGTTCTGAATATTGATGCTATTGGGGAGGTATCCTTTGGCAAAGTCAAACTTGTGGCGTGTATCAATGACCGTTGTTCCTTTGTGGTATAAATCCAGAAAAGTTTCGTTTGTTAACTTGTTGTACAGAGGAACTTCGGTTTGCAGTGGTCGTGTTATTTTGTTGAGTTTTTTCATCATGGCAAAATAGCGTGGTGGCTCCGGCTGTCCTTCCAATAGTTCTTTCACAAAAGCGGGCTCATCATTTTGATATTGGAGCGCCCAGTTGCGTATTTTTTCATAACCCACCGTTGAGCTGGGGACGGCACCCAGTGCTTTTCCACAGGCAGATCCAGCACCATGGGCTGGCCATACCTGAATATGATCAGGTAGCGTCAGGAAGTACTGTATGGACTTGAACATCTGATGGGCACCTATTTCTTTGGTTCCAACCAATCCAGCAGCATTTTCCAGCAGATCCGGACGGCCTATATCACCGACAAATACAAAATCCCCAGTGAATATCATGACAGGTTCCATGGTTGCCGGTGTATCGATCAATACAAAGCTAATACTCTCGGGTGTGTGCCCAGGTGTATGAACGACTTTGAAAATTAGATTTCCAACCTGAAACTGATCACCATCTTTTAGTCCGATATGTGGAAATTCATATTGCCAATTCTCTCCACCCTCATCGGATAGATAGGGCTGGGCGCCTGTTAATGCAATTAATTCAAGTGTGCCGGAGAGATAGTCGGCATGTATATGTGTTTCAGCGATATGTGTTATGGTTAGATTGTTCTTTTTTGCGATCTCCAGATAAGTGTCTACATCTCTTTTAGGATCAATAACAATAGCGACACCTTTGGCTTGACAACCAATGATATAACTCGAATGTGCTAAAGATGATTCGAAAATGTGTTGAAAAAACATAATGTGTGATTTTAAAGATTTACAAATTGAATGATTTCAAAGACAAAGATTAGGATGCCGATACTAATTAAAAAGTACCCAAAAATACTTTTCAATTTTGTTGCATCTAATTTGTCTTTCCATTTGGAACCAATTTGGAGGCCTATTAAAGTGATTAACGTAAAGGTAATCAATATAAACCAATTCATATGCTCCAGGAATTGATAATTCGCGATCAAACCGAATGAAGCGTTTAAACCGATGATAAACAACGATGTGGCAATAGCCTGTTTAAGTGGGATTCCCAATAATAATACTAAGGCTGGTACAATGATAAAACCTCCTCCTGCACCCACCAAGCCTGTCATGATACCGACGAGCAATCCGACGAGGACAACGTTGAAAATCTGGCCAATTCCACCCCTGAATCGATCGTGCTGAACCTGTTTACGTCTTCGGACCATTGCTGTCGCAGAAATCAGAATAACGATCGAGAAAAGTAGCATGATGATATGGTTTCTGGAGATTGCTATTTCGCCCAGATGGAATGACTCTGGTATGGCAACAAGGAGATAACGCTTGGTCAAATAGACCGAAATTAGCGATGGAAAGAGAAAAATAGCCGTAGTTTTCAGGTCAATTTCTCTTTTTTTCAACGGAGAAATTGATCCGACCAAGGCTAATATTCCGATAGAAAACAGCGAATAGTCCAATGCATATTGAGGTTCTATATGAAAAATATAAACAAATATGGGCAATGTTAGAATACTTCCGCCGCTACCCATCAAACCCATTGATAGCCCGACCAGGACAGCTAATATAAAACCAGCTATAAATATTAATTCCATTTTTTGTTCTTAAAATTTTGAATATTGGTGCAGACGTTAGATTCCGATCTCTGGGACAGTTTATGATAAAATAGGTTGTGACAGTTAATGTGGTAACTTATTTCGTAATATGCCATAAAGCCAAGTGCCCAATAAGGCAAATAAGAGGACAATTCCCAGTGTCCAGTAACCGGCACCAATTAAGGCAAATAGAGGTCCGGGGCATGCACCTGTTAATGCCCATCCTAAACCAAATATTGTTCCCCCGACCAAGTATCTTGTAATACTTTTGTCTTTGTCGTGGAATACTATTTGTTCTCCATTGTTATCTTTGAGTCGTTGCCTTTTGATTATTTGTACGATAATAATGGCGGTTGTTAGAGCTGTTCCAATAATCCCATACATATGAAAGGATCTAAATTGGAACATTTCGTAGATTCTGTACCATGATGCAGCTTCCGATTTGTATAAGATGATTCCAAACAATATACCGATGGAAATAAATTTTAGTGCTTTCATTTATGCGAAAATTAGCGGGAATAAAAAATGAACCATGATGATCCCACCTAGGAAGAAGCCTATAACGGCGATCAAGGAAGGAAGCTGAAAATTGCTAAGCCCAGAAATAGCATGACCTGATGAACATCCACCCGCGTAACGCGTTCCAAATCCAATTAATACACCACCGATGCTTAGAATTAGAATCTGAAATAGGGAGCCATTAAAAATGAAAATAGATTCAGGGAGGTAGCCCTGTATATGGTCGATGATGCCAAGCTCTTTGAGGTCTGCGATACTTTTTTCATTGATGTGGGTAGGCGTACCATCGCTCAGAAAATAGTGGGCAATAAAACCACCGATCACTGTTCCAAGAACCACCAATAAATTCCATGCTTGGGTTTTCCAGTCGAAGCGGAAAAATGAAGATGATTTACCGGCACCTAATATCGTACACATGGTACGTAGATTATTGGACATGCCAAAATCCTTTCCCTGTTTCAGTAGGAGGTACATGACCAGTGCAATTAAGGGACCCGAGATATACCAGGGCCATGGCTGTTTGATGTATTCTAATAGCATAACAATGTTCTTAAGTTATGTTACAAAGGTACATACTGTGTCTGCAAAAGCCTGTAACAAATGTTACCGAGGGCATTTACATATCGTAATATTCAATGCTGGCTGCTTTTAGTGCCTCTGTTAGCAGGGGAAGATCATCTTCTTTTTGAAATAATTTGTTGCGCCAGGTACGAAAGGCTGGCCCTTTGTTTTGGTTGATAATGATCAGGTTGCCGCCGGAACGTTTAAGATTCCTGATATGAGAAATATTATTCAAAGGGAAAACGATTGTTTTTTTAGCATTGCTTATCTGCAGTGTATTTTCGTCCAAGACCCAAGTCGACGACAATGTCGAACATTTTATGGCGACATACAAAGCTAAAGGGACCATTAAAAGAGCGATGATAATCTTGAGGATTTCTTGGATAGGAACTTTAGACATGCCCATTCCGATGAATAAGATCGAAGTCAACAAGATTAACATATATTTTCCACGATGTAATGTTGATAAGTGGAATGTCTGTGGATTACTCTTCATATTTCTTGATATACTTCCCTTTTGCGTCAATATAATAAAAATTCTCGAAGTCCTCAGTCACAAGCGCTAGTCCGTTTTCAAAGGCTTGCGCATTTTGCAATTTAAAAGGTACGACAATATTTCCGTTGTAATCTATGTATCCATATTTATCGTCTTTGAATGCTAACAAGAGTTTCTCTCCGGCAAAGGACAGGAATTCATACTCGGATTTGAGTAGGTTAATACCTGTTTTATTGATGAGCTGATAAGACTGATTGACAATAATTAATGCCAGATTATCTTTAAAATCTGCTATGGTTTCGTATTTTGCTGGAAGCAAAACAGTGCCTTTTTTATCCATGACACCACTATGTTCTCCTTCCGTGAAAAGTAAATATTCCGAGCTAGGAACTGAAATAAAGTCATATTTGGCCTGCAGTAATATTTTGCCATTTGTATCCAAGAGACCATACTTTAGATCCTTCATGTAAACCACGGGGCCACCTTCAGTTTCTAGGCTTAGCGATTCATATTGACATGGAATAACTTCTTTACCATGCAGGTTTATTAGGCCAAACATTTGCGCAGCATCGTTTACGATGGCGTAATCTCCTATGAAACTATAGATTGCAGTATATTTAGCAGGTGTTAATTTGTTTCCCACACTGTCTTGTACGCCGAAATATTCCGTACTGGGATCCTGATACCATGATAAGTAGTCGTTCAATGTGGAGTCGGCAACAGTTGCTTCAGCTTCCCCTTCTTCATAGCCCTCAGGAATTTCGAAGAGTGACTGGTCAAAATTAATTTCCTCGACTTTGTTGGCTTCAATGCCCAGTCCTGCGGATCCGACATATAATGCCGCACCAGGCACTTTTTCAAGATAATCGTAGGTTCCCCAGTAGAGCTTTGGTAATTGCGCTGCATACCAGACGGTAATTTCCGTTTCCTTGTCTTTGCTTCCAGCGATGTTGAATAGTGCTTTTTGGCAAGCAATACCAGCGATGGTTTTTTTCTCATTGGGAACCAAACTGATCTCAAAATCGCTGGAATAGGCATAATTATCACCTTCATTCGAAGTCTCAATAAGCTGACCCGATGCTAAATCTGTAGGAGAATAAGTTTTGTTTGTTTCATCTAATAGATAGGATGTACCCTTAGAAATATTACTTATTTGTACCGATTTTCCGAAAAGCAGATTCTCAATTCTCATCTGATCTTTCGAAATAAAGGCATGCATTAATGCATCGCCATTTCCAGCTAATATTTTAATAAACTCAGAAGCCGAAGTATCGGTACCAGTTTCAGGATCTGCAAATTGGTAAGAAATTTTATAAAGCTTCTGCTGGGTGAATCCTTTTTCTATAAAAAGGGAGAATATCAGTGTTAAACAAATAAGAAATTGCTTCATTTTGCGATTTTAAGCTACAAAAATATCGAATTTCAGTGGTTTTTTGAAATAATATTTCGTTATTTGAGACGATATTCCAAAAATGATTTTCGCCTCGCTTGTGCTTATGCCTTTGTTCGCTCCTGCTATCCCTCTTATTCGCCCTTGTTCCGAGTAATCTCCTAGCTAAACCCTAGTGTCGACCTATCGAACTAGGGTTTAGCTAGGGAACCCATCGGTATTTGGTAGGTTACTCCCAAAAGCAGGGCATAAGCAGTCCGGTCCAAGGACAGAACAGAGTCTTACTATCATATCACCGTCAAGAAAAAATGAAATAATTTTGGAATGTGGCTTTTAAGAGGAAAGTGAATTATTAATTTTGTATTTTACATACCTCGAATTTTTTACTGCTTAAAAAGATATCTGTGGAACTGTTGCTTATAGAGGATGAACCATCCGTCATATCATTGATCGAAAGAGGCTTAAAAGAAGACGGCTATCACATCAGTATTGCCATGGATGGGTATACTGGTTTGAAAATGGCTGGACTGAATCATTATGACCTCATCCTATTGGATGTGATGCTGCCCGGTATGAACGGTTTAGATGTCTGTAAAAATATTCGAATGTCGAATAATGAAGTCCCTATTATTATCCTGACAGCTTTAAATCAAACAGAAGATATCGTTGAAGCCTTTGCCAGGGATGCAGATGATTACTTGACGAAACCATTCCGCCTGGAGGAGTTAAAGGCTCGAATCAGTCGCTATAGCCGTAAATCAAAAACAATTACTGAGCAGAAAAACATATTGGTGTTTGATGATCTTCAGTTGGATCGAGACAGTAAATCGGTTCAACGTGCCAATTCTCCTGTTATTCTTACCGCTACCGAATTTCGTTTACTTGAATTTTTAATGCTCAATCGAAATAAGGTATTGAGCCGGATCGATATTTTAGAGGAGGTATGGGGGATGGATGTGGATTTAAGTACCAATGTTGTTGATGTGTATGTAAATTATCTGCGGAAAAAGATCGATAAACAGTTTTCACGCAAACTTATCCATACTGTGATTGGTATGGGGTATGTAATCCGTCATGAAAATTAGGACCAAAATAGTTCTCCTCTTTTCTATCATCAGTACGCTGCTGCTTGTCGTTTTTGCCATTTATGTATCTTATTTCACGTACGACAGTCTGCAGACCAAATTTTTTCACCGGTTAGAAGAGAATGCGGTCATTGTTGGAGACCATATCGTCCATCAGAAGGATGAAAACAGAGAACTTTATATTCAGGTAAAACGTAAGTACCTGAAACAATTATCTGAAGGAACTGATCATCTCATTCGTGTTAGAAAGGGAAGTGACAGTGTTCAATTTAGGCCCGAGTTACCAATGCCAAAGACATTCTATACCGATGTAATCCATCATGGGAAGGGGAGGTATATGGATGGGAAGACTGCTTTTGTAGCTGTATTCTTTCACGATCATCTTCATCACGAAAATTTAATTGTGATATCGGAGGGAATCGATGATTATGGCCATGAAGAACAGCGCCAATTAGATCGCACATTGATTACAGGCGGTATTTTAGCCATTTTTTTAATCGTACTGATGTCTTTTTACTTTGCTGACCGATTATTGAAACCCATCAAGGATATTAACAATGATTTAGATAAAGTTGATATCGCACATTTGGACCATCGTTTATTCAGTAAATTCAGTAATGGTAAAGATGAATTGGGTGTTTTGATTGCGAATTTAAATTCAATGCTTAACCGATTGGATATTTCGGTCCAATCTCAACAGAGCTTTATCGGAAATGCCTCTCATTCTCTGAAAACTCCACTGACAATTATTGGAGGGGAGGCCGAATTGGCGCAGCAGCTTTTGTCAAAGGAACATGAAGCCTACTATTCATTGCAGACTATCGCGAAATACGCGGATAAAATGGAGCTTATTATCAATAATCTCTTGCAACTATCCCGGATGGGTTTTAAGGGCGAAGTGGACAATAAAGTAATTATTCGAGTTGATGAGCTGCTTTATGAAATCTATAAAGCTGAAAAGAGTATTCACAAGGAGTTTAAACTTTCTTTTGATCTCACAGAAATTCCGGAAGATAGTGACGAACTTACCGTTTTAGCCAATCCAGATCTGTTTTTTATTGCTTTTAGCAATATTATTTCAAATGCATTTAAGTACGGTAATGGACAGCAGGTTGTTGTCGCAATCAGTAGCGATAGTAAAAATATGACGATAAAAGTATTCGATCAAGGGATAGGTATTCCTCAAAAAGACCAGCCCCATATTTTCACGTCCTTTTACCGCGCTTCTAATGTCGGTGATATCTATGGAAATGGCTTGGGCCTTGTTTTAGCCAAGAATATTTTTGACCTCCATGGTGCCGAATTAGTGTTGCGTTCTACCGAAGGGCAGGGTACTTTAGTCGTGGTTACAATCCCAAAAACACCTTTCTAATTTCATTTTAATCTCATCCTTATTCCATTTTTAGGTGGCTGTGATATACTTGTGCCAGAGATAGGTATATCGCAGGGATTTTTCCAGATTTTCAAATTGAATGATAATTTGAAAATCTGAAACGCTTCCCGACCATATTGGAACAAAACATAAGGATGAAAAAAACACTTTCACTTTTTACAACACTGGGGCTTGGCATAGCTTCCTTACATGCTCAGGAGCAAGCTCAAACTGATTCTATTCCGGCGAAGAGAAGCAGTCTGCTGCTGAATGAACCTGCAAGAGCAAAAACATTTCAACTGGATGTCCTATTAAGAGCAGGATTGCAAACAGACAATGGAGATGGTTCATCACAGGCAAAAGCAAATCTTGATGACGCTCGTATTTTAATGAGTGGAGATTACAATGATCGACTTTCTTATAAAGTGCGTTTTCGTTTGAATAGGTCATTTGCACCAACGAGTCAGGATAATGGCTCGCGTGCATTGGATATGGCGTTGATCAAGTACAAGTTTGGCAAGGATCTCAAATGGTCCGTTACGGCCGGTAAGCAAAGTGCGATGGTCGGAAGTTATGAGTTCGAAAATAACCCAATTTACGAATATAAGTTTACCGACTATGTCGACCGTATATTGAATCTCTTTGTAGTCGGAGGAATGTTATCCTATGAAGTCAACCCGAATCATTCGTTGCATGCCCAAGTTTACAACACGACCAATGATAGTTTTATGGAGCTTCATACAAAAAATGGTTTTGCTGTAGGTGATTTGGAACGCTCTAGTGTACCAATGGGAGCCTATTTCACTTGGGTAGGTGCATTTATGGACAAGCGTTTTAATACCAAATGGTCCTATAATATCTCACAGTTTGCAAAGGGGCATACGAATCATTCAGTCTCCTTGGCGAATAAGTTCAAAACCTCTAAGCAGATGTTGTATCTGGACTTACAGTACTCTTATCTCGGTGTTGATCACGCGATGATTGCATCTTCTGCGATCAATGAGTTTTATGGTAGAACTGGTGATCATCGCGTGTTGGCAAAAGACGTTAACTATAGCTCTGCGATATTGCGCTATGATCAATTTTTGAGTAAAAAATGGGAGCTGGCACTGAAAGGTGGTTATGAGATCGCGGGATCGCGGGATGATAAGCAACTCGGTAAGAATTTCCGCCAAAATTGGACCTATTTTGCGGCGCTGCAACATAAGCCGTTTCATAACCAGGATCTTCGGTTTTATCTAGGTTACGTCGGTAACACCGTAAACTATAAGGGCTATATGGATATGGCCAAGAGTCAGTACAACCGCCTAGCCTTTGGGGCATATTTTACCATTCCAGTTTTATAATAATTCCTTTAACAAATTAACAAATAATTATTTTTTTATGCGTTTAACACCGAGAGAAACAGAAAAGCTGCTGTTGCATTTGGCCGGCGAATTGGCAGCTAAGCGATTGAAACGCGGGGTAAAATTAAATTATCCAGAGTGTATCGCTTACATCAGTGCCCAGATTATGGAGGAGGCTAGGGATGGAAGGTCTGTGGCAGACTTAATGTCTTATGGTACTACTTTATTGAAAAGGAGCCAAGTCATGGAAGGTGTTCCCGAAATGATCCATGATGTTCAGATCGAAGTTACTTTTCCGGACGGTACTAAATTGGTGACTGTCCATGATCCTATTCGTTAATAAATATTGAATGATATGATTCCAGGAGAATACATTTTAAAAAAAGAGGAAATCAAAGCTAATGTTGGGCATAGAACCACAAGCATTGTTGTGAAAAATGAAGGTGATCGACCGATTCAGGTAGGTTCGCATTATCATTTTTTTGAAGCGAACAAGTTGCTTTCCTTCGACAGAGAGAAAGCGTTTGGGATGCGCTTGAATATTCCAGCCAGTACCGCTGTTCGTTTTGAACCAGGGGAACAAAAATCAGTTGTTCTGGTTGAGTTTGGCGGAAGTAAGGAAATCCACGGTTTTAATGGATTGACAAATGGGAAGTATACAGATCAATCGGTGAAAACCAAAGCCATTGATAAAATGAAAAAATTAAAATTCAGACAATCTAAGTAACTATGGGAGGATGGAATAGACGCGAATGGATTAAAGTCGTAGGGCTCACCACTTTGGGCTCTACCGTTGGTCTACATGCGCTTGGTTTAGATAAGCTAGGTTTAGATAAATCATCAGTAAAATATGTTGATGGGGAACTTTATATCCCAAGAGACAAATATGCTGCTCTTTTTGGGCCGACCACTGGAGATAAGGTTCGTCTGGCAGATACAGAGCTTTTCATTGAGATTGAAAAAGATTTCAATGTCTATGGTGAGGAGAATAAATTCGGCGGTGGAAAAACCATTCGTGATGGTATGGGACAGTCTGCGCGTGCCTTGCGAGATGAGGACGTGCTGGATTTCTGTATCACCAATGTTATTATCATCGATCACTGGGGGATTGTAAAGGGTGATATCGGTATTAAGGATGGTAAAATTGTAGGTATTGGTAAAGCGGGAAATCCCGATGTTCAGGATGGCGTAACTAAAGGTATGGTAATTGGTGCTTCTACAGAGGTGCATGGTGGTGCTGGATATATCTTGACTGCCGGGGGTATCGATACGCATATTCACTTTATCTCACCACAGCAAATCGAAACTGCTCTATACTCTGGTGTAACTACTTTTATTGGCGGTGGTGCAGGACCTGCTGATGGAACACTTGCGACAACTGTGACTTCTGGGAAGTGGTACATCGAACGTATGTTTGAAGCTTTTGAAAACTTACCTATCAATGTTGGCTTTTTCGGAAAAGGAAACGTTTCTACCACGAAGCCAATCGAGGAGCAGATTGAGGCCGGGGCGCTTGGCGTAAAAATTCATGAAGACTGGGGGGCGACTCCGGCCACGATTGATGCGGCATTGAAAGTTGCTGATAAATATGATGTACAGGTCGCCATCCACACCGATACGCTTAATGAAGCCGGTTTCCTGGAGGATACTGTTGCTGCAATAGATGGCCGTGTTATCCATACCTTCCATACAGAGGGGGCCGGTGGAGGGCATGCGCCGGATATCATTAAGATCGCCATGTATCCCAATATCCTCCCTGCATCTACCAACCCTACAAAACCTTTTACGGTAAATACTGCTGAAGAACACTTGGACATGTTGATGGTTTGTCATCATTTGGATAAAAATGTGAAAGAAGATGTGGCATTTGCGGATTCGCGTATCCGTCCACAAACAATTGCTGCTGAAGATATCTTACAAGATATGGGAGTATTTTCGATTATGAGTTCGGATAGTCAAGCTATGGGACGTGTAGGTGAGGTGATCTCCCGGACATTCCAAACTGCGCATAAGATGAAAATCCAGCGCGGCCCTTTGGCTGAGGATCAAGGAAAAGGAAATGACAATTTCCGTGTCAAACGTTATGTATCCAAATTCACCATAAATCCAGCGAAAGCACATGGTATTGATCAATATATCGGTTCAATTGAAAAGGGAAAGTATGCGGATTTGATTCTTTGGAAGCCGGAACTGTTTGGTGTAAAACCCGAACTGGTCATCAAAGGAGGTATGATTTTAGGAGCTAAAATGGGAGATGCCAACGCATCAATTCCTACGCCACAGCCAATTATCTATAGACCGATGTTTGGAAATTATGGTAAAGCCGTTTCAAAACTGTGTTTCAACTTTGTTTCGAAAGTGTCTTTAGAGAATGGAAATATCCAAAAATTAAACTTATCGCGGAAGTGTCTGCCGGTAGTGGGATGCCGTACCGTGATGAAAAAGGATATGGTACACAATCATGCAACACCAAATATCGTGGTTAATCCGGAAACATATGAGGTAACTGTAGATGGCGTATTGGCTACTTGTGAACCATTGAAAGAACTTCCAATGGCACAACGTTACTTCTTATTCTAATGAGGTATCTATGTTATTAGCAAGTGACGTTAAGGGTAATATTTGGACGGATGGTTTGGAACAGGATTCTGTAGAGCTGGATTTTTTAGAGCTCGAATGGTTCGATACCGAAAAACGTGTGATCCGTGGGTTCACTGTTCTGGGTCGAGAAATAGGATTCAAAAATCTAGGAGAGGAGTCCTTGTTTGATGGTGATATTCTGTTTGAAACAGAAGAGCTGCGTATTGTTGTCCGGATATTACCCTGTCCTTGCCTTGTTGTGCGACCTAAGAATGTGCTGGATATGGCTCGGATATGTCTTGAAATTGGCAATAAACACATTCCTGTTTTCATTAACGCAGCTCACGAAATCATTGCTGCATATGAAAATCCACTATGGGAAACACTGGAGAGGGCAGGTTTCTCTCCGACTAAGGAGCTCCGGGTAATCGAAAGAACCCATACATTACGGATCCATCAGTATGCGGTGGCCCAAAATAAAATTACACTGGCAAAAGGGATGTAAATTAATAAAACTAAATATGAATCCATTGTTGACATTGATGCAAATCAATGATTCTGTATTTCCGATTGGAGGTTTTACCCATTCCTATGGATTGGAAACTTATATTAATAAGGAGATTATACATGATGCTAAAACAGCAAAAGAATATGCACAAACCTTATTGGAACATAGTTTCTATTATAACGACGCCGCTTTTTTCCATAAGGCTTGGCAATTGTGTGAATCAAGGGCGACAAAAAAGAAGATAGCGGAACTTGATGCTTTGATTACGGCATTTAAAGCTCCCTATGAGATTAGAGATGCTAGCAAGAAATTAGGCATAAGGTTCTTAAAATTGACGGAAAAGTTAAAACCCGTCAAGCGTTGCTCGACCTATCTCAAGGCAATCAATACACAGGAGCTTCATGGTCATTATGCGATGGCATTTGCCATGTTTGCTCATGCACAGCAAATTAGTTACACAGATGCACTGAGTGCTTTTTATTATAATTCATTGAATGGCATTATGACAAATTGTGCAAAACTAGTCCCTATTAGTCAAATGGATGCACAGCAAATTCTGTTTAAGCTGCAGCCTTTAATTAATAAACTGGTGTCTTTACAACCTGAATTGGATGATGACCTGATCGGAAATTGTTGTATTGCGCAAGATATTCGATGCATGCAACATGAGAAATTATATACAAGAATTTACATCTCTTAAAAATTAGAAAAGGAGAAATAAAAGATGTCGAAGAGAAATTATGTGAAAATTGGTGTTGCAGGTCCTGTTGGATCTGGCAAAACTGCGCTCATTGAACGTTTGACACGTTCAATGTCGGCAAATTATAGTATTTGTGTAGTTACGAATGATATTTATACTCGGGAAGATGCGATGTATTTACAGCAGAACTCGGCTTTACCTGCGGAGCGGATTATTGGAGTTGAAACTGGCGGCTGCCCCCATACAGCTATTCGTGAAGATGCCTCGATGAATATTGAAGCAGTCGAAGAACTGGCTCATCGTTTTGAAGATGTAGAGCTAATTTTTGTTGAAAGCGGCGGTGATAATCTGACAGCAACTTTCAGCCCTGATCTAGCAGATTTGACCATCTTCGTTCTTGATGTCGCTGAGGGTGAAAAAATGCCACGTAAAGGAGGGCCTGGCATTACACGTTCAGATCTGTTGCTGATCAATAAGATTGATCTTGCGCCCTATGTGCATGCTGATCTGGAAGTGATGCGTCAGGATACAATTCGCATGCGTGGTGAACGGCCATTTATTTTTACAAATCTAATGACACTTGAAGGCCTGGAAGACGTGAAAACATGGATCAAAAAATATGCTCTGTTGGAGCCGGTAGGTTAAAAATTAGCGTATATGGATAGTAAAATCGTATTAAATGTCGCCCGGGAAGAAGGTAGAAGCAGATTGAAAGAAAGTTATCATAATGCTCCCTATAAATTGACGCATTATGGGGCGGCCGGGTTGACAGATCATTTGGAAATGATCATTATGAGCGCATCTCCAGGGATCATGGATACCGATTACCTACATATCGATGTTCACGTGAAAGAGGATGCACAGCTGAAGCTTTTTACCCAGTCTTTCAATAAGCTGCATCCCATGAAAACTGGAGCGGGGCAGCATACGGATGTGCATGTTGATGCAGGAGGCGTGTTTCATTACATTCCACACCCTGTAACGCCATTTAAAGATTCCATTTTCAAAGCCAGTAATCACATTCATTTGGCAGAGGATGCGGTTTTGATGTGGGGAGATATTATCAGTGTGGGGAGAATTCACATGAAAGAAGCTTTTGAGTTTGACAGGCTGCATACACAAACGAAGATTTTTAGAAATGGTAAGCTGTCATTTATTGATAATCAGCTAATGAGCCCTAAAAGTCAACCGATCCAAAAAATGTTATTTTTTGAAGGTTATACCCATCAGGCGACATTTTTATTTTCTGCACTTTTTGCGCAAGAACTCAAACAGGAGCTTGATGAGATCTTAACAGTCGAATATAACGATATCTCTTATGGATTTACACAGGCATCGACAGATGTGGTTATTCTGCGTGCATTGGGGACAGATGGCGAGCTATTATACGACTTCTTACATATGCTAGGACAGTTGTGCTGGGATTTTACGCAGCATAAGCTTTCTGAAAAGAAAGAAAATAGCATGGTAAGGTCAATAGAGAAGGAGAAGGAGAAGGAGAAGGAGAAGGAGAAGGAGAAGGAGCTTGTTGAGGATAAGAAGTCTGTTCGAAAAAGTAGTAGAAAAGTTGTTGAAACAGGGGCGATAGAAGGGGTTAAGTATGCATAAGAATGGAATATTCAATGAGATCGTAATTGATGTCATCCCTGATTTTGATGATGTTAAATTGGGCCGCGACTCCGATATTCTGGATATTTCCTATTATGAAGTCAATAAGCGGGTCATTCAGCGAAAAACAAGAAGAGGAAATATTGTCCGGATACAACGAGATGAAGGCAATGCATTGCGTTCTGGTCAATGTATTTATCATCAGGGAGACCTTTTTATCCAGGTGAATATTTTACCCTGCCTTTGTGTACTGCTCGATAGCCAAAACCTATCGGTTGTAGGAGAATTTTGTTTTGATGTGGGGAATAGACATTTACCTGTTTATTTAAAAGCAGATGGACGATTTGCAGTTTCTTATGACGGGCGACTCTATCAGGCACTGAAAGAAAAGTATACCGGTTCAATCGCATTGGAAAATACTATTTTAGAACCAGATGAGCAGATCACGTACATCCGTAGGCCAATCCTTGAATGATCGAATGCTTGGATTAGGTAAAAATTATGCATTTTTGCCTTTATGATATTTAGTGAGGAACTGCAAGCATGGTATCAGCAACATAAGCGAGATCTTCCATGGAGAGAAACAAAAGATCCCTATAAAATATGGCTTTCTGAAATTATTCTGCAACAGACTCGCGTTGAGCAGGGCTTACCCTACTATTTACGTTTTGTGGAGCGATTTAAGACTGTTGTTGATTTTGCGAATGCAGCGGAAGATGATATTCTTCATCTTTGGCAGGGCCTGGGGTATTATTCTCGGGGTAGAAATATGCACAAAGCTGCTAAAATTGTTCGTGACCAATATAATGGGGTTTTTCCCATAGATTACAAGACTTTAATAACTCTTCCTGGTATAGGGGAATATACAGCTGCTGCGATATCTTCTTTTTCTAATAATGAAGCTCAGGCGGTTTTAGATGGAAATGTATTTCGTGTGCTTTCTCGATATTATGGTATTGAAACCCCAATAAATTCTACTGAAGGCAAGAAAATCTTTACAGCTATAGCTAAAGAAAATCTTGATCAAGTACATCCTGCATTATATAATCAGGCGATTATGGATTTTGGGGCTATCCACTGCAAGCCCAAGCAACCCTTGTGTGAGGTCTGTATGTTTCGTCCATTCTGTTATGCTGCGCTGAACAGAGAAGTGGATAAATTGCCTGTTAAACTTAAAGGGAAGGCAAGTAGAGACCGATATTTCAATTACTTTATTTTCAAAAAGGATGATAAGGTGTTGATGTCCAAACGTGGAGAAGGAGATGTGTGGCAGAATTTATATGAGTTTCCATTATTGGAATCAAAGCATTCGATGACAATTCCGGAGTTTCTTGAAGATGAGGATTTTATTCGATACTTTGGGGCCAATGTTAATTTACGGGTATTACAGACTCAGACAAAACATGTTTTGAGCCATCAGAATATCTACGCGACCTTTTTTGAAGTGCGGTTAGAAGGGGATCTAATTCAAAAAAAATCCAATTGGGATTATGTATTTTTAAAAGATTTAGATAAATTAGCTAAACACAAGTTGATCTTTACCTTTTTGGAAAGATCAAATTTTTAACCATTTATGCTTTTAAATTATGTCAGGAGTTAACAAAGTCATTTTAGTGGGCCATCTTGGGAAAGATCCCGAAATTCGCTATTTAGAAGGTAATGTCTCTGTTGCCAGTTTTCCATTAGCTACATCAGAAACGTATAACAAGGACGGGAAAAGAGTAGAACAAACCGAATGGCACAATATTGTGATGTGGCGAGGTTTGGCAGACGTGGCGGTAAAGTATCTAACAAAGGGGAAGTTAGTTTACATCGAAGGCCGATTACGGACGCGTACTTATGAGGATAAGGAAGGTATTAGACGTTACGCTACAGAGGTTGTTGCTGAAACCTTTACGCTTTTGGGCAGAAAGTCGGACTTTGAGCCAAATGGCGGTGTTAGCGCAGCCAATACTGGAAATACACAAGCACAGAAAGTCGAAGACAAAGAAGTGGAAGTTGATTTTACGGAGAATGATCAAGAGGATAATCCGTTGCCATTTTAAGTTGAAGAATTTGTGATTATGTAAAAACTTTACTTTTCAAAATAAAGACATTAATAAATTTAGGAGCAGGCCCATCAGTCTGCTCTTTTACTTTATTTACATTTCTAGCATAAAAGCCTAGGCTGTTCTATATAGGTGATTATTTTTTCTGAATGAGTCTAGATGTTATTAGCCAGGAAGGACCTTCTGTTCGCTTTCATTGCTGTTGGTGTCTGTGAAATTATGAAGTTTTATTTTATTCTTTGTGTTTTTTCGTGATTATTAGCCGAATTGTAAAATTTTTTTTTGGCAGAAATTTTGGCTATGTTTGCTCTAATTATGTTGCAAGATAGAATTACGCAGTATACTGAAGAAATTAAGGCATTTGTGCCCTCTTCTTCAGCCGATGTAGAAAATTTCAGATTGAAGTTTTTGGTTTCCAAAGGGATTGTGAAAAATCTTTTTGATGAATTCAAAACCGTTACGCCTGATGAGAAACGTACTTTAGGAAAGGTATTGAATGAATTTAAGCAATTGGCGGAAAACACATTCAAAGAAGCACAAGAAAAGTTTGGATCAGGGGAAAAGCAAAAATCCCAAGAATTGGATAGTGATTTAACACTGCCTGGTCAGGGATTTCAGTTGGGGTCTAGACATCCAATTTCTTTGGTTCGTAAAGAAATCGTTGAAATTTTTAAAAAATTGGGCTTCATTGTTGCGGAAGGTCCCGAAATTGAGGACGATTGGCATAATTTCTCTGCGCTGAATTTTCCACCGGAGCATCCTGCTCGTGATATGCAAGATACCTTCTTTATCAAAAAACAGGAAGGTAATGATATTACACTAAGAACGCATACGTCTTCGGTTCAAGTGCGTCTGATGGAAGCGGGTAAACCACCGTTCCGCGCAATTATGCCAGGACGCGTGTATAGGAATGAAGCGATCTCAGCACGTGCACACTGCTTCTTTCATCAGGTAGAAGGTTTATATGTAGACGAAAATGTTTCTTTTGCGGATTTGAAACAGACTTTGTATCATTTTGTTCAGGAAATGTACGGAGAAGGTACTAAAGTACGTTTCCGTCCATCCTATTTTCCATTTACAGAGCCTTCGGCCGAAATGGATATCTCTTGTACAATCTGTAAAGGTGCTGGATGCAACCTTTGTAAATACTCTGGTTGGGTAGAAATTCTGGGTTGTGGTATGGTTGATCCGAATGTACTTGAAAATTGTGGTATCGATAGTAAAAAATACTCCGGTTTTGCTTTCGGTATGGGGATTGAACGGATCACAAACCTTAAGTATGTGATTAAAGATTTACGTCTTTTCTCTGAAAATGATACACGGTTCTTGTCTCAATTTGAGACGGAATTAATATAAATTAATATTCGTAAAGGTATGGCATCACATTATTCTCCTCTATAATACGGCAAGGGAACAATGTGATGCTTTTTAGTCTTTATTCTTTTTAGCTGACACTCAACATTCGTACTATCCAAAGTCTATGGAACCAGATTACATCATTGAATCCATAAAAAGAACAGCACGTGAGCTCTTTCGTCAAAACGGCTATCATAAAACCAGTGTGAATACATTGGCAAAAAAAGCCAAGATTGCGAAAGCGACCGTGTATAAGTATTTTGATAGTAAGGAAATGATTTTGCATGCTATTCTAATGGATTATCTTCGAGCTAGTCTGCAAGATATTTTGAAAACGACAAAATATGAAGACGATATGGCTTCCTTTTTAGCATCTACTATTCTACGGGTAAGCAGGCTAACCTATACTGCATGTAATGAGCTGATTGGCTGGGAGTTTATCCGGGAATCCGCAAACGCGCAGGAATATCTTAAAACACTTTCTGAAGATCTTGAATTTCTATTGCTCAGCACCTTTATTCAGAATGAAAAAATTAATGAAGCTGTCAGTGAAGAAAAATTGACTTTTTTGATCAAGTCAAGTAAAAGTATTGTGTTTTCTTTTGCTTTTACTGCAGTTTCTGATGCGGATGTACGCAAAAACTTTATTTCCTTTCAGAAGGAAATTCTGCCTTATCTCGTTCAGGCAACTGTCCAATAAAATTGTTATAACATACTCATCCCTTTCTTATTCGCGACGTCATTTTTTTTTGCATGCTCACTTTTTTATGATTCTGCAACGTTAATGCTGTGGACGGGTTGTCTTCGTATTGTGTTCGGACCCGCTTCGGAGATGGACAGTTTTGCAATCATTATTGACGATATTTTGAACAGATAATTCCTGCTCAGCGTTTGGTCGGAATCTGGTCAGCATCGGTACACGATCTGTATCGCATCCGAAAGTGGTACGAACGTAGTCCGAATCTGATCCCGGTATGCTATTCGCTCGAAACTTATCATCAGGTTGTTCATAAGAAAGCAGGTTTTGTGCATGATCCTCTATGAGCCTGTCCCGTAATCATTTATGCTAGTGATAATCAATGGCTATAAATCATTTATGCAGATGAAAAATCGTTATAAATTTGTATTTTTGCAAGCTATGAGTAGAAGAATTCCGCAAGATAAAAAGTTCTTGAAAGATATTGCCATCATTGATATTGCCGAAGAGGGTAGAGGTGTTGGAAAAACCGAAGATTTGGTTTTGTTTGTAGAAAAGGCTGTTCCGGGTGATATTGTTGACGTGGAGCTTATGCGCAAGAAGAAGAATTTTGCAGAAGCTCGTATAACCAGTTTAAAAGAAGTCTCTTCTTATCGGGTAGATCCTTTTTGTGAACATTTTGGTGTTTGTGGCGGCTGTAAATGGCAGCATATGACTTACGATGCACAATTAAAATTTAAGCAGCAATCGGTTAACAATGCATTGTCGCGTATCGGAAAAGTAGATACTTCTTCGATGGAAGAGATCTTGGGCTCAACTCAGACGGAATACTATAGAAATAAGTTGGAATATACGTTCTCCAATAAAAAATGGTTGACATCTGTAGATGAGGATGCATCGACGTTGGAAATGAATGCGCTGGGCTTTCATGTGCCAGGACGTTTTGATAAAATTTTGGATATTGATCACTGTTTTCTGCAAGAAGATCCTTCAAATGAAGTTCGCAATACCATTCGTGATTTTGCGCTCAGCCAAGGTATGACTTTCTATGATCTACGTGAACACACAGGTGTATTGCGAAATTTGATTATTCGCATTTCTTCAACAGGAGAAATGATGGTGATCGTCGTGTTTGCCTATCCAGAAGAAGGGCAGGTTGAATTGTTGATGGATTTTGTTAAGGAAAAGTTCCCACAAATTGCTTCCCTATTGTATATTGTAAATCAGAAACGTAATGATACGATCTTTGACCAGGATATTCATGTATATGCCGGCCGTGATTTTATTTACGAGGAGATGGAAGGGCTGCGTTACAAAGTAGGACCTAAGTCATTCTATCAAACAAACTCTGCGCAAGCCTATGAACTGTATAAGATTACCCGTGATTTTGCGGATCTGAAAGGTGATGAATTAGTTTATGATCTATATACTGGGGCTGGTACGATTGCAAATTTTGTGGCAAAGAAAGCAAAAGAAGTCGTTGGTGTAGAATATGTTCCTACTGCTATTGAAGACGCAAAAGTCAACTCATCCATCAATAATATTACGAATACAAAATTCTATGCTGGTGATATGAAAGATGTGTTGACACCTGCTTTTATCGCCGAACATGGTAAACCGGATGTTGTGATTACAGATCCTCCACGTGCGGGAATGCATACTGATGTGGTGGCTCGTTTATTGGAAATGGAATCACCGCGCATTGTTTATGTCAGCTGTAATGCAGCTACACAAGCAAGAGATCTTGTGTTATTGGGTGAAAAATATGAGGTGAAACGTATCAAGCCGGTAGATATGTTTCCGCATACACAACATGTCGAAAATGTTGTTCTGTTAGAATTAAGGAAATAAAAGTTATGGAAGTAGAAGATTTATTTTCGGGGTCCGCAAGAGAGGAGAATACCCCGCCTACAGAGCAAAGTCCATTGAAAAGCTTGCAGGTAGATCTTGATTTTTACAGTGAATCAATCCGTGAAGTCGCACTGGAGATTGTGGAAGAAGGTTATTCCGATTATCCAATTTTTGTAGCTCATCAGCATGAAGTTTCTGTTGGCGAGGTGATATTGGATCGCAAGGAATTGGAAACGAAATGGACAATAAATGCCTCTACATTGGAAGAGTTTGTAGAAATGGATATTATCCAGGAAGATCGCAGGTCGTCTTTTATCCAAAACTATAAACCAGCGAAAGATTATATGTGTTTATTTGTTGTGGTTGCAGAAGGTGCCAATTTTGTTTTTTATCCCTACAAGTGATAAAGAAAGAATATTTAAACTTTTTTAACAGTACAAGTGTCAAACTATTATTACTTTTAGCAAAGTAGGTTAGGTATAACGGGCAATTCATAAGAGTGAAATAAATTATAAACTGTTCTCGCGAAAGCGACTGTTTGGCCCAATAAACTTGCAGGGATGTGCATGCCACAGGTAAATCGATTGGGATAATTGAAGAGAAATAATAGAATGAAAATAAGACATATACATTTAGGAGTATTGGGGCTATTCTTCCTGTTACTGACCAGTTATGCTGCAACGGCACAACACCTTCAGAAAGTTTCTGGAATGGTATTGCAAAAAGGTAATGGTAATCGTATTGGTGATGCGGTTGTTCTGAATTTGAGGACTCACAGATCGACTTTAACGAATTCCTTCGGTGTTTTTACCATAGATGCATCGGTTGGTGACTCGTTATCTTTCACTAAAGTTGGTTATTCTCCCGTAAAAACTGTTCTGACAAATCTGAATGAGTTCTATGTCGAATTGCAGGAGGGTATTCGATTGGAAACAGTTGTTGTCGAGCGAAAGTCTAAAGAGGCGGAATTAAATGACGCTATGGGCAATTACGGTAAGAAGGGTGTTTATAATGGTGGTAAAAATAAATTTGGAACCTATTTAGGCAGTCCTGCAACTGCCCTTTATAATCTTTTTGGAAGAGAAGCTAAAAATGCGAAGCGTTTTGGACGATTTATGGACAGGGAGAAAGAGGAATTGCAAGTTGATCGTATTTTTTCCCGTGAAGCTGTCAAAAATCTGACTAAACTAGACAGCACAGAATTAGATGCTTTTATGGTGCGCTATCGTCCATCATTTGATCTTGCGGAGCATTGGGGGCAGTATGATCTGATGCATTATGTACAACAGTCTATGGAGGATTTTAATGCAAAAGGAAGACCTAAAGGTTCTCTTTTGCCCGATATTGAAGTAAAGACGCAAGAAAAGTAAAAACATTTTGCATCTGCTACTGTTAGCTGTTTAAAGGAGTGGACGGAATTGATGTAAGATTTTGTAGCTTATCAACGTCATTTTAGGAAGTTTTATAGCGCTTTTTTGCTGTTTTGTAACAAAAAAGTTCATAAAAATATCTTTTGGCACTTTGTTTGATTTTAATAGAACGTATTTAGTTTGAATATTAAAAGTCTTAGATAGCATACATATGAAAATGAATAGAAAATTAGCTGTATTAGGTTTGACTGTTGCAACCTCAGCTATGTTATTTGGAAGTTGTTCTACAATCCAAAATACAAATAATACGACTAAAGGAGGTGTAATCGGTGGTGTTGCCGGTGGTGCTTTAGGAGCATTGATCGGCGGTAAAGCTGGTAACACGGCTATCGGTACGTTGGCAGGAGCTGCTATTGGTGGTGCTGCAGGTGTATTGATTGGTAAAAAAATGGATAAGCAGGCTGCTGAGATTTCTAAAACCGTTGAAGGTGCCGAGGTTACGCAATCTGCTGAAGGTATCGTGGTTAAGTTTGATTCAGGTATTTTATTTGATTTCAATAAATCGGATTTGAAAACGTCAGCGAAGGATAATATTGCAAATTTAGTAACAACTTTGAACAAAGAACAAGGTACTGAAATCTTGGTTATCGGACATACAGATAATGTAGGTACATTGGCTGCAAATGAAAAGGTATCTTTAGATCGTGCAAATTCAGTACGTGCGTTTGCGGTATCAAAAGGATTAGCTTCTTCGCGTATCAGAACGGAAGGTAGAAACTTCTCCGAGCCAATTGCAAGCAACGATACAGAAGCTGGACGTGCACAAAATCGTCGTGTTGAAATCGTGATTGTAGCTGGTGATCAAATGAAGAAAGAAGCAAAACAACAAGCAGGTCAATAAATAGTTTTCGGGAATAATTTCCTGGGAAAGATTTATTTTGATTTCGAGTCATAAGAAAGCGTTGATTTAATCGACGCTTTTTTTTTGGAAATTTGACAAAGCATAAACTATATTTCTGTCTGACAAACTGTCATTATATGGATTTAAATTTCTAACTTTGTAGTCTTTGAAACAACTAAGGGCATTGAATCAGATCATGAAAAGTTTGGTAATTGCGTTGGTTATTTCTTTGAAAATAAAAAAAATTATATTCTATTGAATATCGAGCTATGCTAGATTTAACACATACCACTAAGGAACACGACGAATCTCGTCAGGGTGAGGCATTATTATTAGAACAGGATCCGACTTTAAGTAATGGACGCAAGCTGTATATTGAAAGCTACGGTTGCCAAATGAATTTTTCGGATAGTGAGATTGTTGCTTCTATTTTGTTGGATAAGGGATTTGAAACAACCAAGAATTATCAGGAAGCTGATGTTGTTTTTATTAATACCTGTTCCATCCGGGAAAATGCCGAACAACGTGTGCGCAATCGCCTAAAGGAATTTGAGGCTGCTAAAACAAAAAATCCTGGAATGATCGTTGGTGTATTAGGTTGTATGGCCGAGCGTCTAAAATCGAAATTCTTAGAGGAAGAAAAATTGGTAGATGTTGTGGTAGGACCAGATGCTTATCGCGATCTGCCAAATTTAATTGATAAGGTCGATGACGGTGCTAAAGCTGTCAACGTTTTATTATCTAGAGAGGAAACTTATGCCGATATTAATCCTGTCCGCTTGAATTCAAATGGTGTAACAGCCTTCATTTCGATCATGCGTGGCTGTGATAATATGTGTTCATTTTGTGTGGTTCCTTTTACACGTGGCCGTGAACGGAGCCGTGATCCACAGTCTATCGTGAAGGAAGCCCAAGATCTTTTCAATGCAGGCTATAAGGAGGTTACTCTGTTGGGACAAAATGTGGACTCTTATAAGTATAGTGCATCTGTTACCGAAGGTGAAGAGCCAAGTGAGACAGTCACTTTTGCATCTCTTCTTACGATGGTTGCCGAAATTAGTCCCCTTTTACGTGTGCGCTTCTCTACTTCCCATCCAAAAGATATTACCGATGAGGTTCTATATGCGATCGCTTCACACGAAAACATCTGTAATTATATTCACTTGCCGGTTCAATCTGGAAACTCCAGGGTATTAGAACTGATGAACCGTACATATGACCGTGAGTGGTATATGGAACGCGTAGATGCAATCCGTCGTATTATTCCTGATTGTGCTATTTCTACAGATGTTATTACGGGCTTCTGTACAGAAACAGAAGCGGAACATCAAGAAACATTGTCTATGATGGATTATGTCAAATATGATTTCGCCTATATGTTTGCTTACTCGGAAAGGCCAGGTACTTTGGCTGCGAAAAGATATGCGGATGATATTCCAGAAGATGTAAAAAAACGTCGTTTGACAGAAGTTATTAATAAACAGCGCGATCATAGTTTATACCGTTACCAGCATTTTGTTGGAAAAGTTTGTAAGGTGCTTATTGAAGGATTTTCAAAAAGGTCTGAATTCGATTTTTGTGGCCGTAATGATCAAAATGCTTTAGTGGTATTTCCAATCGACCCTCGATTTAAGCAAGGCGACTATGTGAACGTGCTTATTGAATCATGTACCTCCGCTACGTTATTGGGAAAAATTGTTGATTAAGGAAACTGAGATTGTTTTATTTCCAACAGGAAATTTATGGATAACCAAGATATAAAGAATAGATTCGGAATTATCGGTAATTCGCCACTGTTGAATCGTGCCATCGATATTGCGCGACAAGTGGCCCCAACTGATATTTCCGTATTAATACAAGGTGAGAGTGGAAGTGGTAAGGAGGTTTTTTCGCATATTATCCATCAATTGAGCTCACGTAAGCACGGCCCTTTTATTGCGGTTAACTGCGGAGCTATACCAGAAGGGACCATTGATTCCGAATTATTTGGTCATGAGAAAGGTTCTTTTACTGGTGCTCATGAGGCTAGAAAGGGATATTTTGAAGTTGTTGACGGCGGAACAATCTTTTTAGATGAAGTAGGCGAGTTGCCACTGGGTACACAAGCGAGATTATTACGTGTGTTGGAGTCAGGTGAGTATATTCGGGTCGGATCATCTAAAGTACAAAAGACAAATGTACGTGTTGTTGCTGCGACAAATGTGAATGTGTTTGAAGCTGTACAAAAAGGTAAATTTCGCGAAGATCTTTATTATCGCTTGAATACCGTACCATTGCGTGTACCGTCATTGCGTGAACGACCGGAAGATATCAACTTATTATTTCGTAAGTTTATTGTAGATTTTTCTGAAAAATACCGCACGCCGGGAGTTCAACTGACGGAAGATGCACAGAATATGTTACGGAACTATAGCTGGCCCGGAAACGTACGTCAACTAAAAAATGTAGCGGAACAAATTGCAGTTTTGGAGAAAGAACGTGTTGTTGATGCGCATATACTTCAAAATTATTTACCTAATGAATCACGTACAAGTTTACCGGCGGTAGTTCCTTCAAATAATGGTGGAAAAGAAGATTTTTCAGAGAGAGATTTGTTGTACAAAGTCCTATTTGATATGAAAAAGGATATGGTTGATCTGAAAAAACTGGTGGTTGAATTGATACAAAAAGGTGTCGATTCCAGTACGTTTGATCAAAACTCGCCCTACATCAATCAATTGTATCAGGAGATTGAACCACAATTGAAATCAGAGCCGGAAAATTATACTGCAACACCAACTTTAACTATACATTCTCCGGCAAACACTGCAAATGTATTGAAAAATCCCGTTTCACAGGATGAATACCTGCAGGATGCCCAAGAAGTCGAGGAGTCTTTATCTCTTGTTGATAAAGAATCTGATTTAATAAAAAAGGCCTTGAAAAAACATCGCGGCAAGCGTAAAGCAGCCGCCCAAGAGCTGGGAATTTCTGAAAGAACTTTGTATAGAAAAATTAAAGACTTAAATTTAGATTAAGGTTTACAGATGTTGTCAAAAAAAATTTTATATACTTTTCTCACAGCAATCTTTCTATTCGTAATGAATAGTTGTGGGGTAAAATATGGTTTTACAGGAGGTTCCATTCCCGAAGGAATGAAAACTGTCAATATTCAATATTTCGAAAATATAGCTCCTTTGGTTTATCCGACATTAAGTCAGAACTTTACGGAGGCTCTCAAAGAGCGTATTCGTAATCAATCTCGATTGAGTCAGGTGAATCAGGATGGAGACGCTACCTTTGAGGGATTTATTACAGAGTATTCAATAAGTCCTGCAGCTGTTGAAGCAGGTACTGATCGAGCTGCAATGAATAGACTGACTATTACGATTAAAGTTACCTATCATAATAAAATCAATCCGAAGGATGATTTTGAGCAGCCCTTTACACGATTTAAAGAGTTTGCCGGAAACCTTCAGAGTGCACAAGAAGAAACTTTGGGTAAGGAAATTATTCAGATGCTAACTGAAGATATATATAACAAAGCGTTTGCTAATTGGTAATTCTATTTTCAAGATGAATCTTAATATATCATTAACCAATAACGAGCTTTTTTTTCAAGCAATCAATCATCCGGACACTGTAGAGGAAGATATTATTTTAGCATTGATTGAAAAATACCCTTATGCCCAGAGCTTACGGTTTGTTTATGAACGTAAAGTTTTTGGAAAACATGGTTCAGTGCAGAATCTGTCTTCTACTTTGCTCTATGCATCCTCTCCAAGTTGGCTATATGAATTTGTTCATAGTAAATCCGTGGTAGCGCCTACGCCAATAACGCAGCAAGATGAAGTTATTATCGAAGAGAGGCTTAACAATGATGAAGGGGTGGTCGAAATAGAAGAGGAGAGCGTGGAGGTTGATGAATTGGATCGTTTGATTCAAGCCGGGGTCGCAAAAGATTATTTTAGGGCCAATGAACAGCAGCAAGAAATTATTGCCGATGCAGAGGCCGAGGAGATCCTAATTGTAACAGCTGCTTTAGCGGAATCTGTTGCCGAGGAGAGTGATGGGCGAGAGCGTGTTTCTGTTTACGATGATGATACGATGCCCTATAGTTTCTTATGGTGGTTACATAAAACTAGATTGGAATATGCTGACACTTATCAGCCCTATGTAAAATCTCCATTAGGTCCAATGATGCCGTCTAATGACGATATCGCTAAAATTCATGAGAAATTGGATACCCAGCTATTAGATCAACAGATTCGGGAGAATATCTTTCATTTGCAATCACCTGAAGCAAAGTTGAGTGATGAAGTTAAAACGACAATTGCTTTTCAGATACCGCGTAAAACTGACGAGGTAATTGAAAAGTTTATTCGCGAAGAACCTATGATTCAACCCCTCCAGGCAGAAAAATTAGATTTGGAGAACAAGGCAAGAAAAAGCTCGGAGGATCAGCATTCGCTTGTTACCGAAACGCTTGCAAAGATCTATGTGGAGCAGGGCTTATATCCAAAAGCAATAGAGGTTTACAAAAAATTAGTTTTGAAATATCCAGAAAAAAATGCTTACTTTGCGGCACGCATAACAGAATTAGAAAAGAAATTAAATTAATAACATAAAGAGATGCAAGGATTATTAATCGGTCTAATCATATTGGCTAGTATTATTTTAGCGTTTTTGGTTTTAATCCAAAATCCAAAAGGAGGAGGTTTGTCATCTGGTTTTTCAGGTGGAACAAATCTTATGGGGGTAAAACGTACAGGTGACTTTTTGGAGAAAGGTACTTGGATCATGGTTATTGCCATTATGGTATTTAGCTTAGGTGTCAATATTATTGGTACATCGCCAAGTACATCTAAAGGTGGATTGGGTGGTCAAATCGAGACTCCAGCACAACAAGGTCCATTGAACTTGGGTACTGGACAAAAGCCTGCTGGTGCGCCTGCGGGACAAGAGCAAGCAGCTCCTGCTCAACCTCAGGAAAAAGCTCCAGCTACTACACCTACAACTAAACCAGCGGAAGAAGCTAAAAAATAGTTGTCAGTAAAAGTATATAGGCCCCGTTTGTTTTTACAAACGGGGCTTTTTTATGTTTACTTTTTTCTGAAAGTGCTCGCCACACTCGGTTTATGGAGAAGTATTTATTTTCATTGTTTTCAAGGAGCCCGTACACCAGGTCGCTGGATGGAAAGCATCTAAAAAATGTTTCTATCGGGTTACTCGACCAGAGCGGCGGCAGAGAGAAGTAAGACTGACAGACGGAAAAATGACAGTGTGACAGCAAAATGAATTTTTGTCGATCAGCATGTTAGTTTTCTGTGAAAAATTGTCTTATAAGTGTTGATATTTACAATTGGCATAAAAGATGATGTGTTTATAACGATTATAACATTAAAATAAATTCAATAACAGATAAAAAGTAAATTAATTATGGCATTAAGTATCAAACCTATCGGAGACAGAGTAGTAGTAGAAGCTGCTCCAGCAGAAGAAAAAACAGCTTCAGGGTTGTATATCCCCGATACAGCAAAAGAAAAACCATCTCAAGGTACAGTAGTTGCTGTAGGTACAGGTAAAGTTGACGAACCGTTAACTGTGAAAGTTGGTGACAAAGTATTATACGGAAAATACGCAGGTACTGAAATTACTTACGAAGGAAAAGAGTACTTAATTATGCGTGAGTCCGATATTTACGCTGTTATCTAATTCATACCACAAGGTTAATTAAAAAAAGAGTTTTCTGGCTCAATTAAAAATTCAATAGATTATTTTGGTGGAGTTGTAAAATTAGATAGGTTAATAATAAGATCGGCTTTACGGTTTTATATCAAATTCTAATTACGCTTCTAGAAATACTAAATACTCAAATAAAAATGGCAAAACAAGTAAAATATAACGTTGAGGCTCGCGAGGCCCTTAAAAAAGGTGTAGACACTTTAGCAAATGCAGTTAAAGTAACATTGGGTCCTAAAGGACGTAACGTAATTATTGAGAAAAAATTTGGTGCTCCGGTAATTACTAAAGATGGTGTTTCAGTAGCGAAGGAAATCGAATTGAAAGACGCGTTAGAAAATATGGGTGCACAAATGGTAAAGGAAGTTGCTTCTAAAACAGCTGATCAAGCTGGTGATGGTACGACAACTGCTACTGTATTGGCACAAGCTATCGTTGCTCCAGGTATCAAATCTGTAGCTGCTGGTGCTAACCCAATGGATCTAAAACGTGGTATTGACAAAGCTGTTGCAACTGTAGTTGCTAACTTGAAATCTCAATCTCAAGAAGTTGGTCAAGACAACAATAAAATCAAACAAGTTGCTACTATTTCTGCTAACAACGACGAAGTAATTGGTGCTTTGATTGCTCAAGCAATGGAAAAAGTAGGTAATGACGGTGTTATCACTGTTGAAGAAGCAAAAGGTACTGAAACAGAAGTGAAAACTGTGGAAGGTATGCAATTTGACCGTGGTTATTTGTCACCTTACTTTGTGACAAATTCTGACAAAATGGAAGCAGAATTAGATAATCCATATATCTTGATCTACGACAAGAAAATCAGCAATATGAAAGAATTGTTGCCAATCTTGGAGAAACAAGTTCAAACTGGTAAACCATTGTTGATCATTGCTGAGGATTTGGATGGTGAGGCACTTGCAACATTGGTTGTTAATAAAATCCGTGGTTCATTGAAAGTTGCTGCTGTTAAGGCTCCAGGTTTCGGTGACCGTCGTAAAGCAATGTTAGAAGACATCGCTATCTTAACTGGTGGTACTGTAATCTCTGAAGAAAGAGGTTTCAAATTAGAAAATGCTGAGTTATCTTACTTGGGTCAAGCTGAAAAAGTTCAAGTTGACAAAGATAATACAACAATTATCAATGGTTCTGGTAATGTGGAAGATATCAAAGCACGTGTTGCACAGATCCGTTCACAAATCGAAACAACAACTTCAGACTACGACCGTGAAAAACTACAAGAGCGTTTGGCAAAACTGTCAGGTGGTGTAGCAGTATTGTATGTAGGTGCGACTACTGAGGTTGAAATGAAAGAGAAAAAAGACCGTGTTGATGATGCTTTGCATGCAACTCGTGCAGCTGTTGAAGAAGGTATTATCGCTGGTGGTGGTGTTGCATTTATTCGCTCAACTGAAGCTTTGGTAAACCTTAAAGGTGACAACGAAGATGAGCAAATCGGTATTGACATCATCAAACGTGCGATCGAAGAGCCATTGCGTCAGATCTGTAACAATGCAGGTATAGAAGGTGCAGTAATCGTTCAAAAAGTGAAAGAAGGAACTGCAGATTTCGGTTACAATGCACGTACAGACCGTTACGAAAACTTAATCGCCGCTGGTGTAATCGATCCAACTAAAGTTTCTCGTGTAGCTTTAGAAAATGCTGCTTCAGTTGCTTCAATGTTATTGACTACTGAGTGTGTATTGGCTGACGAAGCTGAAGAAAACCCTGTAGGTGCGGGAGCTCCTCCAATGGGTGGCGGTATGGGTGGAATGATGTAAGATCATTCCGTCTTCTCCATATAAAAGAGCGGCTCGTTT
>NZ_DIIM01000014.1:0-173 GCF_002420705.1 Sphingobacterium sp. UBA5670
TCAAGGGCTTCTTGCGTTTAAGTACTTTCGTATTTCCGTGTACAAGCTATTGCATATCCTCCGCCTATTGGTTATCACAGCACATGGCCTTCGGTGAGCCCGGTCCATCGGCAGCTGTTCCGCAACCGTCGCTCCCCTGCAACTGTCACTGCCCCACAGTGGTATGGTGCATC
>NZ_DIIM01000014.1:360-185611 GCF_002420705.1 Sphingobacterium sp. UBA5670
CAGTGGTATGGTGCATCACCACTAGCCCTTAAACTAAATGCTCCTTTATTGATAGCCGCAAGCTGCAGGATGAGTCCTGGATAAAAGGACCGCGCGCTTGGGCCTATCCGGAATATTAACCAGGATGGCGGCAAACCTCCTTTTCCTGGCGAAGTAGGCAGTCTGGACTAGCCCTTATATGAAAATTTGCCGACCGATTCCCAAGAAATCTAATGCGAACTTACTACCTGGACACTGATCACCCAAAGGATATAGCTTCTGCTCTGCTGTGAAATGAGGAAGATTATGCCATTGATATCTCGCTAAGAAGATCATAAATCGTCGGGAAATGTGATGACGGTCACTTTTGTTTTCAGATCTTGTCGTGAAAAAGGACTCCTTAACAGCGTATTTCAGCTAAGTTATTTACAATCAGCGAACATAAAATGGGATTAGGCGATGTAAGTGGTTTATAGAAAAGTGACGCACATCACTTTTGTACGCATTGTGCATCATTAGATTGTCATAAAATGCTGCTTACTTTTGGATCAGAATCAACAATTTAAGTAATGCAGTTAGAGCAATTTAATTACGACAACAAGATTGTCAGGAATTTCGGAATCGCTACCATTATTTGGGGGATAGTTGGTATGACCATAGGATTGCTTGTGGCGACGCAGCTTGTTTGGCCCCAGATGAACTTTGGATTGCAATTTACAACATTTGGCCGTGTACGTCCTGTGCACACCAATGCGGTGATTTTTGCTTTCGTGGGTAATGGTATTTTTATGGGAGTCTACTACTCCTTACAGCGGGTGCTTAAAGCAAGAATGTTTAGTGATGCTTTGAGTAAACTCCATTTTTGGGGTTGGCAATTGATTATTGTTGCCTCGGCTATCACGCTGCCACTAGGTCTTACTTCAAGTCATGAGTATGCCGAAATGGAATGGCCAATTGATATTGCAATTACCCTTATTTGGGTAGTGTTCGGTATCAATATGTTCGGTACTATTATCAAACGACGCGAACGTCACATGTATGTCGCTGTTTGGTTCTATATTGCGACATTTGTTACCGTAGCAGTATTGCACATCGTTAACTCTATCCAATTGCCTGTAGCGGGCTGGAAGAGCTACTATGTCTACAAGGGTGTACAAGATGCACTGGTCCAATGGTGGTATGGTCATAACGCTGTGGCTTTCTTCCTGACAACTCCTTATTTGGGAATGATGTATTATTTCCTTCCTAAAATGGCCAATCGTCCGGTCTACTCGTACAAGTTAAGTATTCTTCACTTTTGGTCTCTGATCTTTATTTATATCTGGGCTGGTCCTCACCACTTGCTATATACAGCATTGCCGGGTTGGGTACAGTCTTTAGGGGTTGTATTCTCTATAATGTTGATTGCGCCGAGCTGGGGAGGGATGATCAACGGCTTGTTGACTTTACGTGGTGCATGGGATAAGGTACGGACAGAACCCATGCTAAAGTTTATGGTTGTAGCCCTTACCTGTTATGGTATGGCGACTTTTGAAGGTCCTATGTTATCCTTGAAACAGGTGAATGCAATTGCTCACTTTACTGACTGGATCGTTGCACACGTACACGTAGGTGCATTGGGATGGAATGGATTTATGACATTCGGTATTCTATATTGGCTGATACCACGTATTTATAAAACAGAACTTTATTCTAAGAAACTAGCATCAACGCACTTCTGGATAGGTACCTTGGGTATTTTATTCTATGCAATACCTATGTATTGGGCAGCTGTAGTACAAGGTTTGATGTGGAAAGAATTTACCCCAGAAGGTGTATTGAAATATCCTAACTTCCTTGCAACAACATTGGAAATTTTGCCAATGCACATGATGCGTGCATTAGGTGGCGCGCTTTATTTGTCTGGTGTATTCCTCATGACATTCAACTTGATCAAAACAATGCAAAAAGGTAAGCTTCTGGCCAATGAACCTGCAGAAGCTCCAGCATTGTTGCCAGTTCAAGTAAATGAACAATCGCAACACCGCCGTCTCGAACGTAAGCCGATCTTATTTATGGTGCTGGCACTTATCGCTATTCTCATCGGAGGTATGGTAGAGATGGTGCCGACTTTTACGATCTCTAAAAACGTTCCAACAATTGCCAGTGTAAAACCTTATACAGCCTTAGAACTTCAAGGCCGGGATCTTTACGTCAGAGAAGGTTGTGTGAATTGTCATACGCAAACTATTCGTCCATTTAGATCCGAAACTGCCCGCTACGGGGAGTACAGCAAGGCTGGGGAATTTGTTTACGATACACCGTTTTTATGGGGTTCGAAACGGACGGGACCTGATCTGCATCGCATCGGTGGAAAGTATCCAAACAAATGGCATTTCGATCACTTACTAGATCCGACAATTACCTCGCCAGGAAGTATTATGCCGACTTACCCTTGGTTAATCGATCAGAAACTGGATAATTCTATTCTGCAAGACAAAATGAGAGCATTACGGAAATTAGGAATCCCCTATACCGATGCAGAAATTGACCATGCTGAGCAGGATCTCACCAAACAGGCACAGAAAATTGCTGATGATCTAAAACAAAATCAAGTGAATGTGTTAGCCGACCGTGAGATCGTCGCCGTAATTGCATACTTACAGCGATTGGGCACAGATATAAAAGCAGCACCAAAGGTCGCTGATAATATTAACGCAAATCAATAAAGCCATGTTTAAGCAAATAACAAATCTAAACGGAAGTGAGCTTTATCTAATCGCATCACTTTGGATCTTCTTGATTTTCTTCATTTCAGTAGCAATTATGTTGTTTCGAATGAAAAAGGACTATGTTACGTATATGAAAGAATTGCCTTTGGAAGAAGATGAAACAGAAAAGAAACTGAATCATTCACCTGAAAGTCTATAATATATGAGTTTATTATTGGATACTGCACCTGCTACCGCGGAAGTTGTTCAATCTACGATAGGATTTGGTACAGATAATTTATACACAGATATCTTAATTGTTGTATTGATTGTTGTGATGTTGGCTCTTCTTGCCTCGGCACTGATGGTTAACCGCGCGATGAAATCGATTATTAAGATTACGATGCCTGAATTGGCCAAGGAGGAAAAACTCAAAAAGGCAGCAAATAAGGGCTGGATGAAAAGGTCGTGGAACAAGATCATGGGGATCAGACCTATTTCGGAAGAAAAAGATATTGTCATAGACCATGAGTATGATGGTATTCGCGAACTGGATAATCCGATTCCGATCTGGTTTAATTTCCTTTTTTATGGAACGATTTTTTTCGGCCTTGTTTACTTATTTGTGTATCAGGTGTCGGGCATCGGAATGAACCAAGATCAGGAGTATGCACATGAGATGGTTGTCGCTGAGAAAGAACGGCAAGCTTATCTTACAGCTTCTGCGAGCAATGTAGACGAAAGTAGCGTGGAGTTTCAGCCGGAAATGGCAGCTGATGGAAAAGCGATATTTACCGCAAATTGTGTTGCTTGTCACGGTGGTAGTGGCGAGGGAGGCATCGGACCGAACTTGACCGATAAGTTTTGGTTACATGGTGGTGAGATTAAAGACATCTTCAAAACCATTAAGTATGGTGTTCCTGATAAAGGTATGGTGCCTTGGGAACAAACGTTAAGTCCTGCACAGATCGCACAGGTTGCCAGTTATATTATCACCTTAAGGGATACAAACCCTGCTAATCCAAAAGCTCCGCAAGGTGAAGAGGTAACCTATGGTGGTGGTCAGGCGGCAAACGGAGAGAAAGCAGCGGATGATATCAACACAGATCCCGCTAAAGCAGATAAATAAATTGAAATAGCAATGAGTACAGCAGTAGTTAATAGTGCCAATAATGGCGGTTCTAAGTCTAAAAAAAGACAATGGATTTATGCCAAAAAACCGCAGGGAGAGCTTTATAAAAAAAGACAGTGGGTTGGGTATTCACTACTGTTGTTCTTGTTCGCTGCTCCTTTCATCAAAATAAATGGCGAACCGTTTTTGATGTTTAACATTATCGACCGGAAATTCTCCATCTTAGGAAATCTTTTCTATCCGCAGGATCTTTACATATTCGTATTCGGCATGTTGATCGTGATGGTATGCGTGGTTTTGTTTACGGTTGTTTTTGGCCGGGTTTGGTGCGGATGGACTTGCCCACAGACTATTTTCTTAGAATTGATATTCCGACGAATTGAGTACTGGATTGAAGGTGATTGGCAACAACAAAAGAAATTGGATGCGGGACCAAATACGGATCAAAAGCAGTTGAAGAAATTTTTGAAACATACCATATTTCTGATCATATCATTTTTCATCTCCAATATCTTTTTGTCTTATATCATCGGTGCCGACGCTCTCATTAAAATCATCACGGATCCCTTGGACCAACATATTGGCGGGTTGATATCAATTATCATATTTACATTGGTTTTCTATGGCGTATTTGCTTATGTCAGGGAGATTGTCTGTATTGCAATTTGCCCATATGGTCGGCTACAAGGGGTACTTTTAGATGACCAAAGTGTCACTGTTGCTTATGATCATAGACGTGGAGAGCCGAGAGGAAAACAACAAAAGGATGCAAAGACCTCTCAGGGGGATTGTGTGGATTGTAAACTATGTGTACATGTCTGCCCGACCGGAATTGATATTCGAAAAGGCTTGCAACTGGAATGTGTAAGCTGTACGGCTTGTATTGATGCCTGTGATGCTGTCATGGACAAGATCGGGAAACCTAAAAAGTTAATCGGTTTTTATCCAATGGGCGAAATCGAAGGCACGCTCAAGAAAAAAAACAATACACGAACAATAGCTTACTCTATCGTATTGGTTGCTTTAATGTCTGTCTTTTGTTTTCTATTGTTTAACCGTTCTCAGGTGGATGGAAGGTTGCTCCGGGCCAAGGGCAGTACCTACCAGCTTCGCGATGATAAGACAATCAGTAACCTGTATTCTTTAGAATTGATCAACAAGTCTGGTAAAGAAATGCCTTTTAAATTGGTCTGTGATGATCCGCGTTTAAAGATTCAACTGGTCAATCCTATTCAAAAATTGAGTAAAGATGGGCATGCGACACTGAGCTTTTTTCTAATTATCGCGAATAAGGATGTTGAGACCTATAAAAGTAATGTAAAATTAGCTATCTATTCGGGAGATAAGAAAGTGGAAACTTTAAAAACCACTTTTATAGCGCCTCCCGGTATGAATTAAAGAGAAAAACAATGAATTGGGGTACAAAGATTTTTTTAACCTTGGCGGTGTTCATGCTGTGCATCGTCGGAGCAGGTATATATATGGTGAGTCATGACTCGGATAGTCTGGAGGAAGATGACTATTACGAACAGGGACTGAATTATGATCAGGCTTACGATAAAAAACAGAATGTATTGATGATGAAAGAATCACCAACTGTCGAAATCAGAAAAGATACCTTATATATTCACTTTGTCTCCAAAGAAAATAAAGGGAAATTGCTGTTTAGAAAACCTTCGGATAATCGATTAGACAAAGAATTACCATTTCAGACAACAGGTAACCTATATACATTGCCCATTTCCACGTTCGATAAAGGAATGTGGAATTTGTATATTGACTGGAAAAGTGTAGGTAAAGACTTTTTGTTTGAAGAGCATATTTTATTTTAGTTTACGGAAATGAGCTATACCTATTTTGCCTTTTTCATGGGTTTATTTGGAAGCATACATTGCGCGGTTATGTGTGGTCCGTTAATTTTTGCCATTGAAGGGCGACAAGGTTTTGGATGGCATATTTTCTTCAATAAAATACTGTATCAATCGGGCAGGGTGCTTACCTATGGCTGTTTAGGTCTCTTGCTGGGTACGATAGGTTCATTTGCCCAGCTTCAGGGCTGGCAAAGAAGTTTGAGCTGGGCCACAGGTATTATCCTGATCGGAATTGCTTTATTTCAGCTCATCGGTAAGCATAACCGGAAGATCGCTAGCTGGCAGACCAAAGCGGTGCAGCCGGTTGTACGCTTATTGTCGAAATGGCTCTATAAACCGGGAGGTAGCTTTGTTGCCGGTGTACTCAATGGACTGTTGCCCTGTGGTATGGTGTACATGGCTCTTATGTCGTCGATCAATGCCGATAGTCCACAGCAAAGTTTTTTCTTTATGCTGTGTTTTGGCTTGGGGACCATTCCGCTCTTGTTTTTATTTTCTTTTCTGGGAAATTTCTCCAGATCTTTCAAAATCGGTTTTTCGAAATGGGTTCCTTTTCTATATTTCTTATTGGGAATATGGTTTATACTCCGGGGAGCCAATTTAGACATTCCTTATTTAAGCCCATTTATTCATGTCGATGGCGCAATAAACTGTGCTTAACGACAAACAATATGTTGATGCTAAGTAGTATATTACCTGAATAAATAGATTTCTCGATAGAAAGAGGAGAGATTGATAAATTACTTATATATGCTACGCAATTAAATTGCATATAAAAGGTAATTTATCTAAGTTTGGTAAAACCTTAGCAGAAAATATGGAGGTACTTCATCATATTTTACAGATTGCGTTACAATATTACTGGATTCCTTTGCTTATCCTTTATATTGGTGTAATCGGAACGATCCTGATCGAAAACCGTAACCCTTCCAAGACCATTGCCTGGATTATGGTCATTGTTTTCTTGCCTATTATAGGTTTACTCATTTACTATTTTTTTGGGCAAAAATTTAAAAAGGTCAAAAGAATGAAACGTGTATACCGTGAGCAGTCGAAAAAGCTTATGGATGCCTGGCGTAAAGAATCCGAAATTATGGAGGAGCATATCGATACGTTAAACGAACGCATCGGTAGCTTGGCCATGGTGTATCGTTACCTCAAAAATCAAAAAATCTCTACATTTTCTCTCAATAACGATGTAACGCTGTTTATTAATGGGGAAGAAAAGTTTCCGGTACTTATCGATGAGCTCAAAGCAGCCCAGCACTCCATTCATATGGAATACTACATCTGGGAAATGGATGAAATAGGTCAGGAAATTTTACATATTTTAGAAGAAAAGGCGAAAACTGGGGTCACGGTACGTCTGATATTGGATAGTTTTGGTGCACCAGATGTCATTAAATATTTGCGGCGGCATAAGCCGGATTTCGCATTTCAAGCCTTTCTTCCGGTGACTTTTAGTTCCCTTGCTAACAGTAACTACCGAAATCACCGTAAGATCGCGGTTATCGATGGCAAAACTGGCTTTGTGGGGGGCATCAATATTTCAGACCGTTATATTAACAATGGAAAAAATGAGATTTATTGGCGGGACACAGCAATGATGGTTGTCGGCGCGGCCGTGAATACTTTGCAAATTCAGTTTTGGAATAGCTGGAACCAGACAGAGGCTGAATCTTTTGAATTGGGGCGTGGTTATTTAAACCGATTTCCACTCACAGATGAAGATGCAAGCGGGGTAGGGTTTACAGCTAGTGATCCAGGATCCCCTGCACCGTTCAATATGGAAGCAATTATTGCAGGGATCAACGAAGCAAAAGAATATGTACAGTTGTGCACACCATATTTTATTCCCAGCGATCAATTGACAACGGCTTTGATGCTGGCGGTTTCCTCAGGAGTGCGTGTGGATCTGATGTTGCCGGCCCAGTCTGATTCATTTTTTGTACAACATGCTTCTTTCTCGTTTATTAAGCCGCTGCTGGAAAGAGGTGTCAATGTATATCTCTATAAAAAGGGCTTTCTTCATGCCAAAACGATCTGTATTGATGGGAAGCTGGCTTATATTGGTACGACAAATCTTGATATCAGAAGTTTTTATATCAACTTTGAGATCTCCGGGATTGTCTCGGACAAAGCACTTTGCGACCGTCTTAACGCGCAGTTTTTGGCTGATATTGAAGTTTCCGATCTGATTACAATCCGAAGATGGATGCAGCGTAGCCGCTGGAAAAGAGGGGTCGATTCAATCTGCAGACTTTTAGCGCCATTGCTTTAAGCTCCTTTATCCTTCCGGGAACTGTCCATTGAATAGGCATAATAAATGTTAAAAATACCCCAATGAGGTTGGTCTTTGCCTAAAATTGAATATATTTAGCTATTCATTTTTTATTCTAAGACTTTCAATGAAGCACATAAAACTATTGACTTTATCGATAGGACTGTTAGGAATGGGGACGACTTATGCGCAGACCACACCTACACTACCTATTAATACGATCGTAGAGCGAGTTCAGAAATATTTTCAAGTCTACCCAGTTGAAAAAGTACATTTGCATTTCGATAAACCGTATTATGCCGTAGGGGACACCCTTTGGTTTTCGACCTATTTATCCCGTAATCTAGCGGAATATGAGCCAAGTAAAATTGCTTATGTAGAAGTGTTAAATAGTCGTGATTCGCTTATTCAGACGCTTAGAATTCCGTTGGATAAAGGTGTAGGAAATGGACAGATTGTACTGGATCCACAGTTTATGTCGCAGGACAATTATCGATTCAGAGGCTATACAAAATGGATGGCAAACTTTGATAACGCCTACTTTTTTAATAAAGTAGTCCCGATAGGTGATGTTATCAATAAAAAATTGATTACGAATATTGAATTCCAGAATAATATTGGAGGCAATAAAACCCAGGCTGTGATACAGTTCCGCGACCGTACTGGAAAACCGATGATCAACTCAAAGATTAACTGGGAATTTGTCTCGGGATGGGAAACCTTCGATAAGGGAAAAGGTGAGACTGATGGTCTGGGGAAAGTAACGATAAACTTATCCGCGAAAGAAAAGGAAAATCTGGAGAAAGGGCAACTGAAAATTAGCATTCAGGAGAATAAAAATGAGAAGCCACTGTCGAGCTCTTTCTTGCTTAAAAATGCTTTATGGGATGCTGATGTACAATTTTTTCCTGAGGGGGGAGATATCATCGCCGGACTGGCAAAAAAAGTTGCCTTTAAAGCCGTTGGATCTGATGGAAAGGGACTCAAGGTAAAAGGCAGTATTTTGGACTCGAAAGGCAAGTCTATTGCCGAGTTTGAAGACTTTGGAACGGGCATGGGATATTTTTCTCTTCTACCGCTTGCCGGGGAAAACTATCAAGCTGTCGTAAAGTTTGAGAACGGGCAGGAACGTAAATATAAATTGCCCGCTGTTGTCAACGATAAGGCCAATGTGGTTTTTGTGAAACAGGATGCCACGAATGCAGAATTTGCAGTAGTGACCAGCGAAGAAAATTTTACGAAAAATCCGGGCCACTCTTATTATGTTTTGGTTCAGTCGAATGGCCATCTCTGTTTTGGTGCTCAGGTAAATTTAAAATCTTCTTCGGCTTTGGTCAATATTCCCAAAGAGCGTCTGCCAAATGGTATTGTCCAGGTAACCTTATTGAGTCCTGATGGAAAACCGATTAGCGAACGCCTGGCCTTTGTTCAAAGTGAAAAGCTTTTAAATATTCAGGTGACTAGCGATAAACAAAGTTACAAGGCAAAAGACTTGGTTAATCTAAAACTTGCTGTCGACAATAATGGACAGAAATTTCCGGGAAGTTACTCTGTAGCTGTAATTGACGAATCAAAAGTCCCTTACAACGATCAGGCAGATCTATCCATTGTGAGCAACTTTCTGTTGACTTCGGACCTGAAAGGAAATGTGGAAAATCCAAATGCTTATTTCGATGAGAAAAATCCCAACCGGGATAAAGCTTTGGATGCCTTATTAATGACACAGGGCTATCGTCGTTTCGATTATCCAACGCTGATAGCAGAGAAGTTGCCACAGATCAGTTTTCTTCCAGAACAAGGGATTGAATTGTCGGGTATCCTTCGTATGAATACCGGGCGTCCTTATCCAAATGGTGGGTTACTATTATCTGTACCTTCCCGTAATATAAAAAAGGACGTGTATACAGATCAGAATGGACGATTTACATTTAAGGATCTTGTGTTCCCAGATTCGTCCAAAGTAACGGTTAATGCCCGATCGAATGACAATTACCGAAGCTTGGTTATTAATATGGATCAGAGCTTTTACCCCGAGATCGATAAGAATAATGGATATAAGAGTTATTTTGTACCTAATATAGACCAAGCTTTTGCTCCTTATTTGGCAAATAGCCGAAAGGAATATCGAAAATCGATTCTGTTAGATGAGGTGGAAGTGACGGCCGTAGTGAAAAAGGTAATCACCAATAAAGATTTTCCTTCGATTTCGGGGCTGTCCATGCCGGAACATCGTATTGAGCCTGAGCGTTTGACGGGCTGTAATGTGTTGACGATGTGTCTTCAAACGGTATTGACAGGCATTACTTATGATCCGCAGACATTGAAATATTATGTTTCCCGCGACTATAACGCGGGTGGACGTACGCCGGTTCAATTCTTCTTAAACGGTATGGCTATTGACGAACCTGGATTGAATAGCATCAACGTCGCGGATATCGAAGGTATCGAAATCTTCTTACGTGATGAATTGGGTACAGTCTCCAGAATGTATCAAAACAATGGTGTTGTGTCAATCTATACGAAGAAAGTAGAAGCGAAGAAACCACGCATGTCACTGAGTGAGATTGAAAGCATGTTGCCTAAATCAAATGTAATCGATATGTATCCGTTGGGTTATATTAAAGAACGGAAATTCTATGTTCCAAAATATGATACGCCGGAAAGAAAAGCTGTAAACGATTTGAGAACGACCATTTATTGGAATCCTAAAGTCTCGATTACGGAAACAGGGGAAGCTGCTGTTCAGTTTTTTAACGCTGATGGAAATGGAAACTACAAGGTAATCGTTGAAGGAATGGATCAGACAGGAAATATTGGCCGTAAGGTTATGAATTATCGCGTTCAGCCATAAGGTATAACAAAAGTTCTTTCTGATCAATAATCGGGTGCAACGAGCGCCTGGATACCTAAGCGTAAAACAAGAATCAATAAAACAGATATTTTAAACAGAAAACGCTGTTCCCAGTCAAAGAGAACAGCGTTTTCTGTTTTAAAAAAAACACCTCCTTGATGGGCAAGGAGGTGCTAACTAACCAATTATAAACCTAAATTATGAAAAGTATTTTGTCGCTTTTTAAAAGCGCTAATATTCTTATTTGTTAAGTATATTTCAAATCCTATGCCAAATTGAATAAGTGACAGATTTGGCAGATTTTTATTGATTTAACCTGACTATTCTATTTGTTCAGATGAAAATAACATTGCCTGCAGCGCGGTTCGTAGGCTTCTTTTTCACCTAAAAGTACCGTTGCTGTATCGTTTGTCAGGCGATAGGAATAATTTGCAGGAGCGCCGCATTGCATGCATACTGCATGTACCTTGGTTACATGTTCAGCAACTGCCATCAGATTGGGAATTGGCCCAAATGGCTGCCCCTGATAATCCATATCCAGGCCGGCGACAATTACCCGAATGCCACTGTTTGCCAATTTGACACATACTTCTGTCAAACCGTCATCAAAAAATTGTGCTTCATCAATTCCGACGACTTGCGTTGATGAACTCAGCAGTAGGATAGCGGAAGAATGGTCGACAGGTGTCGATGGTATGCTATTGCTATCGTGTGAAACAACCAATTTCTCATCGTATCGCTTATCAACGGCTGGCTTAAAGATTTCGACATTTAGACGTGCATATTGTGCTCTTTTTAGCCTGCGGATCAATTCTTCTGTCTTACCCGAGAACATCGAGCCACAGATGATTTCAATGCTACCATATTGAGCGGGGCGCAAAGCCAAATTATGTTCGGAAAAAAGCATTTGATTAATTTAATTTTGCCGGAAGGTCTGCAAATAAGGTGATATTTGTAAAATGACCTCCTATTATATTCTGTTTTTGACGCTGCTAATATCAGAATTAAATATTAAATTTGGGTAGCAAAAAAGTGAATGTAAATCCAAATATTTAAAAATCAAAGGATTGAGTTTTCCACTTTTCGGCCGCTTCAAGGTATAAGTATTATAAATGATTAATTGGTGATTTCAAACAGAATTATGGGTACTAAAGAGGAAATTTTTAATAAGATAGGTGATTTATTACAGGATTTAAATGGACAGTATCTGACCTTGTCAGAGCAAGGGAATTTGTCCGGAATTAACGAATTAGTAACATTGGAAGCTAAGGCACAAGCTGTAACAGCATATATAACTTTACTCAAGACAAAGGCCGTTCTTCAGGAAAATCAGTCGCAGCGTACATTAAGTACTGCGGCGCTGGAAAGTAAAAAGATTGGATTTAACGACTATTTTACCCCTCCTTCTACCCTCAGAGCATCAGCACAGCAGACTGTCGCTGAACATCAAGATAAAGCAGCTGAGGAAGTTCAGCCGGTTGAAGATTTCAACCGTAGTAATGAAGATAGCATTGTGGTAAACGAAGAAACCATCGTGGGGGATAAAGAAGCCCAAGTTGTTTCAGAAAGTGAACCTGTAGAATCGAAAGAGCCTAGTTCTGCAATTGTTGAACCTGTCGTTCCTCCTGTTGCTGCAACACCACCGGTTTTTACAGATGCCCCAGTGGATGAATTAGCTTATCAGGCAGAAAAGAAAATCACTGAGCAAGTTGAAGAACCTACTGTCGTGGTTACAGAAGTGATCGAAGAACCAAAAGAAGTTGTTATTGAACAACCGAAGGAGATTCTTATTCAGGAAGAAATTAACACGGTCGTTGAGGAGGTTCCTGCTAGGCCCTTGACCTTAAATGAAATTATCTCTCAACAGAAACAGGCTGGTGTGCAGAACCGCGTTTATCAGGTTAATCAATCTGGAAGTGCCGATAAGCTGACCGATATCAAAACGGGCATTAGCTTAAATGATAAACTCCTTTTTATTAAAGATTTGTTTAATGGCTATAGTTTGGCTTATAGTGAAGCTATCGAATTATTAAACAGGTTTACAAGTTATGCGGAAGCGGATGCATTTTTGCAGACGAATTATGCCATTAAGAATAAGTGGGCAGATAAACCGCATACCGTCGAAAAATTATACAATGTCCTGCGTAGAAGATATAATTAGATAATCAATAAAAAAGCTCTAGCGACACTAGAGCTTTTTTATTGCTCTTTATTTTGTGCTTTTAGCTCAATTGAAATTGTAGCCAATCATTTCCTTCATGACCATAAACAAAATATTTTGGCTGAAGGATTTCCGCCAAGGATTCGAGCATACCTAAATAATTATATCCGGGATTCTGTGCAAATTGCTGATCGGTCATAATAAAGACTTGGTCAAGCTCAATAGCTTTTGAGGAAGCAATAGCGGGCATATCCAATAATTGTGGAATATTCATGAAAGTGCCTTCCCCCTGGGCAATCACAATGATTTTATCGGCTTCATCTTCCGTTGTAACTGGAACTCCGCCAGCTATTTTGATGGATTCTTGTAGATAAGCAGAGCGGTTTACTTCCAAGGGTTGTATCTGATCCAATACCAAAACTTTCGGTCTATCTGTCGCTGAGATAAATTTAAGCTTATGGATAAGAATACTAGTTTCGTCTTCAATTTTTTCAACCAGTTCCGCTATTTTGTCGTGAGCGTCGAGATGGGTCCCGATACTTTTGACATAGGAAATCATATCATCGATGTCGATAAGTTGCGGACGTTCTGAAATTAATTTACCATAAGTTTCAGTTGGAATAGCTGCCGCATTGAGACCCAACTGGTCCAAAATATGGGCGACTAATTTTTCTTGATTGCTTTGCATGCTGCAAAAATACAAAACCTTCATGACTTCGCAGATACCAAGAGCAATGAAAGCGAACTGAAGGTTCTTTCTGGCCAATAAGATCAGACACTTTCGGAAAGAAGGGGAGTATTGGCGAAAGTAAATTAGCAATAGTAGGTATGCTGAGATTTTCGTAAATTGGCCTGAAATAAATGATATAAATATGTTTGACAAATTATTTCAAGCGCAGCAAAAAGCGGAAGAAATCAAGAAAAGATTGGATTCAATTTCTGTATCTGGCGAAGTGGAAGGCGGTTTGATCCGTGTGGTAGCGACAGCGAACAAAGAGATAAAAGAGGTTACTATCGATCCTGTATTTTTATCAAACGCAGATAAGGAAGAATTGGAGGAGTTGCTTGTGGTTGCTTTGAATAAAGCAATTGCACAGGCGGAGAATATCAGTCAGGCTGAAATGCAGGCTGCGAGCAAGGATATGTTGGGTGGATTAGGTGGTTTATTTAATCAATAGCGATATTATCATGAAAGCGACTTATTACGGACAATCTTGTGTAGAGTTTGATTTTGAAGGAACAAAGGTTCTTGTGGATCCATTTGTGACTTATAATCCGCTAGCAAAGGAAATTGATGTGAATGCAATTAGACCGGATTATATCTTTTTAAGCCATGGTCATCAAGATCATGTGGCCGATATGGCAACAATCCAAAAGAATAGCCAAGCGACGGTTCTGGCAATTGTTGAAACTGCCGATTGGGTGAGAAGACAAGGGGTTCCTGACGATAAGGTGATCGAGTTTAATTTAGGCGGGACGGTGCAGCTTCCGTTTGGTTCGGTAAAGATGGTGTATGCCGCACATACCAATAGTACTCCGGATGGTCAATATGGTGGTTTCCCAGTAGGATTTGTCTTTAATGTACAAGGCAAACGCATCTATTTCGCTGGTGATACGGCTTTGACCATGGAAATGAAACTACTGGCCGATATGAACTTAGATTGGGCATTTTTGCCAATTGGCGGGCATTATACGATGGACGTGGATGACGCGATCAAAGCGGCTGAGTTTGTTAATTGCGCGCGCGTAGTTGGTATTCATTATGATTCTTTCCCTCCAATTACGATTGATAAACAGCAGGCATTGGATAAATTTCAAAATGAGGATATTTCATTGTCTTTGCCGAAAATCGGTGAGACATTCGACCTATAAAACAAAAGCTTCCTAATTTCGCGGACCAACGCAATGAAAGCGGACTGAAGACTCTTTCTGGGCAATAACAATTTCAGATAAAAAAGCCGGATTTAATCCGGCTTTTTTATCTACGATGAATTTAGACGGATCTCCTGTTTATCACGACGATATCACAATCTTTTTAAGATCCTCAAGACTGAAAAGAGGGATATCAATAATTTTATTCTTCAGAATCTGCTCTTTGTTCTCCTCAAAATAAAACAGCTTCCATTCGCCATTTTTATATTCTAGACTACTGAGATTTTCGATCCAGTCGCCTGAGTTCATATAGGTACAGGTTCCTTTTCTGGTAATGACTTCTTTGATTTGAGGCTGATGAATGTGTCCGCAGATGACGAAATCATAATTTTTTTCAATTGCCAGTTCAGTAGCTGTATGTTCAAAATCCGATATATATTTAACTGCTTTTTTTACTGAGTTTTTGATCTTTTTGGAGAGTGAATACTTTTCTTTACCCATTTTGTCCAGGCAATAATTAATCACATTATTGAGCTGAATAAGCTTGTCATATCCCCAGCCACCCAGTTTGGCCAGCCATTTCGAATGGTGAATGGATGCGTCGAATACGTCCCCATGAAAGATCCAGACTTTTTGATTATTGAGTGAGAGAAGCAGTTTATTGCTCAGCTTGATATTACCTAATTTGAGGTCGGTAAACTTACGTAGCATTTCATCGTGGTTGCCTGTAATGTAATGTACTTCTGTACCCGAGGAACTCATATCAATAATTTTTTTGATGACTTTGAGATGTTCCTGTGGGAAATAGCTCTTTTTAAATTGCCAAATGTCTACGATGTCTCCATTCAATATCAGTATTTTGGGAGATACGGACTCTAAGTAAAGTAAAAGCTCTTTCGCTCTACTCCCGTAGGTACCGAGGTGTAAATCTGAGATTACAAGTATATCAAGGCTTCTTTTCATTTGCAATAAATTTGTTTATTCATCTACATCTCCAAAGATGTCTAAACCTTTGTTGATTTTTGTTGTCCTTTTGCCTTTGGAGGACTTTATTTCACCTCCAGCGGATTTGTCTGCAATGAATCGATCATGAACTGTTTATTCTACCGGTTTTTCGCTTAAATAAGCCACGATTTCTCATTCGATAAATCTATTATCTTCTTTTACAAAAAAAGGATACTTTTATTTTGTACCCATGAAATTCCTGTTATTAAATCATTAAAATGTCGTGTAAAACGGTGTGAATTAGTTTATTGTAATTTAATATTAGGGAAAACCCGGGAAGCGGGATAGTCTAACGTATAGGAAGAACGGGGCCATGATAAACGAAAAAAGGTATCCAATTGTTATTGGATACCTTCAAGTATGTTAAAGATTATTTTCCTTTTTATTTAGCAGCTGCAGCAGCTCTATCGATGTGGAATTGTACTAAATCATCAATAGGGGAGCGTAAGATTTTACCTACTTTCATTCCATATTGCTCTGCTTTTTCAGCTAATACATTTCTGAAATTATAACCTACTGAACCGATACAGTTGAACGTGTAGCTTTGGTAATTAGGGTATTTGCTCACCAGATTTCTGAAAAATGCTTCAAAAGCCTCATCAACAATATTGCGTGTATATTCGATATTTACATTGTTGTCATACACAAATTTGCTAAAGCTTGCACAGAAACGATTTGGCATAGGTTTGGTATAAACCGCGTCCATAATTTCGTCTTTTGTCATTTTATATGTGTTCCAGAACACTTCTTTAACATCTTTAGGCATTAAATTACGTACATAGTCTGCAAGTAATTTTTTACCAATATAACTACCAGAACCTTCATCACCTAAAATGTAAGCGCCTGAGTCAATGTTTAATGTGATTTCTTTACCATCATAGAGACAAGAGTTTGTTCCTGTTCCCAAGATCGCCGCAAATCCAGCTTGAGATCCTAATAATGCTCTTGCTGCTGCAAGAAGATCATGTCCTACTTCAACTTCAGCCGTAGTAAATACTTGTTTTAAGGCGTCAACTACAATCTGTGCTTTTTCCTTGTTGTGGACACCAGCACCATAATAGTTTACTTCCGCGATTTTTTCAAAAGGTAAATCTTGTGGAAGTCCTTTTTTTAGGGAGTTTACAATGTATTCACTATCAACAAAATAAGGGTTGTACCCTTCTGTATTGAAGTAGATTTTTTTATTCGAATCGTCTAACAAACACCAGTTTGTTTTTGTTGATCCCCCGTCAGCAATGATTATCATTATTGAGTAGTTTTAATTGTGTTTATCGTTATAAAATGAGTAATCAATTCATTAATCAATTCCCCGAAAATACATTTTTTAATTTTAAATATCATAATTTATCCATGTATTTTTCAAAAAATAAATTTTTGTAGTCTCGTGACTATATAAAAAAACTGGCTTAACGATATTGTTAAGCCAGTTTTTGAGCTGTGTAATAAAATTGTTTAAATAGTGTACTATTTACAATTAGTGAGGGGTATTAATGCCCTCCTTCAGCTTCTATTTCGTCAATGTTGATTCCCTGTTTTGTTAATATTCCCCTAACAAATATCGCAAAGAAAACAATGTAAGAAAATCCAATCAAAGGTAAGATATAGGAGTTGTGAATACCGATGACATCTGCTAATTTTCCTTGGATAGGAGGAAGGACTCCACCGCCAAGAATCATCATAACAAGGAATGCCGACCCTTGGGCTGTATACTTACCTAATCCTACAATGGATAAACTAAAAATTGAAGACCACATAATTGAGCATGCAAGTCCGCCCGACAAGAAGGCATAAATTGCTACTGTACCAGACGACAATAAGCCAATTATCATTGCAAAGATTGCAAATAAGCCAAAAGTGATTAATGTACGAGCTGGTTTCTCTTTACTGATATAAAAAGCGATGATCTGTAGGATAATACATACTACATAGTAGTATAAATGAGACATTTCAAATCCTGCAAGTGTATTGACACCAATAATAATCGAAAATGCGATTAAGGGTACAATAATCAACAATGTTTTTTTTGTGGATTTGCTTAAGTTAAATGCTGTAATAGCGCCGGCCCAACGACCGATCATCATACTACCCCAATACATCGATACATAGGGTGTAATCTCCGACGATTGTAGATTGCCGAATTCTTTCAATGTCAATAATTCACCTAAATTGCTACCAATAGCAACTTCAACACCAACATAGATAAAAAGAGCAAGCATACCCAATACTAATTGTGGATATTTCATTGCCCCCCAACCTTCAGGATTTTTTTGAGCGCTTTTATTTGAGAATAACAAACCGCCAATAACTACAACTAAAGCACCGCCAAGCCAAAGCATACGTTGCATTTCAAGGGGTTGGGCAACTTCTTTAATGTGTAATTTGAGTTGGTCAATCTGAACCTGATCCGTTAAACTTGAAACCTGTTGGTGTAACTGTTCAATATGTAGTGCCAAATCACTCTTATAGCTCAGAAAAACAGGAGCAAACATGCCAAAAAGAAGGATAGTCATGATGATCAATGTGCGTAAAGCTTTATTGGCTTTTTCCATTGGCTCATCGCTAATTCCGGCAGGAACTTTTTTGCTGAAATTAAATAATGCTGCAGCTAATAGGAACAAAAGACCGACACCTACATAAAGGTAAACAACCTTGTTTAATGGAAGATTGGCAATTTCTGAATCTGAAACAGGTTCAAATGTGCCGAATAAAGAGAAGCCGATGATCAAAGGACCTATTGTAGAACCAAATGAGTTAATACCGCCACCTAGGTTAACGCGGGAAGCACCCGTTTTTGGATCGCCCAATAAAACGGCAAATGGATTTGCTGCAGTCTGTTGTAATGAAAAACCAAGGGCTACAACAAATAGTCCCAACAACATACCCACGTATAAGTTTACTTCGACAGCGACAATCATGGCAGCTGCGCCCAAAGCGGAGAAAAGTAAACCATAAACGATACTCTTTTTATATCCCCATTTTCCAACCAGATCCTTTCCGCCGATTGAACTGAAGATAAATAGTAACAAAGCACCGATATAATAGGCCGTATAAAAAGCAAAGTCTATTAGCTGTGATTGAAATTGGTCTAAATGAAAGTAATTTTTGCAGAAAGGTATAAAAACACTGTTCCCTGCCGCAATGAACCCCCAAAAGAAAAACACAATAATCAATGTGTAGAGTGCGGGGTAATTGGTTTTAGTTTGTTGCTGTTCCATATAAGGGATCTAAAAACTTAAATTTTGAAAGGTACGAACTTATGAAAAAAAATATAAATTCAATCTAAAAATGTTGTTAAATCGTTTTACTAGCTACAATAGTAAATATTTTTTTTGAAATATTTTGAAATAACAAAATTTGTTTTTTTCTTTGTCTAGGTTCTCAATATTTAATCCACTTCGGGTTTAAAAGAAATCATTAAGTTCTTCATCTCACTTAATCTTGGAAACTTGTTTAAGTGTGTAATCAGAATTCAGAATAAAGCTCAAAAAGAAAATCCAAAAATCATACACAACACATTAATGGATATTAACGAATTAAACGCTAAACTCGTATCAGAATTGCGCGAGATTGCTAAGTTGATCGGTATCGCAGATGCTGATAAATTGCGTAAACAAGAATTAATCGAAAGAATTAGCAATACTGGTGCAGAAGAGGAAGCCGCTCCAGCGCCAGCTGAAAAAGCAGCTAAAGTAGAGGAAGATAGTCAGGAACATGCTGAACGTACACGTAAACGTGTAAGGACTGTAAAAACTGCGGAGCCTGTCACGGTAAGAAAGCGCGAAGCTTCTGAGCATGACGAAAATCCTGTTACTCCAGAGCATGCGACAGCAGTAGATAAAGGTTCCCAACCTGAAAAAGCACCTCAAACCCCTAAAGCAGAAACCACATCTTCAAGTACAGATTTCGATAATGTCATCGTTAATGAGGGGGTATTGGAAATTATGCCTGATGGTTATGGCTTCTTACGTTCATCAGATTATAACTATTTGACATCTCCTGATGATATTTATGTATCACAATCTCAAATCAAATTATTTGGTTTAAAAACAGGGGATACAGTACGAGGTTGTATTCGTCCGCCAAAAGAGGGTGAAAAGTATTTTCCTTTGGTAAGGGTTGAAGCGATCAATGGACAAAATCCTGCTGAAGTACGTGATCGTGTGCCATTTGATTATTTGACGCCATTATTCCCTGATGAGCGTTTAAATTTAGATATGGGGGTTGGAAATTACTCTACGCGTATCATGGATTTGTTCACGCCTATAGGTAAAGGGCAACGTGGATTGATCGTTGCTCAGCCAAAAACAGGTAAAACAAACTTGTTGAAAGAGGTTGCAAATGCGATTGCAAAAAATCACCCGGAAGTTTATTTGATTATCTTATTAATTGATGAACGTCCTGAGGAGGTTACTGATATGGCAAGAAGTGTGCGTGCAGAAGTTGTTTCTTCTACATTCGATGAGCCTGCTGACCGCCATGTGAAAATTGCGAATATCGTGCTTGAGAAAGCTAAACGTATGGTTGAGTGTGGGCATGATGTCGTTATCTTATTAGATTCTATCACCAGATTAGCGCGTGCATATAACACCGTTGCTCCTGCATCAGGTAAAATTTTATCCGGTGGTGTGGATGCGAATGCTTTGCATAAACCAAAACGTTTCTTTGGTGCTGCCCGAAATATTGAAAATGGTGGTTCATTGACAATTTTAGCAACAGCATTGACAGATACCGGTTCTAAAATGGATGAAGTTATCTTTGAAGAATTCAAAGGTACAGGTAATATGGAATTACAATTGGATCGTAAGCTGGCGAACAAACGGATTTTCCCTGCTATCGATATTACGGCTTCGAGCACACGTCGTGATGATCTATTGACAGATAAAGAAACATTACAACGTATTTGGGTGCTTCGTAACCACTTGTCTGATATGAATTCTACAGAGGCCATGGAATTTTTGCAGGGTCAATTGCGTGGAACTAAATCAAATGAGGAATTTTTGATCAGTATGAATGGTTAATTCCATCAAATTTTGATATTTTAGCCATCATTTCTAATCGAATGATGGCTTTTTTAATATAAAATATCCCGTAAATGAAAAAACATATCCCAAATCTGCTGACTTGTCTAAACTTATTTAGTGGCTGTATTGCTGTATTAATGGCATTGAAAGGCAATATACAAGCGGTTACCATCTGTGTGTTTGCGTCGGGGATATTTGATTTTTTCGATGGAATGGTCGCGAGGCTTCTTCATGTTAAATCGTCAATAGGGAAGGAGCTCGATTCATTGGCAGATATGGTTAGTTTTGGTTTTCTACCTGGGACGATCATGTTTACCTTGTTGACCAAGGTATTTCCTGATGGTTCTCTGTTACCTTATTTAGGGTATATCATCACCATTTTTTCTGCCTTGCGTCTCGCAAAGTTCAACCTGGATGAGCGACAAACGTCTGATTTTATCGGTCTAAACACACCAATGAATACATTCTATGTACTTTCGCTACCTTATATTGCTGATAAATATCCGCAAGTAATTTTGAATCCGATCGTTTTGATTTGCAGTGTTCTTTTGACAAGTTATCTATTGGTGAGTGAAATTAGGTTGTTTTCGATGAAATTCAGTTCCATGGACTGGAAGACGAATAAGTTTCGCTTTATATTTCTGCTATTGACGCTGATCTTGTTTATTGCAGGCCAATTTATGGCTTTACCGATCATCCTTATTTTATATTTCTTATTGTCGGCATTGCATTTCAATAAAAAAAACGATCTGGTTTAGATCGTTTTTTCATATTGTTCCAACTCAAATAGGAGCTCATTCATTTCTATATCAATGATATCAAAAGTGGCCCGGAGTCCGTCGAGAGAATCCTTGTTTTTTGCATTAGCCTCCAATTCCTCAAATTTCTCTTTTAGGTGAAAAGCACCGATATAATCCATCGTCGGTTTGATGTGATGCGCTGCATCTCCGATCTTTTGAAGATCTCCTTCACTCAGGGCCTGACGGAGCTTGTCGAGGTCGACCGGAGTTTGGATAAGATACATTGATACAAATTGTTTGATTAATTCTGGATTGTCAAACATGTTTTGGTTGATCAGTTCAATGTCGATATGGTTCATCGTTGCTAATTTTCTTTACAGGTAAGTCGTCTGTGCATTTATCCAATAAATATACGTTATTTTTTTTGTAAAGGGGATGGATATAGTCTGGTGCTATTTCGACTAAAGGTGCAAGTACAAATCTTCGTTCTGCAATAAAAGGATGTGGGATACGAAGTGTGGGCAGATCGATTATATCTTGGTTAAAGTAGATGAGGTCGATGTCGATTACCCTTTCGCCCCATTTTTTTATGCGTATACGGCCCAATTCCTGTTCGATGGACTGGGTGATTTCTAGACAGTCAAGCGCCTGTAAATTGGTGGTTAGGAGAAGGGCCTGATTCAGGAATGCGGGCTGGTCTTCCACTCCCCAGGCGGCAGTTTCATAGACCGAAGAAGCATCAATAATTGCTCCGATGCGTGATTCAAGCTGTTTTCTCGCTAGATCAAGCTGCTGAAAACGGTCTCCAAGATTGGTGCCCAAGAGTATGTAAATGTTATTCATACCGCTAAATTAAGGTTTTGTTGATTTTAATAGGAAGAAATGCGAGTATAAATTGAAGATGGAAAAGTGAATTTCAGCTGGCTAGATGCCCTAATTTCGTGGAAAAAAATATGTTGTAGTTGAAATAAAAGACTGGGTGAATAAAAAATATTGCATTACCTTTAGTGAAAAATAGGTCTTTCCACTGGAAGATAGGTTATGGATCGGATTTAATTACAAAATATGAAATCATTTTTTAAGTACGTACTGGCAACAATTACGGGGATTGTGATCTCTTTTGTTGTGTTGTTTATTGTTTTGATGGGAATTATTGGGGCAATCATTAGTTCAGCCTCTTCTGACCAAGAAATTGTTGTTAAGAGTAATTCGGTTCTATATCTGTCCTTTGACTATGATATTACCGAGCGAAGCGAGGCCAATCCGTTGGGTAGTCTCAATCTTCCGGGTTATTCGACCAAAAATATTGGATTGGATGATATTTTAGCGCGGATCAAATATGCGGCGACGGATGGAAATATTAAAGGAATCTATTTGGATGCGAGTCATATTGGGATTGGTTTTGCCAGTTTAAAAGAGGTAAGAGATGAACTTTTGGCTTTTAAGAAAATCGGCAAATTTGTTGTTGCTTACAATGCAGGATATGATCAAAAAGCTTATTATGTAGCGAGTATCGCTGATAAAGTATATGTCAATCCACAAGGGACAATTGATTTTAAGGGTCTGGCGAGTTCAACCATGTTTTATAAGGATCTATTGGATAAAGTGGGGGTAGAGATGCAGATTGTGAAGGTAGGCACTTTTAAGAGTGCTGTTGAACCGTTCTTTTTAAATAAGATGAGTGATCCCAACCGTTTGCAAGTAACCTCGTACCTGGGAAGTATATACAGTACTTTTATCAATGAGATTTCGGCGAGCAGAAATATTGCTGCTGATTCATTGCGGGCTATAGCAAATGATTATCGCGTTCGGGATGCGGATGATGCGGTGAAATATAAACTTGCTGATGCCAAGCTATATAAAGACGAACTGTTGTCGGATTTGAGGAAACGCTTAAAAATTTCGGAAAAAGATGAAATATCCTTTGTTTCTTTATTAGATTATAATAAAAAGATCAAGGACGATGCGAGTGGATCTGAAGTTGCGGTCCTTTACGCTGCTGGCGAAATTGTAGATGGAGAGGGAACAGGACCGGGGGAGATCGGCGGAGATAAATTTTCGCGTGAACTACGGAAACTACGCGAAGATGATGCGGTTAAAGCTGTTGTTTTGCGTGTTAATTCACCGGGAGGATCAGCGTTGGCTTCAGATATTATTTGGCGTGAAGTTATCTTAACCAAAAAAGTGAAACCTGTTATCGTTTCTATGGGTGATTTAGCGGCCTCTGGTGGGTATTATATCTCGGCAGCAGCAGATTCGATATTTGCTGAGCCTACGACGATTACAGGTTCTATCGGAGTATTTGGAGTGATTCCTAATTTCCAAAATCTAATGAACAATAAAATTGGGGTTCACTATGATGGTGTCAAAACGGGTAAATTTGCCGATTTGATGACTTCTTTTGATCGTCCATTGACAGCAGAAGAAAGGGATATCATCCAGCGGGAAGTTGACAAGGTATATGGTACATTTACTAAAGTTGTTGCGGACGGCCGTAAATTATCCATCGCTGATGTTGATAGTATTGGGCAAGGAAGAGTTTGGACCGGTGCGCAAGGGGTGAGTAATAAATTGGTTGACCGTCTCGGAAACTTGGATGCCGCTATTCAAGCTGCCGCTAAAAAGGCAAATTTAACCAAATATAAAGTATCTCAATACCCTGAAAAAGAAGATCCGTTCACTTCAATCCTGAATAATTCAAAGGAAAAAGTACGGGTCTGGGTAGCAAAAGAGCAGATGGGTGAATATTATCGTTATTTTGATGTGATGAAAAAAGCGACTGCTCAGACGGGTGTACAGGCTAGGCTACCTTATTCCGTTGAGATTCATTAATGGTCGATCTCTCTATGACTTTATGGTATAACATGGGGTATGACGATACCGGCAATTCTTACCTGATGGAAAGAGATAGGACGATCAGAGGTAAGAATTGCCATCAATAAAATAATTATTCTCATGAAAGCAAATGCTTTTTTTTATATTTAGCTGTTCGTTTGACAAAACGACCTAATCCAAAATCAATAAAGTTACATAATGAAAACAGTAGACGATTTAAATTTTGCAGGTAAAAAAGCCTTGGTACGTGTGGATTTCAACGTGCCTTTGGATGAAAATTTCAATATTACGGATGATAATCGTATCCAGGGAGCGGCTCCAACGATAAAGAAGATTTTGAATGATGGTGGAAGCGTTATATTGATGTCCCATTTAGGAAGGCCAAAAGATGGTCCTACTGATAAGTATTCATTAAAACATATTGTTGCACATCTTTCTCAGGTTTTAGGTACAGATGTTCAGTTTGCGAACGATTGCATCGGTGCGGAGGCAGTAGAAAAGGCGGCAGCATTACAAGCTGGTCAGGTTTTATTGCTTGAAAACCTTCGTTTTTATAAGGAAGAAGAGAAGGGAGATGTTGGGTTTGCTGAAAAGTTGTCCAAATTAGGCGATGTCTATGTGAATGATGCTTTCGGTACAGCGCACAGGGCTCATGCTTCGACAGCGATTGTAGCTCAATTTTTCCCGGGTGCTAAATATAGCGGTTACTTAATGGCTGCTGAGATTGGAAATGCGGAGAAAGTATTAAATAATCCGGTGAGACCTTTTACTGCAATCATGGGGGGGGCAAAAGTTTCTGATAAAATTCAGCTAATTGAAGCCTTATTGGATAAGGTTGATCATCTTTTGATCGGTGGAGGTATGGCTTATACGTTCATCAAAGCTCGTGGTGGTGAAATCGGCCAGTCGTTGGTTGAGAATGATAAGCTCGATTTAGCAAATGAGCTTGTTAAAAAAGCGAAAGAAAAAGGTGTAAACTTGGTTATTCCTACGGATGCTCAGATTGCAGATGCATTTTCAAATGATGCAAATGTATATGATGGTCCTAATGATCAAATTCCTGCAGATCTACAAGGTTTGGATATTGGTCAGGAGTCTGCAACTAACTTTGCTTCGATCATCAAAAATTCAAAAACAATTCTTTGGAATGGCCCGATGGGTGTTTTTGAGTTTGATACTTTTGCGAAAGGTACTAAAGCTGTGGCTGATGCTGTTGTGGAAGCAACGAAGAATGGTGCATTCTCTTTAATTGGAGGTGGTGATTCTGCTGCTGCGGTAAGTAAATTTGAAATGACTGAAGATGTAAGTTACGTCAGTACAGGTGGTGGTGCACTTTTAGAATACATGGAAGGAAAAGTTCTTCCGGGTGTAAAGGCACTTGAAGATTAATACGAAACGATTTTTTTGAAAAGGACAGCATAAGCTGTCCTTTTTTTATTTTAAAAATTTAGGTATCGCAATTTGAATATTGATGTAATGTCAGATTAAATCAATTATCTGTTAAATGTTTGTGTAGTACTGGTGAGTATTTATTGTATTTGCTAAATTTATCATGACATGGTTATATATGCAGATATTGATGGATGCTAATAAAGGTAAAGAAAAAAGTAGTTCTGGTTTTTTTTCGGTATTGACGTATAATGTAGCGGGCTTGCCGGGGATTATATCTTCGGCGATTACAGGTAGAAGCCGGAGTATTGCTGAAATTGGAAAGAAAATCAATCCCTTTGATATTGTCAACGTACAGGAGGATTTCAATTATAATAGAAGTTTATATTGGGGTGGGAATTTACATCCGTATCGAACGAAAACCAAGGGGCGTGTTCCTTTTGGTGATGGTCTCAATACCCTGTCTCATTTTCCGATGACGGATGTTGTCCGGGTTCCCTGGAAGAAGCGTACAGGAGCTGATTTTCTGACGCCCAAGGGCTTTACCCTGGTTCAGGTAGAGATTGTTCCAGAGGTCTGGCTGGATGTGTATAATGTGCATGCAAATGCGCAAAATAGCAGGAAAGCTTCCAGTGCACGCCGGGATAATCTTAACCAGTTGCGCGACTATATTGGAGAGCATTCGACGGACAGGCCACTTATTGTCATGGGAGATTTTAATGCGCATTATAGCTTTTGTGATGATAATCTCCATGATTTTATGGATTCCACAAGTTTGGTGGATAGTTGGGTTGAGCTGGAAAACGGTGGACTGGTGCCTGAGGTAAGACACCAATTTAAGCCGCCGCATATGTTATCTATCGGTAATCAGAGCGAATCCATTGATAAAATTCTTTATAGGAGCAGCAGTCACTTTAGTCTTGCTGCCCGGGATTATAATATAGAAAATAATCTATTCACCAACCTCAAAGGATTGCCACTGTCCGATCATTATGCTTTGGCCCTGAATTTTAATTGGGCGATCCACCCTTAAGTGTATTTCCCTCCTTATTTTCCTTAATAGGTGTAGTTTAAACTGAATGTCGGAACTACACGTTGTGTTGTGGTATTATCGTTGATATAGGTGCCTTTAACAACGAATTCAAAGTCTGGCAAGGGATATCGAAATGCATTGAAATCAAGCGAGAGGTATGCTCCAAAACTTTTTGGTGAAACTTCCCGATGCTTATGGATATTTTGATAATCAGCAAATATTCCTCCTTTCACACGTTTAATATACGCTAAGGATCCTAATCCCAGATCGGGATAAGCTATTGGAAAACGGTAGTTGACCAATAAGGTGTTTTTAACTTTTTCATATCTATAGTAGCTGAATCCACTTACTAAGGGAATATCGTTGATGTATTGATAGATTCCGGACCCCGTTTGAGCACTCAGTCTAATCTGCAAACCGTGATTACTCATAAATCCGGGGAGATAAAAGACTGTTCGTGCTGATAAAATTTCACCTTTTGCATTATTCTCAAAGGGGGTATGTCTGTAAGTTAAACTTAAATTCTGGCCCCATCGAGGATAGAGGTCCATATTCGCCATCCGGGCATTGCGATTGAGGTAAAGTTGATAGGTTAATGGAAAAGCGGTTTCATAATTAAAGTTTTTGACATCATTTCGGCTAAGATCATACCGTCTAAGGTAGGCGGTAGCCAGGTTGAAACCCGTGGAATAAACGTAGTCTCTTCTATAGAAGGAGAGAGGAATAGAGATCTGTGAGGATATGTAATGCTCCCTCCAGTCGAAACGAATGCTGCTATCCGGTTTGTTGGGGAGGCTTGCCGCAGCGATTTGACCCCTGTTTTCGTAACGCAAAGAGAATTTTGGAAAGTATTTATTGTAGGTAAGTTCGGCGGAGTATACTCCTTTTCGAATATCAGTATCGTATTCGTATCCTAGTGCAATTTGTGTGGTGTTTAGAATGTTGTTGGATAACCAAAAGACGCCCGGTTTAAAATTGTCGAAGCTCTCAAAATTACTGCTGCTTAGGGAAAGACTATGAAAATTGAAGGTTCGTCCCAGACCATTGTAGGGGACGATTTGGTTATACTGACTGGTATCTACTGGGATTGAAGTGATGTTTTTGATGCTGTCTTTTGTCAATGCCAGGCCGTAGTAATGGGAGAAATAATCTGTTTCTGGCGCTATATCATATGTCGTATCTATGGCTGTTTGACCAATTTTGTAACCGTTATATTGATAATTGTTAAAAAATAACTGCCTGCACTCGCTGTCGTAAAACGGGTTGAATGCACCAAACTGAGCCTTTGTCAAAAGCTGCTTTTTGCCAGATAAAAGATCTATTGTGTAGATATTATCAATACCATTGAAGTTTGCTTTTGTCATGACTTTCATACCTGAAAGGTATTGTGGCCTTTCGTACTGCTGATTACCCCATGCCGTCAGGTTGGTGATTTTGTTTTTTTCTAGGTCTATTTCACAAAGTGCAGTCCCGGATTGGGATAATCGTATGCCGATTATTTTATTTCCTTCGGGGCTGAAAGATGGATGCTGGAGCTGTTCGGTATTGCCTATTTTGATCCTTTTGATAATGCTGCTGTTTTTAAGGCTTATAAGCGTTAAATAGCTGTCGTTGGATAAATCTACCTCGATACAAGCAATTGTTTCGTTCACGGGGCTAAAAACAGGTGAATAATATCTAGTGTTTTTTGTGAGCTGCTTGATTTTTCCAGTTTTGAGGTCCATTATATTAATGATGCTATAGGTCCGCTTGTTGAAACGCGGGTCTTTTCGTAGTTCATCCCATAGGATATAATTGCTATTTACGTCAAAATGTGGCGTTAGTTGGATACCCGTTTTGATCAGTATATTTTCCTTTTTTGTACGGGTATCATAGGTGTATATTGCACTTGTCTTTTGTGGGTTTTGTTTGATAAAATAGATCAGACCATTTTTGTGTTTTGGTAGCAAATTATTATTGTAAAAGCTGCTGTTAATAGCATTGATCTCTGCATATTTTTTGTATTGATAATTGCGTGTTTTTTCCTTCCAGATTGTATCCAAATTTGCGATTGTTTTGTTGTATAAATAAGCACTGTTTCCGCCTATTTTTTTCTTGAGGACTCGATTAATATTATACGGATATAACGGTTTTTTGTTGAGTTCCGAAAAGAGGTCGGCCTCATAGTTTGGAGGTAATTCTGATTTTAAAGTGGAGGTCATCAGATAACCTATCGTATAGTAGCTAGGGACAATATCTTTGTAGGAACCCAGTAAATATTTGTTGAAACTATAGTTGCGATCTGATTGAAAATTCGCTTTGACCGGCATTTCAAAAGCTGGTAGCCTACCTCTGCCACCATTAGAATATATCGTTTCGGTCAGTGTCGCATCGCCTTCAAAATACCAGGATGGAACGGTCAATCCATAATAGGCAAGGGCTAGTTGTTCGAAAAAAGGAGCGCGTAGTTTTCCTGTCAATTTGTCAAACTGGCTTACATGCCTAGACTCGTGAAGGATCAGATTGGGGAGCCAGGTTTGATTGTCTGGCTCTGCTCCAGCCGTACTGTACAGCTCGGATTTGCGTGGAGATAACTGTACAAAGCCGTTGGTCTGAAGATTTGTATTGTGGATAATGAACGGAATTTTTCGAGGTGTTATTTTATAATTTCTAGAAGTCGTACGTAGCGAGCCGCTGACCTGCTGGGCTAGGGTAGGGGCCTTACTTTTCATTTCCTCCGGGAAAATAAGCTGAAAATTCTTCGTTTCAATTTTATACCATTTTTGGCTTAAGGGGGCTTGACTGTCTTCAAAAAATTGAGCGAAACTTTTTTGTGAATATATTATTAATGTTATTAATGATAATACACTGATAATTATATTTTTATGTTTCATTATTTTTTATTTATTATGGTTTTGCTATTTTTTTTAGTTTTATTAAGTGTATTTATATGAACTTTATGTTTTTATATTAGTTTTTTTGTATTTGAATAATAGATTGTTATGTTTTTTTTGTATTTCTTTTTTCTTGCATATTTTGTGTTTAAAAAGACTTGTAAAGTCTGTTTTTTATTGTTGAATCATCCACTACAGAACAGGTTAAAGCATACGACGAATATACTTAAATAATTGGCGATTCAATGATTTTGCCTGAAATATTTGCTGGCATTTTTTAAGTCAGATTTCTTAGCTGTTGTCGGTTGATTGCTGTATCCTACTAGAAAATAATAAGCCTGCCAGATTTATTTTTGGCTGGTCTAAAAAAAGATCGACAATTGTAAGACAGGTTGCCTGGTTTTATTTTGATTTGGATGTTTTGAAGTTTTTGTAGAATCTGATTTAAGTGTTATTTTTGAATGTGACAAAATGTCTTGTTTTTGTCTTGGGAGAGGGGAAGGGAAGTGCGCTGTTTGCTCCATTTGTTCCATCAGACAACCACATTTTATTATTTATTTTTTTATGCAGAATTTACTTTAAAAAAGCGATTTTTGTAACATATAAATTTTTTTGTAGATGTAGGATTTTAAATTGATTAGGAGATATGGAAGAACTGGAAATGCAGGTGAGTCAAATAGAGCAGTTGATAGCAAGTGGAGATTTTGTCGGGCTGGAAGAGTTTTTGAATGAATTAAATATTTCAGAAGTGGAGGAGCTGATTGATGAGCTTCCCGAACATGGTTCACTATTTATTGAGTCGTTAAATTTGAATCGCGCAGTTAACGTTTTTCGTATCCTGGATTTCCCTACTCAAAACAGAATTTTTAAGAAGCTTTCTAAGGCAAAAATCAGTGCCTTAATTAACGAATTGCCACCCGATGATCGTACCTCGTTTTTTTCTGAAATGAAGGATGATATCAAGCATTTAATTTTATTGTTGCCGCCCAAAGATCGTGTTGAAGCTTTAGCACTATTGGGCTATCCGGAGGACAGTGTGGGGCGTCTAATGACCCCTGATTATATCACCGTGAAAGAGCATTGGAGTATAGAGCGGATATTGGGGCACATTAGGCGTTATGGAAGAGATTCGGAGACGATAGATGTACTGTATGTAATTGATGGCAACGGCAAGCTAATCGATGACATTCGGATTAAAGATGTGCTGATGGCAGAGCCGGATACAGTGGTTGGCGAATTGATCGATCATCGTCTGATTTCGTTAAATGCTTATGATCCGCAAGAGGAAGCGATCAATATTTTTCGGATGAATAATAGAGTAGCCTTGCCTGTTGTTGATGAGCAGGGAGTCATGTTAGGGATTGTGACTGTTGATGATATTCTTTGGGTAGCCAATGAGGAGTACACGGAAGATATGCAGCGTATCGGTGGGACGGAAGCTTTGGATGAGCCGTACCTGGATGTCTCGATTAAAAACTTGGTGAAGAAGAGAGCGGGGTGGCTAATTGTGCTGTTTCTGGGGCAACTTCTGACAGCTACGGTTATTGAACATTTTGAGGAACAAATGGCAAGTGCGATTATGTTGTTTGCACTGATGCCAGTTATTATTTCCAGTGGAGGGAACAGTGGGTCTCAAGCATCCACATTGATTATTCAGGCCATGGCCTTGGGTGAAGTGACATTGGGCGACTGGTGGCGAGTCATGCGAAGGGAGATCTTGTCGGGCTTATTGTTGGGACTTATTTTGGGGGGGCTTGGCTTTCTACGGATTATGGCATGGCAATCTTTTGCGCATAGTTATGGTGAGTATTGGGTGCTGGTCGCATTGGTTATTTCCTTATCGCTGGTGGGGGTAGTGCTTTGGGGGTCGTTGATGGGATCTATGTTGCCTTTTGTAATGAAACGGCTCGGTGCAGACCCTGCGAGTTCTTCTGCACCCTTTGTATCGACTTTAGTGGATGTGACAGGGTTATTGATTTATTTTAGTGTGGCTACCCTTATTTTGAAGGGCGTGTTGCTTTAACCGTATCTAATGAGGGATATTGTCGGCTGGTTAGCTCATATTCATCGAAGGCAAAAGAAGAATAATGCTGGTTTAGGAGCTTAAAAGGCATTTTTGTACCAGCTTATGAAAAATAAAAATAAATTATTCTAATTGGAATTTAGGAAGTTGTAAAAAATGTGCTCAAAAAATTTGTAGTATTCTAATAATCTTCCGATACTTGCATCACGGAAACGCAATAGGGTCTCCGGAAAAATTGAAAACACTCCTGAATAGCTCAGCAGGTTAGAGCATCTGACTGTTAATCAGAGGGTCGCTGGTTCGAGCCCAGCTTCAGGAGCAATTTAATAACTTACATAACCGGAGTTTTTAAAATATTCAATTTTTCATTCCTGAATAGCTCAGCCGGTTAGAGCATCTGACTGTTAATCAGAGGGTCGCTGGTTCGAGCCCAGCTTCAGGAGCGATAAGCAAATAATTTATTTGCATAACAAATTAAAATGTACTATTTTTGTACATTCTATGAGAAAGGAATTTCTCGAAAAATAAATTCCTGAATAGCTCAGCAGGTTAGAGCATCTGACTGTTAATCAGAGGGTCGCTGGTTCGAGCCCAGCTTCAGGAGCAATATTGAAACCGGCTTTATGCCGGTTTTTTTGTTTACCATGCTTATTAAAAAACTATGAGTTTAGTAATTATTGGTACGGTGGCTTTCGATACGATAGAGACACCGTTCGGTAAAACTGACAAAATTGTAGGTGGTGCCGGTACATTTGCTAGTCTGGCGGCATCCTATCTATGTGATCAAATTAAGTTGGTCAGTGTTGTTGGGGAGGATTTTGGAAATGACAATCTTGATCTTATTAAGAACCGTGGTGTAGATGTGACGGGTGTGCAGGTGATTTCTGGTGGGCAAACCTTTTCTTGGTCGGGTAGGTATCACAATGATATGAACAGCCGTGACACATTGGCGACAGACTTAAATGTATTAGCTGATTTTGATCCAATTATTCCGGAAAGTTATCAAGATTGTGAATATCTTCTTTTAGGGAATCTTACTCCTCAAATACAGTTGACAACATTGGCGCGATTAAATCACAAGCCTAAATTGGTTGTTCTCGATACCATGAACTACTGGATGAATGTTGCCATGGATGACTTAAAGGAGGTTCTTTTAAAGGTGGATGTTTTAGCTATAAATGATTCAGAGGCAAGACAACTGTCGGGCGAGTATTCTCTGGTCAAAGCAGCAAAAGCCATTTTGGCAATGGGCCCCAAATATTTAATTATCAAAAAAGGTGAACACGGTGCGCTTCTTTTTGGAGAGAATCAGATTTTTTCTGCTCCGGCTTTACCTTTGGCAGATGTGTTTGACCCGACAGGTGCAGGTGATTCCTTTGCTGGAGGTTTTATTGGTTATCTAGCCAAAGTAAAGAGTGTAAACTTTACAAATATGAAGAATGCATTGATTTTTGGTTCGGCATTGGCTTCATTCTGTGTAGAAAAATTTGGAACGGATCGTCTGGTCGATCTTACCGAAGAGGACATACAAAAGCGATTGAACGCTTTCGTTGCCCTATCTCAGTTTAATTTATAATCATTGATCTTTCAGTTTTCCGATAATCTGAAATTTTGAAAATACAGATTCTGAATGAGGGGCTTCTTGGAGCTCCTCAGTTAGATCTTGTCCCGCCCAATGTTCATAGTGCATGCCGTTTTTCCAGAGTCTACTTGCTCCGACATCATAAATGTATCCGTGGTAAGCGACCCAAATCTGCGGTTTATCCTGACCGTTACGTAAGGCTAGCTGACTTTTGCTGTATACCGGTAATTCTTCTGCCATTAGTATTTTTTAAGAAGGCGAAGATAGAAAAACTAAGCTACTTTATAAGCTGATAGCGATCTTTTCATTAATTTTCTAGCAACATGTATTCGTGTCTTAACTGTTCCGATAGGGATATTTAGGTGCTCGGATATCTCGTGATATTTAAACCCTTCGAAGTACAGTGAGAATGGAATGTAATATTCTTCGGAAAGACTGGATAAAGCCTCATGGATGTCTTCCATGACAAATTTGCTTTCGCCCTGATTGGCGGATGCAGATAATAGGAGGTTAGCGTTAGAAATGTCCTCGTCTTTGGTAATGAACGAGTTGGTTTTTACGATACGTCTATAGTTATTAATAAACGTATTTTTCATGATGGTGTAGAGCCATCCTTTCAAATTGGTTCCTTCTTTGAAATTTTTAAAATAGGTTACAGCTTTCAGGATGGTGTCCTGTACGAGGTCGTTGGCATCCTCGTAATCACTGGTAAAATTTCTGGCGTAGAGTTTTAATGAGTCCGATTGCTCAATAACCATGTTGTCAAATTCATTCTTTGTCATAGCTTAATGAATTATAACTGTTCTTTTTACAAAACAGTAAGTTTATAAAATGCGGTTCATTAAGTGTGAGGCAAAAAATGCGCCAAAAATGGCAAAATTAGATTTGTTAATATAATTTTAAGATTATTTTAAGCAAAGCAAACGTGTGCGTAAACTAACTTTAAATAAATAAAATTAGCTCAAAGTGATGTTTTGCTAAAGTGAAGCCTATTTTTCTTTTGCTTTCAGATTTAAAAAAGGTAAAAATACTCTTTTTTGCTTCTTTACAATAAATTAACTTCACGCTCTAGCTGAATGCCAAATTTGTTGGCTACATCGCTTATAATTTGTTCAGATAGATTGTAAATTTCCTGTCCTGTAGCGTTTTGTCTATTTATTAGTACAAGTGCCTGATTTTTCCATACACCTGCTTGTCCATATTCTTTTCCTTTCCAACCGCATTGTTCTATTAACCATCCAGCTGCCAATTTTGTTTCATTATTGGGCATTGGATAATGCGGTATTGTCGGATATTTTTTCTGAAGAGGTTCAAAAGTCGACGCTTTAACGACAGGATTCTTAAAGAAACTTCCGGCATTTCCCACTGTACTTGGGTCAGGAAGTTTTTCTACGCGGATTTTGGAGACAATGGTTGCGATATCGTCAATACTTGGGTTTGTTATATTTTCTTTAGCGAGTTCGGCTTCTATTGCACCATAAGTTGTATTGATATGGGCTGTTTGGCTAAGCTTATAAGTTACCTGGGTAATAATAAACCGGCCTTTGTGTTCCGTTTTAAAGATGCTGTCCCGGTAGGAAAAATTGCAATCTTCCTTCTTGAAAGTTGTAAAGGTGCCGTTATGGGTATCGAAAGCCTGGCATTCATGAAAGACATACATAAGTTCGGTGCCATAAGCCCCGATGTTCTGTACAGGTGATGCCCCGACAGTGCCGGGGATCAGCGCCATATTCTCAATCCCGGCGAATTTATGTCTGATGCAGTGCCACACGAAATCATTCCAAATTTCTCCCGCTTGTGCCGTGACATAGACATCATCGCCATCAATTCTAGCCTGTATACCCTTGCTGGTCATGCGGATAATGTATCCGTTGAATGCTTTGGTGAATAGTACGTTGCTGCCAGCGCCAAGAACAAAAAAATTCTCGTTAAAAATACCGTTTTTAAAAATTTCGGTCAATGTTTCATTGTCATTCACTTCGATTAGGAAATTTGTCTTTTCTTCTATTCCAAACGTGTTGAAAGGTTTTAAAGATATATTCGATTGAATGTTTAACTTCATATTGACTTTAGTTTTCAGAAATTCAAAAAAATCAGCTATCTTTAGCATGATAATCGGTAAAGATAGTATAAACCGTTTATTTAACGATAAAAAATATAAGTTTAATGGGTAATGCAGATGTAAAAAGAATCAAAATTCTAGAAGCTGCGACAAGGCGCTTTGCACATTTTGGAATGGCTAAAACAACGATGTCGGAAATAGCCAAAGATCTCAATTTTTCAAAAGCATTGCTGTATTATTATTTTCCGGATAAGAATAGCTTATATTCTGCGGTTTTTGAATACGTTATTGATAAAATGATCGAAGACATTGAAGATGTCATTACGAAGGGCGGTAACTTTGAGGAAATCATGATGTATTCCATTGATATGCGCGTCAAGATCATCAACCAATATTATAATTTATTTGAATACACCATGAAGATGGTGAAAGAACTCCCTGATGAGCTGGAACAGGTGTTCAAAGAGTCTTATCTACGTGAAGTCGAAATTATCGAAAAGATTCTCAAGATTGGTATTGATGCTGGCGAGATACAGGTGGAAGATATCAACGAAACAGCCCGGATTCTTTTGTATTCGCTTTTTGGTATGCGTATGGGTATATTGAAAGATATGAAAAACATGTTATTCCCCACAAAAGAAGAATTTGATCATATTCTCAGTTTACAGAAGAAAATGATGAAAATCTTCTTAAATGGTTTACGTTTTCAAGTCGTTAAGTAAGCGTTGAGCGAATATGTCCCATGATCCTCTTGGCATGAATTCGTGAATTTTCAATAAACCAAAGGTGGGTATTTAAGCCGCCACAGACAACACCTGCCAAATAGATCCCAGCTATATTTGTTTCCATTGTTTCTTCATTATGGCTAGGAATGCAAGGTGCCTCTTCGGGAATATCAATTCCGATCTTTTTCAAAAAATCAAAATTTGGGCGATAGCCGGTTAAAGCCAGTACAAAATCATTATCGAGTTCGACAATACCGTTTGGTGTTTGGATATGTGCAGTGGTCGGAGTAACTTCAGTTAAGTGGCTATTATAATACACAGCGATTTCACCAGCAGCAATTCGATTTTCAATATCAGGTTTTACCCAATATTTTACCCGGCGGCTGATTTCGCTACCACGGATTACCAAGGAAACTTGCGCTCCTTTTCGGTAGGTCTCAAGCGCAGCATCAATGGATGAATTGCTAGCGCCGACAACGATTACCTTTTGGCTGCTATAATAATGCGGGTCATCGTAGTAATGTCTCACTTTGGGGAGATCTTCGCCGGGGATATTAAGCAACATTGGTATGTCATAAAAGCCGGTCGCAACGATTACTTTCTTGGTATAGTAGGTGTTCTTACTGCTTGTAACCACAAATTCAGCTTTGTTTTTTTTGATGTCCAGAACTTCTTCGAAAAGATGCGTATCCAGTGCGAACTTTTGCTGTATACGGCGATAATATTCCAACGCTTCCATCCGTTTTGGTTTGGGGTTGGTGGTGACGAAAGGGATATCACCAATTTCCAACCTTTCGGAGGATGAGAAAAAGGTCATATTTTGGGGGTAATTATAAAGTGAATTGACCAAACAGCCCTTTTCAAGAATGAGATAGTTTAAATTTGCTTCTTTAGCTTCTAAGGCACAAGCTAAGCCAATAGGCCCGCCACCAACTATAATCAGGTCGTACCGTGTTATTGTATCGCTCATGGTATAAATGTCGAGAATTTTAAAGAATAAATCAGCTTAAAGCTTTTGGTAGTTCATTTTCTGACACTGCTGTGCTTTTAGCATGAAGGTCCTGAACAATTTTATGCAAATCCTGCGCAATTTTACTGAGAAATTCCAGTTGTTCGGTCAATAGCTGTCCATCAACTGAACTCACATCTGCGCTATCAAATTGATCACTCGGAATTTCAATTGCCAAAGGAACAAATTCACTGATGCTATCGTCAGAATGTAGCAGTTGAATCGATTGTTCCAGGGAACTTAGTATTTTTCGAATCGTTCGAACGTGATCCTTATTAATATAATTATTGTCCATCTCGTCGATATGGTTCATTAATGTCACCGAAAAAGAGGCGAGAATATGATTGAATATAACGAATTTATTGACTTCCTTGCTGTATTTCTGACGTTTTTTAGGTTCTGTGAGCATGCGCTGGAAAGTCGAACCCATATTGGCCGTTTCAACGTAGACTGCCTTGCGGGTTAGTTTGTAATCCGTGATGGAAGGCGCTTGGCCTGCAATTTCTTTCAATGCCTGAAAGATGTAATTGTAGTTGGCAATGAGTAGCTTTCGCATGGACTCCTTGACTTGCATGCTTTCCCAATTTGGAAAAATAATATAACTGGATAAGAATGCAATCATGCCCCCGATAAAGGTGTCCAAGATTCGTTCTTTCGTGACGTCTAGGGTATTGGCGCTCACGAAGCTCAGCATAATTAATACATAGGGTGTCATAAAAAGCACGGCAATAACATAATTGACACGGAATAAGCTATATGCCGTCAGAAAAAAGAATACCAAGAGAACGAAGAGGACAGTTGGGTCATGGATGGTTAAAAGGATGAGAGCCCCGATGAGTCCACCTATCGTTGTGCCGATGAGACGCTGGATATTTCTCTCCTTTGTGAGTCCGAAGCCAGGTTTTAGGATAACCATGATGGTGAGGAGGATCCAGTACACATTATTGGTGATATTGGTGACTTCAAACACGTAATAGGTAACCGACATGACAATTGCCATGCGGCAGGCATGCCGAAAGATGGTGGATTTTAGGGTAAGATTTTCGCGGAACTTTTTAAAATCAATAGCAGAGCTTTGGACAAAGCGTTTGGCATCATCGATTTCTTTACGTTTGACGTCGTCAGGCTGCAGATGTGAGTAGCCATAAATATTTTTAATTCGACGGACCAGATCACGCAAATTGATCAAGACCTTGCGCAAAGCAAAGGTACTATATTGATGATTTTTATCCAGTTGGTCAATTTTAGCGTGAAGACGGCTGAGATCTGCGTCGAAATCATACAAGGGTTTTGGCTGTGTATTCGTATTGAGCTGATAGGCCAGATTATCAAGCTCATTGGTATATTTTAAAATGACATTTTTGAAATCTTCCAAGATACCGGTGGGGCCAAAGCGTTCACTGATGGTGTTATAATCATAATGTGCAGCCATACTTTGTTCAAAGAGGTCGACAATGTCGTTAAAAACCAGTGTTAGGTAACGGCCTGCTTTTGTTGTATCCTTGATTGACCGCTTACTCTGGAATAATACATCGCGTACGTTTTCCTGATGCTGATTGACTTCAACTTGTTTATCAATGAGTTTTAGGTAGTTTTTGTCGTTGTCAATTTTAGCGTCGTAAAAATTTGCTTTCAGTCGTATATATTCAGCAACATACCGGATTGTTTCCGATAGCTCCTGTTCGGCAAGCCTGTAAGGACGTGCTTGGGTAATGGAAAGACTAATCGCAATATACCATAAACCACCTAAAGTATAGAAGCCTAGGTAGTTGATGGATTCAGCAAGGGGGTAGTGGATCTGCACATGGATCAACATCATCAGGATGCACATCAGTCCGACGTTGGCCGCTCTTCCATTGAACACCGCAAACATGGCGAATATAAAACAGGCAACGCCAATAAAAATGGCAAGCAGATATACATTTTGATTGACTATATTGGTGAGAATAAAAGTTAAGGTAGTCAACACAGCACCTGCAATCATTCCTTTTCTTCTGTGACTGGGCGCGCCCGGTGTGTCTGAAAGGCCTACTAGGAGTGCTCCAAGGGAAACAATGGTTCCATTGGTAAATTGTCCAATGGTTGCAAAGATTAAGACAGGCACGATACATCCGATGGTAATTCGGAGTCCATCTGCAAAATATTGGCTGTAGAAAAAACTTTTTATTTCTTGTGTCTGTTTCATAATGTATAGTACAAACTTAGATAAATTGCTTTTCATATTAAAAACAATTGTTCGTCTATGTTTGCTCTTTTTGGTACTGATTATAGTGAGATTACTGTTTGGTTTCTATCTGATCAGGGGTGGCCCATTTTGTGGTAGGGCTTAACGGGGGCAGGCTCTTAGGGGCTTTCGCTTCTATACTGTACTGGGTTAATGTGTAAAAAAGGAAAATTTACTAAAATCTGTTAATATGTTTATAATGTTTTAGTTGTTTTTTTGATTAATTTATATTTTTTTATTTGTTTAGATATAATATTGTTATATTTGGAGCCATAGGGTAATTTCAGAGACATTACAAAATTTCAAGAGTCACCTAAACTCTCTTGACTACTTTCAAAGTTTTAAATATGAAGCAAAGTAAAAATGAAGCCGTCTTTCAGGACGAGGTATTGACACGCTTTGAGCTTTTCAAAAGTTTGTTTTTAACATTGCCATTTCAACGTGTTAAAGATACCGGTACTTTATTACCATTTTTTGCAAAGCAATGTGAAAAGGGTGTGGATCAGCATTTAACTCCTGATGAGATTATAAAGAGTTTCTTCGATCAGCATGAGGAATTTTCTTCGGAAGAGCAACGTATTGATTTGTTGTTTCGATTTGTTCAATATATAGAGCGTCAGGTTGTTTTATTTGATGCGATAGAAGACTCTTCTTTTCAGATGGTGGGCCGCGGCGATGACGAGAATGTTTTGGGAGCACTGATTAAAAATGCTGAAGGCAGTGATGATATGCGTCGTAAGATTGTATCGAAATTAAAAGATTTTTCTGTACGTCTGGTATTAACTGCACATCCGACGCAATTTTATCCCGGACCAGTATTGGGTATTATCAACGATCTTATTGATGCGATCAAGACCAATGATATTCATAGTATCCATTTATTGCTACAGCAATTGGGTAAAACGCCTTTCATCAATAAAAATAAACCGACTCCAGTTGATGAGGCAGCGAGCTTAGCTTGGTTTTTGGAAAACGTGTTTTATAAAGTAGCATCGGAAATTCAGGCCTTTATTGATGATGAATTGGACGTAGATACGGAAGAAGTAAAACAATTGATCGAATTGGGCTTTTGGCCGGGAGGTGACCGTGATGGTAATCCTAACGTAAGTGTTGATAGCACCAAGAAAGTTGCCGCATTGCTACGTACTATTTTGTTTAGATGTTACTATAGGGATTTTCGTATCGTAAGAAGACGCATCACGTTTAGAGGTGTGGAGGAGTATATGGAAAACCTACAGACATTGTTTTACGATAACAGTTTCAATCCCGTCGAACATCCGGCAGACGAAACAGATAATATCATCACCAATCTAAAAGCAATCAAAAATGTTTTGGAGGAATATCACAATGGACTTTTCGTCGAGATTGTGGATGATTTGCTTCGTAAAGTAATGACTTTTGGCTGTTTCTTTACCACTTTGGATATTAGGCAAGACAGCCGCATTTTGCGGGAGGCTACCAATTATCTGATTCAACATAACCAGGAAAAGACGGGGATGCCGTTGGATTATCTGGAACTAGGTGAAAATGATAAGCAGAAAGCCTTAAAATTCAAAGAACTTGACTTAACTGTAGGGGAGGATGCGGATCCGTTAACGAAGGACACATCAGGCGTGATAAAATTGTTAAAGGAGATTCAACGTTCCGGTTCTGAGCGAGCTGCGCAACGCTTTATCATCAGTAATTGCCAACAGGCGAGTGATATCCTAGGACTGCGTCAGTTATTCTTGTGGTCGGGATGGAAAAAAGATGCCTTGACGATCGATTTTGTACCCTTATTTGAGACAGTTGATGATTTGACGAGAGCAGCAGACGTGATGAAAACCTTGTACAGTAACAAGGAGTATAAAGCACATTTGAAGCGCAGAGGAAATAAACAGACCATTATGCTAGGCTACTCTGATAGTACAAAAGACGGAGGATATCTGATGGCGAACTGGTCGATCTATCGTGCAAAAATCGAACTTACGGCGATATCACGCGAGTACGATGTCGATTTGGTGTTTTTTGACGGTCGAGGTGGCCCTCCAGCACGTGGTGGTGGTAAAACACAGCGTTTTTATGCATCGATGGGTAAGGAAATTGCCAACGACCATATCCAGTTAACGATTCAAGGCCAAACAATCAGTAGCCAGTATGGTTCATTGGATACGGCACGCTTTAATATTGAGCAACTCTTACATGCTGGTATTATTTCAGATCTAAAGCAACGTGTGGGCGATACCCTGACAAAACATCAACAGGAGATTATTGATAAGCTGGCCGAACTAAGCCACCATAAGTTTTTGGATCTACGCACGAACGAATTGTTTTTACCGTACTTGGAGACGATGTCGCCATTGAAAGCGCTATCTTCGATCAATATTTCAAGTAGACCTGTAAAACGTAACTCAGGCCGTGAATTGCGATTAGAAGATTTACGTGCGATTAGTTTTGTAACTTCCTGGAGCCAGCTGAAACAAAATATTCCTGGATTTTATGGTGTCGGAACAGCATTGCAATGGGCTGAAAAAAATAACCTTTGGAAGGATGTGCAGCAATTGTATGTGTCATCGGGATTTTTCCAGACATTGATCGACAATTGTATGATGTCGATGACAAAGTCCAACTTTGATATTACAGCATACATGAAAGATGATCCTATTTATGGTGATTTTTGGAAAACGTTGTATGCCGAATATCAGATAACAAAAGAATATTTGTTAAAACTGAGCGGAACCTCAAAATTGATGGAGAACTATCCAGTTGATCGGGAGTCTATTTTAGCACGTGAGGGAATTGTGTTACCGTTATTGGTTATCCAGCATTTTGCTATCCGTGCATTGAATTCAGATCAACTGACGGATGCCCAGCGTGAAGATTATTCGAAGTTAATAGCGCGTACAATCTTTGGTGTCGTAAATGCAGGAAGAAATGTTGCGTAATTTTTCTTTCTTTTCACGGATAGAGTTTCGGAGAACATATATTTTATCTACTTTTGTATAGTTAACAAAATTGATATGAAGATTAATAAGTTATTTATTGTTGCGGCTTGTGCGGGTACATTATTTGCATCTTGTGGTCAAACAGCTGCAGATAGACAGCGTCAATATGCCAATGCATCCTTAGCAGATGGTGATGCTTTTGGAATGATTAAATTCGTTGGTGAAAATGGAAACTACTTGGTAAATCTTGCCGATGTAGCTGCAAAACAATCTGCTTCAGCAGAAGTAAAGAATGTTGCTGCAAAGATTAAAGAAGCTTACGCAACAGTATTACCTGAATTAGACAATTTAGCGAAAGAATTGCATGTTGGCGATGCGCAGCGTGGTGTGCCTGCATTTCAGGTTCCTGCTTCAATTGGTTCGGACAGCACTGCAGCATTCAACGATAAAGCATTTTTAGCGCTAGTGGTTGAAAAACAAGGTGAGATCAATACAAGATTGTCTCACGAAGAACATAATACAAACAAAGACGTTATCCACCTTTCGGAAGAGTCTTTGAAAAAAGTGGAAGAGATCTACAAATTAGCTGGCGGTAAAGTTGAAGAGCACCATCACTAAGAAATAAGATTAATAAGAGGAGAAAGGAGTATTCATTCAGATGAATACTCCTTTTTTATGATTTTCCTGCTAACAGTAAACTTGCAATAATCATTTGTTATTTGTTAAATTAATGATAACTTAACATTTGTGTAACATAGTTTTGAATTGCTGTGTTTATTTTAGCGTAATTTAATGAAATCGTATATAAAGTGAGATACGCCGCAATAGATATAGGCTCCAATGCAGTCCGTCTTTTGATAGCTGACATTATAGGACAAAAGGATCAATATAATTTTAAGAAAAATACACTGCTACGTGTCCCCCTTCGTTTGGGGGATGATGCATTTATTCATCAGGAAATTTCACCGCGTAAAGCCGAGAGTTTAATCAAGACGATGAAGGCTTTTCGGGAATTGATGGATGTCTATCATGTGGAGGATTATATGGCTTGTGCAACCTCGGCGATGCGTGACGCCCGTAATGGAGCAGACATTGTTGCGGAGGTCAAGAAAAACGGGATAAACATCGATATTATAGAAGGAGCAAAGGAAGCTGAGATTATTTACAATAGCCATTGGGATAATAAGATGGAAAAGGATAAAGTTTACCTTTACATTGACGTTGGTGGAGGTAGTACCGAATTATCTTTATTTGCCAATGGCATTTTGGTTAACTCGAGGTCTTTTAATTTAGGAACGATCCGGATTCTGGACAATCAGGACAAGACTGAGACTTGGGATGAGCTGAAAGAGTGGGTACGAAGTAATACGCATATGTACAAACAAGTTGTTGGTATCGGTACTGGTGGCAATATCAATAAGCTGGCACGTCTCTCTAATGAAAAATTGGATAAGCCATTGTCCTATGCCAAATTAAAAGCCGTGTATGAACATTTATCCTCCTTTTCTTTAAAAGAACGCATTATTCTATTGGGCTTAAATGAGGATCGCGCGGATGTAATTATACCAGCGAGTGAGATTTTCCTGACTATTATGAAACATGGTCGTTTAAAACAAATCATTGTTCCGCGCGTTGGACTTGTCGACGGTGTAATTAGAACCTTGATCAATAGGAATTTAGTAAAATAATACGGTAAAAAGCGATTTTCGACTTGTAAAAGAGCGAAAAATCTTTATTTTTGTGATACCAAAGGTGAATATGAGCCCAGGTGGCGAAATTGGTAGACGCACCATCTTGAGGGGGTGGCGCTCGTATGGGCGTGGCAGTTCGAATCTGCTCCTGGGCACTTAAGGAGACACTAGTCAATAGCTGTCTCCTTTTTTTATGTTCAAAAATGTTGTAGAATTCAGATCGTTAGATTCCAATCGGACACAATCGGATTTTTTGATGGGAAAATCCGAGGAAAGATGTAACATAATGGCGCTACATATCGCCTTTATGTGTACCGAAAATTGTTACTTCCGGTATGGTTCTAGTATTGTTGTAGTATGGTTATAGTACTGTTACCTTAGTCAAGGCAGTATTCCTAATCGGTATCAAATCCATAGCTGATAGTCCCAGCCTGTTTACTCCGATAAAAAATAGAGTAGGATATGCAATTTGCAAAATATCAAGATTAACCTAGACAGTGCAAATCGTTGTATTGCGAATAATAGACTGGTACCCACGGATAATGAATGAAATGCTACAAATAATAAATCACTATAAAATTAGTTAAACCTGTTTTTATTTTTACTTCCATACGATAAAGGCATGTCTCGAAAAGCATGTTTATGGTTTAACAAAAAAATAAGAATGATGAAAAAATTGATGATGATCCTGGTAGCATTGGCTATGCTATCGACTGCTGCTTCTGCAAAAACAATGGAAAAGGCACCTAAAGAAAATGTCAATGCCAAAACAACGACGTACCGTCTTCCCAAAACCAATACGCTCGTGAAAGTTACTGAAGAGATTAAAGAAAGTCAAGGTAAATTAACCCGCTGCGTTTTTGTGTTGAGCTTTTATGATTACGATACTGCACAACTGGTGGGTACGCACACGTCTGAGACTTATACCAATGGCGGTTGCGGATCCTTTTTTAAAGCATGCAGGGCATTTTGGGGTGTTTAGTTCAGCTAGCTGCCTGCCCATTCTCGGTTCATAAGAAGCACTAGGGGAATTGCAGTGTTACAAAAGCAAAAATAAAAGCGGAGTTTACACTCCGCTTTTTTCTTATGTGAGCGAGATATTTTCTTGCCGATTCTAAATCCTAATGGTTATCTTTTATACCGGACAAAACTTAGCCTTTACCCGTTTTGTCCATGCCTAATGGCGATATTCCTTTATCTATTGTTTGGAGTCTCAAGGAGTTGTTAGCTTAACCTTTTGTCTTATACACTTTTTGTGAGACTCGGATGAACTGATTCAATTGTAAAAATTTCTATATAAGTGTAGGATACATGGGAGTAATGTAAAAAAGCATTATCTTAGATTACTATATTTAATTTATCAGATAAAAAACAGTATTCCCTACTGTTAATTTCAATGTTAAAAAATTAGAAAAAAAAACTTTCATATGCACACTAGAAATGTTTTGCTTCTTATTAGTTCACTTGTATGGCTAAGCTGTACAAAAGATCCGATCGAGCCAAAAGTTGAGCCGCCAGAGGTGGTGCCCACAGATACCACCAAAAATGAGCCTTCGGTTCCCCCAGATAAATACGAAAATCGGAGAATACAATTTCAGATGAGCGAGCTTTTCGCCGATGATAATATTGATGAAAAGGTTTTCCTGGGCGGACTTTGGAGTCTCAAAGACACGCTTGAAGGTCCACGGCTAGAAAGCCTGGAAGCAAAAGCAAAAAAAGTAAAATTCCATTTCTTGTCTTACAATGATTTCTCTGTAGATATGGGATTCTTTGAGCCCAGCTATAAAAATGGCCTTGCTTATGCAAATAAGTTTGAAAAGTCGAAACAGGCAAGCAGTGTGAATTTCTCCTCCGGTACTTTTGAAGATTACGCAGAAATACAGGGATTTCTCGGTAATTCGAAAGATGTGAAAAAGGCATTATCCCTTGTAAAACATGCCGACTCAACGACGATCAGTAAGCAAAATAGTACGCTTCGTATCGGTAAAGTCAATAAGCTTACAATTTATATTGACCACACAGAGTATTTTGATGCTTATCCGGAATCGGAGGTAGCGGCATTAACCCAAGCAGGTTACTCTCCCTATGTGCTTGCTTCGGTGACTTATGGTACCCATATGATTCTGATGGGTGAAACTGATTCAACACGGGCAAGCCTAAATACAGCAATAGACAAAATACTGGAAAACAAAGCACTGGATGATACCGATACCAAGGTCCTCGATTGCAGCAATCTGCTGATCTACTATCGTGGCGGCGGCAAGAACAGTTTTATGCAGTATCCGAAAGGAGCCAAGGCTATTGGAACAGCGCTCCGCGATATGCTCCTTTATGTGAGTCAGACGGAAAATATCTTTAATTATCCGCTTACGTATGACTTCATGAGCCTAAAGGACTATAGCACGCTGCGGTATTACAATATATTTGATATTCGGTTCAAAAAGCAAAAGTAAACCGAGGCGAGATCATACTGACTCTATTTTAAATCGCTCATATTCGCGATTTTTCGGTCAGACTCAGTAGAGATAAAATACAAAAACGGCATCTTGATCAAGATGCCGTTTTTATGTTTCAATAAACTTTTGACAAGAGATCTTCCGGAGTATTTGGTAGGCTTTAATTAACCTATTTCGTTTCACTGATCTCTTTTAAAGCTTCTAAGGCTTTTGGCCAAGCTTCATGAAAGTAATCAATGTATTCGTCGCTTGTATCAACATCTATTTTCAATAAAGTTTGACCGTCGATTTCTGTAAAAGAATAGTTTTCTAACGCCCCCGCCCAATCCTCGACCGTTGGTCCGGAGAGTACTTCCTGGTCCTTATCCAAAATACCGAGATGCCGAATGGAAACATATGAATTGGGAATGTATTCTGCAATCTCTGCAACCATACCACCTTTCTCGCCGTTTTCATTGACGCCGGTAAAATAGATTTTTTGTCCTTTGTCCCAAATGCCTTCAAAATCCGAACTTGGATCAAAGGCGCTGGTCCATTGTTTATAGGTTTCTTTGCCAAGCATTGTCTTAAAAACGTGCGCCACAGGTGCATGAATCTTAATTTGGTAGGTCAACTTCTTCATCGTTCTATTGTTTTGGAAAATTGGGATTTGCTTTTATTTCAGCGATCTGTTTGGTATGACGTGCACTATGCGCAGCAATAAACATCAGCGCTTGGTAACCATCAATGGGACCGGTAGGAGAGTCGCTGACATGATTTCTGAGATCTTCTGCATCTGCTTTTTTGATATAATCGATTACAGGCTGACGTGCAGCGGTGAAATCAGTCAGTGCTGTTTTCACATCTTTATAAATTCCCTCTGGCTGGAGCTCTTTTGGTGCCTGATATTTGTGGCTCCGGTCTGTGAGTGCATTTTTGAGATTGTCATCTGTCAACTTGATCTCCTTTCTTCTTTCAGGTTGTGGATCTTGATCCAGCCCCTTTTTAGCCATATCAAATATCATTCGTTCTGAACGTATAATATGCTCCAGACATTGGCTGATTGACCATTTGTCAGGTGCTGGTTTAAATTGAAGCTGAGCTTCGCTTAGGCCGGCAACTTGCTTTTCCAGCTCCGCAGTTGTTTCATTAAAGTATTGCAGCAGCGAGTCGGTTCCCATCTGGACGTTCCTTGACACCTGCTTTTTTAGTGGAAGAGCATTATTGTGCGCTAGCAATAATGTTGATTTAGCTGACGATGTGGCCAGCGAAGCAGTTGCTATACTTGCAATTGCTATCAAGTTCATAATTAGATTCATAATTTAAAATCTTTTAGAGTCGTAAAATGAATGTCACTATTTCTTTACAATTATAAAGCATTTTTGTTTTTTATATCTTTCCATAGGACAAGAAACGACCGATATTCCAAACTCTTACTAAGTCGGTGATGTAGGAGGTAACGGGAAACGGTAGGAAATGATACGCTAGATATAATAAGTGTTTATTGTACATTTATAAATTAAAAGCTTATCTTTAACAAAATAACTAACCTACTATTTGGAATAATCTATGTTAAATCACAATTGTATGCACTATTTAAGAGCTCTATCCGTTCAACGCTTTGTTCTGGTATGTATAGTGTCCTTTCTAAGCAATGTCGCTTTGGCACAGCAGCTATCAGTGGCTAGTCCCGATGGCAATTTGAGCGTTAAGCTGGCACTGAAAGAGGGCAAATTATTTTATGAGGTTGAGCTGGAAGGGAAAATAATGTTGGAAGCTTCACCACTTGGACTTCAAAGCAAGTCAATAAATTTGACGGCTGATTTACGTCTGATCGAAGAAAAAAGAGCAGAAATTTCGAGCAGTTATCAGGAATTGAAGATCAAACGCAGCCAGGTTCAGTATACTGCAAATGAATTGCGTTGTCGTCTGGAGAATACTTCCAAGCAGCAGTTCGAAATTATCTTTCGCGTGAGCAACAACAATATTGCCTTCAGATATTATGTACCACAGGTGGGGGAATCGGCTAACTTTGCGTTGATAAAAGAGGAAAGTGGTTTTAAATTCCCATTGGTAACAACGACGTTTTTAACGCCTCAAGCTTCTCCGATGATCGGCTGGATGAAGACCAAACCGAGTTATGAGGAGGAGTATCAGGCAGATCAGGTATTAGGAGTACCTTCGAAGTATGGCGTTGGATATACTTTTCCTGCCCTCTTTCATGTTGGGGATCGCGGCTGGGTGCTTGTCTCGGAAACGGGTGTATCCAGTGCGTATTGTGCCTCAAAATTAAGCGAAGGTACAAAGGAAGGACTTTACAAGATCGCTTTTCCAGAAGAAGGAGAGAATAATGGTGTTGGAAGTGCAGCGCCGACAATTCCATTACCGGGTTATACACCTTGGCGTACACTGACTTTGGGAAGTAATTTGAAACCTATCGTGGAAACGACGATTCCTTTTGACGTCGTTGAGCCACAGTATAAAGCGTCAAAGGAGTACGGTTTTGGGCGGGCGACATGGAGCTGGCTGGAATGGCAGGATGGAAGTATTAATTTTGAAGATCAGAAAAAGTACATTGATCTCTCCGCTTCAATGGGCTATGAATTTGTATTGATCGACAATTGGTGGGATACGAAGATCGGCCATGAGAAAATAGAACAGTTGGTCGCTTATGGAAAGGAACTGGGCGTAGGTGTCTGTCTGTGGTACAATTCAAATGGATTTTGGAATGATGCGCCACAAACTCCAAAAAATAAAATGAACACCTCGATCGCTCGTAAAAAGGAAATGCAATGGATGCAGCGTGTGGGTATTAAAGGAATAAAGGTCGACTTTTTTGGAGGCGATAAACAAGAAACATTGAAGCTTTACGAAGATATTCTTTCGGATGCAAACGACTATGGATTGACTGTTATATTTCATGGATGTACCTTACCGAGGGGATGGGAGCGTATGTATCCGAATTTTGTTGGCAGTGAGGCTGTATTGGCGTCTGAGAACTTAATTTTTACGCAGCATGCAAATGATACTGAATCTTTTAATGCTACGTTGCATCCATTTATCCGAAATGCTGTGGCCGCCATGGATTTTGGTCCCGTGTTGCTTAACAAACGGCACAATCGCGAAAATAATGGAGGGACCATCCGTAAAACGACGGAAACATTTCAATTGGCGACGGCAATTTTATTTCAGACTCCGGTGCAAAATTTCGGTCTAACACCGAACAATTTAAAGGATATGCCGGCCCATGTGATCGATTTTATGAAACAGGTGCCTACAACCTGGGATGAGACTACTTTTATTGAGGGGTATCCCGGTAAATATGTCATTCTTGCCAGAAGAAAAGGCGATACCTGGTATGTGGCTGGTATTAATGCAGAAGGAAAAGAAAAGACTGTTTCCGTGAATTTACCCATGCTATCAGCGGATTCGGTACAGTTAATCGACGATACAAAAGCACGACAATCTCAACAGAAACAAATCCGTCTTTCGAAGGCGAAAACAGTTAAGTTGACCTTGCAGCCCGACGGAGCTATTGTTTTAATAGGGAAGTAACAAACAGAACCAGTGATTACTTCCGACTAGTAACAAAAACAGTTAAGTTGACCTAGCAACTCGGCGATTCTGTTGTTGAACAGTACGCCAGATCAATCAATTCCGACTAATGGCGGTTATCTCCGTAACGCTATTAGTCGGAAAGTAAGGTTCGGGCTTCTAAAATCTTGTGGCTTGTAGATCCTGCCCCGGCCTTAATTTTCAGTTCTATTTTATTTTTATCGGTGCGATCTTCAGGAAGGTTAATGCGTATAGTTTTAATAGTTGACTTCTCATCCTTGTCTTTCAATGTACTGATGGTTTTACCATCGATGATAACCTCGGTTACACTTGAGGAATTGTCAGCTATAAATTTGATCGATAGTAGTTTTGTCTCTGAAGTTATTTTCATATTATAGCTAAACCAGTCTTTCGTCTCGCGCCAGCGTGTATCACCAAATGCCCCGGCATTGCTATTTTGATCGCGAAAAAAGTGATCCGATTCCGGTTGTTGCTCTCCAGCGACTACCTTATCCACTGTTTTGGCAGCTAGTGCTAAGCTTTCTACTTCATCGCGGCTCATTTTCTCCTGTAATGCCTGTAATTCCTTTTCTGTTGCTTGAGGCCAATAGATCATATAACGGGAATCATGAATACCGAAAAAGGGTTCTAATTCCATTTGAATACCTTTTTTTCCCAAATAGAGATTTGAGAGTGTAAAGTGTAAGGGCTTTGACGCTATTGGTTTTACAAGTGCCGGAATATGGTTCGGTTCAGCTTTAAGAATTGGGAGATTACGTAAAGGGATTTGTTTTCCCGATGCAATGTGCCCCATTCGGCTGTCATCGGCCTGAAGTCCCAAGAGATCCTCCTGTCCTGTGCGCGCTCCCAATACAATAGGCCCATATAAAATACTATAATAGTTACTTTTATCTGGTAACTGTTCTGTATGTACCCCCATAGGCAATTCTAGACTGACTATATCACCTTTCCGCCAGGTTCGCTTGATCTGGATATGCTCATTCGTGGAACTGAAATTGTGGTAGGGCTTTCCGTTGATCAGCACATGCGGAGCCGCGGTGAACCAGTTGGGCTTACGGATAAACAAGCTAAAGGAAGCCGGCTTTTTGGGGTTGATTTGAATGCTGGTATTGGCTTTCATCGGAAAGTCTGTTTCTTGAACAACTTCGATACCCTTTTCTTTCCAATTTAGCTGTGAAGGAATAAAAAGATTGATGAATAAGTCATTGTTGCGTTGTGCATAGATCATTTCGCCATATTTGGCGTGGTTTTCCATCCCTGATCCAACGCAGCACCACATACTTGTTTGCGTTTGTGAATAAACGCGATAATGGCCTGGACGGATTTGCGTGAAATAGACTAATCCACCATGTTCAGGATGTTGTGTCGATAAGATATGGTTGTAAAGAGCGCGTTCATAAAAATCGAGGTATTTTCCTTGTGGATCGGTTTGATAGAGCATTTTTGTGAGTCGTAACATATTGTACGTATTGCAGGTTTCGGGGCCCTCAATGCTATACAACATTTTTGAAAAATCATCTGTTGGATTAAAATGCTCACTTACGCTATTTCCACCAATAGCAATGGAGCGTTGTTCAACAACATTATCCCAGAAGTACCGAACAGCCTCAGCCCATTTTTCGTTGTGGGAAAGGTCAGCTATTCTTTTAAAACCAAGAACCTTTGGAATCTGTGTATTCGCATGTAGTCCTGTTAAATGATCTTTATGCTGTAATAAAGGTTCAAGTATGGATTGATGGCTGAATTTACCGGCAAGCTCGAGATAAGCTTTATTTTGGGTAATTGCGGCGACATCGGCAAAAGTCTCGTTTAGTCCACCGTGCTCACTTCGTAACATCTCCTGTATCTGTGCTTCTGAAAGCTGACCGACCAATTTAAGGGCCCAATCGGTCATTTTGATAAGCATGTCTTTGGCAGATTTACTGCCAGTCAGCAAGTAAGCATCTCGCAGACCAGCATAGGTTTTGTGTATATTGTATAGCGGTACCCATTTTCCATTCAGGTTGAAACTTCCGGCATTGATATTCCCCTGTTGGACTTCTGTCCAAATAAGTTTACCGCCCGGCACACCACCGATGTATCCATTTCCATTTGCTTCCTGACAGCGCTTCAAGTTTGCAAGCATATAATCTAGACGTTCCTTGATACGAAGGTCTCCTGTTGAAGCGTACATATGAGCAAGGGCAGACAGATAATGCCCTCCGATATGGCCATCTAATCCTGTATTTTCCCAATTGCTATAGGATTCTTTTTTGATCGGTAATTTGGCTTCACGTAAAAATGGAGCCAGAAGTCGGTCGGGATCCATTTCCAATAAATAATGAAGATCTAGATCTTCAGCATGTTTGAAGATCCCCGGTAAGAGCCTTACTTCGCGTAGATCGAAATAAGTTAATTGAGGAGTCGTTTGAGCAGCTAGCGCCAGACTAAATAAGCTTGTAAAAGCAACGTGCAAAAATTTGTTTCTTAAGATCATATAGCTGAAATTATCATTTGTTTTTAACAAGGTCTGATTAGCTTGTTTGGTTAGTAGTTTCGAAAAAAAACGTTAAACCAAAGATATTAAATGTGTTAATTATTTTAAGTGTTTTTTTTACATTTATATAGTGGTCGCTCGAAATTAGACTTACATTATTTCTATCAGACTGATCACGATGGTTTGTGAAATCAATACCTGTCAAAGCGATATTATTCCTCTTGTATAGGACAACGCTGAAAAAAGGAGTTGATCGTTTATTTTTTTTATACTTGCATATGAATAAAGTTAAAAGCATTGTTATTTTTTGTGCATCTAGTTTAGGCAATTCGTCTGTCTATGAAGAGCAGGCTGCTCATGTTGGTCAGGTGCTGGCAGCGTCTGGTATTCGTTTGGTGTATGGCGGCGGACGGGTTGGCTTAATGGGTGCTGTTGCCAATGGAGCTCTTGCGCATGGCGGAGAAGTAATTGGTGTGATTCCCGATTTTTTAAATTCAAAAGAAAGAGAGCATACTGGGGTAACGAAATTGATTACCGTCGATACTATGCATGATCGCAAAAGAATCATGAGTGACTACGCCGAGGGCGTAATCGCTTTGCCTGGCGGTTTTGGCACTTTGGAAGAACTTTTTGAAATGATTACATGGGCGCAGTTAGGCTTACACAAAAAACCTGTGGGCCTGTTAAATATTAATGGATTCTATAATCATCTGATTCAATTTATTGATCACATGGTCGAAGAGGGACTTTTGAAACAAGAAAATAGAGCAATGTTATTGGTCGGTGATACGATTGAGGAGCTGATTGGTAAGATGCAGCAGTATGAAGCGCCACAGGTCCCAAAATGGATCGAGAAAAATGAGATTTAAGAGTTAGATCGTTATTAGAGTAATCTTTCATAACATGCCCGAGTCGTATTGATTCGGGCATGTTCTATTTAGTACTGTAGTATATTTTAAAACCGATTCGAAAAAGCAGCATCAAACACTTTCGTTGATCTCCTAGAAAGTAAGCTGTTTATGCTCCTGACCATCAAACCGGAGCTTCCCTTATTTTAGTAATCATTTGAACAAGTGCTACGCAGCTGAATCCAATTTTCGACAAGTACAATGAGCTATAGTTATTTCGTTAGGTAAGCTTTTAAGTCCGATATTCATCTAAGCGGGTGAAAATAAATAGCATTTTTTTTCAATAGTCAAGATTTGAACAACATTTTCACGAAAATGAACAACAATCAATTGATTTAGGGGAGGTACCTTTGTTATGGCTAGTTGCTAGAGTCGTTTGGTCAGCATAAATACCGCGCTGGCTTTCGATTCGGGGAATCCCCTATATTATAACCGGCTTGGGGATTCCCTTAATTTAATCGTGGACAGGAGATATTCTTCTCCTTACACAAAAGGCCCGATCGTACGATCGGGCCTCTTCTATATAGTGCAGTAACGTATTTTACAACTGATTTGCCCGGGCTGTGATTTCGGCAATATCGAGCACTTCAATTTCAGCTTCCTTTTCTTTAATCTTTACGCCATCTTTTAACATCGTCATACAGAAAGGACAAGCTGCAGCAACAACTTGAGGCTGGGCATCGATGACTTCTTCGATGCGTTCGATATTGATGTCTTTTAGGCCAGGCTCTGGTTCTTTGAACATTTGTCCACCCCCAGCTCCACAGCATAGACCGTTACTCTTGCAGCGTTTCAATTCAATCAATTGGGCATCTAAGCTCTCCAATACTTTTCTGGGCGCCTCGTACACTTCATTTGCCCGGCCAAGATAACAGGGATCATGATAGGTGATTTTTTTTCCTTTGAACACATTGTTATCAGCCGGTTTTAATTTCCCTTCATCGATCAGGTTTTGGATCAGTTGTGTGTGATGAATGACTTCATAGTTGCCTCCCAGTGATGGGTACTCATTTTTTAGTGTATTGAAACAATGCGGACAAGCAGTGACTATTTTTTTGATTTCGTAACCATTGAGCACTTCAATGTTCATCATGGCCTGCATTTGAAATAAAAATTCATTGCCACTTCTTTTGGCAGGATCACCGGTACAGCTTTCTTCTGTGCCTAAGATGGCATATTTTAAACCGACATGTTGCAATATTCGGCATATATCACGCGTAATTTTCTGTGCGCGTTCGTCAAAACTTCCTGCACAGCCTACCCAAAATAGTATATCAGGAGTTTCTCCTTTAGCCAACAGTTCTGCGACTGTGGGAACGTTTAATTCATTTTCCATCATAAAACTATTGTTGCTGAGTCCAGTTGGCACGATCCATTTGCGCATATTTCCATGGGGCACCATTGTTCTCAATATTTCCAAACATATTGTTAATGCTCGCAGGAGCTTGGGATTCTTCCATGACAGCAAAGCGGCGAAGTTCAATAATAATATCCAGTGGATTAATATTGACCGGACATTGTTCGACGCACGCATTACAGCTTGTACAGGCCCATAACTCTTCGCGGCTGATATAAGTGTCAATTAGCGATTTTCCGTCATCCTGAAAGCTGCCATTTGTTTTGATATTAATTCCGACTTCAGTCAACCGATCCCGTGTATCCATCATGATTTTTCGCGGGGACAGCAGCTTTCCTGTCATATTTGCAGGGCAGGATGATGTACATCGCCCACATTCGGTACATGTATACGCATCCAATAAGCTTTTCCATGTTAAATCGTGGACATCTTTGGCTCCAAAACGTGCATTTGCGTCTGCTGGAGGAGGAGTGAAGCTTGGATCAAGCATGGCCTTAACCTCATTGGTCACAGCCGGCATATTGGACAATTTGCCTTTAGCATTCAAATGGGAGAAATAGGTATTCGGAAAAGCCAAAATAATATGAAGATGCTTAGAGTAGGGCAGGTAATTCAAGAAAGCAAGTACGCCGAGGATGTGAAACCACCAACAAAATCGCTCTATCAAAAACAAGGTCTCTGTTGAAGTCGGTAGATAGGGAAGAAGATAGTGGCTTACCGGAAAGGAACCGACTGACTTAAAATGCTCAAAACCATAAAGCTGTAATTTAAGATCAGATGCGTTCATGAAGAGGAAAGCCGACATGAGCAGAATCTCTGTGATTAAAATAATATTTGCATCCGTCTTGGGCCAATGTTTCAGTTCCACACTATTTAAACGAGCTACTTTCGCAATATTTCTTCGGACTAAGAAGATGATACAAGATACGAGTACACCAAGCGCAAGCCATTCAAATGCACCGATCAGAAAATTATAAAAACTTCCTAGAAATGAAAAGATACGATGTGTACCAAAAAGTCCATCGATGACAATTTCCAACATTTCAATGTTGATGATGACAAATCCAAGGTACACAAATAAATGCAGGACCGCCGGGAAAATTCGCTTGAACATTTTCTTTTGTCCAAAAGCGACAAGGAGCATCATTTTCCATCGCTCTGCAGAGCTATCCGAACGATCTGCTGGTCTGCCCAGCTTGATATTACGATAAATCTGTTGCGCATTTTTGCTAAAAAGAAATAATGCTACAGCGAAACAAACCGCAAATATTAGTTGACCTATCATATGCTTGGATCTTGGTTATAAACAAATATACTATATTATTTTGTTATGCTAACATAGTAAAAATAAATCAAAAACTAAGCCATAGGTGTTAAATTATTGGAAATTTTATAGGGCTTTAATTCCCAGAATGAAAAACGTCCAAGAAGAGATTATTCTTTCTTGGACGTTTGCTTTATCAAAATACAGCGGGCTTAGAGCTGAACATCAGAAAATGTCTGTTCTAAGATTTTGCGCATTGTTTTTTGGATCCGTTCTTTTCCGGCTTCTGTATTTACATCAATGCCACAAAAGGTAGTTCCTGTCGATTTCGCCTGTAGACTTAAGTAGTAGATGGAACTTACTAAGATGGCTAATGTTGCCCGAAGATCGTTTTCGGAGTTTTCGAACTTCGAATCGACGTGTTTAAACAATTCTTCGCCTAACATTTCCCGTCTGTCAGCGATATTTTTAAGCGCCTTAGTCTTTTCGCCTAGGCCCCAGTGAATGACTTTTTGCTTCGTTTTATCTTTCAAAAAGGTGTTGAATTGAGATTTGAGCAATTCTTCTATCAAGGGGATGCTGATCGAACTCGGGTTTGTGACCATTTGCTCTAATACGCCCTTGTCTCCGATTTGCCAAAAATCTTTTTGTGTGAGGTATGCTTCCACCAGTTGGTCGAGACCGCCAAAATAATTCCATATCAGTGCTTTGTTCAGCCCACATTCCAAAGCAATATTAGGTCCGTTCAATGCTTGGTATCCCTTTTTCTGAATTACCTTTCCGACAGCGGCAATCATTCGTGCCTTGGTGCGTTCCTTGTCACGGATAGGACCGGAAGTTACCTTTCTTTCTTTTTTAGGATTATCCTCAATTACTTTCTTTTTCATGTGAATAAAATCATTTTAACGACGAAGCTTTCCTGAGCACCTCAATTCGCCAAGTAATGAACAAATTTGGGACCATGAAGTTTTCATTAGGGTAGATATGTTTGTTTTTCCCAACCAATATCTAAAAATTAGCTGGTAAATGCAAGAAAATCAAGTCGCAGATTTTTATTTGCGGTATAATTTGACTCATCCGATAAGCTTTTTAGTTTGCCTTATACTTTTCATTGTAGGTAGGGGAATTAATTGAGAGAATCAATGGTGCATCCTGAATGGAATTCCGACTTAGCTCCTAAAAATGGAGCGCAATAAAAAAGGGATTATCCGTATGGATAATCCCTTTTTTAAAAACGTTAAATTTCAGCTTATTTTCTTGCTGGAGCAGCAGCAGGAGCAGCTGTAGCTGAAATACCTAATTTCGTTTTAACAGCAGCAGTTAAATCTTCTCCGCCTTGGAAATAAGGAATATTTGTGCTTGAAATATCAAATACATATGCCATACCTTTTTCTTTGGAAACAGCATTTACTGCTTCACCAACTTTTCTATGGATAGGCGCAATTAATTCTTCTTCTTTTTTACCTAATTCATCTTGCGCTGCTTGTTGTGCAGTTTGGATGCGAGCTTGGATATCCTGTAGCTCTTGACCTATTTTGTTGATTTCTGGATCAACAGTTTCTTTATTCGCTTCACTTCTGTTACGCAATTTATCGTTTGCATCTTTTTGTTTTGTTTGATAAATGGTAACCATATCTTGAATTTCTTTGGTTTTACCATCACTCAATGTCTTCAATTGCCCTTCAGCTGTTTTAAATTCAGAAGTAGACTGAATTATTTCAGCAAAATTGATATGACCAATCTTTTGTTGAGCATTTGCGAATTGAGTTGAGAAAAATACTGCCACTAAAGCAACCGCACCCTTTAATAAATTTTTCATGCTTTTCATTTTAATCTAATGAGCCATCTTTATGGCAATCTTTTAGTTTTCTAATTAATTACTATTATTACTATTTGTGTTCACAATGATAATAAACTCCAGCTTAGTTTGCAAGACTAGGGTTAGGTTTATATCCTAATTTTGTAATGATATCATTACTTTTATTCAATTTTGGATTGGCATAAAGAAAAGTTGATTCATTACCCTTGTCCATAATAAAATCAATCCCCTGTGCAGAAGCAACGTCTTGAATTGCTTTTGCTACACGATCTTGAATAGGCTTCATCAATTGTGTACGTCTTTTGAAGAGGTCACCCTCAAATCCAAACTTTTGTTTTTGATAGTCTTTTACTTCTTTTTCCCTTGTTACGATCTCATCCTCACGACGGCGGCGCATATCTTCGTTTAATAATACCTGATCTTTTTGATAAGCCTGATATAGTTTTTCGATCTCTGCATATTTCTGATCCACTTCTTCTTGCCATTGCTTAGACAGGTCATCTAACTGTTTCTGTGCAGTCGTATATTCAGGAATATGTTTTAGGATATATTCTGAATCAGCATATGCAAGTTGTTGGGCAAATGTCGCTGTAGCACTCACGACTACAAAAGCTATAACTAACAATATTTTTTTCATATTTCCTGTAAGTTTTTATAGACTATACTTTTTATTATTTAACACTAATTTACCTTATGACATGAGATAAACCCAAAAGTTTAATCTGGGAAAACCGCTTTACGTAAATTTACGGCTCAAAAATAAGAAAAAAGAAGCAATCTAGCAGATATTTCTCCGGTTTAACACTATTTAACTTGTTGTCGAATCTAGCTTCGATAATTCTTCGAATCTTGTCTATGACTTTCTTTTTTCGGTAATAATAGTAGCTGAATATAAGGAAATTTATCAGATATTCAGATGAAATTACGTTAATCCGATAGGATTTAAATGCGGGTTGGCAGTGTGGATAGGAGTTAGAAATAGCCCTAACATAAAAAAGCTATCGCAATTGCTTGCGATAGCTTTTTTATGTTATAGGGTTGGATTAAAAGATTAAAATCCGCCCATATTTTGCATGATACTAAATGTGAAGTTTTGCTTCCATGTACTGCTCGGTAAACCTGGGATAGGGTCGAAAGCGTGACCGTAATCTATACCTAGCATACCAAAGATAGGTAAGAAGATACGGGCACCGACACCTGCCGAACGACGTACTTTAAATGGATTGTATTCGGTGAACTTGTTCCAGGTATTTGCAGCCTCAGCGAAAGCCAATACGTATACAGTCGCCTGATCATTTAACATAACCGGGTGACGTAGTTCCATTTGATATTTGGTATAGATTGGGCTACCAGAATTTCGGGCCACATTTACATTTTGTGTTCCCTCAGGAATGATTACACCATTTGCATATCCACGTAATGCAACAATTTCAGATCCTTGTAAGTAATCAAACCCTTGCATACCATCCCCACCGACTTTGAAACGTTCGAAAGTTGATATTTCAGTTTTGCTGGAGTATTTACCCAAGAAACCAAATTGAGCCTGTGCTTTGAAAACTAGTTTACCCACAATTTTTGCATACCATTGGGAATCAAATTTCCATTTATGATATTCTGTCCAACGGTAGCGCTCCTGAGCTGAACCATTTTTATAATCAATGTTGTTGAACAATGAATATGGAGGTGTCAATTGCACCGAGAATTTGATGTTTGAGCCCGAAGTAGGGTAGATCGGGGCATCGATCGAATTACGGCTAAACTCCTGCGTCAAGTTGATGTTATAGGCTGTACCATTATCAAATAAGAAGTAATTTCCATAATTCTGTAGCTTATAACGTTGAAATGACAGGGAAGTATTGGCCTGGAACCAGTTGTCTGGCCATTGCAAACGTTTACCTAAAGTAGCAGTAATACCTGTCATCCAGATACGATTTAACTCTGAATCCTTCACAATTTGTTCTCCGGTATAGTAGTTAAATCCACCATACGACGAGCTCGACGTATAGGCACTTAAACCAAAGTAAATCGGTTTTTTACCACCCAACCAAGGTTCGGAGAAAGAGAAGCTATAGGATTGATAACGTTTACCCGAAGTTTGACCACGGACACTCAATTTCTGTCCATCCCCACGTGGTAACGGTTTCCAGGAACTTTTATCAAAGAAATTACTTGTAGAGAAGTTGTTGAATGTTAAACCCAAGGTACCGATGATCTGACCGGCACCATAACCACCTGAAAGCTCGACCTGATCGGAAGGTTTTTCAGTCACGTTATAAACAATATCTACTGTACCATCTGCATAATTTAAATTTGTCGGTACAGGATTTGTTTTCTGTTCATCAAAATTTCCCAACTGTGCAATCTCACGCACACTGCGCATAATCTGTTCTTTCGAGAATTTTTGACCTGGTTTTGTATAAATAGAACGTAATACAACACGGTCGTTTGTTACATCATTTCCTTTGACGATTACGTTATTGATGGTATACTGAGCACCTTCATATACACGTAAATTCAAATCGATGGTATCGTTGTAAATGCGGGTCTGTTCAGGATCCACCGAAAAAGTCAGATAACCATCGTTCATGTAGATCGAAGAGATATCATCTGCATTCCGCCCACCTCCTAGCAATTTCGCATTTAGTTTTTCTTCCGAAAAAACATCACCGCGTTTGACACCTAAAATTTTATTTAGCAAGGTGTCTGAATATTTGGCGTTACCTGTCCATACAATATTACCTACATAATATTTAGGACCTTCATAGATGTCAAAATTAACCAGCACATTTTTTTCACCATCGCGAATAACGGTATCTTTTAAGATCGTTGCATCACGATAACCTTTGGCCGCCATTTTTTTGACTAGGTTTTCTTTACCTTCTTTATATTTTTCTTCCTTGAACTTTCCAGGACCAAAAATGCGGTACCACATTTTTTGCTTGATAGGTTTGGCCATTTTTCTCAGATCTTTTTGAGAAAAGTGCTCATTTCCTGTAAAAGTCATCTTTTTGACTCTTACTTTATGTTTCTTATCCACATCGGCAATCAATATTTCATTGTTTGCCTGTGCTGAATCTTTTACTGTTTTTAGTGTGATCTCAGGATATAAATAAGCTTTTTCTTTCAGGAACCTTTGGATTGTAGCGCGCGTGGTGTTCATCAAGTTTTCATTGACAATTTTACCCGTGTTGCTATTTAGACGTTTACGTACTTCTTCCGTTTGGCTTTTGCTTAAACCGTTGATGTCAATACGAGTTAAACGAGGACGTTCTACTACGCGGATGGTCAAAAATATATTTTCACCTTCAATTTTATCTGCCCATAATTCGACATCATCAAAGAGGCCTTGAGCCATCATATCCTTCACTACTTTTGCAGTTGCCTCACTCGGAACTTCCAAATATTGACCGACAGACAATTTAGATATTGTAATTAATACATTTTTATCTAAAAATTGTGTTCCAGTTATGTCAATAGCACTAATTACATAGTTTTTAGGATTGAGATAGCTGATTTTTTCTGGGTCATTTAAATTGAACGCACCATTTTCTTGTCCGTAGACAAGCTGCATTGATGAGAGGCCAAAAAATAGTATTACGGGTAGTATACGCTTCATTTATCTATAATTATTGGCGCTAAAGTACACCAATCGTTTGTTAATTTTTGTTAATTAAGAAAATTTAACCAGCTTGCTTTTTTTCAAATCAGTGGTCAAATTTAATAAAATCTTTACAACTGTTCACTTGTTTTTCCAAACCTTCTTTCGCGTTGCTGGTAATCGACAATGGATTTAAATAAATCTTCTTTCGTAAACTCGGGCCACATCTTATCAAGGAAGCATAATTCGGAATAGGCAATTTGCCAAAGTAGAAAGTTGCTGATTCTTAATTCTCCGCTCGTACGTATCAGCAGATCAGGGTCGGGTAGGTTCTGTGTATAGAGGTTTGCGGAGAATAACTCATCGTTAATGTCATCTGCCTGGAGCTTTCCTTCTTTTACTTGTTGGGCTAGATTGCGGGCAGCGTCCACGATTTCTTGGCGGGAACTGTAGCTCAAAGCTAAGGTTAATGTACAGTGTGTATTTTCTTTTGTTGCTTCAATGGTTTCCTGTAGTTTTTTTTGTGCATTTGACGGCAACTTACTGATATCACCGATGACATTTAAGCGTACACCATTCTCCTGGAAAGTTTTGATTTCTTTTTTAAGGGAAGTAACCAATAGCTCCATTAAAGCCATTACCTCAAGTTTTGGTCTGTTCCAGTTTTCTGCAGAAAATGCGTAAAGTGTCAGAAATTTAATATTGGCTTTTACACACCCTTCTAATGCTTCTCTTACTGCTTTCACACCATTTTGATGCCCAAAAACACGAAGTTTCCCTTTCTGTTTTGCCCAGCGGCCATTACCATCCATGATAATGGCGATATGTTGTGGCAACTTAATATTATCTATCTGATCTAAAAAACTCATTTTTGCTGTTTTCAATAAAATGAACACCTTAGCGGTAAATGCTATTTCGGCGTTTTAAAACCTACTTTTGGTTTTCTGCGTCGTTATCAATGATTGCTGTTTGTCTTAACGAACATTTCATCGATTAATTATTGCATTTGGATTTCTATTTAGGAATATTCTAATTCCATCTTCCTTTAATTCTTCCAAATATCGATTTTTAATTGGAAATACAGAAGTACAATATGTAGAAAGATTATCCGAAACATCGTGACCTGTCAGATTCTGTACTATCCTTCACACAAACTTGGTTTATGTGAGGCCATTCCTAGGCTAATAGTTTCGGACATCAATGCCCCAAAGCAATTTCTCCCTTAGTGTGCTGAAAAAGCTTTCATGGGGAAGTCTAATAAGATTAATAGTGAAAGGAGCCTGCTTAATTGTCAATTTTACTGATGTATCAATGGACTCGTTTTTGGAATCACAGCTGAGTATGTATTGATTGCTCCGGCTTTCTATTTCCAATTCAAGGGTAAACTGATTCGAGATGACGATTGGTCTAACGTTGAGGTTGTGCGGTGAAATAGGGGTAATCACAAAGTTACCGCTCTCCGGCATAATAATTGGCCCGCCGCAACTTAATGAATAAGCTGTAGATCCGGTCGGTGTAGCGATAATCAGACCATCTGCCCAGTAGGAGTTGAGCAGTTCACCATTGATGCGCGCATTGACGGTAATCATGGCCGAGCTATCATAACGAAATACAGTGATGTCATTTAGCGCATAGTGATTGCCCTGAAACAAATTAGCTTGTTCAGATTCTACAGAGAGTAACACACGCTTCTGTATACTAAAACGTTGGTTCAATATATCTTCGATCGCATCCTCAAAGTCATTTTTATTAATGGAAGCTAAAAAGCCCAGACGTCCGAAGTTTATTCCAGCAATTGGGATTCCCGAATCTTTAATGAGGGAAACAGCAGATAGCATGGTGCCATCTCCGCCCAGACTCAGCATAATGTCAATATAATCTTTAATTTCCTGGTATGTATTGTAGGTGGAGAAGTTAAAGGCACATTCGAATTGCGATATCAGAAATTCATGGAATGGATCGTACACCCAGATTTCAATATTTTTATCGACAAGATATTCAAATAAGTGTTTCACATGTGGTATAACAGAGGGCTGAAACTCTCTTCCATATATTGCGATTCTCATATTGTTTTTAATTTATTGGCGCAAAGATGAGAAAAAAAAATAATCCTAATCAAATGTTAATGTAATTCATAAGCTGTTGATAACGGTCGGCCGTGTCGTCAAATGCAGCAACAGTATTGTGGGTTTCTAGAACTAAATAATTGTGCCTTAGGAATGAATTCAGCAATGCGTTGATATTTGACTTGTCGACTTTAAGGGTAACTTCAATATGGTCACTTTCCAAATTTATTTTGGTCGCACAATTGAGGATTCTGCAATTGTCACTTTCCACAAGGTGTGCAATTTGTGAAAGCGAAAAATCATGCAATCCGATCGCGAGGACGATAATAGCCCCAGATTCATTTTGCGATTGAATCGAACTGATAGCCTTTAATATATCTAGTTGTGTAGATACGCCTAGATATTTGTTTTCTTGATCCAGCACAGGAATGATTGTACTATTATATACAGTGATCATCACTAAGGCGTCATAAGGGTGCTGATTGAATTTTAGCTGTATTGGGACTGTATTTATCTTGATGGATGAAATGGGCGCTTCAACATCTTCAGCGTCCAATAAGATGGTTTCATTGACCAAGCCAATATAATCGTCTCCATTTAAAACGACTAATTCTTTACAAAGCATATCCTGCAGCTTCTCTAGCGCTTGTTGTATTGAATCAGCATTTTGAATACTGAAATCAGCATTTGAAAGAAATTGACCTATTAGCATACTCAAACTTAATAAAAAAACTAGCTGAAAAGAAATTTTGTGGGATCAGATTTATGCTTAATTATTTGATGGTTTGTAAAGTCTAAAGAGCGGAGTTCAACAGAAAGATCACATTATTGCAAATATGTACAATTTTAAAGTTTAAAATTGTACTTTTATCAGCATTCTGTTATTATTTTTGTCAGCGAATTGGATTAGGCTTGTAATCGAGCCTAAATGTGGGAGTAGTATTTTTAATTGCAATTGTAAGATTGATGATCACAAGCGAGAGTAAAAAGTTTATTGATATACGTGAAGTTATTCACAAAAAAAATGCGGGCCTTGCCAAATGGATTCCGTCTTTTTTACTTAATTATTTAAAAAGGACTATCCATGAAGACGAGATAAATGATATTATGACGCGCTTTGCAGATCTTCAGGGGCTGGATTTTGTTGATGCTTTGATCAACGATCTGGATGTCAAGGTCAATTTGTATGGAGCAGAAAATATTCCGGTATCGGGACCAGTTATTTTTGCGTCCAATCATCCATTGGGAGGATTGGATGGTATTGCATTTATGCATGCAATAGGTAAATATAGACGCGATGTGAAATTTTTAGTCAATGATATCCTTTTAAATATAGGTAATTTGAGGCCTTTGTTTGTCGGCGTCAATAAGTTAGGTGGTCAGGGGAAGCAGGCGATCTCTGCGATTGAGGAGGCTTATGGAGCGGACGATGCCTTGTTGGTATTTCCGGCAGGCTTGGTGTCCAGAAAGCAAAATGATGGCCGCATTGAAGACCTGGAATGGAAAAAGAGTTTCATTAGTAAAGCAAAAAAATATAAAAAAGATATCATTCCGGTGTTGATTGACGGTAAAAACTCTAAGTTTTTTTATAATTTTGCAAGGCTTAGACAGAAATTAGGTCTCAAGGTAAACATTGAAATGTTATATTTACCTGATGAAATGTTTGCCCAACGCGGGCATACCGTCAATATTATAATAGGAGAAAGAATCCCTTATACAGCGTTTGATCAATCAAAAAACGAAAAAACTTGGGCTGAGGAAGTGAAAAGAAGGGTTTATGGATTGGCTCAAGAAAAATAGAATTTATGCAAGAAATTATACCTCCAGTTGATAGAGAATTATTGAAGGCCGAATTGAATAAAGAGGTCTTCTTACGATATACCAACAATGGAAATAACGAGATATACTTAATCAACTATCATAATTCGCCAAATGTCATGCGTGAAATTGGGCGCTTGCGGGAGTTGACTTTTCGTGGAGCAGGAGGAGGTACAGGACTTTCAATTGATATCGATGAAAATGACACATGCGAAGATTGTTACGACCAGTTGATCGCATGGAATCCCGAAGATGAAGAAGTGGTTGCCGGTTACCGTGTCATCAAATGTGCTGAAGCTGGTGAAGTAAATGGTGTACCCAATTTATCAACCGCACATTATTTTCAGTTTTCCGAATTGTTTACGAATGAATATCTACCTTACACGATTGAGTTGGGAAGATCTTTTGTGCAGCCCAAATACCAACCGGCTATTGACAATAGAAAAGGGATCTTTTCATTGGATAATCTTTGGGATGGTTTAGGAGCTTTGGTCATGCTGAATCCCGAAATAAAATACCTCTTTGGTAAAGTGACCATGTATCCGCATTATAATAAAGATGCACGGGATATGTTACTTTATTTTATGGACTATTATTTCCCTGACCATGATAAACTGGTGCTCCCACTTCCTGAATTGGAAATCAAGAACGATTACGAACGTTTTATTGGCGTGTTTGATGGTCTGGATTATAAAGAGGGATATAAGGTGTTGAACAGTCATGTAAGAGCATTGGGAGAGAATATTCCGCCTTTGATAAACACTTATATGAACTTGTCGCCTACCATGAAATCATTCGGGACAGCGCGTAATAATGAGTTTGGTACAGTAGAAGAAAAAGGAATATTGATTGTGATCGATGATGTATATCCTGTGAAAAAGGAACGTCATATGAATACGTTTGAGCGGGATCGTGAATACGGTCATAGAAAGCCCAAGCGAGGATAATAAACTAAAGGGGGATTCAATTTGTGAATCCCCCTTTTAGTTTTACCGTAAGAATAACTATTTCTACTAGACGGGTTTTATGCATGTATAAAGTGCAAAGGCTAAAATAGCACCTAGAATCGGTCCCACAATCGGGATCCATGCATAGGACCAGTCTGAACTTCCCTTTCCTTTGATTGGCCAAAACGCATGAAATAAGCGTGGGCCGAGATCCCGGGCAGGATTAATCGCATATCCTGTCGTACCACCCAATGATAGGCCGATGGCCCATACTAAAAATGCAACAGGTATAGCGCCAAGAGAGCCCATGCCTATTGGGGCCGCTTTTCCATCAATAGTCACATCTTGACCTGTTATAAAGAAAATAACAAAAATCAGGACAAAGGTTCCGATAATCTCACTTGCCAGATTTGTTGATGTATTTCGGATGTTGGGTATAGTAGCGAAAACGCCAAGTTTGGTGGTGGGATCCGCGGTTGCATCGAAATGGTCTTTGTGCATGATGTAGGTTAGCATGGCGCCACAGAAGCCACCAGCAATTTGAGCAAGGATATAACCTGGGACCTCCATCCAGGAAAGGCCATGATTAAGCGCGACGGCAATGGTTACCGCAGGGTTGAGATGCGCCCCCGTATAAGGGCCTGCAAATACGACACCTACATAGACTGCCAGTGCCCATGCAGTCGTGATTACAATCCATCCTCCATTTTCCCCTTTTGTGCCTTTCAAGATAACGTTGGCCACAACGCCATTACCTAAAAGAAGGAGGAGCGTTGTGCCGATAAATTCTGCTAAATAATGGTTCATGTTTATTGGTTAGTTTTCAGTCCAGTATTGTAATGCTTTGATTCCCTTGGTCCAGAGCTTTATGATCTTGTTTGTTTGCTCTTCTTGCTCGGTCTCGGGTTCAAATATACGATCCTGTGCCCAAAACTTTGATATCTCCGCTTCATCTTTCCAGAATCCTACTGCCAGCCCTGCGAGATACGCCGCGCCCAATGCGGTTGTTTCCGTGATCTTAGGGCGTACAACGTTGCTATTGAGTACATTGGCCTGGATTTGCATGAGTAGATTATTGGCTGTTGCACCGCCGTCTACACGTAATTCTTTGATCGGTATGCCGCTATCGGCTTCCATTGCCTGGAGAACATCACGAGTCTGTAGGGAGATCGCTTCTAGTGATGCGCGTGCTATATGTCCGTTGGTGGTTGCGCGCGTAAGTCCAAATAAAGTGCCTTGTGCACGTGCATTCCAGTAGGGGGCTCCCAGTCCTGCAAACGTGGGGATAAAGGTGACGCCACCGTTATCTTTTTCCGTAAGCGCCAGTTGTTCAACGTCGGCAGACTTATAGATAATGTTAAGATTGTCACGTAACCATTGGACCAATGCGCCGCCGATAAATATACTACCTTCCAATGCATATTCTGTTTTTCCATTGATTTTCCATGCAACGGTTGTTAAAAGGTTGTTCTTTGATCGGATTGGTTTATCGCCGATGTTCATTAACATAAAACATCCGGTACCGTACGTATTTTTTACCATTCCTTTTTCAATACATTGCTGTCCAAAAAGTGCGGCCTGCTGATCGCCGGCAATTCCTGCTATTTTGACTTTATGTGCAAAAATGGTCGTCCGGGATTCTCCATATATTTCGCTGCTTTCTTTTACCTGAGGAAGCATGGAAGGGGGGATGTCAAACAATTCAAGAAGTTCATTGTCCCATTCCATGCTGTGGATATTAAACAGTAAGGTGCGGGAAGCATTGGTGACGTCGGTAATGTGAGCGTCGCCGCGGGTGAGATTCCATATCAGCCAAGTGTCGATAGTTCCACAGATTAATTCTCCGTTTTGTGCTTTTTCCCGGGCACCTTCTACATGGTCCAGAATCCATTTGATTTTGGTAGCGGAAAAATAAGGGTCTAATATCAGGCCTGTTTTTTCCTGAATCATATCGTGTTTTCCGGAGCGACGTAGTTCGTCGCAATAATCTGCCGTGCGTTTATCTTGCCAAACGATGGCATTATAAATGGGTTTTCCGGTTTCTCTGTCCCAGACGACGACAGTTTCGCGTTGATTGGTTATGCCTATAGCGGCAATATTTTTACCATTTAATCCTGCCTTTGTCGTGGCTTCCGCGGTGACACCCGCCTGCGTTGACCATATTTCATGTGGATCGTGTTCGACCCATCCCGGTTGCGGGAATATCTGTGTAAATTCCTTCTGGGCAATGGAGACTATATTTCTGTCTTTATCAAAAATTATAGCTCTGGAGCTAGTTGTGCCTTGATCCATTGCCAAGATGTATTGCTGTTCCATAATTGAGTATTGCTGGTTATTTTTAGTATTATTTCAAGATATAATTTTTTGCAACTTTTTGAAAGTTTTCTATTTGATCATTTTGCCAATTTTCATCCTTACCCAGTTCCAGGGCGAGTAATCTCGCGACCTCTGGTGCTGCTTCAATTGCGGCTTTTGCGTCTAGAAAGAGCATGCGTACACGACGGGACAGCACATCTTCCACGGTTCTGGCAAGTTCATTGCGTGCTGCCCAAACAACTTCTGCTTTTTTGAATTCGAGGTGTGGTATTAATTTTTCGTTCCATTCGGGATTTTCCTGGGCTAATGCATGGATAGCTTCCTGGTCAGCGCCATAAATATAGAGGTGATTGCTTCGGTCTGATGTCGGAATGGCACTATAAATCTTTTGTGTGGCGGACCGACTTTCTTTTTGCGGTAAACAACCAATTTTTATCGCTTTGTCGATCGTATCTTGCCCCATTCGACGGAATGTTGTCCATTTTCCACCTGTTAAAGTGAGTAATTTAGAGTCGCTCACGATGACCTTGTGGCTTCGCGAGATCTCCTTGGTTTTATTGGAGTTGCCAGTAGGGGCGGCCAGCGGACGAAGGCCAGCGAATACTGCCAATGCATCTGCTCTCGTTGGCTTTTTCGTCAAGTAGCGCCCAGCAGTTTTCAAAATAAAATCGATTTCCTGTTCCAAAGCTACGGGTTCAAGGCTGTGTTCATCAATCGGGGTGTCTGTTGTTCCTGCAATGACCCGATTGTGCCAGGGGACTAGGAAAAGAACACGTCCATCATCTGTTTTTGGAATCATGATCGCATCATCTCCCGGGAGAAATGATTTGTCAAATACGAGATGGACTCCTTGGCTAGGACGTACCATTTGTTTTGCTTCCGGTCTATCCATTTTTAAGATATCATCGACAAATATGCCTGTTGCATTAATTATCGCCTTACCTTGTATCGTAAAAACTTCACCTGTTTCGGTGTCATTGGCAATCACGCCGTTAATCCGTCCGTTGCTATCTTTGGTAAGGTTGTTTACCCTCACATAATTCAGCGCAACACCCCCCATCTGTATGCAGGTCTGCGCTACATTGAGAGCAAGTCTTGAGTCGTCAAATTGCCCGTCCTGATAGACCACTCCACCATATAAACCTTTTGGTCTAACAGTGCTTATGCGGTTAAGTGTTTGTTCTTTATTGATATGGATGGATTTTCCCAGACTTAATTTACCGGCCAAAAGATCATATATTTTCATTCCAATAGTATAGAATGGACCATCGAACCAGCTGTAATTGGGTATGATAAATGATTGGTTTTTGACTAGATGCGGTGCATTTTTTTGAAGTAAACCTCTTTCATGAAGCGCTTCTTTAACCAGAGCGATATCACCCTGAGCCAAGTAGCGTACACCACCATGGACAAGCTTTGTTGCTTTGCTTGAAGTGCCTTTTGCAAAATCGACCTGCTCCAGTAAAATTGTTTTGAAACCTCGGCTTAATGCGTCTAATGCAACACCTAAACCGCTGGCACCGCCGCCTATTACGATAACATCCCACGCGCTCGTATCTTTTATTTTTTCTATCAGTTTTGACCTTTTGAATTCTTGGTGTTTCATTTTGTTTCGTTTTGGTCTTGTATGGTGAATCTTATATACTCGTTTTTTCGCTTCCTTATTACTAAGTTATGGTATATTTATTAAATTTTAAAAGAAATTAAATAATATTTATGTTAAGATATGGTGTTTGTTTTTGTTTTGTTTTGTTTTTTATTGTTTTGATTTTAATAAAAAATAAACTTTTCTGTTTTTGCCAACAGCTCCGTATGGAGTGTCAATAAGCTGTGTTTTTTTCTCCTCGCCAATAAAGAGTATTTGATAGTCGCCCCAATTTGAATACTTAAGGCAGCCTCTGTGCTGTCTGAATACATTTAACGGGTCTGTCAAAGTGTAGGCTATGGTGATTGTGGATTTTTTTTCCATGGTCAATAGCTATACATGTTTAACCATTATATGCTGCTTATGTTTTGGTTTGGGCAAATGATTTTGTAATTTTAGATTATTATTTAATTTATTTATGATGAGAAATATAAGATTATTGCTGTGCGGGGTCGTAATGTTTTTTGGAACGATAGTTTTACAGTCTAAAGCGTTCTCACAACAGACTGCTGCAACCGAGGATCTTTCAAAGCCTTATAATCCAGATGCTAATGCGCAAAATGATATTGATCAGTTATTAGTTCAGGCAAAGAAAGAAAGGAAAAATATTATAATCCAAGCTGGGGGTAACTGGTGTGTTTGGTGTTTGAGGTTCAATGATTATATCCACAAAACGGCAAGTATAGACAAGTTGTTGAAGAACCGTTTTCTCTATTATCACCTGAATTACTCAAAGGAGAATAAAAACGAGGCTGTTTTTCAGAAGTATGCTCCCGAAGGAAATAAATTAGGTTATCCATTTTTTATTGTCCTAGACAGAAACGGAAAAACATTGCATGTGCAGGAGAGTGGTAGTCTGGAAAAAGGAAAAGGCTATGATGAAGAAAAAGTACTTAATTTCTTTACAGCTTGGGTAGCGAAATAGATATTTTTGAAACCATAGTTTCTATGATATATTAAAATAGAAAAATAGCAAATAAGTAAACTGAAAGCCTCTTTTTAAGGGGCTTTCTTTGTAATACCATAAACAGCCTTTAGGTCTTGGTATAAAGTTTATCGGTGCGATTCCCGCTGACGAATATTGCTGGATATCTGGACTTGGTTTTCAAACTTAATCCCTGATATAATTAGCACGGTTAAACGCAAAATAAAAAGGTCCCGTTCCTAAGACCGGGACCTTTTTATCGTTATTTAAAAATACTTTTTTGGCAAGAATACAGGACTGCAATCGTTGCCATTTTAAGTAGTTCGTTTTTGAAGGCATATCTTATTGATACCCCAATAGTTTCATGACTTGTTTGGAGTTTTGTTCTTCACCAAATACCTCGTAATTGAATGTTTCATCTCTATTGCGGCGGACGAGTACATGTTTAGGCGAAGGCAATAAGCAGTGATGGATTCCTCCATATCCGCTCAGTACATCTTGATAGGCTCCTGTATGAAAGAATCCCAAGTATTGTACCTTACGTGTCTTCGGCATAAATACTGAATTCATGTGTGCCTCCTGATTATAATAATCCTGGCCATCGCAAGTAATCCCGCCTAAATTGACACGCTCATATTCAGAGTCCCAGTTATTGATCGGTAATAGAATGTATTTTTGATTCAATGCCCATACATCCGGTAAATTCGTAATAAATGAACCATCAATCATAAACCAGCGCTCACGGTCATTCTGTTGTTTGCGGCCGAGTACTTTGTACAGAATACCTGATGCTTCAGCAACGGTATATTTGCCGAATTCGGTAATAATATCTGGTTCCATCACCTCGTGGTGCGCACAGATTTGTTTGATCCGGTTGACAATTTCATTGACCATGTATTCGTAGTCAAAGTCGTGTACCAGCGAATCCTTAAACGGCATACCGCCACCGATATCCAGGGTATCTAAGTCTGGGTTTACTTTCTTGAATTTACAGTACAATGTAACATATTTCTCCAGTTCATTCCAGTAGTACGGAGTATCTGAGATACCTGAATTGATGAAAAAGTGAAGCAGCTTGACTTTAAAGTTTGGATTGTCAACGATTTTGTTGTTATAGAAGTCAATGACGTCTTCCTGACGGATTCCTAAACGAGATGTATAGAATTGAGAGTCTGGCTGCTCTTCGGAAGCAACGCGGATCCCTAAAGCACAAGGCTCATCCAACTCGATTTCATCATCATAAAGGTTAAACTCTTCTTTGTTGTCCAGTACCGGTATAATGTTCGTATACCCGTCATGGATCATATCTACAATATACTGTTTATACTGGTAGGTTTTGAACCCATTACAGATGACTGTAATGTCTTTTGTTACTGTTCCCTGTCTTTCCAATGAATCGATCATCGGCATGTCAAATGCAGAGGAAGTTTCCAGGTGGATATCATTTTTCAAGGCCTCTTCTACGATGTGCTTGAAATGGGATGATTTGGTACAATAACAATATTTGTAAGATCCGCGATAGTTATGTTTCAGAATTGCGGTCTGAAAAAGGATTTTCGCTTGCTGAATTTTTTTGCTGACGATAGGCAAATAGGTAAAACGTAACGGCGTACCGTACGTTTCTATCATTTCCATTAAATTCAAATCGTGAAAATACAATTCGTCGTCGATGATTTCGAATCCGTCTTGCGGAAAACCAACACTTAAGTCAAGAAATTCCTGATAGCTCTGCATTTTTTATTATTTTTGCAAAGATATACTTTAATGGTGAATACCTAAATAAGGAATGTTATTTATTTCCAATTCACTATCAGGAAGTTGTAAAAATTACAAAATCATTAAATGGCAAATTCTATTCAAAAGCGACTTGTTGAAGTCACTGTACAGGCAGTAAAAGAGCTTTACAATGCAGATATTTTAGAAAATCAAATTGCTTTACAAGCTACCCGAAAGGAGTTTGAAGGACAAATTACGATCGTAACTTTTCCGGTAACGCGCTTTTCGAAATCTTCTCCGGAACAGACTGGAAAAGAAATTGGTACATATTTGCAACAGCATATTGCTGAGATATCGGATTTCAATGTGATCAAAGGCTTTTTGAATATTGTTCTTTCTGATGCTTACTGGATCACTTTACTAAACCAAACGATAACTGCGAAGGACTTTGGTGTATTTCCTGCGAATGGAAAGAAATTGATGGTTGAATACTCTTCTCCAAATACGAATAAACCGTTGCATTTAGGTCACATTCGTAATAACTTATTAGGCTATTCTGTCGCTGAAATTCTGAAAGCTTACGGTTATGAAGTTATCAAAGCAAATTTGGTGAACGACCGTGGTATTCATATCTGCAAGTCTATGTTAGCCTGGCAAAAATTTGGTGCAGGTGAAACACCCGAATCTACGGGTATGAAAGGAGACCATCTTGTTGGAAAATATTATGTGGTCTTTGATAAAGAGTACAAGAAAGAAATTGAAGGCTTAAAAGCTGAAGGTCAAACCGAAGAGGAAGCAAAGAAAAATGCGCCTTTAATGAAGGAAGCACAAGCGATGCTGCAACAATGGGAAGCCGGTAATGAAGAAGTGATCTCGCTTTGGAAAACCATGAACAGCTGGGTATATGCTGGATTTGAAAAAACCTATAAGCAATTGGGGGTCAATTTTGATAAATATTACTATGAATCCAATACGTATTTATTGGGTAAAGATATTATCCAAGAGGGTTTAGATAGTGGCGTTTTCTTTAAAAAAGACGATAACTCGGTTTGGATTGACCTAACGGAGGAGGGATTAGACCAGAAACTTGTGCTGCGAGGTGATGGTACTTCTGTCTATATTACGCAAGATTTAGGGACAGCTCAATTGAAGTACGATGAATTCCAAATGAATGAATCTATTTATGTGGTGGGTAACGAACAGGATTACCATTTCAAGGTATTGTTCTTGATTTTGAAGAAATTGGGTAAAACTTGGGCCGACGGTTTGTTCCATTTGTCTTATGGAATGGTTGATCTGCCATCGGGTAAAATGAAATCGCGTGAGGGAACTGTTGTTGACGCAGATGATTTGATGGCTGAAATGCTGAAAACTGCACAAGAACGTACCGAAGAGCTTGGCAAGACGGAAGGATTAGATGAAGAATCCAAAGCGGCTCTTTATGACACGATTGGAATGGGGGCGCTTAAATATTTTCTATTGAAGGTAGATCCTAAAAAACGCCTCTTGTTTGATCCAAATGAATCTGTCGATTTTCAGGGGCATACAGGGCCATTTATACAATACACACACGCGCGTATTAAATCTGTCTTAAGTAAAGCTGATTTTGATTTTAACAGCGCTGTGTCTGTGCCTGCGACGATCTCTTCCTATGAACGTGATTTAATTCAGCAGCTAGGCGCTTTTCCGGAGATTATTGAGGCATCTGCACAGGAGTTCAGTCCTGCACAACTGGCAAATTATATTTATGAAGTAGCGAAATTCTACAATAAATTCTATCATGAGGAAACGATATTGAAAGCGGAAGATCCTGATGTGAAAAACTTTAGGTTGCACCTTTCAGCCTCTGCAGCAAAGGTTATTGCTAAAGGAATGAACTTATTGGGAATTCGTGTACCCGAAAGAATGTAATGTTATGAAGAAAATTCGAGTAGGGCTTATTGGTTTTGGAATTTCAGGGCAGGTTTTTCATGCTCCTGTCATGCGTTCGATTGCGGAATTGGATCTTGTCAAAGTGACAGCCCGGAAAGCTGATCAGCAACTTTTGTTAAAGCAGCGCTACCCACAGGCTGAAATTGCTTTGTCTGCTGATGATATTTTTAACGATACAACCATTGATCTTGTCGTGGTTGCCACTTCCAATGAAATGCATTATCCTTTTGCAAAACGTGCATTGGAAGCAGGAAAACATGTTGTTGTTGAAAAGCCATTTACCAATAGTGTCGAACAAGCAGATGAACTTATTGCTTTGGCAAAGGAGAAAAATCTGATCTTGGCACCCTATCATAATTTAAGGTTCAACTCGGATTATCGGACTGTGGAGAAAATGGTAAAAAGTGGAAGATTGGGCCGGATTGTGAATGTAGAATCTCGGTTCGATCGTTTCCGTAATTACCTGCGTCCTAACGCCTGGCGTGAGGAAAATTTGCCGGGCTCTGGTATATTTTATGATTTAGGACCACATCTCATCGACCAGGCGCTGCAATTATTTGGAAAGCCAAATGCAGTCTTTGCTGATTTGGCCATCCAACGGGATCACGCGAAGACAATTGACAATTTCGACTGCCTATTGTACTATGATAATTTGCGGGTATCGCTGAAAGGCTCCATGCTTGCAAAAGAACCTACGCCACGTTATCGTATCTTTGGGATGAATGGAAATTTTGTGAAATATGGTGTTGATCCACAGGAAGCCTTATTACGGGATGGTAAATTCCCGGATGAGGATCCAAACTGGGGTCAAGAGGATCCAAGTCTATACGGTAAGCTTAATATTGTGGAAGAAGGTAAAGACATCGAGGAAATTATTCCTTCCGAAATAGGATCTTATCCGGATTTTTATCAGAATGTGGCGGACGCTATATTAGGAAAAGCTGATTTGATAGCATCGGCAGAGCAGGCTCGAGATGTCATTCAGATCATTGAATTGGGATATCGGAGTCAATTGGAACGAAAAGTTGTTTCCGTTGAAAACACATTGATTGCTTATTAGAACGCTGCTGTGAGTAGAACATACGATGCTATAATTATTGGAGGAGGAGCCTGTGGCTTAATGTGTGCTGCACAGGCAGGACTGCTTGGAAAGAAAACTTTGGTACTGGAACGAAATGATAAAGTCGGTGCAAAGATCTTGATTTCCGGAGGAGGGCGATGTAATTATACCAATATCGGTACTGGTCCAGCAAATTTCATTTCTGAAAATCCAGATTTTTTGCATAGCGTATTCAGGCAGTGGACGGTGGAGGATACTATTGTGTTTTTTGAAAGTTATGGTATTATTGGGCAGGAGAAAACTTTGGGGCAGTTGTTTCCAGTAACAAATAAAGCAAAAGATATCGTTGCCGTGTTTTCCAAAATTTTATATGAAACGGATCAGGATATTGCTTTAAATACCTTGGTGAAATCTGTTGAGAAAAATGCCGATGGTTTTGTGGTAACAGTAGAAAATGGAGCAGGTGAATCCCAATATCATAGCCCAAAAGTTATTGTTGCTTCTGGAGGGCTTCCGGTTCAAAAGCTCGGTGCATCTGACTTTGGGCTACGACTGGCCAAAAAATTTAGTTTGGAGGTGGTCGGTACAGCTCCTGCATTAGTGCCGTTGACCATAACAGGAAAAGATGCCGATTGGTATAGTTCCTTAGCTGGAAATTCGGTATTCTCAAAGGTATCTGTTGCCGGAATGTCATTTGAGGAGAATATTCTCTTTACACACTGGGGATTGAGTGGACCCGCAATACTTCAGATATCAAGTTATTGGCGACCGGGGCTAGAGATTACCATAGATCTGTTGCCTAATTTTAATTTGGACAATCTAATTAAACAAGAGCGACAATATGGCGGGAAAAGACTTGTTTCACAACTGCTAAACGATTATTTCAGCAGAAAATTGGTCGATGCTCTTGGAAAGTTCCTCGTTTTGGATACTAAAATCGCCTCACTTAGTAAGGCTGATGCAAAGTTGATTGTCGATACTATTCATCGTTTCAAAGTAAAGCCTGCAGGGGATAAGGGCTATGATAAAGCAGAGGTTATGCGCGGCGGGGTGTCAACCAGGGAACTTCATCCCAAGACCTTAATGTCCAAAAAAGTCGAGGGTCTTTATTTTGGGGGGGAGGCTGTTGATATTACCGGATGGCTTGGCGGCTATAATTTCCAGTGGGCTTGGGCAAGTGGTTATGCCATCGCCCAAGATATCTAATCCTCTGATCCAAATTTATTCCAACTGATTACGCTGGCTATTTATCGCTTGGGCAATAGTTGGTATATCAACTATTTGCTGGGCTTATGCCCTTGTTTTCAGAATTGTCTGCATAAAGCTGTTTGGCAGCTTCCAAACGTCGTATTATTCTTGTTTGTAAATTTCTTGGCGATAATACTTTAATCGATTCACCAAACCCTAAGATTTCTCTTTCCAGTTCAAAATTAAGGACGACATCTATACGAATTAAGATTGAACCATCTTCTTTTTTATCTAAAATCTGTTGGGAAGAGTGGAACGGTTTAGTTTCTACATAAGGTGCATTTCTTGCGTTGATCAGTAATATCACCCGGTGTCCGCGGTCCTTTTGGGTTTTCGAAACCCCTATCGTATCGGAAAAGTAACGTTCGAAATCGATCCCTGTATATTCCTTGTATGAATTTTTGCCCATTTCTTCTATAGCGTCAATCCGGTCCAGTGCAAGTGTCATCAATCCTTCGCTTTTTTTATGGTGACCGATGAGAAACCATCTATTACGATATTCCTTTAGCAGGTAAGGAGAAAAAACAAGATCCTGCTTCTGTGTTGCTTTGAAAGATTGGTAACTAATGAGTAACGGTGTTTTTTCGCGGATCGCCAGATGAAGGGGACTGATAAAAGTAAGGCCCTTCAGCAGCTTATTGTTTTCCAGTTGAATGATGGAGGGTGAATTATCTTTTTTGCTGTGTATGCTGTTTTCAAGACGTGCGACAATATCGCTCATTTCATCAAAACTGGAGAACCCATTGATATGCTTGAGCACTTCAACAGCTTCTTTCATTTTCTGCATATCTCCAATGGAAATAGGTGAATTGCTGATGCTATAATTGGGGTCTTCATAAGTATAGAACTTGCGATGCAGGACAATAATAGGAGCATTGTAGCCGAGCTTATTGCTACGCATCAGCTGCAGGTCACTTTGTATTGTCCGCTTACTTATCCCGTTTTTGATCCCTTCAAATTCGTAGAGTGCATCAGAAACCTTTTCCATAAGGTCTTCTAATGTCCATTTGCGATGCCGTAAACGGAGGCAATGATCGATCGTTTTGTACCGTATAAGAGCCAGTTTGTTGAGAGCCATAGTGTTAATTTCTTTGGATAAGCTGAAAATACAAAACTTTAACCGATCTACGCAAACACATTGCGCAGATTTTTGAGATCTTTGCTTCGTTTGGCTGAAATTAAAAAGAAATTCGGGTTTTTCCGGGTAAAATAGCTACTTTTGCGCAGAAGCAAACTGGTTCTATCGCTGCTCTTTTTTTGAGAGGAGAGGAAAGTCCGGGCAACATAGAGCAACACGCTTCCTAACGGGAAGGCTGTTATGGAAATAGCAGACAGAAAGTGCCACAGAAAATATACCGCTTTTCGGAGTAAGGGTGAAAACGTAAGGTAAGAGCTTACGGTCTTGTATGGCAACATACATTACGGTAAACCTCGTGTGTTGAAAGACCAAATAGGTTGCGAAAATCGAAGGCTGCTCGTCTTCTTTCAATTTATTGGAATTCGTAATGGGTAGGTTGATTGAGTTTGTCAGCGATGGCAAATCTAGATAAATGATAGAAATTCCACTTCGGTGGTCTACAGAACCCGGCTTACAAGGTTTGCTTCTTTTTCGCTAATTGCCAAAAAAATCTTATATTGATTCCCATAATTGAAAAAATAGCATAACTCTCGATTTATGAGTACAATTTTAATCATTGATGATGAGCGCGCCATCAGAAGTTCGTTGCGTGATATCTTGGAATATGAAGATTATACGATTTTAGATGTCGACAATGGCCGGGATGGATTAGATATTTTAAAAAAGGAAAAAATAGATCTTGTTCTCTGCGATATCAAGATGAATACGATGGATGGGATGGAAGTTTTGGCGGAAGCGCATCAAAGCAGCCCAGACATCCCCTTTATTATGATCTCTGGACATGGTACAATTGAAACGGCTGTTGAAGCCGCGAAAAAAGGTGCTTTTGACTTTTTAGAAAAACCGCTGGACCTGAATAGACTATTAATTACTGTTCGGAATGCACTGGATAAAAGCTCCCTCGTCACAGAAACTAAAGTGCTCAAACGCAAAGTTAGCAGCTCGAAAACAAAAGATATATTGGGGGAATCTGGTGCTATCAAACGTATCAAGGAGACAATAGACCGTGTAGCACCGACAGAAGCCCGTGTTTTGATTACTGGAGCAAATGGTTCCGGAAAAGAGCTTGTGGCGCGTTGGTTACATGAGAAATCGAATCGTGCGCAGGGACCTCTCATTGAAGTGAACTGTGCGGCTATACCTTCCGAATTAATTGAATCTGAATTATTCGGGCATGAAAAAGGATCCTTTACATCCGCGATTAAACAGCGTATTGGGAAATTTGAGCAGGCTAGTGGCGGAACATTGTTTTTGGACGAAATCGGAGATATGAGCCTATCGGCGCAAGCTAAAGTCTTAAGAGCGCTACAGGAACATAAAATCACTAGAGTGGGGGGCGACAAAGAGATTGATGTCAATGTACGTGTGGTAGCCGCGACCAATAAAGATCTATTGAAGGAAATTGAGGAGGGTAACTTTAGAATGGACTTATATCACCGTTTGTCGGTGATCTTAATTCATGTTCCAGCTTTAATAGATCGTGTAGACGATATTCCCCTGCTTTCAACAAATTTTTGCGAAGAAATCTGTATGGAATATGGGATACCCGTGAAAGAGATTACTTCTGCGGCAATGAGAGAATTGAGTCATCTTCCCTGGACTGGTAACATTCGGGAATTGCGCAATATGATAGAGCGTTTAATTATTTTGAGCGACAGATCTATTACAGATAAAGATGTGGTGGCATTTGCTAATCCTTCGCGTGAGCCGGTAAACGGTATAGTGCATGAAAGGGCTGCTGCGAATTATGGTTTAGATATGGACTCTTTTGATTCGTTCCAAGACTATAAAGATCATGCTGAAAAAGAGTTTATTAAATATAAATTGGAAAAAAATAATTGGAACGTCTCGAAAACGGCCGATGACCTTGATATTCAACGTAGTCACCTCTATAGTAAAATAGAAAAGTTTGGTCTGAAAAGAGATTAATAACTGAATAAAATTGTAGTCAAGCGGCAGCAATTGAAAATTTAGTCCAAATCGGACAATATGAGCGTAAAAAAAGAGATTCCCAAAGGAATCTCTTTTTTTATATGTTAACAGCAGCTCAAGGAATTTTTAAATGATACGATTAAGCTGCTTCATGTTATATGTGTTTTCTCAGCAAATCTCCAGTAAAGTTTTAGCTATTGTGTTTTTAGAATGGCTTCTACATTCGCAACTGATATTTCTGTATAATTATTTATATAATCATTGCTTGCAGGTAATTCTTCTTTTTTATGCGTTGAAAGTACGGCGACAACTTTCATTTCGGCATTTTTTGCCGCAGTAATACCCGAAAAAGAGTCTTCAAAAACGATGCAGCGGTCAACCGGAATGTGTAGTTTTTCTGCTGATTTTAAATAAACCTCAGGATGTGGCTTATGTAATTTTACATCTTCACTGCTTAATGTGGAAGAGAAAAGATGGCGTATTTTTAATTCATCTAGAATTAAATCCATGTTCTCACGGGGAGCAGATGTCGCCACAGCAAGCTTAAACCCCTTGTCTTTTAATTCAGTCAGAAACTCAATTAATCCCTTAATAGGTGCCACGTGCTCCTTGTAAATAACTCTAAAGAGCTGCTCTTTTTCAAATTCAAGCGTTCGCAGTTCCTCAGGAGATATTGGACGCTTAAAGAAATGTTGCATGATGTAACTATTGTGCTTGCCATACATATGCTGCTCAAATTCCTCTTCTGTAGCCTGCTGTACATTGTGGTTTTTAAAAAAAGCTCTAAAAGCTTCGGCATGGAATGGGTTGGTGTGGCTGATGACACCGTCCATGTCAAAAATCGCTGCGTATTCTGTCATTGAGCTAATATACAATAATTGCCGTATTTGATCGATTTTATAAATTCATATTCTGGTAAATATTTTCTTTCGGTTAGAGAAAGCTGAGATTAAAGCGTCCTCGATCACAACTGCTTACCTCGTTGTTAAATTGGAAAAATTCTTCATAATTATCGGCTGGATAGCTGCCTTCAAAAAGTTCCAATTTTCTGTAGGTGAATAGCTTATTGTCTTTTATTTCTGACCTAAATTCATATTTTCCAAAGGGTTTCTCAATGATTTTCTTCTCAGGAGTTATGTTTTTGAGTATATTTTCTGGAAGCGCAATACTAATGCTATCGATATCGGCAAAGCCCCTTTCAATGAAAATATCTTCTGTTCTATTTTTGCTTTCAGGGATATTGGAACGCATATTAAATAGATTAGGTTGGATCAAAAGTTTATTGCCATTTTTCACAGCATAGTTTTTAACAAAAATATTCAGGTTCTCCTCAATAAATGGATTTTCTTCTTTATGTTCAATATAGTTTACCTGATTAAAATTAATATTGTCAATATTATAGTATTCTGCGAGAAGCTTATTTTTATCATTATTGCTGGCTAAAAGGACATCCATATGGTTCTCATATTGGGTTCCGTAGAACTTGGTGTTTAAGGTACCTTGGATGCTTCCGTCTTCCGAAAGTTTTAGGTCAGCATAGCGAAGCTGAAGATTGGTGGAGTTGAGATATTTCGGTGTATGCATGATCACACCGCCATTTTCGGTGCAGGCGACCACATCTCTATCGTCCGTAAAATCACTCAAAAAACCAAAGGGAAGGTTTTGGCTCGTACATTCCAGCCAGGTCGTATCATTTTTGAATGGGATACATAAGATGACGTGATTTCCATCCTGGGCATTTGCAAAGGTTTTGTTGAAACTCTCTTTGCGTCTTCCAGCTTCGACTATACAATAATAGGAAGGGATGTTGACTGCTGATAGCATACTTCGCATGTAGTTTGCAAGCGCTTTACAATCTCCATAGCCCAAACGGTCCACTTCTGAAGCAGGAAATGGTTCTAAACCGCCAATCCCTATTTGGATACTGATATAGCGTGTATTTTTTTGTAAGTATTCGTATAGAATCTTCGCTTTATCTTTATCGGAACTTGCATTTTTTGTTAGTGCAATAAATTTATGTTTGGAAGCTTCTGTCAGATCTTCTTTTTTATTCAACAAGCTATTCGACACCCAATTGCCAAACTCTTTCCAATCAGAGAAATTTCCTTCTTTTCCATAGTAAATAAAGTTTTTGGGAACGATGAGCACATTTGTTCTTTTTAGGCTGGGGTTGGGGCTATACGATTCATCCTTTCTTGCCGTAATCTGTTCTACAGTCCAGGTTTTACTTTCGGTTTTCTCATTTTTCTCTTCTTTTATCCTCCCTTTATAATTCTTTGTTTCAATTCGATATTCGGTGCCAAGCGGAGCAATAAATTGAAAACTGCTTTTTTCCACAGAAACATTGTTCGATACTTCAGGAGTCCAAGATGGAATGATCAAATTTTGTTTATTTTTCACTTCGTATTGGTATTCCACCGTATAAGGATAGCTGTGGTAGTCGGGAACATATAATTTTACCCGTGAATCGGCAAACATTGTACTATTGTCCACAGCGCTTATATCTTTGAAATCTTTCGTTGCAATTTTTTTTTGCAATATCCCCATTTCATTATAAATCGCTCCTTTTAGATTTTTGATTTCGCTAGACTTATTATAATAGACCGGGAGGGAAGCATAGCGATCTCCATTTTTATTATAAACAGTAACGGCACAAGTTATGGTTGTGATCACTTGTTCAGGAGATTTTATTTCTACCACAGTCTTATCATTACGGACAGTTGCTACTGCCCGACTCTTTAATGCACTCGGGATATTGGCGACGTCGTAATTATCTTGCCCAATTGCGAGGATCGGAAGTAGGAGTAAGTTGACGAATAAGATTTTCATTTTTTATCGGTTAATTTTATATCTAGCTTTTGCTGTTGAATGATACGTGAATACAACTCTTTGAGCGAAAAATACTCATCGACTGAAAATACAGGTTTGTTAAACACTAGACTTTGTAGGATTTCAAGCTGATTACCGTTGACTTGTGTTACATATCTATATTTTGCAGCTGACTCTGGGAGTGCTAAAGAAGCATTTTGTGGTTTTTCGACAATTTCATATTGATCAGGAATTGTCAATTTGATCGAATACAGGGTTTTGGATTTAAAACCCATATCGACGGGGTAAGTTCTTTCCTGCGCTTTAAATGGATTGTAGGAAATTCTGTCAATAATATTGGGCGCCAAAACCAGTACATCTTGTCCCATCTGTTTGGAGACATCCATTGTGACATCAAATTCTTCTATTAATAGCTGATCAATATCCTCCAAATTTTGGATACTTGATTTTGTTAAGGTAATATTGGGCATTTCCTCGTCTAGTTTTTCCCAGTATTCTTCCAAAGAATTGAATTTGGCGATATGCTGACGCTTTAATAGGGCCTTGTTTCCTTTACTGCTGATGGTCAGTTTTCCCTTGATTTTAAATTGATCATTCAATGTGCCCTCCAATAAATAATTTACATCGGAAGATTCTTCGGCGGTGAGCGGATACCAATCGGAACTCTTTTTAGAGTAAATAATTCTTCCCCGTTCATTCAGGCATTGTAAGGGCAGCTCTCCGAAAGGTAAGTATGAATTGGAGGCGTCAAGTTTATACTTTATCCCGTCAATATCTACGCAGGCGATGATATAGTCAAAGTCAGATAGTACTGGAAATAGGGCATTGGGAGTACCGTTTCGTCGTGTTGATAAAATAATAGGGTAGGCTTCCAGATCTGCTGCCAGCAAGGCAGTTACCAGGGCTAAGTTAATATCTCCGATATTGCCAGTTCGTTTTTCCAGTGCTTTTTCAATACCCACTTCGGCGTACTTTCCTAAATAGTTATTCCATTTTATTTGCTTATTGATATAACTATATATCTTTTTTGCCTTTTCTAATTTTGTGTCAGTAGGCGATAAAATTGTAGCCAAACTGGTTTTAAATAAGTCTGTTTTTTTTAATTGTCCACCAAACGCCTTTTCATTCATCAGATCTGTATCGACGTCTTTCCAGGTTTTGCTAAAAGTCTTCTTGCTACCCGTGCTTGGATAATAGATCGATTCAAGCTCATAATAGATAGCAGATTTGAAATTCGTTGGAGACGTCATGTAGTCTTCTTCTACAAATGCCGGAATGTTCTTCATGGAATAGGTCAACTTGGAACAATCCATTCTTAACCCATCAAGAAAAATGTATTCTTTCAATACTTCGCCTTTTTGATCGCTAAGCTTATAAGGGCCACGTAAGACTACATTGTAGGTGAAAGACGCAGGTATGATGGCGATATATTGGCTTTGTATTTTGGGGATATCGTCTTGAAATTCCCATGTTTTGAAATTGAATAAATCTTGCTCCAGTGTCCGATAGGATACTTCAATAATAGATCCTTCTTTAATATTCGGAAGAGTAAATTTATTTAGATCTAGATAAGCGGAGTAGTTTTCTTTGAAGACCTTCTTATTTTCAAGTTCGGTTTTTTCAATTCTACCATTTTCCAAGTTATAAGTAACCGCCTTTAATTCGTCAAAATAGTCACGGACATAACTTCCGCGTTTATAGGAGGGAATTTCAAAATTAGCTTTTTTAAACCCTTCTTTATTATTGATCCGGATAAGTACATGGTACTCATGTTGAAGTTTTATGCGATTGTCGTAATCATCTACAAAAACAGAACTTCGCCCAAACTCATTCAAAACTATTGCGTTGGCATTGCTATCCAAATCTGTTCGTGAAAAATCCGAAATAGAAACTTTACCAAAGTCAAAAGTTTGGGCTATACTATTTGTATAAATAGAAAATATTAAAAATAGCGTTAAAAACTGGCGCATAACTATAGGTGTAATAATTCACGAATATAAGTTTTTAGCCAAAATTAAACGATACTTCAGGAAAATTATTTGTCTAGCTGCAAAAGATTATTAATGATTTCGGTTATGTTATCGACATCTTCACCATCTTCCAGCATAGAAAACGCAAGATAGGTCGCATAGATTTCGGGACTGAATTTTACATGTTTATCGGCGATAAACCGGTCGATTTGTTCCTCATTGCATTCAAAATGAATGCTTTGTAATTCATTAAAAAGATTAGTTGAAATGGTCTGATGGTTTTCTCCACAGGCAAATCCTGCAATAATATGGAATAGAAACTTATCGGTTATTTCGTCATCTTCTTTTTTGAACATAGCACGAATATGCTTATAATCGAATTTAGTTTTTGCGCTATTCACAATAGTGTCCCAAATCTGATACTCTGCTTTAGTCTCCATAGCTTGCTATAAATTTATATTGGTCTTACCAATATAGCAAAAATAATTTGATTTTTAGCAAGGATAATGAAACTTATCGGCTTCCGAAGCTGAGTTATGATAGACCAGATATCCAAGTGAATAACAGTATATCATCGTCATGACAATGGTGGAATATCGGCCCCAAGAGAGAACTTAATGCTGTAATAGCGTAAAAACTATTTCGCCTAAAAAACAGCCCAATATTACACCAAACAGAATTGACAAAATAACCTTTAGCCACACCGGGCTTGCTTCTAACATCAGTTTCATGCTGCAAAATTGCTTTAAAAATATACCTTAACGAAGACTTTTCTTCTTTTTAAAGCTACCTGTGGCGATATGCTGACATGAATTTTTGGCTTTGTGGTATGATAATTGAAAATTAATAGTTGGATTCGATTTTTTTAGTAATTTAAGTCGGAAAATGAAATTGTTAAAATAGCCTGATTTATAATTATGATAACACGAATAGTATTGACAATTGTTCTATTTACCTTGACAAAAGTTGGACTTGGCCAACAGGTGAATATTGATAAAGTTCGAAAGGAATATGCGGTAGCCGTAAAGGATGAGGATCTGTGTGAACATAATTTGGAGGCATTGACTGAAGGTGCCAAATCGCCAACAGAGAAAGCATATCTAGCCGCCTATCAAATACTTTTAGCTAAACATATCGGCAATCCATTTAAGAAAGTTGGGCAGTTTAAAGAGGGTAAAAAGCATTTGGAAGAAGTGATTAAGGAAAATCCAAATCATATTGAAGCCCGGTTTATACGTTGGAGCGTACAGGTACATGCGCCTTCTTTTTTGGGGTATAACAATAATATCCTTGAGGATAAAAATTTCCTTGTTAAAAACCTTTATAAATTACCCAATGACGAGGCTAAATCTATTATTTATAATTATCTAAAAGGTGCAAATCCCTATCTTAAAGGTGAACAAGTATTTAACGCTGCAGAGTTGAAAGAGCTAGCCCAATAGACGTTAAAGGTTGTTAATTTGACAAGTCTATGGCGTGTTTTGGCTGGAATATTGCATATCTTGCTATATGAATTAGTTCAACATCTACAAAAAAAGTATATCATGAAGAATTTAGTTTTTCCAATGACTGTATTAACGGCCAGTTTGTTTGTTATCGGATGTGGCGTTAGCAAAAAACAATATGCTGGTTTACAGTCCGACTATAGTAAATTGCAAACGGAGCATAGTCAATTGACCAAGCAGTATCAGGATGGGCAGCTTCAATTAGCTGAAGGTAGGACACGGATCAAAAGTTTAGAGGATCAATTAGCGTCCGAGAGACAGAATAATGCTGACCTTCGCTCAGCGTATGCTGCATTGCAGAAAACATTAGACAATAGTATTAATCAGAATTCACAGGGAAATATTAATATCTCCAAGTTGGTTGATGAAATTAACGCTTCAAATAAATACATTAAGCATCTCGTAGAAACGAAAAATAAATCGGATTCCTTGAATCTTGTATTGACAAATAATTTGACAAGATCACTTAGCCGTGAAGAGTTGCAGGAAGTTGATGTACAGGTATTAAAAGGGGTAGTTTATATCTCACTTGCGGATAATATGCTTTACAAATCCGGTAGCTATGAAATTAACGATAGAGCAGATCAGACACTGAGCAAGATCGCAAAAATTATCCAGGATTATAGAGATTACGAAGTGTTGATTGAAGGTAATACAGATACAGATCCGATTTCTAAACCTAATATTCGGAACAACTGGGATTTGAGTACCCTGAGAGCTTCTTCTGTTGTACAGGCATTACAGAATAAATATGGTGTGGATCCCAAACGCTTAACTGCAGGTGGTAGGGGTGAGTATAACCCGATTGCAGACAATACCACAGCAATTGGTAAACAACGTAATAGAAGGACGCAGATTATCATTACACCTAAATTGGATCAATTTATGGAATTAATTGATAAAGCACCCGAGACTACCGAGGTCCCACCGGCACAATAAATTTCAATTTAAAATAAAAAAATCCTTTCCGAAAACGGAAAGGATTTTTTTTTATCCAAAGAATTTAGTCGGGTCAAAACCGTGCTCTTTCAATACATCATCGGGTACACCATTCCATACTCCAGGCTTATTTCCGGCATAGCCAATATCTTTCACACCTATTTCGCTTGTGTAAAAACCTGAGGAAGTAAGGTTGCGCATCAGCGAAAAGAATGCTGCACCCTGTTTCATTTCTGGTTTTGCCAGTTCAGGATAAGCGATATCATCTACTAATGCAAGTTGATCCTTTTCATTACATTTTATAAATACTGTACCATAACGTTTTTTGGATTGGAGGTCCAACCAACGAAGGCCACCCCGCATAGGGATTTTATTGTCCGGCAAATCTTTTACGATAAATTCGATAAAATCGGGCACCCCCGCTTCCGATGCGCTCCCTGATTTGCTGTCCTTCGGGATAATGATATCTGCCAAAACAGTGATTGTAGCCATTTCGTGTTCATCAAAAAACTTTTCGGCGTATAGCTGTTCTGTGCGTTCATATTCAAAATCCTGAACTCCAGGTAATTTTTTGCTATTGTCTACTGTAGCATTTTTAGCCTCCTTTGAGTTGCAAGCTGCAGTTAAAAGACCTGATCCAGCTGCAATAAAGCCTAATGCTCTTAAAGATTCTCTTCTATTCATGCTTTAGCCGTTTAATTTTTTCTTTTCTTGAAGTATATATTCTGCTGTCCGCATCGATAAAGCGAGTATTGTCCAGGTCAGATTTTTGTCACCTTGTTGCACAAATGGTCCCGCATCTACGACATAAAGATTTTTACAATCGTGTGCCTGTCCCCATTTATTCAATACGGAAGTTTTAGGGTCATTCCCCATTCTTGTGGTACCACCTTCGTGAATAATTTTTCCCGGAGCTTCCAAGCCATACAATGTATCTGCCCCCGGAATCTTTGAGGTGATTACCGCGCCCATTTCGTGCATAATAGATTGAAATGTCTCTTGCATGTGTTTAGCCTGTGCTATTTCTTCATTTGCCCATTTGTAGTTGAATCGTAGCACAGGTATTCCGAATTTGTCGACTTTATCCGGATCGATTTCGCAATAATTATCTTTTCTGGCCAATGCAGTTCCCCGTCCAGCCATGCCTACATTTGCACCATAATAGCTACGGAAATCTTCTTTTAACGCGGTACCATAACCACCTTTGGCTTTTGTTTTTCCATCCGAATTTTTGGCGATATCATTTACTTTAGGTACCCAGTTCAAAAAACCATAAGAGGGCATATGTAAACCACCGCCGTATTCGATGTGGTAACCTCTAGGGAAATTCAATTTAGCGTTATCTTCCCACCATGGCGAGTAAATATGTACACTTCCGACACCATCTTCATTATAACGCTTCCGGTCGAGGAGCTGCGGTAAAAAACCTGATAAACTGGCTCCTGTAGAATCGTGAAGATATTTTCCAACTAAACCGCTGCTATTACCAACGCCACCAGGGTGGGATTTTGATTTGGAATTTAACATGATACGAGCACTTTCACAGGCACTGGCACCTAGAATAACGGTTTTTCCTTTTACTGTGTATTCCTGTAGATCTTTGGTGTTTACATAGGAAACACCAACAGCGAGTCCTTCGTCATTAGTAATCACCTCTCTCACCATAGCATTGTCTATCACCTTCAGGTTACCCGTTTTCATAGCCGGAATAACGAGACAAGACGAAGAAGAAAAGTCTCCATAAACTTTACATGCACGGCCACATTGACCACAATAGAAACAGGCTCCCCGATCTTTGATGTCTTTCGATACTTCAGTCAGTACAGCCCCTCTTCCCGGGATCACTGGAACCCCCGCTTTTTTAGCTCCTTTGGCAATGTATAGTTCGTTCAGGCGTGGCTTAGGTGGTTTCATGAAAATTCCATCTGGTTCATTATGAATACCTTCTACTGTACCATATATTCCGATCATTCGATCGACACGGTCGTAAAATGGCTTGACCTCTTCATAAGTAATAGGCCATTCTTCTGTAACTCCATCCTTTGGCTTGAAATCGTCAGGTCCCATACGTAATGAAATACGGCCCCAGTGGTTGGTTCTTCCACCCAGCATTCGGGCTCTAAACCACTCAAATTCAGTTCCTGCTACTTTACTATAAGGTTCACCCTCGATCTGCCAGCCACCAAAGGCAGCGTCGAAATCCCCAAATGGTCTTGTTGTGCCCGCACCTCTTCTTGGAGATTCCCAAGGCCAACGCAGTTGTAACGAATCTTTTGCTGGATCATAAAAAGGACCTGCTTCCAGCATCAATACTTTAAGCCCCGCATGTGCAAGTATATAACCTGCCATACCACCACCTGCGCCGGAACCAACGACTATGGCGTCAAATAATTCGGGATTTTCTTTAATTTGATAATCTGACATAATTAAATGAAGTAAATTAATTGAGAGGCCTATGAGATACATTTGTCATGAGACTTAATATGTAAATGAGAAGGTTCAATTAATTTAATGGTTATTGTTTCGTGTTTAAAATCATTGTGAATATATCGATAAAAATTCATTTTCCTTAAATTAATTTATCGATTTAGCAGATTTTAAATAAAGAATATGGGATTGTTACAAAAAATGGGATGTTTTATTGAAACATGTAGCGGTTCGCCGTAAATATTCCTTCTATTTTGCAGCAGTAAAATAGAAGGAATAAGTGTGTGCAGTTCTTTAGAGTGTGATGACTTTATTTACATGAATTTCTTTCAGAAAAACTTCATCATGGGAAATGACGAGAATTGTGCCCTTATAAAGCTGAATGGCTCTGGTCAGTATGCGGATATTTTGAAGATCCAGATTGTTTGTTGGTTCATCCAGGATAATTAAATCTGGTGACTGTTGCTGAATAGTAAGGCAGCATAAGATCAGGCGCATTTTTTCGCCGCCGCTAAGTAGCGCACATGGTTTATCCCAATCGTCCTTTCCGAATAGGAAGCGATTGAGCCTGATCTTGATCTCATGTTCAGGCAGCGCATCGGTGTTGAATTGCTGAGCTTGTTCGTAAATGCTCAAATGAGGCGATATAATGGAATATGTCTGATCTAAATAGATTGCGTCAAATGATTGACGCTCAATTTTTCCTTGCTCAGGTGTCAGTTGGTTAAGTAGGAGTTTGACCAATGTCGTTTTACCAGACCCATTCTGACCCTGTAGTGCGATGCGGTCTCCACTGAATAATTGAAAGTCAACATGATCTGCCCAAAGTTGCTGCGAGCCATAGCGGAAATTGATGTTTTCTGCTTTGACCATACTTTTTCCTGTCGGAAAAGTGCTATTTCCTAGATCGATTTTAATTTCATCCAATGCCGATTGCGAGCCCCGAAGTTCCTGTAGATCGGATCTGATATCTCCAATTTTATCCTGATGTACACTCTTTATTTTGGCGGTGCTTTTCTCGGCATTATTGCGTAGCGTATTCATCATGATCCGCGCTACACCAGCTTTTTCCTGCTTTTTTTGACCACGGTTATTTAATCGATTTTGACGTTCGATAGTTTCTCTTTCTTTCTCCTTCGCAATTTTGATCGCTTTTTCCTTGTGATGGATATCCTGTTGCAAAGCTTGGCGTTCGCCTTCTTTTTGAGCCTCGTAAAAGCTGTAATTGCCTCCGTATCGTTTAATTCCCTTGGGTGTCATTTCGGCCATATCGTCCAATAGATTAAGCAGGGTTCTATCATGGCTTACAATGATTAGTGTGCTTTTGGTAGATTGGATCCAGTTGTATAAGAGCTTTTTGCTATCCAAATCCAAATGGTTGCTGGGTTCATCGAGCAGAATGAACTCGGATTGATGAATCTGGATTCCGGCCAATAAGATTTTCGTTTTTTGTCCACCACTAAGAGAAGACATTTTTTGTGTCAATGCGATGTCGGGCAGGCTCCATTGTTCGAAAGCTTCTTTGCAACGTTCCTCCAGAGTCCAGTCATCTTGAAGGCTGTTGAAATTTTCTTCTGATGCATCACCCGCTAATATGGCATGAAGTGCATTTAATTTTTTGTTGATTCCGAGCGCTTCGGCAACGGTCTTGTCCTCAAATTGTCCGACAACTTGTGGAACATAGTATGTACTGGCACTGACAAGGATGCTGCCATCCGCTGGGAATAGTTCGCGGGCGATTAATCGCAATAAAGTTGATTTGCCAACGCCATTATGGCCGATCAATGCAATTTTCTCTTGCGCGTTTATATGAAGATTTATATTCTCAAACAATAAATCTTTATTCGGATGTATATAAGAAAGTTGTTGTAATGAAAGCATGTTGAAATTCTTTAAATGTTAGAAAAAGACCATTTAGGCAGGTGCTGCCAATGGATGGTATTTATTTCGTTCTAAAGAATTTTAATCTTACATGCAGTTTTATTTCTGTTGTGGTTTACAAATATAGGCTTTTTATTTTGATATCAGCTAAACTTTTGAGAAATAGTCAAATTGTTTATTTTTCTACTATTTGCTTCAGACAAATTGTAATTTTGAAAAAACGAAAATTGTGAATAGAGTTCTCCTTATAGACGACGAAGAGAAACTTCGGAAATTGCTGTCCAAAATCATTAGCTTGGAAGGTTTTGATGTTATTGAGGCAGGGGATATTAAATCGGGATTGAAAAAACTTGAAGTCAATGATGTAGATGTTGTTCTTTGTGATGTTAAGCTGCCTGACGGTAATGGGATTGAAACTGCTAAATTGATTAAGGAGCGGTATCCTATTGTGGAGGTTATCTTATTGACGGCTTACGGGAATATTCCTGATGGTGTAAAGGCAATAAAAAACGGCGCTTTTGAATACATTACGAAAGGAGATGACAACAATCGCATTATACCATTGCTTTATAAAGCTTGCGAAAAGGTTGCATTGGCTCGAAGGGTACAGCAGTTAGAAAAGCGACTAGGGGATAGACTTTCTTTCGATAAGATTATTGGAAAATCTAATGCGATTCAAGCGGCCATCGGAATGGCACAAAAAGTTGCTGTTACCAATACAACGGTTCTACTCACTGGAGAAACTGGTACCGGTAAAGAGGTTTTTGCACAGGCGATCCATCAGGCTAGTTCCAGAAGAGACCGTAATTTCGTGGCTATTAACTGCGCCGCATTTTCAAAAGATCTGCTGGAAAATGAGTTGTTTGGTCATAAATCTGGCGCTTTTACCGGAGCGACGAAAGATCAGCGCGGCTTGTTTGAAGAAGCTCATTTAGGTACTATATTTCTGGATGAGATCGGGGAGATGGCTTTGGAGCTGCAAGCTAAAATTCTTCGTGTTTTGGAAACGGGGGAGTTTTTGAAAGTAGGGGATTCCAAGCCAACGAAAGTGGATGTACGTATCATAGCTGCTACCAACAGAAATCTCGAAACTGAAATTGCTTCTGATCATTTTAGGAGTGATCTTTTTTACAGATTATCTGTTTTTACGATTGAATTGCCGCCGTTGCGTGAGCGGATACAAGATATTGTGCCGTTGGCGAAATATTACACTGATATTTTTGCTCTAAAATCCAATTTGAAACCTTTGCAGATGAGCCCTGCATTTGTGCAGGCATTGGAACACAATGGATGGCGCGGAAATATTCGTGAACTGAAAAATGTGATTGAACGCAGTGTAATTTTAAGTGAGGGCGGTATACTGGATGTTCAGAGTCTTCCTTTCGGAGAACGTGAGTTTAGAGAGGGGACGGGAGGCTTATCAAACTTTTCGATGGCCAACATAGAAAGGCAGCATATACAACGTGTATTGAAACATACGAATGGAAATAAAGCTGAGGCGGCTCGATTGTTAGAAATCGGTATAGCTACCTTGTATCGAAAAATTGAAGAATATAAAATCCAATGAAACTTAAAGCTAAGCTGACATTTGGGGTAGGTTTTTTATTTTTCATGATCTTGCTGCTTGCGATAGTGAGTGGCTATTATGTTTACTGGCTAAAAAAAGATACAAACAATATTTTAGTCGACAACTATAACACGTTGCATTACTCCCGGAATATGCTGTTGGCTTTGGAAGATCTTCGTACAAACGCGAACAGTGTTCAGCTATTTGAACATAACTTAATGCTCCAAAAGCGCAATGTGACGGAACCCGGGGAACGGGCTGTAACCGAACGTGTAAATCGTCACTTTTTGAGTTTAAAAAGAGAGACGAAAAATGCCACAGTGGTGGCCGATTTGCGTAAAGATATATTCCAGCTGATGTATCTTAATATGCAGGCGATTGAATACAAAAACATGATCGCCAATACAACAGCAGAAAAAGCTATTCTGGCGATCTCCATAGTAGGTGCGATCTGTTTTATGATTGCGTTTGTGTTGTTGGTTAATCTTCCCCTAGCTATTGCTGGTCCAATTGTACAATTAAGCGATAGTATTAAACAGATTGCTGCTGGGAATTATAAAATGAGGCTTCATTTTAAGCGAAAGGATGAATTTGGTGCGGTGGCAAAATCGTTCAACACAATGGCTCAAAAGCTCGAGGAATATACAGAAAGTAAATTAGGGAAAATTTTGCAGCATAAAAAGAGAATTGAAGCACTTATTGATAACATGCATGATGCTGTTATAGGGGTGGATGAGGAAAAAAGAGTGCTTTTTGCAAATGAACCTGCTTGTTTAATTTCGGGGTTAAAGCTTGCTGAATTTGAGGGAAAGAATTTGGAGGAAATTGGATCTTTTAATGATTTGATCAGAAACCTCCTCAACAAAATTAGCTCTTTGCATCAGGAATCCGGTCATCTGGGCTTGGTTCAGGTATTTGCTTCTGGAAAAGAAAACTATTTTGAGTTAGAGGTCATTGATATTAATGTTGTTCCAACAGGAGAGGAGAGTTCTCAATTTATCGGACAATTTATTTTGTTGAAGAATGTAACCAGTTTTAAGGAGCGTGATGTAGCAAAAACAAATTTTATTGGAACGGTCTCCCATGAATTGAAGACACCAATTGCTTCCATACGTATGGGGATCCAATTGTTAGAGAATAAGCGGGTCGGAGATTTGAATGAAGAACAAAAAGATTTGCTCGAAGGGATTGCTGATGATACAGCTCGTCTCCTGAAGATTACGGGAGAACTTTTGGATATTGCACAAGTGGAGAGCGGTACAATTCAGATGAAGCTGGCCCCAGCATCTATCGGACCGATTGTAGATTATGCACTTTTGGCCAATCGGTCGATGGTAGAGCAAAAACAAATACGGATAGACGTGCAATTGGAAAAGGATTTGCCGATGGTCTTTATCGATACCGAAAAGGCCGCATGGGTGTTGACGAATTTATTGTCCAATGCAATTCGGTATTCTGATGAAGGGGGAGTGATCGGTATTTCTGCCAAAAGGAAAGGGGCAAGGATACTTTTACTTGTTGAAGATCATGGTCAAGGAATTCCGTCGCAATATTTAACGAAAATTTTTGATCGCTATTTCCGTGTCCCAGGGAGTACAAAAGAAGGAACGGGTTTGGGCTTGAGCATAAGCAAGGAGTTTATCGAGAGCATGGGGGGAGAAATTGATGTACAAAGTGTTTTTGGAACTGGAAGTACATTTTTTGTTTACCTTCCGATTGCTCGGCCTTGACCATCAAACTAAAACCATTAGCCTACGACCACCAGCGTAAAAAAGGAAAAACTAAAATAACAAGCTCTTCCTTTTTTTTGTCCCAAAGGGGATTGAAAGATCCTGCGGCTTGCATTGCAGGGGCCACAGGATCGGCACCCGCTAAAGTTTTATTTCATTGTCATCGATAAGTTTTGCGTCGCGTGTGTTCTTTTGCACTGCGATTGCAGAGAATATACTCAATGAGAAGGACATCGCATAGAATCCTTTCTCACTTAAAAGCAGTTCTGCATTCCATAGGCCTACAGTTAATAGAACAACGGCGGCAATTGTTGCAAACCAGCTTAGACCATAATATAATTCGGTAACAGCGAGCCCTTCGGCTTTATCTCTGACACTTTTTTGAACGGAGATAACAGCAAACAGGGCAAACAGTAAAATTGTAAAATAATACCCTTTTTCGTTCAATGCCATTGTTGCATTCCATAAGCCTATACAATAGCCAACGGTTCCAACCAATAATGCGGTCCATGAAGCACCAATAAATGCGCCTGTTGGTTTAAATGGATTTCTTTTGTTTGAATCCCTTTCGGCTTTTTTTTCTTCAATCATGTTTTTTAGCGGTTCCATAATTTTCTTGTTTTAGTTTTAATTTGTTGTTGTTTTGTGACTCAAATATCTATAGGATCCAATTGTTTTTAAATTTAATTTTAAAAGAATACTGACGATATTATTTCGTTTTGTATATTTATTTAATTCTAAATTTTAGCTATGACAGATGCAATATCAAACTTACTATTACTGCTTAATAATGACGATAAAAAGGATTTTAAGGCTTTTTTGAAACGTAAAAACAAGCGAAATGATGTGAAAAATGTTAGGTTGCTAGAAATTATAGAAACTGACGATATAAATAGATTAAAAAAATTATATGATCCTACCAAAAATCGCAATGCTTACCATGCCTTGAGAAAGAGGCTTCATGAGAGTCTACTGTTTTTTCTTTCAAATAAGGTTTTTGAGCGGGACAACAGCGAGGCGCATGAAGCACTGAGACTGCTTGTTGTGGGCCGGTTTCTACTGGAAAGCCAGTTCATTAAGATTGGGTTTAAATGTCTTCAGCGAGCGGAAGATAAAGCGCTTCTTCTTGATCAGTTTAGTTTGTTGAACGAGATCTTGCAAACTAGATTACAATATGCTTATTTGGATCCAAGTGTCAATTTGAAATTGCTTGTCGATCATTTTGCTGAAAATCAACGGAAATTACAGCAAGAAGCAAAATTTCAGATTGCTTATGCTTTGTTGCGCGCGGAATTACAGGATATTCATTTGAAGGCAAAAATAGTTGATCTCAATAAGTTGATTCTGGATACGTTGAGTAAATACAGTATTTCCTTAAATGATCTTTTGTCATTTAAATCACTTTATCAACTGTTGTATATTGCGAATGAATATGCCGCAATTCATCAAAATTATGCGCTGGTCCGTTCTTTCTTAAAAACAGCAGATAATTTCCTGCGAAAACATCAGGAGCAGGCAGTCCTTCAGTTATTTTACTATCTCCATATCTTGTATTACCTGGCTAACTTCAATTTGCGGAACGGTTTTTTTAAGGAAAGTTTGCGTTATTTGGAACGGATGGATGTAGTTTTGTCGCAAGCAAGTCCTGCTTTTCGAACACAGTTTCAGCTGCGATGCCAATTGTTGAAGGCATTGAATTTTCATTATCTTGGCGATGGCGCACAAGGTCTTGCTCTGTTAAGGGAAGGGATCAATCAAGCGGCACCAAAGTCAAGTGAACTTGATCTCGCGGATCTGCAATTATGTTTGGTCATGTTTTTAACCCAATTCCGCGATAAAACTGCTTTAGTTGAGTTTCAAAAATTGACTCGAACAGACGCCTGGTATGAGAAAAAAATGGGGATGTTATGGACTATCCGGAAGAGCCTGTTCGAAATTCTGATCCACATCCAATTCGATCACATCGATTTGGCAACTTCGAAACTAAAGAGCTTTGTTCGCAGGTATAAAAAGTACCTGATGAGTGTCAATGAAAATAGAGTCATTGATTTTGCTAAATTGGTAGAAAAATATCTTTTAAATCCTACCGTCATTCAAGGGAAATCCTTTCGTGCAGCTGTCGAAGCTATGGTGAATCAAAAAGAAAATAAGGATTTATTTGTTATGGGGTTCGTTGCTTGGTTGAAGGCTTTTGTTGTTTCTGGAAGCCCTTATCAGGTTTTGTTGGATTTGATAAAAGAACCTTACTCTATTTGTGTATAAAATCGCTCGAAAGATTTCCAGTATTTATCTTTGTAGATGCTATAATCAATTTGGAGTTTTTCCTTGTACTGTTCGATTAACTGATCGATGGTCATGGAGATTTTTCGAAATTCTTTACAAGCTAGATAAATTTCCCTTAGATTATCAGCAGTTTCTCGGCCAATATTAAGAAAGCCAATATCATCTGGAAGGTTATTCATTAATTCCTCTTCAAACTTATCCATTAAATCGTAAGTTTCCTGATCTGGCATTCCATTGGTTGCGGTTCCATCATAGCTGATTTTTAGGGTAACGATCCAAGGATGAGAGGCTTTTCCATCCCAGTCCAGTAACGTTGTATTAATAATAGCCAAGATAGGTAGGTCGTTTTCTAATATACCTTCAAAGGCAGTATAGGTATCATCTGTGGTATTACGTCTTAGATCAGTGTATTTTTCCACAAATTCCTTTTCCCGCCAGATCAAATAATCTTTTAATTTGATCAGCGGAATCAACTCTTCAGTTGCGAGACCTGTTGAGGTCACATTCAGATTGTCTATGGAAATGATTGAGTTCAGTTCACCAATGTAATTGTCGAGGAATATTTCTATCCCATGGGCAATATTAGCCTTGTTCTCTTCCTTATAATCAGGGTGAACGATAACGATATCGACTTCATCCGGGTGATATTTATGCTGAATAGGGTAAAAAAACATATCCTTGATGTCAAAGGTAAATCCATACATGGAGATTTTGAATTTTGCCATATCCGCGATTGCGGGTTTTAGTGCCGTAAATTTCCAGCGGGGTAGTGATGGAGCAGAAGCAATCAGCTGTTCTACGAAAGCTATATTTTTGATGACTCCATCAGGAGTGACTACAAGTTCAGCCGTTTCATCGTCATACATGCCAGTTAAGAAATACAATTCCTTGCGAAGCGCATCGATCTTCGGTGCAAGCTTGCTGAAAAAATTCTGATCAATTTGTTCTCCACTTTTAACGACTTGAAAAAATGTCTTTTCATTTTTTATAAACCAGTCCCAAAAATCTCGTACACCGTCCTTTTTATTTTCTTTTTTACCAAAAATATTATTCAAAAATCCCATAATTAAAAGCTGTTCGATTGAGTCATTAAAGTTCGTATCTGTGTTTTAAAAGTACTTTTATAGCCTAGAGGAGAAAATGATCCGAACGAAATAATCACGAAGACCTCTGCTTCTAAATTTAATTATATAATTACGATCCGGCAAGAGAATTTAAGTTTAAAAATAATTGGACAAACAATTGTGATGGGAGTTTGTTAGGTTTATTGTTGGAATTATAAATTAAAATTGGTCTTATGAAATTTAGTAAATTAACATTTTGTCTATTGGCAACGACAGCTGTACTTTCTTTTATGTCCTGCAAATCAGGGTTGTCTGACGATAAGCTGGAGGAAAAAATAGAAAATGCGCTTACTGGCCGTAAAACAGTGGACGTTGAAGTTGAAAAAGGAAAAGTTATCTTAAGCGGTACTGTCACTTCGGAGGAAGAAAAACAACAAGTGGAATCGATTGCTAAGACAGCAGGAGATAAAGACGTTAAGTCTATTGAAAACAATATTATCGTTAGCGCACCCGTGTCATCGACACCAGCTCCTATTGAGGTATCCAATAATGACGCGGTACTTGGCGCGGCGGTGAATACGTTTATGAAGGATTTCCCTTCCGTGCAGGCAAGTGTAAAAGACGGTGTGATCGCTGTTACGGGTACTTTGGAGCAGTCTAAGATAATAACCTTAAAACAGGGACTGGATAACTTGAATCCCAAAAAAGTGGATCTAAGCGGTATTGTTGTCAAAAAATAAATAACGAAACTATGTCATTGCAAGAAAAATATAAGGTTCTTTTGGATACGGCTCAATCTTCAGGTGTAAATGACCTGAATTATGCCGAAATGGATGGTGTATTGCAGATTAGAGGTACTGCACCTACTGCAGATGTGAAAAATAAGCTGTGGGAAATCTACGGTAATATAGATCCTAATTTCCAAACTGGAGATGTGGTACTGAATGTAGATGTAGCTACAGAAGTGCCGGGAAGTCAGGTGAAGGTCATTACGGAAAATAGCAACTTGAATATTAGAAAAGGTCCTGGTACAGATCAGCCTATTGTAGGCAAAGCTGCTAAAGGAGAAATCATCACTTTGATCAGTAAGGCTAATGATCAATGGTGGCTGGTCAGAACCAAAGATAATGAGGAGGGCTATTGTTATGCCCAGTATTTAGAATCTGTTTAGATGCTGGATGTTGTGCGCGCCTTCGGTGCGAACATTGCTAGACCTTGATTATAAGGAGAATTGTCGGTCGATAATTCTCCTTTTTTATTGTCTGCGTAAGCTTTTAATAGATGTGTAATAGCGTATTGTAAATACATTTTTATTAGAAAAGTATTCTGAGAAGCAGTCCTATTTTAATTTTTGGTGTAATAATTGTATTATTGTTATTGCAACAATTTTATTACATTATGTCGAAATCACTTTTTATTACATTATTACACCTGTGTTTAGCTGTTCAATTGGGAGTTGCACAAGAGTATGTTCGATTAGATAAGGATAGTTACCAGCTTCATTTATCAGAATATCCAAAGGATACGATCCGGATATTGGAAAAAGGTAAAGGAACGAAGTTGAAACCGGGTAAATATATTCTGCAGAAGAATCAATTTATGGGACTTTCCAATGCATTTATTTCGATCAATCAAGAAGGTATAGTAGAGGGTGATTTTAAGATTGAAAAAGACGGGAAGCAAGGTGTTGTTGTGGTACGACATGGTGTAATGCAGCAAATGAATGTAAAATCTGCCACGTTACCAGACTTACAATACACAATAACGGATACTTCAAGTGTGCAACGAAATTTTAAGAATGGGAAAATCAGTCAGGAAAAAATGGTATTCTACGGAGTTGCAAATAAGGGAAAAAAAATAACAAAGGTCTTTTTTGATAATTATTATACGATTGAAAATGATTTTGACCATACCAGAGCTGACTATCGATTAGACAATACCTTAATGTACAGTGCCAAATTGAATTGTGGTGGGCAGATACAGGAATCAAAGTCTTACGATGCTCATGGCCAATTACTAAAACATACCTACCGGAAAGCTAAGGTTGATTATACAGATTTATATCAGAATAATAATCTTGTGGAGCGGAAATATAACCTTAATAATTGCTTTTACCATGAGTATTTTAAGAATTCATTGCTCGTGCAAAAGGTAGTGGAAAAAAAGGATAAAGGGAATACCCAAAAGTATGTTTATAATGCCTCGGGAAAATTGATGGATAAAAATACGGGTGGTTAATTGAAAATCGTAAGTCGGATCTGTTAGGAGATCGCAATATTTTTGCATTTTAAAAATATAGCGCTACCTTTGTCAAGCAATGAAGAAAATGAACAACATATTACGTCTTCCATTTTTCTTTAATTATTATCGCCCGATAATCGTTCGGGACCCCTATGCCTATTAAATTAAGAAATTCAATTATTATTTATAGCTAAGCCCGAACATAACGTTCGGGCTTTTTTTATTTTATATAACATCATGTTAAAAGAGTTAGAAGAAAACATCGAAATTATTTTACCGAAGGAAGGACTTGCATCGAAGTTGAAGGAGGCTGAAGAAGAGAACCGTCCATTGATTATAAAACTTGGTTTTGATCCCACAGCGCCGGATCTTCATTTAGGGCACGCTGTAGTGTTGAAGAAACTACGTCAGTTTCAGCAGTTGGGGCACGAAATCGTGATACTGGTGGGCAGTTTTACCGCTCGGATCGGAGATCCTACGGGAAAAAATAAAGCACGTAAACCTTTATGCGCGGAGGAAATCGCTCTAAATGCGGCAACCTACATTGCGCAACTGTCTAAAATTATTGATGTCTCACAAGCAAGAGTTGTTTTTAATGGAGACTGGCTGGATCAGCTAAATTTTACAGAAGTCATTCAGCTTGTATCAAAAGTCACGGTTGCTCAGCTGATGCAGCGTCATGATTTTAATAAGCGCTTTAACGAGAATCAATCGATAGCCATGCATGAGTTGCTTTACCCGATATTGCAGGGCTTTGACTCTGTACATATCAAAAGCGATATTGAAATGGGCGGAACGGATCAAATGTTCAATTGCACCATGGGCAGACAGCTGCAGGAATCTTTTGGGCAGAAGCCACAAATAGTACTGTGTATGCCCTTGTTGCGTGGGTTGGACGGAAAGGAAAAAATGAGCAAATCATTAAACAACACGATCGGTCTTTTGGATGAGCCAAATGACATGTTTGGTAAAACCATGTCAATTCCAGATCATTTAATTCCAGAATATATTGACTTAACAACAGATTTCAATCAGGAAACCAAACTTGGAATGAAGGCCCGTATTGAAATGGGCGAAAATCCAATGGAAATTAAGAAACTTATAGCACATAATCTTGTCGCCCAATACCATGGAGCTGAGTTTGCTGCTCATGCAGCTGATTTTTTTGTCAAACAATTTCAGAGCAAGAAATTGGAAGAAAAAGCTTTTGTAGAGGTATCGGGTCAAACATTGCGGGAACAGTTTGGTGAAAAGGCTAAACTGGTCGATCTGTGTCTTTTCCTGAAAGGGCTGACGAAGTCGGCGATAAGAAGGTTGATTATCGGCGGAGCAGTGCAGATCGACTCCATAAAACAGCTGGATCCCGAGCTGTCAGTTGATTTAGATCCAGGGCTTAAAATTAAATTAGGTAAAAGAACTTATTTTAAAGTTGTTTAGTAAGGTTTGTGAAGGTATACTTTTGTAATATTTTGCGAAAAGCAATAAATTAACATGATGGTTCTTTCTCAAACCATAAATAATTTCTACCTTCATATAGAAGTCTCAAACTTTATTTTCATACCAATTATAGATGGAAACATACAATAACATTGTTTTGGAGCGGTTACCCAAACATTTGAAACGCCATGTAGTCGCTCAGCGATATGAACGTTATACCGCGCTGGATCAGGCTTTGTGGCGTTATGTCATGCGTCAGAATTATTCTTTTTTGAAAGATGTAGCGTATTACCCTTATATCCCGGGATTGAAGAAAGCAGGATTATCAATTGCGACCATCCCAAACCTGCAGGATATGAACGATAGTCTAAAGTTAATTGGCTGGGGAGCTGTGACAGTAGATGGATTTATTCCGCCAGCTGCTTTTATGGAATTTCAGGCGCATCGCGTACTGGTTATTGCCGCAGACATACGTCAATTGGAGCATATCGAATATACTCCAGCGCCGGATATTATTCACGAATCTTCTGGGCATGCCCCTATAATAGGTGAGCCAGATTATGCTGCATACCTGCAGTATTTTGGGGAAGTCGGGACAAAAGCACTTTCTTCGGGAAAAGATTTTGAACTCTACGAAGCTATTCGTCACCTATCTATTTTGAAAGAACATGCAACAACAACTGTGGATGAGTTGGCGGCTGCAGAAAAGAATCTGCAGACCGTTCAGGATAATATGGGGGAGCCCTCGGAGATGGCACTGTTGAGTAGGTTGCATTGGTGGACAGTAGAATACGGACTTATTGGTGATCTTCATTCACCCAAAATTTACGGAGCTGGTTTACTGTCTTCCATTGGAGAAAGCGCGAGCTGCATGCAAGAAGATGTACCTAAGTTGCCCTATGGTTTAAATGCGATCGAATATGTGTATGATATTACCAAACCACAGCCGCAGCTATTTGTTACACCAGATTTTGAACATCTAAAAATCGTGTTGGATAAATTTGCTGATACCATGGCCTTTCGAGTAGGAGGCAAACAGAGCGTTGATAAAGCTATTGACTGTCGTGCTGTGTGCACGGTGCAATATAGTTCTGGTCTGCAAGTATCGGGAGTTTTTAAATTAGCCAACGCAGATCAAAATCTTTCGTATATCCAGACACAGGGACCTACAGCTTTGGCATTCGCGGGTAAACAGCTCGAAGGCCACGGGATAGAATATCATAGCGAAGGATTTGGATCTCCAGTAGGAAATTTGAGCGGTGCAGATCATGATCTAGAAGATTTTGATGACGCAACATTGATTCAATATGGCATAGTTGAAGGCCAGCAGTGTCTGTTAAACTTTGCTTCGGGGATTACCGTCGCAGGAACTGTTCAACGGATTTTTCGTCAATTTGACAAGATTGTTTTGATTTCATTTATAGGATGTGAGGTATATCGTGGCGATAGGGAAGAGGTGTATTTTAAACCTGAATGGGGAACATACGATATGGCTGTCGGAGCGGAAATAGTATCTGTATTTGCGGGTGCTGCTGATAAAGATGCGTATGAAGCCCTGGAAGAACCTCGGGATCAGGCTTCATCTTCCAGGGCTAATGAAACCGAAGATGTAAAGCTCGTGAATCTCCATGCTGCGATACGCAACTTGCGAGACAAAGGATTTGATCAAAAAGCTTGGCTTGATATCTTCAATCTCCTGGGATCGGAAAATGCGAATCATTGGTTAGGTTTGGTTGAGTTATTTGAAATCGCCTGGGCGAATGATGCAGAGGAGTTGACTCATCTGGCAGAAAAGAGACTTTTGGAATTTTTTACGCTATATCCACATTTGAAAAAACTGATTGATGATGGGCTGCGTGTGGCAAAGGAGGAAGATTTAAATAATTATTGAAAAATATTTCTTCCAAAAGGTTGCTATTAGACTCTTTGGAGGAGTATAGTAAGCTCCAAAAAATAGGACTATACAACAGTTTGAACGTCCTATTTTCTGGAGCTTACTTATATTATCCCTTTAATAAAATTTGCCAGGCTTTATCAAGCTGGCCTGCATCTAATAGCTGTGCGGCATATTCATGAACTTTTTGGCTGAATTTCGATGGGCTGTCTTCAAAGTTTAGTTTCAGGTAGTTTAAGTATTTATCTGCTGGCTGTGTCTCTTTTAATGTAGGTAGTGCTTCGACATTGGCCAACAATCCCAGGTGATTTCCGGTCAGTACTGTAGAAAATCTAATTTTTTCCGGAAGTTGATCTATGCCAATTCCCAGGCTACGGAGGGGCTTCGGTACAATAAATAGGTTTTCATCGGTGACGCGGCAGTACCAGTCCCCACCGAGTCTTGCCACAAGGTCTAAATCTTTTTGTTGAATGGTATTGTCTTTGCCCAATAAGTGTTTGTGGATATGCATATAGAGGATTTCGGCAATAACAAGATTACCAGCCCCTGGTTCATCGCTTAAAGCGATAATTTCTCTAACCCGACATTCCAGCTGAACTGGAGATTCGGCTACCCGTGGTGGCGAAACCTGAATAGAGGGGACAGCAGTAAAACCCGACTTATCGAATTCATTTATTTCTTTCCCATATTCGGTGCTGGCAAGAGATTGCTGCTGCACCATATCGTAGTTGACAATATTGATGACGACTTCCTTAACTTGCTGTATATTATCCAATGTATGCTTCGTACTGCCGTCGCGCATCCGCCGCAGTGGCGAGAAAATGCAGATAGGCGGTTGATGGGACATCAGGTTGAAATAGCTAAAAGGACTTAAGTTGACTTGTCCATTGCGATCTATCGTACTTGCAAAACAAATTGGTCGCGGTGCAATAGCATATTTAATTAAATTATCGATGATAGCTTTGTCCGCTACAGACTCAAAGGTGATCGTTTCGAAAGATGAGGTCATATTCGGTAGATTTATGAATGGTATAATACAATAGAATTGGAGAGTTTTCCGAGCGCGGTGATCTCCAACTCAATCTCATCGCCAAGGTTGAGCCATTGATCTTTGTGGTTAGGATTCTCGATGCGTGCAGTGCCATTAAGTTCGAGAAAGCAACCTGTACCAACAGTGCCTGAACCGATCACATCACCGGGGAAGATCTGTACACCATAAGAAACCCGCTCAATAATTTCTGCAAAAGTCCAGTGCATGCTCGCAAAATTACCCGCTGAAACCTGTCTGCCGTTTACTTTACAAGTCATATCGAGATCATAACAGTTACCAATATGCCCTTCGGCTGGTTGAATTTTGTAAGGCTCCAATTCATCTTTGGTAACTAACCAAGGCCCAATTGCTGTTGCAAAATCTTTGCCCTTGGCAGGGCCCAAACTCAATTTCATCTCTTCCATCTGCAATTTTCTTGCACTAAAATCATTCATGATCATGAATCCGGCAATATACTCATCTGCCTTGGCCGCAGGGATGTTGATTCCTGGCTTATTGATGACGATGGCGATCTCAAGTTCGAAATCAAGTTGATCTAAATGTAAGGGCATACAGTGAATAGGCCCCGGACCTTGTATTGCCTGATGATTTGAAAAATAAAAAACAGGAAATTTGTCAAATTCGGGGATCATTTCAAGTCCACGGTTTCTTCTTGATGTTGCCACATGCTGACGAAATGCGTAGGCATCACGGAAAGAGGCTGGATGAGGTACCGGAGCGATAAGCTGTGTGTCCTGTAACCGATGATATGGTCTTTCGATCATTCCCTGGACCAAAGAACGCTCAAATTCCTGGAGCTTACTCATGGCCTTTTCTCCACCTTTTAGGAAATCAGACATATTTTTGGGGAGGGTTTGATCGATTGCTGAGCAACGATAAAATCGGTCGTTTATGACAATCCCCAATTCCTCCTGACCTTCTTTAATGCTAGTGACAATTCTCATATATAGTGTGTTCTATTTGGTTATTCAATGCTGTTAGCATTTGACACAAATATATTGTATAAGATTTGAAAAAAATATTTCTTCTCTTGAAAATAGAAAAATATGCTTACCTTTATTAAAGTATTATAAACTATAAATAATGATCAATCGTGGCGTACATCGCTTTGCGTTCTCCATGCCCTATATTGCTTTTAATAGAGCAATTATAGCTGATATCGTTTTTGCACAATACTAATCTTCTCTTTTACTACTTGCCGATAGTTCTATTGGCAATTTGGATATTCATTTAATTTTATAACCGTTTAAATCGTAGAATTATGCCATTTTATGTTAAACAAGGGCAAATTCCAATGCAGCGACATACTGTTTTTAGAAAGCCCGATAATACGCTTTATGCTGAGGAACTCGTATCCACCCATGGTTTTTCCAGTCTTTATTCTTTGGTGTATCATTGCCACCCGCCTACATTAGTCAAGCAAATTAGGGAACCTTACGATGTATCGCCCAAGATTGCCCGGGATAAACATCTTAAACATACCAGCTTAAAAGGATTTCAGGTACAGGCAAAAGATGATTATCTCGAAAGCCGAACGCCCGTCCTGGTTAATCAGGACCTGCATATATCCTTGGCAGCTCCTCGCCGGTCCATGGACGACTATTTCTATAAAAATAGCCAGGCAGATGAGATTGTCTTTATTCATCAAGGGAGCGGAAGATTAAAAACTGGATATGGAAATATCCCATTTAAATATGGTGATTATTTAGTTATTCCCCGGGGAACGATTTATCAAATGGAATTTGAGCAGGAAAATAACCGGTTGTTTATCGTTGAATCGTTTTCTCCTGTGCGCACGCCAAAACGGTATCGCAATGAATTTGGTCAATTGATGGAACATGCTCCCTTTTTTGAACGCGATATTCGAGTACCTCAAAATTTGGAAACCTTTGATGAGTTGGGTGATTTCGAAGTGAAAATCAAGAAACAAGGGATGATTTATCCGTATGTCTACGGAAGTCATCCATTTGATTTTATTGGCTGGGACGGCTATCATTATCCATGGGCCTTTTCGATCCATGATTTTATGCCGATAACGGGTAAGCTACATCAGCCACCACCTGTCCATCAGACCTTTGAGACTGACAACTTTGTACTGTGCAGCTTTTGTCCACGGATGTATGATTATCATCCCCATTCGATTCCTGCACCGTATAATCATAGCAATGTAGATTCGGATGAAGTCCTGTACTACGTCGATGGCGATTTTATGAGCAGAAAATCGGTTGAAAGAGGGCAGATTACCCTGCATCCCGGTGGTATACCTCATGGACCTCATCCAGGGACAGTGGAAAAAAGCATCGGACAGGTTAAAACTGAAGAGCTGGCTGTGATGATCGATCCTTTTCGACCATTGATGCTGACAGAAGAAGCGCTCAGTATAGAAGATCCAGATTATTATAAGTCTTGGATGAGTTAGATTAATAAAAGAAGAGTAACCTTTATATAAATTATGGCAAATACATTTGCGGAAAAGATTGCCCAAGCGCAAGATTTTCTACCTATCAATGGGACCGATTATATTGAATTTTATGTTGGTAATGCCAAGCAAGCGGCGCATTACTACAAGACAGCTTTTGGCTTCCAGTCGGATGCTTACGCCGGACCTGAAACCGGAGTTCGCGATCGGGTATCCTATGTGCTAAAACAGAATAAAATACGTTTGGTGCTTACTACGGCGCTGAAATCTGACCATCCCGTCGCAGAACATGTTAAGAAACATGGTGATGGCGTTAAAATATTAGCGCTCTGGGTAGATGATGCCCGAAAATCATTTGAGGAAACAACAAGAAGAGGGGCAAAGGTATATCAGGAACCACAGCTTCTGAAGGATGAAAACGGGGAAGTCTGGACTGCCGGTATCTATACCTACGGCGAAACGGTCCATCTATTTGTCGAACGGCGGAATTATTCCGGTACATTTATGCCGGGATATGAAAAATGGGAAAGTGATTACAATCCAAGCGAAACAGGTTTGCTTTATGTCGACCATTGTGTTGGTAATGTCGGCTGGAACAAGATGAACGAAACCGTGAAATGGTACCAGGATGTCATGGGCTTCGTTAATATCCTGTCTTTCGATGACAAGCAGATCAATACCGAGTATTCCGCGCTAATGAGTAAAGTGATGAGTAATGGAAATGGCTATGTTAAGTTCCCGATTAACGAGCCTGCCGAAGGAAAAAAGAAGTCGCAGATTGAAGAATACCTTGAGTTTTACGAGGGTGAAGGTGTACAGCATGCTGCTTTGGCAACGAAAGATATTGTTGCTACCGTGAAAGCACTTAAAGCAAGAGGAGTAGAGTTTTTGGGTGCCCCACCCGAAGCATATTATGACATGTTGCCGGAAAGAGTTGGAAAAATTGATGAAGAAATACGGATCATTCAAGAACTTGGAATTCTGGTAGACCGTGACGAAGAGGGGTATTTGCTGCAGATTTTCACAAAGCCTGTAGAGGACAGACCAACTTTATTTTATGAGATCATCCAGCGAAAAGGAGCACAAAGCTTTGGTGCAGGAAATTTTAAGGCCCTTTTTGAAGCTATAGAACGTGAACAGGAACGTCGAGGAAATTTATAGTAGTATGGAAGGGATGAAGGAATTATTAAGGGCGTTTGAGCATAAAAGCCCAGAAATTGTTTTCGAATGGAAAGATAGCGAGACGGATGCAAGGGGATGGATTGTGATCAATTCTTTGCGTGGGGGTGCTGCCGGTGGTGGAACGCGGATGCGGCCTGGATTGGATAAGCATGAGGTAGAATCTTTGGCAAAAACAATGGAGGTCAAATTTACGGTTTCGGGCCCCGCAATTGGGGGAGCAAAATCAGGGATTGATTTCGATCCACATGACCCCAGGAAAAATGAAGTTTTAGAACGTTGGTTTAAGGTTGTTACACCGCTATTAAAAAACTATTATGGGACAGGTGGGGACCTGAATATAGACGAAATTCATGATGTTATTCCATTGACGGAAGAATATGGACTGTGGCATCCCCAAGAAGGAATTTTGAATGGGCACTTTAAGGTGAATGAAAGCAATCGCATTCACCAAATTGGACAACTGCGTTATGGAGTTTCCAAAGTATTGGAGGATAGCTCCTACAGTCCAGATCTGAAACGAAAGTACAAAGTGGCAGATATGATCACTGGTTATGGCGTGGCAGAGTCAATTCGTCACTACTACGAGCTCTTTGGATCGCATTGTGCTGGAAAACGTGCGGTGATTCAAGGTTGGGGAAACGTGGCTGCCGCAGCAGCATTTTATCTGTCGAAACTAGGGGTTAAAATTGTCGGAATAATCGATCGTGCTGGCGGATTGATCAGTCCGGAAGGATTTAATGAACAGGATATTACACGTTTATTTCTAGAGCGAAAAGGTAATGAACTCTGCTCACCGGATCTGATTCCTTTTGATCAGATACAGAAAGAAATTTGGAACTTGAAAACCGATATTTTTGTGCCGGCAGCGGCATCCCGATTAGTTTCAAAAGATCAGATCCAACATCTGATCAGTCATGGGCTTGAGGTGATTGCTTCCGGTGCAAACGTTCCATTTGCAGATCAGGAAATATTTTATGGGCCTGTCATGGAGTTTGCCGACCAGCATGTCGCGGTTATACCAGACTTCATTGCCAATTGTGGGATGGCGAGAGTATTTGCCTATTTAATGCAACGCAATATCGAAATTAGTGATGATGCAATTTTTTCGGACGTTTCTAAAGTGATTTTTGAAGCACTCAAAAAAATCAAGGCAGTTTCTCCGCATAAGACTCATATTTCGTCAAGAGCCTACGAAATTGCTCTGAAGCAATTGGTGGAAACGGTCAGCTAAATATAAAAAGACGGTTTCTACGTTATACAGCGTACAACTATCAAAAAAAACACTTGAAGCGGGGAACTTCAAGTGTTTCTAACTAACCAATTATTAACCTAAATTTATGAATACTCAAAACAATGCAATACCTATGCCAAAACTTATTTTCTTTGCGTGAACATATTGTCATTTTTTTGTTATTAAAATTTCTGTATGTGTTGGAGTTTCTTTACACGGACTAAATGAATGAAAACGTTTTTTTAAAATCCATATGCTGACCTATTGATGGATAATTTGAAAGGTTTTTAGTGAAATATTTTCCTTTGTAATTGTTATAAGTGGTTAATAAACAGAAACTCCTGAAGCGGGGAGCAACAGGAGTTTTCCTAACCAATTATTAACCTAAATTTATGAAAAGTACTTATATAACGTAGTAGGTTTGAAAAATGTTTCAGTGGATATCACTTTTTTTTATTTTTTAACATATTTTAATTGTTTAGTATTGATTCTCAGTAAAATATTCTAATATTTATTTTGTTTTCTTTTTAGAAAAATAAAAAACCTGCTAGCGGGGACTAACAGGTTTTTTATAAACTAACTAAATTATTAACCTAAATTTATGAAACTACAAGACAATATTCAAGAAGGATGCCAATGTGCCTAATTCCTCTGTTTGTTTAACGATTTTTAACGCTTTTCTGAATGGAATAATTGGGGGCATTATTTCGGCGGAAATCTAGTTAAATTTCAAACCTTTTGTGAGCGACATGCGTTTATTTAAGCGAAAGATCACTGCTTATCTGGCATGGATCATAAACTGTTTAAAAAAAAGTACATGTCGCTAACATATCTCTATCAATTGGAACGCTATGAGAGTCCTTTTTGGGCTTTTGCTATTCATGATGGTCATCACGTTGATGAGCGTTTAATTCCGCATTACAATATTTCGGAAGACGAACGATTGCGCGAGGAAGATCCTTACACAGCCATTTTGGCAGAGCTCCCGTTTAATCGATTCTTGTCAGGAACTTCCAGGTTTCAGCTGGATCTGAACAGAAAGCGAGAAGATGCAATTTATTTGAGGCCCGAACAGTCATGGGGAATGCATGTATGGCGATCTGATTTGCCCGATGATTTAAAAAGTCAGTTATATGAGACTTATGATCGGGTGTATGAGGAAATCAACCGGGAGATTGAGCGTACTATTGATCGTTATGGTTATTTCCTTGTATACGATATTCATAGTTACAATATGCGGCGCGAGGGGCCAGAAACAAAGTTGGATAACACGGCTAATCCGCAAATTAACATAGGGACATCTCATAATCAGGGTAAATGGCGTAAGCTGACGGATCAGTTCATCAGAGCTATTCAGTCTGGGAGGGAGGGGCAAACTTATGATGTTCGCGAGAATGTGAAATTTAAGGGCGGATTTCTTTCGGCATATCTGAATGATAGATTCGGCGATAAGGGCTGTGTTTTTTCTATAGAGTTCCGAAAGGATTTTATGGACGAATGGACTGGGGAAGTATATCCACAAAAACTTCAGGAATATAAGCAACTTCTCTTGCAAAGTATAGAGACCTTAGAAAACTATTTTGCCTATGAAAGATAATGCTAAACAGCTTGCTGGCATTCTAAAGAAGATCAAAAATAAAGAGGTTTTCCATGTACAGATCCCTCCTAAAAATAAATTGGTTTTTAATCAGGTTGTGCCTTACCTCTTCTTGTATAGACAGTTTTTTAGTCAGGATCCCATGCTTTCGGAGTTGGTCAAATCAGAACCCGCTTATTTTAAGGTGAGAGATCCGCAGATGAATGTTTCGGAATGGATCGCTCCAATTCTCAATCAACTTGTCGAAGAGTTTGGCGCCTGTTTGATTATTGAAGCTTGGGCTGCCGATGCAGCACAGGAAGAAGATATTCAAATTCATATTGCGCGAAAGAATGTACAGGCAATTGCACAATATCTCGGTAAGCAATTGAGCACCGAAGAATCGATCGCCAAGGTTGAGATATTGACAGATTCAAAAACCAATGCTACCCAAAGTTTATCGCCGTCAAGTGTACAGTTAGATAATCTGAATACCAATATATTTTACATGGGGCTGGAAATAAAGCCGAAGTATTTACTAGGTGTTGATCAGCAGATCTTACCGATAGACCTTCGTCATTTCCGTGAAGCCATATCAAGGAGCCTATCTAAAACATTCTTCGAATTCATTCGTATCCATACCTTATCTAAACCTACTGCATTTAAAATAAGTCAGCCTAAAAAGATGCTTCCTTTGGCCTGGGAAATTGATCAAAAATTGGCCCGGGAAAGCCAAAGGTTTGATTTCCTGTTATTAATTACTCCGACAAATTCTTATGATGCATGGCTTCAGTTTAAAAAAGGTAACTATCGAAAAACACCTGTTTTTCGATATCGGCCCATGCCTATTGATCCGGATATTATCAAGAGAAATCTCTATAACTTGCATATCGAAGATTTATTCGACCCTTCTATTGCTTATTTATTTCGTGACAAACGAAAGGAACTCGATCAGATGATGACGATGCTAAGTGAAAGGGGAAAAGAAGGTTTTCTCTTGGGAAGCATGCAAGTTTTTGGTACAGTCAATGAAAAATTGTTGGAAAGGGCCCAGGCAATTCTCACAATTACCACAACCGATCGAGAAGTGAAAACAAAAGAGGAGGATATTGTCTATGCGGATGAGTTTGCTAAACTAGCTCAGGAAGAACTGGATTATTTGAAAATCCAAGACCCAAATTTTGGGACTACCGTGCGACTTCGGGATGATATTTATGGGGTGATGGTCAATCAGGGCGTGCTCAATATCAGTAAGCAGTATAGTTTGCCGCGAAATAGGGTAAAGGCACTCATTCAGCATGAGGTTGGTACACATATCGTCACTTACTACAATGGGAAACAACAGCCGTTCAGTCTTTTCAGATTAGGGGTTCCCGGTTATGAGAAACTTCAGGAAGGTCTCGCCGTACTTGCCGAATATCTGGTCGGCGGACTGACAAACAATAGACTACGTATTCTGGCAGGAAGAGTTATCGCCGTCCATCATATGCAGCAAGGGAATTCTTTTATTGATACGTTTTCAGTTTTGCTTGATAAGTATCAATTTTTGCCTGAAACGGCTTTCCAAATGACGATGCGTGTATACAGGAGCGGTGGACTGACCAAAGATGCATTATACTTGAGCGGTTTAATCGAATTGACGAATTATATTAAAAGCGGGCGAGATCTATCGCTACTGACCATGGGGAAAATTCGGGAGGATTATATCCCGATTGTCGAAGAACTGATGTTAAAAGGTGTATTGAGAGCTCCGGCTTTAACCCCAAGATACCTAACGGAGCCGTATAAAGAGGCATTGATACAACTCAAAAAGAACAATAATGGAATATTTCAAATGATTCAATAATCGGATATTTTATATGAAGATAGCATTCGTGATTAACCAAACCCATAAAGAAACAGCTCGTTTCACGACAACTCTTTTGGCATTGAGGGCCCATCAAATGGGACATGAGATTTATTATATTGGCTTGGCTGATTTCTATTATGAGTCTGCACATATTGCTGCCCATGTACGAAAAGTGCTTCCTGATCAGAAGCTTACTACGACCGATCGCTTAATGGAAGTATTAAGGGGAACAGAAAAGACTAAAATGTTTTTGGAAGAGATGGATGTTGTCTGGTTGCGATTTGATCCTGTACTGGATATGGTTAACCGGCCTTGGGCAGCAGCCTCAGCACTGCAATTCGCATCGCTCTTAAAAGAAAAAGGGGTACTGGTTATCAATGATCCCGATAGTCTTGGCAGGGCGAGCAATAAGTTATACCTCGAGGGATTTGATGAATCTATTCGCCCAAAGACTATAGTAACCAGAAATTATGCGGATGTCATTGAGTTTTTTGAACAACAGAACAAGCTTATTATTTTAAAACCTCTGAAGGGTTCAGGTGGTAAAAATGTATTTTTGATCAATAAAGATAATCAGCAAAATTTAAAACAGACGGTAGAGGCTATCGCACGCGATGGTTACGTGATTGGTCAGGAATATCTTCCGGATGCTGCACGTGGGGATATTAGATTCTTTTTATTGAATGGAGAGCCTATTTCGATCAATGGAAAATATGCGGCTGTACATCGTGTGCAGCAGGGTGATGAGATTCGCAGTAATGTCCATCAGGGAGCTACAACCCAGGCGGCTGTTATCTCACCGGAGCTGCTGCTGATGGTTGACAAGATTAAGGATAAGTTGATTCAGGATGGAATGTATTTTGTTGGTCTGGATGTGGTCGGAAACCGTATCATGGAAATTAATGTTTTTAGTCCTGGAGCACTATGTCAGACTGAAGAGATCGTACAGGAGGATTTTTCAGCCTTTATTATTAAAAAATTAGAGGAGAAAGTTGCTCCCAAACAACCGGATTAGCTGCGCTTAGGCTGATGGAATTGCATTGCCGAAATCGGAAGGAACGTTATAATAGCCATTTGAGGTAATTATGAATTTGAAATGAATTACCTCGATTAAATTCTTGTTATTTTTGAAAAAAGAAAAATATGCTGATTATAGATTCTCCTTCCGACAATGCTTATTTTAACATCGCTTCCGAGGAATATTTATTGGGTAAATACCCCAAAGAAGATATCTTTCTGCTCTACGTAAATGCTCCCTCAATTATAATAGGTAAATTCCAGAATACCTTAGCTGAAATCAATCTTGATTACGTTAATGAGAATAATATTAAGGTTGTCAGGCGGATGTCGGGGGGAGGTGCTGTTTATCATGATGCAGGAAACCTTAATTTTTCCTTTCATACCTTATTAGGGAATCATGATTTTATGGATTTTTCAACCTTTACCCAACCGGTAGTTTCGCTATTGAATAAATTGGATATACCCGCAAGATTAGAAGGAAGAAATGATCTGTTGGTCGACGGGAAAAAATTTAGCGGAAATGCTAAACTGGCCAAAAATGGCAAAATGATTCAACATGGCACCATATTGATCAATTCACAGATGCAAGTGCTAAGCGATGCTTTGAAGGTCAATCCATTGAAATTTGTAGATAAAGCTGTAAAATCAAACCGCGCACGCGTAACAAATTTAATTGGATATTTGCCTAGTGGTTTTACAACCGTTCATTTTAAAAAATTGCTCATGGAGGAAATGAAACTGGAGAACCCCGAAGCTAAAATTAGCACGTTTTCTCCTGTGGATATTGAAAATATTGAAAAGCTGATCAAAGAAAAATACGAGACATGGGACTGGAATTTTGGTTTTTCTCCAAATTATAATTTTAAAAAAGCGATTAAGATCCCCGCGGGATTTATCGAATTACACCTAGATGTACACAAAGGATATATTGAACGCGCTAAAATTTTTGGGGATTTTTTTGCTTCCAAATCAATCCATGAAATCGAAAGTCTATTGGTTGGAAAAAAGCATGAATTGGAGGAGATTGATCTATTGCTGCGGTCCGTCGATCTAACGGCTTATTTTGGCCAAGTCGATGCTTCTGAAATTCTCACGTTGTTTAAATAGAAAATGTTGTATTGCCCTATAGGGGTATAATGAAAAAAAATATGCCTTGGAATCCGGACACCTATAATCAATTTAAAAATATTCGTTTTAAACCATTTTATGATTTGGCCGACCTTATCGTTGGAGATACCGTACTGCATGCTGTAGATTTGGGCTGCGGTACCGGTGAACAAACAGCTATTCTAAGTGGAAAATTCGCTGAAGCAAATTTTCTTGGAATAGATTCTTCAGCAGAAATGCTATCTGAAAGCCATCAGCTTGAAACAGAACGTTTAAAATTTAAACAAAGTTCAGTCGAAAAATTCCTTGCTGAGCCAAGGACCTGGGATCTTATTTTTAGCAATGCTGCCTTACAATGGCTGGAAGATCATCAGGTTCTTTTCCCTCAGCTTATTTCCAGGTTAAATGCCGGTGGACAATTGGCAGTACAGATGCCTTATCAGCCAGAAAATATCTTAAATAAGATTTTATTTGAACTGGGGAACGAGGAACCTTTTCGTACTTATCTAAATGATTGGAATAGGCCTTCGTCAGTATTGGATATTGACGCTTATGCACAGCTGCTGTTTGAAAATGGCTTGGATCAACTGGATCTTTCACTCCGTGTGTATCCTTTGATTGCTACTGATGTTGATACGCTTTACAGCTTCATTGCAGGCTCCGCTTTGATTCCCTATATTGAGCGGTTAGCAGAAGATAAGAAGGTACTGTTTATTGATGAGTTCAAAACTCGAATCAATAAACATTTTTCAAAATTTCCGGCCATTTACTCTTTCAAACGGATACTATTATACGGGCGTAAAAAGTGAGGCCTATTATAGGCCAATCAGATCCGACCAATGAGCATGTGCAATGCGAGCGAGGTCCAGCGGATTTAATACCATCTGAAGACCTCTTTTTCCTGCGCTTACCGAAATATGGGCTTCTAGTTGAGCGGCTTCTTCAATGAATGTTGGAAATTGCTTTTTCATTCCAATGGGAGAGCAACCTCCACGAATATAGCCGGTGACCGATAGGAGGTCTTTCATTGGAAGCATCTCACAATTTTTATTGCCTGAAGCTTTTGCTACTTTTTTTAAATCAAGATGCGCATTGCCAGGGATGACAGCCACAATATAAGGGTCTTTGTTTCCTTTTAGAACCAAGGTCTTGTATAATGTTTCAAGAGATAAACCTAAGGTTTCGGCAACATGCTCGGCACTGACGTCCTGTTCATCGACTTCATATTCCCGTAGTTCATAACTTACTCCCGCGGTATCCAATAGGCGAACGGCATTTGTTTTACTTGACATACACTAGCGCTGTTTTTTCTTGTTGAAATATGCCGTGATGGCATCTAAAGAATATGTGTTCAGGCAGTTATTTGCTTGAAGGCCACCTTTTTGAGCGACTAACACACCATACTGCATGTCCTGTAGTCCTTCCGTACGATGGGCATCCGGATTCACAGATAGCAGTACTCCTTTTTCTACGGCATAACGGTGCCATCTCCAATCAAGATCTAGGCGTAAAGGATTGGCATTTATCTCAATCACAACTCCATTTGCAGCACAAGCATCGATGACTTTTTTAAAATCTAATGGATAGCCCGCTCTACTTAACAATAGCCTTCCGGTAGGATGTCCTAATATTGTGGTGTATGGATTTTCAATCGCTTTAATTAGCCTAGCGGTTGCTCTTTCTTCATCCATTTTTAGATTGGAGTGAACGGAAGCAACAACAAAATCGAATTTTGCCAGTATCTCATCAGGGTAGTCCAATGAACCATCGCCTAGAATATCGGATTCAATCCCGCGAAAGATCTTGAACGGCGCCAATTTTTCATTTAATGTAGCAATCTCCTGCCATTGTTCTTCTAATCTTTCTACGGATAGTCCGTTAGCATAAACTGCAGTTTTCGAGTGATCACAGATTCCCAAATAGTCGAGCCCTAAAACGTCTTTACAATGCAGGGCCATCTGCTCGAGACTATGCACACCGTCACTATACGTAGAGTGATTATGAAGCGTGCCTCTGAGATCCTTGTATTGGATTAGTTTTGGTAGGTTGTGATTTTGTGCCTGTTCGATTTCATTCAATCCTTCACGTAGTTCGGGTTCGATATAATCCAAACCCAAGTTGCGGTAAATTGCTTCTTCACTGGAAAGTGAAGGGAGATCTGGAAGTATATTAAATAGGAGATCGAGGTGTGCTGTAGATCCGGTGCTAAGAATCAGGTCACGATAAAAATCATTGATATTGCTGCTGAAGACTTTGAAAGTAAATCCCAGATCATCGGTCAATTCTATGGAATTTTCTGTTTTTTCTACTAAGGTATATGCACTTAAAAATTTCTCTACACTATCGATATGCTCAGAAATCAAAAGATCTACAGTGCTCAAAATTTCGCATTTTCTTCTGAAATCCCCTGTGAAAGACAATAGGGAAGCTGGAAAATGCGATTTAAGGTCGTTGAAAAAACGTTCTGCCAACGGAAGTACTTTAGCATATAAAAACCATCCTTTGTTGGAGATCGAAAATTCAATGGATTTTTTGATGTCTTCTTGGGTTTTAAGTCCAAATCCTTTCGCTTCAACAAGACGGTTTTCGTTACAGGCATAAAGCAGCTCACCTATACTTTCGATCTCAAGTTCTTTCCAGATAATCTCGATCTTTTTAGGACCTAGCCCCTTAATGTTTAACATTTCAACAATACCGGATGGCGTATTTTCCATAAGCGTCTGAAGCTCTTTAAAAGTTCCGGTAGCAGCCACTTCCTTCGCTTTTTCAGCGGTGCTTTTTCCTATGCCGGGCTGCGCACTTAATTCTTCGAGACTGGCCTCTACAATACGGAAAGGCAGTTTGTCCAACTTAAAAGAGGCACTCGCTATGGATTTTGTTCGAAAAGGATTTTCATTGTGCAATTCCATCAATTGGCTGCATAATTTGAAAATTTTGGAAATCGCTTTATTGTCCATCGTGTGCTGAATTGTTAAGCTACAAATATCTTAAATTTTAGATCAAAATAACAATTCAGATGAGGTTATTCTAGCGTTAAAATATGTGAAATAGCTATTTTAAATAGCTATTTTTCTCTGTTCCTTGAAATTAACAACAAAGTGACAAATGTGTGCCTGCTTAGCCGAACATTTTGGTTATGTTTGCCGTTTTTGGGCTTTAAAATCGATGCGTTTTTTGAGCATCTGAAAAAATACCCCTATTAAAATTGGAGAAATATCATGATAGCAGACATTAATGACAAAGAAATCAGTGGGCTTTATAAAACAGGTATTATTCAACAGACTGCTTATTGGTCTGCAGTTAAAAAAATGCAAGGCATACAGTCGAAGGCATTTAACTTTAAATCCAAACAATCTGATCTCTATGTTGGGATCGACGACGATACGTATTTTATTGGCGATTTATTGATTATTATACACACCATAGATCAGGAACATTGCATAGCCTATGTACCTTATGGACCGGAGATCGAACCCTCAGAGGAGAATCAAGGTTATTTTTTGGAACAGTTATCGGAGAGTTTGCGTTCCCATCTGCCGCCAAATTGCATTATGATACGCTACGATCTATCCTGGGAGTCCCATTGGGCTAAAGAGGATGATTGTTATGACCTTCATGGAAACTGGTTGGGGGTGCCCGAAAAACGTATTCAGGAGATGCGTTTTAACTTTAATACGGAAAACTGGAATTTTCATAAAGCAAATACGGACATACTTCCGTCTAATACTATTTTTATGGATCTTAGAAAAGAAGAGGATATGCTGCTTGGAAATATGAAATCCAAGACGAGATATAATATTAATCTGGCAGAACGAAAGGGGGTGCGTGTGCGTTCGCTTGGACTTGAAAGCTTGGAAATCTGGTATGAGCTTTATAGACAGACTGCTCTTCGTAACAACTTCTTTTTACATGATATCAGTTATTTTAAGATTGTTCTTTCCGCAAGGGCAAATGATACCTTATCACCAGCAGATGTCTATCTTTTAGTCGCCGAAGTTAATGACCAGCCTTTAGCGGCCATGTTTTTGGTGATAGCAGCAAATCGGGGGACTTATCTATATGGGGCTTCTGCTTCAGAAAATCGTAACTATATGGCAACATATGCTTTGCAATGGCGCGCAATGCAGCTTGCGAAAGAAAAAGGATGTACAGAATATGATTTCTTCGGCGTATCTCCACAGGCCGATCCTTCACACCCTTTATATGGACTCTATCGGTTCAAAACAGGCTTTGGTGGTGAAATCTACCACCGGATGGGCTGTTGGGATTATCCGCTGGACAATAGAAAATACCAATACTATGCCTCAATGGAGTTCAAAAACCAAAGTTATCACTTGAGTTAGGGCTTAGAATACTTCACCTAAGGTAAGTCTCACGCCACGGTGGTTCTTGCTGATCCCATAGTCGATGCCGATATTGGTGCCGGAATTTTTGTTAAACTTAATTCGTGCACCAGCACCGGTGCCGACATTCCAGTCCTCAAACATGCTGTTTTTTGGCCCATTTAACGTGGTAAAATTCATAAATGCAACAAATCCGAATAAGCCATTCCTCGTGATATCGCGGCGGTATTCCGTTTCTAAATAATAAAGTGATTTACCCCGAAAACGGCTGACGGGAAAGCCTCTTCCTGAACTGTTGTATGGATCCCATCCTAAATTGGGAAGATCAAGATAGGGAGCTTTGCTATTAAATACGGTCCAGAAAAAACTTCTTACAGCAATCATATTTTGCCGGTTTCGGTCTTGGGTAAGCCTGTGGTAGCGTCTCACTTCAAGAAATAACGATTTCCAATTCTGATCACTTCCTAAAAATGTTGGATTTACGCGAAACTGTAAATTGGCATAGTTCCCCGACCAGGTATTGATCGAATTGGCCCGCGTATCGTAGATTAAATTGAAACTCACTCCTGAAGACATGGTATTATCTTTTAAATCTGTTCCATAAGGGTAGGAGGTGTAGTCCTCAAGCTTGGTATCGCTTGTCGACTTAATATTCATTCGATAATCCAGATCATAACCAATTCCCATAAAAAGACCTCCATGAATTCTTTTTAATGCATGTTGGTATAAACGAAAATAGGTGTAATCTAAATTAATCTGTTGATCGCCATGATGCTCTTTACCAATTCCCCAAGTTTCGTGTGGATATTTTAGTAGTCGGATATCTCCATCAATCACCCACGTATTCTCCTTTAACCAGATGTAGGAGCGTATGGGGAGTCCAAATCGCTTACCGAAATTGGTGTAGGGCGTAAATGTCATTTTGGACATATAGGTATCCGAGCGATCGCCCAAATAAAATCCTGCTGTTGTACTTGTAATTAAAGCATGACCACCTCCGGGGACATTTGTTGAAAATGGTAAAAAGGAAAAATAGATTTTCTTTCCTGTACTATCGACAGTTTGGGGAGGCTTGATATTTAATATTTCTTTGCCAATATCAATCAGGTCCCGTTGTTTACTTGTATCAGCGAGATGTTTGGTAGTTTCTATTTCATTGACGGGACGCTGTGCATATACCGTATCGCCAAGTATAAGTAGAACCATCAAAATGGGCAATTTAAAAAGAAAAATATATGCTCTATCGTAGTGTGTCATGAAAGAATGCAATCTAATAGGAATTAGACAGAATAGCAATATTCAAACCAATAATTTATTCACTTTGTCACGTTTTGGCTATATAACGGATTGGTTGGAAATTCATTCACCTATAAAAAAATAGCATTTACCGATTTTAATGTAATGTTAATCTAAATGTAATGAAATCAATATATGACTTGTCTTAACTTTGAATCAGAAAATAAATAAAAAAAGTACGCAACAAATTTAGGTGGTACGCGACAATCAAATAAGAAAATATACTAATATATTATAAAATTGAAAAAGATATGAAAACTTTAGTAAAAACATTTGTAGCAGCAGCAATGATTGCAATCTCTACTTGCTCAATGGCTTCTGTTAAACCAGAAGAACGCAATTTAATTACTGCTGATTTGGCCATCGATGAGTACGTTGGTGCAATGACCGAAGGTCAGGTAGCTAATTTGGATAAGCTTTTTACAGCTGATTTTAACCAAAAAATTTGTGGCAAACAAGATTTAAAACATAGTCGTCTTGAGATGATTGAGTTTTTGAAAAAACAAAAAGGTATCAAGATGAACTGCAGAACAACAACCCAGATCGTTGAAGAATTACCAGATTATGCAATCGCGAAAGTTACCATGCAGTTCGACGGTTTCGCTAAAACGGACCTAATCACGCTTGTTAAAGAAAACGGAAGCTGGAAAATTTCCAAATCAGTAAACTCTTATAAATAGAACTTTAAAACACCGGTTGATTAGAAAAGGAAAGGGGTTACTTAAATAAAGTAACCCCTTTTCTTGTGGAGCATATCAGATTCGAACTGATCACCTCTTCGCTGCCAGCGAAGCGCTCTAGCCAAATGAGCTAATGCCCCTGCTTCGTTTGGTGTCGCTAAGATAGTACTTTTTTAGAAAAACATAGTTTCTTTTTTATTTTTATGTAGTTTTTTCTACGCTGTTATTCAGTTGCGTTTTTTTGATCACCTAATTGCAGGCTAATAAACGATTTTAATCTGTCCAGCTAAATACTTTACAAGTTTGTTTATCCTATTGAAAACAAGTGAGTTTGACCAATACGGTGTCTTTCTTATCGATATAGACTGTTCCAATTTGCCTCGGCGAAAACTGTTGCTGAAACTTTTCCTATAGAGGTATTACTGTTTTTCTGTCAGAAGCGCTTCTGTTCGTTTTATCTGACCTTTATCTCTCCAGGCATCGTGTCCGGGAATCACCATATTAATTCGGGGATATTTTGTCAGCAACCTCGCTAAGGATGGTTTCCAGGATTTTACGTCTCCGTCCGCCGTAAACCCCAGATCTCGAGCTTCCGAGCTTTTTATAAAACAGCCACCGTCCAGGATCTTATATTCGGGAAACCAAACAACAACGTTGTCCATGGAGTGTCCGGGACCAAAAAAGTTCAGAACAAAAGATTGGCCACCGATTTTGTAGGTTTTATTGATGTCAACAAGATTGGCGGCTTGTGCTTTGTGATTTGCCTTTAGTAGATCATTCGTCATTTTTGTTGCATAGGTTGGAATCCCAATGCGATTGTAATAGGCAAAACCACCCGCACGATCTTCGTGCCAATGTGTTGCATAAACAGCAATAACTGGTAAATTATGTTTTTGTTTGATACTATCCAATAAGGGCTGGTATTGGGTAGAATCCCATGGGGTGTCAAAAAGGATAACTCCTTTTTTCGTGATTAAATACACGGCATTAGCTGCATATTTGGTGCCGTCAAAGGTATTAAAGGTCGTGTAGAGATATAGTTTCGAATTAATTTTCTCTATTAAAAGAGGTTTCTCCTGCGCCTGCACTGCTGGAGAAAGACATAGAAAACCAGTACTCAAGCAAAAACTAACAAGGAGACCACGGATACTAGCTGAAAGAAGTGAAATCATATTTTTTTAATGTTATTGCATTAACGTTGGAACAAAATGGATATTGCTTCTCCAACGTTTGATTAAAATATTTTATGTCGATTGCACAAAATCTTCACGATAAGGACTGAACGAATCGATCAGTTCTCCTTCCTCAAGACATTCACATCCATGAATCAGATTTGAATAAATGATACACGAGTCTCCTGCCATCAAGATGCTGTCAACACCATCAATATGGTATCTGAATTTTCCGGCACTGACATAAGAAATTTGCGTATGTGGATGTTGATGAAGTGCCCCGATGGCCCCTTTTTCAAATCGAACTTTCATGAGCATGAGCTCCTCGTTAAAAACGAGTATCTTGCGCATGACACCTTCGCCCAAGTCTGTCCATTGCTGTTCGCTGTCGTGTAGGAATATTTCGCTCATCTGATTGCTATTTTTGTGAATGTTTCGATCGTAAATCCTTTGATTTTCAATTATAGCAAATAAATATGAATTTATGGTCAGCATATAAATATGCTTTGCAGAATTTGATGAAAGACGCAGAGAATTAAACCCAAATGATTCAAATAACGGAAAAAACAGTTATTTTGCGCTGGGGCAATATGGATATCCAAGTATGAATTATTTCGACAGACTTATCACTTTATTACGTGAAGAACAACAATTTGATAGATTACAGCATGAGACTTTGTTATTGAAAAGTAGCTTGAATGAACGACGGATGCAAGGCGTTACTTGGTTTCCGATTCAGGTAATAGATACTGAGCTGGGAAGAGGGGATTATTTGTCTGTTAGTTTAAACAGAACCAATCATTATGACGTCGATCACAAGTTCCGGTTCGGGATGCCAGTTTCCCTATTCTCGAATCACGATCCCGAAAGGGACCGAATAGATGGGATTATATCCTCCATAAGTAGGGACGGGATGCGAATCTCATTTCGTGTGGATGAACTGCCTGAATGGAGCAGGAGAGGGAAGCTTGGTATTGATTTATTATTTGATGAGTATTCTTATCGGGAGATGTTCAATGCGCTGGAGAAAGGCAAGGAATTGGGTAAAGATACAAAGCAGGGTAGTTTCGTGAGGAAGTTAATCGGAGAAGAATTGATTCCAATGGAATCCAACGAGGAGTTCTTTGCCCACCCCAACTTGAATGTCAGTCAGAATAAAGCCGTTCAGCATATCTTGGAAGCCAATACAGTGGCACTTTTGCATGGCCCACCGGGGACAGGAAAGACAACAACATTGATACAGGCCGTGAAGGCATTATTAAAACAGGACAGCAAGCAGCTGTTGGTTGTTGCACCTAGCAACACGGCAGTTGATCTGTTGACCGAACGGTTGGATGCGGTTGGAGTCGCGGTAACAAGAATAGGTAACCCTGTAAAAGTTTCCGAGCATCTCCAAGAACTGACACTCGATGCAAAAATTGATCGACATCCTGCAAATAAGGATATTAAAACACTTCAAAAGCAAGTGCGAGCCTACACCGAGATGGCTCAAAAATATAAACGTAGCTTTGGAAAGGCGGAGCGGGAGCAAAGAAAAGCATTGTTTGATGAAGCTCACCGGATCCGGAAGGAGGTCGATCAGATTCAAGATTTTATCAGCGCAGATGTTTTGGACAAATCGCAGGTAATCACTGCAACATTGGTTGGATCAAATCATGAGGTTATTCGAAATCGTAGCTATGAAACAGTCATTATAGATGAGGCTGCACAGGCACTGGAGCCTGCTTGCTGGATCCCGATATTAAAAGCACATCGACTTGTTTTAGCTGGCGATCATAATCAATTGTCGCCTACGGTAAAATCCAGTAAAATAGCTGGTCATGGCTTAAGCCATACACTATTCGAAAAATTGGTAGACCATAATCCGCAATTAGTTTCTTTGTTGGATATACAGTATCGAATGAACAAACAAATTATGCAATATCCTTCCGTAGCGCTGTATGATGGTTTATTAAGGGCGGATAGCGCAGTCGCACATTGGAGCATAGCAGGAGATTCTGAGCCCGTGTTATTTATTGATACAGCGGGAGCGGGATTTGAAGAAACAGAAATCGATGGAGCAATCTTCAATTCCGGGGAAGCTCATTTTCTGACATCTCATCTAAACGAACATATTGGTTCTTGGACAGCTTCCTTAAGCATTGATGAGAATCTGAGCATTGGCGTGATCGCACCTTATCGGAAACAGGTCTCGTTATTACAGGAAATACTTGAGGGGGAGGAGAGACTGAAACCTTTTGCTGATTTGATTAAAATACAGACCATCGATAGTTTTCAAGGCCAGGAGAAAGATATTATCTATATCAGCTTGACGCGAAGTAACGCTGAACAGCAGATTGGTTTTTTGTCCGATGTTCGCCGGATGAATGTGGCAATGACTAGAGCGAAGAAAAAGCTGATTGTAATAGGTGATAGTGCCACAATCGGTTCACATCCTTTCTATCGTGATTTTATCGCCTATACCGAAGCAATCGGGCATTACCATAGTGTATGGGAATGGGATATTTCAGCGATATAATGCATAAAGCCATTTCCTGGGAAATAGCTTTATGCAGTTTATTCCACCGTGCTAAAAAACGGTTGACTTCGTTAACACAACGCTTGATTAAGAAGTGAACTTCATCCAGTCTGTGTTCTCGTCATAGTTCATCAGTGGTTCGGCATTATTATTATTTGATAATTGGCCAACCAACATATAAATGTCCATGCTAACATGCTGACGTGTTATTTCTGTCATCTTATCATTGAATCCAGCATTGTTAATTTGTAAAACATATTGGAAACAAATCACACGAGCTATTATTTTTCCAAGTGTAACCAGTTCGCGTTGCTTAGGCTGTAACGGAAAGTCAAAATTCAAGATTGATGAGAAAAATGGCGCAGCGAATTCAGTTCCGCTATATTTTTTTAAGAAAGACAATAAGTTACTTTCTTTAGTTTTACGCATAAGTTTGCCGATAGCTTCAGCCACTTGTGAATAAAGCATCTCATTTGATCCTTCGAATATTTGGAAAGGTCTGCTGTCAATGAGGCCACGGCCTGCAACATGATCCAATCTATAACCATTTGCACCTGATAATTGCACACATATTTGCGCGGCTTCGTGCATTAAGTCTGTCACAAACGCTTTCACACTATTGGCATCTACACCATGAGCGGAAAGGTCATTATTGATGGAACTGATCGATACGCTGTACGAACACATTGCGGAACACAATGTAAATGCAGCCTGTATGCGCGATAACTGAAACTTAACTGAGTCTAATTCATTTAAACTAATGCCCGCTACACGGCGTTCTGAGCAATGTTTCATGGCTTCGTCCAACATGCGTTTTATAAAGCCCATACCCATTCCAGGGAACTGCAATCTGCTGCGGTGCAGGGTGTCCAGCATCAATTTAATACCTGTGCTCTCTGGGGTTAGTTTGTGACTCGTAGGAACATTGATGTCAATGTTATTAACCCCGTAGGGGATTGCATATAGGCCAAGGCTATTGTATTTTTTTGTGACCACTATCTTTTGTTCTTCCGAAGCATTCTCCGTTACAAAAAAGTCGATATCCCGCACCAGTTCTCCATTTTCATTTTTCTTACGTGCTGTTACGAGCCAAAAATCCGCCGCGCCAGTAAGGCCCTGCCAATGTTTTTCCCCCTTTATAAAATATTTATCATCTTTTTGTTCGTAAGATGTTCGCATATTGAGTGCGTCACTGCCATAAGCTTGTTCGGTAATCATCAGTCCTCCCATGGCTTGATTTTCCAGAAATTGCTGGAATATCTTCTCCTGAAGTAATGTATTGCCATATTTAGCAAAAGGCTCCAAAAATAAGGCAATATTAATTCCGAAGATCAGCGAGAGGGATAGTGACTCATAAGAAGCGGCTGCAAGTACCCCCAAGCATTCTTTGACATGAAGGCCTCGACCACCGTGGTGTTCGGGGATAGCAACCGATAAGGGTTGCATTTTCATGATCTCAGCTAAAAACTCAGGCGGCAGACCGCGCGTTAGACTGAGCGAATTGTAATCATACTCTTTATTAAATAAGCTTGATAGCCTAGTTTTAAAATTCGCAATAAACAAATCGAAATCTTGGGTTATATTGTTGTGTTCTGAAACCTTAAGCATCTTTAAAATATGTAATTAAATGATGGAACAATGTCGATCGAAACAGAAAGAAGAAAGAGTGTCTGTTGAACTAAAATTCTCTTTTGTTTCAATCACTTACACAAAATTAACTGCAATCAATTTGATTCGCTTGTGTACTTCAGTATAAAAGATAGGACAAATCGTGCATATTGGAAAGCTAAGTTGCTCTGTTTCGATAAGAAGTAGGAGAAACACCAACGATCTTTTTGAAAAGTCGTGAGAAGTAAGAAGGGTCTGAAAAATCCAATTCGTAACAGATATCTGCAATGCTTTTATTGGATTCAAACAATAGAAATTGACTGTGCATAATCAGCACTTCAAGAATGAGTTCTTTGGAAGATTTTTTGAACACCGAAAATACACAACGATTAAGATAGTTTGTAGATACCGCGAGCTTGTCCGCGTAAAATGCGATGTTTTTTTGCTTTTTGAAGTTTTTGTGCACAAGCTGTTTGAACATCATCGCAATTTCCTGTCTCCGATTGAGCGCTTGATTGGAGGAAGAGAGTTTGATGATTTTTAAAATTGCCGATTTTAATAGATTTTCAAACAATTCTTTATACGGTAATTCCGAAAGCAGTTCATTATAAAGCAATCTAAAAAGCTCTTGGAGATCACTGCTGTCTTGGGCAGTTAAGTTAAGCAAGGGTGAAATATTGAAGATATTCAAAATCTCCTGTTCCCGAAAAATAGAGGTCATCGCATTGTCGTTGATCAAAACGCAATGTCCTTTCGCAGATTTATCGACAGACTTTATGGTGGATATATTTCCGTAATTGCTGATAAGAATCGCGGGAGCCCGAACGACATATTCTTTGGCTCCAATCTGATGTTTGAAATACCCTTCAGTGATATGAACGAGGAGGTTATAACCCAAGAAAATTGGCGGGGTAGGAAACTTAATGTAAGGAGCGATTTCACTGAGCTGGAATATCTTGATTGGCGATTGTTGATAGCGAAGATGTTCCAGACTGCCTGTCATAAAACGATCTACAAATTCACCTGCATTTACCTGCTTTTCCATTGTCAATTATTCGTATAAAAATTTAGTATGCCACAGCTTCTGAATCTCATCTATTGTTCCATTTGTAAATTATGCACCCAAATTGTATTCCAAAGTTAGTGGGATAAAACTGGTTTATCAATTTTAACAAATGATTTGCTAAAATAAAGCTTTATTCTTAGTTTAGTTTTCTGCAATCGAAAAAGCTTGATGCTCAGTGGCTATATTTTATAATTATAAACAGAATGAATATGAAATCAGTGCTTATTTTTATATTAACCCTATTCCTTTTTAAACATACGACTGCACAGACTTCGTTAAATTATTGCAACGATCGTATACAAACGGGAGCCGAACAAACTGAGCGTTATGTTCCTTATATAATGAACAAGCGTGTTGCGATATTGGGCAATCCTTCCACGGTTATTAAAGGTCGGCACCTCGTTGATAGTTTAATTGCGCGAGGTGTGCAAATTGTTCGAATCTTTGGTCCTGAGCATGGTTTTCGAGGGAATGCCAGCAATGGAACCGAAGTAGTGGATGAGATCGATCCGACGACGAAAATTCCTATCGTATCCTTGTATGGAAACAAGAAAAAGCCATCAGCTCAAGATCTAAAAGATATCGATCTGTTTATCTATGACGTGCAGGATATGGGCGTAAGATTTTATACCAATATTAATACACTGCGGGATATTATGGAAGCCTGTGCTGAAAATGATAAGGAACTCCTGATCTTAGACCGGCCCAATCCGAATGCTTATCTGATCGATGGACCTATTTTGGATATGGAATATAAGTCAGGTATCGGGCAGTTCCCCATTCCTATTGCACATGGGATGACTACAGCTGAATTTGCACAGATGATTAATGGAGAAGGTTGGATGGCTACCGAAAAGAAATGTAAATTGAAGATTATTCCTGTAGCAGATTATGACCATAATATGCTCTATAAGCTGCCAGTTAACCCTTCCCCTAATCTAAACACCGAACAAAGTATCCTATTGTATCCAAGTACCTGCCTTTTTGAAGGTGTGAAAGTGAATCATGGCAGAGGGACAGATTATCCTTTTGTTATAATTGGTAGCCCAATTTACAAGGACATATATGATTTTTCATTTGTTCCTGTCAGTAAAAAAGGCATGAGTGAATCACCGCTTTTCATGAATGAAGAATGCTACGGAATAGATTTGCGTAAATACGATCTGCAAAAGCTTGTCGCTAGTAAAAAATTAAACTTATCGTGGATTATCGAGCTTTATCGAAATTCTCCGGAAAAAGACAAGTTTTTTGATCAGTCATTTTCGAAACAGATTGGAAGTATCGAAAAGCTCGTGGGGGTAGGTTTATTTCGTAAACAAATCGAAGCTGGTAATTCAGAAGAAGAGATCCGAAAAACCTGGGAGCCAGGGCTAAGTAATTATAAAAAGATGAGAAAGAAATACCTTATCTATCCCTAATACAATGTCTACATAATCTCTAAGAGAAAATAATGAATAGCGTAACTATTTTATAGTGCTAAAGAATAACATATCATTCTAAAAGAATAAGATTCAGCGTTGTGTAAAAATTCTAACAGCATTTATTTTCTTAAAATTTTTTCCATTGATTTACCCTTGGCTAGTTCATCGATCAGCTTATCGAGATAACGAACTTTTTGCACAAGTGGGTCTTCAATATCCTCAATGCGATAGCCGCAGATGACTCCCTTGATTTTTGAAACATTCGGATTTAAATTTGGAGCTTGCTTAAAGAAATGTTCAAAGTCAATTTTATTGTCAATGAGCTGCTGTAGCGATACAGTGCTATAACCGGTTAGCCAACATATAATTTCGTCGACCTCCTCTTTGGTGCGTCCTTTTCTTTCAGCCTTTTGTATATAAAGGGGATACACACCAGCAAATGACATGCGGTATATTCTTATATTGTCCATTTTTACAAATTGATTTTATTAAAGATATTCATTTTACCTTTTATTCTCTGTAATTTTTATTTGAAAATAGAAGAAACAACGTAAAAAATAGGCTTAGATAATCAACACAAAGAATGGTTCGCAAATAATTTCAAGAAGAAATGTAAAGATTTATATATTAATTTTATTCGGTATAATTCTATCTTTACGATTATAAAAAAGGATAATGGATTTGAGGTATATTCGGAATAACATACATATTAAAGAAGAGGATCAACAACGTATCAAAGATTTTCCAGTATTGATAGGAGGATGTGGAATAGGAAGTTATATCGCAGAATGCTTGTTGCGCATGGGGTTCGAAAATTTGACAATTGCTGACGGTGATGTTGTCGAATTGACAAACCTAAACCGTCAAAATTACACAAACAAGGATATTGGTATGAAGAAAGCGATAGCCTTGAAGGATCGTTTGCATGCAATTAATCCAGAAGCCAATATCACCGTATTTCCTGAGTTTATTAATAAGGAGAACTTGTATGATATCGATCTCAACCATAAAGTTGCCATTAATGCACTAGACTTTTCTTCTGATATCCCCTTTGTTTTTGACCAATATATGGCTAAAAGAAATATACCTGTAGTACATCCTTATAATTTAGGTTGGGCAGGATTTTTAACTGTTCTTCCTCCCGAAGGTCTTAATCTGCAGTCGTTGGAAAAGGCACATCATACATTCGAATTAAATGTCGGTAAATTTATTGTAGATAGCTTAAAAGCGAGGGAAATCGAAACAAAATGGTTTGAGGAATTTTTGGCAGAATACGGTAAAATAGCATTGACATCTCCGCCGCCACAGCTAGCATTAGGTTTATACCTATTGTCGGGAATGGTCAGTCACGTCGTGTTCAATTTGGCAACTGCGAAACCTGTAAAATTCTTTCCGGATTCCTATTATTTATCAATGATGAGCTAGAGTAATATAACCTAAAAAAAGTATTATTTTATTACACTTTTGTGTAGTAATTCTATTGCTACACAAATTTAGGAGGAAAGTCCTTATTTTTATTGCTCTTGATATCATCTACATGAATTGGACATCCGACAGTTATTATTTCACTAAACTTAAAAAGGAAGAGCTTTTTGAACTTATCCATTTCTATTTAAGGACTACAGCTGAATATTACAATTTGGATGATTCTCATAATGAGGAGTATACTTATCACTATAAGAATTTATTAGGCGAAGATTTAAGTTTTTTTGATAATTCAATTTATTATGTTCTACGTGATCGAAAACTCCACAATATCCACGCATCAATACGTATTACTTACTGGGACAGGGAAACGATATTGCCCATTCAAAAGCTATTTTCAGTGACGAAAGAAGAGCTCTTATCGCTAAAACTAAATCACTATTGGCATATTGGCCGGTTCATTATTTCGAAAAGAATTGAAGGGCAGCGGATTAGTATATTGAAAAAAATGCTGTTTGACGCGTTCTTTCCACCTTATTCCCTTGATAAGGGGCTAATTATTGCCGAGTGTGACAAAAAATTGGTTAATACCTTGTTAAGGTTAGGAATACCCTCGTATGAACTTGGTAGTCCAATTATTTATTTGTATTCAGAAACTCTGCCTATTTATATTAAAACCGAATGGCTTGATTTTTTTATACAAAAAAATAAGGCGGCACAATATGGTTTAACTAATAGCAGTGATTCTGACAACTTCACGCTCAAAGCAAAAGATATGGGCTTTCAGAATAATAATGGCGAAAATATGCTGTCTAATTAGAATAAAGAGAGTTCAATTGCCAATGCGGTGGCTTCTGTAATACTTTTGACCTTTAGTTTTGAGAATATTTGCTTTTTGTGGAACTTAATTGTATCAATCGAAACATATAATTTATCGGCAATTTGTTCCATTGTGAATCCTTGGGCAGAAAAAAGAAGAATATCCTTTTCACGGGGTTTTAATTTGACGTGCGGAGACTCTACCCAACGATCGGTCTCTAGATCATACTCAAATTGTTTTCCAGCATCTTCAGATTTAAATTTAATGTTACCGGCATTGGCATGCGAAGAAATAGAAACGACACAAAGTGCTATCCAAGGGTTTGAAGACTTGTCCAAAAGAATCGGCTTCAGTTTGTGATTTATTAAAAGTGGTTTCCCATTCGATTGCTTCAAATGAAAATCGTAGGATATTGAATGTGTTAATTTATCTGTATGTGAGAGATTTTCAAAAAATTCGAACCCGACATCATTTATTTTCTTTAAAAGATGCAAATCTTCTTCAGGTACATTGTCCAAGTAATGCTGATATCCTTTTTTTTGAACTTCAGAAGGTGAATTTCCGCATAAAAATATTGGATTATCAGATACGAATAGAAAGCTTTTTTTCGAATAATCAATTAAATAAATACTTTGATAAGTTAATTTGCTTAGCGATTTCGCAAAATTAATGTAAGCATCAACAATTTCATAGTCATCCTTAGTAAAATTATCTTTAACATATACCGGCTTAAAAAAATCATCGATCTCAACTTTCATATTGTAAACTACAAAAAGGATTTACTTTAGTATCTAAATAATAATTAGAATAAATTTCACGCTGTTATGTAAGGCAAAAATACTGACTTAAATTCAAATAAAATATGCAAAATAGCCATTTATTATGTGTTTTATACGTTCTTTAAGTTTTTTAGGCCTAAATAATCAAGATATTTCTATACTTTTTTACGTATATTTTATTTGCTTATAGGTATCTACACAAATGTGTAGAATATTTATAAAATTTTAACTTTAATAGTTTTAACACTTATCTTTGCCAGATATAGCAATTAAATTATATAAATATAGCCTATTACAATCAATTTCCCAATAGTAATTTTTATATAAATAAGATATTTGGCAAAGTTTAGAGCAAATATAATAACAATTCTAGCTGCTTTTTCATAAAGATGTTTCTCTCAATAGCGGTGGATTTGACTAGATTCTCAGCTTCATTTTGCAAAATTTGTCGTATTTTTTCTTACCTGTAAATCAAAATATTTAATTTTCTAGGTTTCGTGTGAATTGGATTCAACTCATTTTTTTTAGAAAGTATGTATATACATTTTGCTTTTATTCATTTGATATTTGCTTTTTTTATAGTAATATTGTGCTTAAAGTTTTGCTTATAAACGTTTTGTTGGATGTTTAATGTATGTACAATGTGATTCTTGTTATGAATCTTTTGTGCAATATGAGAAAAACTGATGTAATTAAAAATTATAAATCTGATACTTATGAAATTACGTTTCTCACTTTCTTTTGCAGCTGGTCTGTTATTTATGTGTGGACAGTCTGCCTTAGGACAAGGGCATGCCATTTGGCAATTGGGAAATTCAGACGGTTCAAGTAGTGAGTTTGCTTTGGCCCCCAATGGATATAAGAAATTTTTGGAACATGATTTTGGTTATGAGGACAATGCGTTTATCATCGGTCAATCTACGTTAGCAAATGATTTACCCTATGTATTGCCTGGCCCTGCTAATGAATGGGGTGGGACTGGAGGTACCTCTGGTCTGAGAACACATTTTTTAAACCTATACTATGTGTTAAACGGCAGTATAGAAGATAGTCAATGCATACTCCAAGTTAAATTGGCAAATAGTGATCCTAAGAATAGCCCAACACTACAGATCTCAATCAATGGTAAGCCTTATAACTTTGACGTAAAAGAGGGAGCTGGTCATGGTGATCCTCTAAATAATGCTTCAAAATCTGGAAATTCAACTATCAGCATACCATTGCCTGCCGATCTCGTCAGAAAAGGCGGTAATCAGATTACGATGACTGTCATTAAGGGCGGTTGGGTTGAGTTCGATTCTTTTAAACTAATCGGTCCACAAGGGATTAAGTTGGTTGCCAATTGTACTGCGATCGTTAAAAATGTACAGCAATCTGATTTTGAAATTCTCAGTGAGGGAAAACCTGTTCAGCATATGCTGGTCGATCTTTTGAAATTGAGAGATGACGAAAAGCTTAAAGTTGTCTTAGATGGAAAGAAGATTTATGAGGAAACGCTTGAAAAAGGTGCGGCGAAACTTGAAATACCCATGCCCTATACCGCTAAGAATGTCGTGAGCAAGTATGAAATTTATAGTAATGGACAGTTAATACAATCGTCAGCAATTGAACGAGGACCCAAGAGATTAGGGGGCGTTTCAGATTATGTGAACACAATGATTGGTTCGGCGCATTCCAGATGGATGATAGCGCCAGGACCATGGATGCCTTTCGGAATGGTAAAGATAAGTCCAGATAACCAAAATATTGGCTGGCAGGCGGGCTATGAACCGTCCATTGAATCTATTGGTACGTTTAGTCATATTCACGAATGGACTATGGCGGGATTGGGAACATTTCCTACTGCAGGTCGATTGAAAACGAGGGTCGGCGATCAGTATAGTTCAGATTCAGGGTATCGATCTGCAATAGATAAAACCAGCGAAAAGGCACCATTGGGTTATTATGCTGTACATCTTCTTGATCACGATATCGATGTAAAATTAACCGCGGGAACGCGTTCTAGTTTTCAGCAGTATACCTACCATAAGTCGGATACAGGACGTATTATGATTGATCTTAAAGTAAACGGAGAATACGATTATAAAATTAAAGATCTTTCACTCAAAAAGGTTTCTGATTACAAGATTGTAGGATACAGTAATCAATTGTCTGAAAACGTTTGGTCTACCGATGCAAAACAGGATTATATCGTATACTTTGTCATGGAGTTTGATAAACCTATCATCAACTATGGCACATGGCATAATGATAAGGTGGCACAACGGGCTGATTTGGTTGCTGATAGCGCTCAATTTGCAGGGATGTATGTAGAGTTTGATGTTCACAAAGATAAGGCGGTACAACTTCGTACGGGGATTTCCTATGTGAGTTTAGCCAATGCAGAGGAGAATTTAAAGATGGAATTGTCGGAGCCGTTCGGATGGTCCATTGACCGGGTCGTGGCAAATCAGCATAAAGTATGGGACGAATTGTTAAGTCGGTTGGAAATAAAATCCTCCGACTATCTACAAAAAGAGAAGTTCTATACCAATATGTACCGCACTTTGGCGAGCCGAAATACATTCAGCGATGTCAATGGAGAATGGAGATCTTCAGACGAGGTGATACGGAGATTACCGCATAAAGGAGATCTCGCTTTAGGTTGTGATGCATTCTGGAATACCTTTTGGAATTTAAATCAATTTTGGAATCTGGTTACACCCGAGTGGTCCAATAAATGGGTCCGGTCACAGCTTGCAATGTATGACGCAAACGGCTGGTTGGCTAAAGGACCGGCTGGCATGGAGTATATACCCGTAATGGTTGCAGAACATGAAATACCATTGATTGTCGGGGCTTATCAAATGGGGATTAGAGACTATGACGTTGAGAAAGCATTCGAAGCCGTTAAAAAAATGCAAACAGCGAGCCCATTGAAATTTGAAGGTGGTTTTGCGGGTAACAGAGATCTGGATGCTTATTTAAAGTACAAGTATGTTCCCTATGATCTGGGCCGATTTTCAAATTCGATGGAATATAGTTTTGATGACTGGACTGTTGGCCAGTTCGCAAAATTGTTAGGAAAGGAGCAGGAGTATACGTATTTTAACGACCGTGGGGCCTGGTGGAAAAACGCAATCGATGTCAATAGTGGATATGCCCGGATGAAAGATGCCAAAGGAGAATGGTATAAAGATTTTGATCCTTTCAAGTCTGGGGCCAATCACCATTATGTGGAGGGAAATGCTTGGCAACTGACATTTTTTGTGCCGCAGGATATTCCTGAACTAGCAAAGATGATCGGACAGGACGTATTTTTAAAACGATTGGAATGGGGTTTTCCGGAAAGTGAGAAATGGCGCTATAATGGTCCTAATGACCAATATTGGGATTATCCTGTCGTTCAGGGAAACCAGCAGTCGATGCATTTCGCCTATATTTTTAATTGGTTAAATAAACCTTGGTTGACACAGAAATGGAGCCGTTCCATCGGTGCACGCTATTATGGACAGGGGATTTCCAATGCTTACCTGGGGGATGAAGACCAAGGGCAAATGAGTGCTTGGTATATCATGAATGCGATTGGTTTATTTCAGATCGATGGCGGGACAAGGGTAAAACCGATTTATGAAATAGGAAGTCCACTTTTTGAGGAGGTCAAGATTAAATTGGGTGGTCAATATGGAAGGGGTGCACAATTTACGATCAAAGCGAAAGATGCAAGTAAGAAAAATATGTATGTACAACGCGCGACATTAAATGGAAAACCTTTAAATACCTTTTACTTTGATGCCGCTGAACTTTTAAAAGGGGGAGAACTTGTTTTAGAAATGGGTGCGGTGCCCAATAAACAATGGGGATTGTTTCAATAAGTAAATGTCTTTCATTGAAGAGTTCATTTAGACTGAATTTGAAGAGGCGCGAGGTATAAACATGATTTGTTAAAGTTTGGTTAAACCAACCGAGCTGTTATAACAAACTCCGTCGGCCAGCGTTATAGAGGTAGTTTCATAATTTAGGTTAATAATTGGTTAGTTAGTAAAAACCTGAAGTTCCCCGCTTCAGGTTTTTTTTATTATGGACTCGATTGGGATGAATTACTTTGCTTGACGTTTTTAGTTTTGCTAAATCCTATTAACAAACGTAAAATCATCGATATAACCGCTGGTAATATTTGTAAATATTTACGATTATCTGTAGTATTGTAGGTACACGCTAAAATGCGCGGCCTATGGTGTTTGCTTCAATAAAAGCAATTAACAATGTCGTCTATCAAGATTATATGATCAAATTTATCCGTTTTTTACTTTTAGGATTATTTCTTTGGGAGAACGTTTCTGCCCAAAAGCTTCCTACCGACTATGTCAATCCGTTTATCGGTACCAGCAATTATGGAACAACCAATCCAGGAGCTCAGGTTCCCAACGGTTTGATGAATGTTTCCCCTTTTAATGTCATGGGATCATCACTTAACGCATTTGATAAGGATGCAAGATGGTGGTCGACTCCGTATGAACATAGCAATAGCTATTTTACAGGTTTCTCGCATGTCAATTTAAGTGGTGTAGGATGCCCAGATATGGGAAGTTTATTGTTGATGCCAACCTCGGGAAAACTGGAGGTTGATTATCATCAATATGGTAGTACCTATACCCAGGAGGTTGCTCATCCGGGGTATTATAGCAATGTATTAAAGAAATATGGCATTAAAACGGAAGTTTCAGCAACTACCCGTGTAGGTGTCTCTAAGTTCACTTTTCCAAAAGGACAGGCAAATATCCTGCTCAATTTGGGCGAAGGTTTAACAAATGAAACGGGAGCGACAGTTCGTTATGTGAGTGATACTGAAATAGAAGGGTCTAAGTTGCTGGGCTCTTTCTGTTATAGTAATAATCAGGCTGTTTACCCAATTTTCTTTGTCATGCGTGTTAATAAAAAGCCCGCAAAAAGAGGTTACTGGAAATTCCAGCGTGCTGGAGAAAAATGGGAAAATGACTGGAATAAAGATGCTGGAAAATATAAGATTTTTACAGACTATACAGATCAGCTTGCTGGAGATGATCTTGGCGCATTTTTTAGTTTTGATGTTCAGGAAAATGAAAGTTTAGAGGTTCAGCTTGCCGTGTCGTTTGTGAGCGTCGATAATGCCCGTAAAAATCTAGAAGCCGAGCAGGCCGATTTTGGATTTGAGAAAACGCATCAGCAGGCTTCTTTGCAATGGAATAATGCCTTGTCCAAGATACAGGTAGAGGGTGGAACGGAAGATCAGAAAACCGTATTTTATACAGCACTATACCATGCCATGATTCATCCCAATGTTTTACAGGACGTGAATGGCGAGTATCCCGCAATGGAAAGCCGGAAGACTCTTGTAGCAGATCACAATCGTTATACAGTGTTTTCACTATGGGATACCTATAGAAATGTACAGCCGCTTATGTCGTTGGTTTATCCCGATAAGCAGGTGGGGATGATACGTTCCATGATCGATATGTATAAAGAAAACGGCTGGATGCCGAAATGGGAATTGTATAGCCGGGAAAGCTATACGATGGATGGTGACCCCGCAGTTCCTGTGATTGTTGATGCATGGATGAAAGGTATTCGGGACTTTGATATCAATACAGCCTATGAAGCCTTTTTGAAATCTGCCACTACAACTGATTCAACAAATAGAATTAGGCCTGACAATGCGGATTACGTAAAGTATGGGTATGTACCGTTGCGCGATTCATTTGATAATTCCGTGTCGCATGCGATAGAATATTATGTTGCGGACTGGAATTTAGCTCAGTTGGCTGCCTCTTTGGGGAAAAACAAAGAGGCACAGCTTTTTGGTAAGCGAGCGCAGGGGTACAAACATTATTATTCGTCGCAATACGGAACTTTTAGACCGATTCTTCCGAATGGAGAATTTTTGAGCCCATTTAATCCATTGATGGGAGCTAATTTTGAACCTAATCATGGTTTCCATGAAGGTAATGCCTGGAATTACAGTTTTGCAATTCCATTTGATATTCCTGGTTTGGTGAAATTGATGGGCGGAAAGAAAAAATTTGTAGATCGGCTTCAGGCAACGTTTGATAAGGGATATTTTGATGTGACAAACGAACCGGATATGCTGTATCCACATGTGTTTTCAGAAATTAAAGGCGAAGAATGGCGCACTCAAAAGTTGGTGAAAGAAATACTGGAAAAACATTTTACCAACAGCCCCAGTGGTATACCAGGTAATGATGACACGGGGACGATGTCTACATGGGCACTCATGAACATGATCGGGATTTATCCTTTTTGTCCGGGTAGACCAGATTATACAGTTGTAACCCCGGTATTTGATAAAGTAACTATTCAGCTCGATAAGAAATACTATCCAAATGCCGATAAAGTAACCATAAGACGCCAAAAAGAGGGGAATGGTGAATATATCAAAAAGATCGTTATCGACGGAAAACCATTCAATGGATTTAAAATCAGTCACCAGACTTTAGTCAATAGCAAGGATATTCTAATTGTTACTGGAAATAGATAAATAAGTAAACTAAATTGAAAACTGATCTACACAATGAAATATATTAATTTTGCGGTCTGTGCAGGCCTATTGTCTTTAATTGGTTGTGCTTCGCTAAAAAGCTCCGATGAAAGTTACTATGCAACGTATGTAAATCCTTTTATCGGAACGGACTTTACCGGAAATACATATCCAGGCGCACAGTCTCCCTTTGGGATGGTGCAGCTAAGTCCAGATAACGGGCTGCCTGGCTGGGACCGTATTTCTGGATATTTTTATCCCGACAGTACAATTTCTGGCTTTAGCCATACACATTTAAGCGGTACCGGGGCGGGTGACTTATACGATATATCTTTCATGCCGGTGACATTGCCCTATCATGAAGCGGAAGCTCCTCTTGGTATACATTCCAAGTTTTCCCACAAAGACGAAAAGGCACATGCAGGATATTATCAGGTAAAACTGGTTGATTATGATATCAATGTAGAACTGACGGCAACAGCACGTTGTGGTATTCAACGCTATACTTTTCCAAAGGCGGAATCTGCCGTATTTTTAGATTTAAAGAAAGCGATGAACTGGGATGCGACTACAGATTCGCGCATCGAAGTGGTAGATTCCGTGACTATTCGTGGCTATCGTTTTTCTGAAGGCTGGGCCAGAGGGCAACGTGTCTATTTTGAAACTCGTTTTTCCAAACCTTTTACAGCTGTTCATATCGATAGCACAGTAATATTATCAAGTGCCGATACAACAGCGAAAAAGGCAAAACGAATCGGTACAGCCTATAAAGCGCGATTTGATTTTAAAACTGCCGAAGGAGAACAGGTAACGCTCAGTACAGCACTTTCAGGTGTAAGCATGGAAGGTGCTTCCAAAAATTTGAAAGCGGAAGTTCCTAAAGATGATTTTGACTATTATTTGAAAGAGGCAGAGCAAAATTGGAACAATGAATTGGGTAGGGTTGCCATCGAAACCAAAGACAAAGAGGAGCAAGTAAAGTTCTATACAGCATTGTATCATTCCATGCTTGCACCGACAATTTTTAGTGACGTTGATGGTGCTTATATGGGGGCTGACCGAAAAATACATCAGGCTGAAGGCTGGACCAACTACAGTACATTTTCCCTTTGGGATACCTATAGAGCTTCACATCCCTTATTTACTTATATTGATCCTAATCGTGTAAACGATATGATTAAGTCGTTCATCGCTTTTTATGAACAACATGGCCGATTGCCAGTATGGAATATTTACGGGAGTGAAACAGATATGATGATCGGGAATCATGCAATTCCTGTAATTGTAGATGCATATTTAAAAGGAATCGGTGATTTTGATGCTACAAAAGCATTAGAAGCCTGCGTTGCGACAGCTAATATCGACAATTATAGAGGTATAGGGCTGTATAAAAAATTGGGCTATGTACCTTATGATGTCAAGGATGAATATAATGCTGAAAACTGGTCGCTATCCAGAACACTTGAATATGCATACGATGATCATTGTATCGCCATGATGGCGGATAAGATGGGAAAGAAAGAGATTGCAGGAACATTTTTTGCAAGAGCGCAGAACTACAAAAATGTTTATAATCCGTCAACTTCATTTATGCAGCCCCGAAATAGTAAAGGTAAATTTATTACACCATTTGATCCCGAAGAGTATAGTGCGCATATCTGTGAGAGTAATGCTTGGCAATATTTCTGGTCCGTGCAGCATGATATTCCCGGATTGATTAAGCTTGTTGGTGGGCAAGAACGCTTCGCTCAGAAGTTGGATAGCATGTTCACATTTCATCCTTCGGATACCAGCAAACTTCCAATTTTTAGCACAGGAATGATTGGTCAATATGCACATGGTAACGAACCAAGCCACCATGCACTCTATTTATTTAATGCTGTTGGACAACCTTGGAAAACACAGCAATATGCTGCAGAGGTTATGAGTAAACTTTATTTAAATACGCCTGCTGGATTGAGTGGAAATGATGATTGTGGACAGATGTCAGCTTGGTATGTATTCAGCTCGTTAGGTTTTTATCCTGTAGATCCTATCAGTGGGAAATATGAGATCGGCACACCTTTGTTCGAAAAAGCCGAATTGAAGCTGTCCAATGGAAAGAAATTTAGGGTTAAGGCAAACCAGGTGAGCAAATCCAATATTTATATTCAATCGGTTACTCTCGATGGTAAACCTCTTGAAACAAGTTATATTACACATGAACAGATTATGTCAGGTGCGACATTAGTGTTTGAAATGGGCGAGAAACCAGGACCGATGTGGTACAAAAATAAGTAGCCTCTTTTCTATGAAATCTTTTTAAGCGCAGCCTCCAAATGAATATTAATGAATTTGGGGGCTGCTTGTTTTCTCGGCTGGATTATTCAGGATTTTGTAAAAGTAGGTTGTGCTACATGGCAAACCATTGGGAAGAAGAGCGTAATTTGGAATATCACCGACAATAGTCCAGCCACATTTTTGGTACATGAAATATGCAGGGCTATCAGTTACTGTATCGAGCACGATAAGCGTTTTATTTAGATCAATGGCTATCTTTTCAATTTGCTGAAGCAATTTCTGTGCAATGCCCATTCTGCGAAAGTCAGAATGAACCAGCATTTTGGCAACATCTGCACGATGTACTTGATTAGAAGGGAGGTCAGTTTGCAATTGAACTGTTCCGGTGATCTGATTTGTCACGCTATTTTTGGCAACAATTAATACAGTTCTCTGCTTTTTGACCTTATCTAGAACTTCGTTCCAGAATCTGCTCGCCTGTTCAACAGTCAGATCGTCCATAAAACCTACAGAAGCACCTCCTTGGACAATGTTAAAAGTCAAGTCTACGAGTTGGGCAATTAAGATGTCACTGGATTCTTTGATTTCTTCAATGACAAAATCTATATTGGTAGTAAGCATGGAGCTGCCGTGTTTGATTGTAAATTTTTATTCACTTCGGGTGAACGCAAAATAGATGACATAAAGCCAGCCGAGTATCCCGTGAATTAAAGCCCAAAGTATTGATTTATTGCGGTCCCACGAAGTGACGACGGCAATTACTGAGCCAAGGCCTATTCCCGATTGCGTGATCGTCTGTGTCGTTGATTTACTGATCTCCTGTCCAAACACTACATTGGAAATGAATATAAACAGTATAAATAACGTAAGCTGTTTCATCATAATTTTATTGGGCTCCTCTTATTTTGAGTTCTTCATTGATATCTTTTATTCTTTTGAAATTGAGAATCGCAATTGGAGATAAAGCAAAAGGAATGGCCATAAGTGCACTAAATCCTTTGGTAACCGAAGTGTAAATCCCCATTCCCAATAAAATAAAAAGCATGACGGTTAACATCCAGGTAATTACCAATGCAGTTTTCCTGTTGGTTTGAAGCTCTTCAATAGTCATTCCGTTTAATGGTCTGTTATTCATGAATTTCTTTGGTTTATATTCTCTAATTTCCGTAATTCTTTTTAAGAAACAAAGTGTTGGGCTTCAAATGATGTGTAAATTCTGTGATATATGATAATTATTTTGTAAAAATAACGAAATAGCTATAAAAATCTAGAGAATAAACAGGGAATTGAAGCGATTCTTGCTTTCTATAGGGATTATTATAATCGATACGATTTGATTTTGAATAATCTTTTGAGAAACGGAATTTTACAGAGTAGAGCGTTTTATAAAAGAATAATGTAGGCATGCAGCAAAAAAATGAAGATGCCGAACGATATCTCAATAAAAAGAAGGATATGTTAAGTTGAGGAAATTGCAGGGCTAATGACGAATCTTAAAATAAAGACCGCGAATATTAAAAGCAATGAAAAGGCAAAATTAAAAATATGTTATTTGCGGAAAAATTAAGAAATGAGAATTTTAGCACTAGTCGTTACGATATTTACCATATGTTCCTGTAGAGGTAATTTCGAATCGGGATATAACGAAAAAATGGCACATCTTTTTCAGAGCTGTACGGAAAAATTGGAAGAGAGCTATGGGAAGTTATTGAATGGGGAATATGATGTCGATAAATCCGAATCTTCCTATGAAATGAAATTGAATGAGGCACGTGCTTTGAGCAGTTATATCAAAGGAATAAAATGCGAAGCTGTTCAGTTGAGGCCTGCTAAAACTGCGGAGGGTTTTCATGTGGCTACAGTTACGTATATGGCACAAATCGCTGATGGATATGGTGTTTTGTTGATTAAATATATTGATGAACAGAAAAAAGGAGCTAGGAAAAGTCTGCTTAGGGAGATTACGGATGAAAAAACGCGACTTGCGGCCTTGGCCGATGAGTGTTTTGCGCATCAAATGGCCTTCTTGCATCAAGCTGGAAAAAAGGGTGATAAGGAAACAAGAAAGTAATTAAAGTACATTTTGATTTTATAGAGATGTTAAAGCTAGAATATAAATGGTATTTGTTGATTATTTTACCGATGATGGCATTGTCCTGTAAGAGTAAAATAACAGCACAGCAGCCATCAGCGCCTATTGCAATGGTGGATACCGTAAAGCCAGATTGGTATCGTGAAAACTATGGTCAGGTTGTTATGATTGACGATAATTTAGTGGTTAAAAAAAACGATAGTTATTTAATAGATCTTCCATTGCGGATTGTTCCAGATTCCACCTATGTCTTCTTTTTGAGTGCTAGAATTCCGGTGGAATTATTTAAGAAATCAAATGAATTTTATCCCGATCTTCAGCATTTTGTGCTGATCGTCCCAGACTGGAAATTTTATGATGAGATTGCTAAAGAAGCATCAAAACAAGGTATGTGTATAGAACCTGCGACGACCAATTTTTATTATTCGATAAAAAGAGAGGACGGTGTGGTTAAGGTTGATAGTATTCGTCGTTCTGGTGACGATAACCTGGGCTTTGATTTCATTAAACCTGCTTCGCCTAAAAATATGCTGACAGTTTACAGGAAGGAAACTTATGGATCCGTTTGCTGTCCACGTGATCCAAAATGGGATATGGTAGATAAGGATGACTCTTTTTTGCACGATTTTGAACAAACTAATCACCTCAAGGTAACCAAGGGGAGGTATGTGCAGATGGAGGGTAAAGAAGGCGAAAAAAGTATCTATTATACGTTGCCCGAATTGGCTTCAGCACAACGGCTGGAATTTTTAGTAGCTAAATATGCGCAAACAACGCCGTTTGTAACGCAGTTATTTGCACCCCAAATGGTACCGTTTGTAAGCGAAGGTTTTAACAAAATGAAAGAGCTGCCCTAACGCGAGAAATTATAATGCAAATGATTCGATAATAACATACTTTTTTTCATTTGAGATAAAGCTATTCGATCAGCTTTATCTCAAACATTTTATCCCAGTTTTTGCCGGTTACAAAGAAGGTGTTCGATTTTCGATTGTAGGCGATACCATTGAGTACATCTAAATCAACATGCTGTGTAACATTTTCACGTAACTTGGAAAGATCCACCAATGCCTCTACGGTGCCTGTTTTAGGGTCGATCCGTCCAATGACATCTTCCATAAAGAAATTTGCATAGATTTTTCCCTTTACCCATTCCATTTCATTGATCTGATCGACCATAGCTGTGTTCGTCGCGGCACGAATATAGTCTGATTTTGAGAAGTCATATGGATTGAGTGTATAGATGTAATCCGAACCGTTGGACATATATAAATTTTTTCCGTCAGAAGTCAAGCCCCAACCTTCCATTGGCTGAAAGTAAGGTAGTGTCTTAATAATCGATAAGGTGTTTATATCGTAAACATAGGCTATATTATTTTTATAGGTCAATTGATACAGTTTCCCATTGAGGATTGTGGCGCCTTCCCCAAAAATTGAATCATCCAATTCAATTTTCTTGATGGGCTCACCAGTTTTAGGGTTCGTCATGCGAACACTCGATTTACCTTTATTTCCGCTTGGACCAATTCCATTTCCGGTACTTTCGATTAAGTTGTCGCCATAAAACTCCAAACCTTGTGTAAAAGCTTTAATATCATGCGGATAAATATTTACAATACTATATTGAAGCAAACGCGGAGGAGTGGAGGCGAATAAATCTATGCTTATCGTATTTTCCTCTTGTTTTCCATCACTAAACACGACAGCTTTAATAATCTGTTTGCCAAATTTCTCCTGTTTTAATGGATATTTGAAAGGTGTATTGCCGTTTACTTGTCCAATTTTTTTATCATTGATGTAATAGACGACAGAGTCTAATTTTGGCGTCTTCTCATGGTCTATTTTTAAAACTAGGTCCTCTCCCAGTGCATAGCTCTGTTTGATATTGTCAAAGGTAAATGTCAGATTTTCTTCGGGCAGCCCGGATTGGGAGTTTGAAGTCATATTTGTGTTATTTCGCTTATTCTCAGTACAGCCTCCTAAAATGGCTAGAATTATGAAACTAATTAGATAAGATTTTTTCTTCATTGAAATGTTGTGCTTGATCAATCATCCTGTAATAAGCTGTTGTTCTATTACTCGTTACCCAAACTTAGATAAATTGTTTTTTATATGCAATTCAATTACTTATTATATAAAACCATAAACCTTTTGTGAGAAAAAAGTGAACCATTATATACAGCTCAATTGTTATAAGGATATGGAACAATCTTATTTTTTGGGAACAAGTGGTATTCTTTTGCCTTACAAGAATAGAAGTTTTTATCCCGAGCAGTTAGAGGGTAAGAGTCGGTTGACCGTATACAGCTTATTATTTAATTCTTTGGAGGTGAACAGTTCTTTTTATAAAATTCCTCGGGAAGAAACTGTTCGGAGATGGTCCGAAGAAACGACCGATGGTTTTCGATTTACTTTTAAGCTTTGGAAAGGAATTACGCATCAAAAGGAACTCAGGTTTGATCCACAGGATGTAGTTAGATTTCTGTCCGTTATTGATAGCGTCGGTCAAAAGAAAGGATGTTTACTTATACAATTACCACCATCATTTAAATTTACTTCCCTTGCAAGGCTTACTGAGCTACTGGACTGTATCAGTCAGGATAAGAGAAGTGAGGCCTGGGAGGTATGTGTAGAATTTAGAAACGCCTCCTGGTATAGGGAAGAAACTCTTGTTCTTTTAAAATCATATGGAATGCAGCTGGTTATCCATGATAAGGATACTCTTGGGATGCGTCTCCAATTTACAGATATAAAGACTATCTATATGCGCTTTCATGGACCAGATGGAGATTATCGAGGAAGCTATTCGGACAGTGTGTTGAAGGAATACAGTACCTATATAAATAGTTGGATTGCTGAGGAAAAAGAAGTATATGCTTATTTTAACAATACCATTGGATCGGCACTTGCTAACCTGAATACATTAGCGAATTATATCACAGCGGGCAAAGCATCTTCGATTTAAAACTATCGTCTCTTCAAAGGATTCTATTGCGGATATATTCAGTGCCCATATAACCATCCCAATCTTCATGCTCACGCATAATTCGTTGGTATGCTGCTGCCAATGCCTGAACTTTCGTCAATAAAGGGATACCTCTCCGGATGCAGTCATGATCGGAGAAAGTTCCAGCCTTATCGTACCATTGAAGCCAACCGAGTAATTCTTGTCTGGTCATCAGCTTTAATTTATCGAAAAGCATCTTATCTTTTAAGCCTAAAAGCTGATAACGCCAATCATTTCGATGTGATTCCATTGCTAGAATTTTGGGCAGCTGATGATCGATGATCTGTTTGATAAAAGATTCCATAATTTCAAATTTTAGTTGTTAAACATAAGTTGTGCATGGGTGTTCGAAAAGGCGTTATATTTTCTTTTCATGTGGATCCGCAGGATTTCTTTGTATATATATTCGATGGCCTTCATTTTAGAGATCTGCTGTACTCTATTTTCAATGCATTTGCGATCTGTATAGTTTCCTTTTGGATCATTCCATTGTAGCCAGTCAAGCAGCATTTCTTTTTCTAGCTTTTCAAGCCTTTGCTGTAGGCCTGCTAATTCGCTTTCTCTAAGCTGCTCGCGCCAGTCGGACCAAATGGAATTGGATATTGCTGCTCTTTTCTCTTTGAATTTGTTTTCCATGTATTTCTTAAAATCTGATTTGTAAAATCTATTAGATGACTAGCTTGCTGATAATAGCGTTGCCTAGTTTACTTTTCATAAATAGCTCAATCTGTTTCAGTAATTCCGGGCTTACTTCGGGGACCCTTTCTAGATCTCGTATAAACCACTTCTGAATGACTGGGGTTTGTTTGGAACGCTGGTCGAATTTAACGACTTCAGCTCTCGATGATTTTCCTTCAGGATCGTAGTATGACCACAGTACAATGAAAATCGTATTCGGGTCTTCATCGGGATAGGGGGTATGAAAACGAACGATGTCACCAACGTGTAACTCCTTATTGTCATATGTTGCGGTTTGTTCCATAAAAAAGCGTCGTCTAAAACTGATAATCAAATATACTAATAATATTAGTATTTCAAAATTATTGCTAAAAATTTTACACTTTTTATGAGCGCTCGTTGATTTTGATAGATGGAACTTATCCTTTAAGCGGATTTCGGCTAATGCTATTTTTATTGCTAGCAGGTGGTTGGATTTTAGGGAGTTATCTTTTGTCTTCTTGTGTCGATGATCAAATCGTGTTGGAGTTCGATGTGTTGTATTCTTAATAGCTTTATTTGTTATAAAACTTATTTTCTGAATTAGGCAGTTTGACTTTAAAGACATAATATGGCAATTCTACCTTGTCGATTCCCTTATTCCATTGTGGATCCTTAAAAAGTTGTGCACAAGAAAAATAAAGATATCCATCTTCGCCGATCCCCATGGAATCAGGCCATAATATTTGTGGATCACGGACTAAGGTATGTAGTTTTCCATCAGGACTTAAATATTTGATGCTATAGTCGATGGACGACGTTAGATAAATATTTCCGTTTATATCTGACAGTAAGCCATGTGTGATGCCGACCTCTCCTTTGTCTTCAACTTTTGCCTCCAATTCTTGTTTCGTTAGTGTAGAATCAGCCAAAAATTCAGTTGCAATACGGTATAAATGGGTTTGATTGATCGGTTTGAAGTATAGATATTTAAAGTCGTGACTCAATGCAATGCCATTCACATTGGAAGAAAAAGGTTTTCCGTTTTCATTACGCATATCGTTACCGTCGTAGCTTAATATCACTTCAGGATCAGCCAGTGTAAATCGGCTTCCAGCCAATGCTTTCCTGCTCTTTCCGGTTTTAAGGTCTAGAACAATGATAGCCGCTTGGCCCGGATCAGAGAGATAGGCTAAATTTTTCTTTCCGTCAATGCGCATATCATTTAAACCCGATTTGGTTTTATCAAGGTCGTCGAAACTGTAAATACGTTCAATTTGATCCTTCTTTGTGTCGATTTTCAACATTTTGAACTGCCCTTGGCTTGGTTTTTCAGCATTGCCAAAAATTGATCCAGCAGATGATGGTTTGGAATCTAATACCCAAAGATTGTTCTGGGCATCGACAAATATATCCTGTACATTGACAAAGTGGGAATTCTCTATCCCTGTTTTATTCCATTCACTATCAGGATAAGGGACAGGTTTTCCGTCGATGATTTCAGTTAGTGCATACTGAAAATTCTTAGTTTGTTTTGGGAAAGAAACAAATAGACGGTTGCTGGATGTAACGCTTACACCAATGGGACGGTATGGACCTAAATCTACTGCTACCTCTAGTTGTGGGCTTGTTGAATTATTGTCTTGGGCCATCATGTTGAGAAAAAAGATGTGAAAGAATAGAAAACTAAATAAGAGCCTTTTTCGCATGTTCTTGTGTTAATTTAACCTGATTTTATTCCCTTAGCGTTACAAAGCGGTATGTTATAAGCTTCATAGCGGGCCGATGCTTTTATAAAATAACTGTCTTTCGGCTAGTATTGTTTTAATAAGGAAAACCTTTATCAAGTTTTTATCGCTGTACTGTCTTGCTTTTAAGGATATTTCTTTATAGCTATCCTTATATGGAATGAATGACTCCGATTTGAATCCACTTGAATTTTAGGTGCCCAAATTTTTAGGTAAGGTGATCTCAATAAATAACCACTAAGTAGAGATCTGGAATAGCATTTCCTGTAAAAGCTTTTCAATTTCCTTGGCATGGGTGACCGTCATAAAATGTCCGGCACCCTTAATCATAAAGTTGGACTTTACATTCTTGATAGGAATAATATGATCTCGACTACCATGTACATGAATTAAATTGTCCGGAGTCGAAGTGTTTTTCCATTGCAGAATCTGATGTATTGCCCAGGCCATAAAGACTGGGTCGGTATCCTTTAAGATCTGCTTTAGTAATAGAGAATCTTCTTTGCTGCTGATACCAAAAAAATAGTCTAATAGAAAATTGTGCCATTTAAGGAAGCTATTCGGCACCAGCTGATTAATTCTGAGTCTGCCTGCTAATCGGTACCAAAGAGGGAATTCTTGTCTTCCTTTAGTCGAAGCAAGCAGAATAATTTTTTTTACAGGAATGGTTTTGGCAATTTCAATTGCTATCATTCCACCAAAAGAAAGTCCGATAAGAATAGGCTGTTTTACCGTGATTTTTGACGATAATCTTTTTGCATAAATGGCCAGCGGTTCACGGGGGCTCGGTGTAATCCAATCCAGATATTCGATGTCAAGCGAACCAAAGTTTATCTTGCTAAATACCCGTTGGTCTACACCTAATCCGCTTATGATATATATTTTCGTATCGGTTGTTTTCATTGAATCAAGTGTCTGACATTTACGGAGACAGCTGTTGGATGATCACGATAAATGAATAGGGGCAAAATAATGATTAAAAATCAATTTCCGCCCCTATTTTATATAATGGAGTAACGTAATTTTAGTGCAGCGGTTATTGCTCCTCTGTTACGAAAGGCTCGCTAAACTTTTCGCTTCAAAAGTGGACAGTTCGTTGTATTTTTCGGCCTGTACTTTCTTTACCCAATTCGGATCCTGCAGGATTGCTCTTCCCACGGCGACAAGATCAAAATCGCCACGTTCATACCGACGGACCAATTCATCCAGCGAAGCAGGTGAAGATCTGAACTCAGAGTTTGTAAATACTTCGCCAAAGTCTTTATCCAGGCCTACAGATCCAACTGTGATTGTGGGTTGTCCTGAGATCTTTTTAAGCCAACCGGCGAAATTTAAATCACTGCCTTCAAATTCTGCTTCCCAATAACGGCGTTGACTTCCATGGAAAATGTCGACACCGGCATCCGTCAATGGTAGGATCCAATCTTCCATTGCTGCAGGGGTAGAAGCAAGCTTAGCCGTATAGTCCTGTTGTTTCCATTGTGATAATCTCAAGATAATCACAAAATCCGGTCCTACAGCTTTTCGCATGGCTTTAATAACTTCAACAGCGAATTTAGAACGCTCCTTAATTGTTTTGCCTCCAAATTCGTCCGTGCGATGATTCATTCCCTCCCAAAAAAATTGGTCTATCAAATAACCGTGGGCACCATGAATTTCAAAAGCATCAAAGCCGAGATCTTTCGCAGACTTGGCTGCAGCAGCGTATGCCTGTATTGTAGCTTCTATATCGGCCAATGTCATCGTATCCGGACTCTCAAATGCTGCAGGCGGCGTCCATTGCATTGGCGTATAACCTACATGCCATATTTGAGGGGCTATTTTTCCACCTTTGTTATGCACAGCATTGACGATATTTTTCCAGCCAGTTAGTGCTTGATCGCCATAAAAATTGGGAATGTCTTTTAAATTCTTTGAAGAAGGTCTTTCGATCACTGTACCCTCCGTTAAGATTAAGCCCACATCACCAGCAGCACGTCGCTCATAATAACCAGCCACAGCACTGTCGGGAATTCCGTCCGAAGAAAACGCTCTCGTCATTGGCGCCATAACAAAGCGGTTTTTCAGTCTTAAATTTTTATATTCAAAGGTGGTAAAAAGTGTTTGTATGCTCATTTTTCTTGTTTTAAATTGTAAATCTTGACAAAGATATTTTAAATAGTGTATATTTGTAACTATTATTAGTATAAACTAGTTACCTTTGTGTAACTATTCTCAAAATATCAAATGAAAAGGACTGAATTTAAAAGCTGTTCCTGTGCGATGCAGCGCTCGATGGCAATTTTAGGGACGAGGTGGAAACCTGTCATTATTTATACACTGCGTGACCGGAAAGCCCGATTTGGTCAGCTTGATGCGCTGATAGAAAACATTTCCCGCAAGGTTTTGACCAGCTCGTTAAAAGAATTGGAAGAGGACGGTGTTATTCTTAGAGAAGAATATAAGGAACTGCCACCACGCGTTGAGTATTCTTTGACTGAAAAAGGTAAAGCCTTAATTCCCATTATGTGCCAATTGGCAAAATGGAATGAATCCTTTTACGAAGAGCCAGAGTTACCAGAATTGATAGCATAAAAAATAGATTCTAAATTTACCGGCCCTGCTTACGCTAATTCTGGCAGAGGGGACAAGATCTTATTGACTTGCTGAAGATAAATATATTCTTACTGATTCTTGATTATTTGTTCTTCCTTTGGGATTGCCGGCATATTGGTTCGCCATTCATTTGCTGTTTCTCTGCTATATTAGTAACGAAACGGTAAGTAAAAGATCAAGAATACGCAAAGAAAGGCCAAGTCAATACGCAACATAGTCTATAAAGTGCCCTTAAAAAACTTTTTCAGGAGATTCAGTACATTGAAATAATCAATTACAGAGTCTACACAAATAACCGTGGATTTTGAAGGCGCAATTAGGCGGAAATCTGTCCCTTAAATCCAGCAATTTTTTCCTTCAGACTATTGAGGTGTTCAGGACTGATTACGCCATTATCCTGATCAAAATTTTCGTAAAATTTGGGGAGCGAAAATGTTTCTTTAATGATTGCTCCAAACTGCGGGAAAAACTTTTGGGCTTCGGCCATTACATTTCCACCACCATAACCTCCTGGTGAAGTTGTCATAAGCAACATGGGTTTATCTTGGAAAACTTTCACATTGATCCGAGATGCCCAGTCGAATACATTTTTAAATGCAACGCTGTAGGAGCGGTTATTCTCAGCCAGGGAGCAAATAATAATATCACTTGCGGCTATATTATCCAAGAAAAGCTGTGCTTCCTGTGGAAACCCATTTTTTTCCAGGTCTACAGAAAAAACTGGCATGTCATAGTCATTCAGGTCGATCAAATTAATCTCGTGTTCGTCAAAGCTTTTGAGTACAAATTTGACCAATTGTTTGTTAATCGATGTGGAAGAATTACTCCCAGCGAATGCAAATATTTTCATGTTTTATCCTTTATGATTATCGGTTGCTTAAATTTAGTCAATTTCTCGAAACAATTGGAGATTTAGACTTGACTTGTCGTTTCTGATAGGTTTTGATTATATGGTATAATTTTTTGAAATCCTCGCCACGCATATTTCGTTCATTTATTATCATGATTAAATTATCTGTTGCCTGAAGTTTTATGGTTCTGAATGTTTTTTTTATCCACGACAAATACTTGTTTTATTTCTCCGTTTTGAAAATAGAATATAATGGAATATCATAATATTTACCATCCTTTTTTAGATGCTGTTTCAATAGCGCTTCTTTTTTCATACCTATTTTTTCCATGACCTTTCCCGAAGCTGGGTTATGGGGGAAGTAGGTGGCAAAAATCTTGTTAAAGTGCAGTTCTTTAAATCCAAAGTCAATAATTGCTTTTGCTGCTTCCGTGACATAACCTTTATTCCAGTAAGGAATAGCAATCCAGTATCCCAGCTCAGCCTTATCCGAGCCCTCATCGTGCAGCCCGATAGCCCCAATCAATTTTTCCTCCTTATTTCGGATAGCAAAAGTGAATCCCTTACGATTGACAAATGCTTCTTCAGCTAGCTTGAGCCAGTATTCAGCATCTTCCTTTCGGTATGGGTAAGGGATATTTGATGTAAAGTCCGAATATACTTTATCCTGAAGATATTCAACAATCTGTGGAATATCAGAAGTGGTAATTGCATTGAGAATAAGTCGTTCTGTTTCTATTTTTGGGAAATTTTTCATCTGGTTAAGTCCTCAAATGGCTGAAATAAATTGACGGATCACTTAGTTTTTGTAAATGTAGTTAAGTTTAATGATATTCCTAAAAAAAGCCTGATTTAGTCCGATTAGCAAATGGTTGCCTTTATTGCTTTTTAAGGCATAGGTCTTTTGGATATACCTTTTCGGGTATAATAGCTATAAATCCCAGTAATCGTGAGGAGAACCAAAGTTATCAATAATCCGATAAAAGGGGCTAGACTATTTATTTTCGAGTTGATGTCCGTCAATCAGTTCGATGTGGCCTTCGATAATAAGTAAATAAAAGTTTTCAAAGCAATCCTGGTAAATCTTTTGTTCCAATGATTTTATTTCTTCAAAGAGACGCTCTTTCGCAACTCCGGTGTAGCACAACTCATTTTTTGAACTCAAAAGGCTATTGTCTTGGCAGGGAGTTTCATGAAGCTGTTTGTATAAGTCACCTAAATCTGAAATATCTTCACTGCGATGGTAAGAGGGGTGAAACCATACCCAAAAGTCTTCTTGGTTTTTATAGGGGTGAGGCAACAATTGAATAGAAGTGTTTCTAAATAAATCTCCCGGATGCTTTTTATACCGAAAATGGGTGGCGGTGGTCTTTAAACTATTCATAAAGGCAATTTATTTGTAGGCTTACAAAAAATAATTAAAGAATAAAGATGTCGTCTTAAATATCGGTATTTTTCTTTGATATTTAAAACTTACACGATAATTCTACAGTTGTCGGGAATGGATTATTGTATTTCACGACGTTTTTTTCCAGAGAATTCTGATCAGTGTTGTAGCTTGGTATTTAAGATAAATTGTATACTTTTGTAGCATTAGATCATATTTGTGTTGTCAATTTTTAAAGTGTAAAGTCATGTAATGCATTGTCGATATTTAGGAAGAAAGTAAACAACGGGATTTACCGGATTGGTTTACAATATACCTATGTCTTCAATTTTTTAGTATGGACTTAAATTTTAAAAATGGAATCAACAAAATATGGTCGTACCTATCATTTCCCATTTTCACCAGGGACAAGCAGCGACGATCGTTTTAATCAACATTATTGGACGGATATACAATCCTTCCATAAACTGTTATATACAGAAAAATTAGATGGTGAAAATAATTGCCTCTCACGACGGGGTGTTTTTGCCCGGTCTCATGCGGCACCGACCACCTCGCCGTGGACAGCTCAGCTACGGGAGCATTGGGCCAGATTAAAAAATGATCTGGATGATTTGGAGTTTTTTGGTGAAAATCTATATGCTGTGCATTCAATCGAATATCGGAAACTTGAGCATTACTACTATGTTTTCGCTGCTCGAATTAAAGATCAATGGCTTTCGTGGGAAGAGGTTACTTTTTATGCTAATTTATTTGATTTGCCCATGGTACCTGTTTTAAAACTTGAAACGGTAAAGGATTTGACAGAGCAGGAGCTTCGGTTCTCCGTTGAAAATTTTGCTAAGCAACCTTCAGTGTTTGGATCTGTTGATTCGAAGACTGATGAAGCCTGTACAGTGGAAGGACTTGTGTGCAGGAATGCCGATGCGTATGCTGTCAGCGAATTTCAGCACAATGTTTTTAAATATGTTAGAAAAGGACATGTGCAGACCGACGAACATTGGACAAAATCATGGCGAAGAACCAAAATGATTTGGGAAAGGAGGGATTTCTAATGGAATGGACAATAACAGTAGATAAGGATTGGTCAGCTTTGGAGAAGCAATTTTCTTGGGTCCGGGATATGGAACATGTGCAACAAGATGCTGTGCACCATGCAGAAGGCAATGTGGCGATTCATACACAGATGGTACTGCATCAGCTTGAAGAGCTTGCCGGATACCAGAAGCTAGATCGTCAAAAGCAGGAGCTGATCTGGGCTTCGGCATTGTTGCATGATGTCGAAAAGAGATCGACGACAATTGTGGGTACAGATGGCCGTATCAGTTCGCCTAATCATGCCAAAAAAGGTGCGCGGACCACACGTGAGATTTTATTTCGTGATGTAGAGACTCCTTTTGCATTGCGGGAGGAAATTGTCGCATTGGTACGCTATCATGGCCTACCATTATGGCTTATGGAAAAAGCTGATCCCATGAAGAGTGCCTTGGAGGCTTCGCTATCTGTCAATATGAGTCAGCTCAAACTGTTGGCTGAAGCAGATGCCAGAGGTCGGTATTGCCGCGATTTGGATGCACTGCTCTACGCATTGGATATGTTTGAACTCTATACCAAAGAGATTGGCTGCTGGCATGCTGCCCGTTCCTTTTTATCAGAAAATGCGCGATTTACCTATTTCAATGGAAATGATAGCTACGTGGACTACGTGCCTTACGATGCATTTAAATCTACGGTTATTGTACTTTCAGGTCTGCCGGGAATGGGTAAAGATTATCAGATTCTAAAAATGAATACAGACATTCCCGTTATTAGCCTGGATGATATCAGGCGCAAATATCGCATTGATCCTACCGATAAAAGGAAAAACGGATGGGTAATACAGGAAGCAAAAGAGCAGGCAAAAAAATATCTGCGCTGCGGTCAGGATTTTATCTGGAATGCAACCAATATAACTTCCCTGATGCGTCAGCAATTGATCGATCTTTTCGTTGGCTATCAAGCCTATGTTAAATTGCTGTATGTTGAAAAACCCTATAAAGTTTGGCGGGCGCAGAATAGAGATCGGGAATATCCATTACCTGATCCTGTCTTGGATAAAATGCTCCATAATTTGGAAGTTCCTCAATTGACAGAAGCGCATGAAGTCCACTATATAACAACATAGATGGTTCTTTAAGGATAGCGTTTGCTAGTTTAGAATGATTTTAGAAATTAAATGAAAGAAATACGAAATTTCCAAATTTTGCTTTATTAATAGAAAGGATGTTTTCTGATATAACCGTGTTAGATACAGTAAATGCGAATCAGCCCATTGTCGAAGATCAATGGGCTGATTTTTTTTAACACCCTTCTTCGTAAAGCTATGCACGGTTCCTATTTACTGTCTTAATTTTTGATTTAATAGTGGTATAAGATCCTGTTCCCGGATATTGATTACATCTATATCAATCCACAAACATCCTGGTTTTGTTGAAACATTACGGTCGATAAAGCTTAAAAAACGTATGAGGCGATTTGTTTTTTCTTTTTTTAGCAATGAAGAGTCTTTTAATTTTATAAAAATAGAAGTTGTACGGTATAAACCGGTAACAAAGGAATCGATGTCGGCCCATTGGATTTGCCGCGGTTCTAATGTGCTGTTGTTTAGGAGTGTGTCTTGATTTATTGTGAGTGCAGCAATGCCCTTTCGGCAGCGGTTCAATTGCTGTATTCTGAGATAAAATACACTTGCTGCAACAAGCACCCATACAGTCGAGGCTAGTTTAAAAATAAGATCTTTATATAACCAAGCGTAAAGCGCAATGACGGCTGCGAGAAAGCAAAGTACCATGCTCACGATAATTTTTCCTTTGTCAAAATTTATTTCGATCATTGTTATTTCCTTTTTTAACGTATAAAGTCCATAAAAAATAGAAGAATATCATTTTCTTCGAAATCCATCTTCTGTCTAGCACTCATTTCGCACTTACTTTTCGTAAATATAAGCAGTAAAAACGGTGAATCTATTTGTATTTATTATTCGCCGCTGTTGAATGATTATTCGTAATACATCGATTTGTTTTATCAGTCTTTGGAGATTCAACCTAGTTGAAATAGGTGCGGGACGTATTTTTTTTAATAAAATGAATGAGTAGCTTTGTTTGTACTATAAATTGATAGACTGTTGGAAAAACTCAAAGAACATTTAAAGAAATTTATCGATGTCGATCCGATCGAATTAGATGGAATACTGGATTACTTTAAGACAAAAACGGTCGCAAAAAAAGAAAATATACTGGAAGAGGGACAGGTTTGTAAGTCTCATTTTTTTGTTTCGAAAGGTGTTCTCCGTAAATTCTTTGTGAATGAAAAAGGCGTCGAACAAACGACCGAATTCGCCATAGAAAATTGGTGGATTACAGACAATACGGCCTTCGAACATAAGCTTGTAACTTCATTTTACATTCAGGCAGTGGAAAAGTCGGATTTAATTTATATTAGCCAGGAAAATCAGGAAAAATTAGTAGCAGCATTTCCCATGATGGAACGGTATTTTCGATTTGTTTATCAAAGAGCATACGCTGCAGCACAAATGCGGGTTAAGTATTTATTCTCTTTATCTAAAGAAGAATTTTATCATGATATGCTCCGTAAATATCCCGAATTCGTACAACGTGTCCCACAATACCTTATTGCGTCCTATTTGGGATTCACACCGGAATATCTTAGTGAAATCCGGAAAAAAATAAACCTCTGAAATGACTATTGGAGTTTTCTCTGTAATTACAGTTTAGTAGCATTGATCTGAATCTGCAACGCGGAAGGGACGAATCTGAAACTGAACTTGTTGTTCTTTGGCATAGTCTTGAACCAATTTTTCGAATTTTTCCATCGCCTTTTCCTCGGAAGTAGCAAAGCAGTGTAGGCTTAATTCTAAAGGTTTTTCTGAGGTTGGTGGATCAATACGTAATTGTCCAACTTCGGAGAGGACAACAGCAAAAGAAGTCTTGCAGATTTCAACTTCTAAATGTGGGTCTACTAATTGAGATGAAATGCTATAATAGAATTCATTATTCTGGATCTCTTCCTTAAAAGGATCTAAATAGGTCGTAACAATAGAGCGATAGCCATATTTAGCATTGCCAAAAAAGTGGTCAATATATTCCTGTGCTTTTTCGTATGTTGAGAAGACACCTTCCAAATTGGTGAATAAATCTGGATCTTCTTTTACTTCTTTTGAAACTACTGTATATACCTTAATGGGGTTGGTTGTCATATTTTATATGCTACTGTTTGTACATTAAGTGAGTTTTTCTGCAAAAAAACTAATTTAAGACTTTATTAAAGAATAATCTTAAGATAAAATCATCGTTTTAAAATAAAAAATTTCCTTTGTTAACTTGTAGCCTGTTTAGAGCAGGTGTTTGTGCTTTAAAGTTGTATATAATTTTCGTATTCTCCAAATTTTTTACTGATTGTTTTTATTGGGTTTTCGAAAGTGGAAGTGATTTGGTTTGGAAATGATGAGAGACGAAAAGTGTACTTAGTTCAAGGCCTCGCTACAGACATTTTTGGTTACAAAATTGGATTTCACCTTGAGATATGATGCGCTTGCTCTTTTTGAAAGGAATGACCTGTTTTTTTAGCATGATTCAAACGTTTTCGTAAATAAATCATATCATTTGATTCATTTCACTTATATTAATTGATATATTGTTTTGCTAAGTCGATTAAACCATGACCGATAAGTAAAAGGGAGCGAGTCTGGCTCGAAAGTTAAATGTGGCATCGCCACTAGATTTTCGACAGCACTGGTGCAGTATTGTTAGGGTTGACGAACCAATGATGAATAAATAAACCGGGTCAATAGACTCAAGATCAAATTTTACAATGAAAAGAAATACACTATTTAAATCTGTTTTAATGGCAGCAATGGTAAGCAATGCTGTATTTTCATATGCCCAGACAGATAAGAGTAATGAGAAAGGTTGGACAAACCTTTTTGACGGAAAAACACTAAATGGCTGGAAATCTGTTGGAGGAAAAGCCCCTTATTCTATCGAGGGTGATGCTATCGTTGGTCGAATGACAAAAGGTACGCCCAATTCTTTTTTGATTACTGAAAAAGAATATGGTGATTTCATATTGGAACTGGATGTTAAACTTGAAGGCAACGAAACAAATTCAGGTATCCAGACGCGGAGCCATCTTGATCCCAAGGCCAATGATGGGCGCGGACGCGTCTATGGAAGGCAAGTTGAAATAGATCCCTCTTCCCGTGCATGGACGGGTGGAATATATGACGAGGCACGCCGTGGATGGATTTATCCATTGGATTTAAATGAAAATGCCAAAAAAGCCTATAAAGTAGAAGAATTCAATCACATTCGAATTGAAGCGATCGGTGACGAGCTCCGTACCTGGGTCAATGATATTCCCGTAGCTTATGTCGTTGACACAATCGATAGAACAGGTTTTATCGGATTACAGGTACATGGTATTCCACCGAAATTGGATGGAAAGAAAGTTTATTTTAAGAATATTAAAATAAAAACAACCGACCTTAAATCAAAAGGTTTTCCAAAAGATCGCTATATCGTCAATCTGAAGCCCAACGATTTGGCAGATGCTGAAAAGAAGAAAGGTGTTAAGCTCTTGTTTGACGGTAAAACTAATAAGGGCTGGCGGAGCATCCACGGTGATAAATTCCCTGAGCGTGGCTGGGAAGTTAAGGATGGACAAATGACTGTTCTAAAATCTGATGGTGGGGAGTCGACCAATGGTGGTGATATCGTCACGAAAGATAAGTACGCTGTGTTTGATCTTTCTTTTGAGTTTAAGCTTAGTCCGGGCGCCAATAGCGGTGTTAAGTACTTTGTGACTTTAAAGGAAAAATCAAAGGGATCGGCAATTGGTTTAGAATATCAGGTGCTGGATGATGCTTTACACCCTGATGCGAAACTCGGACGGGATGGAAATCGCACCTTAGCATCTCTTTATGATCTTATTACATCCAATCGTGACGACCGTGCACGCAGACCGATCGGCGAATGGAACAGAGGTCGGGTTGTTGTTACAGCAGATAACAAGGTTGAGCATTATTTAAATGGCATTAAAATGTTGTCTTATGATCGGGGCTCCAAAGCCTTTAAAGATCTGGTCCAAATCAGCAAATATAAAGACTGGGAAAACTTTGGGGAAGCGAAGGAAGGCTTTATTCTTTTGCAGGATCATGGTGATCGGGTTTCCTTTCGCAGTATAAAAATCAATACACCCAATTAAGCTCACTCATTATGAATCATTATTTATCGCGCAGAAGCTTTGTTAAACAGTCCGTTATTGCTGCAGGAGCTGTTATGCTGTCCAATAGTGTCTTGGGAAAGGTCAATTTGGCCAAACCCAATGAACGTGTCAATTTGGCCTGTGTAGGCTTAGGCAATAGGGCGGCAGACATCATTAAAGAACTCTATAAGACCGGGCTCTGTAATATCGTCGCCTTATGTGATGTAGACCTTGGCGCTAAACATACACAAGAGATTTTGGGCATGTTTCCCGACGCACCTAAATTTAAGGATTTTAGGGTGATGTTTGACAAAATGGGCAATCAGATCGATGCTGTAAGTATCGGAACACCCGATTTTTCGCACTTTGCCATAACCATGCTTGCACTGGACTTGGGTAAACATGTTTACGTGGAAAAACCAATGGCGAGAACATTCCTTGAAGTCGAGCTTATGGCAAACAAAGCTCGGAAAAATCCTAAACTTGCCACCCAAATGGGGAACCAAGGGCACTCTGAAGCAAATTATTTTCAATTTAAAGCCTGGAAAGAAGCCGGCATCATTAAGGATGTGACGCGCATAGATGCGCACATGAATATGCCGCGCAGATGGCATGGCTGGGACGTCAATATGAAGGGCTTTCCTGCCGCAGAGATGATACCCGAAACATTAGACTGGGATCTATGGCAAATGCAGACCATAGGCCACAATTATAATAAGGATTTTGTGAATGGCCAATGGCGTTGCTGGTATGATTTCGGAATGGGGGCCTTAGGCGATTGGGGAGCACATATCTTGGATACAGCACATGAATTTTTAGATTTGGGGCTGCCTTCAGAAGTATCCGCGGTAAAGCTCGATGGGCATAATTCGTATTTCTTTCCGATGTCTTCGACCTTAAAATTTCATTTCCCAAAAAGGAAAAAAATGCCGGCATTAGATATTAATTGGTATGACGGACTGGATAATTTGCCGCCTATACCAGAAGGCTATGGTGTATCTGGACTGGACCCTAATATTCCTGCACCAAGTACGGGGAAATTAGAACCCGCTAAATTAAATCCCGGAAAAATTATCTATAGCAAGGATTTGATATTTAAAGGTGGCTCCCACGCCAGTACGCTGCAGATTATTCCAGAAGCCAAGGCTAAAGAAATGGAGTCTCGGTTACCGGAAGTGCCAAAATCACCATCAAACCACTTCGCTAATTTCTTAAAAGGCTGTAAAGGCGAAGAAAAGACCCGCTCGGCTTTTGAAATTGCAGGTCCTTTGAGCCAAGTGTTTTGTTTAGGTGTCATTGCACAACGTTTAAACAGCAAATTGATACTGAATACTCAGACAAAAGAAATTGTCAATGATAACTTTGCCAATGCTCTTTTAGCCGGACCTCCACCGGCTAGAGGCTGGGAACAGTATTATAAGATGTAATAAACCAGTAATTGGGTATACAACAAGAAGGGCAATGTGACACATTGCCCTTTTTATGTTTGAAATGAAAAGTTTTTCCTGAAATATTCGATTTGCAGGCTCAAAATATATAAAGGAGCCGGAAAGTTGGAAAAGTAGGATAATATCAAGCAGATTGAGACAAATAGGCACTATTTTGATCAGTCCTGGTAGAAAGCAATTGTCAGTCCTTAGCTATATTTGTTGTGAAGCAATTCCATTCATAAACCTTTATGTCATGTATAAAGTCTCCTTGCTCCTTATTGGAGCTATAGCATTCGCCCTAAACGCCAATGGTCAGGACTCATCGTCCCAGGTTTTTCAGGCCACCCACCGGTATCTTAAAATTCCGATTAAAAATGGTGCCCCAAAACGTAATATCGAATTATGGTCGGGAAAGGATAAAATAAGATGGTTCGATGCAGAACTTGCTGACAGTGTATTCGACTGGATTGCGTATCTTGATATTGAGAAATGGAAAGGACAGCAGCTTAAAGTAATCACAAATGCCGCGGACAAAGAAATCCGTCTGTTCAATCCGCTTATCCAGAGTGATACGGATGATAACACGAATGTCTATGTCGAAGCGGGGCGGGGCCAATTTCATTTTTCGGCCAAACGTGGCTGGCTGAATGATCCTAATGGTCTGGTCTTTTTTAACGGACAATATCATCTATTTTTTCAACATAATCCCTATGGTACCAACTGGGGGAATATGCATTGGGGGCACGCGGTCTCGTCCGATCTGGTGCATTGGAAAGAAATCGGAGAAGCATTATATCCTGATGAATCGGGCGTCATGTTTAGCGGCGGAGCTGTGGTGGATAGTAGCAATACCACAAAACCTATGATCCTATTTTATACGGCTGCAGAGAAATCCTGGGGACAGGGCTTGGCATATAGCTTGGACGGTCAGAAATTTGAGAAAATGCCACAGCACATCTTAGCTAAAATAACAACAGGTAACCGAGACCCTAAGGTCATTTGGCATGCTGGAACACAGCATTGGGTCCTTGTGCTGTATGTAGAAGATGGGCATGAGCAACATACCATGCAATTGTTTACGTCAAAGGATATGAAAGAATGGACATTTGCCAGTAAAATAAAGGGCGGGAGAGGGAATGATCGCTATTTATTTGAATGCCCAGAGTTCTTTGAACTCGCGGTAGATGGTAATCCGAAAAATAAGAAATGGGTCTTAACAGGTGCCAATAGTCAATACGCAATCGGAAATTTCGACGGAAAATCATTTCACCCGGAAATTGAACGTCTGTTTAGTCAATATGGACGCGACTACTATGCCGCACAAACTTTTAGCAATGAACCAAAAGGGCGCCGGATTGAAATTGGCTGGTGGCGTACGCATACAAATCAAGGGGGCTCGGCTTTTAATCAATCGATGAGTATTCCGATGGAGCTTAAACTAAGAACAACAGAAAAAGGTGTTCGTCTTTTTCGGGAGCCTGTCGTAGAACTACAAAAATTGAGAAAAGAAAAACATAGTATTCGCGGAAAGAAGGTAAATGCCAGTCTTCCCAATGTGTTACAGGATTTCAAAAATGAACTTGCAGAGGTCAATCTTGTCATTGATCCCCAAAGTGCCAAAAATATCCAGATCAATGTAAGAGGATTGGCCATGAACTATAATGTATTGACCGAAGAACTTGTTGTTGATAATGTCAGGGCTCAGGTACCGTTGCGAAATAAAAAATTAGCATTTAGGTTGTTTGTCGATCGGACAGGCATAGAGCTGTTTGCCCAGGATGGAGAAGTTTATATGCCGATAAATTATAATTTCGACCGGAATAATCTAAATTATGAGCTTACCGCTTATCAGGGTGAAGCTTTATTGGAATCTGCAGATCTATACACACTTAAAAATATATGGTCCAAATAGCATTTTTTCAATATGCACAGCACACCTATGGTATTCCTTGTTCGCTGAGTTGCACATGCTGAAGAAAGTCTATATTGCTTTTGAGTGTATCATGTGGGAGGGTAAAAAAAAAGGTTTTCAAACGGGGAGAATGAAAACCTTAAATAACCAATTATAAACCTAAATTATGATGATACAAATATAAGTGTATTTACTACACTATGCAAATTTATTTTAAAATAATTTGATGTTCTTTAAACAAATTAAAAGAAGTCATTATTTTTACTTTATCAAAGCTTGTCTTTACTTGCACATTTTGCTAGGTAAACATAGCAGCGGATAAATAGTAGAAAATAAGAGATTATATATAGCTATGGAAAATTTAGAAGTGTGGATGCGCGGGCCCATTGCAGGAATTCCCGATCTGTTGCAGCCTGTTGCACATACACTTTTGCAGGTTGCAGAGGATGTTTCAACCTATACTGACCAACTGTCTCCACAACAGCTTTGGACAAAACCCTGTGGGAATGCCAGTATAGGTTTTCACTTACAGCATATCAGTGGGGTGATTGATCGCATGTTTACTTATGCTGAAAACAAGCCGTTAACGGACGAACAATTTGATTACCTCCATAGAGAAGGCAAAGAAAATGTCGATATTAGTCCTGCATCTCTTGTCGAAAACTTACATGAACAGATCAAACAATCTTTGCAAAAATTAACTTTAATCGATCCGGATACGTTGGCCGAGCAACGTTTTTTGGGAAGAAAGCGCATTCCTACCACATTGATTGGCCTGTTGTTTCATGCTGCCGAACATGCACAGCGTCATGTGGGGCAATTGCTGGTGACGGCACGTTGCCTCCAATAAAAATGATGCTATATTAAATCTATTTATTGAATTCTGGAGCTTGCTTTAACTTTTCTCCCCATTTTCCCAGTTCCTCGATGATCGGTTTGAGCTGATAACCAAGCTCGGTTAGTTCATACATAACACGTGCCGGCACTTCCGCATATACTGTACGTTTTACAACTGCACTATCTTCCAGTTTCCGCAGCTGTAAGGTCAGCATGCGTTCGGTAATATCGGGTAAACATTTTCTGATCTCCGTATAGCGTAAACTTCCATTGATGAGATAGCAACATATTGCTAAGGCCCATTGACCGCCAATTACATTGGCTGCAAAAACTTCAGGACAGTCATTTTCAAGTTTCCTTTTATTCGAAAAATTAGTAGAACTCGCTTTAATTTTAGTCATACGCACATTTTTTATAGTACCTAACATTGGGTTGCCGATGAGCCAAAATAGTAATTATGTCGCTATTTTTAAATCACAGTCATGTCCTTTATTAAAACTGCCTGCATGAAATGGCTAGACGTGGTGGCTTGTGCATATATACATAAATAAAAAAATGAAAACATTAATAGTCGTTATTCATCCCAATTTTGAAGCATCCCAAATGAATAAAAGATGGGTCCATGAATTAAAGAAACAACCGGATCTTTATGAGGTCCATGATTTACATCAGTTGTATCCTGATGGTAAAATTGATAGTGTAGCAGAACAGCAGCTGATGGAAAAATATGACAAAATTGTATTTCAATTCCCTTTTTACTGGTTTAACTGTCCGCCATTTTTTAAGCAATGGCTGGATGAAGTGCTTACTTATGGATGGGCTTATGGTAAGAAGAGTGGTTACAGACTGGCAGGAAAGAAAATTGCGTTGGCAATCTCTGCAGGTATCGATGAACGGGAATATGGGGCTTCGGGAAAGTATAAATACCCTATGGAACAATTAACAAGTCCGTTTGAAATTACTTTTGACTATGTTAAAGCGGATTATCAAAAGCCTTTTGTCTTTTATGGAATAGAAAATGATTCAAGCCCCGAATGGATAGAACAGGGCGTTACGGACTACCTTCGCTTTTTGGAGCAATTTTAATTATCAATAAGCAGGCTGGTTTATTTTTCGATGGAAGAAATGAGAAAGCACCCTTTTAGGATGCTTTCTCTTGGTCGTTCTACCGTGTTGTATAGCCGCCATTGGCGAAAATCGTTTGGCCGGTTATCCACCAGCCATCGGTGACAAGGAACTCAACAAGAGGCGCAATGTCTTTTATATCCGTTAGCCCACCCAATGCTGAAGCAGATTTGTGGTAGGCTACGGCATCCGCACTTTCCTGTCCGTAGAAAAATGGCGTATCCATTGGGCCTGGAGCTACAGCTGTAACCGAAATACCTCGCTCACCGAATTCTTTTGATGCCGCTCTCGTAAAATGTTCTACAGGGGCTTTCAGTCCCTCATAAGTCGAGTAAAGTCCGGTATAGGCTGCCAATAACGAGGTAACAATGGTGCAGATCTTGCCATTTACATTCAGTTTTTTCCCTGCCTCCTGAATAAAGAAATAGGCAACTTTTGAATTGATATCGCTCATGCTATCGTATTCTTCGACTGTGGTGTCCACAATTGGCTTTTTTAATACTTTACCAACGGTGTTAATAGCGATATCCACGCCTCCGAATCGGTCGATGGCTGCATCAAAAAGTTTCGTGATATGCTCAATTTTGGTTAGGTCCGCTTGGACTAGTAATGCTTCTGTACCTAGGGCTTCTACGGCCGCTAATGTTTTCTCCGCATCTTTTTTGGTGTTTTCACTGTTATAATGGATCACCAGTTTTGCCCCTTTAGCCGCAAAATCCCGGCTTAATAATCCGCCCAGATTTTTTGCACCACCAGCAATAAGGACAACTTTTCCTTTTACATCATTTCTTGCCATAATAATTTAAATTTTGATTATAGCAAATTTCATAAATGTTAAGGGCTCTGTTATGGTGAACTTTTCGCTTTTTGCAATTGACGAAATTGTGAAGGGGACATGCCTTCATATTTTTTAAAAAATTTGGTGAAGTTGGATGGGTCGTAGGTCAGCCTTTGCGCGATCTCCGAAATGGTCAACTCGCTATTGGTGAGCAGGCTCTTCGTACAGGTCAATATTTTTTGTACATAAAAATGACAGGGGTGATTTCCCGACGTTTCCTGTATTATCTTAATAAGATGCTTTGGTGAGACACAAAGTATGTTTGCAATATCCTGAAGCTCCAGCATTTCTATGCTGACTCCGCTGATCAATTCTGCGAGATGACGATCCAGGAACTCAAAATATTGAATCGTAATTTCTTCACTTCTTTTCCTATTGGCAGGCATTGCTGTATTCATCTTAATCCTTTTCGAATGGTTAGGTTAAATATAAGCAATTTAGACTACACGCAATATTTTATGCCAAATTGATTAATGTTGATTAGAGGTATCCACATCGTTGATCGGCTTGTTGTCTCATGTTGCAGAATATGTACAGCGTTATGTAGGCAAATTGCTAGTGACAGTATGGTGTATTGTGCTGTCTCCATAAAAATTATATTGGAGAATTTACACTGAGAACGTCGCTATGGATTAACGGACGATTAAATTGTAAATTCGTATACTTGTAAGATTCCAAGGGGAATTCATCATTTTTATAATCCCGCATAAAAATAAACAGCGTATTATATGCAGATACTGTTAGTAGAGGACGATCGCCGGATTAGCAGCTTTGTTGTGAAAGGTCTGGAAGAAATGGGGCATCAGGTCATTTTAGTTGAATCTGCGGAAGCAGCACGTGAATGGATCAATGCAGATTCTTTGGATATTATTGTACTCGATATCATGTTGCCCGGAATAGATGGTATTCAGTTTACGAAGATGATCAGGTATCGAAAAAATCATATTCCGATATTGATTCTAAGCGCTTTAGGAGAAATTGAAGATAAGGTCGAGGCCTTGGAAAGTGGTGCCGATGACTATCTCGTCAAGCCGTTTTCCTTTAAGGAATTGGTGAGCCGTATCAAAGCCCTGGTACGCCGTGACAATTATAAAAACGTAGCAAAGGACAGCAGTGTGGAAATTCGTGATTTAAAAGTAGATCTTGAGCGTTATGAAGTTCATAAGAATGGTAAAAATGTCGATCTCTCTCCCAAAGAATTTAAACTTTTCAAGTATCTGATCGAAAATCGGAATAAAACACTCTCACGGACCGCTATCCTGCAGGCCGTTTGGGGAATCGATTTTGATAACAACACCAATGTCGTCGATGTGTACGTTTCTTATCTGAGAGGGAAGGTTGATGAGGGAAGCGAAACCTCTATTATCAAAACGGTGAAAGGAGTCGGTTACATGCTTACAACGGACTGATTATGAATTTAAAGATTCGCCTTACACTCTTTTCCACGCTGGTATTCACTATCATTTTTGGGCTTGCAACGCTGGTCATCTACTGGATATTTTATAATTCTTCTGAACGGCATCTGATCAGTTCTCTCGAAAAAAATGCAAAGATAGCTGGCATTTATTACCTTGAGGCAGATGAACAAAGCCCACTAAAGCATCTGGAATCTAAAAATCAATACGAAAGCCTGGTCAAACGTGCCATGGTCGCCGTTTATAACGCCGATGGAAAAGTAAGTTATGGGGGTATGCGGTTTGATAGTCAAATCAATAAGGATTTGCTGCGCCAGTTGAAAACAGATAAAACGGTTTATTTTAAAACAGAAGACAGTTTTTATTTTGGGTTGTATTATCCAGATAATCAGGGCGATTTCTTTGTGTTTGTCAAAGAGTCGAGCGCAGACTTTGATCATCAGTTGAATCGTTTACTCATTACGCTTGTCTTTGTTTTTCTCGTGGCATTGATCAGTATCGCCTTATTGTCGGTTTGGCTGAGTAAATATGCTTATCTCCCCATTCGTAAAGTAATCCAGGAAATTCAGCATAAAGATTTAAGCACCATTCAGGAACCTCTGACGACTATAAAAACGAAGGACGAACTACAGGATCTTATTGAAAGTTACAATGCGCTCCTACGGCGGATCAGCGAAAATATGATTATTAGAAAGAACTTTGTCAGTTATGTTTCACACGAGTTCCGAACGCCTTTGGCGGGAATCCTAGGCTCCATGGAGGTCTTCGGTACGAAAGTTAGAAGTGAAGAAGAATACCAGGAATTGGCCGAAACCATTACTGAACATGTGAATTTTCTGAATCAGCTTATCGGCAATTTTCTATTGCTGACCGAAGATCAGCCCCTCAAGCGTTCCCTGGAAACCTTTCGCATAGATGAGATCGTTTGGGATCTTGTTCCTAAGTTCTCGAGGTCATTTGCCGTACCCTTAAAAGTCGATATACAGGTCGATGAACCGCGATACTTCAATTTTCGGGGCAATAAGATGCTCCTCAGCCTGTCTATCTCCAACCTAATCGAAAATGCACTTAAATATGCGAATGGAGAGGAGGTTGTTGTCCGGATGACTGCTGCAAATGACAGGCTGTCTTTGCAAATTATAGACCATGGTATTGGTATCCCACAGGCCGAACTGGAGTCTGTCAAACAGACTTTTTATCGGGGATCAAATGTCGGCAAAGTGAAGGGCAGCGGTATCGGTCTCTCTTTCGCACAGATTGTATGTAAGGATCAGGGAGTCGACTTTGATATCCGTTCAAATGACCTGGGTACAACGGTATCGTTATTATTCCCTAAATTCTAATCATTTTCTAATCCCTTCTAATCAAACTTTAATTTACTTTAAAGTTGCCTATAATGCTTGTCATTTAGTTTTGTGGAAATTCAAAATTAAGTGAGAAAACTACGACTTACATTATTTTTACTTCTTGGCCTGAATAGCAAGCTATTTTCGCAGGAGGCGGCCGAAAACCGTCTGCGAAAGTCAGAGATCGAACAGGTATTCCTCGCTCATAACCTGACCTTAATGGCGCAGCGTTTTCAAATGCAGCAGGCCGAAGCTGCCGTGCTTCAGGCAAAGCTATGGCCCAATCCAACAATTTCCATCTCCGAAGTCAATCTTTGGAAAAACCCTTCCAGCGAATCCTTCCCGGCACTGATCGGAAATTACGGTAAGTACCAGCAGGTGGCGATCGAACTGGAACAGACCATCGAAATGGCTGGTAAACGAAAAAAAAGGGTGCAATTGCAGCTCCTGGAAAAAGAGAATGCGCGGTTTCAATTTGAAGAATTGCTGCGGAACCTGAAATATGATCTCCGAAGCCAATGTCTCGAATTACAGATCCTACAGGAGAAAGAACGCTTATACGGCAATCAGGTCAACATCTTTCGGACATTAGCACAATCCTATCAAAATCAGTGGAAAGAAGGAAATGTAAGTGAGATGGACTACCTCAGGATTCAAAGCGAGTCTATCGCATTTGGAAACAAACTGAATGAAATCCAACAGGAAAAAATCACAAAAATGAATGAGGTTGCGCGCTATCTCGGTGACAAAGGTACCGCACTCACGATATCAGATACGATCGGCATACCGCATTTTCTCCCCGGAAAAAAACAGGAATGGAAAATGATGGCCCTCGATAATCGCAGCGATTATAAAATCATCCACAACGAATTGAAAAAAAGTGATGCTCAGCTGAAAATAGAAAAGGCCGAACGTATACCAGATTTGCAGGTCTCCATGAATTATGACCGCGGCGGAAATATTATGCGCGATTTTATAGGGCTGGGGGTTGCCATGGATCTCCCTTTGTTTAATCGAAACCAGGGGAATATCAAAATCGCTAAACTGGAGATGGAGAAAAATAAAGTGGAAATCGAGCAATTCCGTATCGACATCGAACGCGAGATCGACTTTCTTTCGGAACGGCTCAACAACCTTGAAACGAGTTTGAAGACAACGGATATGGGCTTTGACGATAAATTGGACGTAGCACTTGAGCGCTATGTGCGCAATTTCCAGCAGCGGAGACTGACCATCGTTGAATTTATAGATTTTATCAATAATTATATGGAAAATAAAGAATCAATATTGGAACGCAGAGCGAAATATCTTCAGTATAAGGAGGAACTGGTATACTTAATCGGAAAGGATATTGTCTCATGAAAAGTAATTTTTTAACGCCATTGACACTATTATCCATTTGTTTATTGTGGAGCTGTCAACCAACGAAAAATGAAGAGCAAGCGTTGCCGGCAACCAAAGGTTTTTGCCTTAGCGCAGATTTCAAAAACCAAATTAAAATTGATTCGATACAGAAGCGGACCGTATTTGAACAGATCGCATTAAACGGCGTTATCCAATACGATCAGGATGAACTTGCGGCGCTAAAGAGTCCGATACCCGGTATCGTACAGTCTGTTTCAGTTAAAATGGGCGATTATGTAGAAAAAGGACAGATTCTCGTATCGCTTAAAGGTACCTCCGTCAATGATTTAGGAAAAGAGCTGCGGGAACTGGAAAATAGCAAGCGGCTGACGGAGAGTAAATTACTTAGCCTGCGTAGCCTGCTGAAAGATGGTATGGCTTCACAGCGGGAACTGGAAGAGATGGAAAGTGAATTGAAAGCCGTGCAGATTGGAATCCGCCATGTCAAAGCGAACATGAGTTTGCTGAATGGCTCCTCAGAAAATGGTGTTTTTTACATCCGTGCACCCAAAGCGGGTTATATCGTGGATAAAAAGGTGAGCCCCGGCATGACTGTTGGCGATGACGCCGATTTGCTGTCGGTCAGTAAGTTGAATGAGGTATGGGTTTCGGTCAATATCTATGCAAATAATTTACCTTTTGTCAAAAACGGCGCTCCTGTCAAGATCACCACACTGGCTTATAAAGGTGAATCTTTTGACGGGTATATTGATCAGGTAGCCAACTTCTTTGATCCCGAAGAACGTGTGGTCAAAGCGCGCATAAAGCTGTTGAATAAGGACCTGAGGTTGAAGCCGGGCATGAGCGTGGATGTGTTGGTCGAAAAGGCCGTTTCGGGACAGGAAGAGCGCATGCTGGCAATTCCGAAAGATGCCATTATCCTCCATAACAATCAGAATTTCGTTGTACGCTACAAAGACGACTGCGACCTGTCGGTTAAAGCTGTTGATATTGTTGCTGAGAATGAAACATATGCTTTTGTCAAATCTGGTGTGGCTGAGGGAGATCAGGTGCTGACCGAAAATGAGCTGATCGTATTTGATGAACTGATAAATAGATAGGATGAAGAAAGTTGTACAAAATATTGTTTCATTCTCATTGAAACATTCCTTGGTTGTCCTGTTTTTTACACTGGCATTATTATTCGGAGGGATTTATGCTTACCTGCATACGCCGATTGAGGCTTTTCCCGATGTGACCAATACACGGGTCAGGATTATTACGCAGTGGCCCGGGCGTAGTGCTGAAGAAATAGAAAAGTTCGTTACACTGCCTGTTACCAAAGAAATGAACACCATTCCAAAGAAAACGGACGTTCGCTCGATCTCCTTGTTTGGCTTATCCGTTGTTACGATTCAATTTGAGGATGGGGTCACAGATTTCTATGCACAGCAATATGCAGGTAATAAGATGCGCTCAATTGAGCTGCCGGAAGGTGCTGAAAGCTCCATCGAACCACCATCTGGTGCTACCGGAGAAATTTTTCGCTATGTGGTAAAGAGTAATCTTCCGATTAAGGAAGTCTCTGCCATTCAGGATTGGGTGATCGAAAGGGAACTTGTCGGTGTGCCCGGCGTGGCCGATGTCGTCAGCTTTGGAGGTGAAGAAAAGATCTATGAAATAAAAATCAATCCAACAGAGTTGGCCAATTATAACCTGTCCCCATTGGATGTCTATGAAGCCGTGTCACGTTCGAATATCAATGTCGGCGGCGATGTGATCCAGAAAGGAAATCAGGCTTATGTTGTGCGTGGAGTAGGCCTATTGGATAAGATCGAGGATATCGGTAATATTTTGATCAAGGTGGTCGGCAATACACCGATTTTAGTCAAGCATGTAGCCGAAATCGAACTAGGGGCAAAACCACGGCTTGGGCAGGTGGGACTCAACCAGGAAGATGACCTTGTCCAGGGAATTGTCATTATGCTCAGAGGAGAAAATCCTTCTGCTGTGGTCACCAAGCTGAAAGCAAAAATTGAAGAGCTAAACCAACGTATTTTACCCGCGAATGTTAAGATCGAACCCGTTATAGACCGTACGAAGTTGGTGAACAATACCGTACATACGGTTTCAAAAAACCTGATAGAAGGTGTTATACTGGTTTCGATTATCGTCTTTATCTTCCTGAACAACTGGAAGACAACCTTTATCGTGGCATCCGTGATTCCATTGGCATTCCTATTTGCGATTATTTTATTGAAAATACAAGGATTGCCGGCCAATCTGATATCCATGGGGGCATTGGACTTTGGACTCTTGCTCGAAGGAACGTTGGTGATTGTGGAGACTGTTTTTGTCTCGTTGGAAAAAGAGGCTCATCGGCTCGGGACGGAACGCTTTAATAAAATCTCCAAACTAGGAATCATTAAGAAAAGTGCTGGCTCTGTAGCGGGGTATATCTTTTTTGCACTATTGATTTTAATTGTCGCACTGACCCCTATTTTCTCTTTTCAAAAGGTGGAAGGAAAAATGTTCTCACCATTGGCCTTTACGCTCGGTTACGCCTTATTGGGATCCTTGATCCTAAGTTTGACCTATGTGCCCGCCATGTGTAAGTACCTATTGAAAAAGAATATCAAAGAAGATGAAAATAAGATCACCAAGATCAGCCGCAATGCTATTTTTAAAGGTTTTAGAAAAGCTTTCGACCATCCAAAATGGACATTGTCGATTTTTAGCGCTGTTTTGCTCATCTGTATTTTCCGGTTTAGCCATTATGGTTCAGAGTTTCTTCCGAAACTGAATGAAGGTGCAATTTATGTCCGCGCAACCTTACCCAATAGTGTCAATCTCGAAGAATCCGTGAAGTTGACCAAAACCATGAAAACAAAATTGATGAAGCAGTTTGACGAGATTGATTTTATCATGACGCAAACGGGCCGTCCCAATGATGGTACAGATCCAACAGGTTTTTTCAATATTGAATTCAATATTGAACTGAAACCCGAAGGCGAGTGGAAAAGAAAGCTGTCAAAAGAGAAATTGATTGGTCAGATGCGGGATAGCCTACAAACTTTTCCAGGAATAAATTTTGGTTTTAGCCAGCCGATCCAGGATAATGTAGAGGAGTATGTGGCCGGAGTGAAAAGTCCGTTGGTCATCAAAATTTTTGGTGAGAATTTACAGGATTTGGAAAATAAAGCCAATAAGTTTGCCGAATCACTTAAAAAGGTGAATGGGATAACGGATATCAATGTCTTCAAAAATATCGGTTTGCCTGAACTAAGGATTCAGCTGCATGATTCAAAAATGGCTAAATATGGTGTTTCGACCAAGGATGTGCAATCCGTGATCGAAATGACTATCGGAGGGCAATCTGTGACACATTTCTATGAAAACGAGCGTATCTTTGATGTACGTCTCCGCTTCCAAAAATCATATCGTGACAATCCTGAGAAGATCGGAAATATTATCATTCCGACGATGAATGATCAGAAAGTACCGCTGCGGGAAATCGCAACAATAGATTATCATACCGGTCCGGCATTTATTTATAGAGAAGGTAATTCCCGTTATATTGGTGTTGGCTTCAACATTGAAGGCCGGGATCTGGGAAGTACAATTGCCGATGCAAAAAAACAGATAGAAAAAGATGTTAGTCTGCCCAAATCCTATAAGGTCGTGTGGGCCGGAGAATTCGAAAGCAAGGAAAGGGCTACAAAGCAGCTGATGAATGTTGTGCCAATCTCTCTTATTTTGATTTTACTGCTGCTGTATGCCAATTTTGGCAACGTCAAAGATACGCTGATTTCTTCACTGACACTGGCATTTGCATTTATAGGTGGATTTGTATCCCTGTGGGTTACCGGGACGACATTTGGAATTTCTGCCGGTATCGGATTTATTATTCTCTTTGGCGTAGCCACGATCGATGGCATTGTTTTAATAGGGATAATGAAAGAAAATCTGTTGAGTAAAATGAGCTTGAAACCCGCTATTTATGAAGCTGTAAAAAGCCGGATCAGACCTATCCTCATGATTGCGTTAATGGGGGCAATGGGACTATTGCCGGCAGCACTTTCAAACGGAATGGGATCTGAAATCCAAAAACCCCTGGCTATTATGATTGTTGGCGGCCTCATTATTTGTATGATTCTATCGTTTTCAGTACTGCCAATTGTTTTTTACTTCTCTTATAAAAAAGAGAGCCGCGATTAGTTACCCATTTTTTAATTATTATATACGATACAAAGGTTGCCTGTCAAACAGTGCAGCCTTTGTTATTTTTAATATGCAGCTGTATTTTTCGTAAAAGCGATCAAAATTTTAAGCGAATAGCAATATATCTTTTACAAGCTATTTTTTGTAAATCTTGTTATAAATGTTGAACTTACATTTAAGTTGCTAAAATTCAATCTCGACTTTAAAAAACACGCATCTGAAGTTTTGCTGAAAGAGGTTATAAATCTGTATCTAAAATTAGAAAACCATTCTTCTGGTTTCTTATGAGTAGTATTTATTAGAAAAGGTCAATATTAGGTCAGTGTTGATTAATTCATGAGAAGATTGACCTCGCTATTCCAGATAGATTTGTGATAAAGAAATATTAAAATAATACGCTATGGCACAATTTAAATGGGAAGGAATTTATCCTGCAATGTTATCACCATTTGATGAAAATGGAAATTTGGATTTTGATATGTTTGGTAAAAACATTGAAGCACAATTGGATGGAGGTGTTCACGGTTTGATTATCGCTGGATCATTGGGTGAAGCAAGTGTTTTGAGTACAGAAGAAAAGTATGATTTATTGACATATGCGTTGAAACTAGTTGATGGACGTGTACCTGTGTTGCTAAATATTGCTGAAAATACAACCGCTGCTGCGATCAAAGTAGCTCAGACCAGTGAAGAATTGGGCGCAGATGGTTTGATGTTATTGCCGCCAATGCGTTATAGAGCCGATGATAGAGAAGCTGTCGCTTATTTTCGTGCTGTTGCACAAAGTACCAAACTACCAATTTTAATCTATAATAACCCTGTTGACTATAGTACTTATGTATCGTTGGATATGTTTGAGGAACTATTATTGGAACCAAATATTCAGGCGGTGAAAGAGTCTACACGCGATTTGACCAATATCACGCGTTTGAAAAATCGTTTTGGTGATCGATTAAAGATTATGGCTGGTGTAGATACCTTAGGCCTCGAGTCTTTGATGTTAGGGGCTGATGGTTTAGTTGCTGGACTGGTCGACGCATTTCCAAGAGAAACCGTCGCCATGTACGATCTTGTAAAAGCTGGCGAGTACAGCAAAGCTGTAGAAATATACCGTTGGTTTATGCCTTTATTGGAGCTGGATATTCATCCTAAATTGGTTCAATATATTAAATTGGCAGCGACCGCCGAAGGAATTTCAACACCCTATACACGTGCTCCAAGATTGCCATTGATCGGTGAGGAAGAACAACGTGTGAAAAAAATTATTGCAGATTCAATCGCAACTAGACCACAATTATAGAAATGCTTCTGAACTTTCTGGATGAAGGTTCAGAAGCATTTCTTTTTAGGACCGGGTAAAAATAGGCAATAAGGACCTTCTTATATTTAAAACCGCAAGGAATGAAGATATAGGGAAGGTTTTTATTGATTTTTGAAGATAGATACTTACAATAAAAACAAAAGGAATGGATAGAAACGAAAATGAGATTGATTACGTCGTAAAACAGGCGGAGGCTGGATTTCAGTTTCTTCAAAAAACTGATGTAGTTGAAAGAGCACAATTGATGCATGCTATTGCCGCTGAAATTGAAGCATTGGGAGACATCCTGATTGAAACGGCTCATCTGGAAACGGCTCTCCCGTTGGCAAGGCTGCAGGGTGAAAAAGCGAGAACTGTCAATCAATGGCGCCGATATGCCGATGCCGTGCAAACGGGTTTATACAGTGAAGCACGGATAGATCAGGATCCAAATGGCCAATTTGATTTACGGAAATACAACAAAGGACTTGGTCCGGTGGTCGTCTTTGGCGCGAGCAATTTTCCTTTCGCCTTTTCAACCGCAGGCGGAGATACAGCGAGTGCCATCGGTGCAGGCTGTTCCGTTATCGTAAAGGCTCATCCCGCACATCTGAAAACCTCGCAATTAATGGCCGACGCCATCGATCGGGCGATTTCAAAACAGGGAGCTCCAAGTGGCGTTTTTAATCATGTGGTGTCAGATTCATTTGCTGCTGGACAGCAGTTGGTCAGCCATACCCTCGTAAAAGCGGTCGCATTTACAGGTTCATTCCGTGGTGGCAAAGCTTTATTTGACCTGGGCCAGTCAAGACCTGATCCTATTCCAGTATTTGCCGAAATGGGAAGCGTAAATCCAGTTTTTCTTTTACCGGACTACTTAGCTAGCAATCTGGAACATTTTGCCAAGCAGTATATTGCGTCACTACTTTTAGGTGTTGGTCAATTTTGCACCAATCCGGGTGTTTTGGTAAGTGTCGGCGGCGAACAGCTGGATCGTCTTAAAGTGGCGTTGAAGAAAGAACTTCAAGTTGCCACGACCGGCAGAATGCTGCACGCAGGAATATTGGATGGCTATAACCGGTTAAAAGGAGAGATGGTTCAATACGATGGTGTTCGTATAGTGGAAGAAGGGCAGGATAATACGGCGCAAGATTTTGCGCAGGCCCTGCTTGCCGAAACTGACGCAAGCGGAGTTTTAGCTAATCCTAAGTTATTGGATGAAGTTTTTGGACCTTTTGGGCTAATTATATCTTGTGCCGACCTCAACGAAATGAAAACCATAATGGAGCAGCTCGAAGGGCAGATTACCATCACTTTTGCGGCATCGGCGCAGGATATCCGTGAATGCCCGGCGCTCTTTACAATAGCACAGGACAAATGCGGAAGGCTTTTGTTTCAGGGGATGCCAACCGGCGTTGAAGTACAGTATGCTATGCAGCATGGGGGGCCATATCCGGCAACCACAGATGCACGTTTTACCTCTGTAGGGCCTGATGCGGTAAAGCGTTTTATTCGCCCCATTAGTTTTCAAAATTGGCCAAATGAATTTTTGCCTAAAGAACTGCAGGATGGAAACCCATTACAAATTGACCGTTTGGTCAATCAACAATGGACTAAAGCATAATAGAAACAAGTGACCATATAAACAAGTGACCAGAAATGAAGAAGACTTTTTTTTGTATTGATTCGCATACCTGTGGTTGTCCCGTACGATTGGTGGCAGGAGGAGCCCCGTTACTACAAGGCAATTCCATGATGGAGCGCAGGTTGCATTTTATACGTGAGTACGATTGGATCCGTATGGGATTGATGTTTGAGCCAAGAGGGCACGACATGATGAGCGGCAGTATGCTTTATCCGCCCTTTGATCCACAAAATGATATTGGTGTCCTTTACATTGAAACCAGTGGCTGTCTGCCGATGTGTGGACATGGAACGATCGGTACCGTGACCATTGCCATCGAGGAGGGACTCGTTCAACCTAAAATTCCCGGAAAATTAAGGTTGGAAACTCCGGCAGGACTTGTACATATCGACTATGTTCAAGAGGGACCTAAGGTGAAAAGCGTAAAGCTTACCAACGTTAAGTCTTTTTTATATGCTGAAGCCCTAACGGTTGATTGCCCTGATCTGGGCAGCATCAGCGTCGATGTTGCTTATGGCGGAAACTTCTACGGCATTATTGACCCACAGACTAATTTTCAGGATATCAGTTCCTATTCAGCGAGCCAGCTTATTCACTATGGAAAAATAATCCGTCAGCTGCTGAACGAAAAATATTCTTTTGTTCATCCCGAAGATGCCAATATACATGGATTGACCCACATCCAATGGACAGGGAATCCTAAACTCCCCAATTCGTCGGGACGTAATGCGGTACTGGTTGGCGATAATGCCTTGGATCGTTCACCATGTGGTACCGGTACCTCAGCCCGTATGGCGCAGTGGTATGCGAAAGGGAAACTCAAGAAAGGGACCGAATTTATACATGAAAGTTATATCGGTTCACAATTTACCGGTAAAATTGAGGCTGAAACAACTGTGGATGGCAAACCGGCCATTGTCCCATCTATCGAAGGCTGGGCACGGGTAACGGGCTATAATACCATTTTCTTGGATGATGAAGATCCTTATTTTGGTGGTTTTCAGGTGATTTAATATAGTTGAGGTGATTTAATAAATTAATAAGATAAGAGCAACGTGAAAGAAAATAATAGAGGTACGGTCGTCGTCGTTGGAGCAGGAATTGCAGGACTTGCTTCTGCCTATTACTTGGTGAGAGACGGATGGGATGTGAAAATCCTGGAAAAAAACACCCTGGACAATAACTGTTCTTATGGCAATGCCGGCATGATTGTCCCCAGCCATTTTACGCCCTTGGCTGCCCCCGGTATCGTAGCCCAGGGGATAAAGTGGATGTTCAATAGTAAAAGCCCTTTTTATGTACGGCCTTCGCTAAATCCGCGAATGATCAATTGGGGACTGAAGTTTTTGAAACATGCCAATCGTACCCATGTGGAACAACATGCGGCTGCAATACGTGATTTGAATCTCTACAGCAGCAGATTATATGATGAACTGGCGCAGGAGGAAGAGTTTGATTTTGAACTGAAGCAGAATGGTATCCTGATGATGTATAAATCCAAGGAAATGCAGCATGAAGAAATTGAACTTGCCCATCGCGCAAAAGATCTTGGACTTGATGTCGATATTCTGGAGGGAAATGCCGTTCAGGAATTAGAACCCAATCTGAAACTGGATGTATTGGGTGCTATACTTTATCGCTGCGATGGAAAACTATATCCCCCCAAGTTAATGCGGCAATTAATTCACTATTTGAAAGCAGCCGGTGTAGTTTTTTTCGAAGAAACTGAAGTCCATAAATTTATAACAACCGGAAATAAGGTGAAAGAGGCGATCAGCAATAAAGGAAGTTTTCAGGCGGATGCATTTGTCTTGACTGGCGGTGCTTATTTACCCCAGCTGACTTCAAAGCTGCACGTAAATACACCACTTATGCCTGGAAAAGGATATTCTTTTATGTACCAGCCTGAGAAAGAGAACACATTGAATCATGCGGCATTATTACTGGAGGCTCGTGTTGCTGTAACCCCCATGAATGGCCAGATCAGATTCAGTGGTACGATGGAATTGGGACCTGCAAATGACCGGATTTATGAAAACCGTGTCCGTGGAATTGTAGAATCTATTCCTAAATATTATCCAGAACTGAAGGTCGATTACCCAAGCGAAAAAATATGGTATGGTTACAGACCCTGCTCGCCTGATGGATTGCCTTATCTGGGAAGATTGAAAAAATTTGATAATGTCCTGGTTGCCGGAGGGGGTGGCATGATGGGCTTGAGCCTAGGCCCTGCCTATGGAAAAGTTGTTGCAGATTTATTGGCAGGACAGAAAATAGAGGCTGAAATCGCTGGTTTTAGGCCGGATCGTTTCGACTGATAAAATTAGGATATAAACCAACACCCGAATTATGAATCGTTCTTTTTCTTTTAAAGCTCCCAAAACATTGTGTTATGGGCTGCTCTTTCTATTCCCTGTCTCCACACAAGCACAAAAGATGAAATTATACGACCATACAACCCCTATAGAACCTTATATTGTGCAATATGGGCATGATGTTGAGGCGATCAACTATTTTTATGGGCCTATGCCCAAAGGCTGGGGCAATCAGCAGGCTGCCGCATCGCCTGAACAGTTGGCACGTCTTCAGCGTTTGGATAACGAATATTTGAACAAGCTGGACAAGTTTCCTTACGGAGAACTCGAAATAGCTGGACAGGTAGATTTTATCTTGCTGAAGCGCAAACTAAAAAGTGATCTCCTTTCATTGAAAGAAGATGAGTCAAATTACAACCGCTTATCCCTGTATTTACCTTTCGCACAGCGAATATTTACACTTGAAAAGGAACGTCGTAGGGGCAAGCGTCTGGCAGGAGAAGATGTTGCGAAAGAGCTGACGCTGGTTGCCGGTGAAATCGACCGGTCAATAGCAGCTTTGCAGGAAAAGTCCAATATTCCTGATGCAGATGTGAACTTTCTTGTTGCCCTAGTAAATTCGTTGGACTTAAGGATCACAAGTACCTTCGATTTTTATAATGGATATGACCCAGAATTTACCTGGTGGGTACCCTCCATATTTCAACAGGTGAAAAGCAAGCTGTCTGATTACAAGGAGAAATTAGCCGCAAAAAGCGACCGGAAAGTTTTTGATGATGGTAGCCAGATCGCGGGTGTGCCAATTGGCGAAAAAGAGATAAACCGAAGGCTCAAGGCTGAAATGATCAGTTATACAGCTACCGACCTTTTAAAATTGGCTGATCAAGAGTTTAAATGGTGTGAGGCAGAGTTATTGAAAGCGAGCCGTGAAATGGGCTTCGGCGATGACTGGCGGGCAGCGCAGGAAAAGGTTAAAAACTCCTATGTACCCATTGGCGAACAGCCAGAGCTCATTATGAGATTGTATAATGATGCGCAGCAATTTATTGAACAAAATAAACTCATGGATATTCCTGAGCTGGCAGACGAGACTTGGGGCATGATCATGATGACACCAGAACGGCAGCGGGTCAACCCCTTTTTTACGGGAGGACGGGAAATTAGCATATCCTATCCGACAAACAGCATGGATCAGCAGGCAAAATTGATGAGTATGCGTGGTAATAATCCTTATTTTTCCCGTGGTACAGTCCAACATGAATTGATTCCAGGTCATCACCTGCAATATTTTATGAATAGGCGTTACAAGCCTTACCGCGAAGAGGCATTTAACACCCCCTTTTGGACGGAAGGATGGACATTGTACTGGGAATTGCTGCTGTATAGCAAGGGATTTGCAAAAACTCCAGAGGAGCGAATAGGAATGTTATTTTGGCGCATGCACCGCTGTGCGCGAATAACCTTTAGTATCAAATTTCATTTAGGCGAGTGGACGCCCCAACAATGCATCGATTATCTAGTAAACAGGGTGGGATTTGAGTCGGCTAATGCGCACGGTGAAGTGAAGAGATCGTTTGAAGGTTCTTATGATCCCTTATATCAGTTGGCCTATCTCGTAGGCGGCTTGCAATTGATGCGCATCAAAGAGGAGGTGGTCGATCAAGGGAAAATGTCATTTGCGGAATTCCATGACCGTGTGATCAAAGAAAATTATCTACCGATGGAAATGTTGAGAGCGATTATCAAAGGCGAGAAGTTAAAGCCCGATCACGAGACAAACTGGAAGTTTTATCATTTTAATAACTAAATGTTTATGAGTGAGTCGAAACAAACATTTCAAAAGTCTCTCGGGTTACTGGACGCCACTATGCTGGTGGTAGGAAGCATGATCGGTTCCGGTATTTTTATTGTATCTGCGGATATCGCACGTAACACGGGTTCTGCGGGCTGGATGATGGTCGTTTGGTTGATCTGTGGATTTATGACTTTAACAGCAGCATTGAGTTATGGTGAATTGAGTGCGATGTTTCCAAAGGCAGGAGGGCAGTACATCTACCTTCGGGAGGCTTATGGTCCGGTATTGAGTTTTGTATTTGGATGGACATTTTTTGCTGTAATACAAACAGCGACAATCGCCGCTGTCGGCGTTGCTTTTGCAAAATTTACAGCCTATCTCTTCCCTTTTATGGATGAAGATGTTTATTTGCTTGAATGGTCAGATTATCGGGTATCGGCTGCACAGATGCTGGCAATTGCCGTTATTATTGTATTGACCTATATTAATTCAAGGGGGGTGAATAGCGGAAAGCGCGTACAGACAACCATCACATTGATCAAGATTGGGAGTTTGCTGCTCTTATTGCTCTTCGGTTTCCTCGCGTTGAAACATGAAGTTTGGGCTTGGAACTGGGACAATATATCACTTTGGTCCATGCGCCGTTTAAATACGGATGGAACCTACACATCTTATGATGGGTTTTCAGCAATGGGTGCTTTTTCTGCGGCTATGGTCGGTGCCCTCTTTAGTAGCGATTCCTGGCACTCATCTTCCGCTGTAGCCGGCGAAATTAAGAATCCGCAACGTAATATCGGTTTGAGTCTTGCATTAGGGACTTTACTGGTTACTGTAATCTATCTGCTGACTAATTTGATGTACACCGGGATATTGCCTTTGGAAGCTATGGTCAACGCACCAAAAGATCGTGTAGCCATGAGTGTTGCTCAAGAGGTTTTTGGCCCTTTTGGAATTACTATTATCGCTATTATGATCATGATTAGCACCTTTGGCTGTAATAATGGGATTATTCTTGCAGGAGCGAGGGTGTATTATTCGATGGCCAAAGATGGTTTGTTTTTTAAAAGGGCGGGTAAGCTCAATGCGCATGCGGTACCTGCCTGGGCACTCTGGATACAATGTGTCGCTGCGTCAATATGGTGTTTAAGCGGAAAATATGGTGATTTATTGGACATGATTACCTGTGTGGTCGTTATATTTTATGTCCTCGCAATTGCCGGTATTATTAGGCTCCGTATCACGCGCCCGGATTTGAACAGGCCCTATAAAGCATTTGGATATCCTTTTCTTCCTGTCCTTTATATCCTGATGGGACTTGCCTTTATCGGCTTGATGGTTATTTTTAAGCCAAATTATACCTGGCCGGGCATTATCATCGCACTATTGGGTATCCCTATCTATTATTTAATCAATCCTAAACAAAGAAAACATGAAGTTTCTTAGTACAGCGGTTTTGTTGTTGTCTGCACAGTTTCTGTTTGGTCAAGGAACTTTGGCAGATTATACACGTGCACAAAACTTAAAAAAACAATTGACCAACAAAATTGAAAATCTACCGGGCCAGTTTTATTGGAATGATAAGGGGGATCTCTTTTGGTATGATCGAAATACGTTGCAGGGAAAAGAGTATATTCTGGTCAATCCCCAAGCAAAAACAAAAGAACAGCTTTTTGATCTGACGAAAGTGTTTTCGTTAGTGGATGAAAAACTGGGACGAAAAGTCGAAAATCGTGTTATTTCCAATGATCAGATAAAATTGGTGGACCAGGATCAGGTGTCGCTCGATATCGCGGGTTACCTGTGGATCTGGAACCGTCGTTCCTCGCAATTGAGCCAGGGTGCTGCAAGTGGAAGTAAAGATCGAAATACGCGCTATTGGGGGCAGCGTGAACGGGGAAATGCCTATAGGGAAGTTGAATCTCCAGATAAAATACATGTTGCTTTTATCCGAAATAACAATGTCTTCCTAGCAAAGAAGGGTAATTTAAATGAGGCGCGACAAATTACGTTTGATGGCAATCCAGCAAATTATTACAGTAACGATATTCAATGGGCACCGGATAGCCGGAAGCTGGCTACGGTAAAAACTCAAAAAATAGAGATCAGGCAGCTGACGCTTATCGAATCTTCCCCTAAAGATCAGCTGCAGCCTAAAATTCAGACACGCGATTACGTGAAGCCCGGAGATGAGCTGGCACAAAAACTACCCATCTTATATGATCTTGAAAAAGACCGCTTGTCAGTGTTTGATGCCGCGCTCATACCGAATCAATTTTACCTTTCGGATCTTTCCTGGCGCGATGACAGCAGAGCATTTACCTTCGAGTATAATAAACGGGGACATCAGGTCTATGGCGTCATGCAAATGGATGCGAATAGCGGTATGTCCAGTTATTTGATCCGAGAACAAAATAAGACTTTTATTGATTATAGCGGCAAGAAATATCGGGAGGATCTGGCCGATGGAAAGGAAATAGTGTGGACCTCCGAGCGTGATGGATGGAACCACCTGTATCTTTACGATGGAATTACCGGGAAAGTAAAGAACCAGATAACGAAAGGAAACTGGGTTGTTCGCAAAGTTGTGCATGTTGACGCTGACAAACGAACAGTTATTTTTGAAGGCAGCGGAATGAATGCCGCAGAAGATCCCTATTTGGTCCACTATTATGCGATCGGTTTAGACGGAAAGGGCTTAAAACTGCTGACCGAAGAAAATGCAAATCATCAAGCTTTTTTCAATAAAGACTATTCGCAGTTTGTGGATACCTATTCCCGGGTCGATCAGCCGCCAATTTCAGTATTGCGCGACAACAATGGTCGTCTTATCATGGAACTGGAGAAAACAAACAGTAATCTACTAGAAACGGTAGGCTGGCGTGCTCCGGAAGTCTTTAAAGCCAAGGGACGTGATGGCGCAACGGATATCTGGGGTATTATTATTCGACCGACGAATTTTGATCCAGCTAAAAGTTATCCTGTCATCGAATATATTTACGCGGGACCGCATAGCTCTTTCGTGCCCAAATCATTCTACAGCAACCCGAGCGGGATGTATGAATTAGCAGAATTGGGCTTTATCGTGGTACAGATCGATGGAATGGGGACCTCAAATCGTTCAAAGGCTTTTCATGATGTCTGTTGGAAAAATCTGAAAGATGCGGGTTTCCCCGATCGGATAGCCTGGATGCAGGCTGCTTCAAAGCAATACAAATACATGGATATCGGTAGGGTAGGGATCTATGGTACGTCGGCTGGCGGTCAAAGCTCGACGGGAGCGCTGCTATTCCATCCGGAGTTTTACAAAGTTGGCGTTTCCTCCTGTGGCTGTCACGATAACCGAATGGATAAAATATGGTGGAACGAGCAATGGATGGGCTGGCCTGTAGGTCCTGAATATGCGGCTAGCTCTAATATTGAAAATGCCGCTAAACTGGAAGGAAATCTTTTATTGATTGTTGGGGAACTTGATGATAATGTGGATCCTTCATCTACTTTTCAATTGGTTGATGCCTTGATCAAAGCACGTAAGAATCATGATTTTATCATGGTTCCTGGTATGGGGCATTCTTCCGGAGGAGATTATGGTGAGCGAAAAAGAAAAGATTATTTTGTAAAACATCTTCTTGGTGTAGATCCGCCAGCCTGGAATCAATATTGATCTTTTCATCAGGACAATGATCGTGTAATATAGGCCAATCCCTTATTTTATCTGAAAGTGTCAGCTCTTATCGGCGGGGAAAGAACCTTCAGTTTGCTTTCATTGCTGTTCGTGTATGCGAAGTCATAAGGCTTTTATTCCAATTGGGAATACAGATGAAGCGATAAGAGTGGTTCAATACATACAGCGCCCCGGAA
>NZ_DIIM01000021.1:0-68834 GCF_002420705.1 Sphingobacterium sp. UBA5670
AGTCGATGGGCTTTTCTTGTTATTGCCCCTCTCCTCAACTGCTGTATCCAAACTTAATCAGCCCAAGAAGATTAGTTATTGTCGGAAAATTGATAAATTAGTTGATATGTTCCATTCAATTCATTCTCGCCGGTACTGGCCTACACTACTGCTTTCCGTACTCTTCTCCTTAAAGGGCTTACACTTAAGCGCGCAATTGTTTCATCAGGACAGCCTGAAATTAATAGCCCGGCAGTTTGCCTTCACCGAAGGACCGGCAGTCGATAAGTCCGGAGACATCTATTTTACCGACCAACCGAATAACAAAATCTGGAAATATAACACTAAAGGGCAACTTTCGCTTTTTAAAGATGCTGCTGGCCGCGCAAATGGATTGTACTTTAACCATCAGGGGCAGCTCCTAGCTTGTGCCGACGAAAGAAACGAAATTTGGTCAATCGGAAAAGATGGTCAGGTTACCGTCCTGCTGACAGCTGTCGATGGAAAGAAACTGAATGGTCCGAATGATCTTTGGGCAGACAAGAAAGGCGGCATCTACTTTACCGACCCTTTTTATCTGCGTGATTATTGGATTAGGAAAGAGCCAGAGATAGCGGGGCAGAAAGTGTACTACCTCCCACCGGGAAAAGGGAAAAAACCGATCGTAGTAGCTGAAGATGTGACCAAACCGAACGGCATTGTGGGTTCGGCCGATGGAAAACACCTGTATGTCGCGGATATCGAACGAAATAAAACTTACAGGTACAACATTGAATCTGACGGTAAGCTCAGCGGACAGACAGCTCTTATCAATCAGGGATCGGACGGAATGACATTGGACCATCTGGGAAATATTTACCTGACAGGCAAAGGGGTTTTCATTTATAGTCCAACAGGCTTGCTGATCGGACATATTGAAGTAAATGAACCATGGACATCCAATGTCTGCTTTGGTGGCAAAAATCGTACAGATCTATTTATTACAGCCTCAACGGCAATTTATCGACTTCCAATGCTAACAAAGGGAATCGATTAATACTCACAAAGCTTAATCCAAGGTTGCAACATGCAGTTAAGTTGTTTGATGAAGGTGCTGTGCTGCTCTTTCAGAATGACAAAAATGGTATTAAGGCCGAAGTGAAAAGCAGTGCTGACCTGAGCCATATTGTCATCGGTTAAGGGCGTGATCTGCAATGTACGTGTACCTGGTTTACGAATAACAGGACGAACAGAGGTTATGTCTGCAAGCAGGTATATCCAGAAAATCAAGAATCCAGGATATACAACATAAAGCAATCCAATAAAACAGTCCTTCCCAAAATCCAAAGCACGATTTCACACTCGTCGGCTTTGGATTTTCTTTTCGCCGATTATTTTATATTTTTGTACATCTTCCAGCAATAATCTAATTTAGTCGGGAACAACCATTATGCAGTTTAATTTCGCCTTTGATTCCAGTCCGTTTAAAACCCTGATCGCTTTTCACAAGATTATACCATCCTTTGAAGCAGCGGCCTTATCGCCGGTCGACTTTCAGGCCACTTATGCCCGATCGCTGCTAGAAGAAATCAACAAATACCCCGAACTTATCGAGGGCGTCGAAAAAGCAGAAGACCTGCGACGCTATGAGCCTATAATCAAGGTACTGCTGGCAGACCTATTTCCAAGTTCGCTAACGCATAATGAGATCAAGGCCATTACCATTCCCTTCCATCTCTATACGTTCAATCACACCGCAAGACTGGAAAAAATATTACTGGATGCCGGCGATCACTATGACTTTAGTCTTCGCGACATCTCGCCCGACACCTATTATATCCTCAATTGCTGCGTCATCATCAGTCAGTATTATGGCTTTAAGGTCGACGCCATGGATGCGCCTCTATTTTTGGATATTCCAGATAAAAATAATATCATCCATCATTACCGCGTCCTATTCAATGCCGATTTTATTGATGTCCTTCCCACAGAACGGGCCATCCATCTTTCTGAAGAAGATATTACCGAACTTGTGGACAACTTCTCGGATATTGGCCTGTGGAAGGCCAAATTCCCTGAACAGAGCTGGATTCTAAAAGGCTTTTCCATTATGACGCTTTTTGATGCCACCATTGAAAATGCCGTATCCAGCTTCAAGAGCAATCTGCTGCGCGAAAAAAGCGCGGTCCAGCTGGCAGAAGTAGAAAGCATTTTCAGGTCAATTTATAAAATAAATGATCTACGTATCGGACTGACTTCTTTCGAAAAGGTCAGGAACGAGTACAACTTACGGATTGTCGAGAAACAACTATATAGTCATCTGCTTTACGATTCGACGATCGAGGAGTGTGAAAACATGCTCTGCAGCGAAACCTTGGAGAGTCTGCTTACCAAAGACGAATACTTTGTTGTACCGGATATTGATAAGCTACCCGTTGCTGATCAGAAACAGGCCTATTTTATCAACAAGCTCAAGCAGCAACAGGTGAAGAGCTTTATTTTTGTTCCCCTAATTGAGGGTGGCAAGGTATTGGGTTTACTGGAAATGTCTTCATCTAGGGTGCGGGAACTCAATTCGGTCAATGCCAATAAGCTCAACTTCATCTTGCCCTTTATCAAGGATAAAGTGTCGAAGGCATTTTCGGAAACGGAAAACCAGATCGAAGCGGTGATCCAAAAGGAATATACATCTATCCACCCGAGTGTCAAATGGCGTTTTCAGGAAGAAGCCATCCATTTCCTCAACGACCGCGCCTTTGGAAAAGACTATGCCCTACAGGAAATCGTTTTTGACCATGTGTATCCGCTCTATGGGCAAATCGACGTACAGGGCTCCTCAGAGTCCCGCAACCAGGCCATCCGACAGGATCTGATCAATCAGAGCGAGGAACTGGTCACCCTGTTCAATGCGATCAATCAAACGCATAAATTACCCTTATTTGAGCAAAAGGTATTCGATCTGGAAAGAAACCTGACGTCGCTGCAGCATGCGCTGCTGACCGATACGGAACAGCTTATGCTCGATTATTTTAACCAGGATATTCACCCTATTCTGGAGAATTTCAGAAAGAACAACAAAAATAGCCTCGCCACCGAGGCAATAGACCGCTATTTTGAGCGGATTAACCCAGCCATCGGCGGTTTTTATGAAGCTAGGCAGGATTATGACAGCTCCATCACAATGATCAACAAAAAGCTTGTGGCTATCCTTGACGAAAAGCAGGTGGAAGCCCAAGAATACTTCCCGCATTACTACGAACGCTACAAGACAGATGGTATCGAGCACAATATGTATATCGGGGCCTCCATCGCACCCGGACGGAATTTTGAGCTCTACTACCTACGTAATTTGCGGCTGTGGCAACTGCAGGTGATGTGTGCGATGGAACTTGAGTTTAGACAGCTCCAACCCTCCCTACCGCATCAGCTCGAGGTGACTTCTCTCGTATTGGTCTTTGCAACGCCTATTTCCATACGGTTTCGGATGGACGAGAAACAGTTCGATATCGATGGCTCCTACAATGTACGCTATGAGATTGCCAAGAAGCGCATTGATAAAGCCAAGATCAAGGGATCGACAGAACGCATCACACAAAAAGGCAAATTGGTCATTGTCTATTCCAATGCACATGAAGAGACTGAATATCTAGGTTACATTAACCTGCTACAGCACAAAGGATTACTAGACAAGGAAATTGAGCAGTTTGAGGTGGAAGATCTGCAAGGTCTGATCGGCCTGAAAGCGTTCCGTGTAGGCTTCTCCGGCAATCAGTGATGTATTCGAGATGCTCTTCCAAAACCTTCTGCTTGCTGAAGTTTACATTTCCCTCCGTTTCGAGGTTTTGATGCCGTCAAATTGGTGCTCAATGACGCTTTTATACATAAAGTTTTTTTTAACTTAAAATTAATAACCATAGTATTTTTAGTCCCCCTTCCAGAGATTCTGATAGCACCTTCGAGGTTCCAGTAGGGATATAGCACAGATAAAGCACAGATATAGCACGGATATAGCACTGTTGACACACATAGTGAAAAGTACTTTAAAGGTGCTACAAGCGTGCTTGAAGCGTGCAAATGGAAGCCAAAAATAGCCATAAACAGGAACAGTTCATGTTAACTATAAAGTAACACCAAGTCTTCCATTTCAAAAATTATCAGGCACACCTCAGCAATGATATGAAGAAAAATACCGGAGTGGCTCCTTCACAAATTTAATATTGTCGTATTTTTCCAAATCCTTTTGCTTATCTAAAGCTAACTTTATAAAAAATTCAAAGATTTAAAAAAATGCGAAAATTATCAGTTTTTATTGCCATGAGCGTAGATGGTTACATTGCAAAACCCAATGACGACCTCAGTTTTCTAAACATGGTTGAAAAAGAAGGAGAAGATTATGGCTATTCGGATTTTATAGACACAATTGACACCCTAATTGTTGGTAGAAAGACTTATGAATACGTGCTAAAAAATATTGGCGCATCGCACTATGACATCGGACAACGGGATGTATATGTGATCACCAGGACAGCAAGGCCCAATGTAGGCAGAACGATTTTCTATTCTGGAGATCTGGTCAATTTAATTGCGGAATTAAAATCGGGAAACGGGAAAAATATTTATTGTGACGGCGGAGCCGAGATCATCAATGAATTGCTGAAGCATGATGTAATAGACGAGTTGATAATTTCTGTCATACCAACCCTACTGGGCGATGGAACAAGATTGTTTCAGGAAGGAAGACCCGAGCAGCTACTTAAACTAATAATGACGAAGACATTTGAAACCGGGCTGGTGAAATTACACTACGTTAAAAAATGATCAGTAATGCCTGCTACATGTCGCTGAGAAAATGTAGAAAAAAGAAATTAGCTATGTCTTTTCTTTCTGACATAGCTAATCAACCTATTAAAGAACATGCAATTAAATGATCAAATTTAGTCCATCCACTACTTGTAGGAGAAATTCGCCAACAGCATCATTAGATTCCCGTCCTAATTAACTGCTCTCACAAACTGTCCCTTAAAATCAAAAATAAGAGAATCTCCACCCCTAATATCTATCCTGTAAGAATGCTGATCTTTTTCAATAAAGTCAATCTGAGTTGCAGGATAATTTTGCATGATATAAGTCAAAATATTACGTCTGATATCCTGTGAAGTAAATTTCCCATCCAACCCAGCTATTAAATTCCAATTAACCATATGATTTAAGTTTTAAAATGTTATAATAACCTAAACTTATTCATCAAATTGGGAAAGAATTGGGAAGATTCAATATGATTCTTTATCTCTTACTAAACATTTCAATTCCGTAAGCTCTTCCGGGATTGGATATAATATACAATCACATTGAGCAAAACAATAACTGCCGCAATCAGAGCCCCTGTATAAACAGTACTATTAACTGCTTTATTGGCAACAGCAATAGCAATTAAAGCCCAGACTGCCACTAGTGCAAACACAGGCATACGACGTCTCCAAATCATGAATAGGTGGATTAGGAGTGCAACGACAAACATGGTAAGGGTCCAAACTGTATCGGAAATTCCAAAACCATTCCAACCGATCTTTGTTAAATATGCCGCTACGTCAGCAATCAACGCAACAGAAATCCAGCCCGCATACATGCTAAAAGGCAGTTTAAAAAAAACAGCAGTGCGCACGGTAGAATTGTTTACATCAAGAGTAAGCTGAACGATTTTTAACAGTGAAACAAAAAGTAGGATCATCAATAAAATTGTCCAAAAGGTATAATCGTATAACCAGGTAATTACCCATAAGCTATTTGTTAGAGAAGATATTAAAAACCACCATCCAATATTTAGTATGACTTTATCTTTTTCAACTGTTTGCTTAGCAAAGGGGCCATAATATACAACAAAGCCCATCAAACCTAAATAAATAATACCCCAGATTGAAAATGCATAACCAGCAGGTGTAAACAGATTCTGATATTTGGCAGATATCGTTGCCATGGTCTCCCCATTAAAAATTCCCGTATTGGATAGGTAATTAATAATGACTGTTATCACTAATGCAATTCCATTAACTATTTGATATACCTTTTTCATCGTCCTTACATCTAATTATATTTTCTTAAACATCAATTCTACGAAGTGTCTCAGCATAAATACATCTGTCATAAAATAGCTATGATGTGCTTTTACTTTTGTTAAATAAATCTTCTAATACCTGATAACGATAATCGAAGATACTCGCAAGCTTCGTTTTAACAAAAATGCCATGAGCAATAGTTCCAAGAATTCCCAAAGGCAGTTCATAGTCAACTGTATCCTTCATCAAGACCCCATTTTCATTTGGAATAAATTCATGAAAATGATTCCAATACTTATAAGGCCCCTTTTCTTGAAAATCCGTAAAACTCACGTATGTTTCCACTTGAGTTATTCTTGTTTTCCATTTCAGCGGGATCTTAAGGATAGGAGATACCAAATATTCAATGGTCATTCCTTCAGCGATTTCCAGTCCTTGGGAATCAGAAACAACGACAAAGCCCATGTTTTTCGGTGTTATTTCAGCGAGATTCATGGGAGAAGAAAAAAAATCCCATGCGGTATGTAGATCACATGTCAACTGCTGTTCCCTGTATAATTTGTATCTCATCTTATGATTAACTATCCTGCTTCATTTTAATAACAAATATACCGCTAATTTAGTTCACTAATATACTAAAAGTATATTTTTAATCTGTATAAGATGAATAAAATAGACAAAAAAGATTACTTTTAAACCAATACAATTGTTAACCTCAACCTGATTAGGCTTAATCTCTCATCAATTACCGCTTACCTTCAAACTGATAAGTCACTGAACTGATCTGTAGAAGGACAATTATCAGATCGTAGCTGCGGATAAATAAAATAGAAAGCTTATAGTTTCGAGTAAACTATAAGCTTTCTAAAAAACAGCTCTGATCTATTCTAATGCGCAGACATATCCTTTTCCAGCGCCTTGACAAGTGCTTTGGTATAGCTTTTAGAAAAATCTTCCAGACTAGAAGGATTAATTGTCTCAGACTGAACACTCCAAAGCAACTGTTCAGAACTTACATCGTATAAATTGCTTTCGAGATAATACATTTTATCAGTCGTGTAATAGCCGGGATTGTACGCAATGGGATACCAATGGGAATAGTAACTCCAAAAATTACCATACCATCCAAAGGTAGGATATGGCATATACGGACCGCTACCCGGTACATATCGGGTCTCACTGGTTTTGTCGATCAATGTAACTGTGAAAATTGCATCAGCACTCAGATCACGTACGGTTTTCATCACCAAATCCTTGTTTTGGCTTTCGTCTCTAGTAAATGTCTTTTTAAATACATCTGTACTTTTAATTGCTTTATAGCCGTGCATGGAAGCTGCTTGGGCTAAATTGGATTCAATGACATCTTTTGCCTTAGCATGACTTGTCATCGCAATAATGAATATCGTTTGGTACTGTTTAGGCATCACATCTCTATTTTTATAGATATCTGTTATCCTAGTCGAAGTGCTACAAGCAAACAATAAGAAGCTTGAGACAATAGCGATTAAAAATGACTTAGTTTTCATATGTTTAAAATTAGTGTCCTTTGAAATGCAGCAGTCAGTATGCTTGGTATACTTTGGAAGAATGGCGTTAATGGCAGTTAAATCTTTATTTCGAGATCATAAATAAGCTCGGCCGGCTTCAAGATTCCATATGAACAAGAGCCTATAACCAGCTTATAAAGAACAAGCTTAAAACGAAAATTGTTTATTTTTTTTATTAAAAAATAAATATAAGCTGTATTAGCGCTGACTTAATAGTTGAAATAAGCATTACAAATCCTATTTCACTATTATAATTCTTAATCATTTCGAATTGGTTGATTTTATTGGTAGATCTTTATTATCTTATTTTTCCAGGACTCTCTTATACCATTCGATAGCTTTTCTTTCGTATTCTTTCAAAAATTCATCTTTAGCACCGTTGTAGTCGTTACCATCTTTCCATTCCCGAAGCACCATTTCTTCTTTAATTCGTTGATAGTTATCCCTTACTTCGGAATGCGCCTGCAGATAATCCCGAAATGCAATATGACGCAACCAATGATCTGATCGCCGCGGAATACTGTGGATATGTGCTATCCGCAACGAATGATCATGCAATCTTTCTGGAATTTCATCTCCCCGAACAAGATGTTCTGGAACGCCCAATACTTCAGGGCGATCAATTAGCGCAACAAAAAAGCGTCTGTATGGCATCTCTTCGTTATATTTCTCATAATATACATAGGATTTGCCTTTCAATAAAACCGGAACAAGATCAAGGTCGCTGTCCTTATCCAAACCGATGAGTATATCAATAATCGGTTTGGCCGATAAACCCTCAACAGCTGTGCTGCCAATATGGTCAATCTTCGGATCTATCGGTTTTAACAATGTATGAAGGTCTCGTTGGATACGGTTGAACTTTGCCTTCCATATCGGATTATAAGGTTCAAAAGGTAAAATCATAATATATGCTAAAGTTAACAAATTTATAGTTTACCATGCGGATCCATTAGCCACCTATCTTCTCCACGGAGCTTATTTCGCAAATTTCTTGGTACCTACCACACAAAGAATAACTCCAACAGTCACGGCCAGCATGCCGATACTGACTTGTTCATGAAGAAGCCAAGCCGCTAACGCCAAACCGAAAAATGGCTGTAGTAGCTGTAACTGCCCTATTGTCGCCGTACCTCCTTGTGCGAGTCCCTTATACCAGAAAACAAAACCGATAAACATACTAAACAATGACACATAAGCTAAACTGCCCCAAGCACCCATAGTCACATCATTAAAAGAAGGAGGCATATAGATAAAGGCAATTGGAAGCATAATCGGTAATGATAAAACCAGCGCCCAGGAAATCACCTGCCAGCCCCCGAATGTCCTGGTCAATTTTGCACCTTCGGCATAGCCCAGTCCACATAGAATGACCGATAAAATCATTAAAACATCACCTATAGGCGAGGCTGTTAGTCCTTGCGCCAAAGCGTATCCCATAACAAGTAGACTCCCTAAAGCAGAGAACAGCCAAAAAATTGGCTTCGGACGCTCACCTCCACGTATGATACCAAATATAGCCGTCGATACGGGCAAAATGCCGACAAAAACGATTGAATGCGCTGAAGTGATGTACTGTAAGGCCAAAGCGCTCAGCAAAGGAAACCCAACTACACATCCTATTGCCACAATGCATAACGAACCTAATTGTTTTTTCTCGGGGCGTTTTTCCTTAAAAACCACCAAAGTTACTAAAGCCAGTAGTCCTGCAATAGAAGCTCTTGCTAGCGTGACAAAGACTGGATCAAATGCTAAAACTGCCATGCGCGTCGCCGGTAGCGAACCGCTAAATAATACGACACCAATAAAACCGTTCAACCAGCCGCTTGCTGAATTTTCCTGCACCTTACTTATACTTAATTCTGCCATCGTTAAATCTTTAACACAAAGTTCGTCGATTGCCATCATTAAGTACAGTCACAGTTTTTGATAATTCAATGGGCACAGTTGTCTGATACCGGAAAATGATACAGCTACGCTCTAAAATTGCAGATTAGCATTTCACCGGGAAGGATCCTCACTTTGCAGGATTAATTTTATCATTGCATGCGTATATGTATTGGTTTACCATGAACTAGCTTTAAAATTAAAACAGCTTGGCAATCTTACAAAAGCACTCTAAAATCTTACCATACAAAAGAATAACTAACTATTTATGCAGAGAAAAAAAGGTAAAAACGCCATTACTTTAGCTCCAGCTCCAACGTGTATTTACCTGCGTCCAATTGAACAACATCGCTATTCTTTATATTATCCGGAGGATAGAATGTCGCGGTAGCATTTGCAGGTATTTTGATATCGTATACAATTTTGTCGCCTTTTAATTTCCAGTCGGAAACAATTTTCCCAAAAGGTGAATCATAAGAGATCGTAGATTCTTTCAGTCCCTGAGGAAAGATTGGCTTTAAGAGGATATGCTTAAAGCCAGGCTGTTTGGGATCTGGTAGAATGCCGCCAATAGATTTAAAAAACCAACCGCCGATCTCACCAAACATCATGTGATTATCCGAGATGTCCCGTGTCGCTTTTAGATCCCAGTTTTCTAACAATGTGGTCGCCCCGTTAACAATCCACCATCCCCAAGAGGGATAAGTATCTTGTACCGCAACCTTATAAGCAGTCTCTGGATAGCCATTGTCTTTTAGTGCATTCAAAAGTGCTTTTGCGCCCAATACACCTACATCCAAATGAAAGTTGGTCTCTTCAACTTTCTTATTCAGATTGGCTGCAACGCTAGCTTTCATTTCGTCGGGCACGACTCCCCAAAATAAAGGTACACTCAATTCGGTCTGTGTTCCGTTGCTGTAAATTCCTTTTGAAGTATCCAAAAATTTAGTGTTGATAGCTGTCTTAATCTTTTTGCTTAGCAATTCATATTTTTGTTGATCCGCGGTATGTCCAAATAACTTCGCAGCCGACGCAAGGATGGTTGCATCGACATAAAAATAAACGGATGAAGTGAGCTCGAGATTAGAGGACGACTTAACAGGCACCCAGTCGCCACGTCCAAAGGTTGTCAGACCAGAGGGGCTGATTCCATCAACATAATCGACATAACGTTTAATAGCCGTATAACAGTCTTCCAGTGCACGCGAATCACCATAAAATTGATAAATCTGCCAAGGGATGATAGCAATCGTGCTTGTCCAATCCAATCCATTCGCGGTACCATAGCCCCAACCACCCGTTGGAATAATGTCAGGCAGGACACCATTTTCCTGTTGTTCATCTCGATGATCGGCCATCCATTTTTCGTATACTGTGATGCCATCAAAATTGAATAATGCGGTCTCAATTGCAAGATGCCCATCCCCTGTCCAACCGTTCTTTTCCCGTTGCGGACAATCCGTTGGGTAGCCCATCAAATTGGACAAATATGCCTTATTGGTTGCATCCCATAACCTATTTACCAAATCAGAAGAAGTTTTAAGTTCTCCTAACGGCCGCACATCACTATGCATAAAATAGGCCGTTACACTCGATTTATCCAGAGCAATAGGTAAATTACTACTAATTTCGACATAACGGAATCCCTTGTAGCCAAACTTTGCCATAAATTCATCATCCCGTCCGCTCAGCGTTAGGATATCCGTCTGAAACGGTTCAGCCTCTTTATCACCCCGATAATAGACATCAATGTTGGATTGATCCAAACGCCCATCAGCATGCAATCGCTCGCCATGTTTAATCCGAAGCACTGTTCCGGCCGGCCCTTTGACTTTTATTTTTGTGATTCCGGCCATATTCTGCCCCATATCGAAGACATAAGTTTGCGGGTCAATCTTCTTTATTGACTTTGGCAGGTATGACTTCACCAGTCGAATCGGTACAGTTTGCTGGGCAACCAAGTGGGCAGATGGTGCATTTCTGTAATGGACAGCTCCCCATGCCGAGTCATCAAATTTTGGTTTATCCCAGTTGGGTATTTCTAATCTTGCATCGTAATGTTCTCCTGTATAGATATTATTGTAAACAATTGGCCCAAAGGCAGTTTTCCACCGCTCATCAGAAACTATCGTCTCTTGTGAGCCATCTGCATAAACGATATGGAGATCCAGACAGAATGCGGGGCGGTCTCGCCACGGCGCTTTATCAAAGTTCCAAACAGCCATTGGCTGATGATTATACCAGCCGTTACCTAGAATAACTCCAATTGCATTCTCTCCTTTTTGAAGTTGCGCGGTCACATCTTCTACGAGATAAAGTGTCCGGCGGTCAAATCGGGTATACATCGGATCCAGCCGATGGTCGCCGACGCGCTGACCATTAATGGATAGTTCATACAATCCGGCGACAGCAATATAGGCACGGGCCGACTTAATTTTTTTCTTTGCTGTGAATACTTTTCTAAAATAAGGGGTTTTCCGCTCATGGATGTCCTTACCATCGCTGATCCATCTTCCTTTCCAATTGTCCCTGCCCATCGTACCCGTTTCAAAAGACGCTATGGCTGAACTTGTTGACAGGCCTTCTTTGTCCCATACCTTCACCTTCCAAAAGTATTTAGTCCGAGGTGTTAGCTTTTCGCCATTGTATGGAACCAGCATGGCTGAACTTAGTTGTTTGCCACTGTTCCAAACACCTTCCTTCTCTTTAATCAATGCCAGAGAATCCTGCCCAACAAACAGTTGATAGGCGCTTTGCAGGGCGCCATTCCGCTGGTCTTCGAGTTGCCAGCTAAGCCTCGGATTTGCGGCATCGATACCCAATGGATTAACGAGATGTTCGCAAGTTAGCTGAACAGCGCTGCAATTATTTTTAAGTTGGGCATGAGCATGGCCAGCCATCATGTACAACATCGTTATCAATAAAATTCTACGCATCAAAAGGAGGTGTTCTTGGTGGTTGTTAAATTGTTTTAGCTTATTCAAAATACTAATATATCAAATATTTTCTACATATTGTCCTGTGCCTCCTGCTGTTTATTTTTGAAAGCATAAAATAAATTTCTTGCAACTTTCACAAAAATAACCCTATCTTAGTCCCAACTTTAGGGGTGTCTGCTCGTGCAGGCTGAGATTTTACCCTTAGAACCTGATCCGGATCATACTGGCGTAGGGAAAAGTGAGCTGTCTATAAGGTGCATTACTGTGCCTTTGTGTAGCCATTCCTAAAGTTTTACCAAAAAAATAAGGAATGGAACTTACAATAAACCATCAGATTCGATTTTTTGACCCGGCACCGCCTTCACTTGAAGCCTTGGTCCTTTTGGAATTATCTGCTATGACACAAGGCGTGGCCGTAGCGATCAATAACCAAGTTATTCCAAAGGACGACTGGCCTGCTACGACACTTAAAGCCCATGATCAAATTATCTTGATTACCGCATCTCAAGGCGGATAGTTATTTCAAAAATCAACCAAAAAATTCACCTCAACACCGTAAAAATGGCAGCTGAAACAATCACACAATCACCTTTCCCAAATTCAAAGAAAATTTTTGTACCCGGAAAAATATTTCCAATTCAAGTCGCTATGCGCCAAATTTCTTTGAGTCCCACCAAATTAAGTAATGGACAAGTGGAAATTAATCCTCCGGTAACCATCTATGACACCTCTGGTCCATATACGGATGAATCCATGCTTATTGATATCCGAAAAGGTCTTCCCCGCCTCCGCGAGCAATGGATATTGGACCGTCAGGATGTGACGCAGTTAGCGACGATTACTTCTGAATACGGACAACGGCGGCTCTCCGACCCAAGTTTAGATGAGCTTCGATTTGCCTACAGCCATAAACCGAAAGTAGCCAAAGCTGATTGCAATGTCACGCAGCTACATTATGCGAAGAAAGGTATCATCACACCGGAAATGGAATATGTTGCCATCCGCGAAAACCAACGCATCGAGCAATTAACAGCCAGTACTCCGGGCATGGATCATCAGCATACCGGGCAAAATTTTGGTGCAAGAACACACAAAAAAGCGATAACGGCTGAATTTGTCCGCGGAGAAATTGCCGCAGGACGAGCTATTATTCCTAATAATATCAATCACCCGGAAAGTGAACCAATGATTATCGGACGTAATTTTTTGGTGAAAATTAATGCAAATATTGGGAATAGTGCGGTCAGTTCGAGTATCGATGAGGAGGTTGAGAAAGCAGTCTGGGCTTGTCGCTGGGGTGCCGACACCATTATGGACCTCTCCACGGGCAAAAATATTCATGAAACCCGCGAATGGATTATTCGCAACTCTCCAGTTCCAATCGGTACTGTTCCGATTTATCAAGCTCTCGAGAAAGTGAAAGGTGTAGCAGAAGATCTCACTTGGGACATATTCAGAGATACCTTGATCGAACAGGCTGAGCAAGGGGTTTCTTATTTTACGATACATGCCGGCGTGTTGCTCCGTTATATCCACCTCACGGCAAGCAGGGTGACCGGAATCGTTTCTAGAGGTGGTTCAATTATGGCCAAATGGTGTCTTTTTCACCATAAAGAAAACTTTCTCTATACACATTTTGAGGAGATCTGTGAAATTATGAAACAATATGATGTTGCTTTTTCTCTTGGTGATGGCCTTCGTCCGGGAGCTATTGCAGATGCAAACGATGCGGCTCAATTTGCTGAACTCGAAACATTGGGTGAACTCACCAAAATCGCTTGGAAACATGATGTTCAAGTGATGATCGAAGGCCCTGGCCATGTTCCCATGCAATTGATCAAAGAAAACATGGACAAACAACTGGCATGTTGTGACGAAGCGCCATTTTATACCTTAGGCCCCTTAACAACTGATATTGCCCCAGGTTATGACCACATCACTTCAGCTATTGGAGCTGCCATGATTGGCTGGTATGGCTGCGCGATGCTCTGTTATGTTACACCAAAAGAACACTTAGGTTTACCAAATAAAAAAGATGTTAAAGATGGTGTAATTACCTACAAACTTGCCGCTCATGCGGCTGATTTAGCCAAGGGACATCCCGGTGCACAATACCGGGACAATGCACTGAGTAAAGCAAGGTTTGAATTTAGATGGGAAGATCAATTCAATCTTTCCCTAGATCCAGATACTGCACGTGAATACCACGATGAAACTCTGCCTGCCGATGCCGCCAAAGTGGCTCATTTCTGTTCGATGTGCGGGCCAAAATTTTGCTCCATGAAAATTACGCAGGAAATCCGGGACAGTGCCGCACAGGGCATGCTGGAAAAATCGCAGGAATTTATTGCACAAGGAAAAGAGATCTATTTATGATCATCGCTTTGACAGCTGAAGAGGAGATATTTTCAGAACATGCAATTATCAATGCCTTGTTCGAAGAAGGACTTGATATCCTGCACTTGCGCAAGTATCATTTTACGGACTTACAAATATCGAGGTATATCGCGTCTATAAATGCGGTATACCTTGACAAACTGGTCTTACATTCACATGCACACCTATCGGCCGATCTCGGGATCTCCCGTATTCATGTAAATGAAAAAAGTCGACAGAATGGTCCGGCAAATAAAATAACAGGCGCAACTATTCGTTCCACCTCCGTACATCATATCGATCAATTCAATAGCCTTGAGGAAAGTTGGGATTATGCTTTTTTGAGCCCATTATTCCCAAGTATCTCAAAACCCGGCTATGGAAATGATGTGGCCTTGTTAAAACAGCTTCGATTACGTTCCAATGCGACCGTTCGTCTGATCGGTCTGGGTGGAATAAACCAAAGCAACTGCCTTCTTCCCATACAGGAGGGAGCAGATGGAATTGCGCTATACGGTGCGTTATGGAAACATGCTAATCCAATTGAAAATTTTATCGCATGCAAACAAAAACTATGGAAAGACTCCAATATATTTCACAGGGGCAAACATTAGCAGAACAAAAAAGTAATATCTTAAAGGCACTTGATGCTGGTTCCAAATGGATACAAATCCGATGGAAAGAGGCTTCTAACAAACAGCTCTATATTCTTGCCGAACAGATCAAGCAGGCCTGTTCCGAATTTGATGCTTATTGTATCATCAATGATTATCCAGAAATCGCTAAAGATATCGATGCTGATGGGGTCCATCTGGGACTGGATGACTGCCGCATCATAGCAGCACGGGATCTATTGGGTCCAGAAAAAATCATTGGCGGTACAGCCAATAGCTTTGCTGATGTAAAACAAAGAATACTAGAAAATTGCGACTATATCGGTCTTGGGCCATTCGGCTATACCACAACCAAACAAAAATTAAGTCCCCTACTGGGGATTGCAGGATATAAAAACATCATCCAACAAGTCCGCCAAGAAGGCTTGCCCTCTATTCCAATATTCGCAATAGGCGGCATAAAGGACCTTGAAGATATCCACCACTTAACACAAATAGGAGTTTATGGTATTGCGTTATCGGGTATGATAACCCAAACTCCACACATTGTTTCATCTATCAACAAACTTTTAGTATGAGTAACTTACATATAGCCGATCGCATATTTGAATCCCGACTATTTTTGGGTACGGGAAAATTTGGCGATCTCAACGAAATGAACCATGCCATTAAGGCTTCGGCTTCCCAATTGGTTACTGTTGCCCTGAAACGTATTGACAAGACCACCGGTGACGACAACCTGATAAATGCGCTTGATTTCAACGCTTTCCATTTGCTCCCCAATACGTCGGGCGCACGAACAGCTGAAGAAGCGGTGCTCGCGGCTCAACTTGCTCGCGAGGCACTGGAAACAAACTGGGTGAAATTGGAAATTCATCCCGACCCTCGTTATTTACTGCCTGATCCCATTGAGACCTTGCGCGCCACAGAATCACTCGCTAAGCTGGGTTTCGTCGTGATGCCGTATATCCATGCAGATCCGGTACTGTGTAAAAGACTAGAAAATGCTGGTACCGCGGTTGTGATGCCTTTAGGTGCTCCTATCGGCAGTAATAAGGGGCTTCGTACTTTGGATTTCCTCGAAATTATTATTGAGGAAAGTAATGTCCCTGTTGTCGTAGATGCTGGAATAGGTGCACCTTCTGATGCGGCCAAAGCCATGGAAATTGGGGCTGATGCAGTGCTTGTCAATACAGCCATAGCCGTTTCAAATCAACCCGTACAAATGGCCGAAGCTTTTAGAGAAGCCGTTATCGCAGGGAGAAAGGCGTATGAGGCCGGCTTAGGAAAGGTTGGATCCCTTGCCATAGGCTCGAGTCCCTTAACTTCATTTTTATTCGATTGATGATTGACTTATGACAGATTTTAAATTGATATTCGATCAATATTCCTGGAATACGGTCCAAACACAGATTTATGACACGACCGATCAGGATGTACAATATGTCTTGGCTAAAGACAATCTAACCCTCGATGACTTTAAGGTGCTTATCTCCCCTGCTGCTGCACCATATCTTGAACTGATGGCGCAAAAAACACAACAAATCACACAACGCCGTTTCGGTAAAACCATACAGCTCTATGCCCCACTTTACCTGAGCAACGAGTGCCAAAACATCTGTACGTATTGCGGTTTTAGCATGGACAATAAAATCAAGCGCAAAACCCTCAGCAACACCGAACTCTTATTGGAAGCAATGGCACTCAAAGCCATGGGAATCAATCATATTTTACTGGTCAGCGGAGAAGCCAACAAAACTGTCGAGATTAATTATTTCCTCAATGCTATTCAGCTTTTAAAACCTCATTTTTCACAGATATCCATCGAGGTACAGCCATTGGAAGAATCGGAGTACCGACTACTACAGGCCGCCGGAATCTATGCCATTTTGGTCTACCAGGAAACCTACCATCGGGACGTTTATAGACAATACCATCCGAAAGGAAAGAAGTCTAATTTTGACTATCGTTTGGATACGCCTGACCGTATAGGCCGGGCGGGAATCCATAAAATCGGATTAGGTGTATTGCTTGGACTTGAGGACTGGCGGGTAGACAGTTTTTTCACCGCCGCTCATATCGCCTATCTGCAAAAACAATATTGGCAGACACGATACTCCATTTCCTTTCCGCGTCTGCGGCCTGCAACAGGCTCTGTTGAGCCAAATTTCCATTTGGCAGACAAAGATCTCTTGCAGCTGATCTGTGCATACCGTTTGTGGAATGAAAACTTGGAAATTTCTATTTCAACGCGAGAAAATGAAACATTTAGAAATCATATCATTCCAATTGGAGTTACCACAATGAGTGCTGCTTCCAAAACAAACCCAGGTGGCTACGTTGTTGATCCGCAGGCTTTGGAACAATTTGAAGTGAGCGATGAAAGGGATATGGAAACAATCAAAAATCAAATCCGGAAAATGGGTTACGCTCCTGTCATGAAGGACTGGGAGACTAATTATGCGGGTATAATACGTTAAACATATGAAAGAAAACAGCATTTTTGACCGTTATAGCAGGCAAATTTTTATCGAAGAGATTGGCGTTGCAGGACAGCGAAAGATTATGGATGCCAAGGTGCTGGTCGTTGGTGCTGGTGGACTCGGAAGCCCCGTCATTCAGTATCTAGCTGCGGCTGGTATCGGCAAACTTGGCCTGGCTGATTTTGACAACGTGGAAATCCATAATCTAAACCGGCAGATTATTCATTCCGAAGCGCATATTCACAACGCTAAAACTGCCAGCGCCAAAGATTATATACAAAAACACAATAGCACAATTGATTTCGAAACCTTTCAGGTAAAAATAGATACAGACAACGTTGCTGCGCTCCTTACTCCTTACCATATTATTGTAGATTGCTGTGATAACTTCCCGACACGTTACCTGCTAAACCATGCCTGCATACAGCTCAATAAACCGCTGGTATACGGAAGCATTTATGGTTTTGAAGGGCAGCTTGCTGTCTTTAACTATAAGGGCAGTAAAAATTTGCTGGATATCTTTCCAAGTCCCCCTGCCCCAGAGCAAGTACCAAATTGCGATAAAAATGGTGTCTTGGGTCCTTTGCCGGGTATAATCGGCAGCATGATGGCTATGCAGGTACTTAAAATAGCAGCTGAATTACCTGTGGACAGTAATCAATTGACCATTGTTGATACATTTCATTGGCGTTTTACGAAACTTTTATTTTAAAATCGACACGAGGGAGTTTCACAAAAACAAGCGAGATCTTTACGCTCGTTTGAAAATTTATTTTAAAACAGGTGTCAACAAACAAAATTTCCTAATTTTGGTTTATATATTAGCAAGCTTAAATGTCAACTATACGATCTGGAATGAAAAAAGTAATTTATCCGTTACTCTCCCTCTCTTTATTACCTTTATTTTCAATTGCGCAAGAGACCAACCTCACGGCGGACGATCTTTTTGTAAAAGCGCGAAAGGTGGCTTTTGATTCGAAAGATTATCCACAGGCCATTCACCTATCAAAACAGGCTCTTCTTCAAGCTCCGGATTATACAGATATAAGCATATTTCTTGCACGTCTCTATACCTGGTCTGACAAGATTGATTCGGCACGGACCATCTTTACAGAACTCGATAGGAAAAATACAAGTGACGAAGACTTCTTTTTGGCCTATGCTTCCTTAGAGTACTGGAATGATCAGGCGGACAAAGCTATTGCAATTGCGGATAAAGGACTGCGCATACATCCGCAGTCGCAGGATCTCCTTTTGTTAAAAGGTAAAATAAGCTATGGCAATGATCACTATGAGGCTGCCGAGAAGGCAATCAATAACCTATTGGCAATTAATCCTAAAAACACAGAGGCGAGAGCGCTGGCAAAGAACATTGAAGAATATACCGCAAAGAATGCGATCGGGCTGACATATAATTTTGTGTATTTTGACAAACAGTTTGATAATAATTGGCATATTGTGGGCCTAAGTTATAAACGCGCAACACCAATAGGTTCCGTGATTTTTAGAACCAACTACGCGAATAAGTTTGCAGAAAATGGAGTCCAATTTGAAATGGAGGCTTACCCTCGCCTTTCAAAGATATTTTACCTCTATGTCGGTGCCGGGTATTCCAATAATGTAGGTATTTTTGCGAAATATAGAACCGGTGTGTCTCTTTATGCCAATCTTCCAAACAGTTTTGAAGGGGAAATCGGTTACCGTCAGCTTTATTTTAGTGACAATATCTGGATGTACACGGCTTCAGTTGGAAAGTATTACCAAAACTTTTGGTTCAATTTAAGAACTTACCTTACACCGGGTGAAAAGAATATCTCCCAATCTTATACGGGTACGGTCCGCTATTATACAAAGGGAGCCAACGATTATTTTGGATTTAGTGCCGGAACAGGTTTGAGCCCCGAGGAGAACCGAAACAATCTCCTGGATAATGCTCCTTATAAATTAAAGACATTTAAAGTCGGTGCCGAGTACAATTTCTCTGTTAAGCAAAGTAACCTCTTTTCGATCTCAGGCACTTATTATAACCAAGAATTCCGGCCAAAAGAAAGAGGCAATCAATTGGACATCATTCTTGGTTATATTCGAAAATTCTAGTTTTTCTTTACCCGATCAAAGAAGTTGGTATAAACACTGTCAGGAAGAAGTCGCTTTTGGGTATAGAATAATTTGTTCTTGTGCTTGAATAATTCAAAGCGCTTGGACAATTCTTCCTTTATATTACCCGACGCGGCATCTTCATTGAGTACCCCGTCCAATTTATACAATTGGCCATCCGAAAGATGGTAACTGCCTTTCAAAAAATCAATCAATTGGTTTTTACTTTGCATCATGGCTATTCCATCGCCTTGCGCTGATACACCTTTATCTAGACCTTGCCCGATCCAGGTAACCTGTGCCGGCGTTTTGATACCGAAATTATCTCGATAGTAAGCCAATACGGAAGGTGCGACGTCAAAATGGCTGACAAAATTATGGAAGGTCTTTGGCTCTTTTAGCAGTGGCGAATAAATTAGCAGCGGGACATGATAACGGTCTATTTTACTTTGCAAAGGTATCTCAGGCATTGCATGATCTCCTGTTATTACAAAAATTGTATTTGCAAAATCTGCCCTCTTTTTATATTCATTAAAGAACTGTTCCATCGCCTCATCCAGATTCAGCACGGAAACAAGCTGGGTACGATTTTCTAAAGCCCACTTTTTTTGATCCGGCGTAAGGTTCAATGTCGCTATCCGCTGATCAAATAGCTGTTCATAATGAGCCGCATTATTAATCAAAAATGGATTATGTGTAGATAAAGTCAAAAGAACATGAAAATAGGGATGCTCCTGTATTTTTTGCACTTCGAGCAGTTTACTAAATACAGCTTGATCCTCGTAGCCCCAGCTCTCCCCTCCTTTTTCAGGCAGCTTTTTATACGGTGGTCCAAAAGCGGCCTGGTCAATGAGCATATCGATTTTATTATAATCCATGAATTTTTTCATGAAATCGAAATTGGAGTGACCACCATAGAAAAATCCGGTGTTAAAGCCATTGCTCTTCAGAATATTGAATAGGTTAAAATTATCCGGTAATGTATCCTGTTCAAGGAAACCGTGCATCGCAAATGGCAATGAACCTGTTATGGTAGGCAAGACGGAAAATGTCCGACCGGAAGAACTCATATTATTATCCCAATATAATGACTGCTTTTTTAATGAACCTATAAACGGCGTAAAGTTACCAATATAGCCATTTTCAGAACTATAAGCGTGACCTAACCCTTCGATAATAAGAAAGACCAAATTGGGTGCTTTCGTAGTTTTCTGTAAATAGGTCCCCAGGAAATCTTTGGTATCTTCTTTTTTCAAGAAAGGGAATTTGGTATCCAGCACTTTTGCATCATCATCGTCCTTATCGAACATAGCGAGCATCCCCGGATGCTCCTCCACATAATTCGATAAATTGGATTCGAAAAAATAACGCCATTTACTGCGGCTTGCATTGGCTATAAATTCATCTTTTTCTGAACCCTTACCCAAAATTGATGCCGAGGAGATAAAAAATGATACGATACCCAAAGATAGCAATGCGATACTGGTATAGGATTTCTTGAACGTCTGTTTGTTGACTATCCAAAGCGGAACCCAAGAAATCACAATCAGCAATAAGAGTAAAGCAATGTTGGTAAAACTCAACATGCCGCTGGCTTCCAAAATTTGCTTCATCTCTTCCGAACTGTAATAAAACATATCGGCCCCGAGCAGGTTTCTTGATTCGCCGAAATACAAAAACAGGATGAATTGCATAACGACCATAAAAGAGAATGAGATGACCAACAACAATCTCGCCCAAAAACTGCTTAAAAACTGAAGCAACAAATAACCTATTCCCAGACAACCTAAAGATTGAAAAAGAAATACCAGATTATCCAAAAAGAGATATTCGCCAGCATGCGACTCCGAAAGCTGCGTAAAACGGCGACCATACCACCACCATTCAACGCCAACAGATAACATATACAAAGCGAAGAAAACCAACATCACCGGTCCTAGGCTCTGTAGTGATACGTTTATTCGCTGGCCTAAATATTTCCAAATGGACTCATTGGCATCTTTTTGCTGAAAGCCTTGCCGCGTCATTTCGCCCCAGCCATGCTGTTTACGAAAGTAATCGACTACCCCCTGTACTCCTGCTTTAACAACGATAGGGTGAAAATACAAGGGTTCAAGGATAGCAGTGGTAATCAGTGTGGAAAGGTCTCGCTTCTTCGAATAGACCTGATGGCTAACAAGATCGACGAAAATCGCATAAATAGAATATAAAATTCCTGAAGCAATGACAAGCGCAAATAATGCAATGAAAAACGGCCAATTGATGATTCCTAAAATAAAAAAGATCAAAAAGACGATGTAACCTGTAAATTCAACAATAGGCCCCAAGAATTCAAAAAAGAACCAGTACGGCATACTGACCATACCGAAACGTCCGTATTTTGGATTGAACATTAATTTCCGATGTTTCCATAGGGTTTCCATCGTACCTCTCATCCAACGATTACGCTGTTTACGCAAAACCTCTTTCGATTCGGGCACCTCCGTCCAACACAAAGGATCGGGAATATTAACCACTTCATAGGCTTGCTTTTGCTCCTCCATATAGCGTCGCATCCGAACAACAAGCTCCATATCCTCACCAACCGTATTTCGATCATAACCACCACAAGCCAGTACGATCTCCCGATCGAAAGCACCAAATGCGCCTGAAATAAGAATTAATCCAGAAGCCCGGGACCAAGCCATCCTACCTAAAATAAAAGCACGGATGTACTCTAAAGCTTGTGTACGTCCCAACCAAGATTTAGGTAGGTTGACATCGACGACGGATCCATTGACAACATTACAATTGTTGGCTAGACGAATAACACCGCCACAGGCGATAACACGCTTGTCGGTCTGTTCCAAAAATGGCTTCGCCAGTTTTAGAATAGCATCCTGTTCCAAAATACAATCGACATCAATACAGACAATATAATCACCAGAAGAAATATTAACACCAACATTGAGCGCGTCGGCTTTCCCCCCATTCTCCTTATCGACAACGATAAGTTTCTTAAAGGCAGGGTTCTTACTTTTATAAATTCCTCTGATTAACTTCGTTTCAATATTTCCCTGAACAAAAAAAGAGGTCGGTTCAAGTTCATAAGATTCTATCAATTTCAAAATAGAGTCATCCTTACTACCATCATTCACAATAATAATTTCGAGATTATGGTAATACAGCGACAATAGGGAACGTACATTCTCAACGATGGTCATCCCTTCGTTATAGGCTGGTGCGATCAGACTGAATGTAGGTGCATTGGGGTTTGTGGCAATAATGCTATAATCTGTAAACGTGTTATTGTGTTTATAACGAAATACAGCTCCATAAGCATATAATCCTATCCAGGTATAGATTATGAATACTGCTGCAGAGTAAAGTAAAAATAACCAAACTATAATTTCGTATACAATATGGGAAAACTCTAACATTTTTTCTCTTGCAAAGCGTGTTTAATGATTTGTATTAATTCGTCGTAAGTATCTTCACTCTGTGAAATATCACGTAAATATTGCTCCTCACCCAAAACAACAAGTACTTCCGCCGCGGAGATTTTAATAGACACCGCAGTATGATTCCACAATTGATCCTTTAGAAAGCGTTCACATTCTCTACTTTTGGCAACCTTCATGGCTTTTAGGATCTCATTTTGTACCTCAATCGGCTGCTGGTCAAAAATGGACATAAATTGCTGGATCGTGGTACTATTCTCAATCGCCTGCAATGTCCGTATGGCCTGTACTCTCACCTTTGTAGAGGAATGGTTCAATAGATGAAAAACTTCTGTATAACACGTCATCAATCTAAATTTCCGGATCAGTCGTAAGGTGAATACAACCACTGTATCATTTGTACTCTTAATCCAGGTATCCACTTGCAAATCAGAACTTTCAGGTATATCATGAATAGAGTACAAAAGACGAAGTTGCTGCCAGTCTGATAGCGGCCTATCAAAATGTTCCAAAAAACCGAGACCTTCATATCCTTTGTAACTGACGATTGCATATTGAGCCTCTTGATAAACGGCTGTTCGCGGATCGTTTAACTTATTTGTTATCTCTGGGATTGCTTGCTCGACATTCATCGCCGCGAGCTCCTGCACACCACCGGCAACCATATAAGCTCTTCGATGCCTAAGTTTTCTCCAGGCTTCGTCCTCCAATTTAAAATCATGAAACAATCTGTTGATCGACTGTTTGGCCCCACCTGAAAATTTCCTATCCGAGTCAACGAGTACATCTAAAAAAAGTGCCCGAAATGATGGTTCTTTTAAATGTTTTGCAAATTCCCTATCTCTTTCGTCGCTTTCATCGCTTCCTACAATTGTCTCCATTATCTTATACTCAATGATCTGTCTCCAGGATTGTCGGTTGTGCAAGATCCTATAGCTATAAAAACTATAGGCCAACACCGTGATGATTAACAGCAATACTAAAATCAACACGATAACAATCGCCAGTATAAGCTCATGCAGCTCGATGTGGTGATGCATAAATTTCCCTTTATTTATTTGTTAAGCGTTTTATTCTTAAAATGAGTTCGTTTGGACTAAATGGCTTGACCATAAAATCTGACGCTCCTAAATCGAAGGCATCCACTACGACCTCTTCCTGCCCCATACTCGACAATACAATAACCGGAATCTTCTTTCCTATACTTTTTATCGCGGAAAGAATTTCAATACCAGAAGCAAAAGGCATCATAATATCTGTAACAACCAAATCCAAATCCAGCTCATTAATTTTCTCGATGGCTTCACGACCATTTCTGGTCAGCACCACCTCGTGTCCTTCTTTTACTAATTTGTGCTCAACAGTACGCAGTATCAATTCGTCGTCTTCGGCTATTAAAATCAACATATCATTATTTATTTAAGATTTTCGTAATTAGTTCCAATCCGATATCCATTTCTTGTTCGATTGCCACCAAGGCGATCGCAAGGTCGGCTTCAATTGTCGAACTTGTCTCCAGGTCTTTGGTCATCTGAGCCAGCTTGACCAATCCAGCAGTCGATGATGTTCCCCGTAGCTTGTGCAACAGCTCTTTAACGCGCACAATATCGTTTTCATTAGCGGCCTCCGTTAGCTGCTTTCTGGATCCAGTTATTTCCCTGATGACCAAATCCAGAAAAAAGGATAAAAATGCAGGATCATCACCTGCCTGTTCTTCCAGACGTCGCATGTCCAAATGCTCATCTAGGTCCTCAAAGTCGGAGGATTCAGCAGCAGTAGGTTTTACAGTTAACATTGCTTTTTCCAGCGCTTTGAATAAGTCTTGCTGTCGAATGGGTTTAGCTAAAAAGTCAGACATCCCTGCCGCAAGGCAGCGTTCCTTTTCGCCCGATATATTACCGGCCGTAACGCCGATAATAGGTGTTTCAGCATACCCTGCCATCTGTCTGATCTGTTTGGTTGCTTCGATCCCATCGACCTCCGGCATCTGGACGTCCATTAAAATAAAATCAAATATTTTTTCTCTACAGGCACGAATTGCCTGAGCTCCGTCTGATACTTCGGTTAAGCGCGCCCCTGGCATTATACTCGCCATCATCCTTAAGTTAAGGGCCATATTGACAGCGTTATCGTCCGCTAGCAAAACCTGAACATCCTGACCATATAAATCCCCAGACAAGGACAGGTTTGTCTGGGCTCTTAGCAGGCTTTCCTCTTCTTTATTTTGTTGTATCACTCGCCGTAAAGCCGAATACAATTCTTCTGATTTAATGGGTTTAAGTAGACAGAATGACCGTTCTTCTTGTCTAAATGCAGAAATTACCTCATGTTCTTCCGAAGAAGTATGCAACACGATCAATGGAATTCCTTCCCCTTGCTTTCTAAACAGCTCTTTGATTTTTTCGATTGTTTCTAGGCCCGATAATATCGGCATATGATAATCCATTAGAATAACATCGAAACGCTCGCCCTTCATGAGCAACTGTAAGGCTTCCATACCGTTTTCTGCAAGGACAGATTCGACATTTTTATAGGAGAGCATATGTTGAAGGATCACCCGATTATTCGCGTTGTCATCGACAACAAGGACACGATTTAAAGGCAAATCTGTTGCCTCCTCTTCCATTTCCTCGCATTGCACTTCAATGTCAAAATAGAATGTCGATCCAACACCGAACTCACTTTCGAGATTTAATTTACTTCCCATATATTTCAACAGGTTGTTGGAAATTGTCAAACCGAGCCCAGTACCGCCATAACGTTTACTTACGGAGCTATCTTCTTGTGTAAAGGCATCAAAAATACGTTGTTGCTTTTCTGGTGGAATTCCGATACCGGTATCCCTAACTGCAAAACGTAGGGTTATTTTACCATTGTCGTTACGAAGTTTACTGATCTTAAATTCGATTTCGCCTTTTTCTGTAAACTTGACAGCATTTCCCAGTAAATTGACCAACACCTGCTTAATGCGTGCTTCGTCAACCCAAACAAAAGCTGGTAGACCTTGCTCAATATTCAAAAGCAGTTCGACATCTTTTCGCTGAGCCTGATAGAGAACAACGTTAATAACCTGATTGGCTACATCGTATACATTATACTTATCGACAAATAATTCGAGTTTACCCGATTCAATTTTTGAAAAGTCTAAAATATCATTGATAATATTCAATAAGCTATTTCCCGATTCATTGATGTAACCAAGGTACTGCAACTGCGTATCATTTAACGGCGTTTTCAACAGCAGATCTGAAAATCCGATCACACCGTTTAATGGCGTTCGTATTTCATGACTCATATTAGCGAGGAATTCAGATTTTGCTTTACTCGCTAGATCAGCCAGGTCTTTTGCTAATTTTAATTCATCATTTATTTTTACCGACTCCGTAATGTTTTGCGTAAAAATAATGATTCCACCTATACTTCCATCTGCAAGATGCCATGGTCTTACTTCCCAATTGAAATGTTGTGCCTCTGCAAGTCCGCCGGCCAGTATGACCTCATCGGTATTCTTATAAGGTATGCCCTCTAAGGCATCAAGGTAGATTTTCTTTCGTTCTTCCGGAATATTTGGAAACAGTTTAAAAAAGTTGCTATTGGGCGGCAAACTTGCCCCATCGTGAAAATCTTCCAACCATTGATTACTGACCGAAATATAGTTAAAATCACGGTCAAACATCGCAACAGATGCTGGGACATAATCTACAAACGCACGTAACATCGATTCTTTGCGTTCCAATTCCAGGAACAGCGATTTACTATGATCTATATCCTGAATAATTCCAAAGACACGTTTACAAATATCATTCTCAAATTCGGGAATACCTTTTACCCGTACCCAAATTGACTCTCCATTTTGCTTTAATAGTCGTAATTCTGTATCGTAAGGTGTTCTGGAAGTAATGGCATCTTCAAAAATCCGACGTAAAATAACCTGGCTTTCTGGCTCATAAAATCCGATGGCATGTTCAAAGTCAGGTGTAAAATCAGGACTTACGCCATGAATTAACTTGGTCGAATCGGACCAATAGACCTTGTTTTCGACCAGGTTTACCTCCCATCCCCCAACCTGGGCAACAGCATTTGTCTGCTCCAGGATTTGTTTGGTATGTAAAAGATCATTCTCAAGCCGCAATCGATCGGTCATATTCAATGCGGTACTGACAACATAAGACCGTCCATTTTCATCGGTTTCCAGCATATTGTGGTAAAGCCAAGAGATATCTTCACCGTCTTTGGTTTGTAAAACCATCATGCCAGAATCTTCCTTATTTTCCGCAATACGCTTGAGATATTCTTCAACCATGCTTACATGATGAGATGGCACCAATTTCTTTAGATTCAACCCTTTAACCTCTTCTTTGGCGTACCGCAATATTTCTCTTCCTTTTTCATTGACGGATAGAATATTGCCTTCCATATCATGCATGCTCATAAGACCAATTGCATTTTCAAAAAAACTACGGAATCTACGTTCGGAATTCTCCAATTTGAGTTTTTCTTCACGTTCTTTTGTCACATTCCGACCAAAAGCCAAAATATCATGATTAATAGGGTCATATTTGAAATGCCATTCAATCTCAACCGTTTGTCCATTTTCTATTGGCGTTGTGGTCGTAGATTGAACCCCATATTTTGTTTCTTCAATTCGGCTTAAATCTGAAACTAAGGTCTTTTGTGCATCTCCCAACAATGTAAAAATAGATTTGCCCAAACTAGTTGATCTGGACAAGCCAAGGACTTTGCTAAATGCAGGATTAACTTCTTTTACATTGCGTTCTTCATCCAATACACAAATAATATTATTGGTTAAATGAAAAATTTCGGAGAAGTAACCTGCCTGTACTTTTCGTTTCTTTCCTAATAATATTTTAGTCACCGCCTTACCAAGTTCCGCCAGTGAATCTCTTTGTTTATCAGATAGCTTTTTAGGCTGGAAATCAATCACACAGATGGTCCCAAGCGCATCGCCATCATCATCCAAAAGAGGAACACCAGCATAAAAACGGATATTTCCTTCGCGAATCAAAGGATTGGAAGATGAGCGTGGGTCTTCAAAAGTGTCTTCTATGACAAGGACCTCTTTACTCATTATCGTATATTGACAGACTGTATTCTTGCGTTCAACGGTATCCAATTCCATCCCAACGCAACTCTGAATTCGCTGCGTTTCTTGCTCCATCATCGCAATTAAAGCAGCAGGACAGTCTGTGATCAAACAGGCCGCTTGGGCAAAAACGTCCAATTCTGGGTCTTTTCCGAGCCCCATTAACTCATAGGACTTTAATTTCTCTATCCTTCTTAACTCATTTGCAGGAAAAACGTTATTTGCCATTCACTTCTACTATTTAGATCTGGTTTATTCTGACCGTGAAGTTAATAAAAACATTGTTGAACGCCTAAATAATAAGGAAGTATTGATCAGGCAATGTTTTATAAAGAACAAACAACTATTAAAATAGTTGATGTATTAAAAAAGTTCTGCAATACATCTTCCTAATAAATAAGTTATTTACCAATTTCAACAAACAATGGCAGCAAAAACAAGAGCCTCGCTAAGGGTAGCGAGGCTCTTCGACATTTTTGATCTAAAAAAGCTTTTCAATAGACTGTTCGGCATATCCAGCACTTGCTGTCATTCCTTTCCCTCCGATACCCGTCCTAACGTGTATTCTAGGTGTAACATCTATTTCAAGTATATGATCTTTATGCTGGGAATAATAGCCTGCCCAGGAAGATGAAATCCATTCGCTTTTCATGGGCATAATACGATTAGCTTCTGCAATCATCAATTCATTAATGTGGGAATTTACTGAGAAGCCCAGTTCATCCAGTCGATTACCCGCTGCGTACTCATGAGAGTCACCAATAATAATACTCCCATCCGAAGCTTGTTTAAATAAGATATGAATTCCATTATCTCGCAGCTCCCGATAATGATCAGGCATTGGAATTGTCTGAAATGAGGGGCAATATTCTTCAAAGCTCTCATACCTACGGATGGTCAATCCTGTTAAGATATTCCCCGGCAAATGGATGTGAGCCAGCGGCTTGGTACGCATCATTTGTAACTTACTAATTTCAAGACCACTATCATCAAATAGCGAGCGATATAAAATTTTAAATTCATATCCATTGCATATGAGGACTTTCTTTCCTTCAAAATGCTCCAATTTACTGCTCACGACTGATATCGTATCATTTTTATCCTCACAGGCCACAATTGTGGTATCATATTTCAGGGTGTAATCCGAGAATTTATTTTGCATATAAATATGCAATTGTCTGATCATAGATTCCGGTTCTACACTTAGCTCCTGTGGAAAAAAGATAGCCTCCTTGACATAATCCACATTCATCACAGGGTATTTGGATAGAACCTGTTCCTTTGACCAAAGTTCATGTTGATATCCCTTTGTCTGATAATGCTTGGAAAGCTCGTGAAGTACCTGCACCTCATCATTATCCGAAGCGATATAGATGCTACCGTTATTTCTAACCGATATATCCATTTCTTTCTGAATGGACTGGTATATTTCGAGTGCACGTACGCCATAATCAAACCATTCTCCGGCCATACCCGATGGCACCACCTGTCCAAAATTACGAACAGTCGATCCTACAGGAAAATTATCTTTTTCAAGCTGGAGCACACATAATCCCTTTTGCAATGCATGATAGGCATGAAAAGTTCCTAAAATCCCCCCCCCAACAATAATTAAATCATATGTATCTGTTTTCATCTTTAAAAAGTATAGTTAACTAATTTGTACTTCTCCTTTTGTTGCATGCCAGGGAGCGAGCAGCTCCTCATCACTTCCTTTCATCTGTTCTTTTTTTCGGACGAAATAGAAAAGAGAAAAGATACCCAAAATCGCTCCGATAATCGAGGCTAGAAAGACCAATTGAATAAAGTAATTTCCCCAGGTAACAGAATTTGGCATAAACTCTTTGTTTACCAATATCAAAAAACTACCCAAATAGCCGATTGAATCCGCCATATACATCACAAAGCCAATGTTACTTTTCATGCGATATGTAGCGATCATTCGCTCAAAAAATATGGCATTATATGGAATATAGGCCATATACAAACCCAAACCGACGAACAACATCCAGCTTAAACCATCAATCCATTGTTTCGTAAACAAATAAGTAGAAATACCTGCAGCCATAAATCCTACGATGATCATATAATGGATCAACTTAAATGCTTTAAGATTGTTTTTGACCATAATTAGGCAACTGACCAGTAGAAGTACAATGATAGAAATAGTTCCATCAACTTTTGCAAAAATACCCGCCCCCTTTACATGCAACATCTGCCAGATTTCTACCTCAAAATTATCCCGCACATCACGTAAAATGGTCAGCATGGTATAAACAATTATGGTCAACACAATACCAGGCATAAAGGTTCTAAAAAAGTGCTTTCGCATTTTACTATCCATGGCAATACGCTCTGTCCGTAGCTTCTTGTCCTCTTCTGTCGGCCCGGGAGCATTTTCCAGAATCCATACACAAAAAACAAAAGGCAGAAAAAAAAGTAAACCCGTCAAAAATGGCATCCAAAATTCATCAATATGAAAAGAAGACATCAACCATCTTCCAACAGTTTTAATTAGTCCCGAAGCAAAGATTAAACTCACGGACATAACTGCTCCCATAATCTCCGTAAACCGCCTTCCTTCTAAATAACTAAATACCAATCCCCACACCATTCCTAAGGGAAAACCATTGATAAAAAGAAAAATAACATTCCAGGGTCTCGGACAAAGCGCAAAAGCCAAAAGTCCTATCCATGAGATACTAATCAGACCGATTAAATACCTTCCTCTATTACGCTGTTTGCTTTCTGAAATAAATTTTATGCCATAAAACTTTGACAACAAATACCCCAGCATTTGAATGACTACCATGCAGACTTTGTAATCGAAACCAAAAATAGTATCATCTGCAAAAGCAGATGCTGTAAATGATTTTCTAAATGAATACATACTTGTATAACACAAAAATGCCGTAATGGCCAATACAATGGCCACAGACTTCTCATCCAGTCTATTTATTCGCTGTTTTATTCGTTGGCTTAACTCCATCATTTAAACTTGTTAACAGACCTCATTGTCCGCAATCAAAAGTAAATTTTGGAAATTAACATAATACTAAACTTTTGTTAAGTATTTATAAACAAATATAAACATCCGTACGCGATATAAAAGATATAAAATAAAAAAAAGCATCACTGAATGATTCAGTGATGCTTCAAAATATGGAAACTATTGTTTATTTCTTATTTTCAAAAAAGTATACAATCAGCATGACAGCCTTTTCTTTTCCGACATTTCGCGGTGTATGTGACAATCGGCCATTAAAAAAGATTGAATCGCCCTCTTCTAAGCGAATTGTTTGATCACTGAATACGTACTCCACCTGCCCACTGATGATATATTTATACTCGTAGGCTTCGGTCTCAACCATAGGCCGTTGTGCATCTGGAAGTAACTCCAAAAGGACAATATCCATAGTCGCACTATCCATTGCTGAAGTAAAGATGCGCTTATAATGAAAACCTATAGCTGATTCCTTTTCAAATGGACTGTAACTATCCTTTTTCCGAACGACAATAGGACCAGAATCCAATTCAGAATTAAAGTCTTTGAAAAATTCATTTAGATCAACATTCAGCGCATTAATGATATTGATCAACACAAGTAAGGAGGGTATTGTTCGGTTATTTTCAATCTGTGAAATAAGCCCCTTGCTCACCCCTGCTCTATCCGCGACTTCCTGTATGGTAATCCCTTTTTCTTTTCGGATTCCTTTAATCTTATTGCTAATCTTGAATATCGTATTATCTTCCATAATCTGGCCAAAAGTAATCAATTTTTGTATGAAGTGTATATTAAGTTTTAATCACCTAATTGCTGGTAATCGATAAAATCACGCTTCGTCCGCGCCCGCATGATTAAAAACTGAGGCTCAAATGGTTTACCTATTACTATCTTCTCTTCTACTGTGAAATGACAGCTGTTATTGGTAAACTTTGATCCAGTCAACACGCATCTCAACAGGCAGCTGATCTTGATCTACCTCTCCGACCCAGCTTCCGCCCAACTGCTGGTCAATCAATAGATAAAAGGGCTGATCATAGGGCCACTGAGAAGCATCTACGTCTTTGATTCTTGGGTAAGTAAATGTATCAGTACCATTCACCTGAAATACGATACGGTCGGGGTACCAGCTTATGCCATATATGTTGTACTCTTCTGTTCTGACCGATGCGGTACCAAAATGTTTGGGGTGCTCTTTTTGCCCCAGATCCAATGTATAGTATGAATGCGTAGTTTGGTAAATGATATCATCAAAATTAAGATGCTCCATGATGTCAATTTCACCATTTTTAGGATATTTTCCGTATTTGTCCAGCTCGGCCAGCATCCACATCGCAGGCCATGCACCCTTTGCATTTCCAAGTTTAGCTCTAATTTCTATACGGCCGTACTGAAAGGCGAACTTTCCTTTACTCCATATTCCGCCTGTCAAAAATGGTCTTGGATCTTTATTTTTATCTGTGTTTTTTATTCCTTTAAGAATCAACTCGCCATCTTCCCAGTCAAAACAGGCGTCGTCCGTACTCATATGTCGGTTCCAATCAGCACCTCCTGCCGGAATTCGGGACCATTTCTGATCGTCAAGTTTTGGGGAGTTAAAGTTTTCCTGCCAGACCAGTTTCCATGCTTTCGCCTCACGATTCTGCTTTTGGATATATACGTAAGGGTGGTCTTTAGGCGTGCGATGAACGCTACAAGCAGACAACAATACATAAAAACAACTTAGACTTAGGATTCTTTTCATTATTAAAATTAGCAGTTTGTACAGAAATGATTTGGGTCTAAATTTATGCATAAATTATCATACCTGACAGACCTCCAAGAATTAACAAGTGGAACCAGGGGGAAGGAGAAAGAAAATTCACACAGATCTTTAAAACATAGGATGTGCATTTGCTGCATTTTTAGGCACATCTTGCTGGGTATCCCAGTGCTCAACGATTTTACCATTTTCCAATCTAAAGATATCGATCGTTGATTTAAGACTACCGTCTGGATTTTTATTTTTTAAATGTATGAAAACTAAATCTCCATCCGATGCGATATGCTGTACATCAATTTTTGTCTTCGGCTGTCCTTTAAACCAATTTTCGGCAGCCAGTTTAAATGCAGCTGCTCCATCTCCTACAGATGGATTATGTTGAATATATCCAGGAGAAATATACTTGTCGACAGCTGAAATATCCTTATCACCAAACATTTGCTGATAAAAATCCAGTACGATTCGTTTATTCTCTTTGTTCTCTTCAAGTTGTTTCTGTGCAGCCATCGCTTTTGAATCGTCGATCTGCGGTTGATGACAGCCTATGATTGAAAACAGAACCGAGAAAGTCAGTATTTGAAGTATTACTATATTTTTCATCTTTAAGTTTTTTTTTTGAATTATAGTTCTCGACTTATTGCTTCATTGACCGAATACAATCTATCGAGTCAATAAAACATACACTTTCTCCTTTTGTTTGAGGTCATTGATTTTTTTGATTACTGGCATGATAATTGAATTTACTATTCTAGTATAATATTCAGAAATATACATTTCATAAATTTAGGTTAATAATTGGTTAGGTTAAACACCTGAAGTCCCCAACTTCAGGTGTTTTTTTTGAAAGTGTTTTTTATCGGCTAGAAGGACCTTCAGTTCCCTTTCAAAGCTTTTACTGATTATCTAATCATGCAGGTTTTTATATATTTTAGAAAATCCCCAGTACGATAAAAACAAAAATGTCAATCATAGCTTTTATTAATCTAGTTCAATAAAATTCCATAAAGGTCGACGTAACTTTACATCAGTTAAGAAAATAAAAATATGAGATATGGAAAATAAAATATTAGGATTACATCACATTACAGCGATAGCTGATGATGCAAAGCGAAATCTAGATTTTTACACAAAAGTGTTGGGCATGCGTCTGGTAAAGAAAACCGTCAATTTTGATGACCCCGGTACCTATCACTTTTACTTTGGCAACGAACAGGGTGAACCGGGAACTATCCTTACTTTTTTCCCTTGGGAAGGTATCGGAAAGGGCACATCGGGAGCAGGTATGGCTACCCATATCGGTTATGCTGTACCACATGGCAGCCTCGATTTCTGGAAAAATCGTTTGGGTGAACACCAAGTAGTCTTACAGGAACGTGAAATTTTCGGAGAGAAGCTTATTTCATTTCAGGATCCTGACGGTTTACAGATTCAGTTTATTGAAACGGATGATAATAGAAAGCCTTGGACAGGCACTGACGTCAATCCAGCATATGCCTTAAGAGGATTCCATAATGTTACTCTTTCGTTAAAAGAAGCCGATCCGACGGTAAAGGTATTGACAGATATTTTGGGTTATTCCATCCAAAAGCAGGACAACAACCATTATAGATTGGCTACCGATAGTATCGACACGGTAAACGTCGTCGACATTATAGCAGACAGAAATTTACCATATGGTAAAAATGCAGCGGGTACAAATCATCATATCGCATTTCGGGTAAAGGACGATAATGTATTGATGGAGTATCGCGAAAAAGTGCTTTCGGCAGGGTTAGATATTACACCAAAAATAGATAGAGATTACTTTTTCTCGCTCTATTTTCGTGAACCGGGAGGTGTCTTGTTTGAGATTGCTACGGACAATCCAGGATTTACAGTAGACGAACCGCTATCCGGTTTAGGTGCGTCACTTAAATTGCCGAAACAATATGAAAGCTACCGTTCGCAGATTGAGGAGACATTGCCAAAAATAGATTAATTGGATTACATAAACATTATTTAACAAACGATAAAGCTATGGAAAGAACTGAAATTGTATTAGACAAAAATCAACGTGGAGAGCTCCAATTATTCTCCGATGAACGTAAAGCAGGTTTAATGAGCATCGCTATCATTGATGGTAATCTAGTAGTTTACCATACAGAGGTTGACGAAGCCTATGAAGGCAGGGGATTCGCAAAAATACTTCTCGAAAAATTGGTTTCTCATGCACGCGAAAACAACATGAAAATTGTTCCGCTATGTCCTTATGTAAATGCGCAGTTTCACCGCCATCCGGAGCTATATCAAGACGTTTGGTTCAAAAAAACAATATAAATTGCCATAAAAGGAAAGGACAAAATGAGTCATTCAATAAATATTAAAACAGCTGGTCAAAATTTAGAACAGGCAAAAAAAGCGATTATCATGATCCATGGTCGTGGCGGGAGCGCCGAAGATATTCTTGGTATGTCATCCTATCTTCATGTCGATAATTTTGCGCTGCTTGCTCCGCAAGCAGAAAATCATAGCTGGTACCCCTATTCATTTATTGCGCCGGTACAAGAGAATGAACCCTGGTTGAGCTCGGCAATTGATCTTATCGATCATACCGTCAAACTAGCTTTAGACAAGGGCATTCTAGCCGAAAACATCTATTTTTTTGGGTTTTCTCAGGGTGCCTGTCTAACACTCGAATATCTTGCACGACATGCGCAGCAATATGGTGGTGCGGTGGCAATTATTGGCGGCGTTATTGGCGAGGAAATTAACCGGGACCGCTATGCAGGTGATTTTGCGCAAACTCCAATTTTTCTGGGGACCAGTGATCCTGATTTTCATGTTCCACTGGAACGGGTCCAAAATACAGCATCCATCCTGGAGCAGATGAACGCCAATGTAAAACTAGTTGTCTATCGAAATGCAGGACATACGATCAATCGCGAGGAAATTGATCTAGCAAATGAATTTGTCTTTTCAGAAATATAAGTATCTTAACTTGGTTGCTGATTTAAATAATTAAGCAGCAACCAAGTTAAAGACTTTATACTTTTGGGTATTTATAACCATTGTAATAAACTGAAGCCAAATACTTATTTGCCTTTTGGTCCGTAAAACGTTGTTTATCTTTATCCCAATAGAGTTTTTCACCCGTTCTAAAAGCAATATTTCCGAGCTGCGAAAAGATCGCTATATGGGCTCCTGCTTCAATTGGAGCATGAAGTAACTGCGGATTGCGTTGCCGGATGGCTTGAACAAAATTTTCCATATGTTTATCCAGCCCGTTATCTAAAGAGGGCTGCACTGGAACGGCTTCCATTCTTCCTTTTTCGGGAATCACCTCCCATCCGCCGCGGTTCAAGACTAAAGTACCGTTGTTACCAATAAATGCCACACCATGATTACGATTGTAAGGACCAAGATCAATTCCTTTGGCATGCTCCCATTGGATATTGAAGCCATCAAATTCATAAACAGCTGTCATCGTATCGGGTGTCTGGCCAGCATCGTCCGGAAATGCAAACTTTCCTCCTGAAGCCATAATAGACTTTGGATCGGAGACTTTCATCCCAAGTAAAGCATAATCCAGCATATGTACACCCCAATCGGTCATCAGGCCACCGGCGTAATCCCAAAACCAACGAAAGTTAAAATGGAATCGATTCGGATTGAATGGTCTTTTTTGCGCAGGTCCCAGCCATTCGGTATAATGTACGCCAGTAGGAACAGGCTCATCCGGCTGTACGGGAATGGCACTTTTCCATCCCTGATAAGACCAGGCCTTCACGAGCCTTATTTTACCCAATTTACCAGAATGAACAAAATCAATAGCATCTTTAAAATGCTGCTGGCTCCGTTGCCATTGTCCAACTTGTACAACAGCCTTATTTTTCTTTGCAGCCTGAACCATTAATTGACATTCCGAAATGGAGTTACCAATAGGCTTTTCAACATAAACATGCTTTCCCGCATTCACAGCATCTACCATCTGTAGACAATGCCAATGGTCTGGGGTTGCTATAATAACTGCATCCACGTTGGCACTATCAAGCATTTTTTTATAATCTATAAACGTTTCGACATGGATATTTCTTTTTTGAAGCTCTTCAACCCGCTTACGGAGAATATTTTCGTCCACATCACAAAGCGCAGTACAAACCACACCATCATTCTTCAACAGTGCATTTAAATCAGACCAGCCCATTCCATTGACGCCTATTAATCCAACCCGGATGGATTGATTTAAAAAATTTGCCCCTTTGGCTTTTAAAAAAAATGATGATGCAGCTAAAACGGTAGATGTTTTGATAAAATCTTTTCTATTCATTGAACATTGGTTTAAGTTTTGTTTTTGCCGAATATCATCCAAGTTCCCAATACAAATAGAATCGATAGTCGTCTTAGATGAATGTCATTCTAATAATCGTGTTGTGATTAAAAAACAAATTACTTCGATGAAAATACAAAAATGAATTTAGGTGCCTACAAAAAGCATTGTAAAATATATATAGACAAATACCGAGACACGCCAAAACAAATTAAAAAAATGGTCGAGTTAGATAAAAACATGCCCTTGTGAGGGGGGCGTTAGTATTCCAATACACTTCTTCTACGAAGAAAAAGGGCAATTGCACAATATATTTTATAATTCATTAAAAAAAATAAAAGATTAATCACTTTTTATACCTAACTTGCCGCACTTAATTAAAAATAATGAATACAGGTAAAATTAAATTTTTCAATGAAACTAAAGGTTTTGGTTTTATTACACCAGAGGATGGTAGTGCAGATGTTTTCGTACACGTTTCTGCGCTTAAAAACCAAGTATCTGAAGGCGACGTTGTTACTTATGATGTAGAAAGAACTCCAAAAGGAATCAGCGCTACAAATGTAAAATTGGCGTAATCCAAAAAATACACTTTCTTGTTAATGGGGTAATTCTAAATGACTTATCCCATTTCTTTTTCCTATTCTTCCTTTACTATTTTAAACAATCTTTTTATTTTTTGTTGAATGGTTCTTGCTATTCAAATCAAAAGCATAGAAATGGTTGTCAAAGGTTTTATTTAAGACAAATTCGAACATACTACTTATGGAATTTAAACAACTCAGTTTAATTGATCCGCTTTTAAAAGCAATAACAGAAACAGGCTATACACATCCTACAGCAATTCAACAGAAAGCCATTCCAATTGTACTGAAAGGCAACGATCTTATTGGTTGTGCACAAACAGGTACAGGCAAAACAGCGGCTTTTGCACTACCGCTTCTACAGCGTCTTGAAGAAAGCAAGACAGCAGGCAAAATCGTTCCGATTAGAGCTTTGATTCTTACCCCGACACGCGAACTGGCGATTCAAATTGGAGATAATATAAACTTATACCGAAAATATCTTAAATTAAACTATTGTACTATTTTCGGAGGTGTAAGCCAGGAGAAGCAGGTCAAGGAAATCAAAAGAGGGGTTGACATTCTGGTGGCTACCCCCGGAAGGTTACTGGATTTGATGAATCAAAAGATCGTTGCGCTGGATAAAATTGAAATCTTGATCCTGGACGAAGCGGACAACATGCTTGACATGGGTTTTATTCATGATATCAAAAAAATTCTTGCCAAAGTTCCTTCAAAAAGACAAACGCTGTTTTTCTCAGCTACTATGCCACCAAACATACGTAAATTTGCACATGGCATATTACATAAGCCCATTGAGGTCGATGTAACCCCAGTAAGCTCAACCGCCGAAAAAGTAAATCAATCTGTATTTTTTGTTGAAAAAAAGGAGAAAATAAAATTATTGACAGGTATTTTAAAAAAGCAGAAGCATGAACGTACTATTGTATTCTCCCGGACAAAACATGGGGCGGATAAAATCGTTAAGATGCTTGCGAAAAATGGCCTGAGAGCTGCGGCCATTCACGGTAACAAATCCCAGAATGCAAGACAAAAGGCTTTAGGCGAATTTAAAGAGAGCCACATTAAAATTTTAATTGCTACTGATATTGCGGCAAGGGGAATCGACATCGAACAGCTCCCACTTGTCATCAATTATGATCTCCCAAATGTTCCAGAAACCTATGTTCATCGTATAGGTAGAACAGGCCGGGCCGGACAAGCGGGGAAAGCAATTTCTTTTTGCGATGTGGAAGAAAGACCTTATTTAGCTGATATTGAAAAACTGATCGGATTAAAAATCAAGATAGAAAAAGCGAATAAATAGGCACTTAAAGAGCCTTAACAAAAAGCCCCTAAATCATGGATCTAGGGGCTTTTTGTTTTCTTTTACGGCTTTCTATCTGCCATCAACAGCGTTGAGGGGGTTGATTGAAGCCAGTGCACTTTCTTATTGACGATTTTGTTCCAACTGGGCAAGCTTATCAACATCAGATCCTGTTCCTGCCAGGCCTCATGGTCTAATTCTTTTTCAGTTATCGTCAGATGATTGGGAACAAGTTGCTCCAATTGCCTCAATTTCTCTTTAAAACTCTCCTTCTGTCTCAGGACCTGGTTAAGATCCCAAACGATAATCTGCGCATCCGAATGCTGAATCAGACGCTGAATCATTTCACATAAAAATTCGTCGTTTTTTAATACAATAGGAACAATCACGCGTCTTGCTTTTACAAAGTTTTTATCGATCAAGATACCTACCATAGCATTGACTTTCGCATTAATCTGTTGATTTCGATCGAAAGTAGTGAATGGAGACTCCGCATTTGTTACCGTATGAAACAGCTTTTCAGGATTTACGATCCGCGAAGTAAAATCTAAAAATCGACCGAGTAAACTACCTTCATAAATGGATTCGCTCACTCCTAAAAGTAACAGATCCTGTTCTCTTTCATTGGAAGTCTGAACAATTTCACTGTCTATATCGCCCGAGATTTTAAAGACGGTCTGTATGGGCTGTTCTAATTCCTGAGCCACTTGTTTGATCTCACGAAAACTGTCTAACTCCTGGGTTTCTACTTCATAATGATGTAATTCGTTGGAAGGTTCGATATGCAACGCGGTAATCTCTGCATTCTTTTTTGATTTCAGTGTTAAAGCGTTTGCTAAATGCAGCAATGAAATGCCTGTATTACTTTTCGCAAATGACAGCAGAATTTTAAACTTTGCCTTGTTTTGAAGATCCCCCTGCAATGAATTTTTCTTGGGCCGGTAGAGAAAATTAATTAAATCGAGGGATGGTCCTGTCATAAACGTAGTAATTAATGCCATAACCACCATCATCGAAAACAATTCAGCGCTTAAAACACCGAGGTCATAACCTATATTCAGTACAATAAGCTCCATCAGTCCCCGGGTATTCATCAACGCACCTATACTCAAGCTATCTTTCCAGCTTTGGCCAACAAAACGAGCGGCTAAAGTGCTGCCAGCAAATTTACCGATAACCGCGACTAAAATAATGACAATCGTAATCATCCATAGCTGCGGGTCATTGAGTAATCCAATTTGGGTACGAAGGCCAGTATAGACAAAGAACAAAGGCAATAGTAGCAATGTGGAAACATCTTCTATTTTTTCGATAAATGCTGTCCGAAAACGGCTTCCCTCCGGCATAATTGCTCCAGCCATAAACGCACCAAACAAGGCATGGATACCGATCACCTCTGTCGCATATGCCGAAAACAATAACACGATAAAGAAAATAGCAACAACAGGTTTACTTAAAGCCTCCTTACTCCCTTTAACCTCTCCTACCCGCATCAAAAATGGACGTACAATCTTAATCATGATGAGTACATAGGCAACAGCCATTGCAATAGTATATAATGCACTGGCAAAATCACCCGCTTTTACAATCGCAATCACTACAGCCAGTATACACCAAGCCGTAATATCGTCTGCAGCTGCACAGGTAATCGCCATTGCTCCCAGCCTACTCTTTTGCAATCCTCTCTCTTGTATAATTCGGGCAAGTACCGGAAACGCGGTAATGCTCATTGAAATGCCGATAAACAAGCTATAGGATAAAAACTCAACATTGGTCGGTGGATGAAATAAATATAAAAAATAGGCTAAGGTGATCCCTAACGTAAATGGAATCACGATACTTGCGTGAGAAATCACAACGGCGTCGTGTGCTTTATTCCGGAGCACATTCAAATCGAGTTCCATTCCAATTATAAACATAAACAAGATCAGTCCGATCTGGCTCAGAAACTGCAAATTGCTCAATGATTCAATCGGAAAAAGCGTATGTGAAAACTCCGGAAAATAGAGCCCTAATAAAGATGGCCCCAATATAATTCCCGCCAGCATTTCTCCAATCACAACAGGCTGCTTAATCTTTATACAAATCCAGCCCATGATACGGGCAGCAATAATAATAGTTACAATCTGAGCCAATAGAATAGCCAAGGGATGCTTGATACTGTGTAGTAAAGTTGATGTAAAATCTTGCCAAGCACCATTACTTGTCTTTTCACCACCGATTAATTCGGGAGCCTGTAATTGTGTCCCTAAATGAATTACCCAATACATTACTGCAAGTAATGTACCTATCAGAACGACATAGAAGATCGAATTCCTGTATTTTCTCATCTTTAATAGCAATTAAAATAACTGTAGTGACAATAGCATATTAATCTCCACCAATATCGATTAGGCAACGAGTGCTCCGACATATGGTCACAGCAAAAATATAATTCTATCGCAGTTTTAAGGCTGCCAGAAACGTCAGATTAGGAAAAAATGTAATGAAACTAAAGAATTTTGTAATCAACTGAACTTATCGTGGAACACCTTTTTGTACGACTCGCCCAAATTAAAAAGTAGAGGCTGATTCTGCTCATCCAATAAATTGCTTGTTATCTCATCCGCAGAAAAAAATTTGACAATCTTGGCTGCAATGATCTCTTTTTTATTGATGCGGATAAAATCAGGAGCTGTAAGGATTCCGAGCAACTTGTCAAAACTTATATTTTTAAGCAAAACGAGGGAGCCATCCGACAGATATACCTTTTTATCGCGACTATCGACTTCAGCAATCTGAATGTAATTAATCTGTTCAAAATAAAGTATTGCCTTTCCCTTATTCGTATTAAACTGCGCAAAAGAAATCGTTTCCGGCTGGCTGTTGAGGACTTGTTCTACTTTCATAATGGCTTGTTGAAGTCGCTGTAATGATATCGGCTTGCGCATGTAATCAACGGCATTGATATCAAAAGCATCACTTGCGTACTGCTTATAGGCTGTAGAAAATACAATCGGGTATTCTTTTAACACCTTAGCTACATCAAATCCGTTAAATTCAGGCATTTCAATATCCAAAATACAAAAATCGAAATTTAGCTCTTTATACTCCTGCAACAATACAACCGGCTCGTTAAAAGCCTTGACAACCTCCAGTCCGGGAATTTGCTCGCAGAGCATTTTCAAAAAACGCAAACTTGGCATTTCATCATCCAACAGTATACACTTTAAATTTCTCTCAATCCGCATATAATCTGATTTGAAGGTGAGCACTATAAACGTCATTCTCTACAAACCGATGTAATGTATGCTTATCGGGGTAATATAACATGAGACGCTCCTCCAAAGTCTTGCTCCCTATTCCACTTTTCTGTTTTTGCAGAGGAGAACGTTTTGATATTCGATTACTTACAACAAGATCCAATATTCCGTCCCTAAATGTCATGTTAATGGAGATAAAGGAATCAGCACCATGGAAGTCAGCATGTTTAAATGCGTTTTCGATCAAATCAACTGTCATTAAAGGAACCAAAGTCGGTGTATCAAACACAACATCATCCAGTTCGTCCACATCGAATTTAACACGTATATCAAATAATGGGCTAAGCTTAACTTTATTAATTTCGATAAGATTACGTGCAAATTCAATCTCGGCCTTAGGTGAAACAAGTTCATCCTCACTTTCATAAAGTACATAGTCCAAGACCATAGCCAATTTGTCCATCGTATAATAGGTTTGGTAGGCGTGGGAAAGAATACCGTTCAGTGAATTTTTCAATAAATGGGGATTTAACTGAGCGCGATGGAAATGCTCCATCTTCCCGTTATCCATGCGATTAAAAAGCTCTTTTTGCCGTTTGTTTTCTACTGCAAGCTTCTTGTATTTTTGCTTTAAAACGATATACAAGCCAGAAAGTACAACAACAATTGTAAGCAGTATTAGAATGATTATATAAAAGATCTCAGGCGTCATGTTCATCCCAAACTTAGTTAAAATTTCATTACAAATGAAAATACAGCACTGGAAAGCATTTATCGTAAAAAATAAATATTAGTTTACAACTAAACAGAATTCAATGCGTTATAAACTGAAAAATACAACTATAAAATTTCAATATATTTATTACAAAAATTAACAGTTTCATTACAATTTAGTCACTCTAAAACATTAATTTCAGAATATTATCCTTATATTGAGACTATTGTAATTAGCCGATCAAATGATTGTCTGCGCTATTTTGGTTAAACCCGCCTGGTTTTCTATCAGGCTTAATATGAAACACTATGGAAAAGCTCATTTTCGAAACTAATGCACAACATCCCAGTCTTGTAGACAAAATCAAACAGGCTGTTGAAAAATTGAATGGCATCCACGAATGGAAAATCGACCTGGATTCTATTTATAATCTATTAACCATAGAAGGCATTCGATTAAATCCAACGGAAATCGAATCAGAACTTGCACTACATGGCGTTGAAGCCAGTCGTTTATATGAAGAATAGTGGTATTAGTTCAACGTAAACTCCGTCCAGATAAAACGTAAGGAGCATTATCTGGACGAAGAACTTAAATCTTTTTTATAATCATCGCAGAGGCGCCACCGCCACCATTACATATTGCTGCCAGTCCAATAGCCCCTCCCTCTTGCCTTAAGATACTGCTTAATGTTACTATAATTCTCGCTCCTGAGCAACCTAAGGGATGACCTAAGGAAACTGCACCACCATAAATGTTTACCTTATCCAAGGACAAGCCTAAAATTTGTGCATTTGCCAAAGCTACAACAGAAAAAGCTTCATTAAATTCAAAATAGTCAATATCTGAAACCGTCAGTCCAGCTTTCTTCAATACTTTTTCCGCGGCAACACTTGGTGTGGTTGTAAACCACTCTGGTGCCTGTTCGGCATCGGCGTAAGCCACAATTTCGGCTAATGGGATAAGGCCGAGCTCACTCACTTTTTCAGCAGACATCAGAAGTACTGCCGCAGCCCCGTCACTGATTGTGGATGCGTTTGCTGCAGTGACCGTTCCATCCTTTTTGAAGGCGGGTTTAAGTTCGGGTATCTTATCAAAATTGACTTGAGAAAACTCCTCATCCCGTGAAACGGTCATTTCCCCTTTACGCGTTTGTATTGCTATAGGCTGAACCTCTTTTAAAAATTTATTTTTTTGCCAGGCATCGAGGCTGCGCTTATAAGAACTGATTGCATAATTATCTTGGTCTTCGCGGCTAATCGCATATTTTTCAGCGCATAATTCTGCAAAGACACCCATTGCTTCATTCGAATAGGCATCACTAAGACCGTCTCGCTGTAAGCCATCGCTGAGATTTTGAGCTCCAAACCTGGCGCCCCAACGCACGGTATTTGCATAAAATGGCACTCGACTCATGCTCTCCATCCCACCTGCAATTACGATGTCGGCATCTCCCAATAAAATGGACTGCGCAGCCACCGCTATTGCTTTCATTCCACTTGCACATACCTTATTGAGCGTTGTTGCGGAAGTATGATCTGACAAACCAGCCAATCGGGCAACCTGCCGGGCTGGGGCCTGCCCCAGATCAGCTTGCAAAACGGCACCAATAATAATTTCATCAATTGAATCAGTAGAGACAGCTGTTTCAGCCATGACAGCGCGTACAGCATGAGCCGCGAGATCTGGAGCCGAGATAGACGACAATGCCCCGCCAAAACTTCCAATTGGCGTACGTTTCGCCGCAACGATAAATACTCTCTTTGACATGGTATAAAAAGTTTATAATTATGTCTAAAGATAAAAAATATAACAGAGACAACACAACGACTCGGTTTTATTTTTTTGCATCAAAACAAAATAAATGGACAAAAATCAACTAATAAACTTCCCTACCTAAACAATTTAACAGAAAATAAAGAATAAAAATTCGCAAAAGCGAAGGCTTTTCTTTAAATTCGTTTACATAAAATCCGAGCGCATGGGCATTCATAAACCCACGCATATAAAATAACCAGTAGCAAGATAAACGATTATGCAGACAATCCGGTTTACAGCTGAACATCAGATTTTTCGCGACACACTTCGCGCATTTATTCGAAAAGAAATCATTCCCTACGTCGACGACTGGGAAAAACGGGGAGAAATAGATCGAAGTATCTGGAAGAAGATGGGTGACATGGGACTCATGGGGCTCAATTATCCAGAAATATATGGCGGAGTTGACCTCGATTTTTATTATTCGCTCGTGCTCTGTGAAGAATTGTCCCATTGCTTCTCAGGAGGATTTACCATCTCCGCACTTGTTATCCAATACATGTCGGCCCCTTATTTATTGAAATATGGTTCAGATGAGCTAAAAACACGTTATCTTAAACCGGTCATCGCTGGCGATATGATCAGTGCAGTTGCAATTACTGAACCCGGTGCTGGTTCCGATGTAAAACACATCAAAACGACCGCAGTTCGCGATGGTGACTTTTATATTGTCAACGGTTCCAAAACTTTTATTACCAATGGTTACTACGGGGATTTCTTTATCACGGCGGTAAAAACCGATCCGAATCAAGGTACAAAGGGTATTAGTCTACTAATTATCGAGAAAAATACGCCGGGAGTTTCTACAAATAAGATTAACAAATTAGGCTGGCATGCATCAGATACTGCTGAATTGGGATTTAACAATGTCCGGGTTCCCATTTCCCACCTTGTCGGGAAAGAAGGTGAAGGATTTCGTTATTTAATGGACGGCCTCCAACTGGAGCGGCTTACTGCTGCCATTCATAGTATTTCAACCGCAGATTCTGCCCTTCAATATACACTCGAGTATATCGCACAGCGGGAAGCTTTTGGAAAAAAAATCCAGGAATTCCAAACCATCAGACATCGCATTGCACAAATGGCTGCAGATATCGCCACAACTAAAGCCTTTGTTTATCATTGCTGTGATCTTCAAAACCAGCATGAGTATGCAGTACAGGAATGCTCGATTGCTAAATTACAAGCGAGCGAACTCGCAGTACAAGTGGTCAATCAGTGTCTCCAACTATTTGGTGGTTATGGATTTACCGAAGACTATAAAATAGCACGCTTGTATCGGGATGTACGTGTCGGCACAATTATCGGTGGAACGTCAGAAATCATGCTCGAAATTATCGCAAAAATGACAATAGATAATATCACTTATCAATCCGGTAAATCTAATTAAAATATTCCTATCAATTTTCTGGTATTATGGATGAAAATAAACTTTCTTTAAAACAATCCCTTTTCCACATCGAGCGGGATAACCAACAGATTGCGACGATAAGTCCCCTATCAAAGATACTCCCCGAACAACTGCATATCGTAGATTATCTCCTAAAATTTGTCGATTTAGTTACTTTTACGCTCAAACAGGAAGATACAGTTGGTATAATCTATTATTGTCCGATTGCATCCGGAAAAATCGAATATGCCCAATTATTTAATCAATTCTCCCCTAGTGATTCGACTGCATCAATCTTAAAGTCACTTATACTGAAAGTATCGACTTGGAAAGAGTCAAAAAAGCCTATCGTCTCGGTTTTTACAGACAACTGTACTGATATTGCATTGGCAACTATGCTATGGGCTGATTACCGTATTGCCTCCCAAAAGCTCAAATTTGGCTTCCCGGAAAGCAAATACGGTTTGTTTACAGGTTTTGGAAGTACCATTTATTTACCTTCATTGATCGGGAATTCCGCTACCTTAAATCTTCTGACGCAGGGCAAGCTCATGAATAGTGAAGAAGCTTACAAACAGGGATTAATTGATGAAGTTTCGCAGCAACAAGACGAGGGCATATTACTGGCAAAAAAATGGATTCTTAAGAATCCCCTTCTGATTCCAGACAAGGAAACCAAAAAAATAGATCAGGTAAGCCCTGAAGCCATTCTAAATATCCAAAGAAAGGCACGTGGCTTATACCCCGGAACGAATGCAGCCGTCGAATTGCTAAAGAAAAGAGCTTCATCCACCCCACCCCAAGCTATCGAGCAAGAGGTAACTTTATATCTTGAAGTGCTCAATCGCCCCGAACCGCTCCATATGATCCGAACTCTTTACTATGGCGTTCAAGACGCGCAATCACCAAGCCGAATCCGGCTGCTGCATAACTATAGCTTAAACAAAATAGGAATTTTGGGAGCGGGAATGATGGGGTCCGGTATCGCCTACGAAGCTGCCCGGGCAGGAATCGAAGTGGTTTTAAAAGATGTTACCGTCACTCAGGCTGAACGAGGGAAAGCTTATTCGACTCAGCTTTGCGAAAAATTGCTGGCTCTGGGAATCCTGAACCAATCTCAACAGGAACAATTGCTTTCCCGCATAAAACCTACGGAAAAAGTCGGCGACCTCAATGGATCGGACTGTATTATAGAAGCTGTATTTGAAGACTTTTCTTTAAAAGCAGCCGTAACCCAGGAATGCCTACCCTATTTGGCAGACAACGGCTTTTTCGCCTCAAATACAACCTCTTTACCCATTACTGAGCTTGCAAAAGCAGCTCATGATTCCAAAAGTTTTATCGGTATGCATTTCTTTTCTCCCGTGGACCGCATGCCACTGGTGGAGATTATCTGCGGAAAAGAAACTGATGAAATCACCTTGGAGAAGGCACTTACAACAGCATTAAGGCTTAATAAAATTCCAATAATAGTGCATGATGGCCCGGGATTTTTTACGTCGCGCATTTTCTTCAACTATCTACTGGAGGGCATCACAATGGTACTGGAAGGAATTTCTCCTTTGCTGATCGAAGAGGAAGCGGTCGCAGCAGGATTTGCAGTGGGCCCTTTGGCAGTATTGGACGAAATATCTCTGGAATTGATGCTTCATGTTTACGATCAATTTCCTGCGCTCCACGCCAGCCAGCAACGGGCATATAGCTACCTCAGGAAAATGGTTGATCAGGGAAGAAAAGGTAAAAAATCAGGCGTTGGATTTTACGATTACGACCTAGAAAGCAAAAAGAAAACAATTTGGAAAAATCCAATGATACCGATATCAGAAAACACTTTAACACCTTCAATTATTCGTAAGAGACTGCTCCACGTCATGGCTCTAGATAGCTACCGCTGTCTGGAGGGAGGTATAATTGACCGACCTATTGACGGAGATATTGGTTCCATCCTGGGAGTAGGTTATGCTTCTTATACAGGTGGGGTATTTGGTCATATCGACCTTACAACCCTCCCGATTTTTGTAGCTGAATGTGAAGCATTTCATGCTTACGGTGAACAATGGGATGTACCGGAATCATTAAAGGAATTAGCGAATAGGAATTTCAAATTTTATACTGGCTTCCTTTCAAACTGGCATTAGATGATCCACTTATTCGTTTTACCCAATACTGCAGTGATATAGTTTGAACACGATTAGCACTGTAATATCACCCTTAGGCTTAAAAACCTCCATGATTTCGAAAGGACCAACAGTTGCGAAAACCGAGTCAAGATCTTTTCCTGCTGATAAGAAACGGACCATTCAGCAAAAAGATGAAACGGCCAAACAGTAAGAATAAAGTTATCTGAATTGAATAATTTAGCAGTATCAGGGCAATATGATTAAAATAGGGGAAGCGATTTGCTCCCCTATTTTAATATTTTTATTGTGCAAACAAATCCATAAGATAAGAAACATCCTGATCAACAAAAGTATCATAGTCCAATGTTGCTTCGAGTATCTGCCGCTGTTTCTTTTCAGAAAATACCCGCGCAAGGTTGGTTTTATATTTTTCGATTAACTTAGGTATTCCTTCCGCCCTACGTCTTGGATGACCTATTGGGTATTCGACAACCAATTCAGGCAATAGCGTACCATCATTCAACTCAATTGTCAAAGCATTTGAAATTGCCCGCTTCTGTGGGTCGTGGTAGTCTGAGGTGAATCGAGAGTCTTCAATACAGAAAATTTTATCGCGAAGCTCATCTATTCTCGGATCTGAAGCAATATAATTTTCATAATCTTCAGCTGTCAAACGGCCAAAGATTAAAGGGACGGCAACCATATACTGAATGCAGTGATCGCGGTCTGCAGGATTATGCAAAGGTCCCTTTTTATCGATGATTCGGATGGCGGCTTCATGTGTACGAATTGTCACGCGCGCAATATCTGCACTACTTTTCCCGAGTTCCTTCAATTGCTGGTGAAGTTGCATTGCAGCTTCGGCAGCCGTCTGTGCATGAAACTCGGCAGGGAAGGAAATTTTAAAGAGTATATTTTCCATCACATATGATCCGTAGGCACGTTGAAACTTAAATGCATTGCCTTTAAAAGACACATCGTAAAATCCCCATATTGGCGCGGTCAGAACAGACGGATACCCCATTTCTCCAGTCTTTGCAATCAAGGCCAAACGAACGGCACGTGAAGTAGCATCACCTGCGGCCCAAGATTTTCGGCTACCTGTATTGGGAGCGTGTCGGTAAGTACGCAATGCCTGTCCGTCCACAAAGGCCAAAGAAACCGCATTAAGAAGTTCCTCTTTTGTCAGCCCGATCATTCGACCCACAACCGCTGTTGAAGCTACTTTTACTAAAATAACATGATCTAAGCCTACTTTATTGAATGAATTTTCGAGGGCCAAAACACCTTGTATCTCATGCGCCATGATCATGGCTTCCAGCAGCTGCTTAGCTTTCAAAGGTTTCTGACCATTTGCGATGTGAGTCCTACTCAACCAGTCCGCTACAGCTAAAATCCCGCCGAGATTATCAGATGGATGTCCCCATTCTGCAGCAAGCCAAGTATCATTAAAATCCAACCATCGAACAATTGTACCGATGTTAAATGCTGCCTGCACTGGATCGAGCTGGAAATTAGTGCCCGGCACCCTAGCACCATTCGGTACTATAGTCCCGGGTACAATCGGCCCCAGCAATTTGGTACAGGCAGGATAGGTTAAAGCCTCCAAGCCACAACCTATGGTATCAAGAAAACAGTAAAATGCCGTATTCCATGCTGCTTTTTCTTCAATTTTATAATTTAGGACGTAGTCCACAATGTCCACTAAAACCTGATCTGGCTGTGGTCTTTCATTTGATATTGCTGAACTCATTATTTTATTTCGTATAAGACTATCGTTCGAGATTCTTTACATTGTTTTTTACCCTTCGTTGCGGTCAAATTATCCCTGACAGAAACTACTGTTTATTCCTCAACCCCAATTTATCGTTCGGAAATAGGGACGAAGGGTCTATCGTCGGGCCCGATATAATTTGCACTTGGCCGGATAATTTTTCCATCTTGCCGTTGTTCAAAAACATGTGCTGACCAGCCGGTGATACGAGCAAGAACAAATAATGGCGTAAACATTTCGGTTGGAATTCCCATCAGGTGGTAGGATACAGCGGAATACCAATCCAGATTTGGAAACATTTTCTTTTCTTCCCACATCACCTTTTCCAATCTTTCTGCAATCAGATACAGTGTCATGTCTCCTGCTTCTTCGGACAGCTCCTTGGCTACCTGTTTAATTACTTGATTTCTTGGATCCGAAATCGTATACACAGGATGGCCAAAACCAATAATAACTTCTTTATTTGCCAAGCGTTTACGGATATCGGCTTCTGCTTCGTCGGCATTTGCATAACGGCTCTGGATTTCAAATGCTACCTCATTGGCTCCGCCGTGTTTGGGACCACGAAGTGCACCAATAGCACCTGCTATACAGGAATACAGATCAGATCCTGTTCCGGCGATGACCCGCGCACTAAAGGTCGAAGCATTAAACTCATGTTCAGCGTATAAATTAAGCGAAATCTGCATGGCCCTTACCCAAGATGCCGAGGGGGATTTACCGTGAAGCAGGTGCAAGAAATGCCCTCCTAAAGTGGAATCAGCGGTCTCCACCTGAATCTCGCGTCCATGCTGACTAAAATGATACCAGTATAGCAAAGCTGAAGCCATGGAAGCCATCAGACGGGTGGCGATATCCCGTGCACCAGCAATGGGATGACTTTCTTTTTCGGGTGATACACTTCCAAAAAAAGAGACATAAGTCCGCAAGACATCCATCGCATGGGCGGTAGACGGTAGCTGCTTCAGTACTTGCTGAACGGTAATCGGCAACCCACGCTGACTAATCAGCTGGCTTTGATAGCCAGTTAACTGCGCCTGCGTTGGTAAACTACCATAAACAAGCAAGTAAGCCACCTCCTCAAAACTAGCCTGGTACGCCAAATCTAAAATATCATACCCTCTATAATGCAAATCATTGCCACTTTTACCCACAGTACTCAGCGCGGTATTCCCAGCGGGTACTCCCGAGAGTGCAACACTTTTCTTGGGTTTAAAACTAGTATCTTTTGTCTCTTCCATCTGTCTATAATTATTTGTTAAACAATTTATCCAATCGATTTTCATAGGCATAATAATCGATACTTCTATACAACTCTTCTCTCGTTTGCATCTGGTCAATCACTTTCGCCTGGCTACCATCTTGTCGGATATGATGATACACATTTGTTGCAGCTTTATTGGCAGCCCGAAAAGCGGACAAGGGATATAACACGATGGAGACATGCGCCTGACGCAGCTCATCAAGGTGAAACAAAGGAGTTTGCCCAAATTCGGTGATATTAGCCAAAACAGGTAAGCCAGTCGCTGCGCTAAATTGAATATATTGATCCAATTGATGCACCGCTTCGGCGAAGATAAAGTCTGCTCCTGCTTCCTTATAAGCAACGGCCCTTTCAAGAGCAAGCTCCAGGCCTTCAGAAGCAAGAGCATCAGTGCGTGCACCGATGACAAAATCGTTGTCGGTCCTCGCATCCACAGCAGCTTTCAGCCGGTCAACCATTTCGAATTTTGACACAAGCTCTTTTCCGGGGCGATGCCCACAGCGTTTCGCGCCGACTTGATCTTCCATGTGTATTGCTGCTGCACCTGCTTTAATTAACGATTTTATGGTACGCGCCACATTAAATGCCGAGGGGCCAAAGCCCGTATCAATATCCACCAGCAGTGGAAGATCACAGGCATTTGTAATGCGGTCAACATCAATCAAAACATCCTGCAGCGTTGTAATGCCAAGATCCGGGATTCCCAAGGATCCGGCGGCAACACCACCTCCAGAAAGATAAATTGCTTTAAAGCCAGCCTGCTGGGCCAAAAGGGCATGATTGGCGTTAATAGCCCCAACAACTTGCAACGGATTTTCGTTCTTAATTGCCTCCTTAAAAAGGAAACCGGGAGATTTAATCATCATATCGAATTTTGAAATTCAACACATCATAACCTGTCAAGATGCAAGCTATGAATGCTATTTAAGTTTATTTTGTTTAGACGTCCATTTATCGGACTGTCCATCTTAAAGATACTAATTACCAAGGTAATTAAACAAATTATTTTCTATATTTTATATCTTTTACAGAAGAAAATACGGTAATATCCCCTATTGATAATTACAAATTTATTCTGGCACCTAAAATCTTCTTCCAGTTTGCCAAACATCTTTCACAATCTCGCGTCATTTTTTTTAAAAGAATGATATATTGCTAATAATAAAGCCTCAACTTTTTGAAGTTGAGGCTTTACCGGAAATTTGCTCGAAAGTCATTTTAGCATTCTTTGAAAAAAGCGGGATCTTTCGATACCCGCCCAATTAAGCAATTTAAACTATTTTTTACCATTGTCTTTTGCCCACCACAATCTTTTTCCCCAGTTATAATCTACTGTCCCTTCGGCGGCAGCCTTTACATTATCCGTATTATATAAATACTCATTATTCGGATAAGGCAAGCGCCATGGTTGATCTGTATGTGGAGTTGCTGAATTTTGAATTTTTGAAGGATAATTGGTACTAGGAATTCCCGTCCGTCTGTACAAACTCCACGCTTCAAAATTTTCTTTAAACAAAGCAACCCACATATCCCAATAGATACGGTCCTTTGTCCCATCAAATTTTCCTGCTCCAGCTAGATAAGTAGTGATGTCAGAAGCAGTGACACCATTATCTTGCATCGACAATGTCACAGCCTTTTCATAGGCATCTTTGGCAGAAATTCCAACATTATAGCCTAGCAATGCTGCCTCGGCTAATGTGTAGTAGCTTTCACATGCGCGATAAAAAGGCACTGATCCGGCAGGATTATTGATATAATGTAGCCCAATCCAAGAGATCGAAGTTGACGGAGAAGGATTGGTCAACGAACCATTTACAAATCCAACATATTTACCGGCATTATTTTTCTGTGCAATTGAAGCAATTCTGGGGTCGTTTGTTGCGGTTAAATGATCGATAAAAATATCGAACATTCCCCAGTTATTAATTCGATTATCATTAATACCTGATTTATACCAAGGCTCCATATAAGGCAGCGTCCCTGGGTAAAACATTTGACAATTTTCAGTGTTCGTTTCGATTACCGGATATTTATCCTTATTTCCAGCAATTTCCTCAATCGTAGCTTTAGCTAAAGCTGGGGCAACAGAAGAAATTCGCATCGCCATCCGTAGGCGTAAAGAATTACAGAACTTCTGCCATTTCAACATTTGTGCTTTTAAATGCTCTTGTCCAGAATCTTTCGTTCCATAGATGATATCATATTGTAATGTTTCATCAGTACCAATACCGGCGGCTAGTTCATCTGCAATTGATTTGAGATCTGCCAATACTGCAGGAAAAATATCTTCCTGTTTATCATATTTGGCTTTTAATACCGAACCATCTTCTGGCCTGCCCTTAAACGCCTCAGAAAAAGGCACATCACCCCAACCATCCAACAAATAAGACCACATGTAATTATTCCAAATTCTTGCTATAACACGCGTATTTTTATACCCTTCAGCGTTGTCATCTGTCTTTTTAAGCAGGTCTTTCATTTGGGTGATATTATAATAACAAGCAGCCCAACGATTGCCATAGGTATTATTTGTCGGAATTAATCCACTCAGATTGTCTGGATATTGAATTTTGACAATATAACCTGCAAATGTACCATAGCCGTCGACGTCGCCACCAAACTGATCACCTGCATTTCGCATCACATTGACCAACATATTTTGCGGGGGAACATCATTTAAAGCATCGGGATCGGTATTAATTTTCTCAAAATTTTTGGTACAACCTGTGACCAGAAGAACCGCTAATAAAGGCGTGTATTTTAGTTTTTTAATAAAAGTATTCATAATCATAATTTTTTGAGGGTTCTGTATCTTAACTGTCTATCTGTTGATTAAAATGTAAAACCAAGTTTAAGACCTATAGTTCGTGAGTTTGGAACAGTTGCCTGTTCAAACCCTACACCTCTAGAATCGCTAGATACACCTCCAGCTTCCGGATCTAATCGCATTGTATTTGTTTTATGTACCCAAAGCAACGCTAGATTAGAACCTGTTATAGATACATTGGCACGCTTAATACCTTTTATTTTACTATACAGATGCTTGGGTAAATTGTAAGATATATAGGCTTCTCTTAACTTCAGGAAAGAGCCATCTAAAACATACATTTCGGCAATACCACCATTTTCATACCAGTCCTGTGCTGTGGTTTCTTTGGTATTTTCAACCCAACCTCCTTTTCCATCCGACATGGCAAATCGTTCGTTTTTCATCACGTCACGGCCGGCAAGAACAGCACGTTCACGAATCCCGTCAGCAGCAGTAATTTCAGCTATACCTGTCACATAACCATGAGCCATTGTTTGTGACCAGATATCCCCTCCCTTACGAAAATCGAGCATAAAGCCGAATCTAAAATCTTTAAAGGTGAAGTCATTACGCATTGAAGCCAAGAAATCTGGCACGGCATTTCCGATTACCTGACCATCCAGTGGTGTGGAAACCAAACCGTTCGTACCAACTTTGATCGCGCCTTTCATTGGTCCGTCTGTTACACGATCATAACCTGGTCCAACCAAACTCCCCCATGGGCGTCCGACAGAAGCCATGTTGGAAATCCCCCAGGTCCAACCTTGTCTATAATCTTTCAAGTCCAATTCGGGATAAAGTTCAACAACCTTGTTTTTATCCTTTGAGAAGTTGACAGTCGTTGTCCAATTTAATCCATCCTCGCGCTTCAGGATATCCCCGCGTAACTGAACCTCGATCCCCTTACTTTGAATTTCTCCCGCATTTAAGAAGATACTGCTAAACCCGATCACATTAGAGGTGGTCACTGGAAGCAATTGTTTTTTATTTATTTTTTGATAATAAGTAAGATCTAGGTGGAGGCGGTCTTTGAATAATCCTAACTCGGTACCGATTTCATAAGAAGTAATCGCTTCAGGTTCCAGGCCTTCGATCGCATAAACCATACTTTTGTACATTTGAGCCAGGTTATTATAGGCGTCTGTCTGCGCATAATAATAGTTTCCATTTTGATAAGGTCTTGTCGCATTACCTACCTTTACCACATTCAATCGCATTTTCCAAAAATTCAAATAATCACTTTTCAGACCTTCAAACGACGCTGTTGGGATCCAGCTTAAACTTGCCGAGGGATAGAAAAAGGATTTCTTTATGGTTGACGACCAGTCGTTCCGTGCGGTCAAATCTAAATATAATTGATCTTTCCAGCCCAAATTTGCCTGAGCATAAACCGAATTCGACCGACCTTTCGAATGATCCATAACCGTATAAGCATCTCCAATTTTATTCGCAATGGTATAAACCCCCAATACATTTAATCCTTTTGCCCCTAATGTATTTGTTTCAAATTGATAGTCGCGGTAATTAGCCCCCAAAATACCTGTTAAACTCAGATCGCCAAATTGCTTATTGAAATTTGCAATAAAGTCTGCATTAAAATCAGAATTGCTATTTTTAATTTCATTAAACTTACCATTCTTATTATCAAAATTATAATAAGTCGTTTCAAATATATGTGTATTATAGTAATCAAGCCCTACACGTCCCTCAAATTTTAAAAAATCAAAAGGTTGATAATATAAGGATGTCTTACCGAAAACACGGTTCATCTTCATAGCGTTACGGGATTCATGCATCGTATAAAAAGGATTCATATGATAAGCGGAATTCCAATTGTAATAGGTATAGTTCCCTTGTGCATCTTTTTGATCCCAATTCTTTTTCAAGTCTTGCATATCCACCTGACGGCCAAACCAGATTAGGCCATTCATTGGATTGGCAGCATCATAACCCTGCGTGACCAAGTTGTTACTTTCTGTACGCGTAAAGTTACTCATGATATCATAAGACACTTTATCACTGACCTTATATTCATTATTCAGCTGTGCCGTATATTTTTTCTGATCTGTATTGGGGACCGTTCCCTTTTGATCCCTAAAGGAAATAGACGCACGCGTAGACGATCGATCTGATTTGGAAAGCAATGAAACATTATGGTTTTGAGAAAAACCTGTTTGAAAGAACTCTTTAACATTGTTTTTATGCGAATTCCATGGGGTTGCCTGGCGTACACCATTCACAACTGGACTATTAAACTGAGGTATCAACAAACCAATATCCATTCGAGGACCCCAAGATTCATCGATATTATCGTTAACACCAGAGTTTCCTGTACCATCAACATAACTGAATGAATTCTGCGTTACATAATCTTGGTAGGATAGATTCTCTCCAAATTTTTTAAAATTGTATTCATCTCCCCTGGATCCTTGACCATATAAATTCTGGTATTTCGGTAAATTGGCAGCTCTATCAATGGAAAAGTTTCCATCGTATGAAATTTGAACACCATTTTCTGCGCGTTTCCCAGATTTTGTCGTAATCATTATAACGCCTGTACCAGCGCGCATACCATATAGCGCAGCCGCCCCACCTTTCAATACGTTGATGCTTTCAATATCATCCGGATTGATATCATTTAAACCCGAACCGTAATCCACTCCGGTATATGTATTATCACCACTACGTTGAGAATCATTTGTAATAGGAATACCATCCACTACAATAAGCGGTTGCTGATTTGCCTGCAACGAAGTATTTCCACGAATAGAAATACGGGCAGAAGAACCAATAGCTCCACCAAATTGATTCACCTGTACCCCCGCAACCTTTCCCGCCAATGCGCCTGTTAAGCTATGCTGTCCGGCATCTGTCAATTCCTTAGCTTTAACTTCCTGTGTAGCGTAACCCAAGGATTTTTTCTCTCTCGTGATACCTAAAGCAGTAACTACCACTTCATCTAAATTCTCCGCTGAAGACTCTAATGTAACGTTTAAAGTTGTTTGATTATTAAGCTGGATTTGCTTGGGTTTATAACCGACCGCAGTAACGTTTAAAACTCCACCACCTGTATATGTTAATGAAAACCCGCCATCTATTCCTGTCTGCGTACCGGAACCGCCTTTAATTGTTACCGATACCCCCGGTATGGGTTTGCCATCCTGATCCAACACTTTACCTTTAAGTGCTGTTTGGGCGTAAAGCGCAGAACATACTAGTATATTGGATGCTAGTATTGCAATACTTCTTTTGTTCATAAGCTAGTCTCTGTTAGTTAGTTTAAAATGCTTTTATAAAAACTAATTTATGCAAATGTGGAAACAGAGCACGCTATGATATTGACCAATACTACCCATATTTTAACATCAAATGTTAAATTATTACTGCTATTAAACATAGCCACTAGAATTACTTAACTTAACAAATAAAAAAACAGCATCTATTAAACAACAAAATAATATTCAAAAACAACCCCTGACCAACGTATTGACCAGGGGTTTAGCTCAAATGAGGAAGTAAGGCTTACTTAATTTTCAATAAATTTCTGCCCATGAAAAACACGTTTTGCCAAACCTCTTTTCACCTCGAGATGGTTTCGCCATTGCTGTTCTTTAGCTATATGGAGCTTAGCGAGTGCTAACTCTTCCAAGCGTTCCGCCAACCGCTCAATTGCAAGCTCTTTATTCTGTAGTTGCGACCTTGTATCCATCACCTGAACACTTACGCCCGTTGGGCGATGGGTCGCCCTTATTGCTGAGCTTACTTTATTGACATGCTGCCCTCCAGCTCCACTGCTGCGCATAGACTGAAAATGCACATCCTTCAAATCCAATGCCTTCTCCTTCGTGGGTGGGTGGCAGCTTTTAATTTCGACAAACCAATTCTTTCGCTTGTGTAGAGGCCTAAAAGGGCTTTTACAGACCCAACAGATAGTTCCCTGCCAGCGCTCGACAAACAGACCTATATCATATCCTGTCAATCTCACGATTATTGAACATGGCAGTCCTTCTATGAGCTCCGCTTTCATCTCCGTTAGTAATACAGCATTTTTATCAGCTTCCGATGACATACGGTCAACCACAAGCCGCACTGCTAAATTACATTCCTTAGGGCCTCGTCCTGAGGTAACCTGTAGATACATTTCTTCCTCCATATTATTTATCCATGCGAACAATCTTTGGACTGAATGTGCCAAGGACATGAACAAGTTCTTCTTGTAATTTCATTACCCGATGAATATCCTTATAAGCTCGCGGGGATTCATCCAATGCTCCTCCGATTAATTCGACTCCGTGGTCCTCTAAATCTTTCAGCATGGCACTTTTGGTCAAGCTATTTATACAAGCAGACCTCGACATCGCGCGTCCTGCTCCATGTGAAGCAGATTGTAAGCTCAAAATATTTCCCTTTCCTTCTACAATAAATCCAGGTGCTGTCATTGAACCAGGAATTATCCCCAATACGCCTTTACCTGCAGGTGTTGCTCCTTTTCGGTGTACAATACATTCTTGGCCATTCACAGATTCCTTCCAGGCAAAGTTATGATGATTTTCGATCGTCAACACAGGTTGCACCCCGAGTGCCTTGGCCAGACGTCTATGAATATCTTCATGGCATGCTTGAGCATACTCTCCGGCTAAATTCATGGCTACCCAATATTCCTGTCCCTCCTGCGTTGCCAAATCCAGCCAGGCCAAGTGCTGAACATGCCGAGGCAACGGGCATAAACGAGCCGCAAGAGCTGTATAATGTTTAGCGATATTTGCCCCCAGGCCCCTGGATCCACTGTGGGACAAGACAGCTAAGTACTGCCCTGGTGCTATTCCCCACTCTGCTCTTGTAGCATAAAGCTCAACAACTCCAAGCTCGACAAAATGATTTCCGCTACCAGAGGTCCCAAACTGCCTGTATGCTTTACTCAATAAGGATTTCAGTAGTGGAATTTCGCGAAATTCAGTTTTGGTAAAAATCGCATGATCGTGCTTCACCGGATGCGTGTCGTACAAACCAAATTTGGTATTTTCCTTTAGTATATTTTTTAGCTGAAATTCCCGCCCCTTAAAATAACTGCCAGGTAAATCGAATATCGATAAGCTCATGCGGCATCCAATATCAACACCTACTCCATAGGGTATGACCGCATTCTCTGTTGCTAAAACTCCTCCAATAGGAAGACCGTAGCCCGAATGCGCATCGGGCATCAGCGCCCCCTGCTTCGCGACAGGCAGTTTCAATGCATCGTAAAGCTGTTTTTTTGCCTGCTCATCAATTTCATTTTCACCAAATATGGTAAATGGAGCAGCGTGCTCGTTAAGCTCCCGCATCCGTACTTCAACGGGTGTAACCAAACCTTCAGAGACTTTGCCCCATATATTGTGCCCCATAAACCTATTGGGGTCCTTCAGAACCTCCGCTAACTCAAGAAGAATGGTTTCTTTATTTTCTTTCTTCCTGTGACGCGTAATCAATCCTAAAGCTGTATTAACTATATTATTTTGTGGAAAACCTATTTTTAGTAGGTCCTTTCCAGATAATTTATTTCCCATTTTTATAAAAAAGTATAAAACACTGGCTATCAAAAATTGACGCCATTTAAAAAAATTTCGGGAATATTCTGTTGGGATTCATCGTTCAATTCAGCTACTAAGCTGCCTACAACACATTTAACATAGACTCCAACGTGCTGCAGGTAAGCGCACAGCTATTAAGCCCCATTAAAAATTTGCTTATGTTAATTGAACAGAAAATCCGGAAAATAAAAAGCCCGAATGAACTTCGGCTTTTTCATCTGTTTAAATTGGTTTATTCGAAATTATAAATTGATCTGACGAAGGATCTCTGCGAGATTGACATCATGATACTTTCATAATTTAAAGAATGTCCTCAATAGGATTAAAAGCACGAAGATTGCCTTTGGCAAATCCATTTGCCTTAAAAGCTTGCTCTGTTATCATCTTGACGACCAACATATCTCTTCGTATTTAATTGTTAAAAAATTATTATTGGCTGCAAATATAGGTAGTTTCAACTTAAATTTCCAATTGTCCCAACATTTAATTTGAGTTAAACGGTAATGGATCTTTTAAAACAAATTTAAAATCAAATGTATGATCACCTCTTGTTATCCGAAATCTCATTTCCTTTCCTTCTTCTGATTTAAAAAGATTGTGAATTGACTCCAGGGAAAATGACGATGCAGATCTACCATTGATCCGTAGCACTTTATCGTCAGGCATCAAGCCAGCAATCGCCGCAGGTGAGCCTGCACGTACCGTGGCAATCTTGTACATATTTCTGAGCACAAAACGATATTGTACGCTATTACCCATTCTCACTTCTGTACCGCCGTCCTTTTGGAGAACAACAGGAATCTCTTCCTTCTCATACTTAATCCCATCATGAATAATTTCCAGACCACTCATATTTAAATAGTAAAAACGATCGAAATCTTTATTCTTATGAAGATATATCATGTTATTCGGATAATCAAAAACGACCTTAAAGCGACGTAACAGTTCATTTCCAATAGAACCTATCCGTTCACTCACAAAAGTTGCGTGCTGCAGAGAGCTCAATTCAGGATAGGCTACCAGCGGGTAATTCATCGTAAATGGTCCCAACTCAAGGGACCTTATCCGATTTCTTTTCCCATAGATCTCACCATTAAAACCCTGACCTATGTAATCCTCGATAAAGGGAGGTTTAATATCAAAATTATTTAATTTTGAAGGAATAAGCATTAAAGCATCACTATTACCCATATCAATCAACACACGACCATTAATTGCTTCGTTTCCCTGTTTAAAAGCTACCGATATATAGGGTCGGCTATTTAAAATATCAATAGGCAAAGACTGCATTTTAGCCAATCCTTTCGGCTGATTATCTTTATGGTATAAGGTAATTCGATGTTTCTGAAAATCCATTTCTACCCGATAATTTTCAAAAAAACGGCTTCCCATAATCCCATTGACCTCTATTCCGATTCGGGTAGAAATATCTATATGTGCATTTTGTAGAATATAGATCGGCTGATCTAAATCCTCATAAACATCAGCAATAGCGACATAATTATTTATAGACAGATAACCATCCAATCCTTCGCTCCTACCTAAACCTTGAAATTTATTAACGAAAACGGCACTGTCAATTGATTTTAAGGTCTCTCCAAATATCATCGTTTCCTTAACACCCGTATCCAATAGAAAGTTCATCCGATATCCATTAACCTGAACTGGAATAACGACTAAATTATGCACAAAAAGGAAGGGCAGTTTAATATTCTTTTTTCCTTTTAGGACAAAGCCAACCTGCCCATGTCCGAGAAAAAAACATATTAATGCCAAAGATAAAAATACCGCTTTCATCCAAGTTTATATTTGGTATTTCCAATTTAAACAACAATATTCAGATAAAAAAAGTTTATACAAAAAAAGCTTATATCTTTCCAACAATTGATGGGATCCAATTTGACTTTGCTACCTAGACGCTTGATTTAAGATAACACTTCCTTTGTCCCTTGTTTTCCCTTTACATACCAGTTAATTATTACAATACTAAATAATAAGTAAAGAAACAGCAAAGAAAAAGTAGAGAAACAGCAAAGCATCGGCAGAGAAATACTAAAGAATATGCAAAGAAATAGCGAACAAATATCGAGGAAGGTCTAACTAAAGATACAATAAGCGGAGAAACCACTAAAGGATTAACAACAAATTAGGGCCAAGGAGCGATCAAATTATGCTTTCCGACAGTGTTTATTCAGTGCTTGTTCAGTGCTTGCTCAGTGATCACTCAGTATAAACTGAATAACAAGTGACTGATTACTGTCTAAAAACTGATTAAAAATTGGGATTAGGGATAAGCTGGTATCAGGATGTTTCAGTTTTAATGTTTATCGTGATTAGTTAAAATTCAGGCAATTGTGCCAATCTTCAAAAAAGTCAGAAACAACAATATGCAAAAAAAATCCCCTTTACATTCAGTAAAGAGGATTTTTGTACCCGGAGCCGGAGTCGAACCGGCACGGTTTCCCACTGGTGTTTGAGACCAGCGCGTCTACCAATTCCGCCATCCGGGCATATCCGTTTGGGATGATGCAAAAGTAGGTTTTTTATTGAAAAGGAGAAAACTTTTTGAATAAATTTTCCATCTTAATCAATATAGAACTGAGATTCAGCCAAATAATTTTCGATTAATCACTCAAGAAACTTGCTTTAACTGTGATATTGGCTGTTTTTTTCCTCGATGTGGTATTAAATGCACCACCGGAAGAGTATTCTTCATTATCATTTTGTCCTGTAATCTGAAAAATTCCCAAATCTGCCTTAACCAAATTACCCAGCCCTGCGTTAGATTCTTTTGCAATATTGCCAGCGCGTTGATGTGCATTTTTTGAGGCTTGTGAAATGAGTTCCAATTTCAGATCTTCCAATTTTGAGTAGTAGTAATTGGGGGTACTCGAACTAAGTTCTATCCCTTTTGAAATCAGTGTAGATATCTCTCGCGAGGCATTATCCACTTTATTTAAATCTTTTGACTCGACACTCACCGTCTGCGACAATGTATAGCCCGAAAACGTATTATAGCCATTCCCTTTTCCGTCTGTATGATACTCAAAATCCTTGGCTATGTTCACTGCTTCGAAGCGAATCTCCTCGACTTTAACTCCCTGCTGAACTAAAAAATCACGCACCAGCTCACGATCCGTAGCCAATTGCGCTGAAGCAGCACTCAATTCATAATTCTTCCGGCTAAAAGTAGCATTCCATTTGACTAAATCCGACTCAAAATCTTTTTTCGCATTACCATTTACAGTGATTGTCTGTGTCGATTTAAACTTGTAGCGATAAGCTGTTCCCAATATCCAGGCGGTAAGCAATAGCACAATGCCCATTATAATCGAAATAATAACAGAGGATGATGATTTCATAACCAGTTTTTTATGTTTACGTAACAATGAATATACCAAAAAATCGATGTTTATTTATTTTTTATGAATAAATTGCAGCAAAAAGGACTAAAAATATGAATAAGAAAAATATCTGTATTCCATTTTGTTTTCTTGCAGCATTCGCTGCACATGCACAAAAGAAACCATTGGATCATACGGTATATGATAGTTGGCAAAGCATATCATCTCCCTATATCAGTAAATCTGGCAAATTTGTTCTATTTCAAGTAAGCCCGCAAGAAGGTGACAATCAGCTGCTTCTAAAAACCAAAGAAAATAAAGAACTCGTTCAAATTCCCCGCGGATATAATGGAAAACTTACAGATACCGAAAATCATTTAATAAGTTTGATTAAGGCGCCTTTCGCAGCAACTCGCGAAGCAAAAATCAAAAAAAAGAAGACTGAAGACCTTCCAAAGGATTCATTGGCGATCTACAATTTAACAAACTCATCACTTGTCAAATTTGCGCAGGTAAAATCTTATAAAATTGCTGATCAAAACAACAATTTTGTCTCTTTTCTTTTTGATAAGGAAGTAAACGAAAAATCCGAACCAAAAACGGCTACCGATGCCACATCAGCAAAGAAAGGCAGCGATAAAAAGAAAAAAACACTGGCAACACTTGCTTTATATGATTTAAACACCGGTGACTCGGTTCAATTTTCATCCGTAGATCAATATGAGTGGAATAAAAACGGATCAAAAATTGTGTTTTCAAAAAAGACTGACTCAAAAGATAGTCTTTCAAAGGAATCTGGCGTATATATATACGAAATAGCCACCAAAAAGCTCAAAAAGATATCAAATGGGAAAGGTAATTATAAGAATTTCAAATTTGATGAATCGGGCAATCAACTCGCATACCTTGGAGATCTCTCTGGTGAAAAGGCCTTACTGAAAAACTACAACTTGTATTATTATTCAAACGGTATTGATACAGCCCAATATCTTGCGACGAAAACGAGTAATGGTATACCAAAAAATTGGGCTGTCAGCGGTGATGGAGATATCAAATTCAGTAAAAATGGGGAGAAGCTATTTTTCGGCATAGCGCCAATACCCCGTGTCAAGGATACCACTTTGGTTGATTTCGAGCATGCGAAAGTAGACGTCTGGAACTGGCAAGATGATTATTTGCAGCCCATGCAATTGGTAAATTTAAAGAAAGATCTTGCTAAAAACTTCTTAGCAGTAACTTACCCTAAATACAATCGTAATATTATCCCGCTTACAGACCAGACATTCAACTCTGCGTCGACAACTCCTGATGGTAATGAAGAATATATCTTGGCACGTACTGATTTTGGCAAGCGCATCGAAAGCCAATGGGAAGGTAGCACAAGAGATGACATCTACCTTATCTCGACCAAGACAGGCAATAAAGAATTAATTCTTTCAAATTTTTCGGGAAATGCAATTTTGAGTCCTGATGCAAAATATATTGTTTATTTTGACCAAGATAAAGGAACCTGGAATTCGTATCAGGTCAGCACAAAGAAAAAAATCATTCTGAATGATGGAATACCGGCTTCTTTCGCGGATGAGGAAAATGACATGCCTACGACAGCGCAAGGCTATGGCATGGCCGCCTGGAGCCCGGACTATAAAGGAATATATGTCAATTCGAGATATGATATCTGGTATTTTAACCTGGATGGGTCAAATAAATCTATCTTGACCAACGGTTATGGTGCTGCTTCACAGACAACATTTCGTTACTTATCCTTAAGAAGAGAAGAGGATCGCGAACAAGCCACAACGCTCGACTATAAAAAAGGCGGTTTTTTAACCTCTTTTGACAATAAGACCAAGCAAGCAGGTTTTTATCAATTCAAAGGACAGCATAATGATCCAAAAAGTCTTTTCGTAGAAGCGAAAATCTTCAGGAATATCAGCGCTTCCACAGACAAAGAGACTATCCTCTATACAAAAGAAGATTATGTCAATTCGCCTAATGTCTACACCAATACAGTTAAATTCAAAGACGAGCTACAGCTCTCCAATATCAATCAGCAACAGGGAAATTACAATTGGGGCACAGCTGAATTAATTCATTGGACAACGCCAGAAGGAAATCAGGCTGAAGGTATCCTTTACAAACCGGAAAATTTTGATCCAGCAAAAAAATATCCGATTATCGCTTATTTCTATGAAAAACTTTCCGACGGACTGTATACGTATCAGGCTCCTGCACCTACCCCATCACGATTGAATATTCCTTATTTTGTAAGTAATGAATATTTGGTATTCGCACCAGATATAAGTTATAAAACAGGCCACCCCGGTAAATCAGCTGAGGAATACATTAATTCAGGAATGAAATATCTCGCTCAAAATTCCTGGGTCGACAGTACAAAAATGGGGATCCAGGGACAGAGTTGGGGCGGTTACCAAGTAGCCCATCTGATCACACGTACAAATATGTATGCAGCAGCCTGGACCGGCGCACCTGTTGTCAACATGACATCTGCCTATGGCGGAATACGCTGGCAGACCGGCATGTCCCGCCAATTTCAGTACGAACATACACAAAGCCGTATAGGCAAGACGCTATGGGAAGCTCCGGAACTATATATCGAAAATTCTCCATTGTTCCATTTAGATAAGGTCAAGACACCAGTGGTCATTATGGCAAATGATAACGATGGGGCCGTGCCGTGGTACCAGGGCATTGAAATGTTTACGGCATTGCGTCGACTGAATAAACCTGTATGGATGTTAAATTATAATGGTGATGAGCATAACTTAATGTTACGACAAAACAGGAAGGATATACAAATTCGAGAACAACAGTTTTTTGACCACTTCTTAAAAGACGCTCCTGCTCCTAGCTGGATGAAGAAAGGGATACCTGCTAAAGAAAAAGGAATAGACTGGGGATTTGAATTACAGTAAAAACATTAAAAAAGGTGTGATTTTTAAAAATCACACCTTTTTTATTACTCATAAACTACGTTTTTTAGATTTTTCCATAAAAAATATCAAAAAAAATTTCACTTTTCAACAAAAACACAATATTTTTGAAAAACAAAATCAACAAAACTGTAATTTAACTACAAAATACAAATGTCGAACCTAAGATTCAAAGCAGTAGAAGCAGCAGGCTCACGCCAAATCGCTTCATTTGAAAAAGTTGAAACGAAAAAAGCAACTGACATCTACGGAAAGAATGTTTTTTCCGTTAACAAAATGAAAGACTACCTTCCTAAAAATTCATACAAGGAGTTAGTTGCATCCATTGAAGAAGGACAGATTATTTCAAGAGATTTAGCTGAACATATTTCTCAAGCGATGAAAACTTGGGCGCTTAATCACGGTGTTTCTCACTATACGCACTGGTTTCAACCTTTAACAGGTTCGACTGCTGAAAAACACGATGCCTTTTTTGAACCAGATGAAAACGGCGAAGCAATTGAAAAATTTACAGCTGACGCATTAGTACAGCAAGAACCCGATGCATCTTCTTTCCCTAACGGTGGTATCCGTAATACTTTCGAAGCTAGAGGGTATACAGCTTGGGATCCTTCCTCCCCTGCTTTTATTTATGAGACAGGCGCTGGTAAAACATTATGTATCCCTACCGTTTTTGTTTCCTACACGGGAGAATCTTTAGATTATAAAGCACCTTTATTGAAAGCAATCAATGCGGTAGATAAAGCTGCAACAGATGTCGCTCAATATTTTGATAAATCAGTTACTAAAGTCAATGCTTCTCTAGGTATCGAACAGGAGTATTTCTTAGTTGACCTTTCTTTATATAATGCACGCCCAGATCTTCAATTGACTGGCCGTACGTTATTTGGTCACATGTCTGCTAAAGGCCAACAGTTGGAAGACCACTATTTCGGTGCTATTCCAGAGCGCGTATTAGCTTACATGGTGGACTTGGAAAATGAAGCTTTAAAATTAGGCATCCCTTTAAAAACCCGTCACAACGAAGTTGCGCCTTCTCAATTTGAATGTGCTCCAATGTATGAAGAAATCAACTTAGCCATCGATCATAACCAATTGTTGATGAACGTTATGGAACAAGTTGCTTTAAGACATAACTTCAAAGTATTGCTGCATGAAAAACCATATTCTGGTGTTAACGGATCCGGTAAACACAACAACTGGTCTTTAATCACAAATACTGGTGTTAATCTATTGTCTCCGGGTAAAACCCCTAAAAACAATTTGATGTTCTTGACTTTCTTTGTCAATACAATCAAAGCTGTTTATGAATACGCTGACTTGATGCGTGCTTCTATTGCCAGTGCAAGTAATGACCACCGCCTAGGTGCAAATGAAGCTCCGCCAGCAATTATTTCAATTTTCTTAGGTTCTCAATTAGACGAGTTATTAGAAGAGGTTGAATCTGCTCGTGTCGCTAAAAAAGTGAAAGCAGAAGCTAATTTATGGCATGGTATCCCTAAAGTTCCAGAATTAAAATTGGACAACACAGATCGTAACCGTACTTCACCTTTTGCTTTTACAGGTAATAAATTTGAATTCCGTGCTGTTGGTTCTTCAGCCAACTCTGCTTTACCAATGACAGTGTTGAATGCCATCGTTGCAGCCCAATTGATCGAGTTCAAAACTGAAGTAGACAAACAAATCAAAAAAGGTACTAAAAAAGACCTTGCGATCTTAAATGTTGTCCGCAAATATATCAAAGATTCAAAAGCAATCCGTTTTGAAGGTAATGGATATAGCGAAGAATGGGAAAAAGAAGCTGAAGCACGTGGTCTTTCTAACATCAAATCTACTCCTAAAGCATTAGATGTTTATGTAAAAGAAGAATCTTTAGCATTATTTGAATCACTTGGCATCTATACAAAACGTGAATCAGAAGCACGTCACGAGATCTTACTTGAAAACTTCTACAAAAAATTACAGATTGAAGCTCGTGTCATCGAAGAGATGGTTAACAACCAAATTGCCCCGGCATGTTTCATTTACCAAAATGAATTGATTGAGAATGTCAAAGGATTAAAAGACCTTGGTCTAGCTCAGGCAGCATTCAGCTCTCAATTAAACTTTGTGGAACGTATATCTACACACGTTAATACGATTTTGGAGCAAGCTGAGGCGATGCGTCAAGAACGTAAAAAAGCAAATCAGATCGAAGATGTACGTGAAAGATCAATCGCTTACGATGAATCAGTTAAACCATATTTTGATGTCATTCGCTATCATGTCAACAAATTAGAGAAGATTGTTGATGACAAAAAATGGCCTCTTCCAAAATTGAGAGAGATCTTATTCTTAAGCTAAGATAACTTATAAAAAACAGAAAGAGCAT
>NZ_DIIM01000021.1:69012-167560 GCF_002420705.1 Sphingobacterium sp. UBA5670
ATGCTCTTTCTGTTTTTTATACCATTTTATAGCGCTTTTCCAGTAATTTACCTTATTTTTTTAAGCGACTATCTTCGTCATTGTTACCTGCCTTCTTATTGACAGATTTAATATTCATATTGCCAAAACGATAAGAGATGGACAATCGCACAACCCGACTATCATAGCCATTCCGTATACGATAGTATCCATCTTCCTGATAACTTGACAACCTGCGCTGACCTCTCGTATTCAATATGTCATTCACAGCCAGCTTGACATTCATTTTTTTGTCGAGAAATGTTTTTCCTGCGCCGAGATCAATCCCATAGTAAGATTGGAAACTTAGCACACCATAAACCGCCGGAGAGAAATAGTTAGCCGCTAGCTCCACATTCGTTGTTTCTCCAATTCGGATATCATGAGTGGAACTCACTTGGAAGGACAGCTTTTCCAATTGGCGCTGTGCCCCTGAACGCTCATCAAAACTAAATTTATTGTAAAAAGCAGTAGCATTGTTCGAAATACTCCACCATTTAAACGGCTTGACCGGTATATTGACGTTCATGTTATAATAATCAAAATAAGTCAGGTTTCTATCTGTCTGTGCTATAGCTTTCGTTTCTGGATTACTTTCTATGACTTGGGTAATCGCATCGTTAGTTCTCTTATAGCCCAAACTCAATAAGTAATGCTCTTTGAACGTATAATTTAATTCATAGGAATTGGTATATTGTGGGTTTAAATAGGGATTACCATATTGATAAGTATATTGATCTAGATAGTATATAAAAGGATTCAATGATCCATAATCCGGACGATCTATGCGTCTGCTATAACTCAAACCAAGCTTGTGGTCATCACTAATCTGTTGCTGTATAAATACCGTCGGAAAAAAATCAGTATAATTACGTTTAGTTTGCTGCCCCAAGGTGACCGAATTTCCTAATGAACCGGTATTTTCAACACGAAGTCCGGTTTGCACAGAAAGCTTGCCAAAAGACTTATTTAAACTAAAATAGGCTGCAGCAATATTTTCGTTATACAAAAACTGGTTACTTTGTCCATTATTCCGCACAAACTCCCCATTCTGATTTTGATCCTCGTAAACCAGATTATTGTCCGTTTTTACACGACTATATTTTAAACCCGCCTCAAGCTTAGTGGTTTTATCAAAAGGATGTACAAAATCGGTTTTAAAAACCAGAATTTTTGTCTTAGACAGCATATCATTCCGGAAAATATTTGGTAATTTAAATTCTTGCCAGTTGGCATCCAAAAAGCGGTTACTAACGGTACTATTATCATTATTTTTAGAATCTGAAAAATCGCCGTTGAATGTCAGCTCTGTTCCTAAGGTATCAAATGTCTTTTTATAATTGAGATTATAGGTTAGATAATGATACTTAAAATCTGACAAATTACTTCCAAGCACAATCGAATCAAGCTTTCCTTTTTGGGACGTGATCAGATTACTCCCCTCCCTTGTTGAATGACCATTGCTCACGTTACCATTGACTACAAAACCAATTACATCCTGTTTACCCAAGTTAAAATCTGCCGCAAATTTAAAATTATGGCCTCGATATAGGAACTTCGAATAAGAATCCGAATTGAAAAAGGTCGTCCCTGCTTTGGTTTCTACAGCTCTATCGATATCCAAATCATTAAAACCTAATGTATTTGCATAATTGTAGGAGGCAAATAAATTCGCCCAGTTGTTGCGATTGTTTATCTGAAAACCGCCATCAGCCTTTGTATATTTCCCCTGTCCTAAATTTAAATTTAAACTCACATTACTACCGAATTGTGTATTTTTCTTCGTCTTAATATTGATAATTCCGGCATTCCCAGCCGCATCATATTTAGCCGGCGGGTTTGTCAGTACTTCGATCGAAGCAATGGCATTGGATGAGGTATTTTCTAATAATCTTGATACTTCATCAGCCGAAAGATAGGTCGGTTTGCCATCGATCATTATAATCACATTGCTTTTTCCCCGTAAATTGATCTTTTTATTATCTAAAGTGACACCAGGAACCTTTTGCAAAAGTTCTAATGCGTTATTTCCTGTTGCCAAAATACTATTCTCGACGTTAAGGACAACTTTATCCAGCTGACTTTCGATCAATGGCTTCCTTCCAATAACTTGTGCTTCACTCAATACTTTACTTTCCATTTGTAAACGTATGGTATCTAGTATCTTGAAATCGCCAGTATTCAGCGTCATTTCACTGGAACGATACACGGCGTAACCGATCGAAGATACTTGCAGCATATACTTTCCCTCAGGTATCGCCAATAACTCGATCTCACCATTTTCCTTGGATAACGTTCCTTTTAACAAGACATCGGCAGGCTTACGAAACAATGAAATACTGGCAGCTCCAACGGGTTGGCTATCTTGTCCAACAACTACGGCACGTAATTTTCCGCCGGCTGATTGGGCATAAACAGTCCCCAAAAAAGAGAATAGAGACAACATAACAAATAATAGCAACAATTTAATTTTTTGTGGTTTCATAATGTATTTTCTTTACGCTATCAATTGGATAGTCAACTTTCATAATAATGACAACAAACCTCGTATATTCATTACACCTTGACCAGCAGTAATAGATAGATAGCCCTAATCGCTCGGTAGACCACCCAATAAAATCGGTAAACCACATTCCGCTTAGCGTATTCAAGTCATAAGCATTTTTATAAATATTAATCCGCTCAAAATGGATTATATGAAAAACACATTGAATCAAAATAAAAGTTCAAAAACAAAACAACAATCAAAACAAATAAAAGGTATATAAAGAATATTAAGGATAATATTTGTATTTTTGCACTGAAAATTAGTAAACTGATTGATGAGCTCGCTATCGTTGAAGAAAAGATTCCACCGTATTTATACCAAGATAATCCGTTTTATGGGTGGCGAACATAGTGGCGACGCCCTGCGTAATGTTTCCATCAGCATTTTGCCGAGCTTAGCCATCTATCTTTTAGGGGCGCATGCAGGTACGGCTATCGGTATTGGTGTCGGATCGTTATTAACGACACTCACAGATCCTCCCGGTAACCGAAAAGATAAGCTTTCGTCGGCTCTCGTTTGTATCCCTACCTTTTTTATTGCATCACTTTTTACGGCTCTTGTTTTTCCGTATCATTGGCCCCTGGTCATCTTACTTGGTGCAGCTGGCTTTGTCTGTACGTTGTATGGTATTTTTGGACCTCGCTATGCCGCTATAGGAAACATGACATTGATATTGATGAGTTTTGTGATCGGCATGGCTCCGCAGCATCCATTTGCTGTTAGCTTACAGATTACAGCAGGTTCTATCATCTACTACTTTTTTAGCCTTTTACAAGCGCATATACAGCCCTATCGTTCTTTAAAACATGCAATGGCTAATGGATTTCATGGATTATCTCAATTCCTCCTGATACGGTCTCAATCTTACGATCCCGATATTCCTTTGGATATTACCTACAGCCGCGTGGGAAAAATTCATGGACAAATCAGTGAGCAGCAGGAACAAATCAGATCACTTCTTTTTAGAGAAAAGAAGATCATCAGCCAACAATGGCACAAAAGCAACTATTGGCTCAGTCAAGTCTATGGGCTAATTGACCTGCATGAGTTAATTATTGCGCTTGATCACGATTATGATGCGATCCGCAAGAATCTAGCAGACTCGGGTAGTCTTCCTTTAATTCGTCACAGCATAAAATTATTAGCGTTAGAAATTGACAGCTTTTCGCAACCTACTAAGCGGTTTCGTTATCCACATCAATTATATCATAACAACATTAAAATCAGTGCAATCTTACTAGACTTAAAAAGGATTCAAGAGCAACAGACTGGTGCCGCAAAAAGTATATTGTCCTCGATCATCATCAATATTGAAGCGATTATTGAAGTCCTCCACCGGATTCAGATCGCTTTTTACCAAAATCAAGAAATACAGGATAAGATTGACACCAATGAATATCAACAATTTATCAATCGTCCATTACGGAATCTAACGGATATTAAGAATAGACTGCATCTCAATAATCCTCTTTTTCGATTCGCATTACGCATGGCTCTTCTGTTTGGAAGCGGAGCCTTGATCGGTGTTCTGTTTTTAGATTTTAAATATACCTACTGGATCCTGCTCACTATCGCGATTGTCGCCAGACCAGCCTTTTCAATGACGAAAACACGGAATATTGAGCGTATTGTTGGTACATTCTCAGGGATAATTGTCGGTATATTGTGCTTAATTTCCATTCATTCTCTTCCAGCTCTACTTCTAATAGCGGCTATTGGCCTTTTCGGTTTCTTTTTGTTCAACAGATCAAATTATATGGTCAGTGTTATTTTTATTACCTGGGGCATCGTGATCGCACTGAACTTATTTGAAGGCAATATCAATCTTATTTTGGGCAGTAGAATACTTTTCACCCTTATTGGTGCACTCTTAGCTATCGTTGGTTATTTTTTGATTCCAGTACGCCAAAGTACGGGGGTGGTTCAGTTGGCAAAAGAGGTATCACTTTACAATCATCACTATTTCCAGATCATTCATAACCGGCTTTTAGACGAGCGACAAAGCTCTTTCGATATACGACTGGCTCGAAAAAAAGCGCAAACTGCCATGGCCCTGTTTTCAGACGCTATCAATCAGATGAAAAAGGAACCCGAACAAAAGTGGATAGATTGGCCTCATATACACTATTTTCAGGCGCTCTCCTATCGGATTAATTCGCATCTGGTAGGGCTTTCGATATCGCTTAGTAAAAAGACAAATCATGATACCGTCCATGAAATTCACAGTAGAATTGATGCACTTAAGCCTCTTTTAACAGACTTAAATCAGATAGCAGAAAGCATCCATTTGAAAAAATAGTAAGATCCGACAAACCTACCTATACCAAATTTAGACGAGTTATATGCTGTGTTAATCAACATAGTGTTCAAAATTCTTTTAACTAAAAAATAGCATTTCTTTTGCTTTAATAAAAAAAGAGTTTATATTTGTGTCGTCTTCAAAAGAAGATTTCTAATCAACACCTCCCTTAATCAGCAGGTCTTGATTTATAAAGAAGTGGCGAGAGACTGGCTCAATGACCCACTGGCAACCTTCAATTTGTTTGAAAAGGTGCCAATTCCTGTCCAAAACAATATCGTTTTGGAGCATATAAATGACATAAGACAATGATTATTACATTACTGAAATCCATTAAAAATTCAGGTTCAACACAAGTGAACCGCACGATAAGCGAAAGTGTAACCCATCGTACAACTGTACCGATGCGAATGCGTATGCATATGCACTTCCATGCTTGTTAAAAATCATTTCCGTTTTCTTGGATAAAGATTTAACAGACCCTTCGAGGTGGTGTGTATGCTTCTCTTTTTATTTAGCAAATTCTTTTTGAACCCTTAAAATCTGATATATTATGTCTTCAAACAAAAATTTAAAATTCGAAACGCTTCAGGTTCACGCTGGCCAAGTTGCTGACCCTACTACGGGATCTAGAGCAGTTCCTATATATCAAACAACATCTTTTGTATTTGAAAATGCTGAACACGGTGCCAATTTATTTGCATTAAAGCAGTTCGGCAATATTTATACACGGATTATGAATCCTACTACGGATGTTTTCGAACAACGTATTGCAGCACTGGAAGGTGGAGTTGCAGCTGTTGCTGTTGCATCTGGACAGGCAGCACAGTTTATAGCATTAAATAATATCTTGGAAAGTGGTGACAATTTTGTTGTAGGATCCAACTTATACGGTGGCACATTCAACCAATTTAAAGTTTCCTTTAAACGTCTGGGCATCGAAGCTCGTTTTGCGACTGACGCCGATGCAGATAAAATTGAAGCGCTCATTGATGATAAAACAAAGGCAATCTATGTAGAAACAATTGGAAACCCGAGCTTCAATATTCCAGACTTTGAGAAAATTGCAGCAGTAGCCAAAAAATACGATTTACCATTAATCGTCGACAATACGTTTGGCGCGGGAGGTTATCTTTTTAAACCGCTAGAATACGGTGCTAATGTCGTTGTTGAATCGGCAACTAAATGGATTGGTGGTCATGGTACAAGCATTGGCGGTGTGATCGTTGATGGAGGTAACTATAACTGGGGTAATGGAAAATATCCACAATTTTCTGAGCCATCTGAAGGCTATCATGGACTAGTTTTCTCCGAAATTTTCGGTGAAAATGGACCGTTTGGAAATATTCAATTTGCCATTCGGGCACGTGTGGAAGGGCTTCGGGATTTCGGACCAGCGCTCTCCCCTTTCAATTCATTCTTATTATTACAAGGACTTGAAACCCTGTCTTTGCGGGTGCAACGCCATGTAGACAACACTTTAGAGGTAGCTAAATGGCTTGAGGCGCATCCACAGGTAGAAAAAGTAAACTATCCAGGCTTAAAAAGCTCTCCGAGCTTCGCTAATGCACAAAAATACCTTAAAAATGGCTATGGTGCAGTGCTTTCATTCCAGTTAAAAGGCGACGCGGCGCAAAAAGCAAACGATTTTATTGACAGCCTAGAACTAATCAGTCACTTAGCCAATGTTGGTGACACCAAGTCATTGATTATCCATCCAGCAGCGACTACTCACCAACAATTGAGTGATGAAGATCAAGCCAATGCTGGCGTGTTCAAAGGTTTATTACGCCTTTCTGTAGGAATAGAACATATTGATGATATCAAAGCTGATTTACAACAAGCTTTTGATAAAATTAAATAATCAGATTTTTTCGGCTTAAACTTAAACGTAAAATGAGTAAGCATATTTATCTGCACCCGGAGCCTTTTGTATTTGAAAATGGAAGAGAGCTTACTGATTTACAGATCAGTTATGAAACATTTGGCAAACCCAACGCAGATCGCAGTAATGTGATCTGGGTTTGCCATGCACTAACGGCCAATGCGGATGTAATGGATTGGTGGTCCGGTCTTTTTGGAACAGGTGAATTATTTGATTCAAACGATTATTATATTATCTGCGCCAATGTCATAGGATCAGCGTATAATAGCAGTAATCCGCTATCTGTTAACCCAGCTACTGGACAGCCTTACTACCTATCTTTTCCTGAATTTACAGTAAGGGATTTGGTCAACGCACATCAATTTCTTGCAGACCACCTGGATATCAAACAAATAGAGATCCTTATTGGGGGCTCATTGGGAGGTCAACAAGCATTGGAATGGGCCGTATCGCACAGTATAGCCATCAACCATCTCATCGTCGTTGGAACAAATGCCGTCCATTCACCATGGGGTATTGCATTCAATGAAAGTCAACGTCTTGCCATTACAACTGATCGAACCTTTTACGCCAATCACCCCGATGGAGGAGCTAAGGGATTAAAGGTTGCCCGCTCTCTGGCATTGTTATCCTACCGTAACTATACCACATATACCAACACGCAAAAGGAAGAGGATAACGAAAAGCTGGATCATTATAAAGCAGCATCCTATCAAAATTATCAGGGTGACAAATTGGTGAAACGCTATAATGCCTACAGCTACTATTACCTGACCAAGGCAATGGATAGCCATAATCTAGGTCGGGGAAGGCTTTCTATCGAATCTGCTTTAGCAAGTATCAATTGTCCGACTTTGGTGCTAAGCATCAATACAGATTTGTTGTTTCCCCCACAAGAGCAACAGTTCATCGCTCAACATGTCCCTAATGCCCATTATCAGGAGATCGAATCTACATATGGCCACGATGGTTTTTTGATCGAAACAAAAAAACTGACGGCAACCATTAGCAGCTTTCTAAGAGAACAAAAAGAGTACATCAACGAATTAGTGTAAGAGAATAAACAATATATAAGAGAATTTAAGAAGAGATATGAGTAATAAATTAACAATAGGGATGTTTGGATTTGGAGTTGTAGGCCAAGGTCTTTACGACATTATCAAAACCAAAAATCTTAATCTGGAAATCAAGAAATTTGTTATTAAAAATGGGGATAAAAAACGCTCACTGCCAGCAGATCTATTTTCCACAGACCCAGAGGCAATTTTAGGAGATCCAGAAATTAACACTGTTGTCGAACTAATAGATGACGCCGAAGCAGCATACCAACTAACTGTTCGTGCCTTGAAATCGGGAAAAAATGTGGTATCTGCCAATAAAAAAATGATTGCCAGCCATTTGGAAGAGCTGGTTGATCTCCAACATGAGTATGGCACAAGCCTATTGTATGAAGGTGCCGTTTGTGGAAGTATCCCCATTATACGGAATTTAGAAGAATACTATGATAATGAATTACTTCATTCTGTCAGCGGTATTTTTAATGGATCTTCAAACTATATCCTATCTAAAGTTTTCAATGAAAATCAGCAATATACAGATGCTTTAAAAAAAGCGCAAGAACTCGGTTTTGCAGAAACTGACCCGACCTTGGACGTGGGCGGATTTGATCCTAAATTTAAAGTGTGTATAGTTGCTTCACATGCCTATGGTATCTATGTTAAACCAGACGATGTCTTTAATATTGGTATTGACAAATTGGGGCAGCAAGACATTCGTTTTGCTAAAGAAAAGAACCTCAAAATTAAATTGATACCAACAGCAAAAGAGATCGACGGCAATAAAGTTGTACTTTACGTATTACCACGCCTAGTAGGCAAAGACAGCATGCTTTATAATGTAGAAAATGAGAACAATGGCGTATTGGTGAAAGCAGCCTTTGCAGACGAACAATTTTTCTATGGTAAAGGAGCCGGTGGCCACCCAACAGGTTCTGCTGTACTATCGGATATCGCTGCCCTGCGCTATGGATACCGTTATGAATATAAAAAACATTTAGAATCCAGCACATTAAATTATAGCCAAGATTATTTGATTAAGGTCTATTTGAGATATACAGATGATACGCTGATTGAAAAGTTAAATTTCAGTGAAATCACAGAACGATATTACGCACCAGATTTCAAATATGTCATAGGACATATTAATCTTCAACAAATTGCCGCTCATAAAGCGGATTTGGATCAAAAGGGCAATTTCATTGCTGAAATCGCGTAGGCAATCAACAAACCAACCTACCTTGAAAATAGCCCCGAATGGGGCTATTTTTTATTGCTTAAATTTAGTTGCCTTTCAACTTGAGATCTAAAATCCCACCTTCTACCAGGCGTTCAAAAGGAAGCTGCCAACCTCTCCACAGGCGCTTATTCAACCGAACCTGATCAACAATATAACTATTTGGCTGCTCCTTCTTTACCTGAATGATAAATTTATTTTTTCTTAATTTCTCCGGTAATTGTATCGTTATCCGATCGAAAAGTGGCGAGCCAATCTGAAGCGCGGGCTTCTCGGTGGTGAGACTTCGTACATCGAATAGGCCGATACTCGACAAGACATACCATGCTCCAAGCTGTCCTTGGTCTTCGTCTTGCCCGTAGCCATAGCCATGTATTGCATCATTACCATAAAACTCATTGCAAATTGCCCGTACCCATTTCTGACTTAAATCAGGTCTACAAGAAAAATAGAACAGCCAAGAGATATGCAGGTTCGGTTGATTACCATGATTATAAAGACTTTCAATCCCTGCGAAAGCGTCAATTTGTGTACCACCGCCAAACACATTCTTCTGCGACACCGTAAAAATACTATCCAACCGCTGATTGAACAGGTCCTTTCCAACCAGTTTAACCAATTCCTGTGGGACATGCGGAACATAGAAGGTATACTGCCAAGCATTTCCTTCTTGAAATCCACGCCATGGTTCATAAGGGTTAAAGTTTGAAATGAATCGTCCAGTACTATCCTTTGGTCGCATAAACTTCGTCGTGGTATCGTACAGATTGCGCCATCCATCGGATAATTCCTGAAATTTAATGTAGTCTTTTTGATGCCCCAATGATTTTGCAAATTGTGCGGCTGCACCGGCAGAAAAAGCATATTCCAAGGTATGTGAAGCACCAAAAGGAGATCCGTTCGTCATTAATTCGGGACTACCATGATCATCTTTTATATACGGAGAATAGCCCTTGCGAACGAAAACTCCCACATCTAACTTTCCCGCTCCAGGCAGGCGGTCCTTCGCTTCCAGTTCATTTTTGCGCACCGCATCATAAGCTAGGTTCACATCATAGCCACGAATACCCACATTATAGGCCGCTGCAATTGCCAAACCTGTAAAATTAGTTCCTACACCCGAAACGTATTTACTGTTGGCAATACCGTCTCCTAACCAACCTGCATCGCGATAGACCAACAATTGACTCTGAATCCAGTCGTTGTAATAGTCCGGATAAGCTATGGACCACAACTGAGTCAAGTTCCAAAATGCCCCCCAGATGGCATCGGTATTATAATGATGATGAATAGGTTGCCCTTGTTTATTGACGGCAATCTGCCCTACCGAGCCATCATTTTTGGGATATGCACCATTTACATCGCTTGCAAGCCCCCGGCCAAGTAAAGCATGATACAATCCAGTATAAAATTTTATGCGGTCGTCCGCTTTGCCCCCCTCTACCAAAATTCTTCCCAGCTCGCTATTCCAGGTTTGCAAGGCATTTTTCTTTGCCGTATCAAACGACATATCCTTTGCTTCTTTAATCAAATTCAGTTGCGCATTTTCCACAGAAGTATAAGACAAACCGGTCTTGACTTCGATAGATTCTCCTACCTGGGTATCAAATTTCAGGAACAAGCCAGCTCCCTTTCCTTTTATACGGCTATGTTGATCGAAAGTCGTAGAATCTCTAAATGTTCCAAAAGATTTAGGCTGTTTGTTTATCTCCGCGAAGAAAAACATTTTGACCGTAGCCCCCTGCTGATATTTTTGTACGTATACAGGATTGGTAACCACATATCCCCAGACGTGCTGTTTGTCATAGTTTACTTCAGCATCAACGACTGGGCCACTTTCTCCTATCATATGGCCAATATCGAAAATAAGGTTGGCTTCTTCCGTTTTTGGAAAGGTATACCGATGAAAACCCACGCGTTTGGTTGCAGTGAGCTCCGCAAGTATATTATAATCTTTTAACTTGACGCGGTAATAACCAGAAGTAGCAAACTCATCTTTCTTATCGAAAGCAGAACGATAGCCGCTTTGTGGACGATCAAGTTGACCAGGAGTTGTCTTCAATTTGCCCACGGACGGTGCAAATACCACTCCGCCTACTTGGAATTCGTGAAAATTAGCGAATCCTTCTATTGACCCATGCCTATCATCATACCCCACAGCTTCCCAGCCTGACTTGTTCCCATAGCTTCCATTTGTGCTCGGAGCGAGCTTAGCCATTCCAAAAGGTACTGCTGCTGGCGTATAAAAGAAATATCGGCTATGAACAGATCCAATATTAGGTTTTACAAAAACGGTCAAATCTGTTTTCTGCTGTGCAAAAACAGCCGCCGTACTAACAAATAAACTACAAAAATAATAAATGATACGCTTTACCATTGTTCTCAATTAGGTTCTACAGCAAACTTACAAAAAAATAGAGTATGTATAAACATAAGCTCCATTTTCTTACTCAATTTAAATACAAAAAAGGCCGAATCACAACACCTAAATTTGTAAAATTTTAAATACTAATCAAATAAAGCGTTATAAAAGCTTAAATACTGACATTTTTCCATAACTTTGATTGTACATACATAATAAAATATAACCAGTAAATAAATTCAAAAAAAATACACATCAGACGGCTGATCTTCGATCAAAACCGTGAAGTAGATGAAAATTAACCCTGAAATAGATACAAATTATTGACTGATACACTTGTCAAGCCTAATTAATTACAATAAAACCATAATGAAAAAAAACACCCCATTTTTTAGTCTAATACTTCTGTTACTCGGAACCCAACTATCAGCACAACAAACAAAACCTGACCGTATAGCTCAACTTAAGTTGGCAAAAAGCATTCTAACGGATCAAAACCTAAAATATGTGGACAGCCTTGCCCGAGAGGTCATCAAAGAAGGTTTCAATGCCGGAAGTGGCTACTCACAAATTTGGGCCAGGGATCTCAATACATTTATTGAAACAGCCTTGGAAGAGCGGTCCCAAGCGGACATTAGAGGAGCCATTTTAGTATTCTTTCAGATGCAACAGCCCAATGGTGAAATGGTAGACGGCTATGTCCTCAAGAAGGATTTTACCTGGCACGATGACAAACCTTATTATTCAGAAAATGCGCCCGGCCATGTTGGATTTAAAAATACAGTAGAAACAGACCAGGAAACGTCACTCATCCAACTGCTTGGTAAATATATCCGGAAAACAAAGGATTACAGTATCCTGGAGGAGTCTATCGGTGGAATTTCTGTCAAAGATCGTATCCAACTTATGTTGGATTATTTGAAAAAAGAACGGTTCAACCAAAATTATCAATTGCTTTGGGGTGCGATGACAGCAGATTGGGGAGACGTACAACCCAACGATAGTTTTGGTTGTGACTGGAATGAGCTCTCCAATGAGGCGATCGATATTTATGATAATGCGATGTTTATTATTGCATTGCAGACATTGATTGATATTCAGCCCAACTCTCCGAAGGTGACAGAATGGAAGGGATTAAAAAAGAGTCTCGAAACAAACAGTAGACGTCATTTATGGGATAAGAAAAAACAAAAATTCATCCCTCATATCTACCCTAAGACATCTCCTATCCCAAAAGGATTTGATGAAAATACGATTCATTATCATGGAGGCACCGCCATCGCTATAGAAGCCGGGTTACTTTCCGCTTCAGAAATAAAAACAGTCAATACGCAAATGCTGGAAAACGTGCGGTTATCTGGCATGCCAAGTATTGGATTGACCTTATACCCGACCTATCCGGTTGGATTTTTCATCGGCGGAATGGCTCAACCTTACCAATACCAAAATGGTGGTGATTGGACCTGGTTTGGCGGGCGGATGATCCAACAACTCGTTTTAAACGGCTTTTATCAAGAAGCCTATGCAGAACTTCAACCGATGATCGATCGGGTTGTGAAAAACAAAGGATTTTACGAATGGTATGGTCAAAATAACGTCCCTAGTGGATCAGGGAAATTCAAAGGTTCAGCAGGAGTGCTGAGTAAAGCAATAGCTCTCCTTGAAAGCTGGGCTGAAACTACCGTAGAAAAGAATCATTAAAAGAATAAATAAATTAGCTGTTCACTCATCCAATTGATCAATTTAAAAAGGATGAGTGAATTACTTAATAATCTCTTCTGCTTTCAACGGTATAGGTAAAACTTTCCGCGCGGTAGAACCCTAAATTATATTCAATTGGCTTTCCAGATTGGTCAAATACAAAGCGCTTGCGGGACAGAATAGGATCACCGATATTAATCTCCAATTTATCAGCTATAAATTTATTTGCAGCCATTGCATCCAGCTCTTCCTGAGAAAGATCTGCAACGACGTGATAATCTGCTTCTAAGATCTCATATAAAGGTCTCTTAAAATCTTCATCTCCGTTTAAACCTATACGCGGATGGAAGTAAGAGATAAAATAAACAAATGGATCATCTTTCTTTCCTCTCAAACGTTCTAGTTTTAATAGCTTCTGATCCTCATCTACATTAAAAAACTTCGAAACAGCTTTGTCCGGAACAACCCAGCTGACGTGAAGCTCAAAATTCTTCACCTCAATCCCACGGTTTTTCATCTCTTGTGAGAAACTTAACCAGTTCTTGGATTTTGAACTGAATTTAGAACTAGCCACCTTCGTTCCTATCCCCTTCTTTCTAATTAGCAGCTCCTCATATACCAGTTTATTGATCGCTAAACGCAAAGTAGAACGGGAAATTGCCAATCTTTTTGCTAATTCAATTTCATTGGGTAATAATTTCCCCTCTATATATTCAGGCTGCTTAATTAAATCGCGTAACAAATTCTCTGCTTGTATATGCAGCGGAACAGGACTTTTATGATCTATTTTTAAATTCATCATTTGGATTGCTTGTGCTAAAATAAGATTTTTTGCATAATTAAAAAAATAGATATATGTTTGTATGTATATACATATTAATATAAACCGTAGATGTCAAAGAGATTTATCATCATTTTATGTATCGTTTCACTTGGAGGACTCCTTTTCGGTTTCGATATGGCTGTAATTGCAGGTGCTTTGCCATTGGTGAAGCAATTTTTCGGACTATCTCCTGCTCAAGAGGGCGTTTTTGTCAGTTCAGCCTTGCTAGGCTGTATTGTTGGTGTATTTTTCACAGGACCATTAACAGATAAATATGGCCGAAAACCCGCCTTTATTACTGCGGCCCTGCTTTTTTTATTCTCAGCAATTGGCTGCGGATTCAGTTCTTCTTATAGCATATTAATTGCAAGTAGAAGCATTGGAGGCTTGGGTGTTGGAATAGCCTCAATCGTTGTGCCCTTATATCTCGCGGAAATATCGCCAAGCAAATTTAGAGGAAGGTCAGTCACCTGTTACCAGCTCGCTATTACATTCGGTATCCTATTTGCCTATATCAGCAATTATTTGATTCTCGAATATAGTTCCGCACAGCAAAATGAACTGTGGCGAAATATGTTTTTAGTTGGCGCAATACCGGCTTTATTGTTATGCATTGGAGTTTACTTTATTCCTGAAAGTCTGCGTTGGCTTTCTAAAAATGGACGAAACACTGAAGTTGCAGCAATCAGTGCCACATTAGGACTATCGGATATACAAGAGGTCAGCCATGTTTCCTCGAAAGGAAATTTACGTGATCTGTTCTCTCCTATTTATCGCAAAGCCTTTCTATTGGGCTTATTCCTCCCTTTATTTTCACAGCTCAGTGGAATCAACGCAATTGTTTATTATGGTCCGAGCATATTGCTTGAATCAGGTATTTCATTAAACAATTCCTATCATGCCCAGTTATTCTTTGGAGCCGCCAATGTGCTATTTACTTTCTTTGCCATCTGGAAGGTTGATAATTGGGGTAGACGTCCCTTATATCTTTTGGGAACTGTAGGTGCTACCGTAAGTTTGCTGGTTACTGGCTATCTTTTTAATCAAGGTCAAGTCAATAATATCGCATTGATTATCGCGATACTTTCATTTTTATTTTTCTTTGCTTTTTCCATTGGCCCACTAAAATTTGTCGTCGCAGCCGAAATCTTCCCTAATGCCATCCGGGCTCGTGCCATGGGTATCAGTATTATGGTGATGTGGATTTCCGATGCGATCGTGGGGCAACTAACGCCTATTCTTCTCGCTTCCTGGGGAGCCCGCTATACGTTCTGGTTGTTTGCATTTTTCTGTGCCATCGCTTTCCTTGTTGTACTTGGATTTCTTCCAGAAACGAAGGGCAAACCTTTGGAGGAGATCGAAAAATTCTGGATTGAAAAACACAACAAAAAATCAACAAACAAGTAAGCAAAAAGCTATTTATTCCAACATCATTCATTTGCAATAAAAAATTACATCAATATGTATTCTAATACTCAAACAAAACCTTTTCAGTACGAAATCGCGCCGACGTTTCCAGTTCAAGGATCCTTATCAAATTCTTACCAAGATCTTGTTGCACATCTCATTACACATAATATACATAGCATTGATGGTTTTGTAGGTGTTAACTGGGACACAATCATCCCCAACCTGAAGCAAGAATTTGAAAAACAGGGCATAGCCGCACGATTTATTGCGATGGATTCTGCCTTAAAATCGGAATCAGCCATCCAGGATATTGTCTCCCCCTACCTAGGCGGCAATGATCCATTGTTCGGAAAAAAAACCGGGATTCAGCTCATTGAATACTTTGATAACCAAAAGCTTGCGAACCTTCAAACCATACGAACAAACGCCGAATCAACACAAGGCGAGTATACCATCTTTTATGGTCCTGGAGCATCATTAGTTGATACGTCTAGTCAACTGATGTTTATTGACCTGCCTAAAAACGTGCTTATTCAACGCATGCGTAAGGGAGAAGCTTTAAACTTAGGCTGTTCAACACAAACCAATCAAAAGGAAACCTATAAGCGTTATTATTTTGTCGACTGGGAAATATTGAACCGACATAAAAGATCCATCTTGTCCCGTGTCGAAATTCTTGCCGATCAACAATCGTCCCACAGCTTACCATGGATTACGGGGAAGGATCTACGCGATACATTGCAAACCATGTCCCAAAATTACTTCCGCGTACGACCAACCTTTGAACCCGGAGTATGGGGTGGACAGTGGATGAAAGAGCACCTTACAGGCATCGATCAGGATGTCAAAAACTATGCGTGGTCCTTCGAAATGATTGTCCCCGAAAATGGTATTTTGCTCGAAGCAGATGGACATACGCTCGAAATTTCATTCGATCAGTTGATGTTTCAAGAAAGTGCCAATGTACTCGGTCATGCACAGCAACGTTTCGATGTTGAATTTCCAATACGCTTCAATTTCCTGGACACCTTTGATGGCGACAACCTATCCATTCAATGTCACCCCAGTCCAGCTTATGCAAAAGCAGAATTTGGAGAAAACTTCACACAGGACGAATCATACTATATCGTTGATAGAAAAGAGGACGCAAAAGTGTATCTAGGCTTTCAGCAAACAATTGATGCAGACAAATTTCGCTCAGCTTTAGAAGAGAGCTTCCATAGCGGAATAGCTATGGATATCGAGCAATATGTTCAAAAATTCGAATCCAAGAAACACCAGTTATATTTGATTCCACATGGTACCGTACATTCTTCCGGAGAGAATAATCTCGTACTCGAAATCAGTGCAACACCTTATAATTATACCTTTAAAATGTACGACTGGGTGCGTCCCGATTTAGATGGGAAACCACGTCCATTAAATATTGATAGAGCATTCGCTAACCTCAATTTTAGCCGGAAAGGTGATGTCGTAAAAAACACACTGCTATCTCAGCCAAGTGAAAAAGTCCTTGATGCGCAAACAACAAGAATACATTTGCCAACACATGAAGATCATTTCTACGATGTTTTTAGATACGAATTCGATCAGGATGTTTCGATTGAAACGCAAGGACAGTGTCATATCATGATGCTTGTCGAGGGCGAGGCAATTGAGCTGACGACAGCTAATGGCATGAAAAGGGTCTTCCATTATGCCGAGACTTTTGCCGTTCCTGCTGCTGCTGGGTCCTATACATTGCGTAATTTAGGAAACGGTAAGGCAAAAGTTATCCAATCTTTTGTCAAAGAATCCAAATGTTAATCAAACCATTATTATAAACAAACAGCACAATGAGAACTATATTTTTTGCATTATCTTCATCGCTCCTATTACTGTCCTGCCAAAACGCGGGCAGTAAAGCATCTACGAACAATTTACAAGACAGCATCCAAAAAGATAGCAGCTTCCATATTGTCAAAGATATGGCTAAGAACATCATCAAAAGCGGATTCAATGCTGGGGATGGATACAGTGAGGTATGGATTAGAGACTACAATACATTTATCACCTTAGCAACAAAAGTACATCCCCATGAACAGATCAAAGATCAATTGGCTTTGTTCTTTAAACTACAAGGTTCTGATGGTAATATTGCCGATGGTTTTGTCAAAAAGTCCAGCTTAAAAAATGGCGTATCGGACTATTACACAATCACCAGCACCTTGGCTCCTGATTATGCTGCACACAAAAACACCGTTGAAACAGACCAGGAGTCCTCTTTAATCCAAGCGGTACATAAATACATCGTTGCAACTAAAGACAAAGCTTTTCTCAATGAAAAAATTGGTGATGCAACTGTAAAGGATCGCATGGAACATGCTTTGCAATTTTTATTGGACAAACGTTATAATGATACTTATGGTTTAATTTGGGGCGCAACTACGGTTGATTGGGGCGACGTTCAACCCGAGCATGACTGGGGTGTACATCTAGATGAAAATTCGCATATTGCTTTAGACATCTACGACAATGCGATGTTTTTGATCGCCCTTGACAACTACATGGATCTACTTCCTGAGAAAAAAGAAAAATGGGGAAAAATCAGAGCTTCCATAGCAAGTAATACCATGAAACACCTTTGGGATGAAAAGAACCAAAAGTTTATTCCCCATATTTATATCAAAGGCTCTCCATTTGCAGCTGATTTTGATGAAAATCAAATCTATTATCATGGTGGAACAGCAATCGCTATTGAGGCTAATTTACTCAGCAAAGAGCAAATAAAAGTTTCATTGGATAAAATGATTAAAAATGTAAAAGACGCTGGTGCAGCAACAATTGGACTTACCGTGTATCCAACTTATCCGGCAGGTTCATTTAAAAACAAAGGCATGTATCCGTATGGTTACCAAAATGGTGGAGACTGGACCTGGTTCGGTGGGCGTATGATTCAGCAGCTCGTTAAAAATGGTTTTCAACGGGAAGCTTACGAGCAAATACAGCCGATGCTTGCCCGTGTTATCAAAAATAAAGGTTTTTATGAATGGTACACAAAAGATAACAAACCAGAGGGTTCAGGAACTTTTAGAGGTGAAGCAGGTGTGCTTTACGATGCCATCGAATTATTAGAAGGTGCTGGCAAGAAATAAAAAACAGCTTATCGTAATGCAAAAAGAGCAGCAGTCCAAATTCCTGCTGCTCTTTTATTTGAAATCGTCACCTTAGCATTCCTATTTTATATTACTCTAAAGCCTTTTTACATTCTCCTTTGTATACTCGCTTCCTATCTGCTAAAATATCCTGTTTATTTTTCCTTAAATTACTTGTCCATGTCACCCAATCGTTAAATTGTACAAGAGCATTCCATTTGGATCGCGGATTTTCATCGTGTGGCCAACAGGTCCAATAACAGCTCAAAACCTGATTGTATCGGTTTCAATAAAAGGCAAACTATAATTACCGGTATCTGCCTTAATCTTAGCATTCAACTGCTTTATCGCAGCGACTTCCTGATTTACCGTCTTATAGAGATAGACGTTCTTTAAACTCGGAAGCTCGTTCAGTTTTGATAAACCTTTTGATGTAACTTTTGTGCCTGTCAGATTCAAATACGTTAATTTTGACAGGCCTTTCAGCTGGTTCAATCCAGCATCGGAAATTTTTGTATTTTCCAGATGCAGACGGGAAAGAATGGGCATCGCCGAAAATGTTGAAAAAGCAGGATCTGTAACAGCCGTATTTCCTAATTTCAGCTGTACAATATTATCCTTAATGGCTAACAATTCCTGTAGGTCCTTATCATTAAATTGAGGATAATTAATCGCATTAACCAACACGAAGTTATTATCTTTTGCAACTTGGATGATCTTAATACCCTTAGCCTGCCAAGCATCAACTTTATCTTTTGGCAAAGCTGGTGCTGCTGGTAGATCAGCATACAATACAGCAGACTCCTCTTTTTCCCCTGTTTCCAATTTTTTCAACAAATGAGCTATTTCCTCCGTTTGTGGTATTTCATGCACTTTTTTATCAAAATTGGCTCCTTGATCAATCCACCAGGCAATCAGTTTTATCTGATCAGCGGTTATCGGTGTACGACCTTTAGGGGGCATACGTTTCTTATGTCCCTCGGGCAACACCAACCGGGCATATAATTCACTCTTTTTCGAATCATTTGAATTTAGTACTGTGCCGTTCTCTCCTCCTTTTAACAAATTCTCTTTTGTATCCAATGCCAGTCCCCCTTCCTGCTTTCTTTGCCCATGGCAGCTTTGACAACGCTGTTTTAGAATAGGTTGAATAATTCCCTTATAGGCTTCTGCTTCTTGCGCATTTTGAACGATAAGAACCTCCTCTTTAGCTTCCTCCGTTTTAAACAGCTTTTTAAGTGCTACTGGCATAGCTTCCACAAAGTAACCCTTTCCATGTGTCAGTGTTCCACCGTAGTGTCCAGTCACCCCAATTAAGAGTACCAGGATGAAAAAAAGCCAAAAGCGAAATGCACCAGGAGATTCCCTACGATAAAGAAACCAAAGCAATAAACTACTGATAGCCACGGCAATTCCCAGCCACTTGTGATAGCTCAGGACATCCTCCTCATAACCTCCATTTCGTGAAAGCAGATAACCCGATAAAGCAGCTACTATAGCGGCGATAGTCCCTAGGAATAAGGAGAGCTTAATAGCAGGCAAATACATATCTCCACCTTTAAACTGAGTCCTAATTGCCATAACAAAAGCCAACAATAATATGCCTATCGGTAGATGGACCAAAAGCGGGTGAAATCGTCCCGAAAAGCCCAATAATTCATCAAAGAAAACTATCATTCTTTATATCTGTCTTTGAGTAAATGCAACATATAAACATTGATTGACCATTGATCGGCCACCGGTTGTTGTGTAAATGGCAATGTGGGTAAATAACCCGCTGGACCAAACTCGGTTGTTATGGTCAATAACTTCACGCCATTTTCCTTGTGCTTAGCAACAACTTTATCCCACCAGGTCAAATGTTGTGCAACGATACTCTTCCATTCAGGAGCCGCGGGGTCATTGACTTGTGGTCCTTCGGGATGCCCAATTCGTGCATGAATGTGCTCCGTTCTGGAAAGCGCTTTTGTTACAGCCTCGGTCTGATCAGAAAGCATAGATTCGTGCACATTGCACCAATGCGAGATATCCAATGCAAGTTGTAAGGTCGGAATCTTCTCTAAAAATTCTTTTGTAACATGAGCTGCAAAACTAAATCTTCCGCGATGAGTCTCATGATAAACGGGGATGTGGTACTTATTTTTAGCCGCATCGGCAAGCTCAATCAATGTTTTATTCTGCTCAAAAGAGTAATAATCTTTACCTGTATGGCAATTGATATAATCGGGTTTCAGCTGTGCTGCTTCATCCAAATTACGCTTAAAACTTTGTTTATATTCCTCATAAGTTCCGCCCGATCCGCCTGAAAGCAGTCCTAAATTCAATCCATATTTATGTAATGCATCGATCATCTCCTTGCGCTCATTTGGACTACCAGGTAACCAGGATTCAACACCATCGTAACCTGCATTTTTCACCCGGAGACAGAATGTATCCCAGGAATCGTTATTTCCCCAATTGGTGCAATAATATTTAATGTGTAACTGCTGGGCAGTCATGGATAGAAAACTGCTCATAAATAAAATTAATACTAGAAGTTGTTTCATATTTTAAATTATAGCTTGAATAAGTTCACCCTCTACATCTGTCAATCTGAATGGTCTTCCTTGAAAATCGTATGTAAATTTCTCATGATCAAAACCCAAAAGATGGAGCATGGTCGCATGGACATCGTGTACAGAACTACGCCCTTCTACCCCAGCGAACCCGATATCATCGGTTTGACCGTAACTTATGCCATTACGAACTCCCCCGCCTGCCATCCAGATGGTATAGGCGTCTGTATGATGATCGCGTCCCAGGAATGGCATATCGCTGTTGTCCCTATTTTCTTGCATCGGCGTGCGTCCAAATTCCCCTCCCCACACGACTAGTGTTTCTTCCAGCAAACCACGTTGTTTTAGATCCATAATCAATGCGGTCATTGGTCGATCTATCTCCCGGCATTTATTTTTAAAGCCAAGATCAATCGAATCTGCGGGATTAGTACCGTGACTGTCCCAACCCCAATCAAATAACTGAACGAATCGTACCCCTTGTTCTACGAGTTTCCGAGCCAAAAGGCAATTATTGGCAAACGATTCTTTACCCGGCTCAGTTCCATACAATTCGTGAATATAAGCAGGTTCATTATTGATGTCCATCACTTCAGGCACTGCAACCTGCATCTTATAAGCCATCTCATATTGTGCAATCCGCGACAAGGTTTCTGGGTCTTTAAAGGTATCGTATTCTGTTTTGTTGACGTTATTTATGGCATCAATCAAATCACGCTTCATATCCCTTCCCATTCCTTCAGGATCGGCAATATACAATACGGGGTCACCCTTTGAACGACATTGAACGCCTTGGTATACCGATGGTAAAAATCCACTTCCCCAGACACTTTTTCCTGCATCCGGCGTTTTACCTCCCGATGTTAACACAACAAATCCGGGCAAATTGCTATTTTCAGATCCCAGACCATAAGTTACCCATGAACCAATGCTTGGCCGGCCGAGACGGGCACTTCCCGTATGCATAAACAATTGCGCTGGACCGTGATTGAACTGATCGGTATGCACGGCCTTCAGAAAACTCACTTCATCAACAACTTTACTAAAGTGAGGCAAATGATCTGATACCCAAGCCCCACTTGCTCCATACTGTTTAAAAGTAGCCTGTGGCCCCAACATTTTTGGAATCCCACGAATAAAGGCAAATTTCTTTCCTGCGAGCAAGGATTCCGGGCAAGGTTGATTATGTAATTTCTGCAATGCGGGCTTGTAATCAAATAACTCCAATTGTGATGGAGCTCCCGCCATATGCAGGTAAATGACACTTTTAGCCTTACCTGGAAAATGAGGAGGCTTGGGTACCAGCGGATTGAGTGCATTCAGATCCAACTTTTCTGCTGATTTTGACTGCCCCCATCCATTACAACTCGTCAACAAACTACCCAAAGCAATACCTCCAATACCGGCCACACAATCCTTTAGAAAATGTCTTCTTGTGACAGCCTGCAATTCAAATTGTTGCGCTTCTTTTATTAGCTTATTTAGATCTTTCATCTGACTATCATTATGTATGAACGGGCTGTGTCGCTAAATTTTTAGTCTGCAGCTTTAGCTCATTTCGGTTTATATTCTTATTATTTCATAGGCCTTATCCTTCTTAACAAAAGACTTCGTTTTCATACTAAAGCCCTTATCCAGAAGTTTCAATTCCTATTTATTATTTCATTATTTATGATTTCGTTAAAAACTCGTCCAGATTCAACACTGCATTGGCAACAAGCATGTAGGCAGCTTTTGAAGGCAGGACCTTTACATTGCTTTTTGCTAAATCTTCATTCAAAAATTTGGCTGCCGAATCAGGCTTTTTGTTGAAATCAATCAACGCTTTTTGATAAAGATGTTCCAGCTCTTTGAGTTTCTTTTCATCGGCATCCTTCAACATTGCACGCTTATAACCGATACGGATACCATTTCTAAGGTTTCCATTTCCCTCCTTTTCCATAATAGCCCCCAGATGTTTAGCTGCTTCGAGGTAAACAGGATCGTTTAATGTGGCGAGCGCTTGCAGCGGTGTATTGGTACGGATACGGTCGACCAAACAAACCTCCCTACTCGAAGCATCAAAAGAAACAAAGGAAGGGTAAGGACTCGTACGCTTTAAAAACGTATAGATGCCCCTTCGGTATTGATCTTCTCCAGCACTTTTCACCCAGGACTCACCGCTATATACAGTCATCCATACCCCATCCGGCTGGTATGGCATTACACTTGGTCCGTACATTTTATTGCTGAGCAATCCACTTAGGGCTAAAGCCTGATCACGAATCTGTTCGGCAGATAATCTAAAGCGAGGTCCCCTTGCCAAATAATAATTCTGTGGATCCTTTTCAAAATTGGAATTGTTCAAGCTAGAGGACTGCTTATAAGTTCCGGATAATACCATCTCGCGGATCAATTTTTTAACGCTCCACTTTTTGGTGTTCATCAGATCTAGGGCAAGATAGTCTAGTAATTCTCGGTGAATTGGCGGAATGCTCTGTGTGCCCATATCTCCTAATGGTTCAACTAGCCCCCGACCAAATAGTTGAGCCCATACGCGATTAACTAAAGTCCGCGCTGTCAACGGGTTTTCCTTACTGACAATCCACTGCGCAAAACCCAAACGATTACGTTGAGCCCCCTTAGGGAAACTATTCAGTGATGCCGGAACTGTAGGCTGCACTTCCGCATCTAGCGACAAGCGGTTACCACGTATAAATACATTGGTTTTACGATGCATGTCTTTGGGATTTTCAATCATGATTGGTACTCCCTCAGGTTGCATGTTGACCAACTGGAGAAAAGTCTTTTGAAAATTCATATTATCCAGTGACTTTTCTTGTGGAAAGTTCTCGCGAAATGCAAACCATTCAATCATGCAGATCGGCTGTCCATGAGTGACAGATGGATTCTTGAAAACCAGATATAAGTCATGTACACCACGAGTCGCACTTATGGGAGACTGAATCACCTGTCTTCCATTCGTACTCGGCAAATCAATAACGGCAAGTATTAGTCCGCTAGGTTTATCCAAGTGAATTTCCAATTTTCCACCTACCGCACCTGTCCAGAAATTCATGAAGAATTGCTGTTTATTATCCAGGTTTATTGCCCTTAATCGGGCCGATCCTCCAGTTCTCACCCCCAACCATTTCGTATCATAAAGCGCACCATCTACTATTTGGTCACTGTAATGCGCATGTACTTTGGGCTCAAGGGTGTGAAGGAATAGATCTGTTGATTTTACCAAGCTTGCATTTCCTGTCGTCGACAACCACCTCTTTATACTGTCAATTCGCTTTTCATCCTGTGCAGTATAAAAACGCAGTTTAGGATGATCGCCTTGGGTATCTTCATCTCTGGTGTTGTTAAAAAAAGCTAACGATTTATAATACTCTTCAAATTTAAACGGATCATAAGTATGACTATGACATTGCACACATTCAAAGGTCGTACTCAACCATACTTGATAAGTTGTATTTAAACGATCCAAAACCGCAGCCATTCGAAATTCCTCGCTATCGGTCCCGCCTTCATCATTATTCATGGTATTGCGATGGAAGGCGGTTGCGATAAGTTGATCCTTGGTTGGTTCCGGGAGCAAATCCCCAGCGAGCTGTTCTATCGTAAATTCATCATAAGGCATATCCTGGTTTAAGGCCTTGATGACCCAATCCCGATAAGTCCATATCGTGCGCGAACCATCCTTCTCGTAACCCTTCGTATCCGCATATCGCGCCATATCCAACCACCAACTCGCCCACTTTTCGCCATATTTCTGAGAAGCCAACAAACTATCTACCCGTAAGGTATAAGCATCATCGCGCTGATCTGCTTCAAAGGCTTGAATTTCTGCCAACGTGGGTGGGATACCAATTAGATCCAAATACACTCTCCGAAGCAACATTGCTTTATCCGCTTCATCTGCAAAGGATAATTTCTTCTCCTTCATCTTATCCAAAACAAAAAAATCAATCGTATTGTTCACCCCTTTAGGCTTAACACCAAATATACTGAGCAACGAAAAAGGTTTAGGTATCTCCGTTTCCTGAGGTGTTGTATATGCCCAATGCTCTCCCCACTTGGCTCCCTCATCGATCCATCTTTTGAGTATATCAATTTCATCGTCATTCAGTTTAGGGGCATTGTAAGGCATACGCAATTCAGGGTCATCGGAAATTAGTCTCTTTATCAGTTCACTGTGTTCGCCATCGCCACGAATAATTGCTGATTTGCCTGACTCGGCTTTGGCGAATGCCTCATTTTCAAAAAGAAAACTTAAGCCACCATTTTTCTTAACCCCACCATGGCATGTGATACAATGTTTATTCAAAATCGGTTTAACATCAGCGCTAAAATCAACTGGCTCTTTTTTTCCAAAAGTCAAAATGCTTGTACCAATAAGGACAAGCGCCAGTAATATTAGCACCAAAATCTTTTTTTTCATAGCCTTGGGATATATCTATTCTGTATTATTTTAGGTTTATGCACTCCTTCCAAAGAAAACAGTATTCATTTTCTTCGTTAGGAACGACCGAAACTAAGGGATAAAATCACCTATTCCGAATAGCATAAATTTAGGGAACAGCACTCAATTATACTAAAACTAGATTAACAGAAACATAAACAATATTACCATCGTTAGGCTAGGAAGTCGAGAAAATAGCCTCCAATATCGTTCAAAAAACTGCATACATTCTCCTAGAGCATCTTTTTTATCCTCCTCCAACCATCTGTGTCATAAAGTATAACAATTTCGATACTCATCCTCCTTTTTAATATTTTGGAGGCAAATAATTCCACATCGGAACAAAGACATTGCAAACAAAGATGAAAATACAAGTGAGGTAAAAGAGAATTGCAAGAAATATACCGGGAGGTATTATCTAATTATAAATGACTATTTAGCAAAAAAGCGTTCCAACCGAGTGTTGAAACGCCTTTTTTATTTATATGAATCTACAATTTATGCAAACTCAATCAAAAACTCCTCTTTTGGAAGTCTAAACTTTTTCAGCTTCAACAGCCAGTCTTGTTCTTCCATCCGATAGCCTAATGGAAGCATAACGGCACTCTTCAAACCCAGTTTATCCAAACCAAGCAGTTCATCCAATTCCACATTTGAAAAACCCTCCATTGGTGTGGCATCAATGCCCAATTCTGCTGCCTGTGCAATTGCCAAACCAAAAGCAATATAAGCTTGCTTGGCCGCATGCGCCGCTTGCTGTTCTTCAGTAAAACTTGCAAACTGTCCTTTTAATCTATTTTTATATTCGTCAGTTGTGTCTAACGGCAAGCCCCTCAACGTATTCATTTGGTCAAATGTATTGTCAATACGTTCATCAGTATATCTATCCCATGCTGCGAAGACCAATAAATGCGAACTATCAGCGACAATTTGTTGCCCCCAAGCCACTGGTACAATTTTTTCTTTTAATTCCTGATTCGTAATCACAATTACACGAAACTGTTGAAGTCCAGAAGAGCTGGGCGCCATACGTGCGGCTTCCAAAATCTTATTTAAATCTTCCTGAGCGACCTTTTTCGTAGGATCGTATTTTTTTGTGGCATAGCGCCATTCCAATGTGTCTAATAATGCCATTATTTTTTTATTTTAAATGTTCAATAGCAACCTATAAAGTTAAGTAAAGATACACAAAAAGTTACATGTCTAAACATCAAAATACAGGACGATAACAATAAAAAACAGGACAAAAAACAGCCTATTTTCTATTACCTATATTGGATTTTTGTGAGGAAAACAGCACGTATTTGCCGCTAATCGGAAGGAAATCTTTATTTTATTCAATTTTATTAAGACCTTTGTATGTGTTTAGATCTCATTAGAACAATAAGGTCTTCAACGATTTATTCCACAAAAAATAGAACTTAACAAAATCAAGAAAACAGAGCTTATTAGCTTCACGATAAAAAATCAACAATGTCAATAACAAACGAAACAGAGCTAACAGGTATACAAAAAGCGAGCGATGCTGTTGCTCAAACCTTAAAATCCATGATAGTACATGCTCGAGTGGGCATGTCAACTAAAGAGCTCGACGAATATGGGGCCGAAATATTAACGAGAATGGGTGCAAATTCTGCACCTGCCCTCACTTATGGTTTCCCTGGATACACCTGTATTAGTGTAAACAATGAATTTTGCCACGGTATCCCCACAGCAGAACGGATATTAAAAGAAGGCGATTTGATCAATATCGATGTATCTGCCGAACTTGATGGGTATTGGGCTGATAATGGCTGCTCCTTTGTTATAGGAAAGGATATACATCAACATGAAAAACTGGTAAAAGCATCCAAAGAAATTCTTCAAAAAGCAATCAGTCATATTCGAGGCGGTGTAAAGATAGCCGACATTGGGCATCTCATTGAGACAGAAGCGAAAAAAAGAGGTTATAAAGTTATCAAAAACCTTGGTGGGCATGGTGTAGGAAAAAGCCTCCACGAAGAACCTGATGAATTGCTTAACTACAAAAATCGCTTCGACCAACGTAGATTTCGAAAAAATACGGTTGTTGCCATTGAAACCTTTATTTCGACCACTTCCACCTATGCAACTGAAATCGAGGATGGCTGGACAATGGTTGGAGACAAAGGCGGTTTCATGGCACAACATGAACACACGATTCTTATTACAGAAGGCTACCCTGTCATATTAACTGAACAAAACGCTATTTTTTAAGCACTGATAACACGTATCAACAGGTCTTTTCGAAAAGTTTATAGAAGACAATCGAAAAGACCTCGTTTTCTAGAGACGGACTCCTAAATCCGCAACATCGGTCCAATCTTCGCTATCTCAGAAATAAAATCTGCAAAAAAAATTAAGGGGCCTCCCATAACGGGAAAACCCCCAAATAATATATTTTTATGGCTAAATAGTGCCACTCTCAAACAAGTCAACTTTTCAGAAGGATCGCTACAGCAGTAAAAGTAGATTATTCTTTTCAAGAAAAAAGTGATAAAAATCACTTTTAACAAAATTTTTATTCTTATTGTCAAAATTTTGCTTCCATTTCATTCCGATAAGCTGCCAAATGCATTTATTGTATCCTTAGCAGTTCCGAAAACAGCAAATATTACAAAAGCTCTATTCATATTTCCAAAAATATTCTTTTTGAATATTAATGACAATTAGTGCGCTATTAATCATCTACTTTATAAATTAAGTTTAAAACAAAATTAAGATGATATAGGGAGATGTAATACCAAAAATCACCAAATCCTACCATTTTGATAAGAGCGATAAGATGGAATTAAGTAGGAAGTTATGTAAATGTTTTACATAATTTCGATCAAAAAATCACCAACAAAAGCTAACTTCGCTGGATATATACGTCACAGACAGGTGATAAATTGCAATGATAAATAGCATGACATTGAAAGAATTACAACACAGCAAAATATATGGTGCAGATAACGGTGGCACTCCATTAATTGTCCTCCATGGGCTTTTTGGTATGGCAGACAACTGGGGATCCTTTGGTCGTAGTTTCGGAGAGAAAAGACAGGTACATTTACTCGATCTTCGTAATCACGGACGAAGTTTCCACAGTGAAGATATGTCGGTGGAAGTTATGGTAGACGATCTGCTGGCCTATATAACATCCATTGGAGCAGATAAAGTACTATTATTGGGTCATTCTTTAGGCGGAAAGGTAGCGATGCAATTTGCTATTGACCATCCAGAAAAGATTGAAAAACTGATCATCGCTGATATAGCCCCGAAAGCTTATCCTCCACATCATGAGGATATCTTCAAAGCGCTATCTGCTGTAGATATTACAACACTAGAAAACAGGAAAGATGTACAAGTAAAGATTGAAAACTATTTGAGTGATCCGGGTGTTATCCAATTTTTATTAAAAAATGTATATATCAGAGAAGATCGGAAATTAGACTGGCGCTTTAATCTGGATGTTTTAAAAAATAAATATACGGAGTTCATCACCGTCGGGGTAAAATCAGGGATATTCAACGGCCCCACATTATTTCTGCCAGGAGAGAAATCAAGATATATATTACCTGAAGATAAAATTAAGATCAGGGAGCAATTTCCAAATGCCGTATTTAAAACAATTCCTAATGCCGGTCACTGGGTTCAAGCCGAAAATCCACAGGCATTTGACGCATTCGTTGCTGAGTTTTTAGATCAATAAAAATGAGATACATTGAATGTCCACTCCTCTTTGTTGGTCCTTAAAACCTCTCGTACGGAGTAGACATTCAATACCATTATTTCAATGCCTTTGCGTAGGTCTTTATCGCACGATCACGGGCAATCTGATGGTCGACAATAGGCTCACAATAGGCTGAAGTGTCTAATTCAGGAACCCATTTTTTTATATATTCCTGATTTTTATCGAACTTCTCAGCCTGAAGCGTCGGATTAAAAACCCTAAAATACGGGGCTGCGTCACAACCACTACCGGCGGCCCATTGCCAGTTACCATTGTTGGCCGATAGATCATAATCATTTAGTTTTTGTGCAAAGTAGGTTTCTCCCCATCTCCAGTCGATCAACAGATGCTTACAAAGAAAACTAGCTACGACCATTCGTACACGATTGTGCATATAACCCGAAGCATTCAATTGGCGCATACCCGCATCTACCATAGGATATCCAGTCTCTCCATTGCACCACTGCTGGAATTCTACCTCATTGTTGCGCCATTGTATGGCATCGTATTGCTTCCTAAAGGACTCCCTAACAACATGCGGATAGTGATAGAGTATCTGCATAAAAAATTCACGCCACATCAATTCAGACAACCAAGTCAAATTGTGTTTTAAAGCAAAAGTAACGCATTGACGTACACTAATTGTTCCAAAACGAAGTGCAATTCCCAATTTAGTAGTACCCATTAATGCCGGATAATCACGAGTTGTATCATAATGGTCAATAATTGCAGCATTCAGCTTTGGTTCTTCAAAAATAAGGTCGGTCTCTAGAAAACCTAAGTTCTCCAAAGAAATAATCTGCTCATGGTTTTGCTGAAAGAAAAATTCCGTTGTGTATGTATAGGAAAGATGGTCCTCGGGACGTAATTTCTCCCGCCATTTTTTTGCGTAAGGTGTATAAACCGTATAGGGCGTTCCATCATTTTTTAAAATATCTCCTTTATCGAAAATAACCTGATCTTTCACAGCTTTGAAGGGAATTCCGATCGATTGGCAAAAATCAAAAATTTCTTTGTCCCGATGAATTGCTTTCGGTTCATAATCCCGATTACAATAGATTCCCTGCACGTCAAATTTCTCAACAAGCTCTCTGTAAATAGTGATAGGTTTACCAAAGAAAGTATTCAAAGTTGCACCACTTTTTTCTAAGGTCGCATTGATACCTGTTAGTGCTTGATGAATATAATGAACACGTCTGTCTTTCCTATCCTCCAGCAGCTTCAAAATATCTTCGTCAAATATGAATACGGGTAATACCGGATACCCCGAAGCGAGCGCACGCGCAAGTCCGGCATTATCATCCAAGCGTAGATCCCTTCGAAACCAAAATATATTAACTTTATCTTTTTCCATAAAAATGACGAATTTTTGCCTTCCCCCCTAGTTAACAACTTCAAAGGACAAAAAGATTAACAAAATAATTAATCGCAAATTAAGTATATAAAAACGCTGAACCATCAAAGGTACTAGAAATTCCCTTTGATGGTTCAGCGTTTAAGAATTTTATTAGGTTAGTTTTTCAAACTCGCCATGTCAATAACAAACCTGTATTTCACATCGCTTTTCAATAGTCTATCATAGGCATGATTGATATCCTGCATGTTAATCAGTTCTATGTCCGAGATAATATTGTGTTTACCACAAAAATCAAGCATCTCCTGTGTTTCTGCAATCCCGCCGATCATAGATCCTGAAAAACTCTTACGTGTTGGAATCAAACTGAAAGGAGCTACAGGCAGTGGGTGTTCAGGCGCACCAACAAGCGTCAGAGAGCCGTCTCGTTTCAATAAACTTAAATAAGCGTTGATATCATGCTGTGCCGAAACGCAGTCCAAAATGAAATGTAATGTGCCTGCATGCTCTTTCATTTGCTCAGCATCAGTTGACAAGATCACCTCGTCAGCCCCTAAACGTTTGGCGTCATCAACTTTGGAAGCAGACGTTGTAATTACGACCACATGAGCTCCCATTGCTTTCGCTATTTTGACTCCCATGTGTCCCAATCCGCCGATACCAACGATACCGACTTTTTTTCCTGGCCCCACGTTCCAATGCCTCAAAGGTGAATAAGTGGTAATACCAGCACATAATAAAGGCGCTGTTGCTGCAAGATCCAAATTTTCAGGAATGTGAAGTACAAAATCCTGGTCTACCACGACGCGTTCAGAATAACCACCAAATGTCTGTTTATTTAGATGCTTATCGTGACCATTATATGTTTGGATATTTCCATTTTCACAATATTGTTCCAAACCTTCCTTACAACTCTCGCATTCGCGACAACTATCGACCATACATCCCACGCCAGCTAAATCGCCTACTTTAAACTTAGTTACAGCTGATCCAACTTTAGTAATTCGCCCTACAATTTCATGACCGGGTACATTCGGATAAACGGTCCCGCCCCATTCGTTTCGCGCTGTATGTAAATCTGAATGACAAACTCCACAAAATAAGATATCAATCTCGACATCTTTCTCTGTTACTTCACGACGTTCAATATCCATTTGTTTTAGATCATTCGCCGGTGCGCTTGTTCCAAAAGCTCTAATTGAAAATGTACTCATACTTGATAAAATTGTTGTTTTCTGTTTTAAATAAATACATAAAATTCCCATCATACGACACAGATTCCATCCATACGATAAAATTAACCAATGGATGCAAAAAATGTTTTGAAGGAACTACATCAAAAGTAAAAAGTAACTTTCAGAATTATTTTGCTGCAGAGCTCAAAATAATATTACTTTACGGCTCATCAAGTAATGGATTACACAGCTGCACATCCGATAGTTTAACTCTTTCAAACCGGGCTAACTAATCCGTATCTTCTACCTGGACAAATTGCATGGCCAATCCTTGTTTCTGACATATATTCAAAATAGAAAATTCCAACCGGCTGCTAATCCGAAGAACAAGTAAAAATTGCTGATCATCTAGCAATAGGTCAATATTTTTTATCTCAGGGAAACTCTGATAAAGAAAATGATAAATCTCGCTGGCTTTCCACTTGAGTTTACGAGATAAAGAGTAGACAACTTTATACATAATTAGATTATTTCAAAATTTTAACGGCAATTTGTTGTAGGTGATGGCTCAAAAAACGCATCTGTTTCAGTTCCTCAAAGTCCCTGGCTAATCGGACCGTTTTATTTTCATTTTCCAATGCGAGCGCTAGGCTATCTAGCTTCTCTACATCACGGTGTAGTAATAAATAACAATCAATATCCGGATCCAGCAATCCGTTTATTTCAGAGCGGGTCGTTCCGTCAGTCTCCACCATGACCAAAACGCATCTTTCTGACGCAAAACTGTCTACCGACTTGCCTATTTTCGCATTTAACCCCATAGTTTATATCCTGTCTAGTGTCCCTATTAAAAAGAAATAGCTGATTAATATGGACATATTTTGTATTTTTGTCGAATTCTTTTTCAAAAAAAAGAACAATAAATATATACTCTTACTGTCCAAAACAATTCTTCTTCGTTACGCTGTCAAATTACTAGCGCAGTCCCCTGACACATATACTTGTCAGCCAAGAAAGTCTAGCTTCAAAATCTGGAAAACGGTCAAAAAGTAAAACTTCCTGCTCAAAGCAGCGCGATGTTGTCACCAACATCTCCGATAAGAACAGAACATCCTTTTCCTCCAAGGCCTGAATTTCTTCTTTCTGAATGGCCAGTTCAATCATTTCACGAATCAACTTAATCTCGTCATCCAACATGTAACGTGTCTTCGAAACCATCAAAGCCGGATCAGATTTCATATCTTCAAACGCGAGATGAAAACGTTTGGTAATTAAATTAATCTGGCGCAGTTTGGCTTGTAAAAAACCAACTAAATTATCCTCCAGAGAAGCGTCCCTATTATAAGTTGTGCTCGCGACCTGAAACACTTGCTGACATAGGTACTCCGCAATCGCGTCAAAGACGTCCATTTTACTGGTAAAATAATAGTAAAGTGTACTTCGTCCCTTTCCACAAGCTTTTGAAATATCTTGCATAGAAACCCTTGCGAATCCATACGTTTCAAACACTTTCATGGATGATAGGATAATTTCCTCTTTAATATTTTCCTGTTGACCTGTCATTACTCGACAAATCTACAAAAAATGTCGAAAAATCAACTTATCCAGCCAACTTTTTTTCGCCAATCGTTATATGTGCCATTTTCCTTATCTAGTAATGGAATTTGCTCCACATGTTCAATTTCACCTATTTCTATGTGGTTAAACGGTGGAAGGTCCATACACTTTCTCAATGCATTCAATGCACTTGTATCCTCCACGGGATAAATCTTCCCGCAACGGGTTAACTGTGTCCCATAGCGTTGCGGTTTGCTCCTGAAAAACTGAATTCTATCGTGCAAATAAGCAAAATTTGCCAAGTTGATGTCTGCGATATTATCAAGAAGCAACTCATAACAATCCTCCATAAAATCGGGCTCCCCGATCGCATGCTGCACAATCAACCATGCTGAATTACTAGCGACCTCGCCCACTTTTGAAATCGTTGGATAACCTATTTCGGCAATTATTTCACGTAGTCTTTTTGCATTCTGCCGATGAATTGCTTCCATCTCCGGATGATAGCCACCATGGAGCTCTCCCGTCCGCAATAACTTCTCTCGTATCGAGTCATCATCCTGACTCATCCTAATAATCTCGTCCGCAATATTTTTATATAACATCATTGTTTTCTAAAAAACTTTACAAAGCATATTACTCCCCAAAAATCGCATTAGTCTCCTTCAAACCATTGTATTCAAAACCTTTTTACCTAAACTTTCCATTGATTAGATCGGTTGCGACTTGAGCACTTTTATATGGAAATAAATCAAGTTTTATGTCTAATTTTCGTCAGGTGACTTACATCGGTCAGCCCAAATTCCACAGCAATCTCCTTTAAAGTCACTCTTCCTGCTGTTATTCTTTGACTTATCAATGTACGGCGATAGTTCTGAATATAGTTCCGCAGGGTAATTCCTGTCTGGCGTTTAAAGTAAATACCGAGATAATCGTTAGCGATATTAAAATGCTTTGCCATCACGTTTGACCGCAGACGATTAGGATCGTAAATATTCTTATGGATATAACAGAACATGGCTTGCAGATCACGGCTCCTAAAATTACTACTGCGCAATTCAGGCATATTCCGTTGCAAAATATGTACAATGCTGAATAATTGCAGCCAAATAAGTTCCTGATTTCCGGTCTGGGCTTTTTTCCATAGCACAAGTAGATCAAAGATCAGCTCAACCGCCGACTTATCTTCCCCAGCTAATTGAAACCCGGTCTGATGGGTTTCTCTACTTTTTATTAGATATTCCAGCTGTTGTATCGCAGTTCCAGAACCTGGCAGATTGTGACCAAGGTATGCATCGGTAAATTTAAGATAAACAAAATGTGTGTATTGTTCAATTTCAAAATAATGCTGATCGTCGGGACCGAGGAGAAAGATCATCCCGCCCTCGTAAGAATATGGATGTCCGTTAATGATATGTCGTCCTAAGCCCTCCCGAATAAAAATAAACTCATAATGATTATGATTATGTTCCGGATGCTTCCATTCAAGCATCTTAATTGATGAAATAAGTATAGGCTCAAATTGACGATAGCGTTTCATATCAGAAATATACATAATTATATTAGATTTTTACCTAATACCCGCTAGACTTCCAGCTAACTTTGTTCTTATAAAGAATAGATAAAAATGAAAACTAGAAAAAAAACAGCTTTAGTCGTTGGCGCCAATGGCGTCATTGGTAACAATCTAATCGAATACCTCGAAAAATCGGAGGATTGGGAAATCATAGGTATATCACGACGACCAAATATTGACCGGAAAAAAGTGCGTTTTATAGCCGTAGATTTACTGGATTTAGCAGACTGCATCAAAAAACTAGGTAACTTGAATACCGTCACCCACATTTACTATGTTGCTTACCAAGATAGATCTACCTGGGCAGAGTTGGTTGAGCCCAACATGAAAATGTTGATTCATGTTTTGACCGCGGTCGAACCAATTGCCCCCAATATTCAACATATCAGCCTCATGCAAGGTTACAAAGTATATGGTGCACATTTAGGTCCCTTTAAAACACCTGCTAAAGAATCAGACGCTGGCCATATGCCACCGGAATTCAATACCAGCCAACAGCAATACCTCGAACAGCTACAAAAAGGCAAGAAATGGACCTGGTCTTCAATACGTCCATCTGTTGTTGGTGGAACAGCTCCCAATAATCCGATGAATCTAGCGATGCTCATCGCTGTGTATGCATCTATATCAAAAGAACTCGGTATCCCACTTCGGTTTCCGGGAAAAATTGGCGCTTTTCAGACACTGATGGAAATGACTGATGCCACACTATTAGCGAAAGCAATGGTATGGGCTGCCACGAATCCGCAAGCTGCCAATCAAGCTTTTAACATTAACAATGGCGATCTCTTTCGATGGAAGGAACTCTGGCCTAAATTGGCCTCTTACTTCAAGATGGAAACTGCCGCTCCAATCCCGCTATCTCTTGCAACTATGATGGCGGATAAAGAACCTATATGGCAGAAATTACAAAAAGAGCATCAGTTAAGCTATAGCTATCAGGAGGTTTCGGCCTGGCCTTTTGGCGATTTTGTTTTTTCTTGGGATTATGATTTTTTTGCCGATGGTACAAAAGCCCGACGCCTCGGATTTCATGAATTTATGGATACCGAACAAATGTTCTATCAGCTTTTTGACGAAATGCGTGAAAAAAGAATAATTCCATACTAACAAAAATAAAATTTTACCGTCTATTTTTGTAACTTACTCGACTCAAGCACAACCTTTACTTCGTTAAAAATTCATCTGGTATCCATTTATAGTCAAAAGGATATCGGATAGTTGATAAAATAAACTATATGAATACAAAAAAAGCATTTGTAGTTGGATCAGGAAAACTGGCAAACGCTATACTGAAATCTGATTTCTCCATTCCCACAGTCGAACTTCTTCCGTGGCAATCATCCGGTACAACGACGTCTCCATCTATCGTTATACATGCTGGCTCGGGCCGTGAACTGAAAGATTGTCTTGAGTTTTGTGCTCGCACGGGCTCAGTGTTAATCGAACTGTCGACGGGGTTGGAGACCGAAAAGCTCGAGACAACCTTTCCGCTCATTATTTGTCCGAATACGTCCATACTGTTGTTAAAAACACTTTTTATGCTCCAGCAATTTGGCCATAACTTCAGGGACTATGAAATATCCATTATGGAGTCTCATCAATCCTCCAAAACGACTGAGCCAGGTACAGCCTATCATATTGCCAATTCCTTGCATGTTCCTCACGAGCGAGTAATCTCTATCCGGGATGCAAAAACGCAAGCCTATAAGATCAATATCCCTGTTGCCCACTTAGAAAAGCACGCCTATCATCAGATTGTAATCAAAGATCAAAATGATGAGATTAAGATTGAAACCAAGGTCCTCGGACATGATTCCTATTCAAGTGGCGTCAAAAAAATAATTGAAGCATGTATAAAGAACAAATTAGCCAATAAAAGGCACACAGTACTAGATTTAGTAGATATGGGACTGCTTTAACGTATTCTTCGAAAAAGAGTGATTACGAACGGTCTGTTAGATATCCTATTGGGCATACCACCTTTACTTCCCTTTTTATCTTAAAAACCGTTTGTACAGATATTTTCGTACAGGCATATCATATAATCTCAGACAGCAATATGCAAGAACAATAATGCCGATCACAACAGCTGCGGCACCAGGTAAAGATTCTTCGAAACTCAGGTTTTCATTCTTGACCCAGGCATAATACAAATAAATAAATGGATAATGTACCATGTACAACGGATAAGATAGATCGCCTAAAAATTTACAAAGCCAATTTGTGAAGCCACTGCTCCCCTTTCCCGAAGCCCCTAAAACGACTAGTAACGGGAACACCAGCACGCAGCACAGGGTATCATATATACCGTTCATCCAAAGATGCTCGGCACCACCAATGCGAGGCATTGCCAAAACTGGAACAAGAATCAAACTACAAATCCAAAATGCGCCCTTGATTTGCAAAGATTTGAATATTCGCGATAGAAATAAACCGGCCGTGAATGAAAATAAAAGACGAAGGGAGCCTGCTGTAAATTCAGTTCCTGTGAACGAAAATCCAGCACATATATCTCCCAAAGGTCCTAATATAGCAAATACAGCCAATCCTAACCCAAATAAAATAACGAGTCCAGCCAATGCTTTAGTCGAGAATCTACGAATAATCAATGCATATAAGATATTGCCGATGTATTCAAAAAACAAAGACCAGCTAGGTCCATTTAGCGGAAACATCTCCCCAAGTCCTCTCACTTCATGCCCGGGAAGTGCAGGAATTAACAAGGCATTCAATAAGGTTGCAATTGCCAAGGAAGAAAATGTTACCTCAGTCACATCCCAAACAGAGCAACCCTGAAAATAGAACATGATTGCTCCTATAATAGCGCCCATAACAACCATCGGATGCAGACGTATTATCCTACGTTTAATAAACTCCTTTGTTGTCATTGTCTTCCAACGATCATCATAAGCATACCCCACAACAAAACCTGAAAGCATAAAGAAAAAGTCAACCGCCAAATACCCATGATTAATACGCTGGTCCAAATGGCTTGTTGCAAAGGCTTCAAAAATGTGAAAGCATACGACAGTAATAGCAGCTACGCCACGTAGCCCGTCAAGTACAGCATAATGTGGTTTGGTATCTGCATAAGTGGAAGTTGATATTTGAGTACCGGACATAAAAATTGGACGATTTGATTGATTTTTTTACAAGGAAGTAAATATAAACAAATTCGTCCATGCAGCTTTGTAACAAGTTTGAATGTCACCAGTTTTCTGGATCAATTAGTGGATAAGAGAAATATAATCCGGTAAATAAACCTGCTCTTTCCGCATATCTTCGATATATAACTTATTATAAATTTCTAAACGGATATCAGTAATGTCTGTGGCTGTCGGATTGTCGTTTTCCTCCTCTCCGAATGAAAATATCTGCTCTTCTCTTCTATTTTTTTTAATCAAAAAATAATAAAAATCTTTATTTTCCCAAGCTTTTATACTATTTCCCGCATCGTCTGGAAGTTTCAACGCTTTATAGTTTTTCTGTAGATAATTATAAAGATCTTGGAAATCAACTCTATTTTTTGAGGTCTTCATGGCATACAGGTAAGCAAATTCACCGTTTTTATCTTCCCCCATAGTCAATGCTGGGAAAGGCACATCATTTAGCATCGCTAGCGTATCCTTTTCTTCGTTATAGGAAACAGTTGAGTAACGATAACCAAAATCTTTGACCGGCTTCAGTTTTCTAGTTCCCCAACCTGCAGTAGATTCGATGTAAAATGGGGTGGGCAAGCTCCCTTCTGAATGAAAAATGGCCAGCGTATCCTTTTTAAACATAGCTGTTCCAAAGGCTTCTTTCAACTCCTTTTTATTCATTTTTTTTACATCTGCGTGCAATAATTCTTTGCTTCGTTGTATTTTGGGCTCATAAAACTTGGACACATTAAATGTTTTATCCATTTTTTCAAGTATAACGTTATCCGGATTTTGCGACTGACAAGAATACAGAAGAATAGATAAAAGGACCGCATAGAATGCCTTTTGATTTAGAAAATGAAATGGTCTCATCGGAATTGTCATTCAAACTATTTTTTGGGGTTACGATCTATACTTCGGTGTAAAGATCTTCAAACTAAATTAAATTTGTATTCATTTGCAAATGAAATTGTGTTGGCCCCTACTTTTGCATATAAAAATCAATTTATCTAAGTTTGAAACAAAATCTAATAATTTATATAAATCCAGAATAAGCAAGCTTATATTATGTTCAAAAAAGTATCATCTTTAGTTGCCTGCTGTTTATTTACAGCCATTTTCCTCAAAGCAATAGCGCAAGATTTCAAGCTTTCCTCTTTACCAAACCAGTATCAAATGCCGGTCGAAAAAGCACTAAATGCAGCTGGTACAAATCGTAGCGAATTGGAAAAAGTACTACGGGAAATCCCTAAAGAAATGCGTGAAGGCGCAGCTTTTCTCATTGCATATATGCCTAAGAACGATTTAACGACCATCAAAAGTGAGCTTCTTATCCGTAATATCAAAAAGGCTTACCAGGCAAGATCAACGTTTTCCTGGGCAAAGGAGATTCCAGATTCCATTTTTCTAAATGAAGTATTGCCCTACCGCGTGTTTTCTGAGGATCTTGATGACTGGCGCAGTGATTTCTACGATCGTTTTTCGAAATATGTAGCGGACAGTAAAACAATAAAAGGTGCAATAACAGCCATCAATAAGAATATCAGAGATGAAGTCAAAGTGGATTACAATACTCAGCGAAAAAAAGCAGATCAAAATCCAGCTGAATCAATGAGTCAAGGGATGGCCTCTTGTACTGGATTATCGATTTTACTCATTGACGCATTGCGATCAGTAGGTATTCCGGCAAGGATCGCAGGTACACCAAATTGGCATGACAATCGTGGTAACCACAGCTGGGTGGAAGTATGGATCAATGGAAAATGGTATTTTACAGAATATTATCCAGACAAAGATCTAAACTACAGCTGGTTTTTGGCAGATGCGGGAAAAGCAGATCCAAATAGCCGAGAACACGCTATTTATGCAGCTTCTTATAAACCAGCTGCTACTTCATTCCCTGCGTGGAGTGAAACTGAGGTTTATGCAGATAATGTCTCGCAACGCTACATAGATCTATTCAATCAGCAATATAACCAACAATTGAATGATAAATCATACACTCGTTTGAACGTTACCATGTATCTCAGCAAGGATCAATGCCAACCTGAAGGCAGAACAAAATGTAATGTAGATATCTTCCAGGGAAATGATCAAATCGGCGGTGGTTCTACGGCAACAAAACTCCAGGATGCGAATGATCATTTAACATTTATTGTGAAAAAAAATCAGTCTTATACATTGAGATACAGCAATAAAAACGGACCCACAGAAAAACAAGTAAGTGTAAAAGATGAGCCCACAAATGTGATATTATATTACAACTAGTCGACAATCTAGACCCAAAAAATTAAAAAACCAATTAACAGCTAAATAATGAAAAATATTTTCGACAAAACAGTGAGTGATGAAGTGATAACACGGATTCAAAATCTTAATCCAGACAGCAGGGCCCAATGGGGTAAAATGACTGTCGATCAAATGCTGGCTCACTGCAATGTGACCTATGAATTAATCTATGATGATAAGCATCCTAAACCAACTGGATTAAAGAAACTGCTGCTAAAATGGTTTGTAAAAAATCTGGTTGTGAGCGAAAAACCTTATAAGAGAAATAATCCTACTGCTACCGAGTTTCTGGTAACATCAAGACGGGATTTTGAACTCGAACAAGGCAGATTGATAGCTTATATTCAAAAAACCCTGGAATTGGGCGAAAACTATTTTGATGGAAAGGAGTCTCATTCATTTGGAAGGCTCAAAAGCTGGGAATGGAACAACATGTTTTATAAACACCTCGATCATCATTTGACGCAATTTGCTGTATAGTTAGTCAATCTAAGCTATCAAAATGGATCGCAAGGAACAGAAATACCCTTGCGATCCATTTAAAATTATCTCCACCAATGGTAATAATTATGCATGCCGTCGTATTCAAACCCACATCTTGGATAAAGGGCATTACCTATAGCATTTATTTTCTCCGTTTCAAGCATCAGACCGCAGGCCTCGGTCTCTTCGCACCATAGTTTGCTGCGATCGATAAGTCGGACCGATAGCCCTCTGCTTCGGTGATCGGTGTGAACAAAAAGATCACTCAATAACCATTGCCGCTGCAATTTAGTGTAATGAAATAATTTATAAAGCTGAACAAAGCCAACAGCCTGTTCCCCCAGAGTAGCTAAAAAAATTTCTGATTCGCCATGTAGAAACCGTTCCTTCAAAAATTCCTTCGCCTTTTCGAGATCCGATTCCTGTCTGTAAAAAATTCGATAAAGATTGAATAGCGCAGCTGTTTGATCCAGGTCCTCAAGACTTGCTTTTCTAATGTTGTAATTCATCTTATTAAATATTTTGATTTATATCGCAAATGTATCCCAACTTCTTCTCATCGGTCTCATCCAGATTAAAGATGCGGCGTAGTCCAGTCTCCTGCAATAGAGGTTTCTATGCGTTTCCATATAACAGACGCATAAAATTCGAAAACAACATTCATCTCGTTAAAACAATCGTTCTCGAATTATAAATCCTTTAATACGAATTGTAAGTCTGGTCTAGTATCAATTGTATCTTGCGCTATCTTTAGGAATGAAAAGAAGAAAATCTGTAGCCAAAGGCAGTCAAATCTGTATCAACTATTATTTACCAAATTGGCGATCCATTATCATTGGTATCATTCTGATTATAATGGGAGGCTCGACATTTTTCATTGGCTATGATCCACATGATTCATTTAATGAGAATTTCAGCGCCATGACACTTGACTTTAGGGATGTATTTCGCTTTTTAATCTCTTTATTTATGTTACTGCTTCGCTTAGCTTTTATTATCGGGGGCTTCCTTCTTGTAAGAAGCAGCAAAAAGATCATCCGGGCCAGAACAGATAAAAAAGGATTGTATTTTAAACGGATTGAAAAAAAAATTGGAGTACGTGGGCTATGGCAGAGTTAGATCCACTGATATTTGTGCCTTATATACAGATCGTCAATATCCGCATTATTGAAAGTAATTGATATGGTCCAAGACTTGAGCTTGAAACAATTCAGGGTAAAGGAATATTGACAATGTTAAATGTGCTGAGTCGAAAAGAAAAAGAGCACATCTGTCAAACCGTAAGAGAGTTTGGTATTTAATGAATTTTTACCATACGCTTTCCTAACCTATTTTTAAAGAAGAAAGTTTACTAAAACCAGAAAGAATTGATTTCAGTAAACCTTCAATTTGTCTGTTTATGCCTATATTTTTAATCAATTTTTTCACCTAGCAAATGATCGACATATTCTCTGATCTCTTGAGGCAACATAAGATAAACCGAAGTTTTCAGGTTTTCTCTGTTTGGTTCTCCATCGATGAAAATATTCTTAAATCCTTCATTGAGCCATTTCCCCTCATCATCGAGATAGCCACGATATTTACTATCTAAATTCTCAATAATATTATTGTTTCCCATGTTTTCCGTCATTTATTCTATGTAAACTGCATCTAAAATATTCGACAGGGAAACATCAACATTGATGCCACTCCTAATTTAAATTTTAAAATTCATCTGCCTAATCTCATATTTTAAGTTTTCTTAACATTTACTTATCCCAGCAACCACCAAGCCATTAAACATTAAATACCAGAGCGTTATAATAAATAGTTTATTTTTTCCTAGTTCAATTATATATAGTTTTTACCAGCGAATGCTTTAATTTTGTATTTTAGTACATAATTCTAATAAACCGATTACTTATGATATTAATAGCGGTCCTACTTCCTTGGCTATCATTTTTTTTACGCGGTAAGATTTTTAGTGGCTTTCTTTGTTTGATTCTCCAGATAACTATACTGGGTTGGATACCCGCAGCCATATGGGCCGTCGCATCCCGTGTTGATGGAAAAAATGAACAGCGTATACGTAAAATGGAACGTAATATGCGCAATTACCGATAAGCTTTTAAGTGCTTTTTCGTTCGATTGATGAGCATTATTTAGATTCCAAAAATTGCTGTATTTCTTGCATTGTAAAATCAATCAGTTTGGTATTGACTTCACCATTAAAATCAGCCATCATATAATTTCCATGATTAGCAGGTAAAATAAGCAGTCTTGCATGAGGAATCTGCCGCTGCATATCGGCTAAATGGGTCGCCTTTACAACATCTTGATCCCCTCCTATCAGAAATACGGGGCAGGTCAAACTCTTTAAAGATTCTATGTCAAAATCTTCAAAGTTTATCATCCGTTGGCTGTCTTTTTCATACATATTTCTAAATTTCTCTGGATCCGGATTCAGTTTCATAAAATTCTCTTTGAGAAACGGCGGCATGTCCTGAATAGTTGAAGCTTCCATGCTTTCAAAAAAGCCATCCAAAAGTCCCTCTCTTTTCGTATTTCCTGATGCCGCAACTAGTTTTTCAACCTTATTGGGGTACATCGTCGCAAATTTCAAAACTGTTGTCGCACCATTGCTAAAACCGAAAAATGAGGCTTTTCCAATAGAAAGAAAATCCAGAATGGCCAAAATATCCTTGGCATCTTGTTCAAAGCTTTCAGCCGAAGTCCTATGCTCGGATCTTCCATGATTTTGCAGATCTATTAAAATCAATTGGTATCGGTCGTACAACCTTTTTACAGTCTCCTCAAAATCGGAAAAACCAGAAGAGCCACCACCATGAATCAATACTAAAGGCCTTCCAGTCCCAAATATTTCGTAATAAAGTTTTATTCCATTAGCCGGTGCATAGCCGCTTTTTGATTCTAACTCGCGCATAATTTATCATCTAAAGTCTTTCTGTCTGTAGCAACACGCCACTAATACGTTTTGTTTTCCATAAATTTTTTAAAATTTAACAAGACTCCATCGGTAAAAGATTGCTGAAGTTCCACCGGAGTAAACGCATCAGGTTCGAAAGTTTCCCTGATAATCGTATTGTTATCAATCGCCTGAAACTCAACAATGCACTTTCTGCCGCCACTGGTGCTTTCAATATACTCCATTGGAATAATCTCATCGAATACACCCATATAATCAAACCCCTCCCGATTACCTATTTGTTCCATCCTAAAATTAAACATTCCACCTTCCCTAAAATCGATACTAACGGCTGGACAGTGCCAGTCGTCAAATGGGATATTCCATTGCATAATTGCATCGGAATCGTTCCAATATGTCCAGACATCGGTGAGCTGCTTTTCAACTAAAATAACCGAGACTAACTTTTCTACAGGCTGATCCTTGTGGTTCATATGATATTTAGATAAGGATATTTTTGTATATCAACATTGGTTTAAAATCATATCCTCCAATATACAGAGATAAAAAAACCGGATTGAATTACACGACAATATTAATAAACTATAAAATAACTCTACTTGTCCTATGACAATAATTAACGCCAGACCAACGATATTTTTCATTAGATAGAAAAACTTCTCCCACGACCCAAATTACAAGGATAAAAGTCGACCATAACCCGATTAGGAAAAACACCGCAAAAGACTATGGTATATTTATTGCATGCAAATCATGAACATATAAAAACCGATTCAAATGAAAAAATTAGCATTTATAGTGATGAGTCTTTTTACTTTGACAGCTTGTAACAATGCTCCCAAGCACAACGAATCTGAGAAAGTAGCTGATCAAAGCAAGAAAGAGGAAACACCATCCATTGGAGGTAGCAAAGATGAGCATGGCTGTCTAGTTGCTGCGGGGCAGACCTGGAGCGAGATCAAGCAAGGATGTATCCAAGTTTTTAATGTTGGCCTACGCCTAAATCCGACAGAGAAAAAAGAAGGCGAAGCCGTCATTAGTGCTTTTGTTATTGTTAGCAATGATCAATCAAAACTTGAATTATTCTTACCTGATAATAAAAATACAATTATCTTGGATAAGGTTGAAAATGATATTTACCGGAAGGATAGCTATAAATATGATGCTAAAAAATCAGCGCTTTACAAGAATAATACGATCAAATATAAGGGAGACGTTGAGTAATCAGAAGAGAAGATCTAGCATCAGTCATATTGAGTAACACAATCAATCGCTGAATGAAAAGATAGCTTTTCTAACTGAACAAAATTCGCTTAGAAGAGCTATCTTTTATTGCACTATTGGTACAATTTGCACTTCATATGGGCCCGAATAATGATTTCCTATCATGCGATTTTCGTTTACAGTAATATGATATTGGCCAATATCTTTAAATCTATAAGTGAGTTCCCGACCAAAGGGTCCATCGGCAGAACCATCGGGCAGAAAAAGCTGGCTAATCCTTACATTAGCAGTATCCTTGGGTGTTCTTAGTTTGATAAGTACCGAATCCGCCTGATGGACTGAAATAAAGATAGTGTCCGTTTTACCTGATACCATATTCATTTTTTTTAACCTACCACCACCAAAAAAGGTAATATTTGAAGGTATTTCCTGTACCTTCTGTTTAGATTCATTTGCATTTTGTTGAGATGGCCTCTGGGGCGATTGACATGCTCCAAAAATAAAAATTGCCAACAAATTCATTATCAATAACGGTAATTTATTCATAACGTTTTATTTAGGATAACAAAAGTAATTAGACTACAGTTTTAGCTACCTTTCAATTTCTATACTTTTCCACAACTCAAATAGAACATAGGAATTCCCTCCTCATCTTTCTCGATTACATCCAATCCTTCGAAAAAGATATGGTCACCCAACTCTTTCTCGGAGACCTGCTCTTCAAGCTGATAGAGCAAATCCAAAGCCGTAAAATGCCGACCATTAGGCGATTTCAATCTGGCACACAATTCAACCTGATAATATCCATTATCTGCGTTGTTCTCAGAAAAGGCGTCTGCTTCATCGTCCAACAGATATTCATTTTCTTTCAGATCTTCCATGGTTCTAATCCAAACGAGGTAGCAGACTTCAATTTCCGATTGTTCAACAACAATTTGATTTGGACTCCATCGATTCCGATTTTCGAAAGTATCTTTTTGATACATATTAACTTCTTTTTCAAATTCTTCAATACTACGATATCGCATCCGTTGGAACCGCCAAGCCACATGTAAAAGTATTCCTGACCGATTTCCAAGCCGCCACTCCACATTATTCCAGGGGCTGCCTATTTTTTCCTTTAAATATCCGATGTACCGTTTCAAATAAGATTTTCCAATTTTGCTATTTAGGCCAACCTGATTTTCTCCTTCTAGAAAATGGTCAGAAAATAGCAACCAATCGCTAAAATGCTTTTTTGCATATAAGGACAGATTCTTTAAAATGGTTAAAGCTATGGGTTTTGAGAGATATCCAACGTCAGTTGCGGATGTCACAATATGACTTGTCACAGCTACAGTAAATGCATTTACCCCCGGTTTTGAAATATCCCATATAGCCGTATCAATGTGGCTGGATTTCCCGTCCAATGCGGTTCCTATTCTGTCTATCCCAAGCAATGTAAAATAGCTGCCCAAAACCTCTAGACAACTTTCCATATCCGTTATCGCAAAGTCCCTTTTTAACAATTTAATAAAATCACTTCGGAATTGATCAATTTTGGGATAATTTCCAAATTGATATAAGTGAATCGGATAATTTCCGTCATCGCCCGCACTTCCGAAAACAGTAAACCAATCCCCAAAAACAATGACTCTAAATGGAGCTCCAAGTGCATTGCCGAACTGCTCTTCATAGGGAATATCCCGGAGTATATTTCCATCCGTTACTAAACTCCCTTCGCCTTCTTTTTTTTTCTGTTCAGCTTGCAGCATCAATTCCTCTTTTGCCTCAGTGACACCTTCTCTCGCCGCATTCAATAGTTCTCTAAAAAATTTAAACATCATGCTATTTATATTATTTACTTCACTATGAGATATTATTTGCTATATTTTGCTACTAAAGCATAATCATAGGGAATTCGCATAGACAATTCTCGCGCCTGCCAAATATCTCCTTCGGAAGTCTGATAAAAATCATAGGCATTCTTCATGAAATTTTCACCATTTGGAGCCTCAACCCAATTTTTCTTCTCACGATTATAAAGTAAAATCATACAACTTACACAGCGATAATGACCATCTGTTTTCGGATTTTCAAAACAGGTTCCAACTTTAATATTAATTTTCTGATTGATAATAACGTCTGTCAATTTTCGAGCTGTAAGATGAATTAATGCGATTTGCGCATCCTCATGATCTGGATGTAACTTCGCTACAGTTAATTTTCCAAAATCTGCTTTTTTAACCTTTTCGATTTCTGAAGCCCTGAATTCTGGAGCTACATAATTGGTATCAACTGGATATAGGTCATCTGCCACGGAAACCACTTCGGTCGTTGCGGCTTGGGCTGCTGCCGAACCAAGAGTTCGCTGGTTATTTTCATAATTGTCCCAATCAGCTTTGTCATAAGTAACCCATTGCTGTATTTTATACAACAAAGTTTCTCGTTTATTGACTTTGATAAAAAACGCTGCGATTAAAAACGAAACCGCCAAAAGAAGAAGGATAAATAGTGCTTTTTTCAAACTAAAATATTTTAATAAAGTATTTAAATCTGTAAAATCGTGACGACATAGGTCACATTCTCAATTATTAACATAAAGCTGCACATAATAATTCAATCTGAAAATCCGAAATCCATATTAGGTCAAAACTTGACGATATTTGTAGCTCAATAATCAATATTTGAAAAAAATAATACAATCGTTAATTTCGAAGGCCTTTAGTGATTTAATTAAATACAACTTGTATGTCTAAGTTCTTAGGCCTCATATCACCACACGTTTTTAAAAAGGAAATTTCCTTCTAGGAAAATGAATACATTAAAATGAATGGTTTAGCAGATTATAATTTAGCCCCAATAAGTTCTACAACCTTTTCGATTGGTCGGCCAATTACTGCAACGTCATCCTTTACAACGATAGGGCGTTCGATCAAAATAGGATATTCCAGCAGCACATCGATCCATTGCTCATCCGTTAGTTCGAGGTTTCGGAATTTCTCTTGAAATACCGGTTCTCCTTTTCTGATGAGTTCCTTAGGTGTTAGCCCGAGCTGTCCCAATAACTCGACTAATTGCCCCTTGGTCGGAACGTCATTTAGGTATTCCTGTATTTCAAATTCAGTACGTTGTTGTTTTAACAGTTCCAGTACATTGCAGCTCTTGCTGCAATTTATATTATGGTAAATTTTGATCATGGTCGCAAGCTGTAAAATTATATGCGTCAAAAAATCGATTTTGAATATCTCCAAAAATAGCAACTAAATCATAAACGATTTGAATAAGTTAGCATTGTGATACTAAATTACGACCTTCGTTTGGAGAAACTGATGTGTTCTTGACGCAGGATTGCTTGTATTTTTTTATTTTAGTGGTATGAAGTCAGCCGAAAGTGTAACAGATTTTTACAAAAGACAACCAGGACTATCTCTTCCAGATAGGCCACTAAATAACACAGGAATTGGTCATTTCAATGTTTTTAGCAGAGAAACCTGTACCGTTGTATCTCCTTATAATCGTCGTGATTTTTATAAAACTTCTCTTATTATAGGAAGGGGAAAACTATATTACGCCGATAAATGGATACAAATCGATCGGCCAGCTATGTTATTTGCTAATCCAGTCGTCCCCTATGCTTGGGAGCCTGAATCGACCGAGCAGGCAGGTTGGTATTGTGTATTTACTGAAGAATTTATCCAACATAGTGAACGGATTGAAAGTCTAAAGGATTCTCCGCTTTTCAAGATAGGCAGCAACCCGATTTATTTTCCAGACGAAGCGCAGTTAGCAGAAATTTCAATTATCTTCCAGAAAATGATAACTGAAATGAACTCAAGCTATATCCATAAAGATGATATGTTGCGCAGCTACTTGCATCTTTTGATTCATGAAACGATGAAATCAAGCCCTGCGGCAAGTTTTGGATCTTACACCAATGCCTCGACGCGGGTATCAGGACTATTTCTTGAGCTGCTGGAACGACAATTCCCTATCAATACTCTTCAGCTCAGCCTACAGTTAAAAAGCCCTGCCGATTACGCACATGCACTCTCGGTACATATCAATCACCTCAACAGATCGGTAAAAGAAACAACCGGCAAAACGACCAGTATGCATATTGCAAATCGTGTGGCCCAGGAGGCCAGAGCTTTATTATTGCACACAAATTGGAATATATCGGATATTGCCTATAGCCTGGGATTTGAATATCCATCCTATTTCACCAATTTCTTTAAAAAGCAAACTGGAATGTCTCCAAACCAAGCTCGAAACAGTACTGTTTGAATTGTATAATAATCTGTTTGATTGTCTTAACTGTCTTCGTTTGGTCCATGCCTACATTTGTATTGAACAAAATGGAATCATTATGAAATATAGAAATCTTGGAACAACAAATGAAAAACTCTCTGCTATCGGACTAGGTTGTATGGGTATGAGCTTTGCCTACGGCCCTACTGACGAACAAGAGAGCATTGCCACATTGGAAAAGGCATTGGAGCTCGGTATCAATTTTTGGGATACCGCAGATATGTACGGTAACGGAGCCAATGAAGAACTTATTTCAAAAGTACTCGTTCCCAATCGCGACAAAATCTTTATAGCAACCAAATTCGGATTTCGTTTTAAAGACGAAATAGCAGGACCAAGTGGTACTGCAAGTACCTATTTCGATGGCTCGCCTGAATGGATAAAAGTAGCGGTGGAAAAAAGTCTGAAACGTCTTGGTATCGATACAATAGATCTCTATTATGCGCATCGCGTAGATCCCAATATACCTATTGAAGAAACCGTAGGTGCAATGGCCGAATTGGTAAAAGAAGGAAAAGTAAGATATCTTGGTTTAAGTGAAGCTTCACCAGTGTCCATCAGAAAAGCTAATGCTGTACATCCCATTGCGGCATTGCAGAGTGAGTATTCGCTCCTCACACGTGATGTAGAAAAGGAAATTTTACAAACGACACGCGAACTGGGCATTAGTTTAATCCCCTATGCTCCCCTGGCACGTGGATTATTTTCAAATTTCCTGAATTTAGAAAGCCTTGCTGCAGACGATTTTAGGAGAACCTTGCCACGTAATCAAGGTGAACATGCACTGAACAATGCGCAATTGGTCGCCGACTTCTCCTTATTAGCAAAAGATAAAAACTGTAGTCCTGTTCAACTCGCTTTAGCTTGGGTATTAGCGCAAGGAAATGATATCATCCCTATTCCAGGAACTAAAAAAAGAAAGTACCTCGAAGAAAATGCAGGTGCTCTCGAAGTCCAGTTATCCGATTCTGATCTAAAAAATATTAATGAAATACTCAATAAGTACCCGAATATTGGAGCACGCTACAGCGAGGGAGCCATGGCTTTAGTCAACCATTAATCTTTAGGAAATTATGAGTGGTGTTGTTTAATACCGCTCATAATTTCAACCTAACCGCAGCTTATGCTTGAAAAATAAGTAACCATTGGAGCCACTATTTTTCATTGGAGGCCACACTACGCAATGAAAAATAAAAAGAACTTCCAGCACCATAATCACTTTCGACACCAATTTCTCCACCTTGTGCTTCTATAAACTCTTTACTGATGCTTAGACCAAGACCGGTTCCTCCTTTCTTGGAGCCCGGAACACGGAAGTAACGTGCAAAAATTTTCTCCAGATATTTAGCTTCTATTCCTTGTCCATTGTCTTTTACAATAAATCTGGTTTTAAGGCCTATATTTTCAACTGCTATATGGATGACAGAATCTTCGTAAGAATATCGCACCGCATTGGAAAGGAAATTTGTCAATACCCACGCAGTTTTTTCGTTGTCAGCAATTATGCTCTTCACAGTAGGTGCTATCTCAATAGCAAAATGAATATTTTTTTGGTTGGCGGCAAATTGATTAGCCATGACGGCATATTCAATAATAGGCTGTATCTCTGTAGCATGTAAATTAATCTGAATAGAACCGCTTTCAACCTGTGTCATATTTAACAGTTCGCCTGTTATCTGAAGTAAACGGCTGGAATCATCCTTTATTCCATTTAAAAGCGTGAGCTGCTCGGTATTCAGGGGGCCTATCTGTTCATTTTCCAACAATTGAACTCCCATCTGAATCGCTGCAATAGGCGTCTTGAACTCGTGGGATACGGTACCGATAAAGTTCGTTTTTGCTAGATCGAGTTCCTTGAATGGGGTGATATTTTTTAGAATAACCACTTGACCGATCAACTTCGGTTCAAGTTCACCTGTCTGCAGAACATTGATATCGATAACATCCTTTTCGAAATAGCTTTCCCTATCGTCTGCATATATTTTAATAGCATTCTTTTCCCGATTTGCCGCAGGAACAAAGAGATCTTTAAAAATATCCCTGGCAAGATCATTTTCTTCTGAAACCGCTAACGCAGATCTTCCAAGAAGTTGATCTTTGTGCAGGTTTGTGATGCGAAGAGCCTCTTCGTTGACGAAAATAACCCTCCGGTCTTCGTCGAAACCAATAACAGGATCACGCATATTGTCCACAAGAGATTCTATTCGTTTTTTTTCCTTTAAAATTTTTTCAAGTTTACTTTCAGCATATTCCTCAAGCTTCTCTGCCATGGAATTAAATGAGGCAGCGAGTTCTGTGAATTCGCCACTGCTCTGCAAATCAATCCGTTCCTTATAATTCAGTCCGGCAATTTGCCGGATACTAGCCGTCAATCTTGCAATAGGATCAGCTATATTGGATGGCAGATTGACCAACAAAATAAAAGCGATAATAAAACAGAGTGCGCCGGCAAATGAAATGACCAAAATTGCATGTTCAGCAGTGTGATCCGCAAGAATACTCTTCCGTGAAATTGCCGTCATATTTTGCTCCATTAACAATGCAATATCCTTTCTGATGGAGGAGACAACAGTAACATCTAAAGGTTTATCTTTCAGTTGTAAAAAATGCTTCGCTATAGCATTCGTCGTTTGCTGTTCTCCCACTTCGGTAACATTTTTCCGTTGTTTGTCCAGATTGACTTCGAAGCTGGTAAAAGCAGTTTTTTCAACGGGGATTTCCTCCAATGCCAATAGCATGTTCTTTGCATACAGCAGCGTATTGTAATTCGCTGTCAGTATATTTGCGGTATCTTTTTTTAACCGGTTCACATACCAGCCACTCAAAGCAGCAAGCAAGAAGATCATGAGAAAAAGTGATCCCACACCAAAAGTAAGTTTCGTTTTTATTTTCATCTTATTCACAATTCGTCTTTATCATTAAGACAATATTATCAGATCAACGTCTTCAGTAGACAGCTGTGCCAAAAGTTTGCTAAAAATGTCTTGAGCCAGTAAAATCCTCAAAAGGGATAGCCGCGGTTTTCCGATACAAACTGTAGTGATCTTGCGGGTTTCACACAGGGCGATGATCTCCTTGGCTACGCTTCGGCTTTCTACTTTGATAATTTCTCCACCAAGTTCTGTTGCCAATTTAAAATTATTGATCAGGTGCCGTTGCTTGTTCAACGCAATCCGATCTCCACGCTCTTTTGGCAACTGTACATATAGCAAAAACCAGCTGCTATTGTAATATCCGGCCAATCGTGCAGTCTTTCGGATGACGTTTTTTGCTTTTATTTCATTGGAACTTATACAGGCCAAGAAACGCTCCTTTCGCACCCATCGTTGGGGTTGAACTTCGGTCTCTACTTTCCGCTGGACCTGGGAAGCTACTTCCTTCAGTGCCATTTCCCGCAATTGCAGAATATGCTCGCTTTTAAAGAAATTTTGAAGTGCCGCCTGAATTTTTGAAGCATCGTAGATCTTGCCCGCTTTTAGACGAACAATAAGTTCCTCGGCAGTAAGGTCAATATTAACAACTTCGTCTGCAGAATCAATAACGCTGTCGGGAACTCTTTCTTGCACTTCGATCCCTGTAATCGCTTTGACTTCCTCGTTTAAACTCTCGATATGCTGGATATTAACAGCACTGATTACGTTAATGCCCGCTTCGAGAATTTCTATGACATCCTGCCATCGTTTGGCATTTTTGCTACCTTCAATATTTGTATGCGCTAGCTCATCGATAATGACAACCTCTGGATGTGAATTCAAAACAGCATAAAGATCCAGTTCCTCCAACTGTTTGCCTTTGTAAAAAAGATGACGCCGAGCAATAATGGGAATACCATCAAGCAATTGATGTGTTTCCTTTCGATTATGGGTCTCAATATAGCCGATACGCACATCGATTCCACCCTGTAAAAGTGTATGTGCATCCTGTAGCATGCGATATGTCTTTCCGACACCAGCACTCATTCCAATATAAAGTTTGAATCGGCCTCGTTTCGATTTCCGGATCAGATCCAGAAAATGCTCAGCGCTTTTCCTTTCTTCCATTTTTAATACCTTTCATATTCAAAAGGTTCCTGCCGATCCAACACACGGCAGGAACGATTGTTTTTAAAAACTAACCGTAAGTGCAGTGACAGCTGTCACACTATTTTTAAGCAGCTTATTTGACCGATCAAGGAAAATAGCATCTTTATTCGTGAGGTTTCGCAACTCTGTACGCCAAAGTACATTCGGAAGAATAGCATAATCTGCATTTAAAGAGTAGCCAAATGTTTGAAAGCCCTGAGCCGTTCCAGTAGAAACGATAACACCATGTTTATCGTTGTAATATTCTCCTCTTGCTGTTAAGCTGAATCTTTCGGTCGTTGCATATCGTGCAATTAACACGGGCGTGTACCATACGTTGTACGTTGAGCTCCCTTTTGCTTTTTGTTCGGCTCCAATATCAAATCCGAATGTAATGCCTAGCTTTTCGTTCACTTGATAGATTGCATACAGATTATGGAAATAACGCATCTGTCTTACACTATCCGCTTTATCGCTGCCGATAAAAGAACCACTATTAATGGTCCATTTATCTGTCGGTTTATAGACCAATTGATGTCCAAATGCAGGCAAACTGCTGCCATCCAAACGTTGAATCCGCTGCCAACCGTTTAAAACAAGCCCACTTAAAAACAGTTTTCCCGAAGCGGATGTATAAGATATTTTTGCGCCAGTTTCGAAATAGGGAGAATTATCCGCAAAAATACTTCTCGTTACAGTCCAATTGTCCTTTCCTATAGCGCTTTCGAAGCCCAAATGGGAAGAAAATATTCCGGCATCGATCCATAAATTATGTTTTTTCGAGAGGCGAACACCGGCATTTGCTTCATAAATATTTTTTAAGACACCGGGTTCCGCACTGTAGTTGGCATTCATATATGTACCGACACCTAATGCAAGATTTGCACGGGTATTTGTCGTTTGGTACGTAGCTTTTAAAAGTGCCAAGTTTATGTTTACTTCATTCGTCCTGTTGTGACTATATACAAAGCCTGGGCGTATATTTCCAATTGGATTGTTAAAGTCCCGAAGGTAATATGCTTCAAGGTAACCACTTATCGCCAATTTGGTAATTTGAGTCGTATCTTGCTGTGCAAATAATTGTGTTGCCCCTGCGAGTAAACAGGCCAACATCGCTAGTTTTTTCATGTATATCGTTCTTGTAAAGTGTATGTCGATGACCCACCAGGTCAATTTTATTTTTCAACTGTCTTCTCCAAAGCAATATTTAGTTCAAGGACATTGATTTTGCGAGGTCCAAATATATTCCATAAAGGCGCCTGAACGTGAGCATCAACAAGCGAGTGTAAGCTATTTACCGATATACCTCTGGCTTTCGCAACACGATCAATTTGTATTTTTGCTGCTTCAACGGAGATATCGGGGTCCAAACCACTGCCACTGGCTGTCACCATGTCGACGGGTACCTGTGCACGTTGTATGGTCGGATTATGGACTAAAAATGTATCAATACGCGATTTCACTTCCGAAAGATACTCTCCATTAGAGGGACCTTTATTGCTTCCACCCGATCCTGCGGCATTATAATCAACTGCTGAAGGACGCGACCAGAAATAATCATCTCTCGAAAAAGCCTGGCCAATGTTCCTATAATACATTTGCCCATTATATTGTAGCATTTCCCCTTTTCCATGATTGGGCGCTATTTGCGCTATCGCCCACACAAGAGCTGGATATACAACTGAGAGCAGCAGCAATAAAATAATTGTAATTTTTATTGCCGGATATATATGTGTTTTCATCTTTGCTTATATTATTAAAAATGTATTAGATAAATAGTGAAACCAGTAGGTCTATAACCTTTATACCAATAAATGGAACGAGCACTCCACCAAGTCCAAAGACGAGTAGATTTCGCCGTAACAATGCGCTTGCACCTATAGGTTTGTATGCCACTCCCTTTAATGCCAAAGGAATCAGTAATGGGATAATAATTGCGTTGAAGATGACCGCTGAAAGTATGGCGCTTTGTGGACTACTGAGCTGCATAATATTTAAACCTTGAAGTGCCGGTATTGCTGCAATAAACAAGGCCGGAATAATAGCAAAATATTTGGCGACATCGTTTGCAATGCTGAACGTGGTCAGCGTACCCCGAGTCATCAACAATTGCTTACCTATCTCCACAACTTCAATCAATTTGGTTGGATCGTTGTCAAGATCGACCATGTTACCTGCCTCCTTTGCAGCTTGTGTACCACTATTCATCGCAACACCAACATCGGCTTGAGCAAGTGCTGGAGCATCGTTGGTACCATCCCCCATCATCGCGACCAATCGTCCGTCAAGCTGTTCTTTTTTTATGTAGTTCATCTTGTCTTCAGGCTTGGCCTCAGCAATGAAATCATCCACTCCAGCTTTTTCGGCAATATATTTGGCCGTCAAAGGATTATCTCCCGTCACCATGACAGTCTTGATACCCATTTTTCGCAATCTTTCAAAGCGTTCATGAATCCCGGGTTTTATCACATCCTGCAATTCTATGACACCGAGCACCTGTTCATTCTCTGCAACGACCAATGGGGTTCCACCATTTTGAGAGATAAGCTTTACGCGTTCATCTATTTCCTGAGGAAACAGATTTCCAGCCTTTACAATGATATTTCGAATAGCATCTGTTGCACCTTTACGAATACGTGTCTGTGCAAAGTCTATTCCCGAGCTACGGGTTTCGGCGGTAAACTTAATGAATGTAGGGTTTTCGACCTTATAGCTCGATGGGTTGACACCAGCTAATTCAACAATTGATTTTCCTTCAGGTGTTTCATCCGCCATGGAGCTCAATGTTGCTGCACGTACCATAGCTTCTTTCATGACGCCATCTGCGGGGTAAAAATTTGTCGCCTTACGATTTCCGATCGTAATGGTTCCAGTTTTATCAAGCAACAAGACGTCAATATCACCTGCCGTTTCAACTGCCTTGCCACTTTTTGTAATAACATTTGCACGAAGTGCACGATCCATTCCCGCGATACCAATTGCCGATAAAAGACCACCTATTGTTGTTGGAATCAGACAGACAAAAAGTGAAATAAACGAAGCAATAGTGATACCGACATTAGCATAATCCGCAAATGGTTTTAAGGTCACGGTTACGATGATAAACACAAGTGTAAAACCTGCAAGAAGGATCGTTAAAGCAATCTCATTCGGTGTTTTTTGTCGGCTTGCCCCTTCGACCAAAGCAATCATCTTATCCAAGAAGCTTTCGCCCGGTTCTGTCGTCACTTGTACAACAATTCGGTCTGATAAGACCTTTGTACCACCGGTAACCGAACTTTTATCTCCCCCAGCCTCTCGGATTACTGGTGCCGATTCCCCGGTTATTGCACTTTCATCAATGGTTGCCAATCCTTCAATAATCTCGCCATCCAATGGAATTACATCCCCAGCCTGACAGACAAAGACATCATTTTTTTTCAATTGGGCGGAAGAAACTATTCGGCCATCACGCAGGGTTGCGGGGGTTTCCTCCCGTGTTTTACGCAAGCTGTCTGCTTGCGCTTTACCTCGGGCTTCTGCAATTGCCTCAGCAAAATTGCCAAAGAGCAAGGTCAAAAATAGAATAACAAATACCGTAAAATTATAACCCAGTGTACCTTGTGATTTTTCTCCAGTCATTATCCATAGACAGACCACAGCCATAATCATTGTTCCGATTTCTACTGTAAACATCACTGGGTTACGGAACATTATTTTAGGATTCAGCTTCACGAAAGATTGCTTTAATGCTTGTTGTACAAGTTCTTTCTGAAACAATGTTTGTTGATTGCTCATTTTTAGAATTCTTTAATTTTATGTATTACATGGAAAAATATTCCGCAAGTGGACCCAAAGCCAGAGTTGGGAAGAAAGAGAGTGCTGCGATAATCGCAATCACGGCAAATACCATCAAACCGAATGTACTGGTATCTGTTTTTAGCGTCCCCTCTCCCTCAGGTATGAATTTCTTCTCGGCCAACAATCCCGCAATAGCTATAGGACCGATAATCGGTATAAATCGGCCGAGCATCAAGACGATACCCGTCGAGATATTCCACCAAATTGTATTGTCTCCAAGCCCTTCAAAGCCACTGCCATTGTTCGCTGCAGATGAGGTATATTCATATAATATTTCGCTAAAACCATGGAATCCGGGATTGTTTAATGTAGCAGCACCCTGGGCTGGAAATGCCGTAGCCAGTGCCGTACCGACAAGAATTAGAAAAGGATGGGCAAGGGCAACAATCATGGCGATTTTCATCTCCCGTGCCTCGACTTTCTTACCCATAAACTCTGGCGTACGCCCTACCATCAAGCCACTGATGAAAACAGCCAGTATAATAAAGATGAAGAAATTGAGTATGCCAGCTCCCACACCGCCATAAAAGGCATTTACCATCATGGCTATCAGCTCGTTCATTCCAGATAAGGGCATATAACTATCATGCATCGAATTGACTGAACCTGTCGAAATCATCGTTGTAACAATACTCCAAAACCCCGATGCCGCTGCACCAATACGTATTTCTTTTCCCTCCATAGCGCCCATCGACGTGTCAATCCCCATCTGCGCAATAGCCGGATTTCCAGCCATTTCCATTTTTATATTTGGGATTGCCAGAATGAGAAAACCAATGGTCATCACAGCAAACATCATCCATGAAAATTTACGTTTGCGAATAAAAAAGCCAAAGGCAAATATCATTGCCATCGGGATAATAAACTGGGCGATCATTTCCACCATGTTGGTCAAATAATTAGGATTCTCGAGTGGATGCGCACTGTTCGCGCCAAAGAAACCACCCCCATTTGTGCCCAGATGTTTAATTGGGACAAAGGCTGCTACTGGTCCCCGGCTTACCTGTACAGTATCTCCGGTCATTGTCACCATGCTGTCCTTACCTTCGAATGTCATAGGCATCCCTTGGAATACGAAAATGGTAGCAACCAACACAGAAAGAGGCAGTAAAATCCGTGTACATGATTTCACAAAGAAATCATAAAAATTACCCAATTGGGTTGTTGTTTTATCCCTAAAAGCTTTGAAAATAACCACTGCCGCAGCCATTCCAATCGCCGCTGTCACGAACTGAAGAAACATGAGCCAAATTTGTCCGAGGTAGCTCACTCCAGATTCCCCAGAATAGTGCTGAAGGTTACAGTTGACCAAAAAGGATATGCTGGTATTAAAAGCCAGATCAGCAGTCATTCCTGGATTCCCATCTGGATTTAAAGGTAGATGTCCCATATTCATCAGAATAGCCATGCTCAACAAAAACCAGACTAAATTGATTGTCAAAAGAGCAACGAGATGCTGTTTCCAGGTCATCTGGAGACTAGGGTTAATTCCTGTCACACGATAAAAAAGTCGTTCCAAGGGTTGAAATAATGGATCTAACCAGGTCCTTTCATTGCCATATACCTTAGCTATATATTTCCCAAGGGGAAATCCGAGTAGCAATGTTACGATGAACATCACTATGATTCCAAGAATCTCTGTATTCATTTCTTTAATTGATTTGTATAAAAAGTGTATCATTACCAATCGTTAACTAACCTCAAGCCCCTTTTTCCCATTTCATTGCAGGCTGCAGTGGCATTAGTATGCGTGACGATGTAGTATGAGCAATCTCGTTATTAGAATTTTTCAGGCTTTAGAAGTACGTAACAGATATATCCAAAAACCAGTAGTGCTACAATAAATAAAGCTGTCATTTACTTTGATATTAATAGATTATGTATTTGTTGTCCTTTACGGATCTCTAAAAAAGGCACGGGCAACCGAGCTTCGATTACTGTCCAGGTATGAACGGTACTGATGCGCTGAAGACCGCCTAAGGATCTTACAAAGAGGTTTTCCAAAATATATTTGACATAGTGGTTTCCACGGCCATAAATCGTTCCGAGAAACTCGATATGCTGACAGATTTTGTCTATGTTCCGCTCTGTACTCAAGTGTCGAAGATGATTGATAACAGCCTGCAGGGCACCTGCAAAATTGTGCTTCCGAAGCAAGAAATTAATCTCTGTTCGGATTTCCCTATAATGAAGGGCCATATACAAACCTGCCCTGTATTGATTTAATTTTTTCATGTTATGAATAGAACTATACTTCAAAATCTAACCGACATAGAGCTGAAAAATCATCGCGATAATCAACACCACTAATATGACCTTCGCTATGCGGTCTCCCGATATATTGTGAGGGGAACCTGTGCCCTTATTTTCTTCCTTCTCTTTCATATTTTCTCTTTCATATTTTCTCTTTCATATTTTCTCTTTTATATTTTCTCAAAAAAATCCACCATTTTATAGAATAACCAGAAACAAAAAATTCCAGTTATGAAGAGTATGATTGTCATTACCATTGTTAAATTTTATTATTGATTCGCGATTTCTTTTTTTAAATTTCCAGTACATACTAGTAGCTGTGATAATCAGTCCTTTGGAGGGCTCTTGCCACATACTTTTCTTTTTCGTTCTGTTTCCATTTTTATTGTCATTTGTCCCATTAGGCCAAACCCTGTTCCATTATGTTAAAAAAAAACATAAAACACTGTTAATCAAGTTAAATGAAAATATAGACAATAAAACAAAATTGGTTGATCCTATCATTTTGATAAGGTTATTTTATCAAAATGAGAATGATTATCCAGAAAGCTGAAGCGAAAGTTTGTGGAAAGATTCGAGAATGAAGATGAAAATAGGTGAGCTTGAGAAGGGCGGTAATGAGGAGCTTTGTGTAACAAATTTGCAAAGGAGCTTAATATTGTTGCCAAAAGTTCACATTAAAAATTATTTTAGGGATACTTAATTTAAAGAGACACTTATACAAATTTAACAATGATAAACTTAAACCTTTTCAAAAAAATTATCTTCTCAGTCTGTATGGGCTGTGTTTTACTCTCCTGTCAAAATGAAAAAAGCAGCCCCAATACATTGACGGAAGAAGAGCAAAGTAACGGCTGGCAACTTTTATTCGATGGCTCAACGCTCAATAATTGGCATACCTACAACAATAGTAAAAATGCACCGGCAGCCTGGGTTGTTAAAAATGGAACTATTTATTGCGATCCAAACAACGAAAGCCAGAAATATGATTTAGTATCGGACAAAGATTACAAAAATTACGAGTTCAAATTTGAATGGAAGCTTGAAAAAGAGGGGAATAGCGGTGTTTTTGTCAATGTACAGGAAAAACCGACTATTGATGCTACCTACCATTCAGGACCTGAATACCAATTGTTAGCCGATTCCCATCCTGATTTCGATAAGCCCTTAAAGCGTTCGGGTTGTCTTTATACATTTCTACCGCAGCAAAACTTTGTCAATGTGAAGGCGCAAGACGATTGGAATGAATCAAGTATCATTCAGAAGGATGGAAAAGTTACGTTTTACCTCAATGGTAAAATCACCGCTGAAATGGATTTTAATTCAAATAAATGGAAAGATTTAGTAAAACATAGTAATTTCAAAGACTATCCGGAGTTTGGTCAGCATGTTAGCGGAAAACTAGCGCTGCAGGATTGGTCAAGAGGTGTTTCGTTTAGAAATCTAAAAATAAAACCATTATAGTTAAAAAAGTCCTTAGCGTGTGCTAAGGACTTTTTTAATACTGACCTTGTTCCCTCCTTCCGAGCAGTTTCTCTCTATCTCCTTTCAATCCGTGTGTCTATCCAAAAACAATCCCTATCCTGCCGAAATAAATCAACCGGCCTTTGGTGATTGTAGATAAGTTCTTCCAAGGCATTAAAATTATAACGAAACATATCTTCATCTTTTGATTGAATGGGACGGAGAATTGAATCTTCGTCATCAATAAAAATATCAGATTCAAAAATATTGATTTGATGCGTACTCACCCAAGCAATTGCTATCTCTTTGCTCATCCGCTCCAAAGCTTTTGTTGCTTCCTGGTATTGTTTCATTTCCCAAGGAAGATCTTCGGGATAATGCGAAGCAATATAGTCTTGGTAGGCTTTTATATTACCTTCGCGGAGACATTCGTTGCGAAGCAATAATCTTGTTGTATCACGAGCAAAGCTAATATACTCCGGCCGCATAAATAAGCCGTACCTTTTACTATACAATTCTATTTTTTCCGCTAGTTCTTGCCTCATAATTTAATTATCCAGCAAAAATCATCCCAACCTACTCTTTTATAGGGAGTTTTGGCTAAAAAAAGAGATTTTAGATTTTCACAAATAATTAACTTATGCAAATTGAACTTAGATTGTTGTTTTTCCGTCGATCATAATATAAATATCAAGTCCAATGATTTTAAAATAGTTTTAAGCCGACAATTCCTGCAACAATCAATGTTGCCGAAAGAAGTCTAAACACATTGGCTGAATCTCCGAAAAAAAAGATTCCAACCACTAATGTTCCGACGGCTCCCAAGCCTGTCCATACGGCATACGCTGTGCCGATAGGAATCGCTTTTTGTGCATAAAACAATAGTCCACCACTAATACTCATGGAGACGATAGCCAATATGATCCAACCAAATTTATTTGAGTCTGGCTGTTGAGCCATTTTCAAACCGAGTGGCCATCCAATTTCAAAAATGCCAGCGACAATCAATGCAATCCAATTCATTTTCAATAGTTTAAATTTCTAAAAACAAAGATAATCGCTATTCGAAAGGCTTTTTTTGACTTATATCAAAATCGTATGCTTATCGCCTTATACGGCTAAGTGTTTCTTGTGTAATACCTAAATAAGATGCAATGTGACCAAGATTAATTCGATTTATTAAATTGGGTTGCAGGCGTATGAGAGACTGATAACGCTCCGCCGCTGATTCAGTATGCAATGACATAATCCGTTCTTCGAGAATAATGCAAACCTCTTCAGCAATCTTTCGTCCTATCAGATTTAGCTCAGGATAAATTCTATACAATTCATTCAAATCGTCTACAGAAATTGCATAGATCTCCGAATCTTCCAGAAATTGGATATTTTCAAAGGACGGTTTTTCCGTATAAACAGGCAGGATTGATCCAAAAATTTGATTTTCCTCACCAAACCAACTATTCATTTCGCGTCCATTTTTTAAGAAATAGGCGCGGATCAATCCCGTACTCAAAACAAAATAGCTTGATAGATGCTGTCCTTCTCTCAAAAAATGCTCGCCCTTTTTCTTAAAAAAATAACGTGTTCTTTTTTCTACCTCCGCCGATATCACTTCATTGAGATAACCATATTTTTTCAATTGTTCGATTAGTGGATTCATCCTCTTATCGATTAAAATCAGTCATAGCTCATCAAATTATCTACGTGATTATACAGGAGAAGTTCCGTATACGGATCGCCCTTAATTTCCAATAACCTGCAAAATGCAGGTTCAGTTTTTATCCCGCTTCTCTTCAACTGTCTGACTTTCTCAGCAAATTCTTCACCTCTTAGTTGTATAATTTCATATTCTTTTAGCATATGTAAATATCCATTCTGATTTTCAGTCGCTTTGTCGGTCGCATAAATTTCAAAAAGCTGCTCTTCAATCGAGAAACTGCATACAATCACATTGCTTTCAGCCCGCTGCAGCTGAAAATGCGCATGCCGCGAAAAATTAAGACACAGCATTTTTTCAAGAACATCAAAATCTTGTACATATAGGATGATGTCAACATCACTTCCAGAAACATCGATATCGATCGGTATCGTACCAACTACGATGGGATCATAACCTTTAAGGCAATCAACAATTTGATAGTCATGCAGTAAACGATAAATATTTCTCTGAACTTCATTTCCAGTCTGCAAATAGTCTATATTTCTAAAATTAATAGTCATATACAAAGGTGTAATTCATTCCCTCTAAACAATTTGAATATACTAAACAACAGAAGAAACTGTAAGCTTATGATATCAAAATGCGATAAGTATTTATCTTTATTAACGCCGATGAGCTCCTTAGAAATAATTCCCACTTTTCCCTACCTGCTGATTGTTGAAGGAAAATATTTGGACCAGGTTCAGCTGGAAGCAGGGCAACGTCTTCGAATGAAAACATTATCTATTCATCCACATGAAGACCTCCCGATAAATACGATTGAAGATATCCTTCAAGCCGCCTTAAATCTCTATCGTGATGGCATAATTAAAATTAAAAAATAAACCTAAGCCACTAAGATCTAGTCGACAATATTACCCTAAAAAAGCGAACTACACAAGCAGATGTAAAAACTTTTAAATAATATTTGCTTAACACAAAATCAACAATACTCTCCTACCTTTATCGCGGTTTAAAAATCACCTAGTCATTTAAACAGCTACAAAACAAATGAGAAAACATTTGATTACCAGCATTTTGCTAAGCACAATTGGTACATCAGTTACCTATGCGCAAAATGAAACAACCTCTGCTCTGAATGGAACCATCAGGGAGGGAAATTCGCCAATCAATGGAGCTACTATCGAAGCCATTCATTTACCTTCTGGGACAAAGTATGTCACTTCATCACGTATTGACGGCCGCTATAATCTTCCCAATTTGAGAATTGGTGGACCTTATCAAATCACAGTAACTTATCTCGGGCATTCTCCAAACATGAAGCAGATCGAAAAACTCGCTTTGGGACAAAGCTCGACGCTCGACATTCAGATGCAGTCCAACGCACAGGTATTGGATGAAGCTGTCGTTGTAGGAACAAGACAGGGAAAAGTCTTCAATTCCGGCCGAACAGGTGCTGCACAAAACATTTCCCGAACAGCAATTCAAAATCTACCTACACTGAATCGAAGCTTTACTGATTTTGTCAAACTGAGCCCTCAATTTTCGATGCAGTATGGTAATCCTTCCTTTGCTGGAAGAAGCAACCTTGCGAATAACTTCACCATCGACGGGGCGCTATTTAATAATGCTTTTGGATTACAGGGGACTATTGGAAGTCAAACAAACTCGCAACCCATCAATATGGATGCCTTTGAAGAGATTTCTGTCAATATCGCTCCTTATGATGTCAGACAAAATGGTTTTACTGGTGCAGCAATCAACGCAGTTACGAGAAGCGGTACCAATGAAGTACAAGGATCCTTAAATTATTACTTCAGGAATCAGAGTTTAGTCAATAAATACAATTCAGCAGGGTTGAAAGCACCAGTAAACAACTTTAGCCTAAAAGGCTATGGTTTTACGGTCGGTGGCCCAATTATAAAAAACAAACTATTCTTCTTTGCAAGTGGTGAACTTGAACGACGAGTAGATCCAGGAACAAACTTTATTGCTTCCCGTGGAGGCAATACTGGCCCGAATATTTCAACCGTATCTGCTGAGAAACTCGATGATCTCGCTAAATACCTCAATTCAATTGGCTATAATCCAGGAAGCTATGAAGATTATCCCTTAGATACACGCAGTGACAAATTCTCTGTTAAATTAGATTACAATATCGATCAAAAAAATACATTAAGCGCTAAATATTTCTATTTCCGTTCCTACCGTGACATTCTACCATCCAATAGCGGTGCGCCCAAAAATAATAGACAACCGTCTAATGTTGGGCTACCATTCAGCTCCGCTGGATATGGCATAAACAACAACATGGACAATGTGAATTTAGAATTACGTACGCGTATCAGCAGTAAATATTCCAATTCCCTCACCGTAGGATACAATGTCATGAACGATTATCGGGAATCTAAAGGAGGGCAGCCATTTCCTTTGGTAGACATCATGAATCCTGACGGAAGTAGCATGACGGCATTTGGTTACGAGCCTTTTACAGCATTTAACAGTCTAAAAACGAAGGTATTTCAAGCAACCAACAACTTTAATATTTATGCCGGAAAACACGAAATTACAGTGGGGGCCAATTTTGAAAACTACAAAACCACCAACGGATTTGCACCGAACTATTATGGTGCCTATACATTTGCCAGTTTAGACGACTTCTATAACTCTGCAAAAAATAATGTTTCCAACGCTACCAAATACCAAGTCCAATATTCTGTTTTACCCGATGGATCGTTTCCTTATGCAGAGATCTCGGCGCGTATGTTTGGTCTATATGCGCAGGATGCCTTCGCTGTAAACAGCCATTTTAAATTGACTGCTGGATTGAGAGCTGACTTGACAAACATTTCTTCACCTAACGAACTAAAGAATGATAATGTCACAAAGCTGAACTTTGATCAGGGTGAAAAGATTGACGTTTCAAAATATCCAAAAAGTGCTATTCTTTGGTCGCCAAGAATCGGATTTAACTGGAATGTCAATGGGACAAATCAAACGCAGCTACGCGGTGGATCGGGGATTTTTACCGGTCGTCCGCCATTGGTATGGATTTCGAATCAGGCCGGCAATAATGGTGTAATGTTTGGTTCTGAGTCCATCAATAACCCTACAAATCGTCCGTTTACACCTGATGTAGATGCTTATCGTAATGTAAATCATCAAACGGCAGCCAACAACTCGAGTTACAACTTGGCAGTGACAGATAACAACTTCAAATTTATGCAGCTTTGGAGAACGAATCTTGCTGTTGACCAAAAATTACCAGGTGGTATTATCGGTACTTTTGAAGCCTTGTATTCAAAAGATATCAATTCGGTGTATTTCCGTAATGTCAACCTAAATACGACAGATGGCAAAGCTTTAGCTGGGGCCGATAACCGCATGCGCTACAGCACACCGCGTATTTATGGCGCTGCACAGCCTACACCTGAAAACCCTAATATTTCAGACGCCATCGTGATGTCCAACACATCAAAAGGCTATAGCTATACGTTGACAGGAACCTTATCGAAAGAATTCAAAGGTGGCTTTTTTGCCAATATAGGTTATACCTATACGGACTCTAGATCGGTCAATGACGGTGGATCCATTGCGCAGTCGATGTGGCGTGATCGTTATGTATCTGGTAATCCAAATAGTGCTGATCTCTCCTATTCTACTTATTTGGTTAAAAATAGATTCATTGCCAATTTCTCTTACCGTAAAGAATACCTAGATCATTTGGGAACAACATTCTCTCTATTTTATCAACTACAGGATGGTCCACGTTATTCCTACACCTACGGCGGTGACTTAAATAATGATGGCTTGTCAGGTAATGATTTGATCTATATTCCGAACAGTAAGGACGAGATTGCCTTGGTCGTTGACAATGCACAAGACACCAGGTCTTCAGATCAATTATGGTCTCAGTTAAACGGCTATATTAATCAAGACAATTATCTCAATGCGCACAGAGGTCAGTACGCAAAACGTAATGCATTGGTAGGTAAAATGATTGGAACCCTAGATATTCGTATTGCTCAAGATGTATTCTTAAATACCGGCAGCAAGAAACATCAATTGCAGATTACCTTCGATATATTTAACTTCGGGAACATGATCAACAAAAGCTGGGGTGTAGCTCAATTTGCCAACAAAGCAAATGGTATCTTAAATTACAAAGGATTAAATGCACAGGGACAACCAACATTCTCCTTCCCTTATTTAGATGCTACCAATCAGATTCCGCTCACCAACACATTCTCAAATAGTGTGGATGAAACCTCACGCTGGAGAATTCAATTGGGTGTACGCTATCGATTCAACCAATAAAACAAAAAATAACGTAAATTTGAACCCATCCTCAAACAAAGGATGGGTTTTTAGTTAAAGAGTATAAATAGATGAAAAAACTAGCACTTTCCCTATTCGCCATTTTTACTTACATCGCCTGTCAGGCCCAACATTTTGACCTCATTCCTTTGGGAATATATGGCGGTGAACAAGAAGACAATCTGTCTGCCTACTTAGTAGGAATTCCAAGTGATACGACCTTCCTATCCCTCGATGCAGGGACCATAAATACTGGAATAAGAAAAGCCATTCAACTAAAAAGCCTAAATGGGTCCGTCGAAACGGTTTTACGTAATCAAATAAAAGGATATTTTATCTCCCACGGTCATCTCGACCATCTATCCGGCCTTATTATCAACTCACCCGCTGACAGTAAAAAGAATATCTTCGCCATAGCTCCAGTACTTCAGATTCTACAAAACCATTACTTTATCACAGATACCTGGATAAATTTTGGCGATCAAGGGCAAAAACCCATACTTGGAAAATATCACTACACAACCCTACAAGAGGGTATCACGACATCGGTTCAAAATACGCCATTGTCTTTGACGGCATATGAACTTAGCCACGTAAATCCTTATAAAAGCAGTGCTGCACTCGTTCAGCATGATAATCACTATTTACTTTATCTCGGCGATACGGGAGCCGATCGGGTCGAAAAATCTAATCAGCTGGACAAGCTTTGGAGAAGTATTGCCCCTCTAATTAAGCAGAAACAATTAAACAGTATATTGATTGAAGTATCCTTTCCTAACAGTCAACCGGAAAATCTACTTTTTGGACATCTTACCCCTAATCTGTTGCTAGAGGAACTTCAAAATCTCAAAGAAAAAACAGGGCTGAAAAACCTCGAAGGGCTCACTATCGTTGTCACCCATCGAAAACCAACAGGTGATAATCCGAAGATTATCAAAAATGAATTATTAAAGAATAATCCGCTAAAAGTGAATTATATCTTCCCTGAGCAGGGGAAAAAAATAAGCTTGAACTAGTAGTTTATCATAAAGATGAAACCTTAATCGGTTTCATCTTTTTAAGAACTATAACGCTTCGATGATATTTTCTATACTTAAACGCGATTTCGCTGTCATAGAAGGTTGATTGGTGTCATCAGCATCCCGATAACCAATGGCCACCGCAAATAGTGTCTGATAACCTTCAAGGTCCAGTATCTCATCATAAACCTCATTTTCAATTCCTTCCATAGGGGTCGCATCAATTCCATTCGCAGCACACGCTGCAAGGAAAAATCCCAAAGAAAGGTAGACTTGCTGCTTCATCCAGGATTTAACGTGCAACTCCCCTTTCGATCGTAAAAATTGCTTATAATAATTAATTGACCCCTCAGGAAGTGTATTTTCAATTTGAGTTTCAAACCGTTCGACATCGGTAAGGGCGCTAAAAACGACCAAATGACTAGCCTCATTTATTTTCTGTGCATTCCAGTAAGATGCTGCAGCAAGCCTCTGCTTCACCTCCCCTGAAGAAACAAAGAAAAATTTCCAAGGCTGACTATTGATAGAAGATGGACTCAGTCGGATTATTTCCTTTAATTCAGTAATCTTATCGTCAGAAATGATCTCCACTGAATTATACTTTTTCGTTGTGTAACGTTGCTTTGCTGTTTCTAAAAAAGCCATAACATACAATATTTAATTAACTATATTTTTTATAGTTGCAAACTTAAATATAGTGTTATATATTTGCAATAACGGTCAAAATTGATAGTAACAGATGTATTTGATAGACAACAAACAATACCCCTGCAGTACAAGCCTGACAATGAAATACATAGGCGGAAAATGGAAAGCAGTTATCCTAATTCATTTAATTGAAAAAAAACGTTATAATGAATTAAGAAAAGAATGCGCATTAATTACCGAACGGACCTTGAGCTTACAATTAAAGGAACTTGAAGCAGATGGTTTAGTAAAACGGACAGTACATACGGACAAAGCGCCATTAAAAGTAGATTATGAGCTTACCGCTTTCGGTAAAACACTTATTCCACTATTAGAATCTATTGCTGAATGGGGAAGAGAAACAGCTAGCCGGACGGAACGGATTCAGCACATGTAAAACAGAATCACTAAATTCTTGATGATGAAAGGGCATCTGAAAAAATTAATGCTTTAATCGAAAACTTTGATGTGGGAACATAGCTAGCCTCAAATTAAGATAAAGTCAAATGCGGGAGTTTTCCGATCAGGAAGTTGTTGCAAAATCCAACTTCCTGATGCACTACACTCCGTTAAACACCTTTGGCCCAACATACAATAAAGCCACTAAAAACGATCGTCTACAAGTTCTTTATTAACCATCGCTCCGGCCAAATTTCCTGTAGCAACCGAATTAGCAACAGAACGCATCATACTGGAATTATCTCCACAGGCAAAAACACCAGCAACTGTTGTTTTCTGAAAATTGTCTATTTTAATATGTCCCTGCTCTGTCAATTCACACCCTAAAGCCGCGGGAATTGCGGAATGTTGTCTAAACGGAATAGCGGCATAGATTGCATCAAATGCAAGCGCACGGCCATCTTTCAATTGCAGCTGCTGAACCCAGCCATTCTTATGCTGGATCTTATCAATTTCACCTTCAATAAGGGCAATACCGTGTTGTTGAAGCTTAGCCCTTTGCTTATAGTCAAAATCAGCTTTACCAGATGTCAATAGCGTTAAGTCTGTCGAGAGATTGTTGACTAATCCCGCTAAATGGAGGGCTCTTTCCCCGTTAGCCATAATCGCTGTTTTTCCCTTTCTAAATTCATAGCCATGACAGTAAGGACAATGTATAACTGAAATACCCCAACAGGCTGAAAACCCCTGTATACTTGGCATAATATCTTCCACTCCAGTTGCAAAAATAAGTTTCTCTGCTTTAAAAATTTCCCCATTTTCAGTTGTTATCTCAAAACCGTCCGCTATTTTCTCACCGCTGACAGCCATGCCCTTCTGAAACTTGACACTTGGATAATTCAATACCTCCTCTTTCGCCTTTTTTGCAATAAACTGTGGCTTTTCCCCATCATGCGTAATAAAGTTATGTGAATATGGAGTCTGTCTATTACAGGGAAGCCCACTGTCAATAATTAGGACATTCCGCAATGAACGTCCCAATGCCATTGCCGCAGATAATCCTGCATAACTCCCCCCAATAATGATTACTTCATAGCTTCTATTGTCTTTCATATATGCTTTTTTAGTTATTACTTCTCTTTTGACAAATGATTATATAAAATGGAAAATTCTCCTCGACTTCCCGGATCTCCAGCAGTCCATATTGATCAAATTCGGCGTGAATAGAATCAAAATCATAAAAGAACATATTTATTCCACCAAACATGGCAAACTGCTCGGCACCTATCTTCTCGCCCTTTCCGTAAATACTCGCTTGTTTAGAAACACTTGTAAAAATCATGTAACCTCCTTCAGCGAGTTGATCAAAACAACGCCGGACTAATGCTGCACGTTCATCAGCATCCAATAAATGAATTAATGCGTAACAAAAAATTCCGCCATAGCAGCCGGTGTCGAAAGGCATATCGTTGACTGATCCATGATAGATAATTGTCTCTGTTCCGAAATATTTTCTAGCAAGTTCAATTGCAGTTTTTGAGATCTCAATCCCTGTGATTTTAAAACCATTGTCTAAAAAGATTCGACCATTTCGGCCATAGCCAAAGCCTGGAATCAAAATATCTCTTATATTCCTTTCCAAAAAGAAATCCTTTGCAAAAATAGCTGATTGGGCAGCTTCAGTACCCCACATTTCTTGCTTCTCAACAAAACTACGTTCCCAAAATTCCATACTATAGATTCTTATTTTTTCGAAACCTGATTGTACTGTAGAAATAACAAGCGATTCTGTTATTCAAAGTTTATATAGCGAAGATAATACTTTTACACTATTGCAACTATGTAGCAAAATCGATAAATGCAATTAAATTGCAAATAAATTACAATCGGATGAATTATTGAAATCATGGTTATTTATCAGTATTGAAAACCAGTTAGGTTCTTGGATATCTTTGCTCGGAACAAAAGATGCTTACTCCAACAATAAGAACATGAAGAACATGAAAATCATAAAGACAATACTAACAGCCTCACTTCTTCCCTGGCTAACCATGCAGGCCAGTGCCCAAAAATTAGATAAAATGACTTGGTTCAATGAACCTGCCGAATGGACTATCAAAGACAATTCTTTAACGATGTCTGTGACAGCAAAAAGTGATTACTGGCGTATATCCCACTATGGTTTTACCGTAGATGACGCTCCCTTTTTCTATACGCTGAGGGGCGGAGAATTTGAAGTTAAGGCTAAGATTTCAGCTAAATATAAAAACCGGTTTGATCAGGCAGGTCTCATGTTGCGTATCGATCATGAAAATTATATAAAAGCAGGAATAGAATTTGTAGATGGAAAATACAATTTGAGTACTGTTGTTACACATAAAACGAGTGATTGGAGCATCATCCCCATCGAGAAAGAAATCCCATTCATCTGGATCAAAGCAACACGTAGACTAGATGCAGTCGAATTCTTTTACTCATTTGATGACAAAGAATATATCATGATGAGAAATGCCTGGTTGGCGGATAATCATCCGGTCATGGTTGGTCTAATGGCTGCTTCACCTGATGGCGACGGTTTCCAGGCTAAATTTGATTATTTTAATATCAAACATCTTGCGGATCAACGGCGAACCAGATGGCTAAAAGAAAATAACTCGAACTAAAAAACGTTTCAGTCCGTCTAAGATTTTTTTAGACGGACATATATTTAAATCGCTTCATTTTCTTCCTGAAAAAGCCTATTAAAAACACTGACAGCCTCATGTGAATTCCGAACACGAAGCTTTTGCAAAATATTTTGACGATGACGATTGACTGTATTTATACTCAATCCCAATTTTACAGCAATACTTTTACTGATCATTCCGGCTTTGATACAGTTCAAAATCTCTTTCTCACGTCTACTAAGCGAGGTTTTGAGTCCTCCTTCATACAGCGGATATACGGTGCCCGATATCTGATTAAAAATGTAATTTCTAATATTGACTGAACGTTCGGTTTCGGGCATGATGGAATAGCAGCATAAGGCTAACTGTGGAAATTCTCTGCAGCCGGTATCTAGGTAAAAAATCTGATGTGACATAAGGATAGTCTGCCCGTCCTTTCCTTCTACCCGTAGGATACTGTTCGCTTGATAATGGAATCGGTCTTCAACATCCACATTTTTTACCAAATCGAGAAATTGAAGTTCCAATGCGTGCTTAACAACCAAATCATCGGGATAAACTCGTTCAAGAAGAAAATCTTCCCAAATACTATTTATTTCCAATTTCTTCTCATTGGAAGGAACATGAAGCTTTTCCGCAATCGCTCCAAAATAGGTATAACTCCAGTTGGCCGTTAGATCACTCAATACAGCTATTCCATTATGAATTTCTGCGAAGACCTTCGCATAGCTTTTATATTTTTTTAATACAGATAAATCTACGTTGCTATTTCGTAATACCCGTTCTGAAAAACTTTTACTCAAATTTTTCTTGAGATCCTTCTCCATAATGATTCATTTCTAAAAATCACTAAACATCTAAAAAGAAAGTCCTACCCGAAGATAGGGCAATGTTGCTTCTTTACTGAAACCTATTACTCCCTGAATGGTCAAAAGATCTCCAGGCATAAAATAAATCCCACCACCATATCCCATATGCCAATCATTGGAGTTTTCACGGCTCATCCATACACGCCCAACATCGTAAAAACCAATTGCCCCCACTGTACCGGGAACTAAATAAGATGAATAGCTAAATAATTTCAAACGCATATCAAAATTATTATAAAGTGCCGTTTTTCCAGTAAATCGCCTTGAGTTATATCCTCTTAAACTCATCTCACCACCAATTTGAGCATGTTGATAGAAATATGGATCTCCCCATACCGCATCCAATCCTACACGATTCGCAAAAGTGATATAATTGTCCGCAATTGTTTTGTAAAAACTCATCGCATGCTGTAGTTTTGTATAATTCCGCCCCTCGCCGCCAACTTCAGCATTCCAGCCCAATCTTGTGTGAAAATGAACTCCTGATTTGGGATTCGTGATATTATCACGCGTATCGTAATCTATTCCGGCAGCAAGCCCAGTAAAAAAATTACTACCATAGATAGGCTCCGCAGGATATTTTTCATGGAACTCTTCAAAATATCGTCCAATATTATTTAACTCTTTACTATTATAATACTCGGACGAAGAACCATAGAAAAGTTTTAATTTAGGATCCAAATACTTCTCCAAAAAAATATCGCCGGAGACAAGGTCAAATCGATTACGATAATAAGAGATACTTTTTGAATCCGACTTATCGAAAACAGTGCTGTTTCCATATCCGAAAAAGTTGCTCAGATTTTTGGGACCGAGGGAAGAAAAATGAATATAAAGATCATGCCCTGCAATAAGTTCCTTATAGTTTCCTTTATAATCAAACATAAATGACTCACGACCTGTTAGATAACTTGCCATAATCTGGTGTCGATAAGCATAAGGTTTTTTCCGGAAACCTTGATTTTCGATGAGGTAACCCAGTCCAAAAATAAGTCCACGATCGACGCCATAGTCCAGATTAAAAACAACTCCTTTACGGTCATACACGAAATTATCGTATTCGAATTTATGGATTGCAGTATCGCTGCTCAGTTTTAAATGAATATTATCAGCAATTTGCATACTACTTGTTGATTGATCTTTGGAATCATAGATATAGACTTTGCTTCCGTTCGTAAACTTTTCAGTTGTACGATACAGATCCTCACCGTCTCCGCCAATGATACGAATCTTAATGGGCGACTTACCTGAACCATGGAACTTATACTCATCTCGGCCAGAGAGTCCATAGATCCTGACCTCTTTGGTCTGGCTTGGCAAAAAGGTACGTTCAAGCAATTTCCGTCCTTGAGTTCCATCCTTCTTTTTGTTGTGTATAGTGACAGATACTGATCCTTCCTTATTGTAATCGATGTCCACAAATTCAGATTTTGCAGATAGAGGCAACTCGACAAGTCGCGCAAGAAAACGATAATATGTCAGTCCGGTTTCCATAAGCTCATCTCTTCTCGATCGAATATTTGTTTCCAGCTCTTTAGCACTCATTTTCACGATGGTATCTGGCATCGTTAACATCGCCTGATGAATCAGGGAATCGGTGAGTGTCTTCTGAACAAATTTTATTTCATCAATCCATTCGTCCTCGGTAAGATGAGTAAGAAAAAAATGGTCAAAATTGCTGGCATTAAAATTCCAGTGCGGCACATTACGTATATGCGGACTAAAGGGCTGTAAATGGGCCTTTAACCACTGGTAAGAAAGTAATGTCGGAAATATACCAGATGTTTTATAATAGACCTTATCCCTGTCCCGGGGCACGGGCGTATAAATCTTTTTGCCCTTTTCTTTTTCAGGATCCCAACGCCAGTTATCCTGGTGGCGGTCCCAGTCCCCTAAGGTAAAATCAAGCATCCGTGCGCGCAGTGTCAATTTCTGGTCAATCTGGGTATCATTATCTTCCAGCACCTTGCGTATCACCTTTGCACTGTTATCTGTTTTTTGATCTTCGAAAGGCGTACGGGCTTCAAACATATAAGCTCTATTTTTGAAGACCTCTCGATATTCACCGAATCTGGCATCGTCCCCGACAAAAACTAATTCTGGGGATGCAGAAGGAATACCCAGAGCCTTGTTAAAAGGCGGAACGGTCAATGCCCCAAATGGATGATGTATTGAAATCTGATCTTGTACAATATCTTTCGCAAAGGTCTTTCGGAGACTTTCCGGAAGACTGCGCTCCGGATATTTTTGAATAGACCGCAGCACCCATTCCCTACCTGAAGAATCTACCAATCGAAGTGACTGTGTTTGCATTCCCCCACCTAGCTTGACGATCTGAAGTCCGCCACGTTCAGTCGCGAGGTCCATTACACGCATTTTAACCGGGGTATTATATAACTTACGGTAACTATCTCCAAGCCAAAACCGATGCGCCAGGCTCACCCGATCGTATTCAGGTGCGATAAGCGTGGTAATACTATCGAGACGCTGTGCATGTGAATTAACAACAAAGCAACAGGCGATTAAAGTAAAGATTCTTCTCATTCTATTTAAGTCGGTCATCCAGAACAGCGACAGTAGATACTCACGCAACTGTTAATGCTCCTTCTATTCGTACAATAGTCAACACTCCTCAAATCATCGCATACTATTAAGCAACGATAAGATCGATTGTTGATCAAGGCTAAAGTTCCCCTTTTAAAGCAAGGAATCAAAGACTTTCTGTTCCTTTTTTAGTTTAAAGCCTAGACTTTCGTAAAATTTGTGGCTCTCGGTTCGAATAACATTGCACCGAACACGCAAGCGCCCCCCCTTTTGACCTTGCCCAATCTGTGGCTTCCTTCACTAATAATCGACCTAGCCCCTGACCACGGTATTGATCGTCGACAACCAGGCCCATGATTTCCACATAGCCACCGGTCTCCAAACTGATGACCCGATGTAGCTGAATCCAGCCAATAACCTTTTCATCAGTGGTTCCAACGAATACACCATAGTCTTGTTGAGACAATACACCAGTCAAAATAGTCTTTGCCTTTTCAGCATCTCCAGAATACCCGAGCTGTTCGGTCAAACCTGCGATTTCCGAACAATCCGACAAGACTGCCTTTCTTATGTCCATGACATAAATATTTTAATAATCAACCATTTAATATTGATCCAATAATCGTCGATGATAGTTTATTTGCCCCAAATGATAAGTCAAATGTGTGGTCAAATGGACAAGAAAATAGGCTGTTGTCGTTTTCTCTTCGAACACCAAAATTGGATAAATTTCTTCCAGTTGATCTTCTGACAAAAGGTCTAATGCCTTGGTTACGACTGCAATCGTATCATCGATTTTATCCAATAATATGGAGCGAGGGATATCCTTCAAAGAAAACTCTGCCGCTCGATCCCTGATATACCCCGTTTTCCCTATTTCAGCACCGATATAAGTCTGTAGATTTCCAATCAAGTGCAAACACAGGTTTCCGGCCGAATTTGAAATACAATTTTCAATAATCCACATATTCTCTTCCTGTCTGTACAAAGAGATTTCATCTCGAAGCTTTTTTAAATCCCGGTGGAAAAGACTTTTTAAAGTTTGTATAAGCATGCGTTAAATGTAATCATAATTTCTACTTACCGACAACAAACTACCTTAAATGAAACAATCACTTACAATTACAAGTCATAGTATATCGAAAATATCCGCTTTAAACTTCCAACAGCCTGGGATAATATGTAACTTCAATCAGATATAATCAAAATTTTATGCCATACAATCAAAATAACAATGAAGATATTTCAGAAATTCCCAAGGAAAACCTGGCTAATTTTTAGCATTATAGCGCTATCCATCACCCTATTTTCCATCAAATGCGGCAGTGCTTCTGACGGGAATGATCGTATAGGCTTCCCATTCCCCTTTTATGAATACTTTGGCGGAAAGCGCTCGATCCCCATGGAAAATCGACGTTCATTTCAAGCTATTTACCTTCTTTTCAATCTGCTTATCTATTTTGGTCTAGCATATTTTTTTAGCATTTTGATAAAGAAAAACAAAAAATAACGTATTTTAATATTGAATAAAATTTTCCCAATTTCACTACAAACAAATTTCAAATCAAAAAACTGGACAATGAAGAAAAGTGCTAAGATAACCAATCAAAGTATAGAATCGGCAGGGCTACCCAAAGACCCTAAACATGTTATCGCTGAATATATATGGAATGGATTTGATGCAAAAGCAACCGAAATTGATCTCTTCATCGACAGCAATGAATTGGGATATATTAATCAGATAAGCATAAATGATAATGGAGAAGGAATAAACTTGGATACACTCTCCTACTCATTTGGAAATTTTTTGGATTCGATAAAAAAGAACAGCCTAAAACGTAGTTCCTATACCAGAGGAAAAAAAGGAAAAGGACGCTTTTCTTTCTCTCTTTTTGCTACACGTGCTAGTTGGGATACCACTTTTAAAGAAGGTGAAAACTTGAAGACCTACCGCATTCAAATCGATAGGGAAAGTAAAGAACAGTATGATATGAGCGAAAGCAGACTGTCCGAAAGTAAAAATACCGGAACACAAGTTAGCCTTGAAGGCGTTTTTGGACTAAATGCTATTTTTTTCGAAAGTGATGAATTTACAAATTTCTTAGCACAGGAATTTGGCTGGTTTCTGTATCTAAATAAAGTGCTAAACTACAGCATACGTATTAATGGCAAACAATTGACTTATGATCACTTAATTCAAGAAACCGACCGTCTTTCCTGGACGACCTATGCCCCAGACGGAAACTCTTCTTATAATTTTACGATCAATTACATTCGCTGGAACCAGCAAATCGGTGATCGATATTACTATTATTTCCTGAATAGCGAAAAGAAAGAAATTGCAAAAGTACTCAGCAGCTTTAATAACAATGCGATCAATTTCCACCACTCTGTATATATAGATTCCAGTTTCTTTGACCATTTCGAACAGGAAGATATCGCCGTCTCCACAGATGATAATCTTTTTTCAGGAAAAACCAAACAAGTTGTCTACCGTAATCTGCTCGCTGAATTACGCGATTTCCTGGATAGGAAACAGAAAAAATATGTATTAGAACATGCAGTTGCCGTCAAACTTGTGGATCTGGAAAAAAAAGGGCTTCTACCCATCTATACACAATCTGAAAAGGATGAAAAAAGAAAACGTACCCTCTTGGCGCTGATTCAAGAAATATATATTGTAGATCCACGCATTTTCTTTGGCATAAAAACAGATCTCATTCAAACCTATTTAGGTTTTATTGATCTTTTATTGCAATCGGAAAAAAGCAAAGACATTCTTCCGATTATCGAGCAGGCCCTTCCGTTAACCGATAAAGAAAAGAATCGTATAAAGCAGGTTTTAGCGCATGCTAGCATTGATGAAAATAACATCTCTGATCAAGAAAAATAGCGTGTTTTTATTTAATGACTTTTAGATGTCAATAAATAAAATAAAAAGTTAGACTTTTGCTTAACACTGTTAAATTATTTACGCATTGACACATGGGCAGTAAAGAACGTATACAAAGGCTCAAAGATGAGAATAGAACCAACATTCTAGATGCTGCGCTCCAAATTGTAAAAGAAGAGGGCTGGCAAGCTTTGAGTATGCGTAAAATTGCAGATATCATTGAATATACTGCTCCCATGATTTATGAGTATTTTGCCAATAAAGATGCTATTTTAACAGAACTCGCCAACCAAGGTTATCTCCTGCTTGCCAAGAAAGTAAGACAAGCAAAATCAACAGAAACCGATCTGGAGAAACAATTGGAAGCAATGTGGTTTAGTTATTGGGATTTTGCTTTTGAGGAACGCGAATTATACCAGTTAATGTTCGGCATCGGTACAGCATGCTGTGGGTTTGAAAAAACTTATAAATGTGCTGAATCCCATGGTAAGCTGATTAGTGATGTCATCCGTGAAATCATGAAAGAGAAAAATCCATCCGAAGAACTGATCTGCAGAAAGTATTTCACCTATTGGTCTATTATACATGGACTGATTTCGATCAATCTTGTCAATCAGGGTAATGGCGATAATACCAATCAGGAAGTACTGAAGGATGCTATTTATGGCATTACACGCTCTCTGACTGACTAAATTTTTTTATACTAAAAAATACAACGTTAAAAAATCTAACACCGTTAAATACACCAAAACTTCAATTTTTTAATATCACATGAAAACAAATTTATCACCAAGTCTTAAGAGGATTTACGTTCCAGCACTTAACAGTGTTAAACGAATTAATATCGTAAAGACTGCATATGTGCTGAGTGCAATCTTTCTATATAGCTGCTCAACAGGAACAAGCAAACCTATTGATCCACCGCCAGTTAACCTTCCCGTCGTTACAATCGAGAATGGCAATGAAACCGTTTATCAAGAATATCCGGCTACAATCGAAGCTTCTGCCAATATTGAGATTAGACCTCAGGTAGAGGGAATCTTGGAACACATTTATGTCGATGAAGGAGCGAAAGTAACGCAAGGCCAGGCGCTTTTTAAAATCAACGATCGCCCCTATCAGGAACAGCTAAACCAAGCGAAAGCAAATTTGCTCGCTGCAAAGGCTACCTTGGAAAACACCGAGTTAGAAGTCGAAAAGAAAACGCGTTTGGTCAATAACAAGGTATTAACAGACTTCCAATTAAAAACCGCAATCAGTGCGCGTAATGCTGCCAAAGCAAATGTACAATTAGCTTTATCTGCTGTGGAGGCTGCAAAAATCAATGTTGGCTATACGCTGATCCGAGCTTCTGCCGAAGGATATATTGGTAGACTACAACGAAAACAGGGAAGCTTGGTAGGTCCAACAGACCCACAGCCACTTACAGCGCTATCGAATGTCAGAGACCTTCATGTTTACTTCTCCTTGGGAGAAAATGATTTTATCGCATTCAAAAACAACACCGAAGGCAATAATCTGCAACAAAAACTAAACAATCTTCCTCCGATTAGTTTGGTTCTTTCCGACCAGACAATTTATGATCAGAAAGGAAAAATAGATATGGTAGATGGACAGTTTGATAAAAATACAGGCGCTATTACCCTTCGGGCCACCTTCAACAACCCAGAGGGGGTCTTGCGCAACGGTAATACTGGTCGCGTAAGGTTACCAAAAAAATATGCGCAAACATTATTGGTACCGCAGCTTGCAACACTTGAGATGCAGGACAAAATCTTCGTTTATACAGTTGGAAAAGAAAATAAAGTCGTTCAACAGCCAATTACTGTCATTGGAAAAAGCGGCGCTAACTACCTCGTTAGTAAAGGGGTAAAAGCGGGAGACCGTATCGTTTATAAAGGCATTGACCTTCTTCAGGACGGGCAAAAGATTACTCCACAAGCTTTATCAAAAGACAGCATCAATTCATTATAATTAGAAAAATCACATGCTTAAGAAATTTATAGAACGACCGGTACTCGCCACCGTTATCTCCATATTACTGGTCATATTAGGTGTGATCGGTATCTTAAAACTGCCATTGCAGCAGTTCCCTGATATAGCACCGCCAGCGGTGCAAGTAACGGCACTATACCCCGGGGCAAATGCCGAAACTGTTCTTCGTGCTGTAGCTCCCTCACTAGAAGAGTCCATCAACGGTGTAGAAAATATGAGCTATATGAGCTCCACCGCCAGTAACGACGGCTCCCTGATGATTACCGTATATTTTAAACTTGGTACAGACCCAGACCAAGCTGCTGTAAATGTTCAAAATCGTGTGGCACAGGCAACAAGCCAATTACCGGCGGAAGTTGTGCAAGCCGGAATCACGACTGCAAAACAACAAAACAGCTTAATTATGGTATTGGATCTCTATACGGAAGATCAGAGTAAATACGATCAAACCTTCATTACCAATTACGCACAGATCAATATTATCCCTGAGCTTAAACGTATTCCGGGAGTTGGACAAGCACTCGCTTTCGGTGGTAGCAAAGACTATTCAATGCGCGTATGGCTTAATCCAAATCAAATGGCGGCTTATAAATTGACGCCTGAGGAAGTAATGGCTGCAATTCAAGATAAAAACGTTGAAGCAGCGCCAGGTAAATTCGGAGAAAGCAGTCGCGAAGCATTCGAATTTGTTATCAAATATAAAGGTAAACTCAATCAACCTAGTGACTACGAAAATATTATTATCCGCTCCAATACAGATGGTTCTGTGCTAAAACTTAAAGATGTAGCCCGGGTAGAATTAGGATCTTATACCTATGCCAGCCACACCCGTATCAATGGAAAAGCAGGATTGAACATTGGTGTCATGCAGTTAGCTGGCTCAAACGCCAATGAGATCCAGATAGCGATCCAAGAATTTATGGAAAAAGCATCCTTAAGTTTTCCTAAAGGGGTCAAATATCTTGTTTTATACAATACCAAAGATGCCCTTGATCAGTCTATTGATCAAGTAAAACACACATTGGTTGAAGCATTTGTACTTGTATTTTTAGTTGTTTTTCTATTCCTGCAGGATTTTAGATCGACTTTGATACCTGCAATAGCTGTACCGGTAGCCATTGTAGGAACATTTTTCTTTATGCAGCTCTTTGGCTTTTCCATCAACTTACTGACTTTGTTTGCGCTCGTGCTTGCCATCGGTATTGTCGTCGATGATGCAATCGTGGTGGTGGAAGCTGTTCATGCTAAAATGGAGCATGAGAACTTACCGCCTAAATTGGCGACAACCTCTGCCATGAGTGAAATCACCGGAGCGATTATATCCATCACGTTGGTCATGTCTGCGGTGTTCCTTCCCATCGGTTTTATGGAAGGTTCCACAGGTGTCTTTTATAGGCAGTTTGCGTTCACACTAGCAATTGCGATCGTTATTTCTGCAATTAATGCCTTGACACTGAGCCCTGCCCTTTGTGCGTTATTTTTAAAACCGACGCATCATGCACATGCTGACGCTAAGAAGCTCAATTTTAAAGAACGTTTCTTCGCTGGATTCAATGTTGGCTTTGACCGACTTACGAAAAACTATTTAGGTAGCTTACGGTTTTTAATTCGTTATAAGTGGGTTGCATTTGCAGGATTGGGAATTACCCTGCTTTTGACCGTATTTATGATCCTTAAAACACCTACTGGATTTATCCCATCAGAAGATCAAGGATTCATTGCTGTATCCTTATCTATGCCAGCAGGGGCTTCTTTGGATCGTACCTCTGGAGCATTAGCCGAAGCGGAGAAACAACTTCAACATGCTGATTTTACCAAAACTTTAAATGTACTTGCTGGTTTCAATATTTTGACACAATCCACAAGTCCTTCAGCCGGTGTTGCATTTATCCTGCTCAAACCACACGAAGAGCGTGGTAAAATCAAAGATATCAATGCAATTATGGCCGATGTCAATCAACGTTTGGCAAATATCAAAGGGGCAAATTTCTTTGTCTTTACCTTCCCTACTGTCCCTGGTTTTAGTAACGTGGACGGTCTGGATATGGTGCTACAGGACAGAACTGGTGGACAACTCGGAAAATTCAGTGGCATAGGTCAGAAGTTCATTGGTGAATTGATGAAACGTCCCGAAATCATGATGGCTTTCACGACCTTTAAAGCAGACTATCCACAATATGAGCTCCAGGTAGATGATATCAAGGCAGAGCAACTTGGCGTAAGCACAAAAAGTATATTACAGACCATGCAGGCCTATTTCGGTAGTGCGCAAGCCTCAGATTTTAATCGTTTTGGAAAGTATTACCGTGTGATGGTCCAAGCTGATGCCAAGGATCGAAGTGAACCAACTTCAATGGACGGTATTTTTGTAAAAAACAGATTAGGAGACATGGTTCCCATCAATACATTAGTCAAATTAGAACGTGTATATGGCCCAGAAACAGCATCTCGCTACAACCTATTTAATTCAATCGGAATAAACGCGATACCAAAACCAGGATATAGTTCTGGAGATGCTATCCGTGCAGTTGAAGAAGTTGCAAAACAACAATTGCCGACTGGATTTACTTATGAGTTCTCAGGTATGACCAAGGAAGAAATTGTCTCCGGAGGCCAATCCACATTGATTTTTATTCTCTGTCTGATATTCGTTTATTTTCTGCTTGCGGCACAATATGAAAGCTACATCATTCCGTTAGCGGTTATTCTCTCTATTCCTACAGGTATATTTGGGGTCTTCGCAGCAATTAGCTTCACTGATATTGCCAACAACATCTATGTACAAGTCGCACTCGTTATGTTGATTGGATTATTAGCAAAAAATGCCATCCTGATCGTAGAATTTGCCATCCAAGGGCGCAAACAGGGGCTCTCTATTCCAAGCGCTGCACTTAAAGCGGCAAGATTGCGCTTGAGACCTATTATCATGACTTCGCTGGCATTTATTGTTGGTATGATACCAATGATGACAGCAGTAGGCCCCTCAGCTCAAGGAAATCATTCAATCAGTATCGCCGCTGCGGGTGGGATGCTTACAGGAGTCGTTTTGGGGCTTTTTATTATCCCTATTCTCTTTATCGTCTTCCAATTTATTCAAGAGAAGATAGGACGTGCTCCGCAACAACAACAGTCTGAAAATAATGCTGTTTCGTTGGAAATACCCGTGCATACAAACAATTAGTAAATCATGGCAACATTTAAATACATAAATAGCAAAGCAAAATTACTGACCGTTTTCATCCTGTCTTTTGTCGCATGGTCTTGTAAAACAGATAAGTTGGTCAGCAATAAAAACCTTGCCCCTAGCCTCCCTGATCAATACCGTGATCAGGGAAAAGCACTGCAAGAAAATAGTATAGGTTCAATTCCTTGGCGCGATTTTTTTAAGGATCAGGTCCTACAAACTTTAATTGACAGCGCGATTCAGCACAACTTGGATATGCAGCTGGCATTAAAGAATATCGAAGCGTCTCAACTGAGCCTGAAACAAGCAAAAGCTAACTATCTTCCTACGGCCCAACTACAGATCCGCGGAAATAGCACCAATCCATCCAATAATAGTATGAATGGATTGAGCCTCGGACAGTTTTTGGGCCAACATCATGTCGAAGATTATACGGCATCTCTGGGCTTGTCTTGGGAAGCTGACCTATGGGGTAAAATCAAAAACCAAAATATTGCTGCTTTGGCTTCTTATCTGCAGACAGAAGAAGCGAAAAAAGTAATTCAGACCCAATTAATTGCACAAGTTGCACAAGGTTATTATCAACTTCTGATGCTTTATCAATTGCGGGACATCGCTAAACAAAACTTACAGTTAAGCGATACAACTTTGCGAATCGTCCAACAGCAATATGAAGTCGGTGACATTACCCTACTGGCATTGGAGCAGGTTGATGCACAACGATTGTCCGCAGCAGCCCTCATTCCGGACTTTGAACAGCAGATTAGAATGCAGGAAAATGCGATTCAGATCCTTAGTGGAAAACTCCCCCAGGAGATCAAAACGGAAGAGAAATTGGCGAACATACGCTTTCCCGAAGAATTGGCAACAGGCATACCGGCAGATTTGCTAAGCCATCGTCCCGATGTTAAACAAGCGGAACTCGCTATCACGGCTTCACAGGCCTATCAGCAATACGCAAAAGCAAAAATGTATCCTTCTTTAGTCATCAGTGCCGAAGCCGGAGTAAATGCATTCAAAGCGAGCAACTGGTTTAACTTACCTGCGTCTCTATTCGGTGCGATTACAGGAAGTATTACACAACCTATTTTCCAACGTAAGGAGCTGAAAACGCAATATGAATTAGCTCGTGTCGAACAAGAAAAAAATGTGTTGATTTTCAAACAAAAGGTGATTTCTGCTGCCGGCGAGGTCTCAGATGCTTTAGTTTCCATTCAGAAATTGAAAGAAAAACAAAAGATTACATTGGATAGAACCAACCGTTTGAAGGAAGCTACAAAACACGCGAATCTTCTATTTGAAACAGGAATGGCTACCTATTTGGAAGTAATTACGGCCCAGAGCAATATATTACAGAGTGAGCTTGAACTCGCTCAGGTAAAAAAAGCAGAGCTTTCTGCTGTTGTTGATCTATATCGATCCTTAGGAGGTGGATGGAGCAACAACTAAAGCCTAAAAAGCAATTTTCTAATTTTATTATACATATCTGGTAGATGGGGGGCCTTTCAAGGTCCCCTGTTTTTTTTTTTGCGTACATCGTCACGTTTATACCGCCATGTAAAGTAAATCCTTTGATAAAAAACTCTAATCGCCTACTTGACACTTTTCTTATTTTAGCGATTCTTCAGCAAAAGGATTTCGTACACCGTTATAAATCCTTCAAACCTTGGAATAAAAGAGACAAATATAGCTGAAACAATGCGATTACTTTTGTGACATCATATAAATTTTATAAAATGAGAGATTTAAAAAAGATTGCATTAGCGGTATGTATCGCCTTAAGCACATTAGTAGCGGTGAGCTGCAGTAAAGATGACGAAACTGTTGTTGAGCCACAGCTTACACCAAGCGAAATATTGGCCAGTACACCCTGGGAAACAACAAACGCAAAAAATAATAAAGGAGAAAGTGTCGTGTTAACAGATGCCAATGTGTCAAATTTTGTAGGCTTTGCTTATTTCAAATCTGACGGTACATTTACCATGTTCAATCTTGACAATTCTCCCAAAATGCACGGCGAACGGACCGTATCTGCAGATGGTAAAACGAGAACAATTGTTGCTAAAAATGCATCTGGAGAAACATTGTTTACTCGTGTGGTTGATATTACTGTATTAACGAAGAAAGAATTCACGTATAGAGTTTATCCAAGCGCTAATGACAAAACGATCTATTTCGATATTATCCATACACCAACAACGCATCAAGAGCCAAAATAATTTACAGGATAACACATCGAAAAAATAGTTACCTCAATAAAACAGAAAGGCTTGACGAAATGATGTCAAGCCTTTCTGTTTATAGCTAAAAACGAACCCCATTTCCAAAGTCATTCTTTGACACTGTTATACCAACCGACCACAAAAAACAAATAACAACAAGATTTACAACCAATTAAAAAACAGAACACACAAATTTCATAAAGAATTATATTCTGATATGTCAAAACTAGATAATCTACCAGCCTTCGTCAATATACGCCTGAGTCTATCAAATTGATATTTCAGTCGGGGCTTTATACGCTTCAGCAGAAATTTGTCGCCCAATACTAAAAGGAATTACGAAATTTGCATAGATTTCACCGATACATATAAGTTAAAAGAATGCAGGATATAGCGATCTATAAAAACGATAAGACTCTAATTAGTACAAATAAAAAAAGGCTGATATTTACCTTTCTGTCCTTTCTGCTTATTTATCTCGTCGCCTATATTATTGATCCTTTCTCGAGTTGCTGGGATGGCTATTTTAAACGGAATATGTTCGAAATACTTGGTGAATGGACATTTACGATCATTTACAGCTTTATCATTTCCGAATTTAATATCATTGTCCATGACAAGCTTAATAAGTTCTTAACCTGGAAAGATAGTCCGACAGAGCGACTTTTACTTGAAACCGTCATCAACCTTTTTGCAGTACTCTTTATCAATTTACTTCTGGAGTACCTGATTTCAAAATATTATTTTGGACCTCAAAATGTTACTATAGCCCCATCTTTGGAGGAAAAAAGGGGGATGATTCAAAACATTACAATCAGTGTATTGATTGCGTTGATGATAATGGGGATCAATATTGGTAGTCATTTGATTACCAACTGGAAGAATGAATCCATGCGCGCAGCAAAGCTTGATCAGGTCATTCTTGAAACAGAACTTCAATCGTTAAAATTACAGATCGACCCCCATTTTGTCTTTAATAACCTGAGCGTGCTCTCAGAAATCATTCTCGAAGACCAACAATTAGGCTATGAATATGCAGAAAACTTCTCCAAAATATATCGCTACCTTCTTGTCAATTCCAAAAAGGACATTATCTCACTCGAAGAAGAACTCAACTTTCTAAATTCATACATATTTCTCATCAAAAACCGATTTGGCGATGGGGTAAACTTCGAAATAAACGTCAATCCCGCCAAACGCAATTGCCAATTACCTCCTCTTACCTTACAATTATTGGTAGAAAATGCATTAAAGCATAATCAGACAAATAAGAGAAAACCGCTGAAAATAAAGGTATACACCAACTCCCAGAATCAACTTGTTGTTGAAAATATATTAATCCCTATTGAGAATGTCTCCGAATCATCGGGAATCGGGATTTCAAACATCATTAAAAGATACGATTTGCTATCCAACTTAAAACTGCAAATAAAGAATGATGGCAAATCATTTAACGTTATCCTCCCACTTTTAGCGCAAGCATAATGAATATAACCAAAGTATTAATCATCGAGGACGAAAAACTCAATGCCGATCGTTTAAAACGACTTTTGAAGGAAATAAAGCCATCCATCGTTATTTTAGATGTGCTAGATAATATCGCTGATAGCATCAACTGGTTCAATAGCAATGAACTTCCCGACCTGGTGATGATGGATATTCGTCTATCGGATGGTTTAAGCTTTGAAATATTAGAGACTATAAAAATAGACTGCCCAATCATATTTACAACAGCATTTGACGAATACGCTGTGAGGGCCTTTAAATTCAATAGCATAGATTATTTGCTTAAACCTGTAGAAAAAACAGAGCTGGAAAATGCTATCCAAAAACTTGACTATCAAAAAGATCTCCAGATCAACCAACAACCGCTTCAAGGTTTATTGGATTTTATCTATCCGAAAGATTTTCGCTCACGCTTTCTAATTCCATTCAAAGACGGCTATAAAACCGTTCTCGTTGAAGAGATATTATACTTCTACTCCGAATTTAAACTTACTCATGCGCAACTCAAATGTGGTACTGTCGAAATTGTCCCTCAAACAATGGAAGAACTCGAACAGCAATTAAATCCAAAAGTATTTTTTCGCGCCAACAGGCAATTCATTGTACATATAGATGCGATCAAAAGATTACATAACCACTTCAACGGAAAACTAAAAATAGAGATTAAAAATAACGATCAAGTGGAAATCCTTGTGAGCAGAGAAAAGGCTCAACTGCTAAAAAATTGGTTAGACTATTAATGTTAAAACTGATCCACTTGCTCCTTTTTTCGTCAGAAAGGTAAAGTAAGTTTTTCGCGATGAAGAAGGGAATGTCAATCGATAAGACCGATATCTTCAACACAATTGGATCGTACCATTTAATATCGTAAAATTCAGATCATCACTGATACGTTTCAGTAAGCAATTGTAACGTCTCGGTAGATTTCTTTGCCTTATGGCTTAAAAGAATTCTTTTCTTTGTTTCATAATAAAATGATAAAATGGCACAAAGAACGATGACTTTAAAACCTTTCCTTACACTTATTACAGCAGCAGCATTATTATCGTCCTGTGGAGGCAACCAAGAACAACCGCAAGAGCAGGCAGTTACTGTTGACTTTATCGAATTATCTCCTACCCACGCGGAGACCGAAAAAAAATATCCTGGTACATTAGAGGGGACCGTCAACGTCGATGTCAAAGCGCAGGTAACGGGTTATCTTGATCAGATTTATGTCAAAGAAGGAGACTATGTTTACCAGGGTCAACCCCTTTTCAAAATAAAAGCTGATGTCTACAACGAACAAGTAAACAACAGCAAGGCAGCTTACCAAGCTGCTTTATCGGCAGAACAAAATGCGAAATTGGAGATTGAGAAAATCAAACCACTTGTTGAGGGTAAAGTGTATACCGAATTACAGTTAAAAACTGCAGAGGCCAATTACGCCGCAGCTAAAGCACAGGTAGCGCAAGCACAAGCTGCACTCGGTTCATCTCAAATAAATGCCAAATTTACGTTGATCAATGCACCAGTGAGTGGTTATATCGGCCGTATTCCTAATCGGATCGGAAATTTAATTACCGCAGCAGATGCGACACCTTTAACAACGCTATCTGAAATCAATACCGTAAATGTGTATTTTTCATTAAGTGAGGCCGATTTTATAGCCTTTATTAAAGATCAGAATAACAAATCATCCAATCAACAAGCAACGCTATTACTGGCTGATGGAACGGCATACAACCATTCGGGGAAAGTAGAGTTAGCTAGTGGTAACATCGACAGAACAACCGGAAGCATGGCACTTAAAGCAAGTTTCATCAATCCTGAAAAAATTCTCCGTTCAGGTGGCTCAGCAAAAGTAATCTTGAAAAAAACGCATGAAAACGTATTGTTGGTACCTATGGCCGCTGTCAAGGATATTCAAGACCGCTATTTCGTGTATGTTATTGGTGAGAAAAATAAAATTTCCATGAAACAGATTGAAATTGCAGGAAATACAGCTAACGCCTATTTACTAAAATCAGGACTCACAGCTGGTGAAAAAATCGTTATGAATAGAATTGATATGCTTAATGACGGAATGCAAGTTCAACCGACTAAGAAATCCACCATGTAACAAGAATAGCAGGTATAGCAAAAGCTGAACTACTCAAAGAAGGGCAACAAGCCTATACATTCCGTATTCACTTTTGGAAAAAAATGGTACTAAAAGCTTTATAAAATTTAAACTAAAATGTTAAAGAAATTTATTGACAGGCCAGTTTTGGCAACTGTTATATCTATCATATTTGTCATACTGGGGGTCATCGGTCTTTTTAGGCTACCTCAAACGCGATTCCCGGATATCGCCCCGCCCACGGTCCAAGTTACCGGAAGCTATCCCGGAGGAAATAGCGAAACAGTATTGAGATCGGTTGTGACACCCCTTGAAGAGCAAATCAATGGTGTGGAGGATATGGAATACATTACATCTACTGCAAGTAATGATGGTACATTCTCTGTACGTATTGTCTTTAAAGCAGGTGTAAATCCAGATCAGGCAGCCGTAAATGTGCAAAATAGGGTACAACAGGCTACTCCTATACTGCCACAGGAAGTTGTCCGAATGGGATTAACCACCTCCAAGCAACAAAATAGTATGATCATGATATTTAATATCTATACAGAAGATAATAAAAAATATGATGAACTATTTTTACAGAATTATGTGAACATCAACTTGATCCCACAGATCAAGCGTGTACCTGGGGTCGGTCAGGCCATGGTATTCGGTTCCAAAGACTATTCGATGCGTGTATGGTTGAATCCGCAAAAAATGGCGAGTTATGGACTTGTGCCACAAGAAGTCATTGCTGCAATTTCCAAACAAAGTTTAGAGTCAGCTCCCGGAAAATTAGGTGAAGAGTCTAAAGCACCCTTGGAATATGTCATCAGATATAAAGGGAAAAAGAATCTTCCAGAGCAGTATGAAAACATTATCGTCAAAAACAATGACGTTCAGATCGTTCGTTTAAAGGATGTCGCACGTATTGAGTTTGGCTCGATCAGTTATAGTGGTAATTCGCAAAATAACGGCCTCAATACCGTTACCATTGGTATATTCCAAACATCAGGCTCCAACGCCAATGAAATTGAAATCGGAATCGATAAACAGATTGAAATAGCGCAACGCTCTTTCCCTCCTGGGATCAAGATTTTTAAATTGATCAGTACCAAAGAGCGCTTGGATGAAAGTACGGCACAAGTACGTTCGACATTGATTGAAGCCTTCATTTTGGTTTTCCTCGTTGTATTTTTGTTCCTACAGGATATACGGTCGACTATTATTCCAGCAATCGCAGTTCCGGTAGCCATCGTAGGTACTTTTTTCTTCCTGCTGGTGTTTGGCTTTACCATCAATATATTGACGCTATTTGCCTTAGTACTCGCCATTGGTATTGTTGTCGATGATGCAATTGTCGTTGTCGAAGCAGTACATGGAAAGATGGAGACTTCCAATTTAACAGGTAAACAGGCTACCCATAGTGCCATGAGTGAAATTACAGGGGCTGTAATCTCCATTACCTTGGTTATGTGTGCAGTTTTTATTCCCATTGGATTTATGACAGGTTCATCGGGCATGTTTTATAAACAGTTTGCCTATACCCTTGTTATCGCCATTGTGATCTCTGCAATCAATGCCTTGACACTGACACCAGCACTCTGCGCATTATTGCTTAAAAATACGCACGCCGAAAATCACGATGGGCAGCCCCCAAAAACAGGATTTTCTCAACGTTTTTTCAAAGCGTTTAACGCTGGCTTCGAAAACATGACCAACCGATACGTTGGTTCATTAAAATTTCTGGCAAAGAAAAAATGGATTTCGGCACTTTTGATCCTGGCTACAATTGGCGTTGCGGGGTACCTCATGACAAGCACTTCCAAAAGTTTCGTACCAATGGAAGATGATAACTTTGTCGTCTACAGTCTGGAAATGCCCCCAGGAACGGGACTTGATCGAACCACAAAAGCGGTAGAAAAAATCGAAAAACTACTTGCCGATATCCCTTCTATTGAAAGCCATACAAGTATTACTGGATTCAATATGATCGGTAACAACTCCAGCGCAGCCTATGCAACAGGATTTATACGCCTGAAAGACAAAAAGAAGCGTGGCGAGATGAACGATATCGATCAGATTCACCAAGTGATCTCGCAAAAATTATCCAGTGTTAAGGAAGGTAATGCAATGGCTTTTCGCTCTCCTCCAGTGGATGGTTATGGTATGATGAATGGCGCAGAACTCGTCTTACAGGACAGAGCTGGTAAATCGCCGGTAGAACTCAAAGCAATGTCCGATTCCGTTATTGCACAAATTATGAAACAACCAGGGGTGCAGTTTGCCTATACCATGTTCAGAGCAGATTATCCGCAGATGGAACTGGAAGTCGATGAAGACAAAGCCGCTCAACTCGGTGTAGACGTCAGTGAAATGCTTTCGTCCGTTCAAACTTACTTTGCGGGTGACCAATCATTGAATTTCAATCGTTTTGGTAAATTCTATCGGATAGCAGTTAAAGCGGATGGCATTTATAGAACCGATAAAGAAGCCTTCAACGAAATATTTGTCAAGAATAATCTTGGCCAAATGGTTCCGGTGAACACTTTGGTTACACTTCGTAAAGTTTATGGTCCTGAGTCGGTAACTCGTTATAATTTATACAATTCACTCACGATAAACGTGGTTAGTACGCCTGGTATCAGTAATGGTGCGATCATGGAAACATTGGAGAAAAATGTATTGACTAAGTTACCGGGAGACTATAGCTACGAATGGACGGGACTTAGCTTGGAAGAGAAGTCATCAGGCAATCAAACCGTACTTATCCTAGCATTAAGCTTACTATTTGTATATTTCTTACTATCAGCACAGTATGAAAGTTATTTATTGCCCCTTGCCGTTCTGTTATCAATTCCAACAGGTATGATCGGCTCTTTCCTAGGAACACGTGCTATTGGATTGGACAACAATATCTACGTCCAGGTCGGCTTGATCATGCTCATCGGTCTTTTGGCAAAAAATGCCATTTTGATTGTTGAATTTGCTTTACAGCGGAGAAGAGCAGGCTCCTCACTCATTGATTCGGCTTTGGAAGGCGCAAGAGCGCGTCTACGCCCAATCTTGATGACTTCATTGGCTTTCATTGCGGGTATGGTACCCTTGATGTTTGCTACCGGCGGAACGGCTACAGGTAACCATTCCATCAGTACAGGAGCAGCAATGGGTATGTTAAGCGGCGTTATCCTTGGGGTAATTATTATACCATTACTGTACCTGGTGTTCCAATATTTGCAAGAAAAAGTTTCGGGTAAAAAGCTTACGGACAATACAGTACACAATACAAACGATTAAAATGAAAAAATTTCATCACTATATAACAATTTTCGCAAGCACTACCCTGTTGTTGTCCGCATGCAGCGTGGGGAAAAAATACACACGTCAGGAGATAGCAATGCCCGAAAATTTCAAAAACAGCGAGGTTGTTCTCACGTCCGATACGCTACAGCTATCCTGGCGTAAATTTGTACAGGACCCCTTATTGACCTCACTCATTGAGAAGGCTTTGTCCAATAATACGGACGTCAATGTAGCACTCCTCAACATGCAACAATTAGAACTCGCCTACAAGCAGTCTAAGAAAGGGTTACTGCCAACAGCTGATTTAAGCATTGGAGCGAACAGAACCTGGTTATCGAGCAACTCCTTGAATGGTTCACTGAGTGACCAATTTATTGGAACACCCTATATGGACGATTATAGTGCCACGCTTAGATTATCTTGGGAAGCCGATATCTGGGGAAAGGTAAAAATGCAAAAAGAGGAATCTATGGCCAATTTTTTTGGCCAGAAGGAAAATCTTTCCGCATTAAAAACACGCCTTATTGTACAGGTCATCCAGTCCTATTATAATCTGATTGCTTTGGATGAGCAGCTTAAGATTGCACAAAAAAATGTTCTATTGAGCGACAGCACACTTAGCATGATACGTTTGCAATACAACTCATCACTGGTCAGCTCGCTTGCTGTGGAGCAAGCCGAAGCTCAGAAGAAAACTGCTGAATTGTTGATTCCCCTAGCCCATCAAAATATGGAGGTCGAAGAAAATGCACTGAGCATTCTTTGCGGAGGTTTCCCAGAGGGCATTCAACGTACAGCAAGTTTAGATGATACGATCGTTGGCAACGGGCTAGCTACGGGAGTGCCGGCCGAACTCTTGAGCCGCAGATCAGATGTCAGAGCAGCTGAATACGCTGTAGTTGCTGCCACAAGCAGAATGGGACTTGCTAAAGCAGCGATGTACCCTTCCATAAGCTTGACACCATCCATCGGTACAAACTCCATTCAATTTAACAAATGGTTCGATTTACCGGGTTCTATTGTGAAAACAATAGCGGGGAATATCGCACAGCCAATTTTCCAGAAAGGAGCTTTAAAAACAAACTATGAGATATCGGTCATCGAACGCGAAAAAATAGCTTTGCAGTTTAAACAATCGGTTATGGTCGCAGTTTCAGAAGTTTCTGATGCCTTGGCAAAAATCAAACATACGGAACAGCGCCTGCAACTTATCCATGCCAAATCAAATGCCCTCGCCAAAGCCACCGCCGATGCAGCCCTACTTTACAAAAGTGGGATGGCAAACTATTTGGAGGTGATAACTGCCCAAAACAATGCACTTCAAAATGATTTGGAACGTATTACAGTAAAACGGGAAAAGCTCAACGCAGCCATAGATCTTTACCGTGCACTGGGTGGCGGAACAGATACTTTACCACCAAATACGCCATAGAATCACAAAATAAAGGCAACTGACTAAATATATGCCCCTAGAAGCAAAAACTTTCTAGGGGCTTTTTCATTACTTTTTTGCAGCTGCGCCCAAAATTCCTTATCTTCGGGTAAATACAAATATGATGAATAGAACGAGTTGTCTTCCTCCTCCAATAGCGTAATATTTTTTCTCTATATTACTGAAGCACAATACCAGAAATGGACCGAATTGCTGTGCTTCTTATTTTCTATCAATTTTATTATTTAACACCTTTCGTCCTTAATGGACGGAACTGGAAGACAATTTCTTATGAAACATTCATATTTCATGCTGCACCTTGCTGTGCTGTGCCTGGGACTATCTGGCGTATTTGGAAAAGTGATTTCACTCAACGAGGGGATACTCACATGGTACCGTGTATTTTTAGCTGCCGTTATCCTATTTTTTATTCTAAAATGGTATAAAATACCTACAGATTTTACTTTCAAAGAGAAACTTCATATTGCAAAAAATGGGCTACTATTGACAGCATCCTGGCTATTATTCTATGCTAGCATCAAATATTCAAACATTTCCATCGGCGTGATCTGCTACTGTATGGCAAGTTTTTTCACCGCTATTTTTGCACCGATAATCAATAAAACCAAAATCAGATTGTCTGAACTTCTGTTGAGTGGACTTACGTTGTGCGGTATTGCACTGATATTTCACTTCGATACCTCACACCAGCTGGGCATAGTCTTAGGGATAATTTCTCCGGCTTTTGCCTCACTCTATGCGGTTCACAATGAAAAATTGACCAAAAAGTACAACGCAATATGCATTAACTATTATCAAATGATCGGTGGAACAATAGGGTTGGTATGTCTACTTCCTTTTTACATTCAACACTATCCAATCAGCACTTTCATTCCCAATGCCCTGGATATTTTCTATCTGATCATCCTATCTTTATGTTGCACTGTGGGAGTCTATCTCGCATTTACAGAAATCTTAAAGAAGATATCAGCATTTACATTGAACTTAAGCTTAAATCTTGAGCCAGTATATGCTATTTTGATTGCATTTTTACTTCTTAATGAAGCAAGAGAATTAAACCTATCCTTCTATGTTGGACTGCTTTTGGTTGTTTCATCTGTGTTATTACAATATTGGATCAGCAGTAAAAAGAGCGCTTAACAACCTCCATTCATTTCCCAGTCCAACTAAGATTGGGAAATGAACATTGTTTCCTCCTTGTGCCAAGCAGGTAGCCCCGATAAACAGGTAGCCCCAAAAAAACATGTTGAAAAGAAAAATGTGTATCATTTTCAACAAAGCCTTATATTTATGAAACGATTCGGGTTTTAATTCCAAAACCAGCACAACCGGTCAAGCAATTTATTATATATACATTAAATAGATAGTTCCGTTATGAGCAATAGCAGTACAGAAAACAAATTTGTTAACCAGCAGATCCAATACCTTGAGTTTGTATCAAGCGACCTTGAACGTGCCAAAGCATTCTACTCAACGAGTTTCGGTTGGGAGTTTACGGATTACGGGCCAGCATATACGGCTTTTGGCGGAAAATATGTTGATGGTGGTTTTACACTTGGTGCCCCCATAAATGGCAGTATTCTCGTCGTTATCTATGCCGACGATCTGCAAGCTACGCGTGATCAGGTTATCCGTGCTGGCGGGACTATATTAAAAGATATTTTTAGCTTTCCGGGTGGAAAAAGATTTCAGTTCCAGGATCCTGACGGATATGAATTGGCCGTATGGACTGTTGAATAAAAGTTGAATACAATATATACTGAAATACAAAGCCCCCATATTTTTCTCATATGGGGGCTTTGTATTTTAAAATCAGGCTCTTTTAGCTTTCTGATAGTTTTTATTTTTATTCCTATTGAAACGCTTCTTTTTATGCTGTGGATTCTTTTTGGCAGGATTGTAAGTAGGTCCCGCTTCAAACCCCTCTGGCAATGGAAGTTGTTCAATCGGATAACCTATTAAATTCTCAATCTGAGCGAAACGATTTTGGTCTTTCTCATTGACAAAGGTAATGGCTGTTCCTGTAGTCGCTGCCCGCGCAGTACGTCCAATACGGTGTACGTAGTCTTCCGGATCCGGTGGAACATCGTAATTAACGACCAAACTGATCCCCACCACATCGATACCGCGAGATATCACATCTGTCCCTACCAGTACCCGTACCTGACGAGACCGGAATCTGGCCATGATATCCTCCCGTTTCGACTGCTCGAGATCCGAATGGAAACCCTCCGCATCAATCCCCTGCTTCTGTAATTCCTGAGCGAGAAGTTTGACTGTAGTTTTTTGGGATGCAAAAATAATAACTGATACATAGTTGGGATCCTTCAGTATATTCTTCAGAAGCTCCATTTTCTGTTGATCATAGGCAAGATATACTCGTTGATCTATCCCTTCCGAAGGTTTAGAAATGGCAATATTGACTTCCACAGGCTCTTGTAGAATTTTTCGGGCAAAAGACCTGATCTTCATCGGCATCGTAGCCGAAAACAAAAGCATCTGCTTTTTCTTCGGTAGATAACTTACAATACGTAAAATATCGTCTTGAAATCCCATATCCAGCATACTATCGGCTTCATCCAAAACAAAGTGCTTTAAATGAGAGAGATCAATCTTCATGGAGGTAAGATGACTTATCAACCTTCCCGGCGTAGCAACAATAATATTTACCCCCTCTCGTATGGCCCGTTTTTGCTGTTCATACCCCATACCATCACCACCACCATAAATGGCTATGGATGTTGCACCCGTATAATAAGACATGCCCATAATCTGCTGGTCAATTTGCATAGCAAGTTCACGGGTCGGAACAAGGATAATAGCGAGGATAGATTCCCTTGAATTCCGTGCTATTGCATCGAGGATCGGCAACATATAAGCTGCTGTTTTACCTGTACCTGTCTGTGCACAGGCAATCATATCTTTTCCCTCTTTAATAATCGGGATGGTCTGTTCTTGGATCGGCGTAGCCTCCTCAAACATCATACTTTCTAAACCTTCTTCCAAAGTTGGAACAAAGCCAAATTCATCAAATCTCAACGTATTGTTTTTATTGTTGTGCCCTAAATTACTAAATCTAATTCATAAAAGTCTAAAATTAATACCTATAGCTCGTTATCCGCTGTCAAATAGATGTCCAAATAGAATTAATCCATGAGGAAATCAGAAATAAATTTGACCGAAAACAACTGTCCTACACATTCCTGTAAGTCAAGCATACGACTGCTATCTATTCAACATCTAATCAATAACCTCTGTTTTCTTTGCGTCTGACACTGCGCTCAAAACGACATAGCCTAGCAAGCCAGCGCATAAAGATGCGATCAGAACCGCGAACTTTGCTTCTTCAATCAGCATGTTATCATCAAAAGATAGTATCGAGATGAAAATCGACATCGTGAAACCGATTCCCCCCAACAAGCCTACACCAAAAATCTGTTTCCAGCCAGCCCCTTCCGGTAATTGCGCAATCTTCAATTTTTTAGCAATAAAACAGATCAAAAATATGCCAATTGATTTACCAGCGATTAGGCCAAGGATAATACCGATCCCCAATTTTGAAGTCAAACCACCTATCATTTCCCCATGGATTGGAATAAGCGTATTCGCAAATGCAAACAAAGGAATGATAATGAAATTGACAGGTTTGGTCAATAGATGCTCAAGTTTTTCCAAGGGAGATTCTTCCGCATCCGGTGTTGTCGGCAGCGTCATGGCCACCAGCACGCCAGCAATTGTTGCATGAATACCCGAGTGGTGAACAAAGTACCAAATAAATAGTCCCGGAATCAGGTAAGCCCATATCGCTTTAACGCCCAATTTATTTAACACGATCAAAAACAGAAATATACCTAAAGCAATAAATAAATAGGTCGCATGAATACCATTGCTATAAAAGATCGCAATAACCAATATGGCGAGTAGGTCGTCAACAATCGCTAGCGCAGCCAAAAAGATCTTAAGACTGGCAGGCACCTTATTTCCCAGAAGCGTGATAACCGCTAAAGCAAATGCAATATCCGTTGCCATAGGGATTCCCCAGCCGTTTGCAGTATCGGTTCCCTGATTTAATACAAAATAAATGATGGCAGGCAAAAGCGCCCCACCAACCGCAGCCAAAATGGGCAGAATTGCTTTACTTGGCGATGAGAGTTCACCCTCTACAATTTCACGTTTTATCTCGAGCCCCACCAGTAAAAAGAAAATCGCCATCAAACCATCGTTGAGCCACAACAACCACGAATATTTTAAATGAATATGACCGCTCTCAAAGCCTACTTCCCGGTTAAGAAATTCCATTACACTGGCATACAATGATGTATTTGCTACGATCAATGCCAGAATAACACAGGAAAAAAGTATAATTCCGCCTGCAAAGCTGGATTTTAAGAACTCTCTAAAGACAGTTAAATTGATAAGTTTTGACATGATTTGAATATCTAAAAACGCTTACAAAGGTTCACAAGATACGATTTTTAGGACCATTTACCGAATTCCCTAAACAATATCGGGAGCTATATCCAATGTAAAAAAGGTGAATTAGCTGTGTTTTATCAGTGGTAAAGCTCTTCTTCTATCATTTTATTTTTCGAACCTAACGAATCAAATGTGAGAAACAAACATTATACATTAAAATTTCATAAAAATCTTAGTTATTTTTTACCGAATTAATTTGACTTTGTTGCAAAAAATACTTAGCTTGCTACTATAGTTAATAAACCGTTTATTATGTGCAAGAAGTGGATTTTCATGGTGCTTCTTTTCGTAGCAAATTTTACATATGCGCAGACGACAGAGGATAAAACCCAACATTCAGGTTCCCATTACATTATTTTAGCAATCATCGCTATCATTGTCATTGTTTATATATTATACAGGAGGCAAAAGAGGAAATTTAATGAATAAG
>NZ_DIIM01000021.1:167809-270933 GCF_002420705.1 Sphingobacterium sp. UBA5670
CTTATTCATTAAATTTCCTCTCACATCCCCTTTACTTCCCATCAAACTTTAAATGACTCAACATATTAATCACGAATCGGTTCATTCGTTTGTGCTAATCGTTGCGCCCCCGTATTTGCCGGACAGGCAATATCATCTGTTGCATCGTATACAAGCTTCTTACCATTCAATTTTGTAATCAATTCTTGAGGGACATACACCTGAACTTTAGTAACCGCATAACCACTTGGATAATAACGAACATAATAACCATCAGGATGAAGCGTCCAGATACCACTTGGCACGTCCGTACGAGGCTCAGCCATACCAGCTAAGATCGCATATTGTTCAAAATCAGCGTACGAATAGTTTCCTGAGGAAACGAGCTGCCGAATATTATTTTCTGCTTCAAAGATTGTCTGTACTGCCGGTGGCATCTGGTCTTTTGCCTTTTGGACAACGTCAAATGGCAAAACGCCGAGTGCACCACCTTCCAAATGTAAAATTTGTTCAGGCGTAAGCAATTTTAAGGCTGTTTCTTTCACCGGACCCGAATAATCAATAAATTTTGTCTTCGCAATGATCGTCCACAATAGCATCTGTATGTCTGATTGTGCAACTTCAGGGTGCTTCTCAGCGCTTTTCAAAATTGCAATGACCACGTCTCTCTTCTTGCCCAATGTAGGTGCATACATATATCCATCACCTTTCGAAGGCGCATAAGTACCCGCTTTCAAGCAATAGCTCTTATTGGTCATTTCAAAATGTCCAGCCTCCAATAAGTAACCATCATTGCCATTCTTTTGCAAATTTTCTAAAGGTTTATAAACAGCCGTATTTTGAAAATCGGGCATTTGCTCCCCCTTCCGATTGACATCTTCAAAACTTGTACTAATCGCTTCGGGCTCTTTTAAAAGTCTATCCAGTCCAAGTACCTTGCTTCCCTTGGAAGCAACGGCTTTGCTTGCCTTATCCAATAGCCCACCAAATTGAGCCGAGGCTCCTTGGATATTAAATAAAAAAGCAACTGCAAGTATAACGACACCCGTTATTCTATTTCTTTTCATAATTGATTTCATTTCAGCTCTTGTCTACAAAAAAGAAGCCAATTTAAATCACCAGCACAATATTTATAATTTATTAATTCATTATTTGCACACATTGCTGGATTTCAGGCTTCATTTCAAAGATCCTCTCCATCCATTGAAATTTCAGAGCATACAGGTTTGCCAAAGAAGCTAAAAAACAGTTGATTTCCCCAACATTACTCCTATCAATTTCTCCTGAAACTGATCACCGTAAATAGTTAAAAATACAATATTAAAACGTATCTTTGCAGCATGATTAATGTGTCAAATCTCTCCCTTCGTTTTGGTAAACGTGTACTATTCGAAGATGTCAATCTAAAATTCACACCTGGAAACTGTTACGGTATTATTGGCGCTAATGGAGCAGGTAAATCTACTTTCTTAAAAATTATCTCAGGGGAAGTTGATCCTTCGACAGGTTCAGTGGCATTCACGCCAGGCGAACGCATGTCTGTTTTAAGTCAGGATCACTATGCTTTCGATGAGTTTACTGTTCTTGAAACTGTCATGATGGGTAACCAAGAGCTTTACAAAATCATGAAAGAGAAAGATGCCATTTACATGAAAGAGGATTTCTCTGATGCCGACGGCGAACGCGCCGGCGAATTAGAAAGTCTTTTTGCTGAAATGGATGGATGGAATGCCGAATCTAATGCCGCAACTTTATTGAGCAGTTTGGGCATTAAAGAAGAACTACATTATAAGTTAGTTTCTGAAATTGACGGTAACCAAAAAGTCCGCGTACTCTTAGCGCAAGCATTATTTGGCAAACCAGATATTTTGATTCTCGATGAGCCTACCAATGACCTGGATATAAACACCATCGCATGGTTAGAAGATTTTTTAGCAAGCTATGAAGCAATCGTCTTAGTTGTATCCCACGACCGTCACTTCTTGGATGCTGTATGTACGCATACGGTGGATATTGATTTTGGTAAGATGACAATCTATACGGGTAACTACTCTTTCTGGTACGAATCTTCTCAATTAGCGTTAAAGCAACGTTCTGATCAAAACAAGAAAATGGAAGATAAAGTGAAAGAGCTCCAGGAATTTATCCGTCGCTTCTCTGCCAACGCTTCCAAATCCAAACAAGCTACTTCTCGTAAGAAAGCATTGGATAAGATTAATATTGACGAGATTAAACCATCCAACCGTAAATATCCTGCCATCATGTTCAATACCATGAATCGTGAACCAGGAGATCAAACACTGCAAGTCGAAGGATTAAGCAAAACGGTCAATGGCGAGGTATTCTTCAAGGATATTACCTTTATGATTAATAAAGGCGATAAAATCGCTGTTCTCGGTCCAAATTCATTAGTTACCACAGCATTTTATGATATTATAACTGGTAGAGACACCAATTTCGGTGGCGAATTCAAATGGGGAGTGACCATCACTCCTGCTGATATGCCAATTGAAAATGCTGCGTTTTTTGAAGGTAAAAATGAAAATCTAGTCGATTGGTTAAGAGATTATACAACAAACCCTGAAGCCGATGAACAATTCTTACGTGGCTTTTTAGGAAAAATGTTATTCTCTGGCGAAGAAGTTATGAAAAAAGTATCTGTACTTTCTGGGGGTGAAAAAATGCGCTGTATGTTTTCTCGCATGATGCTTCAAGGCGCCAACTTTCTCATCTTCGATGAACCGACCAATCACTTGGATCTGGAATCCATCACAGCGTTAAATAATGGCATGTCAGATTTTAAAGGGTCAATGCTGTTCACTTCACGTGACCACGAGCTGACGGAAACTGTTGCGAATAGAATTATCGAATTGACACCGAAAGGTATCATCGACAAATTGATGACTTACGATGAATACATTAATAGCGATGTGGTCAAAGCACAACGCGAAGAAATGTACAAATAAGATAATTTATCCCAATTTTATAAAGGCTCCATAATCTTTTTTATGGGGCTTTTTATTTGCTCTTCAAAACAAACCAAGTACGCCAGGTGCTCAGGAGATGTCCCATAGGCAAAAAAGCACTGAGGGGTTCAGTGCTAATCGCGATTGATATGAAAGAATTGAGAAAGTTCTTTTTTACTGAACCGTAGATTTGACAACACGCCAGCCCAACTTTAAGGAGACCGCGCAATGATCTGATAGATCCTGTCCCTGCTCGTTTTGAAAAAGTGTTTTCTGGACCTGATAATCCTTTGCTTCAAATAGTAAATGATGATCGTTGCGATAGTAAATTTTGTCAATACCCTCGCAATCCGCTGTCAGCTCCAGTGCGGTTTTCGCTTCAAAATTTGTTTGAAGCCCAGGAATTTTGCCCCTATTTCGCAAACTTACCCAGGCATCTACCAGACCCAAGTCCTGCTGAAAAGATCCGATGTTATCCAGTTCATAAGCATAATGTGCATTAAAATCACCCATGATTAAAAGAGGTTTACCCGCCGAATATTTTTTGATATAGGTTTTCAGCTGATTTATATTCTTCTGCCGGGCAACAGTTGCATTCCGATCATCATGAGCTGTTGCATGTACATTATAAACATCAATAAAAACCTCCTTAGCTAATTGGATACGAGCATATGAAAAACCTTTAGGAGTCAGGCAATCTGTACCGTTGCAATCCGCCCAGCTTATTCGCTCAAATTCAACAATAGGATATTTTGAAAGTGTACTCAGACCATCACCAAAAGGCACTCCCCCCATATTGGCAGTTCGATAGCTATGCTTATTGTTACGATAAAGAAATTTGTTGTAATTAAAGTCTTCCTGTACATTGACGATATCAAATCCATTGATCCGCTCGCCGATCGAGGTAATGCTAGAAGACCGCTCAGTCACCGCACTGGAAATCAGCTCGGGCAAACCAGCAATATTATATGTCAATAAATTAAGCTGCCCGTAATTCGCGTCCGGCAAAGCGGAATAGCTTAAGCTGCCAAGTTTAGGCTGCTGTTTGGGCTTGAGCTTAAACGCCAACATAACGCCTGCCGATGCACAAACAAATAAGAGGAGAATTTTTCGAAAACCCTTAGGTCTAATCTTTTTTTCGAACAATAGATCTATTAACATGGACTGAATATTTTGTTCAATCCAAAGCTACCGCTCCAACATTAGCTCCGTTATCATATTCAATTAATTCTACTTTTAATAATTATGCACAAATTATTAAAAACTCATAATTTATAAACACTATAATGACAAAAGGTTAATACCCGCATAGCATAAGAGTTACAACTTTCAGATATTTTTATCCAACCCCTAATAAGAATAACATGAGAAAGGTAGCATTCTTTACAGAGATACTCGTCGAGGATTTCGACGGTGCATCGCGTACAATGTTTCAGCTGATAAACCGCATTGATCAGCAAAAATTCGATTATTTTTTTATCTATGGCGGCGGCCCCACGCAATTTCGAAATTTTCATTCTTACAAGGTCCCGACATTCAAAATACCCGTCAATGATGATTATTGCCTTGCTATTCCACAGCTTATTAAAAAGAAACTCGAACTTGCCCTGGATGAATTTGCCCCGGACATGATCCACATTGCGACCCCCTCCCTTTTGGGTTTCTTTGCCTTGAATTATGCCAAACGGAGAGGAATACCTGTCCTTACGATCTATCACACACATTTCATTTCATACATTGCTTATTATTTCAAAAATATCCTACCCTTGGTTAAACCAACCGAACAATGGATGAAAAAGGCAATGAATAATTTCTATAACAAATGTGATATTGTCTACGTGCCAACCAGATCCATTCTAAGTGAACTGCGAGAGATCGGTTTACAACAGGAAGGATTAAAACTATGGCAGAGAGGAATCGACACGACCTTGTTTAACCCCTATAAAAAGGATATTTCTCACATACAGACCATCACAAAGAATGACAAACCAACAATCCTTTTTGTCAGTCGTATCGTCTGGGAAAAAAACATTAAAACGCTTATTGAAATCTATCAACAGATACAGGCACAAAACCTTGACTATAATTTCATTGTTGTTGGTGAAGGAACAGCCAAAGTAATTGCGATGCAAGAGATGCCAAAAGCCATATTTTTAGGAAAGAAAAACCATGAAGAGCTTGCGGCCCTATATGCTTCGGCAGATGCGTTTGTCTTTCCATCAGTTTCAGAAACTTATGGAAATGTCGTTGTGGAAGCATTGGCATCTGGACTTCCCTGTGTTATCGCCGATGGTGGGGGTTCCGCATCCCTGATTCAGCATGGGAAAAATGGCTTTAAATGTCAGCCTGAGAATGCCGCTGGATATGTTTACTACCTCAAAAAAATCCTTTCTGACGCGAACTTAAAGAAGAATCTTGTTGCTGCAGGACTTTCTTATGTTGCCCAATTGGACTGGAACAGGCTATCACAATCCTATTTTGATGATATTAACCGACTGATAGATAAAACACAGGAAACAGATTTGGCATGGGCAAACTAACATCCCCAAGCAAGCTCATCAAAGGCACATTTTTACTTTTGATCCTCGTATCCATTGCTATCTTTTTGGCTAAAAGCGACTTCAATGCGTTAAAAAAAGAACTCTCAGCAGTTGGTTATCGCTTTATCGTTATTTTGCTGACAACTTGTGCAGCATATTTTCTAGGTACCCTAGCCTGGTGGATATGTTTGGGTTCCGATAAAAAGAAAGTTAATCTGATTGAACTCTTTGCTATCCGTCAAATCGGTGAAACCGTTGGACTATTCAATCCCACTAGCATTATCGGCGGCGACCTGTCAAAGGCAGAATTGATCACTCGTTACAACATTCCGTTAAAAGAAGGATTAAATTCTGTTGCGATATCCCGTATTACTGCGGTCCTGTCCCAATTGACGCTCTTTTTGATCGCTATGCTGTGGATGATGTTCTCTCCTTTAAAAAGTGAAGTTATACGTTATACGGGCTCTACAATCTATTTCGTCTGTACTCTTTTGCTGGTCTTGGTTCTCTTGATGCTCTACTGGCTAATAGCCGCAAAAAGTCCTTCGCAAAATACGGCTTCGACAACAAGTTTTTGGGGAAAAGCAAAAGCTTATATGCAGACGCTACTTTGGAATGTAAAAGACTTTTACCGACATCAAAATAAGATTTTTTGGTATTCCTATTTATTGTTTGCCCTCCATTGGATTATCGGAAGTCTGGAATTTTATTATATTCTAAAATTTCTGGGTACCCCTGCCCAACCGATTCATGGATTGATACTGGATATGAGTGTCATTGTACTGAAAAGTATGGGTGCTTTCATTCCCGGCCAACTTGGTGTCGAAGAAATCGCCAACAAGCTCCTGCTCAATATGATCGGCATTACAGGGGGAACAATTTGGCTCAGTGCTTCGCTATTGCGCCGCAGCCGGCAGCTCTTCTGGGCAGGTTTAGGATTTATATTTTATCTATGCATCAAAAAGAAACCAGTTCATGTCCCTGTCTGAAATAGAAATATTATTTGTCAGCCACAAATACCCTCCACGTGTTGGAGGCATGGAAAAGCAGAGTTTTGAACTGATCAACACAGCAGCTCTTTACCTGAAAGCGCACACCTTAGTTTACGATAATAAGGAGTCGGTTTTTACGTTCTTTCTTCAGCTAAATCGTCGCATCCTGGAAAAGGTGAAAGAAAACCCAGGAATCAAGCTTATTCACTTTAACGATGGATTAATCGCATCGTTGGCCTCCTTCCACAAAGGATACCGCCATTTAAAGCGTGTGGTTACCATTCATGGCCTGGATATCGTATTTCCCTTCAGTTATTTTCAAAAAAAGGTCATACCAAGGTTTAACGCATTTGACCAGATTATTGCTGTTAGCCAAGCCACCGCAGAAGCTGCTCAGCTACGTGGCATTGATCCCTCCAAAATTATTATTATACCCAACGGTGTCGATCCGATACAGGCCTCCGCCCAAGTCACTGAAACAAACAGCGAGAGCAAGCCTTATTTTATTACATTAGGACGAGCAGTTAAACGGAAGGGGTTTTCCTGGCTTATGAAAGATGTCATACCGGCAATCCAAGGTGATTTCAAATTACTGATGGTCGGCCCCTTCGATCAAGAGCCCACATGGAAAGAACGTTTCTTGCACCTTATGCCAGCAAAGCTATATCATTTAATGACGCTATTCCTGGGTTACCCCACGGATCAACAGGCGATCCGAAAACTACTGAAAGCATATCCCGAAAAAATTCAACATCTTGGAAAAGTTCCATTTGAACAGCTCAAAAGCCTATTGACCAACGCTCAAGCCTTCTTGATGCCCAATATCGAAGTGGCGGGTGATATGGAAGGCTTTGGACTCGTCTGTTTGGAAGCCTCGACAGCAGGCACAATTGTTGTCGCGTCCGAACTGGAAGGCATCACAAGTGCAGTGACGCATAATGGCAATGGTCTGCTCCTGGCAAGCAAGAACCATAATGCCTGGGTCGAACAACTTCAAGCTATTTTAGACGATCCAGCACATTATAAAAAATTAAGTCTGCAATTTAAACAGAACACCCTAAAGCAATATAGCTGGGATATTATGGCCAGGTCCTACTGTCAGTCCTTTGTCGACCTATGCCACTAGATCTTTTACATACCTCATAAATTCGAATATAATCAGCACAGGTAAGCATTCATTCAGATAAATTTAGCTTCGTTCAAGATGAAGCACTTTCATGTAGCGAGCGGCTAAACTTTTATAAAAAATCAATTGCATTAAAACAAACGATCCCAATAAAACAAGGCTTAAAGGCGAGTAAAACGTTAGGCTGATATACAGCAGCAACAAAAACAACCGAAACATCTCAAGCGGAAAAACCCAACTTTCATGTTCCAGAAGACCACCGATACAAATGACGCTGCAGAGAATAAATACTCCGCCAACAACGAGCTGGATGAGTTGCTGATAATTACCATAAAGCAAAAAGAAAAAAAGAAGGATCATTGTCAGCATGGACTGAAAAAAGATATAACGGCTTAACCGCTGTCCATGAACCTGTGGTTTGATACCTGAAAACATCTTCTGTTCCAATTCTGTCCTGATTTCAGGCTGTATATCGTCGGGCCGACCAAATATAGTACGCATTTTGTTTTTAAATCCCTGCGCGCGTTTAAATGACAGGCCAATTTCAAATAAATAATGAAAATGCTGCCATAGGAAAGTATAGCGATGAATAGGTTTGGTAAGCCCATAGACACAAGGCTCTTCTTTCTGCTCTGGGATAAATGTTCCAAACAGTCTATCCCAAATAATTAGGATGTCACCGTAGTTCTTATCTAAATAGATTTCATTGCTACTATGATGTACGCGATGATGTGAGGGAGTTACAAATATCCGCTCAAGAACACCCAAATTACCTACGGTTTGTGTGTGTGAGAAGAATGGATATACCCCATGCACCAATAAAATTGCCGTCATCATAAAAGGAGGAAAACCCAAAAGGGGAATAAAAGCCCAAAACAGCGAACGAAATACGGCCTGAAATATGGTAATACGCGCTGCTACCGTGAAGTTGTAGTCTTCGCTCTGATGATGGACAACGTGTGCGGCCCACAATAGATTGATTTCATGACTGTAACGATGATACCAATACCAAAGAAAATCTGTAAATAGGAAAAGTATAATCCAGGTCCAAAGATTAGCTTCAATGTGAAATATAGCAAAATTTTGATACACCCAAACGAAAAAAAAGTAAAACAAGCTCACGGAAAACATATCACACATGCGCTCGACGATACCGACATTGAGATTTGAGATGGATTCATCAAAAGAATAAAAACGCTTCTGTTTTTTTAAACTATACCAGTATTCCAACAGCATCAAAACTAAAAACAAGGGAATGATAAATGCCAAAAGATTAAGCTTTTCGGTATACATACAGTCGCTATTTTTAAAAACAAAAAAATCTATCTAAGTCACAATTCTAAAAGAACCACCTTTTTCCATTCAAAAGATTGATTCCTTCAAATTCTTTATTATTAAACAATCAATTTTAAATCAGGTTTTTCAATTATTATTTTCGGTTTGCAAAACTGACATACTTTTCGATGTACAAACAGTAACCAGCGTCAAACGAACCTACCATTCAACAATAAAAAACTTCATGACTTCGCGACCACAGACCGCTAAGAAAGCAAAGGGAGATTTTTGCGGAATCAATAACAGGCAATTCAGAAAAAAAAGGAAATAAAAAAGCCCTCAAAAAGCTCAGCGCGTTTTGAGGGCTCCTGGTTAAAGGATTAACTGTCCTTTTTGAATAATTTACCTTTAGGATATGAAATCAGTCTATCGTGCTCTAGTGTACACTGGACATATCTATCTGGGTTTTTCCTTGTTTGATCATCAATACAAAAGGAACACAAATCAGAAAGACAACGCCGAGATACAGGAACACATCCATGTAGGATAGGACTGTTGCTTGTTTCATCACACTCAAGTCCAATATTTGATGCGCTTTGGCCAAAGCCTCATTAGGTGAAAAACCTTTCGCCTGAAAACTCATTTGCAATTGCTGCACCCGTTGTTGCACATCAAACTTACTTGGATCTAAATTAGCTACCAGATCAACACGGTGTTTTTGGCTATCACGGGCGATAAATGTCGTAATCAAAGCAATTCCAAATGAACCACCCAATTGACGCATCATCCCTGTAAAGGCAGCTCCCTCACCGATTGACTTCCCATGTAATGTTGATAAAGACAGCGTCATAACAGGTACAAATAGCAATCCTAGACCAACTCCACGGAGAATCAATGGCCAAAACATATGTTCCGAACCTGTATCGTTTGTCATGAGGCTATACATCCAAAAACAAAAGCCAAAAAAGATACATAGCCCTATAGCAACCATATACTTCTGAGGAACACCATTCTGGATCATCTTACCGATAAAAGGCATCATGATACCTGTCATAATCGAACTTGGTAACAAGAGCAAACCCGCATCTGTTGCCGTCCATCCCAATATCGACTGCGTATAGATTGGAATAATAAACGTCGATCCGAACAAGCCAAAACCAAGAATAAAGCTCATCACCACACCGACCTGCAAATTCTTATCTTTCAATACACGCAGGTTGACAATAGGTTTGTCATATACCAGCTCACGCCATATAAAAAACAGTAACCCAAAAACAGACAAGATCGATAAGCCTAAAATCAAGGGATCGTCAAACCAGTCATCCTGTTGCCCGTGTTCCAATACAAACTGGAGCGAACCAATGAACATGATCAAAAATATCATACCGAACCAATCCACTTCCCTAGGAGACTGCTTTTGACTGTATTTAGGACTACGTACAAAAGATAATGTCAACAAGGTCGCAATAATTCCAAGCGGCACATTGATATAAAAGATATAAGGCCATGAGAAGTTATCGATAATATATCCTCCCAACGGCGGGCCCAAGGTAGGACCGACAATGACCCCCATACCGTAAATAGCCTGGGCCATACTACGTTTTTCTTTGGGATAACTTTCCGTAATGATGGTTTGGGCTGTCACCAATAAGGCTCCCCCACCCATCCCTTGTATAAAGCGGAATGCAACAAGTTCCCACATATTGGTTGCATTACCACACAAAAATGAAGATACTGTGAATATGATAATGGAAGCCGCAAAGTAGTTTCTACGTCCAAACTGCTGCGACAGCCAGCTGGTCATCGGGATTACAATTACATTGGCAATTGCATAAGCCGTAATAACCCAGGCCACATCCGTCAATGTAGCACCCAATGAACCTTTCATATCGTTTAGGGCCACATTGACAATCGTTGTGTCCACAATTTCCAACAGTGCGCAAAGCACTGCGGTAATCGTGATAACAACACGCCGAAAACCATATTCAACCAGACTATCCTGTTGATTTAAATTTTCCATAGTTATTGAACATGCACATCTACGTCAGCATTCATGCCCGGTCTGAGCAAAGCCACATTTTCTGCTTTATTGTCTTTTGTCAATTTGATTTTTACGGGTAAACGCTGTACAGTTTTTACAAAGTTACCGGTCGCATTATCCGGAGGTAGTAAAGAGAAACGTGAACCCGTAGCTGGTGAAAAAGAATTGACTTCACCTTCAAATTCGATCGTTGGATAAGCATCCACCTTGATACCAACCTTCTGTCCCGGTTTCATTTTTTCCAATTGCGTCTCCTTAAAGTTAGCAACCACCCAAGTTTCAATATTGTCGACAATGTAGAACAAAGACTGGCCTGGATTGACCATTTGTCCGGGTTGCACTTTAATATTGGATACCTGACCATCGACAGAAGCAAGAACAGCAGTATAAGAAAGATTCAATTTAGCTGCTTCAAGCTGTGCATTCGCTCTTTTAATATTGGCTTCAGCAACAGAAGTCTGCTTAGAAGCTACTGTCGTCTTGCTGACGATTGCATTACGCTGTGATGCACTTGCATTACGTTGTTGCTGCAAAATTTCTACCTGCTTGTCCGCCTCCAGTTTAGCCGTCAAAGCTTGCTCGTACTGTTGCTTGGTGATCGATTGGTTGTTGTATAAATTTTGGTAGCGAATATAGTCATTATTTGCTTGTTTGGCACGGATACGTGCTGCGTCGATACTTCCTAAGTTGGATTGGATCGTTGCATCAGAGATCGCTACATTTGCCGAAGATGCAGATACATCAGCCTTTGAAACATCAAAGCTACTTTGTGCAGCAGCTAGTGCCGCTAATGCTTCATCCACACGGACCTGATAATCTTGGCTCTCAATAGTGAACAACGTGTCCCCTTTTTTAACCAAATCATTATCTTTTACGTAAACTTTCGAGATAAATCCACCAACACGTGGAATGATCGGACTCATGTTTTTCTCTACCTGCGCATCGTCTGTTGTTTCATGTGCCTGACCATGCATATATTTATAAGCACCGTAAGCTCCTCCGAAGATGACCAATGCTGCCAAAACAATTGTAAATTTTTTATTTGTACCTTTCTTTTCAGGTGCGTTTTCTACTGTATTTTCCATGTCTAGATTAATTGCTATTTAATGTTTAAAGACCCATTTGCTAACAGCAGGTCGTAATATTTTTCAATGGTATTTGCTTTGCTGATCGCAAGATTGATCTTGCTTTGAAGCTGCTGTACATCGGCAGTTAACAAATCGTCTGTATCGGCGATTCCATTATCGTACTTATCTTTTGTAATACGATAGTTTTCAACTGCTTGATCTACTGCCTGATGGTAGACAACATCCTGCTTTTGTGCCAGCATATAGTTTTCATTGGCCTGTTGAACCTGAACCTTCACTTTATCATTCAAGAGTTCCAGATGCTCATCGATCTCTTTGATGTGATTCTTCACCACATTGACCTCTCTCTTGTTTTTATAAAGTGAACCGATATCATAGGAAACGCCAACCCCCACCATAGCGGCATTGGTTACAGTAACCACTTTTTGCAAACCAAAAGCATTATAACCTGCAGTTGCAGAAACCTGTGGTAATGTGGATGCTTTTGTTACCTTCAACTGGTCCTCTGCAACCAACCGTTGTGACTCTAAAGACTTCACGTCTGAGCGTACAGTCTTAGCGGTTTCATACGATCCCTTCAGACCTAAATCTACCCCTGCTACTTCCCCCAAATTGATCTGATCCAATTGAGTATCCTCGTCAATCTTTAAGAAATTGGCCAATTGATAATTCAGCACCTTGATATTTTTCTGTGCTTCCTGAAGCGAAACCTGATAGTTTGATAGCTGCAGTTCTGCTTTTAATAGGTCATTACGTGCAATCAAACCATTATCCAACATCGCTTTAAAATCCGAAACACGTTGCTCGGACTGCTTGATATTCTCAGCTATCAATAAATTGGTTTGCTGCGCCTTATAAAGACTTAAATAAAGATTGACTGCACGTAGAGCCAACTGTTCTTTGCTTGCTACGGCATTATATTCCTCGGCTTTTAATACATCCTTTGCAATATCAATACCTCCTTTAATTCTGCCACCTGTATAGATTGGCATGCTCACTGAAGCCTGTCCCAACCACAATTGGTTTGCAGCGATATCTGGAGCTGAGCCCCCTTCGCCCAAAGCCAACTTTAAATTCACATTTGGTGTGGTCATAGCCATGTATTGTCCACTCAATTTTGCATCCGGAAGCTGTTTCGATTTGGCAGTTTCAACTTCGAGCTGTCTACCCAATATCTTGGTATCGGCAGACTTCGCTTCCACGCTTTGATTTGCAGCCAAGTGAATTATTTCTTCCAAAGTCATGTGCTTGTTGTCCTGTGCCAACAAACCCATGGGACTCAAAAGCAATAAAGCACTCAAATTGGCCAACTTATTTTTCATATGTCAATAAAGCTTTAATTGTTTTCTGTATAAATTCTGTTAAAGTTGTTTCTATATAATTTGCATATTCCTCATCGTTATCAATATGCAACTGATCCTGTAAAAAACAATGGTTCATCTGAAAATTCATAAAAGTGCCCATCATCATCGAATGGATTAAAATCGGGTCATAACCGGCTTTAAACACCCCTTGCTTTACCCCCTCATTAATCACAGAAGAGATCACCTCCAAATTATGCAGCTTAAGTTTTCTAAAAGCTTCAGAAATCAGCATACGCTGCTTTAAGGAACTCTCAATCGTGATGATATGATACAGTTTACGATGTGAATTCATCGATTTGATCGATCGGTCCACCATGGCGTCAATTTTGTCCAACGCATTATCAATAAGCGCCAATTCATCCACATTGATCATAAAATCAGGAACACGCCATTCAAAAAAAGTATCCAGTAGCTTGTCTTTAGAACCAAAATAATAATTGATCATCGCGACGTTTACATTCGCCTCATTGGCGATATCCCGAACGGAAGTTCCATCAAACCCTTTCGTTGCAAAAAGACGTTCAGCTGCAAGAAGGATATCAATCTGTTTCTCGTTAAATTCCATTTAAAACCCCTATCTTTTATCGATACAATCGCATATTTATAGCAAAGAAAAGATACGTTCTCGCTAAATGCGCGACAAAGTTAAACAAACGTTTAATTTAAACAAACGTTTAATTATGAATTTTATGTAAAAAAAAAACACCATTTCTGGTGTCTTTATATTTTTATGGAAATTAATTTAGTATTCGATAGACCATTTCTTTTAATATCTCCTCACTGTTAAAGTTGCTCGGCACATGGACACCCTTGGATTTTAAATCGGTCTCCTTCAGCACGTTGATCACATCAAAAGTTTTCCGTCTGTTATAGTTCCTCGCGGCAATTTCGTACTCCTTCAAAAAGAAAGGATGTACCCCAAGCTCCTTTGCCGCCACCGACTTGTCGATCAGATAATGGTATTTGAGAATTTTGGTAAAATAAGTGGCTATCTGTCCTATTACCATCACCAAGGGATTGTTTTTGGGATTGGCGACAAAATAATCGACGATCTGATAAGCTTTCAAGGCGTTACGTTTGGCTAATGCGGTATTTAATTCAAAAACATTGTAATCTTTGGATATTCCGATATTTCGCTCAACGTCTTCCATACTTATCTCTTGACTTTTGGTAACATTCAGCATCAGCTTGTCAAGTTCATTGGATACTTTGGACAGGTCATTGCCAAGATAGTCGGCAATCATCACCGTCGCTTGCGGATGAATGCGCCAGCCGGCGTCTTTCACATAGGCTCCAATCCAGGGCGCTACCTTATCGTCATATAGCTTGGCCGCGTCTACAACAAGGCCTGTTTTTTCAAAAACTTTATAGACCTTTTTGCGTTTGTCAAATTTTCCATGTTTAAAACAAAATACAAGTATGGTCGTCGGTGTGAGATGCTCCAGGTATTTGGTCAGCAGTTCTTCTGTATCCGATTTCCATTTTAGTTCCTGCGCTTCCTTTATGATAATGACCTGATAGTCGCTCAGCATGGGATATCGCTTTGCTGCATTGACAATTGTAGGCATATCAATATCTTTTCCGTAAAAAATAGATTGGTCAAACCCTTTCTGCGCATCATTCAATACAGTTGCTTCCAGCGCGTCGGCAATGGTATCGATAAAATAACTTTCCTCCCCCTGCAATAAATACACTGGTTTAAAAGACCTGTTCTTAATGTCGGATAGGATCGGATTTATATTCATACGTATTTATATTTTATTCCTTCTTCGTTTATGAGTTTGCCCTTTACTTTGTTCAGGCTTTCAGCCTGCCATCGCCCCCGCTGCTGATGCACGCTTACTGATACCTTGTTTAACCGATTTTGCATTCCTCCGCCATCCTATATAAGTAAGAAGCGAAAATACGATTTAAACGGTAAACAAGAGTGCCAGATGCTACAAAGTTACGTTTTTAAACTTGATCCAACGGTTACTATTATGCAAAGCTATTGATTTCAAACGATGAGCATCTGACCATAAAATAGTTATGATTTTACAAGCAATAAGCGCTCCGAAAGCAGCCTGAAGCTTTATTTACAGAAAATAAATACAGGCATTCTCAGAAAAAAACACCAGTTTGCATGTTTGGATGATTCGTTTTGTTTGCTAAAATTTTAGTATATTTGTGTATGTTTTCACCGACTCCACTGAACTTACCGCCATTTAAAGCTAAAATATCCAAAAAGAACAATGCGATTTATATCTTTGATGAGCTCAGAAAAAAGGACTTGGTATTAACACCGGAAGAATGGGTTAGACAGCATTGGATCAACTATTTGTCACTCAAGAAAAATTACCCTAAATCACTGATGCATATTGAAGGCGGATTGAAATTAAACAACCTTCAGAAACGGAGTGATTTATTGATTTACAACAGCAGCGGACATAAGGTTCTTTTAGCCGAGTTTAAAGCGCCACATATAAAGATCACGCAGCAAGTATTTGAGCAGATTGCGAATTACAACAGCGTTCACCGCATCCCTTACTTGTTAGTCAGCAATGGGATAAATCATTATTATTGTAAAGTTGACTTTAATACAGAGTCTTATGAATTTTTAGAAGATCTCCCCGGCTATAACGAAATTGGTTGAGGAAGATGCCCAGTCTCATTGCTGGTGGCTATCGTTAAAAAATGTAAAGTAGATGTAAAACATCTTTTCAATTTATTTGATTTTTAAAATATAGTTTTATATTAGTCCTACAGAATAGAAAAAACAAAAAGATGAATATTGATAAAAACGAATTCAGAAAATATGCAGTAAAGCATCACCGTATTGGAAGTCAACATGTTGATAGCTTCATTGCTCGTACAGAGACTAGCATTCCGACAAACCTTACGCCTTACATCGTTGAAGAACGTCAATTGAACGTTGCTCAGATGGATGTTTTTTCGCGTTTGATGATGGACCGTATCATATTTTTAGGCAGCGGTATTGATGATCAGGTAGCCAACATTATTCAGGCACAACTCTTGTTCTTACAGTCTACCGATGCACAGCGTGATATCCAGATCTACATCAATTCACCAGGTGGAAGCGTGTACGCGGGTCTAGGTATTTATGACACCATGCAATACATCACGCCAGATGTAGCAACCATTTGTACAGGTATTGCAGCATCTATGGGAGCTGTTTTATTGGTTGCTGGTGCAAAAGGCAAACGTGCAGCCTTACGTCACTCACGCGTAATGATTCACCAACCTTCTGGAGGCGCTCAAGGAGTAGCAGCCGATATGGAAATCAACTTACGTGAAATGATGAAATTGAAAGAAGAATTATACACCATTATTTCAGATCACTCTGGACAAACTTACGAATGGGTAGAAAAGTCTTCCGATCGCGATTACTGGATGCGGGCCAATGAGGCCAAAGAATTCGGTATGATTGACGAGATTTTACTTCCTAAGAAGGAGATTATTAAATAACAATGGCAAAGAATAACGATAGAGACATTCATTGTTCTTTTTGTGGGATAAGCAAAAATGAAGCCCAGATGCTGATTGCAGGCAACGGAGCGCACATCTGCGACAGATGTATCCAGCAGGCAGGCGAAATCTTAGCAGAAGAATTAAAACAACGAAAAAGTAAAACCTTACAGACTGCGCTAAAGCTGATCCGTCCCTTGGAAATTAAAACCCACTTGGATCAATATGTCATCGGTCAAGATGATGCAAAAAAAGTAATTTCTGTAGCCGTTTATAATCACTATAAGCGTTTAAATCAGAAAGTGGATAAAGACGAAATCGAAATCGAAAAATCCAATTTGATTATCGTCGGTGAAACAGGTACAGGTAAAACCTTGTTGGCAAAAACTGTTGCCAAGATATTAAATGTGCCATTCTGTATTGTAGATGCTACTGTATTGACAGAAGCAGGTTATGTAGGGGAAGACGTAGAAAGTATCTTGACGCGCTTGCTGCAGGCTGCGGATTATGATGTGGCATCCGCTGAGCGTGGTATTATCTACATCGATGAGATCGATAAAATCGCACGTAAAAGCGATAACCCTTCTATCACGAGAGATGTATCGGGTGAAGGTGTACAGCAGGCTTTATTGAAAATCCTCGAAGGTACAGTTGTCAATGTTCCACCTCAAGGTGGCCGTAAGCACCCTGATCAAAAAATGATCGCAGTCAATACAAGCAACATCCTGTTTATCTGTGGTGGGGCATTCGATGGTATTCAAAAGAAAATTGCAAACCGTTTGCGTACCCAGACAGTAGGTTATAAAATGAATGAAGACGACGAGGAAATCGACTTGAACAATCTTTACAAGTACATTACACCGCAAGATCTAAAGAACTTTGGATTGATTCCAGAGCTGATTGGCCGTCTTCCCGTTTTGACTTACTTAAATCCATTGGATAAGGAAACCTTATTGAGCATTTTGACTGAGCCAAAGAATGCTTTGGTAAAACAATATAAGAAGCTGTTTGAATACGAAGGTATTGAACTAAAGTTTGATCCTGACGTTTATACGTTTATTGTTGATAAAGCTGACGAATTTAAACTCGGAGCCAGAGGCTTGCGCAGTATCTGTGAAGCCATTATGCTGGATGCCATGTTTGAAATTCCGTCAACAAAGGAGCAAACGGGACAGAAAGCATTAGAAATCACCCTGGACTATGCGAAGAAAAAATTCGAAAAGTCCGATCTGAAAAAGCTTAAAGTCGCTTAAAAAAAATCCCGTTCGCTGAACGGGATTTTTTTTTAAAGAATTAAAAATCTTATATTACAATAATAAAATAGCCATAACGGAATGTTGACAGGAAGATAAGAGATTCGAGAAATTAAATTTAATGACTATGACAACAAAGAAAAGTGCAAAGAATACCGTAAATAGTCCGATCACCCCAGGTTTAAAAACCAAAGAAGAAATCGTGAACAACTGGCTTCCTCGTTATACAGGAAGACCTTTGGAAGAGTTTGGAGAATATATCCTTTTAACGAACTTTTCAAAATATATCCATCTGTTTTCTGAAATGCATGATAATGCTCCTATTTATGGGGAAGACAAACCGATGCAATCTGTCACTGCCGGAGGCATCACGATTATCAATTTCGGTATGGGAAGCCCTATGGCTGCAACCATTATGGATCTTCTAGCAGCAATTGCCCCAAAAGCAGTCCTATTTTTAGGTAAGACTGGTGGTATCAAGAAAAAGATTCCTGTAGGAGAATTGATCCTACCAATTGCGGCCATCCGCGGCGAGGGAACATCCAACGACTACTTTCCACCAGAAGTACCTTCATTGCCAGCCTTCGCTATGCAAAAGGCTATTTCCACCACCATTCGTGACCACCAACGTGACTACTGGACAGGAACGGTATACACAACCAACAGACGGGTTTGGGAGCATGACAAAGCTTTCAAGAAGTATTTAAAATCAATCCGCGCCATGTGTGTTGATATGGAAACAGCGACAATATTCAGCGTCGGCTTTGCCAATAAGATTCCAACAGGCGCTTTATTGCTGGTTTCAGATCAACCTATGATTCCAGAAGGCGTCAAAACTTCGGTCAGTGACGTCACTGTGACTGCAAAATATGTAGAAGCACATATCAGCATTGGTATCGATGCTTTAAAACAGCTTATCAATAATGGATTGACCGTTAAACACCTTAAATTTTAAGATATTTAAGCTACCACATCATATTTTCCTCCTAACGGAAAATATGATGTATTCCTCTCCATAAAACAATAACTATCAAACATTTAAAAATATTAAACATTATTATTGATTAATAATTGAACAACTATTAACTAATGTTTGAGATGTTAACAAATGTTAATCTTCACAATAATTAAACTATTTGACGTTTATATTGTAATATTCATATTACACAACACATATATCGTAAAAATTAATCAAGCATTGTGAAGAAAAAAACATTATCTATTTTTAAAGTATCCGTATTGATTTGTTCAGCCTTAGCCACTCAGGTAAGTTGTTCTTCAAGTTCTTCAAAAGAAAATAAAACCAATGAGAAAACCGTAGCCTTACCAGTTTATACCGTCACTAAATCCGATGCGACCACCATCAAAGACTATTTAGGGACCATAGAAGGTAAAGTGAATGTCGAAGTTCGCCCACAAGTCGAAGGATTACTGCAGGAAATTTATGTTGATGAAGGTTCTTTTGTACAAAAAGGTCAAAAGTTATTCAAAGTAGACCCCTCTACTTATCAGGAAAATCTCAATAACATGGTGGCTACCGAACAGGTTGCGAGAGCCAAACTTAAAAATGCACAGCTCGAAGTCGACCGATTGAAACCACTGGTTCAAAACGACGTTATTTCAGATGTCAGATTAGCTTCGGCCAAATCAGACTATCAGGTAGCCAAAGCAACGCTAGATCAGTCCATCGCCGCTGTACGTTCGGCTCAAATCAGTAAGGATTTTACAGTGATCACGGCACCCGTAAGCGGTTATATCGGCCGGATTCCAAAACGCATCGGAAATCTGGTCTCAAAAGGTGATAAAGAACCCCTCACCTATCTTTCGGATATTCAGGAAGTATATGTTTACTTTTCCATGAATGAATCGGATTTCCTCTATTTTTCTAAAGCACAGGCGAAAAAAGACAGTTTAGAAGGGAAAAAATACAACCAGAATCAGAAACTTGTGTTTCCCGAAGTTACGCTAGTCCTGGCAGATGGCGAAGAATATGCTAAGAAAGGGATTGTCGATGCCGTAAACGGTCAGATCAACCGTACCACCGGAGCAATCTCCTTGCGCGCAACATTTCAAAACCACGATAATATACTTCGATCCGGAAGCAGTGGTACCCTCAAAATTGCCGAAGTAAAAAAAGATGTTCTCCAAATCCCTCAAATCGCTGTTAATGAGCTGCAGGATAAAACCTTTGTCTATATACTGGATAAAAACAATAAGGCACAGAAACGAAATATCCAGCTTACGGGCAAAAGTAAAAACAACTATATCGTTTACTCAGGACTACAGGAAAACGATCGTGTTATTACCAGTGGATTTGACAAACTGACGGATGGTTCAGCAGTAACCCCGATTTTACAAAAATAATTATCGATCATTTTTTCAGGCTGCACAGCGCATGGTATACTATGCGCTGAAAGCAGTATGTTTAGAATTCTATCTCTATGCTAAAAACATTTATAAATAGGCCCGTTTTAGCCACTGTGGTGTCCATTATACTGGTTATCCTGGGTTTGGTCGGGCTAAAACTCCTTCCTGTATCACGCTTTCCAGAAATTGCACCGCCCAGTGTACTTGTTTCACTAAGTTATCCGGGAGCGAATGCCGAGACCGTAGCAAAAAGTGTTCTGCTCCCGATTGAAGAGGCTATCAATGGCGTGGAAGATATGACTTACATTAAGTCATCTGCTTCCAATTCAGGATCCGGAAGCGTATCCGTTTATTTCAAAACAGGTACCAACCCGGATATTGCCTCCGTCAATGTGCAGACACGAATTTCCAAAGCGATCAGTTCCATTCCTGCGGAAGTAAACGAAGCCGGCATCACGGTTATGCCACGGCAAACCGGCGTCATTATGACCATCAATCTCTATTCCGATCACCGGGATAGCGCCTATGATGAAACCTTTCTGCAGGCCTATGCGCAGATCAATCTGATGCGGCCTTTACTACGTGTAGATGGAGTTGCGCAGGTTTCGCGTTTAGGCGCACGGGATTATGCCATGCGGCTCTGGCTGAACCCAGAGAAACTGGCCCTTTACAACCTTGTTCCGCAAGATGTGACCAATGCCATAAAAGACCAAAATTTTGAAATTGCTCCCGGTAAATTTGGGGAAACTTCAGATGAAGCTTTCGAAACCGTGATACGTCACAAAGGGCGTTTTACTACACCTGAGGAATTCCAAGGAATTGTGATCAAAACCAATACCGACGGTTCGGTACTTTATTTAAAGGATGTGGCACGGGTAGAGTTTGGTGCGACAAACCTAAGCAGCGACAACAAGGTAAATGGACATCCGGGACTTACACTCAATCTGACACAGACCAGTGGCTCAAACGCCCATGATATTGATATTGCTGTCAGAAAAGTTCTTGAAGAACAATCAAAAACATTCCCAAAAGGTATACACTATGAGGTGACATACTCTGTACGTGATCAGATCGATGAATCGATCAATCAGGTTGAACACACGCTTTTTGAGGCTTTTATTCTGGTATTTGTTATTGTCTTTATCTTCCTTCAGGATTTTAGATCCACTTTGATTCCAGCAATTGCAATTCCGGTTTCACTGGTGGGAACCTTCTTTTTTCTGCAGCTCTTTGGATTTTCCCTCAATGTCCTGACGATGTTTGCCTTGGTGCTGGCCATCGGTATCGTAGTGGATGATGCAATCGTCGTCGTCGAGGCCATTCACGAAAAAATGCACAGTACCGGATTGAAACCCAGAGCGGCGACATTGTCGACGATGTCGGAAATTACTGGGGCGATCCTTTCCATTACCATGGTCATGGCGGCAGTATTTTTGCCTGTCGGATTTATGGAGGGACCAGCAGGTATCTTTTACCGACAGTTTGCATACACCTTGGCTACAGCGATTCTGATTTCAGCACTCAATGCCCTGACGTTGAGTCCAGCCTTATGTGCACTCCTGCTTAAAGCACCAAACCATCATGCAAATCAGAAGACCGGTAAAATAAACCAATTTAAAGATCGTTTCTTTAAAGCATTCAATACCTCTTTCGATCGGCTAACTGCCCGCTATGTCTTTATTGTAGAAATACTCATAAAAAATAAAAGAATAGCCTGGACAGGCTTACTCTTAATTACGGCACTTGGCGTTCTGTTTATGATTAAAACACCCAAAAGTTTTATTCCGACAGAAGATGATGGGTTTATCACCTACAACATAGCACTCCCTCCAGGTGCTTCACTGAGTCGGACAACTGAAGTTCTTCGCCGTGCGGACAGCATTTTAAAGAAAAGACAAGATATAAATGGGATGACCACCGTTTCCGGTTTCAATGCACTGGATGGAAGTTCAAGTCCTGCTTTTGCCGCAGGGTACATTACCCTAAAACCGCATGCGAAACGTGAACACATCAAAAATATCAATGCCTTCATGGATACCATCAGGAATGATCTATCCCAGATTAATGAAGCGACCTTTACTGTATTCCCTCGACCTACCGTGCAGGGTTTTGGAGACTTTGCTGGAATAGAAATGGTTCTTCAAGATCGGATGGGTGGTGACATTAGGGATTTTAACACCATTGCAGATACATTTATCAACCAGCTCAATACCCTGCCCGAAATACGCAGTGCCTACACGAGTTTCAAATCAAACTTCCCACAATATGAAGTAAATATCGACGCCGTCAAAGCTAAATCACTGGGCGTTGAGATCAAAGATCTCATGTCCACAATCCGATCGTACTTTGCACGTGTTCAGGCGAGTGATTTCAATAGGTTTGGTCGCCAGTATCGCGTTTATGTGCAATCAGATTTTGATTTCCGCAAAGATCCTGAATCCTTCAATTCTATTTTTGTTCGCAACAACAAGGGCGAAATGGTTCCGATCAATACGATATTAACCTTGGAAAAGACGGTAGGTCCAGAAACTATTACACGCTATAATCTGTATAATGCAATTGCTGTAAATATTACACCTGCAGAAGGCTATAGTACAGATGATGCTATGCAGGCCATCCAAAAATTGGCCGACAATAAACTTCCGGGCAATTACGGTTTTGAATGGACAGGCATGAGTTATGAAGAAAGTCAATCGGGTTCACAGACCATTTTGATTTTTGTGCTGAGCATTCTGTTCGTCTACTTTCTGCTTTCGGCCCAATACGAAAGCTATATCCTTCCCTGGGCAGTGCTATTGTCTATACCGGTTGGGCTGATCGGCGTTTTCTCCGTGATCAACCTTGTTGGACTTCAAAACAACATTTATGTTCAGGTTGGACTCATTATGCTTATTGGGCTCCTGGCCAAAAACGCGATTCTAATTGTAGAATTTGCTGTTCAGGAACGTAAAAATGGCAAGAGTATTGTCGAGGCAGCCATTAGCGGCTCCAAATTGCGGTTAAGACCAATCTTGATGACCAGCCTGGCATTTGTCGCCGGTCTCGTTCCTCTGATGTGGACGGTAGGACCATCGGCCATCGGAAACCATTCGATTAGTTTCAGCGCCGCCGGAGGCATGCTCTTTGGTGTGGCATTCGGCATCTTTATCATCCCTGTACTCTTTGTCGTATTTAAAGGTCTGGATGAAAAACTACATGATAAACTAGCTAAAGAAGAGGAAGAATAATGAAAAACATAAAAAGACACCTTTCAGGAATATGTATCATCTTAAGTCTATTGGGTATGATGAATGCGTGTAAAGTCGGCAAAGATTATGTACAGCCCAAACTCAAACTTCCAGAAAACTTTCGTGGCGATACCTTGGATTACTTCGGAGACACTGCAAGTATGGGACTAATTCATTGGAAATCTTTCTTTCATGATCCCACGTTAAAATTATTGATTGATTCTGCCCTGGCAAACAATTTTGAAATGAAAACAGCATTACTCAACTTGCAGATTTCAAACCGGGTTTTAGCACAGAATAAGGCTAATTATTTGCCTAGTATAAATGCAACGATTGCCAATGGAAACCGTACCTGGCGATCGAAGGATTTCGGTAGCGGTCCCCTGACCAAATATTATGATCACAAAGGTGAAAAAGCTCCCGAAAATATGTTTGTCTATCAGTCAATGTTTGGTTCAGATATTAACTTTAGCTGGGAAATAGATATCTGGAAGAAAATCGGAAGCAAACAAGAACAGCTTCTAGCCGAGTACCTGGATACACAGGAAGCAAAAAATGCGATACAGACCTCCATCATAACTTCGGTAGCAAAAGGTTATTTCAATCTTCTGATGCTGGATGCTAAAATAGAAGTCGCCAAACGTAACGTTCAGTTAAACGACAGTACCTTGCGCATGATCAAGCTGCAATATGAAGCCGGAGAGATTACCGCCCTGGCGATCCAGCAAACACAATCGCAGCGTCTGCTCGCGGCTTCCCTGGTGCCTGAACTTGAAAAAGAAATTGTCATCCAGGAAAATGCACTTCAGACACTCACGGGAAAATTGCCCGACAGCATCAAAAGAGGTACTTCTTACGAACATCTCTTCGCGGAGAGCAAAGACATCTCGTTAGGTTCTCCGATCGAGATCGTCCGCAATAGACCTGATATCCGCTCATCTGAATTTCAATTGATGGCGGCCAATGCCAATGCCAACATCCAGCAAGCCATGCGGTATCCATCGTTAACTGTCGGCGGTGTTTTGGGTGTCAACAGCATGCTGCCCAAAAATTGGTTCAATATCCCTGGTGCATTGCTCGGTGGTATAACTGGCAATTTAACCACGCCTATTTTTAAAAACAAAACGTTGAAAACACAGTATGAGGTAGCGAAACTGGAACGTGATAAAGCCGAAATCCAGCTACAGCAGAAAGTCGTCGAGGCTGTTGCCGAGGTCTCTAATGCAGTGGTCACAGTCGACAAACAACGGGAACAGTTATCTTTGGCAAAAGAAAGAGTCGATAATGCACATTTGGCGGTCAAGAATGCAGGCCTGCTCTTTAAAAGTGGATATGCAACTTATTTAGAGGTCATTACAGCACAAAGCAACGCCCTCAACAGTGACCTGGATCTCGTCGAGTTAAGACAGCAGCATTTAGATGCATTTGTGGATCTATACCGAGCACTCGGCGGAGGTTGGAGATAAGGATTTAAAACTTTATTTTTGCAGTATGACGCCAGAAGAATTACAACAGTATTTTCAATCCAAAGATTTGCCTGAAACGCTAGAAATACAGCAAGACATGCAAGTATTCGACGTGCAGCGTTTTTTGCGCACAAGTTTTATACACGTTGGATTATGGAAAAAAGATTTAAGCAAATGTCCATCCTGGATTAGACTTTTGAAATTCAAGGATGCTTTAGAAAATAAAGAAGAAGCCTAACTGTGTTAGGCTTCTTCTTTATTTTTATTTCTCTATGCCTTTGGAGCAAGCTGTTTCATTAATAAAGGCATCTGTTCCTTTGAAAAAATTTCCTCAGCTCCCGCATCTCGCAATTCCATCCGTTCATTTTCATCACTGCTTGATGTCAACCCAAATATTCTAATGGATGGAAATCTTTCTTTCACAATTTTTGCCGTTTCTATTCCATTTAATACAGGCATGTGCAGATCTAATATACATATTTCAGGAAGTTCATGCTCGTTTTCATGGAGGTAGTCGATTAAATCCCTGCCGTTAGAAGCACAATAAACCAAATCCAATAAATGCGATTGAGCCATAGCTCGCATCAACACATGATGAATCATCGCATCATCTGCGTAGACAACCGTACATTTATTTTTGGTATCCATTTGAAAAAGCTGTCATTTACTAATTATAAAAACAATATTATATAAATATGTAATAAAATAAAAAATACAGAAAAAAGTTAGCAATAATTATGTTATTATACAAATTTTATTTCAAAATGTTCCCTATTAACAATCCAACAAGCTTTTAGTTTGATTTACACAATAAGAACATCATAGGTAGCAAACCTTTCCGCGTCAACACCGCTAAAAAAGATTCGGTAAAGAGAAATGATGACCGATAGGATATCGCCTAAAAATCATCTTCAATAATTTCAGCCACTCTTCCTACTTGGCCGTCCGTCAACCGCACTTTAATCCCCCTCGAATGATAGGAGGATGATGTCAGCAGGTCCTTCACAATGCCTTCTGTTAGATTTCCCGTACGCTGGTCCTTTTTTAAGATTATATTCACCAACATACCTGGCTTTACATCTGCTCTATTTCTTCCATCCATGGTCAAACTTAGATAAATTGTTTTTTAAATGCAATATAAAAAACAATTTATTGTTGGAAAACCCTTCGTCTTATATTTTGGAATAGGCACAATGAAAGCAAATGAAAGTCTGTAGCGTCGATGAATGCTACAAATCGAACTTCAAGCTATTCTACACAACAGCTACATACCATAAAAAATGGTCGGAATTTCTTCCGACCATGACTGGCTTTAAGCCCTTGTTTTATGGTATGTAAGTCATCAGCATCGCGGCAGACAGACCAATTGAATTTATTTAAATAGCTTAAAAATATCGTTTCCAAAGATAAAGACCATTAAAGCCAAAAGGATGAAGAAACCGACCATTTGTGCTTTTTCCAGGAATTTCTCGCTCAATGGTTTACCTTGAATCATCTCAACCAATAAGAACAATACGTGACCGCCATCCAAAGCCGGAATAGGCAAGAGATTCATAAATGCCAATGCCATGGACAGCATCCCTACCAAAGACCAAAAACGGATCCAGTCCACTTCCGTACCAAATAAGGTAGCGATACCAATAGGGCCTGATAATGCCTTATCTGCACGCACTTCTCCTTTGAAGATTTTGCCAAATCCTTTTGCGTTATCGGTAATCACCGTAAATGCTTTCTTTGCACCGATTGGAAATGCCTCCATCAAGGTATATTTCGTTGTGAAAGATTTGATGGAATAATCACGATTAATGCCTATCCCGAGCATGGCATCTGCAGGCACATTCCCTTGCAATGAAACCTCAGCTCCTTTACGCCACACCTTAATTGCAACCGTTTTATTGATATTCGCTTTTATCTGTGCTCTAAATTGATCGAAGAAAGGCACTTGTACGTTGTTTACGGCAATAATGCTATCTCCTTTCGTAAAACCCATCTTACTTGCCACAGATCCAGGCGCTACTTCGGCAACACTTGTCGTTTTCACCCGTGGTTCGATAAACTTCTCACCTTTTTTGTCTGAGAGCGTATTCAATAAATCCGCAGGAACTTTGATATCTGTTGTAGCGCCTTCCCGTTCAACGGCAAGGGTCACTCCCCCCATCAATACTTTAGAACTAATTAGCTCCGAATAATTTTCAACACGGTGACCATCAATTGAAATTACTTTATCTCCAGCTTTCAAGCCAATGGACTCCCCAATGGATCCCGGAACAATACCATTAATCATTTGATCCATTCTGATGTCGGTATTACCCATTTTAAAGGTTAGCATCCAAAAGACAACTACACCAACAACAATATTGACGATAATACCACCCAGCATCACAATCAAACGCTGCCACGCTGGTTTTGATCTAAATTCCCATGGCTGTGGCTCCCCTTTCAGCTGTTCGGTATCCATCGATTCATCGATCATACCTGCAATCTTCACATAACCGCCCAAAGGCAACCAGCCAATACCATATTCACATCCTTTATAATTGAATTTAAATAATTTCACTCCCCATGCATCAAAGAACAGATAAAACTTTTCCACCTTGATACCAAATGCACGTGCTGCTAAGAAATGTCCTAACTCATGTAGAACAATTAAAATTGACAAGCCTAAAATCACTTGTCCGACCATAATTAAAACACCCATGTATGCTTTTTAAAATTTAATCTTTGATTATTTCCTTCGTTATTATTCTTGCGATACGATCCGTCTCCAGATAATCATCCAACGTCGGTGCCGCAATAAATTCTACTTGATCTAATGTCTGTTCAATAATATCACTCATTTCCAAAAAACCAACTTGATCTTTCAGAAAGGCCTCTACAACAACTTCATTTGCAGCATTCAGCACACAGCCTCTATTTCCCCCGGCACGTAGGCTCTCATAAGCAAGGGCCAAATTCCGGAACGTTTCCATGTCTGCTTTCTCAAAGCTAAGTGTTGGATAGTCCATGAAATTAAAACGCTCAAAACTATTTTCAAAACGTGCTGGATACGTCAATGCGTACTGGATCGGCAATTTCATATCAGGTACCCCCATTTGTGCCTTGATGGAACCATCCTGAAACTGAACCAAAGAATGGACGATAGATTGCGGATGGACAATAACATCAACCTGATTTACAGATAGATTGAAAAGCCATTTTGCTTCAATAACTTCGAGTCCTTTGTTCATCAAGGATGCCGAATCAATTGTTATTTTGGCACCCATCGACCAATTTGGATGTTTTAAAGCTTCAGCTTTGGTCACCTGCAGCAGATCAGCCCTCTTTTTACCACGAAAAGGTCCTCCTGAAGCCGTGACGTAAATTTTCTCGATCGGATTATGCTCCTCTCCAGCCAGACACTGAAAAATCGCCGAATGCTCCGAATCCACAGGAAGCATACGCACATTATATTCCTTCACCAAGGCCATAATCAATTCACCAGCCACAACCAGTGTTTCTTTATTCGCCAGGGCAATATCTTTTTTGGATTGAATGGCTTTAACCGTAGGTTTCAGTCCAGCCGATCCAACAATTGCATTCAACACCACATCAACTTCCTCGTACTGTACCACTTCGATCAGTCCGGCTTCACCAAAAAGAACGGTGATTTCCTGCCCTTGCAAAGCATCCTGTACATGGCTGTATTGAAGAGGATCTGTAACGACCACCGCCTTAGGCTTAAACTCCAAGGCCTGTTTAATCAATAATGCTGCATTGCTGCCACAGGTCAGAACGATTGCCTCAAATTTATTAGGAAAGGCTCTTATCACATCCAAGGCTTGTGTACCTATACTTCCCGTTGCCCCTAAAATGGCAATTCCTTTTTTACTCAAAACCTCTGCTATTAATTAAAATATATTATTTAAAATCTTAGGATCCTCTCCCCCGTGGTAATCCGCCATCATGGATCGGTAAGCGACCGAAACAACGATACAAGCCAGAGGTACCACCAAAAAAGAGCTCACGAGGTTCAAAATAATAAAAATTATGTAATATTCTAAATAATTAAAATACATCTGCAGTAACTGAAAAAAAGCAAATACAGCTAAAATCAATAACAGTTTAAATACATTTCCTTTTGTCAGTGCAAAACTGAAACGTAAAGATTTAAACGTTCCAGCGTGTTTATCGATAATGAAAAAGGGATAAAATGCCACTCGAATAATCAAGATGAACGTCAATATTGCCGCGACAAACACGACAAACATTGTAAAGTTGCTCATCAGCTCCACACGATTATCACCATTCTCAAATAGATAAAGGAAGGGTAAAGAAACAGCTCCTAAAATCATCAGAAGTGCTATAGAAAGCACCATAATACTTAACATAGCGCCAAAAAAGCATACAAGTTCTTTTGAACTGGGAATACATTGGATGAGTTTCTTATCATGATTCCCGTCAATCAGACTTAAAATATACTTAAATAAAGTCATGTTCAATCCGAAATACATCACCATGAAAAAAAACGCCATAAAACTACTCAATACTACGTTGAAATCACTAATCGTGGTTGCGAGATAATTAGAAAGACCAGAGGTCACGAACAGCAAAAAACAAAGTCCGGCCACGGAAAAATAATGCCTTTTCAGCAACTCCAATGACTTATTAAAAACTTCATTAACGGCAAAAGTACTTTCCTTTAGGAATTGAATCATTTTTTCTTTGAATAAACTTCTACAAAGATGCCATATTTTTTAATTTTCAACAATTTACACGCCCATAAAAATCACTTTTTTTGTCATATTTAACATAAAAAAGCAGGTCTGGGAAAATCTTTTACCAGGAATAAATGAAAACAGGCCGAAAAATAAAAATCCCCTATCCAAGTGGATAAGGGATTCTTTATTTTGACCTTAATTACGCTTATTTAAATTCTTTAGGAAGTGGTTTCTCCAATAAGTATTGGTAGTAGAAACGTGCGCGTTCATTGGAATCGTATTTACTTTTCGAACGCTCAAATCCATGTCGGCTGCCAGGATAGATCATCAGTTCAAAAGGAACACTTTTATCCGTCAATTTATCAACTAGCTGGATTGTATTCTGTAAATGTACGTTATCATCCATATCGCCATGCATAATGCGCAATACACCCTTGTAATTATTTGCATAGGTCAACACAGAGCCGGCTTTATAACCATCTGGATTATCTTGTGGTGTATCCATCCATCTTTCGGTATAATGACTGTCGTACAGGTCCCAGGAAGTTACCGGAGCACCGGCAATACCAAAATCGAATACATCAGCGGCCTTTGTCATCGCCAAACAAGTCATATAGCCACCATAGCTATGCCCTGTAATAAGTACTTTGTTTTTAGCGACCCAAGGCTGCGATTTTAACCACTTGACAATGGTTGAATAATCAATAATCTCCCAGTGACCAAGATTGCGGTGCATATAGGCAACGCCCTGTTTACCGAAATGTCCCGAAGCACGGTGGTCAGCGGATACCTGAATAATCCCCTCGCTCGCCCAATATTGGTTTCCTGTTCCTTTCCAGGTATCTTTTACCGTTCCAGCGTCAGGCCCGCCATAGATGCTAAAGATCACAGGGTACACTTTTGATTTATCGAAATTTGTAGGATAAGTAATTGTCAATGGAAGATCGAACAGCCCGTCATCAGATTTGATATGTAAGTATTCCGTCTTGCCATACGTATAGGAAGCAAAATCAGCCGCTTTACTGTCGGCTAACTGGCGCACAACTTTACCCTGATTATCCAGCAATGCATATCGATCCGGTGTACTCACATTGGAGTATTTGGTAATAAAATATTTGCCATCAGGCGATACATTGACATCGTGCGAGTATTCACCGAAAGTCAGACGTTTCATGTTTTTACCGGAATAATCGACACGGTATAGATCAAAACGTGCCGAGTTCTCTTTACGTGCAGTAAAATAGATCACCTTATTTTTTTCGTCGATCCGTTTTAATTCGGTCACCTGCCATTCACCGGAAGTGATGGGGTTCACTAAGGTTCCGTCCAATTTATAAAGGTAATAATGGGCCCAACCAGTTTTATCCGATTTTAAGATATAATATTTATTGTCCGCAAGATAGGTGATACGCTCATCGTGATCTAAATTGATCCATGAAGACTGACGCTCGTCGTAGATTTCCTTTTTCGAACCAGAATTTGGGTCCACTTGATAGAACTTCAGATTATTCTGATCCCTGTTCATCCATTGCACCATCACATTTTTACTATCAAAAGCCCAATAAGGTTGACCAAAATACTGATCGTCTTTTTCATTAAAATCAGCCCAGGTAACTTTTCCGCCATCAAGATGAACTATGCCAACTTTAACTTCCGGATTTGGGTCACCCGCTTTGGGGTATCTGGTTTCTTCCAGATAACCATGCTGACCTTTGGAAGAATAAATCGGAAACATGGGAACTTTGGTATCATCGAAACGCATGAAGGCGATTTTACGACTGTCCGGAGACCACCAAAAAGCTTTGTATTTTGTCGGACGTCCAAGAATCTCCTCATAATATACCCAAGATGACCAGCCGTTGTAAATCACATCAGTGCCATCATTTGTATACTGCTTTTCCATTCCCGAAGTCACATCGACACTGTACAGGTTACTTTTACGTGTAAAAGCAACATATTTACCGTCGGGAGATAAGGTCGGATTCTGTTCGGCGACATCAGGCGAATTGGTAAGCTTTTTCGCTACACCATCACTACTTTTTAGGAAGATATCGTTATTCTCAACATAGACAACTGTTCCTTTTTTGGCAGGAACAGTATAAACACTTCTGTTGCCCGATTTAATATTGACCTGATACAAACGACCATCGTTCACATCATTCTCCAGGTAAGCTGTCCCATCTGCCCATCCAGGATACTGATTAGTACGAACCGTCAAAGATTGCTTTTGCCCCCATGACTGCGCAAAATCCAACTTTTTCTGTGCGAAAGCAACGTCATGCACAAAAAAAACGATAGACGCACCTAAGAGTACTCTTGATACCGTATTCATTAATTTTTGGATATGTTTATTAATTATTTTGGCTAAGATAAAGAATTGTGGCAAATAACGACGATTTTGCCTGTAACAAGCTTAATTCAGATTGCGCGTTTCATACGGCTTAGCAAAGACTTAATTAAACTGGATGATTCCTGGCTAAAGTCGATCCTCGAAAAGTGCAAGCTGTATACCTTCCTTTGGAAAATCGCCTTCTTCCACAAAATTTGATATCGAAACCCCCAGCAACCTCACTTTGTTCAGCAGCTCAACCTTGCTCAACAAACTATGGGCAGTGGCGTAAATTTTGTCTTCCGAATCAAAACTATTTTCTAGGGTTATACTCCGTGTCAATTGAACAAAATCGGCATATTTAATTTTTAAGGTTAAGGTTCGCCCAGAGATTTCCTTTTTCCCGATGCGTGTCCACAACTGTTTGCAGAGCCGTTGCAAAATGGTATTTAATTCTTCAAATGCTTCTACATCCTCGCCAAAAGTATCCTCAATACCGACCGATTTACTGCTGCGATTAGGAACAACAGGACGGTCGTCGATCCCGCGTACGATACGGTAAAAAAAATGCCCGGTCTTTCCAAACCAACGTACGAGGTCCTCTTCACGCTGTTTTTTTAAATCAAGCCCAGTAAACAGTCCCAGTTCATGCATTTTTTTTGCCGTCACCTTACCTACCCCAAAAAACTTATCCACGGGCAATGACTCCATAAACTTGACAATTTTAGAAGGGCCTATAAATGTTAAGCCGTTGGGTTTGTCCATATCCGAAGCAATCTTTGCGACAAATTTATTGACGGAAACGCCAGCGGAGACGGTCAGATTCAGTTCCTCTTTAATAGCTTCTTTAATAGCTTTGGCAATAGCAATAGCCGAACCAATACCCTGTTTATCTACGGTTACATCCAGATAGGCTTCATCGAGCGAAAGCGGTTCAATCAAGTCGGTATAACGGAGAAAAATCTCCCGAATTTGATAGGAAACCTGCCGATAAACATCGAAACGCGGATAGGTAAAAATAATATGGGGACACAACTGAAGAGCCTTTCTCGAACTCATGGCAGACTTAACGCCAAATTTTCGTGCTTCGTAACTGGCTGTTGCAACCACTCCCCTTCCATCCGGTGAACCACCTACGGCAATTGCCTTCCCCCGATATTCGGGAAAATCACGCTGATCTACAGATGCATAAAATGCATCCATATCCAAATGAATAATCTTGCGATGTACCTGTTCGGGATCCATGATCCAAATTTACAAAAATTAGCATTATAGACTAAGAAAACCGAAAAATAACTAATAGAATTAGCAACAGACCATCACGTGGCAAACCGCATGCTAGCCAACCCGCTATCGACGTATAATCCATTCGTTATTATGCTGTTAATTTTTTATCTTTAGGTGAAACTATAGACGGAACAAACAATCATGTCGCCCTCTGTTAGTCTCATCAACAATAATACAAAGACTTAATATTTATGCATTATGGAAAATTTGCCAGAACAAAAAAAGAAAAGATCGGGGTTTAAAAAGTTTTTACTCTTCCTGATACTTTTTCTGCTTGTCGGAGGTGGCTCCTATGGCTACTGGAAGTATTATTATGTATTCGGTGAAGGTGTAAAGTCCGGTTATCTTAATTATGCAGTAAAAAAGGGCAATATTTTTAAAACCTACGAAGGCAAACTTATTCAGGAAGGATTTGGAAGCATCAAAACAGGCGGAATAGCCAGCAATCAATTTGAATTTTCTATTGAAGATGATTCCATATTCCGACAATTGGAGCTCAACAGCGGAAAATATTTCGATCTCCGTTACAAAGAATATCATGGAGTGCTTCCATGGCGCGGAAATACAGTCTATATTGTAGACAAAATTGTCAATATGAAATAGAAAACTCCGCTGTGCCTATCAGCGGAGTTTCAAAGATCAGTCTGAGTACCTTACTGTAGATATTTGTCTAAGTGACTAGTTCCATTCATCGATACATAGCTTTCATGAAGCATTGTTTTCGAGATAGTCTAGTTGATATGTTTATTCGGAAAGCACGTCGCGAACGATCAATTTCTCCTTAAAATAACTTTTCAAAATAGTTCCGTCACCATGCAGCGTCCAAACCTCTTTGGGATTTACCATTTTGATATATTGAAGGATATCATTCCAGTCCACATGATCTGAAATATACAATTCGATATCATTCTGTGCCTGCAGACGTTTCCAGCCGGAGGCAAATGCACGCAATACTTTAGTTGCCCTGAAATAGCTGTTAAAGGTCATTGGTGGCACCAAATAAACTTTATTCTGTTCGCCTTGTTTCATTTCTTTTCTGTTGTAGGGCTCATAGCATAATTTCTTTAGTCCGTGCTGATCGTAAAGGCGATGGTACGGCAGTATACCACTGTGCACGAGCACTTTTCTATCCGGACAATACCTGTTGATCAAATCGGTGATCCGCTGTGCCTTCCCTAGCACATATGTACCCAAGAGGATATTGCTCGCATGTCCATCAAGTTTTTTTATCTCCTCGGCAGGATCAGGGTGAATAATTTCAGGATTTGCAAATGTGCTTTCTGTAATGAGCACATCGGCTTGCTGTACTTCGATCGGCTCACAGGTATCATCAGTTTGTAATTTGTAATCACCTGTGTATAAGTACCGTACCTCCTGATATTCCATTAAAATCTGCGCTGAACCAAGAATATGGCCTGCCGGCAAAAATGTAATTTCGACAGCGCCTATTTTAAAAGGGCTATTGAACAGCTTTACTTGATACGAATCTTTGCGATTTTGTTTATAACGATACGTCATAAACAGTGAAGTTGCCTGCGTGGCGTACACATAGTCGTGTCCTGAACTGGCATGGTCGCCATGGGCATGTGATACAACATTATGTGCCACTGGGTTACTGGCATCAATAAAAAAATCACCATAACGGCAATAATAACCCGCTGGTTTTCTGACCAGGAAGTCAGCTAATATGATCGACATAGTTTTATTTTAGAAATTTTTGGTGTAAAGTCCACACCTGCGGCAATAACGGAGTGGTTCCATCATTGATGATGATGAAATCGGCCATTTTTATTTTTTCTTCATCCGTTAGCTGCTTACTGATACGCTCCATGACCTGTTCTTCGGTTACCCCATCCCGTTCCATCACCCGTTCAACACGTACGGATAAAGGGGCGGTGACCAATATGGTATAATCAAGATCTTTATAGGAACCACTTTCAAAAAGGAGAGCCGCTTCTTTGAGCGAATAACGTGCCTTTTGTTGTTCCGCCCAATCTTTGGCCGCCTGAATGACAATGGGGTGTACAATACCATTCACAAGCTCGAGTTTTTCTTTATCGGAAAATATCTGCTGCGCCAAAAAAGCGCGATCCAGCATACCATCCTTATAGGTTGCTTTACCGAAAGCAGCTATCAAATTTTCCCTGATCCGCAAATCCGTATTCATCAGTTTCTTGGCTTCATCATCGGCATTGTAAACAGGTACGGCCAAAGCTTTAAAAAGCTGACAGATAAATGTTTTACCGGATCCTATTCCACCTGTTATTCCAATCTTCATTAAAAAATCGTTATTTACGTACAAAAAAGTCCACGTTCTGCGGCACAACGCTGATTACCTTACAATAGTCGGGCACTTTAGTTAGCAAAATGGGTAGGTATTGCACCTCATTTTTCTCCCAATCGGACAAATCCACCACAGCTTCAAAATCCCGCGAGGTATAACTATTGTAATCTTTTACGGACATTAACACCGTCACGACAACTTTACTCGGACTGAGCCTCACAGAACTATAATGCTGGCCATTTTCAACCTTTACTGGTAATTCAATCACTTTTTCCGTTAGTTCGCCTACCGGCATCAATACTTCGACCGATGTGGGATAGACATTAATATTTGCTTTTTGGTTGCGGGCAAGATTTGCTACGGTCCGGACGTCGGTTTCCACTTCTTTTCCCCTAACGGTATCAGTCTCCCAGTATTCAATCGCCGAAACATCCTCATAGGGACCGGTAATCGTCACATAAGCAGGTGTAACTTTGGTATCCGCGATAACACCATAACCACGCTTAAAACCAATGTTTGCCAGAGGTTTGACAGGTACCTTGCGCTGGGTCTGTTTGGAAAAGTCAAAAAACAAGGTATCTGGACTGACAGCGACTACGCGCTGTTCATGCGGAAACTGCCGGTTGATAAAGCCCAATTGATTGGAAAAAACAATCCAGTCCTTGGTTTTTAAAGAACTCAGGTCCACCTGTACTTTCGGCGTTTCCAGAGCAGCTTTTGAAAACAAAAATTGCCACCCCGTCATTTCGAGCTTCACTTTTACTGTATCAGACTGCTGCGGGTGAAATGCCCGCTTCTCAGGAAGATTGACATATTCAATTGCTGCCTTGACGGACACAGTATATTGGTTGGAGATCGAAAACAATAACCAAGCTAACAACGAAATTCCAACACAACGCACGAAGACATTCATCTTCCGTCGTTGAGTCTTATTTATCCGAACTGCATTCGCCATGATACAAACTTAATCAATTTGAGTAAAAATCAGCGTTCTTATCTGCATTTCATCTTAAAGAAGCTAATATTTCCATTGCATTTTTCTCTTTTGTAGCCAAGGTTTTAAATATTTCCGATGCTAGCTGGACATCATCTAAATTAGCGTTTTGGCTTATACTATTAAACAATTTCGACAGAGATGTCCATAATGATGCAATCTGTACAAACTCTTGGTAAGCGAGACCTAGTTGTTCTATTCCGAGCAGATGATGGCTTTCCAGTAAAAAATCTCGATACAGGTTTCGAAACAACGCAGCTCCAGTACCTGCTTTTTCCATCAAATTTGCGGCCATTTTAAATTCACTTTCTATGTATTTACTCGTGTTGTACCATTTGATCACTTCTTCGCTCGCTCGCAGAATTCCTTTATAAGCAATATTTCGAATAGCCGGGTTTAGATATTCTTGCGCATTATTTGTAATTGTTTTAAGCCGGCTTTCTTCAGGTCAATGTCTGTCTCACAACGGCCTATTGTGTAATACAGATTTTTTGGAGGATATGGGGCCCTTTTCCGCTCTGGCTAAGGCTAAACTCTCAAGAGATGTACGTACCCTTCCACCTTGCTGTCTCGTATCCACCAAGTAGGCGTAATAATCATCATACCCATAAATGGCTACATAATGACCTGCAAAATGAAATGGATTGGTAAAATATTCCAGGTGATAGGCATCGAGTTTCAGTCCAACGGGCCGCCCAGCATCCAAGAGCTGTTTCACATTTTGCCAGGCTTTGGCTTTGGAAGGGGGTTCATGAACGCTGAGCTGAAGACCGAACTTTGAGCAAATATGCCGCGTCAGTAAATCCGTTTTGATCCTTCCGCCCAAAAATGGAAAATCCATGGTTCTCATATTCCAATAAATAAAACTAAGGCCTTCCCCCAATCCAAAAACCATCGGTTCCGAAAGCTCAATACCGATATGCGCCAATAAGGTGCCTGTTGCTGTTGTTTCGCAATGCTGTCCAACAAAGGGTTTAAAATTGTTCATAGAATTCTTTTTTCCAAAGTTAAAAGCTTAATTGACAGCTCGGTGTCAGCAGGAAAAGAGAGGCTAATCGATATTTCTTGCTATTCTGCCTTTTGTTACAAAGATATAGCTCCTTCCCTTTTTCTCTTTTTATTTTTTGGAGCGGCAAGCGAGGATCAGGTGGTAATCAAATTCGATCTTTTTACAGTGCTTGTTCAGTGCTTGTTCAGTGATCATTCAGTGCTTGCTCAGTGGAGACTGAATAAATAATGACTAACCACTGTCTAAATATAGATTAAAGATTGTGGTTAGGTATAACTTGGTATTAGGATGTTTGCATTTTAATGCTTATCTTAATTATCTGTAACATAATCAATAAATTATGGCAATCATCAAAAATGGCGTTAATGGAACCGTTTCCGGGAAAGCAGGTTCTGTTGTGTTTGTGTCTACTAAAACAGGAAATTATGTACGTTCTCTCCCTCGCGTTAAAAAACGGGAGCCCAGTCCAGAACAGCTGCTCAGTAGAACGCGTTTCAAAACTGTGAGGTCACATATCACCTTTTTAAATCCGATCATCAAGCTAGGCTATAAGGCATACAGTTATCCTAAACGGGCCTATGATGTTGCAATGTCTTATAATCTAAACCACGCAATTATGCAGGAAGGGGACAGTTTTGTGGTGGACTGGCAGAAATTTATGATTGCCAAAGGAAGTCCCAATCCCATCACTTCCTACACGATGGATTTCGATCAGGAAAACCAAATGCTTCAGGTTACCTGGGAATACGATGCTTATTTGGAAAAGAAGTTTGACACGGGGACTTATGATTCATTCTTAATCCTGTATAGTGCAGCGGATTATGGAGCTGAATATCCAATTTTTACGAACGACTCGAAAAATAACTTAATAGCTGGCAGACAAAATATTGAAATACCGAAACATAAAAAGGAAGTGACCTATGAGGTATATATCTTTTTCGTAGAGAGCTACGGTGGAGGTAATACAGACAGTTTGCACCTAGGTACGGTAAAGATTTAAAAAGTACATAAAAAAAGCCAGTTTTCTACAAAAACTGGCTTTCATTTCTTTCAAGAAAAAGCTTATGAGGCACTTTTCTCAGTAGCATTCGCAGCTTTTGAAGCATCTAAAGCGATTGCTGATTTGTCGAAACGGATTCTGACGCCTGAACCTACATCCACTAAGAAAGTCGTGTCTGATACTTCTACAATGCGTCCGTGAATACCAGCTGTTGTAACAACTTTAGAGTTTACGCCAAGTTCTTCAATATATTTTTTGTGATCTTTTTGCTTCTTCATCTGCGGTCTGATCATGAAGAAATAAAATACCACGATAATCAAAACCATTGGTAAAAAACTCATCATATTGCCACCCGCTGCTTGTAATAATACTGTGTTCATCTTCTATTGTATCGTTTAATAATTTGTTATTTTGCTAATACTTCGCCTTTCAACTGCACTGTTGTCAAACCATTGGCAGCATTCGATTGGATCGTTATGATCTTCTGCTGTTTGCCGACTTGTCCTTCGCTGTTAAAGGTAACATGGATCTCCGATTTCCCTCCCGGCAAAATAGGGCTTTTCGAAAATTCAGGTTGTGTACAACCACATGAAGCAGTCACTTTCGAGATAATGACAGGTGCATCTCCCGAATTTTTCAGCACAAAAGTGTGTTTTACCTGCGCGCCTTCCTTTACCTGACCGAAATTAAATGCAGACTCCTCAAATTCTACTTTTCCCAATTGTGCTGCCGCCTTAGAAAGACTGTCTGCAGCTGCTGTTTCAGTCGCTGTCTTCGCTCCCTCTTCTTTTCCCTTCTGTGCATTTCCACAAGAAAAGAACAATACTGCCGACAAAGCTAAAACCGAATATTTGCCAAAGTTTTTCATTCGTATAAATTATTTATCAGAGTTGATGTTAATCTCTTAAACCACGACCCGCCTTCTGGATTCTTCCCTGTTGATTCAAGTCGTTTAATATTTTATCCAAGATACCATTAATAAATGTATTACTTTTCAATGTGCTGAATACCTTAGAAATTTCAATATACTCATTTATTGTCACTTTCACAGGGATAGATGGAAAATTAACCAATTCACATATGGCCATACGCATCAATAAAGTATCCATTAATGCAATACGGTCTGACTCCCAGTTCTTCGTTTTCTCTGAGATAAGCTTCTGATATTCATTTGTATTGCGAATTGTTTTACCCAACAATGCAATGATATATTCGCTATCGTCATTCCAGTTTTGCGTAATTTCCGCAAGTTTATTTTTTCGCGGATCTTCGGAACTAAAATTCTTAAAGGTCTTCGCAATCAACGCTTGTAATACTTCTTTATCAACTGGCCAATTGATGAATTTCTCTTCGAACACCTGCTCAATAACCGGCGATTTCAAGATGATCTTTTTAAAGATATGCTTGATGATATCTTTTTCCTTACCGATCGAACGGTCTTCTTGCTGCAAATATTCCAAATAAGCCTCAGAATCCTTTAGCTGTAAAAATACGGTACGTACGATCTCCGGATCAAAGCTCCAGGAAATCTTATACTTTTTGACACCTTCTCCATATTGTGGATTTTGTCTCAATGACTCAATAAAAGTGTTTGTACTTAACTTGGTCGTTAAAGACAAGTCTTTTTCAGTAGGCAAGAACTTATTGGCTCTACCTTCTGCATCTATTAAGACATAATCGGATACCTCATCTAATAGATTCAGTGTCCACATATACATCTCATAGACTTCATCCACATTTTTTAATAGTGCTTTTTCAAATGTTTTGATGTCTTTGTCTTCCGAAAGACTGTACGCATAAAGCGTTTGCACTACTTTTACCCTCAGGTGTCTCCTGTTTAACATAGTAATTTTAAAGAACGATTTTTTATAAAATAATAAATAAGAACGATTTCGGGATGAAGACTATCTCTTGATTTTTTTAATATCCTGGATACGTTTCTCCGCGATGCGATTAGCCGCTTCAAAAGTAGATATATTCTCTTCTTTTGATTTTTTCAATACGTCTCTAGTCGCATTATAAATATTTTTGATCACAAATTCAGTGTGATCTACACCATAATTCTGAATCTCTGAGTAACAGCTGATCAATGCACCGGCGTTGATCAAGTAATCAGGCGCGTATAATATTCCTCTTTCATGAAGAATTGAACTTGTGACAAGTTCATCTTTCAATTGATTATTGGCCGAACCAGCAATAATTTTGCATTGCATTTTCTGTGCTGATTCTGGATTGACCGTACCGCCCAATGCACAGGGAGAATATACATCAAATTCGTGATCAAATACTTCACCGTAAGGGATTGGCTCCGCTTTGTATTTGGCTGCTACTTTCAACATTTTTTCTTCGGTAATGTCACTGACATAAACACGTGCATTCTCTTCGCGCAACATAGCGATCAAACGCTCACCTACGCCGCCTACACCATGTACAATAACTTTTTTACCAGCAACACTTTCCGATCCGTACAACTCCTTTAAGCAAGCTTTTATACCAAAATATACACCTTGAGCTGCGAAGATTGAAGGATCGCCAACACCGCTTCCATGAATTGCTTTTGGTAAACCCGCAACATGGTCGGTCTCTGTATAAATATGTTCTAAATCACGCTGTGTGGTACCCACGTCCAATGAAGCGATGAAATTACCATTCAACCCTTCAATAAACTGACCCAAACGGCGCAATAAAACCTCCGATTTGTCTAAACGGCTATTACCGATGATAACAGCACTTCCACCGCCTAAATTCAATCCAGTAATGGCAGATTTATAAGTAATTGCCTTGGATAAACGTAAAGCATCCTCAATAGCTTCTTCTGTCGTTTCGTATGGTAACATACGAACCCCGCCTATTGCAGGACCCAAGGTTGTATCATGGATCGCAACAATAGCTTTCAAGCCCACTAATTCATCGTTACAGAAAAATAAGTTTTGATGGCCAGACTGGCTCATCAATTCAAAAATAGAATTTTGAGATGTTGACATAAAATGTACTACTCTAATTTGTTTTAATTTTTTAAGGTACTTGATGCAAAAGTAGGAAAATTATTCGTTGTGCATAACAACTTTTTTTATCCAAGACTTAACATTTGATTTCCGAATGACAGTAAAATCACGCAAATCCTAGCGCATTTTGATGAATTAGTCCTACTTTTGTATTCGTAATATGAAGGATCTCGCCTACTTAAATAAGTACTTTTATAAATACCGCTGGAAACTGGTTCCGGGGGTTATATTTGTTATCATCTCAAACTATTTCGGAGTATTGCCGGCAAAGGTGATCCGCGAAGCATTTGACCTGGTACAGGAAAACATCTATCTATACCGTCTGTTTGATGGGTTCGACAGACAGGAACTCATCTATCAGGTATTCGGAACGAGCCTATTATTTTTCGGTTTCGTCGTGCTCCTGCTTTCGTTGCTCCGGGGTATTTTCTTATTCTTTATGCGTCAGACGATCATTTTAACTTCGCGCTATATTGAGTATGACCTCAAGAATGAGATCTACAACCACTATCAGGAATTAAATTTCGGTTTCTTCCGAAAAAATAATACTGGAGATCTCATGAGCCGTGCCACTGAGGATGTCAATCAGGTACGTAATTACCTGGGGCCAGCCATCATGTACGCCATCAATACTGTTGTCTTATCCATTATGGTCATCTACGCCATGTATAGCGTCAATGGCAGATTGGCAACTTATGCTTTAGCGCCTATCCCAGTCCTGTCGATTATTATTTTATTTGTCAATAAAATCATTAATAAACGTAGTTTAAAAATACAGAAACAACTGGCCAACCTCTCTTCTTTCGTGCAGGAAACTTTTGCTGGTATCCGTGTCATCAAGACCTATACCAGAGAACATAATAAAATGCAGGAATTCGAAAAGGAAAGTACAATTTACCGCAATACTGCCCTTGACCTCGTTAAAGTACAGGCTGTTTTCTTTCCGCTTATTCTATTGCTTATTGGTCTCAGTACAGTAATTACCATCTATATTGGTGGAATTGAAGTTGCTAAAGGAACGGTGACTGCTGGAAATATCGCTGAATTTATTATCTACGTCAACCAGTTGACCTTCCCTGCCATGTCCCTGGCTTGGGTAACTTCGTTAGTACAACGTGCTGCAGCCTCTCAAAAGCGCATCAACGAATTTCTCCAAACGGAATCGCCGATTGTTAATGGAAAGGCAACGAAAGAACTCGCTGGTGAGATCAGGGTCGATGGAATCTCATTTACTTATCCGGAAACAGGTATTCAAGCGATTAAAAATATATCTTTCCAGATTCCCGTGGGAAAAACGCTGGCTATTATCGGAAAAACAGGATCCGGAAAATCGACCTTGGCCAACCTACTTCTTCGGATGTATGATATCGATAAAGGAAGTATATATTATGATAATTTAGAAATCAAGGATCTTGATTTCAAGAGCTTACGCCAGCAAATCGGATTTGTTCCACAAGATGTTTTCTTATTTTCGGATACCATTGCCAATAATATAGGCTTTGGCTTAGATCATTTTACACAGGAACAAGTGGAACAGGCTGCTAAGGACGCTGCTGTATACGACAATATTATTGCCTTTGAAGATGGTTTTGAGACTGCCGTTGGAGAACGTGGTATTACCCTCTCTGGTGGACAAAAACAACGGGTGTCTATCGCTCGCGCCTTGATTAAGGAACCCAAAGTATTGATTTTTGACGACTGTCTTTCAGCCGTGGATACAAAAACGGAAGAAACAATTCTCCGTTCGCTAAGCCGCATCATGAAAGGCAAGACCTGTATCTTTATTGCCCACCGTATTTCGACAATCAAAAATGCAGACCATATCCTTGTGATGGATCAAGGAGAAATTGTGGAGCAGGGTACTCATAGTGAACTGATGGAGAAAAGAGGTGAATACTTTGAGCTTCATGAAAAGCAATTGCTGGAAAGTGTCGAGGGATAATTTAAATATCCCTGAATTCAGCTAAAGGATCTAAGGGATATCTCTTCTAAATTTGTCTTAAATATTTAAGTCAAACATTTTACATTAAAGGATCATGGAGAGAAGCCCTATTCAGAAGGTAACGTCAAATGACGGAAAAACAATTGCTATTATTTCTTACTTAACCATCATTGGCCTTATTGCAGCCATTGTGATGAACAACAAGGAAAAAACCGCTCTAGGGCAATTCCATATCAGACAAAGTATAGGTATTTCGGTAACGGGGCTAATCCTGGGTCTATTACGTTTTGTTCCGGGTATTGGTGGAATTGCCATTAGCATCGTCGGATTACTCCTACTGATTGCATTAGTTCTAGGATTGATGGCAGCATTTTCAGGAGAACAAAAACCACTCCCTTTTATCGGCGAAAAATACCAGGAATGGTTCAATATGATATAATAAGTATCTCCTATCATGGAGCATCTGCCCATCAAAGATGCTCCATGCTTTAGTTTATTCGGAACTGGTCACCGTAATTAACTGAACGAACCTGGTTGAATTACTGTCCTGAATGTGCCACTTTCTCTTCTTTAAAAAATACAGCAAATAACAGAAGGCAAAAACAGGAAATACCTGCAGGGATAAACCAAAGATATTCCCAAAACTGCGCAGCATAAGCTGTTTTTAGATAGTCTGAAACAACGCCAGCAACCCAAAATCCGATCAGCATCCCGACGCCATACATCGCAATGGTAATAAGCCCCTGTGCAGAAGCTTTGTATTTTTCACCAGCAATCCTATCTGTATAGATCTGGCCGACAACAAACATAAAATCATAGCAGATACCATGCAATAAAATACCGAATACAAGTAGAAAAGCTCTTTCCTGACCGTCGCCATAAGCGAAAAACAAATAGCGGAGTGCCCAGGCTGCAATCCCCAATAAAATCATCTTTTTATACCCCAAACGTCTAAAGAAAAAGGGAATCAACAACAGGCAGATGGCTTCGGAAAATTGCCCCAATGCCATTTTTGCTGTAGGATTCGGTATTCCGGCGTTGACCAAAAATGGATTGGCATTTTGATAATAGAACGAAATGGGAATACAGATCACAATTGCTGTTACAAAAAAAATCAGAAAACTCCGCTGTTTTAAAAGCTTCAATGCATCCAAACCGATTGCCTTTCCAAAATCAAACTTTTCATCTCTAAGCTTCACCTGTGGTGGTGTTTTTGGTAGGGCCAAACTAAAGAATGCTAGTAACAACGAACAAACCGCGCCCATAATAAAGCTATTATGCAGGGCACCTGCCTGTATCGATTCGGGCGCATCCCAACGGAACAAATAACTAATCACTAGTCCCGAACAGATCCAACCGATCGTTCCCCACACGCGTACCCCCGGAAAATACTTCTTCGCGTCTTCAATATGCCGGAATGCGATCCCATTAGATAAGGATAGCGAAGACATGTAAGCCATGAAATAGACAAATACATAGGGATAAAAATGTGTCGCATCCGGTGCCTGCGACATCCCGTAAAGTAGTCCAGCTCCAATGAGATGTAATGCTGAAAGTACCCGCTCAGCATTAAAATACCTGTCGGCGACAAAACCCACAAAAAAAGGAGCAAATACAGCACCAAGGGATTGTGTCGCAAAAATATTTGCGACCTCCATACCCGAGGCATTGAGCGATTTCATGAGGTATGTTCCCAAAGTTACAAACCAAGCCCCTTTGATAAAATACTCTAAAAACATCATCAAGGACAATTGCACGCGTAATACTGGTTTCATCTCTTCATTCGTGTTGGAGGTGTTTGTTTTGATTCGTTTAATCGGCTTCGCTATTGTAAGTGACTGCTCTCAAGACATGCTATCATCTTGGTAGGTTATTGACCTATTTGTGCTCAAGTATGTCTCCATTTCTTTTCTTAAGATAGATTATCCTTTCTTAAGATTCGGGCAATGCATTTCGCATAAAATTAAGCCAGTTCTTGCTGGCAATCTTTTCAAGACCCGTGTTATCATACCCTCTTTTTGACAGGATACCAAATACTTTTTGGATATCAGCAATAGTTTCCAGATCATAAGGGCATTGCTCACGGCCAAATGCTCCATCTAAATCGCTTCCCACGCCGACATGATCGACATTTCCTGCCAATTGACAAATATGATCAATATTGTTGGCCATGATTTCCATGGAGCAATTGCTTGTTTTAGGGTCGGATACCCCGCGGACCCAATTAGGTACCATCATCCAAGCATCGAGCGCTACACCGATCACCGCTTTTTTCTCCACAAGTGTCTTAATCATTTCATCGCTGAACTGCCTATTATGGTCCACAAACTTGCGGCAATTATTATGACTGGCCCAAATCGCCCCGTTATAACGTTGTACAGCATCCCAAAAAGCATCATCATTGAGGTGTGTCGCATCCAATATCATCCCCAATCGTTCCATTTCCCGTAATAAACTTATTCCCTGCTCATTAAGCTTGCCGGATGAGTCTGTTCCATTAGCATATCTACCTGGCCCGTAATGTGCTGGCCCAATAGCTCTTAAACCATAGTTATAGGCTGTTTCGAGATAGCTAATATCTACAATGGAATCGGCACCTTCCAGACTCAGCAGATATCCAATTGGCTTATCGGCATGATCGCTGCCATCCGACCAAAGAGCCAAGTGCTGGTCCAGATCAGTTTTTGAACAGATCATTTTCATTTGTCCATCGGCTTCCATTGCTTTATACCATGCAAGCTGTCCCTGTGTTTGCGCCCATGCCTGTTCAGGTGAGTACCAGCCTGGTAAAGAACTTTCGGGTTTTACGAATCGAGCGATTTGTGTAGCAACAACCAAACCAATATGACCACGACGCAATTCGTCAAAAGTGACTGTTGCCTTAGCCCGATCGGGTTTGTCATCCATGCCCTTTTCCCTACGGTTCAGTTCAGTAATCGGCAAGCGAAGATCCCGATTCCATTCCATAGCATTCATACTCAAATCCAAATGTGCATCGACCAAAAATGGCATTTCAAATTCGTACATATCAATAATGTATTTTTTTATTTCGTGCATAAACAGTCCAAATTTGATCTGCCTGCCGTTCATGGACAACTTGAAGTTCGCCATAACAGGCTACTGTCGGGCAGATATGTCGTGGTACAGCATACAGCGCATCCCCTAAGTTAAACTGTTTACTATCTGTCACCTCAACAACCAGATGTTCTTCACTCTGCATTTTTATTTCGCCAATACGCGGATCGAAAAACTTGACACGAGGCTGTGGCGATTCACATGCAACTGATTTATACCCCAGGTCCAAACAAAGGTGCTTGTGATCAACAATAGAAACGACACGCGTCAGAAGTACCGCTGCAAGCATAAAATCCTGTTCTACATAATTTTCGGCATAGCCAAAATCCCAAAATACAAAGGTTCCGGGACTGCATTCTACATCGTTACGTTCGGCATGAAAAGGGAAACTTGGCGAACCGCCAATAACTTTAGTCAAAGGTTTAGAAGTGGACACCTGCGCCATAAGGTAGGCGGTTTCGAGTATACCATATGAATGTTGGGATTGCTTTTCGCGAAGTTTATAATCTTTGTCATGAATATGACCGTCATAACCATGCACACCTACCAACTGAATACCTTCCAAAAGATGGATATCCATAACGAGACGCTCAATCCCTTCTAAAGCCACTCCTGTACGTCCCATGCCAATATTAACATCCAGATAAACAGCACTGCGTAAGCCTTTCGACAGACTCCGCTTTGAAATCTCCTGTGCTGCATCGACATGATCCACAAGACAGGAAAAATGTGTCTCCGGAAAGGCGGCTATGAGATTCAAAAAACGATCTATCTTTGGCCCTACGGGCTGGTATGCCAGCAAAACATCCTTCGCACCGATAACAGCCAATAGCTCAGCTTCCGCAATCGTTGCACACTTAAACTTTGTAATCCCCTTATCCATCATTAGCTGGCATACTTCCCGACACTTGTTCGTTTTGATATGCGGCCGCAATCGATCAGCCCGCCCATGCACAATATGTAAAGCGCGGTCTATGTTCTTGACAATGCGATCAGGGTAGACCAACAGGGCTGGCGAATCGACCTGATCGACATCATGTATATGGCACCAAGTTTCCATACAATTCCGATTAGTATAACTCAAATAATGCTTCGATTTCTACGGGAATATTATCTGGCAGCGAACCGAACCCAACAGCGCTCCGTGTTCCGATACCATTTTCTTCGCCCCAGACCGCAGCAAATAGCTCACTACATCCGTTGATTACACCCGGATGATAAAGAAAATCCGAGGTACAGTTGACCATACCCAATACTTTGATTACACGTTTGATTTTGTTCAATGACCCCAAATTGGTTTTAATGGTCGACAACATGGTTAGGCCAACTTGTCTCGCTGCAAGTTTGCCTTCCTCAGGACTGATATCACTTCCAATGCGACCGATAATTAATGCAGCATCATCTTGTACGGGACCATGACCAGAAAGATACAGGTACTTACCATCAATAACGTATGGTTTATAAACACCTTTTGGCGCCGGTGCCGGAGGTAGTGTCAAACCTAATTTTTCGAATTGTTCATCTGCGTTGTACATCTTTAACGATTTTAAAGTTTAAAATAATAGCTAATATAAAATTAATTGCAATAGCAAAACAGCAAGCAGTCCAACGATGGAAACAATCGCCTCCATGATCGACCAGGAAAAGAGCGTAGCTTTCACGCTAAGGCCAAAGTATTCCTTAAACAACCAGAATCCAGTATCATTCACATGTGAAAACATCAGACTGCCAGCACCTATTGCCAATACCATGAGATTGGGATCTACTTTTCCGCCAGTAACAATAGGCAGCAGAACACCGGCGGCTGTCAGGGCCGCTACTGTGGCCGAACCGACACAGCCCCTGATCACGGCTGTAATCAGCCAGGCTAACAATAAAGGTGAAATGGGAAGCTGCTGCAGCGTATTGGCCAGCATCAGGCTGACACCACTGTCCTCCATCACTTGTTTAAAAATTCCCGAACCGGCAATAATCAATAGAATCATGGCAATATCTTTCACTGCAGACTCATAAACTGACATCACATTGGCCATCGTGCGCCCCAATTTCAGTCCTAATAAATAGGTAGCGACGCTAATAGCGATGACCATGACAACGGTAGGATTACCGACAAACTTGATTCCCTGTTGCAGGGCTGTATTAGCGGTATTGGCGACATAAGGAAGCACTGTAAACAGAATAATGAGCAATACCGGCAATAAAGCGACAATCAAACTCACGCACACTGTCGGACGTCTGAATTCTTCTATATCTGAGCGATCTTGTTCGCGGAAAATAGATTCTTGACTTGGCTGTATATTTTTCAGGCTTCTCGCAAATATAGGTCCGCCTAAAACGATAGCAGGTATAGCAATTAAGAGTCCATAAATAAGTGTCAGTCCCATATCGGCATGAAACAAAGCGACAAGCGCAACGGGGGAAGGATGTGGCGGAATAAATCCATGCGTTACAGACAAGGCTGCCAGCATCGGTAATCCAATATAGACTGCAGGAAGTTTATACCGATAGGAAATAGAAAATATTAAAGGGACTAATAAGACAAATCCAACACCATAAAAAAGCGGTATACCAACAACAAAGCCCGTCAACATAAGACCCCATTGAAGATATTTCTCTCCCATTAAGCGGACCATTTGTTCTGCAATAATCTCAGCCGCTCCACTTTCGGCCACAATTTTCCCCAACATAGCTCCCAATACAATAATCAATGTCAGACTCCCCATAACGCCTGCCACTCCCTTTTCAACGGTACCCACGAGCGCTGAGGGAGGAATTCCTAAACAAAGTCCACTGAGCAGGGAAACTACCAAAAAAGAGAGAAAGGCATTGATCTTAAAATAAGTTATGCAAAGGATGAGCAAACAAATGCTGATTACAATGAGGATTATGGTCATTATATCACTATTAGGTTTCTCTCAATTTGAGAGCTTGTGTAAAATTTGGTCTAGTAAATCATTTTTTCATCCTGAAAGTAAGGATATTTTTCATTTTTCGCAAGGAAAACGAAAAATTAATGAAAGCAAAAAAGGTATGACTTACGCCATACCTTTTTGGTTTTCACAACCTACTACCGTGTACACACGAGATTATGCTGGTTTTTAAACTTATTTTTTAGGGATCTCTTTGAGAATTTCGAGCACAAAACTCCAAAACTTCTGCACAGAAGAAATGGAAACACGCTCGGCCGGCGAATGCGCACCTAAGATTGTCGGTCCAAAAGAAATCATATCCATTCCTGGATAGTTTGTCCCTAAGATCCCGCACTCAAGTCCGGCATGACAAGCCACTACTTCTGGGGCTTCTCCATGCTGTCTATTGTAAATCGATTTGAGAACTTCTAAAATTTCAGAATTCGGATTAGGTGCCCAACCTGGATAATTACCTGAAAAGCTGACCGTAAAACCACCCAGCTCGAATGCCGCCTGTAAAGATTGCGCTAAATCAAACTTCGAAGTTTCAACAGAAGACCTCGTTAGACATTTAATGGAGATCTTTTCACCCCCTACTTCTACTTTCGCAATATTATTGGAGGTTTCTACCAGATCTTCAAAGTCGGCACTTACACGATACACACCATTTAAAGCCGCATAAACACTGTTAATCAAATTCTCTTGCACCTGCACAGGAACTACTGTCGCGTAAGCAGCATCTGTCTGCTTCACGACTATTTCCATCGCCGGTTCTGTCGTCGCAAATTCGAGTTTAATATCCTGAGCCAATTGTGTCAGATGCGCCACAAAGCTAGTGGCTTTATCCTTAAGAATAACCACCTTTGCAACACTTTCCCTAGGGATCGCATTACGTAGACTTCCACCCAACAACGACGCAATACGCAAGCCATAGTGCTCATTGGCTCGATAAAGCAAGCGATTCATCACCTTATTGGCGTTTGCAAAGCCTTTATGAATGTCCATACCGGAGTGGCCGCCGTGCAAACCTTTCACGGTAATTTCAAAAGATAACGTATCAAAAGGACAAGGTTCCGCGGTATAAGACTGTGTAGCCGTCACGTCAATTCCCCCAGCACAACCGATATCAATTTCAGTATCATTCTCGGTATCCAGATTCAATAAGATTTCACCCGAAAGTACGCCTCCCTTTAAACCTAAAGCTCCGGTCATCCCTGTCTCTTCATCAATGGTAAACAAGGCTTCGATAGCTGGATGCACAATAACCGATGATTCCAGGATTGCCATAATCGTCGCAACCCCGAGACCATTATCTGCGCCCAAAGTGGTTCCTTCTGCTTTCACCCAGTCGCCATCTACATACATCTTAATACCTTCAGTATCGAAGTCAAATACAGTATCGTTGTTTTTTTGATGTACCATATCCAAATGTGACTGCAATACAATCGTCTTACGATCTTCCATTCCCGGAGTAGCAGATTTCTTGATGAGCACATTCCCGATCTCATCGACACTTGTTTCTAACCCGAGGGATTTTCCAAACTCTACCATAAAAGCAATCACGCGCTCCTCTTTTTTAGAAGCTCTTGGCACCGCATTTAATGCGGAGAAATTTTTCCAAATTGCTTTTGGTTCTAAGTTATCTAAACTATTTTCAATCATATCTAAAATTTTTCCTTGGCCAAAGTTACTCGATTTTTATTAGATATCCGTTGATTATTAACCTGCAATAAAACAAAAGACAAGCGCTATTCGTTCTTATGAGGGTGTAAACATGAACATAAAACTATGCATAGACCAGTACACGTTGAACGAAAAGATATTTACTTTAAACCGGATAAAAAAAGAGTTTTAGCACGTTTTTTTTCGCTAGGAGATGACCGCACTGTAAAGGTTATCAAACGTATTTTATCCCTGAACGAATCGGAGCGAAAAGAAGTATTTGGGCAGGTCCTGCGAAGCTATACGAAAAGACATCGCAGCATTGTCCATATTTTTGAACGTAATTTTGACCGGATAAGCCACTTATTGGAAAAGATTCCATTTCCAAAAGAGAAGTTGACTCAAATTGACAAGTTACTGATAGGTTCCTACTTTACCATGGAATATTCGATTGAATCGGCCGCCTTATTTAATCCCTCCATTATTGAACACCCCGATCAGACAGAATTATTTAAAGGTGAAAAACGAATTATTCTAAGTTTCAGGGCAACAGGAGAAGGCCATGTCTCGTCTATCGTTTTTCGATCGGGGACACTTGATATGGAAAACAATATACAGATCGACTATGTGGGTAATTTATTGGATAAACCCATGCAAGTCAAAAATCACCGCTATCACAAGGAGTCTTTCTTAAAGAAAATGAATGAGCTGCATGCCCAACCCACGGAAGTCAAAACAAAACTGGAAGAAAAGCTAACGGAGACATTTACTTACGAAGAACTCAAACGGTATATCGATGAAGTACGGCGGGAAAGTGAGGACAATCTTGAAAATGTGACGTTTTTACAACAGGCACTTTGGCTCGCATCATCACATTATGAAATGACTTTCTCCCTTGATACTTCCATTTCGGAACGCGTCATATTTCCTATTGCCGATACCGAAAAAAGAGGGATTGAAGATGCCCGCTTCGTCCAGTTCAAAACGGAAAAAGGTGAGAGCATCTACTATGCGACCTACACCGCTTATGACGGGTTCAGCATCCTTCCTAAATTGCTCACAACAAAGGATTTTTACCATTTCAAAGTGAAACCCATCTATGGTGAAATCGCTAATAAAGGTGCTGCATTATTTCCACGGAAAATTAACGGTCGCTATGCCATGCTCTGCCGTATTGATGGTGAGAACAACTACATCGCCTATTCCAACAACATCAATATCTGGCAGGAAACAGCCATTCGGATCCAGCAACCGGAATATCCATACGAATTCGTCCAGATTGGCAACTGTGGCTCGCCTATTGAAACACAATACGGCTGGTTGATCCTGACCCACGCCGTCGGACCAATGCGTGAATATGTTTTGGGGGCCGCTCTTTTGGATCTGGACAACCCCCATGTTGAAATCGGACGGTTGCATAGTCCATTGATGACACCCAATGATGAAGAACGGGAAGGCTATGTGCCAAACGTTATTTATTCATGCGGGGCTTTAGTCCACAATGAGCATCTCATTTTACCCTATGCGATGTCCGATTATGCATCGACCTATGCAACCATTAAGCTCGAAGATTTATTGCTGGCTATCTTGAATCCCGATCGCTATCAATAAAAGCACCATATACCACAATATAAGCTAAATAGAAACAAAGGGTGCTCTCGGCCCCTTGGTTTCTATTGATGCCATAGGATTCGAGACCATCGCAGCAGCCTTTGGTCTCTTCATCAAACAGTCCCAGCTTAAGGTCATTCTCGCCGAGAAACCAGCGGAAGGAGGCAATCATACGGGCAAAATAAACCTTCTTATTGGTCAGCCGAAAAGCCTCGCGATACATAAATACCATCGCTGTGACATCGAGTGGCTGCTGTCCAAACTTACTGATATGCTTCCCTTGTTTGGCCCATTCCTGATTTCCTACCAATGAAAGAGCCCCATTTTGCACTGTAATGCTTTCGAGAAACTTTAAGGTGGATAGCCCCAACTGTTTTACTGTCTCATCATTCAAGAAAGGGTATGCTATCAATAGCGCATAAGGCAATATCGCATTATCATAGGCCAATACCGACTCAAACCATTGCCAGTGTTCATCTGAACTAGCCTCATATTCCCTTACCAGCTTACTGATAAGTGTACGCATCAATTCTATTATGACTTCATCATTGGATTGATGATGCAAATATTCGGCAATTCCCAATACGGTGTAAGCGATTGCCCGATTGGACCGTAACTGGCTAAAATTAGGTACAGCTCTAAAAAATAGCTCATGCCCCAATTGATAGTAACTTGTCAATTTGGTCTCCCGAAGAAGCACTCCCAAAGCCCAGATCGTTCGCCCAAAAGAATCTTCGGAACCCACCTCATCCAGAAAATTATGTTGAAAATCCATAAAATTGTGAAAAAGGCCATCCTCACGCTGGTGATAATAAATATAACTCAGATAGGTCGAAATACGCCGGTCTAATCTTTTATCGGCGAAATCACGCTGAGCCAGCAAAGCCACTAAAAGGGCTCTCGCATTATCATCAAGACAATAGCCTTCTTTATAGTTAGGCAAAGAATAGGTTGCATGCTGTAAAATGCCAACTTGGTTGGTCAGCCGATCGATGTGCTTCCAGCTGAATTTGGGCATCTCATCTTTACTGAATCCTACATTTTCTTTAAGGCTGTCGTACGTGGGGATGATTTTATCTAAAATTCTCGTATACCGAAGACCGATATTTTTCCAGGTCATCTCTTTTCCGAATGCATTAGCATTGTCCCGCAATGTGGTGCGGTAATCCAAATTCGAAAAGAGGTTTTTGAGTACCTCGGCCATCTTGGCGGTATTTTTAAAGTCGACCAACACTCCCCTTCCATCAGCGAGCAATTCCCTGGCATGCCAATACGGTGTAGACACCACCGCCGCTCCGGCACCGATGGCGTAAGACAAGGTTCCACTTGTAATCTGTGCTTCATTAACATATGGCGTAACGTAAACATCGCAAGCACTTAGATACTCCACGAGATCGGCTTGACTGACAAAGGAATTAACAAATTGTACGTGGTCCTGCAACTCATAGGCTTCCACGAGACTACCTAGATATTCCCTGTATTCCTCTCCGGAATGTGCTAGAACATTGGGATGTGTTTTGCCCACCACGAGGTACAATAGGTCAGGTTCATCTTTGACGACTTCAGTCAAGGATTCGATCACCATTTCAATTCCTTTGTTACGTCCCAAAAAGCCAAATGTCAATAAGACTTTCTTTCCGGAAAGCCCTTTTTTAAGTTTTGCAAGCTCATGATCCAAATTAAATTCGGGCACTCCGTGGTGTATTAGCCTAACTTTAGTCGTATTGACCCTATAAATCGATTTGAGTAATGTAATTGCATAATTGCTCATGACAATTACAATAGAGGCGCGTTTTACAATTTCAATAAGAATAGCCTTTTCATCAACATTGGGTTTTTCAAGAATGGTGTGAAAATTGACCAGCAGAGGAATGTGCAACGCATTAATCAATGATAATATATAAATGCCGCTATTACCGCCGAAGATGCCATATTCGTGCTCCAATATGACACAGTCATAACCGTTTTCATTAATGTAATTTGCTGCTTCAATATAGGATAATTGATGATGTTGATCTATTTTAAAGACAACTTCACTGGGATAGGCATATTCCCGATCGGCAACTGCAAACACATGTTGAGTCAGTTCCTGATTATGCAAGGCTACAGCATGCAGCAAATCAGATGTAAAAGTGGCGATGCCACATTCTTTAGGCAGGTAAGTACTTATATAAGCGATCTTCATTGAAATAATAATTTTGAATATAGCCCCGAAAAGGCAGTAGCATCTATGTGCTCCATTATCTAAATGCTTTTCAAACCTAAATTGTTTGTCACAACTGTATGAATTAAATTGAATAACAACATAAACTTACTGATCGTATCAAAACATATCCCTAGAACTCCAGCGGAGGAGAAATACATTAATATTGTATATAAAGATCAATTTATCTAAGTTTGCTGCAGACAAAATAGGGACTGAATGAAATCACCAAAAGAGAAAATGATTGCCGGCCTTCCATACATTGATTCGGATGGGCAATTATTTAAGGAAAGACAATACGCCAAAGAAGAACTCAAGCGATTTAACGATTCGGAACCCAAACAAATCAAATTCAGAAAACAGATTATTCAAAAACTCTTTAAAACCACAGGCAGCCGTTTCTTTCTTGAACCTCCTTTTCGTTGCGATTACGGTTATAATATTACTATAGGTGAAAACTTTTACAGCAATTATAATTGTACGATTTTAGACTGCGCACCGGTTACTATAGGCGAGAATGTATTATTTGGCCCCAATGTAAGTCTCTTCACTGCCGGTCATCCGCTCCATTTTGAAGCAAGAAATCAAGGTTGGGAATTTGCGCAGCCGATCGTTATCGAAGATAACGTCTGGATAGGTGGGCATGTCGTTGTTAACCCCGGCGTTCGCATTGGAAAAAATGCGGTCATTGGCTCTGGATCGGTGGTAACAAAAGATATTCCTGCGGATGTGATCGCAGCTGGCAATCCTTGTCGGATCATTCGTCCTATAACAGAGACGGATCGGATCACTTACAGTGAAAATTCGTGAAATCATACACTACGCACTGACAGGTTATGATCCCCTATTTTGTACTCGACCTTAGGGAATGAGGTCATTGGCTAAAGACAAGGAATAGCTGCGCATATCTCCATTTTGTTTTCCAGCGACAAAACCATTCTTTTCCCAAAAATACTGCTGTTCGTGAGGCGCGTCCACCAGAAGATATCTGCCCTTAAATGTACGCACAAATAGCCGCGCATAGTGTAATAATGCAGTCCCTATACCCCTCAACCTGGCATGTGGAGCTACAGCAAAGAAATGGATTGCATAGCTATCGGCTGAACAAATCAGGCTAAGTACGCCGACGACGTCATTTCCATCATAAGCGGCAAAATGTGTAGCGTCAAAATCTCCATCCAACATAACTTCGCCCAATTTCCCTTCGGAGGAGAAAATCTCTTTTCTAAGCTTCCAGGTCCGCGTTGCAAACACCTGCTCAATATACCATTCCGTCATAATCCTGTGCTAATGTCATCCATACTAAAACTTTCATCCCCGGGCTATTAAAGACCTGTTCAATGTACCGAGCTATCATAATCCTGTTCTAATGCGATCAATGCGTCGGCAAGATAATTGATGGTATCGGAAGGCAGCAATGAATAGACTCCAAAGGTTTTTACCGCTATATCTGCAGCTCGCCCATGCAGAAACACCCCCATAATCAAGGCTTCCTTTGAAGAATAACCCTGTCCCAATAGGGAGCTGATAATCCCCGTCAGAATATCGCCACTACCGCCTGTTGCCATTCCTACATTGCCCGTGCTGTTGAAATACAGCTGCCCGTCCGGCATAACCATCGCACTATTAGCCCCTTTTATCAGCACGTAGAATTGATGTTCACGCGCAAAGACTTTTACCTTTTCAATCTTTTCGAAATCATTCCCCCAGCTACCTACAATACGGCTGAGCTCTTTTGGATGTGGGGTCAATATACTGTGGGCTGGAACAAATGCCCAAAGATCGGGTTCTCGGGCAAGAATATTCAAGGCATCGGCATCTAATACCAAAGGAGTATCATCGACAGCAATTATAAATACCTTTAACGCATCAATTGTATATTGATCGGTTCCCATACCGATGCCAATACCGATAGACTGGTAGCTTTTAATAAAGGGGAATTGACTAATAACGTCTTGTCCAGGATCTGTCATTATCATCGCCTCAGGAACCGCGGTCTGTAAAATGACATTGCCACCGGCAGGTACATAAGCGGAAGCTAAACCGCATCCGGCACGAAGAGCTGCTTTAAGTGCAAGCTGTACGGCGCCCATTTTCCCTTTACTTCCTCCAATAATCAAAGTATGACCAAAAGTTCCCTTGTGATCAAACTTTCTTCTTTTTCGATAGAAAGATCTAACAAGAGACTGATCGACATAAAAAATATTCGTTTCGGTTTCCGCCATTGCACGTTGACTAAGACCGATCTCCAGCACCTTAAATGCTTGCGCATAAAACTGGTTTTCAGGCAACATCAAGGCCAATTTGGGTGACTGAAAAGTATAGACCATGTCTGCCTGAACAATGGGAACTCCCTGAGGAGTCTTTTCATCCGCAAGGAGACCCGAAGGCATATCGACGGAATAAATGCTTGCACCAGATCCATTTATAGAGGAAATAATGCCTTCCCATTCCGCTGCCAGTACACGCTTTAGCCCATACCCGAACAGGCAATCCACCACAATGGCTGCCGAAGGGATATCCAGCTGATCTTCGCAGGTAATCTTCCGGATAATATGTGACGCCAATCGTTTCTGATTGGCGAGATTGTCAGCAGTGTAAGTATCTGCCTCTATCAAATAAACACTTACATGTGCCTGCTGCTGATCCAGAAGCCGGGCAAGTACCAGCCCGTCACCGCCATTGTTTCCTTTACCACAAAAAATGTAAAAGGATTCCTCCTCCAATTTTGGATACCGTTTTCTAAGTTCTTCAAAAACAGCTGTTGCTGCCCGTTCCATAAGATCCAGGCTACTGATTTTTTGATCCTTAAGGGTTTCTTGATCGATCTGATTCATCTGCTGTGCGGAAAGTACCTTCATTGCTACTATTTTTATTGAAAGTAACCATTCCCGAGGTCAAATAAAAATCTACGGAAACTTTTTGGCACGCGATAGCGATCCTTGTGGAGTATCCCATCTCCTCTCTTATGTAAGTACATGCTTTTTTTTCTGAAAATGTCTGATCTTATTGGCCAGAAAGAACCTTCAGTTTGCTTTCATTGCTATTGGTACCTGCGAAGTCATGAAGGTTTAATCACTTGTCGTTACTTCCTTCACTCCACCAGTACGTTTTAATGTCCCCCAGGTATTTAATTCACCTTTAATAGCCTTTCTCACCGACTTAAATAAAACGAAATACATCAGCTGACGCCAGAAAAAACGCTGCGGAAACAGATAAATTAAATTTTTAAGTTTTTCGCCCTCCATCTTGAAAGCAATACCTGCGAAGAAAATATCCACAAACACAAAAAGAATGTAATAGAACATCACCTGACCAAAACCATTATGCAACGAAAACAATCCTGCTATTCCCGTCCAGCTGATCCCATTCACTTCGCTTAGGGAGAAAAGACCACTTATCAGCGAGAACAGCATAAATATATCAGCCAATGGCGCAAATAAAGGAAGGATGATCTGAAAGATCAGGATATTAGGCATCCCCACCATACCAAAATAGCCATATTTAGGATTCAATAGGGTCTTCTTATTCTTCCAAAAACTCTGCAAGACACCAAAGCTCCAACGGAAACGTTGCTTGAAAAGCATTTTGACCGTATCTGGTGCTTCCGTATACGCGATTGCTTCGGATGAATTTCGTATGATATAGCCAGCTTTTAGAATGCGCATCGTCAAATCACAATCTTCGGCCAATGTATCCGTTGTAAATCCGCCAACCTCTAAAATAACGGATCGACGAAAAGCACCAATGGCCCCCGGGACTACCGATATCATATTGAGCAGATCAAAAGCTCTCCGATCCATATTCTGTGAAGTTACATACTCGATCGATTGCCAATGCGTCAATATATTGTGCACATTGCCCACTTTAACGCTTCCGGCAACAGCAGCGACAGACGATTTATTGAAATATTTCATCAATTGTTTTAGCGCATCAGCCTTGAGCTGTGTATCGGCATCAATACAGAGCACAAACTGTGCATCGGATTGCTGAATACCATAATTGAGCGCAGATGCTTTTCCGCCATTAGGTTTTGTAAAAAGCCTCACTTTGGGGTGATCACCATACATCTTACTGACCATCTCAAAAGTCTTATCGTTGGACCCATCATCTACAAAAATCAATTCATAATTCGGGTAGTCCAAATTCAATAGGCTTTTTATCGTTGCCAAAACTGTTATTTCCTCATTATAGGCAGGAATGATCACACTGACCTTATCCCGAGGGTCCAAAACCAATTGAGATTGCTCTTTTTTACTCCTTTGTTTTTGTCTGATCGCCAAATAAGCAATCATTGCAGTTCTAAAAATTGCCAATACTATCGCAACGGAGAAAACTAGATTAAGGAAAATATTACCGTAAAACAAGGTACCTAAGAACAAGCGATTGGAAGATCCACTAAATCCCGAATCGGAAGCATTTTGTACAGGCGGCATCAGCTCATCACGCTTCTTGCCCATTAAATCACCAATTGTCGCGAATTTATAACCATGGGATTTAAAGTAATGAATAATACGAGGCAGCGCTTCTATCGTAGCTTCCCGATTTCCACCAGCATCATGTAATAGGATAATATTCCCATTATCGCGCTGTTTAATGACTTCATTGTAAATTTCATCTGCAGTACGGCCCGGCAACCAGTCGTTGGGATCAATATATTCACCTATATTAATGTAATTTTCCTTTCGGCTCTGAGCAACGGGCAGAATTTCGGCCACAGTCTGGGGTTCAGCATCTGCGTTAAAAGGCGCCCGGAAAAGGATCGTACTATGGCCGGTTATACACTCAATAATCTTTCGGGTCGCATTCAACTCAAACTTAACACGGTTGGGCCCTATGGTAGACATATCGGGGTGAAAAAAAGTATGATTACCGAGTTCGTGTCCTTCTTGATATTCTCTGCGGACCAGGTCCATATTTTTTTCAGCCATCACGCCAACAAGGAAGAAAGCTCCGGGCACACGTTCTTTTTTTAAGATGTCCAATACCTGCGGTGTATAGGTAGGGTCAGGACCGTCATCAAAGGTGAGAACCACAGTATTGTCTCTTTCTCCAAAACGCTTAATGACATAATTACTCGGTGTCTTCACATATTCCTGTCCCTGTATCATCGCTGTTGATGGATCAAAAGCAAATTTAACTTCTCCTGGAGCTGGACTATTTACCAAGTCCAAAATTTCGCCGTCACCAATATATTGTATACCACCGACATTGATCTGGGTTATTTTTCCGAAGTCAACGGGATCTTTTTTCAAGTCTTCCCGATCCAATGATCTTGAAATAAATGACCATAAACGGGCGTCCTCACTTCCTAAGCGCCAGAGTGCAATACCCGCTAATCCCCAGTCATCTGCTTTGCGGATAAGATTAAAATAAGTTGCTGCGTCAGTAAAATAAACATCATGAGACATCCCTGACCCATCTTTATAGCTAAAGTTGAGATTTGCAGATTCGGGATCAAAAGTAATTTTGGCGTTGTAATTATGAGCCAAAATTACGGCGTTATCATAAGTCAAGGTCTTGCCGACACTGCCTTTTGGCCAGTCATATCCATAACATGCCAGAGCCAAAATCACCTTATCTGCATCGATCTTATTGCAAAGCTCATCGAGATTCTTTTCGACCCAAGCTTGATGTGAAATGGCACCGGCATTACTTTCAATGGAATGCTGATCATAAGCCATCAAAATAATGTAATCGTTGTACTTTTGTAGTGCAATAGGATCATAATCATCATTTTCAGGTGAAATATCCTGTGTAACGAGAAGGCCTTCTGTATGAAATATAGTATAGATATGTGCCATAAAATCGTTCAGCGGCTTGTGGTCGTCCAACTGTAAATTCTCAAAGTCAATATTTATTCCAGCAAAACCATTTCGCTTTACTTTGAGAAGAATGTCGTCTATAAAACGTTGTTGTTTATCCCGATTAAGCAAGATGGCTTTTACAGTCTGCCCGTCAAAATCGTTACCACTGAAATTGGAAATCTGCGCGATTGCTTTGCGTTTATATTGATGAATCACTTTAAGCGCAGCAGTATCGGCTTTATCGACTACTGTATCCTGATTGGGCACAGTAAAAAAGGACTCCATAGCAACCATATCCAAATGACCGATATTGCGACGTAAATCAGATAAAGACTGCTCACGCACTTCATTGGACCAAGAACTCACATAAAATCCCATATTGATTCTATTTTTGGTACCAATATGTTTTAAATGCTTTAGTTCTCGATCACGTCTAATCTTTTCCAGTTCGGATTTTACAACTGTAAACTCCTTGAATTGTTTGGATTTCTTTAATTTTGCGGTGGACTTTTCCGTTAGTGGCGTGCTGGTATTAATTATGGGAAAAGGAGGAATCTGAATCTTTCCCAATGTATACACCACACATATAACACCGATGATCAAACCGATCACTAATGCGCTGCTCATCCATGAAAAAGCGTACCAGCGCTTTTTGCTTGACGTCTGAAAAATCTGTTTTCCTGACATAATCGTATCCTGATTTACTTCGGCTAAGCTACATCAGAAAATGGTCCAAAAAGTTGGTGAATAGCTTAAAAATTTCTTAATTTTTTCAAGTGATTCATTCTTCAAATTGCATCTAAATTTAATTATATTCGTTAAAACGTAATACACTGAATTAAAATCTTTTATATGAAATCAATATACGTGCTCTTGCCCCTCTTTTCCTGTCAGGTCTTCATGGGCTGTGGGCAACCCAATGCTATCGAATCGAAAACCCAATATACAGATTCAGCCGCCACACAGCCCGTACGAACTGACGGAAGTCAATTTATTGACCCTAAAGGATTGACTGTCAAAGCACGTATTTTATTACCACAAGGCTTTAAAAGACTAAGCTACAAGGCTTGGGAATTCGGTAATTTTCTGGAAAATCTTCCATTATACCCTATCGGGCAGGAAGTACATTATTATGACGGAAAAATTAAACCACGAAATAACGTCTACAATAGTGTTGTGAAACTTGACATAGGAAAGCGCGATTTACACCAATGCGCCGATGCTGTCATGCGACTCAGGGCAGATTACTTATACCAACAAAAGCGGTATAAGGATATCAAATTTAACTTTCTTTCCGACGGTAAACCCCGCGCATATATAAGCTATGCAAAAGGAGATTATTCGTACCCAACCTATTGGAAATACCTCGAGTATATTTTTGCTTATGCAAATACTTCTTCGCTGCACGATGAACTTCCCAACGTAAAAACAACACAAGAAGTTAAAATTGGGGACACTTTTATTCAAAAAGGATCACCTATTGGTCATGCGATCATCGTAGTTGATCTCGCAAAGAATAGTGCGGGAAAAACAATTGTATTGCTCGCGCAAAGTTATATGCCTGCTCAAGAGATACAAATTTTGAATAATTGGAATAACAGCAAACTTAGCCCCTGGTACGACGTAGATCAAGATATTATTAAAACCCCGGAATGGATATTTTATCCTAAAAATCTCAAAACCTGGAAATAGTCCGCAAGGAAGAACGATACTGCTAAAATCTAACAGGCGTCGACCGGCGCAATCCGTAAAAAATAATAAAAGATATTTTTGTCTTTTATTATAAATTTCTATTTTTGTACACGATAGTCATTTGCAAATGTATGCTATCGAGACATAAAGCAGCTTATCAGCTGGAGACAAAATTTTTAGTTCCTTTATTTTGGCAAAATAAAAGACAAAAAGGTATTTAAATATTTTATTATGATTACTGAAGCACAAAAAGAGTTAATTAAGGGCACTGTACCGGTATTACAAGAACATGGAGTTGCACTAACCAGTCATTTTTACAAACGTATGTTTACGCATAACCCTGAGCTTAAACATATTTTCAATATGGGAAACCAACAAAATGCGAGACAGCAAACGGCTTTAGCTACAGCCGTTTTAGCCTATGCGGAGCATATTGAGAACCCTTCCGTTTTGTTGGCTGCAGTCAAACACATTGGACAGAAACACAGCAGTCTCCATATCCGCCCTGAGCATTACCAGATTGTAGGAAAGCACTTATTAGCTTCCATCCAGGAAGTATTAGGCAATGCCGCGACGGATGAGCTTATTGAAGCCTGGAGAGTTGCCTATTTCCAACTGGCCGACCTTATGATCGGCGTCGAAAAAGATATGTATGATCGAATGATCCAAACAGAAGGAGGCTGGACCGGCTGGAAACCATTTACGATTGTAAAAGTAGAATCAGAAACAGCCGAGATACAATCTATCTACCTCAAACCCACAGACAATGGACGACTCCCAAAACACGAGGCCGGTCAATATGTAAGTGTCCGGGTATTTCTTCCTGAATTACACCTGTATCAGCCAAGACAATATAGTCTGTCCGATGCGAGCAATGGTGAATACCTTCGCATTTCGGTGAAAAAAGAAGCTCCCGAGGGAAAACCTGCGGGCATGGTAAGCAACTATCTGCATCAATACTTTGAGGTTGGCAAACAGCTCGAACTCACAGCACCGACAGGTTCTTTTCAATTGATTGAGAGTGAAAAACCATATGTATTCGTTAGCGGTGGAGTTGGTCAGACCCCTTTAATCGCGATGTTAGAGCATTTGGTTGACAGGAATGAAGATAAAGCAATCACTTGGATCCATGGCTGTCGCAACCGTGATCTCCACGCATTTAAAGAAAGGATAAAAACACTGGAAAACCAAAATCCAAACATCACCAGCTTTTCTTTCTATGATGAAGCGCAGGATACGAATTCGGAAGTGCTATCAGGGTGGGTTGACCTGTCTAAAATCGATGCCATCCACCTTCCGCTGGAGGCCAACTACTACCTATGTGGACCATCAGGATTTATCAAAAAGCACTTTCAGTACCTAACTGATCAGGGCGTTCATACCGAGAATATTCACTTCGAAGAATTTGGCCCTGCATCTCTGCAGCTGAATTAATCAATTAGTCCACTTATCAAATAGTCATCCCTAATTTTCAATCATTGGCGGATGGCTATTTTCGATTTTGTACATTTGCAAAAAGCAAAAAGATTATGGGCATTTTTTCTAAAACATGTGAATATGGACTACGGGCAGTTTTTTTTATTGCACAAAGTTCGCAAGAAAATAAACGCGTAGGCATAAAAGAAATAGCTGAGAGCATCCATTCTCCAGAAGCTTTTCTAGGAAAGATACTGCAAAATCTCAGCCGGGCAGGTATCATTCGTTCCATGAAGGGACCCGGCGGTGGATTCTACCTCGATAGCGGAGATATGTCCACACCGCTATCGGAAGTCGTCAAAGCAATCGACGGCGAGAGCCTTTTTGTCGGATGCGGTATGGGGCTTGAATTCTGCTCTGAACAGTACCCTTGCCCGCTGCATCACGAGTTCAAAAGCATACGCAACAACCTTTTTGAAATGCTCCAAAAAACAACAGTAGGCCAGTTCAACGATGATCTAATTAAAGGCAAAATCCTATTAACTAAAAGCCATATCAACCCTCATAAAACCGGCGAGACCCCATCAAAATAAGGGGTTAAATCGACAGCTTTTTACTTTATTCCATCCTGCTTTCTTCCATTATCGATTCATCAGAAACGAGATATTACACCTTTTCCATACAAAAACAAAAACTTCATATAATAAACATAATAACACTGAAGATCATAACAATAAATAGAAATAGAATACTTAAAAATATTATTTTAAAGCATTCCGTTGCTATTTGTTCAAATGATTCAAAACACCTCTATATTCCAGTAAGTAATGCAAAGGGAACAGCTTAAGACATCATTTCGGATGCAATCTGTCAGCGGTGTATAACCCCTTGAAAATAATGTTCCTCTTTTGCATGACAGCCCCATTTTGATATCGAAACAGATATTTTCTCATCGAATTTCAGCCCGTTTTTTGGTTGGTTTCAGCGCTTTCCTTAGGGTTAAACCACCGTCAATAGGGTCATTTTAATGACCAAACTCCAACTTTATCTGTTTTAAACAACACCGAAAACAAACGGCTCTAAATAAAATTATTAATCTTTATTTTACAAATACTTACAGTTCTTATATAAACAAAAAAAACAACCTTAAAGAAGTGGTAAATAAGCCATATCCATCATAAAATTGGTATGGATATAATTTTATCCACACCAATTTTTGCGATTAGCAAACATTTTAAACAGGTTGAATTATCTGTTTATACAATGCCCCATTTGCACACTTCCGCCGTCAATCACAATTTCAGATTAGACCTTTCAAAACCCAAATCCGCCACCTCTCACCTTAAGCATCAAAAATTGGTTATGCAGACATCCGGCGTTCAAAGCCGGTCGCTTTTTTCCAGGGTTTCAAGAAAGACTTGATGCATCCAGTACGTATGAGCAGAGCATTGCGGTTCTACTGGTCCGAACGAAAACTGACAGGACAATCACTGATTTTTTTGAACTATTTTGAACACTAAAGAACAGCACAACAAGCTCCCGTTCCCAATTATTTAATTTGAGACCTTTTTAAAGCGAGATAAGACAACTTATATCGAAAGAACCTCACTTACCTTCCCCGACCTCATTAAGCCCTTATAGACGAACTAATCGAGTCGTAGATGGTAGAAGAAAAGACACTACAGGCCGCCACTTTTCATTTAACATCAATTTTAAGCGATTTAAGACAACATCTCTCAATTCCTTAAGGAATCCACACTCCTGCCGAAATAACGCTTAGACGAGCCTAAAACAGCGGTAACGAACTTTTCCTCTCACACCTCTCCCAAGCAGCCACGGCACTATAAGTGATTTAAAGCAGCGAAAATACAGTCCACAGGTACAATAAAGCCTTTAAATACAGAATTATCAGCTAGAGATGCTAAAGAAAAAGAATAGTTAAATCAAAAAAACACAAAATGAAGGATCCAAAAAGAAAACAAACTCTTTTATTATATTTAGACTTTTCCAGAAAACTATGAGCAGTACTACATCAACACTAGGATCATTTCTAACAACAGAATTAGGCAAGACAAGAAAAACCCGCAATATTATAATGGCCTTTTTCTTTGTTATATTCGCTTTTTTTTACGGATTCTTCCTTTTCACATTTTTCCAGAAATGGTCAGATAGCGACGACAGACTCACTTTTTTCTACAAGTCACTCCCTACCCTATCCTTTCTTTTTGTTTATTTAGGTTTTATATTTGGCCTTCTTATCTGGATAGTCTATATTAAATATCAAAAATTCATTCGCGCATTACAACGGTTAAACGATGCTGACCTGGAAATTTATCAACAATACACCAAGTGCTTGATCCGTATAAATGCTACTATTGCCCCTTATCTTTTCTGCGAAAATGAAATTCTGTTCTTTCCTTTCATCGGAGACAAAAACATCAGGGTGGATCAAATTCACCGTATTGAAACGAAAATCATTCGGCATTCCCGCGGGCCAAACAGCTATCGCATTTTTTTCTACAACGAATTTAACAAAATCTATCAGGTGACAACCCATCAGAAAGGTGCCTTTGATTTCCTACAGGAACAGCTTCGAAAGAAAAATAGCGATTTGATCATTGTAGCCAGAAATCGATAGACACATCAGTTCACCCAATCTCCGCTACACGACTGCCCCTGTTATTTCCCGAAGCATTAACAACAAACATACTCTGCATAATTGCCCGATTCGGCAACATCCTTAATCACACGGTTACGCTCTTCAAGGAACCGGAGCATATATCTTTTGAGAAAGAGCCATTCTGCCAATCGTCCCAATAGACCAAGCGGAGCCCTGAAATTGAACACATCACGCATGAGTACACTACCTTCTTCGAGCTCCTCGAAGATATGCTGATGATCCATGGAATGAAACACCCCCTGAATCATCCGATCTTCGAAAAAACAAGGCTTTTCCATCGCAGTTATCCGAATGGTCAATGTTTGCTTTACACCAAGATGTTTCGCCTGCCAGCGGACCTGTTGTCCTGCTTCAATCAGCCCCGCCGTAACCCCTCCAATCGCTTTTTCTCCTGTTTTCTTTGTCGAATACATATGCAAATCAATACTGCGCGCCAAGTCAAAAACAACAGACAGGGGAGCTTCTATCACAGTATCTAAAATAAGTTGCGGCATAACACTTTTATAATAAATTTGACGCTAATTTCGTAAAATTCAGGAATTTCTTTAGGATCGAGTACGAGAATTCTCTAAATTGGCTACCATATCCGAAAGACGGCTAGACAATAATCATGATAACATTACTTCGATTCGAACAATCAGATTTAACTCCAAAAATCTGAAACAACGAAAAGCTGAAGTACAAATCTCTTTAAATTCAACAGCGGGATCTCGCGACGAAACATACCCGCATCAGCGCAGCCCACAATAAGGAGACCGGTTGCTCCTCGCGCCGTTCAACAAAATGTTTATAGGATTCGGCAATCCTACGAATCCAGCTACAGATTTCAACAAAATTTTCAAAAATAAATCTATAATTATCTATCAACAATGACCTTATATTGCTATCGGAGCGCTAAAAAACAGGCCAAAGAATGCAAAAAAAAACCTTTGTTTGATTCCAACCATGATGACATCAAACAAAGGATCTTATATTAACAGCACTTCAAAGACTAAATGCTTTCTTTCCTATTAGTATTCAATCAATACTTCAGTGACCTGTGCTCCTTGTTTAGCACTTTTGAATTTAAACTTCACTTTTTGATTGAGGTTTAGTTTCTGTCCGACAAGACGATCATTGAAATAAATTGATTGCTGCGTATCATTGTCCCGAATGAATCCATAATTGGACTCTGTATTGTAGTGAACAACCTTTCCAAAAGAATAGTCATCCTGATGATTTGAGGACATGCTGGGACTTTCTCCTTCTTTCAATTTTATTGCAGGTCTATCAGAGATATTCCCATGTTCGTCAACATAAGCAAACAATTCTTCTAACGACTTCCCTTTGTCATTATTTGTTTTGTTGAATTCTTTTTTCTCAATTTTCTGTTGTTTTTTGAGTAGTTTCTTTTTTTCTCGTTCTTTTTTGTTAAATGTAATTTGGCTTTTGCTCATTCAATATGGATTAAAATAAAATGTTCCCGAAGAGGTTACGGACCTTTAGAGCTTCGTTGAAAAGATAAAAATGCGAGGTATACTAAGGAGATAATTACAAAGATAAGAAAAATTCTTCAAAAATGGAATATCTAAAGATCTTGTGCCCATAGATTTTAGGCTAGAACCAATCCGTTTCTTCGATTTTAAACAGTAAGGCAAATACTATCATCTTATTGGCTGAAAGTACTCTAGTTCGGCTTTTGGGCGCAACAAGCATTTTCGACCTTGGTCGATCTATACCCTACCCGGAAAACCAGATCGATTTCGAACACAAAAATTGAAAACTTTCATAAAACAAAAAGATCATTTGGACGTTATTTTGAGAAAAAACTATGGAAATAAGAAACATCGAAAGGGAAGACAGAGGCAATTTTATTGCAGAAGTTGAAGATAATGAAGCTGGAATTTTAGAGTATACTTGGCAAAACGATCACGAGTTTTCTATTGATCATACGGAAGTCTACGACGAATATAAGGGAATGAGCGTGGGTAAGAAGCTGGTATTGGAAGCTGTCGATTATGCACGAAGGAACGATGCCAAAATTATCCCAAATTGTCCTTATGCAAAAGGGATTTTCGACAAAACAATAGCCTTTCAAGATGTATTAGCATAAAAAAGCCGTTTTATCGAACTGATAAAACGGCTTTTTTCATAGTCTATTAGCAGGTTAAACTACAATATTGATTATTTTCCCTTTGACAAAAATAATCTTTTTGATTGCTTTCCCATCTAAATGCCGTTGTACATCAGCATGTGCTTTGATGGTATCTTCTACTGCTTTTTGATCTAAATCAAGTGCTAATGATAGATTGAATTTCATTTTACCATTGAAAGATACCGGATACGCGAATTCCGACTCAACTAAATATTCTGGTTTAAAGACAGGATATGAAGCGTACGAAAGCGTGCCCGCTTCATTTCCCAGCAGTGCCCACAGCTCTTCTGTGATATGTGGCGCATAAGGCTGGAGAATGACCACCAATTGTTCCAATATTTGTCGTTTATTGCACTTCAGATCCGTCAATTCATTGACACAGATCATAAAGGCTGATACGGAAGTATTGAAAGAAAAACGCTCAATATCTTCTTCTACCTTTTTGATAATTTTATGTAAAGCTTTAAATTCTGCTTTAGATGGATCGCCATCAGAAACATTGAAATTACCTTCAGCGTCGTGGAAAAGACGCCATACTTTACGCAAGAACTTATAAACCCCTTCAATACCATTGGTATTCCAAGGCTTAGCTTGCTCCAGAGGCCCCAAAAACATTTCATATAGACGCAATGTATCTGCCCCATAAGATTCAATAATATCATCCGGATTGACCACATTGAATTTGGATTTTGACATTTTCTCGACCTCACTGCCGCAGATATATTTACCATTTTCCAATACAAATTCAGCATTGGCAAAGTCCGGCCTGAAGTTTTTGAATTTTTCTAAATCCAACATGTCATTGGAGACGATATTAACGTCTACATGCAAGGGAATTGTTTGATAATCGTTTCTCAAACCATAGGAGACGAATTGGCTGGTACCTCTGCCCTCTTCATCAAGCACGCGGTATACAAAATTTGAACGTCCTTGAATCATTCCTTGATTAATCAACTTACGGAATGGTTCTTCCTCATTCTGGTAACCTAAATCTTTTAAAAACTTGTTCCAAAAACGCGAATATAATAGGTGCCCTGTAGCATGTTCAGAGCCTCCAATATATAAATCCACTGCTTTCCAATAATCTACAGCTTCTTTGGACGCAAAATCACCTTCATTCTTCGGATCCATATACCTAAACCAATACCACGAAGAACCTGCCCATCCTGGCATGGTGCTCAACTCATATTCGTATTGATCTTCATATTTCCAATCTTTGGCTCTACCTAAAGGAGGTTCTCCGGATTCTGTTGGCAAATATTTATCCACCTCTGGTAACAATAGCGGTAGTTCTTCCTCCTTAATTAAATAAGGTAATCCATTTTTAAAGTAAACGGGCACCGGCTCCCCCCAATAGCGCTGACGACCAAAAATAGCATCGCGCATGCGGAAGTTTATTTTCGCCTTACCCAATTTAAGCTCCTCTAATTTTGCAATTAAAGCTGGTACAGCCTCTTGATAAGTCATACCATTGATAAAATCGGAATTGATATATTTCCCATCCTTATTAGGGTCGGCTTCTTCTTCAATATTTTGTGAATCAGAAATAGGAATAATTTCTAGGTCGAAATGTTTGGCAAAAACATAGTCACGTTGATCGCCACTAGGAACAGCCATAACGGCACCTGTACCGTATCCTGCAAGGACATAATCCGCAATCCAAATTTGTACATTTTGTCCTGAAATCGGATGCTTGGCGTAGGAACCTGTAAAAGCTCCTGAAACTGTTTTTGTATCGGCCATACGATCCAATTCAGATTTTTTTGCCGTCTTCTCGATATAGGCATCAACTTCAGCTTGCTGTTCAGGAGTTGTCAATGCGGCGACCAATTCATGTTCGGGTGCCAAAACAACAAATGAAACACCAAATATAGTATCTACACGCGTTGTGAAAACTTCGATGGCCGTATCTAATTGCGGTAACGGGAATTTCACAGAGGCACCGACCGATTTTCCGATCCAGTTTCTTTGCATTTCAACTAATGGTTCTGGCCAATCAACCGTATCCAATCCGCTTAACAAGCGATCAGCATAGGCTGTAATACGCATAGACCATTGCATCATCTTCTTTTGCTCAACCGGATAACCTCCACGCTCAGAAACACCATTGATTACCTCGTCGTTTGCCAATACTGTACCTAAAGCGGCACACCAGTTTACAGTACTTTCTCGTAAATAAGCAATCCGATATTTCAGCAACTCACGTTGTTGTTTTTCTTCATCAAAAGATTTCCATTCTTCGGCGCTGAATTCTAAAACATCTTCATCAGAAACCGCTGTAATGGAAGCAGAGCCACTCGCAGCAAACCTTGCTATCAATGTTTCGATCGGTTCAGCTTTATCTGATTCTTTATTATACCAAGAATCAAACAATCTCATAAAAATCCACTGCGTCCATTTGTAATATGCGGGATCGGAAGTACGTACTTCGCGGCTCCAATCATAAGAGAATCCAATGTTATCCATTTGTTCCCGATAACGATTAATATTCACCTCGGTCGTAACAGCAGGATGCTGCCCAGTCTGAATGGCGTATTGCTCTGCAGGAAGACCAAAAGAATCATAGCCCATCGGATGCAATACATTGAAACCTTTCAAACGTTTATATCTTGAAAAGATGTCCGAAGCAATATATCCCAGGGGGTGACCAACGTGCAATCCAGCTCCGGAAGGATAAGGAAACATATCCAATACATAGTATTTTGGCTTTTGATGCGAATCAGATGTTTTATACGTTTGGTGATCCGCCCAAAACTTTTGCCACTTTTTCTCTAATGATTTGTGATTATACTCCATTTTTATTCGTAAGGAATTTTTATGACTTGCGAAATTACGATTTTAATACCGAAATGTGATAAAAGTTTTGTAGTTTGAACAATAAATTATAGTATTGAAAAGTTATTTAAACATAGATAGAAAACGAAGTTCGAATTGATTTTATCAAAGTAATTACAAGATTAATTCGAAATCTTCCAACTCAAATAGTTACTTTCGCAAATAAATTTTTGCTTATTATGTCAGAATACGAATTAAGCACACAAAAAAGAAAAACAAAATCTGTATATGTATCTACGGTTATCAGTATTGCACTTGTGCTATTGGTAACAGGTATGTTGGGATTACTCTTGGTGCACGCTAAAAATCTTTCGAAATACGTTAAAGAAAATATTGTCTTAAATGTCATCGTCAATGATGGCACTAGTGAAGGTGATGTACTGTCCTTGCAAAAAGACCTTGAGAAGGATCCGTACGTACTACGTACTGAATATATCAGCAAAGAATTAGCTGCAAAAAATTTAAAAGAAGATCTTGGTGAAGATTTCGTACAATATCTGGGGCATAACCCACTACTACCCTCTTTGGATGTTTACATGAAGGAGAATTATGCGAATACAGATAGTATCAAAACTTTTATTGAGAAGATCTCCAAAAACAATAAGATCAAAGAGGTCGTATATCAGGAATCACTGATTGACATGGTCAACAAAAACGTGCGTATTATCGGTATGATTGTTTTGGCTTTTGCTGTGATCCTACTCATCATCGCCGTAGCTTTAATCAACAATACCATCCGTCTTGCAATTTACTCACAGCGTTTTCTGATCAAAAGTATGCAACTTATTGGAGCGACTAAGAACTTTATCCGCAGACCATTTATAACTTATGGCATCATTCATGGTTTACTGGGATCTTTGATCGCGATTTTACTTCTCATTTTAACGCTTAAGTTTGGGCAGCAGCAGATACCTGAACTGGTCTTTTTACGCAACTGGTTTGAATTTGCAGTGATCTTTTTAGGCGTAATCCTAATTGGGATTCTCATTTCGGGACTCAGCACCTACTTCGCGGTGACAAAATACTTAAAGGCACAATCTAACGATTTATACAGATAAAAAATGGCTCAAATAAAGAAATCTACTGAATCAGTCAATAAAGGTTCATTTGTATTCTCCAAAGTAAATTACCAACTTTTTATAGCTAGTTTAGCTGTTGTCATTATTGGCTTTGCATTGATGTCGGGTGAAACTGATATTTATAGTTTTACCAAGATTACCTTAGCCCCTATTGTTGTTGTTCTCGGGTTTGCGATAGGATTCGCAGCAATTCTGTACCGCCCAAAAAACAAATCCAACTAAAGCATAATCTTATTTTAAACTGATGTCTATTATTGAAGCTATCATCCTTGCTATTATTGAAGGATTAACGGAGTTTTTGCCTGTTTCTTCGACAGGTCACATGATCATTGCTACTGCCTTAATGGGTATTCAACCATCAGCATTTGTCAAATTATTTACGATTGTCATCCAGCTGGGAACGATATTATCGGTTCTCGTACTATACTACAAACGTTTTTTTAAAACGCTTTCTTTTTATTACAAATTGATCATCGCAGCTATTCCAGCTTCGATCCTAGGTTTGTTGTTCAACGATTATATTGATGCACTATTAGAGAGCCCTTTAATGGTTGCAGTGATGTTAGTGGTCGGTGGTCTGGTGTTGCTTTTTGTAGACAAGTGGTTCAACAAACCAACTGTAGAAGATTCAGACAAGGTTTCCTACAAACAGGCTTTTATGATCGGTATATATCAATGTCTGGCATTGATCCCGGGCACATCAAGATCTGCAAGTACGATTATTGGCGGTATGGCCGAAAAATTAACGCGTAAAGCAGCGGCGGAATTCTCCTTTTTCCTCGCTTTGCCGATGATGTTTGGTGCTTCAGCAGTAAAACTTTTGAAGTTTTTCAAGGAGGGGAACACCTTTACTGGCGAAGAGCTTAATTTACTCATCATAGGAAATCTAATTGGTTTTGTTGTTGCGATTGTTGCCATTAAGTCCTTTATTGGCTTTTTGACCAAATATGGTTTTAAAGCATTTGGTTGGTACCGAATCATCATTGGTGTTATTATTCTCGCCCTTCTGCTTTCGGGTCATAGTTTACAAATTATCTAAAATCTTCGATGGAAAATATAGAGGTTAGTGAAAATTCCGCGAAGTTCAACTTTGCCGAAGGAGAAATGCTGTTGATTGATAAACCTTTAACATGGACAAGTTTTGACGTTGTTGGTAAAGTTAGAAACTCCATCAAACCGTTAAAATTAAAAGTCGGTCACGCGGGAACTTTAGATCCGCTTGCGACCGGCTTACTTATTGTTTGCACAGGCAAACTCACAAAAAAAATTGACAGCTACCAAGCTGAGGACAAAGAATACACTGGTTCGATCACACTGGGAGCTACAACGCCTTCTTATGATCTGGAAACAGAAATTGATGAAACCTTTGCAATCGATCATATTACGAAGGAAATGATCCTTGAAGCTGCGAAATCCTTTGAAGGAGATATTCAGCAATTTCCACCAGCCCACTCGGCTATTAAAATAAATGGCGAACGCGTGTATGAAAAAGCCCGACGAGGCGAAGAAGTTGAAATAAAATCCCGTCAAGTACGTATTAATAGCTTTCTGATTGAAAAAATCGAACTTCCCAACGTGTATTTTCGTATCTCCTGTTCAAAAGGAACCTACATCAGATCACTGGCTTATGACTTTGGAAAAGTCTTACAGAGCGGCTCTCATCTGAGTTCTTTAAGACGCACCAAAAGCGGGGATTATAAAGTCGAAAATGCATGGAATCTAGAACAACTTATCGCTGAAATAAAACGTCATAAAGAAATCATTAAATAACTTTACCACCCCATTTTATTGATTCTTTATCTTATTTTTGCAAAAACTCCTATAAATGAAAATCTACAGAAGTTTAGATGATTTCTCACCAGTTGAAAATGCAGTTGTAACCATCGGTACTTTCGATGGTGTCCATATTGGCCATCAAAAAATATTGGCGCATTTAAAAGAAGCAGCTCAAAAAATTAATGGTGAGACAATTCTGCTTACTTTTTTCCCACATCCACGGTTGATTATCAATCCGGATGATGATAGCTTACGCTTAATCAACGATATCGAAGAGAAGGTCAGTCAATTGAGTAAAGTAGGAATTGACCACTTAATTATCATTCCTTTTTCCCGTGATTTCTCCAATCAGACCCCGGAAGAATACATTAGTAATGTTCTTGTAGGCAAATTGGGTACCAAAAAGATTGTGATAGGTTATGATCACCATTTTGGAAAAGATCGTAAAGGTACTATGGGAGATTTAGAGCAGTTTGCCTCTATATTTGACTACAGCGTTGACGAAATCCCCGAACAGGATATCAACGATATTGCCGTATCTTCCACGCGAGTACGTGAAGCTCTCATCAAAGGTGATATCAGAACGGCTAATCTTTATTTGGGTTATCCGTTTGAATTGACAGGAACCGTAATCAGAGGTGACCAAATAGGGCGGACAATCGGATTTCCAACAGCGAACCTGCAGGTCCACGAACCGCATAAGCTCATACCAGCCTATGGAATATATGCTGTGGAAGTATATATCTATAATCATATCCAAAATATCACCACAGGAGAGTACAGAGAGGAAAGCCCTGTTTCTATTGCCAAAGGTATGGGTTATATCGGGACTAGGCCTACTGTAGATGGTATGAATCGTGCTATTGAAATCAGCCTATTTGATTTCGATCAGGATATTTATGGCAAGACACTACGTGTAAAATTCCTCCATTTTATCCGTCATGATGAACGGTTCGATTCACTTGAAGAGATGAAAGCTCAGATCAAAGCAGACGAAGTCGAAATCAGGAGCCTAATTGGATAACAGCATATTATTTACAACATAAAAAAGCGGGAATTCCCGCTTTTTTATGTTGTAAATAAGTAGTTTCTCTACTTGTAAAGGAAGTGTATTTACTTAAGAAGCGCTTCTATCCCCAGTCTGTAGCTATCTAGACCGAAACCACAGATCACCCCTTTACAATTCTTTGCCAGGAACGAATGATGGCGGAATTCCTCTCTTTGATGAACATTACTGATATGAACTTCAATAACAGGCGTAGTGACAGCTGCAATTGCATCGCCCAGGGCAATAGAGGTATGTGTATAAGCCCCCGCATTCAATACAATTCCGTCAAATTCAAAACCAACTTCGTGGATCTTATCGATTAATCCCCCTTCTGAATTGCTTTGAAGATAATGCAATTCCGCCGTTTCAAACAGTTCTTTCAGCTCTTCAAAATAGCTCAGGAAATCCTGGCTGCCATAAATTGATTTTTCCCTTACACCCAATAAATTCAAGTTTGGGCCATTCAGTATGAGGATTTTTTTCATTGGAATATAATTATTTTTTGTGCTGGTCCATTAACAATTCGACTACGCGCAATTATTCTGTTTAAATCTATAGTTTTTAAGTCATCCTAAGATAGCAGAGCTGCAGGAGTCGGAGATTTATACTGAGATAAAGCAAGCAATCACTCCCCTATCCTATCATTCTGCCCTAACACATGCTCGTGAAGACAAACTATATAGATGACTGCTCTAACACAGAACAGAAACCTTATAGTTTGTCTCATTTCAAGTCTAGATCAGTTTATAAAAAATTCTACAAATCGTTATAAATTGCACGGAAGCTTGAGCGAAGTCCAAATGAAACCACTCCTGACTTATTGACAACAGGCGTTTCATATTGCGCTTTTGCATATCGCTGAGTATAGCCGAGTTCTAAACGAAGATTATACTTCGGATTGAGCACATAGGCAGCCTTAGCATCTGCATAGTAGATATTATTCTTTATTCCCTGTGCAATATGGTTTCCATATAAATTTGGTATAGTTCGATAAGACTGAAATATATCCCCTCCCATATTACTTCCATCTGGCAGATCAAGTCCATTTTGGGTAAACATACCCTGCAATGAAAAATCCCATCGATCCCAAGCATAATTCACGAGGCCAACAAACTCTCTGAAGTTCGCTCCTTTCGGATGTGCCAATGGCTCTGCGTTGTTGCTATAGTTGGAATACGATTTAAAGTGTGCATATGTATAAGGTCGAGCCGTATTATATTCGGCTAAAAAGTTCAGGTTCTTGACCCCAAACATGTCATACCCTCTTACACCAAGTTGTGCCCCCCATTTATTATGCGCATATCCGTTCCCCGCAAAAAACTCTTTCGCTGTAAATTCCCCTAATAAAAACTGTCCATATGCAGTCAAATTATAAGGAAGTTTATATTTTGAAGTTAACCCCAAAAACATTTTATCTGGTGAGGTCGAATTATTACTTTCGACAGGCCGGATAAAGATAATTGGGCTCAGATAACTAAAATCGAAACCTCTTTTCCCTGCTTCATCCTGCGCAGCCCAAACAACAGATTGGAAAAAGCCTAACGACAACTTATTGGTTACATTCCAATCCAAATATTGAAAGGCGCCCCATTTCTTTCCATCTCCTAAACGTGTGTTATTTTGCCCCTCCATCGGATATGTGCCTGTTAAATCCTGTCTTGGATGCGTTGGATCATTCATGTAGGCCCAGATCGAAGTATATTGAACATTTCCAATCGTCCCCGTCAATTTCAGATGCGCATAATTTGAGGAGAAATCTGATAAAAGCATGGATCTATACCCATCCCCTATAAAGTTTTTGTCGTAAGCCAAAGTTGCCTGAATATACTTATGGGCATCATAGGTCATGCTCGCTGTCGCATACATCCAGTCCATTTTATTTTTAGACTGAAATTTCGTATTTCCCTGGCCAGGAACAACTTTATGCGCAACAATATAATCATCTAGGTATTTTGGAAATACCGCCTGACTTTCAAATGCGGAAGTATTGAATGTAAATTTATTTCCGACGTTCAATCCCACCTGAAATCCTCTGCTATTCATCCAAGTACGTCGTTTATCGCCCTGCATATCCTTTCCAATATAAAGATCAGGTAAAAAATCAGCGTAGAATGTATAATCGTCCTTTTCAACCTGTACAAGATGTTCATTAAAAATCTTGCGCATAAACCAATTGGATGAAGAAACGGGTTTATTGGATTGTATGGAATCAAACTTGGCTAACAATAAAGAGTCTTTAATGACGAATGGTTTAGCCGAAGTATGCATTCTTGTCTCCGTAGAATAAACAACATCGTTCATTTTTTGATAAAAATGATACGAGTAAGGTTGGCTCTTAATCTGGGCAAAACCTGCGAAGGAAATTCCTACTCCCATACCCACCAGTACAATTCGGAGTAAATTATTATTTTTTATTATATTAAGCCTCATAAAATTATTTCAAAAATTATTTTTTCTAGCAAAATGCATTCCTAAACGCAAATTAACCGAATAAAATTGACTTTATTCATATGTTCAGTCAATTATATCATGCTAAATCGTATTTGCTGTTCCTTTTATTCAAAAATATTTATATCTTGCATCTCACTAAATAACCTTATATAATATAAAACAGCCCTAATAAGCATGAAACGCAGAACATTTATCCAAAACGCAAGCCTGTTGACTGCAGGTGCACTTACAAGCAAATTTTCATTTGCTCAGGAACATTCTTTTCCCACTGTACGTACTGTTAAGGAGAAAAGACTTTTTTCCAGCAAGGTAATCGAAGATGCAATTGTAGAATTTCAGAAAAATGTTAAAAATAAGGAACTGGCTTGGTTATTTAACAACTGTTTCCCGAATACCTTGGATACGACTGTATTTCCCTATGTTCAAAATGGCCGTAATTACACCTATGTGATCACGGGAGATATTGATGCGATGTGGTTACGCGACAGCAGTGCTCAGGTATGGCCGTACCTCCCTTTTATGAAAAAGGATAAAAAATTGCAGGATCTTATTGTTGGTTTAATCCAAAAACAAAGCAAATGTATCAATATTGATCCCTACGCTAATGCATTTTATAATGACCCGACAAAAAAAGGCGAATGGTTCAGCGATCACACCAATATGAAACCAGGAATCCACGAACGAAAATGGGAAATCGATTCATTGTGTTATCCAATTCGGCTGGCCTATCATTACTGGAAGGAAACGAACGACAGCAGTCCATTTAATGAAGAATGGTTAGCGGCTCAACACAAGATCTATCAGACTTTCGTTGAACAGCAGCGTAAAGATAGTTTAGGCCCTTATAAATTTGAACGGACAACCTCCAGAGGATCTGACACTTTACAGGTAGATGGCTATGGGTATCCTGTAAATCCGATTGGTTTGATCTGCTCTAGTTTTCGACCTTCAGACGATTCCACTATTTTCTCATTCCTGATCCCCTCCAATTTATTTGCAATCGTTAGCCTTAGACAGTCTGCCGAAATTTTGAAGAAGGTCAAAAATGAACAGGCACTCGCAGCTCAAATGGAAGCACTGGCCAATGAAGTGGAGGCAGCGGTCAATACATATGGAATCATAGACCACCCTACATTGGGAAAAATATATGCCTTTGAAGTAGATGGATTTTCGAGTCATCTGATGATGGATGATGCAAATATTCCTAGCTTGTTGGCCCTACCTTATTTAGGAGCTGTAGATATAAATAATGAAGTTTACCAACGCACACGGAATTTTGTTCTTTCCGACAAAAACCCATTCTTTTTTAAAGGAACAGCAGCAGAAGGCATTGGTGGCCCGCACATAGGCAGGGATATGATCTGGCCGATGTCCATTATCATGCGGGCGCAGACCTCAACAAATGATGATGAGATTCGTAATTGTATTAAAACCCTGGTCAATACACATGGTGGAACCGGATTTATGCATGAATCTTTTCATAAAAACGATCCTAAAAAATTCACAAGACATTGGTTTGCTTGGACAAATACATTATTTGGCGAATTAATTTGGAAAATATATAAAGAGAAACCATCTTTGCTTCAATAAATCTGAAACTTATAACACAATGTTATAAGTGAAAGAGCTTATAACATTGTGTTATGGATAATTTATCAAAATCTGGACCAATTGGCATTTTTGACTCTGGTTATGGAGGGCTCTCCGTATTTAAGGAAATTCAACATCTTTTACCTCAATACGATTATATCTATTTAGGCGATAACGCCCGTGTTCCATACGGGACAAGATCCTTTGAGACCGTTTATAATTACACCAAACAATGTGTTTTTAAATTATTTGACCTGGGCTGTAATCTCGTTATTCTCGCATGTAATACAGCTTCAGCAAAAGCATTAAGAACCATTCAACAAAACGACCTTCCTCCGGGGAAAAAAGTTCTTGGCGTCATTAGGCCCACGACGGAAATCCTACACAATTTTACGAAAACCAACAAGATAGGTATTTTAGCTACTACCGGAACTGTAAAATCTGAATCGTATAAAATAGAAATAAACAAGTTCAATCCAGAAATTGAAGTTTTTCAGCACGATTGTCCTTTTTGGGTTCCTCTGGTAGAAAATAATGAAATCAATACAGAAGGTGCTCATTACTTTGTAGAAAAGGATTTGCGCGAGCTTCTACTACAATCAGATCAGATCGATACCATTGTGCTAGCCTGTACCCACTACCCTTTATTACTGCCCGTAATCGAAAAATATACGCCAGGTAATATAAAGATAATATCTCAGGGGCCTATTGTTGCAAATAGCTTAAAAGAATATCTCAGTAGACATCAGGAAATTGAAACAATTTGTTCCCAAAATGGTCAATTGGCCTTTTATACTACGGATGATCCGAGAGACTTTGAAAGCAAAGCAAAAATATTTTTTGGACAGCCAATAGCGGCAAGCCATATTAGTGTTTAAAAATAAAAAGCTACGATTTTTAAAACTTTTACTTCCCAATTCTCGTTATTCTGATAAAAGGGAGGTAGAATGAAAAAGAACTTTATAACCATAACATTTAATCAAGACACACAGCATTGCGAATCCAAAGAATTTTCAAGCATCCAGGAAAGTGCAGACTATTTTAAAACTTTCGAAACTTCCGCACAGCCCAATTATGTGCCGGTATGCATCTACAATTTAAACACAAACACAATTCTTGATATAAGTGATTATTATATCAACAAGGATACGGAACTCCAACAGATAGTAAAAAATTGTTTAGCAGAAAAGTAACTCTTTTGATCGTTATAAAAAATTAGCGAACCAGGCATTTCTCCTTTTTATTTCTTGGGTAATGTATATATATTATTACATGCTGGAAAATAATATTTCATTAATTTTTAATATCTTCAAGCAGATAATCAGACAACAAACAAGTCACAGATAATGAAAACCAAACTGACACTAAGCCTTTTAACTGTATCTTTAGGATTAATGGCATGTAATTCCAATCATGCGAATTCAAATTCGAGCACGGATAGCAGTGCAAATTCGGCAACTGACACCACAAGTTACCCTCCAGTAGAGACACAAAAGGCAAACACAGATTATAAACCGGCATTTGCTGGACAAACGAGAATTAATGGTGCGAAAACATCTACTCCTTTCGAAGGGAAAGTAATCGCAGAAGGATTAAAATCACCTTGGGGAATTACCGCACTGCCCGACGGTCGATTACTAATTTCTGAAAAAGAGGGTGATTTTCGTATTGCAACCGCAGACGGTAAATTAGGAGAACCGATCAAAGGTTTACCTGCAGTCAATAGTAGCGGGCAAGGGGGTCTTTTAGGATTACGTCTTGACCCAAACTTCGAATCAAATCGGATGATATATTGGGTTTTCTCGGACAATACGGCTGCGGGAACGTTGACTGCAGTTGCAAAAGGAAAGCTTTCAGCTGATGAGAAATCAATAGAAGGTGCTAAAGTGATCTATCAGGCAACTCCGGCACATAAGGGGAATCTGCATTATGGCGGACGCATCATCTTCGATAAAGAAGGAAATATTATTCTGAGTACTGGTGAAAGATCAGATCTGGTTACAAGACCATTGGCACAAGACCTGAATGCAGCATTGGGCAAGATTCTGCGCATCACTACAGAGGGGCAACCTGCGCCTGGCAATCCATTTATAGGTAAGCCAAATGTCCGTCCCGAAATTTACAGTTATGGACATCGCAATCCACAAGGACTTGTTTTACATCCAGAGACAGGTGATCTTTGGGAAACTGAATTTGGTCCGCGGGGCGGCGATGAGCTGAATAGAATACAAGCAGGCAAAAACTATGGTTGGCCAACAATTACATATGGTATAGAATATAAAGGAGATAAAGTTGGTGAAGGTATACAGCAAAAAGACGGTTTAGAACAGCCTGTTTATTATTGGGACCCTGTCCTCTCCCCTAGCGGAATTACTTTCTATACTGGACAAAATATTCCCGAATGGAAAAATAATCTTTTTATCTGTGGCCTGAGCAGCATGCACATTGCCAGAATTATACTGAAGGATAACAAAGTGGTTGGAGAAGAACGTCTATTAGGCAGTGAAGGACAACGATTTAGAGATATCACGCAAGGTAAAGATGGCGCACTATACGCTATAACGGATATTGGCAAACTCTATAAAATTGATAAAAAATAAATACCTCGATCTGAAAGCAGCCCTTCTCTAATGGGCTGCTTTTTTATTAATATTAAAATATCCTCCTATATGAACTTTTCGCTGGCCGACCACTATTTACTCAAAATATGACAAATACGGAAACTTGGCTCGATTATTGATCCTTAATAGTAAATCAATAAATTATTATATGGTAAAAAAAGAAAAAATGAAAAAATTATTAGAGATTAACCCCTTGTCATTCTATATGACCAATTGGGGATTTGTAAACAACACCACCCCGAAAAGAACGCGCAAAACCTGCCAACCTTCTCCAAAAAATTAAGCGTTCTTGCTTAACAATTCAATTTAAATTTTATAAAAATCATCTGCTGATATCCTCCATACGGATATTAAGTAAGAGATTTATTTCTTTTACTTCATCCGTATGGAAGGACTTGAAGCTATGCGAAAAAAAATGCCAATACAATTACAATAATAATACAAGCAATCATAATGTATTTATTCAATTGGCTATTTTTCTCTCCTTCGTCACTTTTATAGTGATAATCTCGTTTGTTGGGCAAATTCATAAGCTTGTTTTTATTCATGATGAAGTTACGGACTTTTTTCCATATTATTCGTGATGATAAGGCTCGCCTTTCATAATGGAAAATGCTCGATAGAGTTGCTCAGTAAAAAACAACCGAATCATTTGATGTGAAAAAGTCATCTTTGATAAAGAGATTTTTGAATCTGCTCTATCATAAATTTTTTGATCAAAACCATATGGTCCACCAATAATAAACACCATATGTTGAACACTTTGTACCATCATTTTTTCCAAATAAGCAGAAAATTCCAATGAACGATATTCTTTCCCATGTTCATCCAACAGCACCACCAAATCCTGCGGCTGTAATTGTTTCAAGATCAAAAGGGCTTCCTTATCCTTCTGTTGTTCAACAGAAAGATTTTTAACATTCTTGATGTCTGGGATCACCACAATATTAAAGTTCACATAAAACTTTAATCGCTTAATATACTTTTCAATACCTTCGATAAGATATTTGTCATCTGTTTTACCTATGCAAAGTAACGTTATTTTCATTTAAACATTTTATAAGTTATTGTTGTGAATAGCACTAGAGAAGCCAGTTTTCTAGATCCAAAAGAATGGCTCTCTTCCTATTTCCGGACATTATCAAAAGCTGTTCACAAACTTTTATCCAAGAGCTGTTACGCTAATAAATAGCGCATACATACGATTGAGCAAAGTTCTGATTTTATTTAAAATAAACACAATCAAAACGACAAAAAACATTCTCCCCATTTATTCGTTTAGTTATAAAACATTTTTTTTCCCGTACATGCTTATTAAAACATCACGTTGAAAATAGATAATAAGCTAGCTTTCATAAGCATCGCGAAGACCAATGTAGCATAGGACAATAAGTAGTTCAGTAAATCCAATAACTAGGAATAATCGACTACATTTAGCCCCATAAAAGGACGTAAAATTGTACCTGCTCATGGAAATTATAATAACATGGAAATGCAAACAAAATAAGTATACACATGAAAATAATAAAATCAATTATCCTTATCGCTTTAAGTTTAATAGCACATGAAACCTACGCTCAAACAACTGCAGCAGACAGCACCAAAACATGGGTTATCAAAGGAGAAAACACTTTTTTGATCAACCAAAGTTCATTTTCCAACTGGGCTGCAGGTGGGGTAAATTCATTTTCTGGCAACCTAACGCTCAATTACGACTTCAATTACAAGAAAGGCAAATGGTCATGGGACAACAAAGTTCTGGCAGCTTATGGGCTAACCTTTCAAAAAGAATCGGACTGGCGCAAAAATGATGACCGATTCGTATTAAACAGCTTGTTGGGCCATCAAGCCTCCCAATACTGGCTATATACATTCTTTTTAAATTTCAACACACAATTTGCTGATGGTTATGATTACACAGCTTCACCCAAAAAACGGATATCCAGATTTTTAGCCCCGGCATACCTGAGCTTCGGACCTGGTTTTGCATACAAAAGATCTGATAACCTCAGATTTAATCTTTCACCTGCTGCTGTGCGGTTTGTATTCGTAAGTGATACACTCCTTTCCACACGATATGGACTAGATCGGAATAGCAAGTCCCGCACAGAATTTGGTGCATCATTTGACGCTTATTATAAAGTAAATTTAATGGAGAATATTTCATTTGAAAATATACTAAAACTCTATTCAAACTATTTAGATAAACCTCAAAATGTAGATATTGATTACACAGCAAATCTTTTTATGAAAGTAAACAAGTTTATCACCGTAAACGCAGGTGTACAGATGATCTATGATGACAATACTGCTATCCCGATTATTAAAGACGGCGTTGAAGTTGGGAAGAGAAATTCTGCCCTACAAATCAGGCAAATTGTTGGTGCAGGTGTGACCTATAAATTTTAAAAATCACAAAAGGGAACATCAAAAAATCAACACAAAAAGCAAAGATCAAACACTGGTTGTATACAGAACCTTCATGACCTGGCAGAGACCAACAGTAATGAAAGCGAACTGGAGGTTCTTTCTAGCGAATAACATCTAAACACTTCCAAAAAAAAACCGAATTTAAATCATTCGGTTTTTTCTATTATTAGGAATACTTACGTAAAATTAATTACTAAAATGGTGCATCATCAGGCATATCGTTCATTCGGGATGGCATCGTGATACCACCACTGAAGCCACCACCACTAAAATCATCAGCAAAGTTTGGCGACGGATTCAAGGCCGAAGCAGAAAAAGTAGCCGGCGCATCACCAAATCCATCTCCTCCGCCCATACCCGAAAACTCATCTTCTAAATCCACAAACTTCACAAACTTACCCACAAAGCGAAGCGGAACAATTCCGGTCTCCCCATTACGGTGTTTTGCAATAATAACTTCACCGACTCCCGCAGTAGGACGCCCCTCTTCATCTTCTGTCAAACCATAATATTCGGGTCTATATAAGAAAAGAACCATATCCGCGTCCTGCTCAATAGAGCCAGACTCCCTCAAATCAGACAACATTGGACGCTTACTATTTCCTGGTCTTGATTCCACCGCGCGACTCAACTGCGATAATGCCAAAACAGGAATATTTAATTCCTTAGCAACAGATTTCAAAGCCCGCGAGATGCTACCGATTTCCTGCTCACGATTACCCCCACCTTTACCTTCGGCTTTTCCATGCATTAGCTGCAAGTAATCGACAATAACCATCTGAATATCGTATTGCGCCTTTAAACGTCTGCATTTCGCTCTAAATTCGAATACGTTCAAAGCTGGCGTATCGTCAATAATAATGGGCGCATCTGTTAACCGACCAATCCGCGAATGCAATTGCTGCCATTCATGATCTGCAAGATTTCCTTTTTTCAATTTTTCTTGCTCAATTTCAGTTTCACCAGCTATCAGACGATTGACAAGCTGAACGGATGACATCTCTAGAGAGAATACAGCCACTGCTTTACCATGTTCCACGGCAGCATTACGTGCAACAGAAAGTACAAATGCCGTCTTTCCCATTGCTGGACGAGCTGCAATAATAACAAGATCGGAGGGCTGCCAACCTGAGGTCATGCGGTCGAGGGCAGTTAAGCCCGACGGTACACCTGTCAAACCATCGGTACGATCACGCAGCATTTCAAGATTAGAAATCGCCTCACGCATGATATCATCCATCTTTCTGGAGTCTCTCCGCAAATTATTCTGCGCGATATCAAATAGGCTTTTTTCCGCATGATCTAAAAGATCAAAGATATCTGAAGTTTCATCATATGAACTGTTAATAATTTCCGTAGAAACTTTGATAAGCTCGCGCTGAATATATTTTTGAGAAATAATACGTGCATGATACTCAATATTCGCCGCCGAAACAACCCGATCGGTCAGCTGCGTAATGTAATAGGCACCGCCGACCATTTCTAAGGCTCCCATCCTTCTAAGTTCAGAAGTAACGGTTAAGATATCAATAGGTGAAGTTTTTTGAAAAAGACCAAAAATTGCTTCGAAGATCTTTTGATGAGATTCTTTATAAAACGATTCTGGTTTTAAAATATCAATGATTTCACTTAGTGCATTTTTTTCAAGCATCAATGCCCCGAGGACAGCTTCTTCAAGATCTACTGCCTGAGGAGGAAGTTTGCCCAAGCCGCTCACCAAATTATTTAATTTGGTACGCCGCTCACCATAATTGCCTCGTTTGTTATCCGTATTACCCGCTTCAAAATTACTGTCGTTCATCATGATATTATATCAGAAATATAGCTTTGCTATCCTTAAAATCTAGATAGGATAACAAATGTATAAAAAATAAAACTCACCTCCATAAGGAATTACAAACAGACAAATTTTACGATCAGGCCGTATCCCTCAAAAAGCTTTGAAGGACACATATTTACATTGTTAGTTTTCAACAATAGATGTTGAAAAGATGTTAAAAACTAATAATCAACATTAAAAATCAACACATTAAAAAATGTTAACAATTTAAATTATTGTGAATAAACAAAAAGCTAAAAATAAAACAATTCTGCTGACTTCAATCAAAAACAACCCATCGTTTTTATATAAAAACAAATCCCTTTTTTAGCGCAAAAAAATATTCTTATGTTGTATATTTGTAAAATGACGCACAATTCCTCCACATTAAAACCCTACAAAGACACCGATGACGGGAAGAAGAAGCAGGTAGCAGACATGTTCAACAACATTTCTCATTCCTATGATTTCTTGAATCATTTCATGTCTTTGGGAATTGATATTATATGGCGCAAAAAAGCCATCAATGCATTAAAGTCCATAAAACCGCAGCTCATGTTGGATGTGGCTACGGGAACCGGTGATTTTGCTTTGGAATCAATTAAAATATTGAATCCAAAAAAGATTATTGGTGTGGACATCTCTCAGGGAATGCTTGATGTCGCCAAGAAGAAGATTGCAAATAAAGGTTTAGAAAATCAATTTGAAGTGCAGCTTGGGGACTCCGAAAGGCTTCAGTTCGAAGACAATACTTTTGACGCTGTTACCGTGGCATTTGGTGTACGAAATTTTGAAAACCTAGAAAAGGGCTTATCAGATATCTATCGTGTGTTAAAACCCGGAGGGAAAGCTATTATTTTAGAATTTTCAAACCCGAAGAAATTCCCAATTAAGCAATTGTATAATTTTTATTTCAAATTTATCACACCCACCATTGGAAAATTCTTTTCAAAGGATTCCAGTGCGTATGAATACTTACCAGAATCTGTTGCTCAATTTCCAGATGGACAAAAATTTGTTGCCATAAACAAAAAGGCAGGTTTCAACGAAACTATAGTTAGGCCGCAAACATTCGGCATCTGTACAATCTATGTGGCTACAAAATAGCTCCCTAGAATCTAATTTTTGAGTCAACACTGATTAAATTTTAATGTCAACAAGTTACCATATATGACTAAGACAGTTTTTATCACAGGAGCAAGTTCCGGAATCGGTCAGGCTTGTGCGGAAGTTCTGGCGAAAGAAGGTTACAATCTTTTACTTTGCGCACGTAGACTAAATCGTTTAGAAAAATTAAAAGATACGCTGCTTAAGGCATACCCTACAATTCAAATACATATTTTTGAACTCGATGTTCGAGATGCCGAACAAGTTGCCAATCAAATTGATGGTCTCCCCCAAGAATGGAAGAAAATCAATATCCTAATCAACAATGCTGGATTGAGCCAGGGATTGGATCCTATTCAAGATGGCGATATTGGAGATTGGGACAGAATGATTGACACAAATATCAAGGGCCTACTCTATGTAAGTAAAGCCGTAATTCCGCTTATGGATACCGAAAGCGGCGCTCACATTGTTAATTTAGGTTCCATTGCCGGGAAAGAAGTTTATCCCAACGGAAATGTCTATTGTGCCACAAAACATGCTGTTGATGCACTAACGAAAGCCATGCGTATCGATTTGCTGCAGAAAGGCATTAAAGTTACCTCTATTGATCCTGGGATGGTTGAAACAGAATTTTCTGAAGTGCGGTTTCACGGAGATCGAGAAAGAGCTAAAAACGTTTATAATGGTGTACAGCCCCTGACAGGAAAAGACATTGCTGAGACTATCCTTTTCGTCATAACCCGACCTGCACATGTCAATATAAGTGATCTCTTAATAATGCCCACAGCACAGGCAACAGGCACGATTGTTAATCGAAAATAATTAAATATTATGTCATTAGAACTACAAATAAACCAAGACATCAAGGCGGCCATGATCGCAAAAGATACAGCAAAATTACGTGGTTTACGTGCGATTAAAGCAGCTATTCTTTTAGCAAAAACGGAAAAAGGTCATGCCGAAGACCTTAACCAAGAGGCAGAGATTAAAGTTTTACAAAAACTTGTAAAACAACGTCGCGAATCTGCTGAAATTTATAAGACTCAAAACCGTGAAGATCTTTATGCAATTGAAGTTGAGGAGGAAAAAGTTATAGAGGCTTATCTGCCAAAACAACTAAGCAAAGAAGAAGTTGAAACAATAGTCAAAGCAATTATTGTAGAAACAGGAGCTTCTTCCATTAAGGATATGGGCAAAGTGATGGGAGCGACAAATCAAAAGCTCGCTGGACAAGCTGATGGTAAAACCATCTCTGAAGTTGTTAAAAGCCTTCTAGCATAAAAAATTCAAATCGATCGAGTCAAATTGAATTGGTATCTCTTCCGAGATAGATGTGATTTAATTTGACTCTTTTTTTATTTCAACTATGGCTTTACATTGGAATCTGAAGAAATTTGACGAACTCAGCAATAAAGAATTATATCGTATTCTAAAGTTGCGAATGGAAGTTTTTGTTTTGGAACAAGAATGCCTATACCCTGAATTGGACGATAAGGATTTCGCATGTCTTCATCTTTGGGCGGAACAAGACGGCGGCATTCTAGCTTACACGAGATTAGTTCCTCCTGGACTTTCGTATCCACAAGCATCAATCGGACGGGTTATTGTTGCAGAACAGGCAAGGGGCACTGGTCTTAGCCAACAACTCATGATTACTTCGATCGAATCTATATCTAACGAATTTGGAGTCAATGACATACAGATTGGCGCGCAATTTCATTTAAAATCGTTTTATGAAAAATTAGGGTTCGAACAGATCTCTGACCCCTATCCCGATTATGGAATTCTTCATATCGATATGATTAAATCTCCTATTTAATAAATTTACTATGCAAAACTTGGTCATTGTCATAGCTGCACTATTTGGTGCATTTGCTATCATATTAGGAGCCTTTGGCGCACATGCTTTCAAAAAGATTTTATCAGCTGAAAAACTGGAATCCTTTGAAGTTGGCGTTCGATATCAAATGTATACTGCTCTTACTTTGTTAATTATTGGGTTTAACTTCTCGTTTGAACTGCAATCTGAGCGAGTTGCATTCTATCTTATCACTTCAGGGACTATTCTATTTTCCATAAGTATTTATTTTCTATCATTTGCTGAATACTGGAAAAAGAACCTAAAGTTTCTTGGACCGATTACCCCACTTGGCGGCTTGCTTATGATCGCAGGCTGGGTTGCTATTATCATTCGTTTTTTGTAGCTTTGGAATAAATACGGCAATGATGTCTGCCCTGAACCGCCCCAAAAAGCTGATGACGTCTACTTATTTAGTATAAAACAACAATTTTATATAAAGTGTAGACTTATGGCTATTGCAAATTCAAATCAGAGTAATTTTCGTTTCTTTCTTAAATGGCTAATCACCTGTAGTTCAATAGGCTTCATCGTAGGATCTATTTGTGCATTTTTTCTCTTTTCTCTTAACTGGGTAACCCTGTACCGAAATGCTCATCCATGGATAATTTATGGGCTTCCCTTCGCGGGGTTTGTCATCGCGTTGTCTTATAAGTATTGGGGCAATCTCTCAAGCAAAGGTAACAATTTACTGATCGAGGAATATCTTCATCCTCAACGCCGGATCCCACTTGTCATGGCACCTCTCGTCTTATTCGGAACTTTACTCACACATTTATTTGGAGGTTCGGCGGGTCGTGAAGGAACTGCTGTACAGATAGGTGGCGCAATTTCTGACCAGCTCAATCGCCGGTTTGATTTTGATAAGACTGAAAGGCGCGTGTTGATATCAATCGGCATAACGGCTGGTTTTGCGGCTGTGTTTGGCACTCCTTTAGCAGGAACCATATTCGGATTAGAAGTCTTGCTTATAGGCAAAAAAAGATATTTTGGTATTCTTCCTTGCTTATTTACCGCCTATCTTGCGAATTTCAGTTGCCAACTATGGAATATTTCACATACCCATTATCCAATCCAGGATGCTATTCCAATGCTTTCTTTGACCAATATTGGATTTAGTATAGTAGCAGGTATTCTATTTGGTATCGCAGCATGGCTTTTTACATTTACCAGCGATTTCTTTAGCCTCCAATTCAAGCGAATTAAATCTCCTCTGCTTAGACCTGTGATAGGCGGTATTATTTTAGTAACCATCGTTACTTTATTGCACAGTACCAACTATATTGGGCTTGGTATTCCGATGATTCAGAATGCATTTGTCAATCAGTCGAACTATTATGACTTCATCATCAAATTACTATTAACAACTTTTACCCTTTCAGCCGGGTTTAAAGGCGGAGAAGTCACCCCTCTTTTTTTTATTGGCGCGACCTTAGGAAGTGCATTAAGCACCGTTATCCCCCTTCCTATCGGTTTACTGGCAGCGATGGGCTTCGTTGCCGTATTCTCAGGTGCTACGAACACCCCATTGGCCTGCATCGTTATGGGCTATGAATTATTTGGTTTACAGCCGATTTTATTTGTAGGAATAGCTTGTATAGCCGCATTTGTATTTTCTGGAAAAAAAGGAATTTATATTGCGCAAAAAGGAGGCTTGAAAGAAAAATTATACCGCAGACTCAATCTATAAATCAACAGTGGAACATTTCTCTTCGATTGAATTAATAGTCAGACATAAAAATGCCATCTTTAACGGGCCTAAAGCGTAGGTATGCTTCAGGCTCTTTTGATAATCTTAAAATCGAATTACAGTAATTTTCCCTGCAAAAAGAATGCAGCAACTGTAAAATAAATAATCAAACCAGAAACATCTACCAGTGTCGCGACAAAAGGTGCTGATGCCGTGGCAGGATCCAATCCAAAGCGACGTAAAATAAATGGAATAAACGATCCCGACAAAGTTCCCCAGAGAACGATAAACAATAAGGAAACGGCAACAGTAAAACCAATAGCAATCCAATAAGGTCCATAATCATACAGACCAAGAAAATGCCAAGCCAATATTCGTAAAAATCCGATCGTCCCTAATATCCCACCTAAAATTAAACCAGAAGATACTTCACGTTTCATCACATACCACCAGTCCTTAAGCTTCAACTCACCGAGAGCCATCGCCCGAATAATTAAAGACGCTGCTTGCGATCCCGAATTACCGCCACTGGATATAATCAAAGGAACAAATAAAGCAAGAACCACTGCCTTCTCCAGTTCCCCTTCAAAAAAGCCCATCGCAGAAGCTGTAAGCATCTCGCTAAAAAACAAAATAATTAGCCAACCGGCCCTTTTTTGTATCAATTGTAATAAAGGGGTTTTAGTATAAGCTAGATCCAGCTCTTCCATCCCTCCAAATCGCTGAATATCTTCCGTATCACGATCTTCAATTCGATCTAGCACATCATCAAATGTCACAATTCCAACTAATACTCCTGCTTCTGTAACGATAGGCAAAGCACTACGATCATATTTTTGAAAAATCTCGAATGCCTCTTCCATGGGTGTAGAGGCTTTAATCGCCGCAAAATTATAATCTATTAAGTCAGAAATTTTGGTAGATGAATCTGATAGTAGTAATTGACCAATTTTCAAGTCATCGATCAACACGTTTTTCTCATCAACAACATATATAAAATTGAGTGTTTCAGCTTTTCTTCCAAAAACTTTAATATGTCTAAAAACATCATCAACAGTATAATAAGGACGAACCTGAACATACATTGGTGTCATAAGACGGGCTATACTGTCTTCTTTATAACCAATAAGTTCTAAAGCCATTTGCTTCTCGCGCTCATTCAAAAGATTGATAAGATATTTGATCAAATCATCAGGCAATTCCGATAATAACTCATTACGCGTATCTGGTTTTAAATTATTCAGCAATTCGGACAATTCATGCTCCGTCATTGATTTGATCAATGTGTATTGGACATCCATTTCAAAAAAAGAAAAGATCTCCAATCTATCCTCCAAAGGATAGTCCATAAATTGTTGATGTTGTTCTCCCTTACTTAAACGCGATATTTCTTCCGCGATATCGGCTGGGTGTAATGCTGAATTTTGTTCCATTGGAAGAAAATTTTAATGGATTTAGCGCAAAAGTAGCTTATTTTGTATGATTTTCAATAATCTGAAAAACTATTTTTTCTCATGGGAATTACGGCCAGCTTTTCATAAAATCGCCTACCACTACGCTGAACGGTGCATTTGACTTCCTAAGTCCATTGACTTTACAATATCTTAAAAATTAATTAATCCAGGTGCTAGCTCTACAGGTTCAAGCCCCGCTTTAAACAACCGTGCTGTTAAATCACCTTGCAGTACAATGTTCCCGTCATTTACGTGCAACCAGCTACCTTCACGCAAACCTATGACTGGCTGGGCATTAAACTGATGAAACTCCTGAATTCGCGTTTCTCTCGTCTCTCCTTTATGTGTAGAATTTGGATCTGGATCCAAATAATGTGGATTGATATTAAAAGGTAAAAAACCCAGTGCGTCAAAACTAGGCGGATAAACAATAGGCATATCATTTGTAGTTCCTATTGTTAGTCCAGTCAAATTGGACCCCGCAGATGTACCGACATATGGAATCCCCTTTGCTACTTGTACGCGCAATTGCTGTACCAAATCCAGATCATATAGCGTTTTTAAGAGTAGAAATGTATTCCCACCACCGATAAAAATAGCTTTAGCATCCTGAATAGCCTTCTTCATGTTATGAAACTCATGTAGCCCCCTAACCGTTATACCCCTATCTTTCAGCGCGTTATGCACCTTAGCCGTATAGTCATCAAACGAAATTCCCGAAGGTTGCGCGAAAGGGACAAATAGTAATTCGTCTGACTGAATAAATTCTACAAAATCTTGCTTAATATAAGCTAAAAATTCACTACCAAAGACCGTACTTGTACTTACGACCAAAAGTTTGTATGCTGGGTTAATATTCATCTTTTGTCTTTAAAACATTAAAATAAAAAAATACCTTTAACTTCGTCAATAACGAAGCCAAAGGTACATTTTTCGTTGCTTACTATTACTTATTTCTTGTCAGCAGTCTTTTTCTCCGTACCCAATCTTTTGTTTTCTTGTAGCGCCTTATGTAAAAGATATTCTATCTGCCCATTAACACTTCTAAACTCATCCGCAGCCCATTTTTCCAATGCTTTGTGCATCTGGTCATCTAAGCGTAGCATAAAGTTTTTCTTATCTGCCATTTCATTTCGTTTATTGGTACAACGTACCGGTATTTACAATTGGTGTGGCAGCTTTCTCTCCACACAGTACCACCATCAAATTGCTGACCATCGCTGCTTTTTTTTCATTGTCCAATTCTACGATATCTTTTTCAGACAGTTTTTTTAACGCCATTTCAACCATGCCTACGGCACCATCCACAATCTTTGAACGTGCAGCAACAATCGCCGCAGCTTGTTGCCTTTGAAGCATAGCACCTGCTATTTCGGAAGCATACGCTAAATGACTGATCCTCGCTTCTTTGATAATTACTCCAGCTGGAGCCAAACGATCAGATAATTCCTGTTCAAGAATATGATTTACGGTATCGCCGCCTTCACGCAAAGTGATCTCTGCCCCTTCATCTTCCAAATTATCATAAGGAAAGCTTCCAGCCAGGTGTCTTACCGCAGCTTCGCTTTGTGTGCGCACATAAGAGGTATAATTGCTTACATCATAAGCAGCCTTATAAGTATCGCCAACTTGCCATACGATAACAGCGCCAATTTCAATTGGATTCCCCATCTTATCATTTACTTTCAACGTCTGTCCTTGCAGATTATCTGAACGAAGGCTTATTTTAATTGTTGAATACAACGGATTGACAAAAAACAGACCGTTTTCTTTCACCGTACCGACATATTTTCCAAAGAAATTCAATACACGTGAATGATTTGGATTGATAATCATCAATCCTTTCAAAATAAAAAATGTAGCAATCATTAACACCACACCTAAAACAACATAAAGCGAACTTTCCTCGACACTCGCAAATGAAAATATAGCCGCGACAAATGAGACAACAGCGATCAATAAAGCTAAATAGCCTGACATTGGTTTGATTAGTTTTTCCATAATTTATTAATATATATTTGATATCATTTTAATATCATAAATATACCACAATATTTTTGATATTTCAAAGAAAATTATAAAATCACTATTTTTGATTATGTTAAAAAAATCCTTCCCGCCCCTCGTGAATTCCCAAACGAAAGTACTTATCCTTGGATCTCTACCAGGAGACAAATCATTAGAGAAAAATGAATATTATGCACATCCGCAAAATCGCTTTTGGAAAATATTTAATTCCCTATTACTTATCAGGGATACAACAAATTATGCGGAAAAGATAAACCTCCTTCTTAAAAATAACATTGGTCTTTGGGATGTCTGCGCAGAGGCCTCACGTCCCGGCAGCATGGATCTCGCAATACAGCACGAACGCCCAAATCAAATCATTGAACTACTTAAAAATTATCCATCAATTACGAAAATTGTTTTTAATGGGCAAAAGGCACACAATTTGTACCTGAAGCATTTTGACAAAAGATCGGGTATTATTTACAGATGCTTACCTAGCACAAGTCCAGCGAATGCAAAAAGTAATCTTGAAAGTCTAATTGAACATTGGCGTATTGTAATAAGTGATTAAATTAAACGAATTAGATTCGTTAATTCAGTCCTATTGCTTATTTTTGCCCTAAGATGTCAGATTTAAAATACAATCAACGAGGCGTATCCGCAGGGAAAGAGGATGTGCACAATGCGATAAAAAATATCGATAAGGGTCTGTTTCCAAAAGCATTTTGCAAAATAATACCAGATATTTTGGGTGGAGACCAGGACTGGTGTAATATTATGCATGCTGATGGTGCTGGCACCAAATCTTCATTGGCGTATATTTACTGGAAGGAAACTGGTGATATTTCAGTTTGGAAAGGTATTGCGCAAGACGCAATCATCATGAACATTGATGATCTGCTCTGTGTCGGGGCTATCGATAATATTCTTCTATCGTCTACGATTGGCAGAAATAAAAACCTTATTCCCGGAGAAGTCATTGCTGAGATCATCAATGGAACGGAGGAGATTCTGTCGGAACTTCGTGAATTGGGTATTGGCATCTACTCCACCGGGGGCGAGACTGCGGATGTTGGCGATCTTGTCCGCACAATAATTGTCGATAGTACGGTAACCTGTCGCATGAGACGTGAAGATGTTATTTCAAATCATCGCATCAAAGGTGGTAATGTAATTGTTGGATTAGCATCAAATGGAAAAGCAAATTATGAACACGCGTACAATGGAGGAATGGGATCTAATGGATTGACTTCCGCTCGTCACGATGTGTTTAACAAAAAAGTAGCGGAAAAGTATCCGGAAGCTTACGATCCAGCTGTTCCATACAATTTAGTTTTTGCAGGAAGCCAAGATCTCACTAATGAGATCGAAGTTGAAACAGGAGAACAAGTAACTGCTGGTAAATTAGTACTTTCGCCCACTCGTACGTATGCCCCTGTAATTAAGCAAATACTAGACAAGTATCGTGCACAAATTGATGGGATGGTACATTGTTCTGGTGGTGCTCAAACCAAAGTTCTACACTTCGTCGACAATGTACACGTCATCAAAGATAATCTTTTCCCAATTCCTCCCCTTTTTGAGTTGATACAAAAAGAATCCAATACGGATTGGAAGGAAATGTACAAGGTATTCAATATGGGCCATCGCATGGAATTGTACGTTCCGGAATCTATCGCTTCAGATATCATAGCTATTTCAGAATCATTTGGAATTCCAGCACAAATCATAGGCCGTGTCGAGGAAGCTCCTTCTAAGAAGGTAACGATAACCTCTCCTTTTGGTGAATTTGTCTACGAATAAAGTATTATGCCCCACATCTCTTTCTACCATATGGGATGAGGGGTATTTTTTCGATTTGGTATAAATGAAAGAAAAACTTCTTGTGGGTTGGAAAGAAACCCTAGATTTACCTGAATTGGGAATATTTGGTATAGAAGCAAAAGTTGATACCGGGGCTGCTTCTTCGGTTTTACACTGCAACTCGTACAAGATTGTTAACGAAGATGGTCAGGACTGGATTATCTGTGAACTTATCGTAAATTTTGAAACTGAAGAGACAAAAACACTAAAGTTAAAACTCTACAAAACAAAACTGGTTAAAAGTTCTTTTGGTCAAGAAGAAAAGCGATTCTATATCCGCACCACAGCAATATTATATGACCAAGTGTTTGGCATTAAGATATCCTTCAGAAACCGTTCTCAAATGACTTACCCAATGCTTTTGGGTAAAAATTTCTTGTATAAAAGATTTTTGGTTGATGTTTCCAAAGAAAATCTCTCGATGAAGACCTCAGTAAAATAAAACAAATAGCCAAGCAATTTTGTTATCTTAGCACAAAATATATTCAATATACAAACCGTGAAAATTGCCGTATTATCGACAGTAAAGAGTTTATACTCAACTCGTCGTCTCGTAGAAGCCGCACAACAAAGAGGACACGAATGCGTTGTCATCGACCACAGTAAATGTTATGTAGGTATTCAACAAGGTAAACCCAGTATCCATTACAAAGGACAGGATCTTAGTGACATTGATGCTATTATTCCGCGGATAGGAGCATCTGTAACATTTTATGGATCAGCGATCGTTAGACAATTCGAGGTCATGGATGTTATTTCCGCTAATCCCAGTCAAGCCATTACGCGATCTCGGGACAAATTGAGGTGTCTACAAATATTATCCGGCGCAGGTATCGGACTCCCGATTACAGGATTTGCACGCACGGCCTCTGATGTGGACGATCTCATTAGTATGGTAGGTGGAGCTCCTTTAGTCATTAAACTACTTGAGGGAACTCAAGGTATTGGCGTTGTGCTCGCAGAAACAAAGAAAGCTGCTTCGTCCGTTATTGAGGCGTTCTATGGCCTAGGTAATAATATTCTGATCCAAGAGTTCATCAAGGAATCAAAAGGCTCTGATATTCGTGCTTTTGTGGTTGATGGCAAAGTTGTCGGCGCCATGAAACGAACAGCAAAGGAAGGTGAGTTTAGGTCAAATATACATCGCGGTGGTACCGCTCAGGTTATTCGCTTAAGTAAAGCCGAAAGGGAAACGGCTATCGCGGCGGCTGCACAATTAGGGCTTACGGTTTGTGGTGTAGACATGATCCCTTCTGACCGCGGTCCTTTGGTACTGGAAGTAAACTCTTCTCCGGGATTGGAGGGCATCGAAAAAGCGACAAAAAAGGATATTGCCTCCGAAATTATACAGTATATTGAAAGGCAATATGAGTCAAAGCAGGCTCAGATGCCTAAAGTAGTTAAGAAAAAGAAAAAAAGAGAAAGTAAATTGTAAACATTCTCCAATCAATAATAAAGGGGGTGTTGGCAATACCCCCTTTATTATTATTTCATTTTCATCACCATATTATCGGCACCTTCTGTAGACACTTTTGCCTGACCGGATTTGTTTTTTGTAGACTTATAATGAACATGATTTTTGACACCCTCAATTTGAACAGTCTCTAGCGAACCAATATTCACCATATTTCCAGCCCCTTCAATGGTTACCGTTGTGATATCATTGCCCGTCACCGTATTCCCCTTGCCTTCAATAATCAATTTGCTCACATTGCCCCGTATCACAATCTTATTATCTGCCCCTTCTATTTGTACGGTTTCACCACCTTTGGCTTCTATAGTACGCGTATTTCCTACCCCTTCAATCGAAATCACTTTTCCCTGTTGATTAGCTATCTTAGCTATTTTTGGCGCTAAATCAGTTCCCTTTGCCATAACCATACCTCCTATCAAAAGAAGTGAAAATCCAAATGCGATCGTTCTTGTTTTCATAATTGCTTGTTTTCTAAGAACGATACAAAAATCAAACCTAATTTCAAGTCAAAAAGATTGTTAGCTATAATTTAATAAATCAATTGCTTTGAAGTGTGATCAGTGGGATAAGCGATAAAATGAGATATATCCTTGTATTGAGTTTACTCGTCTCGTAACGTCCAAAAAAAGATACAGCATCCGGTATTTGCTATAACAAAAAAAGGAGCCTAAAAGGCTCCTTTAATATCTCTAACAAATTGATAACGGATTAAAAACTCTATTTTACTGCGTCTACAACTGCTTTGAAAGCTTCTGGGTTATTTAAAGCTAAGTCAGCTAAAACCTTACGGTTCAAACCAATGTTTTTAGCATTTAATTTACCGATCAATTGGGAATAAGAAATTCCGTGTTGACGAGCTCCAGCGTTGATACGTTGAATCCATAAAGCTCTAAACTCGCGTTTTTTGGTTTTACGATCGCGGTAAGCGTATTGTAAACCTTTTTCTACTGTATTTTTAGCAATAGTATAAACTTTGCTACGTGATCCAAAGTAACCTTTTGCAAGGCCTAGGATTTTTTTGCGTCTTCTTCTAGAAGCTACTGCGTTAACCGAACGTGGCATATTTTTAAAATTAGTTTGGTAGAAGGTGCCATGTATTTCAATGAACTTACAACCCTATACCCGGTTAAAAAATTATTATTAAATAAATCGAATAAAACTTATTTACCGATAGCAAGCATACGTTTTACGTTGCCCATATCGCCATCAGATACATAACTTGTTTGTGTTAAGTTACGTTTACGTTTTGTGCTCTTTTTTGTCAAGATGTGGCTTTTGAAAGCGTTTTTTCTTGCAATTTTACCTGTTCCAGTCAATTTGAAACGTTTCTTTGCGCTGGAATTGGTTTTAACTTTTGGCATAATACTTATAAATTTTATATCAATCTGTTAGAATTCTTATTATTTTTTAGGAGCCTTTGGAGCTACTGTCAAAAACATGCGTTTACCTTCCAATTTTGGTAAAAGCTCGACTTTTCCATAATCTTCTAAGGCCTGAGCGAAGCGTAACAACAAGATTTCACCTTGATCCTTGTGTACAATAGCGCGACCTTTAAAGTGTACGTAAGCACGAACTTTCTCTCCGCTTTCAAGAAATTTAATTGCATGTTTCAATTTGAACTCAAAATCATGCTCACCAGAGTTAGGTCCGAAACGGATTTCTTTTATAACAGTCTGTTTTGCATTAGCTTTGATTTCCTTTTGTTTCTTCTTCTGTTCGTAAACAAACTTACTGTAGTCGATAATCTTACAAACCGGCGGTACAGCATTTGGCGAAATCTCCACTAAATCAAGTTCCAACTCATCAGCCAACTCTAACGCTTTGCGTGTAGGGAAAACTCCTTGTTCCACATTATCGCCTACCAAGCGTACCTCAGGTACCTTGATTAATTCATTAATGCGGTGATCTGGTTCTTTCTTTCTCATTGGTGGTCTTGGACCACCGGGTCTTTTTAATGCCAAATGTTTAAAAATTAAACGGTTATTTCCTTAATTAATATATCTCTAAATGCATCAGCAGTCATAGTTCCTAATTCCACTGAGCCATGTTTACGTACAGAAACTGTGCCATTTTCCACCTCTTTTTCCCCTACAATCAACATATAAGGAAGCTTTTTCACTTCGGCGTCTCTGATTTTTCTGCCCACTTTCTCGTCACGTAAGTCTATCAGTCCGCGAATATCGGAATTATTTAGCGAATTCAAAACATTTTGAGCATATTCTTCATATTTTTCTGACACTGGCAAGACGATAAATTGCTCAGGAGCAAGCCATAATGGAAATTGTCCGGCACAATGTTCGATCAATACAGCTACAAAACGTTCCAAAGATCCGAAAGGTGCACGATGAATCATCACAGGGCGATGTTTCATATTATCACTTCCTGTATATTCCAACTCAAAGCGCTCTGGCAAATTGTAGTCAACCTGTATAGTCCCCAGCTGCCATTTACGACCCAAAGCGTCTTTTACCATAAAATCCAGTTTCGGACCATAGAAAGCTGCTTCACCATACTCCACTACCGTTGGCAGACCTTTTTCTTCCGCGGCTTCAATAATTGCCGATTCAGCTAAAGCCCAGTTTTCGTCAGTACCGATATACTTCGTACGGTTCTCAGGATCACGCAACGATACTTGTGCTGTATAATCATTAAAGCCCAAAGCCCCAAAAACATAAAGGACTAAGTCAATTACCTTTTTGAATTCATCTTTGACCTGATCAGGACGGCAAAATAAATGCGCATCATCCTGTGTAAATCCACGCACCCTAGTCAAGCCGTGAAGCTCTCCAGATTGTTCATAACGATATACAGTACCGAACTCAGCAAACCGAACAGGCAAATCCTTATACGAACGTGGTTTTACTTTATAAATTTCGCAATGATGTGGACAATTCATTGGTTTCAACAAAAACTCTTCGCCTTCAATAGGAGTTTTTATTGGCTGAAATGAATCTGCGCCATATTTTTCATAGTGTCCCGAAGTTACATACAATTGCTTATGTCCAATATGTGGAGTAACCACCGGTTCATAACCAGAATTTAATTGTGCTTTTTGCAAAAAGTCTATTAGCTTCTGACGCAATGCAGCGCCTTTCGGCAACCAAAGAGGCAGACCGGCTCCAACTTTCTCTGAAAAAGCAAAAAGCTCAAGTTCTTTACCAAGTTTACGGTGATCACGTTTTTTAGCCTCTTCTATAAATTTCAAATATTCTGTAAGCTCCGAAGCTTTTGGGAAAGTAACCCCATAAATACGTGTCAATTGTTTACGGGACTCATCACCTCTCCAATACGCTCCTGCAACATTAGTCAATTTGATAGCTTTGATAAACCCAGTATTTGGAATATGGGGACCACGGCATAAATCTGTAAAATCTCCCTGTGTATAGAAAGTGATCTTTCCATCTTCCAGATCCTTAATCAAATCAAGTTTATACTCATCGCCTTTCTCTGTGAAATAAGCTAAAGCATCGGACTTCGAAACAGCTTTACGCTCAAATGTTTCCTTCCGTTTAGCTAGCTCCAGCATCTTATCTTCGATCGCTTTAAAATCGTCGGAAGAAAATTCACGATCACCAAAATCCACATCGTAATAAAATCCGGTTTCAATCGCAGGACCTATACCAAACTTAATTCCAGGGTACAATGTTTCTAACGCTTCGGCCAACAAGTGTGCCGAAGAATGCCAAAAAGTAGACTTACCTTTTGTATCATTCCATGTGAGTAGCTTTACAGTAGCGTCGTTTTCAATAGCACGGGCAGAGTCCCATACTTCACCATTTACTTCTGCAGCAAGCACATTTCTTGCAAGTCCCTCTGAGATCGACAACGCAATCTCGGCAGCAGTGATTCCTTTTTGATAATCTCTTACGGAACCATCCGGTAGTGTAATTTTAATCATTTACAACTATGATCATTAAATTGTTAAAAAATAGAAAACATAAAACAACATGTACAATTATGTTATCACACTCATGCTTTCAATAAAAAAATTGTGACACAAATTTAGTAAAAATTCTAATAAAATCATAGGTTGTGGGTTATTAATGGCATTACTAACCAATTTCCCCACTGTCCACATAACAGATCCCAGATTTCATAAACTATACCGCACTTTACATGTTCATTACCATTTAAAAAACGAGCAAAAATTGGACCTTACCGTTCAAAAAATATTCTCTACCCTAATGACCATATTAACAATTGATTATTATTGAATTTTAAATTAACAAGGTATTTACAGGGATATAAAAGATGTTACCTCGTTGTTAATATAGAGAATAGTATAGCCCTGGTCATATAAAGGGAATAAACCTACGCTTTTTAGCAAGAATAAGCTATAACAAAGCACTCAAACAGGTTATATGAGCCATTATAATAAATAATGACATGACTACTACTTAAAAGCCTGGATACAAATTGAGCTTCTCATTAATATTTGCTACCTTTGCAGACTGAAATTTTAACTATGTCAAATCAAGTACCAGAAGACGGAACACTATTACCCTTAATGGAAGAATTTTACACTATTCAGGGAGAGGGCTACCACACCGGGACTGCTGCTTATTTCATACGATTGGGTGGTTGCGATGTGGGCTGCCACTGGTGCGATGTAAAAGAAAGCTGGGATGCATCTATCCATCCCCTTACCACAGCAGATTCTATTATTGAAAATGCAAAGAAATATCCGGCAAAAACAGTTGTCATTACAGGGGGAGAACCTCTTATTTATAATTTAGATTACCTCACGAAGGGCCTGCATCAAGCTGGCATTAAAACATTTATAGAAACATCTGGTGCCTATCCTTTAAGTGGTGAATGGGATTGGATATGCTTATCTCCCAAAAAATTCAAAGCACCACGCAAAGATGTATTAGCTGCTGCTGGTGAACTCAAAGTTATCGTCTTCAATAAAAGTGATTTCGCTTGGGGAGAAGAATACGCACGACTCGTTGGATCAAACTGCAGATTATACCTTCAACCTGAATGGTCAAAATCTAAAGAAATGACTCCTTCTATTATCGATTATGTAAAAGAAAACCCTAAGTGGGATATTTCTCTACAAACACATAAGTTCTTGAACATTCCTTGATATTGCAAATGGAAAGGCAAGTATCAAAAAAATGCCTTCGAT
>NZ_DIIM01000021.1:271045-404417 GCF_002420705.1 Sphingobacterium sp. UBA5670
ATCGAAGGCATTTTTTTGATAAGCAATAAATCTATATAATATACTTTAAATCATTTCACATAGGTCTTTAGAAAAGTGTCCAGAGCGAGCGTTTTCGTTTCTTCACTATCTTTCTCTCGAACCAAAACATTTCCAGCGTTATCAGCATCTAGAAATAGTAAGTTCGCCTTTAACAAAATCTTGCCGTTTTCGTCCAACAATCCAACCTTACCATTTTCAGAGAACATCAAATAACTGTCTAAAAATTTACTGATGTTTTCTTTTTTATCAAGCAGCACTTTCCCTTCCTGTGTAACCATTCCAAAATTACCATCTTTCTGAAAAATAGCCAGTTTTTGATTCGCAGGTGTAAGCCAGTCAAATCCATCTTTATTTATCTTTTGACCCTTCTTGTCCAGCAACCAAAAATAATTATCTTTATCTGAAACAATAGCAGTTTGCTCATTAAAGTACGCTAACGAGAAAAGGGAACAGGACAGGACTTCTTCTCCGGCCATGTTCTTGATACCATAATATTCATCATTGGTATCTTTATCCTTGACCATTGTCCATCTTAATGATTTGTCCAACGGAAAAGTGTCCTCAAATAAACTCACATCTTCTCCTTCGCTATTGCTTCCTCCTCCGGAGATATCGATTACCTTGGCATTTTTAGGTAGTTGAAAATCTTCCATAGAAGACACATTGTTCACTTTTGTTGTTTCAAAACCGAGTTCATTGTTTTCACCTAAAGACAATTTGAGCACAGCACCAGGCAAATCATTTATAAACGAAAATGCCGTCAAGTAATAGGTCGGTACTGCTTCTGAATACCAAACGGTTGCTATTGCTGAATCAGCCTGATTTTTTATCAATAACTTTGCTTTCTTACAAGTAATACCCGCAATCGACTCGATCTCTCCCATATCCTGCAACTGCACATAAGGTCCTTCAGATTGCTCCAGCTTGGCACTGACAATCTTATACGAGGGAGTATACGCTTCTGCTGTAACAACATCATCTCCGACCGAATACGAATATGTTTTTGCCAGCTTTCGATTTAAAATGGCATGTGCTTTTTGATTCACTACTGTAGACGAATAATCTGCGTCAGTCAAAACCTCCACATTTCGATAGGCCATTTTCCCTTTCAAGAATGGCTCATAAAACTCTTTTGCAAATTCCGGAACTTCACTTTCAAATTTTTCAGGCGACACTTCACCTTTAAAGACCAATTCCATCTGCCATTGCTTATCTTGCGCATAGACCGTAGAAATTGATAATCCAAATAATAATGCAACTTTGAGTAAATTATTCATAAGAGTGAGAAATATGTAGCTAAATAACAAAAGGCAGACCAAAAAGCCTATCTCATGCGCTATTTTTTTTATTTATTTGCTTTTTCCCATTCCTATTTTTATAAAACGCGAAAAAGAACCCGCCACGCGAAAAGAATTACAACTTTATCATCTGTCTAGTTTTCACCGCTTCGTCACATGCTAAAGCTATTCGTAGACTATTAATAGCATCTTCCATCGAAGCTGAAAGATCCAAATCATCTAAAATCGCCTGTAAAAAGAATAACTGCTCCCGATTACATAGCTCTTGATGATCGGGCTCATCAGACAAGTTGATCCATTCATCGACCTTCATAAATTCATTATTCGAATTTAAATCAGCATAATGCACCCGAAGGCTTTCTGTTTTGGTATGCGATGCGACCGAATCCGATTGACCTTCATCACTTGCTTTATTCGCTACAATGCAAACCGCACCATTAGGCCCAAAAACATCCTTGACAAAAAAAGCATTCTGACTGACCATCGGCCCCCAACCCGCTTCATACCAACCAACAGAACCGTCCTCAAAATGTAATTGCAACTGTCCGTAATTATAGTTCCATGTAGGAATATCATCGGTTAATCGTGCACCTATTGCGGATACATACAATGGCTTGGCTCCGACCATTTGGCACATCACATCAATATAATGCACCCCACAATCGACGATGGGACTTAAGCTAGACATCAGATTTTTATGTACATTCCACATATAACCATGACTCTGTTGATTAAGATTCATACGCATGACAAGTGGCTTTCCCATCGTTTTGGAAAGTTCTATAAATTTAATCCAGGAAGGATGGTACCGCAAAATATAGCCAACAACTAATTTTCTATCATATTTCACGGCCGCATCAACAACATCCTGTGCAGAAGTCACATCCTCAGCCAACGGCTTTTCCATAAAAACATGGGCGCCCGATTGAAAGGCTTTTATAGCATAGTCTTTATGTGTGTCTGGGTATGTCGCTATACAAACAGCATCTGGTTTCGTTTCGGCAAGTGCGTCTTCATAGGAGTCGAAAAGTTTATATATATTTCCTAACTCGCTATTCAGTTTACTTTTACTCTCACCTCGAGCCACTAAGCCTACGATTTCAAACCCGTCTAGATCATGATATGCTTTTGCATGGGAGGCTCCCATATTTCCACAACCTACAACTAATATTCTGATAACCTGTCGCATCAATTATTTTTTATTTAATTTAATCTTATTTCTTTAGCCCATCTAGCGCAAAAGACGAACCTGCACCGAGCACGGCTCCGGCAAGCACATCAGAAGGAAAATGTACACCCAAATACATTCTAGAATACCCCACACTACTTGCCCATAAAAGCGATGGCGCGATTACATACCATTTCGAATACGCACGCGATAGCGCAGAAGCAGTGGCAAAAGCAGAAGAAGTATGACCAGAAGGAAACGAATATCCACCTGCTGTACGAATCGATATAAAATTCGGATATTTTTTAAAGGGCCTGCTCCTTTTAAATAAATGTTTTAGACCAACATTAACTAAAGCAGTAACAGCAGTACTACTCGCAACATACAGCGCATTCTGGCGCATTGTCTTATCATCGTTCACTGCACCGGCAACCAATAAGCCAACGGGGACAGCTATCTGAACATAATTATTGATATCAGAAAGTACCTTAAAGGTTTGTGTTTGTGGTTCTGTCCTTGTTTCTGCAATAGACTCCAATATTCGAATATCCAATGTAGAAGCTGGTTTTTCCTGTCCTAAAACATGATTCTGTAGAAAACCAATCCAACCGATAACAATAAAAACTAATAATCTCATTAAATTAATCTATTTACTCGTTTATAATCCCCCAGCATAAGTATTTATACAATTTCAATCGGTCACAATCGCTTGGCCCATAACGACAGTAACATCAAACAAATTTGGGCATCCTTTCTTCAAAGTCGTTCCGACTCCCTAAAAATAAGGAAATTTACGCGAGTTGAAAGATATGCTGTGATTTTTTTAAAATGAGCATCTTGCATTTCCCATTAATTTACTATACATTTGCTATCAGTTATTAATACAAACATGGTCTATACCTACGTACATCATTTTCATTTGCACCATCGCCATTGTGGCGATATGTTGATTTAATGTGTTCTTACGTAGAATACCTTCCCTCTTGTTTGATTTCTTATTATTAATAATTTACTGCTAACATTTATAAAGCGTTGAAAAATCTTAAAATTGCTATCCAAAAATCGGGTAGGTTAAACGAAAAATCGGTTCAATTACTAAAAAACTGTGGTTTAGACTTTGAGAATTATAAAAGTTCATTAATCACCACGGTAGGAAATTTCCCTTTGGAAATATTGTTTCTTAGAGACGATGACATTCCAGGCTATGTAGAACAGGGAATCGCTGACTTAGGTATTGTCGGTGAAAATATCATCGATGAAACCGAATCCAAAGTAGAATACATCAAACGGCTTGGTTTTGGAAAATGCACGTTGAAACTAGCTATTCCAAAAGACAGCGACATCCAAGATCTTAAAGACCTTAACGGCAAAGCAATCGCAACCTCCTATCCAAATATCCTAAAGAATTTTCTAGACGAGTATAAGATCAATGCAGACATCCGTTTGATATCTGGCTCAGTTGAAATTTCTCCCGGATTAGGTCTTAGTGATGCAATCTGTGATATCGTATCGACCGGCGGCACGCTAAAAAGTAATGGGCTGAAACCTTTTGCCGATGTCAAAAATTCAGAGGCGATATTAGTCGGAAGAAAGGGATTGGAAGGTAATGAGGTATTAATAGAATTAGTACAACGTATTGAATCGGTTCTTTTAGCAAAAGAAACCAAATATGTCGTATTAAATGTCGAAAAGAAGAATTTGCCGGCCATAACTTCTTTATTGCACGGTGTTAAGAGCCCTACGGTTGTTCCATTGGCGGAAGAAGGCTGGGTAGCTGTACACACTGTTATCACCGAAGATGACTTTTGGGATAAGATCAATAAATTAAAAGCTGAAGGTGCCCAAGGTATCGTTGTGATGCCAATTGAAAAAATCATTCTTTAAACTTGATGCACTTATACAACCATGTTAAAAAAATATGATTACAAAACGTTAGGAAAAACTGAAATCCAGCAACTGGTCGCTAGGAATACAGATCCGAACAATGCAATACAAGAGGTTGTCCAAGAAATTATTCAACAAGTACGTCAACAAGGAGATGTCGTATTACGCGAATATGCAGCCAAATTTGATAAAGTTGAACTTGACAGGTTATATTTAGACGAGGGAGATATCGACGAATTGGCATCTACCATAGGCCGTGATCAACAAAGAGCACTGGAGATTGCGTTTCAAAATATCCATAAATTCCATAGTACCCAATTAAAACGAGAGCGTACTGTCGAAACCATGCCCGGTGTAAAATGCTGGCGGGAGGTTCGTCCTATTGAAAAGGTGGGGCTATATATTCCCGGTGGATCAGCGGTCTTGCCTAGTACACTTTTAATGCTAGGTGTTCCGGCAAGAATAGCTGGATGCAAAGAAATCGTCGTTTGTTCGCCACCGCAATCCAACGGAAAAATCAATGGTTTTGTCGCTTTTTGTTTAAAATTGCTTAAGATAAACAGAATATATCTGGTAGGAGGTGCTCAGGCCGTTGCTGCTATGGGCTTCGGAACGGAGACTATACCAAAAGTTGATAAGATATTCGGTCCAGGTAATCAGTTTGTCACTAAAGCAAAATCAATTGTGCAGGGCCTAGCAAATGTCAGTATTGACATGCCTGCAGGACCATCCGAAGTACTGGTCATTGCTGATGATTCGGCTGACCCAGCATATGTTGCAGCAGACCTTTTGGCACAAGCCGAGCATGGAGCCGACAGCCAAGCTGTCTTGGTTTCAACTTCAAACGCTATAATTGATGCAGTTAATACAGAAATTGTGGCTCAATTAGCGGTTTTACCTCGCAAGGAACTTGCTGCAAAAGCTATTGAAAATTCCTATGCAATAACTGTTGAGAATCTTCAGGAGGCCATACAGTTTTCAAATGATTACGCTCCAGAACACCTTATTTTGGAGACGGACCAATGGGAGTCCCTAACACGCTATATCAGTAATGCGGGTTCTGTGTTCTTGGGACACTTGACACCTGAAAGTGCAGGGGATTATGCCTCTGGCACAAACCATACACTGCCTACATCGGGATATGCACGCTCCTACTCAGGCGTATCCGTAGATTCTTTTGTAAAAAAGATTACATTTCAGCATATCAACGAAAGTGGACTTCAACAAATCGGGTCAGTAGTTGAAATACTCGCTGAACTTGAAGGCCTGCAAGCGCATAAAAATGCTATTTCCATTCGGAAGAAATGATATAAGATGAACTCTTGAAATCACAAAAAAAGCTTTACAATGTAAAGCTTTTTTTGTGAAATTGATCTTTCGAATATTCATGACTAATATTGACTACATTATCTCCCGAAGGTATCATAATTATCCGTTGCATATTTTTCAAATCGCGTAAGCAAAGCTATATTATCTTTTTCCAATTGAGTTAAGTCCGCATTGACATCTTTGGAAATAGGTACATACCAATCTACAGGCTCAAAAAACTGACGAATGCTGGGTTTAGTAAATGCATAGCCATGTCGGGCAAAAATAGTATTCCGAATAATCTCCAAATCTAATTTCTTGAGGTTTTTCAGATCTTTCTCCGTCAACTTTTGCTTAGATGCATTTACCGTAAAGACCGCAGGAGAAGCAGATCTATAGTACTGTATAATGTATGTATAAGTTGAATCCCCGTCAACGTCGGTCTCCTCCTTTCTTTTTTCGTTAATCCAGTCGACCAAAGTTCCATTTTCTCCATCCTGATTTTTCAGCATCAGATTTGGATTATAGGCGAACTGTTTTTTTAACAATTTAAAGCTTCGCTTTTTAATCTTTACCCCTTGATCATATGCGGTCCAATTGCCAATTAAGGTATCGTGATTAAGTTTAATTTCAAAACGTCCATCGGACTTTTTATCTCCAGGTTCATCCAATAATAGCCGTACATCAGCACCGTTTTCCTCCAGCTTTCCCACAAAGGAACGCAGATTTCCCTTGACAACATTCTGTCCAAATATATTGCCCTTATCGGTAATTTTTTTTATGGTCAAATTTATCTTCGGAGAATAATCTGTCGTGGGCAATCCCTCTCCTTCTTCAAGAGTACTTTCATCCACAACAAATTCGCCGACCCAATTGCCGTAAAGTTCCTGATGTGCCTCACGTTCGACAACAGCACTATCTTTCGCTTCGGCGACTTCATTTTTTTTGCTTTTCCCATCCTTACAACCTAGGACTGCTCCAAGCAATAACATTAAACAAAGGTTTTTCTTCATAATTTATGATTTTTTTGATAAATAATAAATTCTGCCAGCAACAAATTAGGTATCCATCCCAACCAGGCAATAATTTGATAGACATCCATTGGATTGGGCTGAAACAAGTATACCAAAGCGACCTTCCAAAATCGCAGAGTCAATGCCGAACCGGTTAATGCAAAACTGCGGATCATAAAATCACGGTGTTTATTAAATTTTCGCTGACCTGCCAAACGAACTGCTCGCCATGTAAAATAGAACCATCCGAGCCCCAATAATTCAAATGCAATAATAGAAGTCAAGCCACCATTTGCAACAGAGCCAATAAATAAGCCCGAAGGCGCAGCAAAAATTAAAACTATCAATACATACAAATAGCCGATAGCTCGATGAACACGTGGATATGTATTCAATAGATAGGTACTAAACTGGGTAAAGCCGGCAGGCAAAGCAAAGATAGCTGTGCAGACATGAATATAAAAAACGTAACGATACCACCAGAGCTCTTCAATTTCAGTTTGCTTGATCATCAAAAAATTGGCATCGAGATCGAAGCCACGGTAACGAAGTGTAATTTCCACCATAAGCAAACAGCTATAGGCAAAAATTAAAAGCCAAAATCCATGTAATATCGAAAATTGAGCTTTTTTAAACATATCTCCTTTTTATTTACTCCGGATAGCTTCTACGGGATCCAACCGAGAAGCCATTAAAGCAGGGACAATTCCTGAGATCAGGCCGATAAATGTAGAAAGCGAAACGGTAAGTATCACCATTTTTAAACTAACAACAATCGCCACACCGGTAGCAGCTTGCACTAGAAATGCCAAAAAATAGACAACAATGAGACCTATCCCCCCACCCAACAGACAAAGTACGATAGACTCCACTAAGAACTGTGAAAGAATAAAGAAATTTTTAGCGCCTAATGCTTTTTGAATTCCGATGATATGTGTACGCTCTTTGACACTTACAAACATGATATTCGCAATACCGAAGCCACCAACTAAAATCGAAAAAATACCAATTGAAAAACCTGCAAGATTAATAATGCCAAAAAGCTGATCCAAAGCACCGGTAATCATAGTTGTCTGATTGATGGAAAAATTCTCTTCCCGTTGCGGGGATATCCGACGGATGGAACGCATGAGTGTCTTCGCTTCGCTCTCAGCCTCGCCAAGCGTGTAGTTCGATTTAATAACCATCGCTATACTCGGTGAGAAATTATCATAGTTGACCAAATTCCGAGCCAGTTCAAACGGAATAAAGGCCGTATCATCAGGAGAAGTATTGATCAATACACCATTTCCTTCTTTCTTTAATACACCAATGACCTGAATTTTTCGTCCTAACATATTAATATATTTGCCAACTGGCTCCTCATTAGGAAAAAGCCCTTCTGCAATATTCGCTCCTAATACAGTCACAAGAGCTCCCCCCCTAGACTCGCTTTCAGCAAAGTAACGACCATCGACAATATTCAAATTTTGAATGTAAAGATTTTCGTAAGTCGCCGCATTGACCGACGAACCTTGGGCCGAATTATTTTTATATTTTATCGTCGTATTGCCAATATTGATCATGTACGCCATATACTCTGCAGTCGTCATCCGGCTTTTTAAGTCCAAATAATTGTTATATGTAGGTTCAGGTCTATTCAAGTATTTCCACCAAGGAAAATTGGGACCTCCATCCCATGGCCATTTTTCTATGTAGAGCGTTTTACTACCAATCTTTTTAACAGATTCTTCGATATTATTCCGTAGCGTATCTACGGCTGAAAATACACCTATAATCGTAAAAATACCGATGGTTACACCCAGCAATGAAAGCAAAGTTCGTGTACGATTGTCCTTTAATGCCGAAAAAGCAAATTGACAACTCTCCAGTATTAATCTAAAAAATAGCATAATTGTATTCTAAATTACAATATAGTTTTGATTTAATGTCAAAATCAACAAAAATATATGTATAAATTAGAAATATGCCCTTTCTATACCCGAAAAAATTATAACTTTGTATGCTTTTTGCAGCCTGGTATTTGGCGCACTGTAATGCGCTGAAAGGCAGATATTAATATATTATATTATTAAAGATGAAGTTATCTCAGTTTAAATTCAACTTACCAGAATCATTACTTGCTTCTGAACCTTCTGAAAACCGTGACGAATCACGCTTGATGGTATTACATAGGGATACTGGTAAAATTGAACACAAAATTTTCAAAGATGTATTGGATTATTTCGATGACAAAGATGTCATGATCTTAAACAATACTAAAGTTTTTCCAGCACGCCTCTACGGTAATAAAGAGAAAACTGGAGCTACTATTGAAGTTTTCTTGTTGCGCGAATTGAACAATGAGCTTCGTCTTTGGGATGTATTGGTAGACCCAGCGCGCAAGATCCGTGTAGGTAACAAATTATATTTCGGCGATGATGACTTATTGGTAGCCGAAGTTGTTGACAATACAACTTCTCGTGGCCGTACAATTAGATTTTTGTTTGATGGTACGGATGAAGAATTCCGCCGCAATATTGAGATCTTAGGCGAAACTCCCCTTCCGAAATATATCAAACGTAAAGCAACTCCGGAAGACAAATTCCGTTATCAAACTATTTACGCAAAGAATGAAGGCGCAGTTGCTGCCCCTACAGCAGGTCTTCATTTTTCAAGAGAGTTAATGAAACGTTTAGAACTTAAGGGTGTCGATTTTGCAGAGGTTACTCTTCACGTAGGTCTTGGAACTTTCCGTACTGTTGAAGTAGAAGATTTAACCAAACATAAAATGGATTCTGAGCAATTCATTATCACTGATGAAGCTGCGCGTGTGGTTAATAAAGCCATCGACAATAAACGTCGTGTATGTGCGGTAGGAACAACCTCGATGCGTGCGATAGAATCATCTGTTTCTGCGGACCATCATTTAAAAGCGGCTTCTGACTGGACAAGTAAGTTTATCTATCCCCCTTACGATTTCAGTATCGCAAACTCCATGATTACAAATTTCCATACGCCGGAATCTACGCTGTTGGTGATGATTGCTGCATTCGCGGGTTACGAAAATGTCATGAATGCATACGAAGTGGCTGTTAAAGAAAAATACAGATTCTATAGCTATGGTGATGCAATGTTAATTATCTAGTGATCTGATATAACAAAAACAGAAAACGTGGATGGCCTCATAAACTATCCACGTTTTTTTTAAATAAAAACCTTTCAATAAAACCATGAACTTTATCATAATCGTTGCTGCAGGAACCGGAAACAGAATGAAGAGCGACCTTCCAAAGCAGTTCCTTAATTTGAATGGGCTGCCGATCGTTATGCATACAATTAATCGCTTTTGCCAATCAGAAACTATTTCGGAAGTTATTTTGGTCATCAGCGAGCCAATGGAAAGTTTTTGGACCGAACTGTGTTTAAAACATCAATTTGACAAGCCCATACATATTGCATTTGGTGGAAGCTCCCGTTTTGAAAGTGTAAAAAATGGTCTAGATTACATTCAGCAAAATTTTGATATCGGTCCCAAAGATTATATTGCAGTACATGACGCGGCTCGCCCTATCGTCTCCGACCTCCTCATCAGAAAAGCTTTTCAAGGAGCTTACGAGCATCAAGCGATAGTGCTGGCACAAAAAAGTATTGAATCTGTTCGCATGGGCAATGTATCAACAAATAAAGCTGTGGATAGAAACCAGATTTGGATGATACAAACGCCACAAGTTTTTAACGGAGAATTATTGCTAAAGTCCTATCAACAAGATGAAGATCCACTTTTTACGGATGATGCTTCAGTTGTAGAAAAAATGGGCGAGCGTATCTATATTGTTGAAGGCGATTCTAAAAATATTAAAATCACCTATCCCCAAGACCTGCAGATTGCTCAACTTTATTTGAATCTAATTTAAATGGATTTAGGCATTACCACGAATAACACGCAATAATACGACAATAATTGCTATCACCAACAGAATATGGATGATATTATTTCCAGCTGCATAACCTCCAAAAAAACTTATCGCCCAGATGATAACCAAGATAACGGCGATGATGTACAATAGATTTCCCATTTCCTTATAATTTAATACCTAATTCTATTTTTTATAGGTATAACAAAGAAAAAAGTAGTATAGTTTTATTTAAATGGATTAGCCTACATCCAACTTCAATCTGTCATAGGCTAGGAACATATTTTCAGGCAACTCTCTTGAGACAGCTTCATGAAGCCCCATTCGATGTCCAATATGGGTAAAATATGTTTTATCGGCACGAATGTCACGGGCAAATTCGATTGCCTCATCCAAAGTTAAATGGGAAATATGGGATTCCTTTTGTAAAGCATTTACCACAAGTACGCGGACACCTTCCAACAATTTTCTCGATTCATCGGAGATGAATTTAGCATCGGTAATATAAGCGAAATCTCCTATTCGAAAGCCCAAAACAGGCATCTTATAATGTAAAACTTCAATAGGCATGATTTCCTTACCAAATAAAGGCAATGGCACCCCAGCCTTTATTACCTCCAAATCCAATCTTGGGGCTCCAGGGTATTTAACCTCCGTAAAAGCGTAGTAAAATTCACGTCTTAGCGCCTCATGAAGTGCCTCTGTCCCATAAATAGAAATTGAACTGTGCTGCTGATAATTAAATGCTCGAACATCGTCTAAACCAGCAATATGATCTTTATGGGAGTGCGTCATTAAGACCGCATCCAAATGCATAACTCTCTCACGCAGCATCTGATACCGAAAATCAGGGCCGGTATCCACAACCAGTGTATGTTGATTGTATTCAATAAGAATAGAAGAACGCAATCTCTTATCACGTTCGTCGCTAGATTGACAAACCTGACATTGGCACGCTATTACAGGTACCCCTTGTGATGTTCCGGTTCCTAAAAATGTAATTCTCAAGCTACAGTTTTTGATTTCAATACCTCTTCATATAATGGGAGAAGTTTTTCAGAGATAGTCTCCGAGTCAATTTCAATATCCAGTAATATGTTCCACAATGACTGGATTTTTATTTCAAGATTCGAAAACTTATTGACCACTACAACTTTTGTTGTCTCTAACATACAGGCACCTGTGCGAAACGATCCCTTCTCGTACCTCACCTTATAACCTTGCTCCTTAAAAAACTCCTCTATCTTAGCTAAACTGCTTTGTGTAAACGGCAACAAAATCTCTCCTTCTTTTAAATTTCTACCTCAGTCTCCCAAACTTAGATAAATTTGATTTTAAATACAAATAAATTCAACGCTGCCAATCAATCGGCAAGTTTAAGAATTTCACTACCAAAAGTATCCCAACTGTATTTCCTTTTTTCATCGATAATGTTCGTTCTAAATTGCTCTTCTTTGTTGTAATGGTAAAATGAAAAAATACCGTCGGCTATTTGACGGGCATCAGGTTCCACAACATAACCAACGTAGCCATCTTGAACCAATTCAGGCAATCCCCCAACATTACTCACAATCATGGGAAGATCAAAATGATAAGCAACCTGAGTAATTCCACTCTGCGTAGCACTACGATAAGGCAGCACAACGCAATCTGCCGCTGAAAAATAACGCCCCACCTCCTGGTTTGGAATAAAATCGGTATGCATAAAAATAAACTCTTCGAGTTTATACTTTCTTATAAGCTCCAGATATGGAGCAGAGTCACCATAAAATTCTCCGGCAAGCAATAATTTAACACCGAGATCGCGAACCTTGGAATTAGCTAATGCTTCCAGCAAGATATCTAAGCCCTTGTATTGACGAATAAAACCAAAAAACAATACGACTTTATCCTCTTCGGCAATCTTAAGTAATCGACGTGCTTCCTTTTTACTTTGATGCGCACCATAGTTATCGTAGAGTGGATGCGGCGTATATACCGCTGGCATTTTCGGGCTTAACATTTTGAGATCTGCCAGCACACTTTTACTCATTGTGAGACAAGCATCAACGGATTTCAAAAAATAACGAATCAACTGCTTATCCCCTATGCGCTGTTCATGTGGAATTATATTATCAGCAATGCAGACGATTTTAGTATGCTTATTTTTTCGGACTTGTCGTTGGATTGTCCCCAGACAAGGTCCAAAAAATGGCATCCAAAATCGCACGATAAGCAAATCATAGTTCGCCTTCCTAAGCTCCCTACCAACCTTTATCCAATTAAGTGGATTAATAGAATTCACTGTCGTTTTAATATGAAGACCGGTTGGTGCAGGCTCATCGGAATACTGTGACTTTCCGGGAAAAAGGAAATTGGGATACTGCAGACTAAAGGAATAGATGTCCACTTCATGGCCCAACTCCTGAAAATGGGATGCCAATCGTTCATTAAAAGACGCTATCCCCCCTCCCCTCAATGGATAGGCGGATCCTAAAATCACAATTCGCATATTTATTTAGATGACTTTCTCAATTTGATAATCATTCCGATCGGAGCTGCTTCTAGAGACTAATTCTGCCAAGAAACCTGTCAGAAATAATTGTGTTCCCAAAATAATCGCTGTAAGCGCAAAGAAAAATAAAGGCTGATCTGTTATATCTCTGAAGGGAGTACCGCTGGCTATACTCATAAGCTTGTGGCAAATCAGATAAATGGAGATAAATAAACCCGCAAGAAAACTAACCACTCCCATAACACCAAAAAAGTGCATCGGTCTTTTCGAGAACTTACCAACAAAAAATATGGACAATAAATCCAAGAACCCTTTTACAAAGCGACCGGGACCAAATTTAGTTGTACCGTATTTGCGTGGGTAATGCTGTACAATCTGCTCCTGTATATTTGTAAATCCAGCCCATTTTGCGATAACGGGTATATAACGATGCATCTCACCATAAACCTCAATGTTCTTAACAACGTCCTTTTTATAGGCTTTAAGACCACAATTAAAATCATGCAGATTATGAATTCCAGACATTGACCTGGTCACTCCATTGAATAATTTGGTTGGGATTGTTTTGGTCAATGGATCATAACGTTTTTGCTTCCAACCGGATACCAAGTCAGCCCCTTTATTTATGATTCGGTCATACAATTCAGGAATCTCATCCGGGCTGTCCTGTAGATCCGCATCCATTGTAATAACCACATCGCCCTGTGCAGCAGCAAAACCTACATTCAAAGCAGCAGATTTCCCATAATTACGTCGGAATTTTATAGCCGAAATATTCGTATTTCTTAATTTCAATTCTTCAATAACTTTCCAGGAATTATCTTTGCTCCCATCATCAATCAAAATAATTTCATACGAGAAATGATTTGCGGCCATGACACGGTCGATCCAAGCTGTCAATTCGGGTAAGGATTCTTCTTCATTAAATAAAGGAACAACAACAGAAATATCCATGTGAATGTTAATCATGCTAAAAATGTAGTATTATAATACCAACAAAGGTATTACTTTTTCAGTAATACCTTATAGGGTCAATTTTATTTATTAAACACTAATTGGTCTCTTGTTTAACCACCAATCTTTCTCGTTTTGTTAAAGCTGATAATAGTAAAGCAAAAACAAATTGGAACATCAATGTGATGGCCAATCCTTTGAACACCTGTCCTAAGGTTATCTTTCCGATAGAATCAACTTGCTTTTCAAGTTCTGCTATTTTTGAATCAATCACCTCATCTGGCACATTGTTCTTTTCCATATACTCAATTGTAACATTAATCGTATGCGTCACTACCTTTTCTTGCAAAGTTGGATTAATGAAATTGACATAGAGCTGAGTTCCAATTGTGGAAATAATGGTCGAGATAGCAAGCATCATAAATATCGATTTCAATGCGATGGAAAAATTCCAATATCCACCATTTGCTTTCCTAAGAGAGAATGCAAACAATGCTGAAATTACAACGAAAAGACCAGTATTAACAACAAATGACATCGACATTACTCCCCAGAAAGAATTTAAGTCTTTGACAACAAACAAGACAACTAATCCGAGAACAAAAGAAATTATTCCTAAGATGACACCATAGATAATACTTTTCTTCTTATTAATTACCGCATCAAATCCTATGTTACTTTGATTGATTGAATCTGTCATAAAGTTATTTGTTATAGTAAGTACTGATTATTTGGTAAAGGGCAATGTCAAAGGCTTTATTGTTCGACGCTTCCGCATATTCTTCAAACTGTTTTTCGGTAGGTTTCAACTCACTGAAGAAACTCATAATAGGATAGAAAAGTTCATAAACCTCACTTCTTGGATTTAGTCCTTTACCTACTTTTGCGATTTCTACATATGGACTATCTACGACAATTTGGTTGGCAATAATATCTTCATAAATCTCATGCTCATCTTGAAATTCATCTTCATCAACCAGCAAAAATTCTTTTAAGAAATCATCCAATTCAGGTTCAATCTCGTCATCCTTGCACTCTCCTAAATAAAGAAAAATATTCAACAATTCAGTTCCACGATCTATAGTTTCATCTTCGATTGCTTCCCATTCCTCTGAATCTAGATAATCATCTTCAAGCTTTAGTACATCGTTGGAAAAAAAGTTCATCAGTAAAAGATCGACATATACCTCACGCAGTTCATCAAATAAAGGATAGTCATCAAAAGATTGATCCAAAAGTTCTAGTTTCTCTAAATAGCTCGACTCCGTATTGAAGACATTTATGACTTTTTCGAGAAATTCTGGGGCGGTCGAAATTCCATCAACTTTGCCATAATTTAAAATACCTGCCTCAATGGCTGCTTTAATATTTGCTTCCATGGTTTAATCGTTTTTTTTGAGTTGATTATTATTGATGACCAATTCGACAGCACCCATTAGCTCCTGTCCGAATAGTGGCGAATTTTTTGACTTTGATTGATTCGTTTTTTCATCGAAATTCCAAGATTTCTTCAGATCAAATACAACAAGATTGGCTGTAGCCCCCTCTTCAAAACGAGGAACTTCAAGTCCCAGAATCTGCCTAGGTCTAATTGACAAACTATTTACAATTTGCTCCTCGTTAAGTCCAGCACGAATCAATAATGGTAACACTGTTTGCAATCCGATGATGCCATTTTTTGCGATGTGGAATTCAACATTTTTGAATTCTATTTCCTGTGGTGTATGTTGAGAAACAATAGCATCTATGGTACCTTCTTTAACACCTTTAAGTAAAGCTTTAACATCTCCCTTAGTTCGTAAAGGTGGACTCACTTTATAATTACTATCAAAACCGATAATATCTTCGTCAGTAAAGACCAACTGATGTGCGGCAACATCACATGTAACTGGAAGCCCTTTTGCTTTTGCTTTTTTTATCAGATCAACCGCTTCCGGCGTACTAATAGATGCAAAATGAATAGGAGCTCCTGTATATTCCGCCAAATATAGGTCACGAGATACCATTAACGATTCGGCGAGATTAGGAATACCTTTCATTCCCAAATAAGTACTCATCGCGCCTTCATTCATTTTGTTTCCACCAGCCATTGACTCATCTTCAGCGTGTGAAAAAATCAATCCATCAAATCCTTTCGCATATAACAGTGCTCGACTCATTAATCCTGCCTGTTGTACACTTCTATTTCCATCGCTAAAGGCAACTGCTCCTGTCTGCTTCATATCAAACAACTCGGCCAATTCCTTTCCTTCTCTCTTTTTGCTGATCGCTCCAATCGGATGAACATCAATAATATTTCCTTTTGCCGTATTGACAATAAGTGCAACTTCGGAACGGCTTTGAATAGCGGGCTCGGTATTCGGCATTACTGCTACGCCGGTAAACCCTCCCGCAGCAGCTGCCGCAGTTCCAGTTAGGATATCTTCTTTGGTTTCTAGTCCGGGCTCTCCAAAATTGGCATGTAAGTCAAAAAAACCGGGCGCCAAAATCTTTCCTGCACCATCAACGGTCTCAATGTTTTTATCAGCTACTTTGACAGTTTTTCCAATCTGTGCAATCTTTCCCTTTTCGACCAATACATCAACTTGCTGCTGATGAAATTCGTTACCAGGTAAAATTACTTTAACAGAAGTAATCAATAAGCTTTTCATATATGAATGTGATTGAAATTAATAGGATACAAATTGTTTGTCGAAGCATGTAGCATTCTCAGTATGAACAAACAGACAGCCGCTTTATCACTATAAATCGTATAGCTACAAATAACTTTTTCGCGCGATGCTTGTGATTGCTTCATTTCGAGAAACAAAGTTACAAAATACAAATTTATTAAAGAACATTAAAAATAGATTTCAAAGATCAGTAACTAGGTATTTTCTCCCCACTGATAATGTTTAAATTCAAATCCTGCCAAGCTCAATATACGGTCAACCACAGTTTCTGCTACATCCTCCAATGTCTTTGGCAAACTATAGAATGAAGGGGACGCAGGACAAATGATCCCTCCAGCCTCCGTAACCAGTTTCATATTTTGAATATGAATAATACTTAAAGGTGTTTCACGAGTAACCAATATCAATCGCCGTCGTTCTTTTAGAATTACATCAGCCGCACGCGTTGTCAAATCAGAAGAAATTCCATGCGCTATTCTTGATAATGTCCCCATTGAACATGGGCAGACAATCATCGTATCATACTGTGCGGATCCTGAAGCAAAAGGAGCAAAAAAATCACCTTTATCATAAAACTTGAAAGGTACGTCTTGATAGCTCTCATCGCCTAACTCCGCGCGCCATACATCCTTCGCATTGTTTGACATCACTATCCCAACTTCTGAAATTTGTGTTCTTAATACCAATAGCTTTTTAAGTAAAACTTTAGCGTAGATCGAGCCGCTGGCTCCAGTAATGGCAATAACAATTTTTCTCTTCGACATCTTTTTAAAATATAAAAACAAAGCTATAAAAAAAGGGTCGTAGTGAGAAACACCCGACCCTACATCTACCTATGAAAAACATGCCCTTGGGAGGGGCTTAACAAAAGTACATCTAGTTTTTAATTTACAAAAACATTATATGCATTACTACACATTTGTGTATATAAAATACCAAAAAAACAACCTTTTTCGAACTTTTACTCGTCGATTTTTTCTTCAAAATCACTTTCATCTCATTTTTCAATTCGATATATGACAAAAAGAAATACAAATAATTTCTTCAATTCAACATTTATTCTCATGAATAAAGTCTATTTTAGTATGACAGTAGACAATTAGTGAAGACATGAACCTTTCCGTTTTAGAACAGTATATTGAAGAAGGCAAAAGCCATGATATTGACCTCTTATTGATAGGAAATCCCGAACTTTTACAAGAAACAACAAGTCATGGAATTTCCCCATTGTTATTGGCTTGCTATTACAACAAACCTCAAATCATACGGATACTTTTACAGCACACCAAATCCATGACTATCCACGAAGCCTGTGCCGCCGGATTAACCTCATATCTCGAAGCGATTATCGTTCAAGCCCCGACAGTTGTTAATGAGTGGTCATCACAGGGTTTTACACCATTGACCATCGCTGTATATTTCAATAAAGTAGACATTGTTCGTCTTTTGTTATCAAAAAAAGTAAACCCAAATGCAGTGACCAAAAATGAACAACTTACGACAGCGCTACATATTGCCGCGTCAAACAACAATGAAGAGATTGGAAAGCTCCTTATCGAGGCCAACTCAAATGTCAACGCCATTCAAGCTACTGGCGAAACTCCACTTCACTTTGCAGCTCAGCATGGTAACATCGATTTTATTGTCGCCTTATTAGAGAATGGAGCTGATACCAGAATCATCAATATTTCAGGATTATCTCCAATTGATCTCGCATATGAAAAAGGTCATAGAGAGATTGCAGAGATTTTAAAGAACTAGCTTCTTTTCAAAATTTCGGATCCAATCCGGCAATAAAGACAGCGTCTCCTATCACAATAGAATCTCTTTAACTGCAAAATCGCTTGGCTTTCCAATGCACTTTGCACAGGCCAATCACATTGAGCAAACCGCCTTACAACAACGTTCTTTTCCGCAGGCATCTCCTCCAATAACTCTAATGCTTTATCTATATAGGTCTGAATACCGAAATATTTACCATATGAAAAAAGAAATACGACGATAACGTTGATCACCAGGACATCAACCGTATCTTTCCCCAACCGCACAGATTTTTTCTTCCCCGCTTTTGTACCGAATGAAAAATGCGATACCCAATAATCACTTAACGAATCTATCTTGAACAGTTTTCTAGCTGCCTCCAAATCTTCGACCGCTAAAATCTTAGAAACACCAAGCTCATTCCTACTGAACAAAACGGCTAATTGAGCAATCCGCCGATCAGGAAAACTATAAGGTCTCATTCTCAACTTTTTCCAAATACCATATACAGACTCCAAATCGTGAATATGTTTTTGATACTTGAACTCGTCCATTAACTGATTGGCATAGTCACTTCCTTCCTGCTGTTTCAGCAAACCACTGATTCCAAAGAAAATAGCTTCTATTTTAAACAGATTTGAGCGATATTTTTGTAGAATACTCAAAGGCAATTTTTCTCCAAGCTCCTGGAATGTATCGGCATTAACTTTTAATCCCATACACCTGCACATCCATATCCAAAAAGTTTTTTCCCAATCGGCATCAAAGTGTTTTAAAATAATCATAATCTGTTGAACTTTTATTTCCAGTCGTTCAATAGACAAAGTATTCAACCACATTGATTTCTTTAAAACATCAATAGAGCCAAGCTGAGATCTACAAGGGATCCAGCTTTTATTATTCATCATGTTTGAATATTTCTCCAATAAAAGCTGATCTACATATTCTGAAAGCACAATTGTCGGAATAGCTGTCCCATCACTTCGGTAAATGACTCTATCATTCTTCCAGACCACATGAAGAATGACATTATTATAAGCGGCATCTTGCTGGTGACAATGCCGATCCCAATCAGATGATTGAATATGCATCTCCACATGACCAAACCAATCATCACCTTTATACCTAATATGGGACATTAAAAAATCGGGACCGGAATCTGTATTATATTGTCCCACATGAACAACGACTAAGGATTCTCCATCAGAAGAACTCAATCCATTTGCACGGAATAGCCGAAGTTTCCAGATAAACTGCATTAAGTTTTCTGTAACTAACATAATTGTAATTTAAGAATTAAACTAACCGGCTATGGCTTATAATTACCTAAATATACAATTTAATCATTACTATTTCTTATAGATCTTTAAAAGATCATTGGAAACCAATTTACTTTCTATAATTTGCCCACTGAATCGCGGAGCCACAACCCCATTAAATAGCTTAATTTCAGATTCAAACACTCTTGCCTCATCCCAAAGTCCCGCATCGATAAACATTTGTAGGGTGGCCGCGCCCCCTTCTATGATTATTGACTGAACATCCATTAAATAAAGTTGATAAAGAATATTCTGTGGCAAATACAAACTATAATTCTCAAGCTCAATGTACTTAACATTTCCCTTCCATTCTGTCTTTTTAGCGTTAAACACAATCGTATCAGCTTGTCCATTGAGGATATTGGCATCTAGCGGAATAACCAGATCCTTATCTAACAGAATTCGTAATGGATTTTTACCCTGCCAATGTCTTACAGTCAGACTGGGATTATCGACAACTGCCGTTTTTGTACCAACCAAGATCGCATCTTCCTCCGCTCTCCAACGATGAACGAGCTGCTGGCTAGCAGCGTTACTTAACCAGATCTGTTTATTTTCCTGACCAATAAATCCATCCTTAGACTGGGCCCATTTCAAAATAACATAGGGGCGAAATTGGCCAATACGTGTAAAAAAACGACGATTGAGCCACACTGCCTCATTTTCCAACAAACCAATTTCAACTTCAATACCCGCTGCCCGTAATATCTCCACTCCTTTGCCATTGACCTTTGAAAAAGGATCCAAACAAGCTATATAAACTTTCGAGGGTTTTAAGTCTGCAATCATATTGGCGCATGGCGGTGTCTTTCCGAAATGTGCGCAGGGCTCAAGGCTAACATAAAAAGTACTTTCCCCAAGGACCTTCTTTGCGTCTTCACCATACCTTTGTATAACCTGCTGCACAGCGTTAACCTCTGCATGCGGTCCACCATAGGGAGAGGTATATCCTTCACCGATAATTTTACCGTCAAATACTATCACCGCCCCGACCATTGGGTTGGGACTCACGGAACCCGCACCCAGTTGAGCAAGTTCCAAACAACGATGCATATATTGCCTGTGCATATCCATAGATACAAATCTATGAAAATCGTACCTTTGACACATGAAAATACTTCAAGATTTCGAATTATTATTTCAACATGAGCTCCAGACGTTATACGATAACGAGGAAATAAAAGCAATATTCTTCGTAGTTATTGCCGAAACCTTTGGATTAACTAGAGCCAGTTATCAGTTTAGGAAAACAGATAGCGTAAGCGAAACGGATAGTTCGGACATAGGTAGGATCCTTCAGGATTTAAAAAAGCATAGACCTATACAATATATCTTCAATAAAGCGGATTTTTATGGCGAAGTTTTCCAAGTCAATGAATCGGTCCTAATTCCCCGGCAAGAAACTGAAGAACTTGTTGATCTGATTATTAGAAACCACAAATCTTCTCCAAAATTAAAAATCATAGATATAGGAACTGGCTCGGGCTGCATTCCGATTACCCTGTCAAAGCATCTAAACGATGTATTAGTCACAACAGTAGATATCTCAAAGGAAGCTATAAAAACCGCACAGGAAAACGCTAAGAATTTTAAGACCTCAATTCAATTTATCAATGCAGATATATTCGAATGGGATTATATTTTTTCTGATCAGCAATATGACATCATCGTTTCCAATCCGCCTTATATTACCCCACGAGAAAAACAATATATGAGCCAAAATGTACTAGCTTATGAACCTGAACTTGCATTATTCATTGAAGAAAGCGCTCCGCTGATTTTTTATGACGTTATTTCATCCTTCGCGTTGAAACATCTAGCGCCGAATGGAGATCTTTACTTTGAAATCAATCAATACCTGGGGGCAGAAATGGAAGATCTCATCAATAAAAAAGGATTTGAGCAAGTTAAACTTATTAAAGATATCAATGGTGCAGATCGAATAATTCATGCAAAGAAAAAAGCCCAATAAAAAATAATCCTTTTATTTATTAAGCAGTTAAAGCTTTTCCATTAAAATTTACACGTAATAATTTGGCGTATATTAAAAGAAATTCTACCTTTGCATCACTTTCAAAAACAGAAAGGATTCCGTAGCTCAGCTGGTAGAGCAATACACTTTTAATGTATGGGTCCTGGGTTCGAATCCCAGCGGGATCACAAAAGAAAAGCTAATCTTGCGATTAGCTTTTCTTTTTTAAGAATATCAGGATTCGAAAGAGGCACCAGCTGGGGCCGATCCTTCACAAAGATTCTAATTCTCCCTATTTCCTCAAAACTATATCCGTTTTCAATTGTCTCTATTTTATAACCACACACAAAGCAAACGATGAAAAAGAAATTAACATACTTCTTGATGTCAAGCTCTTTTTTTCTATTGACAGGCTGCTCCGTCATAGAAGGAATATTCAAAGCGGGCGTTTGGACAGGCATTCTCATCGTCATTGTTGTAGTCGCTCTCGTCATTTGGCTTATTAGCAAACTTTTCGGTGGCTCCAAATAATGACAATTACTCTGCTAACAATTTCCTCTACACCTTTTATCTAAACACAAACTACAACAATTTCCACCAACGGTTTTCTTGTTCTTCATTTGAAAACATGTTTTTTATCCTATCTTTATGATTTCAAGAATCTACGGCCAAACTAATTTAAAGGGCAACCGGCAATTCAAAAAATAATTCTAGCTCAATTGGACCATAGTATTGACGCTAGAACATTTGCACTAAATGAAAGAGGATCGAGCACATGAAGAGATTTACGTTAAAAGAGATTGGCCAACAATTAAACCTATCTCCAGGAACCATTTCCAAAGCACTAAACGATAGCCATGAAATAAGCGCAGAAACAAAAAAGCTCATTTTAGATTTTACGAAGAAAATTAATTATATACCAAATTTTTCGGCAAAAAGCCTAAAGACAGGGCGCTCAAATACCTTGGCAATCATTGTTCCATTTATTTCGAGTTCATTTTTTTTTGATTTCTATGAAGATATCTCACTCATTCTAGCACAGACAAACTATAAATTAATCCTATTGCAAACTTTTAATGATGAGAAAAAAGAAAAAGAAGCCCTAGAGCTTTGCATACAAAGCAATATTGAAGGAATAATCATTTCTCCGGTAAAAAATGATTCAAGCTTATCGCTCTTGTTCTATATTATGGAACAGATCTGCCCAGTTATTATTTTTGACCGAATAAATCATCAACTCGATACATTCAAAATCGGGATCCAAAACAGCAAGGTTATCTATCAGGCAACGGAAGAAATGATCAAAAACAAACGAGAAAATATCATTCTTTTACTCTGCAAAGGCATCGGTGGAAATGTAAGTCGAATAAAAGGATATAAAGATGCACTCTTCAATTCCTCACTACCTTTCAAAGAAGAAAATATAATTGAAATATCCTATTCCAGCCCTAAGGATAATATCGATGATGAACTGGAAAGCAAAATTAGCCTACTATTAAATCGCGTATCAGCACCGAATGCGCTCCTCTCAACAACAGATACTTTATCGCTCAAGGTATTACATATCTTAAATAAATTGAAGGTGAAAATTCCTGAAGACATGAACTTAATTGGTTTTAGTAATACCCCTTTTGCAAACAGTCTCAACCCCTCGCTGACAACAATTACGCAACCTACGCATCTTATGGCAGAAAAATCTGTAGAACTACTATTACAGATGTTAAAGAAAAGAAACAAAAAGAATTATTTCGAATTCGAAACGTATTTTTTGGACTGCAGTATCGAACACCGAAAATCCACATCATCTCTTTAAAAAGAAAAGGTCATAATTCCCCAATGGAATTATGACCTTTTCAAAGAATCACCGCTTTACAATCTACCGCAGCGTCCATCGTTAACATCTTATTTAATTAAGGATCGCAATGCATGGACAGGCAAATCTATTTTGGTATCATTAGATAAACTTCCATTTAAAGCTCCCCATTGCAAACTATCTAACCGGACAGATGAACTCCCTTCTGTTTTGATATTCAGAAAATCAACTTTGGCACTCGGACCTTTTCTATTAAAATATACTTCTGAATTGTTAGCAACGATATCCGCACTTTGATAATTAGTACGCGGCAAACCTAAAACGCTATTTGTCGTGTTGACAAACAAACGATTAATTAAAGAATTACCCTTACTATCCGTGCCACCAAGATCATCAATAGTAGAATTGGTCAAATTCAGGTTTAACGTAGTTATAGTGGATTTCTCGGCTAAGGAGAATACATCAACACTATCGCCAACAACAGTCAGCTCATTCAGCTTGGCCGACAACTCATTAATTCCTGCATTTTTTAAATTTAAAACTTTAAGATCAGGTGAAAAAATATAAATTGACTTATAAAACTCATCTCCTCCAGGTAAAAAATCTAATGTAAGATTCCCGGACTGATCCACACTCGTTTTCACATATTCAGCCTGACTTTTATTAACTTTAACCATAAACTTATCGCTTTTCACCCAATGCAAACCTATACCGTTTGCATTTTTTCCAATTATATAGAGCTTGTCAAACACTGCCAACGGAAATGACCGAAAATAAACATCCTTAGCATCTGGCTTAGACACCTCCTGTTCCACCTCAGCATTATATTTTTTTGCATCAACGCGATTTATGCTAACAAGGTAAGACGCAACAAGCATAGGAACCGCGAACAAGCCTATTGCTAATCCCATTATAATTTTTGTACTTAATTTCATAATTCATTTTGATTAAAATTCTGACTAATGAACCGTTTATAACGTTGTTCTAACTCATCGAGACCAATTTCCAATAGATAAATATTACGAAAAAATAGTGGAAGATCTTCTTCCAGAAAAATCGCTTTTCTATATGACTTCACATTTTTTACAGAATCCTGCGTCAGAAAAAAACCAATACCACGTTTATTTGCTATAATTTCTTTCTGCTGCAGCATATCATAGGTCCGCATCACCGTATTGGGATTAACCTCCATCTGTACCGCCAATTCCCTCACCGATGGAAGTTTTTCATCCACTTTCCAGGTTGCTAATAAAATATGGTCACATACATACTCAGCGATCTGAAGGTAAATGGCTTTATTTGCGTTAAATTCCATATTAAATCTCCTTTTCTTTTAGCCTTAAAAAAGCAATACCCCAAAATATTATAGCAAGCAACACGCCAACGGCGCCAATCAATGCAAAAATGTGATTTGAATCAGACCAATAATTATTATCCATAGTACCTACGGTATCCTGGGTTTGCGTTTTCATCAAGTAAACAAAAAGACACATCCAGACAACACAATAAAGCACAAGGGAAATAGCTGTCTTTACATATTGATAGTTTTGATAGACAATTCCTCCTAGTAAGAATATAGCATTCAAAAGAATCGGCACAAAACAGAAATAATAAGCTGGATCCGGGTATCGCACCTTGAAAAAGTACTGCCAAAGATCCACACTAGCCGTTTCCCCTGAGTGTTGCACCTCATTTATGACCACAGAACCAAAACTTCGCAAATAGGAAACAAACGCTAAATCAATCAGATAAAAAACCAATAAGTAAGAACCAATACTCACCACAACTGTATAAAAGAGACTTACCAAAAATTTCTCCAGTTGTGAAGCGGGAATCATCAATTCAAAAATTGCACGGGTCTTTTTACCTAAGTCTGCAAAATAACTACTGGAAATAACTGTCACAAAAAACAATCCTAAGATGCAAAACAGTGGTGCCCTGAAGTTTAGCAACGAATAAATAGTGTTCTTTTTAATATCATCATAATTTGATCCAAAATTAACAGCATAAAAACCAAAAATTACCCCTGCAATAATTCCTATTGCCATAAGATAAATGCGCCCAAAACCAATCCATTGTCTTCGAATCAGCCCAAAAAAACGAGTAGCATTAAATAGGTTTGACATATTCATCAAGTTTAATAAGGTTCGTAATTTTTTCCTTGCATTTTAAAACGGCATTAAATAACAACTCCAAATCAAGCTTCGAGTCTTCTGCCACTAAGTTTGGGAGGATTACATTAAAACCACCCAACCCTTCTTCAGAATAGAGTGTATCTAAAGGCAGCTCTCTTACTTTTTTAAAGCATAAACGATCAGTGATAACGTGCATAGGTGCATTAAGTGCGACCTTGTGATCATCAAGCAAGATAACAGCGTCAATAAGGTTATCAAGATCACGCACTTGGTGCGTGGAAATAATCACACATTTATCTTCTGTTATCGCAGAAGCCATAATCTTTCGGAACTGAACCTTAGAAGGAATATCCAAACCGTTTGTCGGCTCATCCATAATAATCACTTTTGTATTAGACGCTAAGCCAAAAGAAATAATATATTTCTTTTTCTGTCCATAACTCATGTTTGCCAGCTTCTGCTCAATAGGAACATCAAACTCGTCAATCAGACGATCAAAATATTCCCGATCAAAGTTCGGGTAAAAACCCGCATTTGCCTTCAGAAACTGATCAGATTTAACTGCTGGCAGATAAAACTCTTCCGGAATAAAGCTAATCTCCTTTAACAACGAGGGCTCCCTTCGATTCGGATTGTGTCCCAACACATTAACCCGCCCAGAAACAGGATATACCAAACCTGCAATATTTTTAAGCAAGGTCGATTTACCTGCGCCATTTTTCCCTAATAAACCATAGATATGCCCCTGCTTCAATTCAAGATCCATCTGAAGAAAGAGCGGCTTTGATTTACTATAGCTGAAATTTAGATTTTGGATAGTAATCATACTACTGTATTATTTAATTAATACACTAATATAGATATGAATTTTATATAATTCCAAAAAATATTTAAAAAAATACTCCTATCAATCTGATTAAATTATAATTCGAGATTGTAAGGAAGGCCGCATTAATCTAAGGATATTTAAATATTAAATTTATATAATAAAATATACAAACCTGGAAAATAGATACTTATTATTTAACATTACGAAATTCATAATGAAAAATTGGACGGCTTTGATCAACACTGGTGATCCATTTTAAAATCCTATATAATTTTTTTAAAAATCTAAATAAATTAAAACTATCCAAGATAGATGAAAATATCCCCTCTACGAGCTAATATAAATGCGCATTGAAAGAGAACTCGAAGGGCAGGAGATAATGCTTTAGAAAGGCTAAAACCAATCAAAAACAGGATGTAGAATTACACCATCCATTATTTAATTCAACACAAGCCTCGTTTTCTTGCAATCAATGCAGTTATCTACCAACAGCTTTAATTCTATGCAAGCCATGAATAATACAGATATCCAGCACCAAACACTATTAACCAATAATTAATTTAAAGACAAAACAAACTAATAATCAAATTAATACAAATTTTATATAACGTATAAATAAACATACATAAATCATTAATTTCATCTTCAGTATAAATTTTATTCCCATCTTTGTCCCTATGCTTAATTACTTTTATCCTTTCATTCTTGCGATGCATTCTTTATGGCGATGGGAAGTATTGATCATACTAACCATTAGCCTCTCGATTTATTTTTACAAGAAAAAAAAACAGCTTCCATTCTCCCCTATCGATCAATTACTCTTAAAAACAACGGTTATTTCTTTCTATATTCAGCTATTTTTAGGTTTTAGCCTCTATCTATTGAGCCCAATTACACAGTATTTCATGCAGCATTTTAGCAAGGCAGTTCACCTCAGACAAATCCGCTTCTTCGGGATGGAACACAGCAGCATGATGATTATTGCGGCAATTTGCTTGACTATAGGTGCCCTAAAAAGCAAAAACGCCGATACGAATGATCGACGTTTTAAAATATTATTAATCTGGTTTGGCCTAGCACTCTTGATCGTACTGAGCTCTATTCCTTGGGAATTCTCCCCCTTGACAAGCAGACCTAGTTTTCGATCATTTTTTTAGCTGTTTTTCCAGTTAGCTTTTCTTTTGCTGCGCATCGCATCCATTCCTTCCTTGAAATCGGCTGTTTGACGCAAATCTGCTAGTGCATCTAGTAGAAAGCTATATTTATCCTCAAAATGCTGCTCTTTTAACCTCCGCAGTGCACTAAAACCTCTTGCTATAGCTAAAGGAGCATTATCAAGGATAGTACTTTTCAATTCAATCAATGCCTTTTCCTCAACATCCAAAATTCCGTACAAAATTTCCTTATCTAAAGCCTCTTGCGCAGAAAAAGAAGCTCCTCTGATACAGAGGTCCATCGCTTTTCTTTCAGGCATATAGTCCAGAAGCAAAGCCAATACCTGAAAAGGAAAGAGTCCAATTTTGACTTCTGGCAAAGAAAAACGCACTTGCGGAAGAGCATATAAATACGTACAGGATAACGCAATCAAAAAACCGCCGGCAATAACATCCCCTCTAACAACACAGATAGAAGGTTTGTCTAAACCTGCAAACAACTCGGCCAGGGATTTTTCTACCCGAGGAATTGCGGGATTACCCACATCCATTGCAGGATCTTCAAATGCTTTCAGATCCATTCCGGCACAGAACACGGGACCTTCAGCCTCCACTTGCACTAGACGTACATCAGGGTTGCTATTCGCGATATTCAATACATAGGCTATCTCACTAACCATAGTCGGGCTAAAAGCATTCCTTTTTTCCGAACGAGCCAACGTCATTATAAGCACATGCTGTTCAATAGTTACTTTTATAAAATTTAGTTTTTCCATCTAAAAATTCTACAAAATCAATTGTCTAAAACTCTGTTCAAGGGCTACTACCTCGGCTACACTACCTCGCTGAAAATAGTCCAACAGCAGTTCAGAAGGAATATTTCCAACCAAATCATCCTTGGCAAATGGACAGCCCCCATAACCTAACAATGCTCCCTCAAATTTACGACATCCAGCGTGATAAGCTGCCTCTATCTTAGCAAGGCTATCTTCTCGCTTGGCGTGAAAATGTGCACCTATCTCAAGTACCGGGAAACGGGCTTTGACATGTCCAAAGAGCGCCGAAATCTGATTTGCATCAGCCTCCGATGTTGTATCCGCCAATGAAAACTCACAAATCCCAAGATCCAATAATCGTTCCACCCACTCTTCCACCAATAAGGGTGACCAAGCATCGTGATAGGGATTTCCAAAAGCCATACTAATGTAGACCACTATAGATTTATGAGCAGAATCTGCCAACAATTTCATCTGTTTTAGCTGCTGATAAGACATCGCTAGATCCATATTGGTATTTCGCAGCTGGAATGTTTCAGATATTGAAAACGGATATCCTAGAAAATCGATTTTTTCCTCCTGAACAGCTTCTTGTACTCCTCTTAGGTTTGCTACAATAGCCAGCAACTTTACCTTTTCATTCTTATTGATCCCTTTTAATACCGCTGCTGTATCTGCCAGCTGCGGCACGGCTTTCGGCGAAACAAAAGAACCAAAATCTATCATATCAAACAGGCCACTTTCAATTAACGTATTGATATGTTTAATTTTTTTGTCAGTTTCAATAAAATTGTGAAGCCCTTGAATAGCGTCTCTCGGACAATCAACCAATACTACCTGCTCCTTCATATTGTATTAAAAAATATCTTTCTCAATTTCTCTGGCAATCACCATTTTCTGAATGCTGGAAGTACCTTCGCCTATCGTACATAACTTCGCATCTCTAAAAAACTTTTCGGCCGGATAGTCCTTTGTAAATCCATACCCCCCAAAGATTTGCACTGCTTCATTTGAGACACTGACAGCCGCTTCAGAAGCATAGAGCTTCGCCATCGCACCAATTTTAGAAACCCGGTCTCCGTGATCCTTTAAATAACCCGCCTGCCTCGTCAGCAATTCACTTGCCTCAACCTGTGTAGCCATATCAGCTAACGCAAAAGAAACCGCCTGAAAGTCATAAATTTTCTTCCCAAACTGCTCCCTCTCGTGTGCATATTTAAGCGCACACTCGTATGCTCCACGCGCAATACCCAACGAGAGTGCAGCTATCGAAATACGCCCACCATCCAACAGCTTTAAAGCTTGTACAAAACCCTGCCCTTCCTCGCCAATAAGTTGATCGCGATGAATTCTACAATTATCGAAAAATAAACAGGCTGTTTCTGATGCCCGCATTCCCAATTTATTTTCTTTTTTACCAGCAGTAAATCCCGAAGTTCCCTTCTCCACAATAAAAGCCGACATTCCTTTTTTATCACCTTTAGCACCTGTTCGGGCAATCACTACGGCAACACTCGAACTAATTGCATGTGTAATAAAGTTTTTGGATCCATTTAAAACATAATAATCTCCATCTTTTTCGGCGAATGTTGTCATTCCCCCGGCATCCGAACCTGAACCTGTTTCGGTAAGCCCCCATGCTCCTATCCATTCAGCCGTAGCTAGCTTTGGAAGATAACGTCTCTTTTGTTCCTCGTTTGCAAAACTCAATATATGATTTGTACACAGCGAATTATGGGCAGCAACGGATAAGCCTATGGAACCACAGACCTTAGAAATCTCATCGAGCACGGTAATATATTCTTGGTAACCTAAACCTGATCCACCATACTCTTCCGGAACAATAACTCCCATAAAGCCATGTTCGCCTAACTTTTTAAAAACTTCTATAGGAAATAACTGGGCTTCGTCCCATTCCATCACATAAGGTTTGATATGATACTGTGCGAAATCTCGTGCACTTTGTCTGATCATATCCATTTGTTGTTTATTTTCAATAAACATAAGCATGAATATTAAATTTACAATCGGTAATTTAATTCAAATATATCAAAATATTTAGGAATAAAATTGCAAATATTTTAAAATTTTATTTTAAATTTATCTAAAAATAAGAAATTCTTAATTCAATAGCTTTTTAAACCAAGATTGTAAATTATGAAGGAGCTAATCGCATTACTTCGCCAAAAAAGAGAAAATTTAAAATTCGGTGGCGGCATCGATAAAATAAAAAAACTGAAAGAAAAAGGCAAAATGTCTGCCTGGGAAAGGATAGAATATTTACTGGATCCTGACCGAGAATATCTTGAAATAGGCATGTTTGCTGGCGAAGGAATGTACAGAGAGCATGGGGGATGTACAAATGCAGGCTGCGCAGCGGTACTAGGCTACGTAAAATCCAAGCTCTGTGTTATTGTCTCCAACGACGCCACTGTGAAAGCCGGAGCCTGGTTCCCTATTTCGGCCAAGAAAAATCTACGGGCACAAGAAATTGCTATGGAAAACAACCTTCCAATTATCTATTTAGTGGATTCTGCAGGTGTATTTTTGCCGCTGCAAGATGAAATCTTCCCCGACAAAGATCATTTTGGGCGCATATTCCGTAACAATGCTCGGATGTCCTCCATGGGAATACCCCAAATTGCAGCAATTATGGGTAGTTGCGTGGCAGGTGGTGCCTATCTCCCTATCATGTCCGACTACGCCTTTATCGTCGAAGGAACGGGCTCTGTATTTTTAGCAGGCCCATATTTAGTCAAATCCGCAATAGGTGAAACTGTGGATGCCGAAACACTAGGAGGAGCTTCTACACATTCGGAGATCTCTGGAGTAACGGACAATAAATTCCCCAACGACCAAAGCTGCTTAGATGCTATAAAAAACGTTATTGATAAAATCGGTGGACATCCTAAAGCTAATTTCAACAGAAAGGAAAGCCGACTTCCAAAAATAGATCCCAGCAGAATAGCAGAGATTCTTCCCGAAGACAGGACAAAACCTTATCGGATGCAGGATATCTTGAATGCAATTGTAGATGCAGATACTTTGGATGAATACAAGCCGGATTATGGAAAAACCATTGTATGTGCCCTTGCACGCATAGACGGATGGGCAGTCGGAATCGTTGCCAATCAACGTGAAATCATCAAAGCTAAAAAACCGGGCAACGCTATGGAAATGCAAATGGGTGGAGTTATCTATAGCGATTCTGCAGATAAGGCCGCACGCTTCATCATGAATTGCAACCAGCAGAACATTCCACTCGTATTTTTTCAAGACGTTACAGGCTTTATGGTAGGTAGCCGTTCAGAGCAGGGAGGAATTATTAAAGATGGCGCAAAAATGGTTAATGCCATGGCCAATTCAGTCGTTCCCAAATTTACATTTATCGTCGGGAACAGTTATGGCGCCGGAAACTACGCTATGTGTGGGAAAGCATACGACCCACGGTTAATTTATGCCTGGCCTACCGCCCAGATGGCTGTTATGAGTGGCGCTGCCGCAGGTAAGACATTATTTCAAATCCAGGAATCAACCTTAAAAGCCAAAGGTCAGGAAATCAGTGAAGAGGAAAAGAACAATATCCTCAAATCAATTGAGGATCGATATAATGAACAACTAAGTCCATATTATGCTGCCGCGAGACTGTGGGTGGATGGCATTATCAGTCCCGAGGAAACACGAAAAGTCATTAGTATGGGAATAGAAGCAGCCAACGAAAAGCCTATTGTTGACCGCTACAATGTAGGCGTTATTCAAGTATGACACAAAAATTTCCCCTCATACGAACGGACAGCCTAATCTATGAGGGGAAAACTGATAACTATCTGCTGTACTTAAGATTTAATCCACGATTTTCTAATTCTCTCAAAATCATCTAGCGACCCCCGATTTCGCATAACGTCTATCGATACGGCTTTCTCTATAGGAACCCCCGAGAAAATCTTCTTGATTGGCAATTCCAGCTTTTTCCCACTTAAAGTATAGGGAATAGCCGCTACCTGGAAAATATCGTCAGGTACATGCCGAGGACTATACTGCTGTCGAAGCGCCCGCTTAATTTCTCCCTTTAATTCATCGTTCAATAAACCATCGTCCAATTGAACAAAAAGCAACATATCAGATGAACCATTCTCGTGATCTACACAAATAACCAAACTATCCAGGACACCTTCAGTTTTATTTAAAACATTATAGATCTCCGCAGTACCGATACGTACACCCCCACGGTTCAGCGTCGCATCTGATCGCCCATACATAATTATACCCTCATGCTTCGTAATTTTAATCCAATCTCCATGATTCCAAATCCCTGGATATTTTTCAAAGTAACTGTCGTGATATTTTTTATTTGCGACATCATGCCAAAAATAGATGGGCATACAGGGCATTGGAGCTAATATAACGAGTTCTCCCACCTCTTCGTAAAGAGGGTGACCATTGGCATCAAATGCTTCTACCTTAGCACCTAGTGTGCGGCATTGAATCTCTCCTGCATAAACATCAAGCAATGTACAGCCCGAAAGAAATGCGCTACAAACATCTGTACCTCCGCTTAATGAAATAATTTGACTTCTTGGAAACTGTACATTTAGCCATTCAAAGACATCAGGTGGAAGTGGTGATCCCGTTGATCCGATCGTTTTGGGTTGATAAGCCAGAGACTTAAGGTCTTGATCCTGACAAGATATAAGATAAGCTGCACCAACACCAAAATGGTCTACCTTGCTTTCCTTTGCGAATTGCCACAAACTCAATTTATCGGGATAATTCGTAGCTCCATCATATATACACAATGTATTTCCCATTAAAAGTGCCGAAACCGCATAATTCCACATCATCCACCCTGTAGTGGAATACCACATAAATCGATCCCCTTCTTGCACATTTTGATGCAGCCCAAGTGCTTTCATATGTTCCAGTAACATACCTCCAACTCCGTGTGTAATAGCTTTGGGTTTTCCCGTAGTTCCTGAAGAATACAAAATCCATATTGGTGCATCAAAGGGCAGTGGGTTAAATTGAAGCTTAGCCTGAGCAATATCTTTTGCCATAATCTCTTCCCAAACATTGTCTTCTATAAAAATACATGCTAACAAAGATGGCAACTGACGTGAAAGTTGCCGGACACTCTCCGACTTCTCAAAAAGTCGCCCATTATAGTAATAACTCGCATTAGCGAAAAGGACTTTGGGTTCAATTTGCTCAAAACGATCCTGAATACTTGCCTCCCCAAAGTCGGGGGAACAACAGGACCAAACAGCTCCAATCGAATTTACAGCCAAAAATAATGCGACAGATTCAATGCTATTAGTCAAAACACCCGCCACCCGGTCGCCATTTTGGACACCTATTTCATTCAGGTAGACCTGAAGCTTAAGAACCATAGATTCCAATTCAGCCCAGGAAACTTCCCGTATAGCTTGCTGCTCCGATTGAAAGATTAATGCAGGACGCTTGTCCGTCGCTTTCCGAAATACATGTTCAGCATAATTCAGGGTAGCCCCTTCAAACCATTTTGTTCCAATAAAGCTTGTGGAATCTGCTGACGGCTCAAAAATGTTTGTAAAATCTGAATGAAACTCTAAATTAAAATACGAGGCTATACTCTTCCAAAAATTAGTCAGTTCTGTTGTTGACCATGTCCAAAGTTCATGATAGGAATTAAAGGATAAGTTATATTCCTTCTCAACATATTGTTTATACTTATTGATCTCAGATTGAGATTTTTGCTCTTCTGTTGGGCTCCAGAGTAATTTCCCCATAATAGTTGGATATAAAACGGTTATATCCAAACTTAGAGAAATTTACTTGTATATGCAATTTTAATTATTGCTAACTATTCTTCAAATCTACACGCTATATTGTTGTCGCAATACTCATGCTTCACTAGAGCACTTCAATCTCGGTATTGATCTCCATTGGATGCCCCGTACACAAAAGTATTTTTCCTTGCTCAACTTCGCGATCTGTCAGCACTTCATTATAATCCATCCTTACCTTTCCTCTTGTACACTGTGAAATACAAGTACTGCACATACCAGATTTACAGGAATACGGCAACTTGATTTTATGCTCTAGCCCTACATCTAAAATAGATTTATTGTAGGGAACTTCAAGACTATAAGTTTCACCTTGAAAATATAATTTGACAGCATAGGTCGTTTTATCGACTTCCTTTTCAGTCTCGTCGTCGTCATCCTCTTCATTTTCGGGCAATAGAAATGTCTCTCGTTTTATCTGATTGGAATCAAATCCCATCCCTAAAAGCGTGAAACGGCATAGATCCATATAAATCACAGGACCACAGGTGTAGAACAAAGCCTCTTCTTTACTTCCAAACAAATGGTCTTTAACAATAGCATGAATATAATCTCTATTCAACCGTGCTTTCATCAAATATTTACTATTGGAGTAGATCCATATAATTGTTAAGCGATCAGGAAACTGATCCGCCCAATGCTCCAATTCCGATCGAAATGGAGTCGATTCCGATGCACTATTACTGTAAACCAACACTATTTTGGATTTCTTCTCGGTAAGGAGCGCTGTTTTTAAAATAGCATATAAAGGAGTGATGCCAATTCCTGCAGCAAACAGAAATAAAGTCCGAACCTTTTCGGGTTCAGGATCATATACAAATAAGCCCTGAGGTTCCATTGCATTGACAATATCCCCTTCTACAATAGTATGGTGTAGAAGTCTGGATATTTCGCCATTTTCGACACGTTTAACAGTAATACTTAAGGGTTCATTATTATCCGGTGAACTATTAAAAGAATAGGAACGACGTACCTCACGATCACCAAAAACAAAAGAAAGTGTAATAAACTGCCCAGCTTTATAAGATGGATAGTCTCCTGCCACAGATTCAAGCTGAAAAGTAATGTTGTTATTGGGTTGAGGGATAATTTTTGAGATCCTTAATGTATACATAGCTCAAACTTACATAAAAATCAGAAATTAAAATCGTATTCAATAAAAATGGAAGCAATCTGTACACTTAAAATCAATTGAATTTATCCCACGATCAATTAAACGTAAAGCACAATATATTAGACCGCCAAGCCCCCTCAATCCGACATGAGTCCGTGTCCACTCCGTGTTGAGAGCGAGTATATCATGCTCTAAGGTTGGTATGACTTTCTAAGCACCACGGATGCACTTCCTTTGTTAACCCAATCTTCACTAAAGTCACAGTCAACCATATCAACTAAAAAATTGATAAAGCTCGTATCATCCTGAATGAGGAAATCAATAACAATTTTGTTGTATTACAATTAACAGACAATTCTTGCACAATAATTGCAAAATTTCGCGTTATATTTATATCAAAACTAATCATAATAAGATTATATGCAAACACGCAGAAACTTCCTTCAAAATGCAGCAAAGGCCACTTTAGGCATCGCTGTATCTGGATCAATATTACAAGATATCGCTTCCGCGAAAGCTACTGAATTAAATGCCGCTACTTTAAAGTTTTCTCAAGTAAAATTACCTTTCAGTTATGCCGCTTTGGAGCCTAATATTGATGCGTTGACGATGGAAATCCATTATACAAAGCATCATATGGCTTATATCAATGCTATTAATGAAGCAATCGGTGCTGAAAATATCAAAGAAACTTCGGAAGAGCAACTTTTAGCGAACATATCTAAGTATTCGCCAAAAGCGCGGAATAATGCTGGCGGGGCTTGGAACCATAATTTCTTTTGGGAAAGTCTATCCGATAAACCGAGCCAACCTTCCGAAAAATTGTTGAAGATGATCACTAAGACATTTGGTTCATTGGACAAATTTAAAGAACAGTTTGGCGCAGCAGCGACTTCACGGTTCGGTTCGGGATGGGCATGGCTGATTTTGGATGACTCAGGCAACTTGAAAATTACCTCTACTCCAAACCAAGACAATCCTCTAATGGACGTTGCAGAGGTAAAAGGCATCCCTATTTTAGGTCTTGATGTATGGGAACATGCTTATTACCTACACTATCAAAACAAGAGAGCTGATTATATTAAGAATTGGTGGAATGTTGTAAACTGGAAAAAGGTCAATGAAAGATTGGCATAAAAAAAAGCTCGGTTATTATTAATCGAGCTTTTTTTATATCTGTTAAGAAACAAACTATCCTAGCACTTCCTTTAATTTGTTGACCTGAAAATCAACTAATTTTTGGAGTGGTCCCGAGGCTATCATTTTCATCATCATGTTTAGATCGGCATCGATGATAAACGTTGCGGTCGTTATCGTATCAGTTACCGCTTGTAATTCCCAACGCAGTCTCACTTCAAAAGGTGCCTTTTCGGAAGGAATCAACTTAATAACTTGATTTTCGACACGCTCTTCTACCTTAAGTGCCAATTTCGCCATATTCTGAATTGTAAATCGCGTCTCGTCCTTTGTCGAAGACCAATTGTAAATATTCTCTGGCATCAACTGTTCATGATTATTGAGATCAGCCAAAAATGCGTATACCTCGTTTACATGTTTGTTGATTTCTGCTGTGTTTTGAATAGTAGTCATAACGATAAATAAATCCTCTCTATTGAAAATTTTCTCCCCAGGTGGCAGGGTTTAAACGCCATTTTTTTAAGATCTCAATATCCTCTTCCAATACATAACTGTTTTCAGCAGCAACCTGAATCAATGCATCATAATTACATAAACTGAAATAAGGACATTTTGCATCAGCAAAATTATCAGTAGCCTGTTGCAGTCCATAAGTAAAAATAGAGACCAATCCAACAACATTACAGCCAGCCTCACGTAATGCCTTTACAGCGACTAAGCTACTCTTACCTGTCGAAATCAGATCTTCAATTACCACTACACGTTGACCGCTAACCACTTCACCTTCAATCAAATTTTGACGACCGTGGTCTTTAGCTGAGCTTCTAACATACGAAAATGGCAGTCCTAAATCCTGTGCCACCAAAACGCCTTGTGGAATACCTGCCGTAGCGACTCCAGAAATCATATCCACTGATCCAAACTCATCTTGAATAAGCTTAGAAAGCTTCTGACGAATGTATGTACGAATCGCTGGATGAGATAAAGTGATACGGTTATCACAGTAAATTGGAGACTTCCAACCCGACGCCCACGTAAAAGGACTTTTAGGTTGCAATTTTATTGCTTTAATTTGCAATAAGGATTCAGCAACTTTTTGTTCAACCTCATTTAAATTATTCATGGCGCAAATTTATAAAATTTATATGAACGAAACCGTGCTAATTTTAGCAGATTTTGTTCCTTCGAAAATCAAAAACCCACAAACAATTAGTTTTCAAGAGATTGACCTCCAAAAACTTTTCAAACAATCTGAAATTGATAAAGTTCCAAAAACATATCTCTACATCAACAAGGATTTTGAAACCGTATTTCAGAACTTAAAAAATAAAATAAAGATCATTAAAGCAGCGGGTGGATTAGTTAAAAACGGTGATGGAGATTATCTTTTTATCTACCGATTGGGAAAATGGGACCTCCCTAAAGGAAAAGTGGAAGACAATGAAAAGATGCGGGAAGCAGCAGTACGCGAAGTTGAAGAGGAATGTGGTATCAAAATCAACTATTTGGGAAAAAAGATTACGACATCTTACCATACCTATTTTTTACGGAACGGAGAATTTGTCCTGAAATTAACAAACTGGTATGAAATGGGAGTTAACAAAGCCCCTAAATTGATTCCACAAACGGCGGAAGATATTACAAAAGCGGAATGGCGTCATGTAGATCAATTTGAAGAAATACGGGCTAATACCTACCCTATTATAGAAAATATTATCAAAAAGGCAAAATAAATTGCCTTTTGAGGTTTATCTGACACGAATAAAAAAGATCATAGTTATTTTTATGATATGGAAAATATAAAAGGAAAAAGAGCTTTAGTAACTGGTGGTGCGAGGGGGCTAGGAAAAGCTATCGCCATCGCACTAGCCAAAGAAGGTGTACACATCGCCATCACAGGAAGAAACGAATCTAGTCTAAAGGCAACAGTCGCTGAACTTGCCCAACTAGGTACTGAAGTGACCTATGCTGTATTCGATGTATCCGATTACTCTGCCGTACAGCAGGAAGTCGAAAAGCTTCAGGAGAATTTCGGAGGCTTTGACATCTTAATTAATAACGCAGGAGTATCGTCCTTTTCCTCTGTACTCGATATGGAAGTTGACGATTGGACATCAATCATCAATATCAATCTTTTGGGAACATATTTTGTTACAAAAGCAGTTCTTCCAAAATTAATTGAGAAAAACCAGGGGGATATTGTTATGGTATCTTCTACCGCGGGATTAAACGGCGCCGCAACCACGTCCGCTTATAGTGCTTCAAAGTTTGGCGTCATCGGTTTTGCCGACTCCTTAATGCGTGAAGTACGTAAAAACAATATTCGTGTTTGCACGCTAATGCCGAGTACTATTGCTTCAGATATGTCCAAAGACCTTGGACTGACCGATGGGGATCCAGAAAAAGTTCTCCAGCCCGAAGATTTTGCGGAGCTGGTCATCGCCAATTTAAAACTACCTAGAAGAGCGATGCTAAAATCGGCATCCTTATGGTCTACAAATCCTTAATAATCGAATAGCGATTCGTCAGGCTTAATAAGAAGCCTTTTAAAGGCTTTCTTTTAAAACAAGTAGAATAAGATCATGGCGGGAGCATTCCTTGCTCCTGCCTTATATAATGAGCAATTATGAGTCAATTATTTTCAGCAATAAATATCGGGAATCTACACTTGAAAAATCGTTTGGTGGTATCCCCGATGTGCCAATACTCCGCAATAGATGGTTTTGCGAACAACTGGCACCTGGTTCATTTAGGCCAATTTGCAATCGGTGGAGCTGCAGCCGTAATACAAGAAGCGACAGCAGTTAGTCCTGAAGGTCGAATCAGCGATGGAGACCTTGGTTTATGGGACGATCGTCATATCGAAAAATTAAAGGAAATAACCGAATTCATTAAACAAAACAACTCCATACCGGGCATCCAGCTCGCCCACGCAGGCCGCAAAGGAAGCAGCAATAAACCCTGGCTCGGCAGAAATCAATTTTCTCCAACGGATCCTCAAGGTTGGCAAACAGTCGCTCCATCTCCAATCGCATTTCATACTGGAGATCATGAACCACAAGAGCTTAATATTGCCGCTATAGGAGAACTTATTGAACAATTTGGAACAGCAGCTAAAAGAGCAATAGAGGCCGGCTATCAAATTATTGAACTCCATGCTGCACATGGCTATTTGATTCATCAATTTCTTTCACCGTTGAGTAACTTAAGGACAGATTCATTTGGCGGCACCTTTGACAATAGAATCCGTTTTCTCATTGAAATTGTAAAAAGAGTACAACAAGAAATAACAACTCAAAGTCTGTGGGTGCGTATTTCTGCAACAGATTGGGCCGATAACGGCTGGGATCTAAAGCAGTCCATCTCTTTATCAGAGGTGTTGCATAAATTAGGTGTCGATCTAATTGATGTGTCAAGCGGAGGCCTGGTCTCTCATCAAAAAATCGCCGTTGGCCCCGCCTATCAACTCCCTTTCGCTATGGCTATCAAGGAGAATACGAAGAATAAGGTTGCCACTGTGGGTTTAATTAAAAACGCCGATCAGGCATCGGACATTATTACTCAAAAACAGGCTGACTTGATTCTAATTGCGCGCGGGTTTCTTGATGACCCCCATCTTCCATTACATTTTGCCAAAGAACTATCTGTCGACATTCAATGGCCAAAACAATATGAAAGAGCAAAATAATATAAAATATATTGAAAATGATCGGCGTATCCTCTATGCATTTAATGGAGAGAAACAAATAATGAATTTCGAGGAGAAAAGCATTTTTACATGAAATTAAGCCTAAACAAAATACATCATATCGCCATTATCTGTAGCAATTATGAGCGTTCCAAAAAATTCTACACGGAAATTCTGGGCTTAGAGATTGTACAAGAATATCATCGCGTGGAGCGTGATTCATACAAACTGGATCTCAAACTTAACGAAAATTATATTATCGAGCTTTTCTCTTTTCCTTCGCCCCCAAAACGACTTAGTTTCCCCGAAGCTGCAGGCTTAAGACATCTGGCATTCGAGGTGGATAACCTGGATCTGGAGTTGAATAAATTGGAAAAAGCTGGCATATCACATGAAGGTATCAGAATCGACGAATTAACCAATAAACGCTTTACTTTCTTTTTTGATCCGGACCAAATTCCGATAGAACTCTATGAGTGTTAAAACAAAAAACGGCTTTGATTTTCATCAAAGCCGTCTTTTGTTTTTATAAATATTACTTAAGTAATTACAATTTACGTTTTACTTCTACTTGTTCGTAAGCTTCAACAATGTCTCCAACTTGGATATCATTAAAACGGTCAATATTCAAACCACATTCGTAACCTTGTGCAACTTCTTTCACGTCGTCTTTGAAACGTTTCAAGGATGCTAGTTTACCAGTATGAATAACAACACCATCTCTAATTACGCGGATATCATTATTTCTATTGATTTTACCTTCGCGAACCATACATCCCGCAATGGTGCCGACTTTAGAAATCTTAAATGTCTCTCTGATTTCAACTTCCGCAACAATTTTTTCTTCAAATTTCGGCGCTAACATACCTTCCATCGCAGACTTAATTTCTTCGATTGCATCATAGATGATAGAGTATAAACGCACATCAATTTGTTCATTTTCCGCCAATTTACGCGCATTTTGTGTTGGACGTACTTGGAAACCGATGATGATCGCATCAGAAGCAGATGCTAATAATACATCTGATTCAGAAATTGCACCAACTGATTTGTGAATAATATTAACTTGGATCTCGTCAGTAGACAATTTCAATAATGAATCTGATAACGCTTCGATCGAACCATCCACATCACCTTTAACGATAATATTAAGCTCTTTAAAGTTACCGATTGCCAAACGACGACCAATTTCATCCAGGGTGATGTGCTTAGTCGCACGCATACCTTGCTCACGTTGTAACTGAAGACGTTTGTTTGCTACAGTTCTTGCTTCGGATTCACTTTCAAGAACATAAAGTTTATCACCTGCTGTTGGCGCACCTGCCATACCCAAGATCTGAACTGGAACAGACGGTCCTGCTTCTTTAACACGTTCACCTCTTTCATTCGTCAAAGCTTTCACTTTACCAGAATGTGATCCAGCTAAAATAGGATCTCCAACCCGTAAAGTACCTCCTTGAATCAATACTGTAGTTACTATACCACGACCTTTATCTAAAGCTGCTTCAATCACTGAACCAACAGCACGTTTCTTCGGATCAGCTTTTAGATCCAACATCTCAGCTTCCAATAGAACTTTCTCTAATAATAGATCCACATTCTCTCCTGTTTTAGCCGAAATCTCTTGCGCTTGGAACTTACCACCCCAATCTTCAACTAAGATATTCATCGCAGAAAGCTGCTCACGGATTCTATCAGGATTTGCTCCCGGTTTATCTACTTTAGTAAATGCAAATACGATCGGAACTCCTGCGGCTTGTGCGTGATTGATTGCTTCTTTTGTTTGAGGCATCACAGCGTCGTCTGCTGCAATAACGATAATAACGATATCCGTTACTTTAGCACCACGGGCACGCATAGCAGTAAACGCTTCGTGACCAGGTGTATCCAGGAACGTAATCTTCCGGTCATCATCCAATTTCACCGCGTAAGCACCAATATGCTGAGTAATACCACCAGCTTCACCAGAAGTAACGTTTGCCTTACGGATATAATCCAATAAGGACGTCTTACCATGATCGACGTGACCCATTACCGTTACGATAGGCGCTCTTGGTATCAAGTTTTCTTCAGTATCCGGTTCCTCGAGTTCGGCAGTTTCCTCATCCTCTGGTTTGATAAACTCTACCTGGTAACCAAATTCATCCGCCACAATTGTTAGAGTTTCAGCATCTAAACGTTGATTAATTGACACGAACATACCCAAACTCATACAAGTTGCGATAATTTGGGTTACCTGAACATCCATCAAATTGGCCAATTCGTTTGCTGTTACGAATTCTGTAACACGCAATACTTTCGCCATCATTTCTTGCTCCATTGCAGCTTCTTCTGCATGTTGAGCAACATCATCACGTTTTTGACGTCTCAATTTAGCACGTTGTGCAAATTTACCTGACTTACCTGCACCACTCAAACGAGCAAGTGTTGCTTTGATTTGGTCTTGGATTTCTTTTTCAGTAGGCTCTTCCTTATTCTCAACAGGTCTTCCTTTCCCTCTATTGTCAAAACGATTACCGTGTTGCGGTCTTGTACCTTGTCCCGGTCGACCTTGGTGTTGGTTGTTGCCGCCTTGTCCTGGTCTACCAGGATGTTGGTTGTTACCACCTTGGCCTTGACGATTGTTCGGATTGTTGTTATTACCATGATTCCCAGGACGATTACCTTGTTGGTCTCGGTTGTTGGGATTATTACCATCACGCGGACCTCGGTTCTGATTGTGATTACCGTGGCCTTGACCCGCATTTGGATTCACTGGACCATTTGGATTCGTACGCTTACGCTTACGTTTCTCATTATTATTTCCAGCATTTGAAGATGAAGCCACTGGTTTGTGGGAAGGTCTAGCAGATGGCAATTCAATCTTACCAATTACTTTAGGACCTGTCAATCTTTCTGCCCGTGCAGAAATAATCTCATCTCCTTGTTTTTTCGCAGGCTCCACTGTTGGAGTTACTGGTACAGCTTTTGCCGCTGTTTCTTCTTTTTTCTTGTCTTCTACCTTCACAGGTTCAGTTTTTGTCTCTACAACCGGAGTTGCTTTTACTTCAGTTTTATCTACTTCGGTTTTTTGGATCTCAGCCTTTGGCGCTACAGCTTCGGGTTTCTTCTCAATAGCCTTTGTTTCTTCTTTTTTCGCTTCAACGATAGGTGCTTTGACTTCGGCTTCCTTCTTCTCTTCCACCTTAATTTCAGCTTTGACCTCTACAGGCGTTTCTTTAACAGCTTTAGGTTCTTCCTTGACGAGCTCTTCCTTTTTGATCTTATTTCCGCCTCGGTTTAACGCGTCTAGATCAATTTTACCAACGACCTTCATTCCGCCTTGATGAACGGGTTCCTCTGTTTTTACAGGAGCATTTTCTTTAATAGAAGGGATCTCTACAGTATTCTTCACCAAGATTTCCTTGGACTCATCATGATCGTCAAAATCCTCATTCTTAGATGATTCCTTAGGAGAAGTGGACGGCGACTCCTCACGACGAATTTTGCCAATAACAATTTGTTTAGCTTCATCTTTCAGTGATTTGTCTCCCTGAAACTCTTTTAACAGCACACCATACATCTCTCCGCTCAGTTTAGTGTTAGGCTTTGCTTCTACATCATATCCTTTTTTCACTAAACATTCCACGGCAGTATGTATCCCGATGTTGAGTTCCTTTGCTGCTTTAAGCAAGTTTGTTCCTTTTCCTTCAGTCATCTATAATATAAACTATTTTAATATAATTACAAAAATATGTTTTTTTCCATCCATAAACAATTTATTCCGAATGTTAGATAGAAAAAAATTAACGAGCTGAATTTTATTCAAATTCAGCTTGTAAAATACGGACAATCTCCCGAATAGTATCTTCTTCCAAATCGGTACGTCTCACCAACTCTTCTTCAGTAAGAGACAATACAGATTTTGCCGAATCCAATCCAACGCGTTTCAATTCATCGATAACCCAGCTTTCAATCTCATCGCTGAATTCTTCAATATCAACATCCTCATCAAACTCATCATTTTCGCGATAAACATCAATCTCGTAACCAGTCAATTTGCCTGCTAATTTGATATTGTGCCCTCCACGTCCAATTGCCAAAGAAACCTGATCTGATTTTAAGTATACAGCTGCAGTCTTATTTTCTTCGTCGATTTTGATTGAGCTAATCCTTGCAGGGCTTAATGCACGAGCAATATACAAGGAATGATTCGTTGTAAAGTTAATAACGTCAATATTCTCGTTACGCAATTCGCGAACGATACCATGAATACGGGATCCTTTCATACCCACACAAGCTCCTACTGGATCAATACGGTCGTCATAAGACTCAACAGCAACCTTCGCTCTTTCTCCAGGTTCACGAACGATTTTCTTGATGGTAATCAAACCATCAAAAATTTCAGGAACCTCAAGTTCAAATAAACGTTGTAAAAATGCAGGTGCTGTACGTGAAATGATAATCTTTGGATTATTATTCATCATATCCACTTTATGTACGACTGCACGAATACCGTCTCCCTTTTTAAAATAGTCCGCAGGAATCTGTTCTGATTTAGGAAGGATTAATTCATTCCCATCCTCATCCAATACCAAAATTTCCTTTTTCCAAATCTGATAAACCTCACCAATAACCAGCTCTCCTTCTCTATCTTTATATTTCTTAAAGACCTCGTCTTTTTCCAATTCCAAAACCTTAGAAACAAGCGTCTGGCGAGCAGCTAAAATTGCACGGCGGCCAAAGCTCTCCAATGTGATCTGTTCGATAAAATCATCTCCCACTTCCAAATCCTCATCATGTTTTCTAGCTTCCGCCAACTCGATCTCAAGATCATCGTCCTCTGAAAATTCATCCTCAACAACGACACGCGTTCTCCAAATCTCCAAATCTCCGTTATCTGGATTCACGATAACATCCACGTTTTCATCCGTACCAAAACGACGACGGATCATACTACGAAAAACCTCTTCCAATACTGTAATAACAGTAGGTCTATCGATATTCTTAAATTCCTTAAACTCTTGGAAAGAGTCTATCAGATTGATGTTGCTGTTACTCATTATTATTAAAATGAAATTACCACTTTTGTTGCTTTTATTTGATCAAAAGGAAGTTCTTTTTCTACCTCTTGTGCTTTTTTACCTTTTTCTTTTATCTTCTGAAGAATAGTGATCTTCGCATCGTCTGCTGCTAATAATGTACCTTCAACTTTCACATTATCATTCAATTTCACCTGAACTGTACGACCTATATTCTTTTGGTACTGTCGGATATTGACGAAATTAGCATCGATTCCGGGTGATGAAACCTCCAGACGATACGCCTTATCAATAACATTTTCCTCTTCCAAATGAAAACCAACGTGACGGCTCACCTGCGCACAATCATCAATGTTAACACCATTATCTCCGTCCAAAAGAATCTCAAGAATTTTATTTGGACGCATCTTCACACTGACGATAAACAGATCCTCGCGATCTGCTATTTTTTCCTCTATGAGTTCAATAACTCTCTTTTCTACATTCTGCATTGTTCTGTTTCTAGAAATGCTAAATTAATTGAATTAAAAAAAGGGGGCAATACGAGCCCCCTTCCTTTCAGATATGCAAATATAGCATATTATAATATAAAAAACAAACTTAGGCAGATTGTTTTTTATATTCAATACCTACATTCTTTATTAGAACAACCTACCTTCCCCCAAACGAAAACTAAAATCTTTTCGCCAAGAACAGAAAAGATAAGATGCATCGCTATTTTTTCATTATTTCGAACTATCTACCACTGCATTAATTGTTTTCTGCATCTGCGCCATCATACTGGTTAGAGTTTCCATTGTTGGCTCTGGAGTAGGCTCAGGCAATTGTGTACTTATAAAGGCTTTAGCCCTCCAAACTTCTATAATATCAGCGGTTTCCACCCAATAAGGCTCATATGTCTTATTGTCAGAAACAAGTTTCAAACCTTTATCTTCTTTAAATTTAAAAGCGATGCGTTTATATACTACACCATCCTCCTTAGACACCACTATATAGGTATTTCCCGGTTTGATATCATGCCAGTTTTCTACATACTCGGCCACAATAATTGACCCGGACGGCAAAGGTAACATAGAGTCTCCCTTTATCTCAAAAGCGCGAAACGTGCCCTGACCAAACATCGGAAGCGAAAATTTAGGTAACTCAGCCACATATTCCGGATCGCCATAACCATTCAAATACCCCGCACTCGCCTTAACAGGAACAAGTTCAATATTCTCGCGATCATCAGCATTCACTGTCACACTAAGAACTCTTAAATTGGACGCATTGCTTTTTGGAACTGGCTTCCATTTATCATCAATTACATCATTGGCCAACTCATCCATAGTCAAACCATAGAATTCGGCGATTTTCTTTAACAACTCATATTTAGGTTCAGCCCTATCTTCTTCGTATGCACCGACGGATGCACGCTTAATCTCCATAATATCAGCAAATTGTTGCTGTGTAATTTTTTTCCCTTTTCTCAGGAATTTCAGATTGGATGATATATTTGACATATTATTTTTTCAAAAAAATATTTTGCAAAAACTAATTTTATTAGTAATATTGTGCCAATAAAATTAGTAAATATATTTTAAACGTCCAAATAATTTAGCATTATGAGCAATTTTATTATTTACATATTGACTGACAGCAATCGTAAACGCTTTGAAATAGGCCTCAGCTCCAATATATTCGGCACCGTAATGGAATTACAGCAATCGAACAATTTTATTTTCAATCAGGGCGGCAGTTTGAATCGAATAATCTACACATCTTCTTTTACAGACCTTGGAGCTGCTCATAAAAAAATAGACGAACTACAGCATTTTACGCGCATGCAAATCGAAAGGTTAATTCGTAAATCCAACCCAAACTGGAATAATCTTTTCCCGCATCACCATCAGACCTTTCAAAAAAGGAATGCACATTATGCAGCTTAAGGTATAAAAAAAGCCACCTAAGTTAAAACTAGGCAGCCATCTTTTATATTTAAAATTGTCTCTTAAAATCAGAGTTTAATCTGGTACATTCTCCTTTTCCAATGAGGATCCCCAATCATTTTTAGCGCCGTCCTGATTGCCTTGCGTATGATTACGCTCAATAGGCGGCTCCGTCTCTTCTTCTTCCGGACCTATAAAACCTTCTTCTGCAGGCTCTTCCACTTGCGTGGAATCACTCTGCTCAGGCTCTGGATCACTATAACGTGGCGTCTCACATTTATAGGATTTTGTAATTTCAACAGTTGGACTAGGAAACTTCCCCTGTGTATACCCCAGTTGCTTGTCTTTATAAACGGACTCCATATACACCCCAAAAATTGGCAATGCAGTACGAGACCCTTCTCCAGAATGAGAATTTTTAAAGTGAATACTCCTTTCGTCGCAACCTACCCAAACACCAGTAACCAGATCTTTAGTCACCCCCATATACCAACCATCCACATATTCAGAAGAAGTACCCGTCTTCCCGCCAATCTCATTTTCCTTATCAAACAGATCCCATTCCCATAATCCCTGAGATGTACCACCAGGCTCTTCCATACCGCCACGAAGCATATAGGTCATCAACCAGGCATCTTGTTTATCCACCACTTGTTTACGTTCCGCCTGAAAGGTTGCAATCACATTACCGTCATGATCTTCGATCTTCGACACCAGTAAAGGTGAGACACGCTCGCCATGGTTCATCATCGTTGAATACCCGTTTACCATTTCAAAAACAGACACGTCATTGGGTCCCAACCCCACGGAGGCAACTGCATTTAATTTACTCGTGATTCCGCAGCGATGAGCAGCATCAACGACTTTTGCAGGTGTAACCATATCAGTTAATTGCACAGTTACGGAATTGATGGACCGAGCCATCGCATGACGCAGTGACATTTCACGATAAGAAAAATTCCAGTCAGCATTTTTGGGTTCCCATACTTCAACCGAATCTCCTTTATCAATTTTAATAGTTACAGGTTTATCCGTAATCTTATCACAAGGAGACATGCCTGATTCCAAAGCTGCCAAATAAACAAAGGGTTTAAATGTAGAGCCAGCCTGCCGCTTAGCCTGCATCACGTGATCATACTTGAAATACTGATGGTTTATTCCACCGACCCAAGCTTTAATCTCTCCTGAATATGGATCCATGGACATCATCCCTGCATTTAACATCATCGCATAGTATTTCAAAGAATCCATCGTAGACATGTCCTTTTCTATCTTAGTACCATCCTTCCAATTATAGACATCCATCTTTTTCTTTTTATTGAGGAAGTAATTTATACTATCAGGCGTGTTTGCATATTTCTTACTCAAAAAAGCATAATATGGGGTTTTCTTAGCGAGGTTTTCCAAAAAATTAGGAATAACCTTACCTGACAAATCACGCCAAGGCTCCTGTCCTTCCCATGTATTATTTAGACGTTGCTGCAGTTCGCCCATTTGTTTCGCTACAGCTTCTTCAGCATGTTTCTGAAGCTTGGAATTTATGGTCGTGTAAATTTTTAAACCGTCCGTATAGATATCATAATTATTTTCCTCAGACCATTTTTCAAGCCATTTAGCTACTGCCGCACGTAAATAAGAGTCTCCACCCGCATTAAGATCTTGGCTATTTGTATTTAAAACGATTTTCTCTTTAATCAAGCTATCATATTCTTCTTTTTTCAGAAAACCAACTTTATACATTTGACTCAATACAGTGTTTTTCCGCACAAATGCATTTTCAGGATTACGAATTGGATTGTACAATGTAGTTCCTTTTAACATACCAATCAAAACAGCCGCTTCATTCTGATTCAACTGATTAGCACCCTTTGAAAAATATCGTTTCGCAGCCGTTTCAATTCCGTAGGCATTATTACTAAAGGATACTGTATTTAAATACATTTCCAATATCTGACTTTTCGAATAACGTTGCTCCAATTTATAAGCTGTCATCCATTCCTTGAACTTCGTAACCACCAAGCCCGCAACGGGAAGACGTGTCAGCAAACCACCCGATTTATTATAACGTGTACGATAAAGATTTTTAGCCAATTGCTGCGTAATTGTACTAGCACCGCGCTTATCTCCTTTCAATGTTGAGATGATACCTGAGCCAAGCCCAAAAAAATCAACGCCATTATGACTATAAAAACGCACATCTTCGGTTGCTATCAACGCATTCGTAACTGACTTAGGAATACTGTCAAATGGAATCGGATTTCTATCCTCATCGAAATATCTTCCGATTAAAACACTATCCGCTGTATATAATTCCGTAGAGATATTTACACTGGGCATCACAATATCCTTTTTTGTCGGAGAATAACCAAAAAGCCACAAAAAATTCAACTGTATAGCACAAACCAGTATAATGATAAAATATATTGCTATAACAAGATAACGAAGAATTCTATTCTTAATACGTTTAAACATAAATGGAAATTTATCTTATATTCAACACATCCGAGCAGTAAAAGGTTTTATACCCACTCAATATGCCTTTATATCTATTTTCAGGGGCTAAATATACAACTAAATAAATCGCTGTATTCAACTATTTACATTTTTTAACAATAAAAAAACCGCATCTGCAACGACATATATCGCGCTGTTCCCAATGGTCTATTTTGGAAATAACAGCACTGCATCGATAACGTAAGTTAATAGTCCAGAAAAAAACAGGCTTATCTTATCTTCGTTGATAATTTTAGCCCGCGTTCCACAAATATTATACCTATTTTTTATTTATTATCGATTTTATTTTAAAATAATAATGATATTTGTTTAAATTTAGATGTAAAAAAGTCGACTATTAGCATGTTAAAACAAACATTACAACAAAAGCTATTACAAAAATTATCACCGCAACAAATACAATTTATAAAATTGTTGCAGGTTCCGACAGTTTCATTAGATGCTAGAATCAAGGAAGAATTAGAAGAAAACCCTGCTTTAGAAGATGGTAGCTTGACTAATATGACCGATCCTATTGAAGAATACCCCGATAAAGATCCAGACGATAATTTTGACAACGAAGACGGATTTGATTCGGAAGACTTTAGCCTAGAAGACTATATTCAGGAAGATGATTTCAAAGACTATGGCAACGGTTACGATTATGGAGACGATGATGACGATCGAAAAGAAATGCCGGTCGCTATTCAACACTCCTTTTATGAGCAGCTGCAACAACAATTGGACCTTCTAGCGTTAGATGACAAGCACTTCTTAATTGGCCAACAAATCATTGGCAGTTTGGATGACGACGGCTACTTACGCCGTCCTATTATCAATCTTGTAGACGACTTAGCTTTTGGCCAAAATGTAATGACCGATGAGCATGAAGTACTTGATATGCTAAAAGTAATTCAAGATTTTGAGCCTGCAGGAATTGGGGCACGCGATCTACAAGAGTGTTTATTGATCCAATTACAAAAAAAAGACACACAAAATCCAACGATCAAACTTGCGATTAAAGTCGTAGCGAATTACCTGGAAGAGTTTACCAAAAAGCATTATGACAAGTTAGAAAAATCTTTAGGTATTTCATCTGAGGACTTAAAAAATATAGTCAACGAGATTCTAAAACTTAATCCAAAGCCGGGAGACTCCGGTGCAGTCGCAGGTAAACAACTTCATATTATTCCCGATTTTCATATCAGCAATAATGATGGCACGCTACATCTGACTTTAAATGGGCGAAACGCACCCGAACTCCGGATCAGTCGTGATTACCAACATATGTTTGAACATTACGAAAAATCGGATCAAAAGGATAAAAAAATGAAAGAGGCTGTACAATTCGTCAAGCAAAAACTCGACTCAGCCAAATGGTTTATAGATGCAATAAAGCAGCGTCAACAAACTTTACTCAAAACAATGAATGCAATCATGGAATACCAATACGATTATTTCCTTACAGGTGATGATCGAAAGTTAAAACCCATGATATTGAAAGATATCGCTGATAAAATCGACATGGATATATCCACGGTGTCACGGGTAGCAAATTCAAAATATGTACAAACAGAATTTGGAACGTTTCTACTAAAATCATTTTTCTCCGAAGCCATACAAACAGATTCTGGAGAAGAAGTTTCTAATAAAGAAGTTAAAAAAATATTAGAGGAGTGTATTTCAAAAGAAAATAAACGGAAACCATTGGCTGATGAGAAACTCACCGAGATTCTCAAAGAAAAAGGCTACAATATCGCACGGCGAACAGTAGCGAAATATCGGGAGGCATTAAATATTCCCGTGGCAAGATTAAGAAAAGAGCTCTAAGAGCTCTTTTTGCTTTCCCTACCGACCAAATCCAAATTAAGAATAGTATCTTTGTGCTTGAATTAAAATAAGCATTAAAGAATGAGCAAAGTAAAAGTTGGAGTTGTACAGATGAGCTGTACCGCAAGCAAACAAGAGAATCTCGAAAAAGCTATCGCTAAAGTAAAAGAAGCCGCTGCAAAAGGTGCGCAAATTGTGTGTCTGCAAGAACTATTTACCTCTTTATATTTCTGCGATGTAGAAGATTATGACAATTTCGCATTGGCTGAATCTATCCCTGGGCCATCGACCGATGCACTATCAGCTGTTGCCAAAGAAGCAGGAGTCGTCATTATCGCTTCATTATTTGAAAAGAGAGCTGAAGGACTGTACCATAACACAACCGCTGTATTAGATGCTGATGGTTCCTATCTAGGGAAGTATCGCAAAATGCATATTCCCGATGATCCTGCGTTTTATGAAAAATTCTATTTTACACCAGGGGATTTAGGCTACAAAGTATTCAAAACAAAATTTGGAAAAGTAGGTATATTAATCTGCTGGGATCAATGGTATCCTGAAGCATCTCGAATCACTGCGTTGATGGGTGCAGAAATCTTATTCTACCCGACTGCCATTGGATGGGCAACAGACCAAGATGAGGAGACCAACAAAGATCAATATAACGCATGGCAAACAATACAACGCTCACATGCAGTCGCTAATGGTGTTCCTGTTGTATCCGTTAACCGCGTAGGATTTGAACAAAATGGTGCAATGAAGTTCTGGGGCGGAAGCTTCGTAACGAACGGACAGGGAAAATTGCTTTACCTCGCTTCACATGACAAAGAGGAAATTGAGGTTGTCGAACTGGACTTGAATGAATCTGATTATTTCAGAAAACATTGGCCATTTTTGAGAGACCGAAGAATTGAAACATACGCACCGATCACCAAGCGTTTTATTGACGAAGATTAATATTGGATATGCAAGCCATTTCGGTTTCGAACGCACATAGCCGTGCAGATACGAACTGAAATGGCTTTTTTAATCCCCTTAAAATAAGTATGGCACAAAAAAAGACATTCACACAGGCATATTTTGACAATTCCCCCAAAAAACAGGGATTCTCATTTCCCGCAGAATGGGCAAAGCAAGAGGCTTTATGGTTAAGCTGGCCACATAAAGAGGAATCTTGGCCAGGGAAAATCGAAACTATATACAAACCTTATTGCGAATTTATTAAAGTCGTAGCAGCTGGGCAGAAAGTAAGAATTAACGTTGCGAATGAAGAAATGCGAGATTTTGCGATTGAAGCATTAAAAAAAGTAACAGCAGATTTTAGCAATATTGAGTTCTATTTTAATCCGACCAACGATGCTTGGTGCAGGGATCACGGCCCGGCTTTTATCATCAACCAGACAACAAATCAAAAAGCAGTTGTCGATTGGGGCTATAACGCATGGGGCGGGAAATATCCGCCTTTCGATTTAGACGATGTCGTTCCGACACGCATTGCCAAAGAATTTAACCTTCCTTTATTTACCCCGGATATCGTCATGGAGGGTGGTTCAGTTGAATTCAATGGCGCAGGAACTATTATGACTACGACAGCCTGTCTAATGAATGAAAACCGAAATCCGCACCTAACAAAGGAACAAGTAGAGACTTATTTAAAAGAATTTTACGGACAGGAGCAAGTGCTATGGCTAGGAGATGGTATCGTTGGCGATGATACAGATGGGCATATTGATGACATTACTCGTTTTGTTAACGAAACAACGGTTTTAACTGTCGTGGAAGAAGATCCGACAGACGAAAACTATGAAATACTTCAAGAAAATCTAGAAACACTTCGTTCATTCAAGCTTTTAAATGGCGAATCACTTCGTATTATTGAACTTCCAATGCCGGCACCGGTTATCTATGACGACACCAGATTACCTGCTTCATATGCAAACTTCTATATTGCAAACGAAGTCGTGGTTGTACCGATCTTCAATGACAAAAATGACCAAAGAGCGCTAGATATCATCCAAAGCTGTTTCCCGACTCGCAAAGTCGTCGGTATCAATTCGGTTGATATTATTTGGGGATTAGGAAGTTTTCATTGTTTAAGTCAGCAAGAACCAGCTTAACTAGAAAAGCTGTCCTTAACTGGACAGCTTTTTTTATACAACAATAACATTGACCCCAGCTTTTTCCAACGATTCAACAAAGCTTGAATTTACTTTATCGTCTGTAATTAGCACATCAATTTTATCAAAACCACAAATTCGTCCGAAACTTCGACGTCCAAATTTAGAAGAGTCTGCCAGTACAACAACTTTTTGCGCTGTATCAATCATAATGCGATTTAATTGTGCTTCCTGAGCACTAGACGTTGATACGCCGTATTCCAGATCAATCCCATCTACCCCCAAAAACAATTTACTGCAATAAAAATCCTGCAATAAATTTTCCGCATATTTTCCAGTTACAGATGTAGACGTTTTACGAAGTGTCCCTCCCATCTGCATGATTTCAACCGAAGGATATTTTATTAATTCCATAGCGACATTCAATGCAGATGTTACTACGGTAATATTCCCTTTAGGAACAATCTGCTTCGCCAGCGACTGCATGGTTGTCCCTGAAGCAATAATAATTGAATCATTTTCTTCGATCATTTCAGCGGCCTTTTTACCTATTCTACTCTTATCGTCCGAACGAAGCTTCTCTTTTTCGAATACGGTACGGTCAGTCGTATAAGGATTATACTGTGTTGCCCCGCCATGCGTTCTAAACAACAATCCGCTATCTTCCAACAAGGTCAAATCTTTCCGAATGGTCACGGAGGAAACACCCAATTCCTCACATAGATCAATTACTTGAACTACGCCGACTTCCTTTAATTGTTTTAAGATATATTGATGTCTCTCTACATTTGTCATGGCTCTATTATAATAAGCTGTTAAAATACTAAATCTATTATCGGTTTGTTTAAAGGAATATGTCGATATCTGGAAAATATCCTTCGATATCGATAAATTTCAACAAATATGACATTCTACTTAAATTTCCCTCAGTAGAATTAAGGTTAAAATAATGAAATTATTTAATTTTTTCACCTTGATAATCACAAATTCATTTTTCTTTTCAAATAGAAATAAATCAAAATTGCAAAGGATCCGGTAAGATAAACTGATATTCCAATTCCTCTTGAAGTAATTTTCCGCTAACGATTTTTTGAACGGCATCCGTGGCTTCGAATGCTAGCGGCAAAGCATAGCCATATTTTTTTGCCGAGGCTAGAATAACATCCATTTTCTTTGGATGTAAGGGTGCAACAACATTATAAATAGCATGTCTTAGCAAATGGCAAGATGCCTCCTCTATTAGCTTGACCGCATCGTCGATATGAACAAAATTGGCTGGCTGCTCCCCTGTCGTGCATATACGTTCGGAAAAATATTTGGCAAAAACACGATTTTTACCAAATAGACCTCCTAAACGATAAACAATGGTATGAGCCAATCCCAACATACACTTCTCCGCGAGGAAGAGTTTTGACGAAAGCTCTGCTGTATCAACATAGGACTCATCAAATACAGCATCTTTGTCTGGATAGATCCCAATAGAACTCAAGAAAACCTGTTTTCTCCATGTAATATGACCAAAAAATAATTTGATGTTTGAAAATCTGTTTTCAATAACCGTTAAACTATTTTTCTGACTTGCGGGTATACTGTTCAATACGAAGTCAAATTGATCAGGTAAATCGGCCTTTTCTGGAAAGCTTTCACAATCAAAGTCTAGGATAAACGAAAAAATACCATCAGCTTTAAGCCGATGGTATTTTTCATATGTTGTCGTACTTGCCCAAACCTCATGGCCTTGACGCTTCATGTGTATCGCAAAAGACTCTGCGAGCCAACCGCATCCCAAAATGAGTATCTTCATACGACGAAACTATTAATAAGCTTTAGCAAAAAGTACGCGTCTATTCGAAGGTTTTCCAGTAAAGATACAGATACCTTCCTCTTCTTTCGCGTCCAAAGGAATACAACGAATCGTTGCCTTGGTTTCTTCTTTGACACGTTTTTCTGTTTCTGTTGTTCCATCCCAGTGACAAGAGATAAACCCACCTTTTCCTTCCAACACTTCTTTAAACTCATCATAAGAATTAACCTCCGTAAAATGAGATGTTCTGAAGTTTAAAGCCTTTTGGTATATATTTTCCTGTATTGTATCTAGCAGCTGTGCAATAGTACCCGCTAAACCTTCCTGAGCAACAGTTTCTTTCGTTTGTGTATCGCGACGCGCCAACTCTACAGTACCGTTTTGCATATCTCTTGCGCCAACAGCTACACGTACAGGGACACCTTTTAATTCCCATTCTGCAAATTTAAAACCAGGACGCTGTGTATCCCGATCGTCATATTTTACAGAAATATCTTTTATCTTCAACTCATTTGTCAACTGATTCACAAACCCATCAATCTGTGCTTTTTCTTCTTCCGTCTTAAAAATCGGAACGATAACAACTTGAATTGGTGCCAATTTTGGTGGCAATACCAATCCCTGATCGTCCGAGTGTGCCATAATCAATGCACCCATCAAACGCGTAGAAACACCCCAAGAAGTTGCCCAAACATGCTCCAATTTTCCTTCTTTAGACGTAAATTTCACGTCAAACGCCTTTGCAAAGTTTTGGCCAAGAAAATGAGAGGTTCCTGCTTGTAATGCTTTTCCATCTTGCATCAATGCTTCAATACAATAAGTATCCAAGGCGCCTGCAAAACGTTCGTTTTCGGTTTTTCTACCACGAACAACGGGTACAGCTAAAATATTCTCCGCAAACTCCGCATAGACATCCAGCATGCGTTCTGTTTCAGCGATAGCTTCCTCTTTTGTTGCATGAGCTGTGTGTCCTTCCTGCCATAAAAATTCCGCTGTACGCAAGAAAAGGCGCGTACGCATTTCCCAGCGTACTACGTTCGCCCATTGGTTCACCAAAATTGGGAGATCACGATAAGACTCAATCCATCCGCGGTAGGTATTCCATATAATCGTTTCGGAAGTCGGACGTACAATCAACTCTTCTTCGAGCTTCGCCTCCTCATCCACAACAATCTTACCTGTGCCATCATTTTTTAATCTATAATGTGTTACCACTGCACATTCAGTAGCAAAACCTTCCACATGGGCTGCTTCTTTAGAAAAAAACGACTTGGGAATGAATAAAGGGAAATAAGCATTGCTATGACCTGTTTCTTTAAATCTTTTGTCTAAGATTGCTTGCATTCTTTCCCAGATAGCGTATCCGTATGGTTTAATCACCATACAGCCTCGTACAGCTGAATTTTCAGCGAGATCAGCTTTGATCACAAGCTCATTATACCATTGCGAATAATCTTCTGCACGACTTGTTATTCCTTTACTCATATGAAATTGATAAATTATTGTAACATTCTTACGTTAAATCTCGTCTGCAATTCTAATACGAAAAGCGTTCAATAAAAAATATTTGTATTTTTGATTACTTCGATTAAACCCCGTCGAGAAATTTGCGTCTAAGATAGTAAATAAGGCTGTATAATCGAAAATAACGATTTAGGATATTATGAAAAAAAATAGATTATTTATCGGAGCACTTGCCATAACAGGAGCGTTCATGCTGGGTTCCTGCGGTACGAGTAGGCAAATCTATGGCGACGATGTCTATGGCAATAGTGGGCAAGCGAGACAAAAGGTTTACCAAAGCCCAGATTATTATTACACGGATGCAGATCAGGCCCAACCAAATGGACAGGCACAAGGTGGTTATTATGATGATGAATATTCCGATCAGGATTACAACAGTGATTCCTATGAAGATCTCGAATACGCTAATCGTATCAACCGTTTTTATTACGCAACTCCAGGGATGACCTATTTCGACCCATTTTTTGACCCATGGTATGGCTATGGCTTCGGTGGTTGGTACGGATACGGACCATCATTTGGAATGGGCTGGGGATGGAACTCTGGTTGGGGATCATCGTGGTCGATCGGCCTTGGATGGGGTTGGGGATCTAGCTGGGGCTGGGGATCTCCTTGGTATGGAGGCTATAGACCTTGGGGTGGCTGGTATGGCGGTGGCTACTGGGGATCAGGCTGGTACGGAAATGGATACTGGGGTGGTGGTTATTGGGGCAATTCGAGACCTCGTTACGCTTCAAGTAGATCTGTATACAGAGATAACTATAATACGCGCAGTTCATCATCAAGAACCCGGACTTCAGGCGGGTATAACCGTAACGGCGTTGCCCGAAATTCCGGCGGATATGATCGCACTGGCGTAGCGCGTGATTCGAGAGGAAGAATCACATCTGTAGCTGGCAGATCGAGAAATACGGATGGTTCAGTTTCATCGCGTAGTTCTTCATACGATAGAACAGGAGGAAGAACAAGAACTTCCGATGGCATATCAAACAGGGGTTATTCAGACGGTACGCGTTCAAGAACATCCGAGCGAGTAAACGGTTCCTACCCGAATAGCACACGTAGTACGGGTGGCTACTATAATAATGGCACGCGGTCACGCACAAGCTCTGGCGAGGTATCTCGTCCGATGAGCCGTTCGATGGAAACACGTTCTAGCAACCCAAGCTCGACGTCAAGACCAACCTATACGCCTCCAACAAGAAGCTATGATAGTGGTTCATCCCGCTCTTCTAGTGGTGGTTTCTCTGGCGGTGGTAGCTCGAGATCTTCGGGTGGAGGTTTCTCCGGAGGCGGTAGCTCAAGATCAAGTGGAGGACGTACTCGATAGTTAAAAGCATTTGAACAGTAGCATACAATATTTTGTATGCTACTGATTATTATTGACGACATTTCAGCATATGACAATCAAAAAATTACTTTTTGGAACTGCATTCGTTTTAGGTGCAGCAGGGACTACTCAAGCGCAATATACGAAAGATGTACTTTTATTTTCCCAAGGGGACAATGGTGGAACAGCTCGTTTTAAAGCCATGGGAAACGCTTCTACCGCATTAGGTGGAGATATTAGTTCGATTACGAGTAACCCCGCCGGCTTGGGCTACTTCAATCAGTCTGACGTATCGGTAACAGCCAGATACCTTAACAATAAAAATAAAACCGACTATTTTGGCCAAAATTCAAATAGCAGTAAGAATAATTTCAACTTGGATAATGCTGGAATTGTTTTTCACTTGCCAACTTACCGCAACGGAGGCAACTTAGATAAAGGCTGGTTAAATTTCAATGTCGGTATTGCTTATAATCGCAATTATGTCTATAATAATCTGCTAGAATATCGAGGAGTAAATAACACAAGTTCGATCTCTGACGCTTACTCCGACCGCCTTTCAGACGTTGGAGGAATACAGGGCTGGGGCCAGGAAGTCTATAATAACTCTTTATTATTCGACGTAGATCCTAAAAATGCTGGAGCGTATATCCCGATTACTGTTGGTGGGACTTTCGACGGCAAGAATGGCTTTAATCAAGTAAATTCCATCTTAGAAAAAGGCAGTAAATCCGAATCCGTATTGTCGTTTGGAGCTAATTATAGTAACAAATTATATCTAGGAGCTTCTTTGGGTTTCACTGCATTTAGTTACGACAATTCCAGCTGGTTTACAGAATATGGTCAAACAATGACGGCAGACCAATTAAAAGCGATCAACAAAGATTCAGAATTTTTAAAACCAACCAATGCTCAAAAGTATGCCATGTTGGATAAAGATTATGAATTATATGATGATTATGCGCAAGCTACGGATGGTACTGGTGTAGATTTTAAACTTGGGGTCATCTACAAGTTTACGCCAACTTTTAGCATGGGATTCACGGCTAAGTCACCAACATTTATGAGCATCAGAGATGAATCATATAGTAATTCCGAATTCCGCTACTTCAGACCGAATGAAGACAAGTCATTTAAGGAATACAGAACCAGTGATGACGCAGGACACAGTTACTTGGAATACAATATGAATACACCCTATAAATTGTCTGTAGGTGCTAGTCAAGTTTTTTCAAAGGGATTAATAACCGCCGATGTTGAGTGGGTAGATTATGCCGCCATGCGTTTTAAAGATGTTGGCAATTACAGTAAAACTTTGGAAAAGAACATGAATCAAAATATCAAAGATACTTACCAAGGTGCATTTAATGCGCGAATTGGTGGTGAAGTATTATTTGATAATGTATTCAGCGGAAGGGCTGGTTTTAATTACAGCGGCAACCCTTATAAAAATGCAGACTATACAAATTATACAGCATCTTTGGGTATTGGTGCTAAACTTGGACGCGGTATGTATATTGACTTGACAGGAGCTTATAATGCGGTCAATTACAAAGAAAGTCCATATTTGATTAACGAGAACTACTGGGGCAATGCTAGTCCGGCAGCAGACATTAAAAATCAACGGACTAATGTTTTACTAACAATAGGTTCAAAATTTTAGAATATATTTTAGTTTGAAAAAAGTCCAGCTCTGTCTGGATTTTTTTTTGAACTCAAGCAGCATTGAACAGGATAAAATTAGTTTACCAGTAATTATACTTGTATATAAAAGCAACTTTATCTAAGTTTGTCCCCTCGGATGGAAAATTACATGGCGAATCACACAATTTCAAAAGCATTCAATTTCATTTTTACATACCCGATTTGGCGGATTGAGATCGATGCGAAGAATAAATTGATTGCTGTGGAGACAAGAAATCCAGATGATACCCTTCCCTATTTTAATGTGATTACTTTTGAAGGAACTTACGTTTTAAGGAACTTCAAAGCAATTGCCAAAGAATGGGTATTAGGCGGGATCCAATGTGAAAAATTAATACTAAAGAAGATTGCACATAATTCGCCAATTGATGCAGGCATACAAGTAATCGACTGTTACGATCCTCAGCAGCAAGAAACCTGGTTCAACTACACTTTTATCAATATGGTTGACCAAGGACTACTCATTAGACCCAAAATAATAGCAGAAGGCTTCCAATTATTTTTGAATCTCCAATCAATGTCGATTGAAAGCAAAAGTGAAACTCTCTTTAAACCTTCAGCCAGCGCGCTCGTCTATCCTATTATCTACAATGGTGAAATACCCCTCTTTTTGAAGGACTTTCCAATTGATGGCGAAATCTGGATAAATCGGGTGAATGACCACTTTATTTGGGTTTTCTATGAAAAAGACAAAGATAATTGTTATCAAATCAGGTTAGTGCAATCCACAAAAGAAAGAATGACAGCAACTACTCTTGCGGTTTCCAAACTGAAACTAAAGTTCTTCAACATCTATTTTCTTATTCACGAACAAATATTCCTTTTGACAGATAATAAACGGGAGTTTGTTTCGTATTTAGTATAATTGCAAAATATATGAAAGTTTTATTCGAATTAAAGACATATAAAAAGATAGCTATTCTATCCATCGCGATATTAGCTATTCAACAAGTTGAAGCAAAAAGTTCAGCTTCTTTACGGACCAATTTTATCCCTGATTCAGTTGGAACTGAAGCCGTCAATGGGGAAGAATATGTTCTCTTCAAAATTGAAAAAGGAGATAATTATTACCAGTTAAGTAAAAAATATAAAACAACGGTAGGCCAGTTGACCCAAATAAACGGCAATGGAACATTAAATCTTGGTCAAATTGTTAAGATTCCGACAGGTCGAAAAGCGAAATCTGCCATTACCAATGACCACGTCAATAAAGCAATGCCGAATTCTCGTAATCCACAACAGCAGGAGGGTTTCACTGAATATATTGTTGGTGAGAAAGAGACGCTTTATGCCATATCGAAAAGATTTAGTATTTCTGTTGAAGATATCAAAAAAGCGAACAATTTAAAAAATAACATTATTAGTGGCGGAATGAAGCTTATGATTCCAAATCAGCCCCTTCCTCCAGAAAGACCAAAATTGGTTGAACCTAAAGGAATCGAGATTGTAACGCCAGATTCTACCGACGATGATGATAAAGAAGAAAATCAAATTTCAACAAATCGCTACGGAATACGCGAAAAATCCGAACGAGGAATCGGTGTGTGGATAGATGGACTTTCATCTCAGGGTACTAGCAACCTTGCACTCCATAAGAGTGCTCCTGTAGGCACTATTCTAAAAATTACCAACCCAATGACAAAAAGTGTTACTTATGCAAAAGTGGTCGGTAAATTCAATGATAATGCTGAAAACCAAAATGCAATTGTGGTGTTATCAAAATCTGCTGCAGCAAGTATTGGAGCGCTTGACAAACGCTTTCAAGTTGAAATTGCGTATGGATTACCTCTAGAAAATTAACAGAATAAAATAGCTTTTATAGCATAGTAAGAATGAATAACAAACCGTATGTCATAGGAATTGCCGGAAGTAGTGGCTCTGGAAAGACTTTTTTTTTAAATAGTTTTTTAAAACATTTTAAGCCCAACGAGGTAACCTTAATTTCCCAAGATGATTATTACATCCCTGCCAATACCAAAACTCAGGAGGAAAATAGGCTCTATAACTTCGATATTCCGACATCAATCGACAGAGATGCTTTTTATAAAGATATCAAGGCCCTCTTTAACGGTGAGACAATATATAAAGAAGAGTATACATTTAACAACCCTTCATTAACACCCAAAATACTAGAGATTAAACCGGCACCCATTTTAATTATTGAGGGCCTATTCATTTTCTATTATACGGAAATTAATAATTTAATCAATCATAAGATATTTTTAAGCGCTGATCAGGATATCGCATTAAGAAGACGTCTACACCGCGATCTAGTTGAACGGGGCTACTTTGAAGATGATGTCATGTACAAATGGATAAACCATGTACTACCATCCTACAACGAATTCCTACTTCCCTATCAAGATACTTGTGATCAGGTCATATTTAACAATACCGATGAACCAGAACCAATCTGGGATATCACCAACCAAATTTCTGAAGAGCTCAAATTAAAGCTCAATTTGGTATAAAATTAAAACAATTTAAAAAGGAGAATCTCATAAACAGATTCTCCTTTCTATTTAAAGTACTTGATTTATTGGTATCAAGATTTTAAATACCTATCTTTGCGCCACGAAACAAATCCATCATAATGAACCATCCTGTAAAGATTAAAAATGCATTGGTTTCAGTCTATTATAAAGACGGCCTCGCTCCTTTAGTTGAATTATTAAACAAATACGGTGTTACTTTCTATTCCACTGGTGGAACAGAAACATTTATCAAAGATTTAGGTATAGATGTTGTTCCAGTTGAAGACCTCACCAGCTACCCTTCTATTTTAGGAGGTCGTGTAAAAACCTTGCATCCAAAGGTATTTGGAGGAATTCTGGCGCGCCGCCCACTAGAATCTGATCAACAGCAGCTAGCCCAGTATGAAATACCCGAGATCGATTTGGTTATTGTGGATTTGTACCCATTTGAAGAAACTGTTGCTTCCGGTGCAGCCGAGCAAGATATAATCGAAAAAATAGATATCGGTGGAATTTCATTGATACGCGCAGCCGCTAAAAACTTTAACGATGTCGTTATTATCTCTTCCAAAAATGATTACAAAGCGTTGGAAGAAATATTAGCAAACCAGGAAGGTAACACTTCATTGGAGCAACGAAAAGAATTTGCTAAACGTGCATTCAATACGTCTTCACACTACGATACAGCAATCTTTAACTATTTCAATCAAGAAAATCCACTTCAGGTATTTAAACAATCTGAGCAAAAAGCACAAGCGTTACGTTATGGTGAAAATCCGCATCAAAAAGGAGTTTTCTTCGGCGATTTGGACAAAATGTTTGACAAATTAAACGGTAAAGAACTATCATACAACAACTTGGTTGATGTTGATGCTGCCGTTGCTTTGATTGATGAGTTCACAGAACCTACATTCGCGATTTTAAAGCACACAAATGCTTGTGGAGTTGCCTCTCGAACAACAATCAAACAAGCTTGGTTAGATGCTTTAGCATGTGATCCTGTTTCAGCTTTCGGTGGAGTTTTGATTACGAACGGTCAAGTTGATGCTGCAACAGCTGAAGAAATTAATAAATTATTCTTCGAGGTATTAATTGCCCCTTCTTATTCAGAAGAAGCGATCGCTATCCTTACGGCAAAGAAAAATAGAATTATTTTGGTTCGTAAAGACGTTACATTACCGGGACAACAGTTCAAAACTTTATTGAACGGCGTTATACTTCAAGACAAAGACAATACGATTGAAGGCCCTGAGCAAATGGTTACTGTAACGACAGTAGAGCCTACTGCGGAGCAGCTGCGGGATCTTTATTTTGCAAATAAAATTGTAAAACACACCAAGTCAAATACAATTGTATTTGCTAAAAATGGCACTTTATTAGCATCAGGAGTTGGCCAGACTTCCCGTGTCGACGCATTAAAACAAGCTATTGAAAAAGCGGTCTCTTTTGGTTTCGACCTAAAAGGCGGTGCAATGGCATCAGATGCCTTCTTCCCATTCCCTGATTGTGTGGAGATCGCTTCGGAAGCTGGAATAGCAACCGTGTTACAACCTGGTGGTTCAATTAAAGATCAGCTATCAATAGACATGGCTAACGAAAAAGGAATTTCCATGGTGACGACAGGTGTTAGACACTTTAAACATTAAGCAGATTCCAACAATTTATAAAAAAAGCTACCTTTAAAAAGTAGCTTTTTCTATTTATCTAGTTTTCACAGACATATTTGGAGCGCTTATACTGTTCCATCTCAGTACTGAGTTTGCGAATTGCATATCCAACAATAGCCACATCATCAATCCATCCACCTACCAGAATAAAATCAGGAATTGCATCGATCGGAGAAACAACATATACAATCGTTCCGATAATAATCGATAGGTTCCATTTATCCATTTTATACTTTCCTGTAATTGTATCCTTGCACATCGCAATCAATACATTGAAATCATCCATGTAGCCCCCTAGATTCCTAGCTTTTGCCTCTGCTTGCACAAACTCGGACTCCGTAATCTTACGGTGTCTGAACTGCTCAAACATACCTTTCGCAATTCTTTTGATTCTATTGTTCATATTTCAAAATTAGTATTACTAATTTAACAATCCAAATCCCTAGATTCAAGCAGCGCTATACTAAAATTTACGTCGCCCGCTAAAGGGGCATTTCTAAGCGGTCAATTGATCAATATGTACAGCCATTCAGGTAGCACCTATTTGCATTTATAATTGAATTATTAGAATTTGACCGGAAGAAACAACAAAGACCAAACATAATTTTTATTATTTTTACAGATCGCTGTAGCAAAGTGTATCTTATCTCCGTATAATAGACAACACAAGCGCAATGTGTTTCACACAAAAAAATAGATTTTAATATTACACGGTTATGAAAAACTATAGATTTTTTAATTTTATTGCTATTGCATTAGCTGCTTTCTTTCTAACAAGCTGCCTAAAAGATAATGATGATCAACCAATTCCTGGTGCATTATTTACGATGGTTAACGGCTATAGCGATGCTAATGCAGTTATTTATTACGCAGACGGAGGAGCACTTCAAAACCCCAATTATCCATTGGGATTCAAAAGTTATGCACAAGTAGGCTTATTTACGGGAGCACGTAAAATAGCAATTTCTGCCGAATATAACAGCGTCTTAACAGATACAACGGTTACAATCAAAGATAGCACCATATATACATCCTTTTTATTTGGAACTAAAACCAAACCCATACAAGTAATCACTACGGATAGAATTAATAAGGATATTAAAAATACGGAGACCGGTTTACGCTTCTTTAATTTTGCTGAAGGTACAGATATGGTTAGCTTAAAAATAGGCGATCAGACTTCTCCTTCAGAATGGACAAATAGAGCAAAGGAAACTCAGAATTCGGCAAGTGCTCACGAGGGATTTATCGCTCAAAAGAGTGGTACATTCACTGTCACAGCTCGTGATAAAGCAGGCAAGACCATTGCAACACGTAGCGATATTAAATTGGCAGAAGGTTATTATTATTCGTTGATACTCATCGGGAAAGCAAATGATGAGAAGAAGCCGTTATACATTGGTTTAGTCGCTCAAGCTGCAAATTAAAATACCCATATCTATATACTTTTTATAACAGCGGCCGTCATGTAAACATGATGGCCGCTGTTTTATTTTTAGTCTATACCGTAATATTAAGGATTTTCTTTAGGTGCCACTTTAGAAATAACATAAATATCCTCATTATCCTTTTTCATCTTATACTTCTCACGCGCAATACGCTGTACTTCCTGCGGATTTGATCGAATATCATTAATTGTTTTGATGATCGCCGCATTTTCCTTCAGATAGAAAGATCGCTCACTCTCTAAATTTGCTTTTTGCTTTTGATAGCTATACTGCGTGGCAAAGTCATTTCGATCAAAAAATAACATCCACACGAGAAAAGCCAAAGCGGCTAACAAATACTTATTTCTTATTAAAGACCACAATCGTTGCATAAGACAAAAATACTATTTAGCTTTTATACTTAGGATATTTTCTTCAAAAGTTGAACTTCTTTAATTAAAGATATGGAATAATATGTTCAAAGTCATCATATACATAGAATAATCTTATCTTTAACAGTTCAAAAACGATCATTTCAATGAAATATCCGTTCGTGAGACTAAACGGAGTTTTAACGATAAAAAGGATATTCCATATGATCATTAAAGAATAAATCATTGACATATGAAATACTATCTTATTGCAGGTGAAACTTCAGGGGACCTACACGGTGCCAATCTTATTAAAGCGTTAAAAATTGAAGACCCTCATGCGACTTTCCAAATCGTTGGAGGAAATCTTATGCAAGCAGAGACTGGGAAAAAAGCGCTGATACACACTTCAGAAATGGCTTTTATGGGCTTTATCGAAGTTTTGAAAAACCTGCATAAGATATCAAAGAATCTCAAACTTGTCAAAAATGATCTGCTAAAAGAAAAACCGGACGCTGTTATTCTGATAGATTTCCCTGGTTTTAATCTGAAAATTGCTGATTTTGCAAAAAAGCATGGAATCAAAACATGCTATTATATTTCCCCTAAAGTGTGGGCTTGGAACCAGGGACGTGTAAAGAAAATCAAACGTATCGTCGACCATATGTTTTGTATTCTTCCTTTTGAGGTCGACTTTTACAAAAAGTGGCGCATGCCGGTTGATTACGTGGGCAACCCACTATTAGATGCAATTTCAAACTATAATTTCAATCCAAAATTTAGAGAGCAGCACGGCTTTTCAGAAAAACCGCTTATCGCACTTTTACCAGGGAGCCGGGAGATGGAAATTGCAAGCCTCCTTCCAATCATGGCAGAACTCCCCTTTTTCTTTCCCGTCCATCAATTTGTAATTGCAGGCGCCCCAAATTTTGAAGAAACCTATTACAAGCAGTTCTTTAAAGGTATTGATATTCCAGTAATCTTTGATCAAACCTACGATATTCTCAATAACGCAGATGCAGCTGTCGTTACAAGTGGAACGGCCACACTTGAAACAGGCATACTCAAAGTACCTCAGGTTGTTGTCTATAAAGCCAATCCAATATCGGTATGGATAGCAAAAATAGTCATCAAGGTCAAATTTATCTCATTAGTGAATCTAATTAATAATTTCCTCTCAGTGAGGGAATTGATTCAGGAGGATTGTACTGCATACGATATTTCCTATGAAGTAGGAGAACTGATTAATAATAAAGAGCATAGAGCAAGTGTGATGGAAAACTATGATATTCTGGCAGAAAAGCTAGGTTCTCCTGGTGCTTCGGAAAAAACGGCCAAATTGATCGTAAAATATCTCGCTAAAATTTAAACTCTTTTGCCTTTAATTTGTCAAACACTAGTAGTCACAATTAATTAAAGCTTTATGAAATCTAAAATTATTCTAGGCTTTTTTCTTTGCTTTGCAATGGCCTTAACAGGAAAAGCACAAGAAACACAACATATTTCTAAACTGGAAATTGGCAAAAAGGCAAAAAAAAATATCGATAGCAGGGACTCTACGGTTGTTATGCATATTGATACCTTGATCATGAAAGATAATTCTGCCCTATCTTTCTACGGCAAGAAAAATGTAAAACTAACCATTGGTTATGCTGAAATTGGAAATAAAGCAACGATTTATGGGACCGATGGAAAGAATAATGGTGCCAACTTTGACATCAATGCTAATTTCCAAAAATTGGGTTCCCTTTATATCATTGCAAAAGGAGATGACGCTTTCAATGGGACCAAAACCTTTCCGAATGGAAATGGGGGAAAAGTCAAAGTCAATTTAATTGACGGAAGTATAAAACCGCAAACAACAAATAAGAAAGCTACTAATTATATTTATGGTGATGTAGCAGCAGGCGGTCGAGCCGTCAATGCAAACACAGACTTGAGAAACATCTATGATCGGATTAAAACCGCTCCCACCGGATTGAGAGGCTTGCCTCAGGGACAGATTTATTCTGGAAGCCCTGGAACTGAAGGAACATTTGAACTTATTTCAACGCAATAAGAATATTGTTAAATCATAAAAAGCCGTATTATTCTTCTATAGTACGGCTTTTTTATCATTTCTATATTTTATTACCTACATCCTCTTCTTTTAAGTTCGTAGGCCAATACTAATCGAGTCATCCGATCATATCGCGCGATGCCTTCCTGTTGATTGTTGTGTTTCAGGTACTGATTATAAAATATTCCCATCACATCGTCAACCCAACCCGTATACTGACTCCAGAAATACCTTTCTTTTTCCATATCGTTCAATACTTTCACACTTAATCTTCTCTTATAATCTTTTCCTAAATCAGGATACATGTTCTGAAGTTCACGTAGCATATAAAGCGTCGTCTGTAGATAAGCTGAGTATCGATAAAAAGCTTGGGGATGTTGCTCTAAGCGCACAAAAGCAATAAAATTTGCCTCATCTTCAAAACCAATCCCTTGCTGGTGTGCAAGTTCGTGTACCGTTGTAAAGGGGATAAAGGTTACAGGCATTACAGTATTAACCTGTGATTCGTGTGTAAATGGATTAAAATAGCCTGAAACCCCAAAAAGAGAAACTATTCTACTATTTAGCGGAGATTTTGCTCCGATGTGCCCGCTTGACAGGAAATCTCCGAAAGTCGTATCCTGTCCTACCCATTTATTCAAGTCCTCTTGAATTGAATCTTTATGCTCTTCCCACTGCGATGGATCCACAGTTTCCCGTAAACTATTTGTACTATCCAGAAATCTATTCAATACGACAAGATAGTCGGCCAGCTTTAAGCTATCAACTTGCAATTGTACATTTGTACTAATTGGTTTACGGTAATAATTCAAACCCCATGAGAGGTAAAAGAAAAAATAGAGCCCTAATATCAGATTGATGATAAACAAAAGCGAGCGAAAGGAATTTTTCCATCTTCCTTTCAATAAATTTCCGATCAACTTGACAGCCAAATAGAATAAAAATATAACAACTGCCGCATAAAATAGATCACCTATACTAAAAGGAATATAACCAAAAACAATTCTTGGCACATATCCATAAAGGCGATAAAAACCGCGCGCGTAAAATGCCTCAATCCACTGGCTATTTTTCTCGATCAAAGAAATAAGAAAAATCCCAATTAGAAGTAATACAGCAGTGAAAACAGCTATTTTATCGCGCTTTTCCATTCAATAAAATATAAAACGGTTAACTTTCGTTCTCAAAATAAAGCTTATAGTAGTTCATACCCTTATCCTCATCATAACCTTTCTCAAGATATTCACGTTTACCATGAACATAGATATGAAAATTCTTATCCAGCTTTAAAACAGACTTGTAAGAAGATTCCATTTTTTTTACCGCTTTATCTGCTATTTCAAAACTTGCCTGAAATGGAGAGTCAAATTCATCTTCAAAACCAGCTTTAAAGTCCTGAAATAAAGCAATCGCCTGCGGGTTGCCCAATACTTCCTCCTCAAACTCTTCCTGGACAAAAGTTTCCTTTTCCTTAAAGTAATTCATGGATTTGTTCATCAGATCAATCTTGTCCGCTTTCTCCAATTCAAATGTTTCGTCTAATTTTTCCTGAACAAAGTTTTTATACACTTTTAGATAATTACCTGTCTGGTTGAAATTGTCATTCCGGACGCGTAGTTGTAAAAATTCATCCTTCCAATACACCGCCTCCTGTTGACGATTTGTCTGATCGAGAACCAGCACCTTATAACCTTCTTCTTCTTCTACATTGATAATAATACAGCCTTTGTCCAGTTTATTGATATTGATCGCCTCCTGCTCATATTCCAGCATAAAAGCTCCTTGTTCCGGATACACTTTCAGATAGGTCTCCTTATTTTCGGATTTGAATATACCAATGGCATCATGTTCCTCTCCTTCTATCTGAACATTCTTTAAGGCAACAATATACACCTCGCCCCCCTTTATTTTTGGATGGCTAGATACTTCATAAAGGTGTTTTGAAATCTGTTGTGAGAAATCGTGAAATGGAAGCTGCTCTCTAAAATATTGTCTTACAAAATAAAAAACTTCATTGAGCTCCAACTCTTCATTAGGATGATATAGGCGGTATACCTCATTCACCTTCGCAAAAGGACTCATAAAATACTGCATCAACAATCCAGGTAACACTTCATCTCCTTCAAGAGAAACAGGTGCATCTGACAAAATATAAAATTCATCTTGTGCCTTATTGCCCACACGATGAACAGACAATGCTTCGAACGTCGCATCTTGGTGAAAAAACATATTCTTATCTTATAAATTATATAAATCTATTGCTATTTTAAAAGTCTGACAATGTGCATTGACAATATCTTTAATTTCGGGAGAATACCCTCCCCCCATACTCACCTGAACCGGAATATTGTATCCATGGCACATCTGAAAGACCAATTCATCCCGTCGGCTGCAGGTCTCGGGACTTAAACCTAATTTCCCCAGTTTATCTGTTTTCAATATATCCACACCGGCCTGGTAAAAAACAAAATCTGGTTCAATCCGCCTAAACAAATCGGATAAACTATCTTCCAATAATACCAGATATTCCTGATCCCGAATGTTATCTGCTAAGCCAATATCCAGATAAGAACGCTGTTTTACAAATGGATAATTTTTCTCGCCATGCATAGAAAAAGTAAATACCTGTTTATGCCCCTCAAAAATATGGGCAGTACCATTTCCTTGATGCACATCAAGGTCTATGATGAGGATGCGGCTAGCGTATCTGTGCTTCAGCAAATAGCCCGCTGCAGTAGCTTGATCATTCATCAAACAGAAGCCTTCGCCAAAATCATAACCTGCATGATGCGTCCCCCCGGCGATGCTAAAAGCAACACCATACTCAAGGGCATATTTAGCACTTTGAATTGCTCCTTCCAAAATATAACGTTCCCGATCAACAAGACTTTGGCTCAACGGAAAACCTATTCTTCGGATCATTTTAGTATCTAGGGTCAAATCAAATAGCTGTTTGACATAGACTGGATCATGCACCAGGCAACATGATTCAAAGCTCGCAAGTTCAGGACTGAAAAAATTAGACTCGTCCGCCATCCCCTCATGTTTTAACTGTAAAGGAATCAACTCGTATTTCAGCATCGGAAAACGATGCCCCTCTTTGACAGGGTGAACAAATTCTGAACGAAAAGCTATCTTAAGCACCTTAAATCTAATATTACTCATGCGAAGATAAGAAAAAGATCTTTTGGAGTTATAGGAGAAAAAGGGCATCTTTGAGAAGGAACAATCCGGCAAGCCAATGTTATGTTGCCATAACAGCATACTTGCATTCGATCATAAATTTATATTCTTGAAAATAAATGGAAACAACTAATTTGCCCCAATTGTCTGCCATGGAACAACGTGTGCTAGGCTCACTAATCGAAAAATCAAAAGTAACCCCAGAATATTATCCGATGACGATCAACAGCTTACAAGCTGCTTGCAACCAAAAAACTTCCCGCAAACCGGTTGTACAATATAACGAAGAAGATATTGTCTCTACTTTAGACTTATTGAAGAAAAAGGGATTAATATCGACAGTTGTTGGTGGTGGATCTCGTGTGACCAAGTATAAACACAATTTTGCTATCCAATTTCCACTCATCCCGTCTGAATTAGCCATTATCTGTTTATTGCTTCTCAGAGGACCAATGACTGCGGGCGAAATCAATTCGAATTCGGGTCGGCTTTATGAATTTGAGTCATTGAGGGAAATAAATGAACAATTGGAAAAATTGGCACAAGAAGGCTATCTTAAGTCCTTACCTAAACAAATGGGCCATAAAGAAGTCCGCTACATCCATTTATTAGGAGAAATCAATCTGGAGGCCTATGAAAATAGTGGTCCAGTGAGCAGCTCCTCGAACGACCAGATCTTACTCGATCGAATTGGACAATTGGAACAGGAAGTTACAACTTTGAAACAGCAATTTCAGGATCTCTGGGATGAATTACATTAATTGCTCATGTCGCAAACAATAGATTCCAAAAACGAAATACCCAAAGCAACCCTATGGCTGATGACCATCGCCACAGGCTTAGTTGTCGCCAATAATTATTACAATCAACCACTATTGGGCTTGATTGCCAAAGACCTACATATTGACGAGGCTATGGTCAGTAATTCGGCCATGTTAACGCAGATCGGATATGCCTTTGGCCTGTTACTAATCGTTCCTTTAGGGGATATGTTTAAAAGAAAGAAAATGATCTTGATCGATTTCTTTTTCATTATTTTTTCTTTGGTAGGCATGGCCATGTCCACTTCTATCCTATCCATATTGCTATTCAGCTTTCTGATAGGTTTCACATCTGTTATTCCACAGGTTTTTGTGCCCATGGCAGCCGAACTTGCAAGCAAAGAAAAGCAGGCTTCAGCGATAGGTATGGTTATGTCGGGTCTGCTGATCGGTATATTACTCTCTAGAGTTGTAAGCGGGTTTATTGGCTCCTACTTCGGATGGCGCGAAATGTATTGGATAGCGTCAGCAATTATGGTCATTACAGCCATCACCATCGCATTCAAGCTACCAGAGGTACTGCCTAATTTCAAAGGTTCTTATCGCGAATTGATGCGATCAGTCTGGAACTTTGCCAGGAAACAACCTGTATTACAGTTGGCAGCATTTCGTGGTGCCATGGGATTTGGGGCTTTCTCTGCTTTTTTTACGACACTTGTATTCCACCTGGAAGGCCCTCCTTTCTTCGATGGGCCAGCAACCGCCGGAGCATTTGGACTTGTGGGGGCCTGCGGTGCGCTTGCAGCCGCTTTTGTAAACAGATTGACCATATATATCGGTAAAGCCAGAATTATCTTATACGCTATTCTATTGATGCTGCTTAGCTGGCTATTATTCGCCCTCTTCGGCAATTACTATTGGGGCCTGATCCTTGGTGTTATTCTCATCGATCTTGGCCTACAGTCGATGCATATCCTGAATCAAAGCGATTTCTATGCGCTAAACCTCGGGGCCAACAACCGACTAAATACCGTATATATGGTCAGCTATTTTATTGGTGGATCAACAGGCACTTTTTTTGCTGCACAAGCATGGCAACACTTCCAATGGCCCGGTGTTATTTTCGTAGGCACATGTTATACGCTGTTGGCCTTGTTGGCTCATCTATTATTTGATTATAAATTAAGAAAAAACTGATATGAAATTCGGCCAAGTAGAACATCCCGAGGAAATCGATTTTACCCTTCCTCCTACTACACCAGAAACCTTAACCTTATTACAGCACTTCAAAATAGACAAACCTTTTGAGGTATATGTAGGCTGTGCAAAATGGAATAAACAAGATTTAAAAGGCTTTTATCCCAGAGGTACAAAAGACGAACTTGCTTATTACTCCACACAGTTTAACAGCGTTGAACTCAATGCTACATTCTACAATTCACCTGGCATAGACCAGGTAGAGACCTGGAAAAAGAAAACACCTGCTAACTTCAAGTTCTTCCCTAAAATACCACAATCCATCAGCCATTTCAGCAGACTACTGAATACCGGTGATAAAGTAAAATTATTTACGGACTCCATTGTTCATTTCGATGAAAAACTGGGAATGGCTTTTCTTCAGATGCACGACAATTATAATCCAAAGGACATGGCCCGTTTAAAACTATTTCTTCATGACTGGCCAAAAGAGGTCCCGCTAGCGTTGGAAGTCCGAAATAAAGATTGGTTTTCCAAACTCGAAGTAACAAAAGAACTCTATGCACTGTTGGAGGAAACCAATGTGACCAATGTACTGGTCGATACTGCAGGCCGGAGAGATATGCTCCATATGCGCTTGACCACGCCGATTGCTTTCGTACGGTATGTAGGTGCAAATCATGCATCAGACTATGATCGACTGGATCAATGGATCGATGTGCTGAAACTATGGCGGGAAAACGGGTTGCAAAAATTGTATTTCTTTATCCACCAGAACATTGAGATAGAATCACCATTACTGGCGACGCATTTTATCAAAAAACTGAATACAACATTCGACTTGGATCTAACCTATCCCAACAAAAACACAGGAAATACTTTATTCTAAGACAGGATATCAGATCTGGTGCTAGAGGCAACGATAGAAAAGATCATTGAGGATATTTTGCACAAAAAAAAGCCGAAGTAGAAGATACTTCGGCTTTTTATATTAAAAATCAAACTTTAGCTTATTTTTTAGCGTATTTAAAGTTTTTACCGATGAAACGGGCATTACCACCCAATTCCTCTTCGATACGCAACAATTGATTGTATTTAGCCATACGGTCAGAACGTGAAGCAGAACCAGTTTTGATCTGTCCACAGTTCAATGCTACAGCTAAGTCAGCGATAGTCGCATCTTCAGTCTCGCCCGAACGGTGTGACATCACAGAAGTATAACCAGAATTTTGAGCTAAAGTAACCGCATTGATTGTTTCAGTCAATGAACCGATTTGATTTACTTTCACTAAAATTGAATTTGCTGTATGGGTATCAATTCCTTGTTGAAGACGTTTTGTATTTGTAACAAAAAGATCATCACCTACTAATTGAACATGGTCACCGATTTTGTCAGTCAATGTTTTCCATCCAGCCCAATCATCTTCAGCCATACCATCTTCGATAGAAATAATAGGATATTTAGCTGTTAATTCAGCCAAATAGCTTGCTTGTTCTTCACTAGAACGTACAGCACCTTTATCACCTTCAAATTTCGTATAATCGTATTTACCGTCTTTGTAGAACTCAGAAGAAGCACAATCCAACGCTAAACAAACATCTTGGCCTGGTTTGTAACCAGCGATTTCAATCGCTTTCAAAACTGTTTCGATAGCATCTTCAGTACCTTCAAAAGTTGGCGCGAAACCACCTTCATCACCTACTGCAGTTGAAAGACCTCTGTCATGTAAAATCTTTTTCAAGGTATGGAAAACCTCAGTACCCCAACGCAAAGCCTCAGAGAATGAAGGCGCACCCACAGGCATGATCATAAATTCTTGGAATGCGATAGGTGCATCAGAGTGTGAACCACCATTGATGATATTCATCATAGGAATAGGTAACGTGTTCGCATTTACACCACCGATATAACGGTATAATGGTTGACGTGACTCTTGTGCAGCAGCTTTAGCAACAGCTAAAGAAACACCTAAAATAGCATTTGCACCTAAATTTCCTTTATTCTCGCTACCGTCTAAATCAATCATGATTTTATCGATGGCATTTTGCTCGAAAACATCTACACCTTCTAGTGCTTTTGCAATTTTAGTGTTTACATTCTCAACAGCTTTCAAAACACCTTTTCCTAGATATTTTGACTTGTCGCCATCACGCAATTCTACTGCTTCGTGAATACCAGTTGAAGCACCTGAAGGAACAGCTGCACGACCAACAAAACCATTTTGTGTAGTAACATCTACCTCAATTGTAGGGTTACCGCGCGAATCCAAAATTTGACGCGCATGAACATCGATAATTAAACTCATCTCTTTATTAGACTATAATTTATTTTCATTACTTAGTGTAAATAAGACACACTCTTATCTACAGACATTTTTCACAATCAAATATAATAAAAAATGTATTTATTCCCCTATTTATTATGAATAAAATATGCCCCATCGGCATAACTGTTCAAATAAATACAATAAAAAACCCTTCAAGATCTGAAGGGTTTTTTATATAATATTGTACAATTTAGTTTTTGATCATCGCTACAAAATCATCAAACAAATAGCGCGAGTCATGAGGGCCCGGTGATGATTCTGGGTGATATTGCACCGAAAATGCTTTCTGTCCTTTGATACAGATACCTTCAATAGACTGATCGTTCAAATTAACGTGTGTAATTTCGACGTTCTCAGAATTTTGGATATCTTCAGCCACAACTCCGAAACCGTGGTTCTGCGAAGTAATTTCACAACGATTAGCAATAATGTTTTTCACTGGGTGATTGATACCGCGGTGTCCATTATGCAATTTGCTTGTGCGGATACCATTTGCCAATGCCAAGATCTGGTGACCTAAACAAATACCAAACATAGGTTTATTTGCATTCAAAATAGCTTTTACCGTGTCGATTGCATAATCCATCGGCGCAGGATCGCCAGGGCCATTGGAAATGAAATAACCATCGGGATTCCATTTTTCCATTTCCTCGAATGTTGTTTTCGCAGGAAAAACCTTTGTATATACATCGCGAGCCTCAAAATTGCGCAAGATATTTTTCTTGATTCCTAAGTCCAAAACTGCAACACGCAACGAAGCATTTTCATTGCCGAAGAAATAAGGTTCAGCTGTTGTCACTTTTGAAGACAACTCAAGTCCATCCATTGAAGGGACTTCAGCTAATTGACGTTTTAATTCCTCAACATCCAATGTTTCTGAAGAAATAATCGCATTCATCGCACCTTTATCGCGGATATGTCGCACCAATGAACGGGTATCTACATCAGAAATACCAACTAAATTACCCTCTTCAAAGTAGTTTTGTATAGATTCATCAGCCATTTTACGGCTGTAGTTAATGTTGTAGTTCTTACAAACTAGTCCCGCAATCTGAATTTGATTTGATTCGGTATCGTCCTCATCAATACCATAGTTACCAATATGGGCATTGGTCGTTACCATGATTTGTCCAAAATAAGATGGATCTGTAAAAATCTCTTGATAACCAGTTGTTCCTGTATTGAAACAGATTTCCCCAGTAGTCGTACCAATTTTACCAGCGGCTTTACCGTGATAAACTGTACCATCTTCTAAAACTAAAATTGCAGGCAATTTGCTGTAGTTGGTCATTATCGATGTAATATTATAAAATGTGTATCCTTACTTTTATGAATTTTAAAGCGTTCTTCATTGGATATAAAAAAAGCCCTCAAATGGGCTAAATATCAATTAACAATGCATCATAACGATTGACAAACCGTTTCCTAAGGCACCCACCAATAAAGACTCTACTTTAATTTTCACGGGAGACAAAGTTACGACATATCACTTAAAAGTGAAAACATTTTTTGTTTTTTTATTGTTCAACTAATTTCTTCCTCCAAAACGCTGCAAAGTCTCTCAAAATCAAAACGATCAATAAGGGAACAAGCATATAAATCAGTGGATTCGTTAGCCAGGCTTCCCGCCACTCCAAGCGCAGCAAGGCAATCAACGCGGTCGTAAGACCGCATCCCGGACAATCATACCCACTCACAGCCTTCCAAAGGCAAGGAACAAGAATATGGATATCCATGAAAAGATATAAGCTTATAGCAATTCCGAAATACCCCAATACCAACGAATAGATCCAATGATACTTAAGGTATTTCAGTAAGATATAAATCATTAATTATTGTTTATCGGACTTTTAATGTAATTACCATCTGCATCCTTATATTTACCAACAATAATCATAATCAAATCGATCAGATACCAAATTCCGCATCCTCCCAAAGTCAGCAACTGAATCACTGCGGTACCTATTTGGCCCAAGTAGAAACGATGTGCGCCAAATGGCCCAAGAAAAAAGCAAAACAACAGCGCCGGCAGCCATCTGTCATCCTGAAACGTGTTATTTTGTTGCTGAAAGGGTTGGTTAGCGTAAAATATAGGCTGCCTTACTCCGCAATAAGGACAAACCTCGGCCTTGATATTGATCAACTTGCCACATTCTACGCAATACTTTTCGTCTTCTGTTTTCATTTAGATTTAATTTGGTGATGGAACTAAAAAACAGTCGTCCATCCAGGATAAAATAATAGCATGAAATTAACAAAAAAACTTATAAAATGTTCTTTTTTTAGCAACATATAGAATTTAATAGAAACAGAAAAGGCGCTTCACGGTGTGGAGCGCCTTTTCTGTTTATGTATTCAACTTTTAAGAGTTGATTGCTTTCCAGATCATATCTTTCAATGGCAAGATATTTTTGCCTGTCACCGAAGAAATGAAGATATAAGGCACATCTTCCGGTAGCTCCTGCTCCATTTCCTTCTCCAGCTCCTCATCGAGCATATCAGACTTCGTAATAGCAAGCAATTTGGGCTTATCTGCCAACTCAGGATTATATGCAGTCAATTCATTTAATAAAATGGCATATTCTTCGCGAATTGTCCGGTCCGTATCAGCTGGCACCATAAACAGCAAAACAGAATTTCGTTCAATATGCCGCAAGAAACGATACCCCAATCCTTTTCCTTCTGAAGCCCCTTCGATAATACCCGGAATGTCTGCCATAACAAAGGAACGGTTATCCCGGTAGCTCACCATCCCCAAATTAGGGACAAGCGTTGTAAAGGGGTAATTTGCGATTTCGGGCTTCGCAGCAGAGACCACAGACAGCAATGTTGATTTTCCGGCGTTAGGGAATCCTACCAGCCCAACATCAGCAAGAACTTTCAATTCCAGAATAATCCACTGCTCTTTGCCAGGAAGGCCGGGTTGCGAAAACCGCGGTGTTTGCTGCGTAGGCGATTTAAAATGCCAGTTACCCAAACCACCTTTTCCACCAGGAACCAATACCCTTGTTTCACCATCTTCTGTAATATCAAACAAGACCTCTCCCGTCTCCGCATCCTTTGCAATTGTTCCCAGAGGGACCTCCAATACTTCATCACGACCTGTAGCGCCAGTGCGCAATGAACTGCCCCCCGACTCTCCGTTTGAAGCGATAATATGCTTACGGTATTTCAAATGAAGTAAGGTCCAGAGATTAGTCGTTCCTTTCAGTATAATATGCCCACCACGACCGCCGTCACCACCATCGGGACCACCGGTAGCTGTGTGCTTGTCACGATGCAAATGAGCTGAACCTGCCCCACCATGTCCAGAACGACAACACACTTTCACATAATCAACAAAATTCGAGCCTTGCGCCATTACAATTTATTACAGTCTAAAAGTATTTATTTCAATTAATAATTATCGATGATATCGGTTAAGCTCTTAAAGATAGTCTCGATCTCACCGATGCCATTTACTTTAGAAAGCTTACCCTGCGCCTCATAATAAGGCAATACATGAATCGTCTTCGTGAAATATTCATCGATACGCTTCACTAATTTATCCGCATCATCATCCGCACGGCCAGAAATCTCTCTCCGTTTGGCAATACGTTCTTTCAATTCATCCTCATTCACATCCAGTGCGATTACGACCGAGATTGAGGTGTTGATACCTTCTAAAAAAGCATCCAAAGCCTCAGCTTGAGCAACAGTACGAGGAAATCCGTCAAAAATAAATCCTTTTGCATCCGGATTTTTCTTTACTTCCTCTTCCAGCATTGCTATCGTAATCGAATCTGGCACTAAATTTCCCTCAGCAATAATCTGGCTCACTTGTTGACCAAGTGGCGTTTGACCTTTAATATGTGCTCTAAAAATATCACCAGTTGAAACATGAACCAATTGATATTTTTCAATAAGCTTTGCAGATTGGGTTCCCTTACCTGCACCCGGAGGGCCAAATATTACAAGGTTTAGCATAGTTTTATTTAAGAAATTAAAACGAGTTAAAAAATAAAAGCCTAATCACAGATGATGACTAGGCTTTTCAGTTGTGCGCTCCAAGGGAGTCGAACCCCTAACCTTCTGATCCGTAGTCAGATGCTCTATCCAATTGAGCTAGGAGCGCAATAAACCATTACGTTTAGAACTCTGTCCCATGTGTTTTGGTGACGCAAATATAGTCAGAATTCGTTTTTTTACAAATTTTTTTTCAAAAAGAAGTTCCCTCCTTCCACCGACTGCCTTGCAATAATGCTTCTAAAATCAAAAAGCCAATCAAATTGACTGGCTTTTCTTTGTGCACTCCAAGGGAGTCGAACCCCTAACCTTCTGATCCGTAGTCAGACGCTCTATCCAATTGAGCTAGGAATGCCTTTTTAACATACAGAACCTGTATTTGTGCGCACCAAGGGAGTCGAACCCCTAACCTTCTGATTCGTAGTCAGATGCTCTATCCAATTGAGCTAGGAGCGCTAGGCAACCAAAACAAATCCGATATCCTTTTCCGTTTTGGTGATGCAAATATCGGTATATTTATCGATTTAACAAACATTTTTTCTCTTTTTTAAACTTTATACAACAACATTTCTTTTATCTCGTTGATAATATTATATTTAAAATATAAACTTTTTTTTTCAGACACGGACAAATGTTAGCATTCATGAGCAAAAGAGAATTAAAACTCAGTAAAATTCGCATCGGAGACATTAGTATCTCCTATTATATCCGCCCCAGCAAATTATACCCTTCTCCAAAAACGATCATCTTTATCCATGGATTTCCATTTAATAAAAATACCTGGAAACAGCAGCTCCTGCAACTCGACGAAGATTATACCGGAATTGCCATAGATGTCCGGGGACATGGCTTAAGTACCAATGGCCATGGATTTTTCTCTGTGGATGTTTTTGCCAAAGATCTCGTTGAATTTATTCGTAAACTTGATCTCAACCATGTCATCCTTTGCGGAATCTCCATGGGAGGCTACATTGCACTACGCACCTATGAACTCATCGGGCAGCAGCTCAAAGGACTTATTCTTTGTGACACCAATTCACTTGCCGACGATAACAAAGGCAAACAGAAACGTTTTGATTCCATTCAGGCATTACTGAAATACGGCAGAAGACCATTTGCTATTGGTTTTATCACGAACGTATTTCACGATAAAACAATTCGCGAAAATCCCGAGGCAGTTGAACTTATCAAAAGCTGCATCCGCAGAAATGAGGTCGCCAGCATCTGCGCTACCCAACTCGGTCTCGCGTCGAGAACGGATACAACCCATTCGCTAAAAACAATTATTATTCCAACATTAGTGATAAAAGGTAAACACGATAAACTGATGAGCGAAGAACAGACAAATATACTCATCGACAATATACCAGATGTACGCTATATGGAGTTTGAAGAGTCCGGACACCTGCCAAATCTCGAGGAACCCGAAAAATTCAATGCCGTGCTGAATGATTTTCTGCGAAGTATATAAAGACCTATTCAAAGTTTACTGTAACTGGGGTCTCGGAAGCTGAGGCCATCACTAAAGACAATAAAAAAAGCCACTCATGTGGCTTTTATTTCTTTTTTTCATTAAGATTTCGCTCTGTTTATGCTAGAACGAAAAATCGTCTTTTGAACGAGCACCTGCTTCTTCGGCATATGCATCATCAAAATTAGGCTCATAACGTTTCTCGATTACTTCCTGATTTGACTTGATATAATTAACCACATCTGTCAAACCCTCAGCGAACTTTTCAAAATCTTCTTTATATAAGAAAATCTTATGCTTAATAAACTGGCCATCCTCAAAGCGCTTCTTGCTTTCTGTGATAGTAATGTAGTAATCGTTCGATCGAGTTGCTTTTACATCAAAAAAATAAGTACGCTTACCTGCTCTCACCTTTTTTGAAAAAACTTCTTCACGTTCTTTGTTTTCAAAATCTCCCATTGGTTGTTATTTAAGTTTAAAGTAATCTTAATCTTTGATAAATATATAATAATTCATTTTAATACACCAAATAATATTAAAAAAAAAGACAATTAAGCATAAAAATGGTAGTTCCATTCTTTTTATACGCAGGATAAAAATTAAACAACAAGATTTTTTACCGACGAAATCATTACATTTACCGAAAATATAAGTTGTATTACCTAAAGCAAATATGTATAATAAATTTGTGCCTCTATCTTTGAGTCATAAATAGTAAAAACATTATGGAAAAAGAACCCATCATACCAAACAGCAATAATAGCCGCAATATTGTAGGAGCGATTGTAATTATCGTAGGTATATTCTTATTATTGAATAATCTAAATTTAGGAAGCTGGTTTCCGGATTGGTTATTTAGCTGGCCAACCATACTAATTATCATCGGATTGGTCATTGGAGTGAATTCCCAATTCCAGAAAAAATCGGCAATTATCCTATTGATTATAGGTGGAGCGAGTCTTATCTCAAGAATGATGCGTACAGATTTTGGGTCTGTAACTGTACCGATCATCATTATTTCTCTTGGGATTTACTTTATCATGAGCAAAAGGAAACCTCCAATGGTTCCTCCAGCTTACCCCAATCCGCCGCAAGGCCCTTATGACTGGGACAAGCGAGTCAATATTCCTGCAGAAGGCTCGATAGACAGTAGCCCCGCTGCCCAGGAATCAAAACCATTTAACGAACAATACGGTTCAAGCCAACAAGCCTCGCCTAATCAGCAGGCTTTTGGCGACAAAGAGAAAGATTCCTTTCACCATTCATTTGAGGACAACCTCAATTTGAACACTATCTTTGCGGGCCAAAAGAAAGTAATCTATTCTAAACATTTTAGAGGTGGCAATTTGACCAACGTATTTGGGAGCATTGAACTCGATCTGACGAAAGCAGACATTCAACAGCCGATTGTTATCGACACCTTCCAGTTATTCGGCAGTGCGCGTATTATTATACCTCCACATTGGACGGTATTTAGCAATGTTGCCTCGATCTTGGGTTCTGTCGATGACCGCAGATTCCAAACGATCTATAACCCCGATACAGATAAAAAAATCTATATAACAGGCACCTGTATTTTAGGTAATTTAACCATAAAAAATGCTTAATAGATGAAAAACAAGCTGTTCCTCAGTGTTAAAAGTCGATTAATAGGCATTATCTGCATATCCGTATTTATCGGATATCTTGCGTTACAATATCTATTGATGCTTCGTTCTGGTTTTGACCAGCAGCTCGCATTTAAAGATTCTTTTATAAATAGTCTTGTGATGATGTTCTGCTGTTATGGCATGTCATCAGCACTCAATTTCTACACCCCGCAACCGCGGGAAATCTGGAAAGTACTCATCATCGGCTTGATCATGGGCGGAATAAGCATTGCATTAAGCCGGTTCTTGATGAGTTACTTTATTCAATCTACCTTTACCCCACTTTTGGATTTGACATTACCTTATCGCGGCATTGTTAATTTCCTTATCTTGACATCAGTTGCCATTATCAATATTGTCTGGAATATCCAAGAAGACAATATCAACAATATCAAACGGAAACAGGAATCCGAAAACCTGCTTAGGGAGGCCGAACTTTATAATCTAAGACAACAGTTACAGCCCCATTTTCTATTCAATAGCCTGAACTCAATTATAGCGCTTATTGGTGCTAATCCCGACGAAGCCCGAAATATGACATTCCAGCTTTCTGATTTTTTGAGAGGGACATTAAGAAAAGAAAATAATCAGATCATCACGCTCGAAGAAGAACTTGACCACCTCCAGCTTTATCTCGATATCGAGAAAGTACGTTTTGGCCACAGACTACATACCTCCATTTCTTCTTCAGAAGAAATTTTTAACAACAGATTACCAGCAATGATCATCCAACCTCTTGTAGAGAACGCCATTAAGCACGGACTTTACAATGTAACGGATCAGGTCGAAATAAAAATAAAATGCCAGTCGAATGACGGTCAATTACTGATTCAAATCACCAACCCTTTCGACACCGAAGAACAATCTAAACCGAAAAAAGGTACTGGGTTTGGGCTTTCGAGCATTCAACGTCGCTTATACCTGCTCTATGGAAGAAATGACCTGCTGGAAACTCAAATTCAAGACAATATATTTATCAGTTCCCTAAAAATACCTCAATATGATTAAAGTCGTTATTATCGATGATGAACCCCTAGCACGCTCCATTATTGCGGGTTACCTAAAAAATGAAGCCGATATATCCATCATGGCTGAATGTGGCGATGGCTTTGAAGGTGTAAAGGCCATCCATACACACGAGCCCGATTTGATTTTCCTTGACGTACAAATGCCCAAATTGACGGGATTTGAAATGCTTGAACTTGTAGACGACCCGCCCGCAGTCATTTTTACAACAGCTTTTGATGAATATGCTTTAAAAGCTTTCGAAAAGAATGCACTGGATTACCTCTTAAAACCCGTTTCGCCGACGCGGTTCAAAAAAGCCCTGGAGAAATTCAGAACAAGCTACTCTGCGCCCGAGAAAAAGGTACAGCCCAACTATGAAGTGCTGACAGCACAAGACGAAACAAAGATCGACCGTATTGTTGTAAAAACAGGTACTCAAATCAAGATTATTCCGATTGATACAGTCAAATATCTGGAGTCTTACGATGACTATGTTAAAATTCATACCAAAGATGGCATGTATCTAAAGAATAAAACTATGGCATTTTTTGAGAAATCGCTGGATCCAAATCAGTTTGTTCGCATTCACCGCTCTTTTATCATTAAAGTGGATCAGCTGGCCAAATTAGAGCCCTATGAGAAGGACTCTTATATTGCAGCGCTTGTATCAGGTGAAAAGCTCAATATCAGTAAATCAGGCTATGCGCGATTAAAACAATTGATTGGAATTTAAACATTCCGTAGATTTGTGCCCATCAATAGTTATGAAAAATTTTATTACAATAGTATTGCTGGGCATCACATCTTACTCCTTTGCCCAAACGAACCCTGAGGAACAGATCAACAGAGGAGTTTACAATAGACTGGAGTTTTTCATCAACTCCCAGATGACAGACTCAGCCTATAACTTGGCAAGTGATGCCTTCAAACAGCAAATTAGTCTACCCAGATTTGCACAAGTACTACAGGAACTCTATCCATTAGGAAGAGTCAAAAGTTCCACAATAAAAGAATTTGAAAAAGGAACGGCAACTTATCAGATGGACTTTGACAGTGAATCCTATGAAGTCCTTTTCGCAACAGATTCTACCTTAAAATTCAACACATTAAAACTTACCCCTTTGGCAATAAAGCCCCAGGTGGAAAAAACTATTGTGGTACCTGTCACGCAAAAATCAGCCGATAACGATGACCTTTTTGTAGACTCTGTTGCCAATGCTTATTTAAAACAGCAAAACACACAATCACTTGCCATAGGCATCCTAAAAAATGGACAAACTAAAACATATTTTTATGGGGAGACAGTCAAAGGCAACCAGACCCCGCCTACAAATACCTCAATTTATGAAATCGGTTCGCTGAGCAAAATCTTTACCGCCATACTTTTGTCAAACCTAGTGGAAGAGGGAACGATCACCTTAGATCAGCCCATATCGCTCTTTCTCCCCGATACACTCAAAAAGAATGAAGAGCTTTCAAAAATAACGTTTCAGATGTTGGCCAATCATACCTCTGGCCTACCTAGACTTCCGGACAATTTAGACAAAGTCAAAGGATTTAATGAAAATGACCCCTACAAAACATACGACAAAAAGGCACTTTATAATTACTTATCAAGTTTTAAAAACAAAAAGAACCCTGGGGAAGAATATGAATATAGCAACCTTGGCTATGCTGTACTGGGCGATATTATATGCGGCATTTATAAGAAAAGCTACGAGCAGCTTGTCAAAGATATTATCTGCAAGCCACTTGATATGAACAATACTTTTCAGGTATTAGATCCTAAGAGAAAAGATACCTTTAAAGTATACAACAAAGATGGTCAAGAAGTAATTCCTTGGTCATTTGACGCTTTTGGTTCCGCTGGTGGATTAAAATCGACTCTCGAGGATCTGCTTAAATTTGCGAATGCACAATTCAAGATGCCGCAGACTCCCTTGGAAAATGCAATGGCAAACACCCGATTATTTACTTTTTTTCTACCTCCAGATACAGACCTGGGACTTGCATGGCACATGAATCTGATTGATGACCTAACGGTCTATTGGCACAATGGCGGAACCGCCGGAAGCAGTTCCTATCTAGCCTTATCCCCAGATAAAAAAAGTGGGGTAATCGTCCTGTCCAACTCAGCCATCTCTGCAGATGACAAGGGTAAAGCGATTTTGGACTATTTGCTCCGTAAAAAATAAAGATCAAAAAATATAGAATAATGAGCCATATTGAAACAACAATATGGCTTTTTTTGTTGTAATAGCAATGATTGATAATTAACTTTGACTATAAGGTAATACAAATTGATTCACAAGGATCAATCACAAACAAGCTAAAAAAGCAGCTATTTACATGAAGATATTTATCACAAAAAGAATTCCGCAAAAAGGGATAGATCTATTAAAATCAGCCGGTCACGATATAACCATACACGACTCCCCAAATCCCCTATCGGAAATGGAACTTATCAAAGCCAGCCAGCAAGCCGACTATGTCCTTAATGGCGGGATGCAGAAATTTGATGCTAATTTTTTCCAAAACTGCCCAAATCTTAAAGCCCTATCCCTCATGAGTGTCGGCTATGACAACGTGGATATCTCTGCCGCTACAAAGCATGGGATACCTGTAAGCAATACGCCAGGCATACTTTCGGGAGCAACAGCTGATGTCGCATTCCTTTTAATGCTTTCGGTATCAAGAAAGGCATTTTTTAACCACAAGAGAATTTTGCAGGGCGAATGGAAAGGGTTTGACCCTACTGCAAACTTAGGCATCGAGCTCAACAACAAAACACTGGGTATTTATGGACTGGGGCGGATCGGCTTTGAATTCGCAAGAAAAGCCAAAGCAGCGTATAACATGGAAATTATCTATTACAACCGAAGCCGTAATGAAGAAGCGGAACAAATTCTTGGCGCACGATATGTTAATTTCGACGATCTGCTCACGCGGAGCGATGTCCTTTCACTACATGCAGCTCTGACACCGGAGACTAAAAACCGTTTTGACAAGAATACATTCGCACGCATGAAAAACTCCGCTATATTGATTAATACCGCTAGAGGCGGATTGGTCAATGAAATAGATCTAACAGAAGCCTTAAAGACCGGTCAACTATGGGGAGCTGGACTTGATGTGACAAATCCCGAACCGATGGATCCGAAAAATCCGCTGTTAAATATGGAAAATGTTTGTATACTGCCACACATTGGCTCTGCTACAGAAGAAACGCGGGATAATATGGCTGTTATGGCTGCCAGTAACTTGCTTATAGCAATTGACGGAAAAAAAATGCCTCAGATTATCAATAACGAAGTTTATCCATGAAAAGACGATTCTTCCAATTTTTAAACAGCATCAATAAAGCTATCCTGCCAAAGTATAGCAAAAAGGATCCTTTAAAATTAAAAAAGTACCAGCAGGCTATTATTGCCTACCGGTACTTTGTACTCATAAAGTCTCTTGATACGGACTAGATCTGCCCCTTAGACAGCCCTTGGTCATTTGAGTTTGAGACAATACTAATCTGCGTAGGATTGGATGATAAACTAATGTCGTTTCTTTCCAATTCCAGCATAATCTTTTCCTGCATGGAATTCCGCGCTGGCCAATAGTGCTCTCTCTTGGTCCAGGCACGAACGGTCAACACCATCGAATTATCACCCAGTTCCTTTACAAATACCGTCGGTTCAGGGCTCATCAAAATATTTTCGTTTGAACGAAGTACACGGAGAATAATATCTTTAGCATCTTTTACATTTTTATCGTACGAAATCGTGATCGTATATTCAAACATACGTTGTACAATTTTTGTATAATTTTTAATGACAGAATTGGCTAGTGGACCATTAGGGCTAAAAATACGCACACCATCGTCACCTATAAGTGTTGAATACAAAATATCGATTCGCTCCACCGTTCCCGCTGTACCGTTAGCGCTTGATATATAATCCCCTACTTCAAATGGTCTAAACATCAAAATCAGTACTCCACCGGCAAAATTGCTCAAGCTTCCTTGCAACGCCATGCCAACAGCTAGCCCGAATGCAGATAAAGCGGCAATAAAAGAAGTGGTCTGTATGCCAATCTGACTCGCGACAGTAAGAAGCAGCATAACCCACATGACGATCTTAACAATACTGGAGATAAACGCCCGAATAGAGGGATCTACATTCTTTTTTTCGAAACGTTTATGTAATAAGCGATCCACAAAATTGATCACATATTTCCCAAGAATCAATAGGATAATCCCCCCTATAATCCCCGGAATAGACTCAATGACAATATCTGTCAATCGACCAAATCTACTCCCCAAACTATTTAAATTACTTTCCATTTTATGAAATAAATTTTAAACCTCTAGGTACAAGGATTGTTCCAACATATCAGATACCGTATGAAAATATAAAAATCATTGAAAAACACCACAAAAGACCAAATAAACACCACTATTAAAAGAATATTTAACGTAATTTTGTTATATGAATAGAAAAAATACCATTCCTATTATTGATAGTTGTAGTATTGATCTCAATAACAAAACAACGATTCATATAGATGATCTAAAAGAATATATCATCAAGCATCAGGATATGGTGTTTCCTCACAAACATAATTTTTTCCATTTTGTACTATTCATCAAGGGCTCGGGAGAACACATTATCGATTTCAATCATTACAACATTGAACCTTATCAAATCTACTTTATGGTTCCGGGACAAGTCCATACCTGGAACTTTATAGGTGATGAAGAGGGCTATGTTGTCAATTTTTCCATTGATTATTTTCAGTCCTTTCTTTTGCGGACCGATTATTTGGAGCGCTTTAGCTTCTTGCAAGGTAAAATTGAACACTTAATTTTTGTGATTGCTGAGCAATTTCGAAATCAGTCGATCACTATTCTTGAACAGATTTTAGCGGCTAAGACAGCGGGGCTATCAGAAGATTACATCCGTACGCTTCTGCTCCAGTTTATATTATATATATCCATTTCAACCGAAAAAGATCATCAAGAGCACGGTACGCCATATAATCACAAAATATTCAATAGTTTTCAGCAATTGGTTGAACAGCAATTCAAGTCTACCAAATTGCCCAGTGTTTATGCAGATCAGTTATTTATTACGCCTAATCACCTGAATGCGATCTGCAAATCCTACATCGGACAATCAGCCGGTGAAATTATACGAAACCGGATTGTACTCGAAGCGAAGCGACTATTGGTTAATCGAAATTTAAATATCAATGAGATTGCAGATGAGCTGCAATTCAATGACAACTCATACTTTACTAAATTTTTCAAAAAATCCGCTGGGCTCACACCAGAAGAGTTCAGAAAACAACTATAACTATGGAAGAGGTTAAATACGAATTATCTGAATTTAAAGCCGCATGGCAGGCAAAATGTCCAAGATGCAGAATCGGCCATGTATACAAAGGCCCTGCTTATGGTCTTAAAGTACAAAAAATGAATAGCCATTGCGAATACTGTGGACTTCGTTATGAACGTGAGCCAGGTTATTTTTATGGTGCCATGTATGTTACCTATGCGTTTTCCATTGCAGAGATGGTTGCTGCTTGTATGGCAACCTATATCCTGACAGGGAACGATTCTTCTTTCATACTTTATGCGACAGTTGCCATTATGAGCGTTGTTTTAATGTCTCCGTTCAACTATCGTTATTCCCGCATAATTCTGATGTATTGGTTAACACCGGGCCTGAGATATGATCCAAATGTCAAAAAAAAGGAAGTTGATGTGAAAGCTTCAGCATAAACACCATTATCCTTATCTTTATCCGAATGAAGGAGATCATTTATTTGGACAATAACGCAACAACCCGAGTTTTGGATGAAGTGTGGAATGACATGACTCCCTACTTCATCCAGAATTATGCGAATGCATCGAGCGTCTATCATCATATGGGACGTGAAGCCAATGCGGCTATCCAATCAGCCAGAACACAAATCGCAGATGCCCTGAACTGCTCATCAAAAGAAATTTTTTTCAATTCCGGAGCCACAGAAAGTATTAATACTGTAATCTGCGGCATATTTGACAGGTATCACTCGAAAGGCAATCATATCATCACCGTTTCAACAGAACATAAGGCTGTGCTCAGTTGCTGTGAACAATTGACAAAAAAAGGAGCGCAAATCACATACCTCCCTGTCGATACGAAAGGAGCCATCGATATCGATGACTTAAAAAACGCCATTACTGCGCAGACTATACTCGTCTGCATCATGGCTGCAAACAACGAGACCGGTATATGTGCATCTATAGCACAGATTGCTGCTATCTGTTCAGAAAAAGACATCTTATTCTTCTGTGATGCAACACAGGCTGTCGGGAAAATCGACATTGATCTGAAAAAGATCCCCATAGACCTACTATGCCTGAGCGCCCATAAACTCCATGGGCCAAAGGGAGTCGGCGCACTCTACATCCGTCGAAAATCAAAACCGATTCAAATCGCCTCCCTGATTGTAGGCGGAGGACAGGAAAATGGATTCAGAGGCGGTACATATAACGTTCCTGCAATTGTTGGCTTTGGAAAAGCCATTTCCCTGATTAACCCAGCGGCTTACACGACCGTCCGGCAGAATCGTGATTTATTGGAGGAAATTTTAGGTAGTATTCCTGAAATCATCATTCATGGGAAGAACTGTACACGATTGCCCAATACCAGCTACATCAGCTTTAAACATGTGCTTGCAAGTGAAATAATGACTGCCTGCCCTACCTTGGCACTTTCGTCAGGTGCGGCCTGTGTAACAGGCTCCAGGGAGGCCTCACATGTCCTGCTCGCGATGGGCGTACCCAAAGAACATGCACTCGCTGCAATCCGTTTCAGCCTCAGTATCCTGACTACACAAGAAGAGATCATTCAAGCTGCGCAACTCATCAAAGAGGCTGTAAAAAGAATACGCGATCAATCGCCAATATGGCAGCTCTTCCAAGCCGGCCTGATCGACTAATTTATGACATTCTAAAAACTTTATAAGAGACAAAATATAACAAGATTGTATGTATCTTTGTTCTATACAAAGGATAATACTATGATTACAGTTACTGACAAAGCAAAAACTCGTATCGAGGAAATCATGAAGGATGAGCAATATGACAGCAATTACTTTGTGCGTGTTGCTGTAGAAAGTGGCGGTTGTTCGGGATTGAGTTATAAGCTAAATTTCGATAATGAAGAAAAAAAAGGTGATCAATTTTTCGAAGATAAAGGTGTAAAAGTCTGTTTGGATATCAAATCATTTTTGTACCTAGCGGGTACCGAACTTGATTATTCAGATGGTTTGAACGGAAAAGGATTTGAATTTCACAATCCGAATGCAAGCCGTACCTGTGCTTGCGGCGAAAGTTTCTCCGTCTAGTCATCCGCTTCGATCCACCATAAGCAAAAGAGCCTTGAAATATTTCAAGGCTCTTTTGGTAAGTAACCAAACACTTTTGGTTGCACCAACAAATTATTAGTTTTATAATAAAATATTGACCTATCTTCATTTTCTTAGAATTTTTTTATTTTTTCAACTTTTTAATGGATAAATATTAAAAATCACAACCAAACAGATTAACCAATGATATTTTCATACTTTTGTATCAAATAACTGAATAAAAAATAAAAACTAGGCGTATCAATCTGCGCATGGTATTTCATTTAACTCATATGGAGGGAAGAAAACTTTTAAATACCGAAGTTGCTATCAGCTTCGTTAAAGATACATTTGTCCAAGAACTAAAGAAATCTTTAAATCTAATTCCGATCTCGTCGCCTTTGGTGGTTTTGGACGGTACTGGATTAAATGATGACTTAAATGGAATTGAGCGTCCAGTATCATTTCCGATTAAATCATTGAATGAAAAAAGAGCTGTCGTGGTACATTCATTGGCCAAATGGAAAAGAGTCCGTTTAAAAGAGCTTGAAATGCTGCCAGGTGAAGGCATCGTCACAGACATGAAGGCCCTCCGCCCTGATGAAGATTATACCCCGATTCATTCCATCTACGTAGACCAATGGGATTGGGAAAAGGCCATCGGAAAGGATCAGCGTAATTTGGCCCTGCTAAAGGAAACCGTATTAAAAATTTACGATGCGCTACGATTTACAGAACGACAGGTTGAAAGCAAGTATCCACAGATAAAAGCGATTCTACCCGAAACCATTACATTCATATCGGCTGAAGAACTACTTCAAAAATATCCTAATCTAAATGCTAAAGAGCGTGAAAATGCGATCACAAAAGAATATGGAGCCGTATTTCTATATGGTATTGGAGGGGCACTCAGCAATGGTGTTGCACACGATGGGCGTGCCGCAGACTACGATGATTGGAGTACAGCAAATGAGACTGGCCACAAAGGACTCAATGGTGATATCTTGGTATGGAACCCAATTTTAAATTCAGCTTTTGAACTTTCATCCATGGGGATCCGTGTCGACAAAACGGCTTTGGCACATCAAATGGAAATTAGAAATTGCACAGAAAAGTCCAAACTGACTTTCCATAGCATGCTGCTTAATGACCAGTTGCCAGAATCTATGGGCGGTGGAATCGGACAATCACGTGTATGTATGTTTATGCTTAAAAAACAACATATTGGAGAGGTGCAAGTCAGTATCTGGGAAGAAGATAAAAAAGAGACATTAAGACAAGAAGGTATTGATATTTTATAAAACAATACTTATAGAGAATTAACGACGCGGTAACAATACGGCGTTGTTCAGTATATCGATATAAATCAAGGCAAGGTAATCATCTTTTATAGACTGATTACCTTGTTTTTTTGAACATAAAATGCCTAAAAAATTTTCATTCGAGTTTGTTCCTTTCAAAATAGCGGTATTTTGTATTTTTGCTAAATGCAGCTAGAAGCTATTTTAAATAAATTAGGTATCTCATCCTTAAATGAGATGCAAGAAAAAGTAGTGGAATCGTACCAAAAAGACCATGATTTCATCTTACTTTCACCCACAGGATCTGGTAAAACCCTGGCCTTTTCATTGCTCATTCTAGAGCAATTGAAGGAAATCGTTCGGGAGGTTCAAGTATTGATCTTAGTACCAACTCGCGAACTTGCCTTACAAATAGAACAAGTGCTCCGTAAGGTGGCCACAGGCCACAAAGTCACCTGTGCCTATGGCGGTCATAGTACCCGTATCGAAAAAAATGAATTCAAAGATGCTCCAGGAATTATTATAGGAACTCCAGGACGTATAAAACAACATATCGAAGAAGGAAATTTTGATCCGTCCCATATCCACACCCTCGTGTTAGACGAATTTGATAAATCGTTGGAACTGGGATTTCAGCAACAAATGGATTTCATTATTCGACATATACCAACCCTCAGATCGCGGATATTGACTTCTGCAACGATGATGGATGCAATCCCACCGTTTACACAGATAGAGGAGCCTATTCTTGTTGATTTCCTGAATGATTCACAGAATATACCCCACATTACAATTAAAAAAGTAGTTGCCCCTGTTCAAAAGAAATTGGAGGCATTACTAAAACTCATCTGCAAGATCGGGACGAAAAAAATGATTATCTTCTGTAATCATCGTGATGCAGTCGATCACATCAGCGAACTACTGGACAATCGCAATATTATCCACGACACCTTTCATGGCGGACTAGAACAACAGGATCGCGAACTGGCACTTCTCAAATTCCGAAACCATTCTAACAATGTACTGATCACAACAGACCTGGCTGCAAGGGGATTAGATATTCCAGAGGTTGATGCCATTATACATTACCAGTTGCCACACAAAGAAGACGGTTTTATTCACCGCAATGGACGTACTGCCCGTATGCAAGCGAAGGGTGATGTTTATGTTATCCTCAAACCGGAGGAAGTATATCCTTATATCCCTACAGAAATACCTGAAGAGGAATTTCCTGAATTCTATGACCTCCCTGAAAATTCACCTTTTGCAACACTTTATGTTAGTGCTGGACGAAAAGATAAAGTCAATAAAATTGACATCGTAGGTTTTCTCCTGCATTTGGAAGGTATTGAAAAAGAAGACATTGGCATAATAGAAGTGAAAGATAAGGTCGCTTATGTTGCCGTTAAAAGAAAGCTTGCTTCCGTTATTATCAATAAGGCTAGTGGGCAAAAAATCAAAGGCCGCAAAGTAAAAATAGGGCGTACCTAATTGCTATTCCATCACTTCGATGAATAGTTTAAAACTTACTGCGCACAGTTGAAGCCAAAATTTATCATAAAAATGCCCAGTTTAACCAGGTCCCTTATTAACCAAAAATTAAGGCCGATTACTACAATAACGGAAATATTACAGGGGGGGGTAACAGGGGTATAACAGGGAGGTAGCTGGGGTAACCCCTTGTTAATACCGTGTAAAAGTGGCGTTAACCCACTCCTAATATATAATATGGTGTCAATTTGGCCATAAATTAAATGCCAGCAATGCACAACATAGGAAAGAAACAATTATGGTAATCTGATCAAGTGATCCGATCGGATATGGTTAACGGGAAACAGGAGGCTATCTGCTAATTTGGAATGCAATCTTATTGCCAAGTAAGCCTTCATCATGATGTATAGAAAGGCTTACCTGGCAAATCTGATTTAAGAATGTCTATGTTAGAATAGAAGACTGATCTGGGGTCAGTCATGGAATATAGATTAATCCAATTCTTTTAAGTAGCGAAGATACAATTGTACAGCTTCACGCTTTTTATCTGTTAAATGGAAATTCAGATGCTGCGTCAGATATTTGGTATAATCAAAACCTTCGAACTCTGGGAGGCCGACAATAACATCGGTTGCATGTTCGACACCGTACGCTAAAGCTTCATTAAATTGCTCCACAAAAGAGTCCGGTAGCTTTTTATTACTTACCCAAAGCGCAAAAGCGAAGGGCAATCCTGTAAAATTAAACCACTCTTTTCCCAAATCATAGACATAAGGAACTGCGTTCTTTTTGCCAAAGGTGCGATCTCCAATTAAAACGTAAGCATCTGGCTCAACGGATTCGTCAGTGACCAATTCCACTTCTTTTTTCCAATAGTTCTTAATCAGGACGCGGGCTAGTCCATTTGAAGTGCGCGACTGTTTATCGAGACGTAATGTTTTCACCTCTTCAATAGGTTTATTGGCAAAAATAAAAACAGAATCGACGGCACCTTCTGTACCAATGCAAAAATCTGTATTGATGTAATATTCGGGAAGACTCAATAAGGCAGCTGTAGGAATAATACCAATATCAGCTTGATCATCGATTACTTTTTGCGCACATGCACTCGGATAATCAACGCTCAAGTCGATTTGTTCCATTACTTTCGATTTACGTATTCCATTCAAAAATGGATAAGTATTTGTATACGATACGGCAGAAACTCTAATTTTATTCATTTATCAATGCTTCTAAGTGTGTTGTATTATAATGGTCAATAATCTCAAATTGACCGTTATCATACGACAATTTATATAAAGCAGTATTTGTATGTGGGAAATCATCCATATAACGGGCATCTAGCCCGGTCATAAGACAAAGCATAATCCGTAACGCACGTCCGTGCATACAGACCAGTATATTCTTTTCGTCCGTTTGGGCAAGCATATGATCCAATGCAGCTTGCTGACGCGTCATTAACGCATTAGGAGACTCCCCATTTTCAATACTGACATCCAACTCTCCATTACGCCACGCTGCTACCAATTGTTCAAAACCAGACAGCAATTCGGGTGTTTGTTCTTTTCCTTCATAAACGCCCCAGCTTATTTCATCCAATCCAGCAAGCTGCTCCCAAGGCAAATCCAGATCAATGAATCTTTGTACAGTTTGATGGGTACGCAATAAAGTTGAAGTATATATTTTATCAAAAGGCACTGTATTGTACCGTTCAAAGAAAGCCTGTGCTTGTGCTACTCCCATTTTATTGAGCGGTGAATTAACACCTCTTCCCTGCACAATACCTTTAAGATTTAAATCAGTCTGTCCGTGTCGTATAAAATAAAATGTCTTTTTCAAAGTATGAGTCTAATTATGAATTAACAACGGGTAATGCGTAATAGCTTTTCTTTTGGTTACCTTGATCAAATACGAAATCCTTATAATCCGTAACCACATTATACAGCGTATCTCTTTCAATAGGATGGCGTCCAACATTCTTTATAAGCTCGACAACCTCTTGCGTGGTCATTCCTGGCTTTTGCTCTTCTGCTCCTGCCATGCTGTATATTTTTGTAGTGTCATCCAACGTTCCATCGATATCATCTACCCCAAAGGCTAAGGATAACTGCGCCGTATCTCTCGAGATCATTGCCCAATAGGCCTTGATATGATCAAAATTATCCATGTAAATTCGAGCAATAGCATAGTTCCGTAAGTCTTCAATAACGGATACTTCAGGGATATGAGACATTTGGTTCTCTTTGTTTCTAAATTTTAAAGGGATGAAGGTCTGAAAGCCACCAGTTTTATCCTGAAGCTGTCTTAAGCGTTCCATATGATCTACACGATGCCAAAACTGCTCAATATGACCGTAAAGCATCGTTGCATTTGTATGCATGCCCAACTTATGCGCCTGCTCGTGAATATCCAACCATTGTTCGGCCGTACATTTATCATGCGCGATCTGCTCTCTTACTTCCGGATGAAAGATTTCCGCACCACCACCCGGCATAGAGTCCAAACCGCAGGATTGCAAATATTTCAATCCATCGTAATGGCTCAATTTTGCTTTCTTGAAAATATAGTAATATTCTACGGGTGTCAGTCCTTTGATATGTAGCGCTGGCCGGTGTGCCTTACATTTACGAAAAAAATCGGCATAAAATTCAAGGTTTTGTTTGGGAACAACGCCGCCCGTAATATGAACTTCGGTAACGGCCTCATTGTCATACTTTTTCACAATGTCCATCATGCCATCGACTTCCATCTCCCAACCTTCAGCCCGTTCTTTTATTAATCTCGAATAAGAACAGAACTTACAGTCATAGACACAAACATTAGTTGGCTCGATGTGAAAATTGCGATTGAAAAAAGTATGATCACCATGACGTTTCTCACGAATATAGTTAGCAAGCACACCAAGATAGCCTAACTCACCTTTTTCATATAAAAGAACTCCTTCATCAAAAGTGATACGCTCCTCTCGCAACACTTTCTCCGCTATATCTCTCAATTCGACAGCTAGATTTTTGTCGTTAATCAAGAAATTCAATTTATCTATTGCGTTCATTAAATGTATCTCCTATCTTAAATCAAATGTACCGAAAAGGCAACAAAAGTTATAATAAAAAATGTGACAACAACTAATTTGACAAAGCTCTTAAAAAAGGAACTTAGTCTGTGAACTGTTGCATCTCTATTAGTTTTCGGTATAAACCGTCGCGCTGGATAAGCTCACTATGGCTGCCCTCCTCGACAATTTTTCCCGCTTCAATAACGACAATTTTATCCGCATTCTGAATGGTACTTAAACGATGCGCAATAACAACCGTTGTCCTATTGTCCATTAATTTGTAAAGTGAGTCCTGCACCAATTTCTCAGACTCGGTATCTAAAGCAGAAGTCGCCTCATCAAGAAGCATAATTGGCGGATTCTTTAAAACAGCCCGTGCGATACAGATCCGCTGGCGTTGTCCACCAGATAATTTACCACCCCGATCACCAATGTTAGTCTGATATTCATGTTCTGTTTTCAAAATAAACTCATGTGCATTGGCAATGCGCGCAGCTGCTTCTACCTCTTCCTGGCTTGCAGAAAGATTGGCAAATGCAATGTTATTGAAGATCGTGTCATTAAACAAGATGGATTCCTGATTGACCACACCGATCATATCACGTAAAGAGTCCTGTTTTAAATCCCGTAAATCAGTACCATCAAAGAGAATTTGTCCGCCTGTGACATCCATAAAACGGGGAATTAAATCAACCAACGTCGATTTCCCTCCACCTGAAGGCCCTACCAAGGCAACGACTTTCCCCTTTTCAATCGTCAAATCAATGTTCTGGAGAATCTCTTTATCTTTGGTATATGAAAAGTTTACCTGGTTAAATACAATATTCTTCTCAAAGCTTTTCACGGCCTTCGCATCCGTACGATCTTTCACTTCAGTCTTTTCATCAATGAGCTCCAATACCCTTTCGCCAGCAGCAAGACCATTGTGGATACCGCTAAAAGAATCTGTTAAAGCTTTTGCGGGGCGCATCACCTGTGAAAAAATAGCGATATAGGCAATAAATTCGGGAGCGGTTAAACTCTTGTCACCGGAAAGCACCAAGTGGCCTCCATACAAAAGAATAATAGCCACCATAATTACCCCCAGCAATTCGGAAACGGGCGAACTTAACTGTTGTCTTCTAGCCATAGAACGGCCGATATTTGCATAATGTTCGTTTTCATTATGAAATCTGTTCTTAATAAAGGATACCGCATTGAAAGCTTTGATAATTTTAATGCCTGACAACGCTTCATCCAGATAGGAAATCATATTACCGTAAGATTCCTGAGCAGCATGAGCCTGACTTTTGAGGTTTTTAACAATCCTTGCAATAAAGAATCCAGAGATAGGAATCACCAAGAGTGAAAAGAATGTCAATTGCGCAGAGATATTAAAAAGCATCACAATATAAGCTATCAATTGCAATGGTTCCTTAAAAACCACCTGCAAAGTCCCCGTAACAGAGTACTGCACGACCTGTACATCAGACGCAACTTTAGAAACAATATCTCCTTTTCGCTGACCTGTAAAATAACCAACATGTAAATCCATCACACTATCAAATACCGCTCTACGTAATTTGAGCAGCGTATGAATACGGAAATTCTCCATAATACGCTGACAGAAGTAGCGGAACAGATTACTAACAAATACGGAAATCACAATCACAATACAGACGTATTTCAATGCGCCATAAGCTCCAAACTGGTTATTGGCAACACCCGCGTAGTAGTTAAACCAGGCGAGAATATCCGTATAAGTTTCCGGCTTGACTGCCTCGCTGGTAGTTTGACCAGCATTAAAAAGTGTATGGAGTAACGGAGCAAGTAATGCTAAATTCAATGTGCTAAAAATAACCGTGATAAGCGTGAAAATTACATATGGGATTGCAAATTTCTCAATGGGTTTAGCAAACGATAAGAGCCTAAAATATGTTTTCATTTATTTTGAACTTAGACAAATTACCTTTATACGAAAAGTCATTTGTCGGTCTCTCCTCTACCTTTCAGATTTTTGACGAGGAAATTGAACAAAAATAACAAATTAATCAAGAAAAGCGCATATCCTAGCAAGGGACTATAAAATTTGTTGCATCTCAAGAACAAAGCATTCAGCTTGTTCAGCTTGAAAAATCGATAAAAAAATCTCCTTTTAATAGATAATTCCCTAATTTAGCCTTATTCAAATACCAAATTTATTAAAATAAAATGCAAATAGACGTTGCCAAAAGATTGCAGCACACTGAAGAATATTATTTCTCCAAAAAATTAAGAGAAATTGATGAATTGAACAAACAGGGTGCGCGTGTAATCAACCTAGGAATTGGAAGTCCGGATTTGCCTCCACACCCGGAGGTGATCGAGACATTAAATACGAATGCCCAACTTCCAAATGTGCATGGCTATCAAAATTATAAAGGTGCTCCTGCCCTAAGACAAGCCGTTGCTGATTGGTACCAACGTTATTATAATGCGACTTTTGATCCCAATACCGAAATATTGCCCTTAATTGGATCAAAAGAGGGTATTGTGCACATTTGTATGACCTACCTTCAAGAAGGTGATCAGGCACTTATTCCCAACCCGGGTTATCCGGCTTATGCCGCTGCTGTAAGGCTAAGTGGCGCCGAAGCAATAACCTATAATCTTACCCAGGAGAAAAACTGGCTTATTGATTTAGATGCGCTCAAAAAGCAAGACTTGTCAAAGGTTAAATTGATGTGGATAAACTATCCGCACATGCCTACAGGTGCATCCGCACCTGATGCATTCTATCAAGAGCTGATTCAGTTTGCCAAAGAACACAACATACTGATTTGTCACGACAATCCGTATAGCTTTATCTTGACAGATACACCAAGAAGTATTATGAGTATTACAGGAGCGAAAGATGTAGCTATTGAATTGAATTCGCTGAGCAAGTCTTCTAATATGGCTGGATGGCGAATTGGTGTACTCGTAGGCGCCGAAGAACGTATAAACCAAGTGCTTCGTTTCAAAAGCAATATGGATTCGGGCATGTTTTTACCTGTCCAGTTAGCTGCTGCAAAAGCCTTGCAACTGGATGCCACCTGGTATACTGATCTAAACAAGATTTATGCGGAAAGACGCCAACAGGTTTATGAGATTATGGATTTGTTAGCTTGTTCCTATCAAAAAGACCAAGTAGGGCTTTTCGTATGGGCCCGCATTCCGGAAAAATACAAGAATGGCTATGCACTGAGTGATGCAGTTTTGGAAAAATCGCGGGTATTTATTACACCGGGCGGAATTTTCGGAGATAAGGGTGATCAGTATATACGTATCAGTCTTTGTGCGACGGTAGAGGTGCTCAAAGAATCAATCCAGCGAATAAAAGATAGTTTCTAAGAACTTAATATAATTGTTTATATATGAACATAGCCATTGTCGGCGTAGGCTTAATAGGTGGTTCGGCTGCCATTCGCCTAAAAGAAACAAAATTTTGCGACAAAATAATCGGTGTAGATAAGAGTCAAAAAAACTTGGATAAAGCGATGCAGATCGGCTTCATCGACGAAACGGCCAGCTTGGAAGACGCCATTAAGACGTGTAAAGTATTGGTGCTTACAATTCCTGTAGATGCCATTTTACAAGTTGTTCCCCAAATACTGGATCAAGTTACTGATCAGGTTGTTATTGACATGGGATCAACAAAAACAAATATTCTCAATAAAATCAAGGATCATCCTAACAGGGGGCGCTATGTCGCTGCCCATCCAATGGCGGGAACAGAGTATTCGGGGCCTGAGGCTGCAATAGCAGGCTTATTCAAAGGCAAGATGATGGTATATGTCGAAGCATTTAAAACTGATGAGGATGCTTTCGAGATCGCCGATGCCATAACCGACCAATTGGAGATGCGCAGCTGTTTTATGAATGCAGACGAACATGATGTACATACGGCTTATGTATCACACATCTCTCACCTGACCTCTTTCGCCCTCGCCTTAACGGTATTGGAAAAAGAAAAATCTCAGGGACGTATCTTTGAGCTGGCGGGCTCGGGATTTGAATCTACGGTACGCCTGGCTAAAAGTTCGCCCGATATGTGGACACCGATTTTCAAACAAAATCGCGAAAATGTACTCGAAGTACTAGAAGAACATATCAAGCAGCTTCAATCCCTGCACGATTCTATTGCCACCGAGGATTATGACAAATTGCACAAACTTATTACCCGTTCCAATAAGATAAAAAGGATCATTAAGTAAAGCGTGCTTTAGTTAAAATAGATGAATAAAGAAGTCCACCTTTTGGTGGACTTTTTTTATTCATCTTCCAACTCATTAAATTTATCCAGGTCGGCTTTTGCCCCGATAGGATCACCCAATTTTTCACGAATTGCTGCGCGATATGAATACAAATCAGAATAATATGGATTCAAATCGATCGCTTTCGAGTAATCTGCCAGTGCGCCTGGTAAATCCTCCAACTTTTCATTCAAATCGGCTCGTAATGAATACACATAAAAATCTTCCGGATTGAGCGTAACAAGCCGGTCAAAATCCAATAATGCTTCCTCAAAATTTCCCAATCGCTCAAACAAAGATGCCCTTTCTTCGTATACGATCGATGAATCACGATCTATTTCCTCCGCTTTGGCATAGTCTTCCAGCGCACTTTGGTAATTGCGATAGGATTCAAACACTTTAGCGCGAAATATATAGGCTGCAGAACGATTCTCATCAAGAGCAATAGCCTGATTGAAATCAGACAATGCCAACTCAAAACAGGTCAATTTCAGATACAAACTTCCTCTAAAAACAAACAGATTGCTATCCTTGTTGTCGGACTCCGCAATAGCAGAAGAATAAAGACCGATTGCTTTTAAGTAGCTATAGCAATGAACATATTCAAGTCCTAATGAATTTATTTCGTCAGTATTCAGCTGCTTTGGCTTCGATTCCAGCTCTTGAATAACCAAATTATCGGCCTCAAAGTAAGTGAGTTCAGCTTGATTCTCCGCCCATTCCAATACACTATGATAATTAAAATCCAGTCTCTTGGCAATCTGATAATCATAGAAAGCACCTTCGTCTTCATCGATGAGTCGATAAACTAAACAACGGCTCGCATAAAAAAATGGCTCCTCTTTATACTGTTCGATTGCGCTTGTAAACGTTGCAATAGCTTGGTCATATGCCGCTATTTTAAAATAATAAAGCCCCAAATAGCTATAAGCAAGTGCATGATTAGTCAAAGCAATCGCCTGCTCAAGTAAAGCGACAGGATTACCATCACCACTGATTCCGACATTAAACCCTTCCAATGTAGATCTAATCGCGCTCTGCTGGATGGTATCTAGCCAATCAGCGGAAAAAGATAAACTCGCTTCCGGAAAAAATGATGAAATAGGTAAAAAAGAAAACTTAGCAAGAAGTACGGGTACTGGCAGTGTAAAATCTGATTCCACAAAAGTATTGTTTTGTAGAATAACAGCTAGATTTGAAAACATATGCTTCATACCCAAAACTAAGCTAAATTTCATTACAAAAGAAATCTAACGGGAGATCGGATATTATAATCGGGTGTTCTTATCAACTAATTTCACCTGTCAGGTATAAATATTTATAGCGGACAATATCCCTCGAATTTGTAAATTTGATTAATTTTTCCTTTTTGAAAACATAATTGGAAACCTTCTCTTCCATCAAACGCAGGAATTCAACAAATTCAGCAAAAAAGTCTTGACGTTCTCCTGGTGTAAACTGGCTGTTTTTTACAATCCAAAAGAATTGCTCTTCATTTACATGGAAAGATACCTCATTTTTCTTTTCTTTTCGAAAAATAAAGATTGGGTCATTTTCTTGGTTAATAAATAAAGCAAAGCCTGTATTTCCACCATCCAAATTAACAACAAAAGCAGAAAAATGGACAGTACCGATCTGTAAATTTTCCAGACAAATTAATTTATGCAACATCAGGTTGACAATTAGATCACCTAAAATTATTAAGTTTTTATTAAAAAACAAAAAAAGGCCCACAAAATAATTGTGGGCCTTTTGTATTCGACGTAAATCTTATTAGAATGTAAATTTCACAGATGCATTCCAAGTTCTACCCTGTCCGATCAAAACAAAATTGGAAGTATCAATACCATTCCAAGTATTGTTCACATCTGTCACCAAGTTACTCGAAGTAGCTTCCGAAATATAGAACTTATTCAACACATTGTTCATGTTGACACGGAAACTCATACTGTTCTTGTCACTTACTTTGACATTGTAAGAAAGACCGGCATCCAAAAGATTAAAAGACGGTAATTTCATATAGCGTCCATAAGTTTGGCCATCTATTACTTCTCTACGATAATTCGATGCATACAAACGCTCATAGTATCTGTAGTTTGCGTCAACAGACAAGCCCTTAAACACTTTATATTTAGCACCAAATCCATAAGAAGTTTGCGCTGCGTTACCAACATGTTCACCAGTTAAATTAACCTGAGAACGTCCCAATTCGACGCGGTTATCGTTACGTACAACCGAATTTACTGCGCCATCGTATTTCCAGTCACCTATCGATAAAAACCCTGTTAGGCTTAATTTTTCGATTGGACGGGCCTCAAAATCAACTTCTACCCCTCTATGCACCTGTTTTACACCGTAATTTGTTGTATATAAATAGGCTCCTTCGACCAAAATACCAGGATCATTTGTTGGATTGTATTTTTTCACATCATCTGCCGTCGCTAAACTCGAACTACCCGTAACACGGTTTTCCCAGGTTGTGCGGTAAACATTCACATTCACATCCAAGAATCGAGAAGCAAATTTATAACCAGCCTCTAAACCAAGGATTTTTTCATTTTCAGCATTTTCATTAATATCATTTGCAAAATTCATGAAAATATTGTTTTGATAAGGTTGACGGGAATAGTACCCCGCATTACCAAAAACACTATGATGCCCCAATGTATAACTTACACCACCCTTCGTATTGTAGCCAAAATTGTTCACGTCTTTAGAATCCTCATTACCTGGCGTGTATTGAAAATAATCAGAACGTTTGTTTTGTTGTTCGGAAACCGATCCTTGGAAAAACGCTGTAAAGCCATTTTTCGCATATTCCAATTGACCGAACAGACCTCCGTAACGGATGTATTGATTGTAATCCCAAGCTAAACGATCTTCACGCGAATCCGGTTTACTTGAGAAAGCTTTCCAAGGGTTCGTTGAGTATGTATTCGTAACCAATGGCTTATTAGGGAAATTAACATTACCGCCTAATACGACACCATTTGTATTTCCAAGTGGATCAGTCAATTTACGATAGTGTGTACCTTTATAGTCCCTTACATCAAAACCGACATTGAAATTCAAGGATTCTGAAAGTTTACGATTATAGTTAGAAACTATACCAAACCATTGGTGATTGTTCACATCAGCAGCTAAATATTTTCCTGTATTGTATTTATCGCTTCGCAAGGATTGACCACCCCCAGCGGCTAACGATGCGTAAACGACAGTTGACAAAGATGATTTATCATCGATCGTCCAATCCCAGTTCAAATTGGCTACTGGCTTATGATAAAAGTTCTTTTGTGCATTCATCATCACGCCGTTTGCATCCTTATAATTGTCGTTATAACGTCTGCCATTAGCGAGATAGTTAGACAATTTTGAGGTATACCCCTGGTTGTGCCACTGTGGTGCACCCGTTACCATAAAGTTCAGGTTGTGCTTTTCATTCGCTTTATATCCAACAGACAAGAAATAACTTTGTCCAGCACCTTCTGTATGGTCCATATAACCGTTACCTGACCACTGTGTAAACATAGCCGAAACAGCAAAACCGTTTTTCATAAGACCGGTATTGTAACCTACCGTTGCCTTCATAAACATATCGTTACCAACAGTGGTGCGGACAAAACCGCCCTCTTTCATTGCAGTGGATTGTGTCACGTAATTTACGGTTCCGCCGACAGATGAAATCGCTAACTTAGATGATCCCAAACCACGTTGAATCTGCACTAAAGAGGCGATATCTGTAAGTCCCGACCAATTTGACCAATATACACTTCCATTGTCCATACCATTGATAGGCTGACCGTTCAACAAAAATGCTGTATTGGACTGGTCAAAACCACGCGTTGTCATAGAAGACTCACCAAAACCTTTTGCCTGACCAGTGATATAAACCGAAGGGGTATTAGCTAATGCTGAAGTAATATCCTGTGCTCCTACCCTTTCCTCTAAATCCTGCTTACGGATCGTCGAAACGGCAATCGGCGTCTTTCTTCCTGCCGCAATATCGATAACCCCATGACCGACAACAACAACCTCATCCAAATTTGTTGAAGATCCAGCCGTAAAAATTGGATTGATATTCAACGATTCCCCCGATTTCAGCATGATGTTTTCGAAAACAACAGGCGTTTCGCCAATGTAAGTTACCTCTACTTTGTAGGGGCCTCCTTCTTGAAGATTTGAAATTTGAAATTTTCCTTGGGCATCGGCTGAGCCACTTACTACTTGTCCACTTGGGATGTGGGTAATTTTAATGGTTGCTCCTTTAACCGTTTGTCCAGTAGCTTCTTTGACAACTCCTGAAACCGAACCAGTATTTGCTGTTTGACCTTGAACGGCACTATAACTAGCAAAAACAAGGGCAAAAAAAAGTAAAGACTTTTTCATGTTAGATGTGATTGTTTTGTTTTTGTGCCGCAAAATTAGGAATTGATTGTCTTTTTAACTAATTTTAACAATACCAATATCATGCAGTATCTCTATATAGAAAGAATAAATTTTAATCTTCCACAGAAAAACAGCAAATTTCAGCAAAAAGAGCCAATAAAAATACAGCATTGATAAAATAAATACAATACATTCATCCTATTCTTGAAAAAACATCAAAAATAATCAGAATAATATTTTGTCTGTTTTGAATAAATCAAAATTTATCAATTTTACAATTTTTATGTATTGGACACAAGATTTTATAGCCTATCCTCATGAGCTGCTAAAAATTGTTTCTTTCAATCCGCCATTTCCACCGACTTCCTTTTCTTCCCACAACAGCTGAAATAAGCTTATAAATAATTAACTTTAACTAATTTAAAAAATATGTTATCCATAGAACAAGCTTATACAGGCATTCTTGAACCGGAACTAATCGCTGAAATAGCGGAAAACGCGCATATAAAAACGTTCCGTGAAGGTGATCTCATCATTGATACCAATCAATATATCAAGGCTATGCCTCTCCTCTTGGATGGGGCAATAAAAATTGTCCGGGAGGATGAAGATAAAGGCGAATTGTTGCTCTACTATCTGGAAAAAGGTCAAACCTGTACAATGTCGATAGCCTGTTGTCTCGGGAATAAAAAAAGTGAAATTCGTGCGCTCGCAGAAAAAACAACGACTGTAGCCATGATTCCAAATGAGCTTGTCAACCTTTGGATGGGAAAATACCCTTCCTGGCGAAATTTCATCATATCAAGCTATTCAAGCCGTATGGACGAAATGTTACAAGCTGTTGATAGTCTAGCTTTTTCCAACATGGAAGAACGCATCATCAACTATTTGAAAGCCAAAGTGAAGCTGAATGACGACCGAATACTCACCCTTACGCATCAGGATATCGCTTCCGATTTAAATACATCCCGAGTCGTTGTCTCCCGAATTTTAAAAAAACTGGAACAGGAAGATAAAATAGTGCTACTTCGTAACGAAATTAGGGTATTAGTGGAATGAGCAAAACATTTGTATCTTTAGCTATACGTAAATTTCAAGAGCAATTAATGTAATTTTTAGATGAAGATAGAAAAATTAGGATTTATAGGATTAGGAAACATGGGATACCCCATGGCTAAAAATCTAGAAAAAGCAGGATTCCCCCTTTCTGTTTACAATAGAAACAAGGCTAAAGCAGCAGGCTTTGAAGAGCAATCAATTATCAGAGAAGATATAGGTGAATTAGTCGATCATAGCGACATTATATTCTCCATGCTCACAAATGATGAAGCAGTCAGCGAAGTATATGAAAAAATCCTACAAAGGGAGATCAAAGGCAAATTATTTGTCGATATGAGTACAATATCTCGTGAACGCTGTATTTCAATAGCCACTAAGCTAAAAGAAAAAGGCGCTGCTTTTATAGATGCTCCCGTTGCCGGCAGTACCAAACCAGCGACTGAGGGTACGCTTATTATTATGGTCGGTGGTGACCCCGAAGACCTTCATCGCGTCCGACTATACCTCGAGCAGATGGGAAAATCGATCAAACATCTCGGCGAAAATGGCCAGGGAATTGCCGCTAAACTTGCGATCAACTATTTCCTTTCGACGATCTACCAAGGTCTCGCGGAGACGATCTTATTTTCAGATAAACTGGGAATTCAACGAAGCGATATGCTCGAAATCATCAACGATAGTGCCAGCGGCAGTGGGGCAACAAAAGTGAAAACACCATTATTGGTGGAAGAGAACTACAGTCCTGCATTCGCGCTAGACCTTATGCTGAAAGATATTCGACTGGCTCAACAAGCCGGTGCTGACTATCCCCTCCTCAAGACCTTACTCGAAACCTACGGGAAAGCACACGATCGAGGTCTCGGACAGCTCGATGTTATTGGTATCATTGAATCCATCAAGTCGTAGCTTCAGGTTGGCGACAGTGAAAAAAATGTACATTGAAAATTATATTTAGTTGAGATGGACTCCAAATTAGGTTCATTTCTGATCACACAAAATAATGAGTGGAACAAATTCTTTACAGATGAAAACAGTTATGACACTATTGATGCTTACTATGGTCACCATGACTACGCAGGCCCAACAATTAAAACAGGTTTCTTACCAGGATGGTGAACAAAAACTCAATGGACTGGTAACCGCCAATAGGGCAAAAAAAGGCCCTGCTGTCTTAATTCTTCCGGCATGGAAGGGAATTGACAACGAAGCGAAACAAGCTGCATTGCTTCTTGAAAAAGAAGGTTACATCGCGTTCATTGCCGACATCTACGGTGAAGGAAATATTCCCTCAGACAACACCGCAGCTTCGAAAATTGCCGGCCACTACAAGACAGACTATAAAGCTTATCAGCATCGCATAATGCTCGCATTGGAACAACTGAAAAAAGAGGGCGCGGATCCGGCGAGAATTGCTATCATCGGCTATTGTTTTGGAGGTTCAGGAGCCTTAGAAGCGGCGAGAGCCGGCTTCCCCGTCAATGCAGTGATCAGTATCCATGGAGGCCTCTCCAAAGCTGCCGACAGACCCAATGGTTCGATCAAAACAAAAGTACTCGTTGAGCACCCAGCAGCCGATAAAAGTGTATCAAAAGAAGATTACGATGGGTTGGTCAAGGAATTAAATGAAGGAAAAGCAGACTGGCAAATAATTACGTACGCAAATTCTGGACATACGTTTACGAATCCCGAGTCAGCAGAATATAACCCCGTAATGGCTAAACGTGCCTGGGAGCACACTTTATTATTTTTGAAAGAAGTATTAAATTAAATAGCAAAGTCTACAACAGCAATATCGACCCAAATGAATTATAACGCAAAACTGCACATTTATCCGATTATCATTCAATTGTTGATATTGCTGTTATATAGTCCCAGCGCAGCATCGCAAACAGTAAAATCGCTAACAATAGCTAGCCCAACGCATGCAGTTCTATTTGTAACCAATGAGTCCGATAAATCAACTGATTTTATCATGCGTCTCCACGAAAAAAAGGCAACTGAGATTTTCAAATTAGTACCTTATAGCACAACAAAGTTACTGGTGACGAAAACGGATGCAAAAAGACTCACATTTATCGTTAAAAATCACCAATGGACTATCGACGTATTGTCATTAAAGCAACGTCATGCCATGATCTTGTTTGATGGATTAGCCAAACCCAAGATCATATACGATAGTAATACCTATCTGGCAGAAGCCAAACCGATATTAAACACCAGCACACAAATTGCGTCAACGAAAGCTTCTGCACAATATAATGCCTCACATTTCTTTGACTCAATCGCACAAGTTCAATTTATTCCATCCCGGCAATATGCAGCGGCCATTATCGCAAATTCCGCTCTTCCTCTTTATTACAGTCAGCGTAAGAATAAATGTAACGGCACTTATGTAATGCAGCAGTTCTCGGACGAAAATGAGGTGCAATCCGGTGCAATTATGACGACTGTATATGAAGAAGGCAAAGAGATCACATCGAACAATCTTTCCGGGGGAAATAATTATTACAACAAAAGATGCTATAATCAATTAGGACTTATCGACTCCATACAGTACCTTCGAAATAGTAAGTGGAGCAGCAGTACAATTTACCGATATCTGGCAGATGCAATTATTTCCTACGATCCTACATTCGAATCGGCGATTATTTATCACTTGAACAGTAAACTCCAGGTTATAAAAACTGAATCCATTCATTTTGTCTATCAACGGAGAGACTGGACCATTTACAGTTATGATCAACAGAATCGGATTACTGAAGAGATTTCGGGCAGAAATGATCAAAGAGAAAGTCGCGTCCGCTATCAGTATGATAGTCCAGAAACAAGTGACTACTCGCTGCGCCAAACCTTCGATCAAAGCGATCATTTGACAGCCGAAATCAAGCGATCATACCGAGCCAACGAAACGATTGATGAGTTTTATTATGATGGTGTATTACAACAAAAATCTATTGTAAAAGATCTCGGAAACTGTACCTACGAAAGCTTGATATATAACAAGGAGGGAAAGTTAACAGCAAAATACATACAGGCAAAGAAAACCAACTAAACGAACTGAAAAACTGCACTAAGCTCAGACAATAAGATTCTTGATTTTGATAAAAAAATATTCGACGAAATACGGCAAAAAACACATTTCTGCACTAATTTTGATAGCGATACATAAACGTCAAATTGAGAAAAAGAAAACTGATCAGTCAACGTCATCCCATACTCTATTTTATTGCAGTATGGGCGAGAAGAGTACAACGAAAAGCCGTTTGGCTCTTTGACAACAAAAAATACAGCACAGCTAAATCAGCTGAAAAACTGCCCTTTCGTATTAAAAAACATCAGTCGGTATTATTAAAAAAACTGGGCGAAAATAATATGCAATTGCAAATTAACAAAGTTACCAACCTGAAAATTGCAGCAGCACAGATCAATAGCATTCTGATCAGACCACAGGAAACCTTTTCATTTTGTAAACTCGTTGGATTACCTACTGTAAAAAAAGGATATCTACCCGGCATGGAGTTATCTTTTGGTGAAGCAAGGGCAGGTATTGGCGGTGGAATCTGTCAAATATCCAATCTCATCCATTGGCTTGTTATCCATAGTCCACTCACCGTCAATGAACGTTATCACCACTCTTTTGACCCTTTTCCTGACGATGGCCGTGTTTTGCCATTCGGCAGTGGTGCTACGGTGTTTTATAACTATCGTGATTATCAGTTCACCAACAACACGATTTACACCTTCCAAATAAATATCTGGTTCACAGACAAATGTTTAGAGGGCGAATTAAGAATTGATCAAGAACTGGATTTTGCGTACCATGTATTTGAAAAAGAACATCAATTTCTTAAAATAGACAATCAGTTCTTTCGTAAAAATGAGATTTGGCGCGAGAAGTTTTTAAAGTTTCAAGGTGGAAAGATTTTAGAAACCGAACTTTTGACCAAAAATTTTGCCCGGGTTACCTATACCCCTGTTGAATATATTGAAATTAGTGCCGATCAAAATCCGACCGATTAATTCAACAAGCTAAGTGATCGAAAAATGACGGATATGAAAAGTCCTCTTTTTTGTTTAAGTTTGGTCTGGCTTTGGGGGTATTCTGTATAGAATTGAGATAGTCCCTTTGAACCTGATTCGGTTTATACCGGCGTAGGGAAAAGCAAAAATCCACTGTACAGCATACTCCTTTACTGCACAGGCTATCGCTCTTCTTCCCTCCAAGGCCACACAGTATATCTTAGCATATGTAAAAAGAATGGAAGATTCAATTATCAATTTATTAGAGCAGCTGAGGGTTGAAAAACCCCTTATACACAACATCACAAACCTAGTCGTGATGAACAATACTGCCAACGCACTTTTAGCCCTAGGAGCATCCCCTGTGATGGTACACAGTCCATTAGAAGTACGCGAGGTTGTCGATATTGCACAAGCTCTTGTCATTAATATCGGCACCTTGAGTGAAGATACTGCCGAAGCTATGCTGGTTGCTACCGAACATGCCAATACCATTGGAAGGCCATGGGTACTTGATCCTGTTGGTGCTGGGATATCAGCATTCCGCAATGATTTATTATCCAATCTACTGGATCTCAAACCAACGGTTATTCGTGGAAATGCATCAGAAATCATGACGCTGTACAATTTCAACCAACCGAACACAAAAGGAGTCGACAGCACGACAGCTAGTAAAGATGCCCTCCGATTTGGCCAATTATTGCAAGAGCAAACCGGCTCCATTATCTGTATTTCTGGAGAAGTAGACTATATCCTTTCACAGCAATACCGGGTTGAAGTTTTTAATGGCAACCCTTTAATGACACAGGTAACTGGACTTGGCTGTAGTGCTACTGCGCTTATTGGTGCATTTCTAGGTGTTACAGACCAATATTTTGAAGCAGCTGTTGCCGGTGTATCCATTTTGAGCTTAGCAGGAGAACTCGCTGCCCAAACAGCAGCTGGCCCGGGCACCCTGCAATTGAATCTCTACGATGAACTCTATCAGCTCAATGCAGAACGTCTAAAATCAAAGCTCAAGATCAAACGCTATGCGCATTAATCCGCTTTTTCCCTACCCTTTATATTTGGTGATTTCTGAGCGGGACTGTTATCCTCAAAATTGGCTCCATGTTGCCGAAGAAGCCATTATTGGTGGAGTCGATCTTATACAATTGCGCGAAAAAGCTGACGATCCGGCCACATTTTTGGATAAAGCCATCCGTTTAAAAAAACTGACCGATCATTATGGTATTCCGCTCGTGATCAATGATGCCGTAGCAATCGCTGCCCAAATCGAGGCATGGGGAATACATGTGGGTCAAAATGATTTGCAACCGCTCGCTATTCGCGAAAAATATGGTGATAAAATAACTATAGGCTGGTCCATAGAAGACATGCAACAACTGGAAAGTCAACAAATGTACGCCGTCGACCACCTTGGTGTAAGCCCCATTTTTTCTACGAAAACAAAAGTAGATACGGTTACTGAATGGGGAATTACGGGTTTAAAAGAACTTCGGAGTAGGACGGAAAAACCATTGATCGCTATCGGAAGGATGAATTTACAAACAGCAGAAGAGACCTGGAACGCAGGTGCAGACTCCATTGCAGTCGTTTCGGCCATATGCCAAAGTCAAGATCCCAGAGCTGCCAGTGCACAACTAAAAGAACTATTCAAATGACAAAAGATAAAAAATACCGCGTCCCTACCGTACTCAGCATTGCGGGGTTCGATGGTAGCGGTGGTGCAGGTATACAAGCAGATACCAAAACCATATCTGCATTAGGATGTTATGCCATGAATGTCTTAACTGCCCTACCCATACAGAATACACAAGGCGTAAGAAATATTTATGAAATTCCTACAGCAGCCGTCCAGGACCAATTAGATGCTATTTTTGACGACATCTATCCCGATGCAATCAAAATAGGGATGGTACACAATATTGAACTTGTGGAGCTTATTAGCGCCTATTTAAAAGAATATAAAGGGCCAATCGTATTTGATCCAGTCATGGTCTCGACCAGCGGGCACAAGCTCATTCACGATGATACAATTCAGGCCTGCATGGAACTTCTTTTTCCTTTGGCAACGTTAATTACTCCCAATTTAGATGAAGTAAGTGTCTTAGTAGACGAAGTTATTGACAATGTCGAGAAGATGAAAAAAGCGGGAAATGCCTTGTTGGCCAAGGGGTGTCAATCCGTACTGATTAAAGGCGGGCATCTCCAGAGTCAAGAATTAACATCCCTGTTGTTCCGGCACAAGAATCCAGCAATTGAATTCAAATCACAAAAAATTAACAGCAAAAATACACATGGTTCAGGTTGTTCGCTTTCTTCAGCAATTGCGAGCCATTTGGCACAAGGCATTGGTCTCGATAGCGCAGTAGACTTCGCATTAGCCTATATACACGCAGCAATAGCTGGTAGCAAAGATCTCGTCATTGGCAAAGGAAATGGGCCATTAAATCACTTCCACAATCCGATTAAACTTATTCAATATGAACTGGACTGATCATGCCTGGGAATCCATAACAGCTATTTATTCTGATATACTTACTATGCCGTTTATTGTTCAGCTTAGTGATGGCAGTCTTCCTCTGGATAAATTTCAATTTTACATGCAGCAGGATGCTTTCTATTTAGAAGAATTTGGCCGTGTGCTCGCCTTTATAGGTGCAAAAAGTGCGGATAACCAACAAGCATTGGACTACTTCGAATTTGGTCGCAATGCGCTTCTTGTTGAACGGGCATTACACGAAAATTACTTTCGGGAATTTGGTTTAAGTCCTGCCGACAAGAGCAACAAAATCGAACCAACCTGCCATCATTATGTCCATTTTCTTAAAAGCGTAGCCGCTTTCGAGAGCGTTGAGATCGCTATGGCGGCAACACTCCCCTGTTTTTGGATTTATAAAGAGGTCGGCGACCATATTGTAGCCACGGCAAATACACAGGGGAATCCCTATTCCAAATGGATAGAAACCTATAGCGGTGACGACTTTGCACAGGGCGTTATCAAAGCGAAAAACTACGTTGACAAAATTGCAGCAGAAACTACTGCAACAAAACGGGAGAAGATGCGACAAGTATTTATAACAGCTTCCCAATTAGAGTATCAGTTCTGGTTAGCAGCTTACGAACGAAGGGTATGGTAAACAAACGCAAACTGTCCGATACCGAACAGTTGATGTTCAAAAATGAGCATTAACGAAAATAGCACTCAGGAACAAAACTAGTGTTAATCAGTATTTTAAACGGATTAAAAGTTTTGGCATTACTATTATACTCTAGGTGGCAGTTAACAATAGAGCGTGTGCACAAGTGCATAAGCACATAAGAAACGATAAAAAGGGAAATTAAAATGAAACTTTCAGTAACAATAAATTTAAACTAATAACAAAAAAATAATGAAAAGAATCTTAACCATTGCCTTTATTTCATTTTTATATGTAGCTCAGGCACAAGAACGCGAAACACGCAAGATCACTGCTCCAGATGGTATTTCATCGGCAACTTCATTACGTGTAGATTATATCCACTCTAATCGCAACGAGGTTGTTGTTGAAGCAGATAATCCTGAGCATTTATCCCTTATCGAAACGACTGTAAAAAACGGCACACTCTATGTACAGTATAAAAGAAACAGTTCTGTCAGAAATGCGAGAAACAATCGCGTAATTGTTTACTCAAGCAAGATACCAACACGTTTTTCGGCATCATCCAGCAGTTCGATCTATACGGATGAAACGATTAAGGCAAACAAAATTTCTGTAGACGTATCCTCTTCCGCAAAAATATCCCTTAAAAAATTAATTGCGGATGATATAAATCTTTCAACGAGCTCTTCAAGTAAGTTAACGACAGAAGTCAGCAGTAAAAACTTGCAAGTAGCGGCAAGCAGTTCGTCTAAGCAGGAAATTGCGGGTAGCGCTTCAAATTTAGATCTGAACACCAACTCCTCAGCATCGGTTGATATGAGCCGTTTCACGACAACAAATGCGCAAATACAAGCCAATTCGTCTGCCAATGTAACGCTTAGCGTGAAGGAAAACTTACAGGGAAATGTCTCTACGTCGGCAAGAATTGCGTTAAAAAATCAGCCAAAAAATGTCCAGGTTGACAAATCAACAAGTGGCAGAGTAGTATTATAATTTTTAGTGTGGTCTTTAAAAAGACTGTTTATTTATGTTTAATGTTTAGTTAGCTTAAAGGTGATACATACCCCAGTATCACCTTTGCTTTTTTAACCGATTATCTTTCCCTATCCTACTCAACTTCAACGGCCTCCTGTCATCAAAAGCAATTCTTTACATGGAGTCCAGATTCTAGTAATCGGGGATTCCTGGCATTTTCGTATCTTGAAAGTGTAAAATCATAAACTTCAAAAGGATGGATAACTTTCTAGCGAGCTGCTTAAAAAAATTTCAATATTATAAATCACTGGGTGATAAAACATTTGATCAATTAAGTACTGAACAACTATTTTGGCAGCCAAATGATTCGAGCAACAGCATTGCACTGCTTGTGAAACATTTAAGTGGAAATATGCTTTCACGTTGGACCGATTTTCTCAGCACGGACGGAGAAAAAGATAATAGAAACCGGGATCTGGAATTTGAGAATACCTGGACAAACCGCGAGGAGCTTCTTGATCATTGGGATGCCGGATGGAATTGTCTGTTTCAAGCCATTGAGTCTCTCGTAGAAGGAGATCTAGAAAAAGTTATCTTTATACGCAATGAAGAGCATACTGTCATGGAGGCTATTTTGCGGCAGATTGCACATTACCCCTATCATATCGGGCAGATTGTTTATATCGGAAAAATATGTATCGATGAAAAATGGTCCTCCTTATCTATACCCAAAGGCGCTTCTGCATCCTATAATAAGGAAAAATTCAACAGGGAAAAATAGCGGGTAAATCTCTGCCGATTTTTTAAAGGTAGGCAAGTAGAACATGCATTACAAGGGCAGTACACTCCATTTAACACATTAATTCATTGTATAAGCACAGGTAGTTTTAACACATTTTTCGCAAACTTTTAAGTATATTTGTCATACATACAACTATTTCTTTTATATGATTTCGTTGTTAAGTACGTTGTTTTAAGACTATGAAAAATTCGATTAAGATCATCAACAATTACGAGTACAAAAAACTATTTCTACCTGATGTTTCGGAGCATAATCTGTTCAACGAAAATAAAATTCAAGTCTATCGAATTGAAAGCTACCTTCGCAGTATCCTGATGCCCGTCATCCCCTACCGTACAACCTTTAATTTTCTCATTTTTGTTACGAAAGGCACATTGACACAGCATCTGGAGAGTGCCTCTTATACACTGACCGAAAACCAGGTCATTAACATCAAACAAGGTAATATTACGGCTACGCTGGCAATCTCCGATGATGTAGAAGGTTTTTTTGTGGTCTATGAAAATGAAATTGTAACTGATATTGAGCTTGGTATAAACGATATTAAATTTTTCAATTCCCATCCTTTTACCACACTTAAACCCCATGTAGCGCATTGGATCCAGCAAATGTTGATGTTATTGGAAGAAGAACTTTTTACCGAGGGGCGCGTAATGGAAGTCTGCATCTCCATGATGCAGTGTATCCTATTGAAGGTGATAAAATCGGATATTGAGACAAAAGCCCCGATGAGCAGACAGTTAGATATTGCGTTCCGTTTTCGCGAATACGTCCAAAAGTTCCATATCGATCATAAAAACGTCTTATTTTACGCTAATTTATTGCATATTTCAGAAAACTACCTCAATAAATGTGTTAAAGAAGCGACAAATAAACCACCGAAGCAATGGATTAGCGAAATAAGTATTTTACATAGCCAGATTCTCCTGCAGGATGCTACGAGAGATATTGCTGGTATAGCCTTTGAATTGAAATTTCAATCGCCCTCATATTTCACTAGGCTGTTCAAAAAAATCACTGGGTACTCACCCAGTGACTATAGAAAACATAAGTTTATGGCGGGCTAATGTTTTCGTTTATTGTAAGGTAAATTCCAGATTAAATCTACGGCCAAATAATGAACGCCAAAATCTACTTTGTCATAGCCTTTAATTAAGTCGTTCATATACCCCAGATCCAATCGCAAAGGTGTCTTTGGAATATCTGTCATATAATAGAAACCAAGACGGGTCTCTTTATAGCCAAAGCTTGACCAGGCACTAACAGGTTCGTAGAGTTTACTTATTGCAAAAAGTCCCTCTGCGCTCAAAGCCAATTCTTGTTTATTTTTAGCCGAAATTTTAAAATTTAGCTGCGACTTCAAGCGGGTCCTAAATTGAAAATTTTCTTCTGTCTTTTGAAAATCAGCTGTAAAGAACTTTCGGAACTCTTGCCTTAACGTATTTTTCCATTTCAAGCGATCATTCAGGGTAAATGTATACGCATATCGTCCATATAACCTAAACTCTTGCTCGACCCCTTCATTATGATAAGGTGCCGCCTCATCATAGATATTTTGGCGACGATAGCTTACAGCATAACTATATTGCTGGTTTTTGGCAAATTTATGGTAGACTTCATGGTTTAGTACCCAAATGGCCTGTTTATGAAAAGGATTTGAATCATCGGGCGTGCTTTTGGTACCCAGGCCAATATAAGTCAATGCTTCCTTCGTTCCAGCACTATCCAATTTCCTACGCAAGCCCAAAACTGACCAAGATGCGGTCCTTGCTTTTCCTAATCCCGGCGGACTGACCTGTCCATAGACCGTATTTACATGAATTCCCAATAAGAGCATTATTGGGAATAGTTTTATTAAACGAAATTTAAACATACATAAAATTTTAGTTCACAAAAAGGACTAGGAAGTCCCTTCGACTGATGAAAATTTATTCACCAACCATTTATCCACAAGTTTGACCGGTTGCATTGCCCACATCGCAAAAACAAATGGGAAAGTCAATGTCGTCCACCCGTTGTGAATCAAAAAATGATCAAAATAGGTGGCAATAATAACTGCGATCAGCACATAGACACCGTCACGAACACGTGGGCCGCTCAGAGCTATTCCAACCAAGACCGCATTGAAGCTAAAAATGCCATTATTGGTCATATCTGCAGATTCATGGCCATGATGCGAAATATAAACACTGATGATAACAGCAGCGAAACCGTAAAGTGCTCCCATGGGATTGCTCAGGAAAACCCCAATGAAAAAGATCAATCCAGCAATTAAACTACCCTGAAAAATAACCTGACCAAAGGCATGGCCTTCAATTAAGAAATCATCCATTTCTTGAATATCAACAAAATGCTCGGGTACCGTCCGTAAGGCCAATTCTGGAATACTCAACACATACAATGCGATCCAGGTAATTAAGATAAATGGAAATGTAAATACCGGCAGATTCTTCTTTAATGCAAAACCCATCAATATGGTGGTCAACGCAGATCCGACGATTAAAGCTCCCCATACCCAGACGTTTGTCTGAAAATAGAAAACCAAAGCTATACCATAAAGCGTAGCATTAAATCCGAAGAGTCCATCATTGATATGATCCTCATCAAATTTCATCAACTTGGCAGTCAATACCCCAACGATATTGGCGAGGATTCCCGCAAAGCCCATGAGTGCCGAATCATAAATAATGGCGCCTATAAATAAAATACCCGTCCAAATGTTACCCTGTAACATAATTTGCCCAAATCCTTTAAAAAAAGCTTTTACAAAAGCTAGGATGTTATTTTTCATTGGAATATAATTAGTTGTTATTCAAAAATATGTTGTCCCATAATGCGCTTTGCATTTCTTTAAAAAGAAGATAAAGCTGTTCGGCACCGTAACCTAAAACGCGAACCATAAAACCGTCGTGTTGCAATTCACTAATACCAAACGCAACGTCTTTGGTTTCCCCGTATTGTTCATGGAAAGTCTCGATCCAGTCACTTGGATTCAAGCCGGCACTATTAAGGTAAATCAAAGTTCCCTGATGCGTATAGCCTTCCAAAATACCCAAGCCTTGTATAGGCATACGATCTGGCTGCAGCAATACATTATCTTTCACAACGAGCCTACCATTGACATAACATTCTGTCAGATTTTGAAAGTGATTGTACATGAACTCTTCACCAGACATTTTCCGACCACAAGTCACGATTTCACTAAGCAATAAGTGACAATTAGAGGCAAGATGTACAATGTTATGGCTCAAAAAATGAGACGAATGTTGTGGTACTACAGGATGGGGCACATAAGAAAAAACAGCATTTTCACCGATATTCACTTCCATAGTTTGGGAAGAATGGCCTTTCATATGGAATAGACGCTGATAAGCCTGTGTCTGCAATTGCAACTTAGCCCCGGGAGCAATATCCACTTGAATACGGTGGTCATCACCGTCGAGTAAGCCTGGGGATGAGCTCATGATCATCAAGTACGCGGCATTGTCTTTTTGATATTGTCCAACAGGAACGATACGAAACGGCTGTGTCGCATATGCATCTTTTAAAAAGGATTTTCCTTCGCGATGTGCTACTTTAATATCTAAAGAACAAATCATAATTAACGTAGTAAATTAGGTTCCTCAATATCTTGAAGGAGTGCGTATTTTTTAATCCAGCCCACGATCTCTTCTAAACCATCGCCAGTTTTCAGATTTGAAAACAAGAATGGAGAACCTTTACGCATTTTACGTGCATCATGCTCCATTACTTCTAAGCTTGCACCTACATAGGGTGCCAAATCTTTCTTATTGATCAATAAAAGATCAGATCTTGTAATTGCTGGACCACCTTTACGAGGCATTTTTTCACCTTCGGCAACATCAATTACGAAAATGGTAATATCGGCGAGATCAGGGCTATAGGTAGAAGTTAGGTTATCACCACCACTTTCAATCAAAATCAACTCCAAATCCGGGAAGCGGCTTGCTAGTTCTTCTACAGCTTCCAGATTCATACTCGCATCTTCCCGTATCGCCGTATGCGGGCAACCGCCGGTTTCTACGCCGATAATTCGTTCACGGGGAAGCAAACTATTTTTGGCCATATATTCCGCATCTTCCTTGGTATAAATGTCATTCGTAATTACGGCAAGATCAATTTCATTCATCAAACGTCTGCTCAATCTTTCCAATAATGCTGTTTTACCAGATCCTACTGGGCCACCAACCCCTATTTTAACATATTTTCTATTTTCCATTTTAATTGTTTTTTAAGAAATATAAACTCTAGAATATAATCGTTCGTGTTGCATGCAACGGATATCAAATCCAATGTTGCATAAGCCCACTAAATTCCGTTCAACTATTAAAGTCTCTTTACAGAGATCAAGTATATCATCATGTAAACCAAAAAGTATATCTTGGCCATCCAATTGACCTAACGGCACAAGTTTTACAGCATTGGTCACCATCGTAATAGCGGCATTATAATAAAAGCCGTGTAACGCTTCTTCCAAAGGAATTTCTAAAAGTGACGCCAGCATGCCATACATCAAACAGTAATGACTATCTACTTCCTTCTTTTGGATTAATTCACCCCAGGACAGCATAAAATCCTGCTGTTGATACCGACTGAATATTTTATAAATACGTACGCCCAGTTTTTTACTGGCATCGCGAATTTCTCTTGGGCTTTTTAATGCTGTACATTCTTGATCTAGGGCGATCAATGCATCCATGTCCTGCGAAGAAGTTGCTTCATAGGCCAATTTCATCAAAGCAGCATCATTGTACTTCAAATTATACCAGAGGTTATGACGCACATAGTTGTCCGCCGTAACCTTATCACAGACCAAGCCCTGTTGTACATAGGTCTCCAGTCCATTTGAATGGGTAAACCCACCAATTGGCAATGTTGGATCTGCTAGATGGAGTAACTTGCCTAGAAATGTATTTTTCATTGACATTATTTTTTTATTATAAGTATATATCTTCAAGGACCAACCCGCCCCTCGTGTAATCTTCTCTACCATTGGATATTAAAGCTGTACCAAGTTTTTCCTTTTATGAAAAGAAAGTACTGCTGTAATCCTTTTTTATCTGAACCTTCCCTTTTTCCTGATTCCTATTTTTTACATTATAGGATCAATGAGCTAGCTACGCTCGGTTATCGAGCAGAACGAAACTTCAGTCTCCCTTCATAGCTGTTGGCGCTTGCGAATTCATGAAGGCTTTGTCGTTGATCAAAAGCGGGATATTTTTAGTCGAAGACTTTATCTTCTGATGATGTTTCGGATCAACATTTGCATTGAGCTGATGTAAAAGTTGACGCTCGCAACGCTGTGGGTCAAATCCTTGTTTAGTTAGCCATTCGTACATTGACCGTTCATAAGGCATAAGCAATTCATTTGCCTCCACAAATAGAGGCAAATGTTTGTTTCCAATTTCGCTGCTTACAAAAGCAGTTCGCAGGAAATCAATTGCCTTGACATGGATGACTTCACAAGGCTTGATCGTTACCACAACAATTTTCTCCTCATCTTCGTACAAGATATCACCATCCTGCAAGCTGGATGTATTACCCAACAATTTGACGGCAATATCCATTCCCTCCGCTGTACGTAAACGTTGAATACGTTTGGTCGACTCATACCATTCAATAGCAAGCGAATCCAGACGCTTAGTGATCTGCTCACCATGAATATTCCTTGTGATTTCCGTGATTATCATTTTTTAATTCTTAACAAATAGATTTTTAGACAAGCCCAAACCTACAGTTGATCCGTTGATTCCTGTAATAACTTCGTGATCATTGGGAATAGCAGCATCTTTACTATTTCTCTTTTTATAAGACAATTCTGCCACTTTAGCTTTTAATGCCCAACCTTTTCCCAAGGCGATACCCACAAGCGGGTACACTCTGAATAGATAGCCATTGTATTTACCATCGACCATAGTACCTCCGGTAGCGACATGTTGATCGCCCCACAAATAATGCACATCAACCTGACCAATTAACATGAAATGCTCACTCAGAGGCCAAGTATTACTATAGAAAGGTCCTATTTCATGCGAATGATCCGTGAAATCCAGTGCTTTATCCTTAGCAGAATTGAATCCATAGTTTAGCCCCGCATTCATGTTGTCGGTGAAAAAATAGGCAGCACCCACCGGAGCGGCACTAAATTGATGCCCCGCTGTTGTTTCGTGGTAATTCAGTGACCCATAAACCATGATACCTCCCTTTTGCGCATAGACAGATTGTATGGTAAAGCACGCCATTGCTATACAACAGCCTAAAAATATCTTCAAATTTTTCATTAGCGTAAATCGTATTTTAACTTAATGAAACATCATGAGCAGTCATTATTTCCTCTCTTATGCGCTTTTGATAAGCCCATGATGATTTCATCAACATATTGTTTTTCATAGTTTATGGCGTGATATAGGATCACGCCATAAAAAAGTAGTTATAGGGTTAAAACAAGAAGTATCGTTGTCCCAACGAAACTGTATCAACAGGTTTTGATCGCAAGATCTCACCGTCAAGACTTACCTCATAATTCTCTGGATTAACGATAATTTCAGGCGTAGCGTCATTGTGGATCATATCTTTTTTGGAGATATTCCGACAATTTTCTACAGCAAGTAAGGTTCTTTCCAATTTATATTCTTCCTTAATTCCCTTTTCCAATGAGATTTTAGAGACAAAGTCAAAACAAGTTTGGTGAACAGCTTTACCTAAACCACCGAACATTGTTCTTAAGATGATTGGCTGTGGTGTAGGAATAGAAGCATTTGCATCCCCCATTTTTGAAGCGATAATCATCCCGCCTTTAATAATCATTTCTGGTTTTGCGCCAAATAAAGCTGGGCGCCAGATCACCATATCGGCAATTTTACCAGGCTCAATTGAACCAACGTATTTAGAAATACCGTGCGCGATAGCTGGATTGATGGTATATTTCGCTACATAGCGGCGTGCACGGAAATTATCGTTGTCCTTACCTTCATCTTCAGGCAAGGGACCTACTTGTTTCTTCATCTTGTCTGCAGTCTGCCATGTACGTGTGATGACTTCACCTACACGTCCCATTGCTTGAGAATCCGAGCTCATGATACTGAATACACCGCGATCTTGTAATACATCCTCAGCAGCAATCGTTTCTGGACGGATGCGAGAATCAGCAAAAGCTACGTCTTCCGGAATTTCTTTACTCAAGTGGTGACAAACCATCAACATATCCAAATGCTCATCAATTGTATTTTTTGTAAATGGACGTGTTGGATTTGTCGATGCTGGTAATACATTTGGATACATCGCCGATTTGATGATATCTGGAGCGTGACCACCGCCGGCACCTTCCGTGTGGAATGTGTGGATCACACGTCCGTTGATTGCCTGGATTGTGTCTTCCAAGAAACCTGCTTCGTTCAGCGTATCTGTATGGATGGCAACCTGCACATCATATTGATCAGCGACTGTCAACGCTCTGTCGATTGTTGCTGGAGTAGCACCCCAATCTTCGTGGATTTTAACGCCTAGCGCGCCTGCTTCAATTTGTTCCACAATAGGTTGTTCCGTACCTACGTTTCCTTTACCAAAGAAACCGAAGTTCATTGGAAGGTCTTCAACAGCTTGCAACATGCGCCGTAAATTCCATTTACCCGGTGTTACTGTAGTTGCATTTGTTCCATCCGCTGGGCCTGTACCACCACCAATCATTGTTGTAACACCGCTATACAAGGCCGTTTCAACTTGTGTTGGGCTGATATAGTGAATATGGGTATCAATACCACCTGGAGTTAAGATATATCCCGATCCACCATGTACCTCAGTAGAAGCACCTATAATCATATTTGGTGTAATATTGTCCATTGTATCCGGATTTCCAGCACGACCAACACCAACAATTTTACCATCCTTAATACCAATATCACCTTTCACGATACCCCAGTGGTCAATGACGATAGCATCAGTGATCACCATATCCAATGTACCTTCATCCCGTGTATGGACCGAAGATTGGCACATACCATCACGAACCGTTTTACCGCCGCCAAATTTAGCTTCGTCGCCATAATAAGCGTAGTCTTTTTCGACTTCAATAATGATATCTGTATCTCCTAAACGGATTTTATCTCCACTTGTAGGGCCAAAGATGGCGCTATAATTTAATTTGCTAACTTTTAAACTCATGATACTTTGTTTTTAAAGCCTTGTTCTTTTACTTTTTTCATTGCATTTGCTTTCGCAACTTCGGTTTCGGTATCTCCATTTGCCAAATCATTGTGGCCATAGATCCTTCTTGCACCTGCATACGGAACCAATTCGACGTCTTTTGATTCACCTGGCTCAAAACGAATTGCTGTACTGGCGATAATATTCAACCGTTTGCCAAATGCTTTTTCACGATCAAACTCCATCATTTTGTTCACCTCAAAGAAATGAAAATGTGAACCTACCTGAATTGGTCTATCACCTGTATTTGTCACAGTGATAGTTGTAACTTCTCTACCTTCATTGCAGATAACATAGCCATCTGCAATAAAAAATTCTCCTGGGATCATAGATTATATTTTTAACAATTAGCGAATCGGGTTATGAACAGTAACCAGTTTTGTACCATCTGGAAATGTAGCTTCAATCTGTACATCATGAATCATTTCAGGGACACCTTCCATGACATCTTCACGTGTCAACAACGTTGCACCATACTGCATTAAATCAGCAACAGTACGTCCGTCACGAGCAGCTTCCAAAAGTTCACTACTGATCAATGCAATAGACTCCGGATAGTTTAATTTAAGTCCTCTAGCTTTACGTTTTTTCGCTAGTTCGCCGGCAAGATGAAGCAATAGCTTCTCTGTCTCTCTAGGTAATAAATGCATATAAATATTATTTAAATTGTTGTTATTTGAACTAAAACAAGTCACGGTGAGTAGAGGTCACGACAAGGCCATACGACTTAAAAAAATCGTTCAAAATCGTGATAAATAGGACAGATTACACCCCTACGCAACGCAAGGTCTGTCTTTTCTCAACCGTTGTAAGAAATGGAAATTTTTACCCCAGAAACGGGATCTTTAAACTTTGGAAAAGAATATATTTTGGCGGAAGGATCAATCGATCCATATAAGGCCTTCTGTTATTCTGAATTTTGAGACGTACAGGATAACAGAATACAAAAAGACAAATTGAAAGCACTCCCCAATAGAGCAGCTTGCTCCATTCATCTTTGAGGTCCATCTGTTCGGTGATATCATAGACATCATGATCTTTAACCGCAGCGACCAAATTTTCCCGTTCGGAATTTCCTGAACCTTTTTCTACATGAGCATGGAAAGCCGCCAGGCTTATCCGGAAAACGGGTACATTTTGGACAGTAGAATGCGTCGGTATAGCTATTCCTTTCATGAGCAGGGTGCTCAAAAGAAAAACTAAAAAGACTAAACTATACCTCATTCTTGTGTTCACAATTCTATTATTTGTTGTTCAAATTTACAACCAAAGCGGGCTACTTGACTAGCACAAATCTTGAATTAAATAGTCCAAATTTGTTGAAAAAGCCCGCTTTGGAGATTTTAGATCAATCTTTCGAATTTAAAAAGAGTAACCAACTGATACCATGATATTTCTCGGCGCACCAGCAAAGGCTCTCGTGTAGTCAAAACCACCTAAAAAGTAATATTTATCGAATACATTGTTCAGGTTTACTGCCATTTTCATAGCACCAATGTGGTAATAGGCCGCTGCATTAACAGTTGTATAAGATGGCCATTGTCCCCAGAGTGCATTTCCATCGCTATCCTTTCCGATGCTGTTGTCCATCCGCTTACGGTCTACATAATAAACACCGGCACCAAAACCTAAGCCTTTTAAGGTACTATTTGAAAACACATATTTTAACCAGGCACTCGCCATATTTTTGGGTGCTCCTGGCAGGGACTGTCCTATTTCAGAAGGAACCGAGGATGATTTCACCTCCGTATCATTATAGGTATAATTGGCCATAACCTGGAACTCCCGTGTCAACTGCCCACGCACATCGAGTTCAACACCCTGCGATAGCGCTTTGCCAGATTGTCTATACTCCGGCAGCCCTGAATCATTGATAGCCCCTGTGGCAATGAGCATATTCCGTCGTTCAATTCGGAATAAGGATAGATCAACTTGCAATTGTTCCTTAAAGAAACCCGTCTTTACCCCGGTTTCCACCTGGAAACTCCGCTCAGCATCAAAGGGTTTATCGGCACCATAATCTTTATAGTTCTGAATAAAATTGGCGCCTACAGGCACAAACCCCTGTGAATAACTTGCAAAATAGTTAATCTGTTTATTGATTCCATAGGTTACACCAAAACGAGGTAATAAGGCATTTTGTGTCGCATGAAACCGATTTTGTCCATCAAGTGTTTCAGAAGAATAGTGTTCATGACGTAGACCTACAATAAGTTTCAGTCGATCGTCAATGCTGATTTGATCCTGTATATATTTACCCGTTGTTTTATAAGGGCTCAAAAAAGGATAAGCGACTCCCGTACGCCATACATAATTCGTCAGATCATGAGTCGTATAAGTGGGATTGTTCAAATCAAAAGTCAAAGGAACAACCTTGCCATCTACAGTTTGCTGCCTAGCCTCCCGCAATTGGTTTTCTTTGTCGCCCCGATATTGGGCAAAATCAATCCCAGCAACCAAATGATGATCAACTCTATCACCCAAAAGATCCCACTTGACGTAACCGACAACATTATCGGTATAATCACGCCCATGGCGATCAAAAAAGCGCATATTCATAATGGTATTATGTGGTGCATCAGCAAACGTGTTCATTGTTCGGTGTTCATTGACATCTTCCTGATAGATGGATTTCATGTAGCTCAGATTCAAACTAACATGTTCTGCCAGACGCTGAGACAAACGAGCGCTTAATGAAAAAGTCTTGGAATTATAAAAATCGGAAGGCTGGCTCAACGTAAATGATCTTGGCAACGCATAAAAGTTATTTTCCTTAATACCCATTCCTCGATCAAGATAACCGTTGAACTGATTATAGACCATGTCAATATCGACCACCGTACCATCAGCCGGTTTGAAGGTGAAGGAAGGAGCGATCATCATTCGTTTCTGACGATTTACGTCACGGAAAGTCTTCGTATCTTCATAACCTGCGTTAAAACGATATAAAATACGCTTGGCACTATCCAATGGTCCACCGAGATCTACAGTAGTTCGCATCATTTCAAAACTACCGCCGGCAAAATTCACATGCCCCTTAAAATCTTCCAAAGGCTTCTTTGTCGTCATATTAATTGTACCACCCGGCACAATATCCCCAAACAAAGATGCCCCAGGCCCTTTCAAAACCTCGATATTTTCAAGATTAATCGTTAATGGTGAATTATAATAACTGTTACCATAACCATAGCCCGAGCGTAAACCATTGACAAGTCGAACACCCGTTTCGTAACCACTTTTGAAACCGCGGATAACAACATCATCATAGGAAGATGCTTCTGTCACACCAGCCAGGTCCTGTACTAGCGCTCCAGTAGTAAAAGCCTGTTTATCTTCGATAAATTCCTTACTGAGTACAGCGACCGATTGCGGTAGATCCTTTAATTTTCCTGCAAATTTACCCCCCAGCTCCATATTATTTGTCAGATATGAATTGTTGCGTCTACCCGTAACCAATACTTCATCCAATGTATTATCACCGGCTACCATAAGCAATCGAACTCCTTTTTTTGCATTCCAGTTGGCCGTGTTCAAATCCAGCAATACAGGCTTATACCCGATTGCAGCTGCACGTAACTGTACAGGAAATGAAGTTATTCCGGTAAAACTAAATTCGCCCTGAGCATTAGAACTTGTCTGTTGTTGTCGATCTGCCAGGGTTAATGTGACCCCTGAGATGGGATTACCGTTTTCATCCTGGATCTTACCAAATAGTGCCACACCTTGTTGTGCATACACCGCTCCCGGTACGGAAGCACTTGTCAATAAAGCGAAAGCGAGCGCTTTCATTACGTTGTTCATTCGAATAAATTATATATTTTTTGGCTTACCCACTGTTGGGTTTAAGCAATACGATCAACGAATAATTCCATGTGTATCGTTGGAAAATTCGATTCATTACAAAAGTCTTTCAATTGAAATCCCTGTTTACCCCAAAACTCATAGGCTCCAGTCAGGAATGGGTGGGTATGTAAATAAAGCCTTTCAATACTTTTCTCCTTAGCTACAGCGACCAAGCCCTTGAATAAGGCCGTTCCCAAACCTGACCTACGGTAACTCGGGTCCACAAAAAGCCGAGCAACTTCCACCGTTTTCCCTCTATCAATATCCAAATGCGGGAAACGGTAGTCATAAGCCAGCATGCCAACGACGCCAATCAGTTTACCGTGCTGATCTTTTGCCTGCAAGAATGCTCCAGCTTCAGCCTCAAGATAGACGGCTGAAAATGCCAGTAGATCTTTAGGAAGTTTATGTGCATCCAACATCGGGAACAACTGTTTTCGAAATTCAATGACATAAGGTAATACGACATCAATATCTTCCTTTTCAACACGAGATATGCTGATATTTTTCAAATGGGGTTGCGTGGGAAAACATCGTTTGCTTATCAGTTGATTATTAATCAATATATTGCCGCTGTCTTTGATGGTATTCATATCGTTATAGCTATTTTTAAAATATTTGCACAGTAAACTGAGCATCTCACTTGCAAACCATGATTTTTCATAAAGGCACCTATTTAGGCGGCTTCGTCATGGCGTATTCATTTCAATTTTGGTTTCGGCGTTATGCGCTGAACTCCCAATGGTGTCAAATGTCCTATCCGCACCTAGCATCGGAACAAACATCCATTTCTTTTGATTTTCCAAACTGATCAAAGGAAGTTGATAGGTCTGTTCCAATAATTCCCGTACTTGCTCCTGCTCCAGACCGTGCAGATCCACGAGCCTATTGTCCTTCATCAGATAAAACTGATCACCAAAAAGGTACGCCATGTTGGGGTCGTGCATCACACATAACACGGTTGTCCCCTCTTTGACCAGCTCCTTGGCTGCCTGCAGAACCGCAATCTGATATTTCAGATCCAAATGATTGGTGGGTTCATCAAGCAATAATAAATCAGGTTGTTGTACCAACACGCGACAAAGTAATACCAATTGTCGCTCTCCTCCAGATAAAGAGGTATAGGGTTTGTCTTTTAAATGTGTGAGGTTAAATCTATCCAAGATCTGTTCAACTGCCTCGAAGTCTTCCTTATTTGGTGAAAAACGAGAAAATGAGGCTCGTCCCGTCAGAATAACATCAACAACGCTAAAAGGAAATGTGGTCTGATGGAACTGATTCAGAAAACCCAATTTCAATGAATTGGCCCGACCAACCTTCCAATCGCGACGCTCTGTTTCACCGATAAGAACTGATCCATTATATTTTTTTTCCAGCCCTGCAATAATATTAAACAAAGTCGATTTACCACTTCCATTTCGACCGAGAATAACAGAAAGCTTTCCTTCCGGAAATGACATGTTTACGTCATTTAAAATGATATCCTTACCATAGGCAAAAGAAAGTTTTTTGATATGAATCGAATTATTCATGAATTCCAGTTGATTTCGTTACGGCGCATCAGGTAGATAAACAAGGGAGCACCAATAATCATCGTAAAAACACCGATCGGAATTTCAAATGGCATAACAGCCCTAGAAAAATCATCGATAAGTAATAAGAAAGTACCTCCAATACTGATATTTGCCCACACAATAATATTGTTATTGGGTCCAAAGATCATGCGGCTGATATGTGGTACAATTAATCCAAATAAACTAATTACACCTACAGCTGCCACCGCAGACGCTGTAATCATTGTTGCTACAGCAATGAAGACCAATTTCAATATTTTCGGGTTAACGCCAACAGCAATTGCTTCTTGATCACCAAGGGCGAGAAGATTCAGCTTCCAGCGCAAAAGGATCAGGATACCCAATCCTATTGTGATCGGCAGGAAAGCATGCTGTACTTTCGACCATGATGCTGTATGCAGATTCCCCATTGTCCATTGTACAATAGCTTGTAATTTATAGGGATCACTAATGTATTGTAAAAGGGTTAACATTGCTGTAAATACACCGGAAATAACCATTCCAGCCAACACCATCCCAATAATTGAGGTTTTCAAGCCGGCATTTGAAACAAAATAGGTCAAACCTACAGCACATACACCGAACAGAAATGCCGATAGATTGACTGACAATAAAGGGAACAACATGGCCAATGCGGCCCCAAAAGCAGATCCCGAAGAAATACCCAATGTAAAAGGATCAACGATTGGATTCCTAAAAATGGCCTGTAAAATTCCGCCGGAAGACGCTAAAGCAGCTCCGACCATAAAGGTCAACAGAATCCGTGGTAAACGTACCTGCCACAATATAGTATCCATGTTATCTTTCAATACAGCATTATGGTCTCCGATATAAATCCCCATTTCCAATCCAATGCGCTGACAGAGCTCGACAAAACCAATGTTCTGACTCGATCCTACAAGTAAGGAAAGCAATAAAACCAACAACGGTAAAACAACTAGCAAAAACAGCCTTTTTAATTGATGTATCATTGAAGTAGTCCTGCTTTACCGTATAGTTTTTCAAAAGCTATGGTCATATCCTGATCAAGCTGCTGTTTTGTATAATCCGAAAAACACCAATGCCGCACCTGCTTTGCAAACAGCATAAATTTTACCGTATGCGGATCGAATGGAAATGAAGGCGACATCACAAACACCTGTTTATTTTTCACAGCTGGCAAAGCTGCGAGTTCCTTTAGATTGTATACATCTGTCAATTTTGAATTCCAAAGAATAATGAGATCGGGGTTCCATTTATAAATCGTTTCTGCACCGACATTTGGAGCTTCCATTTCCAGCGGACAGGCATTAGCTGCCCCAGAAAGACGAATCGCCATATCAATCAAACTACCGCGGCCGGATGTGGAAAGAACACGCCCTTTAGACCAGGCGTAATAAACCTTCTTTTGTTTTTGATCCTTAGGAACAGTCATTTTTTTGATCTCCGTTGAAACGAATTCAACAATCTCTTCAGCACGCTGTTTCTTGCCCAACAATGTTCCCATTCCAATCAGTTCATTAAAAATACTTTTTTCATCCTGCGAAGAAAAAGTAAACACCGGAATTCCCAGACTTTCTAATTGGGAAATATTATCCTGGTCTGTATTGAATGTCAGCACGAGATCAGGGTTCAGCCCTACAATGCTTTCTACATTATTGGCTTGTCCACCAAAAGTTGGCGTTGCGATTGATTTTTTTGCTATTCGAGGGTCTAATTTCGATAAAAAGGTGTAAGTATCTTCCATCTGATAAACCTGCTCGGGAATCCCAACAAGGCTATTTCCAGCACCCAACATATACACTTCATCAACAAGCGAAGGGAATAGTACAACCACACGCTTTGCCACATGCGCCAACACAACTTCCTTCCCTCTACTATCGACTGCTTTCACTTGACTGTTGAGCGTGCCGGATTGCCGATTTTGGCAGGCACTCAATATACCACAGCATATCAAAAGCAATACAATTATAACACGATTCACTTTCATTTAATTATCATTTATGACTTGCTCACTCAGGCCAGTATGCTCGTCTATTACCTTTACATCAGGGCTCTTCTTCGTTTTTGCCTGTTGACGAATTAAATCTTCAGACAGCAACAACGCCTCTTCCAACTGGATCGAAGTTCCATATTTTGCTAACACCTGTTCATATAGCCTCCCATCATAAGGCAAACGAAGGGATCCTTCCGATGCAATGTTGAATATTGGCAGATGTCTGTTTCCAATGAAATAACCGAAATCTGCAAGCTGCACCAAATCTGTTGGATTGAATCTTATTGTCAACGAGGGCTTGACAACCAAGATCGCTTGCAAAGTTTCCTGATGAAATAAAGCGTCGCCATGGTGCCATTCAGCTCCTTGCTCCAATTGCATAAGAATAGATTTTCCACCTGTAGTATGGCGTGTTAAACGTCTCTTATGGACTTCGTACCATTCAAGTTGCACTTGATCGACCTCAGTAGAGGCAAACGCATAGTTTGCTATGATTTTATCTATTGGAAGCGGCAGTTCATTCATTTTTGTAAATCTCTTTTATTCTCGCGTCATTCACAGACATAAGACTTTTCTCTACGCTGTTTATATCGCTCAAACATGGATATTCCTAAATCGAAAGACAGCATAACAATGAATATGGATCACTGTTATACTGACAATCACATTTATCGTCTATTATTTAGCTTCAAGTGCTTTATACTGTTCTTTTTTTGCTTGAACTCTTTCTTTCAACCAATCACACCAGCTATCCAGTCCGTCTCCATTCAATGTACTGATTGTAATAACTTCCAAATTGGGGTTCACCTCGCGTGCATCTTTCGTTACCGCATCTACCGAGAAAGGTACATATGGTAATAAATCAGCTTTGGAAACCAACATCAATTCGCTTGTTAAAAACATACGTGGGTATTTTTTGGGTTTATCGTCACCTTCTGTGGTCGCTAATAAGGTCACGCGGTAATCTTCCCCCAAATCAAACGCTGATGGACACAATAAATTCCCGACGTTCTCAATAAACAACAGGTCTATTCCTTCGATATCGATATGATCCAGAGCTTGTAAGATCATTTGTGCCTCAATATGACACATTCCGCCAGTAACAATCTGCAATGCATTAATGCCTACCTCACGCATACGAACCGCATCACGTTCAGTTTCCGGATCACCTACTAAAACAGCGATATTCAAATCTTTTGCCAAACGTTTTCCCGTCTCTTGCATCAAAGTTGTTTTACCCGAACCCGGAGAAGAACACACGTTAATTACACAAACATCTTTCAGTCTATCGCGGATGGCTTTTGCGACAAAATCATTTGCCTTTAATAAATGTAGCGTTGTATTTTCACATTGAACCGAACCTACACGGTTACCTAAACTTTTAGGATTTGAAGTATTGTCTGACATGATAAACGATTTTTAGTCTTGTTTAAAAATTACTTTTGATATATAGAGTTCATTCCCTTGAACAATTGTACTAGAAGGTTGTCCGCAGTCACAGACAAATCGATGAAAATGAACCGGGAAATTTTTCTGACAATGTTCACAATATGCAATGATATCGTTGACCACGACCTCCATTTCCATATCTTGGTATTGCGTATTTTCAGCAATAAAAGCATCAAATGCATTTTGGATCAATACAGGCTGGACGTTGGACAACAATCCTGCTGTAACTTGAATTTTTTGAATATCATCCACCCTAGCCTCATAATGCGAGGTCAAAGTATCAAAAATATCCTTTACTATACTTAGCTCGTGCATTGGTATATTTTAAGAAATAAATAAATTTAGAAAAGAAATGAAAGCTTTCTTTGCCTGTATGATGTGAAGAAAAGCGTATGCTTTAGCATGGAATTTTGATTTGCTCAAACAGCAAAAATCGAGCTATGGGTATAGGCTCTAGATCTAGGGTATGTTCATACCGATAATCTTTCTGTTGCGGGGATGGCAGTAGTTCATGCCAAAGCAAATCAACCGTAACCAACCAACGGTCCATCAACCAATCTTGTGTCACTTCCACGTCCATTTCGGCAACAAGGGATTGAAGCGATGGATGGAGCGAAGAAAATTGACTATGATCGTTTGAAAAATGGATGATGCGCAAATGGTCCGCATGTTTTGACGTATTTTTGGAGGATAAAAACTGGGATTCGACACTATCACTTTTCAGTACAAGACTGTTTGCATTTAAATTCTTAAATGATAACAACAGTACTGCAAATAGAAAAATAAAGTGCTTCCACATAGCTTTAACCTAACAAAGTATCAAAGATTCCTTTGAGACCAATACAAAGTTACTACC
>NZ_DIIM01000021.1:404580-648304 GCF_002420705.1 Sphingobacterium sp. UBA5670
AGCACAAATCTTGAATTTTATTTCACAAAATAGGAAACACCCAAAGAAAATTCCATAATTCTATATATATTAAATTAAAATTTGGTTAAGGTGAGATTAAAATGATATTAGAGACAAAAATTGGGTATTTTCTGTCGCAGCTAAATACAAGATATTTTCTCATATAGCAAAATCGTAAGAAGCCAGCCTCGATATGAGACTGGCTTCTTGAAAGGCTTAATTTTTATTCATTAGCGATGCAAATCGAAGCGATCTAACTCCATCACTTTAGTCCATGCCTTCACAAAATCTTGTACGAATTTATCTTTTGCATCGGCACTGCCATATACTTCGGCAACAGCTCTCAGTTCAGCGTTCGAGCCAAAAACAAGATCGGCCCGTCCGGCTTCCCATTTTTTAACACCAGATTTACGATCTGATCCTTCAAAAACTTCCCGATCCTGAGAAATAGCTTTCCAAGCTTTTCCCATATCCAATAGATTGACAAAAAAATCATTCGTCAGTTGCCCAGGACGATCTGTCATCACCCCTAATTGGGATCCATCAAAATTTGCTTGAAGAGCACGAAGTCCGCCGATTAATACCGTTAATTCTGGAACAGATAGCGTAAGCGATTGTGCTTTATCAATCAATAATGATTCCGTAGACACGGTATAAGCACCTTTGCGATAGTTTCTAAATCCATCAGCAATTGGCTCAAGATAGCCCATGGATTCCACATCCGTTTGCTCCTGTGTAGCATCCATACGCCCAGGATGGAACGGTACTTTGATATCATGACCTGCTGCACCAGCTGCCTGCTCTATCGCGGCAACACCGCCCAAGACAATTAAGTCTGCCAATGAGATCTTCTTTCCGCCCTGTTGTTTTCCATTAAAATCCTGCTGAATTTGCTCCAACGCGGTAAGCACTTTCTGCAATTGCGTTGGATTATTGACTTGCCAATAGCGTTGTGGAGCCAAGCGTATCCTGGCGCCATTTGCTCCGCCTCTCATATCTGATCCACGGAAAGTAGAAGCCGAAGCCCAAGCGGTCGTTACGAGCTCTGCAGTGCTGAGCCCCGCGTTCAATAGGGCAGATTTCAATGTAATAATGTCATCAGCATCGACCAAAACATGATCGACAGCAGGAATAGGATCTTGCCACAATAATTCTTCGGCAGGAACCTCGCCCCCCAAATAACGCTCTCTTGGTCCCAAATCACGGTGTGTTAATTTAAACCAGGCACGAGAAAATGCATCAGCAAAGGCATCTTGATCTTCGTAAAATTTACGCGAGATCTTTTCATAGATTGGATCAAAACGCAACGATAAATCGGTCGTCAGCATCGTTGGTCGGCGCTTTTTATTGGGATCAAAAGGATCTGGAACATTCGAATCGGCCCCCTTGGCTACCCATTGATGCGCTCCCGCAGGACTCTTTGTTAACTCCCATTCATGTTCGAAGAGATTTTTAAAAAAGAGATTTGTCCATTCTGTCGGTTTCTGTGTCCAAATAACCTCCAAACCACTAGTGATCGCATCTGCTCCTACTCCGCTGCCATATGTACTTTTCCAACCAAGCCCTTGTTGTTCTATGCCTGCTGCTTCAGGTTCTTTTCCGACATTGTCGGCAGGGCCTGCTCCGTGAGTTTTTCCAAAAGTATGCCCACCTGCAATCAAAGCGACAGTTTCCTCATCATCCATAGCCATCCGACCAAAAGTATCCCGTATATCTTTTGCTGCAGCGATAGGATCAGGATTTCCATCTGGTCCTTCAGGATTAACATAAATCAATCCCATCTGTACCGCTGCCAACGGTTTTTCAAGATTACGGGAGTGTTGCTTACCATCTGCATTATCATCGGCAGATAATACACCGTGTGACTCCACTACGCCTTCTGAACCATGTGCATAACGAATATCACCGCCTAACCATGTTGTTTCAGAGCCCCAATATACGTCCAATTCTGGTTCAAAAGCATCCACCCGACCACCGGAATAACCAAAAGTCTTGAAGCCCATAGACTCCAAAGCGACATTACCGGTTAAGATCAATAAATCTGCCCAGGAGATATTTTTACCATATTTTTGTTTGATAGGCCACAACAGGCGACGAGCTTTATCTAAACTCACATTATCAGGCCAGCTATTCAAGGGTGCAAAACGTTGTTGCCCAGACCCAGCTCCGCCTCGACCATCACTTACCCGATAGGTACCGGCACTATGCCAAGCCATCCGGATGAATAATGGTCCATAATGACCAAAATCTGCCGGCCACCAATCCTGTGAATCGGTCATCAATGCATGCAAATCTTTTTTTACAGCTTCTAAATCCAACTGCTTAAATGCTTCTGCATAATCAAAGCCTTCGTCCATCGGATTTGACTTGCTCGCATGTTGTCTCAACAGATCTACACGAAGTCTATTTGGCCACCAATCCTGATTCTGAGTTCCCCCTCCCGCAACGGCGTTGCGCATAGTACCATTGTGAAATGGGCATTTGCTAATGTCTTTTTCGTTGTTGTCCATATGAAAAGAAAGTTTAGTTATATAATACCTTAAGTGATCAAATTGTTTGACTCCCACTTTCATAAAATTACACAAATGCGATCCCACTTTTACATCGAATGATTCGATACACTATAACCAAAATCTATATCCATAAAAGACAATTATACAAAATACTGAAAATCATCTTTTAATGAGACTCCAGAAAATAACGATTTTTGGTGTTGCTAAAACAAAAGCCATTCTTTTATTATTCTACAATTAGGTTGTATCAAAAAATATTGGCCATGAGTGAACTTTCTACATTTTTGGTGAGTGCATTTATAGGCGTGAGTCTGGCGGCAGCCACCGGCTTCCGGATTTTCATGCCCTTATTTTTATTGAGCCTTGGCTGTCGGCTGGAACTGTTCCAAGTTGGCAACGAATTGGCTTGGGCGGGCTCAACGCTTGTTTTAGCAGCAACAAGCGTAGCCATGATTTTAGAAATAGCGGGATACTACATTCCTTTTATTGACAATATATTGGACAGCCTATCCATCCCCTTAGCAACCATAGCAGGTACCTTACTTTTTGCCATACAGTTTACAGATATTTCACCGTTTGTCCGTTGGGCCATAGCAATTATAGCCGGTGGCGGTACTGCAGCAACCATCAGCACGGCCCTGGCAGGCACCCGAGCGGCCTCTTCTATCGGAACGGCAGGTTTTGGAAATTTTATGATCTCGACTATGGAAACCATCGGTTCTACTATTTTGACCATACTTGCCATATTTGTACCCTTTATGGCCATTATAGTTGTTATAGGCTTGTTCTACTTCTTTTGGCGGTTTGGCAAAGAACAACTGAATAAAAAACTTAAAAGGTCCTGATCAAGAAAATCTACTGCACTGCATGGAGATTGGCGATAAATAATACGTAAAACAAAAAAGGACAGCAAAATTCGATGCTGTCCTTTTTCAAAATTAGCTCTTGCACTGATTAAGTTTGCGCACATAAGCAACCTTTACTTTGATGTGCGCCCAGATTATAGACTGGTCTTTACTAATCAATAACAACTTCCTGGGGACGTTTTACCTTCTCAAGATCCTTCGGAAGAATAACGGTCAATACACCATCCTCGAAACTCGCATGCACATTGTCAGTAAGTACTTGTTCATTCAACTGAAATTCACGTTCAAATGGCAGTCCTTCATGCTCTTTATAAATGTAGTCGATGCCATTGTCCTGTGTGTTTTCTGTACAAAAAATCTTTAAAATCCCATCATTTATACTGACTTGGAATTGTTCTTTCTTGCGGCCAGCAGCAAAAAGCTGAACTTCATAAAATTCCGAGTTTTCTGCTATATTGGCAGGGACAAACTGTTGCCCTTCTGAACTGTGTTCACCTTCAAAAAAATGCTGTTGAAATTTTTCAAAGCGGTCCTTGAAATGCTGTCCGCAAAATTTATTATGATTTGAATACCCTCTGCTGTAATTATCTCTTTTAAACATGTCTTTAATTTTTAATGTTGAATACTAAGTGTGAATTAATGATCGCCGGATTACATCCACAGTTGCGATTTTGTAAATATTAATAAACGGGAACTATTGTTGCTCTCTTCGAACGTTGTTGTCCCTTTAAAGGCACAATCGCTACAACTGTGTTATAGTGACGCTGAACATTCGGGTACACTGGAGCCTTATCCATTTTGAATGTATGCCTATCTCTCCTGCGCATTCTTGCTGCGGCAAAGCTTCCTATTCCAAACAGAACTGTTCCAAACAATAAGAGTTTAAAGATCGTCCCAATAATTAAGGTTGCTAATCCTGCTATTGCCGTAAGCACTATCAGGCGTGGCAATATAAATCGAAGTTTATTTTTCATTTGAATACATCTTTTTTAAGGTTTCCGTTAGCACACAGTTTCATCTGCTTAACATTGACCTTCATATTTTTTAATTAACTATTACTTTAGCCGACATCCATTCTGACAGATCATCGCGTTCTGTTATTTCTTTCGGGATATTGACACAAAAAAGGCGCCTTTATAGAAGAAGACGCCCAACAACAGTTTTTACTTTAAAATTTTTATTCTTTTTTTAGAATCCGCATCGTCCGCCAAAACGACGCTTCCATTCCTCACGCAAACGCTCCCTTTCTTCTTCGGAAAGATCCTCTCCTTTTTCCATCTGACGTGGAAAATCCTTTCGAAATCTTCCACCTCCCGGTTTACCAAATCCCCTGCCAAACAGGATTCTTGACAAAACAAAGAGTCCTAGCGCCTGCCAATAGGTAATTGTTTTCAAATTGAAAATGTCAACCATTAACGTATTCCATAAATATTGTAACAACGCTACCAATAAAAAAACACCAACGATAATAGCGACAAACATAAAAGCGAATTTACCCTTCCGCTGCCTTTTTATTCTTCCATTCATAGCTTAATTCTTTAAAATTTTAATTCTTCATACAAACTGCGCAACCGTACTCTCAGATGCTTCACTGCATACCCTTTTCGACTGATGATCGTCTTTAAATTCTCATTTTCCATGACTGCAATTTCTTGAAGTGTTTTGTCTTCCAGTTCATTGAGCATAAAAACCCGACGTTGCTTTTCAGGTAATTCGTCCAATGCTTTCATCAGTTCGTCCCAAAAAATATCCTTAAATAATTTTAGCTCCGGATTATTGGAGTCATCAGCCAAAAGTAACTGACGAATAGGAAAAGTACTTTCACTATCATCATTACCTGCTATCATATCATCAAGTGATTCATTTTTCTTTTTCCGATAACTATCGGTAATCTTATTCCGTGTGACAGCATAGAGCCATGCTCCCGCATTCTCCAATTCGTCCATATTGGTCAAACGGCTAAATTGATACCACACCTCCTGTAAGATATCTTCTGCATCCTCCGTTTTCTTTACTTTTCCCTTAACAAAACGTAGCAGTTGACTTCCATAAGTCTTAACGATATCCGTAAATGATCTGGAATTTTTTTCTGCCATATGATTTTGGTATGCAATGTCCATAGCAGCATAGACGAACTAGTCGAACTTTTACTTTAAATTATTTTCATGGATCTACTTTCTTGCTGACTTCCACCGCATGAACAACATGACACATTCCTTTTTCGTCGTCTTTCGTATACGCTTTATTCGCATAAATATACTAGATAATCAGCTAATAGGCTATGCTTTCTATACACTTTATGCAATATAAAAAAGTAGTACTATGGTTTAAGACTTTCGGCGCTGCTGAATAACCTTACCTGTATCGGTAATAAAAATATAATGATATGCGGGGAAACGCTGAATCAATTTTTTCCCTTCTTTCTCGCCCAGTACCATGATTGAGGTACTGAGTGCATTTGCGATTTCCGCTGAGGGTCCATAAATCGTCACTGAAGTTAATCCCGTAGCTGGATAACCTGTCACCGGATTTATAATATGTGAATAACGTTTTCCATTAATCTCCGCATATTTCTCATAGCTGCCCGAAGTTGCTACGGCCATTTCATTCAAACGAAGAACTTTGACCATTCGATGGGGTTTGAACGGATTGTTTACGCCCACTTTCCAGGCATCGCTATTGGGTGGGCTTCCCCAAGCCGACAGATCACCAGAAGCATTAACTATACCTGCTTCAATCCCTTTTGCTTTCATTATTTCCCTGCCCCTATCTGCCGCATAGCCTTTCCCAATAGAGCCGAAACCGATCTTCATACCCGGTAACTCCAGAAAAATTGTCGAAGCCGCACTATCGAGGCGAATGTGTTGATAGCCAACTTTCTCGACAGAACTCTTAATCACTTCTTCTGCGGGCATCGAGGTCATGCTGCCATCAAATAGCCAAACTTTATCTAAGGCAACAATACTGATATCAAAAGCACCACCTGAATTTTGAGCATATTGGATTGCACGTTGTGTTAGATCAAACACTTCTCTATCCACCTTAACTGGCTTAATCCCTGCATTGCGGTTCACCGCTGCTATTTGGGTTTGCGGACGCCATTCTGAAATCAGATTTTCTATTCGATCTATTTCGGAGATGACTTCATCGATATGCTGATTTGTAATCGAGCTATCCCGATCTACCAAGCTAATTTCGAAAACAGAGCCCATAAGGGTGACTTGCCGTTTAACCAATACCTGCGAAAAACCCGAAGTAATGGATAGAAAGCAAAACATTAAAAATAGGCCACATTGTTTATTGTTCTTCATGCGATTGATCTAAAAAGGAATTATAAAGTCGATCTATACCAAAAGTAGTGCTAGTGATGGGATTTGCTATAGTACCACCAATTTACTAATAACAATCTGTTAAGATCTGTCCATTTTCTTTGTAGACCGCAATAGTTTTGCCGATATGTGCTAGGAGAAGTTCATTTAAAGTATGTTCAACGTCATGCTGCATCCGCAATGCTCCACAAAGCAATATATAACCTCCTTTATCAAGCAATTCGACAAAATACGGCGCATCCCGACGAATCAAATCCATGACATATTGTGGATTTTCCTCACGCGAGAAAGCCAGTTCAAGCTGCTGCAGATGCCCTAATTTCAGCTGTTCTTCAGCAAAATCCACATAGTGCGCAGTCATTTCATTTCGATGGCGAAAACCAGCATATAAACGTAAAGGAGTCATACTTTCATTTTCTGAAATCATGCCTATAAAAGGTGCTATCCCAGTACCATTCGCAATCAAAGCGACTGCATTAGCGGCTTTCGGAAAATGAAAACTTGGATTAACCATGACTCGTGCTTGCAGGGTTTGATTCGGTTCCAATCGATAAAGGAAGCTAGAACCAAATCCATCAGGAAACAATTTCACCACAAGCTGAACCATCCCATCTTTGTAGCCGATCGAATAAAAACGTTCACGTTGATCTTGGGCGGGATAGATTGCCAACAAATCTCCGGATTGCATTTTAACCTTACTCAAAGGTTTCAATAATAACGTAAAAGTTGTATTGGTTGATGAAACAGTAGACTTCGCTATCACTTTGAATTTTGTCAATCCGACGACTTTAGCACTATAAATAGCAGGAGCAGAAGCTAACGCGATATCAGTCTTTTCTGACCAGTGATGTATCCATGAAATAAGTTCATCAACATGCTTATCATTAACGGTATGTAACTCGGTTAGACGAGAAGCCCAGACTTGTTTTTCTAATAAATGATCAATTTCGCGCGCATAGGCACAAAAGTCGGGATAGGCTTTCGAACCAAAGCCGAGAACCGAAAATTGTACATCTTGCTTTTGTGGATGGCTGTTGAGCTTTTGTTCAAATTGAAGTGCATTGGAGGGTGCTGTTCCTAGCCCGTATGTTGAGGTAAACACAAGCAAGTGTTTTGCCGTTGGAAAGCATTGATATTGATTCATTCCGAGCAACAACGATTTTTGCCCATCCGCTAAGAGCTGTTTATGGATCTGATTGGCGAAAAACAGCGTGCTTCCATTTTCCGTTCCAAAAAGAATAACAATCTCCGCTTCTTCAGGTTTATATTTATTCTTGATTTTAGTACGCGTGCGCTTGAATGTGATTGCAAAGCCCGTGTAAATAAAGAACACAATATTCAAAGATGCGAGTCCCAATATAATGGCCCATATGATATTGGTCTTGCCCGTATGGAGGTCCAAAGAAAACTGTTCGGCCAATGCTGTAAAGGGATACTTTACTTCTTTATGCAAGCTTCCATTCAACTGATTTATGGTCAATTCCCGATCGCGAAGCTTCAGTACAAAAAACTCATCAGGATCGTCTTCCATAAACGGAAACTCCAACGTCTTCAAATCGACAAGTTTTGTATTTTGGAATATCGAAAATTTCGCTACCTCCAATTGGACATCTTCCTTCATCTTATTGGGATATTCAATTGTTTGGTTCGGCTTTTTTAAGATTTCAATACGCACCAGGAATAAATAGGTACCTGTTAGGGCCAATATCAAAATTGGTATCAAAAATAAACGTCCTGAAACAACATGAAAATACTGTGCGAAAAAGTCCCGGTTGATTTTGGCAAAGAAATGTCGAACGCCCTGTTGACGCTTGACAATCAGAACAATTCCAGAAATGGTAATAAGAAACAACAGAAATGAAACCACACCAATAATCACCCGGCCCGTCACTTTAAGAAAGAGTGAACGGTGTAACGCTGTAACCCATTGAACAAATTGGGACTTATTCAATTGAGGGCCAAGCAGACGCCCTGTATTCGGATCGATATAACCTTTCACGGTGTTGCCATCTGCGTCTATGGCGTCAATACTCACAAATTGATTGTGATCTACCGAGATCGCTATGATTTCAGGATAAACCTTGCGCAAAGTTGTTACTGACTGCGCAAGGTTTAATGTTTCAATATGTTCAACCCGATAAGGCGGAATTTTTTCGTTGACGGCGTCAATGGCCAATATTACGCCAGTTATCGATAATAAAAGTAAAAAGATAGAAGAAACAATAGCTAAGGCTAAATGTGCATACCTCCAAATAGATACCAGCATTTTTACCCCTTTTCTTATTGTACTTTATTTAACTTAACAAGTTTGATATATCCCTTGCCATTAGCTTTTTCAGTGATAGCTTCCTTTGTCAAAGCAATTTCAACATCAGCAGTATGGTATTTTTGTTCCTCTACAGCAGATTCAAAACGGAGTTTATACCCTTTGTTAAACTTCGTTTCATCAATATCCAATGTCCGCATGGCACGGTCACCGCCACCAACTGACGCACCCGTCACCGCATTTAGCTTTTCTTTGGTTTTATTTTGGAACTTGTACCATTCCTTGATTGTATTATACCATTGTTTATCAGATCCCAATACGGCGAGTGTTTTTTCGTAAGCTCCACTAGGATTAATCAGTGAAATCACCACGTAGGCTTTCTCACCTTCATAGGCATTCATTTGGATCATACACTTATATTTAGCTGCCTGTGCGAAAGAGCTTAAGGCCGCCATCGAAAATAAAAGAGTGGCTATCGTTGTTTTAACTATGTTATTCATCTTCAATTGTATCTAATTTTATTTCAAAAAGTCAAGCTGCACATTGGATTTAGACAAGAAATCGTTCTCTTTCGCCAAATCATAAGCTGTTTCATCGAATTCTGTTTTCAATTCCTTTTTTGCACCAAGCGAAACCAATGTTTTTAGTAGGGAATCGTCTTTCGCTAGGAGAGCTGCCTTATGTAGTGCAGTCGTCCCCTCTTTATCCTGTGCATTAATATCTACGCCAAGTTCGCTGGCTTTCTGGATAAGCTTCACATTCTCTTTGGCTACCGCCAGATGATACAATGTACTACCATTTTTTTGTGGAGCAACAACATCCAATCCGTTCGTCTTAAGTATAGTTAATTTTTCTTTAAACTCATCTCCTTGTGACACATTTCCCTGGCCACCTGGTCTGCCCCCCTGTGGCAATTCTTTGTAAGAATTAAACCAATAGAAAGCTAAGTTATTACCCTCCTTATCCAATACCTTGGTATCGGCTCCATTTTTAATCAATGCTGCAGCTACTTCCGGAGTTCCATTCGCTATTGCTTTAGTCAATGCAGATTCGCCTTTTTCATTTACTGCATTTACGTTCTTCGCTTTAGTAAGCAGCAGCTCGACCAATTTAGCATCCTTACCACTAGCAGCCACCATAAGCGCTGTATTTCCTTCGTTGTCCGCTTTTGCGACGTCTACACCTTTATCCAAAAAATAATTGATCACGGCCATATCTGGTCTGCGAACTAAAGCATGCAGCACTGTCGCTCCTTCTTTATTTACAGCCTTGGGATCCAATTTGAACTTTTCAACCAAATAGGTATAAACCGACAAACCATTCGATGCTTGTCTGGAACCCTGAGTCGCAAAAAATAACGCATTATTGGTTGGTTTTACGCCACGGGCGATGAATTTCTCCATTAGCTCGGTATTTCCAAGTTTAGCCGCATAATCCGTCACTGTACGGCCCGACTCGTCTTTATCTTGAATAGATAATCCTTTTTTTATGAAATAATCCGTCAATGCAAGGTCCTTGTCTGCAGACGCTGCAAGCATCATTAATGTAGCACCACCTTCATATTTTTGTTTGGGATTCACACCCGCTTTAAACAAAGCATCATAGACGGCAGTATTTGTATTTCCTGTCGAAGCTGCATAAGCAATAATTGGGTAACCATGGCTATCTTGGTAATTGACATCCGATCCTTTTGCAATTAAAAACTCGACAAGCTCCGCATTTCCACTTGACGCTGCCCAGTGTAAATAACTACGGCTGTGATGCGTCTTCTTCGTTACACTATTCCCTTCTTGTTCGATCATAAATTTGACAACATCCGTCGGAGCGCCATTTAATATCGCCATTGTGACTGGATCAAAGGATGCTGCATTAGGCTGAGAAGGGCTATTTCCTTTGCTGATTTCTTCTTTAACAATTGTCAATGTAGGTTTACCTTTCCAAAACTCGCCGTTCATTAACGAATTTGTTTGCGCTTGTGCATAAGTTGCAGCGAATAATAAAGCTGCTAAAAGTGTCTTTTTCATCCTTTTATTTGTCTTTTGAAGTTGATGAAGTAACATGGCCTATTCATTCCCTACTCAATTATTCAGCAAATTGAGCTTCAGTCATACGATAACTTGGGTCGAAATACATCGTGCAGGTTTCATCAGAATATAAGTGTAAATGCGTATATTTTAAGAACATGGAAGCTTTCCGAATTCGATTTTTTACAACAATTTCTGCATACAGACAAGCCCATTTTTAAAATAGAATAACTACTTTATTTAAATTAATTCTAAATTAATGCAAATCTAAAAAATATTCCCAAACCACAAAAATTAATCGTGCTAATTTTCATTGATCAACTGCCCTTAAAGCCTTTCGGTCTCATCCGAACAAAATCGGAAAGAAGATTGTTAAACTTGCAAATGCACTAAAATTATCTTAGTTTACTTAAAATAAAGCGGTATAATGAGCAAGGTAGCATCCAATTTTTATACAATCAGCGCGACGACTGAAAATGAACATAAAATTTTCTATCGTTTGTATGTACCCGACGACAATCAGATAGTGGCAACAATACTTCTGGTACATGGCATGCAGGAGCATAGTGGTCGGTATCAGGAATTAGCCAATTATCTAACGACACAGAATTTTGCGGTTTTAACCTACGATCAATTGGGTCATGGAAAGACAGCTCTAGATGCCGGTCAATTGGGGTATTTTAAACAGCATGGGGCTAAAGAACAACTCATTGATGACGCCATTACAATGAGTAACTTCTTACGTGAAACCTATCCGCAACTGCCTCAATTTATTTTAGGGCACTCCATGGGATCCTTTGTTACGCGTTGTGTTTTACAAAAAATTGGCAGGCAATTTAAGGGGGCCATTATCGTAGGGACAGGCCAACGTCAAAAAGGATCCACGGCCTTTCGCCTTTTACTTACTCTTCTCAATAATATTGCCCCCAAAAGAAGAAGTAAATTGATCAATCGTATTTTTGACAAACGCAATAATGCTCGATTTAAGAACGAGCCCAACCAAAATAACAGCAATTGGTTAAGCATAAATCAGGCAAACCGTATTTCATTTTTGGAAGACCTACTTTGTGGGGGATTGTTTACCAACAATGGGTTTCATACCGTTTTAGACCTTTCCTTGCAAGCGACAGATATCGAGGCTACCAAGAATATCCCAAAAAATCTACCAATTGTATTTATCAGCGGACAGGATGATCCAATTGGAGATTTTGGAATAGGCGTTGAAAAAAGTGCTGCACAGTTAAGTGCACAGGGGCAAACCGATATAACCATTAAATTATATGCAGGCATGCGGCATGAAATTCTTAATGAAGACTGTAAAATGGAGGTATTCCAGTTCATCAGTAACTGGCTTCATCGCTATTTAGTTTAGTTTCCGGCTGTAATATTTCCGAATAGGCTCATCTAAATATTTAAAGACCAATAAAGCTAAAAAAATCAACGACAGCATTCCAATTATAATAATCACAGCCATCTGCTTATTCGATGGGTGATGGAGTTCCACATAGCTCATAAAAATCCAGATAAATGGATAATGAATGATATAGAGCGGATAGGAAATATCACCCAAGAACTTGCATAACTTCTTAACACCTCCAAAAACAGGCTGCCCTCCTATCCCCAGCATGAGTAATAAAGGAAAATATAAGATAACGACAATAGGATCAATATATTTACCATAAGCTTCAGAAAATGGAATAAAAAATACGGCGGCAAGTAGACCTAGAATACTGAAAAAAGGAAGCTTGTTCGAAATAGTCCAGTTGGACCTAAAAATAAGTAGTCCCATTGAAAATGAAAACCATAAACGGATTCCCCCAGCCCAAAAATTATCTGCCCCAAAACCGACAGCTAAATAGCCGGAACGAAATGATTCGGCACATAGCGCTGCTGCACCGAGGAGCACTATTCCCCAAAGAAACTTTTTTGGAATCCGTACCAGGACCAAAGCATAGGCTATATTGGCGATATACTCCCAAAATAGTGACCATGTAGGTGGGTTTAAATGAAAAAGATTAAAATATCGTTCTGGTACAGCCGGATATGGTATCAACGTTATCCCACTGATGAACATCCCTATCTTCTGCAAGACGGAAAATGAGCCAGCCAAATTACTGAATGGGTCGTAAATAAATGCCAGTAAACCAATTAATGTACCGATTATAACCAGTGGGTGCAATCTTAGCAAACGCAAGAGAAAGAATCGTTTTAGACCAATTTTAACCAGCTTCTGATCGTAGGCATAGGCAATTACAAACCCCGATAAAACAAAAGAAGAAATCAACGGCTAAATAGCTATGTGGAATAAAACTATTGCGGTAATCTGGTTGTGCGATTTCCATAAAGTGAAACAGTACGACTGCGATTGCGGCCACCCCACGCATGGCGTCAAGAAGTTCAAAATGTTTCTTCGTTTGATGTATCATATTTTTTATCGACAGCGAAAATCAAGACCAACAAAAATCGGCGATCCACTGCTAACTATTGAAAATTCTATTTAATATTAAACGTTGGTGCTGGTTGCCCCTCAACACTGCTGGTTGCCCCTTCAATTTTGGGCCAGTCCTTATCCCAGACAATCTGATCCAAAAATAGCATCCGGCGATTTCCCCCCGTAGCCACACGAGGCTGTTTTGGATCTATACCATGATAGAGTATCCAATCTTTTCCCTTGTCATCTGTAATAATGCGCGAAGTATGGCCCGTCCCCACAAATTTATCATTTCCTTTTAACAACAGTGTTCCACTCCCCCGCTGTGTAAGATTGCGACCTTCCTGATCCACATAGGGTCCTTTCAGATTGCGAGAGCGGCCCACAAGAATATGGTAACTGCTTTTTTCTCCTTCACAACAGGAGCCTTTGGATCCGATAAAGTAATAATATCCTTTTCGTTTATAGATCACCACAGCTTCAAAATCTCCTGCAGCAACTTTAAATTTTTTATTTAAATCAGGTACCGCGGTCCCATTTTCATCGAGTTCAACACCATATGTTCCCTGCGTATTCGCATCACTAAAACTACCCCAGAACAGATAATTCTGCCCATTTTCTGTAAAAAAATAAGGGTCTATTGAATTCGGCACATCGATCTCCTTGCTATCAAAAAGTTTACCTTGATCGATAAAGGGGCCTTCCGGTCTATCTGCTAGGGCTACACCGATACCGGGGTTGGGGTCCCCCCATGTTGAATAGGCATAATATAAGATATACTTACCATTTAACCTCACCACATCTGGTGCCCAGATTCCTCCCTCGGCTTTCCAGCTCGGTTTTGAGCTGAAGGCCGTGCCAATCCAAGTCCAATGAGCAAGATCAGCCGATTGTAGAATAGACACCAAACGTTGCCCCTTTCCGTCGCCCCAATTGTCGGCTGTCCCGTACGCATAGAACATTTTGCTCTGAGGATCTCTAACGACTGTAGGATCAGCAAGTATAGGCTCAAAAACCGGATTGCTGTAGGTCTTATGCTGAGCCCTAGCATTTGTTATTTGACCCGACTGCTTCACTGAACCTGTAGCGCTTCCACAGGAGCTCAACAGGTTCAGTACGGCAACTCCCCCAATCCAATATCTTAACAACATTGCATTCAACATCTTATTATTCTATTTATATTATTTTCTATATCATAGGAAAAGCTATTTTGCTTTTCCCAATTTCTCTTCCAACATTTTGATAAAATAGCCACCAACAACGGATCTTGCTTTAAATCCAGCTCTTTTAGGACGGTCTGTATACGTCCAATCCGACATGGGAACACGGTCTGTTGTTTCGTTCATAAAACGGTAGACTGGCTTCAAAAATGCCTCAAAAGTAGGCTTATCATCTGCCATGGTCGCCGTCCAAATAATCCAATCGGTTTTGGTATAAGGCTGACGATTGTCCAGGGGAAGTCCGTATTTATTTTGTTTGCCGAGATAGTATTTAATTTCAGTTTCACGGATAGAGGGGTCAAAAATATCCATCTTAAGCAATTTATCCCAGACCATATTATACTTTTGGCTCCAGGTTCCACTTTTATCAAAAGTTAACTTATAGTGATCCCCATCTTCGGCCATCTCTTTCCATTTCATCGCCATTGCTTTTGCTTCGGTCAGATACTTTTTCGCCGTAGTCTCTTCACCAAGCATTTGGGCCAGATAACCGTAAGATGCGATACCTAAAATAGCTTTAATTGATAAGTTGGCATTATGCGCAAAATGGCCTGCAAAATCATCTGTACACAACTGATTTTCGGGGTCAAGACCTTTATCTACTAGGTAATCTACCCAGGTAGATAGCACTTTCCAATGTTTTTTGGCATAAGCTGCATTGCCTTCGACCTTGGCTAAAGCATAAGTTAATATCAGCATATTGCCTGATTCTTCCACGGGCATATCCCCACCGTAGGTTTGACCATTCGCCAAAGGATAGGTTCCAACATCATGCGCCGCAAAAGGCTTTGTCCACTTATTGCTTTCACTATAATAAAAAATGGCGTTCATTAGTGCTTTTGCCAGTTCCGGATTATAGTATAAGAAAATCGGTGCTGAAGGATAGGTTACATCAACCGTTCCTATTGACCCATTGCTGTCATTTTCTTTGGACAGTAAAAGCAGATCGCCATTGGGTGCCTTGACAAGTTTATGGGCGGCGATTGCCTGTCTATAGGCCAAGGCACATAATGCGGCATAGTCCTCACCTCCGTTGCGCAAAGCTGTACCCCATAATTCGGCATCAAATTTATCAGCAGCCTTTTTGAGAGCTGTATACTCCTTGTCAGCCAGTTCAAATTGTTTCTCAATGGAACTATTTCCACTAGTATTCCAATAAGGCCGTAAATTTTGTCCAAAATATTGGATGGAGTACAGATCATCATACCCCAACAAGATCTTATCCTGATAGCTCGATGAAACATCAAAAGTTTGCATCAGTGCCAATTGTTGACCTCCATTTTCTGAAGAGCTATTTTCACTCTTCAGAAAATTAGACCGTAATTGATGACTATTTCCGACCGCGGACTTTGTCTTTGATTTTGCACCAGCCATATAAAAATACCCCCAATCTATCCGTAGGTCGTCACCTTTCCTTCCTAGAACCTGCTGGCTTTTGCTTCCTGTCTTTACAAACTCGAGATTTCCTGAGACAAAGGAGCTGCTTGCTGCATCTTGAAGTGGAGAATTCAGTGCCCAATTTGGTGCTGCCTCCAAATAAAGTTGTACTTGGTGTTTCTTGCCATCCTTCGCATGGACCATATAGGAAAGATAATTTACGGGTCTAGCCACTAAGTCCAATTTATCCAGAAACATCGGCGCAGTAAATGTAATATTTAAATCGACGGGCCCGCAATTAAACGTGTAATGTGTCTGTGTTGCCTGCACATCGGAAGCGATCTGCTTCGCCTCATTGTCAAATTGAATGCTACCTTCTTTTTCTGTAAAGAGTCCAAAATCAAAATATCCGTTGGCTACCCTATTATAGCAATAACCCGCCAGTATATTTTTCCCTTTCTTCAATGTTTTTACGACATGTTCGGGCAGTTTGACCCGACTATTTTTACCTGTCGAATTACCTGTATTAACAACTTCAATACCGTTGACGTACAAAATAGCGTCATCGTCATGTGTAAATTCTATATATACAGATTTTCCTGTCAGATCCTCAGTCAGTTCAACTTCCCTTCTAATCCAAATTTTAGGTTCCTGCCAATCAGTCTCCACATTGGGTTCTTTGTCCTTGGTACCGAATGGTGCTGCCCCAGTCTTCCATTGCCGCACATCAAAAGAAGGTTTCATCCAGTCAGAAGCGGGTTCGCTGACAACGTAACTTCCCGTCCATGCCGCATGTTCGCCCATCCGTGCCAAAGGCAAGAGTTCCGCTTCTTCTTTACCTAAGAAGCGATAGGATTTCCCATCCACTTTAAGGACACCCAATAAGGGGAAGGATTTTCCGGTCCAATGTCGTACAACATCCGCATTTAATTCGTTGCTATAGGACCAGGCACTTGTATTGGGGTCAATTGTTACTAAAGGATAGGCAGGCGCGCGAAGCTCATTCTTAAGGACTTGTTTTTGTGCAAACGACGATACCGATTGACATACAATAGCCGTTGCAATTAGTAATTTTAATTTCATTGATTTCGTATAAAATAGGTTTAGGTTGACAGGTATACTTTCAGCGATAAATTTAGGCCGCAACTCGGGTTGCGGCCATATCGCTATCAATTATTTGGTAGGTGCATTATAAAGCGCCTGATGTGCAGCTTTCAATTCCGCTTCAGGCATTTTGACAACTTTACGATCATAGGTCATCAAACCATTTGTTTCTACTTCCACATCTGTTGTCTGTGTATAAACAGCGGCAGACAATCCCATAGGAATTAAACGTGTTAAATCATGGATCAGGCGTTTATAGCGCTCCAATAATTCCGTTTTATTTTTAAAACTTTGGTATCCCCAGTTGTCTTTCTGTTGCCAGGAATGTCCGTCTATTGGTAATCCCAGACCACCAAATTCACCCAATGCTAGCACTTGCTTAGCGCCAAATAAATTTGGATCAGGCATGGCTGCATCCGGATAATTATGGATATCCAAGATATGTCCAGTTTCCATAAAGTTACCACCACTGGCACTATTTACGAGTCTAGAAGGATCATTAGCCATTGTCCATTCCGTTATTTCTTTTGTTTTGAATTGCCCCCAAGCCTCATTAAAAGGTACCCAGATGACAATACTTGGGTAGTTGTGCAATACCTCCATAATGGTTTTCCACTCTTTTCTGTAGTAACCCTCAGATTCCTGCGAACGTACTTTATCCCTATTTCCTCCTGAAATCTTTCCTGGTTGCATATCCCAATGGTTTCCGCCAAGATCGCCGCTAGGCATGTCTTGCCAGACAAGCATACCTATACTATCACAGTATCGATACCAACGCGCCGGTTCTACTTTGATATGTTTACGGATCATATTGAATCCCATTTCCTTTGTTTTAACAACATCAAACTTCAGCGCTTCATCCGTGGGTGCTGTATGTAGACCATCTGGCCACCAGCCTTGATCCAAGGGACCGTATTGGAAGGTAAACTTATTGTTTAACATTAAACGTTGAACACCATTTTCGTCTTTCTGCATGGCTATTTTCCGCATGGCAAAATAGCTTTTCGCCTGGTCTACGATTTTTCCTTTTCGAATTAGCTGAATTTCCAAATCATAGAGCTTAGGGTTACTCGGCGACCAGGGCTCCAAATTGGGTACCGAAAGATCAAAAGATGTATTGGGTTGTCCTATTTGTTCTTTAATAAGCTTTCCGCCATCCAATGCACGCACCTTTATCTCGTCACCGGCTTGACTTCCTTCTACGGAAGCTTGAAAGGCCAAGACAGCATCATCCAATCGCGGAGTCTGTTTGGTGCTCACTATATAAGTTTGTGGAACACTTTCTAACCAAACGGTCTGCCAAATTCCCGTAACTGGTGTGTACCATATACCATTCGGCTTATTTACCTGTTTACCGCGTGGTTGAGGTCCATCATCAGTCGGATCCCATACCCGAATGGCTATTTCCTGTTTCGCTCCTTTCTTTAGGAAGCTTGTCACATCCATCGAAAATGGATCAAAACCACCTTCATGTCTTCCGACCAATTGATTATTTACATACACGTCACACTGCCAATCTACGGCACCGAAATGCAACAGGACCTTATTTTTATGGACAGACTTGTCCAATGTTATGGTATTGTTATACCATAAGGCTTTATCTTTTCCAACCTCTTTACCAACACCGGACAATGCCGATTCAATAGCAAAAGGAACAAGGATGTTGCCGTCCCATTGACGAGGAATCTCTTTAGTACCTACTGGAGTGACAGCATATTTCCATAGTCCATTTAAATTCTGCCAGTTATTGGTTCTGGTTAATTGTGGTCTAGGATATTCAGGATGTGGCTTTTGTGCCGTTACTTTCTCGCCCCAAGGGGTTAATATATGTGACCCTGCGGGTTTCCAATCCTGAGCAAAGTTCAATTGTGCTGCCATCATCAAACTGGCAAAAAATAGGGTTTTCTTCATCATAAAAAATCGTTAAGTCATTTATTTATATATCGTATTTACATTATTTCAAAGTTGGAAAAGCAGCAATGCGCAAACGTGCTGCCCCCATGGGGATCAGTTCAACTTCCTGCACCTCACCCTTTGTTTCCACAGGACTCAGGGGCAATACGCCCGTTAGTCCATTTTCATCAATTTTCCATCCATCAATACGTTTCGCTTTCACAAGAATCGAAATAGGTACTGCTTCTGCGTCGAAAGGAAATGCATCTTTAGGCCATGGCCTCTTGACTACTTTTAGTTGGTTAACAGCTTGCAATTGATTTTGTACAAGTCCGTAATTCCAATCACTTGCAGGAAGGATTTCATAGGATGGCCACTTGGATGGATCTGCAGTCTCCTGCCATTTGGAATCTCCTATTGCCGAAGCCTTACTATCTTTTTTCACATAATTCTCTTTGATTTTAAGGGCATAGGTCAATGGTCCACGCTGGATACTCACTGAATTTTTATTGGCTGTCCATGTTTTCAGATCTATGGTCATTGGTAAGGAAAGTTCGACCTTGTCGCCGTCTTTCCACTGCCGTTGAATCCGAATATATTTTGCACCAGCTTCCACAGCTTGGCTTTTACCATTAACCGTTACTTTCGCTTGTTTCGCCCAGGCTGGAATACGGAGATAGAAGGGAAAATCAACCGTTTTACCCTGTGTTCCTATTTCAAATCGTAGCGATTCTTCAAAAGGATAATTGGACTCTTGCCGGATCTGAATAGCCTGCTTGTTTCCGACGTTGATTTCAGCCTTTGATGCGGCATATAGTACTGCCGCAACACCATTATCATTCGTTGCCATATACAAATGCTCAGCATAATATGGCCAGCCCTGACTGTGATTATGCTGACAACAGCGTGAACTGAAGGGATTCATCATTAAAAATGGCCCGTTATTATCAATTCCAGGAGCATGATTATGGCTGTCGCTGATGGTCATATTTGGACTTGTAATATACCTTAAGGCCTTGAAATCTGCTGTTACGGCTGCTGGATAGGTATTGAAAGCGACTTCCTCCGCATGATCTGCCCAAAATGGGTCGCCTGTTATCCCAAGAAGGATTTCATTGGACGCCATCTGTTCGACCATACCACAGGTTTCCACCCCTTGACGGGGATCGGTATATCCTGGACGTGCATTTTCATCGGCACCGAACATACCGCCTGGAACCTGACCAAATACCTGCCTGACAAAATGAAAATTAGCGTAGGTCGCATTCAGGTCTTCACTCGATTGGCTTTTCAGATAATAGGTTGCCGGCTCTCTGAAACACTGCGCTACATTAACATTATGCCAATTCGGCAAATCATCTTTCTGGCGCCAATTGGCGGTATTCCGATGGATTTTATCCGCTAAATCCATCAGCCATTCATTCCCCTGTGTTCTATTATAGAGCCAATAAACCGAGAGCAGATTGTCACCACCCCGACTATTTTCCCAATAGTCTTTAAGAAAAAAACTATCCGGCAAATTGGCCTGCCATTTAAAATAATTGGTCATCAAGGTTAAGACACGTTGGTCACCGCTATATTCATAATAAGATTGCAGGCACCACAACATCAACATATTCCCCCAAAGATCTGGTTTGTTGTTACGCAGCATCAATGGCCCAAAGTATCCATCAGGACGCTGGCTTTTTAGTGCGGCTTCCAACCATATCTTTGACTCCGCTAGGATTGTAGGATCTTTTAAGATGTAGCCCAGATTAGCATAACCTTTTAGCCAATAAGGAACTTCTTCCCAGCCATAATCTCCTTTCCCATCCGTACTTAACCAAGCATTATTTTTTTTGGATAGCCAAGCGCTAATTTCGCCCAAATGACCTGTGAGACCATCTTTTTGCAACGCTAGGTACTTCCCTAACCAGCCTTCAGGCACTATACTGCCTACCGGCAATTTCAGCAAGGCATTTTGTCTCAGTGGAGCCCTATTGTTCACGTATTGTGTATTCTTACCTGTCAACGGCAATTGGTTTACGGAAGTTGCTATTCTTGATTGAGCCGACGTAGCTAAGCCAAACCCCAACAATAAGCTTAAAAAGCCAATTCTTTTAATCATTTTTATTTTAGTTTCTTTGGTTCACTATCGTACAGCGCCTCGGTAATCCCATTTACCCGTAACCCTACGCGCGCATACACCGCTGCACTCTTGGTCAAAATATCTTTGATATCCAGTTCCAATTCGACATGGCCGGCATTTAATCCAGTTTTTTCCATCTTATATGTATATTGGCCCAAATCCACAAATTTTGTATCATTGACCAATAAGGTGACTAAATCAATCGTTCTTGAAGCATCTATCGTTTCGATATCAAAAGATGCTTTAAGGATATTTCCTTGTGTGTTATAGGTTATATTACTCATCATGTAGTAGGGTTTCACCTGATAATCCACTGTGGTATTGCTCTTCACATCAACCAGCAACGTATCGGCGCTGCTCACCCATGGTCCATTTCCACTGGTTGTCACCAATTTGTACTTTCCATCGAAAAGTTTCGTAGAAAACGAACCATCTTGAGTTAAATAAACATTAATAGGAGACCGAAATTGATAACCATCCTGCCAGAGTTGAAGATAGACCGATTGATTGGATCCTCTCAGCCCCAAAGGTTTGGAATTATAGGTTACATGTCCGCTTAATGTGCTTTGTGGTGCATCATAATTATCTTTGCCACAAGCAAAAACACCCAAGAGTAAACACAAACCGACTATTAATTTACAAAAAAAAGTTTTCATAAGAATAATGCTATTGATAAGGATTTCGGACTAGCTTCGGATTGTTGTTAATCCAATTTTGGTCAATGAAATTATAATAGTTCTGATATTTAAAATTTCGCGGATAGAGCGTATGGCTAGATTTCTGTTTCTCGAAAACCCACTTGCCATTGTTAGGATCCCCAGGAGCATATATTTTATACGGAAATAGGGCATAGTGCACCGCATTGTAATTATCAGCACTTCCGTTCCAGATTTCATGGGCGATGCGCAAACGTTTCAAATCCCAATAACGATGATCTTCGAAAGCAAATTCAACGCGACGTTCCTGAATGATATCATTTAAAGAAATAGTCGTCAATGCTTGTATTCCCGCGCGCTCCCTGATCTTATTGATATATCCAGTCAACTCAGCTTGCGGTTTACCAAGTTCAAGCCCCGACTCTGCAGCGATCAACAGAAATTCAGCATAACGAAAACGGACAAACCAAATATCCGAACCGCGCCCGCGTGTAGAGGCATCTTTATTTTCGTCAATAAACTTCCGGATATTAAATCCAGTTTTATTGACATACATATCGTTGGAAGTCGTAGGGCCATCTTTGCTGGTAATAATTCCTCCAAATTTGGAATCAGAAGCACCGGGTATTGCGGTCATCGTCTTCCATACTCCGCCCTCTTTGTATCTAACACCCGCTTGGTAAGTGATTTTGGTACCAGCAAAATCAGCACCAGAATAAATTACAGTACCATATAGGCGTGCGTCTTTATTGGCGAATAACTCTTCTGGGTTATTGTAATAAATGTAATCTCCCGTAGCAGTCTTCGTTTTCAACGTACCATTCCGATCATTTGTATATTCAAATGCTTCCACCAAATTTAAAACAGGCGTAACAAAATTGGCATCAATATCTCCACGGACGGACGAGGCAATGTTATTGTTTGTGAAAAAATGTGTTTCACCCGGATACGCATAATCCTTCGCCCAAATAACTTCATTACTACTTGATTTTGAACTTACGGCAAGATAGAAGTTCTTTCCTTTGTCGGCATTTCCATTATAGAGCGCATAAGGGCTATTGCTGATAATATCCAATGCGGATTCATAAGCTATCTGGTAATATTTATTGGCTTCGGCTGCCGGAATCCCCACCTCATTCCCTGCTGTTTTGACATCCGGTGTTTTATAGTTATACTTCGCTATAGAAGCAGCGTACAGACTTGCTCGCGCCTTGAGTGCCAAAGCTGTCCATTTATTCGCTCTAGCTGAATTTATGGTTTTCTCTATACCGAGCATTTTAGCCGCCTCGGTACATTCGCTAATCACATAATTATAACTCTCAGCTTCTGTTGATCGAGGTGTCTGCAACTCTGCCGGATCCATACCACCCGTATAGTCATAGATCTTATCCCCCACCAAAGGCACACCTCCCAAACGCTTAATCATATTGAAGTAGGTCCAAGCACGAATAAATCTCGCCTCGCCTTCGATACTCTTTTTATTATTTTCGTCCAATGATGATTGACGAACACCTACGATAAATTGATTCAGATTGCGAATCAGTTCATAGTCATACATACGCCAAAAGTCATTCGGAAATTCCTGCATTGTATTGGGGCCACCACTTGAAAATCCGGCCTCGTCTAACATCGCAAAAGATCCATTGTCGCCAAATTGCTGTCCCCAGCTAATCCGTCCATAATAATTCGCTAGCACAGATTTTATCATATTCTGATCGGAAAAGATCTGATCGTCCGTAAAAATAGCCTGTGATTCCCGTTCCAAAAATTTATTGCAGCTTGAAAATGTACATACCAAACATACACCCAATAAAACAACTTTCTTATTTATCATCTTCATTAAAAAGTTAAGGTAACACCAACATTTATAACCCGGTTTGTTGGGTACTGAACGCCCGAATCACTTGTGATTTCCGGATCGATCTTCATATCACCCAAATTATCTATGCTAAACAGATTCTGCATCATGGTATATATCCTCAATTTCTGAATTCCTCGAGATTTCATCCATTTATCCGGCAAAGTATATCCGATCTGCAGATTTCTTAATTTCAGATAGTTGACATTAGTAAGCCAAAAGTCACTATGCCAATAATTGCTATGATCCCTATTTCCTTTAATTAACGTAGGATATTTTCCAGGGATCAAGGCACTATTTGGATCCGTAATATCACTCAACATCCACTGGTTTTCCATATAGTACTGCGGATTGTTGCCACCATCATGAAAAGGGAATACGGCCTCATAACTCGGATTAAAGGAAGCAAAAGCTGCTCCGGTGAAATCCATTGCCAAATCAAATCCCTTAAATTGGCCACCAAGATTAATTCCGTAATTGAAATAAGGAAGGCCGCCTTGTCGATATCCGATTGGCCGCTCATCCAGCTCATTGATCACTTTATCGCCATTAATATCTTCGTACTTGATATCACCCGGCCGTAATGATGAGTTACCTTTACGGTCATTGTCTACATCATAATTTGCAATTTCTTCCCAGGACTGGAATTGTCCAATGGAATGTAATCCCCAATTGAGAAAGGCATAACGGTCATAGATCGATTTCCGATATTGATCCAAAGAATTTCCAAAACGTGGTTTATATTGCTCGCCGTCAGTTTGCCGTGCAAAAGTGAAATTACCGCCTACGAAATAGTTAAATCCATTGACGCTACTCCGCCACATTAATGATCCATCTATACCTTGGTGAATATCTGAATTCAGATTTTCATAAGGTAAACTAAAGCCTACTTCATTCGGTATCAATACATCTTCTCGCTTCGCGGGCAGTCCTGTTCTTTTTCGACGGAAGAAATCTACCGAACCTGTTAATTTACCTTTTAGCGTACTAAAGTCCAAACCAACATTTAGCATATGGGCCTGAATCCAAGAAAGTGTTTTAACAGGAAGACCTCTCGCCTGAGAACCAATCACGTAATTCCCATCAATTGTTGAACCGACTATATTCTGATAGCCGTCACGGACAGGTTTCCGGAAATAATTATATCCACTTAAGTAACCAAAAGCAAAATATTCCCAGGCATCCAAATTATCATCGCCCAATACACCGTAAGATCCTCTTAATTTCACATCGTCCAATACCTTTTTCATACCTTCAGACCAAAATTTTTCGGAAGAAACACGCCAGCCTGCAGATACCGAAGGAAAAAATCCCCATCGGCTTCCCGGAGCGAATTTCCAAGAACCGTCATAGCGCGAAGAAAGCTCCAAGAGATATTTCTGATCATAATCATAATTGACCCGACCTGCAAAACCTGCTCTCGCCTGGGTATTCACGCCCGTATCATTGTAGGTGTCCATTGTCTGAAAATAGATCAAACTCAAGGCATTGGATGCTGGGCGATCGTGCACGTAAACGTCTGGATTATCCCTTTTTATGGACTCAGCAGCAAGCACAGCATTGATTCCATGTTTACCGAATCGCTTATTATAATTTAAGGTAAATTGGGTGGAGATTTCTTCCACCTGCGAAATAGATCTTTCCCGCCAAGGGTTGTCCATGCTAAAAGTGACCGGATACGTATCTGTCTTCTCATCGTAGCCATATAGTTTATAGGTAAACTCTTGATTATCCATCCATTTATTGGCCAGATAATAGCCTATTGTCCCCTTAGCAATCAAATCATTTGTGATCTTATATTCCGCATTAAAATTTAACTGCATCACCCGCCATTTTTCCTGATATGTACCCGATAGATCATAATTCAACATCGCAAAGTTGGTTTCGGCATTAGGCGATGTTTGCGTTGGATACAAAGGATTATCGTTGGCAAAAGGCCGTGCAGTAGGCAGATTGCGATATATCGCAAATAAAGCCTGCCAAGTATCGTCAGCACCGGGTACGCCCGGCTGTTTGCGTTGTTCGATCCGCCCATTCAAATTGGCCCCAATCTTTAATCGTTTTGATACATTCGCGTCAATATTCATCTGCACATTGGTACGATTAAAACCGCCGTAATTACGGATGATAGATTGCTGGTCCAGATGCCCCACACTCAGGTAATAATTAATTTTCTCCGATCCACCACTGACATTACCTGAAACATAGGTCTGTGGGCTGGTTTTGAGAATATAATCATACCAATCAAAAGGACGATATCCTTTCTCGGTACCTTGCTGCCATTTTTCAAGATCCGCCAACGTATATTGTGGATGTTCGGTTCCGAGAATAGCATCAGACTGAATATAGCTTTTGATATAAGTACTCGCATCTGCTGGCTTGGGAAAGCGGAACATGCTCTGCCAGCCATAATATGAATTGATATTAAAAGTATTATTATCGCCCCGCTTTCCCTTCTTTGTCGTTACAACAACAACACCATTGGCCGCACGTACACCATAAATAGCGGCCGATGCATCCTTCAATACCGAAACCGATTCAATATCATTGAAGTCCAAATTGTTGAATTGGCCTTCATCTTTTTGAACACCGTCGATTACATATAAAGGTGTTCCCATATTCCGAATACTGATCCCGGTGGCTGCTCCTGGCCGTCCATCTGACATACGGCTATTGACCCCTGCAATCTTACCTACCAAAGCTCCAGAAGTTGTTGTAGCAACAGATCTGGAGATATCCTGGGAAGAAATTGCGGTGATTGCACCGGTAACGGATTCTTTCTTCTGCGTACCGTAACCTACAACGACCACTTCATCAATGCGCGAATTTTCATCTTCCAAAGTGATTGCCAAGTCAGCGATTGCCATCACTTCTTTGGAAAGGTAGCCTACAGATCTTACGGTCAAAAGTTCACCGGCATTGACACCTGTCAGGTTAAAATTACCTTTGGCATCTGTTGAGACTGCAATATTGGGTTTGGATTTTAAAGCGACCGTCGCTCCCACGATCGGATTGCCCTCTTTATCCTTAACAACCCCTTTTATTGCTTTTTGCAACTCGATCCCATCAGAAGAAACTGGCATTAAATTAGCTCCCTTAGCTAAGGGGATAAAACTGCTCGCACAGCAGAGCAATGTAGCAGATATTGGCAGACATTTAAGACCCTTAAACATACCTAGATTGATTAGTTTGTATAATTGATTTGTCCAAAATTAAGGTATAATCAATCTTGCAGACTTTCGTTTTTTCTCAAAAAACTGCCTATTTGTATCAAATAAATAAAATAGACCTAAAACGTTTTAAAGTCTATTAAAAAGAGAAAGTACACCTCTTTTCAGTGGTGTACTTTCAAACCAATCATTATTAAATATGTATTATTTTACCGAAAAACGATACAGGGATTTCGTTTGATAAACTTGCCCGGGGTTTAGGACAGTTGTTGGAAAATTAGGCTGATTTGGTGCATCCGGAAAATGCTGCGGTTCAAGACAAAAAGCTGTGCGAAAGGAATCTTTTTTCCCGTTCTTCAACTGCACTTGTTCATTCATAAAATTACCGCTATAAAATTGTATTCCAGGTTCTGCAGTCAGAATATCCATAACAATACCCGATTTATCTCCAATCACATGGGCTGCTTTGTACCACTCGCCATCTTTCTCCTTGCTTAAGACAAAGTTATGATCATACCCCTTTCCAAAGCTCAGTTGCTGATCATTGGCATTAATATCTTTTCCTATTGGTTTCAAGGTTGTAAAATCAAAAGCTGTTCCCTTTACTGGTGCCAATTGCCCTGTTGGTATTAGTGTACTATCCACTGGTGTGTATTCATTAGCAAACAATTGAAGCTGATGATCCAGAATTGTACCGCTTCCCTCACCATTTAAATTAAAGTAACCATGATTGGTCAAATTGATCACTGTCTTTTTATCGGAAGTAGCACGATAGGCAATCATCAATTCATTATTATCGTTCAGCGTATAAGTCACTTCCATCTGGATATTTCCTGGAAAACCCTCGTGTCCGTCAGTTAAGGTGTAAGCAAAAGTAAGAGACGATTTATCTGATGATTTTAATGTCCAATTGGCAAAATGCACACCTTTAAAACCTCCATGCAGCGTATTAGGACCGTTATTTACCGCCAATGTATAGGTTTTATCATCCAATTTAAATTTCCCCTTGGCGATCCGATTACCAAAAGGCCCTACAATAGTACCAAAAAATGGTTCCTTGGGATTATTATAATCAGCCGCTTTAGAAAAACCCAAAACAACATCGCATAATTCACCCTTATTGTCAGGTACCCATAATCCCACTAAACGTGCACCAAAATTGGTAAAATAAGCTTGTACGCCATTTTTATTGCTCAGTTCATATAGATAAGCCTGTTTTTGATCAATAGTTCCGCTGAACTGTGCAGTATCCATGAAGGCCGATAAAGAATCTGCTTTTGAAGTTTTAGAACCCGTTGATTGCTGACAAGACACACAAAATGCCAACATTGCAGAAAGACCAAGCAAGGTCAATTTTCCTCTCATTCGTAATATTTTAAATGGTTTATAATCTTTGTTTAGATAGAACGTACGTCCTTTTCTAGATTTTTTATAATTTTAACGCTTACAATATATAAGCTAAAGTCTTAATTTTTTCAGAAATTTTAAGATTAAATTGTTTCATTTTAGCACTATTTTGTATCAATAACCAAATGATCATGATCAACCTGAAGCCTTTACGATTTCTATTTTTTTTGTTGCTCCCTTCGTTGCTACATGCGCAACCTTATTATTTCAATCATTATCAAATCAATGAAGGATTGTCAAATAATGCTGTCATTTGTAGTATGCAAGATAGTCAAGGCTTTCTTTGGTTCGGTACAAAAGATGGATTAAATCGCTTTGACGGTAACAATTTCAAACATTTTGATGCCACCCAATCTGGGAAAAACAGCTTGGGTGGTAATAATATCATCTCCTTGAAAGAGGACTTTCGAAAAAGAATTTGGATTGGAACAGATCAGGGAATCTATTGCTACGATCCCGTCGACGAGCAATTTAGATTACTGAGCAAACAATTTGAAAATGCGGACGTACCCGTCATTGTTACCGATCAACGCAAAAGGATCTGGTTTATATCCAATGGAATGCTCTATTGCCATGATTTGGTTAGTCACGCAATTCAACAATTTACAAAATCGGACCTCTATATTACGTCTATCAGCTGCACAAAAAATGGAACTGTATTTTTTGGAACTCCTGAAGGTAAGATCTTCCAGATAGGTTCTTCTGGAAAACCCGCACTCATGCTTGACTTTCAAGCAAAATATGGTCCTAAAGACTGGTTTAGTATTGAGAAAATAATGGAAAACCGCGATGGAGACTTATTGATTGGCACGTCGAAAACTGGGGTTTATAGCTACAATTTTAAAAACAAGTCCCTCAAGTCAATTCTTGGTCCGGACAAGCTGCATCAATTTCTCTATGTAAGAGATATTATACAGCCAAACGATCATGAATATTGGTTTGCAACGGAATCTGGTCTCTTCATTTACCAAATAGCGAGCGGAAATTACATCAACATTCAGAAAGAACAAGAAAACCCTTGGGGGATATCTGACAACGCCATTTATAATATCCTACAAGATAAGGATGAGGGTATTTGGCTGGGAACCTACTTTGGTGGGATTAACTATTATCACAAGAATAATAGTATAATCGAAAAATTCCTCCCACAAGATCGCCCCGGGAGCTTAAAAGGCTCTGTCGTTCGGATTATCAAAAAAGACATCAACCACGATATATGGATAGGCACCGAAAACGGAGGTCTATCTAAATTGGATCCTAAATCGGGTTATATCCAGAACTTCTCCGATAAACAGGGGAATCTGGCAAATAACAATATTCACGGTATTCTCCCTATTGGCGACAAACTATTGATTGGTACTTTCGTCAATGGTCTGGACATTTTTTCGCCAAAGCTTCAAAAAGTTATCTATCACATCGATCGTAACAGCAATGTATCAACATCCGATCTCCAAAGTAATTTTCTTTTTTATCTCTATAAAACTCGAAAAGGAGAAATCATGGCTGCATCCACACGCGGCCTATACCGCTTTGATCTAGAAAAAAAATCTTTCCACCTTATTGATAATGTCCCAGAATACATGTTTTATACAAGCATTTTGGAAGATAAAAAGGGGAATATCTGGGTCGGAACGTGGCGTGATGGACTATTCTGTTATCATCCGACCACACGTTATTTCAAACATTATACGCATCATCAGAACGATCTCAATTCCTTGCCCAACAATAGGGTCAACAGTATATTTGAGGACTCAAAAAATCAAGTTTGGATAGCTACCGAAGGTGGGATGGCTAAAAAGAAATCAAATCAGGATGGCTTTGAAAACATTGGCCTGGAAGAAGGAATGCCCAGTAATGTGACACTCGCCTTTTTAGAAGATAAACAAAATAACCTTTGGGTGAGTACTTCCAAGGGCCTGGTACGCTACCATCTTCCCAGTGGAAAAAAACGCATCTTCAACTTGGAGTCTGGCCTACCGACGATTCAGTTCAATTACAATTCATCCTTTAATGATGACAATGGAAACTTTTATTTCGGCACCATCAATGGACTGATACGTTTCAATCCCGAAAGGCTCAACCAAATCAACTACAAGAATCAAATTCCGATTTACATCACTAATTTTTACATCAACAATAGGGCGATCAATCAGTACACCGATACAAATATTCTGTCCAAATCAATTCTGTTCACGGATAAAATCAAACTGAAACACGACGAGTCATCCTTCAGTCTTGATTTTGCGGCATTACACTACCAAGCCCCCCATTCCATTCACTATAGCTACAAAATGGATGGTCTCGACGACAATTGGATAGACATTACAAGCAATCAACGGGCTTACTTCACCAAGCTAGCGCCCGGAAACTATGTTTTTACTGTAAAAGCAGAAGATCCAAATGGCAATACAATTCCCACTTTTGCTAGTCTTAAAATCACTATTCTTCCTCCGATCTGGGCAAGTATACCGGCCTTTGTTTGCTATGCTCTAATCCTTGTGGGGCTGATTATATTTGTTATTCATCATTTCAATGAAAAGATCAAACAACGCAATCGACAACATCTTTTAACCGTACAAAATCTACGCGAGCAAGAACTCTATCGCTCAAAAATCAATTTTTACACCGATGTTGCGCACGAAATACGCACACCGTTGACATTGATCAAGGCCCCCTTAGAGAAGCTTATGGATAAAGTCGATCACAATCCTATAACCGACAAGCTACTATTGACCATGCAAAACAACACGGAGAAGTTGATTGCCCTTAGCAATCAGCTATTGGATTTTAGACAGGTCGAAACGGAAGGATTCAAATTACACTTTGAATCAGAAAACATAAGCCAAACGGTCCAGGAAATTATCAACAATTTTACAGTCACACTGCAGGCGCAGGACAAGCAGATGGTATCGCACATTATGCCAGATATCATAGGTCAAGTCGATATCGACGCATTCGACAAGATATGTTACAACCTCTTGAATAATGCCCTGAAATATTCTTCATCCTATATTGAAGTGAATTTGAATATGGATAAACAGAAAAATATCTTTATATTGACCGTGAAAAACGACGGAGCTTTAATTCCTTCAGAAGAAAGGGAAAGAATTTTTGAACCATTCAATCGCTTAAAACAAAATAAGAATGTTCCTGGAAGCGGCCTAGGCTTGGCATTGACAAGGTCCTTAACGTTAAAACACCAAGGTACCCTGTTATACAGTACAAACGACCTCCAATTGAACGTATTTAGTTTGACATTGCCTTTGAATCACAATACAAACCCATAATTATGAATGCCAAATCCAATTTATTATTAGTAGATGATCATACTGAACTACTTGAATTCATTGCGGATGATCTCAATGAGGATTATCAGATAACAACGAGTTCCAATGGTAGGGAAGCGCTGGATTTATTAGCCACTGAATATTTTGATCTGATCGTCAGCGATGTGATGATGCCAGAAATGGATGGTTTTGAACTCTGTCAAAAAATTAAAGAAGATATCGCATATGCACACATTCCAGTTATACTCTTAACGGCAAAAAATAGTATTGAATCAAAAATTCAGGGTTTGGAGTATGGTGCCGACGCTTATATTGAAAAACCTTTTTCACCTGCCTTTTTAAGAGCACAAATCGCGAGTTTATTAAAGAATAGAGTTAAAGTCAAGGAATTTTTTATTAAAAATCCGATGTCGCAGATACAGCAAATCGGTCAAAATCAAAGTGAACAAGAGTTTTTGCTGAAGATTGAAGAAATCATTATGCAACATCTCGATGATCCCCAGTTTAATGTCGATCGGATGGCCGATATTCTCTGCATGAGTAGACCTACCCTCTATCGCAAAATTAATGTGGTATCGAGCCTATCGCCCAATGAACTGATTAATTTAACGCGGCTCCGAAAAGCAGCAGAACTGCTCATCCAAAAGCAGCATAAAGTCTACGAAATTTCTAATTTACTAGGCTATAGCTCCGCGACTCATTTCTCTCGTAATTTTCAGAAGCAGTTTGGACAGAGCCCTACTGAATTTCAAGACGCCCAAACTGCTTTATCTAAATCATAACGATGCAAACAATTCTATCCCAACCAAAATAAGTGCCTCATTAGGGGATCATCTATTTTGGTTGTTCAACTTGCGCAAGTGTAGCATACTGTGCCGCAAAAGTGAACATAAACATTCCCTCCAGATCATTCTTGCTTTTATCATTTGACCAACCTCCGAGCAAATCATTTGGCAAGAATCCTTCACTCAAGAAGTGCGTATAACCATAATCCAAGTTTTCCTGAAAAGACTTCACATACATCCCAGCCTTACTATAATTCGGTAATATAGTGGTATAGCCTCTTAACAAAACACCGTTAAACCAGTTATTAAAACCGTCTGTTGCATAGGTATAGTGCTCTGGAATCTGCTGCCCTAACTTTCCAAAATAAGTAAAAGTCGCATCGGCCAGTTTCTTGCCATCTTCTAAATAGCTTTTAGCTTTCGTAACACGATATAAGTCTGCTGCTCCGGAAATCATCGTTCCACTATTATAGGAAAATGCAGTTCCGACGGCTTTTCTGAGTTCGGTATTTTTTCGGTATCGCACGCCGTTGACCGTTTCATAAGTTATCGAACAATCCGGAAAACAATCACCCATCATATCCGCATAGACACCTTTTTCATTAAGAAGATTTGCTTTTTGCCAGTCATAAATCCTTTTAGCAAAACGGAGATAAAAATCGGCCTTCCGCTCTTTTTTAGCAATACGGGTTAGTTTATCTTTCTGATCGATCGAATGTGCAATAATTTGGTCTCCTTTGTTTTTATAGATTTCATACAATGTAACAAGCGGACTAATGATCGGTGCATTACTACAGGCATGCTTCGTTACATATCCTGGTCCCCATGGAATTCCGCCATGCTCTTTCCCTTTCTCATCCAAAGTACAATCCCAACCATCAAGAACATAAGCCGTAAGGTACTCCGCTTCTTGCAAATAGCGATCTTGCCCGGTCAAATGATAAGCTTCCAATAATTCCCGTACCAACCACATCTGATCATCATAGACGTTCAATACGCCCGTTACATTTGCTTTTCCTTTTTCTCGAACGCGATCGACAGCATACACTGTCCATTCTTTATGCTGCGTAAACGACGTTAGCGTAAAGGTCCCTAAATAATAGGCTGCATTTGCATGAAGCTTAGCCAATAAATCTACATAGCGGGAATAATACATTTTATAAAGCTTGCCGTTATCTACCTTCTGTTGCTTTTTCAAGCCACTCAACACAGCGTTTACAGCTTCTATGGAAGCAGAATACATCCATACACTAGCTGTTTCTTCGGATCGAACCTTCGTAAATGGGTTATAAAAACGATGCATTTTGAAATCTTCACCGGAAAAATAGACGTCCATTGATCGATCAATCAATTGGATTGCCCGTAAAAGATTCTGCTGGCTTTTATTTTGATCATGTACTGATCTTGGGGTGTGCAATTCTTGCGCATAAGCCTGTTTTACGCAGAGGGGTGATACTGACAGCGAAATTAGAGAAAGTGCCCAAAAAGGCCGGATGGAAAAGAATTTGATCATGATACGGTTTTAAATTGATTAAGTAGTCTTTCATTCGCTTCGGTAGAGCGTGATAACTGTGTATGAAGATAAGCATTTTTTGGACAAAAAAAATCGCATTTTTTGAAATGCGATTAAACTATTTGCCCTTTTGCTTAGCTAACCAAGAACTTGCTTAGTCAACTAAGCTGCCACTGGTTGACGATGACGATTCACAAATTGCTTTTTCAACAGATACAATTTGTAGTGATCGTATAAACCGATGACTAAAAGAACAAAACAAACCACGTAAAATGTTTTATTTGATAGGTAAGTGAATGAAATACCGCTCACAAGTCCGCCAACGACATACGCGCTCACGATGCTCAATAGCAAATGGAATTTGTCGACCAATGCCTTATTGCTCCGGTTAGACTCCTTGGTGAACATCGAAATCAATATGGCCAAATCTGTCGTTAGCCCGGTCAAATGTGTTGTTTTCACAACAGAATTCGATATGCTCGCAGTCAAACCGTTTTGTAGCCCCATCGCAAAGAGCAATGCACCGACAAGTATCTCAGTTTCTTTCAAAGAATCCTCATAAAATACATCAAGATATATCCCAACAAATAATATACTCAATATTTCCAATACCAAGGGAATGGAATGTGTCAAATAGGAGCTAAAACGTCCTTTACCATGAATGATGATCAGATTAGAAAGCATACTCCCTACTAGAAAAAGTAAAATCCAAAAAAGCACCACAGCACCTTGGTACCAATTCCCTTTCGCTATCTCCTGTGCAAAAACAGCATAATAACCCGTTACATTCGAGGTAAACGAGAAAAAGACAATGACAGATGCGACATTGACCATTCCTGCAGAAAACGCGGTAATTCCCCCCAGCCTAATGTTATCTTGAATCGTCCTATGGTTACTATATTTTCTCAGCATACTTTTCCTTTCCTCCTTTTTTCAGCACGATACGTGCAATTCCTTTCGTCTGCATATCCAAATTAAGATGCAGCACCAACTGGTTTTTATTCAACTTTTGGATAACGAAACTCTCTATTAGCTCGTCATTCTTACGAAGCTCAAGAATATGGCCTCGTCCCTTCAAAAACCAATTGTATTGTTTGTCCTCATGATGGGCAATAAAATTTTTATCACCCATTTTTTCAAAATGCCATAATCCATCCTGCAGGGGTGGAAGGTGCGCGATTGCAGCATCTTTTATTCCTTCATGGATAACCGCCTGTTTTTTGAATGTTGGAGACTTCTCCACTTTCTCAAAGTACCAACCCTGCTCTTCCCACTCCCCTTCTAAAAGCCGCTCAGGGTTTTCATAAAACATAACCATTGAACTAGCCCCTAAAAGCAAAAAGGACAACAAGACAAAGTTGAATTGTGCCAATATTTTTCTCTTAATAATTAACATCCCATTTCTTGTTAAAAAATAAATCCGCCAAGACATTTCTGCCGGTTTTGTTTGTCCCGGGTTTTTCTACGATCGAGACATTCTTCTGCTTACTTTTACTCAAGTGAAGCAAAGCCCGTCCGACGTCAAAAAAATGCCTTGTTCTTTTTTCAAATTCATAATCTGTGGGAACCTTGACTTCATCAATCCGAGCTCCGCGCAAATAATGTTGTAAATAATTGAGATTGTCAGAGCCGATAATATCTGTATAGATATTTAGCTTACGATTTTCATAACGATGACAGATCATCTGGCAGGCTTTCAAAAAATCTTCTGATTGCAGCTTATTAAGCTGATCTTCCAGTGTAATCCCTAATAACTCACTAATCGAAGTACTGCTCTTATTGCCATAGACCAAAATAATGTCTAGCTCTTCAGCTGACGATTGTTCTATACTATGAATCACAAAAAAGAGCGAATCAATCGTAAAATCACTTGGAATCAATACACGCGTTGCCTTTGCCATATCCAATTATTTTTATACAAAATTAACAGATCATCATGGCAAACGAATGAATCTGAAATTAACTTTCTATTAGAATTTTAGGACTTGTATTAAAATGAGATTAAAAATAAAATGTAGATTAAAATGGGATTAAAATTTAGTTCCGGCCTTGTAGTATAACTCTGCCAGTGCCTTCCGATAGTCCGTAAAAAGCTTCTCTTGCTTGATACGCATTTCAATCAGCTTGTTTTCCCTGCTATTGACAACAAACAAGGTTGATTCACCCAGCTCAAACTTATTTAATTCACCCTTAAGGAGCAATTCCTGGTTACTTATATTGATCGATTGAAGTTCAATCTGTTTACTGTAAGCATTTAAATCATTGTACTTTTTAACGACGTCATTGTAAATATTTCTTTCAGTCGCTACCTGCTCAAATCGTAGTTGATCTTGCTTAATCCGTACCTCTTTGAGCTTCCCACGTTCGGCGCGAATAAAAAGTGGAAATGCAAATTCAAAACCTAGCTTATAGTTCTGCCAATTAAAATCATACTGCGGTGGTACAAAATCATTTAAACCGCGACGGCTAGAAATGAGCGTACCCGACACATTCAATTTAGGTTTAAGCATTTCTTTTCGATAACGTTCTTCAAATAGCAGTTGCTGATTTTTACTAGCCAACTTGATCATTTCGGGATGAGCAATTTTTGCCGAATCCAGTAGTGCCTCGATCACACGATTATCCGGCAAAATAACTTGGTCTTCGAGCTTATGTGGTATGGCGTGATCGGGAAGTTCAACCGGAAATTGTTGATCATTCCACAAATGATTGGACAATACAATTTTCGCATTTTTAAGTTCTACTTCATACTTTGAAAGTTCTATCCGTCGTTCTTTTACGACGACCGAAGCTTCGATAGAATCGATTGCAGGTTTGTCCCCCAGCATAGTCTGCTCACTGATTGCGCTAAACCGCTGATCCGCTAATTTAACGCCCTCTAATAAAAGTTGGTATTGCTGGTAAGCAAAATACCAGTTCCAATAATCTGAAAGTGCCTGAAACCAAATGGCATTAATTTGCTTGATCTTTTCGCCTTCCAGATAGCTGATCATCGCCTTTGCCTGCTGTAACGTATTCCTTCGGCTATCGACGATTAAACCTTGCCCCAAAGGAATACTTAAACCGATTGCAGAGAGCCCCGCATTATTCGTTCGGAATTGTGGGTTTGTATATTCACCTACATTTCGATCATAAGCTATTTTCAGATCAGCTCCTGCTAACCAAAGTGGGATTTTCAACTCGCTATTCCACTCATTGTAATAATCCGTATGACCGAAATGCTTATTTTTAAAGCTCGAATTTAGTGTTGGATCAAACTTCCCTAACGCTTGTGTTACTTGGGCTTTTGCAGTTTCACTCAGTAGATTTACTTGTTTAACAATGGGATGATTGGCCATTAAAAGCTCTTCCATGTCATCAACTGTAAAAGTCTTCGGTGCTCCATATTCCTTTTCCTGAGCCAAAAGATGGGAATAGAAAAAAAAGCAGAACACGATAAAAATAAAATTCAATTTATTCATATAACAATTACTTTTTTTCACTTTCTTTTGGTTCTCGTTCCAAACTCGGGGGAAAACCATTCAACTGTCGCCATATCTCATACCACAAAGGAACTTTGTTTAAAATAACCCTTCCATAAGCACCTGAACCTTGGTTTAACTGGATTGGCCAAGGCTCGTCACCCTCAGGAACCGGATCGGTCGCCCGTATCAAAATCCTAAATCGACCATTCGTACTGCTCACTTTATCGATGACTGAAACTTTTCCGGCAAAGGTACCCACCGCGACAGAAGGCCATCCGGAAAATTGGATTGATGGCCAGCCATCAAATTGCAGCCTTACATCACTCTCCGGCTCAATCAATGGTACATCCATCGCGTTTACATAAAGCTCTACGGCCAGCAGTGGTTTTTTAGGTTGCAATGTCGCAACGGACTCCCCTTCCTTCATATTTTCACCGATTCCAGCTTTAAAGGTTTTTACAATAAAACCATCTTGTGGAGCCCTCACGACATATAATCCTCGTCGGACATCGATATTGGAGATCTCATTTCTCAGTTTAGCGATATCGCCCTGTACTGAGGCCTTGGAAGAAAAAGCGGAACTTAAATCAGACTGCGCTTTCGCTAATGACTCATTATACTTTGCACGGATGTTGTTTAATTCGATGCTCGCATTTGTTAGTGATTGTCTTGAATTTGATAATTTGTTATCTGCACTTACTACTTTAGCTCGATCATTTTGTAGATTTAAGCGTCTTGTTTCAATATCCGTTAACGAAAATAAGCCATCACGATACCCCTCTTCGTACCGTTTAAGCCGCTTTTCACTGGTCTCAAAAAAGCTCATGACAGCGACAAGTTCTGCACTATCTATTTTTACCACATTTTGTGCTTGAACCACCTTATTTTTAGCTGATGCAAGCTGAAAATCCAGCCCATTTTTCAATGCTTCAATCTGTGCTTGGGTAGCTTGCATCTTTTGATTAGCGGCATCTACTCCACTCCTTTTGGCATGCAATTGTTCTTCTAATCTTACAGGTAGCATGGGATCAAAATAGGATTGTGCAGTCTCCGAAAGGACCAAAATTGTGTCACCTTTCTTCACTTCCTGCCCTTCGATAACTGCCCAATACTCGATGCGGCCACCAATCTGATTTTGGATAGTCTGCGGTCTATCTTGTGGACGTAAAGCGGTAACCGTTCCTACTCCAAGAATTGTTTGCCGCCAGGGGAGAAAAAGTGCCAGTACAAAAACAATCCCAGATAACACAAGGATCCGCCCCAAAACTAAGGATCCCCGCTCTTTCAATAAGCTATCAACAGCATCATGAGAAAGATCTCTCCAAGAGAGCGTTGTTCGATTCGAATGATCCTTATTAATCAACATAAACCGCAGCGTCCTCCTCCAACGCAAGATCGGTTACAGCCGCCAGTTTGACAACTCCCGTAAGCATATCAAAAATCGTATTTAAGTTAGTCATCAGTTTTTCAATGGCATAACCAATTTGAACGATCACAACTTCAGCAGCTACAAATTGACCAAAAGTCATTTGCCGCTCGACAACAAAATAAGATCCAAGCAAGAGCATCGCTCCAAACAACAGGGTGCGAAGTAGGACAGAACCAATAAAAAAGCGCTTTAAAACCTTAAAATGATCGTTTCTCGCCCCTAAATACTTACTGACAATATAATCTGTTGTTTTTGTCACTTCGTTCATTTTCGTCTCATCAGCACGATAATGGTCAATTTGTCCGGCAACAGATTCCAAATAGGCTACCGTCTCATATTTGTATTCAGACTCTTCAATACTTGTTTTCAACCCTCTTTTATAGTATAAAACAAGTATCGTAATAACAGAAAAAATGACAATAAGGCCAAAGGCCAGAAATGCAGGATGATAAAATGATAACAAGACCACGCTAAAGAAAATTGTCACCACTGCAGCGATGATATCGATCAAAAGTTTGATAATTCCCTTTTGAATAATGATAACATCAAAAAATCGGTTGACCAACTCCACAAGATTTTTTCCAAGTAACTCTTTAGGTTTAATTCTCGGCAGGCGATAAGAAAATTCAACCGCCGATTTTAGAAAAATTTTCTGCTCTAAATACTCGACTAAGGTTAATTGTCCGATCAGTAACACTCCGCCCACAATCACGCCAAATAACACAAAAGCAATTAAGATATAGGTAGAGCTATACATCGCTCCATTGCTTAAAAAATTAAAGATTGCTGTTATCCCTATTGGAATAGTCAAACTAAAAATCCCGATGACAATTGCATAAATAAATATATAATTGATTGTTTTTCGTTCAGTATGCAATAGGTTTGCCAACCGTTGTAAAGGTGATGGTCCACCTGGTATATGCCCCATAAAAATAGATAGAAGATAAGTTAGAAATGATGATTTTCAGCTAAAACAATGGTAAAAATTCCGAGTGATCATTCTATTAGTCCGATTTCTCTTTTTCCAATATTTGATTGCTCTTTAAACGAGACCGTAGAACGAGTTTGGCGCTCAACTTTACGGAGTGCATTAGCGACATTAAAAAAATTGCGAGTTTTCTTTTTATAGGTATAATCTCGTGGTATTATGACCTCATTTACAGACTGTCCTCTGAGATAATGCTGCAAATAATGACTATTATCGGTACCCAAGATATCTGCAAAAATACTGAGCCTACGATTTTTATAGCGCTGATAAATTCCGCTACAGGCTTTTAAAAAAGATTCAGATTGAAGTGTTTCCAGTTGATCTTCCAATCCAATTCCGAGTAATTCACTCGCAGAAGTGCTGCTTTTGTTGCCATACACAAGGATGATATCAATAGAATCAGCCGTTGACTCTTCAATACTTTGACGCACAAAATGGAGTGAGTCAACTGTAAAATCACTAGGTATTAATATACGCGTTGTTTTAGCCATGCTTTTTTTTAGCAAAGTTAAAACGCACATATGGCAACGGAATGAATCTAAAATTAGCTTTCCATTAGAAAGCTCGCAACAGTATTAAAAGGAGATTAGAAATACGATCAAAATTAAAATTACATTAGAATCGAAGGTAAGTGGGTAATTCAATTTCTACAGTGGTGCCTTCACTCACAACAGAATTGACCTTCAATGTCCCACCATGCAACTTAATAATATTTCTGGCCAAAGGAAGTCCAATACCATAACCGTCAATGCCACTCGTATTGGACGCTCTAAAATAGGGATCGTAAATATGGTCCAATTCACGGGAAGGTATTCCGATACCCTTGTCTTTTATTAGAATAAAGACTTTATTATCCAATGCACCCAAAGCAATATAAGCGGTTCTATCGGATGAATACTTACAGGCATTACTGATAATATTGGATAGCGCAAGCTGTAGCAAAATTGCATTTCCATTCACCTTAAGTCGCATACTATCATCTGGTAACAGACTGAAATCTGTGATAATCTTAAATTTATCATTGATGGCCTTCACAGTCAGCTCGGCGTCCATCACGATCTGATCAATACGAACAGGGCTAAATGCGGTCGCATTATTAACAAAACCTGTACGCGCCAACAGTAAAAGTGCTTTTGTTTTCTTTTCCAAATGTTCTGCCGACTCAATGATCTTAAATAATGTTCGTTGGTACTCCTCTGTTGTTCGTTCTTTGGATAAAGCAAGATCCGCCTGTCCTATGATGGATGTCAATGGCGTATTTAGTTCATGTGATGCATTGCTGATAAAGTTCTTTTGTGTCTCGAAAGAGGTTTCTAAGCGCGTTAACATCCGATTAAATGTGAGTGCCAGGCCATGAAGCTCACCTTTATATTTATCCTCATCCAATCGCTTATAGAGATTTTCCGAACCAATCTCTTGCACCTCCTTCATCATCGTCAATATTGGCTTTAAGAACGAACGTTTCATAAAAACCGAAACAACGAATATAAAGAGAATCCCCAAAATCAGACTTATAATAAGCAGATTACGAAGGTAGGCTAAATGGTGTGTATAAAAGTAATTTTCAGCGGAAGCGCCCACAATATACTTTCGACCATTTTGCGAAAAATATTTAGTTGAATAGAATTGATTACCCGACTTGAAATTTGAGCTTCCCTTTTTATTGATTTTATCCCAAAGTTCTTGATGGAATCCCTGGCTTCTTAAAATAGCACCATTGCTATCAAATTCCACCAAAAATTCATGCTGATTATTGAGATTTTCTATAAAATCAAGGCTCCACTGATCAGTCTGGGAGGCAGATTTATTATTCAGAAATTTTTCAGCAGCAATATTTCGCCGCAGATCCAGCCGTTTATAAAAATCTGTAAAAGCAAAATTCGTAACGGAATAAAAAATAAAGCCAACAAAACAACTCACATAAATGACCAGAATTGCAATGAGATAAATAAGCTTTCGATTATAATTGTGCATTTTTAAATATTCAGTCTTCTATTTTTAGAACATATCCCATACCAATAACCGTATGGATCGCTTTTTTGCTCGTTATTTTTTCAATCTTTTTTCTCAAATAATTCACATAAACATCGACAACATTTGATCCAATATCGAAATTTATCCCCCATATTTTGTCCAAAAGCTCCGTTCGCTCAAATACCTTTTTGGGGCTCTGAATAAACAACAAGAGCAAACGATACTCGGTACTTGTCAAATTGAGTTCCTGCCCCTCACAGTAGGCTACTTTTTTATAATCATCGATACTTAGAAAACCATAACTAAATGTGTCTTTTGATGGCTGCAAATCACGTTGTGTTGCCTGTACGATAGACTGTTGTCTGCGGATCAATGAACGTATCCGAGCCTTCAATTCAATTAGCTTAAAGGGCTTGGAAAGATAGTCATCGGCACCATTATCAAGTCCGAGCACCACATTCTCCGGAGTACCAAGTGCAGTCAGCATCATAACAGGTAAATCGGTATACCCCCACTGTCTGATCTGCTTACAAATATCTAGTCCATTAGTTCCCGGCAAAAGAATGTCCAGTAGTACAAGGGAGACATCTTGCTTCGCTAAAAGCTGTTCCAGACCTTCCGAACGCCCCAGATGAATGACTCTATAGCCATCCTCGCCTAAGCCTTGTACGATCAAATCAGCAACATCCTGTTCATCTTCAACCAAAATAATTTTTTGCTCCTCCATATTCGTCATGATGTGTAGTTCGCAGTAATGAACTACGATCCAAACCATAAAAATAACGTTTTGACTCAAGAGACACAAATCCCATTTTTGCCAAAAGCCACACGAAAAGAATCTTACTATTTTTTGCAAAAGTAAAAGCGCTGTATTCATCGATCGTGAAACAGCGCTTTCGCCCTAATCATAAATTGATTCAGCTATAATTTTACTTTACCCATTAACGGGTCCGTCTTACTTGATTTACCAGTCTCTATATGTCCAGCATAGCGAAATTTGACGGCACGATCTTCTGAACTCGTTATTTCAATATCATACCAACCTTCACTCTTGCTGCAATCGATTTCAACCAAAGCGGGATCATCCTTGCGCATTGCCTTCGCATGGAAAAGATCATAGGAACAGTCTTTAAAAAGTAAATCCATATTTAGCGAAACGGATTGTACACAAAGAATAGGTTTTCCAGCGACAACTTTCGTGTACACATCAATTGTAGGAATATGTGACTTTGCGGCTTCAATCATACGATAAAACCCATTAGGGCCATGCAATGCAAATGATATGTACTCTCCTGCAATTTTATCGAATTCCCATTCATACGCTAATTGATCCCCTTCTCGTACCGTAAAATTCCAAACTTTACCTACCGGATGTCCATCATAAGCTACATAGGAAATAACCTGATAAGGCAAACCCGATCCCGCTTTAGCTGTATCGAGCCTTCTTTCCAAGGTTGAGCTGATGGAAAGCATCGTTGGTGTATGCTGTACTTTTAGCTGCAATTCATAAGGTAAAGCACAGGCATCCTTCCACCCCTGCTCTTGCATCTGCATTGCTGCATGATATTGACCTGTCGATTTGATTTCCTCCAGTTTTTGGCTGTCGATTTTCACAAAATCTGTTGGGAGCTTTTTATTCCTAGCGGAGAATATACGTTCAACATACCCGTCTCTGTCTACCGGATTAAGCCTTGTTTTGGCAATGTTATCTACAGGACGAAAAGAAGTTGTTAAGTCGCCACAGACCATTCTTCGCCATTGACTGATGTTTTCTTCCCGTACCACCTTACCCGTTTTCTTCTCCAAAAAATGTTCTAAAAATTGAAGACAGGAGCTGTGGTCAAAAACTTCGGAATTGACCCAACCGCCCTTAGACCAGGGTGAGGCTATCACCATTGGTACTCGATAGCCCAAACCAATAGGACTTTCAAAACTTACATGATTACTATTTTTCCTTTTTCGCTCCTGTTCTAGCGTAACATATTCATCCGAAGTGTCGATTTCTGACACGGCACCCTGATCTTTGTTCGTGCTCAATGGCGGAACAAAAGGAGCTACATGGTCAAAATATCCATCATTTTCGTCATAAGTTAAGATGAAAATCGTCTTTTTCCAAACCTCAGGGTCTTTGGTCAATATATCGAGGACTTCGGATACGTACCATGCCCCATACCAAGGTGAGCCCGGATGATCCGAGAAACGACAAGGTGCCACTAACCATGACACTGTAGGTAATTGGCGATCTTCAACATCTTTTCGAAACTGATAGAAAACATCTCCGGCCGGCACCTCAACTTCCTGCCGCTTTCCACCTTCTTTATAACTTAATTTATCAAGTTTGTGAAAGTTGGGATCAGCTAGATTAGTCACAAAAGCATTACGATGAATATCTTTTTCAAATTGGGATAACTTTTCAAAATTTTCAGGGGTATAATGAATGACATCTCTTTTCAAATTCTCCAATTCCGCTTTGGCTTTGTGCAGCAATTCTTCTTTTGGATTTGTTTCCAAAAATTTATGCAGCTCTTTTACCCGTTCTTTCATCCACTGATAATGTGCCAAATGATATCTTACACCATACTGTTGGTGAAACTCCAGGTTGTTATCTGTAAAATTGGCCAACCAATCTTCCTCTTCTCCTTTAAAGCCTACTGGTAAACTTAGTTCATTTTGATAAACTTTCCACGAGACCCCTGCTTTTTGCAGTCGTTCAGGATAGGTTTTCCATTTGACATCCTTGTAGTTGATTTGACCATTGTCTACATGCGCAACAGATTCGGGATTACGGGGTTCTTCGCGCACTGTACCAGTCCAAAAATACGATCGATTAGCGCTCGTTCCCGTCAATGAAGAACAAAAATGCTGGTCACAAACCGTGAATGCATCTGCAAAAGCATAATAAAAAGGAATATCTGCACGGTTATAATAACCCATCGTTAAAGGCATGGCCTTATATTCTGAATTACCAGAGCTCTTTGCTTCCAACCAATTATCCATTTTCCCGTCATGACGAGCCGCAACCATATCACGCCAGCCATGCGGAAGCGACCCCATCCAAGTCGATTTACTATTGACGATATCTAAATGGAAAGGTGCAAAATATGCACCTTCCTTATTTCCTTGTATCCATACAGGTAGACCATTCGGCAATTTCATCGCGCGGGGATCGTTAAAGCCACGTACGCCCTTCAAAGTTCCAAAACAATGGTCAAACGATCTATTTTCCTGCATCAAAAAGACAACATGTTCGGCATCCAAAAAAGTTGATCCTTTTGGAGCTTCAATCGCCAAGGCTTTTTGTAACGATTCAGGTAGCCAGTTTATCGCTACCGTACTCCCAGCCAGCATCGCTGCTTTTTTTAAAAATATCCTCCTTGAATCCATTATTTTAACCACCAAGTCTGTAAATTAATATTGTCATTTCCGCCAAATTGTGATTTGATCGCATCAGATACATTCGCAGTATTGTTATTGTACTCATCTTGAGGATACATCCAGCGATAGGCTGTTTTCACATTCGCAGATTTACGGAAACCCGGATATCCCGTGCGCAAATGATCAAAATAAGCCGAGTATCCGCCCTGATGAAATGAGCGTAGGTATTTCTGCATCAAGATACGTTCTAGCTTTTGCTCATTGGAGCTAGCTCCGTCAAGACTTACTGAATTTTGTTCAAGATATTTGGCCGCTTGTGCTTCATTTGTATAAGTTCCCAAATTTTTCGCATACTTTTCATAAAATTTGAACGATGCCTGTACTCCTTTGGTATACGTTGCATTGAGATCGCCCGTTATCCAACCTTTCAAAATGGCTTCAGCCAAAATAAACTGCATCTCCGAACAGCCCAATAAGACCAATGGTTCAGCTGTAGGATCTTGATAAAATCGTTCGTGGACTTTCGATAATTTACCTAATACGGCTTTTGCATTCACCTGTGCATAAGGAACAATCGGATCTCCGCCTTCATAAGCCGTAAAGTCATTAATCGCTTTACCCGCTTCTTTGCCTAGTCTTGTTTGTGTTGCGACAGCAAATAACCGTGGATCTTTCAGATCCTGCAACCGTTGGATAAAAGTTGAATCCATATACATTCCCGATCCATAACCGCTTGAGTTAAATTCTGGATATCGATTACCTTCTTGATTCAAAAAGACGAGCTGTCCATCTTCAGCACCGCTAACATCAGTGATCCGGGACTCATTGGTAAATATTTTCGAAAATTCTGTCGCTGCATTAAATGGGAGATCAGTCGTTTTCTTCGAAAGCGTCAATAATACTTTTAGGCGAAATGAATTGACTAGTTTGTTCCAATTGCCACTATTTCCACCATAAATAATATCCCCATTTATGGTGTTATTGTTCTTCTTCAGAATAATACTTGCTTCCTCAAGCTCCTTCAAAACCCCCACCAAAACGTCTTTCTGTGTATCGTATTTCGGTGCAAAAATTGCCGAATTTTCACCTTTTGCTGCTTCTGAATAGGGGACATCACCAAACGTTAAGGTAAGATTATAAAAATAATACGCACGGAAAAATTTTGCTAATGCCAAATAACTTTCAGCGCCAATACGTTCAGCTTCTTCGGTCATCTTGGTAATATTGCGAAGATTACCATATTGCTCAAAGCTTCCCCTTTGCCAATTATAAATTTGATTCGCATTTTCACCATCCGTTTGCACAATCATTTTCAAGGCATATAGTGGTGAGGTACCGTGCCAGGTCCGAAAAGCATCCCATTCTACCTTCGTCAATAAAGCTTGCGGGTGAGTTGTTGTCGCTTCATTTGGATTAACATTTACTTCAGTCAATTTCTGACAAGAAGTCATGATTGAAAGAGAAAATAATCCAAGAAATATATGTTTATTAAATAATTTCATCGTACTACTTTATTAAAACTTAAAATCTAGAGAAAAACCAATATATCGTGTGGAAGGATCTTGTAAGTTTCCATCGTTTCCAACGCCAAAATCAGGATCGATATAAGGTACTTTCTTCCACATAGCTAAATTATAGCCAAATAGTGATGCATTTAGTGCCGTAAGCTGTTTTAATTTAAACACTTTATTGACATCATAACCGACCGAAAGTCGACGCAGTTTTACAAATGATCGATCAAATACATTGGCAAACAGTTTACTTTCAGATTCTGTAACTCTAGCCTGGTAAGGATAATTTTGACTCCAAGCCTGCCAATCAACAGCTTTTGTATTACTTGTATACGTTCGGGTATCTGAAGTAATATTACCGTTCACGTCACGGGTAAGCTCACCTCCTGTTACGATCACCCCATCTGGCACAAAAACTGGTTTCCCTGCATCATATTGTTCCTGACGATATAAGACCGAAGAAGGATGCTTTCCACCCCACCACATTTTTTCTATCGTAGTCGAATTCATGACACCGCCGATAGATCCGTCGAAATCAAGATTTACCTGAAATCCCTTAAATTTAAACTGGTTTGCGAAACCAAATTGCCAGTCCGGTTGAAAGTAACCTAAATATTGTGGAAATGGATTTTTGGTCGGCATACCCGTATTCGGATTCAAGATAACCTTACCATCAGCCGATTTTTCCCAGACAGTACCATAGTAGCTATCTGCACGATCACCTTTTTTAAGATTACCGTATTTCGCTTGGTTATTGTAAATTTCTTCCAAACGCTGAATTGCACGAGACCAGTTTACGGTAGACGTCCACGAAAATTGATCATTTTTAATGATATTTCCTGTCAAAGAAATTTCCAATCCTTTTGTACGGTATTTATTTCCATTCACCTTGCGCGAAGTAAAAGCAGATGCTTGGGAAATACTCAAATCGATGATCTGATTTTTATCCACAACATTATAGTACGTCACATCAGCCGAAAGTCTATTTTTAAAGAAAGCCATAGAAGCACCAACTTCTAAGGAGATAGACTGCTGTGGAAGGATATCAGGGTTAATAATACCTGCAGGATATGTCACTGATGGCGTCGAACCATAGGTCACATCTTTTTTATAAGTTGCGGCAATGCTATAAGGATCCAAATCAGAAGATACCGATGCCCAGGAACTGTACAATTTAACAAAGTCAATTTGCGCTGGCAGTTTAAAATAATCGGAAATAACACTACTTAACGAAACAGATGGATAAAAGAAGGACTGATTGGCTTTCGATAATGTGGATGACCAGTCATTTCTTCCCGAAAAATTCAGATAGGTGGACTTAAATACATTTAAGTTTACGGATGCATAAGCACTTCGGATTATTTTTTCAGTTGTTGTATTTGTTGCCTTAACTGGGCCTTGGGTATTGCCTAAGTTGTAGACAAATGGTACAACTAAACCATCTGTAGTTTGATAAAGCTCACGATAATCTCTTTTGAAAGTGGAAGATCCCGCATTAACGGTTACACCAAAATTGTCAGACAACTGCTTAATATAGGTTGCTAAGACGTCCGCATCAAAATTGAGCTGCTTGCTATCCCAGTTTTTATAATCCCCATTCCGTGAATCGCCATAATTCATGTAAGACTTCGGACTTTGCATGTCCTGGAATAGATTTTTTTGTCTTGCTGCTGCACGACCTTTGATGGTAAATTCAGGTGAAATACGCCAAGTTAAAGCAGTCTGTCCAGCCAAAATATCCTGGTCGTATACCTGGTTCAGCTCATTGGCTGCAAAGTAAGGGTTGTTGTACCATGCATAGTTGTAGTTTGCTTGACGATAGCCCTCCTGTCCCGGAATATAGAGGTGATCCTTTAATTCTTGTCCATTTACATCGTTACCCATCCACAGCAAAATCGTATACATATGGTTTTTAGGCCCATATCCATACCTTGGATAATTTGGAGATTTTACTTTATTATAGGATAAGTTAAGATCTAATTGTACCTCAGGAGTAAAACGGTAAGAGGTATTCAAATTTAATCCACCTGTAGAAAGCTTGGTATTGGGCACCTGACCTTTTTGATAAGCATATTTTCCTGTTCCAAATATGCTTACCTTTTCCGAACGATACGATAATGTCGCATTATTTTCGGTAATAAGTCCAGTTCCAAGGAAATCCTCTAAATTGTTATGTGCGACCCAATCAATCGGCACTCTTTCATAACGTGACTTATCGTTATACTTGGTTCCACTCACATCACCCCACCAAGGAATCACTTCACCAGTTTGCTTATCACGAATCGGACTGTTCCATTGTGCAACCTTTATTCCGGAGTTCAATTTGGGACCCCATGTCATATCTCCATCTGAAATCCCCCCATCAGCACCATCCCAAAACTCATATTTACCGTTGGATCCACTTCCAAACTCCTTCTGTGATTCTGGAAAAACCGTAAATCCTGCAGAAAACATATTACTGGTTCCAACCGAAAACTCCAGCTTATCGCTTTTTGCACTTTTTGTTGTAATTAAGATCGCGCCATTTTTACCGCGTGATCCATATAAAGATGAAGCGGCTGTTCCTTTCAGTACATTGATATTCTCAATGTTTTGACTGGACATGTCGTAAAAATCAGATTCTACAGGAATACCATCTACGACAATAAGTGGGGTCTTACCACGCAATTGAAAAGATGGTGCCTGAAAAATCCCCGTTGGATTATTAACGATAAGACCAGATACTTGTCCCGTTAGCGCTGTACCAATATTCATTGTTTTAGACTCTTTAAGTACGTCTAATTTGACTTCTTGGGTAGCGTAACCAATTTGCTTCTTTTGTTGCTTGATACCAATTGCCGTGACAACAACCTCATCCAACTTTGAATCATCCTTTTCCAAAACCACCACAAGATCCCCATCTGTAGCAGTTATTGTAGCTGTTTTATATCCTAAAGAAGAAACACGGATTTGGTCGCCAACCTGACCTTTCAGATTGAATTTACCATTAAACTCTGTACGCGTACTCTGTTTGCTGGTTTCATTGATGATCGTGCCGCCGTCAATAGGTTTGCCGTCCTGATCCTTAACAATCCCTTTAATAATAGCTTGATCGGCAATTTCGAGCTTGGTAGTTTCATTCGCAAAGTTTGCCCATACGCTATCGACATGTGCCGCATTCAGCAATGCAATAGCTAAGGTCACCTGAGCTGTTTTCCTAAATTGAGGTAGTTTAATAGGTTTCATTATTTTGAATTTTGCCCAAAAAAATGAAACCTATATTACTAGAAGATGAGTAGTATATTAACAATGCAATCTTAAAGATTGCTTAACTTAACATTAACATCGTTCGTGCAGCAGCTATACGCCAACTTGTATATTGAGTTTCCGCATGCTCCGCCGAACCGCATAGATGACTAGAATGAAAATAATCCAATCTATCGCCGCACTCGCTACATAAATGCTGTGTACACCAAAATATTTTGGCGCAATAATTAAGATAGGAATATAAAATACAACCTGCCGCAATACACTGATAAAAGTCGCAGGCTTGGCATGATCAATGGAAGGAAACCACACCATCGCCATAAAAATAAATGGAAGAGCCAATAAAACACTCATATAAATTCTGAAATCCATTAGCTGCTGTATCGAAAAAGTAGATCCTGGTATCATGATCGATAGCACAGCAACGGGATGAAACATCACCAGCAACCAGAATGGAAGTAGAATTAGCAGTCCAGTAATGGCAAATAAGCGGTACGAATTGATACTTCTCCTATACTGACCAGCACCGTAGTTCATCCCAGTTACAGGCTGCAAAGCCCGCATAAGTCCCCATAATGGGGTGTTTAATAAAATATAAAGCCTATTGACCGCTGTAAAAAACGTAATGTCCATATCATTCCCGTAATTGGCCAATGCGTTGAAGACAACAATATTCTGGATTACAATCATGACCATCATGACAAAACCAGGCATGCCTAACGAAAACGTCTCTTTTAAAATCGACAAATCCCAAGATAAAGACCAAAATTTTGTTTTGAATGAAGCCTTTCCCCCGGCGTAATACCATACACCTAAAAATGTATAGATGATCATCGATATATTGGTTGCCCAGGCTGCTCCTGAAACACCCCAACCAAAATGTTGTATAAAAACTGGTTTAAGTAAGACATCAACAAGCAATCCTATTGCAATCATCCAGGCCGCAGTTTTCATACGACCCTCCGCACGAATGATCATATTGAGGGCCAAGCCATAAATCCAGAAAAAACTACCCAATATGGTTGCTCGAAAGTAATCGACCCCAAGGGCCAATATCTCACCTCGCCCGCCCATCATATAGACCAATCTGTCGGCTAATACATAACAAGGGAGCGTAATTATAAGAGAGAAAATAATAGTCAAAAAATGCACCGTACCAAATGACCTATGTAATTTCTCAAGTTGATCCCCACCTATCCAAATACTAATTGCTGCCCCCATACCTGTTCCGATCAGGGTACCAAAACCTTGAGCAAATTGGGCCAAAGGATAGGTTACACCCACTGCTGCCAAAGCTGTATTGTTAATCAGATGACCAACAAAAATACCATCCAGAAAATTGTTCAGTCCATACAGGACCATTGCAATCACGGCAGGCCACGACATCTGCCACATCACGCTACTTAACTTCTCATTTAAGATCAGTTGTTTCTGTTTCTCCATAACCTATCGTAAACGTTAAGCCTGGATTTCTTCACTCTCACTACGGCGATCTGTAGCAGATTTATCTTCCGCAACTCCAGCTTTCCAATACGAATAAGCATAAAGCTCCTCTCTTCCCCAACCGAGATCCTTACGCAAAAAATTGCGAATCTCCTTAACTGTCGAAAATTCAGCAGCTATATAAGCAAATTTGTCCTGTGTAGGCAAGGATCTGATCTTCACCAAATCCGCCAAAAGGCTACCTTCCTGTGGCGTATCATTATGTATCCAGATAAAATCAATAGCAGCCTTAGTCTTCAATTGCTGTATATCTTCGCTACCATGTACTTCAATCATACAGATTCCCTTTGCCGAAGGTGGCAAATCTTCTAAGATTGCACCCAAAACAGGAATTGCAGTTGCATCCCCAACAAGCAGATAGTTCACTGCAACTTCATAGAGTGGCGTCTTACCTGCTTTCATTAGAATCCCGAGCGCATCGCCAGGTTTTGCAGCCATCGCCCAAGCGGAAGCTGGCCCCTCATCACCATGGGCAACGAAATCAATCCATACCTCATTTCTATCAAGGTTGATACCGCGATGTGTGTAAGTTCGAACTGTTGGCCTGATCGCTTCATCCATCGGCTTCCACTGCCCGCGTTCATAATCAAATTCCGGAAAATAAATGCGATCTACATGCTTTGGCGGAATCAAAATCTTATTATTGACTCCGACGGTCGTATTAGCGATTTGATCTACACCATCACCAGTCAAATACACACGAATATAATGTGGTGTCAGATATTCCTTTCTACTTACAGTCAGGGCGAGCTGTATTACTTTCATTTCAGTTTTTCCCATGATTTTCTAATTACGTACCTATTTGATCATAAGATTATTATTAAGAATCTTTCTAAACAAAGGTAATTATTCGATTTTTATCAAACCAATTCATGTGCTACTAAAACTTCCGTAAAAAGGAATAAAAAGTCCGTAAAGTGTGAAAAAACTCTTCCCTATTAGAAGGCATTTTTCAGCTTACTTGGTGGGATGCCAAATTTACGTTTAAAGGCGTCCGAAAAATGGCGTTGATTTTTGTAACCAACCAAATCAGAGACTTCACCGATTGTTCGATCTTCATCTAAGATCAACTTCTTAGCATGCTCCATTTTTGCGTCATGCCAAAAACCGAAAACAGTCGTACCAAAGAGCTCCTTAAAGCCTTTTTTCAAGGTAAATTCATTGGTACCCACCAAATGTGCGAGATTGACCAATGTACTATTGCTGTCCATATTTTTTAGAAGAAACTCACGAACGGCATATATCTTATCGATGTCGGCTTTTTTTAACGAAACTGCTACAATACCCTCTTCCTGAAACTGTTCCAATTGAAGAAGCAAGAGCTCCATAATCTTTGCTTCCAGGAAAATTTTCTTAAAAATTCCCTTTCGTTGGCAATTGATTACATCGTTGATAATTTCATACATATCGTGAGTAATACGTCTATGCATATCGGTCAGCAATCCCGATTTACCACGGTCAATAGCATTCCGAAAATCTGCAAAGAATTTAGAATCTTCAGGCAAGAATCTTTTAAAAAATTCGGGCGATAAGTTTATTTCACATAACTGAAACTCCTGATTCCCCCACTCCATTTGACCACACATTGAATTTCCGTAAATAATATTATGCTGGTAGGTCTCAAAATTTACACCTAAGGGCATCATTTCGCCACTCGCCTGACTATTGCCTTTTAAGGCAAAGTGCATTTCAACTGTTTCAAAATCACTTTCAAAACGAAACCGCATCCGTTTAAATAACTGTGCATGACCGTAACCAATATGAATACCATCGAAGAAAACCTCCTTATAAAAACCTTTCCCAAATGTAGTATCTAAATGTGTTACAGATTCATAAATTCCCGTGTCGACGGAAAAGCAGGTACTTGGGTAAGTCCGCTCCAATAATAAACTGGGTGAATCAATTTCATATAGTCTAAGTGCCATTATTAACTTCCTGTAATCAGTTTCAAATAATTACCGGTCTTTTTGCTTGGGAGGTTTCTTTCAAGAAAAAACTCCTTTCGACGGACATTTTACTCCTTTATCCAGACCCTATAACAGTAGAATTGCTGTTACCTTTGGCTAAAGTATAAAATTATTTAGAATCATTCTTAATTATTTAAAAAATAATTCACCATGTATACAAATAGCAATCAGAATATACCTTCAGACGATACGGATAAAACTACAGAGAAGGTCAAAAATTTAAGCGGAGAATTTCGAAAGAGCAAACAGTTCATAGAACCAAATATGGACTGCTGTCTTATTATGAACGAGAGTATCTACAATAATATTAAAATTGCTAATCCGAGGGCGACTAAACACGATATTATCTTAGCAGCGGAAAAGGCAAAAGTGCTGGATTTTGCCTGGGAGTTTCCAAAGGGATTGGATACCTTAATTAGTACCGGTAAACCGCTATCTACCCTGCAGCAGCAGCAAATTCAGCTGGCACGTCAATTTTTAAGAACACTTTCTTAAAGTAGCGACAAAGTAGCCCATGCCATTACTTTTGGATATTGTAATGGCATAGAAAGTTAGTTCAATCGGCTGTTACCGAATCCAGCCTTCGACAAGATCCCGATGCTGTTCAACCCATTGTTTTGCAACAGCTTCTTTATTTTTACTAGCCTCCATCTCGGACAACAAATTTGCCATAGCTGTTTCATCAAAATAGATTTTAGAAAAAAACTTCGCTAACTCAGGCTGTTCGATTTTAAAAGCTTTTCGTGTAAAAATTTTAATTTGCTCTGCATCGCCCAGTGTCTTTTTAGGATCTTCCAAAAACTTTAATTTCATTTTAGCAAACATCCAATGGGGCTGCCAACCGGCTACAACAATCCAACGTTTCGCCCTGATTGCATTTTGCAATTCTGTAATCATCGCTACAGTAGAAGAATTTATCTGCCTGTAATCTAAACCATAGTCTACAATAACCTGATCTACAGCCCTTGTGATTCCAGCTCCTTTTTCAATACCAATAATTTGTCCGTTGAACTCTTCCCGATGTGTTTTCAATTCTTCAATGTTATCAATCGATACGTAATCCGGTACAACAAGTCCATTTCGCGCATGACTATAACTCGTCCCGAGCTCCTGTAGGTTGGGGAATTTGGCGACTTTGCTACCATGCGTCAACGGTAACCAGACATCTAAATACACATCGGTATCTCCATTGTTCATCGAAGCCAATATCATATCAGGAGTAGCACGCTGTATGACAACATGATAACCTTTCTCCTCCATAATAACTTTTGCGACCTCTGTCATTGCGACTCCTTCGGCCCAGCCATCGACCATACCAATATGAATAATATTTTTATTCCGTCCTGTGTTACATGACGCAAGCAACAACACCATCAGACACAATACCATACTTTTAATTTTCCTCATACTATGCTTTCTTTTTTACAAAGCCCTGCGTGATTCGATCCAAAATAATAGCGAGAATCACCACAGACAAACCACTTTCAAAACCAAGACCAATATCCAAGTTGTTAATACCCTCAAGCACTTTTTCTCCCAAGCCACCAGCAGCAATCATTCCGGCAATAACAACCATCGATAAAGACAGTAATATGGTCTGATTGATCCCTGCTAAGATTGTTTTGGTAGCCAAAGGCAACTCTACTTTAAACAAGATCTGGGTATTGGTCGCCCCAAAAGAACGTGCAGCCTCTACAATATCCTTTGGCACGGCATCAATTCCCAAGGTCGTCAAACGCACAGCTGGGGGCATCGCAAATATAATGGTGGCAAAAGCGCCCGGTACTTTACCGATACTAAAAAACAGCACTGCTGGAATTAAGTAGACAAAGGCAGGCATCGTCTGCATCAAATCAAGCAATGGACGAATGATTTTTGCAGCTAACTTATTTTTTGCAGCCCATACGCCCAAAGGAACCGAAATAACCAGCGCTGTCGCCGTCGCGACTAATACCAATGCTAAGGTTTCCATCGTGGCGACCCAAAATCCCATCAGATAAATCAATGTTAACCCTAACACTGTTGTCAATGCTACCCCTTTACCCGATTTCCACCAGGCTAATGCCGTAAACAAAGCGATCACAATAAAAAAAGGGATGGTTGTTAACACCCATTCCAATCCTAGAATGGAGGCATTACCTGTATTTTTTATCAGATTAAAAAACGGTTCTAAATGATCTGTCAGCCAATTGACGGCTACAGCTATATATTGTCCTATATCGATTACTTTATTCATTTCTACTGATTATTTGCTTTCTCTTTTAATTCAATAATTTCTTCTTCATTATATTTTGTCGCCTCGATAATCAAAGAGGTTTGTGTAACGATACCCAATAAGCGACTGTGTTCATTCACTACAGCAATGGGCGATCTAACCTCGGATATCAAGGGCAGCATTTCTTCTACGGTCACTTCCTTTGACACCGTTGGAACGTTGGTATGTATAATGGATTCCACTGTAGGTTCCTTGCGCTTGGCCGACTGAATAACTTCATTTATGTGAACAAAACCGAGAAAAGTGTCATGTGCATCGACTACCGGCAGAATTTCAATTCCAGTAGCTCTCATTTTCCGCAAAGCCCCCTCGGGACCGTCTTTTTTGAAACGCACCACAGTAGGTTTTTCAAACATCAGCGATCCCGCTGAAATAATGGATTTACGATCCACCTTCTCCACAAAGGCTTTAACATACTCGCTTGCCGGATTTGTAAGGATATCTTCCGCTGTACCAATCTGTTCAATAACGCCATCCTTCATAATGGCAATACGATCGCCTAATTTTATTGCTTCATCCAAATCATGCGTAATAAATACAATTGTTTTTTGAAGATTATCCTGGAGCTCGAGCAGCTGATCTTGCATTTCAGTTTTAATCAGGGGATCCAATGCTGAAAATGCTTCATCCATCAGTAACACTTCCGGATCATTTGCAAGTGCACGGGCTAGGCCGACACGCTGCTGCATACCGCCAGAGAGCTGAGCGGGCAGCTGTTGCTCGAATCCATTCAAACCAACGATATCAAGCGCTTTTTGGGCTTTCGATTCGCGTTTCTCCTTTTCCTCCCCCCTGAGTTCCAAACCGAAGGCAGCATTGCTCAGTACAGTGTGATGGGGCAACAACCCAAACTTCTGAAAAACCATACTCATTTCTGTTCGGCGAACCTCAAGGAGATCCTTATTATTTTTCCCCGTAATATCCTCGCCATTAATAAATACTTTGCCCGACGTCGGCTCATTCAAGCGATTGAGGCATCGAAGCAAGGTAGATTTACCGCTTCCGGATAGCCCCATGATAACGAAAAATTCACCTTCGAAAATTTCAAAATTAGCTTTGTTGATCCCAATCGTACAATCAGTCTTTGCTAAGATCTCCTTTTTCGAGAAACCTTCGTTCAGCAATTTCAGAGCTTGCTTCTTCTGTTTCCCAAAAACAAGCACCAAGTCCTCCACTTTTACTTTTATCTTTCTAGTTTTATCCATTCTTTAATTTTTTTAAACATAGGTAAACCATCCGGGCATAAGTAATCCACCAAGGTTCAACACCTACGTTGTTTTCATTGCAATAAAATATCCCTACAGTTGAGTTCGTTTGATCGAAATCCTACTATTCAGTTCAATCAACTTATTAACTAACATACTTTACTCTCGGTTCGATAAGAGCAATGATGAAAAAGAAACTAATCTTTTAAAGACGAAATGCACTAAAGCATCTCCAAAATATACTTCAACAAGTATAACGAACAACCTAGACCATGCCATTCGGCGCATCGTCCATAGCGGAATAAACTCACGCCATTCTGTCTTTTGACAGTACAAAGGTACGAAAAATAAATTAAATGACTTTTTCACATCATACTACACTGAAATACAGCGCTTAAGAACAACTCTAAAAAAAGGTCGGTCATCGAAAAATTTTCGATGACCGACCTCGTTACTTAAATTTGATTATTCGCCCCAGTTAGGATTTTGAGTAAGGTTGGGATTCAACTGTCTTTCTTGTACAGGTATTGGATATAAATAGTCTTTCTTCTCATCAAAGACCTTCTTGATATGTGCATTGATAATCACATTTCCTTTATTTCCATTTTCCAACAAGATTTCTGAACCTAATTTCAACAGCTGAATACCAGAAGCTGCAGGCTTATCACCTTCATAAATCCAAATATCATCCTTTCCATCATTATCTAAATCAAACCTACCTATGCCGGGGAAATACATACCCTTAAATTGTCTAGTAACCAGTTGTCCACTTTTCCATCTTAAAATATCGTCCCAACGGAAAGATTCCATGACCAATTCAATACGGCGTTCTCTTCTTATTTCCAGCAGTATGCCTTTCATATCGCCGTTTATATTGGGATAATCCTTTGCTAAAAATGCATCAGGATTTGAATTAGCCTGCAGCAGATTTATATTAGGCATCCCCACACGATCTCTTATGAGTTTGATCGACTTATCCAGATCAGCCTGACTTAATATGCCCAACTCAGCCTTCGCTTCAGCATAATTTAACAACACTTCAGCATACCTAAATATTGGCATATCATTCTCTGAACGATTATAATTATCATACTTAACGTCTCCAACAAATTTAATCAATTGATAACCCGTCACAGAATTGCCAAAATTTGGAGCAATTGGAGCTGCCCCACCAATACGCTTATATCCTGGCGTACGGATGGTCTGACTCAAGCGAGGATCACGATTTTGCACCTCCTCTTTAAAAGTCATCGTTTGATAATTGGATTTATCCGTAAACCTTGTCCCATCTTTCATTAGATAAGAATCAACCAAATTTTTATCTAATCCCGGCTTTCCGTAGGATGCTGTAATCGTATAATAGTTTACGTTGTGCCAAATCTGCAATGCATCCGAAAATTTACGCGCTAAAATCACCTCCTGCGGCAAACTATTGACGCTATAAAACAACGCGCCATATGAATCTGTTCCGGCAGCATTGTACAAGCTATATTGTGCTCCTTCCATGAGCTTATTCGCAGCGTCGGCAGCTTTCTCCAATAGGCTGTTCGCCTCAGGCAAATTAAATTCAGTATGATATTTACGAAATGTACCTTCAAAAAGGGCCACACGAGATTTTAATGCTAATGCAGTCCATTTCGTCACCTTTTCATCACTTTTTGTAGCCGAGAGATTGGCAATAGCATAATCCAAATCAGCAAGGATGTTCGATACCACTAAAGTTCGAGGATCACGAGGCCTCTTAAGCTGTTCTTCATCATTTTGATCTATTACCTTGTCATACCAAGGTACATCTCCAAAACGTTTCAGTTTATCGAAATAAAAATAAGCCCGAAAAAAACGTGCTTCGGCAGCATAAGGCGCAGCAGTTGCCTCCGAAACGGTATTAAAGCAGTTTGCCAAAAAGTAATTGATATTCCGAAGATTCCCCCAAGTCCATCCGCCGCCACTTATCGGAACCTGTCTTTTTCCTGTCAATTCATCATCCAGCGTTGTTTTAACAATATTATCAACAGACTCATTGTATACACCCTCGGCCGATGGAAGTGCGACATCGTAGAAAGACTTCGTAAATAAAGCCAGATCTTTTTCTGTCTTAAAAGAAGCTTCAGGAGTGACTGCTGACTCAGGAAGACGCTCCAGATAATCTTTGCTGCAAGCCATCACACCGCAGCTTAACAATGCATATATATATATTATTTTTTTCATGATATTAAAATGTTAAATCTAGACCAAATGAGAATGTTTTAGAGACCGGATAAGATCTTCCATTGGCCTCTTGAGCAGACTGCTCGGGATCAATATATTTTGACCGAAGTTTTGTTGCTGTCCAAATATTCTCACCAGAGACATAAACTCTGGCGTTGGCCAGTTTAATACGTTTCAACCAAGCTTGAGGAACAGTATAACCGACGGTAAGATTCTTTAGACGTATATACGCTAAATCTTGTAAATATCGGTCAGATTTAACATTTAAAGATCCTCGATCGTTCAAAGCAATATACCCTCTCAATAGTGGATAATAGGCATTCGTATTTTCAGGAGTCCAAATATCTTCCTCAAAATCCTTTGGCACAAAAGAATAATAAGGTCTAGAATATGGTCCCCAAAATTTGTCAGCATTTGCTCCTGGCCACCAATATTGTCGTCCTATGCCTTGAAAAAAGGCGGAAATATCAAATCCTTGCCAATTTGCACCAAGATTAAAACCAAATGTGTAACGCGGCCTATTATTACCTATAATAACCTGATCTCCAGGATTCATCAATGTATTATCTCCAGCATCCACCTTCCCATCAGGAATGCCGTCTTTTCCACCTATATCTACGAACTTCAAATCACCCGGATGAAGTTTAGACCAATCTCCGGGGGCTGCCAGCCGTTGTTTGTCTACATAATCTTGATTAACTTTCCAATTGTCTATTTCAGCTTGTGACTGAAAGAATCCATCGGTCTTATACCCCCAGATTTCCCCAAGAGTCTGACCGACATAATAGTTACTCAACAACATTTCTTTGTTGTCAAAACGTGTAATCTTCGCTTTGGAATCAGACAATCCCAAACCTACATTGTAACCAAAAGGTTTTCCATCCAATTCAAACTGATCACGCCAAGCTACCGAAAGCTCCCACCCCTTGTTTCTTAAATCGCCTGCATTAGTTTTCGGTGAAGCCGAACCGAACACTGCGGGTAATGTCTTGCCCGGTATTAACATATCCAAGGTGTTCCGTATAAAGTAATCCGCAGACACACTCAAGCGGCTTCTAAAAAACTCAAGATCAGTTCCGAAATTTAACGTATTCGTTCTTTCCCATGTTAAATCGGATGAAACTGGAGTTGGAGAACTTAAATACTGTGTTTTTGTACCATTGGTGATATAATTTGACAATCCCGCATTCAGCAATTGGATATAACCATATTCCGCCGCTTCCTGCGCATTTCCAAGTGCCCCATAAGAAACACGAATTTTAGCTTCATTCAAAATCGGTTTCAGATTCGCCATAAAAGATTCTTCTGAAATCCGCCATCCTCCTGAAAAAGAAGGAAAAAATCCATACCGTTGATTGGAAGGAAATTTAGAAGTTCCATCGTAGCGACCATTCACCTCTAAAAGATATTTCCCTTTATAATTGTAATTTAATCTACCAAAATATCCTCGTAATGCCCATGTATTTGCATTACCAAGTAATTGCATTTGACCAGTCCCTAGTGCAAAGTCGTTTAGATCCTCTGACAACAAGTTGTTATGTGTTCCACCGATCCTTTTATAACCTGTAGTCTCTTGATTAAATCCGACAGTAGCCCCCAACTGATGATCCCCAAATTGCTTATTGTAATTTGCAAAGAGATTAAGTGAATGTTTAGGTCTATTAATGATCGTTTCAGTATACGTATCATTTCCTAGATAATTGATCACCCCAGGAAAAACAGACCAAGGAGCTGCTGTCCTTCTATTCCAATTATGGATAGGATTATAAGTAAATGTATAATTTCCTGTTAGCGTTAGGTTAGGGGCTAGCTGAAATACTGTTTCAAACATATTGATGAACTCATATTTATCTTCGCCACCTTTAGATTTCCCATGTAGCAAGTCCGCATAGATACCATCTCCAATATTATAATTATTGAGTTCAGTTCGATAAGTAGCTGTACCATCCGGATTCATTGGCACATACGAAGGCAAAGCATGAACAGTAGTGGAAATAAAATTATTGTTATTATCGGGACTTGTAGCCCATCCCGGATAAGTATAGTTTTGATAATTGAGTTGGGTATTTGCACTTACTTTAAGCCATGGCGTTACCTGAGCATTTATTCTTGATCGAACATTATAAGCGTCAAATTTATCCTGATTAATTTTCATCAATCCCCCTTTTTCATAGAGGCGACCTGAAACGTAATAATCGATCTTTTCACTCCCGCCCGAGAAATTCAGCGAATGCTCCATGGATGCCTGCGTTTTTCGGTACATCTCGTTCCACCAATCAGTATTGCCATAATATACATACTGATCTTTTCCATTTCTATTCTGGACAACAACTGATGGTAAACTTGGATCTGTTTTTCTTTTCAACAATTCCGCATAGTCATCTTCTGTGTAGCCGGTGTAACTATTACCGGTAGCCCGAATAAACGCTTCATCATTCAATTTGGCAGCATCATAGCCACTGGTCATGAAATCTGTGCGAACAGTTAACCCCGACCAACCAAAATTGTTGCTATAATTAATATTCATTTTCCCTGCTTTTCCTTTTTTAGTTGTTACGAGCATAACACCAAAAGCCCCTCTAGCCCCGTATATGGCTGCTGCAGATGCATCTTTTAAAACGGATATCGACTCTATATCTCGAGGGTTGATCGTATTGATATTTCCAGGAACTCCATCAATGAGAATGAGAGGTTGTGCATTGGCAGAGTTTATTGAAGCAAAACCGCGAATATTGACATTTCCCTCGCCTCCTGGCCTTCCGTTGGTAAAGGTAATATTCAGATTTGGTATTGCTCCTTGTAATGCCTGGGTAGCATTGGCGACTGGACGATTTTCGAGTACTTTCGAGTCGATTTGTGTAACCGCACCCGTGAGGTTTACCTTTTTTTGCTTGCCATATCCGACAACAATCACTTCATCAAGCGATTGATCTGTCGACACAAGACTGATAGTCAACGATATTGATTCAACTTTAACTTGCTGGGTTTCAAATCCTATTGTCGACACCCGTAGTGTCTGTCCGATTTTCCCTTCAATGACGAATGCTCCATTAGCATCTGTCTGCGTGGTTTTACTTGTAGATGAATTAAAAATGGAAGCCCCGGAGATCGGTTCACCGGAAGCTGTTTTTACAAAGCCCCTGATAGGCTCCTGAAATTTGGCAGAAATTTTAACATCGGGAATAGATGTCAGAAAGACAGGTTTGCTCCGCGCCCAAGCGCTCAGAGACATCCCGATCATTACAGGAAGTAATACGTGTTTCGTTTTCATGAATTTGGTTTTGTTTTTCTTCGCTTACAAAGAAAGGTTATTTAATATTTGTAAATTATTAACAAAGCATTACTAAACAATTAAAAAACAATTGGTTAAATCAATATTAAGATAATATAATTTTAACACGAATACGAATACCTTTTTTAATATTTTAACAAAACAATTAGTTCTTAAATTAAGAATAAAAATATAAAACATTATAAAACAGTATTTTACACAAAAAATATTTCATATATTCAAATCATGAATTGACGAAATAAAATGTAACATATTTGAAACAAAAAGACAATACTAAACATAATATATAATAATATAAAGAAATCAATAAAGCACTACCAACTTATTGCTCTCTCCACATAAGAAAAGTATGTACTCTAAAAATCCATAGATGCTACTACTTTTTCTCGTCCTGTCATAGATTTATCAAAACTCGTTTCGGATACACATCCCCTTAATTGGGCTAATTTTTTTGATCGTGGTTTCTAGAAATTTGTGTTATCAAAAGAAAAATTATGGCACAACAATCTGAAAATAAAATCTGGTTTATAACCGGAAGCTCGCGTGGATTTGGGAAAATCTGGACAGAAGCAGCCCTTCAAAGAGGCGACAAGGTCATTGCAACAGCTCGGAAACTTTCGGCAATAGCACATCTCAACGAAAAATATGGCGATAATGTATTGACGCTGGAACTCGATGTGACGGATACTGAAAAGGTGAGGACCGCTGTACAACAAGGATATGATCATTTTGGCCGCTTAGATATTGTCCTTAATAATGCGGGCTATTCGCTAGTTGGGACGATCGAAGAGGCGAGCATGGATAACATCAGAAAACTATACGAGACCAATATCCTTGGTCCCGTAGCTGTTATCCAAGCGGTCTTACCCATTTTACGCAAACAAGGACATGGTCACATTCTAGGAACATCAAGTAACCTCGGACACGTCACATTACCCGTCATCGGTTACTATTGTTCTTCAAAATGGGCCTTTGAAGCCTTACACGAAAGCCTGGCACTGGAAGTCAAAGATTTTGGGATCAAAGTCACGATTATAGAACCTGGAGCCTATGCCACCGAATTTGGAAGTAAGGAGTCCTTACAATTCGCAGCAGAACTAGACATCTACCACGATTTCAAAAGTCAATTTTTCAATGAATTGGGTCAGATGCAAAAAGGCGATCCAAATGCAACACCTGCTGCAATCTTCAGTATAGTTGATACAGCAAATCCTCCGTTACGGCTCAATCTTGGAAATGGAAACTTATCTTGGGTACGTGACATCTACGCTCAAAGGATAAGCACCTGGGAAGAATGGGACGCGATTTCGGCCCAAGCACAAGGACTCTCTATATAATCTGTAAGTCAATTATTCATTCTCGTTTACGATAGATTTCATCGTAAACGAGAATTATGTAAATTCAAGAATGAAAAAAGAACAAAAAGCATTTCCAAAAATGGAGTCTTTATCCGATATCCACCGTGCTTTGGGCCTCCCCATGCCTGCGCACCCTTTGGTCAGTATTGTCAATGGAACAACTAATCAAGTTCTGTTAAATCGCATGCCTCAACCGCATGTGCTCAATTTTTATAAAATATCCTATAAACCGCCTGTTACAGGAAAACTGCTATATGGACAAGGTTATTACGATTTTGACCAAGGTGGCCTTCTTTTTGCAGCTCCAAATCAAATCATTGGAAACCACGGTACCAATGATGCTGAGGTATGCTCCCGATACACCCTGTTGATACACCCCGATTTCCTATGGAATTATCCCCTTGCAAAGAAAATAAAGTATTATGGCTTCTTTTCTTATTCAATAAATGAAGCCCTGCATTTATCCGATAAGGAAAAAGACAGCATCATTGCTATCTTCCAGCGTATTGAAGAGGAATTAGCAAACCGAATCGACGACTTTAGCCAAGATGTTATAATTTCGTATATAGAATTATTATTAAACTATGCCAATCGTTTTTATAAACGGCAATTTATTACTAGAAAAGCCGTTAATACTGAGCTCATTGCAAAACTCGAAGGGCTACTTGAAGAATATTTCTCAAGCAACAAATCAATCGAACAAGGCATTCCTACAGTACAGTATCTCGCTCAGCAGCTACATATTTCTGCCAGTTACCTAACAGATATGCTGCGTCTTCAGACTGGTGAAAACACCCAGCATTTTATACAGCAAAAGATCATTGAAAAAGCAAAAGAGCAACTGTCCGTCACCAACTTATCAGTTAGTGAGGTCGCCTATGGATTAGGATTTGGACATCCACAATCTTTTAACAAACTATTTAAAGCCAAAACAAATATGTCCCCCCTAGCCTTTCGAAAATCTTTTCCACAGCCCATGAAGTAGATAAATTTTTCGAAAAAGACAGTCTTTTACAACAAATAATTGCAAATATTTCATTTTCAATACCTAATAAAGGCATTTATTCATTACCTTTATACTATTGAAACAAAACTCAACTCCAGCCATGTTTATCGGCGCTGTCAAATGGTTCGACAATAACAAAGGATTTGGTACGCTTGCGTTACCTTCCGGAGAAGAACTTTTTGTACATATACGTAGGTTTAAAGTCCCTCCAGAACATATTATTCAACCTGGAGAAGTGATTGTCGGCGATAAAAAACCTGATCCCAAAAGGAATGGTTACCTCGCCCAAAACTGTAGGATTCTCAAAAGGCCTGAGGATTGGAAATACGTCATCTCGCTCCTCGACAAAGAACATACCGTACTCATCCCCGACAGTCACGGTAGAGAACAAAAGCACAACTTAACCTCATTGACCGCAAGACAACTCCTAAGAACCCAGCCCAAAGAACATATATTAGCAATGCTCACCGCTAATTTCGATACTCATTTCAACAGCTCAGTTTTTATTCCTTATGCCGAATTGATTGATAAAAGTGTCACTGGTATTTTCGAGAAAGAAATTGCTGCCGATCTACTTTCCAACGTGTACGAATACTTTGGAAAACATGTGTCCCATCAGATTTTATTTCGGGTATGGAAAGAAAAAATGTTCAGATATATTGGTTATCCGGGCGAAGGCGACTACGAAATACCTGAAGTCGTATTTAATCTGAATGCAACTGAAATAAATTGTGGGGATCTTGATAGAATCAACACCTACAGCTTTGGCAAATCTTTTTGCAATGATTTTGTCAATGCGCTATTTGAAGACATCGAAACAATGGACAAAAAGGATATTGAACCTTTGTTACCTTATGTTGAGTTTTTGGAAAATTCGGATTCTATCGAAAAAATACAAACGTTAATGCAATAATACGTACTCTACCGAATAGTATATTTTCAGTTCATGATCAAATCACAGAACAAAATAAGCTAGATTTTTATCCTTCATATGCTGCAGGACCATATGAAGGATAAATTTATTGCTTCAAGCTCTTTAATAGGCTATACCTGCCATTTACGAATGATTGATTCGCATTCCTCCATCCAAAACAAAATCGGCACCAGTGATATACGATGCTGCGTCACTGCTCAGATATACAACCATCTTAGCGACATCTTCTGCGGTTCCTATTTTTTGTAGCGGAGATGATGCTGCCAATTGAGTCCAAATGTCTTCAACAGTCTGCTGATCATAATTTTTGTTGAGCACCTCTGTACGCGTTGGACCAGGGCTGACCGTATTTACCCGAATTTTACGACCGGCAAGTTCCATCGCCGCAGTCCTGGCAATCGAGTTAACAGCAGCTTTGCTTGCCTGATAAATAGAGCTTTGCGGCATATTTAACGCAGCTACATTCGATGAAAGGATAACGACAGAACCACCGTCCCGAAGCAGCGGAATAAATCGACTCAATGTAAAATATGAACCTTTTAAATTAATATCCATAACAGCATCAAAATTCACTTCGGATGCTGTATCGATCAAACCTCCTTCACCGGTAATTCCAGCATTAATAAATAATATATCAATACTTCCAAATCGGCTCTTAATCTCCAAAGACAGGTTTTCTATATCCTGTAGAGAAGCCTGATCCGCAACATAACCTATTGCCCCGATCTCGTTAGCAGCTTGTGCAACAGCCTCCTTTCTTCTACCTGTAATAATAACCTTAGCACCACTTTCAATAAACTCCTTTGCCGTTGCAAAACCAATTCCACTATTTCCGCCTGTAATTAAGACGACTTTGTTTTCTAAATTTCTCATTGCTATAATTTTTTTTCAAATATATCGCATAATTGATATACATTTGTTACCAGTATAACAGAGTATATCAACATCCAGCATGGAAAGAGATCAAGTAGAAGAATTAAGAGCCTTACAAGACACCTTGTATTTTATAGGAGGGAAATGGCGTATTCCCATTATTAACTCGCTGTGTAACGGCAATAAAAGGTTTAGAGAAATTGAAAGAAGTATTCCCGGCATCACAACCCGAATGCTATCCAAAGAATTGAAAGATATGGAACTCAACAAACTAGTGAGTAGAAAAGTTTATCCAGATATTCCGGTACTCATCGAATATGTGCCGACAGCCTACTGCAGGACCTTTGGAAATATTATTCAAGAGATGATCAATTGGGGCCGGGAACATAGAAAAATAATTGTCGAAGCATCTGTAGAATAGACTACGATAGTCTATTCTACAGGCTTAAATCGAAGAGCGGAGAGGCTTATCTTGTTGCCGTCTCCCTCTATCTAAACTTTGGGTAGATTATAACCGTTGTGATAAACTTTAGCCAAGTACTGATCTGCATCCTTATCATTGAAACTGCGCTTTTGTTTATCCCAGAATAATTTCTTTTTGGTCCGATATGCAATATTTCCCATTTGTGAGAATATGGCGATATGTGCCCCAGCTTCTATTGGTGCATGCAGTCCCTCCACTGACTTTTGTCTGACTGCGGTGACAAAATTAACCATATGCTTGTCCAACCCATTGTCTTGAGAACGCTGAAAAGAGACTGCATCCATTCTTCCTTTCTCGGGAATTACTTCCCAGCCTTCACGATTGACAACCAGTGTACCATTGTTACCAATAAAGGCAACCCCGTGAGTCTTCTCATGAGGTCCCAGATCTATACCGGTTGCCTGCTCCCACTGCACATTAAATCCATCAAATTCGTATACCGTTGTCAAACTATCTGGTGTTTCCGCCGCATCATCTGGGTAAGCAAACTTACCTCCTGCTGCCATTACCGAGACCGGGTCGGATACTTTCATCCCAATTAGTGCATAATCCAACATATGAACGCCCCAATCGGTCATCAGACCACCTGCGTAATCCCAGTACCATCTAAAATTAAAGTGAAAACGATTGGGATTGAAAGCCCGCTTCGGAGCTGGCCCCAACCACTTGTCATAATGAACCCCAGTAGGAACAGGTGCATCCGCCTGTACCGGAATACTTTTCATCCAACCTTGGTAAGCCCAAGCCTTGACAAGACGTATTTTCCCCAATTTCCCGCTATGAACAAAATCCATCGCATCTCTAAAATGCTGCTGACTGCGTTGCCATTGTCCCACCTGCACAATACGTTTGTGTTTTTTTGCCGCAGCTACCATGATTTCGCATTCCCGAATGGAATTGCCAATAGGCTTTTCTACATATACATCTTTACCCGAGGCAACCGCATCAACCATCTGCATACAGTGCCAATGATCCGGCGTAGCAACAATCACAACGTCAACATCATTCGCTTTCAGAAGGTCTTTATAATCGATATAGGTCTTTACCTTGATATCCCGTTTCGCCAATTCCGCAACACGATTCTTCAAAACATTTTCATCAACATCACATAGTGCTGTACATACGACCCCCGGAACTTTTAAAATAGCATTGAGGTTAGACCAGCCCATGCCATTTGTGCCGATCAACCCAACACGCACCATATCAGATTGAAAACCGAAAACTTTTGTCTGGGCAAAAAGTGCAGACGCAGCCAAAAGACCTGTACTTTTGATAAACTCTTTTCTCTTCATTGTCTAGTTTGGTTTATATTGATATTTTGTATTTAACACTAGAAAGACGATTGTCATTGGTACACCCCTAGTGAGATTACTAATATAACATTTAGTCTTTAGGATGAAGAATTTAGTCCAAACAAAATACCTGAAATAAAGCACTTTGAATGCTGTAGATAATTTCTATATTTGTTAAAACAATCCGACAACCATGAATCGAAGAACTTGTCTTTCCCCTCCTGCAAAATAATATACATCAATGTCAAACGAATAACGGCATTCAGTCGAGCCAGATTCGAACGACCTAAGGAGTACATATTTATTTAGCTTTTAATTTTTCCTGTGCAGGAAAGACAACGTTTCTATGAAAAAATCATATTTAGTATTGCACACCGCCGTATTGCTTGCAGGCTTCACAGGTGTTTTTGGTAAACTTATTACCCTCAATCAGATACCCCTCGTGTGGTTTAGGGTATTGCTTTCAACACTCATTCTATTTGTTGTCCTCAAATTATTCAAGATTGAGCGATTAAAATCGACGAAAGACATCCTGAAAATTGCAAGAGTAGGGTTATTGATTACCATCCATTGGATATTTTTCTATGGCAGTATCAAGTTTTCCAATATTTCCATTGGAGTGGTATGCTATTGCCTCACCAGTTTCTTTACCGCCGTTCTCGAACCTGTCATCAATAAAAAAAGATTTAGTGCGGCACAGCTAATGTTAAGCATGCTGACCTTGATCGGTATCAGTTTAATCTTTCATTTTGACAGCTCCTATCAACTGGGTATTATCCTGGGCGTAATTTCAGCTATTTTCGCAGCCTTATACACCATTTACAATGAGCGGCTGGTCAAACAATATGACAGTAAATTGCTGAATTATTATCAGATGCTCAGCGGCACAGTGGTGCTGGGGCTGGCTTTACCTATTTTCTATTATTTCTTTCCTGAAGAGCGTTTCATACCGAGTGTCGCTGATGGTATCTATTTAATCCTATTGGCTTTATTCTGTACTGTTGGTCTGTATGTGCTCTTTGCCGAATCGCTGAAAAAGCTTTCTGCGTTCACCGTCAATCTGAGTTTCAATCTTGAGCCAATCTATTCCATTATTATCGCTTTTTTATTCTTCAACGAAGGTAAACAAGTAAACGCTTCCTTCTATTTTGGGCTTGCTTTTGTACTCATATCTGTACTCCTCCAAACGATGCTCTCCATTCGAAAAAAAGCATAACAGTCTCCACAGGCAGGTGACAAAACCGCTTGCTTGTGGAGATAATCTATAAAATCAATAGAAAGGCATTTCGATAGCTGTTATCTCAAAAAACGGACTAGGGCAAGCGGGCAATATACGTTCCGGCTTTCATTCCGGAAAAAATACATCCACCCAAAAAAGTCCCTTCCAAAGCACGGTAACCATGCATGCCTCCGCCTCCAAAACCTGCAACCTCACCGACAGCATACAAGCCCCGGATGACTTCTCCTTCTTTCGTCAGCACCTGCGCATTAAGATTCGTTTTAAGTCCGCCTAAAGTTTTACGCGTCAGCACATGAAGACGTACAGCAATTAGAGGCCCATTTTTGGGATCCAGTATTTTATGTAGCGGGGCTACCCGCCCTAGTTTATCACCAAGATAGTTTCGTGTATTCCGAATGTAATTGACCTGCGTATCCTTTGAAAATTTATTATCCAGTTCTCTATCCCTCGCCTCAATCTGTGTTTTGATGGATTCATAATTCAGCAGATGCTCCCCAGTCAGGCCATTCATACGCTCCACTAAATCGTATAGATTGTCCGATACAACAAAGTCGCCCCCCTTTTCCTTAAAGGCTTCAACAGGCGCAGGCGCATGTTTTCCAAAAATACGTTTCAGAAACAATTTATAATCCTTGTTGGTAATATCCGGATTCTGCTCTGAACCCGACAGCGCAAACTCCTTTTTGATAATCTTCTGCGTCAGAATAAACCAGGAATAAGAGAAACCGGTATCTCGCAGATACTTGAGTGTGCCTAAGGTATCGAATCCGGGCAAATAAGGAGCTGGAAGTCTGTTGCCAAGAGCGTCAAACCATAGGGAGGATGGCCCCGGCAAAATACGGATACCATGATTTGGCCATATTGGATTCCAATTTTCAATACCTTCTGTATAATGCCACATCCGATCCCGATTAATCATGTGAGCTCCTATTTCTTCAGCAATTCTGATCATTTTTCCGTCCACATAAGCCGGAACACCGGAGATCATCTGTTCAGGCGGAACACCCAATCTTTCCGGCCAATTTTCTCGTACCAATTCATGATTTGCACCGATCCCACCTGAAGCAATAACGACCTGCTTCGCAGCATATTCAAAATGAGCTATAACATCTCTATTGGTCGCAGCCCCTCTAGGTTTATTGTCTACTGCCAGCACATCGCCTTCGACTCCTCTAACTTCACCATGTTGAACGATCAATTTTGTGACGCGATGTCTAAAGCAAAATGCAAGCAAGCCCTTTTCTTTTGCGGCATATGCCTTCTCAACAAAAGGTCTTATGACGCCTGTTCCGGTTCCCCAGCTGACGTGAAATCTAGGAACCGAATTACCATGACCCGTCGGCGAACCGTCGCCCCGCTCCGCCCAACCAACCATAAACATCGGTTTAATGCCAAGCTTAGTGATATAAGCGTACTTCTCTTCGGCGGCAAATTTCAGGTAAGCTTCAGCCCATTGCTTTGGCCAGTAATCCTCCTCACGATCAAAAGCCGCCGTTCCCATCCAATCCTGCCGCGCCAATTCCAATGAATCCTTTATTCCCATACGACGCTGCTGTGGTGAGTTGACAAGAAAAAGCCCCCCAAAGGACCAGTATGCCTGTCCGCCTAGATTTTCCTCCGTTTCCTGATCCACCATAAGCACTCTCTTTCCAGCGTCTGTTACCTCCATAGCCGCTGTAAGTCCTGCTAGGCCAGTACCAATAATGATTACATCAGGCTTAAATTGTTCCATAAACTCCATCGCTGTTATGTTGTTGAATATGTTATCTTGAAAAATCCCCCTGAACCCCTGCTTTAAGCAGCTCCTACCTACCCTAAATTTACTAGTTTATACAGGAATGTACAAGCCTACCAACCTATATTATCATTCAAAAGACCATAGCTTATGTATCACTAAAATTATATAAAACTCCAATTCAAATTATTTTAATAATACAAAAAGCTGCTATAAATTTGCAATATCAATCATTCGAATAATAACAAGAGTCGCACTAAACAGAATTATTTCGCAAAGCCAAGCTCTTTTGGGATGATCAATTAATGCTCATAAGAAATATAAAAATCAAAAAAATGGAATACAGAAAATTAGGGAAAACAGACTTAGCTTTGTCCGCAATCACTTATGGCGCCTTTGCTATTGGCGGTAATATGTGGGGTGGAAATGAAAAAAAAGATTCTATTGAATCCGTCCAAGCATCCATTGATCATGGCGTCACCACACTAGATACAGCGCCATTTTATGGATTTGGCCTAAGTGAAGAAATGATCGGAGAAGCCATTCGAGGTTATGACCGAACCAAATTACAGCTACTGACAAAGTTCGGTTTAATATGGGACGGCAGTAATCAAGGGAAAGGTGAGTTTTTCTTTGACGCGGAAGAGTCTGGCAGGAAAATTCCAGTCTATAAATACGCGTCAAAAGCCAGCGTCATGAATGAAGTAGAAAACAGTTTAAAGCGTTTACGTACAGACTACATTGACCTGTTACAAATCCATTGGCCAGATCATACCACAACGATAGCTGAAACCATGGAAGCGCTGGAGCTTCTTATACAACAGGGAAAGATTCGTGCCGCTGGCGTCAGCAACTACACTGTTGAACAAGTAACCGAGGCGCGAGGGCACTTAAACATTGCAAGCAATCAGGTAGGCTATAGTATGCTTAATAAAAATATTGAAAAGGATCTTATTCCCTACGCAAAAGAGAATGAACTGGGCATCATTGTCTACAGTCCAATGGAACGCGGATTATTAACTGGAAAATATTTCAACGAAGGCAAACTAAAAGAAAATGATCACCGCAAAGGCTATTTTCAGCAATTTGATCTTGACAAAGTAAAAGTATTCCTAGACAGTATCAGTCCCATTGCCATCAATAAAGGGGTCACCCTTTCTCAACTTGTATTGCGCTGGACCAGTCTGCAACCAGCGATCACAGTTGTATTGGCAGGTGCACGCAATGCGTCTCAGGCAATTGAAAATGCAAAGGCTATCGATATCACACTTACGGTTGACGAGTTATCATATATTGATCAGGCATTGGCAAAAATCTAATATACAGCCCAGAAATTTAGTACGACAAATTGCACTCTTTGATGGAGTGCAATTTACCTGATTACAATCTTACTTTCGCAAATTCGTCGATAATCTTCATCAGAACCACGGCTTCTTCAATAGACGATGGATTAGGTCCCCTATCTAAAAAATAATCCACGGTACTTGAAATCATCGGTAATTGTATATGTTCAGGATGATCAAAAAATAATTCTTGTTCTTCGATCACTGTCTTAACAACAAGTGAATTTCCAAAAATAGAAAAAGTAATACTTCCTAAGCTTCCTATTATTTCACAACGATCTGCCTGATTTTCCGGACTTACATTAAAACACCAACTTCCATTGAAAACAACCTTATTTTCAAACACAATGGTCCCACTGGTCTGATCCGCAACCGTACTCTCTGAATCTTGAATTAAGCTAAAACCATGATAAGAAACAGGCGATCCAAAGAAATAGAGCATTAAGTCCAGTTGATGGGGAGCTAGATCAAAAAAATATCCTCCGCCTGAAACAGCAGGGTCGGTACGCCAGTTTCCTCCGCCCTGAGTTACAAGTTCCGGAGACCTACTTTGCCATAAACGCAATTGTACTGTCCTTATTTCACCAATTTCCCCCTTTTCAATGAGTTCCTTTACTTTGAGAAATAAAGGTAATCTGCGCCTATAATGGGCAACAACCAACTTTCCCCCTGTGTGGTTTACTACTGCCAATAATGATTCCGCTTCTGACGAATTCAAGGTGACAGGTTTTTCCACATACACAGACTTCCCGCTTCTTAATGCCGAAACTGCATATTCCAGATGAGAAGACGGCGGCGTAGCAACATAAACCGCATTCAGCTGGGTATTACACAGCAAGTCCTCAGCTTTTGAATACCACGTGGGTACTTGATGCCGATTTGCATAGTCGGCAGCTTTCACTGCGTCCCTTCGCATTACCGCCAATAACTGGCTGTCTTCGATGAGATTGAAGGCCGGTCCACTCTTTTTTTCCGTGACATCACCACAACCAATGATTCCCCAAACAATTTTATGATTCTCCATGCGATACTTAAAAAATTATAGTCTATATACCTATTTAAGCCCTTTCCTAAAATCTTGTTCATTTTAGTTTCAGTGCCACTGCAGCAATTGATCAGGGCTTTTTACGTCCCACAAAGCTATTTTTGCCTAATAGAAAACCAATTGCCTTCTCAATATTACTCCTCCTGCTTTCCGCTGTTTTTAAAGAAGAAATATAACGAATAATTTCTTTTTGTTTAGAAGGAGATAGTCCATCGAAGACCTGTTTTGCTTCAGCATCCAATGCAAAGGCGGCTTCGAGTTCCGGATGCATCGGGAGTGTTCTGTCTTCAGGGTCAAAAGCAACTGTTATATCCAATAGCTCCCCCACTCGTTTGGGTGAATTGGGCAACATTCCCGTATTGATATACAATCTCCATTCCCCTTTAAACCGCAATAATGTCTGGACGTATTCCCTGTCATTCACCCTTCCTTTCACAGGAATATAGCCTTTACTTATGCCCGCATCCTTAAATAAACTTTCCAGAATCGGAGCAGGAACAAAAACAAAAGGATTAATACCTATGATTTCTAATTGGGCTTTAAAAACGAACATCGCTCTATTTTATGAATTGGAAAACGAATTACTGTTGAGAATCCCCTCAATCTGCTCCAGTTCATCTGCACCGAAATTCAGATTATCCAAAGCCTTGAGCGAATCAAGCAATTGATCGCTGTTTCTCGCACCAACTAAAACTGAACTTACTCGTTCATCCTTCAACAGCCAGGCTATCGCCATTTGTGCCAATGTCTGCCCTCTTTGCGAAGCAAGATTATTTAAGCGGTCAATCTTATCTATCAATGCAGCGGTAATCATTTCACGTTTCAAAAAGTGTTCTTTCGATGCACGCGAATCCGCAGGAATGCCCCGGAGATACTTCCCAGTCAAAAGGCCTTGTGCCAAAGGAGAAAATGCTATAGCGCCAATTCCCTCTTCTTGAAGCACATCTAAAAGACCTTCTTCAGGCGTACGCACCAACATCGAATATTTTGGCTGATGGATGAGACAGGCTGTACCCATTGATTTCAATAGCGCAGCGGCTTTCTTTGCCAGGTCGGGCGGATAATTGGATAAACCTACATAAAGTGCCTTTCCCTGCTGAACAATATCCCGTAAGGTAGCCATTGTCTCCTCTAAAGGAGTATTCGGATCAGGCCGGTGATGGTAAAAGATATCCACATATTCAAGCTTCATCCGTTTTAAGCTTTGATGCAGGCTCGCCATCAGATATTTCCGGCTGCCCCAATCACCATATGGCCCTGGCCACATGGTATAGCCTGCTTTTGTTGAGATTAGTAGCTCATCACGATAGCCGACGAAATCCGAATGAAGAATATCGCCGAGGTTTTGTTCTGCACTTCCCGGAGGTGGCCCATAATTGTTAGCCAGATCAAAATGAGTGATCCCATGATCAAAAGCCGTTAGGAGAGTTTCACGAAATACTGATCGAGTATCGATTGCTCCAAAATTTTGCCACAGCCCGAGTGAGATTGCAGGTAAGAACACACCACTTTTCCCACAACGTCTGTAGGACATGTTTTGATATCGGTTTGGATTAAATGCCACGTTTATAAAGTTTATAGATGCAAAATACAAAACTATTTCCAACAGACAGCTTTGTCAACCCTTTTAATCCCATTAGGTCGAAGAAAAAATATTGCCGACGATCAAGCGGTTAATTTTTCAAAATGGGTGCCACCTGATAATTGTTTGCGCGCTGAAACGTATTTATATTGCATATAAAAAGCAATTTATCTAAGTTTGACAATATCCAAAATAACAGCAACTAATTCGATATAACATGGTCGGCAGATTTTTCAGAAAATTTTACTTACATATCGTCATCTGGACCATATTACTATTATTGCCATTTATCACCTATCTCTATCAACCTGATAAGATCGCGGATTTCAAACTCTATTCCGCCCTTTCTCACTTAGTAAATATATTATTCTTGGCCACACATTTTTACCTGCACTGCTACGTTGTCGCCCCCACCTACTTCTTCGGCCGCAGAAAGATTTTTATCCTGTTAATGGCTCTTGGATTTTCGACCTATGTAGCACTAAATTATATCATTGTTTATTTTAATCCTGATGGTGAGCTCGCACATCTGATGAAAGAAAATATCCTTTTTGTACGCCTCGTCATCGGACCGGGAATTATCTATTCGCTTTGCATGATCACCTCCTCCATGATTTTCCTTTATGATGAACAGGCCCGGCAAAAAGAACTCAACAAACAGATCGCCCTGGAAAAAACGACCGCAGAGCTAACGATATTAAAATTGCAGATAAGCCCCCATTTCTTGTTCAATACCCTCAATAATATCCGTTGGTTAATTCGCAAACAGTCGCCTGATTCTGAAGGTACAATTGTTAAGTTATCCGAAATGCTCCGCTACATCCTTTACGAAGTGGATGGACCTCAAGTTGAACTTTTCAAAGAAATCGATCACATGCGCAATTTCATAGCTTTACAGACACTGCGGCTACCCATTCAAGGTAATGTGACGCTCGACATCGAAAGCTCGGTCAAAAACAGGATGATCCCGCCTTTGCTATTTATCCATTTTGTGGAAAATGCTTTTAAATATGGTGTTGACAGTAAAACGGCTCCGCAGATAGCATTCCATTTCAAAGAAATTCCAGGCGGCATTGCATTCGTTTCCCGCAATGCCATCCTCCAGCATACCGAGCTAAAATCCAACGAAGGAATAGGGCTGACCAATGTACGCAGACGCCTGCAGTTATTGTATCCTAATAGACATGATCTCACGATCAGAAAAACCGATACAGGGGATTTTGAAGTAACTCTCAAACTGATGACAGATGAAGATTAAATGCATATTAATTGATGATGAACCATTTGCGCTCAATATCCTCGAAGATGACTTGTTGCATTTTGGGCAAATTGAGGTTTTACGCAAATTTAATGCAACAGCCGAAGCAGGCGATTATTTAAAAGAACACGCTGTCGACCTCATTTTCCTGGACATTCAGATGCCCGATCAATTGGGAACGCAATTTATCCGCGAGCTTAACCCACGGCCTTTGGTCATCTTCACGACCGCCTATCATCAATATGCCGTTGAAGGCTTTGAATTAAATGCGATAGATTATCTGCTGAAACCTATTTCGAAAGAACGCCTTGCCGCGGCTGTAAAAAAGGTGGAAGACAGCATGCTGCTCCGTACGAAACAGGTAACCGAACAAGACCATATTATCGTTAATGTGGAATACAAAAAAACAAAGATCTTTCTTCATGAAATCAGTTATATAGAAGGTTTAAAAGACTATGTTAAAATATTTCTGGTTGATCGCGAATCACCCCTACTTACTCGAAGCAATCTGCGTGGAATGGAAAAAATATTGCCCATCGTAGAATTCCTCCGTATCCATAATTCGTTTATTGTGAACAAAACCCGTATTGAGCAGGTCTCACAGACCAAACTCACATTACCCGAAACAACACTTCCCATTGGCAAAAAGTATCTTAAAAACATCGAACAGTTTATATAATTGATCATAGGTCTACACATTCGCCGCTTCGGTCTACAGATGATTGCATAGCTAAAAAATCCTTTTCAAATTTGTGTGCTATCAAATGGCTTTATACGCCATGACTATAGTATAACAAACAAAAAATGAAAAGATTTATAGCAATAGCTCTGATGGCAACTGCGGTTGCTTCCGTACACGCTCAATCCCCTGCAGGTGGTCGTCCTGCTTTCGCCATGTCCGAAGGCCAGCTCTCGGGCCAGATTGTAGACAATCAGGGCAAACCTATCGCACAAGCTTCAGTCAGCCTATTAAAAGTCACCAAAGACCAAGCGACAGGTAAAGAGCGGGAAATACTCGTAAAAAGCACAAGCTCATCGGAAAGTGGAAAATTCAACTTTTCCGCCATCTCTCCCAAAGACAAATGGAAATTAAAAATCAGTTCAGTCGGGTATGCTCCAGTGGATGTTGCTGTTGATTATAGCGACAGCAAAACAGTAAACAAAGACCTGGGAGCTATAAAGCTCGAAAATGAAAATCTTAAGCTCGATGAAGTTACCGTGACTGGCCGTAAGGCACTACTGGAAATGGACATCGACAAAAAAGTCTTCAACGTAGAAAAAAATATTGTAGCAGCCGGCGGTACAGCAATCGATGTTCTCCGCAATATGCCGTCTGTGCAGGTCGACATCGACGGGAATGTAAAACTTAGAAATGCAGCACCGACGATTTTTGTTGACGGAAAACCGACCACCCTTACACCGGATCAAATCCCGGCCGATGTCATTGATAAAATCGAGATCATCACAAATCCATCGGCCAAGTACGACGCTTCAGGAAGTATGGCTGGTATCTTAAATATTGTTCTTAAGAAAAACAAGAAGACAGGATACAACGGCATGGTTACATTAGGCGCGGACCGCTTTGGCGGAACCAACTTTATGGGTAGTTTAAATCTGCGTCAAAATAAATTCAATATCTCACTGACGGGAATGAATATGCGTATGCGGACCAATACCGAGGGTGACAGTCACCGAGAAAGTACAATTAATGGCATAGAATCGACAGTCGATCAAAATATCGAAGGCAAAACAAAAGGGATGATTACCTTTGGTCGGCTCGGTGTAGATTACGACTTAAGTCCCAAAACAACATTATCCGTTGCCGGAGTATTGGTTCAGGGCAAATTTAAGCCGAATGAAAACTCGTCGATCTCAACCACTACGGGCGCCAACAAATCACTTAGCGACCGGATTTCCGAATCTGAAAGAAGCTTTAAACCGCGTGGCTTGCAGGCAGGACTTGTCCAAAAATTCAAAACCGAGGGCGAAGAACTCTCTGTCGACTTTAATTATTTTGGTGGTTCGAATAAATCCAATGGATTATACACAACCAATTATCTTGATGCAAGCAGTGCAATCGCAGGAACACAGATCCAAAAAAACATAGGCTCAGGTGACAATAAATTCATGACTGTCCAGGCAGATTATGTTAAACCGTTCAAAAATGGAATGAAACTGGAAACCGGGGTACGTGCTCAGATCAATAAACTCAAAAATCTCAACAACAACTCCTTAAAAGCAGTGGGAGAAGATGACTTTGAAAATATTACCGCAGCCTCGGCCAACTATAACAATAAAAACAGCGTATATGCAGCCTATGCATCGCTAGGTGGCAATTTAAAAGATTGGGTATCCTATAAAGTTGGCTTGCGCGCAGAAAGCTCAACTTATGACGGCGAACTTTTGAATACAAACGAAAAGTTTCACAATAAGTATCCCCTTAGCTTATTTCCTTCTTTGTTCTTGAGCAAAAAGCTAAGCGAAAAAGATCAGATACAGATGAGCGTAACCCGCCGTGTCAACCGTCCTAATTTCTTTCAGCTCATCCCTTTTGTCGATTACACAGATAGCTTGAATATCACGCGCGGTAATCCTGATCTCGTTCCGGAATTCACCACTTCAGGCGAACTTTCCTATAGCCGGACTCACGGAAAAGGTACATTCTTGGCAACTGTATACTATAAACGTACAAATAACCTGATTACACGGTATCTAACACAGGAACTCAATCCAGTGACAGACAAAATGGATTTCATCAACACCTATATTAATGCGAATTCAAGTAAGAACTATGGTGCGGAATTTACCTACACGAATAATCTCAAAAAATGGTGGGATCTAACAGCAGACCTCAACTTCTATAATTCAAAAATCGAAGTTGATGACAAAACGCCATCGGAAGGTATGTGGACGGTATTTGGAAAACTCAATAATACCTTCAACCTACAGAAAAACTGGAATTTACAGTTAGCGTTTGAATATCAAGGCAAAACAAATATGCCAGTTACACAGGCGCAAACATTCGGGCCACCGATGAACCAGGCGCAAAGCTCTTCACAAGGCTATATCAAACCATTCTATGGTATCGACTTTGCCATCAAGAAAAGCTTCCTGAAAAATCAGGCAGCCTCCGCGACATTGGCTATCAATGATATCTTCAGAACACGAGGCAATACCATTGTTTCATCGGGAGAAGGATTTTCTCAGACGTATTATCGACTCTCCAATCCACAGTTGATCAAATTGAATCTTTCCTATCGTTTTGGAAAAATGGACATGAATATGTTTAAGAAAAACAAAAACCAGAATTCAATGGAAGGTATACAAATGCAATAGCAGTTGCGATATATTTCAACAAAAAGCGGGTGTTTCAAACAAGAAACACCCGCTTTTCGTTGAATAGATAATAACATCAGCCCACCTGGCTCGTTATCGTATATTTTTCGATAATCGGAACGATCTCCAATAGATCATTGATTACATAATCAGGATTTGCTGATGTGAGCTGAGCCACAGTATGTGCGCCCGTTGTGATACCGATACTCAAACCACAGCCTGCTTGCTGCCCCTCTTGTATATCGATAATAGAATCGCCAATTTTTACGACAGCACCTGGATCAGCAATTTCAAATTGCTGCATCGCTCGTTCAATCATATCTGGATAGGGTCTGTTTCGAGGCACATCAGATGCTGTAATTAATGCATCTACATCCTTCCCTACTTGCCAGTTAAGCTTTTTTAAAAGCGACTCGGCCGTTTTTCGGTCATATCCCGTATTAAGTACACGTAAGATATCACGGTCTTTCAAGACAGCAAAAAGCTGCTCTGCATTCGCATTAGGGTAAATTTCTTCCATTTCATAAGCATGTTCCAGCTCCGCTAAAAACAAAGTAAACATGCGCTGGGCTAATTCATCATCAACAAGTTTCAAGGTATTTTTAAGTACTGTTTTGATCGCTTGCAACTTTTCCTTACCCGCGCCATGCGCCAATACTTCCGTTAAAGTAAGTTCATACCCCCCTACTGTATTTATCGCATTTCTAAGCGTCTTATAGACTATATTATTTTCGTTCACTGTCGTACCTGCCATGTCAAATACGACCATCTTGATTGCTTCTTTCATTTTACTAAACCTAAAAGTTTAGCAAAGATAAAAAATTGTTAAATAAGACTAAACAATTCCATATTAATTTAATGCTATCTTTTAGTTAAGAAACCTGATTTAACGAATCACAAAATAGTAGGTCCAAGCGATCAGCAAGATTTGAAAAGGAATGCGAAACCACAGATAGTTTGGACCAGGTCCATCGAAAGTAGCCGTCTCATAATTCAGATGTTTCAAGTTTGCACGAATATTTGTGGGCAATATCAACAGAAAAAAAACGAACAAAAGTATCCCGGTCATGCGGCTTACCTGCGGAACAAATAACCCAATAGCTGCAAGGGCTTCCAACAATCCGGTAGCATAAATCATTTCCTTTTTAAATGGAATAAATTCCGGTAACATAAGCGTCATTCCTTTCGTATACAATACATGCCCCAATGAGGTAAACAGCAACATAACAGCCAATGCTATTTTGCCAGAAAGACAATAATCTACTGTGCCCTTTAGCAACAGCGCACCTAGATTGGAGATAACAAAGACAACGATCAATACAAAGAGTGGTTTCATGTTTTTATTTCAAAATTAGGTCTCTTTCCTTCCTTTATCAATGAACAATTGTTAATAAATTTCCTTCCGGATCCGACTTAACGACTGCGGTCTGATACCGATATAAGAAGCCAGATATTTTAAAGGAATATTCCGAATCAGTTCAGGTTGCTCCTGCATCAAATTCAGGTATCTTGTTTTTGCAGAATCTTCCAATAGCGTGAACTCACGTTTCATTTTTTTAAGGAAAATATCCTCAATTGCTTTCCGCCCAATAAAATTCCCCACTTGGGTCGTTTCGTAGATCAGGTGAAGATCCGAATAAGATATCCGCCACAGAATACAGTCGGTTATTGCCTCGAGATGATAAGATGAGGGCTGCTGCGTCAAGAAAGAATCGTAACCGCTCACAAAAGAGTTTTCGAACGCAAAGCCAAAAGTAAAATCATAATCGAGTTTCGGGATATTGAAACGTACAATTCCTTTTTCGATAAAAGATAGGTACTGCTCCGTTTTTCCAATTTCTAAAATCAGTGATTTTTTTGGAAACTCCATCTTAACAAGCTTAGCGGAAAAAAATTCCCAGTCCGTATCACTCATGACAACGAGCGAATCAAAATATTGTTTGATCTTATCCATGATTCATATTTCTTTAAGAACAAGATAAAAACTTCCGATCAAATAAATTACAATGATCATTTATTATTTAATCGATTATTTATTTTAATAAACATACCGTCTATTTTATCAAAAAATATTAACTTAAATACCGTAAACTTTAATTATGTATATTCTTAGCGAAAACAGTCCTGAAATATGGTCAGCATTTAGAAAATTGGCTTTTCGATTTTCATTTGTTTTTATTTTTTCTTTTATCCTTGTTTTCAATAATGGTACCTACCCTTTATATGGATATATCAGCATGCCGCTTACCCGTCTTATGCAAAGGTTCGTTCCATGGTTTTCCGAAAATATATTGTGCTATTCTTATGATCACAGCGTCTTCATCAACGGAAGCGGAGACACCTCCTATGCCTGGGTATCCTTATTGATCCTATTCCTCATCGCGTTAATCAGTGCCGTTATCTGGTCCATCTTGGATCGAAAAAGAACCAATTATACGTTCCTTTTGTATTGGTTAACGACAGCGATACGCTATTATGTTGCGTTTATGCTTATTAATTATGGAATGATCAAAATTTTCCATATGCAAATGCAGCCGCCCAGGTTAACACAGCTCCTGCAACCCTTGGGTGAGTATTCGCCCATGGGTCTGGCGTGGACTTATATAGGCTATTCCAAGGGCTACAACCTGCTTATTGGTCTGGTAGAAATATTGTCGGGCTTATTACTTTTCAGAAAAACGATGGTTGTGGGCGCCCTGATTACTGTTGCGACAAGTATCAATATTATGGCCGTCAATTATTTTTATGATGTCCCCGTTAAAATGGTCTCGACAGCACTTCTGCTATTTTCAATATTTCTGCTTCTTCCCTACCTAAATTCGCTGTTCACGTTTTTTATTACTGGAAGGCCTGCGCAATTACCCCCTCCTCAACAACCCTTATCCAATAGAAACTGGAAAAGAAAGAACTTATTTATTGCCAAATTAATCCTTTTGATCATATTTTCAATACAAGAGATTATGTCCTTATTTAACACCCAAAAATTGATTGCTGAATATCAAAAAAAATCCCCTTTGTATGGAATCTACCGTATTGTACAAACTCAAAAGCAGCACAAGTCAATCCCCCAAAATTGGCGGCTTATTGTTTTCGAATTTGACAGCTACAAAGTCTTAATACGCAATACGGATTATCGTCCACAAACAGAAAGCGTTGTTATCGATGCAGCCGGAAAGAAAATCACCCTAAACAATTACGAGTTTGATTATCGAATCACCCCCGACGGAAATATTCGCCTGACAAAAACCTTTGGCGACCATATGGAAGAAATTAAACTTGTGAAACAGGATCCACAAGCATTTGAATTGATGCGGCGTAAGTTCAACTGGATACAGGAATATCCTTATAGCCGCTAATAATAATCATAGAAAGCTAAATTAAACACGTCGTGCTTGGATACACCAAATTTAACGCCGGAAATATAGCAACATGCGGCGAACATGTCGAACATCTCGGTTTTTTATATCAAATGTGGAATGTCAGGAAATACACAAGTCCGCAGGTCCAAAACGAAGATCTAAGGCTTACCTTGATACATTCGAAAGGAGGTACCCATTATATTGATCAGGGGCAATATAACATGGAAGGTTATCAAATTCATCTGGTTTTTCCGGGACAGTCAAATTATTTTTATTTTCTTGAAGAAACCTCTGCTTATCAGATTAGAATTTCCTGGCAAAATTTTGAAAAACTATGTCACAACTTATCGATCAATATAAAACTCTTAAAAGATTATCCGATACTTCAGATCTCTCCAGCTAAATTTGAGACACTCCGGCATGAATTCAATAAGATCCGTATAGAACTCTGTCATTTGCAGCCGCCATTATTACTCATTGCAACACGTATTGCGACTATTTTACAGGAAATTAAGCGTTTAATAACCCGTCAAATCGATAATTTAGCAGCATACACTTATCCTCCCATGCTGATTAGTTTTCTCGAGTTGATTGAACAACATTACAAACAGCAACACCGGGTTAGCTATTATGCATCTACCCTAAATGTCACCTCAAATTATCTTTCTAAGCTAACGCGCCGACACATGCAAGTTAAGCCGCTCAAACTGATTCACGACCGCTTGATAAAGGAGGCGCAGCATCTACTGCGTTCGAGCTCCTGCCCTATCAAATCCATCATCATTGAATTAGGTTTTGAAGACTTCTCTACATTCTCTCATTTCTTCAAAAAACGGACAAATATGTCTCCATTAGCCTATCAAAAAAAAATGCAATCACTTAAAGCCTAAAATGAAAAAAAAGGCTCCTGCGTGATACACGTGGAGCCATCTCGATTCTAGGAAAAGCTTCTTATAGGCTATTTTTTCTTCAAAGTAATATTATCCAAAAAGGCTTTTTCCTTCCCTATATTGGTAAATGCAATCCTTACAATCTTTTTATTCGGGTGAATCTCCCGACCGGTAAGAAAATTTAATTCATGTTTTCCGCCTTTTTTAGTTTGATCAGTTACAAATGTCTTTAAATTCGACAATTCTCCGGTCACAACAGTGACATCATCCACATCCGCCCGAACTTGGTCACCTTTACCCCAATACATTAGTTTGAAGTCTTGTTGGGGATCCAAATAAACATATTGCTCTATTTTTTGACCCGGAGCAAGTACTACAGCTTTACTACCCTTTTCTCCACGCCCTTCTTCGATGACCGCTTCTCCTTCCCAGGGTGCAAGACCAGCTTTACCCTTAAAATCCGGATTAGGCAATTCGTTGCCATCTTTTAATGGCCAGTTATACGCCCGAATATAATCGACCTCCATATTCACTCCCCCTTCGGAACCATAAGCTCCAAGGAATACATTCAGAAAGTGATTTGGTGCGTAAATCTGATGTTTATTTGTATATTCTTTGATGAGGTCCCCATTGATGTAGTGCTTAATGCTTGTCGGTGTCCACAGTACACCGTGAGTCACCCATTGTCCCACATGCTCATAACCTTCTGCTATATGGGTAGCTAGATTACGCTGAAATACACCTTTTGAGTCAACATGGCCATGAATCACAAACTGGGCAGTGATGTACTCGAAAACGTCTATTTCAAAAAGTTGTCCCTTTGGACGGATACCTTTAATGCCATCGGCTTCCCCTCCTTCCTGTAAATAGTAGCGAATATCTGGTCCGGGTGAATCAAACCAAAAAGCGGTATTCGTTCCCTTTGGATTCCCTTGGCGGTTACGTCTTACTTTCACTTCAAAGTAGCCTCCCCTGCTGTTGTCCAGCAGATTTTCATTGGACTTCCAATCGTAAGTTTGGATGGATGAAATCTTTTGGTTGCCACCCTCCGTAAAGATCCGCTTGGGAATAGTATCATTGACAAACAGATTGATCGCTGATCCATTGAACGTATACGCAGGTTGTGACAAACGATCATGTAACATTTCATCCTTAGATTTTGCATTTAGATAGTTCAAGGACGAGAAATAATTGGTCGTCCATTTATTGCGGTTAAGTAATTGGTCATTAAACTCGTCCTGCCAATAGACTTCCATACCTAACGGTACCGCTCTTGAGCTTGGATTTTTCTGCACTTCATCCAGCTCGGCGCCATCCAACTGCCAGTTCTTGCTCGTATATGCTTTTCCTTTTGCCAACGATTTTCCCGTTGCAGATTCTACCCAGATATAATAGGTGGTTTCGGGATCCACCTGTTGAATATAATAACGTTTGTCCCCATCAGCCAATACCGCATTGGCTGTCTTCGGTTTCCTATTCGTTTTTGCCCAGAAGACTTTTGTCCCTGCCATATTCGATTGATTATCATTCAGATCCACACGGATCCAGCTTCGCGTCCCCAATAGCTGTAATGGTGCATTTGACTTTGTCTCTTGGGCCGATAGCCCTAGCGCTGACATTACCTGAATACCTGCAAGAAATAAATATTTTTTCACAATTTTCTTATTTTATTAGTCGAACAAGTTCTAGTCAATCTACTTATGAACAGACTACAACCTTACGATAATAACGAGAATTATCAGCATTGGCAACTCCGATCAAAACGCAACCGTTTGTTCAATATGGCGATTCCCAAAAATTGTTGGTCAATTAGGATTTATTCACCTTTTCGGCAGTTAAAACAGTTAAAGTATGTATGTTACTTTAAGCGATTTGATAATACAGTCAATACTGTATTATTTATTTTTAATACGGTATGGATAGTGTAGATAATTTTGATAAATCAGCAGATCCTGCCCAGCATTTGTCAAGAAAAAAGCCGCCTGGAAAATCCAAAACGGCTTGATATATAGCGTAAAAAAGTTTCTACTCAGTTTTTATTCGTGCAAGACTAAAATCGCTTTAACTGATCTATTCAGCACTTCATTAACCGTACTGCTAGCAAATAAACGGTAAATCATATTATGGTTGCGCTTAACCAGACAGAGAATATCGGTCTGGTTATTCTCAACAAAATCAACGATCGCATGCGATGGACGTGTATCGTCTTCATCCACATAATTAAAATTGATATCTACATTAGGAAGCAACTGACGCATTTTTTTCTCACCATTGCGCACTAGCTTTTCGTCCAATTCTCTTTCTGAGACGTGTAGAATTTCCAACTTCTTAGGGTCGGACAGTTTTAAAATACGATTAAGCGCTTTGACGTCACGTACAGACAACTTTGTTGTTTTATAATCCGTTGCCAATGTAATGACTGGAATAGCTGACAAATTACTTTCAGGGGGTACAATCAAGGTTGGAATACGCAATTTTGTCACGGCCATACTCGCATTACTACCGACAATTTCCTTAATGCCTGTAGCCCCGGTGATACCCATCACCAAAAAAGAAACATCTGTATATTCAACATACTTTGTCACTACATTACGCAGATAACCTACTTCAACAACAGTTCTCACTTTGAGGTCATTGTATTTATTTTCCTGAACCACCTGATCAGTCCATTCTTGCAAAGCAGCACGTTTTCTAGCGTAATAATCTTCTATAAAGATCGCGTTATAAGTACTGTTGTTGATCCCTTCTGTAGGGTGTATGGCATGCACAACAGCCACTTCCATATTTAAACGAGAAGCCAAAGACAAAGCATAACGCAAAGCATGACTTGCATTGATTGAAAAATCGGAGGCAACAAGAATTTGTTTCATATTTTAAGTTTTTAATATTAACCTGCCAATAGCCATGTGTAAAAAGTCACTGGATGACAAATACATTTAGATAACAATCAACTAAATAAAAAGATGGAAGAATACAAATAGTAATAATGCCAAGCCAATCGACACTGGTAAAGTAAGTACCCATGCAATACCAATACTTTTGAGTGTTCCTTTATTCAGATTGCTCTTTCCGCCCGAAGCAACCATTGAACCGGCAATACCACTTGAAAGCACATGCGTTGTACTAACAGGCAAACCCAATACAGTACTGATACCGATTGTCGAAGCTGCGACAATCTCACTAGATGCACCTTGAGCATAACTTAAATGTTCATTGCCAATTTTCTCACCAATCGTTACGACAATACGTTTCCAACCAATCATTGTTCCTAAACCCAGCGCTACCGAAATCGTTAAAACCACCCAGATCGGTGCAAAATCCGTAAGATGTTTCAGTTCGCCCAACTTACGTTTGAGCTCCAATCGATTTTCAGTATTGATATCGATCTGTTTATTGCTCTCCAATGTAGCGATGGATTTGACTAAACCTTCAACCTCTTTTCTGAATTTAAAAGTCCCGGCTTTGTCCGTTACACTTTTATCCATCAAATGTAGCTTGACTTGCTCAATCTCCTGTTGGACTTGCACAAACATCTTTCCCTGAGCAACATTACCAGAAGCAATTGTCTGTAACAAGATTTCCGTTTGATCGAGCGTTTTAATGACAGCCGCGTCTGGTACGGAATGGTTTATCGCAAAACGGGCAGGCAGAAAGGCAATTAAGATCAACATAAACAGCCCTACTCCTTTTTGTCCATCATTACTACCATGAAAAAAACTGACCAATGTACAGGTCAATATAAGAATCCCTCGTACTAAAAATGGAGGTCGATCATCTTCCCCTTGTGGGATGTGAAAAAGTGGTTTATAACGGACGACATGCTTCAAAAAGAGCATCAATAACACAGCTAGACCAAAACCAATCAAAGGTGATAGAATCAAAGAAAGACCAATCTCCTCGGCCTTATGCCAATTTACACCACTTCCGCCATAATACCAGGTGAAACCAATACCGGCCCCGATAAGGGCACCAATCAAGGTGTGTGAACTCGAACAGGGAATGCCAAAATACCAAGTCCCCAAATTCCAGATAATGGCAGCCAATAATACAGAAAGGACCAGACAAGCACCCACGGAAACCGGTAATGCCATTAAAGTATCCAGCGGTACTAATTTAAGTATTCCCATAGCCACTGCGATACCGCCTGCAAAAACACCTAGAAAATTCCAAAAACCAGACCAAGGAATGGCTACAATTGGTTTAAGTGCTTTGGTATAAATTACCGTTGCAACAGCATTCGCGGTATCATGAAAACCATTGACAAATTCAAAGGCCACAACGGCAAATAAACAAAGGGCGAAAACAATAAGAAGTCCAGTACTAAGGTCGGTCTCCCCTAAGAGAGGAATCATGTTGCAGAAAATTTGCATATTATTTTTTCATAAGATTTATGATTGTCCTTACTGAATTTTTCTTACCTGCTGGTTTTTCCTTAAGGAAAACTACCGCAAGAACAATCGCTTCATTCAGATCAAAAATAATTTTCACATATTAACTTTTGATGAAGGAAATATTACCTTATACAGCAAGAAAGAAAAACTTAAAATACTGTTAACGACATCTATTTATAAAATGACAGCAAATACGATCGTATCAAAGTCCAATTTTCCAATATTATTGGATTAAAAAAATATTATTGCAATCAAAGAGCATTAACAATAAATATAAATTATTATATTCAACTCATATACCAAAAAGTCCTATATTATGAATTCAGACCCATTTGAAACAAACTTTGAAACAAACAATGATTTAAAATTTATCTTAAAAAACCTGTACAGACGACCAAGCTGGTTTTTTAAATTCACACAAGAAAACTATTATGGCCGATACGCCTGGTATCTGCTTTATCTTGCAGCACTAGGGAGCCAATTAGGAAAAATAGCTAGCATGAAAACCAGTATAGTAAGCTGGTCAGGCCTATTTTTTCAGGTCATGGTTTTGGGTTCAGGATTAACGATCCTTTTTTACATTATAAGTGCCTATATTTTTTCGGCTACAAGTAAATTGTTTAAAGGAGAAGCTACGGCGGGAGATATCCTCCGTGTTATGTCTTATTCTTCACCGCCAGCCATAATTCCCTTAATTTTCTATTTAATTGGGGCCGCTCTTTACGGACTACCTTTCTTTACAAATTCATTTTGGCTTGCCGATGCCGATCTCGCTCAGACCATCTTCAAATATTGCGTAACAGTTGTAAATGCGCTCGCCGGTATCAACATTATGATCTTCCTCGTACTCGGGATTTCGGTTGTTAACAATTTTAGTCTATTGAAAGCGATTTTAACGATAGTTTCCCCAATGCTAATCCTAATGGCTATTATTTTCCTGCTGATATTATTATAATAAAAATCGCCAAACTAGTAAACCTAAATTAATTCACAGCGAAAATAGACCTATTTACCGATTCAGAACTACAGTCCACCGAAAAACATAAACTATCTAAAATTCAACTCCGTACATTAGACAAAATAAATTTAACACCAGATTAATTATGCCTAAAGCCTATCCATTAGACTGTTCTTCGATGTACTCTTCTCCCTTACAGCGTACTATATTGAATGCGCTAACTTTCCTCATCGCCATTTATTGCGTGCTCTTTGCTCAACATGCAGAAGCCCAATCTTTAAACTGGTCGACAAAAGACATTGTATTTAAAAGTGAGGGCATCACCCTCGCGGGCACTATGCTTGAGCCTCGCCATGCCCATGCAGCTATTGTCCTCGTGCATGGTTCTGGACAAGAAAAAAGGATGATAGAGTTTGCCTCATATCTAGCCAAAAACGGGATTTCAGTATTTACATATGATAAACGCGGGGTGGGAAAGTCTGAAGGAACTTATGCAGGACCTGAGGTCGGTACAAATAATATCGATTCTGCCAATCTGAATCTACTCGCCAAAGATGCACAAGCAGCTGTGAAAACATTCCGTCAGCAACTAGGAAATACGACTATTCCAGTTGGACTTTTGGGATTCAGCCAAGCGGGCTGGATCATTCCTTTAGCAACAAACAAAAACCCATTGATCGATTTTTTTGTCCTGTATAGTGGTGCAGTTATCCCTGCACGTGAACAACTCCGCTTCCAGTTCTTTACAAATGGGAAAAAAGACTTTTGGGATAAACATACAGAAGCCGAAGCCCGCCAGCATGTGGCGAATGATCCCGACCGCTATCAATTTGCAAATACAGATCCACTGACATCACTCAAAACGATTTCAGCACCAGGGCTCTGGCTTTTTGGATCCAAAGACATCCAAATACCTGTAGGTTTATCCATCGAACATCTCAATGCACTGAAAGCACAAGGAAAACCTTTCGATTATTGCCTGTTTCCGTCATTAGATCACAATACGAGCCTTTCGGCATCCAGTGAACCAAGTACTATTGTATTAAAATGGATAACAAACAACTTGCAACAAAAAAGTAAAGATCATAATAAATAGATCAAGAAAGTATTGAATTAGCGTTCAATGTAAAAAGCCCCAGCGACTACGTTGGGGCCAAATTTATTATCAATCTTTTAAGACGATAAAGGACATCAATCGGCTCGAACTATTTTCCCTTTATTCAAAGCTCGATTGGAGTAAATAATGTACAAGGTACCTATAATGGTCGGCATAATCCATACCATCGTTGATCCAAGCTGAATCCCCGCAACTAAAAATGCGGTGACCGATGCAATCAATGCCCCCACCATACGTCCTAGGTGACTGATAAGCCAAGCATTTTTCTTTTCTTTGAAACTTTTGAACAACTGAAAATCCCGAACACTCATAAAGGCGCCAAAACCACCAAAAAAGACATATAACACCGAATTAGCCACCTGCTGTACCAGTCCTATTGAACCAAGACATAACATTCCTGCCGATACAAGCAACATCGTCGCCGAAATGAGTTTATCTTTCCAATCTGCTTGTTGTTTAATCTTACTGCGTAAAGTCAACGCGCGATTACCAGCCAGAATAAGGTAAATCGTAAAAATTCCAATTAAAAATAGAAACGTATTCTCATGTCTCGGCATCCTTGCAATCAAAAGCGAAATTAAGGACTGATTACCATAGCATAGGAAAATATAATCCCCGTTTTCTTATGCCCCGTTCCACCTTTCTTTACAGCTACGCTCATCAGCCCTGTAACTAAACCTATTCCACCAAAAAATGCGTGAATGTAGATCAATGTCTTAATTGTTTCTTCCATAGTTCTTTTTCAATAATTGTTTATAGCTAATAATGGTATTGAAGCAAAAAGGCTAGTGGTGATGCCATGTTTAAAATAGATAGACAAGAAACAGCGCTATGATACCGTTTGCGACAATAGCCCAAATGTAAAAAATACTCTTTTAATTATCTATATATTTAAATAAAAATCACTCTTTTTCCTCACGCACGAGAAAATCATAAGAATACCAGAATTTAAGGTGCCCATAGGAATTGAGACCTCCTAGGCTATAGCTAATGGGATAATCAAAGCTATCCTGTTGTAGTTCAAGTTCATTTTTATAATCAACAACAAGTTTCTTAATTGCTTCGAGACCACTAGCGCGTCTTATAAAACTTGATTGACGTCCACCACGCAGGTAGACCAGCACATCAGAACCATTTAGCACGGTTTCGTCCGTTTTAGTCAAGGGCTGACTGTATAATAACTTTTCCAGGACGTTTTTAAGATCACCGCGAGGAAAATCACTTTCTCCCATCATAATGGAGTGGGTACCATAGTTGACGGAAGAAACATAATAAGGATTCAATCCTGTCTTTTTTAACTTCCCAAGTTCCTTATTAAAAGCCTTTGCATAATCTTCCAGGTCTATATGGAGACTAAATGTAATATGTTCTCGACGCAATAGCAGGCTATTAGCTCTTTTTATTGTGGTGGAATCGTGGTGACGAACCAATTTCAGTACACTATCAACGTCGGGGCTATTATTAAGATGGTAACGTATCGCCCTATAATCGAAAAATGCACCCACGGACGATTGCTCCAAAACAGCAGGCTCACCCTTGCTTTTCTTAGCAAAAGCACGCACCGCATCAAAGCCAGGAATAACACGAATACTGGATAAAGTTGGCTGGGTAGATGAAATTGCAGTTTTGAAAGGTTTATAGTAGTTACGAAGGGAGCTTAGTTTCAGTTCCGGTGTGGTATCTTTTAATCCCCAAACTGTTCCTAGATAGAAGTTCTTGTCTGTCGTACCATCAACGTAGATCTGACTAACAGAAAATCCTACGGAGCGTCCTACAAACTGATATCTTTTGGCCGTTGCTCCACCATCGATCGCTGTAGCATCAAAATCAGCATCTTCTTTGTCGCAGCTGGACAAAAAACAAATACTTAGCAACAACAGGAAAAGATATTTCATAATTTAAAAAATTAATCGTCACCTTTGGTGAAGCACTTCAATCTCATCTACCCGTCGGACAATGGCCTTTAGATTCTTCTCAAATATATACAAAATTCCTAATCCAACATACATAAAAACAAGAATAACAACACGATACAATGCTAAGGGAACATAATTGGCTATCCATTCCGAAGAAACCAACCCCATAATCAAAACCATAACGGGAATCGTTAAACCAAGATAATTCCGATAAACACAGTATTTGCTGCCCATGGGGCGATGCCGCAGTAAGTATACCGGAATATAAAGAATCAGTGTACCGACCATCCCTAATTTCAGGCCTGTCCAGAAAGCATCTGCCGTGAGTGGCACAAAATAGTAGAACAACGTAAAATATACGATATAAATTGCACTATGCCAATGCTTGGCGAATTGTAAAAAATCAACAGGAAATTTATTGATCTGTTTTCGTTGCAGATTCAATTCATAACTATGTGCAATAACGGCAAAACCCTCCGCTCCGAAACTAGCATAAGCAAAATCGATTGCCCGATTGAAACAAAGATCTGTATCTGAAGACATCAATTCTTCGACTTTACAGGCAAAGTGATCTAGAATTTCAAGCTGAACATCAACATAAGGATATCCTTTGGATCGGATAAAACCTATTAGAATACGTAATTCATCTTTGGTCAATTTTTTTTCTATCATGATATAATTGGCTTAGAGTTTAAGATGATCTGCAATTTCTCTACAAACGTCAACGCATCTTTCATTTTGCTTACCTGAGCTTTCTTCCCTTTCTCTGTTAAGGAGTAATACTTTCTTGCTCTTCCATCGACAACTTCTATTGCTGTATCCAGGAGCCCATCTGCTTCTAAATTATGCAATGCAGGATAGAGCGCCCCCTCTGTCAGAATAAACTCCCCTGCAGTCAGGTGTCTCACCTGTTGTGTGATTTCATAACCATACATTCTGTTCGTTTCCGACAAAAGTTTCAGAATAATTGTGTGCAACGTGCCTTTTAATAACTTCGTATCTTTCATTCGTTCCCAGTAAATAATGAATTAAATATACCTAATTTTCTTATATATACAAAAAAAAATAAAAAACTACTATAGAGCAAGTTGCGTTTCAATTTCTTGCAGTATCATTGGAGGTACCTTCGCTTGTCCATCGATAACATCTATTCGTCCAATGGAGAGTTCCAACCGCTCTTGTGTGTCGCAATTGCATTGCCTTTTGACCGGATTGCCTATGCCTTACCTATAGCCTGTTTTTGGGTTTGACCTAGCTAATACTGACGAATCTCCTAGTATTTACCTAGTGAACTAGGTAAATACTAGGTCCCAGCTAGGTGTTTACTAAGAACAAGGCCGAACAAAGGCAAAGGCAGGAGCGAATAAAGGTATAAGCAGGCAGGAAGCGAAAAAGCCGCTAGAGCTAGGAACTCTAAACGGCTTTGCACTAACAATTATATATAGAATAATATGACTATCCTGCTTTCAAGAGATCAATAATTACACGATCTCTATTTTCATTCAATGAGGAATAAAACTGATTTAAATCAACCAATATGATTGGCATCCCCCTATTTTCGGGCTTGTACAAGACATTATCGACCAAGTCCCGACAGAAAACCAACGATTCATTATCCGTGAATACTTCTCTAGACCTTTTGAGGAAACTATCGAAAAAACGTCTCGGATTATTGATAATTTTAAGATGTTCTTGAGTCGGAAAAACTGTACTGGAGAGATCTAATCCTCTTGAAAATATTACGTCCCTCAGCTCCGCGTGGCCAAAATTGACTAAAGGTGTCTTTAATGGTTTTGCTCTTTTTAGAACGAAAAAATTAATTGAGTACAGATCTTCCGTAAAAGGAATACCATAAAACCATGAAGAATTGATCTTTCCTTTAAAAACCACATGAACGAAAGCAGTCCCATCGAAGGTTGTTTTGTCAAATGTATTATAAAGAAACGATGACTTTTCAATTTTTAGATTTCCAATGACAGCTTTGGAGAAATCATTTACTTCGAATGTACATGCTGTCCAAACCCCAGATTCTTGAAAAACAACGGACTGAAAGTTACAGTCTACAAAGGTACAGCGGATAAACTTGCAGTCACGAAACATCGAGTTCATGAAATTTTTACCCTTTATCGTACAGTCGATGAATGAACAATTTTTTAAAACTTTGTGATTGAATTCAAAACTTTCAATCTCACTTTGCTGAAATATTTTATTAGTCAGTGCCATGCTAAAAATGATTAATAGGCTAAAATTTCATAAGTAGTTGCATTGCAAATGGATATTTAACGGTCAAAATCTCCATTTATACCATCATGACAACGGGAAGGACAAAACGTCCTAAAGAAATTGTGACTTTTTTTCTTTTTTTTTATCCTAGCCTTAAAAACAGCGTTAACAGGTAAAATCCCTAAATGATCTTTTACCGTAAATCAGCGATCGTTTTATTACATGAGCGCAGTCCTCTTCCTTTCTTCTCATTTTATTTTTAGATGCAGCAAGGGAAGATCAAGTGGTAATCAAATTCGGATTTTTGACAGTGCTTGTTCAGTGATCATTCAGTGATCATTCAGTGCTTGCTCAGTGCAGACTGAATAAATAGTGACTGATTACTGTCTAAACATAGATTAAACATTGCAATTAGATACAAATTGGTACGAGGATGTTTCCCTTTTAATTTATCTTGATCAATTATAATTATGGCAGTTGCGGCAATCATCAGAAAATGCTAGCCACCCCTTATTAAAACGACCAGTAGGCACAAAAAAGCCGCAAGAACGGGGAGTTCTTTACGGCTTACTACCTATGAAAAACATTCACCTTAGTATAAGGTACTATCTACTATGAAAATTTAAATGTTGCACATAAACCTATCGAACAATGAATTAGCGAATTGAGATCGGCCCATTTCTTGATTCAAAAAAACTCCAATCTATGTTTTGGCATTTCTTAAAACCAAATATAAAGTGCTCGATCAGAGATTCAACCCACCGTTTACAATTCGCCAAAAAAGATTTACGATTCGTTCGTTGTATTATTTTAATCGACCGGTTAATTAGTTCTTTACTGCTAAAAGAAAAAAAAGCATATTGATGGACACAATTAAAACTGTTTATGAAATTGATTAAAAATATTTTGACGATGCTTGTACCTCTTACCTTATTCAGTGGCACAGTCTTTTCCCAAACCAAAGGAGCTTTCTTCTTTCGTGATCTTATTCGACTGATTCTTAAAAGGCTCTCCAATGGAGCCGCAGTATATAACACCTGTGGTTGTCCTTTTTTATATTGGCATCGGGCACACCAATCTTCTGCCTACAATTGTATTTATTTACCGTCCTCCCCCTGAATTACACTACTGCACCAGTGATAATATTGGCCATCGATAAAAACTTGGCTGGTATCAATAGTCTGTGGAAGTTTTGCTCCAAGATTATAATTGTTCCGTGCTTTAGCAACATAGGCAGTTCCGGTATATTTCCCCCTAATAGAAAGGATCTATAATAATACTCTTTAAATAATTGATCAAAATGCTGTACTATCTGTTTCATTACATAACTCGGCGACAGGAAGGTCAAATACATTCCTATTTTTTATGTAAAGTTTCAAATATGACCGTGCTACAACTAGGTCAAATTTGACCAATATCGGTGTTTTATTTGCAAGCATTTAGGTTTGCGATGTGTCATTCAAATAAAACAATAGAGCACCAAAATATGCTTGCCCTATCCGCTTCGGTAAAGTTTCGGCATAGTTCCGTAAAAGCTTCGGGATAACGTCGTAACAGCTTAGATGTGCTAGCGACATGAATACGACATGAGTCCGTGTTGTCTCCGAGTTAGAGACGGAAGGAAGGCTAAAGCACGACGGTCGGAAGATGCACTGACATCGACGATGTTCAGACTCTGGGCCGAACAAGAGTCGAATAGGAGCCAATTAAAAGGGGAAGCTGCGCCGAATAATAGTCGGAAAAAAAATGATCGTCAACACATAGACATAGAATACACACGAATATCACTCGGAAAAAGGTACTAAATGCTTCAGAAAAAATCAATCGAGCAATATGACTATTACTCAAAGATTAACGTCAATACCAGTTTCGCATCAAAAGCAGCTAAAACCCGCGTATCACTACGTTAAGCACAAAAATCGGCTTAACTCATAGTCATTATTTACTGAAGATGGCTTTATTCTTGAAGCTGATCCGAACACAATCCGAATACCAACTAAAGAATTCAATTTTGTCCTGCCTCGAAATTGATTTTCCGAAGTATCTCAAATACGCCTTCTTTCCGCAGTAACCACATGCCTAACTTTTCTTCAGCAACACCATCCAAAAGTTGATAGGTAAAGATAAGACCCGCCTTTTCATCAAACTGGACTTCTAGATGCTTTTGAGCAACGCGTTCCTTCTGCAGGATGGGACATATTTCTGTAATATGTGATGACAATAAAAATACACTATTCTCATACTCTTTCAAACCGTTAACCAACTCCAAGGTTGCTTCACTGGCATCACGGTGGTTTGTTCCCTTGAATAGCTCATCCATCAAAACAAACATTCGCTTACCGGATGCCAGTAACTCCGCCAAATGTTTAACCCGTAATACCTCATTAAAAAAGTGGCTTGCTCCTGTGCTCAAATTATCACCTAAATTTATCGTCGCCATTATTCCGTCAAAAAGTACCGTCTTCATAGCATCCGCAGGAACCGGGAAACCAAGATGAGCCAGATATACACAGCTTCCAATTGTCTTCAACAAAGTAGATTTGCCCGTCATATTTGCTCCCGTCAGATACCATACATTATTTTCTCTTTTTATTTCGACATCATTTTTAATAGCCCCCTCAATAAATAAATTATAGGCACCATGTATGGAAATCATATCCGAATCAGAGATTTGTTCGTGAATCTCAGGAAAAACAAGATCTTTCCCTTTAATACATTTTGCTACACTGAACAAAGCGTCTAAGTGATATAAAACATGAAAGACTCCACGTATTGCGTTTCGCTTTATATTTCTAAAGAGATAATCGTATTTGATCATCAGTTCCTTGGAAAATTTATTTTTTATTAACTGTTTGAGCTCTCCCCGATCGATATCTTCTAATACACAATTTACCCGTTGACAATATTCTTCCAGAATAATCAATGTATGATCCTTTAATCTTGCAGATTCAAAAAAAACAATGAGCTCCTCAATTACCTTCGCTATTTCGTGAATAGAACGTTTGATAAGTATCTCCCGCTTTTTAAAATCCAGAGACAAAAAATTCGTTGACACCATTTCCAGATAATAAGTAGCCCGAGAAGGTGAATAGGGTTCTTGCGGCAGAGACAAATATTGCTCCAGATCCTGCATCATATACTTATCCAATAGATCCGAAATATCAACTTCTTGCATAAAAAGAATTAAATGCTGTCTGTTTTCTATTTCCAATTTGGAAGAAAGAGGTTCAAGAAAATAGCTATATAACATGTCCCGCCCACCTAGCGTAACTGTACAATCGAAAAAATCGATCATATCCTTATACCTATTGTTGGTAACATTTAAATCCGCTAAGGTTTGCTTGTCAACGATCGACATAATTTATTTATTGTGGCTCTTTATTTAAACTTACTCAAAGTCATTGTAATTAGCAAAACTGTATTAGAATAACCAAGCTATGTCCTCCATCTATGCAAAGGATAAGATGGCTAATGTATCTTCATATGAAAAGATAAAGATGAAGATTATAAATATTACTAAAAAAAACACCCGAAAGCATGGGGTACTCCGGGTGTTTTAGCCATATTATTAACCTATTTTATGAAAAGTGCCCTTGAATGGGCAACACTAAAATAGAAAAAAACTTTGTATAAACAAAATAAAATCGAAAAAAATCTTTTTTTCAAAAGCACTAAACCGGTTAAACATCAATTTGGCCATACAGCAGGTCACAAAGATTCCATATAATTCGCTAACTTGATAATAAAGAACCTGTTTAATCTTACATCAATTTGCGAGCCCACGATGGCAGACAAGAATCAAAGTACCGCAGCCATGCGCATTGATCACCGGATTTTGTTTAATTTTAATCGATCAAATAATATTAGCTATGACCGAACGGGAAATTCTGAGACAACATATCGACAAAACCGTCCAGTTGAACGACGAACAATTCGACTACTTCTTTTCTTTTTTTAAACCGGTCTCCTTTAAAAAGAAACAAATAATTATCCATCAAGGAGATCTTGTGGAACAAGAGTATTTTGTGCTAAATGGTTGTCTAAAGACCTACTTCACCAATGATGAACAAAAAATGCATATCTTACAGTTCGCCACAAAAACCTGGTGGGCTTCCGATTATAATGCATTGCATAACCACAACCATGCTAAGGTCAATTTAGATTGCGTCAGCGATGCAGACACGCTTTGCTTATCAAACGAGGATCGTGAAAAAGTATGTAGGGACATTCACGAAGTTGAAACCTTTTTTAGATGGCGCTCCAATAAAGGATACATTGGGCTACAAAAAAGAATCATGTCACTGCTGAACAGCAATGCTCGAAGCCGTTACGAAGAACTCATGCAGCAATATCCTGAACTTTACAATCTCGTTCCCAAGCATTTGATTGCAGCATATCTGGGCGTTTCTCGCGAAACACTGAGCAGACTGTACCAAGCCAAATAGTGTGATCTAGATCACAAAAGCAAAACCATTCTCCAAATTGTGATGTATATCACATAGGGCATTGGCAATTTATCCCCTACTTTGTATTATCGTTTTAAACAGTATTTTTTTTAGATGCTGCTATTTGATTGATTTAGATTGACCTGATGTAAATCTCCTAGCTTCATCACCACTAAAACAAATTAAGATATGAAAAAAGACAAATTAAAAGTATTGGTTGTATTGACATCACATGATGAATTAGGAAACACTGGAGAAAAGACCGGTTTTTGGGTTGAGGAATTTGCAGCACCTTACTATGTTTTGCAAGATTCAGGAGTGGACATTACGATCGCTTCACCAAAAGGAGGACAACCGCCAATCGATCCGAAAAGTGCACTCCCGGATTTCCAAACAGAAGCTACCAAACGATTTGATGCAGATAATGAACTTCAAACCAAATTAGCAAACAGCATTCCTTTGGACCATATCAATGAGCAGGATTATGATGCGGTTTTCTATCCTGGTGGCCATGGCCCTTTGTGGGATTTAAGCAACGATAAGACATCCATTGCATTGATCGAGTCATTTTGGGCACACAACAAACCCGTAGCCGCCGTATGCCATGCCCCAGCTGTATTTCGCTATGTCAAAGAAAGCAATGGTCATCCACTGGTCAAAGGCAGAAAAGTTACTGGTTTTTCCAATAGTGAGGAGGAAGCAGTTCAGCTAACGGATGTCGTCCCTTTTTTAGTAGAGGATGAGCTCATCAAATTGGGTGGGCAGTACAGCAAAGGAGAAGATTGGCACAGTTACGTTGTCAAAGACGGTAATTTAATTACTGGACAAAACCCGGGGTCTTCTGAAGAAACAGCAAAGGCTCTGTTCGCACTATTAACGAATGTATAACAAGTTATTAAAAAACTTTTTCATAAAAAAGCTAGACGGATAAAGTCTAGCTTTTTTATCGGATTTTTGCCCATGTCAAATCTGTCCGACTATTTTATTTGGCGTTCTAATGTTGCTGTTTTTAACCATGGCGAACTAAAACGTATCGCTATATTTTCTCCAGACTGACCAAGCGCTTGGAAATAGACGATCATTTTTCCATGATAAACGCGTTGTTTATTGTCTGTATAGTCACCCATATCGGCATTATTTCCGGCTTCCATTCCGAGCAAACGTGCGTTTCCGACGACGTCGCAAGTGATCTCATCTTCCGAAAGGATGACGGGAAGCCCCTTCTCATCCAGTATCTTCAAAGCAATCTGCAGCACATCGCCGGATTTTACTTGCTGATTCCCCAAAATGACGGCTTCTATAGTACTTGGTCTTTGGCTAGATTGAATGGACTCTCTAACAATTTCTTTTCCATTGGTAGCTAAGCCAATAACCTCCAGTTTACCCATGGCATAAGGAATATCCCAAAAGATAATACCGGTCTTTTGATCGTACTTTTTCTCCTGCCCGACGACCTGTCCATTTAGTTCCAATCGTGCGGCGACACTATTTGTATAACATACCACGCGGATTTGCTGGCCGGCCTGATAGTTCCAGATAGGCCAGGCATCCATGGAGGGCGCTTCGTTTTTTCGCTGTCCCTGCTCAGATTCCAATGCCGACCAGACATCAGTAACTGCGGCTCCCCCCTTCAATGGATAGGTTCCTAAGTAAGCCATCGGTTTGTCGGCCCAGAGGGATTGACGATAGTATCCCCTTGGTTTAATAAATCCTGCAAAGTCTAACAGTCCCGAATAAAATCCTCGCGAAGGCCAACGACCTGACTCACCGAGATAGTCAATACCTGTCCACAAAAACTGCCCAAAAATATGATTGTTGTCGCGTACGGCGAGCCATGCTGGAAAATCGTGCCGGTTCTCGCTTCCGAAAATTACGCGCTCCGGGTAGCGCTGATGATCCTGTTGATACCGACTTTCGGTATAATTGTAGCCGGCAATATCGAGTGCTCCTGGATAGGCTGTTTCGTTAGACATTGCCACACCAGCAAGCCCTGCTGTAACAGCCCTACTTTTATCATATTTTTTCACAACCGCAACCAAACGTTTAGCAATATCACCTAATCGCATCGCATCTGGTGCATCCTTTTTATAACCGCCATACGATGCCTGCGTAAAGCCCCCCTCCTTCTTCTCGCCGTTAAGGACAGGATGTGAATAAGGGTCATTTGGATAATCAACTTCGTTACCTATGCTCCATGCAAAAATCGACAGGTGATTGCGATCCCGCTTGACCATATCTGCCAGATCTTGCTCTCCCCAGGATTCAAAAAAATCGTATGATCCCTCAAATCCCGGTGTACCAACATTCCATCCCTGTAACCATTTTCTTTTGGGAAACTCCCATTCGTCAAAGGCTTCATCCATTACCAAAAGACCAAGCTCGTCACATAGGGTATAAAGTGAAGATGCTTGCGGATTATGGCTGGTACGTATCGCATTGACGCCCAAGGATTTTAAAGTCAACAGTCTACGGCGCCATACTTCGGTATACATTTCAGAACCGAGCACCCCTGCATCATGATGCAGGCAGACACCTTTGACTTTCATCCATACCTTGTTTAAAGCAAAACCCTTATTCGGGTCGAATGTAAAAGTCCTAAAGCCTGTTTTCACCTCTGACTGATCAATCTGCTTACCATTTTGGGTAACAATTGTCCGCAAGGTATACTGTACAGGCTGTTCCAAACTCCATAATCTTGGATTCGATACCGTTAATTGTTGCTGTACCGATGCCTTATCAGCAGCCCCCACTTGAACTTTCTGAAACTTTTTAGCAACAACCTTTCCCATTGGATCGAGCAGCTCTTGCTCCACCCTAATCGGGGCAGCAACCTGTGTACTGTTGACAAGAACGACTTCTGTATTTAAAATTCCTTTTTCTTGCTTTAGTTCTGGATAGGCATACACTCCCCATTGGTCAATATGCAGCGCATTAGCCCTTACAAGCCATACATCGCGATAGATTCCCGAACCTGTATACCATCTTGAATCTGCACTTTTACTGTGGTCGACCTTAACAGCGATGGTATTTTCCTTCCCAAACTCAATGTATGGTGTGATATCGTAGGAAAAGGAAATGTAGCCATTGGGCCGCTTTCCAACAGATTTACCATTGATAAAAACTTCGCTTCGGTTATAAACACCCTCGAAATATAAAAAGATCTTTTTACCCTGATCTTCCGCAGGTATAGCCAGCTTTTTTTGGTACCAGCCAATGCCACCGGGTAAAAAGCCTGTGGCACTCGCAAGCGTTGGGCTTAGGGGATATTTCACACCCCAATCATGGGGCAAACTAACCTGCTGCCAGCCGACGTGATTCTTTTCAGCACCTGCTGCTCCCCCGATATCGCCCAAATGGAAACGCCAATCCGAATTCACTCGTTCGGCGGTGCCAAATCCGGGCTGTGCATATAAGCTATGGATACCTATATACGCCGATGCAGCTAAAACTGCCAAAGCTTTCATTATTTTTTTCATTGCACTTCGTTCTTTAGATTTAGTAATTAGTGTGTAGGAATGACAGGCAATACATGGCCCTGATCATCAAAATACAACCGGTCCATGCATACCTCTCGATTAAATCCCGCAGCATCGCCCATATCGATACCTTTGGGATAATTAAAACGATGGTATACAATATACCATTCGTCTTTACCTGGAATCTGCAAAATAGAATTATGTCCTGTGCCATAAATGCCTTTAGCAGGGTCTTTTTGCAAGACTAAATTATTTTCTGGAACAGTGATCGGTCCATCTGGAGAAGTAGCGGTTCCATAACGTACGCGATAATTTTCACTTCGGGTATCGTCTTCCGACCAAAAGAAATAATAAAGGCCTTTTCGATAGACGACATAGGCGCCTTCCCGGAAAGTCTTATCGGGTGTCAACATCTTGATTGTATTTTTTTTAATCGAGATCATATCTTTATTGAGTTCAGCAACAGCCAGGTAGCCATTCCCCCAATACAAATAGCTTTTTCCAGATTTCGGATCATTAAAAACTGCTGGATCAATCTCTTGTCCTCTTTTTACACCTTCAGGTTTGAAATCTATCAGTGGCTTCCCCGAATCCCTGAAGGGACCCGTTGGCAAATCGGCCACCGCAACACCAATCTTTTGGGCCGCTGTAAAATAATAATAGTACTTATAATCGTTCTTGATTTTCTTTTCCGTAATGGTAGGTGCCCACGCATTTCGAGGTCCCCAAGCAACATCTTTTTTCAGATCCAAAATCACACCTTCATCTTTCCAATGACTTAAATCTGTGGAAGAAAAGGTTTTAAAATAATAGCCGCCCCAACCGTCAAAGCCATCACTCGTCGGATAGATATAGTATTTTTTTGTTTTATTGGAATAAAGAACATCCGGATCGGCATAATAACCATCCAATACCGGATTCTTTCTGAATGAAAATTCTACATCTTTTGGCTTCCCCCATTTGGAAGTCAAATCCAAAAGTTCTTGCCTTGAAATAGGAATGATGGTCCCATGACGCGGATGGAAATCCATGTCAATCTGATGGTCGATTACTTTAAACTGATCGAGGTCTTCGGAGGTACAAAATTGATACTTTCCTTTCCCATAGACATCATACATAAGAATGTATTTATTCGATTGATTGAGTTTGAAAACACTGGATCCCTCTACCGCATCCTTGGTTTGCTGTTTATAGCCCGGCTGTTCAATCCATTTTCCCGAAGTCAGCGAATCTGTTATCGCCAGCTTAATACCATTGCCATGTCCTTCGGTTTTGTAAAAAAGGTAGAACAAGCCATTCTTGGCAATAATATCGCCGTCGATACAAGATTTGCCATTTTTGGGAAGAAACAGCACTTTAGGTTCGGTTTCAAAATCCGTAAACTCCTTGTTAGCATAAGCATAGTAGATGATATCCGGACCATTTCCGTGCTGCATGGACCAGTACATCATGTATTTACCGACCGAAGGGTCATATATAGTCTGTGGTGCCCATACTCTTTTTAACGTTTCCTGACCTTTGAAACGCTGCTGAATATCGATTGCCTGATGAGACCAATGCACAAGGTCTTCGGTTTTTAGCAGGATCAAACCCCGATTAGAATCCCAGCCTTTGGAGGAGGTCATGTCGGTGAGCACCATATAAAATGTTTTGCCATCTTCGCCACGGAGAATATGGGGATCCCGTACACCGCCAGTCTTGCTGATCACCTTCGAATCCAGGATAGGCTGGTTTTCATTCAAGGCTCTGTAGGTATAGCCATCTGTGCTGATCGCAAAACAAACCGCCTCATCGGCGACAGCATTACCTTTGAAATAGGCAAATAAATAACCTGCGAAATCTTTGTCCGTAGGTCCGCTGCGATAAGTCTGAGCAAAAACACCGCATGTAGCATGTATTAAAAATAAGGTAACTAAGATTGAAATTTTGTTTTTTTTCATGAAGGTTTATTAGAATAAATAAGCATTAGACCATTTTTTTACCTCTAAAAGCCACGGGATATGATCCCGCGGCTTCGTAATGCGACAATTTTACTTGCTGTTACCACCTATTTTAAAGCTATTTTTTGAACTGCCGTATAGTAGTACTCTCCGGATACAGTAGCCTTCACCCCTATTCGGGCAAACACATAATCGAGGTTTTTCAAATTGTCCGGCAACTCTCCTACGATGCTCGTCGGTTGACCAAAAGCAACGTTAGCCAAGTTGGCATCTACCCGTAGCTCGCGTTGTACCTGATCTGTTAAGATAGATTTGCCGAGGTAAAGACGCACAAACTCCAAATTTGCCGTACCTACTATCCTGTTAACCGTAAAGTTAGCAGTAATACTGTTATTATTTTTTTGAAAAGACTCGTTTGTAACGGTGAAATATGGTGTTACAGGCACATCAATTGTCGTATTGCCCTTCACTTGCACCAAAACCGTATCGGTCGCCTGTTGTAGCCATGGTGAATCTCCTTTACGCACTAATTTGTATTCGCCATCAAAAAGACTGACAGAAAAAGAGCCGTCTTGGTCAAAATATATGGGTATTGCTGAGCGAAGCGGATACCCATCCTGCCACAGTTCCAATTGAGGACCATTATTCCGAACGCCAATCGCCTTTCCTTCATAAACAACACGTCCCGAAAGCGTTGATTTTGGGGCTTCAAAATTATCATATTCACAACCTACAACGAGTAGACTTGCAAAAGCTACTAATAAGCTTAAAAATTTTATATTCATGGTACAAGTAGATTAATGGAATGGATTTCTAACTATCTTAGGATTTTTATTAATTACATCCTGACTAATGGACGCATAATAGTTGGCCATACGGAAAAAGCGTGCCTTTCTGAAACGCGCAGGTCTCACCCGTTCATAGATATACTTACCGTCATCGGCATGCCCTGGACGCACGACGCGATAGGCATATAGTCCATATACAACAGCGTTGGGATCATTTTCAGATCCGTCCCACACCAAATGTGCAATACGCCATCTTTTAAGATCATAATAACGATGATCTTCGAAGGCAAGTTCGACACGGCGCTCATTGCGGATGATATCCATCGTTAGGTTACTAACGCTATTGGCCGGAAATCCTGCTCTTTCCCGTAATTTATTGACATAAGTTCTTGCGTCGACAGTTTGCCCCAGCTCAAATGCAGCTTCTGTCGCATTGAGATAAATTTCACCAAGACGAAACCACGGCCACCAGTTAGCTGCGGATGTACCGCGTGTACTGGCTGCCGGTGCATCACTGACAAATTTCCGAATATAGAAACCAGTATTACTAACGTCCTGCGCATCATACAACGGTCCATCAAAGCCGGTCCACAAACCGCCACTCGCATAATTTTGTCCCAATTGTGGTGCCGCCGTAAACTGGTAAGCTCCATTCGCCCCCCAAGTTGCTACTCCAGCTTGAATACTCACTGCACGTCCCCGGAATGAAGTTCCCGGATAAATCACTGTACCAAACAATCGGGCATCTTTATTCGCAAAAATATCATTGATATTTTGATAGGCTACGTAATTTCCTGCGCTGTTTTTATCATGTAGTGTACCTTTGCTACCATCTAAGTAATCAAAACTTTCCACGAGGCTCAAGGACGGTGAAATCGTCGATGACGACTCATTGTCTTCGGTCAGACTTCTGACAATATTGTCATAAGCAAAGCGGTGAACTTTCAGACTCGTTACAAAATCCTTTGCAAAGATGACCTCAGCACCAGTTTTCTTATTGAGCATATCGTAAAAATTGGCGCCTTTGTCCGCATTCTCATTGTAAAGCACATAGGGACCATTCATAATTTCCTTGGAAGCAGCCAGCGACTTGGTATAATACCCCGTAGCCATATTGGCAGGAATCCCCACTTCTCCACCTGCTGTCGTTATCGGTGAGGCCATTAGATTATTATATTTAGCAATGGATGCCGCATAAAGCATTGCCCGACTTTCCAACGCTAAAGCTGTATACTTGTTGGCCCTGGTCTTACTGGCATTATAGACGGCTAGATCTTCCTTGATCTCTTCCAGTTCTTTGTAAATAAAATCGTAGACTTCATACTCCTTGGCCCGCGCCACCTGCAATGGTGTTGGATCGCCGCTAAAGTCATAGAGAAGTTGTGTAGTGACAATCGGAACCCCACCCATGCGTTTGACGAGTTCGAAGTAAACGAAAGCGCGGATGAAGCGTAATTCGGCTTTATACTGCTTGCGTTGTGCATCAGACAATTGTGTACTGAACTGATCGATGTTTTCTAGGGAAAGGTTCAGGTCCCGAATAAGCCCATAGTCCCAATAGCGACCGTAATCGTCGCCAAATTGATAATCATTGCGCCAATTTTGATCGCGATGTCCAGACCACATCGCATCGTCCAACTCAGTCATTCCTCCTGTATTAAAAACACCATGTAGCGTTGGCATTCTATCGTAATAATTGGCGACGAGTGAGGTCAACAGCTTCGGATCGTTCCAAAGCTGCGCATCGGTGATCAACGACTTTGAATCCCGGTCAAACCAGTCGTCGTGATTGCAGCTGCTCAACGTGGACAAGGTCAATAAAGCAACTCCTATATAGGTAAGTTTAAATCGTAGTTTCATGTTAAAAAGTCATATTAAATCCAACCATAAATACCCTTTGCTGTGGATATACTACTGCAGCTCTGGCTTCGATCTCAGGATCAATCTGGTAGTCTTTGACATTGTCAAAGGATATCAAATTTGAAGCGTTGATATAGAACCGTATTTTTTCGGCCTTTATCTTTTGGATCCATGCTTTTGGTAAATTGTATCCAACTTCCAGGTTGCGGACACGGAGGTAACGTACATTGGTCAACCAAAAATCACTATTTTTACTATTTGGGCCCGAGTTGCCGTTACGAATCGCCGGATAGCGTCCCGGAATCCATTCGCTATTTGGATCATAAGGGTCTTTGCGATGCCACCTATCTTCAAGTAGGTAGGCTGGAGAATTACCCCCGCCATGAAAGGCATTACGTAATTCATAATCCTGAAACCAAGATTGCACTGCACCACCGGCTAGATCAATATTTAAGTTGATTCCCTTCCAGTCAAGTCCTATCCGACCACCAAAACTCATCATCGGTGCCCAACCCGTCGGATAACCGATCGGACGCTGATCCATATCATTGATAACCCCATCACCGTTTACATCTTTGTAAATCAAATCACCAGGGAGCTGTGTTCTGTTGTTCTGACCATCATTATTGATCGGATGGTTGCGGATCTCTTCTTCCGACTGGAATCTTCCGACCACCTGATACCCCCACCATACACCGCCCCAGCGGTCTTCAATCGAGTTACGGTATTCATTCCACGAATTACTGAAACGAGGCTTATAGGTTTCTAGATCACGATAACGTGAAAAAGTCATATTCCCACTGACAACGTAGTTAAGCTCACCGACCTTATCGGTATAGGTAATGATACCTTCGGCTCCATAATAGCCATTCTTACCGAGGTTTTCATTGGGAAGGTCATAACCGATTTCAGCTGGTAATAGGACATCGTATCGTTTGCCAGGATATCCAGTACGGATAATTTTAAAGATATCGGCCGTCAATGTCAGCTTATTTTTCAGCAGTGTCGCATCGATACCCATGTTATAATTGGTGTTTTTAACCCAGGAGAGGTTGCGAACTGGTAAACCTCTAGGCTGTACCCCGGGCACATAGGCTCCGTCTAAGACAGCACTTCCAGCCGCCCAATTATATCCGGCAAGGTAATCATGCATTCCCACACCCTCTTCAAGTCCTGTTTGTCCGATCGAACCACGGATTTTAAGGTCACTAACCACAGATTTTAAGGGTTTAAAGAATCCTTCATCCGAAATACGCCAACCTACCGATGCTCCTGGAAACAATCCCCAGCGTTTACCTTCATAATATTTAAAGGACCCATCATAACGGCCCAGTACCTCCAGAAGATACTTGCCCTTGTAGTTGTAATTGATACGGCCAATATATCCAGCCCGAGCCTCGTAAGCCCATTCATCGGCCAAACTATTGAGCTCCGACAGTCTTAACAACGGAATATAATTGTTTGAAGGATTTGCCCCCAATGCCTTCAAGGTACGGTCCCAATCCGAACGCTCATAACCTATCATTCCCGCAAAAGTGTGATCGCCGATCTGCTTGTTGTAGTCGATTTGGAACTGTGCAAAGCGAGAAACAATCTCCCTCGTGGTATCGTAACGCCAGCCAGCATCACTTCCACCAGTACGCTTATAGGCATTATTTTCGTACCGATATACATCATAGGTATATTGGAAGCCTTCAAATTTATTGTTGGTATAATTGTAAGAAACAGTTCCTTTTGCCGACAACCCAAAATTTGTCTTATAGGCCGCAAAGAGATTCACATTTCCAGCAAGGTATTTATTGTCTTTATAGCCGGCGATATCGCGACTAAAGAGAGCTGGGTTATAGGGAAAATCATTGGTATGATTGATATACGCTGGATTGTCATTTGCATAGGGCCCTACAGTCGGTCTATTTTTCATAATGGCCAAAATAGACGAGAAGTATCCATCCCCACCTGGTAAGCCAACATCCTGTGTGCCCTCATGTCTTCCTGAAATCTGCGTACCGACAGTAAGTCCTTTGAGTACCTCAGCTTCCATATTGGCCTGAAAATTGGTTCGCTTATAATTGAAGTCCTTGATCATTGCATCCTGATTAAGGTGGCCCAACGACAGGAAGTAATTGGATTTTTCATTTCCACCGGTGACATTCGCATTGATGTATCGCTGTGGAATATTCTTACGGATCACCATATCATAATAATCATAACCTTGGTAGCCAGGTTCTGTTCCAGCCTGCCATTTAGCCAATTCTTCAGGCGTATAAACCGTCCTCGGATCGCGGTTTTCATTCTGCGCAGCCTCCACCAATCCAAGCGTGTATTGTTTCGCGTTTGCCATGGTCGGAAAACGTGTCAAATTTTGCCAGCCTTGGTAGCCATTAATATTGATTTTTGCACTTTCTCCCTTTGCGCCTTTTTTGGTGGTAATCAATACAACACCTCTGGAAGCACGGAATCCATATACTGCCGCTGCGGCATCTTTCAGAATAGAGATACTCTCAATATCTTCGAGATTCAGCGAATTAAAGATATCTGCTCCAGAGCCATTCTGTGTACCAACCCAGTCAGTACCTTCCTGACCTCCATAAGCAACCCCATCAATTACATATAATGGCGAGCCCATATTGCGGATTTCGATCGCTGCACCACGACCGGGACGCGCATCTTTGGCACGCACGGAGATCCCCTGCACCTTCCCTGCCAAAGCCCCAGCAGTCGTCGTCGATGATGACCGTACAATATCCTCTGATTTGATATTGCTTACCGCCCCTGTAATATTACGTTTAGACTGTTTACCATAGCCCACAACGACGACATCCTCCAATACATTTTCATCTGCCTCGAGCTGGATTTTTAAATTTGTTGTTCCATCTAACGGAACTCGACGAGTTTTATACCCAACAAATGACACGACGAGCGTTCCTTTGCTAGCATTCAGCTCAAATTTCCCCGATTTGTCTGATGAGGTCCCCTTCCCCCCTTCCAGGATGAGTACACTCGCGCCAACGATAGGCTCGTTTGCTTTGTTGAAAACTTGTCCCGTAACCTTCTCCTGCGCATACAGCAATGTTGGCATCACGCTCAACATGGTGTAAAAAGAAGCAATCTTTAAGTTTTTCATAAATTTCAATACGAATTAAACAGTAAATAATACAATCTAGCTGGACAAGACAATATGATGGTAAACTACGGTCGACTTTGGTTATTTCTTTTGCATCGTTGCCACCCCTATCTAGATTTTATAATTGGATTAATACTTCAAACTTAGCCGATTTTACAGCATTCCATCGTACACAAATCCGTCAAAAAACATATAATTTTTAGTCAAAAACAGCTTTTACAATAAAAAAAAAAGCCTATTTTCTATTTTCAAAAAGCTGATCTTACTTTTATCGGACTGCCGTGAAAGGTTGATTAATGCAAATAAATATGCCCCTGTCCATGGAGAAATAACAGGGGCATAAATATCTTATGTGTATTCTTTTAATACGCTACCCGGACTTTGTTGTCGGACCGCTGGTATTCGGAAGGTAGCTGGCCAAACTCTTCCTTAAAGCACTGCCGAAAATAAATTGCACTATTGATTCCGACCATAAACGATACTTCAGTCACATTATATTTCCCCGTCCGAAGCAGATCCGCGGCCTTATGGATACGTATCTTGCGGACCAGCTGATTGATATTTTTACCTGTGATACCCTTCAACTTGCGGTATAAGGTAGACTGACTCATATTCATTCGATCAGCGAGGGCAGCAGCATCCAATACCTCATCCTGCATATGCTGCTCCACAATCTGCATAAAATCCTGAACAAATTCATTTTCTCGCCACAGCTCCTCACGAGGTTTTTGCTCAGTATCGGCGTCTGAATAAGATGATTTGGTGTTTAAACTTTCCAAAATCAATTCATTGATCTGTTTCTGCCGGCTCAGGAGGTTGTCGATTCGTTTGAAAAGCAAGGCCGCTGTAACGGGCTTGATCAGATAGGAGTCTATGCCCAGATCATAGCCCCGTTGTCGGTCTGCATCGGTGTTTTTCGCTGTCAATAGTAATAACGGAATATGACTTGTACTGCGTTCTTGTTTTAGCTGCTGTACAAGCTGAAAGCCATCCATATCAGGCATCATGATATCACTGATCACCAGATCAGGTATCCGTGCCATCGCCATTTTATAGCCCGCGGCTCCATTTTCAGCGAGCACGACATCATAATGTCTTTGCAGGGTACTTCCAAGATATCCACGAAGCTCTGAATCATCCTCGACCAATAAAATCAAGGGACGTTGCGAAGCTGTGGGCGGTTCGCTTTCCTGTGCGACAACTTGATTGACTTTTAGCTTGACCGTAAATGTGGTGCCTAGCCCTAAAGTACTGCTCACCTCCACCTTTCCATGATGTATTGCAACAAGTTCCTTGACCAATGCGAGGCCAATACCCGTTCCTTGCGTACCTGTTCCTGGAATCTGATAATACTTTTCAAAAATCCGCTCAATATCTTCTTCGGCAATACCAGGCCCAGTATCTTCTACAGACAATACGGCCCAGTGATTTAAATCTGTACCTTCGTAGCGCAAGTTTAGTTTAATATAGCCCGATGCCGTGTATTTATAAGCATTCGACAATAAATTGTCTACAATCAATTGCACGATTTCTGCATCAAACAACGTACGAATATCCTCTCCGGGGAGTTCAGACAACACGCGAAGGCCAGGCTTGTGATTCAATGTTTTATATTTATGCGTAAGATCTGCAAGCATTTCCCCCAAGGATCCAGCTTCGGGTACAAAGGGTTTAAATTGCGATTCCACCTTCCGAAACTCCAAAAGCTGGTTGACCAATGCGAAAAGCCGATTGGCACTTTTCTGAACCGTCTGAACCATTGCACGGTGTTTCTCATTAAGCTGTTTTTCTTGCGACAGATCCTCAAGCGGTCCTAGGATCAACGTTAGAGGTGTGCGTAATTCATGGGTGATATGCGTATAGAAGTTCATCCGCTCGACATGCAGCTGTTCGTCCTGTAGATGTTGTCGCTCTTTAAATTTTAGTTCCGATTCGGCTTTCATCCTTTTGAAATAAAAGGAAATGATCACATATCCAATCAGAAGTACGAGTAATATATAAAATACCTTAGCAGGTAAGCTTAAATAAAAAGGTGGCGTGATCTTAATAAGCAGCCGTTGGTACTCTTGTGACCACTGACCGTTTTTCATGCGTGTACGAATGAGCAGCTCGTGCTCACCATAGGGAATATTACGAAAATCGAGGTTTGTCTCATTGCCCAGAAAAATCCACTCATTATTGAATCCTTCCAGTTGGTACCCAAATTCAACCAATCCTTCCAAAGCAAAATCCATGACAGCAAGTTCGATGCGAAAACTATTTTCATCATAATTGAGCGCAATAGTTTTTGTGGCCGAGGGATATTTATCAACCTGCGCATTAGATTCGCCCGATCGAAAAACAATAAATCGGCTCACGCTTACTGGCGATGTGGGTAAATCGGATGGAATATCTGTGGGATTGAAATAACACATTCCTTCCTGCATCCCAAAATACAGTCGTCCTTCTGAATCCTTTCCCACGCTTCCATTGATAAAGCCTCCCAATGGTAAACCAAAGGATTGGTCGTAGAGGAGGAAACGTCTTTCTTGAGGAACATAGCGCAGCATACCCGATTTGGTTGCGCACCAAATATTTCCGGTCTGATCCTCCGCAAGGCCATTGACAAACAGCCAAGCGTTGCCTCCCGGCGGCAACAATACCGCGAGATCACCAATCTTCTTACCCGCATCCTGCATGGCCAATCCGTGGTTTGTAGCGATCCAAATATTATTACCGCTATCTCGTAGTAAATGATTAATTGTATTATTGCGCAATCCACTCTTATTGTCCATCTTACGAAGCAGTTTACGGTCAGAATTATACACATAGAGTCCTTGCCCATAAGTTCCTACCCACATATTGTGCTGACCATCTTCTACAAGCGTTCGTGGTGCGTAATCACCAAGCATAGGCTTATTGATCAGAAGCTTCTGAATATGATGTGTCACTCCATCGTATATAAAGAGCCCCTGATGGGCAGCAATCCAAATGTGCCCCAAATGATCCTCATATATCGCACGAACTTCGGTCACCGACTCACCTAAATCGACCCTATGCCAATGGGACGATCCAGCATATTGGACAACAATCCCACCCTTGCGCAATCCCATCCAGACATGCTGATGTTGGTCTTTAAAAGTCGTAAGAATAAAATCGTCGGGCAGTCCATTTTTTCGGGTAATCTGTCGTAACAATTGTCCTTCGGAATTCATTTCTACTATACCCGAGCCCTCCGTGACCAGTCGCATCGCCCGATTTTCACCACCTAATACATTACTTACGGTTGCCAATCGGTCAGGCAATATATTGTCTGAAGGAAAAACACTAAAAAAAGGAGCCATATGCGAGAAGACTCCTACACCTCCACCATATAATGCCAACCAAATATTTCCGAACTGATCCGGCGTTATATGTTGAACCATGGTATTATTACCTTTGCCAAGATCAAAAAGCTGTATATGCTGAACACCTTCAAAACCTTTATCATAAGTGTATTTTGGCTGCAATAAAAATAGTTGTGATGACTCGCCCCCTATCCATATGGTACTACCTATTTCCTTGATTGCGTAGACAAAAGGTTCATTGCCATTTTTTGCTACCCCTGTCAAAGGAATCTGCTGTAGTTTACCCGAAGCCGGATGGTATACAGCCAGCCCTTTACGGGTTCCAATCCACACATTCCCCCCCTGATCACAAAACAACGTTTTGATCTCATTATCGGGAAGTTTACCCAATGTATTCTGATGAGTCAATCGTTTCAGTGTTCGACGAACGGGATCCAAAATTGTCAAGCCCTCATTAACATGCCCGATGTATAGCCTATTACTCTGATCCTCGGCTAAAGACCAGATGCTATTTTCGGGAAGTCCGGGACAGTTTTTCTTATTGAAATGATTAAACTCTTTGGTTATTGGATCGAAATGCTGTAGACCTTGATGATAGGTCGCTAGCCACAGTTTTCCATCCTTACCTTCAATCATATCCGTAATATCATTTGTTGCGATGGATTTCGGATTGGCATCGTCATGCGTATAATAGCTAAAAGTATTTGTGTGTAAGTCAAGTACATTCAGGCCATTGGACCGCGTTCCGATATACACTTTCTTATCGGCATAAAGCAATGTATTGATTTCATTACTATTGACCGATAGCCCATCCTGCTTGTCTGTCGCGTAAAAGGATTTAAAAGACTTTCCTGCATACCGGTTCAATCCCAGCTCGCTGGCTATCCACATAAATCCGTCATCGTCGTGCACAATATCCAATACCTGCTGATTGGTCAGACCATCTTGAAGAGAAAAAAAATGGGCGCGATTGGGTTGTCCGAAAACCTGGGCCAACTGCCCCAAAAAAACAATGATAATTAGAAAATTTTTCATAGCTCCACCACCACCAAATAAGTTAACAACACCGAACCACTCGCTTGAATGGTATCTTTTGCGGAATATCACTCGCCCAAATCCCTCTGCAACTTTTCTCAAAATTGTACAGCACAGCAACAATTATACAATGAAAATATTTAGGGTATAAATACAACATAGGCCCATTCAATAAAGGTTATTTTCAAGTTAAAGATAAGAATAAATATATAAATGTCAAATAAACATTTATAAGAATACCAAGCGAAATAAGTCACATCATTCACGTAATACAGATCAATTAAAATTACCGGCCAATACCTGAAATATTGGTATATTGCAGCAAAATCTAAAACTACTTGTGAATCACAAAAAACACATTTATGAATAAAATCTTCTCAACCTTACTTGTATCCTGTGCCCTGTACCTGCCAACATTAAATTTTGCACAACAGAAAAATGTACTACCTCAACTTATTCCGTTTCCTCAGCAACTGGAAACCAGACCGGGGCTTTTTCAGCTAAATGGTCAAGAATTGGGTTATTATATTGATCCAGCACTTTCTTCTAAGTCACTGTCGGGATGGATAAACCATTCACTATTCGGGAAACTGAACAAGAAAAGCGTGAAGAAGACAAACGCCAGGCTGCAATTGATCAAGGGTAATGGACTCTTAAATGAGGCGTATGAATTGAAGATAGATCAGAAAGGTATACAAATCATTGCTTCTTCAGAAAAGGGGGCGTTTTATGGTTTGCAGACGATCCAGCAATTGTATCTACTTTCGGAAACAACGGCTCAGCTCGCTCTTCCTTACGTAACGATCAAAGATCAGCCTGCTTTCAAATGGCGTGGTGTCGAGCTCGATGTAGCCCGTCACTTCTTTCCAAAAGATTATATCTATAAATTTATTGACCTGCTTGCAACATACAAATTCAACAAATTTCACCTGCACCTGACGGACGATCAAGGCTGGCGTATAGAAATCAAGAAATACCCGAAATTAACCGAACAGGGGGCTTGGCGTACCTATAACAACCAAGATTCGGCCTGCTTTGTGAAAGCCAAAGAGAATCCCGACTTTAATCTACCGAAGGAATTGATCCGCACAACAAACGGAAAGGAAGAATACGGTGGTTTTTATACACAACAAGATATCAAGGACATTGTTGCCTATGCAGACAGTCGACAAATAGAAGTCATTCCAGAAATAGACATGCCCGGACATATGATGGTGGCTACCAAGGCCTATCCTGAACTTCTATTGGACAGCCAATCCGCGGGCTGGGGAAAACAATTTTCTGTACCTATCAGCCCCTGGAAGGAAAGCAGCTACACCTTCGTGGAGAACGTACTCGGTGAAATTGTTGACTTATTCCCTTCGCATTATATTCACATCGGAGCAGATGAAGTCGAAAAAGACTCCTGGTCAAAGTCAGCAGCGGCCCAAGCTTTTATGAAGGAAAAGCAAATAGCAAACTTACATGATCTTCAAAGTTATTTTGTCAAACGGGTGAACAGTTTCATTCGTTCAAAAAATAAACAGAGCATAGGCTGGGATGAAATATTAGACGGTAGTTCGGATACCAGCATGATGGTCATGTACTGGCGTGGCTGGGTAAAAAATGCACCTATGGAAGCTGTAAATCGTGGTCATCAGGTTATAATGACGCCGACTAATCCACTTTATTTTGATTATTTACCCAATAGCAGCAGCCTTGATGCCGTGTACAATATGAGTGTGATACCAACTGATATATCGAGTCAAAAAGCACAGTTGATCCAAGGTGCTCAAGCGAATATCTGGACAGAAATGATTCCTTCCACCGCTCGGTTGGAGTTTATGATTCTCCCGCGGTTAAGTGCGTTATCGGAACGTGTATGGACCAATAAACCGCTGTATGATAGCTATAGAAATCGAGTAATTGCGCACTTTGGACTTTGGAACAAAATGGGTTTACGCTATCGTATGCCAGATCTCACAGGATTCGCCGAAACACAGGTTATTGTTGACGGACAATCTGTTCTAAAGGTTGTAAATGAACTGCCACAGAATCAAATACACTATACAACAGATGGTAGCCTTCCAACGCAGCAGAGCCCAGTATTGAACGGTTCGCTCGGGGTTAAAAAAGAAGGGCCAATTCGTTTTGCAACCATCTCTTCTTCGGGTGCAAAAAGCGAACTTTATCAAGTTGATTTTAAAAATGACACCTGGAGAAAGAGCGTAAAACCCGATGAAAACAACCTGGCTCCAGGGCTTACGGCAACACTTTTCAACGGAACTTTTGCCAACACTTCTGCCATTAAGGGGCCTGAAGTACGCCGGGAAGTAATCAGCAATGTCGCCTTAAGCGATACTATCAAAATGCCTTCATTCGGTGCAAAAATAAGAGGGTATATCTATGTCAAGGAAAAAGGAATCTATAATTTCTACTTCACCTGTGATGATGGCGGCGTTCTACGGATACACGATCAGCTCGTTGTCAATAATGACGGGCAGCATGCTCCGATTATGAAAAGCGGGCAAATTGCTTTGGAAGCGGGATACCATCCAATTGCTGTAGATTTTATTGAGGCAGGAGGAGGTTTTACCCTAAAACTTCAATATAGTGTCAATGATTCAGAAATGATTGAAATTCCAAAAGAATCCTTTTTCCATAAAAAGGGTTAATGATCATTATGATATATAGAGATAACCCCAGTATGGTCAACATCATCTGGGGTTATTTTTTTGGGCCTAGGGACTTTGTTTTATTTATAGATTGGCATAAGTTTTGACTAGCTGTAACCATAATGTTACTAACTATGAAAAAGAACTTTATTCTCCTTGCTCTAGCGCCCCTAGTGTTGTTGAGCAGCTGCAGCAAAAATGATGGTCCTTCCTCACAAAAAACACCTGTCACAGTAAAAATTACGGATGCTCCAGGTTACTATGACGCCATCAATCTTCACATCGATGCGATCGAGATCCGAACTACTTCGGGCAGCACAACGATAGATGTCGCCGCCGATCCATTTAATATTTTGAATTATACAATGGGAAAAGATACCGTCATCGCAGGGCAGGATGTTCCTTCTGGTATGATCCAAGAAATTCGGCTCAAACTTAATGACTCAGGAAATGAAATTTGGGTCAATGGCGTTGTCCACCCACTAAAAACACCCAGTGGACAATCCTCCGGTGTTAAACTCAAAGTACAAGATGAATTAATTCCGGATGTAGCCTACACGCTTCTCCTGGATTTTGATGCTTCAAAATCGATTGTAAAGACGGGCAATGATCAGTATCTTCTTAAACCCGTTATTCGTGCTATTCCGGTAGCCACATCGGGTGCGATCACTGGAACTGTTAATCCGGCCGCCTCACTCGCCAATGTATTCGCTATCAATGGAGTTGATACCGTGGGTACTTTGGCAAATTCAGCTGGAAAATTTTACTTTCCTGGTATGCCTGAGGGCACGTACAAAATTGTTGTCGAACCTTCGGTAGCTGGTTACATCAACAAAAGCATTGAAGACGTGCAAGTCGTCAAAGGAAGTGTGAAAGATTTAGGAGTGATTACTGTACAATAACTTATCATCGGATTAAAGTATCTGATAAGTAACCTATTGTAAAATTGGACATGCCCCAACTAGTAACCACTATTTGGGGCATTTTAATCGTAGCGGTCTTTTAATCTATCCACAAAAATGTATTGATCAATTTTTGGATCATCTCGGCTGTAACACTGGTTGATCAATAATCTGAGATGGATGAAAGTGAAAGCATATTGGCAAAAAGGCGATATGCACCCGCTATCCCTGCCGGCAGCTGTCTAAAGAGAGACAGACTAGTATAGATATAATAACCCTTTCCATTTTTGCGAAGCAGCAATAAACCATCTTCATCCCCATTATCTCCATTGTGCCCGCGGAGGATCGGCTCGAAATCAGCAGTCCACTTTTGAGGGAGAAAAAGCGCTCGGTCCTGCACCCAATTTTGAAAATCATGCTGCCCGATGGCATTCGGATAATTCAGGATACGATGGGCCGGATTCAAAAATGAAATGTGGCTTTCAGTATCAGTCATTCTTTCTTGGGAGACGGCCAAAGGGTAAAGCCCAACCTCCTTCAAATGCAGGTCATACGGTGTATTATACTGCGTAATCAATACACCGCCTTGCTCAACATATTGATGAAAGAGCTGATGAAATCCCGTTATTAAGGGATGTGTATTGTATATGCGTATGCCCAGAACCACTGCATCAAAAGTGACAAGATCTACTTCCCCAATTTTCTCAATTGGAATAACCTCCAGCTGACCAGCGAGCTGGCGCAAGCTCCCCGCGAGTTCATCATTCATCCCCGAGATATAGGCAACTTTCTGTGCTGTAATATTCACCGGTAAGTTTAAAACCCGTAATAGGCCTTTTGGAAAATAGGTTATTTTATCAACATGCGGATAAACGATACTTTTAGATGTCAAAGCATATACACCGGTAATCGTCTCAATCTCAAATCCAATCTCTTGAATCTGTTCTTGTTGAGAAGATGAACTCAGCTCAAAATAAAGTCTTTCAGTCGAATTACCTGCGATATTAAGATTAATTTCCTTCGGAATTGCATTCAGCCCATCAGGAAGAGTCAACCTCACCCTTATCGGTAGCAATTCAGATACTGTCGATTGCAATTCCAGCGAAACTGAACTTTTGGCTGCATGAGATAGCACCACTATTTCCGAATCAAAAGTTGCTGTAACCGGAGGAGCCACCACAACAGGATTACCGGCATGCAACACAGGCCGTTTAACCGCGATTGACAGGCCTGCAAATTCTAGTTCCAGATCAACTTCCAATTCAGTTCCATAATCTGTCAATACAACATCCGCAGGCGATACAGGGGCATAATTGTGAGCATCACCATCTGAGCTCAACCAAGTTGGAAAAGAAGGTGAAATTGTATAAAGAAGCTGACCACTTAAATGAATCGCTTTCGATGCTGACAATGGATAGTCTATCTGTCCTGTTTCTTGAATAAATGGAACGTTCACTGCCGTTAATTGCAGATTGGACTCCACTGGAATATGTGCATGCAGGACCATGTTAATTTCCTTTCCTGGCACCCACAGTTCCTCCGATGCCTCTACTTCCAAGGAGACACCCGCACTATCAAGCAGAAGACGTTCCACCTCTACCCGCTTCTGCTGAATAATATGATCTTCGGGAACAATCTTCATCCAAAATAAAATCGCCGCAAGCTCCAATGTAAGCTCTGTCCTGTCTGCCCCATGTTTCGCCATAAGGTCATCCACCAATCGATTGAATACAATTGCGTAAGAATCTTGCGCCGAAGACTGCGTAAAAATAGTGTTCCCATCCTCTGAACTGGCCGGTTCACCTTTTAACGATTCAAAATATTCGATACTCGGATGATACTGCACTAGACTTCCCATGGCCTGAGAGCGATGCTTGTTACGGCTTTCTGCAGCAATTTCACCATAATGTAAACCCAAAGATCTATGCGTCACTGGGATTTCCAGAGAAAGATAGTCCGGCAAAGGCAGCACTTCTCCGCCGATATCTTTAACACCACTATGCTGATATACATTCCACAACAATTGCCTAGTATGCCAAGGCTCCAGTTCAGTCAACTGATCACTGAAAGCTGTTGGATCAGCGGCCAGATCAAATGCTTTTGTTGTTAAGATTGCTGAGGCTTGATGATGCCCATGTAAGTCGGTGACAGTCGGTGAAAATCGCGTTACAATAGCCGTGGGACGAAAATAACGGATGGTCCATACGATATCTGCCAGCACACCGTTCTCATCCCAACGCGCTAACGTTTCATCCACTGTTTTTGCAAAGCCAAAATCCTTAGCGCGTGTAAAAAACTGTCTTGTTCCTTCTATTTTACGTGCCGAAAGTGATTCCTGCACCCGAAGTACCCCTAGATCTACCCCCTTTTCTGTACCTATAAAATTCTGTCCGCCTTCACCCCGTGTCAGAGAAAGATAGGCCGTTTCGACCAATTGATGTTGCGCCAAAAAGGTCAACAACTTATTGTTTTCATCGTCCGGATGGGCACCGATATATAAAACACGATCAGATATTTTGAGCATACACAACGCTCGCATCATTACTTGTTCTTTATACGAAAAAGTCTGATCCAAATGCTGTGACTGCGCCTGCTGTGTTGAAAATTCCAATGCCATATCCTTCCTACTAAATAATTCTACGGCTCAAATATAGGAATAATTTCTATTAATCTAGTAAATAGATAGATTATATATTATAATAGATATAAAACATTAAAAAAAACATCTTAACAATAAAAATAAGACTTAAAATCAATTCAATCGTGTTAATAAACCTTCTTTATGAGAATAAAACTCGTAACTTGCTAAAAGATTTTCCAATTAATATTCCGTTTAAAAACGACTATTCTTGACACTGAACTGGTAAATGTAACGATAGTCAAATTCACGCTGCCTGCCCGACCTTGTTTTGTATAAAAACTAAATGCTTTCGTATAATATAGGTTTTGTGGAATAACCAAGAACCTAGATTTGCAACAATGTCTCTGATGAACAGATACAGCAATTGATTTTGAACATATATAAATTAGTAGTGATGAAAGTTAGGCAAGTGTTGATTTTTAAAAGTTCGGTAAAGACGAAAGACAAGAAAAATTTTTTGATGCAATTGGTCAAGACCCATCTCCCACAAATTCAGGATGCTACAGTCGATCTCGATGATGAGGATGCTATTTTCAGAGTCGAAACCGAAGAGTGTTCCATCGACTATCTGACAAATTTTCTACATGGTCACGGTATCCAAGTTGATTTCCTTGATCGGTTTGTGGTTGCCTAATGCAACAAATAACTTACAGCAGTCCTCCGGTATACTGCTTAAAGAAAGATTCCCGATAGATTTCTCCGATCGGAATTTCAAATTTGTCGATATAAACTGTATGGTTGTCGAAAGAATCAATGTACGACAAATTAATCAGATAAGATTTACTGGTACGCGCAAACAGCTCGGCTGGAAGTTTCTGATGGATTGTTTTCAAGTTCATCGCCGTAATCAATTTATTGTTGCGCGTATAAATGACCACATAATCTTTAAGTGCTTCTATAAAGCGAATATCCGTAAAAGCAATCTTATAGTATTTCCGATCTGATTTAATAAAAAGCGCATCATCACTAGCTTTTTCAACGGTACTTTGATTTTCTTTTAAAGCCAGTAATTTTTTATAAGCTATTGCTTTATCAATCGCTTTGGCCAAACGATCTTTCTTGATAGGTTTCAACAGATAATCTATGGCATCCAATTCATAACTTTTCAATGCGTACTGCGCATATGCTGTTGTTAGAATCACCAATTTATCATCGGGAAGAGACTGGGCAAAATCAAGGCCATTAACTGTCGGCATCTCGATATCCAAAAAAAGCAGGTCCACCGAGTTTGTTTTGATACATTCCAATGCTGATATGGCATTGGAAAAAGTGCCGACAATCTGAATGGATGAAATTTCTTCGATCAGATTTTTCATTTCTTCCCTTGCTAAGGGTTCATCATCTACAATAATGCAATTCATAATGGTATAGTAAGTTTAACCTTATAGAGCGCCTCAGTTGTTGATACCAAAAGTTCATAATCGTTTCGGTATAGGAGATCCAACCGTCTTTTCGCATTGGCCAATCCCAGTCCACTATATTTACTTTGCGAAAATGGACTGTCGGCATCTTTCGAATTTTCACATTCAAAACAAAGTTGTTGATCCAGCTCCGAAAAACGTATGCTGATGAAAGTATGCCCATCTCCGGCGCTGAGACTGTGTTTAATGGCATTTTCAACAAAAGCCGTAAAAAGATGTGGCGGTAAAAATACGCCCTTCTTTTCCAGTTCTGCCCCACAGGATATATGTGTAGTCAGGTTGTCTCGACGGATTTCTTCCAATTTCAGAAAATTGGATATAAAGTTGATCTCTGACTTTAACAGCGTCTTGTCATCGTTATTTTCGTATAGCTGATACCTCAAGAAGTCAGATAACTTGATGATGACTTCCGTTGCCATAATAGGATCTTTTCGAATCAATGCCTTCACATTGTTGAGCATGTTGAACAAAAAATGCGGCTGAATCTGATTCTTCAAGGAAATAAGTTCTGTAGTCAGAGCCAGGTTTTTCAGCTCAGAAATCCGCTTATTATCCTCCAGCCAACGTTTGAAAAGCTTAAATGTCGTGGTCGTCAAAATAATGGGCAAACAGATAAATAACGCGGCAATCAGCCCCATAGAATCCGACTCGGGCTTTTTTATAGCTGGTATATGGATCGCATAGATGTAATTGGCAATGTACATCACCACAAGTAGACTGGCGGTCACGAGCAGTATTAATGCCAGGATATATAGCTCATATTTCCCTTTAAAGAAAAATTTTGGTATAAGCACATACATGTTGACGTAAAACATACAGACAAATACAAACCAAAGGATAATGGAGAAATAAAACCGATAACTACCTTGAAAATGAGAACTCGAATTAGCATTTGCGAACAGTAACAACAAACCAATCAGAAAAAACACATGCCGTAATGGCCTGAATTTATTTTCTGTAAAGTATCTTAAGACAATGCTATTATTGAAGTCTTGCATGCATTAGAATAATTTTAACCTGAATAGCAAAAATAAGGGTTTTCTTCGCAACTATCGGATCTCTTATACAAAGGGCTCATTTTTTTATACCAAAAAGCAGTGTGCAAAAGTTGGGTATTCCTTTTCAATGTCCCAATGAATGGAGCTTTTGTATAATAACCAGACCTGTTGGTCTAAAAAAAAATTCCAGCCTATAAATTTCATTTATTCTTACAGCGATTTTAATCACACATTTATGCAAAAGATACTTTTCATGTTTATGCTGCTGCCCGGATTATCTACTTCCATCGCACAGACTAAAGATAGCGTACAACAAAAAGTCAAGGCTGTTGTCACCGACAAATTTCCGATTACACGGGTCCTCAACTTGACCTATGAATCAAATACAGGATACAGCTACTCATCAAGATACCAAGGCCATGATTTACCCAAAACAAAAGTGGAATCCATGTACCAAGCCGGGGGCAGTATTAACATTAACTTTTTAAAGAGCAGAACCTGGAACCTAGGAACCAATATCGGGTATCAGCTCACTTCCATCAACTCCAATCGTCTAGATCCCACAACGCAATCCATAACACATTCGACCCATCAATATCATTATCACTACGAATCGCTCAACCTTACCCGTTATTCACGCTTATGGGGTAAAATAGCATTCTATACCGCAACGGTCGCCGCTAATGGAAGTGAAAAAGCAATCGAACGTATTAATGGGATACTATCTGCTACGGTGGTACTAAAAGCCACACGGGATATTCAAATGGCTGTTGGTCTTATCGGTTTTATAGATCCTGCCGCAATTATTCCTGTTTTCCCGACCTTCGCCTACAAACAACAATATGCCAATGGCCTGATACTTGATGTAATCTTGCCAAAAGGAGCATATCTTCGGAAAGAGATCTTAAGGAATGGACGGGTTTCTATTGGTTCAGATCTAAATAGTACAATCTTTTACCTCCATGATTTCCAGGGCTCCGACAAAGTATACACCTTTAGCCAGATGGAAATCAATTCGGGTCTGACTTATGAGCATAATTTGGGACGATCTTTTATTGCCACCCTGAAGTCGGGTGTAAAAACAATTCCTCGTGCTCGGATATTTGAAAAAAATAAGCCCCAACGCGATTATGTATGGGAGGCGAGCCCCGGTCCCTCTTTTTATATGAATGCAGGACTTTCTTTCAACCCCTTTGCTAAGAAAAGAAGATAGACTATTAAGTGCTCATTTATTGAAATACTTTATCCTTCATCTCTTGTATTTTTGATTAACCCGATGCCTGAAAAGAAAAATAACAAGGATATCACCCCGACGACGATGAGTGTCATATTGGTTGTATCCCTATGAATCAACCCATTTCCTGTATAAATAAGTCCAACGATACCTAGTATCGTTAATACTGTTCCAAAAATTCGCTTTACATTCATAATGTATTATTCTTTGTAGTGGCACCGACTCTGTTGCACCAGAATTAGGCTGCACTGAATATGCCGCTGCAATAGTCGCGTGCGGCCTATTTTAAATCTTAACGATCGTTCTATCTTAACACAACGATAAAGCGAAAAAGGTTTTAAATTATTTATAAGAAGTTTAATCCAAAAACCTCATGCAGCAGAAAAATTTAAAATTGAAGCAAAGCTCCCATATGAACGATGAAACAAAATCCGCGAGACATCGTTGTTTACAATAAAAGAATAAAATCTTATTATATTCGTGTATTCCAGATCAGTCAAACCTGATAAACCTGGTTTAGAACAACAGATAAAAATGATTGAAGCAGGGAACATCGAGTCCAATTCACTGTTTGAGCTTTATACAGCTTTGCAACTACCCGTAGACTTATTTGATTTAACGGCAGGCTTTACAATATTCAATCTCAATGAAATTGGATTTAAGCTCCCCTTTGTATCCAGTTCTTACAGGCCCAATTTCTTTTCATTCCTTTTTGTCGGTGATGGAAAAGGCAGATACACCATAGACGACCAAACTTTTGAAGTCGTTCCTCATTCGATCTATTTTACAAATCCAAGCAATTATCGTACATTTAGCTGGAATGAGATTAATGATATCATCCTGATCACTTTTGATGAATCATTTTTAAAAAAATATATTGGTGAAGATGTCTACACAGATTTTCCATTTTTGCTGACTGAATTGGTCCGGCCAAAAGTAGTATCTGACGATTTTTTTCAGGACGTAAAATTAATTAATCAGCAACTATTGGACACGTACCTACGACATAGTCCTTCCAAATATAAAATCATTGGTCATCTGCTCGCAGTCATTCTATTTCAGATAAAAGAACACATCTGGCAGGACTACAATCCCATCTATGAGGGCAATCGGAGTTCGCAAATTGTGATTTCTTTCAAACGATTATTAGAACAACATTATCGCGACCTGAGCGCTGGTAAAGCGGAAATCGCGTTTCGTGTACAAGACTATGCGTTCGCCCAAAACTTGCATCCTAATTACCTAAGCAGTGTCATCAAGAGCAAAACTGGAAAAAATATTACCACCTGGATTTCTGAGAAATCTCTCATTGAAGCCCGGTCTTTACTCAAAAACAGTACACGCTCCATTAAAGAGATTACCTATAAACTTGGTTTCACTGAAACCGCCCATTTTAGTAATTTTTTCAAAAAACATACGGGCTTATCTCCCCTCCGGTACCGCCAGTCCATCCAGCAATCAAATTAGTACATTGCCAATTTCCTTTTTTATTTCCATGACCATACACTTCGTATTCCGTAAATCGACAACATCTATGTCGAATAACAAGTGGTGACAGCCCCTACCAGAGGAACTTTAAAATTTACAACAACTACTTTAATCTGCGCAACGCCCATCCATCCTATCTGCAATACCTTTGAACTAACAAAATTAAATCAAACTACATGAAAAATTTAGCGGATAAAGTAGCAGTTGTAACCGGATCATCAAAAGGAATTGGAGCTGCGATTGCATAGCAGTTTGCAGAAGCCGGCGCAAAATTAATTGTCAACTATAGCGGTAACGAAGAAGCAGCCAATGCAATTGTATCAGGCATCAGACTCAACGGCGGCGAGGCCATTGCCATCAAAGCTGATGTGAGCAAAAAAAGTGACATCACACGTCTATTTGACGAAAGTATCGCTCATTTTGGTCGGATAGATATCTGGGTGAATAATGCCGGTATCATGCAAAACTCCTTAATCAAAGAATTGAGTGAGGAGCAGTTTAACCGACAAATAGACGTCAACTTCAAAGGGGTTTTCTATTCATTACAGGAAGCTGCCAGTAAACTCGAAGATAACGGAAGCATTATCAATCTTTCTTCTACCGTTACTCGTACGATATTTCCAACCTATGGTGTTTATTCCGCTACAAAAGCAGCAGTAGAACAAATGAGCCGTGTCTTTGCCAAAGAGATCGGTGCAAGAGGAATTAATGTTAATTGCGTGCTGCCCGGGCCGACAGGAACGGATCTATTCTTAGCAGGAAAATCCGAAGAGCAAATCGCACAGCTTGCAGCAACCAACGCTTTCAAACGATTGGGCAGGCCTGAAGATATTGCGAGAGTCGTCGTGTTTTTGGCGACAGAGGAGGCCAAATGGATCTCTGGACAGTGTATAGGCGCCAATGGCGGCATGGCTTAAACTTTCACAAAAATGAACACATTAAACGATAAAGTAGCCTTAATAACAGGCTCAGCAAGAGGCTTGGGTAAAGCTATAGCCGAACGCTACGCGGCCTTAGGCGCCAGCATTGTACTTAATTATTCAAGAGATAAAACCTCTGCAGATGAGGTCGAAAGCAACATAAGAGCAATGGGCGCTAAAGTTATTTCCATTCGGGCCGACGTCAGCAAAGTAGATGACATCGAAAATCTGTTTGCAAAGGCAAAATCCACTTTTGGAAAAATAGATATTGTTGTTGCAAATGCAGGTATAGAAATGGTCGAAACTCCTGTTACGCAGTTTACTGAAGAACAATTTGATCGATTATTTTCGGTCAATACCAGGGGTTCTTATTTTACAATGCAGCAAGCAGCGTTACATGTAGAAAACAACGGTCGTATTATTTATGTCGCTTCCAGTACCACGGCATTTCCAGTACAGGGAATGGCCATATACGGCGGCAGCAAGATGTCTCCTCGCTATGTTGTCGATGTATTATCAAAAGAAATTGGACATCGTGGTGTCACGGTCAATTCCATTATTCCCTTTGCTGTAGATCATTCCGGAATATTTGCTGAGGAAGGAAGTTACCCCGAACTAAGAAAGTCACTCTTGGATAGCTGTCCAATGGGAAGACTAGCAGAAGTCGAAGATGTCGCTAATGTAGCCGAATTTTTTGCAAGCGATCTCTCCTCCTTTGTTAATGGACAACACCTGATAGTCAATGGTGGAGCTAATCAATAGTGAGCAAATGTCGGCCAGGCAACCTATTGAATAAGAAAGGCTAGGAAATTAATCCCTAGCCTTTGAAAAATACAATATCTAACCTACATTAACTATTGACTGGACCATTAAGGAACACAAATAGTTTTAAATATTTTCAGGAAATTCATCTTTCCACCAAGTAAAACGCCAATCATCGGCTTCTTCTTCTGTCAATAGGCATTCTTCCAATTCCGCCATATGCTTTTCTCTATCCAGATTCTGACCGATAAAGACCAATTCATTTTTTCGATCTTCCCACTCCGGATGCCAACGTTTGAGAAGCTCAGTTCTTATTTCAACATAACTAGGGTATTGATAACGCTGCTCTTCAGGCATGCTGCTCCACCAAGAACCCGCGCCTTCCAGCCTTACACTTCCACCCGCCTGACTAAAGCTGATTGCCAGGTCCGGACGAGAGGCCAACCAGAGGAGACCTTTAGCCCGTAAGATATTATGCGGATACCGTTCGTTGAGATATCGGTACAATCGCTGTGGATGGAATGGACGTTGTGACCGAAAGACAAAAGATGAAATCCCATACTCTTCTGTTTCGGGCTTATGTTCGTTTTCAAGCTCCTTGATCCAACCTGCCGAAGAGGAAGCTTCGTCAAAGTCAAACGAGCCGGTACCCATAATTTCTTTGGGATCAATACGCCCAAACTGTGTACGAAGAAGTTTAGCACCTGGATTAAGGCGCCCAATTGCCGCTTCCAAAGTGCCCAGAGTCTCCTCAGAGACCAGATCAGCTTTGTTCAGAAGGATAACATTTGCAAACTCGATCTGATCGGTCAACAGATTGACAATTGTCCTATTGTCATAGTCATCATCCGTCAGTTTTCTATCCAATAAGGTATCGGCACTTCCAAAATCTTTAGCGAAATTGAAACAGTCCACAACAGTTACCATGGTGTCAATGTAACTGAATGAAGACAGATCAATTGCATTTTCGGCACCAACATAACTGAATGTCTGTGCAACCGGGATAGGCTCCGAGATACCGGTACTCTCGATAAGAAGATAATCAAAGCGATTTTCTTTCGCCAATCGCTCCACTTCGACCATCAAATCCTCCCTTAATGTACAACAAATACATCCATTGCTCATTTCCACGAGCTTTTCCTCTGTGCGCGAAAGGACGTTTTCGCGCTCTACCGTCTGTACATCGATATTAACCTCACTCATATCATTGACAATAACGGCAACTTTCTTACCCTCTTTATTGTGCAAAATATGATTCAATAGTGTGGTTTTTCCTGCGCCTAAAAATCCACTCAAAACGGTGACCGGCAATTTAAATTTTGGGGAGATGCTGCTCATAGTAATTTCGTTTAAACAAATGTAAAAACAAAAAGACATAAATGCAACATCGTTGCTTTATTGATCAATCTAAGTTAAACAACTTCTCCCTTAAAAATCTTATGATTCAATAGGCCTCATTTAAAACCGTCAGTAATACGCTGCCGTAACATAAACATGTATCCATTTTTTCATATCCATTGTATAATTAATATGTCTCCTTTCTTAAGTAGAAGCTGGTCTTTAAAATTGACGACCAAACGTCTACTAGTACGTTTCAACCCTGCCAACTCTATCGACCTGTCATTTTGTTTCGCAACAAGATGCCTTTTGTCAAGCGAAAGGTCATCGGCATCACCTATATGAAATTCATGAAGCATCAATTCACCATATTTCAAGCTCAATGTACAACAGCATTCGCCTTCACTTTTTCGCCTTTGTGAATAAGTTCCCCATCCTTTTGCTGCCGTGAAAGGGGCCCTGAAATCTGCTGCTCCCACTTTAGGTGTAAAGCCGATCCGTCCCTTTGGTCCATGGTAACTGAAACCACAGACGCTGATAAAGGTTCCATAGCTTGCCATCGCGCGGGCATAATGATCACTGCATTCAATCTCGTTAAAAGGATTTCGTCTGGCTGCATGATGGCGGTCATGAATCATCCTTGTCAACACCAAACTTTCATCAACCATGCCTTCTGCCATCATATGTGCAGCGACCTGATGTTCAAAACCGCTCATGCATTCATGAAAATAGCCTAATTGCCAGGTTGTATGATCACCATAAGCCTTGTCTTCATTCTTTGGATTGGTATTCATTACCATTCCTCCCTCTCCCGCCAAGGCATATGGTCTTCCGCCAAGATGTGTTTTTATATAAGGCCCTACATCCGTAGTGAAGTTATACTTCCAGAGAGCTTTTAAAGCAGATACAACCTTCTCTTGGCTATTGATCCGTGGCATATCTACCTGCGCACACCAAGCCTGGCCATAAACCTGATCAATATGACAGGTATTGTAAGCCCCCAACTTCTTTCGGCCTTGTAGCATATCGGGCCGATGAATATAATATTCCCCGTTAAAGAGCTTGGTATCCATATTTTCAGATCCTTTTCTAACATATTCCAGACACAGTTGCTGAAATTTTTTGTCCCCCACTTCCTTCGCCATCAATGCGGCAGCTTGTATTGCAGCGAGACACAATCCGACGATCCAGGCGATTTCACCTTCCCAGACCGCATCCAGTGTATTTTCCATTGGCGTATCCGTCATACCATCGTTGTTTTTGTCCTGATCAAGTACAAACTGAATTGCCTTCTTAAGCTTAGGCCAGTTTCTTTCAAGGAATACATGATCACTACTCATCTGATGATCGCGATAGAACCGCAGAATAACGCCCGCCTGCCCATCGATCGCAGGTCTTTTTTCATATTCAGCTCGAAAGATGATGGCACCGGTATCGGGCTGAAAGCCCACGCCTAGATCCGTCACTTCGCGTAAATTACGTTCCAGATCCGGAAATATCCTGCCCATGGACTGCCCGTATTGCCAGACATGGGTACAAGTGCCGGCACATGCCCCAACGCCTTCCCAAGCCCAAAATCTTCCCGAAGCAAAACGCATGGTATTTGCTGTAGCTAGCGTTCCTATATTGACAAAAGTGCGGTCCATAAACCAGGTGGGCAGTGTCGTATCATTCCAGGTCTCCTGCCATAACATGGTTTCCCTATCAAGCTTTTCACGGTTGATCAAATAATAATTGACCACAGCCGCAGCGTCGCTAAATTTGGTACCATACCAATAACCCGATTGCGCTTCCTTTAGATGTTGTCTCAGTTTAGGATGCGGATTGTTAAAATGCCAAGAGATCGCATAAGAAATCTGACTGACCTCTTTTGGTTTGATTGTGCGTTGCACCGTAAAGGCACCTACCTGCATATTCGAAAAATCGATTACGGAATCACTTCTGTCTATTTTAATCTCTAGTGGTTTGACGGGCCATTCCTGTAATCGCGTCGTAGGTTGAGCCTGCAAGTCCATGCAAGTAAAAGCCATCGTTCCATAATCGCCAGCTTGCATGGCTTGATCTGGAACCTGATCACAGCTGTAAAGTAATACCTGACTACCTGCATATTCAGCGAGATGAGAACGTTTCTTAACAGAATCAAAATCCTTACGCCCTGTATGCACACCATTTTCCATCCAGCCAGTCAAAGTTACATCGATAGCCCTGTCATCTTTGTTTTGTAATTCAATATGTATGGTTGTAAGTGGCAATGAAGAGTTATCCTGATCCAAAGGAATAAATGGCGAATAGGCGATCAAGACGACATCCAATGGAAAGTCGGCACTGCTATAGGTAATCCGGCAGGTAGGATAAGTTGCTTCAAATACAATTTCATCCCAATGGTTTTCCCGAAGCTCCTTAATAACTTGCTTTTCATTGACCAGCGTCGAAATCGCAAAGCCCTGCTCCATACACCGCAGATTGTCTGCAATAGCAGGTTCGATATAAGCGGACCCATCCCTCGGGCGCACTGTAATCAATTCCTTCCCATTATTCCATAGTACATTTTTAGGCTCTATCCCCTCACATTCACCATCATAAGCCGTATTAAATATCTGCCATAGCCACAACCGACCGTCACCTCCGATATAGACGGTACCCGCATGCAAACCACCTACAGGCATTCCGATGTACCGCAGTTCATTTTTACTTTTTCGATAGACAATCTTCTCTCCCTTTTCATACAGCGAGTTAAGCCATCGCCTACTGATGCCTTTATCCTCTGGAATGTTGTGTATCGGTTTGTCCCGAGCAAATACACTATTTGACCATACAGGAAACTTACTGGCCAGTACACCGAGGCCAAATAAACCGGCTTTCTTAAAAAAACTCCTTCTATCCATTCGTTTATAATTGTTACCATCCGGGATTGAGCGGAAGTAAATATTGGTTTGTCTACGCAAGATATTGAAATATCCTTTATATCCAGCAATAAACGTACAAACAACAAATGGAGAATCAATAAAAAGTTAAAGCCGCCTGATGTAGCAAAATCACAGCGGCTCAGCTTACAGCACAGGAAAGTCTGTAAAGGTTACCTACCAGTGAAACTATTCGCTTAAGCTTAAAACAAACGCACTTTAAATCCCAGTTGATACTGGTCAATATGTGCATCCCAGTTGTCTACGATTTTATTATTCTTTTTGAATTGACGATATCTAAAATACAACGCCCCAAGGTCTATTCCCAAGGCGTAGCCTATACGTGTGCGGCTGTTGAACGCAGGTGAACCATTATTGAGTTTATAGGCATCGTCGTTAAGCAACAGATTAAAGTCCAGGCCCCCCAAGATTGAAAATTTTCTCGTAAAATTAACTTTAAGATATACCGGCGTGTTGAGATACTTCAGCGAGCGAGTCCCTTTGGATAAGCCACCGGAAAGGGAGGCTGTATTGTCATTGACACGTATTCGAGTTAAATTGTAGGTAGGTTCAACTTGGACATCCATCTTACTATTGAGCGGAAAAATCAAATCTCCCCCTAACTGATACCCCATTCTATTGGCGCCAAATGCATTGCCATTTGCGCGCGAAATATTACCACCAACCCGCATTCCAACCCCCATTTGCCCATAACATACGGACTTGAAACCAAACAATCCCATTATCAAAAAGCAAATTAACTTTGCACAGTGCATCAGCTTTAATCGATCCATCTTTATCATTTTTACAATACAACACATCAGTAGTTTAAACAAACAACTGTTTTCCGACAATTTATCTTTTCACAAAATAGGCGATATGGTTCTAAATAACCGATATCCTGAAAATAAGCCGCACAGTTGATCACCAAATTATCTTCTTCTGTCAAATTATACCTTTCACTCAGCGTGGCTACAGCATTAACAATATCACCAACCCTGTCCATGGTATGAAAGCAAAGCTGGGGATGGTGATTCTCCCCGATAACTATGCACAAAAAAATGATCTGCCTGCAGAAGTAAGTTGGGGTAATCCATTTAGACAAAGCTAAAATTCCCAAAAAAATAGACTTAACATATTATACCAAAGGGCTGATTTTTTATACCAAATGACCCTTTCCAACAAAACCTTCATGACTTCGTAGACGCAGACAGCAATGAAAGCAGACTAAAGGTTCATTCTAGCCAATAACAGCAGACACTTTCAAAAAAAGGCCAGGTACTCATACCTAGCCTTTATCCTTAATTTTTCCTTTTTCTATCAATTATCCGCAGCGCCATATCGCTTTAGATGCGTCATTGCAACCCTCAAACTATTTGATCGTTACAGCAAAAGCATATTCGTCTGGAGGAAGACATTGTGAAGCGTCGCAAGCTTGCCATTCCACAGTACCTTTTACTGTTGCAGTTCCTTTAGTGAGCGAAACCTTTTGCTGAAAGATCACCTCATTTGTGAAGTATCCGACATCCATTTTGAACACTTCCTCATGTTTGATCTTTGGTTTTGGTTCAGCTGTCTTGCCTACCAAAGCATAATCAGCAGCCTTAGCGAAATTAAAAGAAGTTGGTATTGGACCGCCATCTTTTACATTTTGAGAGTAAATATGCCAACCACCTTGGATAGTGGCCTTTACATAGACCATAGCCTCCTTGTTGTTTAGTTTTTTACTGGCTACAGTCCATTTAACTGGTTTATGAATCTGAGCAAACGCACCCGTAACGGCAAACATAACCATCGTCACTAAAAATAAAATTTTTTTCATCTTTGTATCAATTTTTCAGTTTATTGTTTCATCGGCAGCATATTTCATACAGCATTACCCTACAAAAGACACCGCACGAATACTTACAACAATAATCGCTATAAACAGAACAAATCACAACATCATCATTAAAAAACAATAAATTTTATTAAAAAACATCTATAAAACCATATTTTTTACGATTTAAGACTCGCTGCCGGTTCAATTGCAATAATATATTCAAAAGCCTAGTTATTCAGCTAAAACAAAGGAGCTTGCCAAATACAGTTGCTCAAATTCTCGGGGGACCTGGGGGACAGTTATAATAACTAGTCGTAAAATTTCCACTACTCCAATCAATAAGGCTAATACTATTGCACACTGCTATAGATTGAAACAGCCTCCATATTTGTCTCATCTTCAAAAAAACAAAAAAATAGTAAACCATCTTCAAGGAAATATTGTTATTCAATAAACATATATTCATTGCTATGGGAAATCTATTGTATACTATCGCTGTTATTTTGGTCCTGATATGGGCAATCAGTTTTTTTGGTGGCTTTGTCAGTGGTGGGATAATTCATATTCTTTTGGTAATTGCTATTATCGCTGTACTTTTACGCGTAATAAAGGGCAATGCGTAACAGTTAATCGCAACAAATTTAGCTCTATATAAAAGCTCCACTGCTTCGAAACAGGGGAGCTTTTGTTTTCTGCTTTCTTAATCGCTAAATATTCAGATCTCCTTCTTTACCTATGTCCTCAGTTTCGCCGGTTACAGTAGCTTTTAGCATCTTAAACAGATTAACGATCATATTGGAGTTAGAATCCCAATAATGTGCATCTTTAGGCGTCACCTGTAGCAACCTGATATTGGGATCTTCCTTACCTTTTTCAAACCAACCCTCCATCATTTTGTTCCAATAGCGATCTATCCTTTCCTGATCCCGCGAAAGGTCCGCTGTACCATTAATACTCAAAAAAGTGTAGTTTTTTGGGTCAGCATAAAATAGGGAAACTCTCGGATCCTGTGAAATATTTTTAAACGTCTCACTTTCCGCCGAACAAATATACCATATAGTACCCTCATCATCCACCTCCTGTCTACTCATCGGTACACCATGGGGATAATTCGCATCTGATGGAAATGAACAGACTGTCCCAACATCAATTTGGTCAACGATTACTTTTAGCTTGTCTAAAGCCTCTTTATTACTTAAATTATTCTCTGCCATAATATGTAGTTTATGAATGAACAGTATCCTATCACAAATCGTTTATTTTTTTAATAAATTCAAGCAATCGGCGGTGAACAAAAGGAAAAATACGGTTATAAAAAAGCAAATCAAGTAATTTTACGCCCTTAAAATACTAATAATATTAGTATTTTTACAATCAAATACTGAAGGATAAATCATGTTTGGATTTGATGATAAACTGCAGATATTGGCTGATGCCGCAAAATATGATGTAAGCTGTAGTTCGAGTGGAAGTAAACGAAAGAATAATGGTGGTATTGGCGATTCGTCAGCTAGTGGTATTTGTCATACCTACACCGAAGATGGCCGCTGTGTCTCCCTCTTAAAAATCCTAATGACCAATTATTGCATCTACGATTGTTCCTTTTGTGTTAGCAGGCGTAGCAATGATGTGCAACGTGCCGCATTTTCGGTCAAGGAAATTGTCGAATTGACCATGAACTTTTACCGCCGTAATTACATCGAAGGCCTTTTTTTAAGTTCGGGTATTTTCAAATCCGCAGACTACACCATGGAACGCTTGATGTTAGTCGTTAAGAAACTTCGGACCGAAGAACGTTTTAATGGTTATATCCATCTGAAAGCCATTCCTGGCGCCAGTGAATTGTTATTAAAAGAAGCTGGGCTGTATGTTGACCGAATGAGTGTGAATCTCGAAATTCCCACGGAGGAAGGACTCAAGTTGGTTGCTCCTGAAAAGGATCATCAATCCGTTCGCGAGCCGCTGGCGATTGTTAAAAATGAAATTCTAAACCTACGACAGGATCGAAAAATCAATAAGAAAACGCCTTTATTTGTACCGGCAGGCCAAAGTACCCAAATGGTTATTGGCGCTACGCCAGAAAGTGATCTACAGATTATGCAGACTGCCAATGCATTTTATAAAGATTACAATCTCAAACGGGTTTATTATTCAGGATATATACCCATCAACGCGACCGACTCCAATCTCCCTCAGATTGGAACATCACCGCCTCTTGTACGTGAAAACAGACTTTATCAGACAGATTGGTTACTCAGGTTTTATGGCTTTTCACTCCATGAAATACTCAACAGCACCCATCAGCAGCTCGACCTGGAAATAGATCCAAAGCTTGCTTGGGCGCTGCGCAATCCTCAATTCTTTCCTATCGACATCAACACTGCTAGTTACGAATGGATTATTCGAATTCCGGGAGTTGGAAGACAGTCCGCAAACAAAATTGTGCAGGCGCGCAAATATGGAAAACTAAAAGAACAGCAGCTTCGAAAAATGGGAATTGCCTATAACCGCGCCAAATATTTTATGGTTTGCCAGGATACATTGATAGCCGCGGGCTTCCACTACCCCGAAAATATCAGAAAGTCCATTCTTGAACGCAACCCTCGGGCACAAATCGAGGCTCCCAATAGCCAGTTAAGCTTATTCTAATGGATTATATTTTTGATGGAAGTTATTCTGGGTACCTTTGTTGTGTATTTGAAGCCTTTGAACGAAAAGAATTTGATAGTATTCCTGCTACAATGGAAACTATGGAAATTAATATTTTTTCGGAGAAGCGTCAAATTAATACGGATGCTAAAAAAGCTAATCGCATTCTTGCTGGAATAGAAAAAATACTCGGGAAACAAGAATCAAAAATTTTCTACCACAACTTTCTATCCGATACCCTATCTGAATGGCTCAATGGATTTCGACTAATCATTGAACTCTTTCGTAAAGGAAAGCTGGATATACATAATTATGGTCATCCAGCTATATTGCGTATGCATCAGACGGTCAAAAAGATCAGCCGTGAACGACACCGTATGAAAGCATTTATTCGATTTGTAAAATCTAACGATCACCTTTACACAGCCATCGTTGAACCTGATTTCAATGTGATCCCTTTAGTTGTGGACTTCTTTAAAAACCGATTCGCCGACCAAAACTGGCTAATCTATGATATACGGAGAAACTATGGATTCCACTATGATTGCCAAAACGTCGTGGAGGTATCCAATAATGATAATAGCGAGATTCGAGATCCATATCAATTAGAAGTGGATCTCGATCCTCAGGAAAAGGAATATCAGCATCTTTGGAAGACTTATTTTAAAAGTACCAATATTGAATCACGTAAGAACTTAAAGCTCCATTTAAGACATGTTCCCAGACGCTACTGGAAATATCTGGTCGAAAAAACATAACGGTCTAAGTTCTGGAACTCCCGCTCCATATAATCATTTTGATCCACCAAACAATTTGCTCACTAACCAAATGACGATAGCTACTACGACTACAACCAATAGAATACCTGACCATACACCGGCCTTAAAAATACCTTCAATTGCTGCACAGCTCGATACGAGCACCAATAAGCTCGACATAAGTGCAAATGGAATTATCTTTTTCATAAATACCTGTTTTAATTATTAATCGGAAGTATGACAATACTGACGTTAAAAATGTTTTGATTCAAAGATGTTCATGTATTTTTAACACCTTGGTTCCGCTCTATCCGATATTTTATTGCATTAAATACTCAAGTGGTCCGTATTTTTTTTGTATAAAATAAAATCACTACGTTATTTCCACTCTAAAAATACGGTTATGAGTCCGAAAGAAGTTTTTGGGTATAGCATTTGATTCAGTTTACATAAATTATAAAATAATATTTAAACAATAATCGAATAAAGATATGGAAACTATAAACCAAAAAGCACAAAAAATGGGATTGGAAAAAGGCTATTATTTGTTATTGATGGCTATATTAGATCTGCCTGCCGAAGGCGACAAAAAAATGAAAAAGAAAAAGTAAGGTTGGTACCATCAGCAATAGGGAATATCCCGTGCTTGAAAAAGCTTTCGCCAAGCAAGATACAGGAATACTCCGCAATTAAAATGTGCCTTTTCCATGTAGGTGGAAAAGGCACCAATACGATGCATGTCACAGATTCTTCCGATACTCTTCAGGACTCATTCCTTTATTTGCTTTAAAAAATGTGCTGAAATAAGGTACATTTTCAAACCCGAGTTCAAAAGCAATTTCTTTTACTGTTTTAAAAGTGTGGTAAAGCAAACGTTCTGCCTCCAGTAAAATACGTCCACGGATAATCGTACCACAACTTGCTGCTCTTTTTTCTTGGCAGATCCGATTGAGATAATTGATTGATATATTTAATTGCTCTGCATAAAATGAAGGGTAACGCTTTTGAGCATAATAGTTATCGACCAGCAATTCGAAGCTTCGGATCTTATCGTCTCCTTCATCTACTCGTGCAGCGACTCCCTCGACTCCGAGATACCGCCCCAACATCTGTAAAAGCATAAACAAGTAGCGTTTCAATACATCCTTAGCGCTCAATTTAAATGAATTGTATGCCGTCAGCATGAGGTTTACGACTTCCAGACAACTCGTCCTTTCTTCTTTCGATGCCATCTTTCCATAGTTCGACAAGAACTTCCCAGGAACCAGCCATGGAAAAATTAACGGTACCCTCATAATAACCACGACCCATGCTCTCCGCCGCTACATTACCCGAAGAACCATGGCCCATGGACGGCATGTTGGTTTTTAATTTAATGACATAATGATCTAATACCGGAAAATGATGTCCATCCATTTTATTCATTAAAAATTGAATCTGATGCTTTCCGTGTTTTACGTTGTCGGGCAATAAACAGGATATAAATACACGGCTATCGTCTCTTGTCCCTGAGCTCATGGTGCGCATGCTTGCTGCCGCTGCAACTGGAATCTTAATGGCCAATGTGTCTTTTTTCCCCTCATGACTACGTATGGTATGCAATTGCCAGCCTATTCCCATTTGCGGGATATCCGCCATAATGAAAACCATAGGACTTCTATACCATCCTTCACCAAGTGCAAGAGGATGTTCATAAGGCCCGCCATGCTTCATGCGTCCCATACTCATCTCGGGATAGAAATCTAAGGTTTTGTCATTGATTGGATTTCCGGACTTATCTTTTACATGGAGGTAAACAGTGTGATATTTATTGTTGAGTTTGGCATCTGCGTATACGGTATAGCTGTTGTTACGCCAGGTCGTATCCGTTATGCGGACCAGATCAGACTCTTTGGGCGGGATGAGATCTGTTTCATCCCTCTTATTTTTTGCAGGATCAGTCGTACATGATGAAATTGAAAAAGTAATTAAAAAGGCAAATAGAGAGTATAACAATCCCTCGATAGTCCCTATACGGGAATAGATATTCATATGAATTGATTTAAAACTTTTGAAAATAGACAGTACCGGCTATCAGACAATAAGCCTATAGCACGTACTAAAAAACAAAATGATCTAAATCAAGGGTGGGTGAAAAATAGAAAAGATTGGTCTATAGGTATAATTTGCCTGATATTCCGGAAGTAGTGTTTCTACCGCTGCTTCTTCAAAAAAAGCGATATCAAGGTTAAAATTCTGCTGATTATTGATAAATACAACATCGATTATACGCGATTCGAGGTTCTTCTGTTCCTTCTCCTCATGTTCACGCATTTTCTTCATCAACACACACTGTCCTCGACAGGAAAGTGCCTTTTCGTTGAATCGATTGATACACTCGTTCTTAGCGATATAATCTCTATTTAGCTCAAAAACAGTCCATAGCCACACCGACGAGAAGCTCTGCAAGAGCATCAGCGGCAGTATTATCCATATCAATTGTTTTGCTTTCATGTATCGACAGTGCCACAAATATAATAATTATTGCTATTTGCCCCAAGACTTTAGCCCCTTCTGTAGCAGGCCTGTGTCGCCCTTCTCTTTTCAAAGTGATTAGCTCTTCCATAAAAACCAACAACTTTTAGTATATTTAGCTAGAAACCCCTGGCTTTGAGTAAATGAAATTTAACCCTTTTTTAGTTATTAAATTATTTCTTGGACTATTTATTTGCATTGGAATAGGTTTGACCATATTTATGATTATTCATGGCAGCAAAGTTGTGGGGGCCTATTTCGTTTCAGGACTTTTTATTCTTTTTCCAGGTATTATCCTATACGGTTTGACCGTTGGTTTTCGAGTATCTGAGAAAACGATCGAACGACAAACAGCACTACAGGAAAGTGTAACAGCCAATCACAAAGGCCTATCTCATCACGTCCCATTGCTAAATACAACACAATTTATTCCTTGGAATACCATCGAAACCGTTGTCTACCGCAACCACCACAGCGACGATAAGGCACAGTTCAGTTTCTATCTGACACAGCCCGCAGATCAAATCAAGTCGAAACAACCCGGCTGGATAGCCAAAGTACTTTTGCCTTTGATCACAAAAAGCAAAACGGTTATTATCGACGAGGATTGCATCAGTTTTCGCGAAATCCCCAAAATGCTAGAAAAATTCTTTGTCCCCATAAACTCCGTTAACATGAACGAAGTCCACGGAAAAGGAAGGTTGATAAGCTCAAATACCATCGTCAAAAACAATATAATTCGGGTCGAAGAATATTGGAAGCCAAATCCAGATTTTGAATCTGAAAAAGTCATTTATGACCGATATAACAGAACATTTGACCAACTAAAACAGTCAAAAAAAAACTAATATTTACAGAAGACATAAGAGCACAGCCAAATTTAAATTGCATATAAAAAACTATTTATCTAAGTTTGGCCCAATGAAAAAAATGCTCCTGTATTTTCTGACCTTATCATTGCTCGTCCAAGCGGGATGGGGTTATATTGTGATAGGAGCTTTTTATGCCAATAAGGACTATATCACCAAATACCTTTGTGTAAATCGGGATAAACCCCAATTGCATTGTAACGGTAACTGCGTGTTAATGAAAAAGATCAGAAAGGCACAAGAAAAAGAAAAGGAGAATCCAAGCGTCAAGCTTAAAGCTGAAGTTTACGATATTGTTGATTCCAATACTTTGTTTTCATTCACTCCTACTTCAATTGAAATTACCGTACTTCCCATTCCTATAAATGTTTCCAAATCCATCCGTAGAAATCCAAATAGATTACTACGTCCCCCTATTGCCTAATTAACCTTCGCTCAATGGGAGATCCATCCATTGAAAAATAATTTTAGACAAATTGATAATTAGGTAAAACCATTTCATGAAATACTCATTTTCAGTATTGCTTGTGTTATCAGGCAGTATTGTATATGCTCAGCATCCTTTACGGGATACAACTTCCGCACTTCGCGATAGTATTCGCCTGGAAGAGGCAATTGTCACTTCCAAATATTATAGAAAATACAAGTTAGACGCTGCTTCCAATACCCTAAAACTGCAGGTACCGCTTCTACGGCTACCACAAAACATCCAGGAAGTCGACCATAGTATCATCGTCGACCAGCAGGCCATCAATATAAACGAAAGCATCAGCAGGAATGTGAGTGGTGCAATGCGCAACAACACAGCAGACTTCTATGGTCCTTTTCTTTTTATGCGCGGTGCAGGTATCAACACGCTTCGAAACGGGGTAGATCTTTCTATGATCTATTATGGTCCTATGCCCGAAGATGCCAATATGATCGATCGGCTGGAATTTATCAAGGGGCCTTCTGGTTTTATGAATGCTGTTGGCGATCCCGCGGGATCCTTCAACCTCGTCACCAAAAAACCGACGGGTATACCTTCCAATCAGGTGTTCTTTCAGACAGGCAGCTGGGACCTCTATCGCGCTGGAGCAGATCTGGAAGGCCATTTTGATCAACAAAAAAAATGGCTATATAGAGTCAATGCCGTCGGACAGAAATCCCGCTCTTTTCAGCATTTTGCATTTAACGATAAGGTTGTGGTCAATCCGAGCCTGACCTACCGCATAGACACAACATCTTCTTTGACTGCAGAATATAGCTTTCAGCAGCAGTCTTTTCTACAGTACCTGCTCACGGTATTTTCACCCTACGGATTTGCATCCCTTCCTCGGGATTTTAGTATTGCCGATCCCACAAAAGACCCAGTTCAGGCTCAAGAACATACTGCTTTTCTGACCTACACAAAAAAAATCGGCCGAAATTGGAATCTCACTGCGAAAACGGCCTATGCCAACAGCCAGATGGATGGAAATTACTTTTTTGTGTCTGCATACGATAAAAACCGTCCGGACGAAATCAAACGACGTGTCACTTACGAACGATTTAAAACAGATGTTACTTCCGTTCAGATCTATTTGAATGGTATATTAAATACCGGCAACCTTGCACATCATATCCTGGCAAGTATTGATGGCAACCGAAAATCTTTACTGGGTTATTCGGGTTATAACGACAAAAATGCGAACCCGACCTTATATCCCTTAGATGTCAATAATCCGCAATATGGAGTCCCATTCTATGATAATAAAAAGACAGGCTCATTAGACAGCATAGCGACTAACAAGCAGCAGATCAAATATGTCGCCTTTTATCTCCAAGATGAACTGGCGTTCCTGCAGGACCGTTTACATTTGACCTTAGCGGCCCGGCTAACGCGATCGACAAGCCATATCGATATCCCTACCCCCTCTACAGTCTCAGATCTGGTGATTACCCCCCGAGTGGGCTTAAATTATGCGCTGACAGAAAGTGCATCGGCTTACGCCCTTTATGATCGTACGTTTACCACCCAGAGTGGTCTAAGCGCTGATGGTAAAACATTCTCGCCACTACGTGGCAAAAACTATGAGCTTGGTCTAAAAAAAGACTGGCGGGAAGGCAAATGGAACAGTACCTTATCGCTTTATCATATCACGAGAGACAATATTCTGGTAAGCGATCCTGCGACCAACCTGCAGTCACAGATCGGCCAGACGACATCCAAAGGAATTGAATTCGACCTCAAAGGTGAAGTTGTTCCGGGCCTCAATACAGTGATCAACTATGCCTATACAGATAGTTATATTTCTGCCGACGCCAATCCAGCACTGGTTGGCAAAGCAAGTCCCTACCGGGTACGACATATACAAAATACCTGGCTGAATTACCGGCTTCCATTCAAAAATGTAACAGGAATGAGTGTATCGGCAGGTTACCAGTATCAAGCAGGTAGAGCCGGACGTTATTCGCAGGACGATATCCCTTCGCTAGCACCGATCTTTCGATTGGATGCTGGTATCGGCTGGACGAATGGTAAGATCGCCATCAATGGACTTATCAATAACATCACCAACCGGTTCAATTATGGAAGTGCCTGGACACGCCCCACAGGCCTCTATGCCTACGTCCCTTATGCCCCGCGCGAATTTCGCATGAATGTTTCCTATAATTTCTAATGATGAAAACAATCACCAAATGGGCATTCCGCGTACACGGGTTCCTCGGACTGAGCACAGGGCTATTCTTTCTTATCTTGGGACTGACAGGCGCAGTACTGCTATTTCGCCATGATCTTGATCGCGCACTAAATCCCGATATTTATCACAGGCCCGCAAATGGACCTGTGATTTCTGCCGATAGCGCCTATCGGATTATCGCCACTGCCTTTCCCAATTTAGAAAAAATTGTACTCCATGATTTTCCTTTATCTTCCCATGAACCGTACGAATTTATGCTCTATCGAAAGATCAATGGTCCGGCAGACAATCATCTTAGCTTTGCATTTGTCGACGCCCACACAGGAGCAATTCTCCGGAAAGGCAATTATGAATCACTCGGCAGCTCATTTTTCAGATGGACATATGCGCTCCATTATAGCTTTTTACTGGGACGATTAGGCCAGACCTTTGTCGCAGCGCTGGGGATCCTGCTGTTGTTTACTATTTTCTCTGGCCTGATCGTTTATCGAAAACATCTTCTCAGCGTCTTGCTATTTAAAGTACCACTTTATAAGAATGGACGCAAATTGTATTCGTCCTGGCATCGCGTAGTCGGTGTCTGGTCTGCTTTGCTCAATCTAATTTTACTGGTTACCGGAGTTTGGATGAATCTCCCTGCTTTTCAGGAATTGTTTTCTGCAGAGACCGCCGCCCCGCATGTGCATGGGTCTTTCGCTTCAAAAACAGATTTGGACAAATTATTGGATTATTGCAAAACGACGTCGCCCGGTTTTCACCCTATTGCCATCAATATCCCAAAGAACACTGATTCCCCAATCTTGGTTCGCGGACAACTATCGAGTACCTCTTTCCCGTTATTTGGTGGAAAAGCAAGTCATTTTTCATTCGACGCTTCGACCGGTGCATGCCTCAATATACTGGACATCGACAGAGCCGATTCATCTAAAAAGGTCTCCTGGGCAATTTACCAACTCCATATTGGTGCCTTCGGCGGTTATGCATTACGGCTTTTTTATGCTTTGATTGGATTGACTCCCGCCCTCCTTGCACTAACAGGCTTTGTCCTTTGGACCCTGCGCAGTAAACGACAAAAAACAAAGCTGCAAAATAAGCGCTTGGAGATATGACATAAATTCCATCATTTGTTCCTGATAAAATAGATAAATTTGTTTCTCTTAAAATTATTACGATGATTAACAGAATAACAGCCTACTGGAATGATCGGAGCGCTTCTTGGCGCAAGGAACGGGATGAGGCTTGGTCCCGTCCGGAGACCGAACGCTGGCTTGACTTCTTTAAGTCTGTACGTAGCCAGGTTGCGGGCAACAAAGTCCTTGAGGTCGGTACTGCTACAGGATATTTTGCCAACATTATGACCCTGGCAGGTTTCGAGGTTACTGCCGTTGACCTCTCCCCCCAGATGATTGAATACGCAAACCTCGTCAGCCAGGAACTGGAACTCAACGTAGCTTATCAGGTCATGGATGCACATGCGCTGCAATTTGAGGCTAACACCTTCGATTTAGTCTTCACCAGATTGATGACATGGACCATTCCTGACCTTAAAAAATGTTACAGCGAGATGGAACGTGTGCTCAAACCCGGCGGAAAGCTGATCAATCTGGATGCCGATTTCGGAAAAACAGTTTTTAGTACCGAAAGACACGATGAATGCCCGTCCGGTGCTATCGATCAGATCAATGACATCAAATCGGCTCTCGAGATTAGCGCACACCAACGTCCGGCCAAAGACGTCGAACTATTAGAAGCTGTTGGATTTGATTCCATTGAAATCGATATGGACGCCCAAAATCGCATTCTGAAACTTCCTTTGGAAACGGAAGGCCTTTTTATGCTGGAAGCCGTTAAAAAATAAAATAGAGCTGCATCCAGTTAAGGCTTTTCACAGCCCTATATGGATAAGATACGATAGCGAGAACAAACAAAGTACCCCCAAAAAGTAGCTAACTTTTTGGGGATACTACAAAAATGGGAGTCTCCCATAACGGATTAAAACTTATAGCTAAAACTTCCCGCTACATTCAGCAGCTTCTGTGCATTAGCTGTGGTATAACCGATCCAATAATGTTCGTTGGTCAGGTTATCCGCTTTTACTCCAATTCTGAATTTCTTCGCATCATAGAATACATTGGCATTGAGGACTACATATTTGGGTAATTCAAAGGTTCCATTTGTCGTGTTGATAATTTTGTTGGCGCTGGCATAATTTCCTCCAAAGGCCAGGCCAAGTCCTTTTAGGTTATCCTCCGTAAACTGATAGGTCGCATTGAAATTTACTAACCATGGCGAAGAAGCCGTATTCGGCCTTTTACCCAAAACAGTAGCATCTGTCGTTTCCGTAAATTTGGAGTCATTGTAGCTCAATCCTGCGATCAATGAAAAACCTTTAACCAGATAAGCATTTACTTCCAGTTCAATACCTTTGCTGTTACGTTTTCCCATTTGCTGTTCGATCGCTCTTCCCTGCGGTGTGTAACCAATTGTCTGTAAGGTATTCTTGACATTGATGTTGTAGTAATTAAGTGTAGCATTGACTTTTCCGTGCCACAGATCGGCTTTAAATCCACCCTCCCACTGATTGGCTTTTTCAGGATCAGAAAGAGAAAGGTTAGAAGCCGTGTCTGAAACAAAATAACCATTACTGGTAAAGCTATTCTGATAGTTCCCAAACACCGAAAATTTTTCTTTCACAAGTTCATAAACTAAACCCAGTTTAGGTGACCACGCATGCTGTGTATATGCCGGAGTTTCATTGGAACCTTTCACGCCTCCATTGAATTTTACACTTTCATAGCGAATGGCCGTCATCAAATTTAAGCCCTCTACAGGTGTGATCATATTGGAAACGTACGCGCTGTAGGTATTTGATTTATTTTTCAATGGCCAGATAGAGCTATCCCATGCCGGCGTATTGCGGATTGAATTATAATAATTTGTTACATAGTCGGCATTGAAATTTGTATAATCCGTATTGCCTGTAAAGGGCACGAAGTCAATGACCCCAAAATAAAAGAATTGATCATTGCGTGTGCGTAAATAATCTCCACCCACCACGGTCCGGTTGCGCATACTACCTATATGAAAGTCAAAATTAAAGTTTTGCTGTACCTGTAGGTAACGTTGTTTGCTATCTGCAGTAGACTGGTCACCACGGTATAAACCAACTTCCTTGTCATTGGGATCGGCACCATAGGATTTTGTCGTGATGTAGAAATATGGGTTGAAACCATTCGAATAGCTATAAGCACTATTGATCGAAGTTGACGACCGGATATGTTCATTGATTTTATAATTGACCTGCCCGAACAAGTTACGCGTACGACCTGTATTGTATAAGCCCGATCCCACATACGGTTTTTTGTAATCGAGGCCGGCCTTCTCCAAGTCTTTCATTCCCGAAAAACCAAAAGCCGACAAAGGGCCGATGAAAAAGAAGTTCTGCTCAGACTGCGCCTTATTATCAAACATCTCATATTCTAGATTGATATCCACTTTATCATTTACCTTCCACGTTAGGCTGGGCGTAAACGCAAAATACTTATTGTGCACCTTGGGATTTTGAAAATTTCCCTCTGTTGTATAGGCCGTGTTAACACGAAACAAAACGCTTTTATCCTTTGTTAAGGGGGCATTGAGATCGGCTTGAGCACGATAGTAATCATATCTTCCGGCCGAGACCAAAACATTTCCAGCTAGACTATCGTAAGGCTTCTTGGTGACACGATTGATCACACCTCCATAAGAAGTCACATTACTTCCGTATAAGGTAGCTGACGGCCCTTTTAACACCTCTATTTTTTCGATATTCACGGCATCTACCGTACCACTTACTGGCGCTACCAAACCATTTCTCAGCGAATTATTTGAGATAAATCCACGCAAGTTGACATACGCTCCGCCATCACCGGCTCGCCCTGTTGCATTCCACATTTTTTGCAAACCAGTCACATTTCGATAGGCCTCATCGACGGTAAAAATCATTTGGTTTTCTAAAGCAACACGGTCAATTGAGGAGTAGACCTGCGGATTTTCAATCGCTCGAAGCGGCATTTTATTCGTGTATTCACTGTCTTTTTTGATGTAAGCATTAATAATAACCTCATCCATTTTATTCATTTTGACAGTGTCCTTTTGTTGCCCATGGGCAGCGATACTTGATAATACAGAAGCACTTAAGATCAACTTCTTCATGTTATGGTAATTTATTTGTAGTTATTTGTAATAGTGTCGAATCACGAGAAAGAGCGGAACAGAAAGCGCGAGCCAGCCCAAATAGTCCCATAGACCATCGCCCAATAATGCAGCAATTAGCCCAAATAGTGATAAAGCCGCTAATAGCATAGGCATGCCCCAAAGTTTTAGGAAGGTATTTTTCATGGTTAATATTCTTTTGCGATAAATAACTGCTGTTTTTCTGCGCGTCGTCGGGCAATCCATAAGTAGAGTCCCGTTACCAGAACGAGAATGGTGAAAATATCAAACACAGCCCAAACAATTTTAAGAACCGGACCACCATAATTTCCAAAATGCAGCGGTTCGGAAAAGAAAAGTGTATTGACATACCAGGGCATTTCCCGGCTATCGGTTACCAATCCAGTTTTCGCGTCAATCAGAACAGGCTTGAGTAACTTCGATGTCAGCTCCGTATTGCCGCGCATAAATACAGCATAATGATGCTTGCTCGTAAAAGGTGTCCCCGGATAGGCTATGACCGCAGCTTTCATGTCTTTCACTTTGTTTTCAGCCGCTACCTTTGCCTGCTCCAATGAACTATAATTGCCCTTGAGCGGCTCTTGATTTTTATAAGGTGCAGTCATTTCGGCCAGCTGCCCCCTGCTGCCAGAGACCGAGGATCACATCAGAGAGCGTATTGATGATGCCTGTAAAACCAACCACCACCATCCATGCTGTTAAAGCGATACCCAATAAATTATGTGTATCCAACCATTGCAGTCTTTTGGATCGATTCTTCCGTACCATTCCAAAATCATACTTTTTCATAATGGGTCCATAAAGTACAATCCCGGAGACAATAGAAATCATAAATAATATCCCCATCAGACCGAGGAACAATTTGCCGGGGATACCCAAAAACATATCGGTATGCAGTTTAAGGATAATATTCATCAGGCCATCGGTCTTGGGAGCCCCAAGCACCTCACCTGTATATTCATTGAGGACCAGATACTTACTTTTTTCATAAGGCGCATCAGGTTTGTCCACGACATCAAAAAGCACCTTATTCTTTTCATTTTCATCCCAGAACGCATACCGCACTTGCTCCCCAGGATACCTGGATGCCGCAATTTCTGCCAGCTTATCCAGACTCAATTTATGTTCTGTGATTACAGCCTCTTTATTTTCCTCCAATATATGTTCGATCTCTTCATGAAAGATCAACGGTAGTCCCGTAATGCAGAGGTAGAGAAGAAAAATGGTACAAATTAGACTTGTCCATTTATGCCAGTTGAACCAACGTTTTGCAGCCTTCAGTTTCATCGGTAGTTTTTTGCAAATGTATTATTTTTAATCAATCTAAATAATAAAAATAAATATTTATACTAAACCACTTATTTGAAGGCAGAAAACAGCACGATTGCCAACTTATATTGTAACAAAGCCGTCGATAGTCCCCCCTATCGACGTTTAAACATCAACATTTATGCAGTGACAAAAAGAATCTTTCTTATTCCAAAAAAAAGCCCGATATATGACCGGGCTTTTTATAAAAAATTAATTGCTATCAGGAGACAGCTTGATAAACTTTCCGCGGAAACGAAATGCGTACAGATACCCCCTTGCCATTCGTATTCTCGAACTTCACAGTTCCATCAATCCGCTTGATCAAATCTTTGCAGAGCGAAATTCCCAGTCCTGCACCTTGGTTGTTTTCAGCTTTCTTGCGATCCCAGCTATTGACAAAATTTAGGTTATGGAGGACTTCTAACGAAAGTTCTTCCCCTTCATTGCTGACGATGAGTTCCCATCGATCGTGTTGATCATCGATCAATTGCAGCGCAATGGTACCACCGACTCGCCCATATTTAATGGCATTGCTGATCACATTTCTAAGCACAAAAGCAAAGATTCCTTTATGGGTATCTACCCAAAAATCTGGATTTACCGAATTAAAGATCTGTATATTGAAACGTTGAATTTCTAGCGAATAGATCCCCAATACAGCTTCAATCTGATCACAAATATTACAGTTCTCGGTATTTTCAAGCTTATCCCGGAGCTGTGATTCTGTCCACAAAAGGACTTCCTCCAACATTGTTCGCGATCTGGCCACCTGTCCTTTTAAGTTTAAAAAGATAAGTTTAAGCTCTTCCTTATCGACCAAAGAAATATCATCGATGGCCAATAAAATTTCAACCGAAGCAAACGGAGCCCGGAGATCATGCGAGGCGATAGAAAGGACTTTAGTCTTAAAACTTTCGGCTATTTTTAATTCTTCATTATAATGTTGAATACGAATAGCCTGATCACTGAGGATGCTGTTGGCAGTTGTCAATTTGAGCTGCTCTACTTTTAGCTGGCGGTTTTTTCGGATTAAAAAGTAGATCAGCACTCCGATAAGCGTCTTACTGATGACTATTCCAACAATAAGTAAGGTAATAATAGTTTGGCTTTGCACAATTTTAGGTAATAAATTAACAATAATGACTAATGGAATTTCAAAACTAATCAATCACTTGCTAATTAAAAAATTTACCTTAAAAAAAATCACGGGTATTTCCATCCATGTTGAAATCTGCTCGACACCCTGGAAGCTAATTCATCAACGGTGTCGTTTCAACTCCCAAAGACACCTATCAAGTTTTTATGCTCGAGGGAAAATTTCAAGGTATACATAACGGAGATTCCCGCAACGGAAAATGGAAACTGTCCGATGATAATAAAACACTCACGATTAAAATAAGTATCATCTCCATCAAATTTAAGATAGAGTCTTTTGATGAGAAGAAACGTGTTATCAGCAGTGATAAAACCGGTACGTTGGAATATGAAAAAGTGGAGGAATAATTCAGTTTCTCACAACTTATTAAAAGAGCTAAGACCTATCGGTCAAAACTGAATTCCATTTCATTAAGCTACAAGAGAAACCACATCAACTACTATTGATGTGGTTTCTTTTTTCCTTCTTTCGTTTGATAGAGAGATGGGCGCGTTTAGCTTTATCTGTTTAGATCTTAGACATGCTAAAACAATAAATATTACCGCCAAAATCCGCGACATAGATTTCATTTCCTTGAATAGTGACTTCTGCCAAAATAGGCGTACCCAAGTTAATTTTTTGCACCAATGTCCCATCCAAATTCAACACATACAAATAACCATCCGATCCACCAAAAAATAGTTTTCCTGCCGCATAACGAATACTCGACTCAACAGTACCTACTTTCTGATGAAGATCAGGAGTCGAATAAGCAGAAGTATAGATGAGGGCTTCTCCGGTCTGAAAATTCCATTTTTCAGCTAAACTGTTACGATCGAAGGCTTTTATTCCATTTGTTGCTGTCGGCATGATCAGCAATTTCTCCGTTAAGAGTGGCGAAGCCATCACTTTAAAATCATCTTCGCTCTGTGTCTTATTAATTATGGTTCCTGTTTTTTGATCCAGTTGAAAAAGATTGTTCAACCCAGCTACATAAAAAGAGGTAGCATCAGCACCGGCCCCTCCAGTTCTAAACCGCAAGCCATCTTCATTTTTCTTCCACAGGAGTTTTCCGGTCTTGCAATCATGAACGAATAAGCTATTCCAATTTGCTCCTGTAATTAAATATCCATTTGTGACAAGCAGTTCCCCGGGCATCCCTTCCCCCCCATTCCAATCACGATTTTGCCATACCATGGTACCGTCATCGGCTTTTATTGCCGATAGATAGTTCCCGGCTCCTGTATAATAAATACCATCTTGAACAACACCAGCACTCACATATCCCGGAAGACGTCCCCCACTGAGATCCTTCTTCCATACAAGTTTACCATCCTTTTCATTAATCGCATAAACTGTTCCGCCCATATCAGTCGCTAATACTAAGCCATTGCAATAGGCTAATTTCTGTTTAACAGAGTTTTGAGTCCCGAAGGTCCAGATGATTTCTCCCGACTGCTTTGTCAACGCCTGAATTTTACTTTTACCGCCAAGGGCATCATCCATACTGGCAACATAAATCCGTTGCCCCTGTACAAGTGGTGAACTTTTCCATACATTTGCGCCAATATTTTTTGACCATTTCAACTTTAATAAATTTACTGGGGTAGGTTCATTATTCCATGCAAATTTCTTCAATGCCTGTGTACCGTCGCCGTAATTAACCTCCAGCATGACTTCTTGTTTCTGATTCAGATGACTTCTCCCAGCAATAGTTCCGCGCCAGTTCCAGTCGCTTGCCGGATTCAACTCAGCTGTTTTAAGTACAGTCCCTTCTTGATTTAACAGTTTAGCATATACCGAAAGAATACGCTTTTCGGTATGGTATACGCTGGCGCTAATTTCTATTTCTTGTGTCTTTGAAATCTGCATCTGTTTGCTTTGCGGATAAATCAACGAAATATGTTCAGCCAGATAAGGGTAAGTCGGAGTTATTTTGCTAACCCCGTTCTTATCTACATCAATGACCATGAATTGCGCTACAGAATTGTCTATTCCGCCTTTATTAGGTGCATTTGTGGATATAACTGCTACGCCATTCCTACTTCCAAAACTATAGTTATTATGCCAATGTCCATACAGAAAGGCTTTTAGATTATACCGTTTTAAATCAATAGAATCTGTTTTACCTTTCATCACGAAATCTTTACCAACAATCAGATCATGATTGATAAAAACAAGTGGTTTATCGTTCGCTTTCAGAGCAAGATCTTTTTTGAGCCAGGCGATGACCTGATCCTGATTATAACTCGGAGCATAGTCTCCGCTGGGCATAGGAGTTACCACAAAATATGCCGGTCCGGCCTCAAATGAATAGTAAGCGGGGCCAAATAAATCTTCAAATAGCTTCTCCCCATATTCGCCTTTGACAAGATCATGGTTGCCTACCGTATAATAGGTTGGAACTCCCATGAGCTCGGTATTGACCTGACGGGCATGAAACTGCATGCCCGGTTCATAGCAGATATCGCCCGTGTGCATAATCAGTGCGGCATGTTGTTGCTGTGAAAACTTACGTACATTATCAATCCATTCTCCATATAGAGGTGTTTCTGTATCCGTAATCTGGATAAACCGAAGCTTATCGCCAGACTGTTTTTCATCCTTGATTAAGCCAAAATCATAATTTTCTAATTTAGGGTCAATTTTTAAGTAATGAGTACCGCTCGCTTTATGACCAGCAGGGATACGCACAAAAAGAAATCTTGCATTTCCACTCTTTTTCAAGTTGAAGCTTCCATCAGCAGCGGTCGGTACGACGTCATAGCCATCGGATACTACAACATCTTGCATTCCTTTTTCATTTCCATCCATCTTCTTGTTCCTATTATCATCCAAAAAGACACGGCCCTTATACTGGGCAAACATGGCATTACTGCACAATAATAAGAACGGAAGAATAAGTTTCTGTAGAAGTTGTCTCATGTCAATATTCTAAATTAAAGGGCAAAGATAAAATCGTTCCGCTAGTGGATTAACCTATCTTTACCCTTATGCTTTGTAAAAAATAATTATTTTTACCAGAAGTTCGTTTGAACCAATTTGCTACCATCCAGTACCATTTGGCTATTGGCAACTGGATAATAATAATATTTAGGTTTTTCAAAGGTCTTCTTCTTATCTCTTGCTACCGTAAACATAATATGTCCATTATTTCCATTTTCAAGATAAATAGATGTATTATTGCCATTGGCATCCTTCAAATAATAGAGGGAAATATTTTTCTTTTCCTCTTCTGTCAAATCTTTGATCGGACCGGTATCTTTTGCAGATTCGAGTATGGCAATATCAACTTTTCCATCACCGGTCACATCCATTGCACCCAAGGCCTTTACATACATCCCTTGTTGTTGATCAGCCAGCCGTTCGCCAACTTCCCAACGGAAGACGTCTCTGTATCGCTGCCCCTCACAAGCCAGTTCTACACGTCTTTCTCTTCTAATTTCCAAAATAAGTCCTACGTTGCCACCTTTTACATTTGGGTAGTAAGCTTGCATGATAGGATCCACATTAGCATTTGCTTCTCCCAGCTGCATACTCGGCATTCCTACACGCATACGCAGCAGATTGATTGATTTGTCAAGATCAGCCTGACTCGTGAGGATTCCCAGCTCAGCTTTAGCTTCGGCAAAAATTAATAAGATTTCAGCGTAGCGAAATACAAAGGCATCTGTATAAGCAGCTTCCCAGCTAATCATATCCGCTATTTCAGGATAAAACTTGATCTGGTTGTATCCGCCCAAAGTAGGTTTAAGACGCTGTGGCGTTGAAGCATTGACAGCCTGAAATCCAGGTTTCATAAAAGTCTGTTCAAGACGTGGATCGCGGTTCACAAAAACCTGATCAATATTCTTCGTTTTATAATCGGCCTGTTGCGTAAAACGCTTTCCATCTTTCATCAGATAACTTTCCATGAGCGTTTGGCTCAGCGCCCATTCGTAATCCAATACAGTATGGGCATTACGTCTTCTTCCCAAATCCTTATCATAATCTATAAATAGGATGGTTTCGGGATTTGCCTGCAGATTCAGGCTGATAAATAGATCCCGATAGGCACGATTGACACCGCCTGCGTTGCTGATCGAAAATTTAGCCGATTTCATTATTTCTTCAGCAGCGGAAACTGCACGCTGCAGAAAGGTATTAGCCGATCCGCTCAGATTCAGATAGGTGTGATATTTACGAAAAGTTCCTTCCTGTAAAGCGAACTGGGCCAATTGCGCCAGCGCTCCCCACTTTGTGACCGTCGACTTGTGACCGTCGGGTTTGATATTGGCAGCCGCAAATTCGAGATCCGCCATAATAGAATCTACCACAAGTGTTCGGCTATCTTGCTTTTTGTTCAATAGGTCAAGATCCGAGGTTCCCATGGTCTTTCCATACCAGGGCACATCACTATACTGATTGACCTTATCGATATAGAATCGTGCACGGAAGAACCTTGCAATTCCAATATAATGATTCACATCAATGGCACTAGCACCCTTCACACGACCAGCGTTTTCGAGGAAGAAATTAATATTTCGCAGGGCAGACCAGCTCCATACAGCAGCATTCTGAGCTGTCACCCCACCACGCATGATCTCATCAATGGTACTACCGGAATTATGATGTGCCAGGTTATCTGTTCCAAGATCCGCTATAGGGGCACTCAAACTACCGTAAAAACCATCAGTATATGTCTTCAGATCGTTTACATTACTGAAAAACACTTCCGGTGTAACCGATGTGGTCGGATACCGGTCCATAAAATCATCGTTACAGCCCATGATGAGGAACAGTACCCCCAACAGCGCTCCAACCTTGATTAGTTGTCTTTTTATATTTTGCATGATAATAGTCATTTTAGAAATTAAAGTTTAAGCCAAACGAATAAGTCCTTTGAAAAGGATATGCCGTTCTATCGCCAACAATCTCAGGATCAAGATAATCCATGAGCTTCGTAAACTCAAGTAGGTTCTCACCGCTGACAAATAGACGTAATCGGTCTATCCCCCATTTGTCAGTTATCAGTTTAGGAAGTGTATATCCTAAAGTCACATTTTTAACCCGCAGATAACCGGCATTCTGCAAATATTTCGTCTGTGTGGCAGCCAATTCAATTCCGCTCTGCTCAGCTACATAAGATTTTGGCCTTGGTAAATACGCATTTGGATTTTCAGGTGTCCAATGGTCCAGATTAAACTTGGTCAAACTTGCCCAGGGCTGCGCATAGATTCCCCAGAAGTAATGGTCACCACCTGGAGGGTAATAATTACGTTTTCCAACCCCCTGTAAGAAGACACGCAGGTCAATTCCATTCCAGCTTGAATTTAAGTCTATCCCGTAGCTGTAACGCTGTCTCGAATTACCGATGATCTTATAATCGCCGTGATTGTCTAAGGTCCAGTCCCCGCGGTTTATTTTGCCATCGCCGTTGATATCGGCAAACTTGAGATCACCCGGTTCCAATCCCCGTGTACCAGGATAAGAAGTGACATCATTTTGATTGGCATGTGCCTTGATCTCTTCTTGCGACTGGAAGAACCCTAATGTAGTCAGTCCCCACATTTCACCTAATTCCTGACCGACGTAATAATCGTTTAAGTTATTTTTCGGATTGCTGTATTTGGTTATATAGGCTCTGCTATCCGCTAGATTGACTCTTGCGGAGAATGAAAATGGCTTACTCGCCACCATAAATTCTTTATTATAGCCGAGTGTCAGCTCCCATCCATTCGTTTTTAAGTTGGCAGCATTTTCTAGTGGCACACCAGTACCCAGTACAATCGGCAAGGTACGGCCTGCGGTTAGCATATCTTTTGTATCGCGACGATAGATATCAAACGAGCCAAAAAACTGATTCTTAAACAAGCCAATGTCCACTCCAAAATTGGACTGCGTAATAGTTTCCCATGTCAGGGTCGATGATACTAATCCCGGACTACCCACGATAGGTACGATCTTGCCATCCAAAATAGCTCCGCTACCTTTGGACATATTGGCAATATAAGGGTAATAGTTGTCCCTGAGATCCTGGTTTGCCAATGAGCCGTATGATCCCCTTAATTTAAAATTGGATACGGTTTCCTTAATCGGCTGAAAGAAGTTTTCCTGCGAAACTACCCAAGCCGCCGATACCGAAGGATTAAATGCGAATCGATCTTTTTTAGGAAACCTTGAAGAACCATCGTAGCGTAAATTAGACTCGAGGATATACTTGTCTTTGTAGGTATAGTTCAATCTGGCAAAAGCCCCGCGTACTGACCAAGCATAATCTGAAGCACCAACAGAAGGAGTTTGACCGGTCGCAAGTCCGATTGTCGGCAGCGAATTGGAAATCAATTGATCCCGGGATGCCGAAAAAGATTCATAGATCCGTTCTTCCTGATTGAAACCTAGCATGACGGAAAAATAGTGATCTTTAAGTGTCCGTTGGTATTGCGAATAGATGTTGTACACATTATAACGTGTTTCAGCACTTCCATTGGAGGCATAACTGTTAAAGTTCTGCTTGTTCATCACGTTAGGCCCCGTACTGTAGGCAAGCGGTAACTGAAAGAAATGCGATTTTCCTGAAATCCGTCTAAAAGTTGCATCCCCATTTAAGGTCCATACATTTTTGATGAAGTCGATTTTTGCACCAAAACTGGTCTGAAAATCATTATTTCTACTAATACTGCGGCCACCTTCAGCGACAGCACCAATCATATTTACCCCCGCTTCGGTATAGGTGCCATCTGGATTGTAAACCGTATTTAGCGAAGGCTGGCGGTTTACGTTATGCCAATAGAGATAACCCTGATCGATTGCCGACGGCTGATCATATTTGTCGTTTGTAAAGGTGGTGTTATTGGATAAGGTAAACCAATCCGTAATTTTATAATCGCCTTTTGCCCTAAAGTTATATCGGTCATACGTATCTGGGCTTATCCGTAACATTCCATTTTGTCTATAATACTCGCCCGAAAGATAAAATGAAGAACGTTCATTTTTTTGAGCAATACTGATATTGTTGGTATAAGAAGGCTGGATATCTTTGTAAACTTCTTTAAACCAATCAGTAGACCCCAGGTAGATATAAGCATTTGGATTTTGCGGGTCGACAATCACACGTGGTAATGATGGATTTTCGCTCAGCTGTTTACCATATTCAAGCATTTTCTCATCGTAAAGATTGTACCAGGGAGCAGACATAATATTTCTGTATTTCATGACCTCGTAGGGATCATCTTCTATCTCCACTGTCCGTGTAATTGCCTTCGCTCCAAAAATCGAATTGGCGGTCACCTTGATATCCTTCGTCGTACCCGATTTTGTGGTCACTAAAACAACACCGAAAGCAGCACGACTACCGTAGATTGCTGCTGATGCAGCATCTTTTAACACTGTCACACTAGCGATATCCATCGGATTCATCCTATTTAGCTCATCGTTGGTCGCAGGCACTCCATCAATAACAATCAGTGGACCTCCACCTGAAAGCGATGTGTATCCACGCACATTAATGCCCGGAGAACTATTTGCTCTTCCCGATGTAGGTGTAATATTAAGATTGGCCATCGCTCCTTGCAAAGCTGTCCCAACGTTAGTAATAGGCCTACTTTCCAGAAACTTTTCACCGATCTGATCGACAGCTCCAGAAAGGTTGATCTTTTTCTGTGTACCATAACCAACCACGATAACTTCGTCGAGGTGAGATTCGGCAGTTTCCATTAACACATCGGCACTTCTCTTATCTGATACATTAATTTCGACATCTTTATACCCCATGAAACGAAATAAAAGGATTGCTTTCTCAGGAACACGTATGCTGTATCGACCGTCCTTATCCGTTTTTGTTGATATTCCCGAGACACCCAATACTGTGACAGTTACTCCGGGCATTGGTCCCGTTGCATCCTTTACGACACCCGAAACCTCACGATCTGTCTGTTTTTTTTCTTTGATAACAATGGTACTTCCCATAATGTCAAAGATCAGATTACGTCCGCGTAATGTCTTTGCAAGGGCTTCTCTCACATCAGATCCTGCTACTGAGATATCTACGCGCGAAGCATTTTCAAATAGCCGTTCGTCGTAAAACAGACGCAACTTGGTCTGTATAGAAATTTCTTTCAGAACAGTTTCAATCGTCGCATTTTTCAAGGATAGATTTACTTCTTGGGCATATCCTGATGCCCGGGCACCAAATGTAAATGCCAGCAGCAGTATACAAATCAACTTCATAGTCAGTATGACTTTAATGCTTAGGGTATAAGAATGACTTCTCCGGTCCCCCCATGCTATTAATGGAGAAAAAAATTTCATAACTTTGAATTGTTAAGGGTTTAATAATCTATAGAATTCGTACTTCAATAAATTTGGCTCTTTACAACAGGGGATGCGTCAACATCCCCTTTTCTATTGTATTTGACCTGTTGGTTAATTCGTCCGGTTATATCATATTTTATAAATTTTAATAGGTAAAGAATAATTGTATTAACGAATAAATATATGCCGACCATCGATCTCAAACTTTCGATTTGTAGTATACGACAGAATTTTTAATACCTCCGAAAGTCTGGATTCCCTGCTGAGGGTTCCACTAAACCGATTGTCTAGCGCCATTTCCTCTACATTGACAAAATCCACATTATACCAGCGAGAAATCTGGTTGATAATCTCTTTGAAGCTACTGCCGTCAAGCAGAAGTTCACCACGTTGCCAAGCGGTATTCTTCTGTATGTCTGCTGGCTGTACATGTATTTTATCGGAACTGATGATCGCTTCGTTGCCCGGAGAAAGATAAGCTTCGCGCCCTTGGCTCATAATTTTGACTTTGCCTTCCACCAATGAAGTATTGACTTCTTTTTGATAGGCATTCACATTAAAACTGGTACCAAGCACTTCGATCACAGAGCTTTCAACTTCGATACGAAAAGGTTTGCTGGCATCTTTGGCTACCTGAAAAAAGGCTTCTCCCGTCAACTTCACCCGGCGTTCATCACCGGCAAATTGATCAGGATATTCTAATTTAGAAGCTGCATTTAACCAGACTGTTGTTCCGTCGCTCAGTACAATACTATAAGTTCCTGCCAGGGGTACTTCCAATGTAAGCTTCCCTTTAAGTTCAGTAGGCGTTTTACTTTCGGCCTGATTTTTCTTTCCTAACAGCTGAGTTTCTCCACTTTCACTGGAGAGCTTTGCAAAGCGTTCGCCCGGAAGAATATCATTTTTAAACATGCCTGAGGTATCCGCTGTGATTGCAGCGAGCTGTGGAGCAGTACTCGTCGCTTTGTTTTTTAGAAAAAAAACAGTTGTCGTTAATATAAAGAGGATTGAAGCTGCAATAGCCATCCGTTTTAACGTAAAGATTTTCCTTATGGGTATTACTGGAGTGATATCCGCTTCGAATTTGCTCAGTAGTGCATTTTTGGACCGTCCCAGCACTTCCTCTCTTTCCTCCTTTGGTAGTGTCGGGACGTCATCAAATGAAAGAAACCATTTGGTCACAATCCGCTCTTCCTCTGGATTGCATTCTCCCTTGAGATATTTCTTCAGCAATTTCTGCGCCTGTTCTCTTTGATTATCTTCTGTCATACATATATATAACCTCAGATAACCTTCAGAGGTACCGAAAAAAAATAACTTTTATTTAGTTTTAAGCTTTAATCTACTCAAAGCCAGAGAGATATTATTTTTCACGGTCTGCTCAGATATGGACAATCGAAAAGCGATTTCTTTGATACTTAGCCCCTCTACGCGACTGAGATTGAATGCGGAGCGCATGGTTGTAGGCATCTTGGCGATTTCATTATCGAGCAAAAATGTCAATTCTTTAACCATCAGTTTCTCATCGCTGTTACTTGCACCAACGGGTTCATGCTCCAGAGGAAATACCAGTCGTTCAAAATGGGTGATACGCTTTTGATCTTGCGTCATCCAATCAATTACTTCATATTTGGCTGCTTTGAAGAGGTAAGGATAGATCGAATCCTCAACTTCAATTTTATCACGTCTATTCCAAAAAGAAGCAAAAACATCCTGAAGGATATCTTCGGAATCTCTGACCGAACCGATTCGTTTAAAGATAAAGTTTAATAAGATATGGCCATAGCGATCAAACAATACCGAAAATGCCTGTGTATTGCTTTCTTTCACAAGATAAAACAGATCTTTATCAGACAGCTCTTTCATGACTCATTGATTATATTTACGCTATTCGGATTTCCAGAGGATCTTTACAAAGGTATAATTGTGATGTTAATATAACATTAAATTGCACATCGTGCAAGGTCAATAAAAAATATCTTGGATCAAATCAATAAATACCAATTCAATCAGCCAAATTATTACCTAGTGAAAAGCCAAAGCTAAATATGCTATAACTCACCTATTCTTCACAAAAATTTAATGATTTAAAAATACAGTATAAATAAACATTGTTTAGTATTACAAAACTTATGTATTTTTATATAAAATGAAAAACCTAGCAACATATTATGTATTTGACCGTGCCAATACAGCGCTTATTAAAGTGAATAAACCGATTCGATCCCTGCGCGATGGCGAAATTTTGGTCAACATACAGTACACGACCCTGTGTGGGAGTGATCTCCATACCTATAGTGGCCTGCGCAATGAACCATGCCCAACCATTTTAGGTCATGAGATTGTGGGAATCATCGAAGCAATCTCCTTAGAACATAGCGGACTTGACGCACGGGGCAATCAGCTTCATATTGGCGACCGAATCACCTGGACTGTTTTCTCAAGCGATCCCAGTAACGTCAATTATCAGCCCGAAATACCGCAAAAAAATGATAAGCTCTACAAATATGGCCATCGTCAGATTACCGAAGAGGACGATCTACATGGTGGTTTGGCAACTCATATTATCTTACGGCCAAATACCTGTATACGTATGCTTCCGAAAGATCTCTCCCTTGGAGTAGCGGCGACGATCAATTGTGCTATAGCTACTTCTGCAGGAGCGCTGCGCCTAGCAGAAACCATCACAGGGAAAAATGTTCATATCGCAGGTATGGGATTATTGGGCTTAGTCAGTCTTGCCATGTGTAAGGAAATGGGAGCCAACCGGATTATTGCCTCCGACATCAGCCCTGTTCGTCTGGAACTAGCCAAAAAATTTGGAGCTACCGATACTATCAACCTAAATGATGTGAATGCACACACCGCATTGCAAGCATTCACCATCGACAGATTTATCGATATGAGCGGTTCGCCCGATGCCATGGAACTCGGTATTGATACCTTGGGGCTTCATGGTAAAGCCATACTCGTAGGCGCAGTATTTAAACAACGGACTACTGGAATAGATGCTGAAAAGGTTATACGAAAAATGCTCACCATTAAAGGGCTGCATAATTACAATTATAGCGATTTTTCCACTGCCGTAGATTTTATCATCGACAATTGGCAAAAATATCCCTTTGAGACATTGATAGAACGTGAGTTCCCATTGGAACAAGTCAATGAAGCAATAAGCTATGCTTTACAGCACAAACCTATCCGGGCGGGTATATTCGTTCACTCTTCACCGAAAAAGCAATAATGGAAAGAACGTTTAGAAAAGATCAGTGGAAAATGCTGTTTGTCACGATGTTTTGCTACCTATTCTTTTACACAGGCAGACACAATTTTGGGTGGGCAGCAAGAGGCATTGCCCAAGAACTTGACATCAGTTTTCAGCAAGTCGGCTGGATCAGCTTTGCCATGCTCATGGGCTATGCCATAGGTCAGCTCATCAACGGGAATCTCGCAGATCGCTGGAGTCCCAAAATTATGATTATTACCGGTGGCGGTCTGTCCATTCTTTGCAACCTCTCTATTAGCTTTGCCAGCTCCTATAGTGCCATTTTAGTGCTATGGACATTAAATGGTTATTTCCAGTCCATGGCCTGGGGTTCGGGCGGTAAGCTTATTTCCAATTGGTGGAACAGTTCCGAACGCGGCAAAGCCTTCGGTTTTTACACCATGGCTGCGGGCAGTTCTTCCGTTTTGACCTTTCTAATGGCCTTGGTACTCGTACAGCAGGAACAGAGCTGGCGCACGCTATTTCGTTATCCCATCTTATTTCTCGCCGGAGCACTACTGATCTTTTTGTATGTCGCTTATAGCGATCCCAAAAGAAAAGGCTATACTCCCGCTGAAGAAAAAGAAGGAATAGCGGAGCAGAAAGGCCCACAAGAAAAGGTTGCAGCATCAGAAAAAAAAGGAAACTGGAAACAGTCCTATATTCATGTATTTCAGAACCGCAACTTTATGCTCGCTTCTCTGGCGATTGGTTTTCAAAGTATGGCACGTTATGGCTTAATCTTTTGGGTTCCGATCCACTTCTTGGGAAACAATTACAAAGAGTCTACGGGCAACATGTGGCTGACATTGCTTATTCCTATTGGGATGGCTCTAGGCGCTCTTTCTTTTGGATACATCTCAGATTTCATTTTTAACAAAAACAGAAGCAAATCCATAGGCGTCGGTATGGCGATCAGTTGCGTTATTGCCCTGCTCATTTATTGGGTACCTATCCACAATCACCTTCTGATCGGCATGCTAATGTTTAGTTCTGGCTTCTTTGTATATGGGCCGCAAGCTAATTTCTGGACTTTAAGTCCAGACCTACTTGGTACCAAACTCGTCGGAACAGGCATTGGTGTAATGAATATGTTTGCTTATGTATTTGCGGCTATCGGTGAACCTCTGTTTGGTAAACTGATTGATTACACGGGTAATACCGCAAATATATTTCTTTTTGTTGCACTGATATGTGCCATTTGTGCAACAATCATTAGTTTTGTCCAAAACCCCCAAACCATCATTAATAATAACCCTTAAAAAATCATGATAGACCGAAAAAAATTCCTAAAAATTGGCACACTGGGCCTCTCGAGCATGTTTGTTCCTGCTGCATTTACCCATGCAAAAACGATAGCGAGCCTAAATCCAATAACCGCTGAAGACGCTGTATCCGCTGCACCGAAGGAGTCCGGAACGAAACAGCAAAGTCTGACATTTGGTATTATCGCCGACCTACATTATGACCTTATGCATGATGGAGACCGGCGTGCCCAGCTCTTTATTGATGCAATGAACAAAGAACAGCCCGACTTTATAATTTCTCTGGGGGACTTCTGTATGCCCAAACCTGCCAACACGAAGCTGATGGCCATCTGGACGCAGTTTAAGGGCAAAAAATATTATGTGCTGGGCAACCACGATACCGATGGCGGGTTTACTAAACAACAAGCTTTGACATTCTGGGGAGCAGAAAAACCATATTATTCCTTTGATGACAAAGGTCTCCATTTTGTGGTACTGGACGGTAATGAAAAGGATCCCAACAATAAGGTTGAAGGTTACCCGCGTACGATCGGACAAGAGCAACTTTATTGGCTAAAGCAGGACCTTCAACAGACGAAACTGAGAACGGTTATTTTTTGCCATCAGGGACTTGAAAATACCATGGGCGGTATAGAAAACGGTATGCAGGTACGCTATCTTCTTGAACAGATTAATATAGAAGCAGGCTCCAACAAAGTTATTCTCGTGCTTACCGGGCACCATCATCTCAATTACCACAACGAAATAAATGGCATCCATTACGTACAGATCAATAGTTCGTCTTACTATTGGGCAGGCGAAACTTTTGAAAGTAAAGCTTTTGACGAAGTATTCTATAAAAACCATGGCATCTTAAAACGCACACTCGTCTACCAGGATCCGATTTGGGCTTCGGTAACTATTGGCAAGAAAGACATTACAATTCGAGGAACAGAAACTGTAATGGCCGGTATCCCCCTTAACCAAACCGGAATTGATGTTTATCAGGATGTTTATCCCATTTCTTCCAAAATTGATTCAAGACATTTAAGCTATTAACCATGAAAAGAGTCACCAAAAGCAAATTCATAATATGTTATCAATAAGATATCATAAATGCAATCGTAGGTAAACCTAAACAGTTATAAAAAAATCGATTACGCCATTAAACAAAGAACGCCTATCATTACCTTGACGATTCAAATATACACCCGAAATCAAGTAATGTCAATAGCCACGGGGAGACGCGAGGAAATACGGTGAAATCCGGTAAAAAACGTTTGAAAACGACCCTATTCTTGTGTCATCCCTGAGCTTAACAAGGGCTTAGATAGGGTGATGCTTGTGTCAAGCTAGGGTGATTCTTGTGTCAAGCTAGGGTGATTCTTGTGCCAAGCTAGGGTGAAGCATAAAATTTTGTCTACTCCCCATTTTCCATCGTCGACTGCGTATCCGATTTCGGAAAACATCGGTATCTGGACGCTCACAAAAAAACACTAAAATCCACGAGTTAGATTGCAAGGAGATATTAAAAAACAAAGCGGCAATTACATTTGCAAAAGCCGCTTTTAAATCATTTAAAATACGATCAATTTCGGAGCCTTATTGATAAACTGATCCAGTACACCATCAGCAATCATGACCGGTCCATCAAAACGGGTGGCACCTGGTATGGATTGAATCGCCGCAGCCTCTTGGGAAAACTTGGCCGCTTGCTCAAAATATTGGCCAGCTTTGACGTCTGCCTCGTTTGCTGCTTGAAGTCCAGCCACTGTTGATTCAAGTGCTTTACCCCACAGATACATGGCATCCAACCATGGTTTTGCTTCAGCGAGAAATGCTTTATCAACTTTTCCATTACGGATCATGGCGGGGGCACCAACAAAACTTGCAGCTGTTTTTGAAAGCTCAGCGAGTACCTGCTTACGGTTTTCTGTATCACCATTTGCGATCACATCCTGCACATTGTCGAGTATAGATTTCAATCTCGGCGCTTGCGCTTGCCAAGGGTGCGACCCAAATATAGGCGCTAGACGCTGGGTATCAAAGAAAGTCAACAAAGCTTCAGTTGCTTGCTTGTCCCATCCTGCAAGTTCACGTGCGGCAAACTTCCAAGTCGGTTCTGCATCGTACCCTTTATCGTTCCATGCAAAAGCAACCAAGCCTGTCACAGCAATTCGGCCCGCCATCTCCTGATTCATTGGATTAGATACAATACCCGAAAGCTCTCCCGACAAACCAGCTTCACGGCGGGTATAAGGAGCCAGAAGTAATCTTCCTCTCGATTGATAAAAATCATTTACAGGATAGTTATCCCATAAAAATGTCTTACGGCCGAATGCTTTTGTTGCCGCGCGGGCATCTGATATAGAAATCGCAGGCGGTACGACATCGGTTCCTGTCCACTGGACAACAATAGTTGAATCAAGATGCTTGCGCAGTGCCGCTTTATACGGGCTTTCTTTGGCGTCATAGTATTCGGTAGGCACCATAATCAATGGCGGTGCTGTCGGATCAACCGCTTTCATATTCGCTTGCACCGCGTTTAGCAGATGTGCTTGTGCCATTGCCGCTGCTTCCGCACCGGAAGGTCCAAACGTAAGTGAATCCAATTCACAATTCCACTTTGTATATTCAATATCGTCAAGCGCAACATAAAAACTATGGATACCCACAGCCTGCAGCGCAGCAAATTTGCTTAACAATGTTCGGAGATCATTCGAATCTGCAAAACAAACCGTTGGCCCCGGTGAAATGGCATACACAAAGTTGATATGATTTGTAGCAGCAATACCTGCTAGCTTCTCAAGCGACTTCAATGTTTCCTGGGGATAAGGCTCGCGCCAGCGATCCCTTGCATAAGGATCGTCTTTTGGACTGTAAATAAAGGTATTGGCTTTTATCGTCGATAGAAAGTTCAAGTGCCGTTCACGCTCTTCCATCGACCATGGTTTGCCATAGAAACCTTCAATGGTACCCCTTATTGGTAAGGCAGGATGATCATTGACAACAATTTCCGGAAAAATAGGCCGATTTGCCAGCTGACGCAAGGTTTGTACTGCATAGTATAATCCATTAGCATCTTTAGCGGTTAAGGTGACAACTGATCCCTTATCGATTAACTTACTTGCGAGCGTGTAACCGCTTGCATTTGTATCCAAAGTAGATGTAATTTTCTTCAAACCATCAAGTACGTAAGGAGCTGCATGCGTACCGATCAGGATATAGTTACCATCGATTACCTTCGGAAGCTTTTTAGCATGTTTTATACTTTTGACCCCTGCATCTGCCAACACTTTTGATACCAAGGACCGAGTACCTTGGTCAACAGTACCAGAATAAATCAGGGTGACAGATGTCCCCATTTTAAAGTTTCCTTTCCCAATTTCCATCGATACCGGAGCAGGAAAAATCGCTGGCATTGTGGAAGGAATTGATGCAGAAATATAATCCGCCGGAGGTGCTTGAACAGACTGTCCGTGGCTTATGCCTATATTCAAAAGCGAAACGGCAAACAAACAGACTTTTAGAATCTTAAAGTTACTTATCATGGGCTTAAAAATATGAAAATTATAATTATCAAAACCTAATTAGCAACAATGATACAATTCAAGGCTTACCTTAAGTTGATTAGTAACGAGATTTTTATCATCACGGATATTAAACCCTGTGACCAACAATTTCTAATTCTTCAACGGTACTTTCTTGGCCAAGGTTTTCAAGGCCCCTTTATAAGAATCTAACGTTCCAAACAGCGGTGATTTACTATCCGAAAACAGCTGACGACCAGTCCCATCGTAAATCGTCATATGGACTTTTGTGTTATAATTGGTCGTTGTATATGAATTGTTTGTTGTGACCGAAGATCCTTTTTCCTTGTCTCCGATTTGCTTGTTGCCATAAGACGAAGATGAAGAACCATAGGTTGAAGCTCCTTTATTCTCAATATCATAAACACCCATCACCACATAATCCACCTGGAGTAACTTGGCCAGTTCATCCGGTGTATGATCATCGATCTCTGAAAAATTGATCCCATTTTTGATCAATAGCGCATTTGTTGTTCTTGGATCCTGAAATTGAACAGCCAGTTTTTGCCCTTGCATGGCTTCGACACAGGCCTCCTGGATCTTCTTTCGCATCACATCGGTCATAATGCTCTGGTCATTACTGGCTATCTCAAAAGGAATTACCGCCAATAAATTCCCCGCCGATCGTTCCTCGGCCCTATTTAATGACTTTTCAGTGCTGCTGTTTTGCCCGAATATTTCTTCCCGGCCATTGGCAAAGACAATCTTGCTGATTTTGTCTTTCTTCAATTCATACAGCACAGTCTCGCCCGTATACGAAAACTTAATCAGGTCATCACTTATCGATACGATTTTCCCTTTCTTCTGGCTACCGTCCGCAAGGTAGATCACATCCTCTTTTTGCTGAGCAACAGCTGCATGTTTAGCACCTATGCATAGGAACATAAACAGGATTAAAAATAATTTGATTGGTCCCATAATTTTATTCTTAACAATTAATGATCAGATTCTTCTTTTGTACCGTTATCCGTTTGATTGAAAATAACCTCTTGAATCGGTAAGGCCAAGGCGATACCCTCATCTGTGAAGCGTCTATAAATCTGAGCCAGCAATCCACTTTTAACGCCCCCACTATCCTTGGAAGTCCTGACCCAAAAGTAGAGTTCGACAACCACTGCCTGCGAGGTGACCTGTACAAACTGGACTGATATACCGCTTGAAGAAAGTAGCTGTTCGTCCTCCTCCAATATCTTTTTGAGCAGCTGCGTTACCCGCTCCAGATCTACACCATATTTTACCTCGAGACGTATACTCAGACGTTTTTTCGCTCCCCCCTGGCTCCAGTTCATCACATGCGCATTGAGCAGATCGCCATTGGGCATAATCAGATCCGCTCCTTCGGCCGTGGCAATGACACTGCTACGAAATCCTATTGATTTTACTTTACCCGATTTTCCACCGATCTCGATCAGATCATCTACATTCACAGGTTTTTCAAAAGCAATAATTAAACCGCTCACCAAGTTGTTGACCAAAGTCTGAAGGCCAAAACCTATACCCACCCCCAGTGCGCCAACGATAATACCGATCTGCTGAACGGGAATTCCAAGTGCCGAAAAGGCCAGAAAAAATCCGATGACAATTATCGTGATCCGAACAAGCAAAATCCAGCTCCCCAATCGGAATCTATTTTGGGCTGTCCCTTCCTTTTTCTCCCATTGGGAATCCGCAGCAAAATAGGAAACGATCTTCGAAAGTACAGTTGCGCAGACCATGATCAATAAAAATACCACGAGATTATTGACTGAAAACTGATAGTTGCCCAAGCGATGCCCGGTTTCCAGAAAATCTTTCAACGGGTCTGCAAGAAATCTGAATTCGTAGAAATTTCGGCCGAAAAGCACAAACCAACCAACGATCAATACGGCATAAAAAAATGCAGGTGCCCGTTTGCCCACGCGGTTATAATTAATATAAAACAGCCTTCTTTCCTGCTTCTGATAAACCGAAGAAGCCAATTGTAATCCCTCATTAACCAATCGGATCACCCACAAAAACAAAATAAAAACCACGGCATTTGTTAATCCCGCCACCAAAAGCACCTTACTGAGATTAAATCGGCCAAACAAGTTTAATATTATAGATGCGAGTTCCAATAGTACCATAAATGCGATCGGGAAAAGTATCCAGCGTTCTTTTATCTCATCGCGGCGTTTCTTATTAAAAACAGCAAGCAGGCCAACCAGACAGGCAGCGACTGCTATGAAAAGAATCAGCCAGCGTTCCATCCGCGAAGGCTGAAGGACGAGGTTATCCAATCCGGCGAGAATAAACAGCGTTAATATTGCTAGCCAGACCCCCATCCAATACTTCGTGATTGCCGGTCTAAAAACAAGAGACAAAAAGATCGAAGCAATAGTTAATATCGTAATCGTAAACACAAATGGTGGTGCGGGAAATATAAATTGCACCACACACAAGCCAATCACCAATCCACTCAAAAGTGGCCTATGCAGCAACAGACTTGCCTGAACCACATTTTTATCATTGATCTGCCGGCGCAGGACATGGACATAGACCACGACTACCAAACTTGCCAAAAAGAAGAAAAAGAGTGTTCCCAGATGCGCCCTTAAATAATAGAAATAAAGCAATTTGGCCTTTACGCATGAGAAATATAGGATTTCATCCAAGGGCCGTTCAAACTTACTGGGTACCCATATATTGACAAAATTGCGCGCAATAGTACGATCTGAGAGCTGATTTTGGTAATACTGTACTTCCTCCATATCCGATTCCAGACGTGCCAGTTCAATATTAATTTTATTCTCTAATTCCTGTACAACATTGATCCGCTCGGCAAGTTTCAAGGTAATGGGTGAGATCTCCATCGCAATCAACCGAATCCGACCCATATAACGAGCCACATTAGCAGAGTCTTTCGAAACAACAAAAAGTGCAGGATCATTGCTCAGCGAATCAAGCTGCAGCTGATAATTTGTAAGCCTATCCTGATAGCGGTCCATTTCGCGCTTCAGGCTCCTCACCTCTATCGAAAGTGCATTCAGGATATTAAACGTTACGGTAAGATTACGCGAAGATTGGGCAGAGCCCTTATTTTCAAAAACACCATCTTTGGCCATATCATGTAAGACAGTCAACTCCTTCAACCCGCGATCCACACGCATAGAATCGAAATCTTTTCGCAGAAAAGATCGGGATTGACTCGCCAACAATTTAATATCTTCCAGTACACGATTTTGTCGGATGGTAGCACGGTCCATCTCCAGATCCTGAATACTTCTCTTAGCAGATTCCTTAAAAAATTGCTCCATCTTGGCCACAAATCCCACCTGGACCGAATCCTGGGAATTGCTCAAAAGCACTTTTGAAAACAACATGATTAAGAAACACGCTAAAACTTTCCTGCTCATTGATTTTAAGTCTATTTTCCTTTTAGGTACTATCTATACAGATAATACACTAAATGTACATATATTACTTCAAAAAACATACGCTGATCTCATCAGCTTTGTTGCATCGGCAGCTCCCTAGAATCACAGGCGTCAGGCTTTATCGTTACCTATTGTTTCATGAACCATTCGATATTGCTTCGTAACAGGTACGGCCTTTCTCCCTCAATTACCTACAGAGGGCCTACTGCCTGCCTTGCCACAGGCAGCTAATCTATAGAGAAACGATAAAAAAAAATAGCTCATTTCCGAACAAGAGGCGAATAAAGGGCGAAGTAGATGTAATGCAGAGGCGAATAAATAACAACCAGTGTTTAAAACTCAATCAATAGCCTAAAGACATGCCCCGGATCCTTTAGCCACGACTCGAGCGCCAATTGTGCCTTTTCTACAGGATAGATCGCTGTAATCAGTTCCTCTATCGGACAGGTTTTCATGTTGAGGTACTTCATCACCGCAGCGAAGTCCTTTGGTGTCGCATTGCGCGATCCCCTGATATCCAGTTCCTTTTTTACAAAAAATTGCGTATCAAAAGGAATAGCTTCTTTTGCATAACCGATATAAACAACTCTGCCAGTATATGCAGCGGCGGCAATTGCGGCTAGGTAGGTTTCTTTGCGCCCAACGGCCTCAATGACCACATCTGCACCCATAGACTGGGTTAACGCACTCAGCTTCACCTCAAGATCTTCCTCAGCACTGTTAATTGTAAACTTAGCGCCAAGCTTTTTCGCAAGCTCAAGTTTTTCAGTACTCACATCGACAGCAATCACCGTAGCACCCCGCAAAGCTGCACGAACGATTGCCCCCACCCCGATCATTCCGCATCCAAATACCAGAACAATATCACTATCAGTTACCAAAGCTCGATCAACGGCATGAAAGCCGACACTCATCGGCTCCACTAAAGCCAATTCTTTAGATGATAGTTGTCCACCTTCGATAATCTTTTCTACAGGCACCACGATATATTCGGCCATCGCGCCGTCGCGCTGCACACCCATTGTCTCGTTATAACGGCAGGCATTGGATCTGTTATTCTTGCAGGCCGTACACACACCACAATTGGAATAAGGATTTACGGTAACTCTTGCACCAATCTTCAGATCAGTAGCGACATGATTTCCCAGTTCCACTAACGTAGCCCCGATTTCATGCCCCGGTATCACAGGCAACTTGACCAAGGGGTTCAACCCGCGAAAGGTATTCAGATCCGAACCGCAGAATCCAACATAATCAACCTTTAGCAAGGCATATCCATCTTTAACAGTCGGCTGAGGAATATGCGTGATTTCCACGCTTCCTTCTTTCACAATGTTTATTGCTTTCATTTATTAAGGATACTAAGATTTAAACAGTTATTGCTCTTATCATTTAGAATGATATCAAAGATAAATATAAGAAATCCAGAATCTTCCCACCTCCGGATCTTTGATTTCAACGTATAGCCAAAAATAATTGGATATGAGGGAGAAAGAAACTACATTAACGATCAAAAATAATACAATATCGACCTCTTCCCTACAGCGCTCTTGCAAGGTATCTCTTCCAAAGATCTTTCATTAGCATAGATTCTTACCGATCAGCGGCATCGTTTTATACATAGGCAAGCATTTGTAAAATCGCTACAGTAGGCAAATAGCTCAATTTATGACGTCTCCACATTTTAAGAAAGCAATGTTATGAATCATTATTCCAAAAAAGAGTTTAATAGCATCATAACGTCTCCCAGATCGGGTCAAAATAACAGATTGTCGATATTAGTACTTAAAAAACTATTTTTTCTAAAGAAAACAATTTATATTGTATTGTACTATGCTCCACTTCGCATGATGATAAATAATGAAAAGAATAAACTAGATTTTACACTATTGAATGTTGGCTATGCAGAACATCAGGCAGATTGGAATTTTAAAGATATCAAGAGTCCATTTGCCCGAATACATTATGTGTGCGAAGGAGAAGCGTCTATTATTTTGAAGGACGAAGTCATTAAACTTCGGCCCGGTCACCTCTACCTTACCCCGGCTTATGTCCAGCATAGCTATGCCTGTTCTGCCAAATTTTCGCTCTATTATATTCATATCTATGAAAACCCCGAATTAATATCGAGTATTTTTGACCGATATGCTTTTCCGAAGGAAATCAAATCTGACCCTTTATTGGAAACACTCATTCAACATCTATATGGCATAAATCCAGAGCGCGAGCTGACAATTTATGATCCTAAGAGCTACGACAACTCGACAGAATTAATGAAAAACATGGCGCTGCAGACAGCCTCTCCTTTTGCCCGGGCATCCGAAAACCAAGCTATTATCCATTTACTAATGAGCCGATTTTTGGCGGAAGCAATCAACAAAATTCCGCATGGCGAAAAACGCCTGCTGCGCGTACTTGATTACATAGACGAAAATATCCATCAACCGATTTCCATCGAACAGCTTGCCAATTTGATCTTTATTTCCAAAGATCACCTGATCCGGCTATTCAAAAAACAGATGAATACGACGCCAGTGCTTTATATCAATCAGAAGAAAATCGAAAAAGCACAATTGATGATGCTCGTTGATGAAGACACTATTCAGCAGCTCAGCTTCAAATTGGGCTTCGAAAACATATCCTACTTTAATAGATTGTTTAAAAAAATAACAGGCGAAACTCCCATGGCCTACAAACGTAGAATTCCCAGATAGAATAATTCTTTTAGGAATAGACTTAGCTGGGAATTTCTTTATCTTCTAGTTGTGATGCCCCATGGGTAACCTTATTTTCTTTAGGTCATCCAATTCATAGATTGGTCTTTCCAGTTGGTAAGGTATCGGCTGCCGTGAAAAAAGTTGAAAGTATTGTACGCAAGCATCTCTCCACCAAATAGCATCTCTGGCCTGAATTTTAAGTTTAGCCTGGATTTCCGAGAAACGGGATTGATCCATATAGCTTTCCATACGATCCCAGACTCTTTGGAATTCTCTTACTTTTTGAACACCATGATCATAACGGAAACATAATTCATCCCAGAGCGTACGGCCGTTATTCATCCGATAAGTCCAAGGAACATGGTGGAACCACAATAAAAGATTTTCTGGACAAGTTAATAGCGTTCCATAAATTTTGTCCAAAGGCGGATGATATTGTGCTACCGCATTACTTCCGTTGACAGTGCGATCAAATCCCAATCCGAGGCTATCAGCATGATGATAATACCATGGCATCCAGTCAGGACGTCCTCCTGGAATGTCTCCCCAAGGTTCGGGACCATAATGGTGGTCAAAAGCAAATAAATGATGTAAGCCCAAAGGCATCATATAATCTACTGCTGCTTCCCGTGATTCCAGCATCATCTTCTTGACAGGCTCTACAAAGGCCTGAGTACCTGTAAAGGTCATTCGTATCCACTCATCCGCGATCTGGGCAGATGACAATGTACTGTTCCAGGCCAGGCGGCCAAACGCATACCAGTTGGCTTGGGCAAAATGATGCCCCGTCCAATTGATATCCTCACCAATATTGGCAACAGCGGCAATGGCAGTTTTCCGTCCCGGATGCCCCCTGCTGCCAGTCAATTTTGCCACCGTTTCGCCATTGCCATTGGCATACGTTTCACTGTTTAACACCTCCTTAAACAAAGGAGCCAGATAAACCAGATGGTTAGAAAATCCTAGATACTCCTGTGTCAATTGAAACTCGAGCATTTTTACCGTATTTGGCATCGCTCCCAATAAAGGGTTAAAAGGTTCCCGGGGCTGAAAATCTATTGGGCCATTTTTTACCTGAAGGATCACGTTTTCCCGAAACTGCCCATCCAGGGGCACAAACTCTTGATAAGCCTGTTTCGCGCGGTCATCTTTAGTCGGATGATAGACAAAAGCCCGCCAAAATACAGTTCCCCCATAGGGACGTAGCGCATCGGCAAGCATGTTGGCACCATCCGCATGCGTGCGACCATAATCTTGCGGACCTGGCTGTCCTTCCGAGTTTGCTTTGACCAAAAATCCGCCGAAATCTGGAATCAGCCCATAAATCTCCTTTGCTTTGGATTTCCACCACTGCTGAACATCCTGATTTAACGGATCCGAATTAGATAACCCTCCTAAATTTTTTGGTGCCGAGAAATTGACCGACAAATAAACTTTGATACCATATTTACGAAAGACATCCGCCAGTGCTTTAACTTTCAGCAGATAATCCGTCTTCAATAGTTCTGAAGAAGCATTAACATTATTCAATACGGTGGCATTAATGCCAACAGATGCATTGGCCCGTGCATATTGCTCATATCTGGATGAAAGTTTATACGGCAATTCCTCCCATTTCCAGAGTGAATGCCCTGCATAGCCCCGTTCTATAGTTCCGTCCAAATTATCCCAATGATTCAAAATCCGGATATCATAAGAGGGTATTTCTGTGAGTCCCGCATTCGGTATTTGACCTTCCGTCTCCTGAAGACGCAGTAAATGATAGGCAGCATATAATAGCCCTACCGATCGGCCAGCGACCACATGAACCTGATTTCCATGCTGCCTTATTTGATAACCATCTTTTAATTCCTTTCTCCGATGATCAAGCTTTAAAATGACATCCATACCCTTCCAGTAAAGCTGCAGCTCCTGCTTTGCTAACATGAGGGTTGCATCCGCTGATTCTCCGCCTGCAATCCGGACGGTACCCGTAGGTTTTCCCTGTTTTGAAAATCGCAGCCACAATTGGCTACCGTCCTCTGCCCGTACGACAAAAGGAACAGCAGCTAAAAATGCCAACAACAAGCAATATAAACGCATGATAGGCCTCATTCGTACTAAAAATTAAGAAGTCAATCCGTCGATAGGCTTAATACAGCCATTTTCATCATACTCCAGCTCAATCACTTTCATACTTCTTAGCCAGGTCTTTCCGCCAGATGGGACCGAGTCATGATAAAAAAGGTACCACTTATCTTTGAATTTCAGAATACTGTGATGAGTTGTCCATCCAACAACTGGTGACAAAATAACGCCTTGGTAGGTAAACGGCCCGTAGGGATTGTCTCCCGTTGCATAACAGATCAGATGGCTGTCTCCTGTAGAATATGAAAAATAGTATTTATCCTGATATTTATGCATCCAGGAAGCTTCAAAAAACCGCTTTTCCGTATCACCATGCTTCAAAGGTTTTCCATCTTCATCTAAAATAACGAGATCACGTGGCTGTTCCGCAAATTCCAGCATGTCGGCAGACATCCTGACAACCTTTGGAGACAATGCGGGTTCATCAGGTTGAGGCAATTCATTGGGAGAAACAATCTTATTATTTCGATAAAACTGCAGCTGCCCGCCCCAGATACCGCCAAAATACAAGTAGTATGTACCATCTTCATCTTTAAAAGCACAGGGGTCTATGCTATAACTTCCCTTAATTGGATTGTCCTGGGGCACAAATGGTCCATACGGATGATCTGCGATAGCGACACCAAGTCTAAAAATATCGTTTTTGTCTTTCATCGAGAAATACATATAGTATTTCCCGTCTTTCTCCGTCACATCAGAGTCCCAAAGCTGACGACCAGCCCAGGGAATGTCCTTAAGATCCAATACTTTCCCATGATCAACCACCTCGGCATGGCTATCTTCAAGTGAAAATACATGGTAATCCTGCATATCAAAATGATCACCATTGTCATTTTCGGGCATTCCGCTCTCCCGGTCATGGGAAGGATAGATATAAATCTTGTTTGCAAAAACATGCGCTGATGGATCAGCCATATAATCCCCCGCAAATAAGTATCTGCTCTTGTTCATATTTCTTATTTCTTTTTTTTTTGAGTCAATGCAATAATATCCTTCACAAATGGTTTAGGTTGATAATTCCGGTCGAATAGTAAGGGATAATCTGTACGTCCGGGAATAGGCCAGCCATTCTTCCATGAATCCCCATCGCCGACACCCCACAAAGTCACACGGGATATTTTATCATGATGTTTGAGATACAAGCTAAAAAAGTCAACATACCTCTTCCCAAGCTCTTCCATTTTCTCGGCAGGCAGACCTTCTTCATAAGGATTCATTTCTTTACTGTACGCGTGGCGTTCCCCAATTTCTGCCCCCATATCAGGACGTACATGCGGGAGAACCGAAATATCCATTTCAGTAACCATTACCTTCACACCAAGACCTGCAAATCCAAGGATGGTTTTTTCAACTTCGCTGATTGATGGATTGTCCAGTCCATTATGCTCCTGCATACCAAGGCCACTGACATGACCACCCGCAGCCTTTACCTGCCGGACCATAGCTATAATTCCATTCCTTTTTGCAGGAATGGCTGTTGAATAATCATTATAATATAATTCAGCTTTAGGGTCTGCCTCATGGGCAAATTTGAAAGCCAATTCAATAAATTGAGATCCAATAATCTGATAGAATTTGCTTTTACGCCATTCACCATTATCCAATATCGCCTCATTCACCACATCCCACCCGAACACCCGGCCTTTATAACGGGATACAACGGTCTGTATATGCTTCTTCATCCTTGCGATAAGGACCTCACGAGAGACATCTTTACCATTTTTATCAACAAAAAACCAGGCCGGAGTCTGCGAATGCCAAATCAGTGTATGACCGATAATCTGCATCTTATTTTTTTCACCAAACGCAACAAAACGATCTGCATCCTTAAAATTGAATACGCCCTCCTGCGGCTGCAAAAACATACTTTTCATACAATTTTCGGCAACGATGGAGTTAAACTGTGTTTTCACCACAGCAACAGCCTTCGAATCCCGCTCCCAGATCTGATCAAGATTTAGGGCCGTTCCTATAAAAAATTTATTTTCAAAAGCATCTTTCAAGATCACCGAATCCGTTGCTTGTTTAGCGCTTTGAATAGCTGCTGAAGCAGAAGTAGCGATCAATAAAGCCGTTACGGCCGTCGTCATAGTTTTTAATATTTTCATGGTCTATTTTTGATTAATAAATGGATCTGGATTCAATATCCCGATTGATTTTATCGATGGTCACATCATCCAGTTCGTATTTGGAAATAACATACATGGCCAACACCAAAAGTATGGCAGGAATAACGGCCACCAACCATAGAATTCCTTTTTCAGCCATAGGAGATTGTGTTGTTGCATTATCTTTATCAAATTCTACATAAGCCAGTACCAAACCCGGAACAACTCCGCCTAGTGCCATCCCTGCTTTGTAAAAAATACCGGTCAGCGCATTGACGATACCAGAGATACGTTTACCGGTTTTATATTCACCGTAGGATATGACCTCAGGCACCAGGGCCCACATATAACCAGTGGCAACGATCACACCGGTTGATTTAATAAACTGAGCACCCAACACCAGTCCGATATTTCCCTTCAGGTTATCGTTGGATGAAATAACGTATAACATCAGCATGCCAAGGATTGCAATACCCAAAAAAACATAGAACATTTGCTTTTTGCCTATTGCACGTTTGATAGCCGGAACCAGTGGCATAAAAATAAACGCAGGCAATGATCCCAGTGCCATAAAATAAGGCAACATATCCGGCGCATTTACATTGTAGATCATGTAGTAGGATCCGGCCGAATTACCGATAGCCATCATCGCAAATGCGGTAATGAAGAAAAATGCCAAAATACGCAAGGGCCTGTTATACTTAAACTCCTGCCAGAGATCAGACACCCGAACATTATCTGTATCCTTCTCGTCCATAATAACACGTTCCTTTGTTTGTGAAAAACAAAAAAATAAAAGAACTAATCCGGTTAGCGCATAAATTAGCATCGTCGTGAACCAGGCTTCTGCCGAATCCTTCGAATTAATCTTGCCATCTGCTGAAAAATATTTTACCACAAGGGGCACCCCGTATCCGACAGCCAGCCCCCCCACATTAGCCATAAACATCCGTGTGGAAGTTAGTTTTGTCACCTCATTTGTATCCCTCGTCAGGGAAGCATTTAAAGCACCATAAGGAACATTAATCAGTGTATACAACATGGATAGGCCAACATACGTGATATACGCATAGGTTAGAGATCCCGAAAAGCCATTCCAAAAGCACAGAATAGCAAAGCCTGTCAAGGGAATCCCCCCCAAAATGAGATAGGATCTATACTTCCCCATCCGCGGATTCCGCTTATCGACAAATGCCCCTACCATGGGATCCCACAAGACATCAACAACGCGAACAATAAGGAACATCACTCCCGCCGAGGCAGCGGAAATTCCATAAACATTGGTGTAGAAAATCAATAGATACATTGAAACAGTCTGATAAATAAGGTTCTGTGCGAGATCGCCAGCACCAAATCCCACACGCTGTTTCATTGAAAGTTTGTAAAAGCCTTTTAAAGACTTTACCTCTGTCATACTTTGGTCCATACAATTGGTTATTCGATTAGTTGAATTACAGCAGTAAAACTACAAGTCCACTTTAGCCGGCACCCGATACAAATGTTTTATATTCCAATAAAAATGTTTAAAAAGACTTCCTATAAAAGAAATTACCATAGAAAAAGGGAACCCTACTGGATTCCCTTCCCCAACACTACAGAAGCCCCCGATCTCTTAATTGGATCAATTCGCTACATATTTCACCATATAGCTTTTCGTTTGCCCTTTGTAAACACAATCGACCTGTGCGAAATCGGTCAACGAATGGGCTTGTTTAACCTTGATTTCAACTTCAGGGTTATTTGCCAGAGCCTTCACTACAGGAATCTTCTTGTCCTTGGCTTCCATTGGAAAAGCAACTTCATAATGGTTGTAACCAACAATACCGTTCTCGTCGGTAGATCTCACAGGAATCGAAGGCAACACTAGTTTTTTGCCATTCACGGTAATCGTGACCGAAGGTGGTACCGGACGTTCAATTTTTTTGTCTTTCGAACTAAATCCCAGTCCTATAAAATCAAAAAGGGGCTTGCCTTCTTCACCTTCGGCGACCAGAAACAAAGCATGTTTGCCATCCAGTTGATCGACGTAGCGAGAAACATCTACCGTAAATTGCTTTACTGTCGCCGCAGTATTGGCTGGCACAGTTATCTGAGCAATCCGTTTCCCTTTCCAGGTATCGTTATCCCAAGGGCCATCCAGCCAAACATTGACTTTAAATGAAGTTTGTGTTTTTGGAGCAATAAATAGATTAAAAGCTGTGAGGTTCCCTTTTTCCGTCCCCTTAAACGCCTTCAAACCAAACTTATCCTCTTTCAGGCCACCAAATCCAAAATATTTAAAACCAGCAATATTTCCATTTTTCATATTTGTCACAGGCATATGGTTGTCCCATACATCCCATGAATCCTGCTGCAGACTGATATCTGAAAGATAACAGGCATATCCAGCCGAATAATACTGATAAGGATCCAATCCATAAAAATGAAATCCCTCCGATGTTACCTCAGCACCTTTATATTCTTTTCCCTGCTTATCTTTGATCGTCAAATTTTCCTGAAAAGGATCAAAAGCCCGGATAGAAACCATTCCGCCTTCCTTTACGCTTTTTTCATCCCACGAAACTTTGATTGGTTCGACCACAGCCTGACGTGCAAAACCAAATCCACGTGGTGGCCTATGGTAAAATACATACCATTGGCCATTGATCAGTTCGATACTGCCATGGGTATTATGACCCGCATTGCTGGTTTCAATGCCCGAACCGTCCTTATTTAATACCGGCGCACGCGAATCGACCAAGACACCGCCACTCTTCCATGGCCCTAGTGGCGAATCTGCTACAGCATAACGCAGGGTTGAATTTGAGCTACCTACTCCATATTCCGGACCTGAATAACCACTATATACCGAAACATACTTGTTCCCTACTTTACGGATTGATGACGCTTCAAAGAAATTGAATGTTCCTAAATCCTCCCCCTCAAAAATATTAGGGTATAAAGTACCTTTGGGATCACGTAATTCACCATACCGTGCACTTGCCGGCAATAAATAATTGATAATTTCCGTACCGGGCCGCAGCGAATACATCGTTTTCTGATCTAATTGTGCCGCCATGGAGCGTTGAAAACCCCAGAAACCGTATGCACGGAATCCGATTTCAAAATCAGGATCTTTCGGATCCGTAACATATTCAATGTAAACCGCAGGATCAAATCCAAGGATACTTCCAGGCAGGGTACGCTTGCCATCTTCGGTGAGATTTATGGGTTTAAATGGACCGTTCGGCCGATCGCCTTTCACAACCATTGCCTCCCGTTTATCGCCCCTGCTGTGTGGAAACAGGTAGTATTCTTTTTTCCCATCTTTGCGTTTCACCTCTACCAGATCTGGAGCATACATCACATCCCATTTTCCATCGATCGGATAGGTAAAAATAGCCCCCTCATCGCGCCAACTCGATAAATTTTCAATCGGTGCAGACCACATTCTGATATCAGGGCCACAATAACTGCTAAAACGTAAATCATGGGAGCCAATGATATAAGCACGATATTTACCTGGCTGGTCGGGATCTTCAAAAACACGGGGTTCACCATCAGGAAGATGCTCCCAAAGCGGTAGGTAAGGATTACCAATGGATTGGTGTACATAACCTTTACTGTAATCCTTCAGGATATTTTGCTGCTGTCCTAACACGCTTGTTGCTGATAAAATTCCCGTAACGGATAATAAAAATACCATTGTCCGTTTTTTTAAGACAATATTTAGTCCCTTCATAAACTGATTAAATTAATTACTTAAATTATTGCTGAATTATATGATATGTTCAATTGACTTTCCTTAACTCAAATTACTTTATGCTACCAGTTATCGGTACGAAATGGCACAGCTAACAATCCCTCCTTATTGATTAGATTTGCATCTTCGGGATTATTGCTCCAAGCGTAGCGCACCGCCTTGGGATCGCTGAGGTTTGGATGGCTCACCACCACTTCATTTCCCCGTATCACTGCATTCGCCCATAGGAATTTGCGATCCGAACCGGCAATTGCAAAGTGCTGCAGTTTTTTACCATGACCGATAGCCAGTCCTTTTCCGGTCTGCTCAAAGGAAATGACAACCTGATCGCCCTCCACCCGCATACGCTGATACTGCGGTCCGGAGGCGACGACATCTTCGCCATACAGCATCTTACGCGCACATAGAAATAATCGCTTTGCCATGTCTTTTTTATTTAGCGGGTGTATATCGTTCCACTCCCCTACATCATAAGTTACCGCCAATGCGGTGAAAGGGATCTCCTTGCTCGCCTGAAATTGAGCTTCCCTGATTCGGGCCCAATTCGATTCCCCCGGCACCGTATCTTTGGCCATAAAGTTGGGCAGCTGCACTAGCAAAAAAGGAAGCTGTGGCTGACCAAAATGCACACGCCAACTGCTAACCAACGAAGTAAGATAATCCCGGTAATGTGTAGGATCGGCGGTATTTGCTTCCCCTTGGTACCAGAGCACACCTTTTAATCCGTAGTCGCGCAAAGGATGGATCATTCCATTATACAAGCCCGAACCAACCTGGTTCATATGCCGAAGACGGTTTTTATACCCATCAATTTTATCCTGGTCAAGCGCAATTTGCCAATGCCATTCGCCTACCAGATCAATACGCACATCATCCAGCTTGATTTTATAGGATTTATCCGGCGTAAACCCGCCATCTCGTCCATCCGTTCGCAGACGGACGGTTAAATTATTATTTCCTGCGTGTAGCACACCTGCAGGTATATCGTAAATCCGCGGCGGATATCGATAGGATGTAGAACCGACAAAATGACCATTGACATACACCGAGTCGCTATCGGCCAAAGTCCCCAGATATAACTTAGCGTGCCGTCCTTCCTTAGCTGCCGGAACAACAAAACTCCGCCTAAAATAACTGACCCCTCTATGGGTCTGCTGTGGTCTGCTCCAGTACTCGGGCACTTGCACTATGGGCCAATTTGAATCGTTATAGTGTTCTTCAGTCCACAAATCCGCTCCCCGATCTCTTTCGGCCAACCGAAGGCTATCGATCGCATGCCGATCGATCAGCAACTCAGGAAATTTTTTCAAATATTTCTGATCGATCCAATGCGTTATCCCCGATCCCCCCAGGCTAGATACGATCATCCCGACAGGGATCCCATTATGCTGATAAGACTCCAATGCATAAAAATAAGCCAGTGCAGTCCAGTTCATGACATCAGAGGCAATCCCCGAATGCCATCGTTCAACGGGTGGTATATCTTCCTTTACATCGGTCAGACTATTTTGCGTCGGAACCTTGAAATAGCGGATCATATGATGATTAGATTCATTGATTTCAGGAAAACGTTCGACGAGTCGCTTAATTGGCGTTTCCATATTAGACTGGCCCGAACAGAGCCAGACATCGCCGATTAACACATCCCGAATGACCATATCATTGATCTCCATCATATAGGGGCCACCATAACGTTGTGGCGGGATCCGCACATGCCACTTGCCATCCTCTCCCCCTTCGGTGTAATAATATGCCCCCCTAAACCGCAGCGTAACCTTCTCACCTTTCGTTGCCCATCCCCAGATGTTGAGATCGACATCCCGTTGCAGCACCATTTGGTCCCCCATAATTGCGGGGAGCCGTACACGGGCAACACTCGTTAGCCCGCAAAAAAGCAAAACAAAAATCAGTGTCAGATGACAGAAAAAAGAGGAAAGACAAAAGAATTTTTTAAATCTAAAAGCCATATGCTGCCACCTTACCGTCCAAATTTCCAACAATCGAAAAACAGGATATTGGATGGAGCCTTGCCTTTAAAGACAAAGTATAGATCGTGTATCCCTTTTACACTATCCGGCAGAATAGTCTCTACGGTAGTCCATCTATCATCGCCTCCTGTCATAGGAACCTGTATGGTGGCTAATAAAGGCCCGTCTGTAGCCCCCGATCGCACCTCCATACTGACACCGCCATGATGTGTCGTTCCTACCCGGGCAAAAAAATTGCGGGCTCCTTTCTCACCAAAGTCAACGTTTTTCACAACGATATAGGCGCCGTCTTTCTTCGCTTTAATAAAAACACCTACTTTTTTGTTTTGATAGGATTTAACATGCTCAGACCAGGCAATCATTTCGGCCTGATTAAGCGCGTAGGGGTTCACTGTCGCAAGTGCATTCGTAATTCCGGCAGTCATTTTTATCGGCGGGATACTGCCGTCCGGATGAAAATTCAATTCCTGAACAGCGACCGAACGCGTGAAACCTCCCCCTCCGGGCAATGCACCATTATGGTAAAAGAAATAACTTTTCCCTTTAAAATCCACAACACCGGGATGATTTGTAAATGCTTTTCCTTCAGCCGGCATCAGCACCCCACCATACTTCCAGGGACCCTCTGCTTTTTTACTCGTCGAATACCCAATAAATTCCGGAAGAGGACCTCCCGGCCAGAAAAGATAATACAAACTGTTTCTTTTGTACAACCAGGGGCCCTCCTCATAATTAGAAGGACGTTTAGGGTCGCCCTCTCTTTTTCCAAACGATGCCGCCGTCATCGGAACCTCAACGATATCACCTGTATAGGAGATCATATCCTCATTCAGCTTGACATATTTCAGCTTCGGATTACCCCAATACATATGGGCCTGACCATCGTCATCAACAAATACTGTAGGGTCGATATCGCCCCATTCACTCTGCAGCAACGGCTTTCCCAAAGGATCATGAAATGGCCCCAGTGGACTATCGCCCACAGCAACACCGATTGCACCACGATTGTTCAGCTTAGAAATCACAGGCACATACAAATAAAATTTGCCGTTTCTTTCAACACATTGTGCCGCCCAGGCATCACCTTTTGCCCATTCAAAATCAGTGTAAGAGAGAATTGCGCCGTGATCGGTCCAGTTCACCATATCATTGGTTGAATATACACGCCAATTGTTCATATTAAACCAGGTGGATTCCTCTTCATCCTGCGTGGTATAAAGATAAAGACGGTTGTTATACACCAATGGTGCCGGATCTGCAGTATAGGACGTCTGTACAATCGGATTCTGCGCCCTTAATACATTTATCGTGACCACGAACATCATCAGAAGCCCAAACTGTAATCGTGTAAAAAATTGTTTTCTCATATCATCTTAATTTGTGGTCAAATGGAAGTAATCAACATCTACATAGCCGCCGGCTGCTTTGCTCGCATAATTAAAAATTCCGAACCGATACCCCATAAAATGAGGTATCGTATAGCTCATTGCCAGCTCATCACCAATTGTATTCCAATGCTGTCCATCCATACTATAAAAAAATTGAGCCCTGTCCCTTCTGTCGGTAAAATCGCAGCTCGCTTTGAGATATACACGCGTCTGTTTGACACCGATCCTAGCCAGTTCTCGCGGTACACCTGTTGCTGCATTGAGCATAACCAATGATCTGGTATTTCCTTCCATACGAATTCCCACTAATCCATAATTTTTCTGCAGCAGCGATAGGCCCGCAAAATCACCATCTTTCATTTTAGAAACCTCAAGAGCGATAGAAGCGCTGCATTTTGGTCCCGTGGTACGTTGCGTCAATGTATTTCTGGCGGCCAGAAAATCATCGGTACGCTCGCCGGTACGCAGTCTCAGAAAACCGCTGCGTTCGGTCACCGACCATAGGCTGGAGTCTGGGTTATGGTTCCATTGCCATACCAAAGGGAGAGCTGCCTGACCAGCTTTCCTGTCAAAATTATCCGAATTAACGATTCCGGGACTTAAACTTTTATTTGCAGGAAGATCCAATGTAGCTGGGACTTTTCCGTCAAGACCAAGTATAGGCCACCCATCTTCCCATTTGACGGGAACCAAAAACGGAATTCGGCCTACTGCACCGTAATCCTGAAAAAGGTACGCATACCACTGTCCACCCGGCATATCGATCAGACCACCTTGCGCCACACCCTGATCCTGTAGCCCCACTTTACCTTCATAGGGACCTTCTAGTTGACTCGCCCGATGCACAATCACGGTGCGCATTCCTCCTGCTGGCCATGAAATATTAAAAAGATAATACATGCCATTGATCTTAAATAGCTGGGATCCCTCTGCCGGTAAACCACCTTTGCCCTCTTTAGGCTTGGCGGGTAAGGAGGCATCGTCTATCAAAACACGTTGTGTCTCCGCCTTTATCCCTGAAAAATCTGGTAATAATTCAGCCATATTGATCCGGCCTCCACCCCAGATCATATAGATTTTCCCTTGGTCAAAGAATAAGCTGTGATCATGCATCATCGGTCTAAATTCGGTTGAAACCCAAGGTCCATGCTCAATATCACGTGTGCGATAGATATGTGTTTTCCCAGTGTTGGCAGAAAATGTGCTCACAAAGTACTGCCCCTCATGAAAACGTAAACTGCTCGCCCAAGAACCATGTCCATAGGCATTTTTTTTGTCTGACAATTGAAGTTCATCCTGATCTCCAAGGCGATCGTACGCGTAGTTGACCAAGGTCCAATTGACCAGATCTTTGGATTTCATAATCGGAACACCGGGACTCATATGCATCGTGGTACTGCTCATATAGTAGGTATCACCGACACGTATCATGGACATATCGGGTACATCGGCAAAGATGATTGGATTATGGGCCTGTTGCGCTGTTGCCCAAAAAAACAGGTTCATCAAGCAGAACACCAAAGCGCTGATTTTCATTCTTAACATATTGACAGGATTAATTAATTGCATTAATTCAGTTGCTCCCTAAACGTGTAGTTCTTCCCCGGCAAGGTCAGCACATCGTATTCATAAACACTTGGCAATTCAATTCCTTTCAAATGTGAATCTGCCGACTGAATAGGCCCTGGTATTTGTATTGGATTTAAAAGAGGGTTTGTCTGATTCCCTTTTGCGACCTGGAGCCCAGGGCCTTTTAATGGGAATCTTGTACGCAAGCGCAAATTGCCCCCTAATGCCGAAAATACCTGAAGCTCCTTTACCTTTCCTTTTTTCCACTGCAGGTCAATTTCAAACCCACCGCGCGTTTTTATTCCTTTTACCCATCCCTCTTTCCACAGCTCCGGAATAGCCGGCAGCAGATGCACAGCTCCATCGTGGCTTTGAATCAGCATTTCGGCGATACCCGCAGTTAGGCCAAAATTACCATCGATCTGAAATGGTGGATGTGCAGTAAACAGGTTTGGATAGGTACGTCCATCAGGATGATTTTCATCGGAGACTGTCAGCATTTTTTTTATAATCTCGTAAGCATGGTTTCCATCCAGTAGACGCGCCCATAAATTTATTTTCCATCCGATTGACCATCCTGTGGCAAAATCTCCCCGATAGACCAATGAATTACGCGCCGCTTCAAACAGTTCAGGCGTGCGGAAAGGCGAGATCTGATTTCCGGGAAATAATCCATATAAATGTGATACATGCCGATGTTGATTTTGAGGGTCATCGACATCCTCCAGCCATTCTTGTAGCTGATTATATTTTCCGATATGCATCGGTGGAATACGCCGCGCCGTAGCCAGCAGTGTATCTTTATAGATGGAATCGATCCCCAGCGCTTCTGCGGCTGAGGCCGTACGGGTCAACATAGCATAGCAGAGCTGATTATCCATCGTTACTCCTGCAGCGAGCGGCCCCTGTTCTGGCGAAATGGAAGGGCTTAATACAAGCCATTTTTCCGCAGGATAACCGCGATGCGTTATCAGCGTGGACAAGAGAAAATCACAAGCCCCCTTCATAACAGGGTAATATTGCCTTAAAAACATCTTATCGCCCGTAAAAAGATAATGCTCCCACAGATGCTGAGACAACCATAGCCCCCCACTGGGCCACATTCCGGCAGCCGCAAAATCAATCGGACTGGTCACACGCCAGATATCTGTATTGTGATGAGCCACCCAGCCCCGTGCATTGTACATGCTCTTCGCTGTTTCTGCTCCACTTTCACTGAGCTCTTTGATCATGGAAAATAATGGTGCATGCGTACTGGAAAGATTAGTGACCTCAGCTGGCCAGTAATTCATCTCGGTATTTATATTGATTGTATATTTACTGTCCCATGCAGGTTGCATGGACCTGTTCCAGATGCCTTGAAGATTGGCCGGCTGACCACCCGGCTGCGAAGAGCAGATAAGCAAATAGCGTCCAAACTGAGCCAACAGTGTCACAAGTGCCGGATCCTGTGTACGGGCAAAATTTGCAATACGCGATGGTATGGGCTCCAGCTGTTCGCTGCTATCGCTCCCCAAATGGAGTTGAAAACGACTAAATTGTTTATGATAAGCGACCGTATGTTGCCGCAAAGCGAGCTGATAATCCTTGCCCATGGCCTTTTGCAGCCGTTCTGCCGCCAGCGTATAAGGATCAGCTCCCAATTGTTTATAATTCTGGAAATTGCTCGCAATTGAAATATAGATACGAATGCTGCTCGCTTGCTGTATATCGATCGTCGAGTCCCTTACGACAATATTACCATCTGTATGCTGTAAGCCTGTATGAATTTGGTAGACAACCTGTCCGTTTATCCCCTCATGATCCGTCCCCCTACCCGCTAAAATAAGATTTTGCCCCTTTTTAAAAATACGATGCCTCGCTTCATTTTCATAGGTCAATGTACCGTTGAGCGCTCCCTTCTTGCTTGATGTAATCTGCATGATAATCACATCGTCGGCAAATGAAGTAAAAACTTCTCTGGTAAAAGTCACCCCATCAACTTGATAGCGTGACAAGGAGATTGCCCGTTCAAGATCCAGTTCACGATAATAATCCTGAAACTGTTCATGACCCCGAAATTGGAGCAGAAGGTCACCCGCTGTCTGATAAGGCATCCCATGTGTCTTAGTGAAAAAAGTTTCATTGGCCAGCCGGTCAGCTTCAGCAGATTTTCCATCGAATATATAATTCTGAATGGTTTGCAATGCCGCCCCGCCCTTCTTATTATCATTTCGATAAGGTCCTCCGGCCCAAATTGTTTCTTCATTGAGTTGTATTCTCTCAACAGCTGGAATTCCGTAAACCATAGCTCCCAACCTTCCATTACCGAGCGGCAGGGCTTGCTCCCATACCTTAGCATCGGCAGGACGATCATACCACATCGTTAATGCCGATCGTTTCTGGGCAAATGTACTGTTCAGTGATAACATCACGAACAGTACACCAACACATTTAAAAATAAATTTTCCGATCATTTCTCTTACTTGCATCATCTACTGTTTCGAATTATTTTTTCAGGTATTCCATCCCCTATTGAGATCTACCGATCCAGCGTGCCGAACAGGAATCTTCTGATTTATATCGTAGCCGGACACTATTTCACTTCCTTACTTTTTGTTCCCTTAAACAACAACTGGGAGACATTATAGAGGTCATTTCTCCATACATTGAAATCATGTCCTCCCGGTTCTAAATAATATACATGCGGAACCTGATGCTCCAGCAAATAATCATGGGTCCGCTTACTGATATTGAGCAAGCCATCCTGGTCGCCACAGGAGATCCACAGCAGCTTGAGCCTGTCTTTAGCTTCTTTCGGAACAGGTAGCAATTCCTGCGGTAACTTCGTGTTAGGTGCCGAAGAAAAACCACCGACCCAAGCAAACGTGTCGATATGGCCAAGTCCGAAATTCAGGGCCTGCCCCCCACCCATGGACAATCCAAAAATTGCCCGGTGTTCGCGGTCCTTTTTGACGGAGAATCTAGATTCTACATAAGGGATCAGATCATCGAGGAGATCTTTTTCAAAAGTTGAAAATGCAGCGACCCGATCCGGAGCCATGACATTTCCACCGGCGCGGTCATCTGTCATGGCACGGCCATTGGGCATAATAACCAGCATAGGTTCCATTTTTCCTTGCGCATAGAGGTTATCAAAAATAACCTGGGGATTTCCATGTCTCAACCATTCTCGCTCATCTCCTCCAATTCCATGCAACAGATAAAGCACAGGATATTTCTTTGTCGTATTATATCCCGGTGGTGTATATATGACCGCTTTTCTAGATACACCTACAGTTTTTGATGGATAAACTATAGAATCTATTTTCCCGGTTGATGCCAGTTGCTGCTCAACATCAAATCCTTTGGGTGCAACCTGTTGTGCCTGTGCGATCAGGTTGACGGACAAAACGCACAGCGCCGTGCAGATCATCTTTTTCATATTATAATTGGTTTAACAGTACATAAATATCAGGTTAAGCATTCCTATTATTAACAACCCAATTTCAATTAAGCCATCACTTTCCTTTTCAGTACCCGTAATACCGCTGCTACAATAGCGTCGGCGTTTAGGCCATATTTATCCATCAGTGCACTTGGCGGCCCCGATTCACCGAAGCTATCGTCTACAGCCACATATTCCTGTGGAGTGGGCATTTGCTTGACCAGCAGCTGTGCCACACTATCTCCGAGTCCGCCGATCCGGTTGTGTTCTTCAGCCGTAACGACACAGCCTGTTTTGGCAACAGAACGGAGTATCGCTTTCTCGTCCAGAGGTTTGATGGTGTGTATATTGATGATTTCGGCATCGATACCCAATGTTTCCAATTCTTCCCCTGCACGTATGGCCTCCCAGACCAGATGTCCCGTCGCCAGAATAGTCACTGCAGTACCCGGATTGAGCAGCACAGCTTTTCCGATCACAAATTCCTGATCTTCTGGCGTAAATACCGGAACTACAGGACGACCAAAGCGTAGGTAAATTGGTCCTTGGTGCCTTGCAGCTGCAATCGTAGCCGCTTTCGTCTGATTATAATCGCAGGGATTGATAACCGTCATCCCCGGAAGCATTTTCATTAATCCGATATCTTCCAATATCTGATGTGTTGCTCCGTCTTCGCCCAAAGTCAGACCTGCATGCGAAGCCGCGATCTTCACATTCTTATCCGAATAGGCGATAGACTGTCTAATCTGATCGTAGACCCGTCCCGTAGAAAAATTGGCAAAGGTACCCGTAAAAGGTATTTTTCCACCGATCGTAAGGCCCGCCGCGATCCCCATCATATTTGCTTCGGCAATACCGATCTGAAAAAAGCGTTCTGGAAATGCCTTGATAAAATCATTCATTTTGAGGGAACCGATAAGGTCTGCACAGAGTGCAACTACATTTTCATTTTCCTTTCCTGCTTCCAGCAAACCTGCACCAAATCCAGAACGTGTGTCTTTGGACGCTGTATATGTATATTTTTTCATGTTATCTCGTTCGAAATCTCCTTATTTACGAGACGATGTAATCGCCTAATGTTTCTGCATTTTGGTTTAAAGCCGAGGACAGCTGTTCATCGCTAGGAGCTATGCCATGCCACTTATGCGACCCCATCATAAAATCAACTCCATTCCCCATTTCGGTATGTAGCAGGACCATCACCGGCACTCGGTTTGCTGCCAAGGCTTGCGCTTTTCGAAAACCTGAAATCACAGATCCAATATCATTTCCGCGCATGATTTCAATAACCTTCCAGCCGAATGCCATCCATTTGCGTGGTAAATCGCCCAGCGAGAGGACATCGTTGGTCGCCCCATCGATCTGGGCTCCATTATAATCGACAATAGCAATCAGGTTGTCCATTTCATTGTGCGCAGCATACATGGCCGCTTCCCATACCTGACCTTCCTGCAATTCGCCATCCCCCATCAGCACATACACCAAGTGATGATCCTGATTTAGTTTTTTGGCCTGCGCAGCACCAATAGCGACAGAAAGGCCTTGCCCCAAGGATCCCGAAGCAACGCGTATCCCCGGTAGCCCCTCATGCGTGGCTGGATGTCCCTGAAGCCGTGAATTGAGTTTCCTAAATGTGGCAAGTTCATCCACTGGAAAATAACTCGCCCGCGCCAATACACTATAAAATACCGGTGATATATGCCCATTGGACAGAAAAAACAGATCTTCGCCCCCTCCATTCAGATCGAACTCCGCCTTTCGCTGCATCAATTCAAAATACAGGCAAACCAACAATTCGGTACAGCCTAAGGATCCGCCAGGATGTCCAGATTGGCAGCCATGCACCATACGGACGATATCTCTTCGGACCTGCTTCACAATAGCTTCTAAATTATGGATACTATGTTTTGTCATGACCATCTCAATTGTTGTTTTGCGCAGCGACACGTTTGTGGTCGGCTAAAAACTGAGCCAGCCCACTATCCGTCAGCGGGTGTTTTAATAAAGAATAGATCGCCTGCAGCGGTCCTGTCATCACATCAGCACCGATCTTCGCACAGCCCAGGATATGGGCACTATGACGTACCGAAGCCGCAAGAATCTGGGTTGGAAAAGCATAATTATCGTAGATCGTACGTATTTCACGTATCAATGCCAGGCCATCAACAGATATGTCATCCAGGCGACCGACAAATGGAGATACGTAAGCTGCTCCCGCCTTAGCTGCCAAGAGGGCCTGACCAGCGGAAAAGACCAGGGTACAGTTTGTCTTAATTTGTTTTGTACTAAAATATTTGATTGCTTTAATCCCATCTTCGGTCATCGGGACCTTCACAACAATCTTGTTGTCCAGTGCCGCCAAGAGCAGTCCCTCCTCAATCATTGTTTGATAATCGGTCGAAATGACCTCTGCACTTACATCGCCATCAACTATGGCACATATTGCTCTATAATGTGCATGTACTTGAGCCGTGCCCGAGATCCCCTCTTTTGCCATCAGCGAAGGGTTGGTAGTTACCCCATCCAAGACACCTAGATTTTGAGCCATACGAATCTCAGAGAGACTTGCTGTATCGATAAAAAATTTCATTTTTTTGAGTTGATTAGTTTAGTATTCGCCAGACTTCCAGCGATTGGTTATAAAGCAAAACTATAGCTTTCAACAAGATACGGTTGCAACAAATAAAAAAAAGAAGGGTAAAAATGTTTAAAACAGATTACCCTTCCGAAAAATAGATCCAAAATGATCTTTTTAAATAACAATTCAACAGACCGCCTTACACCGAAGTGCTTTTTTGCAGCTGAATATATTCACTCGGTGTCATCTGATATTTAGCTTTGAAAACTTTTGTAAAGTAATTCGGGTTAGCGAACCCCGTTTCATAAGCGATTTCAGAAATAGACTTATCACTTTTTTCCAATAGGTTCGCTGCTTTCTCCAGTTTTACTGAACGAATAAAATCCACCGGCGACATGCCTGTAAGTTCCAGCAGCTTGTTGTATAAGGAGGCTCTACTCATCGATGTATGCGCACTCAAAGCCTCCACCGATAATTGAGGATTATCAATATTATCGTGAACATAATTCAACACTTTTTGTAGAAATTTGTCCTTTTCGGAGTTGATCGTCAATTCCGGAGGTAAAATAGAAACCTGTTTGCTATAGACTTCCTTAAACGCTTGATTCAGCTGGAGCAAGCTATTTATCTTCGCAATCAGCACATCCATATCAAAGGGCTTGGTCAGGTAGCCTACGGCACCGGACTCTAGACCACAGACAAGGCCATTATCGACCTGTGAAGCCGTCAGCAACACCACAGGAATGTGTTTCGTCCGTTTATCCTGTGCAAGTTTCTGCGAAAATTCCATCCCGTTTAGGTATGGCATCTGTACATCGCTCACCACAATGTCGGGATGATGGAAAAGCGCCTTTTGCCAGCCATCTTTTCCATTGGTCGCCTCAATAATCTGGTAATGCTCTTTTAAGGACTCTTTGAGATAATACCTAAAGTCTTCATCATCTTCGATAATCAGCACCAAGGGGCTCTGTCTAGCTTCCACAGGTTGCACCAGCGTGATAGCTTCCTGTTCAGGTATCCCGTCGTATACCGGCTCAGCTTGGTCTAACCACAAATCAAATTTAAAACTACTGCCTTTCGCAGGCTGACTGCTCACCGAGATTTCGCCATCATACATCTGAACAAAAGATTGTGCGATCGAGAGTCCAATACCTGAACCTTGGCTAGCCATCTTACCATCATTATCATACTGAAAGAAACTCTCAAATATCGATTGCTGTAACTGCTCAGGAATCCCGATACCGGTATCTCGTACTTCGAGGTAAACATGCAGCTTTTTGTCAACCACGCTCACAGATGATATACTTACGGCGATATCCCCATCCTTTTTCGTAAACTTAAAGGCGTTATAGATTAAATTAAATAAAACGCGCTCCACCTTATTGCGGTCAAAACGGCAATGTAATTTTTCTTGACAGGGGAAAAAAGAATAGTCTATACCTTTTTGCAAGGCCATGTCCTGAAACGAGCGGTATACCTCCTGCACAAAAGAGACCAATTCACCATCTTCATCCTGCAGCTTGAGTTCATGATACTCCATCTTTCGAAAATCAAGCAACTGATTGACCAGATTTAAAAGCCGGCGTGCATTACGACTGATCAAATTAAGCTGATCAGCAAGTTTGCTATCTTTATTTTTCCCAATCAGCGCATCAATAGGTCCCATAATCAGCGAGATTGGCGTGCGGAATTCATGACTTAAATTGGTTAAAAACCTGATTTTCATTGCATCCAACTGATGTTTGGTCTCAGCATCTCTTTTTTGTTGCTCAATGAGCTGTTTCGCCTGGGTACGCTCCTGCTCAATCGCAAATTTTTGCTTTAGCTTTTCAATCCCACGATGTCTCATCCATAGAAGTACCCCCACGGCTGCGAACACATAAAATAGATAAGCATAAATCGTGCGCCAAAACGGTGGAGCAACATGTATAGCAATCGATTTGATTTCCTTGTTCCAAATTCCGTCGTTGTTACTCGCACGTACCTCAAAGACATAATCTCCCGGATCCAGATTAGTGTAATAGACACTATTTTCTTTTCCGTTGCGAATCCAGTTCTTATCAAAGCCGACAAGACGGTACTCATATTGGTTATCCTCCGGCACAGTGAGGTTTAGTGCAGCAAAAGAAATTGAAAAATTCTGTTTATATTTTAGTTCGATACGATCAGCGGTCAACAACGACTGCTGTATTGGACCTTTCTCCGCCGATTGAATGATTACATTATCAATTTTTAGATCAGTTAGTGCAACCTTAGCAGGATTACTGTTTGTTTTTAAATGAGCTGGATAAAAATGATTAAAACCCTTCTGACCACCAAAGTAGATTTCTCCATCGCTCGTTTTTAGCGAGGCACCGAGCATAAAAGCGCCCTCTTGCAACCCTACAGCATTCGAATAATTTTTAAACTTATTTTGTGCCGGAGAATAACAGCTCAGGCCTTTGTTCGTTGAAAACCAAATCCGTCCCTTATCGTCTTCGACAATACTCTGGATAGCGCCATTAGCCAGTCCGTCCTTCTCAGAAAGTGTCTCAAAAACTAATTTCCCTTTTCGCAGCAACCCTATCCCATTGCCATTGGTTCCAACCCATAAATTCCCTTTTTTATCAGTATATATTGCTAATATATAATTGCTGGGTAGCTTGTTGTTTGCCTTATCAAAAATTTTGGAGCGCTTTGTCAAAGGATCATACATCACCAATCCCGAGCCATAAGTACCGATCCACATGTGCTGTTCCCGATCTTCCGCCAGCGCCCGTATAAAATTCCCTGGCACCTGGATTCCATCGCCTAAATGATCATCCCGCTTATATTTCTTGACAATTCCACTCCCTTTTTGAATGATGTTAACACCACCTCCATTGGTCCCAACCCATGTATTCCCCTTAAAGTCGACTTTTAAACAGAAAATATCGTTATTATTCAGATTATCTTCTTTATTGCCAACAATGTACCTTTTTAGATTTCCGTTAACGAGGTCATAACAAACGACGCCTTGCTGATAGGTCCCGATCCAAAGCTGATCGAGCTTTCTCTCCAAAGTGAGCACCGTTAGATCTCTGGGTAGATTGGCAGAAAGGCTGACGGATGATAATCGATCAGTCTCCCTGTCGTATTTCCAGACACCGCCACCGTCGACGCCTAAAAAAATCTTATTTTGATAGGCCGCAAACGAGGTTACTATGGCCGGATCGCCGGTCATTCCTTCCAGAAAATCCAGACTTTTTAATCTAAATTGACTTAAATTGGTGTCGAATTTATTCAACCCTCCCTGAAAAGTACCTATCCAGTAAATTCCGCTATTATCTACAAAAATAGACCGTATCGATTTGTGAGAAAGACTATGCACATTACTTGGATCAGGCTTAAAGGTGCGAACTGTAAAATTATTGGTATTAAGCACATCCAAACCATTGTCCGTTCCGATCCATAGATCCTGCTTTTGATTGTGGCACAAGGTATAAATCCGGGGACTGCTTAATGCCCCATTCCCCTGCTTCGCAATAAACTTATTGAACTCCGAATCGCCAGGATTGAGGTATTTAAGTCCCAGCATAGACCCGATCCAGATCCGACCCTTATCATCTTCAACAATGGAGCTGACTTCAATCCCGTTCCCATATCCTTCCTGTTCCGATAGGACTTCAAAACGTTTTATTGTTTTGAAGTCTGCCGAGAGACGGAATATTCCATTCTCTGAGGATACCCACATATTGTTTTGCCGATCGCGAAATACACAGCTCGTCACTTTGCCGGCAAAAGTTTCGACAATACGCCGATAGGTTGGATCCATTTTCTTTTGTAGATTATTGACATCCAGTATATATAAAGCACCATAGGAAGCGACCCAAATATTTCCATTGGCATCCGTATCGACAGCATTAATTGCGGTACTGAGCCATTTCCCATCAGGTGTAAGATTATACGAACGGATGCGGTCTGCTTCACGATCATAATAACTCAATCCCCCGCCGTTGGTACCAATCCAGATTCTTCCCTTCTTGTCTTCACACAGAGCCGAAATATGATTGGCCATTAAACTATTCTCTTGGTTGGCATCATATCGATAGACATTATACCGACGCCCATCGAAGCGGTTCAGTCCATCTTCTGTGCCCAACCAAAGAAAACCATAGCTATCTCGATAGATACAATAGATCGTATTGGAGGAAAGTCCATCTTTTGAAGAATAACGCTGAAATGTTACAGGATGGTTTTGCCCGTACGAAAAAAACGTCAGCAACATCCAGCTTAATGCCAGTAAAATGCGTATCATATATTTAGGTAAATAAGCTCCACCACAAAAATTTGAAGTGAACTGTGAACTAAATTATCAAATTAATCCCTTCCAAACTAGCCTCGATCATAATTTATGCGCTATTGCCGGTCATTTTTGACATTCTTATCCTTCATTTAAACATTCTTGCTATCCGTCAAAATTTACATTGGCTAGCTTTGGTCTACAATTATAAACTGCTTTGAAAGGTTTCCCTATCATGGGAAAATTACACACCAACAATGCAACCGGTTGCGGCAACGTGAAGATCGGAAAAATTAACCAATTATTAAACAAAATATGACAGCACAAAACGGTCCGTAAATGGCGTTTATTTTTATCAAAAATGAGCCCAATACAGGTATTAGTCTACCTAACAAATTCAAGAAAATTTAACCAAGATTTTTTAAACCTATTTATCAATCCACAAATGCTATGATGATTACATTTACAATCACACTAGTAAGGCATTGGAAAAAGCTATGGGGTATAGCTAAGCCATTTACTTTACTGCTGTTCCTGATCTATATGGGACAGTCCACACTACATGCTCAGACCAAAAGACAGGTAAGAGGTGTTGTAGTCGATAGCAACCATAAAAAGATCGCTGGCGCGTCCATTAAGATAAAGGGGACTTCATTGGCTACAGCTAGTGACGACAACGGCAATTTCACCCTTCAAGTACCTGCGGATAAAAACTTATTGACCATTTCCAAGCTGGGGTATGGTCAAATTGAAGTCGACATCAACAATAAGAATACCGTAGAGATACAGCTGATCGACAAATCGATTGAAATCGAAGAAACAATTGTTGTCGGTTATGGCCGTCAGAAAAAAGAAACCGTCGTTGGAGCCATCGCCCAGACTTCAGGCAGAGTTTTAGAGCGTGCTGGAGGTGTTTCGAGTGTAGGGGCTGCGCTGACGGGCAACGTGCCGGGAGTAATAACCACAGCAAGTACCGGAATGCCCGGAGAGGAAGATCCCCGTATTGTAATCCGCGGACGCAGTACCTGGAATAATACCGATCCTTTAGTCATGGTTGATGGTGTAGAAAGACCGCTATCTGCCGTTGATATCAGTTCCATTGAAACCATCTCCGTACTCAAAGACGCATCAGCAACCGCTGTTTACGGTGTAAGAGGAGCCAATGGCGTAATCTTAATCACCACCAAACGTGGTATGGAAGGGCAGATGCTGATACGTGGTACTGTCAACAATATCATCAAAACAGTTTCGCAGCTTCCCGGTAAAATGGATTCATATGATGCCCTGATGTTGCGCAACAAGGTTATCGAAAATGAATTAGGCATCTCACCTGCCAGCTGGGCCAACTATCTTCCACAGGATATCATCAACAAATACCGTTTTCCTGCCGACCAGACAGAACGCGAACGCTATGTAAATACGGACTGGGCAAAAGAATTATTTAAGAGCCAAGCTTTTTCACAAAATAGCAGCGTCAATATTGCCGGTGGTACACCCTTTGTCAAGTATTTTGCCAATGCAGATTTTCTTTACGAAGGCGATATGTTCCGTCAATTCGAAAATGCACGCGGTTATAAAGCCGGTTACGGATTTAACCGTCTGAATGTACGTTCCAATCTGGATTTCCAGCTCACCCCCACAACTAAATTCTCCACCAACCTGGCAGGATCCCGTGGTGTCAAAAAAAGCCCATGGGGCGGTGGCAACGATTATTCGTATTGGATTGCGGCCTATACCGTAGCACCTGACGTTATCTATCCACGTTACGCCGATGGAACATGGGGCTACTATGTGTTAAACACGCAAGCAGGAATAAACTCCGCCCGCGTGCTGGCGATCAGCGGTACTGAATATGTAACCACAAGCCGTATTACGACGGATTTTACACTCGAACAAGATCTCAAGTTTTTAGCGAAGGGCCTCAACGTTCGCGGAACGATCTCACTGGATAATACCTTTGTCGAAGGTGGCCGGGGTATCAATGACGCCAACAATAGCACACAAAGTAAATGGATAGATCCCAATACGGGACTGCCAACCTACCAGATTGCATTCGACGGTACCAACAGGTTTGATTTTGTCGAAGGTATAAACTGGACAACCGGCGCCGGACAAGTCAGGGATTGGTCCACCTACAGAAGATTGTTCTATCAATTGCAATTAAACTATACAACCACCCTTGGCAAAGACCATAACATTACCGCGATGGGACTTTTCAACCGCAATCAAACCGGTACAGGAAGTATGATCCCCTCCTATCGTGAGGACTGGGTATTCCGGACAACCTATAATTACAAAAACAAGTATATGCTCGAGTATAATGGCGCCTATACGGGATCAGAAAAATTCGGTCCTGATAACAGATTTGCCTTTTTCAACTCAGGAGGTCTCGGCTGGTTAGTCAGCGAAGAAGAGTTTATGAAGCCGGTTTCATTTTTGAATATGCTCAAGCTCCGTGCTTCTTACGGTGACATCGGTGACGATAGTGGTGGGCGGCAATTTCTATATCTAACCCAATGGGCTTATGGCGGCACCGCCGGCATGGGTGTTGAGGGGCGCTACTCTTATTCCGACGGCAATACCAGCCCCTATGTCTGGTACAAGGAAAGTGCGCTCGGTAATCCAAATATCCGTTGGGAAAAAGTCAACAAATTCAATGTCGGACTCGATTTTGGTCTATTCAATAGCCAGATAAGCGGTAAGGTCGACTTTTTTAGGGACCGGCGGACAGATGTTCTCATCAGCGGCGCCAATAGGGCCATCCCTTCCTATTTTGGGATGGAGGCACCAACAGCCAACCTCGGCAAAGTTCAAAACAAAGGATTTGAGGTTGAGCTAAAATTCAACAGAAAGCTCAATGTCGACTCGAGAATATGGGCGGATATCAACTTTACCCACGCCAAGGATAAAGTCATCAATGCCGATGCGCCCGAATTGCTACCTGAATACCAGAAACCAGACAATAAACAGGTCAATCAGACTTACTCGTACGTCAGTGCAGGCTACTATAATACCTGGGACGAACTTTATTCGAGTACTGCGCACGAAAGTAATGATCTAGCCAAACTACCCGGCAATTATCATATACTCGATTATAATGGGGATGGTATTATCGATGCTAAGGATAACATCCCTTACGCCTTCCCTTCGGTTCCACAAAACACATACAATTGTACGATTGGGTTCGACTGGAAGAATTTCAGTGTCATGACACAATGGTATGCCGTCAATAATGTCACCCGTCAGGTTGTTTTCAACAGCTTTTCTGGCCAGCTAAACCTGGCTTACGACGAAGGTTCCTATTGGTCAAAAGACAATGTCAATGCCGATGTACCACTGCCTCGCTGGCTATCGCAATCGAGCACCTATACACCCGGTAGTCGATATATGTTTGATGGTTCATACATCCGTCTGAAAACAGCCGAAATTGCTTACAATTTTAACCGGGAATCCAGCATCATCAAACGCATGGGACTTCAAAATCTTCGCGTATTCCTCAATGGAAATAACTTAGTTTTCTGGTCCAAAATGCCGGATGACCGTGAATCCAATTATGCTGGTACCGGCTGGGCTTCACAGGGAGCCTACCCGACTGTAAAGCGGTTTAATCTAGGTGCAAACATTACATTTTAACCCTTCCCATATGAAAAAGTATTTCAAGGTAATCTTTATAGCTGGTGTGATCTGGTCTTCCTCTTCCCTACTCTCGTGTAAAAAATATTTAGACAAAGAAGAGCAGTCCAATGTGTCCTCCAAAGAAGCATTTAAAAACTTTATTAACTTCCAGGGATATACGGAAGAGCTCTACAGCTGTGTTGTCAACTTCAGTAATAATTACTGGACCAACTCCTGGAACTGGGGCGAGGATGAAATGACCTCAACGGCTGGCAATTATCATTTCGTCCACAAAATCGACAACGGCAATTTCTGGGGCTGGCAAAGAGAATCCGACGGCTGGGGCTCCGGCTGGATGGATCAAGGTGATTTTACCACAGTAAACGGGGATGTCTTTGCCAACCGCGCTTTTCGCGATTTATGGAGTGCAGCCTGGTTTGGTCTGCGAAAAGTAAGTCTCGGATTAGAGAATATTGACAAATTGACCGAAGCTACACCGGAAGAGAAAAATCTGATCAAGGGGCAATTGTTATTTTTCCGAGGCTGGTTTCACCACCGCCTGATGGAATATTTTGGCGGAATGCCCTATATCAATTATGTACTTCCCAGCGACGAAAAGCTTCGGTTGCCAAGACTGAGTTACCATGCCTGTGCGGATCTTGCTGCGGCCGATTTTAGAGAAGCAGCCAATCTCTTACCGATTGATTGGGACAATACCACTGCCGGAAAGCGGACTTTAGGAAAAAACCAGCTGCGCATCAATAAAATCATGGCGCTAGCCTATCTCGGCAAAAACTACCTCTGGGCGGGAAGTCCTTTGATGAATTTTCAGTCGACAGGAACTAAAGCTTACCATGCCGATTATTGCAAAAAGGCAGCCCAAGCCTTTGGCGAACTGCTCTCCCTCGTCGAGAGCGGACAAACGAATTACGCCCTCGTTCCAATGGACAATATTCATTTTAATTTTTACACAACTGGACAAAACTGGGCCATGCCGGGCAGCACAGAAGCAATATTCAGAGGTCCCTATATTGATGCATGGGTATCCAATTATGGTACCAGTAAACAATATATTCCACTGGTCGTCTCCGATGGGGATGCTCTGAAGTTTATCCCAACAGCAAATTATGTGGACTACTATGGCATGAAAAACGGTTTACCGATCAAAGACATCACCCAGTCCGATGCAGCGTCAGGTTACAATGCCGAATACCCCTGGAAAGACCGGGATCCACGTTTTTATAAGGATATCATCTTTGACGGAACAAAAGTCGTTCAGGGAAATACGCAGGACGAGAAAAACCGTTACGCCAACCTCTACAGCAATGGAAGCTACCGAGATATCCAGTCCGGCAGCCAGACAGGTTATGTATTACGCAAATTTGTCCCTATAACAGCAAACAAATACGATCAAGCCTATAATTATGGCACCAATCTTCATATTTATGTGCCTTACATGCGCTTATCTGATGTTTATCTGATGTATGCCGAGTCAGCGATGATGGCTTCCAACTCGGCCACGGGCAAAGCAGACAATTATAACAAAACAGCTGTAGACGCCATCAACATCGTTCGGGATCGCGCCGGGGTAGGCCATGTGGATGCTAAATTTCTAAGTTCAGCAACTGCACTATTGCCCGAGCTACAGAGAGAACGTGCTGTGGAACTCGCCTTTGAAGGCCATCGCTTTAATGATCTTCGACGCTGGTTGTTATTGACCGAATCTCCTTACACCCTAAAAAAATCAGTTTCTTTTGATCGGGCAGGGACCTTTAATACCGTAGATCCATCCCAAAACCGCATTGTCAACATCAAAGAAAATGTGCTTTTGGAACGCAAATTTACAAGCAAGCATTACTGGTTACCCCTAAAGGTAAGAGATGTCAACATGTATCCCGAGTTCTATCAGAACCCAGGCTGGTAACAAGTTTTTCATTTAATCATTCAAAAAATGAAGTACAAAAAATTAAGCATAGCACTATGTCTTGGATTAAGCTGCATAGCGGTCACCGATGGGATGGCCACAGAAGTCTTTAATCCAACCATTGGACAGTATAAAAATAGATTCCCGGCATTTTCGACAGCCGCTCGTCCGGATAGTACCGGCATAGACAGTACAACGCTTGTACAGGTCGCTTTCCGAAAAGTGCCGAAAAAAGACCTGATGGGTAATGTACAATCCATCAACATCCCGCAGTTACTCGACAAGAGTTACAACACCTACAGTCTGGAGAATTTAGACGCCTTTATTGCTGGTTATAATGGCAATATTTGGGGGATGAGCGGTTATCTGGTTTTAGTGGATGGATTTCCACGCGACGCCAATAACGTTATGCCGACAGAAATCGATCAGATCAGTGTGCTAAAAGGAGCAAATGCCATCGCCCTTTATGGTAGCCGGGCAGCCAAAGGCGTCATCAGCATAAGCACAAAACGTGGAAAAGCTGGCGATCAGAAAATTAAAATTAGAGCTAATAGTGGTATCAATACAGCAATCAGTTATCCAAAATACCTGGGCTCAGCAGAATATATGACACTCTACAACGAGGCCCGGCAGAATGATGGTCTCTCTGCACTTTATAGTGCCGAAACTATCTACCAGCATGCCGCCGGAACAAATCCTTATCGTTATCCCAATGTCGATTACTACGCCTCGGACTACATCAAAGATCATTACAACCGTTACGATGCAACCGCAGAAATTTCCGGTGGCAATCAGCGCGCGCAATACTATACCAACTTTGGGTTTTGGTCGGAAGGCTCCCTGCTCAATTTTGGTCAGGCGAAAAAAAATGGGGGCGCCAATAGATTTAATATGCGCGGCAACATTGACGTTAAAGTCAATGATCTGATCTCCCTGAATGTAGATGCTGCCGCCAGTTTTTATATTTCTAAAGGGGTGAATACGGACTATTGGGGGGCGGCGGCCACGGGACGGCCACATCGCTTCTCCCCCCTCATCCCGATTGATATTATCGAAGAGAACGATGTCAACTCCATGGTGTATGTCAACAACAGTAATTTTCTCATTGATGGCAAATACCTGCTGGGCGGAAGCCAACTGGATCAGACCAATGCTTTTGCCAATGTTTACGCCGGAGGTACAAACCGCTATCTTAACCGGCAGTTTCAATTTAATACAGGCTTGAATTTTGACCTAAAAAATATCCTGGAAGGCCTCGTTTTCAAAACCAATCTCGCGGTAGATTATCAGTCAAATTACAACCAATCCTATAACAACAATTATGCGGTTTATCAGGCTTCGTGGAACAACTACGACGGAAAGGACCTCATAAGTAGCCTGACAAAATATGGTGATGATCGTATATCCGGCATACAAAACATCAGTGGTAGCACCTATAGGCAGACCATCGGCCTTAATGGATCCCTAAACTTTAACCGTACCTACGATAACAACCATCATGTTTCGGCGATCCTATTGGCGAATGCGTTTCAGATCGCTGCCTCCGGAAGCTACCACAAAATCAGCAATGCCAACCTCGGACTTCAGTTGGGCTACAACTATTCGAATAAATATTATGTTGACTTTAGTAGCGCTTATAGTCATTCGGCCAAATTGCCCCAAGGAAACCGTCAGGCCCTCTCACCAACGTTAGCACTTGCCTGGCGCCTGTCAAAAGAAAATTTTCTCGCCAACAGCAAAGTTGTCAATGAGTTAAAATTATCCGCCTCTGCAGGTATCTTAAACACCGACCTGGACATCTCCGATTATTATCTTTATCAGGGATACTACACGTACAACGATGCTGCCTGGTATAGCTGGCGCGATGGCGACCTCGTCCATACTTTTGATAGACGTCGCGGAGACAATCCTAACATGAAGTTTCCTAAACGCAAGGAATTTAACGTCAACCTTGAAGGCGGACTTTACGACAATTTAATCACCTTCAATACTTCTTACTTTTTTAATCGGATGAGCGGTGGCCTTGTGCAGGCGGCAACACAGTATCCGATGTATTTTATGACTTATTGGCCTGTTTACTCGGATCTTCCTTACATCAATTACAACAGTGACGAACGCCGCGGGGTCGACCTTGGTATCAATCTAAACAAACAAATAAACCAAGCTTTTGTATCACTGGGTTTCAATGGGATGTATTACTCGACAAAGGCTGTGCAACGTGACGAATTATATCAATTCGCCTATCAGAATCGGGCCGGAAAACCTTTGGATGCTATATGGGGACTACAAAACGATGGGTTCTATAATAGTCAGGCCGACATAGACAATGCTGCATTTTCCTCATTCGGAGAGGTAAAACCCGGAGACATCAAGTATAAAGACCAAAACGGCGATGGCACCATTGACACCCGCGACGAGGTCTATTTGGGTAAAGCTGGATGGGCTGGTGCCCCACTGACCCTAGGTTGCAACCTGACCGTCAAATGGAACAATTTTACGCTGTTTGCTGCTGCCACTGGCCAGTTTGGAGCCAAAGCCATGAAAAATAGTGCATACTTTTGGGTCGACGGAGAAGACAAATATTCGGTGGTGGTACGTGACCGCTGGACTGAGTCAACCAAGGAAACCGCAACTTATCCGCGCCTTACGACGTTCAACAGTGACAACAATTTCCGAAGCTCAGACTTTTGGCTTTATAAGACCGATCGCATCAACCTGTCCAAAGTGCAGCTTTCCTATGATTTCCCAAAGCGTCTATTCAATTCCAAATTTATCCACGAACTGGGTATTTATGCCATGGGCTCCAACCTTTTGACGATTGCAAAAGAAAAGGAAACAATGCAACTCAATATTGGCCAAGCACCGCAGATGCGTTTTTTCAACATCGGCCTCAAGGCACTATTTTAATCATGAATATTTAAACCGAGAATGATGAAAAGAATACTAACCATAGCCATCCTAAGTAGCTTACTATTTTCCTCCTGTGAAGATATGTTTGAGCCGGCTCTAGAGAATAATCTTGAAATTGAAACGGCCAACAGCCGTCCCCTCTATGCCCAAGGATTGCTCCTAAACGGGTACAACCGTGTTCCGGGCAATAGTTATAGCTTTGATGATGTTGCCACCGACAATGCAGTAAGCAACGATAAAAGCAACACCTATCTTAAAACAGCCACGGGGCAATGGACAAGCATAAACAACCCTTTCGACCAATGGCGCAACAGTTACGCAGCTTTGCAATACCTCAACAACTTTTTATCCCTGAGCGATAAGGTGGAATGGGCCCTGGATCCAAAGGTCAGCATCCTATTCAACGACCGGATGAAAGGTGAGGCATATGGCCTTCGTGCGCTATTTATGTTCCACCTGCTGCAGGCACATGCTGGGAAATCAAGTACCGGAGAAATCATGGGTGTCCCCATCCTTCTGACTCCCGAAACCATCAATTCGGACTTTAACCATACACGGGCACCATTTGAAACCTGCATGCAACAGCTCTACGATGACATCAAAAAAGCAGAAGACCTGTTGCCGATGGATTATGAAGACATCAGCGCCGATAGTCAGATCCCGGCCAAATATGAAGGAACGATCAATAAGGACGATTACAATCGCGTATTCGGATCTTATTTCAAACTCCGGATGACCAAACGCATCGCACAGGCGATCCGCGCCAGAGCAGCATTGTTGGCTGCAAGTCCAGCATACAGTGAGGGCAGCAAAACGACTTGGGAGCAAGCGGCCACCTATGCCGGACAGGTCATCCAAGCCAAAGGCGGCCCCACTGGCATCGATCCTAAAGGATTTACCTGGTACAATAAAGATGTAGTCGACGGTTTAACCTCCGGATCAAATCCCGCCGAAATCCTTTGGCGTACCGACAAAGGAAATAGCAATAGCATGGAACAAGACCATTTTCCGCCAACTTTATTTGGAAAAGGAAGACTCAATCCCACACAAAACCTGGTCGATGCCTTCCCCATGGAAAATGGATATCCGATTGGAGATGCCAATTCCGCCTACAATAAAGCCAATCCTTATGATAAGCGGGATCCTAGATTGAAGACTTATATTATTGTCAATGGAGCAACTGCAGGTGTCAGCAGCACAGCGATCAATACCACTGCCAACAGTCCAACCAACGATGGGCTAAATAAGGTCGAAACATCTACACGAACGGGCTATTATCTCAAAAAACTCCTACGCCAGGATGTTAATCTAAATCCATCATCCCCGACCCAACAAATGCATTTCAATGTCCGCCTACGGATGACAGAAATGTATCTGGCTTATGCCGAGGCAGCTAATGAAGCCTGGGGACCTACTGGCATGGGGACCTTTACGTTCTCTGCTTACGATATCATCAAAGCTATTCGCAGACGTGCCGGTGTCGGCACCAACAATGGCGATCCCTACCTGGAGCAAGTAAAAAACAATAAAGATCAAATGCGGCAGCTCATCCGCAACGAACGCCGACTGGAGCTCTGCTTTGAAGGATTTCGGTTTTGGGACCTCCGCCGCTGGAAGATGGATATCAATGTTGTTGCAAAAGGAATCAGCATAAATAACAACAGCTACACGGAAATTCCGGTTGAAAATAGACTTTACGAAACCTATATGTACTACGGTCCGATCCCATATAGTGAAGTACTTAAATATAGCAACCTTGTACAGAATACGGGATGGAATTAACATTAATACGCACATGATGAAAAAAATCAATCTCCTTTACGCAATCGCATTAGTAAGCCTGGCGTCTTGCAAAAATAACGACTGGGTGTTCCCAGACTTCGAATTTCAATCGGTATACTTCGCTTATCAGACACCTGTCAGAACGGTAACACTGGGCGAAGACATCATTGACAACAGCCTCGACAATCAGCATAAGGTCAAAGTCATGGCGACTACAGGCGGGGTGTACAACAACAGCAAAGACATCCGTATCGATTTTGTGGTCGACAATAGCCTCACAAATGGTCTCAGCTATCCAGGTGGACAGCCGGTCACACCATTGCCGACCAACTACTATCAACTGGCCAGCAACCAGATCACTATTCCAAGTGGCAGTCTAACAAGCGGCGTTGAGGTACAGCTAACCGACGCATTTTTTGCCGATCCCAAAGCCTTGGAAACCTACTACGTACTGCCCTTACGCATGTCAAAAGTCGTCAACGCCGATTCCATCCTATCCGGCAAAACTTCCCTACAAAATGCCAATAGGGCTATTGTATCCGATTGGGATGTTGCACCAAAAGATTTTATTTTCTACGCCCTCAAATATATAAATCCTTGGCACGGCAATTACCTACGTCGGGGCACCGACCAAATTGTCGGCAAAGGTATCAACAGCAGCTTGACTAAAAATATTGTCAGACATCAGGCTTATGTCGAAAAAGACGAAGTCAAAAACGTCACGACAGCAGCGCTAAAGAAATCGGTGTTACCGCTATCTTTTAAAGGGACTGATGACGTCAATATTAATGTTAATCTGGACTTAACTTTTGATGACGACAATACGTGCAGCATCAGCTCGGCAACTGCCGGCATATCTGCTACAGGAACAGGAAAGTTTGTCAAACGGGGCGAAAAAAACAGCTGGGGCAATACGGATAGAGACGCACTTTATCTTTCCTATGCGATTGAAATGCCACAGATGAGCGTCACAAGCAAGGATACTCTCGTGATGCGGGACAGGTCCGTAAAAATGGAAACTTTTACCCCCATCAAAAAGTAGTATCAATTCAACCATGAACAACGATGAAAAAAATCAATAAAACTATCGTCATCCTACTTTCGCTCAGCACCGTCTGGAGTTCCTGTACCAAATATCAACCATTGGAATTTGCCGTCGATAAACCGCAGGAAGTGCTGGCGCAGGAAGATATAAACGCTTACAATCCCCTGAAAAGTTATTTAGATAAACAGACAAGTCCGGGTTTTAAGCTTGGTGTAGCCCTCAATATGAACGATTATTTTAACAAGGGGGTCCTCTACCGTCTGGCCAACCGCAATTTTGAAGAAATGGTCATGGGCTATGAAATGAAGCATGGCTCCATTGTGCAGGCGGACGGAAGCCTGAACCTATCTCGTGTAGAACAGCTGATCACAGCTGCACAGGAAAACAACATGGCACTGTATGGCCACACGCTGTGCTGGCATTCGGGACAGAATGCCGCCTACCTGAATAAGTTAATTGCTCCTGTCATTATACCAGGTTCTGGAGGACCAGCTCTAGCGGGACATGCACTAAAAATGAGCAATCCTTCTGTTGTCAATGCCTGGGAAGCACAGACAGCCTATGACGTTACCCCTACGGAAGTGGGTAAAGAGTATGTTTTGAAGATTGTGGCCCGGGGTAGCAAAACAGGCAATATTGGTATTGATCTGCAGAGCACTTCCAATTATACCGGTGATAATATGGGCTCTTTGGCATTAACAGCAAGCTACAAAGAATACGAACTTAAAGTCACCGCAACTGCTGCACGCAACCGTTTTATTATCAATTTTGGTCAATACGATGGCACTATTTTCATCGACAAGGTTGTGCTGACAAAAACAGGCAGTTCGACTAATCTTATCGCCAACAGTGATTTTGAAAACAATATCGATGGTTGGTTTGGCTGGGGAAATAACTCCTCCAGAGCACAGTCCGCCAATGGTGAAGGGTATGGCAGCCCGGGAGGTAGCACAATCGAGAAAACACCTGCCGAGAAAGAAGCCATACTCACAAAAGCACTGGAGACATTTATTGCCGGGATGTTGGAGAAAACCAAAGGGTATATCAAAGCCTGGGATGTAGTCAACGAGCCGATGTCCGACTGGCCAGACCAATATGCCTTAAAGACCGGAATCGGAAAAACCGATCTGGCTGATGACGAATTCTACTGGCAGGATTACTTAGGTAAGGATTATGCCGTGAAGGCCTTTCAATTCGCCCGCAAATATGGCAATCCCAATGACCTCCTATTCATCAATGACTACGGTTTAGAAGGCAGCGGCAACAAATGTAAAGGGCTGATCGCCTATGTCAGCTACATCGAAAGCAAAGGCGCCAAGGTTGATGGTATCGGCACACAGATGCACATCGATATCAATACAAACAAAGACAACATCGTCAATATGTTTACGCTGCTGGCGGCCACCGGCAAGTTCATCAAAGTGTCTGAGTTAGATATCGGGCTTGGCACAGGTATTAAGACTACTAATGCAACAGCTGAAATGTATCAGAAACAAGCGGACTTATACAAATTTGTTGTTGAGAAATATCTCGAGATCATTCCCAAGAACAAACAATATGGTATTACCATATGGAGTCCATTAGACAGTCCTGACCAAGAGAATTCATTCTGGCGGCGTGGAGAACCGATCGGTTTATGGACCGAAGGATTCGTTCGAAAGCCAGCCTATCAGTCTGTCGCTGAAGCATTGCAGGCTAAAAAATAAGATCATTAATCACCCTTTAATATTTAAATTATGAGAACAAACAAAATGTGGTTACTGCTGGTCTTTTTATTAACCATTCTTTCCAGCTGTTCGCGGCTGGAAGAAAAAATCTTGACCAGCGAATCCGAAAGAAGTCTGAAGTCCAATGTTTCTGCGCAAGCTGTCACAAGCTGGCCACGGCCGACACCGACCCTACATGTAGGCGGAAAGTACCTCAAGGATCCCTGCGACAATAATATTGTCCTGCATGGGGTAGCCATTACGCCAAGCCCCTGGTTCAATGGCTGTCAGTATGGAGCCAACTCGGGGTACTGCACCTGGGACAATTACAATGTCCAAGGAGCACTCAATTACAACAAAGCCGTCATTGACAAACTCAGCAGTGCGGCCGACGGTTGGTATCTCAATTATATTCGTCTCCATATCGATCCTTATTGGACCAACGATCCTGGTGCACCTATTCCCGAAGATGACATCTCAAGGTTCAATTACAATCGCTTGGTTACGTATACCGACCAAGTCATTATTCCGTTGATCAACCATGCCCGCAGTCGGGGTATGTATGTCATCTTGCGCCCTCCGGGTGTATGTCCGCACCGTATTGCGGTCAATGATGCCTATCATACTTATCTCAAAACCGTATGGACTTTTCTGTCACAGCACCCTGCACTGAAGAACGCCGATAATGTGATGTTTGAGCTGGCCAACGAACCTGTTGAAATCCTGGGCACAAATGGTACCTGGGGAACAACAGGAAACGAGCATTTTGCTGCACTTAAAAATTTCTTTCAGCCATTGGTCAATATTATCCGTAACAACGGTGCCAACAATGTATGCTGGATACCCGGTACCGGCTGGCAGTCTCATTACCAAGGCTATGTCAGTAATCAAATTACCGGTGGCAACATCGGGTACGCTGTACATATTTATCCCGGGTATTGGGGTGGCGTTAATACCTATCAGGCCTTTCAAAATGCCTGGAATACCAATGTTAAACCTATTGCTGACATTGCACCAATCGCCATTACGGAGACCGACTGGGCACCGCAAGGATATGGCACCTTCGGCACAGGCTCCACAGGTACTGCCGGTGGCAATGGTTTTGGTGCCAATTTCAAATATATCATCGATCAATCCGGCAATGTGAGTTGGAATCTTCTCGCCCCCGACGACCTGCTTCACAAAGGCGATCCCAATGCAGGTACTGCCTTCAATAACGATTGGGAGGCCTGCGCTGCTCCCAGCAAACAATGGTTTCAGCAATATGCCGCCTCCAATTATCCCAGTTCAAATTGCAATGTTACCAGCCTGGTCAATAACGGTATTTACGAAATCGAATTTCAGACCGATGCCAACAAAGTCCTTGATTTAAAATCAGGGGAAGACACCAACGGCGCTGTACTCAGACCCTGGACCCGAAATGGTGCAAATGCACAACGCTGGATTGCTATCGATGCCGGCAATGGCTACTGGCGTTTTGTCTCCAAAGCTAGCGCAAGTAATCGCTGCATTGATCTGGCCAGCAACAGCAATACCCTCGGCACTTCCATCCGCCTCTGGCAGAACTACAACAATGATGCACAAGCTTGGCAGGTGCTGGCAGTAGCCAATGGCTATTCTAAAATCCTGTCGAAAGTGGATGCCACACGTGGATGGGATGTACCCAACTGTACGATGGATGGAAACTCCAACCTGCAGCTGTGGGATTATTACGGTACATCTTGCCAATTGTTCAAATTCAAGTTTATAGCGATGAACTAAACCTCAGATAAACTAGACCTCCTCTTTTTCGCGGTAAGCATAGCTTACCGCGAATACTTTTTTACATACAGATTCAAAAATCACTATGCGACAAAAATCTTCTCAAATCCTCCGGCTTCTTATACTGCTTTACAGTTTAACGGTTACGGCTGCTTTTGCCCAAAATAAAAATTTCCATATCTACCTTTGTTTTGGACAATCCAATATGGAAGGACACGGCAAATTTGAACCACAGGACACCCTTCCCGTCAAACGTTTTCATCTTCTGGAAGCTGTAGACTGCCCCGAATTAGGACGTCAATCAGGCAAATGGTATCCTGCCCAGCCTCCGATTACACGCTGCCATACCGGTCTTACCCCTGCAGACTATTTTGGCCGGACACTGGTCGACAGCCTTCCAGAAAATATCGAGATTGCTGTTATCAATGTCTCTGTTGGCGGCTGCCATATCCAGTTATTCGATCAGGATAGTACGGCAAATTATGTTGCAAAAGCACCAGACTGGATGAAGTCCATGCTCGCCGCCTATGACAACAACCCCTATAGGAAACTCGTGGCATTGGCCAGAATTGCCCAGCAACGAGGCGTTATAAAAGGAATTCTACTTCACCAGGGCGAATCCAATACCGGAGATCGCGATTGGCCCAACAAAGTAAAAAAGGTCTATCAGAACCTGCTGAATGATTTGCAGCTCAAAGCAGAAAATGTTCCTCTACTGGCTGGAGAATTACTTTCTGCAGCAGACGGTGGGAAATGTGCAAGTATGAACAGTATCATCCAGACACTGCCATCCACCCTGCCGACCGCTCATATTGTCTCCTCAGCAGGCTGTGGCGGTATTGGCGATGGACTCCACTTTAGTCCAGCCGGATATAGGCAACTGGGCAAAAATTATGCGAGCAGCATGCTTAAGATCCTGAAGAAAACACGGCAATAAAAAAGCTAGGGATTCAATCCCTAGCTTTAATATTTACCCCGTCGTTTAGAGAAGATCATCAACGTGTATCTTTCGTATACAGTATCAGCATTCCAATCTCGGGTCAATGAGCTTGCATTTGACCTTTAGTTCCCAAAAATTTTGGCTAATTCCTGATGCAGCAGTTCTCCTTTGATATTGATAGCGACAATGTTTCCTTTCGGATCCACTAGATAATTCTGTGGCACAGCACGTACGCCATACAATACCGCCGCCTCATTGCTCCAACCCTTCAGATCCGCAACATGGATCCAAGGCAGACCATCATCCTTAATCGCTTTTATCCAGGCATTTTTTCCTTTTGTATCGTCTAGGGATACCGCAAGGACTTCCAGTCCCTTACCTTTATACTTGTTGTACGCCTTTAATAAATTAGGATTTTCCGCACGGCAGGGACCACACCAGCTTGCCCAAAAATCGATCAGCACATACTGTCCTTTGAAATCGGATACCTTGATCATTTTCCCATTTGTATCCGGCTGAGAAAAATCAGGCGCTTTATTTCCAATTTTCACACTTCGCTCAGCCAAAAAGCGTGCTTCCAGCTGCCGCGCATTCGTCGTTTGACGCACCTCTTTCGAGAGCTTCAAAAATAAAGGTTCGATCTCACTGAGCTTACGTTTGTTGGCCGCATCTATAAGCGCATCCACCGCAAAAATTGAACTCGGATTTTTTGCTGCAAATGCAAGTTCCTTTACCCGGCGTGCTTCAAACCTTGCCTCAAACTTTTCGTGGATAGCTTTGTACTGTTCATTGGCATCAGGCGCATTTTTATCTACAGCAGCAAAAGCTTTATTCCCAGCATCAATAATATCCATAAAACCGCCACCGATTTCATTCAAATAAGCGACATACGCATTATGCAAAGGAGACCCTTTTACTGCAGCCGTCCGCAGCGAATCTTTGATGGTCATGTTGTAAGTCTCATTACCCAAATAAAAGTATAAACGGTCACCGATATTCTGTGCGATCAATTTTCCTTTACCCTCTTGATCAAAAACCATTCTTGAATAAGCAGGCTCCTCTACCGTCCCGCTAAAACTAAACTTGCCATTCACAATAGCAGATGAATCCGATGCCGGAAATCCATCTTTTGTATAGTCCAGATACACTTTCTTACCATTGAAAGCTTTTGGTGCACTTCCATTGATCTGGAAATTTGCTTGCTGTGCAAAGGATGCCATGGGTAAAAATGCCAATGCCACTATTTTTAAATTTTTCATGTTTATATGATTAGATATTATTTTATTTTTTTATTTACGCCAGGTCATGTCCACAGGATTTCCCGGGATACCGTCGATTGTTTTGAGGAGCTCACCTTGCTGCCCTACTCGAATGTCCATGTAATAAAGTGCGCCCTCTCCACCTGCGATCAGGGTACTTTCATCATCATCCAATTTGAGCAATCCGATATCCGATTTGATTGCTGCTTTTAACTGTTCCACCTGCTGATTGAGCGGATTGTAGCGAAATACCTGATTTTTGTAGGCCACGTAGATATAGCCATTTCGGGTCGCCACCATCTTGGTTCGCTCATTGATCCACTCCTTTTTTGAAAAGAGTCTTTTGTGTACCGCAGTGATCATAAAAGGTCCATTAAAGTTGGCATTGAACTTCAGCTCATAAATGTTCCCGTTGCTATCTTTCACATACGCATAAGTGTCCGTGCTATTGATCTGCACCATTCGGATCAAATCCATACCCACCTTTGTCGGATCAAAAATTTCAGTATTGACTGGACTATATTGCGTACCGAAATACATTGGACTTCCATAAATATTGATGCGTACAAATTGCTTTTTATTCTTTTCGAAAGCGATGACGCTAAAATTGTTGTCTACCGCGGTCAAAATAATTTCCGGAGCCAACTCATAATCTCCGTCCGCATATGTTCCAAACATCCCGTAGGTATTCGATTGATCCCAGGTATTCGTGGTTCCACCATAAAATTTGCCATTGATAACACCCATCATTACGCCTTGCGGATGGGCAATCAGGCTTCCAACATCAATCGTCGATGGAGCCAGAAAAAAGTTATCGTGCAAGGTCCCTGGTTTTACGGCTTCTTTGACCAGATTGTTCACGTCCAGCCGCACACCTGCCTGTTTGGAAATAATCCAATACCCCAGAGGTGTGTTTCCCGTGAACTGATTTTTCAGGTAATGGATATGCAGTGGATCAGGAGGCAATGGCTCGCCGTTGATCGCCTCATAAATATTGGGTTGTACAGTATTATCGGGTTTGATAAAGGAGAGTTTGCTGACGCCGTTTTGAACAGATAGCACAAGTGATCCACGCGAAAAGGCTGTCGTTCCCTGAATTTTGAAATTGTAGAAATATTTCATTCCATTGGCGGTATTGGTCACCGTAAGCCGGGCTGTATACCTTTTGGCCTGCAGCCCGAAAACGATACGCAGCGCAGCCCCTTCATAGTGGTTAGCTTCAGGGACAATTGCTTCAGGCACATCGATCCGCCAATTACATTTAACGGAAGCCGCATCAATGCCGGTAATTTTGGGCGCTATAATAAGACTGTCTCCTACCGAAGCTTCATACAAGGTATCCAAACCGGTCACCTGAGGGCCTCCGGGCATGTCGATAACATAATTCCCCTTGTCTTTATAACAGCTGCCCAAAGCCAATAAAGTTAAAGACAACACAGCAGCAAATAGTATTGCTCTTAATTTGTTTACATCTCTTTTCATCTTATCTGACTTCCTTTCCTGATTCATCTATAAAATAATACTTACCCGAAGCGCTATTTTTTCGTAAGAGGATACTTCGGCTGGGATTGTCCAGGTGGTAGAACTGGTAGGTTTGCCCGTTGTCTTTGCTGTTCAATACGTATTTTTTTTCAGGATGATCCTTGACCCATTTAAATGGATCGTTGAGCATCATGAGCAGCAGATTTGCAAAGTAAAGATTCTTGGGTGCATCGAGTCCCACCATGGAAAGCGAACGCTGTTCGGTGACAATTAAGAAGAGCTGATGTTTTACTCGCGAATAATTGTCGAGCCACATCGCCCACCAGGCTGGCTGCTCCAATTGGGCCGAAATAATAATGCGTGCCCGTATTAGCGCGGGATTTTCAACACCAAAGTCATCGCTTGCTTTCAGTTTGACGAGCAGTGATACAGATTGATTTTCAAGTTCACTGATATTGTGTACGATGATTGGAATTAGAGCCTGGCCGGCATTGCTTTCCAGTGTATATTCGGATTTCAGCGCATCATAATGTAGCTCGGCACGGGCCGTTGATGAATCCTTTTCCACGAAGGCCTCAAAATGCCGTGCTTGCTGATCACGATACCCCATCACTTTGACGGGAATAAAAACCGTATCCTGTGCCTTGGTCATATCATAGGCAAACGTGTAGACAATGCTATCTCGATCCGCATCGCTCAGATCAAAATAAACATTTGCTGCCCTGTCGTAAGTCGTTAAGCCGGCCTTTTTACAAGAGCACAGCAGCAGCAGCGGGAGTAACAGGAGTAATAAAGTATCTTTTTTCATTTTTGATCACTATTTACCGTTGTCCATAAATTATTTCATCATCAGGCAAAGGCCATACATAGATCTGCTGATTGGCAGGAATTGTTGTGCCTTGCTGCCCTACAATCGGTACATTCAACCTTTTATAAGCAAAGAACAATTGCCCTTCGGCAAACATTTCTTTCCGGTATTCCTTCAGCAGTTCGCTCTGCAGCTTTGCATAGGTCGAGATATCCACTTTCTGGCCGATGCCCCGATGTTCACGCACCTCATTCAGCCATGCTGCGGCTTGGGCCGGCGCTGTTTCATAACTACATTCAGCAGCGATATAATAGATTTCAGCCAAGCGGATTGCTGGAGCTACCAAATAGTGCAAATTAGCTGCAAAGCTGTCGCCCAGTGTATTCCGACGATATTTATGAATAGGTGATATAAAAGAATTGCCAACGCTGACTGTTCCAAACCACTGGGTATAGCGCATATCACCGCCTCCAGCACCTGCAACCTCATAGATGGTCTTTGCTTCGTCCTGATCTAGGTATATTGCACTGTTATTGTCCTGAAACCAGTCATTGTTATACGTGCTGTTCATGGCGGGGATGTACCAGGCAAATAACAATTCCTTATAGAAAATCCGGTCTTTTTTGTCCGCATCGACCGCTAAAAAATCAGTCGCATTTGTCCATGGAAATTTTTTGACATCAATCACTTCACGTGCATTCAGCAACGCTTTAGTTTTATCTCCTTTATACAAATAAGTTCGCGCCAGCAACCCGCATACCGCATAGTAGTTAAGCCGGTGTCTTCTGTTCTGTAAAAAGAGACTTTTATCCTGAAGCTCTGAATTTTTCAGGGTGTCACCGACAGTCGGATAACCGACCACATAAGATTTCAAGCGGATCGGATCAATTTTGAGCAATTCTTTGGCTTCCTCCAAATCCCGCACGACCGAATCCAGCACCTGTGACACCGTCGACAATTTGGTGGATTTATTTGAATAGCCGGTTACATAAGGAATGGCTTCGGTTTTGTCATTTACAACCGGAGCAGGAGCAAATAGGCGCAAAGCATCAAAATGCAGATAAGCTCTCAAAGCCAGCGACTCCCCTTTGATCAATTGGTAATTGCTTCCCGTAAACAATTGCTTCTTTTGATCGATCTCAGTCAGAATCAGATTGGCATTCACAATGCCATTGTACAGACCTTTCCAGATATTGTCCTTGCGTCCGATAAAATTGCCATCGTTGTATTTAAACAACTTTGTTTGTTGATAACGCAAAGGGTCATTGCTTGATAGCGCATAGTTCTGCGCCAATACTTCCGGTGTTCCAATTGTTAGCTCCTTTCCATAGAGATCATCTTTGGCACAGCGGGTATAGACCCCGATAAGGGCTTCTTTAAAACCATCTTCGGTGGCGAAAAGAACCGATTTATCTATTTCGCTTTCCGGTTGTATATCTAGCCACTTAGAGCAAGAAAGCGTACTCAGGGCTGTGAATAGTATTAAAACTATAGTTAACTTCTTCATCTGTACATATTTTTTTCCATCCGTCGGATGGTACTTACCATCTTTTATAATCCTGCCTGTAAGGTAAAAGTCACACTCCGGGCGAACGGGTATGTAATTCCACGTTCTACTTTCACCGAAGACCAGCGAAAAATATCATTTGCAACAAGTCCGACACGCAGACTTGACAATGCTAGTTTTTTAGCGAACTCCTTTCGTGCATCGTAAGAAAAATTAAGCGACTGCAGTGCAAACAGGTTATCAGGCATAATGAACCGCGAGGACACTCTCGTCTGGCCCAAATCCTGAATACTTTTATAAAAAGTTACATCTCCTGGGCTTTTCCATTTTTCCTCCAAAACCCTACTGTCAACATTATAGCGTGGATCGGCATTTTCAACCCGGTCTACCAAGGTTTGGTTATAGGTTTTACCACCTATCCGTGTCTGGAAATAAGCGACCATCATAAACTGTTTATAGCGCAGTGTTCCTCCAAAAAATCCTTCCATTTTTGGAGTGGCCACCCCCACGACATCAATATCCCGTGCATCCCAGTCATATGACAGTGTTCCATCTTTTTTAATATAAACTTCCTTTCCATTTTCGGGATCTATTCCTAGAGAAGGAACTGCGTAAATCGCATCGAGCGATTGGCCTTCTTTGTAGCGAAGTAGCGGTACCGCCATTAGATCGCTCCCCTGCTGTGCTTCGTCGACACGTTCGTTGTAGCTTTTCAGTGCATTTGAAATACGGACGATTTTATTTGTATTTCGGACCAAATTGGCCAATAGGCTCAGTGTCCACTTTTGATTTTTAATGGGAACCCAATTGGCATTGAGCTCGAATCCTTTATTTTCAAGATCGCCAAGATTCTCCTTATACGAGCTGAATCCCGTAGAAGGTGCCAGGTTGATATCCGCTAAGATATCGCGTGTGATCTTATGGTAATAGCGTGGAGAAAGTGTCAACCGATCATGCCAAAGTCCAAGATCAAGACCAACATCGGTACTCTGGGTCTTCTGCCAGGTCAGGTTTTCATTACCATAATTACGGACCGTACTTCCCAGTCCCGAGCTATACCAATTGCTTTTATCGTAGCTATAAGTTGTGCGCGACATATAAGGATCAAACTGTACAGATCCCGTAAGACCTATCGTTGCACGGAGACGCAACTGGCTGATAACATCGTTGGTAAACCATTTTTCTTTATGCATATTCCATCCGATACCTGTAGACCAAAAGGGAGCGGTACGTTTATTGGATCCGAATTTGGAAGAACCATCAATGCGGAACGTTGCATCCATTAGATAACGGTTATCATAGGAATAGTTGGCACTTAGGAAAGCGCCAAATAACCTGGAGGCACCCAGGCTACTCGAAGGGCTCGCATTTTCGGCATATCCTTTGGCAAATCCCACACTTGTAAATCGGTCATTAGGAAACCCAATGGCCGTAAAAGAACGCTCGTCGTAACTTTCTGTCCGGATATTGGTTCCCCCAACCACATTGAAGCTGTGTTTATCAATATTGCGCATCCAATTGAGCCTGATATTTGCATCCCAGTACAATTCATTGTTTGTATAGCTGCTATAACTACCTTTTTCATCTGTCTGAGATGTTGGATAGAAATAAAAATCATTGGCTAAGGGCGACCGGAAATTATCATTGGTATTCAAGCGCTTTAGCAGGCTCACTTGTCCCCGCAGGCGAAGTCCGTTATTGAGATCAAAATCACCAGAGAAATTATTCAGCAATTCGGTGTAACCAAGTTTATTGAAACTATTGAGTGTCGCATTATAAAGTGGGTTCAGGACATACTCCCGTTGCGCGCTACCGGAATTTGCCACCCTTGTCCACATATCGGCCTCCTGTATAATATTGCCGTTATCATCGGTCATGCGGTAATACGGATTCATCCTCACATAGTCCGAAAAACTTCCATAAGGAGATTCGCGGCCATCGACCACGGTTACGGCAAGCTCATTCTGGAATCTAAATTTACCTTTTAGGTTATAGCTAAAATTCAGCCCACCCGAATATTGATTTCTTCCCGATCCCTTCATGACACCTGGCCTGGTCTGATAGCGCATGTCTACGCCATAACGGAAAGTCTCCGAACCGCCTTCTAGATAAAGTCCGTGTTTTTGTCCGACTGCAGTCCGCACGGGTTGCGAAAGCCAATACGTGTCCACACCACCGAGAACATTTGCCAGTTTTTGATAATAGAGTTCATCCAACGCATCCTGTGGCTGACGCTGAATTGTTGCATCGTACAGTCCCGCCAACTTCTCATAAGCCAGTTTATCCGCCGCATGTAAAACATCGTAGCCTGTCAGATCCGGCATATTCACATTACTCTCATGCGTATAGGTCAATTGTAATTTACCATCCTTAGGCATTTTTGTGGTGATGACCATGACACCATTAGCGGCTCTTGACCCATATATTGCGGTCGCAGCAGCGTCTTTTAAAATCGTGACACTCTCAATACGTGTCATATCCAGGTCCAGCACCTTCTGTACGCTCACTTCAAACCCATTTAATATAAAGGCCGGCATATTGATTGTGGTGGTAATATTGTCCCTTCGGAGCACTTCATTCCCTCCGGTAGGTAACGAAGAGGATCCACGGACATTAATATTTGGTAAGGCATTGGGATTGGATCCAGCGAGATTATTGTCCAGCAGTTTAAAAGAAGGATCAAATACCTGCATGGCTTGTAAGACGTTTTGTGGATTTACCTGTCGCAGTTCATCCCCGCTTTTGGTAATCGCGGTTCCGGTATAAGAATCTTTTTTTAACACCTGATACCCCGTCACAACGACCTGTTCCAACGCATTTGCTTCCTCTTCCATCTGCACATTGTACTCCTCTTTATTTTCGACTAGATTGAGGGTAAAGTTTTTATAGCCAACCATACTTAATGTAAGCGGTTGCATAGTACCAGCGAAGGAAAATCGTCCATCCTTATCCGCTACCGCAATGGTATTGCCCATTTGCGAAATATTCACTCCCGAAAGCGGCTTACGGTCTTTACCGACGACTTGTCCCCGGACCTGCAGCTGGGATGGCTTATCCAACGAGGGATAGTTTTTAGGTTCGGTTTTCCGTGGACTGGATTTCCTTTCCAGGAAAATTGTCTTTGATTCAATTGTGTATCCGATTCCCTGCGGACTTAAAATCTTATCAAGAAATAATTTAAGGGGCATCTTGTCCGCTTTAATCGAAATTGGGCGGGCCGATTCCAAAATCTTTTTTGCTCCTAAGACTTCGTAATTTGTCTGGAGCTTGACCGCCTGGAGCACATCCATCAAAGGAACATTGTGCCCGGCATAGGTGACGGTTTGTGCGTTTACCTTATGACCTAGCTGGAGTAAGACAGCAAAAAGTAGCCATAAAAGGGGTCTGGTCGCTTGTGAAAAACAACTTAATTTCATTAATTCTAGTTAGTTTAGTTAGGTTAGATTGCAGGATTCACTGCCCAATTTGTTAATTCATATTGTATGGTAATGTATAATTTTACGTTTTTTACTGCCCTCCTTTCTGTCCTTTAGGATCACTTTTTTCAATGATGAGCTTTCCATCGTCCGTCAATTGATACGACAAATCCTGGTCTTTTAATATTTTCAGGATGGTAGATAATTTACTCGTTCTGAATGTTCCTCCGAAAAAGGAGACATCAGGTATATCGCCCTTATAGACAACATCAACTGCATACCATTGGGACAGCTCATCCATCACTTGCCGAAGCGACTTTCCATCAAAGTTAAATTTGCCGTATACCCAAGCCATCTCCTGCTGCACATTGACCGGATGTCTAGAAAGCTCCGCACCGGAGCTAACAGATTGATCGCCGGGCATCAAAGTGACCTTTTGACTTTTAATCAGTTCTTTTACCTGCACTTTCCCCTCCAACAGTGTTGTTTTTATCTGCGCTGATGTTGGGTAGGCATTGATATTGAAATGCGTTCCAAGTACCTGTACCTCCTGATTTTTGGTCCGCACGATAAAAGGCTGATTCTTACGTTTGGCAACTTCAAAATAGGCCTCTCCCCGAAGGCTGACTTCGCGTTTATCTTTAGCAAATATGGTCGGATAAGATAGTGTCGTTCCTGCATTTAGCTTGACCATAGTACCGTCGGGCAAGGTAACCTCGTAAGTACCGCCACGCGGTGTTTCTATTTTGGCAGACACCGCGGCATCGATCGATGCAACTTCATGGCCGTCATCATAGCGTATTCCACTACCATTGATAAGAACTTGCTTTTCTCCCTTGTTTAGCTCATACCGTCTGCCATCTGAGAGCGTTATGATGGCCTGATTAGAAGCCGGTAGCCGATCACTTACAGCCCCTATCTGTACTTCTGCCGGCCGGCTGTTATCCCTATTCCAAAACCAGACAACACTGAGGGCAAGTAGTACGCTAGCTGCTGCAGCATAAGGCCATAGGCGTTTCAGCAGTGCGGGCTTTCTCGTTGTTGGCTGAAAGGAAATTTTATTTTTTAGCGACTCAAAATTACGCTGCTTTTCAAAATGCTGCAGACTGGCATACGCTTCACGCTGCCGCTGTCCATCCAGACAACGTTGATAGATCTCTTTGTTCGATGCTGATTCTTGCAGCCAGTTTTCCAAAAAAAGACGGTCTTCGCCTGTTAGCGTTCCCTGCAATTCCTGGAGGACCAGCGCACTGATACGGATAAGTTTTTCTTCTTCTTTAGGATCCATTTTGAGCTATTTCATCTATAGATACCACACCGATTTAAAAAAGTACCAAAGACAATTAAAAAAAATTAAATTTTTCCAAATAGAACAATCAACGAGAGTAGATAATGGAAGGAATCCCGTTTCAAATGCTCGCGCAGCAGGCTCAGGGCACGTAATTTTTGATTTTTTACGGTTTGAATACTGATCTGCAATAGATCAGCAACTTCTTGATTGCTGTTGCCTTCAAGGTAGCTCAGCTCTATGATTTCCCGTGCTTTGGGTGGGAGCTTCTGAATGGCTTCGTGGAGTTCGGCCATTGCTTCAGCGAAGACAATTTCATGTAAATGTGATTTTTGATCCTGTTCCTGCTGTGCAACATAGCTGTCGACCCGATTCAGCCTACGCAGTCGAGCTGTCTGCTGATTGAGTCCTGCATGGCGTGTTGCCTGATAGAGCGCCGCTTTGAGATGCGACAAGCTGTCAAAGCTCCTTTTACCTTGCCACAAGCGAATAAATCCCTCCTCGGCAATATCTTCCGCTTCTTTACTTTCATCCACAAAGCTCGAGGCGTATAAACAAATGCGATTGAAATAACGGTTGTATACATGCGCGCAAGCCTGCTCTTTCCCTTTTCGGAAATCGTCAAGCAGCTCTTTTTCGCTCGTATAATTCATTAGTAGATTCTTTTAGCTAGAGGTCAATCTTTTCGTGGATAAAGATAACTAAAAAGAATTGATACTTCCTATCGACGACTTATTCCTAAATTCTTCCTACTAAGTTTTCACAATTTCACCGTATACGCCATAAATTTTTCGGCAGACAGTACCAAAAAGGAAGCAAAGTCAATAATATATTCAGAACTGCTTAGTTGTTCTTGTTTTTCTGTTGACAAATCTGCTACCTTTGAGCCACGGCCTTCTAAAGCCAAACCTAATCCAATAAATCAACCTGTTCGCAATATGACAACGTGTTTCAAAAAATTTTCTGATCATACAGTCTTTCACTACATTATTATTTGGGCGATTTCGTGCCTAGCCATCTACCCCACTACCTGCTTAGCGCAAACAAACATGTCACTTGGTCATGATATACCGAAATCTACCCTTGCCCGGGCAATGGCGGCATCGATAAAAATGTTTGGTATTGACAGTATCAGCGGCCAGCAAAACAGTGCCCCTTTCAGTGGTGCTATTGTGACTGTGGATGGAGCTATACTGACAGTGGCACATTCCACAAAGCCGGGCAATTTCTATCGCGTAATTTTTTCCGATGGTAAACAGGGAGTCGCCAAGGCGCTCGGAAGACTGGTCGTGGATCAACAGAGCAACTTGCCTGATATTGCTATGATGAAGATGCAAGGCGAAGGCCCATGGCCCTTTGCTGAAATGGGCTGGTCATCATCTATCGCTGAAAACCAGTTCTGCTTTGGACTATCTTATCCCGAAACACTGCCCTTCTACATTCCCTTTTTGCGCACAGGTCGTATTCTTAAAAAAATGGACGACTATGGTTTTATTCAAAGCAGCAGCATCATGGAACCGGGAGATTCCGGAGGCCCTTTGTTTGATGCCATAGGTCGGGTCATTGGTCTTCATAGCCGTATCGATAGTCCCGAAGGCATCAATTTTGAGGTTCCTGTAAATAGCTACCGTAAATATTGGCAGTCGCTCAGCCACCCAGTCGCTATCGACACTTATCCCAGTTTAAGCGATTCGATCGGTAGCGATCCTGAACAGCAGAAACTATTGAAATTGGCGCTAAAAAAACAGACAATAAATCCGCAGACAAACTTTCAGTCCATAACAATCAGCAGTACTTTACAAGACGATAGTATTTCTATATTAGGAACGGTATTTCAATTGCGCAACAAGAAGCAGGTGATCTTATCCAAAAGTAGTTTAGTTGGCAAAGAGCCAACAGTTAAAATTGGCAAGAAAGTCTACGCCTTAAAAGTCCTGCTAAGAGATGAAAAAAGCGACCTGGTGGCACTCATGAGTGATCATAGATTTCCGTCGATCACCATATCGGAAATTTCGCAGCAAGGTATACCGGATACACTGGTAGGTTTAAATTTATGGTCATTGCTTACCGCCCATCAACGTAAAACCGGTGTCCTGGGCATGTCGTCCCGCACTTTCCCACGTATACCCGTTCCAGGAACTTTCGATGCACAGATGCAGGAGTTAGACGGTCTTCCAACCTTAACAACATTAGATAGTATGGGCGCAGCAGCCCAGGCCGGACTCCAGGTCGGCGACCATATGATTGCATTAAATGGTCAGGATGTGGCAAGTGCCATCAAAATCAATGCCGCCATGCAGCAATTTTCCGCAGGCGACACTTTACAGGTTCAATACAGACGGGGAGCCGCAGATCTTCAGACGAAGGTCATCCTTTCCAAATGGCCAACCAGGGAAAATCCACATCCGGCAAACAACATTCCTAAAGGAAAATCAGTTCGTAGGGACAACTTTCCAAGTGTCTTTATTCACGATTCACGCATTCATGCTGATGAATGTGGAAGTCCGATAGTCGATAGCAATGGCCATTTTATAGGGCTCAACATTGCACGCTTTAGTCACACGGCTTGTCTGGCCATCCCTAGAGATGCTGTATTGAAGTTCTTATCCGGCGTCGAACAGTTGCTTTAGCCCTTAAAAAGATCAAGTCATTAGGTAATTTTTAGGACCGCTGCAATATCGTTCTGAACAAAACTGTCGGGGATCTGGACCTCAAGAGCGTCGTCGAGCTGATGAAAAGATATCCGATCTTTACTACCCAATAACTGTATCTTTCCGACCACAGGGCTATCGGGTGCGGAACGCCCCAATGACTTGATTCTAATCTGCTTTCCGGTCGGTGTTCCCATAATAAAGGCATAAAGTACATTTCCCTTTGTCGTAAAACGAACATCATCACCGGTAAAAGCTTTTCCCTTTCCCTCGTTGAACCCCTGAACACTTAGTGAAGGAGCCTCCTCTTGTGCAGGACCCTCCCCAAAAATACGCCATGGTCTGGTTCCAATAATGGCTTCCCGGTGTATAGTCATCCACCCCCCTATCCCCTCGACCACTGCTCTTGCTTTGTCATCGATAGATCCATCACCGCGCAGTGGTATACTCAACAATAGATTACCATTTTTGCTGACCACATCAATCAACATATGAATAACGGTCTTGGCGGATTTATATTGATTATTATCATAGATCCGCCGGTCATAATGCCATGATCCAATACAGGTACAAGTCTGCCAGGGTTGCGGCTCAATGCTGTTACTCTGCCCCCGTTCGATATCCCAGACTAAGCATTTGCGCTGCTGTTCATTCAGTATTTTGCCATTGATTACCACATTGACCTTTCCCTTATTGGTCTGCATGCTCTTATTGTAAAAATCGGCGGCTATCTCCAGCCCGACATTGCTTATCGGCCAGAGCGGAAGGACGGTATCATCGAAGTAAACCATATCAGGTCGGTAGCTTTCCATCAGTTCCAGAGTTCGCGCTTTGAAATTTTCACAATAAGCCTTGTCAGGGACGCTTACGCCGGAGTCGACATCCCAATGCCACTGCCGGTGAACCGTGTGATCGTCTGTGCTGTCCAGACTCGGTTGATGATTCTGGGCATAAAGCTCCTGTGGATCGTAACCGGCCCACCATTTTCCTACACCATCCTTTTTTGTCAGTTTTCCATCATAAGGAACTCCTTCCAACTTACCTTTTTTATCACTTCGCTGAGCCGTTTCGTACCAGGTCCAGGCATGCGCTGCGTGTACGCTCACGCCAAATTTAAGTCCTCTTTTTTTTGCAGCACGTTCCCAGCCACCAACAAGATCTTTTTTAGGACCCACATTGACACTATTCCAGCGATGGTGACTGCTGCGATATAGGTCTAGATTGTCGTGATGGTTGGCCAGAGCCATAAAATACTGTGCACCGGCATTCTTATACAGCTCCATCAGCTCCTCCGGATTCCAGTTTTCGGCTTTCCACTGATGGATCACATCCTTAAAACCAAAAACCGAAGGATGTCCATATTTTTCAAGATGATATTGATATTGGTCCGATCCTTCTTGATACATCCCTCGGGCGTACCAATCACCCCGCTCAGGCTGGCATTGTGGTCCCCAATGTGCCCAGATGCCAAATTTGGCATCTCGAAACCAATCAGGTACCTGATAGTTTTCCAGTGAACGCCAATCGGGATGAAAAGGGGCTTTCCCCAGATAGGCGTGTGCAGCGCTAAATTTGCCAACGAAAAGGGTCGGAATAGTTGCACCGAGAAACTTAATTGCAGTTCTTCTATCCATTATACAATGATCTTCGGTCAGAATGTCTTGGCCCAAATTGCGGGACAAAGTCATTCGGTTTATAATTAGTTATCTTCTTTCATACCAAAATTACCGGTATTGAATCATGTAAGAAACTACATAATCGATGAATACTTGCACAATATCGACGAAGCCCCCATTTTCATGTTGTTGCCCCAAGAAAAAAGACGTCCCCAAAAGGACGCCTTCACCTAACCACTAACTATAAATAAAAAAACACCTAAATCTCAAAATCAATTGTTCATATCGTTACCTTTCAGATTTTTGTTATTGTCCAATTCGGACTGCGGGAAAGGATAATACGTTGCTTTGGGAGACCAACCGCCTTTTTTCAGTGGCTCCAGCCAGGTTGGATTGGCCATCCCCCATCGCAGCAGGTCAAAATATCGTTGATATTCTCCCAAAAATTCAACAAATCGTTCATGTACAATGATATTTTTGATCGTATTCAATGGTATACCATTTTTTACCAGCCCTTGGGCGATCAAGCCGTCTACATCGGGAATTGTCCCCTTCGATTTTTGATACCAAAGGTGTGGTTGCTCGTCTGGGACAACATTATTGGCACGTGTACGGACAAGGTTGATATACTGTTTCGCACCGGTAATATCTCCGCGTTCGTTTAGACACTCAGCATAAAGCAGCAACACATCGCTATAGCGAAAAATCCGGTCATTGTTGCCGTTATCAAAGTCCGCTATCTGAACATCCGGACAATATTTTCTTGTCCCAAAGAAGTCTTTGTTCGTAGCCAGGTTTTTCATCCAGTCGGCATAGGCCGTGACCTTACCGTCCAATTGAGTGAACTTTGCCCCATCCTCGCACCATAGTGTCATGTATTTTCTAGGGTCGCCATTTTCAAATTCATCGTGAGCCATTTTATTGGGAGCCAGATTCCACCAGGCACCACCTGTGCCGTCAAACATACCGATTTCCTGCCATCGCCATGAGCTCGATATATCATCCCCGAGCCAGCCAGGTCCATTGTAGAGCTGGACCTCAAAAATAGACTCTTGATTGTTCTCTTTCTTTTCCAAAAAATTATCTCGATAGGAAGACATCAATTGATATTCCTTACTATCAATCACGCTTTTCAATTGCGCTTCGGCACTGGAAAAGTCAGCTGCCTGCCCTTTGGCCAGGATAGGTTTATAGAGATAAGTTTTTGCCAGGTAGGCCTGTGCAGCACCTTTGGTTGCCCGGCCGATCATTTTACTATCAGCATAGAGCGCTGCCCGCGTTGGCAACAATTCGGAAGCCCTTTTAAAATCATCCACGATCAGCGCGTATACAGCACCAGCCTGTGAATTGCCCGGATAGTAATCTTCATTGGTTTCAACAGGCTTGTTGATCAGCGGGATGGTTTCTCCAAAAAGCATACCGAGGTGTAAATAATGCAGCGCCCGCAGGAAATAAGCTTCGCCCAAAAGTCTATTTTTTCTATTCTGTTCTATTTCACCTGTAAAATTTGTTATACGGTCGATCGCCAGGTTTGCCGCAAACACCCCATTCCAGAGATCTCTCCAGGTCTGTGCAGCCATTCCGTCACTAGCCGGTGTATTGTAAGTATCCTGGTACATGGGCTCCCACTTGAAGGTATGATTATAATCATCTCCCGGGGCCAGTAATTCGTAATATAGACTACGGGCGTAGCCCCCCTGAGTACGACCCACCAGCGCCTGATACGCAGGAATGACCGAATTTTCCAATTCATCTGCTGTTTTATAATAAGTATCTGTCGACAATTCCTGCGGATTGGAGAGATCTAGATTTGGCTTACAGCTCGAAAACTGTAGCAGCAGCGCAACAACAGCTAGTTTTATATAGTGTCTGTTCATGATATCGATATAGTAATTAGAATGTAATTTGAATACCCATAAAATACTCTCTTGAATTCGGGAAGCTTAGCCCCCACGGCGTTTGTCCATCGATTCCACGGCTTAAATTGGAGCGTGTATCCCCCGACCCCACTTCCGGATCATAACCGGAATATTTGGTAAAGGTCAGCAGGTTCTTTGCGCCAAGGTAAAATCTTAAGCGATCGATCTTCCAGCGTTCGAGCGTAGGGCTAGAAAAACTATAGCCGATGTTGAGCACCTTCAGCCTTAAGTAAGAACCGTCCTCCACAAACCTGTTTGACGCCCTTAAATTCTGATTGGGATCACCTAAGACAGCCCGTGGAATGTTTGTATCTGTATTTTTGGGATAAACGGTCGTTTCACCGGACAGCGGATTTTTGAAGATCAGTTCCTCTGCGCGGTAGCGGTCGAGCGTTGACGCAAAATTATTGTAATAATGATACATCCCTTCTCCCCAATATCGGCTATTGTTGTAGATGTCATTGCCCTTGCTCCCCTGCCACATCATCGACAGGTCAAATGTACCTACAGCGCTATGATAACTTAAATCGGCATTGAAGCCATAACTAAAATCAGGTATCGGACTTCCCAAAAAATCCTTATCCTGATCGTTTAAAACCTGGTCTCCGTTTCGGTCATTAAACCGGACATCGCCGAGCGCTGCGTTTGGAGCAAAGGCTTTGTCTGCATCTAATTGTGCCTGACTCGTATATAGCCCATTGGTGGTATACCCCCAAAATTCACCTACGGAGCGGCCAACCGCTGTTCGTGTCACATTTTCACCTCCAGGAGCAATACTTCCCCATAAGATTTCATTGTTGTTGCCCAAGCTCAATACACGGTTTTTTACAAAAGAGATATTAGCCCCAATCTGATAACTGAAATTACCCGACTGATCTTTATAGGACGCCAATATATCCCATCCGCGGTTGCGTATACTGCCCGCATTCAGCACGGGAAAGTTGTTGACATACCCAGCGGTGAACGAAATAGGTACATTGATCAGCATATCTTCGGTCTTCTTATTATAATAATCGACCGTCAAAGCCAGTTTGTGATTAAACAGTTCCAAATCGAGCCCGAGGTCAGTTGAGTATTGGCTTTCCCATTTAACATTCGGATTGGAAGGAGTTTGTGGTAAGGCGCCCGTGACCATCACATTGTTTAAATAATACCAGACATGGTCAAAACTGACGGTCCGTTGATATTGATATTGCGCAATATCCGAATTACCAAGGAGCCCATAACTACCGCGGAGCTTCAGTTCGCTGATCGCAGGAAAAGCTTTCATAAAGGATTCCTGGCTGATCCGCCAGCCTGCCGATACCGATGGGAAATTCCCGTAGCGGTATTGGTTGCTAAAGTTAGCAGAACCATCACGTCGCATATTAAACGTCAACAAGTAACGATTGTCGTAGTTATAATTGACCCGGCCCAACATGGAGTACATAGCCGACTGGCCTACGCCTGATCCCACAAGACGGGAGCTGGCCAGGGAGGCAGAGTTAAGAATCAATACATCTGGACTGGGCAAACCACGGGCACCAGCATTGACGGCATTGTACCGAGATTCTTCCGATGTAATCCCTGCTAAAGCAGAAATTGCATGTTTTCCGAAATTATTTTCATAAGTCAGTGTATTTTCAAACAACCAGCGGTTATTCTGGCTACTTGAAATATTGAGCTCATCCGGGTTATGATTCTGATATTGTCCGACCGAGTAATTTCCAATGTAACCTTCATTTCTAATACGGCTAAGGTCTATCCCCATATTGAATTTATAGGTCAGCCCTTTGATGATTTCATAAGTAGCCCAGGCATTTCCATTGACAGAAAAATTGTCATTGACGTTTTTGTTGAGATAAGCATTTGCTAAAGCACTCTGCACATCTGTTCCGTTGCCGGCCCCTGCAAATCCGGTGCTACTGTTGGCATCATATAGAGGTAAAGTGGAAGACCACTTTTGTGCATCGATGATATTTTTGTCGCTCCAGTTGCGGCGCGTGTAACCCAATGATAGTGTTTCACCTATCTTGAGTTTTCCTTTGGTAAAATCAGAGATAAATTGTGCTCCGTAATACTTGTTTTTGTCCTGAATAATAATGGATTTATCTGTTGCATAAATACCACTCAGGCGAAAATTAGCATTTTGCGAACCGCCGGAAACCGAGAGATTGTGTCGTTGGTAATTGCCCGTCTGTAGCAGCTCATCCATCATATTATACCCTTGACCGATGGCAGACGGCTTGGACAACGCAGCTAAATAGTCCTTACGTGAAGGATCCTTATTGTACATCTCCTCATTAATCAATTCGGCCAATTGCTGTCCGTTCAACAGGGGCACATTGTGGGAAATATTTTTGATACCAGCAAAAGCATTGTAATCCAGCTTCACATCTCCGGCTTTACCTCTTTTTGTGGTGACCAAAATAACGCCGTTGGCCCCCCTGGCTCCATAAATAGCACTCGAAGCAGCATCTTTTAAGACCTGAATGCTAGCAATATTATTTTCGTCGGGCATCGCTCCACCGATCATCCCATCAACCACGTAAAGCGGATCGGTTCCGTTAATAGATCCAACGCCCCGGATGCGGATAGCACCATTGGTCACCTGCACCCCGGGTACAGCACTTTGAAGCGTAGCTATTGTACCTCCTGGTACTTTCACAAGATCTTTGGTATCAACTACAGCAATAGAAGATGTCAGATCGACTTTTTTCTGCTTACCATAACCCACCACGACCACCTCGTCCACAGCAATTTCGGCCGCAACAAGTGGAATACTGATTTCAGAAGAATTTCCGATAACATACTCCACACGATTATAGCCTACATTGGATACAACGATGACCTCTCCCGGATTCAGCTTGAGGATAAATTCACCTTTCTCATTCGTTGATGTACTGAGGGTTTTATCCTTCACTTTGATTGATGCGCCAATAATTGGTTTTCCTTGATCATTTAAGATCTTCCCATGGACAACTTTTTCTTGCGCGGATAGCTGCCCCATGGCCATTAACATCGAAGCCATTAACAACCACTTCACTTTCTTATTCCTTTCTTTCGGAAAACAAAAGAAAGAAGAAACATAATTTTTGTTCATAATCTTTGTTTGAGATAAATGTCCTCTAGCCTCTAAAGGCACTTACTTGGTTATCTATTTTTATATTGGTTATTTCCCCATGCTGTTTTTCTACGTCAACATGTGCCCGAAAACACGACGCATAAATACTTTGCTTCAATAAGATGCACCCTAAAAAAATCAGTATTGTAGTTTAACAGATCACTGCTTTAAAATCGACCGATTATCTGCCAATTGGTTACAAAGCAAAGCTATAGCTTTCGACAAAAGAGCATTGCAACGATTATTTAAAAGAAGGGTAAAAATGTTTAAAATCCATTATCGAACCCAGACCTAACATGTTTTAGCGATCTAAAGATTATTTTAAGATCAAAAACTACAAGTCTGCTGGTAAGGTATTAGTGGAAGGCCCATAAAAAGGCTGCGATTAGATTGTTGGATTTCGATTAAATTTCTAATCTTTTGGAGAAATATCAACCAAATTTTACATCTTGGAAACAGCATATGCAATCGACCTTAGAAATAATTTCTGATCAATCCAAGGTGTTTATCACCTGTATTAAACTTCGCATATCCTGCTGAATTGCACGAATGGTCGCTTGCAATTCATTGTGCATATTAGCCAGATCGTGTAGTTCCCCAGCAGCGAAAGTTCCACCATCTCTAAAATACAACTGCTGAAGCGGGCTATCCTGCTGATCGTCCAGCCCATATTGGAGCCAGCGTTGCCGCGTTGTTTCGATCAGCGAGTAATTTTCAGAATTGCTAAATTTCTTTTCCGATAAAATCCCCCAGACCGAGTTCGGATAGATCAGCGCATTATTATTCTGATACCAGATACTTTCAAGCATGTTGCGCTGCAGCTGCATCTTGACCGTTTTGCCTTTGGGATTGAGGGTCATAAATCCCAAGACTGCTGTACCTACCCCTCCGGCGATGCTCAGTCCATTATTGAGGCCGTCACTCTTGACTGTGGTTGCCGTCACAGCCGTGACAGCCCCTAGAAGGATAGAAGCCACCGTCAAACGGGTCTGCGTTTTCGCATTCAGTTCGTCCATATAACCTGCTAGCTTATCGATACGTTCACCATTGCAGTCCAGCTCTGCTGCAATAGCATTCAATTCCGTCTCAAACAGCAGATACTTTTCGGTCATTTTTTGTTTCGCTGCCAGTTTTAGTGTAGCATTAGCCGGGCTATCTAAATATTGGATAAGTGGTGCTGTCAGATTGAGGTATTTGATCAGTACAAAATCATGATAAGAAAAAACATTCCTTATCCGGATACTATCCTTAGCAGTGATTTCCTGTATCGGAATTGAGGTATAGGCCACATTAGGCGCACAATAGTTTGTCGTTAAGGTATGCACCTGAACATTGTTGATCAGCGTAGAACAAGCTGTCAACAGTGAAAGGGACAAAAAGAGAAATGATCTGAGCGTTATAAGAAGTCTATTCATTGCCTAAGGTTATGCCTTGCTTTTTACAACAACAAGCTTATCAGAATGTTTTTGATAAGCCATACATTTAATTTTTATAAAAAAAACGCTCCTTTATTTTTTTTGAAAATCCTTCCGTCAGCGCTTACAAAAGATAATTTTTTAATATATTTAAATGGAAGAACATAATGAATTGCCGATAATGCACTGCCATTGCAAATAAACCAGCTTAGCAACAAACAACATAGTATATTTATGAAGAAGACCACGTTTCGGAACCTATTTGTCGCCCTGTCCTTTATTGTTATCCTATTGCCTATTTACCCCTCCATTCGGTCTTATTTCAGCAAAAGGTGCATTACAGAAAAGTACGGCGTCGATTACAATGAACAGCGAAAAAAACTGGGTTTGTATCCCCTTCCTACCAACTGGGGCCGAAGAAATCTCGATTCTTGCATTATCTGGTACAATCCAAGCGGCCATGTAGGACATCGCTGGAAAAATGTCTATTTTAAAGGCTGCAGCATCAAAAAAGAACTCGATTTTTTTGGATTCGGATATGACGCCGAAAAGAAGATATACACCAAGGTTCTAGAAGTGATGACACGTTATGATGAGCAAGCAAAAGTCAGGGATATCCGGTATAAAGTGCAAACGGCATCATCTAGCAGGCTCATTGCAAAAGCAGAAGCTGATTCGTTGCTCCTGACGCTAGCATCCGTTGATTCCAAATAATCCTTCGACAGTAATTGCTAGCGGTCGCAGTAATCACACAAATGATCGTCCATAGAGGCCTGCCCCTCTAGGAAATAGAATTAGCTTACTTCCAAACCCTTAGGGCATCAAATACCGCATAACCTAACTGGTTATTGCCAGCAAGCTGATAGAGTCCGACCCGTAGCCTTTTTCCGTTCAGATCGTTTCGTAGAAATGGCATATTGGGAAGATCCTTCCACTGCATACCGTCTACCGAACATCGCAAAAAGAAATAATTACCTGCTTTTTGAATCTGGAGGTAAGGCGAAAAATTCAGGCCCGTCCCCGTGTTTCCTTCCTGAAAAACCTGTGGACCAATGCTTCGAGAAAGATTCCCTAGGTTCCATCCTGTCAAAATACAATTGTTGATGTAAGCATTTGTGCTGTCTGCTCGCTGAATCATGATTCCTGCTTCATTGGATGTACGAATTTTACTTTCCAATCCGACCACATCGCTGACCTTTACTTCCAGCGTAAAATCTCCCTCAAGTTCTTTATACACGAATGGCACAGGAGATGCTGCATCGCCCCATTTCGTATTTTTGGATTGGATTGTTCCGCTATCGATCTGCCAGGATATCGCTGTCTGTGTACTGTCGTTCGATACATTGGCCTGATAATCATCCCAAAAAGAAATTTTCTTATCCGCGGCCTTATCGTTCGACAGATCAGATGCCCGGAGCAAAGACGGTTTTTGCTCCGGTACAGACTTTACCAAAGCCTTGCTCACATGACCAAAGGCATCCTTTGCCAAAACCTCAATCGATTTGCCGATTTCGGAGGCCCCAAAAAGATAGTAAGGCTCCTGCTTCCAGCCCGAACTTCCTCCTTCGGAACGGAATAGATACCATAGGCCCTGTTTTTTTTCGACCTGCACAAATACCTGATCGGCATTGATAAAGTGCGGCGCGGAAAGTACCACTGGCGTATAATGCCCCAGCACGTTAGCTAATCCCTCCTTCCATAAACTGAATTTTGTGCTTACCTCATCTGGAGTCATCGTATGGGGATAGACACGAAAGAAATGGAAAGGATAAGCCAGTTCGATCTTGTTATTTTTTACCTGCAGCAGCTTATTAGCGAAAGCTGATTTTTCGAGCTTCCCATTACGATAAAAGATTTTTTTGTTACCATCAACAACAACAACCCCATGCTGCCAAGCCGCACCGTCATACCAGTCAAAATCAATCGCATAATCTTTTCGCTTCAATAGCGTAGTCAAAGCTCCCGCCGCAAAGCCCTTTCCGCGGAGTGCGAGTCTATTTCCCTGAACAACAACTTCTCCATCTTGTACAGTCACCAGCGTATCTGGCGCTGTCCCTTGGTTTCTCAACGTATTGACCTTTCCCAGATTTAAACCATCAGTTTGCAGCGCAAAGAAGTCCTGTTTGGGAACCTCATTTGCCAGTTTGGCCACAGATTCCTCATCCAGACTTGTATTATACAAATGCAAACTAGCAAGATAGCCCGAAAAATTCTGGTCTAGTATATCCGAAGCTCCAAGAACAAAAGACTTACCCGGATTGACAAATAGCATCCTATTTTCCTTACGCTGCAGCTTCCCATCGACATAAATAGACTCCTCATAGCCATCAAAAGATAGTACTAGATGATGCCAGGTATTCGGACTGGGCACCGAGTAGAAACCCATATCAGGCCAGGATCCATGGATGACAGCGCCCTGTTTCGGGTCGCTACCATAACCAAATACCGCTTTGCTGAGCTCCTGCGATCCCGACGACCAGGCAACCAGTTGCTCAAATCGTTCAATAGCCGGATTATTGACCCACATCGCAAGACTATAAGAACTATTTCCAGCCAAGGATTTTGGTACAGCAAAGTTCGAACGCAATGCTGTGGTTCCGTCAAAGAAAAAGGCCTTCCTCCCTTGATAATTTTTAACGGCAAGAACTTGTGCTGTCCTAAATGCTCCCTGCAGAGAACCCTTATTTTGAATGGAAGAAAGCAGTTGTCCTTCACGATAATCCATGGCATCAATATGCAGCAGATCTGATTGGTTTACGTTGCTTTCAGGCATTTGCTGCGGTGAGGACCAAACCGTTTCCTGCGCGAGCCGCTGGGCATACACCCTCATATTCCACAGCCCGCGCGGCAGCCCATTCAGCTGCGCATTCAGCACCTGAAGCCTAATATATCTTGCCTTTGTCTTCCCATGCTCGACGATTGGGCTTGCCCAGCGGCTATTGTCCGACCGATCGGCAAAGGCCGTCCATGACTGGCCATCCATGGAAGTTTCAAGCTGGTATTGATAGGCATAAGTTGGGTATTCAAACTGAATAGAGACTGTCTGTACCGTCTCGGCTTTGCCCAGATCAATGGCTATCCAGGCCGGTCCTTCATTATTTTTCGCCCGCCAGAGCGTCCCATTATTATTATCCACCGCGAAAGAAGGTCTAAACTCACTGCTGTAAAATGAGGAAGCCTTTACCATCTTACCAAAGGCTAAATCCTCCGGTCCCGCTGCCGAAAGAAGCAGATCCGCAACACCTTGATGCGTCGGTTTTACCTTTTCGATATCGCCCTCCGTTGTAAAAAAAAGCTCATCTAGCGCAACCTGACGATGAAAACCACCGCCCGAATGCGGATTATTGTGTCTGTGATAAACAATAAAGTAGCGATTATCCTGCTCGAGTATACTATGGTGGCCCGGACCATGAATACTCCCATCCGTGTTAGTGACCAATACCGGATTTTTCGTTGGGTATTCAAAAGGGCCCATAGGACCGGTTTTACTTTTAACATACTGCACACGATAGGTCTCATCTTCACAATGTCCCGAGGAATACATCAGATAATAAATGCCCTTGCGCTTAAACATATAGGGAGCCTCAAAAAACTCCTTTGCCACCGTATTGGGAATCAGCTGTACCTTTTCAAAGCTTTTCATATCGCTGTTCAGCAAGCCCACAGCACATCCGTGATCGGGATAAATGCCCCAGGTCCCCCAATGCATATAGATCCGGCCATCGTCGTCGCGGAAAGTCTGTCCATCGAGGGTGATCACTCCCGGAATTCTATAGTTAGGAATGATCGATTTACCGTCCGGAACCAGAGGCTCCCAAGGACCTGTCGGATGATCCGACATTGCTCCAAAGATCTCCACAGGCTGACTATAATATAGGTAATACCTCCCGTCGTATCCCTGCGTCATATCAGGTGCCCAATACCAGTGGGTATTGGGCCAGTTCATTGGCCGAATTGTCCAATTTCTCAAATCTTTGGATGTCCATACCTGTGATGGTCCCGCCCCCCAGCCATTACCATCAGTCGTGGCATAGATATAATAGATATCACCAATTTTTTTAATGGTCGGATCGGCGAAATAGCCCGGCAACAACGGATTCAGCACATTCGGCTGCTGCCAAGATGTTAAAGACTGCGCAAAAGTCGTCCCTAAGGACAAGAGCAGTATAGCCAGAACTGTAAAATACAAATAATGCTTCCTCATAGCGTAAAGTTTACGGCTTCAAAAAGACGGCTCTTCAGTCAATTTTATAGCAAATAAAATCTATGATAAATGTCAATTTTACATTAAATTTATAAATCAGGAACAACATGACAAATTTTAAGGTCAAATCGGTTAATAATAGGCTATTGAAGGTTAAAATCTACCCATAAATAGAAGCTTTAATCGTCCATCTTTGTAAGAGCAATGACCTTCGCTGTCTTATTATGAGTAATAAAATATCTAAAATGAATCTTAAAAAAAGCTATTGGATCCTATTTGCCCTCGTATGCATCCAGTTGCCAAACCGCGTATACAGTCAGCAGGATGAACACCCTGTATGGAAAGCTGTCAAAGCGCAACAAGCCACCTTGGGCGTAGAAGAGGGAGCCAAAAGCTTTACCCTCAAAAATCTACAAGTGGCGATCCTCAATGCATCGCAGACCCTATCCTCTTTTCGTCCCAACGGTAGCGAAAAGGATTTTGACTATACTCCCGTTGAACTTCTGCACAAAAGGGACCGTAATCAGTTTTTTCATATCGGCGATATCACCATCAGCTTGCGCCGCCAGGGCGATACCACATGGACATCCTACTCATCGGCGGCAGACCGAAAGCCTGTAAAGGCACTCAGCCCGGCAAAAAACAGTTTGTCCCGTGCCGATATTAGTCCTACACTCAGCAATATCCCCTTAAAGGTTGTCCGCAGCTGGCAGGATGAGCAGGGTGATCTAATCCTGAGCTTTGAACTGACGAATTCCAACGATTACTCCATTGAAATTGGTTCGCTGGGTATTCCCCTTCCATTCAACAACAACATGGACTGGAAAAACCTCGATCAAGCGCATGCCCAGAATGTCTTTTTTGATCCTTATATTGGTCGGGATGCCGGCTACCTACAGGTCAACCGTTTACATGGCCGTGGGCCGAGTCTACTGGTATTGCCCTTCAGAAATGCAGGCTTTGAAGCCTACAATCCGCTCAATAGCGATCCGACACCACGCAGTATTACCTTTGAGGGATTTCACGAATGGCTGATCCACAGCAAGGCACATGCTGACACGGACTGGAAAGGGGTAGAACAGTGGAATACACCGACCTCAACCGTGTTGAAGCCCCGTGAATCCAAAACCTTTGCGCTCAAATTTGTCCTTGCGCCGAGCATTCGTGACATTGAACCTGAATTATTGAAAAACAACAGACCTGTGGCAGTAGGTACTCCGGGGTATGTGGTACCGATGGACAATCCCGCTAAGCTTTTTGTCAAACACAATCAGGCCATCAAAAGTGTCAGCGTCTATCCCGAAGGTGCGCTGACCCTAACAAAAAAAGGAAATACCCCACATCAATGGACCGAATACCAGGTACAGGGCAACCGCTGGGGACGCGCCCGTCTGACGATCAGCTACCGGGACGGCATGACGCAGACGATTCATTATAAAGTGATCAAATCGGAAAAAGAAGTCGTACAGGACTTGGGCCATTTCCTCACCACCAAGCAGTGGTATGAAAATGATAAAGATCTATTTGGCCGGTCACCATCCGTTATATCGTATGACTACGAAGAACAGCAGCCCATCACCCAAAATAAGAGTGCCTGGTTTGCGGGTTTAAGTGATGAAGCTGGTGCCGCAAGCTGGCTGGCAGCCATGATGAAGCAAGTGCTGCAGCCCGATCCGCAGGAGATAGCCAAACTCAAGCGATTTGTCAATGAAACCCTCTACGGCCGCATACAGCATCGGGAAGGCGACAAGAAATACGGCGTTGTCAAAAGCCTGTTTTATTATGAACCGGATTCTATGCCCGCTGGCACCTACCGATCGGATATCAACTGGAAGACCTGGGCTGCCTGGCCGAAAAAGGAAGCCGATGATATAGGCCGGTCTTACAATTACCCACACGTAGCTGCAGCACATTGGGTGATGTACCGGCTTGCCCGCAACTACAATAATTTGGTCAATGAAGAAACATGGGACAAGTATCTCGAACGGGCTTACCAAACCAGTATGGCCATGGTCGAAAAAGCGCCTTATTATGCGCAGTTCGGTCAGATGGAGGGCAGTATATTTCTGATCGTTCTCAACGACCTGCGTAGGGAGGGATTGACCCTAATGGCCAATAACCTGGAAGCGGCCATGCGCAAGCGTGCAGAACATTGGAAAACGCTCAATTATCCTTTCGGAAGCGAAATGCCCTGGGACTCCACCGGACAGGAAGAAGTGTACCTCTGGTCCCGCTTTTTTGGTTTCGACGAGAAAGCCCAGGTGACGCTCAATGCCATTATCGCTTATATGCCGACGGTACCACATTGGGGTTATAATGGCAGCGCACGTCGTTACTGGGACTTTGTCTATGGTGGCAAGCTTTCACGCATTGAGCGTCAGCTACACCACTATGGCTCTGCACTCAATGCCATTCCCGTCCTGACTGCCTATCGCGATCATCCCAACGATTTCTACCTGCTCCGTATCGGTCATGCTGGTATGATGGGAGCACTGGCTAATGTCACCGAAGATGGTTTTGGCCCCGGAGCATTCCACTCCTACCCTTCCACACTGGCCAATGATGGGATATCCGGAGACTATGGAACTGGATTTTATGGCTATGCTGTCAACTCGGGAACCTATATTGTTGAGCATCCTGAATTTGGCTGGCTCGCTTTTAGTGGCAACCTGAAAAAGGAAAAACAACAGGTCAAAGTTGCCCTGACGACAGCCTCCAAAGGCCGTGTATTCCTGGCTAAAGAAAACCTCTGGCTGACGACAGATGCCGGTGAGATTGCCGAACTGCACTACGATCAGAAAGACCGCAGCGTTACACTGGTTTTCAACAATGATCCAGCCCAGAATATCGCGCATATTTTGCTCAATGTAAATCCCGAAAGCCACTATGAGGTGGATGGAATCAACAAAGATCAACCAAACCGATATGCAATCCCCCTTTCGAAGAAAACAGTAAAACTGAAAAAGCTGCACTAGAACAGCATGCAGAAAGCAGCCTGCTCAAACACAGGTTATCTATAAAAAAGCTATATACACTATATGTAGGCAGTCATAATGACAATACCAAAATCGGGTTTCCCATTTAGCTGGAAGCCCGATTTTGGTTAGCTGGAAATGTAAAAGCCTATTTATTTAAAAAATAATCTACTAATTTTATAGACTTTATTTTTTATTCCCTATATTTGCTTATCATATTCAATCAACTAAACTTTTTTAACATTTAAGATCCTTTATGAAAAATCAACAATCCCACATCGTATCCATGCGAATGTGCTACTAACAAAAACTGCAGTGCTCTGCTGCAGAAACATTCCCTAGAAATATAGTACAAGTAATCAATTGGCGTTGGCACTTGTTTAATTTTTAACTATTAATCCAAATCTTATGAAAAACATTGGAGTACCGCTGTATTCTATCTATTTTCTATTGTTCTTTTTTTGGGTAAAGCCCAGCTATCCACAGGACAAACCCAGACCTATCGTAAACGCTACCCTTGAGGGCCGTATCATAGACGCTTCAACAAAACAGCCCATCGAAGATGTCACCGTGCAGCTGGATGCTGTTACCCACAGCGTAAAAACCGATCGCGAGGGCAGGTTCCAGTTTGTGACCGGACAGAAACTTCCTTTTAAGGTTAAGTTGAGCCACCTCAACTACAAGTCTCTGTCGCTTGTTATCGACAAAAGTCCCATTCTGATAGCGCTCAGCCCGGCAAGCAAAGACCTTGAAGAAGTCGTGGTAACGGGAGTCGCACAAGGCACCAGCCGCAAAAAACTATCCTTTGCACTCACCAAAGTAGACCAGGAGCTGATCGGCACCGTTCCTTCCCTCGATGCTTCCACGAGTCTACGTGGCAAAGTTGCCGGTCTTCGCATCGACCAATCTGGCGGCAATGCCGGAGCGTCGGTTTATCTTCGGGGATCAAAGTCCGTCACTGGGGAAATAGAACCTCTTATTGTTGTAGACGGTTTTGTCACAACACTCAAACTCGCCGACATCAATCCAAATGACATTGAAAGCATCGAAGTTGTAAAGGGAGCAGCCGCCTCGGCGTTATATGGCACCCGTGGTGAGGGCGGTGTGATTCAGGTACTGACCAAGAACGGTAAAAAAGAAGGAAAGCTGAATATCAATATCGACAATGAACTCGGCTATTCCAGTCTTTTATTACTTCCACCGCTTTCTAATCAGCATCATTTCAAGGTCAACCCCGACGGCTCCTTCCTCCTGGTTAATGGTGCAAGGGTGATCGACTACAAAGAAAATGGTTTTTCGGTCAACCTGCACCCCTATAAAGATGATGTGGACAACACAAAAAATCTTTTGGGTCGCACCAGTTATTTCACCAATTCGATTGCTGCCGCCGCAAGTGGAGAAAAATATAACATCTATTTATCTGCACAGAATCAGCATAAGGGAGGTGTATCTCCAGTCGTTGATGCCGACAAAAGACAAAATATCCTTTTCAATCTGGGTTACAGGGTGTCGCCCAAGATCACGGCAGACCTGACCACACAGTATAGCTTCTTCAATACACCTTCGAACGCTGTATCCAGCCGTTCAGATGGGCTGCTTTATTCGACCTTGCTCGTCGAGCCTTTTATTGATCTGAGCGAAAAAGACGAGTCCGGCAAATATGTTTATCTGCCCAAAGGAAGCAATCTTTCAGGACAGCAATGGACCAACCCATTCTATCGGCTAAGCAACGAGGAATACGCCTACCAAACCGAGAATCTTCTGCTCGGCGGAAAACTCCGGTATACCATCACAGAACACCTGAGTGCCGAGGGAGCACTTTCCTTGCAGACCAGACAGTACAACACCGAGGAATATTACCCCAAAGGTTATCAGACCATCGTTCCGGACGTCGTGCTCAACAATGGCAATTATGCCTTGCGGACCACAAAAAGTACCAGCAAAAACGGTCAGTTTCAGTTAAACTACAACCGCCGCAGCGGTCCTGTGGACTGGGGGCTGACAGCGAAATATGTCTATGAATTTTCGTCCCAGACTGGTTTCAATGCTTCTGGGCGGAATCTCACGGCCCCTGTCAGGAGCTTGGATGTGACCGAACCCAGCACGCGGGTCATCGGATCGTCCTGGGAAAAAACGGTCAATCACGGTTATTTTCTGAATGCCAAATTTGCCTGGGCAGATAAGCTATTTTTGGATGTACTGGGCCGCTTGGACCAAAGTTCAAGATTCGGACGTGACGTGGGTACGGCCTTTTTTCCACGGATATCCGCCGCATACCGACTCACACAGGATATCCATCTAGCCCCGCTGACGGAGTTTAAGCTCCGCGCTGCCTACGGTAAAGCCGGGAGCCTTCCTCCTTTTGGCGCCAAAGACAGCAGGGTCAGCATCACCAATACTGGCGGTGTCAGTTATACCCAAAATGACAATACAGACCTTAAAAGAGCAGTGACCGCCGAGACAGAACTTGGCTTTGATGCGATTCTCTTCAAGCGGTTAAACGTACAGTTCAACTATGCTTTCTCCAATAGTACCAACGACTTTATATCGGTACCTGCCTTTACCCCTATTTCAGGTTCGGCAAGTATCTATGACAATTTAGGTGCCGTAAAATCCAATTCGCTCGAACTCGAAGTGAACGGCAAGATACTGGAAAAGAAAAAGTTCAGCTGGTCGTCGGGACTTACCTTCAGCCGTGTCCGCAGCCGCATTACTTCCCTGGGCGACGTTCCCGAATTTACCTATAATGGTTATCGAAAAGCTGTTGGAGCCAGTACCACCGCAATTTATGGGTATAGCATCCATTCAGATCTTGCACAGCTGCAAACCAATAGCGATGGCTACGTCATCAATGCCGGTGACGGTACCAAACGCATAGCCGATTATGTGGTCAATGAATTTGGCGTTGTGGTCGAAAAGGCAGCCCTCGGCACGGCAACCGAAGCACCCGTATTTTATGTTAATGCAGCCACAGGAAATGCAAAGATCATCGGCGATGCCAATCCGGATTTCATTGTCGGTTTTGCAAATACCTTCAATTATGGACGGTTTTCACTCTATAGTGTGCTGGACTGGCAGCAAGGCGGTCAAAAATTCAATGAAACAGCCCAATACCTGACCTATGTCTACCGTTCGCAGTTTTCTGACCGGAGTGCTGCTGCCGGAAAGCCGCTCAATTTCACCACACAAGTATTCAATGCTTCCCAAGTGACCGACTATTGGATCGAAAAAACAACCTATTTAGCCCTTCGGGAGCTTTCTTTGTCCTACAAGCTTCCAACAGAAAAACTCGGGCTAGCGAAGGTCTTAAAAAATGCCAATCTATCGTTAATCGGACGAAACCTATTCATCTGGACAAACTTTAAGGGTGTCAATGTAGACGGCATCGGACAAGACGGGTTCAATTACCCTTCCTATCGGATCATTTCCGGAAAGTTAACATTCAATTTTTAACCTGACCATCAACTTGAAATATATGAGAAAGATATTTTTGGGCATAGCCGCTATTTTAGCATTAGGTTCCTGCGAATCGATCGGATTTGATGACCCCTCAACGCTCACCAATGCTGAAGCCGTAGAAAAGATAAAAAGCCTGGGCTATGTACTCACAACAAGCAGTATTCAGACGGCCTTTAATACCACCACCAATAATGCTGGCGGTTCACATTTCAGTCTCTGGGCCGATCAGTCTACCAATACCAACGGCAGCCAGTCCTGGTGGGACTTTGCCAACGAGCCACGGTTGCGCCTCAATAATAACGCCGCTTACCGTGGAAATGCCGCTGTAAGGGAGGTGTATTCCAATTTCTATCAATCCAACCTAGACGCCACCAAAGTAATTGATCTGATTGAAAACCAAAAGCTGACAATCTATGACGACAAAGGTGCCGACCGCACCCGGGATTGCCTCATCGGGGCCTATTATGCTAAAGGAGTTTCGCAAGGTTATCTGGGCGCCATATTTGACCGCGGACTGATTGTCGACGATATCAATTTAAAGCTCAAAGAGTTTCCGAATTCCTACAAGGAGCTGATCGAAAATGGCATCAAACATCTAGATAAAACTTTACAGCTTATCGCCGAAACACCCAACCTAAATTTTGATTTTCTGAAAGGAGTAACGATTTCCAAGGCTGACTTAGTCCTGCTGATGAATTCCCTATCGGCTCGCATCCTATCCTCGGTACCACGCGACAAAGCTGAGGCTGAAACCTTAGGCGCCGCACATTGGAACAGAGTTCTTGCCTATGCAGACAAAGGTTTTACCAAAGACTTCACCATTACGACGACTGTTGGCGGTTATTATAATGCTTTGGTCGATGTGCTCGAAAGGCCTTATGGGACCGCATCCTATGTTCCGGCCGATATCAAGATCGCCTACCTCGCGGACAAAACAAAGAAAACACCGAGCGCCTATCCGACAGACAACAGCATTATTTTGGCGCCGATCGAGTCGGACGATAAACGTTTCTACCAATATTTCACCTATACGAGTAACTTTGGTATTCTCCTTGAAGCGCGTGGAAGAGGGCTATTCAGCAATTACATGCGCTCCAGATGGATGTACCCAAAATTGTCTACCCTCAATGTCGCCGGTGCTGTCAATCCATACTTTCTGGCCGAGGAAACGCGGTTATTGCGAGCTGAAGCCAAGTATTGGCTCAAAGATTATGAAGGATCGGCAGCAGAGCTAAATGCCACGGCGGCATCACGCAAACAAAAAGGAAGCCTTCCAGATGTAACAGCCAGCGCAAACGCGCTGCGTGATGCGATTCACTACGAATATGCAATAGAAATCGATGGTGCTGGCGGTACGTTTGTACCTTTTACATTTATGCGCAGAAACGATCTGTTACAGGGTGGTACACCAACGCAATTTCCCATTCCGCAGCTCCAGCTGGAGCTGATC
>NZ_DIIM01000021.1:648466-649614 GCF_002420705.1 Sphingobacterium sp. UBA5670
CAGCTCCAGCTGGAGCTGATCGGTGAACCTGTATACACCTTTGGCGGGAAAGATGCCGCCGGAGAAAAAGGCAAGTTTGGCGAACTGGGAACAGCACGTGATAATGGCTGGAAATCAGCTTCGAAATAAGCAGGCGGAGCAACCACAGGGACGAACTAACCCCCTATTATATAGGCCTTCTGTTTTCTGCGCTGCACCCAGCAGCGCAAAAACAAAGGCCATTTTTTTAACTCAGCAGCTTTTGCTGAAAAGCAAAACGGATCAGGTCGGCCGTATTTTTGCTTTTGGTCTTGTCCATAAGATTCTGACGGTGCCCTTCGACAGTTCGTTTGCTCAAAAAGATCTTATCCGCAATTTCGACGGCCGTAAAGCCCTGGGCAATAAGTTCGAGCACCGCAAACTCCCTTTCCGAGATTTCATACTGCGCCAGCCGTGAAGCCACATCTATAGCCGTACTGCTCTCGACATCAAAATTTTCCATAAAACGCAGGCCGAAATTAGTCATCAGATACCGGTGTCCCTGCGACAACCTCAATAGTCCAAAGACAATCTCATCATAATCCCCGCCTTTAGACAAGTACCCGTCTGCGCCACTGCGAAAAGCTTCGGCTACTTCAGTAGGCTCTTCTATCATAGAAAGTACAGCAAACCTGAGATCCGGGTATATTTTTTTGGCCATTCGGATGAAACTCATGCCATCCATGCCCTGCATATTCAGATCTGTTAACACCAGATCCGGCAATGTATTCTGTTCAAGATAGATCAATGCATCCTCTGCACTGTCAACTTCCTCTGCCACCGAAAGCTTGTCGTGGGAATCAATAATCAAGCGTATCCCGTTCCGCACAAGCCGATGGTCATCAACTAAAAGAATTTTAGTCATTTTTCCTCCAATCTTACTAAGGTACTTTATTTTTTTAAATAAGTTATTTTTTTAAAAATAGTTCAAGTATAAATACAAGAAATCCTATTTTATCTTCCGCCATATTTTTTCTTTGCCCAGCTGGTTATAGCTGGAGGCCAGCACCGAGAAGCGCAGCGTCTCCTGACTGCCTAGAGCGAGGTAGCCGAATGTTTCGAGGCTTTCGTCAAAAAGGGAAAGCACCTTGGCCTGCAGCGATGTATCAAAATAGATCAGCACGTTGCGG
>NZ_DIIM01000021.1:649836-651128 GCF_002420705.1 Sphingobacterium sp. UBA5670
ATAGATCAGCACGTTGCGGCATAGAATAAGCTGAAAGGCGTTGAAAGAAGCGTCGCTCACCAGATTGTGCGAAGCAAAGACAATGCGCTCCTGCAAACTGGAATTGAGCTTCACCCAATTGTAGTTTGCCGTATAATAGGATGAAAAATCCGCCTTGCCGCCCGAAAGCTGATAATTCTCAACATAGGACTTAAGGTTTGCCATGGGAATAACAGCCCTCTTTGCCTGTTCGAGCACGGTAGGATTAATATCAGTGGCATAGATCAATGATTTGTGCAGCAATTTGGCTTCCTGAAGCAGGATAGCTAGGGAATAGGCCTCCTCCCCCGTGGCACAGCCCGCAATCCAAATGCGGATAAAGGGCGAAGTCCCCAATTTGGGGAGAATTTCATGCCGGAGATGTGCAAAAAAGCTGGGATCGCGAAACATTTCGGTTACATTGACCGTCATCTTTTCGACAAATCGCTGCAGGTAATCCGGATCATGGACAACGCGATAGCGCAGTTCGGCGAAACTCGCAAAATTGTCCAGCAGGCAAAGCTGGTTGAGCCGGCGCGAAAGGGAAGCTTTCGTATAATGCGTAAAATCGTAGCCATAGAGACGCTCCACATCTTCCATCAGGATCATCACCTGCTCTTGGCTTACAATCTTTTTGCCCGCTGTCATCCGGCTATTTCTGTTATCATCTGTACCAAAAGTTCAATATCGATCGGCTTGGATATATAACCATTAGCGCCTGCGGCGAGGCATTTTTCGCGGTCGCCGGTCATGGCCTGTGCCGTCACCGCAATAATAGGCAGTTCATTGGCGTTCCACGATCTGCGGATCAGCTGGGTTGCCTCATAGCCGTCTATCTCGGGCATCATCATGTCCATCAGGACAAGGCCAATGCCCGCATAATCCCGCAGCTGGGCAAGCCCCTCTGCCGCAGAAAGACAGCCCATTGCCTGAAAACCTCGTGATTTCAAGGCCAATCTCAACGCAAATATATTGTTCTGATCGTCGTCGATAATCAATACGATTTTATTTTTATCCATGCTCTTTATATATTGCCTTATTATTTATTGGTCTACCATTATTCATACATCCACACCCGCAGCAGGGAAAGGAGCTGATCGATATCTACCGGTTTGGATATATAATCAGACGCGCCTGCAGCGATACATTTCTCGCGGTCTCCCATCATCGATTTTGCTGTGACGGCAATGATAGGCATATCCTCATAACTTGGATTATTTCGGATCGAAGCAATCGTTTCGTAACCATCCATCTCCGGCATCATCATATCCATC
>NZ_DIIM01000021.1:651299-653681 GCF_002420705.1 Sphingobacterium sp. UBA5670
CGGCATCATCATATCCATCAGGATCACCGACACATCCGGATTTTCTTCCAGCTGTTTCAGCGCGTCCTTTCCGTCGGTTGCCGGGATGACGGTCATCTGATACTTTTCAAGTGCCTTGGTGAGAGAGAAGATATTGCGGATATCGTCATCCGCTACGAGCACCTTTTTACCCTGCAGGACATCCTGCAAAAAACCGAGTCTGCCGCTGGTTTTAGCAGCAGGACCGTTATTTTCTTCGACGAGATGCAAAAATAACCCTACTTCATCCAAAATGCGCTGATAGGAATTTGCTGTTTTTACAACGATGGAATCTGCATAACGTTTTAATTTCATTTCCTCCACCTGCGAAAGGTTCTTGCCGGTAAACACAATAATCGGCAAGTTTTCGAGTCCCTGGTTACGTTTGACAGCTTCCAGTGTCTCGTAGCCCACACGGTCTGGGACCCCCATATCAAGGATCACACAGTCGGCGGTATCCGAGCTCAGGGCAGCAATACTTTCCTCCACATTGCTCTTGATCTCCGAAGCAATGTTAAAACTTCCAAGGAAAAGCGACAGGGCCGCCGCATGTTTGGGGTTTTCCTCAACAATAAGGACTTTTTTGGGATGGCGCGTGAGGGCATCCTCTATTTTGCGGAACATATCGCCCATCTGTTCTAGTGCCATCGGTTTATTGATAAAGTCTATCGCCCCCTGAAGCAGACTTTCTCTTTTGACCTGCAGAGAAGACATGATGTGCACCGGTATATGTCTTGTTTTGGGATTTTCTTTGATCTCAGCCATGACCTGCCAGCCATCTTTGAGTGGGAGCTGAATATCCAGCAGGACCGCCAGCGGCATATAACGCGCGACCATTTCGGCCGCAATATCACCGCGCACCACCACAATCCCTTTGTAGTTTTGTTGGCGCGTATATTTGAGCAGAATCTTTGCGAACTCAATATCATCTTCGACGATCAGGATGAAACGGTCGCCAGCCACGATGCTATCGCGATCATCCGGAATATCCGCTGGAATAGGTATTTCCAGCTGCTTTTCTACAGGCTGCACTTCCCTTGATGACACTTGCTCCGTCAATTCGGGCTTCTCTTCCGTGGCAATTGGCCACGCTTGCTCGGTACCAAAGGCGGCCGGAATCGCACCCGAAATTTGCTCGGGAAGAATCAGACGAAATACACTGCCTTTATTTTCTTCGCTATCCAGCAGGATTTCGCCGCCGAGCAGGCGCGCAAGCTCCCTGCTGATGGAGAGTCCCAGCCCGGTACCGCCAAATTTGCGGCGAGTAGAACCATCGGCTTGCTGAAAAGCCTCAAATATGAGATGCTGTTTGTCTTTTGGTATGCCGATACCCGTATCCCGCACTTCAAATACTATCCGCTTTCCGGATGACTGCTCTCGATCGATATTTAAGGTTACTTTGCCCGAAGCCGTAAATTTAATGGCATTGGAGAGCAAATTGCGTAAAATCTGATCCAGGCGCTGTTTGTCCGTTTCAAGCTGGGCCGGTAATCCTGCTGCTGCGCTCATTTCCAATCCGAGCTGTTTGTCGGCGGCAATTGGTCCAAACATAGACGACAGGCCATTCAGTACATCGGCAAAAAATACAGGCTGTATATCCAGATCCATTTTTCCAGATTCTATTTTGGAAAGGTCCAGAATTTCGTCAATCAAGGTCAGCAGGCTTTTTCCCGAACTCTGGATCACGGCCGCCGATTCCATCTGTTCGTCATTGAGGTTGCCGTCCGAATTTTCGGCCATCAATCGAGAAAGCAAGAGAATTGAATTGAGTGGTGTACGCAGTTCATGCGACATATTGGCCAAAAATTCAGATTTATAGCGCGTACTTTGTGCAAGTTCAGCCGCTTTCTTCTGGATTTCCTCGTTGCGTTCGGCGATTTCCATATTTTTATCTTCCAACAACCGCGATCGCTCCTCCAGTTCGCGGTTGGATTGCACCAATTCCTCCTGCTGCACGCGGAGTTCTTCTTCCGAAGCCTGCAGTTTATGGGTATGCATTTCGAGGCTCGAGTTGAGCGATTCCAGTTCGGTATGCTGCGCCTGAAGTTCTTCGGTCTGTGCCTGGGTCTCCTCCAATAAATTCTGCACCACCAGTCTGGCCTGTGCTGCGGCAAGTGTGGTCCCCACCTTCTGCACAACATCCCTGAAGAAGGCCAGCTGTATAGAAGAAAAAGGCTGCAATGATCCCAGCTCCATCACACCGATACATTGGTTGCCATCAAAAATAGGCAGGATAAAAAGGTTGTTCACCTGCACCTTTCCGGCGGCGAAACTGATGACATAACGGGTATTTTCGAGGTGTTCGAATAATTTCTCATTGCCGTCTTTAAAGACCTGGCCGACCATACCCTCACCTGGGGCGAA
>NZ_DIIM01000021.1:653854-659143 GCF_002420705.1 Sphingobacterium sp. UBA5670
TATGATCGGGATCTTCGAGTCCATAAGATCCCCTTAAGACCAGCTGATCCTGCTCCATCAGATAAATGGCCCCATTGACACAGCTACCGTATGAGGTGAGATGCGCTAATGTAAGGGCTGTAAGCTCCTCCTGCAGTTTATTACCCATCAGCAGATTGCTGAGCTGCGTCAGTCCGACCTGATGCCAATTGTTGTTATTGAGTGCATCAAATGAAGTTTTCAGCGACCGGGCCATTTCATTGAGTGATCCCGTCAAACTGCCCAGATCGTCCTGTTCGTCATCCTGTACCTGCATGTCATAATGCCCTGCAGCAATCTCCCTCGCGATGCGTTGTGTAATACTCAGCCGACGTTGGATTTCCTCATCTTTACGCTTCAGGTCATTCTGCAACTCTTCCCGTTTAAAGAAATCTGCCCGCAGGCGGAAGTAAAAAAAGACGGTAATCAGTAGAGAAACCACCGCAGCCAACAAAACAAATATGGAGGTATAACCCGATGAACGTCCGAGTTCATCCGAACGCTTGTTCAGCAAAAATTCTTCTTTATCGATGATCTGGCCGATCAATACACGGCAGCTATCCATGTAAGTCTTCCCCTCTTCGAGCTGGGAAACCGTCACCATGCCACCGCGTTTTTTGATATTGACGAGATTTTCAAGTCTATCTAAACGGGATTGCACAAGTGTAGATAAGGTATCGATTACCTGTTGCTGCTCGGGATTATCGGAAGTTAGATCGTGTGCGCGGCTCAGCGACTGGGGCAGCGACTGTAGACCGGTTTTATAAGGATCCAGAAACTTGTCCATACCTGTCAGCAGGAAGCCGCGCTGGCCTGTTTCGGCATTCTGCAGATCCTGCAGAATCTTGTTGACACGACTCATGACCCGCCGGCTGTGATCGACCATCGCACTATTATGGATCTGCTTGCGAATACTCACATAAGAAGCCGTTGAACTTGCTAATAGTAACAACAGCGATATTCCAAAACCTATCTGTAGGTTTCTTAAAATAGTTTTAGGCATGCTTTTTCAACAATTGAGTTAAGACAGTGCCAACTGATGGTCTAGATGGCCGCCAAATATAAAAAATAGGAACCTATATTAAATCTCGCCTCAGCCAGCCCAAACCATGTTACCGTATTTTAACAAAAAGTTGCGTATTTATCCCCCACCAGCGATCCTTCCGGCAATGATTTCAGAGGTCGCCGCGCAAAAGTCAAGACCCGAATAATCCGGGTTGTAGCCACCGATATAAGGGACAGCCATCATAAAAAGACGCTGACTGGAATGTCCGCTCTGGTCTACCAACTGGAAGTTGTCATCTATTTTCACCCCCGGTACCTGTAGAAAGATCGCACCGTCCGGCGCGACAAACATGTGGTCGTTGCCAGCCAATAATTCTTCCTTGGCGTGCTCCACCGAGCGGAAGCGCAAATAAGCCGGACTGATATTGCCGTTGTCGACCAGACTCTTAAAGGGAAAGTCTGCAAAGTCCAGCGGTCGTTGCCCTACACAATCCACAAAGGTGTTGTAATGCACCCTGCGTTCGATGCCCTGTTCATCGGTATAAAAATAATCAGCCCCCCTATCGCTGGCAGGTTCGACCCGGCTTTCATTTCCTACATGGACCACTTCCAGCCGCCTGGCATCGTATAGTGCCAACAGCTCACGGCCGGATCCTTGCGGCACAAAGGCAATGACAATGGAAATCAGCGGCATCAACACCTTCTTTAAGCGGATCATATCTTCAGCGGACATGTATTTGGCAGGATAGTTTAAGGTGAAACTCAGGGCAGACAGCACCTCTTTCCAGTAGATTGATTCCCTTCTTTTGATAGACTTTAGCGACTGAACATACTCCTGACGGAAGACTTCAAAGGCATCTTTCTGTTCCCTTAAACTGAGTACGACCTCCACAAAGTCCTCCAGACTAAGTTTTTCCACCATTGCATAGAAGTCGGGGTCTTTTTCTTTGAACTGTGCTTTAAAATTCCGCTCAAACAAAAAATCAAGGGAAACGAAGCCCTCATTTTCCATTCTGTTCAATAGCAGTTCTTCCTCCGAAATCAAGAGATTATTGGCCAGGAACGGTTCTTCTTGATGAAAACGGATAGCAGGCAAAAGCCCACTCCGCGTATGCATCCGCAATTTAAAATTTTCACTACCAGGATCGATCTGATAGCTCAGTTCGCCTGTTTCCAGATATTCAAAAGATCCATTGTGGCGGGCTAGCGTCCGAATAGCGTCTATCGCTGTGAGTGAAGCACCCCGTATACCCACGGCATGGTCGGTCTTCAAAGCGAGCTTGGACGGTGGATAGGGCGATTCAAAATAATGTTCGACATTGCCTTCATGTCTGGTGGGCCACTTATGACCGGTACAGATAATGACCTTGTCGACTATATGTGTCTCTGTGCTGCCAACGATGATTTTTACTTGAGATTGGCTTTCCATGTCCATGATATCGCTGACCTGACAGCCAAGGTAAACCTGCGTTTCAATCCCTTTCGCATCGGCCTGTCGCTTCAGCAGCATAAACTGCTCCGACAAGTACCGGCCAAAAAGCAATCTCGGAACCACCTTATAACGATTAAAATCGTCCACATCAATACCATAGGTACGGAGCGTCGCCTCCGAAAGCGTTTGAACAAATTCTTCGATGGTGGTGACTAGTGCCGGGATTTCATGATCCGAAACATTGGTCAGGTGTTCGGCTGTCGCACCTTCGTAGCTGTAAGGCATTCCTGCGCCCAATTGCTTGCGCGACTCGAAAATAGATATTTTGAGCCCTGCAATATTCTTTTCAATCAGTCTTTTGTACATAAACAGGCCACTGGGTCCACCCCCGATAATGGCTACATGGATATCTTGTTGCATAGTATTAATTGCGCTGCCTGTATGACAGTATCGGATCAATAACAAGGATAAAATGCAGAAAGTTTTAAAGGCTTTTATTCTTGCACAATAAAAAATGGGATAAATACGGGGGATGAATTAAATACCTGATTCGCGGATTCTTCAAACGATCATTCGTCAGAGGCTGTTTTTCGAATAAACAAAATAATAATAAATAACAGTATTATGGAAAACAACATTAATAATCCGGAAATCATCAACGACATCATCAAGATCAACAACGACCGCATCGAAGGTTATAAAAAGGCAATTGATCTGGCAAACAGTCATGGTTTAGATAAACTTATCCCAACATTCGAAAAGTTTATTGGACAGTCGGAAGAATTTATTGCCGAACTAACGCCTTATGTGGAACTTGAGGGCAAAGAGGCTACGGACGGAACGATGCTCAGCGGAAAGCTCTTCCGCGTCTGGATGGGCATCAAAGTAAATATTACCGGAGACGACGAAAGAAGTCTATTGGAAACTTGTGAGCAAGGTGAAGATGCTTTCAAATCTACCTATCAAACAGCCTTGGCTGACGGATCGGAAGAACTTTCGCAAAACGTCCATAGCCTGATCAATACACAGCTCAGCAAACAGCTCGAAGCGCACAATATTATTAAAATGATGCGCGACAGCAAAACCATCTAATATTTTAAGTAGTAATTTTTTCTTTTTCACAAAAAAATACCGAAGCCTACACCCCTTCGGTATTTTTTGTGAAAAAGAAAAAGATCACTGTCACTCAAATAGTGTAAACGATGTAGCACAAGAAGACAATTACACGTTTGAACATAAAATCATTCCCTAGTTTAAACAAAAAAAATGAAAAAGATTCTTACAGGAATAACAGCAATTTTTATTTTATCGGCCGCGAGCTCCTGCAGCAGTCAAAAGCCGCAAACAGCCAGCGAACAGCAGCTTTCTGAAAAAGAAGTCGTTGGAACTATCACAGCGATTGAAAACGGAAAAGATGGTTATATGGCAACCCTTACCGACAAAAAAGGCCAGAATGCCATTGTAACGATCAGCATCGTCAATTTACAGAAATCGGGTGGTACTTTCAAACGCTATGCTGTCGGTGATGTAATCCGTGCCAAAGGCAACTTTTGGAAAGATGATGCCGGCATTGTCCATATTACAGCACAAGATGTAAGGCAAGTTAACTGATTACTTCAGTGCACCCCATTAATTTGCTAAACTGCAAATAAATGGGGTGCACTTGCTCCGAAGTTTTAAAAAACTATAAATCAGGATAAGAACAAAAAAATAAAACGGTAATAATACTTCGAAACCTCGCCTATGTTACTCATAAATTTATCTGCATAATTATCCCGAATAAAATGCAATATCCAGGCAATTAACATCATCCAGACCAATGATTGTTAGTTTTCATAAAAATGAAAAAAGGAGTGCGATCGAACTTGACGTCTCTTAAATATCATTTCTGAGTAATAATAAATTTTAAAGACGAGAGGTTAAACCTCCCATTAGATCATTAAAACTTACTTTTGAGTTCAAAAAGTCAACAAAAGAATTCAAATGAAGAAGCTTTATAAATTTCTCTCGCTAACTACCTTTCCACTCCTAATCCATGGCTGCAACATGTTTGATGTACATCCTTACTCTGGTAAAATTGATGGAAGAAAACATATCAACGCAGATAATATGATTAAGATAGAACACGATTATGCTAATCAGGATACGATCCGATACGCATTCATCAGTGATTCGCAACGATGGCACGACGAACTTGACGATTTTGTAAAAATAGTCAACCATAGAAATGATATTGATTTCATTATACACGGCGGCGACATCAGCGATTTCGGTCTTACCAAAGAATTTTTATGGCAACGTGATATTCTAGAGAAACTGAAACAGCCTTATGTCGCTCTTTTGGGAAATCACGATTGCCTCGCCAATGGTGAAGAGATCTTCGAACAAGTATTTGGTACGCCCAATTATAGTTTTATTGCGGGCAAAACAAAATTTTTATGTTTAAATACCAATGCATTGGAATCCGACTACTCCAATCCCGTTCCGGACTTTTCATTTATAGCGCGTGAGCGCCTGCTAGATACTGCGCGTTTTAAACAAACGGTTGTGGTCATGCATGCCAGACCCACTTCTGACCAGTTCAATAATAATGTATCCTCCGTCTTCCAGTATAGTATAAAACAATTCCCGAAGCTCCTTTATTGCACCAATGGTCATGATCACATCTATCAAGAAGAAGATATTTTTAAAGATGGCATCATCTATTATGGCACTCCAAATATCGGTAAACGTCAATTTCTAATTTTTACAATCACAAAGGACCGCTATACCCATGAACTTGTTTCCTACTAAATCAAAAACACGACCTTTCACGTTTATTGCGCTTTTTTTTT
>NZ_DIIM01000021.1:659292-665325 GCF_002420705.1 Sphingobacterium sp. UBA5670
TTTTTTTTTCAGCTAGCAATATAGTTCAGGCTTCCCAAATCCAAAATTCACCGCAAGAAACCCTGGGCAGCAACAAAGTGGACACCCTAAAGGTGAAGATTATCAACACAGAAAGCGTCAGGGCCAAAGAGCTAAAAAAAACAGCTTTTAGCCTTGTTCCATCAAGTTATATGATTCAATATGCAGGCTCCATTGGACTACTATCCACCGGTGCAGGCTGGGATTATGGCCGGAGCAAACAGTGGTCGACAGACTTTTTGGTTGGATACGTACCGAAATATGATACTGACCGACTTAAACTTACCTTAACGCTGCGTCAATCGTATACACCTTGGGAAATTAGACTCAATAAACAACTGATTTATCATCCTTTGCGTGCCGGTGCTTATCTCAATACGACGTTGGGAAAACAGTTTTGGTATAAAGAGCCCGACAAATATCCAAATAGCTACTATCGGTTTTCAACACGGCTGCGCATTAATATTTTTGCAGGTCAGGACTTCGTCTATAAAATTAAATCCAGCACTTCCTATTTCGAAGGAATAAAGTTTTATTATGATCTCCATACCAGTGACCTTTACCTAGTTAGCGGCGTGCAGAACAAATACCTTAAATTTGATGATTATATTGGACTCGCTTTAGGTGTCAAACTACAGATAAGGCGAAAATAGAAAAAAATACAATCAACTCACTAACTTGCTTAAGGTATTATCAAAACCAAGTGCAGCGCCAAAACGTTTTAAAAAATTTTATATTTCTTCGCTGAGCGAAGATCGGGTCAGTCCATTGCAATAGCCGCTGAAAACATTAATATGGTTAAGGTTCTAGCACGATCAGATTTTGATCTCCACCCTTTTACCAGCCGGCAGTTCAACATCAAGCAGTCTGCCGGCATATTTAATCTGGCACTTTTGGCGTTTTTTGGCCTTCGCCCCTGCGCTCAGCAATTTTCCGTTGGCCCATTTCAGATCAATTTCAATAGCACCACGTGCCATGAGTCCTTTGATTTCACCCGCTTTCCAGCTGTCGGGAAGTGCCGGAAGCAGTTCGATAAAATCTTCGTGGCTCTGCAGTAGCATCTCGGCCATGCCCGCGATCACCCCAAAGTTGCCATCGATCTGAAACGGCGGACAGGCATCAAACAGATTGTAATACGTACCGCCGCCGCCATCGTATTTGGTATCCATATCCGCTGTAGGCCGCAATTGTTTATTGAGCAGCTTCAGAGCCCGGTTGCCCTGATGCAAGCGTGCCCATAATGCAATCTTCCAGGCATAGGTCCAGCCTACCCCGTCGTCGCCACGCTTTTCCAGCGACTGCTGTACAGCTTTTGCCAATTCGGGTGTTCGGCCGACCGTGATCTCATTGCCCGGATAAAGGGCAAAAAGGTGAGAAAGATGTCGGTGTGCCGGCTCGACCTCTTCAAACTCTTCAGCCCATTCCATCAGACGGCCATCGTGGCCGATTTTTGGACGGGCCAATTTAGCCTTCGATGTCTGCAGTCGATTTAAAAACTCGTCTTCTTTTAAGCCTAAGATCGCTGCGGAGCGAAGCGTATGGTCAAATAGGTTGTAGATGACCTGCTGATCGTGTGAAGGCCCCATGCTGATCTGCGCAGTGGAACCGTCAGGCGCTTTAAAAGAATTCTCCGGTGAAGGTGAAGGCCCTGAAACCAGCAGACCAGTTTTTGGGTCTGCTGTCAGCCAGTCCAGGTAAAAGGCCGAAGACCCTTTCAATATAGGGTAAGCCCAGCGCAGAAAAACTTTATCCTGCGTAAATGCGTAATGCTCCCAGACATGTTGGGCAATCCAGGCGCCCGCACCGATGTGCATCCCCCAGCTGGCACTTTCACCCGGAGAAGTATAACCCCAAACATTTGTAATCGGATGGAGTGCCCACCCCTGCATACCATACTGAATCTTGGCGGTTTTGCTTCCCGGCGCTACAAGTGAAGCAATGAGGTCCATCAACGGACGATGCGATTCGGATAGATTGGCCACTTCCGCAGGCCAGTAGTTCATCTGCACATTGATATCGGTATGATAATCGCCATTCCAGGGCGTCTGTATCTTGTTGGCCCAGATACCCTGCAGATTTGCCGGCAACCCACCTGCCCTCGAAGATGAAAGCAAGAGGTAACGGCCATATTGAAAATAAAGCGGATATAAAGCCTGTTCATTTCCCGAGCGGAAATTATTGGCCATGAGCTCATTGGTCGGAAGATTAGGGGTATCATTTTCCAGCTGAAAACTCACCCGTTTCATAAAGGAAGAAAAATCCCTGCTATGGCGATCTTTTAATGTCGCGTATGATTTAGCTATAGCCGATTTAATAATAGCCAGATGCTCCTTTTGATAATTGGCATTGGTATAATCCGGATAATGCTGTTTATAGTTTGTTTTTGCCGTGACGATAAGTGTGACCGCATTGGCCCCTTCTATTTGTACTCCGCCTTTGGTCTGGCTGCTGATCCGTCCCCCATCGATAATGGGTGTCACCTGGGTCTCATAGCGCATGCCATCTCCGCCTCGACCATTATCGAGCACACCGAACATGCGTAGCCCATGGAATGCCGTTATTTCGGTGGCAAACCTTTCCGGCCGGTCCAGATTGAAAAGCACATTGATTGCGGCGGCTTTATCGGCAGTAAGGCGTATCACGATTGCCTGATCGGGATGGCTGGCAAAGATCTCACGGGTAAACCTGATCCCGTTTTGGACAAAAGAACTGGAAGCAATACCGTTTATCAGATCCAGTTCGCGGTGATAATCCCGGTAAGGCGCGTCAGTACCAAAGTCCAGGCGCAGATCGCCCAAGGTCTGGAAACACCCAAAAGGCACATTGGCTCCATTGCCACTTCCCGAACCCTTTCCCTTTGTAACCTGGGTCTGATTGGTCAGTTCGGTCGCTTCCTTGTATTTCCCTTGAAAGAGCAGTTCACGGATTTTTGGCAGAGACTGCGAAGCCGCAGGATTGTCCCCTTCGTCGAAGCTGCCACTCCAAAGCGTCATTTCATTGAGCTGGATCCGTTCGCGGTTGACATCCCCAAAGACCATCGCACCCAAGCTACCATTGCCAATAGGCAAGGCCTTTAACCATTCGGGATCACTTTCCCAGCCATTTTTGGAGTCTACAGCCAGGGCGTTTGCAGGCTGCTCAAACCAGATTTTGTTTGCCTTTTTGACCTGGTTCTGTGCGCTGGCAACAGCTGCTGAAAGCAGCAGGTAGCAGGTTAGACCCCGACGGATACGATAAAGATTGCTTAGGATTGGGTGATATTTCATTGCGGTTTATAAATCGGTATGTGTTTAAATCTAACTATTCAATGCGAACGGTTTCCTGTAGAAAGGAGCAGGACCTCCGTCTTACATCAAAAATAATTATCCAGTTTTATAAACACATACACTTTATTGCTCTTTTCCGATGCCATATTAACCTATTGGCAAAGTTATGGGGCTTTTTTCGGCATCCAGCATTACACTTTAGCTCTTATACGGCTCAGTGTGGATTGCGTTATCCCTAAATACGAAGCGATAATCCCCAATGGTGTACGTTTTAATATATTAGGATGGCGTTCCATGAGATTTCTGTACCGCTCAATGGCGGGCAACATCCGCAGCTCATTGGCTTTCTCTTCACTTTTGATATAGTAGCGTTCTGTCAATACTCTACCGATGAAATTAAATTCGGGAAATTGATGATATAAATCATTCAGTTTGTCGTAGCTCAGGACCAATAAGCTACAAGGTTCGAGCGTCTCAAGCGTTTCGAAGCTCGGTTTTTGACTGAAAAAACTATAGACAGCAATTGCAAGCTCTCCTTCAAAAAGTAACCAGGAGCTGATCTCGTTGCCCGCCGGATCAATATAATAAGAACGGACACCACCCTTCAGGATAAAGTAGATCTGCTTTTGCACCTTTCCAATATCAATAAGGCGAACCTTGGCTTCCACATCGATTACATAGCTATACGTTTCAATCAGCTGTTTTAAACCCTCCGACAGCGGATGAATGCTTTCAAACAGCTTTAAAATTAGATCTGTGGCCGGTTGGCTATATTGACTGGTCTTTTTTTGCATACAATGAATATATCACAATAATTGTGTGTCAACAAAAAATCCCCCTAAAATACACCATAAACAGTCTATATTTTTTGCTTTTTGGCAAAAAATACATTCCACAAACTGCTAGACTTTGGGTATGAAACGTAAGCTCATCAAATGGAGTATATTATTTATACTTGCATTGCCTAACCTTCCCGTTGTTGGAATCATAATTCTTGCAGAAATTGATCAAGGCTATTTTCGCTATGCGAATGCGGATGGTTCTTATACGGGTATCGAACATATCGACATTTTTTCACCCTGGAAGAATAAAACTCTAAGTTACTATTTTTCAGAAGCTACGAGACCAAAAGCCGCAAATATGGAAATCTATCGGCTTTATAAGATAAATCCGCTGTGCTTTTGGCGATGGCGGTATTATTTAACTGTCAGCAGACATTTCACCTATAGGAACTGGGATGAAATCAAAAAAAATAGAACTATTCCACCCTCTGTTAACACGAGATGGCAAAAATTTTAGCGATTTAAAACGCATCAAAAAGTAATATTTTACATGATTTTAAGCTTTTTATACATGACTTTTAATCGTTAAAAGACGTTTTTTGAGTTATCATTTTCAATCAATTATAAGGTTTGGTATACATTCCCCTTTATATCATTAAAATATTTTAAGAATCTATGCGACCAATTTATGCGAAAGCACTTTCAAATTTAGGAAACAGGATTTTTGAAATCCGACGGGAAACTTGTCCCAAACTTCTTTCCGAGTACCATTTTCACAATGAATGCCAGCTTACCTACATCATTAAGGGTAATGGCCAAAGCTGCATTGGAGATCAACTGGAAGACTTTGAAAGCGATGAACTGACTTTTATTGGTCCTGGCTTGCCGCACGTTTGGCACCATGAGAATACAGCCTTCTTCGAGGGTCAAAGCGCCGAATCCATAACATTGATTTTCGACCCAGAAGGCCTGCAGTCCTTTTGTCCCTTATTATTTGAAATATCTCAGCTCAATGACTTCCTCGAAAAATCGAGGCAGGGCATGTTATTTTATGGAGAAACAAAAAATAAGCTAAAAAAAATACTACGAAAAATGGTCTCTGCACCTGATATACAAAAAACGGCCTATCTCTTTAAATCCTTGGCAATTCTTCTTCATACCAAAGAATATAGCATACTATCCGATAAGCTTTATATTGATGGACTGTCCCTAAAGGATGGAGAAATTATTTTTAGTATATACAATTATGTTTTTGAAAATTTTAACGATGAAATTTCCCTAGATGAGGCCGCTAAGCTGGCGAACCTGACCAAACCCTCCTTTTGCCGATTTTTCAAAGCACGCACACGGAAAACGTTTTCAAAGTTTGTCAATGAAGTACGGATTAATGAAGCCTGCAGACTTCTGGCCAGGGACGAAACCCCCATCACCCATATCGCTTACGCCTGCGGTTTCAATTCTCTGCCCAACTTCAACAAATTCTTTAAATCAATAAAGGGGATTACTCCTTCCGATTATAAAAATAAGCTGCTGTTCCCTAAAAGTTAATGCGGCCTAAGAAAAAAATATCATCACCTGGCATAAAGTACTATATGCCAGGTGATGATAAGTTATAATTAGGACTAACTATTTGCTTCTCATACAACGTATACCCATGGCATTGTTTTGATAGTTAGACAATATTTTAGTCTTGAAAACTCCGTTCTGACTGTATAACATACCGCCAAAACATTCCTTTCGGTAGCGTCGAATTGGACGGTTGGACAGCGCTGCCTTTACCGCGCATTGCGGTCATGAGAAAATCAAGATTTGAAACAAAAAAAGGCTAGGTCAACCACGAACCCAGCCTTTACAAAAAACAATCCTTTAACCTGTTTTATTTAACTAATTATATACATTTCCGAACAAAGAACAGGCTCAACGGAAAATCGTTTGAATTATTTCACCTTTTTTATAAAGCCACTGCA
>NZ_DIIM01000021.1:665568-667429 GCF_002420705.1 Sphingobacterium sp. UBA5670
TAGAAGCAGAAGCCGTCCGGAGATCGAGCACCTATCCAGCGCGAATGAACTGAGCTTCTTGCAAAGCAAAGGCTAAATAAATACAACCAATGCAACAGTAAAGAAATAATATAAATGCAAACTTTTTGGTGGGCCACTTTGTTGTTATCTACAAAAGGGATCATCCGCTATCCCCATTTATTTTTAATATAAATTTATAGCAATAATTATGGCAAAAAAAAAGGAAAGCACAGCGTCTGTGGGAGATTTTCTCGGAAAACTAATTTCATTTCGAAACTCATTAAAACTGATCCACTGGTCCATAACGGGAAGAGGGAGTTATGAAGCACATATTTCCCTTGATCAGGCCATCGACTCACTTATCGACATTACCGACCGGCTGGTTGAAACGACTTTTGCTTTAAAAGGAACTGTGGAAATCGTTATTCCGCAAACAGCAAAACCAAAAGATCACATCAAATACATTGAAGATTATTACAAGGAAATCGAAAGTCAGCGCGAATCGCTTTTTCCAGAGACTTTCTCGCAATCCATTATCGACGATATACAGGAAGCCATTCAGCAGCTTCTCTTTAGATTAAAACGTCTGGAATAACAAAAGAGCACCTCAACAAGGTGCTTTTTTGTTAGCGATCCTTCCCGAAAAAAACTTTTTCAAACGAAGCCTTTCAGGGGTTGTTCTTTTTGAAAAAGTATATATGGCACATTTAGAAGTAAAACCTAGAAACGGAGCCCCTTGGTGGCTTTGGCTCCTGCTCTCACTTATCGCACTGGGACTGGTCCTCTATTTTATCAACCGTTATAACAGTGAGGCTATGTTAACTAAATCCACTCCAGATACAAGTGTTAACTCCCCAGCAGTTCCGAGGGATACCCTCTAAATGCTGGAATTGCTTTCTTTCGCAACAAACAGATAAGAATTGATAACCAAAAAAATTGAAGACATGGCATTAAAAGAAGAAAAAAAATATGATCATTTAATTGAACTCGGTGGAAGCGATTATGAGATTGTCGATGGCGAACCTGATATCAGAGGCTGGAAAGTAAAGAATGAAGCCGGCCAGCTGATCGGCAAGGTGGATGATTTGCTCTTTGATCCCAGTAGCCAACAAGTGCGGTATCTTATTATTGACCTCAACGATGCCGAATTTGTGATCGATGAAGATAAGAAAATACTGGCTCCTATTGGCCTTGCTTCGCTCTATGATGGCAAACGGATTCAGGCGAGCAATGAGGAACCCAACGTAACTCCGCCTGTCGAACCGATTAATCATAGCGTGATATTCACCGTGGATGAAATTCCGACAGAAGAACCCGCTACGGATTATCTGTACAATCCTGCAGATGATGGCGAAGTCGTGGTAATCTCCGTCACTGAGGATCAGTTGATCCGGTTACCGACTTACCTACAGGATCATGTTGACCCGGAAACCGAACTGTCCGTCCGCCATATCTTTGAAGGTACCGGCGACGTCGGTTTTGTGGTGAGTTCCAACAGCTACGACCCTGCTGATTTTTACAGCCATTATCACTTTAATGAAGATACATTCTACAGCCGGGGGCAACAGACGGAAAGTCTTCCGCCGGATCAGACCCAGCGTACGCGCAGGGTGGCAGCCCGATACGACAAGAGCACGGGGCATGAACCAGGTACAATCGACAACAACGAACTGTAGACAACAATCTTATAGACAAGAATATCGAAGATAACACGCATGTCGAACGAAGCAATCAGGCTTAGCTACTTTAATCGCTAAGCCTGACTATTGTTTAGCGTAGCGTTGCCTCAACCAGTAACTCTTTCCATGATGTATAAACTCTTTCCGAGATTTTACAACATTGTCCGAAAAATGACAATTCT
>NZ_DIIM01000021.1:667698-668873 GCF_002420705.1 Sphingobacterium sp. UBA5670
AACTCTTTTCCGAAATCTTGAAACAATGTCCCAAAACTTGCAACGCTGTCCGAAAAGTAACTATTACTCGACCCATTAAATTTCCCGAACGTATTCTGTAAAGCATCGTGTTAGAAATACCCCTTCAGCCTGTGTTTTATAACCTATTGAACCACATGAACTACCTAAATTCCTTTGCCTGCACCTAAATCTGCATCAAAATTGCAGGATCTTCGATGACATCAATATAAATCGGTTATGAAAACAAGCAATAAAATCATCATTGAAAAGAACAGACAAACCATCCGGAAGTATTATGAAAAATATAGCTGGTATAAGCTGGACCGAGAGGAGCTCACACACGAATTATTCATCCGTGGTGGTTTTCTAGTCATCCTTACCTGGCTGCTCTGGTGAGTTAAAAAGTATCCTGGAGGGAATATCTGTTCACTTTATTCAAACCATTTGCAATCCTGTGTTGTCCTATCTGTAAACTTAAATCAACAACACATTGAATAGATTTGCCCGAATTGCTTTAAAAACAATCTTGTGGATTATTGGCGGAATAATCGCGCTTTTTATTTTAATTGTTTTTCTGCTCCGCCTGCCCTCCATACAGAATTATATCGCCGGAAAAGTGACCCATTACGTTGAAGGCAAGATCGGCACCCCGGTTAAAATCGGCTACATCAATATTGATTTTCCAAAAAAACTGGTACTGGAGGATATCTATCTCGAAGATCAAAGCAAGGATACCCTCGTGGCGGGAAAACGTATTGCGGTCGATATCAATATGCTGAAATTATTAAAAAATACAGTTGAAATCCAAAGCTTGGAAGCCGATGGCATTACCGCTAAAATACGCCGTACCTTACCCGACAGTGCTTTTAACTTTGATTATATCGTAAAAGCCTTTGCTTCTGAAAAAGAAAGTGAGCCTGCCGCCGACAGCACCTCTGCCCTTTTGTTTAACCTCGATAAGGTCAAGTTTTCGAACATACATGCCGTTTACGCCGATGAGGTTATCGGTACCAGTGCAGATGTATATCTCGGTAACCTGAATACCAACATCAAGAAATTTGAGCTGACCAAAAATATGGCTTTTGATCTGCCAAAAATCAACATTGATGGGCTAAATGCCACTGTAAAGCAATGGAAACCTGCAGCCGATGGTACGGGTCCGTCGGTTGAAGATT
>NZ_DIIM01000021.1:669038-669757 GCF_002420705.1 Sphingobacterium sp. UBA5670
TGGCATTACCGACAAAACTGCACAGACAACTTCGCTGCTTCCGGATGTTGGGATCCATAGCGTTGACCTACGTAATATGCTGGTCCGCTATGAAGACCAGTCGAGTTCGCTTAAATCCCAATTTATCCTAAAAAGTCTCTATGCCGACATCAATAAGATCGATCTAAACAAAGAAGTTGTCGACATCCAAAAGCTCGATCTCGACGGCTCAGACAATAATGTCCTGCTGGGAAAAATTCAAAACGCTGCGGCCAACGCGGCGATAGTCCAGGAAGCAAAAACCAAGGAAGAAAAGACCAACACTGCCAAAGCAGATACCAGTGCGGCCACAAAGATGAACTGGGTCGTTGCGGCAAAAGATATCAACATCAATAATACCAGCATACGTTTCAAAGACGACAATCAGCCCCGCATCAAAGGATTTGACTATTTTAACATCCACATGCCGGGACTCAAAACGCAGCTGACAGATTTATATTACAGCGCCGATTCCATCAGCGGATCATTGAAAGAGCTCGTCGCAGCTGATCACTCGGGCTTTGCCATTAAGCAGCTAAGGGCCGATTTCAACTATACCGGTACAGGTGCTGAGATCAAAAATCTGTACGCGGAAACTCCCCGCACGCTGATCCGCGATTATTTTAAGATAAGCTATCCCTCCCCGGACGTCATCACCAAACACCCCGAACTGGTCACTGTCAATGCTAATCTTACAAAAA
>NZ_DIIM01000021.1:669804-670669 GCF_002420705.1 Sphingobacterium sp. UBA5670
TGCACGATATCCGTTTTTTTGCCCCTTTTCTGGACACAATGGAGGTGATGAAACCCCTGCTGGACAAGAAGTTTTATATAGATACCCGTATTGCCGGCCGAGTTGATGACCTGCATATTCCGACTATTGATTTCCGGACGCTTTCCAATACCCGGCTCATCGCCAGCCTAAATCTTAAAGGACTGCCGGATATGAATAAACTGTCGGTAGACCTCAACCTTAAAAAGCTGACCACAGGCCGTTCAGATATCGAAAAACTGGTTTCCAAGTCGATGCTGCCAGCCGGGATCGAATTACCCAATACAATCGGCCTCAACGGTACTTTTAAAGGCGGAATGGCTGCCTTCGCGACCAAGCTGGCTTTAGTCACCGAAAAAGGTACAGCCAGATTAGATGGCCGGGTTGCTATGGGCAAGCGCGATACCAGTTACGATGCAGCGGTCAGTGTCCGTGACTTCAACATTGGTCAAATTATGAAGATGGACAGTACTTTGGGCATCCTTTCTTTTGAAGGCAAAATCAAAGGCAGAGGCACAGATCCTAAAAAACTAATCGCCAATTTTGACGGCAAAGTGAACCGGATGGATGCCATGGGTTACCGCTACCATAATATCGATATGAATCTCTCGGCAGACAAAGGCGCCATGAAAGCATCACTCCTCAGTCCCGACCCGAATATCAAGCTGAAATTGGATGCCACTGCACAGCTAGATGCAACCTATCCCAAAATTGCCTTTGAACTGATGGCCGACAGCATCAACCTCCAAAAGTTAAACCTGGTACAAGATGCCATCAGCTACCGCGGTAAGCTCAGTGGCAATTTCAGCACTGCTGATCCAAACTTCCTCAACGGTGAAGCGCAAAT
>NZ_DIIM01000021.1:670810-673534 GCF_002420705.1 Sphingobacterium sp. UBA5670
ACCAATTCGCTGATCCAATACAACAGCGATCGATATGCGTTGGACACAGTATCCGTCCTAGCAAAAGCTGACAGCAGCCGTAATCAACTGCAACTACGTTCCGATTTCTTGAATGCCCACCTAGTCGGCAAGTACAAAATCTTGGAACTGCAAAGTGCCGTACAGGATCTCCTCCAGGTATATTATAAGCCCCAAAAGCCCGTCGAGATTCCACCCTACTCGCCGCAGCTCATTGAATTTTCGGTACAGCTGACCCGCAACAGGCTGATTCAGGATTTTCTACCGGAGCTGACGGAAATGAAAGCTATTAGTCTGGATGGTCTCTTCAACAGTGCCACCAAAAACCTCTCGGCCAAACTGGATGCCCCGCGAATCGTGTATGCTGGTACGGCTATCGACAATGTCACCCTGGATATCAACAGTCTCGATAGTGCTCTCTATTATTCGGCCTTAATCAACAAGGTTAAAGTTAGCAGTATTGAGTTGACCAACACTATTTTCAGCGGAAAGGTCGCCCAGAACAAAGTCAATATGGGGCTTTGGATTAAGGATAAACAGGATAAAGAACAATATCACCTGGGCGCCCACATGGAGGCCAAAAATGGCCTATTTGAATTCAGCTTACTTCAGGACGGCCTTATGCTCAACTACGATAAGTGGAATGTCGCGCCCAACAATCGCTTAAAATTTGGCAGCGCCGGCATACAGGCCAACAATTTTGTCTTGAGCAACCAGGGACAGGAACTACGCATCGCTTCGCAGGACAGCATCTTTAATTCGCCGCTTGATGTCGCTTTTAAAAATTTCCGCATAGAGACCCTGAGCAAGATGGTCATGAGTGACAGTCTGGATGTCGGCGGTGGCATCAATGGGCAAACTACGCTCTCCCGATTGGAAAGTAGCCCAGTGTTTGTGGCCGATCTCGTCGTCGATAAGTTTTACTTCGGAAAAGATACCGTGGGCAATGTCAATATTAAGGTCAACAATGAACGTGAAAACACCTATAACGCAAATGTGAGCATTACCGAAAACGGTAATAACCTGGTCCTTAGTGGCGATTTTATCAATCCCCCGCAAGGCGATGCAACACTGGACTTCACACTCGATATTGCACCGCTGACGATGAAGACCGTACAGGCTTTCAGCATGGGGAATCTCAAAGATTCTAAGGGAAACCTTGAAGGGCAGTTAAAAATAAATGGAACACCTTCGAAACCGCAGATTAGGGGTGACCTCAATTTTAGAGACGCTGAATTTAATGTTGCCATGCTCAATGCCCTGTTCAAAGCAAAAGATGAACAGATCCGTTTTGACCAAAATGGTATTTCGTTCCCTAAATTTGAACTCGAAGACAGCAAAGGCAATATTGCCCAGGTTAGCGGTTCTATCAAGACACAGACCTACACCGATTTTGAATTTGACCTCGGCATCGCGATGGACAATTTTGAAGTGCTCAATTCCACACAGGCAGACAACGATCTCTTTTATGGAAAAATGTTTCTTGGCACCGATCTGCAAATTGGTGGAAATCTGGACAAACCGGTTGTGGACGGTACCATCAAGGTACTCGACAGCACCGATTTTACCATGGTAATGCCCAACAACGATCCCGGTATGGCCGATCGCAAGGGCGTGGTCGAATTTGTGGACAAACGCGATACTGCCACCGCAAATGCGCTCGCCAGACTGGACTCCATGACGGTGACCAAACTTACCGGAATAGACGTCGATCTGAATCTGCAGACTGATAAGGACGCCAAATTTAAGATACTCCTTGACGCCGGTTCGCAGGATGCCCTTAACATTCAGGGCGAGGCTGAACTGAACGCAGGCATGGATGCCAGCGGCAAAATAACGATGTCGGGAACTTTTACCGTGGAGCGGGGAAGTTATTCCTTCAGCTTTGGACCTGTGAAAAAAGACTTTACCTTTCAAAAAGGAAGTACAATCACCTGGAACGGAGATCCATTGGACGCACAGCTCAATATTACAGCGGCATACACCTTAAAAGCGCCTACATTAGAACTTGTCGCGCCGCAGCTCGGTACGCAGAATGCGAACTTATATAAGCAAAAGATCCCTTTCGATGTGCTGCTAAAAATCTCGGACAAACTATTCCAGCCGCAACTCAATTTTGATATCGATCTCAATGCCAACAATGCCGTTGTTTCGCAGGATGTCATCAGCAAGGTTGACAATGCACTGACGACCCTGCGCGAAAATCCTTCCGACCTCAACAAACAAGTCTTTTCACTGATTGTGCTGGGACGCTTTATGTCTGCCAATCCTTTTGAAAGTCTCTCTGGCGGCGGCGGTACGGAAGCGCTTGTGCGAAATAGTGTGAGTTCGTTTTTGAGTTCGCAGCTGAATAGGCTGGCTTCGGATTTAATTACAGGTGTCGAGCTCGATTTCAACCTGACATCCGAAGATGACTACAGCACCGGATCGGCACAGACACGGACCGACCTCAATATCGGTGTTTCCAAAATGTTGCTCAACGACCGCCTCAAAGTTAATATCGGATCCAACTTTGAAGTAGAAGGAAATTCGCGTCCCGGTGAGGCTGCCAATAATATCGCCGGCGACATACAGCTGGATTATCAGCTTTCGCAGGATGGGCGCTACTTTGCGCGTTTCTACCGCAAAAATCAATATCAGGTTACGCTGCAGGGACAATTTGTCGAAACCGGAATCGGTTTTATCATTACCATGGATTACAACAGA
>NZ_DIIM01000021.1:673696-674122 GCF_002420705.1 Sphingobacterium sp. UBA5670
TTAAGGAGATCTTTATGCGCTCTAAAAAACTCAAGGAATATTACAATACCGGCAGCAAGAAGTTCAGAAAACGTTTTGACGTAGACCGCATGGAGCAAGATTCAGCCTACCGGGACAGTGTCCGCACCGTGATTCGCGACAGCCTCATGCTCCATAGCCCAGAATACCGAAAACAACTAGAAGACCGGGAAAAAGAACAGCAGCGCCGCCAACAGCTGGACAGCACTGCAAACAGCACGCGAAAAAAGAATATGCCGACACATTTAGATACCATCAGAACCACAGCGATTAAAAATGAAGATGAGGAAAGGGCTTACCATGCAAATTAAACTAAAATGCCTTATTGGACTATTGACGATAGGCGGACTGATAGCCTCTTGCTCTTCGACCAAAAACCTGCCCGAAGGCGAGAGCCTGTACGTAAAA
>NZ_DIIM01000021.1:674361-674705 GCF_002420705.1 Sphingobacterium sp. UBA5670
TAGCATCCGATACTATTTCAAAGAAGAACAAAGAAAAGCTGGCTACCTATCTAGCCGAATCACTACGGCCCAAACCCAACAAGCGCATTTTGGGAATGCCCTATAAGCTTTATTTTAACAACATGGCGGGTGATACGTCAAATAGCAATTTTATCAAGCGTTTTTTCAAAAAAATAGGTGAAGAACCCGTTCTCCTGCGCGATGTAAATCGGGAATACAATGAGAATCTGCTGCGCAACCGATTAGAGAATATCGGTTTTTTCAATGCGGAAGTGACCTCAGATACCATCGTCGAAAATAAAAAAGCAACGGTAGACTATACCGCCAAGCCCAATCTGATCTAC
>NZ_DIIM01000021.1:674819-676614 GCF_002420705.1 Sphingobacterium sp. UBA5670
CAAGCCCAATCTGATCTACCGGATCAAATCCGTCACTTTTGATGTGGACAGTAGCACGCAGCTGGGGCGTGACATCCGCGCAACGTCTGACAGCAGCCTCTTGCAAGTGGGCAAAAATTATAGTCTTGACGTTGTGCTCAATGAACGCGACCGCATCGACAACGTACTTAAAAATAAGGGCTATTACTATTTTAGTCCGGACTATATCCTGGTGCAGGTCGATAGTACCATCGGTGACCATAAGGTCAACCTCTATGTGACAGTCAAAAAGGAAACGCCCGAACAGGCAAGAACAGCATCCAAAATCAATAAGATCTATATCTATCCCAACTATACCGAGACCGGAGCTGGCTACCAGCAGTCGCCGCGGAATGCCGAGCTGTTTGATAGCAGTTATTATTTTATCGATCCCCATCATAGTTTTCGAAAACCCGTCATCGCCAACCACATCTTTTTCAAAGAGGGCGATTTGTATAACCGCGATGCCCACAACAGGACCATCAGCCACCTGGTGAATCTGAATAGCTGGAAATTTGTCAAAAATAACTTTGTGGACAGCAAGGACGTGCCCAATGCGCTTGACGTTTACTATTACCTCACTCCGTTGCCGAAGAAGTCCATTCGTGTAGAGCTGCTAGGAAAAATGGCTTCCGTCTACAACGGAACCGAAGTCAATGTCAACTGGACGCTCCGCAATGCCTTTAAAGGGGCCGAGAAACTCAATATCAACGTATTTGGGGGCTACGAAATACAAACGGGGGGCAATGCGGATCTGAACTCCAGTTATTTCCGCTACGGTACCGAAGCGACCTTAACCTTTCCGAGGATATTGACCCCATTTGGCACCATCAATCCTTCCCGTCAGTATATTCCGAACACCTATATCAAGGCACGGTACGAATTTTTGAACCGCCGCAAAGCCTACACGCTCAATTCCATCGCACTGAGCTATGGCTACACCTGGCAGGAGAGCGAAGAGAAACAGCATGATCTGGCGCTTATGGAAATCACCTATGTACAGCCTAAGGGAATTTCAGAAAGCTACAAACAACAGATGGATACCATTCCGGCGCTACGACATGTGCTTGACCCCCAATTTACGATCGGTCCAAATTATAATTTCACCTTCCAGAACACCATGAAAAAGCACCTGCAAAATACGTTTTATTTTAAGGGAAATCTGGATCTGTCGGGAAATATTCTGGGGCTTATCAAAGGCGCAGACTTTAACAAGGGCAAGACTTTTAAACTTTTTGACGCCTACTTCTCCCAGTATATCAAAGCCAGCGTCGATGGCAGGCATTACTTCAAGCTCAGCGAAAACTCGCAGATCGCATCGCGGGTGAGCATCGGGATGAGTTACTCGTACGGAAATTCGCGTTCCCTTCCCTATCTGAAACAATACTATGTAGGTGGACCGAATAGCATCCGTGCCTTTGGCGCACGCGCGATCGGACCGGGCACCGTAGCTCCCGAAAGGTTGGGCAATGGACTTTTTTATGCCGATCAGACCGGCGATATCAAACTGGAGCTGAATACAGAATATCGGGCAAAGATTGCCGGTCCGGTCCATTGGGCCGCCTTTATCGATGCGGGAAATGTCTGGCTGCAGCGTGACGACGCGACCAAGCCGGGCGGAAAATTCAGCAAGGATTTCCTTCAGGAACTCGCCGTGGGCGGGGGACTGGGATTACGGTTTGACTTTACCTTTCTGATTCTGCGCACAGACTTTTCCATACCATTCCGCATCCCCTATCTGCCAAAAGGCGAACGCTGGGTGTTTAAGGATATTGAC
>NZ_DIIM01000021.1:676669-677297 GCF_002420705.1 Sphingobacterium sp. UBA5670
ATATTGACTTTGGAAGTTCAAGATGGCGAAAAGACAATTTGATGTTTAATCTCGCGATCGGTTATCCATTTTAATCTAGACATATCAATGTAATGATTACATAAAACCGACGTCCTTATGATCAATGAAAACATTTTGGGTATTGTTGCGGGTATCCTCACCTCTATTTCTATGCTGCCGCAGTTCATCAAAGTGCTCAAGGAAAAGAATGTAGATGATCTTTCTCCTGTTATGCTGCTGACGTTAATCCTAGGGCTTTCCCTATGGGTATGGTACGGGATAATGAAAAGTGAGGCGCCCATTATCTATTCCAACGCATTTGCTGTTCTTGTGAATCTTTGCCTGTTAGCCAGCTATCTGATTTACAGAAAAAAAGCATAAAAAAAGGCGGATAACATTGCTGCTATCCGCCTTTAACATGAAAACACTATTCTACAAACCGTTCAACCAGCTATTCACCTCATCCTGTGTTTTACCTGTCTTCTTTTGAAGTTTACCTACCAACTCATCTTCTTTGCCCTCTGCATAAAGTAAATCATCATCTGTAAGGTCTGCATATTGCTGTTTTACCTTACCTTTAATTTCGTTCCAACGACCTTTCCATGTTAATTCACTCATAATATTTTTC
>NZ_DIIM01000021.1:677497-688840 GCF_002420705.1 Sphingobacterium sp. UBA5670
ACTCATAATATTTTTCCTTTCGTTTTTTTATAAATAGAACAGCCTGCAGCGGGAATCGTTTAAAAAAAAATGTTATCAAATGTTAAAAAATAACATCGGCGTTTTACTCTGTTTTATCAATGGTCGTTTCCTCCTTATCAAGGGGTGCCGGCGGAACTTCATCGACATTCCGTTCTATTTCCTGCGTCTCCACGTGGACTGCAAACTCCGAAGGTTCGATCGGTATGGCCATTTCTGTCGCATACTCCCGCGTAAAAATCGCACCGAAATAAAGGATTGCCGCGGTATAATACACCCAGAGCAGAATAAGCACAAAAGAGCCTGCCGCACCGTAGGTATCCTGGGTGGCAGAACGCTCTAAATAGATCCCGATCAGGTAGCGGCCGATTACAAAAAGAATGGCTGTAAATAAAGCCCCGGCGCGAACAGTCTTCCATTGAATATTGACATCCGGCAGCGTTTTAAAAATCACGCCAAAGAGGATCACAATAACCACAAAGGAAATAACAAAATTGATCAGGTTCATGAGTACAACGGTGATATCCGGAAAGTAGCGCTGAAGCTGACCGGTAAGTGCAAGAATCACGCCGTTGATAATTAAGGTCACCACCAATAAAAATCCCAGTCCGATGACAAGCGACGAGGAAAGCAGGCGGTCCTGGATCATCTTGAGCCATCCTTTTTTGGGTTTGGGACGCACATGCCAGATCTTATTGATTGAATTCTGCATATCGCCAAATACCGTCGTTGCACCGATTATCAGGGTCACCACACTGATCACTAGCGCCATATTTGATTTGCCCGACAACTGGAGATTTTGAATAACCTCTTCGATCTGCTTGGCCGCATTGCTTCCGACAAGGCCTTTGAGTTCGGCAAAAACCTTTCCCTCAATGGCTTCAGCACCGTAAAAAATGCCGGCCAGCGAAATGATCAGCACCAATATCGGCCCAATAGAAAAAACAGTATAGTAAGATAAGGAGGCACTGTATTTCATGGAATCTTCATTCATAAATCCTGATACTGTATTTTTCAGTATCGTCCAATAAGTCTGTAGCTTGTTTGTATTTTTCTTTTTTACATCCATTGTCTTTCTGGTTTTTAAGAAAGAAACTCTTAGAAGGGGCAGAACGTTTGTTTTTTAAGAAAATTTACGCTACGATTTAAGAATTCAACCCGCCGAAAACTAGGCACACAGCATAAAAATCAAGCTCAGCAACCTTAAAATCAAGCAGTAAGCCAAAAGCACTTATCATAAAAGAAATAAAGACAAACTAATGATTAAACTCTATTGTTCCTAATAAAAAATACTATAAAAACAGCGTACAACAGGATGAAAAGTATTCAAAACGACCCCAATATTTTAAATGACCTTATTAAAATCAACAATGACCGCATCGCGGGATATATGCTAGCGATTGATCTGGCCAACGAGCAGGGCGAAGGTGCCCGTGAAGCGGTATTTAGGCAATTAATTGAGCAGTCTGAACGGTTTATCGAAGAGCTCAGGCCCCAGGTGGAACTTGCCGGTCAATATGCTTCTGACCGGACGAAATTAAGCGGTGAGCTCTTCCGGCTGTGGATGGTGATCAAATCAAAAATTTCAGGCGGCAATATGCAAGATCTGCTGGAGAATTGTGAGCGGGGCGAGGCTGCCTTTCAGGAGGTGTACAATAAAGCACTTGATGAGGGCGATAAGCTATCCATTGGTGTCAAAAATCTGATCCAGATTCAGCTCAGCCAGCAGCGCGAAGCCCATGAAAATATTAAAATTATGTGTGGGATCTAATTTACCCACAAAACAAATAGGTCCCTGAATCTAATTCAGAGACCTATGCTGAAAGTTCAGTAAAGAACTCCAATAATTATTGGCGATTACAATCTGTAGGAAACTGTGGCTACGAAGTTTCTGCGCTGCTGCGGGTTGACAGACCAGTAACCGATATAATATTGTTTATTGTTGATATTATTGAGGTTAAAATTGACCCGGAATCTGTTGAACGAATAGTAGACCGCTCCATTCACAAGCGTATAACTCGGAAGCTCAAATACGCCCGTCACGCTATTGTCGATGACCTTATACTTGCCGCCATAGTTACCGCCGAGACCGAAGCCCAGATTTTTGAGTTTACCGTTCTGAATTTGGTAAGATCCCCATACATTGCCCAATGTACTCGGTCCCTGACCACCCGGAGCACGGCCCTTTTCGTTGTAGAAATCATTTCCGTTGCCGGCGATGATGGCAATATGATTATAGCTGAATCCGGCTTTAACCGAAAAACCAGCGTATGGTATCGCTTCGATGTCAAAATCAACACCTTTGCTCTCTACCTTTCCACCCTGTACTGAGCCCGTCGGCGTGCTGTACACCCGATTGGCAACCCGAATATCGTACAGCGCGAGCGTTGTCCACAATCTATCTTTGATCAAGCTCGCCTTTGTACCCAGCTCCCACTGATTGGCACGTTCCAGCTTAAAGGACTGCACGCCAGTCTTGACATTATTGGCATCGTAGACGATATTAGGCGCAACATTGTAGAATGCATTCATATAATTGGCAAAGAGCGAAACTCGGTCTTTGACCACCTGATAGACCAGACCCAGTTTTGGCGACAGCGCCCACTGGCTATAATTATCGTCTGCATCGGAAACCTCCCCTTTTGAATCAAAGTAATCGGCCCGCAAACTCGCCATCAACGAAAGCCGGTCGGTCAGATCCAATAAATCCGAGGCATAGACACTGAATGAGCTGTTTTTGATGTGGGAGGGATCGCCCGCATCGGTACCTGCTAGCAGCTGATCAATCGCCTGCCTGGTCAGCGGAACCACCGGCAGCTCCTTGCCGTCTCCATCCAACGGACCTTTGATCAGTCCCTGCGGATTTACCCGCCGTCCCAGGCCCCAGCCCGAACCATGATCCTTGACATCGCGGGCAAAATAGTCTACTCCCACCAGCAGCCTATTTCGCAAACCCGCTAGTTTAAAGTCGCCGTTAAAATTCTGTTGTATATCAAATGTTCTGGTCTTCTGATTTTCATTGTGGAAGTACTGGTCAAAAAAACTGTCGCCAGGCTGATTTCCCCAGATATAGCTGTAAATCCCATCCGACTTGACATTGCCCATGGAGACCACAGTCTGTGAATTCCATTGCTCATTGATCTTATAGAGCACCTCGCCCTGCACATTGGACCGCGGGTTTTTAATGGATAAATCGTTGCTGGTAAAGGAAAGCTTGGGGTTGAGGTTAAGTTCCGCAATATTTTTAAAGGTTAAAGGAGCGACACGGTCCGAATGGAAGAAAACCGGCGCTACAGCCCTCTTCATATCGAGAAGCTCGGCCATCAGATTGACCGTCAGCCTGTCATTAACCTTATAAGTTAGTGAAGGTGCAAAATAGAAGGAGTTTTTGAAACCCGCATCCTGAAAACTATGTTCGCGGTGGAAGGCCGAATTTATCCGGAGGGCGATAGTTTTGCTTTTATTTAAAGGCGAATTGAGGTCCACCGTTGCGCGGTGCAGATCATTGCTCCCATAGCTGTATCCCACTTCACCGCCAAAATCAAAGTAAGGTTTTTTGGTGATGGTATTGATCACACCGCCATAGCCGTAAAAGCTAGCGCCAAAAAGTGTCCCCGAGGGACCTTTGAGCACCTGTATTTCCTCTACACCGGCTGGGTCCAGGATACCACTCGCCAGCCCCGGAAGTCCATTGACCAGGTTGCTCTGCGCCTCAAAACCACGTAGGGAGAAATAAGCACCCCCATCGCCGGCGCGTCCTGTCGATTCCCAGGTGCGGCTGATGCCAGAGACATTGCGCAGCAAGGCATCGTCAAAATTAGTAATTGCCTGCTGCTTCATTATTTCATGGGATACCGTCGTATACACCTGCGGGTTCTCCAGATTGCTCAGCGGCATTTTAGCGATAGAGCTTAACGTCCGGTTGGATCTGAAACCAGATACCAGCACTTCATGCAACTGTGCATAGTTTTCATCCAGGACAAAGTCAAGTACCGTAGGTTTGTTGCCCTCCACGGCTACTGTTTTTTCGATTGAATTTAAACCTGTAAAGCTCGTGATGAGTTGGTAGTTCCCCGGTTTGAGGCGTTCAAATTTGTACTGCCCATTTTTATCAGTCTGCGTCCGTTTATTCGTTCCCTTAATGGTTAGGTTGACCGATTCCGCCGGATTACCATCCAGGGTCGTAATCTTTCCGAAGATACTGGCTGTCTGTGCATTGGCGACACCGGTAAGCGATAGCATCGCTACAGCAATATGTATAGATTTCATTCCCATAAAAAATTTATGGAGCCGAATATAGTACTATTTCATGTTTATTTGAAATTAATTAGACTAATTATAAATAATTAATTATTCAAAGCTAACCTCGGGGTTAATTAATCTGGGGATCAGCGCGCTCGCGCACCTGGCGGTGAATCCAGCGCGTGCTTCTCAGTTCTAAAAATCCAAGCAAAAAAATAATGTATCACAAAATAATTCACCTTATAGCTATAAATTATCTATAGCTCCATGTAACGATACAGCCAAGTTTCGATCCCGCTAAATCACTTCTGATCAGCGAGAAACAAAGAAGGCCAGGTCTGCGTTGACCTAGCCTTTAGAAACACAATCATCCCACCAAACATTCTTTCATCCATTTTACCGTCGGAAGATTTTAAAAAACTTTCTAAATTTCCAGCCCGCTAAAAGCACCAGTACAATTAACCCAATCAACCAAGAGCCAGGGCTGAATAAGGTGCGGCGATTATCCGATGTTGACTTTTGTATTTTTTCCGAGGAAATCTCATTCAGCTCCCTGGAAAAAGCATTTCCAAAGCTTTTATTTAATTTTGATTCCTGTATAAAAAGCTTACCGCGTTCAGCAATAATTCCGCTGTCCGGGTGAAATCGAAATCTGCCTTCCGATGAAAAGTACCAATAGCGCGATAGGCTATCCTCTTGTATATTATACCATTGCTGGCGATACTCCATTCGCTGCAGATCTTTAAAGGTCGATTGCTGTTCCTGGCGATCTTGCTGCTTAAAAATTTTGCAGGAGTGAAAAAACAAGAAGCCCAGGACCGAGAAAAAGCAACATGTTAAACGGTTTACCATAGCCTTCGATCAATCTAACCAATTTGAAAACGCATAAATGGTAGCCGAGGGGCGTCGCTTTGTAAGCACGCAATTGGCACTGTTACCCTCTACCGTGATGATCCAGTTTCCCTCCTTTTTGTGCACAATCCCCACATGGTTGATACGCTTCAGGTTTTGGCTATAGATTGCAAAGAGATCTGCCGGACGTACCGCGGACCGCTTCACCTGGTCTTTTGTGTAGCGGCGAGCTTTTGGAAAAAGTGCCGGGCTCCATGCATTTCGTGGTGCCAAACGGCCAGCACGACCATAACACCAGGATGCAAAAGCCGCACACCAGGCATATCCTTTTCCGAGTCCGGTATAAGCTAAGTACTCCTCTATCCGCCTGCCATCGTTACTGCCTGTCGCCTCCCGCACACCAATCTCCTGTACAGCGAGAGCTACAATACGTTCTCGCATATCCGATCCACTGTAACATTTCAAAGATGCTGCATCCTCATGTCCGGCGACAGGATCTGTACGTCGGGATTCAGCATAACTGTCTAAGAGTTTCTGGTCGATTACAGCAGCATCGCCAGTATTGCCAAGAAAGAAAACAGCGACAGAAAGAATACCGAAAAATAGATAATGCATTTTTGCCATGATGTCAATTGATTAAAGTGATAACTAAATTCCTGACGGAAAAACTTAAAAGGCTGCCAAAGCATTTCCTGAAGCCAAAAGCAGCAATAAATAGCCGCTAGCCCAGCGAGTATGGCAAAGAGCAGCACCGAGAGCATACCGATGTCCAATACCCCCGATGTTGGATCGAGGGCCTGCAGCAAGAGGCCCGATGAAATAAAAAATATAAGTAGACAGGCCAGTACTATGCTGAGCACCTGTCTACCTGTTAAAGGCCAATAGATATCCTCGATATCGGAGACCAATTGTTTTTGTATAAATTCCATATTACTTTTTAAAAATTAATTAATCTGATAAGTACCCAAGTACTGGCTTCGGGCATACTTTAAACCATCTCTATCACTGCATAGGATATACAGCAAAAGTTCTTTCCCGATCAACGAATTAGGTACATCTAGGAAAGCTTGCTTTTCACTACGTAAGGCTAGATTCTGACTTCTTATCGCCACACCCTCTTTCATCTGATAAGCGATCAGCTTGACATGATCATCCCAGGCACAAAAGGAGGAAAAACTATCGTAACTGACCAGTATCCGACTAGTTTCCTCGACTATATCTGAGACCAGCACCCCAGGCAATGTACCATCGCTGAGCCTTACTTTTTCGGGATCCACATAAGGCCCCTCTTCCCCTTCAGCAATGCCCATACTAAGCACATGCGACAGGGCGAGGTTAAAGGGATATATAAGCTTTTTTTTACGTTTGGCTACAAATTTATATCCATCAGCCAGAACCGATTTAAGCGGTAAGAGAAACCTCATTGCCAAGGCAAAACGCTTCTGCTGAGCTAGCTGAGCATCTGACCGTTTCCTATTTGATTTTTTCTTCATAATAGATCAAAAAAATAAAGGGGACATCGTCCATAGCGGACGACATCCCTAATGAATAACTAAATGAGCTGTATCAGCCCCAAATAACCACTTTTAGATACGCGCTTTTTCTTGCGGTCGGCCATGAAAATCCAGAGGTGCACCGCACCGCCAAGCAGATGTGCAGGCACCACAAAAGTCGTGGTACCCATACGGCGGGTCGGCACGATGGAAGGCGCTAAAAACTCGTCCTGCTCGGGATGGTATCCGACGATGTACACACCGTCATCATCTGCTGTCCGATAGATGTCATTGTTGTTCGAATCCCAGGTGACCGTCATCTCTTCATCAGCAAAAGAAGCCCCTTGCGGTGGCCCCAGATAAAAGGACCCGTCGGCAATTCGGATTTTACTAAAGTCCAGTATAAAGTCTGGATAAGTCCCCTGGATAGCCAGAGGCTGATTATATTGAAAAGCAGCATTAAGGGGAGTCTGTCTATCGGCTTTTTTCTGTCCGAATCCTACCTGCAGGTAAGAGTTGATCGGCATTAAAAATCGCATCAGCAATTTAAACTTTGCCTGCGTGATCAGCTGCTCCTGGCTAGCCGGTTTGCTGCTTTTTTTATAAAGCCCTTTGAGGTAGTTGATACTCTTCCAGCTGGAGCCTATCACGGAGCCGGTCTTACCGCTTATACCTCCGTTTATTCCATTTACTATTGTTCCCATTTTTTTATGTTTTTAAAAATTAAACCCTTGTCAGTGGCTAAGACATACCGGTATTTAAGCCTGACATCACAAACGTAACAACTTAAAAAACAAAACTATACAGCAAAACAAAGACTGGCAGATTACTGGCAGGAGGTCTTCGAAAGATAGGCAGGAAGCTGGCAGATCTTGGAGGAAAATCAATTACCATTTTAGAGATCCGATCCAATCTGAAGAAGGCAGGTTATCACCAGTTCACCTGACCAACACCCAACCAAGACCCAGCGTTTCTCGAGCTTTCCTAAAGTTTTCCTGCAGTCCGCTTCGGGTCAAGCCCGAACAAATCCCGATGGCCACCCGAAGGAAACCGAAGGAAGGGTCGAACACAGGTACGTGAAAGGGTGAAGATGGGCGGGAGTTGGTCAGGTATTGTTCCGAAGGTTAAAATAAAAAAGGTCCTCCGAAAACGAAAGACCCCAAAAATAATCTCTATGCATTCTACATTTACAGATTCCAGTACGCACGTTTAAAACGTTCTACATTCGTCTGTAAAAAAAGTCGTTTGCCATTTTCCTTGCGTACCGTTCCAAGCATCCCCTTATGCTGGTAACGGTACAAGGTCCTTTCACTAATGCCGACGAATTCCTGTACATGGGAGGCATCCCACCAGACCGCATCACGCTCTTCAGAAACCTCATTCTTGTTGTGCATTTTTTGCAATTTGCTATAGAGCATATGTAAAGCAAACAATATTGCGCCATCATTTGCTTTATGGGTATTTTTTCGTGTTCTATTCAAAATTATCTTCATAAAATCAGTTTTAATTGTTACATCGTATTCTTTTTGTTTTTATTCTTGCTCACTTTTTGATCTCTTGCGATACCATGTATTTGAAACTTCCCACTAATGGAATTCTGTTCAATCCACTCATCAAAATATTTGTATTTTCCCTTTTCACCACGGTTTATCTCTATCTCAGGAAGTAATACATGATGAGCAGTCACACCTACAACATGCCTGAGGGAAACCGCTATACTGCGATGTACCTGTGCAAAGCTTGCTTTGGGTAACAGGGCGAGCATATTACCGAAAGACTCGTTGACTTCTATAAAAGTTTTATCATCCATCCACATCCTGGTTTGATTATTTTTGGCTTCAATATAGCGGATCTCATCGTAGTTGAGCCTTTTCTTTACCGAACCGCGCTCGCCATAGAAGAAACACTTATTTTCTTCGTTCAGGTTATTCAAACCATATTGTTGGATATTCTTTTTTGCTCTATCGATGGCCTTATAATAACGTTCCTGCTCGAAAGGCTTAAGAAAATAATCGGTCACCTCGTAATGGAACATTTTGTCGCCTACCTCCCTATTGGTACTGCATACGATAACCTGAAGATTTGCAATACCAGCGTTGCCTCGTTTGAGGCTTTCCAGCTGCCCCAAAATATCCAATCCGCCAACGATTGGCATCTCAATGTCCAGAAAAAGAATATCCAGTTTTAGACGGCGCAACGCCACCAGGGCTTCCTTGGGATTACTGGTCGCATACACACATTCAACACCATCTGTTAAATCTACATATCTTTTAAGATCATCCACAACATGAGGATCATCATCCACAATCCCTACACGAATTTTATGAAGGCGTCCTTCCTGCTTTAATATTTTTTTTATAGTATCCATGTTAAAAATTTATATCCAAGTTCAAGTAAAATATGCCGTCAGCCATTTGTTTTATCAAAGAAAATGCTTCACCGTATTCCAGACGGAGCAATTTTGTCATTTGTTCTAAACCAGTTCCCCCTTCTTCAAAGATCCATGCGGACTGGGAGGACACCCTATTCTTGCAGCTTATCGATACCTTCGACGTATCACTAAACACGTAAATAATACTTTCAAAAGAAGAGTCGCTATAATCGCCGTGTTTAACCATGTTTTTATACAGGCTCAATAGCATCATGGGTATAATCGGATTGTTCCAGTCATGAATTTCCGACTGCAACCGAATTTGATTCTGATCATACAGCCGCATCAGCTGCCGCAGATAAAAGAGCTCATCTTCCAAGTTTCCCGATATACTTTGTCCAAAGTTCATCTTTCGCATGGCATAGGCTTCCAGACCAAAGAAAAGATTTATTCGGGCCAATGTACTAGGTTTTTTTCGCGCCAAACGTGTAAAGCTCTGCGTTAGATTGCCCATAAAATGAACAGCCCAATTACGAAAAAGCTTAGCTTTCAGACTTTCTAGGGACTGCGTTCTTTTCAATCCCAAATGTCTGAAAAGTCCCACACTGAGATTGTAAATGATCTCTATAGCAAGAATTAAAATGCCTTTGAGAACAAAAGTCATATAAAAAGTAAATACATCGATTCCAAAGTCTATCGCCCTGAACAATTTGGGGTTCTTGAGTACTTTCTGGCTGAGCTCTGTCGGAAATTTATAAAGCAGCAGAAAAACTACCAAAGCTGTCAGCAGAAAATACCCAATTACGATCCCTATCCGCTGCACGGTAAAACGCCTAAATAGTACACGTCGCAACCAAGCCCGATTGGTATAGCTAATGCCCAACATTAAAGGGGCCATTACTATGATAACAAATACATGCCACCAGCCGTATTTATAGATATTTACCAGGCTAATCCAGGCAAAATAGCCTCCCCAGAAAATAAGGTGAAAGCGCGTTGATAATGGTTTAAGAATCTTATCCTTGATCATAATTGGTTTAGGTAATAAGAAAAAACAAAGCTATATTTTAACAAATAAATTATTTTAAGAGACAATTTATCAATTAAAGAAGATTTATACAACCTTAGCTCCCAAAAAACACGTTTAAACATTCAACCACATTTCTTTGAATTTCTGACTGGTTGTTTGAAATTCTATAGATCCGATGACAACCGAACGGCCTGTAGCCAGATCAAAGAGTCTTCCTTCCCCCTGTATATCAAACGGTAGCCAAAAACTCTGCAAAGGCATTCGCTCCAGTTGTCCCAGCAGTTCATGCTCAAAAACTGTCGGCAGGCATTCCCATTGGATCAATTCCTCCACAGCGAGCTTTCCGACAAGATCAAGGATATATTGGAGTGCAGGTTGGTAGTCGGATTTACTGTTCACATATCGTACGTCCTCTCCAAGACGAAGGGTTATTTGCCCGTCTACTATTGTCATGATCGCAGTTCTGATTGGAACTTTAGTCCAAAAGCTCAACGCAGCGATCCCCTCACGTAAAAGCAGCTCCGATCTATGCAGTCTGACTGGTACCCATCCCTTCGAGGCGGGACCAGCGCCGAGCTGCCCATCGATAAAGAAGATCAGGTCGTAGTTCTTTCGAATCACTTCCCTGAGCTTTAAGAGCGGATTGCCCTGATCAGCACGAATGAAGATTAATTCGTCTTCGGTCGCTTCCCGGCCAAAGGAAAACTGGAACTGCTTCCTGTAAATCTCTCCCTGTTCTTCAAAAACATCCGAACGCAACAGTATGGCCAGTTTACGCCCCAACACCATCAGCACCCTTGCGATCAGGCCATATGGACCAATATGTAAGCAGGCCCAGATGCGTGGCTCCAGTTCATTACTAGGCCAGACTTTGATCAGCTGCGATAATAAATTGTCATCTGCCTGATAATGCTGCTGATTGGACCATTCCTGATGTATTCGCAAAAAACGGATAAGGTCCCCGGCATCTGGAATCAATTGCCAATGGTACAAGAGGGCTATAGCTTTGAGCGATCTATGCCAGCTGTGGCTGCTCAGCGATAATGTGTTCGTGATTAAATATGGGTCATGCCCCATATTTTGAGATATATTCTTCATACTTGTTCGACTAATTGGTTATCAAAAAAGGGTGTCCGGATCACCCATCAGGTTACTACGTATACTTAGAAGTAGTAGATATCACATTTTTCCTCTTCATCTTTGCCCAGAAGCTTTAGTGTTTCCCTATTGGAAAAAGTACAAAGTGCCTGTTTAGCCAAAAGCTGCATTTCTATAAAAAGCTGTTCCATGTTGATTTCATCTTTTTTGCGTCCGTCCAGCACCAAACTTGCCCAGTT
>NZ_DIIM01000021.1:688983-690749 GCF_002420705.1 Sphingobacterium sp. UBA5670
CCAAACTTGCCCAGTTTGGTCGCTTTGCTTTCGGGCCAGGAAAGCATGGTGATCACGATGGCGAATTTGGCAGAAATGCAAGACATCCACTTCATTTTTGGGTACATAGGTTGTAGATCAGGGTGAAGCGACATTTTTTCAATGCGTTTAAATTCACCATGCCTCCTGACCGGCTTACCATCTTCCCAGACCTATGCACACTTTTTTTTTGTAACCTGATTATCTTTTAGTAGAATTCATTTTTTGACAGATTAAAATCAGAAAATCAAGCAGTTAAACTAGCCATTATTATATAAAGTTGATCTTTATGAAAAGAAGCTACGACTTTACCTTACCTGAGGAATATCAGTCTGTCGACCTTCCGTCCGACAGCATCAGCTACCCCATCCGGAATGCTCATGTACGGCAATGGAAATCATCTGGCAACCGCATCATCGAGCAGGTATTTGACGGCCGCTATGGCTATCTCTATTATTATGAATTTTGGATGGAACATGAAGAAACCATCCCAATATACACCGTACTGGGCGACCTACATCTTACCTATCCTTTGCTCAGCAACTCTCCCTTAAGGCAACGCCATAGCAGACAAGATTTTGCGATTGACTTTGTCGAAGGACGTGGCGCTTATCTTTATCTTGCCAAAGGTTCCTACAACCTGACCATTCCAAAAGGTCATCACATATTGGTGGGTTTTATTTTGGATGCTGGGCTATTTCGCTCCCCTGCAAACCGACATTTTAGTTTTTTGCAGCACCTGGTACAGGCTAAGAAGAACCAGTCATCGCAGTCGGACAAGAGTATTACCTTTCGTGTTGGCGCTGTCACCAAACGGCAGTTGCAGTTGCTTTTTAGAAAGATCAACCCCAATATCCTAGATAATGAGCATATTATCTTAAAGCAGCTGATCTTTCTGATCCAGCTTAGCCGGTTTAAGATAAGCGAGGATGGCAAGGAAAAATTGATCGACCAGGCACGTAATTTATTGCAAATGATGGTTCTGCACCAAGGGGCTCAAGTCCGCTTATCGGATATAGCCCAAGTATTGTCGAAGTCTAGAGATTATATCAACGAAGAACACAAAAAAACTTATGGCTGCACATTTCACGACTACCGCAACCAAATGTTACTGGAATATATTGCTTCCATTATCGTGGGCAATGAAAAATTGGCTACTACGGCCGAAGAGTGTGGATTTAGCAGTATTGTTGAACTCAACAAATTTATCAAAAACCAGACAGGACTTACTCCGCTATCGTTTAAGCAACAGCAGCAACATTCGGACAATGACCCCTCTTCTGAAAACTATTCCGATGCCCCTCCCTCCTAACCAATCCTGTTTTCTGCCAATCGGAAGCTTGTTTTCTGCTTAACGCTCGGCATTTAATCGCTGTAATTTAGTGTTGTAAAACTTAGTAATCGATTAACAAAAACGGCGATGAAAGAAAACGGAAAATATAGACAGTATGATGGGGCTGTAGCAGCGGATACAGTTCAAAACGTGAGGTCACGTAGCTGGTTAGGGTGCAAATTCACTGGGGTGGTTTCGTACATCCGGAAGTATCCCCAGGAATTTGTCTTACAGGTAATAACTTTTGCTTTGCTCTGCCTATGGATCTATGTCGGATCGAAAAAGGTGTTCACTTACGCCGAATTCAGAGCTTCCATGATCAGGCAGCCTTTTGCCGATCAATATGGCATTGTACTGTCGTATATCCTGCCAGCCGTGGAATTAGCCACCGGTATCCTCTTTATTTTTGAAGGGA
>NZ_DIIM01000009.1:0-135656 GCF_002420705.1 Sphingobacterium sp. UBA5670
GGTCCCCGCTACTAAAAGAAAAAAGCCGAGGTGAATATCTTGGCTTTTTTTGTGTCCTTATTTATGCTACAATACCGCCTGTTTCTCAGGAATATCTTTTTTCTACTCTTCTAAATTTCTTTTTCTCGATTGTCGTGTGCTTGCTAAAAACTGTCTTTTGCTGTTATTTAATAATTCTAATTTTTTGATGTTGGATTGCGCTGTAAAATGCATGTTTATGCAATCGTTTGTTTAATTGGCGCAATCGATTTCGTTGTTCCAAAATTTTGATATACTGTCATCATCCTTTAGTTTTAGCATTCATGTACCTAAATTTTGATTAGCAAGCTAATCAATTTTTAAACTAACTATTAAATATTATGATTTCAAAGATTCTCGACAATCACAAGTTGAGTCTGTTATCATTAGCTTTACTCATTACAAGTACACACAACTCGGCTAATGCTAATGGTCTTACGTTTCCAGACAACAATATTTTGTTGAATGACGCGGTTTATCAACAAAAAGTGAATGGAAAAGTGCAGTCTACAGACGGCCCATTGGCTGGAGCAACCATTAGTGTTAAGGGGAGCACTAAATCGACATCTGCAGGAGTAGATGGACGATTTACAATAGATGCTAAAAATGGTGATGTACTAGTCGTTACAAGTGTTGGTTATAAAGCACAAGAAGTGACTGTGGCAGGACCGGTTGTTACCATCAATCTAGAGTCCAATAGCGAGGCACTCCAGGAAGTTGTTGTTGTTGGGTATGGCACACAACAGAAAAAAGAAAGTTTGACCGGCGCCCTTCAGGCTGTTAAAGGAAACAAATTACGTGATGTCACTACGCCATCGGTTGAAAACATGTTGAATGGTAAAGCAGCCGGTGTGTATGTTGCACCAGGAGCTGGTAAACCGGGGTCAAATGGTGGTGTTGTTATTCGCGGCCAGGCAACATTAAGTGGTACAACGAACCCGTTGTGGGTTATTGATGGTGTTATCGTTGGCTCAAGTCCAGGTGATATCAATCCGGACGATATTGAATCCTTAACTATCCTAAAAGATGCTGCCTCAACATCTATTTATGGTTCTCAAGGTGCAAATGGTGTTGTCGTTGTGACAACTAAAAACCCTACAGCATCCAAAACAAGCATTAGCTTTTCTACAAAAATGGGTATCAACCAACTTTCCAATGGACACATGGAAATGATGGATGGAGCTGAACTTTATGACTACTTTGCTTCATTTTCGAATCCCGCCGATATCAAATTCCCGCGTTGGAATTCGGATTTGCGCAACAGTAATTTTGACTGGTGGAAACTGGCGACAAAAAACGGATTTGTCCAAAACCACAATTTGTCTATTCAGGGTGGAAATGATAAATTACAGTCTTATTTGTCTTTAGGTTACTACAACGAAGCCGGTGCAGTAAAAGGATATGATTACGATCGTTATAACTTTAGATTACGTACCAACTATAAGCCTTTCGATTGGTTGACCATTAAGCCATCTATTGCGGGATCAAGACGTGCTGTAGATGATCGTCAATATGATGTCAATGCCATGTACGGCAACCTTCCTTGGGATAGTCCTTACGATGCAAATGGAAATCTAGTACCACACCGTTATAGTGGCTGGGTTAATAATGCCAGTACAAATTATTTGTATGACTTGCAATGGAATCATAGTGCCAATACCAATTATGAATTTATGGGTAACTTAGATTTCGATATCAAATTAACAGATTGGTTGACCTTCTCCTCAGTCAACAATTATCGTTACAATAGTTACTCCGATAGCGGATATCAAGATCCACGATCAAACAGCGGCGAAAGTGTAATTGGTCGTGTGACAGATTATCGCATGGAATTTGCCCGTCGGTATACCAACCAGATTTTACGTTTCAACAAGACTTGGGATAAACATAGCCTGAATGGATTGGCTGCATACGAATTTAACGACTATTGGACAAAAACATTAGATGCTTATGGAACAGGTATTGTAAATGGTTTCGAGGTATTGGATGTTGTTGCAAAGCCAGAACGTACGAAAGGTGGAATTTCTGAATGGGCAGTACAGTCATTCTTGTCGAATGCAAACTATGCATACGATAATAAATATCTGGCACAGGTATCTTTCCGTCGTGATGGGGCGTCCAATTTTGGTACCAATGCCAAATACGGAAATTTCTTTTCAGTCAGCGGTGGTTGGAATATCAATAAAGAAGAGTGGTTCAAGGCTGATTGGGTAGATAACTTAAAACTACGAGCGGCTTACGGATCGGTAGGTAATAGACCGAGCTCATTATATCCACAATATAGCCTTTATTCGGTATCGGCATCATCAAGCTATAATGGAATACCAGGGGCATTAATCAGCCAAATCGGTAATAAAGATCTGACTTGGGAAAAAACCTACACAACTGGTTTTGGGGTTGATGCAGCCTTATTTAAGAATAGGCTAAGATTTAATGTTGATTATTACGATAAGAAGACTGATAATGTGCTTTATCAAGTGCCAATCAGTGGTCTGACCGGCGTTACTTCTATCTGGAAAAATATTGGTAAGATGCAAAACCGCGGGATTGAATTGACCATCGGTGGCGACATCGTTCGAAATGACAATGTGCATTGGAGCTTGGATGTTAATTTGAGTCACAATGTGAATAAATTGACCGAGCTATTTGCGACAAAAGATGCCAATGGTAATCTTGTTTCAAAACCAATTATCGCAGGTGACGGATCGGGTATCGCTGGATCAGCGCAACGTTTACTTCAGCCTGGTTTTCCGGTAGATACCTATTACTTAAAAGAATGGGCAGGTGTTAACGTAGATAATGGTTTGCCAATGTGGTATCGATACGAGACAGATGCCAATGGCAATGAAACGAGGACTACAACATCAAACTATTCCAATGCAACTTTCCGTAATGCAGGAAAAGGAAATGCAGATCTCTTTGGAGGTTTCAGTACAGCCTTAAGTTATAAGCAGTTTGATCTAAATGCTGTGTTCGGGTTCTCTTTGGGCGGTAAGTTATATAATTATTCGCGCCAAGAATTTGACTCGGATGGAACTTATACTGATCGCAACCAGATGAAGTTACAGGATGGTTGGAGCCGTTGGGAAAAACCAGGTGATGTTGCTACTCATCCGATAGCAAGGTACGATAACCAAGATAAAGGTAATTCACCGTCAACACGCTTTTTGGAAAGTAACAATTTCTTAAAAATGAGATCCTTGACGTTGGGTTACAACTTCGATCTGAAAAAGTATAACATCAAAAATTTACGTGTATTCTTAGCTGGAGAGAATTTGTTTACTATTACAAACTACTCGGGTGTTGATCCAGAGCTTCCATTGACTGAACCAGATGGCAAAGGCGGGGGTGGTCAAATGATCAGATCTACAGGCGTTTCTGTATATCCAATGGTTCGTAAATACATGTTCGGCGCAAGTGTGACATTTTAATTTTAACGTTTAGAAAATCAATAATGAAAAAGATATTAATCGGACTTTTGATCGCATCGGCAGTATCCTCCTGCGATATAGATCGTCTTCCTTATACTTCGATGGACGAAGAGAATATTGCAAGTAATCCTGATGCCATGGTAACAGGTACTTATGCGCAGTTAAAAGCTTGGTCCGACCCAATGCACCGCCTTGGTGAATATGCTGGTGATAATATGATGATCCGCGGGTCATCGACAGACGCGTTTTACGAATTTATCTCCTATGCGAGAACGCCTAATAATTACCGTTTGCAGAACTTTTGGGATAGCGGTTATAAAGCTATTGCACAATCTTCGAACGTCATTAAGATGTTTGCCGAAGGTCAAAGTGAAGAGATGGATAATAAGTTGGGTGAATGTTATTACATCCGTGGAATGATGTATTTTTACCTTTGTCGCGCATTCGGGAAGCCTTATTATCAAAGTCCTGAAACAAACTTGGGCGTTCCAATTGTCAATGGTACACCTGAAGATGTATTCAATGATTTGAACTTACCGGACCGTGCGTCTGTAAAAGATACTTATGCGCAGGCAATCAGCGATCTGAAAAAAGCAGAAGCGTTATTGACGCTCGATAAAGGGGCGGTATATGCTTCCAAGGGAGCGGCACAAGCAATGCTTTCCCGTATTTACCTCTATATGAGTGGTACGTATAAAAATCCAAATGCGGAATATGCGCGTCTTTCTGTAGAATATGCGGATAAGGTGATTAATTCAGGTAAATATGTGCTGTTGGCCCGTGAGCAATTCATGAAATACAATACATTTAGACCAGAAGATAACAAAGAGACCATTTTTGCAGTGAAACGTGTTGCTTCTGAATTTTCGGGCGACGATCACTATTATGGTATTGGTGGTATGTATTCCAATATCGGTGGTATGGGTTGGGGCGAGATGTATTCAAGCGCCAAGTATATTGATCTATTAAATGAGACTGGCCGTAATGACTGGAGACCTGATCATTATACGATTGTCGACGCACGTGCGGCTTTTATTGAACCTACTTATTCCAAAGATAAGGCAGGCAAATACTCAACTGTGTTTCGATTTATCAAACAAGATGTACCTGCAAAAGCCGGTGATCCCAAAACAATGAGCTATCTGCAAATTCCAGCTATAATTAACGGAAATACTGTTATTGCGCGAGAAGTTAAAAAGGTGGGTGATAATGAGGTTGTTAAAGAATATACATTGACGGCAATTAATGCTAATCAACAGACCTATTCAATTACTTATGAAGATGGCAATACCTACTCAGGTATGATAGATTATTATATTTCCTTAAACCGTGCTTATCCGCAATTCTATATTGTGAAATGCTCACGTGAAGGAGAAGAGTCACAATTACATTCACCAGTAATTAGCCGTTTGGGTGAAATTTATTTGAATCGTGCCGAAGCTTATGCGAAATTGGGTAATTATGGTGCTGCTCTAAATGATTTGAATACCATCAGAAATCGTTCTATTGTCAATGGCGGATATACTTCAATTGATGCGGCCAATGCAAGCAAACTGATCGACAAAGAGCGTCAGTTGGAATTGGCCTATCAGGCAGAACGCAGTTATGATGTGTTCCGTAACGGAGATCCATTAAACCGTACCTATCCGGGGCCACAAAAACAATTTGAAGATATTGTACCTACAGATTTTAGAGTGACGTATTTTATTCCTCAGGATGCGATCAATTCATATCCAGGGAAATTGACTCAGAATCCAACGTCTAATTAGGCGAATATTTATAATTTAAACCCAATAAATGGCTTTACTCCACGGTAAAGCCATTTTTGTTTTTGTGTCGCGATAATCCCTTTCGAATCCGTATCTTTGTTCCCTTAAGTATATTTTTAGCATAAAAGTGCCATCTGCTGTGATAGTGGCTGGATCAAATAAAATAAATATGGCAAATATTGTTGCAATTGTTGGTCGTCCAAATGTTGGTAAATCTACCTTATTCAATCGTCTTACAGAAAGTAGAAAAGCGATTGTTGATGACTTTAGCGGGGTGACGCGCGACCGTCATTATGAAACAGCCGAGTGGATCGGAAAGAAATTTACAGTAATTGATACAGGTGGTTTTGTACATGGTTCGGATGATGTCTTTGAAGAGGCGATTCGTGATCAGGTCTATATCGCTATTGAAGAAGCTTCGGTCGTTATATTCATGGTGGATGTCACAACTGGCATTACCGACTTGGATGACGAAATCGCTGATATTCTGAGAAGAAGCTCCAAACCTGTGTATGTAGTGGCCAATAAAGTCGATCACGCTAAATTGCACCATGAATCGGCAGAGTTTTATGCCTTTGGTTTAGGTGAGGTCTTCAATATCTCATCGGCTACAGGATCAGGTACAGGCGAATTGTTGGATGCTGTTGTTTCTCATTTCGAAGTGGAAGAGGAAGAAGAAGAATCCTTACCTAAATATACCATCGTAGGCCGCCCGAATGTGGGTAAATCCTCCTTGACAAATGCTTTGATCGGTAAAGATCGCAATATTGTAACGCCAATGGCAGGGACAACACGTGATTCAATCCGTATACATTATAATCAATACGGACATAATTTTTTATTGATTGATACTGCTGGTCTTCGCCGTAAGTCTAAAGTTAATGAAGATATTGAGTTTTATTCGGTTATGCGTACGATCAAAGCATTGGAAGATTCCGATGTAACGATTTTAATGCTCGATGCGCAAGATGGACTGGAAGCGCAAGACGTGAATATCTTCAACTTAGCGGAGAAAAACCGTAAAGGTATCGTGATTGTTGTCAATAAATGGGATTTGATCGAAAAGGACAATAAAACAATGAAGGCCTTTGAAGATCGCATCAGAGAGAAAATAGCGCCATTTACAGATGTGCCTATCATCTTTACTTCCGTAACCGAAAAACAGCGTGTTCTTAAGGTGTTGGAGGTTGCCGATAAGGTGTACGCAAACAAGACAAAGAAAATCCCTACGTCCAAGTTAAATGAAGTGATGTTGGATATTATCGAGAATTATCCACCGCCATCCTTAAAGGGAAAATATATCAAAATTAAATATGCAACACAGCTGCCTGGACGGACACCGATGTTTGCATTCTTCTGTAATCTGCCACAATACATCAAAGATCCGTACAAACGTTTTATTGAAAACAAATTGCGTGAAAACTTTGACTTTACAGGTGTGCCAATTCAAATATATTTTAGACAGAAATAGATTTTCAAGTAGCGATTAAACATGGACCATAATCTCTTTTTATACAATACGCTTTCGCGAACAAAAGAAAAATTCGAACCTATTCATCCCAATCTTGTCGGTATGTACGTCTGTGGACCTACGGTATACAGCGATGTGCATTTGGGAAACTGCCGGACGTTTGTCTCTTTTGATCTAATTTTTAGATATCTGCGCCATCTTGGTTATAAAGTGCGTTATGTGCGCAATATTACAGATGCAGGGCATTTAGAAGGCGATCGTGATGAAGGGGATGACAAATTTGCAAAAAAAGCAAAATTGGAACAATTGGAACCGATGGAAATCGTTCAGAAATATACCATAGGTTTCCATGATGTGTTGCGTCTTTTCAATACGTTGCCTCCAAGTATAGAGCCTACTGCGACAGGACATATTTCCGAGCAGATCGAAATGATTGAACAAATTATGGAGAATGGCTATGCTTATGAAAGGGATGGTACCGTTTATTTTGACGTTGAGAAGTATGTTGAGCAATACGACTATACCGTATTGACCAATCGAAAATTGGAAGATATGCTCAACAACACCCGCGAATTGAGTGGTCAGGACGAGAAAAAAGGTCGTTTGGATTTTGCTTTATGGATCAAAGCAAAACCTGAAACGATTATGCGCTGGCCAGCTCCATGGAGTGTTGGATTTCCGGGATGGCATATTGAATGTTCGGCCATGAGCAGAAAATACTTAGGCGATCAATTTGATATTCACGGTGGTGGAATGGATCTGGCAGCTACACATCATACCAATGAAATTGCACAGTCCGAGGCATGTAACCATACAAGTCCTGCCAAATACTGGATGCATACCAATATGTTGACTGTAAACGGTGCCCGGATGTCCAAATCCGCAGGGAATGGATTTTTGCCGGGAGAGCTTTTTACAGGAAATCATCCGCTATTGAATAGAGGTTATTCGCCCATGGCTGTTCGCTTCTTCATGTTACAAGCACATTATAGAAGTACGTTGGATTTCTCCAATGAGGCATTGGATGCGGCTGATAAGGGGTATAAACGTCTTATGACAGCCATCGGTCTTTTGGATAAATTGAAGGTATCGAAAGGTGCTGATTCATTCAATTTAGCAGAAATTCGCCGTAAATGTTATGCTGCGATGGATGATGATTTCAATAGTCCTGTGCTCATTGCCGAATTGTTTGAAATTGTACGTATCATCAACTCAATTTATGATGGTAAGGCGAAGATAACGGAAGAGGGATTAGCAGGCCTTAAAATATTCTTGAAAGAATTTGTTGAGGATATCCTAGGGCTTAGAAACGATCAGACATCCGCATCTGATGATATCGATGATGTGATGAACCTAGTTATTAAGTTACGTAATGAGGCAAAGGCGAATAAAGACTTCGTGACTTCAGATCGTATTCGTGATGAGCTTAATTCTATTGGAATTCAGTTGAAAGATAGCAAAGAAGGAACACTTTGGAATAAGATTTGATAGATAAGAAAATCGAATTTATAAAAAGAGGAAAGAAAGATCATTTGCATATGAATTTTTGGAATAGGCTATCCGTCGTCGCATTGATGAGTGTCGCTGGTACGACACTATATGCGCAGATACCTGAGAAAGTTGGAAGCCTATTACAGGCAGATAAGGACGCCGCCGCATTGTCGAAAGCGTCTACGCCGCATCAGGCATTTCTATCGATCATTGATAAGGAATCTACGTTTTATGTTCCATCGGCAGTAAATGCTTACAACTACCTCAATAATCGGCCAAATATTCCCGATGTTTTGAATTGGCAGCCTACATTTGCACTGATTGCCAAGAGTCAGGAATTTGGTGTTACCTCGGGTTCCATGGATTTTCAAAAAGTAGGTGCTCGATTGCGTCATGGAGAATATCTGACTGTATGGAAGCGGAATAAAAAGGGCAAGTGGTTGGTTGATATTCGTGCCGAAGTTGAAAACAATGGAAAGGATGGGGAGTTTGATCTTGAATATATCGAACCTACCGATTCTTGGTATTTGAAACATCGCTCTAAAGTTCGTTTAAATCAGCGTGAGGATATTGTCTTAGAGACGGACAAGTTGATGTCAACAGTATTGAAAGCAGACAACCCTACAGCATACAAGGAGTTTTTGAGCGACGATGTACGGTTTTTATTTCCTTGGACCAGTCCGATGGAAGGAAAGGCTACAATGATGGCTTATCTCAAAAAACAACGGATGACGATAGAAACGGTGCCTGAGGAAGTAAAACGTTCCTATAGTGGTGATTTTGCGTATACAAAGGGAACTGCAACAGTGAGGCAGAAGGATAAAGTTGTGAAGTATAATTATATCCGTATCTGGCAGCTGAGCGAATTGGCAAAAGATGATGTGAAGAAAGCCAATTGGAATATTTTGATCGAGATGATGTTTGAGAAATAATTACGACTGCAAAATAAAAAGGGCTTGAATATTTTATTCAAGCCCTTTTTATTATATGTGATTAGCGTCGCGCGCCTATTGTTTTTTCCATTTTTTCAATTCATCGCATGAACCAAACTCGTCACTGATATTGATAAATGTTGTTTTCGATTTATCATCGAACCATTTACTTAGATTGCGATTGATTTTATCTTGTTTGGCAGCTTCTTTAATTTTGGTGAAATCCTCATCCAAATTTGCTTTATGCGGCGGGATACGTGTTTTCAGGTAATTGAAGCGATACCCAACATCGCCCATTTTGTCTGTAAATTGCTCTGGTTTAGAATATTCGCCAGGTTTTAGCTGGTCAATTGCTGTAAATACCGATTTCTCCAATCCATCCATAGGAATCACAGTGGTACGGCTTGAACCCTCTTGATTTAGGATCATACCTCCATTGAACTTACTTTCTTCCGCATCCGAATAATTGGTAGCGGCATGATAAAAATCCATTTTTTTGTCAACCACCAATTTATAGATACTGTCCAGTTTATTTTTAGTGCGTTCCAACGCGGCTGCACCGGGATTGATCTTCATGAGGATATGGCGTGTGTGTACCTCTTCACCACGTCTTTCGAGTACCTGAATAATATGGAAGCCAAATTTTGATTCTACAATAGGTGAAATTTCGCCGGGTTTTAATTTGAAGGCCATCGCAGAGAATTCTTTTACATAATTGTCGCGTGTACCAAAGCCTAAATCACCACCATAAGGGGCAGAACCAGGATCCTGTGAATATAAACGAGCCATTGTACCAAAGTCGGATCCATCTACAATCTGTTTGCGAATACCTTCTATTTTCTCCCGCTGTTCCTTTTTCTCAGCATCCGTCAATTTGGGCATCATGACAATCTCACCAATTTCCACCTCGGTATTAAAATAAGGAAGACTGTCTTGGTTTAGACCTTCATAATAACGTTTGACCTCCAAGGGTGTTACATCGACTTTTTGAACAATATTTTGTTGCATTTTATTTGCTTTCAACTGTTCAAATACACTGGGACGCATTTCTTCCTTATATTGTAAAAGCGAGCGGTTGAGGAATTTCTCAAGACGTTCTTGCCCACCTGCCTGTTGGGACATGTGACGTAAACGCGCATTGAGGTTGTCATCAACCTCGGTTTCGGTTACATCAATGGAGTCAATTACTGCCTGTTGAGAGAGCAGTTTCTGAATAATTAATTGCTCCAGTACGCCACATTTAAATTTTTCGTTAGGTTTGTTTCCTTGCGCTAACCATTGCGAATATTGCATATCCACATCGGACTGTAAGATAATGCCCGATCCAACCGTTGCTACAACGCGATCAATAACCTGACGTTGCGCAAAACTAGCCTGAATTGATGCAAACAGCAATAAAAACAATATATAAATGTTTTTTTTCATCCGTATAAATTATTTAAGATATTAATGAGTGTTCATCATCTTTTTAAATGAACTCGTTTACTCATTAAATTAGTACTCTAAGGTATTCGTGAGCTGACTTCGTTCGGCTCATTCGTATTTTATTTATGATTCATTCATGATTAAAGGCACAAGCCTTTGCCGATGTAAGTCATAATCCTGTTCAATATATACTTTTTTGAACAACAGCACAAAATTATCAGATTATATGAATTATTCGTACTTTTATTTAACAATATTTTTGTATTCGCAATATTTAAAATTAGCGATTTTAGAATTGTTAAAATTGATGCGCTAAAATACGCATTTGCCTATTAGAAAGGGCGGTTTTAACCAAATTTAACAAGTCTATTGACGATATTTGCGCTTATCAAAAAGGCTAGCGTTTTCAGATCTTCTTGTGTAGAAATAGATAGACAAATTTAAGATGGATCTCGTATAGTTTAGGAACGAAGTTGATTTAAAGGTCTCATTAAACAAATGAGTATCAACACTTATAACATAATTTCAATGAAAAAAGCATTTATTTATTTGATGACGATTTTTCCACTTGCTAGTTTTGCTCAGCAGATTCCTATGTTTGTGGGAACGTATACCAGCAAAACTGAAAGCAAAGGCATCTATATTTATAATTTCGATGTTAAAACAGGTGAAACAACCTTGTCGAGTACACAGGAGAGTAAGGACCCTTCATTTTTGGCGCGAAATAATAACTTTATCTATGCCGTCAATGAGGTTCCCAACCAGGAGGGAAGTATTTCAGCTTATTCTTTTAAGGACGGTCATTTAACATTTCTAAACTCCCTTCCATCTGGTGGAGAGTCACCTTGTTTTGTGGAAGTGCATCCGAAAGGAAGTCTGCTTGCTGTGGCGAATTATACGGGTGGGTCAGCAGCTTTGTTTGATTTAGAAAGTAATGGTGTTTTGAGTAAGAGAGCACGATTAATACAACATGAAGGCAAGGGAGTTGATCCGAAGCGTCAGGAAAAGCCACATGTACATTCTACTTTTTTTTCCAATAAAGGAGATAAGTTATATGTTCAGGATCTTGGCCTGGATGAGATCTCCATATTTCCGGTGAACAAAAACGGGAATACCTATACTCTTGCCGAGGAATCGGAAGATATCTTTACACCTGCTGGCGGTGGTCCACGACATATTGTATTTGATAAGAAAGAAAAATTCCTGTATGTCGTATTGGAAATGACCGGTCAAATAGCATCATATAAGAAAGACGGTGATGCGTGGATGTACCAAAGTACTTTTGAGATCAATCCTGAAGGTTTTAAGGGGAATAACGGCGGCGCGGATATTAAAATGTCTGCTGATGGGAAATTTCTGTATGCGACCAACCGTGGCGACGCAAATACAATAGCTACATTTTCTGTTGAGAAGAATGGGGATCTAAAGAAAATATCCAATCTTTCAGTGAAAGGTAAAGGACCTCGTAATTTCAACCTTTCTCCGGACGGAAAATATCTTTTGGTCGCCAATCAATATACCAATAATATTGTTTTATTTAGCCGGGACGCCAAAACCGGTTTGCTGACAGATACTGGGAAAGAAATTTCGTTACCAGCACCTGTTTGTATCATATTCTAATTACGACAGGCAGATTTTTAAGAGAAACAGATCTGTTTCTCTTAAAAATCTTCTTTTCGACAATCTAATTTGCCTTCGTTCTCAAGATCATTTAAGGTCGTTCCCTTCCATGTTTTAACCCGTTGGATATAGGCAGCTCTTCCGATCATATGTGCTGCAACAGGAGCCGTTAGGATCAGGAAAAATCCAATGGCGATGGCTTTGGTCGTTACAGATACATCTGGGAAGGTCATGGCTGCACAGATCAGTAAAAGTCCAACCCCCAATGTTGCCGCCTTTACGGTAACCGAAAGACGTAAATAAAAATCGGGCATCCGCAAGATACCAATAGACGCAAATAGTATGGCCAGTGCCCCAATGGTGCTGAGTAAGGCTAAAGTAATATCAATCATCTTTGCTTTGTTTTTCTAAATAAAATGAAAAGGCTATCGTACCCAGAAACGCGATGAGTGCCAAGATCATGGCAATATCTAAAAACACTTCCTGCGAAGTTCGTATACTATAGACGGTAATAATTCCAATTCCAGTAGTGATAATGAGATCCAGGGCGATCACACGATCAAATATCTGGGGACCTTTATACAGCCGAATAAAAGCCAGTATGACTGAAATAGTCAGGATCGGGAGGATCACATAATCGAAATAGCTATTTAAAGTCATCTTAAAAGTTCTAAAAGTCTTCGTTCAACATTGTTTTTAAGGGTCGAAACAAACTGTTCCTTGCTCTTCATGTACATCACATGGATAAAGAGTGTCTTTTTATCTTCACTTACATCCAGAATAAGTGTTCCGGGGGTCAAAGAGATAAAGGTTGAAAGCAGGTTGATTTCTAAATCCGTTTTTGCATCCATGGGATACTTGACAATCGCGGGTTTGATAAAAAACTTAGGTGTTATCACGTCATAGGCCACCTGTACATTGGCGACAATCATTTCCCACAGGAAAAAGAGAATAAAACTCAATGTTTTCGGTACCCGATAAAAGTATCGCTGATCGACCTCATTCCTATTCATCAGCCAGAGGATGCCAAATCCCAGCATAAAGCCGAAGAGAAAGTTGGTGTAATACATCGATCCTGTCAATGCGACCCAAATAAAGGATAGCATAAGGTTCATTAAAAACTGTTTTATCATATCAATTCTGCCCTCCTAATACAGCATTTATATAAGGTGATGTGTCCAATAATTGTGTCGCAATCTGATCTGCCACATGGATGATCGCTTCGGCATTGAGTCCGATGTACAAGGATGCAGATGCTAAAATAACGACAGGAAGTATGAGCATTGTTCTTTTATAACCGACCATGCCAGCAAATTTATCCTCAATGATTTCCTGATCGGGTGCATCTTTCCAGAATACCTGTGCCCACATTTTGGCAATGACAAACAAGGTGATAAAACTACCGATAATCAGGGCACCTGCGAAAGCATATTTTTCCAGTTGGAAAGCATCTTTGAATAGATAGATTTTAGGCCAGAATCCCGAAAGAGGTGGTATACCTACGAGCGAAAAAAGCACAATGGCAAAAAGTAACGATATCTTAGGGTACTGAGCATAGATGCCTCCAAGCTTTTTCATATCCATGGTACCACGGAGTTGCCTTATAACACCGGCCATGAGGAATAAATTCGTCTTGACCATAATATCGTGGATGAGGTAGAACACTGCACCTAATAAGGCCCATTTACTATATAAGCCCAATCCTCCGATCATAAAACCAATATGACAAACGATCAGATAGGAAAACAACCTTCGGATATTGGTTTTGATCAATGCACCAAAAGCACCTGTCAGAATCGTTAATATGGCTAGCGCGATAAGGAGTTCCTTGGTAAAATGGTTGGGGATAAACAACAATGAAAATACCCTAAACAAGGCGTAAATTCCTACCTTAGTCAATAAGCCCCCAAATGTCGCTGCTACGGCCGAAGGCGGAGTATGGTAAGAAGAGGGTAACCAGAAATAGAGCGGAAATACGGCGGATTTAATGCCAAAACCGATCAGGAAAAATGTTGCTGTAATTTCTACTAGCGCCTGATTTTGTATTTTGGGGATACGTAGGGCCAGGTCGGCCATGTTTAATGAACCCGAAATGCCATAGAGTATGCCAATACCTGTTAAGAAAAATGTCGAAGCCAGGATATTCATGGCCATATATTTTACCGCACCTTCCAGTTGGGATTTTCTTCCGCCGAGGGTCATGAGCACAAAAGAAGAGATAATAATAACTTCAAACCATACATACAGGTTGAAGATATCTCCTGTCAGAAAGGCGCCGTTAAGTCCCATCATCAAAAAGTGAAAGATCGGGAAATAACCATAGAGGATGCGCTGGCGTCCAACACCGACACAGGAAAAGATGGAGACCGCCAGACCTGCGATAGAAGTCAGGAGAACAAGAGTACTGCTGAATAGATCGGCAACAAAAACGATTCCAAAAGGAGCTTTCCAATTGGCCGCATTCATGGTCAAAATACCGCCATCATAAACCTTGAAGAATAGTTTAAAGGCCAGAATGAGTGCAAGCAAGCTTCCGCCAACGCTCAGAAAACGTTGTGCGGTGGATTTGCGCCACAACATCAGTTGGACAATAGCAATAAATAAATGCACGATAATCGTGGCAATAATGTGGTTGTCTATCATATATCTTCTTCCTCAGGCGTGTTCAAATCATCCAGATCATCTGTACCCAGCAACGCATATACACGCTTGAGTAAAACGATGGCAAAGGAGGTTAGGCCAAAGCTGATCACGATGGCCGTTAAAATCAGTGCTTGCGGAATCGGATCCGCATAAATATCGATGAATACCTTCAGATCCGGGCCAATAATAGGTGGTTTACCTTTAATGATATTACCCAATAAGAAGATCAATATATTGGTACCATTGCCCAGCAACATAATGCCCAACAACAATTTTACCATGCTTCGACGCAGGATCAGGTATATTCCGGCAGCATAAAGGATGCCGATCAGTAAGACGAGTATCAGTTCCATTATTCTTCTTCTTCAGTAGTTAAAGCAATCGTAAATAAAATTGTCAGAACGACACCTATGACAACAAAGTATACTCCGAGGTCAAAAAACAAGGCCGTTCCGATCATCCCGATGACCGGAATTTTCTCTTCAAGCCAAAGCCCGGTCATAACGGGATAGCCAAAAAATGCAGGTAGGAACATACTGATGGCCGAAATCCCCAATCCGATGGGGATGAGTGACAGGGGTTTGTACTGAATCAATTTCATGGTATTTTGAGGGCCAAAGGCAAAACTATGCAGCACAAAGGCGATCGAAGCAACGAGGCCGCCAACGAAACCTCCACCCGGATAATAGTGTCCTCTTAGCAGGAGGAATACCGAAAAAAGTAAAAGTATCGGTAATAAATACCGCGTAGCGGTCTGTAATATTGTACTGTTCATCTGTTATTATTTAGCTATGCACGAGATCTTAGCTCATGAATGTATAGCTGTTAAACATCATTATTCTTTATCCGACGATTTTAAACGTAATTTTAATAAGCTATATACTCCTAATGCAGCAATACTCAATACGACGATTTCAAACATGGTGTCAAAACCCCTGAAATCCACCAGCAATACATTGACCACATTTTTTCCTTTGGCGAGTACATAGGCATAATCACCATAGAAATCACTGATATTTGTCGTTGTTGGTTCATGCAGAACACGAAGAGCGACCATGGACAGTAAAACGCCAAAAATGATAGCGACGACAGCGTCACGAATGACGGTGCGTCGATTTGCCAGATTTAAGAACGAAGGGAGTTTAAAGAGTACCAACACAAAGAGTACCACGGTTAGGGTGTCGATGGTGAATTGCGTCATGGCTAGATCCGGTGCACTGTAAAATACGAAAATAAGACATATGGCATAACCTACAACACTGGTTGCAACTACGGCTGTCAATCGGGATGAAGTGCGGATAGTCAATACAATAGCACCGATCAGAATGCAGACTGTGGTGACTTCGTAAAAACTCACGGGAGATAGCGTATCCCATTTGATATGGAGCGGGCCACCTAGGTACAGCTGATAAGCAATCAGCAATTCAGCAAACAAGATAATTTTCAATAAATACGAACGCAAATATCCGTTGTGCATTTTGTTTGTGAAGAAGGCAGAGAATAAAACAATTTCCTGCGCAGCTAACTGGATGATATATTCAGGAGAAATCCTATTGAAATTTGCAATCCACGCCAATTTTTTATCGCTAGGCCTGTTTGCGAAATAAAGTAAGGTACCCGCGGCAATTGTAATAGTGCTTAATAGCAGGACTAAATTAAAGCCATGCCAGATTTTCAAATGAAACGTTTCGGGCTTTGCAAGTATGCTTACCGCTGTCGGTCCAGCAATCCAGTCGCCGATAAGTCCAGGGATACAGCCAAAAACGACACCGAGAACGGCTAGAAGTAGAGGTGGGATCCACATGGCTTTATAGGGCAGATGGATTGTATTAAATTGCTCGGGCAGCTTCCCCATAAATGGTTTTATGCCGGCCATAAATCCGGCAGATACCAATAGGATATTGGTGACTACTGCTGCTATTGTCAAATAGAGAAATAAATTGGGTGTGGCATGTAGCGTGGCCTCATAAATCAGATCCTTTCCGATAAATCCAAATGTAAGTGGGATACCGGCACTGGAAAGCGCAGCTAGAAAACCTGCGATAGCGACAGGCATTAAAACTTGGCGTAGCCCACGTAGAATTGTAAGATCTCTTGTTCCGGTTTCATGGTCTATAATCCCAGTAATCAAGAATAAAGCAGCTTTATATAAGGCATGTACGAGTATAAAGACACTTGCCGCGATAACGGCATTCTTGGTACCTAGTCCCAACAAGAAAACTAAAATCCCGAGGGCGGATATTGTTGAATAGGCAAGAACACCCTTGAGGTCTGTTCTGAAAAGCGAATGGAAGGCTGCATAGAGCATCGTGAGACCACCAATAATCATAAGCGAATACGTCCAGATCGGATTGCCACCAAGAATTGGTGAAAAACGGGCCAAAAGATAGATTCCCGCTTTGACCATAGTTGCCGAATGTAGGTAGGCCGATACCGGAGTCGGTGCTTTCATGGCACCGGGTAACCAAAAATGGAAAGGGAATTGTGCTGATTTTGTAATTGCCCCAAGTGCTATGAGGCCAAAGACCAAGGGGAATAGCGGGTGTTGCTGAATGACTGATACTTTGCCGATGAGTGCTGTAATGTGGTAAGTACCGGCAATATTACCCAGTAAAATAAAACCTGCCAGCAGAAAAAAACCACCGAAACCTGTAATGGACAATGCAGTCAATGCACTTTTTCTTGAATCGTTATTGTCATTGTTAAAGCCGATCAGAAAAAACGAGCTAATTGAAGTTAATTCCCAAAAGATGAAGAGTAACAGCATATTGTCCGATAGGACAAGCCCTAGCATAGCCGACATAAAAAGGCAGAGGTAACCGAAGAACCGATCGATATACCGATGCCCTTTCAGATAGGCATTCGCATAGAAAAAGATACAAGCACCGATCCCAGTAATCAATAAAGCGAAAAGTAGGGATAGTCCATCTAATTTAAAATCCAGATTAATGCCTAAGGAGGGCACCCACGACGTTGATTGTACGAAATAGGAACCTTGACCAATAGGTACGATATATCGAGCAAAGTATAGAAATAGAAGTACCGGTAAGAATGCGAGAATAAAACCCCATCTGGTTTTTAGGAATCGACCAAATGGAACAATAAGGCTCGATGTTATTAGTCCTGATAGAACAGTAAATAGCATTTAGTCTTTGTTTTAATTTTTATTGAAGTGTTTGTTTATTTGTCAATAAGAACCTTCTACATTTCATAGTTGCCAACGCTTATATAGCGATGAAGGTTTTTTGAAAGTTTACAATATAGTAAAAAAAAGCGAAAAAACGTTAGTTTTTGACCGTTTTTCCTGTATATAAATGATAAAAGCAGGGATTTTGTTTTGGTTGTCGAAAAAAAACTAAACTAGTTTAGCAATCTAGAGATGAATAAATGCGGGTTTAAAATTATTATTTGGGATTAACAAAAAAAAAGAGCATTTTTACGATACAATTATTAAACATCCTCAATCGGATGTGTTTTTTACCCTAAATAATCTCATTTATAAAGATAATAGAATCTGAGTGTGGAAGAGATCTAACTATGCAGAAAGAAGAAGTATTATTTAAGACACACTATAATGGACTTTGCCATTTCGCTTGGAAGATTGTTGGTGATCTTTCTTTAGCCGAAGATCTGGTGCAGGATTCTTTTATCGCTTATTTCAAAAATACGGATCAAGTCAGTGATAATGAGATTGCAATAAAGAACTATCTATACAGTTCTGTGCGTTTCGCTTGTTATAATCATATCCGTCATGAAAAGGTTCGTCAAAAGTATTGGAATGTTGTAGGTTTTACTGAAGAGGATAATACAGCGCTCGAATTGAATATGATTCACAGTGAAGTCATTCAGGAAATATATAAAATTATAGAAGAAATGCCTTTTGCCTGTCAACAAGTTTTTCGGCTTGGTTATCTGGAGGGTTTATCTAATCTTGAAATTACACGAGAGCTACAGATTAGTATCAATACCGTAAAAACACAGAAGCAACGTGGCATGAAAATGTTACTTAAGCGTTTGAATCCCGAGTTTATTCCCCTTATTATATTTTTGTTAAAAAATATTTAAATTTTTGTCACCCTTTTCCTCGTCTTAGGTTTCTTTATTGTAATTAATGAAAGAAAACACAAGACATATCACTGATTTAATACAAAAATTCCTTTGTGGTCAATTGACAGCGGAGGAACAAGTACAGTTTGATGAATGGCTCAATGCAAGTTCACAAAATAAACAACTTTTAGAATCCTTCCGAAAGGCAGAAAATATAGCACAAGATTTAGCCGTTATTCGGCAGTTGGATGCAAATCAAGCATGGGATCGGCTGAACAGTAAAAAAACTAACAGTGCTAGATCTTTCCGGAAATGGTACTTGGGTATTGCGGCATCCATTCTATTTTTGCTAGGAAGTTTTTTATTATGGAAAGGCGATTTCTTTCCATTCCATTCCGACTATAAGGATGAGATTGTTTCCAAAAAACAAGATATTTCTCCAGCTACGAGCGGAGCAGTATTAATTCTGGCTGATGGCACCAAAGTCTCTTTAAATGATGATTCCACAAAAACTTTGACTAAAAACAATAATCTGATCGGGAACAACAATGAACTTATCGTTAAGCAAACAGATCAAGCGATCCCATTACAATATAACTCTTTGATTGTCCCAAAGGCAAGTTTTTATAAGATGACTCTGGCTGACGGAACAAAAGTTTGGGTGAATGCGCTATCTCAATTGAAATTTCCTGCACAGTTTTCGCCGAAAGAACGTAGAGTCTTTTTGGATGGAGAAGCCTATTTCGAAGTTACTCCCAAGTCAGACCAGCCTTTTATTGTGGAATCTAGAGGCAATGAAATTAAAGTGCTCGGAACGCATTTTAATATTAATTCTTATTCGGATCATGTTCGAACAACTTTAGCAGAGGGAAGAGTCGAGGTACGTAAAAATGATCAACGAGTGGAATTATTTCCCGGTGAATATGCTTCTTCTTTTAAGGACAATTTAATTAAAGGAAAGGCAGATCTAGCCCATGATCTTGCTTGGCACAATAATGAGTTTTATTTCAAAAAGGAAACGATAACGAATATTGCGCATCAATTGTCGCGCTGGTATGATCTTGATGTTACCTTCCGCGGCGATGTGCAGCTGGACAAAGAGTATACCGGGAGTATTGAGCGTGATGTAAAGTTGTCGCAGGTATTGGAGATGTTATCTTATGTCAGTAACCTAAAATTCGAAGTAGAAGGCAATAAATTGATTATTGCTACCAGAAGTTAAGATAGAAAGATATGCGGAAATAAATAGTATGCCTATGATAAAATAATACATCAACAACAATGACCTAAAAAAAGAGAACAGGAATGTTGCAGCATCCCTGTTCCGAAAAAAGATGTGATCATCAGGTCCTAAATCTAAAGATTAAACAATTAAACCCCAATTAACCACAAAGTGTAAATGTATGAATAACTTACCACTTAGCAAAAGGTGGTCCTTGATCCCTCAAGACCCACGATTTTGCAAACCATTACGTATTATGAAAATTAGTACATGTCTTCTATTCGCATTTGTGACAGGCGTGCATGCTAAGGGCACGGCGCAAAAGGTCACGTTGAATATGAAAAATGCCCGCATTGAAGAAGCGCTCTCCGCAATCTCCAAGCAGTCCCATCTGCGTGTGCTGTACAGTGAAAGCCTCAATTCTAAAGCGCGAATTTCAGTCAATGTCAAAAATGCTACTGTTGAGGAGGCGCTGAATGCCGTCTTAAAAAGCAATAATATTGAATACAAAATTATTGCCAATACTATTTCTGTCAATAGTAATGCAAAGAACGTCAGCATGACCGTCCCATTATCGATACAGCAATCTGTTTCAGGAACGGTCACGGATAAAAACGGAAAGGGGTTAAGCGGTGCTACTGTAACTGTTAAGGGAACTTCCATTTCGACACAGACAGATGATTCAGGTCACTTTAGGATTAATGCCTCTTCATCTGCAGTTTTGGTCGTTCGGTATGTCGGGTTTGGAACTAGGGAAATTTCGATGGCAGGAAAGTCAACTATAAATGTCGTACTTACAGCTAATGATCAAAAATTAGATGAAGTCAACGTGGTTGCTACCGGTTATCAAAATTTGGACCGTAAATTATTCACAGGGGCGTCTTCGAAGATCGATGCGAAGGAGGCTGAACGTGCAGGGGTTCCTGATATTTCTCGTATGTTGGAGGGACAAGCTGCGGGTGTTTCCGTTCAGAACGTGTCCGGTACGTTTGGTGCGGCACCCAAAATTCGGGTGCGTGGGGCTACTTCTTTAACAGGAGATAATAAGCCATTATGGGTAATCGACGGTGTCATCTTGGATGAGGCGGTCAATATCTCCAATGAGGCATTGTCGACAGGGGATGCGAATACGCTATTAGGTTCGTCTGTAGCGGGTTTGAACCCCGATGATATTGAGTCGATTACTGTGTTAAAGGATGCTGCTGCCACAGCTATGTACGGTGCTGCTGCAATGAACGGTGTAGTCGTTGTAAATACGAAAAGGGGACGGAATACAGAAGGTGTTGTCAATTTTAATTATTCAGGAAACTTCACCACTTATATCAAGCCGAATTACAATCAATTTGATATCATGAACTCGGCAGAGCAGATGCAATTGATAATTGATATGGAAAACAAAGGATATTTAAATCACTCGCAGGTTTCTCGCTCCCCAACTGGAGGTGTCTTTAACAAGATGTATAATCTGATGTACGATTACGATCCTTCTACTGATTCTTATGCTTTGCGCAATGATGCTCCTTCTCGCTATCAATTTTTGCAACGTTATACCAATGCAAATACAGATTGGTTTGACTTACTTTTTAAGCAATCGCTAGTTCATGATCACTCTTTAAGTATGTCTACAGGGACAGCTAAAAGCCAGACTTATGCATCTACTAGTTTTATGAATGATTCTGGTTTTACTTTGGGGAACTCTGCAAAGCGTTTTACCGCGAATGTCCGTAATAATTACAAGATCAATGATAAATTAAGCACCGAATTTATCTTTCAAAGTAATATTCGGGATCAGCGTACTCCAGGAACATTAAATAGAGTTTCGGACGCTGTGTATGGTAGCTATTCCCGCGATTTTGATATTAATCCTTACTCATATTCTCTAAATACGAGTCGTATCATCACAGCTTATGATGAAAATGGAAATCTAGAATATTTTAATAGAGACTACGCACCTTTCAATATCCTCAATGAACTTGATAATAATTATATCAAATTAAAATTGATGGATATTAAGGTTCAAGCTGGGATAACGTATAAAATTTTACCTTCTCTGACCTATTCTGCTAATGGAATGTATCGCTATTATAATTCCGAAAGACAGCATATGATCACAGAAAATGCTAATCTTTCCAAAGCATACCGAGCAAATCAAGATCAAACGGTAAATGCTGGGAACCGATTTTTGTATGCAGACCCAGATTTCCCTAATACCGATAAATATGTGATATTACCCAATGGAGGATTCTTCAATGTAGCCAATAACAATATGATTAGTTATTACATGCGCCACAATTTGGAGTACAACCAAAAGTGGAATGATCATACATTAAATCTATTTGGAACCTACGAACTTCAGTATGCGGACAAACAAAATCATGATTTCAACGGCCCAGGGATAGAATATGGTAATGGAAATTTAGTAATGCCGACCTATCGCTATTACAAATATGCGATTGAAAGTGGTAACGTTCCTTTTTCAATGGCTTATAATTACGATCGAAAATTAGCCTATGCTCTTCGAGGTGCTTATAATTTTAAAGACAAGTACTCATTCAACTTTACAACAAGATATGATGGCTCAAACAAAATGGGGCATTCTAATGTAGCCCGCTGGCTGCCAACTTGGAATTTATCAGGTGCATGGGATATTGACCAAGAAAATTTCTTCAACCGTGAAAATAAAATTCTCTCTTCAGCACGCTTAAGAGCAACGTATGGTCTTGTGGCAAATATGGGAAATGCTTCAAACTCCTCTGCCGTATTTTATAATGCTGTGGCATATAGACCTTACGAATCGGAGAAAGAAGGTAAAATTAATATTGACGGTTTAGAAAATTCAGAATTGACTTGGGAAAAGATGTACGAATTGAATATTGGTACTGACCTAAGCTTTTTAAATCGTCGAATTGATTTGAACTTTGATTATTATAGAAGAAACATTTTCGATTTGATTGGGCCTATTCGAACATCAGGTATCGGAGGTCAATTCGAAAAGCTGGGTAACTATGCAGATATGAAAGGTCATGGTGTTGATATTCAATTAGGCGGGTATCCGTTTAAAGATCCACAAGGTTTTACCTGGAGAACACAGTTTACGTTAGGATTCAATAAAACCGAGATCACAAAACTTGATGTGACACGTAATATCTGGAATTTGGTTTCTGCTGAAGGTGGAGCCAAATTAGGAAATCCGCATCGTGGATTGTATTCTATCGATTTCGATAAGCTTAACGCTAGAGGTGGATACCCTATGTTTATCGGTACTGATGGAACTCCGGGCGCAACCTATTTTTGGTTACAGGATAATGAAACGGATTTCTTGAAATATGAGGGACCGGTGGATCCAACAATAGCAGGAGGATACTATAACCGATTAGAATACAAAAATTTCAGCTTGTCCTTTTTAATGAAATTTGCTTTTGGTAATAAAGTCCGTTTGCAACCTAGTTACTCTTCATCTTATTTGGATATGTATAATGTATCTAAAGATCTGATCAATAGGTTTTTATATCGTGGTGATGAGTATTTAACAGTAATTCCTTCGACTTTGGATCCTTTGTCGGCAGAATTTGATGTCAAGAATGCTTTGGAAGAAAGAAATGCTGCAAATTACACCTACAATGCTTATAACTATTCATCCGAGCGTGTAGCGAAGGGCGACTATATACGTTTGTCGCAAATTTCTATTGGATATAATGTGCCAAAGGAATTAGTTTCACGCATTAAATTCAGAACAGCGCAGTTTAATCTCGTGGGGAATAATTTATGGTTATTATACTCAGATAAGAAGTTAAATGGAGTCGATCCGGAGTTTTATAGTAATGGTGGAGTAGCTCTTCCTGTACCAAAACAAATTACACTATCAGTGAAGTTAGGATTCTAAAAAAGGTTAATCATGAAATTAAATACTATTAAATATATTCTTTTATCCTCTGCTTTTTTGTTCAGTGGATGTAGCAAGTATCTTGATCAAGAGCCTGATATGCGTGCTCAGATCAATACTGTAGATAAAGTTAAGCGATTGATTGCATCAGCCTATCCTGGCCGAAATTCTTTGGCTATGGCTGAAACGTATTCGGACAATGTCGAAGACAAAGGTGTTGGCGATTTGTATCAGCCAGTTCCTGCCCTTTATGAGTGGAAAGATATTATCGGCGACGATACGGATTCGCCAACCGCTTATTGGAATGCATGTTATGAAGCAATTGCAGCGGCTAATCATGCGCTGGATGCCATTGAGAAGAACGATTTTGGCGCTGATGTTTTACCTTATAAAGGCGAAGCATTGGTTGCTCGTGCTTATTGTCATTTTATGCTTGCTAACTATTTTGCAAAAGTATATGACCCAAAATCGGGAGCTAGTAATGATTCTCCGGGTATACCATATGTGAAAGAACCTGAAACGGTACTTATAAAAAAATATGATCGAGGAACTGTTAAATCGACTTATGATAATATCCGTCAGGATCTGGAGGAAGGGTTAGCATTATTGGACAAAGGAAAAGGCCTTTGGGATGTTCCTAAATACCATTTTACACCTGAGGCTGCTCATGCTTTCGCTACACGTTTCTACTTGTTCACAGGAGAATGGCAAAAAGTAGTGGATAATGCCAATAAGATCTTTGGTGGTAATTTTACAGGTAAATTAATCCCTTATAATTCCACTTTCAAGACATTAGGCTTTGAGTCCGTTCGTACCGAATTTGCCAAGGCCGAACAACCCTATAACTTATTGATTAATGAAACTTATAGCGGTTACCAAAGATGGTGGAACAATCGTTATGCTATGGGGATAAATGTGTTCCAAAATATTTATAATGGCATGACCGCTGCAGGGGCAAAGCTCTATAATTTTGGAGTAAGTTATGGATCACCGCATTATACAACTTATCTGTGGAAAGAGTTTTGGTATGTGACTAATCCAACTGCAAATACAGGTTTTCCGATGTTAATGGTGCCCGTATTGATTACTGATGAGGTTCTTTTAAATCGTGCAGAAGCTTACGCTGTATTGGGGAATGCCAATAGTGCCTTGGCGGATCTTAATTTATTTGCCAGCAATAGAATCAATAATTATAATCCCAATACGCATGCGGTGACTGTTGCAAAATCCAAGGAGTTTTTTGGTGTGGCTGATGAAAAAGAAGCCTTGATTGAAACAACATTACAGTTTAAACAAATTGGATTTATGTCGATGGGGCTCCGTTGGTTTGATATTATACGGAAAGGCTTAACGGTTAAACATAATATGATTGGGAACGATGAACGTGAAACTATTCTTGAACTTAAGCCAGAGGATCCGAGGAGAGTATTTCAAATTCCTCAAGAGGCAAAATTAGCAGGTGTCGAACTAAACCCAAGATAAATCATGAAAACAATTGTTAAAATATTTACAGGAGTTGGTCTGATCGGATTAATCTTTTCCTGCAATAAAGAAGATAAACTAAATTACACGCTTCAGAACTACGATACATTTGTACCTGGGGCTATTGACGAATGGATTACTAAAAATCTAACAGATCCCTATAATATTGAGGTGGTCTATCGCTATCAGCGCAATATGCATGATATAAACAAAAATATATCTCCAGCTGATGAATCGAAAGTGATTCCGCAAATGGATATTGTTAAAAAGGGATTTTTGGATGTATACAATAAAATTGGGGGAGCCACCTTCATTAAAACCTATACCCCAAAACAATTTGCATTATTTGGTTCCGGAGATTATGACCCAGATGGCTCAGTGAAAGGAGGAACAGCTGATGGTGGACGCCGGATAACACTCTATGGATTAAATGGACTGAATGAGAATAATCCTAATTCAGTAATTGGGAATTTGCAAGTTATTCATCACGAATTTACCCACATACTAAACCAAACACGATTTATACCAGTTGATTTTGAAAAAGTATGTGTTGGAGATTATTACTCCAATTGGACTGCGCAAGAAAATGATGAAGCAACAGCAAGGGCATTGGGTTTTATCTCTCCATATTCTCGAAAATCTGTAGGTGAAGACTTTGCGGAAACGCTTTCCCATTTAATCGTGCAGGGACAGTTGTTTTATGATAGTTATGCCTATGAATCTGGAGAGACTGCCTATCCCAAATTCGGGAAGAAAGAGACTATTGTTAGGGATTATATGATCAAGTATTTTAATATTGATGTGACGCAGTTGCAAATGGAATTTCAGCGAGTAATGGAGGAACAGTATAAAAGTACAGCATTTAAATTTCCTACTTTAATCGCGAGAAACCAAGTCGGTTGGTTGGATTGGGATATTCGTAATAGCTGGTCGATCAGTAAACCAGTTTCTGCTAAGCAAAAAGAAGTGCTAAATCCGATCCTCGATGGCTTGGGAGGTTATACTACAAAGTCATTGCAGTTCAGATTGATGTCAGCCAATAAAGCCACATTATATATCACCTTTGGGGATAATTCAAATACATGGGCTGCGGCGTATGATTTTTCAATCACTAAAAATTCAAATGATACCTTTGTTTTTGAACTATCGGAAGAGCAGGGTGAGGAAAATCCATTTGATGAGAATGCGTACGAATATGCAAAAATAAGTTGGATTGCTAGCGATGTACAGCCTTTAATTAATTACTTAGGAAATACAAGTTTTAACTTGGACTGGTATACTCCATTGAAAGACGTTACACCACAGGAATATCTAAAATTTATAAATTTTAAGGATAGCAAAGATTCAAAAGCGATTATGCTGGGTCAAATAACTCCAAGAAAATATTAGTATGAAAAAAATATTTTATTTTATATGTTTTGTATTACTAGCGATGAGTTGTACAAAACCAAAAGAAGTCGAGCTGGAATTGGGGGCTGATCCTGACTCCCGTATTTCGGATACACTTTCCTATGTAAGAAAAACATTAGTGGAAGCACCCTATGGATGGAAAGCAAGTTTGACGACAGAGTATTCTGGTGGATATGGGTTTTATATGCAATTTGGTAACAATGATCGTTTAAAAATGGTTGCAGATTTGAACGATAACACCGCATCGGTGCCTAAAGAATCGACTTACCGTATTCGTCAAATTATGGCTGCTACATTATCTTTTGATACATATACTTACTTGACAATGTTGCAAGATCCTACCCCTAGTACATTCGGCGGACAAGCTGGAAAGGGTATGGGGAGTGATGTAGAGTTTGACTACGTAAAAACTCATGGTGACACTTTGTTTTTTGAAGGTCGAAAATTTCAAAAACCGCTAAAGTTAGTAAAAGCAACTAAGATAGAACAAGAATCTTATATGGGCGGGGGGTATGAAGAAGCCGTAAATAAATTTAAAAACTATTTTGCGAATAATCCCTTTTCGAAGCTTAGCATCGGTGATACACAATTCGAATTTGGATTTGATTACAGAGGTAAATCGACCACGTTGGAAGCTAGAAACTCTGATGGAAGCTTTTCCACTTTGGATGCTGCCGTTTTTGCTTTTACTCTGAAGGGAATTGAATTTGTTAATGGTCTTCCCTATAAGGACGTAATTTTGAAAGAGCTCGTTTGGGAAGGGAGTGGCTTGATAGCAGTTGATAAAAATGGAAAAAAATATTCAGTAAACAAAAGTAATGCTCCCTTTAGGCAGTTGTATGAAGTGATAGGGACCAAATATTCCGAATTAGTAAGTGACTATAAAAGCTACCTTCCTGGAACGTCTACTGATGGTTTGGCAATTTTAAAACGTTTTCATGATGGATTGGGAAATGGTGCTGCCGGATATTATTTTAATTACGGCTACATGGATTTGAATTGGGAAAAAGACAAGGGAATTGTAACTCTGATTGGATTCTCTAGTCAAAACGGTGGTGCAAGTGGTTGGGAGACAAAAATTGTCTATGATTATACATTCAACGAAGCTACAAAAGCCTTTACTTTTAAACTAAAACAAGGAGCATCAGGGGGATATGTAGGTGGAATTATGGATAAAATGGATAGCTTTTTAAAAACAAATAGTTTTACACTTGAATATTACGTTGCCAACGGAGTTATCTGTGGTATGTTAAGATCAGTACAGAACCCGTCAATTACGATGACTTTTGATTTATATTAAGATGAAAGCAGTGATTGCAAGAAAATGCGGTCACTGCTTTTCAAAAGACCTCACTGCTTGCTATACTTTAATGGTCTGTAAATTAAAAGATCTTTTAACTTGATATCATGACTAGGAATTGGCATATCTATCTATATATAATTATATTTTTCTTATCGGCATGTAATATACGTACCTCCGATAAGATTACTGGCAGTATGCCAATATCAACTCATTTCGATATAGATTTATACAATTTAAAGAGTGGAGTAAAGGTGTTGTCAGATACATCGTCTAAGCAAAATTTTGAATTAAATGTTGAGCAGCTTTCGAAGGGAATCTATCAAATCGTTTTTTCCTGGGAGAGGGATGTGGTAAAGCCACAGGAGATCGAACGATTTACCCGTCAACCGGAACTTGGTACACCGAAATATTATATGTCAACCACATTTTGGCTGGATGACAAAGAGTCTGATAATTATAAACTGTTATTGGACACGACCTATCAGCAAGCGGAACTAGAAGAACTATTGTTGGCGAAGAATAAGGGCGAATCAATTAAAATGGCGGTCGTATCTGATGGAGCAAATAATAAACTCTATAATGAATATTTAACATTAGTGGATCGTTATAAAGCTAAAAATCGGCAGCAAAAAGACAGCCTTCTGCAATCAGCGCATTACAATGGTCTTAAATTAATCGAAAATTCAGAGCGATTGAATACGCTCTTAACAAAAGATTGGTTGCCAAATGTGAAAGCAGCATTGTTACGTGAAGAAATAAATTTTATGAAAAATAATATAGATAACGAGGTCATTTCTCATATCTATCATATTCAGGTTAATACGAAAGAAGATTTCGAACAATATCGTGAAGTCTATAATTTGTTCCCGCATTCAGTTAAGCAAAATTTTACCGTTTGGAATAAAAGTAACTGACTTATCAAACTATTGATTATGAAAGAAGTATTTAATACCCACATACCCTTCGGTAGTTATATATGGGGGGCTGGGATGATTATATTTATTGCCATGGTATCATATGGTGACTTGGAACAAGGACTTTACACTGGGGCACTTTTGTTGTTTGCGGTATTTGCATTAACCTGGTATTTCACTTTCTTCTATAAACGTTATTGGATTGAAGACAATAAACTGTTTATTAAAAGTATCTGGGGAACAGATTCTGTTGATGTCAACTCCATTCGCAAAGTTGAAGCTGATAAGGTATTTTGGTTTGGATCGATGAGGTTCACCGTTTTAAGGCCCTATAGAAGGGGAATGATTCTGCATTATAATGTGATTGATGATATATTCGTTGATCCGGAAAATCCAACCCAATTTATTGATAAATTAAAACAAATTGCACCCAATATCAATGTTATCGAATCGAAATAGTCTTTTTCCTCAATAAAGTTTCGTCAATACGAATTGGTTTCTCGTTGCTTTGGGTGAAGGTTTTTGTAAATCTCGTTTCTGATGTAATGAATCTGTTGATTCAGTTGTCATAATTAAAGGGTATAGGCCTTACCTTGATTAGTTTAATTGATATAAACCAAATTGTAAATTTTATGAAGTATTTTTTTAGTGCTCTTGTATTTGTTTTTGCATTTCCGTTATTCGCGCAACAAAAAACCAATCAAACTAAACATCTACCATTTGAGACGATCTATTTCGCCGGTGTTCAATTTAACAACGCTAGCAATCTGAATAGGATTTTGAAAGATTATGATTCCGGAAAGGTACCCGGATTTGGATGGAATGCTGGAGCTGGACTTGCATACAGGATCAAACAAACCCTTATTGGCGTGAATTTTAGCCTGTCGACAAGCAGTAAAAACGACAATACAATGAATGCCGGAGATTTTACGCTTTATGTATCTACCAATGCGATACGTATAGGCGGATTGATCTTTAGCCCGCAGCTGGGAATAGGTACGCAGTCTACTACCTTTACTGTTCAAAAGAAAAATCTGAATGGGGAATTTGGAGATTTTTTGACCACACATTCCAACCAAACAAAAATGGAATATGATGCTGCTATTGTTGATCTAAGTGTTACGTTGAAAACATTCAATTCCGAACGAACTAGATTTCGCCCGGAATGTAGAATCGGTTATAAATCTTCTATTACGCAGAATGAATGGAAAGTAGTGAATGCTGCAGTTTCAAATGTTCCGAAGGATAGACTGGGACATTTCTATGTGCAATTAGCTTGGGGTATTGGACGATAGAAAAGCTAAATTCTAAATATTTCTACTTAAAGGGTATCATTAAGTTAATAAATACTATTGAAAAGATTAATTTAAATGATAGTTTTGGTAGATTCGTAGATATAAATACTTACGACTAATAACTTATGATGAAAGCACACGGCAAATTATTTTTTATATACTGCTTTATCATGTCAGTAATAATATTAAGTCAGCAAGTTATTGATGTTTACTTTCGAGGTGAAGTAGCTGAGTTTACTATAGGTCGGATAACCGCCAACTTTATTTTTTTGATCATAGGAGCGGTGACACTAACGTTTGTAGAAATAAGAACTAAAAAAGTTAATAGATAGGGAGCTATTTATAAAGCCAAACAGGACAGAACTATTACACATTGGGTGTAATGTACTTTCATTGATTCAGAACAAATGTTTCAACAGGTATACGCTAGTGGAGTTTTCCACGCGATGTTAATAACTATGTGGAAAACGTTTTGATCTGTCTTATTGAAATTTATAATTTGTAGATGAAGTTCATTAGCCTACAAGTCTAAGTACTTTTTCGTATATTTAGTAATACCATTATATTGACATTTCACTGATGAAAATCAAATTTATATTTATTTTAATATTGTGCTTGATTGTCTGCTTTTCAATAACAGCAACAATCTATTATTTTTTGGATGAAAAATCTTCTATTCGCGACTCCTTGTTTGTGGCTTCTATAGCAAGCACTATTGTGATTACTTTCTTCTCAAAGTTTTACAAGGTCACTCAACGTACATAATTATATTTTCCTGATACCAGCCCCGTCCCAATTTATAGTCAACTTCTGACTGTAATCACCTTGTTTGTGCAGCGAATCCTCCATTGGGTATATTTTATAGTGCATTCTCCTTGCCTATAACTTTTTAACAATTCACTAGCCTTCAGGAGTCGTTTTTGATTTGGTCAAAAGTTATTTTTAAGAAAGCGATTTGTATAGTTTTGGGTCCTTTGTTGATAACTTCTCACTACAAAAGAGATATTACCTAGGAATTGTTTATCTAGTCGATATCGTTCTCCATTTACCGCTCCATTACCTCCATTTACCGACTTTTTTATTCCGTTGATCTAAATGTAATAAAAAGGAATGCTGTGTTGTCTTACTTTTGAATCATAATCTTAAAGGAATTGATGCAACAAAATCAAGATCCTTGCGACAATTAGAAAAGGGATAAAAAAACTAACAATATAAAGTATAGCAATTATGAAAACTTTAGTAAAAACATTCGCAGCAGCAGCATTGATTACACTATCGACTGTTTCAATGGCAGCAGCTGACCCAGGTAAAGCGTTGAACCTTTCCACAGCCGATTTGGCCATCGATAGCTACGTGTCAGTAATGACAGAAGGCGCGTCTCAGGGCGTAGAAAAATTGTTCGCATCCGAATTCAATCAAAAAGTTCAAGGAAAAGCTTCACGTACCAATAGTCGTTCGGAAGTTATTTCATTCTTGAAAAAGCAAAAAGGTGAAAAGTTAAATTGTAGCACAAGTACTGAAGTCCTTGAGGAATCTGAAAACTATATGGTTGCACGGATCACCATGAAGTTTGACGATTTCACGAAAACAGATTTGGTGACATTAATCAATGAATCAGGAACCTGGAAGGTTGCAAGTTCCGTAAACTCCTATAAATAGAAACTGTTTAATTAAATTCATATGTTTATTTTAGCCACGTCGGGATGATGTGGCTTTTTTTATCGGAAATAGCGTATGGATATTTTTTGATCAAGAAATCTTGGAGTTTTGGCAGATATGAAAGACTAGCTCATCGCTCATAAAAAGACTTTCAATAGACCAAAGAACCGGATCGATGTTCAGGATATTGGAAGAAATTATCAGGCTTCGAGAGGGAGAAAGTGACCAAGTTCTCTAAGTTATCAACAATGTTATTAACATCTTGTGGAAAACTTAGCCGTGACAGGGGGTTGCATAAAGAAATAAACTTTATTTAACCTATTAATTTTTTAATTAACTGGGATATTTCTTAATATTACTGTTGTATTGACAATTATTATGAAGTATTATTTAGACTTTTCGACGAAGCTTATTTGTTTTTTTCTACTGAATCTGTGCGGATTGAGCCTTTCCGCACAAGTTACTTTTACCACTTACCATAGGAAAGATGGAGAGGAGACTAAGACGCAAGACTCGGCTTATTTTTTAAGAGCAGTTCATGTGGATATACAGGGGAAAGATAAAGTCTATCGAATAGAGGAATACTATTTGCGGAATGACTCACTAAAACTCAATGGGATAAGTGAGAGTGGACGCCCGCCATTCAGATTTTTGGGTAAAAAATATGAATTCCATGAAAATGGTACGCTAAAGAGTTTCGAGAAATTTAGCGATGATAGCAATCTTATTGATTCGGCTTTTTATCTCTATCCGAATAATAAGTTGAAGATGATCGTATTCTATCCGAGTGAATTGAAGAAAAAGAAACTATTGATCAAGAAGCCTATCTATGTTGTGTATTATGACTCTTTAAATAATAAAAAGTTAGAAAATGGAAACGGTTTTATTCGCTTTAGTATAGATGAGAAGGAAGAAGCCGAAGAAGGTCAGCTGGTTAATAATCTGCGCGAGGGGGAGTGGCGAGGAAAAAGTGGACGGGATTCTTTTGTCGAGCATTATAAGGAGGATAAATTGCTTTCAGGCACTAAATCAAAAGAAAATGGTACTGTCATTTCATATGATTCTACGACCTATAAAGTACAGCCCGAATATCCTGGAGGAACCAAGGAAATGATGTATTTTGTGGCAAGAAATTATGACTATCCCAAACAAGCCATGATGAATGGTATAAGCGGTACTGTAGAAATAGAGTTCATTATAAATAAACAGGGCCGGATAGAAGATGTGAAATTAAAAAACGATCTGGGTTTCGGTACAGGCGAAGCTGGTATCAAGGTCGTCAAAAAGCTTAGAAAATGGAAACCCGGTATGCTCCGTGGTGAACCTGTAAGGGTTGGCTATACGTTGCCGATAAGGTTAAATTTGAGGGGAATATAAAAACAGCCTTCCATTTGGAAGGCTGTTTTTTTAAAGATACTTTATATACTATTTTTTCAAAGCTGCAGCGCCTTTAATGATACCCTCCACAACAGCAGGATCTTGAAGTGTCGAAGTATCACCTACATTGGCGATATCGTCTTCGGCAATCTTGCGTAAGATACGGCGCATGATTTTTCCTGAGCGTGTCTTTGGTAGGTCATCCACAAACTGGATAATGTCTGGTTTCGCAATCGGACCGATAATGCGTGAAACAGTTTCCATGATATCTTTTTTGGTTGCTTCGGCATCCGTATGGTGGTTGGCAATCACATAGGCATAGATGCCCTGGCCTTTTACTGGGTGCGGGTAACCGACAATAGCAGACTCTACAACATCGGCGTGCATATTGATGGCATTTTCTACCTCTGCTGTACCAATACGGTGGCCCGAAACGTTCAGTACATCATCTACACGGCCTGTGATTTTGTAATAGCCTTCTGGACTGCGGAAACATCCATCGCCCGTAAAATACATATCCTTATACGTCGAGAAATAGGTTTGACGACAGCGGTCATGATCTCCCCATGTCGTGCGTAACATACCTGGCCATGGGAATTTGATACACAGATTGCCTGTCACATCATTGCCCTCAATTTCTTTTCCATTCTCATCCATCAATGCTGGTTGAATTCCCGGCATCGGGAACATCGCATAACTTGCTTTTTCAGGTGTTACGCCGGCAAGCGATGTGATTAAGTGACCGCCATTCTCTGTTTGCCAATAGGTATCCACAATAGGGCAGTTCGTTTTACCAACTTTTTCGTTAAACCAGTTCCAGGCTTCTTCGTTGATTGGTTCTCCTACGGACCCCAAAACACGCAAAGAGGAAAGATCGTTTTTGTCGACAAATTCGTCGCCAAAAGCCATTAATGAGCGTATAGCTGTGGGAGAAGTATAGATAATATTGACTTTGAATTTATCTACAATATCCCAATAACGGCTTGCGTCAGGGAAAGTTGGTACACCTTCAAACATCAATGAAGTAGCTCCTTGTGACAAAGGTCCATACACGATATAACTGTGTCCCGTAATCCAGCCAATATCTGCTGTACAGAAAAACACATCGTTTGGCTTATACTGGAACGTATTCATAAAAGTATAGCCTGTATACACCATATAACCGCCGCAAGTGTGTACAACTCCTTTAGGTTTACCTGTGGATCCGGATGTATAAAGGATAAATAAGGTATCTTCAGCATCCATTTCTTCAGCCGGACATGCTGGATTTCCTTGTGTTTCTACTTTTTTGATCTCATCTTCCCACCATACGTCACGTCCTTTGATCATCGAAACCGGTGTACGCGTACGTGTTAAGACAATGACTTTCTCAACGGTGTCACATTGCATTAACGCATCGTCGACAATATTTTTTAGACCAATGGTTTTATTTCCGCGGTAACTACCGTCTGAAGTAACAATCAGCTTGCATTCCGCATCTACGATACGGTCCGCAATAGAACGCGCTGAAAAGCCTCCAAAGACCACGGAGTGAATAGCACCAATACGTGCACAGGCCAATACAGCAATGACCAATTCCGGAACCATTGGTAGGTAAATACATACCCGATCCCCTTTTTTGATGTTATTATTTTTAAGTACGTTGGCAAATTGTTCTACTTTTTGTAACAATTGCTTATAGGATAGAATGCGGTGTGCTTCATTTGGATCATTAGGTTCCCAGATGATGGCTGGTTTATCACCGTTCGCATAAATATGGCGGTCAAGACAGTTTTCTGTAATATTTAATTTTGCACCCTCAAACCATTTGACATTGGGTTCTTCAAAGTTCCAGTTCAGCACTTTATTCCATTTTCTCTTCCAGAAAAAATGATCTGCAATACTCGCCCAAAACTCCTCAGGTTGTTCTACACTTCGCTTATATTCACTTTGATATTCTTCAAATGATTTTATTTGTAGGCTCATCGTTATTAGGATTATTATGAATTATTTTAATTTATATTGTTATCGTTGCGAAATTGTTTTTGATGTTTCGATTTCGGTGTACAATTTAGCGGTTTTTGCCCATTTTATCAAAAAATTGATGTTTAATATAATGTTAAACTACTTTTAGCTATAAGATTGTTATCTTGCATCAAGATTTACCAAGATGTCTTTTCTAAGAAAGCTATTCTATATTACAATCTATACAAATCTTCTGATCGCCATGGCGGCCATGGCGCAATGTGCGCTTACTTATATCATATTCGAACGCTCTATCAATTGGTACATCGTTTTAGTGGAAGGGACAGCGACTTTGTTGCTTTATAATTTTAGCCTATGGTGGTCCAAACCGAAAAATCCAAAAGAATCAAAATTCCCCCGAACACGCTGGATCTTTAATCATGAATGGGTCATGTGGTTAAATAATGGTGTTGCTTTGCTGGTGCTGGTATATTGCTTGTGGTATATCCACCTGTATTCTTTTCTGTTTTTGGGATTCATTGGAATCTTAAGCCTCTTATACGGGATGCCCCTGTTTACCTTCCATGATCGCAAGGTTGGCCTTCGGCAGATCCCGGGAGCCAAGATTTTTCATATTGCGCTGGTCTGGGTCTGCAGCAGCGTGGTACTGCCCTATGTAGAATTGGCCAACGTGGGTGTCAAAATTGATCAGTGGGTTTTTATCGCCCTTTGCGGATTGAAGTTTATATTTTTGGTTATCTGTACATTGCCTTTTGATATCCGCGATATTCAGCAGGATTCCTATTATCACTTACGGACTTTGCCTAATATGCTGGGCGAACAGAAAGCTAAAAATCTAACTTATGTGCTGCTGGGCCTTCACTGCATTTTGATTTTGACGGTACCTTATTCAATATCCATAAAAATTGGATTGATTCTGACGAACATGCTCATATTTGCCTTACTAAAACTGGCAGTTTTCAAAACGAAAGATCATTACCACTACGCTTATCTACTGGACGGTAGCCTGGTGTTGCAGTTTCTGATCGTTGTTCTTATTGGTATCTTTAGTCCTGGAACATAAGTTTTTATACGTTTCAAAAGTAATAGGTTACTTTAACCTCCTAAGCGTGTATGAATAGGAGGGATTGATTGATTGATTGATTGATTGATTGATTGATTGATTGATTGATTGGATTCATTGAAAGGATATTTTGGCAGATAGGCCGCACAAAAATTAAGATGCCAGAAAGGCTATGATCTTATCTGCGGCCACTTCCGATAATTTATAATAACTTTCAAAAGTCCAGCCGGCAACATGTGGTGATAAGATCACATTATCTCTTTGAATCAGATTTGTATACCATGTTTGTTCAGCAAGTTTTGGAAATTTTTCTATAGGTAACACATCAAATGCTGCACCGAGAATGGCTCCAGAATCGAGCTGATCAAGCACTGCAGGTACCTGCACAATACCGCCGCGTGCTCCGAGTAAAAAGAAAATAGGTTTTTCAAATTTAGCCAGATAATCCGCATCAATCATTCCACGTGTTTCGTCTGTTAAAGGAATATGGAAACTGATTACATCGGCTTCTTGGTAGATCTTCTCCATAGCTGCCGCTTCTGCATACTGATCTGTGTAGTCTGTCCGATATTTGTCATAGGCGAGTACATGGACATCAAAACCGGATAGTTTTTTTGCCATCGCCATCCCGTTGTGCCCATAACCGATTAAACCAACGGTGCGCCCCTTAAGTTCAAAACCACGGTTGGCTTCCCGAAGCCAGTGTCCCGATCTGATTTGCTGGTCGCCGCGATTCAGATTGTTCATTAAACTTAACAACATGCCGATCATATGTTCTCCCACGGCATCCCGATTGCCTTCGTTGGCCGGAATTAACAGCACACCCCGTTGAGCAGCTATTGTATCGTCAATATTGTCCATGCCGGCACCAGCGCGGGCGATAAAGCGGAGGTTTGGCGCTAAGTCAAAAAAAGCTTTATCGACCTGAAATTTTGAACGGATGACCATACCCGAATAGTTGGGAATAATTTTTTCGGCTTCTTCCCGGCTGATAGCAGGTTGATAATCGTAAGGAATACCGGCCTGCTCAAATTTCTCAAGCATGATCTCATGAATGTCGTCGACGATCAGAATAGTAGTTTTCATCCAATTATTTTTTATGCGGGAACTAAATCATAGTGCTTCTGTTGAGCATTATGATTTAGTTTCCGGCGTCATGATTACGGTTAATCTGCATAAAATCTACAGAAAGTAATTTGTTTAGCTGTTGTTGTTTCATGCGGTTCGGCATGATTTTCATGCAAAAATTTCGCATTCCTATTAGGAACGGATTTTCCCATTGTGCAATTTTGCCTATCCTCCAGGATGTATTGCAGATATAATTTACTCGATCCAATCGCCTTTTTTCGAACCGTTGGAAGGCCAAGGTAATAGAAGCTGCTGTTTGAAGCTCGTCCATCAGTACGGCAATATCTTCAATGGCCTGACAGGCTCCCTGACCCAAGTTTGGCGTCGTGGCATGCCCGGCATCTCCCAGCAATACTATATTGTCAAATGCAAGCTGATGGAGCGGAGCAATGTCGATGATATCATTTGCTATCAGCTCGCTATCCTTCGTTTCCGAGAGGATTGTTGGAATAGGAGTATGATAATCGCTGAAGTTGTCGAGCAGCTCCTTTGTTTTCCAATTTTTTAAAACAGGATTCTGTGCCTCAGTATTGATGCAAGCGTACCAATAGATGCGGTTATTGACAAGTGGGGTCATGCCAAAGCGTCCTTTTGTACCCCAGGTTTCTGTGCCTTTCTCCAGCTGTATGCTGCTGTTGTCTATGGTAGCTCGCCAACAGGTATAGCCCGAATAGCGGGGTGCGGAGCCCGGAATGAGTTGTTGCCGCAACGGCGAATGTACTCCGTCGGCAATCAAAAGGGCCTGACCTTGTGCATGGCTTCCATCTTCAAAATAAACTCGAATATCTCCGCCCTCGCGATCAAAGGAAACAGCGCGTTTGCCAAGGTGGATTTGTGTATTTGGGATTTTGGATAATAGAAACTGATGCAGATCTGCCCGATGGATAGCAAAGTTGTCCTGTTGATATTTTTGGCTGATTGATTTGGTATCTGGTTCGGCCAGGATATTTCCTTTTTGATCCAAGATATTATAGGATGCAAGGTAATGTCCTATGGGAATGATCTCGTCTTTCAGGCCTAAATGTTCCAAAGCCTGCATGGCGTTGGCCGCAAGTCCGAATCCTGCACCTATGCCCTTGAGTTCGGAAACGCTTTCATAGACATGTGCTTCAATGCCCAGCTTTGCAAGTCCTATTGCAGCACATAATCCCGCGATACCTCCACCAACGATAATAAATGTGCTGTCTGCCGCCTGCATATTAAAGACTATTTGCTATTTCATTTGTTAAGCCCACAAAATCATCTACCGTCAGTCGTTCTGCACGTAGTTCATACAGCGGATTGTCGGACATTCTGTCTTTAGGAACGACACCCGAAAGTGAGTTTCGGAGGGTCTTACGACGTTGGTTGAAGCCCGCTTTTACAACACGCCAAAATAGTTTTTCATCACAATTCAATTGCTCGCGGTCATTGCGGGTCATGCGAATAACGCCCGAGAGTACTTTTGGCGGCGGATTAAATGCTCCTGCCTTGACGGTAAATAGATATTCTACCTTATAGTAAGCCTGTAAAAAGACACTTAATATGCCATATTCCTTGCTGCCCGCTTTAGCCGTACAGCGTTCTGCCACCTCTTTCTGGAACATACCCGCCATCTGAACGACACGCTGGCGCTCCTCCAAAATTTTAAAAAGAATTTGGGAAGAGATATTGTAAGGAAAATTGCCAATAACGGCCATTTTCTCCCCAAAATATTGTGAAAAGTCAAGATTCAGAAAATCACCGTGGATCAATCGCTTGCCCAATTGGGGATATTTATCATCCAAATAAGCAATGGATTCATCATCCACGTCGATCAGATAGGTCTCATATTCCTCCTTCTGCAACAGAAAATCCGAAAGTACCCCCATTCCTGGACCGACTTCAAGCACCTGGCTAAAACCCAATTTAGGATCCAATGCTTCCACAATCTTTTGTGCAGCATTTTTATCGTTCAAGAAATGCTGTCCTAAATGTTTTTTTGCTCTTACTGTACTCATGTTGCAAAAGTAATGAAAATTAAAAACTAAAGTCAGAAGTAAAAAGCTAAAACTTAAAAATGAGCCAGGAGCAAAGAACAAGGATAAAGGACAATACCCAATACTAAAAAAAAATCCCTATTTTTGAATCAAAGCATTTAAACAGAATGAGCGATAAATTAAAAATCGGAATTACCGTAGGCGATATTAACGGCATTGGACTTGAAGTAATCATTAAATCTTTGGTGGATCAACGTATGTGTGACTTTTTTACACCAGTGGTTTACGGAAACACAAAGGTTGCTTCTTTTCACCGTAAAGCGATCGGCGTAAATGATTTTAGCTTTAATGTGATTAATGATGCTGAGCAGGCGCATTCCAAAAGAGCGAATATGATCAATTGTTGGCAGGAAGACGTTAAGATTTCGTTGGGTGAAGAAAACGAAATAGGCGGCAAATATGCATTCCTATCCCTGGAGAAGGCCGTTGAAGATCTAAAAGCGGGTAAAATCGATGCTTTGGTGACGGCTCCGATCAATAAGCACAACATCCAGCAGGAAGGATTTCAATTTCCGGGTCATACCGAATACTTGCAAGACAAAGTTGGAGCCGATGATGTGCTGATGTTTATGGTGTGTGATGAATTGCGTATTGGTGTAGTGACAGGTCACATTCCCCTGCATGAGGTCGCTGCTCATATTACAGAAGAAGCCATTCTTAAGAAGCTTGCGTTGATGAATGACTCTTTAAAGAAAGATTTTTGGATTGAAAAACCTAAGATTGCAGTTTTGGGACTTAATCCGCATGCTGGTGATCATGGGATTATTGGCACCGAAGATGATCAGATCATTAGACCTACGGTAGAAAAAGCAAACGAACAGGGGATCTTCTGTTTTGGACCTTACCCCGCCGATGGATTCTTTGCAAAAGGAGCTTACGAAAAATTTGATGCGGTATTGGCGATGTATCACGATCAAGGATTAATTCCTTTCAAACATATCGCCAAAGGTGCAGGAGTGAACTATACCGCTGGTCTACCCATCGTACGCACTTCGCCAGATCATGGTACGGGCTATGATATCGCAGGAAAAAATCTAGCTTCCGAAAGTTCTTTTGTAGAAGCCATTTTTTCAGCTTTGCACATTGTAAAGCGCCGCCGTGAACAAGCCGAATTGCTTAAAAATCCACTTGCTTTCCGTAAATTATCCAAAGATAGGGATTAGGGGAAAAAATTGTTACTTTTGCAAACTGTTTGGTTTTTTACCTGCTGTTTTGACTATGTACGATAATTTACAACATCCAATCTTTTCAATCATTAAGGAACTCGCCGAGACAACAAACACCGAATGTTATGTCATCGGTGGGTATGTCCGCGACTATATAATGAAGCGCCCTTTTAAGAATGATGTGGATATTGTTGTTGTCGGTAGCGGTATTGAATTTGCCACTTTATTGGGCGAAAAGCTCCATACCAAAGTTGCCGTATATAAAAATTTCGGTACAGCAATGCTTGTTTATGAAGGACTGAATGTAGAGTTTGTCGGTGCCCGAAGGGAATCCTACCGTGCCAATTCACGCAAGCCGATTGTAGAAGATGGTACTTTAACCGATGATCAAAATCGCCGTGATTTTACGATCAATGCGATGGCCTTTTCCTTAAATAAGTCCGATTACGGTACTTTAGTCGATCCATTTGAAGGTATACAAGATCTTGAACAGCGCATTATTCGAACGCCCTTAGATCCGATAGAAACGTTTTCAGATGATCCATTGCGGATGATGCGGGCTATTCGCTTCGCTACACAGTTAAATTTTAAAATTGCTATCGAAGCCATTACAGCGATCACCGATACCAAAGAGCGGATAAAAATTATTTCCAAAGAACGGATTATTGATGAAATCAATAAGATTATTCTTTCATCAAAACCGTCGGTAGGTTTCAAATACCTGTTTGATACTGGTCTATTGGAATTGATATTTCCGGCGATGTATAATTTACATGGTGTGGATATTATTGATGGCAAGGGGCATAAAGATAATTTTTACCATACCTTGGAAGTATTGGATAATGTATGCGAATTATCGGATGATCTCTGGTTACGTTGGGCGGCGATTATGCACGATATTGCCAAACCGGCAACAAAACGTTTCGATAAAAAGCTCGGCTGGACTTTTCACGGCCACGAAGATCGTGGTGCACGGATGGTACCTAAGCTTTTTGCAGAATTGAAGCTTCCACTCAATGAGAAAATGAAATTTGTGCAGAAGCTTGTACAGCTGCATCTCCGGCCGATTGTCCTCGCACAAGATATCGTAACAGATTCTGCCGTACGTCGTCTGCTATTTGAGGCTGGCGATGATATTGAAGCGCTGATGATGCTGTGCCATGCCGATGTGACGACGAAAAATGAGTTTAAAAAGAAAAAATATCGCCAGAACTTCGAACTTGTCAAGCAAAAACTGAAGGATGTTGAAGAGCGGGATAAAGTCCGAAACTGGCAGCCTCCGGTCAGCGGAGAAGATATTATGGTCTTGTTTGGCTTAGCTCCGGGGCGTACAGTAGGGCAACTGAAAAATTTGATCCGAGAAGCTATTTTGGAAGGTGAAATTCCAAATTCCCGTGTAGAGGCGTATCAATTCTTGGTAAAAAAAGGCAGGGAAATGAACCTGACGATCAAACAAGAAATCCCATTGGAAATTTCCAATTCTTAAAATATAGTATTATTTTTAAAAGGTTAAAAGAAGAAAATAGCAGAGATGGCAATTTATAGATTTAGAGTTACTTTTGAAGATTATGAAGATGTATATCGTGAAATCGACATGCCTTCAAAAAGTACATTTATAGAGCTACATGAGGAAATCCATAAATCAACAGGGTATGCTGCGGATGCATCTTCCTCTTTCTATGTGAGCAACGATCAATGGAAAAAGGGAACTGAGATCGCATTTAAGCCTACACAGCGTAAAAAAGATGCTGAGGTGTTGTTGATGGAGAATATCCGTTTAAGTAAGTTTATCGATGATCCACATCAAAAATTTTACTACGTTTACAATTTTGATCGTCCTTATGATTTTCAGGTTGAGTTGATCAAGATTTTAAAAGAAGAGGATGGCAAGGATTATCCGGCTCTATTTAAATCGATTGGTCAAGTCCCTAAAACGATGACTGCTGCTAATTTCCCGGTATCAGATGCTGTTGAAGAGGACGAGTATGTAGAGGAAGACGATACACAATATGGTGTAGACGATGAAGACGAACTGGATGGCTTTGATAGCGATGATGAGGAGGAAGGTGAAGATGGCGGTGAAGAGCGTGAGGAATCCAACGGCTACGAAGACGAATATTAATTAAGAATACTTCACAGGTATTTTTCAGTCTGTGGAGTGCTATAGTATGGCGAATAAAAAAACATTGATAGCCATTGTGGGGCCAACTGCTGTTGGTAAGACTGCAATGGCTATTTCATTGGCTCAATATTTTAAAACAGCGATAATTTCCGCAGATTCCCGTCAGTTCTATCGGGAAATGTCTATTGGTACAGCAAAGCCTGATCCGGAGGAACTTCAGGCTGCTCCACATTATTTTATCGACTCACATACGATCACGCAGGACTATTCTGCAGGTGATTTTGAGCGGGAAGCCTTACAGAAACTGGAAGAACTGTTTCAATTGCATAATGTAGTAATTATGGTAGGTGGTTCCGGTTTGTTCGTCCGCGCGCTATGTGAGGGATTGGATGATCTGCCCAAGGCCGGTGATGAAGTGCGTGAGCGACTTAATCATGAACTTGCCGTTGATGGATTGGAAGTTTTAAAAGATCGATTGAAAAGCATCGATCCCGTCTATTTTCAAACTGCAGACATCGACAATCCGCAACGGGTAGTCCGGGCTCTAGAAGTTTTTGAGGCGACAGGCAAACCGATGTCATTTTACCATAAGAAAGATGTCGAGAAAAGACCTTTTGATATACTTACCATTGGTTTGAATATGGATCGGGCAAAGTTGTATGAAAGGATAAATTTACGTGTAGATTTGATGATGGCAAATGGTTTACTGGACGAAGTGAAAAATCTACTTCCCTTTAAGACGAAACCCGCATTGCTCACTGTAGGGTATGCGGAGTTGTTTGATTATCTAGATGGAAAACAATCTTTGGCAGAAGCTGTAGAGAAAATCAAGCAAAATTCGAGGCGTTATGCCAAGCGGCAGATTACCTGGTTTAAAAAATATGGTCATACACATTGGTTCCAGTCTCAGGACACTACCGCTATTATCGATTTCATTCAGAAAGAGCTGGAAGGAGCACACTAATCCAGCCGCAATGTTTGCCCTGCTGAACGAAGCCTCTAAACCAGCTTCTGCAGGGTAATACCATGCAGGAAATAAACAAAGCCTTTGTTTTTTACAACAAAGGCTTTGTTTCTGAAAGTATAAGTTTTATTGACCAGAAAGAACCTTCAATTTGATCTCATAGCTGCCGTAGTTTTTGAAATCATGAAGGTTTTATTTTCAAGTTAATGTTTACTTCACTAAATAGTTCCATCCGAACGGATCTTCTACTTTGCCATAGCGCAATTCGTTCAAATAATGCAATACACGATTTGAAAACTCGCGGCCTTCAACAGGAGGCAAGTGATAATCTTGGCCTTCAAAACCGATACGGCTGATATCTGTGATGGTTGCTGCAGTACCGGCTGCGAAAGCTTCCGTTACTGTGCCCGCCTTAATTCCGTCAATCAGTTCTTGTATAGATACTTTTCTTTGTTCGGCCTTATAACCCCATTTCTCTGCCAGTTCCATGATGGTACGGCGTGTCACACCGTGTAGGATTGTATCACCATGTGGTGTGATGATCGTATCGCCAATGCGGAAAATAAGGTTTGCTGTACCTGCTTCTTCAATATATTTATGTTCAGAAGCATCTGTCCACATAATTTGGTCATAACCTTCATCATTAGCCAATTGCGTAGGGTAAAGCGATAAGGCGTAGTTACCGGCATTTTTAGAAAAGCCGACACCACCTTCAGCTGCACGTGTATAGTAGGTCTCTACTTTTAGGCTGATTGGTTTACTGTAATACGCACCTACTGGGCCTGTGATAATGATAAATTTGTAGGACTTAGAAGGATGCACACCTAAAGCTGCTTCTGTTCCGAACATAAAAGGACGGATATACAAGGATGAACCTTCTTTTGCTGGAACCCAGTTACGGTCGATCTCCAATAGCTTGCTTAGGCCATCCATAAAAATCTCCTCAGGTACTTCTGGCATTTGAAGACGTGCGGCAGATTTGTTGAATCTTTCCCAGTTTCTGTCGGGACGGAAGATACTCACTGTTCCATCTGCAAATTTATAAGCTTTGATTCCTTCAAAGATTGCTTGACCATAATGTAAAGCGGACATCGAAGGACTAATACTGATATCTCCATAAGGGACGATGCTGACATCTTTCCATTCACCGTCATCATAGTTTGCGACCAGCATGTGGTCGGATAAAATCTTTCCGAATTTTAGATTGTCGAAATCTACTTGCGAGAGTCTTGAATTTTGAGTTGGCTCTACGCGAATTGAATAGTTCTCTGTCGCGTTCATCTTATTGTTTAATTACTTAGGCTAAGTTAGGAAAAAAATAAAATATAAGCTGTACCTATATTCCGATAATTTACTTACTTTGATATGCCTGTTATTTCGGACAGTTGTTCCCTATTTTACTACACTTTTTTTTGAAATGGAAGAATTTCAAAACATTCTTTTATGCTATTCTGTATTTTTAATTAAATACGTTAACAATATATTAATTAACACGCGGTCTTCATATTATGGCATAAAGTTTGGCTGTAAAGAATGCGGTCCTTTAGATGGGCTTTCTGGTCCGCAGTAACGCTATAAAATCACTTATCATAAAAATAAACTTAGTATGGAATTGACTCACAGTCTTAACAAAAGTAGTGAAGTAACATCAGGCGATAATCGCTCCGTGTTACAGGGTGATGTTGAAGTTCAGAAGAAAGGTATTTCTATGAATTTTATCCTTGGTTTTTTTGTTTTTTTATATAAAACGGCAATTAAACCTTAATAAACCTCCATTATAGTCTAAGCTTTCTTGAGCTTATCAATTAGACGAACTCACAGCAGTTCTTTAAAACAACAAAATTCAGCAATAAGAGATTAGCCAAAATATAGGGAAACCCAGGAAATTTTGGCTAATCTCCAGCCGGAGACCAGCCTATTATTCAGTCAGTATACGGTATTTTTCCAGTCGATACGTCGTATTATTCGGCGAGTATTTTCAAGAGCGGGTCGAGATATTCGCGACTATTGCTCAATCTTGGAACCTTATTTTGTCCACCTAGCTTACCTCTTGATTTCATCCATTTATAGAACGTATCTTCGGGCGCATTGTGTATTATAGGTGGCCGTAGAGCCATATTCTTAAAACGTTTGGCGTCGTAATCCGAATTGATTTCACGGAGTTTGGCGTCTAATATCTCACAGAAGCGCTTAAAATCATTGGGTTGTTGTTCAAATTCAATGACCCATTCATGTGCTCCAGCTTCAGCATCTTTAAAATACACAGGTCCGGCTGTATAATCTTTTATACGTGCCTGTGTCAATTTACTCGCTTCGGCTAGTGCCTGTTCGGCATTGTCAACAATAACCTCTTCACCAAACGTATTGATGTATTGCTTGGTACGACCGGAGATCTGGAAACGGTAAGGCGATAATGAAGTGAATTTGATGGTATCTCCGATTTTATAACGCCATAAACCAGCGTTGGTAGAGATGATCAATGCATAGTTTTTACCGAGCTCCACCTGATCCAAACGTAAAGTGGACGGATTTTCTTCATGCATATGCTCTGTCGGCAAGAATTCGTAATAGATACCATAATCCAGCATAAGAAGTAGATCTTCCGAATCAGATTGATCCTGTAAACCAAAATATCCTTCGGAGGCGTTATAATTCTCGAGATAATACATGTTGTCCGAAGGAATTAATTTTTGGAACTGCTCGCGATAAGGTTTGAAGCTCACCCCGCCATGTCCATAAAACTCTAGGTTTGGCCAGACCTCCAAGAGGTTGTCTTTGCCAGTAATTTCAAGGATGCGCTTGGCCATAACAATATTCCAGGTCGGTACGCCCGCTAGGCTCGTTACGTTTTCTTTAATCGTTATTTGGGCTATTTGCTCAATTTTCTCCTCAAAGTTGGGGTTTAGCGTAACCTCCATATTGGGAGTTCGCTTAAATTCAGCCCAAAAAGGAAGATTACGGATGAGGATTGATGAAAGATCCCCATAATAGGAATCCGGACTGAAATTGTTTATTTGCGAGGATCCCCCGATAACGACGGATTTTCCGGTAAAAACGCGATTTTCGGGCCTATTATGGCAATAGATCGTCAGCATATCCTTGCCCCCCTGAAAATGACATTCCTCGAGTGCTTCTTCGCTAACAGGAATAAATTTGCTACGATCCGATGTGGTACCTGAAGATTTTGCAAACCACTTGATATCGGAAGGCCACAGTATATTCTGTTCGCCTTTTATCATACGGTCAACATAACCTTTGATATCATCATAATCCTGTATCGGAACACGTTCCTTGAAAATCTCCGGTGTCAAAATACTGGTGTAGTCGTATTTTTTTCCCCACTCCGTCGCCTCAGCAGTGGCAATTAAACTCTGGAACCATTCTTCTTGTACATCGTGAGGGTATTTCATGAAAAGTTCAATCTGATGGATTCTTTTTTTCATGAACCAAGTAAAAATGGAGTTTAATAAGGCCATAGGGGGGAGATTCTTTAGTCTTTAAAATTTTTTCCTTCTTAATTCAAAATGTCGACCGAGGTAAAATTTACGGGCGAGTTCATTATCTGCAATTTCCTCAGGTGTACCCGTCAACATAATCTTTCCTTCGGTGAGGAGGTAGGCCCTATCGGTGATCGATAAGGTTTCCTGTACGTTGTGATCGGTAATTAAGATGCCAATATTACGGGTTTTGAGTTTGGCTACAATCGTCTGAATTTCTTCCACGGCGATTGGGTCAACCCCTGCAAAAGGCTCATCCAAAAGTATAAAGGATGGATTTGCAGCTAATGCTCTCGCAATTTCAGTACGTCGACGTTCACCCCCGGATAGTAGATCGCCTCTATTTTTACGGACACGGTGTAAACTGAATTCGGTAAGCAGTTCTTCCAGTTTGGCCAAACGTTCCTCTTTATTTGGATAGTGGATTTCTAATACAGCCAGGATATTGTTTTCTACAGAAAGCTTCCGAAAGACGGAAGCCTCCTGGGCTAAATACCCTATGCCACGTTGAGCACGCTGGTACATCGCATCTTGTGTAATTTCTTGATCATCGAGGAATACTTTACCTTCATTGGGCTTGATAAGACCAACAATCATATAGAAAGAAGTGGTTTTTCCCGCTCCATTAGGTCCCAATAATCCGACAATCTCTCCTTGTTCTACATGGAAGGAAACATTGTTGACAACGGTGCGTTGTTTATATTTTTTTATGAGATGTTCTGCCTTTAAAATCATCTTCGTGGAATGTCTTGTGTTTTATGGTATGCTTTCATACGTGGTATTCAATCCAGTATGTGGGTTCTTTGCCTCGGACAAATCTTGTGTAAATATATTTAATATCTTCTTACTATTGCAATACTAATACTTAATCCCTTTGATGTTTAGCTGTAAGTTTCTTTTGTTGCGCCACACATTCTCTTCAATGCTGTAGCAGATGTCGAAACTTTGTCCAGAATTGATATGTGTGATATGTTCGGCCAGGCCAAAACCGATACAGTCAAACGAAGGGGAGTCTTCCTGAACAACCGTCATTTTGAGATGATTGGTGCCTACTATAAAGGCTTGTCCTACTGCGTTTACTTTTTTACTGAGGAAAATAGGAGCTTCATTCTGGGGACCGAAAGGTTCAAACTGTTGGAGAATCCGAAAGAATTTAGCGTCGATGTCCTTCAATGCTAACTTTGCATCGATCAAAATTTCCTGCGTAAGCATTTCCGGACTGATACGTCGCGATACCACTTCCTCAAAACGATCCTGGAATAATGTAACATTATCTAAGGACATCGTTAGTCCGGCAGCATATTTATGGCCACCAAATTGTTCCAATAAATCAGCGCATTCGCTCAATGCCTCATATAGATCAAAACCCAGAACCGAACGGCAGGAGCCCGCTATATGACCATTTGTTTCCGTCAATATAATTGTCGGACGGTAATATTTTTCGGTCAGACGGGAGGCTACGATGCCAATGACTCCCTTGTGCCAGTCTGCTTTATACAATACCGTTGATTTACGGCTTTTAAGCAGGGCATTATCTTCAATAAGTGCAAGTGCTTCTTCTGTTATTTTGAGGTCAAAGTCTTTACGGACATTGTTTTGATCATCTATGCTGGAACTAAAGTCTTTGGCTTCCTGCAGCGATTTGGAGATCAGAAGTTTGACAGCGTCTTTTGCATGGTCTATTCTGCCCGCAGCATTGATGCGGGGGCCAATCTGGAACACAATGTCATTGACCGTAAAGATCTTCGTTCGGTTGTTGGATAAGTCAATGAGTGCCTTTAATCCGACGCAGGGATTCGTATTGAGTTTGATTAGACCAAAGTGGCTGAGTATTCTGTTTTCACCGGTAATCGGAACGATATCTGACGCAATACTGACGGCCACGAGATCTAGAAATTGATAACAGGCATTGATATCCATGCCGTTGGTCAGTATAAAAGCCTGAATTATCTTAAAGCCAATTCCACAACCTGAAAGTTCTTTGTAGGGATATTCACAATCCGCCCGCTTGGGATCCAATACGGCATAGGCTTTGGGCAGCTCTTCACCGGGAAGGTGATGATCGCCGATGATAAAATCAATCCCTTTGCTGTTTGCGTAATCTATTTTATCGATTGCCTTGATACCGCAGTCCAGGGCGATAATCAAGCTGAAACCATTGGCCGCTGCGTAGTCAATTCCTTGTGTGGAGATACCATACCCTTCGGCATAACGGTCTGGGATATAAAACTCCAACTGACTATGAAATTCTCTGAAAAAACTATAAACAACGGCCACTGCAGTTGTACCGTCCACATCATAGTCTCCATAAATCAGAATTTTTTCTTTGTTGCCGATGGCTTGGATAATACGGGTGATGGCTTTCTCCATATCCCGCATCAAAAATGGATCGTGCAAATCCGATAATTGAGGTCTAAAAAACTGCTTTGATTCGCCAAAGGTCCCAATTCCCCTGCTCACGAGCAACTCTGCCAATACAGTGTTGATGTTTAATTCCTCGCGCAGTTTGTTGGTTATTTTGACATCAGTTTTAGATTTTAGTACCCACCTTTTTTGCATATCTTTGCACAATATTTTAAGTGTAAATATACGTTTTAAGGCTGGACTTACCTAATTCCTAAACCCGGTATTGGTCCGCTGATGCTTAACGTGCATATTCCCAATGTTTTAAATATGGTGCAGGCTTATTCTTTATATGAAGGTTCTTTTTCAGTAGACAAGAGCCGGAAATTTATCCCCTTTGATCCGTTAATAGATAACCCTCAGGACCGTCCTGGCTCCCTATTTATTCAAGTTCACCCTTTTTTGATTGAAACTGATGCGGGACTTGTGTTATGTGATACAGGATTGGGCTATACCGATGAAAATGGTGGACTGCAGTTGCATGCTAATATTCGTAAGCAGGGGTTCACACCAGCAGATGTGAAATATGTTTTGATGTCTCATCTTCATAAAGATCATGCTGGTGGGATGGTGACATTTGAAAATGGAACTGGGCGTATCGCATTTCCAGAAGCCGAGTATATTGTCCAGCGAGGGGAATGGGAAGATGCCTATTCAGGCATCTCCAGTTCATATCGAACAGAGATTTTTGATGTGATTCAACGCAGTGGAAATTTGGTTCTGGTGGAAGGTGAAGGAAGAATAAATGCTGAAATCAGCTATGCACTCAATGGTGGACATACGGCACATCATCAGGCGTTTCACATTGAGACCCGTGGTGAACATTATTTCTTTGGCGGTGATGTGTTGCCTGAGCCCGAAGAGATTTTTCATAACTATGTTGCCAAATATGATTTTGATGGCCGACGCTCTAAAGAGCTGCGTCAGGCGTATTGGGCAGAAGGCGCGGCAGCAGGCTGGATTTTTTTATTTTACCACTCAAAAAACATCAGCATCGGCCGTAGTCAGCTACGTGAAGATAGTACCTATAAGCTGATTGATGCAAAGTCATAAAAGAAAAACCTCCATGGCCTATGTGGCACATGAAGGTTTTTAGGAAGGTTCTAGTAGCCTGGATTTTGTGGGAAGGCTGCGCCAGTGTTACTGTCGATAACCTCCTGTGGGATAGGCCAAAGAATAAATTCTTTCTTGACGACGGCCTTCGACTGTGAATTCAGTGTTTGCACCCGACGCAGGAAAATATCCTCACCGAAACGGGCAAGTGTCATGCGGCGCATTTCCTCGCCAATAAGTTCTCTTGCGCGTTCGTCTAGAATGAAGTCTGCATTAACCGCTGAAGCATCGATTAAGGAGGCTTTCGCACGGGCACGGACAGCATTGATGGCATCTTTCGCTTGTGCTGGTTTATTGGCGCGCCAGTAAGCTTCAGCCAACAGCAGGTAAGTCTCCGCCAAACGCACTTTCACGCGATCCTTCATATTTCCTTCAAATGCAGGATCAACAGCTGTCTTTCCGTAGAAAAATTTGGTTGTTGTCGGGAATACATTACCCGATTCCTTGATCGCGTCTGTAAGTTCGATTTTCTTTCCATAGAGTTCAGGTACGGTAGGATCATTATAATACCAATCGCGTTTGATATTGAAAGAGGAGTTTCTGACATCTTGTTTTTCATAACTATCCAGCCACCATTGATAAGGACGTACATGACCAAGACCTCTTCCACCAAGTGAGTCGGCCAAAGCAAATCCTTTTTGCTGTGAATAGAAAGGTACCCAGGCACGTTTGCTCCAATCGGTGTAACGGTCACCGCCGCCTTGTGTGTTGTATTCTAATTGGATGGCCCAGATTGTTTCTTGGTTACCAGAACCGCGATTTTGATTGTTTTCGATAAACATATCGTGGAAATAATCTCCAGCTTTATCTTTTTCGGCGCCGAATCGCTGGTCATTTAACTTAAAGAAACCGCTTTGAATCACTTTGTTGGCAGCCTCCGCAGCTAGATCTGGCTGTCCAGCTTCGATATATGCCTCTGCGAGATAGTGTAAGGCAGCCCATTTTGTCAATTTACCTTCCTGAATTGTCCCTGGATTGTCAGGTAGGTTTTCACTTGCATACTTAAGGTCTTCAATCATGTGCGTCAGGATTTCAGCTTTCGGTGTACGGGTGAAATCACGGCGTGGTGTTTCGGATACTTTGTCTACCCAAGGCACATCGCCATACAGGTTGACTAAGTAACGATAGCTATAGGCGCGGAAGAAACGGGCTGTTGCTTCCACACGTTTTGGATCGTTATCCTTGTCTGTCCAACTGATGCCATCCTTTTTTAAGGCTTCCAGGATCGTGTTGGTATTGCCGATAAAGCCGTAGGCATATTTCCAGTAATTGCGGACATAAGATGAAGCAGGGTTTAGCGTATAATTGCTAAATGGAGCCAATGTAGCATCTGTTCCCGTGGTTTTAATGGCAACAATATCTGTTCCAACCTGTAGCGCCTCCTGCGGTGTTGCTCCCTGTGAAAAAATACTTCCATTCCAGGTCAGGAACTCCATGCGGGCATAAGAATATAAGCCGTTTAGACCAGTTTCGAATCCTTTTGTATTAATATAAGTATTATCTGGCGACTGAAAACTGCTGGTGTCTTCATTTAAGAAGTTTTTGCTACAGCCCATAAAAAGTAAGCTTAGGCCGGCTAGCATTGCATATAAAGTTGTATTTCTTTTCTTCATGATGTTGATGTGTTTAGAATTGAACATTTACGCCCAATGAGAATGTTCTCGCAACCGGATAAGGACTGGCGATGTTGGTCGTCGTTGGATTACCTGTCGTCGAACTTACACTCAATGCTTCTACGTTGTAACCTTTGATCTTAGAGAATGTATAGAGGTTGCGTGCATTGATAAATGCTTTAATGGAAGAGAGGTTCAGTTTTTTCAGAAAATCGCCATCAAAGGTATAGCCGAGGCTAAAGTCTCTGATTCGCCAGTACGATGAATTGATGTAGTAGGTATGGTTGTTAACAGGTGTGTATCCCGGCGAAGGAATATCTGTATTTGTACGCTCTGGTGTCCAGTAAGGCATATCAGCAAGATAATTAGCCCCGTTGTTAGGCAAGAAGCGTTCGATATTTTTGAAATCATCTATTTTCGTTCCGCCAAAAGCTCCATTCATAAAGAATGATAGGGAGAAATTCTTATAGGTGAAATCATTGCCGATACCGAGTGTATAGGGGGATATTTTGTTTCCCATCACGGTGCGGTCACTGGCATCAATTTTACCATCGTTATTCAAATCTGCTAACTTGGCATCGCCAGGTTTCGCTTTAGGTTGATAGGAGTTTGCGATGTCGTCGCTCTCTTGCCATACACCAATGACCTTATAGTCGTAGAAAATGCGGATTGGCTTTCCGATTAACCAGGCATTGGTCAAATCGTCTTTTCCATCAGCGCGCAGTTTCGTGATTTTGTTGTTGTTATAGGCAAAGGTTGTATTAACATTCCATTGAAAATTATCGTTTTTGACCGGTATGGCGTTCAAGGTAACTTCGATCCCTTTGTTGGAAGTTTCGCCGATGTTGGTTAAAATGGTATTATAACCATTCATGACGGGGACCTGTTCGCTTAATAAAAGATCCGATGTTTTGGATGAGTAGTAGTCGATCGTTCCTGAAAGTCTATTTTTCAGGATGCCAAAATCAAAGCCAAGGTTTAACGAAGCCGTCGTTTCCCAGGTTAGATTGCTTCCTCTCCCATTGAAATTCATCACAAGTCCTTTGACCGGGTCAAGACCATAGATATAATCCACGTTGGTCAGACGGTCGTAAGTTTGGTAAGGTGATACGGCCTGATTTCCATTTTTACCATAAGAAGCACGAAGTTTTAACAGATCGAAATAGTCTTGCACGTTTCCTTCTTTAGAAATTACCCAGGCTCCTGCAACGGATGGAAAAAATGCATATCGGTTGTTTTTAGAGAATGCACTATAACCATCCGAACGACCGGTTAAGGTTAACAGGTAGCGATCCTTAAAAGCATAGTTGATTCTTCCCATGTAGGAAATCATCGCTGTATTTTGAAGATTGGATTCGATCTTGAGATTTTTGGAGGCAGAAGCCATGTTGTTATATCCGGCATCTGATACAAAATCGTCTCCATTCATTCTTGACGTTTTCAAATTTGTTTTCTGCGAAGAATAGAGGCCCACGACATTAATCTTGTGGTCACCAAAGGTACGGTCATAGGTTAAGAGATTTTCCCAGGTCCAATCCCAGAAATGTTCGTTGTAAATGGAACCGGTACCATTGACACCGCGTCCAGTAACCGTATTTGAACCGTAGTACGAGTTTTCGTTGACATTTCGGTAATTTGTGCCGAAAGTGGTTTTGAAACTTAATCCTTCAATCGGGAGTTTCACATCTAGCCAGGTATTTGCATAGACTGTTCTTCGTGTCTGATCCCATTGACCTTTTTCGTCTGCGAAAGGATGTGCCCAAAGTGTTTGTGCGTACATTGGATATGTAACAGCAGTACCATCAGCTTCGCGGTTTTTACTGTAAGGAGAAAGTTTGACAACGCTCTCCAGGTTGGGCTGCACGCCATCGCGGTTGCCTTGCGAGGCTTGCATGGTCATTCCTAGCTTTAACCAGGAGCTTAAACTCTGGTTGAGATTTAGATTGACATTGTATCTTTCATATGGGGTGTTTTTTACGACGCCGTCTTGATTGAGGTAACTGACAGAAGCATAATAATCGGATTTATCCGTTCCGCCTGAAAAGCTGAGCTGATGTTCTTGGACTGGTGCGCCACTATTGAATACTTCATCCTGCCAATTGACTTCTTCTCCTTTTTTGTACTGTTCCAAAACGTTGGCAAAAAGATAATTCTCCGGATTCAGCTGGTCGCCGGTTTTTCCTTTTGAAGCCTGGTAATCACGCATAAACTGGATGTATTGTGGGCCGTTCATCAATTTAAGGCGGCGTTCTACACTTTGAACACCAAAATAACCGTTATAATTGATGCGTGCTTTTCCTGCCGATCCTTTTTTCGACGTGATGAGGATGACGCCATTTGCAGCTCTTGAACCATAGATTGCAGTAGATGATGCATCTTTCAATACGGAAATACTGGCAATTGTATTGGAGGAGATATCACCTAGGGAACCGCTAAAAGGAATACCATCTAAGATAATCAACGGGGCGTTGGAAGCTGAGATCGAGTTCTCGCCCCGAATATTGATGGACGCTGTTTCTCCGGGTTTGGCCGATCCTGAATTGATCGCTAGACCAGAAATTTTACCCTGAAGTTTGTCGACAACATTTGGTGAGTTTATTCGCTCCAGCGATTTTGCTTCTACTGTCGCGATACTTCCTGTTAAATCGCTTTTTTTCTGTTTACCATACCCCACGACCACGACTTCATCCAAAACGTCCTCGGACTTCGTTAAGGTTATTTGTGATGCCTGTGAGACAGGAACTTCTTTCGCTATAAATCCGATGGAGTTAAATGTTAGGATGGCACTCTTTGAACTGACGTTCAGGGAGAAGACACCGTCTTGATTGGTTGTCGTGGCTGCCGCTTTACCCTTCTCGGAAACGGTAACGCCGCTTATTGGTTTCCCGTTTTCATCAACGACCTTACCGGAAATAGCTTGCTGGAAAGGTGAAGGGGTAGTTATTGCTACCAAGTTTCGTGGATTCGCAGCTCCGTAAACAGGTGCCGCTAATGACAGAATTGATAAGGGTGTCAGAAGGATGAGATGACTCTTTTTGACCATAGGTGTGTAATTTAGATTCAGTAAGTGTTTAATGGGGGCAATTATAAAGAAATAAAGCGTTGTCAATTCTCCGCTTGTTGGAACAAACGATTGCATGAACTACGAAAACGTTATAGAAATAGGCATTTGTAATGAAATTGGAAGCTGATTGGATCTGGTCCGATCTGATCTGACAGGCTAAGCGTTTGAGTTACCACTTTAACAGCTAGGAAGTGGACTTAGTAGGGTGTTTAAAATGGAGTTGTCAAGTAGTTTTAGGTAGAAAATCTGGGAAAATCGGTTAAAAAGGTTGTTTTTCAGCTGTTTTTTTAGTATTTTGGGGTAATTTGCTTCTTTTAGCCCATTCCGTCAGATACCTGCGGATTCGTTTAAGATTGATTTTTTGGGTAAATTTGTATTTTAGTAGCTAAGGGCTAACGCTGTTTTTCTGAAAGCGTTTTGTTTTTATTGATTCGTTTTTCTTTTTAGAGGTATCAATGAACTCGTTGCACTTGGTTATTGGCAAGAAAGAACCTTTTTTGTTTCCATCACTTTTGTGGCATACAAAATTTTGGAGGTTTTATTATCAGTATTTATTTAAATAGAAGATTATGTCTATTGTAAGAGAGTCCGATCTGATTGGAATTGGAAAAAAATTTCAAATTGAAACCGATGCTGGAGACAACATGGTTGTTGTTATCCATGACGATGGCAGACGGGAACTTTATCGCTATGATGACGAGGAGCACGAGTCACGTTGCGTTATGACACTAAATGACGATGAATCTCGTCAGATCGCAGGTATTATTGGTGGCCTTTCCTACAAGCCAAAGGCTTTGGAGACAATTGAGGTTGCTTTGGACGATTTACGTATTGAATGGTACAAAGTGGAGGGTAAAAATGAGGGTGCCGGAAAGACAATCGGTGAACTGGAAGTTCGTCAGCGTACCGGTGCTTCGATCATTGCTGGCATACGGGATGATGACACGGTTATCAATCCTGGACCATCTTATTTGATTAGCCCGGGTACAACCCTCGTCATTGCCGGAAAGAAGAATAATATCAAACTTTTAAAGGAAATTTTACTGTAATTTATGCTATCACATACCTTAATTCTGGAAATTGGAATCGCTGTAGGACTGGTTGCCATTGTTGGCTTAATCGCCAATAAACTTAAGTTTTCTGTTATTCCGTTTTTCATCATCATAGGTATGGTGTTAGGTCAGCACGCTCCGCAAATTGGCATGGTGGATTTGACATTTACAGAAAGTAAGCCCTTTATAGATTTCATGGGGCGACTAGGCGTCTTGTTCCTGCTGTTCTACCTTGGCCTTGAGTTTTCAGTCAATCGGCTTATTAAATCCGGTAAAGCAATTGTGACCGGAGGGACAATTTATGTCTTATTGAATTTTACCTCAGGTTTGTTGATCGGGTGGCTAATGGATATGCCATTTAAAGAAATGATGGTGCTATGTGGTATTATGACAAGTTCATCCACCGCGATTGTTGCAAAGGTTCTGACAGATCTTAAACGTACGGCCAACCCTGAGACGGAGGTAATTATGGGGATGATTATGTTCGATGATCTTTTTATCGCAATGCATATCTCCTTCCTTTCGGGTCTGATACTGACGGGGAGCAGTTCGTTTTGGACAGTTGCCGGTACTTCACTGCTTGCCTTGGGATTTATATTGACCTTTTTGATCTTGGGCAGAAAACTGGTGCCTTCGATCGACCGTCTATTGAAAGAGAAAACTTCCGAATTATTCATATTGATCATCTTTGCGCTCCTTTTTATTGTCGCGGGATTTTCCGAAACGATTCATGTGGCAGAGGCTATTGGCGCGTTGATGGCCGGATTGGTGCTGGCGGATTCGCAATACATCAAAAAGATCGAATCAATGGTGCTGCCTTATAAGGATTTTTTTGGCGCCATGTTTTTCTTTAGTTTCGGATTGTCCATTGATATTATGTCGCTTGGAGGTGCTGTATTGTGGGCCTCGATTGCAGCGCTGGTAACGGTGATGGGCAATCTTGCTTCGGGATATTTTGCAGCTAAATTTTCGGGTATGAAACCAAAAACCTCATTTGATATTGGCTTTACTTTGTCTGCGCGGGGAGAATTTTCCATTATTATGGCGAATATTGGTAAAGCTGGAGCTCTATTACCGGTTATTCAATCCTTTGTAGTCGTATATGTGCTCATTCTTTCCATTGTGTCCCCACTATTGACCAAGGAGTCTCGTAACCTGTGGAAATTACTTTTCGGTGCGGATGCCAATAGCGCCAAGCCTTTGAAAAAGTTGAGTGATCTGGAAAATAATCAGGGAAGGTAAACCCATGGATAGGCTACAGCTTTTTGTGGGTTGGTCACAAAATAGCTGGTGCTAAAAAAATCAAGCCAAACTTTTTGAGCATCTAAAGCTCAAACGATCTTTTAGAAGAGGTATATAGAATATATAAACAAAACAGGGCTATCCATTATTTTTGAATAGCCCTCTTTGTATGATCAGCCAGTGAATTTTATAAAAACCCTAACTCTAGTTTTGCTTCTTCGGACATCATATCTTTGGTCCAGGGTGGGTCGAACGTCAATTCGACTAATGCTTCTTTGACTCCTTCAACGCCAGCAACTTTTTCCTGTACTTCATTCATGATTTCGCCAGCTACCGGACAGCCCGGAGCAGTTAGCGTCATCACGATCTTTGCAATACCTTCTTCCTTGGTAATGATTTCATAGACAAGCCCCAGATCTACAATATTTGCAGGTTTTAGCTCGGGATCATAAATTGTTTCCAGTACAGCTTGGATCTGCGGTGCTAGACCCAGTTTATCTAATACAATGATACTCATTTATTCAGTTTTTTATCGTGAATAGCGTCCTGATAGATCGCCAATAATTTATCTTCATTTATTTCAGGAGTAAAATTACTAAAATAATAAGCTTTGCTGGTCTTTCTTATCTCATCTTTTTCATTTGTCGATTTTGTACTCCAGGCCGTCAGACATTGGATAATATCCATTTTATTGTGGGGGTCGAAGGTCTGCCCTGTTTTGCCGGGAATGACCAGTTCGGGCAAAGGGCCTAGATTGGAGCAAAGCACGGCAGTCCCGACGGAGTAGGCTTCAAGGATAGTGATTGGCATACCTTCAAAACAAATTGAGGGAACGAGCAGCGCCTGTGCATTTGCTATCAGGGGAAGAATTTCAGTCCTCTTTTTAAAGCCTAGGTAGGAAATATTCGGTTGGTCTTTGATCCGTCGAATGACCTCATCTTCGAGCGTGCCGCCGCCAATAATCTGTAATTGAAAATCTGTGCCGATAAAGGCATCAATCAGATTTAATATCCCCTTTTCGTCCGAAAGACGACCGACGTAAATAAAATAAGGCGGCGTAATGTCTGGTGTTATTGCAGTAGGAAAAACAAAGTTGGGTTTAATGTCAAATTGTGTTGATGGAAGTTTTAAAGTTGATCCAACAAAGATTTTTTTTGCAAAGGAGCTTAAGGTGATGTAGCGATTTACCTTTTTCCAAGTTCCGATTTTACGATGAAACCAATAATTTAGGGCAAGAAGAAATGTTTTGACAGTCGAATTATTAAATGCTTTTTGGCGAACTGCCGTCCAGGGAAACTTTTCCTGCAATGAGTCCAAAAAAAGGTGGTTGTGGTGATACAACGTTGCCGAAGGGCATAGTAAGCGAAAGTTATGCAAGGTCATGACTTGTGGGATGCCGAGCTTGGCAATCGTACGCAGAATAATCGGACCCGCTGCATAATGCGTATTGTGAACGTGGACAATGTCCGGTTTAAACGCATGAATTGTTTTCTTAATGCGCTGTGCTGCACAGATATTCCAAAACGATCCTAAGGTCTGTAATGCGCCCCGCCAGCCTTTTTTATTCTGAAAGGTCAGCGTGTGGACCTCATGTTCCTGAGCGAGAAGGGAAGATTCCTGCTGGAATACAGTGTCTTCACCACCAGGAGCTTGATAAAATGTATGGATAATCAGTATGCGCATAATAAAAGACTTATACAAATGTACAATTTTGGGGTGACTTCCTTTAACGGGACAAAATTGCCATTTCTATATGATTATTGCTATATTCGCAAGATTCGATCGTAAAGATATATGCAACATTTACAACAACTCGTGATAGAGGCGATAGAGACAAGTGAATTTCCTGAAACACCATCAAATTTATATGATCCCATAAGGTATATATTGACTTTGGGCGGAAAGAGGGTTCGACCGGTGCTGACATTGATGGCCGCCGAATTATTTGGTATGCAGGAGATGGACGAGATTATCCCCGCTGCCAAGGCAGTGGAGTTTTTTCATAACTTTTCACTGATCCACGACGATCTGATGGATAAAGCTCCTTTAAGACGAGGTAAAACGACAGTTCACGAAAAATGGGATGCTAATATTGCCATATTGTCTGGCGATGGACTGTTGGTTAAAGCCTATGAGGAAATCTCAAAGTGTAATCCAATTTACCTTCCTGCGACCCTGAAAATTTTGAGTAAAGTAGCCATGGAAGTATGTGAAGGGCAACAATTGGATATGGATTATGAAAGCCGAGACACGCTCACGATGCCTGAATATCTGGAGATGATCCGCTTAAAGACTTCGGTGTTATTGGGTGGAGCATTGCAGCTGGGCGCGATTTTGTCCGGAGCAGATGAAAAGCAGCAGCAGCTGATCTATGAATTTGGCGAGAATGTAGGTTTAGCATTTCAATTGCAGGACGATATCCTGGATGCTTATGGAGATCCAAATACCTTTGGAAAGATCGTTGGTGGTGATATTATGATCAATAAAAAAACCTATTTACTGGTGAAGCTGATGGCGGTGATTTCGGACGAAGATAAGACCGTCTTACAACGTTTATTGGAAGCCTCTATGCAGACTGCTCCGTCAAAAGTAGCTGATATGCTTGCATTATACGAGAAGTATAAAATTAAAACAGCAGCGGACGAATTGAAGGATATCTATACACAGCGGGCTTTTGAAAAAATGGAAGCATTGAATGTACCAAATGATCGTAAAGAAGCGTTATTAGTGTTGGCAAATAACCTTTTGGTGAGACAGCAATAAGTATAAATTCTATTAAAATTTGTATCTTGCCATTAAATGGTTATTTTGTAGGAAAATAATTAAATAAATTTTTAGATTAAGTTCATGGAGCCTTTAAAAATCACCGTATTTCAAGCATATCTATTCTGGGAAAATATAGAGAAAAATCTAAATAATCTCGCGCTGAGACTTTCATCGCTGCGTGAGAAGACAGATGTTATTATTCTCCCCGAAATGTTTAATACAGGCTTCACGAATAATGTTGAAAAATGTGCTGAACCTGCAAACGGCCCCACTACGAGGTGGTTATTTGAAATGGCAAGCTCGCTTAATTGTGTTGTTGCCGGCTCATTGATCATTGAAGAAGGTGGGAAATATTATAACCGTTTTGTCTGGATGTTTCCTGATGGGAAATATGTTAAATATGATAAACGCCATCTTTTTGGATTGTCAAAAGAAAGCGAATACTTCGAGCCGGGTAATGAGCGCATCTTAGTCGATATTAAAGGATGGAAAATTTGCCCGATGATATGCTACGACCTTAGATTCCCAGTCTGGTCTAAAAATCAAAATGGAGCATACGATATCTTAGTTTATACAGCAAGCTGGCCTGATAAGCGCTCTGCACACTGGAGAGCTCTTATTCCTGCTCGTGCCATAGAAAATCAGGCCTATGTCGTTGGTGTGAACCGTGTGGGGCACGACGGTAATGACATATACTATTCCGGCGGTTCAATGTGTATATCTCCACTTGGTGACGTGGTGTATTATAAACCGGAAGATGAGGATCTGTATACGTTTACGTTAAATCCGAATGATCTATTGGAGGCGCGTGAGAAATTTCCTTTCCTGAAAGACTCTGATTCTTTTACTATCGGCTAACTCCCTCTAAAATAGGTATAATTGCAAGCATTTATTTTGTTTCTATCCTTTTTATTTATTAAATTCAGTCTAGTATAAATCAAATTTTTATGATTTATCAACATCTACTGATGACATGTTGATAAAATTTTGTTTGAGAGAGCTATATTAAAGCGTACTTTAGGCTAACTATTGGCTAAAATACGTTTAGTTTCTTCTCATGTTGTATGAAAGACGGCGTGTTATTATTACAATAAGTTGCGTAAACAACCATAACCATTATTCATATGTTAGACCAAGATTTAGTATCACAAGAGTATTTTTATAATTTCCTAACTGGAAAATACTCAATTGCAGTTATGCGGAGATTACAGCGTAATCTCAAGGAGGCGGGGTTAAACATTACTTCTGAACAATGGAGTATCATGTATAACCTGTGGGTAGAAGAGGGGCTTACCCAACAGGAACTGGCTATCCGCACATTTCGTGATAAACCCAGTGTGACTCGCTTAATTAATAACCTGGAACGGGTAAATCTGGTTATCCGTGTTAATGATAAAAATGATAGACGGTCCAATCTGATCTATCTGACAAAAACGGGGCGAAAGATGAAAGATGAAGGGATGAAGCAAGCAAAAAACACGATCGAACAAGCTCTAGGGGGATTGGCCGACGATCAGATTGCCTTGTCAAATACGATTCTGCATCGCGTACTGTTTAATCTGAAATAAAAGATAGCTAGCTGTCTGACCTTTTTTAGTGTCTAACCTATCGACCAGCAAGAACCTTCGTTTGCTTTCATTGCGGTTGGTGCCTGTAAAGGCATGAAGATTTTGTAAGGAAAGTCTAAAGACATAAAAAGTCCCCTATGTAAGAAGAACATAGGGGACTTTTTTATAGGATCGTTGAGTATTAATCTTCAAAGAGCTTGCTTTCGAAATCTGTATGGCTGTTGACCAATTTGCCTTCCGTTCCGAAATAGATTTCTTGAAAGCTTAGTGTCCGGATGGCATCCACTTTACGATAAAATTTATCGGCCGATACATCCGATAGGGTCTTGAAACCACAAGCTTCCATAATTTCCACCGTAGCACGTAAGGTGTTGCGGTGAAACTGAGCGACACGTACATATTTATCGTTTACATCGAGTCCTTTGTATAAGTGTGGTTGTTGGGTGGCAACACCAACCGGGCAGACGTCTTCATTACATTTTAGTGCTTGAATGCAACCCAATGCGAACATCATGCCTCGGGCGCTATAACAAGCATCTGCGCCTAAGGCGATGACTTTCAATATGTCAAAACCGGTTACAATACGGCTTGACACGATGACCTTGACATGTTTTTTTAAACCAAAAGCAATCAGGGTTTTTGTTACGAACGCCAATGCATCGTACAGTGGCATCCCTAAGTTATCTGTAAACTCTAGCGGAGCAGCTCCGGTACCACCTTCTGATCCATCTACTGAAATAAAGTCTGGGAAGATCTGCGTGTTTTGCATGGCATGACAGATGTCGATAAACTCATGTTTGTCGCCGATACAAATTTTAAAGCCGATAGGTTTCCCACCAGAGAGTTCACGCATTTGCTGCAAGAAGTGCATCATTTCAGTTGGCGAGGAGAAAGCGCTATGTGCTGGAGGCGACATCACGTCTGTTCCAGGGATGACGTGACGGATAGCAGCGACCTCAGGGGTGTTTTTCGCGGCTGGAAGAATACCTCCGTGGCCAGGTTTGGCCCCTTGAGAGAGTTTCAGCTCGATCATCTTGACGTTTTCACGATTTGATTTTTCTCTGAAAAGTTCCGGATCAAATTTTCCCTCCTTATTACGACAGCCAAAATATCCTGTACCGACCTGCCAAATTAAATCACCACCGTTGTTGTGGTAGTCACTGATTCCTCCTTCGCCGGTATTGTGAGCAAAATTTTGAAGAGCAGCACCTTTATTAAGCGCCGTAATCGCTGTTTTACTCAAAGCGCCATAACTCATTGCCGAGATGTTGAACACACTTAGGCTATAAGGCTTTTTACAGGCCGCATTTCCAACGATGGTACGTAGATCGTGGTTTTCGATATGACAAGGGAAAACAGAGTGCGCAGCCCATTCGTTGCCCACAGCCTGCGGATCAGTCTGCATACCAAATGCTACAGTTTCACGCTGATTTTTAGCACGTTGATAGACGATTGAACGCTGTCTTCTGTTAAATGGACGTCCATCCATGTCCGATTCCCAAAAATATTGTCTCAGCTCCGGACGGATAGATTCGAAGATATAACGGAAATATCCCACCAAAGGATAATTACGTAGAATGGCGTGTTTGGTCTGGAAACTATGGTATAACGCGATCAATAGCAATGGAAATGGGATGATAAGCAGCCAAAACCAGCTTGATGTAAATATAAATCCAAATGATACAATGATTAAATTAATCACAATCATTATTGAAAGAATGAGTTTTCTAACTTCCATAGAAAATACGATTGTTTAGTTTTAATTCGCTATTTTAATATTTAGCCCAACTGATTATTTTATTACTCAATTAGCATTCCAAAATGCGCTTTTGGACGAAGCAAATGTACTAAAGTTCCATAAGTAAATGGATATATTTAGCCCTTGGAGGTAAGTTTTGATAAGTTTATAACCGTTTCTAACAAACTATTTTCTTTTAGTAATCTCCTGCGACAAAAGTTGATAGATTTGCTGTAAATCTGGTTTATTGCTAATAAATTGCAAATGTTTTTGCATTGTCGCTACGTCTCGTCGTATCGCGGGTCCTGTCTGAACTGTTATTGGAATATGATTTTGTACTTTTTCTGCCGTTTCCAAGATGATTGGTTTGATCAGATCGAAGGATAAGCTGTTTTCTTCCAACAGCTCATAAGCCATCTGGTAGAGGATGTTCGAGAAATTATTGACCATGACCGAAGCGAGGTGAATGGCGAGTCGCTGCTGGGAATTGCAATAGATGCTCTGCGGTGCAAATGTCTGTGCAAACCGAAGTAGCATGGCACTATTTTGATCTGTATTACCTTCAACACAAAATGGGATAGCCGAGAAATCGAGTGTTTTGTTTTTTGACAGGGACTGTGGTGGATAAATCACTCCCGCATTTTTAAATTCAGTCAGTACAGACAGGTCGGTCGCACCCGAGCAATGTACAACGATACCGGTTAAATCTTTCGGTAGCGCTTCTATCACAGGTAAGATGGCCTGATCCGAAACTGCAACAAGGTAAAGGTCGGCATGGAGGTCGAGTTCAGACAGCTGATCAATTGCAGGGCAATGAAGTGCAAAGGCCAATGCATCTGCATTGGCCTTTGTTTTACTGTAGATCTGAACGATATGTTGTCCTATTTTTTGAAACTGTTGTCCAAAATGCGTAGCGGCATTACCGCTTCCTAAGATCACAATGTTCATTATTTAAGTGCTTTTCGTTTCTCCTCTTTGTTTCTCCTCACGATGGACATGATAAAACCGATGGTCATCACAATGGTTCCGCACCAGAAGAAGTTGATATACGGGAATTTAATGGCTTTAAATACAACCCATTTCTTTTCTGGAAGAGGCTTTTGATAGACCATAATTTCCAGTTTATCTTTATCAGGTTTAATTCCCGTAAATCTGAATTTAAGCCCCTGCTCGCTGACGTCCTTATTGAAGTCGTATACACCACCCTCTTTAATCAAGTAAATAGGTTGGACTTCATATTGCTTGTTGTCGGCCGAAAATACTTTTATTTTCAATCCCACCATCACATCATTAGGTCCCTTTGGAATTTTCTCCAGGTGAGCCTCTTTGTTGAAGCCTTCAATGACATAATACCCGTTGCGGTAACGTAAGGTATCACCGATATTCACCTGATAGGTTGCTGGCTCCTCGTAGTCTTCGAAACCAGTTTTTTCTTCGGCTGGAACTTTAGCATGTGTCGCTTGACTTTCCGCTGCTGCTGCGGTAATCAGTGTATATACATCATGCGTGATATAATGTTTGGTGGCTGGCGTACCAATCAAACCGCCCATTTTCGCGTTGTTTTGTGCAAAAGGTTGTAGCACAAAATGCTCCTTCACTTTGCCTGTTTCTTCGTCGATCCGCTCATATTTTATTTTATAAAATGTATTTGGAGCAACAATGCTATCACCGATATAGGTAATTTTATATTCCCCCATTTGCACTGGTTCACCTTCGGTCAAGAATAAGTTGTCGCCCGGTTTCTCTACTTTGTCAAATCCAGATACAGCGATATAGCCTGTATTGTTGACGGAAATCACTTCGTTGGTTGCCGCAGCCACCATCGCACCGATCAGCAATAGTCCAAAGCCGATATGCGCTACCGAGGAGCCGGCCAATTTCCATTTGCCTTTTACAGCGTCACCCAATACGCGGATATTCGCCAGGATACAGAAAATACTAGCGAAGGTGATCAAGATATAGATCAGGTTGGTGTAGGTCTTCGTAAAATAGATGACAGCAGCCGTTAGGATTAGAGACACAACCAATGATGCGACTGTAGAAGCCAAAAACTTGCGGCTATCGGTACGTTTGTATTTTAAGAATTGTGTGAATCCGGTTAAGATCATCACGATGACGGCAAAACCCGATTGCCATTTGTTATAATGTTGGATCGGATCCAAAGGTGGAGCTACCTTGGTACCAAAGATCTTGTTGAACACGGGAATGGACGTTGAAGCAATGATCTGTGCACAGGCTACAGTCAATACCAATGCGCCAATAAACATCCAGAATTCTCTGGAATAGATATCCTCATCCTTTTCTGTGATGGGCATCTCTTTCTTTTTGACGGTAAGAAAGACCACCATGATCACCAAAAAGACAACATTGAATAAGATCAATTGTCCGCTCATGCCCAGATCGGTAAAGGAGTGTACCGAAGTCTCTCCAAGTACGCCACTGCGTGTCAGGTAAGATGCGTAGATCACAAGTACAAAGCTGATCATCGCCAAAAATGTAGCCGTGAAATAGGAATGGCCTGAATTCTTGTAAGCGATCATCACGTGTACTGCAGCGATCAAGGTAAACCAAGGGATAATCGATGCATTTTCTACAGGATCCCATGCCCAGAAGCCACCAAAATTAAGTGCCTCGTAGGCCCAGAAGGAGCCCATGATAATACCAGCTCCTAAAATCATGACTGCAAATAAAGCCCATGGAAGTGCAGCATTAATCCATTCTTTGTAACGTTTGGTCCAAAGAGCACCTGTTGCATAAGCAAAAGGAACAATCATGGAAGCAAAACCCAAGAATAATGTCGGTGGGTGAATCACCATCCAATAGTTCTGAAGCAAAGGGTTCAGACCATTTCCGTCGGTAATAAGTGAGAGGTAATTGGCTTCTCTAAAGATTGGAATATCCATTGCTTCACGCAAGAGGATAAAAGGAGAACTACCGATACGAAGCCCGAAGATTTCCACGCCGATAATCATGGACGCTAAAAATGCCTGGCACAACATGACGAAAGTCATGACTGAAGATTCCCAGCTCTTTGCTTTAAATAGCAAAACCGAGCCTAATACCGTTTGCCAGAACATCCATAGCCAAAAACTACCCTCTTGACCTTCCCAAAAACTGGAAATTATATAGTAGGTAGGTAGCGTCTTGGAAGAGTGGGCCCAAGCATAGTTATATTCAAAGAGATGATTGTATATAATATAAAATAACGTTGCACCAATCGCCACAACGGATACCGCATTGATCCAGAAAGAAATGCGGGCAATTTTTTTCCATGAATTCTCTTCAGGGTTTTTTGTTGCAAAAAAGTAACTGATGCAGGATAGAAGTGCAGCACCAAAAGAAAGTACAATAAAAAATTGTCCGATCTGCCCTGGAAGCAGGTGCTCACCAACGTAATTAACGTCCATTGAAAATTGATTTTACGAATTAATTATTGAAAGCAGTAGCATTGATCTCGGTGACGACCGATTTATCGTTATATTTAGACGGACATTTCATCAATATCTTACTTGCCCTAAACACATTCCCGTCCATTTTTCCGGTCAATACAATCTGCTCTGAACGCTCAATATCTTGAGGTTTGGCACCTCTAAAAATCACTTCACATTCTGTACCATCGTTGTCACGCATGAAAAAAGAAAATTTGTTAGCGTCAGTTTTGGGATCATAATGAAGCGCTTTGTCTTTATTCAATTGACCTACCACATATAGTTCGGTTTTCTTTTCTTTAGCTTCGGTAAATGTCGAATAGGTACTTGAATCTGTGTAGATCACAAGTATCATGGCAATTGCGACAGCAATGATAGCGATTAGAATAATGGAACTTTTTTTCATCTTGTATTTAAATTATTAAAAGCGTTAAATCTCTTCGTTATCAATGAGATTGGTTCGCTCGATTTGTTTTTTATCCCTAATGATTTAGCATGAGTCAAATATTAGAAGCTTTGACAGCGGATTTAACCTATGGCAATTTCATGTATGTTTTTATTCCCTACGGAGCAACTCAAATGGAATTCCTGTTACCGGCTACTTCGATATGTAAGTGTTGCCATTTTTTTAGCTCGATTATTACCCAAAGCTGACAAGGTCATGCCCCTGGAAATTTCAAATTGTTTACATTTGACACCTAATCGAATGCAAAATTACAAATAGATTCGCTAAGAAAGGAATAATGCAAGTTTTCCATATTATTTATATCTATTCTAAATAGTTTAAAAAGATTTGAAAAATAAGCTAGATTCGAATGCTTTTGAATAATTTGAAGTGAAATTTGCTGTTTTGGTTTTAAAGATATCGCATGAATTTTACAATTGCCTGTTAATATGAGTGTTGCTTTGCGATTTTTAGGGCTCCTTTGGGCTCTTATATTTCCTTGTTTTTTTGTGTTTGGGCAGGTAAAATTCCGTAACCAGGAAATTTCCATCCAGAATGACAATGATGTTTATCTATTGACGGGGCAAGACCGCTATTATACCAATGGCATCAATATCAATTACAGGATTGCATTGCCGGGGAAAGTGGATAGACAGTCTTCAAATACCGTGCTGGATTTTGAACTGGGCCAACGCATTTACAATGGTATCAGTATCATTGATTATAGACGGCAGGAAAAGAAATACGATAGGCCATTTGCGGGCTACCTCTATTTTAGTGCAGCGGGAACCCGATTCTTGCCGCACGATCAGGTTCTTGAACTCAAAACCGAATTGGCGCAGATCGGTCCCAAGTCCTACGGTGAAGAAGCACAAAAATTTATACATCATCTATTTGGTATGTATGAAGCGACGGGTTGGGATACGCAGCTTGGAAATTCCTTTGGTATTGATTTAAGTGCAACCTATAAAAAAGGGCTATATCGCAGTCAAAACCAACAATTCGATGTGGGAATTATTGGTGGGGGGACTATTGGTTTGAATAATACCAATATAACGATGGCGGCTCCTTTTCGTGTGGGGAAGCTGAAACCTTATCATGCCTCGACCTTTACACATGGTCATTTGACACAGGCGAGAGAAGATGCTGACAAAGAATGGTATTTTGTTTATCAACCGAGCATAGCCCGCATTTTTTACAGTGCAACTGTAGAGGGGGGAAGGGGCAAAGATGATCCTATTGGCAAGTTATACAAGATTCAACCTTGGATGCTCAGTCACCGTATCGGTTTTAACTGGTCTAACCAAAAGGTCAATTATGGGATCAATTATATTTTCAACTCGAAAGAGCTCAAATCGGTGTTTCACCGGCATCAATATGGCGAGCTGTTTTTTGCCTACCGTTTTTGATCCGCCAGCAATAGGTGTGACCTATATTGATCTGCTAGGCATAGATAATGGCTTCGTTGATCCGCTGTCCTGTGGAATACTTGTCATGTAATGTTTTGTTTAATCTGGATTTTCGAGAGTCGGATCGGTCAGTTTCTGTCCGATCAATCTGGTGGTGAGCATAGCGGCTACGGTGTCTCCGGTGGCGTTGAGCATTGTCGCGAGGGGATCGACCAGGGTTGCTATAATCATGATGGAAGGAATTACTTCTGTTGGCATCTGATAAACCGATATGATTAACATTTCTCCGATATAACCACCATTAGGGATACCGCCTGCCACGATACTGACTAATAAGGTAATTCCTACAGCCATGATCAGATTGGACGGATCAAAAAATTCCTTTCCACTTAATAAAAGTGCGATATAGATTTTAAAGATACAAGCAATTGCCGATCCATGCTTGTGCAAGGTTGTACCTAAGGGGATGACGACGCTTGCTACGCTATCCGGGATCCCGATTCGCTTGGCTGCAAGTAAGTTGGCCGGCATGGTCGCTAGGCTGCTGCAGCTGCTCAAAGCCGTTAAGGAAGGCAAAATGTTATTTTCCCAATATCTTTTAATACCCTTTAGACCGAATGCTAAAAAAGCAAATAAACTGAATGCGGTGAAAAAATATAGAATTCCAAAGAGATAATATAGGCCTATTGGCTTGGCATAGAAGCCAAATAACTGCGGGCCTAGGGTTCCGACTTGGTACGCAAAATATGCACCCAAACCAATAGGGGCTAGTGCCATGACCATCACAAGTAGGTTGCCCATCACCACATTGCCCGAATTAATAAAATTGCGGAAAACCTCGGCCGTTGTTCCGGATTTGCGTGTTGCAATTCCGACAAGGAATGAGAAGATAACAAATGCCAGCATATTCTGGCGTGATAATAAGCTTGAAAATTCGCTTACAGTCAGAAACCGAACCATTTTTTCACCCCAGGAATCATGAATAGCAGTGTCTATCACATTGCTTGTCTGTTCAACAGCTAACGGAGCATCTACGGGAAATAGATAAAGGAAGAGTATGCTTGATACCCCGGCGACAACAATTCCTAATACAAATACAAATGACATCATGCCGATGATTTTTCCCAATACACTATCGCCATCGATATTGGCAACGGAGGAGGATATTGCAAAAAAGACCAAGGGTATGACGCTGACAAAGAGTAGGTTTAGGAAAATATCGCCAATCGGTTTAAGATTGTTGACACTATGGGGAAAAAAGATGCCGATCAAACTTCCGATACTGATTCCGAGAAGGAGGAGCAGGATGCTGCCATAGTTCTGTACAAAAGTTTTTATAGCGTATTTCATAGGTAGCTGATTAGTTATACGGCAAGGGTTCATGACAAGTGAACAGCCTGCACTGAATTTGCATCACGATTACCTTCGGATTAAGCAGTTCTAAGGCATTGTCTGCTCTTTTTAGGCCTGGATATTTCATTAGGTTTTGTGAATATTTAGTATTTAGATTGCTAAAATAGTGTTTTTCTTGAATAGGTTTATTGGTATCAGTCGAATTAATGCATGTTTGTTCATTTTTTGTTTTTTTATTGAAAAAATCCGCTTTCTTTCCGAGAGTTTCTGTTTTATTGATTTGTGTTTTTTACCGAGATATCAGTCGGATCGTTATGTTCAAGGATTGGCCAGAAAAAATCTTCTTTTGCTTTTATGGCTGATGGTAAGCGCAAAGTGATGAAGGTTTTTGATACTCGTATTGGCTTTTATATCTTTGGACATTGGCGGTTGTCAGCGTCATGGGCAAGAAGTACTTCATTTACTTGGGCAGCTGTTTTTTGTCCAGATTTGATGTATCAATTAAAACGTAAACGATTTGTAGTAAAATGGAATTTGTAACGACAGGAGATGGTTCGAAAACATTGTTTAATGCCGAAATAGGTGAATGTTATCACTCTACACATGGTGCGGTACAGGAAAGCAGGCATGTGTTTGTCAAAACAGGGCTCGACCACTATGTACAAACAACAGGAGCAACCGATGTCGGTATTTTGGAAGTTGGGTTCGGGACTGGTTTGAATTTTTTGCAAACTGCCGACTTTCTTCAGGATAAATCTTTTAGGGTCGAATATGTCGGAATTGAAGGGTTTCCATTGCCTTTATCTACTGTTACTGCAACCGGCTATGAGACGGCGGTAGATCCGAAAATATGGACTGATTATCTTGATACCTACGAAAGGGCATTGGTGGAGAATGTGCAGCTCAATGAACGGTTAAAACTTTATATTGATCATACTTTATTACTGAATTTTCAATCGGACCGGTTATTTGATGTTGTTTATTTCGATGCCTTTGCTGCGGTGCATCAACCTGAGATGTGGAATGATGCAGCTTTGGGGCATATCGCCCAGTTTATCAAACCCGGTGGAGTCTTTGTGACTTACGCTATTACTGGAAATCTCAAACGCAGCATGAAAGCATTGGGATTTTCAATTGAAAAGGCTCCCGGAGCGCCAGGCAAACGGGAGATGCTTCGCGCGACAAAGTTGTAGCGGATAATTATTTTGCAATGTCCTAATGAGTATTGTGCATTAGGACATCTTTATTTTAAGATTTAACAGTAAATGCGCCAGCGATACATGCCGGGTGGAACTCTTTGTTATTAAGTAAAAGGTATTTTTGACGTAACAATTGATAGTATTCTATATTCATTCCCACAATTATTGTCTCGGCATTTTTAAAATCCATATCAAAAATAAGCTCTTCAAGCTCGATCATTTTCTCGGATTGATGAAGGTCGAGTTGAATCTCATGAGAGTAAAAATGGATATGCTGCTGTAGCTCGAAGTTAAATACTGCGACGGTAAAGTTTATAGCTAGAGCATCACAATGTTTTGGCAACAGTATGTCATTGCGAAGGTCAAACTTAGGAAATTGAATGTGGACCTGCTTATCCACTAAGCTAAGTTCTGGATCAAAATGCATAAAATCATGGATGTGGCATTTATTGTTGAATTGAAAATTTACCAAACGATCTATTTTTCCACCATGAATGGTTTTCCTTCCAGTGGGGCGCCCATTTGGACGCACCACTCTTTTGAGCTGTGTAATTAACCTGTTGTGCATGTTGCTATCGTGCAGGTCCAAATGTATATCCCCCATGAATTCCCTGATTCGGGCACCGGCGGTGCTGATATGTCCAAAATCTGATCCAATAGCTTTTTTTGCCTGTGTCTGTTTTTTTACAGGTTTCGGCATCGTCTGCACGATTGTTTGTTCATTTGATTGTCTAATGACGACGTTTCCAACGGCGCCTTTTAGATTTCCATTTTTTAATGTTCCCATAGTGTAAAATTGCTGGTTAAATAGTTGAAAAACAAATTGTTGTTTACTTTTTCGGGAATGAAAATTGTTGTTCGCCTCCGATTGAAGATTTGGAAATAAGCAGCAAAAGGGCGCTGTGAAATTTGTAAAAAAACGGGCTAAAGATGTTGTAAGGACTGGATAGCATAAAGCCTCGGCATAGTTTCGTAACAGCTTCGGGGCAACGTCGTCTCAGGCTCGACATGCTAGCGGCATGAATACGACATGCGTCCGTGTTGTCTCCGAGTTGGAGACGGAAGGAAGGCTAAAGCATGGTGCTTGGAAGACGCACTGATATCGACCATGTTCAGACGCTGGGGCGAACAAGAGCAGAATAAGAGCCGATTAAAGGGAGAAGCAGCGTCGAATAATAGCCAGAAGAAAACGATCGTCAATAAATAGACGCACAATACACACGAATATCACTCGGAAAAAGATACTAAATGCTTCGTAAAATCAATCAGCTTATAGGCCGCTTAGTAAGCTGATATAATTATCGATATAATGCAGTTTGTCTTTGGATTTATATTGCTGAATATAGCGAGGATGGTCTAAAATGGTCATCTTTCCAAACAACTTTTCTTCATTGTTGATCTTAGCGAGAAAGGTTGCATTTTTCTTTCCGAGCACAAAGACTTCATCCGTCGCTAAGCCCATAGAGATGTGCTGTTTTAAGGAATCTAGCATAAAGGGCCTGACCATGTCGAATAGTCTTTTATCGTCGTAATAGTTGGCATTGATCCAATTGTTGGGTTTCGTCTCTCGGACTATAGCCAGGGGAAAGGGCGAATTGATATAAAATTGTTTGTAGAAAATATCGGGGCCACCATAGGCCTCAATCATATCGTACATGAACACTGAAGAGATTTCATGGGTATGTGCAGAATGCATTTGTATGCCGCATGCACTAGCTAATCTTTTGGTATCTGTAAAAGGAACGCCCGTTACACCTGCCCCGTGTCTGCTCGGATTAATGCCAATAATGAATTTTCTTGTTAGATTATCATTATAATATTTGTGGTAGAACTGCTCCATCACCATCAATGTCTCGGGGTTATCGAGATAGGGATTAATTACATTGAACTCCGAAGGTAGATTCCCTCGGTAATGCAGTTGTTTGTTAAATAAAACTACTTTTTCCGCAAATGTTAGCATGTTTAGTGTGTTTGAAGACAAGATACTATTTTTAAAGAAGTTAAAAACAAAACAGGGCGCCAAAATAGCGCCCTGTTTTATACTTTATCTTGGTCAGGATTAGTGACCTTGCGTACCATCTACACCATGAGAATGTCCATGAGACAATTCTTCTTCAGTAGCAGGACGTACAGTTAAGATTTCGATATCGAAATTTAATGTTTTACCAGCCATTGGGTGGTTTAAGTCAGCAACAACAACTTCTGGAGTAACTTCAGCTACTACAGCGCGGAATTGATTTCCTTGGTTGTCTTGCAAAGGCAATACTTCACCTACTGGAGGTAAGCCTGTTTCTTTGAACATGTCTACTGGTAATTGTGCGAATGCTCTGTCGTCTTTTTGACCGTAAGCATCATCCGGTGCCAATTCAAATGAAATTTTATCACCAACGTTTAAGTCTGCGATGTTTTCTTCAAATTTAGGTAACATCATACCTACACCATATAAGAAATCTAAAGGTTGTTCTGCAGTTGTTTCTTCAACGAAAACTTTTTCACCGTTTTCTACTGTGTGAAGTCTGTACGTCAATGCTACGACGTCGTTTGCTTTTATAGCCATCTGATTTTGATTTTTGGAAGCCGAGGCTACCGTTTATTAAATATAATTTATTAACGCTTGTATTGAATCCTGTGGTAGACTGCAGGTCTTATTTTTACAAAGATATGCTTTTGTCTCCTTTCCGACTCTATGCTCCAGGAGTGGAAGATTCTCTTCCGTACCACCGAGCACAATTTTATTAGGAATATAATATTGGTCGAGTTCTTTTTTAAAAGCCATTGCTCTATCGCCCGTCAATGCAATTTCATTGATTCCATATATTTCTTCTAGCAATAATATTGCCCAATTTGAATAGGCCGATCCATAAGTCTTGATTTGGGGGAATACATTCGCCAGCAATTGGTCTGTAATGGCGATGTAATTTTCGTCGTCAAAAAGCAATCCTAATCGTTTCAGCTGACGAACCATAGTCGACGAAGAGGATGGGATAACGTTGTCCATAATTTCGCTTTTCCGCGCGATGAGTTCCTCTGCCTCCGACGAAGTATAAAAGAATGTTTTTTGTGATCCATCGTAAAACAATGCTATAGCCTTATCGGCTAGCTGTCTTGCTTTGGTGAGCCAATTGAGGTCGAATGTAGCCTCATACAATGCTATAAAGGCTTCAATAGTGAATGCATAGTCATCTAGGAATCCTGTGATCGCTCTGTTGTTATCTTTTGGCTGATGTAATAACTGGACATCATCATGAATAAGATGCGTACAGATAAACTGGGCATTGTTTAAAGCGAGTTCAAGAAAATGACTGTTTCCAATGCTTCGATAAGAATCGATGAGCCCTTTTAAAAAGAGGGCATTCCAGGTCGTGAGCTGTTTGTGATCGAGTCCAGGACGTATCCGTTTTTCACGATAGTCGAATAATTTTTTCTTTGAAATTTTTAGAAAATCTGACCATTCGTCAGCTGACATATTGACCTCTGCCGCTAGCTGGTCTGCATTTATGGCGCAAATAGGGATGTTGGTTTTCTCTTCCGCCCAGTTGCCTAATTCGGTGATGTTAAAATATTGGCCAAGGAGGGGCGCATCATCGCCCAATACCCTATCAAATTCAGCTTTGGAGAATGAATAATATTTTCCTTCCATGCCTTCACTGTCAGCATCTAAAGCGCTATAGAAACCATGGTTTGGAGCCAGCATTTCGCGCTTGGCCCAAGTAATCGTTTCTTCGATAATCCGCTTATAGAATGGATCCCGACTCTGTTGATAAGCTTCCGCATAAAGGGATAGTAATTGCCCGTTGTCATAGAGCATCTTTTCAAAATGGGGAATATGCCAATAATGGTCGACAGCATAGCGCGCAAAGCCACCACCAATCTGGTCATATATTCCACCTGATCCGATCTTTTTTAACGTAAAATGTATATGATCCAATAGTTTCTGATCGTCAGCAAGAACCCCATATTTTAGCAAAAACAACCAATTGTTTGGTAACGGAAATTTAGGTGTTCTTTGATAGCCGCCTTCTTTTTTATCGAACATCTCGGCCCAAGGTGCAACAATTTCATTTAAGTCGTTGATCGTGTATTGTTCGGGAATGGGGTTGATGGGCAATTTCTCTGCCCGTTGAATACCGTTGTTCAGCTTTTCGGCGTAGTCAAATGCGACTTCGGGTTTCTCTTCCCACATTTGTGCAATTTGCAATAAGATATTCTGCCAGTCGTGCGGTTTGAAATAGGTGCCGCCATAAATTGGTCTTCCGTCGGGCAGGCAAATACAATTTAAGGGCCAGCCGCCGGCATTGGTCATCAGTTGTACAGCGAGCATATAGACCTGATCAATATCGGGGCGTTCCTCGCGGTCAATTTTGATCGATACGAAAAACTTGTTCATGGTCTGTGCGATGGCTGAGTTTTCAAAACTTTCACGCTCCATCACATGGCACCAATGGCAGGCCGAGTAGCCAATGCTTACAATGATCAGTTTATTTTCGTCTTTTGCTTTTTTTAAAGCTTCCGGCCCCCAGGGCATCCAATCCACTGGATTGTGTGCGTGCTGCTTAAGGTACGGTGAATGTTCAAATTGCAATTGATTCGCCATAAGACGAAGGTAGTGAAAAAGCCTCCATGATGGAGGCTTAAATGTGTTTTTTAATATTTGGGTTCTGCAACGATCTGGTAAGTCTCAATGGCATCTTTCGGATTCCCAATTAAAGCGATTGACGATGTGCCTCTTTCCCAAATTGCTATGGGCAGGTGATTAAGCTTATTTTTGAAGAGCTTGTTGTACTTGTCGTTAAGTTCAGCCTGTTGATTGTTAGTTGTGGCTAGGGTGGGACTGCCAAAAGATTCGCGTGCCACTTCCATCAAATATTCTTTTTCTTTTTCAGGCGTTTGTTTTCGAAATTGATCGCCATAATAGAGATTGACATAACTATAGGGGTATTGCCCTTTTATATAAGTTTGATCGATGCGATAACCTTTTTTGTAAGAAAAGGATTGGCCTACAATGCTTCTTGTGGGTGGGTTTTCCCAATTAACATTGAAAAAATCTTTTTCAGCAATAGCCCTGATCGTGAGGCTAGCTTGTTTGACCACCTTGCTGTCTTTGTAAAGCCGTAAGTCAAATTTGTAATCGCCAGGTTTGTTGAATGTGACACCGGTCATATAACGAAAAGGATTAACGCCTGAACTGTAATGCATAATATCATCGATATGCCAGACAATTGAATCAACAACCTCTTTTTCCCAAAGAAAAAAAGTGAAATGATCCTTATGTTGTTCTATATCATATAAACGGATTTCACCCTGTTCAAATACATTGATAACCCGATTGTCTGTCCATGCATCAATGTTTTTGGTTAATCTTGTTGTAAGGGATTCCTCTTCTTTTTCTTCAGGAGTTGTTATTTCCGGTGTTTCAGGATAATTTTCTTTGGAACACGAGATGAAAATAAATAAAATTAAACTTATGAAAAGGTGTCTATTTAACATGTTTTTTGATTTTTCGTAAAAATAGAAAATTTATTTAAAATTTGATTAATTATGTGGCGTTGTTGTTTGTTTTTACGTTAAATGGCTTTGGTTACTCATCGAGTTGTAAATTAACTAGATGCATAAAATCTCCATGGAATTTGATTATTTTTACATACGTTTATTATTAGCTTTACCGAAGTCCTATGTCAAATGACGTTGACCTGCTTAAAAAGATAGTTCAGAAAGATAGAGATGCTTTTGAGACTATCTATAAAGCCTATTTCCGTAAATTGTATATCTTATCTTTTCGGTATGTGCGAGATGAAACGATCGCTGAAGAGCTCACCAATGATGTATTTATGATGTTATGGGAAAATGCAGGAAAATTGATTATTAATCAATCACTTGGAGCCTACCTATCCCGCAGTGTTATCAATCTCTCGCTTACCTACCTCAAAAAGAATCAACGTTTATTAGAACGGAATACTGATTATAGCAAGGAACTGGATCTGACAGACGGGGAAGATCAGACCGATAGCGCAGCACTTTACGAATCCAAATTATTGATGATCGAAAGTATACTGGAAGGGCTGCCGCCGCAGTGTCGAAAAATCGTTCTTATGAGTAAGTACGATAAGATGAAACAACAGGAAATAGCGGATCAATTGGGAATTTCCATTAAAACCGTAAAAAATCATTTAACGATTGCTTACGATAAAATTCGGGTGGCTTTGGCCAAGCAAAAAACATTTCTGTTGCTTCTAATCGGCTTTTTATTTTTTTCATTAGGACTTTTTGTTCAGTTTATTATCTTATAGATATGGAAGAAAACAATACTTCAAGATTTATTCCTTATGACTTGATTCAGAAAAAGCTGGATGGGACTATTTCCGAAAGGGAAGGGGTGTTACTTGAACGTTGGATTTCTGAAGATACGGAGAACCATCGATTATATGATGAAATCAGTACGATATCCGATGACCTTATTGCATTGGAGCTCTATAAAAATTTAGATACCAATAGTCAATGGGACAAGTTTAAACTACAACTGGGTAAAGAAGCCATTGTCCAGGACCAAGAGATCTCTATACCAATCAGAACAATATTACATCCCTGGATGAAATTTGTGGCTGCAGCGATATTATTGATAGTTGGTTTTGTCTGCTATCTGAACTTTGATCGCTGGATGGGCAATGAAATCCGCATGTATGGATCAGCAGTGCAACAATCTATTTTACTTCCTGATAGTTCGGTCATGGTACTGCATGCAGGTGCGGAAGCAGTGTTCAATAGACGAACATTTCCGGAAGAACGGATTGTCAAACTTAAAAAGGGAAAAGCGCTATTTGATGTAAAGCACAAAGCGGGGAGCTCTTTTGTCGTAGATCTTGAAAACAATTATGTGCGCGATATCGGAACTACCTTTGAAGTGAATTTATTGGCAGAAGATGTTGAGGTACTTGTTAAGGAAGGAATTGTTGCCTTGAGCAGTGGAAAGGGAGATCATTCGGAAGAACTTGTTTTGCAAAAAAATCAGAAAGGCCTGTATAAAAAACAAACAGCATCCTTGTCCAAAATAGATCTTTCCGAGCAAAATGATACCGAAGTTGCTCAGAAACTGAACTATTCGAATATTCGATTGGATAGTATCTGCAAGGATCTGGAAAAGCATTTCCGGGCGAATATTACAGTCGTTGGGGATAGCTTAAAAGCCCGGAAGCTGACCATGTATTTTGATGGACAAACGCTCAAAGAGATTGTTCAGATTCTCTCCAAGACTCTCAATGCGAAATGGAAATCGGATAAAAAAGGATATAATATCTACGAATAGATTTTTCGCATTGCTGATATGAAAGATAGGATACTGTATCGTCTGCTCTTTTTATGCTGGTTGGTTATAGTCATGTGTTCGAAATGCATGGGGCAGAATTCTCCTACGGATTCGCAAATTTCAATTGACACACATAACAAACAGATCATTCAGATACTTGTCGAAATTCATAAAACATACGATATTTCCATGTCTTATGATGAGCAGATTTTTAACAAGAACATTATCTATAGTCGATCATTTAATAAATCGAGTTTAGAAGAGGTTCTTAATTATTTGCTCAAAGATTCCAATATTGGATTTACAATTATCAATAGGGCCCTGATCTTCTACAAAGAGGATAAGACTTTTACCATTAAGGGGCGTGTTGTAGATAGTCTAAGCGGTGAAAACCTGATCGGTGCTACTTTGTTGATTGCTGAGAAAAGTAAAAGTAGTTTTAGTAATAAATATGGGTTTTATTCATTAACTCTACCACTGGAGACCAATGTCTGTGTGGTAAGCTATGTCGGGTATAAAACAAAAATTGTGAGATTTTCTCCCGATATGGAGTTTGGTACATTTTTAATCAAACTTTCTCCTCTAGATATGAATCTAAGTGAAATTGTGATCAATGGAGACTCTATCGGACGAAGTAAGCAATTACAGGTGCTAAATGGGAAGATAGACTGGAATAGAGCTCGGAGAAGTTCTTTCTACAAGGGAGAAGCGGATATTATCAAGGTTTTACAGATGCAAAATGGTGTTAACGGATTGACTGAGGGGGGGAGTAACTTGTTTGTTAGAGGCAGTGGTAAAGATCAGAATCTTATATTGTTGGATGAAGCTGTTGTTTACAATCCATCGCATTTATTTGGTTTGACTTCTGTCTTTAATCCTGATATCTTAAAACATACTCAAATTTATAAGGATGCTATCCCATCGAATTTCGGAGGACGGATTTCATCCATCATGGAGATGAGCACACGTGATGGCGACGTAAACACAATACATGTCTTCGGCGGCGCAAGCTTACTAGTGGCTCGCATTGGAGCTGAAGGTCCACTTATAAAGAAAGGGAAGGGATCTTTTTTAGTGACGGCAAGATCAAGTATATCGAATGTATTCAATAAAGAATATCGTTTGTTCAATGTGAAGGGGAATTATAGTGACTATAATGCCAAATTGAATTACGCAATTGGGGACCGTCATAGGGTCTACGTTTCTGGATATGTCGGGAAAGATAAAGTGGTTGCACCTAATAAAAATACTAATCATTGGGGAAATTGGGCGTCTACATTACGATGGAATTATGTGCAGAGTCCACGCCTGTTTATGAATTTGTCCGCGATTTTTAGTAATTATTCGAACAGGTTGGATATCAGTAAGCCCGAATCGTCAGAAAACCGAACATGGCTGACGCAAATTAGAGATTTTAGCCTTAAAACTGATTTTACCTATTTTGGAGGATTAGATCGCATGCTTGATTTTGGAGTCCAAGGGACGCTGCATAGGTTCAAGCCTGGGGAAATTTCTCCCGTTGATCTAGCTAAGGAAGAAAATATTTTCAGGGCACAAGCATATGAGTATGCAGGATATGCATCCTTTAACTGGAAGATTGACTCTTCCTTTCGGGTCGTTTTAGGTACACGTTTAAATGCTTTTTATAGCACTTCGTTTGGACAATATTATTTATTAAATAATCAATACAAAGTCTTGGCGGGAGATTTGGATAAGAAAAAGACTTATTACGGGATCGAACCTCGTTTTTCTTTTCAGTATAAATTTGCCGATGCTTATTATGCAAGAATATCTTATAACCGTATATACCAATATCTACAGCTTTTACAGAACGATGAATTGGCTTTTTCATCGTTGGAGGCCTGGATACCTGCTGGGCAAAATATAAAACCTCAATATACAGACGCAGTTTCATTTCGCATAAATAGAATGATTAATGGAGGATACATTGCGATAGATGGGTATTGGAAAAAGATGAAAAATCAAGTTGAACTTATTGATCATGCGCAACTTATTTTAAATCCTTTTATAGAAACTCAGATAAAACAGGGAAACGGTCGAGTATATGGTTTAGAATTTTCTTTTAATAAACGTGTAGGGCCTTTTGAAGGAACTGTTCTATATAGCTATTCTCGGTCCTTCCGCAAAATTGTAGGAATAAATAAAGGCAATGAATACGTGGCTAACTATGATATTCCACATGTGGCTAAAGTTAGTTTGTCTTACGATATCAATAAAACTATTCATTTGAATACATTTTATGTATTACAGTCAGGAAGGCCATTAACTTATCCAATGGGGTTTACGGAGTATGAGGGTATAGTTATGCCTATTTACTCGGATAGAAATTCACATCGTATGCCGATTTTTAGTCGCTTCGATATGAGCTGTTCTTTCGATTTAGAAACGAAAAAACAGCGAGAAAAAGGTCGGCTAAATACTTTAAATATAGGTCTATATAATGTCTTTGACCGACATAATCCATTATATTACAGTTTTTTAGAGAGTGGAGATGGTACCCCCATCGTTAAACAAACTTCATTTTCAGGAATTGTTCCGTCAGTAAACTATGCAATAAGATTTTAAAATAAATGATGTTCCCTGTATCTAAAAGTTCATTTTAATCGTATGGTTAATGTAAATTTGGAACTAGTAAATTAGGTTGGGGCAGATGAATAAAAATGTCTATTGGAAAGTCCTTGTTTTGTTGTTTTGCTGCAGCATGCTTTACGCCTGTGAAAAATCAGCGCTAGAAGATGGGCAATCTTATGATATGATCGTGGAAGGTGGTATCAATACCATGTATAAAGAGCAATATATTCAATTAAAGCGACTTCATATTTCTGGCGTTACTAGTGAACTTGAAGGAATTCCAGCTGCTACGGTTATCGTGACAAATGGTCCAAATCAAATTGATTTTGAAGATGTTGGAAATGGTCTGTATAAAGGTCAATTGTTTGATTTAAGAGATACCGTTGGAAATATATTCCAATTAAAAATTGAATTGAATGGAAAGGTGTATGAATCACAAGATCAGCTAATCACCAATGTGCCGATAGAAAAGTCTTTTATACCGGTAGAAAAATCTGATGTTAATAAAAAATGGCATGTCAAGGTTGATACATATTTATTTGGTATGAGCAATTCCAATAAATGGCTTATCATGCCGCAAAAGGAATTTTCGGATGAAAGTATGGTATTGTTTAAAGCACCCTATAGTTATAGTTTTAGGTCGGGAGCTCCAAATGTTTTAAATACATTGCTGGCTGCTACTTATAGTTATGAAATGGGAAGGAAAGACAGTTTAGTGATTTCTAAATTTGCGATTTCGCCGAGATATGCAAAGTTTTTATATAATTTGTTCCAAGAAACAAAATGGAAAGGGCTATTGTCAGCAGTCCCTGCGAATGTACAAGGGAATGTTACGGGAAATGCCCTTGGATTTTTCTATGTAATGGATGGAATCAAGAAAACAGTTCCGATGAAAGATATTAGAAACGCTAAATAGCTAATTTAATCCTTAAAATGAAGAGCCATATACGTAAGAATCGTATATGGCTTTTTTTATGTGAATTTGTTTCTATTAAATTTTGTGGATTAGAAATGAAAATGCTATTAGGACTTTTTAATAATGTTATTGTCATTATTAAAGATTGAACAACTAGACATGTTTCAATACAAATGGTTCTTTGAATTGAATTTTAATCAATTATTTGCACAAGATCAGCGCAATTGCCGCTGAGCATCTGAAAAGTGAAACCGGTATCGAGTTTTATCTCTGCGCATGATGAGGTTCGTAGATATGCCGCTTTCCGGGTTAAGTATTCCACGAGATCAGTTAACGTAGGATTATGACCGAAGAGCAGCACATGATTGATATGGTCAGGAATTGCGTTGATAATGGATAGCAGATGTTTGTATGTGCATTCGTAGATCGTTTCTTCGATCTGAATATCAAAAGAAGAAGAACCCATCACATCCAGAAAGATACGTGTTGTTTGGAGTGCGCGGTTGGCTGGGGAGCTGATCACCATACTGTTTTCGTCAAGATTCAATTTTGTGGCAAGTTTGGCAGCAACCTGTTTTGCATGCTGAATTCCATCGGAGGTAAGGGCACGGTCAAAATCGTTTATTCCGGGAATGGTTTCAGCTTTGGCATGTCGGATGATATAAAGTTTTTTACTGTTGTCCATGATTAAAATTTTTGATTCTATACTATTAACGCTTGATAGCAATATTTCATTGTAAAAATGATGAGATTACTTTCTTCATTATAACAAAATAGTAAAGTATGAGTTCTGCGATTCTAAAAAATATAATAGATAAATGATAAAGAAGTTCTTTTCAAAAAAAAGTAATAATGAAAGGAGTGATCCTGGATATGGCTGGTCAGGAAGGTATATGTATTGGGAAGATGTAAAAAGCTTAACAGATGGGTATGACGCGAATTTGATTTTGAACAGAACCTATCAATCGATGCTTGAAATTCGTGATGGGCATGCTGTGTATGAGAGAGATTCCGTGCTATTTGAGAAAAAAGAATATCCTTTTGCGCTAATTTCAAGTCTTCTTTATATAGCAACAAAAAATGATTTGAAATTGAAGGTCATCGATTTTGGAGGCTCTTTGGGTACAACCTATTATCAAACGCGTGATTTTTTAACTTCTTTGAAGTCATTAGAATGGCACATTGTGGAACAAGAGTCTTATGTGGAGCTTGGTAAAAAAGAGTTTGAAAATAAGCAGTTAAAATTTTATAAAACAATAGAAGAGAGTATTGCTGATGGCCTGCCAGATATAATTATTCTATCCAGTGTTGTCCAATATTTGGAAAAACCTCATGAATTTCTCAGTTATTTGGCGTCTTTAAGAATAGCCTATCTCCTTTTCGATCGTACGGCATTTGTCTGTGATGGACCTGACCGTCTTACATTGCAACGTGTGCCACCATCTATTTATGATGCATCCTATCCAGCATGGTTTTTTAATGAAGCAAAATTCTTGAGCCATTTTAATGAGTATGAATTACAGGCTCAATTTGCATCCTATGTTATTGGAGAGCAAAATATGCTAATTGATGGACAGTTGGCCGGATATGATAGCGGATTTTTTTTTAAGAAAATGATATGATGCATAACTACTGTACTTTATTTAACTCAACATATTTGACTAGAGGTTTAGCAATGTATAATTCTCTCGATAAGTATGTTAAGGAGTTTCATCTTTATATTTTCGCATTTGATGATGCGTGCTTTTCGATCTTAAAAAATCTCAATTTGCCGAAAGCGACAATTATTCCATTAATCCAGTTTGAGGATAAGGATTTAATTGCTGTTAAGTCGACGCGTACAGCAGCGGAATATTGCTGGACTTGTACACCTTCCATTATACGTTATGCAATTAATACCTATGGATTGCAATCTTGTACGTATCTAGATGCAGACTTGTTGTTTTTTAGAAATCCACAGGTTCTGTTTGAAGAGATGGGAGATAATTCTGTATTGATTACACCACATCATTATACTGAAAAATACGATCAGTCAGCAACAAGTGGAACCTATTGTGTTCAATTCGTTTGTTTCAAAAACACGAAAGAGGGAATGGAAGTACTTGAATGGTGGCGCAATGCTTGTTTAGATTGGTGTTATGCGCGCGTGGAAAATGGGAAATTTGGGGATCAGAAATATCTTGATGATTGGATGACGAGATTTAACTGTGTTCATGCTTGTGAACATCGAGGAGCGGGAATTGCTCCATGGAATATTCAACAATATGAATTTGGTGATAGGAATAGTTCAATATGGGCAAAAAGTATAGGGACTAGACTTAGTTTTCCAGTCATATTTTATCACTATCATGGGCTCAAGATAGCAGAAGCTAATAGTTTCATTCCGTTACCAACAGCATACTATGATTTAAATGATAATGGCCTCTTGTATATGTATAAACCCTATATGTCCGCTTTGGTAGAAGTAAGTAATGGATTGAGGAAACGGGGGATTACTGCTGTATTACATGAAAATATCAAAATTCCGAAGATTCGGACATCCATTCGTCAAATTGCTAACCTCTTTTTTAAGGGAAAAACAGGAGAGTTTTATCACATCAATTATTTTAAAATGAGATGGCTTACCAAGTTGATTTAAAAACATTTACTGATGATCGCGGTAATTTGACAGTGATTGAAAAGGTTATTCCTTTTGATGTCAAGCGTATATTCTATATCTATGGAGTCGATGATTCTATCAGAGGGGGACATCGACACTATCAAACTGTTCAAGCAGCAATCTGTTTGCGTGGACGTTGTGCAATTTACAATCAAGATGGTGCAAAGGAACAAATGTTTGAATTGAATTCACCGGAACAATGCTTGATTTTAGAACCAAAAGATTGGCATCAGATGTTCGACTTTTCGGAGGATGCTATTCTTATGGTGCTTGCTTCTGAATATTTTGACGCTACGGATTATATTTATGAACCCTATTTAAAACATGATAGCATACGAGAGCTTACAGCAGGTCAATAAGGAATTTATGGATGATTACACGCATGTTTTCCAGGAGGTATTACGTGGAGGTTGGTATATTTTGGGAAAACAGGTACAGCAGTTTGAACAATCATTTGCGGATTTCTGTGGTGTCGAGCATTGTGTTGGAGTAGCCTCCGGACTGGATGCATTGGTCCTTTCTCTGCGTTATTTTGGATTTAGTCCCGGAGATGAGGTCATCGTACCTGCTAACACCTATATTGCTTCGATATTGGCTATTGTTCAAGTTGGTTTAAAGCCCGTACTTGTTGAACCGGATATAAACACATACAATATTGATCCAAAACGGATAGAAGAGTGCATTACAAAAAAAACGAGGGCCATACTTGTTGTCCATCTCTATGGAAAAATGAGTGATATGGATCCCATTCTTCAGCTGTCCGCTCAATATGACTTAAAGATCATCGAGGATTGTGCACAAGCTCATGGAGCTGAATACAATGGTCAAAAGGCAGGATCGTTTGGTGATTTTGGTGCATTTAGTTTCTATCCTACCAAAAATCTTGGCGCATTGGGCGACGCTGGAGCTATTACATGTAAGGCTGATATACTGAATGATTCAATTCGTACGCTACGGAATTATGGTTCATCTGCTAAATATGTCTTTGATGAGGTGGGGTATAATTCGCGGCTCGACGAACTGCAAGCTGCTTTTTTGTCTGTGAAATTAAAATACCTAGATAAAATTACAGCGCATAAACAGAGGTTGGCAGCAGTTTATCTACGTGAGTTAAAGTCTGATTTCATACTTCCAGTTGTACAACCTGGACAGGAGGATGTTTATCATATTTTTGCGATCCGTCATCCCGAACGCAATCGGATGAAGCAATATCTATTGGATAATGGTATCGGAACGGAAATTCATTACCCAATTCCTCCACATCAACAAAAAGCGATGAAAGGAATTTTATCAGATGGAGGATATCCAATCTCTGAAGAAATCCATCGTACAATAATCAGTCTGCCAATTTCTTATGGTCATACAGAAGAGGATGTTAATAGGGTTGTGGAAGTAATGAATAAATTTTCATAAACAAGGACGAAAAAATGAAGGAGTATAGCGTTTCGATTATTACAGTCAATTTAAATAACAAAGCAGGGCTGCTGAAGACGATCAGGTCTATTCAAAATCAGACTTTTAATGAAATAGATTATATTGTGATTGATGGAGGGTCCACTGACGGAAGTAAAGAACTAATTGAACAGACTCAATTTATTTCTAAATGGGTTTGTGAAGAAGACGAAGGGATTTATGACGCGATGAACAAGGGGATAGGACTTGCTACTGGTGAGTATCTATTATTTTTAAATAGTGGTGATTGCCTCCATGATAATGCTACTTTAGAAAAAATAGTTCCATTGTTAAATCAGTTTGATATTATTTATGGGGATTTATTTTTTGCAGACAAGTTAAACCCTTATATATATCATTATCCCTCGGAATTATCCTTTTCATTTCTATTTAAAGCATCTTTGGCACACCCTGCGACATTTATAAAGAGGGATTTATTTGGGCGTTTTGGAAAATATGATACGCGTTTTCAGATAGTTGCTGATTGGGCTTTCTTTATTAACGTCATAGTGAAAAAAAATGCCTCTACCAAACATATCAAACAAATTATTTCCGATTTTGATACAAATGGAATTAGCTCCCGTGCAGAAAATCAATTAAAGATCGCAAATGAAAGGAAAGCCGTTTTAGAAATAGAGTTCCCTCTTTTTTATCAGGATTATCTTACACACGCAAATACACTAAATACATTAGAGAAGATTCGATCATCAAGTGTCTTTAGATTCTTAAAAAAGATAGGGATCAAAAGATTTCAGTAATAAAATAGATTTTATTAGCAATTATTATATGATTAATCAATTTGTAAAACCGTTAATAACCATCGTAATTCCCTGCTATAATTGTGAAAATACGATTGAGGAAGCTGTTGGATCAGCTTTATCTCAAACATATACTAATATTGAGGTGATCGTAGTAAATGATGGTTCAGTAGATAATTCCGTGTACATTGTAGAAAAGCTTGTTAAAGGTGATTCTCGATTGAGTATCTATTCACAAACACATAAAGGCGTATCAGCGGCGAGAAATCTGGGATTAAGGATCGCTAGAGGTCGCTTTATTGTTTTCTTGGATGGTGATGATAAGTTAAAGGATAGTTATATTGATTTAGGAGTAAATAAATTTGACGAGAAGCCGAGTTTAACCCTCGTTTATAGTAATATGGAGCTATTCGACCGAGAATCAGGTCTTTTTCCCCTAACTAAATTTAATTTAAAAAATTTTTTAAAAGCGAACTGTATTCCTGTATTTGCTATAGTTCGTACAGAGCAGTTGCGAGCTATTGGCGGCTTCGATGAGTCTATTGTTTTCTGTGAAGATTGGGAATGTTGGATCCATTTATTTAAGCAGTTTAATGCCGAGGTATATCGAATAGAAGAACCCCAATATTATTATCGAAAAAGATTTACTATAGATTCGGCATTAGATAAATATAGAGATAACCATAGGATACTTCGGGAGGTTCAGTTATATATCTTTCAAAAACATCAACAGATCTATGTTGAAAACGAAATGTCTCTGGATTATCTGTTTACCTTGGAAGATGAACTTGGAAAGTTCAGAAGGAAATATTATCATAAATGGTATAAACGTATATTTTATTTATTGTTTAAGCCTAAGAAGTATTCAAAACTATATCAACAATAATTGGATTTGTCTGGATTATCTGAAGAAGGGGATAGCGGTGTTATAATCTTTTTTTAAAGAAAAATAGATGAAAATTAATTGTGTATTATAAATATTAATTTAATTTTGTCGATTATATATTGTAATATTATTAGCAATGAAACAGATTCTATCTTTTATTTTAATTCCAGTTTTATTTTTAACATCTTGTTCGAAAGATGAACAATTTGATAATGAGACCGATCTGGTGGAGTATCGTAAAAATAGCACTGTATTTTCTTCAAACTATTTTATGATGTCAAACACAATTGATAAAGATCTTTTCTTAGGAGGATTGTGGTTGGTTGATAGTACAAAGGAAGGGGGGGAATTAGAGAAGCTGCGTGTAGACATCAGTAATTTTAAGATGAAAGTTGTTCATAATTCAGATCGAAGTACGATTAAGTTTGGCGATTTTACCCCGAATTATCAAAATGTTGCAGCTTATGCAAAGTTGTTTAAGAATGATATATTTTCTGCAAATGTCAATTTTAGCTATGGTAATTTCTCTGATTACAATATGATCAGGACTTTCTTACAAAATAGCTCTGATGCGGATGAAATTCTCACACTCATTGTTAAGGATAAAGATGGAGAAAGAATGGTGCAGCGAAAGCATGGTTATTATGAAGATCAGGTTTTGTTGGACCTTGTGCTTGGAACACAATATGATGAGTTTGCGGCTTTCTTCGATAAAAAATATGTAGAATCCCTGACTACAGAAGGGAATGTGCCAACCTATGTAAGCGCTGCTGCTTATGGGCAACATAGTTTGATTTTAGTTGAAAGTGATTATGCTGTTGATGAGATCAAGAATATCTTGAAGAAGCTGAAAGCAGGTGAGCAGCTGGATAATACAGATAAAGATCTTTTAGAATTAAGCTCTATAGTTATCTATTTACGCAGTGGTAGTAAGGAAAGTTATATTAAAAGAGCTGAAGGATTGAAGGAAATAGAAGCCGCATGGAAGGTGTTCAAAGAAAAGAGCGACAAAAGAAATAAAAGCTACGAATTCCCGATTTGGTATAAACTGAACAGCTTAGAGAACTTTGGCTTAATGAAATATAAAATGAAATTCGATTATTTTGAAAAAAAGAATATACAGTAAACACGCTATTAAGGGAGAGATTACTTGATTTTTTCCGATGACTATTGGAGGGGTAACTATCTGTTGAAATACTCATTTTTGGTAAATGCATATAATTTTTTATAGAAAAATGCATGTTTTACTAATTTCGTATGTTCGGTAAAACGTTTCCATTTATTGATGCGATTACGCCAGTTTAATCGTTCTTCGGTATTTAGCAGCTGATCTACCATTTTATAGGCATTCAATTCTGACAAAGCAATCTTTCTTAGTTTCTCTCCGTCTTCGGGCTTGTATTTCTCCAGTTCCCGGATCAGTTCTTTTTCTTGATACTGTCGGTTAAGATAACGCCCGGAGCAATTCATCTTCACATATTTTGAAAAATTCTCGGGACGTAAATAGCCATCTGCTTTATTTCCGTTGTATACACGATGATCATATATTAAACTGGGACGTCCGCACGCCATTGCATCATAGATAGATCTGCCGATTCCTACTACTAAATCAAAAAGATTAATCTTTTGCTCAATGTTGACTGCTGGATTACTATTTTTGTTATAAGCCTGAAAGTCTAAACCTTTAGCATCACAGACAGCCTTTAATTTTGCATTGGCCTTATCACTCTGACATAACGACAGTACGCTTTGAAGTGTGCTGTTTATTGGACGTAATGGTTTTTTTTTCTGTACATCAATTCCATTTAGAATAATATCATTTGCATAACCGAGGTTCACTAGATGATCGGATATTTCTTCTGAAATGGCTACATGATAATCTGCAAGGGGAGAGGGTTGTTCTAACTCGGGTACAATACCGTGGCAGATCTGAATGATGGGGGCCTTGGCAAAGAGTTCTTTAACCGAGCTATTGTGATTAGCAAAGATCAGATCATATCTTTTCTTTTTCATAAAAGGTATGTGTAATTCTTCTTCTATCTTATCTGAAATTAAGCCTTTATCAAAAGTGAAGTATTCTACTTCAACATTAGGCCGTACGTTAAGTGCTTTGATTAAATCATAAGTATACATTTCTGAACCGCCGACTCCGGCTAGATGATTAGTTGCTACTAAGATCTTTTTTGTTTCTCCCATTTCATTCTATTTTTTAAAAAATCACAACATGCCATTGTATAATTAGTTATAAAAAAGTTGTGACCGTACTCATCTATCGGAATGAATATTTTCTTATATGATTATAATCAATAACGAGTACAAAGAGGTTTTCATTACATCTGTTTATTTTTAAAAAATGTTAAACTACGTAATTAATGAATTGAAACCTTATAAATTATAGCTGAATAGGGAAATTGATCGGAATATAATCTTTCTGGTCAAGAACATACTTAATCCAGTTAGAGAAGCTATATTTTCTCTTTATTATAGACGATATTTCTTGCATAGGGGCGTTAAGGAATGTAATGACCTGATCGTAATCTGTTGTAGAATCAATGATCAGTATATTCTCTGGTTGATAGAAATCATATTCTTTAATCGACTTTTGGGTTGTGATCAGCTTTTTTTTGAAGCCAATTGCTTCAAAAACACGAAAAGATAATCCATCATGTAAATAATTAGAAAAATCGACTAAGACGTTGGACCGCCTAACCATATCAATATTCTCTAAATAAGTGATGCCGTCATAAATAGTGCTGATGATAGGGCACTGTTCTTTTATTTCTTTTACCAACTTGTCGCTGTGAGTATTAATTATTGCTTTGATTTTTAATTCTTTTCGATCTTTGAATAAATTGAAGAACCGATAAATATCAGCGATTCTTTCTTCAATATAGGTGCCTATGAAAAGTATATCAATGGAGGGAATAATTAAACTGCCGTTTTCTTGTTCAGTTAATTGCTGATCCAGATAGAAGTTGGTTAATGGTAAAGTACCGTCAATGGCTAAATCAGCAGGATCAAAAACAAAAAATCGATCAAAAAGCTCCATTCTAGAAAAAATATCTGGATATCGATTTAAACCATCCCACTGATAAGCGACTGTAAGTCCAGTGATACTTTTTACCTGAGAAATAATTGATTTGGGAAATATATCTGGTCGGATAAAAAGTGCATAATCTGCTCGCTGGATATGTGCAAATTTTTCCTCATATTGTTCATCCAAAAATCTTTTGCGTAATAGATTTTTATACTGATGATCTTTTAAAATAAGTTTTCGAAAAAGGTTTTTGAGCCGTAGGAAATAACTTTTGTAATAAAATGCTTTTTCTTCTATATTAATATCCACAACTTCAAATCCTAAGGATTCCAGTTGTCCGCGGATTACTAAATTCAGTCCAAAGTTTTTTGGAGTACCCAGTATAATAATTTTTCTATTATTGTATTCCATTCGTATTTTAAATCGTGATTATCGAGCCAATAGTTTGGAGGATTGCATGATTTCATTCCAAATGTTTAACGTATCTTCTGTTTCTTTTTCTATCGTGTAATGAGCAAAAACAAATTTAGAAGCCAGTCGACCCTTTTCTAACATCTCGTCTTGGTTCACATTAAATTTATCAATAATTTTCTTTACTGATTCGACATAATCGATGATATTTCCTTCATTAACTGCTGTTGTAAATGAAGGGTTAAAATATTCCCTGCCACCTTGACCAATATAACCTATTATATAGCAGCCACATGCCATAGCTTCAACAGGCGGTAAACCGAAGCCCTCTCTAAAGTTGAAGCTTAAAAAGATCATACTCTCTTTCATAATAGCGGCAACCTCTGATTCAGTTTTATTATCAATAGATATGAGAGACCAGTCGTTTGGCAGCTCAGTTAATCGAAGAATATTAATAACCTGCGCAACGTCTCCACCAAGCTTTCTAGGCATGAAGCATATCTGTTTTTTTTTGTTTGTGCCCAATGAAAAGATATTATGGTCTATTCCTAAGTTCATTTTTAGGGTTTTTATATGCGGAAAAGCATAATTAAAATAATCTTTTGCATCTTCAGAGGCGACAATTGTAGCTAGAGTATCGGTGGAGTTATAAGGTGTATCTTTATAGTCTTCATCTAATCCAAAATGGTCAAAAGTATAATAGCAATTCTGATTAAAAATAACACGCTTATTTAAGGGCATGATCTTATGGATTCGGGGGCCATAGATTTCAGGGAATACTAGAATAGCATCTTTTTCAATATGACAGCTAATCAACCGAAGTATTTTTAAAAATATTTTTTTAGTGAATGTGATCTTTTTTTGTCGGTAATCGTATTTTAATCTTTTGAATAACCAAGGATTGTATTTTATGGGAACTTTGGCATGGAACCAACGTTCTACTTTTCCTATTTTACGATGTAGAATTATAGCATGATAACCAGCCTCATTCAGGACTTGTACTTGACGGTACATTTGTTTTACACCACCGCTCGCAGATCTATTGGTTGGACAAATAAAATAAATAGTTGGCGTATTTGGCATTATGATATGATCGTTTGAATCCAGTTTTTTATAAAATACTTTTCCTTGATATTGCTGCTGATTATTCTATAATCGTTCTCTATAAAAGATTTAGGTATATCTATCGTATTTATATCTTTAATGATGTATACGTTGTCCTCATGATATAAATCCGCTTGATCAATATTAGCAGTAGTTATTAATTTTTTTTCCAAACCGATAGCTTCAAATGGTCTAAATGATAGGCCGCGTTGGTTTGGGTGTGCTAAATCTAGTATTATCTTGCTATCAAGATAGTATTCATAGGCTTTATTAAATGGAACAATTGTATGAATTACTTCCATATTTTTTGGAAGATCTTCCTTAATAGGGTGGGATTTGTAGGTGAATATTTTTGCTTTAGCTTTTATTCCATGTTTTTCAAAATATTTGAACAATTTAATTGCATCAGTGATTCTTTTGTCGTAAGTCATCAGTAATGCAATATCATATTGTAATATTGTTTTACGTAGAGTTGCAAAATAGAAATTTGTAATTGATTTAAAACCAAATTGCTCACAATCGACGGGGTCAAAGCTAAATATAGTATCGAAAGAATTAATAAAATTCTTTTGTGAGGGAATTTTATCTATACTGTCCCAGAATAAGCATACTGATCGTTTACAGGCTTGCTGAGCAAGATGTAAATCTTCTGCTGTCAATACATCTGGGCGATTAACGATTAATAAATCGATTTCTCCGTGCTGAGTTATAGTTTGTCGGATATATTGTCCTTTTTTGATCTCTTTCAAATTTTTACCCAAAAAAGTTTTGAGGAAAAAATTATAGATACGTTCTCCGAGATTTTTGTATTGGTAGGGGAGTGTTGAATTGACGTCAATTATTTTATAACCACTGTATTTTTTGAGCCCCTCGCTTACCACTTCATTAAATCCGTAATATCCTGGAGCGATAAATAGAATTTTTTTCTTCATTTAATATAGAAGAGTTTTAAGATTAAAAATTTTCTGCAGCCAAGCATCAAGTGTATAGCGCTCATAAATGTCGTTGGATAAAGCTTTATAAGGGCTATTTAAGAATGATGTGTCTAAATTACTTAAATTTTTATCTATATATAGAATATTTTGTGTGGTATATAGATCATAATCAATAATACATGGATTATCTGTTATTATTTTCTTCTCTAGAGCCATAGCTTCAAAAACTCGAAAACTTAAACCTTCTTGTCCTTCACGCATCAAATCTATTATCGCTTTTGACTTTTTGTATTCTTTTAAGACGGCTTCATTGTCGATAGGTTTTTTTCGGTATTCTATCAATGATGCGCCTTTCGGCCTTAATATAAAGTTCCGTAATTTCTCTTTCCATACCTGTTTTCCGACCACAATAATCTTACTTCGTACTTGGAGGGTAGAAAGACGAGCCGTGAGTTTACGAAGGAGCTTAATACGCCGTTTGTCATAGGAAGTGATATAGAATAAGTCGTTTTCAATTTCCTCGGTCTGAATCGGTTGTTCTGAAAGATAATTGTAGTTTGTTATCTTCTCAAAACCATATTTTTTTACATCCCTATCTTCAAAAGAATAGATCTTATCAAACAACTCCAACTTTTCTTCCACTGGAAAACGCTCGAGGTTATCATACAGATAGGAAATTAAATATGGTGTATAAGATTTGATCTGTTTGATAGTCTTGTAATCTAAGGTATGTGGGTTAAGCACCAATATTTGATCCTGAGGACCTAGTTTTTCCAAGGTATCTAGTACGTACTCTTGCCGTTTTATATGTTTGATATTTCTATTCAGAAAAATTTTGCTTATTGCATTGGAAGCCCGTTCACCAAAATTTTTGTATTTATATGCCCCCATATTGATATGTGATGCATCAATACCCTTTTCTTGTAATTTCTTTACAATATGGTGGTCGTAATTCCAGTAATCAAAGCTTATAATGCAAATCTTCATTTTTTTCTTCTCTTTTCAATGACTTAAAAGTTTCATGTACACTGAGACTCTGTAAGTAGCAAAGTTGATATCCTCGTCGCCCATCTAATATTCCTAGTTTCAAAAAGTATGCCTTAAAAAATTTAAAGGATACTTTGGCTAGGTGACTGAAGAGCGAATACCGCTTATCTTTGGCGTATAGCTCTTTACCTTTAAGCTGACCATAATGGACCATTTTTTCCTTATAACTTGCATAGTCTGCAAAGGAATAGTGCCATATCTTGTTTTTTAAGCTACCAATTGTACCATTGACAAGCAATGTCTCATGCACTTTCTTTTTCGTGTCGTACGTTGCTTTACTTTTTTTGAACAAACGGAAGTTCTTATCGTTTTGCGTTCCCGAAAAATTAATGCGTTCACCACAAAAGAAAAATAAACGATACATATAATAAGCATCTTTTGCTTGCGGATCGTTTATTGTCGACAATATCTCCGTTTGGCAAGCTGCAGTCAAACGCTCATCGGCATCCAAAAAAAGTACCCAATCGTTATTCGCATAAGTCAAGGCCAAATTGCGCTGCTTGGTGAAATCCTCAAATTTGTTTTGATAAATTTTCACCTTGGGGTGCAGACCAGCTAACTCAACTGTTCGATCGGTACTGAATGAATCCACAACAATGATCTCATCTGCAAACTCCATGCTTTTGAGGACTTCCGCTATATTATCCTCTTCATTGTATGTAATGATTAAAGCGCTTATTTTTTGACTCAAGGTATACGATATAATTGAAAAATTGGACCATACTTTATTGTAACGTAAAAGTTCGCTAATTCGTTACAACTTAATTGAAAAAATGACATTTAATGTTTTTCACAATGTAGATCACCTTACTGGGCTTTATTGCTTTGTGACAAATATATTACATATTTTTTGTAATAAAATATAAAAAAAATGAAATGTTTGCGAAGTGAATATTTATTGTTCTCTAGAACAATATATGATCAACTAAATACAAGAAAAATACATATTTGTAAGGGATATATCGTTATTTTTACATGTTTTATAGTTTTGAATCTATTTTTACAACACTGTACAGGCTATTTATTACCATAATTTAATTTTTATTCCAAGTGGCTATTCCAAAAGTTATCTATCAGACTTTTAAAACCAATAAGATACCCTTATTGACGAAGTTTTATATTTGGCGATTTCTAAAGCGAAATAAAGGCTATAGTAGGAAATTCTTTGATGATGCTCAAATTGATACACTTATCAGGGAAAATTTTGACCAACGTACGTATAAGGCCTTTGCCCGTTTACAGATAGGGGCCGCCAAAGCGGATTTTTTTAGGTATGCGGTTTTATATGTGTATGGTGGTATCTATTTAGATTTAGATAGCGATATTATCGGTGTGTTGGATCGTGTTATTAGGCCTGATGATACTGCTGTTATTACCCATGAGAAGAATAGGAGTCTTTATGCACAATGGGCATTGATCTACGATAAAGGACACCCATTTCTGAAAAAAACGATCGAACTGATCGTACGAAATATAGAGGAAAATAGATACCCACACGACGTTCATCAGATGACAGGACCAACAGTTTATACTGAGGCCATAAATTTGGTTTTAAAAGAAGATCCTCAGGTTTCCTATCGTCGGATAGCAGACGATTATCAAGGGCTCCTGAAATTTAAGTATAAGCTCAGTAAGATCCTGATTTACGGCGACCGCTCACTGCATTGGAAAAAAATGCAGCTTCGTGTGCCCGTAGTCAAACCTATGGACGATTAGTTAAAGGCGGCTCTTATTTCTTATATATGCTATGAGTTTGAATTTCAAGAAGATCTTTTTAAAAAATAAGAATGTTAAATTCTTTTATTATCTGAGTGTATTGGGACGGCAGTTGAGGCCGAAGCTGCTCTTACGAAAAAAAGCATCAGCGCTATTGAACAAAAACCTAACAGATGTGTCTGAATGGGTTCGGTTTAGGATAAACTATTATAATAAGTTATCCCCGCAGCAGTCCTTGTCAGATGAAGCAATTCAGATCAAAGATTATAAGATGCCGGAGAAAATTCGTGTTTATTATTTTGATAGCAAAGAATATCTTGACTATTTTGATCAGCGATTAAAATTTCAAATTCTGCCTGGAGATATTATTGATATCCCAGATAAACCCGCGCTGGTAAAAAGTAGACCAATAGCAGGTGATAATGCCAACTCGGTGTTATTGAACTTGGATAAGAGTAGGCACTTTAATTTTATTACTGACCATATACCTTTTGGGGAGAAAAAAAATAAGCTTGTTGGAAGGAGTGAGTTTGCACAGGTTCATCGGGAACTTTTCTTTCAGAAATACCACAAACATCCATTATGTGATTTAAAAAAGGCATTTAAGTCTTCAGATCCAGATTATCTTTCGATCACTGGACACTTGTCTTATAAATTTATTCTTGCCTTGGAAGGAAACGATGTGGCGACAAATTTGAAGTGGATCATGTCTTCAAATTCCATCGCTGTCATGCCGATGCCAACGTATGAAACCTGGTTTATGGAGGGGACATTGCTGCCTGACCATCACTTTATCTGCATTAAAAGTGATTATTCGGATTTGGAGGAAAAGCTGCAGTATTATATTAATCACCCCGAGGCCGCTGAAGCAATTGTTAAACAGGCCAACGCTTATGTGAAATTGTTTTTGAATCAGGCAGAAGAAGAATTTGTTTCTCTTCATGTATTGAAGAAGTATTTTATTTCAACGGGCCAATCGGTCAATTTATAAGCTGGCGTAAATGGAAGCCATTTGCTTGGCAACCTTGTCGTCATTAAACTTCTGCACAAATTCAAGCCCCTTTTCGATCATTTCATACCGCTTGGCGGAATCGGCAAGCAGTGTTGCTATGGCATGCTGTATCTGCGACACATCTGTAGGATCAATATAGCAAGACGCCGGACCCCCAGCTTCTGGAAATACGCCCATTTTGCTTGTGATCACAGGTGTACCTGAGTAGAGCGCTTCTATAATAGGAATGCCAAAGCCTTCGTAAATTGATGGGTAGATAAAAATCGTTGCCGAAGCATATAGAACTGCCAACTCTTCCATCGCCAACCCCTGGAAAAAGAATATCCTGTTCTCCATATTATTTTGTCGGATATAATCCATGATCTCCTGATGATAGCGTGTCGGCTTTCCTACAATAACAAGGGGAATATCGATGTCTTTGATCGCTTTTACTGTAGGTAGGATATTCTTTCTGGGTTCAATAGTTCCAACATTTAATAAGAAATCCTTTGGCAATTTTAGCTTGTTTCTAAGTTCCGCCTTCTGCTCTTCAGTTTTGATGGTTTTGAATGCTTCATGGCATCCTTGGTAAACAACATCTATTTTTTCTTCAGCGATATGAAATAGGTCGACAATATCATTTTTAGTACATTCACTTATGGCAACGATACGATCAGACGCTTCGCATGCATGTCTGAATTTCTTTTTGTAAATCCAACGGTCAATTGGATGATAAAGTTCGGGATGTCTTAAAAAAATTAAGTCGTGGATGGTCACGATGGATTTAATGTGCGCCTTTGCTAATCCTATGGGAATTTCACCCGACAGTCCGTGGAAAATGTCAATCTTATCTTTTTTTAAATCATGAACAATACGCTGATTGCGCCAGATATTGGGCCAGGTGCTGTTGATAAAACCCTGAGGCAAGCGGATATCATCCTGCTTTGCAGACTGATTGACATATTGATCGCCAATTTTTGGTGTATATTTCAGGTACTCATTTTCGGGAGCATACTTTTCGAGCATACGAATTAAATCCCGGCTATAATTTCCCAGACCGGTTTTGTTTAGGAAATAGCGTTTCGCATCGAATCCTATTCTCATCCTATTGCACTTATTTTTTCAATCACCATTTCCGATGTAATTAAATCGATTGCTTCTATGCCATCACAATCACAGGGCTTGTTGCCGTACACTGAGCTTGGTCGATTAGGGTGTTCTACCTGAATGCAATCTGTTAGCTGTTGTCCATAACCTGTGAATCCAGCATAGGGATGGGTTGCTCCCCATAAAGAAAGGCACCGCACGCCCATGAGAGATGCCATATGAAGCCCCGAAGAGTCCATACTGATCATGAGAGCTAGATTAGAGATCAAATCGAGTTCTTCCCTTAACGAAAATTTGCCTATTGTATTATAGGTATTGGGAAATCGCTCTGTCCAGTTTTGAGCAATTTGGAATTCTTCTTCACCACCACCAAATAACAGTACGTCATAGCCATTGCGTGTCAAAGAATCTATTACTTTTTCCATTTTTACCTGTGGAAAAATCTTATAACGATGCTGTGCAAACGGGGCAATGCCGATTTTCTTTCGATCGAAGTTACCAAACATACTAAAAGCCGCTTTGGGTACATCCTGCAAATTAGGAACCAATTTATTGCTGAGCTCGAATTTAAAGCCTAATGCGCGAAATACATCGGCATAGCGCTCCACTGTTAGCTTCAATGGTACTTTAATTTTGTTGTTTTCCCGGGTTAAAGCATTCTTCTCTGCACGTCCTTTATCAAGCTGTTTGACTTTTACACCCGATAGTGAAAATAAGAGATCAATTATGCGGGAACGCAAATTGAAATGTAAGTCAGCGATAGCGTCTGCGCCATATCTGGCCAGTTCTTTTTTCAGTCTAACCAACCCCCAAAATCCTTGATGTGTTGATTTGGGTTCAATCGCGTGAAAGCGTATGTTTTTTATTCCTTCAAAAAACGGGGCAAAGAATTGCCTGCTGACCATAATGATTTCCACATCAGGGTACTGCATGCAGAATTCTTTCAAGACCGAAGCAACCATGGCAACATCGCCCATAGCTGAAAATCGTGTTACTATGATCCGTTGCGGTAAGGACATGGTTTATTTTCCCGATGAATATAAGACAGGGTTCAATGATGGATCATTATACATTTTCATCTGTTTATAGACCTTCATGTATTTATCGCCAGACGCGATGGCATCCATCAAATCATCAATACTTTGTGATAAGTCCTTCCGCTGTTCCAATAAAATGTTCAGTTTTTCCTGGCAAGCATTGATATGAGCTTCAGAAGCATCTGTACGTAATGTTTCCTGCTCCATATGGTAGATTTTTAGAGCTAAAATGGAAAGCCTGTCTATAGCCCAAGCTGGACTTTCAGTATTGATTGTTGCTGTTGGACGAGCTTGTATATCTTGAAATTTTTGTAGGAAATAACTGTCAATATACTCCACTGTATCGGTACGGTACTGATTTGATTCGTCAATCCGTCTTTTCCAATATAAGCCATCTTTGGGGTCAATAGAGGGATTACGTACCACATCCTCCATATGCCATTGGACGGTATCAATCCAGCATTTTAAATAGAGGAGATGTTCTAAGGATTGTTTGTCATACGGATTTTGGATTGGATGATCAATCTGGTCGTATACGTGGTAATCCTGGATAGCACGTTGAAAAATTGGATTTGCTATTGCACTAATCATGGTACAAACTTAGATAAATTGCTTTTTATATGCAATTTAATTGCGCTTTACATAAAAAACAATTTATCGGTCTCTTCTCAACCATAAATAGTACTTTTATTGAGGAAATATAAAATATATTATGGAGTTATTCTTTCTATTCGGATGAGACATTAAGCCAGTGAATGGAACGATAACCTTGTTTAATTGAAAGAAGTTTCCCTGTTTTTTAAAATGCTGAAAGCAATAAACCGGGAAAGATGCCTAAGATCAAGACTGCTAGGGTACACAGGATTCCAATACATAAAAGTACAGCATTGAATTTAACCGCTGGAGATGTCGTGCTGTCCTTTAGAAAGGCATTCAAGGGAATTTTAAAATAGTAAAACAGCGAGATAACCGATGTGAGCGCTCCGACAATAAGCAGTGCCAATAAACTGAAAGATTGGAAGTTTTGGTATTGCTCAAACACTTTGGAAAAGACCAAAAGCTTTCCGACAAAACCGGCCGTTGGCGGCAAACCGATCAAGGCGATTAAAACGATCGAAAAAGACGTGAATAGTAGGGGGAATTGTTTTCCTAAGCCACGATAAGATTCGATCGTGGTATTTCCTAAACTAGTTTCTAGAGCATCAATGAAGATAAATACAGCAATATTCATCAAGGCATATATGGAAAGGTAAAATAATAGGACATTTGACTCATTATTTTGATAAACCAATACAGCCATCAGTAATATACCGGTATGGCCAATAGAAGAATAGGCCATCATCCTTTTGGCATCCTGTTGACGTAAGGCCGCTAGGTTACCGATCAGCATGGTTGCAATGGCAATCGCTATAATGACATAAGTCAGGAAATCGCTGAAATAGAAGGAAACGTTAAGCCATGCAGAGAGTATCTTGGATAACAGGACGACAACTGCAATTTTCGGTACAGTGGCAAGATAGGTCGTAATCACTGTTGGGGCTCCCTGATAAACATCAGGACTCCACACATGAAAAGGGAAGAAGCTCAGTTTAAAACCAATACCTGTCAGCAAAAACAATAAAGCGACGCTGATCATGATCTGTGGCGCTTCCATCAAACCAGCAATGTGGCTAGGTGCATCAAAATTCAAGTTTCCCGTGAAACCGTAAAGTAAAGACAGACCGTAAAGCATAACGGCAGCACAGATCGATCCGAAGAGTACATATTTTAAAGCGGCTTCCGATTGAACTTTCGTGGTCGAAAAATAACCGACCATAATATAAGAACTGATCGAAACTGTTTCCACTGCAATAAAGATCATCAACCAGTTACTCGACATAGTCAGCAGATTCAAGCCAAGGGTTGCGGTTAGGAGTACAGCGTATAGGTCACCTAAGGGGCGGACTTGCTGGCGTTGTTGGATAAAGATACAGATGAGCATTGTCGACAACAGCATAATCAATCGAGCAGCTATAGCAAATGCATCAATATGAATCATATCAAAGAAGCCCACTGTTTCTACCTGACTAATTCCCTGTCCCAATAGGTAACAACCACTCAGCAGCAGTCCGATGAGGGTAATGGTAAAAGATGTATGCTTCCAATGTCTGTCAATAAAAAGACTAGCGAGGATAGTACCAATAAAAGTGACGATCAATGTCAGTTCGGGCTTAAAATAGGGGATACTGACGATAATCTGATCGATGAAAGAACTGATATATGGACTGAATGCGAGCATGCGAATTAAATAAATTGTTGGATAAAACTCACGAGATTCAGAACACTAGCGTTTAGGTTGTTAAATACTAATGCCGGCATAACTCCAAGTAATAAGGCGAGCGCTAGGGTAGGAAATAAGATGATCTGTTCGCGTATATTTAAGTCTGTCAGTGCATTACTCCAGGAGTCCCCGCCTTTTAAGCGAATTTGTCCAAAGAACATGCGTTGCAGTGTCCAAAGTAAATAGGCCGCACTTAATAAGATACCTATGGATCCCGCCAATGCCATCCAGCGCGGTAATCCGGTTCCTATACTCGCCGCATTGAAGGAGCCGATAATGACAAAGGCTTCGCCAATAAAGGCTGAAAAGCCGGGCAGGCCCAGGGATGCAAAAAATGCGACAGCGACATAACCTGTGTATTTAGGCATAATTTGAGCTAGGCCACGGAAACTATAGATGTTTCTGTCATGTACTCGGTCATAAACCACGCCGACCAGGAAGAAGAGTGCAGCGGATAAAAATCCATGGGAAATCATCTGAAACATGGCGCCAGAAATACCTTCGGCAGTCAGCGATGCAATACCAAGCAACACAAAACCCATATGTGAAACCGATGAATAAGCAATCATGCGTTTCAGGTCTTTTTGTGACAAGGCATTCAAAGCACCATAAATAATGGAGACAACGCCGATTAATCCAAGCCACCAATTGGATAAGGCTGCCATATCAGGAAAGATGCTATAACAGATACGAATGATACCGTAACCACCAATTTTCAGGAGGATACCAGCAAGAATAATAGATACCGGTGTCGGCGCTTCAACGTGCGCGTCCGGTAGCCAAGTATGTAGAGGAACAATGGGTACTTTAATGGCAAAGGCAAAGAAGAGCACAATGAAACCGATCAGTCGAGCCGAAATCCCCAAAATTTCTTGGTAACCTTCCCAACCGAAAATAGAACCCTCAAGATAATTCTGTGGATTCATCATATAGATCATGTTGAAGGTATGTGCTCCAGTCAAGGGGTTGATTACTGAAAAATACAAGCCTACAATGATCAACAACATAAATACAGACCCAAATAGGGTATATAGAAAGAATTTTATGGCTGCGTACTCGCGTCTTGCACCACCCCAGATACCGATCAAGAAGTATAGTGGCAGTAACATGACCTCGTAAAACAAATAGAATAGGAAGAAATCCAATGCGCAGAAAATCCCCATAACAGCCATATTAAGGACCATGAGTAAGGCAAAGTATCCCTTCGGACTTTTCTGGATATTCCAGGAGGCACCTATAGCCATTAGCATGACGAATGCACTCAACAATAACAAGGGCATGGAGATCCCATCAATACCAATAAGATAATCGATCTCTAATTTACCTATTGATCCTAAGTCTAACCGGATCCAGGAAAGCTGTTCAACAAATTGATAGCCCGCCAGATCTTGGACTCCTGTTTTGCTGGCGTCAAATTGTGCGTAACATATTCCGGCCAGTACAAATTGTATTGCTGTGATTGCTAAAGCAACATATTTGTAACTCGATTTATAGCGTGTTGGCAAGGCGAGAATAAGCGCCGAAGCCAGTAGCGGTAAAAATATCAGTAAGGATAAAATAGGCATTTCCTAAAAGAATATAAGATAAATTAAACCAAGTAAAACTAATAAAAAGACGGAGTACAAAGTAGTCTGTAGCTTTCCGTTTTGGACCAAGCGGACTTGATTGCCCGTCCAATAGGCGACAGAAGCAACCGTATTGACAAAACCGTCTACAATATATTTGTCAATCCAAACACTAAGCTGTGAAAGTGATAGGACGATAAACTGAATCAATGAAACTAAAGCGTCAACAATATGGCGATCAAACCAATAACAGAACTGCGCTAATTTTAATGTCCCGTTAACAAAGACCGATTGGTAAAATTCGTTAATATACCCCTGATGAAAAGAAGCTTTTAATGCGAAGCTACCAGAGTTTAGCGGGTATTTATTTTGAACATACCATTTCCAGCCGATAATCCAGCCAATGATAGAACCAAGGAGCAATAGGGCAGGAATGATAAGGTGCGCACTATGGCTTGGCGCAAAAGCATATTCATCCAATAAAAGGCCATCCATCAACCAGGAATCATGATAAGAAAACGGATTGAAAGAGAATGCCGGAAATAGACAGAAGAGACCCAACGTAAACATTGGGATCAACATGGTCTTTGGTGCTTCATGTAGCGGATGATCATGTAGTTTGTCCTGCAGCTGTGTCAACAGTCTGAACTCTCCAAAAAATGCTTTAAAGAGCAAACGACCGATGTAGAATGCCGTTAATATACTTACCAGAATTAAAATCGCGGGGATGATAAGGTATAAGTTACCTTTTGAAATAGCCCATTCAAAGGAAGAGATAACGATACTATCTTTGGATAGATAACCTGAAGTCAACGGGAAGCCTGCAAGTGCTAGCGAAGCTATACTCATCAGCACGAAGGTCTTTGGCATATATTGACGTAATCCACCCATATTCCGTAGATCCTGTGGGTCAAAGTCTAGATGGCTATGTGCCTTAAGATGCGCCATTTCATGGATGACAGCTCCGGCAGAGAGAAACAATAGACACTTAAAGAAGGCATGCGTAGTCAGATGGAATAAGGCAGCATCCCATGTTCCAATGCCGATCCCAACCATCATAAAACCTAACTGCGATATGGTGGAAAATGCAAGAATACGTTTGATGTCGTATTGGCCAAGCGCAAAGTATGCTGCAGATGCAGCAGTGATTGTGCCTATAATGGCTATAAATAGCAACGCCGACTCATTAAATAATGGAAATACAGTAGCCAATAGGAACACACCAGCGGCAACCATTGTCGCGGCGTGAATCAATGACGATACCGATGTAGGTCCTTCCATGGCGTCAGGAAGCCATACATGTAATGGAAATTGTGCAGATTTAGCCATCGCTGCCAAGAAGAAGGCAAGTCCAGCAATGGTTAGCCAGATCTGAGGTAAGCTATTGACTGGAGATGTCCAAAGTCCATCCGTGATTGTGGATTGATAGATTAAGCCATTTTCACCAAATAAATCGACTAAATTGAGTGTCTTGAATTGCGTAAATAGGATCGCAAGGCCGATTAGAAAACCAAGGTCACCGATGCGGTTCACCAAAAATGCCTTTTTATTAGCTTGTACAGCTGTTTCACGTGTGAACCAGAAGCCGATGAGGAGATACGATGCAAAGCCGACCAGTTCCCAAAAAACGTACATCAGCAAAAGACTATCCATAATGACCAATCCCAGCATCGCAAAACAGAATAAGCTGAGGTACATCCAATAGCGGTGAATACCTGAATCGCCATGCATATAGGCTCTTGAGTAAATATGTACAGGTAAGGCTACCGTCGGAACCAAAAGGAGCATCAAGGTACTCAAATTGTTCAGGAGGATACCAACTTTGAATGTCGTTTGTCCAATAGTGAACCAATTTACCTGAATAGATACGACGGGATTATTCCATATGGCTAACCAGGTAAGTCCGCCCGCTATAAAGCTAACGGTAATGGCTAGAAGAGAAATAAAGCCCGATTGATCACGTTTACCTAATATTGCCTGATAAATGAATGCAGCTAATGGTGCCGCTAAGGTAAGCAGCGCGGTCAGAAGGGGTGATATGTGAACAAATTGATCCAATGTTTACTTGTCTTTTAATTGGTTTATCTCATCCGGATTAATGGTTTTGTAATGTCTATAAACATTTAATACGATAGCCAATCCAACAGCGACTGCGGCCGCTGCAAGAACGATGGCAAATAATGCGAAAATTTGTCCACCATAACTCAATTTATCGTATTTTCCAAAGGCCACAAAGTTCAGGATAGCTGCATTGATCATCAACTCAATACCGACCAAAATCATAATTGCATTTTTCTTGGAAAGAACCGTATAGAGTCCAATGCAAAAGATACAAGCACTTACCACCAAAAAATGGGTTAGTGTAATCATGTCGTACGCTCCTTTCTGGATAAATGTGATGCTCCTATCAAAGCCATCATCAAAAACACGGATATAATTTCAAATGGCAATACATAAAAAGTCATAAAACGCAATCCGATTTGATGAATATTATTATCTGTTGCGACAATCTCGGTATTATTTTCTCTAGCTTGTAAAATCCATGTCGGCGGGGCTTGTTGCCATTCAATAATGCCGTATATCATTAGGAATAGGAAGCCAAGTACTACTGGAATTGTTTGCCATTTGGGCATGCTTAAGAATGAACCACTACTATCTTGAAGATCTTTTAAAAGTTCTTTGTTGGAAAGCATAAAAGCAAACAACATGAGGATGAGTACACCACCAACATACACCATAATTTGTGTAATAGCCACAAAATCAGCTAAAGCAAATAAGTAGAGTCCTGCCATGGCAAATAGCACAATAAAAAACAGGAACAAGGCACGTGCAATATTTTTCAGATTGACAAGTAAAAGTGCTGAACCGATAGCTAGGGTAGCAAAGGCATAGAATAAAATACTTTCCATCTTTTATTTTTGCTTTGCTGCCTCCTTTTCAGCTTGAAACTTGGTCCACTCTGCTTTGCGCTGTGCGACCTCACTATCAGTCATATCTGAAAACCCATAGATAAGATCGGTCAGTTTTTGCGAGCTGCGGTCATATTCATTGGTCATGGTAATGCATTCTGTCGGACATACGACAGTACATAATCCACAATACATACATTTGGCCATATCAATATTGAATTTGGCCGGGTATAGTCTTTTAACGCTACCATCTGAGGTTTTTCCAATCGCTTCTGGTGATTTGATTGCTTCGATTTCGATGCAGTCGACAGGACAAGCCTTTGCGCATAGATCACATACAATACAGTCCTCAATATCGACTTGCAATTGATAGCGGGCAACCTCGGGGATAGGCATTTTTTCACGTGGATATTGCACCGTGACAATACCCTCCTGTTGATCAAAGTAATTGTCTTTCTTGATATTTAATTCCGTTCGCGAACGTCGGGCACCAAACAAGTGTTTAACAGTCAAAGATAAGCCTTTGATTGCCGTGCGAAATGCATGCGAAGCCGTTTTAAATATCATATCCTATGCTATAACTAAAATTCGCCAAATTGCAGAAATGGCCATACAAAGAAAAGCCAGTGGTGTCAATACTTTCCAGCATAAACTCATCAGCTGGTCTGCACGTAACCGTGGTAATGTCCATCGAATCCACATTTGGATACCGACAATAAATAATGATTTGGCCAAGGTCCAAAATATTCCCCAAGCTAAGCCCGTGGTCCAATCAGCCAGCCTGATCGCGCCAATATTGGGCAACGGTGTGTTCCAGCCCCCCAAAAAGAGAACGACACCCAACATGGAGACCAAAAACATCATGGCATACTCCGCCAAAAAGATAAAGGCAAATTGTATCCCCCCATATTCTGTATGGAAACCACCCACCAATTCAGATTCGGCTTCCGGAATATCAAAAGGAGCACGATTACACTCGGCGAGGGTTGCAATAAAGAATATAATGTAGGTAATAATCAAATGTGGGGCCTGAAAAATGTTCCAAGCGAAGAGACCGCCAATTTCATTGACCTCCCAAATGCCTAGGAACTTAATGCTTCCATTGGTTAAAATACCTTGACCAATGGCGATTTCATTCAAGTTTAGGGTTTGGGTAAGCATCACTACAGTAATCAGCGAAAGGCCTACCGGTATTTCATAGGATACCATTTGTGCTATGGCACGCATGGAACCCAATAAAGAATATTTGTTGTTAGATCCCCAGCCTGCCATTAAAATGCCTAAGGCGTCAATGGAGATGATGGCCATAATAAAGAATAAGCCCGTATGTGTATTCGCCGGAATAAAATCTTTCGCCCAGGGAATAACAGCAAAACCTGTAAATACAGCAACGAAGATAATGATAGGAGCAATCCTAAAGAGGATTTTATCGGCTGATGAGGGGGTGATTAATTCTTTTTGGAGCAGTTTAAGAATGTCGGCGATCGTTTGGAGACTGCCATACTTTCCTGTTTCCATTGGTCCTAGGCGATCTTGTACGAATCCGGCAATCTTTCGTTCGGCGTATACTGCAAACAAGGTGAAGGCTGCTATAAAGGTGAAAATAGCAATGGGAACCAAGATATGTAGTATTGTATCTAACAAGTCTTATTTATAATGATTTTTAATAAGCGACCAATGAATACGCAAACTTAACGAAAAACAGGGAATTTAGATAAGGAAAAATTAAAATATACTTAACAAGTAGATTATCGTGACAATAACGTAACGCATAGCAAGGCTATATTGGTCGGATGGACAATTTTGGATCAATTGGAAGGAACAATATAAATGGTATGAAAATAAAAAAGCACCCCGAAGGATGCTTTTTTAGGATATAAATCAAAATCGGATTAACGATTTGAAAATTCAACGTAGTCGCGTTCAGTGTGGCCAACGTATACTTGTCTTGGACGACCGATAGGCTCTTTGTTTTCACGCATTTCTTTCCATTGTGCAATCCATCCCGGTAGACGGCCTAAAGCAAATAATACGGTAAACATATCTGCTTTGAAACCTAACGCACGGTAGATGATACCTGAATAGAAATCAACATTTGGATAAAGTTTTCTGTCGATGAAGTATTGGTCATTCAATGCCGCTTCTTCTAATTTCTTCGCGATATCCAATACAGGATCTTGAACACCTAATTTTTCCAAGATATCATCACATGCTTTTTTGATGATTTTAGCACGAGGGTCGAAGTTTTTGTAAACACGGTGACCGAATCCCATTAAACGGAAAGGGTCGTTTTTATCTTTTGCTTTAGCAAGATATTTTTCAGCATCACCACCATCATTTTTAATGGCCTCCAACATCTCGATTACGGCTTGGTTTGCACCACCATGTAATGGTCCCCATAATGCATTGATACCTGATGCAACAGATGCATAAAGGTTTGCATTGGATGAACCAACGATACGAACAGTAGATGTCGAACAGTTTTGCTCATGATCAGCATGTAAAATCAACAATTTGTGCATGGCGTCAATGACAACAGGATCAAATGTTTTTTCATCATTCACTTCTCCAAACAGCATGTTTAGGAAGTTGTCAATATAGCCAAGATTATTTTTGGGATAAACAACAGGATGACCTAATGATTTCTTTTGAATCCAGGAAACGATTGTTGGCATTTTCGCCAAAAGGTTGATGATCGTTTGATCTTCTTCTTCGTCTGTTAAGTTTGGATTTAAAGATTCTGGATAAAATGCCGACAATGCGCCTACTAAGCAAGAAAGCTGACCCATTGGGTGAGATTTGGAAGGGAATCCAGCGAAGAAATTTTTCATGTCTTCGTGGATCATCATTTGCTTCTTGATGTCAGCTCTGAATTTTTCCAATACTTCTTTTTTCGGAAGCTCCCCATAAATCAACAAATAAGCAACTTCTAGGAAAGTTGATTTTTCTGCTAACTGCTCAATTGGATATCCTCTATATCTCAATATGCCTTTTTCACCGTCAAGGAAAGTAATCGCACTTTTCGTTGCACCTGTATTTTTGTATCCTGGGTCTAACGTAATAAATCCGCTTAGATCTCTTAATTTGGAAATATCAACTGCTTTTTCATTTTCAGTACCGACAATGACCGGAAGGTCATACGAAGTGCCGTCTAAATTTATAGATGCTTTATCTGACATGTTTATATATTATCTTATATCTGATTTGTTATGCTAATCTCACAAATTTAACTATTTGATATTTAAAATTGAAAGTTCTTTTGGAATTAAAATGACATGATTGCGTCATTTTGGATAATATTCACTAATTATTTACTTAAATAAGCAAATAATTTATTCAAATTTAACATTATCTTATTCTGCAAAAATATCAATCGATTTTTCTTTGTGCAACCTTTCCTTTGTCTTCATAGTTGCCCTGTTTACCTGATCCGAAAAAGGGTATGATGACAAAACAAACCAGAATAATGGAAGTCAGTGTCAGAATTCCTGTAGTCCACAATATTTTGCTGAAATTTTCTGCATCTAATAGCTGAATGCCCCAGAGCCCCAAAAGGAAATAGGTGGCCACGAAAAGTATCACCAGTGTGAATAATATGCCGAATATGTATTTCATACCTGAATTAATTTATTTGTTATGAATTGATTCACCTCGGTATAATGGAGCTGAACCGTCCGATGAATCTCCCGTAAAGCACTAGATTTTGTTGAGAATCTGTTTTTTTAATGTGTCGAATTCTTCTTGGGTAATGATATTTTCGCGAAGCAACAGCTGCAGCTTTTGGAGTTTTTCGACAAAGTCGCCCTCTTGCTGAATATGATCTTTGATCTCCTCTTTTTGAAGGTCAAATTGCTTTCCGAGTTCCATACCGACTCCCAGTTGTGCACCTACACCAGCGATCCCCCCTTCATTTTTAGCTGCATCGCGTAACGCCCGTAATTTTTCTAATTCAACATAGCTTAAGCCTGCCTGTTGTGCTGCTTGTGTCTGTGTGCTTAAATCGGCGATTTCTCCAATTCTTCGCTGTGTATTGCTATCAAATTGAGTCCCTAAAATTTTGAAATCCGTAATGTCGAGCCCAAGGTCTTTAAAGTCTTGTTCAACTGCAGTCTTGATGTCGCTGGATAAAAGCCCCAGTTGGCTGTCAATCTCATTATAGCCTAATTTCTTTTGTGCAATCTGTGCAATAACCTGTTGGGGAATCCGATTGTTAAGGATGTCCTGAATGACAGCTGTACTGACTGTATTTTGATTGGCCACAATGTTTTTATAGAAATGTACCGGTTCTTTGATCAGGTAAGAGAATGTCCCATTCAAACCGATTTCTATGGGTAAGTTATAGTGCGGGTCGATGTATTTAATCGGAGATCCTGTACCCCAGGATTGATTGACGATAGCGGCTGTGCGAAAGAAATAAATATAAAGTTTATGTTCAGATTCAAAATTTTGCCGCAAACGCGCTAAAGTGGTAAAAAAGGGATGGTTATCCGTTTTTAGGTTGTACGTACCGGCCTCAGTTAGGAGGTTTTCACCTTTTCCTTCGTAGACAAGGATGCAACCCTGGCCCGGAGCGAGGATCAGCTTGCTGGAATTTTTGATCTCATTCCTCTCAGATGGAAATTTATACCACAATAATCGAGGATCCTGGTTTTTCCACTCAATGACCTCAGAAAGCTGGTTGTTAAAAAGATTAAATAGTCCCATAGTGTTTAATTTATTGTGTCGAATTTGGGGTTATACCCTTCAAACTTGTTGATTTGTTTGCCATTATTATCAAAATAATAATAGTTGCTCCCGTCCTTTACGATAAAACCATCCTTTAACAGGCACCCATTTCCATAAATAGACTTCAGGTCTGTCGTGATCGTTTTTTGTATGGCACCTGTTGTTATATCCAGCAGCTGTATCTGTAAGGGATCGTCTTCCGCAGGTGTCGGTTTATACGCAATGAGGAGCGTTTTGTCGTTTTGTGCGACCACCACGGGCTGAAAATAGAGCCTTCCCGGTGTAAAGTCTTTGAAACTGATCAGACGGGCTCCTTTAAATTGCCATGGATTGATCAGCACCTTTTTGTAGGGGTCACGGTCAGTAAAAATACCTGATCCGCCATAATCCTTATCCCATGAAAAGCGGGGGCTATCTTTGGGAAATCCATATTGGTATTGGTAACTGTACTGGATTAACTGAATTTTTTCCTCTGGATAGTAACTGGATTTACTTGAAAAGGTAAATTCCGTTTTTGTCGTTGGATTGGGCAGTTTTTTCCTTCTTTCGTCATATAACTGCTTATCGGGAATAGATTTGTTGATTAAAGGATAGTAAGCTATATTTTGTCCTTCATTGTTGACAATTTGATAGGCAGAACCATAGTCTTCGTATTTAAATTCAACTTTGGCGATCCCCGTGCTTAAAGACGGGGCATCTTTTACATAGTTCTCCAGTACACTTTTATAACTGAGTGTATTTCTGTCCAGCTGATAAATATATTTGGATTTGACGATAATATAAAGATTCTGATCTTCAAATACCTGAAGTTTAACATCGCTGCTCGACAGTTCAACAGGAGTTTCCATCAAAGTCTTTACCCATTCTTTTTTACCGGTTTTGGGATCGAAAAGTCCGATATAAACTTTATTGTCCTTGCCTTCGTCCATTCGATTCCTGAACGTGCCGACGTTGCCGACGACGACAATATGAGGGATATTATCTTTGTCCAGAAATAGCATATTGCTGGCATAATTCCACTCCAATGGTTCGGCTTCTTCTTTTTTTTCTGTTGTGTTGGAGGAGCTGTAAGTTGAATAATTGGGCTCTGGCTTTTTAGAGAAAATAGCGCTCAAACCACCAATGATGAACATAAGTGCAACAAAGCCTACTATCGCAAATAATACGATTCGAATGGCTTTATATTGATCTTGGTTGTTGCGTGGATAGTTGTAGTTATGATTGATATTGATGTCGTCGCTATCTAAAAAAAATTCTGTTCCACAGCTATCACATTTGTAATAATCAGGGCGTAGCGTGGTGATTTTTATACTGCCACAATGCGGACATTTGATCGCTTTGATATTTTTAGCCATTTATCTTTCTTGTATTTATTTTTAACCATCTTTCTAAGGCATGTTGTCCAATCGAATGTTGTCAATTTTATACACCGAAAATGTTTGCCTTATTAATTGGTGAAACAATTTATGAATGAATTTAGAATTAAAATAATCGTATAACAAATTTTTTGCCAGCTAACTTATATTCGTCGAATTTGAATTTAAATACGCAGTAAATGAGCTATTTCTTTTTTGCCAGCTTGAGGATGATTCTATTTTGATAAGATTCTACAGGTAAAGAAAAAATATTTTTTTGTATTTACGAATTATTCGTAGATTAGTGTTAGATTAGAAAAAGGAAGATAAAGATATGGAAAAATTAACAGCACAAGAAGAGCAGGCAATGCAATCTATTTGGAGTCTCAACGGAGGTTTTATAAAGGAAATCTTGGACAATATAAAAGGCGAAAAGATGCCTTATACCACCTTAGCATCGACGGTGAAGAATTTAGAACGAAAGGATTTTGTGAAGGCAGTGCGTTATGCCAATGCCAAGCGCTATGAACCGATGGTGAGTGAGGAGGACTATAAAGCCAAATTTATGAATTCTTTTGTCGGTGATTATTTTAAAAATTCCTATAAGGAAATGGTTTCGTTTTTTGTACAAGAGGAAAAATTAACAGCCGATGAATTAAAGGAAATTATGGACATGATTAAGCACAATAAATCTTAGCCGTATGGAAAGTCTACTGACCTATATTATACAAGTTAACCTATTGTTGGGTATTATCTATTTGGGATATATCGGACTATTGAAAGGTTTGACCTTCTATTCGTTAAATAGAGTCTACTTTTTAGCGGGGGGAATGTTTGCTTTTGTATATCCATTTATGGATTTAAAGTCTTTGTTTGTACAGCGTGGGCTGGATATGGGAGTAATAGGCGAACAGATTTCGTTTTATATGACAGAGCCGGAGGTTCAACAGCAGCTGACCTTGGGAAGGTTGGTAGAAGTTGTGTTTATGGTCGGTGCCGTTTTATTGTTATTAAAATTTGTATTTCAATTAATGAGTTTATTGCGGATTCATCTGAATTCGACGTCCGATCAGTGGCGGACCTACTTATTCAGGAATGTGCTCATTCCTATTGTTCCATTTTCGTTTTTGAATAAAATCTATGTTAATAAGGAGCAGCATCTGGATGCTGAACTGAAAGATATTTTTAAGCATGAGGATATTCATGTGAAAGGCCTTCACAGTTTGGATATTTTATTGTTTGAAATGATATTGGTGTGTTGTTGGTACAATCCTTTCGTCTGGCTCATGCGCAGGGCCATTCGCCAAAATTTGGAGTTCCTGACTGATCAACAGGTGCTCGATAAAGGAATTGACAAGCAGACGTACCAATACAGCCTATTGAATGTGTCCAAAAAGGGCACTTCAGTAGGGTTGAGCAATCAATTTAATTTTAAACTTTTAAAACGTCGCATTATGATGATGAACAAGAAGCGATCATCGAAAATAGAACTGAGTAAGTATGCTTTTCTTTTACCTGTATTTTTATTGACGGGAGCAGCATTTACGGTTAGTAAAGCTGAAGGCGGTATAGTGAACGTGGTTGAGAAGGCAAATGAGACCGCTGTTATCGACTTGAACAGAGATTTACAGGTTGATGTTTCCTTGCCAGCAAAGATGGTCAGTAAGGTAAATAAGCCTTTGGTGGAATTGAATACCATAGAATTAAAAAAAGATACTGTAAAGTCCAAGAGTGGAGCAGATACTATTCATTTTCGGACAAGTATGAAATTCGAAAAGGAGCCTCTCTATATTGTAGAAGGGAAGGAGGTTAATCCAACTATTATGGCTGCTATCCCGGGATCGGAAATCCAGTCGATCGATGTGATTAAAGATAATGGAAAGGCAATATATGGCGAAAAAGGAAAGAATGGAGTTATTCTTGTTACGTTGAAGAAAAAAGATTCACCTGCGATCACCAATCAGACACTTACCTTTACCTATGATAAAAAAGAAGATGTCGGTAACGCTGTCAAGACGGTGGCGAAAGGGGAGCCTTCGGAAGTTGTCGTGATGGGGTATAAAAAAGAAGATGTGAATGCACCGGAGCTCAAGGGAAAGGTACAAGGAGTTGCAGTTAACGGAAATTCGAAGCAGGTTACTACAATTCGCGAACCAGTAAGAGTAAGGCTTGGTGCAGTTCCCGGAGCTAAGAACCCTTTGTTTGTTGTTGACGGAGACATGAAGGAGAGTAGTGCTATCAATAAGATTGATCCGAATACGATTCAAAGTGTATCTGTTTTGAAAAATCAGCCTGCAACGTCGTTATATGGTGATAGGGGGAAAGATGGTGTTATCATTATTACCACCAAGGCATATGCAAAAGAACATCCTGAAGCAGTGTCTTCTGATGTAGAGGATCGTCTGTCTGGAAAAGTGAAAAAAGTAATTAAGACCGAGTTGGAGAAAGAAAAAGGTGAAGCGGTTAAGAAGTAGACAAGGTCGATACAATAAATGCACAAGAGTTATACAAGGAAATGCCGATTTATTCGGCTTTTTCTGTTTATGGAGTTGTTTTATTAACTTTGTAAAAACGAAAGGGTTATGACAACATTATCATTTCAAATAGATTCTTCCGAAGTAGAAAAAATTAAAGCGGTATTAAAGGCACTCGGTGGGACAAAAATAAAAATTGAGTCTGAAGATAGATCGTCGAAATTAAATGACCGCGTGAAAGAAGCTAGAGCTGAGAAAGAAAGAGGTGAATTAGTCCAATTGGATAGCAAGAATATATGGGAAAGTATTTAATCCAATATTCGAAAAAAGCGATTAGAGATTTGCAAATGATAAAAAAATCTGGACGTAAATCTGATAGGACAAGAATTGACCTATTTCTCCTGGAAATGGAGGAGAGTCCGAGAATGGGTTCAGGCTCTCCCGAACAATTAAAATATTTTGACGGTGAAATTTGGAGTAGGGCGATCAATAAGAAAGATCGCCTTATTTATGAAATTTTTGAAGAAGAGATTGCTGTCGTTGTGATCCAAGCACTGGGGCATTACAACGACAAGTGACTTATTTTGTATTCAAGTTCGTCATGGTTAGCTCGATGCCGATATTGACAAAACTTTGAATCATTTTAACAGAATGCTCAATTAAAGCCGGTAGTTCAGCTTGTTCTTCTTTGTCAAAAGGGCCAAGGACATAGTCTACCTGCCTGCCTTTTGGGTAGTTATCTCCGATTCCAAAACGTAAACGGGGATACACCTGTCCGCCGCAGAGTTGTTCAATGGATTTAAGTCCGTTATGACCGGCACTGCTTCCTTTGGGTTTCATGCGTAACGAGCCAAATGGAATAGCCAGATCATCCACAATCACCAATACATTCTGAATTGGAACTTTACATTGTTGCATGTAATAGTTGACAGCCTTACCACTCAAGTTCATGTAAGTCGTGGGCTTAATCACGGTGACATTGTGCCCCCTTTGCTTAAATTCGCTATAATAAGCTAATTTTAGTAAGGAGAAACTGGCACCGGCCTGTTTAACAAGCTCATCGGCAACCATAAAACCTATATTATGTCGTGTGTCGGCGTATTCACTGCCGATATTGCCTAATCCAACGATAAGATAATTCATGACGCAAAAATAGAAATTTTAATAAACAAAACCTTCATGATTTCGCAGACACCAACAGAAATGAAAGCAAAAAAAAAGCACCGAATTTCGGTGCTTTCTGTAGTATTTTAAGAATCTTGTTCAGATTATTTTTTACCACCTTTAGTTGCTTTAGCTGCTTCTTGTTCAGCTTGACGCAATGCACGAGACATGATTACTGATACAATTGTATCATCAGCATTGTTCAATACTTTTGCGTTTTCCAATTGAATTTGACCTACGCGAACTGATTTACCAACTTCTAAAGATTCCATTGGTACAGCAATTTCTTGTGGTAAGTTTGCAGGTAATGCTTTTACGCGTAAATTACGTAATTTTTGAACTAATTTACCCCCCATTTTAACACCTGGAGAAGTTCCTGTTAATCTGATAGGAATATTTAATGATACTTCTTTGTCATCAAATAATTCTAAAAAGTCAACGTGAGTAACTAAGTCAGTTAATGGGTGGAATTGTGCGTCTTGAACGATAGCTCTTTTAGTTTGCCCCTCAATGTTTAATTCAACAATGATTACGTCTGCAGTGTAAAGAACTGGTTTCAAATCAGCTGCGGATACAGAAAGAGCTGTTTGCTCTGTACCACCGTAAAGTACTGCTGGTACTAAACCTTGGTAACGCAATTCTTTTGCATCTCTTTTCCCTACGTTCTGTCTTACAGAACCGCTAATAGCAATTGATTTCATCTTTTAATTTTTTATAAATTTGAGGTGCAAAGATAATCTAATTTTTGATATTATCAAAAAATACGATTGATATTAGCTCGGAAACAGGCACTTATTCAAGATCTTCGACTTTTCCATGTACATGATTAAACCCATTCAACTTTGCTTGTTTAACCTAATGTATGACCAAATTGATACCATTTCCTAGATTAAAACCGAAATAAGATTCTTCTAGCAGGGAAATAACAGGGGGTTAACAGCGATTTAATCCTGTTACCCCCTTATAAATACCTTGTTAATCTAGGAATTGATATGAATCAAGTGTTAACTTGTATACGGGCTAAAAAAGCTGCTCGCTTGTTGTTAAAAGATAGGGGGGCAAGCGGAATAGTGCTTTTAAAGGTTTGTCGCTTTTAAAAAAGGATAGGCTGGAGCCATACAAAAAAGACTCTGGTCGTTCCGCAAAATGCGTCCCAGACCAGAGTCCAATATTTAATAGCTAAAACACAACGTTTATTCTACTTCAAATAAATCGGAGATAGAAGAGTGTTGATTTACGCTTTTGATAGCTTTTGCAAATAAATCAGCCGTTGATAATACTTTGATTTTGGTCGACTGTTTTGCTTTTTCTGGATCCAATTGAATGGTGTCTGTCACAATCATTTCAGATAAAACGGAGTTTTCAATCGTTTCGTAGGCTTTACCTGACAACACAGCGTGTGTACAAACCGCTCTTACAGATCTTGCACCGTTTTCCATGATCAACGCTGCTGCTTTCGAAAGTGTACCAGCTGTATCACAGATATCATCGATCAATACAACATCCTGATCCGTAACATCGCCAATAATAGACATGGATTCGATTTCGTTCGCACGTTTACGACGTTTGTCACAGATAATCACTTCCGCGTTGAAAAATTTAGCAAAAGTACGTGCTCTGTATGAACCGCCCATATCGGGAGAAGCAATCGTTAGATTCGGAAGTTTTAAGGATTTGATGTAAGGAACAAAAATGATGGAGCCATCCAAATGGTCAACAGGGATATCGAAAAAACCTTGGATTTGTGCTGCATGCAGGTCCATGGTCATGATGCGGTGGATACCAGCGGCAGTCAATAGGTTGGCAATCATTTTTGCGCCAATAGCAACTCTTGGTTTGTCTTTTCGATCTTGTCTTGCGAAACCAAAGTAAGGGACTACTGCTGTAATGTAATGCGCTGAAGCTCTCTTCGCTGCATCTGTCATTAACAATAATTCAAAAAGATTGTCGGTTGGTTGGTTGGTAGATTGGATGATGAATACATCGCTTCCGCGAACTGATTCATTGTAGAATGGTTGAATCTCACCGTCGCTAAAACGCGATAATGTTTTGTCTCCTAGTGGTTTCCCGTAAGATTGTGCGATTTTTTCGGCTAGTTCTGTAGTGCCAGAACCTGCAAATAGTTTAACCGTGTTGAATTGCAAAGGCATGGTTTTGTATATTTATGTTGGGTTATTGTATTGTCGTTTATTCAATATTTTATTCCCTTACTGTTTTTAAAGTTAAACATTAAAAAAAATGGATTGTTTTCACAATCCATATACTCTTAACTTTAAAAGTTGTCCGACCTGGATTCGAACCAAGACAAACAGAACCAAAAACTGTCGTACTACCCTTATACTATCGGACAATGTCTCTAAAAAGTTGACGTTTCCGTCTTTTTCTTTTTGACGACGCAAAGATAGAGATTTGTTTTAAAAATCAAAATGCAAATTAAAAAAAATCTGAACCCTTTTATAAATAATAAGCCTTGCATATAACGCAGAAAAGGCTTGCAAATGCAAGCCTTTTCTATTGTTTGTTGTCCGACCTGGATTCGAACCAAGACAAACAGAACCAAAAACTGTCGTACTACCCTTATACTATCGGACAAACAATTCAAAAGTGTTTTCTATCGTAGTGATGTCGTTCACATTTGATGATGCAAATATACGGACTATTCTTATTTCTGCAAATAAAAATGTGTTGTCAAGTGCATTGGGGCTGATTTTCAAAGAAATAATTTTTGTTTTTATCTAAAATGATGGATCTGGTTGCTGTTTTTCTTTCCGAATTTTTATTCCCAATAGACGAGGATGCGTATCATTCACCTGTAATATGCCTACTATCGCTAGGTCAGAAATGTTTTTTTAATTAAGATGTGTTAAAAAATCAGAATAAAGTTCATTTCTTATTAACTTATCCTTATTTTCGAGCCGTATTAATAATACTTTTTACAGTTATCATTTTATGAACTATACTAAAATCAACAATCTTTTAGGATGGATATGTGCGCTAATTGCAACTATAGCGTATGTCATGACTGCCGAACGATCGACGAGCTGGTGGGACTGTGGTGAGTTTATCGCTTCAGCCTTTAAGCTTCAAATTGTGCACCAGCCAGGAGCACCGTTATTCTTAATGATTCAAAATATATTCTCCAACCTTGCCGGCGGGGATGTTACACGAATTGCATTCTGGATGAATGTAGGCTCGGCGGTATGTAGTGGCCTGACCATTTTGTTTTTGTTTTGGACAATTACGGCATTAGCAAAGAAAATCGTTGTAAAGGGTGTTGATGGATCATATACATCAACCGATTTAATTAAAATATTTGGTTCCGGTGCTGTAGGTGCCTTGGCCTATGCATTTACAGATACATTTTGGTTTTCTGCCGTGGAGTCTGAAGTTTACGCAATGTCTTCGTTGTGTACAGCGGTTGTATTTTGGGGAATTCTAAAATGGGAAAACCACGCCGATGAAGCGGGGGCAGACCGCTGGTTAATTTTTATCGCCTATGTGATGGGGCTTTCCATTGGAGTTCACTTACTGAACCTTCTGGTAATCCCGGCAATCGCTTTGGTTATCTATTTTAAACGTTCAAAAACGGTTACATCATCAGGGGCAATCAAAGCTTTCTTAATTGGTGTCGTTGTCTTGGCGCTGATCTTATGGGGTATCATTCAATATACTGTTAAAGCGGCGGCATACTTTGATCTGTTCTTTGTGAATAGTTTGGGCATGGGCTTCGGTACAGGCTTCAACCTATTTATGGTTTTGGCCATAGCCCTTTTTGTCTACGGTATCTGGTACTCGATCAAGAAGGTCAAACCGATGCTGAATCTGATCCTGATCAGTGCAGCATTTATCATTTTTGGTTATAGCTCTTTTGCCATGATCATGGTACGTGCCAAAGCAAATCCTACGTTAAATAACAGTGATCCCGATAATGCGTTCTCCTTTGTAAGTTATCTCGGACGTGAGCAATATGCAAGTGAGCCTCTTTTAAACGGGCCTACATTTGATGCGCAGGTAGTTGATGCGGAGCCGACTTATACGTATAGAAAAGATAAGGATAAGTATACAAAAGTGGAGAACGGCATGGACTATAAATATGATAAAACCATGTTTTTTCCGCGTGTTTACAGTTCTAGGGATCAGGGCCATATTGATTATTACCGTGATTATTTAAAAATACCTGACGGGCAGTCTCCGACGTTTGGTGATAATTTGAAGTTCTTTTTCAGTTATCAGATCGGACATATGTATGGCCGTTATTTCCTATGGAATTTTGCAGGCCGTCAGAATGACCAACAAGGTCAAGGGTCGTTTACGGAAGGAAATTGGCAAGCGGGAATCAAACCGATTGACCAAATGCATAATGGTGGACAAAATGCAATTCCGGATTCATTGAAGACTGATCCTTCGAATAACAAATATTATTTCTTGCCTTTGATTATTGGTTTAATCGGTGCATTTTGGCATTTTGGAAAGAGACAACGCGATGCGGGAATTGTGGGCTTGTTGTTTTTCTTTACAGGCTTAGCAATTGTATTGTATTTGAATCAAAGTCCGCTTCAACCCCGTGAGCGTGACTATGCATATGCAGGTTCATTTTATGCCTTCGCCATCTGGATCGGTTTAGGGGTATTTGCGATTGCAGATTACCTCAGTAAAAAGGTGGATGGTAAAGTGGCTGCAGGTGCTGCTACTGTAGCTTGTTTATTGGGGGCTCCAGTATTGCTGGGATTTCAAAACTGGGACGATCACGATCGCTCGGAGAAAACAACTGCACGTGATCTAGCCAAAAATTACTTAGCTTCTTGTGCGCCAAATGCCATCTTATTCACCTACGGTGATAACGATACCTATCCTTTGTGGTATGTACAGGAAGTTGAGAATTATCGTCCGGATGTACGTGTGGTGAACTTAAGCTTGTTGAGTTCGGACTGGTACATGCGTCAGATGAAACAGAAAGTGAATCAGGCGGACGGCTTACCGATCAATATCGACGACGAAAAATTCAAAAAAGGTGTTCGTGAAGTCCTTTACTATCAGGATATGAAAGTACCGGGGCATGTGGATCTGGATCTGATTATGCAGATTTTATTGTCCGACGATCAAAAGAACAAATTGGAGTTGAGAGGTGGTAAGTTCGAAAACTTCCTGCCAACGAAGAACTTTAGCCTTCCGGTGAATAAAGAATCTGTTCTGAAAAATAATGTCGTTCCTAAAGCTTGGCAAGAATCTATTGTCGATACAATGAGCTGGACCTACAATAGAAATTATATCTCTAGAGCTGAATTATCTATCTTAAACGTATTGTTGAATAACGATTGGAAACGTCCGATCTATTTTGCGGCAACCGTTCCAAATGACAATTACCTTGGCCTGGATAAATATTTAGTGCAAGAAGGTTTTGCATTGCGTTTAATGCCAATTGCTACGCCTGCTGGAGCCGAAGGTACATTGGTCGATACACAGTCTGCTTATAAAGATATTACAACAAAATATCAATGGGGCAATATGGCGCATGCTTCCTACCTGGATCCAGAATCTTATCGCATGATTACCATGATCACAAATACAGTGATGGGTGGTACGGCAACACAATTGATGATGGAAGGGCATAAGGATGAGGCCCGAAAAGTCGCTGTTGAAACTTATGAGAAAATGCCAAAACGTGTTTATTTGATGCGTGATATTTTAGGATATATTCCAATTGTTAATGTATTGTATGAAACTGGCGAAACCAAACGTGCGAATGAGATCGTAAACCGCAATTTGAAGTTTATGACACAGAATATGCGTTGGTATCAGGATATTGCTCAGACAAAGCCTGAGCTGGAGTATTCAAATATAGGTACTGCTCTACGTGCTTTGGGTGCTTATAAGAGTATCTTAGCTTCTACCTCGGAAAAACAATTGCTACAGCAAGTGACCGATTTAGAGAAATCATATAAACAACAGTATGGTGTTGAATAACAGTTAAAGACATTATTTTACTATAAGACGCTGCCCTTTGCTGCAGGCCTTCAAAAAAGAAATTTGTTTTTTGAAAGCGATGTAGGAAAGGGCAGCTTTTTTTGATTATTTTTTCTTAGCTTAAGGGCGTATAAACCAGCCTGAATTAGGATGAAATACCCCCGTATAAAAGCATACGTGCTTATGAAAACTATCTGCGGATTCTATAGGGCTTTTACAACCTCTGAAGGCAGCATGGATGCCCTAGGGCGGGGATGAAAATCGATACTTAATAAATAATTATATGCATATGAAGCGCCAATTAAAATTGTGGGATGCAGTTATGCTGGTCATGGGATCAATGATCGGAAGCGGTATTTTTATTGTCTCGAGTGATATGATGCGGCAACTGGGGTCCGGATATTGGTTGGCGATAGTCTGGCTGTTGACAGCATTGGCTACTGTTGCGGCAGCAATATGTTATGGTGAATTGTCGTCCATGTATCCGAAGGCTGGCGGACAATATACCTATCTGACAGAAATATTTGGCAAGCCAATCGGTTTTCTATATGGTTGGAGCTTGTTCACCGTTATTCAGACGGGGACTATCGCCGCAGTAGCTGTTGCTTTTGGTAAGTTTACCGCTTACCTCATACCGCAGTTGAATGACGCTGCCCCGCTGTTCCAGCGTGGAGAGTTTAAGATTACCTGGATACAGATCCTCGCTATGGGCGTTATTATACTGCTTACCTTTATCAATACAAGAGGGATAAAAAGCGGTAAAGCCGTTCAGTCTTTCTTTACTTCTGCAAAAATCATTGCCCTGATTTTATTGATTGTAGGTGGTTTGTTGTTGATTAAAGAAAATCACTTTTCGGAAAATATGGCGTACGGCTGGGATTCTTTTCAAAATTTAAAAGGTGAAGGTTGGTCGCAGATCTCTGGGGGAACATTGATGGGGGCATTGGCTGCAGCGATGGTCGGTTCGGTATTTAGCAGCGTGGCCTGGGAAAATGTAACGTTTGTTTCCGGCGAGATTGTCAATCCGCAGCGTAATGTTGTTCGGGCATTGGTTATCGGCACGAGCCTGGTGATGTTGCTTTATATCAGTTGCAATTACATTTACCTGGCAGCTTTAAATCGAGAGGAGATTGCTTTCGCCGCCAATGATCGCGTTGCTATTGCAGCCGCTGAAAAAATGCTAGGACATAGCGGGACGATCGCTATGGCAATTCTGGTTATGATCTCTACCTTTGGCTGTGTCAACGGACTTGCGCTTTCCGGAGCGCGTGTTTTTCAAACGATGGCAAAAGATGGCCTATTTCTGAAGCAAGCTATTCCCAATAACAAATATGATGTACCTGCAAGATCATTATGGCTCCAGGGAATTTGGGCTTCCTTGCTTTGTCTAAGCGGGCAATACGGCAATTTACTTGATATGATATCCTTCGTTATCGTCATATTCTATATGATTACTGTGCTTGGTGTTATTATGCAGCGTATCCGTAGACCGGATTTGGAACGTAGTTATAAGACTTTCCTATTTCCGGTAACACCTATATTGTACTTGCTGATCGGTACAGTATTTTGTGTATTATTGATTATTTATAAACCACAATACACCTGGCCTGGCTTTATTCTCGTGCTCATTGGGGTGCCGGTATACTTTTTTGCCCGGAATAATAAAAACACACAGGTAGACCAGTGATCAGGGGCTGTAAAATGTCAATTTTAAATAGGATGTCTGCAGATAAATAGGGGAAATGTACATTATTAAAATCAGATGACCGTAAGTGCAGGGAGCATGCGAATATTGAAATTAATTGCCCTTCATGGCTTTATTTTTGTTAAAAAAAGTGTAGCTTTGCTCAAACATTCCCATAATGAAACAGTCGATTTTATTAGACGGACCAAAATTTCAAATCACAATTCAAAGACTATGTCGTCAATTGATTGAGAATCACGGTGATTTTTCAAATGCTGTCGTCATAGGTATTCAGCCCCGAGGAACTTTTTTAGCTCGACGTATTGTCAAAGAGCTCGAGCAGATGATCGGAAAAGAGATTTTAGTTGGTGATTTGGATATTACCTTTTATCGCGATGACTTCCGAACAAAAGGGAATGCCGGCCCGCTCTTAGCAAATAGCACAAATATCAATTTTATTGTAGAAGGTAAAGACGTCATTTTTATAGATGATGTTTTATGGACAGGACGTACTATTCGTGCCGCGATGGATGCTGTACAGGCATTCGGCCGGGCAAGAAGCATAGAACTGCTTGTTTTGGTCGATCGTCGATTCTCTAGACAGATCCCTATTCAGCCTGATTATATCGGAATACAGGTAGATTCTATTGATTCGCAAAAAGTAATTGTTAACTGGAAAGAATCCGAGGATCAGGATAGTATTATCTTGATTACGGAGAAGAAAACTTCAGCTAGCGATTAATAGGGGTGCAGTAGGATTCTGGAGGTATTGTCTACCTTTGGAGACGCGCACTGTCAATAAAAAATGATTAGTAAATATTTGAATATACTATAAAATGTCATCTGTAGCAGAACAATTAAGTACTCGCCATTTATTGGGGATCAAAGATCTAAATGAGAAAGATATCCAATTGATCCTGGATACAGCAAGTAATTTCAAAGAGGTATTAAATAGGCCGATTAAAAAAGTTCCTTCATTACGGGATATTACGATTGCCAACGTGTTTTTTGAAAATTCAACGCGGACACGCTTGTCATTTGAGCTTGCTGAAAAAAGACTTTCTGCAGATATTGTTAATTTTGCTGCATCCTCGTCATCAGTAAGCAAAGGCGAGACACTCATCGATACGGTCAATAATATTCTTGCCATGAAGGTCGATATGATTGTGATGCGGCATCCCTATGCCGGTGCTGGGGTATTTCTAAGTAAACATGTGGATGCACAAATTGTCAATGCCGGTGACGGCGCACATGAACACCCGACACAAGCTTTGCTTGACTCTTTTTCAATCCGTGAGCGTTATGGTGACGTAGCCGGTCGTAAAATCGCTATCGTTGGAGATATCACGCATTCACGTGTTGCATTGTCCAACATCTTATGTCTTCAAAAGCAAGGAGCAGAAGTGATGGTTTGTGGTCCAACAACATTAATTCCCAAACATATTACTTCATTAGGTGTAAAAGTTGAGCACGATTTGAGGAAAGCGCTGAACTGGTGTGATGTGGCAAATATGTTACGGATTCAATTGGAACGTCAAGATATAGCCTATTTTCCTTCCTTAAGAGAATATTCCATGCTTTATGGATTGAATAAAGAAATTTTGGATTCTTTAGAGAAGCCGATCACAATTATGCATCCCGGACCAATCAATAGGGGTGTTGAGATCACATCGGATGTCGCGGATAGCGAACATTCCATTATTTTGGATCAGGTTGAAAATGGTGTTGCTGTCCGTATGGCTGTCTTGTATCTACTAGCAGGGCAACGCGGATAGTTTAACCTTCCTTTGAAGTGCCCCTGTGGCGATTCGGAAACGAGGTTATACTGTTTTCTAATTCAACAATATTATGCCTGACTTTATTTTTTGTCGGGCATATTTTTTGTGCAAAATTTCCGTTATAATACAGGGTTATACACAGATGTTAATAACTTTTGTGTAAAATAGCTCAATTAAAGTATAATTTAGTAAAATGAATAAAACTATCTCCCTGAAAAGAGGAGGTTTGAATTGATTTTCAATAAATTTTGGCCTATCTTCAGGCCATCAGAGACAGCAAGTTTTGATGAATTTGAATTTAAATCAAATTGATCGCTTTTTGGAGGGAGATTCATTTACATTTGCAGATAAATAACATATTAAGGTTTCACATATTATGTATAAGAAGATTTACCAGGTGGGAGTTGCATTAACCGTTATGGCGACGCCAGCATTAGCGCAACAGACAGAATGGCAACAAATCAACAAGGCGTACAAAACAGGGATGGAATTGTATGAACGCGGAAAATTTAGTTCTGCTTCAGCACAGTTTGATCGTGTTGAAGCCTTGCGGACAAAATCCAATTTGCAATTGGACGAAACAGAGGAACTGTCTTTGTTGAAAGAGAACGTACGGTATTATCAAGCGGTTTGTGCCTTGGAATTGGGCGAATCCGATGCCGAAAACCGTTTTCTAAAATACATCAAAGATTTCCCTGTCAGTGCAAACGCTAAAGCGGCTTATTTTCAGATCGGTAAATCCTATTATGCTAAAAAAGATTATGTTAAAGCATTAGAGTGGTTTAATAAGATCGATAGCAAAAATTTAGCAGGAAAGGAAAATGTCGAATATCGCTTTAAATTTGGATATGCTTCCTTTATGACTAAGGATTATAAAACAGCAAAACCATTATTTGAAGGGCTGAAAGACCAAAAAACGGAATTTCAGGAAGCTTCGATCTATTATTATGCTTACTTATCGTACTTAGATGCAGAGTATAAAACTGCATTGAATGAATTTGAACGTCTGAATGGTTCGAAACAATTCGAAAATAGCTATCCTTACTATATCACAGCTCTGTATTTCTTGGATAAACGCTATGATGATGTGCTGGACTATGCATTGCCAATTCTGTCAAGAACGAAACAGGAAAACGAAACAGAGATGTTCCGTATTATCGCGGCAACGTACTTTATCAAAGGTGATCTAAAAACATCGAAAGATTATTACGATAAATTCCAGGCACAAGATCAAGGTAAGACACAGAATAATCAGGATAGCTACCAAATTGGTTACATTGCCTATAAATTGAAGGATTACGATAAAGCAATCACCGAATTGGAAAAAATGACTGATCCGGATGCATATTATCAATCTGCGATGATTACCCTAGGTGATTCTTTCTTGAAGAAAGGCAATAAGCAATCTGCGCGTAACGCCTTTTTCCGTGCTTCGAAATTGGATTTTGATCCAGCGATGCAAGAAGAAGGGTTATTCAATTATGCAAAGCTTTCCTATGAATTGGAATTTCACCAAGTCGCCTTGGCGTCGACACAGGAATACCTGAAAACCTATCCAAAATCGAAACGTTTGGAGGAAGCAAAAACCTTGCTTGCTGAAGTATTACTGAGCACAAAGAATTACCGCGAGGCAGTTGATATTTTGGAATCTATCCCTAAACGTGGAAAAGAAGCAAATGCAGCTTATCAAAAGGTGACCTACTACAGAGGTTTGGAATATTATAACGAGCGTGCTTTTGAAAATGCAATCTCCTTATTCATGCGCTCTGAAGAGTTTCGTTATGATGAGGAAATTTATGCTTTGGCAACTTACTGGAAAGCAGAGGCTATGTATGAAGTACGTAAATACGGAGAAGCGGTTACGAATTTCAATAAATTCTTACGCTTGCCAGGCGCTAGCAAAACAGACGTTTATAGTTATGCCAATTATGCTTTAGCTTACGCGGCTTTCCGTAATGGTAATTACAGTACTGCGGCAAATTACTTCGAGCGTTTCTTAGCTTCTGGTGGTTCAAAGGGAATTGAAATGAATACACGTAATGATGCTATTGCACGCTTAGGTGATTCTTACTTCTCCTCCAAAAACTACGGCAGGGCATTAACTGAATACAATAAATTGATCTCGTCTAAAGCTCCTAGTCAGGATTATGCTTTATTCCAAAGAGGTATTATTCAAGGATTACAGGGGGATAACAATGGTAAGATCTCAACATTGAATGCTGTTATTTCACAATTCCCGAATTCTAATTATGCTGATGATATTGCATTTGAGATCCCTTATACGCGTTTCTTGATGGGAGAGAGTGATCAGGCGATCTCTGGGCTCCAAACAATGGTGGAAAAATATCCACGTAGTAGTTATGTTCCACGTGCTTTGGTGACAATTGGTCTAGTTCAATATAACCAAGATAACAACGACGCTGCATTGGCAACATTCCAACGTGTGGTCGACCAATATGCATCAACGGATGAGGCAAGACAGGCCATGCGTTCGATTGAGAACATCTATCTGGACAAAGGTGATGCAACAGGTTATATCAAATATGCTACTGGAACAAACTTAGGCGATGCGTCGAAGTCGGAGCAAGATTCCCGTTCATTCGCCACTGCTACAACTTTATTCTCCAGAGGGAATTACCAAGGTGCAGTGGAAGCTGTAAATGCTTATTTCGATAAATTCCCGAAACCAAACCAAGAGAAATATGCACGCTTTGTGCGGGCAGAAAGTAACGCAGCATTGGGAAATACAGAAGATGCATTACATGATTACAATATTATTTTGAATGACTGGACTTCCCCTTATACAGAGCGCACGTTAATTTCTGTATCCAATTTATATTTGAAACAAAAGAAATATAATGAGGCTACGCAGCTGTTGAAAAAACTGGAACTTACTTCTGAATACAAGTCTAATTATGGTTTTGCAATCAACAACCTCATGGTCTCTTATTACCAGATTGGAGATTATAAAGAAGCATTAAATTATACCAACGCGGTTAAGAATTACGAAAAGTCTTCCGAGGAAGAGATCGCAAATGCTTTCTTGTACGCCGGTAAATGCTATGTTAAGCAGAATAAGAAAACTGAAGCAATGAAAGAATTCAGTTTGGCAGCGTTGAAGAGCCGTACCGTATACGGTGCGGAAGCAAAATACAATGTTGCCCTACTGCAATTGGAAAATAAACAATATGATGCTTGTATCAAAACAGCAATGGATTTATCGGATAATTTTTCTTCCTACGAATATTGGGTAGCAAAAAGCTTTATCACCATGGCTGATGCCTATGCAGGTAAGGGCGATACCTTCCAAGCAAAAGCTACACTTGAATCGATTGTGGATAACTATGATGCGAAAGATGATATTTTGCCAGCCGCAAAAGAACGTCTAAATAAATTGAACAACAAAAAGAAATAGGATACAATGAAGAAGTTGCAAAATAGAAACGTGAAGAAATATACTTTAGCAGCGCTTTTGATGGGCGTGGGATTGAATTCTTTTGCACAGGAAACAGGCAAGAAGAATGATCCTGAAAAACCGGTCACTATCGATTCTTTTGATGTTGTTCGTGATTATAAGCCAATTCTTGCCGATGCTGTAAAAATCCGCCGCAGTCCCGATATGACCAATAAAAGGGAGTATCAGCCCAAATTGTCCTACAACAATATTTTGGACAAAAAATTGGATATCAATACGGGGTTGAAACAATTGGATGTACAAGAGATTCCTTTTGCACAACCTTTTGAGCATAGTAGCAACTATGTCAAATTTGGTATCGGTAACTATAATAGTATCTTGGGTGAGGCTTATTTAGCTTCTGAGCAGTTTGAAAACACACGATTTGGTTTATTTGCAAAGCATTTGAGCCAAAAAGGTAATATTGATGGACAGAAGTTCAGTACACAGGATATCGGTATCTTTGGTCGCCGTGTATTGGACGCGGTAACAGTAAAAGGTACCCTGGGCTACAATCGTTATGGAACAAATTTCTATGGACAGACTTTTGACCAACCGGGAACAACCTTGTTGAATGCGACTCCGGATAAGCAAACTTTTACAGATATCTATTTAAATGGAGAACTGTCAAGTAATGTTGATCCTAAAAATGAGCAAGCATTAAGCTATTCAGCAAAAGTTGACGGCTACTTGTTTAAAGATGCTTACAAGGCCAAAGAGAATTCAATTGCATTATCAGGTTATCTGAATAAGCGTTTAAGTGCGTTCAATGTTGGAGCGAATTTAAGCGTAACGATGAATAATGCGAAAGATAGCGCTGAGGTAAAAAACCATTTGGCCGTTATTAATCCATATATCCGTTTCAAAGGCGACAACTATAATGTAACCTTGGGAGCGAATTTGACTTCCGAATTCGGTGATAGTACACGATTCAATGTTTTCCCATCAGTAGAAGCTGATTTTGCTTTGGCACCTGAATATATCTCTTTGTTTGCCGGAATTAATGGCGGCGTAAAACAAGCGTCTTTCCGTAGTTTCGCTAAAGAGAATCCTTATTTGGCACCCAATGTCAGAATGATCAACTCGATAGAGAAAATGAACGTCTATGCAGGATTAAAAGGAAATGCAGGCGCAACATTTGGTTATAAAGTAAAGGTATTCTATAAGCAGATTGAAGGATTGCCTTTGTTTAAAAACAGTACGTATGGTGATAGTCAAAATGGCTATGTTCCTTGGGCTTTCGATGTAGTTTATGACGGCATAATCAATAAGGCTAAGCACATGGGATTGGAAGGAGAGATCAATGTCCGTCTTTCGCAACTGGTTAATCTAGGTGGAAAGGTCTTTATTGACGACTACAAATTGAGCGATGAAGAAGAAGCTTGGGGTTTACCTAAATTCCGTATGCAGGCCAATGCGCGTTTCAATATTTCCGATAAATTGTTCATAGATGCTGAACTTTCCACCCAAGGCAATACATATGCGTATATTTATGATTATAACACAGATGGCAGCCGTATTGCTAACAGTGGTCATAAAGCAACAATTGCTTCGTTTGCCGATCTTAATGCCGGTGCAGAATATCGAATCAAAAAACAATTTGGTATTTTCGTGAAAGCAAATAACATTTTTGGAAAAGAGTACGAACGTTATATGTATTACCCAAGATTGGGCTTTAATGTAATTGGTGGTCTTAATTATTCGTTTTAACGAATTAAGATTATAAATTTGCATCTTAAAATAGTGTGCGATGAATCTAGGCAAAAACATCAATAGTTTATTAAAACGTTATGCGGAAGTATACGTGCCCGGAATAGGTGTGTTCAAAAGAATTCATTCTCCGGCCCAGTTCGATAAACAGAATAATGTGTTTTTGCCACCAATTTCCTACGTTGAGCTGGACTATTCGGCCCAACAAGGATTTAATATTGTTCATTATATCCAACAGCAGGAAAACTTGGGCCTAAATCAGGCGCAACAGATCTTGTCGGAAACTGTTGAGAACCTGCGGGCTGATTTGGGGCAATTTGGACAGGTCAAACTTGATGATCTTGGGTTATTGATTAGTTATGGCGCAAGTTTAGTCTTCAAACCTTTGGACTTGTCCGGATTCGACTTCCAGCCAGTTAAAAATCTTGTTGCGCCAGAAATTGAAACAGTTGTTTCGTCTTTGGAGGAAGTAAAAGAACAATTGGCTGAGTCTTCACCTTTGAAAGAAGATCCGGCTCTAGACGCTGATCCCGAGCGAGCACAAACGGAAGAACTTGTGTCGAATACGAAGATTCAGGAAGTAGCGATCCCCGAAGAGGAAACTGATGAGGATGAAAATAAGGAAGAAGTTGTCGAATCTGTAGATGAATCGGTACCCCCAGTATTAGCGGATGAACTGACTCCTGAGACCGAAATAACAAGTGACTCCAATGTTGTGGAGCCCGAAGTAGACACACGAGAAGAAAGGAAAATCGAGGAAACTGAACCTGCAGATGAGACCGCGCTAACGGATAGCGACGAACTCATTGCTGATGAAGCTGTTACTCAAGAAGAGCAGGTTCAGAAAAAAGAGCTTGGTGCTATAGCTGCAGCTAATGCGCATTCAACGTATGTGCCGGATGTCTATGAAGAAGAACCCCGTCATTCTAATGCAGTTTGGTATTGGATCACCGGAATCATTGTATTGGCGATGGTCGCTGTAGGGGTTATTTATACGAATCCGAACTTAAAAGATTCGCTATTCGGTGCAAGCAAACCAGTTGTTGTAAATACGGATACACTTGTTCAGAATAAACAGCTTGTAACTACTGATACACTGTCCAATACATTGACGGCAGATAGTTTGAAAAAAGCTGATTCATTAGCAAAAATCAAAGTTACTGATTCTGTTAAAAACGCGACGCCACAAACTGTTGCAAATCCAGCCACCAAAGCTCCTGTTCTGGAGGCAAATCCAGTGATCAAAGAGTCGATCCCCGTCGCGCAGCCAAGCTATCAATTGGTCATTGGTTCTGCGAAAACAATGGCACAAGCTGAGCAGGAGGCAAAACGCCTTCGGGAAATGGGTTACAAAACAGCGCGAGCAGTGGAAGGAAAGTTTAAAAGAAATAAGAAGAAAATCATCTTGAATACCTACATGACAAAATCAGAGGCAGACCTCGCAAAGAAATCTGTAGAGAAAAAAATTGAAGGTGCTTGGGTAGAAAAATTATAGAAACTATATAAAACTATTAATAATTATGTCATTAGTACAGGATACAGCAAGAGCCGCTGTGGATTCATTTAATCAAGCTGCGCAACAACCATTACCTGCCGCCGCAAGTACAGAAAACATGAGTTTGATCGATATGATGATCAAAGGGGGATGGATTATGATTCCGATCCTATTGTTATTCTTTATTGGATTGGTTATCTTTTTTGAACGTTATCTGACTATTCGTCGTGCAGCAAAATATGATAATAGCCTCATGTCACAGGTGAAAGCGAATGTACTATCCGGAAACCTGGACTCTGCGTTGGCCGTATGCCGTTCGAGTAACTCTGCGTTAGGACGTATGTTGCAAAAAGGCTTATTGCGTGTCGGAAGACCTATCAAAGATATTGAGGGCGCTATTGAAAATGTTGGTAAGCTGGAAGTTGCCAAATTAGAGAAGAATATTAATATCTTGGGTATTATTGCAGGTATTGCGCCGATGCTTGGTTTCGTGGGTACGATTTTTGGGGTAATTAAGATTTTCCATGAAGTTGAGCTAGCCGGTGGTATTGATATTGCATCTGTATCTGGAGGTTTATATGTAAAAATGGTATCTTCTGCGTCAGGTCTTGCCGTTGGTATCTTGGCTTATTTGGGTTACCATATTTTAAATATGATGGTCGAGCGATTGATTTTACGTATGGAAACCGATGCAGTAGAATTTATTGATTTATTGGATGAACCAGGAAGATAATGAACTTACGAAGTAGAAAAAATAAACCATCTGCGGAGGTCCATACTTCAGCGCTGAATGACATCATGTTTTTCTTGATGTTGTTCTTCCTGTTGGCCTCAGCAGTTTCTAATCCACAGGTCGTTAAGCTTTTGTTACCAAAATCTAGCGCTGGCGAACAATCTGTTGCAAAAAAAACTGTCACAATATCGATTACAAAAGATTTGGGCTATTTCATTGATAAAACTCCAGTTCCTATTGAAGGATTGGAAGCTGCAATTCAATCGCAAATGGCTGGTGGAGAGGAGTTGACAATCATGCTCTATGTCGATAATACTGTTCCTATCCAAAATGTCATTTCGGTCATGGATGTAGCTAACCGTTTGAAAGTAAAGGTGGTGTTGGCAACTGAACCAAAAAAAGATAAGTAAGTATCATTAAACTTTTTTCAAGTTTATTGGTCAGCTATTAATATAGGAGATTAATACGATGAGATATCATCTTCAACATGAAGAAAATAATTTCCCTAAAGCATTGGGGATATCGACTTTGGTCATGGCATCGTTGCTCTTGATTGGATTTTTTGTTGTTTTTAAAGCACAGGCACCTGACGAATATGGAATGGGTGGGATGATCGTCAATTACGGCACTTCACCGGAAGGAATGGGGGATGACTATATGAGTGTGGAAGAACCTTCCGTGGATCCGAATGCCAATAACGAACGCCCTGACCGTATTGACCCTGTTGAAACGCCTACACCGACTCCGACACAACAGGTTGCGGAAAAAGCGGTCGTTACACAGGATTTAGAAGATGCGCCTGCAGTAACAAAAACTGAAAAGAAGGTCGTTTCAAAAGCACCGGAAACAACCAAGGCGGTAAAAGAAGTGGCGCCGCAGGCAAATGCCAAGGCACTCTTTAAAGGTAATAAAAATAACGGTACTGGAGCTGGTGACGGTACAGGGACAACACCCGGAAATCAAGGTTCCAAACTAGGTGATCCTTTAGCAAGTAATTATGGCGAAGGGGGTTCTGGAAATGGGAATATGATGTTGTCTATTGAAAACCGAAGCTTTACCCAAAGACCGAGTATCGACGATAACGGACAACAGGCGGGAAAGGTTGCTGTAGAATTTAGAGTGAACAAGCAAGGAATTATTACCTATGCACGTGCTGGGGTGAAAGGTACTACGATAACTGATCCATCTTTACTGGAGAAATGTGAGCGTGCTGTTCGTGGTGCTCGGTTGAATCAATTGCCGAATGCTCCCGACTCCCAGACAGGAAGGATTGTATTCAATTTTAGATTAAGATAAAAATCATTCACATGAATGCTTATAATGAGGCAATCGAGTATCTGTATACTCGATTGCCTATGTTTACAAGGGATGGCGTCTCAGCCTTCAAAAAAGACCTTGACAATACCATCAAACTTTGCGCTGCGCTGGGTAATCCGCAGCAAAAATTCAAAACCTTACATATTGCCGGTACAAATGGAAAGGGATCAACTTCCCATATGTTGGCGGCTATTTTGACCGAAGCGGGGTATAAAACCGGTCTTTATACTTCGCCGCACTTACTTGATTTTAGAGAACGTATCCGTGTAGACGGACAGTTATGTGAGAAGGAGTTTGTCGTGGATTTTGTCAATACCTATCGTGAATTGATCGAAGAAGTATGCCCTTCTTTTTTCGAGATTACGGTGGCCATGGCTTTTGATTATTTTGAGAAGAATAAGGTTGATATCGCTGTCATTGAAGTCGGCCTTGGGGGCCGTTTGGATAGCACCAATATTATTCAACCAGTATTGTCTGTGATTACCAATATTGGCTTTGATCACATGAATCTTCTTGGGAATACGTTGGCGGAAATTGCCGCTGAAAAAGCAGGCATTATCAAAAAAAATACCCCGGTGGTTATTTCAGAATATGCCGAAGAGACGGCATCCGTCTTTTTGAATAAAGCACAGTCAGAACAGGCTCCTCTCCAATTCGCTTCAGATATATACCGTACGAAGATGTTAGCAGTAGACCAGGATTACCTAACAGTACAAGCTGTTGATCCTGCAGGTTATTCGGTGGCCTATCAGCTCGATCTGAAAGGCTCCTATCAGGTAAAAAATCTTGCAGGTGTGCTATTGGCTGTGGATGAGTTACGTAAACAGGGGTTTGAGATCAGTGAGCAGCATGTCCATCGTGCGTTAATAAAAGTTCAGAAGGCAACAGGAATTCAGGGCCGCTGGCAACAACTGTCTAAAGACCCATTTGTTATCTGTGATACAGGACATAATGAAGATGGAATTCATGAAGTACTGAAAAACTTGGCTACGACAACTTATGATAAGCTACATTTCGTCATTGGAGCGATGCGGGATAAGGACTTGTCTCATATGTTACCTTATCTTCCGAAAGATGCAATCTATTATTTCTCTGCTCCGGATATGCCTCGTGCCATGCCAGCAGATTTACTGCGAAAAGAAGCTTTGGAATTCGGTTTAGTCGGACTAGATTATTCGTCAGTGGATGCTGCATTTGATGCCGCAAAAGATGCGTATCAGCAAGGTAACCTTATTTTTGTTGGCGGAAGCAATTTTGTTGTTGCGGAAGTGCTGGCTAGCCTATCTGCTAAAAAATAGAAACTAAAATTTCTCTGGGATCAGTTCTGGAATGCCTATAAAACACAGAAGGATT
>NZ_DIIM01000009.1:135797-163021 GCF_002420705.1 Sphingobacterium sp. UBA5670
AATCCTTCTGTGTTTTATAGGATTTCTTTTATTTAGTCATTTATAGTCAATTCACCACGAATATCCTTTTCAATCCAATAAGCAACTTCTTTCTGATCTTCCAATTCACCTTGGAGGTACATTAATTTGGTGACAGCCGCTTCAAATGTAAGGTCGTAGCCATTGAGTACGCCGATAGATTTAAGTCCTTGTGAGGTCTCGTAGCGTCCCAATTCAACGGATCCAACTTTACATTGGGAAATATTAAGGATATTTTTACCTTGTTCAATTGCTTCCTTCAGCAAATCCAGGAACCAAGTATCTGTCGTTGTATTTCCCGATCCGAATGTTTCCATGACGATAGATCTTACATCTGAATCCAGAACAGCCTTAATTGTTTGCGCGGAAATTCCAGGAAACAGTTTTAAGACGGCAACTCGATTGTCCAATTTGGTATGTAGGATAAAGTCTTTATCAATATTATTCAATAAGGCATCTGTATTGTATTTGAGGTGGATGCCAGCTTCAACTAATACGGGATAGTTGGGTGATCTGAAAGCCTCAAACTTGGCTGAATTATATTTAAATGAACGATTTCCGCGGAATAACTTGTTGTCGAAAAGAATACATACCTCTTGTATGATAGAGATGCCATCTTGCTTTGCGGAGGCGATTTCCAATGCTGTCATCATATTTTCCCGCGCGTCGGTCCGGATTTCACCGATAGGCAGCTGTGAACCCGATAAAATAACCGGTTTTTGGAGGCCTTCCAACATAAAGCTCAGTACAGAGGCGGTAAAAGCCATTGTATCGGAACCGTGAAGAATAACAAATCCGTCATAATCTGCATAGTTATCCTTAATAATTTGCGCCATTTCGATCCATATCTCAGGCTTCATGTTAGATGAATCGATAATGGGTTCAAAAGAGTGCACGGTCAACTTATAGTCTAAGCGACTTAAATCAGGGAGATTACGTTTGATCAATTCAAAGTCGAAAGGAACAAATGTTCCTGTTTCATCTTTAACCATTCCTATGGTCCCACCTGTGTAGATAATAAAGATATTATGCATTGAGTTTTGAAATTATATACCAAAAATACGTTTTGAATTTTCTGTTGTGATTTCTGCCACTTTTTCGACGGAAATCTGATGGAGGTCAGCTACTTTCTGTGCGACGTAAACTAAATAGCTGCTTTCATTTTCTTTACCACGGAAAGGGACTGGAGCCAAATATGGAGCATCTGTTTCGAGGACAATATGCTTTAAATCGATTTCTTTAACCACATGATCCAACCCTGCTTTTTTAAAGGTGACTACTCCGCCTATGCCTAACGCAAAACCTAAATCAATCGCCTGATGGGCTTGCTCGAGTGTGCCCGTAAAACAATGCAGTACGCCAAACAATTTGTCATCCTGCAGTTCTTCCAATAATTCGAACAATTCTGTAAAGGCTTCTCGGCAGTGGATATCGATCGGTAAATTTAATTCCTTAGCCCATTGAACCTGAGTTCGAAAGGCATCTTTTTGAATTTCAAGCGTGCTTTTATCCCAATAAAGATCCAGCCCAATCTCACCTATGGCATGGACTTTGTTTGTTTCCAAGCTCTTTCGGATGGTGTCTAGCTCTTCCACATAGTTTTCCTTTACATCGCAGGGATGCAATCCAAGCATGGGAAAACAATGTTCTGGATAAGCTGCTACGGTATCAAATACAGGTTTTATGGAAGCGCTATTCACGTTCGGCAAAAAAAGGCGTTGTATGCCATTATCAAAGCAACGTTGGAGGTGTTCTTGCAGTTTTTCGGTTCCTGCATGGTAATAAATGTGTGTATGTGTATCTGTAAGCAACATAGTTTTCTGCGTGGAGGCAGCGGGTTAGGGTAAAAACTTGTTTTTATTATTATCGAATAAAGTGGTCTACTTAATTACCAAAATTTCAATTCGATCTCCAAAGATAACTTATTAATTAACAAAAATGAAAATTAATGCAGGATTCCTTCGACTGAAATGAATTCCTTTTTTGTATCTTGGAAAAAGCCTTCAAGAGGTGGTCAGCTCTTGACGTCATGAAAGCAGTAACAAAAGTGATGAATACCTCTGATTAGAACATTCAATAAAAAGTGTCAGAAGTCAAACATACCGTAAGATTTGCTGTTAAACAGATAGACGAGGCGGTTGTTGTCCTATTTTTATAAGAATAAATGAATCATATGATGAATAAGAAGTTATGCCTGGGTTTATTGACTTTGGCGTCGGTTATGTTTTTAAACAAACTACCTGCACAATCCCTGATTGACCCATCGGTAAAAGATATTATTCAAAAAGCCTTTCAAACAAATAAAGAATTGAAGTTGAAGGCCTACGAAGTTGATAAGGCAAAACTGGAAGCAGAGGGGGTAAAAGCAAATCGGCTGCCCCATGTTTCGGCACTTGGGTTGTACGGCTATGTGCACAGCAATGGGAGTGTGGACATCCCTACGGTTAATATTCCTTTATTGAATCTGGGTTTGTTTGAAGGTGCAACCGGATTTAGTATGCACGGGCAAGCGGCCTATGCCGGTGTCTCGGTCAAGCAGATTATTTTCTCGGGATTACAGATTCCGAATGGAATAAAGGCATTGCAGGAGAAAGCCCTTGCCCAGCAATATTTGGAATCGGCGAGTCGCGAGACATTATCAAAGGATATTATCGCTTCTTTTGATCAGCTTATGCTTTTGGATGAAGTGGATAAATTGATTGTAGATTCGGAAAAACGGTTAAAGAAAGAGCAGGAAAAGGTAAATAAAGCTATTCAGAATGGACTTGCAATTCCTTATGATCGAGATAAATTGAAATTGGCCTTGCTTGAACTGGAAGAGAAAAAAGTGGAAGTTTCGGGCAATCGGGATCTGCTCTGTCAAAAGATCGAACAGGAAACAGGGGTGTCTTTTCAAGAAGTAGGCGGAATTCATTATGGCCTTAAACCCATCTTTTTATCCGAATTACCCCAGGATGTCGAACAGCGATCTGAACTTAAAGCACTGGAAGCGTCTTCCAAAGCCTATGAATACCTTTATAAGAAAGAGAAAGGGGGAGCTCTTCCCGCGGTCTTTGCCTTTGGATCCGCAAACTATCTGAATGTATTTAACTCTAAACTCACTGTTAAAGATCAACCTCTATTCGGGAACGTCAACTTACCGCTCAATTCTATAAAAGGCAGTCCAAATTTACTCGTCGGAGTGGGGGTGAAATGGGACCTATATACCGGAGGAGAGCATCACAATAAGATTAAAAAAGTTAAACTCGATCAAAATATCAATACCACCAAACGGGAAGATACGCAGGAAAAGTTAAATCTATTATTGAGCAAGAATACAGTGACCTATACAACTGGCAACCAAAAGTTGAAAGTAGGGGAACAGCAGCTGAAAGTTGCCGAAAATAACCTTTCTATGGCTGTCAAACAGTATCAAGCAGGATTGATTGATGTGACCGAGCTGCTGGCTGCTGAAAACGATTGGTACAAAGTTAATTTGGGCTATTTTAATAATGTGTTGCAGCAACGTACTGCTGCAGTTGAATTACTACATACATCAGGAAAATTATTGCAAACTATACATGAGTAAGATGAAGAATTTATATGGGATATTGTCTCTGTCTATTTTTGTTTCTTGTACAAATCAAGTGAAAGAGAAGGCTATTGAAGGGAAGGTAGAGCGTGAGCAAGTGACAGTTGTAACCAAAGTTCCGGGAAAGATCGCAAAACTTCTGGTTGAGGAAGGGGATTTCGTGCATGCGGGCGATACCCTGGCCATTTTGAGTATTCCCGAAGTGGATGCTAAAGAGGAGCAGGCAAAAGGTGCTTTACAGTCTGCTGATGCGCAATATAATATGGCCGTTAAGGGAGCTACAAAAGGACAATTGGTACAATTGCAGGCTAAAGTAGACGGTCTAAAGGAACAATATGAATTTGCCAAAAAATCAATAGGTAGGCTGGATGCGCTTTTGCAAGACAGCCTCATTCCGCAGCAGAAGTATGATGAAACCTATGCGAAATACCAAGGTGCAAAAAATCAGTACCTCGCTGCTCAGGCTGAATTGGCCGAAGCGAAAGGTGGCGCTAGAAAGGAACAGCAGATGATGGCCTTGGGACAGAAAGAACGTGCGCTAGGGGCGGTATCTGAAGTTAATGTTGCTGCACAGGAAAAATATGTAATAGCCCCACAGGACATGAGCGTGGAGACGATTAACCTAAAGGTCGGGGAACTGGCCATGGCAGGTTATCCGATTATTAATGGCTTTCTTGACCGATCAACCTATTTTAGGTTTACATTGCCCGAAAATCAAATTGGAAAAGTCCAAAAAGGCGGATCTGTCGACGTAGAAATTCCTTATTTGAACCATAAAAAGATTAAAGCGAAGGTGATTAGTATTAAAGCCTTGAATTCTTATGCAAGCATTGCTTCTGCTTATCCTGATTTTGATCCGCAACAGGCTGTGTTTGAATTAAAAGTTGTACCTGTGGACGCTGCAGAGGCAAAGGATTTGTTAACTAAAACGCTTGTGGTTCTCCATGCAAATTAAAGGGCTTGACTGTGAAAAAATTTTTAGAATTGATCCAACGGGAGTTTAAGCTCTTCTTCAATAATAAAGTGTTATTGATGCTTTTTCTGGGGGCACCCGTATTGTATGGTGTCTTAGTGGGGCATGTTTATCAACAAGGTAAAGTAACTCAGATGCCAATTATCGTGGTCGACGAGGATCATAGCCCCTTAAGCAGTTCATTTATTGATATGCTTTCAGATAATGAGAGTATTGAAGTTGCCCGTGTATTGCCTTCCTTATTTGATTCGAAGGATATTGCTATGCAATATGAGGCAACGACAATTGTGCATATTCCCAAAGGCTTTGCATCTGGCGTTCAACAAGGACGTTTACCCGAGATGACGGTTTTTGTTGATGGAGCAAATACGCTGACCTCTAATACGGCAATGATGGCGGTCAATGTCTGTGCTTCGACCCTTAAGGCAGGGATACAGATTCAGGCGCAAATGAAGCGTGGTGTTCCGGCAAAGGTTGCCGCACAGCAGTACGAACCTTTTAAGACAACTTTTGTCAAGCAGAATATTCGAAGTGGGAATTACCTTTATTTTATGCTGCCCGGAGTACTGATTACCGTGTTGCAGCAGGTTTTGCTTTTGGGGCTGGCCTTGTCTTTTTCGTCGGAATTTGAAGGGAATACGTTTCCGGAGCTTGTCAAGAAGATCGCTAATCCGGTGGGGCTTATTCTTGTCAAAATACTGCCCTATGTGCTGATGTCCATAGGGATCTTGTTGTTATATTGGGGCTTTGGCCAGTATTACCGTATGCCTTTGCATGCTGATTTTGGTCGCTTTGTCCTGTGTACTTTTGTCTTTTTACTCGCTGTCTGTTTTATAGGTGTACTCGTTAGTATCCTACTGCCATCGCAGCTGAAATCGACGGAAGTCCTTATGGTTATTGCAACACCAGCATTTATCTTGAGCGGATTTACCTGGCCGTCGAGTTTGATGCCGGAATGGGTGCAGGCTATCGCGAATGTTATCCCATCCACACATTATCTTCGGATTTTTAGGTTGATGTTTATTCAGCATGCGGAAAATTATCATACCGATAAGGCGCTTATTGCACTGACGATCATTATGGTTATTAGTTTTATATTGGCTGCTGTCGTGCTTTGGATGAAGATAAGGAAGATTAAAAAAGAAGAGAAGAAGGCCGCATAGCGGATCCATTACCAACAAAACCTGCACGATTTTGCAGGCACCAACAGCAATGAAAGCGAACTGAAGATTCTTTCTAGCCAATATCAGCAGACACTTTCAAAAAAAAACGGTTCCATCGAGATGAAACCGTTTTTTTTAAACTGAAAATTACAGTCAAATTATTTTTTTGCTGCTGGAGCTTTAGTTGCAGGTGCTGTTGCCGCTGGAGCAGTCGTTCCAGTTGGTGCTACCATACCCGGAGTTGTCGCTGTAGGAGCAGGAACTTTTCCTGGTTTGATATCCAATACTTCTACTTCAAATACCAAAGGAGCATATGGAGGGATAACACCTGAAGGGCGATCGCCATAAGCCAAAGATGAAGGAATTACCAACGTTGCTTTAGTGCCTTTGTTAAACAATTGGAAAGCTTCAGTCCATCCTGGGATAACACCATCAACACCCAATTGGAATTTCAATGCTTCATAAGGACGTTGCGCGTTGAAAATTTTCTCTTTTTTAGCCACATCTGGAAGGTTAGTATCAAATACTTTTCCTGTAGTCAATGAACCTACATAATTAACGTGGATAGAATCTCCAACTTTAGCATTTGCACCTGTTCCAGGTTTAGTGATTACATATTGAAGACCTGAAGCTGTTTTTGTTGTTTTCAAGCTTTTATCCTTGATGTATTTTTCAAGTTTAGCTGGTTCAGCAGCTTTGTGCTTGTTCAATTCTTCTTCAAAATATTTCTGAACTTGTTCGCCTAATTGTTGATCAGTCAATTTTCCTTTTTTGAAGTGTTTTTTGACTTTGATCGAATAAACAATGAATTTATCTGCAAACTCTGGTTTTGGTTGATGTGTTTTAGCAGCCATAGAATCCAAGTTGATTTTGAATACTAAGCTATCGCCTTCACCTACATATTTGAATAAACCAGTAGGGTCACCTGGATTTTTTGCAATAATACTGTCTGGATATAATTGAACGATTTGAGGGACTCCCATGTCATATGTACTTTGCATTGTAGAATCTCTGTCCGTTTTCACAACCATGTCAAGTGCTAATAAATCGCCTGATACTGCTTTTTCTTTGGCATTATCATCAACGATTTTATACTCAAGACCACCTTCAGCCTTTTTGAATTTTTGGCATGACGTCATCAAAAGACCGGCAGCCGCGAAAAATAGAATTGCTTTCTTCATTTTCTAATGTATGTTACGATATCTTATTTTGTTAATATTTCTTTATAATTTGGTAAAACCGATTTGAATTTTGCAATTACCGCTTCAAGACTTTCTTTTGAATTACCACCTGAAGCGTTAAGATGCCCGCCCCCATTGAAATACAATTTACAGATCTCATTGCAGGGAACTTCTCCAATCGAACGCAAAGATAGTTTAATTTGTTCATTTCTGTCAATAATTAACGCAGCCAATCGAATTCCTTTGATAGAAAGTGCATAATTGACTAACCCTTCGGTATCACCGGTGATAACTTCAAACTGCGTGAGATCCGCTTTAGTCACATGGATAATGGCGGTATTATATTCATGGATAACCTGTAGACGGTTGAGCAAACAGAAACCGAGGAACTTTAGACGACTTTCAGACGAACTATTGTAAATTTCTTCGTGAATCGCCCAATTTTGTGCACCACAATCAATGAGCGATGCGATGATTCGGTGAATTTCTGCTGTCGTCGAACGGAAACGGAAGGAGCCGGTATCGGTCATAATGCCGGTATAGAGGCAGGTTGCCATATCAGCACTAATATGATCCGAATCTTGCATTTCATGGACTAAGAAGCGATAGATCAATTGTGCCGTCGCTGCAGCAGATGGATCCCAAAAAGCGTAATCTTCAAATCCTTCCGGATCTAAATGGTGATCGATCATGCATTTGATTCCTTTTGCCTGACGAATTGGTTCGCCCATTTCGTGGATCCGGGCAAGGCCATTAAAATCTAAGCAGAAGATGAATTCAGCAGCATCAATCTGTTGATTGTGCAGTTCAAGATTCTGTGTATAAATCTGTACATTTTCTAAACCAGGTAACCAATCCAAAAAGGCAGGAAAATCTGATGGTACAATGAGATTTACTTGGTGCCCCTTAGCGGTCAGCCAAAAATATAATCCTAAAGATGATCCCAATGCGTCGCCATCTGGTTTGTAGTGCGTTGTAATTACAATACGTTTTGGTTCAGCCAATAATTCTTTTAATTCTTCCGATTTCAGCATAGTCATATTAAGTCTGCAAACCTACTATAAAAAAATTAGATTAGACAAATTTTTTATAAAGATCTTTTAGCATCTTATTGTATTTGGTGTTGATTTTAAAAAATTGATTTTCAGTATTTTAAAACTTATATACATAGACCTTGAAATCCCGCTTCATGCAGATTAAATAATTGGCATTGTCGCCATAGTTAATCGGGCCATAATAGAACTTAGAGAAACCTTCTACGGGGAATCCTTCCTGGACTAATCCATCAGATCCGAACACATAGATCATGCGGTTGTCGGTTCCAACGCCTATGATATCAGATTTACCTATTCGTTTAAAAAACAAAGGTCTGTTACTGGCCTCTTCGATGAATTTATATTCAAAGTAAGAAGAGGAGTCTCTTGCACTGTATGCATTCAGTTTGTTGTTGGCTAGAATAACAAAGTCTCTGTCTGCTCCACCGCTAATATCTTCAAAATTAAAGAAAGCATCTTTGCTCCAGTCGCCCAGTTTTATTTTTTGGGTTTCGCCTTCGAAAGGAATTTTGAATACGCTACCTCTATTATTTGCCAAGTAAATGAAGGAGTTTTTTTCATCCGATGCCGCAACTAAACCTATCGGATTTTTGACGCTTTCGCCATTGGTATCCATTGTTTTTTTATGGATGATCTTACCATTTTGATCAAAGAAATACACGGAAGCCGTGCTTGTACCGGCAATAATATAATTTGTCTGACCCAGGGTGGTCGTTTTTAAATCGAATAAAATTCGACCATCTACGCTATTGTTTTCAAAGCCCTCCACTTTTTTACCATCGAGGGTATAGGCAAGAATTCGGTCTGTTGCCGGAATATAAATACGCTGCTCTTTATTGAAGTTGGCGATTGTAGCTCCATAAGTTGCCGAGTATGGCAATTCAACGGAGAAGCCGGTCCTGTTTTTACCATCTGGCATAAAACGATATAAACGGCTTTTTGTAACGGCGACAATACTGAGATCCTGTAATTGAATTGGCTCGCCCAAGATTTCACCCTGGAAGAGATTTTGCCAAAGCTCTTTTCCATCCGGTGAAAAGGCGTGTACCGTATGATCCTGTTCTTGAATCAGGATAAATTTGGTCTTACCATCCTGGTCTAAGATCCAGGGTTTATTAATAATCCGGCTCTCCAGCTGGGCTGTCCATTCTGGTTTGCCGCCGAGTCTTGTGTCACTCTTAAAAAGTGCATATAAACTGGATGAAAATGTGCCTTGATTGCCACTTAGCTGATAAGACCATGAGTAGAAATTTTGAAAACCATATTCGTCTTCGTCTTTGAAGTTCTTCGCAAAATCAGATTTTAAGTTATCCAGGATGTTGCTTTCACCAGCTTTAGGTTCTAAATAGAAAGTTACGTTACTGCGGCTGTTCTGTAATGCTGCGTGATTTTTAAAAATTGCTGTTCCTGAGAGAAATTGCTTTTCCCGAAAAGATTCACGATAGTCTCTTAAAATGCCTGTTCGGCTGGCGACGACCATAATATTGTCCACAATGGTAAAATATGGTCTGCTAAAGCTCTTGAATGGTTCGCCAAAGAGCGCATGCAAGAGATTCGAATATTTAAATTGATAGATCGAATCACCGACAGAGGAACTAAATTTCTTAAAGTTATCTGCAAATTGTGTCGAATCGGAAATGCTGATCAAACCTATCGCATCCTGATTATCCAACTCCGCGAGTGCAAATTCATCGTTGAAAATGGGCGCAATAACACTGTCAAAAGATACTTTGGCATCCTCTTCAAAGTTTTTTATGCTCTTGGCCAATCGGCCATCTTCTTTTTGCTGTACCAACAGTGCTTTTAGCGCGCTACGAAAGCTATGTGGATCTGAAATACTGAAGTCTATATAAGATGCTGCATTTTTAGGCAGGTAATTCCCTAAAGCTTGAACCTGGGCTGTCTGGGTCGCAAACAACTGGAGGTAACTGTTTTTGCTCGCCGTGAGGTCTGTTTCACCTTTAAAGATAAAAGCATCCTTTTTAAAATTCATATTCCAGGATGTTTGGCCCTTCAGCGAATCGATCAGGTTGAGATAAGTGCCAAATTTGGATTTCATCAATATTCGAGCGATCTGAGATAGCTGCTCATTGAAAAAGTATAGACTAAGTGGTGTGTTTTTATTGTTGTGATTGACGAAGAACTCAATCTGTTTGGCATTTATTTTCTTGACATTTTTGTCAAAGATCTGAGCGAGTACTTTTTTGGAATAGCTGGCAAAAATGATCTCGTGATCATAGGCACAGTAAAGCGTACTATCTTTACTACCTTGATGAAGACCATAAAAACGTTGTCCTAACGTGTCGAATGGTTGTACCTTATAATTTTTTCCGATATTTCCGATTAGTGTTGCCAACGAATTATTGTCGATACTTTGTCCAACCTGAACACTATACAAGGGGGTAATCTGATCTTTTTCCTGGTGAAAAGAAAGTAATATTTGCTGCCCGGACACGAGAGGTGCTAGCTGTTCACTCTGGAGCAGCTCCTCTTTTAGCCGTTCCAGATTGTTGAAATTCTGTTGACCAATAATAGCTTTAAAAAGTTCATAATCGTTAAAGATCGTGTCTACTGTCTGATCATTGGCAAAAGAGGCAATCGCTAATGTGTTTTCAGGTAAGTATTGTAAAGCTTTAGAATCTTGTTTATTGTTTTTATTGAAGTCTCCGAAAAGATAAATCGTGGCCGCGATGACCGCGATGAATAATAGAACAGTGATGATAATTGTTTTTTTCATCCTTTTATTTTTTTCAATGACTGACTAATCCCGAACGCATATTTATCGATCTATTGACCAATACGAATGAACCCGGATTTCATCAGAACAAATATGTAAGAAGTACTCACTTTTTTGACTTTGAGCAAGTACACTGAACTCGAATTTTTAAACTTTGATGAAGCGATCATGAGGCAAATGTTTATCAAGGATATACCTATCCTTATACGTGTTCCAAGATGTCGTTGAGCAGCACGTTGCTCATGATGATTCATACGTAAAACAAACCTAATAAAAATATATGGGAAGCGGTAGATAATCGTTCCAATAATGCGCCTTTGTAATATAATTTTAACAAAAAATTCCTTATTTTGTTCTGTTTTTAATACATTTATCGCTAGAAACTCATTTTCAGCATTCACTTTAACATAATGAATAAGAAAATCATTTTAGCCGCTTCTTTATTGGGAGCATTAGCTGTAATATTAGGTGCCTTTGGTGCCCATGGTCTAGAAGGAAAGGTAAGTACATATCATATTGACACTTGGAAAACTGCAAATCAGTATCATTTCTATCATACCTTTGCACTGTTATTTTTATCAACTTTTTCGCGCGCAAAAACGTACTCCATTAAAGTATCATTTATTGCTTTTCTTATTGGGATTCTGTTCTTCTCGGGGTCTTTGTATGTATTGAGCGTGCGAGAGATTACAGGCTTTGGTAGCCCATCTATTTTGGGGCCGATTACCCCTTTAGGAGGGCTATCTTTCATCGTAGGCTGGGTGGCACTCTTTATTGCTGCGCTTAAAAATAAATCATAATTTTCCCATTGAATAGGTCTATGCGAATGCGCATTCGTATCGAATATTAGAAAAGCCCTCTTGAATCGATTTCAGGAGGGCTTTTTTGGGTTATTTTATTGATTGCTGAGCGTTTGGTTTTGCTCTTCGGACCTTGGTCTGAAGCCCTATTGTCGCCCTCTTCACTCCGCTTTCATTGCTGTTGGTGTCTGCGAAGTCATGAAGGTTTTATGGATTGCTGAAACCGTGATGACTCTTTGCTTGGAGGTTTTTTGTATTTTTATGCCATAATTTGAATTTATGTCCATTCCACAAGCTACGATTTTTAGTGAAAGAGATACTTTGTTTATTGATGTAGTTCTACCTTTAGCGTTGGCACGAACATATACGTATCGTATTCCGGCTGACTGGAACGATCGGGTGCAGATCGGTGTACGGGTGATCGTACAATTTGGACGGAACAAGATCTATTCGGCAGTGGTAAAGTCAATCAGTCAGGAAGCACCAAAGCGCTATGAGGCAAAATATATTTTGGACATCATTGATGAAAAGCCCATTGTCAATTTAGCACAGTTTAAACTTTGGGATTGGCTGGCTGAATATTACATGTGCAGTTTGGGTGAGGTTATGCAGGCTGCGTTGCCTTCTGCATTAAAACTGGCTAGCGAGACCAAAGTGGTTTCTTCTATTTCCGAAGAGTTTGATCGTTCTACGCTTTCGGATAAAGAATATCTCATTATCGAAGCCCTGGAAGTAGCTGGCGAACTCAAGGTCAATGATATTGTGAAATTGCTGGGACAAAAAACGGTTTTCCCTATATTGAAACAATTGTTTGATAAGGGCATCGTATTGATTTCGGAAGAGATTACGGAAAGATATAAACCCAAGACAAAAGCATTTCTTCGTTTTGCCCCAGACTTCAGGAATGAAGATGCAAAAAGAGAACTATTGGATAGCTTAAACCGGGCACCGAAACAACAGGATGCCGTGCTCGCATTTATGCAACTGGTGAAAAAGACCGAGGAAATTACACGGCCAATGCTGGTTGAAGCTTCGGGCTGCGGAAATGGCGCAGTTACAGCCCTGATTGATAAGGGCGTTTTTGAAATAAAGGAAAAGGTTGTATCCCGATTTCAAGGCGAGGATATTGAATTGGATGCTAATTTTCAATTTAACGAGAATCAGCAACGAGCCTATGATGAAATACAACAGTCTTTTGACGAGAAGGAAGTGACGCTATTGCATGGCGTGACTGCCTCAGGAAAGACACAAATTTATATACGGCTTATAGAGCAGGCAATAGCTGCGGGGAAATCAGCGCTCTATCTCTTGCCCGAGATCGCGTTGACAGCTCAGATTACGGCGCGATTAAAACTTCATTTTGGTGATAAGCTGGGCGTATACCATTCGAAATTTAATGATAATGAACGTGCTGAAGTATGGCATAAAGTGATGAAAAATGAGTTCCAGGTTGTTATCGGGGCGCGTTCTTCTATCTTTTTGCCTTTTCAGGATTTAGGAATTATCATTGTTGATGAGGAGCACGAGAGTTCCTATAAGCAATTTGATCCGGCTCCTCGCTACCATGCCCGTGATACAGCTATCTATCTTGGTTTTTTACACCAAACAAAGGTTCTTTTAGGCTCAGCAACTCCTTCTTTGGAAAGTTATTACAATGCAAAGGCCAAGAAGTATGGCTTTGTCCAGCTGCTTCAACGCTATGGTAATGCGCAATTGCCAAGTATTGAATTGATTAATATTCCCGAAGAAGGAAGAAAAGAAAATATGTTTTCCTATTTTTCAGGAACCTTGTTAAAAGCAATTGAAGAAGCGGTAAAAAATAAAGAGCAGGTTATTTTATTCCAGAATAGACGTGGACATACGACCATGATCCAGTGCAATACCTGTGGATTTGTTGCGAAATGTGTCAACTGTGATGTGAGCTTAACCTATCACAAAAGCTCTAATATGATGCATTGTCATTATTGTGGCCATGTGGAACCTCCGCTTCGTGTTTGTCCGGCCTGCGGTATGCCACATATCGAAAGTAAAGGCTTTGGTACCGAACGGGTAGAAGAGGAACTTGAACTGTTGATGCCTGAAATTCGCATCGGTCGGCTCGATCTTGACTCCACAAAAGGTAAGTACGGTTTTGATAAGATTATTACAGCTTTTGATGAACATGAATTTGACGTGCTGATAGGCACACAGATGGTTGCAAAAGGACTCGATTTTGGACGAGTAAGCCTTATTGGAGTTGTCAATGCAGATACGATTATTAACTTTCCGGATTTCCGTTCATATGAGCGCTCTTTTTCGTTATTTTCTCAGGTAGCGGGCCGTGCAGGTCGACGTGAAGCCGGTGGGAAAGTTATCATCCAGAGTTACACCACCAATCATCGGGTTTTAGAACAGGTGGTCAATAACGATTATGAAGGGATGTTTATGACTGAAATTACAGAACGTAAAAACTACCTTTATCCACCTTTCTATCGTCTTATCCGGATTGATATTAAACATGCCGATTTTCAGAAATGTTACGATTCGGCCAATCGTTTCGCTTCTTCACTGCGCCAGCAGTTGGGAGCAAGGGTATTGGGGCCAGAACCACCTTTAGTTTCGCGTGTAAGGAACAATTTTATTCAGACGATTACTTTAAAGATAGAACGTACAAATATCAGTATTGCCAAAGTCAAGGAGTTGATCCGTTCTGTGTTATTGGATTTTGAAATAGATAAAAGCAATACCGGAGTGCGCGTCCAAATAGATGTTGATCCGTATTAAACCAAAGGATTTTTTTTTGAGAAGCTTCAAATTCCATGAACGGTTAGTGGTGATCTTATCGATGTCATTTTTTTCTTTTTGAAAGAGGTTGATTCATGCAGGGCCTTTAACACGCAACGATGAGTTAACGGCCACTGTTCGTTCAGGTGAAGCGTTGCCTTCAGTTTTCTTGTATATTCGTACTTGACTGGTGTTTAACTATTTGTGATTAGTTCTGTTGAATCTGCCTTTTTAAAAGTAAATTTGAAAATCATGGCGTACAAGTTTATTGATAATTATCGGGAGAAAGGTGCTCGCAAAAAATTGGTGGAGCATCTAAAAAGTCGGGGTATTGCAGACCAAAAAGTCTTGGATGCCATTGGAAAGGTACCACGTCATTATTTTTTTGATGAAACGTTCTGGAATCAAGCTTATCGGGATATTGCTTTTCCTATAGGCGACGGTCAAACGATTTCACAGCCCTATACCGTTGCTTATCAATCGGAATTGCTCCATGTGAAAAAAGGAGATAAGGTGCTGGAAATCGGGACAGGATCCGGTTACCAAACCTGTATTCTATTGGAGCTTGGCGCTGAAGTTTATACCATCGAACGTCAGGAAAATCTGTATCAGCGAACAATTCAGGTATTGCCGTATATGGGGTATAAACCCAATTTCTTTTTGGGTGATGGCTCCAAGGGAATTGAGGCACATGCTCCTTATGATAAGATTATTGTGACCGCGGGGGCACCATTTGTGCCTGAAGTTATGTTGAAACAGCTGAAGATGGGCGGGATATTTGTGATTCCGGTTGGCGACGAAAAGTCGCAAAAGATGATGACGATCATTCGGGTAGGTGAAAATGACTTTGACCGTATTGAACTGGATACCTTTCGTTTTGTACCTTTGGTGGGCGATCAAGCCTGGTAACACCATTTGGCCTGATTCTATGGGCATCAGGTCTCTAAGCGGCAATAGACCGCCCGCCTTATGAAATAGCTGCAAACTCCACGATCGAATTAAAATGCACGTGAAAGAATAAATATTCACTTATGACTCCAACAGCGATATTATATGACCAGAAGCATCAAGAAATAGCTTCAATTGTTCTCAAATTAAATAAGCAAGTCAATACACTGAGTTTGTCGCGGCTATTTGTTATCCTCGGCGGTGGGGCGCTGTTATTTTATACATTTCAACTGGAAAGCCTTGCGCTGGTCTTTTTCTGTTTTTTTGCACTCTTGTTTTTATTCGCTTATCTCGTACGGAAACAGAGCAAGCTTGAGCTTCAAAAAAACTATTTTGAAGCCTATTTGAAAGTTTTGGAAAATGAACGGACACTTGCAGATGGAAAATTAAACATGTATGACCATGGTCAGCATTTTGAAGATGGTAACCATCCTTATAGTTCAGATATGGATGTCTTTGGAACATATTCCCTATTTGCACAATTAAATCGGGCAACGACCAGACAAGGAATTGATCTGTTGGCCTCATGGCTTGATGCACCTCTTCCTAAAGAGCAAATAAAACGCAACCAAGAGGCTTCGCAGGAACTGGAAGCCGAATCTGAATGGATATGGGATTTTCAGGCGAAACTTCTGGTCAATCTGAACCATAAGCTGGACATCAAAACTTTCTTAACGAATTACTTTCAAGACCGGAATTTTCAGTTTGGAAATGCTTTTATGCGATTCTATATCAAAGCAGGTCCCATTTTATTTGTTGTCGCTTTAGCTGGAAGTTTCTTCGTTCCCAAGTTGGCCGGAGTTGCAACATTACTGGGATTATTTCATATTCTCTGGGCATTAGCTAAAGCAGGAAGCGTCAGCCTGTTCTCCTCTCGGATAGATAAGATCGGTGGGGTATTGGGATCCTATGCCGATGCTATTCAATCTATTGAAAGCAAGGAGTGGAAATCGCTTTCCATGCAAGAGATAGCAGGAGAGCTTAAGCGGAGTCATGGAGGGGAATCCATTTCGTTTGCTTTTAAAAAACTTGCTGGCCTTATTAATAATCTGGATGCACGGAATAATGTATTTGTTGGAATATTTCTGAACTTATTTCTGCTCTGGGATTTTAGACAGGTGTTGGCCATTGTCGACTGGAAAAATAAATATGAGCATGAGATACTAAATTCATTCGATACCTTGGCCAAGGTTGAGGCGGTAACGAGTCTGGCTATTTGGAAGAGGAACCATTCGTCCTATTGTTATCCTGTGATTTTGGACAATCCATTGAAAGATCAGATTGAAGCACGAGGATTATATCACCCCCTGATCCCAATCGATCAGGTCGTTGCCAATGATTATAGCAGCCGTGATCATCGTATTGCTTTGGTAACAGGGTCCAACATGGCTGGTAAAAGCACATTTCTGCGGACAGTAGGTATTAATGCAATTTTGGCCTATGCGGGGGCAGCAGTGGCAGCAACTTCTTTTCAACTGCCGATTTATAAACTGATATCCTATATGCGGATCAAGGATAACCTGAATGAAAGTACGTCAACTTTTAAGGCCGAGCTGAATCGTATGAAGTTCATATTGGATACTGTCGAAGCTTATAACGACAGCTTTTTCCTTATTGACGAGATGCTTCGGGGTACAAATTCGGTGGATAAATATCTTGGATCCAGGGCAATTATAAAAAAACTGGTCCGGATGGATGGAAAAGGGATGGTGGCTACACATGATCTGCAGCTTTCGAGTTTACAAGAAGAATTTCCAGGAGACATCAAAAATTATCATTTTGATATTCGTGTCGATGAAGGGCAGATGCTGTTTGATTATAAACTCAAAATTGGTGAATGCAAGATATTTAATGCCTCTCTCTTGTTAAAGGGGATAGGTGTGGATATCGACGAAAATATGGAATAAAAATGACGTAACTGAGGCTAGATTGGTTTACATTTGTCTCCTCTTAAATCCACTAAATAGAAACAATAAATGACTTTACAAGAACGTATTGATTTATCAGAAACACGTGTCTGCAGTACCGTGTTTCCATTTTTGACGAATCATCACGATACTTTGTTCGGCGGTAAGGCGATGTCCATTATGGACGAAGTGTCTTTTATGGCTGCAACGCGATTCTGTCGCAAAACTTTGGTAACGGTATCAACAGACCGTATCGATTTCAATAAGGCCATTCCCTCTGGGAGTATTATAGAAGCTATCGCAAGAGTTCAAAATGTTGGGCGAACCAGCTTGAAGGTGAAAGTCGAAATATTTTTGGAACATATGTACAAGGAAGGAAGAGAGCTGGCCATCGAGGGTATTTTTACATTTGTTGCCCTGGATGAAAATAAACAGCCGATCCCAGTACTTGAAGGTTTAGATATTGAATAAAGTATCCCGTTCCGAATGAGCGCATTCTTCAGAGATTTTAGAAAAATTATAGCATTGAAACGGGGGGCTTTTTAGACAACCCCTTTTTTTCTTGGAGAGATTGGCCGAAGAATTTGTTGGCCTTTTTCGTAACTATTGTGATTCTATGGGCTTATACACTTTGTTATCATTCGTTTCTCTTGATTGGGCTAAGATTACTGAGCTCTTCAGGAGTAAATAGTCTATAGTGAACTTTGAATGTTTTGCCGAGCGGGGTCTCCAGTGAAAAACCTCCCGGGCCAAATCCGTCCAGCACATCCAAGGTAAAATGCGCATATTTCCAATATTCAAAAAGATCTCGATCAACCCAAAATTCGTAGCCCGCTGCTAAGCCGATCATGGCATCGTTTGTTCGTGGAAAATACCCGCCTTTTTCAAAACACTGGGGTTGGGTGCCTTCACAGCAACCTCCCGCTTGATAGAACATCAATTCGCCATGTTTTGCTTCAAGTTCGTGAATGAGCGCTTTTGCTTTATCTGTAACATCCAGTCTATTTATCATGGTTAAATTAGATTATGTTTATGAGTTCACCAATCCTAAACACAGCGGAAAAGGTGGCTTTACCTAAAAGAATCCAAGTTTTTCCTTACTATAGGATATCAGCATGTTTTTAGCCTGCCTGTAATGGGCAAGCATCATTTTGTGGTTTTCACGGCCAATTCCCGATTGCTTGTAGCCCCCAAATGGAGCACCAGCCGGGTAGGAGTGATATTGGTTTACCCATACACGGCCCGCTTGTATGGCACGTGGAACCTGGTAAAGCTGATGTGCATCTCGGGTCCATACACCTGCGCCTAGACCATACATGGTGTCGTTGGCGATGGCGATTGCTTCCTGTTCATCTTTGAATGTGGTAACAGCCAATACCGGCCCGAAGATCTCTTCCTGAAAAATCCGCATGCTGTTGTTGCCTTTGAAAAGGGTAGGTTTGATGTAGTAGCCCTCTTCAAAGCCTTCGCCAACATTATTTTCATCACCTCCGGTCAATACTTCTGCTCCTTCTTCTTTACCAAGCTTAATATAAGACATGATTTTATCCTTTTGGATCTTAGATGCCTGAGCCCCCATCATCGTTGCTGGATCTAATGGATCTCCAACTTTGATCTGATTAACCCGATCGATGACCTTAGCGATGAATTTTTCGTAGATGTCCTCCTGGATCAGTAAACGGGAAGGACATGTACAAATTTCTCCTTGATTGAGCGCGAATAATACAGCACCCTCAATTGCTTTATCCAAAAATGCATCATCGGCGTCCATAACGGAACTGAAAAAGATATTCGGCGATTTCCCGCCCAATTCAAGCGTTACCGGAATGATATTTTCAGTAGCATATTGCATCACTAAACGTCCTGTTGCTGTTGAACCTGTGAAAGCTGCTTTAGAAACTTTGGGATTGGTAACCAAGGAGCGACCAAGCTCTGCGCCGAAACCATTGACAATATTGACTACGCCGGCAGGAATCAAATCGCCGATGATCTCCATCAGGACAAGAATAGATGCAGGTGTACTTTCGGCTGGTTTTAGGACGACAGTGTTTCCTGCTGCAAGAGCCGGTGCCAGTTTCCATACCGCCATGAGAATAGGAAAATTCCACGGAATAATCTGTGCGACAACGCCTATGGGTTCGTGTACAATTAGCGAAACGGTATTGCTGTCCAATTCGCTAATGGACCCCTCTTCAGCCCGGATTACACCAGCAAAATATCGGAAATGATCGATGGCTAATGGGATATCGGCATTTATGGTTTCGCGGACTGCTTTTCCATTGTCTATGGTCTCAACTGCTGCAATATATTCTAAATTTGCTTCAATACGGTCTGCGATTTTATTCAGGATGATGCTTCGTTCGGTGGCGGAGGTTTTTCCCCAAGTTTCAAAAGCCTTGGCTGCGGTATCGACAGCGAAATCCAGATCTTCTTTTGTTGAATGGGCAACTTGGGTAAACACTTTTCCGTCTACTGGCGAGATATTATCGAAATATTTTCCCTGAATTGGTGCAACAAATTTGCCGCCGATGTAGTTGTCGTATCGTTCTTTGAACGAGGGTCTTTTAATTGCGCTCATATAGTTTATTATTAATTATTTTTTAATCCCTTCTTATCAAAGTTAGCCAGCAATTATTCATTCCTATAGCAGTATTGATTCAAAGCATAGCACGATTGTCGCAAATGGCCTTGAGGAATTTTTCTGCTTTTTTATTATATTTGATTGACTGCCAATTATATTAAATTGTTGCACTATGGGAGATAGGACGTTAATTCATACATTGCCGTTTTCGCAGGCAGGGGAGCTTAGTACATTGGTTGAGAACCGACGCGCATTTACGTTAGATAGCTTAGAACTTAATATCTACGAGACGTATCGAGTCTCACAGCATGTACCTTTGTGTTTCGATGATCTGGTTATGATTAACATGATCCAAGGGAAAAAAATTATGCATCTGGAGAATATAAAGGCCTTCGACTACTTGCCGGGTCAGATGATGGTCTTGCCAGCGTTGGTAGGTATGCACATTGATTTCCCGGAGGCGACCCTCGAAAGACCTACACAATGTACGGCCTTAACTATTCATAAAGAAAAGATAGCAGCAGTTTTGGACTATCTAAACGAGTTTTACCCAAAAGAACAGCGTAGTCAGTGGAATATCGATCCAGAGCTTTTTCATCTTTACAATTCGACTGAGCTTGCCGATTTGGTGAACAAGTTGTTTCAGATCATTATTAGCGAAAATCCGCTTAAAGATGTACTGGCAGATTTGACTTTTAAAGAGCTTACGATAAGGCTACTTCAATCACAGTCATTGATTGCCTTAAAAATAGGGAAGTCACCCAATAAGGTTCTGTTACATTTGCAACAATTTATTCAGAAACACATTACAGAGAAAATTTCAATTGGTTTGCTGGAGCGGACTGCCCACATGAGCAAAGCGAGCCTTACGCGGATGTTTAACCGTGAGCTAGGACTCAGCCCAATGGAGTATGTGATCCAACAGCGTATTGAAAAAGCTAAAAAAATACTTATGCTCACCCGTAGTGTAAAAGAATCTTGTTATGGAGCGGGATTTAATGATGTTAACTACTTTGTTCGGCTTTTTAAAAATAGGGTAGGAATGACGCCAGGCGCATTTGTCCTGGCGCGGTAATCTAGAATTTCATCACACGATCAAGCTCACGTTTGACATCTCTTTCTTTGATGTTTTCTCGTTTGTCAAAATCTTTTTTACCCTGAGCTAAGGCGATTTCAACTTTCGCAAAACCACGGGCACTGATAAAAATGCGTAGCGGGACGATGGTAAAACCGCGTTCTTCGCCTTTCTCTTTTAATTTTTTTAATTCTCTTTTTGTTAATAACAGTTGACGGTCGCGTTTTGCCTCATGGTTATAGAAAGAGCCCATGGAGTATTCGGCAATATGCATGTTACGGATATATAGGCCGTCCTCAAAAAAAGTACAGAAACTGTCATTAATATTCGCCTTTCCTTCGCGAATAGATTTTATTTCTGTTCCCAATAACCGAATTCCTGCAATGTACTTGTCCAGTAAGTGATATTCAAAAGAAGCTTTTTTATTTTTTATATTGATATCTGAAGATAAAGCCATATATTGTTGTATATTAGTAAGTCTATACCATTGCTATTGCAATGAACCTAAATGTAACTAATTATAGGATAATTTAAAGTTCGCAAATATAATTATTAAAATTGTCTTATTTTAAAGTAGAATTGTGTGGATAGATGTTAGCGGAGTATTAAAATAAAATTAACTGTTTTGGGCGATGTGTTAAAAATATGACTAAATTTAAGTGAAAGTCAGATTATGTTTTCGTATGTTTGCAACGTTTTTTGGAATTATTGTGAATATATACAACGTAGAATTTCAACTTACATTGTGGATATAGCAGATTTTTAATCGGAGGCCGAGTTTTTTATATAAAAGTCCAATTCGATAATTTTGTTTGTTACAATAACATCTAAAAGTTAGAAATAGTTTTAGAAATACCTTCTTATCGCATGAGTAAAGGAAAGTTAGGCGAAAAAATATCGCAATTTAAGATTGTTGAGGAGTTGAAAGCTAAGGGCTTATATGCCTATTTTAGACCTATTCAATCAAAACAAGATACCGAAGTAAAAATCGATGGTAGACGTGTATTGATGTTTGGTTCTAACTCTTATTTAGGGTTAACAACTGATACACGTATTATAAAAGCAGCGCAAGACGCTTTGGAAAAGTATGGTACAGGATGTGCTGGATCTCGTTTCTTAAACGGTACGTTGGATATTCACGTGGAACTGGAAGAAAAATTATCTGCTTATGTAGGTAAAGAAGCCGCTATTCTTTTTAGTACAGGATTCCAATCAAATCTAGGGCCTTTGTCATGTCTAATGGGACGTAATGATTATATTTTGTTAGATGAACGCGATCACGCATCAATTATTGATGGTAGCCGTTTGTCTTTTTCTAAAGTAATCAAATACGGTCACAACAATATGGAGGACTTACGTGCGAAATTATCTCGCCTACCTGAAGATAGTGCGAAGTTAATCTGTACGGACGGTATCTTTAGTATGGAGGGTGATATTGTTAATTTGCCTGAGCTTACTTCGATTGCCAATGAGTTTGACGCTGCCGTTATGGTGGATGATGCACATAGTTTAGGTGTTATTGGGCACAAAGGAGCTGGTACGGCTTCGCATTTTGGGCTTAATGATGATGTAGACTTGATCATGGGTACATTTAGTAAATCTTTGGCGTCTTTAGGTGGATTTGTGGCAGGTGATGCTGATGTAATTGATTTCTTAAAACACAATGCGCGTTCTGTGATGTTCAGCGCTTCAATGACCCCAGCTTCAGTAGCTTCAACATTGAAAGCTTTGGAAATTATTCAAAATGAACCAGAGCATATTGAAAAATTGTGGAAAAATACAGATTATGCCAAAGCACAATTATTAGATCATGGATTTGATTTAGGTGCTACGGAAAGCCCTATTTTACCTATCTTTATTCGTAGTAATGAAAAAACGTTCTGGGTAACGAAAATGCTCCAAGATGATGGTGTATTTGTTAATCCAGTTGTTTCTCCAGCAGTTCCTGCTGAAGAGTCTTTGATCCGTTTCTCATTGATGGCGACACATACTTATGACCAAATCGACGAAGCTATTGAGAAGATGGTTAAAGTATTCAAACAAGCTGAAGTTGAAACATTAATATAAAATCTAATCGTATATGATTCAGATTATACCCGTTGAAACAAAGAAACAAAGACGGCTGTTTATAGATTTCCCTCATAGTCTCTATGAGGGAAATCCTAATTATGTACCTGCCTTATTTCTTGAGCAAAACGATCTGCTTTCCCCTGATAAGCATCCCTTTTATAAACATTCTCAAGCACAACCTTTTTTGGCTTATCGTGACGATAAGATTGTTGGCCGTATTTGTGCCATCTGGAACAACAACCATAATGCCTTTAATCATGTGAATGAAGGGCAATGGGGATTTTTCGATTGTATAGATGATCAAGAGGTCGCAAACGCGTTGTTTGAAACAGCAGAAAAATGGGTTAAAGCGAAAGGCGGGGATACGATTGTCGGTCCGATCAATTTATCTACCAATGATACCGTTGGTTTATTGGTTGAAGGTTTTGATAAGCCCCCTGTAGCCATGATGCCTTATAATTCGCCTTATTACATCGACCTGATTACGAATGCGGGCTATGGGCATAAAGTGGATCTCAGAGCCTATTTGGTGATGGAAAAGTCTGCAGATAAACGCTCTGTATTGCTTTTGGATAGGTTAGAGGAGCGTTTGAAAAGATCTGGTATTACATTGCGTCAATTCAATGTGAAGGATTTTAAAAACGAAGCAGCGAAAGTTCGTGATATTTACAATAGAGCCTGGGATAAAAATTCGGGATTTGTTCCGATGACGGAAGACGAATTTAATTATACAGCTAAGGATCTAAAAATGATTCTCGACCCACGTTTTGCTATCGTGGCAGAGAAAGATGGAGAGCTTGTTGGTTTTGGTTTGGGCATACCGGATATTAACCAGATCCTTATCAAAGTTAAGCGTGGACGTTTACTTCCTACAGGTATTTTTAAATTGTTGTTTGGGAAGAAAAAAATTAATTTGCTTCGTGTATTGATGTTGGGTGTGTTGGAAGATTACCGGAAATTAGGTATAGAAGCATGTTTATATGGACGAATTATTAAGGAATCAAAAGATTCGAATATTAAGGGCGCCGAATGTTCATGGATGTTGGAGCATAATTATATGATGAACCATGCCATCGAACAAATGAATGGAGAATTGTACAAACGTTATCGTTTGTATCAAAAATCATTATGATAGAAAAAATATTAATCACCGGAGCGAGTGGTTTTGTAGGCTATCATTTGACAAGAGCAGCGAAAGAAGCAGGAATGGAAGTTCATGCTGCGGTGAGGAAGTCAAGTGATGTCTCGGAAATTCGCTCCGTTGTGGATAAATTTGTTTATCCAAATTTCTCCGATGAAGCATCCATTAGGGAATTGCTGGAAGCGGAAAATTACACCTATGTTGTTCATGCTGCGGCCATGACTCGTGCCAAACATGAAGAAGATCTCGAAAAAGTCAATGTTGGTTACACCAAAAACTTGGCTTCTGCTTGTTTTTCTTTGAAAAATCCAATCAAAAGATTTGTTTTTGTCAGTAGCCTCGCAGCGATAGGTCCTGTGAGCTATGATGCTAAGCTGATCGATGAAAGTAATCCTTATTGTCCTGTTACAGCATATGGACGTAGTAAGCGAAAAGCAGAGCTCGCATTGAGTGATTTTAAAGATCAACCGCTGACAATTTTGCGTCCTACGGCAGTATATGGCCCGCGGGAAAAGGATATTTTTATTCTTTTTAAAACAATGAATGGAGGTATGGATGCGTATGTTGGCCGCTCACCCCAAAAACTTAGCTTTATTTATGTCGCCGACTTGGTGCAGGCAATTATTCATGCCTGCCGTTTTGACCGAGGTGGAAAACAGGTGTATAACCTCAGCGACGGACAGGTTTATGATCGTTATGAAATGGCAAAGTTTTTCAAAGAGTTTAGCCAAAAGAAAATGATCCGTATGCATATTCCTTTAGGTGTCGTAAAGACTATAGCCGTTATTTTTGAACGTTTGTATAAAAATTCTAAAGCAATTCCCGTTCTATATCCCGAACGGTTGAATGAGCTTACAGCTGAAAACTGGGGCTGTGATATCGCAGCGGCCCAACGTCAGATACAATATCAGCCTAAATATGATTTGAAGAAGGGCTTAATGGAAGCATTGGCTTGGTATAAAGAAAATAAATGGCTATAATCGCAAATAATGAGTGAGTTAAAAATAAATAAAAAACTTTTTCAGGATAGAAAGAGAACAAATATCTTAAGTGAACCTGAACAAAAGCTTATTTCGTATCTCGTTCCCCGGATCCCAAATTGGATTACTTCGGATGGGCTTACGGCAATTGGTTTTTTAGGTTCATTAATGATCTTGGGCAGCTTTATATTGGCGGAATATGTTGATATCCGTTATTTACTTTTAGGAATTCCCGGTTTTTTTGTCCAATGGTTTGGTGATTCATTGGATGGGCGTATTGCATTTTATCGCAATAAATCCCGTCGTTGGTACGGTTTTGCATTGGATATTGTAATGGATTGGATCAGCACGGTTTTTATTGGATTAGGATATGTTCTGTACACTGTGGGAGATTACAAGTATCTTGGATTCACCTTGGTAGCTTTATATGGTTGGGCAATGATCATTTCTCAGCTTAGATACCGAATTACAGATAAATATACAATAGATGCTGGAATTTTGGGACCGACTGAAATTCGGGTGATTATTTCATTGGTTATGCTATTGGAAGTTTTGATGCCTGGGTCTATTAATTGGTGTGTGCTAGTTATTTGCATTGCACTTTTTATCATTAATACAAACGATACGCGCCTACTTCTTAAATTAGGTGATGAAAAAGATAAAGAGGATAAATTGAAAAAACAGCAGGAGGAGGCTATTTAGCGATGTCTTCAAAAGTTATTACTTTTTTAAAAGCTCAACTTTCCGCCTTTTTAGGCGGATTGTTTGATTTTGGAGTGTACTCAGCCTGTTATAAGCTCCTTCATATCAGTGCACCTTTTTCTAATGCAATAAGTGGTAGCCTTGGTGCTGTTGTTAATTTTTTGATCAATCGTTATTGGTCATTTGGCAGCACCCAAAAGTCTGTGAGGAGTCAGCTATGGAAATTTGTGATTGTTGTATGCGGCAGCATTGCATTGAAGTCTACCGGTATTCATTTTCTGGTTGATATATATCATCTGAATTTTCTGTTTTCAAAACTTGTTGTTGAGTTGCTCGTTTCTCTGGGATTCAACTATACGCTTCAGCGCTTTTGGGTCTTCAAAGCTGAGGAGAAATCGTAATTCCTTTTTTGAGAATCAGCCTTAGCTGGTTTCAGTTCCATTTCTATTTTCTAATCTTCTGATTTCGCACACTTCTACTGTTACTATTTTTTTTAAACAGCATGTTAGTTGGGCATTAACCCGAAAGACTGTTCCTTTACTACAATCCGGATTCAGGCCGATGCAAAGGCCGATGCTGGTAATGCGCAAGGCAAAATGCTTTTTCATAATGTAAACTTTCGTTGTGTAACAGGGATTTTTCGCATATTTATCCTATGCGAGTCCGAGTATTTGGTGTTTTTTGGCTATTTTTCGATAGTTCTGGGAAAGAGGCTCCGCTGGGTTTCGTTTCGTTTTTTGCGATGAATAGGCGATGAATATGCCTTGAATCTATCTTGAAAGGGCCTAACGAGGGCCTAACTAGGGCTTAGCTTCGCCCTGCGAGCAGGGTGCGTCTATCTTGAAAGCTACCTGATTCCATACTAAACACGGACTCAACACGGACTCAGCTCGGACTTACCCTGGATTCATGGTGTATTACGGATAAATAAACAGTACTTATGTGACGCTTTAAACCTGCGGGTATATCGACTTAAACCTGCGGGGGTGAGCGAAACAAGAGCTGCTCCACAGCATCGTTACATTAAGGCATTCCTAGTCCGATGCTGCCCCCTCCAAAAATTCTTTTTAGGTCTTTATAGCGTGTTTTCCCGAGTTGTTCACGTGTTTACAGTGTTGCTGCGGAGTTTTTCGGCTGCGGTTCGGGGCAGCGTTGGCCCCTGGTCGGGGCATCCGGGGGGCATGGTCGCAACCGGAACGCCATTTGTCCTTGATGCTAGCGGGGTGAGTCAGGGTTATAGTCGGAGGCAACACGGAAGGAACACGGACGCAGCACGCTGGCAGACCGAACCTGTCCACAGGCTGTCCCGAAGCTGTCCCGAAGCTGTTCCGAACCCGCGCGGGCCCTAGCAGGGAGCAGGTGCGGAGGGGGCCGGAGGTTTCCGCAGGCTCTTCCCCGCAGCTGGCTTTTAATCTCCTCGCTGCGCCCCGGTTTCCCCCTAGACGGGGAATAATTCTGGACTTCTTATCCCTTAGTGTAGTTTTTGTTTATTGTTAGCATAGCCTTAAGTTAGATTTAGTTTAGGTCTTACCTATACTATACCTAAACTAAACCTAAAC
>NZ_DIIM01000023.1:0-28172 GCF_002420705.1 Sphingobacterium sp. UBA5670
CCAATAAGGAAGATAACATGCTTATAGAACCTGTATTTTACACAAGGATGGGGCTTGGAAAAGGATGGAAGCTGCAATATACAAACGGCATGGTATTCGGTTTTAAAAGCAATACCTATTTAAAGGCAGGCTACCCATTGTTTACACTGGGAGTTTTATATAAATTTGGAGGAAAATAGCAGCTATGAGCAAAAAAAAATTATTTGGATTTCTAGTGGTGCTGGGTTTATTTATTTCCGGTTGTGGTGTGAATCGGCAAAAAGCGCAGATCGAGAATTTGGCAAAATGTAAGTTCGATGTGGAATCTGTGGATAGTATCCGGCTGGCAGGAACCTCTTTACAACGGCTGATCAGGAATAATCAGATTGACTTGGGGGCAGCTCCCAGTCTGGCATTAGCTTACTTGCGAAAGGATATCCCGCTCGATGCAGTTATTCGGCTTAAAATAGATAATCCGACGCTGAAGAAAGCGTCCATTAATAAATTTCAGTATATCATTCTCTACGGCGGACAGCAACTTGTTGAAGGGATTGTCAATCAATCTTTACAAATAGAGCCCGGACAATCTACTGTCGCAAATGTGCGTATTGCTACCAATATCTATGATTTGTTGAAGAATTCGGATTTGCAGGATTTTTTAATGTCAAGCGATGAGAATAAAAAGGGAATATTTACGTTAAAAGTTAAACCTTCTATCAATATCGCTGGACAATCTGTGTTCTATCCAGGCTATATTACTATAGATAAAGCGGTAAGCCGCAAGATTCTGCTTTAACACAATCAATCGAGCGAAGATATCAAGGTTTTTCATGAAAATGGAAAACCTTTTTTATTGGTGAGAAAGGTCCTTTGGTTATGCTTCCATAACTGTAGGTGCCCGTGAAATCATGAAGATTTTTGTGATAGTTTTTTCACTTGTTGAGATCTTTTGATGGCAATAGGTCATTTTTGCTAAACCGTTATGACGAATGGACTTTCTGTTAAGAATTAAACTGTAATAAAAAAGTTATAGTGTCAAAGTGTAAAGTATACACCTTATTTTATATTTTAGTCTTTAATTACAAACCTAAATATGTTAAAAAGAATCTTTATTCCCGTTTTGTTATTTGCTGGCGCACATGCTATGGCTCAGAAGACGTTCGAACCCTATGAGCAACCCATTGAAGGAACTAATCTAACGTTTAAAATGCTGGCAATTCCCGGCGGTAATTTTAAGATGGGAACTACAAATGGAGGAAAAGAGGATGAGAAACCTGCACATGAGGTTAAATTAGATCCATTTTGGATGGGACAGTACGAGGTAACCTGGGATCTGTTTGAACCATTTCTGTATAAAGATTATGAAATTGCAAAGAGTAAGGATGGAAAAGTATCAAAAGAAATTGATGCTGTTACCCGACCCACTAAGCCTTATTTAGATATGACTTTTGGTTTTGGAAAAGAAGGGCATCCAGCCTTGGCGATGACTCATTATAATGCTATCCAATTCTGTAAATGGCTTTATGTTCGGACGGGTGTATTTTATCGTTTACCTACAGAAGCTGAATGGGAATATGCGGCTAGAGCTGGCTCAAAGACAACTTATTTTTTTGGTGATCAAGCGACACAGTTAGCTGAATATGCTTGGTTTAAAGATAATGGTGAGCAAAAAACGCATATTGTAGGACAAAAGAAACCTAATCCTTGGGGGCTTTATGATATTTATGGAAACGTTGCCGAATGGACTTATGACCAATATAAATCCGATAGTTACAATGAAGGCAAAGGGAAGGTATTGACCAATCCTGTCACTGTTCCAACAACCTTATATCCACATGTTGTACGCGGCGGTGCTTTTGATAGCTCGGCAGAAGACCTGCGTTCGGCTGCCCGCGGCGCATCAGATCCTGTCTGGAAACAATTGGATCCGCAAATTCCCAAAAGTAACTGGTGGTTTCCAGAAGCACCATTCGTAGGTATGAGACTGGTACGCCCCCTAAATCCACCTAGTCACGAAGAAATTATGGCTTATTACGACAAACAGCCAATCAAAGACTTTTAATATCAAATAATCAATATAAAACTGTTATGGAAAATCTAGAAAGAAGAGATTTTATTAAAACTTCTGCCGTAGTAGCTGGTGGCGCTATGTTGAGCTCATTGCCGTTATCGGGTGCTTATGCTGCGGGCTCAGATGTCATTAAAGTTGCGCTAGTGGGCTGCGGGGGACGGGGAACCGGAGCTACATTTGATGCGCTTAGTTCAGGGATGAACATTAAAGTGGTGGCACTCGCGGATGCTTTTAAAGATAATTTAGAAAGTACGTATAAAACGCTGAAAGAAAAGTGGCAAGATAAGATCGACGTGAGTGATAATCATAAATTTGTTGGATTCGATGCTTACAAAGATGCAATTCAATTGGCGGATGTGGTGATTTTAGCGACTCCTCCAGGATTTAGACCAACTCATTTTGAGGAAGCAATCCGTCAGGGTAAACATGTTTTCATGGAGAAGCCTGTAGCTGTTGATATCCCTGGTGTACAGCAGGTTATACGTGTGGCTGCGGAAGCCAAACGTAAGAAATTGAACGTTGTTGTTGGTTTACAACGCCGTTATCAAACGAATTACCGTGAGGCCATCAAACGTATTCACGAAGGTGCAATCGGTGATGTTACATCGGGACAAGTGTATTGGAACTCTGGTGGAGTGTGGGTACGTCCACGTAAACCAGAACAAACCGAAATGGAGTATCAAATGCGTAATTGGTATTATTTCAACTGGTTGTGTGGCGATCATATCGTCGAGCAGCACGTTCATAATATCGATATTGCCAACTGGGTGAAAGGTGCTTATCCCGTATCTATTCAAGGTACCGGAAGCAGGGCACACCGTACAGGTAAAGAGTATGGTGAGATCTATGATAATTTTGCATTGGAGTTAACCTATGCTGACCACAGTGTCGTATATAGCCAATGTAGACACTTCGAAGGTATACATAACCGTGTCGATGAACAGTTCCAAGCGACCAAAGGACGGGCTTATCTTTCGGCTGGCGGACAGGCGGTGTTGTACGACTGGAAAGGAAAAGAAATCTACCGTCATGATGCCAAGGGCAATCCAAACCCTTATCAACAAGAGCATAAGGAACTTTTTACGGCAATTTCAAAGGGTGAATATAAATTCGATAATGCTGAATATGGTGCTTACAGTACATTGACGGGTATTATCGGACGTATCGCTTGTTATACAGGTAAGGTAATCAAATGGGATGAGGCATTGAAATCTACCATCAAATTGGGACCAGATGTGCTTGCTTGGGATGCCAAACCAAAATTGCTTCCAGATGCAGAAGGTTTTTACCCGGTAGCGATGCCTGGTCAAAACACCAACTTATATATTTAAGCTTTGGGCCGATGGGATTCAAGTGGAATTTGTGTCTTCTATTTTTTATCACGATTTGCTGCCTGCATTCAGCGGCACAAACAGCAGGAATGGAGCTGCACAAAATCCGGCTTGAGGGACCCGCGCAAGGAACTCAATTCCATATCACTTACTTCGCTTCCGACAGTCTTGTTAGGCGGTCGGAAGTTGATCGTATTTTAACGACGATTGACTTGTCTATGTCGATTTATCGCAAGGATTCGAAAATATCGTTGTTCAATACCGATTCAGTTATGTCTATCGTGATGGATAATCACATGGCCAAAGTGATAGCGGCTTCCTTTAAATATAATAAATTATCGAATGGTCAGTTCGATATTACTATTGCCCCGCTTGTTGATCTGTGGGGCTTTGGTGCAAATAAAAGTCAGATCAATCCTGATTCGGCTACCGTTTTGAAAGCTAAAGAACTGGTGGGTATGCAATACCTTAAGGTTAAGGGGGATCGGTTGATAAAGAAGAAAAAGGGAGTTAAAATTGATGTCAATGGTATTGCCCAAGGGTATACGGTTGATGTTTTGGCAGATTATCTCGAGGGAAAGGGAATTGCCAATTATATGGTGGAGGTCGGAGGGGAGATCCGGACCTTGGGGAGTCCTCCCGGAGGAAAGGGTTTTTCGATAGGAATTGTTCAGCCTGATGACGATAAGGGGGAGGAACTGATGACTGCTGTTGCACAGCTCAACGAGGGAGCGCTCACAACAGCGGGCAGTTTTGAGAAGTTTGTTCGCTATAAAGGTAAAAAATTGGGGCATCATATTGACCCCGTTTCAGGGTTTCCATACATGACCGACATATTGAGTGTAACCGTCTATGCCAAGACCGCAATGGAGGCGGATGCGCTGGATAACTTTTTTATGGGCATGGGACCTGAGCAAATTTTGACAAAGGCCAGAAAATTGAAAGATGTAGAGGTTTTTGTCATTTTTAAAAATAAAAATCAGTCCATTCAAACAATTTATTCGGATGGATTTGGTAAATTATTTAAAAATTAATCAATTATAAAATAAAATGAAGAGATCGGATTTTATTAAGGGTAGTCTTTTGGCCGCCGGGGCAGGACTAGCTGGGCAGACTTTTGCGTCGACAACACAAAATGCAGCAAATATGATGGATAAAGGTAAAACATTCAACTTAAATTATGCTCCGCATCAGGGGATGTTTAAAAATCACACAGGTGATAATTTTCTGGATGAAATTCGTTATATGTATGATCTCGGCTTTCGTGGAATAGAAGATAATGGTTATTTGGGCAGAACATTGGACGAGCAGAAGAAGATAGGGGATTTATTGGCTAAGTTAGGCATGACCATGGGTGTATTTGTTGTGGATGGCGGACAAAACTGGATGCCTTCTTTAGCGACGGGTAAACAGGAGTATTTAGACAAGTTTGTGGAAACATGCAAAAAGTCTGTCGAAGCTGCCAAGCGTTGTAATGCAAAATGGCTTACGGTAGTACCTGGCTTTTATGAGAGAAAACTGCCTTGGGGTAATCAGTTTAGCAATATACTTACGGCGATGCGTAAGGGGGCGGAAATTTTCGAACCGCATGGCCTGGTGATGGTCTTGGAAACTTTAAGTGATACACCGGATCTGTTTTTGCAGCAAACGCATGAGACTTATGCCTTATGTAAGGCTGTCAATAGTCCATCCTGTAAAATCTTATATGATATCTATCACATGCAACGTACCGAAGGTGATTTAATCGCAAATATGAACCGCTGCTGGGATGAAATTGCCTACATCCAAATTGGCGATAATCCAGGAAGGAAAGAACCTACGACCGGTGAGATCAATTATAAAAATGTTTTCAAACATATTCATAGTAAAGGATATAAGGGAATCATGGGAATGGAACATGGCAATTCAAAGCCTGGCAAAGAGGGTGAGGACCGCTTGGTGGCGGCATATCGCGAGGTCGATAGCTTTTTGTAATATTTTAATAGTGTACTATTGACAATTAGATTTAATTTCTTAAATTGAGCTGGTAAAACCAATTAGTAGTATTGTAAAACACCATTTTTTTTATGATTTCATCAACAATAAAATTTAAACTATCCTTTATGATGTTCCTCGAATTTTTTATTTGGGGGGGATGGTTTGTCACATTAGGAACCTTCTTGAGCAAAAATCTACATGCAACAGATTTTGAAATGGCCAATGTGTTTTCAACACAATCTTTGGGTGCTATTATCGCTCCCTTTATTGTCGGAATGATTGCCGACCGTTATTTTAATGCGGAGCGTATTTTGGGTGTTTTGCACTTGGTCGGTGCTGTGTTAATGTATCAGATGTATGGTGCAGCCGATATGTCTACTTTTTATCCGTATGTATTGGCTTATATGGTACTTTATATGCCAACATTGGCCTTGGCAAGTTCAGTTTCTTTTAGACAATTGACCAATCCAGAAAAACAATTTTCAGGTATACGTATATGGGGGACAATTGGTTGGATTGTAGCAGGTTTAGCAATTAGTTATATCTTTAGATGGGATGCTGCTGCATCTGAAGGTGCTTTGAAAAATACCTTCTTAATGTCGGGTGTAGCTTCATTGGTACTAGGGGTATTTTCGTTCGCATTGCCTAAAACGCCACCGGTTAAACTGGATGAAAACGAAAAACCGTCTTTCGCATCAATTATTGGTCTGGATGCGATTAAATTGTTGAAAGACAAAAACTTTTTGATCTTTTTCGTTTCTTCGGTATTGATTTGTATTCCATTGGCATTTTATTATTCAAATGCAAACTTGTTCCTTACCGAAATTGGATTAGAAAATCCAACAGGTAAGATGACAATTGGTCAGGCATCTGAGGTATTGTTCTTATTGGCCTTGCCAATTTTCTTTACAAAATTTGGCTTTAAGAAAACCATTTTGGTCGGTATGTTGGCTTGGGTAATCCGTTACCTTCTATTTGCTTATGGCAATGCAGGTGAATTATCGTTTATGTTGTTGATCGGTATTGCATTGCACGGTATCTGTTATGACTTTTTCTTTGTGTCAGGACAGATTTATACGGATAGCAAAGCAGGTGTTAAATACAAATCAGCAGCACAGGGCTTGATCACTTTGGCAACTTATGGTGTTGGACAGTTGATCGGTTTCTGGGTAGCAAGTTATGTTGGAGATAAGTACAAAGAATTGAAAGCAACTGATATGGCGGCATTCTGGAATCATACCTGGGTTGTCCCTGCAGTTATCGCAGCTGTTGTGTTTTTTATCTTTTTAGCTCTATTTAAGGACGAAAAGATTGATAGCACAAATGCTGCACACTAAACAGAAAAATAACTATTTAAAAACAAATAATTAGAAGAGAGATGGCAACAAATACTTATGACGCAATTGTAATCGGTTCGGGGATAAGTGGCGGATGGGCTGCGAAAGAATTGACAGAGAAAGGGCTGAAAACAATTATGCTAGAGCGTGGTCGCAATATCGAACACATCAAGGATTATACTGCGCCAAATAAAAATCCATGGGAATGGCCTCATGCGGGCGGTCGTACGCAACAAATGATCGAAGAGTATCCGGTCCTGCGTAGAGATTATCCACTAAATGAGAAGAACTTGGATTTTTGGGTAAATGAAAAAGAGAGTCCATATACCGAAGTAAAACGTTTCGACTGGTACCGTGGGTATCATGTTGGGGGGCGTTCTTTAATGTGGGGAAGACAATCTTATCGTCTGGGCGATCTGGATTTCGAAGCTAACTTAAAAGATGGTCATGGTGTAGATTGGCCAATTCGTTATAAAGAAATTGCCCCTTGGTATAGTTATGCCGAAAAATTTGCGGGTATCTCTGGAAATAGAGATGGTGTACCATCTTTACCAGACGGAGATTACATGCCGGCAATGGCCATGAACATAGTTGAAAAAGATCTGGCTGAGCGTTTGAAAAAACAATACGGTGGCCAACGTCATTTCATCATGGGTAGAACAGCCAACATTACTGTTCCACATCATGACCGTGTAAATTGTCAATATCAAAACCAATGTTGGTTGGGTTGTAATTTTGGTGCTTATTTCAGTACACAATCTGCGACTTTACCAGCAGCTAAAAAAACCAATAATCTGACGTTACGTCCTTTCTCAATCGTTACTAAGATTATCTACGATAAAAACACGAAAAAGGCAAAAGGTGTCGAAATTGTTGATGCTGAAACAAACCAAACTTATGAGTTCTTCGCGAAAGTCATTTTTGTCTGTGCATCGGCATTGAACTCGACTTGGGTATTGATGAATTCAGCTACGGATGTTTGGGAAGGCGGTCTTGGTAGCAGCAGCGGTGAGCTTGGTCATAATTTGATGGATCACCATTTCCGTTGCGGTGCCGGCGGTAAAATTGACGGTTATTTAGATAGCTATGTATTTGGACGTAGACCTACAGGTTTATATGTTCCTCGTTTTGTAAACGTAGAAGGCGATACCAAAAAACGTGATTATGTGCGTGGATTTGGTTACCAAGGTGCTGCGGGCCGTGGACGCTGGTCAGGTGCTGTTGCAGAGATGGAAGTCGGTGGGGCTTGGAAAGATGCTATTTGTGAACCAGGTGACTGGACAGTAGGTTTTACAGCTTTTGGAGAGACATTACCTTACCACGAAAATAAAATTACACTTGATAAAAGCAAAAAGGATAAATGGGGATTACCTGTATTATCATTTGACGCGGAGATCAAAGATAATGAATTGAAAATGCGTGGTGACATGCAAAATGAAATGAAGGAAATGCTGGAGAGCATTGGCGTAAAAGATACTTATACCTACGATAATGTTTATGGTTTGGGCCAAGGTATCCACGAGATGGGAACTGCGCGTATGGGTCGTGATCCGAAGACTTCGGTATTGAATGGAAACAACCAGGTTTGGGATGCATTGAATGTTTTCGTAACGGACGGTGCATGTATGACTTCTGCAGGTTGTGTCAACCCTTCATTGACGTATATGGCACTTACTGCTCGTGCTGTTGACTTCGCAGTGAGCGAATTGAAAAAAGGTAACATCTAATAGCTAAAGATTGATAACAATGGAAAATAACTCAAATAAGACGAGCAGAAGAGGTTTTATAAAGAGCGCAGCAACAGCTGCCGCGGCTTTTATGATCGTCCCTCGCCATGTATTGGGCGGAAATGGCTTTACAGCTCCAAGTGACAAATTACAAGTAGCAGGTATTGGTGTAGGGGGTAAGGGTTTTAGCGATATCAATGCATTTCACGATTCAGGCAAAGCAGATTTAGCTTTCTTGTGTGATGTGGACGACCGCCGCGCAGCTGGTGCGTTGAAACGTTACCCAAAAGCAAAATATTATAAAGACTACCGTGAAATGTTGGACAAGGAGCACAAACGTATCGAAGCCGTTTCTGTATCTACTCCAGATCATCAACATGCGATTCAGGCACTTGCCGCTATGCAATTAGGCAAACACGTGTATGTTCAAAAACCGTTGACACACGATGTTTGGGAGGCGAGAGCCTTGACGCATGCAGCTAAGAAATATAAAGTGGTGACCCAAATGGGAAATCAAGGTGCATCGAATGATGGACCACGTTTTGTCCGTGAGTGGTACGAAGCAGGTTTGATCGGTGATGTACATACTGTATATTGCTGGACAGATCGTCCGGTATGGCCTTCAGGTATTGCATGGCCTACAGGTAAAGCCGAAATCCCAAAAGAATTGGATTGGGATCTTTGGTTAGGTACTGCACCGTATAAAGAATATGTCGATAAATTGGTGCCTTTCAACTGGCGTGGCTGGTGGGATTACGGTACCGGTGCATTGGGCGATATGGGCTGCCACTTATTGGAAGTTCCTTTCAGTACCTTAGGATTGACTTATGTACAAGATGTACAGGCAACGGTCGGATCGGTGTATGTGGATGAATTCAAACGTGGATATTTCCCTGAAAGCTGTCCTCCGTCAAGCCATGCGACCTTGACATTCCCTAAAACTCCGCGTACAAATGGTCCTGTTACTTTGCATTGGATGGATGGTGGTATTCAGCCTGCACGTCCTGATGAATTAGGTCCAAACGAAATTTTTGGTGACGGTGGTAATGGTATCTTACTCGTTGGTACAAAAGGTAAAATTCTTGCTGATACTTACGGTCAGAATGCGCGTTTATTGCCGACTTCCAGAAAAGAACAAGTCGCGCAGAAATATGCCCGTGTACCAGGACAAGAGGGTGGCCACTATGCACAATGGGTAGAAGCTTGTCAGGCCGGATATGGCAAGAAAGAAGTGAGCTCGCCATTTGAAATCGCAGGTCCGTTGACAGAAGCCTTATTAATGGCTAATCTGGCGATCAGAGGTGCTGATTTACGTATTGATGGTAAATACCCTGGACGTAACCTGAAGTTGTTGTGGGATAACGATAACATGCGTGTCACAAACTTTGATAACGTCAATCAATATGTTAAACGTAATTACAGACAAGGTTGGGAAATGAAATATAATTTCTAAAATTAAGATATTTAGTAGTATGAATAGAAGAGAAGCATTACAACGAGTTGCCTTAATTTTAGGAGGTACCGTTATCGGCGCTAATTTATTTTTGGAGGGTTGTACTCGTTCGGCAACAAAAGATGTACAGGCATTATTTGAAGCGAAGACAACTGATTTATTAGGTGACTTGGCCGAGGCAATCTTACCGGCTACCGCGACTCCGGGAGCAAAAGAAGCAGGGGTAGGCAGTTTTATTCCTGTCATGGTTCGCGATTGTTATACAGAGAAACAACAAAAAGCATTTTTATCCGGTCTAGCAAGTTTAGATGATAAGGCAAAAGAAGTGAAAGGAAAACCTTTCTTAGAACTTTCTGCTGAAGATAGAACAGCTGTAGCGGCGGCTTTGGATAAAGAAGCCAATGAGTTTAATAAAAAACAGGCCGAAGATCAAAAAGATATTCTAGAGAAAAATAGAGAAAAACAAAATCAACTGTACAATTATGTTGAAAATGATCCACCACACTGGTTCACGATGTTCAAACAATTGACATTGACTGGTTTCTTTAATTCAGAATTGGGTTGTACCAAAGCTTTACGTTTTGTGAAAATCCCGGGACGATTTGATGGTAACCTTCCTTACAAAAAAGGAGACAAAGCTTTTGCATAGTAAAGAATGCAAGGTGTAAAATAAGAAAGGAGGCTTAAGCCTCCTTTCTTATTTTGTTTCAATTGCTAGCGCAAAATGGATGCGTTGCTGTTTAGTAACGGTCATAAAGTAACCTTGGTCTGTAGAATCACCATTGATTTCTACGGTATCGTTATGACGCAGTTCACGCAGGTAGTTCATTTCAAGAGATTTGATCTGATTGGTCAGCACAAGCTCAATGGGTAGCCTGTCCATGCACCAGTCTAGGTATTTTACATTGTTGGCGTGATTGACAATATCCAGATCGGAAAGCTTAACGATATATTCATCGATATTTTTGACCGCTTGGGCGATGTCCAGTTTTGAAAATGGCCGCTGTGTTGCCGGACGATCAGGATAAGTCGTAAAATCGTCAGTCGGAATTGCAAGATTTTCGGAACTCCTTTTCACGGTATTGATCACCGCCCAATAACTGGTTGCCGCTACATAAAGCTGTCCATTGACCGTAATTTCGAAATTCCGGGTGGAGCGTGCGCCCTCTAACTCCTGAACCCAAGTTTTCACCTTGACAACATCTATCCATTTGGGCAATCTCGTAATCTCAATCCGCATACGGCTAAGTACCCAGGTTTGGTTGTGCTTGGCCATCTCTTTAAAACCGAATCCGGCGGCATTGGCATGTTCTCCAGCGGTGAGTTGCAGGATATTGGACAAATCGGAGAAACGGATGCGACCGTTGGAATAGCATTGGGTAAAATAAATTTCCCACTCTTTTTCAAAAACAGATTTTTCCATGTATCGTGAATTTTTGTTAAAAATAGATAATATGAATGATTTGGGCTGTAAATTCAAAATGAAATGACACTATATTTAGATATCTCCTTATAAATACTTGCAGAGCTTGCCGACAGGTCTCAAAGTGGTGCAATGTACCTAAAGTGCAATCGTTTTTTTATTGTAAAATAAATGATAGTTTTCAATTATTTAATTGATTATTATCACGGGAATAGGTAGATTTAAATAAGCCAATGGCAGAAAGAGATAAAATAAGATTGGCTTTGTAGCGTTATAAATAGAGTAGCGCAAAACAATATATGTACACATTAAATGCTAGTATTATGGTTGGAGAACTAATAGCTAAAGAGGAAATTCCTCAATTTAAATTTATCCCGGCGAGTGAAGATAAGACAGCGACTTTTATGGATAAATTGAAAGGGGCACTTCGGTTGGGAAATGAATTTAAATCCAAGACTGAAATTGCCTTTCAAACAGATTCCGGACCAAAGCGTATCGAAACCACCGTATGGTCGTTAACCGATAGATATATTCAGATCAAAAGCGGAGTTTTGATACCGCTGAAATCTATTATAGCAATTGACTATTAAACATAAGATCGAAAGGCTCCTGATTCCAGGAGCCTTTCGATTTATATTCGTCTCCCAGTCTGAAAAGGGGAAAAGAGGTCTTTAAGTGTCTCTGAAGAATTTCTAATAAGTCTCACCTGTTAGCTCTTTTAAACGTATTTCAGCTACCTTAGCATCGTATTGGGCTGTATAACTGCGAGTCATTACATTGATATAGTTTAACTGTGCCGTCCTTACCTCCAATGTGGTGATGGTACCAATACGGAATTTATCCATGGTGATGTTTAGATTTTCTTTTGCCAGCTCCTCATTTTTTCGTTCTACATTGGCCAATTCGATATTGGTGATGTAGGTTTGGAATAATGTTCTGACCTGGGCTTGGATATCTTGTTTTTGTTGCTGTATCTGTAGCTCTGTACCCTTCATCTGGAATTTGGCAATACGCTCATTTCTATTTTGCAAAAATCCATTAAAAATATTCAGGGAGGCCGATACGCCATAAGTAAGACCTCTGTTTTTATTTTCTGTGGAGAAGCCAAGTGAAGAATGCGATTCATTCCAGTTGTAGCCACTATTTAAACCAATTTTGGGGTAACGTTCGGCCTTAACTGCTTTTAAGTTGAGTTCGGCTACACGATTGTTGATGATGGCAAGCTGAATTTGTGGATTTTGTTGGTCGGCAATTTCGATCAGATTCCCCAATTTAAGATCCGTATCAAGTTTCATTTCGTCTTCAATTTGAAAATCCAGGCTTAAGTCCCGCGTCATTAGTTGATTGAGGTATGTCTTGGTATTTTTGAAGCTTTCCTGCTGTCTAAGCAGGTTGGTTTGATCGGTATTCAGATCGACCTTTGCATTGAGAAGATCAAGCTTGGAGCCCTTTCCGATCTCCAGTCGGTTTTCAGCTAAGGTAACACGGTATCTTGATAGGGTAATTGTTGTATCAAGTGCATTAATCAGGCGTTTTTGCTGCACCAGATTGTAATAGGTCGCCATGACTTCACTGAGCTGGGTAATAACTTCATATTTAATCTCCGCTTCTCCCTGACGCTGTATTTCCTTGAATCGGTCACGGCGGGCAAACATTCCTAGTCCGTCAAATATCGTCCAGTTTAAATTGACTCCATAAGACATGTTGTCATTTTTTGCATTGGAAATCTGCTGTACCTGTCCATCGGCTCTGACCTGACGTGAGTTTTGGATTGAATTGCTTCTATTGAATGTGCCGGTTACGGCAGGGAGCATGCCGGCACTTCCCAAGCTGGTATTCTCGCTGTCTATATTATTATCATTTTTAGCCAGGAGAATATTGAAGTTATTGCTCAATGTCGTTTTCAGTGCATCTTCCAAAGTCAGTACTTCTTGCGCACGAGCTTGAAACATGATGGAGTAAAGCAATACTAGTAGGATGAAATTTCTCTTCATGTCTTAATTATTCGTAGCTTTTAATATTGTCAAATTCAGGTCTATGCTTTTTCTGTCTCGACCACATGTAATAAATCGCTGGGATAATGAAAAGAGTCAAGATAAGGGAGAATATTGTACCTCCTACGATAACAACCCCCATCCCGATTCTACTGGTGGATGCTGCGCCCAGTGACATAGCGATCGGTAATGCGCCTAATGCAATTGCCAAACTGGTCATTAAGATTGGTCTAAGGCGTGATTCGGCGGAGTGCATGATCGCTTCAAATTTTTCCATGCCTTCTTCTCGCATCTGATTGGCAAATTCGACAATCAAGATACCATTTTTGGTTACCAGGCCAATGAGCATGATTGTTCCAATTTGACTGAATATATTCCAGGTTTGATCGAATAACCATAGACTTATTAAGGCACCTGCAACAGCCATCGGTACCGTAAGGATAATGATAAATGGATCGAGAAAACTCTCAAATTGGGCTGCCAAGATCAGGTAGATCAGCAACAGCGCAAGACCAAAGGCAAATAAGGTATTGGAACTACTTTCTACGAAGTCACGAGATTCACCGCTCAGGTCGGTTGTAAAGCTCTGATCAAGCACTTTTTCTTTGATTCTGTCCATGGCGGCAATCCCGTCGCTCATACTCATGCCCGGTGCCAAACCGGCAGATACTGTAGCCGACATGTAACGATTGTTGTGATATAGCTGGGGCGGACTGCTTTCTTCCTTGACACTGACAACGTTGTCTAATTGAATAAGCTGCCCGAGGTTATTGCGTACGTAAATTGAAGAAAGATCAGTTGGTGTAGCTCTGCGGTCGTTTTCAACTTGGCCGATGACCTGATATTGCTTCCCGTCACGCATAAAATAGGCAAAACGCTGACCGCTTAGCAATAGTTGCAAGGATTGGGATACATCAAGCACGGAAACCCCCAGGCTCAGCGCTTTTAGACGGTCAATTTCCACATGCAATTCGGGCTTATTGAACTTCAGGTTGATATCCGTGGTAGAGAATGTCGGATCGCTGTTGACCTCATTCATAAATTCGGGGATCTTTTCCTGAAGCTTTTCAAAATTCTGTGCCTGGATAATGTATTGGACGGGTAATCCGCCTCTGCGGTTCATGGATATTGTCGGGGATTGTGAAACATTTACCCGGACAGCGTCGTATTGTTTCGTCCATTTGCTAAGCTCCTTGGCAATATCGTCCTGCGATTTTTTGCGTTCACTCGGATCAACCAGTGTCATCCGTATCCTTCCGGAGTTGACTGAACTTGCACCGAAACCCGGAGAAGTAATGTTTAGACTAATTTTATTTTCGGGAATGGAGTCGTAGACTAGTTTGTCCAGTTCCTGCATGTAGCGGTCCATATATTCATAGGTGGCACCTTCTGGCCCTGTAACATTGACAGAAATGTTGCTCCTATCATCATAGGGTGCAGTCTCCTTTTTAATGGAAGAAAAAAGGATTCCGATAATCACAAAGCAGATAATCAGCACCGGAAAGCTTATCCATTTGAATTTCATGAATTTTTCCAGTGCATTGGCGTAACCTTTATTCATTTTGACGAACATAGGTTCTGTCCAATTGTAAAATTTAGTCTTTTTATGCCCCCCGCTTTTTATTAAATATGCATTGAGCATAGGAGTGAGGGTTAAGGAAACAAATGCGGAGACCAAAACGGCGGAAGCAATGACAACGCCAAACTCGCGGAATAGCCGTCCCACAAATCCCTGCAAAAATATCACGGGTAAAAAAACCGCCGCAAGCGTAATGGAGATAGAAATAACAGCGAAGAATATTTCCTTTGATCCTTTTAAAGCCGCTTCGATAGGAGACATCCCTTCCTCAACTTTCTTGAAGATATTTTCGGTTACCACAATACCATCATCGACAACAAGTCCAGTCGCGAGAACGATTGCAAGCAGCGTAAGTACATTGATGGAAAAGCCAAAAATATACATGATGAAAAATGTCGCAATCAAAGATACCGGAATATCCAATAAAGGTCTTAGTGCTATACCCCAGTCACGGAAGAAAAAATAAATAATCAAGGTAACTAAGATGATTGAAATCAACAATGTTTCTGCAACTTCTTCAACGGATTTTTTAATGAATGTCGTATTATCAGAGGCAATGTTGAGAACGATATCCTGCGGTAGATCTTCTTTGATCTGATCGAGCATTTTATAGAAATTGTTGGCAATATCGAGGTAGTTAGTCCCGGGTTGTGGAATGATAGCGATACCAACCAATTGCTTGCCGTTGCTGACCATTTTCGTCTCTAGATTTTCAGCATCTATTTCCGCCCGGCCAATGTCGATAAACTTGACAATGCGGCTGCTATCGGCCTTAAGGATAATATCGTTGAATTGTTCGGGCGTAGAAAGGTTTCCCACCGTTTTCACGGTAAGTTCGGTCGTGTTGCCGACAATTTTTCCGGAAGGGAGTTCAACGTTCTGGTTATTTAATGCGGTACGGATATCCGAAGCCGTGATGCCATAAGCAGCCATACGGTCGGGATTGAGCCATAAACGCATGGCATACCGTTTTTGACCATAGATCTGTGTGCTGCTGACACCGGGAATGGTTTGCAGCCTTTCTGAAATAACATTTTCGGCGTAGTCGCTCAGGGAGAGCTTATCACGTGTCTCACTTTGAAGTGTCAAAGTGATAATTGGATCGGAATCGGCATCCGCTTTCGATACAACAGGTGGAGCGTCAATATCCTGAGGAAGACTCCTTACCGCTTGTGATACTTTATCGCGGACATCATTCGCAGCTTCTTCGAGGTTTTTCTGTAAATCGAATTCAATGGTAATGTTGCTGGATCCCTGATTGCTCGAGGAAGAGATATTCCGGATTCCGTCGATTGAGTTTATGGCCTTTTCCAAAGGCTCCGTAATCTGAGATTCGATGATGTCTGGATTTGCTCCGGCGTAATTTGTCCGCACAGAAACAATTGCTGGGTCAATGGAGGGATATTCGCGTACACCCAGAAAGCTAAATCCAATGTAGCCAAATAATATGATGGTAATATTGACTACAATAGTTAAGACGGGGCGTTTAATGAAAACTGCTGATAAATTCATGTACAACTAGTTAGCTAATGATACCTTAACTTTTGCTCCATCTTTTAAAGACAGGACTCCAGTGGTTAAAATCGTGTCGCCAGCACTAATGCCAGATAGAATGACAATGTCTTTGTCGGTACGAGCACCTGTTTCAACTTTGACTTCCTTGGCAAGGCCATGTTGCATTACAAAGACTTTTTTTCCATCCTGTATGGGCACTATAGCTTCGGTGGGTATGGAGATGGCATCGTTTTCAACTTCGATGGGGACGATAACATTGACAAAGGAACCTACTTTTAATTTACCTTGTTCATTATTTGCCCTGGCACGTACGGTGAGTGTTCTTGTATTAAGTGATACTTGCGGTTCAATGGCGTAAATATTTGCTTTGATGATAGTTGGATCATTGGCAACGCTGAACTCGATCGGCATATTTATCTTAACGATATTGCTGTATTTTTCCGGCACTGCAAAAGTAATCTTGACAAGATTGTCTTTCACTAAGTTTGTAATCAGGGTATTGGAAGAGACAATTGCGCCGACAGAAATATTCCGGAGTCCGATCATACCACTAAACGGGGCGCGTATAGTTGTTTTGGATATTTGCGCCCGAATAAGCTGGATCTGTGCTAAGGAGGTTTTTAAGGCTGCACTGGCAATATCAAACTCCTCTTGACTGATTGCTCCTTTTTGCAGCAAGAGTTTGGCCCGGCGTTCGTTTTCCGCATTCAGCTGATTGGTCGTTTGGGCCTGTTTTAATTGTGCCTGAAGTTCAATATCGTCTATTTTTATCAAGGGTTCGCCCTGCTTGATGCGTTGACCTTCTGCGAAGAAGATCTTTGTAATTCGACCACTTACCTCACTTCTGATTTCAACCTGCTCTTCTGCGTCAAGACTTCCCGAGAGATTAATGGATCGATCGGCGACAGAAGATTTGGCAATGATCGCCTGTGCCGGAACTGGCATGTCCTTTTTTCCATTAGGCTTATCCGCGTCCTTTTTGTCTTTTTTGGCAGTTATCAGAAAGTATCCACCTCCAAACACAGCACAGGCTAAAAGAAGGTAAATGATGGATTTTTTATTCATACGGTATATTCTCTTATGTACTTTTTACATTTAACGGGTAAATATAGGTTTATTATTATGAGGATATCGGTTGTCAAAAGGATTTTACAATACGACAAAAACCTGATTAATGGACGACAAGATAAGTATAGCGAGAACGATGGGTAATAAAAAAGCTAGAAATAAGTTTCTAGCTTCCAGTTTACTATTTTTTTGATTTTGCTTTTTGTTCCACTTCTTTTGGAGCCTCATTGTTTACTTTTGGCTTGATCGCAGCTTTTGATAAATGTGGTCTTCTTTTTCCAAAAGAACCATTCGATATTTTTCCTCTTCTGGTCTTGATATCACCTTTTCCCATAGTGTAAAATATTTTGGTTTTAACAAATTATATTGATTACCTAAATATACTACTTTCTTTTTTGATGTGCAACTCGCTCGTTTTTAAATGATTGGGAAAATGCGTTTTTGAACATCTATTTTGAAATTTTGGGCAATGGTATCGAAAAAGATGTTGTTGACGGGTTTATTTTCCGCAACTAAATAAGGAATTTCCAGTATTCTATTCTTTAGTTTGAGACGATAGTAGCCATAAAGTAACCCCTTGGTCGTTTGTATCGATTCGATCTTCTGAATAGCCTGTATATCCTGAAACATGTTAAAAGTATAATTTTCGCCTTTTAACTGTTCGATAAAGACCTCGTTGGTTTTGGCGTTGTACCAAATCTGCTGACTTTTGAGCTTACTAAAGTGGTTGTTGAACAGAAAAAGATAACCCAACAGGAAAAAGGCAATCGGAAGCAGAAACAGTACAATTTTTATCTTCATGAAGAGCAAGACGGTAATCAGAATGAGGATAATACCCATAATGGCATTGGAGATGCTCTTCTTTAGATTTGCCTGGATGACCGGAGTCGAAGCTTCAATCAACTGAAAACCTGTTTTTAAATTTCTGGACATATCCTCAGAAAGCCCAAATAGATTGAATTTTTTGCGTATCATCAGATAAGCAATAAGAATAATAAGTCCAATGACTAAAAACCGCATATTTTCCGATTAATATTGTTCGTCTTCGTTGGGGTATTGTACGGCTTTCACTTCAGCAACGTAGTTGGCTACTGCATTGGTGATCTGCTCGTGTAAATTGGCAAAATGACGCATAAATTTTGGTTTAAAATCCGCATTCATGCCAAGCATGTCATTGACTACGAGTACTTGTCCATCGCAATCCGGCCCCGCACCAATGCCCACGGTTGGAATTGTCAGTTTTTCGGTCACGGTCTTGGCTAGTCTTGCAGGTATCTTTTCTAAAACAATGGCAAAACAGCCTGCCTCCTGCAGTGCAAGTGCATCTTCTATTAATTTAGCAGCTTCCTGTTCTTCTTTTGCCCGCACCCCAAAATTGCCAAATTTATTGATTGACTGGGGGGTTAAACCGAGATGTCCGCATACAGGGATCCCTCCGGCGATGATTTTTTTGATATTTTCGATGATTTCCAAACCACCTTCCAGTTTCAATGCGTGCGCCCCAGATTCTTTCATCATACGTACAGCCGCATTGTAAGCCTCATTGGCCGAACCCTGATAGGATCCAAAAGGCAAATCTGCGAGTACCATGGCACGTTCGGTACCTCTGGCAACAGCCGCTGCATGGTAAATCATATTGTCGAGGGTGATAGGCAGGGTGGTTTCGTAGCCAGCAAATACATTGGCCGCAGAATCTCCAATCAAAATAACGTCAACACCAGCTTGATCTACCATTTTGGCCATGGAGTAATCATAGCTTGTAAGCATAGAAATCTTCTCTTTACGTTCTTTCATTGCTTGTAGCATAGCTGTGCTTACTCGTTTCATTTCTTTGTTTACAGACATCTTAACTTATATTGTGTGTTCAAAAGTAAGCTTTTTATCATACATTGGCCAATATTCTGCCTTGTGTTTTGTATTTTTGCAAAATGATACAAAATGAGACTCGTCTATTTAAATTTCCCAAATTTTCAGAATTAATCATCCATGAGGATGAAAATTTGATTGTTATCAATAAACCGCCGTTTGTAGCATCCTTGGATGAACGCGAGGGTGGGGAGGTCAATATTCTTCGTTTGGCGAAGAAATACCATCCTGATGCACAGGTATGTCACCGTTTGGACAAAGAGACCTCGGGCATTTTATTAATTGCCAAAAACCCGGAAACGTATCGCACCATATCTATCGCGTTTGAAAAAAGAAAAGTGAATAAGATCTATCACGCCATTATAGGCGGAACGCATACTTTTCAGGATCTGCTCGTTGATTTACCAATCTTGAATCAAGGTAATAAAAATGTATCTATTGACCGTGCAAACGGAAAGCCTGCTGAGACAATCTTTAATTCGATTAAATATTATAAGAATTATACTTTAGTGGAATGCAAGCCTATCACGGGGCGTATGCACCAAATCCGTATCCATTTGGCGACACAGCACGCTGCTATTGTGGGGGATGCCATGTATCGCGGTAAGCCAGTGTATTTGTCTCAAATTAAGAAGAGGGGATATACTTTGTCTAAAGATGAAGAGGAACAGCCTATTATGAAGCGTTTCGCCTTGCATTCAAAGCATGTTGAATTTGAGTTGAACGGGAATAAGATGGTTTTTGATGCACCATATCCAAAAGATTTTGCGACTTTATTGAAGTTGTTGGATAAGTTTGATTCTTAATCGTTTAATTCTTCTGATGGTTAACCTTGTTTTAGCATTTCGGAGTTATGGAATGCTCATCGTTAATTTATATCGCCTATTGAGGGCAGGACGAGCCTTATGTGCTCATGAAATAATGGTTTACATATGAGTCCGAAGACAAAGAAAATAATCGGAAATGTTGTATTTGTACTATTTATAGGTTTGTTGATCTGGCCCACGAGTCGAAGTTATTTTCAGCAACTTTTAATGAAAATAGGCTTTTTCAAACCAAAATTGGAAGTTAATGCAGCTCCTAAAGGAGCCGTTACAGGAGCTGTGGAGAGTGTTTTCAGTGATGTGTCCTTTGTCAATTCGCAGGGTGAAACAGTTAAAGTGGGGGATTTGAGGGGTAAAGTTGTTTTTATTAATTTTTGGGCAACCTGGTGTCCTCCCTGCCGTGCAGAAATGCCTTCGATCAATGTGCTCTATGATAACTATAAGGATAACTCCAATATTGTTTTTTTGATTGTGGAGATCGAGGGTGATAAAGCGAAAGCTGAGGCGTTTGTAAAAGGACAGAAACTGACCTTACCAATTAGTTTTCCAAATAGCGATATTCCAAAAGAGTGGCTTTCGGAATCAATTCCATCAACTGTTATACTGGATAAAGAGGGGCGGGTAGCTACTCGACATGAAGGTATGGCAGATTATTCAAGCCCGGACGTAGACAAATTCATTCAAGGTTTAATCAATAAATAATTCAAGATCTTTAAATAAGCATGACAAGAGCAGAACTTATTCATCAAATAAAAGCGAAACGCTCATTTTTATGTGTCGGACTGGACACAGACTTAACTAAAATCCCAGAGCATCTTCTAGATGATGAGGATCCTATCTATAGTTTTAATAAGGCGATTATTGATGCGACAGCTGATCTATGTGTGGCCTATAAGCCCAATATTGCGTTTTACGAATGTTATGGAATAAAGGGTTGGCAATCACTCCAAAAGACCTGGGCTGCGCTGCCAAAGGATTGTTTCAGTATTGCAGATGCCAAAAGAGGCGATATCGGTAATACCTCGGGACGTTATGCCATGGCTTTTTTTGATGAAAAGACTTCTGGTCTTGGATTTGACAGTATCACCATTGCGCCTTACATGGGGAAGGATTCGGTAACACCATTTTTGGAATTCAAAGATAAATGGGCAATCGTACTTGCCTTGACTTCAAATGAGGGTAGTTTGGATTTTCAAAATTTTGAAAATAAAGCAGGACTGCAGTTATTTGAACAGGTAATCGATAAAGTCAATACCTGGGGCACACCTGATAATTTAATGTATGTAGTTGGAGCGACGCGAGGTGAGGGATTTATTAAAATTAGAGAGCATGCGCCGGATCATTTTTTATTGGTGCCGGGTGTCGGTGCGCAGGGAGGTTCACTTGAAGACGTTTGCAAATTTGGTATGAATAAAGATTGTGGACTTTTGGTAAACAGTACAAGGGGAATTATTTATGCCTCAAAAGGACGTGATTTTGCTGAAAAAGCTCGAGAAGAAGCTTTGGTTCTCCAAAAAGAAATGGAAATAGAACTGTTAAAGGCAGGTATTATTTCCTGATTTGACATTTAATAATTCATTCGTAATACTTACCTTTGCAGCATGCCAGAAAAAATTATAATTCTAGACTTCGGGTCTCAATACACACAGTTGATTGCTCGCCGTGTCAGAGAACTAAATGTGTATTGTGAGATACACCCGTTTAATAAATTGCCAGATTTTGATGACTCTGTAAAAGGGGTAATCTTTTCAGGCAGTCCTTATTCCGTTAGACAAGAAGATGCACCGCAGATTGATTTTGTCGCTATTCAGGATCGTTTCCCACTTTTAGGAGTTTGTTATGGGGCACAATACATTGCTCAAAAATCGGGCGGTGAAGTGTTACCTTCTGAAATTCGCGAATATGGACGTGCAAATCTGCAGTTTGTCAATAGCGAGAATGAATTATTGGCAGGAGTACCGATTCAATCGCAGGTATGGATGTCGCATGGAGACACCATTAAAGAAGTGCCAGCAAATTTTGAAATTATTGCAAGTACGGATAAAGTTCGCGTAGCCGCTTATCAGGTTAAAGGTACACGTACTTATGGTATACAATTCCATCCGGAAGTAACACATAGTACTGATGGAGCTATTCTGTTGAAAAACTTCGTTGTCAACATTTGTGACTGTGCACAGGATTGGACACCTGACGCATTCGTTGAAACAACTGTAGCTTCATTGAAGGATCAATTGGGTGATGACCATGTGATCATGGCGTTATCTGGAGGAGTAGATTCTACAGTAGCGGCAGTATTATTGCATCACGCCATTGGAAAAAAATTACATTGTATTTTCGTCGATCATGGTCTGCTTCGCAAAGATGAATACGAGCAAGTACTGGATTCTTACAAAAATATGGGGCTAAATATTAAAGGAATAAATGCAAAAGATTTATTCTATGGTAGATTAGCTGGTGTTTCTGAGCCGGAAGAGAAACGTAAAATAATTGGTAATTCGTTTATCGATGTTTTTGATGAGGCAGCGAAAGAAATTCAAAAGGAATTACCTGAAGGAATTGAAGCAAAATGGTTAGGACAAGGAACAATTTATCCAGATATTATCGAGTCAGTTTCTGTTAAAGGGCCTTCAGCGACAATCAAATCGCATCACAATGTAGGTGGCTTACCTGATTTCATGAAATTGAAAGTTGTAGAGCCGCTTAAAACATTGTTTAAAGATGAAGTAAGAAGAGTAGGAAAGGCTTTGGAAGTGGATCAAGCTATTTTAGGCAGACATCCATTCCCTGGACCGGGCTTGGCAATTCGTATATTGGGTGATATTACACCTGAGCGTGTGCGTATTGTACAGGAGGCGGATGCAATCTTTATCAATAATCTGAAAGAAGCTGGCTGGTACGATAAGGTATGGCAAGCTGGTACAATTTTCTTGCCAGTACGTTCTGTAGGCGTAATGGGTGACGAACGTACTTACGAGCACGTTGTTAGCTTACGCGCAGTTGGATCTCTTGATGGAATGACTGCGGATTGGATACATTTACCATATGACCTGTTGGCAAAAATTTCAAATGAAATTATCAACCATGTGAAAGGAATAAACAGAGTTGTATATGATATCAGTTCAAAACCGCCCGCTACAATTGAGTGGGAATAAAATATGGGTTGCGGCACTCGTAGCATTATGCCTTGCGAGTTGTACAACCAAAAAAAGTACAGTATTACGTTCGCCTTCCTCTGGTCAAGGCGAACAGCATACTGCTGTGACGAAACCATCCGTTGATAAAGAAAAGACCATTGCTAAAGTGGGCGATATCCAGGACGTCAATGGTCATGCTGTCAAAAATAACCGAATAGCACTACTATTGCCATTCGAGTTAAGTGGTATTGCCAGTACGATTACAAAAGAAGATGTAGAACGTTCTTCCTTGGCGCTCGATTTTTATCAGGGCTTTCAGCTAGGTCTTGACAAACTTGCCAAAGAGGGTGCTTTATTTGATTTGCAAGTTATCGATTCGAGAGACAATGTTGCTTACAACGCGACTTTAGGGACTTCAGCCAATGTCAAGGATGCTGTGCTTGTAGTCGGTCCTGTATATCCACGTGAGATCAAAAGCTTCGGACAGACATTTGTGAATAAAAATGTCTTACAAGTTTCCCCTTTAGCTGCAACTATGGCTTCTGAATTTAGTTTACCTAATCTGGTTTCTATAACACCGTCTATCCGGACGCATGGGGAAACATTAGCGAAATATATTGCTGGTCAGTATTATTCTGGAGATCAAATATTGATATACGATGCCGGTGACGATGAAAGTAAACAGTTTTTGGTTAATTTTGCAAGTGAAATTACGAAAGCTAATGCGCAGGCAAAAGTAAAAACCGTTATGAGCGTCAACGAGCTTAATAACAGTCTCGTGTTAACAGGAACCAATCATGTTGTCTCCGGAACGGCCAATAAGAATCTAGTGAAAGCGCTGCTGGATGCGATGGATGAACGCTTTTTGAACCCAGGTAATCAGTTTAAATTATATGGGCATCCAAATATGGCTAAACTTTCTTTTGAAAATTTCGAAAACATGGATTTTTATGGACTGACAATCACCTCTTCTAATTTAGTGGATGAGACTGATAGTGATGCAAAAAAATTTATCGGAAACTATAAATCGGCGTACAAAGTGGATCCATCTGAATTTTCTTATAAAGGTTATGATGCGGGAATGTATTTTGGTCGATTAATTCATAAATATGGAGTTGACTATGTCAGCCGAATGACGCAAGAGAAGTTTTCGGGATTGAATAGCGATTACAAATTTGAATTCTATCCGAAATGGGGTTATGCCAATCGGGCCCTTGGAATTATGGTATATCACAACAAAAAATTTGAAAGAAAATAATCTTTGAATGGCTGAATTCAGTGAAAGACGTGTTCATCAGCAAATACGTAATTTTGAACGCGCAATGGATGGTTTTGAAGCGGATCAGCCATTTTCGCGCTATCTGACTACTTTTTTTAAGGTGAACAAGCAAATGGGGTCTTCCGACCGGAAGTCTACTTCCCGTTTATGCTACAATTATTTTCGTCTAGGAATGGCGGCTTCGCAATTGTCGCAGCAGCGTAGGTTGGTGCTTGCTGAGTTTCTATGTGAACAGGAAAGCCCATTGGTAGCTCTTCTTGAACCTTCATATGGTGATAAACTCAACCTGCCACTGAAAGATAAAATTGCATTCTTGGAGTCTGAAGGTTTTTTTAAACTGAAAGACGTCTTTCCATTTACCGATCATGTTTCTGAAGAGGTCGATTTGGCGCCGTTTTTGGAAAGTCAGTTAATTCAACCCCTTTTATATATCCGGGTGAAACGCGGTAAAACAAAAGTCGTGTGTGCTATCCTGGATGATAGCCAGATTCCCTACAACCTTATCGGAGAGCAGACTATTGCGTTGAACAATGGGACTTCATTACAGCGATTTGAATCATTGGAAGGAATTTTTGAAGTACAGGATCTTTCTTCACAACGTACGTTGGATTATATGCAGCCGCTTGAAAAAGAATCCTGGTGGGATGCATGTGCGGCCTCGGGAGGTAAATCGCTCTTATTAATGGACAGTTGCCCTTCTGTCAATCTTTTGGTTTCCGACGTGCGGATGAGTATTCTGCGAAATCTCGATGAACGTTTTGACCGGGCGGGAATAAAACATTACCGAAAAAAAATCCTTGATCTCACAAAAGATACTTTTCAGCTTCTTGGAAGTGAGCGATTTGATGGTGTGCTATTGGATGCACCATGTACTGGATCGGGAACCTGGGGGCGTACACCGGAAATGGTCAGACAGTTTCGGACCCATAAGATTGCCGAGTTCAATGCGCTGCAAAAAAATATTGTCAGTAATGTGGTTGGACACGTGAAAATAGGAAAGCCATTGATTTATATCACTTGTTCTATTTTTAAAGCAGAAAATGAGGATGTCGTCCAATACATTGTAGATAATTTTGGCTTTGAAGTAGAGCGCATGGATTATTTGAAAGGTTATCAGGAAAAAGCGGATAGCATGTTTGTGGCACGACTGATTAAAAAGTAATTTTTGCATTTCGTTTTCTGAAAGGCTATTTTTTCTTAACGGAAAAAATAGCCTTCTTTATGAATATGGATAGTTTATTACGTTTGTAACCTATTTTTCTATTAAATCAAGGAATTCTTTCTGATTTATTATCCAATGCAATTCAGTCTTATAGCGAACGGTAGCTTTTATTTGGGATGATCTCGTTCGCCTTGGATTAAACCGATCTATATCATTCACATTTACTGGGGACAACAAGTACAGGACAGGTCGCTTTGCGGATGACAGATTCAGATACGGAGCCAGAAATGAAATGGTCAAAACCAGTACGGCCATTCGTACCCATGATGATCAGATCCGCAGACCACTCATGCGATGCTGCAAGAATTTCTTCTTTAATGGATCCGATCCGGTTAAAAAGATATACTTCGCCTGATCCAGTAAATTCGCGACTTATTTTCTCAAGATATTTTTGTGCATTATCCTGTTCCATTTCAGATACCTCTGGCACGATGATGGGTTGCTGGCCTAATAGCGGGTCTGCGCCAAAGTTGGCGGGAGAAGTAGGAGGAATAACAGTGACAAGGGCTACAGAGGCTCCAAATACCTGAGCCATATCTTTTGCATACTGTATTGCCTTTTCTGAGCATGGTTCGTCGTCTACAGCAACGAGTATTCTTTTGAATTTTGAATTTGTATTCTCCATATCTACTATAATTAATTTATCTTCGTCATATAATATATAATCATAGTTTTGACGATTTTGTTTTGTTTAGCGCATGAAATATGGTATTTGTACACTAGCTCTCGTTCCGTTACGTTTAGAACAGGCACACCGTAGTGAGATGGTTTCTCAGGTGTTGTTTGGGGAACTTTTTGAGATTCTTGATGAACAGGCCGATTGGACATCAATACGTTTATTGGAAACTGACTATTTGGGTTGGATACAAAACGGACAGTTTCAAAAGTTTGATAATTTGGATATGCAGCAATATCTTTCCGGAAAACTAATTTTAGTTGGAAGGGAGGGAGGCATACTTTTAAATGATACGGATCGATTTCAACTTTGTCATGGTACGAAGCTTTATTTGACAGCGGAAAATACAGTGGATTTTCCGCTATTAAGACTAACTTATCAAGGTGGTTTTAATCCTTTTTCCAAAAATCAGTTTGAAACCGAGGTGGCGCAACTGGCATTGAGTTATAAGAATACACCTTATTTATGGGGCGGGCGTTCACAATGGGGGATTGATTGTTCGGGTTTTTCCCAGTTGATTTATAGTTGCTTTGGTATTTCCTTGCCGCGCGACGCTTATCAGCAGGCAGAGATGGGAGAGATTGTGGATTTTATTTCAGAAATACAGGTAGGGGACTTGGCTTTTTTTGATAACGCCGATGGCAGGATTACACATGTTGGGATCATGCTGGATCGCGATACGATTATCCATGCCTCAGCGAAAGTCCGTATTGACCGGATGGATACGGAAGGTATTTTTAATGCTGAACTGAATCGTTACTCACATAAACTCCGTATTATTAAACGATACCTTTGATACTCGAGGAAATAAAAAAAGGCTATAAGTAATTATAGCCTTTTCTAGTGTTAAACTCCTTATCGACTAGAAGTGGAATTGTACGCCCAAAGTTGGTGCTAAAGAGTTTACATTCAAACCGAATGTGTTTACTGCAACGTCATTAGTTTTGTCTTTATTGTAGTTGTAGTATAAACCTCTAACTTTTAATTCGATGCCGATTTTGCTTGTTGGGAAGTAAGCTAAACCTGGAGCCAATTCAACACCATATGATTCGAATTTATTTTTTGACTCTACGTTATTTACTTCAGTTGTGGTTGTACCCCATGCCATTGGAACTGACAATTGAGCAAAGAATCTTACAGGTCCATTTGCAGAGTATTTTCTTGCGAAAGGAGATACCTGGAAAGCATCGTTTTTAACGCTATTATTTTTATCTGCTTCAGTTTTTCCCCAGTTATAACCAATACCAGTTCCGACCGCAAAGTTGTCGCTTACAAAGTAACCTACTGTCGGGTTGATAGAGAATGAATTGTTTTTATGGTCTGTATCTTTAATTTTAGAAGTTTCGAAGCCAATTTGGCCACCAACCATGATTTTCCCTTGTTCAGTTTGAGCTTTTGCTGCTATTGTTAAACCTGCAATGGCAGTTAATGTAAGTAAAACTTTTTTCATGTCTTTTTTATTTAATAGTTTGTTTCAATATGTCAGTAATTACTTCCTGACTTTTTAAATTTGTTAGTCAAATATCGAAATCTTATTTTAATTATTTGTCACTAGATTGTCTAGATGTTTTGTTATAATCGTAAATAATAGTGGTTCAATTGATTAAAATTTAGTGTTTTTTTATTTTTATAGATTTTATTTAACGATAATGATATTGGTTTGACTTTTTGTTTTTTATTGTCAATTTTAAGTAAGGATACAAAAAAAAGCCATTTG
>NZ_DIIM01000023.1:28348-74005 GCF_002420705.1 Sphingobacterium sp. UBA5670
CAAATGGCTTTTTTTTGTATCTGAAATTTCAGATTTTAATCGAAATATTCTTTGATTCGCTCGAAGAATGATTTTTCACTTTTACCCGGTTGAGGTTTAAAGTTTGGTGATTCTTTGAGTTTGTTCAATAATTCTTTTTCTTCATTGGACACGGCTTTCGGCGTCCAGATATTTACATATACAAGTTGGTCTCCTTTGTGATAAGAGTTTACTTCAGGAATACCTTTTCCCTTTAAACGTAAAATTTTACCACCTTGTGTACCAGGCTCAATTTTGATCTTCGCTTTGCCATCTATAGTAGGAACTTCTACGCTAGTGCCTAAGGTAGCATCTACGAAATTAATGTATAGATCATAGATTACATTCAGCCCATCACGTTTTAAGCTTTCGTGTGGAACTTCTTCAATTAGGATAATTAAATCTCCTGGGACTCCACCACGCGGAGCAGCATTTCCTTTTCCACTCATGGAAAGTTGCATACCTTCACTCACTCCAGCAGGAATATTGATCGCGATTGTTTCCTCACCACGTTCTAGCCCTTCACCTCTACAAGTTGTACATTTTGCTGTGATTTCAACACCTTCACCGTTACAAGTAGGACAGGTGCTTGTTGTTTGCATTTGTCCTAAGATGGTATTCGTCACTCTTCTAACAGATCCAGATCCACCACAAGTTTTACAGGTATGGAAAGAAGATTTATCTTTAGCACCAGATCCATCACAGCTATGACAGACAACTTGTTTGTTGACCTTTACTTTTTTCTCAACGCCTTTGGCAATTTCTTCCAGCGTTAATTTAACTTTTATGCGTAAGTTACTTCCACGGGCTACACGACGGCCGCCACGTTGGCCACCGCCACCACCAAAGAAGCTTTCAAATGGATGTCCTCCACCAAAGATATCACCAAATTGGCTGAATATATCTTCCATATTCATACCGCCGCCACCGCCATAGCCGCCACTAGCAGAATTACCGGCATGGCCAAATTGGTCATAACGTTGACGTTTTTGTGGATTGCTCAAGATATCGTATGCCTCAGCAGCTTCCTTAAATTGTTCTTCAGCTTCATGATCACCAGGATTTTTATCCGGGTGATATTTTATCGCTAACTTGCGATAGGCTGATTTAATCTCCTTCTCGTCCGCTGAACGCGCAACACCAAGTATATCGTAATAATCTCTTTTTGACATCGTCTTAATATTATTGACCTATAACCACTTTTGCGTGACGGATAACTTTGTCACCTAAGTAGTATCCTTTTTCGATCACGTCCACGACCTTATTTTTTAATTCTGCAGTTGGTGCAGGAATTGCTGTAATAGCTTCTTGCAACTCAGGATCGAATTCTTGGCCTTTAACTTCCATTTCCTTTAAACCCAATTGCGACAATGTTTGTCTGAATTTGTTGTTAACAATGTCCATCCCTGTTTTTACAGATTCAACATCCGCAGCAGATTCCATGGCTGTTAACGCTCTATCGAAATCATCTAGTGTAGGTAATAACTTACCGATGACATCTTTTCCAGCTGATTGAATCAATTCAACACGTTCTTTGCTTGTACGTTTTCTATAATTGTCAAATTCAGCAGAAAGACGAATGTATTTATCTTTTGCCTCTGCCAATTCTGCAGCCAATTTCTCCTCAGTAGACAGTTCTTCTGCGATATTATCCGCAGGCTGTTCCTGTTGTTCAGAAGAATTTGTTTCTACTGGATCTTGACCTTCATCATAATAATTATCTTGCTCATTCATATCTTCAATGCTAAAATTAGATTCAAAAATTTACTCTATGCTTCGTTTGTCAAAGTTTTTGCCAAACAATAAAATTCCGACAGCTTGTCAGATTTTATTAAAAAAGCCTAACAATTTGTCGGAATCTCTCTATTATGTGTCAGTTTTCCTACTAGATACTGACATTGTCCTGTAATATTCCATCGCCGGTTTTTATGATACGAGATGGCATATTACGGATAATAGTATAGTCGTGGGTTGCCATTAAAATAGCTGTTCCCGAATTGGCAATGTCACGCAGTAACAGAACAATTTCTTCTGATGTGGCCGGATCTAAGTTACCGGTAGGCTCATCTGCCAAAATAATTTCGGGGTTGTTTAATAATGCACGAGCGATTACGATCCGTTGTTGTTCACCTCCAGAAAGTTCATGCGGCATTTTCTTAAGTTTGGAGCGAAGTCCTACTTTTTCCAATACATCCAATATGCGGCTATCAATCATTTTTTTATCTTTCCAACCTGTTGCTTTAAGTGCAAATTCCAGGTTTTTCTCAATACTTCTGTCTGACAACAGATGAAAGTCCTGGAAAACGATACCCAATTTTCTTCGCAGGTAAGGAACGTCATTCTCGTGCAGCTTTTTTAGGTCAAAGCCCGCGATCATACCTTCGCCATTGCCAATGTATAAATCGCCGTAAATGATTTTTAATAAACTACTTTTTCCACTGCCGGACTGCCCGATAAGATAAATAAACTCTCCTTTGCCAATGTTTAAATTGACATTTGACAATACCAAATGCTTTTGTTGGAAGATATCAACGTTTTTTAATGTAATAACTTTATTCTCAATCATGGAAGCTAAAATTCTAATTTTTTAATTTGCCCAAAAGGCATTTCTCTAACCAGTTGCATGATATATTCTGCCTTTTCCCCTAATCCGATCTTATCAAGTGATTTATCTGGTCGGTCGACTCTAAAATATGCCAGCAAGGTGAAGGCATCATCTCTTAATTGTACATAATCAGGGATTTTGGCGACGCCTTTTACTTTAATGATATACATAATTTCAAAGTTAGTATTTTTAATGCAATTTTTTTAATACGAATTTAAAGGGAGCTTACTGGTTTGCAAATAGGAAATCCAGCGTATTGACTCCATCGGCAAAATCATTTAATGCTGGGCATTGACTTTCTCCAAAAGGAAATACCGGCGATTCTACATTTAACGAAATTTCTGATACAATGCATTGGATATTTTCATACTCTTGTTTGAGCTTGTTTTCGACTTCAGCCTGTGTTTCGTAGGTTTGGTAATAGACGACAGCAAGGGGAGAAGCAGTGCGTTCATCTTCTTTGAGCAATAAAAATCCATTATCAAAATGCTTATCACCATTGATCAGATAGATGGATTTGTTGTAATCGTAATTGTTGTTGTATTTGAAATGCTCGGTAATGGTGTTAAATGCAGCAATACCCTCAAAAAATTGCGCGATGGGATAATCTTTTGGAATGAATAGTTTTGATACGGAGCGACAGCCCAGACCGAAATAATCAAAGATGTCATGCCCAAGGGCGTTCAGTTGGCCTGGAGATTCTTGTCCACCAATGACTGCAATGCTATTTCTGTTACGACGAATAATATGAGGCTTAGTACCAAAATAGTAATCAAAATAACGAGAAGTATTATTAGAGCCTGTTGCAATAACCAAATCGAAATCTTTGAGTTTTTCTACAATATCAAAAGCATCCAGAAAGGAAGGCTCGATTTGTTTAAGCAGATTGAGAACATAGGTGGTCAGTCCAGCATCGTCTGATGAGATTTTAATTTTGGCTTTAAAGCCGCTGATCAAAACACAGAGAATATCATGGAATCCAACCAAAGGAATATTGCCGGCAAGGATTAAACCTACAGTTTTCGTCGAACTAAGATCTGGATAAGGAGCCAACCATTGAGTTAGCTTTTCTGTTGTCAAATTGGCAGCAATCGCATGAATCGCGCGTTCAACATTTTGTGGGGTGTACCATGGGTTTTTATGTTGAGCGAATTGAATGATTTGAATCATATCTTCAGGTCGCTGTTGTAGCTGCTCGCCTAATTTTACAAACGCACTTATTCGTTGTTGCTTTGTCAAAATATTAAAATTTTAAAAGATGAATACACAAATTTGTATTATATTTGTGCTGTTAACATTAATCAACGTGAATCAACTAGCCTTATTGTTCAATCAGACTTTGTTTCATATTGATAATGCAAAAATAGTTTATTTATCATAATTGTGAGGTTATAAATGGCGATTAAAATTACAGACGAATGCATTAACTGTGGTGCTTGCGAACCGGAATGCCCAAATAATGCAATATACGATGCTGGTGTAACTTGGAAATTTTCAGATGGGACGGCTTTAGATGGGATTATTGATTTTGGCGACGGTGTTACCTTAGATGCCAATGAGTCTCAGGAAGCAATCTCTAATGAAGTCTATTATATTGTTTCAGATAAATGTACAGAATGTGTAGGTTTTCACGATGAACCTCAATGTGCGGCAGTTTGCCCTGTTGATTGTTGTGTGGATGATGAAGATGTGCGTGAATCTAACGATGAGCTCTTAGCGAAAAAAGCTTGGTTACACGCGGAATAAATTTAGTGTTCCGTTAAAATATAAGGCAGGATAAGAAATTTTCCTGCCTTTTTTGTGTTTTTGTATTTTGACGAAATCGATATTTTGTTGCGAAACTTAGCCGTTTGGAATAATAATATTTGCAAAAGCATAGGATTTTTTTATTTTTGTTCTTTTGACCATTAAAATCTTTTAAATGTTAAAAACCAAAATAGGGTTGATTACCCTGATCACAGTTACATTAGCTTGTATCATTGCTGTATTATACGAATTTGATGTTGTAGGCTTTTCGCATGAATTTCTAATGGCTGTCCGTTGGATAGTTGCTACCGTTTTGGTTGTAAATGCGCTCTTTAAGAAAAATTTGACTACCTGGATTCTGACCTGTATGATTATGGGGATATTTGTTGGTTTGGATTTTCCAAATCTAGCAATTTCCCTGCAGCCTTTAAGTAAAGGATTTATCAAATTGGTAAAGACTATTGTTGGACCGATTCTTTTTGCTACACTTGTTTATGGAATTGCAGGGCATTCTGATTTGAAGCAGGTAGGACGTATGGCGTGGAAATCGATGCTTTACTTCTTTTGTGCTACAACTTGTGCTATTTTTATCGGTTTGGGAGCTATAAACCTGACTCGGGCAGGGGTAGGTGTGGATGTTGCTCATATGCCGCATGAAGAGCTTCCGGCACCGAAAGAAAGCATGGATGAGCATATCCTTAAAACACTTCCCGACCATGTCCATCCTGTATATAAGTTTACTTCTTTTATAAGGGACTTATTTCCGGAAAATATCGTCAAGTCTGTAGCCGATAACCAAGTTTTGCAAATTGTTGTATTTTCAATTTTGTTCGGAATTGGATTGGCAATGGTGGATGAGAAAAAACGTAAGCCTTTGGTGGATTTTACCGAGAGTATGTCTGAGACGATGTTTAAGTTTACCAACATTATTATGTACTTTGCTCCAATTGGAGTGGGGGCTGCGATGGCTTACACCGTAGGACATCTTGGTGTCGATATTCTCAAGAATCTTTTCATGCTATTAGCGACCTTATATTTTGCTTTAGTTTGCTTTTTATGTCTGGTGCTCCTTCCGGTGGCACTTTATTTAAAAATACCAGTGAAACGTTTTATCAATGCGATTAAAGAACCTGTTTCGATTGCATTTGCTACGACAAGCTCAGATGCTGCGTTGCCAAAAGCAATGAGCGCAATGGAGAAATTTGGCGTTCCCCGTAAGATTGTTTCATTTGTCATTCCTACAGGATATAGCTTTAATTTGGATGGTACATCCCTTTATCTATCATTGGCCGCAATCTTTGTGGCTCAAGCAGCAGGAATACATCTGTCATTTGGACACCAATTGATGATCGCTTTTACCTTGATGATCACATCCAAAGGCGTGGCAGCGGTTCCAAGGGCCTCATTAATTATTCTGATAGCTACAGCCGATCAGTTCGGTTTACCGACATTTGTCATTGCAGCAATTTTGGGTATTGATGAATTGATGGATATGGCACGTACCTCAGTCAACGTTATAGGAAACTGTCTTGCTACAGTAGTTGTTGCTAAATGGGAAGGAGAATTTGATGAAGAGGCTCCTTACCGTGAAGATACGGAGGGATTGATCTAGAACATATAAGCTGACGAATAGTGTTCAGTGCTTGCAAAGCAGTTTTAACTAAGGTTAAAACTGCTTTTTTATTATACTGTAGGTATTGGTAGTCCTGTTGGTATTATTTGTGTGGGATTATTGCAAAGACTTTCGGCCAGAGACGAAGGATATTAAAGTGCTGGAAAAAAAAATACCTGCAAGCGGTTGATATAACTGCTTGGCTGTTTTTCATCGCTTGCAGGCTATAAATTTTATATCATCGTCCATCTACATAGTACCACAAGTCACCTAGTTTTTTGAACGTGGATTTTTCATGGTGAATCTGAACTTCCATCTGGGGGTTCAGGTAATGTGCTTCAAACTCGACAGTGTGAGCAGTAGATTTTAGAATGGAAAGTTGCATCCATTTATTTTCTTGCGCCCATTGTCCAATAGCCTGTTTATTTTGAAACCTTCTTGTTGATGGATGAAAAGTGTTGTACAGAAAATCGATGTGCTGAACAACAAAGGCACTGTAGCGTGCGCGCATCAGGGCCTCCGCTGTGGTCGCATTAACATGAGAAAGATGTATTTGCTGACAGCATTCGCTATAAGTATTGCCAGAGCCACAAGGGCATAATCGACCTGATTCTATCACTTGTTTGTGCTAATTTTTACCAGCCCTTAATTGCCCCATTTTTGAAGACCTTTTTTGCGGTAGCTTCTACTTCTGGTGACTGATATGCTTGAATAAACTGTTGGACTTTCTCATCGTTTTTATTATCAGAACGGGCAACGATTAGATTGACGTAAGGAGATTCTTTGTCCTCTGTGAACAAACCTTGTTTTTCGGGATCCAATCCAGCTTGAGATGCGAAACTGTTATTGATGATTGCAAGTGTAACTTGAGGATCATCCAGAACACGAGGTAACTGTGGCGCTTCCATCTCAATGATTTTAACCTGTTTAGGGTTGCTTACAATATCTGTTACTTTAGGCTGGATACCAACATTTTCTTTTAAACCGATAATTCCTTCCCGTTGCAGAAGCAAAAGCGAGCGCCCTCCATTGGTAGGGTCATTTGGGATGGCAATAGTGGCTCCGGGCTGTAATTCGGTGATGGTTTTGATTTTCTTTGAATAGGCAACGATAGGAAATACAAATGTGTTTCCGACAATGGTTAGTTTGGTGAAGCCGCGTTGTTTGGACTGCTCTTGTAAGTAAGGCTGATGCTGGAATACGTTTACATCGATATCACCTTGATTTAGGGCTTCATTGGGTACAACGTAGTCGTTGAAGGCTACTAACTCCACATCGAGATTGAACTTTTCTTTTGCAACTTTCTTAGCCGTTTCTGCTAGTTCCTTTTCGGGGCCGCTCACAACACCGACTTTAAGGATATTCTCTTTCTTTTCCCTGTTATTGCATGCCACAATCGATACGAGACTGAAAGCTAAGATTGCAAATGCATAGTTCAATTTTTTCATATGATATAATTTATGTTAACGATGGTTTACTTTCTTTGAAATGTAATCCCCTGTATATTGTAATAGGAATACGATTAAAATTAATAAAATTAGAACAGAATTCATGATAAAAGTGTCGTATCCGACATAACCATATTGATAACCAATCTGTCCCAGTCCACCAGCACCTACCGCGCCACCCATTGCAGAGTATCCAACTAGTGTGATCAGTGTAATTGTTGCATTATTTACTAGCGACGGGAGAGCCTCAGGAAGTAATACTTTAAAAATCACCTGTTGAGCATTTGCTCCCATTGCCCTTGAGGCTTCGATTAGGCCATTTGGAATTTCCAAAAGACTATTTTCCACGAGCCTTGCAATAAATGGGGCCGCACCTATACTCAAAGGAACCAATGCTGCAGACATACCTATTGATGTCCCGACGATATTACGCGTAAATGGAATCATCCATACAATGAGTATAATAAACGGGATAGACCGAAACACATTAACTATTAAAGAAACAAGTTGGTGCATGGCTTTGTTTTCCAGCAGTTGATGTTTTCGGGTTAAGAACAGGTATATCCCGAGTGGGAGACCTAGCAAAAAACCAAAGAAACCAGACAGGAACGTCATGGTCAGGGTTTCTAAAGTCCCCGATAGCAGAAGATTAAATACCTGATCAGACATAGCCTAATATTTTTGTTTGTGAATGCTTTTCCATTAAGAAAGATAGACTCTGCGTTATATTTTCTTTTTCGCCAGATAGTTCAGCCAATATAACTCCAAATTTCATTTCGCCAATATAGTCTATTTGTGCAGTAATGATATTTGTTTTGACTTGATATTGTTGTTCTAAGTACTGAATAAACGGGATGGATTCTTCGTTCGACGTTAAATAGATCTCTACCAGTGGATTCCCTGCATTTTTCAACCGCTCCTGAAAACTTATCGGAATGTCTACTTCAAGTGAAGATTGAATAAAGTCTTTGGTTGTTGCTTCCTGCGGATTAGCAAATATTGCTTCTACTGGACCAGCTTCGATCAATTTTCCATGGTCCAATACAGCAACCTGATCACAAATACTTTTAATAACATCCATCTCGTGAGTAATCAGCAATATGGTCAGCTCAAGTTGCTTATTGATTTTTTTTAGCAGCTTAAGAATGGATTTTGTTGTCGCTGGATCTAAAGCACTTGTCGCCTCATCGCAAAGTAGAATATAAGGATCATTGGCTAGTGCGCGAGCGATGGCAACGCGTTGTTTTTGCCCCCCGGAAAGGTTAGCCGGATACACATTAGCCTTATCTTCCAATCCGACCAGACGCAATAATTCCGATACTTTTTGACTGATAAATTCTTTTGATTTCCCTTCGAGCTCGAGTGGAAAGGATATGTTTGCATAGACTGTTCGTGATGACAATAAGTTGAAGTGTTGGAAAATCATACCGATCTTTCTTCTCTTCATCATCAAGTCTTTCGGCGAGAGGGACATCAAGTCATCCTCTTCAATAATTACTTGACCATGGTCTGGTCTTTCTAGAAGATTGACACAACGGATCAGTGTACTTTTTCCGGCTCCAGACGCACCTATTACACCAAAAATCTCACCTTTCGCAATCGACAACGAGATGTCTTTTAAAGCATCAATGCGTGCGGCTTTCACCTCAAATGATTTGGATATGTTGTTTAGTTGAATCATTGACCCTATGGGGATTTAGCTATATATTTTGACAAACGGATGATGTTGCTATAAATGTACACAAATGCCGGGGATAAAATAAAATGAAATAAATTAAATTAACGTATGGCAAAGGCAGTGTAGATGTTTCTTTGTGTGTAAGTGGATATGAAATGGGTTCTTTCAGCTTGAAAAAGAATGAAAGAACCCAAATATATGTTTTTATAACGCTTGATAAGCTGAAATCACTTGTCTTGCAGATCCCAGTCCATCGATGCCATATTCGATGACATCGCCATCTTTCAGGAATCTTTGTGGGGATTTTCCCATTCCAGATCCCGCAGGTGATCCTGTGGAAATGATATCGCCTGGAAGTAAACTCATAAAGTGACTTAAATAAGAAATCAATTTGGGCACACGATAGATAAAATCACTTGTATTGCCATCTTGCATGATTTCACCATTAAGTTTAAGCCATATTTTCAAATTATCAATATCACTGATTTCATCTTTGGTTGCTATAAACGGACCAATAGGAGCGAACGTATCGCATCCTTTACCTTTATCCCAGGTTCCGCCACGCTCGATCTGAAATTCACGTTCTGTCACGTCATTGTGCAGCACATAGCCAAACACATGGTCCAAAGCTTCTTCTTCAGTAACATAAGAAGCTTTTTTTCCAATTACAATGGCAAATTCGGTCTCCCAATCAGATTTTACAGAGAACTTCGGAAGGGTAATTCCATCAAAAGGGCCATTGAACGCAGATACAGATTTCATAAAGACAATAGGCTCTGAAGCTTGTTGTAATTTGGTTTCTTTGACGTGATCATCGAAATTAAGCCCTACACAAAGGATTTTGGAAGGGGCTTCCAATGGTGTACCGATACGCTCGTCGTCAGCTATCTCTTTAAGCGTGTCGCCTTTTTCAATTATATATGCTTGAAGTTTTTCTAAGTTTGCAATATCCGCAAAGAAATCGCGGTTATATTGAAAATTTCCTTCTGAAACATCATATTTCTTTTCGTTTAAAATGACTCCCGCTTTTTCGGAGCCCTTTGCGCCATATCTAAAAATCTTCATAAGCCGCAAATATACGGATTTTGTCCCAAAATGGGCAGAAATTAACGCGAATTAACAATTAATCAATATGTAAATTATCTATACAATTATTGTCCAAAAGTGGATATCTGAAAGGGAATTTTTCATTCACAATCTTTTTGTTACTCACCCAGGTCCCACTGAGAACCATTTCTTGGCCTTTCTTTCCGAGCAACAGTTTAATCAAAAATGAGGGAACGGGTAGGGGAATGTAGAATGGCCCGTATTTATGTTTGGCTATTCTTCTGCTAAACTCAGAAAGGGAAAGGGGCTCGGAGGAGCATGCATTATAAATCCCGGCTACATTATTATTCTGCAGACCGAATAGGAGCATGCGGCAGAGGTCATCGATATGGATCCAACTGAGCATCTGTTTGCCGGAACCTAAAATCGGAATCGAACGAAAAGGTAAGAAACGACTGATTTCTTTTAGTAAACCCTGATCATTGCTTAACACGATGCCAAAACGGAAGACAACTAGCCTTTTTCCTAAGGTCTCAATAGGTTTGACACTTCCTTCCCAAAGATTACATACCCAGGACAGGAAATTTCCACCCTGCGGGTCGGCTTCTTCAAAAGGTCTTTTTTGGTACTGATCGTCTGCTCCATACCAGCCTATAGCGGAGGCCGATAGTACGGCTTTTACCTGATTTGGTACTTGTTTTAGGCTTTGGTAGAGTAGCTGTCCGCTTTCTACCCGGCTGGCGATAATTTCCTGTTGATAGGACTTTGTCCAACGTTCTGCGTTAAGATTGGCACCCGCTAGATTGATGATATAATCGGCTTCCTGAATTGACTTGGTATCAATTATTTGTTTGTTGGGATCCCAATGTACGTAGCGGACATTGGATTGTGCGGGATGGGATTTGGGGTTTCTGGTAAAAATAATAACTTCATAGAAATTGGTAACCAATAGTCTTGTCAAATGAACACCTATGGCTCCAGCACCGCCTGTAATAATCACTTTTTCCATGAATTGAATCTTGCTTTTAATAAACTCATCTTGTCATCTGAGCCAGTCTATTTTCATTGATATTAAATATACCATTTTGGTTTAATAAAGTTGATTATCGCGAGCATAATTACAAAAAAAAGGTTTATCTTCTTGCAAGATAAACCTTTATCAGATGGGAATAAGTGAAAATATCCTTTAAAGTGTCTGGATAGTACTGCCGCATGTCAGCATCTGTGCACCATAATAAGGATTTTTGATCTCTTTATCACGACTTAACCAAGTGCCACCTTTACCTTTATTAAACATGGGGCACTTTTGATAATAAATGGAAAACGGAGGCTTAGAGCTTTTGGACAAACTATAAATTTCTTCCGACAACACAGCGAAGGCTTCTCGCCGCTTAAGGACGTCCTTTGCGTCTTGTAGATTCTTCGCGGCAGCTTTAAGCGATGTCATTTTTGTTTTCCAGACGCCTTGTTCCATTTCTGTTAGATTAGCGATTTTTACTTTGCCGATTTCATCAGAAAGATGATTTGCTAATCCCGCTGCTTGTTTGCTATCAGCTGCAACTAGCGCATTTTTAAGCAAAAAGTATTGATCATAGATCTGCTGAAAGTTAGTTCCGTCGCTGTTGTCATCAGTTGGAATTACTGATTGGCTTTCTGCATCTTTAGGTGTATCTGAAGCCGAAGGAACTAAATTCCTTTCGTATTGGCAACAAGCATGGAGTTTCGCGTAAGCTTCTTCGGAGGCCAGGTATTTTTCATTATCATAGCCTGCTTCCGCAATATTTTTCAGGACAGCGTCCAAGGAAGTTTTCTCTGTATCATACGATATCGTTGCTGTCTGATTGTCTTCGTTCCAATCTACTTTAGCATAGGCAGAGGTCCCGGCGTTTTCTATTGTTTTTTTGCACATACCGCAGTTCCCTGCAATTTTGACATTGCTGTTTGTCGTATTGTTATCTTGTGCATGGTTTGTTAAAGAGGAGAGCACAAGTATCCCTGTTATGATATAATGATGGATTTTCATATTATTGAAATGGAAGAATAAATAAAAATAAGTAATCAAAAATGATAGGTATTCAATCAGCTTATCTTTGGAGGAACCCAGGGACAGTAATATCCACCTGAAACAAATGCGGGCACTATTGATGTATAGTTTTTTTTGATTGCAATGGTACAAATCCTAGGGTTTGGCTCCGGCGGATTGTAAATCGCCAAAATGGTGTAGCCGTAAGCACATGGGCAATTGCAATTTTTACTTTGTTTATGGCGTTTACAGAAGGCCTCCTTAGTGGACTTAGATTTCGCGCAGCAATCTTCATTTTTGTGATCAGCTGTCTTCTGCCGAGTGTCACATCTAGAGCTATCCTGCTTATGGCAAGCGAAAGTGGTAGACGTACTCATTAAAAAGCCGAGGGTTAAAAAGATCAATATAAGTCGCCTAATTGCCATATCTATCCAAATATAGTTTTTTTGCGAATTAAATGTTCTGTATTTTAAGGTTTTTTGTCGTATCCATCGCTTTTTATTTATTCCCTATTAGGAGGTCTTCCGAAAACCAGCTAATAGGGAATGAAGCATGGGGTGTCTTTCATCGCTTAGAAACCCATTGAACTTTTAAAATTTAAAGCCAGAAAAGAAGCCTGGTTTTTTCCATGTACGTTTGTATTCGTCAGCAAGGGGAGAGTGATCCGAGTAGGCAAGGACTTCATCCAGCAGACTGTGTGCTTTTCTTAGATTTGCGGTTTTATAATTTGCAAGGGCCTCCGCCAACCTGACCGATTCGACATCGTCATCATAACCCCAGTCATATTGAGTGTAAATGCTATTAAAAATGCTGATGTATTTATTTAGTTCGTTGATAGCGCCGTTTTCAGCCAAAAGTTGAATCCCGAATTTTAACCAAAGCACATAATCATTTGGCTCCATAATGGATTGTACCCAATTGTCATAGGTTTGGAAGGTGTCTATGCCCGCATCAAATTCCTTGATATAATAATGACTTTTGATGATTAAGTAGAGTGTCTTTGCTTTGTCGAAGCTATCGATGATAAATTCCCTTTTATTTTTAAGGTATTTATAGGCAGCAGTGTTCATGGCTTTATAGTTACTCTGATCATTGTGCAGTTGCATCAGTACATATTGAGGCTGTGCTTCATGTGGGTATTTCTGCGCCATGTCTTGGTAATAGGAGATACGTTGCTCCAAGTGATCCTGTTCGATCATGTAATAAACTATATTTTCGATAGCATTCTTTGTGGCTTCGAAATCACGATAATGATAATCATCTAAATTAGGGTTGTCAATATAGAATCGATAGATAAACTCCAATAATTGCTGAGCTCTGGAATGAATATCCGCTGAACGCTGCAAGTGGTATTCGACATCGATTTGATGCATAAGCATACGGTAGCAGGGAGGAAAGATAACTGGTTCGTTATTTTCATCTTCCTGATCTTCTTCTGCTGCAAATTCTGACTGTTCAAGGGTGGCTTCCAATGAAATTTGATAGGCATCAAAGTACTGCTGCAGCACATCCTCCAGCCGCACATAGTCTTCGAATGCAGACAGGGCATCGGCTCGTGTGAAGTGAAGCTCTTCAAAGTTTGAATAGTTTAACCCTTCGGTAGCAATAATGTAACAGGATTCCAAGTCGCCGGCTTCTTTATAAGCCAATGCTAAATTATTGCAATTCATGGCCCTGTTGTGGCTGCCACCAAAATAGTCACTTTCATATTGATCTTTTTCAAAGTAATTATTAAATGCATCATAAGCCTGCCGGTATAGGCCGAGGACTAGCGCTTGAAGTGCCGATTGGTCAGCTGCGTTCAAATTCTCCAAAGAATGAACAAAATCGGAGAGGATAACAGCTTCATTATAGCACTCCCGTGGAAGATCCCTGAAAAGAGGAATCTGATCATAAACTACAGCATTGGTTTTATAGCTACATTCGACCAAACGTCGCCACGATGTGGCATTCCATTGCTTTTCGCCTACCATTTGGAGGTATGGAATTGCAGCAGTATATTGCTCCTCATCATAGAGATAGGCAGCCGCAAAATGATAACCAGCATAAGAGTCCGGATATTCATCGATCAATTTGAGTGCATGCAAATAGTAGAAATCAAATGGGATTCCGATTTCTTCTGAATAATTCCGCTCAATAATGAGCTGATAGTAGAAAACTTCAGGGTTTTCATAGCCTTCAGCAATCAACTCTTCAAACCGTGCATGCCATTTGACAAGTTCTTGGTGAATATGCACGGCAGAGTTTTCTCCTTTGATAAGTTTAAGTAGAATTCTAAGGGCCAAGTCGATCGCTTTGTTTTCATATGCAATTTCAGCGAGATCCACGTAATTCATTTCGTTGCTGCTGATGAAATGTTTGAAATCTGCTTCAATCAAACTTGATACATTGGTTTCATTGATCTGTTTAGCACGGTCCAGCAGGTATATTTTTTTTATCCAAAAGATGGAAAAATTATGATCCAATGTTTCGCGCTCATCTTTAAACGCTTCTTTTACGAAATTGATTCCCGCCTCTAAAGCAGGTAGCATCGAAGTATCATCTTGAAGACCTTCATAGATGTTGACCAGATAATTGTGGCCATATCCGCCCATATTGGGGGAGGCGATTAGTTTTTTCGCGTAGTCGATGAATTGAGCTTTATTCGTTTCTGTGATATGTCGTTTTGGACGGCCAATTTGCGCTAACGCTATTTGGTTATCAAGTATGTAGTTCAGGATATGATATAGGGTCGTTTCATTTTCCGGTTCAATTGACAATGCATTCTGAAAATAGGGAATCATTTTTTCTTGAATGATATCGAAAATCGCTTCGTGGCCATCATAAAATACCTGATCGTGATAGGCGATTGCGAGATGTGTCCATAACGTAACGTCTTGGTCGTTTTGTTTCAGTTGATTTTCCCCTTCAATGATAAATAAATCTAATTGTCCACTATAGAACAAATCATATATATTTTTCTCGTTCATTTGTCAATTCTTATTTTTTAATCGTACAATATGTTAAAATTGATGGAAAGCACTAGTTGGCCATTGGCAGCTTTTCAAAACTAGTACCGTTCCATTGAAATTCTTCTTTCTTTTTGCTAACCTTGAAATTTGGATTTTCTGCATTATCATCGATAACATCTCCTTCTTCAATGTATTTATAGATAATCTGACTATTTTTTCCATGTTCTGAAGGGAAAAGAATCTTTTCATCGTAATAGAAAACACCTGCATCACTCACGGAATATCGGCTTGGAAGACTAACAAGTTGCTGTCCTGTCCAGGCAACGTAGTTGTATTCGGAAGGAATCCCACAGGCTTCGCCTCGAAATTCTATGCGAATGATTTGTTTTACATTTTGAAGTCCCATTGCCGGCAGCAATTTGCTTTGAGAAAATGTTTGTTCAGAATAGGCGAAAAGAAATGACTTTTCTGCCTGCAAATTCCCATTTGAATCCAGTAGTTTTACTACAATTGAGAAGTGATCCGATTCCTGCTCATTGGTACCTTTCAAAAAACGTTCGAAACCATATATATATTGTGAGCCGTCTGTAGCGATTTGCTTTCCCAGTGCCAATAGCCCAAGCCAAATAAACCCAGTTTTTTTAACCTTGCCATCGGAATAACTTATCTCATGCCAAGGGGCATAGAAATTTTTTATGGTATTTCCTTTGAGTGGGCCGCTATTGATAGTAACTGTATTTCCAAGAGATAAGGAGTCTATAATGGTGGCTTTAAGGTTAGGTTGAGCACGAATATAGGCTTTGTTGGCAAAAACAGTTGCCTGCTGGCCTTTTTGTATATTCCATAAGTTGAAATTATCGTCAAATCTTACATTTTCCTGTGCTGCTGAATGGAGGGGGCTAAGCGTCAGGAGTATCAGATAACAGCCAATTAATTTTCTCATTTTCCATTGTTTGTTGTTTCCCGCAAAAATAAACGAATTTGCTGATTAGCCTTATCACTGGTTTCAGGTATTTTTTGTTGGATCTCTTTTAGTGTGCTTAAGTCATTATTCTAGATATTATGTGAACTGAATGCTTTATCCCGATTTATATTTTTTCTTGCCTGGATACCCAGTTCTTTATTATAAATTAGAAACTCACTCGATGACATCCCTTTACTGGATCTAAAATAAGTGGAAAAAGTAATAGTCAGTAAAGTTCATTTCACCGACTATTTGTTTAATTTTTTTGTTGTAAATGAGCATTTCACTTCTTGTTTCATTATTAATTTCTTAAGAAATAAACTCTCTTGCGGTTATTCCCGTCAATCTTTTGTTATAATTAGTATACAGATATATATCACTAATTTTGATTCATTAACAATGATGTATTGATCGGCACATTAGCGAAAGTATTAACCTAAGCTGGTATTCCCTTGCAATCAGCTGCTGTTAGATGGCCTAAAATAACTGTTTTAAAAAAGTAATATTATGATATTTGAACACAATGTAAGCTTAAAGCATCTTGCTCCGTTAGATTTTCAATTTCAGGATCTTAAACCCAATGATAAGATTATACTTTTGGAAACGGGTATAATCACTGAAAGTTCGGAAATGGATGCGATGCAGGCAATAGGAAGCGGAAGAATATTATCCTATCGACGATACAATATCAGCGAAATCGCTACTTGCATCTCTCGTGTTTCGGAAAGGGCAATTTGCCTGAGCTTACGTTGGGGAGAAGCAGGCTATACTAGTTTAGTGGGAAAGAAAGCTGCCTCAACCAGAACCTTGAAATCGAATTTTTTAATGTGGTTGGCAGATGAGAAAATTGAATTACAGCTGGAGCCCGGGGAGCACATATGCTTAGATCTGTTTATCCGGCCAGAACACTTGAGCCATCTGCGGAATACACCTATTATTGACGAATTGCTGACGAAAGCATCATCAAAATCCGATGGTTATTTTGCTTGCCCTTCTATAATTGTTACAGGGGATGTGAAAGAATCTATTTTAGCTATACTTGCCGAGATCGCTCACGATGAACCTGTTTTGGAACGCTTTAATGCTCTCTGCGAGAGTATGCTTTTATTATGCTTGGGGAAACATGTTGAGTTGACAGTATCCCCAAGTAAGAAAAAAGGAAAACAAATAGTCGGCGAGGGAGAGGTGTCGAATAAACTCAGGAGCTTGGATGGAATTGAGGAGAACGATTTGTTGATGAAGGCAAAAGCACTTTATTCTGTAGTTAAAAATAAAAAGAAAAAGCGTGACGCTGAATTAGAACTTCATAAGGTATTGCAAGATCAATCCAGCGGATCGTGGGCAGAAGCGAAGATAAATTTAGCGGATACTTATATTACATTCGCCTATTTTATCGCGTCTAAATATGACGCCTGTGATTCTGAAAATAAACAGGTACTGAAACAAGCTATAGTAAAAGCTTGCGAGCTTTCTTTCGAACTAACTCCAGCACATCCATTAGATGTGCTTTTCTATACCAACTGGTCTGGAGAATCTAGATTGGTAAAAGAACTTGATCAAGAGGAAATGATGGAGCAACTTTCAACCCTATTGTCACCAAAATACAGGAAACTCTCGAAAGATAATGGTTCTTGTGAAAGGAAGTTGCTTGCTGAACAAATTATGGACGATTTGGATCTTTATACAAAATCATCTTCAGGCTTTAACACGACAGAAAAACCAAGCTTATTAGTAAAACTTTATAAACGGTTATCGAATTATTTTGCGCATAATCTTGCTGCTAATGAGGAATCGTTGGGCAAGCGTAATATTGTTCGTCAAACGGACAGAGCATATGAAGAGAAAGACTTATTAACGCTGTTAAAGATTGATATGAACCAATTTGCTAATCAACCAGGCTATTTTGATTTAATGGATAGTGATATGCTAAAATGGTCGCTAAACGTTTTGATCCATGAGGAAGAGGAGCTTGATGATTTTTTTGCCAAATTGTCTGAAGACCCCGTCTATCTCGAACTCAGACTTTTTCATGCAGCAGGGGACAACCTAAGAAAATTCAAAAACGAGATGAATAGACGAGAACAAGTATTGGAAAAAAAGAAAAGAACCCTTACAGCAGAATTTAAGGGCTTATCAGCCGCCACCAATGAAAAAATTATTGTTAATCTGGCAAAATATCTACTGATATGTAAGACGATTTAATATAAACTTATACCATGCGATTTTATCAATATCAAATTTTTAAATAACAGTTTCACTTAAATTCTCGATCAAATGGTTATTTTCAATACCCCATCTATTAGTATTCAATCGGACAGCAGCGAAAGTAGCCCTTTTTCATAAGTACTAAACACTAATATATTTTTTAAGAACTTCAAGAAGGTCAGCGCGACGTATAGGTTTGGGAAGAAAGTCATTCATTCCGGATTCAAGGCATTTTTCTTTTTCTCCCAATACATTTCCAGCTGTAACGCCTATGATAGGTATATGTTGATATTCAAGTAGCTTCCTAATATTTTGTGTTGCCTCAATGCCACTCATTATCGGCATCTGTACATCCATAATAATAAGGGAAAACTGCTTTTTCCTGCATTCTTCCAACGCCTGTAAACCATTTGTGGCTTCAGTTAGATTTATATTAGGCGCCAGAGACTTCATTATCCTATTATTTAAGACCATATTCACTGGGTTATCATCCACTAAAAGCACATCTAATTCCCGTGCAAATGCTTCCGAATCTTTCCCGGGCCGATCCTGAATAGTTTCTATTACAGTACTTCGCTCTACCTTTTTAAGGGTTTTGTATAGATCATGTGATTTTATTGGCTTCAACAATAAATGTGTATTTTCTATTTTCCGAACAGAACTCAGTATATCCAGTTCTTCCGAAGAAGAAGAAAGTACTATAAATGGCGCAATCTCCTTTCGCTGATTTAACAGGCCTTTTATTTTATTTCTTGTTTCCAAGCCTGACATGATAGGCATGTGGTAATCCACAAGGATCACATCAAAGTGCCCACCTTTCAACATGATATCTAGGGCTTCCATCCCGTTGGAAGCCAACGTGGATTTGATATTTTTAAAGGAAAGCATGTGTTCAAGAATGATCCTGTTGGTTTCATTATCGTCTACCACTAAGGCCGTATTAATAGACGTTTCATCCGCTTCTCTCAATTCAGGCATTTCATAAGGAATCTCAAGATCAAAGAAAAATACAGAACCTTTGTCCATTTCGCTGATCAGCGACAGATGACTTCCCATATATCCCAAGATATTGTTTGAGATGGTTAGTCCGAGACCTGTGCCGCCATATCGTTTGCTTATTGAACTGTTTTCCTGGGTGAAGGCGTCAAAAATATATTTCTGTTTCTCAGCAGGAATGCCGATTCCTGTATCTCTTACGGAGAAACGCAGAGCAATCGTGTGATCATCCATGCGTAATTTCTCTACTTTTAGCTCGATCTCTCCCTCTTCGGTGAACTTCACAGCATTCCCCAGAAGATTGATTAAGATCTGTTTTAATCTAGCTTCATCAATGAAAAGTATTTTTGGGAGGCCCGGCTCAACGTTGAGAAGAAGTTCAATGTTTTTTTTCTGCGATTGATAAAGAATCACATTTATGACTTGGCTTAACATATCGTAAACATCACTTTTTTCAATCAAAAGCTCCATTTTCCCGGATTCTATTTTAGAAAAATCCAGTATATCATTGATAATGCTAAGCAGGTTTTCCCCCGATTCGTTGATATAATTTAGGTATTGTGTCTGTGTTTCATTCAGCGGTGTCCTGAGAAGAAGGTCTGAAAAACCAATAACTCCGTTCAAAGGGGTGCGGATCTCGTGACTCATATTGGCCAGAAATTCGGATTTTGCCTTGCTGGCTATATCTGCAATTTCTTTCGCATTTTTCAGCTCTTCATTTATCTTTACGGCGTCTGTAATATTCTGTATTGAAATAATTATACCTCCAACTTCATCTTTTGTAAGATACCAAGGTCCGATTTTTAGATCGAAATGCTGAATTTCCTCTTTTCCTTCCACCTTTAACGCAAAATCCCCGTCGATGTACGTCTTTCCCAAAAGTGCATCCCTGTAAATCTTTTTTCTTTCTTCGGGAATATGGGGAGATATTGTGAATAGATTATTGCCAATAAGATCTACATGATTCATACTAAATTCATCTCTCCATCTGCTACTTACAGCAACGTAGTTCAGGGCTTTGTCAAACATCGCCAAAGGAATGGGAACATCAGTAGCAAAGGACTGCATCATAGCTTCCTTTTGGGCAACTTCCAGAAACATTTTTTTGAAGGCATCGATGTCCTGAATAATTCCAAAAATCCTGCTGCAAATTTCATTTTCAAATTCTGGAATTCCTTTTACTCTTACCCAGATTGTAACGCCGTCATTACGCAGAAGCTGAAGCTCTTCATCAAAAGAAATTCCTTGTTGTACCGCCCTGTTAAATAGATATTTTATTCTCTCTCTGCTTTTTCCTTCATAAAAGCCAAGGACATTGTCAAAAGTTGGTTGAAAACTAGCGTTAACTTTGTGAATTTCTATTGCACTTTGGGACCAGGTGAGCTTTCTGTTTTTCATATTGGCTTCCCATCCTCCGACCTGGGCAACCGCGCTTGTTTCCTCAAGCATTTCCTTCGTATGAAATAGGTCCTTTTCTAACTTATCACGGCGTAGAATGTCAGATTTTATATGGATATAAACGAAAATGGTGACACCAATGGCTGCAACCGCAGAAATGAGAATGAATAAAACGGTCCGTGTGGAGGAGTTATTTAGATCTTCATTTTTCAGGGCAAGCTGAACTTCTTCGTGTCTTACAAATTCCTGAACCAACATACGACATTTATCCATGGCCATCTTGTTTTGCACAAGTTCTTCTGGCGTCACTAATAATCCCTTTTTACGATTATCAACCAGCAAAACATATTCTTTCATCAGTATGTCTGAAGTATGCAGCAATTCATGAAAGATGTCACTCTGGCGTTTATCTTTAAGATTAAACCTATCTATGTTAGAAACAAGCAGCGGATATTCCTTCCTGCTTCTATCCAACGGTTCAAGAAAGTTCTCCCGGCCGGTAAGCTGATAACCCCGATTGCCTGTTTCGGCATTTAGTAGTGTGTTTAAAATATCTTTTATTAAACTGATGGATTCCTTCGTTTTTAGGAGGCTTTGCCTGCTTTCCATTTGCTTGTGTATGCTAATATAAGATGCGATAGAACCCGCAATCAGCAGTAATAAAGAGAGCATTAAGCCTATCTGAAGATTTCTTATAATTTTTTTTGGCATTGGCTGGTAGTTTACTGTTAAGATACTAAAAAAGTAAATAATTATGCCACACTTCTTATTTAACACTTTTTAAATCATACGTGGTAAAAGCGGTAAGTAAGCAATAAAATTTAGGATTTCTTTTGTTTACATAATACCTTGGATATCTTCTGTATATGATGCCAAAGCTTTTAGATAATCAGGTAAGGTTGGCGTATTAAGAACATTGTGTGCTTTTTTCTAGGTTCTTCTTTCGCTTTAAAACTCTTCAAACTGCAATATAAACCAAGTGAAGCTTAAATGAGTGTAATTAGAAATGACAATCCTACGGCCGCCTCATAAATTTCTTAAAAACCTGATTTACGGGTCTTAAAAAAGATATAGTAAACATAGAAATCATAAAAGATATTCCTTCTGAATATTTTTACTAACTTTTTTAACTTGTCATCTAACAGATAGATGACAGACCATAATCGGGAGATGGTTGTTCTAAGCCTTATCAACCTACAGTCGGCGCTTTGCCAAATTTCTTCTTAAAGGCGTTAGAAAAATGGGACAAAGTCTCAAACCCAAGATCGAGATAGATAGCTGATGGTTTTTTGTTTTTTCTTTCAATTAAATGCCATGCTTCATTCAGCCTTTTATCTTGTAACCACTTCCGTGGCGGCATGTTGAAGATCTTCTGAAAATCTCTTTTATAGCCTGAAAGGCTTCTCCCTGTAAGCTGTGCAAACTTCTCGATAGGGATATTGAAATGAAAATTATTAAGCATAAATTTTTCTAGATTTATCTTATGAGGCTCTGAGAAATCAAACAAAAAGTTACGCAGTGTTGGGACAGCTAATAGTATCAACTTGACCCCCTCTTTTACCTTCAAAAGTCCCATCTCGTTAGTCATTTCATGCCCTGCGCTTCGCGCATAGGGAATGACTGACTGGAAATATCCTTTGATAAACGCATTATTGGGGAGGCATAGGTTCGGAAGGCCCGTGTACTTTCTCGGGGATTCCATTTTTTCCTCCAGTGCTATCTGACGCATCAGATCTTCTTGTAGTGATATGACAATCGTTTCATAATGGCCACTTGATCCAGGGGTTTTAGTCAATGTTCCCAGCTGATTTTTGTGAATTAGCAATACTTCTCCGGCAGAAATGTTTATATTCTGCTCAGCGGTTTCGAGAATCATCTGGCCCGAGACCTGTAATACCAGGGTATGGTGGTTCCAGACGCATGCTTTCTCTTTCCTTTGAGATGAAAGGTAAGAATAGAATATAACGCCGGGAAGTATTTCTGCTGGACTTTCCATTTATCTTTGTAAGTAAGTACCACCTTTGATAGCACCTATTGCAAATGTAGTGTTTAAAATATTCATCTCCTCTGGAGTAAATACAATTTCCATTGCAGCGATATTTTCGGGTAGCCTTGATCTGCGGCTCATGCTTACCAATGGCATGATATTGTCACCTTGTTCTTTTACCCAAGCAATCGCAATTTGTGTAGGGCTAACATTTTTAAGTTGAGCTATTTTTTTTAATACTTCCACTTTTTCAAGATTATGGATCAGGTTATTACCCTGAAAACGGGAAAAGTGATTTCGATGGTCATCTGCAGGAATTGGAGCTTGCAGGTCACCGTTTAACAGGCCTTCGGCAGTATTGGCAAATGCCACAACACCAATTCCTAACTCTTTAACCGTTGGCAACAGCTCCTTTTCGATCTGGCGGTCAGCCAAAGAATAACCGATTTCCAGTGCACTGATGGGATAAACGCTATTGGCTATACGGAGTTGATCGGCGGTGATTTCCGATACGCCGATATGACGTACTTTTCCTTCATCTATCAGGCCTGCAATTGTTCCGATGATGTCTTCTATTGGCACGCTACCATCCATTCTACAAGGTTGATATAAGTCGATAGTTTCAATGCCCAAGCGGGTCAACGAATAGTTAACAAAATTCTTGATCGCTAAAGGACGGAGATCTAAGCCAATCCATTGGCCATTGTGGAAGATAGCGCCGAATTTGACACTGATGAAAGCATCATCCCGTCTTCCTTTAATGGCTTTCCCAACAAGCATTTCGTTATGGCCTGCACCATAAAAATCTCCGGTATTCAGGAAGTTTATTCCGTTGTCCAAAGCTTGATGGATCGTTTCAATGCTTTCGGTTTCATCGGGTGTTGGGCCGCCCCATATTGATGACATCCGCATGCACCCCAGACCAAGCCTGGAAACCTTGGGGCCGTTTTTACCCAATTGAATTTTAGTGATTTCTGACATTTGATTTATTTAATGTTACTATACAAAGGTCTTGATTTAATAACTACATTGCTTTCTTCTATGGTTCAATTTACTTGTCTCTATAGTTCATATATTGGTAAATCGAACAGTGATTGGATTTACCCCGACAGCTACTATTATCAAAATGTCCGGTCAACAAATTGAGATGCCTGGTCGGAATGCTATATATTGATAGAAATTTCAAAGTATGGATTTATTCTGGCTACAACATCGTCACTTTTGGCTACATTTGTGAATTCGCCATGTCTGAACTTTGCTTCATAAAAAATTTAAGATATGAAAGTATTTATTACAGGAGCTACAGGTTTTGTTGGAACAGCTGTAGTACAGGAATTATTAGAAGCAGGTCATGAGGTTCTAGGACTGGCAAGATCAGAAGAATCTGCAAAGAAGTTAGTTAAGGCGGGTGCACAGGCTCACCATGGCAACCTGACAGATTTTGAAAGCTTAAAGTCAGGTGCCAGACTTTCTGATGCTGTTATCCATTTAGGGTTTGTTCACGATTTTAGTCGTTTTCAGGAAATGTGTACCTTAGACAGTGAAGTAATCGGAGCGCTCGGAGATGCTCTGGCTGGAACTGAAAAACCTTTTCTCATTACATCCGGAACCGCGCTGTTTTCAAAAGATGGAATTACAATGGAGACAGACCGCATTATTAACTACCCGCATCCAAGGATTGCTACTGAAAATGCCGCAGACGATCAGGCTGCTAAAGGCGTAAATGTTGCAGTGATCAGATTATCTCCTTCCGTGCACGGAGAGGGGGATAAAATTGGATTTGTACCACTCTTCATTAGTATTGCAAAGGAAAAAGGTGTATCGGCCTTCATTGGAAATGGGAATAACCACTGGCCGGCTGTTCACCGTTTTGATGCAGCAAGACTTTACCGCTTGGCTCTTGAAAAACCGTTTGAAAAAGGAACCAGATATCATGCTGTGGCCGAAGAAGGAATTCAGCTTAAAACAGTGGCAAATGAAATTGCCGAACGCCTCAACATTCCACTGGTTTCGCTGAATCCAGAAGAGGCTGAACAACACTTTTCCTGGTTTACACATTTTGCAAAACTTGACAACCAAAGTTCGAGTGCGCAGACAAGGGAATCGCTGGACTGGAACCCTGCTCATCCTATACTACTGGAAGATTTAAAAGGTTCCTATTACTTTTCTGATCTTCAATAATTTGTATTTTTATTATAATCGACAAAAACACAAAAATCTTTAAAACCATGTCCGATAACAAACCGATACGACTAAAGACCATTTCCGAGTTTCATAAGCTTCGGGGATTGCCGGCACCAAAGCATCCGCTGATCAGCGTGATCAATTTTGAAGATATGAAAGTACCGTCCGTAATTGGAAAACAAAGCCTGTTGTTCGACTTTTATATGATTTCCGTAAAACGGAATATGGACCACAAGTATAGGTACGGGCAGAAAGATTATGATTTCGACGAAGGCGTGATGTTCTGCATGGCACCGCATCAGGTGTTAAGTGTAATACGAGAAGAGCATGGAAAAAATCCTTCCGGGTGGATGCTCATGATCCATCCGGATTTTCTCTGGAATACGCCACTGGCAGCATCGGTCAAAAGATATGAGTTTTTCGATTATTCTGTGAATGAAGCCCTGTTTCTATCAGAAGACGAGGAACTTAAAATGCAGTTGATCATTGAAAACATCCAGCAGGAATATCACAGCAATATTGATCAGTTCAGCCAAAATATAATTATCTCCCAATTGGAGACCCTGTTTAATTATTCCCAGCGTTTTTATCAGCGCCAGTTTATCACACGTAAGAAAGCCAGTCATCAATTTTTAGAAAAGCTTGAGATATTTCTTAACGGCTATTTTGAAGAAAAAGATATCATACAGTATGGGGTACCTACGGTACAGTTGCTCTCGGAGAAACTAAATATGTCGACACAGTATATGCGGGGGATGCTCAAATCGCTGACGGGACAAACTACCCAGCAGATCATCCACGAGAAAGTAATTGAAAAAGCCAAAGAGAAACTTTCTACAACTGAACTTAGCATTAGCGAGATCGCTTATGAGCTGGGGTTTGAACATTCCCAATCATTTAATAAGCTTTTCAAGGCTAAAACCAATATTTCCCCTACGGAATTTCGTAGATCTTTTAACTGATCATAACATTTTTTTGTCTTAATGTATTGATCATGATGAAGGCCAACTTCAGATAATGCTGGAGCAATAAAAAAAAACATTCAAAAGTTTATGTGAAAAAGTGAATGATTTGATTTATTCTCGTTGAGAATAAATAAGTTCTCATTTCATATATTATAGTTTATTGCCGTAATTTTATGGGTGAAAACACATAATATTTTCAGGTAAAGCAGTATGAATCATTATATAATCCAAGAAAACATCAGTAAACATATCACCTTGAATGAGACGGAATTCACGATATTTTTATCCCGGTTAAAGAAAATACAGATACCCCGAAAAAATACTATATTAAGCCAAGGACAATTGTGTGAAAATATCTATTTCGTTGAGTCCGGGGCATTGCGTGCATTCTATCTGGATGAATCCGGTAAAGAAGCTACTATTATGTTTGCTGTTAGCGATTGGTGGGTAACTGACATGTACTGTTTTATCAATCAAAAACCGGCTATGCTAACCATTGAGGCTATTGAAAATAGCATAATCTATCAATTAAAAAAGAGTGATTTAGATTATTTGTATGCGGCTATACCGCAATTTGAAAAGTTCTTTCGGATTTTGATGCAAAATGCATACATAAGAGAACAGCTGCGTGTCATTCAAAACCTTTCATTGCCAGCGGAAGCGCGCTATGAAATATTCGTTGGCAAATATCCGGACGTGGCAAAAAACGTTAAGCAAAAGCAAATAGCTTCTTATTTGGGAATTACGCCCGAATTTTTGAGTATGATTAAGCATAATAAAAGAAAAGGCTTAAAGTAGATTATTTTTTTTTCGACGAATAGGTTGTTAATTCGCATTTGTATACAAATAAATATAACGATGCTTATAATGATTTCAGGTCCATATCGAGGTGGGACCAACGATGAACCGACATTAATCAAGAACAATTTAGAAAAATTGGAAGAGTTCGCCTTAGAAATTTTTAATAAAGGCCATGTCCCGATAGTCGGGGAGTGGCTTGCACTTCCTTTAATTAAGCTGGCTGGATCACAGAAAATTGGAGATGAACAATGGGAGAGGATACAGTATCCAATAGCCCATCGGATACTGGAAAAATGTGATGCTGTTTTGCGGATTAAAGGTGAATCCAAGGGCGCAGACCAGGACGTTAAGATAGCTAAAGAAAGAGGATTGATAATATATTATCACATCGATGAAATTCCTGCTGTGGGGAAGTCTCTAACTATTAAATAAAAGTTGTTATGAATTTAGTTTTGGAAGAATTTGAGCATATCATTCATGCTTTTCCTGAGCAGGTAATGCAAATAAGCGAGGAAGATTTTGATGTAAAAGTGGATCCTTTTAGATGGAGCAAAAAAGAGATTCTCGGGCACTTAATAGATAGTGCTTTCGTTAATTATTCGAGATTTATCAGAGCGCAATTTGAAGAAAATCCTAAAATATACTATGATCAAGTTGAATATTGTAAATCGGGCAGCTATCAATATTCGGAAAAATTACAGTTATGTGATTTATGGAGTTCAATAAACAAGCAGCTGCTATTTTTGTTCAAGCAAATAACCAATAAAAATCTAACGCAGAGAACTTGTAATGACCATAGCCTCGAATTCTTAATGAATGATTATGTATCGCACCTGCAGCATCATAGGGGGCAAATATTGATCTGATGATGAAATGTTATGGTTAAGTTATACTGATTGAGACGAAAATAAAGGTGCCTTGGTTGCCGAATAAGCTTTCAAACTCGTAAAATTCCTTTTTAGGCTGAATTTTGCCAATAAGCTTTTTTAATTGCTGCTTAATTTCGTGAATTCTTCCATTTAGCAATCATAAATATTGAGTATATAAGATACGTAAATTAGGATCAGGAAAAAAATCAGATTCTACATGCTTTTCAAAAAGTATGAAAAGGATAAAGTGATTGTGTTTAATGTTTAGGACGGAGTAGAACGATTGGCATATCCTGATTGAAATTTGTTGGCATTCTGTGAATAGAATGCCGAACAAATTTCAATTTAATTATGAGATTCCTTTATTTTTTTTACTTGAGTCACAAGCTTTGAAAAGGATTTCTCCCTTTTGCGCCTTTCATGCTCAGTAGCAGAAAAGTGCCAGGCTTCCCTTTGCAGTTTCAGGTAGCTTTCATAAACATCTAGAGCTAGAACTCCATTGTCTACGGCTTTTAATACCGCACAATCAGGTTCTCCCGTATGCTCGCAATCCTTGAAACGACAGGATTTTGCCAAGTCGGAAATATCCAACATTTCGGCCAAAGAGTCCGCATCATCAATCGTTAAGCCAAATTCACGAACCCCCGGAGTATCAATTAATACACCAGCGTTTTTCATTAATACCATTTCGCGACGAGTTGAAGTATGACGTCCTTTTCCCGTGGACATACTTACATCGGACGTACGCAGTAAGGGTTCTTCGCAAAGTGCATTTACCAAAGAACTTTTACCAACGCCAGAAGAACCAACAAACACAACAGTTTCTCCTTCTAGTATAGATTCCCGAAGTAAAATAATAGTCTGATGATCGTGAGTACTGGTAAAAAATACAGGTATCCTGCAAGATAAATGTTTTATCTGCTCTTCTATTTTTGATCTGTCGAAAATAATATCGGCTTTATTGAGAATTAAGGCCGGATTAATATTCTCCTCCAATATCTGAGCGATGAAACGTTCCGCTCTGCGGACATTGAAATTATCATCAAGGCTCTGTACAATAAATGCTTTATCCACATACGAAGCAATCGCTTGCTTATCAGCTATTGTTCCGTTTTTCTTTCTGTACAAGGTGCGTTCGCGTGGTAATATGTCCACAATAATTCCTTTGTTTTCTTCGAATGGTTGAAAAATAACCCAATCACCCACACAAGGTAATTCAGAGTCAGATCTGCTAAACATCATATTTCCCGTCAACTCACATTGAAGTAACCCGTTTTCGAAAATAACATCAAAACAGGTACGGTGAACAACAGCGATCCGCCCATGATGTAAAGTTTTATGTGTTGATTTCTGTTTTAGTTGGTTTAGTTTATCGTCCCAACCGTAAATATCTAAATTAATCATTGTTCAATTTTTTTTGCGATGAAGAACACATAACCGTAGAACTCTTTGTATTTGGAATACATTTCCGCATCAAAATGTTGAAGGGCAACAAATTCTTCGGCCGTTTTATTTCCTGCATACTTTTCAAGAAACATTTTCTGCGCGTTTACCATTGGGGTGAAATAATGATCAGTCCAACAAACTGATGGCAAAACAAAGGTAGCGACGGGTAAATATCCCGCTTTTTGTATTCGCATTATTTTACCTGCAATGGTATCCATTTCAGGAAAATGTGGTAAACAGTATTGCTCTATTTCTGAGGGACGTTTTTCGGTGAGCCAAGAACTTTCTGTAACGGCGATATATCCTCCAGTTTTTAAAAACTTACGCCATTCGGTGAGCCCTCTTTCAAAGCCGATATTATAAATTGCTCCTTCACACCATATCAGGTCTAACGCATCATTCTGGAAGGGTAGATTATCCATTGAACGAACAATACCTTTTACCTTGTCTTGCAAATTTAGCTTTGTCGCATTTTTGTTGAGCCGGTCAATAAATGCTGGAAAAATATCGAAACACGTGATGTATCCTGGCGTGTGTTCCGCCAATACCATAGTTTGACCACCGGTTCCGCAACCAATGTCAGCGATTAAAGAATCGTCAGTAAGATTGTCTATAAAGCTCAGTGCTTTAAGGGTTACCTCTGAGTTGCCGGGTCCCTGTCTTTCAGTATTTAAAAAGAATTCACAGATTAAATTTAAATCGAATTCATGGATAGTTTTAATGCTTTCGTTACCCATTATTGTAATGTATATAGCATACATGAAAAGCGCAGTAGTACTTCTACTAACGTATGCTGATTAAAAAAATAAAATAGAAAGATAGCTCTCGAAGCGAATTATTCGAAAGCAAACGAAAGGACAATCTGTAAAGGATCTACAGATTGTTTATTAAACCAAATCCGATTTATATGTTGTTGTCATACTGCAAAGGTAGCTAAAACTTTTTGTTAGCAGAAATACTATTATTGATGAAACAATTTGGTTTGAGTTTACTGGAAGGATGGAATTAAAGTGCCATGAATTTACTACTGTTCAGCGAATCGTAATTTTCTATCCACGGATTTTAAATTGAGGGGCATGGATATTCTTGAATACCTCATTTTTATTTTAAGAATAATAGAGAACTGCAACGAAATAATCTTAAAAATTTATTGTTATTATTAGTGTTTAAATTTAAATAAAGTCTTGAGGAATCAATTGGGAAATTTCTTCAATGGTCGGTGGCTGTTGCCTTCCTCTTTGTAATCGTTTTCTGGGGCAACAGTTACTGTTATTTTATTCATGAGCTAATATGCACATTTTTGCTTTGTTTGCTTTCGCAAAGCAAAGTAATCAAAAGGGATTGCGGGGTGGAAGTCTACTATGATGTAAATGGAAAGCGAATAACAATGCAAAGCGGCAAGTGCATAGCGTTTATTATTCTTATAAGCTTGTAGAAAAAGATGGCAATTACGAGGAAATACGTCGTGTATTTTACCTCAGGTCTCATCAATAAACAATTAGCACGAGTTAAGAGTCCTCTGGTACTTCGTTTTTAGAAATCATCAATAATGATTTTTTTCATTCCCATCATTTTTTTGAATGCGCCTGGTCTTTTGTTGAGTTCCTCCCAATTTTCAGGAGCAACCTGCCAGCTTAATCCATATTTGTCTTTCAGCCAGCCACACACGCTTTCTTGACCGCCACCTGATGTTAGGGTTTCCCAATAGTAGTCTATCTCAGCCTGGTCTTTGCAGGGGATCATTAACGATATGGCTTCGTTAAATTTGAATTCGGGTCCCGCATTGATCCCGATAAAACGCATCCCCATAATCTCGAACTCAACGGTAAGCACTTTTCCAGCAAAATCTCTCTGGAAATCAGCCAACCCTTCGCTTTCTGAATTCGGATAATAAGTAGTATTGATGATCTTGCCATCTTTGAAAACCGACAAGTAATACGCTGCGGCTTCCTGCGCATTTTTGTCAAACCAAAGGTTTGGAATTATCTTTTGCATAGCTGTTATATTTTGGTTATTTATCTACTTTTAGTATGCCCTGCAATTGATGGTCCTTTATTTCATCCAATCTGAATTTTTATCATCTGCAGTCTTGCAAATCTAATAAATTTATTATTCGATCGACTTCGCATAGGATAAGAAATAATACAATGCTTATAAATTGTGTCATGCCATCAAAAATAATGAACGGTTAATATATCCATGATTAATTGAATGATAAGAAGGACAAAATCAGACTTTATCCGCCGGATTTGGTAATTATTCCTCCGATAAATTTATCAGGCAAATACAAGAATTAATCGATGAAAACTAAAGAAAACGGAAGTCAGCAAATTTTCCAATTGATACCTTATTTATGTTGTTTTTGCTGAGTGGTGAACTATTGCAATCGGAGGAATGTTTTAGAATTAATTATGCGGAGGCCGCAATAAGTTTTTTTAAAAGGTTATGATTGATATACAAAAAATATTTGCAGAGGGAGTGGAAAGCTCCTTTCTTGTTGAAATCGGCGCGAGAACAATAATAATGTTTCTTCTAATATTGATAATTCTAAGGCTCTCGGGTAGGAGGGGAGTTCGGCAGTTAACTCTTTTTGAGGTTGCGATTATAATCAGTTTGGGCTCAGCTGCGGGAGATCCAATGTTTCAAGAAGAAATACCGATTTTCCATGCCATTGTTGTCTTTATATGTGTAATCTTCGTTTATAAGTTGATAACCTGGATCGCCTCCCGATCAGAAAACATTGCCCATTTATTGGAAGGTAAGGTTTTACCTGTAGTAAAGGATGGAGTATTTGATATAAAACATGAAAATGATAATACCTTCTCACGTATGGAATTTTTTTCTGAATTGAGAAATTTAAATGTCGAACATCTGGGACAGGTTAAGGAAGGGATTCTAGAAGTCGATGGAACATTAAGCGTTTTATTTTATGCTGATAATGATGTGAGATATGGGCTACCATTATTCCCATCATCTTTCAAAATGGTTGATGTATTCAGTGCTGAAGGGCCATTTGCATGCATGTATTGCGGCCATGTTGTATTTAGTTTTGAGAATGATTCCCAGGCATGTCCAAGATGCAATAAAACACAATGGAGCAAAGCCCTAAATTCAAGAAGAGTTTAGAAGAAATAATACCATGTATTATTATTTAAACAAATCATAGGATGATACTGTTCGGCAGTTTTTATTCGAAGCCAATCTTTGAATAGAAAATCGTAAGATTGAGCAGCAGCATAATGATTTCAAGTCTCTATCGCGGTGGGACCAATGATAGTCGGGGAGTGGTCATAGCCCTAAAAAAGATATTAAGAGTTTAAATATTTTTCGAAAAAAAGGCAAATAGCCACGAATCGTTATTTATTGCCGGCGAATCGTAATCCATCCAATTTTCTATAAAATTTAAAGTTAAATTTGATTGATAAATGAAGCGGAAATCTAAAACGATAATGTCAACATTTTAGCATCGTGACAAATGAATAAAGTAATATTACCATCCATTTTGATTTTACAGTTATCTGTTTTGAGGAACATGCTTACCGGCATTATTTTTTTATTTTTCTTTTTAATTCCAATGAGCAATTGTTCCGCACAAACATGGATCAATATTGAACTTGAGGAAACCGCATACGATGATGTTACTGAGAAAATCTGTTTGAAGGAAACTGGCGAGCCTTTAAACGGGAATTATGCAATAAAATTTAATTGGTACCAGACCAATTATGAGCCATTTATAGGTGGCTTTAAAAATGGCGAGGCAAAAGTTTACAGAAATAAGAGGCTGGCAGAAAAGGGCACATATCAAAACAACCTCAAGGAGGGGGAATGGCTTTACTATAAAGAAGATGGAACAATTCGCAAACGGGTTATTTATAAAAAAGGGAAAACAGAACCTTTTGGGGATCGGAGATTAAGATGGGAAAGATCTAATGAAAAGTAATGTTAAAGCTGTAAAGGCAAGTAATTAGAAAATTTAAACATTTGGCATATGAAGCCTGCCAATTAAAAGACTACCTGTTATCAAAAAAGAATAAGAACCATGAAGAAATTATCCTTATTAGCTATTTTACCTTTTTTTATTTCTTGCAGAAGTCAAGAAAAAATAGATTTAGCAGGCTTGAAGTTAAATGAGCCGATTGAAGAAATCAGTAACTTTGATGATCGATTATTAATTGGTGTGGAGACTGTAGAGTATCCCTTCAGTCTGCTGCTGGAGGTTGAAAAATCACAAAGGTATAGTTTCGATGGAATTGATTTAGCAGGGCAGCGGATTATTTTTCAAATCAATTCGGAAATACTGAAAACAGATAGTATTACACGCCTTGGCGGCGGACATATTGATCTCAAACAAACCGAAACCGCCAGTGACTTAGAAGAATCTTTAAAAAGATACGATGCTGATAGTAAAATATATGGCGTAAGAGTTGAGCTCAAAACGCAAGAGCTAAAAGCCAGTATTTTAAAGAAACTAGTGGAAAAATATGGTAAAGGGACAAAAAATCCAAATACCGACAATGGTTTGTACTGGAATATAAAGTCACAGAACAAATTTATTTTATATGCACCTGACTATAATAGGTTAATCATTCTGAACAACACAAACCTGTCTAAAACGTGTTATTGGGATATTATGAATGGTTTAATTGATTTTGGCGGATGCAATAATGAAAAATATATGGCGGAATTGCTAAAAAATGCGACCAAACCAGAAGATGTTAAAGATAAACCCACACTGAATATTGATAAAAACTGGAATATAAACAATTTAATTGTTGGAAGAACAACTGAAGAGGAATTTACGAAATCTCCTACAAATAGTCGTTTTTTTGAACGAATGACAGAAATTGATGGAACTACCGGAACAACCAACGAGATCTATTATCAAAATACCTATCATGATGTCAACCTTTATTTTGCTGTAAGCAAAAGTTATCCGGATAACCAAAAGGAAAACATCATCAATGGTTACGCCATCAACGACCTTAGAAAGGTCAACATCTCATTTGAAAATAACTTAAAACCAGGCTTACAATTTGAGGAAGTGTTAAAGTTGTTAGATAAGCTTAAAATAACTTATCATCCGGTGGATTTTGCCAATTATATTGAAATCAAAACGTCATCTTATACAGTAACCCTGAATTTTAACGAGAACATGTTGCTCTCTGGAATGTTTATGAGATAGCTTTGCATAGATCAGCATAAATAATTTTGTAAACTCCATTTTTATTTATATTTCCATTATCTTAACGATAAAAATTGAGATTAGATCTGACAGTACCATCAATAGATTATTTCTGTATATCAGATTGTTCCAAGAAATCGTGGTAAAATGAAGTAAAGTTTATTTCGAGGATTTGATTGCTATTGTTTCACCTACTAATTTGAAATTTGATAGTTTGGAAATCTACTATTTTTAATGTGCTGTATTTATTGGGGGGATTTCCAAAAGTAAGCAGGATCATGTGTAATAACGTTGTTTTTTAAATATTTATTACTGCTTTTGTCGAATCCGCCTGGAATTAAAGAAATGTACTGTAGATCAGGGGGGGCAGGTCTATATCTGCTCTCTGTGTTAAACTCACTTTTATTCGTGCATTGAATCCAATATAAATTTTTTGCCATATAATAATCCAGGTACCAAAGTTTACTTACTTTGGACTCATCATTCAGCTTAAGAAACTGATTGTTTTTTAAATGCTCCCTGACTTCTTCGATGCTCAGTAAATTGTTCTTTTCGTCCATAACAAATGTACCATGGGAAGGATCCATCCACAGCCATTTTTTTAAAGTTTCCGAATAAACACTATTGATCACATGGCAGTCAGTATCTTTATCGTCTTTTGGCATGCATGTAACAAAACGCGATTTAAATCCCATTGCGAGATACATTTCATTTAGCGTCATCGCTTTATGCCGACAGTTGATACCTTTTCCTGTCGCCTTGTGATAGTTGTAAAAATCAATCGCGTCAAATTCGCATAATGCCCAATTGCTGCCGTCATATTTAATATTATTTGAAACAAAAAACAATATATTACGGATTTTAGAAATTTCATCGCCATTACCAGCTATTGAGTCCAGTTTGAAAAAATTTTTCACCGCTGCCAAATTATGATTACTTGCTGACTGGTAGTTAAATACAGGTAAATCGGCATTGCTTTCTGAAACATATCCTCCTGACTGCTGCAACAGAGTTAATTTATCATATTGCTTCAGTTGTTTTAATGCTTTTTCAAATTTATTTTCCTTACGGATATTATCTAAATCAGTGTCATTTAGTGCGTTACGATAGTCGGTGTATCCCCAGAAAATGGCCTTTTCAAAACTTGTAACAGCCTGCTTTTTTTTATTAAGTAATGATTGTAGGCAAGCAAGGCTGTAGGATACATTGGCATTGATCTCCTTGATGGTAGTTTGAAATTCCTGCTTTTCATTTTCAGATAACTGCAAGCTGTCCATTTTGGCCGTAATGGTATTTAACACCGTTGCGGCTTTTTGATAATCCTTTGCTGAATAAAAGGTTTTATACTCCTTTTCTAATTGATTAATGTCTGTAAGGAACTTATTCCATGTCGCCGAATTTGTTTGAGCAAATACATTTGACGTCAGGAATATCAACAAAATAAGGTTAAATAATAGTTTCATTGGAGGTTATGGTTTAAAAGTAAATAATTTTATTTCTCTAGTAATTTCAGTTGTCTTATTTGAATCTGAAAACTCTATCATACGATTGTTTACGATAGATTTTTCTTTAAGACAGTTATGAGATATGAAATATTACACCTGAGAGCGAAATCCCTTTTCAATCCGTTTTTGTGCATGATTCCCATTATGACCTGGAATATATGCAAGGAGAAAGGGCTGTCTGCCAAGTTTCAACTTCAGATTTCCCAGAATAAAATACGGAATTCCCCGCGGAGGCAATCTAGAACTCCTTCTTCATATTCTAAACCGTATCCGTAGGGTAAGGTAAATCAACTTTATAAACAAATCAATAGCCAGTTTAATACTGGCTATTTTGTTAATTCAGATGACATTGAACAGGAGATCAGTAAAGCAGACTTTAAAAATCTTAGTCGCTTTAGATTGAAGCTTATAATAAAAAGAATGGCACCCAGCAGCAAAGTGTTTCCCCAATGTTTAAAAACATATGACCAATTCATTTAAGGTCTATTTATTAATAACTGAGACAATTTTTAAATATAATATACTGGTTCATGAACCATAGCGATTATTCCTCAGCTTTCTTCATAACGTAAATAATGCCAGAGGTGCCTCCAGATCCATTATAGTTATCAGTTAAATCGAATGAATTTATTAATTCATATCCAATCTTCGACATATAGTTAAGTATCGCAGCATAGGATTTTTTATTGGTCAATATTTCTGAAAGCTTTTCACCTTCCGCGATCTGTTCATCTGAATCTCCTAGGTCAACTTTAACTTTTAGTTTTTTTGAAAGGAATTTTCCTTCCACCCGTATATACGCATAAGAATAAGTGTTTTGTATTTTAGTTAGAGAGTTAATAGGGTAATGTGCTGAACTACTATTAAGACAAGAGACTGTAAGAAAAATGATGAAAAGTAATTTATACATAATCGAAATTATTTACTAAACTATAGTGCTAATTTATGACATACTAAGTAACTCATAAAATTTGATAAAGACTAATGTGTCAGTAATTTTTTAGCTCATGCAATTGGTGAGATTATAGCTTATTGATTCCATTTCATTTTTCCATTATCGTCAAACATTTCGATAGAAGGGTTACCTAGACTGTCCACCTTTAAAATAATTCTTGGTATTTCATTCTTATCTTTCATCACCAAAGAAGCATTCCCATTCTCGGTTAGTAGGTTTATCCGGTTAATATTATGCCCCGGCTTACGGGATAGATCTTTATCATTAATCAATAGACCAGCCCTGAAATAATTGTCGTGTTTATTATCTTGTGCCAAGATACCAATTGCATCGGCATTCTGATAATCAAATGCCAGTGCATTCAGGTTAGTCTCTTCATTATCAGTAATTGCCAAACCACCTCTTTCGTCGCCATTTTTATCAAAGAAAATCAGACCTGCGGGAGCGTAAGCTCTTTTATACGTCTTCCCATTGATAATAGGTTGCGGAATGTTATCTGTGTTTGCAATAACGACACGATTTTTCCCCGACCTGTCTTTGATATCTATTCTTTCCGCAGTTAAGCTGTGCTTGTAGTTCAAAAAGTAAACCACACAAGCCATCAGTACAATATTGGAAAGAATAAGTGCGGTTAGTAATATTTTTAGTGCTTTGGAAATTGTTTGCATAATTTAATTTCGATTTTTAATTATAAAGTTCTCTTATTCAACTCTTCAATTAATAGTACTATGTGTTCTATTGCAAAGAGATTTTTTAATCGTATGCTTTATTATTGTTTGATAATAAGCAAAAATAAAGCGTGATTTCGAGAATGCGCTCTACATAGGTTGAGCGTAATGATTTTTTTATTTGGTCAGCCCTTTACGTATTCTGCTCAGCTGTGTTGGGGTAATGCTCAGGTGCGAAGCAATATATTGTAGTGGAATTCTCATGTCAATTCCCGGATGTGCTTCCAGCAATTTTAGATATCTTGTGGTGGCACTTTCGGTCAGTAAAGAAATTTCTCTTTCTTCATTAATGACTATCCATTTTTTCTCCAAATAGGCAATGTAAAGGTTTTTTAGTTCATCATTTTGATTAATAGCTGCTCTTGTTTGATGATAAGGTATACATACCACAGTAGTGTTTTCAATAGCTTGCAGTTTAAAATCGTTGGGCGTTTTTATGATAGCCGAAAATCTTGTGCTCGCAAAATCCCTCTCCAAATAAATCCATTTATTCCAGATAGCTCCTTTTTCATCAATAAAATAAGAGTTTAATGCACCTTTACAAACAAAGAAAATATCATTGGCGACACGCCCTTCCTTTAGTAAAACTTCATTTTTGTTAAACTTCTTAATGTAGACAGGTTCAGCCAACAAATTAAATGCCTTATCCGAAATAGGATACACGCTTGTAACAGCTGCTTTAAAGTCAGCAAGATATTTTTCTGTTTCTGTCATTTGTTTTAGCGGGGTTACATGATGATATTACTTTCAAATAAATATAACGTATATTTTAAATAGCTAAAATTGATTTTTCTTCTTTCGTAAAAGATTCAGTTTATTTGCAGGTCTTGAACAAAGAAATCCGCTGTAAAGTTTTCCTTTATCCCATTCTTTAAATCTTATACCTTACCTTACAGTTTGTAATATTTTAGAAGTTTATATCTGTAAACCTATTAATTTAGTATACCACGACCAATTCGAATAGCGGCTCGTGTTGTCATCGACAACCGATGCCATCTATTAAACCTCATATCCATAGTTTTTTTCAAAAAATTTGGTTTAAAACGGGAAATGGGAAACATTATGTAGACTTTAAGACTTATGATGTCTTGGACAATGCTATGTTTTTCATTGCTCCTAATCAGGTACATTATTTTGATGATCAAGAACACTATGAAGGTGTTTTATTGCACTTTAACCATCTTTTTTTAATCCAGGATGAAAGGCCTTTGGATTTTATGTTGAACTGCAGTTTGTTTAATAACCCATTTCAGCAGCCATCATGTTGTATAGGGGCAGGAATTGATACTCTTTTAGATCAGTATGTCTTACAAATGAAAGGAGAATTGGAAAGTGAGGAATTATTTGGAAAAGAGATAATATTAAGAAATTATTTGAAATCCTTCCTTATCCAGGTACAGCGTAGAAAAAAACATTTTGAAAAAGTATCGGAGCCACAATATTTGATGAGAAGAGAATGGTATTTATGAGGTTCATCAATTTGATTGATGCAAATTATAAAAAGAGCTTTAGTGTAGCGGAATACGCAAAGCTTCTACATTTGTCTTCTAGGAGCTTGTCTGATTTGACCCAAAATCAAATTAACAAGACGCCTTCGCAAATGCTTCATGAGCGGATTATCTTGGAAGCACAGCGCCTTTTGTTATATTCAGAACTAAACGTGAAATAGGTTGGCTATCGATTAGGTTTTGAGGATCCTTCATATTTTGTCAAATACTTTAAAAAATACACAAGTTTATCTCCTTCGGAATTTAAGAAGTCTGTTTCCTAAAAATACCATTTGTTTTCTGTATGGACATTGTTTAAAACATCCCTTTTAAGGTACTTTGTTAAAAACGAAAAAGTTATGGCAAAAGTATATTTAGATATAATACTTACAATTCAAGGATTAGATAGAGCAGGAGTAACGGCAGTTTACAATTTATACAAAGAACCATTTTTGAAAACAGTTAACGGCGCATTATCCGATGAACTATTGATCCATATTGATGATTTGCGAATCCTTCAGGGTTTTAAAAGTAGGGAAGATGCGCAGTGTTACTTTTTGAGTAAATTCTGTACTTCCGATTTTATTACATCTTTAAAGCCTTACATAATTGGTAATCCCAATGTGAAGATTTATGAAGTTTCCTAAATATTCTTAAATTTTCCTAATGATAGGTTTTAAGAAAGAATTTGCGGATTCAGCTTGCAAAGCAAGGTTGTCAAATTGAAGCTCTTTATTGTCGATGATGAGACCATTGCAGTGGAAGTTTTAGAAGGAAGGGCAGGTGTTTTATTGTAGCGGTCAATATTGGTTAAAACTTCATATACCTTGGATTCATATCCCTTCATGTAAATTGAAAAAATACAAATAATTGAAACTTTTATGTGCGGGATGCTGTTACATGAGCATCACAACAAAGAGCTGATCTGTTTAAAGATGGCAGGTTTGAATAATTTTGGCATATATGAAAACGTTATTATGGAGAGGGTTGATCAACAAATCCTGGGAGCATTGCAAAGTTGATACTGTAGAGAACGGTTTCAAAATAACTTCTGAAGTAGTAGGTAATCACGCAAATAGTACCTATATCATCAACTATCTGATCAGTACCGACAATCATTGGAATGTTCAGGAGTTTGAGGTAAGCTGCGAGATGGAAGGAAAGCGGAAACAGATGGATGGGAAAAAGACCGGATCAGACTGGCTGATCAACGGACAGATCGTACCCGCTTTTGAAGGTTTCAAATATATTGATATTGCCGTTACGCCATTGACAAATACCTTGCCGATAAAGGGACTTGAGCTTCATGTTGACCAAACACAGCTGATCGAAGTCATTTACATCGATGTTTTGAATGACGAAATCAAACCCGCTAAACAGAAATATACGAAACTATCAAAAGAATGCTACCATTACCAAAACATGGAAACAGGCTTTACATCATCGATACTGATCGACCGAAATGGCATGGTAAAGACCTATCCGGGGTTTTTTGAGCTAGTGGCATAGCCATACAGTTTTAACACCAATTTTGATGCAAAATATAGACAATCTTGGCTATAATTCAGTCTTTGAACTGTTTGATCTTTGCTGAAAACTGATGTTTATCAGGACCAAAATCCAGCTCATATGAAGTATAAGTATTTCCTCCTAATAGAAAATCTTATCAAGATCGATAAGATTTTCTATTAGATTTCTGCTCAGTATTTATATACCCTTTACTGTACCTCCATCAACCCTGAGCAGTGCCCCGCTAACATAATCTGCGTAAGGACTTGCCAGATAACAAACTGCGGCAGCAATCTCTTCCGGACGGCCGAACCTTCCGGCATCATTGGGAACAGTATCCTTTACTGCATTTTTTTCTATCTCATCGAAGCTAGAACCCCAGCTTTTTTGCTTCGCCGCGCTATTTAACCACTCTTCCACGCTTTCATTCATAATTGCTCCGGGAGAAACTACGTTGGAGGTGATACCCGTTTCTTTTAGCTCTCTCGCTAAGGATACCGACAAGTTATGACGTGCTGCCAGCGTTGCATTATAATAGGGCTGCTCCCTGATCGGTTGTATACCCAATCCACCACCGATGTGTATGGGCCTTCCCCAGCCAAGCTCTTTCATCTGAGGTAGAACACGCTGGATCATTCTTACATAAGATACTACATTTGCATTGTAAACCTCCAGCCAGTCCTCAGCGCTAGTTCCTGTCCAGGAAGTATGTTTATAGAATCCCGCATTATTGACGAGAATGTCGATTTTACCGTTTTTAAGAGCCTCCTTTATCACTGCATCTGCTCCTTCATCGGAAGTCAGGTCACCGATGGCAATAGTTGCTTTGCCGTTATTGAGGTTGATATAGTCAGCTACGCATTTGGCGCGCTCAATATTTCTGCCATGTAAGATAACCTCAGCCCCTTCTGCTGCAACATCTTCACGATCGACTCACCCAATCCGGATGTTGATCCGGTGACAAGTGCTCGTTTTCCTTTTAATTTTAAATCCATTAAATTTTATTTTTTTATGTTGCCGATGTGGGTGAAATCCCGAATTCGTTTTTGTACGATTTTGAAAAATGCGAAAGATCCTGAAAACCAAGATCAAGATAGATGTCCGATGGTCTGACATGCTGGTTTTGGAGCAGGTAATTGGCCTCGGTCAACCTTTTTTTGAGCAGCCATTTTCCGGGTGATGTCCCAAAACATTTTCCAAAATCTCTTTTAAAGCCCGAAAGACTTCTGCCCGTCATAAAGGCAAATCGGTCGAGACCGATATTATACCTGTAATGACTGTTCATGAATGCCTCAATATCTATTTTTCCTGGCTCACTAAAATCAAAAAGTACATTTTTAAGCTTTGGATTGGTCTTTAGAACTAGAAATAACAGCTCTCTTTCTTTTAGGGATAGAATATAGCTATCATACGCTTCTTGACTATCTAGATAGGGAAGGAGAGAGCCAAAATAGCTTGTTAGATAGGAGCTCTGCATGAGCAGTTGAGCTTCGCCTCCGAGATAGGGGCCATCCGCTATTAACCGGTATTCGCTGCTCATATTTTTGAGTGTCCGCTGATCAATCTGTATTATTATTGATTTAAATCCTTCAGAAGAAGAAGACTTCATGTACTTAGTCAGCTGATTTCTCCTGAAAAAGCGAAAATCACCAGCTTTAAAACTCCACTTTTTACCGCCGATCCACACATCCTGATTTCCTGAAATCAAAAGGGCAAAAATATGATCGGTAACAAATGTTTCACCTTCGAGGATATTATCGTACTTATTATATCTGAAAATAGGTGAAGATATATTTTCGGTTTCTATTATTTTATTCATCGATCCAGTTTTACTTTATGTTTTCAGCTTTCAGTAATTCAATTTTATACTACAAAATTACATCCCAAATTAGATTGTTGCTAGTCAAAAAAGCTCAATTTATTTGGCTGAGAAGGTCACCGATCCAATTAGATACATTTGACGGTCTTATCGAAAAGTGCAGCATTATTGTTAAAAAATGGAATAACAATATTTTAACGCTAAAAATATCAGTACTTTTACATGAAATCGTAATTAGTTAACAGTAGTTTAGGTAAAATGTCTATAGAACTCGCAAAGCTTTATGATAATTTGTTCGATCGGTCCATTAGACAGATTAGTAAGGGAGAGATAGAAATAGATCGGCAGATAAATAATGATAGAGACAGACGTCGTGGTCTGACCTTATTGATAAGACCAAGTGATGAGGTCAAAGCTCGGGTGAGGACATTTCAGGAAGAAATGTTGAATATTGAAGGAGAGCAGTATTACCAACCCATCTCAGATTTACATGTGACGGCACTTTCAATCATTTCGTGTTACGAAGGTTTTGACCTGAGTCAGGTACGTGTGTTTGATTATGAGCAGATTATTTTTCAAAGCCTTAAAAAGATACCTGAATTCAGACTGCAATTTAAAGGCGTCACAGCCTCCCGAGAGGCTGTGATGATCCAAGGTTTTCCGTTAGGCGATGGGCTTGATATGTTACGCAACCGCATAAGGAATAATTTCCAGTCCACAGATTTGCAACAGAGCATAGATTCGAGGTACAGACTGACTACTGCGCATATGACTTCCGTACGTTTTAGAAAGGAATTACATTGTCCGTACAAGTTTGGAAATCTCTTACGAGATTACAGGACAGCTGGATTTGGCGAAATGAAAGTACAGTCCCTTGAATTGGTATACAACGATTGGTATCAAACTAGCAACATTGTCAAAACACTTCATAGCTTTCATTTATAAATGATGACAATGAGTTCGGTCAAATTCTGCCACTTGAAAGATCATTTTATCGGCAAAGCAATAAAAGATATGGATTCAGTTATATCATATCCGAAAAATGAACTGTTTCTAAAATATATAGAATATCCTAGCAGTAAAAAAAGATCTACTTCGCGATCCTGTCGGATGATATAGTGCTTGTTTGCAGAAATTTCAAACCATCAACCATGATCTTGTGTTTCACTACAGAAAGGTGTAAATTGCAACCAAGTCGTGATAGCAATAATCACTTCAATTGAAAAATTTATTGATTTATTTAACTGTGCTTAAAATAATTAAATATGAAAATTATAGTAACCGCGATATTTATGCTTTTGTTCGCAAACTCAGCGTTCTCCCAGTATTTTACCCTTGGGCCAACCGGTTTCATATCTGAAGAAAACCAGGATTATGCTGTTGTGGAAGTTCCAGGAGCCAAACAGCAGGAGCTATACGATAATGTACTTAAGTCGATAAATAGTTTGTATTCCAATCCCAAAGATGGCTTGACTTTGATTCCTGGGCAAGCTATTACTTTAGCAGGTTACAAAAATAAGGGACTTAAAACCTCTGGTTTCTCGAAGGCTTATTATGATGTGGATTATACCTTAACGTTTTTGTTTAAAGATGGAAAGATACGAATCAATAGTCCAACTTTTAGTGCTCAAATTATGAATTACAACGGTACTTGGAATAAAATGAACGTGAAAAAATTTTATTTCAAGGGCAATAGTGAACCTAAAGGAGAGAAAAATCATCAGTACGTAAACACATATTTTAATGATCTGATCAAATCCATTCTTGATAAATCCGCCAACATCGAAAATTGGTAAATCTTATCTGTCAAAATGATTTTGTAATTATACTCAAAACATACCCATACCTGCAGATTCAGGATAGTGCTAAGATAGGCTTTAAATGAATAAAAACCCAAACGCTCTACAGAATGAATTGTTCTTATCCGATTTACACGTTGGGGGATATCCAGATCGTCCCGATGGAAAGCACCGCTAGGCATACCGCACAGACATCGTTTCGCGCATAGTAGTAATATTATTGCGGATAATAAATATCGCTTCACGAATAATAAACTATCCTTGCTTCATCAGATAGCCGGCAGTATTTTTATATAAAATTATGAGCGCACTTATGAAAAAACTATTATTTCTACTCGTTATTTTACACATTTTTTTTTATTGTAAAGGACAATCCACGGAGCATAAAACGCTTTTTGACAACGGTCAGGTTAAGGAAATATATTATTTAGATAAAAATGGGCAGTTGACTGGCGAAGCACACATCTATTTTGACAATGGCAAGTTGTCAACGGTCAGCACATATAAAAGTGGAAAGAAAATTGGTGAAAGCAAGTGGTATTGGAAAAATGGAAAATTAAGGGGTAGTGTATCTTTCAATGAAAATGGAAAAATGACTGGAGAATGGAAAGAATATCATGAGAATGGACAATTGGCAAATAATGGGAATTATGAAAATGGCGAAAAAACAGGTTCTTGGCACTATTATTTTGATAATGGTCAGTTGTCCTCGCTAGGAGTTATTAAAAATGGAAGTAGTATTGGTTCATGGAAATTGTATCATAAAGACGGAACCAGTAGAGGAATAGCACAATATGACGAAGACGGGCGTCAAACTGGCGAATGGAAAGAGTATTACGAAAATGGACAATTGGAAAGCATTGGCAGTTATGAAGCAGGAATGAAAATTGGCGAATGGAATTATTATTACCAAAATGGCAAATTGGAACATTTAGAGATCTATAATAATTACAAAAGATATAATGGTGAATGGAAATTTTATAATGAACAGGGAACGTTGATAAAAACCGAAATCTATACGGATGGAAAGGAAACGGGGGATTGGAAGTTTTATGATGAAAAAGGTCATTTAATAAAAATAGAAAAATACTAGAACGCGCAGTCGAATGGTACAGCAAAATTTACTTCAAATAAGACCGTGGAAAAACTTGTGCTTGCACCGGAGGGCTGGACGCCTTGTATAATTTATCCTATTTTGGAAGGTTATTTAAAGACATTCTGAATCCAAACCGAAGAAGTGGAGTCAAATAATATGAAAACATTATCCCCCTGACATTTCTTTAAATTGGGTTGGTCTCATATTGGTCAGTTGATGAAAATTGTTACTAAATGCCGATATATTCGAATACCCAATTTCATAGGCTATCTCTGTCATATTCAAATCTGTATCTTTAATCAATTCCATCGCCCTGATAATGCGAAGCATTTTTAAGTATTGAACAAAAGTGATGTGCAGTTTAGTTTGAAATAATCTGGTCAGGCTTCTCACGCTCATTCCCGATTGGCGGGCAACAGTATTTAAGTTTAGATCTTCATTTAACCTATATCTAAAATTATCAATAAGAACATTGAGCCTTTGATCGTCTGTTGTAGGAAGTTGAATGGAGAATTTTTTGAGATTTTCCTTTGATAATACGCCTTTAAGCGTTAGTAAAAATTCAAATTCCCATGAACCTTTAAAATAGTCACCTTGCCATTTCTCGCTAAAGGAGAGCATTTCTGCCAGAAGT
>NZ_DIIM01000025.1:0-15307 GCF_002420705.1 Sphingobacterium sp. UBA5670
AAACCCTTCTTTTTTCATGATTTCTTCTTTCGAAGCAACCGTCCCTCCCTTGCGGAGTGGTGCAAAGATAGGGAGTTTAAATACAAACTTCCAAGCCTTTTGTTCTTATTATTTTCATTTTTCTCTTAACTGCCTGTCAGGATGGGAGATTCTTTTTGGTTTTTGGCAGTGGGAGGTGCAGAGGAAGGCCAAAAACAGCTGATCCTATAGCCCAAACCGATGCGGGAAACCCCGGGCGCCACGACCTAAACGAAATCTAACTTAAAGCTAAGCTAACAATAAACAAAAACTACACTAAGGGATAAAAAGTTCAGAGCTCTTCCCCGCTTAGGGAGAAACCCGGGCGCCACGAAAAAGGGTTCCACCGAGGTTTGCTGATGTCCGCCCGACAGGCCTGCCGGGCGGACATCAGCAAGAGGTGGCTTTCGCAGCAAGTACGAAGTGGCGGAATAGCGGGAACGGCCAAAATAGCCTGCAGATGAAAGCAGCGCAGTGAACGCGGTCAATTGTTGGGCCTGAAAGATCTGCTACTAAAAGCCTGCTCGGACCCTCGGGGTAGTATACGCACCAAAAAGAACAGCTATATAATAGCAGAAAACGGCAGATCACGGGGCGGTGGGATACCCCGTTTCATAGCTATACTTTCTTATCATTTTAGTTAGGGTTTAGTTAGGGTTTAGTTAGGATTTGTTTAGGTATAGTATAGGTAAGACCTAAACTAAATCTATTTTAAGGCTAAGGTAACAATAAACAAAAACTACACTAAGGGATAAGAAGTCCAGAATTATTCCCCGTCTAGGGGGAAACCGGGGCGCAGCGAGGAGATTAAAAGCCAGCTGCAGGGAAGAGCCTGCGGAAACCTCCGGTCCCCCTCCGCACCTGCTCCCTGCTAGGGCCCGCGCGGGTTCGGAGCTGCTTCGGAGCAGCTTCGGGACAGCCTGTGGACAGGTTCGGTCTGCAAGCGTGCTGCGTCCGTGTTCCTTCCGTGTTGCCTCCGAGTATAACCCTGAATCACCCCGCTAGCACCAAGGACAAATGGCGTTCCGGTTGCGACCATGCCCCCCGGATGCCCCGACCAAGGGCCAACGCAGGCCCGAACCGCAGCCGAAAAACTCCGCAGCAACACTGTAAACACGCGAACAACTCGAAAAAACACGCTATAAAGACTTAAAAAGAATTCGGGGGTTCAACATCGGACTAGGAATGCCTTAATTTAATGATGCAGTGGAGCAGCTCTTGTTTCGCTCACCCCCGCAGGTTTAAGTCGATATACCCGCAGGTTTAAGTCGATATACCCGCAGGTTTAAAGCGTCACATAAGTACTGTTTATTTATCCGTAATACACCATGAATCCAAGGTAAGTCCGAGCTGAGTCCGTGTTGAGTCCGTGTTTAGTATGGAATCAGGTAGCTTTCAAGATAGACGCACCCTGCTCGCAGGGCGAAGCTAAGCCCTAGTTAAGCCCTCGTTAGGCCCTTTCAAGACAGATTCAAGGCATATTCATCGCCTATTCATCGCAAAAAACGAAACGAAACCCAGCGGAGCCTCTTTCCCAGAACTATCGAAAAATAGCCAAAAAACACCAAATACTCGGACTCGCATAGGATAAATATGCCGAAAAATCCCTGTTACGCAACGAAAGTTTACATTATGAAAAAGCATTCAAACCTGTAATATCCTGCCCTGTGATCAATAAATGGATATCATGGGTCCCTTCATAGGTAATCACAGATTCGAGATTCATCATATGCCGCATAATAGGAAAATCTCCCACTATCCCCATCCCACCAAGAATCTGTCTTGATTCACGGGCAATCTGTAAGGCCATACTCACATTATTCCGTTTTGCCATTGAGATTTGCTGAGGTGTAGCCTTCCCTTCATTTTTAAGCATTCCCAAACGCCAGGACAACAGCTGGGCCTTGGTTATTTCTGTTAAAAATTCTGCAAGCTTCTTTTGTTGTAACTGGAAACCAGCAATCGGTTTATCAAATTGATGTCGCTCCAATGCATATTGCACGGCAGTTTCATAACAGTCTATCGCTGCGCCAATCACCCCCCATGAAATTCCATACCTTGCAGAGTTTAAACAGGAAAGCGGTCCACGCATAGAATTTACATCCGGAAGTATATTTTCTGCTGGAATATACACATCATGAAAAACCAACTCACCTGTTTTAGATGCCCGCAAGGACCATTTATGCAAGGTCTCTGGCGTTTCAAAACCGGCCATTCTGCGTTCTACAATTACCCCCCTCACCTTTCCAGCTTCATCTCGCGCCCAAACGACAGCAATATCGCAGACCGGGGAATTTGTGATCCACATTTTGGAACCATTTAATAAAAAACCGTCCCCCTTAGCCGTCAATTTCGTTTCCATTCCACCAGGATCAGATCCATGGTTGGGCTCTGTTAAACCAAAAGATCCGATCAGTTCCCCCGATGCCAGTCGGGGTAGGTATTTAAGACGTTGCTCTTCGCTGCCATAAGTATAAATAGGAAACATCACTAAAGAGGATTGCACAGATGCAGCCGAACGAATCGCCGAATCGCCCGCCTCCAATTCCTGCATAATTAAACCATAGGAAATCTGATCTAAGCCTGCTCCACCATACTCAGCGGGAATATAGGGCCCCAATGCTCCAATAGCCCCCAACTTAGGCATCAAACCTTCCATGGCCCGATGTTCCTGCGCCGCATCTTCAATAAAAGGCTTTATCTCTGTTTTCACAAAATCGCGCACAGCCTGCCGTATCAGTTTATGTTCTTCGGACAGTAAATCGTCCACTTGATAATAATCGATATTAATCTGTTTTATCATGATATAGTCTACATTAGCTTATCTAAGATAACGATTATTTTTAACTGAACAATATTCACAACAAACTTGATAATAAAAAATTTATTTCATACATTTAAAATATTCCACGAATAAAATAAACCATTATGATAAATGCAGCGCTTAAAACACTTGGAATATCTTCCCAGAATTTAGGATCATCAACAGGACAGCAATGGTTTTCCGAAGGGAAAGAATTCGAATCCTTTTCACCTGTAGATGGAAAACTTATCGCAAAAATAAAAGGCAGCACTAGTAAAGACTATGAGACCGTTGTTAGACAGGCAGAAAATACGTTCTTACAATGGCGTTTAATCCCTACACCAAAAAGAGGAGATATCATTCGCCAATTGGGAGACAAACTAAGGGAACTCAAACCCGTTCTCGGAAAATTGGTATCGTACGAAATGGGCAAATCTTACCAAGAAGGCATGGGTGAAGTGCAGGAGATGATTGATATCTGTGACTTCGCTGTAGGTTTATCCCGTCAATTATATGGCAATACCATCCATTCGGAACGCCCCGGTCACCGTATGTACGACCAATATCATCCCCTGGGTGTGGTGGGTATTATTACAGCCTTCAACTTTCCCGTTGCTGTATGGGCATGGAACATTGCGCTAGCCTTGGCATGTGGGAATACGGTTATCTGGAAACCCAGTGAGAAAACACCGCTATGCGCCATCGCATGTCAAAAACTACTTGCGGAAATTCTACAAAGCAATGGACTGCCCGAAGGGATATCCAACCTGATTATGGGTGACAAAGAAGCTGGCGAGTGGCTTGCTGCGGATAAGCGCATCGCATTGATTTCTGCAACGGGATCTACCCGCATGGGAAAAGAAGTCGCTGTTACGGTAGCACAGCGTCTAGGTAAAACACTCCTGGAACTCGGCGGAAACAATGCCATCATCGTTACCCCAGACGCAGACTTAAAAATGACCATTATCGGCGCTGTATTCGGTGCAGTAGGTACCGCCGGACAGCGCTGCACAAGCACCCGCAGACTTATTATCCATGAGAGCGTCTATGACAAAGTCAAAAAACAACTGACCAAAGCTTATGGACAATTAAAAATTGGTGACCCTTTGGACACGAAAAATCATGTAGGACCATTGATCGACAAAGCCGCCGTAAAATCATACTTAAACGCGCTGGACAAAATTAAAACACAAGGGGGAAAAATGCTGATCAAGGGCAAAGTCCTGGAAGGCAAAGGTTATGAAAGCGGATGCTATGTACAGCCTGTCATTGCCGAGGTCGAAAATCATTATGAAATCGTCCAGCACGAGACTTTTGCGCCCATCCTATATTTAATCAAATATAAGGGAGATATTGGCGAAGCCATAACGTTACAGAATAGTGTCTCTCAAGGACTATCTTCTGCTGTCATGACAAACAACCTCCGGGAAGCAGAGTTATTTCTGAGTGCCGCCGGATCCGACTGTGGTATCGCCAATGTCAATATTGGCACTTCTGGAGCAGAAATCGGAGGTGCATTCGGTGGTGAAAAAGAAACCGGCGGCGGTAGGGAATCTGGATCAGATGCGTGGAAAGCTTACATGCGACGCCAGACGAACACCATCAATTATACGACTGACTTACCTTTGGCACAGGGCATTAAATTTGATTTATAAACCATTTACACACAAAATTATGAGCAACGTACATGAAAGATTGAGCAAACATATATTAGCCGATGGATTTCCTTTGGTGATGGATATGGAAAAATCCCATGGTTCTTATGTAGTGGATGAAAATGGAGATGAATACCTCGATATGTTCAGCATGTTTGCCTCCATGGCAGTGGGTTATAATCACCCGCATCTGGTCAAACAACGCGAATTTTTAGGTAAAATGGCTGTCAATAAACCTGCCATATCAGATATTTACCCCAAAGAATTTGCTGACTTTGTCGACACTTTTGATCGGGTGGCCATACCGAAAGAACTTCCTTATGCATTCTTTATATCAGGCGGAACCCTTGCGGTAGAAAATGCGCTAAAGGCAGCCTTCGACTGGAAAACAAGACATAATTTTGTACAGGGTATACAAAAGGAGGCCAGTCAGGTTATCCATTTTAAACAAGCCTTTCATGGCAGATCCGGTTATACGCTATCGTTAACAAATACACAAGATCCAAGAAAATACCTCTATTTTCCAAAATTCAACTGGCCACGCATCAGCAATCCAAAGCTGCGCTATCCCCTAACGGACGAGAGTATCGATCAGACCATCGCACTGGAAGAGAAGGCTATTTCCGAAATACGCCAAGCCATTCAGGAAAACCCCAATGATATTGCTTGCCTAATTATTGAACCAATTCAGGGTGAAGGGGGCGACAATCACTTTCGAAAGGAATTTTTTGTACAACTTCGTCAAATATGTGATGAAAATCAGCTATTATTAATTTTTGACGAAGTGCAGACCGGCCTGGGAATAACAGGAAAAATGTGGGCCTACCAACATTATGACGTTATTCCCGATGTGCTTGCCTTTGGCAAAAAAGCACAGGTATGCGGCATATTGGCCAATAAGGAAAAATTCGACCAGGTAGAACATCACGTCTTCAAAGAATCTAGTCGCATCAATTCAACTTTTGGTGGCGATTTTATGGATATGCTACGTTTTAAATTGATCTTAGAAGTCATAGAGCAAGAAAATCTTGTTCAAAATGCGGCTGAAAAAGGACGCTATCTGCAAGATAAACTCCAAGAGATGATGAAAGACAAACCACAACTCTCCAACTTAAGAGGCGAAGGATTGTTCGTTGCATTAGATTTTGAATCCGAAATCGCACGCAATGAATTTATCAAGAAAGCCTACGCAAATAAACTGATTATCCTAGGCTGTGGCGAAAAAAGTATTCGTTTCAGGCCTCATCTCAATGTAAGTTATGAAGATATCGACAAAACAATTGCGGTAATAGAGAAGAGTGTCTAAAGAAAACTTTCATGATTCCTTTGGATCAACAACAGGCATGAAAGTTCTTGATGGCCTTTGAAAACAGACACTTTCAGAAAAAAAGCGAGTCAATACAAACGACTTCAATACACGATGCCTATTGACTCGCTTTTGTTAAAAACTACCGGTCGCGGCAGACATTTGGACGATCAGTATCGACCAGTTCCGAAATTCCATATTCATCAAAAAGATCCAAGAGTGCATCCGTCCCCTCTTCCAGTTTATAATCCATTTCTTCTTTATAAACTGGAATCATTGCATAAAAATTGATGATATTGCCATCTTTGGTCTTTAATTCTAAAAACTCTTCATCAAAGCTTAGCATAGGCGGAAGCAGCAACATACAACCAAATCCGGTATTTGCAATATCTTCGGCTTCCATCCCATTCGGAATTGTATGCCCATAACCCAGCCAGGTTTTGTACTCATGTGGGAATCGCGCTAACCGCTTTAAAAAGTAGACCGGCCAATAATTATTATCGTCCTGAAACTCTTCCTCTCCTATTTTCCAATCTGCAGGCAACACGACCATTAACTCAGCACGCTCATAGACTTCTTTATTTTCTACCTCGTCCGGAACATGCATAGGCAGATCGCTCATCCCCGAAGTAACCAAGATATGATAGGGATAGTTAGCGCTCGGTTTGATCCAATGGACATCGATATGCACAAGTTCTGAAATAATCTCATGGAACACCATATCAGGTGTTGCAATGTGCTTCGTCAGGTGCTCTTCTATTTCATCAAGATAAACACATTGCACCTCAGGGAATAGGTTTTTTGGATCCTTTTCCTCGGGTTGATCTTCATAGCGATATACTGTAGATCCGCCGGCAGTAATCTCTGTATCTTTTTTTTCAGGCGAAGATTCTTCAGCTCCGCTACTCATAATCTTTTTGACTTTATCCCAAAATGACATATTACTTTTTAAATGGTGAAAATTTTAGATCTATTTTGCTATTCAAATTTATTCAATCACTGCAACTACGGGTTGTCTGAATCTTGTTTTAACTGGTTTTCCTTTGACTTGTGCAGGCATCCACTGTGGCGACTTTCGCATGGCCGACAATACTGCCTTCGCAAACTCGGGACTCACTTTGTCAGGATTCTCGATTTCAATGTTACAGATCGATCCATCTTCGCAAACAATAAATTTCAGCACCGCTGTCTGCCGTGATCCGTATCGGGCGTAAGCTACGCTATCCATTGCACCTACTGTCCGTGACAAATCCAGATTATTCTGCAAGAATCTGGACCAGGCAACCACTCCGCCTTTAAAATAAGGAAAATCGTCGACATTCTGTACTAAGCTGTCTGCGGGAATATCGCGCTTAGCAATGACCTGTGCTTCTAGAGATGAGCACATTACCATAAAAAGTAAAATTGAAAAAATAGTCTTTAAAGCTGTTAACTGCATAATCTACCCTATCCATAATCGTACCATTTAACGATAGAATAAGATACTTTATTACTTTACGGTTTTTCTATACTAATTTAAGGGCATATCAACCTTCGAAACGAAGTTACCAGCCGCGTCTAAAAGAAAACTGACCGGATGCTCTGGGTCTTTGATAATTTCAAATAAAGTCAAGCCCCAAGGTTTCCAAAAATTTTCCAGCACTTGTCCATAGGTCTTATTCTGCCAATGATCAAATATTGGTTTCATCGACATATCAGCTAAAGGCATAGGTTCGACATAAACCTTTTGTGGGGTATTCAAATAGGTATAATCAGGCAAACGATTAAACAAATATGCTGAATAAAAATAACGTGCACATAATTCTTCAAACTGAATAGGGTGCAAGGTTTCTCCCTCAATTGCTTTCAACACATCTTCGTGGTAAATATTATTGGTGGCATTATCCTGAAGACAAGCAACTACCGCGAAATCCTTCATCCGGATAGAGAAGATCAATGTATTGATTTCATCGCGATACATAAATGTATCCGGCGCATTCTCTACAGGTACAACGACCAATGAAAAGGGAAAGGTATTCTCAAATTCCATGGGCACAACCAGCGATTGCAACATTGCGTGCAGATTCGTAAAACGTTGCGCAAGGGCCTGCGAAAAGTTCATGTCTTCCCCAGAAGCTTTTTGCTGACGAATTCCCGCAAGAATCTCATTAAAAACCACGCCATAGATGATTTTTGTCATCCATTGGAACAAGAGCAAAGGGTCCAATTGTTTCACAGCGTCATATCCCTGTTCAAATGATTGTTCAACAGCGCGTTCCATCTGTTCAATCGCCTCGGCAGCTACCATAGAACAAGGTAGTTTTAACGATTTGTAGGTGACCAGATTCTCATCCAGCATTTTAAAAGGTTTATCTTCCAATTGAAAAGATTTCATCATCCACACAGGAAAAACCTGAATGGACTCTTCTTCCGACTGAAGCTTATTTCCCGTTAAAAAACAAATATCTGAATCAAACTGAAATTGTTTGAAAGGATTATACAAAGTTGTCGCCATAATGCAGGCAAAGTTAAAACAAATCGAAAAGTCCACAAGAAAAGCGAACTCTTATTACGATAAGGTGACTTGCTTTTCCAAACTTATTTTATTTTCAGAAATTTTTGAAAATTCAAAAACTATTAATACTTTTGATATGTTATTGGATATAGAAGTTATAAACAAGCTTGAAAGCTTCAATAACATGAGAAGAGTTCGATATGTTATTGGATATAGAAGATACAACAGGTTTGAAAGCTTCGATAGCATAAGAAGAAAAAATAAATAAAGGTCAAATAAAAAGCACAATGGAGTTACGAGAAGCAAAACAACAGTTCATAGACACATGGGGAGCCTTAGGTTCCGAATGGGGCATCAACAAGTCCGTTGCTCAGGTTCATGCACTGCTCCTCTCTGCGAGCAATCCGATGTCTACAGACGAGATTATGGAAAAGCTGGTTATTTCCAGAGGGAACGCCAATATGAGCATCCGCCAGTTGATCGATTATGGCATCGTTTATAAAAAGCATATCGCTGGCGACAGAAAGGAATATTTTGTCGCTGAAAAGGAGGTCTTAAAATGGGCCATGAAAATCGCGGTCATGCGCAAACAAAAAGAACTTGATCCAGTAATGGATATTCTGAAGGAAATAAGCCGAAATACTGAAAAGGATAAGACAGCAGAAGGCAAAGAGTTTCACAAAACCGTAAAGGATATCCAGAATCTGACGGATCAGCTTGAAACAATAGCCAATAAGATTTTCAATACAAGTGGAGGAGATTTACTCATTAAATTGATCAAACTAATGATGTAGTATCATGAACTTTAATATCCTGGCATATACCATCTACGGCCTGTTGACCTGTTATATCATCCTTTGGGTCGGTCGACAGTTTCATCGAAATGGCCGGACTTTTATCGTATCTCTTTTTGGACAGGACACCAGCCTGGCTGATACGACAAATAATCTATTGCTTATGGGATATTATCTGTTCAACATCGGCTATGCCATTATACAATTTAGCTATTGGAACCAAATTCAATCTGTTGATGAACTGATCAGCAATATTGCGCTAAAAACAGGCCGGTTGCTTTTTGTACTTGTTGGCTTACATTACTTGAATATGCTCGGTATTTACCTCTTCGCAAAAAGGAAAAACTCATTAACCATTAAACATTAATATCATGGGAAATTTAACAGTTATCGGGTACTTTATTTATCTACCCATTGCAATCGGATTAACCTATTATGTTGCGTATGTGCTATTCAAAAATAGCATCGTTTACATGAATGATATCTTTGCCGGAAGACCAGAGGTCGCCAAAGCGACAAATAATCTCTTTCGTATCGGATTTTATCTGATGAATCTTGGATTTGCACTCTACATTCTCGAAATCAGTCTTTACAAGCCTAGCATCCAGGAACTCATCGAACGCCTGAGTTATAAAATCGGTGGATTCAGTATCTATTTAGGTGTGATGCTTTTTCTCAATATGTTTCTCTTTTTTAGAGGTAAACGCATTGCAAAACAAAGAAGAACGCTAAGTTCAACAATCAATCCTTAAATAAATAACAAAATAAACTCGCCATGAATAAAATAGTCATTGCTGGGGGAACAGGTTTTGTTGGTCAATATCTTTTCCAAAAATTCCGGGCATTGGGACACCAGGTTATTATCATAGGCCGACAACAGGCTGATGTCCTTTGGTCAGATCGTCGCGGTATTGCCGAAGCACTGGAAAACGCGGACTTACTCATCAATCTAGCTGGCAAGTCTGTCAATTGCCGCTATAACGAAAAAAACAAGGCCGAAATATTCTCTTCGAGAACAGCAACGACAAAAATACTCGGCGAACTCATATCAGCAGCTAACAATCCACCAAAGCTGTGGCTGAATTCAAGCACAGCGACTATTTACCGTCACGCTGAGGATCGTCCGATGACTGAAAGTTCGGGTGATATCGGAACAGGATTTTCCGTTGATGTTGCCACGTTATGGGAAAAAATGGTTGCTGGAAATAGGTGCTGCTTTGATCGGTACGGAGACAGAACTCCTTTTGAAAAGTCGTTGGGTATTGCCGGAAAGGCTGGAAAATAATGGATATACCTTTAAATATCCGACGATTTCTGCTGCTTTGCAGGATATTCTACAGCATGGTTAAAGGTTTATAAGGTCAAAACGTGGGGTACACAACTTATCCCACGTTAACTTTAAAATTCTCGAATACAAGCGCTGCAGTAACAATAGCGCCTTCGTTATTTTTCACGCCTTTAAACTCGGAAGTCTTTCCTTTTTCCAGTAGGTTCTTCATTTCCTTTTCATCCAGAAAGATACCATTTAAGGTCCGCCAGATTTTAAAATCACATCCACGAGCATAGTGATCGCATTGTGCCACCTTATCATACAGCAGAATCAACCCCTTCTCACATTTCGGACATTTTATCTTTCCTTTCTGCTGGGGTTTCACTTCCTCCTGTGCCAAAGAAATCCGCAATGTCAGCAGCTCTTTGGTGATTTTGGCTGTATAGTCCTTAATATGTTTCATGAAAACATCGTAAGAAACCTTATTAGCACGCATTTCTTCCAGCTTCTGTTCCCATTTACCGGTTAGTGTTACCTTTGCAATGGAACGATCTTTTACGAGATGGTATACCGCCAGCCCTTTTTCGGTCGGAATAAGCTTTTTCTTATCTCGCTTAATATAATCGCGTTGAAAAAGTGTTTCAATAGTTGCCGCGCGTGTAGCTGGAGTACCAAGTCCACAGTCTTTCATGGCCTGACGCATCTCATCATCTTCGATTTCCTTTCCAGAAGTTTCCATTGCCTTTAGCAAAGATGCTTCGGTATGTATGGGTCTTGCTTTGGTAAAACGTTCGGCAAGCTCCAGGGTCAAGATCTGCAAGATTTCTTCGGCTAGTAGCTTCGGTAATTGCGCATTTTCGTTATCCTGGTCGTCGTTGTTCTTATCTTCATCCGGAGCTTCGATCTGTTCAGCAGAAAGACGCCAGCCATATTGTTTGATTACGGTACCTTTGGCGATCAATTCAACCCCCTGTGCATCGATTGTCACGGTAGTAATATCCTTTATACAGACTTCCGAGAAACTTTCGACCATACGTTTGGCGATCATATTGTAGATATTCTGCTGCTCTTTCAGCATCGGTCCCGGCTTTTCATCCGTCACCAGCAAGGCATGGTGATCGGTGACTTTTTTATCATCCACAGAGCGTTTATTCAACTTTGCACCGATCAGATTTTTGGCTATTGACGCGATAGATTCTTCTGCGGTATCAGATAGATGCTGAAAAAGCTCTTCAATTTTCTCGAAGACATCCTCGCCAATGTAACGCGAACCGGTACGTGGATAGGTGATGACTTTTTTCTCATAAAGTGTTTGCGCAATACTTAATGTCTGATCTGCCGAATAACCGTATTTTTTGTTTGCATCCTGTTGAAGGGATGTTAAATCAAATAGTAGCGGTGGCTGTTCCTTTGTCTCTTTGGCTTCCACTTTTGCAACACGTGCATTAGAACTGACAGTCAGTCTAGCTATGGTTTGTTCAGCAACGTCTTTCTTATCAATTTTATTTGAAGTGGCCTTAAAACTGATATTATCTTTTTCAAATCCCGCCTGAATTTTATAAAATGCCTGCGGTTTAAAGTCTTTATTTTCCAGATACCGCGAACAGATCATCGCCAGAGTGGGTGTCTGCACACGTCCCAAAGAAAGCAGCCCTTTATTGCCTGCCGCCAATGTGATCGCCTGTGTTGCATTGATGCCGATCAGCCAGTCCGACTCTGAGCGCGAACGGGCAGACATATAAAGACTATCGTACTCCGTGCCTGCTTTTAAATTGGCAAATCCTTCCTTAATAGCTTTATCTGTTTGGCTGGAGATCCACAGACGTTTAAATGGCACTTTAGAACCTAAAAAATAGTATATATTGCGAAAGATCAATTCACCTTCCCGTCCAGCATCCGTAGCCACGATGATTTCTTCGGCTTGTTCTAAAAGTGATTTGATGGTATTGAGCTGTTTCACAGCCCCTGTATCGTCCATTTGCTTGCCATCCCGCTTCACCTTCTTCGACTCCAACTTAAATGTTGGCGGAATGATCGGCAAATTTGAAATTGTCCACGAATTGTATCCGTAAGCCTGCGGTGTACAGAGTTGCACCAAATGGCCAAAAGCATACGTAAAAGCATAGCCATTACCGGCGATATAACCGTCTTTGACTTCTTTCGCCCCCATCACTCGAGCCAGATCACGCGCCACAGAGGGCTTTTCAGCTATTACAACTTTCATTTTTAACGTATTGAGATATGCGTATTGAGATTTTAGAACAAAGAGTAAAGAACAAAGTTATTCAATACTTGGTATTGTTATCCCCTGGATCTTACGATAAAGTTCAATGGCATAGACATCGGTCATTCCTGAAACAAAGTCTAAAACACAGCGAATTTTCGAATACGAATCTTGTTTGTCTGTATAAAACTGTGCTGGAATTAAAGCGACCAATTTTTTATCGTAATTATTTTTGTTCTTCTTCAGATAGGCTGGCACGAACTCTTTTAACAATGCATCCATCACGCGGTAGCCGGCAATCTCAATCTGCACAACCGTTGGGGCATTATAGATTTTGGCGATGGAAATTTTTGAAATTTTGTTCATCTGCTTGACAATATCCTCATCCAATGCGTCCATCAAAGCCGATGCAAATGTTCCTGCCAAAAATTTCTCCTGTTCACGGACAAAGACATCTACACAACCTTTTATGAGCGTATTGATTGCTTTTGCCCGCAACAAAGCCACCCGGCTTGGGGTATCCAGCAAACCATCGAGCCGGTCGCGCAGATTCTCCTTACCACACAATGGCAGCAAGAGTTCTTCTACTTCCTGATAAGATAGTATTTTAAGATGATGCGCATCTTCCAAATCGATAATATTGTAGCAAATATCATCTGCCGCTTCCACCAGATAAACCAATGGATGTCTCAGATAGCCTTTAGGGTTAGAAGGGTCTTTCAGCAATCCTAGCTCATTGGCAATCTTCTCAAATGCTTTTTGCTCTTCGGTAAAAAAGCCATATTTCTTGCGATGATGGTTTTTCTTGAGATGGCCATCAATTGCCAAACAGGGGTATTTTACAATGGAAGCTAAAGATGTATAGGTCAATGCAAATCCTTTGGGATCTTTTCCCTGAAAAGCATGCGTTAAAATGCGCAAAGCATTGGCATTTCCTTCAAAATGGGTCAGATCGGCCCATTCTTCTGCAGTAACCTGTTCTTGATATTTACGTCCGTCGCCGTCTGTGAAATAGGTAGAGATCGCAGATTCTCCAGAGTGGCCAAATGCTGGATTGCCCAGATCATGGGAAAGACATGCAGCAGAGATAATATTCCCAACTTCCTGCAAAAAGGGGTATTCCACATCTAAATTAGGATTTTCCTCTTTTAACTGCGCATAAAACATACGGCCCAAAGAGCGTCCCACACTAGCGACTTCTAAACTGTGCGTCAATCTATTGTGGACGAATACAGCGCCAGGAAGTGGAAAAACCTGCGTTTTATTCTGTAATCTACGAAATGGGGAGGAAAAGATCAGACGATCATAATCCCGTTGAAATTCTGACCGGGCCACAAGGTAACTATCGACGCTCCGATCTTCGTAACCCCAGCGCTTTGCAGAGAGCAAATCTTTCCAATTCATTTTTTCAGACATAGCGCAAACTTAGATAAATTTGCTTTTATATACAATTATAATCACAGCAGATATATTCCAAAAACGGTACAATATACGTTCGCGCATATATATAGTTTACGACGGCGATATGCCGGTAAAGGAATCATTTTTTCAGCAGTATCTCTGATTACATTTCAAAATGACAAATTTTACAAACAGCTGTTATCAAAGTCATTTTTATACTGGTTATATTCTGTATCTTTAACCTAAATACCAATAGGGATCATCATGACGAAATATCAAACACTTATTCCAAAACATTTTGAAGGTACAATCGATGGCAAAAACACGCATTTGCTCTTGTTAAAAAATGAAGGGGGCATGCAAGTACTCTTAACAGATTATGGTGCACGTATTGTCAGTATTCTGGTACCTGATAACAAAGGAAATTTGGTGGATGTGGCTTTGGGGTTCGATTCCATTCAGGCCTATTTGGACGCTGATGAAAAATATCATGGCTGTACTGCCGGACGTTTTGCAAATCGCATTGCTGAAGGCAAATTTGAGATCAACGGAAAATACTATACACTCCCTCAGAACAATGGAAACAATTGCCTTCATGGCGGTATCTCAGGTTTTCATGACAAGGTTTGGGACAGAAGGGTAACTTACCAGTCGCATGTCGAATTTTATTATGTTTCCCCGGATGGTGAAGAAGGCTTTCCCGGAAACCTAAAAGTGATGGTTTCCTATACCCTGACCCGAAATAACGAGATCATTATTAAATATCATGCGCAATCGGATGCCGATACCCATGTAAACCTGACCAACCATACGTATTTCAATCTGGATGGAGAAGGCAGTGGAGATGTATTGCAGCAGGTTCTTCAGATCAATTCTGATGAGGTCCTCTTTGTAGACGAAAATCAGATACCAAATGCGGTCGTACCGGTTGAAGGTACAGCCTTCGACTTTCGTATCCCTAAACCAATTGTCCAAGATATCACGGCGAATAATGAACAACTTATTGCGGCCAAGGGATACGACCATTGCTATGTAAACAACCTACCTATTTCACAACCCTGCGCAACAGTATATTCAAAAAACACAGGAATTCAGCTAGATGTTTTTACAACGGAGCCGGGCGTACAACTCTATACAGCCAACTGGATGACGGGGAATGATTTTGGAAAAAGAGGCTATAAGTACCTCCCTTATGCTGGGTTTTGTTTGGAAACACAGCACTTTCCGGATACCCCCAATCAAGCAGAATTCCCTTCAACCTTGTTAAAAGCAGGCGAATCATTTGACTCCGAAACACACTTTAAGTTCTCTATAAAAAAATAATAAAAAGACAACGGCCGAT
>NZ_DIIM01000025.1:15450-20470 GCF_002420705.1 Sphingobacterium sp. UBA5670
ATCGGCCGTTGTCTTTTTATTTCGATTGTCCATCCGAGAATGGCACATCTTATTTTTTATGCCAAAAGATCATCTAATGCTGTTTGGACCTTTTCAAAACCAAAAGTTGCTTTCACCTGTTCAAACATACGTTGAATCTGATCATTGCACAGATTTCCAATGCTGCCTTCGTGTGTATGGTTTACCTCTTTTGATGGTTTGAAACGTCCCTCGTCGATATCGATACCGATGGTCCGATAGGCTTCACGGAATGGCACCCCTTTTAGCACCTCATTGTTCACCACTTCTACGGAGAACAAATAATCATATTTTGGATCATCCAGGATATTCTCTTTAACGGAAATATTTTCCAACATGAAAGTTGCTATTTCAAGGCATTCATGGAGCGATTTAAAAGCCGGGAATAGATTCTCCTTTAACAATTGAAGATCTCTATGGTAACCAGACGGCAGGTTGGTTGTCATTAACGCAATTTCATTAGGCAATGCCTGGATTTTGTTACAGCGTGAACGGATCAACTCAAAGACATCGGGATTCTTTTTATGCGGCATGATACTCGATCCGGTAGTCAAATGAGCCGGAAATGAGATAAATCCAAAATTTTGGTTAATATACAAGCAAACATCCATTGCAAACTTTGCCAACGTCGCTGCGATGGAGCTCATCCCTTGTGCTAAGATGCGTTCGGTCTTCCCTCTGCCCATCTGTGCGTAGACCACATTGTAATTTAAGTCTTCGAATCCCAGCAATTGCGTCGTCATTGTTCTATTTAAAGGAAAAGATGATCCATAGCCCGCAGCAGATCCTAAAGGATTCTTATTACAAACCTTCCAGGCTGCACGCATCATCTCCAAATCATCAACAAGGCTCTCGGCATAAGCACCAAACCATAATCCAAATGACGAAGGCATCGCTATCTGCAAATGGGTATACCCCGGGATCAGAATATGTTTGTATCGCTCGCTGAGTTGTATCAGTTGGTTAAATAGCGCTTCTGTATTTTCGATGATATGCTGAATTTCGGAGCGGAAGTATAATTTTAAATCAACTAATACCTGATCATTACGGGATCTGCCGGAATGGATTTTTTTACCCGCCTCACCGATACGCTGTGTTAGCAGCATTTCAACCTGCGAATGCACGTCTTCTACGGAGTCTTCAATGTGAAAATCACCAGCAAGGATTTCTTTATAGATATTTTTCAATTCTTTTTGCACAAGTGCAAGATCCGCATCGGTCATCAAGTCTATGCTGTTCAACATACGCGTATGGGCCAATGAGCCCAAAACATCCGCAGCCGCAAGTTGCAGATCCATGACCCGGTCATTGCCTACGGTAAACGATTCTACAAAAGAATCGACATCTATATTTTTTTGCCAGATTTTCATTCGTATAATTTCTTTTCTGATACTACCCTTATCAAAAGCCTGAGGTCGGTTTAGTGTTGATCGAAGCTTCTAATAATTCTATCAAATACAATTTTTACAAAAATACCAATTGCAAATGGTTATATCAATGCAAAGATTGCAGACATTTCAGGAAGACAATTCTTGTTCAAAAAGAAATATTCAGGCAAAAAAAAGGGCTGTTACAAAAAAAATAAAATGTTAAAAGTTTGTTAAATCGCAATAAACACATTTTATAAGTAACCACTCACTTTATTTTTAAAAGTTATTTTGTCAGTTTTTTAAGTATTCCTATGTTTGTAGTGTAAGGGAGATGAAAAAATAGAAGATGGTAGGGTTAGTAAATACTTACCGCTTTAAATACACCGAAATTTCAAACCAAATATGATAGACCCCAAAGTCTTAAAACTTGAAAGAAATTACCTAACCAATTGTGAATCGAAATTTAAAGGCACGTCAAACCAAGATGTGCCTTTTTTCTTTTGTATGTCTCAATTCGCTTTAAACCTTACGTCCGTCCTTTCTCAATCGATAACCATTGTTTATTTTTTTCTGAAAGTATCTCATCTTATTGGCCAGATAGAACCTTCTTGCGCTGTCATTGCTGTTGGTGCCTTCGAAGTCATGAAGGTTTTATTGTGGACAGCGCGTGCGCCCACGTCAAAATTTCTCTTTTAATTGAAATTTTGGCTATTTTTGTTTAACATAATTGAGAATATTCAACATAAAACGTATACGATGGGAACAGAAAGCAAGAGACAGCAACGTTTTGCTGGAGTCATTCAACAGGATTTAGCAGCACTATTTCAACGCGAAGGTAATTCATGGGCTCCTGGAGCGTTCATCACGGTGACACGTGTTCGGGTTACACCAGATTTAGCAATCGCCCGCACTTATTTGAGTTTTTTGAATACAAAGACTGCACAGGAAGATATTAAGGCTATTCGTTCCAAAACATCCGAAATACGCTACAAACTAGGAGCAAAAATTAAAAATCAGGTAAAAATAGTTCCTCAATTGGAGTTCTTCCTGGATGATACCAACGAATATGTCGAACACATGGACAAACTATTTGAAGAGATCAGCAAAGAACCACGCCAACCCGAATAGTGCCATCTATCGCAGCATGCTAAATAAAGATGGTATTTGAACTGAACAGTAAAAAACTTGAGTTTCCGCATCCAAGTTATGCGGAAGAAGATGGCTTACTTGCTGTAGGTGGAGATCTTTCAGCTGATCGTTTGCTACTCGCCTATTGTAATGGAATTTTTCCTTGGTTCAGCGACGACAGCCCCATACTCTGGTATGCACCTGACCCCAGGTTTGTTATCTACCCTTCCAAGATCAAGATTAGCAAGAGCATGGCAGGAATACTCCGGAAGAAAAATTTTTCCTTCTCGATAGATCGCGACTTTAAAGAAGTCATAAAGCATTGCGCGGCAATCAATAGAAAAGATCAGGCAGGAACCTGGATAACACAGGACATGATTGACGCATACAGTAAACTTGCTGCATTGGGCTATGCACACTCGGTGGAAGTATGGCAAGACAACTTACTAGTTGGCGGACTGTATGGCGTACTAATCAATGGGGTATTTTGTGGCGAAAGTATGTTTTCAAAAGTCCCCAATGCATCGAAAGCGGGCCTTATTTTTCTCGCACAAGAAATTGACTTACGTTTAATCGATTGCCAGTTTCACACCCCCCATTTGGAAAGCATGGGCGGAGAATACCTTTCCTTGACAGATTATTTAGCAATACTAACAAAAGACCAAAGACATGAGCAGTCCGTATAGCAACTATTTTGATATCGCCTCAGCGGTAACTTACCTCACCACACCGGGATCCGGTTTACTTTCACGTGAAACAAAGGCCTGGCGCATGAAAAGGGATCAGGATTTCTTCGACTCCAACTCTACCCTACGCGAACAGCAGGGGGCAACGTTGGATGCTTGTCGAGAAACAATTGGTAAATTTTTCAATTGCCCCTCCCAAAATGTCTTCCTATCCAGCTGTTTTTCCTTTGCTTTCAATACCCTGCTAGCAGGATTACCGAAACAATCGAAAGTGCTCTTATTAGACAATGATTATCCTTCGGTTAATTTCCCTACAATTATAAGCGGTTTTGAACATCAATTTGTCACGATGGACGAACAGCTAGAAGCTAATTTATTGGATGCCATCGCTACCTTTAAACCAGACGTGCTTATTCTGTCCATTGTGCAATATATTTCGGGATTAAAAATAGATCTTTCGTTTATACAGGAATTAAAACATCAGCATCCCGAATTATTGATCGTAGGTGATGGCACCCAGTTTCTGGGAACAGATGTTTTTGATTTTGCGGATGCAGGCTTTGACGCTGTACTATCCAGTGGATACAAATGGCTTATGGCAGGTTTTGGAAATGGTTTTGTCCTTTTAAGTGACAGACTCAAAGCAATTCTATATGCTGATGTCCAAAAAAATTACAGCTTTCTCAACAATCAATGGATGAATAAATCTGTGGTACAACTCTGTTTCGAACCAGGTCATCTGGACACACTGTCGCACGGAACTTTACAACAGTCCCTACTTCAATTGGAACAATGGGGATTTTCCGATACAGTGAGTTATACCCAAAATCTGCTTGCAGATGCCCGTGCTGAGCTTTCCGACAGAAAACTGTTATTGGACAGCATCGTCAACCGACGTCCACAGAGCAACATTTTCAATATACAGATTAACCCCGAATATTATCAAACCCTCCTGGATGAGGGAATAAAATGCTTTCCCCGAGGTTCGGGAATCCGTGTAGGATTTCATTTATACAATGATCACTCGGATCTTGAAAAGCTATTATATATTATTGACACAAAAGTAATTAACCATGAAATTTAGAATAGGCGACTTAGTCCGCTTTGTCGATGAACCCATAGAGGGACATATTACATCCATGCAACCCAACGATATTGTCGGTGTTACAGACGACACTGGTTTTGAGATTCCCGTGCCAATGGACAAAATCACGCTTGTTTTCGGCAATATGCGCCGTGCAGATGATGAGCTTGATCAGCATGCGACTCCACTGACACCGCATCGATTTATCGAAAAAGGGATACTTTTGGCGATCTCGGGAGATCACAAAGATGGACTCGCCAAATTACATATCATCAATGAAACCAGCTTTGAGCTCCTGGTATCTGTAGCTGAAGCTACAGCAAATAAAGTGAAAGGTATTTTTAGCAATAAGATACCGCCGCACGATTCTATGCAGTTCTATACAGGCAACTTTGCAAATGTTGGAAAATGGCCCACTTTCCGTTTCCAGATCATCAGACATAGCGGCAGTTTACAGGAACTGACCTCCCCAATCAATAGGGAACAGCGTGTACGTCCTGTAGACCTCACCAATCCGAAAGTTCTTAACGAAATTTTGGATGAAAAAATATGGTCCTACGAACTGGATAAGATCGAAGAGGATTTAGGGCTGGATAAACTGAAAAATCATTTTATACCACATCGCCCAAATAAAAAAACTTCATAATTACGCAGACACCAACAGCAATGAAAGCGAAAGAAGGTTGTTTCTGGCCAATAAAATGAAACACTTTCATAAAAAAATAAGCTAGATG
>NZ_DIIM01000001.1:0-205972 GCF_002420705.1 Sphingobacterium sp. UBA5670
AATATTACGATATTAAAATCATAAACATGGGACTTACTAAAACAGAAATATTTACAGAAGAGCAAAATCGGCTTGCCATTTTGTTTAAAGTTTTGGGACACCCGGCCCGTGTAGCGATTCTCCAGTATATCATCAATCAAAAAGCCTGTATTTGCAATGATCTGGTTGAAGAGCTAGGCCTCGCTCAGGCAACCATCTCCCAGCATTTGAAGGAACTGAAAAATATCGGCATCATACAGGGAACTATCGAAGGAAAATCTGTCTGCTATTGTATCGACGATAGGATATGGGATAGTATAAAAACTGAGCTGGAGAAGTTTTTCAATCAAGAAACGAAAGTCAAAAAATGTTGCTAGCACATTTTTTTGTATTATATAATCGTAATATAGCGATATAACAATATTAAAAACAGAATATAAAAACAACATCTTATGAAATTATCAGCAATCAAAGAACTTCTAACATCCTTAGAAAACGTTGAATTTCAAATGGAAGACGGAACCTTCGTTCCCGAACACTTTCATGTAACTGAGATTGGACAGGTATCCAAGAATTTTATCGACTGTGGCGGTACAATCAGAAAAGAAACAGTAGTGAATTTCCAGCTCTGGAATGCCGATGATTACGAACATAGACTGAAACCTCAAAAATTATTAGATATCATCAAGCTATCAGAGAGCAAATTGGGGATATCGGATTCGGAAATCGAAGTTGAATATCAATCTGAAACGATTGGTAAGTATGATCTCGATTTTAACGGAAAAAATTTTGTACTGAAGAATAAAAAAACGGCTTGTTTGGCTACTGATGCTTGCGGTATTCCCGCTGAGAAACCAAAGATTAAATTAAGCACAATCCAATCCTCTTGTTGCACTCCGAATTCGGGATGCTGCTAAATTATCAGATTATGTACGCAAAACTAGAAAATACAATCTCGGAGATTTTATCTACTGCTAAAATCTCTGAAAGTAGAGTCGAGGTATTAAAACCACTTATAGACTATATTCAAGCACAAGTAGCGAGGAGTACCCCTATAGCGCTCAATTTTATATGTACACACAATTCGCGCAGGAGTCATTTATCCCAAATATGGGCACAGGTAGCCGCGGCATATTATAATGTTCCAAAGGTCTGCTGCTATTCGGGGGGAACCGAAGAAACAGCGTTATTTCCAAAAGTTGTGGAGACATTAACGGCGCAGGGGTTTTCTATTATTAACATAGCTGATTCGCAAAATCCGATATACGCAATCAAATATGATCAGAATTCACCGCCTATCATAGGATTTTCAAAGCATTTTGATTCAACTTTTAATCCAGCATCAAATTTCGTAGCAATAATGACCTGCAGCAATGCCGCTCAGGGCTGCCCGTTCGTGTCCGGTGCTGCAATCAGAATACCAATTACTTACGAGGACCCAAAGTTATCAGACGATACAGCGCGGCAAGATGAAACATACAGGCAGCGCAGTGAAGAGATTGCCCTAGAGATGCTTTACATCTTTTCAATGATTAAAAAATAGCGAATGAAACCAAGACTAAAATTTTTAGACAGCTATCTTACGCTCTGGATCTTTTTGGCTATGGCGACAGGAATCGCCTTAGGAGCAGTGTTTCCGCATATATCCTCACTGACAGACAGCTTGAGCGTCGGAACAACCAACATCCCCCTGGCGATAGGCTTAATCTTAATGATGTATCCTCCTTTAGCAAAGGTAGACTATTCACTACTGCCAGTTGCTTTTAAAGATAAAAAGATCATCACGATTTCTCTGCTTTTAAACTGGATCGTCGGGCCTATCCTGATGTTTATTTTAGCTATCGTCTTTTTAAGACATGAGCCAAATTATATGGCGGGCCTAATTCTGATCGGACTAGCTCGGTGCATAGCAATGGTGATTGTTTGGAATGATCTCGCCAAGGGCAATCGCGAATATGCAGCGTTATTGATTGCATTAAATTCAATTTTTCAAGTATTCACCTATAGTTTCTTAGTCTGGCTGTCTATTAACATCCTTCCAAGCAAATTAGGCTTAGCAAATTTCAATGTACAGGTGTCTATTGGAGACGTTACGGAAAGTGTCCTAATATATCTAGGTATTCCTTTTCTAGCAGGATATTTAAGCAGAAAATTGCTTGTACACACCAAGGGGCTGGAGTGGTATAACAGAAAGTTTGTACCTGCAATCTCACCGCTTACTTTATATGCCCTGCTGTTTACGATTATTTTGATGTTCAGCTTAAAAGGAGACAAAATAATGGAATTACCATTGGATGTACTAAAAATCGCTATTCCATTGGTTGTCTACTTTGTGATCATGTTCTTTGTTAGCTTCCTCATGAACAAGTCGTTAAAAGTTCCCTATGATAAAAATGTAGCGATAGCTTTCACGGCCACAGGGAACAATTTTGAACTCGCAATAGCGGTTTCAATTGCCCTGTTCGGCATACATTCTCCACAAGCTTTTGTTGGCGTCATCGGGCCACTGGTTGAGGTGCCGGTATTGATACTTTTGGTCAGGGCAAGTTTATGGTTAAAAGGCAAGTATAACTTGTATAGATAAGATAAAAGATTCCGTTTAATTAGTCCCGGTTTCTTTGATAGATTAGCTATTTTATTCCTTAAAGACCATCAATAAGATACCAACTCAGAATAATACCTATCACAAAAATCAATACAGCGACAATTGTTATGCTATTTGAAGTTTGGGTAAAGTTCTCTTCTTCGATTTGTTTGTTCGTTTTGCGATACTTAAAGAAAGCGACAATAACCGTTAATGCACCAATGACTACAATAGAAACACCAACAGCACCAGAATGTTCATGCTGAGTACCTGCAACTACATCTTTTTTTAAAATGAGCTCAATCTGACGAATAAATAGTGAAAACTTAACAACCACAAAGCCGAATCCCATAATCCCTAAACTTGTGCGGATCCAAGCAAGAAAAGTTCGTTCATTAGCAAGATGGTCATTTACCTTTTGTGGAGCATGATTAGACATTCGATATAAATTTTGATCAACGTTAAAAGAGTTATAAAATGCATCTCTAGTCTAAAACAAGTTTGCACAGCTGTGACTATGTTTTAGCACATTTCATTCACAGGTAAGCATATTTTTTAAGACTAAGATTTTTTTGTTTGTTCTTCAATAAACGTTGCAGAGCATTGAAAAGTTTGAATAATATTCGATGTTTCTAACTTTTAGATCTTTTTTATTAACGGCATACCAAAACCTGCGGACGAGGGGGGAATAAGTTTCCCTCCTTTGACATTATATCCTGACAAATCTACATCTTCTGAGGTACTTGTAACTCCTTCAATTGTTACTGTATTTCCGAGTCCCCCCGCTAAATGGGCCGTATAGTAACTCTTGAGAAGCGAGCCCCAGGCATGGGGAGATGCTTGAGCTCCAAGTTTTATTAATTTTGGCATCAATTTTCTCCAATTCGTAAATCCAAGACCTTCGATATCTGTGAGGTGGACGTCCAGAAGTTTCTTTTCAAATAACGTAGTCAGCAAGTTCTGATCGGGATCGGCTTCACCATCCGCCAGCAATGTAGTTATGCCTTCCGCTTTTAAAAAGCCTCGTAGTTTTTGATAATCCACTACTGTTTCATGAAAAGGTTCTTCTATCCAAAAGAGATTTACCGCTGGAATACCTTTTAAATACTGAATAAATTGGTCTGATGTAAAACCGTTATTTCCATCAACTAAGATTCTGCAGTCGGGAAATGCATCTGCCACTGCCTTTGTAACCTCAATATCCCGTTGAAGTCCTTTGGAAAAAGGCATCCATTTATGCCCTCTTCCAATCTTTAACTTGAATTGCCTATACCCCACGCCGTAATCATATTGGCATTCTTCGAGTATACGGTCGATTCCTGCAGGCCGATCTGCAGGTTCTAGGTCATCGAAATAAATCATGCCACTATAATAATCTGTGATGAAAGGATCTTTACGTCCAAGTATTTCATAAACAGGTTTATTTAAGATAACTCCGGCAAGGTCATGAAGAGCTATATCGAAGGGAATATGTGCCTCCTTCAGTGTACCCAGTTGCGAGGAAAACAAATCTGATATTTTCTGACCGATCAATTCTCTCGAAATTTGTTCGGCGTCACGCCTAGAGCCGCGAAGTGAGGCCCAGCCCATAGCTCCCTGATCTGTCCTTATAGAACATATTTCCACATCAGGCCCATAACCATGCAGGTCGAGACGCGCATTTTTCCCCACAAGCCGCGGATAATTCATCTTTACGGTAGAAAATTTGATATCTTTTATCCTATGATAGGACAATTCCTTGTCATGTGATTTAACATTAGCGGAAAATACGATTTCATTTGCGTACCCTTTGTAAAACGCCGCTGAGGCAATACTAAGATTCAATGCCTGAATAAATGTCCTTCTTTTCATGTTTGATTTATTTCGGTTATCCGATGTTGCCAGGAGAAACTTACTTCTACCTTTTTTGCTAGCATAGTCCTAAGTAATAACATCACTGGAGCATTATAATTAGTTTAAAATATCTATACGAAAGATACAACATACCCCTATTTATTTATTGGCAAGCTGTATCAATTACTTTACAATTTGTATCAATATAATATTTCAAATCATCCCGCTGAGCACATGTACCTTTGACTGTTTTAATCTACAACTCGAATGAGAAAAAGATTCTACCTATTTCGAAACGTTTATGGTTCTATTAGAGTAAATTTTACTTTATCAATATGCGCATATTGGTAACAGGATCTTAAGCCATTATCCATACTGCAGCGCTGCACGGTAGACATACGGATTTGAATTATAGCAGGCAAAGTTTTAGCTCCATATATGAAAATGCCCTTGTCAATGCCGAAAAAGCAGTATGGGTTACCGAAGAACTTATTGCGGAAGTTCAGGCATTGCAATACGGCGTTGCGTAGGTGAACTTATTGCCTGTAAAAACGCAATTACCGACTCAACTTCCCCTGGTGTTAAATTTAGTTTTTTTAATAAAGGCGAGTGGATAGGTCGTGTCTTCTCATCCACCTCTACATGTCGTTGAATCGGTGCAGGATTGCCAAGATTGTACAATTCGACGACATCACGCAATGTTGGAAAATTGCCGTGATGCATCCAGGGTCCCGTCAACGAGACATTACGAAGCGATGGGGTACGAAATGCACCAATATCTTTTTGATCTCCCGTCAATTTATAATGCCCAAAATCTTCTTGTCTAGTGCCATATAAAGTTTGTCCATCATTGTGAAAAAGATTGTCCGAAAACAAAGGTGTATTGTGGCAATTGATACAGCGTGCTTTCGTACGAAACAGATGTAAGCCCGTCAGTTCGGTATCATTTAGAGCATCGGATTGTCCACTTACAAAACGGTCAAACTTCGTTGGATAGCTGACTATACCACGTTCGAATGTAGCTAATGCCTGTTGTATACGCATTAACGTGATTTTTTTGTCCCCAAAAGTCTTTTCAAAATAGGCTGTATAACCTGCGACTTCCCTGACGTGCGCTACGAGTGTATCCAATGGTGTGTTCATTTCAACGAGATCTTGTGTAGGCAGCAGCACCTGATCTTCTAAGCTCTTCGCACGCCCATCCCACATAAAGGATTTATAGAAAGCAACATTATATAAGGTCATTGCATTTCGCTTGCCTTCGCGTCTTCCGTGACCATGCGCCAAACTTTTACCATCCCCAAATCCCAGCTGAGGATCGTGACAGTTGGCGCAGGAAATCTGCTTTGAAGCCGATAGCCGAGGATCAAAAAACAACAGCTTGCCAAGAAGTGATTTCTCCTTACTGTATGGATTTTCGGCAGGATAGTCCACCTGAGGCAATAGCCCAATATCCACAAACCCTTTGCTGACAGAAGGGTCTATATTTGGTCTTGGCCATAGTGCCGTATTTCCGCTGCTATAGCGTTTGCGCAAGTCGGACAAGTCTTCCACCTCGCTCGGTCTATTGGCAAATGCAGAAATCAAGAAAGGAACAAGAAGTATGGCTGCTCCCCATATTACGTTCTTCTTTAGCAGCTTCATCCTATTAAAAACCATAAGAAAGCATTAAATTAAATTGTTTACGATCAGTCCCCAAAGGAGCAAGATTTGTTCGCTCCAGTTCGCCAAAACCATCGGCTTTACGATAACCATAATCGGCCACGACATGAATAAAATTGCCTTTTTGCAAGCGCTGTTTGAATCCCAATTTCACATTACCGCCATACAGATTTGCACGATTGTAAAGGAGATCATGATAGAATACATATTGGTGAAACACATTTTCATTGATCGCCGGTAAAGACCAAGAGAGCCCAATAGTATTCCGAACGAAACCACCAAGACCGAATTCTATTTCTTGATTAGTCGAGGTACAGTAGGTCCATGTCGTACTGAAGCCATAGTTTAACTGATCATAGTCCAAAGTCGTTCCAGTACCCCCATCTCTTCTGACTTCGTTCAGCACCCCAATGGAAGCACTGTAATATTGTTTCCATTTTTTCTGAGCGACCAAATACGACAGCTCCAGTTTTCCATTGTCATTTTGATAGACATAATTTTGCGCATTGGCACTTTCCGTCACATGATCTTTCCCGCGCTGATCTGACCATACAAATGAAGCCATATATCGCCGGTTGCCCCGTGCCTGACTCCATAGCAATGTATAATCTAATTTGTTCAAGTTATATAAACTAAGCTCATTGATACGCGCCTCATTACGCAATACCTGCCTATATTTCTGCTGTTCATGTTGATAAGCTACTTTGCCGTAAAAGTCACCAAAGGTCGAATTCCATGAAAAGTTTAACTTACCGCCCAAACGCTGCATGTCATTCTGGTAGAACATGCTTTTCTCTGTCAGCCAATCACCCACTTTCCAGCCATATCCTCGTATGATATAATTCATGTATGGAGATTCAACAGCACTTGACGCTGAATTCGAATTCTTATAAGCAATTTCGACGTTCTCTTGTCCATAACCATATTTTCCTTCTAGACCAATACGCCATGTCGGGGCAATACGCAAGCTTCCACCCAACGAACTATTGAACTGTATGACATCGATACTGCCCCTTGGGTCATTATTACTAAAGTGGCTACCGACCTGATAGTCAAAACCTCCGAACAGGTCATATTTACCTGCGGCAAAAGAACGTTGACCACGTGCCTGAATCCGATAAGTCGTACGCTCATAATGATTATACCCATAAGAACCAAAATACCAAGGTGTAGAAGTATTATCCCGTGTTTGATGGGCAAATCGTGTACTATCTTCTACGGATCTGTTATAATTGAACCGTCCCCACAGGCGCACATCTTTGATCGTAACTGCTCCTTCTGAACTAAAATTTAAACCTTTTACAGCCTGTGCCTCCTGAGCACGACGATATTCGCCTGAAACGGAATTATAGCCCATGCGAATTAAACTATAACGTACAGGCACCAATTTCTCCAACCACATGGGATTGTCAACAGCGAATTGCCGCAACCGCAGTTGCAAGCTATCCTGATCGATATATTGGATATATTTTAATGTATCTTGGCCTGATATTACTTTGGCCTGAAGTTGAGATATCCCAACAATTAATAGACACATGACGAATTGAATACTATTTTTCATCTGAATAACTATGGGTGCAATAGCACTATTTTTATGCATTGTTCTGTCCTCTTAACGTGCCTTACTCTACAAATCCCTTTGGATTTGCTTTCATAGACACGAAATCATCACTTGAGTTGTTAGAATCCTGTAAGATCCGTCGGCCATTGACAACCTCTTTGGTTTTCCTAATCACCGAATTGGAAGAGCGTGCTCCACCAGCTACGGCAATCGCACCAGCGTCTAACTTTGCCGTAAAACGCTTTGGATATTGTGTAGAAGTGGCCGATTGCAGCTCTACTCCATCTAAAATATTTGCGACAGGAATCTGCTTATAGTCTGTTCCCAAACTCTCTCGCCCATCTGCGTAAGGTGGCATAAAACCCTTCCATTGATCTGAAGATCCCATACCCTCATCGCGAAAAATAATCCAGCTGCGTTGTCCGGCTTGATTCATGATCATATCCACACCATTAGCCCTGTTGACGACCCTTACATTGGGAACATTCGGGTTGTCGATATCCGAGGCCAAAGGCTTGGTAGTTCCCAGATAGGGTGCAAAATATGCTTCAAAATCTGCCGTGCTCAGATCGACAGTCAGACTAGGATCCTTTACTGAAATAGCCACTCCATCTGCACCAACATACGGCGATCGATGGTTTGCAGCAGTGGAAGCAACGACAATACTCTCTCCCGGAAGGATGGGGTAATCCTTACCCGTGCCCGGAAGCTGAATAATGAGAAACGCATATACATAGTCTGTATTGGCGTTTATACCTTGCGGCATTCCATAGGACTTGCTCCAATCATATTGCCCGCTGTTCGCTTGATAAACATAGGTGGCATTAGCAGTGTTAGCGCCATAAGCTTCGGCAAGGTAAAGGCTGTCCGCGTAGCGGATACTATCCGAATTGTTATAAATTTCAATAAACTGATCGCGAAAACTTGCCCCTTGGTTAGCATCAGAACCTGCATAATAGATCTGTTTGATAATTAATCCACTGGGATTACTATTGCCTGTTATAAGTGCAAGATCCCAATGTGTTTCTCCCGATCCTTTGACTACTTCGATCTGTTTGATCGCCGAACTAAATGCTACCTCGTTATCTTCCCGTAGTCCCGTCAATGCATTAAATTCGGCCGCGCTATAGTTTTTCACGACCTGAACTTTATACGTATTGGGTGCCAGATCCAAAAATTCAACGTGACCATTTTCGTCTGATTTCATCGTTGTCACCAATTTACCTTTGAGTGTATAGAGATTTAAAGTAATATCGCTTAAAGGCAACTTACCAACATAAGCTTCACTCTCGTAAGAGATATCTAAGGTGATATCGACAGATCCATTTTCGGGATAGATATCTTTCTGGCAAGCGGTTACAAAACAACCAGAAATAAGGGTTAATAGTATAATAAAATGTATTGCTTTCATAGCATTATAGTTTAAGTCTAAGTTGTGCGCCGTAAGAAGGTTTGTCATTTGGAATAACCATGGTACTATCCGAGCGCTTATATTGCGGACGATAGTTAAACACGTTATAGACATGGAAGGCTAAGCTCAGGCGTTTGCTGATTTCTTTGGATACGTTCAAATGGAAATTTGTATAGACAGCAGGCTGATTTTGATTGTTGATTTCCTCGACAGGAACCAATGTATGCTTATAGTTTATATTATTCTCATCAAAATTGTCTATGGCATGGTAGGTTCCATCTTGGGTATAATAGCCCAACGGAATACCATCACTTGCACTTGTACTGGTCTTGTTCATCAGGTTAAATTCCGTTGTAAAATTGATCAGCAATTTAGCCTTTGGAATATGCGTACTTGAGGTAATGGCGGCATTACTAACCGTTGTTGTTCTTTTGTCCGTCGGATAAACAGCCGTTTCCGCCCGATCCGGATTGTCTGTATCATTTTTAAAGGTCCGCATATTCTGTAGCGGTTTGTAGTGAGACTGGGTCAGCCCCCCCCTAAAATTGAATGAAGTGGCTATTGCGGTCCATTTCGGTGTAGAGAGCATCAATTCTATCCCTTGATTTTTAGTTTCGCTACCATTCAAAAACTCAAAGCGAGAAAGCCGATATTGCTTCTGACCATCTATTATGTAAGGGACTTCGGCGTCGGAGTCTGGATTTGCTGCATAATTATCCAGCATGATCTTTTCAAAACTTGCAGCAGATACAATATCCCGGTAATTTCGTTTATTGTACATATTCATACCCAATCTAAATCCTTTATGTTCGTAATTGGCAGAGAATTCCAGCTGTTCGGACAAAGATGGTCTGAGCCTACTATTATCTGGTGTATATTTATCCACATACATGAGATAAAGACTATTCGCCTCATCCAGACCACCATCTTTGAAAGCAGTCTTTTCAAACAGCGACAGCTCATAAAAAACAGGCCCGGGATACAGCTGTGCCAGTGCTGGAGCCTTACTCGCCCAACCATAGGCAACACCTATCGTTAACTCGGGAGTAATGGCATAATTGATATTGGTACGAGGTGAAAATGTGACGAATTTTTCAAATATATCCCCCCTAGTCCCTACACGAACATTGAGATCTCGATCGGCAATTTTCGCGGTGAATTGATCTTCGGCATAAAATCCAATCTGCTTTTGCCCATGAATACGCGAAACATCATAATAACGCTCTGTTCGGAGATCGGAATTAGCGGCAACGGTATTTGTTCGGGGCCGAGAAGGATCGACAATCTGTCCTTTACCTATATTTTTTGAATAGTTAAAAGAAGAACCAAAATTCACCTGATGGAGAAGCTCTCCGCTCTGAAATGTTCCCGTAAGATCCAAGCGGGTCGTAAAATCGATCGGCTTTCCTTCGATATTAGTTACAGCCTGATAAATACCACTGGCATACTTTCCTTGATGTACACCAGTTTCCGTTGCATCTGAATAGACAATATAGGTACCATTGACATCCTGCTCTTTATAGGTGTTTTGATAAGATTGACTATAGCGGATATTTAAACCGATATTGGAAAGAAAACCATGATCGATCCGATAATTGGCACTGCTTCCGACTGAAAAGCTATAAGACTTGAATCGCATCATCGCCCCTGTTGGATCGTCGGAATCACGGCGGACATTATCCATATGACGACCATAATCTACAGAGAAGGTATTTGTAAATGCCTTTTCTTTACCGGCAAATGTACTCCACATCAAATTCCCGCCAATACGGTCGTAGGATTTCATTTTATCTCTATTATCTTGGTAAGAACGGGTAAAGTTTCCGCCGACCGTAAAAGCTCCATATTTTTTGGTATCAAAGCCTTTACTCAATCCATATACGGTCGTATTATCGCGAAGCTGTACATTGAAATTCAACGGTGTTTTTCCGGCAATTCGATTGATGATAATTGCACCATTGGTCATATCCCCATATTTTACCGAAGGTACTCCGGCTGCAATTTCTACACTTTCTATATTGTCGGTCGCTATCTGTCTCAAATCGGTCCCACCAAAGGTGTAATCACCCGTATAGTTATCGGTACCCGCGTCGCTACCCTTCAGTCCTGAGATCTTTCCATTGACATACGAATTACCCATACCATAGATGCCCGAATTTAAGGTTTGCATATTCGCATTGTTGGAAAGCGCAATACCATCCATAATCAGCGCGACTCCGAAGGAATTATTGAGTGCAAATGGATCTTTTTTTGCAAAAGAATTTGTACTCAATGTAGCACTTCTCAGATTAGCCTGCTGCACTTGCTGTAAAGAAGGGGCAGCAATCTTTTGCCCAGGAATAAGGCTCAGTAAATCATTGAGACTTAGCGCGCCAGATTGTTCAATTACTTCTCTGTTTATATAGAGTGAACTATTACTTTCAAGCTGCCGGTTTGTACGTGGAGTAACTGAAATTTCTTCGAGTCCGACACTTAGTGTCGGTAATTTCACTTCTGGAATACTGGTATTTACTCCATTTAAAGCTGTAGTTAGAGTCGTTCCTTGCCTACCGATCATCGAAAATTTTAGTTCTGCACTTTTGAGGCGATGTGCAGGAAACTGAAATTTGAATGCTCCGTTTTGATCTGTAAAATAATATTGGTTCAATTCTTTCAAGTGTACGGTAACCGAAGGAATTCCCTTTCCATTTTCATCGACAACACGTCCCGAAAGTGTACCAACAGAGGCCTTACTCATCAGGATATTCTTCCCCGAAATTTGCAATTTGAAATAGGTAAGTTGTTCAAGTCTGTTTAGAATCTCTCTTAAAGATCCATCTGCATGCAGATTAACAGTCCGGTCAACATTGATCTTAGACTCGTCATAAAGGAAACTATAGCCCGATTTTTCTTCGATCTGTTTTAGAACAGATCTTAGTGGTTGATTTTTACTCTCAATTTTCAACTGCTGTGCATGTACCGACAACATGTTAAAAGAGAAAAGTACACCAAGGAGCAGGGCACTCCTGTTGATGGAATTAGAAGACATATGATAGATGATATTATTTTTTACGAACGATAAGTTTGTTGGATTTCACACTGAAGCGATAAGACGTTGTCAGCGTGAGTTTTTCTAGTACCTGTTCCAATGGTTCATGCACTATCGTACCTGAGTAAACCAATTGAATATCCGCTCTTTCTTGATACGCTAATCCATATTTTCGGTTCAGTTGTTTAGCGATTTCAACGTAGGAAGCTTGCTCAAAATGTAGGATACCATCCATATTGTCCTTTTCTTTGACCAGGTCAAATTCCTCGACTGTAAATGTCCCTTTGCGCCGATCATAAATAATAGCCTGACCTGGTTTGATCTGCTGGTTCATTGCACCGCTAGCTATCTCCACCTTACCGGTGAATAAAGCCACCTTCGAAACTTCATCTTCGGCAAATGCATGTACATTGAAAGATGTTCCTAACACTTTAATGCTTAAATCACCTGTTTGTATGACAAACGGTTTATTTTCATTATGTGAAACTTTGAAATATGCTTCACCATTGAGCTTAACTTTTCTTTCTTTTCCACTAAATTGCTTTGGGTATTCCAATATGGATTTAGGTCCAAGTTTTACCTGAGTATGGTCAGCCAAAAGCACATTCATATAACGTCCCATTGGCACATTTTGCTGTACAAATTCCGATTGGATAGTTATATCCGAAAACATCTGCTTTCTTTTATAAAGAAAAATACTCAGTGAGAGGATTAAGAGACAGGCTGCCGCATAACCAATCCATCGGTAGCTTAACAGATTTTTGACGGGCAATTTTCCCCCACCAATAATAGACTGAAGTCTATTGCGCTCTGCAGTGACCTCTAGTTTTGTCGGGCTACCCCGCAACAGTTCGACCATCAGTTCGGCCTCCTTTATAAGCTCCCGATGCTGTGGATTTGCGGCTATCCACTGTGGCCAATAGTCATCCTCCTCGCGGTGCGACTTTAAGCAATAATCGAGAAAAGATTCGTCACAGATCAGTTTTTCTAAAGTAGGGTTTTCCATGTGATAGCAATTGCTTTTAATCAGTAGTGCAACTACTCCAGTATTTTTACCTATTTTTATTTGGAAAAACTCAAAATAAAAACAATAAGCACTGTCAATGAGCCTTTTAATTTTTTAATCGCTTCATGTACCACATTATAAACTGTTCTTATCGCAGCATTTTCAATGGCAGCAATTTCCTCATAGGATTTATTGTGGAAGAATTTTAATTCGATATACCGGTACTGTTTTCTTGTAAGCTTGCTCATCGCTCGACCCAGCGCATCATCTCGCTCCAATGTTTCTTCGATAGCTATTTTTTGCGCTTCAATCGAATCTTCTACAGGAACATCAAAAAGATCATCCAGTGATAGATTTTGCGTTGCACGCTGCTTAAAGATGATCCGTTTGAGCCATACAAACAAATAATATCTAGGATCAGTATTTAATGCCGGAAGTTTCTCCCGCCGCTCCCATAAATCACAAAATAAAATATGAATGGATTCTTTCACGACTTCGCGGTCGGAAGTTATCTTCAGCCCATAACGGAAAAGCGCAGTATAAACTGCGTCGTACAAGGCCAGAAAGCTATCGCTATCTCCTAACTTGATTCCATTCCATATTTTATGTGTGTCCAAGTGTGCAAAATAAATAATTATTTAGAACTATTCCAAACAACTAGAAAAATGCTTTTCATATCTAAACCATCAAAACAAAAGTAGAAAGCGAATTTACTTTGCACAACAGTATGCACTTTGTACCAACAGCTCAGTCCTATTAATATTGGACTGAGCTGTTGAGGTTAATTCAAATTTTTGTTAGCGTGTATATTTTGCTTTCAGTATCTTGATCTCTTTCGGTCCGATGGCCATCTCCTCCTGTAGAAACTTCTCCACTGTGCCATACTTAGCTTTAATTCCGTCAAAAAATGCTTTTAACAATTCGGGTTTCAGTTTCATCTGATCTTCAATCTGTTCTTTGGTCATTCCAGTTGCCGCGACCATTGCATCGGTATAAGCGTTCATCTGCTTGTTGCGGCTAAGATATACGTTAGACGCTAAATAATCTGCTTCGATAGTCGGATATGGGACACCAAGCACATGTAGAATCAATGCTGTCTGCATACCAGTACGATCTCTTCCACCTGTACAATGATACAGGATAGCCTCTCCATCGGTAGCTCCCAACAGTTTGATAAATGCAGGTCGGTATCTATCCCCATAATAATTAGCGCCTTCGGCATAGAATTTCACCAAAAAGTCTTTTTGTTTTAATGCCTTAACCATATCTTGTGGATTAGGCAAGTTGTCACTACCGGCTGGACTCAACGTATAATCCGTGTTGGCTGCTAGTCTGTCGGGAGCGGATTTGGCTTCGGCGGTGCCGCGTAGATCAACGACAGTATGAATCTTCTTTTTATCCATCAGTGCGACATCGCTATCAGTAAGTTTATCGATGGCATCACTACGAAAGATTTTGCCCCAAACAACATGTTTTCCATCGTTTGTTTCGTAACCGCCAATATCTCTAAAGTTAACAGCTCCTTGAACCGGAAGCACGCGTTTTGTGCTATCCGACAGCTGCCCGAATGCGAGCGCAGGAATGGTTCCCAAAAGGACCATCATCAAATTTGAAATTTTCATATGATTGTTTTAAACTAATTATTTAATTATATCCCATCTAATCCCGGCCTGCCCCCTACTGCCGTACACCTCGCGGCTACTAATGCGACGGCTATCTCCCATGTACATACTCACGGCCGAATTTGTCAGATTGTTTAGCTCCAAAAATGCTTTTACACGTGCAGACAACGACACCGTAGCGGTGGCATCCAAAGTAAAATTATTGTCTGTCCACTTATAAAATTGTGGCCCTAATTTCTGATCGATTGTCTCAATTGACTTCCCTCTATAATTTCCGGCCAGACGTACCGTTACGCCCTTACCTTCATAAAATAGAATGGCATTGAACAGATGCTTGGATTGATTAGGTAACGCTGTTTTATCGAATGAAGCTTCGACACCGCCGACACGTGGCACTTTCGTTTCAGAGTCCACATAAGAGTAATTAAATTCGATACCGAAATTCTTCCAAAAGCCTTGAAGGAAATCAAATCTTCGATTTACGCCAAACTCCAAGCCGAACAATGTTGCTTTGTTCAAATTTTTCGCTTGGGATATGCGGTAGTCTGTCCCATCGATGTTTTGCATGCTGATATCTGTAAATATCACATCTGAAATATCTTTGTAAAACAATCCCCCAGTCAGGATCCCAACATTCTGAAAGTAGTATTCTCCCATGAGATCAAAATTGTTGCTGAAGGTGGGCTTAAGCTCGGAATTACCTTGGCTGATGGTCGCTGGTGTAGAAGAAACATCAATGGATGTTCCGGGAGTCATATCTCCAAAATTAGGGCGTACAAAAGTCCGGGTGAAAGCTCCCCTCAAATTTGCATCTTTATTCAACTTGTATTTGAGATGAAACATGGGCAGCAAAGCATTGTAATTATTTTCAATTTCAGATGCAACAAGTTGGTTTCCGGATGCCGTAGGCTCCACACGTTGTCCATGAAGTCTAGTCTTTGTATATTCATTGCGCAAACCCGCAACCAACTTTAGTTTTTCGGAGAGATCATAATCAGCCATAACATACCCCGAGGATACGATCTCCTGTCCAGTATAAATCGATGTCGCACTCATCGGATCCGTTTTATCAATAAAGCCATTCACCTTCATAAACTCCGGACTAAAGAGATCCAATAATTGATCTTTGGTCAAGGGATTTAGCTGAAAGGAGTTATAGTTACCGTTCATACTACCAAAGAAGGATGTTCCCTTGGGAAAGTTTTGTGTCTCAAATGAGGATAAACTTCGTAAGGGAGCAGCATTTTCAACACCGAGCGCAGCACCCGGCAGAAATACCAAATTGGAGCCAAAAAAATTGTCCCGGTCTTTATGCCTGTACTTACCGCCAACTTTAAACTTTAATGCCGGCGATGCTTCAAGATGAAAATTAATCTGGGCTACACGGTCTCGTTCACTATTGTCCAACTGAGTGATAACCAACTGCGTCAATTTAAGCTTATCGGGATCCAGGACTTCGCTGGCATCTTTAATTCCAGGATCAAAATCCAATGAAGAGCCACCGACAGCATTAGGTGAATCGAATCCCCAATAGCGCAGTCCATCATTGGACAAATTATTAAATCCACTCGTGATCTGCTGATGGAAAGTCGCTATTGGCAACCCTTTACGATCACTTGCTGGTGGTGTGTTAAGGTAATATTTTGATTTATGATCGCTGACACTCCAGTCCACTTTAGCGATCGCCGAAAGTTGATGTTCTCCACCTATTTCACCTCCATAAATTGCTGTCTGATAGTGCGAGTAACGGTTGTTATATTGATAGCGTTTCTTATTATAATCTACATAGGCTTCGTACACTGGACGGATATCGTCAAATTTATTGAACATAGCGCGAAAGAATACCGTATGTCCGGGTGAAATTTTGTAATCCGACCCCAGATTTATCCCCTTAGTCTGGCGTTCACCGATATAACGCTTGAGCATGACCGATCCAATAGAATTCCTTTGCTGTTCATTGGCCAGCCCCGTATTGTAGGAAACATCAAATGCATCTGATCCCCATTGCCTCGCCCATGTTGCTGCAGACAGAATCAATCCCAACCTGTTATTCAGAAAGCGATCTCCATAAACAAGTGAGCCGTTGTAGGTTCCATTTTTACTAAATGTGTTATAGCCTCCTGCCCCCGAGACACTAAGTGTACGTTTGCTAGGGGATGTTCTAGTGACAAAATTGATCGAACCACCAATTGCATCTGCTTCCATATCTGGCGTTAATGCCTTAGCAACTTGTACATATTGGATGATTTCAGATGGAATTGCATCCAGGGGCATAGACCGATTGCCCATGACATTTGGACTAGGGAGACGACTTCCGTTGAATAAAACGGAGGTCCAGGCAAATGGGGTACCCCTTACCGTTGCAATATCAGCTTCGCCGTGATTCTTCGCAACTGCAACACCTTGCATGCGTTGTACCGCTTCGGCTGCATTTCGATCCGGCAGTTTGCCAATAGCGTCTGCCGCCAATACATCCATTATTGCTACAGCCTGTTTCTTGATGCTGAAAGCTTTAGCCTGTGAAGGAGCCATCGTGCCGGATACGATCACTTCTGCCAAAGCACTACCATCACCCACGGCCAGTTCAATTGGCGAAATCTCATTGATACCTCGCTTTAAGCGAATATCGAAGGTACGTGTCTGATAGCCAATATAAGATACCTGTAACGATACCATCCCAGTATCAGGTGCTGTTAATGTAAAATTACCCTGTAAATCTGAGGATGTATTGCCTTTGAAAGAGGTCGCGACAATAGAAGCTCCGGGCAATTTCCCCGAACCGCTCTGCACAGAGGATTTGATCACTTGACCATAGGTCGGTATAAACCAGGGAAAAGTGAACAACAGTGCACTTACCCCCTTTTTTAAACTGAGCAAATTTTTGTTCCTAAATTTGGTAGACATTGGTGACATATTTTTTTTCTGCAAAGATTATATGCAGACCGATGATTTTCGCCTCCCAAAATTTTAGGGACGTCCGTCTTCTTTTTTTGCTTTAGAAGCACCACCACACCTTGTAAATCAGAAACTTACATTGATTACAATATTGTTATCAAATTATTAATATTAAAATAACACAAGGATCTTAGCTTTGAATACAATTGAACCGTTACTGCCATGCTGAACTATATCATTGTATTGGGGCTGTTTCAAGCAATATTGACAGCTCTATTTCTTTATAGCAACAAGTTGCGAAAAAGTACCGACACCTTTTTATTCGTATTGGTTCTATGCATCGTTGTCCATCTGTCCATCAAGTTTATCATTTACCATTTTGTTGATGAACCAAATGTTCGCAAAGCTATGAATACGTTTATAGGTTTCTTCTACACTCCCATAGTATATCTTTTGGCGCGCAACGAGGCTAAGAGAAAACAAAATATGATTTCCAACTGGTACCTCTTTGTTCCTATTTTAATTGTGACCATTGGTTTTTTCTCCACAGCCACGGTACTATACGCCGCCCCCGCCGAGGGTATACGTGTACTGCAGCTTTATAACTTAGCAACTACCCTTACTTTTATGCCATTTGCAATTATATTATCTGCCAAAACGCTGTACTTCACATACCGAAATCTGTCGCCTTCAGCAACGCGGATATTGATCACACGTATATCTTCAATCCTTCTTACTTTGAATTGCATCGGTTTAGTTTATTATAGTATCGGTAATCATGACCGCTATCATCAAGATCTTTTCATCAGAAGTATCGCTTATGCATCCCTTGCAATCATATGCATCTTGATAGGACAGTATAAATTTAAGAGCATGGCACATGAACATATCATTCCCAAAGTTCAAGTCGATCTGAACCCGGATAATGCGTGTCATGAAGAGAGTGAAACAGAGCATACTGTTGTTCATAAAATGAACCAAAAAGAACGTAAAGAAATCCTCACAAAAGAGCGTATGGCAGAAATCTGGAACAAACTGGAAACAGGAATGAAATCCGATCGGTATTATAAAGATAGTGAACTGACATTAGAGAAACTTTCCCAATTAGTCAAGGAAAACAAATATTATATCAGCGAAACACTGAATAACTATGCCAATAAACCTTTTTATACCTACATCAACGAATATAGAATATTGGATATAAAAGGTAAAATAGAGCGATATGCGACAAATGAACTGGATATCAATATGCTTACCATAGCCTATAGCGCTGGATTTAACTCAAAATCTTCCTTCAATAAATATTTTAAGGAAATGACTGGACTCACTCCAACGCACTATTTCAAAATGCTATCTCCTGATAAAGCAATCTAGCTCATCGGCCGTGCAGATGAGCTAAATGAAGATATCGAATCACTGCTATTAACGGCAGGAACTCTTAACCATAGACTTTCAAATAATAGGGAGTTAACAGGGACCTTATTCGTACCTAATAGGGACCTCATTCGGATGAAAACGTATAAGCTCCGATTTATGTACGTTTCATATTACTGTAAAATGAGTATCAATTAAGACGTTGTTCTCAATTTATTGTTTAAGTCTTATGAGTATTGACCCAACTTTATTTTGAGAAATCGGAATCGTGATGGGCGGATTTTTGTTCTACCTACATTTTATTTGGAACAAGTCTAAATAGAGTGTATATTTGGATGCTTTGAAAACCTCGATACGTAAAATAGAGATTAACAGAAAACAATTCGAAGAGTTCTTTCAATTGTATTGGAAGAGGATGTTTTCATTTGCGCTTAAAAGCGTGGAAGATGAAGATGATGCAAAAGAAATTGTCCAAGATGTATTTAAATCTCTCTGGGAACGAAGATATCACCTTCATTTACAAGATGCTGAACGTTATCTCATACGTTCGGTTAAATTAAAATCGCTGGAGTTCTTAAGGAATAAAGGAAATAAAGAGAGACACCATGAAGTGATCTCAAATAATACTAGCGAATCTTACGAAGATAATTATATCTATTACAAAGAACTAAAAAATCATTTGGATGATGCTGTTGAGTCTTTACCGAGGCAATGTAAAAATGTTTATAAACTGAGCCGTGATGAAGGATTAACCAACAGGGAAATCGCAACAAACCTATTAATTACAGAAAGAGCAGTTGAGTACCATATCAGCAAGGCATTATCAGTCATTAAAATAAGACTTAAAAAGTATTGTAATATCAATATTGCTAGATTCCTATTAATTACTTTTTTGTACTTTTGAATGTACACGTATTATCAAAAGATGGAAATCAACCAAGATATACTTAAAAAATATGCTTCAGGTCAATGTTCTGGGGCCGACAAGCATTTGGTAGAAAAATGGCTGAACAATGATTCTTGGGATAGTATGTTGGAAAATAAGGATATAAACGAGGAAATCGGATCTGACTTATGGAATAACCTTTCTACGACCATTTCTCAAAATAGAAAATTATATTGGGCAAGATTGACAGCTGCTGCAGCAGTAATTTTTGTCCTCGGTTTTTCAGTATTCCATTTCTCACACCCTGCTTTGGATAATCTTACATTTACCAACACATCGGTTGAAAACAGCAAACTCTTTACTGAAGATCATTATGATGTTCAATTAAGTAAAAACAGCACAGCCAATATCGATCTGGTCAATAAAAAACTTACTTTTTCAGGCGATTTTATCATTAAACCCAAAAGGGATTTCGAGCTTTTGGATAGTAACCACAATACCTTGATATTTAAAGCTGGAAGGGAATATTTTGTCTCTGACTCTCCAGATTTTGGTAAAATAGTTGCCTTTCAGAAAAGTGATTTAGCTTTTTTACCATCCACTATGCAGATTAAAATCAGGGAACAATTTCAAAGCATTTAATAGACAAACATGAAGCGATTATTGTTGTGGTCTTTCCTTGCAATTTCTATTTTTTCCTGTAGCCGAAGTCCTGAAAAAAATATAAATCCGAATTTTGTTTTTTGCCTGTTCAATAAAGAAGAGGCCCCAACCAGCTTACTGTTTTCCGAGCATTTGGACGACACGAATAGTCCGACTTTAGAAATCCCACTGTCTACTTCGCGTATACAAGAAAGAGAATATATTTATAAAAACGGTTTTTTTTATAGATTATCAAGTCAAACCAGCCTGTTTAAAAAATACCAATTGCAAGGTTCTTCTCTAGTTCTTATCGATAGCATTCAATTAAAAAACAGTGATTTTGAAACCATAACATGGAAAGACGATAAAAATCTCGTTGCGCTCTGTCGGGAAAATTTTACGGAGAATACCTCTCAAGCTAGACTCTATCAGATTAACGTTGCGGCTATGAAAATCATCAAAGAGGATACGATTGTCCTGCCGTTTGCGACAAAAGAATATAAAGCGCTACATCTTGGTCTTGTGGATATTGAAAATAACAATCTCTGGATCGCCTATTCTTTTTTTAAATCATCTGGAAAATATGGGCATACTACATCTGATACAACTTATTACGCAACTATAAAATACGATAGCTTTAAACTTTTAAATATTCAGAAAGAAACCCGTTCAACTTATCCCGGCGGTTTCAATATTATCCAATCCTACAGTTTTAAAGACGAACAGGGAGATTATTATTTTATGACTAACCCCGGCATCGCACTGGGCAACAACCTTAAATTACCAACGGCTATTTTTAGAAAAAAGAAAGGTCAGCAACTCGTCGATCAAGACTTTATGATTAATATTTCCAAGTCAATCGGAAATCATGCTTATGGGATCTGGTACGCTGGAAATGGGAAGGCCATTATACGCAATGAACAGAAAAAACTGTACACTGATTTTTCCAATTATCATTCCGTCTATCAGTTTGAATACAGGATAGTCGATTTAAAATCTGGTTATATCGAAAAAATTCAGCTTCCGCTAGATAAAGGGACGCAGAAAGAAAATGTCTGGACCGATACAAGATATGTATATATTGCTATTGATGACGTACATGATGAGCATCGCGTATGGAGGTACAATCTACAGACAAAAGAGATTTCGAAAGGTCTCAAACTCCCCAATACAGCAAATTTTACTGTTCGTATGAATTATATGAAATAGTAAACTATTACCGCAAAAAAATAACACTCATAATCAACCATTTGTATATTTTTTCGAAAAATATCTAAAATCAACATTCGGTAATAGATCAGTATAGGCAACTCTCTTGTATATACTTAATCTAAATAAAAATGTTGAAATCAACATCTACTTTTGTACTGTTATTCATTTTTACTGTATTTACACAGGCTCAAACTTCCAAAAAGAATGCTGTTTCAGGCTTTGTCAAAGATAATTTTGGGACACCTATTCCAGGGGCGACAATACGACTAAAAGATCAGAGCACAGGTACATCTTCAGATGTTGACGGCTATTACAAACTGCAGACAGCCCTATCTGGTAACGCTATCATACAGGTTACCGCAGTCGGGTATAGCTCCGAGGAGCGGGCAATAAATGATAAGTTTATTCAGGATTTCCAGCTCAAAGAAGATCGTAATTACATCGATGAAGTTGTTGTCTCTGCGCCTGGAAAAACAGAAAATGAACACAAAGTTGCTGAGATAAAGCGATCGGGCTTTAATGTCAGTGTCATTGACATGAATAAACATGCCAACGAAGCTGCCAATCTAACCCAGGTATTGAAAAGAGCTACCGGAGTGACTATACGTGAAGATGGTGGACTAGGATCCAATTTTGTATTCCGCATCAATGGGCTAAATGCTAAAATTTACATCGACGGAGTGCCCATGGAGAACTTTGGTTCTTCGATGTCATTAAATAATATTCCAGTCAATCTGATTGATCGCGTCGAAGTTTACAAAGGTGTCGTGCCTGCTTTTTTGGGTTCAGATGCGCTCGGAGGTGCTGTCAATATCATTACAAAACGCCGTGCAAGGCCTTATCTGGATCTGAGTTATTCCTATGGTTCATTTAACACCCATCAGGCGGCCATTGTGGGTACCTTTACTAATCCCAAAAACAAACTATCCTTCAGGATGAATGCATTTTACAATCATTCAGACAATGATTATAACATGTACACCAATGAAAAGTACAATGTTCTTATTGAGAAAACTGTCGAAAACAAGTATGTCACGCTTCCTAAAGCTAAGCGATTTAACGATGCCTATACTTCGGCAATGGGGCAACTGGAGGTTGGTTTTCGCGATGTACACTGGGCTGATCAATTTTATGCCGGTCTGACCTATTCGCAAAATCACAAGGAAAACCAGCTCAGAGCTTCCATTAGCAAAGTGTTTGGCGGAATGTGGTCTGAAAGCAATTATCTGATGCCAACCTTAAGCTATAAAAAAAGTAATTTTCTTGTTAATCGCTTATATGCAGATATTTTCACAAGCTATAGCTACGATACCAGATATGCGCGCGATACAGCTATGTACAATTACGACTGGTCTGGAAACTGGATCTCGAATTACAAAGGCACTGCGCCGAATGCGCAAATGGATACAAAATACAATTTGTCAAACTATCTGGCGCGGGTGAATCTAAACTATGATTTTGACGAAGCCCGTAATCAAAGCTTAAACTTCAACTACAATTTCAACAGCAACGATCAGAAACAATATGATCTAATCGGCAATTATGACCGTTCAGGTTTGCCATCCTATCTGGGCAGACATATTTTGGGTTTATCATGGCAAAACCAATGGTTTGACAAGCGCCTATCAAATGTATTAGCCGTAAAATACTACCGCATGAATGCCTCAAAAGATATTGACGAACGCATCTTTGATGCAAATAACAATTTAATCAGCGGCGGAATAATCAGTCAAAAAAAACAAGGGAATTACTATAGCATGAGCCTAGCCTCTCGGTATAGGATAACCAAGGATGGTGGATGGAAACTATCTTATGAAAGAGCATACAATTTACCGTCCATGACAGCGCTTTATGGTGACGGTATCAATACAATATCCAACTGGGATTTGAAGCCGGAACGCAGCGACAATATCAATACCGGATTTTATTACAATACGTACATCAATCAGGACCATTTTCTAAATGTTGACGTAACAGGTTTCTATCGTTTGGCAGATAACTATATAAACAGCCGTGCGGTCATGCAGAATGGAAATTCCTTTTTTCAAAGCTACAATGAGGAAGGTGTGAAGCTCTACGGCTTTGAGGCCGAAGTCAAATACGGCTTTAAAGATCTGTTGTCGGTTACCCTAAATGGCTCTTACGATAAAGCTACTTACAACAAAAAATACACAGACGATTCACGCCAGCAAATCAGTATAAATTATGGCAAGCAACTCATTAACCGACCTTGGGTTTATGGAAATGCAGACATTAGTCTGATCCAGAATAACTGGTTTCAAAAAGGAAGCAGAATACAACTTTCATACTTATATCAATATACACATTGGTTTTACCTCACCGAATCAGATCAAGGATCGCTTGAATCCAAAGATCTCATTCCATCTCAAAATGTCCACTCCGCGGTACTTAGTTACGCCTGGGACCGCAACAAATACAATGTATCCTTTGAGGCGAGAAATCTAACAGATGAAAGAGCATACGACAATTTTCGCCTACAGCGGCCTGGACGTGCATTCTACGTCAAGCTGAGATTATCCATTATGTAAAAAACAAATAAATACATATTTTTTATGAAAATCAACAAATTCGCCATTGCAATATTCGCTGCGGCTGCATTATTTACTTCGTGCAAGAAATCTCCCGACACGACTTCACCTGATGAAACTACACCGACTTCAAATAGCTTATATAGTGTATGGGTGACCACCGCGGCTGGATCTTCTTATCTGCTCACAGCTGATAATTTAATGAAAGATACGTTATTGACTCCCAATAACAATCAAGGAATTGATATTACTTCTCACCTACCAGCATCATTTTATGCCGTTTATGCCTACGCCTATGAAGGTAAATATTACCTCTCAAATGACGGCACCCGATTCAGTCAATTTGAAGTGGTCAATAGTAAGTCTTGGAAAGAAACGAACAACTATGCCTTCCCTGGAAACTTCTACTTGGGTAAAGTCTTAAAAGATATCAGCACAAAAAATGAGATGGTATTTACCAAAACTGCGGGGACAACAAATAAGGAGAAAAATGTGCTGGAACAACCCATCTATTTTATGAACATCAACAACATGACGATCAATAAAACAATGGGTATCGAAATACCAATGATCACGTTTAATCCTAAAACTCCTGAAGGGAAAGACCATAACCCTTATATCGTACCAACAAGCTTTTCGCAAATAGGCGACAAATTATTTGTCGGTCACAAATATAGAAGTAATGAAACCCGTAAGGATATTATCGATACAGCCTACATGTATGTATGTGATTACCCTAGTTTGGCAAATGGTAAAATCGTAAAAGATGCTCGCGGGGGCTTTGCTGCCGGTCACTGGGAAGTTCAGACACTTACTTTTACAGACGACAATAATGACCTATACATTGTAACCAAAAAGACAGATGCAGCGACATATGGCTTGTTACGTATTAAATCGGGACAGACTACTTTCGATCCAGATTATTTCTTCGACTTAAAAGATTACAACGTATTTAGCAACAACATATCACAGGTACAGAAACTAGGCGATGGTAAAGTATATATAAGTCCTTTTGTAATTGATCCCGCAAATAAAAAAATCGTGGCAGATCTACGGATTTTAGTCGGTGGCGGCGAATCAAAAACGACGATGAACTTTATGGAGAACGGAAAACTATACGATATCTTTAAAACAGACGAGTCTAAATGGTATGTATATGAATACGATCCAGCAAAAAATTCGGTAAAACGCGGTGCCGAGATCGATCCGGGAATTACGCAAGTTTATCACCTAAATAAGCTCAAATAAATACCCGCAAAACTCTCAGAAATACCTAGCCGGATATACAGTCAGCGCTATTTTGCCTAATGCTCAGTGTACAAATTCGGAGCTAGGTATTTCTATATTGACAACGCATACATTCAAATCAAATGAAAACACTATTAATAACCTTCCTCCTATACTTTATTATGCTATCTGCTTCAGCACGCGCTGTATTTATTGATACATCACTGAGCTTTGCCGTAAAATAACTGGAAATGGCGATAAGAAAGAAAAGAAATAATTCAACGGTTCGGCTGGTCAATAATTGGCTGCACCTCTGGCTGGGATTGATCTCTGGAATTATTGTCTTTGTCATCTGTCTGATGGCCTGCCTTTGGGTTTTTAACCATGAAATTATGGATCTTGTTATTCCGAAAAAAGAACGGCAATATATCCTTGCAGCTAGCAAATCTCTGGTTTCCCCATCCCAAATTAGCAGAATCGCAGACTCTCTTTACCCGAACAGCAGGGTACGTAGTATTACATATACAAGAGATTATCCAGTTTCATTTACCATGCTAGCAAAAGAAACTGGGCACACTGAAAACACAAAACCGGAAGTCCACCTGCTGCATCCCTATACAGGTAAGTATCTTGGCGTAAAAACTGAAGACAATTCAGAAGAAGCAAGACGAAGAGAAAAATTAAACAGCTTTTTTGCATGGACACTCAATGGACACCGTTTCTTATGGCTTCCACGGGATATTGGGCGTCCCATTGTCAACTATGCCACCTTGATATTCAGTATTACTCTAATGACTGGATTAGTGTGGTGGTACCCAAAAAAATGGACAAAATCAACACGGGAAAAAAGCTTTAAGATCAAGTGGAAAGCAGGCTGGAAACGGGTCAATCTGGACCTTCATAATGTAGTTGGTTTTTATTCTTTTCTTTTAATTCTATTATTGGCCGTGACAGGAATGTACTATGGTATCGACTGGTTTAACAGAGCACTTTATTGGTCTACAAACTGGGGAACCCCACTGGCCGAACGAACTTCCGTGCATTCAGATTCGACGAGGATCGATCAGTTAGCATATTTCCCAAAGGCTTTTGATCAAGAGATCCAAGGCATTCTTACGCAATATAAAGATCCTCATTACCTGACAATCACTTATCCGGATACTGAAAAAAAAGACGCTACCATTTCGGTATATATCCGTAATAATATGGATAGACAGTATAACAACCGCTATTATTCATTTGATCAGTATACAGGAAATTTTCTACCAAATAATATAACACTGTTTAATAAAGACTTCTACGAACTCAGTGCCGGAGAAAAATTCAGAAGACTTAATTACGATATACATGTAGGTTCTATTGGGGGATTTCCAACAAAATTACTCGCTTTTTTTCTCACATTTATCGCAGGATCACTACCTGTTACAGGTTTTATTATTTGGTATAATCGCAAATGGGGAAAGAAAAAAGGCCGTAATAATTCAATGAAAGAATCTGATGCTATTTGTGACAATATGGTTCCAAATACGCAGGGAAATGCACAGGTAAGAAAACCAAAAATCCGCTTTCGCCCAAAATCAACAAATACATAGGTTTACTAACTACTATTTAATTTATGCTAATGACGGTCCTTTCACTAGAAAGGACAAAGAGGATACTTTTATGACTAAATCGACATTATTATCTATTCTGCTTTCTAGTTCTGCCGTAGGGTTAATGGCACAGACAAAAATAGCCGGAAAAATCTTTGACAAAGATGGGCATCCGATTAAAGGCGCTACCGCCAGCCTTCTACATTTGCCGGATTCAGCATTAGTCATGCAGGCAGATGCAGCCAAAGATGGCTCATTTCTATTCCATGTTATAAAAAATGGAGACTATGTGATCCGCTATAGCTCTATTGGACACACAAGCGTGTTCAGTAGATCCTATCGGCTGACAGGAGAACATCAAACGACAGTTCCTATTTTTCTACAGCCGGTCGAACATCGGATGGAAACTGTTCATGTAACCGGAAAGCAGGCCGGCATACGCCAATACGCCGATAAAATGGTTGTTGATGTAGAGGGGAGCGTTCTGGCTGAAGGAAACAATGTCCTCGAGCTACTAGAAAAAACACCTGGTCTTGTTTCCGATGGAAAAGGCAATTTTTCAATTCAGGGTCGTGCCGGAGCCAACGTACGAATTAATGGCCGTGATATGTATGTATCGGGCGAACAACTTGCAAGCATCTTGCGTGGGCTTCAGGCATCTGAAGTGGCAAAACTAGAGCTGATCAGTAATCCCTCTGCCCGTGAAGATGCCTCCGGAACAGCAGGGATTATCAATATCGTAACAAAGAGAAATACAAAAGTAGGTTTTGGAGGCGATGCATTCCTGCGTGCCGGACATGGTCGACAATTCTATGGTGGCTTCGGTGGCGGCTTACATTATAAAGTAAACGGCCTAGATATGTACGTACAGGGTAATAAGAGCTATGACCGTGGCAACAGCCATAATCAGACCGAAAGAAGCTTTTTTAATCAGGGAAATTTGACCTCCTTTCAAAGACAGTATGAAAACAAAAAACTAGACGACGCCTCTTTTCACAGCGTTCGGGCTGGAGCAAAATATGAATTTTCTGATGGTGGAATCCTCGATGGAAGTGTACACTGGATGTATGGCAATTATAAGCCGTATGCATCAATCGAAATGGATACCTGGAACTATCCTGCAAACGTGCAAACTGAACGTGCACTGAGTAACAATCAGTTTGATGAATCTTTCAAAAACTGGACATTTAACATCAATTACGTCAATAAATACGAGGGAGAAGATCATTTTTTAAAATTTAATTTCGACTTTGCTCCCCACGGAAATGACTACAATAATCGTTTCGAAACAAATAAATTCGATTTGCAATCGGAAAAACAATCCACTACCGGAAGGACCAATGTACAAGATCTAAGCAATACGACTTATTCCGGAAGGCTTGATTATAGTAAACCGTTAACTGATTCCAGTAAAATTGAGCTGGGCTGGAAAGGCACCTATTTTTTTATCAATAATGATGTCATCAATACCGTATTGGATAATGGCTCTTGGAAAAAGGATCCAAATACTTCCAATCGTTTTCAATACACACAACATATTGAAGCACTCTATGCGATATTTTCCGGGAAATCAAAAAAAATAGAATATCAGGTCGGTTTGCGCGGTGAATATACCTTCATCAATGCCAATCAGGTTACATTGAACAAAAAAAATAATCAACGTTATTTTGATTTGTTTCCAAGCGGATCTTTTTTGTACCATTTGAACGAAAAAAACACGCTGAGGACATCTTTTAGCAGCCGTATAGAAAGACCCGGCGATCACGACATTAATGTATTTAGGGTCTATGAAGATGCTTATAGTTACAATGAAGGAAATCCAGACTTAAAACCTGAAAAGAGTTACATTTCCGAAATAGGCCATGGCTACAAAAACAAGTTATTTACTACTTTGGGTTTATCTTATGGGCGAGATATGATCAATTGGATTGTCCGTCAAGGAGATAAAGTTGGCGAAAATCTATCTAGACCAGAAAATATTGGACGCTATCTGAATTATAGCGGAAGTGTCATGTACAATCAAACTTTTCGCACCTGGTGGACAGCAAGTCACTATATCAATGCTTTTTACAACAACTATTCTGGCGAAATCGGAAATGTAAATCTAAATTCAAAAGGATCTAGCTGGACGGCTAACAGCCGGCATACACTGCAATTCAAATATGGGTTTCGCACTGAAATAGCACTTTATTATCGGTCAGGCATTACCACAGGTCCTTCAAGAACAGACAAACGGTACGGTATGGATCTGGCAGCAGAAAAGAAGATGTTCGGAGATCGAGGCATGATCAAACTGACCGCTAATGGTTTACTCAGAAATGCAAATCCGCAATTGATCAGCGAGTATGGAGACCTAAAAGTGTTTTACTCAGATTTTCCAGATAATAGAAAAGTCTTGCTGTCCCTAAGCTATCGATTCGGAAGCTAAACAGGATAAAAACTATTAAATGAAAACCAGCTAATCCAACAATTTCATTTGAAAGCTATTGATTGAATAGAAAACCCTAAACAGCTTCAAACTTAGGGGAAGAATTCGACTCGAATCTATTCTGAAATTTCTTAAAAAAATAAAGAACTAATAAAAACTGGGAATATCCGTAAACGGCGTCTTCAACGGGGATGGTGAGTATCCTAAAACCCATAAAATCTTCTGGGTTATAATTGACTATCGGAGATTCTAACCCTGTTCCGGTTAGTATGCCATTCACGGGTAAAAAACCTAGCATCAGCAAAGTAAAGACCAGGGAAGCTTGGGTAATCCATTGTACCCGGAGCACAAAATGAAAGATCAATAGTGTAAATATTGTAACAAGAGCAGTCACTAGCGTGTAGATACGGTCAGCATATCGAAGCGCAATGACTGCACATATAATCGTACTCACAAAAACCAAGATGTTATTAAAAGCACTTAGCGATTCTAATTTGAAAAATTTGTCAATACAGAAATAGGTAAAAATGCAGGAAAATGGAATAAAGATAAAAAATAACCATTCTTCTAAGGGAAGGCCTGCTATAACCAGACCTATCGTATATTTTGTATCAAACCACCAGACTCCACGGCTAGTAAACCAGATATCCCAAGCAATAAAAAACACGGCAACAAGAACTGATGCTTTAAAAAATGGAACAAACTCACGGTCAAATCGCAGTCGCTTATCGAAAGATGCGACAAAGCAGACAATTACCGTAAAAAATAAGATAAGCGCATAAGTATACTGCATCACGTTTTTTCATTATTACTATACATTTTAAAATATTTGATCGGAACATACAAAAAGCCGAAACACTCCCCATCTTCCTTCCCCAAATGCTTATGATGTTGCTTGTGGGCACGCCGGAGCGCCAAAAAGTATCTATTGTTTGTTTTGCTCAACAGTTTAAATCTTTGATGGATAAAAATATCATGTACAAAAAAATAGGCCATGCCATACAGCATAATACCTAAACCAATAAAAAATAGATAATTATAATCTCTCAGAGAACCAAAATACATCAGCGCGATGGTGGGCAGTGCAAAGATGACAAAGAAATAATCATTTTTTTCTAAAAAGCCATCGTTACTGTGATCATGATGGTCTCGATGCAATCCCCATAGAAAACCATGCATAATATACTTGTGAATCAACCAAGTGGCACCTTCCATGGCAATAAAAGTAATCAGTAAAATAATAAGATTCATAGGCTATCTGCTAATAATTTATAAATAGGCCGCTTTATAACGCAAATAGCTCTTAAAAGCTACATAAGCCTTTTCAGTATTGGGAATCCGGATCCGCTTTTCTAAAATTTCCTTTGAAGATTTCTTACGAATCTTGGCGAATAGCGAAAGATAGTATTTATAAGCTAGATAAACCCCAAATTTCGCTGATGCCGGTAATTTTTTAATTCCCAAAAGCGCTTCTTTAAATTCCTGTTGGATTTCTTCCTCGATTTGACTTTTTAGTGTATTGTCAAACACAGCCATATCTAAGTTTGGGAAGTAGGTACGGCCAAGCACCTGATAATCATCCTTGAGATCGCGCAAAAAGTTTATTTTTTGGAACGCGGATCCCAATTTCATCGCATAAGGTTTCAATTCGTCATAGCGCTGTTTATTTCCTTCTGTAAAGACCTGTAAACACATGAGTCCAACTACTTCGGCTGAACCGTAAATATACTCTTTATAAAGTTCCGAACTATAATCCACCTTTTTTAAGTCCATTTCCATGCTATGGAGAAATTGACGGATGAGATCAATGTCGATGCGATATTTCCTTACAGTTTCCTGAAAGGATTGCAAGATTGGATTCAGCGAAATCCCCTCTTCGAGGGCATGATTTGTCTCCAAGTATAATCTGGCTAGTAACCGTTGTTTATCATAACCATGAAAACTATCTACGATCTCGTCTGCGAGTCTGACATACCCATAAATTGCATATATACTAGCGCGAATGCTGGGTTTAAGGGCTAAAATACCGAGCGAAAAACTCGTACTATATTTTTCGGTCGTTTTTTTGCTCACTTCATAAGCGAGTTCATCAAATAGCTGTTTCATGGTCTTACGGATTATAATTTAATTTAATCGCTTCCTGGGCGACTAGTTTTCCAGATATAATAGATGGTGGCACACCTGGCCCGGGTACCGTCAACTGTCCAGTATAAAAAAGATTGTACACTTTTTTATTTCTAATTTTGGGTTTCCAGACAGCAGTCTGTTTTAATGTATTTGCCAAGCCGTAGGCATTCCCGCCATAAGCGTTATAATCGATGGCAAAATCACTGACACAGTAACTTCGTTTAAAAACGATCTGTTCATACAGATCTTTTGTTCCTGTTTGTTTTTCAAGACGTTTTAACATTTGCTTCAGATACTTCTCGCGCGTCTCCTCTCCATCCCCAATATTCGTCGCCAATGGCATCAATAGAAAAAGATTCTCCTGATTTTCTGGGGCAACATCTAAGTCGGTTTTTGAAGGACAGCACGCATAAAATAACGGGTTTTGAGGCCATTTTTTTTCGCCATAGATGCAATCAATATGATCATCTAGATCGTGCTCAAAGAAGAGCGTATGATGTCTCAAGTTAGGAATGGCTGATCTCATACCGAGATAATAAATCAAACTAGAAGGCGCAAAGGTCCTACTCTCCCAATAAGCATCATCATAGTTTCTCAGTTCCTTAGGCAATAGTGTTTCGACGTGATGGTAATCGGCCGAGGCGACAATAAGATCAAATGCAATACTCTTTCCGTTAACCATAATCGAAGTGATAGCGTTTTTTTCGATCAGAAATTCATCAACATTATGGTTAAAATAAAACGTTGCCCCCTGCTTTTTAGCGACTTGCTGCATCGCTAGCACCAGCTGATAAAATCCGCCTTTGGGATAATGAGTCCCTAAGGCATAGCCCCCATAGTTCATCAAGCTGTACAATGCGGGAATATCTTTGGGTGAAGCACCCAAAAAAATGACCGGAAATTCCATCAGTGTGCGGAGTCTTTTATCTTTAAAATAATGTGCCACATAGGATCTAAAATTGGAAAGCAAATCCAATTTAAAGGCACTTAGAGCTATTTTTGGTGATAGAAATTCACGCCAATTGTGACATGGTTTGTATACAAAATCACGCATCCCTACTTCATATTTAAATTTGGCTGCTTCCATAAATTTATCGAGCTGCTTTGCAGCCCCCTTTTCTATGGATTCGAATAATTGTCTCAAATCCTCATAACAGGAGGGAACGCTAATTTTCCCAGTATCAAAGATCATCTCAAATTGTGGGTTCAGCGAGACGAGCTCAAAAAAATGCGCAGCACTGTAGCCAAAATCCGAAAAGTACGATTCTATGATATCCGGCATCCAATACCAACTGGGGCCCATGTCAAACTTGAAACCCTCTGAAGTCGAAAACTGCCTCGCCCGCCCACCGGGTTGTGGATGTTTCTCAAAAACATGCACATCATAGCCCGCTTTTGCCATATAAGACGCTGCCGAAAGGCCTGAAAAACCGGCACCGATGATCGCAACTTTCTTTCTCATTTTGCATTCCATTTTAGCTTCCCGCATGGTTGACCGATACGAGTCCATTATTCACCTGATTCATTCTTTGATTTCAATTTCTTCCAACAACTTTTCAGGGCCAATATTTCTCTCATAAATGACCTGATGAAAATTGCTCATTTTATTTAACAAGCCAATAAGCGCTATCTTCTCCGCATGAGTGAGATCGGCTGAAACAATCTTGGTAGCATAGCGTATCTTTTCCATTTGTCCATCCAAAGCTGCTAGCCCCTTTTCGGTAATATTGATCAGCTTACTGCGTTTGTCAAATTCAGAATCATGCTGTGCAATCCAGTCCTGCTTGATTAGTCTATTAATGATTGCCATACCAACAGGTTTCTCATGAATATTCCGCTTGATCAGTTCCATCTTCGTCATCTCACCAAATGATCTCAATGTGATCAAATAAATAAATTCCTCTTGTGTAGAAAAATCAGATCCATTTATTGCTGCCTTCGAGTAGCTCTTCGCAAACCTATTCATATGCACAAGCAAGGTACTTATTACACTCTCCGGACTACGCCCCTTTTCTTTACCTTCCCAATCCGGCTCTATTGATTCGCCCAATAACTCATCTGCTATCCAAGTTTTAAACCCCTCCGCATCATCCGTGTACCTCTTTTCCGAATTTTCATCTTCAAATTGCTCAACTAAGTCAAGTATCTCTTTCAAAAGTCTATACTTCATAACGCTAAATTAAAACATAAATATACCATTAATAGTTTTAATTATTTTAAAAATGTCTAAAAATAGAATAAAATTATACTTTAAAAATTCAAATATTTGTTTTAACCTAGACTGAATGAAAATATCCGGCTACTATTCCAAGATTTGTATCAAGAAATAGAAGCCGGATTTATTTAATATAGACTTAATTTTCCCCGTGATAGAGATCGGAAAATATCTTTGACAATTTAGCCGGTTCCTCTCTCCATGCAGCATACATCCCTTGCCCCATTTCGTCTGGAATGACATCAAGTTTCCCTAGAGCTATACTTTCTAATATTTTTATTGCGATACTGTCTGGGTCTGGCATATCCCAATCAATCCCCTTATTCATATCGGTGTCAATAGCTCCTGGATTGACAGCATATACAGACACATCTTTTTTTGCCAATTCGATTCGCACAGACTGCGTGGCAGAATATAGGGCTGCTTTAGAAGCCGCATATCCAGCAATAGAAGGTAAAGGGGAATAAGCAGCAATCGAAACAATATTGATCAGGATAGATGGCTTATTCCTGATCAAGATCGGAGCAAACGCGCGCATCATTTTTATTGTCCCAAAATAATTTACTTTCAAGTCGCTTTCCATGTCTATTAGGCTTCCTTCAAGCACATTTCCCTGGTTTAAGGTCCCTGCATTATTAATCAGAATTTCAGTATCTGAGGCCGTGATTGCAGTTACGGCAACTTGCTTATCAACCGTGATATCTAACTGCAGCGGCACTATCCGATCATCATCGAACGCTGGCATCTTTTTTAAATCGCGGCAGGTTACATATATTTTCCTTGCCTCACTGTTGAGGAGCGCCTTTACGAAAGATTTGCCAACGCCTCTATTGGCTCCCGTAATCAAAATGACTTTGTCTTTAAAAATTTGCATAGTGTTTTATTTATCATTCAACACAAAGCTATTTTGAAAGATAGTCCAATAAAATCCGAAATATGCGATAATAAAAATGCAATCGACATGCTGGACTATAATAAGAGTATATTCATAAAAAGTTAGTTGGAATCACTTACGTTTTGATCATCATAATCGGTTGCCCCCCCTATCAAAATTGCGTAAAGGTTTTCTGGTTTAACGGGCTTGACTAGCCATCTATTTATACCCATGGATTGACAATGCTGCTCAATATTCTGTATACCTGAATCAAATATTGGAATAATATTTTGTTCAAAACTGTTGTTAAATTTTTTTTCGCGAATATTCTTTATTGTTTCTATACCGCTCATGATGGGCAATTGATTGTCGATCAGAATAGCACCAAAATGACGTCCTGCCTTCAACATCTGTAAGACTTCAAAGCCATTTTTTGCGTGTACCGTATTAACCTTCTTTAAAGATAACATTTGAGCCAATGCATTCCGCTCTGATTCTTCCTCTGCAACGACCAGTACATTCCCAACTTTTCTCAATCCTTCCCATTCATCCATTTCCCAAACAGAACGCACTTTAATAGTGAAAAAGAAACGGCTCCCTACACCAAAGTTGCTTTCCAATTTCAATTCACTTCCCATCATTTTAAGCAATTTATTTGATATTGTCAGTCCAAGACCGGTGCCGCCATACCGTTTGGTCATCGAGTTATCCGCTTGCGAAAATGCATCAAATATTTCCTCCAATTTGTCTTGTCTAATTCCTATGCCCGTGTCCTTGACGCTGAAACACAAAACTGCTTCATCGGCTTCATGTGACACGACTGTAATACTTAATTCAATCTTTCCCTTTTCGGTAAATTTTGTAGCGTTGCTCAGCAGGTTCATCAGGACCTGCTTAATGCGGAGCGCATCAATCCAGATATAGTGGGGTACATTGGCGGCGATATCCAGATAAAACTCCAAATTTTTGGCTTTGATCTGCATATTCAGAAAGTTGGTGAGCTGAACGACCAATTCATAGAGATCTGCCTGTTCAATATCCAGTTCAAGCTTGCCGGCTTCTATTTTAGAGAAGTCTAGTATGTCATTTACAATCCCAAGCAACAAATTGGCAGATTGATCAACGATAGTGAGATACTCACGTTGTGTATCTTCAAGCGCTGTCCCCAGCAATAAATCTGTAAAGCCAACAATTCCATTTAAAGGTGTACGAAGCTCATGGCTCATATTAGCCAAAAATTGAGATTTTGCCGCACTTGCCTGTTCTGCTATTTGTTTTGCCTTTTCTAGCTCCTCCCGTTGATGAACAATCCTACTAATATCTGTCGCAACGCCCAGATAACCGATGACTTCTTCGTTGATATCCCTTATAATCGTAACCGCCAAAGAAACATGTAATCTAGTTCCATCTTTCCGACAATAGGTCCACTCCCGCTGTTCGGCACCGTGTAACTCGGCAGTCTCAACAAATATCCTAAAACCATCTACCGAATGCCCCAGCTCCATTTCCAGTTCCTTAGCTCTCGATAACAGCTCCTGTTCTACATGAAAATGCTCAGGACCAAATTTGCCGATCACCTCTTCGCTACTGTAGCCCAGAAGATTTTCGGCTCCTGTATTGAACAATGTAATTACGCCAGACGTATCAGTCGCAATAATCGCGACGGCGGAAGTTGCACCAAGCACTTCCGCAAGCATTTTTTTCGAATTCGAAGATTCAGCTTCTATCCGTTTACGTTTGTCAATATCCTGGAAGGTACCATACAGCCGAACACAATGACCATTTTCAAAATCGGCATTCCCCAGTGCACGTATCCACAGTTCATGGCCTGCAAAGGTGATAATCTCAAGTTCCAGATCCCAAGACTCTCCCGTCGCAAGTGCATGCTCAATGGCTGTACGGATTTTATCCCGGCTTGGTCCCGCTTTATAGAAATTGAGTGCAGTCGTAAGGTCTGGCTCATACCCCGCAGGTACTTCATGTATCTCTCTTGTAATTTCAGACCAAACAATCTTTCCATCGAGCAGTGTATATTCCCATCCTCCTATTCGTGCCACTCGTCCAGTTCTTATCAACATAGCCTGCGCATGTTTAAGTTCTTTTTCCAGATGGTGCTGCTCGGTAATATCTACCGCATTGCCTATCACATAGGGGATCTTATTACCATGGGTTTGCAGAATATTATTAAACATCCAAATGCGCATCTCACCTGAACGAGTAAGGGTACGCATTTCACCTTTAATTATTCCGCGCTGTTTGATTGCCTCTAGGTAACCTTGTAAATTCTTGTGTCCTTCCGAAGGAACAATATCGAAAAGAGATAACATTTGGATCTCATCTCTTGTGTAGCCTAATATCTTAGCCCCAGCATCATTGACAGTTATGAAATTTCCATTCAGGTCGTGCGTACACATAAGCCCTTGAGAATTATCGAAAAAAGCTTTCAGTTTTTGCTCGCTTTCTTTATACTTTTCTTTCTCCTTCCGGTTGACAATAAGTGTGACGACTTCATCTCGTAGAAGTTCCAGTATTTCTTTTTGATGCGGATCAAGTTGCCTTGGAACACGATCGATAACACATAACGCACCTAGAGCATATCCATTGGGATCAATTAATGGCAAACCGGCATAATAACGAATATGTGGTTCTGAAGTAACAAGTTCATTGGATCTGAAGCGTTCATCTTTTTCGGCATCTTCCACCTCCATCAGTTGATCTTCTTCGAGTGCATACTGACAAAAAGATACATCACGTGAGGTTTCTTGCGTTGCCAGGCCAACTCGTGATTTAAACCATTGTTTATCTCTATCCACCAATGAAATCAGTGAAATAGGTGTACTGCATACGAGCGATGCAATTTTTGTGATACGGTCGAATTCCTCCTCTGTTGCTGTATTTAAAATTTCGTATTCATGCAACACACGTATCCGATCTGATTCATTTGTAGTCGATAATTTAGCATTCATACAAAAGTCTGTATACGTTATTACTTACTCTTTTTAATTACTTATAGGTCTTCAATTATAACTCGTGGTAAAGTCGCTGTTATATGCCGCGATTCTTTAATGATTGGCCTCAATAATCCTATTTTCTACCGAACAAGACTTATAGAAAGCTCAACAAAATCTATATTAAATGTCTAAAAGCGGAGGAATAACAGCATCTTAAAATATAAACATGAACAACACCACATTAAAAAAGTTTTAAATAAAAAAAACATTTAACTTTAAAAAAAGAATCTATCCCACTGATTACTAATCGTAAATGAAGTATTATATACCTTTATATGATAGAAATTATCCAAATCTAACTTCTTTTATTTCCTTAATATCGACCTGAGATACATGAGCACTTCGCAAATACCGTTTTAGGCAATAACATATACTGACCCCTATAAAATAAAGATTCACAAAAATCATTGTTCGAAATAGTCTATTAAATATATCGTTGCCACGAATGTTCGCATCAATTTTTCAACATCGAGAAATAATTTGTAAAAAAATTTAAATCTGATAAATCCAAGATCTTCAAAACGTCGTAAATAGGGATAAGTACAGAAAATTATAAACTAAAAGACTTTTGTTATGGAAAAGACAACAACATCCCACAATGAGTCACTATTGACCCCGGATAGTGAAATTGACAGCAGAGATCTCCGCAGAAGAGATTTTCTAAAATTTGCAGGAGCCAGCGCCGCTTCGCTCGCTATACTGGGGCTGTCCAGTTGCAAAAAAGATCGTGATGATGGAATGGACAACGGCGGTAAAGGCTTATATTTTGGCAGCGGAGATATTGCCATATTGAACTATGCTTATGCACTCGAACAGCTTGAAGCTGCATTTTACATTCAGCTTGTCAACAATCCATACGCTGGTATGACCGATATGGAAAAAGCATTTTTTACCGATATACGTGATCATGAGATCGCCCATCGTGAATTTTTTAAAGTCGCTTTAGGAGCCAAAGCGATTTCCAGTCTTGATTTAAATCTTTCAGGAATCAATTTCAGTAGCCGTGAAAACGTGCTGGCAACGGCCAAAACATTTGAAGACCTGGGTGTATCGGCCTATAACGGTGCAGGTTGGTTAATAAAGGATCCAAATTATCTGTTATTGGCTGGTAAGATTGTTTCAGTCGAAGCAAGGCATGCTGCCTGGGTTCGAGACATGATAGATAATGGCAGTTTTGCGAATCAAGAAGTTGTCGATTCCAATGGACTAGATGTTGCCAAAAGCCCAAGTGTCGTGCTGAGTGCAGCCGCTCCATTTATCAAATCGAAAATCGATGTATCGGATCTACCCACTTATTAATTCACCTAAATTTAATTATCATGAATCTTTTAAACGTTTTTGAACAAATAAATGCTGTAGATCCTGAGTTCAGCGATCGCATCAGCCCACGTCGTGAGGCTATTAAAGATCTAGCTTCCATGAGCAAAAAAGTCACATTAGCTGCTCTCCCATTTTTTGTAGCGGAGCTCTTTAAAAAAGCCTACGGAGCCACGGCACCAACGGACGTTACTGGCGTTCTTAATTATGCATTGACCCTGGAATATCTTGAAGCGGAATATTATACGATGGGCGTTGCCAAATCTGGACTGATCCCCTCGGGCAAACCACTAGGAGCAATCACAACCATCCGTGACCATGAAGTGGCACATGTCAATTTTTTGAAACAGGTACTGGGAAATAAGGCGGTCTCCAAGCCAACTTTCGATTTTACGGCAGGGGGAACATTTGGAAATGTCTTTAGTGATTACGATACCTTTTTAGCCGTAGCACAGGCATTTGAAGATACTGGTGTAAGAGCATATAAAGGTCAGGCAGGTATCTTACTCGGCAATCGCGTTGTGCTCACAGCGGCATTGCAAATCCACTCGGTCGAAGCAAGACATGCCTCACACATCCGTCAGATGCGTCGCGCACGCGGAGGTGCTGCAGCAAACCAAAAACCTTGGATTACAGGAGCCAATGATACCGGAATCGGTGCGGTAGTCAATCCTATATACACTGGCGAGGATAACGTAAAGCAAGCAAATGTTGATATTACCGCTCTCAGTGGTCCAATGGGGAAAATTTCAGCAAGTGCAGCTACACAATCTTTTGATGAACCACTTTCTGCTGAGGCTGTACTTAATATTGCAGGTTTATTTATAAAATCCTAACAAAAGACGTAGTTTACCTGTTTTAGAATGTCCTGATCAGTTAATCCTGTCAGGGCATTTTTTAAATACTTCCCATCACACAAAGCGCGCTAAGCGTCGGCGCATCTTTTCCACCAGCATCTTCTAAGGTGATTGCAAAAGCTTGGGCTGCAGGAATGTCCAGCATTTTACTTGCAATATCTCCATTCGCATCCAACGGAAAAATACCCGCATTAACGGGTTTGCCATCCACCATTGCCCACAGCTGATATTGCTTTCCTTTAGGTGCAACAGGCATGTGCTCAAGACTAAGATAAACTGACTTTGACACTTGATCCCAAAATACCAGTGCACGGTAATCTGGTTTATTCTCGACTCCTTTGAGCGGAATTGTTTTGATCGCTGGATTCTGAACAAGATTCCATTTATCCTGTAAAACAGCTAATTTCGATTGCTGTTTATGCAGCAGACTAGTCTTCTGATCCAACTGATTCTCATGATCACCATTACGCTGATACAAAAATATATTGGCCCCAATACTAATTGCTAACAACAGGCTGGCAGCGATGGCCCAACGATAAGATTTGAGCGGAACAATTTCCTTATTGCGTTCAATAGAAATCTGCTCATTAACTTCTTCTGACGGCAAATCACTATGTTCGGTAATTTCTATATCTTGGTTAGGAATTAGATTTTCGGCATTCAGTTTATTCCAGATAACTTCTTTTAATTGCATAGGCATCTCCATCGCCTGGCTATCTGCCAACTCTTCAAGCGCAATTTCCGCTTCAGCGATGGCATTTTCCACTTCGACATTATTTTTTCGAATACAATTTAAGATACTCACTTCCTCCTCAGAAGCAAGGCCTAAAACGTACGATTCAATAATCCCCGACGATATGTATGCTTTTATATCCAAAATTAACGATACTCCTTTAATAATTGTTGTAACTGTATAAATGCTGCTCTAGTCCGTGTCTTTACCGTTCCTAGAGGGACTTCAAGTTGCTCGGCAATTTCTTGCTGTGTATATCCCTCATAATAGGCCATTTCAATCAAGATACGCCATTCAGGCTTTAAGTTATCCAAAATATTCTTGAATCCAATAAAATCTGCTTTTGTATGTTGCTCGTTTTGACTTTGATCTTGCTCTTCATCCCTATTTACGATATTTGAAAGCGGCTGGTTTTTCTTTTCGTTGATTATCGCTTTTGATTTCCGATGATCCAGGGCGGTATTGCGGGCAATATTAATCATCCAGGTATATAGACGGCCTTTTTCTGTATCGAAAAGATCGATATGCCGCCAGATTTTGACGAATACATCCTGAATCACTTCTTCAGCATGTTCACTTGAATCCACGATACGGCAAATCACCCCAAAGAGCGCACTGGCATAGTGATCATAGAGATAACTAAATGCTTGTTGATTCTTTTTTTTCAATAAAAGAATTAATGTCTCCTCAGAAAGATTATGTAATGGACTCAAATCTTATGTTTATAATAACCTAAAGATGAATATTAAAAATTAGAAAAAAAAGCTGCTGAAAGTAAAACAAGTTAAAGTACCTACGAAACAAGTTAAAATACTTATTACATAATCTTTTAAATTGACGGATGAATTTCCGAACGAATCGGATTTATCAACAACATATCACATGTCGCTAGATAAAATTCATCAATTAGCTGAATAATTAAATCGTTCTTTTCACTATCGACAGTTAATCCAACCCAATTCCTGGAAGGAAGATATTTACTTCGTGTCCATTGAAGAGGCTGTTCTTGTTGTCTTTCTGAACGCAGCCATTCTAAGCCACTATCATTGAAATAGATCTTTTCATTCGACAAATCCATCACAATAAAAGGTCTTTTCTAAAAATAGAAAATACTCATATTAAGATCAGCAATTACATTCAGTCGGATATGTTTTTTGAGATGCATGTGTGCATTTAGGTGGTTCAGTATTGACATCGATTTAGTATTGGTTATAAAACATGTTTCAATCTGCCAAAACAATCAAGCCGAGCTAAATTGTCCGTCAGAGGTGAAATCAAATCTAATCCAATGGACGAAGTAACCAGGGGTAGATTTTGGTCTAATAGGTGGAAAAAAAATATCCATAGGTCCTTTACTTATTTTATTTAACATGCTGAGTTTTCTTCAATATGGCTTAGTTTTGGTTAATAAGAATATTCATATGATACGATACAAAACTCTTATTTTTAGCTTAGTGATCTTTACACTAGCAAGTTGCCTTTCTAAAAAGGAAGTGAAGTCAGATACTGCAGGCCCTGCCCTCATATACCTAACCGAAGGGCAGGAGAAATCCCTAAAAGAATTTCCGATAGCTGTTAAATTTAACGGTATTTCAGAAGATAGCCGTTGTCCGGAAGGAGTCAACTGTATTTGGGCGGGAGTTGCTGTTGCAGAAATTGAAATCATGGAAAAATCAACCAAACCGGTTCAATTGAATCTTGCCACAATGGACATGAAGGAAAGAGATTATCAGAAATCAGCTAATTTCAACGGATATACGATCACCCTCCAAAATGTCTTACCCTATCCAAACGCAGAACAGGGAACTCAAGGATTAAAAGGCAGCTATAAAATAGCTATTTTAGTCCAAAAACTAGGGCGTAATTGATTGCATAATCCAAATCTTCAAAGCTACAGAAAGCAGCCTATAATTATATACATAGATAATTATTGACTCATTCCTTGAAAAATAATATCTTTGCCAAAACCCTATTTATGAAAAAGCTTTTTAAATTTATCAAGATCACATTTTTTTCTATTCTGGCTATCATTATCCTGTTATTCCTTTATTTTATTATTTCCAATAAGTTATTTATCGGAAGTACCAGCAAGGAAAACACAGATTACCTCAGCCAGCATAGGGCCGATATTAAAGACAGTATTGTGGCTACATTATTCGACAATAACTTTTACAAGTCGGATGTATTTTTACTTGGAGAAATCCATGGTTATGCTGATAATCAAAAAATAGACAAAGAGCTTTTGTTCTTTCTGAATAAAAAACTTCAAGTGAAATACTATATCGCAGAAATGGATAGCAACAATGCAAATAAACTAAATACTTTTCTCTCCAACCCAGCGAAAGATAACGCATTATTAAAAGATGTGGTCAGTTCTATACGAAAGCGAATTCCGCAGCAATCGAGCTTGGAACTATATCAAAAATGGGTTGATATTTATGACTATAACCAAAAATTAGCCGACACCGCAAAAATTACAGTAATTGGTATTGACAAAAGCTTTTCAGACGATAAATCCACAATATCCAGAGACTCAGCTATGCTGTTAAACCTGGAAAATTATATCAAAACGCACCATATCGAGGGTGAAAAACTATATGGACTATTTGGTTTTTTCCATGTTTTACAGAAAGGAAAAGATGCAGCCAAAGAGCCTCTTGCCACACGCTTAAAAAACAAAGGGTATAAAGTATCAAGCTTTATAAGTTATACTATCGATAGTGACATGTACCTTCCAAAAAACCCTCAATTTCCTACTCCTTCAAACGAAAAAGTAAATTGGGTAAATGCAGATGGCCCCCTTATGCTCGTTAAGGGTATAGGAGATCTAAAGGAGTTAAGTCAGCCAAATAGTATTTCTTTGTTTAAACTCGATGCGCCGCATTCCCCTTACCTTAGATCCCAAAATTTAATAACAGTGAAATCTAGGCTATTTGGCGAAAATATTGTACCAGTACAAACAACTTATACGACAGATTATTTTCAATATGTCTTTTTATTAAGAAATTCAAAGGCATTAACAAAACTTAATTAGGATAGCAAATATCCAGTCGTAAAAAATTGGCCAAACAACCCGCTAGTAGATCATATGGTAAAAGACAAGGATCGATAAAAAAATATTCTGTTCATAAACAGGATGATCCATATTTAAAACAGGGAATATAGCCTATTCACTTGCAAGATATCACTTTGGTTCATATATTTGCGACATCATAAGAAATCCTAATGCGGAAGTGGCGTAATTGGTAGCCGCACCAGACTTAGGATCTGGCGCCGCGAGGCGTGGGGGTTCGAGTCCCTTCTTCCGCACTTAAAACTCCCGAGCTTAAAATCTCGGGAGTTTTTTTTAGCCCCATCTATTTCTAGCTAAACCGACCAATCGAACGGTTTTGTACAGGGATCACATTCAAATTTCAATACCTTACCCAAGCTTTTTGCCTTTTTTCCTTTTTTTACAAACACATAAGCTAAGTCCACATATTCTTCTACTTCAGTTCCACTTTCATCTCTACCTTTTACAATAACGGAATAATATTTTCCGTCCGGGTATTTCTTGAAATAAACCTCGTTAACAGTAATCTTTTTAGCTGGTTGATTATCACAGCAGCTACACCACAAAATAACAACGGGCTCTTTCTTAAGATATGCGACAGCAGTTTCTGCCTGCTTTTGCGTTAGCGCCTGAAGCTGGTCTGCCTTTGAAAATAAAGCGGTACATAGCAACAAAAGAAGAAAAATAGTCTTTTTCATATAAATAGTTTTAAGTTTGAAAGAACTTATAAGCAAAGACTATGCCTTTTGGCCGCAAAAATTAATAACTAGTTATCTTAAGAATGAAATGGTCGGTTATTTATTTCATAATGCTGGAGAATCGATTAAATTTGCTGAGCAATGATCTTAGGGATACGGTGATTTCTTAGCAGCACGAACATATTTACGCTCCGGTTACAAGAGCTTCTGCGCTGGAAAGCCCTTATAACCGGAGAACAAACGAATACTTTATTTTTCCCAAACTAATGCACTTGCGCCAAGAATAGCAGCATCAGCCTCTTCCAATTCACTAAAGACAAGTTTCACTTTGTTTCTAAACAAAGGAAAAAGGTTTCTTTCCATATGTAACTTTGCGGGTTTTAAAATAAAATCTCCAGCCTTAATTACTCCGCCAAAAAGCAGTATGGCTTCCGGAGAGGAAAACATCACAAAATTTGCCAATGCTTCACCTAGTTTCTGACCTGTATACCGAAATACTTCAATCGCTATTGCGTCACCTTGAAGTGCGCATTCATGAACTGTCTTCGAATTGATAGCATCTTCAGGATACTGGTTCAACATCGATTCTGGAAATTCAGCCCTCATTTTCTTGGCCGTAATTGTAATCCCTGTCGCAGACGCATAAGCTTCTAGGCTTCCTTCAGAGCCCGTGCTCCAATGTTTTCTTCCGCCAGGTTTAACAATAGTGTGTCCTAATTCTCCGGCGAATCCATCGTGCCCATAGATAAGCTTTCCTCCAGCGACAATTCCGCTTCCCACACCGGTTCCCAAGGTGATCATAATAAAGTCTTTCATTCCTCGCGCCGCCCCAAAGAGCATTTCACCATACGCTGCAGCATTAGCATCGTTGGTAATGGTGCAGGGAATATTAAACTTGGCAGTCATTAACTCACTAAATCGAATCACACCTTTCCAGGGAAGATTCGGCGCATGATCTATTGTTCCGGTATAATAATTCGCGTCAGGGGCACCAACGCCAATTCCATCAAAACTTTTTTCGCCACCAAACGTTTGAATTAACGGATAAGCTTTTTCATACAAAGCATCGATAAACTCTTCTACAGTCTCATAATCATCCGTTCTTATACTTCCTTTTTCAAGCACTTCTCCCCGATGGTTGACCACGCCGAATTTAGTATTGGTTCCACCGATATCTATGCCTAACGCGACGCGTTTTGATAAATCTATTAATGACATCTCTATTCCTTGTTTCTAAGTTCTAAAATTACTAAAAGATAATATTTTATGGGGAATAGACAAAATATTCTTGACGATTAATTACCCGGTTGCGTCTTTTAAGACCGTAGCTATTTTATAGTCCAGACACCACAGATCAGGAAAAGCTATGTAACTTTAAGGGGGTAATACATATTGTTTGCTCTATTAAAAAGGATAAAGGTAAGTTTATGACAGTGCCAAGCCATTAATTTTAGGAAAAAATATTTGTAGGAAATTCTATACATGTTGTGTCTCATAAATTTTATAGATAATCATGAAATTTACTTGTTGCTGAAACAGAATTTTCCGTCATTTGTGTAAATGATTTTTTTTGCGGCAGTAAAAAAATCGTCGCTAATTATTATTAACATGGTTAACACTAATTGAATTATTCAGAACAAATGACGCAGCGTTTCATATTTATAACATGCGCATATTCCATTAGTGTATTATAGAAGAAAATTCACACAACATTAAAACAACGATGAAAAAATTAACACTTGCCCTGGTTTTATTGGCTGGAGTCTGTACACAGCAAGCTACAGCACAAACAGCAGGCCCTGGGTCCGATAACGGGATCGACTTAAGCTTAATGGACAAATCAGTACGTCCACAAGATGACTTTTACAACTATGTCAGTGGAACATGGATGAAAACGGCTAAAATCCCTTCCGATAAACCGACTTGGGGAAGCTTCAATAAATTAGCAGAAGACACGGACAACAATTCCATGAAAATCCTGAACTCCCTGTTAAAGGAAAAATTTGCGGAAGGAAGTGAAGGCAAGAAAATACAGGATTTATATGCCTCTTATATGAACCTGCAAAAAAGAAATGCTGATGGAATCAAACCTATACAGAAAAATATCAGTAAAATCGACGCCATTAAAAACTTAAAAGACCTTCAGAATTATTTAACCTCAGTAACAAAAGAGGGCGAAAATAACTTCTATGGCTGGGGCGTATATGCAGATTTGAAAGACTCCAAAATGAATGCTGTCTATTTAGGCGATGCTTCTTTGGGCTTGGGAAGGGATTATTACCAAAAAGAAAATGAAAAGAATACCGAGGCTATAGCGGAATACCAAAAATATGTAGCTTCTATGTTAAAGGAGCTAGGTTACAAAAATGCTGATGCGGCTGCAAAGGGAATCGTAGACTATGAAAAAAGCATTGCAAAGACTTACCTAACCAATGAACAAAGCCGGGACAATACATTACAATACAACCCGCAGACTATGGCTGAACTATCTGCTCTAGTCAAAAATGTAAATCTACCGGAGTATCTAAACAAAGTTGGTGTCAATGCAGAAAAAGTGATTATTGGGGAGTTAGGCTATTACAAAAACTTTGACAAGTTAGTCAATGCAGCCCATCTTCCTGTTATCAAGGATTACTTAAAATTCCACTTGATCAACGGTAGTGCGTCTTATTTAAGTGAGAAATTAGGCGACATGAGATTTGCATTTTATGGCAAATATTTAAGAGGTCAACAAGAGCAGAGAGCATTAAATAAAAGAGGATTTGAACTTATTAACTCCACTTTAGGGGAAGCTTTTGGAAAATTATATGTTGAAAAGTATTTCCCTGCTGAAGCCAAGGCACAGATGGTAGAGTTGATTGACTATCTAAAGAAAAGTTTTGCCGTACATATTAACGACCTGACTTGGATGTCTGCTGTTACAAAAGGTAAAGCACTTGAAAAATTAAATAAATTTACTGTAAAAGTTGCCTATCCTGACAAATGGAAGGATTATTCTAAATTGAATATTCTATCGGAAAGCAAAGGTGGAAATCTGTATGCTAACCTTCAAAATATTACGACATGGCGATATGATAAGGATCTCGCTAAAATTGGGAAACCGGTTGATAAATCGGAATGGGGAATGACTCCGCAGACTGTTAATGCATATTACAATCCTGTAAACAACGAGATCGTATTCCCAGCAGCTATTCTTCAACCTCCATTTTTTAATCCAAAGGCCGATGCAGCAGTCAACTTCGGCGGCATAGGAGCTGTTATTGGCCATGAAATGAGCCATGGATTTGATGATTCTGGCGCTCAATTTGACGCTGATGGCAACTTGGTAGACTGGTGGACACCAGAAGACAAAGCTAATTTTGAAAAAGCAACGAAAACTCTTGCTGCTCAATATGATAAATATGAACCTGTAAAAGGAACTTTCGTCAACGGAACATTTACCAATGGTGAAAATATCGCCGATCTTGGCGGTGTAAACATTGCATATGATGCTCTTCAACTATATTTGAAAGACAAAGGAAACCCCGGTGAAATAAGTGGATACACACAAGATCAACGCTTTTTCCTTAGCTGGGCGACCGTCTGGAGAACTTTATCCAGTGAAAAATATATGGTCAATCAAGTTAAAACCGACCCGCATTCTCCCGGATATTTCAGAAGTTTCGGTCCATTGATCAACGTCGACGCTTTTTACAAAGCTTTTGATGTAAAACAGGGTGACAAACTGTACAAAACTCCAGAAGAAAGAATCAAAATCTGGTAACAAACTATATTGAAGGAGCTATCTCAATGTGCAGTACCCCTAAAAGTTAGACACTTTCTGGGTACATCCCACAAAAGGTTAGCTCCTTTTTTATTGCCTTGATTTTAATTCCTTCCTATGTGCTGGAGAGACCTCAAAAATAGCCTACTCCCCTATCGGATATGAGTTCCGGCATCCTACTTAAAATTTACTGAGAGCTTTTCATCTATGCTTAACTAAATCAATTTAGTATATTTATATTCATCTAAGAATAAACCAAGAAATATACGATGATAAGAACCAAAACCTTAATTTTTGCACTACTTCTGCTCTCTTTGAGCTGGCTTAGTGCAATTGCACAACATGCACAGCTTCCGACACCCTGGACGGAAATAGCCAAGCAGACAGAAGTACCACTCGCAGAATATCCCCGTCCTCAACTGGAAAGAAAAGAATGGCAATGTCTTAATGGTACATGGGATTATATTGGCGGAAAAGATGCTCCGGATGCCTTAAATCCATCGACATCAATTTCTTTTGATCACGCTAAAGAAAACATTCTCGTCCCCTACTGCCCCGAGTCTTACTTGTCCGGCGTACAACGCAAACAAGAAATTAATATGTGGTACAGTAAGAAATTTGACCTGCCCAAACAATGGAGAAATAAAGAAATTATACTTCATTTTGGCGCTGTCGATCACAACGCCACCGTATTTATAAATGACAAGAAAGTAGGGGTTCATGCAGGTGGTTATCATTCCTTTTGGTTCAACATCACGCCGTTTTTAAAAACAGGCCAGAATACACTTGTTGTTGCCGCACATGACAGCAATGATGGAAAATATCCTTCAGGTAAAAACGGTCCTCGAGGAGATTACACCTTTTCTTCTGGTATCTGGCAGACTGTATGGATCGAGCCCGTAAATAAAAATCATATCCAAAGCATAAAATTACTGCCTCAGCTTGTCGAGAAACAGCTAAAAGTGCAGGTCAACAGCATCAGTAAAGCTAAGGTTACAGCGATCGTTTCTGCTGAAGGAAAACAGCTTGCAAAGATGGTCTCACAATCTGGCACCGACTTTACCATTCCAATAGAAAATCCAAAACTTTGGTCTCCCGATTCCCCTTTTTTATACGATTTACAATTAAGCATTCATGACGGAAATGGCGTAGTCATCGACGAGGTCAAGAGCTATTTTGGAATGCGTGATGTGAGGTTGGGCAATGTAAACGGGATCATGAGACCACTATTGAATGGGCAATTTGTGATGCAGCTGGGTTTGTTAGATCAGGGCTACTGGCCTGACGGCATTTTAACAGCACCTACAGAAGAAGCCCTCAAACATGATATCGAATTCACCAAGAACGCCGGATACAATCTTATTCGTAAACACATGAAGACCGAACCACAACGGTTTTATTATTGGGCAGACAAAATGGGGCTGTTGGTCTGGCAGGATATGCCCTGTCTCTGGTATCCGGATGAAGATACAACAGTTTATCGAAAAGCCTTTCGCGATGAATATAAGGCTATCATAGATGAACATTATAATTCGCCCTCCATTGTTGCCTGGGTCCCTTTTAATGAAAACTGGGGTGCTTTCGATGTGAAAAATATAACCAACTGGACCAAACAGTATGATCCATCAAGGTTAGTAAACGGAAATTCCGGATTCAACAACAACCCGTCCTACCAAAAAGCCTATGGTGATCCGGGAAATGGCGACTTTGTTGATACACATATTTATGTTGGACCAAATGGAGCATCAGTACCAGATCAAAATCGGGCCGCCTCACTCGGTGAGTTTGGTGGTGTCGGCCTATTTGTCCGGGACCATATGTGGCCTGTCGAAAACAATGCTTATGCTTACGAGCCAACAATAGAAGCGCTCACTGATCGTTATATATTTCTAATGGACAATGTCGAGCAACTGGTGCGATACAAAGGACTGAGTGTAGCAATTTACACACAAACAACAGATGTGGAGCATGAAGTCAATGGTCTTTTAACCTACGACCGCAAAATGCAGAAAATGGTACTGAATAAGATTAGAGCAGTCAATCAGGCCGTTATTAAAGCGGGGAGCTCATTAAATGTACAAAACAAGGGAAATGACCCTTTGAAATAAATAATTTTCAAACGATTCTGCTTTTATTGCTGTTCTTCTTTCATTAAGGATCTAATGAAAGCGTATTAAAATCCCAGATTATTATGGCAAAATATTCAGAAAAAGCATCAGAGAAAGTCGAAAAAACGATGCATGAAATGAAAGAGGGAAAGTTAAAATCCGGTAGCGGAAAAAAGGTCACTTCAAAAAAACAGGCTATAGCCATTGGTTTATCCGAGGCCAGAAAAGAAGGCGCTAAAGTTCCTAAAAAGAAATCCTAGCAAGTAAATACTTGCTAGGATTTCTTTTTTTTCTGAAAAAGTTTATAAAGTATCTTCTAATTACAACAAAGACTCTTTCTTGTTCTTTTGATCGTAGGGATCTGACAATACCTTTTGGTCCTCTCCATCAATAAAATTTTGATTGATTTCCAATGGGGTATAAATATTAACGCTGCTGCCATTTCTCTTTTTAAGATAATACTGAATCTTGGTCGTGTCGATATTGCTCACATCCGAAGCAGTCCAAATCATTTGATGCCCCACAGCATCAATAGTTATTACGGTGTCGTTACCATGTGCTATAATTTTTTGCAGCCCTAATTCACTTTTTCGATCACCTTCTCTGGTTAATAAATGTATATTTCCTTCTTTATCAACCATCCGAATCTGTTGATTATTATTACATCCAACTAAGAGGATGAAACTAAACAGTGCAATTGGAAGGGCCGTCAGTATTATTTTCATATCGTTTGTTTTTCTAACATCATTGTATGTGTACTGACGAGACACAAAGATACTGCCAAAATATCTTCCATCATTTTGATAATCTACATTATTTTAGATTAGACTTATACAATACATAGTAGTGTTCCGAATATAAATTCCCTTTTATTTGGTAAATAATGATTTTTTCTGAACAAACCTCCGAATAAGCTGTGTGAAATAAACATTAAATTTATATCTTATTTTATTTTCGATTTTATTGCTAAACGACCAGCACTCTCTGCGGCGATCATCAATGCTGCCGCCAACATAATGATATCTTTCACCACCAACCTACCGGCGGCGGATAAATAAGGAAAACCGTAATTTGGCGAAGGGAAATCACCATCCAATTTGGGCACAAATGCTTCTGGTGTTGTAATTAGAAAAGAAAGTGTGACGAATGACATGATTACCGTCAATAAAGCTCCTAAAATCCCGATTTTAGGAAACCAGATACCAAGCAATGTCATCAAACCGATCACAATAATCACAAGGCCCAGCAGATACGAAAAGAAATATGTTCCGTTTTTTTGGTGCCAGGCAATATTTTTACGAACAACCTTGCCTTCTGGATTTTTGAAGATCTGATATTCTGGCACTAGCTTTCCATTATTATCCAAGGCTTGCTTTCCGGCATTGTGATAAAAGAAATTCATTACTGGACTATTGATCACAAAAGGAACGATGCCATCGGCTTCATATTGAAACGCCTTCAATCCTCCAATCCATGCCATCACAATAAAGATTGAAATTCTCATAAGGTTAGTCAAGGTATACTGTGACTGGGCTAATGTGCTTATTATTTTTTCCATAATATATCGCTTTGTTTAATACAAAACAAAACTAACCAATGAGATAAACGGGCAACATGGACAAATACCTCTATAACATAGACTTTTTGGCTACAATAGATAAACCGACTTGTTTTCGAAATTCCTTAGGAGATACACCGACCATCTTCTTGAAAAACCGGCTGAAATAAAATTCATCTTTATACTGCAACGCAGCAGCTATTTCTTTAATACTTCTGGAGCTCAGATGGAGCAGTCTTTTGCTTTCCAGAACAAGACGTTCCTGAATCAGTTTTGACGGCGATTTACCCCATTTCAATCTTACCTTTTTAGCAAATACCGCTGGACTTAAGCTGTAATTTTCAGCATAAAATGTAACCTCTTTATGTGCTATATAATTTTTTTCCAGAAGCTGCTCAAAATCATCAATAACATCCCTATAAGCCAACGTAGACTGTTGCAGATCATTTACAACCATCTTTTGCTTGCTTGCCAAGGCTAAAATAAGCTGCAGGTAGGTTTTTAAGAGTGACTGATCATAGGATGCTGGAGACATTTTTAGCCGATCTATTTTCTCCATAATAGCCATTATCTCCTCATAGAGTTCTGCTGTAAGCGCTACATTGGGTACCTGATATATATTGTTGAATAAAATACCATTGCAGGCCACTTCGTTTTTATGATATTCTATACAATAAAAATCTCCATGGAATTTTAGTATGTTGATGGTACGAGGTGAAGTCATCTCCAAACTAAACAATTGATAAGGAGACAAAAACAAAATATCTTTCGGATTAGCGCGGTAGGGAATTAGATCTACCGAAAAATGAGCTTCCTCTTCAAACAAAAGAATACAATACAACGGCTCACTGATCTCGAACTTCTCGACAAATAATACTAGTTTTTCAAGTAGGATAAAGGAAGGGTTCATATTATTAATTGAAGATATAAATTTTATTCATCGTGTCTCAAACTTCGTTTCAGATGATAAAACCTGAGTAGAATACTATCATACCATAAAGCGAACAGCAGCATGATCGCCGGTAATAACAATGTTTTCAATTCAAAATATTGAAATACAAAGCCGCCAATAATTCCACCGATAAAAAAACCACTAATAATCATTAACTTAAGAAAAATACTTTTGTGCAATTTCATTTTCTCAGCAATTTCCCGATAAGAAAACAACTGTGAAAACTCTATACCAAGGTCAGTAAACAATCCCGTCAAATGTGTTGTTCTAACAACTGATTGGGAAACCTTCGTGACTAAGGCATTTTGAAGTCCCATAGCAAAAAGAAGGGCGAATGAAATTAATGTTGAAAATGACCGCCCTATTTCGACAAAAGTAGGTAGCAGTCCCACGATAATTAAGATCATGGACTCTATACAAATTGGAACAACATAGGCGTTATGCGATTTCTTCTTTGAAGCCAATTCGACGATAAAACCTGAAAGGAATGCTCCCATTAAAAAGAAAGCTATATACAAGAGATAAATCAACGCCATTTTATAATTTAATAAAATCAATTGCTCTGAAAAAAAAGCGAAATGGCCTGTAACATTAGTCGTTAAGGTATTAACGGCAAGAACGCTTGTGATATTAACCAGCCCCGCAACACAGGATAAAATAGAAGCTAACTTTAAGTTATGCGCATAATTCCTTCCTCTCCCTTGGTGCCTAAACATTTGAATCGATCTTTATAAATTAGAGAAAATATTTATAAAAATATGAAAAATCACCCAACAGGGCTAGCTACTAGCCTAAAAAAAATAGCCAATTCCGGTCAGAAACTTTTAAAAAAAGTGGGGACCGCAAGATTTTGATAAATTGCTTTTGTAAGGTTCCGTGAAAAAAAACTTTTTAAAAAACTTTTCGGGCTATAAGAGACCAACAAAAGATCAATCTCCCCTTTTTCAACCATATAATCTATACAACGTGGTATAGGCATGTTGTAACCTAATCTATTGACTGCATTTTTTTCTAAATAATCGATCTGATCAAACGAAAATTTACTTGACAGTTTTTTTTGCCATTCCTCGATATCCTCCTGTTTTGGTGAAACATATTTTTGGGTGACATGCAACAGACTCAATTTGAAATTAGTCGACAATCGGGTTGTAAAACTACCCAATAAATCATATTCAGATTCCTTAAAATTGGTCAACAGGCCTACATTTAATAACTGAAACTTTGTGAAAGTAATGGGTATTGCCAATACACCAATTGGACTCTTCTTTATCAAGGCGAAGGTATTACTTCCTAAAAACGCTTTTTTTATCATTCCTTTGCCTTTGGCCCCCATCACGATAAAGGTATATTCCTGTTGAGGCAATAAATCCAATACGGTTTTTATCAGGTCTCCAGGTAAACATAGCATTTCACAGCTGAGGTTTGGAAATGCATTGTCTAAACGTGTACGCCATTCCTCAAGCAGACTTTCGGCCCGCTCCTTCTGGGAAATAAACGCTGGATGTTCAAGCTGGATGTTGATATTGTCTTTAATTGTACTTGAATAGATATGCAGAAGCTGGACTCTCCAATTAAATTCTTGTGCCAAATATGAGGCATAGGTAATAGCAGTCCATGAATTTTCAGAAAAATCGGTTAGTACGAGAATTGTCTTGTTCATAAATGTTTTGCAGATAAATCAGCGAGATTGTTTATTTAAAAACAACGATAAGAATCAGAAGTTTTTTAAAAGACAATTTTAGCAGGATGAAAGTATAGTTTCGTTAAGTTGACGGCAAGTAGATTGAAAACAGCACTATAGGCTTAAAACCCCTTGGTAGACGCAGTTTTTCAACAATCATAAAATAAAAAAGGTTTTCAAACGGGGAGAATGAAAACCTTAAATAACCAATTATAAACCTAAATTATGATACTACGAATATAGGCATCAAAAATTAAAAAACAAAATAAACTACTAAAAAAGTAGACTTTTTTTTCAGGGAATGAGGACAGCCCTTCCTTTGATCTTGCTATTTCGCATTCGATCATAAACCTCATTAGCCTGATCAAGTTTAAATTGTTCGATTTCGATGTGAATTTTCTTCTGTCTAGCCAATCCAACGACTTCCATAAGTTCCACACGAGACCCCCAATACGGGTTTGTCATACTCACACCGAATGGAAGTCCAGCCATATTATATTGGTAATGGCCCCCACCTAATCCGACTATTGTTAAATCACCATCCAAACCCACCACCTTTGTTCCCAGTTCAATGGTTGATGTTGCTCCCACAAAATCAAGAACAACTTTTGCCTTTTTTATACCAGTTATCGTGTTAATCTGAGCGGCTGCGTTGTCATCCTTAGAGTTGATCACGTGAGCAGCCCCCAGTTCCTTCGCGAAAGCTAATTTATCATCAGTGACATCACATGCGATAATTGTACTCGCACTTACCTCATTTAATATTTGAAGAGCGACGTGCCCCAATCCGCCCACACCAATCACAACGACATACTCATCTGCGGTTAATTTTCCGATCGACCTTTTAATAGCGGAATAAGGAGTCAGTGCTGCGTCGGTCAATGGAGCGGCAACAACTGGATCAAGATCGTAAATCGGTACCAATAAACGCGAGGATGGAACCAGCATATATTCAGCCATGCCCCCATCTAGGCCCAGCCCTCCTCCATAAGCCATTTCAGACTGATGATCACAATAATTTTCCTTCGATTGCTGACAAGGTTTACAATGACCGCATCCCCAAGGACCATAAACTAACACTGCATCTCCTTTCTTATACCCTTTTACATCCGAGCCCACTTCTTCTATCCAACCTGCATTTTCATGTCCTAGCGTAAATACCGTACCAACAACAGTCCCCTCATCTATAATGTGAAGATCGGAATGGCAAACACCAGCCCCACCAATTTTTAGTAATACTTCATCGCCTTTAGGAATTGGCTTCTCTAGATCATTGACAACACGGACGTCCTTATGTCCGAAAAATCGTACTGCTTTCATAATAAAAAAAATTAGTTGACTAATAGAAATACAAACAACACCGATATATGTTTGAACCACCAAGTATTCAACCAGGTTCAACTTTCCAACCTAGTTAATGGTCAAGAAGGTTCCGAGCAAAAGATATTGATGTATTTTTATATGGAAACATTACTGTAAATGATATAGACAGTCATTTTTCAATAATTGTAACAATATTAGATAAACTTTAAAAATTCCACACCTAAATTGTTTGTATCATTTTTAAAGTTTAATTACATTTGCTTCAAGGATGCAAGGAAAATTCCATCAATATTTGTTCGGCTTACTGTGCGCAATACTTGTCAGTTTTGGCTGGTACTGCGCTTCAACACCAAATAATTATAATCCGTCCTACAGTCTTCATGCTGTTAAGCACTTCGATAGAGAGGTCAAAAGTGGGTATGATGAAATCGAAGTCATTCGTAAAACTAAACCTCATCCACATGAAAAACTAAGGGCTTATTTTTCAGAAAATGATAATGAAAATGATGAGGCTGGAAGCGATTCCAATAGCCCGAATTTATTAGCACTATCTGAAAATGATTTTGGAAATTTAAATTCCTTTATCCATCCCCAATTTCATAATACGCGCACAGCTATTTCGCTTGCGAATTCCAACCAGCTTACTTCACGAAAAAACGCGCTCTATATCCATTACAGTGTCTTCAGGCTGTGATTTTTAACTAGTTTTTTAAAAAAACATCAAAAATAGCTTTCAAAGCTTTTGAAAGCTAGTCACACTATTGTTCAATTTTTCGAAAAAATTATTAAAAAACGATTATCATGGTCATGAAAAGCTTCATGTATATAAGCCTGTGCCTTATTATTCTATCTACGAGCTGCCAGTCAGAGAAAAATGACAAAAAGGAAGCTGCAGTTTTTAACGTTACTTCTCCCTTAGTCAAAGATACATTGGTCAACAAAGACTATGTTGCGCAGATCCGTTCAATCAACCATATTGAATTACGAGCACAAGAAAAAGGGTACATTCAATCTATATTTGTCGATGAAGGGCAATTGGTTCAAAAAGGACAACCTTTATTTAAAATAATGCCAAACCTTTATGAATCTGATGTTAACCGTGCAAAAGCCGAGGTCAAATATGCAGAGATCGAATACCAAAACAGCAAAAATCTTTCAGAAAAGGATATTGTAGCTCCTCAGGAAACTGAAATGGCGAAAGCAAAATATGAAAAAGCCAAAGCAGAACTTGCATCCATGAATACGCACCTCAGATTTACCGATATCGTGGCACCATTTTCAGGTATCGTCGGTAAACTGCATGTCCGCAAAGGTAGTCTTGTTGATGAAGGTGAGTTGATTACTGAACTTTCCGATAATAGCAAAATGTGGGTTTACTTCAATGTACCAGAGGCAGAATATCTCAACCAGATGGAAGCCAAAAAGGACAACAGTCCAATGCATGTTCGATTAAATTTGGCTAATGGGAAGCAATTCAATCAAGACGGTATCGTTGAAACAATTGAATCAGACTTCAATAATGAAACTGGGAATATTGCCTATAGAGCGACATTTCCGAATCCAAAAGGATTGCTTCGCTATGGAGAAACAGGAAATATTGTTATCACATCGCCCTATACTAATGCCCTTATGATACCACAGAAGGCCACATTTGAGGAGCTGGAAAAGAAATATGTATATGTCATCACAAAAGATAATAAAGTAAAAGCAAGAGAAATAAAAGTTGCTGCCGAGCTGCCACACATCTATGTTGTTTCTTCGGGGTTGAATAAAGACGAAAAAATTCTGCTGAATGGACTTCGTATGGTACAAGAAAACCAGACAATCGAATCAAAGTACCAAACTCCCGAAAAAGTAATGTCAAATCTAGATCTGTATGCAGAGTAATTAAAAAGCAACGTTATGTTTAAAAAAGTAATACATCGACCGGTATTTGCTATTGTCATATCGGTTGTCATCCTATTTATCGGCGGCCTAGCGATAAAACAGCTTCCGACCGAACAATTTCCAAAAATTGCACCAACGACTGTTGCAGTTTCCATTGCCTATCCGGGAGCAAGTGCTGACGTGCTCGTCAAATCCTCCCTAATTACGTTAGAAAATGCGATCAATGGCGTCCAGGGCATGCGCTATATAGCGACAGATGCAACCAGTGCCGGTGAGGCAACCGTCAACGTTATCTTTGATCCCGGAACTGACCCCAACGATGCCGTCGTACTGGTGAAGACCAGAGTAGATCAGGTTATGCCCCTCTTACCCGAGCTCGTACAAAAAGAAGGGGTCGTTGTAAATCCCATTCAGCCCAGTATGCTGATGTATGTCAACCTTTACAGCACCAATAAAAGCATGGATGAGAAGTTTCTGTACAATTATGCTACAGTAAACATCATTCCCGAAATCAATCGTATCCATGGAATCGCCAAATCGCAAATCTTAGGTAGCCGGAGATATGCCATGCGCGTCTGGCTGAATCCTGACCGCATGCGTGCATACAGCCTATCTGTTGATGAAGTGATGAAAGCGATAAGCGAGCAGAGCATTATCGGCCGGCCTGGACGTTTGGGACAGAGTTCAGGTATCGCCGCACAATCACTTGAATATGTGCTAACCTATAAAGGGCAATATAACAAACCGGAGGAGTACGAAAACATAATCATCCGCGCAAATGCTGATGGAGAAAACATTAAGCTGAAAGACGTTGCCAAAATCGAACTGGGCAGTGAGTTTTTTGATATATACTCCAACTTGGACGGACACCCTTCGGCATCTATTGTCTTAAAACAAAACTACGGCAGTAATGCAAATGACGTCATCAAAGATGTAAAAGCAAAACTAGCTGAAATGAAAGGCAACTTCCCTCCCGGCATAGACTACAAAATCAGCTATGACGTATCCCAATTCTTGGATGCATCAATCGAACAGGTGATGCACACCTTACGGGATGCCTTTATCCTGGTTGCCATTGTCGTTTTTATTTTCCTTGGCGACTGGCGTTCAACATTAATCCCCATCATTGCCGTTCCCGTATCCCTAATCGGTACATTCTTTGTCATCCAATGGTTCGGTATGTCGATCAACCTGGTCACACTCTTTGCATTGGTCCTCGCTATCGGGATTGTGGTAGACAATGCCATTGTCGTGATTGAAGCCGTACATGCTAAGATGGAAGAAAGTGCAATATCCCCCTATAACGCAGTGAAGGAAGTAATGGCCGAAATTGCAGGTGCTATTATCGCTATTACCGCGGTTATGGTAGCTGTATTTATCCCTATTTCCTTTATGACGGGACCCGTTGGAACATTTTATCGTCAATTTTCGATTACCATGGCGAGTTCCATTGTAATTTCTGCTATAGTAGCGCTTACGCTCACGCCCGTGCTTGCAGCAATGTTACTTAAGAACAACCATGGAAAACCCAAAAAATCAAATATATTCACCAGATCACTCGATCTTTTCAACAATACTTTCGATAAGATAACAGGTAAATATGCCAGCTTCCTTCGAAAAATCGCGAGCCGCAGAGTGATCACATGGAGCATCTTAATAGCTTTCTGTGCGGGGATTTTTGTGATCAATAAAACACTTCCCGGAGGTTTCATTCCAAGTGAAGACCAGGGAACAATATATGCCATCATCCAGACTCCTCCGGGATCCACCTTGGAACAGACCAATAAACTCTCTCGGGAACTTCAGAAGATCTGTCAGGGCGTAGATGGTGTAGAATCTGTCTCTTCGTTGGCTGGCTATGAAATCATGACTGAAGGCCGAGGTTCAAATGCAGGGACATGCCTTATCAACCTAAAGACCTGGGGTGAGCGAGAGCACTCTGTTAAAGAAATCATGGAAGAACTTGAAGAAAAATCAAAAAACCTAGGTGCTACGGTTGAGTTCTTTGAACCACCTGCTGTTCCCGGATTTGGATCCTCTGGTGGTTTCTCCATGCGCTTGTTGGACCTCAATAGAACGACGGACTACCAGGACTTTGATAAGGTCAATAAAGCTTTTATTGCTAATCTCAAGAAACGCAAGGAACTAACCGGAGTCTTCACCTTCTTCGCGGCCAATTACCCGCAATATGAGTTGGTATTTGACAATAATGCTGCCATGCAAAAAGGAGTTTCCATTGGCAAAGCGATGGACAACCTCAACATCCTCATCGGCAGTACTTACGAACAAGGCTTCATCCGCTTTGGGCAGTTCTTTAAGGTATATGTACAATCATCGCCTGAATTTAGAAGATTGCCTTCCGATATCATGAATCTCTATGTCAAAAACGACCACGATCAGATGGTTCCTTATTCAGCCTTTATGAGTTTGAAAAAAACACAGGGACCAAATGAGATTACACGCTACAACATGTATAACTCGGCTGCCATCCGTGGTCTTCCGGCAAATGGCTATACAACAGCAGATGCCATCCAAGCGATCAATGAAACAGCGCTCAAAACCTTACCGCATGGCTATAAAGTCGCATGGGAAGGCCTTTCTTATGATGAGGCTCAACGCGGGAATGAAGCCATTTACGTTTTCTTAGTCGTATTGGTATTCGTATATCTCGTGCTCGCTGCACAATACGAAAGTTTTATCATTCCATTTGCAGTACTCCTCTCGCTACCTGTCGGTGTATTCGGATCATTTTTCTTATTAAAAGCAATGGGCCTTGAAAATGACATCTATGCACAAGTAGGTTTGATTATGATTATTGGCTTACTTGGTAAAAATGCGGTGCTTATTGTAGAATTTGCGGTTAAGCGGCGCCAGGCTGGAGATAGCATATTAGAGGCCGCAATCGAGGGCTCAAGGGCTCGTTTCAGACCGATTTTGATGACTTCCTTTGCCTTTATAGCGGGACTTGTACCCCTCGTTTTTGCTAGCGGTGCAGGTGCGATCGGAAACCATACCATAGGTGCCTCTGCTTTGGGCGGTATGCTGGTCGGAACAATTTTTGGCGTTATCGTCATTCCGGGACTCTATTACATTTTTGCAAAATTGGCCGATGGAAGAAAAATGATCCAGGCCGAAGACGACTCACCTTTAAGCGAAGACATGATACATTATGAATAAGAATAGATTATATCACTATACAGGTTTCGCACTTTTCTTACTTAGTTTGGCATCCTGCAAACCCTTAGAAATAAAACAGCGTACTGAAAATAGAGCCGTACCCGAAAAATATGGCTATGCTGACAGCGACACAGCAAATACAGGAAAAATAAAATGGAACAACTATTTCAATGATCCTAACTTACAGACATTGATAGGCCAGGCCTTGGCCAATAATCAGGAGCTTCATATTATCCTTCAAGAAATTGAAATTGCCAAAAATGAGGTCAATGCCAAGAAAGGTGAATATTTACCTTCCGTAGGTGTAAAGGTTGGTGCTGGTGTCGATAAAGTGAGCCGATACACCAATATTGGAGCAATGGAAAAGAATACCGAGATCGAACCTGGACGGGAAATGCCTGAACCCTTATTTGATTTTGGCGTTGGTCTACAAGCACAATGGGAAACAGATATCTGGGGTAAACTGCACAACGCCACTAAGGCTCAACTGCAGCGATATTTAGCCAGCGTGGAAGGTAAAAATTTCATGGTAACACACCTGATCTCCGAAATAGCGGATTCTTATTATGAACTGCTGGCACTAGACAATGAACTGCTGGTCATCAATGAAAATGTAAAGATTCAAAATGATGCCTTGGTTGTTGTGAATGACCTGAAAAAAAATGCGCGTTCCAATAAGCTAGCAGTCAAAAGATTCGAAGCGCAGATTTTGAAAACACAAGGTATGCAATATGATATTAAGCAGAAAATCACGGAGACAGAAAATAAAATCAATTACCTCGTAGGTAGGTTCCCGCAGCCGGTTCAAAGAGACCAAGCCTCCTTTGACAAGCTTGTTCCTCAAACCGTCTACACAGGTATTCCCTCGGAGCTATTAGAAAACAGACCCGATATTAAACAGGCGGAGTATGAACTCGCAGCTTCCAAGCTGGACATAAAATCGGCTAAGGCCCGCTTTTACCCCTCACTAGATATTGCTGCTGGTGTAGGGTTTCAAGCCTTTGATCCAACTTACCTCATTAAGCCGGAATCATTTCTGTCTTCGCTCGTTGGAGAACTCACTGCACCCCTGATCAATAAACGAGCAATCAAAGCGGCTTATTATAACGCCAACGCACGACAAGTACAAGCTGTCTACCATTATGAGCAAACGATACTGGGGGCATATATAGAAGTGGCAAACCAGCTCTCCAAAATTAAAAATCTGGAAAATGGTCTGGATATTAAGACCAAAGAAGTGGATGCATTAAATGAATCTATTGGTATTTCTAATGATCTATTTAAATATGCACGTGCCGATTATATGGAAGTTCTGTTAACGCAACGTGATGCATTGGAGTCCAAATTTGAGCTTGTTGAAAAGAAAGTCAACCAACTCAAAGCAAGTGTAGCGATATACCGATCGCTAGGCGGTGGATGGGACCATCAGTAGTACGCTTTTAATTTTAGTTTTTATATGTTGGGGACTTATCATGTGATAAGTCCCTTTTTATTTTAACAATATACCTATTCCACAACAATCTCTTTAATTTTCTCATTTCCATAGAATATTGGAAAATACATCAATTCAGCTTTTGCTGGATTGACCGTATAGGTCCCTGTAAATCGAGGTAAGAGTTCTATTTCAAAGGTATGCGTACCTTTTCCTAATTTATTGCAGAAAATGACAACACGATCTTTGAAATGTTCACGGTGTGCCTCCATCCTAAAGTATCCATTTGATTTGCTCTCATAAGAACAGCCTGCCGGGATAGGGACTTCTATCTGTACGTACTCAGCTTCACCAGTCAATGTTACCGCTGCTTCAAGTTTTACTGGTTTTCCTTCTTTCAGTGTTGCTGCTGTAGCTCCATTCTCTTTGAATCGAGTTTCAACGACAAGTCCCTTTTCTTTTTCTACAGCTGGATTGGGATTCCAAAAATTTTGATAAGCCGTCACAAAAGCTGGCCCCGTCCCTTCTTTCCTTACCTTAATTTGTTCATCGGACGTAAAAGTCTGTGTGTATGGAAATTTAGTAATCCGTTTGCCATTGATGACCATCACAGGTTGCTGGAAAGATTCTCCAGCTTTCAACAAATCGGGTAAAATACGCCGTATAATACGGGAAGATTCATAAATGTTGCTCCAACGATTGTTTTGACGCTGCGCAAAGAAGTAATTGCGAATGTTCTCCAGATCCGCTTCATGTCCTCCGATTGATTTTAGAACACTATAAGCCAGTAATGTATTTTCTGTATTCGTTTCTGTAGGACGTGGAAATAACACTTCTTTTTCTGCGATGACACCCGAGGTCCAATACAATCCGCCTAAAATTGTTTTTGAAGCGTATTTCAGCACACTGTCAGCAGCATGTACATCAGCAATTCCAAGTTTAGAAATCAAAAGATACCGCAGCAATTTATCCTTAGTAGATTTGCTCTTCAGCTTGGCATCAATTTCATTGAAATAATGTCTATAATCGGCCTTCGGATCCAAACGGTTTAAGAAAACAAGGGAGCCAAACAGATTCTCTTTAGCCGTTTGAAGTTTATCTTTATCCAACAGAAGATCTAAAGAAGCAAGGCTATTTTTTAGTAGTGCCTGTTCACGTTCGGTATAGTATGCTTTATCGAGCACCACCTGGTAACCTGCCTCCTCGGCATCAAGCAGTACGCTTATAACATAGTTACTAATCCACGACACCGTTTCACTCTTATCCCACCATCCCCAGCCTTGGGCAGTATTTTTGTTCTTTTGAAGTTCTTTTAAAAGACTGATGATCTTTTTATCTTCTTCAAAAGGTTTCCCAACTAATTTGGCCAGCTCTTTCTTTGAAAGGAGGGCACTCAATTTAGAAGCCATCTGTTCATTACAGAGATATTTATAACGATCGATGGATTCTATTTCACGTTGTAAAAATTCGAGTGAACTTGCCTCGGCATGCACCGTAATTTCGCCTAATGCCGGTGAAGTTTTTAACAGGTATTCGGCTGTACTATTGAGTACTTTAAAATCACCTTCATGTTGTTCAAGTCCTTTTTCAAAGATCGGAATACTCCGTTTTTCACCATCAAAATACCCATTGGAAAGACCTATCGAATAGGAAAGCTGAAGGCTGTCCCCCTGATTGGCTAGCACCGCTATCGGGTCCCGATATGATTTAGCGATTCTCAAAGACGCTTCTTGCGACGCCAATCCATTGTTTATGGTTCGTGCGACTTGCAAACTATCGCCTAGGTAGTTGACAATGCGTCCCATAGCCGTAAATTGATCGCCACGGACAGCAAAGCGTGGCGTTGCCAGATGTGCCGAAACAGCCTTAAAAGATTTAATGCTTAATTCCTTGGTGTCTGCAAAATTTTTCGCTCCCTTGGCTATAAAAAACGTCCGCCAATTGGTAATATCATCCGGATAGGTCGCTTCAAAACTAGCTTTCCCCTCAGCATCAGTCGTCAGTTTAGGTTGCCAAAAAGCATCGTCGTGAAAGTTTACACGCATGGTATTTCCAGCTTCTAAATAGGGCATCTCAACTGCACCTTTTGCCCCAACAGAAGTTCCTGATTTGGTCTGTATCATAATCACTCCATTGGCAGCCCGCGATCCGTACAAGGAGAGCATGGATTGATCTTTTATTGTATTTATTGATGCAATGGAAGATGGATCTAAGCTCGTGATATCCCCTTCAAAGGGAACTCCATCCACTAAAATCAGAGGTTTTGCATTCGCGGTTGTGCTAACAGCTCCCCGGATAGTAACTCCTGGAACTGCTCCCTGCAACAGGGATACTGTTCCCATGTCCATATTAGCACTGATAGATTTCGTTGAGAGAGTCAACGATTTCTTTCGCTGTACCCCATAACCTACGACAACAACCTCATCCAATTGGTTTTCGGAAGGCTTTAATTCCACGAAATAATCATTTCCTCTTGAAACCTCGATCGTTGCTGTATTATATCCCAAAGCAGCTATTTCCAACCTTGTGTTTCTATCGCCAGATAGCTCAAATTCTACACTGCCGTCAAAACTAGCGAAATACTGTTTTTTCGAACTCAGATCAACAATTTTAGCTCCGATTAATGGTGTATCACCATCATAAATCAAAAGTCTGGTGTGCCCATCATCCCTTCTTTTCGTCCTAAAATCGACTTTGTCTATTTTTTTGACACGCAGAGCCAGCTCCTGCTCATGCTGAACAGAATCCCGCAATGGATTATCAACCGTACGTACAATAATTTCATCCCGCACTAGTTTGTAAGCTAATCTCGCTGCATTCGATGTTATGTTCCACTGGATGGAGTCCAGTCTAAGGTAATTCATCCCATTTGCTTTTAGCTTCATAGGTAAACTAAAGGCAGTCGAATCATTTTCTACAATATGTAAAATAACATCGTCGACAGGAAGATCGCCGAAATTACGTTGCCCACCATAAAACAAACGGAAATACATTCTATCTTCCGCTTTGGTCGGTTCAATAAAGATCAATGTGGGAAGAATGGCTTGACCAGCGATATCTTTGCCTAAGTTTACGCTTAGTTTAAATACCGGAGCTTTTAACTCTTTTTTGACTGTGGCAAATTGGGCCGTCCCGCTGCTATTTTGCATTGCTTCCCTAAATTTACTCTCCACATTTTCTTTGATATCCGTCAATGACAACACTTTCGCATTAAAATCTAAATTCGGTATAAAATCATACAGATCCTGCCGAATAAAATTAGCGTCCCAACTTTTCTGCTTTTGATAATTTTTATAAAGCGTGTACTGATAACCGCCTTCAATCTCAAATCGTCCAATTTTTGTAGTATCAACCGTTAAAGTCGCTATTTTAGATACTCCATTATACATTTCTGTCCGAGGAAATGGTCCCACCAATACGGGGACAGGAACCTGTGTCCGTAATCGACTATCGTAAGTTGATCTTTTCACCGGATTTAAGTAATAAAGATCTCCGGCTGTCTGTATATAGGCCGGCAATTCAACCAGTGCACCGTTATTTGGCAGCTGCCATGCACCAAAATTATTCGTTACCGAAATTAACTGACGATTCAACTCAGCCACTTCTGTATCGTAGAGCTTTCCAACCTCTTTTTTAGGCAACACACGAGTCAAAATCTGTCCCTTCCTGAGGGTTTTATCTGCATAAATAAAACTTATGGTATCCTGTGATGCATTAAAAGAAACAATTATTTTTTTTCCTTTCTCCACAAAATACCCACGCACATGAATATCTCTGTCCTTTGTCCTAAATCGAAAATCGTGCTGTCCGGGATAAACCTCAAAAATATTATTTTCATTTTGCTGGCCTTGCTTTGCGTAAGTCAACACACCATCTACCCATACTAAATGTACCCCTTGAACCGCACCATTGACAACAATATAGGGTGATATCTGGCTTCTGACATCATTAAGAGGCAAAGACTCCTGATAATAATCTTTCGGAAACAAAAACCGATAAAAAGCCATCGTGTCCAATTGCATTACTTTCGACCATTTCGCCCAATTTTGAAAAGCGCTCTGATGAGATTTACTATCGTCGTCCAGCTCAAAATTGAGATTTTGTACCACCTTTGCACTCCGCATTAGCCCACCAATAGGAATATTGGGTGCATTAGCCGATTTAAACTTGGATGTAAAACCATATGCTGTGATATCGACATCTTTCAATGGTTTACCGTTTTTATCGGTAACGGAAAGCTCCACAGGAGTCTTTTGTCCAGGATATACGGTCGTTGCTGTATTGACGGCTAAGTTTAAATTTTTCTCTATGAAAGGTAGTTCTTCACGAATAACTTTCGAACGCCCTCCAAAAAGATAGCTGAGCTCCAGACTGTATCCTTCTTTTCCTCGCGCTAAAAATTCATGGCTCAATTTGGTATCATACCCCGAAGCGACCATACGATTAGCCCTATAGACCCGATACCAAAATGGAATCGCAGCAGGATTATTGACATGTAATATGACAGAATCTACTGTTCGATAAAATCGATAATTCAATTGTGCTTGCTGCTCCTCTTTTAAATAAGTCACTTTAGTCAAGCCATTCGACTTAACGACGATTTCTGACGCTTGCCAAGAGACTGGCATCACCTGCGGCAAACTCAAATGTTCAGTTTTCAGTACCTCATCATTTTCACCCAATAGCTGAATTTGCGCATCACTGGCTTTCTCGATCCCCCTTTCAAAATACTTCAACTCAGCCTGACCATCCCGAACTGCAATACGAATTTCCTTTTCGCTATTTAAGACATTAAGATTAAGCCGCCGCTCATGTCTTTCATTATCCGAACTTAGATAAGTACCAATCACTTGAAAAGATAATCCAATATCTGCCGGAAAAATTGAATCCGGCAACACAATCTCTTTTTCGGCCACATCGGCAAGGGATACCGTAGTTTGCCACAGTGTATCGGGGATAAAATTTACCCGATTGGCTTTCATGCTAGGGTCAAAAAGCGGACTTGTCACAACACGCAAATCTACTTTACCGTCATAAATCGGCATTTCATTTTCGTTGACAGCTTTTAGCTTTAGCCTTATGCTGTCCCCCTTTGCATAATCCGTATTCCGCGACGTCATGCTAAAAGTAAGACTTTTGAGTTCATAGTCTTCATAACGAAAATACTGTTGATAAAGAATCTCTTTACTTTTTGTGGACGCTAATGAGATACCATAATGTCTATCCAGAATAAGTCCAAGGCCTTTCAGATCAAAAGCAAAATTGTACATCCCGGGACGATAAGGAGCCAGTTTCGCCAATACGGTGTCTTTCGCATAGCCATAACCACCTGTTAAACGTACCGCTACTGAATCCCGATACGGTTTTCCTTGATCTTTCTCAAGGTAAGCTTTAAATTTTACGTTCTCATTTGGTTTATACATAGGCTTGCTAAAAACCATAAAGCTCTCCGTATTCCGACGCTCTTTTTTATGGAAGATTCTTTTGATCCTAAATTTAGTTCGGAGCCAGTGATTTTTTAGTCCTTTCCAGAACGAAGTCTTCTCGCTGTATGGCCATCCTCTCTCCACGCTCAGGTAGTGATATACTCCCCTATGCTCAATGCTGACAATATCTTCATCACGCGCATTCGATGCCTTATAATAACGCAGTTTCTTATCGTATGACATTTTATGACCGTTCACTGTTAGCCGTGCATCATTTATAATCGTTCCCAATGAATCGTATAAACAAATGGCAAACATTTCTGTCGGGATACTTTTGACATAAAGATCGTCACTAACCAATTCCTGGTAGATGAGTTCACTCCCCCTAGCTACGACCCGGACGTAATTACCTCGTGGCAAGGTGGGCTGCGGATCGCCCACTTTATAATTAAGAAAAAGTTCGTTAAGCATGGTTTCATCGAATTTTTCCTCTTCCAGGTGAATTTTTCTTAAAATTTCGGGACTCAACTTATAAATGTAATATTCAGAAGATCCACGCTGGCTATTGAGCAACGTTGATTGTCCAAAAAGAGTTACTGAATAAATAACAGCTAAAACACTAACAATAATTGACTTCCATTTCATAACTAAGATACTGGCTAAATTCATTTAAAAATAGATAAATTAACTTAAAGCCAAGCACTAGATTTCTTTCACCCAGCACCTCAACTTTCATGCAGGGATGCAAAGAATATCAAAATTCCATAATCGAAAAAAGAAAAAAAATCACAATTTCAAACGGCCTTTGATCGAATTGATTACAGCTGTATCAGATGGAAAATCGCCGGCGCCAGAACCAGTTGAACGATTGATCAAAGGTGGTTCTTCCCCATATAACGTATCACGGGCAACAATGACTTTCTTATCAAGATCGACATAGCTAACAATATAGTTTCGTTGATAAGCTTTATCTTTCTGTCCGATCTTGTTGACATATTCCCCTTTTTCCTTCATATCCATAGCGATCATAACAATACCTTTTACACCCTCGCCAGGATAATTATCAGCTGTGCCCAATGCTTCATTCCATTTACTTTTATAAGTTACCCCTAAATTGTCTGTACCGCCATTTTCCAACACTAAACAATTCGTTCCCCAATTTAATGCAGCTAATTGAACTGGATATTTATTGATAGCGGTATGATCGCCAAAATCAGCTAAAATTCTGGAAGATAATTGTTCTGTTTTTGTTTGATCCTCTTCCATATCACCCAATACGCTGTTCGCCCAAATACCGATAGCAATTGCTGCAACCAATACAAGTCCAACGACGATGAATATTGCCTTTTTATGTTTCATATCTCAATATTATTTAGTTAACTATCAACCAAATATACACAGGCTATCGGCTCAGTTCTCTACTATTTACAATTCGCTCGACCTGCTTTATTATTTGCTGCAACTGTCTCAATAAGCGCAATCTGGTCTAGTGCAAGGCAGTTGATGGAAACTGAATCCATCTTGCATCCATTTTTTTGATCATAAACGAATAAACCTTCCATAACTACTGACAAATAGCTGTCACTAACCGGTATTATCTTTGTTAAACCTGAGCAGGAAAAGAAATACCAAACAAAAAACAATTCCAGAGCAAAGGCTATTAGTAGGATAACAAATCGAATTTTAAACCATTACAGTAGAAAACATGGACACGTTACAACAATTAAAATCAGAGTTAGCGAGTGAGTATCAAATCACAAAAAACTTTATCGCACTTTTTCCTGAAGGCAAGAATGAATATGCCCCACATGAAAAAAGCATGAAGATGATGCGTCTAGCAACTCACTTAGTCGAAGTTTTCGAATGGCCAAGTACCATTTTAAAAACTTCCGAACTTGATTTTGCAAAAGGAGGTTATGTACCGACAAGTCTATCAACAAGAGAGGACCTGTTAAAAAAGCTCGATGAAGATTATGAAGCTGGAAAAACAGCTTTGGAAGGAGCTACAGAAGAGGACTTGATCCCAAGCTGGACCATCAAAAATGATGGCCATGATTTGGCGAGCTGGAGCAAATATGAAGCTATTCGCCATTCGTTAAATCAGATTACACACCATAGGGCACAGTTGGGTGTTTATTATAGACTCAATGACATTCCTCTACCTGCAAGTTATGGACCTTCTGCAGATTCACAGAATTTCTAAAAGACGAGCTGCCCGAATGAAAATACGACATCTATATGTCGTGTTTTCATTTTATTCTGGACAATATGTATGCGCGATAACACCGCCCGGAAAAACCTGCGTATTCACTCTTTGTTTTCTTCAAGCGAAAGCATAAATTCTAAATAGCACTTTTTCTTCGTGAAATGATTTTCATCCAATAATTTTTTATAGCTTGAAATAGCATTAAATAAAATCTGAAGATTCTCCTCATCGTAATGGTCTACATGGAAATATACCAGTTCATTGTTGACATACTTCTCTAACGATCGAATTAAATTCTCATCCAATCCTTGATGACTTTCCGGAAGTGCTAGTAGCGATGCAAGCTCTTTTTTAAATTCGTCCTCCCTTCGTTTCAGATCGCTCAGCCTCGCTTCAATAGCAGCAAACGGCACCGTTTGAAAAATAAACTCAGTATTCTCCACCATCTCATTATACCGTGCCTGTCCCTCCCCATAATTTTTATCGAATGTGGCAAAGTCATTATATTTTTGCTCAAACTCTTTACCCTTTCCCTGTAAATCGGCCTGCAGTAAAAAGTAAGCATGGATCTGTTGATTATAATCGGTAATTTTCTGCTCTGTAGCAGCTATAGTATGTTCAATCCGCTGAAGTAACTCAACCGCATCTGCGGGTTGATATTTCGTACCATCATAGTCAAATGTTTTTAATTTCAGCTCACCCTTGCTAATTGATTCAACGACATATTGATCATTTTTCAAACTATTAAGTTCATATAAAGTATCCACTTTACTATCGTCAAATAATTCTTCAAAAGATTGCTTGATTGGTTTTTCAAAAGGTGGAGTGCCTTCTTTCAGAACAGGATGGTTGTAATCGTAGAAATCATTGAACTTTTGATCGAAAGCATATTTATTCATTTTACTTTCAAAATCGGCTCTAAAAGCTGCTATTTCTAACATGGAGGGATTCTGTTCATATTGTACACCTGAGAGTAACTTATCAGAAATTGTGTGCGCTACCGCAGCAGCATTGGAAAGCAATTCAATGGCCGGTTCATTTCGGATTTCCTGCTTCACAATATTAAGTTTTTGCAATGCCTTTACCCGATCTTCATCGGATGGATGCGATGACCATTGATTTTCAAGATTTAGCTTCGATTTATCATATTTTTTTAACGTTGACAGTTCAATCTGTGGAAAGCCATCCCGCATTTGGTATTTATTTCGCTCGGCAAACATCAGCATAACATACCTGTGCTCAGGATAAATATTACTGCTCCGGATATTTTCCGAAAATTTGCCATCATAGAAAGTAAGTACATTATTGAGCGCGTGATTTGCAAAGCTTAGCCGCAGCAGTGAGTCTGCCAAGGCCTGAGAGCCAGCAACGTTTGCAGCAATTTCATCCGCATGAAACTCCATCTCACGAGACAAGGCGAGATAATTGAGATTAACATACGTATAGAGATGCTTTAGAATATTTTGAATCTGTTGAATAATAAAAACCGACAGGCTAATAAAGATCGCCGAATAACCACTGATATTTCCCCATTTCTCAAACATATTGTCAAGCGATTCGTTCTTATACAGCATGTTGTAGATAATTTGATTGACGTGGTAAACATAGCTCCCCACTTTCATGCTCTTCTGCGAGAAATGCCCAAATTCATGGGCAAGAATAGCCTTTAATTCTTGCTGCGTGACCGAATTTACTAAACCAACGCCAATCTGTAAATTCTTTCGAATGGGAAGGAACATACTCCAGAAATTCGAATCATAAAACACAGATGCATTGACATCATGTGACAGAAAAACTTTCTTTGGAAAACTTGTATGAACCTCATTCACCACTTCATGGATCAAGGCAAATAATTGAGGCTCGTCGCGTTCAGATATTTGCGTAAGATGACCCGTCTCCACTTTTGTTGACGCAAAAACAAATTTCAATAAAAAGAATAATATGGTAAGTCCCGAACCGAATAAACCCAAACATAACACGGCTGTTAAAAACATAGGTTTAGATGCAAATATCAATACACCTAATAAGGTAAAACCAACAGTAATACCTATTGCGAGAATAAGTAGAATAATATAAGTGATTGCGAAGACAATAATGGATATTATTGTTTTACGCGCATGTTTCTTAAAGTTTGCAGAGACTTGTACTTTCATAAACCTGTTAATAAAGAAAGGGTTAATAGATAACATAAATCTATTAAATAAAATTCATTTACCTAAAGGTTTATAAAAGATAAAAAACAAAAAAGATCAACTGTTAACCACAAGGATCAACAACAGCGAAGTTCGGCGATGAGTCGGCTATTTAATATCCCTTTTCTAAAGAAACTTCATTAAGTAAAGAACGCCCTTCGCTCATCCTTATATAATTATCCACAACCTGTTCAACCGAGGATCTTATGTTGGTTCTGCTAGCCACATGAGGCGTTATAAAAATAGATGGACAGTCCCAAAATGGATGATCTTGCGGTAACGGCTCTTTATGAAATACATCAAGATAAGCCGCCGCAATTTTTTTCTCGGCAATTGCATCCAGTAAATCATTTTCTATGAGATGTTCACCTCGACCAACGTTAACTAATACAGCTTCTTTTCGACACAAATTGAATAGGCTATGATTTAAAATTCCTTTTGTTGCATCTGTCAAAGGTAGGACATTAACAACAAAATCTGCGTCTTCTACGGCGGCGCTAAGTCCATCCATTCCGGTAAACGAGCTGACACTCTGTAGATTTTTAGGCGAACTAGACCATCCGTTTACGTTAAATCCCAACTGAGCTAACCGTTCTGCCACATAACCGCCAATTTCCCCTAAACCTAAAATAGTAACCTTAGTTTCTCCAATTGATTTGTATAACAAGGGACGCCAATGTTTCTTTTCTTGTCCCTTTATATACGCCGAAAAATTCTTCATCGCATGCATCACACAAGTTAAGACGTGCTCAAACATATCGCTTTTCAACATGGGATCTATGATCCTGCAAATATGGAGATGTGCGGGTATATCGCTGGGGAACAAATGATCGATGCCTGCGCCTCCAGACTGGATAACTTTTAAATTCGGGAAATAGGTATAATAGTTAGCTTCAGGTTTCCAACAAAGCGCAAATTCGACTTCCTCATAATTTTCTATCTCAGGATAGACCTCTATCTTTATTTCAGGTAAATGTTTGGCGATCTCAGCCTTCCACTCTTCGGCTCTACCGCTATTCAGTATCAATGCTATACTCATATTTCGTTCGTTTACACGAAAATAACATTTATCCTAAAAAAGACAATGGACTTATCCTAGAATAAGTCCATTGTCTTTTTGGGTTGATTCAGCTACCGGATAGCATCCTTATTCAAGAAGAAAGATGCTATTTATAGCCTGGATTTTGTTTCAGGTTATCTCCGTCTTTATTATTCAGCTGAATTTCAGTTAGTGGAATAGGCAATAAGACATTATAATCCTGAAAACCAGTCGTTATCTTATTTGCTGGACCGGAATCACCGTTAAGTAAAATACGTTCCTTCAATTTATTCATTCTGACTAAGGTCATTCGCCGATTTTCCTCTGAAATCAGTTCACGAGCTCTTTCGTCTAGAATAAAATCAATCGTTAATTGACTGGCAGCGACTTTTCCCAATTGATTATTACTGGACTCCACACGTGCTGCTTTGAATGAGCGGTCTCTCAGTTTATTGATATCCTCTGCGGCACCTGCGGTATTTCCCTGACGCAAACGAGCTTCAGCCCGCAGCAAGTAGGTTTCTCCAAATCTCATGACAGGCCAATCTTTTACCAGTGCATAGCCAAAATCGTCTAATGGATCATAACCGCCCCATTTCGTTGGAAAAGGATACCACACTTCCAAACTATCGGTTCGGAAAGGGACAACTTTATCCCCTGTTTTGATGACAGCATTTTTAATTCCGGCACCTTTTGCTACCCGAAATCCATCCACGTCAACACCAATTTCTGCACTAAAGTTTGGACGATTGTAATTCGTTGTACGTCGAATATTGAAATTACTATTTCTGATATCTCCCTTTAGACCTTGCCAGACCTTATACTTCATAAAATTGCTAAGTCTTAACCGGCCATTTCCTCTTCCACCCAATGAATCGGCATTAACCATCCCATCCCATTTGTGATAAGCCGGCTGCCATACCCGACGTTGTTGAGGGTTATCAATAGTACCACCATTTACTTCTCGATTCAGCTCTACTTCAAAAGTCCAGATCGCCTCGGTGTTTCCCTGTCCACGACGCATATTACCCTGCCGAAACATATCTCTAAAATAATCACCGCCTTCGGACAGATATTTTCCGTAACGTGCTTCGATCAGTTTATAATTACCGCCATCGATTATAGCCGTTGCCATTGCTTCTGCCTGTGCCAAATAGCTCGCATCCCGCATACCTATTCGTAAAAAAGCTTCTGTAGCAAGCTGTCTTGCCATATCTTTGTTAATGCGGCTAGGCGCACTGGCTTTTCCAAGATCAGGAAGTTCTTTAATAGCATAATCCAAATCCTCGGTTATAACTTTGTCAATTTCTGCGACCGAGGTCCGTGTATAATTAAATGAAGGTACTTTAATCGAACTTGTCAACAGAGGCACATCACCCCAAAGGGTAACAAGCATATTATAGGCATAAGCGCGAAAAAATCTTGCCTCGGCAGAAGCTTTCGCATTACTATCCCCCACGCCATCTATCACAAGGTTTGCATTATTAATAAATGCATAACATTTTTCCCATAAAAAGCTTACGCCTCCATTTTCGGAGTTCAGATCGGCATACTGATAAAAAGGATTTTCGACTCCCTCAGTTGATCCAGCGCTGGTAATATCTGTCCCAATCTGCCAACAGGAAAGAAATCCTTGTCTGCCACTATATCCCCAGAGCTGCGCAAAATTGTAGTGTAAGCCTAACAATCTGTTCTCAACCGTAGTCGGATCAACATTGGTAGCGTCGTAACTTGAATAAGGTTTTTCGTCCAAATAACCTTTACCACAAGAACTTGCTCCTACGGACAACAAAGCCAGCATGGAAAATAAAGTTTTATAATTGTTTATCGTCTTTTTCATGTGTATATAATTGATTTTGAAAAATGATGCGGGATCGTTAAAAACTAAGGTTAATCCCTAAAACATAAGTCCTGACCATCGGATAGTTAATAGCATCGTTCGTGGATCCACGTGTAATATCGCGCGCCTCAGGATCCCAGCCCAACCAGTTGGTCCATGTATACAAATTGCGACCACTAGCATAGACTGTCAGCCCCTGTACACCAATTTTTTCGACAAGCTGTTGCGGCATTGTATAACTTAAGGTCACATCTTTCAAACGGGTGAAGCTCGCATTTGAAGGGAAACCATAACCATGGATATTGGAGTGATTACCCAAAGAACGCCATTCATTACTTTTGTTTTCCGGCGTCCAATAGCCCAGTGCTGCTGGTGTACTACGACGTCCCATCTCATCCGACGCTCCGCCAATCTGCGGATTATTACGTAATGCCCCTTGCACAGTATTGATAAAAACATTGAGCGTAAACGCCTTATAAGTAAGCGTATTTGTCAAACCGGCAGTCCACTTCGGTGCAGTCTGTCCCAAAACAGATCGATCGCCGTCATCAATTTTTCCGTCAGCATTTAGATCGGCCAATTTAAGATCTCCCGCTTGCGCAGCATCATCCCAACCTTTATTCGCACCAGACGCAATCTCATCCTCCTGCCAGATGCCAACTTTCGTATAATCATAAATGACACCTACGGGCTGACCAATAAACCATCTATTGCCCAAATCCTCCTTACCATTGCCATATACTTCGGTAATCTTATTTTTATTACGGGAGAATACCAATGTACTTGACCAGTTAAAATTATCCTTCACAATATTTTTTGTATTCAAGGTCAGGTCTATACCAGTATTCTGCAGTTTACCCATATTGGAATATACATTCACAAAACCAGTTAATTTTGGCAAAAGTTGTTGCAGTAACATATCATAAGTACTGGATTTATAGACATCAATACTACCGGAGATCCGATTATTAAATAGTCCAAAGTCGACACCAGTATTTAAACCTTTCGTTTTTTCCCACTGCAGATTATCATTGCCCATCAACGTACGAATATTTAAGGCAGTCGTCGATAGACCATTCATTGCCATAGGATTCGAATTCATTAAGAATTGGGTCTGATAAATACCAATTGCCTCATTTCCAGAAAGACCATAAGAAATACGCCATTTTAAATTACTGACAATATGTTTGGTGTTTTGCATAAAGGATTCATTGTGAATATTCCATGCCGCGGCTGCGGATGGAAAAGCACCATATTTATTGTTTCTTCCGAAAACAGATGCACCATCCCGCCGAACGGTCAAGGTCAACATATAGCGACTATCATAAGCATAATTTAAGCGACCCATTTGTGAAATAGAACGGTATAAATCTGCAGTAGATGAAACTTTTTGCGTTGAAGCAGCCCCCAAATTTCCCCATCCTAATGCATCGTTAGGAAATACCTCCCCTGTTGCAATCGCCTGTTGCCAATACTTACTCTTTGCGGCATATAGCCCCGTGAAGTCAATATGGTGCTTACCAAAGTCTCTGGTATAAGTCAATATATTCTCCACGGTATAGGATTGTGTTTCACTATTGGTAATACGTCCGAGCCCAGCAAAATTATACACCGATTCCCCTTCGTATTCATTGTTCCTGACAGGTACATAAGAATAACCTGCATTCAATTTATACTTTAATCCAGCCAGTGGCTTATATAATTCACCAAAATTTAATTCTGCATAGCCATTCAATGAGATATTAAATTGTCGGCGTTGTGGATCCAGGGTAGTTGGCAACAATGGATTGGACCATAATTGCTCCGAATACATAGGGTACTGAGTCAACGAACCATCTTCGTTATACATTCTAGCATAAGGACTCATTGCCGCTGCCTGCAAAAGATTCGCCCGGCCGCCATCTCTATTGTGTGCAACGATAAATGAAGATGTACCTACAGATAGATATTTGGTGGCCTTAAAATCGGTATTTGTCCGAAAAGAGTAACGTTTGTAATTGTATCCCAATAGTACCCCTTTTTCGTTTAGATAGTCTCCCGAAACAAAATACTTTGCATTTTCGCTTCCGCCCGACAAACTTACATTATGATTTTGCACAACTCCAGTCTGCATCACTGCATCCAACCAGTCTGTTGTCACACCATTTGAATAATTGTCATATTCATATTGGTTCCTTACCGGGCCACCGTTGTATAAACTTGTATTCGTAATCCGTGCATACTCCGCATAACGCTTCAAAAGCTCTTCACCAGAAACCGGTTCGAGGATATGCGCAACATTCTCCACACCGCCGTAACCACTATATCGTATCGAGGGCTTTCCTGAAACCCCTCTTTTTGTGGTAATCAGAATGACACCATTAGAGCCATTGACGCCGTAAATCGCTACCGCAGATGGATCTTTAAGTACTTCGACTGATTCTATATCATTGGGATTGATATCGTTAATTGACCCATCTGTACGCGACAATGGAATTCCATCTACTACGATGTAAGGTTCAGAATTTGCATTGATCGAGTTTCTACCACGTACCTGTGCAGAAGGAGCATCTCCCGGGATCGATGAGGCCTGGGAGACAGTCACATTGGACACAGCCCCCTGAATCGCCTGCATCACATTGTTCACAGGAATTTTTGAAAGACGGTCTTTGGGAACTGAGGCTACTGATCCTGTTATATCCGATCTTTTCTGGCTACCATAACCCACCACAACAAGCTCTTCCAAAACATTTTCTGAAGGCAAAAGTGCAATGTCTAAATTGGCCTGCTGCCCAACCGTAATCTGCTTTTCCTGAAACCCAACCGATGTGATGATTAAAGTACTTCCAGCGGATGCTTGAATCACAAAATTCCCTTGAGCATTTGTCTGTACCGTTTCAGTCCCACCTTTGACACGAATTGTAACGCCTGCAATCCCCTTTCCTGAAGTATCTTTAATTATCCCCTTCACATTTGTGCTTTGCCCATAACTGGACATAGCTATCAAAAAAAGGCTATTCAATAAAAGTCCCCTTTTTGTGTATCTGTTATAGTAATGATTTAACATAGTTTATTTAATAATTGATTTGGTTAGAATATTATTTTCTAAATAATTCTGGAATCAACCTAGCAATGCCAGAATGTCCATTGGATATTTTTCTCAATTTGGATTCATAGCTTGTTGTTTATAATTGGTGTTCTTGTTTTACTGGAAAATAGCGCGCACATTTTCCGTGTAAACAAGCAAATAATTTCGTCAGACAATACCGTTAGACTTAGGACAAAAGTAGCTCTGAAGTGAAATCAGTGTGTTTAATTTTAGTTCAATTGAGTTGAAATTTACTTCAAAACACCGAAAAAAGCCGCTATCGAACCTTTTTGCGATTCTATTGAGGCTGCACTACTGCTCACGATTGAACCACTCGAAAAAGAAGATTCAAGCCTTGTGAGCCACAGCTAATTGAAATAAAACCGTAGAAGAATACCTTTAAAATTAAATAACAAAGGGGCAGTCCAATTCTGGACTGCCCCTCCCTGACATCAAAGCAGTACTTATTTTATCAAGGTATCAAACACTTGTCTTTCTCCATTTTGCCAGCGGATCTCCACTTTCTTATCCGTCGCTTTCAATTGTGGAAACAGCTCTTCATTTGCCCATTTTTCCCCTGACTTCTTCCACAGCTGCAAAGTGACATACCATTGTTCCCGTGGTCTCCCCTCCCTTACAAAACAGTTCAAAACGGCACTCTCTTCGGCTACAGGATGAAGCCCATGACAACTTATGCTTTCCATTCCCTGCCAACCCATTAATCGCACCATAGCCAATTGGTACTCACCGTTATCTAAAATCATCGCCTCCTGTCCTTTATACTGAAGTTTATACGTTTGAATGGGCTTATCTTTCCATTTTGGAAGGGCGTAGTGTCCTAAACGGAAGACCAACGGTTTGTCGGAAAGGACTTGATCACATCTCAAAAATCCATTTGCCAATGTCATCTCCGATAAGGCCAAATGTACCGTCGTGTCCGAGGCTAAGGTAGCCAAACGACGATATATTCTCCCCTCATAACCTTTAAATTGATAGATACGAAGTGGTTCCCATTTCTTCAAACCGTTTTGAAAGGTGTAATTCATTGAAATTTCTCCGTTTTTTCCATCGGCCTGCCAAGGAAATGCACTGTTATAGGACAACTTATTATAATTTTCTGTTCCTTGGTAATAGCCCATTTTCTCGCTTGAGTTCGAAGAACGAATTTCAGAAGCACCGATTTTATCATAATCAGTTATGAGGATTTCAGCACCTTTAACATAGGTATTTAATGTCTTGGCTTCAGGAATTTGATTATCCCACGCACCTAAATTTTCCGGTGCCGTCCAAAACCTACTACTTTTAGGAACTAAAAGACCTAGAAAAAACTTTCCTAACCAGTATGCGCTTCCCCGGCAGCTATACTCCTGTACTGCAGGATCAAAAGCACCATAAAAACCAAGATTTGGAACACCATCTGAAAGAAAATCGGGGTTTTCTAAAAACTGTAACAGCGTGCCGGATGCAATTCTTCGCATCCAACCATAATTAATGGACGGATCATCCAATAACCCCAATAACGGAAAGGGTACAGCGGCCCCCATACGATAAGAAATACTACGTCCCCACATAATCATTTCACCATTGCGGCTGAATAAATAAGGATAGCTTTTAACAACGTCTTGTAGGTTCGCCTTAAATCTAGCTGCAAGTTCAGGATACATTGTCGCGCCATAGCTATTTGCCCAAAGTGTCCCGTAGAGCTGAAAGGCCCACATGCTGTAGTAATCATAATATGGACTGTCATTATACCAACCATCGCCATGATAGTCCTTTAAGCATTTTTCTAACAGATCCCTGAGATAATCTTCTCGAACAGCATAGCCTCTACTTTTAAAAAAACTTAGAATCATAACATTGAAAAAGCGCCAATTCATCTCAATTGTTGGTCCATTGCCATAACTTAGCATGGTCTGTGCAAGTGCATTTTTGGTATGTTCCGGCAAAGGATCCCACAGCACTTCCGGAGCGGCCATTAGTGCGACAGCTAAACCACCAAACTCCACCAGCTTTTGACTTGGTCCTCCATCTGCGGGAAGTGGGGCAATATAACTTTCAGAACTCTCATTCAATAGACATTCCAGTTGATGCCGATAATAATCCGCCACACGAATATCTCGAATCTTATAGTCAGCATTTTCCTTTAAAAGGGGGACAGCTATGAAAAGCGTGCGGCACAGCCCCTCTAACCGTTCCGTTTCGTTGTGCACCCCATCTCTGGGATAGCTGCGTCCAGGCTGCTTGGCAAATAACATGGGATCATTAAGATCCTGAACCTTCGAAAAAGCACCCTCTAACAAATAGGATGCCGCATCCAACCAATGCTGGCGTGTCAGGCCAGTATACTGACTTCTTTTAAAATCTGGATTTTTCAGCTCAAAAACCGCTTTTTTCTGCGCCCGTACAACAGTTCCGAACATAACAAAAAGCCAAACTAACATCAAAATTCGAGGCATTCGCTGTCTTATTTTCATATTTTTAGTTTCTCCATTTTTTTCTAGCTTTATCGTGCCATTCAAGCACTTTAACGGTTGTCGGAGCGGCTTCCGATAACCCCTCACCATCTTTTTGGACCGTAGCCTGTACGAATAGTGCTATCTTGCGCTTTTTTTTCCAAAGCTCGGTATCGTAAGTAGGTTCCCAAGATCCCACAGATTCATCACAAAGATCAACAAGATCAGTTGCTTCTTGCTGCATCCCCTCTAAGGTCAGAATAGATGGCCGATATCCCCGTTCCTGGTCTCGAAAGATCAGCGTTAAGGCAGTTCTATTGTCTTTGCCCCGGACCAATATTTGCGGTCTAGCGATAGGAATCTCTTTCGTTCCACCACCACTTAAGCTAAATGGGGTCTTTCTAAAATCAAAAGATCGGACTTTCCATTCCCCATCCTGCAAATAAATAACTTTATACTGCGGAATCTGAGATCCTGGATCACGCCAATAGCTTGCTATAAAAGGATTTCCCTTGTCGTCAGCAGCAATTGATGTCTGATTAATCAGTTCGTGCTGCTGTGGGATACGAGCTGCATATTCTACGGTAGAGGCATTTATAGGTAGATTATATCTCGTTCCATTACTGCGCTCCCAGGTTAATCCGCCATCTTTTGAGCAGGCATAAGCCATATCATGATTGCTTGCCACATCCGGGCTTTCACGCCAGACCCAGGATAGATGTATCGTTCCCTGATGATCGACATAACTTTGCCAATACGCATTTCTCTTTCCTTCACCATCAATCAAGTTGCTATGAATACGTTTCCATTGCTGCTGTTTCACATCATAGCTATTCACCACGAGATTGCCGTTGCCCGATCCCCCGTCTCGATATAGAAATAACAACTGGCCATTGGGGAGTTTTAAAAATTCGGGGTAAGTCACTAGTGTCTCATCTCGACCTACCATAACCTGCTCGTAACCAAGGACGAGGCTATTTGGATGAAGAGAACGTGCATACCTCAATCGACTGTTATGCTGATCCCAGCATACGTGAAGATATCCAGCCTTATCCACCATGATGCTGATAACATTGTGCGCATCTTTGGCATGGCCGGTATAAGCGGTACGGCGTAGCTGCCAAGCTTTCCCCGATAGCAGACGTCGACCTAAGACGACATATCCCTCGTCGTCATAATAAGCTATATACTGATATTTACGGTCGCTTGTTAAGGAATTCTTGCGAAATACAGCCGTATTAACCGTATTCTTTGCCCATCCGCTCCCAGCTATTGTTTCCTTAATTTTTTGTCCCTGCACCTGACAGAGAAATAATAGGGATGTACAATAGAGCGTCCCTATTCTTAAAATTTGACTAAGATATCTTTTCATTCATTTTTTAAATTGAGCCCACGCCCCTCGTTTCATCGATGCTGTATTAGCGAATGCCCTTGCTATGGTCGGAGTTCCAATCCTGTCCTGACCAGATACGTTTGGCACTCCAGTCGGTAACTTCACTTGTCCAGAAAGGATCATCATCTGGCAGCCCTAAAGGCAAAAAAATCACCGAACAGAGGTAAGGACTTCCTTGATTGTTATAAGAGTCGGCGAGACCAGGTTGACTGCCGTACATGCCCAATGTCAACCAGCCATTTTCATATGTACTTGGATTCTCTGTCGTCTTTTTTAATACAGCAGACAGAGCACCACGCACCTGCCCGTTTGTCAGTTCTCTTGGAAGCCGCTTCTTAAATGCCATGTCTGCCAAATGATGAAAGGCTGCTGCCCGATAAATTACGGATCTTCCTGTTGGAGGAAAACTACCGTCGGCATTGATCAGCCGCTCTTGAATAATAGCATAACGTTCGTTTCGAAGCTTGATTTTCGCAAACATGTTATCGTAGTTCTGGGTTTTCAATTGGATCAAATCCATGATACCCGCCAAAAAAGGATGAATAACATAACTATTATAATAATCGAAAGCATACTGTGGACCATCCATATACATACCATCACCAACATACCATTGCTCCAATTGCTGCAAGGCGTAGTCGACACGCATTACATCCCAATCCTCCGAATATTTGGCTAAGAACACCTCATTCATCGCCGAGAAAAGCAACCAATTTGAATATGCTGGACGAAATTGCCGCGTAATCTTTATCGATGCAATCAAATTCTTTCTGGTTTGCTGATCAAGGTGATCCCACAGCCATGGACTTCGTATAAAGCCTAAAGCAATAAAGGAGGCATCCACAAGCTGTTGCCCCCCGAGATCAAAACGCATAAAATCCCGTGCATTACTATCCAATGCATTTTTAAGTGCTTGAATCGTCCAAGTTCTATATTGATCACGTAGTTTTCTTTCAGCCACAGAACCACCATTCAGTGAAAGCCAAGGGGCTATACCTGACAATGCTCGTCCCAATACCTCAACATATTGTACCTTTATACGATGCTCCCTGTTATCCACACGATTTGATGTCATCTGAGGCATGTTTAATCGCAGGCTATCATGCGCCAAACTCCGCAAAACCGGACGCAACATACGGTCCATTTCCTGAAGCCAAAAAGTCCTTCCTGTCTCCTTATTATCCGTAGATTTCTGCTTTACAATTTGCCCGCGGACAAATTGAACCGCCAACAGCAACAGGAAAAAAAGTATAATTCGCATCTTAATTTTCATAGTCTATTTTATTTTTTATCCAGATAACGATACATTTCTGTACCCGCCAATAAGAATGCGCCTACACCAAATGGAGCGGTAGAATTGGCATCAACTACCTGTCCGGGGATAGCTTTCTCACCGATAGGTTGTACATATCCGATTCTTCCGTCATCTTGTAGCGAAACTTCACTCAAGTAATGCCAGCCTTTAAGCGCTGCCTGGGAAAACTTCGGATCAATGAGTATATTTTCGTTGATTCCCCAAAGTAAACCATAAGTAAAGAATGCGGTCCCGCTAGTTTCCCTTCCGGGTGCATGATCCGGATCCAACATGCTCCGTGTCCAGAACCCTTCGTCCTGCTGGCAGCTTATGATCGCAACCGCCATTTCTTTGAATCTTTGATGATAATAATCGTAATGTTTATCCTGCTTGGGCAGATCTTGAAGAACTTTCGCCAAGGCTGCGAACACCCAGCCATCACCTCGCGCCCAAAAATCCTTTTTGCCATGAAGGCTTTTGTGTTTCGGATAAACATATTTTGCATCACGATAGTATAATTTATCCGTCTTATCGAACATAATACTATCCGCGTAAGATAAATAGGTATACATCCTATCTAGATAAAGAGAATCTTGGGTCAATTTGTACATTTTGGTCATGACAGGCATGACCATATAAAGGCCATCAGCCCACCACCAATAATCAGTATGGGGTGAATGGATCTGATAGTCCATAACTTCTTTGGCACGGGCTATCTTTTCTGGACTTGGCGATAGATTATAAAGATCAATATAGGTCTGGAAACAAATCTGCCAATCACCAAAAAGAACATAATCATCCGTTTCACCATAGCTATACTTCCAATTTTGTCTGTCAGTTGATTTAGCGCCCTTCCAGCCGTTGAACCTTGCCCAATCTTCAGAATATTTCAGGTCGCTTTTTGACCCGGAGATCTTATAGAATTCCATATTTCCAGTATGGTAGGCCGCCTGATCCCAAAATGCCCAAACCTCTGGCTTGTGATTCGATTGCCAATACCGGTTTGCACTTTTAAGCTGAGAAAGGACAACTTCTTTTTTCGGTATCTGACCAAAAGAGAAATGTCCGATAAACAATAGGCATAAAATAAAATTGATACGCATGTCTTAAGATTTATAATTTTTGATTCCCAAACCGGGATAAACAAAACTACTTCAAATCGATGTAGAAGATGTTTGAATAAAGACTAATCATGACCCAAAATGGGATCAATTTAGGTCTAAAAGGCCCATTTATCGTGTTTAAGAACCCTATTTTAAATAAGCGTACAATATACACTTATTTAAAAAAACATTTGTATCTTTAATCGATATAAACCTAAAAATATTCAGTTGGTCTCTTTTTTTTCGCGATACGATACGGATATTATTGAAGCACAATTACACCGCAGCAGGGTCACCTCCTGAGATGGAGCACAGAACCTGTTACTGGGATAAGAAATTTACCTAAACTGGATTGGACAGGTGGAATTAAAAATTATTAAGATGAATGCAAGTATTAAGCAGATTATTACATTTTTATATCTATCTCTATCCCTAGTAACTTTTGTCTTTAGCCAACAAATGGGACTCAACCCTGTGACAAAAAATTATGAGCTTCCATCTCTAACGATCAATCAGACTATTCAGGATCAAGAAGGCTATATCTGGTTTGCATCCACACAGGGATTAAGCCGCTATGATGCCTATAATATCCTGAATTTTAAACTAAAGGATGCTACCGGAAAAGTGACCTCCCAGCAAGCGATCAGGACGCTTATAGAACTAGAAAATAAACTGATTTTGGGCGGTGAGAAAGGTGTCTACGTATTAGATAAACGTAACTATAAAGTATTCCCCCTCAACGATCCACGTGTAACAACCGTCCGCGTCAATGCATTGATGGTTGACCATTCAAAACGGCTTTGGATCGGCACAGATAATGGTATTTTTATTTACAACAGTGATTTACAACCTCTGACAGAAGCCCAAAGTTCATCTATCCTGAACAGTACCATGCGAGGCAAAACGATTAATACAATATTTCAAGATAGACAAGCGCAGATTTGGATCGGTGTCTGGGGGGCCGGCTTATTCAAACTCAGTCCTGAGAACAAAACACTACACGCTTACCCTAGACTGGGCCAGCGCAACAGTCCCTTCAAACTTATGGAAGATGATCACGGACAATTGTGGATATGTACTTGGGGTGATGGAATATATTTGTTCAATCCAAAAGAACCAAACAATCCATATACGGAAATTGAGATCAAAAACAAACGCCGTCATGTAGGTAAAGAAGATCTTTTTTACAATATCATTCAGGATCAGAGCCGTCATTATATTTGGATTCTCTCTTTCTCAGGCATATCAACACTTCAGTACAAAAATGGTCAATTGCAAGAAATCGACCTTTCTAACCACTTCAATAATACGACGAATATCTTCAACGATATTTATCAAGATAAAAACGGCACCTTATGGCTAGCCGTCGGAGGGAAAGGAGTATCCATGTTTACTTTTGATAAACCAATTGTTAAAAACTATAGTTTCAAAAAAATCAAAACATTGTACAGTATCGCTCCAAACCTAAATATGCTTTATCGAGATCCTAATGGCATCTTATGGTTTAATCTCGAAAGGTTTGGATTTGGTAGTCTCTCCACAAAAACAAATCAGTTAAATACATATAGTAATTCCAATTTTAGGGACTTGATTTCTATACGTGCGGTTACTTGCGCCACAGATTTTAGACAAGAACTTTGGGTAGGTTCAGCGTATGAACCGTCAATTAATGTCTTTCAAAAGACAAACAATAATATCAAATTCTTACGGAAGATAGATTTAACCCAACATACCGACCATCGGGGAATACCCTCTTTTTTCTTTACAGATAAAGAAAAAAGACTTTGGATCGCAACAACACAGGGTCTGCTCCTGAAAAAGTCGGAATCGGAAAACATCACAATTATTCCCCAAATAAAGGATCAACCAGTAGCTATTGCACAGGGCAATCAAAACCATATTTGGATTGCAACCAAAGAAAATGGAATCTATTGTATCGATACCCATAATTTCCAGTCCATACTCGCTCATATTGGTAAAGAGACTCCGGGCTTAAAAAGTGACCAGATTGAAACAATGGACGTTGATCATAATGGCAATTTATGGATTGGCACGAAAGATAATAGACTGTTGAACTATCAGCTCGCTAACCAAAAAGTATCAGAAATCGCAAATAATACATTATTTGAGAAAAACCAGCTTCTCGATGTTATCTGTCTTGATCGTTATACTTGGTTATCTACTACGCGTAATTTATACAAGATTAGCAACTCCAACAAAAACATCAGTGAATTTTCTGCTTCCGACAGCCTTCAGGTTAACATGTTTTCAAAGCGGGCCTTTGCCGTGGATAAAACCTCCAATACCATTTATTTTGGTGGTTACAACGGCATAGTACAGCTCAATGACCATAGCATTTTACCTAATTTCAAAGAAAAAGTTCTTATTTCGGACATAAAAATTAATAATAAGTCCATTATCCTAGAATCAAAACAGGGAATATTCAGTGATGTCCCCCCTAAATTGACGCTGAATCCCCAAGATCAAAATATTGAAATATCCTTCTCAACCCTGCCTTTTACGCAGGAAGGAAAAATCCGTTATGCTTATAAATTAGAAGGTGTTGACAAAGAATGGATCTACGCCCCTCGAGATCGTATCTTTGCGACATATAACAATTTAAGCAAAGGGAGTTATAGATTTTTAGTCAAATCGACGGACTCGTACAATAAGTGGAGTACAACTTTTACTCAAATTGAAATAATAAAGAAACCTTCATTCTACGAAAGCAATTTAGCTTACTTTTTATACGCATGTATTTTCGGTGGGATTGTCTTCTTTTTTATAAATTATTCTTTTAAGCGTTTAAAATTGAGCGGTGATCTAAAAATTGCCCAAATTGAAAAAGAAAAGACTAAGGAGCTAACGCAGTCCAAACTCAGTTATTTTACCAATATTTCACACGATTTGCTCACGCCGCTAACTATTATATCCTGTTTAGTGGATGATGTTCAGATGACTACGAAAAATAATTTGGAGCAATTTAATAAAATGCGCCTTAATCTAAGCCGTCTAAAACGGTTGCTCCAACAAATCTTGGATTTCAGAAGAATGGAAAACAACGGCATGAAGCTACAAATCAGTGCATCCAATTTCCCCTCTTTTGTTACTCAATTGGGAGCCATGCATTTTAGTCCAATTGCCAAAAAGAAAAACATCGATTTTGAAATTCAACATGGAGAATGTCCCGAAATCCTCTTCTATGACATCGACAAAATCGACAAAATTCTTTTCAATCTCCTATCAAATGCATTTAAATATACCGAGCAAGGTGGAAAGGTTACACTTTCTTATCATGTAGAAGAAGGAATAAATTCCAATAGGCTCTTCATTTATGTCCGTGATAATGGCGTAGGAATATACCCCGAAGACGTCGATAAAATTTTTACCGCCTTCTATACCAATAATTCTACAAACAATCTTGAAAGTAATGGTATTGGACTTTCGGTAACGAAACAACTGATAGAGGCTCATTATGGTGTAATCCATGTGGAGAGTCAAAGAAGTATCGGAAGTATGTTTCAGATCACCATTCCAGTAGATAAACAATACTACTGTAAGAAAGGAATAGACGTGATGGAACAACCTTTTGCCGAAGAAATTAAAGCGACCATTATTGAGTCTAATACCGTCGATGAGCCTCTATCAAAAAATATATTACAGCCCAGACTTAACCTACTTTTAGTGGAAGATAATGAAGAGCTTCGTGCAACCATGGCTAGAATTTTAGCCCACAATTATCAGGTCCATATCGCAAACAACGGTCTTCAGGGATTGGAAGTGCTCGAAAATACAGAAATTGATATTATTGTAAGTGATATTATGATGCCCGAACTCGATGGTCTCAATTTTTGTAGAACCATAAAATCAAACGCAGAGCTCAACCATATTCCCATTTTGCTCTTAACGGCCAAAAATAGCATTGAAGATCGTATTGAATGCTATCAAGCAGGGGCCGATGGTTATATTAGCAAGCCCTTTGAGATTAAAGTCCTAGAAGCCAAAATCCAAAGCTTCATCATCAACAAACGCTGCCGTCAACTCGTTTTCCAAAATAATACACAGATTAATATAGCAACACTTGATCACACGCCATTGGATGAAAAGTTTGTGCACAAGATGATTCAGGTTATCCAGCAACATCTTTCGGACGATCAATTTGATGTAGTCAAACTTGGAGATATACTAGGCTTGTCCAAGTCAACACTGTATCGAAAGACAAAAGTTTTATTGAATGTATCTCCCAGCGAATTTATTAAAAACATACGCCTAAAACATGCTTGTCAAATTATGGAAAAAGATCGGTCCATCTCAGTGAGTGAAGTGGCTTTTGAGACTGGTTTTTCAGATCCACGTTATTTCGCTACCTGCTTTAAAGCAGCGTTTGGTGTAACTCCAAGTGAGTTTCAAAAAAATAAAGAGGCAAACACCTTTATTACCTTATAGTTTTGAATAGGAAATAAAACAAAAAAATAACCCGATTTTCATTGTATTTTTATCGTAAATTGTAGATGACTTCCCTAAACAAAGATCAAGATGGCACTTAGAAACCGAATTATTCTCATCAGTTTAATCCTTTTCAAATTCATCATTCAATACCAGTTGATCAGTCCGACCTATGAATTGCAGCGCGATGAATTTTTACATTTAGATCAAGCGAACCATCTTGCCTGGGGATTCCTTTCTGTTCCGCCACTAACATCTTGGATCTCGTATCTGATCAAATTATTGGGTAATTCTGTTTTTTGGATCAAGTTTTTTCCGGCACTTTTTGGAGCCCTCACGATTCTTGTTGTCTGGAAAACAATAGAAGCTCTAAAAGGTAATCTTTTTGCCCGAGTGTTGGGGTGCTGTTGCATCATGTTTTCTGTCTTATTTCGTTTGAATGGTCTATATCAGCCCAATTCCTTTGATGTCCTCTGCTGGACTTCCCTATATTATCTTATTATCGAATATTTAATCAGCAGACAATCTAAATGGCTATTCTACATCGCCATTGTATTTGCATTTGGATTTTTGAATAAATATAACATTGCATTTCTGGTTTTAGGCCTGATTCCGGCAGTCGTCTTGGTTCCGGAACGAAAAATCTTTGCCGAAAAAAAACTATATTATGGAATACTTATCGCCATACTGATTATCCTTCCAAATTTAATATGGCAGTACCGCAATAACTTCCCTGTATTTGTTCATTTCAAAGAACTTCAAGATACGCAGCTTGTACATGTCAATAGGTGGAGCTTTATGAGATCTCAGTTTCTATTTTTCTTCGGGACCTTTCCTGTAGTCATTTTAGGTCTGTATGCACTCCTGAAATACCCTGCATTTAAAACATACCGCCTATTCTTCTATTCTTTCTTTATCACCCTTGGAATTTTCCTACTACTGAGAGCAAAAGACTACTATGCAATAGGTCTCTACCCGATATATTTTGCTTTTGGCGCAGTCTATATTTCATCACTTTTGGACAATAAAACCGGTCAAATTTTAAAACCTATTTTGATCGCTTTAACGGCTATCCTATTTCTTCCGATCTACAATATTGCATTCCCCAATAGAAATCCCGCCTATTTTGTGAACCATCCTGATAAATATAGGAAATATGGAATGTTAACATGGGAAGATGGCAAAGAGCATCCACTTCCACAGGATTTTGCAGATATGCTGGGATGGAAAGAACTTGCCCAAAAAGTCGATAGTGTGTATGACCAAATGCCCAAATCGGAAAATACCCTTGTACTTTGCGACAATTATGGTCAGGCCGGCGCGATCAACTATTATTCTAAACGTGGAATAAGGGCTGTTTCATTCAACGCAGACTACATCAATTGGTTTGATTTGGATAAAGCATACAGCAATGTGATTCGAATTAAAGACCGCTGGGAACGAGAAAGAGAACTTGCAGTAACAAGCCCCTTCTTCCGCAAATCAATGCTGGCCGACTCCATCACAAATCATTATGCAAGAGAATATGGTACAGTCATCTTCACCTTTATTCATGCAAAAATCAATATCAATGAGCGTATCTCCAAAGAGATTTTATCCGAAAAAAAGGCGAAGAAACTTCCTTTGTAAATAATTCTTTTATTACGCAATTCAGCCTACCAAAGTCTATTTTTTTAAAATAAAAAATTAGTATATTTAGTTTAATAGCCAAAAGCTTCCAGCGTAAATGATACTTGTCGCATATCTTCTGGTATCATCACTATGCCATGGAACTTAACACCAAATTAACAGGATGATTATGCGCTTTTTGAATTTCTTGAAAGGACAAAGCAATTTGAGACAGATTGACGTTAGTGAGGACGACGATTTTGTAGATTTACAACTGACAGTCACCAAATATTGGAAAGATGATGACGAACATCATATTGTCCAAGCTAAAGGGCTTTGGGGTAGAGAGACGGTCGGATTGGCAATCGCCTTTCGTCCCGACATGAAATTGGGTATTGTCAATACTGAGGTCGATAAACAAAGATTTTATCGCGAAGGAATTAACTTCTATTCGATTGGAAAGTTAAGTGACAATTTTACTAAAGCCTTAAATAGTCTCTTTAAAATCGAAGGTGCATCCTCTAAAATGCATGATACTATTGGTTCGACGGCATTTATTGTCAGTGGACAACCCGAATATTTTGATGAGGAATATATTAAAGCTAAAGTTTTCTTTGACGATGCAAATGAAAAACATCATTATGCAGAATGGTATGTCAATATAGATTTAAAACACAATATCCTCGAACTTCGAGAAAAAGACCCCGAGTATAGAAAAAACATCATTAGTATCTTGACAAATGTTTAAATTTGAGGGTGCATTCATCAGCCTTAAAAAAAAATAACACGATCCCTTTAAATTCATTTCCCAATGAGTTTAACCTTGGAATGGCTATAAAAAGGAACGCTGTTAGAAATTTAGAATTAGCCAAGATAAGTCAGGCACATCGTGATGATTTCTATTTGTTTTTCATTCTTGAAGAGGGAAATGGAATATTTGAGATAGATTTTCAACGGTATCAATTGGGTTCATCCTCAGTAATGGTCATACAGCCTTATCAAGTGCATCGGGGAATAGTTATGGATTACAGCGCCTTTAGTGTCTTAATGATCAGTGTAGAAAATCTCAACTCGGACTATATAAATGCACTAAAGGACATTACCACGATTGCTCCCATCGAAATTGATCAGGATACATTGGCCGTCCTATCCCAAACAGTAGACACCTGTCTGATAATCAATGAAAGAAGACACGAAAAACTTTATGCGGCATTAATGAAAGATAGCTGCAATACCATTGCGGCTCTTATTATCTCGCAGTATTTAATACAATCAACTAAAAGTGATGCTCAGTCTAGATTTGAACTTATCAGCAAACAGTTCAGATCTCTTTTAGATAAAGATTTTATCGATATTAAACAACCAAAGATATATGCAGAGAAGATGAAAATATCACCGGCTTATCTCAATGAATGTCTCAAAAAAACAACCGGAAAGCCCGTTACTTACCACATTCAGCAACGTGTCGTACTAGAAGCAAAACGTCTGCTCTATCATTCTACCAAATCTGTAAAAGAAATTGCAGTGGAACTAGGTTACGATGATTATCCTTATTTTTCACGTTTATTTTCAAAGGCAACCGGTATGACAGCGCTTACCTTTCGAAACAAAAACCTTGAATAATCCAATACTTACCACTTTTTATCTCTTTTAAACTACAGCAAATTCATCTTTCTTTGTGTTAGAAATATTGGTCCTGCATATTGTTGATGACCAGTTGATCACCATCTTTAATTGATTACCGAAATCCGAAAGGCGGGACCTTGTAATCCATTAAATATCGATCAGAAAACCACAAGTAAAAGAGAACACAAATGAGATATTTTATCGCTGAGCCCGTAGGGCATATCAAAAACGATTTATTTTTTGAAGTTGCAAATTTTCTTTGGGACAGTGGAAATGAAGTCGCTTTAGGTAAAAATATGATATGCGACTGTGAAAAAATGCAACATGATGACTACGATTATACCATATCGTTTGTCTCTAACAGTGAAACTGTCGAATCACTATTTAACACTCATTATACGATCCTAAGCAAATATTTCGACAAAATTGACAATACCAATCCAATGCTAATATTAGCAGATACTGGTATTTATACTAATGCCCTCCCCTATCCCCATAAGATTTACAATTTTGAAAAATTGGACAGAAAAACCCTAGCTAGCTTCTTTGACTGGTGCAAAAAATTTAATTTGTTTGTTAGAAGAAGATAAACCCAACTAGACCATTAAATATCAGAATATGCTGTAGGGTGTAATAACAGCGTAACATTCTTTGATACATTATTTTGATATTGCGGTAAGTCTTGCATTGGTTTGTATAAAGGTCCAAAATCTTTCCAATGTATATTCCGATCTTCCATACTTTCGAAGGTCGTTAGATACATCAAGTTAGGCATTGTGCTACCGGCAATCACCTGTCCATAAAAAACAGCATTAAAATTCAGTTTTTTGAAAATATCAATCTCTCCATTGTTAAACATCGCTATCTTATTTGCGGACAGTTGCTCCGTTGCGGCCTCATAACTTCGTAATTCATAAATGCGTTTACTTTTTTCAGCGGATAATTTAGGAAGCGCTGATTTGGGCATTCCTTCAAATGCTTTCATCCATATTGTCTCCAATCTCTTGAAAGGAGGCTTACTATAACTTGCCTCCATATAGACCTTACCAGCCAATAGGTATTCTTGATCGTTGGCCAGCCGCTGATCCAAATTAACAAGTAAATTGAGATCAGAAGCACTGATGAACACATAAACCAATCGATCTTGGCCAGCTGCATTTTCTAAGGGTTTAAATACCCCGACATCTTTAAATCCCAATTTATGCAATGCAGGTAGGTAAGCCAGCTCAAGATACTGATCGATGATTTTCTCCTGCTCATCGCTTTCATAATGGTATACTTTCAATTGAAAATACGCTTGCTTCGATTTCCCAAAAGCAAACAGGCAATTTCCTGCCATGATTAATGATAGAAGCAATAGGAGATACCAGTTGGGAATAAAGTTGTATTTTTTCATTATAATTCAGGACAAAATTGGGTATTGATTAAAAAATAAAGATAATACTAATTTTGAAAGTTCAAATTAGAATACTTCACACATTTGCTATCATTTTCAGTTTTCTACATCCAAAATAGGGGTTTATACTTGTTAGAATCGGTATTTTAACCATATTGTCTCGATGGCTTTTTATTTAATTTAGCTCCACCTTTTTTAAAGCTGCAACATGTCAAATAAAACAATACTTATGTTGGACGATGATAAACATGTCCTTGAAATATGTACAATAATCCTCGAAACAAATGGCTATAACATGGCCGTCTCTGAAACTTCACATGATATTATTGAAAAAGTAGAAGAGGTACGTCCTGATTTAATTTTGATGGACAATTGGATACCCAAAATAGGCGGTGTAGAAGCCACACGCCTGCTCAAAAATCATCCCTTATATCGTAATATTCCTGTCATCTATCTATCCGCTAATACCGATATCGAAACGCTAGCCCAGCAAGCTGGAGCAGACAGCTATCTTGCCAAACCTTTTGATCTAGAAGATTTAGAAAATAGAATAGCTGAACTACTGTAGTTCTATTCTTATATTTCAGTACCATCGACGGAGAGCTACCAGTGAAATTTCTGTTTTGATACTTTACTGGCGCATCCGGCCAAATTACAGCGAATATAACCACTTTATTGGCTTTCGAGACTTTCCATAAATGCAATAATGTCTTTCTTCTCCTTTTCGGTCAGATGCAACTTTTCATCTGACAATGTCTGATTGGGTAATTTGATACCCAATCCCGCCCCGCCGCCATTATTGTAAAATTCCATGACTTCATCCAAGCTCTGATAAATCCCATTATGCATATAAGGTGCTGTGTTTTTCACATTTCGGACGGAAGGAATCTTAAAAGCATATTTATATGAATCAACACCAATAATAGCATAATATCCTAAATCAGCATCAAGAACGGAATCTTTTTGAGAACTAGGCACGCCCAAAACCTCCACCTCACTCTGCATAAATTTGGGTGGCGTAACACCATTGAATAAGGGAAGAAAATGACAGGTTGCACACCTTCCCTTACCCATAAATAAATTAAAGCCATCCACCTCAGAAGTAGATAATGCAGTTCGATCTCCACGCATATATACATCAAATCGACTATTGATTTTAGTTAGACTACGGATATAAGAAGCTAGTGCATTGGCTATTTGATCAGCAGAGGCCGGTTTTCTTTCTGTATCAAAAGCCTTATTAAACAACGATTGATAAATTTTATCTGATGAAACATATTGCACAATATTTGTCATTGAGCCATCCATCTCCTGCTTATTTCCAATAACATCTTGTATCTGGTCTTCCAGTGTCAATGACCGCATATCATAGAAATAATTGGATTGTAAAGCCGCGTTCAATAAAGTAGGAGTATTCCGTTTCAATAACCGTCCTGAGGCATGAATATCTTCTTGCAGCATCATTCCATCAGTAAAAGCAAGGTTGGGATTGTGGCAGGAAGCGCAACTTCGGGTATGGGTACCCGACAAAGCCACATCATAAAATAATTTTTCGCCTAATACAATCTTTTCATCTGATAAATGAAATTTCGGCCCGGGAGAAAACGCATCCGCATTAAATGCATCCAGATCGAACATCGTATTTACCCCCTGCTTAAGCATTCTATTATACTTAATTTTAGGCCCAGTTTGATTTCGTTCTAAAGCCGCTATTTCTGTACTGATTTCATTCGCAAATCGTGTAATAAATAATGCTCTGTCAAAAGAATTAAAATCAGTATTCCCGTGAAGATAATTAATCGCCTTGGTCAGTGTTAAAAATAGACTTTCTTTACGTGTACCATAATGAAGAAGTATACTTTGCAAGCTTTCTAGGGCAACCGACGCCTCCATCATGCTATTTTGAAAGAGCGGATTATCAAATCCAGTAATTCCCAAAGATATAATCCGAAATACTTCAAGTTTAGAAGCATCCAGAATGCGCCAATCCTCCAATTGATGATCTTTAAAATAGGAAATCAAATAATCCGTATTTGTGGTTAAATGCTCAATTTCACGAATTAGCTTTTGTCTATTGCTGGCATCGAATGTGGGATAAATCAACTCTTCGATCACCTGCAATCCTACCGGATCCACCCCTCTGGCTAAAGACGGATCCAATAAATCCGCATTTTCCACTTCCTCTACAGGTGGCCCGTTCAACCTTTTGGATAGATCAGCAGTAAAATATTCCGAAGCCCATTCAAATCTTTTAAAAAGCATTCTGGTTTTCAAAAATGCCTTTCGCAACTCCAAAGCATCTATTTCTTCTTTGTGAACCTCAACAGCAAGCGTATCTTTAATATAGGCCTTAAAAGACAGCATCTGATCCAGAACTTCTTTCTGAATCAGATGCTCACGAGCAGAGGCGCCTCTTTCTTTTGTATAAGCTGATTGTCCTGTCGTAAATCCTACGATAAGTACAATCGTCAACATAAGGACTATAACGACAATCTTCTTACACATATCCCGGTTTCCTATCAATCAAAAGATAGCCTACTTGAAAACGAGCGCATTTCTAAAAGGATTTGCTTTTCTATCTCTATCAGCCAGGGGTTCTATTCCCCAACGTTGCTCTATCAATGAAAGTATACTGACGGTCTCATATTGGGTATGGTCGACCACGCCACGCTTGGCAAATGGTCCAATAACAATTGCCGGAATTCGGCTTCCAGGTCCCCAGCGATCTATGATCGGCGGGTTAACATGATCAAAAAAACCTCCAAATTCATCGTACGTTAAAATCACTAAGGCATCTTTTGCATTAGGTCCTTCCAACACAGCGTTGATCAGATTAACGGCAAGTTGCTCTGAGGAATAAACAGCCGAACTTCCGGGATGCTCATCATTGCCCCCTCCTGGTTTAACAAAAGATACACTAGGAAGCGTTCCCTCTTTGGCAGCTTTAACAAAATCATTTTGGTCCTTCATGTGTTTTCGGCCTTCTTTGCCTTCTTCATAATTGGCAAAATATAAAAAAGGCTCATGATTGTATGCAAAGTTATTTTTACGTTCGGCAACAGCATCATCCCATCCTTCTGAATACCAGGCCCAGCTAACATTCTTCTCAGTCAGGCGATCGCCAATTGTAGGCATCGTCTGAGATGGCAATAATTTTGATGTGTCAGATTTGACAGGGTAAGGTTTATTTCGGGAAAGCACATGATTGATGGCATAACCATCAGGAGTAACGACACCATCTTTTATCATCTTACCATTTGCATCGAGCTTAGCTACCATCGAACTGGGCGCATTGGGCCAAACCGGAACCGCAGCTGAAATCATATAAATGTGATTTAAATAGGACCCGCCAAATACACTCTGAAAGAAGTTATCACATAGTGTATAATCTTTGGCAAATGGATAGAGTGGCAATTTCTCCGTATTGTAATATCCCATCGCCAATCCTTTGGAATCATTATATAGGGCAAATTTATCCATTTTCCCACCGTTAATCTGCAATTGGTTATGGTAGAAGCGGTGCGTAACATCCGGCGTTGCCTTGTCGGAAGGAACATATTGATCTATATTAAAAAACTGATTGGGGAGATTGGTTGGAAAAGAGTTATTGCGAGGGATTTCAGGTAGATATTGATAAGCTTTCCCACTCTCATCCACCTGCAAAAAATCACCTTTTTTGACATTTGCTATGCCATTAGCCCCCTTAAATTCGCCATAAAGATTATCAAAACTATGATTTTCCATATAGATAACAACCACATGGTTAATCTTTTTGATACCCTCATCAAAGGAGATCTCTTGGCGCTGGGCTTTTTTGGTAACTGCGCAGCTGCTTATACTCAAAATTCCAAGAGATAAATAAAATAATTGTTGTAACCGCATCCTGTCTTCTTTTTAGTAGATTAGACTGTAAATTCTATAACAAACTTACAATTATTATAGTTTTTCAATCTATAATCAACCGAATTTGCGTCCAACGTATCAGGTTCTTTACAGGTAATTCTACAAATCGTACAGGAAACAGGAAACTAATCTCACTAATTCATAGCAACTTCAGTCTCATTTTTGGTATAGAGTTTACTTCTGTAGGTAATTCCCCACTTGGCAATTTCATCGATGATGGGGCCTAGGGTCTTACCACATGCTGTCAGTTCGTATTCCACCGTTAAAGGTTTAGTGTTCAACACTGTCCTTTTGATCAACTGATTCATTTCTAAATCCTGAAGTTCTTTAGACAGCATTTTTGCACCGATACCGTCTACCTCACGTAAAAGTTCCATAAAACGTAATTTTTCAACAAGCATCAATGTGCCAATAATATGAAATTTCCATTTTCCTGCCAAAATCTCCATGGTATCATTAATGGCCAGTATACGTGTTTTGCAGGCGCCCGAAGATGTTAAAGTTGCTTCTTTTTTCATTTTATTATTCTTTATCGATCTCGCACCGTCTTCATTGATTATCCTAATATCTGTAAAATTGAAAACTGCGATTTTACGATGATGATTTTTATACCTACAAAAATACAGATTTATAAAGTCACAGTCCACTATCTTTTTGGAAAGTAGTTTCTTTAAGGAAACTGATACCAAAAATAAACTATCTATCATCTACCTTTGTATCGGCAACATAATAAGGTGCAAATTGGCACAGTTGATGCTGTCAAAATTTAAGGTGTAAATAACATATAAAAATAAAACGATTAAAAATGAAAAAGCAATTGATCTCGGGTTTAGCCCTTATCCTGTTATTGGCTTCTTGTCAAAATACAAATGGTGACAAAGCAACAACAACAACCGCACAAGAAGTCACTGAACAAAAAGGACAGACTTACACAGTTGAAGCAGATAAAAGCTCATTAAAATGGACTGGTTACCATAAAGGTGGTTTAAACCCTAGATATGGTGTTTTGAAAAGTGAAGGTACACTTTCCGCTGAAAACAATGCTGTTACTGGTGGTACTTTCACTATTGATGTCAACTCCATTCTTACAGATACAGCCTCAGTAGACCCTACAACATCAGGTGGCAAAAAATCTTCAGACCTAGATGCACATTTAAAAAGCGCTGATTTCTTTGACACTGCAAAATACCCAACTGCAAAATTTGAAATCACCAAAGTTGGACCATTCGATGCAACGCAAGGAAAAAGTGTTGTTGCCGACGCGACAAATACTGTTAGTGGAAACTTAACAATCAAAGATAAAACGGTGAATGTAACGTTCCCTGCAAAAATAACTTTCAATGGTGACGAAGTAACATTCTATTCTAAATTTACGATCCAAAGACAAGATTGGGGGCTTACTTATGGTACAGAAGGTAATCCTCAAGACTGGATGATCGCACAAAATGTAGATATTGAACTTAACGTCACTGCAAAAAACGCAAAATAGATTTTCAATAGCGTTCAATCAGCTACAAAATCAAAAATATTAATCAAGTGGGCCCTTGTACCCACTTGATTAATCCATAAGATTTAAATACCCTCCAAATATCTCATTCAGAACCTGAATCAAACGTGAGACCCTACGAATTTAAATTGATTTATTCTTGAGTTTGTTCCAATTTTTTCTTTAGCCGCTGTTTTGCTTTACGCACTGCTTCGACCGATACACAAAGAAGGTCACTCATACTGGCATTACTTAGGTCCAATTTGAGCAATGCCAATATCTTGAGGTCGTTTTCTGTGACTTTTGGGTAAGTTTCCCTCATTTGTGTCAGATAAGCTGGATAAACTTTATTAAAAACCTGTTTGAACTTTTGCCAGCGCTCATCAGTCATAATGTGATACTGCAAAAGTGCATTCAAATTATCTGTAACCTGGGTCATATAGGCGGGGTCAGCTTCGGAGATTTTCACAAGTTCTTCCCTAAGCTGCTGAATAGTAACATCGTTCTGACGGATCGTATCAGTAGATTCATTAAGTGAGTTTCTTAGCATCAACATTTCCTGGTCCAGCAATTGCTTTTCGTAAGCAAGTGCAAGTTGATCTCTCTCTAATAATGTATTGCGCATCTTGATTTTAATTTTTGATTTGTTGACTAATAATACGACTATAGCAAAAATCAAGATTAGAACAATACCGATGAACTGATACATTCGTTTTGTCCGAATGCGCCTTTCCTCGGTAGCTTGGATAGTTCTATTGTATTTTTCAGATTCCCTTTGCCAAAGCATTCGCTGAATCTCCTTATCATTTACTCTCTTTTCCAAAGAATCTTTCAACGTCAGATACAAATGCAATTGCTTTAACTCCTCCCCGCTACGTCCCAATCCCCGCATGATTCCTGACTTGGATTTTGCTAACTCCACTTTATATTTTAAAAAATAAGGTTTGTCTTCCATCAGACTTTCACAAGCTATCACGTATTGCTCGGCCAGTTTCCACTCTTTCAGCTCAATATACCAATTTGCTAAATTGAGGTTTGCACGCATGGCATCTTTACGTTCGTTATATCGCATTGAGAGGTCAATATTTTTCTTCACCAAAGCGATAGCGTGTTCATGATTACCGTTCCGCCAGGCATGATCCGCCAGATTGCCCGAAATGATACTAATCCAAACTGAATCCTTCGCTAATTCAGCCTCTTTCATTGCTCGGTTTAAATATGTAAAAGCTTGGTGATTGAGTGAGTCCTTGTCGAGATATACAGCAATAGAATTGATCAGATCAACACGTTCCCTTGAAGCGGATTTTGAAAACGGTAAAGCTTCTTCTAAATAGACAACAGCATTTGCCTGATCTCCTATATAACTATAGAAGCTCGCCATAAATTGGTAATGCTTCACCACCAAAGGAATTTTTTTGATATTAACTTTAAATTTTAAATCATTCGCCCGTAAAAAGAATGGAAACGCTTCTTTTACCCGTCTATAGATAAAATTATAGTATCCTTCACGCGCACAGCCCAGCATTTCTAATTCAGTGTCTGGATGTACACGAAGCAACTGTTCAGCCAATCGGTAATACCGCTCAGATGCAGCGTTTTTGCGATCATAGGCTATAGATAAACCATCGGCCATACGCATATAATAAGCCCACTTTAGCGCAACACTTCTTTTTTTGTCTGCCATTTCCAAAAGTGGTGCCAAAGCATTTTTCAATTTAAGGGTATCTCCTTCAAATTTAACTGGCAATTGAAGGGCTGCTTCAAGTTGGGCAAGGGGATTCTTAATAGTGGATATCTTCTCAACAGATTGTCCGTACGCGCGACTGATATGGAACGGCAATAGCATTGTAACGAATACAAACAGGCAAAATAAAATGGTTTTCATGCTCAAAAAGGTCAATTTCAGTAATTCACACAGCTATTGGAATCCCTGTCACATTAATTTCACGATCTCTTGAAACCAAATAACCCAACGTTTCCATTAAACTGATTAATACTGATTTGTTGATAGCAAATAGACGCTTCAACTTGTGGTTATAAATATAATATTTATAACTTTAACAGAATTATATGTTTTTATTAAAATTCCATACTCTTCTTGAGAAATCATATCTATAAATCGTTATTGCTCAACTATTTGAAACTTTTCGAAAAACATGAATAAAACACAAGCAGATCCAGTAAAATTAATCGTCCGGAAAGGAGTTTTGCAGGAGATTGAAGAAATATCAGTATTATTTTCTGAAACAATCGACACAATTTGTAGCTATGATTATAACAGCGAACAAATTGCTGCCTGGAAATCGTCTTCCGGTGATCAGCAACGTTGGCACCGCTTAATCGAAAACCAATATTTTATAATAGCTATCCTAAATGGTAAAATTGTGGGTTTTGCTTCCCTAGATCAAGGGAACTATGTCGATGTCATGTATGTCCACCGCGATTTTCAACGACAAGGGATTGCACAAAAGCTTTATAACACATTAGAAAATGAAGCAAAAAGACAAAAAAGTACTTTTATAACAGCTGATGTTAGTAAAACCGCGAAACCTTTTTTTGAGACCAATGGATTTAAAGTGACCACCGAACAAATACAAATACGGAATGAAGTCGAAATTCCAAATTATAATATGCAAAAGCAACTATCATAGTGTTTGCGCCTCCGTGTTTAGAAATGCTCGCCATACGCAATCACTTGAGTCTCCATAAGAATCTTGTGTTCCCTGGCATTTTTTAAAGTTGCTTTCGCTATTTTAGTCTTTGTATCAATACTAATTTCCAACTCAGCCCCCACGTCTTTTTTATCGCCATAAAATGAGGCAAAGTTTTGAAAAGTTTCATCTTCATCAAAAATAAACCGGGCTGCACATCGGTTATTATGCTGATCATACCATTTGACATAAATATCTTTAGGAATCCCTCGAGACTCCATATCCATATACCGAAGACTTTCATCAAAAACAACACGCTCAGCATTATAAAATTCGAAGTCTGCATCGAATGTTTTTATGTCAGATGACAATACAAACTTAGGCTGGACAGGATAACGTACCCGTAATTTATCCCAGTAACCGTATGGAATCGGTTTATCTGCGATAGCTCGCTGAATATGTGAGGGAATAATCGATGTATCGGACAGTACATGTTCACGCCATTCTTGGTTAAAGATATTACCGTATTCTTCATGAGGTTTAGATTGATCCCCCTCATTGATCGTGACTTTTTCCGCTTGATAACGACCTATTTCAATTTGACGACGCCCTGTTCCGGCAGCCCATATAACAAGTACACCACCGGGAGCAAACCCCAAAATAATCTTATTATAATGTTCATCAATAGTGTTAGTCGCCCCTTTTTCGGCATATGATATCCCGAACAACGACCGAAGTTTGTTGTAATCTACTGGACCGTTCATGCGGTAAAAAGTGTCTTCTACAAATGAATACCAAGTAATATCCAATGCTTTAGGCAAAGACATCACCTGCTCATACGACCCACCACCAGCTTGTCCCCACACCGCATGATAGTTCACTAGGTTGCCCTCACTGAACGTAAATTCATAATCATTATCTTTTGGAAAGACAAAACGGCCTTTGTACAGCTGAACGGGATAAGCCGAAGGATTGCTCATCGCGCAATACCACTTGTAACGTCCTTCTTTTATATTATCGGCTTGCGTTAGACGTTCTTCCCTTAGGTCGCTCATCTCACGTATCGTGGTTGAAAATGCAAATATAATAGGGATTAAAACAAGAAATCCCAACAATGTGGGAACTAGATATTTCCAGGATTTTAACGCCCAGGTTATAATCACGCTGCTAAAGAATGTCAGGAAAATACTAAGTGTCACAATCAGGGGGAACATTTCCCTAATCACACCGCCAAGGTCGGCATAAAGTTGATGTTCATGTTCGTCATCCAACGTAGATAAAAAAAGCAATACGGGGAGCAATAAAGAAAATAAGCAATAAAAAAGAAAACCGTAGCCAAGTTCAAAAACAAATTTTGGTTCCTCTAAAACATTAAATTTCTTGCGTAACTTATTAAAGTGAAAATAAACCAATGTAATGACAATAAAATAGGGGGAACAGCAAAATGCAGCATAAACCATATTTAAATCTGCATTATGCACGATTAAGGTTGTAACGAGGCTGAAGACAGCAACGAGAAAAGCAGAAACTGTAGCTCTTAAAATCATTATAATTTGTTTTTAATCCGAAAAAGAGCTGTCGACAGTTCTTCAACCGATAACAGCACAGTTCAAAAATAATAAGAAATGTATTACAAATATAAGCAGATCCATATTCGAGCGCACTAAGCAAATATCCGTCCTATATACTCTATACTGGCTAGGTACTATTCGCTAGCGCATGATTGCAACGAAAAAAATCCAATCAAAAGTGCTTAAATGAAAATCGATCAAGTTTCTTAACTTCGTTTTTTATTCTTCAAATCATGGCTATACACACTAAAATTAGAAAAGCACAAGCAAGTGATTCACAAATCGTACCTGAAATTATGCTCCAGGCTATGGGCGATATTATCTTCCGCTTTATCCAAAAAGAAGATAGAAAAGAGGCAATACATTTTCTAACACAGCTCTTCAAGCAAAAAGGTAATCTCTATAGTTATGAAAACACTTTTGTCGCAATTGACGACAATGGACATATTACAGGTTCATTGACAGGCTACGATGGTGATCGCTTTGTTGAATTGAGACAACCTATTTTGAATCATATAATGGAGCAATACAATAATACGATGATTCCAGAAGCCGAAACTGCTGGAAACGAATTTTATATAGACTCTATTGCTGTTGCTCCCATTGCTCGGGGCAAAGGTATCGGAACAGAACTTTTGCACTACGCGATCGCACATGCCAAGCAAAGTGGTTTTAAAAAAGTCGGACTACTTGTTGATTTAAAGAATCCCAATGCACAAAAACTCTACGAAAGAATTGGCTTCAAACTTGGTCAAAAAACACCTTTTGTAGGTGGCGAATATTATCATATGTATATCCAGCTTGATTAAAAATCAATAAATAACAAAAAACAGGGTTCAATAGAAATTAAATTTATGACTATATCTATTCGCAAGGAGAATTCGACAAATGCAATCAATTAGAAAACATTACAGCAATTCTGCAACGCCTCGAAAACATTGGCTTTATTTAGTGGGAGATGGAAACTTTCCATCCTTTTCAAGCTCTTGGAGCAAGATACAAGTTATTCGGAATTCAAAATTCTATCGGAAATAAGTGTTATAGATTCTTCAAAAGTTAACATAGAAAACGCAAAACTTAAAGCTATTGGTCCACGTATATTTGCAAATAAAATGAAACAGCATCTTCATAGACAATTACGGATCTACAGATATGTGATCTATCGAGAGACATTAATCGATCCTTGGGAACATTTCTGGTCATTTATTGGTGCCTTTGTGGGAATATTTATTATTGCCTACATCCAATCCCTTCAGTTACCTTCGATGGAAAATATCTTTTTGATAGGCTCTTTCGGGGCTTCTTCGGTTTTGGTTTATGGAGCAATACAAAGTCCACTTGCACAACCCCGCAACTTGATCGGAGGCCATGTCGTATCTGCAATCGCTGGGGTTACCGTCGCACAGCTCCTTCCCGATATTATCTGGCTAACTGCTCCCTTTGCTGTTGCATTATCGATCGTTTGTATGCAGCATACACGCACCTTGCACCCTCCTGGCGGAGCAACCGCACTTATTGCTGTCAGCAGTGGGACAAAAATCTCTTCAATGGGGTACTGGTATGTATTAAGTCCAGTACTATCGGGCTGCTTAATTTTATTCCTTGTGGCACTAATCTTTAACAATATCACTAAAAATAGACATTATCCTGTAAAGAAATCACGTTTGCGCCGTTCAAGAAGGCAGCATTTAAAAACTCGTTTTGAGAGAACCAAGAGTCCATCAAACCTATAAGGCTCTGGAATTCCCCATTCTATCCAAATCTATCGGATAGAATGGGCACTTGATTCATATCTAAGTAAAATCTCCCGAAGAATCAGCTAGCATTGCCTAGTTTCAGACCATCAAGCTCCTATAATCAATAAAATTACTTTCTCTTTAAATTGAGCAATTTGAAAAAAATAACTTATATAAATTTTAACAATTACCTAATTTAACAAACAAAACACAAATTAATACACAAAAGTATTTCTATAAGAATAATTATTTAATATAAAATTAGTTTTCAACAAAACAATTGTTCCGAAATAACGTTAACTCGTTTATTCATTGCATTTAATTCTATACTAAACAACGTAAACCAATCATGACCAGATTTACACAAACACTGCTGTTGATCTTATTAATCTTCACAAGCCAACTTGTTGTTAATTGTTCCTCAGATGATGATCCAATCAATGAAATTGAAAATTCGACCAGTTGGATGGATGACCTTGAAAAATCTTTAGGGACAGGAACCAAAGCCAAATTAAATAACTGGATAGCAAAAGGCTTAGATCAAACCAAACTCAAAGAGGCATTTTCCAAATCGAAGGATAAGGCTGCTTTGATGAATAACCTAGAAACTGCACAGAGCATCTACCACCAAAGGGTATACATTGAAGATTGGAACAATATCCCTGGTATTGAGAAATCTGATTATGCACCGAATGGCTTATCCAGTGGAAAAATGAGCCCCTGGAACAACCCGGATTTAGATTTACCTGCCGTTGAGGCAGCTAACTTTGTTGATGCGACAGCAATAGAACTACCAGCGGGGACAAAAATATATCGTATCACCGGAGGAAATCCTGCTGGTGGTTACTGGACAAAAGATATACCGAAGTCCGTTGGCGATGTGATCGGCGGTACCGCAGTTCAACCAGCATGGAACAACTTCAGTAAATTTTACCGCTATGAAGTGCCGCAAGCACAAACCTTAAAAGTATGGAAAGGTACCACAGCAAGGCAGCCGATCGCCGCAGGTGTCGTTAATCCACACCTTCCGGGTAAAGCAATTCAATTATTCATACCTGCAGCGGTCAGAGATGACGCTTTTAAGAAATTAGTACAAGAAATTCCTTTACCATGGTAAATATCGAACACATAAAAGATTATTATCTGCAACTCTTGACTGTATTGGAGCAGGAAGCAGTCCTCAACCCACCGGTTCGGGCGTTTTTAAACTATGTTCTTCCTTTTAAAAGTAAATTTTCAACCGCCGCTACGAACAATGAACAAGAATTACGAGAATTCCTAAGAGGAGCAAACCGCTTTACTGATGAGTTTTCATTTTCGGATCACAACAGCAGCCAAATACGGTTTCTGATCAAAAGTCTTTATGACATATTAAATCATAACAGCTAAGAATCAATAAGCAATGGGGACAGTACAAACCGCCCCATTGTTTTATGACCTCTTCTTATTTTTCCAAAGAAAGTGCCACCCCTTCCTTAATTTCATCATTTGCATGCAGCAGAATCCGGTCGTTTATATTCAATTGACCAAAAATCTCCGTTGCATCATGCGTAGCCCCCCTTTGACATCCACAAAATGAGCTTTTCCATTGACGAATTGAATAATATATTGCCTTTCCGTCGATAAGCGCCTTTTTTAGACAAATCAACTTTATCCACATAGGTCTCCGGAATCTGTACCTCCAAGCGTAATCGATTAAGATCCTACAATTAAATAAAGGCTGATCGTTGCCTTTTAGCGTTCCTACCAATCCCCTTCTGAAACACTATGTTGCACCATATCTCAAACTTTACTCACATTCTTCTCCTCTTCTAAAACTGTTGTTATACCACGATAGATTCCATACAATAGGAATAATAAACTAGTAATTGTAAGCCCAAGATACTCCACGACCCAAGCAATAAGTATGGCCACCAAATGAATTTTACCGTTCTCGGGTTTAAAAGCCGCACCGGAATAAATGTAGTATGCGATAGAACCAAATAAAATAATCCAAATAATTGCGTAAATGTAATGGAGCGGATTCTTACTAAGTTTTTTATTTTTAAACATGACCAAGTTTTATGATGTATACGATAGCTAATTGGTTATCTAAATCTAATTAGCATTTCGTCAAATGTAAGGTGTAGCCAAGCATTAGGCAAGCCATAGTTATTATTCGCATCTTAAGGTTTAATATTCGCATGATCGGTAGTTAAATTCGTCATCAGCTTTGGGGAGCATGTATTAATTTCCGGTTCGGAGGGTCAGCAATTAAACAAAACTTTCATGATTTCGCAGACACCAGCAGCATTGATAGCACACCGAAAGTTTTTTCTGACCATAACATCAGAGAATTTCAAAAAAAAAGAGTCACTTGGTTTTTCTACAAGCAACCCTTTTACACTAGATTATTTAGATGTGCGTCTTACGCGTTTGGTAATTTGCTCATATCCATATAAAATATTTCCCAGGTATGTCCATCATGATCTTCAATATTCCTTTGCTGCATAAAACCATAGTCCTTCATAGGCGATGGCTCTATGCCTCCTGCTTTAAGTCCCTTCTCAACAATTTCATTTACACGGTCAAGACTGGAAACTGAAAGCGAAAATAGTCCTGCGATCTGCTTTTTTGTATCTGCAAGAGGTTTTTCTATAAACGTTTTAAATTTATCATGGGACAAAAGCATAACAAAGATATGCTCGCTCCATACCATACATTTACCCTGTTCATCCGAAAACTGAGGATTATTCTTAAAACCCAATTGTGTGTAAAAATCCATTGACTTATTCACGTCTGCTACTGCAAGATTGATAAATATCTGTTCCATCATTTTAAAGTTTAATTGCTATCCATAGTACAAAGTTGAAATTTTTCAACCAGAAAAATCTTGGCATATGCGAAGATTTTCTCCTTCCCCAGTTCGAATATTCAAATACGTCCAGTCAGCAACAATGATATACTTCCAAAACTTTATTTCACTTTCCTAATTTTGATCTATCCATACTAGCCTTTGCTTTTGAGGACCTAAATAGCAATAAATGACAAATGTCAAAAAAAACAGTATTATTTAGAAAGTTGGTTCAGTTCCGCTTGCGAAAATACGTGATCACCTTTGAGATAACTATTTGCTTCTTTCAAATAAGTGTAGATTACTTCTCGGCCCTTGGGATTCGGCAGTTTATATAAATTGTGAACCAAATACTCTTTATCCCGCAATCTATCTTTACTATAGCTTAAAAATGAAGGTGCATGTGTTTGCACGCTCCAACGAATAAACCGTAAATCTATATTGTCCGGATATTTCATAATCATTTCTTCCAGAAGCTTTTTGCCCTTTTTGAATTGACCTAATTTTGTAAACGGATTACCCATATGTTTTGCCCATAATATTTCATAAGCAGCGAGATATCCCTTCTCTGTTGCCGAATTGGCAGATTTTTCTAATAGTTTCAGATTAGTTTCACAAAGCTTTTTGTTCTGAACAGCAGTGGCGTATTCGGCCCTCATTTTATCAACATCAACTTGACCAAAACAACATATCGTACACAATACCAAAGAGACACAGATAAAAAATCGTACAACCATTTTCAATTCAGTTAAAGTAAAAAAATAGAACCTATTCTGTCATATAACAATATCAGGAAGCTTTGAGTTTTCTTATTTTTTAATCCGCTGAGAATGCCGTTTGTTTTGCCATTTTCCCAATACGATCAATAATGCACCAATTGCGACGAAAACCAAGGTTACACCAAAGCTGTTCAAAATAACCCTATCCATTCCCAGTTCGGAGACATCAACAAAAGGATAAGGATAAAACCCAGAGAACGAACCATGCCATAGCGTATAAAAAAGATAAATTAACGGGAAGATTAACCAATAAAAAATATGGTTCCAGCGAATTTCTGTTTTATCCAAAAACAGCCACCAAAAGAGAAAGAAACTCAGGGGTGTAACAACATGCAACAATTCATCGACCAGACTTAACAGTCCTCGCGGATGCGACAGGAAGCGGAGTATACCATTGTAGATTATACCGACAATAAGAATATATAGTGTTACAGCCGTAATGGTTTCGGGTTTGGTAAAAAATAGCCCGATTCGACTTTTCGACCAGCAAACAGTAAAAAAACAGCATAACAGAACCATTACATTACTCAGAATCGTAAAATAACTAAAAAACTGAACAATATAGTCCATGCGGCCAAGCTCAGAGACAAGAGCGCTTAATACAAATTGCCCAACGACTGCAAATAAGGTAATCAAACCAATGCTACCAGCAAAAACCGATTTTAATGACTTTTGAGTTTCCATATTACGAGTCGTCTATACAATACTAAATATAAAAAATTCAGCTGCCTTTTGGAATTTTAAATGACCAATTTCCTCACTACCCTGTTGAGAATCTGAAACCAGATTGTAAATAATGGCGACGAATTGTAAATGAATTCAGTTTCCTTAGTTACAATTATTATTTTTACTAAAAATAAAGTATGGATACATGATAACAATAGCTATTATCGAAGATGAACCTGCAGTGCGCAAAGAGATCAGCTATTTGGTCCAGCAGGAAACCGATGTTGAACTTGTTGGCTGGAGCGATACGGTGACAAATGCGGTAAAATTGATTGAAGAAAAACAGCCCGATGTCATACTTATGGATATTCAGCTCCGTGATGGTACAGCATTCGATATTTTAAAAAAGCTAACTGTAATTCCACAGAACATTATTTTCATTACTGCCTACAATCATTTCGCAATCAAAGCCATCAAATATGGCGCTTTAGATTATCTCTTAAAACCCGTTGATCAAACCGAGTTGAACGAAGCACTGGAACGCTATCGGCGCAAAAGAGAAAACAATCCGCAATGGATGCAACGTTTATCAATGGCGCATGAGGCACTGCATGCCAATGAGCTACCCGAAAGCATTGCTTTGGCATCAATTCACCAAGTACGCATCGTCCCTGTTCATCATATCATTTACTGTAAGGGCGATGGCCCTTATACTTTTTTCTTTTTGAGTGATGGCACTAAAGAGTTAATCTCCAAGCCTCTCAAATATTATGAAGAATTATTGCCCCAACCCTACTTCTTGCGCACGCATCAATCTTATCTTGTTAACAGATCGCATATCTCTGGCGTCAATCGTTCCGAATATATTATCTTAAAGAACAAAGAGGAAATTCCAATTTCATCACGCCGGAAAAACTCGATCTTAAATCAGCTCTTTCCAGAAAAATGAGATCACTGAACCGTATTTTCCTTGGGCTCTTGTTGCCCTTATTTTTTATCGCCTGCAGCAGAAAACAAAACTCCCCTTCGCCAGATCGCGAAACTATTGCTGCACAGATCAAAGCGCTCGAAGACCTAAAATTGAATCCAACAAATGGAGATTCAATCAGAAAGATTTGGCTACAATTAGACCGCAATTCTACTGTAAAAAAAGACACTGTACTCGCCGCCCGTGTAAAATATTACCTGGCACGGCTATACGCCATGAGCGGTCAAGATTCAGCTCGTTTTTTTGTCGAACAGGCGCTTGAACTCATCGAACCCACAACTGGAAATGTAAAATACAAAGCACTTATCTACAATGGCATAGGAAACATCCGCAGTATCGAAGCCAAACAACGTGAAGCAGGTTATTATTATAACAAAGCCGCCACCATTGTTTTGTCGGACACCGCGGCAGGACTGTCAACCGAAGCAAAATCAGCGATATTGCTATCCGCAGCACAAAACAATCTGAGCGCCTTCCAGTATAACCTCGCCGAAAAAATGAATCGATCAGTGTTACCACTAATTGATTCGCTGCCAGAAGGACATATTAATCGGCAACGTGTTCTGGTACAAATGATACAGACGCTCAACACCCTACAAAGACCTGCGGCAGATATTGCCCCCTATCTTCATAGACTCGAAGAATTGCACGCTAAAAATCCAGATAAATACAACATTAGTTTTCTGTACGATTCCAAAATCCAATACTATGAAACTGCAAAAAAACCGGATTCCATTTTACATTATGAATTGCTTAAAATAGCAATCGATGAACGTTTGCATCAGCAAACAGCATCCTCCATATTGATGAACAATTTATTCGTCGACTACAGTAATGTTGCCGCTATCTATGTTTCACTAAAGAACGCGGCGTCGGGTGAGAAGTTCATCCAAAAAGCGAGCAAACTGAAAAAGCAATTTCCCAAATTAATATTTCCCAACAACGAAATTACATTTCAACACAGTCTTGCAGCCGTATACCGCTTGCAAGGAAAAGATAAAGCAGCCTTAGACGTATTGAATCACCTTGTTCAATTACAAAGGGGGATTTATCAATCGGAGAATACACAAGCGATCGCCGAAATGAATGCCCTATATCAACTCCAGGCCAAAGATCAGTCTATTCGTATACTGAACGAAAATATCAAGATCAATAAACTTCAGTTACAACAAAATCGTTTGTGGCTGATCATCTCTTCCTTGGCGGTTATTTTATTGATGATCGTACTTTTCTTCCTGTATTATAGTTTTCGCCAACGACGTTCCAGACAGGAGAAAGAAAAAGTCTTATTGCAGCAACAATTACTTCGCACGCAAATGGAACCGCATTTCATTTTCAACACCCTTTCGGCTGTACAAAGCTTCATGCGCCTGGATAAAAAAGAAAATGCCATTAAATATTTAAACCGTTTTAGTCGACTATTACGTAGCAATCTCGAGTTAAGTCGTGAAAACCTTGTTCCGCTAAATGAGGAATTGGAGACCTTAGAAAACTATCTGATTCTGCAGCAAATGCGTTTTGAGGATGCTTTCCATTACCATATCACACAACCTGAAGACCAAGATCTGAGTGCGGTCATGCTGCCCCCAATGTTAATACAGCCCTATGTTGAAAATTCAATTCTGCATGGTATAGACTTTGAGACGGGTAATGGAAATATTAACATCCAATTTGAGTTGTCGGCAGATATCCTACAGGTGCGAATTGAAGATAGCGGAAAAGACAGCCCCAACCTTCCTGAAGTTTCACATCGTTCGCTTTCAGGAACGATCAGCCGAGAACGCATGCAATTATTAGGAAAAAAAGCAAGTGTACAGATCACCAAATCCCCAACTGCCGGCACTACCGTTATACTCCACATCCCTGTGACCTATTAACGATTGACATTATAGCTAATTCGAAACATATCTTCGAACAAACAGACGGCGAGCATCCCTAAATTTGCTCGCCGTCTAAATTAACTAACACAAACTAAATGTCTTATTACGGGTTTCCCCTTAAACATTGACCTACTGTTATTTTTGTCTCAGCTTGTCCGCAAGAATTTTCATATAAAAACCTCCAACAACACTACGCGCCTTAAAGTTCTCACGGATACCAGTAGTTGAATCATAGAAATCGTTTAAAGGAACACGAGATCCTGTTTGAATCGAATGATTATATACCGGTTTCACCAATGCTTCAAATGCCTCTCTCGATGGAGCAAATGACGCTGTCCAAAGGATCCAGTCATTTTTCGTATAGGCTTTACGGCTATCCAATGGTATCCCGAATCTATTTTGCTTCGTCAGGTAATATTTGATTTCAGTATCATACACTTTTTGAGGAAACAAATTCAGCCCCAAGACTTTGTCCCAGATCAAATTATATTTTTGACTCCAGGTATTTTTATCATCAAATGTCAGGGCATAGTGATCGCCAGCATCTGCCATTTCCATCCATTTTGGAACCATTTCTTCGGCAATAGCACGATATTTTTTTGCTGTGGCTGTTTCACCGATTGTCTCAGCGAGCTGCGCATAACAAGCAATACCTACGATCGCTTTAACAGATAAATTTGCATTTCGCGCAAGGTGACCAGCAAAATCATCCGTACATAGCTGTGTTTTAGGGTCGAAACCGTCTTTAACAAGATAATCTACCCAGGTGGTCAGCGTTTTCCAATGTTTTTTCGCATAATCTCCGTTCCCCTGCACTTTCGTGATTGCAGCGGTTAAAATAATCATATTGCCCGACTCTTCCACTGGCATAGGTTCGCCATACGTCTGGCCATTGGCCAATGGATAAGTACCCAGATCGTGCGCCGCCCAAGGATAAGGATATTGCCCGCTTTCGCTAAAATAAAAGATTCCGCTCAACATTCCCTTTAACAGCTCAGGATTATAAATCAAATATAATGGCGCTGATGGATAGGTAACATCGACCGTATTGATAAAGCCGCCACTGTTATTTTCTTTGGAAAGCCATAGCAGTTCATTTTGTGGACTTTTTACCAAAGTATGTGCTGCAATACTTTGGCGATAAGCAAGAACGTTCAGGTGTGCATATTCTTTTCCGCCCGATTTTAGTGCATCAGCATAGACAGCTTTATCGAATACCACACATTTATCGAGCACACTGCGATACTCGTCTGCCGCCAGCGTCAACTGATTTTCAATCGTTTCCTGGCCGGAATTGTTCCACCAGGGTCTTAGATTATTTTTAAAATACTGAATCGCATAAATTTCATCATAACCTAATTCAACAAAGCGCTCCTCCGCCTTCGATCCTACATTGCCAAATGGAATGATCGTGTTCAGCGCAAGTGAAGTACCTTTTAAACTTTTTGCGGTTGTCACTGTTCCCTTTCTAAAGGCATCTACGGCACCTGCCATCGGACTTAAAAACTGCTGTGCCTTATCTTTCTTTGGCGAAGCGACATAAAAATAGCCCCAGTCAATCCGCATATCGTCGGCACCTTTCTGCAAGATGGGCTGTTCGACCGTTCCGGCTTTCAGTACCGCCAATTTTTCGGTCTCATATTTCTCTACGGTCACTTCCTGCGAAGGTTTATATACCGCGATATTTGATGCCGCACTTAGAAACACTTTGACAGCATGCTGCTTGCCATCGTTTGCTTTTACATTGTACGTGATATAGCTTACAGGTCTAGCCAATAAATTTAGATCGTCCATAAGCAAAGGCGACGTAAAAGTCAATTTTAGATCCACTTTACCCGCCTGAAAATTATAGATCGTACGCGTGGCAGTTATTTCCACATCTTTCTGTATTGCCGTCTGCACCTTCGGACCACGCTCTTTAAGTCTGTCAACCAGACCAAAATCCAGGTAACGGCCGCCTGCAGTATTCTTCAAATGGATGGCAATCGTATTTTGCCCGACTTTCAAATTAGCCTTATCGATCGGTAAATACTGAAAGCTATTTGTCCAGCCTGTTTTTTCATAGACTTTCTTTCCGTTCAAAAATACTTCCACATTATCATCATGATTCAGTTTCAGAAACAGCTCATTAATGTCCTGCGGATTCGCTACAGTAAACTCACGCCGTACCCAGATATCGTCCGATTTCCAGAGCGTTTTCACCTGCTTTTCATCGTCACCAATAGGGGCAACACCCGATTTCCAGCCCTCCGCTTTATAAGCGGCAAACTGCCAGTCCCCTTGTGGCTTGGATTCTGAATAATGTATTGTATAAGATTTATCTTCGGCAGTTGGCAGAATAACCGCATAATTAGGTTCTTCTTTACCAAGAAAACGATAGATATTACCATCAACATTAATTAAGCCTAACAACGAATGATCAGCTTCAGTCCAGTGTTTCGTTGTCGATGCATTGAGCTGATCCGTCATCGACCATATACTAAAATTAGGATTATGCGTAATCAATGGATAAGCCGGAGCTTTCCTTTCTTGGGCTTGCACATGTAAAAAGGTAGAAACACAGGCGACGAGATAACAAAGGCCTATTTTCCCAACTTTGTTCATGGCATAAATAGATTTTTGAAAAGGTTTAATCATATTTTTTGGATAAAATTAGCTATACAGTTTTTTGGCATTGAGCTTATGCCCAATCGTTTTAACAAAGAAAGTGGGAATAAATTAAATTCAGCTGTCGCATCGTATCATTTTATATTCAATTTATATCATATTTAACACTTGGTTAGGTAATAGAGATAATTATTATCTTTGGAAACCTGTCCGATTGTTCTTCGCATCATGACCTGCAAACATCGGCTTCAATTTTATCCGCAAAACGATGAGAAGTATTTACATTTTTTCCCTGATTACCCTATCTTGTCTTTTCTCAACAAGCACTCAGCTTTATGCGCAGGAGACAGATTCAGTCAATAAAAAAGAGTTGGGGTTAAGTTCCCTGCTGAACGAAATTAGACAGCAGCAAATTAATGATTCTCTCGAACGCGTAAAACTCCAGAACGAAATTGCCGATCTCAAAAGTCAAAATAGTCCTAAAAAGGAGAACTTAAAACAACAGCTCAATGAGTTTGATGAAGAAAATAACATTCGGCAGCAGCAATTGAAAATAAGAGTAGACTCTATCAAAAAAAACACAAAAAGATATGCTGTTGCCCCATTTAATGATACGCTATTCTATATCTATAATAAACTGGGATCATCATTAGCCAAAGACCGGGCTTACAATGTAGTCAGCCGGATCCATAATCTATATGAAGATGATTTTGTGAAAGTAGATTCATTTAAAATCGAAAATAACGAAATCAGTACAGACATTGTTTACAAAGATCTCGTGATCACTTCCGTCACAGAACTCGATGCACTTCTGGAAGGAAAAAGCAAAGAAGAGATTGCGACAAACTACCTAAAAAGAATTCAGGATTCAATCACAACGGAACGTGCAGATAACAGCATTACAAAACTTCTTACCCGTATTGGACTTGTATTTCTCATTCTCGTCGTTTTTTCAATATTGATTTTATTGATAAACAAATTGAAAAAATATGGTACGCAACGTATATTGACGGAAAGAACACAACGGATCAAAGATATTAAGATCAAAAATTACGTACTTGTTACTTCTGTACAAAAAACGCGTATGTTTATTAATGCAATTAATATCTTGCGCTGGGCATTAATTATCCTAATTGCCTTTATTATGCTGCCGATTGTCTTTAGTGTTTTCCCTTTTACACAGAGCTGGGCATCCAACCTCATTGGACTCTTCACAAAACCTTTGAAGACAGCAGTTCTGGCAATCTGGGACTATATTCCAAATCTGATTACTGTATTTGTCATACTAGTTGTCATGCGTTATGCCGTTCGATTCGTAAAATACATATTTAGCGAAATCGACAAAGGGAAATTGGAGGTCAATGGCTTTCATCGTGATTTTGCCATGCCAACTTTTACCATTGTCCGCTTTCTGCTTCAGGCTTTCACACTCGTGCTTATTTTCCCTTATTTACCCGGAGCCAATTCAGATATCTTTAAAGGAATCTCCGTATTTATTGGCGTCTTGTTCTCTTTAGGATCATCGTCTGCAATATCCAACATCATCGCTGGTTTAGTGATCACTTATATGCGCCCTTTTCGTATCGGGGATCGCATCACTATTGCTGATAAAACTGGGGTTGTTATTGAAAAGTCACCGCTGGTAACGAGACTTAGAACAATAAAAAATGAAGAAATCACCATCCCCAACTCGTCGGTTCTTTCCGGAAATACGGTCAATTATTCAACCTTCTCGGAAGACGGAATTTGTTTCCAGGTAGAATTAACAGTCGGTTATGAAGAACCTTGGCAGCGTATACACGAGTTGTTGCTAAACATTCCACCTCGAATAAAACGTGTAAACCTCAGCCCAGCGCCGTTTGTCTTACAAAAAAAACTAGATGACTTTTATGTGTTGTATGAACTCAATGTCTATATCGCTAAATCTGCAGAAATTGAACTGGCAAAATCAGAGATTTTTCAATCGATCCTTGATGACTTCTTAGCTGCGGGAATTGATATGAATGGTCCACATATATTTGCCAAAGTGGATCACGTCCAGCAATACAATCCAAAAATGACCAACAATTAGTCTGCATTAACCCGAACATCACATTTGGGATTTTCAAGCAAAGCTATCCACTCCTCATCACTGTAGGCAGATTCCTTCTGATAATTGCTCCCGAAAACCTCCGGAGTAGAAAATAACGTCTCAGCTCATAGTTTTCCATATGCAACAAATTACGTGATCTTTTAACGTAAATATAGTTAAGAAAGCACAACATACTGCCACTGGACTATCTGCTTTATTCAATTTGGACTAGCTTTCTCCAAGCTATTGGCCGTAATTTTGAACTAAATCAAGAAATAGTTATTTGCATGTATGTACCCAAACATTTCCAATTTGAAGGCTACGCCGAGAAGATTGCATTTATGCAACAATATAGCTTTGCAACCATCGTATCGATAAAAAATGGCATTCCGATAGCAACACAACTTCCCTTCCATATCCGTATGGACAAAGACCAGCTGATTTTGACATCACACTTCGCCCGCGCCAACGAACAAGCAGATTATATCGAAAATTCACCATCACTGGTTATATTCTCCGAACCTCATGCCTATATTTCTCCGCAGCACTACGACAAAGTGGAAAGCGTGCCAACCTGGGATTACATCGCAGTACATGCCTATGGTCTTGCATCAATCCTAACAGACGAACAGGCAAAAAACAAAGTATTGGAGCAGATGATCCTCAGTTATGATGAAGCCTATCTGACACAATGGAATGAACTCTCCGATCGATTTAAAAGTGGAATGATGCGGGGTATTGTCGCATTTGAACTTGTCGTGACGGATTTGCAGGGACAAAAAAAATTAAGTCAAAATAAAAGCGAAACAGAAAGACTGCGGATCAGTGATTTTTTGGAAAATAGTAATAGAACGCACGAACGCGATATTGCAACATCGATGAAAAATCAATCCCATGAATGAATAAAAAAATGAAAAAAAATAACATCGACATCAATATCACAAAAGTAAAACTAACAGATATTGACCTTCTGCAGGATATAGGAAAAAAAACTTTTGTCCAAACTTTTTCGGATACGAATACCGAAGACAATATGAAGGCTTATCTGGCAGAAGGTTTTTCAAGGGAAAAATTATTGTCTGAACTCTGTAACGACGAATCGGAATTTTACTTTGCCGCAGCGGAAAATAAGATTGTTGGTTATCTGAAAGTAAATACGGGCCAGGCCCAGACCGAACAGCAATCCTCACAAGCGCTAGAAATTGAACGTATCTATGTATTACAGGAATTTCATGGAAGAAAAGTAGGACAATTATTGTATGAAAAAGCACTCAGCCTGGCACAGCGGAAAGAAGCCCCATTTGTTTGGCTGGGTGTCTGGGAGAAGAATCTGCGTGCAATCAATTTCTATCAGAAAAATGGTTTTGTCGCATTTGATCAACATATTTTTCAATTAGGTGATGATCAGCAAACAGATGTCCTGATGAAAAAAATAATACCGCCCTACCATGAATGAGACAATTACAGAAAATATACGCATAATTCAACAGCGTATAGACAAAGCCTGCAAGGCAAATAACCGAAATCCACAGGAGGTAAAATTATTGCTGGCAACCAAAACCGTTCCCGCCGAACGTATTGAAATCGCATTGCGCACAGGACAAACATTGATTGCCGAGAATAAAGTACAGGAACTGAAAGACAAATTTGAGTATTTAAATACCATTCCCCATATCAATCATTTTATTGGACATCTGCAAACCAATAAAATCAAAGATATCCTCAAATACAATGTATCCTGCATTCATTCGATAGACCGTTTCGATCTTGCTGAAAAATTGCATCAGCGACTTTTAAAGGAAAATAAAACCATGGAAGTGCTTATTCAGGTAAACACCTCTTTTGAAGAAAGTAAATACGGAGCTTCCCCCACGGAGGTGCTTGACCTCGTTCGGCAAATTGCCACATTAAACACGCTGCAGATTAAAGGGTTGATGACAATAGGTCTCCTGAGTGCAGAAGCAAAAAAAATACGACAGTGCTTCCAATTGCTCAAACATATTCAACAAGAAATCATAGCTTTACATATCCCTCAGGTTTCGATGGAAGAATTGTCAATGGGCATGAGCGGCGATTTAGAAATAGCAATAGCAGAAGGCGCAACAATTGTCCGAGTGGGCACGGCAATTTTTGGACAGCGACCGACGCCAGATAATTATTATTGGAATGAGCACATTTAACGTAAAAAAGATGCACATACATTTTATACAGCACGAAGTTTTTGAGGCCCCCGGAGCCTATTTGCATTGGGCAGAAAAGCGCCAACATCAGGTTACTTTTTCCCGCGTTTACCAGCAGGACCTTCTTCCAAAAGAAATCGACTCCATCGACTTTTTGATCGTTATGGGCGGACCTCAAAGTCCAGATTCATCCCAAACCGAATACCATTACTTTGACGCGAAGTCCGAAATTGCGCTTATCCGGCAATGCATTATCGCCGGAAAGGCTGTTGTGGGAGTTTGCCTGGGGGCTCAATTGATTGGCGAGGCACTCGCTGCGCCGTATGCGCATAGCCCGGAAAAAGAGATTGGAGTCTTCCCGATCAAGCTCACGACCGAGGGAATGAACGATATCAACATAGCCCATTTTGGCAATATATTGGAGGTCGGACATTGGCACAATGATATGCCCGGACTAACAGAAGAAAGTAAAATATTAGCAAACAGCGCAGGCTGCCCCAGACAAATTGTGCGCTATGCAAAGCTCGTTTACGGATTTCAATGCCATATGGAATTTACACCAGAGGTTGTCTCCCTTTTGATCGATTCGGAAACAGATCTTCGGCGCCAAAGCCAAACGCATCAATTTGTACAATCTGCTAATGAAATTCAAAGCTACAACTACAAAGAAATGAACAGCAAGCTCCACACTTTTTTAGATTTATTTGAATCCGAATATGTTGAAACCTTGATCAAACCAGAAAGTACACATTCCTAAACAAAGCTGTTAAATCCGCATAGTTAATTCATTAATCAGATAAAAATAGTAGCTTTGGTTATAACGTAAAAAACTATTGATGGACCTTAAGCGCAGTCGACTTTTAAAAATGGGCTACCTCTTTTTTTTGGGGCTGCTCCTATTTTCTTGCATTTCCAAAAAAGAAAACACAGATCTGGTCTGGTATCAGCACCAGGTTATTGAACAGGTTGTACGGGAAAATGACTCCATCTACAGGGTGCAGATCGGTATTATGGCAGCGTCATTCTGGTTAGATAATCTAGATGGCCAACTGAGCAGCGAATTAACTCTACTGCAGCAGAGCCTCACCCAACGCAACAAGGTGAACGTCGCCGTACAGCAGGGTACCAACAAAATCATTCGCGTCACTAACTCAGAGTAAAGAATGTTTTACTAAAAGTAACACAAATGATTTTGGTACCCACCACTTCAATTTTTATTTTAATACTTTCACATCCTTTCCACACAGACATCCCCCCCAGAGCTATTTCATCTGCAATACGTTCTTCAATAAAGTCTTTGCAGACGAAAGGGTCACTTATGCAAGTTTATTCATTAATAAAATTTGGGGCGCTTCCTGCAGTTTTTCTCCAGCAACTTTTCCGAATTCCACGATATAAGATTGTTGATTATGCGCATCCAGTCCAGCCTGGTCTTTCCAGATTTCATAAAAGATAAACTGGTTCTCATCATCATTCACCTGATGCAGATCATATTGTATACAGGCCGCTTCTTTCCTACTTGCTTCAACCATCTCTAGCAATAATGCCAATACCTCTTCGCGATGCGAAGGAACTGCTTTTAAAATTGCTGTTAAATATACTTTCATCGTTTTGATTTTGTTTTGGTAATAGTTGCTGTAATAATAACAATAAAGCCATGAATAAGCACTATTCCCTTTCGTTTAATTTTTAATTCAAGGTAGTTTCCAGTTGAAACACTTCTTCCAGATATTGCTTATACACTTTCTCGTAGTTAGCAACACGCTCTGCTGATGCACCTTTCTCCATATCATGAAAATGGAAACTGCCTATACGCTCCAACCCGGCAAATTGATTCATCTTATGAAAACCAAATAAAACTCCTTCATCAACAGAATGCTGATCGAAAAACTCATTTTCTAATGTAAATGCAGTGTCAGGCGCATTCCAGCTTGAGGTTACCATATATTTTTTACCTTGCATCAAACCTCCCGTACCATAGTTAATTGCCGGATTTTTACGTGATCGGCCATCACTTTTATAGATACCATTGTTGTGCCCTGCCGTAAAGACTTCATCGATATAGAGCTTTAGACGATTGGGAACCTGAAACCACCACACCGGAAAATGATAAACAATAATATCTGCCCATTTAAAGTTTTCAACTTCCGCCATTGGCTCAAAATCATCATTGATATTGGTAACCCGTGTTTCGAATCCATTTCCTGCCAGTGTTTCGACAGTCCAATTTGTTATTGTGGTATTAAAAGAACCACCTGAGTGAGCGAAGTTCTGTCCGCCATTAATGATAAATATGTTCATTTCTATAATTTTTCTTATTGATAACACAAATTTCTATCATATTTTTAAATAACACAAATAATTTAAATTGTATATTTGTATCATAAAAATAATAACTATGAAATGGAACTTAGAATGGCTTCGAACATTTAAGGCGATCTATGAAACAGGAACACTTTCAGCTGCTGCACAGGAATTATTTATTTCACAACCTGGAGTCAGCCTGCATCTAAATTCACTCGAAGCATTTACCGGGCATAAACTTTTCGATCGTTCCGCACGAAAAATGGTACCGACCGAAAAGGGAAAGATCTTATATAATTATGTTATTGACCCACTAAAGAAACTGGAAACGGGCGAGCAACATTTTCACAAACGCGCTTTGGACGAACGTGCTACAATTAGCATCGGCATGTGCTTTGAGACCTTTCAATATACGCTTGAAGAACATATTGCCCAGCTTCCGTTCAATCTGATCATTAAATTTGGGGAATATCCACAGATGCAGCAGGATCTTGACAACGGTTTGCTCGACCTCATTATAACTCCTCAAAAAGGGAACCAGCAGAATCTCCAGTATGAAGCTTTTTCAAAAGAACGCATCGTCCTGATTGCCGGCTGCCAAACCGATACTACCGAGCTAGAGAAACTCTTGGCGGGCAACAAGATTAAGGAAGCTGCTCAGCTGCTGAAAAAACAATTGTGGTATAGTACTGCTGCCGATATGGATCATTTAAAAAACTATTGGTCAACACACTTCGGTGAACATCCTGATTTCAGTCCCAATTATATTGTTCCAAATATAAGCTCTATTATACGTTGTCTGAGCAATAATACAGGCTTTTCTATTGTGCCGGACTTCCTTTGCGCCGAAGCAATAGCATCGGGAAAAATTAAACTGATCTGGGAAGGGACTTCCCCCGTGGAAAATATACTTTATTTTGGAACGAGAAAGAAAACCATGTACCAAGAGGAAATTGTTCAGTTAGAGGCCCTGCTCAAAGAGAAGTGGTAGATCATCGGGCTGCTTGACGTAATAGCCCGGTGTATATCACTGATGAAGCATTTTACTCAAAAATTCAGGCGTTACACCAATGTAGGCAGCCACTTGTTTTTGCGGCAAGCAATCGATCAATGTAGGATAGCGTGCGCAGAACTTTTCATAACGTTCCTTGGCGGCTAAACTGAGATTCTCCATCGATCGGCTTTGATAATAAACCAGTGCATTTTCGGCGAGTATCCGAAAATAAACATTCAATTTCGGAATCTCCTGATAGAGTCGGTTTAGATCCGTTTTGGAGATCATCCATAGTTCCGATTCAAATACCGCATCAATGTATAGGTTTCCGGGGTTGCCAGTCACCAGACTATACATATCTCCAATCCACCAACCGGCTGGAGCAAACTGCTGGATATATTGAAACCCATTCTCATCCACACAGTAACTTCTTAGACAGCCAGAAGCAACAAAGATAGCGTACCTGCTTAAATCCCCTTCCAATAGCAAATATTGTTTCTTCTTCACTTTCTTGGACTTCAGCACTGACAATAGGCCTACGATTTCGTCTTCAGTAAGTTTGATCTCTTTCTGGATACTGTCTAACAATAACTGCTGGTCCATAAATTTAAGTATGATACACAACAAACATAAAGAAATTGATTTTTGTATCCAAACTATTGTCTCTCCGAAAAATCAGTCTCATTTCTATTGGAGCTTCCACCTTCGCCTCCATTTTGAGCAACCTTGGAACCTTACACAAATAGCGTCTTTTCTACGAAATAAAACAAGCGATATTTTCCGTAGAAAAGACGTGCAATTTGTTTAGATATTAACCGATGGCCGTCCTGAAGCCAAGGTATGTGCCTCCTTCATTACTTCTGAATACGTAGGATGGGCATAAGATACCCTAGACATACTATCGGCAGTAATCTCATACTCCAAACCCAAAACACCCTGAGCAATCAGGTCGGCCGCTCGTGCGCCGATCACGTGAACACCCAATAATTCGCCATATTTTGGATCTGCGAGCACCTTTACAAAGCCTTGCGTATCCATTCCCGCACGCGCACGCGCATTTGCCGAAAAGGGAAACTTTCCAATAGTATAAGCGATGCCTTTAGCTTTGAGATCTTCTTCTGTCGCTCCCACAGACGCCACCTCAGGCCAGGTATAAACCACACTGGGTATCCGGTCATAATGTACCTTTGGTTTTTGGCCGTCCATATGCTCCACAACAAATATCGCCTCTTCCTCAGCCTTATGAGCCAACATCGCTCCACCTATTACGTCACCAATAGCATAAATGTGGGGAACTGCAGTCTGCAATTGCTCGTTTGTAACAATCATCCCTCTGGCATCCAGACGAACATCCGTATTTTCAAGCCCAAGTCCAGCTGTAAATGCCTTTCGTCCAACAGCAACCAGAATATAATCTGCCTGTAATTCTTGTTCCTTACCCCCTCGATCTCTAAAAAAAACTTTAGCTGTATTGCCCGTATTTTCTGTTTTGTAAACAGCCTGTTCAAGCAAAATTTTAATGCCATCATGCAGCAGTATCTTTTTCAAGGCGTCCCCCAATTCATGATCCATATTGGCAAGGAGGCGATCGGCATATTCGATAATAGTGACCTCACAACCCAATCTATTGAATATGGATGCCATCTCTACCCCAATTACACCGCCGCCGATAATAACGATTTTATCTGGCTTTTCTTTCAAAGACAACGCCTCTGTTGAGCTGATGATACGTTTTTTATCTATGGCTACTCCCGGAACTGTTGCTGGCTTGGAACCGGTCGCAATGATAAATTTCTTTGCCCCGAGTAACAAACTCTCATGGGCCGATGTAACAACCTGTACGCTTGAATTATCAACGAAAGAGGCCGTTCCATGAATCACTGTAACCTTATTCTTTCTCATCAGAAAATTTAATCCCTGCGTATTTTGCAGCACAACCTTGTCTTTGCGATCATATAAACGTTCAAAGTCCATCGATAGCCCCGCTACCTGAATCCCGTGTGCAGCAAAATGATGCTGTGCTTCATGATAGTGATGTGTACTATCCAAAATTGCCTTTGTGGGAATACAGCCTACATTGGTACAGGTACCACCCAATGTATCATATTTCTCTACAAGTGCGGTTTTATACCCCAATTGGGCACTGCGAATCGCCGCAACATAGCCGCCTGGGCCAGAGCCTATAACCACTAAATCATAGTGTTCCATATATAAATTATTTTTAGTTAACTGATTAATTCACATCCAAAACAGGCCTTCCGTTTATCTCCAGAATACCTTCTTTCCAAAAACCTCTTATAAAAACCGTCCTATATGCGCCAATCATAGTATAAAATAAAATACCAAAAGGTATATTTAAAAGCAATAAAATACATCTCATTTGCAGAAATTAAATACACAAATTAAATTACACACAAATCTACAAATAAAATACCAATCAGTATATTATTACAAATAAAAAAAATAGAAGGCTATAAAATAATATAAAAGTCAATTCTAGCGAACAGGCTTTCTACGCATTCTTAAATTCAAGCTATATTTTTTAACTTGTACCTAGATTGGCACAACAAGTCAAATAGCTACTTTTAGATGAAACAGCATAATTACACAGCCACCATTGAGTGGACAGGAAATCGCGGCAGTGGCACCGATCACTACAAAAACTATGAAAGAAGCCACCGCATTGTCATTGACGGCAAAGCCGATATTGAAGGCTCTTCGGACCCTGCATTTCTCGGAGATCCAACCAAACATAATCCCGAAGATTTATTGTTAAGCTCCCTATCCTCCTGCCATATGTTATGGTACCTTCATTTCTGCTCAGTCCATAAAATTATTGTGGAAGAATATGTAGACCAGGCAACAGGTATCATGGTCGAGGAAGAAAGTGGAAAAGGCTATTTTAAAGAAGTTACACTAAATCCTGCAGTCTGTGTAAAAGATTCTGCAATGATTGCCCTAGCCATGGAATTACATCAAAAGGCTAACGAATATTGTTTCATTGCCAATTCTGTAAACTTTCCGGTTTTGCACCGGCCCAAGGTCACTGCGAGCACATCTCAAAGATAATGAAATTAACTCCTCCAAATGATCTCGAACGGCCAATCCTATTTATTCGCTAGCCGCTCTTGCAATTCCCTGCGAAAAGTAATACCAACAGGTATTGATGTATTATTGATCTGCACCATTCCATGTTCATACTTACTGACCTTATTGATTGAGGCAATATAAGACTTGTGAATACGAATAAATTTTGATGCCGGCACCTGTGTGAGAATTTGCTGTGTGGTACTTGCCGTTAAAAAAGTCTGGTTTGGGGTGACGATTTTCACATAATTGCCAAAGCTCTGGATAAAATCAATCTGGGATAATTTAACATCTATAACACGTCCATCCATCCGGATACTGATGGATTTTGGTTCGTCCTCCTGTGGAGTCACGACCGTATTATTATAGGACAGAAAACGTTGCACGGCTTTAAAAAACCTGGGAAATGAGATCGGTTTAAGCAAGTAATCGACAACGCCATAATCATAGCTCTCCAGTGCATATTCGGAATAAGCGGTTGTCAAAATAGTTTTGGGCGGGTTATCCAGCATTTTCAGAAACTCTATCCCATTTATTTCAGGCATTTCAATATCCAAAAAAATTAAATCAACTTTGTTCTCCCGAAGAAACTCCAATGCCTCAAATGCATTATAACACTGGGCGACCAACTGCAAATTAGCACTTCTTTCAATATAATTTACCAGTACATAATGTGCGGCAGGTTCATCATCGACTACGATACAGCTATTTTTATTCATTGTTTAAAGATTGATAACCAATGACACTTCATACTCCTCTTTCTTGGAATTTGTGGTTAACTTATACCGATTAGGATACAAAAGCTTTAATCGTGCCATCGTATTTTCCAAACCTATTTTTGCCGAAAACACATTCCTTTTCTTAACAGGAACAGAATTCCGTACATGCAAATATAAGTTCCCTTTTTCAATCTTGATGGAAATATGTACAAAACAATCTTCGATACTGCACGTTCCGTGTTTAAAAGCATTTTCAACGAAAGTGATTAATAGCATAGGAGCAATCTGATAATTGATATCCTCCTCTTTTTGATAGTCAAACTCAATTTTGGTCCGATAGCCTAGTCGTTCCCGTTCTAACTCGATATAACTGGAGATAAAATCAATTTCATCGTCCATAGAAACAAATTCCCGGTCGCTGCTTTCCATCTGATAGCGAAGAAGCTGAGAAACTTTGATAATCAATTCGGAAGTACGTTCTGGATACTTCAGATTAATACCGTAAATGGTATTTAAGGTATTAAACAGAAAATGTGGGTTAAGCTGCTTTTTTAAATGGGACAGTTGAGTCTGATTTGAAAGTAGCTCACGTCTGGTCTTCAAACGCTGAAAACGGTAAAATTCGATAAATTGAATACTTCCCAAAATACAGATCAAGGATCCCAATAATACACCAAATTGATAATGGAAAGTTTTCTGAACAAGATTTTTATAAAGAAAACAATTTTTGTAGATCACGTTATCTGTCAACTCTTTTAATATCAGTGCAAATACCAAGAGTATTGCCACGGAAGCCATAATATACAACAGCGGTTTATTTTTTTTCAGCAGCAAGGGCAATAGGAAAAATCGATTCAATTGCGCATGCGCGTAAAGGATCAAGAAATAGAACACTCCCATCAAAAAAACCTTCCAGCTCAGGATCAAAATCCAATCGTTCAAAGTAAAGAGGATAAACGAAAAGATCAATAGGAGGGCCTCCTGTATGATCTTGTTCTCCAAAACCTTTCTCATAATCCTTTTTTTGTTAAAATTCTGTTACAAAGTAAAAGTTTTATGTTTATAACAGCAGAAAAATAAATGACGAATTAAATTGGTCATTTTTAAACGGCATAGATCATTTTAAACAAACGTCGCAGCTTAGGTCATCACTATCTTCGTGTCCATAAAATGATATATAACCTATGCTGAAATTGAATTTAGTGTTGTCATTGGCTGTATCACTTGCAAGCTCCATTTCCTTCGCCCAGACGCTCACGCTCCGCGATGCTGTAGAACAGGGGCTTGCGAATTATGGGAATATCAAGGCAAAGGAATATTATCTTCAGTCTTCCCTACAGACCAATGAACAAGTCAAACGCGACTTTTGGCCCAACCTGAACATCGTAGCCCAACAGGATTATGGTACAGTTAATGGACAAAATGGTCCGCTGTATGGATTCGGCGGATTGGGTGTAGCTTCTTCAGGAGCTCCTCTCCCCGAACAAAATTGGAATGCCGCATTTGGTGCGCTTTACTTAGCCAATGTCAATTGGGATATCTACACCTTTGGACGAAAAAAAGAACGTATCGAATTGGCTAAATCAGACAGCAAGCGATTGCAAGCCGACCTTGGACAGGAGCAATTCCAGCATAAGGTCAAAATTGCAGCAGCCTACCTGAATTTATTGGCCAGCCAAAGACTGGAAAAAAATCAGCAGATGAACCTCGATCGTGCACTGGTCTTTTTAAATATCGCTGCCACAAAAGTAAAAAATGGCATTTTACCCGGAGTAGATTCAACTTTAGCCTCTGCCGAAGTTTCACGCGCAAAAATCAGCCTCAATCAGGCCCGCGAAAATGTCAAAGAACAAAATAACAAGCTGACGGTATTAATGGGAATTCCGGCAAAAGACCTGCAGATAGATACTGTTCTTGTTCAGAAAACACCCCTGCAGCTAACTCCTCTTTCAACAAATTTGATAGCGAGTAATCCCATTTTGCAATTTTATAAAAGTAAAATTGACCTTGGTGAACAGCAATTGCGGCTATCTGGCAAAGAATATCTGCCCACTGTAACCGCATTTGGTGTATTTCAAACAAGAGGGTCTGGTTTCAAAAGCGAATACACCTCCGATTTACAGGCTTACACATCAAATTACTGGCAGGGAATACGCCCTAACCGTCAAAATTATCTTTTGGGATTAGGCATCAACTGGAATTTAACTTCGATTGCGCGTATCAATAAAAAAATCAGTGCACAACGCTACACAAATGATGCCCTGCGAGAAGAATACCAAACAGCCGAAGCACGATTGACTGCGCAGCTGGATGCCGCAGATGTTAAAATCCAATTGGCCAGAAAAAGCGATGTGGAAGCTCCGAGACAAGTTTCAGCAGCCCAACAGGCCTACAATCAAAAAATGACAATGTATAAAAATGGTCTAGCTACACTTGTCGATGTTACCCAGACCCTTTATACACTCAATAGAGCCGAAACTGATCGCGAGATCGTCCACATCAATCTTTGGCAGTCGCTTTTGCTAAAAGCTGCGGCAGCAGGAGATTTTGATATTTTCAATAAAGAACTATAAATAACATTCCATGAATTTAATACGTTTTGCCCTACGCAAGCCAATATCTATCCTCGTACTCGTATTGGGACTTATTGTCTTTGGCATAGGTGCCGTTCGATCGATCAAGGTGGATATTCTGCCGAAAATGAACCTTCCGGTTATTTATATTGCCCACCCATTTGGCGGCTACTCGCCAGATCAAATGGAATCTTATTTTGCCAAAAACTACGTCAATATCCTTCTTTTTGCCAATGGGGTCAAATCCATTGAAACCAAAAATATCCAAGGGCTGACCTTAATGAAAGTATCTTATTACGAAGATACCAACATGGCGCAGGCAGCAGCCGAGCTCAGTGCCTTGGCCAACCGGATCCAGGCCTCCTTTCCTCCAGGCTCACAACCGCCTTTCATTATCCGGTTTGATGCTTCGTCGCTTCCTGTAGGTCAGCTGGTATTGAGCAGCAATAAGCGTTCAAATAATGAACTGCAAGATCTTGCCAATGTATATGTCCGTGCATCGTTTACGTCGATCCCCGGTCTATTGTCTCCTCCTCCTTTTGGGGGAAGTCCACGCACGATTGAGGTAAACGTTGACCCAGACTTAATGCGGAGCCACAATATGACGCCCGATCAAGTCGTAGAAGCCTTACGTCTCAACAACCAGACTGCACCCGCTGGAAACGTACGTATTCAGGATAAAAATTATATTACTCCAACCAACAACACCATTAAGGAGGTCAAAGATTTTGAGAAAATTCCGCTGTTTAAAGGCGGTGTACAAAATCTTTACCTGGGTGATATCGCTACAGTAAAGGATGGAGCCGATGTGACCGCTGGATATGCACTGGTCAACGGCAAGCGCTCTGTATACGTTAGTATTGCCAAAGCCGGAGATGCCTCAACCTGGGAAGTCGTTCAAAATTTAAAAGCGGCACTCCCAAAAATTCAGGAGAATTTACCCGATGACGTCAAACTATCCTACGAATTCGATCAATCCGTATATGTCATCAATTCCGTAAAAAGTTTAATTACCGAAGGTGCCATTGGCGCTATCCTTACCGGGTTAATGGTTCTCTTATTTTTAGGAGATCGAAGAGCTGCCCTTATCGTTATCCTAACCATTCCGATATCCGTTATCTCGGGGGTTCTCTTCCTCAAACTCTTCGGGCAGACCATCAACCTCATGTCCCTGAGCGGACTGGCCCTAGCCATAGGTATCCTGGTTGACGAAAGTACGGTGACGATAGAAAATATACATCAGCATCTGGACATGGGCAAACCCAAAGCCTTGGCTATTTGGGATGCTTGTAAGGAAATTGCCTTACCTAAATTATTGATTCTACTCTGTATACTAGCCGTGTTTGCTCCGGCATTTACAATGACAGGAATTCCAGGATCATTGTTTCTTCCCCTGGCTTTGTCCATTGGATTTTCAATGATCATATCCTTTCTTCTTTCGCAGACTTTCGTTCCCATCATGGCAAACTGGCTCATGAAAGATCATGCGCATAAAGCTCCACATGCGACCGAACCGAAAGGCTTGAATGCAGACGAAGTCCAATTTGCCGCATCCGGATTGACCGTAGAATCCGAACAGGATACCCTAAATCAGAAAAAACTATTGGTGGAACGGGAAGACTTTAACAACGATGGAAAGGTCAGTATTTTTGAACGGTTCAGAAACAGATTCATGAAAATGATCGATCGTCTATTCAAAAGAAAGAAAACCATTACTGTAGTGTATCTGCTTGGAGCAATAAGTCTTGTTGTTATTTTACTTTCAACAATCGGCCAGGATGTATTTCCGAAAGTCAATTCGAGTCAGTTCCAAATGCGTCTTCGTGCCGCGGAAGGTACACGTATCGAACGTACCGAAGAAAAAGCAAAACTGGCGCTTGCCGAACTGGAAAAACTAGTCGGGAAAGAACATATTAGCATATCTTCGGTCTATATCGGACAGCATCCCGGACAATTTTCCGTATCACCGATCTATCTTTTTATGGCTGGTCCACATGAAGCTGTTTTCCAGATTGCTCTTAAAGACTACCATCACGATATGGACAGTTTCCGTGATGAATATCGGAAACGTCTGAAAGCAGCAGTTCCCGATGTACAGGTATCCTTTGAACCGATCGAACTTACAGATAAAGTATTAAGTCAGGGATCGCCTACTCCTATTGAAGTTCGGATCGCTGGAAAAAACAAAAAGAACAACGAGAAGTACGCTGGTAAATTGATTGAAGAGTTAAAAACAATCCCTTACTTTAGGGATGTGCAACTGGCCCAGTCCATTAAATATCCTTCGTACGATATTAAGATAGACCGCGTCAGGGCCGCACAATTGGGTATCGACCTAAGCGAAGTAACACGATCGCTTATCGCTTCCACTTCTTCTTCGCGTTATACTGAAAAAAATACCTGGATCGATGAAAAGGCAGGTCTCTCCTATAACGTCCAAGTTCAGGTTCCCATCGATAAAATGAAAGATGAGAAAGAAATCGGTGAAATCCCATTGTTGAAAAATTCAGCGCGGCCAATTCTGAGCGACGTCGCAACGATCACACCGTCCTTCACCTATGGTGAAAACGACAATTTAGGTGCAATGCCCTATGTGTCAGTTACGGCAAATATTGATCATACAGATTTAAAAACGGCTTCCAAAGATGTACAGCGTAGTATCAAAGCCCTCGGTGAACTTCCTCGCGGCTTGTCGATCGAGCAAATAGGACTTGGAAAAGTATTGTCAGAGACCATGAGCAGCCTCGAATCGGGCCTTGCTGTAGCTATCATCGTCATATTTTTGATGCTATCGGCTAACTTTCAATCGTTCAAAGTTTCTATGGTTGTGCTTACCACAGTTCCTGCAGTTGTGCTGGGGTCATTGATTTTGCTATTGTTGACCGGATCTACCCTCAACTTGCAGTCCTACATGGGGATTATCATGTCGGTGGGTGTTTCCATCGCGAACGCCGTTTTGCTCATCACCAATGCCGAACATATCCGCCGGCATCATGGGGACGCTCTGGCTGCAGCCCGTGAGGCAGCATCCTTAAGACTTCGGCCAATTATCATGACCAGTTTAGCCATGATTGTAGGGATGCTCCCTATGGCCATAGGCCATGGTGAAGGGGGAGAACAAGTTTCGCCGCTGGGCCGGGCCGTAATCGGAGGTTTACTATTTTCGACATTCGCTGTATTGGTCATTCTACCCCTTATATTTGCTTGGGCGCAAGAAAAAAGCAGTACACAATCGATATCATTAGATCCTGAAGACAAAGAAAGTAAACACTATATTGCCGCATTAAAACCTTTATCGTAAAAGCAGTATAATCTATAAAATATGAAAAATAATCTGTTCAAAATATTATCTATCGCCGGTCTGATCGCATCCTTAACAGGATGCCATTCGGCTGCCGAGGAAAATGCAAAAAAAGAGGCTCCAGAGGCCGCAGCCCCAGTGATGGAAACATTTGCTCCCACCAAACAAAAACTAACAAATAAAATGCAGATCCCCGGGGAAATAAGTGGATTTCAACAGGTGGAGATTTATGCCAAGGTCAGCAGCTATGTCAAGAGTCTGAATGTAGACATCGGAAGTAAAGTACATACCGGCCAATTGTTGGCTGTGCTGGAAGCTCCAGAATTAAGCTCGCAGCTTGCTGCAGCAAAATCGCGGTTGAAATCACAAGAGGCGGTCTATATGGCAACCAAAAGCACCTACGACAGACTCTTTGAAACCAGCAAAGTCGAAGGAACTGTGGCCAGACTCGATCTAGAGGTGGCCGAAGCGAAAAAGAATGCCGATTTTGCACAATACCAAGCAGCGAAAAGCGCGTACGCCGAAGTACAGAACTTATTGAATTATCTGGAAATAAGAGCACCGTTCGACGGTATCATCGCAACAAGAAATGTCAATCAAGGTGCCTACGTCGGGCCCGCTGGACGTGGCTCGGAGATGCCGATCATGACCATTCAACAACAACGTAAACTCAGATTAGCGGTAGCCGTTCCAGAACAATATTCCGGTTTTTTAGCGGAAAACCAACCCTTGCAATTTACGGTTAAGTCATTGCCAGGGCAAACCTTTTCGGGCAAGATTGCACGCAAGTCGGGAGCCCTAGATAGCAGGCTCAGATCTGAAAGAGTAGAAATTGACATTATCAATACGGACAACAAGTTATTACCGGGCATGGTCGCAGAGGTTGAATTGCCTTTAACCTCCCAAGACAGTACGTTTGTAGTTCCGAAATCAGCTGTATTTACATCCGGTGAAGGGAGTTTCGTGATTGCTGTCGTTGATAGCAAAACACAACGTATTCCTGTACAGAAAGGACGCAGCATAGATGGTCAAATCGAAATATTTGGTGATTTAAAAAAGGAGAGCAGATTGATCAGCAAAGCGGACGAAGAGATTTTAGATGGTACATCGGTCAAATAAGACGCTAATGAATTTAAAGGCTTCATCCATAATAAGAACCGAACCCGACTCTATCGGGTTCGGTTTTTATTTTCTTTAAAATACCCATAAATTTAAACGGCTGTACGAATCCAAAAAACGGGAGCACCTTTCTTATTGGTCAGTCTAGCTATCATCGCTGAGCTTGGATGCTATTTCCCTTCTTTAGGTTCAATTGCTGCAGCCACTGCGGTGAGTGCCAAAGCTCCCCCAACAATCATGGCCTCCTGTCCTTTTTTCTCTTTAACAGCCATCACATCCCCGCGCTTATTATACAGTTCAAGAATATTATTAAGCGCTACCGTACCAGTCTGCCAAAGCTGGGCGGCATAAAATTTTTGCTCTGTTGTTTTAGGGATCGCCTTACCCTCGTCTAAAATCGAATAACTTAGATAACTACGTAGAACATAAGGTGATTCAGTTCCTTCAAATCGAGCGAGTTTAACCGCATAACTCTCCCCATTCATATCATACATATACACTTTCTCTTTTGGGGATGATCGTACAATGGATTTAACATCATCTTTAAAATCAAAATAATGTCCGTCCACATACGCATGTGGCGGGATAAGTATCACGTCTTTCGGCAAGCTTATTGATCCTGTGATATAGCCGTTAACCCAAGTATCGTTGAATATCGAGGATTTACTCGCACCCATATCGGAAACCGAAGCATTCACCTTTCCATTGAATGCGGCCTGTTCAGCAGAATAGCTGAAAGTTTTACCGTTAATAATTAAGGCCGAACTTTTCATATCCCATAATACGGGTTTGTCTATGTTATTTTTGATCCGAAGATAAATTTTACCATCTCTATCCGCAAAGGAATAATCAATTTGTAACGTATCATTATTAAAAGAAAATGTTCCTTTTTCTTCATCTTTCGTTACATTTTCCCCATTGAATGTCATAAGATAGTTGGAAGAACAGGCTGAAAGAAAAACTGCACAATAAATCAGCATCAGAATTTTAAATATTTTTTGCATAATATCAGGATATGTTAGTTTAATCATAACGGCAATGGTGCCGTTTTTTAAAAATATAAAAACTACTCTAAAAAAAACAACAAAACGACATAAAATAATCCATTATTAGGGTATTTATCCCAAAGTATCGCTGTTCTTTATAAGGCAATAAATGATCTTCTTATACCTTAGTATAAATTTGTCTTTACCATTCCCAACCAAGGAATGTCCTCAACCGTTGGTCAGATTCGCCAACAAAAACGGTTAAACGAACAGAAGTTTTTTAACCGGAGAGCAAATGCTATATTTACAAGCAACTAAACCCAATCAAATGAAAGAGAAATTTATTGATAGAAAAGATCAGCAAGCCAATAAAATATTCGAACGAAGAACATTATCCTCCGATTATAGAACGATTATTCCGCTACTGTCTCCCGGAATAAAAATATTGGATGTGGGTTGCGGTACAGGAACACTCACCAAAGAGGTAGCGGCACATATCGGTGACGGGACAATAATCGGTCTGGATAACACAGCAGCTTTTATAGACAGCGGCAATGAATTATATGGCGGCACCAAAAATCTGAGCCTTATCTGCAGTAATATCTTCGACTACCTGCCGCCGCATCAGTTTGATCTGATTATTACAGCGCGCACCATGCAATGGTTAAGTGATATTCCCCGAGCATTGGGCTTATTTAAATCCTGGTTAAAGCCCGGAGGACAAATTTCTATTTTAGACTACAATCACACCGCCATTGAATGGAATCCCGCCCCTCCGGAAAGCATGCTCGAATTTTACCGTACTTTCCTGAAATGGAGAGCAGATGCCGGCATGAACAATCGTGTTGCTGATGAGGTCGCTGAATTGCTCCAGGAAACAGGTTTCCATTCGGTTCAGGTTATCAATGCCGATCAGACCTACAAAAAAGGAGAAGCTAACTTTGATACCAATCTGGCCATCTGGAACAAAGTCGCCCAATCGCGACAAATGGTTACCGAAGGGTATATCTCTGACGAACTTCGCTTGCAGGCTATCGAGGAATATACAAGATGGATAGAAACAGAAGCGACATCCATGACACTTAAAATGAATGATGTGAGGGGCTATGTATAAACTCCGTTTATTTATTCTAGTATGGCTAACAGCCTATGGACTCATTTTAAAAGCCCAGCTTCGGGATACCCTCATCAATGTAGGTAACCACAGCCTTCATTTTACTTTAATGGAGGGAAAAGGTATCCCGATTATCTTTGAATCTGGTGCAGGAAATGACGCTTCCGTTTGGAGAAAGTTAATGGAACCCCTGTCCAACAAACTGGGCGTCCCATTAATTACCTACGACCGAGCGGGCTTTGGAAAAAGTGAAATTGATACCGTTAATGTTAGCTTGACAAATGAAGTAAAGGATCTTAAAACTGCATTGCAGCAATTGGGATACCCGGATTGGTACTTTTTTGTTGCTCATTCTTTTGGCGGTAACTATACGATGAAATTTATAACGACCAATCCAGGTCAGGTTGTTGGCACGGTAATGATCGATATTGTATCCCCTTATTTCATGACCATGGAGCGATCCAAATCATTGAAGAGAGAATATGCAAGTGAGCTTGATAACATCAAGAAAGAAAGCTTAGGGTTCTATCATCTCGTTTTAAACTACGAAGCGTCAACGGCTGTTTTACATGAGGTTGCAGGAAAAATCAATGTGCCGATGACTGTCATTGGCTCAGGAAAATCACCTTTTGAAGAACCCGATCGCAGTTTATTTATTGCTGCCCTTAAAAAATTTGCTGATCAAAAAAGCAACCGCCGTTATCTTTTGGCTCAACATGCGGAACATCATGTCTTTTACGATGAACCGGATCTAGTCATTGATGAAATCGTCAAACTCTATCAACAAACTGCATTCGAGTAATCCAAAAGTCTATCCTTACCACGGATTTTATTTGTAGCTTAGCAAAGCTATACAATACATACACCAACTTATCTTATGGATCATCAGGCCCAAAATTATGGTCAATAGATCGTCTCCATCAACTATAATCGAGGTGACGATACTGGAGGGTTCAGCTACTTTTATTTATTCAAACTACAACATACAAAAAATGGAAATCACTATTTTTCAGCTCAATGACGAAAACATTGCTGAGGTTAAAGGCACCGGTCTTCTGATCAATAATCTCGAAGATGGTCTACAGATTATGGTCGACTGCGGAGCCCATGAAGCCTACAAAGCAATTATTTACCAAGAGAATATCACCGCTGATTTCTTTGAACTCAAAACAAAACTTGCAGGAGAAATCCTTCAAAAATATACACAGTACGGCTTTGACATCGCCATCGTTGGCGATTTCTCCATCTACAATAGTAAAAGCTTAGCGGATTTCATCTACGAAAGCAATAAATCAAAAAAAATCAATTTTGTAGGTACGCGTGAAGAAGCGATAGCCAGATTTTCAAAACGTTAAGCCATGAAGATTGACTCAGAAAGATTATTGATTCGGCCTATTCTTACCGAAGACAGTCGGGCTATTTTCAGCTACCGTTCAGATAAAGAGACCAATAAATACCAAGGCTGGATTCCGGCCACACTGGCCGAAGTGGAGCATTTTATTGCAAAAAATCCGACGTCCTTCGATCTTCCGGAAAGCTGGTTTCAGTTGGTTATGATCGACAGGACCTCAAACAGTATAATCGGAGATATCGGTGTGCATTTTTTTGGCAATGAAAATCTACAGGTCGAGCTGGGCTGTACGATAAAAAAGGAATTCCAGCAGCAAGGTTACGCCAAAGAAGGTCTGAAAATGGTCATGCAAGCACTCTTTAGTCAATACAATAAACACCGGATCATTGCTTCCGTAGCACCAGAAAACAAAGCGTCAATTCAACTTTTAACAAGCCTGGGATTTCGAAAGGAAGCTTATTTTGTAAAGAGCTATTTTCATAACGGCACCTGGGAAGATGATATCCTCTTTGCCATGCTTGCCGAAGAATGGAATGCCACACTGTGATTTGCCAAAAAGCAAATTACAGTGCGGTATGTTTCAGCCAATCGGCATACGAAAGTACGCCCAATTCAGGTATGCCCTCCCCTTCCAAAACTGAGATAAACTCCAATTGATTGCCATCCGGATCGTTAAAATAGATTGCCAATGCAGGCATCCACGCAAAGACCATCGGCGCTTCAATACCATCCCTTAAAAAATTATAAGGAGTCAGATCACGGGTTTTGAGATAATCCACGGCATAGTTCAGTATATCTTCCTTATTTGCCCTAAAGGCAAAATGTCTCGGCTGAAAATTTGCTTCTTCCTGCCACAGACCCAACATATAATCCTTGCCCGATCCTATCCACAAAAAAACAATAGGACGTGTCGGGTCACGATGGGCGACACGCAATCCCAAAACCTCCGTATAAAATGCCACAGCTTTCGCTAAATCCCGCACCTGAATATGCGTTTCGTATAAACCTTGTATCATATATTATATCATTTTAAAATTATTGCAATCCATTAACAGCTTTTTCGTGACGTAAATGCAGTATTGGGTAAGATTTCCCCATACCATCGACGGCCGAACGCTCCACGAGCTGGTATCCTTTTTTCAGATAAAAATCAACAGCCTGCTGATTTTGTTCATTGACATCCACCTGATAGACCTCAAGATGGTCTAAAACATAGCTCAGCGCTAAGCCCCCAAGCCTTTGCCCCCTGTACTCCGTATCCACAAATAGCATTTCTAGATTATCATCTGAGACAGCAAAAAAAGCACAGGGATGCGCATTGTTTTCGATGATGAACGCCTTTAATTGGGGTAAATATGCTGTTGGAATGAGTTTCTTATATAACTGAAGATCCTCCTCCTTCAAAAAATCATGTGTCGCCCGAACCGAATTTTCCCAAATTCTTAAAATCGCCGGATAGTCAGCTTCTATCGCCGCTCTTATTTCCATAACTTTGCCTTTCGCTCAAAAATATTTTGTCTGCACAGCATAGCAAGCTCCATACGCTGGCCCCAAAATGCTATGCTGGGCTGTACAGAACGACAATGTAAGTTAAATTAGGCAACTAAAATCATTGAAAAGTTAAATAAGACAGAAAGATGATGATTTGCGATGCGATAATTTGATTTAAGAGAAAACAACCTTATCTTGTAAATAAACACATTAGCCATGCACAACACACTTGTATTTAAAAAATACCTATTTGAAGATTTTGATTCCTTTTATGATTTGGTAAAAGAGGATGATGTCATGAAATATATCACTGGCAAAGGATTATCCGATGAGCAGGCCAAAAGAAAATTTGAGTCGATTCTCCAACTCAACCAAGATCCTGATTTAGGCTATTTCAAAGTAATTGAAGCAAATACGCAAAAACTTTTGGGAGACTGTAAGCTCGTAAACTACAAAAAAGATCCTACCGTATTTGAAATAGGCTATTTGCTCCGTCAGGAACACTGGGGGAAAGGTTTGGGAACTCAGATTTGCGAGTCAATGCTCGCATTAGCGACAGCGTTGAATCCAGATAGGGATGTCATCGGCATTATTGATCCCGATAACACAGCTTCGAAACGCCTGTTAAACAAATTCGGATTCAAGAGTTTTTTCGTCGGAATCGAAGACGATATTGCGACCGAAAAACTGATCCTCAAACGAACTGCAGCCAAATAAGCAAAGCCCATTCGTTTATTAGAAACAATCTTCTCAGCCTATGCCCGAGCCAAACAAAAAATCCATGAAGCTTAAGGTAAAGAAAAACTGCAGCGCACACGAAAGTCTTCAGGATACCTTATCGTTCTTTGGAGTAAACTGCCATCGCCCTTATTATATTTCTTCTGGAAATCCAATTTTTGAGTACCCAAGCAATGCTTTTCGCATCGACTTTTATGCCATCTGCATCTGTACTGCAGGCGACATCAATATCGAAGTCGATAATCAGGAATACCATATTTCTAAAAATAAGATTCTTGTATCCGCACCGACAACAATTATCCGGTTTTCCCAGGTCAGCTCAGACTTTAGAATGAAGCTGCTCTTCTTTGACAAGGCATTCCTGCTCAAACATATTGTCAATCCTTTCTTTATTGAACAATTGGGACTTTTCAAGAATTCGACGTTTACACTACTCAATTCCCAAGACAAGCAAATTAACAAATTGTTAAAATTAATAGATTACCTCAAGGAAGTTACGCTACGGACGACACGCTTTACGGCAGATATTATTCGAACAATCATCTTTAATCTACTTTTGGAGATTGCCGACGAACTAGCCTTGGCGGATCAAATCGCTTCAGACGGCACCCAAGAAATTAACAACCTTTTCTATAAGTTTACAGATTTGGTCCAGCGGCACAGCAATCAATACAGAGAGGTACAATATTACGCCGACCAGTTATTTATTTCAAACAAATACCTGATTAACATTGTTAAGAAAGCATCAGGTAAAACACCGCATGAAATTATCGATGAGAGTTTGCTGAAAGAAGCATATGTACTGCTCGGAAATCCCGAAAAGACCATCTCGCAGATTTCATATGAAATCGGATTTAATTCCGTTTCTGCATTCGGCCGTTTTTTCAAAAAATACTCCACCTTATCGCCATCTGAATACCGAAAGCGACAAAATATGTAGATAGAGGAAATTCGGTAGAACAATAGCGAATTTGAGGGCATACATGATCAAGGTGGTATTGGTAACTTTACTCAAGAATTAATAAAACACAAGAATCATGAAAGAAATCACCTCAAAATTCGACAAAGTATTAAATGCATCTGCTGAATATGGAAATGTAAATCATGAACCCGATTCAAGCAAAGAACAACAACGTAATACACCAAAAAAATCAATGCCTTTTTCCGATCAAATCGGAAATTATCAACGGAACAAAGGTATACCATCTAAATCATATAAAGACAGTAAAATCTACATCGTCGGAAGTGGTATTGCGGGTATGTCTGCCGCCTACTATTTTATCCGCGATGGCCATGTCCCGGCTGAAAATATCACCTTCCTTGAACAGCTTCATGTAGAAGGAGGATCATTGGACGGTGCTGGAAACGCAACCGACGGCTATGTTATTCGTGGTGGTAGGGAAATGGATATGACCTATGAAAATCTTTGGGATATGTTTCAGGACATTCCTGCATTGGAAATGCCTGCCCCCTACAGTGTACTGGACGAGTACCGTTTGATCAATGACAACGACTCCAACTACTCCAAAGCAAGGCTTATTCATAAACTTGGTGAGATAAAAGACTTCAGCAAGTTTGGATTGGGCAAAATGGATCAGCTGGCCATCATTCGATTGCTCCTCAAAAATAAAGAAGATTTAGATGACTTAACCATCGAAGACTACTTCAGCGAGTCATTTTTATCCAGCAATTTCTGGACCTTCTGGCGTACCATGTTCGCTTTCGAAAACTGGCATAGTTTACTTGAGCTGAAATTGTACATGCACCGCTTTTTACATGCGATAGATGGATTGAATGACCTCTCGTCATTGGTATTCCCCAAATACAATCAATACGATACTTTTGTGACGCCATTGCGCAAAGTGCTCCAAAGCAAAGGCGTAAACATACAGTTTAATGTGCTGGTCAAAGACCTGGATATCCAAAGCAATACCGAAGGAAAAGTTGTGGAGGCCCTAATTACAGAACAAGATGGCAAAGAGGTGAAAATTCCACTGGGAAAAGCCGATTTCGTTATTGTCACCACCGGATCAATGACCGAAGACACCTTTTATGGAGATAACAAAAACGCACCGATCATCGGTATCGACAATAGCAGCAGCGGTCAAAGTGCGGGCTGGAAACTATGGAAAAACCTTGCCGCCAAATCAGCTATATTCGGCAAGCCTGAAAAGTTCTGCAGTAACATCGAAAAATCAGCCTGGGAGTCTGCAACGCTTACCTGTAGACCTTCAGCTTTAGTCGAAAAGCTCAAAGAGTATTCGGTCAATGACCCCTATTCTGGAAAAACTGTCACCGGGGGGATTATCACCATTACCGATTCTGATTGGTTGATGAGCTTTACCTGTAATAGACAGCCGCATTTCCCGGGTCAGCCCGACGACGTCCTTGTCCTATGGGTATATGCTCTCTTCATGGACAAAGCCGGAAACTACATCAAAAAACCAATGCCACAATGTACCGGCGACGAAATTCTAGCTGAACTATGTCACCACTTGGGTATTATCGATCAGTTGGACGATGTCATCAAAAATACGATTGTACGTACGACATTCATGCCTTACATCACCTCGATGTTTATGCCAAGAGCAAAAGGTGATCGTCCGAGAGTCGTACCTGAAGGATGTAAAAACCTGGGCTTGATCGGTCAGTTTGTCGAAACCAACAATGACGTTGTCTTTACCATGGAAAGCTCAGTACGTACCGCACGTATTGCGGTATACGAACTGCTGAACTTAAACAAGCAAGTTCCGGATATCAATCCCCTACAATACGACATCCGCCATCTTTTGAAAGCGGCCAAAACATTAAATGATGACAAACCATTTGTGGGCGAAGGCTTATTGCGTAAAATTCTGAAAGGCACTTATTTTGAACATATCCTGCCTATCGGTTCTGAGGAACAAGAAGAGCATGAATCTTTCCTGACAGAGCAGATCACCAAATTCAAAGATTGGTTAAAAGGAATTAAAGGATAAGGATCACAACCTGCGCCATGGTTCCGTGGCGCAGATTTTTACGAATTGAAAAAACAATAATATCATGGGCTTTAAAAATATAACGATAGCTGGTAGTGGGGTTTTAGGTTATCAAATCGCTTTCCAAACAGCATTTCATGGCTATCATGTCACCGTATACGACATCAACGACGATGTACTAAAAAAAGCTGCAGCAAAATTTGATATTTTGGCGCAGGCATTCGAGAAAGATCTTCATGCGAGTAAAGAACAACTGGCTTCAACCTTTGATAGGCTCAGTTATAGTTCAGATCTGGCCGCGGCGGTTGCAATAGCAGATCTTCTTATCGAAGCCGTTCCCGAAAACCCAGCCATTAAAATTGGTTTCTATCAGGAGTTAGCGAAAGTCGCTCCGGAGAAAACCATTTTTGCCACAAACTCCTCAACCTTGCTACCAAGTCAATTTGCCCAAGAAACCGGCCGTCCCGAGAAGTTCCTGGCACTGCATTTTGCCAATGAAATCTGGAAACACAATACAGCAGAAATTATGGGGCATCCGGGTACAGACAAAACAGTATTTGATCAGGTTGTCAATTTTGCGAAGTCTATCGGAATGGTTGCCCTACCTCTGCATAAGGAGCAGCCTGGCTATATTGTAAACTCCTTACTTGTCCCATTACTTTCGGCAGCAACGGATCTTTTGGTCAACGAAGTGGCAGATGCCCAAACGATCGACAAAACCTGGATGGTTGCCACAGGGGCACCAACAGGCCCCTTCGGCATACTCGATATCGTTGGCATCACAACAGCTTATAATATCAACAAAATGAGCGCCGATGCGAGTAATGACCTCTTAAAGATCAAAACAGTGGCCTATCTCAAGGAGCATTTTATAGACAAAAACAAATTGGGCGTCGCTACTGGGGAAGGGTTCTATACCTATCCCAATCCGGCCTATCAATCGCCCGACTTTTTAAAATAGGTCTCTTCAGAAACAATAAATCGTCACGGGTGAAGCTGTGACGATTTATTGTTTATTCTTATTTCAATCCACTTCCCGCTTTCATTCATTCGCATAAACTCCGTTCAACCATGCAAAAGTTGACATAGATGGGGCGTTTAACACGGGTTTGCTGATACCCATTGTTTTAAGGATGGCATCAAAAGCTTCACCGATCATAAAATCATCACGATTGCTAAAAAGTGAAACCACAAGGTCTTTTTGTACATCGATATATACGATATGATGAAACCCAGTAGATTCACCTGAATGAAACAAGATTTTATGACCTGCATTTTTTTGAATAAACCATCCAAAATGATACGCTATTCCATCCTTTACCGGGTAGGCCATTTGATCTAACAATTGCTCCAGTCCCGGCTGTATTAACCGATCTTTTACCAAAAAATTGGCCCATGTATGATATTCATCCGCAGATAGATAAACACCGCCATCACCCTGTGTCGCACTTGTCACACTCTGATCAGCAAACAGGTAGGAACCTTCATTCGGATGATAACCGTAGACTCTTTCATCAATCGTCTTGCCCTGTTCATATACCAATCCCTTGCTAATGCCTATGGGTTCAAACAATTGACTTTTGACAAATGAAGCAAAGGATTTTTTTGCAACATGCTCGACAATCAGCGATAAAAGACAATATCCTGTATTGCTATAACGAAATTGACTTCCCGAAGGGAAATATAAACGATCGGTCTGTCTGATATACTTCAGTATATCCGTATCCGATACCTGATCTTTCCTCTCTTTCGGAATAAGTTCTTCATAGTCCCAGATTCCGGATGTATGTTGCAGAAGCTGCGCAACAGTAATATCTTTCAGCGCGACTGGCAAATCTTCAAAAAAAAGGGCCAATGGGTCATCTAGTTTTAAACGCTTTTGGATCACTAAGGTATATATCGCTTGTGCAGTCACCTGTTTGCTTACCGATGCCAGGCGAAAATGTGAACTGGATGTGATTGCACGTTTCTCCTTCAAATCTGCACGTCCAATTGTATAACGATAAATAAGACCGCCGTTCTGACTAACTGCACAGCTAATCCCCGGAGCTGCCGGGTCCTTGTAAAAGTCCGCAATCGTACTATCCAATTTTGATTTATCAATTTTTTGCCCCATAACAACACTTGTTACACAGATCAAAATAAAACTCAGTTTTAGGTTTATCATATTTTATACCGCACATTTCGGTTTATATTGTCAGCCTCCTGAAAGGCACAGCGTTTTAAATCAATTTGATCTTATTGCTTTTCAAAAATGCACCCTTCAAAAATCGAAATTTTCTTGCAATGCCTGGGGCTTTTTATTGATTTTTATTTTTTTCTTTTAAATTTGCGTTTCAGGCTTCATTTCTCTTGAGGTCGAATTGGCCCGGGATATTCCCTCCAGTTCTTCATTTAATAATCACGACAGACTATGTTTTTTATTTACAGTATCTACGATTTTGTATTAGCAGAAAAAAAGGTAACAACAACTCTAAAAAAAGAAACCTCCCCACGAAATTTCACCTTACAGATTATTACCCCGGCCCGCAGGTTTATTGGTCTGCCCTTTGGCGGTGGCTTTGTCAAACTTTCCAGACTTTATGACGAACAAGGAAAACTAATCCACGCACGCAATTATTCGGATGAATTAAAGTCGGAAATTAAGGCTTTCAAAAGTCAGTATAGCATTCCCTATTTCCAGCTATGGAAAGGATTCCTGATCGTAGCTGCCGCAATCCTTATCTGGGCAGTCATTTATGGTGTAAAAAATAAAATAGGCAACCAACAGCGCGAACAAGAAGCTGGCCAGATGATCGATAATCTGAAGCACCTAAAAGCTGGTCAGCTATATGGCGCGACTTTTTTTACAGACCAGGATGGCAACAGCATTGATGGGCTTCCTGCAGGTTGGATAAAAATCGATAAAATCGTAGGCGATACTGTTTTCATAAACCGCTCAAAGAAACTCGATGCATCCGCTGCGCTCTTTGACATGAAAAATATAGCTTCAATCAAACCTCAATCAATCGATGAATGGCAAGATAAAACAGAAAAAATGGATTTAAAGCTATTGAACGAGCAACTAAAGAAAGCTGGTACAAAAAAAGTCGATCTGCTTTATATCGGTAAAGACCACGAGAAATATTCAGGTGTTATATTGACTATAAAAGGTAGCGAATAATCCTTGTTCCCTGCTAAAATCAAGGTATTGACTTTTCAGCATAGACACATCATGCGACCAGGTTCATACTTAAAAAACTCAAGATCAGACGTTTTAACCAGCGGCCGATCTTGAGTTTTAATTTTTTAATACTGGATTTTTTCGTCAATATCATATTTCATACCCGGATAATTCAGCAATCTTCGCATCAATGCGATCTGACCGGCAAGATAATCCTCTCGTCCGATACACATTCCAATAAAATTCAGTTTATTTTCCTCAATAAAAGGGATATTCATATTAATCTTAAATATCTCAGCCAGCTGCGTGTCATCCACCTGCAGCAAAGCAGCATAAACCTTAGCTGATATTGATTTAAAATTTTCTTTTAATTCTTTAACGCTGGGATATTGATAGCTTTCATCGAGTGTCTTTCCCATAAAGAACAAATCCTGATAAGGATCATTTTCCTGAAGACCAAGAACATGTGCCATCGCATAACGTACATTGACAAAATTACCTGCCATCCATACGATATGGTTGGTCTGTCCATCAATTCGTTTTAATGCATCCTCTTCCGAAACGCCATCCAACGCATTCAAAAAAATTTGACTGTGCATGCGATAAGCGGGAATGATGATTTCTAATTTCAATGATTTCGGTGTATCCATTTCTTTTTGATTTATAATTTTAAACAGCTGATTTATAATAAAATTACACCTTTTAAAACAGATTACCCTTGTCGTATGACAAGAAATAAAAATGAACTAAAGGTGATCAATCATGGCGAAATAAATTTTAAATTTTTACTAAATAGAATTCTATCTTTACTACATGAAGATTTTGATCATAGAGACAAACTGGAAACCGCGACAGTAACTTCTGGCTGAGACCTGTGCGTGACCCCATGAAATCCTGAAAGTTTTCTTTCCATATACCTGTAAATTTAGCTTAGTTTGATACTTTTGTATAGCTGAAGCATGGACAAGCCACGCTTTGGTATCAGATATGAACTTCGATTCGTCGAAGCTTTTAACGTTTTTCTTTATATGAAGATTCTCCTAGTCGAAGATGACGTACGTGTTGCAGGATTGATAAAACGCGGACTTGATGAAAATGAATTTCAAACGGATATTGCGTACGACGGCCTATCTGGAAAGAAAATGGCCCTACAGCACGACTTTGACCTTATCATCACCGATATTGTACTGCCTAAGATAGATGGATTGGATCTCTGCAAAGAAATTCGTCATTTCAAACCCGATGTTCCGATTATTATGTTAACAGCCTTGGGCACGACCGACGATAAAATTGAAGGGTTTGATGCCGGAGCGGACGATTACCTCGTCAAGCCTTTTGAAATGCGCGAACTGCTTGCACGAATACGAGTTCTGCTCAAAAGATATCAAAAACGGGATACACTTACGGGCACACTATTGCGGTATGGTGACCTGGAGATGAATCTCCATACCAAAAATGTCAAAAGGAATAACATTGAAATCCATTTGACACCCAAAGAGTTTAAACTGCTCCATTACTTATTGCAGCACCCCGAGCGCGTACTTTCTAGGATAGAAATTGCCGAAAAAGTGTGGGAAACCCATTTTGATACGGGGACCAACTTCATTGATGTTTACATCAATTATCTGCGCAAAAAAATCGACAAGGATTTTGCAACGAAATATATCCATACCAAATCCGGCATGGGTTTTATTTTAAAACAGGACTAATGCGTATCAGGACCCGGATCTCCATATTATTCACACTGATTACAGCGACAATATTGCTGGTATTTGCCAGTACCGTTTATTTTTCGGCCGTGGAGAATCGGGAAAAAGAATTTTATGCCCTATTAAAAAAAGAAGCTTACACCAAAGCAAACCTTTTTTTGAACGCAAAAGTAGACAAAAAGATCTTAGAAGATATTTATCATAATAATCGAAAAATCCTCAATGAAGTAGAAGTTGCCATTTACGACACCCGTTTTGAACTCCTGTATCATGATGCCGTTGATATCGACTTTGTCAAAGAGACACCAGACATGCTGCGGGATATTCTAAAAAATAAAGAAATACGTTTCTATCAGGATAAATGGCAGGTCATTGGGATAACTTTCCCTTATAAAAACAAAAGCTACCTCATTACCGCTGCTGCCTATGATCAATATGGCTACAATAAACTCAATAGCCTGCTATCAACCATTCTCCTAGTTTTCATTTTGTCTATCTTTCTGATCTATGCAGCAGGAATATTCTTTTCGAAAAAGGTCTTTCAACCTATCTTGGAAATGACACAGCGCGTAAAAAGCATTTCCGCGACCAGTTTAGACTCCAGACTCGCTAGCAACGGAAATAAAGATGAACTTTCCGAACTGGCAAGTACATTCAATTCGATGCTCGACCGGTTGGAAAATTCCTTTGATGCCCAAAAACATTTTGTATCCAATATCTCCCACGAGCTGCGCACACCCTTGGCTGCAATGATTGCAGAACTTGAAATTTCTGCCAATAAAGACCGCAGCATACTTGAATATAAAACAGTCATCGACAATACGTTAAATGACGCACAGAAACTCAAAAAGCTATTTAATAGCTTACTTGATTTTGCAAAAGCAAGCTACGACAGTTCCGAAATTGCCTTCAAAGCCTTACGTATAGACGAAATACTCATTGATGCATGCCAACAGGTTCTTCAGGCAAATCCGGGTTATAAGCTTGACATTTTTGTGGATCCGAAGATTGAAGATGAAAATCTCATTTCTGTACATGCCAATGAATATTTACTTCAGGTTGCCTTTGTCAACTTAATTGAAAATGCCTGCAAGTTTTCCTCAAATCAAAAATGTCTCATTGCTATCAGATCAGACGAAAACCAGGTTCACCTCGAATTTAAAGATGATGGAATAGGCATTGCCCCAATAGACCTCCCGCATATATTTACACCATTCTATCGCGGCAACAACAAAGACTACAGCGAGGGAAATGGTATAGGCCTGTCGCTCACCAGGAAGATCCTACTTCTCCACCACGGCGAGATCAGTGTCAGGTCGACAAAAGGCGTCGGTAGTGTTTTTAGCATTGATCTCCCCCACCTTTCCACATTCTAATAAAATTCTAATTTTTTTCTAAAGGACTTCTAACCTGCTTATCAGCAGCTGCTGGATAGTTTTGCGGTATGATTAACCGTACAATTAACTATTCGATCCAGCCCCTAGGTTATATGAGCTGGATCCTCATCCTGCTGTTGATGCAGGCTTGCAACCGTCATTCTGATGCCCCCACTGGCCTATCGCCAGGGATCAGCGCGCATGGAGATACCCTGACCGTCGATCAAAATGCGCCTCTGTTGACGAAGTTAAAATTTGTGACGACAGCCAATGCACAGCATGCACTGAAACTAAATACCGCTGCAATGGTGAAGATGATTCCCGGCAGCTATGTGGAGATTCCAGTACCTTTTGCTGGACGAATTGTCAAATCCCACACCAAACTTGGTCAAAAAGTAACCGTTAATACGCCTTTATTTTCAATTAGTTCATCGGACTATTTTGAGGCACAAAGGGCCTATCTTGACGCTAAACAAGCGGCTTTACTTGCGGAAAACAAATTAAAACGTGAAAAGGATCTGATTGAGCACGGTGTTGGAACAAAAAAAGATCTTGAAGAGGCTGAAACCAATTTTTTAACGAGTAAATCAGCGCTCGGCAATGCCACTGCAGCGCTAAAAATATTCGATAATAACCTGACAAATATTGTCCTCGGTCAACCTCTTCTTGTCCGTTCCCCCATACAAGGAGAGATTTTAAGTAGTTCAATTGTCCTTGGCCAGTACACAAAAGAAGATGCTCCGGCATTACTCCGTATTGCCGAACTATCAAAAGTATGGGTATCGGCCTATATCAAGGAAAAAGACTTACCTACCATCAATCAACTTGCCCGTGTTAAAGTCCGTCTGGATGCTTTGCCCGATAAAAAAATACAAGGGGAAATTATTCATGTCAACCAGTTTGTCGATGAAGCGAGCCGGAATATTGAAGTCCTCATCGCATGCGAAAATGGCGACCGTACATTAAAACCGGGGATGTATGTGAGTGCCGAATTTGAACAGCAGCTCATTTCGACGCTGTTCATTCCCGCAAAAGCTGTACTTCAATTTAACGACAAGAGTTTTGTATGGGCAAAAATAGCGGCCAATACCTTCGTCAAGCGCTTTGTAACCACGGGTGTAACAGAAGGAGATCATATCCAGATTTTAACAGGTCTGACCCCACAGGAAGAAATTATCAGCGAAGGAGCTTTTTACCTCATGGGGCTAAATTAAATCGGTGAATAAACAAATCGTACGCACCGGCTACATGCATTCAATTTAAAATAAACACTGATCAATAAAAATTTGAATATGAAACAATTTATTGTCCATATCATCGCAAAAAGATGGGTCATCGCAGCATCCTTTCTATTAATTGGCTTTTTCGGCTACTATGCCTGGCGGCAACTTTCGGTTGAGGCCTACCCTGATATCGCTGATGTATCGTCGCAGATCGTAACCCAGGTACCGGGCTTGGCAGCCGAAGAGATGGAACAACAAATCACCATTCCCATTGAACAGGCCATCAACGGCTTGCCCGGCATGGAAGTCATGCGCAGCAAAACGACCTTTGGTTTATCCATGGTCACGATTGTCTTCAAAGATGGTGTTGAAGATTATTGGGCAAGAGCTCGTATACAGGAACGTCTTGCCGATCTATCCCTTCCATATGGTGCCAGCCCGGGATTGGATCCGCTGACTTCACCTACTGGTGAGATCTTTCGTTATATACTCGAGAGTAAAACCCACGATCTACGGCAATTGACTGATCTGCAAAACTTTGTTATTATCCCCAAAATCAAACAGGTTTCGGGCGTTGCTGATGTCACCAATTTTGGCGGAATAACGACCCAGTTTCAGGTGGAGCTGGATCCTAAAAAGCTCGATCAATACGAGATCTCACTCGCAGAGGTGGTCTCGAAAATAGAAAGCAATAATGCCAATGCCGGCGGCAGCGTGATGAACCGGGGTGATCAATCTTACGTCATCCGGGGCATTGGCCTTGTCAAGACATTGGATGATCTGGGCAGCATCGTCGTCAAATCGACCGATGGAAACCGGATCTATATGCGAGATATCGGTCAGATCAAACTTGGAAATTTAGCACGCAAGGGCGCTTTAGGATATTCCGATAAACGGGGAGCCAATTATTCAGACAATATCGAAGGTATTGTACTCCTATTGAAAAATGAAAATCCCTCCACTGTCTTAGCTGAGGTAAATGCAACGGTCGACGAACTAAACGAAAAGATTCTTCCAGAAGGTGTAAAGATTCATGTTGTACTGGATAGAACCAGTTTAGTCGACAATACCTTACATACCGTTTCCAAAACCCTTTTGGAGGGGATGATTCTGGTTATTTTTGTCCTCATCATTTTTCTGGGAAGTTGGCGTGGGGCACTCCTGGTTGCCATAACGATCCCTTTGTCCTTGTTGATTGCATTTATACTCATGCATTTCACCCATATCCCCGCCAACCTACTGTCCCTGGGTGCAATTGATTTTGGAATCATTGTAGACGGAGCCATCGTTATTCTCGAAACCATTCTTAAAAAAAGAGAAGATGAACCGGAGGGGTTGCTGGAGGAAAAAACCGTCGCCCAGAAAATTGCCGAAGTCGCCAAACCGATCTTCTTTGCCACCCTGATTATTATTACGGCCTACCTTCCCTTGTTCGCCTTTGAGCGGGTCGAAAAGAAACTTTTTACACCGATGGCCTATACCGTAGGTTATGTCCTCTTCGGCGCGCTGACAGTGGCTCTTTTGCTTATCCCTGGATTAGCTTATTTGATCTATCACAAACCACAGAAAGTATACCACAACAAATGGCTGACAAAGCTGACCCAAGCCTATCATACTGCGATTGAAAAAGTGATGGCAGTTCCGAAACGCGTTTTTATACCATTGGCGATTGTATTACTTGCCACAAGCCTACTCACCGCATCTGTCGGCAAAGACTTTCTTCCCACTTTAGATGAAGGTTCGATCTGGCTCCAAGTGTCGCTTCCCCCAGGCATCACGGTAGAAAAGTCAAAAGAAATGAGTGATACACTACGCGCACGGACACTTCAACACGAAGAAATTTCCTATGTCATGGTGCAAGCAGGGCGTAATGACGATGGTACCGACGCCTGGACGCCCTCCCATTTTGAAGTGAGCGTAGGATTGAACCCCTACAAAACATGGAAATGGGGCAAAACCAAAGAAGACCTGATCAATGAGCTTGCTGCAGAATATGCGAAAATTCCGGGCTTCAATGTTGCTTTTTCCCAACCCATGATCGACGGTGTCATGGACAAAATAGCCGGTGCACATAGTGAGCTTGTCGTCAAAATATTTGGTGATGACTTAAAAGAAAACCGCCGAGTTGCCGAGGAGCTTATCACCACACTTAAACAGGTAAAGGGAGCTGTCGATCTCGCTATTGACCAGGAGCCGCCACTGCCGCAGTTGCAAATTATTGCCGATCGGGATAAAATCGCACAATACGGTTTAAATGTCGCCGATGTCACTGACCTGATCCAGATTGCCATCGGCGGAAAAGCTGTCGCCCAGGTCTATCAAGGGATCAAAGTATATGATATTACCTGTCAATATCAGGAGGGAAACAGAAATTCTCCTGAAAAGATCGGCAACCTAATGCTATATCCCGAAAATGGAAACCGTATTCCGCTAGCCCAAGTTGCAACAATTAAGCTCAATACCGGAGAAAGTATGATTTCACGTGAACGCAACAACCGCCAGCTGACTGTCCGCTTAAATGTACGCGGACAGGATCTCGGCACATTCCTCGCCGAAGCACAGCAGGCCATTGCCAAAAATATACGCTATGATCAACATAAAATCACCTTAAAATGGGGCGGACAATTCGAAAATCAACATCGGGCCTACACGCGGCTTGCCATTATTGTTCCATTGACATTAGCCATTATATTTATCTTACTCTACGGTACATTTGGTTCATTTAGGCAAGCAGGTCTCTTAATGGGTATCGTTCCATTGGCGCTGTTTGGCGGGATGCTTGCCCTCAATGTCCGTGGCATGACGCTAAACGTATCCTCAGCAGTCGGTTTTATCGCCCTATTCGGAGTCGCTATACAAAATGGTGTTTTAATGCTTTCTCAGATGAATGTATTGCGTAAAAATGGGCTATCGTTACATAAAGCTGTCACCCAAGGGGCATTTAGTCGCTTTCGCCCGGTTTTAATGACCGCCACAGTAGCTATTCTCGGTTTGCTTCCGGCATCACTGGCAACAGGAATCGGATCAGATATACAGCGCCCTTTGGCCACAGTTATTGTTTATGGCCTGTTATTTTCGACGATCCTGACCCTGTTTGTGCTCCCACCGCTCTATTTTCTTTTAGAAAGTAGATCCTCAAAAAACACAGCAGATTAAACAGATGGTCCAACAATGGATGAACGACCTCTGAACACGCTTGTTTCAAAAACTGACCATTCAGAAAATAGATGATCATGAACAAACAGCATATGAACAAACAGCATATGAACAAACAGCATATGAACAAACAGCATATTTCAACAAAGAAACGCCTGACGCTTTTTCTTTTCATACTCACTTTGTCTCCTACTGCGATCGCACAGGATAGAGACAGTTTAAGTACAGCCCAGAAACTTGATTATTCAACATTTATAACGGCTGTTGGTCAACAGAACCTGGGTTATGCAGCTGAAAAATTCAACCTCAATATCGCAGAGGCCAATCTCATCAGCGCCCGGGTATTCCCTGATCCCGAATTTAGCGTAGGCTTGTTTGATAACAGTGAACGGACAAAACAACTTGGCCGCGGCTATAATACCGGACTTGCATGGACATTGGAGCTGGGATCTAAACGAAAAGCTAGAATAAACCTGGCTAGCGATGAAGCAGAAGCAACCCGTCTATTGCTTGAAGACTATTTTAGGAATTTACGCGCCGACGCTACGCTTGCATTTCTGATGGCAAAACAACAATTGCTACTGGTAAAAACATACCAAAACTCTTACCAGCAACTCAGGCAGTTGGTGGTATCAGATAGTATTCGCTATCAATTGGGAAGCATTCCTGAGATCGATTTCCGTCAATCTAAACTGGAAGCTGCCAATATGCGCAATACCCTCCTGGCAACAGAAGCAACCTGGAAGGCTTCGGCTGTAAACCTGGCTGTATTTATGGGGGAACAAACAGCTACGGGTATAAAGACGCCCCAAGATCCTTTTGTTCAATTAGACCGGGAATACCGCTTAAATGAACTGATCAGGATCGCACAAAATGATCGTAGCGATTTGAAAGTTGCCGTACAGAATAAGCAACTTTCACAGCGCCTGCTCCAATTGGCCCGAGCAAATAGAGTAATCGATCTCGGTATTTCATTGGGTTTCACCTACAATGGGGAAGCGAGAAACGAAACTGCACCAACACCGCAATTTACAGCAATAAATGCAGGCCTGTCCATACCACTCAAATTCTCGAATCTGAAAACGAGTGATCTCAAGGCGGCCAAGTTTAAGATCGATCAGGACGAAACTGCTTATCAGGAAGTCCTTTTGCGTATTCAGATAGAGGTGACACAAGCCTTCTTCACCTATCAGGCTGCTCAAAAACAAGCACAGCTATTTGACAGCGCTATGCTATTGGAAGCAAAAGCAATTTTGGAAGGAAAGGTTTACAGCTATAAAAGAGGAGAAACCTCCCTAATAGAAGTTTTAAATGCTCAGCGGACCTACAACGAAACCCAATTGAGCTATTACGAAGCCCGCTACAATTACGCCGTGGCTTTGGTTGAACTTCAACGCACAGCCGGAATATGGGATATTCAGGATATCTAGGCCGGCGAAATCCTGTTTTTTCTCAGCCTTTTATACATGCTTTTTAATGAAGGTGAAATCAGTATCAGCAGCAATATGCTGATACTGATCATGGACATGACCTCATAATAATCCATCGCATACCGTACAAAGGATTGCTCTTTGACCCGCTCCGTAACGAGCTTTAAGGCCGCCGTATGTTCCTTGTACTGCAGTCCATGCTGCAAGATGCTGGTAGATTCCTGCTGCAGGTACTCCCGAAACAGCGGATTCCCCACTTCCGTTTGACCACTAAAGACCTGTTGGTGCTGGGCATGTTCAAACAACCTAAAAAAATTCTGTAAACCAATACTGCTCGTGTAGCCCAGGTACCGGATAGCAAGACAGACCGCAGCAGCTGAAGCGCCCAATTGCGGCGTAACACTCGTGATGCAAAATAATATGGTAGGAACCATGATCAGCCCTACTCCTAGCCCATGAACAAATAATGGAAGCCAAAAATGAGCATCATTTCCCTGGCCCTCAAAGGAAAAATACATCCATTGATGAAATAACAGCAAACAGCAATAACCCGAAATCCATATCCACTTTACCGGGCGTTGCCACAGCATCCAGTACAGCGACCCCAGTACACCGGCAACAATCCCCCCAATATTAAACCACTGAATATAAGACAAATGAATAGGATCAAGCTGAATAACCTGTACTAAATACTGATTTGAAATCGCCAAAGAGAATCGTTCTACGTACATCATATACAAAATCAGCAGCCCCAAGAGAAATTTCTTGTTTTTAAAAACCGACAAATGAATATACACCCGTTTGAGCACCATTTGCCGAATAATAAAGAGAATAAGTAGCGTCATCCCCAGCGCAAATACGCTAAATAGCTGCTGATCGTTAAACCAATACACTTCCTGCCCATATACCATTAAATAACCGAAGCTGACAATGACAAGACTATAGAAAATACAGCTTGCCCAATCTAATGAAAACAAGGGGTAAGGACGTATATGCCGTATGGAACGCATCGATAGCATAATCAACAATAAACCTGGTACAAATGATAAAGCGGCGTATAGATATAACTGATCAAAATTAAATGAATCGATAAATTCAGCAGTTACGAAGGTGTTAAACGGAGAGCTGCACAGTAACATACCAAAAAAGACAGCATAACTTACTTCTTTGGCCCGATCACTCTTCAACCGGGAGAATATCATAGAGATCGACAGGTTTACCGACGAAGCAAACAACATCCCCTGACAAAAACGTAGGCCATACAGCCAGCTGATATCGGTGATACTATACATCAAAAAGCAATTCAAAATCTGCAGCAGATTGAAGAGGATATAATACTGCTTAATGGGGAAATATAAAAAAAAGCGTCGTTCCAAAACGTAGAACCCCACAAAACCAGCATAGAATAGAATAATCAAAAACTGGATATCGCTGGGTTGAGCACCGTAGAATCCTGCGGTAACATTCGTATTTGCTCCGGGCAGGAAAAACAAGACCATACTCGGCATCAAGCTACTGAACGAGATCAATTTGATCAGCCACTCGGGCACCCATTCCTTAAAAATTCCTTTCACTATTGCTGCTTTTTTGATACCGAGACATTCACATTCATTCCCGAAAGAAGCTGGTTTGCCCCCGCTTGCTTATCCAGCTCAATACGTACAGGTACCCGTTGCACGATCTTGACAAAGTTGCCCGTCGCATTATCCGGGGGCAACAGCGAGAATGCAGATCCCGTAGCCGGAGAGACCGAAATGATTTTGCCATAAAATTTCTCATCCGGATACGCATCAGCAACCACCTCTACCCGATTGCCAAGATGCAAATAACGCAGTTGTGTTTCCTTAAAATTAGCCGTTACCCAGGTGGGGGTTTCTCTATTGACGATAAAGCCCAAAACTTCGCCAGCACTTATCATTTGACCTTTTTCAATCGTGCGTTTGCCAATCTGTCCATCATAGGGGGCCCGGATAACGGTATACCCGACGTCCAATCGCTTGCGGCCAGCAGCGGCAGTCAGACGAACCCGTTCGGCATCAACCACACCTTTTTTTACGTCCACATCATGCACACGTTCCTGTGAAGCCTGCAATTTATGTTTTAACGAAGCCAGCTCACTCTTATACACATCCAAAGTCGCTTTCACATCCTCTAGTTGTTGTGCCGTTGCAGACTTTTCTTGAAACAGGTAATTGTATCGATCATACTCCAACTGTTGCTTGGTTACCCGAGCCTCCCCGGCAGCAATTGAGGTGCGTAAAGATTCATGTTCCGCCTGGAGAATTTCCTTTTGACTATGAAGAACATTGATCTCTGCAGCTTCCTTATTGACGGATGCAACCACCTGATCCGCCTCATATTTATACTCCTTATTATCAATAAGCAACAGGGTATCACCTCGTTTGACCAATTGATGATCATGATAATGCACGGAAACCACATAACCTCCTACACGGGAAACAATGGGATTGATATACTGCGTAACTTGTGCGTCATTTGTATAAGTATACCGCATGCGCATCCATAATGTCTTAGCGCTCCATAGCAACAATGCCAACAAGACAATTCCGGCCAACCAATTGGTGATTCGAGTGAGCTGTACTTCCACAACTGATCTACGTGATTTAGGTTTCATTAGATAGTGCCCTTCAAAAATTCAATAAAATAATAGTGTTTCTGTATCGCAATATGTGCGGTTTCAAGATCAAAAAGTGTTTTTAGGTATTGCATATCCGCATCTAAAAGGTCCGTAATCAAAGCCGATGATTTGAAGTACCTGTTCTTGATAATACGTGCATTTTCCTGTGCCAGCGATTTATTGTTCTGACAGACCTCTTCCTGTTTGACGGCTAACTGATAATCCAGAAAAGCCTGTAACAGCTGATTTTTCAAAATTTCCTCTTCATGATGGTGTTTCACCTCTTCTCGATCCAATGCGATCTGTGCTCCGCGCACCACGTTTTTATTGAGATAAATTGCCGAGATTGGTATGTTTAATTTGAGTCCTGTGATACTCAGATTATACCAAGCCGGATTATAGGGATACAAGAAGACCTGTGGATTGGCAAAGGTAAATGTGCTGGTCAACCCCAACTCAGGAAGATAATTTGATCGCGCCTGTTTGACTGACAATTTCTTCAAAACAACTTCCTGTTCGGATTTTAGGAGGGAAAAAGCATGGCTTCGCGCTTCGGCAACAAGCGCTTCATAGCTGGGGCTTTCCACTTGAAACTGCTCGGGCAGAGGCACAATCTCCGCTGTAATACCGCCAATAAGCTGCAGCTTCTGATTTGCAGCCTGAATATCATGACCGATCTGCACGAGCAACAATTCCCGCTTCGAAAGCTCCAACGAAATACGCAAGACGTCACTGTGTAACACCACGCCCGCCTTATACAGATGCTCAATCTCTTTAAGCTGTACCCGTTGATCAGCAATATCCTGCTCGATTAAAGATCGGTTACTATACGACAGTTCCAAATCCAAAAAAAGATTGCAAACCTCCAATTTCGTCTGCGCTGCGGCGTTCTTCCAATCGATTCTAGCCAGCTCATTTTCCAATTTTTTGGACTCAATTTTCATCAGATCCCGATGCCCATTGTAAAGGTTCAGATAAAAATCCAGGCCGCTATCGTACAAGTAATGAATAATATCATGCTGAGCGGGTTTATTTAAAATCCCCTGGTCATACACAGGCATATTACTTGCATAACTAGCAGAAGCTCTGGCGGAAATCTTGGGCAGCAATTCCATGCGTTGCTGCTGTACTGCCACCTCACTTTCTTTGAGCTGCAAATAAGACTGCTCGATATATTTACTGTTCTGTAGCGCTTTGTCGATCATGTCTTTCAGGGACATACGCAAAGAGTCGAGGGCGAAGGTGTCCGAAATAGTGAATACCAACAACCCCATGGTTAGTATTCCTTTTGCCCAATAGGGAGGAAAAAAGTTCACGTGTGCTCTATTATTTTTTTGCGTTGCAAACTTAGACACTTATTAGAACTTGGATTTCTTCACAAACGCCAATATGTTATGGAAAAAAGACATTTTTTCATCAATATCAGAAAAAAGACTATAATCCGCCACACCGCAACGCTAATACCCTATTTTTACAATGCACAAAAAAGCCTCTCAAATTATAATTTGAGAGGCTTTTTCTGATGATAAAACAGCATATTATCTGTATCGCGTATTATCTATATAGGGAGTCTTCTATTGCATTCCACAATTGGATTCTTTTTTGGAGTGCAATTTTACTGATCTCTTTCATTTCAGTCCATTTAACTTCATCATCCTTCGCAAGATCTGTGATCATCTGCATCGCCAAAGGTCCATGCTCGTCACCATCCAAATCAATATGACGCTGGAAATAATAAATAAAGCTATCCAGATTTGCTGCTGGAAAATTTGTTTTTATTTCCTCCAAAATCGATGTAAACATTCCCGGAATAAGATCCTCACGTCCGAAAGTAAAGGCAGCAGCAATTTTATGCACTGCACCCTCAGCGATCACTTCGAATGTAAAGTTCAAAAAGTCCTTAATCCGTGCATCGAGGGTTGTCATTGCTATCGCGTCGAATATACTGCTCGAATTTTTAGCATTAACAATAAACTTATTGATCAAATGAAGATCGGCGCCCATAGCGTCCATGGCGTCCAGATACATCTCAAAATGACTCAAACGACGGCCATCAATATATTCATCCGACTCCTCAGCCAATACAATTTCATTAATCAGATAACGCGTTGAAGGGTGCTCACTCGCAAACCATGGCAGCGTGGTACAAGTTAATTTGATCTGCAATGCTTTTAACAGCGACATAAAATCCCAAACCGCATACACGTGGCCTTCCGTAAAGGCCCTTAGATTTTTGATCGTCGTGATTTTACGGTATAAAGGATGTTGCAATAATACCTCGCGTTCGTCGGCAATGTATTTATTAATTTCCGCAATTCTATTCATGCCGCAAAAGTATCGTCTTATCTTTATTAATTAAAGTATTTTAAATGAGATTACAGTACCATGATAAATTTCCCATCCAGCTATCCGCTTCATCACCAAAACACAGACAACAACCACTCCACTTTTGCTCTCGCTATTCCTGTTGTTTACACTCATTTCCCCTTAAAAACAAAAATATTTTTTATAATAAAAAATAATCTACTATATTTGTAGAGTATTCAGAATTGCATGATGCAATACCAACCGAGTGGAGTCACCGCGGTGGTAAATTAATACGGGTTTCGACCAAAATAAACGTTGAAGAACGATTATTTTCCCAAAAAGATCTGGATACAGTTTATGGTTTAATCCTTTAAATTTTTAAATTGTATGGCTACAACAACAAATCTTTACCAGCATTTACTGGAAAAATTCAGTTATTATTCGACCGATGAGCTGATACAGCTCAACAACGACACCATTTTGGGACAAGGATGGGGATCATCCAAAGCGACCTTTAGAACAGCTTTGATCAGTACGTTCTCCAAAAGAGGACTGGATCTTTCCAACATCATTTCCAAGGAAGATGGCTTTACCTCCGTAAAGTATGTCCCTGTACGCTTGGAACAGAATATTTTGATCCCTTTACAGTAATCGTTAACACCGCAAAAATAGCGCGCATCGAAAGGATTTCGTGCGCGCTGCTGTTGTTGGTTTAGGAAATTGCCGATCAGAAGAAGGCAATAGTCTTGTTATTTATAGTTCGGATTCTGCACCAGTACCCCCGCGCTCTTCTCAATCTCAGTCTGCGGCAATGGCCAGCGATAGAATTTGTCTTCGAAATGATAAGGCACCTTACTATCTTTCACCTTATTAAGCACCTCGCCGGCAATATGCCAACGGATTAAGTCATAATGACGTAATCCTTCGAACGCCAATTCCACGCGTCTTTCATGGCGTATCCGCTCGCGCATTTTTTCCTTGGTATAGCCGACAGGAAACGCAGGCATCTGAACACGATCACGTAATGTTTTCATCGCAGCATAAACAGACGGATCTGGACCGGCTATTTCATTCTGTGCCTCAGCATACATCAACAGAACTTCTCCCAGCCTAAGTATAACTGCGTCTTGCTGGCTCAATGTTGAAAAACCAAAAGGTAAGTTGGCCGGATCAAGAAACTTCAATACACCATATCCGGTTGGCCTTGGGTTAGAAGGCGTATGTATCTTGCCGCCGCCGAAATCGGGATGATCCACAAAAATTGTTTTACTCAACCGCGGATCTCGATCTTTAAAAGGATTTGCAAGATCAGTATACGGCGACTCTCCAAAGGGCAATCCATCCTTACATTCGTAAGCATCCACCAAATTCTGTAAGGGTGAAGCCGCAATCCAATCGCCCAAATACATATCCCAAGGAGCTGTATTATTGGGAGCAAGGAAATTGACCGAAAAAATAATCTCCGTATTATTCTTCTGCGTAGCATCACGGAAAACATTTTCAAAACTTGTGCTCAAGGTGTATTCCTTCATGACCTCTGCACACAAATCCTTCACTTCTTTCAATATGGCCAAATCTGGCACACCATTGTTTCCATAGGCAGCAAACGTAAGCACGCGAGCTTTCAAAGCTTTTGCTGAACTGGCAGTTGCATGCCCGCCGTTATTGAAATAAGGTTTGGATTCTAAATTTGCGATCCCAAAATCGAGATCTGCCCTGATTTGTTTCAAAATATTTTCGGCACTTTCTTTAGGCTGGCGCTGATTCTCCAAATTCAATGAAACCAATACAAGCGGCACTTCGCCATAGATACTGTATAATTGAAAATAAACAAAGGCACGTATAAATCGAGCTTCAGCTTCCATTTTCTTCTTTTCCGCATCGTTTAGGTCGGCTCCCGCATAACTCTGCAATTTCTCGATCAAACGATTTGCTCTGCCTATTGCTACGTAAGCATCATTATAGATCCCCGTTTCATATCCGCCAGTCGTCGGATTTAAATTGCCGCCAACGATTTCATTCACACTTCCCGAATTGAACTGATTATAACCATTATCAGTCAGACAGTCCCTAAAAGGCATGCCATAGGAGAAAGTTTCACTTTGTAACGAAGCATAGACGCCAGCTAGTGCGTTTTCAAAATCAGATTTTTTACTAAAATAATTGTCGGAGGCAATCTGATCCAATGGATTCAAGTCCAACGCACTATTGCAAGCTCCAAAAGATAGGCTTGAAATAACCAAAGCTGTTAAAAATTTCTTTTTCATACATTAAAAATTAACTTGTAGGCCGAATGAATAGATTTTGTTTTGCGGATATTGCACCAAATCTCCGCTTCCATAACGTTCAGGGTCAAGTCCTTTGAATTTGGTTGACGTCAAGAGATTGTCTCCTGAAAAATAGATGCGCAATCGGTCAATTTTGTATTTTTTCAATAGGCCCTCAGGTAAGGTATACCCCAGTACAAAATTTTTCAACCTAAAGTAAGAGGCATTTTGCAAGAAGTAACTGGATGCACGGCTAAATTTTTCGGGTGCACTCCATCCCCAGTAAATGCGAGGCATTGTTGTCGATGGATTTTCAGGAGTCCAGCGGTCCAGCCAATCCTTGGTTGGCGGACTGCCCTGCACAAAAGGCGTGACTCCCCATCCAGATACATAAGATTTTACGCCATAAACTCCTTGCAGCATTGCTGAAACATCAAAGCCCTTAAAACTAGCACTCAAATTAAAACTATAATTCAATTTCGGATCAACACCACCAATAATTGTGCGGTCATTTGCATCAATCTTTCCATCGCCATTGACGTCCCTATATTTAAGATCACCGGCTAATGTATTGTCATTGAACTGTTTTGGCGAACTAGCAACTTCTTGATCAGACTGGAATATGCCAATGACCTCGTAGGTATAAAAACTATCCATTGCATAACCATTCTTCTTAATGGTATAACCGCCGATTTCGGGTTCTCCAAACTTCACCAGCCTGTTTTTGAAACGGTCAAAGTTTGCTCCCAGCTGATATTGTAAGCCGTCCAATCCACCGCCCGTAATTTTGTTGTGATAAGTGATCCCCAATTCAACACCTTTATTTTCAACAATTCCGTCATTGATATTGGGAGCTCCCAGTCCGACAATGGCTGTAATTTGAGAAGGACGCAGGATGTCAGTTGTACGTTTTTTGTACCAGTCAAAAGTAAAATCTAGGTTTTTAAATAAACTCAAATCTATACCGACATCCGTCATCGTCGTTGTCTCCCATTTAATCAATGGATTGGTTAGCCGCTGCTGAGCGACACCAGATTGAAGCGTATTATTGTCAAATGAATAATTGCCTGTCAAACCCAAAACCGGCTGATAAGGATAATTTAAGGAATAACCATTCACATCGACCACATTCTGATTTCCTAATTGCCCCCAGGATCCACGGATCTTCAAATTATCCAACCAACCGGAAGCGAATTCCTTGACAAAGGATTCTTCAGATACACGCCAGCCGGCAGAGAAAGAAGGAAACGCTGCCCAACGATTTTTACCGTAAAACTTGGAACTACCGTCGTAACGCATATTGGCTTCCAAGAGGTATTTCCCTTGGTAATCATAGTTCAATCGGCCGAAATAAGAGATCAGTGCCCATTGGTTGGCTGTTCCGTTTGCCCGTTGAATATCCGATCCCCCTGCATTTAATTCTGTTAGCGTATCGTCGACAAAATTCTGTCTAAAGCCCTGGAGGTAGGTATACTTACTTTTTTCAATGCTATAACCTGCCTGAGCTTTTAAATGATGATCTCCAAAAGCGCGGTCATAATTCAAATAGGTAAACAAACTGGTATAGATTGTTTGCTGATCTTGATCTGTGAGTCCTTTACCAAGATCCAACACTGTTCCAAGCGTCCCTGAATGGTAGTAATATTCATCCAAGGTCGATTTATAATCCTTGTACTTGTCCATATTGAAATTATAAGCACCTTTGGTATACCACGAGAGACCTTTAAACAGCTGAACCTCCATCCAGGCCTGTAAATTAGCCGCATAATCGTCGGTATTGTACGTAAATTTCCGATCCAATACGGCCATTGGGTTTTTATTATTGTATTCCCAATCGTAAGCTTTGTAGGTATACCGCCCACTTCCATCCGGTAAAAATGGCCCATAGGTTGGCGCCTGTGACATTGCCGACAGGAATAAGTCTTTGGATCCGCCGGGAATAGATTCGGTATGACCGGTTTTGAGCAAGATATTTGTTCCAAACTTTATCCCTTCTGTTACCTTGGTCGTCAAGTTGACACGCGCCGAATAACGATCATAATTAAAACCTTTGATCATGCCATTCTGGTTCACGTACCCGAGTCCGATATTAAATGTCGTCCTTTCGTTCCCGCCCTGAATTCCTAAATTGTGATTATACGTTGGTTTTGTCTGAAATATAAGCCCCAACCAGTCCGTATTTGGGTATTTTATTCGATCGCTACTATTTCTATAGGTATCAATGATATCGGTAGGATATAGGCCGTCGTTAAGATTTGAATTCTTTCGCGCTTCATTATAGAGTTCCATGTACTGTGCGGAATTGGTGATCAGGTCGAACATTTTTGTCGGTTTGTAGATTCCCACGTTACCGTCATACTGCACCGTTGTCTTGCCCGATTTCCCTTGTTTTGTGGTGATTAAAATCACACCATTTGCTGCACGTGACCCATAAATTGCTGCAGACGCGGCATCCTTAAGCACACTCACATTTTCGATGTCGTTGGGGTTGACATCCGAAAATTTACCTTGAACGCCGTCGATCAGCACCAATGGGTCCGATCCGGCACCACTAAAAGTGCCCTTACCCCGAATACGGATAGATACGCCTTCATTGCCGGGTTCACCCGACCCCTGATTGACTTGAACCCCTGGGATTGCCCCTTGCAGCATAGCTGCCGGATTTACTACCGGCCGTTTAACCATATCTTTACCACTAACCGTCGCTACCGCACCGGTTAGATTTACTTTCTTTTGTGTACCGTAACCGACCACAACGACTTCCTCCAAACTTGAAGACGAGTTATTGAGTACAACATTCAATTGTTGGTCGTTACCATTGAAAACGATTTCCCTGGTTTCAAAACCCACAGATGAAAATATGAGTACAGTTCCGACATCGACGGACTTGAACTCATAATCGCCCAATCCATTTGTTCTTGTTTCTGCAGCGGAATTTTTAACTCTTACCGTAACCCCTTCTAGCGGTTTCCCATCAGTATCCCTTACCTTTCCTTTCACAGCACGCTGGAGCGTCCCCAATTCATTATATGCACCATGCGGTAAACTCTCCAATGATCGACCAGCTGTTGTCCATAACGATTTTGCAGACACCGCAGCCGGTATCGCAATCGAAAGACAAAGTGCCATCATACTGACCTCTGGAACAAATGGCACCCGTTTTTCGGGCCATTGTCTTGTCTTTTTTGTTTTCATTGTTTACTGTAGTTATTTATAAAATATTTCTTGATTGATATTTTAGGGACAAAAAGATCCCTCATCATGCAAAAAATTGCATAATCATAATTCGTTTAGACGTGATATTTTCTAATTACTTCTTACTTGTTCGATAGGCTATCTAATTATTTTTCATCAGCAGGATGATTTACATCGATTATTTATCCCACTGATCGGTACGGAACGGAGAGGCAGGCAATGCGGCATCGTTATAGAGCACCAGATCAGGATTGTCAGCCCATCCGTAGCGCACGGCGACGGGCCGGTCCACCTCTTTGGCCGATAGGATAATTTTATTTCCTTCTTTGCGCGCCTGAGCTGGATAAAAATGTTGATCGCTGCCCGCAATGGTAAATCCACCAATCTTACGATCGGAAGTTTTCAGGACGAGCTCCTTTCCCATGGGCTTAAAGCTGAGCTGGGCTTCTTTTCCCTTAATTACCCAACGGTCTAGCTGAGGACCGCTAAAGGAATTTTTCTGTCCATACAAGTCATGGGCTGCTATCCAAGCTAAGCGCTTTCCGACATCTTGCTTATTTTTAGGATGTATATCTTTGCTGTCGCCGATATCGGCAATAACGGCCATTCCCGTGTTGGGCAACCGCAATGTCTGACGCTGTGCCTCCCGCAACATCGCCCATGACGAAGGCTGCGCTGTCGGCTGTTTCTCTTTGAAATTGGCCAGCTGAACAAAATAAAAGGGCATCCTGTCATTACGCCATTGCTGTCTCCAATCCTTAATCAAGGCCGGCAGTAAGTCGATATAAGGCGCGTCTTTTGAATCCGCATTACTCTCGCCCTGATACCAGATCGCTCCCTTTATTTTAAAATCAACAAATGGCTGCACCATCGCATTATACAATACGGTCGGTCTATTGGGGCCTTCCATGAGATTAGGTTTGACTGGCAGCTTCCCTAAATCATACCCTATTTTGCACTTCCAGTCTCCGGCCAATGAAATCACCTCGCCATTGGGACCTTCCAGTCGGGGCTGTTCTTTACCGCCATATATTCCACCGTCTCCTGCACCGTCAAATACCCGCACCGCAATACGGAGTACAGTTTGATCATTTGTCGCTGCCGGTATGGTATAATTTCGGATCTGATCATAACCATTCGTCTCCCCTACTTTATCACCGTTGACATACGTGATGTCATTATCGTCAATAGCACCCAAAATCAGCTTGATCGGTTTTCCAAGCCAATGCGCCGGAAGATTGACATCTTTACCAAAATAGACTACGCCATCCATTCTAGGAAATAAGTTCTGGTCAAAAAAACTGGGAATTACAATATTGCTCCAGGCGCTTTTGTCCACCTTGGTCGCATACCATTCGCCCTTGTTTTCAATCTTCACCTGATCCTGCTTGTCGGCCATATCATTCCATTCCGCAATTTCGCGATTATAGATTTGCTGGGCATCGGGGCGCTGAATTTTCTCGATAATATTTGTATATATGGAAAAAGGGGCTAGTGCCTGCCTGCTCATCCAGGCTTCTATAATCGTTCCGCCCCAGGAGGAATGGATCAAACCGATTGGAATCCCGGTTTTCTCGTAGAGTTCACGTGCAAAAAAATAAGCCGTAGCCGAAAATTCCGCAATGTGCGCCGGTGTTACGGAATTCCAGCCCCCCGATTCTACCTTCACCTCTTCAGTAGGCATATTGGCTGTCGCCTTTGGAATTTGCAGCAAACGAATATTGGGGTAATTAGCGGCATTTATTTCTTCCTGAAAGTTATTGATCTTTCCCCAGCCCGCCAAAGGCATTTCCATATTGGACTGCCCCGAGCAAAACCATACTTCGCCGATAAGAATATTATTGAGGGTCAATTGATCACCGTCGTTGATTGTCATTTGATAAGGACCGCCATAATGCGGTGTTTCAATAGACAGCTCCCATTTTCCATTTTGATCGACCTTGGTCTGATATTGTTTCTTATTCCAGCTGACGGTCAGCTGTAGCTCTTTAGCCAGAGCGGTGCTGGTTCCCCATATCTTCACCTTTTCTTTTTGCTGAAGAACCATATTGTCTCCAATAAAAGCGGGTAACTGCACTTTGGCTTGGACAATCGATTGGCCCCCAACCACCCCAAGCAGCAGGGCCAATAAGATTCGTTTACACTGTTTAGATTTTATCATCATAATTTTTTGGGGCTCTTGCCCATTTGGTTTATGTGTTGTCTGCAATCCTAGCTCAAGGAATCCAAGAGCTAGGATTGGAATTTTAGACTGCTAAAAGGCACTAATTTTAAGAATGACACTCGGGCGGTTGCTATTCAAATCTGGATTTAGCCCTATTTTCATCAAATAATCGCCCGAATAGACCTGCCCTTGATTTAAGCTCGATTTGCTACCCGGATATATGTTTATCTCCTCTACCTGATATTTTTTCTGAGGATCAAGCCCCTTCAGCCGCATAGGGTCGGTTGTTCCGGCACCATAGCGATTATTGATGAGATAATTAAAAACTATCGCTTCAGTCTTTTGGTCATTGACATAACTTACTGCGGCAAAATCTCCTTCTCTCGGATCAGCCAGACGGTACTGGTCACCATGCCAGATCGTGCCCTTGATCGCATCATAATTTTTCACCGCTTGCTGGCCGAACAGCAAATCCTGTTCTTTCAGATGACTCACAACAATATCAAATCCCAGCTTGCCCATCATAGCCACGTCGGTCCGGAATTTGAGCGATTGTTTACCCCAGTCCGTCACGTGGTTTGCCGTACTTATCGCCGGAAAGAAATAGGAATATTCATATTGCATAAATATGCGTTCCAATGGATCAGTATTATCGGATGGCCAAAATTCCGTAAAATACCGAAGTGCCGCATAGTCCACACGGCCACCTCCGCCTGAACATAACATCATCGGCACTTTCGGATATTTCGAACGTATGCGTTCAAGGACCTTATACAGTCCCTCCACATAAGAGATATAGAATGCCCCCTGATCCTTTAAAAATGCCGAATGGGCATTGTAGATAACCGCATTACAATCCCACTTAATATAAGCCAATGCTGGATTTTTGGTAAAGAGTTCATCCAATATATTGACAACAAAATCCTGTACTTTAGGATTTGTCAGATCCAGGATCAGCTGATTTCGAAAGTAGTGTTCTGCTCGCTGCGGCTGTTTGACGACCCAATCGGGATGCTTCTCATAGAGCTCAGATTTGGGACTTACCATTTCTGGTTCCACCCAAATACCAAATTTCACCCCTTGTTTCGTTGCTTCTTCAACAAGTGTTGCAATACCATTGGGTAATTTCTTGCGGTTAGGCTCCCAGTCGCCCAGACTTGAATGGTCACTGTTGCGTGGATACTTGTTGCCAAACCAGCCATCATCCAATAAAAAAAGGTCAACTCCGAGTTTTTTGGTATCCTGCAGCAGCCCTTTCAGCTTTTGTTCGTTAAAATCAAAATACGTTGCCTCCCAGTTATTGAGCAGAGTCAAACGGTCGCCATTGCCATCGAGCAACTGATACCGTCGCGCCCAATTATGTAAATTACGGGAAGCTGTCCCCTTTCCCTTGGTCGATAGTGTATAAATCAGCTTGGGGGTCGTAAACTCCTGATTGCTGGCTAATTTTACGTGCGAAGCATAATTATTAATTCCAGCTATGATACGCAGGTTATTCAAATAATCTACCTCAAAATCAATCTTAAAATTTCCGCTATAGCCCAGACTCGCCATCAATACCGTACCTTCATCCTCCGATGCTGCTTTCCCCAAAGACACCATAAAAGAGGGCGGCTGAAATAAATTCGCCCGTGTTCCGAGTTTGCTATCCAGAACTTTTATGCCGTGTGTCAACGGTGTTTCCTCCACCTGCATCTCTTTGGCCCAATCGCCATGATATTGACGCAGCCAATAAGAACTGGAGCGAAGGGTTAAATTGGCAGAAGCAAATTTCTCTACCGTAACCTCTTTCTTTTCTTTATTTTGGATGGTTGCCCACTGTTCAATGATATCTTCATTCGAAAAAGATTTATAGTGCAGTACGACAGTAATAGCATACACAGGATCCTTTAATGTGACATCCAGCTGCTTGACATTTCCATCTAGATTTTTAAGTTCATGCTTTTCGTAGCGCAGATCCAATGACCTATTGCCGTCGCCATGCACAATGCTGATAGCCGGCTCGAGCAGGTTTTTTGATCCCGATGCTGTATAGGCCGCATTGGACAATCCGCTATAGTCTGTCAATTGCTTGTATCCACTTGTAAGGGCATTGTATTCTTTTGCATCGTTCAGCTTTTCGCCATAGTAAAGCATCTTAAGTGTCTTTGTGGAATCATATTCCAACACTAGCGCATTTGATCTGGTTTCAATGGGAATTTGCTGAGACTGCGCCTGAGCATCTAAATGGACAAGGCCCTGAGCCATCAACAGTCCGAGTACAACATGTTTAAAATGATGAGTTGGCATAATAATAAATAGATTTAGGGTTTCTTAACGATCTTGATTATTTTATTTGCTTTTAATCGGAGTTGATAGAGGTACTTTCCATTGATCTCCTGTTTAATATCCAAGCCGGACAATACATTTGGGCTCAGTAGCTCTATCGTCTGTTCCAGCGGAGAAGAGAGCTGAAGCTGCTCAATTTGTTTATTTTTCCACTTCATTTCTGCGATAAGGATATTTCCGCGTGCTTTTAATCCTTTCACACGACCATCGCTCCAGTTGTCTGGCAATGCAGGCAGCAATTCCAATATGTCGGTTTGGGACTGCAGCAGCATTTCGCTCAATGCGGCAACATAACCCAAGTTTCCATCAATCTGAAACGGCGGATGTGCACATAAAAGATTTGCGTATACACCACCACCGTTATTATAGTCTATACCGTCCCCGCCCACAAGATTGATAAAATTATTCAGGATTTTGTAGGCATGGTTTCCATCCTGGAGCCGGGCCCAGAAGGCAACCTTCCAAGCCATGGACCAACCTGTAGATTCGTCGCCACGGGCGGTGAGGGTAACTCGTGCAGCTCTGGCCAGTTCCGGTGTCTTTAAAACAGAGAATTGGTTACCGGGGTACAGACCAAACAGATGCGAGACATGGCGGTGCTTGTCCTGTGGATCATCACGATCCGTTTCCCACTCCTGCAGCTGTCCCCATTTACCGATCTTGGGTTTGAGCAGCGCATCGCGAAGTGTCGTGATATGCTTACGGTAATTGTCGTCCAACTTCAGAATTGTGCTCGCCTGGATGTAGTTGCTAAAAAGATCGTAAATAATCTGATGGTCATAGCTTACGGCATCCTCTGTCGGGCCATGTTCGGGCGACCAGCCCTTTGGCGCCACCACAGTTCCGTCTGCTCTTCGAACCAGACGATCATCCCAAAACTCACTTATTTCTTTTAAAATCGGATACGCAAATTCGCGTAGGTATTTATCGTCCTTGTTAAAGGCATAATGCTCCCAGAGCGCCTGTGCATACCAGGCACTTCCCGGGGTATTCCAAAGGAAGCTCTCCCCACCGAAGATATTATTTTCGGTCTTGACGGTCCAGCCCCTCACGCCGGGAAATTCCTTTTGTGTATTTATTTTCTTTACCGCGCGCATGCTGTTGATATAATCGAGATAAGGCCAGGCCGATTCATGCAGATTAGCGACTTCTGCAGGCCAATAGTTCATCTGTACATTAATATTGGAATGGTAATCTGAGCGCCAAGGAGGATTGTTACTGTTGTTCCAGAGTCCCTGTAGATTTGCAGGCAAACCGCCTTTCCGTGAGGAAGTGATCAGCAGATAACGTCCATATTGGTATGCCAATGCTTCCAAAGCCGGGATCGGCTGTTTTTTATACGCTTCCAACAGCGCTTTTGTTGTTTGCTTGGCGTCCAGCTGGCTATGGTCGAGATCAAGCTCAACGCGGTTGAACAGCGCTGTATAATCTGCAACGTGCCGTGCCAGGAGCTTATTTACGCCATATTTTTCCGCTTGCTGCAGATAACGTTCATTGACCTTCATCGGTTCTTCGGCCGACTTCCATTTGGTCGCCCGTGTATTGGCGTAATCTGTTGCGGCACTCAGCAGCAGAACAATCCGATCGGCAGATTTTACGGTAAGCACAGCCTGTCCTTTTTTATCTGTCGTTTTGGAAAGTGAACCACCGACGACCTGCACGCGTACCTGTGCGGCATACCGCATACCATTGTCGAGCGTTCCCTGAAACCACAGGTGACCATCTTCTGCCTGCACCGCCTGCCCATGTGCATCCTGAAGTGCAATCTGGGCATTGAGTTTCCCTTTTTTACTGTTTGTATACTCAAATACCATAACCTGATCGGGCTGACTGGCAAAATAGCGGCGCTTTAGTGCCTGCCCATTTTGCTGAAAATCGATCTCGTGAAGCCCTTTATCTAAATTTAATTTGCGGCTGTAAGATGAAAATGATTGATTCTTTTGCTGATCGAACTGAACAAACAGATCGCCGAAGGCTTGGTAAGCACCAGTTTCCTGTTCATCACCTGTCCATAGGCTATTTTCATTAAATTGAATATGTTCTTGCTGTACATCGCCAAAGATCATGGCTCCTATTCGTCCATTTCCGATCGGATAAGCCTCGGTCATCCAATCTTTGGCAGGTCGATCATCCCAGAGATAATAACGCTGGGCATAGGCGGAACCAAAACAAATAATCAAGAGTGTTAAGAGAACGTATTTCATTTTTGTGTGCATCAACATAGCGGTTTATACAATTTTATTGAGCAATGCCCAAGGGTGAAAAAACAAGATATATGACAATCATCAGGACAATCAAAATTGCGCCCACACCATAGCGACCTTTCCAATAAGCTTCTTTATCCTGGCCCGAAAACTCAAATTGATACTGCGATAGATAATTTGGCTGACTCAGTTTACTTCCCCCCCAGATGACCAGGGCCACAGCAATAAACAACAGCGCGAACAGGTGTAGATAGTGTAGTTCTGTTTTCCAGACAAACACCAGAAAAAAATAACTGAACATGTACAAAAACAGTCCAATCTGTGCCATGCGTGGTGTCACACGGCGGGATAAAATCCCCAAGATCATAATGGTGAAAATGGGCATATTAAACAATCCAGATACGGTCTGCAAATAGGTATAAAATCCATCATGGGCAAAAAGGATAAAAGGAGCAATAAACATCGCTGAAACTGAAATAATCAGCTCGAACAATTTTCCTTTTCGCACCAGTTCCTTTTCACTATGTGGCCTTTTCTTATAGACCAGATAAGGTTTGTAAATATTAAATATAAATAAGCTACCACAGCTTTGCAGCCCTGCAGTGTACGTTGTCATCGCTGCACCAAAGACCAGGGCCAAGGAAAAACCGATCAGGATATCGGGAAAAATTAAAACAATAAGCTTCGGGAAAACAGAAGCCGTAGGCTGAACATGCGGCAGTAAATGCACAGCCAAAAGTCCAGGTAGATTGATTAATAGCGGCATCAACAATTTACCGCCAGCAGCCAGGGTCATCCCCTTTTGGGCCTCCTTTAAATTACGGGCACTCAAAGCCTGCTGTGCAATATAGGGTTCCATCCCCCAGTAATAGAAATTGATCAGCAGCATGCCTGTAAATAAGGTCGAAAATGGCACCGCATCATGTTTTCCGCCAACGGCGTTGAGGTGCTCTTTTTTTTCATGCAGTAACTGCGTCAGGCCAGACCATACATCCCCAGCACCAAGATGCCAGAGCGCAAAGACAGGAATGAGCACAGCAAGTAAAAACAGACATAAGCCTAAGCTTAAATCAGATAAGGAGATTAGTTTGAGCCCACCTAAAATACTGTACAAACTACCGATCACACCTAGGGCCCATACCAGTAGCCAGATGCTCTGCCAATACGTAATATGCAATAAGCCCGGGACATCAAACATAGTCGCAAGGCTCAGTGCTCCACCATATAATACCGGAGGCAACAAATTGACAATATAGCCTATCAAAATGAGGACTGAGACCAGCATTTTTGTTTTAGCGTCAAATCGCAAAGCCAAAAAATCCGGGACCGTCCGAAAACCATGCTTAAAATAAATAGGCAACAGAAACTCCGATACCAAAAGCATGGCCACAACCGAACTAACGCCCCAGCCGATAACTGAAAGATTATTGATATACACCGATTCGTTTTCGCCTATAAACTGGTTGGCGCTCAAGTTTGTCAAGAGCAAGGCCGACCCCACCATCCAGAAACTATTGCTTTTTCCTGCCAGAAAGAAACCGTTGAGCGTGGACGAATAAGTGGTCTTAAATTTCCATAAGGACCATAATGCAACCAAGCCGGTAAAGAGACAAAAGCTAAAAACTATCATCGTAAAACTTTTCTTTTTTTTTATACAGAATTACGGTCTGCCAAGGTCGTTGGCACTACTTCCTTGATCAATGTTCTTTCCAGCACAAACTTGGCTGCTTGCGATCCGATACGTGCAAAACTTGTCGAAAAGGTGGTAATACCGCCGCTGATAATCTCTTTAATGACATCATCATTATGGGATAAAATCCCCAGATCCTCGCCCAAGGTCCAGCCCTTTTGCAGCACCTCTTTTAACATCTGATAGAGCTCCGGATTATGTATGGTAAAATACAGTTTTCCCTTTTTTAGGTCGCCCACATGGTATTGCTTTTCGATACGTCCCTTTATCTTATAGTCTTTCAGAAAGCGTAAGAAAGCATTTTTGATTTCATTGGGTTCGGCAGTATTTTCCCTAAAATAGAAGATCACTTCTTTATACTTTTTGATCTTTGGTTGTAGTTGCTGGAATACAGCATAGGTGGCTGCTTCAAATTCCTGAGAAACATAAGAATATTCCGCACCCAGATCCATCAGCCGATCGATAATCAATAGTTTTGATACCGGAATATTGCGCAACAAACGCTCAGAATCGGCATTTTCTATCGGTGCGACAATATATACCGTATAACGGCCTTGAATACGGTTAAAGATATCCTCAAAGGTTTCCATATTGTTGTGATGGAAAAAAAGATCGACCGTCACTTCCTCCGGAAGATTGGCCCGCAATTCGGATACTAAGGTATCCTGAAAAGTATCGTAAGCATATAACAACACGGCAACTTTCTGTTTCAACTGCGTGTTGTTGCTGACTACAAAATATCCTTTTCTATTTTTGGATTCCACCACGCCATGAGCAATCAGGTCACGGTAAGCTTTGGCAAAGGTTTCCCGAGCATAGCCGAGGTATTCAATCAGGTTATTGACGGATGGCAAACTGGAATGTACCTCCAATTCATTGGCATCAATGGCATCCAATACGCCCTGCACAATACATTCATGTTTCGAAAGCCCATTTAAAGCTTCCAATCGTTTGATCCGATCGATCAACGCCTTAAACTGTTCTTCTTTGGTTATCTTCATATAATATTATTAACTAAAGAGCAATCTTAAGCAATTTTGCTCCTGCTTGCTCAAAGGCAATGGGATTTTTAGCAGTAAATTCCTGCGCTGTTTTTTCAAACAGTTCCACCGCCTTATAGGTTGTATTTGGCTCCAGGCCAATCTGTTTAAAATCTATGTTTATTGCTGCCGGGGCTGTATTGTAATTAAATACGGCCACATACAGCGTTGTTCCAATCTTTTTGTAATAATACGTATTTGCTGCTTTTCCTTCTACAAATCCTGCCGGACGGAAACTTTTACCATCGGCTATAATTTTTAGAATTTCGGGATCCTGCAGATATTGATTTATCTTAGGCTGCCAGTTTTCTTTCTTGGAGAGGTCGTCGCCAAGGATAATGGTTCCCGTTACCACACCTGAAAGCAATCTTGCCTTATTGACTTCAGGGCTTTCATCATGAAAGACCAGATGGTCGGCATCGATAAAATCGTAGAGATAAGTCTGCCACCAGCCGTAGCTGACACTGTTGAGTGTATATTGGGTTTGATCGATGGTTTTCCAGGCGTCGCAGGCTATTCTACGCATGTGTGCGAATTGTGCTGTCGCCAGGGACGGCGAAATCGCTGCATAAATCAACATTTTCCCCTGCAGAACATCGACAAGATGCTTCATGCCTACCGCATAAGCTTGCATACCCGTTTGAATTTTCTTATCGTAAAAACCAGTGGATTCGATTGCTGCGTGAGAAAGAAAGTCCACTTTGATCATTCGGAAGCCGCAGTCGACCAATTTGCCCAGGATCACATCCATACGGGCCAACGTACCGGGATGTGTCGGGTCAAGAGCCCGACCACCATCTAAATTATGGTAGCCTTTCTGGGTTTTGGTCCAAAGCTGCCCAAAGGTAAACTGGCTTCCCTCCGCCTTGCGATCAGGGCCACTTCCATGCCCCCAGTCCGTAAAAGGTGCCCAGTAGACGCCCGGTTTGAGTCCCAGGGAATCACAATAACGTACAAATTGTTTCAGCTGTGTATAGTCGCCCGACATTCCACCAGGAGTCATATTATCCCAAAAGGAATCCAAGTCTATAAATGCCTCACCATCAGCATTGCGGAAATAAGGAATATCCTTAGCAAAATACTGTGCAGTAGATGTTGCATTCTTAAAACTAAGTTTTTCCTGTATCACGCCCCAGCTGTTCCAGCCCACAGGAGTCGCTCCCTGCCAAGATTGTACATAGGGAGGCGATAGCTTCCGGTGGATTTTAGCATAGTTTTCGAGCCCAATGCGCCAATCCTTTTCGTAAGACACGAGGTATTTTGGCGAACGAATCACATCGCCCTTCACCGCCCCGTGCGCCATGGAATCACGTGTGATAGTTACATCTGTAAATCCGGCCTGTGCTGCCAGGTGGGTATATTGCCCCTGATCTCCGTTGATCGCAATACCCGATTTCCAAACGGATTGATCCAAAGAACCGATCAGCAAGCCTTTTCCGCTCTCCTTATCGTACACAACACCGACCTCGGCGCTGCGCTTACTATCCATTGCAAGGACATTGTTTTCATACGAAATAAACGTATCGTTATCAAAAGGAACGGCCAGCTGATACAAGGATTTCCCTAAGCCGGCAAATGAAGCATGAGACCAGATCGGCACGAGTTCATTACTGGACAGATTTTTGCCCTTTGCTTCCAGTTCAATAATGACCGCATCCATGTTGTCATAGAAATAAAAATGCTGCAGCAGTTCTATTCCCTGCTGGCTTTTAACTGAAACTGTATACCGTACACCGTTGCCTAGGTTATCCCGAATCGCCTGTTCGGTGATTTTACGGGATCCGGTGAGCTTATCTGTGCTGATCTTTTGTCCATTAGCAAGTGCCAAATAGGCACTTGCTTGTTGGATATAAGCGACTTGATCTTTACTTAGGGAATATGTTCCGGCCGCTTTGTTGTATGTTAATGTTATTCCATTTTTCCTGACCTGAAAAGGCTGCGCGGTCAACATGGAGGTACATAGTATAAAACATAGCGCGAAAATAACTGTCTTCATTCTGCTTGATATTATTGTAAATTGATTTGAAACGCGTTAATCTTCATATAATGGTCGGGTTGAAAATTGACCAGCATCCCCATATTGACGGTCACCTTTTCTTTAATTTCAAAATAAACACCATCTGATTTTACGTCAGCATGGGCCATTGCCTGTTGAATCTGCTCAAGATCTGGAATTCCACTGTTTGCTTTGCTGACAACCAGTTTTGCTGGCGGCTGATCATAATTTGTCCAGGATAAGTTACAAAAAAAACGATATTTACCTGGCAATAAGGTTACTTTTTGCTCTATTTTGCCATTGACAATAGCTGGAGCACCCCAGCCGGCTTCAATGTTAACCACTCCACCGTCATCCGAACCAAAGCCACCATAACCGTTGTGGTTTTTCATCGCTGCATTGGTGATCCAGTTGTCCAAAACTCCCCAGCGGTTGCCGTCATAGACCGTCGCTGTAAATGGCGTTTTGTAATTCTGGAGGTACCAAGGCGTAATATTATCTTTTTTTACAGCCAGTTTGGTCGATTTAACCATAAAGGTATCAATCGCTGAACTATCTGGTCTGAACACGGTACGATAGGAAACTTCGGCACCAGGGAGATAGCGTTGGAGACCAATCTTTTCATCCTGATTTTTAGTGCGCACGACGGTATCTGTGGTTCCACCATCCCAATTTTTATACGCGATACGCAATCCGTCAAAACCCATGGTTTCCGATACATTTTGCAGCCCCAGTTGCAACTGTTGACCAGCAATAAAATTCTGTTCGAGCACCACGCGCTGGTATAGCCCCTCGCGGTAGCGATCGCCATAGACATTTCCGACCAGGTAAGTCGGCACGGAAAAACGTCCTGCGGCGTCCACGCTACGGATCTCAAAATTTATGGGCCCTTCCGCCAGTTTATCAATTAAATAACGTACGGTATCCACCTTACCCGTCAGTTTGACCGGTATTTTTATCGAATCCTGCTTACTGTTCCAATAGATCCGTAGCTCAGACACACCCGAGGAAGCTCTATAGACGCCTTCTACTTGTATACGGTATTTTCCCGAACGAACTCTAATCGAGTCGAGCTTTGCCGGATAGATAATTGCTGTTCCGTCCGTATGCTCAGTAAACTCGTCCATTTTGGAACAAGCCGCCAACAGCGCCACGATAAACAAGGACAGCAATACGATATATCTTTTCATAACTTTGCTTTTTAAATTGATTAATAAACGCCCCATACCTGAATCTGGTTAATCTGCATAAAATAACTACCCCGCCAATTACGCAGATTGCGGATCCGGAGATATTTGTATTTCGGAGCATCTTCCGGTAGATCAAATGACCATCCCGAGGTACCATACACTTCGTCTGCATTGGTATTTGTTCCCGATGGAGTTCCCGATGGCTTACGTACCGTACAGGTAGCCAGTTTGGCCCATGACTCCCAAGAACCATCCAGATTTGGGGTATTGCTTCCCCAGATCTCAAAATCACGCAGGTTTCCTTTATCATAGAATCCATTTTCCCTTCTCGGAAAAATCACCACACGACTTAGCTTTGCTTCCTTCCCGATCGAGAAAGTCACCGATTGCGGTACGCCTGCATTCTCCACGGTATAGAAGCTTGGCCATTTGGACGTATTGAGATTGCCATCCCATAGGTTGTCCATAGAACCGTAGAGGATCTGCGCATCACCTGGTAAGCGTAACGGTGTAAATAATTGCCGGTTAAACAGGTTTTCTTCCAATGGCGTAATCGAGGTGTATAACGTATCGGATTTGTTCAACCAGCGATCGCGCACATAAAATGCAAACTTCATTTCTTTAGATTTCAATCCACGGACATTATAAAGGATCACAGAATCCTGTCCATAGTAATTATCCAGAGGCAGGTACTCGCCATTATTGAGTGAGTCTACCATGGGTACGATCACGATATTTCCTTTTTCCTTATTGGTTGAGGTAATGCGGATACCACCAAAGGCAGCCGTCACTTTCATCTCACCGAACACCAGATTAAAGATCGGTGTCTTCGGTTCAACAATCACGTCCACGGGATCCGATACCACTTCAGCTTTGCTCACGGCATACAGTTTGACGGTATGCTGTTTGGTATCCGGAAATCCATCAATTAAAATTTCATTGGTATAGGTTGACGATTTAACGACACGGGTCTCGCCACTTGCCATAACATATTCGGCTTTGACATAGAGTATGTTGTCGTTTTCCGGAAGACTGTAATGTATCGTTGCCTGCCCATAGCCATTCACGACAGAGGGATGCTGCACCAATCCAGGTTTGGTTTGATCATCTTCCATTAAGGTCCAGCCCTTTTCTTCTTTACAGCCCAGCAGCAAAAGCAGCAAACCGGTAAATAAATAAATACTATGATGATATATTCGATTTTTCATGATTTTCTTGAATTTAAAACGATAATTACCAACCCGGATTTTGAACTAAATTAGGGTTGACCAATAGATCGGCTTCTTTAATCGGCCAAAAATAATCCCTAGGTGCTACGAAGCGTTGTTGGAAGAAGGTCTGCTCCTGATAGAAAAGTTCCGGATGGTCCTTATCTTGGTTCCTGTCCCAGCCGGTGATATTTTTATTAAGCTCCTGTGCAGCCAGTTTCCAGCGTCTCAAATCCCAGAAACGCGAACCTTCAAAACTCATTTCAATATTGCGTTCACGTTGTATGATGGCACGAAGCCCCTCTTTGGTTGTTGGCTTGGCGCTATTAAAAGCATATTTCGCCCAAGATTCTTTCACTCCCTCCAGACCTGCACGTTTCCGAATTTTGTCCAGATAGAGGAATACATCGGCTACCGGTCCCTCACTTTCGTTTAAGGCTTCCGCATACATCAAATACAGGTCGGCAAGCCGCAGCATGGGCCATGGATACTCTTCGATATGCGAGCTGTTTCCATCTTTAAAGGCAAATTTCCAATTGACCAGCTTCTTTGGATAATACGTTGTGATCGGCACAGAAACCCCACTGCCAAATAAGCCAAGACGAAGTTGAGTCGTCCATGTATTTTCATCGGTTTGACTTGGGCTATTTTCCATATACCACACTCCACCATCGAAGCCAACATTGGCATAGAAACGGTTTTCACGATCGAAATGCAAACGCGCTGTTCTGTAGTTTTCAATGATATTGAACCGTTCATCATGTGTTCCTGTACGTAGCTGACTTTTATTGCTAAAATCCAAGGTTTTGTCTTCGTCCATCGGCACACCATTTTTCGTGTAGAACTGTTCAATGATTTTGATCGTTGGGGCCAAGGTACCGTTCACGCTGTTGTTGCCGGCATTATTCGGATCAATGTGAGCCATGGAGGAGTACTGCAGCTGCCATGTCCTCGAATTCGAATTTCCCCAAATAATTTCCCGATTCCATTTTTCTGTTACGGCATTCCGGATGCTCATCTGAACCATTGTCGTATTTGACAGTGGGCGTACAGGTGCTGGAAATTCATACAAACTCATCCCCAGTTCCTCGCAGGCAGCAATTGCCTCCTTGGCGGCCTGCGCTGCTTTCCGCCACTTCTCGGCCTGAAAGCTCTGATTAAAAAATAAGGTGCCGTCTACATTTTTGAAGGTTGCATAGTCTGAATTGCCATTGAATAATGGACTTGCTGCGTAAAGCAAGACTTTTGCCTTGATCCCTAAGGCAATCGGTTTGGTAATATGACCTAGATCCGTTACAGGCGACTGCACGACACTAGGCAATTTACCTGCCGCCGCATCAAGCACTTTCACGATATAATCCACGACTTCGTCAACAGGCTGACGCTTTACCTGCGTCTCCTCAATCGGTGCCGTCACAGGCACGTTGACGTCCATAATCGGAATAGGACCATAATGGCGCATCAGCATAAAATGGTAATACGCTTTTAGGAATAATACCTCCCCTTCCCAGGTTGTACGTTCATCTGGTGTCATATCGCGTACTTTCTCTGGATTTTGGATGTTTTCCAAAAAGATATTACAGTCCCGAATGGCATTGAACATCGATCGTTCGCGGACATTATTGATGATATGCCCGTCCCAATAGTTGACATAAGGATCGGTAATACTCTGATTACCGCGTGCGATATTCCAGTTTGTTCCATTGATACTCCGCGTTGGATAATCCAGCCAGAATTCATCTCCCGCCATAAAAGCAGGATTGATAGTCGGCTCACCATCATTAGGCAGGTAAGAATAGCAGGTTGCCAAATATTTAATGGCTTCACTACGCATGGTAAAGGCATTATCTATCGTTGGAGCATTGTCCGGTACAACATCCAGATAGCTGCAGGATTGAAAAAACAATAGACCTGACGCCACCATCGCTTTAAATACAGTTAATTTTTTCATGATACATTGTTTTTTATAATCCTACATTGATACCGATATTATACACCGCCTGAACCGGGTAACCCAAACCATCACCTCCCATTTCAGGATCCCACATTTTAAACTTGCTCCATACGGCAAGATTCAAGGCATTGGCATAAATGCGGATATTGGACATCTTCCAGCGATCCAGGATCTTCTTTGGGACTGTATAGCCCAATTCAACAGATTTCAGGCGAAGGAATGCACCATTGCGCATCCACCAGGTCGAGAATTGATTATTGTTGTTATTAAATCCATCTGTCAATCGTGGCCAAAATGCACGGATATCCTGATTATCTTCAGACCAGTGACTATCGGCCACCTGTTTTAACAGACCATTCTGATAAGGACCATTGATGGCAAAAGGCGTGATATTGCCTGGATTGATAAAGAAGGATGAGCGTGCAGAGCCCTGTAAGAAGGCACTGACATCAAAGCCTTTAAATCCAACGGTAAATCCCATACCGTAGATAATTTCAGGATCAGTAGGAAAACCAATAGGAACTTTGTCCAGATCAGTTATTTTGCCATCGCCATTAATGTCGCGGTATTTGATATCGCCACCCATGGTCTTCAATGCACCACCAAAATTTTGCAATGGCGAGTTATCTGCTTCTATATCATCCACAAATAAGCGTTCGGCGATCAATCCATATTGCTGTTTAAGCGGATATCCCAGATGTGTCAGGTAAGACAAATTTGCCGGATAATTAGGTTCCTCATTGGTTAACAAGCGATTTGTCGCATAGGTCATATTTCCGCGAAGCTGAGTCCACCAAGTGTTTGCGAAAGACTTGTTGTAATCTAAGGCCAGGTCAAAGCCCTTACTTTCTGCCTTCCCCATATTGGATTGAATATCCGCCTGAAAACCAGCAGTAGTAGGAATAGTCGAGCGCACCATTAAGATATCGCTACGTTTGGAGTTGTAGTAATCAAAGACGACACCCAATCCATTTTTCAGGTTGAGGTCAAAACCTGCATCAAATGTTTTGGCGCGCTCCCAGGTAATATTAGGATTGGCATAGCGCGAGATCGAGTAGCCCGGTCTGGTATAATCCCAAAGGTTACCCCAGGCAAAGCCTTTTCCTCCATCATTGGGATTAACCTGTGATAAATAGAAAAAGCGGTCGCGGTCGTTACCGATCTGATCGTTACCCACCAAACCATAGGTTGCACGTAGTTTTAAACGAGATACCACAGGCGTAATAAACTCAAACATTTTCTCTTCCTGAAGGTTCCAGCCTACCCCAAAAGAGGGGAAAAAACCAAACCGTTTGTCTTTGGAAAAACGTTCGGAACCGTTGTAACCAAAGTTTGCTTCAAAAAGGTATTTATTTTTATAGGCATAAGTAGCCCGTCCGGACACACCGATATTACGTGCTGGCAGAGAAGCCTGTAAATTGCCCCCATTTGCCGTCTGATAATTGCGCATGATACCGATCAACATACCCGTGATATCATGATCTTTTCCGATGGTCCGGTTATAATTGACCGCAAATTCGCCGTAGGTCGTTGTGTTCTGTATTCTATCGCCCTGAGTATAGTCCAGGTATTCTGTCCCTTCGTTTTCATTCAGCAAGCTCAGTACAGTATTGTTGGTACCAGGTATTTTCAGCAGATTATAGTAAAAAGGTTGAAAGCTTCTTCTGACCGAAAAATAAGAGTAACGTTGTGTGTAAGCCATTAAACGCGCCGACAAACCTTTTGTAATAAAATCAAAGTTCTGTTTCAGTTCCAATTGTACGTTTACTGTCGAACTATTATATTCCTGAAAACCATTGACCATCTTGGCATAAGGGTTATTATATAAAGTCTTTGTGGTCGGTATAAAGCTATTTCCGAAGAGCGGATGGGTTGTAAACGGTGCGTAAGAAGCCGGATAAACCGCTGGAAACATCACCGGATTGGACCAGATCGCTTCTTTGAATACCCGCTGTCCACCATTGATCAGATTTCCCCAGTCATCATAGCCACCGATAGGTCCTTTATAATCATCAAATTGTGCCGAAGTACGGATAATTCCTATGGTTGTCGGCGTTACATTTAAGGTGATATTGGAACGTATTGAATAATTTTTGAGGTTGATGTTGTTGTCAAAATTATTGCCACTTTCCGATTTCAAAATTCCCTTATCATTGTTGAACGTACCCGCAACATAATATTGCGCCAGATTTCCACCACCAGTCACGTTGAAATTGAAACGTTGGTTGTTGGTATAATCTTTAATCAACTGGTCGATCCAGTTATTATTTGGATAAAGCAGCGGATCGTCCCCCCTTGCGGTATGATCGATCTTATTCTGATCATAAGGCAAAGCCCCTTTGGGATTGCGTGTCAATACCGCTTCATTCGCCAGGTTCATATAGGTAATGTTATCGGCAAATTGGAAATTTCGTGTATTGGTAGAAATGGAGTTTTCGAAACGAGCATTAAATTTTGCTTTTCCCACAATACCACTTTTGGTATTGACCAACACGACACCATTTGCACCTCTGGCACCATATAATGCAGAGGCGGCCGCATCTTTCAGCACCGAAAAACCAGCAATATCGTCAGGTTGGAGCCTGGCCAAAGCTGTTGTATTGGATTCCATCCCATCAATGAGGATCAAGGGATCTTTCTTTCCGGCACCAAAGGTCCCCACACCGCGGATAAAGAAAGAGGCATTATCATTTCCGGGCTCGCCACTTCGCTGATAGGCAATCAGTCCAGCTACCCGACCGGCCAGCATGGTCGTCAGGTTGGATGTAGGCCCTTTAATTTCTTTTGGATTGATCGAGGTGATCGAGGCTACCATACTTGTTTTCTTCTGTGTGCCGTAGGCGACAACCGTCACTTCATCCAGATTTGAACTTGATGAGGACAGAAAGATGGTCATCCGGTTGGTGCTGGTGACCTGAACAGTCTTGCGGTCGAATCCGACCGAAGTGAGGACAAGCTGATCATTGAGGTGTACATCTTTGATCAGGAACTGTCCCTGTGCATCCGTTGATACAACAGCGCTTTTTCCCACGAAAGCGATTGTAACATTGGAAATGGGTAAATGTCCGACACTATCTAATACAACTCCTCTTAATTCAAATGATTTGGACTGTGCATTGGCAAAGCCCGCCAGCAGAAGAAAAAGGAAGACAAGACTACATCGCTGCCATTTACAGATTCGGTAATACATGTGGTAGATCATAAATTGGTCTTCTTATAGATTGGTTATTGTTTTCTAGCATAGTCCAGTAATCTATACTATTCTATACTACTATACAATAGTAAAAACATTTTCTGACATGTACAAATATTTTTTTCAATTAAGCCGGGATAGTGCCCCTTTAGCAAGGGATCTAAAGATCAGTTATCCAGTTTGGCATAAAAAAATAGAGCTGTTATCTCGATGTATAACAGCTCTATTCAATTGTATTGTAATTTCTTTCAAAAAAAAAGGGTAGGCCTAGCCTACCCTTTTGTCAACGAGTGATGATATTTTAAGGTATGATTGAGTGAATGTGCCGTTTGACGGGCATCATCCTGGTAGGACGATAAATCCTGACATTTCCGGATATCTGCTACATCCACCTTGTTTCTTACTTTGCTGATGACCTGATTTAATTCGGATTTCCAGTTGCCCGGATCGCCAAAATCGTCCACCCAATTTTTGTTGATAAACTTTTTGTAGTTCAAAAGCAAAATGTACAATTCCTCACCACTACCGGCGCGATTGATTGACGTGCGCCAGTTCTCTAATTTCTCTTTAAAACTCATAACCAGCAATATACAAAAAAAATATTGCTATTCCAAATTAAGGAGTATATACAGTGTTTCATTGACTTGGATATGACATGACTCACATTTTTTGACCAGCAGCACTTGCATTTCACGGATATCCCGAAATACGCTTACGGCCGACCAAATAAGTGTCTTCTATTCGACTTTTGTCTGGCCTTTCGCTGTTAGGAAAGTTAGCTCACCCATTGCACCCGCATTTGCGATCGCATTAGCCTTCTGTGGGAAATTGGTCGTATTTGCGAGAGGTATACTAGGGGTTTACGAGCCTCCTTGCTTGCCTATTCTTTGCCGATTGGTTGCTATTTAATTGCCACTTGGTTGCTATTTAATTGCCGTTTTAGCAGAGAAACACCAATCAAACAGCAGAGAAACAGCAAAGAATAAGCAAACCAATACCAAGCGAATCCCCTAGCAGGTGCGAAGAAGTACCGAAGAATAGGCAAAGAAACACCAAAGAATTATAAAAGAAATATCAAAGAACGCAGGAAAAAACACTGCATATTATCTAAAAAAAATCAATAGGCAACTAAACTTTTACCCTTATATTGCGGTCTCATTAACAGCGTTCACAAGTAAGAATGCCTACATTTCACTTTAGTCCAAATGCGATATGATACTAGCTGTTTCTTTCAAAACTATACTCGCCCTTCTTCTGCTTGGCCCTGCCAGCGATGCCTATGCTAATAATAGCAAATACGAAAATAGCAGTTCCTATATCCATCAAAACCAGTTGGGAGATGGCTATGCCAAAGTTGGTGGTCGCATTTACTATCGTGGTAAAGAGATTTCTAACGCAAATGCTGCAAGTTTTCAGTTTTTAGGTGAAGGCTATGCAAAAGATACCTGGAAGGTTTATTTTCGAGGAGCAATAATAGCTGATGCAAGTCCATCCACTTTCCAATTCCTGGGAGACGGTTATGCTAGCGATGCCTGGAAAGTTTATTTTTATGGCAAGCCACTGTCAAATGCAACAGCTTCTTCCTTCAAGATACTGGGAAATGGTTACAGCAAAGACCTCTGGAAAGCCTACTATTTAGGCAAGGAAATTAATGGAGCCAATGCTTCAAGCTTTGAAAATCTTGGCCGGGGTTATGCAAAAGATAATTGGTCGAGCTATTATAGAGGCGAAAAGAATGATAGATTTGCTGGTCCTACCACCCAGCCCCTTGGCGGTCAATACGCCAAGGACAATTGGTCTGTTTTTTATAAAAATCAGAAAGTGGAAGAGGCTTCTGCTTCAACCTTTGAATACCTGGATGATGGCTACGCCAAAGATGCCTGGAATCTTTTTTATCGCGGGGTGAAAGTTGAGGGCGGCAGCCCCAACGCGTTTAAATTAATCGGAAATGGCTATGCGGCAGATCCCTGGGCAGTCTACTATCAAGGTGTAAAAGTTAAGGGTGCTTCGGCATCAACATTTAAGGCACTTGGGGGCGGGTATGCAAAAGACTCCTGGACAGTTTTCTATCGCGGCCAGGAGCTAAAGGGAGCAGGTGCTATCACTTTTGAGTATTTAGACAATGGCTATGCACGGGATGCCTATTCTAAGTTTTATCGAGGAGAAAAATTGCAGTAAATTATTCGATAATAATGTTAATGCCGACCATCTTCGCTTTATATTTAATTTTTTCGATAAGACCATAGTAACTCCAGTTTCGTAACAGGAATTCATCACCTTTGGCAATTTCTTCCTTATTGGATTGGTTGACCAGTAAGAGTGTACCCGCTTGTGCTTTCACACAAAGCTCTATTAACCTGCGGCTATAGAGGTGAAGCTTGGTATCTACATAATTTTTCTCCTTTTCATTGTAGTGTTCCAAGCTTTTCATTTTGCGCTTACGGCCACGGCCTCCTTTGTCAAATGCTGCTGCTTTTTGCAACCGATGCCGTGCTGCTTGGATGGCCATACGGCGGTAAGTAAATTCTTCCTTATTGCCGATCTGAAAGGACTCCTTACCGATGGATACTGCTATGGGGTGTTCAATAGAAAGCGAAGCTTCGGCGATAATGTTATCTTTCAATTCTTGGATCTTTTTGGGAAGTTCAAGAGCCAACAGCAGAAAGATTTTACCTTTAACAATTTTGAGTGAGCTGCTACAGATTTTGATCTGCCCAACAAGTGCACGTTGGAGCAGCACCCTTTTATCTGATCGGTCTTTACCGAGGTATGTTCGAAAAGGTATTTTGAATAGTGTGAATTTAAAATCTCTATTATTCTCATCTTTACTCAAATTAATTTGTTTACCGGAAAAGGGAATAGGCATATCCTTTTTATAATTGCGGAGTGATTTTTCACCCTTCCAGTATGAGAGACGATCTGCCTGAAAATATTTGATTAAAGCCGTGTTTATCTGGGATAGAATATCTGTGGGAATTCGTCCCTTAAAATAGCTGGACAGCAGGCGATAAGTTGTATTCATCCGTGAAGTATTCAATACACCTTCCGGGTCTTTTGCCTGATCGGCCAGTTTGATTTTCACATCTTCTTGTAGATAAATCAGATCTTTCAGATTTTCCTGTACATATTGATGGGTGATGACCATATTGGCACCGCGGAAAACAAGATCCTGCCATTCGAAGAGTTGTTTAAAATATTCCGATCGTTTTTCTTTATCGTCACAATCCACAAAAACCTGTATTTTGCGGGTCAATACCATTGTATCAGCTGCCATATCTTTTTATGTTTAGTTATGCTGTTTTCTTAGCAGATTTAATTTTTGCATGTGCATTAATAAATAAAGTGCGCACCTGTCCCCCATCCAATTGTAAAGCTTCAGAAATCTTGTCAAAGGAATACTGCAACTCATAGCGCATGCGGAAGACTTCCGCTTCTTCTTCGGTCATTTCACCATTTAATTTAAATTCAACAGGTTTGGCCATCAGCTGCATTTTCTCTTCACTATGAATGATGGAACGCAGGTATTCGATTGTTTTCTCTATTTGCAGGCTAACCTCATAATCAGAGATATTCCCCATATAGTAAGCGATACGTTCATAGTTAAAACTATATTTGAGGCACAGGCGAATAAAGAGCTGTTGATCGTTGTTGAGGTTAGGCAGAATGGCATTGAGCTGATCCATTTTCTTTTTCTTTTCCAATTCCAGTTGCTCGATATAGAGCACATCTTCTTCACTCTCCTCTTCCAGTTCATAGCCCAGCATAAATTCCTGATAGTCCTCGATGCTGTCGAGGCGGAGTAAGCTTCGATGGAATCTATTACGAGATTTTTGATAAAAAGCCTGAATGGCAGACTTCACCTGAATTTTCAGGAAGTCGAAGACTTCAGTTTCGGAATTCACATTTTCGCGGAACAGCCAAAGCCTTAGGAATGCTTCCTGTGCAATGCTTTCTCCGGCACATTCATCATCGGTGGCCCGGTGCGCACGAAAAAAGAAATGTTCATAAAATTTCTGGTAGAAAAATTTAAGTCCTTTTTCGTGCCCCTTGTGCAGGTGTTCAATGGCCGTTTTAATGTCCTTGTTTAGTAAAAGTAGTTTCATAATTCGTTTTTATGGTTAGCACACGAAAATCACTTACCACAGCTTCGGCAAATCGGAAAGATCTGTCGGAAACCGAAGCTGGGTGGGTGCAAATTGTTATTTGGTTATAAAAACTTATTGGTATTGAATTGGATATTAAAGTTATAAAGGCTAAAATAGCTATGGTGGCTATGCTATAGCACTCTATCCGATTATTTCTTCATAACTCGTTATTATGTATACCCCCTATGTTATGTGGTCAACAACAGCTAATACAGCGATGCATGAAAACGCCCAGTTGTGTATACCCTTTAATTTAGATCACTAAACATCTGCTTAAAGAATAGGTATTATTCTGCAATAGTTGCATATAGCCTAATTTTTTTGAGATCATCAACATCTTAAGTTTTGAACGCTTGAATAGAGCAGTTGTGTATACCCTACATTTTGAGATTATTAACATCGATCGGGAAAACCTAGTTGTTGTGTATACCCTACATTTTGAGATCGTTAACATCACTATGTTCTTAATGGGACATCTTTTCTTTGTTGTGTATACCCTGCATTTTGAGAGCATCAGCATCAAGCAATCCTTGGTATGTATAGGTCGGTGAGTTGTGTATACCCTGCTTTTTAAGATCATTAACATCTCACCTCCTAGTATCGCAATAATAATCAAGAACATAGCGTAGGATATAACTCAACATTTTCTTAAAAAGGGTATTTAGTGAGTCTCTTTTAGGCTCACCCTACGGCATAACAAGATGCCTCAATATAATTTTGTAAATTTTCTTACTTTTCGCATACTACGCAAGGGAATTCAGTTGTAGTTCATCAGCCCGTCGCATATCCCGTATTACCTACCCATTTGGTTATGTAAAACGAGTTGCTACCACCCTACTTTCTGAGGTCTTTAACATTGAGATAAACTTGAGAGGCAAGTCAATTTTTGGTTGTGTATACCCCACAATTTGAGATCATTAACATCTCAGCTTTTTATTGGGAGCCTGATGTTACTGTTGTGTATACCCCACAATTTGAGATCATCAACATCACAAGCGTATCCTTCTTAAATGACAGAACGGTTGTGTATACCCTTCATTTCAATATCATTAACATCCTACCTCCTAGTATCCGAATAATAATCAAGAGCATATAGTAGAATGTAAACCAATATTTTTTACAAAAAAGGTATTCAGTGAGTCGCCATTGCGCTCACCCTACGGCATCACAAGATGCCTCCTATCCTAATCAAACCGGTCGGCAAAACTGCCTATCAGCCTATATTTTTATATTCTCCTTTTTCAATACCAATAAGTCAAAGAACATCCCTCACGCAAAATAATTACTTTATTTTTGCGCAAAAACAGCTTTTAAATAAACTCAACAAGAAGTCTATTTTCAACGATTCAAATAATTTTATTTTTTATTCATCCTATGCTTTGAATGGCAGTTACAAGTCAATAATAGGGGTTATCAACATAGGATACAAGATACAAGTCCATTATATCGAAATCATTTTTTATTCTGGTGACTTGGCGATATTTTTTATTCTTAATTTTCTCATTCTTTAGATTTTAGTCGCACAAAGCAGTTTGCCCCTCCTCTCCGATCCTGCTGTTGTAGTTCATATTTAGTTATCGGCTTTCGTTGAAACAAATATAAAAACAAATATTTATTTGCGCAAATAAAATACAAATATTATTATTTTAAAAATGCGCAAATAAGTTTTCCATTTGTATATGGGATATACCAATGAGAATATACTGGAGGAAATTGGGGAACAATTGCGCATTCAACGTGAAAAAATTTATTACACATTGAAAGATGTAGCCAATATGACGGGCTTAACCACCAACACAGTAGCGGCTATTGAAAGAGGAAAAGGTGCCTCACTGAACAACTTTATCTTGATCTGCCGTGCTTTAAAAATTCAACCGCATACCATATTCAAAAAACAGATAGATTTAACGCCGCTCTACAATATTCCTCCTGAGTCAAAGCGCCGTATTGAACTAACGAAGGAACTGGATGACCTCGTTTATAATTCTGATTTTTTCGAAATACCCCGTCGTGTTTCTGATATTATCCAACAGCTGCATGCAAACAAAGAACAGAGCAATAAATTTTCTGTTTATCTAAGCAGTTATTGTGAGGAAGGTACGCTGGAATACGAAAAACATGGAAATTATAAAGAATACCGAAAAAAGCACTCTCCAAAACCTGTCAAAAAATATAAATAAAATTTGCCAGACTTACTATCTGTGAGTGCAAGAACTTTATATACCTTTCCCCTCATTAAATGAAACAACGGCCAATCTGATTAAGGATCGGCCTTGGGTTCTCTTTTAGCTGCAGCAAATCAGGATCAGGTAGTGACCAAATTAGCCCTTTTGACAGTGCTTGTTCAGTGATTGTTCAGTGCTTGTTCAGTGATTGCTCAGTGTAGACTGAATAAACAATGACTAATTACTGTCTAAAAACTGAATGAATATTGTTTTTTAGTATAACTTGGTAGCAGTATGTTCCGTTTATATGCGGTAAATACATGCATTATTTACCGCAAAAAATGCGGGGAATAAACTGTTTATTCCCCGCATAAAATATTATTTACATTCATTTAAGGATTAATGACCAAGCTGCTCCCCAGACCGGTCATAAATACAGGCCCTATATTCTGGGCTTTCAGCAGATCGCGATGTTTCGTATCCAGTTTAGGAGCTCCAACATCCGCGGCAGCCGCAAAAGGATAATTCCCCACAAAAGCTCCTAACACTGGGCTGCTGCTTGTTGGCTCATAGATACCGTCTGTCGTTAACGCATACTGTGGGTTCACGCGCGTAAATCCAGCCGGAAGTTGCAGGCTTGTCGGCACATCAAATACAATGTTTCCCTGATAAACAAAATTGACCGGTTGATCCGTAAAGGTTAGCATGGTGGACTGCGCAGATTGAAATACCACATTGTTCGCAATATGCCCATCCGTCGGCGGCAATGTCCGGCTATTTCCTCCTTTTCCCGAACCGATATCAAATGACTGCTTACACTTGATCATGGTATTGGCCACAACTTTCACCCGCTTTACTTGAAAGTAGCCGCTTAACGGAGAATTTGGCACACCATCCATGATCGCCAGCGCAGCTTTTTGTCCCGTACCAGCCATATTCTGAAAGTAATTGTTATAAACCAAATGATCTTCACCTATGATACGAATACCACCAGCAGCACTATTTCCATTACCGACAAAATAGTTCCCATAAACGGCAGATCCATTGCCATGCCGTAGGCATAGGGTTCCCTGACTTTCATAAAAATAATTATTCCGAATGGTATCAGCCCCCATCTTATTGGATATGATTTCCGTTTCGCCGTTACAGCGCTGAAAGATATTATCTTCAATAGTTGTCAGTGCATTTGTCATGGACCAGTCGCTGGTTCCGACGCGTATGGTCTCCCCGCCATTGTCGGGCACCGCAGCACGTTCGCCAAAGAAGTTATGGTCGATCCGATGTTTCATTGGCTTACTGGTTCCCCATACGACCATGGTCGGTCCCTGATGGGTCTTTCCTTTTAAATAACAGTGGTCAATGCGATGGTAAGAACCGTTAATGGAAATCCAGCGATAGTCTGTCGTTGCCGCCGGAGGATTATAGTCCACAATCGACGTATTGGTCAGGCGGCAATTGGAAGAAGATGAAGTGAAATCAACCACATTTTTCCCCGAGGTATAGCCTTCCTGAAAGACAAGCCCATCCACAACCAGCCATTGGCCAGTGATACTAACGGATGAGATACCTTTCATGATAACAGCTCCACGCTGTTCTGCCATCAGTACAATAGGTTGCTGTTTAGTCCCCTGAGCACTGAAGGTTAGTTCCTGATTGGTCCATTGACCGGACTTCATAATGACCGTGTCTCCGGGCTGCAAGCTCAGTGCCTGAAGGTCTGCCGCCGACTGAATGGTATGACATTGCACACAGGCAATACTGTTTAACGTGAGCTTTTCGCCTGGCGATTTCTCACAGCTGCTTCCCACGGCCAGCAGCAGCAGCAATGAAGCAATAACTGAATTCTTCTTGATCATATTTTAAATTTGTTTTAAAAGGTTCTCCGTTAAAGTGCTCCCGCAAAAGGGTAGACAGTGTTATTCCCCTTGCTTCCAAAGACATGAACCACACCGTTCGTGACAATATAACCGCCAGATCGATTGGTTGTCTTGTTATTAATTTGAATCGGCGCCAAATCACTGTTATTAACCAGGCGTAACACCATCAGCCCTTCCTGATCAAAACCTTTGCCCTCATTCAGGTATCCAAGCAGCGAACTTTTACTTGCTACTGTATTGGCTGGAAGCATTGTTTTTGCTTTTGTATTTTCAATGGTCAACTTATCGAAGTTATAATTGCCCTGCACCATCAGGTAAAGAAAATAGTTACGGACATCATCTTTATTGTAATCTTCCCATTTTGTCGCCGGTCTAGTAATCGGTTTTCCCGTGCCGTCCACTCCGGTCACAATCGGGAAATCAAAAAAGAGGCCTGCAGTCACCTTGTTCGTTTTCGGATCCCAGGTCTTTATTCCCTCATTGTGCAAAAAAATAAAGGTTCGATCGTTTTTCTCAAATTCTTCCAAGGGGATACCTGCATATTCTAGGCCTTTACGCATCCATTTGAAAACCGTGTCGGTTGGATTTTCTGCTGTTTCGTACGAACGGTTCTCCAAAAATTTGCGCGCACTGATCCCGATATTGGGATCTAAGGTTTTATGCTGATAATCGTAATCCTTTTGTAGTTCCAAATCGAAAAGCGAACAACTTGTCATTAATAGACTTATGGCGATGAAGACACTAGATGTCCATTGGGTCTTAAACATTCTTTTCATGATTCTCTGATTTAAATTCTGCTATTAATCTGTATATCCCGGATTTTGAACCAATGCTTTATTCGAGTTTAAAACATTCCGGTGAATAGGCCAATACACTCTATTTGTTGGATCCAGGAATCCGGGTTTTTCCAAATTGCCGGCCTCTTCCTGTCTTCGTTTCAAGATCGGGTCCATCACATCCTTCACCCTGCCCGTCCGTACCAGATCAAACCACCTTTTCCCCTCACCAAAAAGTTCCAGACGACGTTCATCCAAAATCGCCGTTTCCAACTGGTAGCTTGTAGCAATCGATGCATCACTCGCATCATATTGTGGTAGGCGTGCGCGTTTGCGGACAAAGTTTAAGTATTTCAAGGCGTTGGTTCGATCCCCCAAGCCATTCAACGCTTCGGCGTACAAGAGATACATATCGCTCAGTCTGTACATCGTCAGATAAACCGGAAGAGCCTGATTTGTCACGGGCCATGGATCCGCTTTGGTTGGATTGGCATCGGTAGGATACCATTTGATAAATCGGTCCCGTTTATTGCTTGGCAATCCAAAATAGACATCTAAAGTCTGCTGCGGCCTGATATCAGGGCTTGGCGAGGTGGTGCTCTGTGGCTGAAACCAGGTTGCCCACACTCCTTCATCGACTACAATCTGTTTATTGTTGGGAGACCATGATGTCTGCATACAGGCACAGCCATTTTTGAGGTAATCCCAATGGATGCTCCAGATGGTTTCTTTGCTGGAAGTTGGATTGACAAAAATAGTTTTCCAGCTTGCGCCATCCTGTAAATTGGTTTCATTGGTTCCGGCATAGCTCACTCCTGTAGGAGACTTTGTCAAAAACAGGCGTGTGATCCATTTCGTTGCATTTTGATAATCCTTCTTCCACATATACACATCGGACATGATGGCACAGATCCCTGCTCCTCCAATTGTCCATAGGGAATTTTTCGCATTTTTATCGACCAGGGAATAGGCGGTTTCCAGATCCGGTATAATGACCTCATTCAATATCTTATCTTTCGATTCACGTGGGCTAGCAGCAGGCTGCTGGACATCCTCATAAGGTTCAAGCCATATCGGAGCATCTCCCCATACACGGACGAGATAGAAATAACACATGGCCCGAAGTGCATGACACTGCGCAAGATAATCCTTCAGCATCTCCGGCGTGATACGGCTATCCAATTCCGCTGCCTTTGGAATGTATTTGATATTGTTATTGATACGCCCGATCGCGGTATAGAGACCGCTCCAGTCTGAAAATTGATTAGTCGGCGTAAGGCTGTTTAACACAATCTCGTCCACATAGTCTTTGGTGTAGCTAATTGCACGGTCAAAATTATCCGCACGATATTCGCCCCAATACAGGTATTTCTCGAGGTAATTATCTTTGTTATCCTGATAGTTACCCTTGCCAACCATTTCAAGCTGAAAAGAGCTATACATTCCAGCGATTGCGGCCTGCACATCGTATAAGTTTTTATAATGCTGATCCAGGGCAACTTCGGCCAGCGGTTTTTCTTCCAAAAATTTATTACAGCTTCCCAGCGTGGCTGACAGCAGTAACAGTGCTAAGATCTTTGTTTTCATGTCAAAAATATTTTTTCATTCCATCCGTCAGATGGAATCTAACCGAATAGATATATGCTAAAAATTAATATTTACCCCAAATCCAAACTCCCGTCTCCTTGGGTAACGGCCGTCGTCCTCACCTGGTGTCAGCGGATTGTTCGTGCTGAATTCAGGATCGTAGCCCCGATAATTGGTCCATGTCAACAGATTGCTTCCATAAACGAAGGCCGTAAGCCCTTTCATTTTCAGCCTATTGATCAACTGAGGATCAAACGTATAAGCCAGTCGTGCACTTGACAAACGGACAAAAGTCGCATCTTCGATATAGAGGCTATTCTGATTGGTTTTCATATTTCCACGGTTGTTTCGCTCCACATAATTTGGATATTTTGCCACATCCCCGGGTTTGCGCCATACATTGTAGACCATATCCGGTGAACCCGCCCCTGTATTGGACGGATAATTTTGACGTTGCAGCAAAGCATTATAGACTTCGCCGCCGAAAGAACCATTAAAGAGTACATTTAGCGTAAATCGTTTATATCTAAAAGTCTGCATAAAACCAAAATAGAAATCAGGTGTCGCATTGCCGAGGATCATGCGGTCTTCATCGTTGATCAAGCTGTCTTTCTTATTGTTGAGCCATTCCGCATCACCACCTTTTAATTTACCGTCTGGTGCATAAAGTTGATGTACGGTTCCTTGGTAATCATTGCCGTTAAATGTATATACAGCCTTTCCATCGCGATACAATGGTTTGCCCTGATCGTCAAGTACCAATGTCAATTTTTCCCAGTTGTCGTTATAGGCATTGGATTCATCCCAGGCATATACACCCAGATTGCGCCAGCCGTAGAAATTACCGATACGGCCACCTTCTTCCGCATACCATTTATTGCCTGGGAAAAATGGTATTCCATCGGCCAGTTTCACGATCTTACCGCGCTCAAAGGAGATATTGCCGTTCACCTCCCAGCTGAAATCGCGTGTCACGATTGGTTTGGCGCTAATGACAAATTCCATCCCGCGATTGCGAATTGTCCCTAAATTGACATTAACCTTGGCATAACCTGTTTCTTTGGCCAGTTCTCTCGGGTATAATAGATCGGTGGTTGTCTTGACATAGTAATCAGCAGTAAATCCCAATCGACCATTTAAGAAAGTAAGGTCCAGTCCCACATTGTTCTGCGTGGTCGTTTCCCATTTGATCCGATTATTACCAAAAGTACTGGTCAAAGCGGCCCCACCGACACCGTTATAAGATCCGCCAAAGGCCACTTTGGTGTACGATTCGTAATCACCGACTTTATCATTTCCAAGCTGTCCAATGCTATATCTTAATTTAGCATCTACCAATGCCGGTTTCGCCCATTTCATGAAATTCTCATCCGAGAAACGCCAGGCAGCAGATGCCGAAAGGAAGTTCCCCCATTTATTTGTGGCACCAAACCGCGAAGACCCATCCCTTCTGTACGATCCCTGAACGATGTAACGCCCCTTGTAGTTATAGCCGATTCGGCTAAAAACAGAAGCAGAAGCATTGGCCGTTGCTGTGGTATAGGTTTTTGAAGGTGTCAGATAATCTGGAAAAGTCACCAGTACCTCCTCATTTACGCTATTCATGTATTCGGAATGAAAACGATCATAGCGTCTACGATCCGAACTGAATCCCAATAAAGCCGTGACGTTATGATCCTGCGCAAAAGTTTTATTATAATTCAGATAGGATTGAAACTCCCAGGTAAAGGTCTTATTAAACTCATTTGTTCCGTTATTCTGATCCTTATTTGCCGAAAGAAAACGCGGCGAAAATTGCGTATTCTGCAAGTTGTCTAGCCTTGCGTTAAACAAAGTCGTAAATTTCAGGTCGTCCCTGATCTGATAATCCAGTTGATTGTTAAATTGTCCGGAATAGGTCTCATCGATATTCTTCTCAAACAAAGCGTTGGCGACTGGATTCCGTTTCGAACCAATATAGCTTGTTAAAGAACCGTCGGGATAATAAATCAGTGAATACGCAGGTCGGTCCATGACGACGCGGATCGTATTGCCGATTGGAATCGTATTTCCTTTTTGCCAAGAAAAAGAGATATTGTTGGAATACCTCAATTTGGATGAAAACTGATATTCCACATTGATACGTGACTGTAACCGCTTGGCGTAACTATTCAAGATAATAGATTTATCATCCAGGTAATTCAAACTGCTGTAGTAGCGGAGATTTTTCTGACCACCGGAAACACTCACCTTAATTTCCTTCTTCTGTGCCAGATTACCCAATAAAAGTCGCTGCAAATCGTTGTCGGAATTGAAACTTGGGTTGATGGAATCCGTATTGGTGTTGAGTCCCTGAATATACCTAAAAGCCCTTACCTCTGCCGAGTTGCTTACTGGGATATAATGAGCCAGACGGCCAAAAAGATGATTGTAATTGACATTGACCATTGGTCTCCCTTCGGAACCGCGCTTGGTTGTGATCAGGACAACTCCATTGGCCGCACGCGATCCATAAATAGATGCAGAAGCGGCATCTTTTAGCACCTCGATATTCTCGATATCTGTTGGGTTAATGGTGGCACCGTCTGGGTTAATTACCCCATCGACCAGATATAAAGGACCATTTCCACCATTCAAAGTCGACGTGCCCCGTACCTGGATGGAACCTGTCGCCCCGGGTGCACCACCACCGTCATTGACAATAAGAACCCCTGCCGCCTGCCCCTGTAAGGCATCGAAAAGATTAATAGGCTGACGTTCTTCGATTTTCTTTGCGTTGACAGAAGAGATGGCACCTGTGAGGTCACGTTTCTTTGCGACACCGCCATAGCCCGTGACCACAATCTCATCCAGCGCATTGTCGCTATCTTCCAATGTGACATCCAGTTGCCGCTGGTTACCGACGGCTCGCTCCAGCTCTTTCATGCCCACTTGGCTAAAGACAACCGTACTGGAAGGCGGAACATCCAGCTGATACTTCCCCGCAGCATCAGTACTTGTTCCCTGACTTTTCCCTTTAACGCGCACATTGACTCCTTGCAGGACCTCTCCTTTTTTGTTGGTCACCTTTCCTGAAAGCCGAATGTTTTGCTGGGCGAAGACCGGTAAGCCTATACTCCCCATAGCAAGAAACAGGAAGAGTACAAAGCACCCCATTTTTGTGATACTTTTTATCATAATAAATCAGTTTTTATGGCAATAGCCTACCCTAAGTAGATTATTGATGGCTAAGCCATGCATTTAATAAATTGGTTATTTTTTGTAATCAGTTATACCTCAAATATCAGTCAATCCTCAAGGTTAGACCGTGTATTTTTTGGTCTTTTTAGCGGTAAAAAATGGTTTTTAGACCCATAAAACATCTCATATGAATCAAAACAGCATCATTGGCCCATCCACTCAAATCTTACTGTACCGAAATTATCAGGCTTATTTTTACTTGCCGCTGAGATCTCCCCCACCAATTTTCCACCGGCACTTCTTTTAATTTGTATGCGACGCCAGGAATAAGCACCTTTCTCATAGTCGAAACTCACACCATCATCATCATACAGGTTATATACCCCATCCTTTTCACCATAATGTCGAATGATCAGATCTACTTTTTCGCCGCTTGCCGGAACATGGAGCCTTGCTGCTGTCATCGGGATGATCCCGCCATCTTTAACATATACAGGCATCCGATCATCTTCGGGTTTAGCAACGATTTCCTCCCCGTTACCGACATAACGTCCTGAATAGAAATCGTACCAGTTGCCCTTAGGCAAAAGCACTTTCCGGGAGGACTCATCCGTAAATAATGGAGCAACCAAAAGATACTCGCCACACATGTATTGATCTTTCACTTCCTTATTTACCGCTTCCAGATAAGGATTCGTTTCGAGATCCTGATTGCCCAAAGTCGAATTTGTATGCCCCTGGAACCCATCTTCGAGTGCCATGGCCCGGAAAGGCGGTGTTCCTTCAAAATGGTATTTTGCAAATTCACTATACAGATAAGGCACCAATTCCATCCGCAATTGCGCATAGTATTTCACTTTGTCGGCCACTTCGGGAAAAGACCAGGGTTTGGTCCCACTGGACCAAGCGTTAATCATTGCCATCGGTGAAAACACGACCGTTTGAAAACGGCGCAGCCACTCCTCTCCAGTTTTGGAACCCCTAACCTCCGGCGTCCATAGCACACCGCAAAAACCACTATTGACCAATGCTGTAATAAAATCCTGATGGCTGTAATAGTCGTTGTAAATAACATAAGGCATATTGTTGGCTCCGGCATTGGATGCCCGTACAAGTCCAAAAGTTCGCTTATTCTGCTGACGGTATAGACTGTCGGTCAATCTTTGGGCAAGCACGCCATAAGTCTGTCGCATCTGTACGCCACTGATTCCTGAAGGAAATTTGGCCATATCTGGCCATAGGTAGTAGTCGTAACCATCGACCTCGTCAATCTTATAGCCACTGATTCCAATATTGATCTGCGAACGTTTCAATTGTTCTGCAACAATACGTTTTGCATCTGGGTGATACAGATCCGGAACGGTTCCGTTCCACACGGTATGAGATCCTGTAAAAGGTTCAATTGACTTGCTGATGGGAGCATCGGGCGAAACATAGGGGTTTGTCCAGAGGTTTAGACGGACACCTTTATCGGCCAATGTTTTGACCAAAGCTGCCGGATCTGGAAAACGTCCAGCATCCCATTCGAATGAACAGGGATAAGCTTTGGACTGCCAGCCCGGTTCAAGTCCGATAAAATCGAGCGGAAAACCATGTTCTTCAAATTCGGCAGCCTCTTTGATGACTTCATCTGCTGTATAAAGCTTTTGCACACGCTGTGTAAAACCAAGTCCCCATTTTGGCGGCAATGTGCCACCGCCGCAAAAGAGATTATAGCGTTTGATGGCATCAAGCGGGTTGATACCTGCGAACACATAAATTTCGGCACCTGCTGTGGGTACATATACCTCCACAGCATCCGAGTAAGGACGAGAATTCCAGCTTTTATCGGTATTACGATCTTTTACTTCTGCTGGAACCTTGGCATCTTTACGTACCCCTGTACCAACATAATAGGTTAAATATTGCGCTGAATTGATCAATACACCATAACTTCTGGAAGAAACATAGAATGGAACCGGTGCATGAGTGCGCCCATTATCTTTGCCGCCATAATGGTCGACATGCAGGTTAAGAATCTTGCCCCGTTGATGTACCGTCTGAAAATTGAGCCCCAGTCCGTAGATCTGTTCATTCTTTTGCAATGGGAATCGCAGGTAAGTTTTACCATCAATCAGTTCGGCATGCACCTCCATCTTGGGTAAGGGAAAATCAACAGACTGCAGTCGTTCGAGCGTTGCCGCCTGGGGCTTTGCTCCGGCTGCGCCGAGCAAAGTATATGTATCGGGCTTGCCAAATACTGCTTTCCATACACCAGGGTATTGTTCCTGAAAGCGTAGGCTTTGTGCAGGCACTTTTAAGGTGAGCAATACCAGCAAAATTGTCCATAATCTTCTCATAATTGGCTTATTTCTTTAACAAAGCATACACACACCAGAGTACAGGAGCCTGACCGTGCATATCCCCTGTTTTCTGTTGCCGATCGAGGTAGTACTGGTAATCATTTTTTCGGTTGGTACCTTCACAGACGTTGCTGATATCGCCATCTTTATTGATGTAGCCCGTCAAAGCAATCCATGCCTTGCGTGCGATCGGGGTATATTCCTTAGCATCGAGCCAACCATTTTTGATGCCCATGATAATCGCATAGGTAAACATAGCAGAACCCGAAGTTTCCACCCAAGATTCAGGTTCATCAATCAATTGACCCCATAGGCCATCTGGCCGCTGATACTTCTTTAGGCTTGTGATCATTTTTTGGTAAGCAGCCAATATTTTGGGCAGATTGGGGTTATTGTGCTGCAATGAAGAGAGCAATTCGCTCATGCCTGCTGCCATCCAGCCATTGCCCCGCCCCCAGAAGAAGGGTGCATCAGGGGCATGATAAAAAAGACCATTTTCTTTTTGAATGGTATCGAGGTAGACGGCCATCTCATGTGCTGCCCGGTCGATATACTGCGGATTACCCGTCACCTGAAAAGCTTTGGACTGAATCATGGTAATCATATACATATCGTCAATCCAGTAGCGGGTCTGCCAGGTAAGTCCTTTATCGAGAAATTTCTGGTAGCTGTCTTTTACAACTTGGGGAGAGTCAATCGGAATCGTCCATTGTGCGTTAGCAAAACGCATTCCCATCGTATAAAACTCTTTGTTTTTTGTTTGCTGATAGAGTTCCAGCGGCACTGTTCCAAAGACACAAAAATCTACATGCCAAGGTCGCGGGACCAAGTGTTTTTCGGTATCAAAAAGTGGCATAAACCGATGCGTCAATTGCTCCAGTAATTTTTTGTTGTCGCTCACTTCGGTATACTTCAATGCCCCATACCAGGTACAGACTTCGGGATAAGTAATTGATTTTGGGGGAGCTGGAGGTTTGAAACTGTTATGGGGACTTGCTACGAAGCGTTGCGCCACCAAATCACCTATTAATTGGGGGTCAGCCTGCGCTGGCCAATTAACCAAGTCCATGCTTTGTGCGAAAGTACAAAGAGACATGCAGACACCAATACCCACGAGTATGGACATACAGAACTTCTTCATCATCAGACGGGTTTACAATTTAGTTATAAACCAAATATCTGAGGGACGACCTGTTTTGAGGGGGTAGATTTTGTTCTTTTAGGTGGAGAAATTGGTAATTATAACAGAAAAGGTCAAGATATAATCTTGACCTTTTCTGTTATCTCCTATACTATCTTGATATATACTATCTCATTAAATAAAGGTCATAGCTTGGATAAACTATTACTTGATGTTCGTCCTGAGATACAGTAGTTCCCCATTCTAATACAGATGAATTAGTATATGTTCCCAAATCATAGGATTGAACCCCTGTGGGAATGGTTATATTTAATTGCTGAACAAGCGAATTATTGTGAAAAAGTGCTCCACGAAGAACAAATGGAGAAGTAGGGTAATATGGAGTTGTACCAGTCTGGTCTTTATAGAATTTTGCTTCATATTTAACATCATAATCATTATAATCACAACAAGAACTATAAGATGATCTATCGTCTAGAATAATTGTGCTCAAAGCAACATAAAAGGACGGGGCTTTTAACGGGTAAAGTGTTTTGAGAGCCAAAATATCATTTTGAGTAAACGGCCTATCTACGCCATTAACACAAGCTAACATAAAGGAATTATACTCGGGAATCGTAGGAGTTCCTGGTATATGTACAGCTCCATCAGTTCCAGCCCCTTCATTTGGATTTACATCAGTTTCAGCGCCACAACTAAACACACGATTCATATAATCGGTATGTCTTAAGCCTATACAATGACCAATTTCATGTGCTAATGTTGAAGCAATATCATACCTTATTGTATTATTATTATAGTAGTTGGTATTGACCAAAATACTATTATACGGAGCTCCTGATGATTGTGGAAATCCAGCTTTCATAAGGTACTTTTTCGGTGTGCTATTATCTGCCGGAGTAATTCTTATTGAGGCAACATTTGCATTTTGAACCCGAATAAATTTTAGCGCAATGTCTAGATTATTATAACGAGTGATAGCCTGGTCTAACCCACTTCCAAGAACGCTATTTAATGAGGGATCTAAATAGAGAGAAATTGTTTTTGTATAAGAATTGTGATCAATGAAACTAACAATAATTGTAGAACGATATTGTGATTTTTTACCTCCACCTGCTTTTGCAGAATTCAATGAAGCATAAGTACTCAAATCATGTAACTTCACGACTTCAAGTAATTTTCTATTTGAATGAAAATCGATATCCTCTTTAGAGAGAAAAATATCATTTTCAACTATAAAACCACCATCCTCCTCATAAAAACCCTGCGATAAATCGAAACCCAGTGCTTTAAGTTTTTCAATATAAACATCATTTTGTGATATTTCAATCGAAGTAACATCAGCCTTATTACATGAATGTAATAGTAGAAAGATCCATACGAATGGAATGCATAAAATTCTTTTCATAAAATATAGTCAATTAATTATACACCAAGATAATAAAACCAAGAAAAATATCAATAAACAAATCGTTAATTAATCAAAAACACTTTTCTATTTATGAAAAAAATTAACAAAACAAACTCGGCTTAGGTATAACTGAATGGTCTATCGAATTTTTTATTCAAGTAAAATGGATTGCGATACTCTCTAAAATACTGACTATTATTAAATAAAAAAGCCGATCAAATCGATCGGCTTTTCAAGTTTTTAATGTAGTTAGCCTATCATTAATTGAAGATATAGCGAATACCTAACTGCATTTGGTATCTGGAATCAATGCCTGTATTATTTCTAAAAGTCTGCTCTTTAAGATTTTGGCTAACAGTATAAGTAGGTTTATTGTTAGCCACACCCTGATATTGCATAAAGTTGGTAATATTAGGTGTTTTAGTAACACCCCATTTGCTGCTCAATAAGTTACCTACATTTATAATATCAAATGAAACTTGCAACCTGTGATTGTCTTTCGTTTTTAATACTTTAGACAATTCTTGCATAATCCGAATATCAAAACGGTTCATCCATGGATATTCAGCACCATTTCTTTCTGCATATTGGCCTCTTCTTGTGCTTAAATATTTATCTTGGTTAATATATGCATCAAGTCTTGCCCATTGTGCATCTGCAGTTTCAAGAACTTTCGTTTTATCCTTAGAATCCACAATATCAACTAAAGCGATATCTGCACGATCTTTAGGTACATACATTAAAACATTTGAAAAACGTCCACTTCCATTTAGGATATCTCCACTAACTGTATAGTTGAATCGTGTCGCACCGAAGTTATCTCCATATGGTCTACCTTCATACACTAAACCTATTCTTGTAGGTAATTGTGGCGTGATGTTGAAATTGATATTTACTGCTGCAATTATTCTATTTCTAACCATAAAGCTTGAATAAGCTAAAACTGGTGAATTTGGATTGCTTACAATAGCGTTACCGGTGTAAGCAGAGTTTGCTTGAGAACCAGGATTTGAAGTAATATCTTTAGCGCTGCTATAGGTATAAGCTACCATCGCATCACCATATTTTCCAAAACGTTTTTCCAACTGCGCAGTAAGACTATATGCATTTCCTTTAGAAGTATTATCTAAAACAATGGCACGTGTAATGGATGAATTGATCTGTCTTGCATTACCAGAGGCTAACCAATACGCTCTTGTGTCTCCTGTCCCCGAAAAGGTTCCTTTTGGATCTGACAAGTTTGCATCTCTATGGTAAACCTCATTAATCGATTTCGTATAAATCCCCTCCAAGGTAGCTTTCATATCCCATGGTAAGCTATATTCAACAGCGAGATTAGATCTCCAAATTTGAGGCATTTTGAAATCTCTCGAAGTCACGTCGATTTCATAAGTTGCCGGATTCTTACGATCAGTAGGCAAGTATGCATTAGGATCTGGATTAAATGGTCTATTTACTGGTCCATCTTTAATATTTTCTAGAATGTTTCCATACGTCATACCAGTTTGACCGGCTTGGTTAGTTAACCATACACCCGGTACCCCTCCTGTGAAAATCCCTGTTCCACCACGTAAGATAAATGATCTATCTTGTCTGATATCCCAATCAAATCCTACCCTTGGTGAAACCAATACTCTAGCTTTTGGTAAACGGGATACATCCAATTTTTCACCATTCGCGAAAGTCATATCAAGCACTTTTTCATTAGTGACGATATCCGTTGTGTATACAGGAATATCAGCTCTCACTCCGTAACTCAATTTGAAGTTTGGTTTTACAAACCACTCATCTTGTGCATAAAGTGCTATTGGCATCATACTGAAATCAGCTGAAGGCCTTTCATTCCCCGCAACGACAGAATAAGTTAATTGATATTGCGAAGGTTGAATGGTTTTGTCACCTTTGGCAGCAGCTATAAAATCGTCCATATTTTTATAACGGAACTGACCACTTACAAACTGAGCAAAAGAATTACTAAATTTTTGATAGTTCAATGACCCACCAAAGGTGAATGTATGTGCGCCGGCAAAAATATTGAAGTTATCAGTGACACTGAATAAATTTTGATTCAATTTGTTTAATCCAGAAAATGGCTCCTGTCCAAATGAAATGTAGTTTGACCCACTTCCGTTTTCAATATCAACAGTCGGAAAAGCAGTTCCTAGAGGATCTCTAAAATCTCTAAATGCCGAATAAACAACTTGAATCTGATTTGCGTACTTACTATTGAAAGTGGAGTTTAACTCCGCAGTAATGGAATTGATATTGTTGTTTTGACGATAGCGTAGATTGGAGAAAATCATCGAGGTGGTACTTGGTCCACGCCCTCTATTACTATTGGATCCACTTGGATTAATATCTCTATAAGAATCTAGGTGATTATAACGAAGAGTAAACTTATGTTTCTCGTTAATATTCCAGTCGATTTTAGCTGTAATATTATTCGCTTTTTGATCATTGTTAAATCCTTCGTAAACGCCCGGATCGTAGCCAAAGTTATCGATCAGGGTTTTCTTCACTAAATCTAAATCAGAGGCTTTAACAATTGACTCATTTGCAGCACCAGTACCACGGTTAGCAAGAATATTAGAACCAGGAGTTGTGCGCTTAGTTGTCTCGCCATTTAAGAAAAAGAATAATTTATTCTTAATGATTGGACCACCAACGCTAAATCCAAGCTGATTATTTTTATATGATTCTGTTTTTGGTAATTTTTCACCGTCAACTTTATAGCCTTGAAGATCTTGATTTTTAAAATACCAATAAGCAGATCCTGTTACAGTGTTTGTACCGCTTTTGGTAATTGCATTAACTCCAGCTCCAGTAAAACCACCTTGTTTTACATCATAAGGAGAAAGGTTGATCTGAATTGCTTCAATTGCATCCAATGAAAACGGTTGAGCACCAGTTTGACCTCCAGGAAGAGATGATAATCCAAATGCATTGTTCATTTGAGCACCATCCAAAGTTAATGAGTTAAATAAACTATTTCTTCCAGCAAATGAGAAACCATCTCCTTGTGAGTTCGCCTGGGGATTTAATTTCGTTAAATCTGTGATACTTCTGGAAATAGCAGGCATTTCCTCAATTTTCTTTCTACCTACAATAGTTGAAACACCAGTTTTGGTTGCACCTCTGCGAGCCGTAACCGTAACTTCTTCCAAAGTTGTATTTTTATCCGCAAATACAGGATTTAATACAAATGGCTGTCCCAATTGCAAGTAGACATCATTATAGATAATAGGGTCTTGTCCAACATAGGTTACTTCAATTTTGTAAGGCCCACCTACACGCATATTGGCTAAGTTGAACCGACCAGCAGCATTTGCCGAACCTGTATAGACGGTTCCTGACGGCACGTGTGTAGCCTTAATCGTAGCACCCGAAGTTAGACTGCCGTTTGCTTCTTTTACAATACCTGTAACGCTACTTGTCGTAACCTGAGCTTGTACAGCACCATAACTAGCCATAACGAGAGCGAAAAAGAGTAAAGATCTTTTCATATAATGTGATTTGTTAAAAAATGTTAAGCAAAATTACTAAGAGATTTCATATTACAAAGGACTTAATATAAACTTAACACACTAAACCACACATACTTCATGAAATACAGAAGAAATTTACTACATTAACGTATAATTTATCAGCAAAAAAAACGTTGTAACATGTTTTAAACCAGCATTACACTCCGCATTGACTGAGCAAAAATAATTTTCCACATCAAATCCGCGAAATTCTTTTGTAACAACATTCTTCCAACCGGAATTTAAGTTTTTAAAAAAAATTAGCTAATTTCCTGTCAATCGAGAATTTTATTAAACAACTCAGTTTTTTGTAGCATTTGAGCTACCGTAAGCCTAATCTTATCAAAAAATCTAAACGATTGTTGTTGCTTAATGGTTTCTTTAAAAACTTGTTTCAAAAGCCGAGAACTTTTCAGAAATTCGCACACCTAATAATTTATGCTTCATGGAAGACGGTATTCAAAATTCTTCTTTTCAAGAACCCGCAGACATTAAACTATCTCCTGCAGGGCTTTCATTCTTGGCTTCAGCAGCCAAGTGGGCCAATTTTTTGGCCATTGTCTGTTTTATATTCATCGGAATCTCCGCCATAACCATGGTCAGCTTAATCTTCGGAGCCAGTGCACTGTCACTCGGTGCCGACGAATATGTAACGGCAGGGGCTCTCTCCACATTTGGCGTACTCTATCTGCTGTTTCTTGCTTTCTTCTGCCTCCCAATTTATTTCCTCTATAATTTTGGATCAAAAGCGAAAAAAGCAATCGAGAACCGCGACAGTATTCAATTGGAACTGTGCTTAGATGCGCTCAAAAAACACTATAAATTTATTGGTATCATGGTTATTATCACCATTGCATTTAACTGTATGGGCTTGATATTTGGAGTTATACTTGGTATCAGTGACGCCATAGCTGGCGTATAATACAGCCATAAATAAGGCGCAAAGAAAAAGAGTCGTCTGCC
>NZ_DIIM01000001.1:206008-249198 GCF_002420705.1 Sphingobacterium sp. UBA5670
GGCAGACGACTCTTTTTCTTTCGTATGGACTATCTATTTTTTATAATATTTCATTGCATTGGGAATCAATTTCTGAATATCCGCAATCCTTCGTTCGTCACTCGGGTGGGTACTCAAAAACTCAGGCTGCCCTTTTTGGCTACCGGATGCCATACGTTTCCAGAAATCGACCGCTTCGTTTGGATTGTAACCAGCCAAAGCCATAATGATCAAACCTGCAGCATCTGCATCTGATTCATCACTTCTCGAGAATTTCAATTGTGCTAAATTACCGCCCAAACCATAAAGATTGTTAAAAACACCAAGTGTACTATTCCCAGAAACCCCTGCGGCTGATCCTAAAATCTGTCCTCCTAGCTGTAAAGCGATCTGATTCGATGCCTGAGCAACAGAGTGCTCCTCAATAGCATGCGCGATCTCGTGGCCCATAACCGTTGCCAAACCTGCTTCTGTACGTGTTACTGGTAATATTCCGGTATATACCGCAACTTTACCGCCTGGCATACACCATGCATTGACATCATCGCTTTTTACAAGATTAAACTCCCAGTTGAAATTAAATTGATTTGCGCGGCCCGTGCTTTGCAAATATTGGTTAACCGCAGTAGCCAGCTTATTGCCAACACGTTTGACCATTGCAGCATCTGCAGTTCCGGTTACTACTTTTGCGCTATTCTTCGATAAAAAATCTTTATAAGCCAATGCAGCTTGTTGGTTCACTTGATCAGCACTGACCAATTTTAAATATTTTTTCCCGGTAACAGCTGAAGTTGCGCAACCTGACAGCCCCGATGCCAGTGCCACGCACGCTAATACCATAGCCGAATACTTAAACATTCCGTTCATATGTATATATTTTCTTTCAATGGCCATATGGAATATCCAAACGATGATTTGCAGCTCTACAGCTCTTCCAACATGGATATTTCACAATAAATTATTAAACACGCTTTAGAGAATGCAATTATTGTGCCTATTCTTTTTCCTTAGCCTTTTTCTTAAAGAGATAAATTTTGGATTCATGCCCCTTCAATAATCGCTCAATATTCTTTTGATGGGTAATTAACAATAGGATACAGATGGCTATTCCGTAAAGCAAAACAGAAGGTATCGTTGTTTTAAAAATAAATGCCAAACTAAAGGGAAATGCAAATCCTGCAGAAATGGAACCCAACGACACATAATGTGTGGTCAGTAAAATAATGACAAACACGGATACACAGACCAAAGCAGCGGGTGTATGGATCGCGAGAATCATACCACATAGTGTTGCTACCCCTTTTCCCCCTCTAAATCCGGCAAATACGGGAAATAAATGTCCCAGTACCGCGATAACACCTAACGCCAACTGAAAATTGACAAATTGTACGTCGCTTGTATTTTGCCCCAGCTCTATTAAATAGGCCAGGTTTGTTGCTGTCCACCCCTTAAATATATCGACAAACATTACGATCGATCCCGCTTTGGGGCCCAACACGCGAAAGGTGTTAGTTGCTCCAGCATTACCGCTTCCATACTCACGAACATCTACTCCATAAAATGCTTGCCCCAACCAAACTGCTGTCGGTATGGAACCAAACAAATAAGCTAGTAATACTGCAGTTACTAAATAAATCGATATCATTAATTAAATCAGTTCTTATATTAATTTGGCCTTTAGACTAAGATCCAAGCTCTTGACACTATGTGTTAAAGCGCCTACTGATATATAGTCTACCCCGGCCTCCGCATATGACCTAATGGTGTCAAAAGTTATCCCCCCAGAAGCCTCTGTCTTGAATCGATGGTCAATAATCTGAACAGCTTTGGCTACATCCTGCGGCGAAAAATTATCTAACATGATCCGGTCCACTTCGCCAAAGTTAAGAACTTCATCAAGCTCCGCAAAATTTCGGACTTCTATTTCTATCTCTATTGGCTTATTTAGGTTCTTTCTGTAATCATTTGCACGCGTTAAAGCCTGTACGATCCCGCCGCTATAGTCCACATGATTATCCTTGATTAAGATCATATCAAAAAGACCAAAACGATGGTTGGTCCCCCCACCTATCCGCACAGCTTCCTTCTCCAGCACACGCAATAAGGGTGTCGTTTTGCGTGTATCTAATACCGCTGTATTTGTCCCAGCCAAAAGATCTACATATTTTCGGGTAGTCGTCGCAATACCGCTCATGCGCTGCATTACATTCAATACCAAACGTTCAGCCAATAAAATACTCTGAATATTCCCTTTAACATAAAACGCAATATCCCCCACTTTAACCTGGCTTCCATCTTGGATAAATACCTCGCAGGACAACGTATCGTCAACATAAGCAATAATCGCCTGCGCCACTTCTACCCCTGCCAAAATACCGTTATCCTTAACAATCAATTTTGCTTCCCCCTGTGCTCCTTTCTCAATTGTAGAAAGTGATGTATGATCGCCATCTCCCAAATCCTCCGCAACTGCCTGCTTGACAAATTGGGCCAGATATTCCTTGATTTCCTTCTCCATAAATACTATTTATTGGGCTAAGATGTGGAATAATTTTTTAATCGAAAAATAGATTGATAAAAAAAGCGCCGTCAATATTAATTTTTATCGATTCGTAGCTCTTCAATAGAATGGTTATTATTTCCCACGCCTATCTTAATAAAGACACGGTAGTTGGCTTGTTCTGTTGCTAATGTAAAGGTAAAATATTGATAGCCATTGTTCGCGTTACTGGCTTGCATCAATTTAACGGTCTTGGGTTTATGCTGATTAAAAAATGTCCCCAGCATAATTTCAGATTGATATTTTGTATAGACGCCATTCTCACCCAAAATAGACAGGGTTAAATTTGAACTAAAATATTTGGCCATATTTTTCGCACTCCCTTCTTTTAGATACGATTTCAGTTCCTCCGATATACTTCCCAAAGAATCATCATCACCCGATAAAGTTACCTCCACTCCCGTATTCGCTTCTCTTAAAAAATGCCCAAAGGCCGCAGTGCTTACAAAAAGACTATTAATAAGTATAAATGCGCAATAGCTCAAAAATTTCATATAGCTCAACATATTATAGAACAGGCTCTATCATCCATATCAATCATTAGGTAGTTCCGATTTTTTACCGAACATAAATTATGCCACAAACCTATAAAATTATTGGAGATTAACAAGGGAAGTTTTTAAGATGCGTTGATAGATTCTAAAATTAAGATTATCTTTGTTATACGATGAATAAGAAAAAAGTTGCACTCATGATCCTAGATGGACTAGGATATGGAAAACATGATAAATCAAATGCAGTTGAAGCTGCAAACACTCCATTTTTAGATCATTTATTAGAAGCATACCCCAATTCAAGCTTAGAGGCTTCCGGTGAAGCGGTCGGCCTACCTGCTGGACAGATGGGTAACTCTGAAGTCGGCCACATGAATCTTGGTGCTGGACGGATAGTCTACCAAGAGTTGGGACGTATTCACAAAGCGGTAAATGATGGCGTATTCAACACAGATCCAATTATTCAAGATGCATTTAAATATGCCTTAGAAAATAATAAGAAGGTACATCTTATCGGATTGCTTTCCGATGGTGGTGTACACGCACATACAAAGCACTTAAAAGGCCTATGTGATGCTGCAAAACATGCTGGCTTGACAAGTGACCAGGTATTTGTACATGCATTTTTAGATGGCCGTGATACAGATCCAAACTCTGGTATTGGCTATGTCAGGGATCTACAAGACTATTTAAAAACGACAACGGGCACTTTTGCCTCTGCAATAGGCCGATATTATGCCATGGACCGCGACAACAGATGGGAACGTGTGAAATTAGCATACGATCTTTTAGTAAAAGCGGAAGGTGAAAAATCCACTGACCTGGTTGCCGCTATCCAAAAATCATACGACGAAGGTGTAACCGATGAGTTTGTGAAACCAATTGCATTGGTAGACACCAACGGTACTCCGGTAGCAACAATCCAAGAAGGTGATGTGGTCTTCTGTTATAACTTCAGAACAGATCGTGGCCGCGAGATTACCATCGCTTTAACACAAAAGGCTTTTCCAGAATATGATCTACAACCCTTGGATCTATATTATGTGACTATGACATCTTACGATGAAACATTCCAAAATGTCAGGGTGGTCTTCCAAAAAGATAACTTGACCAATACCCTGGGTGAAGTGTTGGAAGCAAATCATAAAACGCAAACGCGCATCGCCGAAACAGAGAAATATCCGCACGTGACATTTTTCTTTTCAGGAGGTCGTGAACAGCAATTTGAAGGTGAAAACCGCCTGTTGGTTCCATCTCCAAAAGTAGCGACCTACGATCTTCAACCGGAGATGTCTGCTCAAGGAATTACTGAAGCTATCGTCAACGATATGGAAACACTTCAACCTGATTTTATCTGCCTGAATTTTGCGAATCCTGACATGGTAGGTCACACGGGTGTTTTTGAGGCTGTTATAAAAGCAGTGGAAACTGTTGATCAATGTACAAAAACGGTTGTTGAGACAGGCCTTAAAAATGGTTACTCCTTTATTATTTTGGCCGACCACGGTAACTCCGAGTTTATGGTCAATGAAGATGGATCGCCAAATACGGCACATACAACCAATTTGGTTCCATGTATCTTGATTGACGATCATTATAAGAAAATAGCAGATGGTAAATTAGGTGATATTGCCCCAACCGTCTTACAGCTTTTAGGCGTCAATATCCCCGTTGAAATGACAGGAAATGTATTGGTATCAGAATAATAATTTACTTATAAATAGTGGCAGAGCACTTTCCCTTGTTATGGGCAGTGCGCTGCTTTTTTGGAGCTGTGGATCGCCCTCTGCTACAAAAAGCCCTCAAAAATCTTCAGACATATTTTCTGTTGATTCGTTCTTTACGGCCGAAGTCAGCCGCCTTCAGCAGCTCAACCCTGCCGTGCTGAAATCAGTCAAGAAAGATGGCGAAAAAGAAGAACGCGAACTAAAAATTGGAAGCTGGAAAAATGAACTATCGGCTTTTCAATCGGCCGACATCAGTAAAAACTTTGACCCCTCATTATATGAAGTCAAAGCTATCGACTGCGTGACAGAATTTACAGCTAAAAAGAAAGATCTGCAAATACAGAAACTACGAATCGAATTTGACAGAAACGAAAAGGTGAAGCACATCCATATCGACAAAAAAATTGCAAACACCTTGTACGATAGCCAAGAAAAATTAGATTACTACAGCGACTCGCTCTATCGGATTGTCAAATTGCAAGACGTCCAAGGCTTAGACGCCAACCAATATGAAATTGTAGGGAAGTTTATTTCTTCAAAAAAATAAACAACCTAATCAGCCCCATACACAAAGCCCTCGAGAATATTATTCATTTCGAGGGCTTTTGTTGTAAATCCATTTTATCTTTTAAGCGAACATTTGTGCAATGTCACAATAATAATAAATGCAACTCAATTGCTTTATATTTTATTTTGCTTATATTTGCCCAATTACAAAAATAACGCAAAGGACAAATAGGTTTAAACGTAGTGATTTCGGCGTGAAAGGTATCTCATTGAACAAACTGGCAGCTTTAGTGCTTTTAATGACCTTCCTCATAGGTCAGTTCATTGTGTATACCCATGCGCATCCGCAAACCGCTCTCAGCATTGTTGACAGTCATGCAAAAAAGCATCATGCAGATCATCCCAAGTGTTCCATTTGTGATCAAAACTCGCACCCTCAGATTGTTTTTCATTTTACTTTAGATGAGTTAATTCTTCCAGCACGCCAAATTGAATTTGGCTTATTTATTACGGGAGACCAAAGCATCAGAGCGTTGCTCTCAGGCAATCGTGGTCCCCCCACCTGTTAATTTTTACGCTGATTCAATAGCGCTGATGCGATTTGCACAACGCTATTGCCACAAAACGACTTCAATAAGAGTTTTAAGCATTCAACAATCATTGATCCATGCCATGAATTATTTAATTGCTAGGCCAAAGACTGGTACTTTAGGGTTCCACTTAGCAATGTAATTTATGTCATCCTTCACATTACATACGTAGAAATTATTCATACAGATGAAAATTAAAATTATAGGCTGCATTTTTATGCTTGTCTCCTATTTCTCTATACTTCCGGCCCTTGCTGCAACGATAAGCGGCAAGGTAACGGATGCCAAAACAAATCTTCCAATTGCTGGCGCAACGATCTCGTTGCAGCAGCTTCGTTCAAGCACATCATCCGACCAACAGGGCCACTACACCTTTAAATCACTTCCCTCAAGTGGACGTTACCTCGTTGAAGTTCGCTTTTTAGGCTATCAGTCCATTGTTAAGTCCGTCGATTTAACGTCAGAAAATATTACTGTTGATTTTTCTCTGACAGAAAGTATTATTGAAACCAATGAGGTTGTCGTTACGGGTACACTGGTCACTTCGCAGAGCCGTCGCAACAGCACTTCCGTTGCTGTAATATCCAAGGATGAACTACAGGGCAATGCAACAAACCTGATCGATGCGCTTGCTCGACAAGTCCCCGGACTGAGCCAGATCACCACAGGACAAGGTATTTCAAAACCTGTGATACGGGGCCTTGGCTATAACCGTGTCGTTACAGTGAGTGATGGGGTCAAACAAATGGGACAGCAATGGGGTGACGAACATGGTATTGAGATCGATCAAAATCAACCGGATCGTGTAGAAGTCCTTCGCGGTGCTGCATCGCTGATGTACGGATCTGATGCTATCGGTGGAGTCATCAATGTACTTGAGCCAAACGTTCCGACTGCAGGTCAAATAAAAGGTGAAATACTGAGCAGCTACTCTACTAACAACGGATTGACCAATAGCTCGGTCATGCTGACGGGTAATGAAAATGGATTTGTATGGCGTGGCCGCGGTTCTTACCAGAATGCCTATTCTTATAAGACCCCAGCAGGCCGATATGGCAATAGTGGCTTTAACAACAGCAATTTCAGTGGTATGCTGGGCCTAAATAAGCAGTGGGGCTATTCACATCTTAATTTTTCGTACTTAAAAAATAATATCGGTTTTTACGATGCCGAACCGGGTGATCCCCTTTACATCAATTCGAAAAGTCGTACGCTTGATTTTCCAAAACAGGACATCCGCCACTATAAGCTGGCTCTTAACAATAACTTTGTCGTTGGATCGGGCAATTTAAAAATCGATCTTGGCTATCAAAAAAATCAACGTCGGGAGCTTGAAGAAGCGACACCTTCCTTATTCTTCGATCTGAATACCTATTCACTTGATGCAAAATATTCTTTAAGTGAAAAAAATGGCTGGCAACATGTATTTGGCATTAGCGCTAGCCAAGAACACAGCGTAAATAAGGGGGTAGAATTCCTGATTCCGGCCTATGATCAGCTGGAGCTGGGTGCTTTCGGATATGCAAAGAAAAGCTGGGGGGAAAACACATTTAACGTTGGACTGCGCTATGACTACGTCAACAACAAGGGCAAGCAGCTCTTTATTGAAAACGAGGAGCAGTTCGCTGGTTTCAAAAATAGTTTCAGCAATGTCAGCGGGGCACTTGGATACACGCATATCTTCAGCGAAGACCTCAATTTCAAAGCAAATGCCGGTTCGGCCTTTAGAGCGCCCAATCCTGCCGAACTTGGTTCGAACGGTGTGCATGAAGGAACCTACCGCTATGAGGTCGGCAATGAAAACCTCAAACCCGAAAGAAGTTATCAAGCGGATGCTACCCTGGAGTTTGGACATAGCATCGTTACTGGAAGTATCGGAATCTATGAAAACTATATCCACAACTTTATCTACGCCTCAACCACAAAGGGCGATACCAAAACTGTCGTAGGTGAGGATGGCGATTCACATACTTACGATGTATACCGCTATGGTCAGGTCAATGCCAATCTATATGGTGTCGAAGGAAGTCTCAATTTTCATTTGCTAAACTGGATTCACCTGGACAATACATTCAGTTATACCCATGCACAGAACAATACATACGACAGACCGCTGGCATTAATTCCTGCCGGAGTCGTGCACAACACTTTACGTCTTGAACCTAAGATTACGGGATTAAATGCGTTCTACGTTTCTGTGGGTCTAGACAATTATTTCAAACAGAACCGCATCGACGAAACCTTTGAAACTCCGGCAGATTCCTACACCTTATTGAATGCTGGAATCGGTACAACCTTACATCTTGGATCCCAGCAATTAAAAGTATTTGCAGCCGCGTCCAATTTGACCAACAAACGTTATTACGATGCACTGAGCAGATTACGCCCGGGACGTCTTTCACAGGAAGATCCCAATTTTGGCGTCTACAATATGGGAAGAAACATCACTTTCGGTGTTTACCTTCCTTTTAGCATAAAGTAAATTAAAAAGGCGGAATTTTAAAGATTCCGCCTTTTTTAGCTATTATTTGGGGTCATCTGCTGTTGCCTCTCTTGCCAACGGCACGTCATCAGGCATTGCTTCCAAAGAGGAATCCAAAGCAAATAAGGATTCATCCGAAGCACGGTCGCCACCGGCAATTTTCAACTTGTCGATCAATTCCAATGCTAATTTCTCTTCTTCGATCTGTTCTTTGACAAACCACTGTGCAAAGTTCCAGGTTGCCCAGTCCTTTTCAGCCATTGCCAAATTGACAATATTATAGATTGCTTCTGTATTATCTACTTCGTGTCTAAAAACACGGTTGAAACACTCTGTTAAAGATTGTGGATCTGCTGGAGGCTGTGCAATGGCCTCTATTCTTGGCCGGCCACCCCGCTCCAGAATATAGCCCATAATCTTCGTCATGTGGTTACGCTCTTCCTGCGCATGCCGATACAGAAAGTTCGCGATTCCACCATAGCCCTGATCGTCTGCCCATATACCCAATGCCAAATATATCTGAGCTGCCTCAGCTTCTTTCGTCATTTGCTTGATTAAAGTTTCTTGCATGTCTTTTGACAATCGATTCGTTTCCATATGTCATCTGTTTGATTTAGTAAAGAACATCATTATCGGGCATTTCGTTTTGAAATTTATCGAACTAAAAATGGGCAAATCGCTGCGGTCGTAAGGCGGCAGTCCCTCGTTTTATCAGGCAAGTCCTTTGTTTTATATCGCAAAAAAAAAGGGAAAACCAGCTGGAATTCCCTTTTCTATGTTTAATAGTGATACTATTTTAAGTTATCTCTATATACTTTTGCTTTTTTGATTTCCGTTTGGATATCTTTCTTGGATGCATCAAAACTTAACACTTTTTCATAATCCTTGATCGCATTATTGTAAGCGTCAGTTGCCATCGCCTTATTGTAATTAGGCGTACCTTCTGTTCCGATTAAAATACCTAAGTCACGACTAGCAATCGCTCTATTTTGATAAAATTTAGCGTCACTTGGGTTGATAGTGATTGCTTTTGAATAATCCTCAATAGCCACTTTCAACAACTGTTCTTTGTTCGCAACGGATGTTTTGTTTGTTGCCTGAACAGCAAGATTGTTTGTTGCTTTCGCTTTAAAGTATAAAGCATTGGCATTTTTACCGTTTAATGCAACTACTTTTCCAAATGTTTCAGCTGATTTTTTATAATCACCATTTTGAAACTGAGAGTATCCCAACATATATAATACATCCGGATCTTTCCCTTCCTGCGGTAGGGCTTTGGTCAAGTATGACTCTGCATTCTTGAAATCACCATCCAAAAGAGCTTTTTGCCCCATTCTCACATTAGCGTTGCTATGCTCAGCCTGTTTTGGTTGTTGTGCATTTGCGCTTAAAGCGACTAAAGCAAAAACCCCTGTAAACAAACCCAATTTAAATGATTTTAAATTCATATCTAAATAGTTACGTTTTTATATTCTCTCTTTAATGATCACAACCGATCAATTTCATATCTGTGAAAAAGCTTCTGACACTGTCTCTTGTCATGATAAAGATGCCCTTAGCGTTGTTTCACAATCCAATATTACAATTATTATGCCTATTTCTCTAACAAATGGCAGATAAATTTTATTTAACCTGCCTTTTTTTCCTATTCTAGGAAATAGATTTGTAATTTTGCTCACTTTTAGCAATTGGCACTCCCCTTGCAATATAGGGGAAACAATAATAGAAGCTTAAAATTTGAGCGTCAGCCGTCAACATGTCAGCGACTGCCAAATACACAAAATAAATACTATGAGCAAATTCGAAACTTTTGATTTCAGTCAAGCAATTCCAATCGTTGCAGAGGATACCGAATTCTTCCCCTTACTCACCCAAGAGGATGAAGATAATATGGCGAATGCTGAAATTCCAGAAGCATTGTCTATTTTGCCTTTACGTAATACCGTATTATTTCCCGGTGTTGTCATTCCGATTACCGTAGGTAGAGATAAATCAATCAAACTGGTCAAAGAAGCCTATAAAGGCAGCAAGACTATCGGTGTTGTTTCTCAAAAGGACATGACAGTAGAGGACCCAGGATTTGAAGAACTAAACAAAGTGGGCACCGTTGCCCATATCATCAAAGTACTTCAAATGCCTGATGGTAATACCACCGTCATCATCCAGGGAAAACAACGATTCAACTTGTTGGAAATTGTCGATACAGAGCCTTATTTAAAGGCGCGTGTGGAGAAATTCAACGAAGCGAAGCCGAAGATGACCAAGCACTTTAAGGCGACAATTTCGACCTTAAAAGAAATGGCGCTGCAGATCATCCAACTTTCGCCAAACTTACCGAGTGAAGCTGGTATCGCGATTAAAAATATTGAAAGCCCTTCGTTTCTGATCAATTTCATTTCGTCGAATATCAATGTTGAAATGACCAAAAAGCAGGAACTGCTTCAAATACCTAAAGTAGAGAACCGGGCCAAACTTTTACTGGAACTGTTGACCACAGAAATCCAGATGCTGGAATTAAAACACCAGATACAAAATAAAGTACGTGTGGACCTCGACAAGCAGCAACGCGACTATTTCTTGAACCAACAGCTTAAAACTATTCAGGAAGAATTGGGCGGGAATACCCCCGACCTTGAATTGGAAGAGCTTAAAAAACGTGGTAAAACAAAGAAATGGAGTGTTGAAGTAGAAAAACATTTCAACAAAGAACTCGAAAAGCTCTCTCGTATCAATCCAGCAGCGGCAGATTACTCGGTGCAGCTCAATTACCTTGAGCTCCTACTCGATCTGCCTTGGAATGAAACAACAAAAGACAATTTTGATTTAAACAAAGCACAAAAAGTGCTCGATAAGGATCATTACGGGCTTGAGAAAGTAAAAAAACGTATCATTGAGTACCTTGCCGTATTGAAATTAAAAAATGATATGAAAGCCCCAATCCTTTGTTTGGTAGGCCCTCCGGGAGTCGGTAAGACTTCTTTGGGAAGATCTATTGCCAAAGCGTTGGGCCGTAAATATACCCGTATGGCTTTGGGTGGTGTACGCGACGAAGCTGAAATAAGAGGGCATCGCAAAACGTACATCGGCGCAATGCCGGGCCGTATCATTCAATCCCTGAAAAAAGCAGGCGCAGCAAATCCTGTTTTCATCCTGGATGAAATCGATAAAATGAGCGCTGACTTCAAGGGTGATCCTTCTTCTGCCCTGTTGGAAGTATTGGATCCGGAACAAAACACGCATTTCTATGATCACTATGTAGAAATGGAATTTGATCTTTCCAAGGTGATGTTTATCGCAACAGCCAACTCACTAAGTTCTATTCAGCCAGCTTTATTGGATAGAATGGAAATTATCGAAGTGAATGGCTATACTATCGAGGAGAAAATCGAAATCGCAAAAAAACACCTTTTGCCAAAACAGCGCGAAATGCATGGAATGGCAGCTAAAGATGTGGCCCTGAAGGGCAAGATCATCGAAAAGATCATCGAGGATTACACACGCGAATCTGGTGTACGGGGACTGGAAAAGAAAATCGGTTCGGTCGTACGTGGCATCGCAACGCGTATTGTTATGGAAAAAGATTACAACCCGAGTATCAATGAACAGGATCTGCTGGACATTTTGGGTGCACCGATCTTTGATAAAGACATTTACGAAAACAACAATGTTGCCGGCGTCGTTACAGGTTTAGCCTGGACTTCTGTAGGTGGCGATATTCTATTTATAGAATCTTCTTTGAGCCCTGGAAAAGGACGTCTGAGCCTGACCGGTAATCTTGGGGAAGTTATGAAGGAATCGGCATCGATTGCATTGGCCTACCTGAAAGCCCACGCTTCGGATTTTGGCATTGACTACCGTGTGTTTGACCATTGGGACATCCATATCCACGTTCCCGCAGGAGCTATCCCAAAAGATGGCCCTTCGGCTGGTATAACGATGCTTACAGCATTGACATCGTTATTTACACAACGTAAAGTGAAGGAGAAATTAGCCATGACCGGTGAAATCACCTTACGTGGAAAAGTATTACCTGTAGGCGGTATCAAGGAAAAAATTCTTGCTGCTAAACGTGCTAACATCAAAGATATTATCCTTTGTAAATCCAATGAAAAGGATATCCTCGAGATCAAAGAAGATTACATCAAAGACATGGAGTTTCACTACGTGACTGAAATGTCGCAAGTGATCAAACTCGCATTGTTGGAAGAAAAAGTCATTGGCGCCATTGATCTGGCACAGAATATAGAAAACACAAAAAAGGAAAGCTAACAGCTACCCGAAACGTTCTAAATGACAAAGGGGCTATCCAAAAAAAGTTGGGTAGCCCCTTTTTTATACAGTTTCATATGTCTTCCCTCATCCTTATCAGCTGGTCCCTAACGGTTTGAGTTGTCTTTTTGCGTCCTTCCTTTCGTTTTGAAACTAAGCGTCTTTTAGCCTGAGCTTCTGATAACGCATATCAGCGTTTAGACCCCAACTTTTCATGCAATAGCTCCTCGTCCAGGCTGTTTTCATATTTGGAGATCACCAATGTCGCCGCCGAATTTCCGATCAAATTTGTAATCGCCCTTGCTTCACTCATAAAACGGTCCACACCAAAGATCAAAGCAACGGATTCTACGGGTACATGTCCGACAACGGGCAATGTCGCGGCAAGGGTAACAAAACCGCTTCCCGTGACACCGGCAGCGCCTTTGGAAGTCAGCAGCAATACCAGCAGCAAGGTAATCTCCTGCTCCAGGCTAAGGTGCATATTCAGCGCCTGTGAAATAAATACCGCTGCCATGGTCAAATAAATACTTGTCCCGTCCAGATTGAAGGAATAGCCTGTAGGGATAACTAAGCCTACCACAGGTTTGGCACAGCCTGCATCTTCCATCTTCTGCATAATGCCCGGCAGTGCAGATTCTGAAGAGGAAGTCCCCAATACAATCAAAATTTCCTCCTTGATATATTTTAAAAACTTAAAAACATTGACCTTAAGATAAAAATGCAAGACTGCTCCAATTACAATGATCACAAAAATAAAACAGGTCAGGTAAAAACTCAGCATGAGCATGCCCAGTTTAGATAAAGCCTGGATGCCAAACTTGCCAATCGTAAAACCCATGGCGCCCATTGCCCCTAAAGGAGCTAGGTACATAATCATTTTGATAATGGAAAAGAGGACCTTTAGAAAAGACTGCAATACGTTGAGTACAGGTTCAGAAGCTTTCTGCCCTATCTTTGTCATACCGATCCCAAAAAGAACTGCAAAGACAAGCACCTGTAGCATATTGTCCGAAGCCACCGCCGCAATCACATTATCTGGGATGATCCCGATGATAAAATCCATAAAACTGTGGGGTTCCTTGGATTCTGAAATATAGTGTGATACCGAAGACACGTCTAGACTCGCAGGATCGGCATTCATACCGGTGCCCGGCTGTATCAGATTAACAAACACCAGACCGATGATTAGCGCGATCGTTGTCATGATCTCAAAATAGATAATGGAAGTCAGGCCGATTTTACCAACTTTTTTTGTATCCTGCATACCAGCGATGCCAATCACGATAGAACTGAAAATCAATGGCGCAATAACCATCTTGATCAGTTTAATAAAAGCATCTCCCAGTGGCTTTAGCTTGACCGCAAAGTCAGGATAATAAATCCCGCAAATAATCCCTATTAGTATCCCCAATACAACTTGAAAATAGAGGCTTTTAAAAATATGTTTCATGATCGGTTTATTTACTGACAGCAATTCCCTTTGCTATTCATCGGTTTTTTAATTTAGGATTCAGCCTTTTCTGAGTACGAATATAAAAAAAAGGGATGCATAAATGCATCCCTTCTTATGATATTTTCTAAACTTAATTGCTGAAATATGCTCTCACATTCTTTCCTTCAATCCAGTTCATATAAGCTTTATTGACAATTTTGTTTCCTCCAGGTGTAGGATAGTCACCCGAGAAGTACCAATCACCTTTATGTGCTGGACAAGCTTTATGCAGATTATCCAATGTCTGATAAATGACTTCAAGCTCTGCTTTCAGGTGGTGAGGTCTTACAATACGAGCAATTTCCTCCGAGATCTCCTCATCCGTAAAAGGTGCATAGATGGCTTTGACATAATTTTCGATATCGTTGACATCCTGGGTCATTGATAACACACATTTTTGATAAACTTCATCGATTATATGTGCCATACCACGTTGTTTCAACAGGTTAATTGCTGCTTCGAAGGCCACAAATTCGCCCATGCGTGACATATCAATACCGTAACAATCCGGGTAACGAATCTGAGGAGCAGATGAAACAATCACGATTTTTTTCGGATTCAAACGATCCAAAATTGTTAGAATACTTTGTTTCAATGTTGTTCCCCGAACGATTGAGTCATCAATAGCAACAATGGTATCTTCATGATCCTTGACAATACCGTAAGTCGTATCATATACGTGCTGTACCATATCTGTACGGTCTGCATCCTGCGTAATAAATGTGCGCAATTTTGCATCCTTCACGTTGAGTTTTTCAAAACGAGGTTTAATACTCAGGATTTCATCCAATTCTTCATCAGAAATTTTTTCTGAGCGATTCAACAAAGTCTCCTTTTGAAAATCCCGAACATAAGCATTGATACCGTCCATGAGGCCATAGTAAGATACTTCGGCTGTATTTGGGATAAACGAGAATACAGTATTTTTGATGTTATTTTTGACAGATTCCAATACCTGAGGTACCAGTAACCTACCTAATTCCTTACGTTCTTGGTAGATATCAGCATCCGATCCACGCGAAAAGTAAATCCGTTCGAAAGAACAAGAACGTTGCTCGACGGGCTGTCTAAACATCTCTTCGGTTACTGTACCATCTTTTTTCGCAATCAGGGCATGGCCAGGTTTAATTTCCTTCACAGCACCGATAGGAATATTGAATGCCGTCTGGATAACAGGTCTTTCCGATGCCACCACTAGGATCTCCTCATCCTGATAATAAAACGCCGGACGAATACCTGCTGGATCACGCATAACAAAAGCATCACCATGACCAAAGATACCTGCGATGGTATAACCGCCATCCCAAGTTTTGGCCGAACGCTTCAATATCTTGGTAACATCAATATTTTTAGCGATCAAAGAACTGATCTCAATATTAGAATGACCTTCTTTTTTGAACTGATCGAAAAGCTCTTGGTTTTCATCATCCAGGAAGTGGCCAATTTTTTCCAAAACGGTTACTGTATCCGCTTTTTCTTTTGGATGTTGCCCCAACTCATATAATTGTTGCAACAATTCATCCACATTGGTCATGTTGAAGTTACCCGCTACCACCAAATTACGAGACATCCAGTTGTTTTGTCTCAAAAATGGGTGACAGCTTTCGATACTGTTCTTTCCATGCGTTCCATAGCGCAAATGTCCTAAAAGTACTTCTCCGGTAAAACTTACATTATCTTTTAACCATTGTGTATCTTTTGATTCCTCCGGAAACGCTTTCTGAACAGAAGCGAATTTTTTCTGCACATATTCGAATATATCTGCCACAGCAGTCGAGCCCATAGCTCTGTAACGCGAAATGTAACGATTTCCAGGTTTAACATCAAATTTAATGGTGGCAATTCCAGCCCCGTCTTGTCCACGGTTGTGCTGTTTTTCCATTAATAGGTACAATTTGTTGATGCCATAAAATGGCGTACCATATTTTTCCTGATAATAAGATAAGGGTTTTAACAGGCGAATTAGTGCGATTCCGCACTCGTGTTTAATAGCGTCGCTCATATCTTGATTTGATGTCGCAAAAATAAGAATTATTTAGCACTTACCGATCCCTACCCTCACTTTTTCCGTAATAAAATTACAGTGAATAGACAGTGGCTCTTTGCGATAGCGCCTTAAAGCTTATTGAGCAATAAAAACAGGTACCTTCACTGCATGCCGCAGCTTGTTGACCGTCTCACCGAAAACAAAATCCTTCACGCCGCTATGCCCATGGCTCCCAACAACCAGGAGATCGGCCTCATATTTCTCACAGACCTCAGCAATGCTCTTGATCCGGTTATTGTAACCCAATTCATATTCCGTTTGATGTCCTTGCGACAATAGAAAATCAGCATATAATTTTAAACGCTCCAGATCCTGACGTGATTCAAAATCATCTGTCGACTCCCCGGTATATTTGACGGATGCACTTTCCACGATATGGACAACCACAAATCTGGTATCTTCATGCGAAAGCTGCAGGGCATATTGAATGACTTTCTGGTCAGAATTTGAAAAATCTAAGGCAATTACAACTTTCTTAAAGGAGCCTTTATGTTCAAAATGCAATGCTTCAAATGGTGGATGGACCTCCAGTTCAATGGGTTTCGATTTCAATAGAAATGGATATAATACCGTCATCACCAGCAAAGCGAACAAACCAACTGCGCCTAATATCAGCAACACCGTTACCAAAATATTATTTGCTTCTCCAATCCAACCGACCACTTCGTCGTAGACCAATTTAAAATTCAGCACCGCGATAATGGCCGCTATCAACCAAGCAAATGCCTTTGTTAATGGTTTGATTGCAAAAACGCCCATCTTGACTTTATCGCTCACAAAATGGATCAACGGAATAACGGCGAAGGCAAGCTGCATGCTCAAGATCACCTGACTAAAGATCAGCAGTTGTCCAACACGGCCTTCACCCGAAATCAGAATCACCAATACAGCCGGAATAATAGCCAATAGCCGGGTTATAATCCTTCGTAGTGTCGGACTAATCCGCAATCTAAGATAGCCTTCCATCACAATCTGTCCGGCGAGGGTACCGGTCACCGTTGAGCTCTGTCCCGCAAGAATCAATGCCACCGCAAACAGCTTGGATGCCCATTCAGTCCCCAGCAGGTTGCCCAGTAGATGATAAGCATCTTCGAGTTCGGCTACATCGTGCATTCCATTCTTATGAAAAACAGATGCTGCAAGGATCAATATCGCGGCATTCACCAAAAATGCCAGATTCAGGGCAATAGCACTATCCCAAAAGTTGTATTTGAGTGATTTTCGGATAGAAACCTCATTTCGGTCAATTTTCCGTGTCTGAACCAGGGCCGAATGCAGATACAGATTGTGCGGCATCACGGTCGCTCCTATAATTCCGATGGCGATATACAGGGCGGCGCTATTGGGGATACTAGGTATAAATCCTGTGGCCACCTCCGCAAAATCGGGTTTCGCCAGAAACATTTCTACCATAAAACACATGCCGATAAGGGCGATCAGTCCGATGATAAAAAGCTCCATTTTTCGCATCCCCAGCTTCTGAAGATAGAGCAGCAGGAAGGTATCTGCAAAACTAATCATGACGCCCCAGAGCAGATCGATACCGAAAAGTAGATTAAGACCGATGGCCATCCCCAGTACCTCGGCCAGGTCACAGGCAGCAATCGCAATTTCAGCGAGCACATACAGCACAAAATTCATCCGTTTAGGATACGTTTCACGGTTACATTGTGCAAGATCTTTACCACGTACAATACCAAGGCGTGCACATAGATTCTGCAGCACTAAGGCCATGATGTTACTCATCAACAAAACCCAGATCAGGGCATATCCAAATTGGCTTCCGCCGGCAAGGTCCGTAGCCCAGTTGCCCGGATCCATATACCCGACACTAATGAGATAAGCAGGACCAAAGAAACTAAGTATCTTTTTGAATTTGGATTTTCCTTGATTGACATCGACACTTTCGTGGATATCAGATAGTGATTTATGATGGGATTCGTCGTAATGCATAAGTTGCTGTAAGTACAATATCGTCAATTGTCAGCCTTAAAGATAAAAAGCTTTACATTATTTGGCAATTTAAACCCGATATAATTAGAATTTAAATGCCAGCTGGCCAGAATTTTCCTTTGACTGATTGCCAAATTGTATAAAATCGATGATCTCATATTGACCTAAGTCAGGTTTAAACTGCCGCACATGAACACCCTTGCACATAAAATTCAGATCGACCGACCGCAATTGTTCTTTTGCGATCTCAAGACGTTCTGGCTCCAGCTGTCGCCCAATTGAAATATGGGGTTCATCGCTGATATCCATCAGATCAAACTGCGACAACGTATGTACCACCTTTCTCGCACGATCTTTCAGATAACTTCGGGCATGTACTGTCGGCGCTATATAGAAAGCACCGCCTGCGAAAGAGGAGAAATGATCAAAATAAACATACTGGCTGCGTTCGTAGGCCAAAGCTTCCCGCAAAGCCTCAACAGCCGAAGCCAGTTTATACTCATCTGCTTCAAAAGCACATATGGTCACATGGGCCTTGGAATTGCAGCTGGGGTACCAACCTTTGTTTTTGTCAGGAAACAGTTCAGCCAATGACGCACGTAATCGCCGCTTCAAGCCATCTACCAAAACAATACCAGCTTCATCAGGTTGAAAAACAAACGAATATTTATTGACACTATCCTCCATAACAAAAATCAGTTTTCGATCAGTAGGTAAGATAACAAATACAGCGGAGATAACAAAACCCAATTCCTGCGTTTAGTCCGTAGCAGAGGCTACCATCCGATTCCATAATCTTCACCATTATTGCTACTGCCGCCCCAGAGCGTATGATGCTGCTGATCGAAATAAATGGCATTGATCGGTCCACTGGTACGATCTCCTAACTGTATGCTATAGCCCATTTTTTTCAGCTGCTCAATAACAGTAGGTGCTGTATTTTTATCGAGCAGCAGGCTACCTGATCGGGGTTTTCGGTCGTCGATTTTCGTTCCCCCCAAAGATAGCCAAAGCTGATTGCTATTGATGTTGGCTGCTTCACTGGCCTGCTGGGGTGTCATGCCAAATTCGACCATATTCAAGAAAAACTGCAGTAAATTCTGATCTTGTGTATCTCCGCCTTGCACAGCAAAAGAAAGGTAAGGTTTTCCGTCTTTCAAAGCCATCGAAGGGGTGAGTGTAACTCGCGGCCGTTTACCCGGCTCAACCACATTGAAGGGATTTATCAATGAATCCAACACAAAGCTCTGTAAGCGCTGGCTCATACCTACTCCGGTATTCCCCGCAATACAAGCAGGCAACCAGCCACCACTCGGTGTAATCGAAACGACCCATCCTTCTTCATCGGCTGCTTCAACACTTGTCGTCCCCCGAAGGAGCCGATCGACATAAGCACTATCCACCGCTAAAGATGCCAAAAGAGCTGCCTTCGGCAATTCCATTAAAGAAGAACTTGAACGGGCATCATGTTTAGGAACAAAATCATTTTTCAGTTCCGTATTTGGCGTAAACTCCTGCTTACGCTGCTCCAGCAGCGACAGATACGGGTTCCGTTTACCTTCATAGGGATAAGGGTCTCCGGGAAGTACATTCGGGTTATTTTGCTGAAGATCAATTGTTGCGGCACGCGCCTTGGCATAGGATTCGTTTAAAAGACCTCGAATAGGCGTTTTGGGCTTTCCGTAGGGATCGCCATAATAAAAATCCCGATCGGCAAAGGCCAAGTTCATGACCTGATAGAGTGTGTGAATATAGGAAGCGGAATTATAGCCCATTGCCTTTAGGTCAAAGTTTTTCAACATTTGCAGGCTCTGCAGCATGGCTGGACCTTGAGTCCATTCCTGCAATTTATACACATCAACACCTTTGTAATTCATATGCAAAGGCTCCTCTTCAATAGGCTTCCAGTTGGCCAGGTCTGCTTTTGTAATCAAACCGCCTTGCTCTTGACTACCGCGCACAAATTCATCGGCAATGTCGCCTTTGTAAAAGCGGTCATAAGCAGCCATAATTGCCGCTTTTCGATCTTTGCCAGAAGCAAGAGCCTGCTTTTCGGCTTCAACCAGCTTGGATAATGTCCGAAGCAAATCCTGCTGTACAAAAAGCTCACCCGCTTCGGGTGCTTCCCAGGATTTACCTGCATGCACTAAAAACACCTTTTTGCTGTAGGGCCATTCCTTTATACGGTCTTTGCCCCGCTCAATACTTGTTGCTGTTTGGGCATCCATGGGATAACCTGCAGCCATTTCAAGAGCAGGTGCCAGTACCTCAGCCAAGCTTTTGGTTCCATATTGGGCCAGCATATAACATAATCCGCCGGGTGTACCCGGAGTGACAGCCGCTAAAGGACCATATTCAGGGGGGAATTCATAACCTTTTGACTTAAAAAAATCGACTGTCGCTCCAGTTGGTGCTACTCCCAGCGCATTGATGGCAATGACCTTCTTTAATTTCGGATGGTAAATTAAAGCTTGGGTCTCACCGCCCCAGCTCAGGACATCCCACATTGTACAAGTTGCTGCGAGCATCGCGCAAGCGGCATCCACCGCGTTGCCGCCCTGCTGGAACAGCTGGGCACCCGCAGTTGCCGCCAGGGGTTTACCTGTAATGGCCATCCAATGTTTACCATGTAAGGGCGGTTTTTGGGTGCGCTGAGCTGAACTCAGCATGGGTATACAAGTCGTAAGCAATCCAAACAGCGTAATCAGTAGCGAGGGGCATCTTCTTTTCATAGCAGCAATCTTTCGTTAAGCAATTGTTTTAGTAAAACCAAGATAGGTATTTTTAAAACAAACAAAAAACTCCTATCAACCGAGATTGATAGGAGTTTTTAAAATCTTATTTACTATTGGATTACCAATAAATAGAATATAAGGCTGTAACCAATAACGCTACAATCAATGCGATGACCAAAAACGCCCGGTGTGGTTTAAACATCGTGGTATCAACTTCCAATCCAGCTGGCACAACACCACGCTTATTGTCGATCATACTGATGAGAATCATACCGATAATACAAATCACGAAAACAAATCCCATTCTATCCAAAAATGGTATCTCGTAGACTCCGGTTGTCGGATTTGGAACGGAGAAACCTGTCGATGACAAGAAAGAAAGATCGACCCAATCCGGTAATTTTTTGAAGATAATGGAGAAAATAAAACCACCAATTGTTGCAAATAAAGCCGCATTTGAAGTTGCTTTCTTCCAGAAGAATCCTAAAATGAACATGGCAAAAATACCTGGAGACACAAAGCCTGTATACTCCTGAATATATTGGAAACCACCTTTTTTATCAATTCCCAAATGTGGTGCAATCAGCACGCCCAAAATCATGGCAACAACAACGGTAAGCTTACCAATATTGACCAATTTTTTGTCTGATGCTTCGGTATTGAATACTTTCTTATAAATATCCAAGGAGAAGATTGTTGCGATACTATTTGCTTTACCGGCCAAAGAAGCGACTACCGCAGCTGTTAATGCTGCAAACGACAAGCCCTTTAAACCTGCTGGCAATAAATTCAATAAAACTGGATACGCATGGTCTGGATTCACCTCACCATGTTGCATCATTTCATTTTGGAACAAACCATCTTTCCACATCACGTACGCTGCAATACCCGGCAATACTACGATGATAGGCATTAACAACTTTAGAAAGGCAGCAAACAAAATTCCGTTTCGCGCTGTTTTCAAATCTGCTCCTAATGCACGCTGTGTGATATATTGATTACATCCCCAGTAATTTAAGTTGACGATCCACATCCCTCCAATCAATACGGTCAATCCTGGTAAATCAAGATAATTCTCGTTTTTACGATCCAGAATCATATGGAAATGATCGGAAGCTTTCTCGGTCATTAAGTGATAGCCTTCCAGTACCCCGGAGCCACCATAGTGCTCCGAAACAAGATTTAAGGCCAGATAAGTTGTCGCCAAACCACCAAGAACCAAAAAGAAAACCTGAATAATATCCGTATACCCAATTACCTTCATACCGCCCAGCGTAATGATAACAGCAAAAATCGCTATAGCATACATACACGCTTCCAGGCTGATACCAGAAATACTGCTTACCGCAATGGCGCCCAAATAAAGAATGGATGTCAAGTTGACCACCACATAAAGCAGCAACCAGAAAACGGCCATGATCATCGCAACAGTTCCATTGTAACGTTTATGAAGAAACTGTGGCATGGTAAAGATCTTATTCTTTAAATATACCGGTATAAAAAATACCGCAACGACAATCAGCGTGATGGCAGCCATCCACTCATAAGTTGCAATAGCCAATCCCATCTTAAATCCGGAACCGCTCATACCGATAAATTGCTCAGCAGAAATATTGGATGCGATAAGTGATGCTCCAATAGCCCACCAGGTCAATGAACCCTCAGCCAGAAAATAATCTTTGGAACCGACAGATTCAGATTTCTTTCGATAATATACCCATAATCCGTAACCTGCTACAATAACAAAGTAGATCAGGAAAACGATGTAATCTTTTGTGCTTAAATAATTATTCATGTATTGGTAATTGGTTTAATTTGATCGCCTAATATAGAAATATTTTTAGAACTATATATATCTATTGACCAAATTTTCTAAATACTCCTGTTTACCACTGATGGTTTTAGGCTCACCCAATTCCACTGCTAAATCCCTTAAGTTTTCCAAAGTTAATTTACGATCTTCAAACGATGCGCCATGACCCGCGTCAAACGAAGCATAACGGTCTGTCCGAATTTTTTTGTAGTCCGAGTCCTGCAGGATACGATCTGCCGTAATTAGAGCGCGTGCAAAAAGATCCATCCCCCCAATATGTGCATAAAACAGATCTTCAGGATCTGTGGAATTCCGGCGGATTTTGGCATCAAAGTTCACACCGCCCCCTTGGAAACCACCACCTTCTAAAATAATCAACATGGCTTCGGTCAATTCATTGATGTCATTCGGAAATTGATCCGTATCCCATCCATTTTGATAATCACCGCGGTTAGCATCGATGGAGCCCAATTTACCGGCATCGACAGCAACCTGCAGCTCGTGCTGGAACGTATGGCCGGCCAATGTAGCGTGGTTTACCTCCAGGTTTAGTTTAAAATCTTCCAAAAGATCATACTGACGAAGGAAGCCGAGCACGGTAGCGGCATCATAATCGTACTGGTGTTTTGTAGGCTCGCATGGTTTAGGCTCGATAAAGAACGTTCCTTTAAAGCCGTTTTTACGGGCATAATCCTTGGCCATATGTAAAAACTGTGCGAGATGCTCCTGTTCACGTTTCATATTGGTGTTTAAGAGGCTCATATACCCTTCTCTTCCGCCCCAGAACACATAGTTTTCACCACCAAGAGCAATCGTTGCATCCAATGCGGCCTTCACCTGAGCACCACCATGTGCAAGGACATGAAAATCTGGATTGGTCGCCGCCCCGTTCATATAGCGCTTATGGCTAAACAGATTGGCTGTCCCCCAAAGCAATTTGATTCCGCTCGCCTGTTGTTTTTCCTTCGCATAATCAACAATAGTTGAGAGACGTTTTTCATTTTCGAGGACATTATCTGAATAATCGACCAAATCTACATCATGGAAGCAGTAATAAGGTATATTCAATTTACTGATAAATTCGAATGCCGCATCCATTTTATCTTTTGCCCTTGTAATTACGTCGCTGCTTTCGTCCCATGGAAATTGATGTGTCGGTCCACCAAATGGATCAGATCCATTGCCATTAAATGAATGCCAATATGAACAGGCAAATTTGAAATACTCTTCCATTGTTTTTCCAGCAACAATCTGCTGCGGATTGTAATAACGGAAAGCCAATGGATTTGTACTGTCTTTTCCTTCGAACTGAATCTGGCCAACGCCTTTGAAAAATTCTTTTTTCCCTTTGATAATATTCATCTTATTTTTTATTTATATTTTTATTTAACAATTCTTTCCACTGCTGATAATGCTCTTCATACTGCGCTACAAATTGAGGTTCAACCGTGTACACGGGTTTCAAGGTGCGAAAAGCTTCGACAAAATCCGTGTAATAGCCGCTACCGATCCCTGCCCCCAGCGCTGCCCCCACGCTGCCGTCGTGATTAAAAATTTCTACCGGGACATCTGTGGCTCCTACAAAAGACTCGCGAAAAACGGAGCTTAAGAATAAATTTGCATATCCCGCACGGATCATATTCGGATACAAGCCATTTTCACGCATGATATCCAGTCCATAACGAAAAGCATAAGCAATCCCCTCCTGTATCGCACGCAGTATATCGCTTGCATCATGCCTATTTAAATCTATTGCTGTAATTGAAGCGCCCACCATCTGATTATTGAGCATACGCTCGGCGCCATTCCCAAATGGAATAACCTGCAGGCCTTTGCTTCCTATAGGTGATGACCCAGCCATGGTATTGATTTGTTCATAGGATAAATCGCGTCCTAGCAACTTCCGTCCCCAACTATTCATAATACCTGTTCCATTGATGCATAGTAGTACCCCTGTCCGAATATCATCTTCACGGTAATTCACATGTGCAAATGTATTGACACGTGATTCGCGGTCCGCAATCAGCTGATCGCTCACCCCATAGATAACCCCAGAAGTACCTGCGGTCGCAGCGACCTCTCCAGGTTGTAAAACATTCAAGGAAAGCGCATTGTTGGGCTGATCGCCAGCCTTATAGTTGATGGTCACCGTACCAGACAGGCCGAGTTCCTCGGCAATAGCTGCTTTAATCTGTCCATGGGTCGAAAATACAGGTAAGATCTCTGGAATAAGATGATCGGCAAAGCCATAGTAATCCATAATGGTATCTGACAGGGTATTGTTTTTGAAATCCCAAAAGATACCTTCCGATAAGGCCGATATGGAAGTTGTCACTTGACCCGAAAGTTTCATGGCAATAAAATCGCCGGGGAGCATGATCTTATCTATCTTTTCGTAAATAGCCGGTTCATTAGCCTTCACCCAGGCCAGCTTCGACGCTGTAAAATTCCCAGGAGAATTCAAGTGATGGCTTAGATTTAAAGACCTTCCGATTTCATCAAAAGCGGTATTCCCCAACTCTACGGCTCTGCTATCGCACCAGATAATCGCATTTCGCAGCACCTGTTGATCTTTATCGACTACCACTAAGCCGTGCATTTGGTAAGCGATTCCAATAGCCGAAATTGCTTTGGGATCGTACAGCCCTAGCGCATTTGCTTTCAACAAGGCCTGTTTAAAGTAATCCCACCAATCCAGCGGATTTTGTTCGGCCCAGTTGGGCTCCACAGTAATTATGGGCGCTTCTATATCCGGATATTGTACCGAACAAACCTTACGCTGCGAAGATGCCTCAACGATCGAAACTTTTACGGAAGAAGTACCTACATCTATACCTAACAAATACATGGTAATTAATTGTAACTGGTTATTAAAACAAAGCCGGAAGCAAGCGCTGCAACCGGTTGCATAAAAGTAGGATATGTTTCTGAATATTCAAAATATTAAATAAAATTATTTACTTTGGAGCGTGAATAAAAAAACGACAATTTATGATATTGCCCGTGCGCTTGGTGTGACAGTCTCTACTGTATCACGCGCATTGAACAATGTGCCTACGATCAGCGAGGCGACACGAAAACTAGTGCTCGACAAAGCCAAGGAATTGAATTATAGCGTCAATAAACTTGCATCGTCCCTTTCCTCGGGCAAATCCAATACAATTGGCGTTATTGTTCCGACCATGCAAATTCATTTTTTTGCGGAAGCCGTCCACAGTATTGAAAAAGAGCTGAAGAAACACAATTACAGCCTGTTGCTTTACCAGTCAAATGAATCGTTTGAAGATGAGGTCAATGGTGTAAAGACTTTGCTGGAGGCTCAAGTGGATGGCATCATTGCTTCACTATCCTTGGAAACCCAACAAACAAGCCACTTCCGGGAAGTCATCAACCAGCGCAAGTGCTTAATTATCTTTGACCGTACCCACAAGAATATTCCCGCTCCTGTCGTAAAACTCGACGATTTTAAAGCCGGCTATCTTGCAACGCAGCATCTGATCGAACAGGGCTATAGAAACATTGCTTTTATCACGACAGACAAAGAAATTTCTATTTTCCAGGATCGTTTTCATGGCTTCGAAGCAGCACTAAAAGAGGCTCAACTTCCCCAGCAGGAAGACTTTATTGTGCGTGGCGACTTATCTATTGAAGCCGGCATCAAAGGCACCGAACAGATTCTAAAATCTGCAATCCAACCAGACGCCTTTATTGGTGGCGATGACTTTACAGCCGTGGGGATTATACAGGCACTCAAATCGGCAGATATCGCTATTCCGGCGACAGGTGTGATCGGTTTTGCAAACCAGACCTTTTCCTCTTTTATCACGCCTACACTATCAAGTATTGATCAACAGGCCAATAAAATGGGGGAAGAATGTGCCAAGCTCTTTCTCAAAATGGTTAAACAAAAAAATCCCTACGAAGCAATCGAACAAATTGTCCTTGATCCTTTATTGGTAAAAAGAAAATCTACCAACAGAATAGACAAATAATCAGTACCTTTGCCTAAATTTACTTCAATGCAAGCCCGGCAGAAATTTAGGACAGTAAGCATCTGCTTATTATTTGTCATTCAGGCCCTTTTTTTAGTGGCCATCTTTGTAGAAAATACGCATTCATATATTGTATTAGCCTTTATCGGCCTATTATCCTTACTGATCCTATACAGTTATCTCAGGTCGCCCATTCATCATCACAGGCATGAATATGAATCGATTAAAATTGCTATTTGGGTACCTATAGGAGCAATTACATCCTACTATTTCAATCAGATCTTCGGTTTGGGTCCTGTTTTGGGGGCTGCGCTTACAGGCACCATCGCCTCGTTTATTCCCAACATCAACAAAAATTCAACCTATCTACCCCACCTTCCGGCAGCAATTTATTGCGGTGCATTTGTAGGGATGTCCAATGCGCAGGTGGCCCATGGTTTCTCTTTTATTTTAGCAGCCAGCATTTTCACCGCGATCTTTCTCATTGTATCGAAGAGTCTCTTAAATGGCGTTGGCGGTAAACTGGGCACATTGGCCTTCCTGGGCGTTTCACTTACCTACTTATTGTTGTACCTTTTTAAGTAATATGGAAACATTTATTTTATACCTAGTTGGCATCATCGGGAGCACGGCGACATACTATGTTAACACCAAGTTTCACCAAGGGGCAGTGCGTTCGTCGGCATTGCTGACCTTACTTGTCGCAGGTTTTCTACATTTCTTCCCACAAAGTGTTTCTCCTCATCTCGCACAGTACATTCCCCCTATTTTTATAGGCGCGTCATTTATAGGCATGGTATCAAAAAATCAGCTATCCACTTATTTCGGCCTTGCCCTTGCCGGCATTATCTTTACGACGATTCTGCTTAACACAAGTAAGTTTTTTACAGGCTATGGTGGAGCACTGGGGACGTCGGCCTGTATTGCACTTTTGGTTGTCTTAAGCATTCCTTATTTCAAATCACCACGAAAAATGACCGTTGGATTTCTGCAGCTTCGCAAAACAATCTTAAAAAAACCACGGAAAGTTTCAAAAAGACGAGTAGATTTGTTTAAATAAACAGCATACCCACATGAAACCTTCATATCTGATCTTCATTATCCAAATCTTCTTTCTGAACCTCCTAAATGCTCAGCAAGCTACGATTAATATTGTCAATCAAGAACGCAACAGCAGCTATCGGGGGCTAAGTGTCGTCGATGATGAAACCGTTTGGGTAAGTGGCAGCAACGGTACTGTAGGCTTAAGTACGGATGCCGGAAAAAACTGGCAGTGGGTCAATCCCATAGGTTATGAAAAAATCGATTTTAGAGATATCGAAGCATTTGATGAGAATGAAGCCCTTATTATTTCGGCCGGTTCGCCTGCCATTATCTTAAGTACACAGGATGGTGGCCGAAGCTGGAAGGAAGTATTCAGTGACAAACGACCGGAGATATTTTATGATGGATTTGCATTTACATCAAAAGGTGTAGGAATTGCTTTTGGAGACGCCATTCATGGAAAAATGCCTTTATTGAAAAGCGTTGATTTCGGAAAGTCTTGGAAAGATATATCTGCGAATATGCACTTTGCCATCGCCGATGGGGAAGCAGGCTTTGCGGCGAGCGGAACATCCATCTACTGCGATGACCATGGCACCTACTGGATTGCTACCGGTGGAACTGTAGCCAATATATACAGCAGCGCAGATCAGGGCAGCACATGGAAGCGTTACAGTTGCCCCATGATTCAGGGAAAAAATAGCACGGGTCCTTTTTCGGTCGCATTTTACACATCAAAAACCGGCATTGTGGTGGGCGGCGATTACAAGGAAGATAAAAATAAAGACAAAAACAGCCTTTTGACCAACGACGGCGGCAAGACATGGTTTGCACCAGAGACAGCCCCTGCTGGCTTTAAGTCGGCAGTCATTTATCTCTCCAAAAAACAACTGATCTGCACAGGTACCTCGGGTACAGACCACTCGAATGACGGGGGTAAAAACTGGACAGCTATCGGAAAGGAAAGCTTCAATGCCGTTCAAAAAGCCAAAAAAGGTCAAGCCATATTTCTGGCAGGAGATAAAGGAAAAATAGCGAAATTAGCATTATAGGCTAATTCGCTATTTTTTGCACCTCTGCACGCTATTTCTTACAACACTGGAGCTAGGTTTCGCAGTGCAAAAACCGAGATATACTCACTTATCAACAACTACTTGCGCGACAAACGCGATTCCTCCAAATCCAAGGAATACTCCATTTCTTTGATAACATCACTATCGTAAGCCTTACTTTCTTTGATTTTGTACAATCCATCGCGACGTAAAGCTAAAAGTTCCAGCATAATTTTATTGTACAAGCCTCTAACAGCAGAAAGCTGAGCACGCGTGTCCTCCTCCTTGGCACGCTCGGATGCATTTACACTCCGGACAATCTGCTCTTTGACGCGGGCAATTGTCTCATATTCCAGCATTTCCTTTCCATAATGCTTATCTAAATAAGCAATAGATTCTTTGCCAAGACGGACACGGATCTCATCTATCTGTTCTTCCATCGAAGCTTGTTCATCGACCTCTTCAATTTTAATCAGTTTGATCAGCAATGGCAGGGTAAGCCCTTGAAAAACAAGTGTCACCAAAATAACCACAAAAGTAATAAACAAGATCAGGTTACGGTGCGGAAAAGCAGTTCCATCGTATAAGGTTAAAGGGATCGCCAAAGCTGAAGCCAAAGAAACCACACCTCGCATGCCGGCCCAGCCTACAACCAAAGGCAACTTCCAGCCTGGACTCTTTTCCTTGATACGGACGCGTTTGAACAATATTCTAGGAACAAAGGCGGAGAGGTACACCGCAATTAATCGCAATACAATCACGATCACACAAATAGCCAATGCATAGTCAATCGCTTCCTCCATGGAGTATTCACCCAAACCATTGATGATCACCGGGAGTTCAAGTCCAATTAAAATAAAGACAAATCCATTTAATAGAAAACCCACTGTCGCCCAAACCTCCTTCGTTTGGATGCGTGTATGGTAATTGAGGTAATCACCTGCTCGGAAGGAAAGAAACAGTCCCCCACTGACTACAGCTAAAACTCCGGACCATTCAAAATGCTCCGCAACAATATACATCAGGTACGGCGCAATAAGGGTTATGGGTGTTGAAATACTCGACGACTTAGCAACATAACGTAGGAATATATAGAGGATGTGACCGATAACCAGACCAACGACAACACCCATGACCGATAACATCAGAAACTGCGTCGTCGCATTGCTCATCACAAACTGGCCTGTAAGAATCGCAATGGATGCAAATCTAAATACCGTCAATGAGGCTGCATCATTCACCAGGCTTTCCCCTTCCAATATCGCAATTCCCCGTTTAGGAATGCTTACCCCTTTCAGGACAGAACTCGCTGCCACCGCATCCGGAGGAGAGATAATGCCTCCCAGCAGAAAGCCTAGCGCTAATGTAAACCCAGGAATAATACTGACCGAAAAGTAGGCAATCGCCAGCGATGTAAAGAACACTAAACCAAAGCCCATGATAAAAATAGACCGTCGCCACTTCAGAAAATTCCCCCAATTGGTATACCAGGCTGCTTCAAAAAGTAAGGGTGGCAAAAATACCATAAATACGATATCAGGATCAACACTTATGACAGGAGCCCCGGGGATCAACGAGATCACAAGTCCGCCAATAACCAACAGAATGGGGTAAGAAATTTTTAAGCGCTGGCTCAGCACAAATAACATGGCCATAAAGAAAAACAGCACCATCACCAATAAGAGGTTGCTATGAATTTTCTGGCCGGCCTTTCCGCCCACTGCTGCCTTTACATCCGCATAGGGAGCCGACATGGACATGCTATATTGACGAAGCTTCCACTCACTGCCCAGCTTGCTCAACACGCCCACGCCACGAAAAGACTTGGTATTGATCTTAAAAGTTTCATCAAACCAAGCTATTGTGCTATCTGCATTAAAACTGATATGCCGTTTATCATAGCTGTAAGTCCAGGCATTTTTGGGATTAAAATATTGGTCAGAAAACTTATCAATATGCGCTTTATCCCATCGCTCGTCATGATCCGTCCCCAAAATAATACCATCCGAAGCAATGACATTCAAGAAAGGGCCATACTTTACCTCGCCCGAAGATTTGTGCCATTGATCTAACACCCTATTGATTTCTTCTACAGGTTGCTGGGCACTTGTTGGCAAGGCAAATAAAATTAAACTAAGAAAACAATACGTACTTAAAATGATCGTTCTAATCATAAATTCTAAAACATCTTAATATCTAGGACTATGTTATACTACTCAGATTAGTCCTAAAACAAAAAGCTGCAGATGCAGCTTTTTGTTTCTATTTAATTATTTCTTCAATTTCTCTGATAATCTTCTGCGCGATCTGCTCAGCAGCTTCGGGCGTCGGTCCCTCAGAATAGATCCGAATAATCGGTTCGGTATTCGACTTGCGCAAATGGACCCACTCATTTTCGAAGTCTATTTTCAGTCCATCAATTGTTGAATGGTCTTCATTTTTATATTTTTCCTCCATTTTGGCCAATAGATTATCAATATCCAATTCCGGAGTTAAGGTGATCTTGTTTTTCGACATAAAATACTGCGGTAAAGAAGCACGGTACTCTGATGCTTTTTTACCTATTTTGGCCAAGTGTGTCAAGAAGATAGCCACACCAACCAACGCATCACGGCCGTAGTGGGATGCAGGATATATGACACCGCCATTTCCTTCGCCACCGATGACAGCATCGACTTCTTTCATTTTTGTCACCACATTTACTTCACCAACAGCCGCCGCATAATACTCACCACCATGCGCATGCGTTACATCGCGCAATGCACGTGTGGAAGACAAATTGGAAACTGTATTTCCTTTCTTATGCTGCAATAGGTAATCCGCTACAGCAACTAACGTATATTCTTCACCAAATAACTCACCATCCTCCATCATGAAGACCAATCGGTCTACATCCGGATCCACAGCAATACCCAAGTCAGCTTTGTTTTCAAGAACTGCAGCGGATAAATCCGTCAAATGTTCTTTCAATGGTTCTGGATTATGCGGAAATTGACCATTGGGTTCACAATGAATTTTATAGACTGTCTGTACACCGAGCGCATCCAACAGAGCTGGTATAAATGTACCACCGGTACTGTTGACGGCATCCAGAGCAATTTTAAAATTAGCCGCTTTGATCGCTTCTTTATCTACATATTCTAAGGCCAATACAGCGTCAACATGTTTCTGTAAATAAGAATAATCTTTATGAACCTGCCCGATCTCTTCTACTTCCGAGAAGTCGAAGTCTAAGGATTCGCCAAGCGCCAATACTTCTTGTCCTTCAACATCTGAAATAAACTCTCCCTTTGCATTCAACAACTTCAGCGCATTCCATTGGCCCGGGTTGTGTGAAGCCGTTAAAATAATACCACCGGCTGCCTTTTCCATAGGCACAGCAATTTCTACCGTCGGAGTTGTTGAAAGACCTAAATCAACTACATCAACACCGATACTTTGCAAGGTACCAATCACCAAATTACTGACCATCTCTCCGGAAACGCGTGCATCTCTTCCTACCACAATTTTTTTGATGCCACTCTGTTTGACAATTATTTTGCCGTATGCGGCTGTAAACTTAACGATATCTATCGGGGTAAGTGCCTCTCCAGCACGCCCACCTATCGTACCACGTATTCCTGATATTGATTTAATTAAAGTCATTTCTCTTGAATTGATTAACGTGTAAATTTAGCACAATGCCAATAAAATATCGAATTAAAATTATAATTAATGAATATTTAACGTATATTTGTTGCAACAAAGTTGTTTTTAAAAGAAACAACCGTTTGCAATGAAATTATTTTTACTTTTGAAAAACGAGTTTTTTAAAGTTTGGGATTTCATTGTCATCAGCAACATTTATGATTCAACAATTAGTACACATCGATCAAGAGATTTTTCTGGCCATTAATCAGGGCTTGAGTAACCCTGTGTTTGATTGGCTATTGCCTATTTTGCGCAATCCATATACCTGGGCACCTTTGTATTTATTTTTGATCATCTTTTTCATTAAGACTTATGGAAAAACAGGTATCCTAATTGTTGTCATGACCTTGGTTACTTTCGGTATTTCCGATGGTATATCATCTCATTTGATCAAAAAGACTGTAAAAAGGATACGACCATGCAATGACGTGGAGTTTAAAGAAAATGTCAACATCCGCGTACGCTGTGGTTCGGGCTTTAGCTTTACCTCCTCCCATGCGGCCAATCATTTTTCTCTTGCTTTTTTCTGGATTGTACTTTTCCGGAGGAGATGGAAATATGTACTATGGCTTTGTATTGCCTGGGCGACCCTAATTTCAGTCTCTCAAATTTATGTTGGTGTTCATTACCCGTTTGATGTGCTCTGTGGTTCGGCCTTAGGTATCCTGGTCGGTTTGGCTACAGGCTACTTATTCAAACGCTTTGTACCTAGCTTTTTTAAAACTGAACAAGTATAATGAATTCAATTTTATTGATTTTAATTTTATTCATACCTGCATTTGCAAGTGGAATTGCCGTATTTTTTGTACAGAAGAAAGGAACGAATTTTCTTAAGCTCATCCTTTCTTTCAGTGGAGCCTATTTATTCTCCATAACCGTACTTCATCTTATTCCACATGTCTATCAATCCAACAATACTTCACCTGAAGTACTAGGCATATATGTGCTTGCAGGATTTCTCTTTCAGCTCTTTCTTGAGCAGTTTTCGCAAGGGATAGAGCATGGCCATATTCATGCGGACAATGAGCATGGTCACCACAGCCATCGTTTTCCAATCGGTATTATGTTCAGCCTCTGTCTACATGCATTTCTGGAGGGGATGCCACTTGCAGCGACGCATCAGACTGAACTCGCACTAGGCATATCGATTCACCACATCCCAGCTGCATTCGCATTGGGAAGTATCTTAATAAGCACGCATTTAAAGAAAAATACCATCCTTATTACACTGGCCTTATTTGCCGCTATGACCCCCTTTGGGTTTTTACTGAGCAAGGCCATCAGTGCGGGAGAAGTAGGCAATATTCAGCAGTATTTTGATAAAATCATGGCGGTGGTTATCGGTATTTTCTTGCACATCTCCACGACGATACTTTTTGAATCTGGCTCCATTGACCACCATAAATTCAATAAAAAGAAAATGATTGCTGTTATTGCCGGTGTGGCTATAGCACTTGGAAGTTTCTTATTTGTAGGGGAACATGATCATGGGCACGATCAGCATCAACAACCGCATGATCATGAACATCATGACCATGCGCATTAATTTCTTTAGCCGCGAAGTTTATCCAGCAGTGTACTTAACGTTATTGCCTCTTCTTCGCTAATTCGATTGGGTAAAAGGTCCTGCATCAGCATATCCTCATCCAGATCTTTAAGAATCTCTAAGCCCTTTTCTGTGATAACCAAATCCACGGCTCTTTTATCTCCATCAGATTGACAGCGTGAAACCAATCCTTTGGAAACCATGCGATCAATCATCCGGGAGATATCCGGCGTTGTACTTAGCATTCTTGATTTAATGAGATTATTGGTTGCAGGCTTAGGATATTGCCCCCTTAAAATGCGCAAGACATTAAACTGTTTCAAAGTGATCCCTTCTTTGGCAGCTCGCTGTTCAAGCTCATTGTTAATCCAATTGTACGTATATAGAATATTTACCGTACAACGATGCCATTCATTACTGAATTTACTTACTTTGATTTCGTCCTCAATCTTCATTCTGGTTGATAATTAATCGTTCTGAGTAGTAAAGATAGCTGTTTTTTACTAAATACATAACTATGACATTAGAATCATTCTAAATGGTAGAAATTCTGTATATTTGAAGAATTCAAAAAAAACAGGTAGATGCGTAATAGAACTAGCTTAGATAAGCTAAAAAAAGGGGAAAAGGCGGTAATAATAGATTTTGATTCGCACGATATTCCAGCTAAATTTTTCGAATTGGGGTTCATCCCGGGTACTGAAATAGAAGTGAAACACATCGCTCCTTTGGACGGTCCTATATGTTTAAATATTAGTGCTAATAACGCCTTGATTGCCATCCGCAAATCAGAAGCTAAAGTCATCCTTATTGATCAGAAATAATGAATAACCCGATTATTGCACTTTTGGGGAATCCAAATGTGGGTAAAACATCTCTATTTAACCGGATTACAAAATTAAATCAGAAAGTAGGAAACTATCCCGGAATTACTGTCGAGAAACGTGAGGGGCAAGTAAAAGCTAACAACAAGACTTATCGAATTATTGATTTACCGGGAACATATACCTTGTTTCCTAGCTCAATGGACGAAGAAGTTGTTTTCAACACCTTAGTTGACAAAGAAAACAGTTTCAGACCCAACCTGGTTGTTGTCGTCGCTGAACCGACCAACTTAAAACGGTCAATCATCCTTTATCAACAGGCCCGGGAGCTTGGCCTACCTGCTATTTTCGTCATCAATATGATCGATGAAGCCAAAGAAAAAGGCATTACAATAGATATTCAAAAACTTGAGCATTTATTAAATACAAAAGTATACGAGACCAACGCGCGTACCGGGCAGGGTATAGATCAACTGATCAAAAACTTTGATGCTGTTCCGCCCATGTATATCAGCAAATTCAGCCTACCGGAGGAAGCTGATGCTGCATTGGAAGAAGCAAAACGCCTTTTCCCTTTAGATACAGAATACCATACCTGGCAATATTTAGCCAAGGGCGAAGTGTCCTTTTTATCAAAAGAAAAAAATCAGTCTATTCAGCAAATCCGTGACAAACATCAATTGCGGGCCGAAAAGCTGCAAAAAGACGAAGCTATATTACGCAGTAAAGCATTAGATAGCAGTCTTGCCGAGCTCTATGTAAAAGATGAGACTTCCAATAAAAACAAGACCAATACGATCGACAGCATCCTGCTGCACCCGATCTTTGGCTATGTCATCTTCTTTGGAATCCTTTTTCTGATCTTTCAGGCAATTTATACCTGGTCTGGACCAGCCATGGATTTTATTGACGGTTTGTTTGGTGATCTTGCGGCCTATACACAAACAGTATTGCCGGCGGGGCCATTGACCGACTTGCTCAGCAATGGTATTATCAAAGGTATCGGCGGGATCGTTATCTTCATTCCACAAATCGTCATCTTATACATTTTTATCTCGATTATGGAAGAAACGGGCTATATGAGCCGCGTAGTTTTCCTAATGGACCGATGGCTTCGCCCTTTTGGGCTGAATGGAAAATCAGTGATTCCTTTGATTTCGGGCGTTGCCTGTGCTGTTCCTGCTGTCATGTCTGCACGTAACATCGAAAATAGCAAAGAAAGACTCGTCACTATTCTGGTAACACCTTTTATGACCTGCTCTGCACGTCTTCCTATTTATATCGTTCTGATCGGACTGGTGATACCGGACACGAAATTAGGGGGCTTTCAAATACAAGGTATTGTATTGTTTGTGATGTACCTGCTTGGAATATTCGCAGCCCTGCTATCCGCAATTATTCTGACGAAGGTCATCAAATCAAAACATAAATCATTTTTAATCTTTGAACTGCCGACCTATAAAACTCCGGATTGGAAGAATGTTGCTTTAAATGTATGGGAAAAAGCATCAAGCTTTGTGTTCGGTGCAGGTAAAATCATTCTGGCAATCTCTGTGATACTATGGGCATTAGGTAGCTTCGGGCCAAATGATAAATTTAGCCAAGCAGAAGAATACGTGACAAAAAACAACCCCAACTTATCCGAAGCGGACTTAGATCACGAAATTTCGTCTTACCGGTTGGAGCACTCTTTCTTAGGCTATCTTGGCATGGCTATTGAGCCTGTTGTTGAACCATTAGGTTACGACTGGAAGATGGGTATAGGTCTTATCTCTTCCTTCGCCGCTCGTGAAGTATTTGTGGGAACCATGGCCACTGTGTACAGCCTTGGTGACGAAGTGGACATCGAAGATGAAGCCTCTAAAACAACGGTATTAGGTAAAATGAAAAGCGAAATTAATCGAAATACCGGTTTACCTGCTTACAATCTGGCTTCTGGCGTATCCTTATTACTATTTTACGCATTTGCTATGCAATGTATGAGTACAATTGCGGCTGTAAAAAGGGAAACAGGCTCGTGGAAATGGACTTTAATACAGCTTGGTTTTATGACAGGCTTGGCCTATTTCAGCGCTTTAATTGCTTATCAACTTTTAAAATAAAAAAGCTATGGATAATTTAACAGTACAATATCTCATCGTAGGAATTCTCGTTTTGGCGGCTGTGTGGTATGTCGTTAAAAACGTCCGAAAATCACTACAGGGCAAGTCGAGCTGCTCGAAAGGCTGCGGATGTGACTGCAGCGTGGAAAAAACACAAAAAGCAAATTAATCTGTCTTTTTGAGTAGCATTTACAAATAAGATTTCGTTATTAGTTAGAGTGGCCAAAAATCACACTAGCTACTAATTCATAAAGCGCCGTATTTCCAAATTACGGCGCTTTCTAATTCCTAGTCAAACATGGACTCCGCCATTGTTTTTAAAAAACAACGAAATAGAGTAAAACCGCAACGGAATGTGCATAAATACCTAAGTGTTTTATTAACTTTATGCGCTTAGGACAAAACATGTGCTGGGAGAGCTACGCCGATCAAAGGTATATCAGCTTAACAGTACCGATTTTGGTCAATCCGATTCTGGCTTGGAACTATCAATATGGCCTCAGGCTCTCCAATCCAAGAATCTGTCAAAATAAACTAGAAACCGTATTAACCATTCACATGGAGAAACAAAACAATAAGGAAGAATTAAAAAGAGGACTTCAAAATAGACATATTCAATTAATTGCACTGGGAGGTGCGATTGGCACAGGTTTATTTCTGGGTATTGGAAAGGCTGCTACATTAGCAGGGCCTGCCGTTATCCTTGGCTATGCATTTGCTGGGATCATTGCTTTTTTCATTATGCGCCAATTGGGAGAAATGGTGGTTGAAGAACCTGTTTCAGGAAGCTTCAGTTATTTCGCCAATAAATACTGGGGTTCCTTTGCCGGTTATGCTTCGGGCTGGAACTATTGGGTTCTCTACATCCTCGTCAGTATGGCCGAATTAACGGCTATCGGTGTTTATGTTCAATTTTGGTGGCCAGAAATACCGCTATGGGCGTCGAGCTTATTCTTCTTCTTTGCAATCAACGCCTTAAATCTTGCCTCTGTCAAAATTTATGGCGAGACGGAATTTTGGTTTTCCATTATCAAAGTTGTTGCGATCATCGCCATGATTGTTTTCGGTGTTTACTTACTTATAAGCGGTACCGGAGGTGAACAAGCAAGCCTTAGCAACCTGACTTCACATGGCGGTTTTTTCCCAAAAGGTTGGTTTAGCCAAACTGCAGAGGGTAATTTTGAAGGTCTTCTTTCGGCTATGGCTTTGATCATGTTTTCTTTTGGTGGTCTGGAATTGGTTGGTATTACTGCTGCAGAAGCCGAGCACCCCGAAAAGAATATACCGAAAGCGACCAATCAGGTGATCTATCGGATTTTGATCTTTTACGTCGGCGCTTTGATCATTCTTTTCTCCTTGACGCCATGGACAAATATCACCGCAGATACGAGTCCCTTTGTACTTGTCTTTGACAAGCTTAATGGATTTGAATTTACCATCTTTGGAAAGACCTTTTATTTCACAAAAATTATCGCAAATGCCTTAAATCTTATTGTGCTTACAGCAGCATTGTCTGTTTATAACAGCAGTGTGTATAGTAACAGTAGAATGTTATATGGTCTAGCGGAACAGGGTAATGCACCTCGTTTTCTTTCAAAACTCAATAAAAATCACGCACCAATCAATGCTATTTTGGTCTCGGCATTGTTTGCAGCTGTCTGTGTATTTATCAATTATGTTGCACCAAAAAATGCCTTGGAGATCTTGATGTCGCTTGTGGTATCTTCACTGATTATAAACTGGGTGATGATTTCCATTACACATTTGTATTTCAGAAAGAATAAACTCGATGCCCACTTACAGACCAAGTTTCCATCTTTTCTATATCCCCTAAGTAACTATATCTGTCTGATCTTTTTGATCGCTGTACTTGGCATCATGTGGATAACAGGAATGAAACTTCCGGTAGAATTGATCCCTGCTTGGCTTATATTACTCTATGTGAGTTATGTTTTGATCAAAAGAAAGAAATCTTAGTTCATTGAACCTCGATCTGAAAAATAAAAAAAGCCTGATTCATTGCATGAATCAGGCTTTTTTGCTAAAATTTAATGTAGATATTCCTCCTCGAGAATAGCGAATTCATAATTGTCGCTCCAGCCATCTAAAACAATCCTAGCTGCGTTCCTGCATCGGGTAAGCGGAAAAGATCCCTTCTCAAGGATGGAAGTGTCCCATTATTCATATATTTTTTGACGGATAGCTTGAATAAATGCTGCAAACTTTCGGCCATATGACCATCCCCTTTTATCCTTCGTCCGAAATCAGTATCATTGATCTTACCGCCATGACAGGCCTCGATCCAGTGCAGCACTTTCTCTGCCCGATCAGGATAGTTTTGATAAAGCCAATCCTTAAAAATAGCACCGATCTGTCCATTGAGCCTCACGATTGTATATGAGGCCGTAATTGCTCCCGCATCTGCTCCCGAACGAATCAAATCTGAAATCTCATCACTATTGATTCCCGGAACGATGGGCGCCATCATCAGCATGACTGGAACGCCTATCCGTGTCAACCCCTCGATTAGTTTCAATCGGGCCGATGCCGTAGCAGTCCGGGGTTCCATTTTCTGGCGTACCTCCTCCCGCAACGAGTTGATGGTCACGGCAACGGAAACCAGATTTAGTGCCGCAAGTTCGCGCAAGAGATCAAAATCCCGTCGCATCAGTACATTTTTGCTGATGATAGAAACAGGATGCTGGTATTTGACCATCAATTCTAAAAGCGAACGTGTGATACCCAGCTTCCGTTCAATAGGTTGATAACAGTCTGTATTGCCTGAAAGCATAATCAAATCGGGTTGATAGCTCGATTTTCTAAACTCCTGTTCGAGAAGCTGAGCCGCATTATGTTTTACTAAGATCTTACGTTCAAAATCCAATCCCGCACTGAAGCCCCAATACTCATGTGAATTACGCGCGTAGCAATAAATACAGCCATGCTCACAGCCCTGATAAGGATTAATAGATCTTTCGAAACGCAGGTCGGGGCTATTGGATTTGGATATAATCGATTTCGGATGTGTCGGAATAAACTGCGTTTTCTCGGCACCCAAAAATTCCTCATCCAGCCCCTCCACGTGCTCCTGCACGTATTGGTTTACAAAAAACTTGTTATTGGGATTAATCTGAGCCCCTCTACCCTTGAAATATTCTGACGAATTCATAGGTTAAAATTACTAAAATTATTAGTAAAAACAACAAAAATATATCATTTTAACAAAGTTTCATATACCACATTCCATTCATCGAGATGATCGCTCCAAGCCCGAAAATTCTCCCAGCCAAAGAAAAGATTAATTACATCAAACGAATTCCCTATCTCCTGCGGATGCAATCTCCGCGGAAAATAGTCATAAGGTGTAGGGTTTGCAAATGGCATCGTTATTCTTCATCTATTAGTCCATTATTCTCATCCCCATCATCTTTCATAATCTCATGAATACGATTTTCCAATACAGCTTTATGCCATTCGTCAACGATGTTGTAAACTTTATTCAAGGCTTCTTTCTTTGCGCTGGATAACACGGTCTACTCCCCCAAAACATTTACAGAATATGCACGGCACATGATTACGTTAAGGCCCTTCAATCCGACTTGAGTCCGTGTTCACTCCATGTTGACAGCGACTATATCACGCTTACAAATCGGTATGATCACCGAAGCACCCCGCACACACTCCCTTTCTTAACCGAATCTATACTATATCTCAACTAGCGCTACAGCGAACAATAATGATATCCATTACCAATTTAATAATCGTGAAGTATGCTAAATTTCAAAATTCATAAAACACAGTAAATCACTATTTTAAATCTCGTAAAAGTTGTGAAAAATTACTTTTCAGCAATTTAAAAGACTAACTTTAACTATGGCAATAATTGAAAATGGATATTTGAGAGGCCAAACAGGGAATTTGGTCAATCGTAAAGTCGGAGACAAAAATGTCGTACAAACTAAACCTTCGGACAAGATGCGTCAGACGATATGGACTGAAGCCGCCGCTTCTGATTTTGGAGCAGCAAGCGCAGCAGGTGCAATAATCCGTCGAGCTTTCGATGTTGTACATCAAAAACTACATGACAGCGAAATGCACAACCGACTAGTTAAACGTATGCAGCGTGTATTATTTGGCAATGGAAAACACAACCCCGGCTATCAAAGAGTTAGCCGAGGAAATATCCAGCGATTGGTCGACTTTCAGTTCAATAAGAATTGCCATATCTATGATTACCTTTATTTCGATACTACCGTGAATTTCGCAACTAAAGGGACCATATTAATCCACATGCCCGAATTAAAAGGGGAGGAAAATTTTTATTGGCCTAAGGCGTGTAGCCATATCGTTCTAAAAATTGAAATCATTGGCTTTTCTTTTGATAAAAGACAGGCTCGCACAATCGGTTCCCACGAAATCGAATTAACACGGTACAATAGTGAATCACAAAAGGCAAAGACACTTACTTTTGATTCAACTGGTAATGATTACGATATAATTTTAGTATCGCTTTCGACCCTCTATCTTGACAAAAGAACTAATTATACATTTCTTCTAAATTCGATCGACTTAAATCCGGCAGGGATCATAGCCGCACACAATCTCAGCAATTTTTAATTAAAAAATCCCTATACTGTATCTACAGCATAGGGATTACAACTCTTATTCTAAATCTCAGTCCAGCTTCTTGTTATTTCATTAAGAAACCACCACCGAGTAGATCATTTCCTTCATAGAACACGGCCGACTGTCCAGGGGCAATACCTTTTACATTATGCACAAAGTCAATGCGGACTTTGTCATCTTCTTGGGAGATGGTCGACAGAGCACCGGAATCTTTATAACGTACCTTTGAAATTGCTTCCATCGGTTGATCCAATCCTGCATATTTGACAAAGTTCACATTACGAACGTAAGCGTGTGACTTTTCAAGTTCATGTTCTTCTCCCAAGACCACCGTATTACTCTCTGGAAGGATTTCAATCACAAACATCGGTTTACCCAAAGCAATACCTAAGCCTTTACGTTGACCGATGGTGAAATAAGGGTAGCCAATATGTTTACCTACTACTGTACCATCGGAAAGGATAAAATTACCGGGACCAATCTGTTGATCCAAAGTAGGCACCTTATGTCTCAAGAATGCGCGGTAGTCGTTGTCAGGAACGAAGCAGATCTCATAACTTTCAGATTTATTGGCCAATTCTTTTTGCCCCATATCCAAAGCCATTTGACGAATCTCCTTTTTTGTGAAAGATCCTAACGGAAATTGTGTCCGCGCAAGGTTTTCCTGTGAAACTCCCCACAAAACATAAGATTGATCTTTATTTTCATCCTTACCTTTGGAGATCACATAACGGCCATTATCGTGCATTCGGATATTTGCATAGTGTCCGGTAGCGATAAACTCACAATCCAATTTGTCAGCACGTTTCATCAAAGCCTCCCACTTGATGTGGGTATTACATAATACGCATGGGTTAGGCGTGCGCCCAGCAATATATTCTTCTACAAAATTGTCAATCACAAAATCTCCAAACTCATCACGTATATCTAATATATAATGAGGGAAACCATAGTTTACGGCTAATGTACGAGCGTCATTGATACTATCAAGGCTACAACATCCGGTTTCTTTCGACGAACCACCTGCGGATGCATAATCCCATGTCTTCATCGTGATACCGATAACCTCATATCCTTGTTCGTGGAGCATGACAGAAGCAACGGAGCTATCTACCCCTCCACTCATTGCAACTAAAACTCTTCCTCTTTTACTCATCTCTAATTATTGAAATGCAAAGATACAGCTTATTCCTTTTCCTGTATGTTAGTTTCTTGTAATTTTATCTCGATCAAAATCAACACGTTCGAAAAAAGTGAGAAAATAATCTACATAAAAGTTTTAGAATTCAAATTATCGGACTATATTTGCATCGCAATAGGGGAACAAACCCATAGCAGAAAGCGGTGCCATAGCTCAGCTGGTAGAGCAAAGGACTGAAAATCCTTGTGTCCCTGGTTCGAACCCAGGTGGCACCACGCTTCAATCTGATGATCACAGATTTAAATAAAAGGTCAACTGGTGCCATAGCTCAGCTGGTAGAGCAAAGGACTGAAAATCCTTGTGTCCCTGGTTCGAACCCAGGTGGCACCACAAAAAAAGCTTGTTCAATGAACAAGCTTTTTTTGTTTTAGCTAACCTTTTTTATCATCAGCAATCCCTTAAATACGACAGTATAGCTTCTACACCACTATAGCGATTCTAAAAAAAATGGAGCTTTAGCCT
>NZ_DIIM01000001.1:249322-270741 GCF_002420705.1 Sphingobacterium sp. UBA5670
AGGCTAAAGCTCCATTTTTTTCAAAAATCAATTATATCCTTTTATGATTCAGCAATAATAGAGCGATCCAAATGCACATACCCGCCGTCTACATGCACCAATTGACCTGTAGTATGGCTTGACTTGCTCGATAAAAGAAATACAGTTGTATTTGCTATTTCTTCCGCTGTTGTCATCCGATGCTCCAATGGAATGCGATCCGTAATTTTTTTCAATGTCTCCTCTGGATTTGATAAGGTTTGAATCCAGGTATCGTATTGGGGAGTTGCACATTCTGCTACGATAATGGCATTTACACGAATAGAGTAAGGTAACAATTCTACCGCCCACTCGCGCGTAAGTGCATTACGTCCGCCATTCGATGCCGCATAAGCCGAAGTATTTCCCTGTCCTGTTTCACCGGTTTTGGAAGAAATATTCACAATGCTCCCTTTTGACGCCTTCAAGGCATCCAAGGCATGGTGTGCCATGAGGTAATAGTGGATTAAGTTCTTGTGTAGAGAAGCAACAAACTTTTCATAATTACCTGATGCTAATCCAACACCATCATTTTGTCCGGCATTATTTACCAAACCATCAATGCGACCATAGGCTTCCAATGTCTTTTGGACGGCCCTTTCACAATCTTCCGGTTTAGACAACTCTGCTTCAATACAGAGAGCATCCACACCAAATTGCTTTATTTCTTCTTTTACTTTTTCATTATCGGCCTGTTTACGGCCAACAATGACCGGAATAGCCTGTTCTTTTGCCAACGCGTGGACTACAGCCCGCCCGATTCCTTTTGCTCCGCCGGTAACAATAACAACTTTATCTTTTAAATGAAGATCCATAATACTTTTATTGAATGGTTTGTTTCATTGATTGTGGTTAACATTCACAACCATGAACTTGTTTCACTGGTTATTGATTAATTTATATTGACGTCATTATGCACATTATCTAGCTTCATGACCAATAAAAAACTTCAGCATGCTATTTTTCCCTTCCATAACATGCTGAAGCTTTTCTTTTTAAAGATTATACACGCGTATAGCGTTCTCTGCCCAAAAAGCATTCTTTTCTGCCGCTGTAAATTGCCCTAATTTATCCTCAACGATAGCAATGCTCTCTTCATATGAAGCCGCCAGAAGACACACAGGCCAATCCGAGCCGTACATAATGCGCTCCTTGCCGAAACGGGCAAAAATATGTTCCAGATATTGTTTAAAATCGTCAAGCTTCCATCCCTCCCAATCAGCTTCTGTTGCAAGGCCGGAAACTTTACAGACCACATTCGGAAAAGCAGCAAGCGCATCGATAAACGCGGCCCACTCATCAAAGGCTTTCGATTTGATCGGTGGCTTGGCAATATGATCCAATACAAATTGAAGATCCGGATTTTGCCGCACGCAATCCAGTGTTGCTGCATAATGGCGAGGACGGATCAACAGGTCATAGGTATAATCGTAATCTGCCAAAGCCTTCAGTCCATTTAATACTGCAGGGCGGATAAGAAAATCAGGATCCGCTTCCGCCTCAACAACATGGCGAAAACCCTTGATAACAGTAGTGGTCCGATACGCCTCCAGCTGTTGCCGAATATCTGCTGCCTGAAGATCAATCCAGCCTACTACCCCCTTAATAAAAGGATAATCTGCGGCAAGCTGAACCAAGTAAGCCGTTTCCTCTTTGGATTGATCTGCTTGCACAGCTACAGTCCCTCCGAATCCGTTCCGTTCAAGCACAAACTGAATATCTAAAGGTGTAAAATCTCGTCTTATGACCTGCATCTCTTCTGTGATCCAATTATCTCTGATCGGATCGAATTTCCAGAAATGCTGATGGGTATCTATACGCATAGTGCAAAGAAAAACTTGATGAGTAATTAATTTTTTGAATACGCGACAACAGTCTGACGGGATTCTCCAAGACCATCGGCTCCCAACTCGATAACATCGCCAGGTTTCAAATAAATCGGCGGATTAAATCCTAAGCCAACACCTGCAGGCGTACCTGTTGAAATAACATCACCAGGCAACAAGGTCATAAATTTAGACACATACGATACCACATGTGCTACCGAAAAGATCAAATCCTTGGTATTACCATCTTGATAGGTTTTTCCGTTTACTTTTAACCAAAGACGCACATTATTGATGTCTTTGATCTCTTCTTTTGTTGCCATGAAGGGTCCCATCGGGGCAAAAGTATCACATCCTTTTCCTTTATCCCAGGTACCGCCACGCTCCAACTGATACTCACGTTCAGAAACATCATTATGCAACACATAGCCTACAACATAATCTAAAGCCTCATGCTCTTCTACATAAGATGCCTTTTTGCCGATGACAATACAAAACTCCACTTCCCAGTCGGTTTTAAGGGAATCTTTAGGAATCATCACTTCATCATAAGGACCTACCAACGAAGTGGTCGATTTCATAAAGATGATCGGCTCAGCCGGAATTGGTGCATTGGTTTCCTTTGCATGGTCCAAATAATTTAATCCAATACAAACAATTTTGGATGGGCGGGCAAAAGGTGCTCCGATACGCTCGCCTTGAGGAACTTCAATCAACTTACCTTCATTTGCTTTTACAAATTCTTCTAAACGAGCGACACCATCCTCAGCAAAGAATTGCTCATTGTAATCACCACCAAATGCGCTTACATCGTAATTTACACCATCGATCTGAACACCGATTTTCTCTTTGCCTTGAGCTCCAAAACGTATTAATTTCATTTTTATAGTATTGAGATAATAGATATTTTATTTTTAGCTTTTTAATTATTCAATTTAATAAAACCACCATCAATTGGGTAGTCATTTCCAGTGATAAAGCCTGCGTCGTCACTACACAAGAAAAGTGCTAATTTGGCAATTTCCTCCGGTTGTGCCATGCGGCCTATTGGCTGGGTTGCTGATAATTTTTCGAACATTTCTTCCTCTTTTCCAGGATAATTTTTCGCAATAAATCCATCCACAAATGGTGTATGTACGCGCGCTGGAGAAATACTATTGCAACGAATACCGTAGGCCATGTAATCCCGCGCTACAGACATGGACATCGCGTAAATAGCCCCTTTGCTCATCGAATAAGCAAAACGATCTGTGATGCCCACCCATGCGGCAATGGACGCAAGATTAAGAATTGCACCCGAACCCTGTACTTTCATGATAGGCACGATGGCATGCAATGCATTATAAGCCCCCTTAACATTCACATTAAAAACACGCTCAAAATCTTCTGATTGGCAATTCTCCAAATTACCAACATGAGCAATACCGGCATTATTTACTAAAATATCAATTTTTCCGATATTTTGTGCTATAGCGGTAATTTCTTGTTGGTCAGTCACATTACAACGATTGAATACTGCCTGACCGCCAGACGCTAAAATTTCATTTACAACAGCTTTTCCGCCTTCTTCATTTAAATCCAGAATGTGAACTTTTGCTCCTTCCGCAGCAAATTGCAAACTGATCGCACGACCTATCCCACTACCACCACCAGTAATAACAGCTACTTTTTGTTCTAATTTTCCCATTGTTATTTAATTGTTAATGTCAATACTAAATCCGCCTCATCCGATGAGCTAGGCAAATCCAATCGTAGACTATTGTTTTTATGACTAAACTTAATCTCTTTATTTCCAATAAATGTTTTTACTTTTTTCACCTGATAAGGAAGATTACTGATCGACAATTCCTTCTTATCTGTTTTGAACACATGCAGATACACCTGATTTCCTTTTTTTGTTAGCGCATACTCATCTGTTGGTGACACCGCTCCCCCTTCAGTTCCATAGATGGTCTCTCCATACACTTCCAGCCATTTTCCAAGTTCTTTCAACCGTTCTTGTTGATAGTCCTGAATTTCGCCATTCGGCATCGGCCCCACATTGAGCAACAAGTTGGAACCGTGACCAGCAGCCTTGACCAGATATTTCAGCACTTCCTGAAATGATTTTCGCGTCCGATCTTTCAGCTCAAATCCCCATGAACCTGCAATTGTTCCACAGACCTCTTTCGGTAATTTCCCGACATCATGAGCCTTCGTCCCAAAACCAGTGGTATTCTCGCCGGGCAGATCACGTTCGAACATCTGAAAATCCTCACCTTCGAAGGGCGCTAAATGGTGGTTATTCCCCACCAAACATTGGGGTTGTAACTTGTGGATCAATTCATAAATTTCTTTGAAATGCCAATCTTCATTGGACTTGTCCCAATGACCATCAAACCAGATCCCATCGATCTCGCCATAATTGCTCAAAAGTTCGGTCAATTGATTTTTCATAAACTGGACATACTGATTCCAGTCGCCCTTTGTCGAATCACGGCCCGCAATACCGCCGCCCGTCTTACCAACAGGTAAATAATCATCCCGGTGCCAATCTAAGAGTGAATAATAGAACATCACTTTTATGCCTTCGGCATGACAGGCTTCCACCAATTCCTTTACGATATCACGTTTGAACGGAGACTTCTTCACCACGTTATAGTCTGAAACCTGACTATTCCACATTGAGAACCCATCGTGGTGTCTTGTTGTAAAGGTGATATACTTTGCGCCTGCCTGCTTGAACAATCTCGCCCACTCTTTTGCATCAAAAGAAATTGGGTTGAAAAATTTAGGCAGCAAGGCGTATTCATCCAAACTGATATTCTGGTTATTCATGACCCATTCACCATCACCCAACACACTGTATATCCCCCAATGGATAAAAACACCAAATCGAGATTGATCAAACCATTCCCTATTTTTTAGGTTTTCGGGACTTGGCTGATAAGGTTGCTGGCTATAGCTAGCGGATACAGATCCGATCAGCAAGGCTAAACCACAGATAACATGTTTAAGATTCATATATTAAATCATTATTGATCTACAAGGAAACACCTCTACGCCAAGGGATGAAATCGTCTTGCCCCAGCAACACAGCCTTGGGTTTAATTTCACCCGAAGCGACCTCAATCACATAATCTAGAATACGGTGTGCGGCCTCCTCAATAGTCTCCGTACCTTCGATAATAGTACCACAGTTCAAATCCAAAATATCTGGCATTTTCTCAAAAGTCTTGGTATTTGTTGAAAGTTTGATAACCGGTGTAATCGGATTGCCCGTAGGTGTACCCAGGCCCGTAGTAAACAAGACAATATTGGCACCTGCAGCAACCTCCGCAGTGGTACTTTCCACATCATTACCAGGAGTACATAATAAGTTTAACCCCGGACCATTAGCCAATTCAGGATAATCGATCACCGCAGCAACAGGCGAAGTTCCGCCTTTTTTAGCAGCCCCTGCAGACTTAATCGCATCAGTAATTAAGCCATCACGAATATTGCCCGGAGAAGGATTCATATAGAAACCCGAGCCATCAGCTTCAGCTTTTGCATTATAAGTACGCATCAGCGACATAAAACGTTCCGCAGTTGGCTCATCGATACAACGGTCGCTCAATTCCTGTTCCACACCACATAATTCCGGAAACTCCGCCAAAATCACCGATCCGCCTAAAGTCACCAAAATATCCGACACAAAACCAAGCGCTGGATTGGCAGAGATACCCGAGAAACCGTCCGAACCACCACATTCCAGACCTATACACAATTTGTCCAGTGTAGCTGGTTTACGCTCATTCTTATCCGCTTGCATCATCCCAGCAAAAGTTGCTTTAATAGCCTTTTGCATCAATTCTTTTTCAGTGCCCTCTTTCTGCTGTTCAAAAATATACAGCGGACGGTCAAAACCCGGACTTCGCTTTTCTATTTCAGCCTTCAGAATTGAAGCCTGCGCATGCTGGCATCCCAAACTCAATACAGTAGCCCCCGCAACATTCGGATGCGTGATATAACCGGCCAAAAGGCCACATAAGGCATCCGAATCCATACGTGTTCCACCGCATCCCATCTCATGATTCAAAAACTTGATTCCATCGACATTTTTGAATAGACGTTCCTGCTCACTGGAAGTCGTATTGGCAAGTAGATCCTGACTAAGGATAGCATTTACATCGGCACCAGACTTATACAGACCAATGAGATCTTCAACTTCGGATATGTAATTATTAGCTTTTACTTTATAACCCAGCTTTTCCTCAAAAGCCGCCTTTAGCGTCAATACATTTCTATTTTCACAAAAGACCAATGGAATAACCAACCAGTAATTGGCCGTTCCAACCGTCCCGTTTGAGCGATGAAATCCATTGAACGTTTTATCTTTAAATGCAGAAATATCAGGTTTTGTCCAAGCTGTTTTACGCTTGCCCATTCTGAAATCTTCAGACGCATGGCGCAAGTTTTCAGTCGTAATGAGTTCGCCCTCAGCTAAGGAAGTATTCAATTTCCCAACCAGAACACCATACATCAATATCTCCGTATCTTGTACCATTGGCTGGATGGTGAATTTATGCTTGGCAGCAACAGCTTGCTTTAATGTAAATTCCTTACCTTCAAAAACAATCGTTGTTCCTTCCCCCAAGTCCTGTAATGCAACAAGGACATTATCCATTGGATGGATCTGTAAATAGCGTTGTATAGCCATAATTATACTAATTCAAATATTTTTGTCATCATCACCCATTTCTCTCCTGGCTTTGCACCCGGAATAGCTGCCTGATATTTCCACATCAGCTGTTCCCATTCCTGCACTTTTTCATTGGTAGCATCCATAGCCGATTTTTTCTCAAATGAAAAATCTTCGCCCACCTCCATGTTCATAAACAATCTATTTTCAAAACGATAAATTTCCATCTGCTCAACCCCAGCATCCAGAATCGAACGCTTTATCTCGGGCCACACCTCACGGTGATAGTCTTCATATTCCTTGATCAATTGTGGATCGTTCACAAGATCCAAAGCCATGACATATCTTTTCATTTTAAACTAATTAATGTGATTTAAGATTTTCTGTTTCCGCAATACTGACCTTTCTATTTTGGAAAGCAAACAATAAGACAACAATAAAACAAACCAATGGTACAAAATAGCCGTATTGGAAATGTCCCGTTTTATCAGAGATAAAACCCAATATTGGAGGCAATAAAGCGCCACCTACAATAGACATAACGATCAAACTAGAAGCAGATTTGGTATCGGCACCGATCCCCTGTACACCAAAGGCGAAAATCGTCGGGAACATAATAGACATAAAAAATGCAATGCCAATCAGCGCATATAGGGTCTGAATACCCGATCCGAAGATGACAAATAGGGATAGAGCGATCGCTATAGCGGAATAGATGATCAGGAGCTTGGATGCTGACACAAAACGCATAAAAAATGTACCGATAAACCGGCCTAACATAAAAGCCAATCCAGCAAACCCAGCATAATCGGCACCATCCTTACCCGAAATGCCGGCAGCTTCTGTTGCATATAATACGAGGAAGCTTAAAATACAAACTTGCGCTCCAACATAGAAAAACTGAGCCACCACTGCCCAACGCACATTTTTATGACGTAATGCATGGAAAAAACCGGCTCTGCCCTCTTCCTCTGCATCTTTGATATCAGGTAATCTGGTAAAGAAAAACAACGCGGCGATCAATAAAATCAATATCCCCAATACCACATAAGGCAATTTTACAGCAGCTGTTTCCGACTGAATATACGCCATCTTTGCCTGTTCAGCCATTTGCGCAAGCTCCTCCTGTGATTTAGGCTCATGGGATAAAATAAATTTTCCCCCAAAAATCGGAGCAACAAAGGCCGCTAACCCATTAAAGGACTGCGCAAAATTAAGTCGCTGTGCCGACGAAGCTGGATCTCCCAAAATCGCTACATACGGATTTGCAGCAGTTTCCAGAATGGTAAGACCACAGGCAACAACGAACAAAGCCCCCAAGAAGAAAACATAACTTATCGTATTGGCCGCAGGTACAAAAAGAAAACAGCCAATGGCAAAAAAGATCAATCCGATCAAAATACCGGCTTTATAGCCATATTTTTTCATGATAATTCCAGCAGGAATCGCCATCACAAAATAAGCGATAAATACAGCCGAATCGACTAAGGAAGCCTGGAAATGGGATAAACTAAATGCATTCCTCAAATGCGGAATTAAGATTGGATCAAGGTTATGAATAAATCCCCAAAAAAAGAACAAGGATGTCACCAAAATCAAGGCAAATGCGTAACTCTTTTTATTCGTCATATTTTTCAAATGGTTATAAGTAGTTATTTAATGTAAAATAAGCTTAAAAATGCTAGACAATATTCAAGTATATTATCAAATTATTAAGCTATATTACCATAACTAAACTGAATTATGTAACTTTACTGCATATATTTCATAATTATGAAAGCACAACTGCTTCATTTAAATAGCAATCTTGAGCATTCTTTCAATGCGAGAAGAGACAATACACCCCAGTACCATAATCTTTGGCATTACCATGAAGAACTGGAATTAATTTATTTTGCCAAAGGCTCTGGCACCCAATTTATTGGCGATAGTGTTCGGCGCTTTGAATCGGGCGATATTACCTTAGTTGGTTCAAACTTGCCTCATTATTGGTTATTCGATGAAATTTACCTCCGCGAGGAGGAAGCAGAATCTGCAGATATTCGTGTACTCCATTTTAAAGAGAACTTTTGGGGAAATGATTTCATCAATCTACCGGAAAACAAATCCATCAGAGACCTTATACGTGTATCAAAAAGAGGCATTTCATTATCGGAGACTAGCCGATTAAAAACAGCCCAATTAATCGATAAGATTTTGGTTTCAACTGGAACTGCGCGCATTATTCATTTGTTGGAAATCTTACAGCGCATGGCAACCGAAGGACAGCATGATCTATTGACTAGCGCCACTTTTTCCATCCAGCTACAGGATCAGGACGCCAATCGTATGCAGATTGCCATGCAATATATCGGTGAAAACTACCGCGATCAGATACGTCTACAGGAACTAGCGTCCTTAACAGGGATGACACCGAATTCTTTCTGCCGCTATTTCAAATCGCAGATCGGAAAGACGCTCTTTCAATTTCTGATTGAAATGCGTGTGAAGACCGCCTGCAATTTATTAATGGAAAACAAACATACGGTAAAACAGATCTGCTTTGAAGCGGGATTTCAAAACTTCTCGAGCTTCCATAAATACTTCAAAAATGTAACGGGTAAGACCCCACTCAGCTTTCAGCGATCAAAAACTTAAGACTATTTTACCCAATAAGCTTGAATCTTCCATCAATCGATGTGCCTTTGAGGCTTCAGCAAAAGGAAGAATACGGTATATCGTAGGTTTAAAGTCTCCGGCGCTAAGTTTGGGCCATACCTGAGACCAAATATCATCGCGTAATGACTGTTTAAATTCTCGGTCTCTGGCACGCAGTGTACTTCCTGTTAAAACAATCCGTTTTTGCATTAATTTCAGTAGGTTCAATTCAACTTTTACACCTTCCATTGCGTTGATGTATACCAAACGACCATCAGGGCTCAAAAGGTTGATATTTTTTTCAAAATAGGAACCACCGATACTATCTAATATAACATCAATGCCTAAAGGCATGAGCTGCTCCTGAAAATCCTCCGTCTTATAATTGATCGCTTTGATGGCGCCCAATGACTCACAAAAAGCAGCTTTTTCGGATGAACTGACCGTCGTATAGACAACTGCGCCAAACAATGCACCCAGCTGAATTGCCGTACTGCCAATGCCACCGGCACCACCGTGTACCAGAAAATGTTCTCCAGCCTGCAGGTTCCCGCGTCGAAAGACATTGTCCCATACGGTAAAGACCGTCTCCGGCAACGATGCTGCTTCCGCAAAGTCCAGATGATCCGGTATCGGCAAACAATGTCCCTGATAGACTTTCGCATAGGCAGCATAACCACCCCCAGCCACAAGGGCACATACACGATCACCTATATGCCAATCGGCAACAGCCTTTCCTTTGGCAACAATAGATCCCGCTATTTCTAGTCCCGGAATACGCGGGTCCACACCAACTGGCGCTGGATAATTCCCTTTGCGCTGGAAAACATCAGGTCTATTGACTCCTGCGGCCTTTACTTCCACTAAAACTTCCAACTCTCCAAGCTGGGGCATTTCCACATCGTGGACTTCCAATACTTCCGGTCCTCCGGGTTCAGTAATAATGACGGCTTTCATCATGATTTTTTAGGATATTTCTGTAATCTAATATTGAGCGAAAGCATAAAATAACGGGCTAACCGATTATTCTGAACATCCAAAATATCATTACCAACAACTGCCCGCGAGATGCCCGTATTTTGGTTCATTAAATCGAATCCCTGAAATCTCAGCATACCAAGATTGTTTCTACCAAACGTATATTCCATATAGGCGTTGATGATCGTTGGATTGATATTACTCCATGAACTCGAATAACCCGCATTAAATTTTTGAGAAAGCTCAAGTCCCATAGTGAAATGTTTCCCTAAATAAGCTTTTGACCCCAAGCCAACGATTCCGGAATGTGCCGTTATATTATCTTGTACCGGCCAGTCGAATGTTGCGCGGTTCAAGGAATAGTTCCCATTTAATTCAGCCTCGAAAATATCACTCCAGCTATAACGGAATTGAATCGCCTGTGTAAACAAAAAGTGTCCACCGAAGCTTTTTTTATCATTGATGTAAGAGATATTATTGTAATAGTCTGCATTTCCGTTCAAGCTCATCTGCAAGTTGTCCGACAATAATGACGCCGTAAACAGGTAATAACTTTTAACATCATAATAACCTTCTGTATTGCGATAAGTTGTCTTCTGAATCGTCGAATTAGCTTCAATGGTCCGATTGGCGACAATCTTATCATTCACAAGGTTAAAAGCAAGACTGGCTTCTAAATACTGTCCTCGCCCTGTAATGGATTTGCGATATTTGGAGATAATACTATGGGCAAACTCCGATTTCAGATCTTTGTTGCCAACTACAATATTTTGGGTATTGGTATTATCCACGACGGGTTGTATCTGATAGAAGCTCGGCTGATTATTTCGGCCGTAGTAGTCCATAGAGAGATCTTCCTCTTTTGTGAATTTCCATTTCAATCCTGCAGAAGGCACCAGATTGACATTTGAATAGGAAGTTTTTATCAGCTTATCCGTCGAACTACCTGTCAATTCCGAAGGCTGAACCGCAAAACCGAAACTCACTTTCACTTTTTCGCTTAAATCTTGCCGATAAATCATACCAACTTTGTTACTTGCAAAAGAGTAGTCGTATTTCAAACTTAGCGAGTCCACGAGAATGGGACCATTGTTAAAGTTATTATTATTGTCAAAAGTAGAGCGTCTCGCATCGATTTTAGTATAGTCAAAATCGTAATTGATTTCCAGGGTACCTCCTAAATCAACAGGCTCGACCAAAGACAGACGACTTTGGATATTTTTATTCTCGTTGCTGGAACGGATCATCTGATTGAGGTAAGTCTCCGTTATCTTCGGTATGTTGGTACTGCTGTCAATCGCTCTATTAAAATCGCGAACCTCCTCATCCTTGTCCAGGGAATTAAAATCCGTGTGCAAAGTATAGAGCACCTTTCGCCCGGGCTTGGCAAAACTTCGTACGTAAAAAAGATCTAAAGCTGCTGCGGGACTTTCGGTGCTATTGGCTGCACCATAGTTCCCCGTACTGCTCAACCTGTTATTTTGTATCCGTCTATCTTTTAATGTATTGCTTGTTGAATTGGTCCAGGACAGCTTGGGTGATATTTTAAGCTGATCTTTAGGAGACAGCTTTATATCAAAGTCCCAGTCCATTTTGTGTGTACGATCGACTGATTTTATTTTATAATCTTCAAAATTACTAATCAGATTATTGGTGCCTTTGCCATATCCGTAGACTGATTGCAATAGGGAATTTCCCTGAATATAATTATTGCGTTGCGTAAAACCATATTTACCACTTGCTGTTACCGTTTTAGAAAGGGGACTAGAAAAGCTACCACCAATAGATCCAATTCGATTAACGCCATCCGTAGGGTCTGCAAAATCGGCCAGTTCGCCCATCTCTCTTTCCCGCTCACCCCCATTGGGCGAACCGAAAGAAAAGAGATTTGTATTGGTATTATTAACAGAGGTGATAATAGAATACTCTTTCCCATCATTGAAGCGATTCAGTCCGGCGCTCCCCAGATAACGATCTACCGAACCGCCCCCTAGGGTCGCTTGGCCAAAAGTAATTTTCTTCTTATCGTCTTTGAGAACTATATTCAGGACTTTTTCAGATTCGGTACTTTTAATTCCTTTTGCGGTCGCCTCATCTCCATAAAAATCAATCACCTGTACACTTTTCACAAAATCCGCGGGAAGATTGCGCGTGGCAGTCAGCACATCCCCGCCAAAAAATTTCTTTCCATCCACCTTGACGGAGGATATGGGTTTGCCAAAGGCATAGACCGAGCCGTCCCGGGAGACCTGTATATTTGGTAATGCTTTGAGTGCCTCTTCTAAAAGCGCCCGTCTGTCAAATTGAAAGGCATCTAGGTTAAATTGAACGGTATCCTGCTTATAAACAATCGGTTTATATTTTAATACAACCACTTCTTTTAACAGGGATACATGGGGGAACATCGTCAACTTTCCGACATCCAATTTAGCTGTCGTACTATTGTAGAGTGGATAGCTTCGTTCCAATATGCTTAAACCCAACTGGCTGCAACTGATCCGGATGTCATTACCCTGCACACGACTAAAATGAAAAGAACCTGTTGTGGAGGTCGATGAAAACAGGGTATCGCGGGAACTTGTCAGATGGACACTGACACCACTTAGGGGTCTTCCTGCCGTATCTACAACAATCCCGTAAACTTCTTTTTTCGACACCTGCCCGAAAGCATTTTTGGGTAAAAAAAACAAGCTCGTGATAGCTAAAAAAAGTACTAACCGGATAATATTCCCGCCCCTTAGTTCCATCAAATAGACTTTGCAATAATACAATTCAATATAAGAATTCTTAAGCTATTAACGTAAAAAGTTGTGATTTTGTATATAAAAAAAACGAGCTGTCGGGAAAACAGCTCGTTTTTTTACACTATTTTTTTACAATTTATTATTCACCTGCAAAGGTTACTTTAACAAGGTGTTTGTCAATTTCCCAACGACCAGTACCATCTTCACCAATTACATCGAATAATTCCAGGATACGTCTTGCAACAAACTCCTCTTCTACTTGCTCTTCCAAAAACCACTGTACAAAGTTAAAAGTAACGTAATCTTTCTCTTTGGCACATCTATCGGCGATGTTATTGAATTGCTCGGTAACAAACATCTCTTGTTCCAAAGTCTGCTCAAATACACCACGGAATGATTCAAAATCTTGCGGAATACCCGTAACTTCCGGAGAAATTGCACGGCCACCACGATTGTTAATATAATTGAAAAGCTTCAACATGTGCTCGCGCTCTTCGTTGGATTGCTTTGCAAAGAATTCTGAAGCATTTTCCAAACCTTGATCGTCACACCATGATGACATGGCTAAATATAATGCTGAAGAATGAGCTTCAACTTTAATCTGTGCATTCAATATATTTTCGATTTCTTCTTTCAAAGAAGATTTTAATTTCAATAAATCTTTCATATTTACCTTAAGTTTAATTTCTAAAATAAGCTCAGGAGAAACACATGCTCACCCGATTACATTACAAAGATACGGTAGATCTCCAAAATCTGTAGCAAAAATATGTAATACAAATTCAGTCTAAATTAGACAAACAGACCACAACTTGTTTAGAATCAATACAATTACAAATAGGTATTATTGATACTTTCAATAGGCAATAAATTAAAACAATGAGAAGCAGAATTCATTAAAAAATATTGAATTTCATTAAAAAACAACCAGCAACACCATCGACACTTATTTAAATTAAAATTAAATAAGGTCTTGACCAAACAAAAACCTTCACGCCTTCCCAGATACCAACATCTATGAAAGCGAAAGAAGGTTCTTTCTGGCTAATAACGGCAGATACTTTCAGAAAAAACGCGGTGTACATCATAGACATACACCGCGTTTCAATTCGTTTATATATATAGCCTTATGCGAAAACCGCAAATGGCGAAACCTGTAAACAGGTTCTAATAACACTATTAAGCTCCATCATAAATTTAGCTCCAGCCAATAATTCACGCAACTGAAGCACATCTTCTATAGCCAAAATAAAGCATCGTTCCGTACGGAAGGGCATAATAATTTCAAAATCGGATGAACGTGTTGTATCATGTAACATGCGTTCGACGTCAATAGCATCAATACGCTTCTTAAACTTCAAAAAATCCGATACGGAGAAAGAAGTTGTTTCATCATTATATTCCAACCAGAAACAATTTTTGCGGCTACATTGATAAACTGTGCCTGCTGTGGTTGAAAAAACTTCCTCAACATTTGCTAATGGACAAACCAATTCTGACATTTCTATTTCCCTTATCATTTAAATCGATCAAAAATAAATATTATTTATAATCAATCCAAGTAAAACAGAAGATTATTTTGATTTAATATAAATAAGCCTTTACACAAATACTATACAAAAAAAGGAGGCCAATAATTGCTGGCCTCCTTCCTTTAAAGTATGTACTATATTTTAATCGTATTCTTCTTCCTCTTCTTCTTCCTCAACGGCAAGAACTTCAGCGCGGCCGTTGACTACTGTATTTTTAACTTTAGTCTTATGTTTGTTGATCTGCCTGCGTAAGGATTCTACAGCAATATCTGTTGCTTCCTCAAAACTTTTTGCTTGCCCTTTGGCAAAAAGCTGGCTCCCTGGAATATTCAATTTAATTTCCGAAATCTTATTTGCTTCATCGTCGACATTTTCCAATCGCAGGTAGCATTCGCCACCAATAATGGAATCCAAAAACTGCTCCAATTTTCCTGTTTTCTTTTTAATAAACTCGATTAGCTTTTGATCAGCGTTAAATCGAATGGATTGCACAGTAATGTTCATTTTTCCTCCTTTTTTTAAGCTTTTGGATGAGCTTGTTTATAAATTGACTTCAATCGCTCTGCTGAGTTATGCGTGTACACTTGTGTTGCCGCAAGTCCTGCATGTCCCAGCAGCTCCTTAATTGCATTTAAATCTGCCCCATTGTCCAACAGGGCCGTTGCGAACGTATGTCTCAAAATATGAGGGCTTCTCTTACCTTGAGTGGAAATCAGCGTCAATTGCCGATGTACAATATCATAAATCAGCTTGGCATATGCTGGCTTTCCTTCTTTCGTAACGATTAGTAAGCTGTTATTAGTATCAACAAATTGCGTCGCTTTTTGTTGTAAATAGTTTTTCAATTCTTTCAATAAAAGATTATTGATCGGAACCAAGCGTTCTTTGTTCCTTTTACCTAATATAAGAATATTTTTATTAAAAAAATCAATATCCTGCTCCTTAATTTTCAACAATTCTGCCAATCGGATCCCCGTACCGAAGAGCAATTCCATCACCATATAATCACGACGGGATTCAAATCCATCCTGCTCCTGTTCCATCTGATCCAACAAACGGACCAACTTTTCCTTTTCAACAACTACTGGCAATTTTTTAGCAGTTTTTAACGCTTTAATGAGCGTCATGGGATTTTTAGCGATACACTCCTCTCGTTGCAAAAATTTAAAATAGGTTCTCAGTGAAGACATACTGCGGTTGACCGAACTTGCATTTTTTCCAGATTCGACCATCTGCGCAAAATAATGGCGCAAATCACGGTACACAATTTCCGACACAGTCAGTCCTTCGCGTTCCAAAAAAGACTGAAACAGTTCCAGCTCATGCTTATAAGCTATAATTGTATGTTCCGAATATCTTTTTTCAATCTGTAAAAACCGAATAAACTCCTTTTCCAACATATTTTCCCTTGCTATATAGCTTAAATTACAAACTTAAAAGCACAAAAAAAAGGGAAAAGCTAGGCTTTTCCCTTTATATTTTAAAATTCTCAGCGAATCAATTAGTTAGCTACATCTTGATTCAAAGATTGTTTGTAAATCGCTTTTTTCACTTGAATGCGACGAGTTACAGATCTCTTTTCGTAAGCTTGACGTGAACGCAACTCTCTTAAAACTCCAGTTTTCTCGAATTTCTTTTTGAAACGTTTCAATGCTCTATCTAAAGATTCTCCTTCTTTTACATTTACGATAATCATGCGTTATATATACCTCCTTTCGCCGCTTTTAAATTTAAAGTGGGACAAAGGTAAGCTATTTTTTTAAAAAAGGAAAACAAAATTATTTTTTATAACAATTCAAATTCTTCCAACAAGATTCTAAGTGGCTTCTCCTTGGTACACAAGGCCGTATGCCAGCCCAATCGCTCTGCTGTGGCGAGATGCTGTGGGCTATCATCGATAAATAATGTCTCTGCCGGATCCAATTGCTGTTCCTGCATGACCAGCTCAAAAATCTCTGCATCCGGTTTGCGCATACCTACAAGATGGGAATAATAAGTTTTTTCAAAAAAACCTTCATTGTTCACAACGCCATATTTCTCCTGAATATCATTCATACAATAGGCATAGTGAATCGCATTGTTATTGCTTAACAAAAAGGTTCGATATCGGTCTTTCAGCTGCATTAAAATCTCGTGATTACCTTCTGGTACACCAATCAGCAAACTGTTCCAGGCAGCGTCAATCTGTTCGTCTGTCAAAGCCGAATTCTGGGTTAATGCTCTTATCCCCTCACGAAATTGGGTAGAATCAATTTTTCCCTTATCAAAATTATCAAAAAGTGCACTTTGACCATGATGCCCAAATACAGCATCCACATTTTCTATACCTAACTGAGTAAAAGCATCTTTCAATTTTACAAAGTCGATCATAAAGATCACATTCCCATAATCAAGAACAATATTTTTAATTTTTTCCATCGAATTATTTTGAAATATCGATACAAATATCGATAATTGCATCGTCAAAACGGCACAACAGCTGTTTTAAATTGACAAAACAAAAGACCTGCTCCTATAGCTCAGTCGGTTAGAGTAGAAGACTCATAATCTTTTGGTCCCTGGTTCGAGCCCAGGTGGGAGCACAAAGCAAAAAAGCGGCTTTTCTATGCGAAAAAGCCGCTTTTTTCGTTTCTTTCCATTAATTTTTATTGATGGAATGGCCAGGGTGTACCTACCCTATTTGGCCAGTTTTGCATAGTTTTTTGTTGAACTTCACGTAAAAATGTAACAAATATGTAACGGGAATTTTTACGTGCTAAAGAAAAAAAATTATGGCAACCGTAAGCGCAAAAGTTTATGAACACCACAAGAAATCCGATGGCACCTACAATGTAAAAATCTGTGTCTATCACAAGGGAGAAAGAAAGTTTTTGGACACCAATCACTATGTTGTTCATAAGCAACTCACTAAAGAAAAAAAGATCAAAGACAGCTTTGTTCTTGATAAGTTAAATGACCAACTCAAAGAATACCGTAAAGCAATTAGCGAACTTGATGGGAGACTTGAATATTTTACAGCGGAAGCTTTAAAAGATTACTTAAAAGATATGGATGAGGATGTAGAATTCATATCATTTTGTAGGGAACATATCGAACGATTAAAAGCTGATGGTAGAACAGGAACTGCGAAGAATCATACAGCTATCTGCAATAGCCTTGTTGATTATTTTAAAAGACAGACTGTATCCATAAAAGAAATAAATTCAAACATGTTGTTTATGTATGAACGATTCCTGAAGTCCGATAGAACCATGACTAGGATTAATCAATTTGGAAATTCAGTCGTTACATCCGAAAAGGGTTTATCAGACAGTGGACTACATAATCACATGCGAGATCTAAGGACTCTCTTTAATGAGGCCAGAAGAAAATACAATAATGAAGATTTAGGGATCTATCGAATCAAACATTATCCTTTCTCAAAGTACAAGATAGGTTCTCCCCCTCTCACAAAAAACAGAAACAATGAAATAGATGATGTTTTAAAATTAAGGGATTGGCCTACAGCACCCAACAGTCGAGCTGAATTAGCCAAAGAACTGTATATGCTCTCATTCTATCTATGCGGAATTAACGCTGTAGATTTGTATTATCTAAATAGATCAGATATCAGAAATGGTAGAATTGATTACAATCGCAAAAAGACAAAAGATTTAAGAAAAGACAATGCATTTATCAGCATTAGAATAATTGATGAAGCTAGGCCACTTCTCGAAAAATATATAGAAAAACTACGAAATCGATATAGAAATCCTAATTACCTTAATTATGCATTATCAAAGGGAATGCTCCACCTTCGTAACCTAACCGGAATTAAAAATCTCACCTTGTACTGGGCAAGACATACTTTTGCAAGCACTGCTAGAAATCGATGCCGCTTAAATAAAGATGATGTCTCACTCGCACTAAACCATGTAGATGAAGGAAATAAAGTAACAGATATCTATATAGAAAAAGACTGGAAAATTGTTGATGATGTCCAAAAAAAGGTAATGAGAATTCTGAGAAAAATCGACTCAAAAAAAGATAAAAAAAATAAATCGAAGAAAAAGAAAAATAAGAACAAACAAGCTGATTAAGTATATACTGCGATGAATTTCATTGCAGTATAATTTCATTATTTTTAAATCTTACAATTATGAAGACCTTATTATTATTCTTACTCTTTTGTTTTCTATCGACTATTGGGCTTTTCTCCGCCCTTAGTATGAAAACTCCTTGGATCGGATTTTCGCTAGGATTTTGCGTATGGCTTGTATTTATTTTGACTACTACTAAGCCTAAAATTTAATAAATGTTAAACTGTTGATCTGAGTCATGCATTCGGTCTAGAAGGTCGGATAGTAACAGATATTTACGTTCAAATTTTCAAAATAATACAAAAGAAGGTTATCAAAGATTCAACGTCGCTATTATTGTAGATTTTTGTTCAATAAATTTTACATTTGTATATGACTAAAAAACTGATTGAAAGTCTTTATCTGAAAAATATAGCAGTTGTTGGATTTAGATCAATCCATAAGATAAATGCTGATTTTAATAATGGCCTTAATATTATTATTGGGAAGAATGGAGCAGGAAAGTCAAATTTGCTTTATATTGTAAAAGAGGCTTTAAGGCCGAAAGGACTACCTCAGGATAGTCACGTTAAAGCGCTATCCTTTGCAATGGAGTCTTTAAGCGGGGCCGATTTGTTCGAAGTCAATTATGAAAGACAAGCTTTTAGCCCGGAAGATATAGAAATTAATCCTGGTCAAAAGTATTTTTTCAAAAGAACTTATAGCTTAAATGGCACTTATCTGCCGTTAAATCATAGAGGAAAATTATTAGCTGGGGAATCCGAAGGAACATTAATAGTAAAATCTCGCCAACTTTTTTATAATTATGCTCTACGATCAGTAATGTTAACTTTTCCTCGTACGATACTCTTAGAGTACAATCTACCTATTTCTCCTGAATTCATTGATTTACCTGGTAAGCTGATTATTGATTTTGATATGTATGAAGGCATATATTCTATCGGAAATAATTTTTTAGACCGTTATTTTTGGAATATAGAAACTGAGTTTTTAGATTTTTTCGAGAATAAAAGTTCAGATCAAATTGACTCCCAAATGATAAAAGAAATTCCAACTGATTATATTAAGTCAAAATTTGTTTTTAGTGATGAATTTATCCGTGTACTTTCAAAATACACCCCTATAAAGAATGTACGTTTTAATTCAAATATCAATATTTATTTTGACGAACTACGCTTTAATGTTGAAAACATCAAGATAGAATATTTCGTAAATGATACTTGGTTACCATGGAACAATCTTTCTGATGGAACAAAAAGATTATTCTATATTATTGCCCAAATACAAGATTTGAAAGAAAGCGTAATTTTGATAGAAGAGCCAGAATTAGGAATCCATCCCCACCAATTTGATCTTTTAATGCAATTCATTAAGGAACGTAGTGACTTCAATCAAATTATTATATCAACTCATTCTCCTTTAGTTTTAAATTATGTTGAAATTGAAGAATTAAGTAGAATTCAAATAGTATCATATTCAAAAGACTCCGGAACATCTATACGAAGGCTATCAAATGATGAAAGAGAAAAGGCGAGAACTTATGTCGAAGAGGTGGGTTATTTAAGCGATTATTGGGTCTATTCAGATTTAGAAGAATGAAGGTAATTGGCTTAATCGGAGAGGATCCAAATGATACCGTAGCTCTTGAAAATCTATTAAAACCTCAATTTGGCTCTGCAATAAGATTTAAAACCCTTTGTAAAAAATTAAAGGGAGATGGATTAGAAAGTTTTAAATTTTTTAAACAGATCACAGCGGAGACTAAAATAGAAAAGTATGATTTGTTAGTGTGTATTAGAGATTTAGATGGATTTAATTCTGATAAACTTAAGGTTGATTCGAGGAATATTTGGTTTCAAAAAGTAAAGGATTACGCCAATAATTGTAAGGCTGTTATTTTACTAAATGTATGGGAATTGGAAGCATTACTTTTCGCTGATATTAATTTAATCAATCGTAAATATGGAACTAAACTAACATTTTCTAAAGATCCAACTAGTATAAAAGACCCTAAAGAAAAACTAAAACGAGAAACTAGTAAAGGCCGACGGAGGTATGTGGAATCTGATTGCAGGGAATTATTTGCAGAGATAGACTATAATAAAATTATGGCCAAATGCATATTTTTTAGAGATTTTGTAAATGTCTTAAAAAATGAGCTTAGTATAAAATAGAAATTTGAGAACAACATGCTTAGGATTATTCTTTAGGTGGTTTTCGCACCTAATTTTATATGGATTTCCACAACAAAAAATAAAAACAAAACTTGCTACAAAAACAATAATAGACGACCCTAATTCATGAAATTTCTTTTGGCCCATTATACAGACGAGGATTAGAATATCCAAATTTATCTCTATTATCCCAAGAATCCCTGTATACATTCTTTTAAAATATAGAAATACCCTGTTTAAATGATTAAAAATTTACCAAAACCAGAGAGGTTTGAGAAATTAGGATTAGAATGTCTTTGGAAATCATTCGAAATGCTTTTTAATATCTCAAACAATGTAAACGCACTTATTCAAGATGAGATATTCGATAACTATGAAATCACTATTGAAGATTATTGGAAACATAATGGAATTAGCGTTAGTACTTCCTTAATAGTATTATTTCAAGGTGTAGAATATTTAATGAAAAGTAAAATCACAGAAAAAAGCGCTTTGTTGTTGATTGAGAACAATAAATATGATTGGCCATCGCTCCCTAATAAAACCGATCGTAATTTTGACGAATTGCAAACAATATCAGGTGAAAATTTATTAGGTGTTTTCTGTGCTGTATTACCACAGAATTTCCCAATTCTTGTATTTGTTGATGAATACAAAGAATTGAGGATCATGCGTAACAAACTTGTTCATAGCACGGGAATAGATAACTTAGAATATCCAACAAATATATTATTGGAAAAATCTTAAATTGTAAGTACCCCATTTTTC
>NZ_DIIM01000008.1 GCF_002420705.1 Sphingobacterium sp. UBA5670
GTCGCATCACGAGAATGGAATTGGGGTTTTGATCGACAATATTGATTAATTGGCTAAGAATTTCCATATGGCCAAATATAGCAAATATTAGGCTAATTATATATAAAGATAGCTTGGTGCCTTGAATAATTTTGCTGTGTTAATAATCGTAGAATCACTATGAAACATAAAAACATAAAACCGGACAAAGATTTTGCACTTGAAAGACAGGTCGGAAAATCTGAAGATAAATTCCCTCATTCAGATCAAGAAATTGATAAAGCCAACATCTACTGTCTGGCTTGCATCTATTCTAGTCCTTTTATGCCAATGATAGATTTAAGCTTTGCTTTTGATGAGTTGAAAAAGATGCTAAAACAATGCTTAAAAAATAGAAAGAAACCAATCATTTATAAAAACAAAACTAATGAAACAATATAAAACAGTTTTGGTTTTGGGCATATTGTTGCTGTTATTGGCACCCTTTATTTACGCTCAGCATATAGAAAAATCCGAACCCTTAAGCTTGGAAGAAATATGGAAATTTGCTGAAATGAATAATCGACAGCTGAAACTATCTGACCTAAATCATCAGCAAAGTAAAATAGAAATATTGGAAGCCAAAGATCGCTTGTTGCCAGAACTTTCTCTAGGTGGAGATTTCAAACTCAATTCCAAATTTCTGATTTACGACAATGGGTTATTCTCTTCTCCACAGGATGTACCTGTAAAAGGCTATGGTTACGGAGTAGGCTACAACTTGAATCTCAATCTTTACAATGGTGGTAAAGACAAACGAAACATCGACATGAAAAAGGAAGAAGAGACGCGAAAACAATATGAAGTGGATCTGCAAAAGCATAGTGTAAAATATAATGCCGCAGTTGCTTATTTTGATTTATACAAGTTTTTGCATTTCTATGATTTTCTTCATGCAGAGATTGAAGCAGAACAAAAACAATTGAGATTGATAGAAAGTCTGCATAAAAACGGTACCGTATTAAAGAGTGATGTACTAAGAGCCTCCGTGATATTGTCTCAACTGGAACTTAGTCTTTCTGATGTTAGAAAAAAGATTGAAATAGCTAAACAACGTCTCAATATACTGATGGGACGTGAATATGATGCAGAGCTGGTAATCAAATACCAGCATATAATTGAATTAAACGCAATCACAGATGGAGACTACAATGATTATTTAGACATCGCTTTTAATAATTCACCAGCGTATAAAATGGTCAATAGCGATATCAAATGGAGCGAACTGAACGTAAAACAAGTGAAAGCTATGCTAATGCCCAAAGTTTCATTGTATTCTAACTATAATTACAACTATCCGCAGATTTCCTTTTATCCATATTCCAATGATTTGTGGGGATTTGGTCAGACCGGAATTAAACTACAGTATTCTATAGATAATTTGTACAAAAGTAAACATATAATTGCTCATGCTCAAGCCGTCAGCAGTCAGGTTAACGAAAAAGCAGAAATGAAGAAGGACGAAATCTCTCTGCAGGTAAAAGAAGCTTATTTGCAGCAACAACAGGCTTTGGAGAGCGTGGAAGCGGCAGAGAAGAATATTATTAAAACCACTGAAACCGTTCGTGTTATCAGCAGCAGCTATTTAAATCAGGAATCGTTATTGACTGATCTTTTGGATGCAGAAAATGCTTTATTGGAAGCAAAATTTAATCTGACAACAGCACGGACGAACGTAAAAGTAACCCATATCAGATTATTGGCAATCGTAGGAATTCTTTAATACAAATATGATGAATAAGAACAAAACAGATAAAATTATTGTCAGCCTAACCAAATGGTTGGGAATTGCATTATTCGCAGGGATTATTATTTGGGGAACTATCTATTTCTTAAAAGGATATCGCTACGAACAGACTAATGATGCTCAGGTAGATGCTTACTTGTCACCCATAAACGCAAAAGTAGGTGGCTATATCAACAAAATATATTTCAAGGACAATCAGCTGGTAAAAAAAGGCGACACACTTGTTGTGATTGAATTGGACGAGTATGGACTGAAAAAAGATGCCGCATCAGCAGAACTCTTAAGTTCACATGCTAAATTGCCCATTTTGGCTGCAAACGCAGAAACGCAACTTAAAACTATTGAAGTCATAAAAGCACAATTGGCAGGAGCTACAGTGAGATTGAACCAGCAGCAAAAAGAATTTGACCGCTATAAAAATCTACTGGCGGATGAATCTACCACACAACAAAAATTCGACAATATCAGTGCTACTCTATCCATTGCGAAGTCAGATTATGATCAAGCTAAAGCTTCTCTACAAGTAGCAAAATCTAGGCTGAATGATTTTAGAGCACAAAATAATGCTATACGGGCCGAGATAAAAATTAAAGAAACACTTCTTCAAAGACAGGAACTGGACATTCGATACACGGTTATCACCGCGCCTTTTGACGGACAAATTGGTAAAAAGACCATTCAGGAAGGGCAACTGATACAAGCTGGCCAGACGTTGGCCTTTTTGGTGAACAATACCGAGGAAAAATGGGTGATAGCAAATTTTAAGGAAACACAGACTGGTAATTTCAAGATCGGGCAAGCGGTATTCATTGAGGTTGATGCTTTCCCAAATGAAAAATTCACCGGTACTATCGAGTCCCTTTCGCCAACTACAGGATCCCGCTATTCATTGCTTCCGCCAGATAATGCTACAGGTAATTTTGTCAAAATCATACAGCGTATTCCTGTTAAAATTAAACTTACCGATACGCCTGAAAAATTAGCGAACCTCTCTGCCGGAATGAATGCCAATGTCTACATTTTAAAAGATTAATGATGCAAGCACATAAAATACCGATTTTTAAATCGTGGGTGTCTGAATGGGTGGCGAGAGCCGTCATATTTGCCATTCTGATGACCTGTCTGTTCAGCTTTGCTTTCTATGCTAGTCCGATCGCAACGATGGGATTTTACGGCATACAGTCTACCGATGTACAATATGGGATGGTTGTTACCTATGGTTCAACAGTGGCCTTCCTCGCACTTGATTTTCGGATAGTAAAATATTTTGCACCAAGAAAATATCTGCTGATTGCCCTTACAGTTAATGCCATATGTTTCGTAATCTGCTTTCATTTCAAAGATTGGACATTGTTTGTTATTTGCCAGTTTTTGCAAGGGATTACCTGCGCATTGATGTCAGGAATTGTGTTACAGCTCATTTTTCCAAGATTACAGTCTGTACGTGCCCGTGTGATAGCTTACAGCCTTCTTTACGGCAGTATACAGATGGCTGTACCTTTCTATTCCATCTATACAAGTGTAGTTCTTCATTTCTTTGATTTTAACTGGCTATTCTACGGATTTATTGTCATGCTCATTATCCTGACATTTGTGGCTTTACTGACAATGAGCGGTAGAGCCAGGTTTACCAAAAAGATACCCTTATATCAAGTGGATTGGATAGGCTATTTGTTTTATGTGTCTTTCATCTTGATATTGGGATACATCCTTGTCTATGGACGGCAGCTGGGATGGTTTGATAATCCATTAATTTTGATGCTTAGTTTAGGTGCTTTAGTTATTTTTTCTCTCTTTATTATCAGAGAATCAAAACTAAAAAGACCATTGATCAATTTACAGATTTTTAAGGCAAAGAATTTTGTTTTTGGTTTATTCCTTCTTATTACATTCTACATTTTTAAAGGAAGTACTGGACTAACCTATGGTTATGTGGAAGTGATTTTAGGAAATGACCCACTGAATATCATTCCGATATGGATGGCTGTAATTTTAGGAACGATCCTGAGTATGTTCGTCACTTCCCGATTTGTCCTGATGGGTTGCAACTTGATAAGGATGATTATTGCTGGTTTTGGAATAATGGCGATTTATTATGCTTATATGATCGTATTTGTTTCGGTACAGGGTGAAACAATCGATTTTGTTCTGCCGATGTTTATTTATGGTGTGTCAACAGGTGTTCTATTTGTCCCGATTGTTTCATTTACCGCTTCATCAGCACCTCCGAAAATTGCATTCAATGCCTCGCTGGTTGGCATATTAGCAAGGTTCACAGGTTTTAGTGCAAGTTTGGCATTTAACAACGAACTTCAATTATTTACAAAATCCGGTGTTCGCGAAAAGGTTCGTGAAGCACTCACGGAAACAAATCCGCAATTACCGCTTACTTTACTGGATATCCAAAATCAATATATAAATGCCGGCAACGATATGTATGCGTTGAAAGCAGTATCCACAGGCTATTTCAATCAAATGATCAGTCATCAGGTATTGGCGCGTGCTACGAGGTATTATTACGATTGGATGTTAATGGGGGTGATTTTTGTCATTGTTATCTTAATTCTTTTGCCTCAAATTCAATATGTTGTTTTAAAATTAAGGAAAGGTAATATTCCTTATTGATTCCATATATTTATTTGGTCAAATCAGCATAGCAAACAAATTAACTGTCAAGTTAGTCTGTTTGCTATGCTATTTAACGGAAAAGTGTTTTTCTAAATGGTTGTTTCATCTAAATCTGAGGGCGCGGTTGGCGGTTGAACAGGTAGCCCTTCCGCATCATTTGCTTCTTCCTGTTCGGCGATTTCATCATCATCTAGTCTGCCTTCCTCCTCATTTCCAGTTTCTTCATGAATACCTAGATCATCCTGATCAGGCATTTCAGGATCTTCGTCTGACTCATTTTCCAAAAAGTCTTCATCAGGATCGTTTGATACATCGTTTGGACGATCATTAGGGTCTTGTTGTGATACAATTGCAAATGCAATGATTGGCATACCTTGATGCTGATCTTGCGCTAATTTTTTTCTGTTCATATCCTACAATTAATTTTTATATAGAACCTCTTTGATTCAAGAATCGTTAGTTGATTAACTACGTTTTAAACTCCAATTTATACTTGAAATCGTAGCTATCTATAGTGGGATTTATTATAACCGGCATTACTCGTTGAATTTTTCGAAGAACATTTGTCCCAGTTTTTGTCGAGAAGGGTATTGAGACGATCTGAGGGAGGGATGGGCATATCTGAGAATTTGACTCGTGCAAATGCGATCCTTCTAATCTTATTGGCATTGATATTTGCCATTGCCAACTCGATTGGAAACTCACCTAGTGGGAAAATGTCCGTCTTAAAAAAGCATAGGCATTTTTTTTATCCCTTTATCAAAGAGGCAATGTAAATACGTGCCAAACCTTTCAGACATTGGCTTTGTTCATTTTATGGATGAATCGGCAAAAACTCTTTCGCAAAATGCCGATTACCTCCATTTATCAATAAAAGTTACCAAAGAATCACTGACACTGTAAGACCCTGCCATTTGCACTGACCCTTACACATTTTAGAAATCAGTTATTGTCTGTAATTATTTAAAAAAAGCATGAAAAAAGCAGTAAGTAAAAAAAATCGACCGTTGCAAAAGCAAAAGCGACCTGGATTGGAAAAAAATATGACACCAGTTCCTGACACTTCTCCGATAAAGTATCCCGTAGAAGGAAAATTAAAAAATAAGGTAGCGTTAATTACGGGAGGAGATAGTGGCATAGGCAAAGCTGTAGCTTTGTTATTTGCGAAGGAGGGAGCTGATATTGTAGTCGCCTATCTTAATGAAACAAAAGATGCAAAACAAACTCAGAAAGAGGTTGAATCCTTCTCAAGAAAATGTACGCTGATTAAAGGTGATTTGGGAAAAGAAAATCACTGTAAAAAAGTGATTGAACTAACGATAAAAACGCATAAGAAAGTTGATATTATCGTTAACAATGCAGGTCTTCATTGGGAAACAGAATCAATCGAGAAAATTACCACTGAACAGTTATATAAGACTTTTCAAAATAATTTCTTTTCCTATTTTTGGATTACGAAATACGCCATGCCTTACCTTAAGAAGGGAGCAAGCATCATTAATACATCTTCTGTGACTGCGTATCGAGGTAGTCCAAAGTTGATCGATTACTCAGCAACAAAAGGCGCTATTATTTCTTTTACACGAAGCTTGTCAGCAAATCTTATCGCTAAAGGAATTAGGGTCAATGCGGTCGCCCCAGGTCCGGTGTGGACTCCATTGATCGCATCGTCATTTGATCCTAAAAAGAACTCCGAATTTGGAAGCGATTCCCCAATGAGAAGGGCAGGGATGCCGAATGAAATTGCACCAAGCTTCCTATTTCTCGCTAGCGAAGATTCAAGTTTTATAAGTGGTCAAGTTTTACATCCCAATGGTGGAGAAATCATCAATGGTTAGCGAACATATAATTTATCGTGCAACAGCTTTAAGATTTAATTATGAAACATTATCCTTGATAGAAGGAGATATCGTTAAAGTGAATCTCCGATCAACAGGGGAGATTACAATAAAAACAGGAAATTAAGAGGTCGCTCGTCCCATTAATTGTACAAACTGCGGCAGACGGAAGATGAGAATGCTTACTTTTATTGAGAAAGTGTATTCTCTTTTTCAAGAAACTACTATTATTAAGTCTGTTTTATAATGAGAAAAAAAGACAAAAATATTCCTGTTAACACATTGCCTGAAGGAACTTCAACGGGTATTATGATGATGCGTGAATCATTTCATGGATCACCAGATCCCGAAGTTGAACGAGCCCATCGCGATGGAGGCTATACGTTTATCATTCAAGAAAAAGGAAATACAACTATTGAAATTGATTTTCAAACCTATTGCATTAAAGCCCCAGCCATTGTTTACATCAATCCCCATCAGGTGCATCGCGTGATCTCATTCGACAAATCTATGCTCAGTACCTGGATCGTTACCGAAGAAAACATTCGTGCAGCATATTTAAGCTTGTTGCAAGATCTTTCACCGGCAGACATATTGTCTGTAAAACCTGAGACCCTTGATGTCCTGACAGACGCCGTTGCCTTATGTATGAAATTGTCTGGAAAAAGAACGGAGATTTTGTATCATTCCATTTTAAAAGAAAGCTGTAATACCTCGATTGCGCTGATTATTTCACAATATTTAGCTTTGGAAAAATCGACAGTATATCATACCCGATTTGAAGATATCACAAGAGCGTTTAAAACAACATTGGAAAAGAATTATAAGAAGGTTAAAAATCCAAGGGATTATGCCGGACTTTTAAACCTATCGACTTCTTACCTCAACGAATGTGTCAAGGTGACGACTGGTAAACCCGTTTCTATCCATATTCAGCAGCGGATTATACTGGAGGCCAAACGGCTGCTTTATCATTCCGGGAAGTCAGTGAAAGAGATTGCGGATGAACTCGGCTACGATGACTTTTCCTACTTCACACGGCTGTTCAGCAAAGCGGTAGGAATGTCACCGACTGCTTTTATCGCTAAAAACCGCGAATAGTCCTAACGTTACAGCATCTCGTTATTGTATCGCCTTTCTTTCCACCGTTCCTTTGTATCATTAAAAAAGATAGAAATGTTAAGCGAAAAAAATATAGCCATCGTTGGAGGTGGTCCAGGTGGTCTGACATTGGCCAGGCTGCTGCAAATGAAAGGTGCACAGGTTAAAGTGTATGAAAGAGATTTTAGTCAAGCCGCAAGGGTACAGGGAGCTATTGTAGATCTGCACTTTGATTCAGGTCTTAAAGCGATGGAGGCGACGGGACTTATGGAGGCCTTTAAAGCAAACTTCATGAAGGGTGCCGACAAATACCGTCTGCTTGATCCGCAGGGAAATATGCTGATGGATGAGAGTCAGCGAGACGAACAACCCGTATTTGGAGATGAACGTTTCCGGCCAGAAATCGATAGAGGAGCGCTTAGAGATCTCCTAATCGACGGACTGCTTCCTGGTACCGTAGTATGGGATAGTCAGCTTATAGGTTTGCAGGAAATTGAAGATAAATGGGAATTAAAATTTAAGAATGGAATGACCGCGGCTGCTGATCTGGTCATCGGATCGGACGGTTACCGCTCCAAGGTTCGTTCCTATCTGACCGATTTGAAAGCTCTTTATTCCGGAGCAGCAATTATCCAGGGCGAAATAGATCATCCCGAGATTGCATGCCCGGAAATGTACGAACTAGTTAATCAAGGGAATCTGATGGCTATGGGAGATGGGGCGACTCTAGTTGTCCAGCCTAGAGGCGACGGCGGATTTACTTTTTATGCAGCCTCAATGTATCCGGAAAACTGGGGTATATCCAGCGGTATAGATTTTGGTAACCCCATAGAAGTGAACGGGTATTTAAAAAAACATTTTGTAAATTGGAATCCTGTCTTCTTCATGCTTTTTGAAGCCAGTGAACATTTTACGTGGCGCCCACTTAACTATTTTCCTTTATCGAAAAGGTGGCCTTCTAAAAGTAATCTTACCCTCATTGGGGATGCCGCGCATTTAATGCCTCCGAATGGTGAAGGCGTAAATCTGGCCATGCTGGACGCTTTGGATCTGTCGGAATGCCTAACCAGCGGAAGGCAAGCCAATCTTAAAGAGGCAATTTCAGCTTATGAAGATATCATGTTTGAAAGGGCTGCGCCTCTTTGCATGGAAACAATTGATGGAATAAAAGATTTTGCCGCACCAACTAACGAATCGGTAAAGGAACTTGTTAGATTGCTAAGTAATAGTAAATCATAGCTTCAATGGATGGCGTTTCAAATGTTAATTCCAAGATTAGATATGATATACCTAGTGGATAACACTAAGTATATCATATACTAGGCATATTTATCTGCGAATGGTAACGCCGCCATCTACCGCCAGATATGAACCTGAAATATAAGAGGCTTCGTTTGAAGACAAGAAAACAATTGCGTTAGCAATTTCTTCAGCTTGTCCGATTCGTTTCAATGGAACTGCCGCTGCTATGGCATTTTTTATATCTGCAGGCGTTTGCTGATTCATCGGTGTATCGGTCAATCCGGGAGCAACCACATTTACTCTGATTTTTCTGTCTGCCAGTTCAGTAGCTGCGGTACGTGCAATCGCATCGACTGCACTTTTTGTAGCTGCATAAGCACCCATTTGTGCATACCCGCTCACAGAGACTCCAGATGAGATAAGAACAATGGAAGCTCCATCTGATAAATGAGGGATTAATTTCTGCAAAGTAAAGAATAGTCCTTTGACATTGATGTTGTAAAGGTCGTCAAAAACCTCTTCAGTTGTATCTTCAATTGAATATTGCTTTGCTATTCCAGCATTCAGTACAAGCACATCCACTTTGTTTCCGCTAGCTGCAACTGTTTCTGCCAATAGCGTAATATCTGCCAGTTTGGACGTATCAGAAGACAAGGTCTTCAGTTTGGGGCTATTAATACTTCCTGATGCTACTTGCAGGGTATCGGTATTTCGGCCTGTTATCAATACATTTGCTCCTTTTTCAATAAATGTTTTAGCAGTAGCTAATCCAATTCCTGCACTTCCGCCGGTAATTACTACATTTTTATCTGAGAAATTCATCTTTTTTTTAAATTTTTAATGATCGAAAATTCTATTCTAGTCAAGACTTTTTAAACTGTTTGTTTTTGAAATCGATTTCTTTAACTATACAAATCTAAATTGATTAAATTTATTTTGGTAACTTTGTAACCAAAAGTAACAGTAACTTTTGGGTAACAAAGTAACTTATTATGGAAGTAGAATGCTCGAATAACGACACAAACAGAAAACAGATTATGGCTGTTCACGATGCCATGGATGTGTTGAATGGCAAATGGAAAATCTCAATAATATCGTCAGTTTGCTATTACAACAAACGGCGTTTTTCTGATATTTTAAACGATGTGAAAGGAATCTCTAATAAAATGCTGAGTAAAGAGCTGAAAGAATTAGAAATGAATCAGCTCGTTAAACGGATAGTTCTCGACACGCAACCCGTAACGGTTCAATATCAACTAACAGAATACGGCTTGACACTAAAAAAAATTATCAATACCCTGGCCGAATGGGGAACTGAACATCGAAAAGTGATTGTTGGGAAGTAATTGATGAGTTGTCGATAAGAGGCCATAAAAGATTATCGGAAATCTATAAAAGGAGAGCGTGCTAAAAATGGCTGCCCTACATCTCCGATATAATCCGGCTTGATTTGATTCTTGATAACAAGTTAGCCTCAATAGTCAAGTTTACTGTTCCTTAAAGGTTGCAGATGGTCAGGTACCGACCTTCTTTCTCGGCTTTTTGCCGGTCGACACAATCCTTTTCTAGCGTATGTATATAAGTCGATTCTAAATGAAGTATCGACTTTCTTTGATATTTAGCACGCCATCTTTGGATTTCCCTAAGGGAAATTGAACGTTTTATTTCAAAATTACTTTCCTTAGACGTTCCTGATGCTCATCCCCCCAATTTCCTAGTGCAGAAATTACAGGGATTAAAGTCTTCCCAAATTCTGTAAGACTGTATTCCACTTTAGGTGGTACAACAGGGTAAATAACTTTTGCAACTAATTCGTGCTCTTCAAGTTCTTTTAGCTGAACATTTAGAACTCTTCGTGAAGCATCCGGTATTTTGCGCTGGAGTTCGCTTGGGCGTTTGTACCCTTCATTGATAAACCATAATAATCGTATTTTCCATTTACCATAGAGAACTTCACCAATCAGGTCTAAACCACAGTTGAGACTTAAAGGAATTTTCTTTTCGTACATATTCCAAAATTAAGTCAATGTTCGAAAATATACAATATGGGATAAATTTATCCCTATGCAATTCGTTTTTCCGTACTTGTGTAAACTGTTTATAGGTCGGAAATTTGTATAAAAATATTTCAATAATGGAACATATAGTTGATTTCAACAAGGAGTTGTCGGGTAAACTTGCTTTGGTAACCGGTGGTACAAAAGGCGCGGGAAAGGCAATAGCTGAGCGCTTGTTAAATGCAGGCGCAACGGTGATTATTGCGGCAAGAAATACCCCTAAACAAGCCAACGACAACTTACATTTTATTTCTGCTGATCTAAGCCAATCTACCGGAACCCAAAAAATAGTTACAGAAGTTCTTCAAAAATTTGGAAGGCTGGATATACTCGTCAATAATCTTGGTGGTTCAGATGCACAGGGCGGAGGTTTTTCAGTATTGAGCGATGAAGATTGGGAAAAGGCTCTTCATACCAATCTGCTTGCGCCGGTCCGTTTAGACCGAGGCTTTTTGCCTCACATGTTGGAAAAGGGAAATGGTGTCATTATTCATATCGCTTCCATACAAGCTAGATTACCCTTATATGATTCAACTTTACCTTATGCGGCAGCAAAAGCAGGACTGCTAAATTATAGTAAAAATCTTTCAAATGAAGTCTCGCCGAAAGGAGTACGAGTTTTAACAGTTTCGCCGGGCTGGATACAGACAGACGGTGCAACAGGAATGATGCAGGAAATTTCGGAGCGTACCGGTATTAGTGTTGAGGAAGCAATCCAACAGGTCATGAATAGCCTGGGAGGAATACCTTTTGGCAGGCCGGCAAAACCCGAAGAGGTTGCGGAATTGGTAGGCTTTTTAGTATCACCACGAGCAGGATATCTCACCGGAACCGAATTTGTAATCGATGGCGGGACAATACCCACCGTTTAAATTTAATCATATGCCGGCATACATAAGCCTTACCAGGAGGCCGCAGCACACCGCAAGGCTGGGGCAATATATAATGAAATTCTTGTGGAAGGAATTGTATAGGTTAAAAGTATCTAAAATAAGAAATCATGGAATTACCAAAAGTGTTAGTCGATTTAGTAGGGGCACAAGAAAGCTATAATAGTGTTGCATATGCCAATTGTTTCTCCGAAACAGCAGTAGTTTATGACGAGGGCAAAATGCACAAGGGACGAAAAGAGATCGAAAAATGGATTTCAAATGCAAACAAAAACTATAAGTCAATTATGAAGCCTATCAGCTTTGAGAAGAGTGAGGATGAAAGTATTTTGAAAGCGGAAGTCTCAGGTAATTTTCCTGGAAGTCCTATTGTATTGAGTTACCGGCTCAATATTGTTGGTGATCAAATCCAATTTCTAAAAATTACCGGTTAAGGAGAAAAATAAAATTCATTAAAATTTAAGGAAAGCGTTTATACTAATATCTAAAAGGCTAGAGTTGTTTCTGTAGCCTTTTAGAGCTGGAAAAGCGCGGGATGCTCGCCTATGATGACTTGACGTCCAAGTATATTCCCGAACTAAGCGATTATGGTAATATTACCGTTAAGCACCTACTTCAACATACCAGTGGTCTTCCCGACTATATGGACCTGTTTATCGAGAATTGGGACAAGGGTCATTTTGTAACAAATGAAACTATTGTAACCGAGTTTGTGAAACATAAGCCAGTAGTTCATTTCCAGCCAGGTGAGCGATATGAATACAGTAATACGGGGTATGCGTTATTGGCGCTTATAATTGAGCGAGTAGCAAAAGAAAGTTTCGGTACCTTTTTGAAGAATAAAATATTCGATCCCCTGGGTATGTCGAATACCTCCGTGTATCAAAGTCGATATGCGCCACGTGTACTAAAAAATTACACTGTAGGGTATGTGACAGATAGTTTGGATAACAAAGTTGCTGCTGATGGCCTCGGTAAAGATCACTATTATTATTATTATCTGGATGGTGTGGTAGGAGATGGTATGGTAAATTCCACCTTAGACGATCTATTCAAATGGGATAGAGCATTGTATACAGAGCAATTGGTCAATGCAACGGATAAGGAATTAATCTTTCAATCAGGAGTGACGGCAACCGGAGAGAAGACAGATTAAGCTGTTCGTGCAGTTTCGGGTTTTTATTTTTGCATACTAAAAGTTGTAAACGCTCTATTTACCAAGTCTCCTGTTTTACTTTTTACTGTTTCGGTCTGTGTACATGAACCAATTATTTTGAATGATGTTTTGTCAATAAGCTGTTTAAGTTTTTTGTCGTCGTAGAGAGTAAATCCAAATTTGGTAAATGGCAATTGTTTCATAAAGTCTTTTTGAGCAAAAGTTATATTCAATATTCCATTTGGTTTGATTACACGATATATTTCGGATAATAAAAGTAGAGGATTATCCCAAAAATAGATCGTATTTACCGTAAACATCTTATCAAAATAATTGTCGTCATAAGGAATCCTCAAGCCGTCATAAATATGAAAAAAGGCTACCTGATTGTTTGTATATTGACGGTTGATTTGTATGGCTTCCTTGTTCATCAATTCAGAAATTTCAAGCCCGTAATAGATTACACCGCTTTTTTGTTCCAATACAAAAGGCAAATGTTTACAATTTCCGTGTCCAAGTTCTAAAACAACCTCATTATCAAGAATGTTTAATTGCTCTATTGAATGAAGTGTCATTTTGATGTTAGTTTCATTCATCATATCGGAAATTTCAATCCCTACCGTTCCATTTGGTTGTCTTAACTGCGTTGCTAATGTTTTTAAATCTACTTCATTCATTGTTATAAATATATTTTAGTTCGATAGTGTTATCGAACTGTTATCTTTCATTCCTTTACTCTTTTAATGGTACAAAGCTCAGGAATGCGGTAATTGTAGCTGTTACATTATTTCGAGAAAATATTGTATAATTTATCAGTCAATAATATGAAGTTAGTCCAAGTGTGAAAAATGTAAATTTAACAGCGTTTGGTTTTATTTTATCAACGAGGTCATGAACGTAAGTATCATCCGCAGAGCTCCAAATGGCCAGTTTAAAATCTCCAGCCATCTCTGATAAAAAATAGTCTAAATTTGGACGGACATATTACATAATAAGGCCCTACAACAAAGTCTTCCCGCTGTTCCAGCTTATCTTTTGTAGCGTAAAGCAATGTTTCGTCCAAATCCAATACCAAAAGAGTTTCCTTCATATTATTTATACTGGTTCATTTCCGGGGTTCTGACTTTAATATCCAAATTCCTCAAAGTTCGCCCGGCCCATTGCTATCCAGCTTTCCCAATATGATCGACCCGTAGATCCAGCACCGTTTGGGTCGATAGTATAAAAGTCAGCGATTACTTCAAAATGTTTTCTTGTATTAGTTTCGTTTAAAAAATGGGTTAAGCATGCCAACATCTTGTTGAATGACGAAAAGATAATTTCGCTCAGTCCGTCGAGTTCACCATCATATTCATGGTCGTAGACTCTAATCGGATAATCATTTTTTTCGACAGTGCCTCTCATATCAAATACCAGTGGTCCAGTATCATTACCTTCACTAGCAAACGGAATCAGGCCAAGTGGGATGGGTTGTTTAGGTAGGTACCAATCCAGATTAGCTGTTATTTCCGCTAGCGGTTGAGAAGGCAAGGAGTGAGGTAGTCTGACTATTGAACAATCACAGTCCGCAAAGAAATAGCGCTTATGCCATTCAATAAAGCTAACGGGTAACGAAGTGCCAAATTCTGCAGCCACTTTTTTGTAATCATCATTACTTAATGATCCAGGAATAAGCTTCCATTCGTACCAGCCATCTTCGTTTACCTCGGATGCCATCATTTCCTTTGGAACATCTTCTGTGTAAACAGAATTTACATCTCTGGTCAAATATGCATTAAAAAATTGTTCGATATTGTCGGTCATTTGCAGTCAGTTTTATCGCTTTAAAAGTATCAATTTGCATCTAAATATTAAAAAAAGTTTTTGATTGTTGGATAAATTTGGCTCTCTCTCAGCATTTCCGTAGACTCTATTTTCTAATTTGTTGAATTTCGTATATTTGAGAGTTATGCAAAATAATACCAAGGCATCGTGACAGTAGTAGAAAATTATAAAACTGAACTCGACTTAGTTCGACAGAATCCCAAACTCTTGGACAATTATCGCTTTGACGATGATGCCATAGATTCAAAACACTTTGACCGATTAAGACTCAATATTGCGATTTACAATGACCTTAAACAGACGGACTATGAAATCGTAAAATATCTTTTTGCAGAAGAAAAGGAATGGCGAAAATATGGGAAAGACGGTGATGTTGATAATTTATATTTCTGTGCTTTCATTCTGACACTTTTCAATTCACCTGAAACCGTTTGGTTGTTTCTTGAAGCTAAAAATATTGATTTTGACAGCGGAATCGGGTTTGATGGCGAATATCTGGTTTCTGCAGGAATTAAAGAAACTTACCAATATATAGAAACAGCGTACAACCCAAAGAAAACCGAACTGTTAAAGTATATTGGAGAAGCGGAAGAAAGTTGTATTTATTCGCAAATAGACATTGACGATTGGAAAGAAGAGAAAACGTTCTATTTCAAAAGTTACAAATTACCCATTCAAGACGAGCTGTACTTTCTTTATTCGACAAATGAACGGGAACTATTTTTGAAGAAACTACCTGAATGGATCAATCAAGAAAGAGCGTGGACTTATGAAGAACTAAGTTTATATAGGACATACGCGAAATATGCAAACGACAAGTTTTTAGAGATTGAGGCGTTTAAATTGACACTCAAAAAAAATGATAAAGATTTTCTAACCGAAGAATACAATCAACAACTGGCAGTATTATATGTTGAAACCGGTGAAAATACTAAAGCTCTTAAAATCCTTGAGAACATAATAAAAAGAACAGATAACAGCAATATTGTACGGGATTGTATTGAACAACTTTGCAGAATAATTATTAGAACAAACAACTCATCAGATGAGATCTCTAAAAATTCATATCATATTATAAAAGTTCAACATAAAAAGTACAGCAGCTTTTCTCCAATGGTGGAGGGTTTAATTAAGGACGTTACAGAAATAATGAAAAAGGAAAAAATTACAGTACCTAACAACAGTTCGCCGAAAGCGGGGCAGACGTGGTGGAAGAAATTTTTCGGTGCTGAATAAATTATTGAAGTAGTCAAGACCTAGTCTTAAATTAGCAACTTGTAAAATAGGTCAGAATTATAACCGGACAAGAAAAATCATCAAGAACAAACTGGGGGCGGGGGTAGAATTTACCCAACATTTAAGAAATGTAATAAGAGCCTGTAAAGTAACTATTTTGGTAAATTCATAAGTAGTTCCTTTGCAGGTACTTCTTGAATTTTACCATCAATTTTTACCACCAAACTCTCACCCTTTGCAGCACTTTCTTCTGCCAATTTTCGTAAAGCCTTTTGCACTCCTAAACGAATTTGTTCAGCAAGACTGATATTTTCAATATTTACCTTATCGTTCATTATGGTATTTCGATTTTAGTGATGACCAAATTTTGCTATTTGAAACGAATTCTCCAAATTTATCACCATGAGCAATTATTTCGGGTATTAGATTCATGTTATCAAAACCAACCATCGATCACATATCGGAATATAAATGTTAAACAGGTTTCTAAACTAGAATGTTATTGTCTTTCTATCACATCAGATGGAATATTGTGTCCCCCGTTTTCTACTCTCTTCTTTACACGTTGTATGGCTAGTGAAGGTGAGTCGAGCCAAAAATATAGGATAGTGACTGAATAGCCCTTTTTTTGAGCATCGATTACTAAATTTTTATAGCTTCGAGTGAAGAGCGTTGTTTCAAATGCAAAATCAGCTTTATTCTTCATCAATTCCGCTATACGCTCCAACATAATTCGTTAGGTGTGTTTTGAATTTCTCCACCGTACAATTCCAGCATGTCCGAAATATACCTTTTCACGTCAGCATCAAGAAGTTTCAGTTGGGTAGTGGCACTAACCAGTTCATTATTTTCCTTTTTAAGCCTGGCTTTGAGGTGTTTCCAATAGTTTCGGGTTTTGGACACCAATATCTTTAGCGATATCGGAGCGAGCTATGGATATTTCTTTGGCGGACGCTCTACCAGCTATGAGAAGACAATGCAGAAGGTGTAGGTTGTTGGAGGGATAAATAATGAGTACCCCCACTTGTTTGAGCAAAGCCCCAGCTATAAATTATATCGCTGACAATGAATGTAATAAAAATTAAACCATTATGCCTCCTTGATTGTTTGCTAATAATATTAGTAATTTTGAGCTGAGCAACTACCAGATTAATAGAAGCCGGCGGACGGCTTTTTATACAATTGAAAGACATGGAAAGGAGTATAGTACATTGTGATCTTGATACATTTTTTGTATCTGTAGAGCGACTGCAGAACAGCAAGCTCATGGGCATGCCTGTGCTCATTGGGGGAAGTAGTGACCGTGGGGTAATAGCAAGCTGTTCTTATGAAGCCCGTAAGTATGGTGTGCATTCTGCCATGCCCATGCGACTGGCCTTACGGATGTGCCCTGAGGCCATCGTTGTGCGGGGAGATCATGACCTATACAGCCATTATTCGGGAATTGTAACCCAGATAATCGAGGAGGATACCCCCATTGTCGAAAAAGCAAGTATTGACGAGCACTATCTCGACGTTACGGGAATGGACCGTTTTTTTGGTTGCTGGAAATGGACCCAGGAACTGCGGCAACGGATTATCAAAGAAACGGGACTTCCCATCAGTTTTGGACTTTCGGTCAACAAAACAGTTTCCAAGATCGCGACCGGACAGGCCAAACCCTGTGGCGAAAAGCATGTCAACAGCGGAACAGAAAAAGGATTTCTGGCGCCATTGTCCATCCGAAAAATACCGATGGTCGGAGAGAAGTCCTTTACACTACTCCGCAACATGGGTATCTCCAGAATCGGTACTTTACAGCAGATGGAAGTATTTACCATGCAGAAAGTGCTTGGTGAGAATGGTATCAATATCTGGCGCAAAGCAAATGGACTTGACGATTCTCTCGTCGTACCTTTCCGTGAACAGAAATCCATGTCCAAGGAAAACACCTTTCAACAGGACACAATAGATATGGATATACTGCGCCGGACTTTGATCGGTATGGTCGATACACTGGCCTTTGATCTGAGAAAAGACCAGAAACTGACCAGCTGTGTTACGCTCAAGATCCGATACAGTAATTTCGATACCCATACCCAGCAGTTGTCCGTTTCCTATACTAACTCGGACCGGAAACTCACAGATGTTGTGCTTTCCCTTTTTAAAAAGCTTTATAGCCGGCGGATGCTTATTCGCCTTATCGGAATCAAGTTTTCTGGACTGATCTACGGCTCCTATCAGACCGACCTTTTTGATGATAGCGCAGAGGAGGTCAACCTGATGCAGGCCATGGATAAGATCAGAAAGCGATATGGGTCTGAATTTTTGATGAAAGGGATCTGCGCACCGCTGCCGGAGAAAGGAGGGGGAGATGCTTTTAAATCTACATAGCTACTTTAGCCTTCGATATGGCACCCTCAGTCTACAGGATCTCATTTCTGGAATGCTGGCGGGAGGCTATGATACTGCTGTGCTGACCGATATCAATAACAGTTCGGGATCGCTGGACTTTATCAAATTGGGGCGAGCGGCCGGACTCAACCTGCTGGCTGGAATGGAGTTTCGCAACGGCGATCAGCTTTGCTTTGTTGCCATTGCCAAGAACGAACAAGGTTTCCGTGAGATCAACGAATACCGCACCCGGCTCAATATGGAAAACCGTGCGGTACCAGAGCGTGCGCCCGGTTTTGATCAGGTCTTTGTGATCTATCCTTTCCATAAAATAGATGGCTTTGTACTGCGTGATTTCGAATATATCGGAATAAGACCGGGCGAACGTACCAAAGCCCAGTTGATGGAACGGCGTATCCTTGACCGTTGTGTGATCCTTGCACCTGTCAGCTTTCGTAAATCCGACTACACCCTGCACCGGCAGTTAAGGGCCATTGACAACAATCTGCTGATTTCGCAGCTCGAAAGCCAGCAGGTTGCCGCCAACGATGAGGTATTTGTTCCCAAGGCAAAACTGATGCGGCTATTTTCGGAACTGCCGCAGCTGCTTGCCAATACCAACCGTATGCTGGGGCAATGTTCCTTTGGCTTTGATTTTACAGGCGTTAAGAATAAAGCAACTTTTACAGGCAACCGTTATAACGATAAACAGCTGCTGTATAAGTACTGCATGGATGGTTTTACCAGGCGCTATGGCAAGAATGACCGGATCGCCACAGAACGGATCCAGCGGGAACTAGAGATTATCGAAAATCTGCGTTTCTCCAGTTATTTCCTGATTACCGACGATATCTGCCGATATGCACGTGGCCGTAATTTTTATTATGTGGGCAGAGGATCCGGCGCAAATTCTGCAGTAGCGTATTGTCTTGGTATCACGGATGTTGATCCCATTTCGTTAAATCTTCCCTTTGAGCGTTTCCTTAATCCCAAAAGGAAGAGTCCGCCGGATTTTGATGTTGATTTTAGCTGGAACGAACGGGATGAGATGTACGACTATATCTTCAACCGCTATCAGACCGGTCACACGGCATTGATGGGAGCAATGAGCACTTTCCGATCAAGGAGCATCCTGCGCGAGCTTGGAAAGGTCTACGGTCTGCCCAAGGCGGAAATTGATAGGCTGGTTCATGAACCTGAACATCTGCTCAATAAAAACGAGGTGACCAATACGATCCTGAGCGTTTACAACCGGATGGCCGACTTCCCGAACCAGCGAACAATCCATGCCAGTGGCGTGCTTATTTCTGAGGAACCGCTTACCAGTTATTCAGCGATGGACAATCCACCCAAAGGACTGCCGACCATGCAGTTTGATATGTATGTGGCCGAAGATATCGGTTTTGAAAAATTCGATATCCTGTCGCAGCGCGGTATCGGGCATATCAAAGATTGCCGCAGCATTGTACGCGAAAATCTCGGGGTAGTCATCGATACAGACAATCCAAAACGTTTTTTTCAGGATCCGCTTATTGCCGCGCAGCTTAAATCGGCCAATACCATTGGATGTTTCTATATTGAAAGTCCCGCCATGCGACAGCTGCTCACCAAATTGCGCTGTGATGATTACCTCACTTTAGTAGCGGCGTCTTCTATTATCCGGCCAGGTGTTGCAAGTTCCGGAATGATGGGCGAATACATCCGTCGCCATCATGATCCCTCCACAGTGGTCTATCCGCACCCTGTTTTTAAAGAACAGCTGGAGGAAACTTATGGCGTGATGGTCTATCAGGAAGACGTGATGAAGATTGCCAATGCCTACGGTGGACTTGATATGGCCGATGCAGATGTATTGCGCCGCATGATGTCGGGCAAATATCGGAGCAAGGACCATCTGATTGAGATCGAAGACAAATTCTTTTCAAACTGTAAGGCAAAAGGATATGACGAAAAGGTGAGCCGCGAGATCTGGCGCCAGATGGAAAGTTTTGCTGGCTATTCCTTTAACAAAGCACACTCAGCATCCTTTGCGGTAGAGAGTTATCAGAGTCTTTTTCTGAAGACCTATTATCCCCTGGAGTTTATGGTTGCGGTGCTCAACAATTATGGTGGTTTTTATAACCGCAAGGTTTATGTAAACGAAGCACGTATTGCAGGCGGGAATATTTGTCTGCCATGCGTCAACCAGTCCGTCTTCAATACCTCCATTAAGGGAAAAGATATCTATCTCGGATTTGACTGTATTCTCAATCTGGAAGGAAAACTAGCAAACCGGATCATTGAGCAGAGGGAATATGCCGGTCAATATCGTAGTCTGGAAGACTTTGTTAAAAGAACACAGGCCGGGCTCGAACAGGTAATCCTGCTTATTCGGGTCGGTGCGCTGCGGTTTATAGGTATAGGCAAAAAACAGCTGCTGTGGGAAGCCCATCTGTTGATGAGCAAACACAAACCCGCAGTGACCAGTATGGCCCTTTTTGAGACCGAGAGCCGTAAGCCGATCCTTCCGCCACTGGAGGAGGATATTTTGGAGGACTATTATGATGAGATGGAACTCATAGGGTTCTGTGTGACAGGTACATTATTTGATCTGACCAAAAGTGATTATCGTGGTGATATACCGTCGAAAGAACTTGGGCTACATGAAGGTAAAATCTTACGTGTCGTGGGTGATTTTGTCTGTGAGAAATTCGTCAAGACCAAGCGGGGAGACCTGATGAAATTTGGAACCTTCCTTGATGCGGATGGCTATTTCTTCGATACAGTGCATTTCCCGCAGAGTCTGGCAAAGTATCCATTGCGGGGTGCCGGTATCTATCTAGTGGAAGGAAAGGTTGTCGTCGAATATGGATGCCCATCTATTGAAGTGATCCGCTGTGCTAAGATGCCCTTAAAACCCGATCCAAGGAGTGAATAAGAAGTTTTAAAAAAATATAGCGAAGAAAACATAATAAATAATTACGAGTTAATATGCCTTACCTGTCAATAATTAAGATCATTGTTCACCTGTATGGCGCATGAGGAGTTTGACACGGTTATAGGAATTTTCGGTAAGGTCTTCCGCAATAGGTTGGTGGTTTGCATTGGCCAGGAAACAGTATAAAAATCCATCTTGTGCGTTATAAGGATCACCGGGTTGATCTGATTTTGCATGATGTACGTGATGTGAGATCACATATATTTCTTCTGGTATGACGTTGATCGTGAGATTTTGTGTGAAAAAACGCCAAAATCCATTCCGAAATTTGAATGCTCCGTGTGTGGCAAATCGATGATGCCATATCGTTCCGTGGGTGCCCATAACGATCATGCTATAAATGAATGCAGCCGCTACGGTCCACCAGATTGTGTTCTTTCAGTTTATTTTCGTATATTTATAAACCTCCCTACGTGCAGTACCTTGTCGAATACAAGCAGATCGTATGCAAGGACTCCACTTAAAAATCCAACAATGATTTCAGCAACCAAAAGAGGAATAGCGTTCCTATCCACCTATCCTCCACGCGCCTGCGGTATTGCGACTTATACTACAGATCTGATGAAGGCTATCTCAAGTAAATTCGAAGAGTCGTTCCGGCTAATTCCTATACCGATAATAGATGATCATACATCACAATATGATTGCCCATTGGGCAAATTGGATATAGCCGATCCGCTTTCTTTCGACAGTATTCTTACAAACATTTTATTTGATCAGGGTATCAAATTAATCTGTATCGAACATGAGTTCGGCCTTTTCCTAGGTCAAGAAGCTGAGTTCATATCTTTCCTTTCGAATCTTAATAAAGCACAAATTGCAATTGTTGTGACTTTCCACACAGTGTTGCCGGCACCAGATCGTACGCTGCTTGATCATGTATATCGAATAGCATATCATTGTTCCCAGATAATCGTTATGACACAGGGATCCGCAAATATCCTGACGGATATTTACAAAATTCTTCCTAATAAAATAACGGTAATAGAACATGGTACACATTTAGCTCCAGCAGTAGATAAAAACGCCATTCTTGAGAAATACAGTCTTCTGGGCAATAAAATCCTCAGTACATTTGGTTTACTTGGTCCTAGCAAGAGTATAGAAACCACACTATATGCACTGCCTGCTATCATTGAACAACACCCAAATGTAAAGTTCCTTATCCTAGGGATGACACACCCTAATCTTCTGCGGAGTAATGGAGAGGCCTATAGAAACCAACTTGAGGCGATAGTTAATCAATATGACATTTCAGATCATGTCCGATTTGTTAACGAATTTCTTTCGACGGAAGAGTTGCTGGCTTATCTATCGATCACCGACGTGTATCTTTTTACATCAAAAGACCCTCTACAAGCGGTTAGCGGCACATTTTCTTATGCGCTTAGCTCTGGGTGCCCTATTGTGTCAACACCAATTCCCCATGTAAAGGAGGTTTTAAAAGAAGATATGGGTACCATAATCGACTTTGAAGACTCTGATCAGCTTGCGGCTGCCGTCAATCAGATTCTGAATGATGAACTTAAAATAAGCAGGATCCATCATGTGAACCTTCAAAAGATGGTCAAGAGCTCCTGGCAGAATGTTGCTATTGCCCATGTTTGCCTTTTTGAGCTTCTTATAGATCAAAATAGGGATATGATCTACTCAATTCCACCAGTCAACCTGGATCATATTTTCCGAATGTCCGAGAAGCGCGGGTTTGTTCAATTTGCGGATATCTCATCTCCGGACCTAGCAAGTGGTTATGCGCTGGATGACAATGCAAGAGCGCTAATAGTCATGTTACATCATTATAAATCATATGAATCTTATGAAGATATTGCTCTGATTCAGAAATACCTGGATTTCATTGCTTATTGTATGCAAAGAGATGGCACGTTTTTGAATTACGTAGATGGGCACGGTAATTTTACGGTGCAAAATGGACAGGAAAATCTTGAGGATGCCAACGGACGGGCAGTCTGGGCCCTTGGCGAAGTGATTGGCCTGGCTGATCTTTTGCCTGAAAGAATAGTAAAACTTGCTTTAGAGCTTTTAGAGCGGGCGTCAAGACATGCGATGGTTTATTATTCGACACGATCGATGGCCTTTACCATTAAGGGCCTGAGTTTTATGAAGAGCAAAAATTATAAGGCTATTATAGAAGTCCTGGCGGATCGTTTGGCGGCCATGTTTGAGCAGGAGAGCACTGCAGAATGGCAATGGTTTGAATCTTACCTGACTTATGGCAACAGTGTTATCCCAGAAGCCATGTTGATCGCCTATGAGGCTACTGGGAATAGTACATATAAAGATATCGCTTATCAATCTTTTGATTTCTTGTTGAACAGGATTATCGTAGACAATGAGATTCATGTGGTTTCCAACAAAGGCTGGGCCCAGCGCGGCCAGCCGATATCTGAGCCCCGGGGAGGCGAGCAGCCCATTGATGTAGCTTACACCATTATTGCACTTGATAGATTTTATAAGTTCACAAAAGATGAGCAGTATAAGAAAACGATTCGAATAGCCTTTGAATGGTTTTTAGGACGGAATCATCTTTGTCAAATTGTTTATAATCCAGTTACAGGGGGGTGCTTTGATGGGTTGGAAGAGCATGAGGTCAATATCAATCAAGGTGCAGAATCCACCATAAGTTATTTAATGGCAAGACTTAAAATGGAGGATTACAAGGGGGAAAGAGCGAATTAATTTATTTTGAACAATTAACGCCTTATTGTCAAATATTATTGGTATATTTATTAAAGTGATCTACTATTTCATATAACCCAACTCTGTAGATCCAATATGATAAATTCATATGTTTTATCTTTAAATTCTCCAAGATATATCATCCGGAAATTTTTAATTCAACAACTAGCAGCTAGCGTACTTTTATTGAGAGAATACGTTTTGGCTCAACATTACTTTTCCCGATCAAATATAAAAATTGAAGAGGATGAGATCCTTACACACTATAAAATCAATATATCATGAGTAAAGACGCTAAAAAGGAAAAAAGTACTAAAGAGAAAACCCAGTCTTCCTATCAAAAAGAAAAAGATACGGTCTCTAAAGATTTAACAGACAATGTCTTCCGTAAAAAAAGAAAATAGGCGATTAATATAATAGCTTATTGCTTGCACTTGCACAATGGCAGATTAATTTGGAGCGGGTATAAAGGCTGGATTATTTAGACCAGGCTTTTGCTCGCTTTTTTCTTTGAGCAAATATCGGTATAGTATATCGTATTCTATGATGTACAATTGTCAAGTTTCATCGCACAAAAAAAGCATAACAGTTTCCTGTTATGCTCTTTGGAAAATAAACCAGTCATCTTCCAAAATGGACTATTCTACTTAATTATGCCTTACGTACGTTAGTTGCATTAATGCCTTTTTTTCCGTTCTCTAGATCGAATGTTACGCTGTCGTTTTCGCGGACATCACTTACCAAACCCGTTACGTGTACGAAAATATCGTCACCACCATTTGCTGGTGTAATAAAACCGAAACCTTTGTTTTGATTAAAGAATTTTACTGTTCCTTCTTGCATTGTATTATATTTTATTTTATTTAATGTATTTTCGTTATATCCATGGTAATGGCATTTTGGCCAGTACGATAGTAATCTATTTGTTCGCAAGAATGATGATTTGTATATTAAAGAGGATTGATGGAATCACGTTTAACGATACTGCACCTATTGTTTTGATAACAAAATGAGCTTCTGAAAATGCCAAAACTGAGGGAAAGAGAAATGCTTAACGATTCAGAAGAGCAAAGGCGGAGCCTGATTATATCTCAAATGTAAGTATAATAAACTGGAATATAGCAGTTTTATCTTTTTATTTTTTTCTAATGATCTAGATCGGGGTATGATACAGGATTTCTCTGAAAATAATATCTTGGTTAAATATCAAAATAGCTATTCTATTGGGATCCAAATACTTCAATATCTGGTGTTATGTTTTCGAATCTTATGCAATTAAATCTTTTATATATAAACAATATTTTGACAATTTTTCATATATTGTTTTACCTAAGATAAATGACCATCTTAATTGGGATTATTTCATATTTGCGAAGCGACTTGTCGTATTTACGTTGCAATAAGTGTTTATACGTTTTCGAATGAGTATACACGCGAAATATGGTAAATATTCTCACCTGTAGAACCAAAGCTCTTCAATGAATGTTCCACTATAAATACTTTAATAGCGATAAATATTTCAATAGGGCAACACCATTAAATGAGGCAATTGAAAAATCCCGAAAATATAACGATGACGAAACAATTCCTATCCGATAAAAAAAGTCCAATGTCCTTGTGGGGCAAAAGTTTAAACCTCCTTATTATACGGGCAAAATAATAATTTAAAAAGGTAGAGTCGATGCACAATTTCTGCGTATCTCTAATAGGAAGACAAAAATGAATGGATCTTACAGTCTGTAAGATCCATTTTTTATAAATGATGTTTAACAATGGGCATTTTACCCGCAGTACTAAAAAACAAACAACATGAAAAAGAAAATTGTGATATGTGATGATGACAAAGAAATATTGAATGCATTTTCTATGGCGCTGGAAGATCAATATACGATTGTTATAACCGTAGCGGACAGCTTAGTACTGGCAGAAGTGTTGGATAGTATAGATGCCGATATACTGTTTTTGGATATTCATATGTCGCCACGCAACGGAGATCTTGTATTGGGTAATCTCAGGAGCTCATCTAAACATGATAAACTGCCCGTGATCATGATTTCAGGCCATATTGACGGAAGGAGAATTTCAGAGGAGTGCGGGGCAGACGGTTTTTTAGCTAAACCTTTTGATCTTACCGACGTGGAAAACTACATACGAAGATTTGTTTATGAAAGTTAATCTTAGTATTGTATTTGGTTTTAAGTTGCCCCCTGCATCCCCGGGCCACCTTTGGGACCTTCGTAACGTATTACCAAAACATCGCCAGCTTTGATTTCACCGGCAAGATTGCCTACTATGGCATCTCCTTGACTATCATAGCAAACCACAGTCCCCCTAAACTTCTTGTCGCCCGTGATTCCTGCGGATTTTACCACAGCTCCCTGCTCTGCAAGATTTCCAAATAGAATCGCCAATCCTCCAACAGGACTGTATGGATTGTTTATTGTATGTATGATTGTTGAGTCTTTGATCGCTGCATTTGCAATCTTTTTGAATAACATTTCGCCCCCGACCGTCATATTATCCAGAAGGATATGGTCGCTGCGCTTGGTCATTTCGTTCATTACCGCATTTACGCCTCCGGCGCGAGGACGTCTTCCATGTGAACGGTGCTTAAACTTGGCGATATTTTTGCGATGTGCGCTACTTGATCTGATATTGAATTAATTTCCCTAAGCTGAAAATCTACATCTGCTTCGTGAGCTATAGCAAGCATATGAACAACAGTATTGGTACTACCACCCATAGCCATATCCACTGCAAAAGCATTCTGGAATATATCCGTATAATATTTAGCTCTTCTCAACCTTTTTATTATTTTTATTAGAGTAATTTTATACTAATCTGCATCTTTTAAGGGGGGTAAAAATTGTTTTTTCGGATATATAAAAATAAAATGGTTTAAAAATGAACTATTTTATCCGGTTGGTTGTTTCTAAAATCAAAAGATTAAGATTTATATTATTATGAAACTCAACAGAAAAATCAAACAACTATCAGGTATGGCAGCAGCCTTAATGGTATGCTCAATTATGACAGTGTCGTGTAGTAAAGACGACGATAAGCAGATGGAGACTTCCGGAAACATCTCTGCAATGGTATCCATGAATAAGGATTATTCCATATTAGCAACTGCTGTCACGAAAGCCGGTTTAAGCGAAACCTTGTCCTCTACAGGTCCTTTTACTGTGTTTGCACCAAACAATGAAGCGTTCGAAAGCTCGGGTATCACGATGGCAGATATCAACAATATGTCTGCGGAAACTTTGAAGTCCGTTTTATTATACCATACGCTAACATCGAAAATAGTCGCATCTAATGTGCCTGCCGGTCCTAATGCAGAAGTGAAAACAGCAAACGGAGCCAATGTTTATGTCACTAAAAATGCCAATGGTGTATTTTTAAACGGTTGGGCAGTAAACTCAGCAGATATGATGGCTACAAATGGTGTAATTCATGGTATTTCACATGTGCTTATGCCACCAACAAAAAATATTGTAGAGTTCGCTACATCTAATAGTAATTTATCGTTTCTTGTTGCCGCAGTATTAAGGGCTAGTCAAGGCACTACAAATGTTGCTCAATTGTTAAGTGGGTCAGGTTCGTATACTGTTTTTGCTCCTACAAATCAAGCTTTTATCAATGCAGGTTTTACCACAATAGCCTCCATTAATCAGGCTGATCCGTCGGTGCTGACAAAGATTTTGACCTACCATGTTCTTTCAAACAGGGCATTTTCTTCGGATCTTTCAGATGGACAAATGCTTAGCACACTCAATGGGGAGAAGATTACAGTGAAGTTGTCTGGAAAGGCTATGCTGAAAGGTAAGAGCAACACTAGTGAGTCAACAATTACAGGTCTAAATATGCTTGCTACAAATGGCGTGGTGCATGTTATTGACCAAGTTTTACTACCTTAATTGAAATGTGGTATACAGGTTAACTGCCAAGGACTCTCACTTCGGCAGTTAACCTATTATATAAAAAAATGAACATCTCACAGCAATTAACCAGTATGGCCCAACACGCGATATGCAGTGACCCCTGATCCGATAAAATAATTCTGACCTGTTGTAGCCCGGTATAACTTTTCTTTCTCTTGACATAAGTCTGTTATGTTATTAAATTCTCTTAACTTAATGTCCAGTCTAATGCAGCAACTTCACTCCCATGCGGTCTGAGTTACACACCCTTTTCAGTTGTATAAAAGTCATAAGTTGCTTTTGCAATGTCTGCGATAATTTTTTCGTTAGTATCAAAATCTTCTTTTGATTCGCTTACAAATACACTCAGGATAAAGTATTCTCCATTAGGTAAAAAAACGATACCAATATTGTTAACTGCAGCAGTAATTCCTGTTTCTTTGTTTGTCCCAGACCAACCTGTCTTGTGAGCAACAATTGTTCCTTCTGGCAATTGTCCCCTTATACGGTTTTTACCAGTTGTTGTCTCTTTATTTGTGTTCCAAAAAAAATCATAACTACTTTTTGAAAGTAAATGGCTTTTATTCTCATAAGATAATTTAAGCGTTTGGCTCGCAGCTTTTGGTGTCGTCCAATTCTGAAACATATTGTCCCACTTAGCCTGCATCTGTTCTTCGTTAAAAGTGATTTGTATATCATTTATGCCACTTTTCTTAATGTATTCTTCAACCGTTTTAGGTGTTCCGATTAGACGTATTAATACGTCACAAGCAGTATTATCGCTATGAGAGACAGAATATTGAATTAGTCTTTCAATAGTAAAGGTTCCACCGTTAGGATTTTCATCTCTAAGAGGGCTCCAAAAATCTTCCGGTAAAAGTTCATCTTTGCTAATCTCAATTTTTTGCCCTAAGGAAAGATTTCCTTTGTCAATTTCCGATAATACAGCTAATGCTATGTGGAACTTAAATACGCTTTGCATGGGAAATCGTTTGTCTCCGTTCAACGAAAGTGTGTCTTTTCCGTTGTTACCAATTATTGAAACTCCAACTACTGCGTTTTTGTCGGATAATATTTGCTCAATTTTATTTCGTAATAAGTCAGTCTTGTCGGACGGAGTTTTACAACTTGTAACGAATAATAAAAGTAAAACTGTCAATAGAAGGAGACTATTCATTTTTTTCTTTTGTATATATTCTGTCTTTAAAATTGCAGATAATGGTTTCGGGCTTTGCGCTCGGGCGGGTTTCGGAGTACAAAGCTTCAATCTGGCACGTCAACCGCCCTGACGCAAAACCCGTGTTAGCACCAGTATTTATTTGTGTTTTCAGGTTAGTAAGTGACTGGTAGCTGCCAAAGAGCAGCTTTAAATATTTCGTCAAAGTCTGTTTTTAAGTTCTCTGGTGTCATTTATAGTCTGTGTCACTATCTTTGCCACTAACAACTGTTTTGGCGAAACTAATATACCAAAAGTTTAGCCAATTCTTTCCGCAATCTCACCTATAGAAAATAACGTTAGGCAATTTTTTATTTTATGAGAGGCCTCATCCATCTAATTGCATATAAAAAATCGAAAATCATAAATATCTTTACTGTATATAATATATGCTAACTTTATTAGTAATATTGTAGAATGAAACCGTTAGAAATCTTTTGCCGAAATCGGGTAATGTACGCTCAAATTACCGTGCATGATAAAAGCATGGGCATGAAAGATTATCATCTTTACAATAACAATGGTCTTGCTTTTTATGTTTTCAGGAAATCTCAGGGAGAGTGGCAATGCCCCAAGCCGATTAAATTGGTTAACAAAGTGAGCATTTAGCTAACATTGCCTCCCTTCGCGGTTAATGAGGGGGGCTTTTTTTTTGTTTAAATATTCACTTTTGTCTTATTAAAACTGCCGGATAAATCAGCTACGGTTTCCCGTAACCAGTCCTACTTTCAAACCCATACGTTAGCCTTACAGTTTGAAATAATCTTGAAAGTTAATAGCTGTAAACATATTAATTCAGAATAAATAATGTATATTAAGGTTGGGTATTAACCTTGCCCGATTGAAAAGTAGCGTACCATGATAGTAACCACGAACAATTCCATCGAAGGGAGGGACATTTCACGCTGTAATGATCCAATAGCAGCCAATGTTGTTGTCGGCACCAATATCTTTAGCGATATAGGGGAGAGCTATGTCGATTTCTTTGGCGGTCGCTCTACCAGCTATTGGAGCTTCGTGGCCTGTAACAGGTTTTATTATTTGGTATAACCGCAAGTTCGGCAAGAAATCAAAAAAACGTTAAAACTTATTTTTTCCCAATTTTTAAATTGCTTTGCTCCCTAGCAAAAAACAGGCCGACCGCAACGAATAATAAAGCGCATCCAGCGAATTGTAATTATAGGAATCACCTAAGCAGTAAAACTTTAAATTTATTCAAAAATCTATCCATGAAAAACAAATAGGATAAGCAAGATAATGATGAGTATATTGCAAAGAAGTACAGTTCAATGACGATAATTGGCTCACTGATTTTGCAGCCAAATAAAATAAATTACAAGTATGATGAAATTTAAGGGAATATTTTTATTTATAAATCTAATACTTCTATCTGTTAGCTGTCATGGACAGAATAAAAGCACAAAATCGGCAAAAGATATCTATGCTATAGGAACCGAAATAAAGCACTTTGATAAAGAACCGCATTATGGCGCAAATATATACACGAGTAACTGCTCGTTCGAAATTCTTATCAACGATGTTCCCGTTATCAAATACAAAGATAATTCAGGAGGAAGTTTATCAGGCTCATACTTCCCTTTGAATTGGGACATCACACAAAAAGGCCCGCAAAAAATCACCATTCGTCTCTCTCCCGGATTTAATCAAAATGCAAATTCAATGCATTCATCATTGATGAGAAACTCTGGGGTTCAAATCAAAATCGAAAAATCCTTCATAGCTACAGATGGCAGTTGGGGTGATGAAGAAGAAGTAATTACTTACATCACTCCACAAAAATTAGTGGAAGGTAAAGAAGTTTCAGCATTTGACGGAAAGAATTTTTTTGAAGACAGTTTTACTTTTGACGCCGAAGTTCCCTACAAAATAAACACATTAGATAATGCCGAAGTCCTTTTTACAAAGAATAAAGACCAGTTACAAGCATTAGAAAAGGAAGTTGCTGCAAAATACAATGAGATAAGAGGTATTTATATGAAAGGTACGAAAGACGATTTGGCGAATGCTGTTTATGAAAAAGAAAAGAGAGTTGCACAGCAAATGTATCTTTCTCCCGAAAAAATAAAAAACAACTGGGACAAAGAATATCAATTCCGAACAGATGAGGATTTGGAGTTTTTTGATCTGAAACCCATTGAAAAATACAAAATGACTTTTTATGCTAACGGAAAACTGGTGTGTTTAGAGAAAATTAACAATGAAAAATCAGCATTGTGGGGAGGCTTTAAGCGAAAAGATAAAGGAGTTGGTACTACAACATACATTCAGTTGTATCTGTATCGCCCAAAGAATAGCAAAGAGCTTCAAGTATATTAAGACAGGCATTCGGCAAGTATCAAACTATAAAGAACAATAGATATGTATCATATTCAAACATTGGAATGGTTTTGGTCAATAATAAAAAAGGCAGACTGTAATAGAGAAAAGTTAAAAGAAATTCTTAGTGCTTTTAAAAAAGAGAAACATTATCAGATTTCAGTAAAACTTTGTGGATGCTTGCAATTGAATTGCAAGATAACCATATACTGATAATATTGAAATCAAAACACCACCTTATACAGTAACCCTGAATTTTAACGAAAGTATGTTGCTTACCGGAGTGTTTATTAAATAGCTTATAGCATACTCAAAAGCTATTCACCATTGAATAGTATGCATATAATAGACGTATTTTAGCCTTTATTCATTTTGGCAATCGACTGGATTTAATAATATTATATAAATTGTAAAGTCTTTGAGAGGATGTCCTTGGCTCCGTAATTTTTATTTAACCGCCTAGTTTAGATTATTGAACGTACGATTTATTTATAAGATCTTGTTTTCAAAAAATAGAGACTAGATTTTTAATAATCTGCCATGTATCTATCTTAGCATTATAAAGCAATTGCCAAGAGCTGTCCAAAATCTTGCTTCCTTTATTACAATGGTATTCGCCAATGTGAACTCTAAGTCCAGAGGTGCTATCCCTTATGATCTCTGCATAGGCTTTTTCTCCCGTACCAAAAACTGCGATTGCCTGGGTGGGCACTTCGGTCACTTCGGGTTCAAACAGAAATTCGGCGCGGCAACCTAGATTGGCGAAGTTTCCATGAAAGATTATTCCATTCATATAGCAAGGGCTTAAAAGAAAAAACTGTTGAGAGCACGATCATTGGATAAAAGCTCATCTATTAACAACGTCTAAATTAGCTATTTGTTTTAGTTGCCTAAAAGTATGCACTTTATGCAATTCAGTTTCATCGCATCCTGAACGTGTTTTTACTTTTTATACTGTATATATGCGTGTTTTGGCGATTTCGGAACTGTCGGATGAACGAATAAACTTTTCCCTCTGTTTATTTAACGAGCAATGTGATGAAGATTTGACAGCACTTGCCGATACAAATCTAAACTCAAAGACGAATAAGAATAAAACAAAAAGAGTTAGAAATTTTTAAATAATCACTAAATACGAATATTATGGCATTAACGACAGGAAATGAAGGTGAAATCACCGAAAAAATTGAAAACCAAACGTCTAAAGTTCCTTCCACGCTATTTTTAGGCGCAGCAATACTTTCTATGGGCATATCGGCCGCTTTAAAATGTATGGAGCACGATAAAACCGCCTTGTTTGTTGGGCAATGGGCGGCGCCATTTTTACTATTGGGCATCTATAATAAAATTGTAAAAACGGAGGGACACGATTAGCTCTGACATTAAAAAAGAAAATTAGCATTCGATAGCTGGGCTCAACCAAGTTGAGCCTATTTTTTTAAAAAACGATGAAATTATGGAAAATTTTAAAAAGATCAATCGGCGCCGGGCAATTGGCGCGTTAGGGACCGGAATTTTTGCATTTAGCCTTACCGGCAATTGGAGTAATGCAGCCACTCCGCAGATAGCTTATAAGGAAGATGATCCCATAAATAAATATCCTAAACCTCCTTTCAAAAAGCAGTCACAGCCCTGGCCCGGGCTCTGTAGTAAAATGGATCCGCGGCCAGATCACGGCGAAAAATCCTACAAAGGATCAGGAAGGCTAAACGGGCGAAAAGCCTTAATTACGGGTGGAGACTCAGGTATGGGACGTGCAGCTGCCATTGCATACGCGCGGGAAGGGGCCGATGTAGCAATTAACTACCTCCCCGAGGAGGAAGCAGATGCACAAGAAGTCATTGCGCTGATCAAAGAAACTGGTCGCAAGGCCGTGGCGATTCCGGGCGATCTTCGAAAAGAGGAGTTTTGTGGGAAACTTATTGAAGATGCTGTTCAGCATCTTGGTGGACTGGATATTCTCATAAATAATGCCGCAAGGCAGCAAACAAAAGCTTCGATAGCCGATATTACAACCGAAGAATTTGACGCAACGATGAAAACGAATATTTATGCGCCTTTTTGGTTAATCAAAGCGGCTCTTCCTCATTTAAAGGCCGGCGCCGTTATTATTGGGACCACATCTGTTCAAGCGGCAGATCCTTCAGCGGATCTCTACGACTATGCGCAGACAAAAGCGGCAACAACCAATTATATACGTTCTCTGGCCAAACAGTTGGGTCCGCGAGGCATCCGGGTCAACGGTGTCGCGCCAGGCCCAATTTGGACAGCGCTACAGGTGAGTGGTGGAGCGACCCAAGAGAAGCTCGTTAACTTCGGAGGCGATACGCCATTGGGTAGACCCGGGCAGCCAGCGGAGCTAGCATCAATCTATGTGCAGCTGGCAGCTGCCGACGCTAGTTATGCAAACGGTCAGATTTATGGGGCTGCTGGTGGCGGTGGTCAACCTTAGCGGGAATATCCCCAGATCATGGGGATTTTTGTTGCTTTTTTGTTCCGGTCACTTTGTTTTTTGTGCTGTTTGGAAAGATATTGCCTGCAGCGTCTAAATTTCTTTTTTTATGTCCTGTGGGAAAGTGAGCGATTCGAATTGATCCTCATTTTTCATTTGAAAAATTTGAGATGTGCAATAATTAAATTAATTGAATAAATTTTGTGTTAATAGAAAATTCATCGTTTTGATGAACTTTCTATTAATAATTGTTATTTTGATTCGACAATATCCTGCAATGCTCTGAACAAATTTAATGGATATTCAGCTAATCTGTTGCAGAGATAAAGGTACCATTCCCGACCATAAACGAAATAGAGTTTTGTTCGATAGCCTTCATCTTTCAATTGGCCCAATTGATCGGTTTGAATTCCGAAAAGACTTTCAAACTCGTAGAGTTCTTTATTTGGTTTTAGCGTATCTATAAGCTTTTTTATTTCCTGTTGTATTTCATGATGATGGGTTGCGATGGAACAGGAGTGGCCTTTTGAAAGTAGCTGTTCGACAAAATAAATATAGCGGTCATTGAGTTTCTGCCCACGTGAGGAAAAAGATGCAGGTGCCGCTTCGGGAATATTTTCTACATTTCAGCAGACAGCTTCCGCATTGGGAATAAGTATCATCGGTGGAATTTTTTATTCGATTTTGGAGCATGAATACTTCAAGAATAATTATCTTTTTGCTTTACAGGTAGGGTTGTCGGTAGGCATTTCTTTTCTGATCATTGTATGGTGCATGTTGTCAAAATTACCTTATTCTTATAAATCTGAAAAAGCTGCTTTACCTAAGCTAGATTAACACCTCGAAGTAGCGAATTGGCAGCCGTCCATCGCGAGCGATCCATCCAGCCGAAGAAAACCTTATCTACTCAAGTAAGGGTTCGTCATAACCGAAACCCGAACACGCTGTAAGCAGATTATCTTTTGAAGCTTAAACATATCTTATCGCTCATTATGATATTTCGATTTTATAATACTCATGATTGCCCAGTACATAGATGATCGGTATATCCAAAGAAAGTGATTTGAGCAGCTGATCACCTTTTACCCCTAGATCAGTATCTCCTGCCAGTATAAGCATATCTGCTACACTCAGGTTGAAATCATTGTACCCAAATTCTCTATGCAGGTCGCTAACGATATGAACCCTCATCTTGGTCTTTTTGTCTTAGATTCTAATTTTAAATCACCATCACTGAATGATAGTTCACAATTGGTTTTATGGAGTTTAAAAGTACCTCAAAATAGAAATTTTTAACCCCGAAACGAAGCGCTATATTAATTCAAGATGTTTGACTTCTAATTTAATACTATTTAACATTGCAACATAAGTATATTACCTATATTGTATTCAATAATAAACCTGTATTATGAGGAAAGTAATATTACCTTTTCTGCTGGCCTTTGTTTTGGCTGTTTTTCTTTCAGTTTTTACTTATGCGCAACAGATCAAATCCTATAACGTTGATCAGCAGATTATCAGAAATGGGCTACCGGCAGCTTGGTTTTTAGCAGACTCCCGCGGCTATTCTTTCACTGTTGAAAGACATAGCAAGTACTCCGATAAAACACAGTTAAAAATTAGTAGTGTACGCGATAGCAATGGGTATTCAGGTGTTTTGATGCTGAATATCCCTGAAAACCTAGAAGGGGAGGAGATTGCTTTTGAAGGAAAAATCAAGACAGAGAATATAGCCCCAGATGGATTCGCAGGATTATTCCTCCAATTAAAACCCAAAGTTGACTTCGAGAATATGGAATCCTTGAAATTGAATGGAACGCATGATTGGGAAACCTTTGGTATTAAGCTCAAGCTAAAACCAAAAGAAACAAGGAGTATTGCTATTGGGACCTATATCGTTGGTAAGGGGACAGCTTGGTTCGCAGATCTTAGCCTTAAAATAGATGGTAAAGATTATACCAAGGCTTTGCAATACCCGAGCATAAACAAAGCAGATACTATTTATAATTTCAATTCACAGTTGAAAGAAATTTCATTAACGACTGATAATATTGCTAAGTTAGCCCATACAGCTCAGATTTGGGGGATTTTAAAATATTTTCATCCAGCCGTTACTTCGGGGAAATGGGATATGGACACAGAGCTTTTCAAATTCATTCCAAGCCTGCTGGCCAGCAAGGATCAATCTACTACCGAACATCTTTTGCAAGAATGGATTCAGCATTTCGGGCCCTTTCAACCAACTGTGGAGCCGTCTACCATTGCTGAAGAGAAAATTGCCGCTGCAGCCAATGATGCATGGATAGATAAATTACCCTATTCCAACAAGCTCAAAGAAAAACTTACAGCACTGTCCCATGTGCTACCAGTAGCGCCAAATCGATATATAAACTACTTTGAAGGTGCTGGCAACCCCCAGTTTTATGAATACAGTTACAAAACCGTTCCACTTTCCGATGTAGGTTTTCGGCTTTTAGGCTTATTCCGATATTGGAATGCCGTGCATTATTTTAACCCCAACCAAAAGCTTTCAGCACAGCCATGGGACCAGGTACTGACGGATTTCATACCGCTATTTGTCGGAGCGACAACCAAAGCATCGCTGGATGGAACCTATCTCAAGCTTTTTTCGAAAATCAATGATACCCACGCATTTTCTTACCTTTCAGACTATTATCATAAAGATATATTTGGCCCACGTGGCGTAGGATTTACGAGCAATTTTATTCAGAATCAGCTGGTGGTCACAGGGCTTTCAGATGATCAGTTCAAAACTGGGCAAGAGTTACAGGTCGGCGATATTATTATTGAGATTGCTGGAAAGCCCGTTTCCGGTATGATTGATTCATTGAAACAATACGTCGCTGCTTCCAATGAAAGTGCTCTAATGCGTGACCTTCCGAGTCGGATGTTAAAAACTGCGGATTCCGTGTTGTGTTTGAAGGTTCGCCGTGAGGGTAGGGAATCGGTTTTTTATATACCCACGCGTGCTATCGAGTCAATAAAATATACGGATGCAAAACCAAGGCCCGCGATTCGGAAAATGAAAGACAGCATTTTGGTAGTGGATATCGGTGTGTTTAAGGATTCAGATACCCAACGGCTAAAAGATAGCCTGCAAGGACAACGTGGCCTTATTTTGGACTATCGTAATTATCCTTCGGCGAGCATGCATGATGAATTGCGTGATATGATCTTTCCATCAGAAAAAGAGTTTGTCATATTTTCGACTAGTAAAGGCATTCGTCCCGGACTGTTTAAATACACTGATCCGGTCAAGGCAGGAACGGCAAATCCGAAAGCTTTTACTGGTAAAGTCGTTATTTTGGTTAACGAGAGAGCGCAGAGCGCATCTGAATTTCAGGTGATGGCATTTCGAACCATACCCGGATCTATAGTTGTTGGTTCTCAGACAGCAGGAGCAGACGGCAATATCAGTTGGCTCCCACTTCCACTGGGCTATTCAACTGCTTTTTCGGGTATAGGAGTGTATTATCCTGATAAAAGCGAAACACAGGGGATAGGTATTGTACCCGACAATATTGTATATCCCACAATTGAGGGAATCCGGAAGCATCAAGATGAGGTACTACAGGCAGGTATTGATTTGATATTAAAGCAATAAGGCCCCTGTTCAATGGTGTTTGAAGTGGAAAGAACAAAAATTATATAAAAGCATTATTAAAAATGTAACCAAGATATGAAGATACAATTGACAATGATTGTACTACTAACGACATTAACATTGCCCAGCTGCGGACAAAATAATGATCATAAAGCTGTACATAACTCGGTAGACATCACTTTTATAAAATCATTGGAAGAAAGGCAATTAGGGGAAAGTAAGTATTCTATTTATTTACCCACAGATTATGCTATAGGTGAAACCAATGGAGAAGATTTTTCTGTTTACTATTTTAATCCTGCTGACACTACAAATCATACTGGTTTTTCGGGAGGCCTATATTTCGGTAATCATCCTAGCCAATTTCCAGCTAAAAGCAAAAGTTGCAAAACGGAGCATCTGAAAAATGAAATATTTGATCAAGATGTAAGCTGGACCATCTATAACTGTAATGGAGACTATTCAATTCAAAGCATAATCTATAGTAAAAGCGGCGAGGGGTGGAATGAAATGATTCACATGTTTGGCAATGCAAAATCAACTAAAGATCTGGACAAATTGCTGTTTATTTTTAAGACAATGAAAAAAAAGGAATAATATATCGAAGGAACTAAGTCAGGTGCTTGTCATTGATATAGCGTATGACTGGTTTAAAGTTTCTGTCGGTCAATATGAAGGTTGGTTAAAAAGCTCCTATGTAATAGCGAAGCCCGAGAATTTATATACTAGGATGAATCTAAATACTGGAGACTCGCCCGAGTGTGATAATATGGCTTGGCGATATGACTATGGTGCCCAAGGATCTCTTGAAATAACAGTTGGGGCGGGAGCAGATTTTGCTGTAAAAGTTATGGAAAGAAACACAGGCTTATGTATAAGAGCATTTTATATAAAGTCTGGTGAATCTATAAAGTAAAAGATATACCCCAGAATACTTATTATTTAAAGGTTGCCAGCGGCCGGGATTTTAGACAGGGGATTAAAGACGGGCAATGTATTATGGTTTTTAATCAAAGTGCTCATTACGAAATTGGAGAGGAAATATTAGATTTTAATATGGGACCGAAACGCATTGAAACAATAGATGGAAAAAGATATGAAGTACAAAGCGTACCATCTTATAGTCTACGACTGGCTGTCCGAAGTCGAGATCACTCGCTTAAAGACAATTTTGACACGAAGACAATATCAAACGAAGAATTCAATAGATAGATGACTTGCAATAGGGTAGGGAAGGTTGATTTACTCGATGAAATAAGTCCGAAGTTAGATCAAAGCAGCAATTACCGGCATATAAGTTGTGAACCATTCAGGCAATTCGTCTTTTTCCACCGAATACTCTATTTTACCGTCGGATAATTGTTGTACTACATAATCCAAAGCCTCTTTTCGAGCGTATTTTGCTGAAGGAACAATTTTTGGGAATATCCGAGATAGTTCCTTCGTATAGAGTAAATCACCATCAAAAATAATATTATTACTCTTTATATGCTATGGAAGATATTCTGCACCTAATGTAGATTTCCCGGCACCGTTAGAACCCGTTATTATGTAAAGATCAGGCATTAGTAAATATTGAGTTCTCTCAAGATATCTTTTGATTGACGAATATTAAATTCCTGTACTACATCAAAAGATCGTTTATCAGAAGAAACAATCACAATTTTAACTAAATGATTTGGGTATTCGATGTAGCTTTGATTTTTGGGTAATTTGCTAGATCTTATTAAAAATGGTTGCCCTTTATCAAGCTTTTGTTTGCGCAACTTGAGAACAATGCTGTTGCTAACTTCTTTTAAGTGCTCTAAATTTCTCATAATACCACATTAATACTATTCAAAAATAGTAAATTTTTAAGGAGAAAAGCAATTGTTCGACCAGTAGAAAATGACTCTTTTTGTGTTATTGCTAGCTATATTTAAGAATTAAAATGCGATGAAAGGCAGAAATATACGATTTGAGCAGTAAGTGTCATTTCACTGTCGAACTCGATCCTAAGATACTACAAGAAAATATGCTTTGTGAATTTCGTGGTACACCAAAAAATGGTGGATATTTTATTTTAGAAAACTAGTATGCAAGAAAGTCAGTCAAAGAGAATGGAATTGACTAAACTTACAGTTTCCCGCAGCTATTCCGACTTCCAAACCAATAACTTATGCAAGCCATGTACAATTGTGTCATAGCAACTCCCAAGTAACACGTCCAGACAATTTGTGCGATGCTATTATCGGCTATGAGAGGCTTAATCCATCCAATTGCATATAAAAAATGAGAAACCCTAAATATCTTTACTGTCTACAATGTTGCTAATATTATTAGTAATATTGTAAAATGAAACCTTTGGAAATCTTTTGCTGAAATCGGGTAATGTACGCTCAAATTACCGTGCATGATAAAAGCATGGGCATGAAAGATTATCATCTTTACAACAAAAATGGTCTTGCTTTTTATGTTTTCAGGAAATCTCAGGGAGAGTGGCAATTGGCATTCGGTGTACTCGCCGATGACATCAAGGAAGCGTGCATTGACGCCCTTATACTTCGCTTTGATACGGATGTGCCTGAGTTGTTTTATCATCATGAAAAACGCCAGGTAGTGGAATTTCGGGCCAAGAAATACAGCCTTTGGCATATTTATCTCAATAATGCTTATGTAGGAAGTATCCAATATTACACCTTCACTAAGAGTTCAATTACCACCTTGAAGACAATGGCATATTGACCGATGATCAAGTGCAAAAATATATAGTCCTGATACAACGTGGGGAATTAAAGTGGATAAAGGACGATATTCGATGAAAAACGATATAAAGTTCAAATGTGACGTGTGTGGTCAAAAGCAAGTGGTGGAGGTTTCTGTTTTGCATGGCGGTGGAACCTTGCAAATTATGATTGATCGGTTTTTTATAATGGATGTAGATTTTCGCAATGGCAATTGGGTGATGCTATGTAACAATAAGAGCTGGTTGACAAGCGATGAACTTGTTATTATCCTTGATGAGTTGGGCTATCAGGAATAAAAAAATGAGCAAAATTATCTCAATTAATCTTACGATCATTACAATAGATGAATGCCCAAAGCCGGTTTAAATTAGGTGAAAAAACGAGCATATATAGTTAAGAACTGTTTTAGGATATGCCCCCAATTATTAATAAAAAGTAAGTTTATTCAGTACTGTACAATCGTTCCCTATAATTTATTCCCCACTCACTCATCACTTTAATTACCGAATGAAGACTTTTTCCAGATTCAGAAAGCTCATACTCGACCGTGATAGGCATTGTATCTTTTACTGTACGTTTTATAAGTTTATTTAATTCCAGTTCTTTAAGTTCTTTTGAAAGTACCTTAGGAGCTATTTCTTCAAGTTGTCTAATTAAATCCATAAACCGCATAGTTTTTTCATAGTACAGATGACTGATGATCAAACTTTTCCATTTACCACTCAACAGCTGATTTGTATCTTTAATCCCTCGAATCTGGCGCAAACACTTTTCTCCGAGTTCCAGTTTTGACTTCTTCACTTACTTACATTACTTTATAGACATAAATATAAAAATTACTTTCAAATAATACACCTGATTACCTAAAAGTAACTAATTACCTAAAGGTAATATGTAACCCAAATTACTGTCTTTACTAATAACTTTGGTGAATTACAAATTTTTAAACTCAGCAAGATTTAGCTAAAACATTGTTGAATAAATCTAGTTTTAATAATAAATGGATAAACAGAAAATTAAATCGAAAAAAGCAATCATCCCTTTGGTATGTATCGGAGTGCTAGCAGCCGGTCTGGTTTTGATCTTTGCTTGGTCTGCAGGATGGCTTGGAAATAGAACAACGACAGCAAGCTTCCTTAAAGATATCCCGGACTCATTTCCTGCAGGTTATAGACGGGCACATTCGAAAGGAATTTGTTTCGAAGGCACTTTTCGTTCGACAGGCAAATTAGCTCCCTTTTCGAAAGCAACCGTATTTTCACAGGATTCATCTGCTGTATTAGGTCGCTTTTCAATCGGAACTGTAGATCCTTTCACTGCTGACAATTCAACACGAACAGTTAGCATGGCAATGATGATATCGTCAGAAAATAACCAGCAATGGAGAATGAAACTGAACAATCATCCATTTTTCGTTACACATGATGCTTTAGGCGTAATTAGAAGATCCGATGCGTACAAAATCGACAGCACTACGGGTAAGCCAAACCCGGCATTAGTATCCGCTTTTCTTAAAGACTATCCAGAAGCCCAAAACTTTATCGATTGGGCTGATAAAGCGCCATGGGTAAATAGCTTTGCAGTAGCAGAGTACAATGTTATCAATGCATTCTATTTAATTGATTCTAAAGGGAATAAACATGCCGTTCGCTGGTCGATGCGGCCGCATGCGCCTTTCAGTGCCTGGTCTAAGGAGGAACGTGAGCACGCGAGTCACGACTTCCTTTTTGACGATCTAAAACAACGCCTAGATAAAGGGGCGCTCTATTGGGATTTGGTCATGACCTTTGCTGAACCTGGTGACGAAATTGAAAACCCTTCGAAGGCCTGGCCGGCAAATCGTCGTCAGATCGTCGCAGGTGTATTGGAAATTAAGAGAGTTTTTGACCAAACTGAGGGTGGATGCCGCGATATTAACTTTGATCCCACAAAAGTACCGGCAGGAATAGAGGTATCCAAAGATCCTGTTCTGACAGCTAGAGCAGGTATTTATGCCCATTCGTATAATGCACGTGTCCGGGAGATCGGCTATGGAAAGGCTACTGACGCCATTGGAAAAAAGGAAACTTCTAAAGATAAATAATATGTCACAGCAGAAGAATCTAAAGTCTGGCTCAAGAATTCGTGAATGGTTCAAATCTGTAAAGATTTTCAAGCTAAGACGTCGTCATATTAATCGTTCACTTCCTTTAAACTTTAATCTTACAGGAAGAATTCTACATTGGTTGATGGCAACATTGATTTTATCGACAATGTTTATTGGCTTAGGAATGATGACTTCTCTTAGTAGTCGTCCCTGGTTGATCGATCTTCATATTCCAATCGGTGTAGCAATCCTGTTTCTTTGTATATTGCGTTTTGTGAATAGAATCATGAATCCGATTCCGGCGTTGCCAAGTGATATGCCAAAGATCGAAAAAAAGATGGCTCACTTTATGCATTGGGTTATGTATGCCTTCATGTTTGCTTTACCTATAACGGGTTGGGGACAGCTCTCCGCGGGCGGTTTCCAAGCCAAGCTATCCCAAAATATTATTCTTCCATCCCTTATAGATCAGAATCCTGTTTTATATGCTTGGCTGCATGACATTCATAGAGGTTTAGCCTGGTCTCTTTTTTTCATTGTTGTGGGGCACCTTTCTATTGCATTGTTGCATGCATTGGTAATGAAAGATGGAATTTTTTCAAGTATGACTTGGGGTAAGGGTAAAATTAAAAAAGAAACTAAACGACCATCTGCATGATTACAATAAGATTATTTATATCCAATTATCCAATGTTTTTAAAGTAAATCAAGAGGGATCGCCGTCTTTGTAATCAATATTACTAATATTATTAGTAATATATAGGAGCGAGCTATGTAGATTTCTTTGGAGGTCGCTCTACCAGCTGTGAGAATAAGATGCAGGAAATGTACAAGCCATGACATGTATTTTAATGGAAATTTGGTAAGTTTAGAGCCAATACAACATTATAAGATGCACCAGTTATTACTTTGTCAATTTAAAGGAGAAGAGTATTTATCAATCAGTAGGTTAGAAGATGTGATGGCTATCGTGGAGCGTTATAAACCTGCAAACCAGAACGAATTCGAAAAGTACCTGCGACGTAATGATCCTCCAGGCTATAATGAGTATCTTGCTGAATTGTATGATGTAAGCTTGCCCTTCGATAAGAGAAAATTAAAAACTTTAACAATAGATCGTTATAAGCGTAAAGTTCTTGAAACTGTTTTGTTTGAACAATTACAGCATTTTAAGATTCAAAAAATTAGCTTTTCAGAATCCTTATTGGATATTGAGTTGCCTAAGAATGTGCTTGAGGTAAGACAACTCTATTGCAATGGTAAATCGACAAAGGGAATCATCGATTTAAGTAAATTTACTAGGCTTGAAGAAATCCATATTTTGGATTTTAATAAAAGTATTAAATTCGAAAATTACAGTAATTCTGTAAAGCATATTACATTATGGTTTTTCAACCCGACAAACAAATCGATTGAATCGATCGTGGATGCTTTTCCATATGTGGAAGAAATATTGATCTATCATACTAATGTGCAAAGTTTGGAAGGTATCGAGAAGCTCAAAAATCTAAGAACACTTCGTATCGACTACGGTAGAAACTTACAATCTGTCAATGGCATAAACGAATGTGATCACATCGAAATGGTTATTTTCAATAATTGTAGAAAAATAGATGATTTAGAACAGATAGAAAAGAGTCCAAATCGGACTGTCCTGCATACTAGATTCCCAGGGTAATTAAAAAAAATAAACAATATGTCAGATACAATTTGGGTTTTTCATGGAGAAGGAGGGCGGTTTTCAAGTGGAGTTTTTACTTCAATTGAAAAGGCAGAAATATGGATAAATAGACATAAGTTATTAAGAGTTTTAACAGCATATCCAATTGATGAAGGGGTGTACGACTGGGCATTATTTAATGATTTTTTCAATGTGAAAAAACAAGCTCAAATGGAACCCCGTTTTATCCAACAATTTACCTCCGCAAGTCAAGATCATTATCATTATGAAAATGGTGCCAAGGATAATTAATCTTCATGTAGTTTTGAATACATCCTGCTTTGGTGGATTGACCAACTATTTCCAGTATTCGCAGTACAAATGTTATTCCTTTTTTTGGAAAAAAGAATAGAAGCTCGAATTTTAGCAGGTTGTTCAATAAAATGAACAACTGTTGTCTCAAATATTCAAACGATCTTTACAATAGATGAATGCCCAACGCTGGTTTAAATTAGACGACAAAGTGAGCATTTAGCCAACATTACCGTGTCGAATTAGAAAATAAATAATATGACAAGAAATCTGAAAAATATCTTTTACAATTTTGAAGAAGGAAATTATGGGCTTAAGGTTGTGTTTGATTTGGACGGTTTATACCTGCTGTTCGATTCGACGAATTTTATATATACTGATGCTCCTGAATTTGATGGATGGAGAAATTGGAATAAACTAATTTATAAAGAACTTGAAAAAGATTCATTGCACGTTACAGAAATTAAAGAAGATGAATTGACAAGTTACTTCGTCAAGCTTTCAAATAGCGATGTATTTTATATTTATCAGCATATGGATTTGGAAGGGACCTGGCACCAAAATTTTACAATGGTCTCCCCGAAAGAGGGCAATTATAATGAAGTTGTAGAATACATGGAAGAGGAATGGATAGAAACAGTCGTTCCTTAATTCCGCAACATGTAGTATCATTACCCTCACTCGAAAGGAATCAGTCCAAGGGGGATAAGTTGTTCCAGTATATGCCAGTCAATGAAATTCTCCAGCAATGTAGTTTATCATTCGGTTCCTAGCGGGATTGTAAAGCGAGCATCTAGCCAACATGGCCTCCGTTGACGGTTAACGAGGGGGGCTTCTTTTTTTTTAATATTCACTTTTGTCTTATTAAAACTGCTGAATAAATCAGCTACGGTTTGTCTCCGACTTAAGGTAATTAATATTCAAATTTTATTTATTTAATTGTTATTTGTTAAAATAGATAGATTTAAAACTGCTTATTTTTATTATATTTGTTTAAATAAGATATATAATGAGCAAATCTAGTGTTATTCCTGTTCATAAAATAATTGAGCGCCTTCAGTTTGAGAACCCTTGGTGGGTGACTAAGGAGATTCCTTTGGTTTATAAAGAAATGTCCAAACGGCTGTATTTTGATTTATTTTATCCCTTTGTTAAGGAAACGGATATTAGGCGTGCTGTTGTATTAATGGGGCCAAGAAGGGTTGGAAAAACAGTGATGATGTTTCATACCATAGACCAGTTGATTAATGACGGTGTTAATCCTCAACGTATATTTTTTGTTGGGATAGATAATCCGATATACGTTCAATTGAGTTTACAGGACATATTAGATTTATGTTTGGAGTCTCTTCAATTGAAAGATCTAAGCGGTACTTATATTTTTTTTGACGAAATCCAATATTTAAAAGATTGGGAGAGACATTTAAAGGTTTTAGTAGACACGTATCCAGATACTAAATTTATCGTTTCAGGTTCTGCTGCGGCAGCATTGAAATGGCATAGCACCGAAAGTGGTGCAGGAAGATTTACGGATTTCATGTTACCACCACTTACTTTTCAGGAGTTTATTCATTTGAAAGATAAAAATCATTTGATTGCGCAAGGTCAAATAGAATATGACCGTAATCCTATTCCGTATTGGTTGCCATTAAGTATTGATGAATTAAATACAGAATTTCAAAAGTATCTTAATTATGGTGGTTATCCAGAGGTTGTGTTATCTGAAAAAATTCAAAGTGATATGGGACGTTATGTGAAAAGCGATATTGTTGATAAGGTCTTATTGAGAGATCTGCCCAGCTTATACGGAATTAAGGACGTTCAGGAGCTCAATCGTTTTTTTACTTATATAGCCTATAATACTGGAAATGAATTCTCATACGAAGTGATGTCAAGAGACAGTGGGATACAAAAAGATACGTTAAAAAAGTATCTGGAGTATTTGGAGGCTGCCTTTTTGATCAAGGTTTTAAATAAAGTTGATATTAATGCGAAAAGATTAAAGAGAGTGACCAGTTTCAAAGTATATCTTACTAATCCATCTTTAAGGACAGCCCTTTTTTCTCCGGTGAAGGCTACAGATGATGAAATGGGAAATATGGTAGAAACCGCTATTTTGTCTCAATGGATGCACCGGGAAAACTTAGATTTAACATATTCGCGATGGAAAGACGGTGAAGTAGATTTAGTCCTGGTCGACCAGCAAAAGTTTAAACCACGTTGGGGAGTAGAAATTAAATGGAGTAATCGTTATTTTGAGAAACCTCAGGAATTATCTAGCTTAATCCAGTTTTGTAATAGCAATAGCTTTAAATCTTCCATGGTTACATCGATAGATAAGTTAGGTGTGAAACAAATTGGGGATATAAATTTCACATTCATTCCTGCCTCGATCTATGCTTATAATATCGGTGAGAATACATTAAAAATGAAAACGAAATCTTATTTATAATTCAATGGCTTTTGAAAGGATTTTTTCAAAGAAAGAATTCGACGTTGAAATATCTATGAAAGAAAAATCAAGCTCATTTATGCTGAGATCTTTCATTTTATTCTTTGATCGAATTCCGTTTATCCTTTCTATATTCATGAAAACTTTCAGTTTTAGTAATACCTGGAGAGACAGGAGATTAAGTATTTTTGACCCGTTTACATTGAGTTTTTACCGATATCCTCTGCTAAAGCATGGCTAAATGGTTGAGTAAGATTTAGAATTCCCTATATGCGATGCATTTTTCCTCGAAAGACAGCAGGTTTTCATATCCCATTTTTTGTTTATGGCTTTATAGACCTGTTTTAGATCCTCCATTACAAGCTTTTTATCTTTCTCCTCCAGCTGTTCATTGATGATTAATTGTCTTTTAGGCGCTACTTTCGGCTCAAAGGTGCCGGCAGTTTATGTTACAAACTGTTTTTTATTTGGAAAATCATTCTGTCTTTTGAATCCCATTGATAATCCATAGAACATCTATATCCACGTAACCACAGTAGTCCGTCAATATTTCTTATATAAAACCCTCTTGGAAAATCCTCATTTTCCAAAACAGGTTTAGAAAAAATTTTTATAGCACCAGGAGGGTGTCTGTTTATAGATTTTATTATAAAGCTTTTTTGATCAGTATAGGTTAACCGAATATAAGGAGCAAATTCTAAAGGACAATGGGTAAGATTTAGTTTACTCATCGCAAACTCTATTTCAGCAAAAGTGCCTCCGGTTCTTAAACCTATATCCTCCAATGCTACTTCTACAATCTTTATTGTATCTCCTTTTTTGTGCGGGTTGTTAAATGGATCTGTTTCAAATAGCTGATGGGCATATTCATTTAAATGAATATGCTCATTAAATAATTTTTGTAATAATAGATCACGAGTGAGTCCTAGCGATTTTATTGTAAGTTCTTTATACTTCATTTCTCGGTATGGTATAATGTCTTGTTTTCACAAGTTTCAGGCTTTTGGAGCAAATCCTGGTGCAACAAATCTAGAAATTTGATGAAGCCCTGCCTGTCTGTGACTTTCAATCAGTATAGTTTATTATCCAAGTAATTTACTTAATTGCCCCTAAATGTCCCAAGGTTTTCAAGAGATATTTTGACGATTTTAGAAGTCTCTAAAAATAGTCGGGTGCGGGTAAAACTATCCATTTTTTCAGGATATTAGCCGCTTATGCAGTTTTGAAACCTTTCTGCGTTGGTAGACTCAGCACCTATCTCCAGCATTTGCAGTACAAATCTTATTTCCTCATAAAAAAGTATAAAAGTTCGAATTTTAGCAAGTTTTTGAATAAAATGAACAACTAATATTTCAAATAATCTAACGATCTTTACAATAGATGAACGCCCCAAGCCGGTTAACATCTAGCCCAAGCGGACATCTAGCCAAAATTGCCTCCCTTGACGGTTAATGAGGGAGGCTTTTTTTTTTTATTGTCTTCTTAAAACAGTTGAATAAATCAGCTACGGTTTCCCGTATCTTACCACTCTTCCAAATCCATACCTTAGCCTTACAGTTTGTAATAATCTTGAAAGTTAATATCTGTAAATATATTAATTCAGCATAAATAATGTATATTAGGCTTGGGTATTAACCTTGCCCGATTGAAAAGTAGCATGCCATGATAGTAACCACGACCAATTCCATCGAAGGGAGGGAGATTTCACGATATAATGATCCGATAGCAGCCAATGTAGTCATCGGTACCATTGTCTTTAGCGATATAGGAGCGAGCTATTTCGATTTTTTTGGTGGTCGCTCTACCAGCTATGAGAAGAAGATCAAGTAAATGTACAAGCGTATTACCGAAACGCTCAGGCAGCGTGCAGAGGCAACCCGTGCAGATGTTATTATTTGATCTTAAAGATATTGATTCTTTTTTACCATATATATAAGGTTTTTTGAAAATACTGAAAAACGTATAATCTATCCCAAATTTCTACAAGGTATCCAAACGGATATTAGCGTGTCTGTTTCTTGCGTTTTTAGTTCGATATGGCCTTCAAGTAAATTCAATCTATTGTAAATATCCTGTACGATGGCAATGTGATTTTTAGTTTTTTCTATGCTAAAATTAATCCTTATTCCACCGTTGGATTGGATAATACAGTAATTTATCTGCCTTTCAGGAATAGCAACGATAATTGCATCAGCAAGCATTTGGATAATTCTAAAAATATGTATGGATTCATGAGAATCGAAAAATTTATTGATATTATCGATCTGTTGGCTTGCAAATTGATGACTTGAAAATACTTCCGTTAACATACCATTAATACTTTCCGTAAGCCCTAACAGATCCATTTGATAAGGTCTCAGGCGATGCAACAAACTTCTTACTCGTGTTATAATATCTGCGATATGATTGATTGTCCTGCCTATTGCTTCCTGTGAAGTTTTATCGCTCAACTGTTGCAATCGCCATGCTTTATTTTTAATTAAGATCAATTGCTGGCCGATGTTGTCGTGTAGTTCCATGGCGACCCTTTTCTTCTCGTTTTCCTGTTTTTGCAACAACTCGCGCAGAAAAGATTTTTTTTTAGCGATGGATTTCAGCTGGGTCTGCTCTTTCTCTCGCTGATAGAAGTTAAGCCTATCTGCCAGCGCGAAAGATAGAATTAAAGATTCCAGTAACGTTCCCCAGTGCATACTGGTACTTGTAAATATATTTTCTGGAAGGATATCGATATCCTTAAGATTGTAAATTGCATTGCCCATCATCAGACTACCAAAACCAATAATAAAATAGATGGAAGGTTTATATCCTTTTCGTAGGCAAGCAAATCCGGCGCCGAACCAGTAAATAAAGAAAGGATACATCAGATATTGAATCATTAAAAAGGCATAAGCACCTTTATAGATGATATCGGTGAGAATAACCATTAAAGACAATAAACACATCAATCTGCCAGCGCTATAAAAGAAAGGAGAGTATATTTTTGTTTTTAAAAATGAATTGGTAAAAAATACACTGAATAAGCTAGCTAACCCGATAATTGTTCCAGCACTATTCAGCCAACTCATTGAGGAGAAAAAATCTGGTAGATATCCGTGGTAAAAAAAAACATTCAAGCTCCAAAAGAAAATGTAAAAGAGATAAAAGATATAGGTATTTTCTCGAGTAAGCAAATAGACAAAAAGGTTATAAATGGCAAAGGCCATTAATATGCCGAAAGTAATACCATTCAGCAGGTCATTTAGATAGTTCTTTTCGAATGCATACTGTAAGGTAATAACCTCCATCGATAAACGCAATATATTATTGCTTGTCGCGCGGATAAAGTATTCACTTTCTGTGTCTTCTGGTATATTTAAGGGGATCAGTAGGTTATTTACCCTAATTTGTTCTTTTACCCGAGGTCTGTCAGCATCAACTGAAAATACTTCGACGAGCCTTCCATGTTCCTTACGGAATACTTTTACAGATTGGAGAACGGGAGGGCAGTCGATCTGAAGATGCCATGCTGTCCGTTTACTATGGTTAGTCAGCTTGATATTTACCCATACAGCTGCCGCGGTAGCCCCTAACGAGAGTATTGGTAATTCGCTGCGATGGAAACTTGATTCCAAGACCTGTTCCGGACACAGCTGCTGTGTCGGATCCACCAAGTACATGGGATGATGGATCACGTAGTTTTCCTGGGAACCAAGCGAAATAATAAAAGGAGCGGCTGCCATGCCCTGTTTCTTTAATAAGAGAAACAGGAAGAGCGTAAAAATATGTAATGCAGCTTTAATCTTCATTATCGTTGTTCAATAGCAAACCGCAATAAACTATTTTTACCGGTTAAATTGAGCTTTCTTAAGATATTCATCCGATGATTGGATACCGTTTTTTCACTTATAAAAAGCTCTTCGGCTATGGCTTTCGTACTTTTGTAACTACCAACTAACCTGAGGATTTTAAGTTCCGATGGCGTTAACGTGCGTAGAAGATCCTCAGTCGTAGGGTTTCGATTTGTTCGACGTTGGTTAAGCAGAAATGAGCTCATTTCTGGGCTTATATAGGAGTTGCCACTTATCACGGCCTCAATAGCCTGGATGATATCGACGACGGCATTTTCCTTAAGTACATAACCAGCTACACCGATCTCAAGCGCTCTAAGAAAGGTATCCTTAGCCTTATGCATGGTTAAGAGAATAACATTGGCATCAGGTACAAATTTAATAAGCTCTTCGGCAGCTGCCAAACCGTTCATTTCTGGCATATCAATGTCCAGTATCGTCACCATCGGAAGTTGTGTACGTGCTATCGCCAATGCTTCCATGCCATTTTTCGCTGCATAGATGACTTCATATGCTGGCTCGCTTTCAATGACTTCCTTCAATCCCTTTAGGAAAATGGGATGATCGTCGGCAATTAATATTGTAGTTTTCATACGATCTATTATAAAGTTGATAATTTTTTCATCTTTTTAAGACAACTGTTTATCCAATGAATACAATGGAATTTTGATGAGTAGTTTTGTTCCATAAGTTGGGCGGCTCCTCAGATTGGCTTTCCCTCGCAAAAGCATGCATCTTTCGTGAACGCTCACAAGACCTAATCCCATTGAGACCACCTGGTCATCAAATCCTCTTCCGTTGTCATGATAATAAAATACGAGATTTCCTTTAGTTCGTTTTATACAGATTGTACATTGACTAGCATGAGCATGTTTGATGAGGTTGTTTAATAGTTCCTGTATGATCCTGTAAAGGTTGATTTGTGTTTCACGATTCAACTGCTGATCCAAATCGTCAATGGCTACTCGAATATTAACCTCAGAACTGGCATTTACTTCTTCTACAATAAACAAGATAGACCTCTTGAATCCAAGAGTCTCCAGCTGGTATGGATGGAGTGAAGATGACACGAGCCCTACCTCTTCGATCGCTTTTCCAATGTCTTGGGTTATTCCATTGAATACCGTACTGTCTTTATCCGTACTCCGCTTTTTTAACACAAAAATTTCATTTTTAAGAAGGACCAGCTGTTGACCAATGGATGTGTTGAGTTCCTTTGCTATTGTTTTTTTCTCGTGTTCCTGTGCTATTATGATACGTTTCGAAAAATTTACTGTCTGATCCATCAGTGCTTTTTTCAATTGTATCGATTCCTTTTTTAGGGAATTAAAACGAGTCGCCTGATAAAAAGTAAGTACTATGGCCTGTAGGCAAATTCCCATCTGAATATTCATGGATGTATGAAAGCCCTCGTAAAAAATGTAACTCCAGAGAAGTAGGATCACTCCAATTAAATAATACACGGCCGATTTTGTTTTGCGCCGAAAGCTATAGATCCCTGCTACAAACCAATAAGCAGCAACAATGGCTAGTACGCAACAAAGTAAATAAAATGCGATTGCGTGCACTCCGATGAGATCAACTATAAATGGAAGCACGATAAGTGGATAAATCCATTTTCGCAGGTTGTACAGTCCCGGCGCGCATTGAGCTAGCTGCAGATATTGATTGGCAAACAAAATACTAAACCATAAGATAAAGATAGAAGAGGTACTGAGCAGACGGAGTCTCCAGGACGGCATCTCGTATGTAAAATATTCATTCCAGGTCATTAAGAAAATAATACTGCAGACAACATAGCCTAAATAATATAAATGACTGCTGTCTTTGATTGCGATAAAAAGATAAAGATTATAAATCATCAGGGCCGCCAATATACCGAACATAAACCCGTTAACGATATTTCTGAAATGATCTTCCTCATAAATAGCTTCCATTGTTCCGATATAGATCGGTATTGCAAATTGGTAGCTGCTTTTGATGCGAAGGAGGTAGTTCTTTTTTTCATCATTGCGAAGATCCATAGGATGCATAAAGCCATTTATCCGCACATTTTTTTCTGCATGCAAAGTGCTTTCATCCATTGATATTTCAGAGAGATGGCCCTCGTTATCTTTTATATAAAGACTAACGGCTTCAATTGGCGGGGGAATATGAATATACCAGTCATCAGCTCCAGATTGATTTTTTATATCAATATCCAAATGAAAAGACGACGCACTTTTCTTTCTCAGGCTCGTTTTATACAGCGCTTCCGTATTGGTCACAACGAGCTCTTTAGCATTGACGCCATTGATCATATATAAGCATAGTAATATGTAAAAAAGAAATCTTAAAAACATATTCAAATATAGATAAGGTATTACGGTATAACATGGGTAGTACTGCCTATAAATATAGTGCTTTTTCCTTATTTATCTGAGTTTCTGGAGGAACTAACTTTGAATCATCTTATCTGAAAAGAGAGACATTGCTGTTTGGAAGACCTGTATCGATGTAAGCTTTTTTTAGAGAGATAAGTATCAGACACCGGCATAGCGCGCTGGTATCAAAATTCAAATCAATAAGATAATCAAAATGAAAACATTAATGAAAAAATCAAAGAAATCAGCCTGCTTATTTTCCATTGGATTTATGGCAGTAATTGTTGTACTATGCTGTACATTGTATAGTTGCAAAGAGACAGGAGCCCCTCCTGAGCTGATCGAAGGCGAGTTTGGTGATCATCCCAGAACAGCGGTGCCGGACGATCTGGTCGGTTACTGGATTGCTGGAGTCAGTTCAATCAGCAATTTTTGGGGATATGATGGCGTCTATAAAGGACCTGCCAATGAAATTGCCGTTGGATACATGTTTTATAAAGATGGCCGGGCGAAGGAATATTTTTATTATACCAGTACATCTACCTATTGCCGCACCCAGGTATTAGGTTATAAAGAGGGAACGGTAAAAATCGATCCGGTAAATAAAAGCCTGGAGATGTTTTATGCAAGCGGAAACTATCGATCCTTTAACACTTGCGGATCGAGCAACCCACCAGGTTTTGGAGAAACCAAAAAATATACCTCAGCAGAGTTGTATCCTAATAAAAAAATGCTGCTAAAAGATTGGACAATCAAAGAAAGTAACGGAAAAAAAGTACTCGAAGTCCCGCTGGCAGGAGGCGAAGTACAACGTTATGTGAAATCTAACGAACCACAAAAATAGATCATTTATTAAATAATAATTATTATGAATAAGATAACAATTTTGTTGCTCCTTGTGTGTGCACTAAGCAAGGCAGGATATGCAACGTTTAAACACAATCCCATGCGGTCATGGAACGCCGGCGAAGTTATGGAAGCCTATGTAAAAACAGTCAGTCAGGGAGAGCCCGAATGGGTGGAGCACCTCTTTATGGATGACTTTGAATATTACCTCCACGCTACAAATGAAAAGTATTCCAAAAGGCATTTTGTGAAATTTTTAAAATCGATGTCAGGTTACAGTTACGACTGCAAGACCGATTATACTGTCCTGGATGAAAATGCTTCCGCTTGTATCGCCAAGATGACGATGCAGTTTGAAAACTTTATACGCACGGATTACATCTATCTACGCGCTACACAGTCAGGATGGAAAATCAGCAAGGTTTTGGTCGAACATACTAATGAAAATCAACAATTGGGATAGCAATGAAAGGTTTATTTATGCTAGCTATCATATTGACTGGAAGCAATGTGATGGCCCAAGGACTTTTTAATAAGCTCAAACAGAAAGCTGAAAAAATAGCCGGTTCTGCCATCGAAAATGTAATTGATGGCAAAGTTAAGAAAGATGAGCAGCCGCAGTCTTCAAAGGGCACAACTACAAATCCAAGTATTTCAGACCAAGAGGCAAGTTCAACTGTTCAAAAAACTGGATTAAACAGTACAACGGTATACGACTTTGTATCCGGAAGCAAAGTTTTGCTGGCGGATGATTTTTCGCAAGATGCCATAGGGCAGTTCCCGCTAAAATGGTACACACGGAGTAGGGGTGAAGTGGTAGCCTTGAATAATACCAAAGGTCGGTGGCTTCGGCTTTATCCCGGGAGTTTCGTCAGCCCTGTTGTCAATATCGGCGAGAATGCCACAATTGAGTTTGACCTGATCATGGATTGGCCGCTTGCTGGGGGGTATATGGTACCAGCTTTCAATTTTGCTTTTTATGATCGGGGAAACAAAGGGGATATTATGTCCTACGATTACCGATTAAAAAATTGTCTCAAAGTAAGTATTGCACCTTATCGTTCGGAGGCTGCGGTCCAATTGACATCCTATGAGAATGTTGCCAAAAAGCTAGAAACAGATAAGTATCGGGTGGCTAATTTTGATAAGAAAGTCGGCGATGTTGTCCATGTGGCAATTAGTATCCAAAAAGAACGTATCCGTATCTGGCTCGACAAGGAAAAAGTATTTGATCTACCCAATGCTGTCCCGGTCAATAGCAATTTTAATCAGCTCAAGCTCGATATGGGGAGTTCTAATTATACCAATGATCAGTTGGGATTTTACGTGTCAAACTTCAGGTTTGCAGAGGGGAGCGAAGATGGTCGCTCCAAGCTGCTGAGCGGTGGAAAGCTTGAAACAAGCAGTATACTTTTTGCGACAAACTCGGCCGAAATAAAGTCAGATAGAGAGGAAATCATCAAAGAAGTCGCCAACGTACTTCGTGGGGACCCGACGATGAAGATCCGCATTATAGGTCATACTGATGCTGTTGGAAATACAAACACCAATTTGCTGTTGTCCAAAAAGCGCGCTGATGCGGTCCGTGATATGTTAATAAATGATTATCAGATAAACATGGCTCAGATAGAAACAGATGGTAAAGGGGACACGGTACCGGTAGCTGATGAATCCAGTGAACAGAATAAAGCAAAAAATAGAAGAGTCGAATTTGTGAAAATATAGCCCAGTGGTCTAGGTAGTATTACCCATGAATATAAGCAATTGCCTCTAGAAAAATAGCACGATGGTCGCTGTACTTTTGCTTTTGTTGATCATTAAAATTATTAAGAAATGAAAAGAAAATACAATTTCTGTTTTTATATTATTATCTGTCTCCACCTCTTTGGTATAGGGTTGATTTCTTCCTGCAAAAGGGATCCGGTTGAGCCAGAAAACGATACTGAAATCGAAATTACTCCCTTAGTTAGGCCCGTTGGAGCTTCCGAAGGCGAGATTTCAAGTAAAGTTATCGGTGCCGCTGGAGGCGTATTGACATCTGCTGATGGGCAATTGAAAATTGATGTTCCAGCAGGCGCTTTGACCGAAGATAGGGAAATTTCAATCCAGCCAATTGTGCAGACCAACATTGCGGGAATTGGCCTGTCTTATCGACTGATGCCCCATAATGTGATTTTTAAAAAGGCTGTCACACTTACTTTTGACTGGAATAAGATCGCCGCCGAAATAGGTCTACCGCAGACCCTTGGATTTGCTTATCAACAGGAAGACGGTGTCTGGAAATACGTCGGGGCCAGTAAAATGGATATGACTCAAAAGACAGTGAGTTATGAAACGCTACATTTTAGCGATTGGTCGTTGATGAATCGATTGACACTAGAGCCTTACGAAGCGACTGTCGAACCAGGAAATAGCCAGTCCGTGCGGGCGCTTATTTATACACAGACGACCTGGGATGATCTCTTGACACCCCTGACAGGTCAGGTGCAGGCGTCCGAACCGGGGTATCCTGTGGGGATGCCAGCATCGTTACCCAGCAAATTTATCGATTCATGGGAGCTGATAGGCCCGGGTAAAATTGTCAAAGAGGATATAAGTACAGTGACCTACCAGGCACCGGCCAGTGTTAATGGCAGTGCTACCGCTACGGTAAAACTCAAGTTAAAGGCACCTCGAGCAGGGACCTACCTGTTGCTTTCCAATCTTCATATTTCGGGTAATGGCTGGATCGAACTAAGTATCGCTGGCAGTTCTCCTGTGCGCTTTCCAGCCTCTTCAGCTGCAAAGTCGGGCAATAAGTATCTGCTGTCGAATCCTGAAAATGAGGGCGGAGGATATTTCCTTTTGAGTTGGAACGGTGGGGTGGGTGAATACACTTATGACATCGCAAATGGAGGTAATCATTTCCATTTTCAGACAGCAGAAACGACTTATATGAGCCGGTATCTGGATAAGATCATTAAGAATATTGTTCCCAGCGGTGGTCAGATCAGTGTTACAAAAATAGATAAGGGTTGGGTTGAAGGATCTTTTCATGTCACAAATGCAGGTTATGGACCATTCTTGTCGAGTCTTACTACCGCAAATGGACGGTTTCGAGCCAAAATCTTTGAAAACTAAATGCATTCTCATAATTTATGAATATCAAATCGCTAAAAACAAAAAGCAATTGGCACAGTGTGAGCCTGCATCTATTTGTATTACATATTTTAATACTTGCCGCAGCCTGTGGCCGAGACGATATTTCCCCGGCCAGACTAAGCAGTATAAAACTAGAACAGAAACTGGTTTCTCTTGGGGTGGGAAAATCGATAAAGTTATCCGTGAAGTATACACCTGTGGAAATTAAAGATTTAGATTACATATGGTCAACAACGGATCCCCAGATAGCGACTGTAGCAGATGGTATCGTCTATGGTCATCAGGCCGGCGAGACCAAGGTAACGGTGTCAGTAAAGGGACAAACTTTAAAAGCGAGCACAATAGTACGCGTACTACCCATATTGCCGGCTACACTGAAGTTAAGTGCCGCCAAGACAACATTGTTCGTCGGGGAGGAAGTACAGATCAACCATACAATAGCGCCTGAAGATGTCTCTGATACGAATCCAGTTATTGAATGGAATAGTTCCGATACAGGTATCCTTACCGTAGACAATGGGAAAGTGAAGGCGGTCGGATCTGGAACAGCCCAGGTGAGCGCAGTGATTCGGGGGACGGTAATAAAAGGAGAAATCACTATACAAATACAGCCAGTCCCGGTTGCATCTATTGAGTTGAATAAGATTCAGGCCGAGATCCAAGCTGGTACGGAACTGCTGCTAACTGCAAGAGTGTTACCTGTCAATGCAGACCACCAGAATCTGCTTTGGTCGTCCAGTGATGAGGCTGTCGCCACTGTTACTCATGGAAAAGTTAAAGGACTGAAACCTGGACAGGCATTGATTAAAGTGACTGCACCGAATACCGAGAAGAGTTCAGTTTGTACCGTTACTGTAAAACCTGTTCAAGTACAGCGTTTAGAGCTATCATTACAGAGTTTGGTACTCCTAACGGGAGCGAACTATCAGCTTGCGGCTACCGTTTTCCCTGACGCTACCAGCAACAAAAATTTACAGTGGACCTCATCAAATAACAACGTCGCAACGGTTAACGCGCAAGGATGGGTGACTGCAAGAGGAAGGGGGACTGCGATTATTAATGCCGTGTCAGCCGCCAATCCACAGGTATATGCTAGCTGCAATCTGAGTGTGCTAAATGATGAAGATCAGTTATATACGCAGATTACTAGTACAGGACGAGTATCGGACAACGCTTATGTAACTGCAGATTTTAATACTCTATTTGAAAATGGATCGCGTGAAGTTGTTCGTTTAGTCTCCTGGGAAGTACTTTCCTATACCGGAGAACTGATAACCGGCGATTATCTGTCTCGAATAATAGCAACCAGTATACAGCAAAGGCATCGTGGACAGGTCAGGAAAGTCTATCGGCCCTATGTCCGCTATATTTTTGAATTGAAAGGACAGCGTTACGAAAGGCGCATGGATATTTAATCAATATGTTTCTATGTTTATTTATGACCCCAATTCCCAAAAGGATGCGGGGTTTTAAAAGCCCTGTATTCACTAGGTGATTTGTTTTTGGTCTGTTGTTATTCAGTCTTCTTTCGTTAGATGCAATTGAAGAAAACCGTTTTTAAGCTTCTGACCTTTGTACTTGAACGTTGAACTTAACTGCTCCTTGTTTGCTAAAATTGCTCCAGCTCCAGTGATTATAGGGCTGACGTTAAAATAAATATCGGTAACCAAATCCTTGTCCAAAAAAGCGTTGAAAGTACCTGCTCCGCCTCCAACGGCTATTTCCCGCACTCCTTTTGCAGACATATATGCAATTGCTTCTTCAGGACTTGCAACAGTGTTGTAGCCATCAGCTTTATAATGTTTATCGGCCAATATGATGATTTCTATTCCATTAAAATGATCTTTTATCGGATCTGGAAAATTTAGAAAATTTTCAAATGTTTTCAATCCTATCACTACATTTCCAACCTGCCTTACAAAATGTACGTAAAATTCCATTGCTTCCGGTGGCAGTTTATGATGCGGATTATCTGATATCAGAATTCTTCCATTAACTGAAATATTTGCGATTACTGTTACTTTCATAAGATTTTCTTTAAATTTCTGTTCAACAAAACTATTGGATATTCAATATATATTTACTATTCATTACCTTTAGGAAAGTAACTATCCTATGAGCAATAAAAATATTGATAAAGAAACTATATTGGCATTAAAAGATGGCATTGAATTGCTCAGTGGTAAATGGAAATTTTGTATCCTGCACAATTTGCAGAAACACGGCACAATGCGGTTTAAAGATCTGCAAGAGATGGCTCAGGGAATATCCCCAAAAGTTCTATCCAAGGAACTTCAGGAATTGGAAGATAATTTACTGGTTAGTAGAACGGTTAATAACACGAAGCCGGTAACCGTTTCTTATGCGCTTACCGCCTATGCTCAAGAAACGGAGGAAGTTGCCAATGCTTTAATTAAATTTGGTCTAAAGCATAGAGATAAAATTAAAGCAAAATGAGATTTCTATTTTAACAGCTCATCTGGGGAAGTTGGGAGCCTTCTGTATGTAACAATCCGAATAATTATTCCTAACCTTATTAAGTATTGATAAATAATATTTATCTTTAAGCTAATGTTATTTTTCCTATGCGGCTAATCATGGACGCGTCAGGTTAACCTAAAGCCTCATTTATGCATATTATACCACTACCGTCCAAAACGATTA
>NZ_DIIM01000031.1:0-1185 GCF_002420705.1 Sphingobacterium sp. UBA5670
AGTCAAGGGCTTCTTGCGTTTAAATACTTTCGGAGCTATTACTTTAAAATTAATACTTATTCGAACAACTGTTGTCTTTGAAAATGACATAATAATGGGTGATGCCATAGTGCTTTGTTCCTGAGTAGTAATATATTTATGATTTTTATTGAGTAACTTTGCAGCGCAATGGGTACATTATTGGACAACGGAATTAAACCGTATAATCATTACGGGGCTTATTTAAAGCAAAAGTATAACGGGCAGAAAGTGTTTAAAGTGATTGTGGATGGTAATTTTACTTGTCCCAATCGTGACGGTAGTAAGGGCTACGGAGGATGTACTTACTGTAATGTGGATTCCTTTACACCGGATACAGCCCGTAAAATTCCTTCTATACGAGAGCAGGTGGAATCAGGGATAGCGAGAGCACGTAATAGCTATGGTGCGGAAAAATTTATTATTTATTTCCAGCCAAACACAAATACGTATGCACCGACGCATCTTTTGAAAATGATGTATGATGAGGCTTTAAGTATCGATCCTGAAAATACCTTAGGTCTTTCAGTCGGAACACGTCCTGATTGTTTGGATTTTGAAAAAATCGCTTTATTGGAGTCTTATACTGATCGTTATGATGTAGACTTAGAAATGGGAATGGAATCTATCTATAACGATACATTGGAGAGGATTAATAGGGGCTGTTCGCACGATGAGTTTGTTCAGGTAATGGAAATGTTAAAAGATACACCTCTGGAACTTTGTGTGCATACAATCTTTGGTTTTCCATGGGAATCGGAGGAGATGATGTTAAAATATGCAGACGAAATCAACCGGTTTCCACAGATTAAATTTGTAAAATTGCACCACCTGCACATTGTAGAGGGGTCCATTATGGGGGTCAAATATAAAAGGGAGCCTTTTGAACTTTTCTCGATGGAAGGTTATACCGAATTCTTAGCCAAATTTATTCCACGATTACGCCCAGATCTGATTATTCAGCGTATCTTCGGGATTGCCGACAAAGAATTGTTAATAGCGCCAAATTGGGGTTTTCCGAAGTCAGGTATTCAAACGTATATAGATAAAGGCTTGGAGGCACGACAGGTCGTGCAAGGAAGTCTTTTTGAATAAAAACGTTTTATATATTGTATTATAGCGTAATAGAGCAATTGATCTATCAGGGTAAAAAACAAATAAGGCTTC
>NZ_DIIM01000031.1:1205-2808 GCF_002420705.1 Sphingobacterium sp. UBA5670
GAAGCCTTATTTGTTTTTTACACGAGGGAAATTATAAGCTAATTTCTCCATGTTATTTAGCCTTCTACAATTGTTTTTAAATCAGCTGGAGAGTAATTAATCGACTTTAATGTTTTATTGTCAGCAGTTCTGAATACTAAAAACTTACCATCAACTTCCTTGTAATAAGATTCTACTCCTTTTAATTTATAGTGCTCCTGTGTTGCGATAGCTTCAGCCTCGTCTTTACAAGCTTTGCTCATATTGGAACGCTGAACCTCGTCAAAAAGTGCTGAAAACTTATCTTTTAGACCAAATTCGAGTACTGCTCCAGCAAGTACATATTGAATGTCACATAGTGCATCAGCAATCTCTACTAGATCCTTATCCTGAATGGCTTCTTCAAGCTCTTTGAGCTCTTCAGCGATTAGCGATACCCGTAGGGCACATCTTTGTTCAGAGGGAATAGTAGGAGCGTCTAAGATCGGATGTTGGAATGTTTTATGGAATTCCGCAACGGATGAAAGTGTTTTCGGATCAGTCATATTCTTTGTTGTTTTATTTGAAAGAGCAAATATAAAAAATAAAGGACGGTTAACTGAATGACCGTCCTTTATTTTTATTTATCTTCTTAAACGATTAAATAAGGTGCTTTAATTGCACGATTTCACGCTCCTCTAGATATCTCCAACGTCCACGTGGAAGATCTTTTTTCGTTAAGTTTGCATAAACTACACGGTCCAATTTAACAACTTCATATCCTAGGGACTCAAAAATACGACGTACGATACGATTTTTTCCTGAGTGGATCTGAATACCAACTTCGCGTTTAGAGCCACCTTGAACATAGCTTAAATCATCTGGTTTGATGACACCATCTTCCAATTCAATACCAAATTGAATTTTGTTAAAATCACCTTGTGTAAGGTTTTTGTTTAGCTCAACATTATAGATCTTGCTGATGCTGTTACGCGGATGAGATAGCTTTTCGGCAAGGCTACCATCGTTCGTCATTAAAAGAAGACCCGTTGTATTTCTGTCAAGACGACCGACAGGGTAAATTCTTTCTTTTGTCGCTTTAGAAACAAGCTCCATTACGGTATGACGTTCTTGAGGATCATCAGTAGTCGTGATGTAATCTTTTGGTTTATTTAACAAAACATACACCATTTTCTCACGTTTCAAACGCTCGTTGTTGTAACGGATTTCATCGGTTGCAGGATCTACCTTCGTTCCCAATTCAGTAACAGGTTCTCCATTTACCCAAATGACACCGGCAGTGATAAGCTCATCAGCTTTACGTCTTGAACAAATACCTGCATTGGCGATATAGCGATTTAAACGAACTAAGCCGTCATCTTCTGCATCCTCTGCTTTTTTCTTAGGACGTTTAATATATTGTTTGTCACCAAAGTTTTTGTTGTCGTCAAATTTTCGACCTCTTTCACCGTCAAATTTTCTGTCGGAACGCTTGAAATTGTCTCTTTTTTCGAAAGGACGGTCAGATCTGTCAAAAGATCTTGAAGAATCGTTTCTGTCAGAACGTTTGAAATTGTCTCTTTTTTCGAAAGGACGGTCAGATCTGTCAAAAGATCTTGAAGAGTCGTTTCTGTCGGAACGTTTG
>NZ_DIIM01000002.1:0-219917 GCF_002420705.1 Sphingobacterium sp. UBA5670
TTCCGGGGCGCTGTATGTATTTTATGTCTGTAACCCTGAAGCCGTTTTTATTCGACTAATACGCCGACATAGTAGTTAAACGTATCGATATCAATATTATCTTTCGTTAATCCGGCGATTTTAATAGGTCTGAAACGTTGATCCAATTGGATAAGTTCTCTTTTCTGACCCTTTAGCCCAATATGTATAGGCATATGGAAGCCCTTGACTTCGCTGATCCAGCGGCCCAAGACTCTCCCTGAAGGATCTTGTTTGATTTCCAGTGTAGGAATGGCGGTATGCTGAACATACTGCTCAAATACTTTTAACAAGTCTAAACCAGACTGTTGGCTTACATAGTTGACAATATCATTATAATCGACTTGTTGATGATAAAACTTGCTGTTTAATCCCCGAAGAATATTCCGCCACTTTTCATCGTTGTCAATCATCGTACGGATCATGTTGAGCATAACACCACCTTTGGGATACATATCCCCAGATCCTTCTTTATTGACGTGGTAGGGACCCTGAATCGGGCTGTCATTTTGAATCCCGCTTCGGATACCATGGGCATAAGCCTGACTGGCTTCTTTACCATAGAAATAGTCGATAAATAAGCCTTCGGAATAATTCGTGAAGCTTTCGTGAATCCACATATCGGCCAGATCAGCGGAAGTAATATTGTTCCCAAACCATTCGTGACCAGATTCGTGGACTACAATAAAATCCCATTTATGTCCCCAGCCGGTTCCCGACGCATCCCCGCCACGATAGCCATTTTGGTAATGGTTTCCGTAGGCGATCGCACTCTGGTGTTCCATGCCTGTATGGTAGGTTTCAACAAGTTTATAGCCATCTTCATAGAATGGATATGGACCAAACCAATGTTCAAAAGCCTCCAGGGTTTGGTTGGCATTTTTTTGAAGATGGGCTTTCTTTTCTGCCGTATTGTTTTCGCGCAAAATATAGTAGTCTACATCCAATGGTCCTTTTTCACCTTTGTATTTTTCCTTAAAATGAACGTAGTCGCCGATATTGATAGCGACATTGTAGTTGTTGATCGGATTGGCGACTTTCCAGTGATATTTGGTGTAGCCATCCTTCATCTTTTCTACCTTGACCAAACGACCGTTGGATACATTCATCACCTCTTTGGGAACGGCGATGGAAATCAGCATACTATCCACTTCATCGGATTGATGGTCCTTGTTTGGCCACCAGACACTAGCGCCCATACCCTGGCAGGCCGTGGCTACCCAAGGCTTTCCATTGCTGTCTTTTTTCCAGTCAAAGCCGCCGTCCCAGGGAGCTTTGACCGCTTCTGTAGGATGACCTTCGTAATATACCGTAAATTCTTCCTGTGTCCCTTTCTTTATAGTCTCCGTAAATTCGACAAAGACAGCATTGTGTTCTCTGGTAAAAGAAAGCTCTTTCCCTTTATAAACGACTTTGTCTACTTTAAGATTTGCAAAAAGATCAAATTGCAGGCGATTAAAATCAGTAGTCGCCTTAAAACGGAAAAGGTTTGAACCCGAAATAAACTTGTTGTCTATATCCACCTTAACATCCAGATGATAGTATTGGATGTCGTAGCAGGTTCGCAGCGGTGACAGGTATCCACGCAGTGAATCCGCTCTGGTGAATTCATTTTTTTCTTTCATCAGCTGGGCCGCTGATTGCTGTATGCCTGCGGTCAGTAGACCGCAGGTTCCCAATGCATATAATAGTATTCTTTTCATCTGTAAATAATAGCTATTCAGTCTATCTTCCCCCCGGAGGGCAATGCAATTTTAGATAGTTTGTAAATAATGTTTTTAAATGCTCATGTGTACCTTGTCCCTCGCTTATTGAATGGCTTCGGTTCGGGTAAGACATCAACTGGAACTGCACGTTATTTTTGACAAGTTCATTGATCAGGACCTCCGCATTTTGATAATGCACATTGTCGTCTCCGGTTCCATGAATATAGAGTAAATTACCTTTGATGTTTTTTGCATATTTCAGTGGCGAGCCGTTTTCAAAGTCTGCCAGATTTTCTTGCGGAAGGCCCATGTAGCGTTCTTGGTATACATTGTCGTACAGTAACTGATTCGCTACAGCTGCAATGGCGATACCCGTTTTATAGATTTGCGGGTATTGTCCCAGTAGGTTGAGCGTGCTTGATCCACCACCGCTCCAGCCCCAAACGGCCACACGTGAATTGTCGACAAAGGGCCATTTCAGTATTTCTTGCGTTGCTAAAGCCTGATCGCGAATATTGAGCTGCCCGATATTGCGGTAGATGCTTTTTCGCCACAAGCTCCCTTTAGGCGCAGGCGTTCCGCGATTATCCAAAGAAATGTAAATGTAGCCGTCCCGCGCCATACTTCCTTTATATAGGCTGTTATAACCTGCACCAAAATTATCTATGACAGTTTGTGATGCCGGTTCGCCATATACCATAAAGACGACAGGATATTTTTTGGCCGGATCAAAATCCAGGGGTTTCACCATCCAGCCGTCCAATTCGACACCTTCGGTTGTTTTAACTTTAAAAAACTCAGCAATGCCATCGCTGACTTTCTTTTCACGTTTCAAGTCAAAGTCTACGAGTATTTTGTGAGTCGGTAATTCAATGACGGCGTTGTGTTTTAATGTCGCCCGGTTGCTAAAGCTGAAGATGGCAATTTTACCGTCCTTTGAAATATCATAATCGCAGGTGCCTTCGTATGAGGCCGGAGTCAGTCTTTTTGGAACCCCACCTTTCGTTGATACACTGTATAGGTACTTTTGCGTGGCATTGTTTGGCGAGGCGGTAAAATAAATAGTTTCATTTTTCGGATCGAAAAAGTCAAGATTGATCATATCATAGTCCGCTTTCATAACCAGCTTCTCGTTGCCCGATAAATCAATCTGATAGATTTTGCGCCAGCCGTCCTTTTCCGAAACCCAGATGAAGGCCTTTCCTCCTTGAACCCAGTCCCATCCGGACGGATCGTTGTTGTTCCAGCGTGCTTTGATATCAATCCACGAGTCGCTTTGCTCCTGATGTATATTTTGCGCTTTATTATCGGAGAGAGCGACGGTATAGATTTTACTCTCATTTTGTTTTCTGTTGAGCTGCTCTAGGATAACCTGCTTGCTATCAAGACACCATTCCATGCGGGGAATATAGTGCTGGTTGGGATCTCCCGGGATATTCAGCATCGTACTTTTTCCAGTGGCGATTTCATAGGTCCATATCGAACAGGCACTCGGTGACTGTCCGACTTTAGGATATTCCACGGGAATGGTGTAAGAGTAGAGGCTATCCGTATTATTGATCATCAGAAAATTACGGATGTTGCGAGCATCAAGCTTCCAATAAGCAATGGATGTACCGTCCGGCGACCAGCGGAAACCATCTTTACAGCCAAATTCTTCCTCGTATACCCAGTCGAACGTACCATTGATTAGACGGTCCGTGCCGTCTTTGGTAACGGCAACAATGCTGCCATTGGCGAGATCTTCCACGTAAACGTTGTGATCAGCTTTATTGACGTAGGCTACTTTATCTGCTTGCGGATTAAACTTCGCAAACATCAGTTGTGAAGCCGGAAATTTTTTGCCCAGCTGCTGTAATTGATTGGACTTCTTATTATAGACCCAATAATCACCTCTAGTATTCTCGCGCCAAACTCTTTTGCTATTGGTATAGAGTAAAATCAGTTCCCTGTTTTGGGAAATGGAAAAATTTTCCACCTTTAGCGCTTTCGTTGTACCTGTTGGAATAAGCGATTGTTGTGAAAGGAAGATGGAGCGCATCCCATTTTTGGGGTTGACCATTTCTATCCCCTTGTCAGAAAATTCATAATATTGATCACCATGGTCTGTCCAAAGTCGCTGCGCAAAAATGGAAGCTGGAACCTGAAAAATCAGTATTAGAATAATAAAGATCGACTGTTTAATGCTGTTCATTTGTTTATCTATTAGAGTTGACCCCAAAAGGTTCACTTTTCGGGATTATCACGATGTTGGTTCTTCGTTATTTAATCAATTGGATTGTCTTTGAGCTGATAGATTTCCTGGATTTCACGTTCAAGATATTTTCCTAAACGACGGTATCCACCTGTTTCAATCACATAATTATCTTCAATACGAACGCCACCGAAATCAAGATGTTTTTTTAAGAAATCATAATTAATAAAGTCCTTGTGTAAATTCTGTTGCTCCCAAAGCTGCGTTAATTCAGGAATGATATAGATTCCGGGTTCAACGGTGAGCACATTGCCAGCTTCCAGTTTCTTGCCTAGTCGCAGCGATTTGATCCCAAAAGTCTTGGTATCTTTTGGCTCAGCTTCGGTATATCCAACATATTGTTCACCAAGATCCTCCATATCATGTACATCAAGACCGAGCATATGGCCTAGTCCGCATTGAAAGAAAAGCGCATGCGCGTGATTCATGACCGCATCTTGCGCGTTGCCTTTCATAAATCCTGTTTGTATAAGTCCGTCTACAAGCGCTTCACAGGCTTTTAAATGGATCTCCTTAAAACGTATTCCGGATGTCAGCAGCTGCTCAGCTGATTTAAACGCATGTAAGACAATCTGGTAAATTTCCTCTTGTAAAGCCGTAAAACGTTTTCCTACGGGAAAGGTTCTGGTTAGGTCCGAAGCATAGCCCATGGCCGTTTCTACGCCTGAATCATTGAGCAGGAGATCACCTTCATCAAGTTGGTGAAATTGCATATGATTGTGCAGAATTTCACCCCGTTTTGTGACTATCGGCGGATAGGAGAAGGATGTTCCCTGATCTTGTGCAAAATGTTGCATAGCATTGCTGATCTGATATTCATAACGATCAGGTTTTGTCATTCGCATAGCAAGGCGGTGCATATCCACGGCAATATCTACGGCTTTTTCTAGTTCGATAATTTCTTCGGCCGATTTGATGCTCCGTTGTGCCACGACAGCTTCAATTAATGCGACGGAAGGCTGTAGCTGATTCGCAGAACGGCCAGTTAGCTGCTCCAGTAATAATTTATTATGCGATTGATAAGGAGGGAGGTAGTGAATCGCTTCCTGCGTTTCCTTCTGGAGGTAGTCAAAGAGTTGGTTGAAAGGAAGTACCTTGCTGATACCCGAAAGATCGGCCTTTTCAGCTAAAGTCTGCTGCTGTCCCATCCAGACAATATCGTCGATTGTCATTTCGTCGCCAAACAGTATGGTTTCGTTTTTTTCAGTATCCAATACCGCCGCCAAACGTGGACTTTTGATACCTATATAATATAAAAAACAGCTGTCTTGGCGGAATGGATAGGTATTGTGCTCAAAATTGATCGGATTTTCAATGCTACCTAGCAAAAGAATTTTGCCAGTTGTGATCTTTGATAATAGATGATTTCGGCGATTAAGATATATTTCTTTTTTAAACATAAGTTTTGAGAATTATTTGAAGTTGGATTGTCTACTTAGGTGCCTATTGTCTAATACGAATATCGTAAAATTTATGGGCTTCAAAATGATTTATTTAAGCTTCAAAATGATTTAATTAAAAGGTCTCTCTTTAATGTGTAGTGTTTGTTTTTGTTACAAATGATATGCTCTCCGTTTTCATACTAAAAATAGCTAATAACGAAATTTAATAAAGTTCAATCTTTCTATTGAATAATAATTAGCACAATTTATCAAAGTCTAATTGTATTTTAACCCATTTTTTTACTATTAACCCATTTTTATTGTGAATTCTCTGTTTCGTTGGTGCTATTATTAAAGGATTATTAAATATTGTCGAATTCTAAACATATTTTAGTATAGTTTTTTTATGTTTTATTTCTAAGTCGTGTTGTTGCTTTGGAGTTGTTATATTTATGTTAACTAAGCAGTAACATAAACTAAACAAACCTATGAAAACGCTCCAATTTAATGTGCCGACCATGCGAGGACAAAGTTTGACAATACAAGAAGATGTTTTGGAAACTTTTTATCCTCATTTTCATCGACATCAAGAAGCTCAATTAATGTGGATAAAAAAAGGTAAGGGAGTTTTGATTGTGGAAGACACGCTACATCCATTTAAGGAAAATGATATTTTCTTTTTGGGAGCGAATCAACCGCATGTATTTAAGTCGGCATCTCAGGACGGGTTCTCCAATGAATCTCGCTCTGTTTCCATTTTCTTCGATCCGAATGGCAAGTTGAAATCGTTGTTTTCTCTGGAAGAATTTGAATCGCTGAATCAGTTTATATATAATAACTCCAGAGGATTTAAGGTTCCAGAGAGATACTTTGAGCAGATATCAGAACGAGTTTGTCAATTGAAATCTGCGGACCAGATGGATAAATTGATGCATTTTTTCTATTTATTGCGATCTTTGGCCAATATTTCCCGTGAGGCGGAAGCGCTTTGTAACGAAAGGGTAGAAGTGGTTTTTGATAATATACAGGGACCGAATCGCATTAATTTCATCTGCAATTATATTAAAGAACACTATAGGGACGAAATTACCTTAGAGGATGTTGCGGATCACGCTAATCTTACGCCACAGGCGTTCTGCCGGTATTTTAAAAAGCATTGCGGAGTTACTTTTGTGACTTACCTCAATAGAATAAGAGTTAAGGAAGTTTGTAACCAGTTAAATGAGGACCATTTGGATAGTGTTTCTTTTATCGCCTATAACTGCGGGTTCAATAGCATTACTAATTTTAATCGGGTGTTTAAACAAATCGTGGGCTGCAATCCAAAGGAATATGTGCAGCAGTACAAACAAACACTCTATTCTATTATCTAGCACAGGATTTCCGTTGGGAACTGCGGAATTCCTTTCTGGACCCTATTCCAAACTCCGTGAATATGACTTCAGGGTGGTCGGTAAATTTACGGATTTATATTAACTAGATGTTAATTATGGTTTTCTCACTGAGCCTTCTTAAAGCTGTTCTTTTGAGCTGCTTTACAGTTCCAGTATGGATAAAGCACAGATAAAGCACAGATATAGCACGGATATAGCACTAAAGTCATACTAGGAGTTAGTGCTATAACAGTGCTTTAAACAAGCTTTATGTGTCTCTGAAATGGGTATAAAATGGTCAATTTTAGCTGAAATAAATGACTTGTTTTATTTAACTTTTAAGAAATTATTGGTTTAACTCGCGCTGCCTAAACATAAGATCAAATGCAACTTTTTCCCGACGTATGCTATACCTAAAAATAACGAATTGAAAAATATCTCGTTGGAACGTTTAATTGGCCATAGGATAGGAATGCATTAATGGAAACTATATTTAGTCGGTGTTGGAACTACTTTGGATCCTGATAAATTGACAACTGATTTGCGAAGGCGGTTTCTATCAATTGGAATAAGGAAGTAAAAAAAAAGGTTTTCAAACGGGGAGAATGAAAACCTTAAATAACCAATTATAAACCTAAATTATGATAGTACAAAGATAGTGTGTTTATTACACTCTGTCAAGTATTATTTCAAAAAAAATTAAATTTTTTTGAAAACGATACTCGAATTGTGCCCACCGAAGCCAAAAGCATTGCTCATTGCTGTATTTACGCTTTTTTCCAGTGGCTGATTGACCACAATGTTAACTCCTTCGGGAATCTCTGGATCTATATTTTCGATGTTGATCGTTGCGGGGATGACATTATTATTAATAGATTTTATGGCAATGATTGCTTCGATAGCTCCAGCTGCACCAAGTAGGTGTCCTGTCATTGACTTGGTAGAACTGACCCAAAGATTGTTGGACTTGCCAAAAGCACGTTGCATGGCTTTTAGTTCAGCGATATCTCCAACCGGAGTTGAAGTGGCGTGAAGATTTAAATAGTCGAGCTCGCTGGTATTAATTTGGGCCTCCTCCAAAGCCAGCGACATCGCCTTTGCTGCGGCCACTCCTTCGGGATGGGGGGAAGTCATATGGTAGGCATCTGCGGTCATTGAAGCTCCTACAAGTTCTGCGTAAATTTTTGCGCCTCTGTTCTTTGCATGTTCGTACTCTTCCAGGATGAGCGCACCTGCACCTTCTCCCATGACAAAACCGTCACGATCGCGGTCAAATGGTCTGCTCGCAGTCTGCGGACTATCATGCCGGCTCGACATCGCTTTCATGGCAGAAAAGCCACCGACAGAAGCGGGCGTAATGGGAGCCTCTGAGCCGCCGCTGATAAAGACTTTCGCTTTTCCTAATCGGATGTAATTGAAAGCGTCCATAAACGCAGTATTGGATGTCGCACAGGCCGATACTGTGGTGTAATTGATTCCTTTTAAACCATATTTCATCGATATCATTCCTGAAGCCATATTGACGATAAGTCGGGGAACGAAAAATGGGCTGAATCGTGGTTTGTAATCTCCCGTAACGTAGCCTTCTACCTCTTTTTCGAAAGTTTCCATTCCGCCCTGACCAACACCCCAAATGACACCGATGTCAAAAGGATCCATGTTTTCAGGTACGAGTCCCGAATCTTCCAGCGCCTGGGCCGCACTGTATAAAGCATATTGTGTGAAAAGATCGCTCCTTTTGATTTCATTTCTATCTAAATATTTTTCGGGTTGAAAGTGCTTAATTTCACTTGCAATCTGTGTTCGAAATAAGGAAGCATCAAAACGGCTGATCATTGCTGTGCGGTTTTCCCCGCGTAAAATATTGTTCCAGAATGTATCAATGTTTTCTCCCAGTGGGTTTATGGTTCCCATACCGGTAACTACAACTCTTTTCATCTCTTTTTCTTTTAATATTAATCCAATAACATACCGATTGGTATTTGCTTTTTGTAAAAAAAACTAGCTTTTGATCTCCCGATCAATCATTTCGCGCATTTTATCGATGACAATTGCTAAATCTTTTCCTCTTCCGGTAATTTTTGAAAGCAAAATTCCGCCCTCGATCATCGCTATAAATGTAATGGCGTAATTTTCAGCAGAAACATTTTGCTTAAATTCTCCATTTGATATTCCTTCCTCCAGAATCAGGATTAAACGCTGACGCCAGAGGTCAAATGAACGTCTGACTTTTGGCGTTAGGAAAGATAAAGAATCATCTGCTTCAACCGCAGCATTCATCATTGGACATCCACCAGAAGCCGCAATGGATTTAAAGTTATCTTTATAAAAATCCAGGAAAGACAATAGTTTTTTTAGTGCTGTTTTTTGCTGTGTAATCTGCTCATTAACGGCCTCTGCTATTTTTTTGCTCTGATAACTATAGACATGAATGGCCAGGTCGTCCTTATCTTTAAAATTACCATAGATACTTCCCTTGGTTAAACCGGTAGCTGTGGTGATATCTGACAGGGAAGTAGCAAAGTAACCTTTTTTATTAAAGATTGGGGCCGTTTTTTCAATAATGAACTGTCGGGTCTGCTCTGCTTTTGACATAATTATTCCACGTATTTTGATGCAAATATAAAAAATACTTTTTGGTATATTATTAATTTATTTGCTGTGTTTTTAGCAGGGCTGCTTTATTTCTTTTTCATGATGCGATATGTACAACGCGGAGCGCTGTCTATCATGTATTCCGTTCTGCTGATCACATAGGCCGGACCGATCAATTGTTGGAAATTATTTAGTTCTGAACGGCAAAATCCCTGACACTCAGTTGCCGCTGCACATATTGGACAATGATTTTCAATGAGAAGATAATGGTCACTTTCTTTTCTCCATTCCGCCATATAGCCTTCCTCAGTTCGTTTTGCGGCGATAACCTCAAGTTTTTTTTCAATAGATTCTATATTCAATAATGCCTCGGTGTACTTGTGATATACCTTCGACTCCCGGTCACTGATAAGTAAATCTAAAGCATTCTCGCCAAGCACTTGTTTAATCGATTGTAACAACTGTACCGTAATGTCAGCGTGACTATCCGGAAATCTTGCCATGCCCTGTGCAGACAGACTGTAGTAAGTCGAAGGACGGCCTATACCTTCGCTTCGGCTGTTGGAGACGATCAGGTTCTGATTTGCAAGGTTCAATAAGTGTTTACGGGCACCTTCTTTTGTTATCGCCAATTCTGTTGCGATCAAAGCTGCTGTGGCTTCTCGGCGCATTTTTAAGAACATTAATATTCGATCAGCTGGACTTTTCTGCATTTGACAATAAAAAAGTTGTTTTATAGACTATCAGCAAAGGTAGTGTTTTTATTTTTTGTATTAAAATAGGCGACAAGCAATGGTTTTGTGTTTTTAATTTATTTTTATGACTTTAATAAAACAACTTAATGGTTGTTTTATTAAAGCGAATTCTCTAGTTTTGACTTATCATAAAAACAATAAAACTATGTACAAATTTCAATTACCTCAGTTACCATATGCCTATGCGGCGCTTGAGCCTTATTTTGATCGTGAGACCATGACGATTCATCATCAAAAGCATCATCAAGCCTATGTCGACAATCTCAATAAGGCATTAGAAGGAAAGGAAAGCGAAGCCGGCGAATTATCGGATATTTTGGGAAAGGTCAGCGAATACGGTCCAGCGGTCCGCAATAATGCCGGCGGTCACTTTAACCACACGTTATTTTGGGAAATTTTATCGCCCAATCCAAAAACGGCACCCACAGGAAAATTAGCGGACGAAATAAACGCAGCCTTCGGTTCTTTGGATCAGCTCAAAGCCCAGATAAAAAATGCAGGACTTGGGCAATTTGGTTCGGGCTGGTCATGGCTTTATGTGAAGTACTCCGGTGCTTTGGATGTAGCAGCCACTCCAAATCAGGATAATCCGTTGATGGATACTCAATTGACCAGCAGAGGTTTCCCTATTTTAGGGGTCGATGTCTGGGAGCATGCTTACTATTTGAAATATCAGAATAAAAGGGCTGACTATTTGGATGCATTTTGGTCACTTTTGGATTGGTCTGTTGTGGAACAAAAATATGAGGCGGTAATCGCTAGTTTGGTGTAAAGACGACATGTTTGTAAACAAAGTTGAAAACACGGGCATATTGGCCTTAGATCTGATTGATTTTAAGACCAATCTGACGATCGAAAGCTTTGATATCAAAGCATTGCTTTATCAAGAGGCTATCGTCAGAGAAAAGGAATTTAGAGAAGCTTTGGCCGCAGTGGATTGGTCCGTTTTTGCGAATAAAGCCGTTGCCATCAGCTGTTCTGTCGATGCAATTATCCCGCCTTGGGTCTACATGACCCTAGCGGAGAAACTTCATCCTATTGCAGGTTATTACGATTTTAAGGATGTGGAGGCGCTGGCTATAGATCTATGGAGGCAGACTTTGCAATCGATGGATTTATCGCATTTTCAGAACCAAAAAGTTGTTGTACGGGCCCGTCCGGATATCCCGCCATCACTTTATATGTTAGCAACAGAACGTTTGGTTCCGATTGTACAAACGTTGATGTATGGTGAGGTGGGCATGCCTAAAGTTATTTTTAAAAAAAAGTAAAATATAATGAAAGCATTGATATTTAATGGTGCCTTGGAAAGAAGGCAAGAATCTACATCAGGAAAACTTTCGAATTATTTTTCCGAAAAATTGAACCAGATAGGCATCGATAACACGATTTTTAATCTAGCTGACAGCGGGATACCTTTATTTGATCTGAGTCTCAACCGCGTGCCTAATGCAGTAAAGATTATGAATAACTTATTTCTTGAAGCAGATGTACATTTTTGGCTGTCTCCTTTATATCACGGAAGTATTCCCGGCGTCATGAAAAACTGTCTGGACTGGCTAGAAGTGAGTGCCCAGAACAAACCTGCTTATCTAACGGACAAACATATTGGACTGGTTTGCTGGGCCGATGGTGTACATGCACTGCAAGGGATCAATGCTATGGATGCGATCGCAAAATCACTTCGCGCCTGGACATTGCCCTTTAGTGTCCCTATGATGAAATCGGCGCTTTTTGAGTCCGATAATCCAAATATGCTTTCTTCGGCCTATCAGTGTAAGCTGGATTTGCTGATCGATATTGCAACGAAAAAGAGCAGTGCATATCGTTGAAAAACGCCTCCCAAGCTATCGGGAGGCGTTTTTTTTTAAGGTGAAATGTGTTAGCTGGATATAAATACATTAGCCTATCCGTATGTTGGCAATTAATTTCAAAAAAGTAGAAGAATGTCTTTAGCAATTCATCGCGGAGATATATCTTTGTTTTTTGGACCCGCCGTTTGATTATGCGTTTTCCGGCCTATATTTTCTACTGTCGGCTTTGATGAAGTCTGATTGGCGGCGAATTTAGACGTAGATAGAAGTCTTGAACCAACATAAGACTTTCCGTATACATATTATGAAACCATAGGCTGAAAAGGCCCCATTTAGTTTAATTGTTTAAATGATATAAGATATTGGATTAATGATGTTTCAGTTGAAAGAGTTAATGAGGATAATTGCATTTTTTATAGTATACTTTATTATACATGCTGCAGCTGCCCAGAGTTTCCTGCCATTGGATGAGAACAAATATCGAACTGATGCAGAAAAACTATTGATGACAAGTTCGGATGACAGTGTAAAAGCCATGCAATGTTTTTATTTGGCAGATTACTATAGATTTAGAGATACAGCTAAATTTTGGGATCATATGCGAAAGGGGGAGCGTTTGGCCGCACCATTCCGGAGCTTACAGGCAATGGGAACGCTTTATAAAAGCTATTATTATGGTCAATTTCTGGATAGTAAAAACGCTGGAATTGAAGCCCAAAGATGTGTAGACCTGCTTGGAAATACGCAAAAGCCCTTTCAGCAGGGACTTTTGGCCAAAGCATGGTATAATCTGGGCCTGATTCGATTTCCTAAAAAAGGATTTGCTGATTTTCTGGATATCCTCAATGGGAAGTGCCTGCCATACGCCAAAGCACATGATCCCATCATGGAAGGTAGTATAAATACGATGATCGGCATGACATTTATGTCATCCAACCAGCTTGCAAAAGCTGATGAATACCATCAATTGGCGATCAAACAGCTCGAACAGCAACCACCGAGTGCTGCACTGGTTGTGGCTTATCTCAACGCCGTCAGCAATTATTGCTATCAAGTCAAATCCAAAGAAGCAAGAGCATTGTTGGACAAGGTCAAACTGCTGTTGAAAGATTATCCAAGTTCTTCCCAATTGCCCAATTACTATTACAACGAGGCCCTTTACTTTACGACAAAACAGAACACCGATGAAGCACTTCGCTTATTGGATATCGGGTTGGATTGGTCGGTGAAAATGAACAATTGGAAATTATTCCAGATGATGCGGTTCAGAAAGTTTAATGTGTATCTCCTGCAGAAAAAGTATGCCGATGCTAAACTGCAGTTGGAAGAAATCGTAAAAAATGGCTTATTGACCCGAGATCTTTATAATAGTAAAATTGTGTATAGTCAACTCGCGAGTGTAAATGAGCTAATGGGTAATTATCAGGATGCACTGAAGATGTCAACTATGGCAAATAAACTATCCGATAGCATTCAGAAGGTGCAATTGCTGGAAAAAATGAATGAGATGGAGACGAAGTATAAGACTGTTGAAAAAGAAAAAGAGATTCTGAATCTGCGCGCAGAAAAGGACCGGAACCAATTTCGGATTTTTCTAGTTTTGGGTATTGCCATTTTGCTTTTCTTTATTGTGTTATTTGTTGCTTTTTTCTATAGAAAACAGCGGAAGCTCAATACACAGATACAGCTCAACCACGAAATTGTATTGGAGAAACTGGAAAAGGAAAAGCAACTGCAAATTTCGGAATCTATGCTCAAGGGGGAGGAGCAGGAGAGGCAACGCATTGCTCAGGATCTGCACGATAGCATAGGTGGCATGTTGACAGGGTTAAAATTCAAGATTGCCGGCGACGTAGCAAAGAGTACACTCTTGGCGGATGAGGTACCTCAAAAGCTGAATGACATTTTAGGAGAAGTAAGGCGGATATCACATAATCTGATGCCCGAATCGTTGCGTCAGTTTGGATTGATAGCAGCCTTGGAGCAGTTGTGCGTGGCGATGAAAAATAGTCAAGTTTCGATCCAGTTTGAGAATTATGAACCTGAATTGAATGTGGATTTTCAAAAAGGATTGGCCATATACCGAATTGTTCAGGAAGCCATTTCAAACGCACTAAAGTATGCAAATGCAGATGCGATTATTGTTCAGGTAAGTAAATCGGAAGAAATATTGCATATACTCGTGGAGGATAATGGCAAAGGCTTCGATTCCTCTGTATTAAATTATGGATTGGGGTTAAATAATATGGTAAATAGGGTTAAATGGATCAATGGATCAATTGACATTCAGAGCAAGCTCGGATCCGGAACCCAAATCGAGATTGGTGTAACTGTGTAAATAGGCGGAGTCATGAAGATAATTGCAGTGTTAGACGATCATCCCTTATTGTTGGAAGGAGTTGTTTCTTTTCTCAATAATCAGGATGGGTATCGGGTATATCCTTTTTTGGAAGAGGTATCATTGATTGAATTTCTAAATACAACCAAAGTTGACCTGTTGCTGATGGATATGCAGCTTTTGAATATCAGCGGAGTGGAGGTCTGTGCACAGGTAAGGAAGCTGTTCCCTATGATTCCCATTGTCGCGTTAAGTAACCTGGCCGACGGCAACCTTATTTTTCAGTTTATGCAGGCTGGAGGAAATGGCTATATTTTAAAGGACGTGTCCAACGGGGAGTTTCTGGACTGTGTGCAGCTGGGGCTCGAGGGCAGAGAAGCCATCTGTGATCGTGCAAAAGAATTATATACCGGTGCAGTTTCTACGATGAAGAGCCTTCCCCGGCTTACACAGCGTGAAAAGGAGATTTTGATCCTGATCTCAAATGGTCTTACGACGAATCAGATCGCTGAACAGCTGTTTTTAAGTCCAGTTACCGTGGAAACACATCGACGCAATCTATTGACTAAATTTAAAGTAAAAAACATGATAGAACTTGTCCAGCTTGCGCTGAAACATAAACTATTGGGACTGTAATAAGAAACGATTACTTAGTGTTCGCCATAACCTACGTCATCCAGTTTACCTTTGAATACCCTGAACTGGATGATGAAATAGGCTACCACCAAAATAGCTGCAAACATAAACCAACCTAAACCGACCGAAAGACCATATTCATGTGCCGCGGCATTTTGAATAGTCAAGGAAGGATTTACGCCATTTGTCGAAGGTAACAATATGGGGAACATGGACGCAACAGTGGTCGCAAAACTACCTAGTATAAAAAGTGATGAAAATAAAAATCCAGTACCATCTCTTTTAAATGTTCGGATCCAAAATTGGCCAAGCAATCCGACTGTTGCGATAAGCGGAAATATCCAAAGCCAATAATGATTTTGAAGATTGTTTAAGGAGATGGGTTTTACATAGTGCCATACGTACGCCGATAGCATGACGAGAATAAGCAGGACAAAGTTGAGTTTAAAAATAATATTTTTTAATCTAGCATTGAGTGTGCTGGATGTTTTCAGGATTACCCATCCTGCACCGTGAATTGTTAAGGTAACTACGGCAACCAGACCTAATATAATAGTGAACCAGTCTATAATGCCTTGATGCTGGGCTAAAGGGTCAAATGTTGGGTTCCAAAGTGCTAAGAAGAAATAATGAGGTTCTTGCGTCGATACACCATTTTCCACCATACCCAGGTTGACTCCCCGGACGACATTTCCTAGGGCAGCGCCAAAAAAAAGTGCGAGCAATAAGCTTGCTAGTCCAAAGGCTCTGTCCCATAATGCTTCCCAGAGGCGGTGGTGAACCTGACCCCGCAGCTCGAGACTTATCGCTCTAAAAATAAGCAGCCATAATACAAGCATGAGTGGTAAGTAGAATCCACTGAACGAAGAAGCGTAGAGTGTAGGAAAAGCAAAAAATAATACCCCTCCGGAAGCAATGAGCCATACTTCATTGGCATCCCAAAATGGTCCAATGGAATTTGTTACAGCTTTTTTTTCCTGTTCGGTCTTAGCGAAGAACAGATGGACAATTCCCGCCCCAAAATCGTACCCATCGAGTACGATATAAATTCCCAGCATGAAAGTTAATACGATAAACCAGAATATTTCCATAGCTAATTAGGTTAATGCAACTGTCGTTTCAGGACCTTTTCTAATAATTTTTAGGACTAACATCAAGAAGAGCAGTCCCAGGAGAATATATAATCCGACGAAACCCAGAAAGGTAAATAAGGTGTTGCCGGAAGATACGGTAGGTGAGACCCCGTCGACCATCCGCATTAAATTATAGACGAGCCAGGGCTGCCGTCCGAGCTCTGCCGTATACCATCCGGCGGTATTGGCGATGTAGGGAAAAGGGATCATAAACATGATGATCCATAATAACCACTTGGTTTGATAGAGCTTGTTCCGCCAGAGCAAAAGAGCCCCAAGAACCATAATTCCAATAAATATTGTACCCAGACCGACCATAATATGATAACTGTAATACAACCCCGGCACGTTGGTTGGATGCAGAGACTGATCAAACTCATTTAATCCTTTAATTTCTGCATCCCAGCGTTGATAAGTGAGGAAACTTAATACGTTCGGTACCGCTATTTTATTGTCCAATTTTTTATTTTCCATGTCCGGCTGGCCAATCAGAATAATCTCTGATCCACCTTTTTCGGTTTTGAAAATCCCTTCCATGCCAGCGAATGCTGCGGGCTGGTATTTAACCACATTTTTGGCGGCAAGATCTCCCGTAGGAAATGCAAGCATCACCGAGGAGATTGCACCAAAGATGACACCGCTTTTAACGAATATCTTCCCAAATTTACTATGCTTGTCACTTAGTAGATAAAACGCGCCGATAGAAGCAACGAAAAATGAGCTAGTCACCAATGAGGCGGCTTGATTGTGGAGATAGGAGGGCCATAGCCAAGGATTGCTAAATAGTGAACTGAAGTTGTTGAGGACAAACTTGCCATTTTCGAGTATTTCATACCCAACGGGATGCTGCATCCAGGAGTGGGTGGCAATAATCAGAAAGCCGCTGGCCCAAGATCCAATAAAAACCATGAGCCCAGATAAAAAATGGAGCTTATGCCCGAGCAACTTCTCTCCAAAAAGAAACATCCCCAGAAATGACGACTCCAGAAAAAAGGAAAACATGCCTTCCATGGCTAACGTCTGTCCAATAATCCCACCGGTAAGTTCAGAAAATTTGGCCCAGTTGGTGCCAAATTGAAACTCCATCGGAATACCCGTTACAACACCCATGGTGAAATTCAGCGCAAAGATTTTCATCCAAAATTTTGAAGCATGGTTGTAATCTTCGTTTTGTGTTTGCAGAAATTTCCATTTGAAATAGACGATCATGAGGGATAAACCCATGGTCAATTGGGGGAATAAATAATGGAATGTAATTGTAAAAGCGAACTGAAGCCGATTATAGAGAATCATATCTTCCATGGATCCGAAGTTTTGGTTAAAAGACAGTTAAATATAGCCATTTTATTTGCGTATATATCCATGAAAAGTTTTATTTTTTGATAAAAAAGCTGGATTTCTGCTGATTTCTGTCCTGATTGTAAAATATGAAAGCCAACCGAAGCAATCCATCACTGTAATCTCTTTTTTATCTTATCTTCGTCCAAATTTTAAGATAATGGCGGAAGGGTAGAAGAGCATTAGGGAAATGAAGAAAGTGATGATTTTGATGGGTGTTTTATTGATACCCATACTTTTTATTATACTGAATAATACCGGGCGGGGAACAATTGCTAAAGATAATTTGGTATTCAGGGATAAATTATCTGATTATAATTTATTCAAAGGCAAAATCGCTGATCTTGTTCCAAATGACCAGGGTTTTTCCTACGAATTAGCTTCGGCCTTATTTACAGACTATACCGATAAAAAACGTGTCATCTTTCTTCCACAGGGAAAAAAAATGACAGCTTCAGACGATGGTTTACCCAGCTTCCCGGATGGGACCATCATTGCCAAAACTTTTTTTTATCCCCCGGGAGATACAGTAGAAAACTCAAAACTGCAACTGCTTGAAACGCGGCTTTTGATCCATAAAGACGGACAGTGGAATGCGGCTACCTATCAATGGAATGCGTCCCAAGATGAAGCGTTTCTGTTGATGGAGCGTGCTTCCGTACCGGTTTCGTTTTTGGACGACAAAGGTGTCGAGCGAAAAACAAATTATATTATTCCTTCACGGAAGGATTGTATGGCATGCCATCGGCAAGGAAACCATCTGCTTCCAATAGGGCCGAAGATCAGAAACCTGAACCGGATCATCGTTCACGATCGCGACAGTATTCCACAATTGGTGCTGTTGGCGAAGCAGGAAGCACTCGATCTGAAGTCCCTGAATGGCTTCAGTCATTTGCCGGCTTATGATGATACTGATCAATCGACCGTAGAACGCGCACGAGCTTATCTGGAGGTTAATTGCGCCCATTGTCATAATCCTAAAGGGACTGCTTATATGACAATGCTGGACCTTCGATATGAAAGCCCCCTGAATGAAACCGGGATTTGGTTGAAACAAGCCAAGATTATTGGACGGATGTCTACATTGGGAGAGATGCATATGCCTCAAAAGGGAACCACCGTACTGCATGATGAAGGCATTCTGCTGATTAAAACCTATTTAAAAACGCTAAAATAAGAACTCGCCGGTTAACCCCAATCGCCAATTCTGTAAAACTTACTAGCATGCTTTTGTAAAGCTCCGGCATGTCCTATTTATTATTTTAATAAAATCTATAGGATTAGTAGATTATATTAAAATTACTTCTATATTTGTGAAGAGATAACGGGTAGCTGTTGAAAATAGGTTACTTTTTCAGCGTACCGTATGAATATATTATTATGGAACATATCAATATTAGTAAAAGCACATTTTTCGTAAGTATTACTGCAAAGTCTTTGAAGGCTAAAACCCCTGATGTAAGAAAGATGCGAATGTGTTATATAGGATAATTTCCCTTATCTTTTCTCAAACTGACACTAGGGGAGGCGCTCGCTTCCCCTGATGTCTTCAAAATAAAAACAAGTTTTCGATTGGCGTTGGCACTTGTTCGTATTCACCATTAACACTTTATCTATGAAAAATCTTAGGGTACTCCGGTATTCTACCTTGTCGCTATGTTTACTATTATCTGGCCTTGGGCATCGGGTATATGCGCAAACAGATGTCAGACCGATTATCAATGCATCCTTATCAGGATATGTCTATGACAGCCAGCATAAGCAGCCGCTTGAAGGCGTAACTATTCAGCTCGAAGCGGTAACTCATGCGGTTACAACAGATCAAAAAGGATTTTTTCAAATTGTAACCGGACAGAAATTACCTTTTTCCATCACGCTCTCGCGCATCGGTTATAAAAAGAAGACCTTGTTAGTTTCCGAGTCTCCTACGAAAATTGAATTGGAGCCCATTACGCAGGATCTTGATGAGGTGGTCGTTGTTGGCTATGGAACACAGAAGAAAATTTCGCTGACCAATTCAATTTCTAGTATTGAAGGCGATAAACTGACGAAAAGGCCGGTTTCTAATACCCAACAGGCTTTACAGGGGCTGCTGCCAGGGATAACTGTTCAAGACCTTGGTGGAAAACCGGGGCAATCAGCTGCCAATATCCGAATCCGGGGATTAACGACATTTAATACCAATTCGAGCAGCACCAGTGGATATGATCTCAGCAAGAATAATGCTTTGGTTATTGTGGATGGAATCGAACAGCCCTGGTCCAAACTCAACCCGAATGATATCGCCTCAATTTCAGTCCTAAAGGATGCCGCTTCCACAGCGATATATGGTTCACGCGCGACCAACGGTGTTATCATTGTCACCACCAAAAGTGCAAAATCGGGACATGTCGTGATTGACTATAATGGCTATTACGCCCTACAGAAGTCAATTAATAAGCCTAAGCAAATGGATGCCTTATCTTATCTGCAATTGCAACAGGATGCTTACAGCAATGCAGGACTAGCGGTGCCAGCGCGATTTAGCGATGAATCCATCGCGGCCTATCGCACAGCAACAGACCGGGAAAAATACCCTTTACCGAATACCTGGTTTGACACGCTATTGAAAACAGCTCCGCAACAAGACCATTCATTGTCATTTGCTGGCGGGAATGAGATTCTCCGGTCCAGACTGGCGGTCCGTTATAATAAGCAGGATGGTATTATTGAGCACTATGGATCGGAGTTGGCTGACATACGTCTAAACAACGATTATAAAGCAACTTCTTGGCTCAATTTTACAGGGAGCATCAATTACCGGTACAGCAAAGCTTCGGAACCCGGACGTGATCCGATCAATAACTTTTTTCACGGTTCAATGTGGGTCGTGCCTAAATACGATGATGGTACATATGGATTGAGTACACAGGGCAATAATCCGTTGATGTTGATTGAAAAAAGCGGATTTAAGAATGTCAATGAAAATTATTTGAGCTCCATTGTGAAAACCGATATTCAGCTCTTGAAAAATTTGCTGTTTACCTCTCAATTTGGGGCAAGGATAAACTTTAATAATAGCAAGACATTTTTGAATGCATTTGAAAATAAGGATCGAAGTACGGGGGTGGTTAAGAGTTTTCCCATCAATTCACTGACAGAAATTCGCGATAATAGTAAGGAATATACTTGGAACAATTTGTTGACTTATCAGCTGGAGCTAGGTGCCCATCATATCAAGGCACTTGCTGGATATTCACAGATCCATAACGATCAAAATTACCTGAGTGCCTATCGCGAACGATTTTACAATAATGACATTACGTCTATTGGACAGGGAGCCGATGATGCGACAAAAAGTAATGGCGGGTATGATGTACAGTATGGTTTGCGCTCTTTCTTTGGACGGGTAAATTATGATTGGAATGGCCGGTATCTCCTGGAGGTGAATGGCAGATACGATGGTTCTTCCCGTTTTACCGGAGACAAGCAATATGGCTTTTTCCCTTCCGCATCCGCTGGCTGGCTCTTATCGAAAGAACAGTTTTGGACCCCGCTAAAAACCTGGTTAAACGAGTTTAAGCTAAGAGCCTCATGGGGTAAAACCGGAAATCAGTCGGTGGATCTATATAGCTATTATTCGGCCCTGATTGCTGCAGGTTACAATTTCGGCGGTAAATCGGTACAAGGCTATCGGCTGGACAGTTATGCCAATCAACAACTGGGCTGGGAATCGACGACGCAGTATGATTTAGGTCTGGACGTTTCTTTTCTGAACAATAAATTGACGTTTACGCTGGATTATTATAACAAGGTAACGGATGATATTCTGCTGAATTTGGATATTCCTGCGGTACTGGGATTGAAGCCATCACCCCAGAATGCAGGAACGGTACTTAACCGGGGCTGGGAATTCAGTGCCAATTATCAGAAAAGACCGAGTGCTCCGGGAGCCTTTGCTTATCAGTTAAACGCAAATTTTAGCATCAACCATAATGAGGTAACGGATCTAAAAGGTACTGGCCCATATATCTCGGGGTCGGATATAGATCCACGGTATATTATTGCCAAAGGGCTTCCGGTCAATACCTTATGGGGGTATAAAACCGATGGTCTTTTTCAATCTGCGGAGGAAATTAAAGCTTATGGAGCCACCTATGCGACAAATACCAAACCGGGTGATGTTAAATATGTCGATTTAAATGGAGACGGCGTTATTAATGCCGATGATATGACCGCTATTGGGAACTCTTTCCCGAAATATACGTTCGGCCTCAATGGTCATTTCACCTTCAGGAATTTTGATCTTGATCTGTTATTTCAGGGCGCCGCCAAAGTTGATACACGATTATCAGGAGCACTGGCAGAGATGGGAAACCAGGAAGGATTTACGCATGAAATATTTACGGCTGATTACTGGACACCAACACATACAGATGCACGTTTCCCGCGTGTTGTCAAATATGATCTGCGTAATGTAGCGACCGCTGATCGCCTAGTCGTCAATGGATCTTATCTGCGTCTGAAAAATATTCAATTTGGTTATACCATACCTTTACACGCCATCGGAAAAACAACGGTCAATAAACTACGTGTATATCTATCTGCGACAAATTTATGGACAATTTCAAAATTGAACGAATGGAATCTGGATCCGGAAGCAGAGTCCGGAAGAGCTGTTTACTACCCACAAACTGGACTCTATACACTGGGGGTGAATTTGACCCTATAATGTGATTGTTTATATCATTTATAATTGAAGAATAATGAATTTTTACAAATATCTATCTCCTAAAAGAAACTTGTTTTTTTACCTTGGACTTCTGTCATGCACGCTATTTGGCTGCGATAAGAATCTGTTGGATTCAGTACCCACTGACCGACTGTCTGAAAATATATTCTGGAAGAGTCAAGCTGATGCGGAACTGGCTGTCAATGCCCTTTACAATGATCTTGATGGCGCGGAAATATTCTATTTGGATGGCTTGACAGATATCGCCCATGTCAATCAGCCATTCGCTGTTGACGCCTATATCGAGCTCGGTACCTATGACGCTTCAAGTTCCCGCTTGTACAATACATGGAGCAATGCATACAAGGGAATTGGCGCGGCCAATTATTTTTTAGCCAATGTCGGCAAGATCGAGGGCAGCAAAGATGAAACACTGATTGCTCGATATATCGGCGAAGCACGCGTATTGCGTGCATACCAATACATCAAATTGGCCTATTTGTTTGGCGAGATACCTTTGGTAGAAGCACCGCTGACTTTGGAAGAAGGAAGGGCGGTAAAACGTGCGGACCTTAAAGAAATTTACGATTTTATTGACACCGAATTGGAACTAGCTGCGGCAAGTTTGCCTGAAAGTTACTCCAGTAACGATATCGGGCGCATAACCCGTTGGGCCGCATTGGGCCTGAAAGCAAGGGCAGATTTATACGCAGGACGTTTTGAAGCAGCAGCAAAAGCCGCAAAAGCTATTATCGATAGCAGACGATTTGAGCTATACCCTTTGTATGCAAATCTTTTTACGTATGCGGCCGAAAATAATAAAGAGGTGTTGTTAGACAAGCAATTTCTGGAGAATATATACACACAAAGTGTTTTTAACCTATTAGCACCTTATAGCCAGCAGAACGGACAGAGTACCTATGTGCCTACTAAAGCCCTGACAGATAGTTACGAAACTTCCGGTGGGCTTGTAATTACCGATGCGAATAGCGGATATGACCCCAAAAAACCCTATAAAAATCGAGATTCCAGGCTTGCTCTTTCAATTTTTTTGGATGGCGATCCGCTTCCAAATGGAGCTGTTTTCCATCCTGCACCCAACAGTGGTACTGCGGATGCGGTAGGGAGTACCTATATCGCTTCTACAACAGGCTTCAATATCAAAAAATATATCGATAAAAAAGATCTGGCCAATCCTTCCAAGAGTGGTTTGAATATTATACTATTACGTTATGCGGAAGTATTATTGACCTATGCGGAGGCAAAGATTGAGCTTGGCGAAGTTGATGCAAGTGTTTATGATGCCATCAATCAGGTTAGAAGCGGGCGTACTGATGTCAAACTTCCGCTAGTCAGTAATCAGCTCAATCAGTCTCAGCTTCGTCAGCTGGTTCGTCGTGAGCGTACGGTTGAACTAGCATTTGAGGGGCTGCATCTCGCGGATATAAGACGATGGAAAACTGCTGAAAAGGTTGTTCCCGGTAAAGTATATGGCATCACATATCAAAATAATAACGGCGAGGCAGTTGTTGTTGAAGCCGCTTCGGAAAGCCGTGTATTTGATGCGAAAAAGCATTATCTCTGGCCTATTCCACAACGGGAAATTAATCTCAATCCGAATTTAAAACAGAATCCAAATTGGTAAAAATTGTTATCTTGTGACACGATTCCAATTAACTCATATACATATGATGCGATACACTAAACTTATGACCTCTATGGCTCTATTTTTACTGGTGGCTTTGGCCAATGCCCAGCAAAAAAAGCCTAACATTATCTTGATTCTGACCGATGATCTCGGTTATAGCGACATTGGTTGTTATGGAAGTCCGAATATTTCCACCCCTTTTTTGGATTCGATCGCCAGTAAGGGTGTGAGAGCAACAAACTTTATGGTTTCTACGCCCTCCTGTACGCCTTCAAGAGCTTCATTACTAACCGGAAGATATGCTTCACGTTATAATCTTCCGGCACCCATTGGTCCAGGCTCCAATTTAGGCTTACCTGATGATGAGGAAACAATTGCCGAATTATTAAAAAAGGTAGGCTATAGAACCGCATTGATCGGAAAATGGCATCTCGGAGACAAACAGTCTTACCATCATCCCAATCAGCAGGGCTTCGATTCTTTTTATGGGATGCTGTATAGCCATGACTACCGCGATCCCTATGTAAAGACCGATTCTGTCATTAAGATCTTCCGGAATCGGAAACCTGAAGTCGTCGCTCCCGATGACTCGGACTTAAGCTCACTTTATCACAAAGAAACAGTGAAGTTTATAGAAGATCAAGATAAAGATCATCCATTCTTTTTATACTATGCGCATAATTTCCCGCATCTCCCTTTGGCATTTGCCAATAAGAAGAACAGATTTGCCGATCAGCAAAATGCAGGTCCGCTTGGTGCGGTGATGCAGGAACTGGATCATAATTTTTCGGAGCTCTGGAAAACCGTTGAGCGAAAAGGCCTTGCCGATAACACCATCTTAATTTTTTCAAGTGATAATGGCCCCTGGATAGCCTATCCATCGCGGATGTCTGACGATCATGCCACCAAAAATTGGCATGTGGGTACTGCTGGTGTCTTCAAAGGTTCAAAAGCCGAAACGACAGAAGGTGGTGTCCGGGTACCTTTCATTGTCTATGGAAAGGGCTATGCCCAAGAAGGGAAAGTTATTCGGCAAGCAATCAGCAACCTGGATGTGTTGCCCACAATAGCCAAATGGACTGGCGCATCATTACCCAAAAAATCCATTGATGGTCAGGCTATAGATTCTTTGCTGAATGGTAAATCGGAAGATTTAAAGACGCCACATAGACCTATATTTTTGGTAAATTATGGTCATGTTGAAGCGGTTAGATCGGGCGACTGGAAATATCGCCGGATAGCCGCGGGAGTTAATCAAATTTCGGGTAAGCCGTACGATGCAATTGAAGAGTTACATAATATTGCCTGGGACCCAAGTGAACGGACCAATATTTTAAAGGATTATCCGGAGAAAGCGGCCGAACTACGTTTACTGTTTGAAAGCTTTGATGGGAATATGAAATAGGTGAACTAACAATCATTCATCATAAACAAGGCGGCACTTATTCCTAAGTGTCGCCTTGTTTCTTATACAGATGCAAAAGATTTAAAGCAATTCAAACGCTTTTTCTTTGACATCGCGACTGTTGGAACCGATGTAGATTTTGAAATTTCCGGGTTCGGCCACATAATTCAGGTTGTTGTCAAAGAATTTGAGATTATCCACCTTGATTTTAAAGGTCACGGTTTTTTGCTCTCCTTTTTTGAGAAATATTTTTTGAAATCCTTTTAATTCTTTTACGGGACGGGTGACAGAGCCAACCAAGTCCTGGATATACAGCTGCACTGTTTCTTCAGCATCATAATTTCCGGTATTACTGATGTCGATACTTGCTTGCAGCGTACCTTTTTCATCGATTGTATTTCGGTCAAGGCGAATGTCGCTATAGGCAAAAGTTGTATAGCTCAGTCCATAACCAAAAGGGTAGAGCGGTGAATTGCTTACATCCAGGTAATTCGATTTGAATTTTTCAAAATCACCCGAGTTTCCATAAGGTCTGCCGGTGTTTTTATGCGCATAATAGATCGGAATCTGACCAACATTGCGTGGGAAAGTTGCTGTAATCTTTCCCGAAGGAACGACATCCCCGAATAACACATCGGCAACTGCTTTTCCGGTTTCTGTTCCCCCAAACCAAACATTTAATATCGCCGGTACGTGGGCATCTTCCCAGGTGAGCGTCAGCGGTCTACCCGTAAATAATACAAGTACAACTGGTTTTCCTGTGGCCAGCAATGCTTTTAACAGATTTTGTTGATTTTTTGGAATGTCCAGTTCTGAGCGACTGGAGCTTTCACCTGACATTTCAGACGATTCACCAAGTGCAGCAATGATCACATCGGACTGTTGCGCGACTTTCACGGCGTCTGCAATGATCTCTTCTTCTTTCCGGGAATCACGTGGGATCGTACGGCCAAACATCGTTGCGTGGTTTTGGTAAATAGGATCTTCCATCAGATTGCTTCCTAGGTGGCTGAGTATATTTACCTTATTGCCTAATACGGCCTTCATTCCCTCCACTAAAGAGGCTGTTTTGTCCAGCTCAGCACTGACGCTCCATGTTCCCGGCATATTCGGTCCCGAGTTGGCTAATGGTCCAATAACGGCCACTGTTCCTGATTTTTTTAATGGAAGTGCCTGATTTTCATTTTTCAGTAAGACAAATGATTTTGCTGCAATTTCTCTGGCCTTGGCATGATTGGCAGCCGATCCGATCACAGTTTTTGCACGTTTTTCGTCACAATAGCGATAAGGATCGTCAAATAAGCCTAATTTATACTTGGCTTCCAAAACAAAACGGCAAGCCCGGTCAATATCCGCAATTTTGACTTTTCCTGCATCTAAAGATTTTTTTAACGTTGTCAGAAATCCTTCTCCGACCATGTCCATATCAACGCCAGCATTCAGGCTTAAGGCAGAGACCTGTTGAAGGTCGCCGAGGCCATGTGCCGTTAATTCGTTTACGGCTGTGTAATCGGTTACGACCAATCCTTTAAAGCCCCACTGCTTGCGTAAGACATCCGTCATCAACCATTTATTTGCCGAGGCAGGAACACCATTGATATCGTTAAAAGAAGTCATGATACTTCCCGCTCCAGCATCTAACGCCGCTTTGTAAGGCGGTAAATACTCATTGTACATCCGGTGAAGGCTCATGTCCGTGCTATTGTAATCACGGCCACCTTCGGCAGCGCCGTATAAGGCAAAATGTTTGACACAGGCCATCATGGTGTTGTGTGCGGCGAGATTATCACCCTGAAAACCATGAACGATGGCTTCTGCAACCCGCGAGCTCAGGTAAGTATCTTCACCTGCCCCCTCGGAAATACGTCCCCAGCGTGGATCGCGTGAGATATCTACCATGGGCGAAAATGCCCAATTAATTCCATCGGCTGTAGCTTCTTCGGCTGCGATACGTGCAGATTGCTGAATCAAGTTCATATCCCAGGTCGCGGCAAGTCCTAAAGGAATTGGGAACACCGTGCGATAACCGTGAATGACATCCATCCCAAAGATGATGGGTATTTTTAATCGGGATTGTTTGATCGCTATTTCTTGTGTTTTGCGGATTTTCGCTGGTGTACTCATGCTGAAAATACCACCGATTTGACCATTTCTAATTTTTGCGTCGACATCGGTGGATACAGTCGTACCGGTTGTCGCTTCACCACCGGTGACCAGATTAAGTTGTCCAATTTTTTCTTCGACAGTCATCTTAGCCATAAGCTGATCAATGAATCGGTCCATTTTCTGATTGGACTGGGCCGGACTTGTATGCCAAGCTAGAAATGCAAGAAGGAAAGTACCTACTACTTTTTTCATTGTATTATTTTTTTTGTGCGCATGGATTTTGCTTTCCGCGCTACAGGGTAAGTGTATGCAATGCTATTTTCGTGGAAGGAACCATTCTCAACGTGTGACGGATTGAAAATGATTCCATAGACCACTATTTTAAATAAGGACTGGTAAAACCGAGTTTCTTTAGCCCCTGTTGAATTTCTGGGGCCTGCATAAATAAGTCCCAGATTTTACCTGTTCTGTAGTTTTCGATCATGACGATGATGGGGCCCTGATCGATTGCTAGATAACGCTGAGGATACCAATTTGCCGTTTCACTGTAGGCATCATAGTAGCCATATTTACCCCAGATTTTATTTCCGAGCTGTTTGTTTAAGTATTGAGCAAACTGAACGCTTTCATGCGGAGTGTAAGGCATAGACGATAAGGCCGCTGTCGGTGATATTACACCGGGATCGTTATCAGGATGATGTGCATCGTAGCCATTGATGGAATAGCTGGCCGTCCAGCCCCAGCCTTTAGCTGAACCATAACCTTTGTAACCTTTCGGGTTCAGATCTGCGTATGCCAAATTTATCTTGGCATGGTTGCTTGTGGCTTCCCAGTAATCAGCGTACTGATCTTTTAGCCCTTTGGGACTGAGTCCTAAATAGGAATAATGCTCCCAAAAAAGCGGACCGACTTCACCTTCTTTGGCATTATGTTTAAGTACGAGTGGAATGTCGTATTTTTTAGCACTGCTTTTAATGGCTCCAGATCTTGCCCAACCCTCGTGATATACATTCGGTGCAATCGGAAAAGTAGGAGAGGAGGCAGCTAGGATATAGGTAATGAGACATTCATCATATCCTCTGACGGGATGATTTTGCTGGAAGTTAAATTTTGGACTCCAATGCCAATAAATAACATTCTGTCCGTTTGTATAATGATTCCAATTGATTTCTTTCCATAGTTTATCTGCTTTTTGGGCAACCTGCTGAGCGGAATCACCTTTATCCTTTAGGTACTCCCGAATGGCAATCAGACCTTGGGCTAAGAAAGCGGTTTCAACAATGTCGCCGCCATTATCTTTTTCACTGAACGGTTTTGCTGTGCCCAGTTCTCCATCATACCAGTGGGCCCAGGCACCTTTGAATCTTTCGATTTTGCCCAGGTAATCCATGATGTGATCCAACTTTTGAACCCCTTGTTCTTGGGTGATAAACCCGCGTTCCATGGCGACAATCATACCCATGAGCCCAAAGCCACTGCCACCTATGGTGACGACATTGCGGTCATTTTGAGGGTAGACACCATCCATATGGATGCGTTCTCTCGCTAGGCCGGAAGTAGGTTCGGCACCTTCCCAAAAATATTGAAATGTATGCTGTTGAATATTGGTCAATAGCGAATCTTCATTGATTTTGTTGCCGTCGGTTGAATCAATTTTTGAGGGATTGTCTGGGCTACCAGTGGTCGCATTTTGGCATGAACTGCTGAGAATAAGCGCCAGAGCTATACCGGTAAGAGCAGGATATGCTGTTCGTTTTCTCATAGATATCTTGTTTAATTCTTGAAAAAATGTTCAAACGGCCTTTGGCCGTTTGAACGGAGTTATCTTTATTGATCTAATTACCAACCGGTATTTTGCGTCATTTCTGGCGTTTGGATACGTTGTTTTTCAGGAATTGGGAAAAGCATCATTTTATCCTGAAAAGTTTTACCATTTGCAGCCATAGCGGTTTTTGCCTGTTTTGTACGGATCAGATCGAACCAGCGATCGTGCTCAAATGCTAGTTCAAGGCGTCTTTCTTTCCAGATCAGTTGACGGAGCTGTGCTTGGTCTGTTGTCGTTACGTTTGCTAGTTTTACCCGTGTACGGACGGTATTCAGTGCATTGAGTGCTTCGCTGCTATTGCCAACCTCATTTGCGGCTTCGGCAAGGATAAGGTAAATTTCACCTAAACGGAGATAACGTACATTTTTATCGCCATCTGCGGCGCCTCCATTGGCAGACGAATACGCTTTTTCATTGTACATCGGATTTTCTACACCATTGTCAATCAGACGGCCATCGTAGAGGGTATCACCTCTGAAAATAATCGTTGCATCGCGACGGATATTATCTTTTTCGGCATTGAAGGCATCCAATAAGTTTTGACTTGGAATATTGAAACCCCAGCCTAAATTGACTGCTCCACCACGAGGTGCCTGTACTTGGCTATATTGTTGAATACCGTGTGCAATGGAAGTACCACGAGCCTGCCATTCAAAGAGCGATTCAGGGCCATTTTCTCCCGCTAAACGCCAGATTGTAGCATAATCCGGTTCGAGGCTGTATCCACCGGATGTGATAACAGCTTTCGCCATATCAGCCGCTTGTTGCCATTTGTTTTGGTATAAATATACCTTCGATAGCAGCCCTTGCGCAGCACCTTTGGTTGCCCTACCCAAATCTTTTGCTGCATAAGCAGATTTGACAGGCAAGTTGTCAATTGCAAATTGTAAATCCGCTTCAATATAGGCGTATACTTCAGCCGCGGGTTCTCTCTTTATATAATCTCGTTCTTGAATCGGAACGTCGCCCCAGCCGCGTACAAGATAAAAGTAATTGAGGGCGCGTAAAAAACGAGCTTCAGCGATTAGTCTATTCTTATAGGTTTCATCTGTTAAACCGTACTTCTCGGTGTATTCAATCGCTCTTGTCGCGCGACCAATTGATTTGTACCAGCGTGTCCACATTGATTCAAAAGAACCGGTAGTGGAAGTATACGTTAAATTGTCTAGACTCAGTTTATCTCCACCAGCATCTGTTTCGGAGCTTCCCTTGTCGGCATTATCGGACAGCATATCCGTAATACCTATGTAGGAAAAGGAATAATCCCAGTCGGTAAACATACCGTAAATCCCATTGACGTATTGTTCCGGCGTGTAAATTTCTTCACTATCCTCGGCTTCAACCAGTTCCTTTGACGGTACATCCAGGAATTTATTGTCTTTACAGCTCTGCATTGCAATTCCTGCAGTGAGTAAGAGCGCTATATAGAGTTTGTTAATTTTCATTGTCTTCAAAACTAAGGTGATTAAAATTGCATGTTAAGCCCAAAAAGGAAATTACGTGTGGTAGGGTAGGCCGAAAGCTCAATACCAGATGTTAGATTTGGACTGCCGTCTCCTGCAAGTTCAGGAGAGAAGCCGCTATAATTCGTAAACATAAATGGATTTTGTGCTGTCACATACAGTCGCAGTTTAGACTTTGAACTATAAAGGTTATTGAAAGTATATCCAAGTGTTATGTTGTTGATGCGGAAGTAAGCCCCCGATTCAAGAAAATAACTCGAAGCCCAATACGCTCTTTCTGCACCGGGATGTTCATTGGTCGAACCTGCACCAGTCCAGCGATTCTCAAAAGTTGATAAGGCAATATTCTCACCTGCATTGGAGCGGACGCTATTTAAACCATTATATACTTTGTTGCCAGCAACACCGTAACCCGAAACATTGAAATCGATCATTTTATAATTGACCCCAATATTGATACCGTAAGTAGAACTTGGGAGAAATGAACCGAAGAACTTTTTATCTCTTGTATCGATTACGCCATCGCCATTTTGGTCTTTGTATTTTAGGTAACCAGGTTTAGCTGTTCCAAATGCTGGAGTATTTGCAACATCTGCAGCATCTTGGTATACACCATTAGCTTCAAACATCCACCATCCATAGATCGGTTGTCCGACACGTAGCTGTTTGGTGATTTCGCCATTATTTAAACTTCCGCCAGTTGCGCCATCGAATGTATTGACGACTTCGGTTACCTTGTTTTTGTTGTAAGCGTAATTCAGTCCGACTGTATAGCTAAAATCTGGATTTATATTTTTATTCCAGTTCAACGCAATTTCGACACCTTGGTTCAATATTTTAGCTCCATGAGCATAATAATTCTTCTCGTCCGGTGAAGAATAGATAGGTGTTACATCTAGAATGGTATTTGTGTTTAGCTTATGATAGTAGTCAATGGATCCCGAAAGCTGGTTGTTCAGAAACGCAAAGTCTAAGCCGGCGCCCGTCTCTCTGGTTACTTCCCAAGTCAAATTCACCGCAGGTGTGCCCTTTGCACTTCCGTAAACCATATTCTGTTCAGGACCTAGCACATAGTTGTAGTTCGAGCTCTCAGGACTTGATAGGATTGTAGAAACATTCAATGGAATATCTTGATTTCCTAGTTTACCCCAGTTTCCACGAACTTTCAGTAAATTGATCCAGGTGGCGTCTTTCATGAAGCTTTCATTGGTCACGGTCCAGCCTAATCCAACGGAAGGGAAAGTACCCCAATATTTTCCTGTATTACGGAATACGCTTGATCCGTCACGGCGCAAGGTAGCTGTTAAGTAGTATTTACTGTCGTAATTGTATTGTAGTCGACCGAAATAGGACGCTAATGCCCTTGGTGTGTAATAGGTTTGTAAAGAGACAATACCATAATCATTCGTGCCCTTGGCTAAGTTAATATTCCAATACTGCTCTTGTTCGGGTACGTTATAGCCAGTTTGACTATTCATGCTATTAATATCGTATTTCTCCCGGGACATCCCTACGACAGCTTCAATATGATGTTTGTCAAAACTTTTGTTGAACGTTAAGAAATTCTCGAACGACCAGCGAAATTGCTCCAGATTTTCATATTTTAAGCTGTTGTCGACATAATCAATTGCTTTGGGATTTGCCTCTTTTAATGCGTTGAACCTCGATTCATCCAATAATGTGTTTGCATTTAACCATTGATCCTTCACATTATTGAAAATGCGTTGTTTTGAATAGAATTTATTCGCCCCAATACGTGAATTGATTTTTAAATAATCGGTTATTTTGAATTCTCCCTCAAAACTTCCCTGTAAACGTAGCGTATTTGTTCTTTCATTTTGACGTAAAACCTCATACACGGGATTTCCAATGGAATTGAGGTTTCCGATAGCTTGCCCTGGAGCGGCTTCAATACCTGCAACACCAGTTGTTGTATTTACACGACCAAGACCATAACGGCCATTATCAAACATAACGGGAGCAAGTGGTGATTGACGATAAGCGGTAGTGAAAGCACTGTATGGTTTCGGTGTCGCGTTTGTCAACGTAAGGTTTAAATTTTGGCTGAACTTGAGGCGATTGTTTAAAAATTTATAAACGTTGTTATTGCGTACCGTATTTCTGACAAATTTAGAACCGTCAAGAATACCATTTTCGGTATAATTGTTTGCTGATACAAAGTAATCCACTTTTTCAGTTCCCCCAGAAAGATTGACAGCATTATTGAATACGGAACCCGTACGCAATAATTCGTCATACCAGTCTGTATCATATTTTTGGTTCTCAGCCAAACGATACGATCCATTGGTCGAGGTGAGGTATTCATTGGCAAATATTCTAAACTGATCAGCATTAGCCATTTTTACGCGATTGAGGACATTTTTTATGCCTGCAAAACTTTCGTAATTAATGTTTGTTGTTCCAGTCTTACCTTTCTTGGTTGTTACAATGATAACACCATTTGCTGCTCTTAGACCATAAATAGAAGCGGAAGATGCGTCTTTCAAAACATCCATGGACTCAATGTCCGATGGATTGATATTATTGATATCTGTTTGGGCGATACCGTCCACGATATAGAGCGGATTTCGGCCCGACAAAGCTGTTCCCAGACCTCTGACAATAACGTTGGGTGATGACCCCGGAGCATCGTTGGCAATGATATTAATACCGGCAGCTTTACCCTGTATGGATTGCATGGCCGACATTGCTGGTTGTTTTGTGATATCGGAAGATTTCAATGAACTGATCGATCCCGTTAGATCAGCTTTCTTTTGCGTACCGTAACCGATAACCACCACCTCTTCCAATGCTTGATTTTGATTTTCTAAGAATACATTGAGTTGCGTTTGATTGCCAATGTATACGGTTTGTGTGCGATAACCTAAAAAGTTAAAGACCAGTGAATCCGTAGGAGAGGCGTTGATTTGAAATTTCCCCGTTGCGTCGGTTTTTGTAGATACTGCTTTCCCTTTGATGCTAATGGTGACCCCAGGCATGGATATCATGCTTGAGCCATCTTTGACCACTCCTTGTATAGAAGTTTGTCCATAGGCAACCGAGACGACCATGGATGTCAAAAATAATGCGGATAGATTCCTCATATCGTAAATTTTTGGTGTTTGTTTAAAATGCTTTGGTTATTTCCCTGAAGCAAATATGTTGATGTAGTACAACTTTGCCAAAATTTAACATTTGCACATCACTACTACACAAAATTTCCGCCTGCTCAAACCTATTTCGGTTTTGTGCTATTGATTTGATATATAGTTTTTTATATAGGTGTTTTTTGTGAAATAACGCGAGCTTTAGTGTGTTTTATACACTAAAGCTCGTGTGTGGTAATGATGTAGTGTTTGCAGGGAAAATTTAACGTTCCATCAGGAATTCGGACAGGTTTTTGTCTGTCGGGAGGCCTAGTTTCTTGCGTAAGCGATAGCGTCTAATCTCGACACCGCGGGTACTGATATTAAGCAACGACGCGATTTCTTTGCTTGACATATTAAGCCGTAAATAGGCACATAACTTTAGATCATTGGGGACTAGATCCGGAAATTCCTGTTTCAATTTCTTGAAGAAATTCTCATGTGATTCGTTAAAACTTCTTTCAAAGATATGCCAGTCACGATCGTCATTATGGGCGTCATCGATGAGTTTGTTGATTTTTTTCAGTTCATCTGAACTCAGTTTGTTCCCTTCCGCATCCTTGAGCTGCTTGAGCTCGTCGTGCAGGTTGTTCAACATCTCATTCTTGTAAACAATATTGAGTGCTGCATTGGCCAATTCTTTGTTCTTTAACTGAAGCTGATCTTCCAATTGCTGGTTTTTAAGTTTGATCCAGTCTTTTTCTTTTTGTTCGTTTTCACGTTCCAGGGCAATCTTCTTTTCTTCCAGCCATTTTCGACGTATCTGGAATTGCCGTTTGCGCTCCCGCTGAAGATTAAGCTGATAAGCTACATAGATGAGCGCTAGTATAGCTACTGCATAAAATGCCTTTGCCCACCAGGAGAGGTACCATGGATAGCGAATGGTAAAGGAAAATACCTGGACTTCCGAAATCAGTCCAGTATTGTTTTTCGCTCTTATTTTAATCTGAAACTTCCCATAGGGCAGGTTCGTGAAATCTTGATAGGCAATTTCGTTCCATTCAGACCAATTGTCTGAGTAACCTTCGAGATAATATTGATATTGAAGCGGCGAGGATGAATAGTATGGGCACGAAAAACTGATTCTAAGGTTATTGTCTGAAGACGATAATTTAAAAGAAGAATCCGGAATAATGGACTGACCGGTCGTCAGGTTGACGAGTTGTGATATTTGTGGAAGTGGCAAGGTATATTTTTGTGATTTATCGGAATGGCGATAGATCGCAAATCCATCATCCAGACCAATGAGATAATATTGATTTTCAATGGGAAGGATGTTCTCATAATTATTCATCATTCGGTCCTGTAAGGGACTGAGCAGATTGGAATCAATGTGCAACTTGCCTTTGCTGTCAAAATCTACTTTCGCAATTTTGGTTTTTTGAATAAACCAGTAACTGTTTGTATTGATCGGAATGACCTTATTTGAATTTTTATAGCTGCCTAATGCGGTATTTAATTCATCCGCATAACTGAATTTTTTTACAATATTGTCGAATTGAAGAAATCCGCTATCTGTCGCGAATACAATATTATTTTCTAAGGTATAAATTCCCGTAAATTGCCTCTTGGAGGCGATGCTATCCTGTTTGGAGGAAAACAAAATGTTCCCTTGCTGGAAACTTGGATCGAGTCCGAGAAGCTGTACCTGCCCCCAGTCTCCGATCCAAAAGGCATGGTTATCCTTTTGTGCCAAAAATCGGATCGGCTCCTTAATCCCTGCAAACTGTTGGACAAACCGTAAGTTTACACCATCAAAGGTAAACTTCGATAAGCCTGTATAGTTCCCCTGGAGTATATTTTTCGTGCCGAATATAGGCTTGAAAACCCATCCGCCAGTGATCTGTGATATCTTCTCAAGTCGGCCATCAACAAGCTTAAAGGTACCATCATTATGCCCGCAGATGAGCTCATCCCCAAATATAGCCAAGGTCCAAACTTGGCCGTTTGAATTGGGAATCTGGGTGAAATTTAGTGAATTGTAATTGTTTAGTCCTTTCCATTCGCTTGAAAATAAACCCTTGTTGGTTCCAAGATAAATTTTTCCCTGATATATAATCGATGTATAAACGGTACCAATTTTTCCAACAAAATCAGTGTAAAATGATAGTGGAGAGTTGATTTCAATGCGGTCAATGCCATTATCCAGTCCAACCCAGATATTTTTTTGATTGTCTTTGACCATACTGAGCACCGTGTTGTTCTGGAGCCCATTGTTTTTATTGATATGCTGAATGACCTGGCCATTTTTGTTGATGACAATAACACCGTTTTGAATGGTACCAAAGGCGTACTGTCCATCATACAGGTATATACCATTGTTTATCTGGGATTGACTTAAAAGCTGGTTTGCCGGAACCGACCAGGGTATGATCGTTCCGTCGGTTTTCATCAGATAAAGACCATTTCGTGAGGTGGCAATAAGCGACGTATTTGTATCGAAAGGCAATAGGGCAAGGACGTTTTTATCTTTCAGGACATCTTTTCCCTTTACGGGAATCAATTTACCCTGTTTAAATTCGTGCAGACCACTTGGCAACTGTTCAAAAAATAACTTGTCGTTCAGCTGATGCGGAAATAAAAAAGGTTCTCCTTTTGCCGTTAGCTGTCTTATGGTATTGTTTTCCCAAATGTAGGATTTAGAAAAAGTATGGAAAAATACCCGCTGGCCTTCCACGATGATTTTCCATATTTCTTCATTTGGAAAATAGGTTTTATCCTGCACAAGCTTAGAGAGGCTGTGGTAGGTTAAGTTGCCAAAAGATTTGGAAGTCCAATAACCAAATTCTCCTCTCCCGCCCGTATAGATCTTCCCATCTTTACCGATCGCAACACTCCGGACTGTTGAATGATTGGGAAGCGGAAATACACGCCAGTATTGTCCGTCAAATTGCAGCAGCCCTTCGGTATTTGCGCTATAAATACGGCCATCTTTATCTACTGCCAATGACCAGTTCTGATTGCCGGCTTTATACTGGCCTTTTTTGTATTGTTTTACAAAAGGTGTTCCCGTAGGTATGATTGTCTGGCAATAGCCCCTATGCAGCAAAACAAATAAAATGGTAAAAAACCAAAAGATATAGACGTTACTATATTTTTTTGTTGTCATCGGCTCCCTCAATTAAATTGATTTGGGCACAATATATCGATTTTATCGCAGAATTGATAATCTTCCGGGCGGTAGGGGGCTCTCGCAGGTTTCTCAGATCTCCACTTTATTTTGGCGCTGAAATGTTCGTCGGCCCGACGAAAAATCAGAAGATGCCGGGCGGTAGGTTCCTGTTTTTTTTAAAATCCATTTAATCGTGCTGAAAATCAGGAATGAAGCTATTTTTTCCACCTATTTGAACAAAAACTCCTCCTTTTGCTGTTCGCGATTTTTGATATTTGGGTTCATTTACTTCGTTAAATAACCAAATAAACCAAAATAACTATGATAACACCGATAACCAAAACGGTAGGCAAGGGGTTACTTTTATTTTCATTGATGAGTATGGCTGCACCCGTGGTGCTGGCTCAGTCACAATTAAAAATATCCGGAAAAGTAACCTCCCCGGGAGGAGAGCCTCTTGCAGGGGTCACAGTACAGATAAAAGGAGTGAAAACCGGAACGGTAACCGACGGGGCCGGCAATTATCAGATTCTTGCACGGGACGTTGATGTGCTAATCTTCACTTTGGTGGGTAGAGAGAAAGCTGAGGTTGCTGTCGACAAGAAGGATCATATTAACCTTGTATTGCAGGAGTCCAGTAGTTTGATTGACGAAGTGGTCGTCGTAGGCTACGGTACCCAGAAAAAAAGTAATTTAACAGGCGCTGTTGCTGCCGTTGATGGAAAGGTACTCAACAAGCGTATCGCCACGAATCCTTCACAATTGCTTCAGGGCCGCATGCCCGGACTCCGTGTTACCCAAGGTTCGGGAGAAGCGGGTAATGAAAATGTAAATCTACAGGTCCGCGGATTGGGGTCGTATGGGGCTTCTTCTGCACCATTGGTTATTGTGGACGGTATTCCGGGAAGCTTGGAAAATTTAAACCCCCAGGCAATCGAGAATATAACGGTATTGAAAGATGCTGCCTCAGCCGCTATTTATGGAGCAAGGGCAGCAAATGGTGTGATCCTCGTGACGACAAAGCAGGGCAAGGCAGGAAAGACGCAATTGAGCTATGATTACAATGTGGGAATTACCAAAGCCTCTGCTCTTCCAGATCTGGTCTATAATTCCGTGGATTATATGACCCTGTATAATCAGGCAAATAAAAACTCGGGTGTAACGAATCCAAATGCTTCTTTTAGCCAGGAGATGATTGATGCTTACAAAAATCCAACTGATAAAACATTATACCCCGATTTTAACTGGTTGGATGCTGTATTTAGAACTGTTCCTGTACAGACACACAATTTAAGCTTAAGCGGCGGGGCAGGAGGAACAAATTACAACGTCATATTGGGCTATGTAAATCAACCTGATATTATGATCGGTACTTCCTTTAAAAAGTATAATCTGCAGCTGAATCTGGGTTCTAAAATCAATGAGCGGATCACTTTTGGGTCAAGTATTACCCTGAACTATGGCGATCGAAAATATCCTAGAAACGGCAGTGAGGATCAGTTTTTGTCTACCATTAGTCAATCACCGTTATATGGACCTGTATTACCCGACGGCAGTGGCCGTTATACTTCTAGAGCATATCCTTTTCAATCGCCAAATAAAAATCCTGTTGCAGTCGCTGAAAATGCGTTTACGAGGCTGAACAATTATTTTATGCAGGGCAATATCTTCCTCAATGTGAAAATATTGGATGGACTGGATTGGAAGACAAGCGGTGGGTTGACGTATGGTTTTACAAAAAACTATACCAATAAGCCCGTGATTAACCAATATATGTGGTTTGCCAAACCTGATGACCTACCTGCCAGACAACTTGATGTGGGTGGTCAGGGGCTTGAAGTAACGGACGACAACAATGTGTATCCGGTGGGGTATACCCAACTGACGTACGATAAGTCCTTTGGAAATCATAACATCAAAGTGCTGGCAGGTACCCAGGCTGAATATAATAAAACACAAAAACTGTTCGGAAGCAGGCTGCAATTTCCCAACAATGACTTGCTTGAACTCGATGGTGGTGGAGCCGGACAACAGTCGAATAACGGTGTAACCAATGAATGGTCATTAAGGTCTTATTATGGTCGCTTAAACTATGACTACAAAGGCAAGTATCTACTGGAAGGGAATGCGCGTTATGACGCCTCTTCACGTTTCCCTGAAAATAGAAAATGGGCATTTTTCCCTTCCATATCTGGAGGTTGGAAAGTCTCGGATGAAGACTTTTTTGGTCCGAAATTAAAAGAAGTTGTTAATGAACTAAAGTTAAGAGCCTCCATTGGAACATTGGGTAATCAGAATATTGGTAACTATCCGTATCAGATTGTTTATAATTCCTCTTTTGCTTATCCTTTTGATGAAACGCTCCAACAGGGAGCTCGTCAGGTCGCCATGGCCAATGACCGGATCAAATGGGAGAGTACCAAAGTCTTGGATTTTGGTGTGGATATCGGTTTATGGAACAACAAGTTGACGGCTTCTTTCGATTGGTACAACAAGGTAACTTCGGATATTTTATCCGCTTCTACGGCTTTCCCGTCTTATATTGGTCTGACCGCACCGACAGTAAATTATGGAGAATTGCGCAATAGAGGTATTGAGCTAGGTCTTCAGTACCGTGATAACATTGGAGAGGTATCGCTGACGCTCAATGGAAATATTCAGGCCAATCGCAATAAGGTGATGAAATATGGTGCTGAGCGTATCTCGGGCAATACCATTATTCGGGAAGGATTGCCGTACGGAAGTTTTTATCTTCTGGAAAATACCGGCATATTCCGCTCGAAGGAAGAGGTGGCCGCTTCGCCGGTGCAGCAGATTCCTGCGCAGCCTGGCTACCTAAAATTTGCCGATGTGAATGGAGATAAAGTTGTAGACAACAACGATCGTGTTGTTGCGTCGGGAGCCTATCCAGATTTCGATTACTCCTTTAATGCGACTGCGGTATGGAAGAACTTTGACTTTACGGCCTTTTTCTTCGGATCCCAGGGACAAAAAATATTTGTGAGTGAATGGGGAATAGTACCATTCAGACAGGGAGGCACATTTACCCGCGACTGGATGGATGCCTGGACTCCAGAGAACCCGAATGCATCCCTGCCGATTGTAGGTGCAGAAAATACGCCTGCAGCGAACAATGTCAGGACCGCATCCACTTTCTTTTTAAAGGACGGGTCGTTTTTGCGTCTTAAAAACATTCAGGTTGGCTATTCTATTCCGCAGAGCAGTTTGTCTAAAGCTGGTATTTCAGGCCTTCGGATCTATTTTGCAGCAGACAACCTGCTGACGTTCTCCAAGTTTCCGGGTTTAGATCCTGAACGGGGAGTGTCTTCAAGCGGCGGTGCAACATCCGGTCGCTATGTCACTCATCCTCAAAATAAAGTGTTTGCGTTTGGGGCCAATATCACCTTCTAATATCGAGGTAACAAAAAAATATTTACAGATGAAAAATAACGTAAAAAAAACATATCTATATCTGAGCTTGGCCGCTTTAACGGCCTTAGGAAGCTGTACAAAAGATTTTTTAAATAAAAATCCAACAGATAAAATTTCCGAATCAAACTTTTGGAAAATGCAGGCTGACGCTGATTTGGCCTTATCAGGTTGTTATGAATTCCTTTGCCGAGGGTACAATTCGACATCTTCATCCAATGCACGCGGTGGTTGGGGGGGAGCCAGTATGTTTTGGGATGGACTTTCAGACGATGCCTTTGTGTCCAGTACATCCAATAATTTCAATATTATCTCGCGGTCAGGCATCTCCTCGACAACAGGCGGGATGCAATCGGAGGGATATGAGATTTCGTATCAGGCGATTGCGGCATGCAATAAATTGATTGCCAATATCGACCGTATTACCAGCATGAGCCAGCAGGACCGTGACCGATATAAAGCTGAAGCTCGTTTTATTCGCGCCCATTACTACTTTCTATTGACCAATCTGTACGGCGATGTGCCATTGACTTTAGAACCTCTGGGCATGGACGATGCGAGTATTCGGCTGGGTAGAACACCCAAAAACAACGTTGTGGACGCGATTTTAGCAGATTTAGATTACGCGAGTGAAAAACTGCCAAATACAGGGTATAAGGGGCATGCCGTGAGAGGATCTGCACTCGGATACAAAACAAAGGTGCTGCTGACAGCTAAAAAGTGGGCAGAGGCTGCCGCAACCGCTAAAATTATTATAGATGAAAACAAGTTTTCGATCTACCAGGGGGGATACCGCGATCTGTTTAGAAAGCCTGGGCAAAATGGTAATCCGGAAATCATGTTTTCGGCGCGATTCTTACCTCCCAATATGTACAGTCCGGCAGATATGATGTATTCCTATCTAAAAACGATACAGCCTTTGGGGTATCTCGTCGATTCATATTATGCCATCGACGGTAAGGATATTAAAGAATCTTCAATTTACGATGCTAAAAACCCTTACGAAAATAGAGATCCGCGTCTAAAGTCGACCATTATGTACCGCGGTGTTTGGCGTGGCACTACGGCCTCCTCCGCTTTCGATCCTGTCGCTGAGGGCGTATTGGGCGGGTTTCTACCGAGAAAGTATATCAATGAATCAAAATGGCCGACAAGTTATGCCACACAGAGTGATCAGGATTGGGTGTTCTTACGCTATGCTGATATTTTGTTGATGTATGCGGAAGCAAAGAATGAAAGTGTGGGACCCGACCAAACAGCTGTCGAAGCATTAAATACAGTACGATCCAGAGCTGATGTAAAAATGCCTTTATTACAGTTTGGTAACGCATTGACAAAAAGTGAATTTCGCGATATTATCCGCCATGAGCGTAGGATTGAACTGGCGCTCGAGGGACAGCGTTATTTTGATTTGAAACGCTGGGGACTGATCAAAGAGGTGATGGATAAAATCAAGGATCCAGATGGAGCTTCACGGTTATTTATGGCAAGAGATACCTTATGGCCAGTACCTCAATCTGAGGTAGACATGGCCAAGAGTTTAGGTAATGACAATTTTAAGCAAACAGCAGGTTTCTAAATTAAGGACTGTGAAAAATTCAGGTATGAAAGCTATATATAAAATGTTGCTGGCACTTGTCCTCATCATGGGCATGAGTAAGGGGGGATTGTATGCGCAAGTAAGTCGCATGCCCGATAGTGTACGCATGAAATGGTGGGAGGAAGCCCGATTTGGTATGTTTATCCATTGGGGGGTCTATGCCCAGTTTGGCGGTGTTTATAGCGGGCACGAGCAAGCACGCGGCGGAGCAGAGTGGATCATGAACCGATCTAAAATCCCGGTTGATGAATATCAGGCCATGGCCAAAGAATTTAATCCCATAGCCTATAATCCAGACGAATGGGTACGCATGGCCAAAGATGCCGGGATGAAATATCTGATTATCACTGCAAAGCATCACGATGGTTTTGCGCTGTTCGAAACAAAAGCGAGTAAGTGGAATATGGTGGATGCTACTCCCTACGGAAAGGATGTTCTGAAACCTTTGGCAGAAGCTTGCCGAAAATATGGTGTTAAACTGGGATTTTATTACTCACAAGCCCAGGATTGGAATAATCCCGGGGGATCTGCTGCTCGTAAATTAATGCGGGAAGGCTGGCCTAATCCAGATTCAACGCGCATTGATGCCTACACCTTAGCGCATCACGGTCATTGGGATCCAAAACAGGAAACAGCGAGTTTCAATGATTATATCAAAAACGTATCGGTGCCCCAAGTCAAAGAATTGTTGAGCAATTATGGTGATATTGCCGTATTGTGGTGGGATACACCGACCAATATGACCGATGAAGCGGCAAATATGCTTCAGGAACAATTGGCCTTGCAGCGAAATATTATTACAAATGATCGATTGAAGCGGCCTAATTTCCCAGGCGACACAAAAACACCCGAGCAGAAAATTCCGGATTGGAGTGAACTTGAAGGCAAACACTGGGAAACCTGTATGACGATGAATGGTACCTGGGGCTATCGTACATCCGATCAGAAATGGAAGTCGGCCGAGACCTTAATCCGTAATCTTGTTGACATCGCTTCCAAGGGTGGAAACTATTTACTGAACGTTGGTCCAAAACCAGATGGATCATTTCCACAGGAGAGTATAGACCGTTTGGCTGTCATTGGTAAATGGATGAAAACAAATAGTGAAGCCATCTATGCGACCAAGAGCAGTCCTTTAAAACCGTTTGAATGGGGAAGATGTACGATGAAGGAAGACGGAAACCGGACCTGTTTATATATATCTGTATTTGACTGGCCGAAAAATGGCCTAGTTGAACTTCCGATTGAAAATAAAGTCGTAAAAGCGAGCCTTTTAGCCAATAATCAGGTGTTAAAGGTAAAGTCGAATTCCAATGGTATTCAGATTGGTGTACCTGAGCAGGCCATTGATCCTGTTGCTACGGTGATTAAAATCGAAGTAGCAGGCAAATTCAAGCGCGACAAAGTGTCTAGAGCAAAGAAAATGAAAACCGGAGCCTTGGACGAGTAAGGCCGATAAGATAAAAAGCAGATACTAAAATAGCATAATGAAGAAAAGCAGATTGAATAAAATAGTTGCGTTGTTGTTGACTTTTGGAGTTGCTCAGCTCCACGCTCAGGAAGTTAAGCGGATTGATCAAGGCTGGGATTTCTTAAAGAGCGATCTGGGGGGAATCTGGGAAGCTGTAAGACCGGTGGGAGCCGGTAATCCCGAGTCTGTTCCATTGTGGCAGCAGGTGGATCTGCCACATTGTTATAATGCACTGGACGCTGTTGATCCAGCTATCAATTATTATCAGGGGCCAAGCTGGTATAGAAAATCACTGGCTATAGACAATCCCTATTTAGATGGTCGTACCCTGCTTCATTTTGAAGGAGCCGGACAAAAGACAGCTGTTTATATCCATACAATTAAAGTTGGGGAGCACGTTGGCGGATACGACGAATGGACTGTGGACATTACAGATGCAGTTGAAAAGTTTAAAAAAACAGATGCTTTCAAAAAACAATTTAAGGGCAAAATACCGCTTTCAATTCGTGTGGATAATTCACGTGATCTCGAAATGATCCCTTCTGATCTGTCTGATTTTAACGTCTATGGAGGTATTTACAGACATCTAAACCTAAAATATGTTCCGCAGACAGCCTTGGAACGTGTATTTGTTGAGGCGTCAGTAGGGGCCGATGGAAAGCAGGGGGTAGCCAACGTCCGTGGACGACTGATGCCATTTTCGACTCAGACAAATTTTGAAGTCGAAACGCAACTCTATGATCCCGCTGGAAAAATCGTGCAAACCCAGCAACCACAGGTAAATAAGGGGGCATTGAATCTTGAATTTGGACAATTCCTGGTCAAGAAGCCACAGCTTTGGAGCCCTGATCAACCGGCTTTGTACCGTTTGGTTACCACAGTCAAAAGCAATGGACAAGTATTTAAAGAAGAGACTGTCTTTGGCTTTAGACATGTAGCGTTTAAAGAAAAAGGCCCTTTTCTGCTGAACGGGAAAAGGCTTTTGCTTCGGGGTACGCACCGTCATGAAGATCATGCCGGTGTGGCTGCCGCAATGACTGATGAACAAATACTGCGAGAGATGACTCTGATGAAAGAAATGGGCGTAAACTTTATACGTTTGGGGCATTACCAGCAGAGCCGTAAAGTGCTTGAGGCCTGTGATAGTCTGGGTATTTTGGTTTGGGAAGAGATTCCATGGTGCAGAGGTGGATTAGGTGGTGAGGTCTATCAGCTTCAGGGAAAACGGATGTTAACCAATATGATTGAACAGCATTATAATCATCCATCGGTCATTATTTGGGGCCTCGGCAACGAAAATGATTGGCCGGGGGATTTTACGGAGTTTGATCAGGCGAAGATCAGAGCTTATATGAGTGAACTGAATACCTTATCTCATCAATTGGATCCGAGCCGGAAAACAGCGATACGACGTTGTGATTTCTGTAAAGATATTGTTGATGTTTATTCGCCATCCATTTGGGCTGGTTGGTATAGAGGTGTTTATACCGACTATAAAACAGCCTCAGAAGAAGAAATGAAAAAGGTAAAACATTTCCTTCATGTGGAGTGGGGCGGGGATAGTCATGCTAGACGACATGCAGAGGACCCTGATCGTGCTTTAGCTAAAATCAAAGGTGATGGAACAACAGATGAACGAGCGGGCGATGCGTCGCTCATTGGTGGGGCAGCACGCGTTTCTAAAGATGGCGATTGGAGTGAAAGCTACATTTGTAATCTCATCGATTGGCACTTAAAGGAACAGGAAACAATGCCTTGGCTCACGGGAACAGCCTATTGGCCATTTAAAGATTTTTCAACTCCGGTACGGCCAGACAATCCTGTGCCTTATGTCAATCAGAAGGGTGTTGTTGAACGGGATTTTACCAAAAAAGAATCTTACTACGTATTCCAGTCGTATTGGACAGCGAAGCCAATGCTGCATATTTATGGCCATACCTGGCCGATCCGTTGGGGTGAAAAGGAGGAGTCAAAAATGATAAAGGTGTATTCCAATGCAAAAGAGGTTGAGCTTTTTGTCAATGGAGTAAGTCAAGGGGTAAAGAAAAGAAACAGTCAGGATTTTCCAGCCGCGGGGCTAAGGTGGATGGTGAAACTGAACGAAGGAAACAATCAGATTAAAGCTGTAGCGAAAAACAGTCGGGAAATTCTCGTGGATGAAATTGAACAGCAGTATCAGACAAAAAAGTGGGGCAAACCTGCCAAATTGCTTGTCGAAAAGATTGCCACGGAAGGGGAAATGATCACTGTGCAAGCTCAAATTGTGGATAATACCAATACCCCTTGTCTCGATGCAAAGGATTGGATCTATTTTGGTTCAACCGGCGATGGTCAGTTGATCGTCGATCAAGGTACTTCTACAGGGTCGAAAAAAGTACAGGCCTACAATGGTCGCGCATTGATTAAACTTCGACTGCCTTCGGGAAGCGCTGTAGTATCCGGCCGGATGGAAGGATCAAAGAGTACCTTATTAACAATAGAAAAATAGCACAAGATGTTAAAAGCAACGAATCATTTGAACCTCTTTGTACTGCTCGGTCTCCTAGGGGCGATTGCCCCATGCCATGCACAAAGCAGTTCCCCGAAGCTCAAGCTTTGGTATAATCAACCGGCCACGCTCTGGGAAGAGGCACTACCGCTTGGCAATGGCACGACAGGAGCGATGGCCTTTGGTGGGCTAAGTAAAGATAGGTTTCAAATTAACGATAATACCCTGTGGTCGGGTGAACCAGATGCGGGCAATAATCCCAATGGCCCGCAGATTCTCCCCCAGGTACGCCAAGCCATCTTTGCTGGAAAATATGAAGATGCTGCAGTTCTTTGGAAGAAAATGCAGGGACCATATTCGGCGCGCTATCTGCCGATGGGCGATTTATGGTTGGATTTTCACCAAGATGAGAAAAAGGTTAAAGATTATAAACGGGAGCTGGATCTTGAGCGAGCGATCAATCAGGTCAGTTATTCCTATCAGGGTATTCAATACCTAAGAGAAAGTTTTGTCAGCTTTCCGGATAAAGCATTGGTTGTTCGACTGAAGGCAGACAAGAAAAAATCAATTACCTTGGACCTTTCCTTGACCAGTAAACTCAGGTATCGAGTTTCGACCCAAGGGGATAATCAATTAACTCTTCAGGGGAAAGCGCCAAGTTTTGTCGCCAATAGGGATTATGAACCTCTACAAGTCGTGTACGACAGTATTGGCGGAAAAGGGATGACTTTTGCGATACAGGTAAGCGTAAAAACTACCGGTGGTGTGGTAAAAAAAGAGGGGGATAAGCTTAAAATTATAGGCGCTGATGAGGTGACTTTATTTTTGACTGAAGCGACAAGCTTTAACGGTTTTGATAAGTCGCCGAGTCGGGAAGGTAAAGATGCCACATTGTTGGCGAAAAATCGCTTGAATAATGTCTCAAAAAAGAATTTTCAGACCTTATTCTCCGATCATCAAAAAGACTATCAGGCGCTATTCAAGCGCGTAGCTTTTGAGCTGGATGGCAGCTCGGCTCACGATAAATTGCCGACAGATCAACGTATCATGCAGTTTTCCAAAGGACCAGCCGATTTGGGACTACTGACACTGTATTATCATTTTGGACGGTACTTGTTGATTGCTAGTTCCAGACAAGGCGGAAGACCGGCAAATTTACAAGGTATCTGGAATGATCATGTGCAGCCACCTTGGGGGAGTAATTATACGACCAATATCAATACAGAGATGAATTATTGGCTTGCGGAAAATACCAATCTTGCGGAATGTCATCAGCCTTTGTTTGATTTTATGGATGAGCTGGCCATCAATGGGGCTAAAACGGCATCGATAAATTATCATATAGATAAGGGCTGGGTTGTTCATCATAACTCCGATCTATGGGCCAAAACTTCCCCTCCGGGCGGATACGATTGGGATCCAAAAGGAATGCCACGCTGGTCGGCATGGCCTATGGCAGGTGCTTGGTTGTGCACACATCTCTGGGAGCACTACCGCTTTACGGGCGACCGGACTTTCCTGAAGGAGAAAGCCTATCCCTTGATGAAGGGTGCTGCCCAATTTATGCTGCAATGGCTGATCGCGGATCCTGGAAATAAATACCTTGTTACCAATCCGTCCACTTCACCTGAAAATACAATCAAAATAGCAGGTAAAGAATATCAATTGACCATGGCTTCTACCATGGATATGGCGATCATTCGGGAGCTTTTCACAGCTGTGATCCGCTCCAGTAATATCCTGCAGGTTGATCCCGAGTTTAGATCGGCTTTAGAACAGGCGAAAGAAAAGCTTTATCCCTATCAGGTCGGCCAATATGGGCAGTTACAAGAGTGGTTTAAAGACTGGGATGATCCAAAAGATCAGCATCGCCATATTTCTCATCTTTTTGGACTGTATCCGGGCAATCAGATCAGCTTGGCAGAAAACGAAGCTTTGGCTGCAGCCTCCAAGCGTTCATTGCTTTTAAGGGGCGATGTCAGTACCGGCTGGTCGATGGCCTGGAAGACAAATTGGTGGGCGAGGCTTCAGGATGGAAATCATGCCTATAAAATCCTCAAGGATGCCTTAAATTTTATTGATCCTAAATTGGACCGTGCGCAGATGAGCGGTGGTGGAGCCTATCCGAATCTATTTGATGCCCATCCACCTTTTCAAATTGATGGGAATTTTGGTGCTACGGCTGGAATGACCGAAATGTTGCTGCAAAGTCATGACGGAGCCGTCCATTTGTTGCCAGCCCTACCTGATGAATGGTCTGCTGGGACGATAAAAGGAATTAAGGCCAGGGGAAACTTTACCGTGGATATAGCCTGGAAAAATAACCTGTTGACCGAAGCAATGATCGTATCCAATATTGGTGGTGTTTGTCGTTTGCGTACTCCTTTACCCGTTAAAGTTGTCGGTGTCGAATCAAATCACGTAGCTGTCACAGAGAATACGCTATTATATAAACCGGAACAGCTTCCGTATACGGTAGCGGATTCTTCCAAATTGCCATCGTTGGCATCTACGAAAACATTCGAAGTTCAATTTGAGACCATAAAAGGTAAACAGTATCGTGTTGTTCCAATGTAATTCAAAAACCAGGAAAAATGAAATCTACATCAATTGTTCGCGTCATGGGCTGTCTTCTTGGGATCGCAATTTTCCCCTTATTCTTGAGGGCAAAAATGAAGGAAGATATTTTTGAGCAGGAGATCATCCAGACGCTGCGCCCTGTTATCTTCGAGCAGTCCAAATGGGCGATGAAGCAGAAGCCAGTGACGGTGACAGCTTATAAGGCAGTTCGGAGTGCCGGGGGGATTCATGATTTTTATTCTGAAGGCGATTATTGGTGGCCCGATCCCAAAGATCCCGCTGCGCCCTATATCCAACGGGATGGGATGACTAATCCAGCCAATTTCGTTGAACATCGTAAAGCGATGATCCGCTTCAGCCGAATCGTGGGGGCGCTGGCCTCAGCTTATCGTTTGAATCCGGATAAAAAATACGTACAGCAGGCCCTTCGTCATTTAAAGGCTTGGTTTGTGGATGCCGAGACCATGATGAATCCCAATCTTCTTTATGCACAGGCCATACAAGGGCGTTTTACAGGGCGAGGGATAGGCATTATTGATACCATTCATCTGATGGAAGTTGCACAGGCTGTCAAGATCTTTGAAAACGACCCTAATTTTCCACAAGCTGCTAAGGATGCTATACATCGCTGGTTTGCGGCCTATTTACGTTGGCTTACAACGCATCAATATGGTATCGATGAAATGAATGCTGCTAATAACCATGGTACATGTTGGGTGATGCAGGTTGCTGCATTTTCGAGTTTAGTACAAGACTCTATATTACTCCAAAAATGTGCAGATCGTTATACGCAGGTGTTGTTGCCGAATCAAATGGAAAGCAATGGGAGTTTCCCGAGAGAATTGCAGCGTACAAAACCTTATGGCTACGCGTTGTTTAATCTCGATGCGATGACCATGATATGCCAGATTTTGTCCAAGACCAATCCCCCCCTTTGGCAGTATACTTTGCCTGATGGGCGGACAATAAAAAAGGGGGTTGATTTTATGGTTCCCTATATTGCAGATAAACAGAAATGGCCTTATCTGAAAGATGTCATGTATTGGGATCAATGGCCAATTGCGCATCCGGCACTTGTGTTTTCAGCCACGGCTTTCCAAAATAAAGCATACCTGCAGCTTTGGAAAAAGCTTGATCATGCACCCGAACAAGAAGAGGTTGTTCGAAATTTACCCATTCGTAACCCGATTATATGGCTGTGAATTTCCTGGCCTCCTTATAAAATAACTTAACCATTTCACCTTAAAAACCTACAGATAACATGAATGTTAATGCGACGTCTTTGCGAAGATATGCCCTCTTTTTGTGCTTTCGAAATTTAAAAAAGCTATCCATTGCCAAAGTAATTTTTTTGACGGGAATTTTGTGTTCTTTTCAAGACGTTGAGGCACAGAGTACCAAGCAGCTGCAAAAAGCTTGGAATCTAGCAGATCAACAAGCTCAACTGCTTTATAAAGAATTGCAGCTCTTGAAAAAAAGTGATTCATCCTTGGTTTCGCCACGTACGCTTTCCACAGATAACGAACTGGTTGCCGTGAAAAGGGGCGACTGGACCAGCGGTTTTTTTCCTGGCGTCCTGTGGTTTCTCTACGAAAAGACGGGAAAACAGAAATGGAAGGATCTCGCTTCAGAAACAACAAGGACGATCGAAGCGGAGCAATTTAATGGAAAGACCCATGATATGGGCTTTAAGGTTTACTGTAGTGTTGGAAATGGTTATCGGTTAACTGCAAATCCACAGTACCGGGAGGTGCTTGTACAGGCAGCCAAAACGCTGTCAACCCGTTTCAATCCAACAGTTGGCTGTATACGTTCGTGGGATCACAATAGTCACCGCTGGGACTTTCCGGTTATCATTGATAATATGCTTAATTTGGAATTACTATTTGAAGCAACTAAACTCACGGGAGATTCTACTTATTATCATATTGCAGTGAGCCATGCCAATACGACAATGAAAAATCATTTCAGACCAGATTACAGCACCTATCATGTGATAGACTACAATCCGAAAACGGGAGCTGTACAGCATAAAAACACCCATCAGGGCTTAAGTGACGAGTCAACATGGTCGCGGGGTGAGGCCTGGGCATTGTATGGCTATACCATGTGTTACAGAGAAACGGGAGATCCGAAATATTTGCAGCAAGCTGAAAAAGTCGCGCATTGGCTGTTTGCACATCCCAATATGCCGAAAGACTTGATCCCTTATTGGGATTTCGATGCGCCTAATATTCCAAATGAACCCCGTGATGTATCGGCCGCGACAGTCATCGCATCGGGACTTTTGGAATTAAGTACTTATAGCAATCAAGGGAAAGATTATCGTGCAAAAGCACAGACCATATTGGCTAATCTGATAGACGGTTACATGTCGGCACCAAATAAAAATAAAGGTTTTATATTGTTGCACAGTACAGGATCAAAACCTTCTAATACTGAAGTAGATAAACCCTTGAGTTATGCAGATTATTATTTTTTGGAAGCATTGCACCGGAAAGAAGAGCTACAATCAGGAAAAGTACAATCGGATCTGGTCCGGAAAAATCCAGCGGGACAATTGATCTGTTTTCCAGATGCACAGGGAAATGTCATCCCCGACTTTAGTCGCGTGGGCTATCATCAAGGTGATCAAAAGTTGCCCAATGTTCCTGTCGTGATTACGGTAAAACCCAGCGTAAATGTTGATGGTCAGCAAATTATACAGCAGGCGATTGATGTCGTATCAGCAAAACCGCTTGATAAAAATGGTTATAGGGGAGCTGTTTTGTTGAAAAAAGGCCTGTATACTATACCTGGAAGTTTGGAAATTCATGCCAGCGGTGTCGTGTTGAGAGGTGAGGGGGATGCCGAGGGACAAACCTTGCTTAAAGCAGCAGGCCAGCATCAACGAAGCTTATTGAAAGTTTCCGGTACGGGCAGCTATACATTGGACCAGGCTAGAAAACAGTTCGTTAAGGATGGCTATGGACCTGTAGGGGCTAACTATGTCCTAGTCGATCATACGAACGAATGGAAAGTGGGCGAGCAGGTACTGCTATCGTATGAGATGAACGACGCCTGGATCGAAGCGCTTCGAATGAACCAAATTGAAAAGAGAGAAGGGACGAAACAGTGGACGGCGCGGGAATACCAATTGAATTTTGAACGTACGATTTTGGCCATTAAAGGTGATTCCATCTTTTTTGATAACCCCTTGGTGATGGCGATTGATCCAAGGTACGGAAAGGTTGCGGTTATTCCTTACACCTTTGACGGACGTATACGTGAAGTCGGAATCGAAAATATACGTTTCGAATCTGATTTTGTGAGCGATGAGGACGAAAATCATGGCTGGATAGCTGTTGATATGAATAAAATAGAGAATGCCTGGGTCAGAAATATCACCGCCCGTTATTTTGGTTATGCGGCAGTGAGTCTGGGAGCTTTTGCCAAACAAGTTACCGTGACAACATCAAAATGCCTTGATGGAAAATCTCAGATTACAGGCGGGCGTCGGTATTCATTCAATAACGACGGGCAGCTTAATTTATTTAAAGATCTTAATACAACGGAAGGCCGGCATGATTTCGTTACGGGTGCAAGGACACTTGGCCCCAACGTTTTTAGCCATTCCAGTGCGCAGAGAACACATGCCGATATCGGTCCCCATCATCGATGGGCCGTTGGAACGCTCTACGATGAGATTGTAACGGATGGTGAAATTAATGTGCAGGATCGGGGTAACTGGGGGAGTGGACATGGTTGGGCCGGAGTGACACAGGTGCTGTGGAATTGTGAGGTCAAAAGTGCTGCTGTACAACAGCCTTGGGCTTCCGGGCAAAATTTTGCCATAGGAGTAAAGGGAGAAAAAGTAGCTGGAAGATTGAAAAATAGAAGTACCGGTTATTGGGAAAATCAAAATAAAAAAATGTCGATAGGATCACTTTATGAGCAACAATTAAAAGATCGATTAAAGTGATTCTTGTTCGTGTTTATTCAATGGAATGATTATTTTTATCATCCATTTCAATTATATACCTTATGATGCCAGTACGCTTTTTTTTGCGCTGTTTCTGCTGTGCGATAGCTTTGATTTCCGTTTTGCATGCACAGGAAAAAAACTACCGTTTTTTACACTTGGATGTCAACGAAGGTTTGTCTCAGGGCAGCGTTTTCGCTATAGCTCAAGATTATTTGGGTTTTATGTGGATCGGTACCCGTGATGGCTTAAATAAATACGACGCCCGGAAGTTTACGATTTATCGCAGTAATCCGCAAGATAGCCTTTCCTTAGAGCACAACTTTATTCAAGCGATTACGGAAGATAACAAAAAGCGCCTTTGGATAGGGACAATGACAGGTCTGAATTTATATAATCGTGCGTCAGACAATTTCATCCGTATACCCTTACCTACTGTGGAGAGCAGTAATGGAAAAAGGGATGTTAACGTTCACCAGATTTTTCAGGATTCCAATGGTAAGATTTGGATTGCGACAAATATAGGCTTGTATAAGATTAAAGAGGGCCGGCATCTCGAAGCGGAATTGGTTTTCAATGAGATTACCGTTGAAAGAAGCCAGGGAAAAGAATATTATCGTAATTTTCGAACCCTATATGAGGATCGCAGAAAGCGATTATGGTTTTGTACTGATGATGCCATTGTACTCATGCAGGCTGCATCGAAAGATGGAAATAGCTTAAAGGTGCTACGGACTTATTTTAAAGAGAAATCGGTAGATAATAAGGTTAATCAACGGTTTCAAGCAGTATTGGAAGTTAGTCCAGGTATATTTTGGGTAGGAACGAAATATAATGGTATTCGGATTATCAATGAGAATACAGGCGAAATATCCTCGTTAACCGAAGAGGGCAATCATACCGGTTTGGCCAGTCAAGATGTGCGCTCCTTAAAAAAAACAGATGATGGAAAGATTTGGATCGGAACATTCAATGGCCTCTACGTTTATCAAAATGGAAAATTGCTTTTTATTCAGGCAGACGATGGAAATCCCAATAGCTTAAGCAATAATTCCATTCGCCCTATATTTCAGGATAAAAGGGGATCTATTTGGATCGGAACCTACTTTGGAGGGGTCAATATCTATGACAAGGATATTCCTAATTTTCAGAATTTTACCCATCAATCTAAACGCAATAGCTTAAGTTACAATGTGGTGAGTGCTTTTGTTGAAAATGCTATGGGCGAACTTGTGATTGGAACTGAGGGTGGAGGACTGAATTATTTTAATCGGCATACGAATTCGTTTTTTAGTGAACGTTACGATAAAAATAACCTGAATGGCCTAAGTCATAACAATGTGAAGTCCATCTGTTTAGATAAGGAAGGGAATTTATGGGTAGGTACCTATGATGGTGGATTGAATTTAAGACGAAAGGGGCAACAAGGCTATGAACATTTTCGTTTCGATCCCAATGTAAGTAATGGCCTAGCAAACAATAATGTCTATGCGATCTTAGAGGATCGCAATGGCGATATTTGGATAGGCACGTTCGGTGGCGGACTACAGGTCCTTCGTAAAAACCAGAAAGCCGGATCTTTCCAAACATTTGATGTTGCAGGAAAGCAATTGAGTTCCAATATGGTGCGCGCTTTGTTAGAGGATTCAAAAGGTAATCTATGGATCGGTACTTCCAATGGATTAAATCTAAAATTAGCGGGGACCGATAAATTTGTTTCCTTTCTAAATGACAAGAAAGACTCTCTTTCAATTAGTGGAAATGATATTGTGAGTATCCATGAAGATCGAAAAGGACAGATTTGGATTGGTACCTATATGGGCGGGCTCAATCGCTATCTTCCAGAGAAGAAAGCGTTCAAAAGGTTTAATGAGCGAAATGGATTGCCGATCAACAATGTTTTTGCGATGCTGAGTGATCTGAAAAACAAATTGTGGTTGAGCACAAATACAGGGATTTCTTGTTTCGATCCCCAATCTGGTCATGTACGCACTTACACGAAGACCGATGGTCTTCCTGGCAACGAATATATTCAAAATGCAGCAGCAATGTTGCGGGACGGAAAACTCGCCTTTGGCAGTTTCTCAGGCTTCACCCTATTTAATCCGGATAGTTTAAGTGTCAATAATTATATTCCCCCCATTCAGTTTACGGAGTTGAAATTATTCAATAAAACAGTTCTCCCGGGCCTGGATGGTGTTATTCCTAAAGATATATCGATGATGAATGAATTGATACTTGATCACAATCAAAATGTTTTTAGTTTGGAATTCAGTGTATTGAATTATGTTCATCCGGAGAAAAATCAATATGCTTATTATCTAAAAGGCTTTGATCAAGACTGGAATTATGTGAGCAATCCCGTGGCTACTTATACCAATTTAGACCCTGGTACCTACGAGCTTTGGGTAAAAGGGGCCAACAACGACGGGATATGGAACGAAAAGGCAACGGTCTTGAAGATTAAAGTGCTGCCAGCACCATGGAAGACATGGTGGGCCTATAGCGGCTATTTTCTTCTTTTTGCTGGGGCCAGTTTTTTGGTTATCCGATTTTTCCACGGTCGGAATAAATTGAAACAGGACCTTTTGATTCGGCAAATAGATTCGGAAAAACAGGAGGAGCTCCATGAAGCAAAACTGAATTTCTTTACCAATATCTCCCATGAATTCCGTACGCCATTGTCATTAATTATCGGACCGTTAAATCAATTGAAAGGCGATCGATCGCTTTCAGCCTACGCACAAGAGCATCTAGGTTATGCAACGCGAAATGCAGATCGATTGATGAATCTGGTCAACCAATTGCTTGATTTTAGAAAACATGAAGGCGGCAAGATGAAATTGTTTTGCCAAAAGGTCCACGTTGCTGCGTATCTGGAAAACATTCTTTCAAATTTCCACTTTATTGCTGAGAAAAATAATATCCAGTTTTTTCTTGACAATAAAGTAAGCGATGATTACGTGGCGGGTTTAGATCCCGAACAATTTGAAAAAGTTCTTGTCAATTTGATCTATAACGCTTTTAAATTCACAGACAATGGTGGCAAAATAATGATACAGGTTGCTGTGGAAGGGGCAGGAGAACTGGAGAGATTGCTTGTTTCCGTGTGGGATTCTGGGCGTGGGATTCCGGCAAAAGATATACCTTTTGTATTTGAACAATTTTATCAAGCCAATGCGACAGGACTGTCAGCAACCAGTGGTGGAATCGGTTTGGCGCTTTCCCGTTCGATTATCAATTTACACGGTGGAACACTCACTGTTGAAAGTAACATGGCACATGAGTCGGCCGACTTCAATACGGTATTTCGGATCAGTCTGCCGCAAAGGGATATGGTCATCGAAGATCTATTGGTCTTAGGCGCTACCGTGGCGGCTGTAAATACAGACGCAACAAGCGCTCTTAGCTCGAATGCTGAATGTAGAGAAACAGCTGCAGAGAGTTCGGCTGCCGATGAAGACAAACCTGTCATACTTGTTGCCGAGGACAATGTGGAGCTCCGGTGTTTTCTATGTGAAAATTTAAGAAAGAAATACATTGTTCTAGAGGCTAATGATGGGAATGAAGCTCTGGAACTGGTGCAGGCGCGACAGCCCGATATTATCATCTCGGATGTCACTATGCCCAACTGTGACGGAATCACGTTACTGCAGCGGATTAAAAATGACAGCAGCTCGAATCATATTCCTGTGATTCTTTTGACAGCCCGTACAGCTGATCCTTATATCACTGAGGCGTTTGAAATCGGTACAGATGATTACATTACCAAGCCCTTTAGTATGCCGCACCTGACTCAAAAAATTTCAAACATCATCCAGACACGGAAACGATTGGAAGAGAAATTTGTGCAGGATTATCTGCTCGGCGCCCAAGGGGCAGACTTGCCCGAAAGAACCCGTTTCCTGGATCAGGTACTGAAGATTGTGGAGGAAAATCTAGGCTGCGAAGATTTTGGCGTGCAGGATCTCACCAAAGCAATCGGTGTAAGCCGTTCGGTATTGTATCGCAAGATTAAGCAGCAGACTGGACTGAACCTGATTGAATTTATTAATATGGTGCGTCTGAAGAAGGCTGCCTATATTTTGGTGAACGACACGGGATTGAGCATCAGCGAGGTCGCTTACCAGGTCGGATTTAACGATCCAAAGTATTTTAGCAAGACATTCAAGAAATTCTATAAAGAGAGTCCACGTACCTATGTGGAAAAATTCGGTATCAAAGAAAGCAGCAATTAAGTAAAATAAGCAAGGGGCTTCGTGATTTGGTAAGCATCGCCAGCCATGAAAGCAGACCGAAGTTTTTTTTGCCAAAAAAAAGGTTTTCAAACGGGGAGAATGAAAACCTTAAATAACCAATTATAAACCTAAATTATGATGGTACAAATATAGTTGTTTTAAATACTATTTTAAAAATAATTCACTTTTTATCATCGATTTTGTAGCTCGATAACTACAGCTGATTGCTGCTTTCCTGTTTGAAATATTTGGTCATAGGTTATATGCTTCTGACCAGTTTTTGAATAACATATAGCGTGATAAGTCCTAACAGGGCAAATATCCCATATCCTAATCCAATTTGAAACTGGGAAGAAGGGTTTACCAGACTTACTGTGATATAGCTTAGTGAAGATGTAAGCAGGTAGGTAATTCCGCCGACCAATCCGCCAGCGATACCAGCCGATAGAGGAAATCTACCCAAGCAGTAGCTGAAATAATTGTTAAAGACAAATCCCGCAGTACAATGGACAGCGAAAGCAAAGAAGGTTAATGTATATAAATTCGCTTGATAGAGCGATACAATAAGCATACATACGATAAGCAGAATTTGAATATAGTTGGCAATTCTCAATTTGGGGATCAATGCTTTCTTGATCAGCGCTTTGCCAATAAAACCACCGCACATCCACGCTAAGCCCATAATAAGTGAGGTATATCCTGTTGTGATCGCACTGTATCCGAGTTGATGCTCAATAAAAAAGGGACCGCTGAGGTTATAGAACATCACAAGACCATAAGATATGCCGCACATGAAAATGCCGAAGGTAAAATCATTGCTTTTTAGCATCATTTTAAATTCCCCGATGAGATAGTTCATATGGAGAGGTTTTTTCTGTTTGATCGTTTCGCTGGAAAAGATAAGTTCAAGCACGAAAAGTACAGCACTGTAAACGGCCAAAACCATAAAGTTAGAACGCCAGCCAAATTGAGTCTGAAGATAGCCGCCAATAAAAGGGGCAACAATTGGCCCGATTGACCAGACGATGGTCATAATACTCAGGTAGTGTTTGCGCTGTTCACCCTCATATACATCTACGAAATAGGCTCTTTTGGAGATAACGACAAACGCCGATAGCACACCCTGAAGGATTCGCATGAGGTAAATAACCCAAATATCCTGCGTGCTTGCTGTGATCCAGAAGCTGAGGATAAAAAGGAAAAGCGAGATCAGATTAATTCGGTATCTTCCCCAGGCATCCACCAATGCTCCGGTAAAGAACTGAGCAACACCATAGCTGATTAGAAAAAGCGAAAGTGTTAGCTGGATTTTACTTTCATTTAAGCCAAGTTCCTGCGCCATTTGTGGCATCGACGGAAGGTAGATATCAGTGGCAAGCCCCGTGATAGGAACAAGTGCAAATGCAAGTATCGTTGGGATAAAAGATTGCTGCGGTTTAGTGTTTTTTTCCATCCTTTATATTTTTTTTAATTACGCGTCTCTATGGACGTTGAGGCTGTCAAAGACGGCCCATTATGACGGGAGATTTTTTATTCGCCTAAACGGCTTTTTTCTCTTTCGTCATGTGAATAATATGTCGACAAAAGTAGCTTCATTGCCTGTTTCGAAAGATATACAATTCAAACAAATTATTGTGAAAATCAAACAGGCCTGTTGCGGAAAGCTAAAGGCGGTATGCCCGCATGCTTTTTGAAATAATTACTGAAGTTTGCGGGTTCTTCAAAACCCAGGGCATAAGCGATTTCATTGATATTCCAGCTGCTATGCTGCAAAAGTGCCTTCGCCTCCTGTGTGATGCGCAGTGCGATCAGTTCTTGCGTTGTTTTCCCTGTATTTTGCTTCAGAGCCCTGTTTAAAGAATTGACATGGATATTGAGCTGTTGCGCATAATCTGTCGCATTCTTAAAGCGGAGCAAATTTTCGGTATCAATCGGGAACTGGCGCTCCAACAATTCCAAAAAAAGATGAGAAATGCGTTGGTTTGCATTTTGATAGGGTGATATGCCCTGATTTGGCACTAATTTTAATGTTTCTAAAACCAATAACTGTAATTGATTTCGGATAATTTCATATTTGTAGGCAAAATCGGAGTGGAGCTCGGTCTCCATACGCCGAAAAATGCTGTCGAAAAGATGAACCTGTTCTTTCGTTAAGAAATAGACCGGGCTGCCGCTCGGGTTGAAAAAATGACTTTCGAGGATATTATGATTGTAATGTTTGTCTTCCTGAATGAACTTTTGTGTAAAAAGGCAGAACCATCCCTTCTGATCCGGATTGTCTGTTTCCCAGGAATACGGAACGAGCGGACTTGAAAACACAAGTGCGGGACGGTCGATGGGGATCCATTGATCGCCATAATGCAATTGACCCTCGCCGATCATAAGGGATATTTTGAAATAATCTTTTCTATTGTAAGGTGATTTTAAGGGACAATGCTCACGTGAAAATACGTTAAAATGAGAAATTTGTTCGGGTGAGGAACCTATTGGGTAATTGGATTCTCGAAATACCCGTTGATAGAAATCAATTATATTTTCAGAAGTTGTCATGATGCAAAGTTATAAAAATCAAACATTTCATGCTGCGCACTATTGCTCTTAGTCGGTCATTGATTCGTAAAATATGAATTGGAATAAAAAGAAAGGTCCCATCACGTCGTCAGCCATGACTAGCCCGGGTGATGAGACCTTATAAAAGGAAGCGATTATTAGGATCTCGATTTTAAAAATTCCTTGACAAATTCGTCGTCGTTTAAGTCCGGGTAGTCTTTATATACACGATCAATTTCTTCTTGCTGTCCGATGGATAGATTTTCGTCGGGATTCAGACACCAGATACCTTTCATCAAACCTTGTCTACGGAGCACCTCATGTAAGCCTGGTATACAGCCATGGAATGCATTTGCTGGGTCAAAAAATGCTGCATTACTGTCTGTTACAGCAATCGCTTTGCTCAGAAGGTGGCTCGCATGGAAGTTGTTGGGGTTCTGTTTGTATGTTTTTATTTCCCGAAGGAGTTCAACGGCTTTTGCCGTCCAAACAGCCCAATGGCCTAGTAATCCGCCTTTAAATTCTATGGAGACGTTTTCTCCAGCTACAGGGAAATTATACACGCTCATCAGATCGTTGACAATGTTGTCATCATTGCCCGTGTATAGGGCAATTTGGTTTCGCCGGCTGGAGTTGGCTATTGCGCGCATGACGTCTAATGTCTGGTACCGGTTGAACGAGGCGCACTTGATAGCGACGACGTTGTCGATTTCGGCAAACTGCTGCCAAAAAGAATACGAGAAAATGCGGCCACCAACAGCGGGTTGAAGATAGAATCCAAAAACAGGAATAATGGCTGCTATTGCTCTAACTCGATCTAATATGGCATTTTCGGTCCAGCTTTGAAGTCCGCCCATACTCAAAAGTCCGATATCATAACCGTATTTAAGTGCCGTGTTTGCCTCCTGTATCGCTTGTTCTGTGGCACCGCAGATGCCCGCAATTTTGATAAATGGTCGTTGGAGCTCAGCTTTATCGACTTCTTCGCTAGCCCATCTCAATACGGTTTCAAAAAGGTTGATCTCAGGGTCCCGAATTTCAAACTGGGTTGAATGTACTGCGACAGCGATTCCGCCCGCTCCACTGGCTATGTAGTACTGTGTCAGGAGCCGTTGATGTACTTCGTCAATGCTGCGGTCCTCATTTAAGGCAAGGGGGTGTGCCGGAATAACCGTCCCTTCCCAAAGCAACTGTTGTAATTTGTTGTCTAAAGTTTTCATTAGAATTTTCCTTTTCGTTCTTGAAAGTGCGTGTCTTTATTCCATAGTTCGCCACCTTGGTTCAACCATTTGGCTGTAATGTCTATCGCTTCCCGTATGGTTGTTTTAGGATAGCCAAATAAACGATGGCATTCGGACGCGTTGTTTAGTAAAGCGGTTCCGGCGGGTTCATTCACAAAGATCGGCTTTGTGCTGAAATGCTCAGCAAAACGCTCTGCGATCCATCGTGTAGAAAGGATTTCAGGCCCTGTGACATTTAGTATTTTGGCTGGTGACTGACAATGCAGTAATGATCTTAAGGCAATTTCGTTGGCATCTCCCTGCCAGATAACATTGACGTTTTCGGTTGTCAAATCTATTGGGAGTTGCCCTTTGACCGATTTAGCAATTTCTACGAGCACGCCGTAGCGAAAATCCACCGCATAATTCAATCGGTAGATCAGGGTAGGTGTACCATTTTTCTTCGAAAAATACTCGAATATGCGCTCTCTTCCCAAACAGGATTGTGCGTATTCACCGACAGGCTCGGGAGTTCTTTCCTCGGAAACGCCGGCATTGCTTATCGGCACAAATGGCAGTACGTTACCCGAAGAAAAAGCAACAATGTTGGAGTCTCGAAAATGAGAAGCCACCATTCCTGGAAGATAGGTATTCATCGCCCAGGTGAAATCTTCATTTCCTGTGGTGCCGAATTTATGTCCTGCGAGGTAAATGACATTCGGAACTTGCGGAATCTTTTTGAGTTCTTCCTCATTCAGTAGGTCACAAGCGATGGTCTTTATGCCTAGATCTTCCAGTTCCTGTTGAAGTTCCTTGGTGGAAAAACGCGAAACACCAATGACCTTTTTGTCTATTCCTGCAGCTTGGATAGCCCTCATGGCTAGTTTTGCCATGCTTGGCCCCATTTTTCCGCCAATACCTAAGAAAAGGATATCACCTGTTATCTTTTTTATATCTTCAATTAGATCTAATGATGGTGCAAGTATTTGCTGTTCCAATTCCGCTAAATTGTTATGGTCCATGTCTGAATTATTTGATTAAATTATAGAAATTACTAAAAGCTAAAAAAACGAGTAATAGGAGTCCGAGGATAGCCCATAACCGCGTTAAGGGGCTGTTTCTGAGCGCGCCCATAATTTCTTTGTCGTTTGCGATCAGAAAGAGGATAATGCCAATAAAGGGAACTAAAAAAATGGTGATGCTTTGCGCAAAAACAATAAGCTCCAAGGGAAGATTTCCGAAGATCAGTGCGATGGCAGATCCAAAAATCATGACCAGCGAAATAAAGAGCTTCACTTTAGGGTGATTGAGATTGTTGCCGAAGCCAAAGGTATCGCCCAGTAACGAACCGCCTAATACGGCATTGCCAATCAAGGAAGAAAAGGAGGCCCCAAAAAGACCGATAAAAAAGAGGTGCGAGGCATAGGTTCCCAAAAGTGGTTCCAGTGCACGGCCCATCTCAGCGGCAGAATTTAATTTGATCCCTTGGGGGTGAAGCGTATTTGCGGCGCAGACCATAACGGCTGCGCTCATGATCCCAAGAATAATGATCCCTATCCGGCTTCCGATAATCTGCCGATCTGATATTTGTCCATTGGCGGATAATTTTCTTCTTGACTGAACGAGATAACTTTGATAAAAAGCGCCCACAATTGAAAAGCAGGAAGCTGTGAAAGCGATGATTAAGCCAACTGAAGAGGGAGGAATGCTCGGAATAAAGCCTAAGAAAAAGTCCTGTGCCGGTGTCTTTATCATAATCGCGGTGGAAAGAAAAGCAAATAACATCAGGATGATAAGTCCAAGCATGAGCTTTTCCAATAGTGCATAGAAGGACTTGAAGAACAGCAGTAAAATGCCGATGACATTAAAAACGATGATCCATATTTTGGGATTTGTCCCTGTTGCTTCCGAAACAGAAATGGAGACCCCAGTGGCATTTCCAGATTGAAAACAGGTTGCAACAAGGAAGATTCCGAGGCCGATGATGATGGCCGTTGTTTTACCAAATTTCTGGCGAATTAAAGTAAGTAAAGATTCGTCTCTCGCGATGCCGATACGTGCCGCCATATTGGTGAAAACCATCATAAAAAAGATCGCGACGACGACAACCCATAACAGGGAGAAGCCATAATCTGCACCCATTTTTGATGTGATGGTCATTTTGCTGGGCCCGAAAACCAGGGCGGCGGTAATGATGCCGGGCCCCAAGATGGATAGCCAATTTTTAAATAAGGATGGTTTTGGCTCGAGGTTGTTTTCCATGAGATTTATCGTAATGAAGTTAAATGCTGTTGGTTAATTTTAGGGGCAGAATTTCCAAAGTGTGTACGGATATAATTGGTGATTTCAATGACCTCTTCATTTTTTAGGAATGAAAAAGATGGCATTGCGCTCTCGTATTTGATCTTGGCTATTGTTTTGTCTTTCAGTCCATGGAGGATAACCTGCAATAAAGGTGCTGGGTCGCCGTTGACAAGAGGTGAGTTGGCCAAAGGGGGGAAGGTATTTGTTAGCCCCATTCCATCTGCTTTATGGCAAGAAGCGCAATAGGCTTCGTATAAGGCTTGACCACTTTTGGCAGGGGAGTTGACCGCATTGGCAGCGACGGGTTTAATCATTGGTGCAGCGGCTTTATCGGTAATACGCAGACGATAGATCACGTCGTCATCGGGCTTTGGAAATCCCTTTTGCGGATTCCAGTCACGGTTGCTTGAACAGAAATAAATGTCCCCATTGGGTAAGGTCAATACGGATCTTAGCCGACCAAGCTGATCTTTGAATAGGATCTTCTCATCGACGATCTGCTGCCCGTTGGCAGATAATTTTAGGATACGTAAGGACTGATTTTTTAAAGTCGCGAGCAATAAACTGTGTTTCCATTCAGGGATAACGTTAGAACTGTAATACGCCATACCGGATGGTGCGACGACTGGAGTCCACGATTTAATAGGTTCCTGTCTTGGGGAGCTTTTGGCAATAGCTTTTTCCTTTTCCGTATCAATCATACCTTCGATCTGTGGCCAGCCATAATTTTTTAGCGGTTGGATCAGGTTGATTTCATCTTCGATGGCATCGCCATGTTCAGATGTGTAAATTAAGCCTTTCGCATCATGGGTAAGTCCTTGCATGTTTCGAAATCCCCATGCATATACATAGCTGTTTGCAATTGGATTGTCTTTTGGGATGCTTCCGTCGAGATTGAGGCGTAAGATTTTGCCATTTAATGAGGTGCTGTCTTGCGCAAAGGTATCACTTGCTGCATCACCTGTAGCCCAATACACTTTTTTGTCTGTCGAAACAATAACCCTGGAACCGTTGTGTCCGGTGTTTCCAGGAATCTGTAAAAGCAATTTTGGGTTTGACAACTTGCCTGCCGTATTATAATCGTAGCGATATAAGTTGGAGAAAATGAGGCTGTCTTTTTTACTGGTGTAAGAAAGGTAAAGATAGGCTTGTTGCTGTTCGGGTTGATACAGTGCCATCCCTAATAGTCCCAGGGTGCGCTGGTGGTAAACGTCGGTCAGGCTGTCCACCAAAGTAACAACTTTTGTTTTCGTATCCAGCCTTCGTATACTTCCTCCGATTTCAGAAAACAGAATGGCGTCGTTGACCCGGTCATATTGTAAATCCCATGGCACATGGAGTTTTGTAGCTTCTTTGGTTAGCGATAGTATGCTGTGCTCCAGTTGGATGTTGTTTATTGGTTTACTTTCTCTTTCTGTCTCGGAAGAACAGGAAGATAGTAGCGGGATCAGCGATACAAGCCAAATATAGGTTTGTTTTTTCATATAGGATCTACGGTTATTCCTTTGATTTATTTGGTTAGTCAAATGTAGTTGAATAAAAATAAATATACAAAAAATAAGTTAAAATGTATACAAAAATATTTTATCAGTCTACAGTAAATACGATTTAGTTTATAATTACACAGCTAAAAGAGCGGCGTTGTGGAATTGTCGAGAACTTGTTAGCCGCCCTATTTTTGTAAAAAAGTAAAAAAAATATTGAATTGTATACAAAAAATATATATTATTGTATTCACTATGATAATTATGGAAATGCAATTTAGACCATATTAGGGTCGAGCGTTATGTTTCCTGAAAAAATACCAATAAACTAAAGAGCTTATAAATCATTTATTTAACCACTTTAACCTGAGTATTCATGATACTAAAGCAGATTAAAATCCGGGATGTAATAAACAGGAGTTGCCTTTTGGTGGGGCTACCTTTTATTTCGATGGGTGCATTGGCAAATGTTCCTTCTTCCCTCAGTAATGGAAAGATTCCGATATCGAATGTGTTAAACCCTTCGCGGGATTTAACCAGATTTCAGCAGCAGCTTGTGGGCCAGGTGCTGGATGCCAAAGGACAGCCGCTGTCTGGTGTAGAGGTGCGCAACCTCAAAAATGCGGCGGTTGCTGTTACGGATCAAGAAGGTCGATTTAAATTAACTGGCTCGGTCTCGGATCAGATTCAATTTCGGCTAATCGGTTTTAATACAAAGGTGGTATCAGGAAAAGACGTACAGGCTTTGGTGCTTGATGCAAGTGAAAGTGCCTTGGATGAAGTGGTTGTGGTCGGATATGGAAAGCAAAAAAAAGGGAGTTTGACTGGTGCAGTGGCCAGTGTCAACTTTGATCAGTCGACTTCAAGCCGCGGTCTTTCCAATGCCTCCCAGGCATTGCAAGGTGTTATCCCCGGCCTGGCAGTAAGTCAAAACTCAGGAATGGCCGGAAATAATGCAGCGGATCTTTTGATCAGAGGTTTAGGGACGGTCAATAGTGCCGGACCGCTGATCGTGGTCGATGGGATGCCCGATGTGAATATGAACCGGGTCAATGTGAATGATATTGAAAGTGTGACCGTACTAAAAGATGCTTCTTCCGCTGCAGTATACGGTTCCAGAGCGGCTAATGGGGTGGTGTTGATCACGACAAAGTCTGGTAAAAGAAATAGCAGGACAGCTATTTCCTTCAGTGCCAACAAGTCGCTGGTGAAACCGACCCGCTCTTTTGATTTTGTCAATAATTATGCAAAAGCAATGACGGCCACACAAAGGGCGCAAGCCTACAACACCGCGGCAGCAGCATTCAACTTTAAGAACGGAACCATTGATGAGTGGCTGGCATTGAGCATGGTCGACCCGAGATTGTATCCAAGTACCGATTGGTGGGATGTTATTCTCCGCAATGGTCAAAGTGGAAATTATAATGTTTCCATTAATGGGGGGACTGAAAATAATAATTACTATTTGTCTGTCGGTATGCTGGATGAGAAGGGGATACAGATCAATAATGATTTTAAACGTTATAATGCTGCATTTAACTTCGAAACAAAAGTAACCAATACCATTGGTGCTGGGGTCCGGTTTTCAGGCAACTGGTCTGATTACCGGTATAATTATGAGGACGGCATGACCGCCAACTCCACGAGCGGGATGGATTTGTTTACCTCACCAGCAGGTATATTGCCTTATGACCCTATTACCGGTTTTTATGGTGGCGCAATGTCTTACAACGAGAGTCCGCAGGCCAATAATATTTATGCGGATTACATGACGCGTAACCAGAACCATATGAATCAAAAGCAGGCTTTGGTGAATGGGTACTTAAATTGGAAACCGTTCAAAGGATTTGAGGCTAAAGTAGATTATGCCTTAAATTATGATACGCGTTTTCAATGGAAAGCGGATATGCCCACAAAATTATATAACATCCGCACAGGGCTGTCTATCCGGGATCTTGTTCCGACAAATGATGGGATATACAATACGGACCGAAACAATTACAAAACACAGCTGAACTTCAAGCTGAGTTACGACCGTAAGTTTGGTGCCAACCATGATTTCTCTGCTTTGGCGGTGTATTCAGAAGAATATTGGAACAGCCGTATTTTGGCGGGTAGCCGACTGGATCGTCTGCACCCGAGCCTGCATGAAATTGATGGTGCATCGGAGGATGTGCAAAATGTGTCCGGATCGTCCTCAGCAGAAGGTTTGCGGTCATATATCGGACGACTGAATTATACGGCTTTTGGAAGGTATATGTTTGAAGGGAACTTCAGGGTGGATGGTTCATCACGATTCTTGCCGGGTGATCAATATGGATTCTTTCCTTCTGCCGCGGTAGGCTGGCGTATCTCGGACGAAGCATTTATGACAGCCTTTAAGGATAAAATCAGCATGAGTTCAGCCAAATTTAGAGCTTCTTATGGTTCTTTGGGTAATAATAGCGGTGTGGGCCTGTATGAGCAAAAGCAATCCTTGGTCTCCAGTCCTTATTATTTGATCGATAACAGTACGGGGACAGGTTCTGTAGTGAAAGGCCTGATCAATAAAAAACTGATCAACTATGATCTTACATGGGAAAAGACCCGTGTGTTTAACCTTGGACTGGATCTTGGATTCTTTAAAAATAAACTGACTGCCGAGCTTGATTACTACGAAAGAAAGACAATCGGCATGAACAGGCCTTCGGATGTATCGATGCATCTGACAGGTTTATTTACCGCTCCCCGTCGTAATATTGGCGATATGATGAATAAAGGGCTTGAAGCAAATGTGACCTGGAATGATCGGAAGGGTGATGTGGGCTATATGCTGAACTTCAATGTCGGATATAACAAGAATAAGCTGCTGTCCTGGAATGAGCAGTTGCAAAGAGGTTCGGTATTTATTGATATGCCTTATAATTTTATTTATGCCTTTGAGTCGCTGGGTATCGCGCAGTCGTGGCAAGATGTCTATAATGCTGTTCCCCAGGGTGCTTCTCCGGGAGATATCTTGTTGAAGGATGTCAATGGAGATGGTAAACTGGATGCGAATGACAGGGTTGCCTATCCGGCTTATCAATTGGGCAGACCAAAGGTGAACTATGGGTTTAGGGGTTCAGTGGATTACAAAGGCTTTGATTTCTCTTTCCTGTTGCAGGCTGCTACCGGACGAAAAGAATTTTGGATGAACAAGGCGAATTCGAACTTTTTAGGAACGGCAAATCAGGCTATTACTGAGGACCAGTGGAATAATATGTGGAGCCTGGACAATCGCGATGCTGATTATCCTAAGTTACTTCCAAGTACATTAGGATCGACGAGTCCAAACGCCTATCTGAGTACATTTTGGCTGCAAAACATGTCTTATTTAAGGGTGAAAAATCTGCAGCTTGGCTATACTTTTAAGAAAGAATTACTGATGAAGCTGGGTATCCAGAAATTACGTGTGTTTGGTTCGGTAGATAATTTGGCCGTATTGACAAGTTTCAAAGGTTTGGATCCGGAGAAAAGTACCTATACCAATGATGCATATCCAATGACGAAGAGTTTTGTGGTTGGACTGAATGTAGACTTATAATATTTGAACTTATGAAATCAAGATATAACAAATTATTTATTTCTTCTTTGCTACTGCTTGGTTTATCGGCTTGCCGCAAAGATTTGTTAAATCAAAATCCAACAACAACGCCGAGCTCCGAAACGTTCTGGGTGGACGAAAATGATGCGCTCGCTGCATTAATGGCAAATTACTCCATCTTCAGACCTTGTTTTGATCGCGACTATCATTTTGATGGACATGGTGATTACCTGAAGATGTACAATACCGGAGCGGCACCTATTTCAATGACCGTCAATAGTCCCATGAATTATGGCTCAGGTGCTTCGGCGATGTATAGAGCCTTATATGGATCTGTATTCAGCTCCAATTTTGTGATCGAAAATACCAATGCGCGCCTGCTACCCGTGGCAAAAACTGACGCGGTAAAACAAACCTTGGAGACCATCGTGGCGGAAGCCAGATTGCTGCGTGCTATTGCCTACTTCCGATTGATTTCCCTCTGGGGAGATGTGCCTTATTTTTTTAAGTCGGCACCTGCTCCAGCAGAGGCTGATACGGTACGGAGAATGCCTATTGCGCAGCTGAAAGATTCCATTATGGCTGATCTGAACTATGCGGTGGACAAATTACCGAATAAGGGGGCTGCAATTGGACGTGCCGGTAAGCCCGCTGCATTGGCCTTCCGTGGTAAGTTTCAATTGTACTGGGGTTCGTGGAAGAAAAATGGATGGCCCGAATTGGATGGGTTCGTGCAATCTGCTGCAGACGCTAAAACGGCCTATACTGCGGCCGCCGCGGATTTTAAGCGTGTGATCAATGATTTCGGTATCAAGATGTTTAGAAATGGTGATCCGGGTCAGTGGGGGGAATTGGGAAAGGCAGATGTGCTTCCTAATTATTACTATATGTTTATACCTTCCACCGGCAACCTGAGTCAGGATGAAGAGATGGTCATGGTGCTGATACATGGCGGGGTGGGGACAAAACAGAGCGAGGAATACCAGCGCGTATGGACCGGACCATTGGTTTCTTTGGGACAGAATCAGGCTATTCCCCGTTATGAGCTGGCCGACCGTTATCAATCTACCATTACGGGAGATTTCTTGCCTAAGATGGTTCAGCTAGATCCAGTAAAAAATCCAGCGGCACGTACGACGGCAAACTCAGCGGTGAATCCCGAGTCGTACCGCAATCGCGATTATCGCATGAAAGCGACTTTGTTGTGGGACTATGAACTGATAATGGGTATGAGTCCGACGGAAACAACAGGCTATATTCCTTTTATCTACAAAACCTGGGGTGCTGCGGTGACCATCAACGGTGTATCTTACAAAACCTCGTTCACCGATAATACCACAAATCTCTCGGGATTACAATCGCGTAAGTTTGTGCGCAATTATGGTGGTGTGGCACGCAGTGATGGAAATTACAATTGGCCTTTGATGCGTATAGCTGATGTATACCTCATGTATGCTGAAGCAACCAATGAGATTGGTGGCCCACAGGCGGATGCGATTGATTTGGTTAATAAAGTCAGGCGTCGTGGTAACCTACCGGCGCTTGCGGGTGCTAAAACCTCGTCTCGTGATGCCTTTTTTGACGCCATAGAACAGGAAAGGATTGTCGAGCTTTTTGGTGAAGGGCAGCGTGTATTTGACCTGAGGAGATGGCGTAAACTGGAAACCGTATTTGGTAAACCTTACGGGGACGGGAAATGGTTCCAGGATAGCTTTGGAAATAATTGGGAGCGCTTTTTCTTCAATGAGTCTGAACTGACCTATCAAAGGTGTTATATCTATCAGATTCCTGAAACGGAACGTTCGAGGAATCCGAATTTAACACAAAATATACCTTGGAAATAATATGGTAACACTTGATTGTACAAAAATGAAATATACGTTATTTTTAATCGGAACGCTGCTTGTAAGCTTGTCCGCCTGTAAGGATAATTATCCAATAGATGAAGATGGTTTGCTGATCACGACGAGGTCTGAATGTTATGTCAGTAGTTTTGAACTGTTAGGTGCCGATTTTCAGACGGTGCGCACCAAAGCTGCGGTGGTAGATACCGTTGCACAAACCATAAATGTAGAGGTACTTTTTGGTACAGATCTGAAAAGTTTATACCCGCAGTTTTCATTGGTCACTGATGCGGTGCTGGATCCCAAGATTTTAGGAAAAGAAGATTTTTCCAATTTGGGGACACCCCGTGAATGGACTGTCGTATCTGGAAACAGAAAGGTTCGGAAGACTTATAAGGTTTATTTGACAGTACAAAAATAAGGAAGCTGATGAAAACAAATTATTTAAAAATAGGACTGCTGTCCATCGGGTTTGGATTCTTATTGTTGGGGTCTTGTAAAGAAGACGCTTATGAAATTCCAAAAGCTAAGGATGGTTTGCAAAACGATATTATTAAGCGCTCTTTAGGGCCAAATGTGGTTGGGGCTACCATAGACTTTGCTTATGCTGCGGCGATTTTGCCAGATCAGGGGAAGCTCACATCGATTGCTGTGGAAGCCAGCATTGCGGGTGATGAGGGTACTGTGCTTGAAAACAAATCGTACTATACCAGTAGTACAGGGGCTGATGTCGGTGTCGTAATCGGCGATCCAGCAACCGTAAATGATAATCGTATGGAGGTGATCTTTACAAAAGACACCTCGGCCTCAACGCTGCGCTATAGCTACAAAATACCGGCAGCGGCAAAGGGTAAATCCGTCACCTTTACATTTAGGGCTAAGTCCAGTAACGGACAGGAGATCGTATTGAAAACAGAAGCTTATGCGATTCGTAATATGGATATGGCTTTGGACTTGATCGGGAAAGACGGCGCGGCCTGCTTTTTTTCTGTGGCCGACCTAAAATGGTATACTGCTACCGAAGCGGCAGCAAACCCGGATAAGATTGATTTGGTCTATTTGTACCGGGCATTGCCAACGGTGACTTATGCACATTCTTTGGTTGCTCCCACGACGGATGCCAGTTATTTGCCGAGTTTCACCTTACCTGTGGGGTTGACAAATAAAACGAAGATCGTGAAGGCTTGGACCGTGCGCGATCAACAATTAGCGCGATTGCAATACAGTGTATTTGTGGACGATGTGGATTTGAAAGATAAATCGTTCGTAGATGCGCCTGATTTTGCGATTAATTTAAAAGCTGAATCAGGAATATGGCTGCAAACGGCTGATGGTAAATACAATGCTTATGTATTTGTCAATAGCGTAAATAATACCACGAAAGAAATGAAGATCAGTGTAAAAAGGTTGCAAGTAAAATAAAGATATGGGTGCAAGGATATGGATAAAAGTTAAAGGTACTATGCTGGGGATCGCTTTTATGGCGATCCTTGGAACGTCCTATGGGCAGCAGGCAAAGGTTACTTCGATAAAGGGAAATGGACAACGCCTGCAGGTTCAGGTGGATATTCCGACGGCCGGTGTCTATACCTTGGTTTCTGAAGGCGAGGTTACCGATTTGGATAAAATTAAGGCGGCAGATAAAACAGGTATGATGACGCTGTATGCGATGATTGATGTTCGCGCTGCACGATCGACCAAACGGATCGTATTTGACAGCTTTAAAGGCGCGAAGCAAGATCTTGGTAAATTTTATTTTGAGAAAGGGAAGCAGATGATCGGCATGCAATTGCCAGCTTATTTTAAGATTAAAGCTGTTTCGATCAATGCCTTTGTGCCTCCAGTTGCGCCAGCTGCGGCAGAAAATTATAAATCAAAGATTGTTCCGCCTGCAGGTCACCCGAGACTATGGGTTAACAAAGAATCTTTGCCGGTCGTTAAGGCGCGGTTGGAAGAAGCGGAGCATCTAGAAGCTTGGGGGAAAGTGAAAACACTTGCGCAACAACCTGTTCAATTTATTTTTGATCCGAATAAGGAAATGTTTTACGATGAAAAGCTCGAACGTGCCATTGAATCAAAAGCGTTTTATTACCTCATGTCCGGTGACGAAAAAATAGGTAGGGAAGCGGTCAGGCTGGCAGATCAATACTTGACGATGTTGGAATTTGGGAATGTTTCCTATGGTGATATTACACGCGAGTTGGGTCGTGCAATTTATACGGGAGCATTGGTGTATGACTGGTGCTTCTCGTTGTTGGATGTACGCGTTAAGACCAATCTGCATAAAAATATGATGCGTCTGGCGCAGGATATGGAGATTGGCTGGCCTCCTTTTTTTGGTATCGAAAGTATCATCAATGGACATGGGAATGAGGCGCAAGTGTCGCGCGATTTGCTAGCAATGAGTATTGCGTTATATGATGAGGATCCTGTGCCTTACAAGTATACTTCGTATTCTATTTTGGAAGAGTTGGTGCCGATGCGCAAGTTTGAGTATCAGTCGCCGCGCCATAATCAAGGTGTTGATTATGGTGGCTATCGCTTTGGATGGGAAATGCATGGCGCCTGGTTGTATTATCGCATGCTTGGCTATCCGGTTTTTGACGATAACATCAAGAATATGCCGTATTACTGGTTGTATATGCGAACGCCTGACGGAAAAATGTTACGCGACGGGGATATGTTTAATGTAAAGTACAACAGCAGTGCTGATTTTTATTGGAAAAATCCGCAGACCATGTTGCTTTGTTACGCCTATTCAGGCAATCCGGTAATCAAGGCTGAGTTTGTCAAGCAGGGCGGTTTGCCCGACAATCCAATCTTGTTTCTCCTCTTGAATGATCCAAAATTGAAGCCGGATTTTGACCGAGAGAAAATGCCGTTGACCAAAGATTTTGGACCTGTTCTGGGATCTATGGTTGCCCGGACAGGTTGGAGTGAGGAGAAAGGTAGTTCGGATGTGGTTGCTGAGATCAAGGGCGGGGGCTATCATTTTGGCAATCATCAGCATGCTGATGCAGGGGCTTTACAGATTTATCATCATGGTATTCAGGTTGGTGATCTTGGTTTGTATCTTTCTTATGGCTCCCCTTATGATTTTAACTTTAATAAGCGATCGGTTGCGCATAGTATGCTTTTAGTACGTGATCCTGCTGAGCCGCTGTTATTTAGGACGAAAACAAACGATGGTGGGACTCGGTTTAGCCAGCGTTTTCCACGCACGGTTGAGGAGGTGTTAAGTGACTCCTGGTACCATACCGGAGAGATCAGGGCATCGGCATTTGGCAAGGATCCCATTCAGCCGAGCTATAGCTATTACAATATGGATCTAACGGCCGCATATACTGCTAAAGTAAAATCCTATGCAAAAAGCTTCCTGTTTTTGAATTTGAAGCGGAAGGATGTGCCTGCTGTCATTGTCTTATTGGATGAGCTTGAGACCAATGATAAAAAATTCGAACCCTACTGGCAAATCAATACGCTTGAAAAGCCTGTACGAAGTGAAACAGGTTTTGTGTTGACCAGTAAATTTAAAAATGTTGCTGGTGCTACCTATGTTGATCTGCTGAAGCCGCAATTAAAAGACTGTGCAGTGAAATTGTATTCGGGTGATTCTACTGCTTTTGTTTTTGGTGATCTTTATCAGGTCAAGTCTCCTTGGCCTGAGGCTAGGGGAACACGGATTATGGTTTCGCCTAAACAGGAAAGTGATCAGGTTAGTTACGCTTCGGTTTTTCAGATGACGGAGAGTGGCTCATCAAAATTACCGGTGTATGCTGAGGAAAAAGCGAATTATTACCTCATAAGAGTGGCTGATCGTTTACTGGTGGTGGCCAAACCAAATCAATATCTTAATGAACCCATTGAATTTGCTGTGCCGGGAGATCAATCGTATGAGGTTGTTGTGGTGGGTTTGAAAGATGGTTTCTGGAATATGAAAAGTTCATTAAAAAATAGTAGCTTTAATATAAATGTCCTGAAAGGGAATCATACAACCAGTTGGAAATCTAAAGCCGAAACTATTTATTTATCGCCAGGGAGACAGTATGGTGCCCAAGAAGGAAAGAATAATTAAAGAATACATTGTTTAAATTTTTTTAATGATTTTGTATTCTTATTTTTGCATAAAATTGTATACAATATGAAAGAGGATTCGCTTGCCTATAAAGTTTATTTAGAAGTACGTAAGAAAATTTTGTCCAGTCAGCTAGCTGGAGGGGCAAGATTGGTAGAGAGTGCTTGGGCGGATAAGATGACGGTGAGTCGAGTGGCTGTTCGTGAGGCTTTTATGCGGTTAGCAGGTGAGAGTCTAGTTGAATTTGGCGAAAAAGGCGGCTGCTTTGTGAAAAAAATGACTGTCGAAGATGTGAAGGATATTCGTGAGTTGCGTGAGCTGCTGGAGATAGGGGCACTGAAAATTCTTTTTTCAAAGAAAAGCAAAGAGCTTATACAGGATCTGGAATTGATCTGTAATGACTTTTCTGACATGGTCAGCAAGGGGTATTATGGTGGAGCGTGTGAGGCTGATGTACGTTTTCATGAGCGGATTATTGAGGGGACCTGCAATTCAAGATTAATTTCTATTTACAAGAATAGTAACATCCCCTTATTTCATATGAAACTCGGGGCTATTATGGGGCAGATGGAAGATTATCTGGATACAGAGAAAGAGCATCGGGCGATTGTGGATGCACTGAAAGCGGATGATTGGAATAAAGCCTATACAACCCTGGTACATCATTTGGATCGCGGAGAACAGGAAGCGCTGGAGCTGGTTTAATAATTTTTTTGGTTTTTATAGGGGGTCTATTGTTTACAATAGACCCTTTTTTGTGCTGTTCCACTGTAATAATTGTCCTTTTTCAGCTTCTGTAATCATAAGTCCCTGAATGCCTTTTGGGTCTAAAGCACAATTTGTTGGATTCTTCCCCGGTGTAGGTATTTTCTCGGTCGTCTTGTTTTTGGTATTAATGGATAGGATGTGTTGTGATCCATAGATAGCGGCATAAAGCTGGTTGTCCTGATCGAAAGCGATTCCATCTGGGCCAATAAGACCTCCTGTTTCTATGAATTTTTCGATGTTTTCCACCTGTTGTGTCAAGCTGTTCCAGTGCATTTTCCAGATCCATTTTGTGCCTGTTTCAGCGACAAAAAGCGTGCGCTTGTCTGCCGCAAAGGCCAATCCGTTTGGGTAAAAAAGGCCTGTGTGGATTTTCGTAAGCTCATCCTGTTTATTTAGACAGCATAGGTAGCCTGTGCCATCTTCCAGGTCATTTCCAGGACAGGTGAATAGTAGGTTTCCGTCGGTGTCAAAACATAAGTCGTTGGGCATTTTTAATGGCTTTCCTGCGATTTCTGTAACTATTGTCGTTGTGGTTTTGTCGAAGGGATCATAGCGACGGATGCTGTTTTGTTGTGAGTCGCAAAACCAAATCACTCCTTTCTTATCGATTGCAATGCCGTTGGGATGTCCGCCCACAGTTATCCTGCTGTGCTGATTGTCTTTGTAATAAACTAAGTTTCCTGCTTCTTTCTCCACAAGCCATATGCTACCCGCTCGGTCGAAAGCGGGGCCTTCTGGGAAAAGAAGTCCTTCAATGAGAATGTTCATTTTTAAAAATTTTAAAATTTATTTTAAATGTATACAAAAATATTGTAATTTGGTATACATAAAGTAATAGGTATTGAAATACATATTACTGATGACTGCAGCATGTTTAGCAGTCATCGTCCAATTATAACAATAACAAATAGCAAAACTTTTAATAGGCATGCAAGAAAATGAAAAATCAGCCGCAATACTGCGGGAGAATGCAAGATGGATACCTGGTGGAGTGGTATCGTTAAATCGAAAGTCAGATCCGAATATCTGCTTCGTCAAAGGAAATGGTAGTTTGGTCGAAGATATTGACGGGAATAGCTACATAGATTATCAAGCTGGATTTGCCGCATCCTTTTTGGGACATAATGACCCGGATGTCAATGCCGCCGTGTTACAGACATTGCAGGAACAGCAGGTATTGATGGGGGCTGGGCCAACTTTACTGGAAGGTGAGTTTGCGGAGCTTTTTTGTCAGTCTGTTCCTTCGGTGGAGAGTGTTCAGATTACAACGACAGGATCGGAAGCGACTTACCATGCGATCCGTATTGCCCGTGCGGTAACAGGGCGTGATCATGTGATTGTTATGCAGGGGGGCTACAATGGTTGGCATAACGATGTTGCCTGCAATGTGATCAGTCAACGTGCAGATGTGGGTTCATATCAAAGTCCGGGGGAATATCCATTCGATTCATTAAGTGCTGGCGTTCCCAAAAATCACAGCGATTTAGTACACATTGTCAACTACAACGATTTGGAAAGTGTGCTGTATGTGGTTCAAAAATATGATGTTGCCTGTATTTTGTTGGAGCCTATTCTGCAGAATATCGGTATTGTAAAGCCGAAGGAAGGTTACTTGGAAGGCTTACGCAAGATGGCGGACGAGCATGGATTTCTGTTGATCTTTGATGAAGTGAAAACTGGATTTAGACATGCGCTGGGAGGCTATCAGTCGATCTGTGGTATTCAGCCGGATCTTTCAACCTTCGGAAAGGCGGTTGCAAACGGCTACCCATTGGGTGTTATTGCAGGAAAGAAAAAATATATGGATTACTTTGTCGATCCTGATAAGTCGAAGCGCGTTATGATTGCCGGTACTTTTAATGCTTTTCCTTTAACGACTGCGGCGGCGATTGCAACATTGAAAAAATTAGGAAGCGCCGAGCATCGGGTTTATGAGCACGTAGATGCACTTGGTGCGCGTTTGGAGCAGGGATATAACGAAATATTTCCTAAATTAGGCGTACCATTTTATGTTGCACGTCAAGGATCTGCCTTCTGTACATATTTTATGGACCATGCGCCAGTCAATTTTCATGATATTTTGGATAACCACAACTTTGAACTGGATACCCAATATCGTAAAAAGCTTATTAAAGAAGGGATTTTCAATTTCCCGGCACCAATTAAACAAGGAAGTATCTCCTTTGCGCATACGGAGGATGATATAGACAGAACGTTGGAGGCAACTGAACGCGTAATAAAAAGTTTGTAAACCCTAACTATGAAAATAACCGCTATTGAAACCTTTGTATGCCATGCGCGCATGCGAAATTGGATTTTTGTCAAAATTATGACCGATCAGCCCGGACTTTGGGGCTGGGGCGAAGCCACCTTGGAATGGCATACGCAAAGTGTGGTCGGAGCAATCAAAGATATTTCTCAATTGTTGATCGGTGAAGATCCGCGTCGTATTGAATACCTGTGGCAGATGATGTATAGACAGCACTTCTGGCATGGAAACGGGATCGTTCGCGGTACGGCCATCAGTGGTATCGACATCGCTTTATGGGATATCTTAGGAAAAATTCACAATGTTCCTTGTCACGAGTTGTGGGGAGGTCGTGTACGTGATTATATCCGTTTGTATTGTCATTTAGGGGGAGGTCGAATGGAGGATTTTTATGAGACTGCTCCGGATGATGCCAAACGATTTGGTGATCTTGCACTAAAAGCTGTTGATGAGGGTTTTACCGCTTTTAAATCGATGGCTGTTCCAGAGACAATGTCCTTAGAAGGTCTACGCCCAATTAAATATGCTGAAGCTTGCGTGAAGGCGATGCGTGACGCTGTTGGCGATGATATTGATATTATGGTGGATTGCCATGCGCGGCCAAGCCCACGAATGGGGATGCAATTTGCGAAAGCATTGGAGCCGTATGGTCTGTATTTCTTTGAAGAGCCATGCTGGCCAGAGACCATGGAAGATATTGCCTTGATCCAACGTGCTGTCTCAACACCAATTGCTTCTGGAGAGCGTTTGATTGGTGTACATGCATTCCGGGATATGCTCGAAAAGCGTGCTGTAAGTGTTATACAGCCAGATATTACCCATTGTGGCGGTCTGACTGAAGCGCGTAAAATTGGAGCCTTGGCCGATGCGTATCGGGTATCTATGGCACCACATAATCCACAGGGACCCGTGAGTACGGCAGCTTCCATTGAACTGGGGTTTGCAACACCATCCTATATTATTTGTGAAAGTGTGCATAAGGACGTCGAATGGCGCCAGGATGTGGTTACCGAAGGATTTACGGTGCAAGAGAAAGGGCGGATTGTTCGTCCGAATACGCGCGCTGGTTTGGGCATTGAAATCAATGAAGCAGAGGTAAAGAAGCACCCTTTTCAACAGGAAATATTACAGCGAACCTTCTATAAAGACGGTAGTGTAGGGGATTGGTAGTCTAAAAATAGCGATAATGGAGGAATATAAGAATAAAGTCGTATTGATCAGTGGGGGGCTTGGTGATATCGGAAGGGCCATGGCTGAAGCATTTTTGACCCAGCAGGCCATTGTATGTATCTCGGATCGGTTTGAACCTCATGTGGCTAGAGCGCGGTGGCCCTTGTTGGATGACGCTGGAGCGAGCCTATTTTATGATCAGGTCGATGTGGCGGATGGTAGACAGGTGGATGCTTGGGTGACACGGATAAGGCAGGAGCTGGGGGCAATTTCCATCTGTATCGCGAATGCCGCATGTGTCACGATTAAAAATTTCAGCTCGTTAAGCAATGAGGAATGGAAGAATGAAATGGCCGTTAATCTCGACGGTTCATTCTTCTTGGCGAATGCCTGTGCGAAGTCATTTGTGGAGACTGAGCTTGCAGGTTCGATCGTTTTTATGGGTAGCTGGGCCGCACATGCCGTACATCAAAATTTACCGGCCTATAGTGTCTCTAAGGCTGGCCTGCGTATGCTTTGCCAGGCCATGGCTCTTGAATATGCAGCATATGGAATTCGTGTCAATGAGATTGCGCCGGGCTATGTCAATGCGGGGTTAAGCAAAGTGGTCTGGTCATCGAATGCTGAACTTCAGGAGCAGGCAAAGGCTGTGGTGCCGCTTGGACAGATTATCGAAGCCGAAGAAATTGCCAAGCAGGTCCTTTGGATCTGTTCGGACAACTGTAAACATATGACTGGCACGGCTGTCGTAATGGATGGCGGCCTGTCCTTGATAAGACCTTAAGCATGAAACAGAAGGAGCTCTTAAAAGAAACAACAGGTAGTCTGCTTGCACAGTTCGGGCTTAGTCAATGTGATATTACGCCTCCTATCGGCATTTATTCACGTAATTGGGGCGCGGCTGCTTTTGATCAGGCAACCGCTATTCACCAGCCTTTGCTCATGCATTGTTTATACATGCAACCGGACGATGGCTTGCCTGCGATCCTATTAACAGCCGACTTAGGCTGGTGGAAAAATGCAGCTGATGAACAGAACTTGCGCTTAGCGCTGCTCAGTCATTTTGACCTGGAAGAATCCCAGCTTATTTTTGCACTGTCACATACGCACGCCGGGCCGAGTATCTGTTCGGCAGATGTAGGGCAGCCTGGAGGTGAACTGATTTCGCCCTATCTTGAATTCCTCAAACAACAGGCGATATCTTGTGTTGAAATGGCACAAAGTGGGCTGTTTAACGGAAGTCTAACCTGGAGTTATGGTGTATGTGATTTGGCCAGTAATCGCGATCTGGAAGTGGACTCGCAATATCTAATTGGTTATAACCCATTAAAAGAAGCAGATACAACCTTGTTGGTTGGACGCTTATATGATAAAACTGAAAGCTTAAAGGCAGTCATCTGTAATTATGCCTGTCACCCGACGAGCTTTGCCCATGAGAATGACTTGATTTCTCCGGATTTCGTCGGGGAAATGCGAAATACGGTGGAGCGTGTGCTGGCAGTTCCTTGCCTTTTTTTACAGGGGGCCTCGGGTGATCTGGCTCCGCGCAGACAATATGTAAAGGATCCGGCACTTGTAGAAGCCAATGGACGGCAGCTGGGCTATGCTGTTCTCGCTACTTTGGCCCAAGAAGTGCACGGTAACAAAAATTGGGTTTTTAAAGAGCCGTTGATTTCTGGGGCGCCACTGGCCTGCTGGGGATTTCAGGAACAGATTGCTTCGGCCGATTTTAAACAAAATATATTATCAGTTAGCGTGCCTTACAAAAAGTTGCCTCGTCCGGAAGCAATTTTAGAGGAGTATGAAAACTGTACGGACCGTGTGATGAAAGACCGTCTATGGCGAAAATATAATACCTGTAAATCTATCGGTGACCAGCAGGAAGCAATTATTCCGGTGTGGATATGGAAAATGGGGGATGCGGTTTTGGTGGCACAGGCCAATGAAGCCTATTCCTGTTACCAAACGGAGGTAAGAGCTGAATTTCCGGATTATACAATCGTTTTTATCAACATCGCAAATGGATATGTTGGTTATCTCGCACCAAAGGAGCTCTACGATCAGAATATTTATGCGGTTTGGCAAAGTCCTTATGCCAGCGGAAGCCTTGAAATACTTATTGAACAAACGAAATTAGGAATTCAAACATTATTAACCGATGAAACTCGATTGGATTGATGTCATTATTTTTGCCGTATATATTATTGGTATAGTTGTATTGGGGCTGTACGCATCGAGAAAAAACGCCAGCTCGAAGCGTGATTATTTTTTAGCAGGTGATAAGTTGCCTTGGTGGATGATCGGAGGAAGTATCATCGCCGCAAATATCAGCAGCCATCATCTCGTCGGTGCTATGGGGGCTGCCTATAGCCGCGGTTTTGTCGCCATAACTTTGGAATGGGGGGCAATTTTAATCGGTTTTAATGCATTGCTATGGATTTTTCTGCCTTTTTACATTCGCAATGGTTTCTATACAATTCCTGAATACCTCGAAAAAAGATACGGGAATGCAACCCGTGTGCTTTATGCTATCTTGATCCTGTTTACTTATGTATTCGTAGAAATTGGGGCCGTTCTTTATCTGGGAGGCCTGTCGCTGCATGCTTTGTTCGGTATTCCTATTTTATACAGTATTTTTGGAATGGCAATTTTGACCGGTTTATATACCGTATTAGGTGGACTAAAAGCGGTGATATGGACAGAGATGGTACAGCTTGTCATTTTGGTGCTAGGAGGCATCGTTTTAACTTTTGCAACCATTGATGCAGCAGGAGGTTTTCAGTCTGTGGTAGAATCCTCCAAGGATTGGAAAATGTTTTATCCCGCATCTGATCCTGATTTTCCTTGGACCATGTATTTAGGCGGATTGTTGTGTATCAGCGTGTTTTATTGTGCTACGAACCAGTTTATTGTACAACGCGTATTGGCGGCAAAAAATGAATGGCATGGGCGTATGGGAGTTATCTTTGGTGACTATCTTAAATTTTTGGTTCCTTTGATTATTACTATTCCAGCATTGGTTGCGCCCAAATTTCTGCCACATCTCGATCAGCCTGATCTACTGTTTGCAACACTGGTGGAGACCCTATTGCCTAAAGGTCTGGTTGGATTGGTGATGGCGGGATTGATCTCGGCCATCATGTCCCATATTTCAGGGGCGATCAATTCCTGTACAACGATTCTGACGGTTGATATCTATAGCCAGTATATTAATAAAAATGCCAGTGACCACGAAGCGGTTCGCTTTGGTAAGCGGTCGGGAGTGGCCATTATTATCCTTGGAATCATGAGCGCGGTTGTGCTGATCAGTTATTCGGATAAACCTGTTTTTCTTTACCTCATGAACCTCTATGGTCTTTTTACACCGGGCATCGCAACGATGTTTCTAATGGGCGTTTTCTGGAAAAGAACGACCTCACAGGGGGCTTTGACCGCAGGTTTACTGACAATTCCGCTTTCATTGCTTTTGGAATATGCATTGCCGGAAATGCCGTTTTTTAATAGGACCGGTATTGTATTCTGGACCTGTATGATTGCTTGTGTGGTGGTCAGTTTATTGACACCGGCGGTTGCAGAAGTACGGTTGAAAAACCTGGTACTCACAAGCGATTCTTTTCAGGTGCCGGATCAAGATAAAGCCGCTTATCGCGGGTTTCGAAACCCTACCTTATGGTGGTTAATTATAACCGTGTTGGTGCTGTACTTTTATGTACGTTATTTTTAGCTTAACTTGTTGCAGGATTTATTTTTTAAACGCATCAAATGAAGGAACACATGCTGAACGAATTGCACGAAAAAATTGAACATATTTTTCCAGGAGTTGTTGAAATACGCCGTAACATCCATCGGAATCCCGAATTATCTTTTCAGGAGTTTGAGACGAGTGCCTATATTCAGCAGCAACTAGCGGCGTTGGATATACCCTTTGAGCTGGTGGCGGGTACAGGCGTCGTTGCTGTATTGACCGGAGAAAAATCTCTTAGTGATGATATTGTGGTCTTACGGGCTGATATAGATGCTTTACCAATAGATGAACAAAATACGGTCAGTTATAAGTCCGAAAATAAGGGTGTCATGCACGCCTGTGGCCATGATTTTCATACGGCTAATCTGCTGGGTGCGGCATCCATCTTAAAGGATTATAAAAAGGAGTTTTCCGGTAAAATTGTGTTGTTGTTTCAGCCTGCGGAAGAAAAAATACCGGGGGGTGCGATCCAGATTTTGGAGTCGGGCATTCTCGAGTCTTTTGGCGGTACGATTAAAGCTGTGTTGGGTTTACATGTTAGTCCGCGTGTCGCTGTCGGAAAAGTAGGCTTACGTGCAGGGCGTTTTATGGCGTCAAGTGATGAGTTTTATTTTACAATCAAAGGCCGGGGTGGACACGCTGCAGAACCTCATCGCGCTATTGATCCAATTATGATAGCGGCGCAGCTGCTGACTACATTGCAGCAGGTTGTCAGCCGAAAAGCCAATCCCGATGTCCCTTCTGTATTGACATTTGGACGTTTTATTGGGGATGGGGCGGCCAATGTTATTCCCGAGGAAGTAAGATTAGCCGGAACATTCCGTACAATGGATGAAGCGTGGCGCAAGGAGGCGCTGGAAACGGTTGCGGAAATAGCAAGTACACTTCCTGTATCGCTAGGTGCAAAGGTAGAAATTGAAGTACGGCACGGTTACCCTGCACTTTATAATGATCCTGCATTAACACAAAAAGTCAATACAATTATTGCGGAGACGATGGGGAGTGATGTGCCGCAGGAACTGGAGATCTGGATGGCAGCCGAAGATTTTGCCTATTATTCTTATCGTTACCCTTCGCTGTTTATGTTGATCGGAACAAATAATGAGGATTCTTCAACCCAATATGGACTCCACAACCCACAATTCAATTTAGATGAAAAGGCTTTCGAAACATCCATAGCTGTTTTGGTCAATGCAGCTATTTCTCTTTTGAATGAATCCGATGAATAGAAAAAAATTCCTGATGTCCTTTTTTGCATTTGGACTATCCTATGCCGTTAATGCGAATAACAAGGTGTTCTCGAGACAAGAGAACGTAAAAAAAATAGGAATCATCGGACTGGATATTACACACGCCGTTGCTTTTACAAGAGCGATTAATACGGCTGCCAGCAATCATCCCTATGGAAAATTCAGGGTTGTTGCGGCTTATCCCTATGGAAGCAAAACAATCCCTTTAAGTATCGAGCGTATTCCGAAAATTACGCAGGAGGTGAAGCAGTTTGGTGTTTCTATCGTATCGAGCATTGCCGATCTATTGAAAAAAGTAGACTATGTGTTTTTGGAAACAAATGATGGAAATCTTCATTTGCAGCAGGCGCTTGAAGTGATCAAAGCTAAAAAGCCTTTATTTATCGACAAACCTGTTGCCAATTCTTATTCGGACGCTCTGAAAATTTTTGAAGCAGCAAAAAAGTACGCTTGTCCTGTTTTTTCCTCAAGCTCATTACGTTATATTACTGGACTTCAGGAACTGGATCGAGCGAATATCGTTGGAGCTGATGTTTATTGTCCTGCGGTAACCGAACCTTCCCATAAAGATCTGTACTGGTATGGCATCCATGGGGTGGAAATGTTATTTGCTTTGATGGGGCCTGACTGTCATGCTGTACGGACTATTCAGGAACAGCGTACATCGCTTTATGTCGGTGAGTGGGGAGACGGAAGGATTGCTTCGCTGCGGGGGATACGTGAGGGAAAGGATGATTTTGGCGGGACCGTATTTTTAAAGGATCGGATTGTGCACCTGGGACAGTTTATGGGCTACGGCCCGTTGCTGGATAAAATCCTTCCATTTTTCGAAACGGGCGTAAGTCCGGTGGACGAAAAGGAAACCTTGGCAATATGCGCATTTATTGACGCCGCCGAAGAAAGTAAATTAAACGGTGGCAAGGCAGTTCTGCTTCAAAAATAGAGGCGGCGGTTTCAAAAATAAAGGAGAAAGTCTGCTTAATAATTACTCGCCACCGTAATCAACAATGGACTATTAAAGATTGAGGCGGGGGATATGACGGTTTCGTTTAGGGGAACAGTATTGCCATAACGCTCTTTGAGCTTAGTTTTCACTTCAGGACTGGTTAAATCAAAATCCTGTAGTTTTTCAAGTTTCCCAACTTCAATGCCTGCTCCGCGCTGGTATATTTTCCAGATCAATTCGGAGCAATAAATCTTATCGTCTGACCATTCGAATGTCGCATCGTAATTTTTGCCAATAAAATTTTTACCGATTGCTTTCATTTTAGCTAATGTCGAACTGGCCAGTACCTGGTTTGCATTTTTGAGGCGTTTGACCGCGTAATGCTGCTGTTCGCCACGCGCAATCCAATGTTCCAGCTTCGTTACAGTTACAGGCTGTACGGCTTCCAGCACGTAAGGTTTGCCTCGCTCGTAAAAAATAATCCCACAATGGGAATACGGAGAACGCGTTGCTAATTGGATCGCCTTGCATTGCGGTGAAATAGAAGACTGAAAGATCATATCCCCATCATTGAACAGCGGTAATTTTGAATGAGTTTTCGATTGCTTGGAAACCATTGGCTTTTTTTGCGCATGGACTGGTAGCGTCAGTGCTGCTGAGGTCACAAGATAACTAATAAGGGATATGGCGTAAATAAGTGTTTTTTTCATCGGTCAGTTTATCTAATTAATGGAATAGTTTGATGATTTTCTCAGACTTGGTTCTTTGGGCGAGCTGACTTGCAGATAGCACCTCGGATTCATATTGGTATACGTTGTCCGTCGCGGCGCCTTTCTGTAAAAGATAATCTATGGCTATTTTGTTTTTCATTAGAATGGCTTTTCCAAGTAATGTGCATTTTGTGAAGCTATAATCCGCTTTAACTTCATCTATACCCAGCCGGTTCAGACTATTTAAAGAAACATGACGGATAAAATCCATGTCGTTTTTTTCTATCGCGGTCTTCAGTACTTCGAAGTCATTGAATTGTCTATTTCTAGTCAGAAATAAGCGGTAAAATTGTTTGGCAATCGCGTACTGCCCCTTTTCTAAAATCCGATGAATGGCATTGTTACTAAATTCCTCTACAGTGGAAAATCCATGCAGCTGACTAAAAAATAAAAGTATATTTTCAAAAGGGAGCTTGGTCACTTCCAGTTGCTGCAGGCCATCGAGATCATTCGTGTCAAACAGAGCCTCCATGTGCTTTAGGCTATCCATCGCCATCGTGCGAACTACCGGCTGAAAGGCCGGTGGCCAGCTTGAAGATTTAAATACAACAAATCTGTTGTCGGTAATCTTATAATTGGCGGAAATGGGAGGAGTATCAAAGCTAATGATCGTTATTGCCGTATCGGATAGCTCATAGTGCTTTGATCGGAGATGCTCTACCGTTGAATTTGTAAATACCGCGTTTAAATCAACCTGAATTGTGTTGATTTGATTCTTCCCGGCCGATAAATTGTAACAAAGTAGTCCTTGGTCGTTGATGTAGAAGGGCAGTCTGTTGCCTGTCTGTTGCTGTGTATCAAACACCATCCTGTTTTGGGAAGAAAAAAGCACCATTGGCAGGAATGATAGCCAACAAAGTAGGCAAAGACCTGGTTTTAGCCATTGGCGATTAATAGGATAAAGTGTCCGCATAATTAATCGTGGTACTGTTCTAAAAACTGATTGATCTGATTGGTTATACCGAAAGATTCTGTTTCCAATAAATTGATTTCAGCCTGTATCTCGGTTGTCGTTGGTGATAGCGTGAGCTTTTGGTAAACCTGAATATCCAGTTCCAAAACAGCTAATTGCAGTGCTAAAAGATGCTTGCCCTCGGTTGTATTGAGCTGCAGTTCATTGAAGGCATGCTTTAAACGTTCTAGTTCAGCAATTGATTTTTGAAAGTCATTTTCATCGGCCTTGCCAAAGTTTGGATAGGCTTCTCCCAAGGTACGAAAAGCATCGAGGTATTCTTCCTCGGACATTTCATAAATATTCGAATAGAGCATATTGTACGCATCGATGGCGTCAAAGGTCTCCGCATCCATTAAGTCTTCGCGATAGTCCTCGACCAACTGTTTGATGTCTTGAGATTCAATTTGTAAGATTGACTCAATATCCTGTTTTATAAGATTGGCTAATTCCATGCTTTATGCTTAAGTAATTCAAAATTCTTTGTCAGCACATTTTTGTGGGCTGACAAAGAATTTTGTGACTATGGTATAGACAAAGATCATGTTTTATCGTAAAATTTCCATCCCTATAATCAGCTAATTTTTATTGAAACTGTCTTTCTGTGTTTTTTTATTACCGAAGTATCTCCTATAAGCGTGTAAAGTAGGTAATTCCAGCGCATTTTTCTGTCTGCAGTCAGGATTTTTCTTTCTGTCGTCCATCAAAAGAACAACGGGAAACTGTAGCAGTAAACGGTAATCAGATAGGGGGCAAATTCTGCCTTTTGACAATGCTTGTTCAGTGATGGCTCAGTGATGGCTCAGTGTAAACTGAATAATCATTGACTTTTTACTGTCTAAATATTGATTAAAAATTGTTTTTAGGTAATATTTGGTACCCATGTGTTTCGGGTTTATATCTACCTTGATTATCCATACGTTTCAAACCGGCCCAAATAGTACTCCTTCGTTGTCCGGAGCGGAGTAGCTAATCACAAAATCAGATTCATGGCTAATATGTTGAAATGTTGGCGGAGTAGTTAAGTTATACGATCTTTGTTAAATTATTTAGCTGATTTTCAATATGATCCGTATTGTTTCGAAGTTTATGAGTAAAAAGTACTCAATATGTTTTGCAGGCTTAAATTTAATTCTCATATTTGTTGAGTAAAAAGTACTCAACAGTAGAAAGCAAAATTAAAGCTATGATTGTATTAAATAAGCATCAGATAGTCACAGAGCAATTTCCAAATGGGGAGACAAAAGTGAAAGATTTTGATCAGTTGATCTTAAAGAACAATCTCATTGAATTTACCTATCAGGAGGATGGGGATTTAATCCGCTTGCTTTTTGTCAAAAAGCGATTGGACGAAGTATTCTCCGAATCTTGCCGCTTACTGATCCGTTATATGCCCTATAGCCGTATGGATCGTAAAATTGAAGGCGATTTGTTTACCTTACAGTATGTGGCTGATTTTATAAATAGTTTACAGTTTGATACGGTATCTGTTGTCGAGCCACATTCCAATGTGACGTTGGAGCTACTGGCGAACAGTGTAGGGGTTTATCCGGCATTGGACTGGTTGCCACAATTAATGGAAAAACTTGATTTTTCAGATCAAGATCGGATTGTTTTTCCGGATAAAGGAGCCGCGGCGCGTTATATCAATAGCGGCTATGAAAATAGCTGTGTTTTTGAGAAGAAGCGGAACCCGCAAACAGGCCGAATCGAGGGGATGGAACTTAAGACTGGAGATATTCCGCTCGGGGCAAAATGCATTATTGTCGATGATCTATGTTCTGCAGGTGGAACCTTTCTCTGGGCAGGGAAAATTTTGAAAGAAATGGGCGCCAGTGCGATCTATCTTTTGGTTACACATTGTGAACCTCGCATTTTTAAAGGCGCATTGTTGGATGATGATTCACCGATATCCTGTGTTTTTACCACCAATTCAATGATGGATACCGTCCATCCTAAAATAAATTATATCAACTTAACGAATGAGCACCATGTTTAAATCGATGAACGAAAATCCAATGCTTTGGACAGATGGTTATAAATTGTGTCATAAGGATCAATATCCGGATCATACACAATGGGTGTATGAGACTTGGACACCACGGATGTCCCGTATAGAAGGGATTAGTCATGTTGTTTTCTTTGGACTGCAGGGGGCGCTGGCCGAAATCACCAATTCATTTGATGTGCACTTTTTTGCACAGCCGGAAGAAGAAGTTGTCGCTGCGTATGAGGAAGCGATCGCATCTGTTTTTGAAAATACAAATGCTAATTTTGCCTCGACTCACGAGTCGAAACATATCCGCGACTTGCATCGATTGGGCTATCTTCCGATCAAAGTCAATGCGTTGCAGGAAGGTAGTTTGGTACCCGTTGGTGTGCCGATGTTTACGATCGAAAATACACATCCAGATTTTTTCTGGTTGCCTGGATATCTCGAGACACAGCTGTCTGCTTATATCTGGTCATCGATGACTGCGGCTACAATAGCGGATCAGTATAAAAGATTATTGACGGGCTTTGCGGAGAAAACGGGTGACGTTAATAAAGTGTTCACACAAGCCGGAGATTTTTCCATGCGCGGCATGGGTTCTCCCGAAACAGCTTATCGTACAGCTGGGGGACATCTATTGAGCTTCGGAGTCTCGGCTACGCTTTCTGTCAGAGAGTATCTGAAATCCTATTATCATGCAAAAAGTGATGTGATGATGTATACCCCATCTACGGAGCACAGCGTGATGTGTTCCTATGGAGAGGACGAAGTGGAAGCATTTCGGCATCTGATCACCAAGGTATACCCAAGTGGAAATATCTCCATTGTATCGGATACCTATGACCTCTGGCATGTGGTCGATTATGTATTGCCACAGCTGAAGGATCTTATTATGGCAAGAGAAGGTAAGGTCGTCATCCGACCCGATAGTGGCGATCCGGTAAAAATTATCTGCGGTGATGTGGCATCTGATCGCAGTACTGTTCAGAAAGGTATCGTCGAAGGTCTATTTGAACTTTTTGGCGGCACGATCAACAGTAAGGGATTTAAGGAGCTGGATCCACATATTGGCGTGGTTTATGGAGATTCCATAACGGTGGATAGGGCCGATAAAATCTGTCAAGGACTGTTCGATAAAGGCTTTGCTTCCACCAATACCATATTGGGAATAGGTTCTTATACCTATCAATATGTCACACGCGATACGTTTGGTTTTGCATTGAAAGGAACTGCCGAAATTGTGAATGGAGAATTTAAAGCAATTCAGAAACGTCCGGCTACAGATACCGGAAACTTCAAGAAGTCCCAAAAGGGCATGGTGGCTGTTGTATTCGAAAATGATGAATTTCGTTTAATAGACAACCTGAACCCACAAACTGTAGCTGAACTGGAAAATAGAAACTTGCTGAAAGAATGTTATTTGAACGGTGAATTTATTCACACGTCTAGCTTTGAGGAACTAAGAAATAGATTAAAAACTGAAACAATTCGAGTATATGGGAAATAGCGTAAACAAACCGTTTTTCATCCAGGATGAAAACGTAGCACAGTATGCACAATTAATGGCATCCTGGATTGCTCAGCAAGTGAAATCGGCCGGCCGCAAAGGACTTGTATTGGGAATGAGCGGTGGTATCGACTGTAGTGTTGTGGCTTGTTTATGCCGGCTTGCACAAGTAGATGTGCACTTGGTCATGATGCCCTATGGCAGTGATATGAATAATAGTAAAAGTCACCAGCATGCGATGGAGCTTATTCAGAAGTTTGATTTTCCCTATCATGTATTTGATATTCAACCCGCAGTCGATGCCTTGATGATCCAGCGAGAGGAGTTTATAACGGAAGCCACAGCAGCAAACAGAGCCTTGAGTCTGGCCAATATCCGTCCACGTGTGCGGATGACCTATTTGTATCAATTTGCGCAGCTGGGAAGCAGATTTGTTATCGGCACAGGTAATATGGCTGAAGCTACTGTAGGTTATTTTACGAAATGGGGCGATGGAGCCTACGATCTGAATCCGCTGGCAATGGTCACGAAACAGGAAGTGTATACATTGGCAAAATACCTGGGCGTACCCGAATCTATTCAGTATAAAAGTCCGTCTGCAGGTCTTTGGGAAGGGCAGACAGATGAAGATGAACTGGGGATGACTTATGCTCAAATCGATGGCTTTATTCTGAGCGGTACATCGGGTGACCTTGCGATAGACGAACTTATTCGTAAGCGTAGGGAACAATCTGCACATAAGTTTGCTGCGGTACCTACTTTTAAGGGGTAGTTTTAAATGCTTAAGAATACTAGTTCAAGCGCGCTCACTTAGAGCGGACCGCAAAGACAACTAGCATTTTAACGGAATAAATACTGACTTAAAGAAAATGAATAGCATGAAAACACCATTTGATCGGATTGTCGATGTGCAACATATTGCCAGCGGCAAAAGTGATAATATACCGGCAATGCTGGCCTTGGCACAAGAGGAGCAGGTCCGGCCTGCCGCTTTGGACGTGAAACGGACGCTGCTTTTGGCGATAGATGTTCAGAACGATTTTATGGAATCTATTGGGAGCCTTGCGGTCAATGGTTCCAAAGCTGACGTACAGCGTCTAACACAGTGGATGTACCGCAATTTGGGATCTTTGACACAAGTGATGTGCAGTCTTGATTGTCATTCGATGATGCAGGTTTTCCATGCCGACTGGTGGCTGGATACGGAAGGAAATCATCCGGATCCATTTACCATCATTCGCTATGCGGATGTCCGCGACGGTATATGGCGTGCTGCCAATGGCAATACAGCCTTATCGCTGGATTATCTCCAGCATTTGGAATCTGAGGGGAAAAAACAATTGTGCATCTGGCCATACCATTGTCTGGAGGGAACCTCGGGTGCACAGCTCGAGAGTCAATTTACCAATATGCTCTATTTTCATAGTGCTGTGCGTCAGGTAAAACCGATCTTAGTCCATAAGGGACAGGATCCGAATACCGAGATGTATGGTATTATTAAAGCCGAATATGATGATAATAAATTTGTAAACCATGCCGTACTTGAAGCAATACGTACATACGATGCTATTTATATCGCGGGCGAGGCTTCAAGCCATTGCGTATTGGCTTCGGCAGTACAGATTTTGGAATATTTTGAACATGATCGGTCAATTACCTCCCGTATTACCTTATTGATAGATTGCATGTCGCCTATTGCGGGATTTGAAGAACAAACCTTACAGCAGTTTGACGCTTTAAAAGAAAAATATGGGATACAGACCAAATTGTCAACCGAAGTAAATTTGTAGTACATGACAGTCTCTGTGAAAAAATATGCATACGAGTATCCGAGGCCAGCAGTTACAGTTGACTGTGTGATTTTCGGTTTTGATAAAAACCAGCTCAAGGTATTATTGACCAAAAGGGCAATAGAACCTTTCTTGGGAAAATGGGCGTTTCCTGGCGGTTTTATCCAGGAAGAAGAAACAGCCGATTGCTGCGCGATTCGTAAGCTGCAGGAGGAGGCCGGCCTCCAGGATATTTTCCTTGAACAGCTTTATACGTTTTCAGACTTAGCACGTGATCCACGCGGAAGAGTAATTAGTATAGCTTATTACGCCCTTGTTAAGCCTGAAGCATATGTATTGGAAGCAGGGTTGGACATTGAAGCGGTAAAGTGGTTCGGCATTGATGAAAACCTGGACCTCGCTTTTGACCATCAACAGATCTTGAGCGTCGCGATCGAAAGACTGAAGGGGAAGATACGTTATCAGCCGATCGGTTTTGAGCTTTTGCCTGAACAGTTTACTTTGCCCGATTTGCACAATTTGTATGAGACCGTTTTGCAGCGGTCAATTGACCGGGGAAACTTTCGAAAAAAAATCCTCAGCATGGGTTTATTAATCGATCACAGCGATAAGCAAAAAGATCGGCCTGCCAGGGCAGCGAAGATCTATAGTTTTGACAAAGTAAAATATCAGGCGCTTACTGAATCAGGTTTCTATTTTGAAGTATAGGTTTTAACGACCTGAGCAGGCGGTAATGAAATTAGCTACTGCCTGCTTTGATTTCTGTCGGTTTCTTTTAAGATTTATGCCAAGATTTGGGACAATTTATTGCAACACGTTATTGTTAGGTCGCGTCACGTTAAGGCTAGCCCTGAAAATCACCACAATCGTGGATTTCGAACTGATCAATCAAAGCTTTCTGTGTGTAATATTTTGAGATACGTTTATTCTTTAGCAAAAGAGAATCTCCCTTTATTTTTAATTCAAAAATAGGCTCCTTCTCAACTCGCTTGAAGATAAATTCATTGTGCGGGGTCTTTATGGTTAAGCCTGCATCGTTGCTGTTGGTGGTAAACTCTCTAATCTGATAGATTTCATTAGAATCACAGACATTGACAAAATGAAAGACATCCTTACTCAGTGTAATCTCTGCAAGATCGCAGGCATAGCAGATTCCTGAGAATTCAATGCCATATTTCTTAAAACTATTTTTGCTTTCCGGCTGAAGAATAGCAATGGGATAGAGTTGCTTGAAGAGCGCAAGGTCGTCATCGGATAGGGATGTTATCTCTTTTTGTTTCTGTATGGAGTCTATGCTCGTGGTGCTGCTGAATGCGGTAACTGATTTTTTCGCCTCATTCTTTTGTTGACAGCTAAAAAACAATGCTATGCAAGGCAGAAAAATAGTCTTTATGGTTAACTTCATCGTTGATTTTTTTTAGTAATAACTGTTATTGCTCATAAACATACAGATTGAGAAATGTCCTTCGTTATTCGATCTCGATCCATTTTTTTTCAAAATAGATATTGCACACCGGTATTTCGGTCGCATCGATAAATTTGGCTTCTACAAAATCGCCTCTTGTGCCAATATATTTTAATTTTAAGCCTTTATTGTCTAAACCAGAGGTATCGTAATAGGCACCCAGTTTGAGCTGAAATGGATTGTCTTTCACATCGTTTGTAAAGATGGAAAACAACAGTAATTTCGTCGAATGTGTATCTGCTTTCTCATAGCCAAAAAAGCGGTGATCTAAACGGATATTGGATTGCAGGCGTATGATACTGTCTTTAGAACTCAAGTTTACGTAAGCTTTGGTGACTTCGTCAGACTCCAGTACACTTTGTGCATTGGCGTGGTCAACGCTATCCAGTTTGGAACGGTTTGGCAATAGGCTTTCTTTGAGGACAGTATCTTTGACAAGGCTTTCCGTAGTTTTTGCCGGAGCGATGTGTGCTTCGCCTCGTTTTGATTTTTCCTGACAAGCAATTTGCAATGAAAGGAGCAATAATGCGCCGATATAGTAACTGTATTTGAAATGATTCATTGCTTTTTTGTGTACAAAATCCAAACCAAAGTTGTTGAAAATAAGAAGAGAAAAAAATCCCTGTTTTCCGCTAAACAAAAGATATGATAAATACGGTATTTTTACAACATTCGCATGATCCTACTGAATGAATTAGGGCAAAGCGACAGACGGACAAAAAGAAAAACTAAGGCATGGCACATCGCATTTATATTTACAATGTAAATCTCAGGACCAAACAAACATATCCTTCTTATCTGGCCGAATGGAATTATGAAATTCCTGTTCTCATGCGGCCTTTATTTTCCGCTAATATCCGATCCAAAGGTAGCCAGCTTTATGCAGATAAGGAAGATGGGATCGCAAGGCTTCGCTACTTTTATGCATTGTTGGCGGATAGGTATCAATTGCATTATAAAAAGAAATATTTTGAGCCTGTAAACAGGATGTTTGAATTTTTGGAAGCCCTGCCTTTCGATACATTTCAGATCGATGGACGTGATGTGTTTAGTATGAATGAGGAGAAAGATACCCAACAGGCTAAAGACTGGGCGGAAGAAATTAAAATTCAGGCCTTATTGTATGAGCAAGCTGTCGATGAACAGTCCTTAGATCCGCTGGACCCGCTAATAAAAGAGTCTGGCTATGCTTCTTTTTTGGACGCTCTTCAAACCGATTGGATTGATTATGGATTGGGAGTCTGGGCGGAAGAGCTTTTGCGGGAGAAAGGAGCTGAAGTTTTTGAAGAGGGAGGAAAGCATGGGTTAAAAAATGCGAACGGCGATCTCCTGATCCCAGCAGTTTATGATGAAATATTCGAATTCAATGAGCAGGGGCTTGCGGTCGTTGAAAGAAATGGTCAATACGGCTATATTAATGTAAGCGGCGCCGAGCTGGTACCTTGTCAATATCGAGAGGCTTTTGATGCCCGATATATCAACGGGAATAATTACGCGGAAGTGGAAGTTTCAGGGAAACGTGGGGTACTGGATATTGATACCACCCAGCTGAGTATACCGGCAATCTATGATGAACTCGACTGGATCGCCTATGGCTTTTTAAACGCAAGACAAGGGGATGGCAACCTGCTCCTTTCGGTCGAAGGACGATTGATTATTCCAGATCCAGCACCTGAGTCGTTTGTGTATGACTATAACAAACTGTTTTATACCCGGCAAAAAGGAACGATAAAAAGAAGATATTACCGAATGGACGGGCAGTATTTGGGAACTTTTCTGGAAGGTAGCCTGGAGCCGTTACCCAATCAATATTTTTGGATTAGACCAAATAAGCTACAGCCAAAAATTGCTGTTATTAAACCGGATGGTACGGTATTGGATGAAGACATTGACCGAATTATTGTACTGGATGACTACCGAAGTATCGCGTATCTCAAAAATAAAAGATGGCAGATTTATGCGCTTGAACAGAGGGTATTTCGCCTAAAGGATAGTCTGATAGACAAGGTAGGAGTAGATAGTATACAACAGCACCGTAAAGACATTTTTGTTGTAAGCTGCTCTCAAGGGCAGGGGATTTATGATGCGCATCGGGGGGAATGGTTACTTGAACCTGCTACTGACCATCAGAAAATCGAACATTGCTTTTTGGACTTTATGCGCATACACTGCCCGCGGGGAATGTACTATTTCGATACGAAGCTTAACTTTTGCAGTGAGCTTTACGATTATATTTGCTCGCCTTTTCATTATCCAGCGCCAGAGGCAATCTCAGGTGAACTCCTGTTGCTTTTTAAAGGAGACAAGTTGTTTCGTCTCGACATGCAACGGAATATCGTTGAGATTCCAGAAACGGAATTTGGATATTTATATACGGAACGCTATCAGCTACGGGGGCGCGATCAAAGCTATTTTGTGCAGTTTTATCAAGCCTGGACGAAACACAAGGGTGATGGATATGAACAGTATTTCGATAATGACACACTGCTTGAAAAGGGGAAGAAGCTCGATGCTGAAGGGAAGGTCTCCGATGCCATTCGTTTACTCACGATCGGGGCTGATCGCGGTAGTGCAGACTGTCAATATTTCCTTGGAAATATATATACAGATGCAGATTACGAAGGGATGGATATCGCAAAGGGAAAGTTCTTCTATGAACAGGCAATGGCGCAAAATCATGCGCAAGCATGGAATAATTGGGCATTTTTATATGCGACAGCGCATGGTGTTGAACTCGATATTCCGAAAGCTTTAAAAGGGTATCAGCAAGCTGCTGCGTTGGGAGAAGCACAAGCCATGAGCAACTTAGGGAATTGGTATTACGAAGGTGCCTATGTAGAACAGGACTATGCCTTAGCTTTAGATTACTTTAAGCAAGCTGAAAAAGCGGGTATTGCCAATGATGCGCAAATGGCAGAAATCCATTATCAAAGACAAGATTACGCGAACTTATTGCGTTATTTGAAAAGGGATACGGCAAATCAATTTGCCGCTATCTATTATGGGATTTTGTATGAGGAAGGACTGGGCGTTAAACAAAGTTTGTCAAAAGCCATCCGTTACTATGAACAAGCCAATAAAGAAAACGTGTATGCCTATGCTGTCAGTCGTTTGCTACAACTGTATGCTGCGCACGGTGCTGCTGCAAACGCAGATAAATACGAGTTTTGGTCACATTTTGCTAAGGAAAATGCTGTTGTAATTGATCAATAGCAAAAGAATTATTATCGCATAGAAAATGGCTCATCGCATATATATTTACAATACAGATAAAAAGGATCAAGATTATTTTCCTCATTATTTAGGGGAATGGAACTATGTGATTCCCCCGCTCTTTTTTCCCTTATTTGCCGCTAATCCAAGGGCAAAAGGTACCTTAGTCTTTTCAGAAAAGGAAGCGGGAATCCGCAAGCTTCGCACTTTTTATGATTTGCTCATCCATGAATACGGGTTAAATTCCGATGCGCTGGCCATGGCAGCTATCGGGAAACTGTTCGATTTTTTGAATGGTTTACCCTTCGATTACTTTCAGTTGAATGCAAGTGATGTATTTAACATGAGCGATGTTAAACATAGTCAACAGGCAAAAGATTTTGCATTTGAAATCTATGAGAAGAATTTGCCCTATGAAAAAGCAATCGAAAAACAGTCCATAGCTGAACTCGAATCTATTTTGGCCCCCGCTGGTTATACTTCTTTTTTAGCGATGCTTGAACTGGAATGGAGCAACTACGGCTTGGGCTGGTGGAATAGAGATGCGATTGACAGTCTGGATAATCAATTTTTTGAAGATCAGGGTCTTTGGGGAATACGCAATGCAAAAGGAGAGGTGAAGGTCGAAGCAAGCTACCAGGAAATTGGTGATTTTGATTATGAAGGGATCGCTGTCATACAGAAAAATCAGCTGTTCGGTTATTTAAACAGGGGCGGAGAAGAAACTATTCCTTGTATTTATTCATCGGCAGCACCAGTCCAATATGGAGCTGGATCGATCGTTGGTAAGGTGAGCTTAGACGAAAAATATGGATTGGTCAACGTTGAGAACAGAGAAATAATCATACCGCTTGAATATGATGAACTCGAAGATCTTGCTTCCGGTTATTATCAGGGGAAGAAAGATCAGCAGTATTATATCATTGATGCCCAAGGACTGCTCTTCAATGTTGTTGGTGCTGATAGACCGTTTGACATCGATTACGAAGGATTTATCTACCAAGAGATTGCCGGAAGTAAACTGCGCCGCTATTATTCAAACAAAGGTATTTTATTGGGCGTTTTTGCTGGTGGCGTATTAAGCGAACTGCTGTTTGATTTTTATGCAGTCAATTTGACTAACAAAAAGAAAAAATCAGTTTTGTCTCCCGAGGGAACTTTCTTGGTCAAAGATGTTGATTTACTCAATGCCGGAAATGGCCGAGCTGCGTTATCCTTTGTTGATTCCGGCAGAATCCATCTGTATGATCTGGAAGCTCGGGCCTATGTATTGCAAGATATGGTCATTCAATCCCTAAAGGGTGGGACCGATTTTGATAATGGCGCCCGGGATTGCTATATCATTGAAACAGCTGCCGGAAGAGGAATCTATCAGGCTGCTGAAAAGGCCTGGCTGGTGCCGCTCTCAACGCACTATGCAAAAATTGTTTATGGTGTGATGGATTATTTTATTCTGAAAGACAATGCGGGAAGGTATTACTACTATGACGCAGAGCAGAAGTCGCTCAGCTCCGCCTACGATTATGTCTGTGCAAGTGTTGATCATTATCAGGATCTGATGTTGCTGCAAGGTGACTTGCTGTATAAAAAAGGGTATGATGGCGTGGAGGTAATTCCGGAAGATCAATACGGTCAGTTTCTGAAAAAACTGGATCAATTGTCGGGGGAAGATTTTGATGTATCTAATCGTTTTTTTGAGCGGTGGAAGGCTGCGAAGGGCGATAATTTTGAATCCTGTTATGATAGTTATACCTTATATCATATGGCCTTGGACTGCTGCCGGCAAGGCGATGTCGAAATGGCGATACGCTATTTTACCTTTTCCGCCGACCAGGGTAATGAAAGCAGCATGCATGAACTGGGGAATATCTATACGGATACCGATAGCGAACACAATCCTTATTTAGATTTGGACAAAGGAATTCAATATTATGAACAAGCGGCCCAAAAAAATTATGCCGCTGCATGGAATGAGATTGGTTACCTTTTTCAATATGGTATTGGTTATAAAAAAGATCTGAAAAAGTCATTTGATGCGTACATGAAAGGAGCTGAATTGGGGAATGGCTATGCTTTATCCAATTTAGGCTACTTTTATTCAAGTGGAACCTATGTGGAAGAAGATCTGGAAAAAGCCCTCACTTATTATCAGAAAGCTGAATTAAAACTAGTGGAAAACAATAGCAATATAGCCTCTATCTATTACAGTTTGGAAGATTACGATCGTCTATTGGTTTATTTGAAAAGAGATAAAGAAAACAGCTATTCCAATATTTATTATGGACTGCTCTATGATCAGGGACTGAAATTTAAAAAGGACAGCAAAAAGGCGATAGGCTATTTTGAACGCGCCAATGACTATGGCGTTTACGAAAGTGCCACAGCTCGCTTATTGGATTATTACAAGAATGATCCTACATTTAGAAATCAGGAAAAATTTGTCCATTGGTCAGATTTTGCGAAAAGCAATGAACTGGATATCGAACCGGATTTATTGCAATGGGATAGCCAGCCTGAAGATTCGGGCGCAAGTCCTTCCTTTTTTAGCAAACTATTTAAAAAGAAAAAGTAAATCATGTTATCATCAGCAAATATAGATTTTAGTGGCATTCTGATCGACTTGGTGCTGATTGTATTTTTTGGATTTGGAGGGGTGTATACCTTAACGGTGGGTATTATTCATCTCGTAAAGAAAAAAACACGCACTGTAGGGTATTATTTGCTGTCGTTTTTGCTGTCGGGTCTTATTGGGCTCCTGGTTGCGGGATTGCTGGCGTTTCTGTGGGCGATGTCGCTTTAGCAATGTAGAGCAGTGACGTAAATTTATCGCAATGATCCATTTACCAGTAGTGAAATGATCATTGCGATAGATGTGATTGCTATTAATGGTTTTTGGCATTGACAATATGCATGAGGTGGTGGTTGCAATGCCATGCATATAGGCCTATATTGACCTTTAAAGAAATTAGTCTTTTGGTAACGGGGTGAATAAAACCCCTTTCGAGTTGTTCGGCTGAAAGGCTTTTCAACAGTATGACCCAACGTTCATGTAAGCCTTCGAGCAATTTTACCGAACTTTCGATAGGTATTATTTTGGCGTCGGGAAGTTCGGCCCACAGCTTTTCTTCATATAATTTGATGGTTGGGTCTTCTTCTGTTAGGGCCAATTTGAATCGGACAAAGCTATTCATGTGACTATCGGCACAATGGTGAACGACCTGACGTATCGTCCAACCGTCGGGACGGTAGCGCTTTTCTAGGGCACTGTCCGTAAGGTCGCCGACTTCGGATTTTAACCGAGCCGGAAAATCTGCAATTGTCTTGATCCAGTCATTCAACAGGGGGTTGTCAATTACATCGGGTATCGCGAAACGACCTATAGGGTATCTGAGTTTTTCTAATTCATGTTGCATAACCTAAAATTACTTAAAATAGATGCAAGGTTCCTAATGTTTATGTTTTCGATGAATATTTTTTTTCAATCTGTTCTTGTACAAGCTGTAATTTGGATGCGATAAAGAATTGTGGTAATTTCGGCAAATTGATAAGGACAAGAAGCCTCCCGTTTGGTTGGAGGATATTGATCTTAGCGTACAAAAGCACAAGAAATGAAAAGTCTAAAAGAACTGATTGATTTAAGTAATTCGGGATGGAAGCTAGTTGAGGGCTGGTTGAAGGAAGCGACAAATTCATATGAAGTGCTTCCTCCAAATCCTAAACGGGCTGATGAGGAACTTTTAAGGGCACAAATTACGACAAAATCTCCCATGGGAGCCATTATTCATCAAACCGGCGGTATGCTAATCGACGGTGGCTGGTTGCGGATTTTAGGCTCAGGATCGCCGCAATTAAACCGCGGAATTATGGAGTGGAATAAGGGTAAGAGCTTTGACAAAGAAGGTGAAAAAGGAGGATTTCTACTTATTGCTGACGATGTTTTGGGGGGGTATTTTGCCATCAATGCTGGCGCTCTGGGAGATGCAATTGGACAGGTTTATTATTTTGCTCAAGATACCTTGCAATGGGAAAGTCTGGAATGTGGCTATTCGGACTTTGTCTTTTGGGCTTTAAAAGGGGATATCAGACAGTTTTATGAAACATTTAAATGGAAAGAGTGGAGCGAAGATATTAAATTCCTGAATGGTAATCAGGTTTTTTCGTTTTACCCTTTTCTATGGACTGAGGAGGCACGCGATTTTCGTAAAGTAGACCGTAAGCCAATGGCCATTGATGAGAACTACCACTTTACGATGGAATTTGCGGGCAGACGTTAATTTTTATTTCAATACGACAAACCTTCAACGTAATGCTTTGATACGGTAATAGGACAACAATATATTGTCCTATTACCGTATGGCACAAAGGGTAATGTCCCTGAATTATATTAAACTGATTTATTTTGAAGGCTAAAGCTAACCTCGTTCAGTTTGACTATTTGTATTTGTATCCCCTCGGAAAGGCCAAGTTTGGTCGCCGCTTCTTTTCCTAATTTAAGTACATGAAATCCTCTGCCTCGATAGGTGAAATTACATTCGTATTCTCCGGCATTGATCATAATCCTTAATTTTTGAGATTTAGTGGGAAATAAAGGTTTGAATTCTTTTGTAATCCTTATTTGCGATTTTTTAACATCATCTGCAGTAATTTTGTTGCCCTCTGAAGGAAACAACATGTTTGTAGGTAATGCCTGTACTACGGAAGGTAAGGGTTCGTCTTTTTGTTCCTGAATTTCCTGAACATTTGGAACTTCGTTTTGTATCGCTTCAGAACTTGTTGCGTTCTGGCGTTTCTTGTCTTGTCGCCCCTTCTTTCTATTATTTTGATTTGCAGTTTTTCCCGTGGTTTCTGTAGGAGGTACAGAAGGGGGGGGAGAAGAAGGCGTTTTGTGTTCGGTTTCCGCTGCTTGAGCCGGGCTGGTCATTGCTAAAGGACGTTTAATAATATTACGGATGTAATAGTGTTTTATACGCGATTTGTCGGTGTTGCGTTCCTCAATTTCAAAATCTTCCTTGTAGGCTTTGAAAAGATGGGACATCTTGTCGTATCCGTAATTTCGCGCATCAAAATCAGGTTTCCTCTTATTGAAAAGACTTCCGATTTCGCCTAGGAAAGCCCAGCCATTTTCATCGGCCGTATCATCAACGGTGTCTTTTAAAAGTTCGAGAGTTTCCTCATCCAGTACCGCTATACTTGCCGGATTATCAACGGGGGCAGGCTTGGGGGGAGTTTGCTGTTTTTTCTTTGCAACGGTTTCTTTCTTTTGATTTTTTTCAAAAATTTCTACGTAGATAAACTTGTCGCAGGAGGCGATAAAAGGCTTAGGTGTCTTTTTCTCACCGATACCAATAACGAGCTTACCTGATTCACGGAGGCGCGTGGCCAAGCGGGTGAAGTCGCTGTCACTCGATACGATACAAAATCCGTCCACTCTGTCCGAATGCAGAATATCCATGGCATCAATAATTAATGCGGAATCGGTAGAATTTTTGCCTTGGGTATAACTGTATTGTTGTATGGGGGTAATCGCATGGGTGAGAAGTTTGTCCTTCCATTTTTCAACATAAGGGTTGGTCCAGTCTCCGTAGATGCGCTTGATGGTTGGAATCCCGTATCTTTTGACTTCATTCAAAATCTCTTCGATCTTTCGATAAGATACATTATCCGCATCGATTAGTATTGCGATTTGCAAATCCCCATGTTCTGCCATAGATATTTAGTTTACTTTTTCAATTTTTAAATTCCTTTCTATTCTTATGGACTGTCTCATCCGAATATATATGCTAAAAATACAGTATTGTTAAAGAATTTCTTGAATTTTTTGAGAATTAATTTAAGCTATATTTATCGAGAACAGGAAATCAGCTTCTTTTGTTTGGACATGGGAGAGGTATTTAATACGTCTAAGGGTGCAGAAATGATTTAAAGGAGGGTGAAAAGAAATAAAAAAAGGTTTTCAAACGGGGAGAATGAAAACCTTAAATAACCAATTATAAACCTAAATTATGATGATACAAAGATAGTGTAAATATTACACCTGTGCAAATTTTCTCTTCTATTTTTTTAGCCTGTAAAGATTTTTGTAGCTTTTTAGCTACAAACGAGATCTTTTGAGCCGAAATTAATCCAGCATAAATGCAGAAGGCCTGTATTTCATTACAGCATAAAAGCTATTGGTGAAGGCTTGTACGCTTTGATAACCGACTTTATAGGCTATTTGAGAGATCGTGAATTGTTTTGTACTTAAAAGTTCCAGGCTCTTGATAATGCGGAGCAATTGTTGATATTTTGCAAGTGTCATGCCTGTTTCTTTCTTAAAAAGACGCTCAATTGTTCGAAGAGAAAGATTAGACAACGTAGCGATCTCATCCATTCTGATTGCTTCTGTATAATGATCATGCAAGTGATTGAGCACAGTCTGTAGTCTATTTTCATGAGGGAGCGTGATCTCCAATTGGAGCAATTGTGTGCAAAAACAGGGAAGTTCATTCATCAATGCTGTTAAGAATATTTTTTCATGTTCATTTTCTTCGATCAGTTTTGACCATTTTTCAGTATATAAAATCATTTCCCGTAACACTTTGGGAGCCGAGAAGATCTGTACGCGCTGGAAAAATTGATCTTCTCCGGAAACATCAAAAAAAATGACCATAAGCTTAATGCTTTCCGAATGAGAGTTAGTCTTATGTAAAGCATCGGAGGGAATCCAAGCAACGTGATTTTGTGTTAGCAGATACATCTTTCCCTCGACAGTAAGGTATTGAAATCCCTGTTCGACGTAAATCAGCTGACCCTTCTGATGACGATGCAATTCGTTGTCGTGAATCCAGTTTTCCTCAAACCATACAAAGGTAGATTTTTTGATGCGCTCTATTGTCAATGTATGATTGATAGGATTCATGTCGTTTTAAATTAAATCAATGGCAAATTTAATTAAATTTCTAGGGATATCTTTGCAATCGATTATCAAGTGTTTAGATAAGTTTTTAGGATGAAAGAAAATGAAAAAATATCCACAGCTGTCTCCTGGAACTGGTTATGCGTCTTGGTTGTTATATTAGTTTCAACCAATCTACGATCGCCAATTACAGCGGTGGGTCCTGTACTGGGGCAGATCAGTGAAGATTTACAATTGAATACTTTTCAGAGCAGTTTATTGACGGCAATTCCGCTTTTTATGTTTGCGAGCTGTTCTGTTGCCGTGAGCCGCTATTCCCATATACAGGGCATGCATCGTTTTTTGCTATTTGGTTTGGTCATATTGAGCGCCGGAATAATACTTCGGGTATGGGGCAATATTCCGATGCTGTTTACGGGATCTTTTTTAATCGGCTTAGGGATCTGTGTTGGCAATGTCGTGACACCGGGTTATATTAAAACCAATTTTCCAAAGCAGATCGGACTAATGACGGGCATTTTTGCAGTTGCTATGAATCTGACGGCAGCTTTTGCTTCGGGCTTTAGTCTGCGATTGGGAACGTGGACGGGACTTGAATGGCGGGGCTCCTTGGGTGTTTGGGTGATTTTGGCATTGTTATCTCTTTTGGCTGTTTTCTTTGATGGCCTGAGCGGCCGGAAAGTCATTACTATAACTGAAAACAAACAAGCAGCAAATGGAATTGGGCATATTTTTAGATCACGATTAGCCTGGTACATCAGCCTATTTATGGGCATTCAGTCTTTAGTATACTATAGCTTGATTTCCTGGCTACCCAACGTGCTGGTCGATTACGGTATGCCTTCGAAAGATACCGGCTGGTTGCTGTTTTTGATTCAGATTGCGATGATTCCCATTATGTTCATTGGACCTATTTTGGCAAATCGAATGAAGGATCAGCGTCTTATGGCAAGTCTTGTTGCTATAGGCATGCTGGGAAGTATCTTTATATTTTGGCATTACAAGCTTCAAGGAATTTATGTTGCCGCTATATTGCTGGGACTTTCCAATGGACTGTCGTTTAGTCTGTCCATTCTTTTCTTTACCCTGCGCGCCAGATCGACCGCCAATGCAATCAAAATATCAGGCATGGCACAATCCGTCGGTTATCTGATTGCTGCATTTGGTCCACCGGTATTCGGTAAACTACACGAAATAGATGCTACTTGGAATTCTTCCTTCTATTTTCTCGCTGGAAGCATTTTACTCTTATTGTTTGCCGGATGGAAGGCTGGAGAAGACAGGTATGTAACAGAAGATTAAATGACGGCCACAACAGCTATCGGCATATAAGCTATTGCCGATGTCTGATGTGGCCTTTTGTAATGTGGTTTTTCAAGGATCGCTTTTAAAGCTTGTTATTAATCCTTGAGAATTGCAAATTCGATGTATGTGGCATTGTTCACGTCATGAAAAATCCGTTGGGTAGCTTTTCGGAAATCCGCTTTGGTGGCGGTGTAAGGCGCTAGGAATACCTGTGGATTTCGTTCTGCCAAAGGAAACCAGGAGTTCTGCACCTGAACCATGATGCGGTGTCCTTTTTTGAAAGTATGTGCGACATCAGGCATTTCAAAATTTACCTTTTCAATCATTCCCGGTGTTAGGGCCTGTGCTTTTTCAAAACCATTTCGGTATTTCCCGGCCATGATTTCTCCACGTACCATCATTTGGTATCCGGCCATTGTTTTTCCCTGATAACTTGGTGCATCATTAGGATAAACATCAATCAGTTTGACGACATAGTCGGCGTCTGTTCCTGTCGAAGAGACTTTGAGAAAGTTTTTGATTGGGCCTACAATTGTCAGATCTTCTGTCAAAGGTTCTGTTTGATACACCATGACATCAGGACGACTGGCTGCGAAACGTTGATCATCAACCATATATTCCCGCGTGCGGTTTTGAATCAGTCCGCCTTGATGTGGGACAGGTTTATTCGGGTCAGTTACATATTCATCCCAGGAATCAGTACGTTGAACTTTGTCAAATCCAAGTTTTCCCTGCGGTTGGAAGTATAGTTTTTTTGTTTCTGTATTTTTAGGTGGCCATTGTTCAAAATGTTTCCATTCGTTGGTTCCTGAGACAAAAATATTGGCTTCAGAAGGAGCGAAGTTTCCTTCACCTTTGAGATGATATTTAAAAAATGGTTGTTCAAATTGTTCCTGATAGGTAATACTTGTTTTTTTCTCAAATTGGATATCACCCAGATAGTTTCCTTCTGCTCGAACCCAGCCCCCATGATACCAAGGGCCGGCCACTATAATCGAATTGTTTTTTTTGCTTTTATCTTCAATCGATTGATAGGTCTTAAATGTGCCATAGGCATCTTCTGCATCGAAGAAACCCCCGACGACCATCACTGCTGGTTTCACTTCCTGTAAAGAGTTGGTGATCACACGTGATTTCCAAAAATCGTCGTAATCGGGATGTTTAAACAGGTCATTCCAGAATTGAACAGAATCGCCAAAATACTTTTCTTTGAGTTCTCGTGCTGTTCCTGCTTCTAAAAAAAAGTTGTATTTGTCCGCTTCTTTGATCTGAATTTTACTTTTAAATTGATCTGGTGTAATGGGTTTTGGACGTGGGACACCAAAGGTTGACATAAAGGTGAATGCATCCTGAAGAAACAATACGCCATTATGGTGGAAGTCGTCGCCGATATACCAGTCTGTTACAGGAGCCTGCGGAGAGACTGCTTTCAAGCTTGGATGTGTTTTGACGAGCCCCACGGTAGAATAGAAGCCTGGGTAGGAGATCCCATAAAGTCCCGCCTTACCATTATAGTTTTTAAGATTCTTTTGTAGCCATTCAAGTGCATCGTAGGTATCCGTACTTTCATCGATTGCTTTTTTATCTTTGCTGTGTGTAGTCGGACGTATATCCTCAAAATCACCTTCACTCATCCACTTACCGCGGACATCCTGATAGACGAAAATATAACCTTCACGCATCATTGCCGGAAAGTTACCCAAGCTTTTTTTATAGTCGTTTTGGCCATAAGGAGAAACCGTATAGGGCGTCCTATTGAGCAGAACCGGATACTTCTTGGATTTGTCTTTTGGACTGTAGATAGCAGTAAACAACTTTTTGCCATCTCTCATGGGGATTGCTACTTCGGTCTTTTCATAATGATCTCTAACATAAGCAGAGTCGGCAGCTGTTTGAGCATGTAACTGGCTTGTGCATAAAAGCGTTAAAGTTAGGTACGAAATTGTATTTTTCATTCAGATAATTATTTGTTCGGTACTTTTTTGATGTAAAACTATTCATACACCCGGTTTCGTTTTTAGCAATGCTATGGAGACTTTATATGTTAGGCTGTATGCGTTACAGGTAAAATTTGTCTTAACATTATCGTTTGGTAGGCCATTTTTCCGTCGACAGTTGAATGGTCAGTGGCTGTTGGTTTATAAATGAACGATACATTCATTGCTAGTATTTAAATTTTAAGCTAAAGGTAGTGCTCGTAAAGCCATTTTCCAATTTTATTGTCATATTTATAGGAAATAGAAAAAGAAAAATTGACCAATTTTTAAGAAAGAAAAACTTTTTTTGGATTGAATTTGGATTAGTTTTCGAATGTTGATATATTGAGTAAAATTATCGGGATTTGTTTTTCGGGTTAACAAGTTTAGCTAAAATCGTTAAATTTCAGTCAGATGGAATAGTAGAGTACTAAATAATAATTCATTTTCGGATTATTTCTTTCGGTTTCGAATAGACTTTGCATCGGTAATTGTCACGATTTTATAAATAAAGTGCGGGGTGGTATGAAATATGTTTTTTTAAGCTAATTTTAAGAATTATTTTATCATAATACATCAATTAAATAACAATTTAAGTATATAGAATTAATATGGGACAACAAGTGAAAGATGCCAATGGAAAATTGGGTATTCTTATTCCGGGATTAGGTGCTGTGGCTACAACATTGATCGCTGGTGTGGCATCTATAAACAAAGGTTTTTCAAAACCAATTGGATCTGTTTCTCAATTGAGCAGAATCCGTCTGGGCAAACGCACTGAGAATAGAAATCCATTAATTAAAGATTTCGTCCCTTTAGCAAAATTGGAAGATGTTGTTTTTGGTGGATGGGACGTATATGAAGATAACGTTTACGAGGCTGCATCAAAAGCACAGGTATTGGAACAAGGTCAATTGGATGCTGTTAAGGCGGAATTGGAAGCTATCCAACCAATGAAGGCTGTGTTTGACCGCAATTTTGTGAAAAACTTGGACGGAACACATATCAAAACTGAAAAAACTCGCCGTGAATTAGCAGACGCTGTACAACGTGATATTCGTGAATTTAAAGAGAAAAACGGATTGGACCGCGTAGTATTGGTGTGGTGTGGATCGACAGAACGTTATATTGAGACAAACGAAGCTTTCTCAACATTAGCTAAATTAGAAGAAGCTTTGGATAATGACGATCAACGTATTCCACCAAGCATGATCTACTGTTATGCTGCGTTGAAAGAAGGAGCTCCTTATGTAAACGGTGCACCAAATTTAACTTGTGATGTTCCAGCTATTGTTGAGTTGGCTCATGAAAACGGTGTAGCAATCGCAGGTAAAGACTTTAAAACAGGTCAAACGTTGATGAAAACAATCGTAGCACCAGGTCTTCAAGCAAGAGCTTTAGGTGTTGAAGGTTGGTTTTCGACGAATATTTTGGGTAACCGTGATGGATTAGTATTGGATGATCCTGAAAATTTCAAAACAAAAGAAGTATCTAAATTATCGGTATTGGAAGAAATTTTAGATGCGAAGAAGAACCCTGAGTTGTATGGTGATCTTTACCATAAAGTACGTATCAACTATTATCCGCCACATGGTGATAATAAAGAATCATGGGATAACATCGATATTTTCGGTTGGTTGGGCTACAAAATGCAGATCAAAATCAATTTCTTGTGTCGCGATTCAATTTTAGCAGCTCCAGTAGCTTTGGATTTAGCTTTGTTTATTGATTTGGCGCAACGCGCAGGTATGTCAGGCATTCAAGAGTGGTTGTCATTTTATTTGAAATCTCCTCAAACTGCTCCGGGATTACCTCCAGAGCACGATATCTTCAAACAATTAATGAAATTGCAAAACACATTGCGTCACATTATGGGTGAAGATTTAATCACGCATTTAGGATTGGATTATTATCAGGAGCTTGTAGATAGCATTCAATAAGCTACCTAAATAAGATAGGGGAAACAATTGTTTACAAACAGTTTTTCCCCTTTTTCTTCGACATCATTTAAGAAGTTGAAGATGGAATATAACCCTCTGTAAACTTTTGCGCTTACGAACGCTGAGATAGTGACGGGGGTTTTGCTTTTTTTAAAATGATTTTATTTTGCAATTAGAAGAAATGGAATTTGCAATTATAGCAGCGGGAGAAGGTTCTCGATTGCGAAAAGAGGGATTCAATTTACCGAAACCCTTGCTACCATTACATGGGGTTCCATTAATTGAACGATTGATTCGTGTGTTTGTCAAGGAAGGGGCACAAAAAGTTCATGTTATCATCAATAAACAATCTCCCGAACTGAAATTGTTTTTGGAAAAAACGACTTTTGAATTACCTATTGTGTTGATCGAAGAAGATACTGCAAGTTCCTTGCATAGTTTTGCTTTGCTTGTTAAAAACAACCCCGATTGGTCGTCCTGCTGTCTTACGACAACAGATACGGTGTTTAGGCCACATGAATTTCATGCCTATTTAGATGCTTTTCATCAACACAAAAATGCAGATGCTTTTATGGCAGTTACGCCTTTTGTCGATGATGAGAGCCCACTGTACGTGAATACAGATTCACAGCTTCGTGTGGAAGCATTTTTGGATACAGCAACTGCAGAAACGAAATATGTTTCTGGTGGAATTTATTGCTTTCGCCAAGCGGCGATGGACTGTGCGTTAAGCTCCGTTGAAGCTGGAAATTCGAGAATGCGTAACTTTCAGCGCGCTTTATTGGAAAACAATTTACAAGTAGAAGCATTTGTTTTTGAAAAAGTCGTCGATATTGATCATCTAAAAGATCGTGCGGTTGCAGAACAATTTTTGAGTGAGGAAGTTAGTTAGTAAAATGAGCGAAATGATTTCTATTTTAGGCGTAACTCGAAAAAATCGCTTTTCACCCAATCATGTGGGGAATGATGCCGCTATATTTAATGAAGTAGTTTTAAAACTGACCGAAAAAGGTGCGTCGGTCGAAGTGTGTAATGAAGATGAATTTTTGTCTTCTACATCTATAAAGCAGAAAAATATTCTGACGATGGGGAGAACAAAGACTTTGGTTAAAAAGTTACAATCTCTTCAAAATAATGGGATCAATGTTTTGAATTCCGGTTTTGGAATTGAAAATTGCTTTCGGAAAAATATGACACTTAAGCTTTTGGAAGGCGGCGTTCCTTATCCCAAAAGTATTGTGATCTCTACAGTTGCAGATATTCAATCTATTTTTGAGAAACTGAAAGGAAAGGGGGTATGGATCAAACGCGGTGATTTTCATGCTATTCATAAGGAAGACGTTACGTTTGCTGGCAGTCTGAAAGAAGCACAGCATATCTTGAATGAATACGCGCTTCGCGGGATTAAAGAAGCTGTTATTTCTGAACATCTTGCCGGTGACCTGCTGAAGTTTTATGCGGTACGGGGAACGGATTTCTTCTTTTATTTCTACCCCTATGAACATAATCATCACAAATATGATTTGTATGAACAAATTAATGATGAGGTAGTACACTTTCCTTTCGACCTCGACAATCTCAAAAAAGTCGCCAATCGTGCTGCAGAAGTTCTGGATGTACATATCTACGGCGGTGATGTGATTATTGATGCAAATGGAGATTTCCATATTATTGACTTAAACGACTGGCCAAGTTTTGCGCCATGTCGGGCAGAGGCTGCTGAGGCCATTGCTCAAATGGTTTACCATAAATTTACTGAAAAGAACCACAATGCAGAAAGAACAAGTTAATGTAATCGAAGAAGAGAATTTGAGTGCATTCGAACAATCTTTAAAATCCAATGATACAGAAGAGCGAATTGATATCTGGTTTTACCGACCTATAGGCTATCGTATAGCGCAAGTCTGTGCTAAAATCGGTATTACACCTAATGCAGTGACGATTATTAGTATTTTCTTTGGCGTTGCGGCGGGTATTTTATTCTATTACCCTGCGTTGTGGATTAACGTTATCGGTATGCTTTTATTGGTGTTTGCCAACTCTTTGGATAGTGCCGATGGACAGCTAGCAAGGATGACAGACAATAAAAGTCGTTTTGGCCGTATATTGGATGGTTTTGCTGGGGATTTTTGGTTCGCATCTATTCATATTGCGATCTGCTTGCGCAGTATCAATGAAGGATGGCCACAATGGCTATGGGTATTTTGTGTACTTGCGGGTGTATCGCATATGATTCAATCCGCAATGGCTGATTATTACCGTAATGTCCACTTATATTTTATAAAGGGGAAAGCCGGTAGCGAATTGGATAATACGCGTGATTTGAAAGTGGACTATGATGCCTTATCCTGGCGTAAGAATTTTTTTAGCAAATTTGTGTTGAATGGCTATATGGGCTACACGCGCAACCAGGAAAAGCTATCTCCAAAACTGCAAAAACTACTGCATATTGTTAAAGGTCGTTATAAAGATGAATTGCCAAAACAATTGATGGTAGACTTTAGGACTCAGAATAAACCATTGATGAAGTACACCAATATTGTACAGTTTAATACACGAGTAATCTTTCTATTTGTTTGGTTGTTTATCGGTCAGCCTTGGATTTATTTTTTCTTTGACATGTTTGTCCTCAATCCGATTTTGATTTATATGTGCAACCGACAGGAAAAAGTAAGTGGTTATTTTGTTGACAAATTAACAAACGATCCAACCTATGGGTAGTAAGATCTATAAAGTACTCTTTATGCTGATTGGTATAGGCACTCTTGCCTATATGATTCATGCTATGGGCATTGATGAGATTTGGAACAACCTCGAAAAAATTGGCTGGTGGTTTTTGCCTGTACTTGGCAGCTGGGCAGTGCTCTACTGGATGAACGCAATGGCGTTTAAGGCAATTATTCAGGAGCCGCAATTGCCCCAGACAAACGTGCCATTTTGGAAAGTATTGCAATTGACGGTGTCTGGTTATGCCATTAATTATATTACACCATTTGTTGCTTTGGGGGGAGAGCCTTACCGTATTATGGAGCTTAAGAATTACGTCGGCGGTTCGAAGGCCGGTTCTTCCGTACTTTTGTATGGTGTGATGCACATTTTGTCGCATATTTTATTTTGGGTCGCTTCTGTTTTCCTCATTCTTTGGTTTGTGCCTGCAAGCACTATGGTGAATGTGGCTTGTGCTGTGATTTTTGTGATGGCCATTATTTGTACTTGGCTATTTACAAAGTTTTATAAGAAAGGAATTACAGTTTCGCTATTGAAAGCTTTGTCTAAACTACCTTTTGTAGGCAAGAAAGTCGATAATTTACTAGAGTCGAAGTATGAAACGTTGAATGACGTGGATCAACAGGTGAAAAATCTCTTTCAAAATCGTAGGGATCGTTTCTACACGGCCCTTTTTTGGGAATTTGTAGCACGTGTTGTCGGCTGTTTCGAGATTTATTTTATCGGTTTGGCTTTGGATATCAATATTGACTTTGTTGATGCCATGATTATTAGCTCGGGATCTTCTTTATTTGCCAATCTGGTTTTTTTCTTTCCAATGCAATTGGGAACACGGGAAGGTGGATTAGCTATGGCTGTGATGAGTATAGGATTGCCAGCGAAAGTCGGTATTTTTATGGGAGTTGTTACGCGAATTCGGGAAATCGTCTGGATTATGATCGGTTTAGGCTGGATGAGTTTAGTAAAAAAGAAATAACATGGATAAGTTTAATATTAAAGGGATTATTTTTGATTATGGCGGTACCTTGGATACCAATGGTGGCCATTGGGGAGCTGTTATCTGGTCAGGTTATGAAAAATACCAGGTCCCTGTAAATTTGAACGCTTTTCAGGAAGCTTATGCTTACGCTGAACGTCAAATGGCTCTACAGCCTATTATTAAGCCGGACTTTAATTTTTTAGAGGTACTTGAAGCAAAGCTTAACGTACAATTTGAATATCTAATTGCTGCGGGTTATGAATTGGATAAAACATTAGCTCATAAAATTGCATTTGATGGCTATTCACTAGCGAAGAGTACAGTTGAACAGGTAAAACCGCTGTTAACTTCACTGAACGAAAAATATCCGATTGTCATGGTATCCAATTTTTACGGTAATCTGAAATCTGTTCTCGCTGATTTTGGGATTTTGTCTTATTTTCAGTCCGTTGTAGAGTCAGCGGTGGTTGGCGTGCGCAAACCTGATTCTGCAATCTATGCTTTAGGTGTCACCAAAATGGGACTTCCTGCACATGAAATCCTTGTCGTAGGCGATTCTTATAGTAAAGATATGGTACCTGCTAAAGCCGTTGGGTGCCAAACCTTATGGTTGAAAGGACAGACCTGGGGTGAAGATAAATTGCAGGATACCTCAGCTGCAGACCAGCAGTTTACGAGTATCTTTGATTTAATCGACTTTGTTTAAATAGAGATTCTGACGAAATTCTTTAGGCGAGATCCCAACATTTCGCTTAAAGAATTTACCGAAAAAAGACTGATCCGAAAAGTGTAATTTCGTCGCAATTTCTCGTATCGAAAGCCCCTGGCAGAGCAAAGATTTTGCTTCTTCTACTAAAACATTTTGAATAAGTTCTATTGCTGATTTTCCTGTAAGCTCTTTGGTAATTACCGAAAGGTGCTTTGCCGTGATGCCAAGTTCCATCGCATAAAATTGCACCATATGTTCTTTATGGAATGACTTTTTTAGCAACAAATGAAAATTGGCAAGTATCTCTCGTTTCCGGGAGGGAATAGCTGCTGTATTTCGTAGGTTCTGACTTCCTAAGCGGGCAATTTCACAAAATAATATTTCCGTTAAAGACTTTATAATCTGATTTTTGAAGAGATAGCTAGACTCTTGCCGATCGTAGTGAATAAACTGCTTGAATAAGTTGGAAAGGTTGGTCGAATCCTGGTTGGATAGCGACCAGATATAGCTATCATTTAAGGCTAGGGATTTTTTTGTCACTTCGAAGAAATCTTCCTGAAAATCCAATTTAAAGCTGAAATCCAGTGTGAAGAAAATGAGATACACTTCACAATCCCAAGATTTGGAGACCGAAGAGCCATTGACCCTCGAAGACGGATTGGTTAGCAGCAGGTGATTTTGAGCGACCTGTATCCGTTCGTTATTAATCACAAAGGAAGTCTCGCCCTTTTTTATTAAACAAAGTGAGTAGAGCTCGCCTTTTGTTAAAATGTGCTGCTGCTCGGAACTAAAAACGGGTTTTGATTTGTTGCCCTTAAAATGAAAGACATAAAAGCCCTTATTTTCGAACGGTATTTCCTGTACAGACATGTTTATTTTACGATAAAATCAAAATAAGTTTTACGATAGGGCTCATTTTGCAGCGTGTAGTGCCACCACTCCTTATCGTAAGCTTTGAAGCCAAACTTAGCCATAGCTTCTTTTAAAATCTTTCGATTTTCTTTTTGCTGGGCTGACAGATTCGCATACTGATGATGGGATACTGCTCCGAAAAAATCAAATGGACCGCCCATATCAATTTCTTTGTGATCCTTTAGGTTGATAAGCGTAAGATCCACTGTACTGCCGCGGCTATGACCTGATTTGGACGCAATAAAACCTAAATTAAACAAATTCTTCTTATCGAGAAGTGGATAAAATTCTCTTTTTGCAATGGTATCGTCGGTTTTTAATGACCATGACTTGAAGTTGTCGACAGCGCGTTGCGGACGGTAAGCATCGAATATTTTCAATCCCAGGCCTTTTTTATTCAAATGGCTCTCTACTTGCTGGAGTGCTAATGCAGCACGCTTGGTTAAAATTGCAACAGGTTTCTCATAACCCCGAATCGGCCTTCCAGTGAAGTTGTGGCTGCCGAAATAACGCATTTCTAAGTTTATGGTAGGTATAATGTCCTTGACGTATACAAAATCTGAAGGCATGGTCTTTTCCTGCGCACTGAGGCAAAGTGTGAAAAGACTTAAACCAAGTGTAAGACACAAGTTGAATTTCATGGAATGAAGATACAACTTGTGTCTTAATTAATATAATAAAAACGGTGATTCTCGTCCGTATCAATAGGAATAAACCTAAATTCGGTGTATTGATTAACTTGCTGTCATTTTGGTAAACATGTCCTTAATGATCAGCCAATTTTTTTCGTAAATAATTGTATATTTCAATCTGCGAACGACACGGTGCCTTTTTATTCTCCACGTAATGATTGCTAAGCGAATTGTTGAGTATGCGCGCTTTGACATTATCACTGAGCTGTATTTGAAGCATTTCTTTTAAATCTTCCTTGATTTTTTTGCTTGTTATTCTGACAGCTGCTTCAATACGGTGATCCAAATTTCTTGTCATCCAGTCGGCGGAGGAAATAAATAGCTGTTCTTTGCCAGCATTGTAAAAATACATCACACGGGCATGTTCCAAATATTCATCGACTATTGAAATGGCATTCATTTGCAATTTAAACGTCTTTTGATTTGTGGCACAGTAGATTCCACGGATAATAAGATCTATTTTGACACCAGCCGTTGCCGCCTCATAAAGCTTTTTAATCATTTCTTTATCACTCAGTGAATTTACCTTGACAATCATATACGCTTTTCGACCAGCCTTGGCTTCAGTAATTTCCTGGTCGATATAGTGCAGGAGTTCCCTGCGCATATCCGTAGGGCATATTAAAAGACTTTTGCAGTTTTTAATCATCTCTGCAGGATTTGATTTAGGACGTCTTAGGTAATTGAAAACTTTGTTTATATCAGCAATGACATCCCTGTTGCTCGTTAAAAGACAATAGTCACCATATAATTTGGCCGTTTTTTCGTTAATATTTCCTGTGCTAACAAAACCATATTGAATCGTTTTCATTCCAATACGTTTTTTTATAACACATAGTTTTGCGTGTACCTTTTTATTCGGGATACCGGTCAACACTTTAATGCCTTCCAATTCTAGTTTCTCTTTCCAGTCTAGATTATTTTCCTCATCAAATCTTGCGCGCAGTTCGAGCATCACGGTGACTTCTTTGCCATTGCGGGCTGCATTAATCAAGGCATTTGCAACCTTTGAATTCGAAGCTAGGCGGTATGCCGTAATCTGGATCGTTTTTACATCTGGATCCATTGCTGCTTCCCGAAGAAGATCAATGATCGGTCTGAATTCATGGTATGGAAAAGAGAGCAGTACATCTTTTTTCAATATGGTATCCGTTACGCGTTCGTAATTCTGAAAATAAGGATGTGGAAAAGAAGTGCGTTCCAAAGGTTTGTTATAGGATTTAAACACATTTGGGAAATCCATAAAGTGTTTAAAATTATGTATTTTTTGCCCAGGAATAATACTGTCCTTTTTTGAAAGGTTGAGTTTCTTGATCAGGAATTCAACCAATTTAACGTTCATTTCTTGATCGAATATAAATCGTGTAGGCTTACCCTTTCTTCTATTTTTTACTCCTTTGCTGATTTTCTCAACAAGTGTCGTGTTGATGTCGTTGTCAATATCGAATTCGGCATCTTTTGTTACCTTAAACACATGTGCATTGAATACATCAAAACCAAAATAGGAGAATATTAGTGGTAGATTAAACTTAATGACATCTTCAAGCAGGATGATATGTTTTTCATCTTTTGGCGAAGGTAACTGCACAAAGCGTCCATTTTGACTGGTCGGGATCTCGATGAGTGCAAATTTTGTTTCATATTGCCATTCCTTCTTTCCCATTGCAATACCCAGATAGAGACTCTTGTCCCGAATATAGGGCATAGGACGTATGTCGTCCAATATCAACGGAATGACGTTAGATTCGACTTCATCCTGATAATAGTCACTCACAAACTTTTGCTGTTCGGGATTGAGTTCTTCACTGGTCTTGATATAGACATTTTGTTTGGCCATATCTTTTTGGATACGGTTCCAGGTACTGTCAAATTTCTTTTGCTGCTTGATTACCCGGATATTGAGCTCTTCCAGGATGAGCTGTGGATCTTCATAAAAGGATTGGTTGGCGCTTTTGTCTTTCAGGTCAATAGCCCGTTTTAGACCTGCAACACGCACACGGAAAAATTCATCGAGATTATTGGAAAAAATGCCTAAAAATTTGATTCTTAGGGGTAAAGGGACTGTCTCGTCCGCTGCTTCCTGTAATACTCTACCATTAAAGCTCAACCAGCTAACGTCTCTCGGGATGAATTTTTTCGCCATAACTAAATATACGTAAATTTAAAAAGCAAAACTATAGCTCTAGGGGTGATAAACGAACTTTTTCGTGTTAAAGAATTATTAAGTTATTTTTTGTTTATGTATCTCAGCGCTCATGTTAATAAGAATTCTTCATGGCAAAAAAAAATCCCCCAAAGACCTATTCTAGCTTTGGGGGGTAAGGCATGATGTTTTGTTTCTGTCTATTTCTTCTTGCCGTATTTTTTGGAAATCTGAATAGCTTTGTATTTCGTTGTGTCAAAATGTGGTGTGTCAATTGACAAGCTTGTCGGATAAGGAGCGCTGCGATCAAAGAAATACACAGTTGTTGTACTTCCGTAATCATTAACAGGCATCAAATCAAGACAGGCTGAGTAATCTGCATTCAACAAGTCGCCTACTGTAACGGCATAAATGCGTATAATACCACCTTTATTTTGTTCATTTCTTACGAAAGCGGCTTCCTTAAAACCTCCCGGTAGATCTTCAATACTTTTCTGATTGAAACTATCTTTTAAAATAAAACCCAACAGCACTAAAATTGGTATGACCAAAAGCCATAACCTTTTATTCTTCTTCATTAAAAATATTTAAATTGTAATCGTTATACCTAATAATTTGTAAAACTCTTTTAAAATTGCTTGGTGTCCTGGCCAAGCAGGAGAGGTAACCAAATTGCCGTCTACGACAGCTTGATCCGCAGGGATATTTTTCCATGTGCCGCCAGCTAATTCGATATCGGGACCGACTGCAACGTAGGCGGTCAGGGTACGTCCTGTAAGGACCTTTGCTGCTGTTAACACTTGGATACCATGGCATATTGCTGCAACAGGTTTGTTATGCTCAAAAAAGTGCTTCGTAATCTCCAACACACGTTTGTTGAGTCGGATATATTCTGCCGATCGCCCACCTGCAATATATAAACCATCATAATCTTCGACATTTACCTGGTCGAAATCCTTATTGATAGCGAAATTATGTCCGCGCAGTTCTTTATAGGTTTGATCACCCGTGAAATCATGGACTGCTGTTGGAACAACATCTCCGCTTTTACGATCTGGAGCAATTGCATCCACAGTGATTCCTATTGATCCCATTGCCTGAAATGGAACCATTGCTTCGTAATCTTCTACAAAGTCTCCTACAAGTAGTAATATTTTTTTTGCCATATCAAAAAACCTCTTTTAATAGGCTTTCAATTTACATATTAAAAGAGGTTTTCACAATGATTATTTGTTAATCTTTTGTTAACCCTGTACAGACAATTTTTCGGCAAGAGCACGTTTTGTTTTACGTACTTTCGCTTCTAATTGACTTCTTAAGGTCGGATCGATAATTCCTTTACCTTCTTCAAAGTTTTTGTGGAATTCCGGAAGAGAGAAGGAGTCTAATATGTCGGCACCATCCCAAGTGATTCGGTTAACAGCTGTATTTAGTACAGTGGCACCACCCATTGGACCGGGAGCCGTAGCCAACAAGAAGACCGGTTTGCCGTTGAATAATTTACGGTTAGGAATGCGCGAAACCCAGTCAACGATATTTTTGTAAGCGGATGTATATGACCCATTGTGTTCAGCTAAAGAAATCAAAAGGAAATCTGCTGCATCCATTTTAGCCGCAAAGTCATGCGCCAATTGTGGAATACCCAATTCGACTTCTTTGTCGTATGAATAGATAGGCATTTCAAAATGATTTAGATCTAGCAATTCGATGATATCGTCTGCTTCTTTATAATATTTTGAAGTACTTGTAACGAACGTTTTGTTGATTGAATTTTTGTTGCTTGTGCCTGCAAATGCTAATATTTTCATCTTTATATCATTATTTATGAGGAATTGAATCTGGTCGAAATGATTGAATTCTTACCTCGTTATTACCTGTGGAAAATCATTCACTTTTCCTGTTTTCAATATGTTTTAATTATAAAACTGCGTCAAACTTACAATATAATTGCTGGATAAATGTCAGTTAAATGTCTCTGAAGGGCATTTTAGTGTATTTATTGATGTAGGTCAATAAAATTAAAACGTTCGTACATACCAAGTATCCCTGTAAGTCCTCCGGTATGGACAGCGAGAACCTGATCGGCCGGTGTGAAGTAGTCTTTCTTGATCAGATCGTCTAGGGCATAAAGCAACTTTCCTGTGTAGGTAGGTTCAATCATGATTCCTGTTGTTGCTATAAAATAATGGACAAATTCCAGTAAGGCTGCATTAGATTTAGCGTAGCCTCCAAAATGATAGTCAAGATGTAAAATAGGGGCGCTGATATCGGGATAAAGCTGGTTTACTTCGTCTTCAATAAAGCCGCCGTTTTTTAAAACAGGTATGCCATGCACACGGGTAAAAAGGTCCCGTTTTTCTATTGCGCTGGCAATTCCTGCTAGTGTAGTCCCTGTACCACAGGCTGTAAAAATATGCTGGTATTCATGCTGGAGCTCGTCAACGAGTTCAGCGCAACCCTTTGCTCCTAAAATACCGTAACCGCCTTCGTGGATATAAAAAGTCTGTGGATCCTGACCAAAATAGGTATTGTACAGGTTTTCTTTATTTCGGTAAGATTCGCGGTCAACATAAATCAGCTGCATTCCAAAAAGGCGGCACATGGTTAAGACAGGATTGTTAACCCCTTCTTCGCCACGGACAAAAGCCGTTGTTTTAAATTTAAACGTAGCGCCAGCAGAGGCTGTCGCCAGAAGATGGTTGCTCCATGCACCACCAAATGTAACAAGATGATCCTTCTGGAGCTGGCGCGCCTCTTCCAGATTGTATTTTAATTTTCGCCATTTATTGCCTGATATAAAGGGATGTATGAGGTCATCCCGCTTAAGCGTTACTTTTATATGCTTCTTCTCCCATGCGGGAAGGCATAATTCAGTTTCGGGGCTATGGATTTTGAACGGCAACATAACATTAAATGAAAACAAATTTAACGAAAATTGTTTCATTTGGTTTATTTTTGTAGCATGACAGAACAAATTGGATCGCAAGATCAGGAAGAACAAGAATTATTTGAACATCTACGTATTGAGGTGGATAAGGGGCAAGCATTACTCCGCATTGATAAATATCTGATGAACAGAGTGGAAAATGCAACGCGGAGCAAAATTCAGCATGCTATTGAAGCAGGTTCTGTCATGGTTAACGGTAAGGAGATCAAGGCGAGCTATAAGGTTAGACCTGATGATGTGATTACATTGGTACTACCGGATCCACCTAGAGATAACGAAGTTTATCCGGAAAACATTCCATTGGATATCAAATACGAGGATGACGATGTTTTGATCGTGAATAAAGAGGCGGGAATGGTCGTGCATCCAGGCTATAATAACTATACAGGAACGCTGGTAAATGCGCTAACCTACCATATCCAGCAGCTGCCGCAGCTGCCCGGAAATTCAGATCGCCCAGGTTTAGTACATCGAATAGATAAAGACACTTCGGGGCTTTTGGTCATTGCCAAAAACGAAAAATCAATGGCTTTTTTGGCAAAGCAGTTTTTTGATCATAGTATTACAAGGAAGTATATCGCATTGGTCTGGGGTGATTTAAAAGAAGACGGAACAATTACAGGATATATTGGCCGTCACCTGAAAGACAGACGTATTATGGCGATGTATGATAGTGAAGATAAGGGACGTTGGTCAGTGACGCATTACAAGGTTCTGGAGCGATTGGGTTATGTGACTCTAATCGAGTGTCAGTTAGAGACGGGGCGCACACACCAGATTCGTACCCACATGCAATCCATCGGGCATCCACTATTTAATGATGCCATGTATGGCGGAGATAAGATTTTAAAAGGTACCGTATTTTCAAAATACAAGCAGTTTGTGGATAACTGTTTTTCATTGCTGCCACGACAGGCACTACATGCACAAGTTTTGGGATTTATTCATCCTACTACAAAAGAAAATATGTATTTTGAGGTACCATATCCTGAAGATTTTCGTTTAGCTTTAGAAAAGTGGCGTGCTTATGCTGCAAATTCAATGGCTATAGAGAATGATTAAAATTTAGAACAAAATTAAGATGCCAATAAACTATATCAATTTCAATGGCAATGTAGTGCCGGAAGATCAGGAAATATTTAGCATTGAGAATAGAGGTTTTCGTTATGGAGATGGATTATTTGAAACGATGCTGTATAAGGATGGTGATATCCGTTTTCTAAATTTTCATGTCGAACGTTTACAGAAAGGAATGGAGTTGATTCATTTGGACGACGCCAATCTTTTCGATGAATTTTTTATTCGTTCAAGATCCGAAGAATTAATTCGTAAAAATAATATGTTGGGACAACAGGTTCGCATCCGGTTGATCGTATTTAGATCTGGTGGCGGATTGTATAGTCCGACAAGCAATAAACCTGGTTTTGTCTTGCAGGTGCAACGCATAGAACCGAATCTTCGGGATAAGAAGGTCGGTCTGATCGTAGGACTGTACAATGAATTTAAAAAACCTTATAGTGACCTTTCAAAAATTAAATCCTTAAATGCGCAGATTTATGTTTTGGCTGGCATCTACAAAAAGAAAATGGCTTTTGATGATGTGTTGATTCTAAATCAGGAAGGGTATTTATGCGAATCCTTGACCTCTAATATATTTGTCTATTATGAAAAGGTCCTTTATACACCAGCCTTATCTGAGGGTTGTATTGAAGGCGTCATGAGGAGGGTAGTGATGGACATGGCACAGGCAGAGGGGATTGAAGTCGTGGAAGCGCAGATAAGTCCTGAAATTATGAAACGTGCAGACGAGATTTTCTGTACCAATGCTGTGCAAGGTGTTCAATGGGTCATGGGCTATAAGCAAAAACGCTATTTCAATAAGATATCACGTATCCTGCAGGAGAAATTGCTGAATTGGAACTACGACGTCAGTGATGAACAGGACTAGTCAAATTTGATATCATACAAAAGGTCAGGAATTAATCTTGCCCTTTTGTATGTATGATCCTTTCAGCCCACTGCTCAAATGCGTTTTTAAAACTGCGCAGAAAATCCTTGGTTTTTTGTGATTCAACTGTCCCATCGGTCCCGATACAAGTTGTTATATCGCCCAGATACGCTTCGGGTTGCTGCATCGTTAAAAGATTAACAAAGACAAGCGACTGACGCAGATGATGGTTGGCACCAAAGCCTCCGTAAACGCCCGTTGATGAAGATAATATCGCAGCAGGTTTCCCATCCCATTTATTTTTGCCATAGGGTCTTGAGCCTACATCAATCGCATTTTTTAAAACGGCTGGAACAGAGCGGTTATATTCCGCTGTAATAAATAGTACAGCATCGAGGGACGCGAGCTCCTGACGGAAGCGGGTGTAACTCGCCGGAGGATTGCCTTCATCGTCAAAATCCTGATTATATAAAGGAAGTTCACTGATATCGATTAAACGATAGCCAAATTTTGATTCCTCCTGTTCAAGAATAAACTGTGCTATCTTTTTATTAAAGGATGCCTTTCTCAAGCTGCCAACCAATATGCCTACGTGATATATACTCATGGTGATTTCATTAAAGTCTCTATGATGTGAACAACTGATGCTTTAAAAAGGTTTGCTATTTATCGTGAATTGGAAGAATTTTCAATTCGTTCAAAATGAGATTTTTACTGTTGTGTTAACAAAAATTAACATTTGAACATTAATCTTTTGCATACTGTTTGTTGTCGTATTGTAAAGAAGAAATTACAAACTAGAGGGAGGAGCTACTTATGAAAAAATTGTTTTATGCGGCAGCGGTTATTGCCGGGCTTTTTATGGCAGGAGCTGCACAGGCACAAGTCAGTATCAGTGTAAATATCGGCAGCCAGCCAAGCTGGGGACCCGCTGGTTATGATTACGCGCGCTATTATTATATTCCCGAATATAATATGTATTATGATGTGCCTGCAAGATGTTATGTTTATTACGATAACGGCGGCTGGATAAGAAGAGCAAGTCTGCCAAGAAGATACAGACATTACGATTTTTATCGGGCTCATAAGGTGGTTATCAACGATCGTACGCCTTGGCATCATCATGATCGGTATAGAAGCCGTTATGGCGGTTATCGTGGAAGACAAGTCGCAATTCGAGATAGTCATCATGGAGGTGGATATTCATTTGCAAGCGAACGCAGGGTAAGCCGCGAACGTTCATGGGGGGAAAGACGTAGTTATGATAGAGGAAATGGCCATGGACGTGGCTACAATCAGGGACATGGAAACGGTCACGGGCGTGGTCACGGTCACGGAGGAAGGCATAGAGACTAGTTAAGATTTTCCAAAAAATATGAAAGGAATCTATATCGCATAGATTCCTTTTTTTCTGAACTGCCTTTTTATTGATGAACATATTTTTTATTGAGGTATCAGTGAGCTCGCAGTGCTCGGTAAACGCTTAGAAAGAACTATCAGTCCATTTATCTAGTGCTGTTGCTTACGAAATCAGAAGTTTTTTGGTGCGTAGACAATAAATTAAATATTATTACAGCCTGATTAATAAAAAATATCTTAATTTTGCGCTACAAGCGGCTAAAATCCCTCATTTGATGGGGTTTTTGAGTCTTGGTGAAATAATTGTAGTGTGTAAGTTAATTTTTGTAATGAGAAAAGTGTTTAATTCAGTCATCATACTGATTAGTTTAGGGATAGGCAGTTTCGGGGTATACTCTTGCAATCAGAGTGGGACAAATAAGGTGCAAAATGTGGGAACTGTTGACTCTATGCCGCCAAAAAAAGATAGTTTGCTTGCTGTGCAGGATTCGATAAGTAAAGTAGATTCTCTGCGCAAAGACACCATTACAAAAATGGAAGAAAATGTGGATTATAAAGGGGCTAAAGATACGACGGTATTATTGACCGATACAGTGTCTCCACGCTATATTTATCTTACTTTTGACGACGGTCCCCTGAATGGAAGTCAACACCTTGATTCCATTGCGACAGCGAAAGGTGTTAAAATTAATGCTTTTCTGATTGGCAATCATGATAAAATGAGTAAAAAACTGCACAGCTTTACGGAACGTTATAAGAATAATCCCTTAGTTGATTGCTACAACCATAGTTACTGGCATGCGCGCAACAAATACACTACTTTTTATTCGAATCCGCAAACGGCTTTTGAGGATTTTGAACTTGCAGAGCAATCATTGGGCTTGGCGCATAAAATCGTACGGTTGCCAGGGCGTAATATCTGGTATATCGGAGACCGCAAAAAGGTTGACTTGAAAAGTGGCGCTTCGACCGCCGAACTACTGCACCAGAACGGTTATAAAGTGATTGGCTGGGATTGTGAGTGGAAGATTAATGGTGTTACAGGAAAACCGGACTTATCGGTGAATCAATTGTATACCCAAATGAAAAATTTACTCCGTAAAGGTACATCCTATACAAAAAACAATGTTGTGCTATTGACACATGACAATATGTATCAAACGAAAAAAGGACAGCGGCTTTTATCGGATTTGATCGATAGTCTCAAACAACATCCAAACTATCGCTTTGAATTTGTGCGGAATTATCCGCAATAAAGACAGCTGTCTATCTAAATAATAAAGGCTTAAACGGGAGAATTCAATCTTGTTTAAGCCTTTATTAATTAATGGAAAAATCTCTTTTAATTTTGTTTGCGGAGATATTTTGTCAGGATAACTATTGTCTGGCCTTCAATTTTTCCCTCAATTTGTTCAATATTGTCCGCTACTAATCGAATATTTTTAACTACGGTACCTAAAGTAGCTTTCAACGAAGAACCTTTTACATCAAGGGTTTTTGTTAAAACTACGGTATCGCCCTCCAATAATCGCTGACCGATACTATCTTCATGAAAAGAAACATAACCATCATTTTCATGATCTCCAGTTTTCTTGGCCTCCGCTAGTGTTTCATCATCGAGATAAAGAATATCCAGCGCTTCCGATGCCCAGCCCTCATTTTTTAAGCGATTTAACATACGCCAGCATACAATTTGTACCGAGGGATTTTCAGACCACATTGCATTGGGAAGAAATTTCCAGTCGTCTGGAGTTAATTGCTCCGTTTTGTTGAGCTGATTGACCAATGTTTCTGAAATCAGTATAGTATTGTCCAAAGTTGATGTTATCTCAGGAGGTAGTGTATAGGCAATTAATGTGTTTTCCGCACCTGTCAGCTCACATTTCCCTCCAGCTCTCGCTTGTAATTGTTCTTCTAATTTCATATCAGTTTTTTGTAAAGGCCCAAACTTAGAAAAATTTGTTTTGATGTGCAATGACCAATATCACGATAGCGGATGAAGTGGCTGAATCTATAAAAAGTAAGCGAAGGTATTGAGCGCTATTTTTTCTTAAAATAAATTTGCATGATGAAGAACATTGGTATTGAATTTGTGTTTATTCAACGTTAGAAAACATTATTAACTGTAATATAGAATACTATGAAATGGCAAGGAGGTAAGCAAAGTGGCAATTTTGAAGACCGCAGGGGAATGTCTGGTGGAGGAAAAATTGCGCTAGGTGGAATCGGGGGGATTATTGTTTTGGTGATCGGATTTTTGATGGGGGGAGATCCCATGCAACTTTTACAGCAAGCTCAGAACATGGGAGCGCAAACCGAACAATCCGGACAACCGCGTGAATTAAATCCTGAAGAAAAAAGGCTTACTGAATTTTCGCTGACTGTGCTCCAAAGTACGGAGGATGTGTGGGCCAAGCTGTTTAAAGAACAGATGCAAAAGAGCTATACGCCAACGACTTTGGTTTTTTACGATGGGGGGACACAGACAGATGGTTGTGGCATGGGACAGGCTTCTTACGGACCTTTCTATTGTCCGGGAGATCAGAAGATTTACCTGGATTTGAGTTTTAGTAAAGAGCTATCAGATAAATTTGGAGCCAAAGGGGAGTTTGCTATGGCTTATGTGATCGCGCATGAGGTCGGACACCATATTCAGCAGTTGGTGGGTTTGTTACCGAAGACCAATCAGGCCCGAGGAAAGCTCAGCGAACGAGAAAATAATAAAATCTCTGTCATGACTGAGCTGCAAGCTGATTTTTATGCCGGTGTATGGGCGCATTACCTCAATGAGTTCACGGATATAAAAATTGATTACAACGATATTCTCGATGGGATGAAGGCTGCCGAAGCTGTCGGAGATGACAAATTGCAGACCGAGGCTCAGGGCTATGCGGTTCCCGAATCATTTACACATGGTACTTCCGCTCAGCGTATGGCCTGGTTTAAGAAGGGCTACGAGTCAGGTGATATGCGTTCGGGAAATACCTTTGAAGATCCGAGTCTGAAATAGAGATCGTATCCTACTATAAAAACACCTGGTAACTAGTTATCAGGTGTTTTTTTGCACCTTTCATTCGATTTAGTGCAGTGATAGGATTCTCTAACGTTGATTTACGTCGATGGAATGAAGAGCCTGACAAATCCAACGAACAGCATAATTACTGAACCAGTAGATTGCAGCCACGGATATCACTTTGGTCAAAACGGCCCAATATTTCAAAAGAGCCATCCTGATATACTTTGCCCAAATCTTGTGTTGCTATAAATGAGCACGAGTAACGATTGGCCAGATCGATAACATTAATACCACCAGTTTTATTTAACGGAACCAGGCTTAATGGATCATTGGTATCCCGAATTAAGATTTTCATCCATTTGGGAAGATGAAATATTCCCTGACCTGAAGAATAGCCCTGAGAGAGCAGTTCTGTCATGCCATACTCCGAATGAATGCCCTGGACCGCGAACGCCTCTTCAAGAAGCTGGTGAATTTCTTGTTTGACCATTTCTTTTCGCTTGCCCTTCATTCCGCCTGTTTCCATAATGATCAGTTCCGGAAATTCGAAAGCATACTGTTCTATAAAATCAAGCAGTGCATAAGTTACGCCGAAAAGGATGGTTTTTGTGCCTTTATTTTTGAGCTGGACAAGTGAATCGTAAAGCTCTTTATGATTATAGAGAAAATAATTACTTTCAGGTTGCTCACTTTGCTTCATGAGATCATCGATCATATAGATTAAAGATGAACCGCTTCTTTCGAGGTAGGATGGGAGCAATGCCAGGACGGCAATATCGCCGAGCGGACCATAGAAATCTTCAAAAATCTTCCGAAAAGTTCGCTCATATATACTCCGGTCAGCAACCAGATGTTTTGATGTGACCATACCCGTTGTGCCCGAACTCGAGAATACGATTTCAGCTTCCATTCCCTCAGTAATAACCTGTTGGGTTTTAAAAAATTCGATGGGCAGGAAGGGAATATCAGTATAGTGCTGAATACTGTCTTTTTCTCTCCCCAGTAATCTGACATAGTCACGATAAACCTTACAATGCTGGCTTTGGAATCTGTAAGTATCTAAACAAAGCTGATTAAAATCATCTTCGGTTTTAATCTCAAAAAAATCCTTCCAATTCGCCATAGCATTTAAAAATTTGATGAACAAAATTAACTAAAATTTATAAATATAGGACAGGAGACTTAATTTGTATCGGTTTTATTATTTACTCATTTGAAATTTCCCAATTGCCTCGACTATTGTATCGTTTAGTTGTTGCATTTTGCATGACAGCCAAAATTGATGATTCAGGTAATCACCGTATTTTGTTGCCGATTAGTAACGTTGAATAGAGTTAGCATTTTTATTTTGTAATTTTTGAAAATTCAATTGACTTTTCGTCATGAGCTTTCAGATATATAGCAATGAACCTTGCTTCTGAAGTTTTCGAGTTATTATTAAATTTTAATATGAATGTATTTTTAGGCTCATAGAATGTTTCGCCAGATTTTAATATTTTCGGTTCCTGTCCTGCTATTTCAAAGATGATTTCACCAGATATTATTATCCCAATGACTGGGCAAGGGTGGAAATGTTTAGGCGTTTCCTGTGCTTTTGGAAGCGTAATTTCTTGTGTTTCAATTTTGTGTAATTGCTGGTCTAATAGGATGTTTTGCAATTCATTTCGCTGAATTTGGGCTACTTGGGCTTTACAAGAGAAAAAGGACAGTAGAAGTGAAATAGTAACACAAAATTTTGTTTTAGAAGAAGTCATAGTTAATTGTCATTTAGTTCAATAAAATAACGATCAATATTATTGTGGCTTTGGGGTGCTACCGCCAAAATGATGAGCACTTCAGTATCTAGATTTGTTATTTGATGTATTTCAAATGGAGGGATACAAAATGTATCCCCTTTTGTTGCTGTTTGAGTATTGATATCGAGTGGATTTTCAAGGGTAAATAATGCATTTTTTATTGTCGCTTTTCCAGAAAGGATATAATAAATTTCAAGTCCTGCTTTATGATAATGAGCTGGTAAAGTCTGATTTTTATCTAATTCTATAATGAAGAATGATAATGTATTGTCCCCTGTTAAATGGGCGACTTTTTGCAACATGATATTATCTTTAGTGACTTCTTCAAGGCGTTCGAATGAATTTATTATCTCTATCATTTCTAAACGTGGTTAAAATCTTGCATCTCACCATTTCCAAAAGACCAATTATCTTTGGAGTTTTCTACGAGTACAATAATGATATCTTTTGGAGAAACGTTGGTTAGCGTAGAAATCTTAAAAGATATAGCTCGATACAAATTACTTTTTTGTAAAGCATCTCTACCGGTAGCTGCAATAATTTGAATAATAATAATGTCGCTGGTATGGCTTATACCTAAATATTCTTGCGGAAACCGAAGTTGGGATGGTCCAATATTTTCTATGATATGAAAAAAATCGTTTTCAGGAATACGAAATTCATCAATTAATGCACGATGTACAGCACTGGAAATAAGATTTTGAGTAGCTATATCGTGTTTTTCAGATAAGGTGATTCTTACTAAAGGCATGGTAATGAGTTTTAATTTCATTACAAAGCTCAGCAAGAAAATTTACTTTCTATCTTGATATAGGTCAAGACTTTTAATTCGTGAAAGTGTTTCAGGCCGAATTTTGAGGTAGGATGCGATAAGATGCTGTGGGAATTTTTGCTCAATCTGTTTTCGATTTTCAATCAACTGCAAATAGCGTTCTTTAGCCTTGAGTTTTATTAAAGCTGTTTCTTTAAAACATTTATTGATAAACAAAAGATCTGATATTTTTTTAAAGATATAAGCCCATTTCTGCTGCTTCATAAGTTCATCATAATGATTTTTATCCATGGTATAGATCATTGTATCAGAATAAGCTTTTAAGAATGCGGGGGAGGGAACCCCAGTTATAAAGCTTCTATAGGAAGTAATGATACTTTGTTCGTAATAAAGCTCGCTCACAATGAAATTACTGTCGGCGTCTTCAAAATATCCATATAATGTGCCGCTGTGAACGATGCCAATGTGATTGCACACTTCATTTTCTTTTACAAAAAAATCATTCTTTTTGATTTGGATGGCTTTACATTCGCTCCTAAATAAATCGATGTTTTCTTTGGTTAACATAATTTGTGTATAAGATTTGTAAATGTAGACCCAACATATAAGATTGGAAAAAGACAGATAGTTTGGGGATTATATTGATGAGCTGGTGTCTAGATGTTTAGATCTGACACCAACTCTTATTTTTTTACAGCATACCACCATCAACAGGTAGAACCTGTCCAGTTACGTATGCCGATAAGTCAGAGGCTAAATAAAGGCATGCATTCGCAACATCTTCTGGTTCTCCGGCACGTTTTAAAGGAATACCTGCTTCCCATCCGGCCACAACTTTAGGATCCAGTACATCTGTCATTTCTGTACGTATAAACCCTGGAGCTACTACGTTTGCACGGATATTCCGAGAACCCAGTTCTTTGGCGATGGATTTTGTGAATCCGATAATACCCGCTTTTGATGCGGCATAATTTGCCTGACCAGCATTTCCTTGCACACCCACAACGGATGACATATTGATAAATGAACCTTTACGGTTTTTCATCATGATTTTTGAAGCAGCCTTTGTAACGTTAAAGACAGATTTTAAGTTGACGTTTAATACATCATCCCAATTCTCTTCGGTCATGCGCATCAAAAGGCCATCTTTTGTAATACCAGCATTATTTACAACGATATCCAATCCTCCAAAATCGGCCACGATGGAGTTGATTAATTGTTCCGCTTCTTCGAATTTTGAAGCATCAGAACGATAGCCAATTACTTTGGTGCCAAAAGCTTGTAGCTCCTGCTCCAAAGCCTGTCCTTTTTCGACAGAAGAAAGATAAGTGAAAGCAACTTTAGCACCATGTTGTGCAAACACTTCCGCAATTTTTCTTCCGATTCCTTTTGATGCTCCTGTTACTAAAGCAATTTTTCCTTCGAGTATTTTCATCTGTATAAGTTATTTGTTCGTCAATTGTACACTTCTAAGGCCCTTGATGCGCTTTCTGTCTTTCATCTACACCTGTCGCTGGAATTCGATAAGAGAAATGAATTCGATTCACCTGGTTTACCTTGTGATACTGCAGTGCTGCTGTTTTTCAGTACACCGTAGCAACGAATAAATGATACGGTTTCATCGCTATTGTGCACACTATTGCCTGTCCATGTTTTGCAAAAATGTTAAAACTATATTATAACACAAAATCTTTCGCTAAATAACGGTTTAAAATACCAAAACATTGTGGGTTGCTCTCGTGTTTATTTTCGAGCGAGCACTTGTCTTCGGAATATAAATTTAGGATTTGATAGTAAGCGATCGCTCACTTAGGATTATTTTAATAAATCAATGGTATTTTTGAATAAGTGGTTCTAAAAAGTACAGTTTTTTGACAAAAGACTTGGGGGTTTACCAAAAACTATATTAAATTTGCATCAATCACAAAAACATGAGCAAAAAATCAAAAAAAGAAGTTGACGTTGTTCTAATCGGCGCCGGTATTATGAGTGCTACTTTGGGTACTCTAATCAATGAATTAAGCCCAGACGTTAATATTGAAATTCTTGAGCGTTTGGATGTTGTGGCTGCTGAAAGTTCTGACGCTTGGAATAATGCTGGCACGGGCCACTCTGCCTTGTGCGAGTTAAATTATACCCCGGAACAGAAAGATGGTTCTGTAAAGATTGATAAAGCAGTTAAAATTGCGGAGCAATTTGAAGTGTCTAAGCAATTTTGGTCCTACCTCGTTGATAAAGGCATTATTGCCCAACCTGAAAATTTTATCCGTAGTATTCCACACATGAGTGCGGTTTTTGGTGAAAAAGATGCCAAATTCCTAAAAACAAGGTGGGAAACGTTGACGACCCAAAACTTGTTCAAGGGCATGGAATATACGGAAGATCCTACATTGTTGAAATCGTGGATTCCATTGATGATGGAGGGACGCGCAGCAGATGAAAAAATCGCCGCGACTAAAATGGATCTCGGCACAGATGTTAATTTTGGTTCATTGACACGTGATTTGATCGCTAATCTTGAACATAAAGAAAATATTTCTATTTCCTTAAGCCACGAAGTTGTTGATATCGAACGTGAAGACGATGGTCGCTGGGAAGTGGAAGTCAAAGATTTAAAAACTGGCGTAAAACGAGAGATTAAAGCTAAATTTGTTTTTATCGGAGCTGGTGGTCACTCTTTGTTACTGTTAGAAAAATCAGGTATTCCAGAAGCCAAAGGTTATGGTGGTTTTCCGGTAGGAGGCCAATGGCTACGTTGTGTGAATGAAGAGATCATTAATACACATCATGCGAAAGTATACGGTAAAGCTTCTGTAGGCGCGCCACCGATGTCGGTTCCCCATTTAGATACCCGCTATATCGATGGCAAGCAAGCATTATTGTTTGGACCATATGCTGGTTTTTCAACTAAATTCTTGAAACAAGGTTCTTATTTCGATTTACCTGCCTCCATCAAATTGTCCAATATTCGCCCGATGTTGTCGGCCGGACTTGACAATTTACCTTTGACGAAGTATCTTATTACTGAAGTCATGAAGTCACCAAAAGATAAACTAGAGTCTTTAAAACAATTTATGCCTACAGCTAAATTGGAGGATTGGGTTATCGAGAAAGCAGGACAACGTGTTCAGGTCATCAAGAAAGATGAAAAGAAAGGTGGGATTCTCGAATTTGGTACAGAAGTCGTGTCTAGTGCAGACGGTTCTATTGCAGCTTTATTGGGGGCATCTCCAGGAGCTTCTACATCCGTTGCGATTATGATTAGCCTTTTAAAGAAATGTTTCCCTGAACGTGCGAAATCAGATGAATACCGTAAAAAACTACGTGAGATGATTCCTTCACACGGGAAGTCGTTGAACGACGATGCACAACTTTGTAAAGAAACGCGTACACGTACGCACAAAGCGTTGAAATTGATTGATATAGCGTAATCAATTCGACAGAAAATATACTTATGGGGTGCTTGGAATGATCATAGTTCATTCTCGGCTGAGATTATACCCAATAAAAGCGATTGTACCTCCATGTCCAATCGCTTTTATATACCTGATCCAGGTAATGCTGGCGTAGGGATTTAATTTCAATAAAAACATCCGTTTTTTCTCCCGTAGGTTTATTATGAATTACACGAAATAATAAACAAGGCGATGACTTCTGAAACAATTTTCGAAGCTTTTATAAAACAGATACAACAAGCTACAATAGCGGAATGGCTGGGGGTATCTTTTGGAATTTTGCAGGTTTGGTTTTCTCGACAAAATAAATCTATCAATTATATTTTTGGGATTATCGGTATTCTTATATCGGTATACGTATTATTCCATGCGAAACTATATGCAGAAATATTATTGCATCTATATTATTTGATCATGAGCATTTATGGCTGGATCTATTGGAAATATAGTCGTGATGTAGCTACGCCCATAACACACTGCGAAACGAAAGAATGGTGGATAGTAGGGGCAATCTGTGCCGTCGGTTTTCTGTTGTTTTATTTTGGATTGGTACATTTAACGGACTCGGATGTACCGCTTTGGGACTCTGCAGTTTCCTGTACAGCTTGGGCAGGGATGTGGTTATTAGCAAAACGAAAGATAGAAAATTGGATCTTGCTGAATATCAGTAATCTGATGGCAATTCCTTTGTTGATCCATAAAGGACTATTTCTTTATTCGGGCCTGACTTTGTTTTTATTTGTCATGGCATTTAGTGGATATTTTAATTGGAGGAGAATTATAAGTGAAGAAAGATATGCAACTTAATAGCGAAGATATTGCCATTCTGAAAGATAATCAGGCTAAGGGAATCTATCAGAAAACATTGTCGGATGGACAACTCGAGCTGATTTTTCGTCGGAAATGGTTTAAGATTTGGGTTCCCCATGAATTGAGCGGATTGGGACTCACACTACCCGAAGGACTCCATTTATTGGCTGATCTGGCTTATTGGGATGGCGGATTGGCCTGGACAGTGACTTTATGTTCTGGAGCTAATCTCTTTGTCGGTTTTATTGATCCGGTTTTAGGAGATCAGATTTTCAAAACGGATCGGGTTTGTTTTGGCGGCAGTGGACAGGCATCAGGTACAGCTACGCGTGAAGGGGAGCATTATCGGCTCCGCGGTTTTTGGAGATATGCTACCGGAGCTCCTCATTTAACCCATTTTACCTTAAATGCTGCAATTCAGGAGGCAGGACAACCCGTGTTGGACGAAAAAGGTGAACCGCTTATAAAATCATTTTTTATCGATCGTGACCATGTACTGATCCATTACGACTGGGATACATTTGGATTGGAGGCTACGGCTTCGCATTCTTTTTCGCTGGAAGACATTGTCGTTGATGGGAGGCATTCTTTTGAGATTGATGCGGCAAAAAGCACACGTAAAGAGCTGCTGTATCAATATCCTTTTATGCCTTTTGCGGAATTGACCTTATTGGTCAATTTCATGGGAATGTATAAACGATTTTTGGATTTGATAGAGAAACTATTTGTATTGAAAAGCAATCAATCCAAATGGGAACAGTCTGAAAGCAAAGCTGCGTTTAGGTTACTTGATAATTTTCAACAGGATTACATAACGCGAAAGGATGCAGTGATGAATTTGGCTTATCATTCTTGGGATAACCTTCGCGATGGAATTGATAATGCCGCAATTTATGCGAAAATAGCCTCTCAAAGCCGGGATTTTGTAGCTTCCATTTTAAAAAACACCATCACCCTCTATCCGCATACGGGAATTTCGGGGGCTGCCATTGATCATGAAATCAATATCATCTTCCGAAATATTTTTACGGCTTCGCAGCATAAGTTGTTGCAAAAGGGTTTATGATTTTTTTCTCTTCTTAATTTTTAAGCACTGCAAAGTGAGAGAGAAATTAAAAGCCCACTTAAAATATTTTAAGTGGGCTTTTAATTTTGTCTGTGTTCCCGGCGGGGGTCGAACCCACATCGTCAGAACCGGAATCTGAAATTCTATCCATTGAACTACGGGAACGTCTCGCAAAGATATACTATTTTCTAAATCTTACAAATAATCTTTGCGATAAAATTCAATCTTTTAGCAGACTATTTTTTAGTCCTTTTATTGTCAGCATTTTGTGTTTAATATTCGCCAATACCGTATATTTTTAAGCAAAAGCTAATGTTTTGTATATGAATGCTTAGCATCTGAATGACGAAGTTCGCCGGTAGTTACAGTTCCCTTTTATCCACTAGATAAATAGGTTTTCGGCTCAGCGGATTGTAAGTCCTGCCGATCAAAATTTCTTCACGTTCGAACTCTACATTGGGAATTACGCGCAGCTTCGCCTGAAAACTATCTTTGATTTCTTAAGAATTTTTAAGAACGGGGATGATATTGCGTGATAATCGCGTGAAGATAATCGGTATCGATATGTGTGTATATTTCGGTCGTTGTAATGCTTTCGTGTCCGAGCATATCCTGGACGGCTCTTAAGTCAGCTCCACCTTCCACCAAATGGGAAGCAAAACTGTGTCTAAAGGTATGCGGACTAATGGTTTTTTGTAAGCCTATTTTTTTTGCAAGTTCTTTAATAATCAAAAATATCATCACTCTTGACAATGCAGCACCTCTTCGATTGAGGAATACTATATCTTCATTTCCTGCTTTCACCTTGATATGCGGTCTCACCGTTTCCAAATAAATACGTAGGTGTTTGATGGCCTGCTGGCCAATTGGAATAAGGCGTTCTTTGCTTCCTTTCCCCTCCACCTTGATAAATTCTACATCTAAAAACAGGTTAGAAATTTTAAGCGTGACCAATTCGGAAACACGAAGACCACAGCCGTATAAAATTTCCAGGATTGTTTTGTTGCGTTCACCCTCGGGTGAAGAAAGATCGATGGCCGAAATTAATTGATCGATCTCCAGTGTGCTCAAAACACTGGGCAGTTTGCGCGACAGACGGGGAGCTTGAAGCAGATCAGTCGGATTATTGACAAAGTCGTGCTCGATCATCAGAAAACTAAAAAAGGTCTTCAGACCAGATATTAACCTGGATTGCGTATAAGGTGAAACATTGAATTCTTGTAGCCAGACCAGAAAATCCTGGATATTTTTTCTCGTTACGGTATCTAATGCCAAATGATTGTCTTCGCAGTAGATCTGAAATTTGGACACATCATTTAAGTACGCATCAATAGAATTGACGCTTAAGCCTCTTTCGAACTTTAAGAATTGCTCGAATTCCTTTTTTATAACATTCCAGTTTCCAAAATCCATTTGCAACAAAATTACAATTAACTGTTGTTCTTTTCGAAAGATATTCTGTATTTTTAGAAGGATTTTTTACAGATCGCCGGCTGCAAAGCCCCTTATAAAGGTGCGCTATACCAGTTTGGATAATGAAAATTGTATTGATCTGTATTTTACTATTTATCGGGACAATTGATCTCCAGTTCCGTTTACCCTAATATAAAACAATTAGCAAAAATAACTGACTTAGAAAAAGAGATTTTTTTGTATGAAATTCATTAAACCACTAGCATTAGCTTTTCTGTTGCCAGCAACAATTTATGGAGCAGAAGCCAAAATGCCAACCACACTAACTGCGGAAGCGCGAGCGATTCTATCTCAGGATAGTTTAGCGCTAAATCAAAAATTACCCTTCGACAATGAAGTCATTACAGGTAAGCTGAAAAATGGATTTACATACTTTATTCGCAAAAATAGCGAACCTAAAGGCCGTGTTACCATGTATTTGGGCATGAAGGCCGGTTCTATTCTGGAAAATGAAAAGCAGCTCGGTTTGGCCCATTTTTTAGAGCATATGAACTTTAATGGCCTGAAGCATTTTCCAAAAAATGAATTAGTGAACTACCTGCAGAAAGCCGGGGTTCGATTTGGCTCAGACCTCAATGCCTACACAAGCTTTGATCAAACGGTTTATCAGCTTCCCATTCCATCTGACGACCCTGAACTTCTAAAAAATGGCTTGCAGGTGATGCGCGATTGGGCGCAAGATGCTCTGTTAGACGGGGGAGAAATTGATAAGGAGCGCGGTGTTATCCTCGAAGAAAAACGCGGTGGAAGGGGAGTGCAGCAGCGTTTACAAGATCAATACTTTCCAATGTTGCTTAACGGTTCCCTTTATTCCAAACGTTTGCCAATAGGGACTGAACAGATCCTGAAAACTTTCCCTTACACAGAAATACGTAAATTCCATCAAGATTGGTACCGCCCGGATTTACAGGCATTAATTATCGTTGGAGATATTGATCCAAAAGAGATGGAAGAAAAGGTGAAAGTTTTGTTTGCAGATATGACGATGCCAAAGAAACCCTTGGACCGTAAAAAATATCGTGTGGATCTGTTAAACAAAAATCAATTTTTGGCCATTTCGGATTCCGAATTGCCCTATACTGTGATGCAGATACTAATCAAAAGCGAGAAAGAGAAGGTTACCACTGTAGGAGATTACCGAAACGAGCTGTTAAAAAGTGTTTTCAATCAGATGATCGCAGGACGTTTCTCCGAACTAATGCAACAGCCCAATCCTCCTTTCATGCAGGCGGGCGGAAGTATCAGTGATTTTGTAGCTAATCTGAATACATTTTCATTGCTGGTGGTACCTAAGCCAGGGGAGCTGGAGTCGGGGTTTAAAGCGATGTTGACCGAATTTGAACGTATTCAGAAATATGGTTTTACACAAACAGAACTTGATCGTGCCATTGCCGATATGAAAAAAGGCAATGAGATGTCATACATCGAAAGGGATAAAAAGAAATCGGATAGCTATGTCAACCGCTATCTGAATTATTTTATTGATGATGAGCCTGCTTTGAGTAATGAGAACGCTTACCGTCTGACCAAACAACTGCTGCCAACCCTGCAATTGTCGGAGGTGAACGGATTGGTGAAAAAATACTATACCGACCTGAATCGCGATATATTAGTCATGGGCCCAGAGAAGGAAAAGGCAAATTTACCTACTGAAGCCGCTGTATTGGGCTGGGTAAAGGCTGTCGAGGAAAGCCCTGTATCGGCTTACGAAGACAAAGTCTCCAATCTTCCGCTGCTTTCGAAAGAACCAGTCAAAGGTACAGTTTTGTCCTCAAAAGATATTGGGACAGTTCAGGCAAAAGAACTGACTTTGAGTAATGGTGTTAAAGTGATCTTGAAACCGACAGATTTTAAAAATGACGAGATCCAGATCATGGCCTATAGTCCGGGAGGAACATCGCTCTATAGTGATGCCGACTATTTCTCGGCTTCCAATGCATCATCTTTGATTGATGCAAGCGGCGTTGGGCAAATGAACAATGTGGAGCTTACGAAGTATCTGGCAGGAAAAGATGTTTCTATCTCACCTTATATCTCTGAACGCTACGAAGGTATTTCAGGCAGTACGGACAAAGAAGGTCTAAAGAATGCGTTTGAGTTGATCTATGGTTATTTTACGGAGCCCCGTCTCGATCAGGATATTTTCCAAAGTACAATGACTCGGGCAAAAGGATCTTTGGAGAATAGGCTAAGTAATCCAAATAACGTATTTTCCGATAAAGTGAAAGAAGTACTTTATGGCAATAATGTACGCAGGCAAAATCCGACCGTGGAAACAATCAGTAAAATCGATCGGGAGCGTGCTTTAACCATTTACAAGGAACGATTTGCGGATGCTTCGGATTTTGTGTTTACAATTGTGGGGTCATTTGACGAGAATCAGATCAAGCCTTATTTAGAAACCTATCTTGCCTCATTGCCGGCCCTTAAAAGAGGGGAAAGTTATAAGGATTTAAATATTCTGGAGCCGAGTAAGGGAGAGCGCGTGGTTGTTCATAAGGGAAAAGAAGAAAAGGCAAGTACGCAATTGGCCTACTATGGGGACTATACCTATAGTGAAACGGAAAATGTTAATATGGAAGCCTTGGAGAGTGTTTTGACGATCAAATTGCTTGAAAGACTCCGTGAAAAAGAAGGTGGTGTTTATGGAGTGGGCGCTCGGGCAAGTTTTAGTAAGCTGCCAAAAGCGCGTTATGCTTTCTCCATAGGTTTTGGATCGGCTGTTGATAAGGCTGATGCACTGATTGTCTCGGCATTGGATGAAGTGAAAAAGATTCAGGAACAGGGGCCTGAAAAAGGAGATGTCGAGAAATTTTTAGCTGAACAGCAAAGACAAAATGAACTGAATCTTCGTGAAAACGGTTATTGGCTCAATTATATATCAAGTTCCTATCAGAACGATCTTGATCTTAGCCGGTATACGAGGAGGGTTGATAATCTGAAGAAGGTAACATCGAAGTCTGTGCAGGATGCTGCGGGGAAATATTTGAAAAAAGAGCGACTTTTTGAATTTATTTTAATGCCAGATTCCAAGGATACCAAATAGGAAGGATAAAAAAAAATCCCAATCATTTCTGATTGGGATTGCCAAAAATTTTAATAAGTATCTCTTTTTAACCCAAATAGGATTTTAAGATTTTGCTTCTTGAAGTGTGTCTCAAACGTTGAAGAGCTTTGTCCTTGATCTGACGAACACGCTCACGTGTCAAATTGAATTTCTCTCCGATTTCCTCTAACGACAATTGGTGATTGGAACCTAAGCCAAAGAAAAGAACAATAATTTCACGTTCTCTTTCTGTTAATGTTGCCAATGATCGTTTGATTTCTTCTGATAGAGATTCATCAATCAAAGAACTGTCTGTATCGGGATCATGGTTCTCCAATACGTCCAAAAGTGTGTTTTCTTCACCTTGAACAAAAGGAGCGTCCATGGATACGTGACGACCAGAGTTACTTAGGGTATCTGAAACTTTATCTACGGTAGTTTCTAGAATATCCGCCAATTCTTCTGGAGATGGTTCCCGTTCGTATTCCTGTTCTAGTTTTGAGAAAGCTTTACTGATTTTGCTCAATGAACCAACTTGGTTCAATGGCAGACGCACGATACGTGATTGTTCAGCAATTGCTTGAAGAATAGATTGGCGAATCCACCAAACGGCATAAGAAATAAATTTAAAACCCTTTGTTTCGTCAAAACGTTTAGCTGCTTTAATTAAGCCGAGGTTACCTTCATTGATTAAATCACCTAGGGTCAAACCTTGATTTTGATATTGTTTTGCTACTGATACTACGAAACGAAGGTTGGTTTTAGTCAATTTTTCCAAGGCAACTTGATCGCCTTCACGGATGCGCTGTGCTAATTCTACTTCTTCTTCTGCTGTAATTAAGTCTACTTTACCAATTTCGTGTAAGTATTTGTCCAAAGACTGTGACTCACGATTGGTGATAGATTGTGTAATTTTGAGCTGTCTCATTAATTTTTATTAATTCTCCTCTCTAAGAAATGTTTGCGAAAATACGAAAAATTTTTGAATTATTAATGGAAAATTGATTATCTAACCACTCATATCTAATGAGTTAGGCTTTTATGAGTTTCAATTTTTTACTATCAAAAACTATTCCATTTTAATGTTTTTTTTCTTTCAATTTATCGCTTATAATATTCAACTGTTTGACTGCTAAAGAGCTAAAGGGTTTAAATTTTTTTCTGATTCTTGACAATTTAACTCCACGGTAGCTGATTTATTGTGCAGTACGCATTCCTCAAATTTATTTTAAAATGATAATTTTATGATAAAACAAAAAGATGTGTGTTTTGTTTTACTAGTGACATTAATAAATTTAAAAGAATAAAAATTATATTATGCCAATCTTAATTCACTTGGATAAAATAATGAAAGAGAAAAAGATGTCGCTTAATCAATTGAGTGACAGCGTCGGAATTACCCTTTCCAATCTTTCAATCATTAAGAATCAAAAGGCGAAGGCATTGCGATTAGATACGCTTGAAGCGATATGTAAAGCACTGGACTGTCAGCCCGGTGACCTGCTGCAATATTATGATGGGGGGGATGAAAAAGGCTAAAAGCGATAGCCTTTTAAAAAATCCACTACGTTCATTTTTTTCTTGCCTTCTAACTGAAGGTCATAAATGATAATATAGCCGTCTTGCGCCGCAATTTTTAAGAAACTTTTCTTGTCTGTTTCTATGGTTCCCGGTATTGTCGGTATATTGACAAGTTCTTTTTCTGTGCGATAGATTTTTAATACCTTATCGTTTAAGAGCGTAAATGCCGCTGGATAAGGGCTTAAACCTCGAATGAAGTTATAGATTTGCGCAGTGGGCTGATCCCAGTTTATTTTACAGTCTTCCTTGAAAATTTTTGGCGCATGTTTGAGCGAGGCTGCAGCAATAAGGTCATCCTGTGGTTTAGGCTGCAAGGTTCCTGCTTTTAATTGCTCAATGGTCTGAAGAAGAGTTTCAGCCCCTGCGACCATGAGCTTGTCGTGAAGATCACCCGCATTGTCGGTTTCCTTGATGGCAACTTTTTTCGACAATAAGATATTTCCCGTATCAATTTCGTGTTGTAGCAAAAATGTCGTTACCCCCGATTCTTTCTCTCCATTGATGATCGCATGATTGATTGGCGCTGCACCCCGATACTGTGGCAGAAGTGAAGCATGGACATTGATTGTTCCAAATTTAGGCATGTTCCAGACCATTTCAGGTAGCATGCGGAAGGCCACCACAACTTGAAGGTCTGCCTGGAAACTCTTGAGTTCGGTTAAAAATGCTTCATCGCGAAGTTTTACTGGTTGTAGAACTGGGATGTTATGCTGTGCTGCAAATATTTTTACAGCCGATTCATGTATTTTTTGTCCACGTCCTGCGGGTTTGTCCGGTACGGTAACAACAGCAACAACCTGTTCACCTGACTGGATAAGCGCCTCAAGTGAAGCTACAGCAAAATCGGGGGTACCCATGAAAATAATACGCATAATACTTGTAATTTTTATAAAACTCTTAAAACCAGCATCGGGCCTCCACATTGAATAGCCACTTCAAAAACGCCTAATTATTTGCTATTTCAGTTTTGTAAATAACAAATTTTTATAACTTTGCGAAGTTACATAAATATATTGAAAGCTTGAATTTTCCTTATTTTTTAGCACATCGGATCGCATTTTCTGGAAAACGAACGTTCTCAAAATTGATCGTTCGGGTGACTATTGGTGCAATTGCTCTTGCTATTGCAGCGATTATCATATCTATTGCGGTATTGCGTGGATTTAAGGGAGAGATTATCAGCAAACAAAGGAGTTTTTTTGCCGATGTATTGGTCTTGCGTTATGACCTGAATAAGTCTCACGAAAATTCACCCATAGCACTTACGCCAGAGCTCCGAAAATCAATATTGGCGATTCCCCAAGTCAATTCAATCAGTTCATTCGCCACTAAAGCCGGGATCATTAACGTGAACGATGAAGTTGAAGGAGTAGTCCTTAAAGGTATTGATTCATTGTATAATCAAGATCCACTTCAGCATATGTTGTTGGAAGGCAATATGATCGACTTTAAATCGGATAATGCCGATAATCAGATTTTGGTGTCTAAATATCTTGCAGACCGACTGCTCTTGAAAGTCGGCGACGATTTTATTATGTATTTCGTGCAGGATCCCATACGTAAACGAAAATTTGTCATTAAGGGCATTTTTAATACGGGTTCTGAAGAGCTCGATAAGGTTTATGTTATCGGATCGCTCAATGTTATCCGCAAACTGAGCAACCTCGATGATCATGAAGTGGGTGGCTATGAAATTCGTATCAAGGATTTTAGTCAGCTCGAACAAACAACAAACAAAGTTGAAGATCTATTGCCTATTGATATGCAGGCAATCAACATAAAGGATCAGGTCCCTGATATTTTTCAATGGCTGGAATTGCTGGATATGAACACAAAAATCATCTTCATACTGATGACAGTGGTGGCTATTATCAATATGATCTCCGCCTTGCTGATCACCATTCTTGAGCGGACTTCAATGATTGGGATCTTAAAAGCATTAGGTTATCGCAATGCCGGAATTCGCCGTGTCTTCATGTACAGTGCTCTATACCTCATCGGTCTCGGATTGTTAATCGGTAATCTGATAGGATTAAGTTTTTACTTTTTCCAGGATTTTACCCATTTCTTTAAATTAGATGAGAAGACCTATTATATCTCCTATGTGGCCGTTCAACTGCAATGGTCTGATGTGGTTTTCGTTAATATGGCTGTCGTGTTTATCGGAATGATCTCTTTGTTTGTTCCATCGATGTTAATCACCAAGATTAGTCCGATAAAAGCAATTTCTTTCAAGTAGCAGTATATTTAAGTATTGCTTTACTTAGAAAAATCGTATTTTTAGTGCTGTTAACTATTTTTCGAGCTGTAGAGAAAAATAAGTATTTATATTTTACGGCTAGTATACAAGCACTTATGAATAAAACTTTTGAGCATATTTCCCACGCTTTCGAAGCACCTTTACAAAATCCTGTACTTATATTTTCGCTGGTACTTTTCATTATCTTGTTGTCACCGATTGTACTGCGGCCAATCAAAGTCCCCGGAATTATCGGGTTAATTATATCAGGTGTTATCATTGGACCTCATGGACTTAACTGGCTGGAAAAGAACTCGGCGATAACACTATTTTCAACAATAGGCCTGCTTTATATCATGTTTATCGCTGGTTTGGAATTGGATATGAATGAGTTTAAAAAGACCAAAAATAAAAGCTTACTCTTTGGTTTCTTAACATTCATTGTACCCATCAGCATTGGTTATCCCGTTTGTCATTTTTTACTGGGCTACGGTATTTTGCCAAGTTTATTGATATCAAGCATGTTTGCGACCCATACGTTGGTTTCTTATCCCATTGTGAATAGCTATGGTATTTCTAAAATGGAGGCTGTCGCGATTACGATAGGCGGAACAATCCTAACAGATACGGCAGTACTGATTATACTTGCTGTGATTACGGGCGTTTCCCAAGGAAATATTGGCAATGAATTTTGGATTACCCTGACGATTTCCTTTGCTATTTTTCTGTTTATCATGTTTGGTGTTATCCCAAGAATCGCAAAATGGTTTTTTGAGCGTTTGGGGAGTGAGAAGACATCAAACTATATTTTCGTTCTTTCTGTTGTCTTTTTTGCCGCTTTTTTAGCGGAAATTGCCGGTCTTGAGCCGATCATTGGCGCTTTCGTAGCTGGATTGGCGCTCAACAAACTGATTCCGCATTCTTCGGCTTTGATGAACCGGATCGAGTTTATCGGCAATGCAATTTTTATTCCTTTCTTTTTGATATCGGTGGGGATGATTGTCGATGTGAGCGTGATCTTGAAGGGGCCTCAGGCACTCATTATTGCCGGAACATTGACCGTTGTGGCTATCGTCGGAAAATATGTGGCGGCTTGGTTGACGCAGCTCGTTTTTAAATATAGTCGTGGTCAGCGCAATCTGATATTTGGTTTGAGCAGTGCGCATGCCGCGGCAACCTTGGCTGTTATCATGGTGGGGCATAAGAACGGTATTATTGATGAGAACGTACTCAATGGGACGATTCTGTTGATTTTGGTGACCTGCATTGTCGCTACAGTGGTTACGGGAAATGCCTCACGTAAAGTGGTGATGGATGGTGAACAGGATGAGGAGCATACTGATGTGGTGAAGGAAAAAGATGAAAACATCTTGATCTCTATCGCTAATATGGATAATATGGAGCCGATTTTGGACTTTTCCACCTATATTAAAAGCAAAAAGTGTTCCTATCCCGTCAATATTGTTTCCGTTGTAAAAGACAATGAACAGGCCGAGTTAAACATGTCAAAAGCACGGAAGAATCTGGATAATATGGTTCGTTATGCTTCCGGCAGCGAAACAAATGTGAACATCAGTGCGACAATAGATTTAAATATAGCAAGCGGTGTTGCGCGGTCGGCAAAAGAGGTTTCTGCCAACTGTATCGTTTTGGGCTGGCCTAGCGCCGCTAATTTTATGGATAAATTTGTGGGAGAGAAAACAGAAAGTATTTTAAATCGAACTTCCGCAAATGTAATGTTATGTCATTTTAAAAAGCCTTTTATTTCGAATAAATCCATCGTTGTTTTTGCACCACCGATGTGTGAGGCCGAATTTGGGTTCGAGTATTGGCTGGAAAAGGTGGTTAAGCTTGCTCAGGAATTATCCCTCTCGATCACTTTCGTTGTCGATGCACGATCCGCCACTGCCATTGAAGCACATCTTGTCGAATTGAAAAATTCTGTTCCCGTCACCTTTGAACATTATGATGCTTGGGACAATTTGCAGGGCCTTAAAGCGTTTAAAGAGGAGGAGGCAATGTTTATTTTCGTATCGGCTAGAAATGGGGAGGTGTCTTACCGTGACTCCCTAGATGGCGTAGCAAAAAAATTAGATCGTATCTATGCAAACGAAAATCTTGTTTTAGTGTTTCCTAGTAGAGTGGAAAATGCACATATCGACGAATATGAAGATGTGGAAGCTGCTCCAATCTTTAGAAAAATTAGCAAAGAAATCGGAAATATGTTTAATAAAGGATAGGTATACCTTCCATTAAAATCGCAGATTATGTCGAATAAGATTACAATGTCAAGTGAAGGAACATTGCAGGTTCCGAATTTTCCAACAATTCCTTTTATCATCGGTGACGGTATTGGTCCTGATCTTTGGCATGCCGCCGTGCGTGTTTTTGATAAAGCGGTGGAAAAAGCCTATAATGGACAGCGTAAAATACTATGGAAAGAGGTTTTAGCGGGCGAAAAAGCTTTTAATGAAACGGGAGAGTGGTTGCCAAAGGCGACGCTTGATGTCCTAAAAGAATATCTGGTGGGTATCAAAGGGCCGTTAACAACACCTGTTGGAGGCGGGATACGCTCGTTGAATGTTGCATTGCGCAAGGATTTGGATCTCTATGTTTGTCAGCGTCCTACAAAATGGTTTACAGGAGTGCCTTCTCCCGTTAAACATCCGGAATATGTTGACATGGTCATTTTTCGCGAAAATACGGAGGATATTTATGCAGGAATAGAATTTCAGGCCGGGACAGCCGAAGCGAACAGGCTCCAGGATTTCTTGCATGATGAGCTTGATATTGATTACGATTTCTCGGCTACGACGGGTGTCGGTGTCAAGCTGGTTTCTGAGGAAGGGTCGAAAAGATTAGTCCGTGCAGCGATAGAACACGCTATTCATCATAGTTTACCTTCCGTGACGATTGTTCACAAAGGAAATATCATGAAATTTACCGAAGGTGCTTTTAAGATTTGGGGCTATGAGGTGGCTGAAACCGAATTTGCAGACAAAACATATACCTGGGGGCAATGGGAGCGGACGAAAGCTGAAAAAGGTGAGGAGGCTGCCAATCAGGAGCAGAAAGATGCGCTGGGATCCGGAAAAATTTTAATTAAAGATATTATTGCAGATAATTTTTTACAGCAGATCCTGCTCAATCCACGGGATTTTTCTGTTGTAGCAACGCTAAATCTGAACGGTGATTATATTTCCGATGCACTGGCCGCAATGGTTGGCGGAATTGGGATCGCACCGGGCGCCAATATCAATTTTAAAACAGGTCACGCTGTTTTTGAAGCGACACATGGAACTGCGCCACGCTTTGCGAATACCGATACCATGAATCCTTCCTCTGTTATTCTGAGCGGTGTCATGCTGTTGGAATATCTGGGATGGACGGAAGCCGCGGAAGCAATTGTTAAGGCCTTGGGGGAGACCATCATTGCCAAGACCGTAACTGTAGACTTTTACAATTTGATGGAAGATGCTACCCTGGTTAAGACCAGTGAATTTGCGGACCGGATTATTGAAAAAATATAAGAATTTTAGTCAAATTTCTGCTTTTTTATGGACTACAATCAGTTGCCACCTTTTATAAGGGAATCGCGTATTTTTACAGAGAACGATAAAATTAAATTAGCTCAGGCCGATCGTTTACCTACGCCGCAGGAAGTGGACGACATCACCGGGCTTCCCGAAATTTACGAATTGTTAAATGCTTTTATCGGCGATCAATCCTCCCGTAATACCCACCTTCAACTTAAAGCGAAGGAGTATTTGCAAGATAATCAGGTAGATATGGCTTGGAAGGTTTTGCTTATCTGATGTTTTTTGCATTAAATTAGGGAATTGTTGTGCGATCTTTTTATTGAAATCATTTAGAATTTTGTAAATTTTTAATAAAAAAAGAGATTAGTTGAAAAATATATAATTTTATTTTACCTTTGGTTTTTAAAACAACAGATTGCTGAGCTAGGGTAAAAAAAGGCAATCAAACAAACTATAACATCAATGAAACATAATTTTGGAGCAGGTCCATGTATTCTGCCAAAGGAAGTATTTCAACAAGCCTCAGAAGCTGTAATTGATTTTAACAACACAGGTTTATCAATTTTAGAGATCTCTCACCGTTCCAAAGAGTTTGAAGCAGTGATAGACGAAGCGACACAATTAGTAAGAGAATTATTGGCAGTGCCTCAGGGATATTCGATTCTTTTCCTTCAGGGCGGAGCCAGTCTGCAATTTGCAATGGCGCCTTTGAATCTATTGCCCGAAGGTGGTAAAGCTGCTTATTTGGATACTGGTGTCTGGGCGACAAAAGCTTTAAAAGAAGCTAAAAAATTCGGTACAGTAGATGTTGTAGCTTCGTCGATTGATAAAAACTATTCCTATATACCGAAAGGATATGCTATTCCTTCGGATGCAGCATATTTCCATTACACAGCCAACAATACCATTTATGGAACTGAAGTCTTTGAAAAACCTGAGACAGCATTGCCAGTTGTTGTTGATATGTCTTCGGATATCTTTTCACGTGAGATCAATGTAGCAGATTATGATTTGATCTATGCGGGAGCACAGAAAAATATGGGACCTGCAGGTGTTACCTTAGTTATCGTGAAAGATGATATCCTTGGTAAATCAGGCCGTGTGCTTCCATCGATGTTAGATTACCAGTTGCATATCAATGGTGGTTCAATGTACAATACGCCACCTGTATATTCGATCTTCGTCTCGATGTTAAATCTTCGCTGGTTAAAAGCAAAAGGCGGTGTTGCCGTATTGGAGCAAGAGAATATCATCAAAGCACGTGCTTTATACGATGAGATCGATCGCAATCCATTGTTCAAAGGTACTGCTGCTGTAGAAGACCGTTCCCGCATGAATGTTACTTTTGTGATGGATACGCCAGAGTTGGAAGCTGAATTTTTGGCTTTGGCGAAAGAACGCAATCTGATTGGTATCAAAGGACACCGTTCTGTAGGTGGATTTAGAGCTTCAATTTACAATGCTTTACCATTAAGCAGCGTGAATGCATTGATTGATGCAATGAAAGAATTTGAGGATACACATACTGCCTAAGGCAGCATGAATGTTTTTAAAATTCATGCGCTGACGGATAAATAATTAGTTAGATTAAGAATTATTGAGGTATCGTTATTTTCGCTTGCTCAGACCTTCTGATCAGCTGAAAGGGGCTGTTTACCTTTAAAAACGAATTATAAAGATGAAAATATTAGCGAATGACGGCATCGATCCACTAGGAAAAAAGATGTTGGAGGATGCAGGTCATAGTGTAGATACAAACCATATTCCACAGGAAGAGCTTGCTGAGAAGCTGCTTGCTTATGATGCAATCACTGTACGTAGTGCGACAAAAGTACGTCAGGCATTGATCGATGGCTGCCCTAACTTGAAAGTTATCGGCCGTGGTGGAGTAGGCATGGATAATATTGACGTAGAATATGCGCGTTCAAAAGGTATTGCTGTCGTCAATACACCGGCGGCATCTTCTTTATCTGTTGCTGAATTGGTTTTTGCCCATTTGTTGAACGGTGTACGTTTCTTATACGATTCTAATAGAAAAATGCCTGTTGAAGGCAATACTAAATTTGGCGCGCTGAAAAAAGCTTATGGAGCCGGAACAGAGCTTCGTGGAAAAACCATCGGTATTGTTGGTTTTGGTCGTATCGGCCGTGAAGTAGCAAAAATCGCCATTGGTTTAGGTATGGATGTCGTTTATACAGATCTATTTGAAGGGCCTAAAGCGTTGACAATAGCGCTTTCTGGCGGTATTCAAGTTGATGTGCCTATTCGACAAGTGGAAATGGAAAACTTGTTGAAAGTTTCTGATTTTATCTCTTTACACGTTCCATTTTTGGATAAACCTGCTATCGGTGCTGCTGAGTTTCCTTTGTTAAAAGACGGTGTAGGCTTAGTAAATGCTTCCAGAGGTGGCGTTATCGATGAATTAGAATTGGTGAAAGCATTGGATTCCGGTAAAGTTGCATTTGCTGGGTTGGATGTATTCGATAATGAACCAACACCACGTGAGGAGATCTTGAAACATCCTAAAATTTCATTAACGCCCCATATTGGAGCAGCAACCAATGAAGCACAAGAAAGAATCGGCGAAGAATTGGCCGGTCTATTGATCGAAAACTTGAAGAATTAATTCTTCCGCATAACACAAAGATATGCGGCACAAAACTTTCATGATTTTGTGCCGCATTTTTTTTAATATAAATTCATGAATTGCCTATATTGGCACACAGTAATTTAATAATTGTAACTTCAGTATGAAAGTTTTAAAATTTGGTGGTACTTCCGTGGGAAGTGCAGCACGTATCAAAGGGTTGTTGGATATAGTAAACCCTGCTGAACGTCAGATCGTCGTGTTGTCCGCAGTTGCTGGAACGACAAATGCTTTGGTAGAAATAGGTCAGGCTTACACAGCAGGTAAGAAGGACGAAGCTAAAGATTTGGTCAAGAAGCATAAGGATAAGTACGAGGATCTTATCAAAGAACTTTTTAGCACTGAACAAGGGTATAAAAATGGTAAAGAATTGATCGATTACCATTTTAACCTAATTTCCGCCTTGGCTAACGAATTGTTTACATCGATCGAAGAGAAAGTGATCTTGGCGCAAGGTGAGTTGATGTCTACTGCTTTATGGCATTTCTACTTGAATGAAATCGGCGTTAAATCCGTGTTGCTGCCAGCTTTGGATTTTATGAAAATCGACGAGGACAACGAGCCTATGGTAGAGTATATCGGTGAAAAGCTTAGCAACATCCTGGCGCAAAGTCCGGAAAACACCTTATTTATCACACAAGGTTTTATTTGTAGAAACTCATTTGGCGAAATTGATAATTTGCGCCGTGGTGGCTCAGATTATACAGCTTCATTGATCGGCGCATCAATTCGTGCCGAGGAAGTTCAGATCTGGACGGATATCGATGGTATGCACAATAATGATCCGCGTGTTGTCAAAGGAACGACGCCGATCGCTCACCTAAGTTTTGATGAGGCTGCGGAGTTAGCCTATTTTGGAGCTAAAATTTTACATCCGCAATCGGTATTCCCTGCGCAAAAATATAATGTTCCGGTAAGATTGTTGAATACGATGGAACCAAATGCAAAAGGAACATTGATCAGTAAAGACGGCGCGCAAAAAGGTTGTATTCGTGCGATAGCAGCGAAAGACGGAATTACGGCAATCCATATCCATTCATCAAGAATGTTGCTGGCTTATGGTTTCTTACGTCGTGTTTTTGAAATTTTCGAGCGCTATAAAACACCAATTGATATGATCACCACCTCGGAGGTCGCAGTGTCCCTGACGATTGATGATACCACAAATTTGGCGGATATTATCAAGGAAGTTGAGGACTTTGGTTCAGTAACTGTCGATGGTGATCAGACCATTGTCTGTGTTGTCGGCGATTTCGGATTGAATAGCCACGGTTACGCAGCACGTGTACTCGATGCTGTAAAACATTTGCCAGTACGTATGATATCTTATGGTGGTTCGGATTTCAATGTATCCATTTTATTAAATTCAGACCATAAGACTGAGGCATTACGTTCATTGCACAATCGTTTATTTTAAGAAGTAGGTTTTTATATGATAAATACAGGTATCGCGGCGAAATTTGCAGAGAAAGAAACGCCGTTTTATTATTATGATCTGAATGTGTTAAACAAGACCTTGGAGGCTGCGCATGCTGCTTCGCACAAACGAGGATTTCATGTTCACTATGCATTAAAGGCCAATTTTAATGACGCGTTATTGAAGGCGATTCAAGCGGTCGGCTTTGGTGCGGATTGTGTGAGTGGCAATGAGGTAAAGAAAGCCATTGAATGTGGCTTTGATTCCAGGAAAGTCACTTTTGCTGGAGTTGGTAAATCCGATAAGGAAATCAATTATGCGCTCGATCAAAATATCTTTGCGTTTAATGTTGAATCCATTCAGGAGCTTGAGGTTATCAATGAGCTAGCCTCAAAGAAAGGCGTAAAAGCAAATGTAGCGTTGCGGATCAACCCAAATGTGGATGCGCATACCCATCATTACATTACAACAGGACTGGATGAAAATAAGTTTGGTGTTCCAAATGCTGACTTGGAGAAATGTGCCGCTGTGCTTAAGAAATGTGAATTTATTGAGTTGGTCGGCCTTCATTTCCACGTAGGTTCTCAAATCACCGATATGACTGTATTCAAAAGTCTATGTGTGAAAGTCAATGAATGGAAAAATTGGTTTGAAGAACACGGTACTCAGATTCGTGTACTCAATGTTGGTGGTGGACTAGGGATTGATTACAAAAATCCTGATGGAAATAACATTCCAGATTTTGAAGCCTATTTTGATATATTCGACCGCTTCCTGGAGCGCACTCCGCAGCAGGAAGTACATTTTGAACTGGGAAGGGCTTTAGTCGCACAATGTGGAAGTTTGGTTAGCCGTGTATTGTATGTCAAAAATGGTGTAAAGAAAAACTTTTTGGTATTGGATGCGGGAATGACCGAATTAATGCGTCCTGCGCTATATCAAGCTTATCATAAAATTGAGAATATCAGCGTGGCGGAACCAGCTGAGTCCGTGAACTATGATGTTGTCGGGCCGATTTGTGAATCGTCAGACTGTTTTGGAAAGGAAGTACCGCTTCCGATTTCAAAACGTGGAGATTTGATTGCAATCCGTTCTGCCGGCGCTTATGGAGAAGTGATGGCATCGCGTTATAACTTAAGAGAAGAAATACGCTTTGTGTATAGCAATCAGCTTTAACCTCCGTTTTAAAATATTGATGTAAAAGCCAGTCTGTTTCTCAGATTGGCTTTTTGTTTTAATCGTTTTGTCCTATGCGCAGACACTTTTGTTTGTCTTTTTCTTGATCGTCTTTCGTATACTTGTTTATGTTAATGGCGATTGAATTTCCGGTTACGATAGATTTGTTTGGAAAAACATTTCTTTTACATCCTTTTATGGAAGGATTGGGAATGTTTATTGGTATGCGTTATTATCAGTTGCTCAAATGGAAGGATCAGGAAAGTTTAGGGCATACCAATTCACTTCTTATTGTTATTGCGGCGGGCCTGGGCGCTTTAATAGGCTCGCATGTCATCGGTTCCCTTGAGCGCCCGGCTGAATTGCTCAGCGCGACAAATAGATGGGCTTATATATGGGTGAATAATACGATTATTGGGGGGCTGGCCGGAGGTTTGGTTGCCGTGGAATGGATGAAAAAGATGATGGGTAAAAAAGAGAGTACCGGCGACAGGATGGTCTTTCCGTTAATTACCGCAATTGCCATTGGCAGGATAGGGTGCTTTTACACCGGCATTTTTGAGCAGACCTATGGTTTACCAACGGCCTCCCCATGGGGAATGTATCTGGGGGATGAATATAAAAGGCATCCGGTCGCGCTGTATGAAATCGCTTTTTTAGTGCTTTTGTTTGTAGTTCTTCAGCTGGTTAAGCGACAATTCAAGTATCGAAATGGTGTGTTATTCCAGCTCTTTATGCTTAGTTATTTTAGTTTTCGTTTCCTGTTGGACTTTATTAAGCCACGGGCAATTATACTTTTGGGGCTAAGTACCATACAAATTACCTGCATCGTAGTGATAATTTATTATATTTATTTATTGAAAAATGAACGTTTAGACAAAAAATAGAGATGATGTATTTGCTAGAAGGATCATTTGGGTCAGAAAGTACCGCAATGCTGGGACTTTTTCTGCTTACTATAGGTGCTATTGTTATCGGAATTGCACTCTTGGTTATTATTATCGGTTCGATTATCAAGGCTGGCAATAAAGAATCAAAATTCAATGTCAACCCCTGGCTTAAAGTCCTGTTGGCTGGGATTGGTGCGATGTTGGCAGGGGGACTCGCTTGTGGACTTACCTTTATGAACTAGAATTCAGAACGATGCCAGTTAGAAACTATACATACTACGATTATACCATCAGCCTATGTCCAACATGCCTTTCGCGAGTTGGTGCCAAGATTATTATCGAGGACGAACAGGTATTTATGACCAAAAACTGTCCTGATCACGGTTTTTTCAAAACACTGATAGCGACTGACGTTGACTATTATAAGAACATCCGGAACTATAATAAAGCCTCGGAAACACCTTTGAAATTTGACAATGAAGTACATTATGGCTGTCCTTACGATTGTGGCCTATGCGTCGATCACGAGCAGCATAGCTGTCTGTCGATTGTTGAGGTGACCGATCGCTGCAATTTGACTTGTCCCACCTGTTACGCGATGTCGTCGCCCCATTATGGACGGCATCGATCGCTGGAAGAAATTGAGCGTATGCTGGATAAAATCGTAGCAAGCGAAGGCGAACCAGATGTTGTGCAGATCAGCGGCGGGGAACCAACCATTCACCCTGATTTTTTTAAGATTTTAGATATCGCAAAAACGAAACCCATCAAGCATCTGATGCTCAATACGAATGGTATCAGAATTGCCAATGATCCCGGTTTTGCTGAGCAACTCGCCACCTATGCTCCCGAATTTGAAATCTATCTCCAGTTTGATTCCTTCCGCCCATCTGTGCTGGAAAAGTTTCGGGGTAAAGATCTCACTGATGTCCGAAAAAAGGCAATTGACAAATTAAATGCCCTCAATTTAAGTACAACATTGGTCGTGGTCTTAGAAAAAGGAACCAATGATGATGAAATAGGGGAAATATTGGATTACGCCCTACAACAGCGATGTGTACGGGGAGTAACCTTTCAGCCAGTGGAAATTGCCGGGCGAAATGCGTCCGATGCCCAGCAGCATAAAATGACACTGACCGAGGTGCGTCAGGAAATTCTGAACCAATATCCGCTGCTGGATCCCCATGATATTATTCCGGTGCCCTGTAATCCTGACGCCTTAGCTATGGGATACATATTGAAGATCGGAGATGAGCGAATTCCATTAACCCGACATATTGACCCTGCAATTCTACTAAATAACCAATCTCGAAATACCATTGTCTATGAGCAGGATAAAGGCGTTCAGATGCAATTGCTGGATATTTTTAGTACCGGGATTTCTGTTGATAAAGTGAAGCCAAAGGTAAACCAGCTGCTTTGCTGTCTACCGGAAGTGTGCGCTCCGGATCTTGATTATGATAATCTATTTCGCATTATCATTATGAATTTTATGGATGCGTATGATTTTGATGTTAGGGCGGTAAAGAAGTCCTGTGTTCATATCGTCAATAAGGATTTAAAATTGATTCCTTTTGAAACAATGAACTTATTTTATCGTGATGATAAAATAAAAAGGTTAGAAGAACTTAAACTGGCGGATGCTATTCGATTTTAGCGTCAGATAACTTATTTTTGTCGAAAAAATAGCTTTGGTTCTTCCTTTGCAGTATGTTTTTTCCATCCAATCAGTTTGTACATTGCTGGGAAAGGAAATCAAAAAATAGAAGTATGAAATTGGGCATTGTTACGCGTTTTATTTTTGTCTTAAGTCTCCTGACTTTTCAGCTACATGGATTTGCACAGGATTCCGTTCAGGTTAAACGGAATCTGACCAGCGATCGCACGGCAGCACATGGCAGCTTCAATAGGAGGTCAGCTACGGATTCTACTCGAGTTGGTAATGACTCCTTACGGAATGATCTGAAGAAAGTTAATCTGAATTTTCTGTCTAATATTCGTACAGCTTCTATGGCTGAGTTTGTTGCGCAGTTGAATGAAAAATCTAATACGTACACAGCGACGAACATGGCGTCGGCCAAAGACAGCATCGCTGCCATTAAAAATAGTATTCATGAAGAAATTAGACAGCTGAAATCTATTAAAGGCAGTATCAGTAATTATTCGAACAGCCTTAGCGCTACCCAAGATCAGATCAGAAATTTGGTCAGCCGCTATGACATCAATGCCAATAATCATGGCAGGGCACATCAATACCTTGATAACGCGCAGCTGAAGCTATCTGCAAAGATGGATTCGCTGGAGGTTATCAATCGGACAATAGATGAACTTATTGTGAAAAACCAGCGCCATCTGGTTCGGCTGGAGGCAGTACATGAAGTTAAAAACGGAAGTAAAAAGGTTGATTCTACGTCCAGCAAAAGTTCGATCTGGAAAGCGAATACAACAGCGATTTCAAAAGACGTTATTTTAAATAATATACGCAGCAATTATAGCAACAATAAATCGATCGACAAATATGTGAATCGTACGGATTGGGCGAGCCGTATCCTACTGATCGTACTTGGACTGGGTTATTGCTACTGGATTGTACGGGTTTCATACATTCTGAAACAAAATGGCGCCGAAAATAGGCTTACTATCGATGGAATCATTGGAAAAACAGTTATTTTTTTCTTGACACTGTTGCCATTTGTCAACTTCTTTACGCCAAGTTTCATTCTTCAGGCCTCGCAGCTGGTTATTATGCTGATCTTTATGTTCTTGTTGCGGCATCGCATGAGCGGATTACAGCGTAAAATTGCCGTTATCCTCATTGTATTCTATCTGCTGGACGTATTTGTCAATATGATCGTAAGCGATGACCTCTTTTTAAGGATTGTTTGTATTGCCTTTAATCTGATCGCACTGGGACTTGTCAGCTACACCAAACGACGAATCAAAAATGCGGACAGTCCGGGCTATATCAGCAATTTTATTTATGTCGTTTTCGCTATCCTCAATATCACCGCAATTACCTTGAATGTAATCGGCCATGTTGAGCATTCACGAAGTTTCAGCATCGCCTGTGCAGTAGGTTTGGTTCAATCTTTTACGTTGCAGTACTTTTCGGATATGATTAAGGCTGATGTCCGTAATCAGTTTAAAAAAGACCGATTGACTTCTGGATTTTGGATGCGCTTCAATGAACAGCGTACCTTGGCAATTATTACCGAGATTCTTCGGATTGTCTGTGTGCTTTTGGCGATCATCGTATTGGCCAATAATCTACAGTTTATCGAAACCTTGCTGGTTCTAAGCGAAACATTTTTTGGTAAAATCCGAAGTATAGGCAATATATCATTTACCTTAGGCAACCTTGTTGTGGCAGTTCTGGTGTTTTTAGTAGCCAATTGGTTCCAAAAAAATATCAGTCTGATTGTTCTAGGTGGTGAAGACGGACAGCTCAATCAGGCGTATAATCAAAAGATGACGTTGTTCCCTCTATTTCGTTTAGGTATTATTTTGATCGGTTTTTTTATGGCGATCTCTGCTTTGGGCATGAGTTTGGATAAACTGACCGTTGTCATCGGTGCGCTCAGTGTCGGTATCGGTCTGGGAATGCAGAATATCATCAATAATTTTGTTTCTGGAATTATCCTCGTTTTTGATAAACCATTTCGTGTGGGGGATCAAATAGAATTAGCTGACAAAAAGGGGCGTGTCAAGGAGATAGGGATACGTGCTAGCGTCTTAAAAACTGGCGATGGTGCCGATGTAATTATCCCCAATGGTGATTTGCTTTCGGGCAGAGTCGTTAATTGGACATTATCTCAGGAATACAGCAAGACGAGTTTTGTTCTCCACGTTGACCGGAAAGCAGATTTGGAACAAGCTAGACAATGGATCAAGGAAGCGATGGAAAGCAGTGTGCATTTTATCAAGGATAGGGATAGTGGTATCAGTATACAGGATATAAGTGAGGAGATGATATACCTGAGCGTTTCCGGCTGGGTAAATTTTGCAGCTAATGCTTCATCTTTCAAAAATGATGTATTACTTGTACTTTATAAGAAATTTGAAGCTGAAGGGCTGAAGTTTTACAGTGTCATTCCGCCCAAGGGAAATTAGTGCATCGAGGCAGCTCGTTTATGGAATTCATAAAAAGCATTTGTTTGGGAACAATGGCTATTTATTTAGGCTTTTCCGGTAGCTAAGTGGACTAAAACCTTTCACACGTTTATAAAAATGGGAGAGGTGGCTTTCATCAATAAATCCCAGTTCTGCCGCAATTTGTTTCAAGGTGTAGTCTTTGGACTTGATTCTGTTTTCGATCAGTTCGATGCGATAGGTATTGATATAAGCCCTTAAACTTGTCCCAAAGTTTTTTTTAAAGTAGATACCAAAGTAGGATGGGGCAATGTTGAATTTTTGTGCAAGTGTTTTGACCTGAAGCAAATCGGGCGTAAAAATATGCTGATGGATATAAGCAGAAATGGAACGGTCGATGAAAAGCTCTTGATACTGTGGGGAACGCTGTGTTTCTGATATCTCTTTATAAAGCCCGAATATTGCGACAAGCTGGTCAAACAGCCATTCGGAGCTTTGGCTAATTGTCGTGGCAGTATACAATCGGACCGCTTCCATAATGTGCGAATACATGAGACGATAATGCTCATCCATCACCAATTTGCGCTCTTTTAGCCCTTTATCATTCATTAATTCCATGATCCAGGCATAGAGCTTTTGGTTTCGTTTATTCTGGAGGAAGTAATTGTCGGTAAATAGAATAAACAGAAAATGTGTTTTTTCTACGATTTTAAAATAGTGCCTGTCGGTTGGGCCGATCAAAAAAATGTCCCCACGCTCATAATCCAGTTCAAATTTGTTGATGACATGACTGCCTTTTCCGGAACGTATATAGACAAGTTCATAATAATTCTGCTCATGTGGCGGCAAATGAAAGTTGTCCTCGATAAATTCACTGATCAATAAAGGTTCAAACTGTTTTTTTCGCATGGCAATCCCATCTATTTATGGTTAAATGTACATAAAAATAATGTATTTGTACATGTTTTTACCTCGCGTTCTATTGCACTTTTGTGTCGGATAAAATGGTAAGAAAACATGGTTAATTTTATAATGATAGCATTTTGTATCGCAGCCGGAATGCTCTTGCGGAGAACAAATTTAATTCATTCCGAGGCACACAAAGGAATCAATACCTGGATTCTCTATTTTGCCTTGCCGGCGGTTTCATTCAAATATATTCCTAAGATCGTATGGTCTTCTGCGCTCCTGTTTCCGGTGTTTTCCGCGATCTTAGTTTGGGCAGGAAGCTGGTTGTTTATGGAATTATACTGTAAAGGCAAACATTATAAGCAACGCTCGCGAAGCAGTTTGGAACTGGCCGCAGGATACAGCAATACTTCTTTTATCGGTTTCCCGTTGATTATCGCTTATTTTGGTGAGGCGCAGCTGCCCATCGCGATTATCTGCGATCAGACCACATTTATTCTACTTTCCACTGCAGGAATTATCAATGCACTCAAAGCCAATGTGCATGAAGGTGAGGCAATTGATGTGAAGTTTATGCTTCGAAAGCTGATTAGCTTTCCACCTTTAATTGGTTGTACAGCCGCATTGCTGCTATCTCAATTTGTTGACCTTTCGGTTGCCGAGCCTTTTTTCGACAAGCTGGTTGCCACGGTAGGACCTTTAGCGCTGTTTTCTATTGGTCTGCAACTTAAGTTTGATGGCTGGAGACAGCAAGTATCGCAAATTAGTACAGCAATGACCTATAAACTGATTTTGGCACCCTTGCTTGTCTGTATATTTGCATTATTGCTGGGGGTAAAGGGCTCCGTTGCAAGGATTAGCATTTTTGAAGCAGCTATGCCAACCTTAGTAACCTCGGGGATTATTGCCGAGCAATATCATTTAAATACCAAACTGGTCAATCTGGTCATCGGCTTTAGTATCGTTGCCGGATTGCTGACCACCTTGTTCTGGGACTTTGTGATCCGGATATTCTTCCCCTAATAGTGAGGTCATTGCTTGCTTGCTTGCTTGATTGATTGCTTGATTGATTGAGTAGCAATGTGATTTAAAAGATGTTCAGTGAATCAGAATAATCCGGTAGCGGGATGATCATTGTTTCCTTCGTAACATTTTGATTGTTAAACTTCTATTTGCAACAACTTTTTCTACAATCAACTGTTATTATGTTATAACCATCTATAAAAGGAGGTATATTATGAACCTGATACACAAAATTGAACATTGGGGAGATGCACATCATCCGCAATGGATTGATTACCTCAGAATTGCACTTGGGGTAGTTATTTTTGCCAAAGGTGTAAGTTTCGTAAATGACAGAGAGGTTGTTCAGCACATGATTGAGCATAGCAGTTTCCACCTGTCATCATGGGGTGCTGTTCACTATGTGGTTTTTACCCATTTAGTCGGTGGACTGTTTCTCATTTTAGGTTTTCAAACCCGTTTGGCTTCCCTGCTGTTATTTCCAGTGTTGGTCGGAGCTGTATTTTTTGTTAATATCACCAACGGGTTTAGTTATTTGAATTCCGAATTGTGGCTTTCTATAGTCGTATGCTGTTTGTTGATCTTCTTTATGGTCATGGGCTCTGGAAAATATTCTCTTGACCAGATGATGAACAAACCTGGATATAAACGGGATATTTAAAAAAGAAAAAACTCCTTCATAGATGAAGGAGTTTTTTTTTATTTTATTTGCTTTGGTTGTCAATCCATTGGCGCGCATTAACGAATGCCTCTATCCAAGGAGAGACTTCGTCTTGACGGCCTTTAGGATAGTTTGCCCAATGCCATTGGAAAACGGAGCGCTCAATATGCGGCATGGTTGCCAAGTGGCGTCCAGTTTTGTCACAGATCATTGCTGTGTTATAATCAGAGCCATTAGGGTTGTGCGGATATTGCTCATAAGCATATTTTGCAACAATATTGTATTGTTCTTCCGCATATGGAAGGTTGAATTTTCCTTCACCATGTGAAATCCATACACCCAATGTACTGCCGGCTAAAGTAGACAGCATAACAGAGTTATTTTCCTGTATTTTGACGGATATAAAGTTTGACTCATGCTTTCCGGAAGTATTGTGCAGCATTTTACCATGAATTTCATGTTCTGGGTTAATCATTTCCAGTTCCATGAATAACTGGCAACCGTTACAGATACCGACCGAAAGTGTGTCTGGACGGGCAAAGAAATCAGTTAGCGCTTTCTTCGCTTTTTCGTTGTAAAGGAAAGCACCGGCCCATCCTTTTGCCGAACCCAGTACATCTGAGTTGGAGAAACCACCGACAGCACCGATAAATTGAATATCTTCCAACGTTTCACGGCCAGATATCAAATCAGTCATGTGAACATCCTTCACATCAAATCCTGCTAAGAACATGGCATTTGCCATTTCGCGTTCCGAGTTGGAACCCTTCTCACGAAGGATTGCAGCTTTTGGACGTACCTTAGTTCCGTCTATTGTCGGTTTTTTACCGTCAAATTGACTTGGGAAAGTAAAGGTTAGGGGTTGATTTTTATAATTATCGAAACGTTGTTGTGCTGTTCCATTTTTAGATTGCTTGGAATCCAAAAGGAACGATGTCGTAGACCAGACATCGCGGGTAGCGGCAACATCGAAGCTAAATGACTCTCCCTGATTTTTAACGGTAACGGTATTTCCTTCAATCACCTGTCCGATTTTAACAGCTTCTACACCGGCTTCTTTAACGACTGCTTCAAAAGCGGCATCGTCTTTTGCTTGTAGTACAAGTGCAATGTTTTCATTAAAGAAAGCTTTAACAGTATCGGATTCATTTAAAGAAGAAAGATCGTAGTTTGCAGCAAGGTTGACATCCGCAAATGTCATTTCCAATAATGTTGTAATCAAACCGCCTGATCCAACATCGTGACCAGCTTCGATCTGTCCTTGGTTAACTAATTTCTGTACCGTATTGAATGCAGTTTTAAAGTAAGCCGCATCCTGAATTGTCGGCACCTCAGTACCCAATTTATTGACAATTTGCGCAAATGAGGAACCGCCTAATTTGAAATTATCTTTTGATAAATTGATATAATAAATAGAACCAGCTTTTTTGTTCAATACAGGTTCTACCACTTTTGTGATATCCGTACAATTTCCGGCTGCTGAAATAATCAATGTGCCAGGCGCAATAACATTTTCACCATTTGGATATTTTTGCTTCATGGACAAGGAATCTTTTCCCGTTGGAATATTGATTCCCAATGCAATAGCAAAATCTGAACAAGACTTAACAGCTTCGTACAGACGGGCATCTTCACCTTCGTTATTTGCAGCCCACATCCAATTGGCAGACAAAGAGATTCCTGCAAGGCCATTTTTGATAGGTGCAAACACAATATTGGAAAGAGATTCGGCAATGGCAGTTCTGCTTGCTGCTGCTGGATCAACCAACGCCGCAACAGGGGAGTGTCCAATTGTTGTCGCGATACCTTCCTTGCCTTTATAATCAAGAGCCATGACACCGACATTATTTAACGGCAATTGTAATGGTCCTGCACATTGTTGTTTGGCAACGCGTCCACCTACACAGCGGTCCACTTTATTCGTCAACCAATCTTTAGAAGCAACAGCTTCCAATTGCAATACTTGATTCAGGTAGCTTGGGATGTTAGCTGCATCATAAACGAGATCAGCATAATTGCGAACGACGGTTTTATCGCGCATAAAAGTTTTTGGCGATGAGCCAAAGAAATCTTCAAGTGCGTAATCCATTGGTTTTTCACCATTGCTTTTTGATTCGAAAGTAAAACGGTGATCACCAGTTACGTCACCTACAGTATACATAGGGGCACGTTCACGGTCAGCAACGCGTTTCAAGATCTCTATATCATCTTCAGCAATGACAAGACCCATACGTTCCTGAGATTCATTACCGATAATTTCCTTAGCAGAAAGTGTAGGGTCACCTACAGGAAGTGCATCCAGGTCGATTAAACCACCTGTTTCTTCAACGAGTTCCGATAGACAGTTTAAGTGGCCACCAGCACCATGGTCATGAATAGAAACAATTGGATTATGATCTGACTCTACTAAACCACGAACAGCGTTGGCTGCACGTTTTTGCATTTCAGGATTAGAACGTTGGATTGCATTCAGTTCAATGCCAGAACCGAAAGCTCCTGTATCTGCAGAGGATACAGCCGCGCCACCCATACCGATACGGTAATTTTCACCGCCTAGGATTACGATTTTGTCGCCTGTTTTTGGCGTATGTTTTTTTGCTTGATCTAATTTTCCATAACCTACACCGCCAGCTTGCATAATGACTTTATCGTAACCAAGTTTACGGCCGTCCTCTTCATGCTCGAAAGTCAGTACAGATCCAGTAATCAAAGGCTGACCAAACTTATTGCCGAAGTCCGAAGCACCATTGGAAGCTTTGATCAGAATGTCTACAGGTGTTTGGTACAACCATTGACGCTCCTGCACTGCATTTTCCCATGGACGTGTTGTATTCAGATCTTTTGCTGGTTCGGTTACTGTTCCTGATTGCAGGCTCAGTTTGTTTTGTTCCAATCGCGAATAAGCGGTCATATAAACAGCTGTACCTGCCAAAGGAATCGCTCCCTGGCCACCGGCCATACGGTCACGAATCTCACCTCCAGATCCAGTTGCTGCGCCAGAAAAAGGTTCAACAGTCGTTGGGAAATTGTGTGTTTCTGCTTTTACAGACAAGACAGAATCAAATGATTTCTCTTCGTAAAAATCCGGCTTGTCTGCAGATTTTGGTGCAAATTGTGTTACACGTGGGCCTTTAATAAAGGCAACGTTATCTTTATAGGCTGAAACAATCTCGTTGGGATTGGTTTCAGAAGTTTTTTTGATTAATTTAAATAGGGAAGTAGGTTGTTCTTCGCCATCAATGATAAAGGTACCATTGAAAATTTTGTGTCTACAGTGTTCAGAATTAGCCTGCGAAAAAGCAAACACTTCAGAGTCTGTCAACCGGCGGCCCAATTTGGTCGATAGGTTATTGAGATAGTCGACTTCTTCTGGATTTAGGGCCAGACCTTCAGATTTATTGTAAGCATCGATGTCTTCGATTTCCAATATCGGTTCCGGTGTGATGTTGACGGTGTACATGTCCTGTGTCAACATGCTGAACTTTTGCGAAATCATGGGATCGAAGTCATTGAAATCTGCTGGTACCGGTTGAAATTCTTCGATGCGAACAATTCCTTGGATGCCCATATTTTGCGTGATTTCTACGGCGTTGGTACTCCAGGGAGTGACCATCGCTGCGCGGGGTCCTACAAAGTAATGGTTAAGGTTTTGGTCGTCAAGTTTTTTGGCGTTGCCGAATAGCCAGTTGAGTTTAGTAATGTCTTCTTGTGATAAAGAGTTTACGCTTTGAACACCGTATACAGTGTTCGATGGGTTCTCAAAGAAATGAATCATTATAAGTGTTTGTTTTGAACGTTCTTCAAATTTAAAGCACAAAGTTACATATTATTTTCATGGAAATGATTGCATTTTGATTAAAAAATAGGTCTTGATTGCCGTTATAAAAATAACCGGAATTGTTACTATTCGTAAAGACCATCTGATGAATTACGTCTCGATCTGCAGAACCAAGCGGTAGGAGAAGTCCCTTCAAGTCCCCTAAACTCCCTTAAACTCCCCTCAAGTCCCTACACCTTCGGCAACGGCTCGGGATTGCTTCGCCACTGGCTATGGACTGCTTTGGGGCTGCTTCGGCTCCGCTTCGCCCATGCATCGGCTAGACTTCGGCAATGAGCCAAACAACAGTCAAACAATTGGCAAACAACAGGCGAAGCAATAGGGAGGTTGCCCCGAATTTGGCCCGAACGAAGCAGCACGATTTCCCGACAAATTACCGAAGAGACCGATGATCGGCAAATTGACGTTGGATATAAACGCAAATTTATCTAAGTTTGTGCATCAAATCAGATTCGAGATGAATATTTCATATAATTGGTTAAAACAACACGTTAATATAGATTCGACTCCAGAAGAACTCTCTTTGATTCTGACAAATACAGGATTGGAAGTAGAGGCTTTGGACGTTGTACAGAGTATCCCAGGTGGATTAGATAGCTTGGTCGTTGGTGAAGTGAAAACTTGTGAACAACACCCGAATGCAGATAAATTGAGAGTAACTACCGTTGATGTAGGCGGTCCGGAGCTTTTGCATATCGTATGTGGCGCACCAAATTGCCGTACAGGTTTAAAGGTCATTGTGGCCACTGTTGGTACGACTTGTCATCCGATGACAGGGGAGCCTTTTAAAATCACAAAATCTAAAATCCGTGGCGAGGTTTCCGAAGGTATGTTATGTGGTGAAGACGAAATTGGTTTGGGTACTTCACATGCCGGTATTGTTGAGTTGCCGGCCGATGTTGCGGTAGGTACACTGGTTAAAGATCATTATAATATTCAGGATGATTACCGCTACGAGATCGGTTTAACGCCCAATCGTGCGGATGCAGCTTCCCATTTGGGCGTTGCAAGAGATATTGCAGCACATTCCCGTACGCAACTGCTGAAAGCAGATGTTTCGGCATTCAAAGCAGGTGCTGCAGAAGGAACAGCTGTGGTTGTCGACAATGCGCAGGCGAGCCCCCGCTACAGCGGTATTAATATCAGTGGCGTCCAGGTTGCTGAATCTCCAGACTGGTTAAAAGAAAAATTAAATGTGATCGGCGTTCGTCCGATCAATAATATCGTAGACGTTACGAATTACATTTTACATGATTTAGGGCAGCCGCTTCATGCTTTTGATGCCGATAAAATTGCTGGAAATAAAGTCCTTGTTCGTCTTGCGACTGAGGGTGAGAAATTTGTTACCCTGGATGGGGTAGAGCGTACCTTGTCTGCAGAGGACTTGGTGATCGCCGACGCTGAAAAACCGATGTGTATTGCGGGTGTTTTTGGTGGTGCATTTTCCGGTGTTTCTGCAGAAACAACAAATGTATTTTTGGAATCGGCTTATTTCAATGCTGTTTCGGTTCGTAAAACCTCCAAAAGACATGGACTAAAAACTGACGCATCTTTCCGTTTCGAACGTGGGACCGATCCTAATATGACGGTTGAAGCGCTAAAACGTGCGGCTTTATTGATTCAGGAAATCGCTGGTGGAACTATTTCATCGACTTTAAAAGATGAATATCCTGTCGAGATCAAACCATTTTCATTTCATGTAAGTTATGCAAATGTGGTTCGTCTCATCGGACAGGCTATTCCAAATGACGAAATCAAATCGATTATCGTAGCCTTGGGGATTGAAGTTGCTGCCGAAACCGAATCGGGACTTGATGTCTTGGTACCGGCTTATCGCGTAGATGTCACACGTGAAGTGGATGTTGTTGAAGAGGTATTGCGGATTTATGGTTACAACAATATCGAGTTGAAATCACAAATTAAAGCGTCTTTAAATACGGTGGAGAAACCGGAGAAGGAAGTCGTTTTAAATCAATTGGCTGATCTATTGATTGCAAATGGATTCCGTGAAATTCTATCCAATTCATTAACGAAACTGGATTATGCTGATGAGCCTGAAACAGCAGTAAAGCTGTTTAATCCATTGAGCTCCGATTTGGATACAATGCGTCAAAACATGGTATTTTCTGTTTTGAATGCGATTGAATATAATCAGAAAAGAAGAAATTTCGATCTTAAGTTCTTTGAATTTGGGAAGACTTATGCATTGGACGGAGAAGGATATAAAGAGACGCAGCATCTTGTTTTTGCATTGACAGGAAAAAATGAGCCGGAGCAATGGAACAACAAGAAAGAAGGTGTTAGTTTCTATCACCTCAAAGCGGCAGTGGACACCCTTGTCAAGCGTCTGAAAATCGAAGGAATCCAAATCCAGGATGCTTCGAGCAAGCATTTTGCTTATGGTTTATCCTATATGAAAGGGCAAAAATGTCTGGTTTCTTTCGGTGCTGTTGCTGATGCCGATCTGAAAAAGGCAGATGTAGAAGGTCAGGTTTTCTTTGCAGACTTCGATTGGGATGTTTTGATGAAAATTATTCGCAAAAATAGCATCCAATATAAAGAAGTGTCCAAATTCCCTGCTGTACGTCGAGATCTATCACTTTTGATCGACGAAAATGTGAGCTTTGACAAGCTGCAATTTATTGCGCAAAAGACCGAACGTAAGCTTCTGAAGGAGGTAAATGTGTTTGATGTCTATAAAGGTGATAAAATTCCGGCGGGGAAAAAGTCTTATGCTCTGAGCTTTATCTTGCAGGACGAAGAAAAAACACTTACGGATAAGCAAATTGATGCGATAGTTCAAAAATTAATTGTTAATTTTGAGAAGGAACTAGGCGCAGAAGTGCGCGGTTAATTAGAGAAACAACATTAATTGGTAATATTCAATTTTTAATATGGCAACATTGTCTTCACAAATGAATCTAATCGTTGAGAAAACGAAAAATTTAATTCAATTGTGCGAAGTCTTGCAAGAAGAAAATGATTTGCTTAAATTAGAGGTACAATCCTTAAAAGTAGCTTTCGATGCGAGCAACGATAAAAGCAAGCAATTGGAAGAGAAGGTCAAAGCACTGGCTGTAGCCCGTACGTTAGATTCTGAAACGGATAAGGAAGCAATTAATGAAAAAATACTTGACACAAAACAAAAAATTAACGATTTTGTGCGGGAAATAGACAAGTGTATTAGTTTGTTGAAGTAGTTGGAATACGTGTTAGCGGATTGAAACTAATACAACGTTAAAAAGCTCAAAGAAATGGGAGAGATTTCCATAAAAATAAATATCGCAGATCGTGTTTATCCCCTAAGGGTGGAGAGCGCGGAAGAAGAAGTAATTCGGCATGCTGCGAAATTGATAAATGAAAAAGTAAAGGAATTGCAGGAAAACTATACTGTGAGAGATAAGCAGGATTTGTTGTCCATGTGTGTATTGCAATTTGCGACGCGTATGCTAAATGCAGAGCGTCAGTCCCAGAACCACGAAGTGGGACTGGAAAATTCAGTACAGGAACTTGATCAGTTGTTGACGGATTTCTTTAAAAAATAAATTTACGTTCTTTATATTTAGAGCTTAAACGACGAATTTGCCGCAATTAAATTCGGGTTGTCACTATTTTAAACTTAACGCTTCAATATTACAGGCGCAAAAAGATATAGGCCATTTTGCGAAAGCCATCTGGGTCATAATCTAAGCCTAATTATGTAATCACGAAGTTTAATAATACATGAGACCTGTTTAAATTTAATTGCGGTTTTTTTTTGTCATGAAACCCTAATCATGAGCCGCGAGGCTTCGCTGCAGTTCGAAGGGAAAAGCAGAATTGGGCCAATGATTATACTGGAATTTAGAATAATTAATAAAAACAAACATACATACATAATACAATTATACATACATGGACATCGCAATTTATAGCATAATTTCTCTGATTGTTGGTGTTGTTATAGGTCGTTATCTATTGGTTCTGTTATTTAAAAAACAAGAGCAGGAAGCCAAGGATAAGGTAAATAGCATACTGAAAGATGCAGAGCAGGAAGGGGAACACATTAAAAAGAAACGCCTATTAGAGGCCAAAGAAAAGTTCCTTCAATTAAAATCTGAACACGAAAAGGAAGTCAATCAACGTAATAATACCATCAACCAAAAGGAAAATACGTTAAGACAAAAAGAACAGTCAATTAACCAAAAGCTGGAAAACATCAATCGCGATAAGCAAGAGGTGGATACGAAGAAAAAACAGCTGGATAAATTAGTTGAATTGAATGAAAAGAAATCCGAAGAAGTAGAAGCACTCAAATTACAACAGATTAAACAATTGGAGAGCATCGCTGGCGTTACTGCTGACGAGGCGAAAAACCAGTTGGTGGATTCTTTGCGCGAAGAAGCTCGCTCACAAGCGATGATTCAAATCAAGGATATTGTTGATGAAGCGAAACTGACAGCAACAAAAGAAGCGAAGAAAGTTGTTATCCAGACAATTCAGCGTACGGCAACGGAATCTGCCATCGAAAATACGGTTTCTATTTTCAATATTGAAAATGACGAAATCAAAGGTCGTATTATTGGTCGTGAAGGTCGTAATATCCGTGCTCTTGAGGCTGCAACTGGTGTGGAGATTATCGTAGATGATACGCCGGAGGCTATTATCTTATCTGGTTTTGATCCTGTTCGTCGTGAGATTGCCCGCTTGGCTTTGCATCGTTTGGTGACTGACGGACGTATTCACCCGGCCCGCATCGAGGAAGTTGTCGCAAAAACACGTACCCAGATTGAAGACGAGATCGTTGAAATAGGTGAACGTACAGCCATTGATTTAGGTATCCATGGCTTACACCCTGAATTGATCCGTATGGTAGGTCGTATGCGTTACCGTTCGTCTTATGGACAGAATCTTTTACAGCACTCGCGTGAGGTTGCTAATTTTGCTGCTACAATGGCTGCAGAACTGGGCCTGAATGTTAAACACGCAAAACGCGCAGGATTACTACACGATATTGGAAAAGTGCCTGATGATAACCCAGAACTGCCGCACGCCATCTTAGGTATGCAGCTTGCCGAAAAATATAAGGAACACCCGGATGTATGCAATGCTATCGGAGCTCACCACGATGAGATCGAGATGACTGCTTTGATATCGCCAATTGTTCAAGCCTGTGACGCCATTTCCGGCGCACGTCCAGGTGCACGCCGCGAGGTGGTAGAAAGCTATATCAAACGTCTGAAAGAGCTGGAAGATTTGGCGCTGTCTTATCCTGGAGTTGAGAAAACTTTTGCGATACAAGCTGGACGTGAGCTTCGTGTGATCGTAGAAAGCGAGAAGGTGTCTGATGCGCAATCAGAAATATTAGCGGCTGATATTTCCAACCGTATCCAAACGGAAATGACTTATCCGGGACAAATTAAAGTTACTGTAATCCGCGAGACAAGATCTGTGTCTTACGCGAAATAGATCTATCGAGGTCAACAATAATAAAAAAGCTCCAATCTGCTGATTGGAGCTTTTTTATTAATCGAAAAATTCAATTAAATCTGCTACGCTATGCAATAAATAGGCGGGCGATTCCTGTTCGAGTTCTGTCCGGCTACCATAGCCATACAGAACTCCTATCGCATCCATCCCCGTTTCCCTGGCACCAATCAGGTCGTGTTTGCGATCGCCGATCATGATGCAGTTTTGGGGATCCGTCAGGTTGGTATTTTCCATGACATACTGGATGACACTGGTTTTTGTCGGTCTGGAATCATCCAAAGCACTTCCACCTGCAAAATCAAAATATTGATCGATTGCAAAATGACTCAATATTTTTTTTGCGAATATTTCAGGTTTCGATGTCGCCAGGTAAATATGGTAATCTCTTGATTTTAGCTGTTCCAAAAGTTCGGGTACCCGATCAAACAGTATATTCTCGTATAATCCCACTGTCGAAAAGCGTTCCCGATATTTTTCGACACAGGTGATTGCTTCGTTTTCCTCAAAGCCAAAAGTATGCATAAAGGAATCTTTGAGCGGAGGACCGATCAAAGATTTGAGACTGTTTAGGTCTGATGTCTGGATTCCTTTCGATTCCAGTGCATAAGCAATACATTTGGTGATACCTTCTGCGGGGTCAGTGAGTGTTCCGTCAAGATCGAATAAGATATGTTTATAAGACTTCATGCTGCAATATTACGGAATAGTATAGGAGTAAGCGAGTCTGTGAAGCTTGAAAGTATTTAATGACTTACGACAGACCAAAAAATAGCAAATTATTCTCCCGGAGGAGTGGGGCATGTCCAATTTTTGTTAAATTTGCCGAATGAAACAAAAGAAGAAAGTTCAAGAAGCTGAACCTTTGCGTTCCGTGGATAAGTATTTTGCGGAATTGGATGCTAATTTTCAGGATCCAGCCAACCGTGTTATCCAGGCCATCTTTTTACCCCTATTATTTTTCGGTATTATGGGATGTATCTGGATGATCCCTTTCCCTCAATTTGAATTCTTGGTTAAACTTAATTGGCATACTTTTCTGAATTGGGGGTCTTTCTTCATCGCTATTGTTATCTACTTTTATTTAAAGCTTTCGGCAACTTTATCCTACGCGATTTTATTCTCTATTGGGGCCATGAGTTATTTCATCGTGCAGCTGGAATATGTGCAAAAGAATGGCGGTCCTGCTGTAATCTGGGTGTGTTTGGCTATTGCTTTGGTATCCATCATCATGCTGTTTTTGGGTAAAGGCAAGGAAAAAAAGAAAGTTACCGGGCCGCAATTCCTGCAGTTTTTGCTGGTGGGACCGATATGGTTATGGCATTTTGTCTTTAAAAAAATGAAATTACGCTATTAGCTGCGCCTTATAGGTGATCGGAGGCCTGTGTAGGACGAGATCTTCTGATAGGTAGTATATGCGCAAAAAAAAGCCCGAACTGTTCTCAATTCGGGCTTTTTTGATCACTTTACCCTTTGTAGTTAAACCATTTGATAATTTCTTTCAGACTTGCTTTTTTTCCGTAGATCAGGATACCGACACGGTAGATACGTGCCGCGACCCAAGTGATCAATAGGAAGGTCAATATAAGTAAGGTTAAGGACGTCAATATCTGCCATAACGGTACCCCAAAAGGTATCCTGACCAGCATCGCAATAGGCGAGGTGAACGGAATAAAGCTCAGCCATGTCGCAATCGGACCATTCGGGTCATTGATAATGACCCCGAAAGAAAGGATATAGGTCAAGAGCAAAGGCATCGTAATGGGCATTGAAAATTGATTGGCCTCTGTCTCATTATCGACAGCCGAACCAGCAGCAGCGAAAATCGCGCTATAAAGCAGGTATCCGGCAATAAAAAATAGAAAGAAGAAGATGATGACTTCTGTGAAGTTAAAGCTCTGTATCGAAGAAAGAATAGAAGCCGAATCATTCTGAGCGACTGCTTTCGATACGGTACTCATATTGGCTGCTCCGGGCTGGCTTGCGGCAACCTCCTGCATATCTTGGGGATTGACAAACAATATCGTCGCTATTATAAACAACCCGCCTGTGAGGACTAGCCACATGACAAATTGCGTGAGCCCGACCATACCAATTCCCACAATTTTACCCATCATAAGCTGAAAGGGCTTGACTGAGGAGATGATAACTTCGATGATCCGATTGCTCTTTTCTTCGATAATGCCACGCATTACCTGCGCTCCATAGAGGAATAGGGAGAGGTATACCAAGATCGCGAGGGCAACTCCGAGACCCATTGCGATGGCTGTGTTGCTGTTTTTTTCTTCTCCGTCTGCCGTTATTTCCTTGGCATCGATGGTGACTTTGGGTTTAATGGACTGGATGATCTGCAGGTCGATTCCCTTGGATTTATATTCCTTTTCACGGATGATTTCCTCTAGCTGTCCGCTGATGATCTCCTGGACGACAAAGCTTGTTTTTCCACTGGTAATGAGTTCGGCTTTTTGGGCGGAGAGTATATCTTTGGGGATGTACAGAATCGACTGTTTTCCTTCGCTCTGCTTAAGTTTTGCTTTCTGCGCCTGCAGATCTAATTTGCTTACAGTGTAGCTTACATTTTTATTGCTTTGGAGTTTTCCGGCAAAGTCTCCCTGATTATCGATAACAAATACCTCGGTGTGGGCGTCCTTGAAACTTTTCTTTGTCAGGTAAAACATGCCCGCATATAGCGCAAAAAAGAATAGGGGCACAGCAAAGGTCATGACAATAAAAGATTTTTTCTTGACCCGGGACAGGTACTCCCTTTGAATGATAAGTAATATTTTATGCATGGTTTTGAGATAGTGGTGAGACTTGGGTAACTTTCTGAATGAAGATATCTGACATCGAAGGAACGATCTCAATCATTTGATTGAGCTGTATTTTTGGTAAGAAAAGCATTAATACATCATTGATATAAACGTTGTTATTTAGCTGAATTGTAGTGGTGTATGTGTTTTCTGACTTGGTTGACTCTAATACTTTAAATAGGGTGTCTTCGGATAGAAGAAAATTATCTTCGTTGGCGATATATTCCAATTTATAGGTTTGATTGCGGTATTCTTTTTTAATAGCTTTTACCGAACCGTCCAATATTTTTTTTGATCGGTTGATGAGTGCGATGTTGTCGCAAAGTTCTTCAACAGTCTCCATACGGTGTGTAGAAAAGATAATGGTTGCACCTTCCTGGTTCAACCGGAGAATCTGTTCTTTGATGATATTGGCATTGACGGGGTCAAATCCGGAAAAAGGTTCATCCAGGATGATTAACTGTGGCTGGTGAATGACTGTAGCGACAAATTGTACTTTCTGCTGCATGCCTTTACTGAGATCTTCTATTTTCTTATCCCACCAGGATAAAATATCGAGGCGCTCGCACCAGTCGTGGATGCGTAGTAGCGCTTCTTTCTTGGAAAGCCCTTTGAGCTGGGCGAGATAGAGCATTTGGTCACCGATTTTCATTTTCTTGTATAAACCCCGTTCTTCGGGTAAATAGCCAATCTGTGCAATATGCTGTGGTCCCAAAGTTTCGCCATTAAACAAGATTTCACCCGAATCTGGGGCTGTAATCTGGTTGATAATTCGGATCAGGGATGTTTTACCAGCTCCGTTTGGTCCCAATAAGCCAAAAATCTTTCCTTTTGGAATCTGAATGGAAACATCGTCCAATGCACGGTGATTGGCGTAATCCTTGGTGACATGATTGATTTCGAGTAACATCTGTTTTTAAGGTTTAATTAAATTATTCTTTGAGTGTGCTGCATTAGGCGTTGCTCTCCTCAAAAAATGACTGTTTTTTTAGTATTAGTATGAAATACGAACGGATTGTTACAGCAATTCGATCGATTTTATTAGTGAATTTTCTTATTCAATTTGAAGCGTTCAGTAATTTTCTCTATTTGGTTAATGATCTTCTACTTATCCTAGTTTATAGCTAATTTTTTCGTCCAATAGATTTAATGAACTATAAAAATGAAAGTTAAAAATAATTGAGGACATTTTCTTGTCTATGCAATAAATTTGGATGCGATGCTTTTTCTGGAATAGAAGCCGTAGAAACCTTGTCAAAGGGATTCATTTAACGTACCTTTGTTCCATGGAAGTGAAAAAAGCCGAATTCGTGTGCAGTAACACGAGAGTTGACAAATTACCAGCCCCCACTTTGCCGGAATACGCCTTTATCGGGCGTTCAAATGTTGGTAAATCATCGTTGATTAATGCAATGACCAACAAGAAAGGACTTGCTAAGACCTCTCAGAAGCCTGGTAAGACACAGTTGATAAACCACTTTATCATCGACGATACATGGTATTTGGTGGATTTGCCCGGTTATGGTTTTGCTAAAGCCTCTAAAACTAGCCGCAATGAATGGGAGAAATTTATCCGTCGGTATCTTACTCATCGGGACAATCTTCAATGCGTTTTTGTATTGGTAGATAGCCGTCATGAACCACAAAAGATCGATCTGGACTTCTGCTATTGGTTGGGAGAGTGCGGTTTGCCATTTATGCTTGTGTTTACAAAGGCCGATAAGCAGTCGGCTGTCAAATCCGATGCGAATATTGCTAAGTTTAAAAAATCGTTGCTGCAATGGTTTGAGGAAGTTCCGCAGATTTTCCTGACTTCGGCGGAAAAGAAAATGGGACATGAACCTATTCTCGAGGCTATCGATGAAGTTAATGGCCGATTCGTCCGCCCTGAGGTGGGTGGAAACGAGCAGTTTTAGCCTAGATTTTAAGTTCAGATGAAAAAATACTTATCCTTAGTTTTATTCGCCCACAGTGTATTTGCGTTGCCATTTGCCTTTATCGGTTTTTTTCTGGCACTGCATACAACAACATATGAATTTTCGTGGAAATTATTAGGCCTGATGCTCGTGTGCATGGTAACGGCCCGTAATGCCGCCATGGCATTCAACCGCTATTTGGATCGAGATATTGACGCCATTAATCCAAGAACAGCAATGCGTGATATCCCAGCGGGAAAAATTTCTGCAAAAAATGCGTTAGTTTTTACGATCATAAACTGTCTGATTTTCGTAGGCGCGACGTATTTTATCAATTCCCTTTGCTTTATGCTCTCGCCGGTCGCGCTTTTTGTTGTGCTTTTTTATTCTTATACGAAGCGCATCACCCCATTATGCCACCTTGTGCTGGGGGCTGGACTCGGATTGGCTCCAATAGGGGCTTATATGGTTATCACAGGGCAATTTGCTACCGTACCGGTGTTATATGGCTTTGCTGTATTGACCTGGGTGAGTGGATTCGATATTATTTATGCTTTGCAGGATGAAGCATTTGACCGCGCCAACCATCTTAATTCTATACCGGTGTGGTTAGGAACGAAGGGGGCGATGCGTGTTTCGGAATGCTTGCATGTGTTTTCCTTTATTTTTATCTTGATACCAGCATTTTTGATGCCAGTAGGCTGGATTTATTATTTAGGTGTAGTTTTTTACGGTGCGCTGCTGATCTATCAGCATACCCTGTTTTCTTCAACAGATTTAAGCCGGGTCAACCGCGACTTTATGACGACCAATGGCTATGCTTCGGTTATCTTTGCCCTGTTTTATCTACTGGATATCTGGCTGATTAAATAAACGTTTTAGCATAAAATAAGAAAGGCTTTAGGAATTCCTAAAGCCTTTCTTATTTTTGCATCTAAACCAATACAGATGATATGAAGAAAAGTATCCTTTTTGCCGCTATTTTATGTATGTCATTGGCCTCACAGGCACAAAAGCTGCCGGGCTATGTCATCCAATATAGCCAGAGTTTCAATGGGAATACACCTGCCAATCAAAACGCTATCCTTGTATATGCCAATGAGAAGGAGACTTTTGTTAGTTCAGAGAAAGAGATGAAAGGACAGTTGGCTCCTCCCTATGAACGGGTTGTCGTGGAGCGTTCTGGCGTAAATACCTTGCTTAAAATAGCTAAACTTAAAGATGGATCATTGATTCTTACCAAAGATTCACTTGCGCTTTCCAAACAGAAATTTAATGCCACCAATGAGACCAAAACGATCTTAGGCTACCCGTGTAAGAAAGTTGAAACCAGCATCAATTCCAATAAGATTGAAGTCTGGTACACGGATAAACTGGGGGTAAAAGGGGCGCCTACGGAACTGGGACAGGATCTTGGTTTGGTTCTTGAAGTCATTCGCAATGGCAATACGCGGACCTTTGCCACAAAAGTGGAAAAAGTAAAAACAGTGCCAGATCAGCTGAAGCTAAAAGGGAATGAAAAGCCTTACGATGAACTTTCTTACAAGGACCTCATTTGGAGAAATCGTTTCATTCAGATACCTGTTTTCCGAAAGGAGAGGATCCGTTTTTCGGATGATGTAAAATCAGATTCTATTTTGCGGTTTGCCAATGGCACCGTGATCGTGAAAAAGGTGAAAATCCCCAAAATTAAAACAAGTGATAACATATTTGTCCAGTTGATCGAACAATCAAAGGGCGATGCCTACGATCGTACAGGTTCGGTATTTGTGATCCCGGTCAACAAGTCGCAGAGCTTTCTGGATGGTATGAAAAACGGGATGAACACGCTTCCGAAGTATGAAAACGGAAATGGTAAAACCTATCAAGGGATTGTGAAAACAGCTTCTTTTGAGCCGATTGTTGAACTGATGCGCTTCTTTACACCTTTTGGTGTTAAGCAGTTTAACTATCTTCAGTTAAAGGATAAGGTTTGGCAGGATTCGGTCCTTTATCGCCAGGATGTGTCTGAGTTGGCGGGTATGCTTAGTGAGCAGGAAGTCTATATTGGTGCCTTCATTGGCAACTACGATAAGAACGGACATGAAGTGAGTGTGGAATTAACCATCCATCCGGGGTTTGATGCTGAGTCGAAGGGTAACTTGAAAAAGACCATGTCTTTGTTCACCACTACCAACGTGATGGAAATGGGAGGCCAGGAATACGGATCTATGTTTGATCAGGAGAAAGGTGTTACTGTTGCGTTTCATTTGGATCAGGACGCTAAAAACGTGCAATTACGCTATATTACCACAGGACATGGAGGCTGGGGAAACGGTGATGAGTTTGTCCCTAAAGAAAACCGTATTTTTCTGAACGATTCCTTGCGCTTTAAATACACGCCTTGGCGCAATGATTGTGGCTCGTATCGCTTGTCGAATCCAGCTTCAGGCAATTTCGCTACAGGTCTGTCATCTTCAGATCTAAGCCGTTCCAATTGGTGCCCGGGTACGGTGACGCCGCCGATCTACATTGATTTGGGTGATTTAAAAGCCGGAGATTACAAGATGCAGGTGCAGATTCCACAGGGAGCCCCGGAAGGGACAAGTTTCAGCAGCTGGAATGTGACGGGTACCTTGTTGTTCGATTAATCACCGTTCATTGCTGTATTGGTCTCGATTCCTGTCTCAGGTCAATACAGCAATGATTTTTTCTGAAAATGTCTGATCCCATTGGCTAGAAAGAAGCTTATTTCGCTTTCGTTGCTGTCGGTGTCTGCGAAGTCATGAAGGTTTTGTTTGTCATACGACATTAAAGGGGGTAAGCGGTTTCGCTTTTTGTCTCTGATAATACGAAATAGGTCTGAACAGTGTTTACCTGAGGCAATACGGCCAGCCGATGCCGCAGAAAAATATGATAGGCATCCATATCTTTGGTTGCAATGCGCAACATAAAGTCATAAGAACCTGCCATTTGATAGCATTCCATAACCTCCGGAAATTTAGCTACCTCTTTTTCAAATTCATTTAACACTTCAAAAGTGTGCGCTTTGAGAAAGACCTGGGAAAAGGAGATCAGTCCAATGCCGATCTTATGTCGATCCAGAATTGCGACTGTTTTTTTGATATAGCCAAGTCGTTTAAGCTTTCTAACCCGCTCATGCACAGCTGCTATAGATTTGTTGAGTTCAAAAGATAGTTCTTTATTGCTCAGGGATGCATCCTGCTGCAGAAGACGTAATAATTTTACATCTATTTCATCCAATTCCATAATCTGAATATTTTCGGTACAGTTGTAAAAATACGCTATTGTTCTGAATTATTTATTGACTTGTGTAAGTTTTAATTTAATTTTTCTTGAATTTATTGCATTGTATTGAATATTATCTTGTCAATGGTCAATTTTGCAACAGAATAATCATTTATAAGAAATGGCTGAACAAGAATTATTAAGTGCATGTTTGTCACCAGCGTTGGACAAGAGATTCAAACATCTGTGGAGATTGGTAGGAAATACGCCTATGCTGGAATTACAGTATACTTACAAAGGTAAACCGGGAAGGATTTTCGTAAAATGTGAGAACTACAATCTAACGGGCAGCATAAAAGATAGGATGGCGCTATATATTTTGTATAAAGCCTATATGAATTGTCAGATCCGTCCAACGGATGTTGTCATTGAAGCAACAAGCGGGAACACAGGTATTGCTTTTTCAGCAATCGGTAAGGCCCTCGGTCATCAGGTAAAGATTATTATGCCGAACTGGCTGAGTAAGGAACGTACCGATATTATTCGGAGTATGGGAGCTGATATTCATTTGATAAGCAAAGAGGAAGGTGGATTCTTGGGAAGTATCCGTTTAAGTGAAGAGCTTGCGGCGCAAGGTGGTGTTTTTTTGCCGAGACAATTCGAAAACCAGTACAATGCCGAAGCGCATGAGAAAACCACGGGTTACGAGATTGTCAAGCAGTTAGAAGAACAAGGGCTGGTTGCAGACGCTTTTGTGGCAGGAGTGGGCACAGGTGGCACCGTCATGGGTGTGGGCCGGGCCTTGCGAAAGGTAAATCCAAGTGTCCGTGTACATCCGTTGGAACCGGCAGAAAGTCCTACGTTGACGACAGGACATAAAGTGGGCTCACATCGTATACAGGGCATATCCGATGAATTTATTCCTGCGATCGTGGATTTGGATGAACTCGATACCGTCGTATGTGCGAATGACGGTGACTCTATTATCATGGCGCAAAAACTATCGCGGCAATTGGGGCTGGCTGTTGGTATCTCATCGGGAGCAAATGTGATCGGAGCAATTAAATTGCAGCAAGAGTTGGGTGATGAGGCTGTAGTGGTCACTCTATTGTGTGATGATAACAAAAAATACCTAAGTACTGATTTGGTGAAAGAGGAGCCAGTAAAGGCGGGGTATCTTTCTACGGATGTCGATTTTTCAGGTTTTCAACCGATTTGTAGGCTGCCAAATCCAGTATTTGGCGCTTAAAAAGATTTAGTTTCATATGTTTATAGTTAACTCGGGGAGTCTCTAGCTCCTCGGGTTTCATTTATTCAAAAACCAATTTATACCTAAGAAAAACAAAAAATGAAAGTCAATTTCAAATTATTAATCCTTTTGCTGTTGCTGATTGCGCCTGCATACATGTTTGCAAAAGCAGATACAACGAACAATTTGGAGGGGGTTGAATTTACTGATGGTACAATAAGTCCAGACTCCCTGTCTTTTGAAGAATCTCCGGATACCGCTACAGTAAAAGCCGACTCGGTTAAGTCGGCGGGCCAAGCGGGAGCTAAGGTACACAAAGCCGTGCCTGAAGGAAAAAAGTCGCTGTGGAGTATTTTTATTGCGGGACTGATAGGCGGTTTTGCTGCTTTATTGATGCCTTGTATATTTCCTATGCTGCCATTGACAGTAAGTTTTTTTACCAAACAGGCCGGGAGCCGCGCAAGCGGTATCAGTAAAGCCTTGTTGTACGGCTTATTTATCATTATCATTTATGTTGCATTAGGAATGATTATCACGATCGCATTTGGATCTGATGCGCTCAATGCACTGTCGACAAATGGTGTTTTCAACTTCATCTTCTTTTTGTTATTGGTTGGATTTGCAGCTTCGTTTTTTGGTGCATTTGAAATTACCTTACCGAGCTCTTTCGTCAATAAAATGGATGCTAAATCAGATAAGGGCGGTCTGGTCGGCTTGTTCTTTATGGCCTTTAGCTTGTCGTTGGTCTCATTTTCATGTACAGGGCCAATTATAGGAACCTTGCTGGTGGAGGCAGCCTCAAAAGGTGAACGCTTAGGGCCAGCAATTGGGATGCTAGGATTTTCGATTGCCCTGGCAATTCCTTTTGGATTGTTTGCCATGTTTCCTTCCATGCTTAAGTCCTTGCCTAAATCCGGTGGCTGGTTGAATAGTGTAAAGGTTGTATTGGGTTTTTTGGAACTTGCTTTAGCGCTGAAATTTTTATCCAACGTCGATTTAGCTTATCATTGGAATTGGTTGGATAGGGAGGTGTTTTTGTCCCTGTGGATTGCCATCTTCGCTTTAATGGGACTTTACTTGATTGGCAAGATTAAATTCTCCCATGACAGCGAGCTGAAATTCCTATCTGTTCCGCGAACTATTCTGGCTATTGTTGTTTTTTCTTTTGTGGTGTATATGGTACCGGGATTATGGGGGGCACCTTTAAAATCAATTTCTGCTTTTTTACCGCCATCGGCGACACAGGATTTTGATCTATCTTCGGGTGTGGCTGCCAGTGCGAGCGCTCATTCAGATGGAAAAGTCAAGAAATATGCGGAGATTTTCCACGAACGCGGTACACCAAAAGGATTTGATCCTTACTATGACTACGATCAGGCCCTTGCGACTGCGAAAGAATTGAACAAACCGGTTATCATCGATTTTACAGGGTGGAACTGTGTCAACTGCCGTAAAATGGAAGCAAATGTATGGACCGACCCAGCAGTAGCCAAATTGCTTAAAGAAGAGTTTGTCATGGCTGAACTTTTCGTAGATGACAAGACAGAACTGGCGCCTAATGAACAATTTGTTTCAAAATATAGTGGTAAAAAGATCAATACTATCGGTAAGAAAAATAGTGATTTTCAAGCGGCTACATTTGATAGCAATTCACAGCCGCTGTATGTTATTGTCGATCCAGCCGGTAAAGTGCTGGTTCCTCAAAGTGGGGCCAACTATAATATTGAGGAATACAAAGCATTCTTACAGGCTGGTGTGGATGCCTTTAAACAAAAAAACTAACCATCGTCATATGCTAATTTTATCCTCCTTGTTGTAATAGGCCAGGGGGATTTTTTGTTTTTAAGACATGGCTTTTTGTGCTTCTACTGTTCATGCTGCTTTTGGGAATTGGCTTCGTACTGTGTTCGGACCATGTTCGGATCTTTCCCCGCTATTTTATACAAAAATCTTGATGGAAAGCGGTTAGCTGATGCTAGGCAAACTGCGGAACCTTCATGATTTTACGGGTACCAACAGTAAAGAAAGCGAAAGAAGTTTCTCCCTAGCCAATAGCATCGGACACTTTCAAAAAAAAGGCCGTGTCACACTCTCCTTGACACGGCCCAAATTATACTATAATTTATGGAAACTATTAAAAATCAAATTTGACACGAGCTCGAATACCCCAAGCCGGTGCATCGACGTGATCAAGATAGTTTAGACGTTTTACGTAGTCTACACGTAATATTTTAAAAATGTTGGATAGACCTATACTTGCCTCCATATAAGGTTCTGAACCGAAGGTATAGGAGCTCTGTACGCCATCAGCATTGTGCTGCCAGGTAAATACCTTTGAACCGTAATTCGGATCGTCAGGATCGTTTTCTTTACGCAGTCCACCATATACTCCTTTGAAACTAAATACTTCGCGCAACTTAAGTTTTTTGATCAATGGAATTTTGTTCAGCAGAAAACCATTCATGTAATATTGTACATTTATTGACGCATTATGGTCACTGACAAACTCAAGGAAGTTCATCAAGTTATATGAGTTCAATTGATAGGCATAAGTCTGGTTTGCACGATGGATTGTCAAGAAAGGGAATGGGATTTCTTTCCCTGCGATATAATTGCCTTCGGCAGTCACATCAGCATAACCAAATTGGCTCAGATAAAAACGTTTGAATGCACCGATATTAAAGTTGTGATAATTGTATTCACCTTTGGCCAGTCCTTTGATGCCGGCTGTGTAATTGAACGTAAAGATCGGATATTGATTGAAGATAGGTGTCCGATAGATTTTTCCCTGATAGAACTCTTCATGCGGAGCATATCTAAAATTGACAGATAATTCTGTCGAGTTCAATTCATTAAACAGTCTGCTTTCATTGTTGGCATCTACCATTTGGTAGGTCAGGCTTCCGGCAGGAGTCTGTCTGTTGATATTGAATGCTGCTCCAATAGCTAAGTGATTTAAAAATTCTTTTTTATACTCTAGGCCGTAATTTGTCTCATAGATGTAACGGTCATTATCGCCGCGTTTGAAAGACAACAGGAAGTTATCTTCCTGAATAAACTCCAGTTTTTGTCCAGGAATCTTGGTGTCTTTTTTATAAGAAGCCCTGATATAATGCATCGGGAAGGAGTAGACCGATTTGTTGTTGAACGCATAGGTTCCACTGAAAAAGTATTTCCATTTCTGATCCTTAAAACCATAAGCTGCATAAGATTCAGCATAGAAACGCTTGCTGAAAGACTCTGTGGTACGTCCGCCGACACGTAAACGAAAACCTTCTACCGGATTAAAACTATAGAATGTATTCACAGGACCAATTTCTACTGGCCCAGCTTGTTTGTATCCGGATAGCAATAGCGCAGCAATGTCCATGAATGTACGGAATGAAGGAATCTTCTGTAACGTGTCAATATTATGATAGATATTCAGTTCATTTTGCGCAAGAGCGAGTGGGCGTTGAGTTTCAAATAATGTCTTTGTCGCTTTCTTGTTTTCAACATTATAGGCGATAACCGTGGACGGGCCATCGTAGATGCTATCAGGTTGCTGAACACCGACCTTATAATTGTTGTAATCTACTGTTCGGCTTCCGCGGATACCCATTCCTTTCTCTGTTAGGGAGAAGTCTATCCCTAAAGTGCTCGTTTTTAGATAAAAACGGCTTTTGCTGTCTTTGTCAAATTTCAGTTGTATCTGTAAGTCACGCACAAAGTTTAAGTTGATGTCATCAGCAACGGTCATGTTGGCTCCCTGAACAGCATAATTGCCGTCTAAAGTAACATACAGCTGGCCTTTGAATAACATGTCAGCCTTATTGCGCGGAAAGAAACTTAACTCAACCAGCCAAGGCTGTACAGTTTTAATAGTATCCGTGATAAAGAATTTGTAAAACGTTGGAGCTGAGTTTGCGATTGGACTCAAAAACTGATTTGTAACCAGTGAAATGTTATTGTCGTAAATATCAACTTGCTCATACAATTTATTGAAGTAGGCGGTAAGACCGTCGTTATCGATAAATTTGGGATCAAATTGCGCGCGTTGGTCACCGAGTATATATTGTTTGGTTTTGCTCGGATCTTTACGGTAGTATACCTTCGACATTTTTTCTTCTATGAAAGCAGGAAGCACGTACTTGTTGGCGGTTTTCGCTGAGTCGTCCGTTTCAAAAAGAAATTGATAGTTTTTGAATATTTTTTTATTGACAAATTTCTCCGAAAGATTGCTTAGCCCTAAGGACATCTTCTCGTATTGGTCAAATTCAGCATATTGCTGACCTGAAAGCCTATTTTTTTCCTTGTTCTCGATGACCTTGCGAATCAATGCGACGGCAGGATTGTCTTTGTTGCTATATTTTTTCTTTTTGGCCTTAACAACGACTTCTTCCAGCATGTTGTCCTGTTGATCCATGAGGATTTCTTTTGTTTGCGTTGCATCATTCGTAACAAAAGCATCTTTACTGTCGTACCCAATGTAACTTGCTCTGATTTTCACATACGATGTCGGAAAGACCAATTTAAATTCACCGTTTGCATTTGTTGAAGTGGTGGTTCCTGCAGAAGCGGGGGCGCCAACGACAGCTACAGTAGCATAGGGGATGGGAGTCTTGGTCTTTGCATCTTTAACTGTACCGGTCACGGTTTTGTTTTGGGCAAAAGCCAAAGACACCGTTAGCACGAGTGTTATCGAAAAAAAGAGTTTACTTATGAAGGTTGTTGCGTTTATTTTAGCTTCCATTATATTGCTATAATCTTGAAAATTCAAAATTGTTTTCTTGTCTCTACTTTATTTTTGACTTTATAGGTATTAAAATCAAAAAATCAGTGAACAAAGGAAACAAAAAATTAAGAATAATTAAAATTTTATTGTAATGTAATAAAGGGAGGTATTTGATTTAGTTATCTTTGTAAACTAGTGTTTTTCAGTTATTTGTGGTTAATTATTGATTTAGGTCAATAATTTGCCAATTACTTTTTGACTTGCCGATGATTTTCCAATGGATTATTTGTTGACTTTTGTAACGATATAGTCAACGTTATTAAAAATCCGGTTCAATTTCAAAGGTCATTTCCTTTTTAAAACGGGGGTGAACGAAGGTAATTGAAGCGGCATGTAGGTGTAACCTGTTTGCTTTTGTACCATATAAATCATCCCCGACGATCGGGGTATTTAAGCCATTTGGGTGTACAGCGTGCATACGGAGCTGGTGTGTACGTCCTGTTAATGGGTAAAATCTGACTCTTGTTCGTTTGTTTTCTATCGCAATTTTTTCCCATTTCGTCTGTGCGGGTTTTCCATAGGTATAGCAGACCATCTGACGGGGCCGATCATCCAGATCTACCCGAAGTGGGAGATCAATGAAACCTGACGCTGCCGCTACAACGCCATCGAGTAAAGCAATATATGTTTTTTTTATCGTATGTTGTATGAATTGATCTTGAATGAACTGATGGGATTCTTTGTTTTTGGCAACTATCAAAAGGCCAGAGGTGGACATGTCCAGCCGGTGGATAATAATTGGACCCGCATTGGGGTAACGTTGCAGAATCCGGTTATAAACCGAGTCTTTCACATAAATGCCCGGAACAGATAGAAATTCTGCCGGCTTATTGATGACAATGATATCCTCATCTTCATAAATCTGAGGGAGTTCTACATCCAATGTTGTTTCCTTTTGCATCGGATTGGGGTCAATAGCCAATCCTTCCAGCATATAGCCTAAAATAGGTTCACATTTTTTTCGGCAAGCAGGATAGTAGTTTTGGTGTCTGCGTATTTCAGATGCTGGCGAACAGCCCCACCAGAATTCAGCCAAAGCAAGGGGTGTCAGTTCATTTTCATAAGCATATTGCAAGAGTTTGGGGGCAGCGCATTCCCCAGATCCAGCGGGAGGTGTTGTCTTGTCGAAATCATGGAATACTGCAACAACATTTTTGCGCTCACCTTTAGCATTACAGAAATTATAGTTGTCGAAAAGCTGTTTCTGCAGGTTTCCTGACCGTGTTTTTCGTTCCTCTTTCAATGCGGCAATTGCAGACAGCATCTGCTGTAATTGGTTACTTTCGGCCTCCAGTGCAAGATGCATATCATATTGAAAACGCTGCAGCTGCTGTTTGTCTTTTAAACTTTGACTACGCATATCTTCCATGAGCAGTTCATAGTCTTCATCAGATAGACTTGCCCGCAACCGCGTCCGGGTTTCTTTGCGCTCTTTTTTTTGAACTCTTAACTTTGTTTTTAATTCATCCAGGGACTTATCCCAGGTGCCTTTTAGTAAATCAAGATGACGCTTTGTACTGGCCAGTTCATCACTTTTTTCCAGTTGTTCAATTTTTCGGTTAAGTGTATTGAGATGCACTTCTTCGTTCAGAAAAAAACTGTTTTCTTCGAGCATGTCGAAGATAGGCGGAACGAAATACCGATGTTTGTTACTTCCCGCCAATTTTCCCGACACGGCAGCAAGGTAACCCAGTTGGCCATGCTGGTTTTTGACAACAAGGACACCGAACATTTTTCCAATAGCCAATCCTTCCGACTTTTCATCGAGACCAAAATTATGGCTCCAGTCTTCTTGATTTTCGAGATAATGTTGAAGTTCTTTTGCAGCAATGACGGCGAGTGGGTGTGGTTCATAGCAAAATGGAAAGGTAAATCGCGCCGGAAGTTCAATACCTGAAATATCTTTTTTGAATGTATGAAAATAGGTGTTGTTGTCCATAGTGCCCACAGTTTTCCCTCGAGATAAATATGTCGACAAAAGTACAATATTCTGTCCTTTAAATCACATAAAGTAGGACGTTTTATCGGAAAAATGTCAATTTATGGAGTTCGGCCTGCTGTTTCATGAACAAGAGCTTTTCAATAGTTATTTGGGGCAATTGACATAAATTTTTGCAGGTAGCCTTATTTGGTTTTTACCGCATTTTTGGGTAAATTTAAACAAGCGATTCATACATATAGTTAACAAAAGAATAGATATTGAAATATCCACGATTGCAAAACTTAAATACCGATAAACGTAATCCGGATATTCCATATGGCCTTTTAAAGAACAACGCGAGTATAACGAGTTCATTGGGACCAATGAAAATTAAATACTCTCAATAATTATTTAAATATGAAAACTTCAATTGGAATTAAAGATGCAGACTTGAAAAAAGTTGCACAGTTGCTAAATGTGCTATTGGCAGATGAACACATTGTCTATATGAAGACACGTAATGCGCACTGGAACGTGGAAGGTGCGGATTTTCATGCCGCTCATTTATTTTTAGAATCTCAATACGATGAACTGGCTGAAGTGATCGATGAAGTGGCAGAGCGCGTGCGTACACTGGGTCATTACGCTGTAGGCACATTTGATAAATATTTGAAGCTGACGCGCTTAACCGAATCTACATCGGAGAAGACAGATAGCCAGTCTTATTATAAAGAATTGCTGGCTGACCACGAAGCTATTGCAATGTCAATCCGTGCGGACCTTGCGGTGGTTGAGGACACAGCAGATAATGGTACGGAAGACTTTTTGGTCGGTCTGTTGGAAAAGCATGAAAAAATGGCTTGGATGCTCCGTGCGCATTTTGTCAAGTAGCTGTAGCCATTTATCTACAGTTGCAGGAAAAGATCCCACCTATAGGAATAGGCGGGATTTTTTTTTCTGTTTTGTTGCCGACGCAGGATTAATTTTCTATCTTAAAGAGGAATTAAGCCTTCAGAAACATTTTAACATATTACAACTATGCTTGAAGACGACAACCTAAATCAAACCACACTAAATGAGGAGGAAAATGATGGTACTTTGGAAAGTATGCATCATGTGAATAATCCGGTATTGGATCTGCCAAAAATTGAAAAGAAGTATCTGGAAGCTATCGTAGCCCACAATCAAAATGATAAGTCCTATTATTTTTCTGATGGTAAAGCGAAGGTGGAAATCAAAATCGTAACCGATGAAATTGTTCGGGTCAGGCTGGCACCCCAGGGGACATTTTTGGAAGACTTTTCCTATGCACTGGCCAAGAAAGACCACCGCGTCAGTATACATCAATGTAGGGAGGAGGCAGACCATTACCTAGTCCACACGAACACCATTTCCTGTAAGATTAATAAAAATGACTTTTTGATTTCTTTTTCCGACCGTGCCGGTAACCTGTTCAATGCAGATTTAGCACCGATGCACTGGGAAGAGAACCCCGATTTTGGCGGTTATTATGTTTACAGTACAAAAGTTGCTTTTGAAAGCGAGGCATTTTACGGACTCGGCGATAAGGCGACGAAATTGAATCTTAGAGGGAAAAGACTTAAGAACTGGAATTCAGATACCTACGCTTTTGCTTACGATCAGGATCCACTTTATAAAACTATTCCGTTTTATATTGGTTTAAAAGATGGTGAAGCCTATGGGATTTTCTTTGACAATACCTTCAAAACCTATTTTGATTTCGCGGCAGAAGATCCGGGAAAAACAAGTTTTTGGTCCGAAGGCGGAGAACTGCAGTATTATTACATTCATGGTCCGCATATTATCGATGTGATCCGTCGGTACCATACGTTGACAGGTACACATTATCTGCCGCCGCTGTGGGCAATCGGGTATCATCAATGTCGCTGGAGCTATTATCCCGAAGCCAATGTCCGTAAGGTTGCCGAGGAATTTAGAAAGCGGCAAATTCCATGCGATGCCATTTATCTTGATATTGACTATATGGAGGGGTATCGCTGTTTTACCTGGAATAAACAGTATTTTCCAAATCCTAAAAATATGATCAGCGATTTGGCAAATGACGGTTTTAAAACGGTTGTTATGATCGATCCGGGTATCAAGGTGGACGAAAACTATTGGGTATTCAGGGAAGGGAAGGAGAATAGATATTTTTGCCGTCGGGGGGATGATTATTTTATGGAAGGATTTGTATGGCCCGGGCGTTGTCAGTTTCCTGATTTTACCAACCCGGAGGTTCGCCAATGGTGGGGAACACTTTATCAGGGACTTGTCGAAGATGGTGTTGCCGGATTCTGGAATGATATGAATGAACCTGCTGTATTTGGGCGGGGAACTTTTCCAGACGATGTACGCCACCAGTATGATGGGCACCGGGGCTCGCACCGAAAGGCGCATAATATCTATGGCATGCAGATGGTCCGAGCGACCTATGATGGCCTTAAGAAATTATATAAAAACAAAAGGCCTTTTACAATTACCCGGGCTGCCTATGCTGGTACGCAACGTTATTCTTCGGTTTGGACGGGCGATAATCTGGCAAGCTGGGAGCATCTCAAATTGGGGACTTTGCAGCTACAGCGTCTGTCTACTTCCGGGATGTCTTTTTGCGGAACGGATATCGGCGGATTTACCGGGGAGCCTGACGGCGAATTGTTTACGAGATGGATGCAATTCGGTGTCTTTTCGCCTTTTATGCGTGTGCACTCTGCCGGCGATACGCGCGACCGCGAGCCATGGAGCTTTGGTGAAGATTGGGAAAAGATCAATAGGAAGTTTATCGAGCTTCGGTATAAGCTTTTGCCTTATATCTATACTTGTTTTTGGGAACAAACGAAATACGGTTACCCGATCTTACGTCCCATATCGATGGTCGAACAGCATATCCCGACCAATTGGCAGCGGGAAGAGGAATTCTGTTTTGGTGATAAGATTTTGGTATCGCCGGTATTGCAGCCTGGCCAAAAGAGCAAGATCGTTTATCTACCTGAAGGGAATTGGTTTTATTATTTCAGCAATGAAACCTACGTTGGCGGCAAAGAACATACGATAGCCACTCCATTGGATGAAATGCCGATGTTTGTTCGTGGTGGATCTGTTATCCCGGAGTATCCTGTCATGCAATATACTGGAGAAAAGAAGATTGAGGAGTTGCAGTTGAATGTTTACTTCGCCGAAGGGGTAACCCGTTCGTATGTGTATTCAGATCATGGCGATACCTTTGCATATGAGCAGGATATTTATCTCGAGAAATGTTTTACAGTATCGGGACTTAAAGATTCCTTGTCGATCAAGCAAACCAGCGATGGTCTTTTTACCGAACGGTACGAACACTATAAATTACAGTTAATTGGTCTACCATTCCAGATCAGGAAGGTCAAGACGGATGGTATAGAAACAAAAGTACAACAGGATGAAAAGGGGCGATATTGGATTAATGTCGCACGAGAATTTGATAACATATTGATAGAAGGTTAAAACATGGCCAATGAAGTAATTCCGCATAGTCTATTTTCTGAATTTGATGTCGCCTTATTCCAGTCGGGTAAGCACTTCAAATTATACGAAAAGTTCGGTTCACATGAACTGGAAGTGAACGGTGAAAAAGGCGTTTATTTTGCGGTTTGGGCTCCAAATGCAAAATCTGTTTCGGTCACCGGTGACTTCAATTTTTGGGATAAGGGGCGCCATGCGCTTTATGTGCGTTGGGATGGTAGCGGAATCTGGGAGGGATTTATCCCAGGACTGGGAAATGGTGAAGCATACAAGTATGTTATTCAGACCTATTCGGGCGAGCAGCTTGAAAAAGGTGATCCATTTGCGTTCAAATGGGAGGTTGCACCAAAAACAGCTTCAGTAGTTCACTCGACTTGGTACGAATGGAATGACAAGCAGTGGATGAAGGAACGGGTTCTAAAAAATCGATTGGATCAACCGTGGTCGGTCTATGAAGTACATCTGGGTTCTTGGTCTCGGGATCCCGAAAGTCCGGATACCTTACTCAGCTATCGCGAAATTGCCGTTCAGCTAGTATCTTATGTCAAGGAAATGAATTTTACGCACGTCGAATTTATGCCTTTGATGGAACATCCCTATTATCCTTCCTGGGGATATCAGATAACGGGGTATTTTGCTGCGAGTTCGCGTTACGGTTCCGCGCAAGATCTGATGTATCTGATCGAGGAATTGCATGCTGCTGGCATAGGTGTGCTTTTGGATTGGGTTCCTTCTCATTTTCCGGGAGATGCCCACGGTCTTTATCGATTTGATGGAACTAGCTTATACGAGCATGAAGACCCACGGAAAGGTTTCCATCCCGATTGGCAATCTTATATTTTCAATTATGGGCGCAATGAAGTGCGGTCTTTTCTGATCAGTAATGCATTTTATTGGCTGGACCGTTTTCATATTGATGGCCTTCGGGTGGATGCTGTGGCGTCGATGCTGTACCTGGATTATAGCAGAAATGAAGGTGAGTGGATTGCAAATGAATTTGGCGGAAATGAAAATTTAGAAGCTGTACAATTTTTAAAGGAGCTGAACGAGGCGGTTTATGAACATTTTCCGCATGTGCAGACAATTGCTGAAGAATCGACTTCCTGGCCGAGCGTTAGCCGGCCGACATACGCTGGTGGACTGGGATTCGGAATGAAATGGATGATGGGTTGGATGCATGACACGCTGGATTATTTTAAAGAAGATCCGATTAATCGAAAGTATCATCATGACCGGTTGACATTCGCTACGGTATATGCTTTTCATGAGAATTTTATGCTGCCACTTTCCCATGATGAGGTCGTTTACGGAAAACAATCGTTGATTTATAAAATGCCTGGAGACGAATGGCAGAAATTTGCCAATCTCAGGGCATTGTATCTCTTTATGTATACCTTTTCGGGAACTAAATTGTTGTTCATGGGCGGTGAATTTGGTCAGACCTCAGAATGGAATGTCAATCAGTCGCTTGATTGGCATCTATTGGAGTTTGCTCCGCATCAGGGTATGAAGCAATTTGTTTCGGATCTAAATGGTGTGTATCGTACGCAGCCAAGCCTTTTTCAAAAAGCTTTTGATGCTTCGGGTTTTGAATGGATCGATGCGGGTGACCGCGAAAATTCAGTTGTGGTTTATTGGCGGAAGGGATTTGATGCTTGGGACGACACCGTTGTTGTCCTCAACCTGACACCTGTGGTGCGGGAGCATTTCCGTATCGGACTTCCCTATGCAGGCGAGTGGGAAGTCGTTTTGAGTTCTGATGAACTGAAATATTTCGGCTCTGGAATTAACAATCCAGCTTTCCATAGCGAACATCTGCATTGGATGAACCATGTACAGTCGGCCCAATTGCATTTGCCTCCGCTAGGTGGCTATGTTCTCAAAAGGAAAAAAGAGGTCAAGGAAGTAAATCCAATTCAGCAAGGAGAGCGTATTCCTGTATAAAATATTGGTTGTAAAATTTCACGGTGTAAAAGAAGAATGAAAGTATTTCACTTGAGTGTTGAATGTTATCCTGTGGCCAAAGTAGGTGGTCTAGCGGATGTTGTGGGTGCATTGCCCAAATACCAAACCAAGCTCGGTTGGGCGGCGGCGGTTGTCATGCCTTGGTATGACCGGCCGTTTGTTAGGGATCATGATTTTAGCCTAGTTCACGAAGGTACATTTTACCAGGGATCTGAATTGTTGAACTATGGCGTATATAAGGAAAGCCAAAATACACTAGGGTTTGAACTTTATCTGATTAAGATTCCCGGTAAACTTGACCGCGAGGAAGTATATTGTTATCCGGATGAAGGAGAGCAATTTATTGCTTTTCAACATGCTGTTTTAAATTGGTTCAAGGAAAAAAACATTATTCCAACCATTGTGCATTGCCACGATCATCATGTTGGTTTAATGCCTTTTTTGATGAAATACAGCAATGATTATAATTTTCTGGCGGATGTTAAGACAGTAGCCACCGTACATAATGGGCAGTATCAGGGCTGGACACATTGGAGCAAAGCTATTTTACTGCCAGCGTTTGATAGCTGGAAATGGGGGCTTCTGGACTGGGATGGCTTAATCAACCCGCTCGCCGCATTGATTAAATGCTGTGATGCGTACACAACGGTATCCGAAGGTTATTTGGAAGAGCTCTATGTGGAAGCCAATGGTCTGCAACATTTGTTTTATGATGAACGGCATAAATCGGTTGGTATTGTCAATGGGATTGACTGGGAAATCTGGGATCCCAAAATCGATGATACACTAATGGAAAATTACGGTACCGAACAAGCTTTTGCGGGGAAGTTGAAAAACAAACAGGCCCTGGCACAGCAATACAAGATTAATCCCAAGCTACCGTTGCTGGTTTTTATCGGTCGTTTTGCAACGGAAAAAGGTGCTGATTTGCTGCCCGATATAATTTTGAATCTGACAGCGGAATATCGCGACAGATTGAGTATATTTATACTGGGTGCCGGAGACCCAGCTATTCAGTCGCGTGTGAAATCACTCGTCGATGATGGAATTGAAAATTTTGATGTGTTCTTTGGTTATGATGAAAATCTCGCCCATTGGCTGTATGCCAGTGCGGACTTTCTTTTAATGCCTTCCCGTGTTGAGCCCTGTGGGCTGAATCAGCTTTATGCGATGAAATACGGTACATTGCCTATTGTTCATCGGGTGGGGGGATTGAAAGATACGGTAATCGATCTGGAAAATGATGGATACGGTGTTGGTTTTGATGGTCTGGCAATAACTGAAATTACGGAAGCTATTGCACGGGCTATAAATTTTTACGAAAGTAAAAAGCAGTTTGAAGGGAATCAACGTAAAATGATGTGCTTAGATTTTTCTTGGGATAAATCTGCAGCGAAGTATATAAGTCTATATAACCAAATAATTTAATTTGATATGTCACGTCACAATGTAGTAGCTATCGTCTTGGGCGGAGGAAGGGGCTCACGTCTGTATCCATTGACCGATCAACGGTCTAAACCAGCAGTTCCTATTGCCGGGAAGTATCGCCTGGTGGACATTCCCATCTCGAATTGTCTCAATTCGGGTTTTAACAAGATTTTCGTGTTGACACAATTCAATTCTTCGTCGCTCAACTCCCATATTAAGAATACGTACAACTTTAGTATTTTTAGTAAAGGTTTTGTCGATATCCTGGCTGCCGAACAGACCAATGATGGTGATAAATGGTTTGAAGGTACAGCTGACGCCGTGCGACGTTCGTTCCGTAAGTTGGCCAGCATTGATTATGACTATGTATTGATTTTATCAGGAGACCAGCTGTATCAAATGGATTTTGATGCTTTGATTGACTTCCATGTTGAAAATGAAGGTGACTTGACTATTGCGACTATCCCGGTAAATGGCAAAGATGCGACTGGTTTTGGGATATTGAAATCGGATGAGAAAAACCATATTACCTCTTTTATTGAAAAGCCCAATGGTGAACAGCTGGTTGACTGGAGTTCAGAAGTGAGCGACCATTTAAAGAGTGAGGGGCGGGAATACCTGGCTTCTATGGGGATCTATGTTTTTTCAAAAGGCGTTCTGAAACGCATGCTTGAAGAAAATCGGGGAATGGATTTTGGAAAAGAAATTATTCCAGATGCAATTGATACAAGTCGGGTGCTCAGTTATCAATTTGAGGGCTATTGGACTGACATCGGTACAATCGGATCTTTCTACGAAGCCAATATTGGTCTGACTGATAATATCCCAGCCTTTAACCTATTTGACAAAAATACTGTTTTCACGCGCCCCAGGATGTTGCCGCCATCGAAAATTTCGGGGACAACATTAATCAATTCGGTCATTTCGGATGGCTGTATTATCCAGGCCGATAAAATAGATCGTTCTGTAGTAGGAGTACGCTCAAGGATCGGTACAGGTTCAGTGGTGCGCGGAACCTATATGATGGGATCCGATTATTACGAAGATCTCGTCGATATGGAGGATGCAAAGCGGAAAAATATACCAGTGGTCGGTGTTGGAGAGCGCTGTTATATCGAGAACGCCATCTTGGATAAAAACTGTCGTATCGGTAACGATGTCCGTATCAATGGCGGACCTCATCTGCTGAATGCTAATCATCCAACTTATACCATTTGTGACGGAATTGTGGTGGTCAAAAAAAATGCAGTTATTCCAAATGGAACGACTATAGGATTGACAACCCTCTAAAAATTTATAGAACAAGGGAGATAATATATTGTTATTATTGCAAGTTATTTTAATAAAAGTATGATGAAATGCAAGTGATCTGCAGGCAGAATCTGTCTGTAGTTGGAAAGAGTCATTTCATGGTACTGTCTTTGCTTTCTAAAAGCATTTTATTTTAATAAAATCGTATGCAATTGAGACAGATTATCTCCCTTTTTTTTATGCTATTTGTCTTGGTAGGTTGTGATACCTCCTTGATGGTTCAGGGTAGCGGTGTCTTGCGTGATGCCTCGCGGAAATTTGAGCTCCGCAATGGAGATCGAACAGTCGTTTATATCCCAATGCGGCATTTGGGAACACGTGTATACTATGATCAGATCCAGCGAGCTGTAGATTCACTTCAAAAATCGGGCTATGTTGTTTTTTATGAAAGTATCGCCTATCAGGTGGACAGCGCGGCACAGCGAGATCTCTATGATCGCAAATTCCGTAAGCTGACAGGCAATCGCCTCGGCTTGCAGCAATGTATTGAAACTCCGGGCGATACCACAAAGGTTCTTCGCGCACCGATGTATCGCAAACTCGGCCAACGCATTATTAGCCAGCCCGATTATTCCTTTTTCCTGGTTAACTATGAGACAGCAGTCAATGCGGATATTCCTAAGAATAAACTTCTTGATGAGTTTGAATACCTGTATGGCACCATTACACTTGATCCATGCGATTATAAAACGCCGCTCAATGAGCCTTATTCATGTAAGCCTGCAAAAACAAGCTTAAAGAATAAGTTCGATCGGGAATTTGTGATGAAAAAAAGAGAAGAGAATCTGGCTTCTTTAGTCGCTGATGCCCCGCAGCAGAAGATTTTAATCTTATTTGGAACCTCCCATTTTAAAGGCTTTTTGCGTAATTTGCAAGCTCGGGATCCCAAATGGATCAAGATCAAATAATATGATAGGAAAACTCTTCATTGTACTGCTTATACCAGTCACCATTTATGTCGTTTATTATTTATTAAATCGTACGGCCAAAAATAGCAAGGCCATCAAACGTGTGCTAAGCGACGAAGGCAAGGAAATTTTAGAAAAGGAAGTTGCCTATTACCGTAATTTATCGGTTGCCGATAAGGCAGAATTTGAAGCGCGCTGCCTAAAATTTTTGGATACCGTCAAAATCGAAGGTGTAGGTGTAGAGGTGGAACTAAAGGATTATATGATGATTGCGGCCAGTGCAATTATACCAATTTTTGCTTTTAAAAAATGGACCTATCCTAACTTGACAAATATTATGGTGTATCCCGCACAATTCAATACGGCCTATGAATTTGAGGGGTATGCCGATCGAAATATTATGGGCATGGTCGGAGAGGGTGCGATGAATGGACAAATGATCCTATCTAAATCAGCCTTGGAATATGGATTTAAGAATCCAAAGGATGGACAGAATACAGCGATACACGAATTTGTACACCTGATCGATAAAACTGACGGTACTGTGGACGGTGTTCCTACGCACTTGATGGATAAAGCTTCTGTGATTCCGTTTATGAATTTGATACGGGAAGAAATTGCCAAAATAAAGGAAAATAAATCCGATATCGATGTGTATGGAATGACCAATCCAGCGGAATTTTTTGCGGTTGCCTCGGAATATTTTTTTGAAAACCCGGATAAATTCAAGTCTAATCATCCGGAGCTTTATAAGGCACTTTCTGAAATTTTTGAACAAAGTTAGCTATCGATAAATAAAATTTTAGTATTTTTAAGGCAAACAGAAGTTGTTTGCCTTTTTTCTGCGAGCACCCGCTCCAAGGCTGGACAAATGCGCATCGCTTCACAAAAGTTTTGTTAATTATAACTGTTATGCCTAAAACTACAATTTATTCTACGATTGCCCTGGCTTGTATGCTGTTTTGTGGCAATAATCATGGCTTTTCCCAGCAGCATTATGCGACCGGGACCACTTTTACGGAAATGGCCGATCCGACAAAGGACACCTTATCCAATTGGTCGAATGTTAAGTCAGGACTGCATGCTTCGTTTGTATCGATAGACAAACGTTATCCCAAATCTGTTAATCCAAATCTGACCGTGCAAAGTACCGCGACAGTGGATGCATGGAAAGGTGAACAAGTATCGGCACAAGTACTGTTATGGACCAATGCTGCTGCTCCAAATGTAGCGGTATCTGCGAGTGCGCTTAAATCTGCGGCAGGTAAAGTGATTGGCGGCGATGCGGTACAGGCGCGTTTTGTCCGTTATGTCATGACCGACGAATTTGCAAGTGGCTGTGGCCACCGTAAACCGGAAGATTTTAAAGCTGCTCTTTCTGCGGATATGCTGGATGACCTAAAAAGCTATGATCTTGAAGCGAAGAAAGTGCGCCCTGTATGGATTACCGTAAAGGTTCCAAAGGAAGCGACGGCAGGACAATATAAAACGACAATCTCTGTTCAGCAGAATGGTCAAGTGAAAGAGCAGTTACAGCTCGTTGTCAATGTACAAAATCATGTGTTGCCACCATCTTCGGAGTGGACCTATCATTTGGACCAATGGCAACATCCTTCTGCAGTTGCCCGCGTCAATCAGGTGAAGATGTGGAGTGATGAACATTTTGAAGCATTGAAACCAACGATGAAGCAATTGGCTGCTGCGGGACAAAAAGTTATTACGGCGACCTTGAATAAAGATGCCTGGAATGTACAGACATACGATCCATATGCTGATATGATTACCTGGAAGAAGGCAAAAGATGGTTCTTGGACCTATGATTATGCTGTTTTTGATCGATGGGTAAACTTTATGATGGATCTAGGAATCAATAAACAGATCAATTGCTATTCGCTGTTACCATGGAACAATGAAGTACATTATTTCGACGAGGGCAAGAATGAGCTGGTCAATGTTATCGCGAAACCGGGAACAGCTATATTCGAAGAATTATGGACACCTTTCTTAAAAGATTTTAGCAAGCATATCACCGCAAAAGGGTGGTTGAAAATCACCAATATTGCGATGGATGAAAGGGGTCGGGAAGAAATGGATCCGGCGATAGCCTTGTTGGAACGTGTGGCACCTGAATTTGGGGTGGCTTTCGCTGATAACCACAAAAGTTACCAGCGCTATCATAAGAGTACCGATATCAGTGTTGCCGCGGGCGATCCTTTTGATCAGAAAGACCTAATTGAGCGTCGTAAAAAAGGATATATCACGACATTTTACGTTTGTTGTTCAGACGAATTTCCAAATCAATTTACATTCTCTGATCCGGCAGAATCCACCTATATGGCATGGTATGCGCTAGCAGCAGGCTTCGACGGTGCATTGCGTTGGGCATTTAACTCCTGGGTGGAGGATCCTCTGCGTGACTCAAGATTCCGTACATGGCCTGCAGGGGATACCTATATTGTTTATCCACAGGGAAGAAGCTCCATCCGTTATGAGCGTATGCTGGAAGGTATTCAGGATTATACCAAAGTCGGTATACTCAAAGCAAAGTTGGAAAAGGCAAAAGATCAAGCTAATCTAACAAAGCTAAATGCAAAAATTGCCAAACTAAATACTGCTAAACGCTATGCAGACTGGAATAAAGATCTCAATGACGCAAAGAATTTTGTCGATGAGCTGTCCAGGCAAATTAAATAGAAAGGTTTAAACCTTAAGGTTTTACAAAAAGCTGTTCCAATTAATTTTGGAGCAGCTTTTTTATTGATCGCTGGTGTTCTTCATTCTCGTTGGTTTTTTGTTTATAAGTAGATTCACTGCAGGTTGTACTAACAGCGCTATGGAATATTTATTTTAGACGCCTTCCTGATGGGGACTCGATATTAATCAGCAAGCAATCATTCCCAAACCATTACTCTAGATTATTGTTGTTATAAAGTAGCGACAGCTTAAACAGTACAACTTCTTAAACAGTACAACTTCGCTTTATGACATTCTAAAATTATAATATGGGTATGAAAAATGTAGCACATCAGATTGTTGACCTTTTAAAAGATGCGGGAATTCAGCGTATTTATGCCGTAACGGGCGATAGTTTAAATTTTTTCAACGAAGCTGTCCATGAAGACGGGACCATGCAATGGATACATGTCCGGCATGAGGAGGCTGGTGCTTTTGCGGCAACCGCGGAGGCTGATCTGCATGGAATTGCGTGTTGCGCCGGAAGTAGTGGACCCGGACATGTGCATTTGATCAACGGTGTCTATGAAGCACATAAGACCCGTGTACCCATGCTGGTGATTGCGTCCACTTGTGCAACATATGAATTTGGAACCGACTATTTCCAGGAAACCAATCCGATTAAATTGTTTGACGACTGTTCATGTTATAACCAAATGATCACTCGACCAGAACAGGTGCAGCGTATGGTTCAGAATGCACTACAACAGGCCATCTCCAAGCGGGACGTTGCGGTAATAGGTCTGCCAGGAGATGTATCTGAAATGGAAGCTGTGCAGATGAACACCTCATCGAAGGTGTTTTTTACAGAACCACAAATCAGACCTTCAGAATTGGAAATTGGACGCCTCGCTCAATACATCAACCAGGCGGAAAAAGTAACTTTATTTTGCGGTGTTGGGGCAAAGAAGGCGCAGAAGCAAATTGTTGAATTAGCACAAAAGATACATGCGCCAGTGGGCTATTCATTTAAAGCAAAGTTGGATATCCAGCGCGACAATCCCAATGAAATCGGGATGACAGGTCTTTTGGGAACGGCCTCCGCATTCCAAAGTATGCATCATTCAGACCTCATTTTACTATTGGGTACTGATTTTCCTTACAAGGATTTTATACCCACCAATAAAACCATTATACAGATTGATATAGAAGGCGAGAAGCTAGGACGTAGGTCGATCGTTGATTATGGTTTAGTGGGCGATATTGAGCATACGATAAAGGCCGTATTACCTTTTGTGGAAGCGCGTTCGGAGACTAAATTTCTCGAAAAACAGCTTGATGCCTATGCGAAGGTCAAGGAAGACCTTATGATCTATGTTGACGATTCAGGAAGTGAATGTGCTATTCAACCTGAGTTTGTCGCCCATACCATCGATCAAAAGGCCAGTGATGATGCTATCTTTTTGGTCGACACAGGAATGTGCTGTGTTTGGGGGGCGCGTTATATCAATCAGCAGAAAGATCGTATCATGCTCGGATCCTTTAATCATGGATCGATGGCCAACGCAATGCCAATGGCTATAGGTGCGGCATTGACACATCCTGAAAGGCAAGTGATTGCTTTTTGTGGGGATGGTGGGCTGTCTATGTTATTGGGCGATCTTGCCACAATAAAACAATACAACCTGCCGATAAAAATAATTGTTTTTAACAACCGAGCACTCGGTATGGTCAAGCTGGAAATGCAGGTGTCAGGTCTAAAAGATCAGGAAACGAATATGGTTAATCCAGACTTTGCTATGGTGGCAAAGGCGATGGGAATTCGTTCCTATACCGTGACTCAGCCCGAGGATGTCGATGGCGTAATTACGGAGGCCTTAGGCTTAACAGATGAGCCTGTTCTTATCGATATCTATACCAATCCCAATGCGCTGGCTATGCCACCAAAGATATCCTTCGGTCAAATGAAAGGTATGACGGAAAGTATGGCAAAGTTAATGTTATCTGGTCATTTCGAAGAAGTGTGGGATACCATCAAGTCTAATTATAAACATTTGAAATCGCTTTAATCTATTGATTAAGCAAGTGTATATAGAAAAAAATCCTCTTCATACAAAAATATGGAGAGGATTTAAGTGATAAATTAGCGTAAATTCATTGATTCCCAGTATTGGGCTGTCCATGAGTTTTTAGTCGGGATTGTAAGGTCATGTTCTCTCAACATTGACGTTGAACAAACCAAAGGCTTTTAAGTAATTCTTCTTTACAGCGCCTAAGTTTTTCAATTTTTGATTCGGAAGAAATTGTAACTTGCTCTTTAACAATAATAGCCAAGTCTGTTTCAATGGACAATTTTGTGAGTGATGTACATCCACTATCAAATTTCTTAAAGCTTACATCTTTCATACTAATATTGGTTAAGAATTCCTGAATTTTATACTGTACAATTTACTAATAAAAATTAGCTTTACAATAAACGAGTAATAATTTTATTGTTACTAAATTGTTTATTTTTAATGGCTTACCCTTATCTAACTTATAAACAATATTCACCACTTTTTTGTTTTCTCGATTTTTAAATTTTAAATGTTAGTTATTTAAAACAATATTTCTTTTGAATTGCTATATCATAGTGTCATAAAATAAAGGATATGAAGGCAATCAATATAGGATTAATACTGTTGATGTGCAGCACGGCCTGTCATCAAGAGCAAAAAAAGCAAGACACTACAGCTGAAAAAAGCGATACAGAAAAGATCGATCAGCAGCTGTCGGATACGGCAAGTTACGCGCATGGCAAAAATAATTACCGATATCTCAAGAACGGGGATACCATTTCATTGGCGATCACCATTGAAGGGGATAAGGTACATGGGGATCTGCTTTATGCGTGGAAGGAAAAGGATCGCAATAGCGGACATATTGATGGTGTATTGAAAGGGGATGTTGTAGTCGCAGATTATACCTTTTTATCTGAGGGGCAGGAATCTGTTCGGCAAGTTGTATTTAAGCTGTCCAAGGACCGTGCGCTTGAAGGTTATGGCACTATGGAAGAAAAGGCAGGCAAAATGTCTTTTGTTGATCCGCAAAAGGTGACATACGATGAGAAATTTCCGTTAGAAAAAGTAAACGCGAGCGATTGAAAATAGTTTCGGTATAAAAATAATCAGACCGGCCAATAGCGCGGTTAGGCTGCTTATCATGACCGCAGCTGCAGCAATATCTTTGATTCTTTTGATGTTTGGATTGTTTTCCGTGCACACGAAATCAGAGAGGTTTTCCAATGCAGTGTTTAGCAATTCGCAAACAAATACCAACCCGATCGAAAAGATGACGGCGAGCCATTCGTATGTACTGATTCGGAGTACATAAGACAAGAGGAGAGCAGCAACTGCGGCGACACAATGGACCCTAAAATTGTGCTCTTCCTTCCAGGCTATTTTCAAACCATTATAGGCATAGCGGAAACTCTTTAACCGAGCAAGGAGTGAAAAGTTGTTTTTGGCCATAGCATCCTGATATTTCCTGTAAATATAACCTTTTCCAACTGTCTTGTCTCGCTGTATCTTTCTGAAATGCTTGACGATCTGTATTTTCAATCTCACAGGGGATAAAATTTTCTGCTCTTGTCTACTGAAAAGACCTAATTCGCTGCATTGAAATCCTAAGGTTAGTGAAATTCAATCGCTAAGGATTAACTGAATTCAATATTCAATTTCCGGCAGTTAGCTGTATTCTGGCTCTGATGGCTAGCCGGATTCAACTTCTGAAGGAAGATGTTTAGTTTGTCGCGTTTTTTATTGTAAATGACCTGTATTTTTGATTAAATTGCTGTATGATCTATGATTTTGATAAAATAATTGTCCGCCGTGGTACTGATTCGGTTAAATGGAATCAGCAGGATTATGAAGATTTGATTCCACTATGGGTAGCTGATATGGATTTTCCGGCTGCGCAACCTATTGTGGATGCATTGGCACAAAGAGTTCAGCATGCTGTATACGGTTATGCCAAAGTTCCAGAGGCCTTTTATCAGGCTGTTTTAAATTGGTTTTCTCGCAGACACCGCTTTGCGATACAGCAGGAATGGCTTCTTCCTGTAATCGGTGTGGTACCGGCGCTGTCAGCTTTGGTCAAAGCACTTACAGAGCCAGGTGACAAGGTATTGATTCAGGAACCGGTATACCATTGTTTTTTTTCCTCGATCGAACGTAACCAATGCGAGGTAGTTTCCAATGATCTGATCTATCGGGACGGTCATTATGGGATCGATTTTGAGGATTTCGAGTATAAGGCAAGTGATCCGAAAGTGAAATTATTTATTTTATGCAGCCCGCATAATCCTGCTGGAAGGGTATGGACGAAAGCCGAACTTGAACGCTTGGGCGAGATCTGTCTGCGCCATCAGGTTTTGGTCATTTCAGATGAAATTCATTGTGATCTTGTTTTTGACGGACATACGCATATTCCCTTTGGAACATTGAGTCCTGAACTGCTCGCTCATTCCATTACCTGCATTGCACCAAGCAAGACTTTTAATTTGGCAGGACTGCAGGTCGCTACGATTGTTGCTGCTGATCCTGAACTTAAGAAGAAAGTCCAGCAGGCATTATTGGTCAACGAAATCGCCAGTATAAGTCCTTTTGCCATTACGGGCCTGATTGCAGCTTATGATGAAGGGGAAGAATGGCTAGATCAGGTGCTGGCTTATATCCAGGCGAACTATCTTTATTTGAAAAGCTTTATGGCTGAACATCTTCCTGCTTTGCAGGTACTTCCCTTGGAGGGAACCTATCTCGCATGGGTAGATTGTGCTGCCTTGGGAGTTTCTAGCCGAAAGTTGGGTGAACTGTTGTTGACTGAAGAACATGTTCAAGTCAACGTTGGGGCGATGTATGGAAAGGGGAGTAACGACTTTATTCGCCTGAATATCGCTTGTTCGAGGTCGGTATTAGCAGCAGGTTTGCTACGGTTGAAAGCTGTTTTCTCCACTTTACTGCAAGGCGGAAAACTTTAGGTCTTACTCTAGCGACCTAAGGGTTCTTTCTGGTCAATAATCTCAAACAATGTCAGAAAAAAAGCAGCTGTACCGGAAGCGTTACAGCTGCTTTTTAGTTTTAATCCGGCTGCGAATTAAATCCCCATTTCTTTTAGAATAAAATGTGCATTGTCAATTTTATCGGCAACCCAAAGCACATAGCGAATATCGACACCAATGGATCTGCTATAACTTTCGTTCCAGGCGAAATCATTGATTGTTGCATCATAAGCGCGGTCAAAATTGACACCAATTAATTCACCATTTTCGTTCATGATCGGAGATCCTGAATTACCGCCAGTGGTATCCATATCGTATAGGATATTTACCGGAACAGAACCTAAATCTTTCTGAAGGTAAGGGCCAAAGTTTTTATTCAGGTAAGCTGTTTTGATTTCCTGCGGATAGTCAAATTCTGCCAAGCCTAGATTTCCTTTTTGAATAATCCCTTCGATGGTTGTAAATGGCTTCATATAGGTTGCATCAGCAGGTGAGTAGCCCTTGATGTGGCCATAAGTCAAACGTAACGTTGAGTTTGCATCAGGGATAAAGTTCTTTGCCTGAAAAATTTCTTTGACGGCTACATAATCACCCATTAATTTATTGAGTACGCCCTCGCGTCTTTTTTGCTCAGCCGCAAAAGTCACAATGTCATTGTTCAGACCAGCCTGGAAGTTCAATAATCTGTCGTCGAATTTTTGAAGCGCATCCGCATTTGCTAAAACGGTATTCAGTACATAGTTTTGATCAGCAAGTTTGGTGCTATTGATAATTTCTGTGGCAAATCCCGGTGCCGTTTCACTGTTTAGTTGCAGTGTTTGAATAGCTGGCAATTGATTTTTACCTTGAAATGCGGCGGCATCCTGTAGCATTTTAGTCAGGATACGTTGATCAGCCTGTTTGTTGTAGCTTTCATAAGCTTCTTTAATACCCGTTTTAATCTTTTGGATATCGCGGTCGAAAAGCGCTTTTGCAGCTTGTGAAGTCTTTTCTTTCCCTAAAGCAATTTTTAATGCATTAATATCACGCGCGACTTTCAATAGGCTTGTGCTATTGTAAATATTATTGATCCAAAGTTCTTTCAGTGCATCTTGATTGCTGACCTGATAATACGATTCAATGTCAGCCAATAGACTGCCATACTTGTCTTTTAGTTCCGGTTTGCTCAGGATAAATGCAGCCAGTGCTTCATCCTCCTGCTTTTTGGTCGCCAGCAAGTCAATACCACGTAGTCCTTTTAGTTTACCGCGGTAATTTTTTAGAACATTGGCATTGCGTTTTATCCGTGTTGCTAGTGATAAAGCGATGTCGGTATTGTCTTTACCGGCTTCTTCCATTTGTTTATTTTGGAAATCATAGAGATTGGAAACATACGGCAATAAGTACTCCTGCTGATATTGGATATACTGTGCGGGCCGGTGTCGGAATGTTTTTCCGGGATATCCCAGGATAAAGGTAAAATCATTCTCTCTGACCCCATTTGCATTTACTTTAAGGTGTTTTTTCGGCTGATAAGGGACATTCTCTTTGGAGTAAGGTGCAGATTTTCCGTCTTTACCAACGTATGCTCTTAAAAAGGAATAGTCTCCGGTGTGGCGAGGCCACACCCAATTGTCGGTCTCGCCACCAAACTCACCGATATTCTGACGTGGAATATAGACTAAACGGACATCTTCGATCGTTTTATAGCGAAATAGGACATAGCTCTTGCCGATAAACATTTCGGACACCTCGGCTTTAATCGTCGGGTCCTGTTTTTCAGCCTGCTTAACTAACTCCTCCTGCTTACGTTTGATGGTGTTGATGCGTTCCACAGGATCGCTGATGTTCGCGACGGCATTTAAAATTTTATTGGATACATCCTCATACGAATCCGTAATTCTTATTTTTAATCCTTTCGCTTCAATTTCCTGCTCCTGATTTTGTGCGACAAAGCCATTTTTTAGGTAATTGTTGATCGCTGTACTCGCTAACTGAACAGCAGAGAAGGCACAATGATGATTGGTAATAATCAATCCGCGATTGGAGACAAATGATCCGGTGCATCCGCTGACTTGAACCAGCGCGTCTACTAATCCAACCTGACCTGGGTTGTATATATCCTTTTCACTGATCTTTAACCCAGCTTTCTTTAGTCCAGCTTTGTTCAACTCGCTCAATGGATACATTCCTTCATCAGGATTAGCCTTACTATAAGGACTGTTTGCCATGGTTAAGAATAAAGCTAGTGCAATTGTCGTACTATTAATAAACTTCATAGGATTTAACTATCAACTGTTGTAAATCTCCAAATTTAAGAAAAGGTTTTTGATGAAATCGATTTTTTATGCTAACTAATGTAACAATAGTGGATAGGCATTGGCTTTTTGGCAAGGTATTTATTGTATAATGGGCAGGCCAAATATCCATTCAGCTTTTTAAATTATCAAAGGATTTGATATGGGTTTACGACAGGATTCGTAATTTTGTGCTTTAAAGATAGTAAGATGACCTTAATCCAACTGGAATATATTATAGCTGTTGATACCTACCGAAGTTTTGTTGCAGCTGCTGAAAAATGTTTTGTCACGCAACCTACGTTGAGCATGCAAATACAAAAACTTGAAGAGTCTTTAGGGGCGAAGATCTTCGATCGGAGCCGCCAGCCTGTCATTCCTACAGAAATCGGTGAGAAAATTATTCTTCAGGCTCGGTTGGTGCTCACGGAAAGCAGAAAGATTAATGAGATTGTACAGGATAAAAAAGGCGAGATTGAGGGCACGCTAAAGGTGGGGGTTATTCCGACGATCGCTCCATATTTACTTCCGAATGTACTGACCACATTTATGGAAAAATACCCGAAGTTGCAATTGCAGATCTGGGAATATACGACAGAGCGAATTGTCCATGAACTGAAGGTCGGACTTTTGGATTGTGGTGTATTGTCGACACCTCTAAATGATCCGGGCATCTTAGAATCTCCGCTGTTCTATGAGAATTTTGTCGCTTACATTTCTACCAATAGTCCTTTGTTTGGGAAGAAAGTACTGAGTGGCGATGATATTGCGGACGATAAACTCTGGCTGCTCAATGAAGGACATTGCATGCGCGGTCAGGTGCTCAATATCTGTCATCACAAACACAATCAGGATCTGACAGGACGATTTGAATATAATACCGGTAGTGTGGAAACGCTGAAACGTATGGTTGATATCAACGACGGCATTACGATATTGCCTGAACTGTCGATCTGGGATTATTCCGATGAACAATTGGATAGGATCCGTTATTTCAAATCACCGGAACCTGTGCGGGAGATTTCCTTGGTGACGACGCAGAATTTTGTAAAGCGACATGCGATTCAGGCGTTGGAGAGAGAAATATTGGCTGTAGTACCGGATAAATTCAAAACAAAAAAGAAGAAGGAAGTGTTGAGCTTTCAATAGAAGATATGAGAAACCTCAAGGGACGTTTTTTTAGGAAAATAGATCAGATCAATCAATGGCGAATGAAGAAAGTTTCGAACAGAAATTTTATCATTCTATTGGCCTTTTTGGTTGGAATTGTTGGCGGTATTATGGCATCTGTCCTGAAAAGACTTACCCATTTTATTGCAACAACTATACAGGACGATATCGATTGGAAAGTAAAATACTCGGTGTACTTGATATTTCCATTAATTGGGATTTTACTCAGTGTATTTTTTGTCCGGAAGTTTCTGAAGGGGAAGAAGATGGAGCACGGAATCACACCAATTATCTATGCCATCAGCCGGAAAGGAAGCCGTTTGGACCCGAGCAATATCTATTCGCAGGTGGTGACCTCAGCCATTACGGTTGGGTTTGGTGGTTCCTGTGGTCTGGAGGCTCCAGTTGCTTTGGGAGGATCTTCTATTGGTTCGAATATTGCCCGCTTTTTTGGACTACAGTATAAAGAGGTAACGATGTTATTGGCCTGTGGGGCAGCGGCGGGAATTTCAGGAGCATTCAATAGTCCTTTGGCAGGAATGATTTTTGCGATCGAGATTTTACTGCCTGAGTTTTCCATTCCAGTGTTTATCCCTTTACTGATATCATCGGCTTTGGCTTCAGTGGTGTCTCGGGTACTTTACAATGAACCGCTATTCAGTACGTTCAATTCCGATTGGCAGGTTTCGGCATTATTGTTCTATTTGTTATTGGCGGTGCTGATCGGTCTTTATACCATTTACTTTGCCCGTGTTTCCAGAAGTGTCGGGAAATGGTTTTCAAAAATTAAAAATCCCTATAGCAAAGTCTGGGTCAGCGGTATCGCCTTAGGGTTGATGATCTTTGTCTTTCCGGCATTGTATGGCGAGGGCTACATTACGATTCAGCAGATTCTCAATGGACAGTTTAATTCAATTGTTAAGAATAGCTTGTTTTCAGACTATAAGGATATTGGATTAGTAGTCTTTGGCTATACCATATTGACGTTATTCGGGAAATCCTTTGCGGCATTATTTACGCTAAACGGCGGGGGCAATGGGGGTGTTTTTGGTCCGAGCCTGGTGATGGGCGGCTTGTTGGGCTTTGCATTTTCTTATGGCGTCAACCTGACCGGAATTGCCGAATTAAATGTGCCAAATTTTGTGGTAGCGGGCATGGCCGGGGCTTTGAGCGGTATTATGCATGCGCCATTGACGGGCATATTCTTGATCGCAGAAGTGACCGGAGGCTACACATTAATGGTTCCATTGATGCTGGTCTGTTCAATTTCCTATCTGATCAATCGGTCTGTTTTAAAGCATTCAATTTATACCAAGGTACTGGCAGAGTCTGGAGATCTCATTTCTTATGAGGATAAGGATCGATCTGTGTTAAGCATGATGCGCATAAAATATGTATTGGAAACGAATTTTGTAGTCTTACGTCCCGATGAAACACCTAAAGTACGGCAAACGGACATCATCCATAGTAAACGCAATATTTTCCCGGTGGTTGATTACGAAGGCAAGTTTATGGGGCTGCTCTATAGCGAGTTTCTATTTTCTGTCCTATTGGGTGAAGTAGATGGAGGAGACACTCCTTTTGAAAAATTAGCTCAGAAGCCCAATGATACCGTAGGAATCAATGAAAATATGGAGATTGTGATGGCCAAAATGAATAAGGACGATACTTGGATACTTCCGGTTTTGGGCGATGAAAATAAATATATGGGTTTTGTTTCCAAATCGAGCGTGTTTAACAAATATCGGGCATTATTAATACGCCAGGGCCATTACTTAGAGTAATTTGAGGGGGATACTCGTTGAAATAAGTTTCCTTTGGTCAGTCTTAGACCAAAGGAAACTTACCGAATTTTCTTAACCGCGCAAAGCCATAATTTTAGTGACATATTTCCCGATTATATCAAACTCTAAGTTGACTGTACTGCCCACTTCAACCTGTTGTAAGTTGGTGTGTTCAAGTGTATAGGGAATGATTGCGACGGAAAACTGATCGTCTTTAGAATCTACGACCGTCAAACTAATGCCATTGACAGTAATGGACCCTTTTTCTACAGTGATATTTTGTTTGGAAACATCGTATTGGAAGGTGAAAATAAAACTCCCATTTTCGTCTTTCTTTTGGATACAAAGGGCGGTCTGATCGACATGACCTTGAACGATATGTCCATCAAATCTTCCGCCGGCCAATGTACAGCGTTCAAGATTGATCAAGTCACCTACCTTTAACTGAGCCAGATTTGTCTTCTGCAAGGTTTCATCAATTGCTGTAACTTTATGAAGGTCATTGTTCAATCCCACAACTGTGAGGCAAACACCATTGTGACTTACACTTTGGTCTATTTTGAGTTCATTGGAAATAGGGGAACTGACGTAAAAATGGATATTGCTTTTCTCCTGTTCGATATTTTCTATTTTTCCTAAGGTTTCTATGATTCCAGTAAACATGTTATTTTTTTTTTGATTGATTCAAAGTTACTAAATAATTAACTGAAATATTCATGTTTAGATCCTACAAATACGGCTGTTGTAAAGGCCTGTGCGGAATAGTTGAAGTTAGTCCCGTATGTCGACAGGAAGGGCCATTCCTTTTCTCAGGAAAAGAAAATAATAAAAGAGAGTGGCAGCTCATGCATTGATAAATATAACTAATGCAAGGGTTAAATATGGTAGTAGAGCGTATTTGAATGTAGGTAGTCAAAAAATGACCCAAGGAAAAATGCAAAAAGATTGTAGTGTATATTGTACACTTACTATTCCTTTTGTGGCGGCTATCTTAAAACAAATTTATGGGAGTTGAAAAAAAATATAACAAAATTTTTGTTTATATCATTTGAAGCACTATCTTTGTCCTAGGTTTAGGTTGATTGCCTCTTACAAAGAGGTATTTATAAAAGCTTAGCAGGTCGCCCGACCGAATGCTAAGCTTTTTTTTGTTTCCAATTTTTTTAAAATGATTACCTGGTTAGTTTTCTAATAAACAGTTGTTTGTATTTTTTAGTTTGGTCAGAGGCTGGATGTGGCGTATTGGTCGAAAGTGGTTAACCATTGAAAGCCTACCATGCGGACGGCATATTGATCTATTTCAAGGTTAGGATATGGTGTATTTTAGATTAAAAAATAAATCAATTATTTTTTAATCATCTTATTGGCTACAATCTCCCATTCTTGTATAGGGGCAGGTCGGTGTTCTTTGGTGACAATTTCATCAAAATGCGGCATCATTTGCGGGTATTGGGCCGCTAGATCCATTTCTTCCCAAGGATCTGTGGTCAAATCGTATAATTGCCATTTAGCTTTAGGATTCTTCTTTAAATCGAGTTTTACAGCTTTCCAATGTCCTTCCCGTATGGCGATCTGGCCACCTTTTTCGGGGTATTCAAAATAGAGATACTGATGATGTTCCTGTTTATTCTTTTGCCTCAGCCAAGTGGGGTGTGCAAAAGGGTCCCCCATCCGAGCAGGATGAGGGAAAGTCCAACTTTTATTTTCATTTTTGACGTTCTTCTTCCAACAATTGTTTGAGTTCAATGACTTTTTCGGGATATTTTGAAGCAACATTATGTTTTTCACCGATATCGTTTTTGAGATCATACAATTGGTCTTCGGGGAGACTTCCTGTTTCCGTGTCCGTTAATTTCATGTAAGGGGTACCTTTACTTGGAGCAATATATTTCCAGTCGTCCTTTACAATAGCCAATGTCTGTGCATGCTGAACCATACTCGTGCGGCCCTTATTATCTTGACCTGTTAAGGTTTTCAAAAGTGGCTTGCTGTCTTTTGCTTCGTCGGTTTTTAGTGGGATGTCCAGTAATTGGGCACTTGTTGCCAAGAGATCTATTTGGCTGATCAATGCATTCGAAACTTTCCCCTGTGCAACACCCTTACCACTGACGATAAATGGTACCCGGGTTCCACCTTCGAAGATACTATATTTACCGCCGCGCAGTGGACCAGCAGGTAAGTGGCCATTTTGTTGGGCCACAGCGCCGTCCATATAGCCATCGTCGAGTACTGGCCCGTTGTCGCTGCTGAAAATTATAATCGTGTTTTTGTCAAGTCCCAAAAGTTGCAATTGCTGTTGAATTTGTCCGACGGTCCAATCTAACTGCAGAATAGCATCGCCGCGATAACCAAGTTTGCTCTTCCCTTTAAATTGTGTTGCCGGCATACGGGGTACGTGCGGTTCTGTTAAGCAGAAGTACAGGAAGAACGGTTTGTTTTGATGCGTGGAGATAAAATCCTGGGCTTTGTGAAGAAATGTTGTGGAGACTTCTTCATCCACCCATCGCGCACGCGTGCCTCCACTCATATAACCGATTCTTCCGATGCCGTCTGATTGTGTCCCTGACCGGGGGAGGAATGCATTTTGAGCAATTCGGGATGCTCTTTGCCTGTAGGATCTTTGCCGATTTTCTTTTCGTAATCGACCAGGATCGGGTCATTGACATCCGCTGCGACGACCTGATCATTTTCGAGGAATACGGTTGGGACGCGGTCTGCCGTTGCAGGAAAAATAAACGAATAGTCAAAACCTACATCATTAGGCCCTGGTTTTATGGGGGCATTCCAGTCTTTTTGGACCTGATTGCCAAGTCCCATATGCCATTTTCCAACAATAGCCGTCGCATAGCCCGCATGTTTGAATACTTTGGGCAACGTAATTTTATCCGTTGGAACGATCAGTTTGGCATCGCCGGGCAGGATACCTGTACCTTCCTGACGCCAGGGATACGTTCCGGTCATCAATGCAAAACGAGAAGGGGTACAGGTTGCTGATGTACTATGTGCATTGGTAAATCGCGTTCCGCTTTGGGCAAGCTTATCTAGGTTGGGAGTTTCGATTTGTTTGGCGCCATAACTGCTTAAATCACCAAAACCAAGATCATCTGCATAAATATAAATTATATTTGGTTTGCCTGCCTTTTGGGCAAAACTAACGAAGGGGAGCGCAACGAAAAGGCTCGAGGAGAATAATAAAGTGAAAGATAGTGACTTCTTCATATACTTTAAATTATGTTTAAAGGGTATCATTAATGGTTAAGGGTATCGTTGGACAATTAACGATACCCAAGGTACTATTTTAAATTTGGATTTATATTAACCTCATTCTGTGGAATTGGCCAATATTCATCCTGACCGGCTTTAAAAGACTTGCTGGTTACGTACCAGCGATTATATGGGGCTTTGCCTCCGCCTGCTTTTGTGCGGAGATTTTTTGTACCTGTAAATGGAGCCCCTTAAAAATCACCTTCCAAAACATCTTTTGCAATGCCGCAGCGCAGCAGATTCCAGTAGCGCAGGGCTTCCAGTGCAAGTTCAATACATCTTTCGTTACGCAAGGTCGAACGCAACGCGGTACTGCTTTGGACGTTAATGGCTGGCATATTAACGCTGCTTCTTTTCTGACAGCATGGTAGCTAATGGGGCTTACCAGCATTGATTACAACGACAGCCATTAAAATAAGGAGTATGCCTAGCCATTGGAATCCCGAAACGACTTCCTGCAGAATCAGCATCGCAGAAAGCGTTGAAATGGGAATTTCCAGACTTGAAATAATATTCCCCATTGCTATTCCAGTTTTTGGGATTCCTTTTGTGAATAGCAAAGGGGGAAGGATCGTCCCAAAAATCGCAATCAGTAATCCCCAAGCCAAGGCATGAATTTGCATGTGCCGAATAATATCAATATTCCAAAAAGCCACAATCAGCAGCAGTCCGCCGAGAACCAAGAACTGGCTGCGTACAGGACTTGGTAATTGCTTCTCTACAGAACTAGAAGCGTAAATTGCCAAGGCATAGCTTATTCCTGCCCCGAAACCTAGCACGATTCCTCTATAATCAAAATTATTGTCGTTTTTAAATAGATTGCTTGCTAAGGCTGTGCCCAGCAGAACAATCAGGACTCCTGCAATCTTGCCCAGGGATGGAAACTTTTTCAAGAGTAATGCTTCTGCAACCAAACTGATCCAAATGGACTGCATCAATAGAATGATGCCCACTGATACAGGGATGTATTGGATGGAGAGGTAATAGAGCGTTGTGGTCAGACCCAATGAAGCACCCCATGCCATCAGCTTAAACTTTGCAGCAAATTTGACTGGTCTTTTTTCTTGGGCATTTGGTTTTGTTAGTAGATTAAATACCAGCAAAAAGAGAAAACCAAACATAAACTGCAAGAAGGTCAACAAGCTGGTATGTATGCCTAAATGGTTGGCATATTTTACGATGGTTGCGAGGAGTCCGTAGCTACACGCTCCAGCGGCAACATAGAGCGTCGATTTATAGTCCTTCATTTTGAAAATAGTTTTGGAATAAAGCCAATTGCTGTGATAATGATTTGCTCCAGTAGGCTGTATCATGTCCTCCTTTTGATTCTATATAAAGGTGCTCGATGTTTTTGTCGGTCAGATGCTTGTGAAATGTTCGGTTCATTTCCAGCATTTGTTGGTCCTGCGTTCCACAATCGATCATATAGTGCTGCTTATTTTGCATCATCCTATCTTCATTGCTATAAATCCGTTCGCTGTCGTTCAGATCTTTTAAATCTCCGAGTACTTTGTCTACCTGATAGCCTTTATATCCTTTTCCGAAGCGATCGAAATCTATGGCACCACAGGAGCTTCCGACGATTGAGAATGTCTGCGGATAAGCGATGCCAATGTGGAGGGCACCATAGCCACCCATGCTCCAGCCGAGTATCCCCCGAGCGCTTCTGTGCTGTAAGGTAGGGTAGTGCTGGTCAATGTAGTTGACTAGTTCGACAGCGATAAAAGTTGTGTATTGTGACCCCGGGTCTATGGGGCTATCTACATACCAGGAATTGAAATTTCCATTTGGCAGGATATATATGGTCTGAAATGTTTTTGCTTTTTGTACTAAGTCCGGAATGTCCTCCTGCACAGTACGGTTGGGGTTGCCACTATAGCCATGAAGAATATAAACCGTTTTATAATTGATCCCTTTTTGCATGTCGGGTGTAATTATAATGGTTTCGATATTTTTGTTCATTTTGTCACTATGGACTTTTGTCCTGATAACCTGTTGCGCAGTGAGCGGTAGGATAAGGGCGTAAAATAAGATGGTGAGTACTGTTTTCATATCTTAAGAATTTGTCTTTATGGTACAAAATTCCAAAGTATATTATTCAAAAACATGTACAAATGTTGATGGAATTATGATTTTAATTCTTTACGGATACGACTCAACTGCGTTGGAGTTACGCCGAGATAAGAAGCTATGTGGTGCTGTTTGAGCCTTTTGAAAAGAGCTTGATTTTGATGGAGCTGCAGGTAACGCTCTTTGGCAGACTCCCATTTGAGGCCGATTTCGAGCGGTTCTTTTTTTACGACCCAGTTCTTTTCGAGATAAGCAATCTGAAAGAGTGCTAAATCGTGCCGAGTTATAATAAGTTCGCGGAAAGCTTTGGCCGAATACTGGATCAGTTCCACATCTTCAAGTGCAATAATATTGAAAGTACTGGGTTTTTCTTCGATGATTGCAGCAGTGGAAGCACAAAAGCTGTTTTCTTCGAAAAACATTTTGTAGATGATATTTCCATCAGCATCAGGTTTATAATAGCCTAATAATCCCTTACATACAAAATAATAGTATTTCGTATATTCTCCGGCGCGTAGAATGAGTTCATTTTTTTTGAAGGGTTTTACTTGGCAGATGGTCTTCAAAACTTCTGTCGTAGCTGGGCTAAGCGCCGCATAGCTATTCATTTCGAAGAGGAGTTTTTCTATCATCAGGAGCAGCTGTTACTTTTTTAATGCCGGGTCAAGCCGATGGACAAAGTTAGTGAAATGATTGCATGATTAGCCCTTCTTAGCGGATGATAACTTGGAAATTAATGATTTTTACGCTATTCGTGGATGTAATACTCCGTTCCATTCAGGCCTACATATATTTCTTTATCCAAATCGCCACGGTAGCCGATAAAAAGAGGATATTCCCGATCCCGTAATGGATTATTATAAAGTTCCTCTATGTTCGCATATTTTGCTTTGATAACAATCTGATTTGTTTTACTATTTTTTATTCCCTTGAGGAGCGTATGTTCATTGGTGAAATCTGTATAAGGTATTTTTTTTCTGTTGGGGCGAAAAACCAATTTAACTCCTTCTTCAATCAAATCCTTATTTTTTTCGCGAAACTCTTGTATGGAGTGCTCCTCCGGAAAGATTGTTTTTCCAGTATGGCTATCTTTGATTTCCTGTAAGAGCGTGTTTTGATCTATGCTGTTGCTATAATAAACCGTTGAATTTTTGTACAGATAAATTGTTGTTTCACCCCTTTTAAAATCGGCAGCGCTGTACTTATATACTCTTGCGCCTGATTTATCGATGCGGTAGCGTTCGCCATTGAATTGTACCCATGCGTAGTCTTTTGTTCCAAATTTAATGATCTCGGGATTGTTTACATGGAAAAGCTGAAAGTTATAATCAGCTTCGAATAGGTCAGCTTTTTCAAATATTGCTTTTATCTTCACGTTTAGGGCTTTGTCACAGTAACCATATAGGCTATCACCTACGAGTACCGGAATTAAATCTGGATAGGCTAAATCTGTGGACGCTGAGTTATCTTGGGCAAGATTGGGCATGCTCAACAAGGTCAAAATAAATAATATAAAATTTTTCATCGGTTATGGTGTTTAATGCGCATAGCAAAATTATTAAATTAGCATTTTTGAAAAAATCCATGAAAATAGGGGTTTTCATAAGGCTCATCTAAACATTGACCGATTAGAATTTGGTATTGTAAAAGAATTGTTAGATTTGAAGACCGATACGGAATTTTACGGTAAATCCGCAGAATTCGAAAAAATTAAGGGAGAAAGATTGGGAATATGACGCATGTTTTGACAAATTACCTGTTGTCCACAGGAAAACTGTCTATGGAAGAAATCAGCTTTTCTGTACAGTTTTTCAAGCCGACCTACTTAAAAAAAGGTGATTTTTTTATCCGTGAGGATGAACCCTGCCGTCATGTTGGATTTATTGCGAGCGGTGCTGTAAAAGCATACGCTTTAGATAGGGAAGGAAAAGAAAATATAACCTGCTTTAAGTTTGAAAATGAGTTTGCCACTTCCTTTCCAGAGTTTGTTGCACAAAAAGAATCAAGAAGGAGTATTAGGGCAATCGAAGATAGTGTGATCTGTAGCATAAGCTACGCCGATTACTACTATTTGCTTCTTCAGGTGATTGCTTGGAATGGAGTTGTAAAATCTTTGATGGAGCGGGAGTATAGTCAAAAGGAAAGTTATCTGCTAAATTATAATAATAGGTCGGCTCTAGACAAATACCGCCGTGTACTATCTAGTGAGCCGATGCTAATCCAGCGGGTAGCCACACAAGATCTGGCATCGTATTTAGGAATTACACAGCGATCGCTTACCCGGGCAAAGCAGCAAATATTCCGACTGGGTATCTTAGGACAAATGTCCTTTTATTCATCTGTTCTGCAGTGTAGGTTTGTACAAAAAATTATGTTACGTCAAATTGCTCCAGAAGTATTTCAGCTTTCACTGCTGCCACGAAACAGTATTAATTGTTATATTATCGAAGGTGTATTGGTCGACTCCGGAATACGGAACTCCTATAGCACCATCAAGAAAACGCTTCAGGAAATCCCCGTTTATCAGCATATACTTACCCATGCCCATCCGGATCACCAAGGCTGTTCGGGTCAACTATGTGCTGAATTTGCGATACCTTTACTATGCCATCCAGATGAAGTTTTTAGGACAGAAACGGGATTGGTCACTAAAGACTACCCTGATCGGAACCATTGGCTTGCAAAGCTTCAGCAAAAATATTGGTCAGGCCAGGGGCATCGCGTGAATCGTACGGTTGTTGAAAAAGATATGATCGGAAGCTTTCAGGTCATAGAAACACCCGGACATTCTGCTGGGCATATTTCTCTGTTCCGCGAATATGATGGTGTACTGATCATCGGTGATGCAGCGACAAATATGAATTTGCTTACGACAAAGTCCGGTTTGCACCTTCCTCCAAATTTATTCACTTCAGATCAACAGCTCAACATGAGATCGCTCCAGAAGTTAGCAAAACTGAATCCGGCTATTATCTGCTTTGGTCATGGACCCGTTATGACAAATACAGGGCGGAAATTTGAGCGGTTCGTAGCTGAATGCAGCAGTAAGTTTAGTTTGCGAGGAAAAGTCAGTTTGAATCCCGACTAGCTAAAATAAAAAAAGCTAATCTTGCGATTAGCTTTTCTCTTGTGATCCCGCTGGGATTCGAACCCAGGACCCATACATTAAAAGTGTATTGCTCTACCAGCTGAGCTACGGAATCTTACTTCTTTCTTTTGAACTACCGTTCCTTGTTTGAAGTGATGCAAAGATAGGGTTAATCCCTATTTCTCGCAAGTATTTGTGTGATAAAAATGCGTTCTAGCTCTTTAGGGCTTCATTTTTAGTGATTTATTTTTTCTTTTAGGAGAGGAATTCCCGGTCTTCATCCGATAATTGGGATTTCCGGTCGTTGTTTTCTTCGCCCGATTCGTCCAAATCTTCCTGTTCATACACCTGCTGTTTCTTTTTTTCGATTTTTAGGAGAGATATAAATGCGATCCCGGCAATAAAAAAGGCCAATAGCAGCTTCCATAGTGCGATCTGTGTTGCCCCGAGAAAATTGAGCTGGACCGATTGCGGATTCTTAACACAGACAACTGTGATGATAACTGTTATGAAGATTAAAAAGATATTACGCATGTTCCTATAAACTATATGTCGTTATTATAACAGCGAATATAGGGAATATCTGTTTTTAATCGATGTTGATCTTTGCACGATTTAAGCGTAGGGAATTTAAGATAACTGAAACTGAACTGAAACTCATTGCAGCGGCAGCAATCATCGGTGACAGTAGAATTCCAAAAGATGGATATAATAGTCCGGCCGCTAATGGAATGCCAAGTATATTATAGATAAAGGCAAAACTTAGGTTTTCCTTAATATTACGAATGAGTTTGTGACTCAGTACTTTTGCCTTGGCAATTCCAGTAAGATCTCCTTTCAATAAAGTTAGTGAAGCACTTTGTATCGCGACATCTGTGCCGGTGCCCATGGCAATGCCAATATCGGCCTGAGCAAGGGCAGGGGCGTCATTGATCCCATCGCCGGCCATGGCTACTACATGACCTTTTTGCTGCAATGCGTGAATTTCCTGCAACTTGTCTTTGGGCAGGGCATTGGCCTTGAAATGCTTGATGCCGACTTGTTCGGCGACAGCTCTCGCCGTATGGATATTGTCCCCTGTCAGCATAATCACATCGACATGATGCTGTAGGAGGTATTGAATTGCCCGCTTCGAAGAAGCCTTTATTTGATCTGATATACTAAAGTATCCCAATAAGTTATTCTCTTTTGCAAGGAAGGACACCGTTTTTCCCTTCGATTGCGCATCTTCGGCCATTCGCTTGATGTCATGAGAGATTGTTATGCCGATAGACTCCATCAACAATTGATTGCCCAGTGCTATGCTATTTCCAGCTATGTTTCCCTTGATTCCTTGCCCGGCAACATTTTCAAAATCGGAAACTGCAAGGTCCGTTTTACTATTTTCTTTTTTTGCTCTTTCGATAATAGCATGACCCAAAGGATGTGTACTATTGGCATTTAACGCGGCGGCCAACGACAATATCTCGTCTTTGCTGCTGGACGAGTTCGGCTGAATATCATCAACAGTGGGTTTTCCTTCGGTGATGGTACCTGTTTTGTCTGTTAGAACCACATCGACCTGATTCATTTTCTCGAGTGCGCCAGCATCTTTGATGAGGATGCCATGTTTCGCACCTTTACCGACGCCAACCATCACGGACATCGGTGTAGCGAGCCCCAGTGCACAAGGGCAAGCAACAATAAGTACGGCAAGTGCATTGGCAAAACCGAATGCTAAAGAAGCAGAAGGAGCCCAAAGCCACCAGGTAAAAAATGTCAAAATTGCTATGATAATGACAATCGGAACAAATATCTCGGAGACTTTATCTGTTAATCGCTGAATGGGTGCTTTGCTTCTGCTTGCATCATTGACCATTTGAATAATCTGAGCCAGGAGTGTATCTGAACCAATGCGCTCGGCTTTCATGAGGAAGCTTCGGTCGCCATTGATTGTTCCGGAACTGACATGATCGCCCGCTTGTTTTTCCACTGGAATAGGTTCGCCAGTCAGCATAGATTCGTCAATGCTGCTGTTGCCATCTGTAATCTGGCCGTCTACAGGAATTTTGTCGCCAGGTTTTACTTTGAGTATATCACAAATTTGAATTTGATCTATGCCTATTTTTTTATCTACTCCATTTTCTACGCGCGTAGCTTCGGAAGGACTCAGCTTGATCAGTTCTTTGATTGCTGAATTGGTTTTGGAATGTGCTTTAGCTTCCATGACTTGGCCTAATAATACCAGTGTTAGAATGACGGTAACGGACTCGAAGTAAAGCGCAATGTAGCCATGATGATTTTTTAATTCTGCAGGAAAGATCTGCGGAAAAAATAGGCCAACCAAACTATAGACAAACGCAGCTCCTGCACCAAGTGCAATCAGACTAAACATATTAAGCCGCCAGGTTTTGAAAGATACCCAACCCCGTTGAAAAAAAGACCAGCAGGTATAAAAAACGACGGGTATGGATAAAACCAGTTGTATCCATCCAGACCAGCTGGGCGGAATGATTTTACCTATTGGATTACCCGGAAGCATTTCGCCCATGGAAAGTATAAATATCGGGACTGTAAATAAGATAGAGACCCATAATTTCATGCGTAAATCACGATAGGTATGATCGTCGGCCTCATCATTCCCATTGGCTATAGGGACCAGGTCCATGCCGCATATGGGACAATTTCCCGGATGATCTTGCACAATCTCCGGATGCATGGGGCAGGTATATTGAAGATCTGTCTTTAACATGGGGACTTTTTCCAGGTTCATGCCACATACAGGGCAGTTTCCTGGTGAGTCATAAAGCTTGTCGCCCTCACAATGCATAGGGCAATAGTATTTATCAGCAGACGTATTACCATGTGCTTTGTCGGCTAGAGATGCTGTCTTTGATTGATGCGTAGTATTATGATGGTTGTGGATGTGACTATGGGGTGTAGGAACTGCTGTATTTGACTGAACGGGCAGATTATGTTGATGTTTCTGATCGCTTTGTGAGACTGAATCGTGTTTCACCAAATGCATGCCACATACGGGGCAGTTTCCTGGTGAGTCATAAAGCTTATCGCCTTCGCAATGCATGGGACAGCCGTATTTATCAGCTGTTTGCTCCACCAAGGATAGACCGGATGGTGTATCAATAGGATGCTTATCTGATTCGCTGACCCGATATGGCCCCAATGTGGATATTATTTCCTGTAATTGTTGTAGCGGAATATGGTTCTGAGCGGCTATTGTCATGGCAGGTGGATCCAGAGTGACAGTGGCATGTACTCCAGGCAGCTCGTTCAATTTCTGTTCGATCGTTGTTCTACATCCATCGCAGGACATGCCGGAAAGTTTATAGTGGTGTTGCATAGCGTTGTCTTTGTTGAATAAAGCTAAAGGTTATATTGGAAGGAATTTTACACTATTATCAGAATTTCTTGTAAAATTTCCCCTTAACAATCTGTCTTTTTGGTAGGCGTCTATCGTGTCGACAGAACTGGTTTTATCACCTTTAGATGGCGGAAAGTGATGTCAAAAGAATTCTACCCAAATCACGCTATGATAAACAAAATCGCGGCTCGTTTTGTTTGCTTATGGGGTAAGCAGGATACGAGGATATCTCTGAAATTAAGATAAAAGCATCACTTGCGGGTGTTTGATCAAGGTACTAACCGTTACGTTATTTTTCAGGATTTCTTCGTGAAAAGGAGCAGGAATCATCAGCTTAAATGTTTTTCGAGCAGTTTTTATGATGAATAGGGCACCATGAACGACCTGTTTATCGTCTATGATCAAGGTGTGTTGTTTTGCCAATTGGCTTCCCAATTTTTCCTTTTCGATGAGTTGTATAAGTTGTTGCATTGTATCGGAATATTTAGCCAAAATTACCAAATACTTAGCATTTTTTGTTTTTTTTCTAATCATTGCTATTTGAAATTTATCCAGTGCTTTCAAGCTTTTATTGTTTTTTTTACAGCTAATAATCGTTTTAGCAAAGATAAGTTTCCAAAATTTGGCGCAATCGATTGCGTATTTAATCTGCTAAAATGCTAAATATGAGAAGGATGTATTTGCTAAAGTTTGTTTAACTTTTTTAGCTTTGTGCAACAAATATCCAATAAAACAACATTATGAGTGGTATAACTACACTAGGTCAATTTATCATTGAAAAACAGGCCGATTTTCCGTATGCTAAAGGGGAGCTTTCTAGGCTATTGCGCGATATTGGAATCGCAGCAAAGATTGTAAATAGGGAGGTTAATAAAGCGGGATTGGTTGATATTTTAGGCGATGCAGGACAGGTCAATGTGCAGGGAGAGGGACAAAAGAAACTGGATGTTTACGCGGACGAACAGTTTATTAAAGCGCTTCAAAGTGGGGGAGAATGCTGTGTAGTTGCCTCAGAGGAACATGAAAATCCGGTTTACATCCAATCAGGGGTTTCCAAAAACGCCAAATATATTGTCTGTATTGACCCATTGGACGGTTCAAGCAATATTGATGTCAATGTCTCTGTGGGAACGATTTTTTCTATTTACAGGCGAATTTCCGATACTGGTGTATCTTGTAACAGCAATGATATTTTACAGCACGGCACGAAACAGGTTGCCGCGGGTTATGTAATCTACGGAAGCTCAACGATGTTGGTATACACGACGGGAAAGGGGGTAAATGGCTTCACATTGGACCCTTCTATCGGTGAATTTTGTTTATCCCATCCCGATATGAAAATTCCGGCTGCAGGTCAAATTTACTCGATTAACGAAGGAAATTATTCCAAATTTCCAAACGGTGTCAAACAGTATATAAAATATTGCCAAATGGAAGATAGTGCAACACAACGTCCGTATGCATCGCGTTATATTGGCTCAATGGTGGCTGATATTCACCGCAATCTACTCAAAGGCGGGATATTTCTTTACCCAACAACTTCTGCCCACCCGAATGGGAAACTTAGATTGATGTATGAATGTAACCCTATTGCCTTTATCATCGAACAAGCTGGAGGCAAAGCTTCCAATGGATCCCAGCGTATTTTAACTATTGAGCCCAAAACTTTACATCAGCGTTCTGCTGCATTTCTGGGGAATACCGAGATGGTGGAATTGCTCGAAGATTTCCTGAAAAAATACAGTGATTGATTCTGTAGTGATTCGATGACAGGTAAGATTCTTTAGACCGTAAGAATTATTTATCTTTGCACTCAGAAAATGGCTTCATTATTGCGAAGCCATTTCTTTTCATCATTTGTTGTATGTTACGTTTTTTAGTTTTTATTTCGTTTGTTTCAGTAGTATTTTTTTCTTGTAAGGATAATCCTCCGACTTATGGCGACGTGTTGGCAAAGGGGTTTGAACAGAAATCTTATCACGATTTTGATACGGCTGCCTATGTGAAAGTTTTCCATGAGGTGTATGGTAAGGAAAAATCTAAATTGCTTAACCCGAGTTGGATGAAGGAATTATCTGATTCTACTGAAGGGATGACTTTAATCGCAGAACATCTGTTTGATGGCAGCATCGATACGATGTTGACATACTTTGAACGAAGTGAGGAACATGGCATTCGTACTAGTTATTTTCATACAGCTGCGATTAAGGAAACCTTGTTTTCGCTTCGTAAGTTGAAAGCCAAAGATGTTTCGGAGGCCTACCCTTTACTGGCTAAGCTTGATCTATTGAGTACAGACGGGCTTGTGGCTTATGTAAGTAGCCTAAAATATGGTGTGGTCAATCCTAAACGTCTTTATGGACGATATTTTGTTCCTCAAAAGCGTATGAACTATAGTAAAGTTGTACACTTGTTGGACAGTGTGAAAATTGGAACTGCCTTGGCCGATATCCAACCTAAAAACCAATACTATGCTAAATTTCAGGATCTGCTGCAAAATGGAAATCTATCTAGTGCGCAACGGAGCCAAGTTCTGATGGTATTGGAAAAATTGCGTTGGATGGGAGCGGATTTTCCAGAAAAATATGTCTTTGTGAATATTCCTGAACAGCGGTTGCATATTATGGAAGACGGAAAGACAAGTCAATTGATGAATGTATGTGTGGGTGAAACAGAAAATCCTGCCTATACGCGAAAAGGCGAGAACCATGAAACACCGGTTATGCAAGGCATGTTGGATGCCATGCAAGTAAATCCTGTATGGAACATCCCAAATAGTATCGTCAAAAAAGAGTTGTTGTCAAGCGTTCGAAACAATCCGAACTATCTGGCATCCCGCAATATGGTGGCGTATTACAAAGGTAAACAAGTGGATCCTGCAACGGTCAACTGGAATTCCGATTCTGTCGAGAACTTTCGTTTCAAACAGAACCCCGGTTCGGATAATTCCCTTGGAAATGTGAAATTTTTATTTGAGAATCCATATTCCATTTATCTGCACGACACACCTGCGAAACAAATGTTTGGACAAAGCAATCGCGCTGTCAGTCATGGCTGTGTACGGGTAGAAAAACCTGTTGATTTGGCATCTTACCTCGTCAATAATGAAAAGCAGGCAGAAAAAATTGCAAAGGAAATTACGACAGATTCGATCTCGAAGTCGCGTTGGGTAACTCTTAAACGCCAGATGCCAGTTTATATCACCTATTATACAACCTGGTTGAATGACGACGGAAAAATTGTTACGTATCCTGATATCTATGGTTACGATCCACGCTTGAAAGAGGCATTAAAGAAATATTGTACTAACTAACAAAAAAGGCT
>NZ_DIIM01000002.1:220019-440916 GCF_002420705.1 Sphingobacterium sp. UBA5670
AGCCTTTTTTGTTAGTTAGTATTCAGAATTATAAGCGAGTGCTATCCGGACAAACGGATAATCTTTATTTACATTGTTATGGTCTCGGTAATGACCTTCCAACCTGAAGTAGCCGGAGTAAAGGTTGACACCAAAGTTTTTCCAGATACGCATGGAAGCGCTCGTGGATGCCGTATGTAGAAAATGGTGGGACTTGTTGCCACTGATTGTTACAAAATACCCTCCACGATAGTCTACACCAAATTTAAAGCGGTTTAATGTGCTCAAAGTGGCTGAAGCCCGAACATCCGCTCCGGGGCCATAGTCATATGTACGGCTTTCACCAAAATGGAGATAGGGATCGGGTACAGCGGCCAATACCACCGGGCCACCACCAAAAATCGTTGTCAGCTTGGTACGGCTTCCGATATTGAAATTGGAAAAGACATTATAGTTGATACTCTGCGATCCATAGTAAAAAGCTTCATTGCGTAAGAAGTCGAAATGAGCAGACACGATGCCACGGTGGCGTCCTGTTAAATTAGATAGAATACGGTTGCCATATAGCGAAGCATAGACATTGACCGCATTGACGATGGAACTGTCGTCTGATCCAAGTTCGAGGTTGAGGAAGAAGTCATCAAATGGTTTCTTTTTGTCCAAATCATCGTTGGTATAAATCAATTTGATTCGTGCATATATGTCATTTTTTCCTTTATTTAAGATGTCGTGTTCCTTGGCGTCAAAGCGTCTTAACCCTAATTCAACTTCGGTGTGCACCAATGAACTATCGATAACGGCACCTTTGACCTTATCCCCCCATCGTCCATCGAGAAGCCGGTTGAGTCCATTTATCGGATTGATCAGCATGGCCAATAGCTCTTTTTTATTGCGCTGCCCTTTGCTCACACTCGGACGGGAGAGAACATGATGCGATAGCCTATGGGTCATTTCACCTAAAATTGTACCGCCAAAGCTTGTGTTGATGATATCATTGATGGAAGGCGGTTCTGTTTCACCTGCAGTTTCCCAGATATAGCTACCTGCAACGGTTGCCGCTGTTGATTGCAGAAAACTATAGTTGTTGGATCGGAACGAATTGAAATAAAACTGACCGTGATAAGGATGCGCCATTTGGTTTGTGGCAAAAAGATTGTCGTCCCAGGTCCAGGCTGATAACTTTAAATGGCTAAAAAAGTTTTTAAAAGAAATATGGGAAACAGGGTCTTTTCGGATGAAGTAATTGACTGAGGCTGGAATGGCCTGGATGGAAAACCATTCAATTCCCGCTCTTAAGAAGTTCTTTTTTTGGTAGTCGAATAGGCTGTCTGTCTGTTTGACATTGATATGGTGCTTGTTCGATGCTTGGGCTTGTCCGTAGTGGGGCAGCATATATTTTTCGGCAGGTTTCGATCGAAATAGGCTATCTGAAGTCTTTAGCGAATCGCTATCTAGAAGGACTGCGGCCCTACCGTTCCCAACATACCCTAGCTGTACAAGAAACAAACAGGCAAATAAAAAGAGGCTATGATGATGTGGGATAATGCGTTTTTTGATCGAAATGAACATACTGTTTTGCGATAAAATTTGTAAAGAATAACAAATATAGGCTAAAAGTGTTTGTGTGATTAGTACCTTTGCTGCACTTTATCGCGTTCAAGTAATTTCGAAATGAACAACACTTTTGACATATTCAATATAAAATCGGTTAATCTTAAAAACGAATTGTTTGCGGGATTAACGGTTGCGATGACCATGATTCCAGAATCGCTTTCGTTTGCGATCTTGGCTGGGCTGCCACCATTGACAGGGCTTTATGCTGCATTTTTAATGGGTTTGGTTACTTCCGTTCTGGGCGGTAGGCCTGGAATGGTCTCCGGCGGTGCAGGAGCCACAGTGGTAGTTTTGATGGCACTTGCAGCAAGCCATGGAATCGATTATCTTTTTGCTGCAGTTGTATTGGCAGGCCTCTTACAATTTTTGGTTGGACTTTTTAAATGGGGTAAATTTGTGCGCTTAATTCCTCAGCCTGTAATGTATGGCTTTTTAAATGGATTGGCCATCATCATATTTATGGCTCAGGTCGTTCAATTTAAGGTGAATACCGGACAGGGAATGGAATGGATGTCGGGAACGACTTTGTACATCATGGGTGGACTGACTTTGTTGACGATGCTGATTGTGATCGGATTTCCACGTATCACAAAGGCCGTCCCCGCCTCTTTGGTAGCCATTTTGATCGTGTTTGGTTTAGTATCGCTATTGGGTATTCCAACGAAGAAAGTCGTAGATATTGCGTCTGTCAGTGGAACTTTACCGCGTTTACATGTGCCTATGGTTCCTTGGAATTGGGAAACATTGCAGCTGATTTTTCCGTATTCCTTGGTGATGGCAGGAGTGGGACTTGTGGAGTCGCTTTTGACACTTAATATGGTCGATGAAATTACGGCGACTAAAGGAAATGCGAACCGTGAATCCATGGCACAAGGTGTAGCAAATACAATCAATGGCTTCTTTGGTGGAATGGGTGGATGTGCCATGGTGGCCCAAACACTCGTTAATTTAAACGCTGGTGCGCGGACAAGACTCTCCTCGTTTATTGGTGCAATAACAATCCTTTTGATTATTTTGGTTGGAGCACCCTTTATAGAGCAGATTCCAATGGCTGCGCTGGTAGGTGTGATGATGATGGTGGCGATCGGAACTTTTCAATGGGTGAGCTTACGTATTGTCAATAAATTTCCGAAATCGGATATTTTTGTTGGGATGCTTGTCGCAGGAATTACGGTTATTCTCCATAATTTGGCGCTTGCGGTGCTTATTGGTGTGGTAATAGCTGCACTTGTATTTGCATGGGATAATGCAAAGCGTATTCGGGCAAGAAAATATATGGATTCCGACGGTGTTAAGCATTATGAAATCTACGGCCCGCTTTTCTTCGGCTCCACAGCTAATTTTTTGGATAAATTTGATGTTTTAGAAGACCCCGAACGGGTTATTTTAGATTTTAAGGAAAGCCGGGTCGCAGATATGTCTGCTGTGGATGCGCTTAACAAAATTACCGAGCGCTATGCTGCACAAGGGAAGAAAATAGAACTTTGGCATCTCAGTGAGGACTGTCGCTCCTTGTTGAAAAATGCCGCGGGTATTGTGGTGGTCAATATCATGGAAGATCCAACCTATCAGGTCATGCCTCGGGCATAGGCTGCTATTTTTTCCGTAGTTCAAAAAATAGTTCGTTCCCTTGTCTCTGTGGAATGCTATTGGTAGAATCTGTCAACTGTAAAATGTCAAACTGAGATTCGAATAGCTGCTGATATTCCGCTTGATTTCCACCGAAAGGAGGCCCCTGTTGAGCGAACTCCCGTTTAAATAATAATCCTGTAAGGATACCATTAGGCTTAAGCAGGGTGTGCATTTGCTGTACATAGTGATTGCGTAATGCCGGATTTAGGGCGCAAAAAAAGGTCTGTTCAATAATGTAGTCATATTGGCCCTGGTGCTGAAAGAAATCTTGACATACAATTTGGATATGCGGGTTACCAGCAAATTCTTTGCTGACTTTTTCAACCAAGCTCGGGGCAATATCAAGTAACGTAATTTGACTGAATCCTTTACCGAGAAGAGCCTTCGCCTCATGGGCGTTTCCACAGCCGGGAATTAAAATAGACGCATTTTTGACAATGGATTCTTCAGCGTAGCTCACGATAGCAGGAGCTGGATAGCCAATATCCCAACCCGTTTCTTTGTTTTTATAACGATTATCCCAATAGTTTCCATCCAGTGAAGAATTCATATCAATCTTTTTATTCGATGTCAGTTGGCAATTTACTTAAATATTACGTCAAAACAAGTTCAATTTTGATATTAAGGATAACCGTGATTTAGTAAAATTTTAGACGATATAAGAAATTTAATGAATGCTTTTATTATTTGTAGTTGATCATAATTATTTGATTAAATAGTTATTTTTGCGGCTGGTATCCAAATCTAAGCAGATTTCCTAAATCCATGGTTTAATAGCGTGCTGTTGAAGATATGAACTTTGCTGTCAGATTTTAGTGGTGAAAGGTGTTGTAGGTCAGGTAGTTATTGAAATTAGGTTGGATGCCATACGATATTAAAATTTATAGCGTTCAAATAGTTTAGCAGGGACAATACCCTGATGTTTTAAATGAATTATATTAAAGTAGTCTTATTTATTGTTTTATTTCTAATTGTTGGTCTTGCCTACGCTAATCAAGATTGGAACGGTTTGGAGGAAGCGCATCAATATATCGGTTATTTGTTGTTATCCATATATTTAACGGGCTCAACTCTATTTGTGTATAGACCTCTTAAAGGGGATAGAAAATTAAAACGACATTTTTTTATCCGGTTTTCTGTGGTGTGTATCGCCTTCCTGCTACTTATTGCCCCATATGTGATCCTTAAGCAACAAAATGATGGTTTAGGTGCCGGATATTTACTCTATTTTATGACAGTCAGTCTTGCGGTACCGCTGTCGATTTATGCCTTTATAGAAATCATATGGTTATATACGCAAAAGAAATATCCGCAAATAGGTGTTAATCTACTACTTGTTGGCTATATCTACTGCCTTTTTCTATTTAGTGGCTTATTTGGATATTAAATCTATTGGAGATACTGGCTTGTAATCATCGTCTTTTAATCGGTTAAAGTTAAGACTGTTGCTGTTCGTTTTTCGGGAATTACTTTTATTGTAAGACGAATCATTAATCAAAATAGGTATTTGCTTCTTATCAGGAAAATTGCTAATTTAATAAGGATTCTTAAGCCTGAATTTAAAGGATCCCAAGCGTAAACCTGATCAGGTCCTTATTCTTGAAGATAATATTTTATAACCAATTAATGGATTGAGGTATGATACACAAAGTAGTTTCCCTTGTATTGGGAGGAGGTCGAGGGTCGCGCCTTTTCCCATTGACACAACAACGTTCGAAACCAGCAGTTCCTATAGCTGGAAAATATCGGTTGGTAGATATACCGATTTCGAACTGTTTGAATTCTGGCTATAACAAGATCTTCGTATTAACGCAGTTCAATTCAGCCTCTTTAAACACACACATTAAAAATTCTTACAATTTTAGCATTTTTAGCAAGGGCTTTGTTGACATTCTGGCTGCGGAACAGACAAATGAAGGCGATCGTTGGTTTGAAGGAACAGCCGATGCTGTCCGACGTACACAGAAACATCTGCTTAATGTAGATTATGATTACATTTTGGTGTTATCTGGCGATCAGCTTTATCAGATGGATTATTCAAAGCTTATTGATTTCCATGTAGACAATGGTGGGGATGTTACCATTGCAACCATACCCGTGAATGGCAAAGATGCTACTGGATTTGGTATTTTAAAAGCCAATGAAGCCAACGAAATTACAGCCTTTGTCGAAAAACCCGATAAAGAAGAAGTGTTAAATTGGACTTCTGAAGTCTCAGAAGGTCTCAACAAACAGGGAAGGCATTATTTGGCATCCATGGGGATTTATGTTTTTTCAAAAAACATATTGCGTAACCTTCTAATTGCAAATCCAGGAATGGATTTTGGTAAGGAAATTATACCCGATGCTATTGAAGCCCTTCGGGTGTTGAGTTATCAATTTGATGGCTATTGGACCGATATTGGAACTATTAAATCTTTTTTTGATGCGAATATTGGATTAACCGATGATATTCCGGATTTCAATTTGTTTAATGAGACAGTGTATACACGGGCGCGAATGCTTCCGCCTTCCAAAATTTCGGGAACGACCTTAAATAATACAGTGATTGCCGATGGTTGTATCTTAAATGGAGATAAACTGGAACGATCTGTAATTGGGATCCGTTCCCGCATTGGAGAAGGAACGGTTATTAAATCGACCTACATGATGGGGACAGATTACTATGAGCAATTGGAAGAGGTACTTGAACTGGGAAATACACAGAAGCCACCACCGGTAGGTGTTGGAAAACGTTGTTATATTGAGAATGCAATCCTGGATAAGAACTGTCGTATCGGAGACGATGTTCGCATCATTGGTGGGCCAGGTCTGAATGATGGCGACTTTGAGACCCACATGATATGTGATGGTATCGTAGTTGTGAAAAAAGATGCGGTCATTGCCAACGGCGTTACGATAGGATTTTGATTAGGAATAAATTTTAAACAGAAGTCCGCTGTTTATATAATACATGAAACAGCGGACTTTTTTGTTATAGTATTATCTTTGCAGCAATATAATAGCGGATAAAATGCTCGATTACAAAAGATACATTGTTTTTTATTGCATCCTGGTTTTACTTTTTGTATTACCAGTTGCCTCATTTGCCCAAATTCTGTCGGAACAACCATCGGATTCGAGCGGTGGATCTCATTTTTTTAAGAAAATTCCTTACAAAGAATTGGCTGTTCCAGTGGGATTGATCACGTATGGTATCGTTGCCAAAGGAAATCCCTTTTTGAAAGGGATAGATGAAGACATTAGAGCCGAAGTTTCGAGAGGGAATAGCCGAAGAACTAAATTGGACGATTTCACCCGTTTTGCCGGAACTGCAGGAGTTTTTGTTTTGGATGCTGTTGGGGTGCCCGCCAAACATAACCTTAAACAACGCCTGTTTACGACAGCGGTTTCTAATATTATTATGACATCAACTGTAAAAATTATGAAATCCACCATTCCTGTTTGGCGTCCAGATAGTTCTGCAAACAACTCTTTCCCTTCCGGACATGCGGCAACCGCCTTTGTTGGTGCAGAATTGCTTTGGCAGGAATACAGGCAAGAGTCAATTTGGTACGGAATAGCGGGCTATGCTGTTGCCGCAGGTACCGGTTATTTACGGATGCATAACGATAAACATTGGTTCTCGGATATTGCGATGGGAGCAGGGGTCGGTATCTTGAGCACTAAAATTGCTTATTGGCTGTTACCTCTTGTCGACAGTCGACTACAAAATTCGAAAAAGAGCTATGTTGTACTACCCACGTATAACGGAAGACAGTTTTGTCTAAATGCCAGTTTACAATTTTAACGCCCTATTTAGGACTTCTTCAGAGATGGGATATTGACTCTTCCGAAAACATAAAGGTTTATAAAATATGACGATTACAGGGATTTAAATCCATTTTAAATCCCTGTAAAACCTACTTTTTAGGTACTCCACCTAAAGAATAAAATCGCTGTTTCTATAATTTTCATTGCATGTTCTAAGCGTGTAACGTTTCTGTGAATTTTAGATTAAAAAATCATGTTAATTTCGTTAATACGATTTTGTTTTCTAAATTTAATAGACAATCTAATCCACTTTTACTGTTTTTTATAAAAAGAAATCAGTGAAAATAAATAAACCAAAGTTGGACCTACAGGTTCTTTATTATTTTAAACCAATTTGTAATTATGATGAGAAATTTTTTTCTTCATGGAAAGGCGAGACCCATTAGCCTTTTGGGACTCTGCCTGCTGTTTAATCAGCCTGATTCTTACGGGCTGAATCTGGAGCCGACTAATAATGCTATTGCAGCTCAAGATCAGATCACAGGAGGCGTTAAAGATGAGAAAGGGCAGGCATTAGCCGGCGCCACTATCACGGTCAAAGGAACATCCGTTCAAGCATCTTCCAATCAACAAGGAGTTTTTTCCATTCGGGCTAAGCGTGGTGACGTTTTAATTGTTAATTATCAGGGATTTGCAACGCAAGAGGTAGTCGTTTCCTCAAGCAGCGTCAATGTGGTCATGGTATCGAGTGACCAAGCACTCGAAGAAGTCGTAATCATTGGCTATGGCAAGCAGCGAAAAGGGAATATTACCGGCTCGGTCGCTACCGTAAATGCAGAGCAGTTAAAGAATATCCCCAGTTCAAATCTTTCCAATTCACTTGCCGGTAGGGCCGCAGGAGTCAATGTAACGAATACTTCGGGGATGGCGGGAGCATCGTCGAGCTTGCGTATTCGGGGGAGTTTTGCTGAACCGTTGTATGTAATTGATGGGATAGTCCGTGATAAAGCTGCGTTTGACGTGCTCGAAGCAAACGAAGTTGACCAAATGACTTTCTTAAAAGATGCGGCGACTGCGGCAGTATACGGTACGAGGGCAGGTAATGGGGTTGTTGTCGTAACGACTAAAAAAGGTACAGCACAAGCACCGGTTTTTAATGTGCAAAGTAATTATACCTTCAATACGCCCACACAAGAGCTGCTTGCTAATTTAACGACTGCGCAAGATGAATTGACCTACCAAAACAGGGTCGCGGAATTTCGTGGTCTTTCTATACCAAATGGTCAAAAGGAGTTTGATTATTTTAAGGACAAAAATTATAATGCCAATGATGTTATCTGGCGCAATCCATTTACGCATCGACAATCCATATCGGTCAATGGTGGCGGTGACAAAATTACGTATTATAGCTTGTTGAGCTACCGTAAAGAAAATGGGTCTTATAAATCTTTGGACCATGAGAAGTTTAATCTGCGAAGCAATATCTCTGCCCAGATTACAGAGGATTTTAGCATGGATTTTAATATTTCAGCTAATCAGACAAACTCGAAGCGCTTTTTTTGGCCATTTAGTACATCGTCCAATGATGATGATTTTGATGTATCCGATTTTTACCGCGTTACATTCAACTGGCCAAAAATGTATCCTTTTTACTTGAACGCAGATGGAACACCTAGCAATACACCAACGGCTTATCCTGTACAGACACCGATGGGAAGCTGGCAAGCGTGGAATGTCATTGATCAGGTCATCGGGGATCGTTATATTGACCGTAAAGTGCGACAGGTAAATCCAATTATGAGCTTAAACTTGAAGCTGGATAAATTGGTACAAGGTTTATCGACAAAAGTTGTGGGTAGTTATATTGCTGAAGATTATATGCGCAAGCGCTATATGAGTTTTCAGAAGAACTACACTTTTACCTCCCTGAATCCGAATGACAACCGTTTTATACCGGCACCACCTTCGGAAGCCAATATCAATATTTTTACTTTTAGTCAGAGCCAGCCTTTTATGGACTATAACCCACAGCGCTTGTGGCAATATCAGGTAAACTGGTTTTTAAATTACAATCGTAAGTTTGGTAAACATGCTGTGGACGGAACATTGGTTTATGAGCAGTCCAAGAAAGGAGGGACTTATGTCACTTCAAGGGCCGAAAATCCAATCACAGCCCTAGATCAGATGTTTATTTATCCTACCGATCGAAATTTTAGGTCAACAACGGCCAATGAAACAATCGATTCACGGCGTGGTATCATTGGCCGTGCCAATTACAATTATGCCGATAAGTACATTGCTGAATTTTCTTTCCGCTACGATGGATCACCTTTGTTTCCTAAAGATAAGCGTTGGGGCTTTTTCCCTTCTGTCTCGGCAGCCTGGCGTGTATCGGACGAGAACTTCTTTACGGATATAAAAAATACGATATCGGACTTGAAATTCAGGGCCTCTTATGGTACAACGGGTAATGATTTGGATGTGAATGCCAATCGAATTGGTCAGTTTGGCTATCTGGAAAAATATTACAGCTCTGGTGGTTATATGTTCGGAGATCGTTATTACAATGGTATTGCCTATGGTGCAACACCGACCCAGAACCTCACTTGGACGACTTCCAAAAGTGTCAATCTAGGTTTGGATTTTGGATTTGTCAATAACAAACTGACGGGTAGCCTTGATCTATTTTCACGTAAGGAAACAAATATTCTAGGGCCAAGATCGTTGAAAGTTCCGGATAATTATGGTCGTGCACTTGCACCTGAAAACTATGCTGCAAGAAGTTATAAAGGCGGGGAGATTTCTTTGAACTGGAATGACAGGATTGGCGAGGTGACTTATGGGCTCAATGGAAATCTAGGCTATGCAAAAGATCGCTGGGATATTATTGACGAAGAACCAGCGTATGCTGCAGGCCAACCGCAGAACTTTCGCTCAAGGATTGGACGTCCAGAAAATAGAATTATAGGCTTAGAAGCGCTGGGTCTGGTGAGGACGCAGGCTGAAGCCGATGAGTTGAAGGCAAAGGGATTTAAAACTTACGGAAGAGATCCTTTTCCCGGGATGATCTTATATAAAGATATTCAGGGTGCGAACTACTCTGGCGGTCCGGATGGAAAAATTGACGATAACGATATGCAGCTATTATCGGATAATAATTCTCCGCGGATCAATTATGGCTTTGGATTCAATGCAAGCTGGAGGGGTTTTTATGTTTCCGCCTTATTTCAGGGAGTTCTGGCCTATGATCGCATGATAAGCAACCAGGAAGGCGGCGGCATGCGTCAGCATGGCGATACCTTCCGGCCATATTATCCGATTTGGGCTTCGGACGTCTGGACACCCGATAATACCGATGCCAAATATCCCCGTCCCACAGGCTATTCCGGTTGGGCCGAGTCTGGTGCGGCACCATCGTCATTCTGGATAAGAAATGGAGCTTATCTGAGACTCCGCGATATTAATGTATCTTACAGATTGCCGAAAAGCATGACCGAGAAGATACGCGTAAAAGACGTCAATTTGTTTTTTAATGGAACCAATTTGTTTGTTTTCTCGCCGATGAAAGAGTTCCATGATCCTGAGCAAAAACTGTATGATTCTTATCCAGTCATGAAAACCTTCACGTTTGGACTTGATGTTAAATTTTAAATGAGAAAAAGATGAAAAAAATATATTATCCTTTAATCGCCTTGGCTCTGTGTATGTCCTCCTGTAAAAACGTATTGGACATTGAGGATCTCAATTCGCTGGATGAAGCTAAGGTATGGGCTGATCCAAATTTAGTCAACGGCTATCTTGCCAATTTATATCCACTATTTGGCAACTGGAATTCAAGTGCTGATGGAAATTCTGAACAATTAATTGGCATTGCTTTCCCATTGGATGCGGTCACTGTCAACAATGGCTCTTACAAATCTTGGGATTATACGACCATCCGAAAAATTAATACAGCTATACAAAAGGTGGGTGAAAGTACGGTATTAAAAGCAGACTTTAAAAATGCGGTGATTGGCCAATCTTTGTTTCTCCGAGCTTATATGTATTTTAATATGGTCAGGACCCATGGTGGTGTTCCTTATATTACGGTACCTCAAGACTTAAAAAATGATGATCTTAATGTACCTCGCAATTCCACAAAAGAGTGTTTTGAGCTGATGATTAAAGATCTGGATCAGGCTATTTCTTTACTCCCAAAAACTATTGCTAAGGGTACAGCAGATTATGGAAAGGTTGACGGTGATTTTGCCGCAGCTTTTAAAGCGAAGGTATTGTTATATAAAGCTTCACCGCAGTTTAATCCTTCTAATCCTTATGGGAATGCTTATTGGCAGGAGGCAAATGTTGCGAATAAGCTGGCTTATGAACAGCTTAAAGCGGCTGGCTATAGTCTGACTCCTGATTATTCTAATATAGCACTGGTTGAAAAAGGACCGGAGGTCGTTTTTGCTGTGATTAATACTTATCCGAATAAAGTTGCCAGTTGGGATAATGGGGTACGGCCAGGTTCTGAAAGTAGGGGGCCGGCGGGGTCCGTTCCATCCTGGGAATTTGTAAAAGAATTTCCAATGAAAGACGGAAAATTATATTCAGATCAAACAGGTAAATATCATAAGACCGAGGATCAGTTTTTACAATCCTATTGGGAAAACCGGGATCCGCGTTTTGAAAAATCTATTGTGTGGAATGCCAAGGTTTATGAAGTTTCAGGGAAGACAGGCAAACGGCAATACACTTCGGTGGGTATAGCTCCAGCGCTGGACGATTTTGGTATAAACCCCAAAGCAAAAACACCCTCTTCCAATTTGGATCGGTATAGTGGATTTTTTATCTTAAAAAATTCCAAATTATCATTGAAGCAAACCGAAGTGGAAACGCAATATGATGTGGACTTTGTTTTAATGCGCTATGCAGAAGTAATTTTAAATTATGCTGAAACAGCAAATGAAACAGGAAATTTCGCAACAGCATTAGATCTGGTCACGCAAATCAGAAAAAGAGCAGGAATCGAACCCGGCGGAGACAATAAATATGGAATAACAGCGACTACGAAGGAGCAGATGCGGGAGGCTATTTTAGCAGAGCGTAATATTGAATTCTGTTTTGAGGGGCATCGTTTTTGGGATTTAAGAAGGTTACGTAAGCTAAATATACTGAACAACACGACGAAACATGGTGTTGAAGCTATAGCAATAAACGCAAATGGAACGGAGATGAATCTGGATGATGCAAATGTACTGGCCAAGACCTATTCGCTGAAAGAAAATCAGTTCAAATACAGTGTCTTACAGGTCCCTAGCACAGGCAATAAAGTGAATCTGGTGCCAGATACCTATTATTTCTTCCCCGTAGCACAATCTGTCATTGATAAAAATCCAGCTATCAAACAGAATAAGGATTGGGGCGGAACATTTAATCCAACCATGGAATAGCCTGTTCATATCAGTTGATTCAATAAAAACACCCTCAAAAGCTTTCGCGGTTGAGGGTGTTTTATCTTTAGGACATTAACTGTAGTTTGAATAATCTCTGGATTGAATTTTGTTTAAAACTTAATTACTCTTGAACTGAGCCTGCCGTGGCCTTTGATTTTGATTTCTTTTGGATAAAGTTCCAATAAGCCATAGGCATTGCTGGCAGGAGTTTCAATCATACCTTCCAAGGTTACAAAAGGAATATTGTTTTCCTGTACAAAATTGCCTTTATGGTTATGTCCGGAAAGTATTAGTTTAACTTCAGGAAATTTATGGAGTATAGCAAGAACTTGCCTATTATTGAGTGTTTCATAGCCATTTTCTGGCAATAATGGATGATGTGTTAATACGATTACATGCTCCTTGTTTTTGCGTGCTTGGGCAAGTTCGTTTTGTAGCCATAAGAGCTGTTTATTATCAACTCCGCCATTCCAGGGTTGTGTATTTTTTCTTCCACTTGCTTTTAGACTATCGACCAATAATTTCCACTTGCTCCGTTCTGCTGAATTGGCTGTTGTGGCATATTCACTGAGGGCATTCGTGTTTAAGAACACAAACCGCCATTTTCCCTTGGTAAATGCGTAGTATTTATATGGCATGCCAAAAATATTATGCAGAAGGTCAGGGTTGGATACGTTGACGTAGTCGTGGTTTCCAAGTAGACAATACCTCGGCTTTTTTAATGGGGAGAGATGTTCGAATAACAGGGGTAGATCTTTTGGCCCTTCATCGACAAGATCGCCAAGAATCAACGAAAAATCGACCTTATTGCGATTGAAGAATTCTACGGCAGTATCTACTTTCATTAACGAATTGTGGTAGAACCTACTGCCATGGTCTGTTTTGTCTGCGTATTGCATGTCAGCCATTATACCGATACGAAGAATCGGCGCGCTGGATTGCGCCATACTCAGTAAGTGAGGTAAATAGCAGGTGATGAATATCGCGAAGAACTTCCATTTCTGCTTGATTTTTAAACCGGTATGTTTCATTTTTTTAGCGTTTTAAAATATGTTTCTATAAGAATATATTCGTCCGTATTCCGGTAATGTTGCTTTACTGTCTGTTTAGTCTATTTTTTGAGCTGCCGTTCTGGGTAATTGATTATAATGTTATCACGAGTATACTGAGAATAAATTATAGATTCAAGTAAATTGAATACACAAACGTTTGTGTAAATTGATGGATCGCTAACGAATTATAAATGATTGCCAACACATATAAACTATTGATTTTTTAGATATTGTAATACTGTAAATTGGCGATTGTGGTGTTTAACGAATAAAAGGTTTAGGTAAATAGATAATATGAAATTGATTCGTGCAATAACAATTATTCTTCTTACTTGTTATGGTATTTTGTTACCAATTTATCTCGGAATTATACTTCCCGAATATTGGGCTTGTCGGAAATGTATTTATGAGGGGGATATGGGCACAGATATATGGGGAAACTCAGTACAGTGTTTTGGCGACAGTAAAGCGTTTGGTGAAGCTATTTTCCAGTTTTCGTCTTTTCTGGTTTCGGGATTAACTTCTGTGTTGATCGTAATTTTTTTAAGGACTTATTATTTGAAACGAAATGCAAAAATAAATACGTATGATAAAGAAAATCCTGATTAGCTTGACTTTAATTACCATTATTGGCTGTTGTTGGTTTTTTTTTACACTATTCGACGCTATCGACTTGGCGCCTACGAAAAATAATCATTTGGCAAATGAGGAAAAATGGAAAATAGAGCAGCGGGCTGATATTGACAGCTGTGAAAAGCATGTGCTGAAAAATCAGATCGATTTACGGCGCGGAAACGCAAAACGAGTCTCTGAACTTGCTTTTCGAACTCAAACTATTTTGTTTTTAGTAATCTGTATACAAATTGTTCTACTCTTAATACTTCTATTAGTTCCCAAAAGATATATTCTTAAAATTTAAGAATGAAAATGCTGCTGAATAATTTGAGTTTGTCAATAGGACAAGCTGGTCGTTGTTGTTCTGCAGAACATGGATGACTAGTATTCAAAAAAAACGTATTTTCACAATAGACAAATTTTATTCATACCAGTAAGGACTAAAAAACTAAATTAATGATCAAACAGAATTCGGCGGAGAGAATCACTATTTATCTGAATACAAAGGAAGAGTGGCGATTTTGGCTTGAGAACAATCATCACATAGCACAATCAATTTGGGTGATCTGTAATACTAAAAAATCAAATTTACCGGTGGTCAACTGGACAGAACTTGTGGATGAAGCTTTGTGTTTTGGCTGGATTGATAGCACGAGGAGGCCGATTGATGCCTATTCATTCATGCAGTTATTTAGCCGAAGAAAACCCAATAGTACCTGGTCTAAAATTAACAAAGAAAAAGTTAAAAAACTAATCGATGCGAATCTGATGACTCCAGCGGGGCATGAGGTTATAAAAATAGCACAAGAAAATGGCTCTTGGTCAATTTTGGACAGTGTGGAAGAATTAATTATTCCCGAGGATTTGGATGAAGCATTTCAACATTATGCTGGTTCAAAAGATTATTTTCTTGGATTGACTAAATCCGTCAAAAAAATGATGTTGCAATGGATTGTTCTCGCCAAAAGACCAGATACCCGCAAAAAACGCATTGATGAGATTGCCGCAAGGGCAGCAGAAAAAGACAGACCTAAGCAATTTAAGTAAAGGGAAAGCTAGCTTTTTTATCCTATCCATTTCTTTCTTATCTATAAGTCTATTTTTTTCCAATATCTTGTATTGCTGTTTGGAGCGGCGAATAAAGGGCTCTCGGTAATAAAAGTAGTAGGAATTAGAGAGTAGTTAATACCAATAAACCACCTTCTGAGTTTTGGGGCAGAAAGTGATTTATTGGTATTTTTCTAGGAGTTATTTTCCGATACAGAACTTCGAAAAGATATTATCCAATAAATCGTCTGTCGAAACACTTCCTGTAATCTCACCAAGATGATATAAGGCTTGACGAATATCCATAGCTAGAAAGTCTGAAGTGACCGGATTGTCAATACCATATATAACACGTTCCAGTGAATCTGCTGTTTTTTGCAGCGCTTCTACGTGACGAATATTGGTCACCATGACATCATCCGTATTGAGATTTCCTAATTGTACCCGATTGATTAATTCATCCTTCAATTCTTCGACGCCGGTCTGTTCTTTTGCTGAAATATAAAGCGGATTTAGCGCATTATAAGCCGCTTTCTGTTCCTCAGAAAGTAGATCAGATTTATTAATAATGGTAACAAATGGAATATGGAGATTCTCAATCTCAGGTAACTGAGACTGTACTTCTTCAACTTTGTCTTGCGTTGGATCGAAAAGGTAAATAATCAATCGCGCCTGTTTCATCTTTTCGCGCGTACGTTCAACTCCTTTGGCTTCGATCACATCTGCAGTTTCCCGTATACCTGCCGTGTCAATAAATCGGAATGTGACACCATGAATATTAATTTCATCTTCAATAGTATCACGTGTAGTCCCTGCAATATCGGAAACGATAGCCCGTTCTTCATTTAAAAAAGCGTTCAGTAACGTTGATTTTCCAACATTAGGTTTTCCGGCAATAACGACGGGGACACCATTTTTCAGGACGTTGCCTTGTTCAAAAGATTGAACTAATTTTTGAACAATGACCTGTATTTTATTAATTAGATTTTTAAGTTGATCTCTGTTTGCAAATTCCACATCTTCTTCCGAAAAATCAAGCTCTAACTCAATAAGTGAAGCAAAGTGAATGAGATCTTCACGAAGGGATTTAAGCTGATTGGAAAAACCGCCCCGCATCTGTTGCATCGCCACTTGATGAGAAGCTGCAGAATTGGATGCAATTAAATCGGCTACCGCTTCCGCCTGGGATAGATCCATTCCTCCATTGAGGAAGGCACGTAAGGTAAATTCTCCCGGACGAGCGGCACGTGCTCCTTTTTTGATCAGTAAGCTAACAACTCTTTCGATAATGTATTTGGAGTTATGCGTTGATATTTCTACCGAATTTTCTCTGGTATAGGAGTTCGGGGCTACAAATAAAGAAACAAGTACTTCATCGATAATTTCTTCACCATCGCGTATTGTTCCAAAATGAATCGTATGAGATGCTTGTTGAAGCAGGTTCTTTCCTTTAAATATTTCGTTTGTAATTTTTATGGCATGCTGGCCCGAAACGCGTATGACTGCAATTGCTCCATTTGTTCCGGAGGATGTCGCTAATGCAACAATGGTATCTTCAGTGATATATCCCGTATTTGACATGATGCAAAGATACATTAAATTGAAGTAATGGATTCCATATATTGCAGCACAAATTAAATTCGTCTTGATCGATTAAACCTTTGTTCAAACATTTAAGTCATACCCATAGAAACGCTTGTAAAAAAGAATGAAACACAGGCAGAGTGGAATTGATTTTTAAATTTAAATTATACTGTTATGAGAAAGATGATATACTTCGCGTTGGCAATTGGCGGTTTAGTCTTCATGGCTCCCCAGCAATCCTCAGCTCAACATCGTGGACATGAAAGAGAATGGAAACAGGACAAAGAGCGTAGAAAATATGAAGAGAAAAGGGATAAGGAATATCGGAAATATCTAGAAAAACGCGAAAAAGAAGATCGTAAATATCATAGAGAAGTTGCCAAGTCTTATCGAAAAGGATACCGTCATGGGGCACCGGCTTGGGCAAGAGCACATCGTTACGATAGTAGACACCATGTATACTTTAGAGATTACAAAACATTCTACGACCCTTACAGAGGAGGTTATGTGTATATGCGCAATGGTCGTTGGAATTTTTCAGCAAATGTACCTTCATTTATGTTGAATGTCAACTTGGGAGCGGCCAATATCCGGATTGTAAAAGATGTTGCAATTAGCAGACATCCTGAAGATTTTTACAACGACTACCGTTGGGATTAGAAAGAATTTATCTTGTTGTTTGAATAAAAAGCCTCAATCTTGATTAAGATGAGGCTTTTATTTTTCTTTTAATCTTCTTCGAAACCAACTTTATTGACTTCAAGCGACTTAATACGTGCTAAAGATACGACCCTTAAATCGGATAATTCTCTCAATCTTTTGCCCCCTTCCTGAAAAGATTTTTCGATGATAAATCCCATGCCGAGCAATGATGCCCCTGATTGCTTGACCAGATCAAGCATGCCAAATGCGGCATTTCCATTCGCTAAAAAGTCGTCTATGAAAAGAACATTGTCTCCGGGCGCAAGAAATTCTTTACTGACACAGATGTCGTAAGTTCTATTTTTAGTAAAAGAATGTACCTGGCTTACATATATATCAGCCATGGTGGTGGGTTTTGCCTTTTTAACAAATACAACCGGAAGTTCCAGGAGATACCCAAGCATGATGGCCGGAGCGATGCCACTTGCTTCAATCGTGATAATTTTATTAATTGGTAAGTCTGCAAAGCGACGCACAAATTCAACCGCAATAGATTTCATCAATACAGGATCCATCTGATGATTGATGAAGTTGTCTACTTTAAGTATGCCGCCTTCAAGACTTTTGCCATCATGAAGGATTCTATCCTTTAATAATTTCATGTTTTATTCGTATTAGTACTATGCTGCCGTGGTAAGATTTTACTTTGTTGACAGATTAATCCATCTCCATTTGATAGAGGTTGTTGAACTCCTCCTGATGGTGTTCGAGAATTACTTTCCGTTTCATTTTCAGTGTCGGTGTTAATTCCCCGTTTTCAATAGTAAATTCATCTGTTAAAATAATTGGTTTTTTAATCTGCTCCCAGTTCCCAAAATGCTGGTTTGCACGACGTACCTCCTGATTGACTTTTTTAACAATTGCAGGGTCGGTCAGAAAATCATCCTTCGTCATGGTTGCAAGTTCTGGCGCGTCTGTTTTAGCCCAGTCTAACAAATGAGCATAGTTTGGAACAATAAAGGCGGAGGCAAATTTCATTCCGTCACCAATTACCATTGCCTGTTCAATAAATTTAGATTCAACGAGTTTCGTTTCGATAGGTTGAGGGATGACATACTTTCCACCGGAAATTTTAAACATTTCCTTTTTTCGGTCAATGATTTTCAAGAATTTCTCGTCTTCCCATTTGCCAATATCACCCGTATGCAGCCAACCATCGATGATAGTTTTATCCGTTTCGGCCTTATTCTTATAATATCCCATCATGACATTGGGTCCTTTAACCAGTATTTCTCCATCTTCAGCTAGTTTAATTTCGACAAAACGGACGGGAAGTCCAACAGTTCCAATACGTATTCCCTTGATGTAGTGATTGACGGAAATTAATGGCGAGGCCTCGGTCATACCATATCCTTCATATAAGGGGATACCAGCAGCCAGGAAAGCGCGTGTTAATTTACTATGCAGGGAAGCTGATCCTGAAGCGACGGTGAGCAATTCTCCGCCTAGCGCTTCGTACCATTTATTGAGTACAAGCTGTTTGGCCAGTTTCAATTTGACGTTATAAGCAAAGCTCCTTTTCTTGGGATTGGGATCATATTCTTCCGCAATGGAAACTGCCCAGTCAAATACCTTTCTTTTGAAGCCAGTGAGATCGTGACCTGTCTTCATGATTTTCTCGTAGACTTTCTCAAGAATACGGGGGACAACGGTCATGATATGGGGTTTTACCTCTCTTAGATTATCACCAATCTTATCAAAAGATTCTGCAATATAAATCGTAAAGCCAAGATACATGTAGGTATATAAGACCATACGCTCATAGGCGTGGCAGGGCGGGAGGAAGGTCAGTCCACGGTCATACGCTTTACAAGGAGTAATTTCTGCAGCACCCAATACATTGGAAAATATATTATTATGCGAAAGCATAACACCCTTTGGTTTGCCCGTGGTTCCGGAAGTGTAAATCAATGTAGCGAGATCTTCCGGTTTAACCTGATCTCGTAGAAGCGCTAGTTTTTCCGAAGAGCAATTTGAGCCTATGTCATTGAGTTCTTTCCAGCTGCGTGTCCCTTCCTGATCTGCGATGCAAAAAATATACTTCAATGTATAGATTGAATCGGTTAGATTCATCAAGCGGTCATACAGGCCCTTGTTGCTGACAATACACACTCTTATTTCGGCATCATTAAAGATATATTGATAGTCTGTATCCGTAATATTTGGGTAGATGGCCACCACTACTGCACCAATTTGCTGGATTGCAAAATCAATCAGATGCCATTCCATGCTACTGCCGGCAATGAGACCAACTTTTTCGCTTGGTTTTACACCGAGTTCAATTAAACCTTTGGAGAGATTGTCTACTTGCTCAAGAAAATCTGCTGTTTTGATGTAATTCCACTTGCCGTCTATTTTGTGTGCAAATATGTCAAGATTGGGGTATTTGCCCATCTGTTGACGCGCAAGATCAAATAATCTAAGTTTTTCCTCCATTTCAAATGTATTCTTTTAAGCTCTCGGGGAGCACTCTTCCACTATGAACTCTGTTTTAAGGGAAAAGTTTGCAAACATAAATAATAGTTTTAAGAATTTTGGAATGATTTTGTAATTAGGTTGTTCCAAACGTTAAGGTGAGGGTATAGGACGCTCGAAGGATCTTTTTGTTTTTCAAAAGTCCGGTATTTATTGTGAGGTGTTTGAGGAAAACTCTTTAAGCAGATTGAATGGATATTTGCTGTCTATAAAAAAAAGCTAGTCGTTATCGACTAGCTTTTCTTCTTTGTTTTTCTTTAATCAAAAGCCCGAGCTCTCGACCTGTCGCTCCGGCGACTGATGTATTTTCTTGTGCTCTACGGAAAAGGTACGGCATAACAGCCTTGACCGGCCCATAAGGCATGTATTTAGCTACATTGTAACCGTGCGCTGCTAAATTGAAGCTAAGATTGTCAGACATTCCCAATAGCTGGGCAAAGAAGATACGATCAGTGGATCTATCGATACCACGTCTGTCAATTTCTTTTGCCAATAGCATGCTGCTATCCTCATTATGAGTACCTGCCATAAGTCCAAAGTTGTCCAAATGATCTAATATAAATTCAATGGCCTCATTGTAATCTCTATCGGACGCTTCTTTATTCGGTTGGATCGGATCCGGATAACCTTTTTGAGCTGCACGTGCACGTTCTATTTCCATATATGCACCACGTACGATTTTAGCTCCCATGTGAAATCCTCTTACTTTCGCATATTCAAAATCAGCTTTCAAAGAAGCTAACTTATCACTGCGGTACAATTGGTATGTATTATATACAATTGGTTTTTCCATATTGTATTTTTCCATCATCTCGCGGGCAATGTCATCGATAGCATCTTGAATCCATGAATGTTCAGCATCGACTAATACTTTTACACCTGCAGCGTGACAGGCCTTGCAGATACGGTCTGTACGATCTAACATACGTTGATACTCTGCCTGCTCACTTTCTGTTAGCGTCTCTTTGGCATTAACCTTCTCAAACAGTTCAAATCGCCCCAAACCTGTTGGTTTAAATACGGAGAATGGAATGTATTTGTTTTTGCTGGCAGCAACTACGGTACGCAGTACTTCGTTACAACAAGCGTCAAATGCAGTTTCAGTTTCTTCTCCTTCAACAGAATAGTCCAATATTGTGCCTACACCGTTCTCTCCCAATTCGTTGATGGCTGTTTCGCAACCCTCGATGGTTTCTCCACCACAAAAATGTTTGAAGATTGTTTTACGGATGATGCCTTGGATAGGTAGTCCTATGTTCAGTGCAAAGTTGGTCATCGACGGACCTACCTTTGTCAAGAAGTTATTCGCTATTATTTTGAATAACCAATACGCTCTTTCCAAATCCTTATCACTTTTACTTTTAAAAGCAATCTCTGTATTATCAAAGGATAATGTCTTGGGCTCAGAATTCTCAATCATAATCTTTATTTGCAATAAGGCAAATGTAGCAATTTACTAAGCATTAAAACGATGATTATTCTTGTATTCCTCAGTGAAACCACTATTTTTGTGGAATGCAAGAATTTAAAATCGAGGGCGAATACATACAGCTTATACAGTTACTTAAAGCTTTAAATTGGGTTGAGCATGGTGCTATGGCTCAATGGGTTGTGGCGGAAGGGTATGTGAAATACAATGGGCAGGTCGATTATCGGAAAAGACTCAAATTAAGACCAGGAGATGTTGTTGAATTTGATGGGATGCAAATAAAATTGGTGTAATATTAAACAATATTGGTAAATAGAAAACTTAAACCTTAAAGAATCGTAGCATGGAAGTCATAGAAAGTTTGGGCTATCAGGTATATTTTGATGATACTTTGGCCTCTTTAGAGGCATTTTTAGCTGAGCGCAATTACTCAAAGATCATCGTTTTGGTGGATACCAATACCTTAGATAATTGTTTGCCTTTATTTCAGCAAGCCTTACCCAATTTGGCGAATTATGATGTCATTGAAGTGGATCCGGGGGAGGAGAATAAAAATATTGATTTCTGTATTGGCGTATGGCATAATATGCTCGATTTTGGAGCCGATAGACATTCGTTGATGATCAATCTTGGGGGCGGTGTTGTAACAGATATGGGCGGATTTGCAGCATCTACTTTCAAAAGAGGAATGGATTTTATCCAAATCCCAACGACATTATTGTCTCAAGTAGACGCGTCAGTAGGAGGCAAGACCGGTATCGACATGGGGAGTGTAAAAAATATTATTGGAACTTTTGCACAGCCACAGGCCGTTTTTATTTCAAGTCAGTTTTTGAAAACCTTAGATCAACGTCAGTTAATCTCAGGTTTCGCGGAAGTGATCAAACATGGACTTATTTTCGATCGCGCTTATTATGAGCAGGTAAAGGCTCTTGAAATTGATCAAATCGATAATTCCTTGGTTAAGCACTCTGTTTCGATCAAAAATCGTGTTATTCTTGAGGATCCTAAGGAGAAAGGGCTCCGTAAAATTTTAAACTTTGGTCATACCATTGGTCATGCCATTGAAGGATACTCTTTGCTGAATGATTCTTCTCCTTTGTTACATGGAGAAGCTATTGCGGCCGGAATGATTTGTGAAGGGTATCTGTCGCATAAATTAAATGGTCTGTCCTTGGATGAATTAAACGATCTGATCCAAACGTTCAGAAGATATTTTAAGGATTATACGTTTGATTCTTCTATTGACACTGCGCTGTTAGATTTGATGCGGAACGATAAGAAAAACCTGTCCAATCAGATTGGTTTTGCGCTGCTTAATCAAATTGGCAGCTGTCAATATGATATCTATGTGTCCGAAGATGACATTATAGAAAGTCTTGATTTTTATCGGGAGTTAATTACTTCATAAAATAAGGGAAATGTCCTATAGCGGGAGAATATAGGGCATTTTCTACTTTCAATTTTTAGCATAATATTGTTGCTGGAAATCGCAAACCTAAACTTAAATCATTATAACCATTTATATCATGAATAGAATCTTCATTTTTCTGTTGCTCCTCTTTGGGGTATCAATTGCAGTTAACGCGCAAAAACAAGTACTGATCTTTAGTAAAACAAAAGGGTTTAGACACGGTAGTATTGAAAAAGGAGCGGAGGTGCTCAAACAATTACTCGATAAGGAAAAGATAAAGTCTGATCATTCTGAGGATGCGGCTTTATTTACAGACCAGGGATTAAAAAAATACGACGCTATTATTTTTCTGAGCACGACCGGCGATATCCTTGATGGTGCACAACAAGAAGCCTTTGTGCGGTATATACAATCAGGTAAGGGATTTGTGGGCATCCACGCTGCGACGGATACTGAGTTTGATTGGCCTTGGTATAATGGTCTGGTTGGTGCATATTTTTCATCTCATCCTGCTGTGCAAAAGGCTAAAATTGATGTACTGGATAGAAAACATGCTGCTACGAAACATCTTGATCCGATTTGGTGGCACAAGGATGAATGGTATAATTTCAAGGATGTGAAAGAGGGATTGCATGTTTTAATGAATTTAGATGAAAAAAGCTACCAAGGTGGAAAAATGGGTGATCAACATCCGATTTCCTGGACGCAGAACTATGATGGTGGCAAAGTATTTTATACAGGTCTAGGCCACACCGAGGAGTCTTATGATGAGCCTGAATTTCAAAAACATTTAATCGGCGGGATTTTATCGGTTCTTCCGAAGAAATAGTAAGCTATGGTTGTCAGTTTAAAAAAGAAGTAAGCGCCTGAATAATGAGCGTACCATGAAAAACCCCAAATGGAATGACCATTTGGGGTTTTTTTATTGCGAATGGCAAAATGTGTAGCCAACTAATTTTACTCTTTATTGGATTTAGTAATTTAGTTTGTATTTTGCCCCCAGGCTAAACCAACGTCCCGGCATGGGAACAGCGGCTGCTTCGATATAACTCTTATCGAATATGTTTTGCACATCCGCAAAGATGTTTAGGTCATGGAATTGGTAGGCCGCTCTTATATCTGCGATAAAATAAGATTTGTAACTTATACGTTCATTAAAACGGTTGGCAGTGGTTAACATCCAATTTTTGTGGTTTACTGTAAAGTTGATGATAACTTGGTGTCTTAGGCTCTCTATTGCATATTTGGACAATACTCCATCAGCCAACGTTACACTAGGCTTGAGGTAATTGTAGCTAAGGGTTGTAAAATAGCGTGTCGTGGCACTGGGATCATTGATATTGTATCGGAAAGATGCATTCAATCCATCGATTTTATTTTTCCCAATATTTGTTGGCTGCCAAGGAATAACTGCTCCGGGCGCGGCATTGGCATCGGTTTTTTGCCAGTCGATGAAATCGTCTATTTTACGGTGGAAATAACCCGCTTGGGCAACAATCCGATTGGATAGATATTTGATCCCCCCCTCAATCTGATAGGCATTTTCGGAGGTAAGGTTTGGATTTCCGATGTTAGCCGTTTGATTATTGTAAAGATCTGTAAAAGAAGGGACTCGTTGGCTTGATCCTGCATTAACGACGATCTTCCAATGCTCAGTAATATCGTATCCTAAGTCGAGACCTGGAAATACCTGCCAGCCAAATTTTGAGTTATAATTGATATATGCTCCGGCATTGATCATCAGTTTTTCGATCGCTTCCGTTTTGAATTCAAGATAGCCGCCGTAATTTTTGCGGTCGTGACGGCCAATACTGGTGCTATTGATATGTTCAAACCTACTTTCTAGTCCTAGGCCGAAGGTTCCATAACGCTGCTCTAATGCAGCATTGATTTCTGCGCCAAAAACATTACTATAGTGTTTGGCTCTTCCTTTTGTCGTTTCCCTTCCTAAATACCAATATTCATCTTCGTTATAACGATTACTAAGACGTGGACTGATCGAAAATGCCGATGTTAATTGATGCTTGGACTGCAGGGAAGCAAAAGCGGTCTTAACCTGCTCGTAAGCCTCCTTGTCGTTCGGCGCGGCATAGTAACCGTTGGCGCCAAATTGATTGTTGATATAGCCCACATTGGCTTGTACCATATTGGACGCATTAGGTTGGTATGTCCCGTCATAATAGAGTTTATTGTTGTTGGATGCTGTATTGTAACGTTGTCCATTCGAGTCTTCATGGCCAAAATATAAACCGTGGCTCGTCTGCTTGGTACGGAATTGTGATCCAAGCTGAACCCCCTTACCATAATACTTCCCTGTGCTCGTCTGTTCATTATCTTTGAATGAGGATCCGCTGTATACTTGGGCGCTAATCTGATTTGATTCAATTTTCTTTGTTACGATATTAATGGCGCCGGTGAGGGCATTGATACCGAAAATCCGTGATGCTGGCCCTCTGATGATTTCGATCCGCTCGATGGCTTCGAGTGGGACGGGAAGATTCATGTTGTGATGGGCACTCTGTGGATCGGTAATTTTAACTCCGTTGAGTAGGATCGCGGTTTGTTCAAAAGAGCCACCGTCGATACTAATATCAGCCTGTGAGCCAAATGGTCCACGTTGACGAACATCAACTCCGGGGATATTAGTAAGCAATTCGTTAATTGATCGATTTGGGAGTCTTTGAATATCTTCCTGTGTCAATATCTGTATATTCTTGCTTTGTTTGGAAAAAGGAATCTGTAAGCGATTTTGATTAATAATGACTTCGCTCAAGGCAGTGGTATCCTTGATCTGTGCCGATGCAGCCCCTATACTCAGCACTACTGCAAGTTTGGTTAACGTAATCTTTTTATTCAACATGATTTTTTCATAGCTTTTACGCTGCAAAAGTAACTTAGCTGATTAAAAAACTAATAGTCCGGTATTAATATAGTAAGTAGTCCGGCTGAACATTGCTATTTATCTACATCCACTCTTCCCGGCCGATTGGTTTTTTCCCAGTTATATCAATGGGATCTTGCTTGTCAATTATTTTTGTTTTTTCAATGTTGCTTAGGTCAGGTTGACCAGATTCAATCCATGCAGAATACCAATAGGAGGAAATACGTAAAATTGCTTTTTGCATTCTCCTTTCGACCATGCCGTTCATGGTCTTATGATAAGCAATCGCGTAGTTGTCTGAATAAGTCCATACCAGTTGGTTATTTCGTTCAATAAAAGATTTCTTTTGAGAAGCTTTAAACTGACGATTGAGATTGGCTTCGATGTTTAGGACGGAATCGACAAGGCGATTGCTTTCGCGGATGATTTGCCATGCTTCTGCCAAAGGATCCTTAACATAGCAGGCTTTTCCAACCAAGAGATTGTATTTTTCGGAAAACATTTCTGGTAAGCGACTTTCCCAGAATGCGTGTATACCTATTTGATTTGTCAGCTGTCCATTGTAATTTTTAGTGGTATGCAACGGTACATGGGCATCTGCTATATAATGGCCAAGTTCTGCTGAATGTTTGATGATCCGTTTATAATCTTTTGCTTGAAAAGCTTTAACAAGCTTTTGATAGGTAAGATTGATCTGCCAGGGGACAATACCATTCTTTAATAATTGTTTTTCCTGAAATTTTTCTTTGACCTGTGACCAATGTATAGGAATCGAATCGATTATTCTGTCTTCGCGATAGTCATCAATATCGATAAAATGTCTGGGACCTTCAGCGCTATCCGTGAAGCAACGCTTGTCTGGATCGACCGCTTTTTCGGTAATAAGGTCTATATTGACCTTATAGAATTTTGCCAGCTTTGCTGGAAGGGCGAAGACGGCATAGTGATTGATCTTTTTATGGGCAAAAAATCCCCACGATGTGAGCGTTAATATGGCCGCTGTGGCGAGCATCCAATAAAATAGAGACTTCATATGGTATCAAACTGGCTATTAATTAATTGTTGATATTAAATATACATAAAGGAAAATTAAAAATAGATTAATGGAATTACTTATTGATGTTAATTTATATTTTCTTAACATGTGTGAGCAATAAAATAATATTGATACTCGTTAAAATTGATTAATTTGCCGACACAAAATATAGTCGTTATGAAGATATTGTATGCCGTACAAGGAACAGGAAATGGGCATCTGAGCCGAGCGATGGATATTGTTCCGTGCTTGAGGGAGTTAGGGGAAGTAGATGTATTGGTGAGTGGAATTCAGGCGGATTTATCTTTACCCTTCGAAGTGAAATACCGTTTTCATGGCTTGAGTTTTATTTTTGGTAAATCAGGTGGGGTAGATTTATGGAAAACTTTTATGAGTTCGACGATCCGTAAATTTACCAATGAAATTAAGAGCTTACCCATTGAAAACTATGATCTCGTGATCAATGATTTTGAGCCGATTTCTGCTTGGGCTTGTCACTCCAAAGATTTGGAGTGCATTGGTTTGAGTCATCAGATAGCGGCCTTGGATCCTGCAAGCCCGAAGCCAGATGAGAGTGATATGCTGGGTAAATTTATTATGAAAAATTATGCGCCATCTACACATTCTTATGGCTTTCATTTCAAGCGTTACTCCAAGCATATTTATCCGCCGGTGATTCGTAATGCCGTACGCGAATTGAACGTAACAGATCAAGGTCATTACACTGTTTACCTCCCTGCGTATGACGACGCCCATTTATTGAAGCATTTGATGAAGTTTCCAGATGTGAAGTGGGATGTATTTAGCAAACATAATTCAAAGGCGTTTGAAATGAAAAATGTAACTATCAAACCGATCAATAACCAATCTTTTATTGATAGTATGGCCTCTTCTTCTGGAGTTTTATGTGGGGCAGGTTTTGAAACACCGGCAGAAGCGTTATATTTGAAAAAGAAACTGTTGGTTATCCCGATGAAAAATCAATATGAACAGCATTTGAACGCTGCATCTTTGGAGGAAATGGGGGTGCCTGTAATTTCGAGCTTAAAACAGAAAAACATGCTGGCGATAGAAGCCTGGCTCAACAGTAAATCTAGGGTTGAAGTTGATTACCCTAATATAACGCAAGAAATTATAAATGAAATCGTGCAGAAGCACCGTTAAACAAACATGAAGTATATTGCATTAGCCCTATTATCCTTGACAACTGTTACAGGATTTGCCCAACAAAAAAAGTCGAGCACGACCGCGAAGAAGAAGGTCGTTGCAGCTAAATCAAATGCAACAAATCAATTGCGAACAAAGGCAGATTCCGTGTCTTATGCATTTGGTGCTGATATCGGAAATTCACTAAAATCTATTGAAATCGATTATTTGAAGGCAGATGTTATTGCAAAAGCAATTTCGGACGTTTTGAAAGGAGAGAAGTCTCTATTGGAAGAAGGCCAAGGACGAGCTGTTATCCAACAGGCGATCATGGACGTTCGTGCTAAAAAAGAGGCTGCGAGCCGGGCTGAAGAAGATAAATTTTTTGCCGAAAATGCAAAGGTTGCTGGGATGAAATCTACAACTGAAGGAATTCAATATCTTGTTTTAAATCAAACCGAAGGTCCAAAGCCAAAAAGTGACGATGAGGTAACTGTGCATTATAAAGGTACCTTATTGAATGGAAAGCAATTTGATAGCTCATATGATCGTAAGGAGCCATTGAAACTATCCTTGGGTCAGGTGATCAAAGGTTGGCAGATTGGAATCCCGTTAATGTCCAAAGGTGCAAAGTATAAATTTTTTATACCAAGCAGATTAGCGTATGGCGAACGGGCAACAGGTGAAATTCCTGCAAACAGCACATTGGTGTTTGAGGTAGAATTGCTTGATATTGGTGCAGATGGAACAACGTAAATTAGGAAATACAAGCTTAATCGTTTCGGAAATAGGTTTGGGCTGCATGTCGCTAAAAGGCAATCAGTCCAAACAATCCAAAGATATTATCCAAAAAGCTTACGAGAAAGGGATCACTTTCTTCGATACGGCTGATCTCTATGATAAGGGTCAAAACGAGATGATCGTCGGGGAGAGTGTGCAAAGCTTTCGCAAGCATATTGTGCTGGCCTCAAAGGTAGGTAATCTTTGGCGTGCAGATGGTTCGGGTTGGGATTGGAAGGCCTCTAAAGATTATATTATCAAGGCTGTTGAAGGTTCGTTGTCACGTTTAAAAACGGATTACATAGATCTTTATCAGCTACATGGCGGTACGATAGAAGATCCGATAGAAGAAATTATTGAAGCTTTTGAACTGTTGAAGAAACAAGGCAAAATCCGTGCTTATGGTCTTTCATCCATTCGTCCGAATGTCATCAAAGCATTTCTAGCCAAATCTGATATTGCTTCGGTAATGATGCAATACAGTCTACTGGATCGACGGCCAGAAGAGGAAATCAGTGGCTTGCTAGTGGATAGAGGAGTAAATATCGTCGTGCGCGGAGCTTTAGCAAAAGGCCTTCTCATCAATAAGGCTATAGAACCATTTCTTCAATATAGTTCGGGTGAAGTATCCCATATTGTGAGAAACTTAATGAATCTTTCTAAGCGTATAGGTAAAGAAAATATGATTATTGCACTTTCATATGTCCTTTCCAATCCAGCCGTCGCCACAGCTGTAGTTGGTGTAAGTACCAAATTGCAGTTGGATGAACTGATCAGGGCAAAAGATCAGCTAATTAAGCTAAGTGATGCCGATAAACAGGTTCTATTAGAAGGTGTCCGGTCGTTATATTACACCGAACACCGGTAATTTTCACTATTTATTGAAAAATAGCTTTAGTATTTTGTCGAGGTCTTCTCGTGTGTCCACAGCGACAGTTTCATGGTTCGTAATTGCTGTTTTGATAGCGTAACCGTTTTCCAACCAGCGTAGCTGTTCCAATGCTTCTGCTTCTTCAAGCATGGAAATAGGAAGGTGTGTCAGTGCTTTTAAGGTATCTACCTGATAAGCATATATTCCGATATGTTTATAGAATGTTTGCTTTTGTAACCATTGTTCTTTTTCTACACCTCTTAAAAAAGGGATTGTCTGCCTGCTAAAGTAAATTGCTTCTCCTTTATTGTTTCTGACAACTTTAGGAATATTTACATTGAATAGATCCTCTTCATGCGTAATTTCCTTTACTAAGGTTGCAATTTGTGTATTCGGGACTTCGAAGCAGGTTGCTAATAGATCAATTTGTGCCGGATTGATAAAAGGTTCGTCACCCTGAATATTGATGGCAATATCATAACCTGGCATTTGGGCTATAACTTCAGCGCAGCGGTCTGTTCCAGATTGGTGATGCGATGCAGTCATGACAACTTTGCCTCCAAAAGACAATACATTGTCGACTATGCGCTGGTCGTCCGTTGCGACAACGACTTCGTTTAATCTTGTTGATTTTTTGACCTGCTCATAGACCCTTTGGATCATTGTTTTTCCTTCGATGTCGATCAGCGGTTTTCCAGGGAATCTGCTCGACGCAAATCTGGCGGGGATAATGCCTAAAAATTTCATCTTTTAATTTTTATCAATAGCTGGGGAGAATCCGTGTTTATCAAAAAGCCTGTAAAATTAAGGTATTTACAGGCTTTTCTTATTTAGTTATTATTCAAATAACCCGAATAGTTCGGCTTCGATTTTTTGAATGATACCACCGAGGTCTTCTGGATTTTTTGTGAAATCCAAATTGTCTTTGTCCAGAACCATTACTTTACCTTCTTTGTAATTATTGATCCATTTATCATATTTATCGTTGAGTTTCGATAAATAATCCAAGCGAATTGCTGATTCGTAATCACGGCCCCTTTTTTGAATATTATTAACCAAAGTAGGAACGGATGCTTTGAGGTAAATCAATAAATCCGGTGGTTTGATATAGTGGATGATGCTTTGAAAAATATTACTATAATTTTCAAAGTCACGCGCGCTCATTAAGCCCATATCATACAAGTTTTCGGCAAAAATATACGCATCTTCATAGATGGTACGATCTTGAATCATATCGATGCCTGTTTCCTGTAATTTTACAATATGTCTAAAGCGACTGTTTAGGAAAAAAATCTGAAGATTGAATGCCCAGCGTTTCATGTCTGAATAAAAATCTTCCAGATAAGGGTTGTTGTCTACAGCTTCAAACTGAGGTTCAAATTTGAAGTGGCTGGCCAACAACTCTGTTAATGTCGTTTTTCCGGCACCTATATTTCCAACGATAGCTATATGCATATTATTTCTAGCTTAATAAAATCTTTTAATACCAATTATCTCTCGAACCTCTTTCAGCGTTTTTCGGGCAGATTCGCTAGCCTTTTCAGCACCCATTTTCGCAACTTTTGCAATGTACGCATCGTCATTTGAAATATCTTCAATTCGTAAACGCACATCATTTGTCGCCAATACCATATCTTCTGCCAATTGCTTCTTAAAATCGCCATAACGAATTTCACATTTATTATAGAGATCGTCAAAATGTTGCAGTGTATCAGGGGTCGATACGACTTTCATCAAATCAAAGAGATTTTGAATGGCTTCGGGTTTTGGCTGATTCATTTCAGTTGGTCCGGAATCGGACACTGCACGCATTACTTTTTTGCGGATTACTGTTTCACTGTCCGAGAGATAAATACAATCTGCTTCGCCGTTTGACTTACCCATTTTCCCTTGGCCTGCTAGCCCCGGAACTTTAACTAATTTATCTGAATAGGAGAAGGCGAATGCTTCCTTGAAATAATCCACGTTATACAAGCGATTGAATCGATTGCCAAAAGTTCTTGTCATTTCCAGATGTTGTTCCTGATCCTTACCTACAGGAACCTTTGTGCCATGATGAATCAATATATCACAGGCCATCAGGACCGGATAGGTCAATAATCCTGCGTTGACATTATCGGGATTGCTTCTGACTTTGTCTTTAAACGCAGTAGCCCGTTCAAGTTCTCCAAGATAGGCGTTCATATTCATGTAAAGATAGAGTTCAGCAACTTCTGGAACGTCTGATTGAACGTAAATTGTCGATTTTTCTGGGTCTATTCCTGCTGCTAAATATTCGACAATAACTTGGCGAACTGTTCCCTGAAGGCCGTGCGGGGTGGGGTGCGTCGTCAGTGAATGTAAGTCTGCAATGAAAAAAAAGCAATTATATTCATTTTGCATTTTCACAAAATTGCTCAATGCGCCGTAGTAATTTCCTAAATGTAATTTTCCGGTACTTCTGATACCGCTAACAACTGTTTCCATATTCCTGCGAATTTACGTATAAATTTGACAAAGTCGAATTAAATTCCGTTGTTGATTTCCTTTTTGGGAGTGGCTTTATTTTTTAATTTTTTTAGCTTCATTCCAATAAACGTCCATTTCTTCTAAACTCATTTCCTGCAACTGTTGATTATTTGCAGCTGCTTTTTGCTCCAAATAGCTAAATCGCTCAATGAATTTTTTGTTGGTTCGTTCGAGCGCATTTTCGGGGTTTATGCCAATATGCCGTGCATAATTTATCAATGAGAATAAAAGGTCGCCAAATTCACCTTCCGCTTTTTCCTGATCGATTGGAGCGGCAGTCTCTATATTAAATTCAGCTTTAAATTCAGCAAGTTCTTCCTCTACTTTTTCCCAGACTTGTTTCTTGTCTTCCCAGTCGAACCCAACACCACGAACCTTATCTTGGATACGATAGGCCTTGACTAAAGCGGGTAGTCCTTTTGGCACGCCAGACAAAACAGACTTGTTACCTTCTTTGAGTTTAATGGTCTCCCAATTGGATTTAACTTGGTCTTCTGTGTCAGCATTGGTATCGGAGTAGATGTGGGGATGACGCGTAATCAATTTATCACAGATTGCATTGAGCACATCTACGATATTGAACTGTCCCTCTTCCTCCGCAATGCGTGCATAGAATACAAGGTGCATCAATACATCGCCAAGTTCTTTCTTTATTTCGGGGTAATCTTTCTCTAAGATGGCATCTGTCAATTCATACATTTCCTCCATGGTCAGATGTCGAAGGGATTCCATGGTTTGTTTTTTATCCCATGGACATTCAGTTCTTAAAGTATATAAGACGTCGAGTAATCGTTGAAATGCTAGTTGGGGAGTATGCTGATAAGCAGGTGCTTCTAGATTTGCCATATATTATCGTGTTTGGTAGCACAAAAATAGAAATATGATTTTGAATAAACTATTTCAAATTGTGGAAAACAAAACTCTTTCGCCAATCGTTTTATAATAAAAAAATAGAATTTGGATCGGATTTAGAATAATCAACTATGGAAAGAATGCATGGGTACTCATCTGCAAGTGTTGCGTTGGAAAAGTTAAACAATTTGGGCTATACAATTGACTACAACATTGAATTTGACGATTTGCTGGCTAACGCGGATCAATACAGGATTGATTACCTATTTCGCTATGAAGGTGAGTCAGATCCCGGCGATGAATCATCTGTATATGGAATTAGCAAAAATTCGGGACAGAAAGGTGTTTTTGTTGCCGGCAATTTGTCTTTGATTGAAGGTAAGAAACGCGATATTTTATTGCAATTGGAGCTCAACGAACGGGAGGGATAGTAGGATGGAGAAAAATGGATTGGAGGAAACAGAACGGCTCAAGCAACTGAAGATTTGGGCTTTGCAACGTGATGGTAAACATGCGGATGCAGAATATCATGATCTGGCTTCGGATCGCTGGTTGCAGGTTTATAGAAATGAAGCGCTAAACCTGATGAAATCAGGATCCTATAATAAGGGCTCCGGCCTGTTTGAGTCTTATGTGGAGGCCCATTACCCCCATGAGCTGGAAAAACTGATCGGTAAATTGGAACGAAGTTATGATAGTTTACAGCGTTTTAATCCACAATTGCTGGAAGATGGATTTTATAATCTCGTCTTAGGCGATATTCCATTATTGATGCCTGGTACAATTGTCATTTTGCTTAGAGCCAGAGAGTCCGATTTTCCATCTGTCTATAATAACGATCAGGATGCTGATATGCGTAGCTCTCCCAACTGGCTTGTAAATCAGTCAAATACCGATATTTGGGTGGATATGCACCAAACTGCTTTAAATAATATTCACTATCCGGATAAAATTCTTTAGTCTGGCAAAATTTTTGCAACCGACCAATCCAGAGAGTGGAAACTTAATTATGTTATCCACTTTCTGGATTTTTTATGAAATTATAAACCCTTTCTAAATTTTTATTTTATGATGTTGTACATTGGTATTTTTGCTGTGATCGTTGTTGTTTGCGTATTCATTTCTCTTATGATGATGAAGAAGCAAAAAGAGACGGCCAAAAAGTATGAAGGAGAATCTGGGATTTCCTTGGCGCCAGCAGTAAAGGATGACTTGTTAAATGATGAATTTAACGCATTAAGGAAACAAATGAATGGCGCTCCCATTGATGCCTTTACGCAGTGCGCGTATATTGCAACGGTGGGGGACAAAGTTGCTTCGGCTGCAGCGACTGCCGCGAAGACTGTTGCCTGGGCAGCTGTAGGGGTAAAGGCTCGTTATAGCGAACGGGATAATGCTTCTTATCTGGTGCTCAGCAATAATGAGTTACATTATGTGTTTTTTGATGATGGCGAAGCAAGGGATCATTTGGTTTTCGATCAGGCAACTTTACTTGATGCGAGACCAGCACAGATCAGCAATTCTGAAAAAGTGACACGTATGGGCTCTGTTATGGGATTAAAGCCGAAGAAAATGCATCTTGAAGTTAACGGAAATGGACTTGATATTATTTATTACGGTACTGTACAGCGCATGCCACATGGTATTATTTCTCCTGGTGCAGGGATGTTTGAAACACAGGCCAGACTTCAATTAATGGGGCGTTTCTTCTTGGATAGATTGTACAAAAAATATCCGCAGCTACAAAATTGAGAAATGTCATCTTAGTTTCGTTTTAAATAAAGTAAATGGTCTTTGCCTACCTATTCACCTTTGCTTTTAGTAAATTGTAATTATCATAAAATTTATATCATATGAAAATTTTAGCAGATAAAGTAGCTTTAGTAACAGGGGCTGGTTCGGGAATCGGGCTGGCTGTTGCATTGGCTTATGGCAAGGAAGGTGCAAAAGTCATTGTCTCGGATATCAACGAGCAAGCGGGGCATGAAACCGTAAAACAAATCGAATCTCTAGGTGGAGAAGCAGCATTTTTTAAAGCAGATAGTTCATCCCCGGCTGATAATGAAGCGTTGGTTGGATTTGCGGTTAAAACATTTGGTAGACTTGATATCGCATGTAACAATGCTGGGATCGGAGGAGAAGCTGCATTGACGGGAGACTATAGTTTAGATGGTTGGAAAAAAGTGATTGATATTAATTTCAATGGTGTTTTTTATGGCTGTAAGTATCAAATAGAAGCGATGGAAAAGAATGGCGGCGGTGTTATCGTCAACATGGCTTCCATTCATGGTACTGTTGCGGCTCCTCTATCGAGTGCCTACACTTCAGCAAAACATGCAGTGGTGGGTTTGACGAAAAATATTGGTGCAGAATATGGTCAAAAAAATATCCGTTGCAATGCAGTCGGACCAGGTTATATCGATACCCCCTTATTAGCTAAACTGGATAAAGAACATGTTAATGCATTAATCAGTAAGCATCCCATTGGACGTTTGGGAAAAGCAGAAGAAGTGGCTGAATTGGTTCTTTTTTTAAGTTCGGACAAATCGTCGTTTATGACTGGAGGTTATTATTTAGTTGACGGTGGTTATACAGCTGTTTAATAGTGATTAAAAAACAAAATGTCTCGATCAAATCGAGACATTTTGTTTTATCTATAATTGTGCTGCCGGATGTACTTCGGTTCCTTCTATGTCATTTTACCCGTTACCCAACATACGGCGATATTTATCTGTGTTGGAGTTGTTCAGTAATTATTTGTCAATTAAATCTTCCTTTTTGAGTAATTGCTGAAAAGCTGGTCTTGTCTGATCATCGTCCCCCGCTTCCGCTTTAAGTTTGGTTAGTTTTTTCTTTAACCTAGCAATTTCTTTGACATATTTTTTGTCCAGAATAGCATTGTGCGTTTCCATGGGATCCTGCTGTAAATCGTAGAATTCCCATGCTGGAGCTGTTGTTTTTGAATCGCTGCCAGTCATTTCTAAAGGCTGTCCATAAAAATAGATCAGTTTGTAGCGTTCGTCACGGACTCCAAGATGGGCAGGGCGTATTGGAGCATGCTGCCAGTAACGGTAATACATGGCGGACCGCCAGTCTTTGGATGTATTTCCTCTGAGGTTATTCCGAAAGCTTTTGCCTTGGATGTAAGCTGGTTTTTTAATGCCGGCGTAGTCTGCAAACAGCGCCGCGAAATCGATATTTAGAATCATGTCATCTAATTTACTACCGGCTTTGATTTCTTTTGGATAGCTGATGACGAAAGGCATGCGCAATGACTCTTCGTACATTAAGCGCTTATCCATAAAATTATGCTCACCCAGAAAATACCCTTGATCGGAAGCTAAGATGACGACGGTATTTTCATCTAAATCTGCCGCTTTAAGATAACGCATAATTTTCCCTAAATTATCATCGATTCCAGCAACACAACGTAGATAATCTTTGATGAATTTTTGATATATCTTTTTGCGAGCTTCTAAGGGGGCCATCCCTTTTGTGGAGAATGGTAGCTCAGGGTAGGATGTCCAAAAAGGGCCTACAGAAGCTTGCTCATAACGATGACCAAGTTCCTCCAATGGCTGGCCTTCAAAAGAACGTCCCGTAGTAATGGCACCTGAATCCAAAAAGGTCGGTGGATAAGGAAACTCAACGTCATTATAGTAGTCTTTGAATCTATCGGCAAAATCAAAAGGTTCATGTGTAGCTTTGTAATGACACATCAGAAAGAACGGCTTGTCTGGGTTGCGCGATTTTATCCAGTCAAGGCTCAATTCTGTTGTGATATCATCCACGTAGCCTTGGTAAGGTGTTCCCGCTTCTTCTTTATCATTCCAGTTATCTTTGGAGAGGTAAGTCGGATTATGATAAACTCCGTGGCCAGGGAGGACTTTAAAATCGTCAAATCCACTAGGTCTTTTTTTTAGATGCCATTTTCCAAAAACAGCAGTTTGGTAGCCTGCATTGTGGAGATCTTTTGCGATATTTTCTTTTTCGGGATCCAGTGCATCTTCAAGTGTGTAGACTTGGTTTTTGTTACTGTATTGTCCTGTGAGTATGGTTGCGCGGCTAGGTGTACAGATTGAATTGGTGCAAAATGTATTAGTGAGTACAGCGCCTTGACTCGCCAATGTTTCAATGTTGGGATTCTTGACAACATCCTTTAAGATCCCGCCATAAACTCCCCAAGCTTGGGCCGTAAAATCGTCTGTCAGGATGAAAACGATATTCGGACGTCGGGGTGCAATATTTTTTTTCTGAGCCTTTGAAATGATTGGCAGTAAGCCGCAGATGAGCAATAACAATTTTTTATTCATGTAAATTCAGCTATATAATAAGATGACGAATTGTCTACATTCTATTGTTTCGATAGATGTTTCGTTCGTCCTAGTTTAGTTCTGTCTATTTTGATTTAGACAAATCTACTCTTTATCGACAAATATACACCGTATACACTGTAATAAATATGTTAGTCATCGATACCTTTTCCATCTAGGATATGCTGGTAATATTTTTCGATTCTAGCCTCACGTGTTTTAACCTGCTTTGCCTGATTAAAGTAGAAAAGATAAGCTTTTTGCCGACCTGGAGTCAGTGATTGAAAGGCTACTTGAAGTAAAGGGTCTTCATGAAGTGCACGGGTAAATTCTTGGGGTACAGGATAGTCTGCAGTCTTTCGCATTTCAACTTTTTTGCCGGATTTTTCAATCTCTATCGCTTCACGGATATATTCCGCTATAGCCTCTCTTGACGCTTCAATTTGCCCGCTATTTGTGAACCGTATCTGTCTAGCTGATTGAACATTTTCGGTCTGTTGGATCAGCATATTTTTTGGATCTTTTAGTAATGCGCCTTTGTGAAAAAGGAGGGCACAGTATTCTTTAAATCCATGGATCAATACAACATTTTTGTCCTGGAAGGTATAGCAGGGATGCATCCACTTATAATCCTCCTCAAGTACTTGGTTTTCACAAATAATTTCTCTCAAAAGGATGAATTCTTCCTTCCATTTTTTTGCATTTTCGAAAAAATGTGCTGCTTTTAAGTTCATAAAATTCGGTTTAAGTAAGTTTAGAAACGATTTCCTGCAATCTGTTGTGAGCCATATTAATGCCTTGTGCGAAGGGCATCTGTAAGAGCTGGTTACGAAATTCTACCGACTGAAATACGATCTGTATTTGCAGCCTGCTCCGCTCTTCATTTATTTTTTCAAAAGTTAGATATTCCAACTGCACGGGAAATGGAGAGTTCTCCATTTCGAAAGTTCTGGTAATGCGTTGATTGGGCAGAAATTCATGTATCGTCCCATTTGCGCTGAACATAACAGTTCCATTGTGAGATGTTTCGAATGCATAAGAGCCATGCTTTCTATTTTCTAATTTTAACACTTTGGTTCCCATCCACTGTTCGAAGATTTCGGGGTCCTCATAGGCTTTGAAGAGGAGCTCCAAAGGTAAATCGAATTCTCTTGTGATCACTATTTCCTGTTTATTGTCCGTGGCCTGGACATTGGTTTTTGCTTCCATTTTATTTGTTCTTGTAGTTTTTCATAATAGCTTCCAATTTGTTGAATCTGTCGTCCCACATCTGGCGGAACGGTTCGATAAAATCGGCTATTTCTTTCATTTTTGGAGGGTTAAGCTGATAGTATATCTCGCGCCCATTTTGTTGGGATTTTAATAATTCACATTCTGTCAATATCTGCAGATGTTTTGAAACCGTCGGTCTTGCTGTGTTGAAATTGGCTGCGATAGCCCCTGCAGTCATCGCTTGGGATGCCAAAAGAAGCAAGATTGCTCTTCTGGTGGGGTCTGCTATAGCCTGGAATACGTCTCGTCTTAAATTCATAGTGAAGTCATTTGACTACTAATATACGTGTAGTTATTTAGCTACGCAATATTTTTTTTAAATATTGATCGACGGATATAGTCTGGATGTGTGATGCTATGCCTAATTTTAGCCCAGCGGTGAACCTGACCGAAGAACCGGGCGACGAATAAAAATTCTTCCACAGCGAATTTAAAATGAAACTATTCGGGAATTGATCCTATGGTTCAATTTTTGGAGAATAATTCTAAATTAGGGTAATTAATTTTAACATGATGAAAACACAATTATCTTATTTAAAAAAATTGGGCGTACTGGGAACAAAGACTTTGGTCAAGTATTATCTGGTAGCCATTGTTTCCACTCTATTATATCTCATAATTGGGAGTTTTCAATTAAAGAACAGTCATGATGCTTTCTTTTCAATGATCAATCACGCGCAAACCGCCGGTAAATTTATTTGGTTAATAGGGTTGATTTTGTTGCCTGTATTGCTCTTTCTTTTTAGCAACAGATATGTATTTTCAAAGATTGCGAGCATCGTTGTTGAAGAAAGGCAGGATGACCTTATCCTTCCAGCCTTTGATAAGGTTTTATTGATTTTTCAATCGAATCAACCCGATGTAATACAAAATGCCGCTGATTACACGTTCGCAAAACTTAAATTGATCAATGATGTAAAAAATACCCAGATAGAGAATCCTTGGGTCAAGCGGATTCTTGTTTTTGGTTTGAATAAAGTGAAGTTTGAGACCCTTGATTTGGATCATAACGAGAGTTTCTATACTATTTTAAAGTCAAAATTTATTCAAGTACTCGAGATACTGACGACACCAAGCAGCAGACCATTTTGGATTTGTATCGTTGCGCAATGGTTGATTTTACTTTTTGTCTGGTTTACCAATTAGGCTATCGCAGTGTTCATTTATGTTGTCCAGTGATTGATCTTATTTTCTGCTGTAAAAAATGAGCCGGCCGTCGTTCTATGGATTTTATTTAGTATTTTAACTGAAAGAAGAATAAAAATAGAATTAATAGACCCTCATGATGAAAAAGATCTTTTTTACTACTATCGTTTTTTTTATTGCATCATATGTTTTTGCACAAGCACCTCAGGTAAAGGTTGAAGCGGGCGTATTGGAAGGGATTACCCTGTCAAGCGGGGTACAATCTTTTCGAGGGATTCCATTTGCAAAGCCACCTGTTGGTGATCTGAGATGGAAAGAACCGCAAGCGGTGGTGCCTTGGAGCGGTATTCGTAAAGCAGATCATTTTGGCAGCTCCCCTATGCAAAAGCCTATCTATGGAGATATGAGATTTCGTTCGCCCGGAATCAGTGAAGATTGTCTCTATCTGAATGTGTGGCGTCCCCAGACAGCCGGATCTGCTAGTAAACTTCCTGTATTGGTTTACTTTTATGGTGGAGGTTTCAATGCTGGTGATGGATCGGAAAATCGTTACGATGGGGAAAGCTTTGCAAAAGAAGGACTTATCGTTGTTACAGTCAATTATCGTCTTGGTATTTTTGGCTTCTTTGCACATCCAGCATTAACCAAAGAATCTCCTCAACATGCATCTGGAAATTATGGTCTTTTGGACCAGCATGCTGCCTTGTTGTGGGTTAAAAAAAATATTGCTGCATTTGGTGGAGATCCTGAAGCGGTAACCATTGGAGGGGAGTCGGCGGGTAGTATGTCCGTCTCCGCACAGATGGCCAGTCCGTTATCCAAAGGATTGTTTAAGCGTGCTATTGGTCAAAGTGGAAGTGTCTTTAATCTGCGATATGGCACTGTTTCTCTTGCGGAACAAGAACAGCAAGGGATTAGATTTGCAGATCGTGTAAATGCCAGAGAGCTCGATAAACTGCGTGAGATACCTGCATCTGAACTTCTTGATAAAGCCAGTGAGCCTGGGGCATTCGCTACCCGGTTGATCGTTGATGGGTATTTCTTGCCGAAATCTCCGCTCGCGATTTTTGAAGCTGGCGAACAGTCTAAAGTGCCTCTACTCGCAGGCTGGACTTCGACCGAAGCACCATATACCGCCTATATGGGGAAATCTTTCCCCTCTCCAGAGAATTATGAAAAGTTGGTCAGGACGCAATATGAAGGTAAAGCCGATGAAGTTCTGAAATTATATCCCGGAAAAACGGAGATGGAAGTCATTCGATCGTCTACAGCATTGGCCAGTGATAATTTTATAGTCTATAGTACCTGGAAATGGTTGGATCTGCAACGGGAAAATAGTGGTCAGCCTGTATTTGTCTATATATTCAGTAAACCACGGCCAGCCATGCAACCGGCGTATAGCGATGTACAGACTGGACTTGCGGGAGGAATTAGTAAAAAGTCAGAAAAACAGCCCAAAAGTAAAATGCCCGAGCCTTTACCTGGCGCTTTCCATGCCAGTGATATCGAATATTTATTGGGTAATCTTAGGAGCAACGATGTTTTTGCCTGGACAGAGGATGATTATAAGGTCTCCAGACTGGGGCAGAATTACTTTGTCAATTTCATTAAGACTGGTGATCCAAATGGAAAGGGGCTTTCTCTATGGCCGAAAACAACAGCGAAAGATAAGCGTATGAACATTATTAATTTAAACGTCGATGTGAAAACATCTGCTGAAGAGTTTCGGGACCGATACCTTTTTCTTGATAAGCTATTTATGGATCAAGCGCAAAATAATCGAGAAATTTTGTAATGCGTCTTTTTTATTTTATGGGGAGGGTAAAACTATTTATCGACAGGATCTGTTATCAAAAAGACTGGTAGAAAGCAGCCCCATCAATCATGGCCTGTGCGGTGTTTCCTAACGATATTTTGAAGATTACTAACGCAGAGCAAATTTGCTTATATGGAAATAAATCCTGATGTAATTATAATAGGCGGTGGTTTAGCTGGGCTTACAAGTGCATTGCATTTGTCCAAAAAAGGATTGAAGGTAACATTAATCGAAAAACATGATTACCCACATCATAAAGTTTGCGGGGAATACCTCTCCAATGAGATTTTACCCTATTTGGACTGGCTTAAAGTTGATGTGAATACTTTGCGCGCCACACATCTTGAAGAATTACAATATACGACCCAACATGGGCAATCCGATAAGATCAGATTACCATTGGGTGGCATTGGTGTAAGTCGCTATTGCTTGGATGAATTGCTCTATAAAAAGGTAAAAGATAGTGGCTGTACAATCGTAATTGCAACTGTTACCGGAATTTCCTTCAGCGATGATACATTTGCTGTTTCGTTTCAGGGGCAGAAGTTAAACGCAAAGATTGTATTGGGAGCTTATGGCAAACGCAGTAATATCGATCAATTGTTGTCACGGGATTTCATGAAGACACCCTCCATTTGGATGGCTGTAAAAGCTCATTATTCGGGTGATTTTCCTGACAACCTCATCGCCTTACATAACTTTGAAGGTGGCTACTGTGGCATTTCCAAAGTTGAAGATAACAAGATAAATGTCTGTTATTTGGCCGATGTAAAAACGTTTAAAAAATATAGGAACATCGAAGCGTATCAAAAGTACGTCCTGTCTAAAAATAGATATCTAAAGTGTTTTTTTGAAAAGAGCACGATGCTTTTTGATAAGCCGATTACGATAAGTCAATTTTCTTTTGATAAAAAAAAATCGGTAGAAAACCATATCCTCATGGTCGGTGATACAGCTGGCCTTATCCATCCGTTCTGTGGAAATGGAATGGCTATAGCGATACATAGTGCAAAGTTAGCTTCGGAACTTGTTTTGGATTACCATAGCCGTAAAATTGAATCCCGTCGACAATTGGAAGTAATGTATGTCAATCGCTGGAAACAAGCTTTTGGAAGGCGCTTATTGTTCGGGCGGATGCTGTCTAGTATATTACGTTATGAATTTGGCGCGGCAATACTGATGAAGATCGGGGGCCTTTTTCCGAAAATTTTGATCTGGATTATCAAACAAACTCATGGAAATGCAAACACAATAAAATGTCTATAAACACGAAACATAGAACAGGGGAGATTGAGATCATGGATGATTTCCTGCTTGCGGGTGAAGAACTTCGTGTCACATTGGATGGGATTTCAAAGATCAACCAGTTTTTAGGTGGAAATAGCATCACCTTGGATGGTGTCAAGAAACTTCTTTCTGGTGCCGATAAGAGCAAGTCAATTTCAATTATTGATATCGGATGCGGTAATGGAGACATGCTTCGTATGCTGAGTGATTATGGCTATAAAAATAAGATCAATCTGAATCTATTGGGTGTAGATGCTAATCAATATACAGTAAATTATGCGCAGTCTCTGTCAAAAGATTACAGTAATGTATCCTATTTGTGTGCAGATATATTCGACACAGATTTTGAAAATAACAGTTATGATATTGTGCTGTGTACGCTAACCATTCATCATTTTGATAATGAAAAAATTATTGAATTGATAGACAGTCTCATCAAGATTTCAAATTTGGGAATCGTTATCAACGACCTGCAAAGGAGCAAAGTCGCCTATCGTCTTTTTCAAGCCATAGGTGTTTTTTTTAGGTTAAATAAAATGACAAGGGCGGATGGACTTATATCCATAATGCGCGGGTTTAAAAAATATGAGTTAGAACAATTCTCGAAAACATTGCAATTGAAAAGTTATACCATTCAATGGAAATGGGCTTTTCGTTATCAGTGGATAATTTCCAATATATGAGCGTTAAGATAATTACCGTTGCTAAGCAACTGCCTAAATATTCCTGTACTACCGATGAGGTTCTTCCGTTATTGGATATTTGGCTTAGAGGACAGGAACCTCGTTTTGTAAAAAAGATAAAAAAACTTTTTGAAGGCTCTGCTGTGGAAAGACGCTATGCTATCATGGATCCCATCGAAGTATTTACGGTGACATCCTTTGAAGAAAAAAATAATATTTATTGCCGTGAAGCGATCGAGTTAGGGGAGAAAGTGCTGCGTAAAGCACTTGAGAAAGCAGCCTGGGACCCGCATTCCTTAGACTATATTATAACGGTGAGTTGCACGGGAATTATGATACCGTCACTAGACGGATATTTAATTAATAAAATGAAACTCCGGCAGGATATTGTCAGGCTGCCAGTTACAGAAATGGGATGTGTTGCTGGTGTTTCAGGTGTTATCTACGCTAAGAATTTCTTACAGGCCAATCCGGGTAAACGCGCTGCGGTAATTGCGGTGGAGGCCCCAACAGCTACTTTTCAGCTGGAGGACTTCTCCATGTCAAATATGGTCAGTGCGGCCATCTTTGGAGATGGTGCAGCCTGCAGCCTGCTTTCATCGCATGAAGAGGATTGCGGACCAGAAATTCTTGACCAGCAGATGTATCATTTTTATGATACAGAAGATATCATGGGTTTTAAGCTGACCAACAGTGGCATGAAGATGATATTGGATGTTGATGTCCCCAATGTTATCGCGTCGCATTTTGCAGATGTGATACATCCATTTTTGAAAAAGAATGGTTTGGAAATCAAAGATATCAATCACATGATTTTTCATCCTGGAGGTAAGAAGATTGTGGCGACGATCGAGCAGATTTTTGCCGAGTTTGGTAAAGATATCAAAGACACTAAGGCAGTGCTTGCACAGTATGGCAATATGTCGAGTGCTACCGTACTTTATGTTCTTGAACGCATCATGAAGCATCAGCCACAAGCTGGAGAATATGGGTTGATGCTTAGTTTTGGTCCCGGTTTTTCAGCACAGCGGGTATTGTTAAAATGGTGACCTACTTAAATTTGATCAATGGATTTGAATAATATAATGGCACAATTGCCCTATAGAGAACCTTTTTTGTTTGTCGATGAATTAATTCATGTTGATGAGGAAGGTATTACAGGTGCTTATACTTTTAATGAAAACCTGGATTTTTATAGAGGGCATTTTTATGGCAAAGCGATTACCCCGGGAGTTATTTTGATCGAAACGATGGCACAGATAGGTTTAGCCTGTCTGGGAATTTTTTTGCTGGATAAAGAGGTTACGGCTAACCCTGCTATAGCGTTGACCTCGACTGAAATAGAATTTTTAAAGCCTGTATATCCGAAAGAAAGAGTTACCGTATTTTCAAAAAAAATATATTTCAGGTTTGGTAAACTAAAATGTGAAGTCGTTATGAAAAATGAAAGCGGACAGGAGGTTTGTAAGGGGCTATTGGCAGGTATGATTACGGAGGAACTATGAAGAGAGTCGTCATTACAGGAATGGGGGTTGTAGCACCGAATGGGGTAGGCCTACCGTCTTTTACCCAAGCGATAAAAGATGGTGTCTCGGGTATTCGACATGATGTACAACTGGAGAAATTACAGTTTTCCTGTCAGATAGCAGGAACCCCTGAAATAGCGGATGATTTTAAAAGGCGCTATTTCACTGAACTTGAGCTTAGAGGTTTTAACAGTACGGGGATATTATATGGAGTCATTGCAGGTATGGAAGCTTGGGCAAATGCAGGGTTACCGATAGCGACTGAATCTGCTCCGGATTGGGACAGTGGAACCATTTTTGGATCCGGGAGCTCTGGTATCGATAAGTTTCGTGAGAGCATCTATAAAATTGACGATTTACAGATCCGCAGGTTAGGTAGTACAGTTGTGGCCCAGACGATGAGCAGTGGTGTCAGCGCATATTTGGGCGGTAAATTGGGGCTTGGAAACCAAGTAACAACAAATTCATCTGCTTGCGCAACTGGCACCGAAGCAATTCTAATGGCTTATGACCGTATTCGATCCGGTAGGGCAAAACGGATGCTGGCTGGCAGCACCGGAGACAGCGGCCCTTATATTTGGGGTGGTTTTGATGCATTGCGCGTTTGTAGTTCGCATTATAATGATCGCCCGCATGAAGGGTCTCGTCCGATGAGCGCGACAGCCGGAGGGTTTGTGCCCGGTAGCGGCGCAGGAGCTTTGCTATTGGAAGATTTGGAAAGTGCCTTAGCACGAAAGGCAACGATCTATGGTGAGTTGTTGGGCGGTGAGGTAAATTCTGGGGGACAGCGGGGAACAGGTAGTATGACCGCACCTAATGCTGATGCTGTTCGTCGGTGTATTATAGAGGCCTTGAAAAATTCAGGTGTTTCCGCTTTGGAAGTCGATGCTATAAATGGCCATTTAACAGCAACTACCAAAGATGCTTTTGAAATAGAAAACTGGATTGAGGCTCTTGGACGGAGGGGGAAGGATTTTCCCTTTATAAACTCATTAAAAGGTATGACTGGACATTGTCTTAGTGCAGCTGGCAGTATAGAGAGTGTAGCTACGGTCTTGCAGTTATATCACGGTTTTATATTTGGAAACAGCAATTGTGTTGACCTACATCCTGAAATTGCTGCACTGATAGATCCATCAAACGTACCTATGCACACAAGGAGTTTTGCTCCTCAAATCATTGCCAAAGCAAGTTTTGGATTTGGGGATGTGAATGCTTGCTTAATATTTAAAAAATTTGATAACTTGACATATGAATAGAGAAGAACTGATCAATGCTTTAAAACCTATTATAGCACCTTATACGACAAACGAAGCAGCATTCGGAAAGCTTTCCGAAGAAACTGATTTTATTCATGATCTGCAAATCAATTCCGCTAATCTGGTTGATATCGTACTGGATATCGAAGAGCAGTTCGAGATAGTTATTGAAAATGCGGATATGGAACGTATGCTTAATGTAAGGGCGGCAATCGATATTATCGAAACCAAGCTTAATGAGAAATGATTGGAAATGACATTGTCGATCTAGTTCGGTCTAGAAAAGACAGTAATTGGAGACGTCGTGGGTTTATTAACAAGATATTTAGTGAAAATGAGCAGTTGTTAATAGCCAATAGTGACGATCAGGAGATTGTTGTGTGGCTTTTGTGGAGTATGAAAGAAGCTGCTTACAAAATTTGGAATAGAGAGACGGGTAGCAGAAAATATGCACCTATTAGATTGCTGTGTTCTTTTGTTGAAAGGTCTTGCGGCACTGCCGTGGGAGAGGTCGTCTGTGAAGAGAATCGCTATTATACCAAGACCATTGTTGGTGCTGATTTTATACATACCATAGCAGTTAAGGTATTCGACCATTTGGATCATGTGGTGGAACTCAAAAGATGTCAAGTTGTTAAAGATCCACTGGGTTTGCCTGGCATTGCTATGAAGGGACGAAGGGAACTGTTACCAGTTTCTATAAGTAATCACGGTCGTTTTGAGAAAATAGTTGCGGTACTTTAAACCAGGACATATTAGCCAATCTGCGAAAATTCGGTAATAACTTATTGTACTTGAATTGATTCTTCCCGCAACATTTGCTTGAATTTGGGATCTCGTATGTAACGACTAAAATCGTGGCTTGACATTCCTGTAAAATCCGTCATCGAAAAGATAGTATAGTTTTTCTTAAGCGCGTTAAAGCTCTCCTCTTTATACCCTAGATCAGTTGGGTTGAGTTTGTTGGATAGAAATCCGAAAAATTTCTTTAACATTTTATCAGTCCCGTTAATCGTGATATGTATTTTCTTTACTTGCGTGCTCAGATCGACAAATTTTTTTGTATTAGTTGTTGTGTCAGTATATTGAAATTCGGAAAGGCCTATTGCTGGTGCCAGCATGATGCAGGTAATCCTGTTTTTGTTTTCCAGCAATGGCTTTGCCCGCTCGATATCAACATTGTGAATGTCTTTTGCTTGGGCAGAAAATGAACTATTGTATTCCGGATTTGAAATTGCGCTCATGACCACGGATGCCCCGCGACTGTGCGAGATAATATAAACATCCTTATCCGCCATATTGTTAAGTATGCGTCTTAAACCGAACTCACCGGCCATCTGGCTAAAAGAAGCTGCGGAAAACCAATTTTTTGCTGATCGAAAAGGGGAGGTCGATCGTAAACCATCCCAATAAAATCGAATGATTTCATCGGTTTTGGGGTTTGTAACGATATGATCTGCAATATATTTATATTGTTTTACAACAGATTCTTCATCCGCATTGAAGCCATGTACCAAAATAAAAACACGTTTCTTGGGTGCAATACGTTTCGAAAGACGGAGCATATTACCTCGTTCAAAAGCAAGCAGTTGTTCGCGGTCACCTCTGTCAGTGGCAATTTTCATCAGGGAATAAGGATCCCTAGCGGCTTTATTCGAAGGGATTCCATAGTTTTTCTTCCAGTTATCGGGATAAAAATTGCCATTTTGATCCACAAATGAATACCATAAATTAGGATCTGCTCCGGTATTGGGAGAAGCCGAATCAGGAAGATTATGGATTAGGCCACACGAGGTGAACAAGCCGATGACGATAATGACGTAGAAAAAATATCTTGTGTTCATATGATGTATTTCCTTCTATACCTGAAATTTATTTTAACTAGGATCCGATGGCTACCAAATTGGAAATATATTCACAAATTGATCTCTTGTAAGATAGTGATTATTTTGGATAGCTAAAAATCAGGATGTATTTGGAAGGTGAAATTTCTCAAGCCGAGATGTAAAGATCACTTCCTTTTAATCAGGTAAAGTCTGTTGCGCTGGTTGGTAAAAAGCTGATAATTTAAAACAGGATTTGCGTAGTAACCATATGTATGAAATTGTTCGGTATCTTCGAAAGTTAAAGTACCTATATTCTTACGATTGATTTCAATCTGGGACCAATGCCATTGTTCGTCGAGATATAAACTATCCTTAAATTTTAAGGTGTCATTTTCGATAATAAGCTGAGAGAATAGGCAGCCTTGCCAAACGTCTCCAGATTCATATTTGCCACTCTTGGTATCATGTCTGTTGCGTACTCGTTTTATTTTTTGATAATAGAGGGATTGCACATTGGCTGGAGTGGTATTTGCTACCCATTCATTCTTATCCCAGTGACCAAAAAGATCATTCATGGTGCGGCCTTTTGATTCGGTCCGTAGAGCGAACTCATTGTCATCCGAAATATTTTCACACAACGTATACCATTTGCCGTTCATTAAATAGGTTTTTTTCGAATAACTTTTCGAATTGTGCTGATCAAAACCATAGATTTTCTCCGATAGCAGGTAAACAGCTTTATTTTCAATGTCATTTAGTGCCTGACGTTGTTGACCTTCGGACCAGCTAAGATTGGCGTTGTACAGTTCGATTGTTTTTTTCGTCGTATCTCCATCTAGCGCCCAGTTGCGAAAATAATGTTGCGTGACGTTGATTAGATAACCTTCGAATAGAATTTCTGTTTCGTCGTCTTTGTTCTGTTTATAGGAATACTGATCGATCTGGTTGCCGTTTTTGTCCAGTTTGTAAAAAGTATGAATGATTGGAAATGTAGCATTAGAATGCTTGGCGGCGGTCAAACTGTGAATGATTAGTTCATTGTTTTTCGTCAAAAACTGGCCAATAGGATGGTCACTTGCTTTGAAAAGTATAATTTCATGTTTTCCGAACTGGTTTTTGGGCTTGTCAATATCGACATATTGTCTGTATTCTTTCGGTAGTTTTGAAGAATGGAAGAAATTCTGAAGTCGAATATCGAGATTAAAAATACCATTCGTATAAATAATGGCAAGAGCTATTAGCATCCATGCAGACAGATAATATTTCAAGCTTTTTGTATCTTTTAGCTGCAAAAAGAAATAGAAGAATATCCAGCTCGACGCGAGTACAAGAGGGGAAAAAATAATATAATTCAGCTTTTCATTGTTGCTAAGGTCAAAAATCAAAAAACTGATAAGATATGCTGTCATAAAGACTAGGCATAATATAAAGGATTTCCATAAAAAACTCTTTTTAGCTTTCTCCATATCTTGGTCCACTGTGACAATACGCTCTAATTTAGGTTATATGATAAATTAGAGCGCTGAATTGATCTATATGTAATTTAGATTTTTTCTTTCAAGTTTCAAATGCCTGATAAAAAGATTTATTTTTTTTGAGACCTTCTAAAAATCTCCTTAACACCACCTTTTGTTTGTAGGCTTTTCCTCTGCGGTTTTTTCAAGTATATAAAAGTATTCGATATGTCTTTTTAGGAGTACATGATCAGGTCTAGAGATTTTTATTGTCATTTTTTCTTCACGTAATAGGGCCTTGCTTTTACTTAATCCTCTTCAAGTTGTGTTATTTAAAGACTTCTTTGCCAAATTCGAGTCCGTCAATTTTTAGCTATTGGATTGTTTTATACATCAATAGAGTTTTTTAAGGACGCGAAAGCCCTGACAGGAAAAGTGCCAACACCACTGATTTTGGGAGGGGCCGCCGTAAAGGTGAAATTCTCATCTGGTAAACAGCCAAGGTTGCAAAGATGCTCGACGATCAATATGCCCGAGCTCAATAGTATTGAGTGTACTGGACGCGTGTTACCTGCTGTACAGTCGATATTATGGGAGTCTATACCGACTAGTTTGACGTCGCAGTCTCTAAGGTACTCTGCCGCCGCTAGCGTTAGGTAAGGATGACCTTCATAATAGTGTTCTGTATTCCAGTGTTGATCCCAACCGGTATGTATCAATACCGCTTTATTTCGAATTTCCCTGTTTTTTAGATGATCTGCTGTTATTTCCAACGTTTCAGTATGCGGGATCCGAATGACAGCGGCTGGTAGTTCCGCAAGTTGGTGCAAGTCTGTCTGCGCAGTGTCTTCTCCGTCTTCATACCGATGGAAAGGACAGTCTATGTAAGTTCCGGTATTAGTCACCATGTCGATCTTACCGATTTGGAAGCTGGTACCTTCACTGTAAAACTCTTTGGAATTTTCTCTGGATAGATAGTCGCAAATATGTGGCGCAGGAAGACCTTTGTAGGTAACCAACCCATTTTCAATGGTATGACTGAGATCTATCAGCGTATGTTTCCGATGTTCGCTATTGATCGCGTTGCGTTTATGGCGTTCATTCAGGATGGTTTTGTTCGATATAATAACTTTTCCTGCCATCAATAATCTTAAATCTTTAATGATATAATCAGCGAGTTCTTGGTTACTGATGGCCTCGCTAGCGATATCAAGCCTAAAATCTTCCCCTTTGATGCTGCCTCCATTGGTGAAATAAACTTCAAAATCAAATTTTACTCTTTTTTCCATTGTCTGTACATTTATAATGATATCAAAAGTGATAAAATCTAAATGTTATTGACTTGACTTAGATCAATTTCGCTTGACTTTTTACTTCGTATCCTGCTCAGTGTTTCGGGATTGACCCCAAGGTAGGAGGCAATATGAAAAAGTGGAATGCGGTTAAATGAAAAAGGGAACTGTTTCAAAAAGTAAAGGTAGCGCTCGTTGGCGTCGAGTAGTAAAAAGGAGCTTTCGCGACGGCATTTTTTGATATATTCATTTTTTAAGATTTCAGTAAGCAGTATATACCATCTGTGATCGAGACTCAATAGATCCTCAATTAATGTTTTCGGAATCTGGATCAGTTCGGCGTCTTCCATACATTGAAAATGGAGCTTGGTGGGTTCTCCAGTAAGGAAGCTTGTGAAAGCAGTTAGATATTCATTTTCAAAGAAAAATTCCGTGTTAATTTCTCTGTCGTCGGTTTGATAGAAACTTCGCACAATTCCCTTTTGCAGAAAAAATAGATTTTTTGCTTTTGTGTCGGGTTCGATCAAGTAACTATCCCTTTTATAATGTAGGATTTTGAGTTTTGTATCGAGCACTTCCCGCTCGGATTCTACTAATGTAAAAAGTTGGGTCAACTTGCTATAAAAAAAGTCTAGGGGACGATCGGGCATGGTCATTTCTTTTTCAGATAACGATTAATCATGGGGCTAAAATCTATTTTGGAAGAATTCTGAATATGCTCTGTTAATACTGATATCGGAAACTCGTCCAATGTTTTGAAATTAACGCAGCCTTTTTGAAACTTTGCTTTAGGCAATTTTAATTTTAGTTCTGTCATTAATTCAGGGTGAGCATACATCACCAAGGAATGGAACGAAATATAGTTCTTTGCAACCGTTAGCCCATATTTAAATACCCCTTGTTCGTTAAAGCTGATTGCATTAGGATTTGACATGAATTTTCCGAAGCTCTCGGAAACGTCACTGTCATTTTCTGCTATTGCTCTTCGGAATTGACCAATTATCTGTTGTTCATTGTCTGAGAGTGTATCTAGATACTGATCTACTTCCATTAATTTTTTGTCGTCCATAAGGTCTGTAATTGTGATCTAAAAATATTTAATTTTCTTTGATTTAGATGCATATATCCATAAAAAGATTCAATGTGCTATTGCTAATAGTGCCTTGGTTGCTGACTGGGACTGATCGCAAAGCATCTTTTCTATTTTTAAATGCAGGTGCTGCTTCGTCGACAAATGATATGTCCTTTAGTAATAGGGAAGCTGCTAGCAATAAACCAACTTTGGAACTACAATATTAAACTCAATGCTATTTGAAATAATTTCATATTCTTTGGCATAACAAAATCAAAGGGCACAAAGAGTTTGTATTCTTTGTGCCCCCCCCCCCGCAGCGATAAAAATGGCAAGCTGTCATTCGTCATACTACAGCCAGTTTTTTTATGTAAAAAGGAATATCGTTTACATAAGGATTATTATTTCGTAAATTCATCCTATAGAAGGATTTGAATTGCTTCTATTACTAGAAAGGAATGCATGAAAAGCACGAAAAGAAATAAAGGTTTTCTCTTCAAACAATATGACGAGCCGTTTCAAACGCCTTTTGATAAATTATTTGATATTTTCAAAGAACTGATTACCCATACTTCAGGGGATTTCGATGAAGCCATTGATTGGTTAAGGCAATTGGATAAAGAGTTTAAACTCACGACCCCAGATTATACAATAGACGACTTCATTGCAGATTTGAAGGATAAAGGATATATCAGAGAAAGGCTGGATTCTACTGGTGAGGGTGGGCTGGATATTACATCAAAACTGGAGAAGGCGCTGCGGCAGCATGCCTTGGACCAAATTTTTGGAAAAATGCGAAAAGGAAGGTCGGGCAATCATAAAACCAATCACCAAGGACGCAGTGACGAAAATATGGGTGATTTCAGGAACTATCAGTATGGAGATGGCCTGGAAAAAATAGTTTTGACCGAGAGCTTAAAAAACGCGCAGATCAATCACGGGTTAGGAGAGTTTGCTTTAGCGGAAAATGATCTGGTTGTTGAGGATACCCAGTTTAAATCGCAGATGAGCACGGTGTTGATGATTGATATCAGCCACAGCATGATTTTATATGGGGAGGATCGGATCACACCTGCAAAGAAAGTCGCAATGGCTTTATCGGAGCTGATTCTGACACGGTATCCGAAAGACTCACTTGACGTTATCGTCTTCGGCAACGACGCCTGGCCTATTGCGATAAAAGACTTACCTTATCTGCAAGTTGGACCATTTCATACCAACACGGTCGCAGGTTTAAAATTAGCAATGGATTTGCTACGGCGGAAACGCCATGCGAATAAGCAGATATTTATGATAACCGATGGAAAACCGAGCTGTTTAAATATGCCGGACGGTACTTATTATAAGAATCCGATGGGGCTCGATCCGTTTATCACCAGTAAATGCTATAGTATGGCGGCGCAAGCTCGAAAGTTGGGAATACCTATTACCACTTTTATGATTGCTTCAGATCCTTACCTGCAGCAATTCATTGACGAATTTACAGCTTCAAATCAAGGGAAAGCTTATTACACAGGACTTGGAAATCTAGGTGAAATGATTTTCGAGGATTATGAAGAAAACCGCAAAAAAAGAATACGATAAGAATATATGGATTACACGAAGATTACAACTTTTGGTGCATTAAAAACTTCGGGTTATAAACCTCAAACAATAAAAGAAGAATTGCGTCAGAATCTGATTACAAAAATAAGGAAAGGTGAAACAGTTTTCGCTGGAGTACATGGTTATGAAGATACTGTTATTCCAGAACTTGAAAGAGCTATTCTCTCCAAGCACAATATTAATTTTCTAGGTCTCCGCGGTCAGGCGAAAACACGTCTAGCTAGACTCATGGTCAATCTGCTGGATGAATATGTCCCGGTGGTACAGGGTTCTGAGATTAATGATGATCCGTACAATCCTATATCACGTTATGCCCTGGAGCTATTAAAGGAGAAAGGCGATGAAACGCCGATAAGCTGGCTTCATAGAAATGATCGCTTTGCTGAAAAACTTGCCACTCCTGATGTAACTGTAGCCGACTTGATCGGTGATGTGGATCCGATCAAAGCCGCAAATTTAAAATTGAGTTATGCAGACGATCGTGTGATTCACTTTGGTATGATTCCAAGAGCAAACCGTTCCATATTTGTCATTAATGAACTGCCTGATCTTCAGGCGAGAATTCAGGTGGCACTCTTCAATATCTTGCAAGAGGGAGATATTCAGATCCGTGGTTTTAAGTTACGCTTACCTTTGGACGTGCAATTTATATTTACTGCGAATCCGGAAGATTATACCAATAGAGGAAGTATTGTGACGCCTTTAAAAGATCGCATAGGATCACAGATACTCACGCATTATCCCACATCGGTGGAGATAGCAAAGGCAATTACTGCGCAGGAGGCGAACTTGGAAACGGCCCAGAAGGAGCAGATATACGTCCCTGAACTGGCGCGGGAACTGATTGAGCAAATAAGTTTTGAAGCACGAAATAGTGAATATGTTGATGAAAAAAGTGGTGTGAGCGCTCGTATGAGTATAACAGCTTTTCAAAACCTATTAAGTACTGCCGAATTGCGCATGCTTAGAAGCGGGACGGAAGCAACCGCGATTAGGCTGAGTGATTTTATGGGCATTGTGCCAGCGATAACGGGTAAAGTTGAGCTTGTTTATGAAGGTGAGCAGGAGGGAGCCGATACGGTTGCATTGCAACTGATTGAAAATGCTGTCAAAAACCTTTTTCCAATCTTATTTCCCAAAATTGAGAAGCTGGAAAGAGAAAACGAACGTTATCCTTACGATGATATTGTTCGCTGGTTTTCGGAATCAGAGGGGATCGAATTATCGGACGAGCTTAATGATGCCGACTATGAGCGAATTTTGGATCAAGTGACACCTATCCATGCTTTAATTCAGCAATACCAACCGGAAACAATGCCTAATGATCTCCATTTTTTGATTGAATTTGTATTATGGGGACTAACACTCCATAATAAATTAAGTAAATATAGATTAGGGCACGGTCTGCAATTCCAGGATAACTTTCAGGGCTATCTGAGAAACAATCTATAAAAGGAATATTAATAGCACAACGGGCAAGTTTAGCAGATAAACTTGCCCGTTTGCTATGATAAGGTCCTGCTATTAAGGTAATAGAGTGAAGGGAAATTAATTTTTCATTAAGATTAAATCTATTACTGGAGATAAGATTGCTTCCTGCATTCGAATTGGTGTCATAAAAAAAGCAAGTCAGGACAACGAAATATTTTGATAGAATAAAAAATGTGGAACGACATTGTCGTTCCACAGGATGTTTTTCATTGTAGTATTGTAGGATTTTTCCAGTATTCTTATCAAATCAATTACGAAGTTTTCAATGATGGGATAGGTATCTCCATTCATCATAGCAATTACTTCTTTTGATTAAGTTTACTTATTGAGCAAATTTACCTCAGAATAGAGGTAGAAAAAATATGAAAAACATACTTTTTTATGTGAAAATGGGAATAAAATTCTGTGGCTGTATGATTTATTGTATCAATAGTGTTCTGTTTTGTTCCACAATTATTAATTGTCAAAAATAATCAGTTGATTCGTTATTTATTTGCTTTAGCGTTGATTTGTGATATTCATATAGCATATAGGGTTAAAACCATAAAGTCGATGATTTCTTCATTTTCTTTAGAAGCTGCGACAACAGAAGTTGATGAATCCACAATTGATTGCTCCGGATTGGAGCTGATTTTATGCTATAAACCCTGGCAAATCAATGTTGAAAGAATTCTATTCGATTAGACCATATGAAAAGACAATATAGTTTCGGTTTCCTACATGCTTCTTTTTTAGTCAGTGCGGGGTCTATAATACTGATTTTCCTGTTTTCCTGTTCAACTAAGCGGGAAATGGTTTATCAGAATGAACTTAACCGATTAAAAGGCGTTGCGAGGACCAATCTAATGGGGAATATAGATGAATTCAATTCCTACGAACACAGACCAAAATCGGATGGTCCATATGACGCATCTAACAATAAAGATTTCTTGGTCAACAATATTCCCTATTTTGAGAGTTCCAATGATACATTGCGTAGAGTTTATAATTACCGCTGGTGGATGATTAGCAAGCATCTACGGAATTATTATGATTCGCAGGATGCAAAGAATTACTGGGTCATTACAGAGTTTTTTGGATACCCCGCCTGGGGATCTTTAAGTGGGGCTATTACCTGTCCGACAGCTCATCAGTTTTATGATGTACGATGGCTCCGTGATCCTAAATACCTCCAATCTTATGCAGAATATTTTATGCTTGGATCGGCTTCCAGATTAAATCAAAGAGAGAATGGAAACTTTTTGACCCATCTTAGCAGACCAGAAAGTGTTCATTTTTCCAGTTGGATGATTGATGGTATTGAATCTTTTTTGAAAATTCACCCTGATAAGACTTGGATGCAGCGGATGCTTCCTGCAATGGAAAATCATCAGCATCTTCTGGATAGCCTGTTTACAGTAAAAAGCCCTGGATCCAAGACCGATGGAATGTATAAAATTCTGGACCTCTATGACGGAATGGAATTTAGTCTTTCGGCGGTTTTAGGCTTAATCGAAAGTAAGGGTCCCTATGAAATTTATACAGATAGCACTTGGAAAGATCTCTATCTAGGTTGGGGGACAACTGACAAAGCGGCAAAAACGGTACAGGCAAAAGATTTTCCCCTGGCTTTTACGAAAGGTTACCCCGATTTTTATCTTGTAAGACCCTCCGTCGGAAGCTATTCCTATGGAAACAATCAATCGCTATACCAGATGTATGTTTTGGAACAACAAAACAACCCTTCCGTTAAAGTAAAAGAAAAAGTAAGCCTTTATAAAGCTAAATCGACGGAAATTCAACAAAAGTTTCTCAGGACACTTTGGAATTCAGCTGATGGATTTTTCAATAGTTTCTCCGCCGGCGATAATGCCTATGGAGCTAGGGATTATGAGGCTAGGGTAAGGGAGTCAGTTGGCTACACGCCTTGGTATTTCAATATGATACCTAGTCGGGATAATAAAAAATATGAAGTAGCCTGGGAAACGTTTACATCTGAAAAAGGATTTAATAATCATAAAGGAATGACCACAGCAGAAAGACAGCATCCTTATTATAACGAACAAGCTTATGCTTGGAACGGCCGTGGCTGGCCTTTTCAAAATTCGGTTGTATATAAAGCATATGCCAATTATTTAAGAAATTATAAAAATCAAATTACTGCGCAAGACAAGGAGACCCTCTATGAACAAATTATGAAGCTTACACGACTTCACGGTTATGCCCATCCGAATATCGGTGAATGGTATATTCCAAGTGACGGTCAGGAATTTGGAGGGCAAAATGACTACTTTCATTCCACCTATCCAGACATCATCATTGCAGATCTCATTGGATTTAAGGGGACGCATAGCAACAGTTTTCAGGTTCAGCCACTTATACCGATAGATAAAATGGATTATTTTTATCTCGGAAATTTAGACTATCACGGGAAAACGATAGACATTGTCTGGAAGGAAGACTGGGATCAAGATAAACCTGGAAAACAGCCCATGTTATGTATTTGGGTTGATCATGTTTTGAAGGCGACCAGCAAAGCACTTGATGTCAAAATGGAAGTAAATTTGGACTAACCGAAAGACGCTGGTATTCCTTTCCCATATCGGATCGATATTATTTTTGGTTTGATGTCGGTGTGCTGTTCTACCTCTGGACGCTCTTTTTACTTGTTTGGTAGAATAAGTAAAATGATGATCAAAAATTTGGATAAATAACAGATCTAATAACTAAGTTTGTTTAAAATGTTCTGAGAACAATGTTAAAGGATTACAAAAAATATGAACTATTTGGAAAGCCGATGATGCAAAAAATTGCACTGACAGCTCCGTTTAAATATGATTTCCCAGTGGCCGAACAGGCGTGTTTTTTGTATGTTCTTGAAGGTGAGTTTCAATACCAGCTAAAAGATGAGGTGCTAAATATCCCGAGAAATTATTCCTTATTTCTAAACTGCATCAGTTCAGGGAAATTTCTCCAAAATGCTAAATCTGGGGCGAATTGCCAGATTGTTATTGTGACTTTCTATCCAGATATCTTAAAAAAAATCTATGATAAGGAACTACCGTCACTGATACATAAACCTCATGGTGTCATTTCGAATAAATCTAAAGAAAAAATTGATAATGATTTCCTAATTCAAAAGTACATTGAAGGCCTGTTGTTTTATTTTGAAAATCCTTTACTCATCAATGAGGAGATACTAATTCTCAAGATAAAAGAAATTATAATATTGTTGTCTCAGACTAAAAATGCGGAAGCAATCCAGTTGATATTATCCCAACTTTTTTCTGCGACCACCTATTCATTTAAACAGGTTATTGAAGCCAATCTATTTTCCCAGCAGACAGTTGAGCAGCTGGCGGACCGATGTAACCTGAGTGTATCGTCATTTAAAAGAGAGTTTGCGAAACTATATAATAATACGCCAGCCAATTATATTAAAAATAAGAAGCTTGAAAAAGCTGCTGAACTTCTTTTGGTTTCTGATCAGCGCATTACTGAAATTGCATTTGGCTGTGGATTTAATGACTTGGCAACTTTCACCAAAAGCTTTAGCGATAAATACAGCGTTTCCCCAACAAATTATCGTCAGCATTTCAAGGAGAAGTAATAAATTTATCCATAACCATTGAAATTCTTTAATAAGGTTTAAGCATATTATTTGAACCAAAATATCAAATCTTTGAACAGATTTAAAAAGTCACTTTCCTAATTCTATTGCAACTTTGTCTTGTTCCTTTAGCAGCATATTGCTATCAAAAAGAGTAACGTTAGCTCTGCTGGAATAGAGTTTTATAAAAAATATCAAAGTTAAAAAAGAAGAAAATGGGTTTATCAAATTTAGGAATTTTTCACACCATTGTCGGTGTTGCAGCTCTTTTCGGGGCGATAGTAGGGTTTGTCAAATATGGCAAAATCAACCTTGGGGCACGCTCAGGAAGCGTTTTTTTTTATGCGACGCTGATTACTTCCGTCACCGCACTGGGTATCTCAAAACAGGGTGGGTTCAATGCCGGCCACATCTTTTCACTTTTTATCCTGGTTTTAGTAGCTTTTGCTTATTGGCTTTATTCAAAACAGAAAAATAATAGAAAAGCGAGGTATGTTGAAAATTTTCTCTTATCGTTCAGTTTTTTTCTATCCCTTGTACCTACTATCAATGAGACTTTTACCCGAATTCCAATAGGGCAGCCTTTGGCGAAGGATATTAAAGATCCCATCATTGGACAAACACTTCTTATCCTATTTATCCTATTTGTGATCGGATCTATTTTTCAATTCGTCCGACAGAAGAAAATCAACAGCAGGGCAGAAAGCGAAATAATATAAAAGTAAATTATATGATATCGATCGTTGCACATTATTTAAAATATGACAAACTAATATTTTGATTTTATTGTTAGCAATTGTAGCAGTTTAACACATAATCATTTTAAAATATATGCTTAATTACGATTGTTTAAAAAAAATAAAGATGTGCAACGGGAAAAATAATTCAACGGGATTACTTCTCGCCATGGTGGCGGGAGCGGCACTTGGTACATTGGTCGGTTTATTAGTTGCACCGAATAGTGGAAAAAAAACACGAAAAAAAATCAAGGCGAAGACGAGGGATCTCAAAGAACAGGCAAAGCATAAGTATGAAGAAGTAGCCGATAAGGTAAAAGAAGAGTATGAACACGTATCATCGGCAGTTAGTGAGACAGCGGGGCATGTAGTTGATAAGGTCTCTGATGAAGTTGATAAGTATAAAGATGAAATAAAAGCTAAATCTGCCGAAGGTGCACAGGCTATAACAGAAGCAATTAAAAACCAAAAATAGGAGTAGTTTTTAGTATTTCCAACAGCAGATCGGATCCAAATAATAGATCCGATCTGCTACCCTCAGCGTCGCTCTACTTAAACCCCACGCGGAATTCCATAGCTGAGCGTTTAGTTTTTGTCATAACGGTATTTTTTTTATCCTGGTCTATCTTAATAAGAAAACATAACTCGAGCCTACGGAAATGACTGGTTTTAACTTTTCCAAATTCGACCTTTCTTTAGTAACTTTAAAGGGTAGCCCACGCTGGTCGCAAGGTTCGTTGTTACGTCGCGATACTTTTGCTTTGTACTTTTCTGGTCGACGTTGGCATCGTATGCAAACTATGATAAAGCCAGGACGATATACGTAGGCCTACATAACATGATGCGGTTAGAATTGCGGTTTAGCTCTATTGGCATGGTTTATAAAAAAAGTAAAAAAATGCTTCTTATCATTTTATTCATTGTGGCGGCGGTTGTCGGAGGTATAGCTTATTATTTATTCACTAACGGTAACGTTAAAATAGATAAAGCTCTAAAATCAGATACAATATATGGTTTTAAAGTTAAGGGGCTGGATGGTACGACGATTGATTTTGCTCAATTTAAAGGCAAAAAGATTCTCGTTGTAAACACGGCTTCCAAATGCGGATTTACGCCGCAATACGAGGGACTTGAACGTCTATACAAAAGATTTAGTGATAGATTAATCATTGTTGGCTTTCCTTCCAATGACTTTTTAGATCAAGAACCGGGCAAGAATGCAGAGATAGCCGCCTTTTGTCAACGCAATTACGGGGTAACCTTTCCGATGGCGGCAAAGGTTGAAGTGAAAGGGAAGCAGCAGGCACCTATCTATCAGTGGTTGACCAATAAAACCTTGAACGGTATAGAAAGTTCTGCTGTCTTGTGGAATTTTCAGAAATATCTAATCGACGAAAACGGCAAGCTTATAAAGCATTTTTCTCCGAAAACCGAACCCGAGGATATTGAAATTTTAAAACTGCTAGATTGATTTCGGCTTGCCGACGCTACTAGGTGGTAGGTTGGACCCCGCAAGGTGGGCTTTGGAAAGCGATAATATGCTAACATTGATGTTGTTGGTCAGCTAAAGCGAAAATGACAGATAAAGGCAAATGAAACATTCATATACAGCAGAAAATATATTGACGCAGATTACGGCCAAGGATACCAAACTTGGTGATTTGCGAAAGATTGCAAAAGAAATAAAAAAGGATCATCCATTGGCAATGGAACTTTGGTCGACTCGAAGTTTTTTTGCCCGACAATTGGCAATCCTAATTATGGACAGAAAGCTTCTTACAGAAAAGGTTATTGATAATTTAGTCGATCAGATCAGTCAATATCATGATAAAGAGAAACTTCAGCTCATCGATTGGTTGATGGCAAACCAGCTTACCAAAGATAAAATGACCCTTTGTATAATAGAAGATTGGAAAAGCAGCCAATCTGCACTTAAAAGACGAACTTATTGGTATTATCAAGGACGTTTGCGTTGGATGGGCCAAGTACCCCCGACAAGCAACAATGAATTGTTGTCTGAAGTGGAAAGTAAAATTGAAAGAGAAGAGCCAGAAGTTCAATGGGCTATGAATTTTCTAGTGGGGTGGATTGGGGTTTACGACAAAAAATATAGAGAACGTTGCATAGCGCTTGGAGTAAAAACAGGTCTTTACAAAGGTAAGATGGTGTCCAAAGGCTGTACTCCAGAGTATTTGCCAGAGTTTATTGCAATCGAAAGCAATAAAAGAAACCTATAGTTTTTCTCTCGCAATATGGCTAAAAAACTAAGCACGGAAGTAATAGAAAGCATTATCGCCATTTGTTGACCTGCTGTACCTTTTCTTCCAATTGAGCCGCCAATGATTTTACTCGGGCTTTTAAAATTAATTTTCTACCTGTAATTGACCTTGTAAAGATTAAATCGCAGTTACCCACATGTTGCTTCCATTGATTGCTAAAATATTCGGCGAGCTCTTTTTTACGGGCCAGAACTTCAGGAACCGCATGATAATCTTCCTGCTTTACAAAAAAGGCAAAAGTGTTTTTTCGAACAATCACATAGCGCGGATTATCGATCGGTGCAACGATTTCGCAGAGTGCATTGATGAAGATAGATTTGTCAAAAGTGTTTCCCCCTTCCAGATGACAGTAAACAGATCCCGATCGGTCGACTTGCGTTTCCACCCGCAATTCCTCATGATCAGCACGTATAATATGCGCTTTTAGCAGGGCGTCTAAAAGGGCATGGCTCACTTTTTTCAAATCTTTGGAAATATCTCTGTATTTCAGATATATACGTAGTGATTTAATGGTTTTTCTGCCGAAAAGCAACATGCCGATTGCTCCCAAACCCGCAATGTACATATAAAGATCTCTCAAGCTCTGCATATTTTTTAGTGTTTGAATAAAACCTTGTACATGATCAAGACCAAAACTAAGCCAGGCTGCAGCCACTGTCACTAACAAGTTTTTAATTGTTTTGTTGATATATAGTGCTTTAACGCGTTGATAATCTTGTTCTTCGTCAAAAGGTATTTTGATCTCTTCTACGAGATTCACTCCCTTGCTCAGCGCAAGGTTCCAGCGTTGCTTGAGATCCGCTCGATTGGCTGCAAATTCAAGCATTTCAGCGTTTTTCTTTGAGATTTCCCCAACGTTGTTTATATTTTCGGGTAGATCAAAACGATCGATACCGTTCTCGATTTCAGGTTCTTGACGAAGTGAGACGCCGACAAAGCTCTTAAACCGTCGTTTTAATAATTTAAGGTCATCTCCACCCGTGACTGAGGTTGGATCAGCGCACACCAAATGCCATATGTTTGCCGTTTTGTTCGTATTACCTCGTTGAGCTCTAATCGCCCTTCCCCGCATTTGGTTGGAAAGTACAAATGAGCCTACAAAACTCGCTAGAATCAGTGAATTGATTGCCGGAGCATCCCAGCCTTCGCCCAACAAAGACTTGGTTCCCACTAAGATTTCGATTTCTCCCGCCTGAAATAGCTGGGTGACAATGTGAACAATATTATGTTGAAGCCCCTCTGTCTGGTTTATTGAAAGGTAATTAGGATCAAAAGGAACAGGGCTGGCGTAGGTGTCATATACACCGTATTTGGCTGAAGTGGTTTTAAATGCTGGATAACTGTCGGCTGGAATAATAATTATTGAACCTGTAAGGACTCCGATTTTCTTGTTGTTGTTATTTTCGCGTCTTAATTTTTCGAAAATAGGGATAACACCTATTTTGTTCAATTCAAGGTCATTGAGCGTGCTGTTAACATAAAATTCTTTCCGTATGAAGTCCGAGAGGATAACCAAGCGTAAAGCTCTGCCTAATTTGTCGTATTCAAAATCCACAATCGACTTGATGGATTCCATTTTACTGATACTTGACGTTAAATATTGCCGGATACGACTATTTTGGGAAAAGTTCACTTGTTTTTTTTCAAGCGCACCATATCGTTGTAATCTGTTTGTCAACATATTTCGATGCTCTTCAAACGCATTGAAATGTACCTTTTCCCGATGCAGGTAAAAATCAAGTAGAATTTCGATCCATTCATAATCCAGATCAGGTATTTTGAAATCTTTGCCACCAATGATCTCCATATGGAGATCAGGAATGGAAATTTGGTTGGCATGTAGAAAAATTAAGCAAGCCGAGTAAAATTTTAGGTTATTATATACCCATTCTAGATCAGCAGTCGGGTCCAGCCATATCGGATGTTTTTGGATCGCCTGGAGCACGATTTCGTCCTTGCTTATTTCTATATACAGCTTATGCATGTTTTCTCTGTAATCTTTAATAAACTGTGTTTCCTTTTGGCTCGGGGAGTTGAAATAAATATAATCCTGATGTGGACATAGATCCCCTTCAATGATAAGCTCGGGGACTGAAATTTCTGCATCTATGGGTCCATTGAGATCCATGTAGCGCTGCCACTCTGTTGGAGTGACATCATAGGGCGGGGTAGCGGTCAAGCCGACAACTATGGGCTTCAGTTTTTTCTTGATATTTATTAACGTATGCCACCATTCATTTTTAAGATGATGGGCCTCATCGACGACGATTGTACCAATTTTTTGTAATTGCAATCCACGTAGAATTCGGTCAAGGCTTGAATCATTCCTCGTGACATCCTGATCATTGCATGCAGCATGCAGTCCCTGATAGGTCACTACCGTCATAAATTTGGGATTTCGGATATCTTTAGATATCCAGTCGGGGACGGTATCTGTTTGAAGAAAAAGTTCACAGAACCGTTGTATCCATTGGTTACGGATCGCGCGTGTCGGTGCAAGAATTAGCGTTGGTTTATTGATGCGGATCGCAACTTCAAGCCCTAAAACGGTTTTACCAGAGCCGGGAGGAGCCACCACATGTAAATGTCCATCCTTCAGGTGCGCTTGTAATTCTTCCAGCACGCGAAGTTGGTACTTCCGCCATGAATATTTGAACTTAATTGCTTTTGGGTATTCAGTCAATAGATTAGAACAATTTAAATTTTATTCCAGATTACAGCACAATATAATAATTTTGGCTACAATTACTATTCGTCACCAAAGAATTTTAGATTAGTTTCTATTTCTCACAAATAGCACTGGCTACAATAGTCTATTATTTCTTTTTAGTTAAGTATTAAGCGAGGAGCTTAGTGTAAAAAATAGACATTTTTATAGGTGATCTAGTACGCTCTAAGTACGTTTAAAGCACTGTCATAGCACTAAAACCTTGTATCGACTTAGTACTATATCCGTGCTATATCCGTGCTTCATCTGTGCTTTATCTATGCTTTATCCGTAGGGCATACAAAAAGGGGAGGATTTTAACTGGTTCATTTGTATGAGTTGTTAATTTAAAGTTAATGTTAAGCAAGCTGAAAGTTTGGCATGAGATTATTACTATTCGCTTATTGAATTGCAGAGTAATTATTATTCGCCGGGACAGACTTTATATTCGTACATTATTTCTGGAGGATAAGGTAGTACCTTTGTAGAAACGGCTGAAGGAGTTTTAATGGATATAATAGCGGTGTTCTCGATCATTTTGTTAGTAGGAATTGTTATTCTAATTATTGGAACCGTTTTGATGTTGTTATCATCAACTATCGCCTTCGTCTGTAGAAATAAGGTTTCGAAGGGACGGATGAATACCGTTCTGTACATAAGTACCTGTATAATGGAGCTAGGTTTATTGATGTTTCTTTTGACACTTGCCGGCTTGAGTCTCTTTATCGTAACAGAGGCCATCATCAAAGGTGCTTACCGCTTGAGATTTAGCAGAACTGGGGGGGAGACGACAATATTATGGGAGAGTCAGCCTATACGGTTTGCTTTTCAGACAGTAACATTTATAGGCTTTTCCGTCTTTTTGATATTTTTTTCGATAAAAAAAGTTCGATCGTTAAAATGTATGCGTTAAGAACGGAAATTATAAGCATAGAAAACATAGAATAGCAACAATTGTAAAAGATCAAATTAAATGAGAAAAATTATATTTAGATTCTGGCTGGTTAATATACTGCTAAGTGTATTGCTATTTACCGTATATCGAGTGATCATTGCACAGACCGATACAGAATCTACAGGTTTTTTGGAGAGTATTATTGTTATTTTGGATATTGTGGTCAATCTGGGTTTCTCCACGGTCTATCTTGCAGCAATGGTTTTGTGTTCTTTACTGCCTTTTTTTAATCATATTGAAAAGGTTAGGAATAATAAAGTATTGTCATTGTTGACTTTCGCGGGAATACCAGCTCTTTGTTTGGTCTTACTGATCGTTTACATTTTGGTTGGTATGTATAAATATAACATGATTCTTGATCCGCAAATAATGCTGTTGATCTTTTCAATCATTTATGTTTCCTGTACAATCTTAGAATTTGTGGTATTCAGAAAAATAATAGAAAAACAGAGCGTCCATATGAATGTTCAGAAATGATACACTATCTTTCGTCTGCCTATTTATTTAATTACAGGTTTATCCTTTTTTTGAATACCTATTGTTCTTTACAAAAAAGCGTAATGGTAGCATGGCGTGTTCCTGAGCATAAGCAATACCTATCCGCGGGCCCTTTCCAATCTCCGAAGGGCTATATTTCAATCCTTGATCTTCAACCCAAATTTTATCACCCGTCAGTAAGACGTCGTTAAACGAAGAATCAATTCCTAAAGCTTTCGCCGTGGACCCTGGACCATTCGAAAAAGAAGGTTTTTCTGGAGGTACCGGCCTTCGCAATGCCATCACATCCATACCAACCAGTGGTTCAATACTTCTAATTAAAACGCATTGCGGATCCTCTGCAACTGATGTGACAATATTCAAAAGATGGTGAATTCCATAACATAAATATACATAGGCTACACCGCCTTCCCGATACATTGGTTCAGTCCTTGATGTTCTTTTGCCGTTAAAAGCATGCGATGCTTTATCCGGAACTCCAAAGTAAGCCTCGGTTTCAACAATTCGGCCCGCTGTAACCAGTCCATCTTTTTGCGTATAGAGAACCTTACCTAACAGATCTTCTGCTAGAAATAGGACATCCGTGTTCTGATAATATGACTGAAGCAGTTTGCTCATATTTTGTACTTTATTATTTAGATAACATACAGCACATTTTTTTGATGTGTGTATACATCAGTTTTCACATTCACTTTTTCTCCCATTTCAAACAATATAATTCTAAGCCATTTAAAAAACCTACTAAAGTCTATTTTAAAAAATTATTTAAGAACCCTAAAATGGTTTTTGTCTGTTTCATAACACTGACATGGCTTTGTCCTGGGATAATTGCTAGTTGAGATTTCGGCATTTGCCCAAAGTCACCAGCCACTGCACCACCCAATAGTTGATAAGTTTTAGCCAGTTCGATTTTATCTAAACCGTCATTGTCTCCGGCGACTATCAAGACAGGGGCAGATATTTTGGCAATATTTGCGTCTCCCAGGTCAAATGGGCGTTGTGCCAACGAGATCATCTGCTCCAAAAATTTCGTCCACTTTGTTTTGTCTGGGGCAACAGCATTATAAGCTTGCTGCATTGGACTATTGTCAAATAATTCTGGTTTCATGCCCTTGAATGCATTGTTAATTTCTGACATCCATCCAGCACTTTTATAGGTGGCAGAAATAATGACCAATTCATTTAACCGCTTCGGATACTGAATGGCAAATTGGTAGGCTATAGCACCACCAAAGCTATATCCGAGCAAAGTTGCATTTTCGATTTTCAGATAATCCATTACGCTAGCCACATCTTTTGCGAGCACTGCATGGTCAAATTTTCTGTCGGAAAATGGCGAATGGCCGTGTCCCTGCAATTCGATGGCTATAACTTTTCTGTTTTTGGCTAATTCAGGTATTAGCTGACCCCAGTTTGAACCGATGGTCATAAAAGCACCATGCAATAGAACAATTGGTTTACCCTTGCCATAAACTTCATAGTATACTTTGGTACCATTCAAGGGCACTAAACCTTTGTTAGAAGGTTCGATCTTTTGGCCATGTGATTGCATTACAGTTGTCATTAGGATGATAAATAATAGTGATTTAAAAACATTGCTGGTTTTGATAAGATTTTTCATAATTGATTTATATAAGTTTTACATGACAAAGATGCGAACGATTCTCAAGAAAGATCTTGTGTAAATACGACAACTTAAGGGGTTGATTGCGCAAAAAACGTTTCCATGCCGCTTGATATGGGGGCAGGTTAAGTCGAAGAAAGGGCACGTAAGTGTGGATGGAGCAAACAGAACAGACAAGGGTCAATTAATACGTTGACCCTTGTCTGTTATTATTATTTCAACTTATCTTTAACACTTTTTGCATGTTCAAGATGGCTTCTGAGGGTCGGCAATGTTTTATCTACAAATGCTTTGAGGTCGGCATCTTTAAGGTTTTTACTCGCGTCCTCAAATAGCTTGATATCTTTTTCGTGGTCTTTGACCATATCTTCGATATAAGACTTATCGAAGTCGCCGGGAGACTTTTTGGATAATTCATCCCTTAATTTTTGCTCTTCGGTACCTAAGGTGGCTGGCAAAGTTATATTTTTCGCTTTTGCAAGGGTGGCTAATTCATCATTTGCTGCGGAATGATCTTTCACCATCATTTCGCCAAAAGCCTTTACATCTGCATGCTGTCCTTTTTGCTGTGCCAGTTTTCCCAGTTCTACTTCGGCCATTCCCCCGTTCGCTGCTTCAGTAACAAACTTTGCATCATCTTCATTGACAGCAACAGGTGTTGTCGCCATGTCGTTATCATCGATATTTTCTGGTTCTTTTGCTTCATTGATACTGTCCGCAGTTTTTTTGCTGTCATTATTTGCATTGCCGCAACTTTGGACCGCGGCGATGGAAAATGCAATTGTTAGGGTCAAAAATATTCTTTTCATGATTTTATGAGTTTTGATTTCTAGGTAAACAGTAGTCAAAAGAATATCGTTCAAAAAAAATGATATGATCAGTCCTGCTTTATTAGATTATTGCATGTTTTATCTTTAAAAACTTGATTGTAATACCCATCTGACCAAGGTGGTAAAAGTCGTGATGGATTAGTCCTGTCAGAAGATATTTAAGGTTATATGGAAAATTGGGATCGGCATGTTTATACGCTTGTTCAAGGAAGGAATCGTCTTTGTCTTCAAGAAAGTTGATAATTTGTTGTTGACTGTTCCAGAAGTCTTCCAAAAGCTTTTCCCATCCCTTTATTTTGAGTTCATTATTCGTTCGCCAATTTGCTGCATCGTTCATTTCAAGTCCCCGTGGATTTCCATGCAGACGACTCATTACCTCTCTACGCCATTCGATGAGATGCGACATCAATTCTGCTACGCTGTGAAGCTCCGGGATAGGACGCTCATAGGCAGTTGACTCATTCACACTAACCAATTTTTTTTCAAAATTTTCATCGATCCACAGATCTGTATGCTCTACATCCCGCAGTTGTTGTATGATTTCTTTAATCAGAATAGTATTCATAGTAGTTCAGTTTTAAGAGTAAACCGCTGTGCAGGCTATTTAGTTCAAACTAGTTGGGTGTGTAAAATTTTATCCTGTGGCTTCTAAACGAAGATGACCTTTCTAAATAGGAAGAACCGGAAATCATGGCGCGAAGAAAATATCTGGAGGCTGTAGAAAAATCATAAGACAGCAGGACGTATAACGAACTAGTCTTCTAAAATTTTGATATAAATCACAAACCAAATTGCGAATGCTGCTGTTCGAAGCTAAAAGTTGATCTTTTTTAGTTAGCAATAAATGTGAAAAAAACCATTTTAGAAAATAGAATGAAACATATATTTTGTACGGTTGAAACACCTAAAAAATCGAATGCTAAATACAACTATGAACCAGAATCTGGCGGATTTGTATTGGCTAAATATTTACCCCTTGGTTCAGTTTTTCCTTATGATTTTGGCTTTATTCCCGGTACGGTAGGAGAGGATGGAGCCCCCTTAGATGTTATTATTATTTCGGAGCAAGGAACTTTTCCCGGTTGTATATTGAAATGTAAAGTTATTGGAGCAATAAAAGCAGTACAGCAAAGCAAAGATGGCGTACAGGTCGAAAATGATCGATTTTTGGCTGTGCCGGAAGCTTCATCCATTTTCGGAAATATTCATCGAGTAGCGCAATTGTCCGACACTGTTCTCGATGAACTTCAACATTTTTTTATTAACTACAACAAACAGGAAGGGAAAGATTTCCAGCCTTTGAAAATATTAAGTGCGAAAGATGCATGCAAGACGATAGAAAAAGCTAAAAGTAACTGCCAGCCCATTAAAAAGATTGAAGTTTTTATCCCACTATATGATAAAGAGGGAAATCGATTTTCAGATCACTTATATCAGAGTGTCAGCAAACAATTAATTAAGGATTTTGGAGGGATAACAGCCTATACACGTAACCCCGCAGTTGGAATATGGGAAAATAGTGATGGTATGCAAATCAAAGACGATCATGTGATTTATGAGATCATGGTTTCTGAAATTGACCATTCTTATTGGAAACAGTTTAAGAAAAAGCTTGAATTGCAATTTGCCCAAAAAGAATTAATCATTCGACAAAGTGAGATTGGGTTGATATAAGGACAGCATTCAATTAAGAATTCTCTTTTACCACTTCAACCATATGATCAATGTCAAATGGTTTTTCAATGTAGTCATCCGCTTTACATTCTAATGCCTTTTGAGGCAGGTCATTGGCCGTGGATGTCAATACAGCAGATAAATCTTCTGTATGAGGATCCTCCTTCAATTCTTTTATTACTTTTGACCCTTTTTTATTCCCCTTAATGTTGTCATCTACAATAACGAGAGCAGGATCGATTTCCTCAATATTGTCAATCGGAGCAGTAGTCAATGAGGGGACTACCTTGAATCCTTCATCTTCTAAGATCTCTTCCATAACGTCCAGAATATCTTTATTATCCTGAATAAGCACAATTTTCTTTTTCACTAGCTGTAATTTTCGACATAAATATACGGAAATGGAAAATGGAAAAATTAACTAATGCAATTGAGAATGGAAAATGTGGAGATTTAATGACATCTCCGCATTGGATACTAATTTTTTAAGATAGTTCCTCCATGATTTCCGAAGGTATATGGATTGGCTTCTTATCAGTCGCCAGAGGATGTTATTTTGGTGCTCATCATTGATTTTAAAGATGACCTTGATACGGAGGAGATCACGATGGCCATTACCCGGATCCGTACAAGTATAAAAAATGAATTTAAATTCACCCACTATGTCATCATCCAACCAGAATAAATAGTATAGTTGTGATTTGACTATATAAATTACGATTTTGCTCCGCCTACCCATTTCTGCTCCTGCATTAGGAACAGTAGTTCTTCCTGAAAATAATAAAATTGGTACTAGAATAACAATGGAAAGACGTAAGTTTGTGTATCACCAATATTAAATTTAAGGTTATGATATATTTAGGAATTCTAGTTTTTTTCGGACTCATTACATTGTTTGCTTCATTTTACACAGTAAAACAGGAATCTGCGGCTGTGATCGAAAGGTTGGGTAAATTTTTAAAGGTAAGTCACGCTGGTTTGCATTTAAAAATTCCATTTTTGGATCAGATCGCTAAGCGCCTGAACCTTCGTATAAAGCAATTGGATGTCATAATTGATACCAAAACCTTGGATAATGTTTTCATCAAGATGAAAGTTTCTGTTCAGTATCAGGTTATCCGAGATAATGTAAAAGACGCTTATTATCGTCTGGAAAATCCCGAAAATCAGATTACATCTTATGTCTTTGATGTCGTGCGTGCGGAAGTTCCAAAGACAAAATTGGATGATGTTTTTGTCAGGAAGGATGATATTGCCATTGCCGTAAAGAGTGAATTGCAGGATGCGATGCAAAGCTACGGTTATGATATAATCAAAGCATTAGTGACAGATATTGATCCCGATGAACAGGTAAAACACGCTATGAACAGAATCAACGCTGCAGAACGTGAAAAAACCGCTGCTGAATATGAATCTGAAGCCCAAAGAATACGAATTGTTGCCGTTGCAAAAGCTGAAGCAGAATCTAAAAAGCTCCAGGGACAAGGTATTGCAGACCAGAGGAGAGAGATTGCAAAAGGACTGGAAGAATCTGTAAAAATGCTCAACGCTGCTGATATCAATGCACAGGAAGCATCCGCCTTAATTGTTGTGACTCAGCATTATGATACATTGAATGCTATTGGAGCCAATAGTAGAAGTAATTTGGTTTTACTTCCCAATTCGCCAACGGCCGCTAGCTCCATGTTGAATGATTTGGTTGTCTCCATGGCAGCAGCACAAAAAATTGATGGAAACAACAGAGATCAATTGTCCGAGCGGCCAAAAAATACCGGAAGTGAGGAATAATTTCCTCTGAGGTAAAGTTTATGGGTTTTTTCTCCTATTGATCCATCAAAAACAGTTAGGTTGGATAAAAACAAACAAATTTCCTGACGGAGTTCGGAGCTGAAATATGTGTACCTATTATTTTATCATATTTCGCAATTCGGTTTCAAAAATAAAGGCTACAGTCCTGCTATTGGTTACTGTAGCCTTCTATAAATTATGTCAACCAGTGGACTAATTGCTTAGCTGTAATTTTCCAATAAAAGGCCGGCTATCAATCGTATTTATAGCTTCTTTGATCGAATAGCATAATTGGTAATTCTCGCTTAACCTTTTTTTATTGGATTCTATTTTGTCTTTTTCGATTTTATCCATCACCCATGTAGGATATAAAGGATCAGAATTAAACTTGGTAATCAATACGGTGTAGCCCTGATTCTGAGCCGTGATTAAAGTCTCTTTTGTTATATCTACTATTTTCATAGTGAGATAATATACAAAAAAAAATTGAAAGACTCTTTCGTGAAGCCATCAAACGCGGAAGTTGTCCGCTATTGGAATTTTGATGTAACAGAATTCCTCAACAGGAGAATGTGGGATAGGATTATCAAAGGTACAATCACGGTCGGTAATAAAGCATAAGGAAACTGTAGCATAGCAATATTTGGCTGATCAAAAGCTATGGTTTGTATAGGAATTGGTGACGACAATATACCTAGAATAACAACAATGAGAACTGAACAAACACCGAATATATTCCATAACCTGAAAATCTGAAAATTGAAAATTTTAGGATGAAAAATTCCTATTATCAAAAATACAAATGCTGTGATTCCAAAAAATAGATCATGATTACAACCAATAAAAGTCATCTCCCATGGCAGCATCTTAGCTTTGAATAAAGCAAAAAGTAGATATTCCACAGGGATACGTAAGAGATGGATTGCCAAAAGTAAATACATATTAATTTTTGAATGAGCCAATAACTTATAACAACAGAGGATTGTTATCGCTGTTCCTAATAAGGTTAAGGCGAAAGAAGCTGGAAATTTTCCGAAGAATCCTGCAATCGCTGCAGATGATATGATGAATGCCCAGGTGATATAAACTGCTACAGAGAGTTTGTGCTGCACAGCCAGCCAGAATAGAACAAGACAACTTATTGTTATAGTGAGAAACACACTTTGCATAATTAAGAAATGTTAATGTTATAAAACTACAGGATAAATGACCTTGAATACTTGTCTTAAGACAAGTATTTTCTAAAAGCTCTTCCTAGATTTATATAGCGCATGTTCTGTGGCAATTCTAAATAGTGTTATCCAGGAATCTTTTGAATGTTAGTTATTTGAAAATAGAGTCTATGAAAATAATTTCCAAAGAATAATTATGGAGAGGTTTTTGATAATCGGGAAAGGGATGAATTTCCTTTCGAATTTGACAATGGTGAAGGAATAAGCTGAAAAACGCTAAACTTTGGAATGCCGAATTGACCAAGATTGAATACCAACAATAAAAATTAAATAATAGCGCATATTACGTATGAAAACGAAAGGAATTATTATCGGATTGTCACTTGCCTTGTGTCTCATAGCCTTTTTTATGAGAGATTGGTTTTTAAATTTTTTCACGAGTGAAATTATAGGTGAGAGTTTTTTATTTAACGATAGTCAAAGTCTGTCCCAACAGATTTTTCCAACCTTGATTTTCGTTTTCTCTTTTGGGATTATTCCTTTTTTATACCTGTTTGTCAGAAATTATTGCAAAATATCTTCTACAAAAAATCAAGTGCTTTCTTTACTGATTATCATTGGTTCAGCATCGATATTTTTTGGTATGAGGGTGATTTATCTGAAATATAGGGTTGCTCAGCTACGCGATCTGTTGAAAAGAGCTGAATTTACCTCCGATGCTGATATACCCGGAATTAATTATCAGGATATGCACTTAGAGCCTTATCTAATGGCCAGTGTACTCATTGGCTGTCTACTTAGTTTAATTATTTTTAAAAAATCTTCAAATCAGCGGGTTTTGTAGTCCCTATAAATGCGTCAAATTCAAGAAATAGCTGTTGCTATGAGCTGCATGACAGCGTTGAACAGCCAGCCGTATCGTCGTAGTTGGAAGGGCGCTTCACAGAAAATTCTGGAAATAGCTCCTGGTATGGATTTTCTAAAGCCTGGGTGAGTTTGGTCAGCATCTCCATTTTTCCATTGCTGATTTCTTCAATGCATTCGTAAAGGAGGTAGTTTCTCAGAATAAATTTAGGATTTGTTGTTTGCATTAAACCGAGGGATTCTTCCTTTGAAATCGTATTTGAATGAATCCGTGATTGGTACAGCTCGATGAAGTCTTGAAGTCTGCTGAGCTTTATTTCATCTAAAAGAGTGTAGGATACCGGGCTGAAATGCTCTTTTAGATCCGTATCAGGCGCTATTTTCTCCAATTGATTGAAAAATAAAGTATAATCCAATCCCAGGTCCTGCATGAAGCCTTGCCAGTTAGAGAAAAACTCGTCATCTCCTTTTTTCATTCCGTCAAATCCGAATTTTTTGCAAAGCATTTTGTCATGAGCTTCCCAAAAATAAATGCCAAAATTCTTTAACGTATTTTCAAGAAATTTTTCATCTTTTATGATCGGCAGAAGTGCATTTGCAAGTTTCCATAGATTCCATTGTGAAATCTGTGCCTGCTTTCCAAAAGCATATCTTCGTCCCGGAAGGTCCGTTGTATTTGGGGTGAAATTTAGATGATATTCATCCATCATGGAATAGGGACCATAATCAATCGTTAAACCTAAGATGGACATGTTGTCGGTGTTCATGACACCATGCACGAAACCTACTCTAAACCATTCTACCATCAGATCTGCGGTTCGGGTACATACCTTTTCAAAAAAATCTTTATATTTCTGATGATTGGAAGAAACAATTTCAGGGAAGTAATTTTCTACGGTGAAATCGAGCAGGTCCTGTAATAAGTTATATTCCTGTTGGGCATACAGAAACTCAAAATGGCCGAATCGAAGAAAACTTTCGGCTGTTCTTATCACTACAGCCCCTTTTTCGTATTGTGGATTACCGTTATACATGATGTCACGAATAACATCTTCTCCCGTAAAGGCGAGGCTTAGCGCTCTGGTCGTGGGTATCCCTAAATGATACATAGCTTCACTCATCAGATATTCGCGTACAGAAGACCTTAATACTGCCCTTCCGTCTGCACGTCTTGAATATGGCGTTGCACCGGCACCTTTCCATTGAATTTCTGTTTTCTTACCTTCAGCATTGGTAATTTCCCCCGCGAGAATAGCTCTTCCATCACCCAACTGTCCTGCCCAGTTACCAAATTGATGCCCGGCGTAAGCTGTAGCATAGGTTTGAACATGGTCAGGAAGATCAGATCCGACCAGAAAGCTCAGATCCTTTTCTTCAAATTTTCCTAATCCTATTTCTTCAGAAAGATCCTCATTAAAAGCAATTAATTGAGGCTGTTCAAACCCAGCAGGTTTAATCGTGGCAAATAAAACTTTTGGTGTGCTTCGTTGCGTGGGATTATTGGAAAAATCTCCGGGAAATTTTTTAAGAAAAGGCTGTCTGATGTCTTCGATATTCATACAGCAAAGATATTAATTAAAAAAGACAAGACCGCTCCAATTATTGAAAGGACCGATCTATGTGACAAACATATGCCAAACGGCTATATCCTCCATGCTTTAAAACATATGACCTTTGCATATCCAATATTAGTAATTTTATTTGTTGTTGTATAGTAATGAATGCTATTGTATTATTATTGCTTTCGAAATTTTTTTTCTCATCTTCGCAGAAGAAAGTTTATACCATCTGAAAAATACCGAAAAAACCGCAGATGCCTACGGATGATAATTTGCTTCCAGCGAATTATTATTGGTTCAATTTTCCTTAAGTTTTTGCTACTAAATTTGGGTATAAATAACAACATTAAATTAGTCGAAAATCAAACTAATGAAAAAAATTAAAAAGTTCGTTTTAGCAGTTATCAGCCTGTGTCTTATTGCTCTGGTTATTGTGGTATTTACCAACGGCAAAGTAACTTCCAGTACAGAACGAGCGATTTTCACCGAACTTAAAGATGTGCCCAACACTAAGGTAGCCATCATTTTTGGCGCTGGCATAAACGGCGATCAGCCAAGTAGGTATTTAAAGGATCGGTTGGATGCCGGGATTTCGCTGTATAAAAACCACAAAGTGGATAAAATATTGCTGTCGGGAGATAATGGAAGAGATGAATATGATGAGCTTACGGTAATGAAGTTATATTGTCAGAAAAATGGCATTGATACCGCAAAAATTTACATCGACTATGCGGGGTTTGATAGCTACTCGACCATGTACCGTGCAAAATACATATTTAATGTTGATACAGCCATCTTGGTATCTCAGAAATATCACCTAAACAGATGCATCTACTTAGGCGATAAATTGGGCGTCAAATCATTCGGTTATAGTGCAGATAAGGGAGTTTACCCAGGGTATAAATACTATGCATTTAGAGAAAAGCTATCTGTCACAAAAGCCGTCTTGGATGTGATAAGAAATAGAAAACCAAAGTATTTAGGTAAGCAGGTTGATATAACTGGTAAATCAAATTATACAAAAGAATAGTTTGAGATACCTTTTTTCCTTTGTTTTACTGGTGTTTTTTATCTGTGATTCTTTCGCTAAAAAAGATCAACATGAAAAGTACAATTCGTAAACGATTACAAGGGATACAAAGAATCCATTGATAGTTTATCGTGATAAATTATCCTTTCATTGAACTTTTGCCCGGCTAAAGTTGTTGATTAAGTAAACAAAAATTTTATTATGTTATCTTATTGGAAGAATTGTATCCAGAACTCTTTATGTAGTATATTGTTGATGAGCCTAGTTTTGACAGGCTGCGGTGACCGCAATGCTAAGAAAGAACCCGGCAGTGAAAAAGTCTCGACGATGAAAGAGCAGGCAGAAAATACCGATTTTACACTTGCCCTACTCAATGCCCTTTTCTATGAGGAGGATTTTGAATCCTCATTAAAATCGGAGCTCCAGCTCAATAAAAAACAGATCAATGACTTGAAAGAAGCGGCCAGTACAGCCGTGGAAAAACTAAGCGAAGAGGATGAACCTTCCAGCAAATCCTTTAAAGAGTCGATAAAACAGGCTACAACAGAAATTGTACGGATATTGGGCGATCAGAAAGCCGCTCAATTCTTTCATTTTATAACCGCACGTTATGCGGATGAAAAAAATACATTACCTCTGGAGCCAAATCAAATTCCTGAAGACACACGTATCGTGGTGAATGCTCCGGCTTTTCGGATGGATATATTTCAACAGGGAAAGCTCATTAAAACTTATAATATCGCTATCGGATATCCCGAGTTTCCATTGCCGACAGGAATTCGTAAAGCAACCAATATCATTTTTAATCCCACATGGACACCTCCCGATGAACCTTGGGTAAAGGGTAAGGTCAGTCCAGGTGAAAAGGTTCCTGCAGGAAGTAAATTAAATCCCTTGGGTCCGATCAAAATTCCCATCGGCATGCCGTCTTTGATCCACGGGGGGAAAGATGTATCCAAGTTAGGTGCTTTTGCATCCCACGGCTGTGTTGGCCTTACAGACCTACAGGTACAAGATTTTACTAAATTCTTGTCGCAGGTTTCCGGAAACCCTATTTCTGCTGAGAAAATCACAGCATATGAAAATAAGGATACCAAAACGGAGACCGTGAAATTAAAGCAACCTGTGCTGGTGGAGCTTCGATATGAGACTATCGTAGCGGAGGATGGTAGCTTGCATATCTTTCGGGATGTATATGAGCGCGGGACCAATACAATAGAAAATGCTACACGTGTGCTTGATAAATACAGTATTAAGTTAGAAAAGCTCAGTGAGCAGGAGCGAAGGAGTCTGACAGAGGCTTTGGAGGAAATGAATCAAGATGCACGGGGTAATAAAATTGCTGGGATTGATGACCCAGGTTCTGCTTCTGCCGGTGACAGCGCTGAGGAGAGAGCTGCCAATAAAGAGAACCGTAAGGATAAAGGGCAGGTGACACGAAAAGTGATTGGGCAGAAAGAAATGGTGGTGACGATCTCGGCGCTCAAAGGAAAAGGATATCCGTTGCCTGTTGCATATAACTCAGGAAAATAGAGAAAAGCCGATATGAATAACCCCTATGTTACCTATCAATTTGATAAGTATCATAGGGGTATGCTAAAGTACTCTCTATTTCATTTTCACCAGTTCTACACGTCTATTTTTGGCTTTGTTGTCTTCCGAATCATTGGCAACCAAAGGTCGCTCGGCGCCATATCCTTTTGCTGATAAACGCACTTTGTCAATTTTTTGCGCAACCAATGCCGCCATGACAGCCTGTGCACGCTCAGTTGATAATTTTTTATTGTGCGTGGCATCCCCAGTATTGTCGGTGTGCCCTTCAATAGCGATTTTAAGTGAGGGGTCATTTTTTAGCGCTTCGGCAATCTGAATGACCAATTCTGTTCCTGCTGATGTGATGCTGGATTTGTCTGTGTCAAAAGTGATATAAACGATAGATTTACCCGTTTCAGAGAGATCTTTTGTGATGTCATCTGCAGTTATTTTTTTTATCGTTTGTTTGAAATCGTTCTCTTGGAGTATATTGAGCTTGGCGCCCGCGTTATTGCTCGTATATTGAATAAAGACATTTCCCTGATCTTTCGTGCGGATCACATAGACCCGAATTTTTTCGTCGGCATATCCGATGTCGCCTTCATCACCTTTGTGCGGATCCTGTTTGTTATAACGCTCATACTCTTCACTTGTGATGGTACCATCAAAAACTTTTACGGCACCGATAGAGGCTAAATAATCCTCCATACTTTTTTCAAAATAGCGCTGTGAAAACTGTGTGCCTTGTTCGTTGGTAATATTTGCTTTATAAAGTCTACCTTCAAAAGGTTTCATGATACCATTGATTGCAAAATAGCAAACATCAAAGTCTTTGTTTATGGGCTGGTTCATGACTTTATAACCTTTTGGAGGAGTAAAAAAAGGAAATACACCTATATCACTTTCAGAATAGGGTATACTGGCAAGATCCAGATTGGCTGTCGTATCAATTTTTGTAGGTTCTTCTACGACTTCTTTTTCCTGCGTAGCAGGAGGTGGGGGATTATCTTTTACCTGTTGGTTGCAAGACGCAACCACCCATGCTGATGCGAATAAAAGTATTGTTCTTTTCATATTTTCTTTTTCTTGTTAAGGCAAATTTTATGCCTAAAACTTTACTTTATGTGATAATTAGATTTAAATCCAGCATCGACTCGAGATGAGTATTCAGTTATTGAAAGGGACGATTTTTTATTAAAAAGCTAAAACGAAAAGGGACTATGCATTGTTATAAGGATACTTTTCATAAATTAGGTTAATAACAGTTAAGTTAAACCTTGAGTTCCCCACTCAAGGTTTTTTTGTTTTTTTTTAAATGATACCTTTTTAATACCTGTGCATAGCGTCACCACTGATTAGAAATAATTATATAGATACGGGATAAAAACAGAATAGGTCATTGAGTAATCAATGGCCTATTCTGTTTTTATCCGCTAGTATCCTGGATTTTGTTTCAGGTTTGGTTCGACCTGAAAACTGCTCTCATGAAAAGGCCAGAGGTATTGATGTTTCAGGAATTTTCTGTCTTCGATTTTAAGTACTTCAGATTTTCCGTCTGCACCTTGCCGCATATGACCCAATGCAGGTTGATTAAGGACCACTTCGGCAGTTTTCCAGCGAAGGATGTCACTATAACGCAGCCCCTCACCAGCAAATTCGATCCTTCTCTCATTGCGAATTAAGTCAATCCATTCCTGTTGAGATTTTACCGTTAGATTGACATTCGCCACACTCATATCAAGTCCGGCACGTTGCCGAATCTGGTTGATACAGCTTTTTGCCAAATCATCTACATTATTCAGCATGATTTTGGCTTCAGCATACGTCAGTAATACCTCGGCATAACGCGCCAAAGGAAAGTGCATATTGCCGCCTGTTCGAAATGCATCAGCTTCATCAACAAACTTCTTAAACCAATAACCCGATCGGCTGCTTCGTAAGTTCTGATAATAGAAAAGACTCTTTGAATCATAAATATCTATTTTCTCCTTGTTGAATAGATCGCTCTGTCCAAAGATGCTAGCTGCGTAGCGTGGATCCCGATTTAGTTTTGGATTGAGCTCATATTCCTGCTTACTATGCAAAGGACATTGTTCAATAGGTCGCCCTTGGAGTGTCCAGTAACTATCGACCAAAGATTTTAAAGGAACCACATACGATTGCCCATTTCCGGTCTTATATTGTGGTGCAAGATGCTGAAAGGAATTTGTCGCCGAATTATTGTGACTTTCCATGTCAAACTTGATGATAAACTCCTTGTTTGTCTTATCGGCTTGATAATTGAATAGGCTTGCATATTGCGGATGGAGCTGATACTTGCCACTATCCATTATTTCCTTTGCGAGGGCTGCAGCGAGATCATAACGCCCATTATAAAGAGCGTAACGCATGACCAAAGTTTTGAAGGAATATTTGTTGAACATATAGGCATTTGTGGTGCCTTCATTTTCAGGAAGCCTGTTCGCTACGTCTTGGCTCATTTCAAATAGTTTATCCAATATTTCAGCTTTCGGCGTCACGGGAGGAATTGCCTCTTCCAACGTGACAGGAACTAGTACAAATGGCACATCGCCCCAGACCTCAGTAATTCTGAAATAATGCCAGATGCGTAGTGCCTCTAAGATCGCTTTGTATTTTTGGCGTATCGATTCATTCTCCACATAGGGAATGTCAATATTTGCCAGATAAGTATTGATCCGCCCGACGTGTTTATTATATAGTGTCCAATAATATTCGGCCAAACGTGCATTACTCGTCATATTACCGTTGGCAATGATCATATGATGGTCTGTCTCTATTCTTGCATATGCGTTATCGGTACGGCCATCTAACATGTAAAAAAGCAAACGGCGTTCACCTGGCCCCATAAAAACATCCAAATAACTGCTGTAGACTACGCGTCGTAAATCTTCCTCTGTATTGAAGAATTCATCAAATGAGGTTGCGGTAGGATCTTGTTTATCTAGAAATTTCTCGCAGCTGCTCAATGCTGCTAGCGCTATTATCAGGGTTAAAATTTTCTTTTTCATCATCATAGTTTAAAAAATACTTGCACTGAGTCCAACACTGTAGGTCGCCATACGTGGATAATTTCCATTTCCATCATTTGTACCTGGACTATCTACATCAATACGCTCGGGATCTAAACCTTCCCATTTTGTAAAAGTGAATACATCCTGCGCATTAACATATATTCTAAAATTTTTGATGCTTTTGCCGATTTTAGGAAATGTATAACCAAGCTGAAGGGATTTGACACGGAAAAAAGCAGCATTGCTTAACCAAACATCACTGAGTAGGGTATTGGGGCTTGGACCCGTCCAAAGACGTGGAAAACGGCTATTCGGATTGTCGGTGCTCCAGTGGTTTGCCACGTATTCTATGCGTGGCGCTCCGAGGTCATTACTATTCCCGTCGACATACACGGGATAGGCCTCTTGCCCGATCAAGCGCCCGGTGCGCTTTCCGATTCCCTGACCCAGCGCCGAAAAATCCCATCCTTTGTAACGAAAGTCCAAGTTAATCGCATAGTTATAGTGGGGAAGGGGATCTGCTAGATAGCTGCGGTCCTCGTCGTTGATAATACCATCCTGATTCTTATCCACGTAGCGGATGTCGCCGGGTCTTGAATTTGGCATTTTTGCTGGGGTTGATTCAACTTCCTCTTGCGTCTGGAAATAACCATCAGCTTGGAAACCATAATAATTGTTGATTGGAACGCCTTTATACCAAATTCGGTTATTATCACCTTTGAAGATCAGTCTATCGTTCTCATTGTACCCCGCTTTAAGCATCCGATTTCGGTTATCAAACAGCATTCCACCGATTGTGTACGAAAAATCATCTTTTTTATCTGACCAGCTCATGGACAATTCCCAACCGTTATTTTCTACGGCACCGATATTGACCGCGGACTCCAGGCTATTTGATCCCGTGAGCGGAGGAACTGCGAATTGATCATAAATAAGATCGTATGAATTTTTGTGATAGAGTTCAGCAGTAAAAGAGAGCCTATTTTTAAAGGCGTTGAGATCTAGACCTAAATTCCATTGTTTCTGTTTTTCCCAGGAGAAATTTGGATTGGGAACACGTATTGTCCAGCCCCAGGTATTTACAGATTCCTGCCAGAGGTAAGGAGCTACATTTTCGTTTCCGATAAGTCCATATGATGCGCGTATCTTAACGTTATTTACCTTTCCTGACTCGAGAATAGGTTTGAAAAAATGTTCGTTATGTAAGTTCCATGCAAAGGCTCCCGAAGGAAAAAATCCCCAACGATGACCGGGGGCAAACTTGCTGCTCCCGTCTGAGCGGCCGGTTAATTCTAGAATATAACGGTTGTCGAAGGAATAATTGAGTTTCCCGAAAAAAGAAGCTTTGCTGATTTCTCTAAAGTCAGTATAGGTATAATTCATGACTTCTGATCCCGCAGTCAGATAGATCTTGTCTTTGTTTTGGTGGAGCTCTTTGTTAAAGTTAATCAGCATGCGTGCTGTAAGTTGGCTTTCGCTAACGCCCTGTGACGCATTGACATCGTTTCCCCAAATTGCCGCCGGAGCACCATTTTCATCAAAAAACTTATATGTCAGCCTTTTTTGTTTATTAGCCGACTTGTTGATCATGTAAGAAACATTTCCTTCAATATTGAGGTTGCTATTGATGTTATATTTGGGACGCAGATTGATGGTACTTCGGTCATACATATTGTTTTTTGTACCACCATGCTTGATTGACGCGATTGGGTTGATATTGTTATGCAGGATATAGTGTTCTGGAAGATCAGAATCATAAAAAATCTGCTGTGTTGGGTTTAAGCGCCAAGCTTGTTTATAAAGGCCATGTCCATCATCATTTGCTAATAAACGATCGACCTGTAAACGGTGTGCGTAGAAGTCGGCCATTAATACAAATTTATCTGCTATGTTGATATTTGTATTGAATCGGGCGGAAAACTTTTGAGTGCCTTCAATCTTATTGAGGCCATTTTCTTTTATATGGCCGAGCATTAAATTGAAAGTACCGACACCGCCACCGCCGGATATACTCGCATTATTGTTGATCGCTGTTGAGGTTCTTTCCATTACTTGATCGAGCCAATTAACTTCTTTTAGTTCTCCGGAGGCATATTTGCCGATTGTCTCTTCCGGATAGATCGGAGATTGTCCCTGCTGGATTAAAGTCTCGTTACGCAATTTCATAAAATCGACGGCACCGACAAATTTTGGAAGATCAATTGGTTTGTTTACTGCAAACCAATTGTTGGTAATGACTTTAAACTGGCCGGTCTGTCCACGTTCTGTTTCGATGATAATAACCCCATTTGCACCTCGCGAACCATACATGGAAGCTGAGGCCGCATCTTTTAAAACGGTAATGCTTTTCACCTGATTGGGATCAATATCATGGATGCTCTGTTCCATGCCATCGACGATGACCAAGGGGTCTGCATTTTGCAAAGTACTGATTCCACGAATAGAGATGGTGCCCGGAACACTTCCCGGCATGCTGTTTCCGCGCATCATTGTTACTCCGGGGATGGTTCCTGAGAAAGCATCCTGCATTTTAAAGATCGGACGATTTTTTATTTTCTCCATATCCATTTGCGATACGGATGATGCAATATGTTTTTTGTCCACTTCGGAGAAGCCTACGACTACAACTTCGTCAAGTCCCACTTCATCTGTATCCATGATGACATTCATTTCCGATTTATTGTTAATGGGGATTTCAAGCTGTTTGAATCCGACTGCACTAAACATCAATGTTCCTTTTTTGCCATCTGGAAGTGTCAGTTGAAACTCTCCTTTAGCATTCGTAGAGGTTCCTATATTGGAACCTTTTAACAGGATGCTGACCGAGCTCAATAGATTTCCCTTAGTATCATGTACTTTTCCTTTTACAACTTGTTGCTGCAGATATGCTATGCTGGCCGTACTTTGTTCTGGAATAGAGGTATCCTCATTTTTACGTTTGATTACAACAGTCCCCCGGTGTAACATGTAATAAAAAGCGCTGCTTTTGAAAATTTGATCTAGCGCCTTATCGAGGGATACATCCGTGATCTCAACTGTTGCTTTTTCATTTCTAAGCAAGCCCTCTTTAAAGATAAAATGTATACCGGTTTGTTTAGTGATGCTCTCCAGGACAGTTTCAATCTTAGTATTTTGGGCATGTAAAGTAATCTGAGCAGAGCTTGAAGCGTAGGCGCCCATCATGGATGTTGCCAATAAGATTCCTGTCAGTTTCATTTTTAATAATTGGTTCAAAGTTTTCCCTTTGTCAATGGGACAAAAGATCCCTTTTGAATAAAATAAATTATTCATAAATTGGTATAGAATTAATGGTTTACGATCAGTGTTAATTCAATTTTGATGCAGGAGTATTTGCCGTACTTCTGCATTTTTTATTCTATTAATTTAGGCGTTTATCTTTTTTACATACAAAGTCCTCCTTAATAAGTTTATCTATTCACAATCAGTTTATCGTTGTCAATGGTCAGTTTATAACCTGTCAAATCTTTTAGGAGATTACAAAGCTCTCCCAGCGTCACATCTCTTTTTATACTGCCTTCATATCGTTCGTTATTTAAAGGTATCTTGCAATCAACCTGAATACCATACCAGCGACTCAATTCATCAAGTATCTGTTGCATATTCTTATTTTTAAAATAAAAATAACCATCTTTGAAAGCAGTGGCTTCGGCTTTACTTGCCAAAGGAAAAGTTTTCAGTTTTTTATTGATGATCTCTGTTTCGCTACCGGCATCCATATAGATTTCATTTTCTTCGTTACTAACTTTAAGTTTTCCTTCTGTCAATGATACTTTCGTGGTCGCATGATAGGAGCTTACATTAAAAGCCGTGCCGATAGCCTGTATATTGATATGATTTGTTTCTACAATAAATGGCCTATGCGCATCTTTGGCAACTTCGAAATAGGCTTCACCTTTTAACCTTACTCTTCGCTCTTTTTTATCAAAATTGGTTTTATAGCTAATTTCTGACGCTGCATTCACCCACACTTTAGTTCCGTCGCTAAAGGTTAATACCATCGTGGACCGTTTGGGAACAATTAAGGTATTTTTCAAGTTTTCCGTTAGGTTAGATGGATAAATGAGACGCCCTTCTTTCAGTTCAATACCCTGCGCTAAATATTGCACTGCTTTTTTTTCGGTCAATTGTATTTCTTCTTTCCCTTCAATTTTTAAAATTGCGCCGGTTCTCCCAGGGAGAACATCATTTTTATGTCCATATACCTTGTCTGGTATCAAATAGCTTACCGATTTTTCGCGATGTTGTCGCTGCCATAATAACGTTAGCGCAAGTAAAACAGTTGCAGCAACTGCAATAGCTAGAGACCAAGCTTTATTTAAGAAGAGATATTTCTTTCTAGGATGCAAAAGTGTTCCCTTTGCCGTGAATTTAGTCTGCGTTACCAGCCATTCTCGGCTTAAATCAATGTTGCGAAGATCAAAGGGGGGATAAATATCAGTCTGTGATAGTCGACGACTCAAGCTATCTTTCGCCTCCGGATACCTTTGTAGAAGATTTTTTAATTGAGCCTCTTTGTGGGATGGCAGCTCACCATCTTTCAAAAGAAGAGCAATTAACTCTGCTAATATTATTTTGTCGGTTTCTATCATAATTCATAAGCTTAATAACTTAAACGGTTAAAAAGGGTGACCCGTTTATAAAAAAAAGTTAATAAAAATGGTAAGTGTTTGTTTGTCAGAAGATAATAAATGAAAAAAGGATGTTTAAGAATTTTCTTTTCAGTAGGTTTATAGCCCGCATGCGCTGCGTTTTCACTGTATTAACAGAGACGTTCAGTTCCTGTGCGACCTCTTCATACTTCATTCCGTCCAAATAGATTAAACGGCAGATTCTTTGACAGCCTTCGGGAAGTTCATTGAGTTCTCGATGAAGAGCTCCGATCAATTCTGCATTTATTAAATTATCCAGGATATCATTGTCATCAGGTTTATCCGTATCAAATTGTTTACGTACGCGATCAAATACAATATTTCTCCGCTTGATATTCATCGCTAGATTTTTGACTGAGCTATAAAGAAAGCTTTTAATTACGGGTTCTCCTTTTTCCAGTAAATCCTGTCTGCCCATTAGAACGATAAATGCGTCCTGCACAATGTCTTTTGCAATTTCCTCTGAACCAACCCAAGGAAATGCAAATACACTGAGTTGCAGAAAATATTTGTTAAAATAATATTCTGTGGATAACATTTCGTTTTCTTTTATTCTTAAAATATAGATTTTAAAAGTGAAGTAAAGAAAAATATTAGAAATTTTGTATAGATAAAACCCGTTAAAATTTTAAAGCGCTGCTAACTCATCATTATGCGTCATTTTGATTTTTAGTTTACTTCAATTTAATATAAATATGATATTACAATAGCGCTTCTATAGGAACTTTCAACTTTTCGCAACCTTTCATCTGCTATTTCTATAGGTTTTTTATAGGACGGTATGTAGGGGCACTTTGGGGCCTTTCGAAATGGATATAAGTATTCCGCGAGATGAATCACGGCGACGTATTTACAAATTCGTTACAGGTATCATCCGGTCCTGCAACGAGGGTAAGGTTCAAAATGGAAAACATTCCTGAGATGCAATACGATTTATGTCGTCCAATGATGCTCTTGATTTCTGTTTAGAAATAGACAATTATCAGGCGTATTGCACGGAGATATGGCTTAAGTAGATTTTATTCAATTAGAAGTTTCAAGTAACTGAATATTATTCCACTGTGCTCGGCTTCGTGAAAGTTAGCCGCTTGAAGTGCTTGGATGTGATTATTTATGGTGATGATTACTGAATAGAGGGGAATCTTTATTATTTATTGGCTAAACTAAATTCTTCGTCTGTTACGGGATTTAGCCAGGTCACCTGAATATCTTCTTTAAAATTAGTGATGGCAACATGCACCATTTTATTATTAGCAGTTGCGCCATGCCAATGTTCGACGTTCTCAGGAATATTAACAACATCACCTTTTTTAATTGCTTGCGCAGGTTTTCCTTTTTCCTGATAGAGTCCGTTTCCTTCGATCACCAGTAAAACCTGACCTTTAGGATGTGTATGCCAGTTTGTTCTTGCACCGGGTGCAAAAGTTACGCTGCCAGCCGAGAAATCATTGTTTTTATCTTTTGCTACCAAAGGGGTTAAAAATGCGTCTCCCGTAAACCATTCCTTAGGCAATGGTTCCCCCTTTGGAAATATTTCTGATGTGCTCATGATATGATCTGTTTTAGTTTTACAAGCAAATAAACTTATCGCCATCATTGGAATAACGAATAACCTGTTCATAGAGTTTGCAATTTGATTTGTTGATTATATGATCCGAATTCTTTATGAAATGTTTTTAATGATCTTTGCAGGAATTCCGCCGACAATTGTATGGTCAGGTACATTCTTATTGACTACTGAACCAGCTGCTACCACGGCATTTTTTCCAATCGTAACGCCGGGTAGAATAGTTGCATTGGCCCCAATCCAGGCATTCTTTTTTATATGAATCGGAGCCACAGTTAACGATTGTCTTTTTTCTGCTTCAATTGGATGGCCTTCAGTTAATAAACTGACTTTAGGAGCTATGAGTACATTGTCTTCGATAAGGATACCCCCTAAGTCCAAAAATACACAGTCGAAGTTGATAAAGACATTTTTTCCTATCCTTGTATTCCTGCCATAGTTGATATATAATGGCGTAAATACAGTCGTACTTTCATCTATAGCTGAACCGGTAATCTGACTCAATAGATCTCTTATCTCTTTAGGATCGGCCGAATTGTTCATAGGTGCCAATAATGCTTTTGTAGCAAAAGAAGCTTCCCGCAAACGGTATCCCTGAGGATCATCGGAAGAGATGTTTTTTTCTTTTTTTAAGCGTTCAAAAATATCCTCCTGATAACTATTATCTGATTTTTTCATTGAATAGTGGATTGAATTTTATATGTAATTTAAGGAAAATAAGTGTGTTATTTTAAATAAGCTTTAAAGAATGCTGTCAGTTTATCGAATGGAATTTTACCCAATTGATCATATAAATCAACGTGAACTGCATCAGGAATAATCATTAGTTCCTTTGGTTCGGCGGCAATTTTATAGGCGTCTTCACTGAAATATCTTGAATGGGCATTTTCGCCTGCAATGATTAGCATTGGCCGTGGTGCAATCTCCTTGATATAAGAGAGTATCGGCATATTCATAAACGACAAGGGTGAGGTTGCTGTCCATGCCGCATTTGAATTGATAGAACGAGGATGAAATCCGCGGGCTGTTTTATAATAATCAAAATATTCCTTAACAAACTGAGGTTCACCGCCTGTCAATTTTTCTGGTAAATTGTTTGTTGATGGAGCGTACACCTCGCTTTCAGCATCATTCCAGCGTTGCTGGCTTAATTGTTCCAATGTTTTAGTACGCTGCTCTACCGTTACCACATCATTATAGCCTTTTGACATAACGCGCGTCATATCGTACATGCTGGTCGTAGCTACTGCTTTTATACGTTTATCTACCGCTGTCGCATTTAATGCAAATCCCGCAAATCCACAGATGCCAATGATTCCGATTTTGCTTCTGTCAGTATTTTTCTGTAGCCCTAGAAAGTCTACAGCTGCGCTGAAATCTTCGGTGTTAATATCTGGCGATGCTACGTTACGGGGTGTTCCGCCACTTTCACCTGTGTAGGAGGGATCGAAGGCCAAGGCAATAAATCCTCTTTCTGCCATTTGGTTAGCATACAATCCAGAAGACTGCTCTTTCACTGCACCAAAAGGGCCGCTGATGGCAAGTGCCGATAACAGTTTAGTGTCTGCGTTTTTAGGAACGTATAAATCGCCAGAAAGTGTGATACCATATCGATTTTTAAAACTTACTTTTTTGCGGCTTACTTTATCGCTTAATTGAAAAGTATAATGGTCTGATGAGGTATTCATAGGTGGTAAATTTTGGTTTGATTGTATCTGTTGTGCGGAAGCCCTATCAGAAAACAGGAAAGACAGGACCAATAATGTTAGTGCTAGTTTCATATCCGTATTACATTAATTATTACAGATACAAAGGTAGATCAGGATAAAGGGGAAATGTTAACGAATATCAAACCAAAACTTAAGAATTTCAAACCTCAGATTCGCGGACTGATTTTGGGTTTGTTCCTGTCATTTTTTTAAAGAAGTTATTGAAATAGGTAGGATATTCAAATCCCAGGGCGCTGGCTATCTCTGAAATATTCCAGTCCGTGTGTTGCAGGAGGGCTTTTGCTTCTGTCAAGATTCTTTCTGAAATCAGTGTCGTTGTAGATTTGCCTGTAATTTCTTTTACAGCACGATTGAGATAGTTGACGTGAATGTTGAGGTTTTGAGCATAATCCTGCGCTGTTTTCATTTTGAGAGGACTTGTAGGTGTTTCGATTGGAAACTGTCGTTCTAATAGTTCCCAAAATACCGATGCGATACGTGCTGTACCATTTTTGGATGGGGTATATACTTCAGAGGGTTGAAGTTTAAGGGCTTCATGAATGATAAGGTTGATATAATTGCGTATGAGTTCATCTTTAAATGTATAATCGCTTTCTTGCTCTTCGATCATCTTCTGGAAAAGCGTGTTGAGAAATAAGCGTTGATCCGCCTTGATTTTTAAGACTGGTGTGCCTCCGATTTTAAAGAAGGGAGATTGCTGCAAGCTTTCCGCGCGATCAGCACGTTTTAAAAAGTCTTCCGAAAACAAGCATGTATAACCGATATAGGTTGTCGAAATGGTTTCCCAGGAATAGGGGATATGCGGGTTCCCAAAAAATAGAATTGTGCCTTCTTGTTCAAAGCTTTTATCGGCGTAATGGATCTTGCTTTTACCAGTTGTAAGGCAGATTTTAAAGAAATCTTTACGACTATAAATACGCGTAGCATTGCTGTCATCCTCAATCTGAAATGCTTTAAAACCTTGCAGTCTGAGTTCATTATTGAACTCTGAAACACTTCGGGCTATTTTTGTTTTCATGAAGCAAAGTTAAGAAATTCAAATATACATTTATATGCTGCGTATAGGCAACTTCTTTTCCGCAGGTAAGGAGCAATTCAGATTTTTCAAGAAAATAGAAATGAACTTCTTCCGATGGAAAGAGGTTACAGTGATGGAATAATCACTGTAACCGGGGTATTTCGATTATCCTTCAGACATTGCTAGCGTGAGGTTAGCCGTAAATTCCAAACCTGTAGTTGTCAGTGCCTTTATGGTTACTTTATAGCTGCCAGCTTTCAAACTATCACTTTTTTTTACGGAAACTGCACCTGTTTGGGCATTTACGTTAAACAGCTTTTCGCTATCTGTAAATGGCAGTCCATCTTTTTGTATTGAAACCAGTTCAAATGCAGATTTATATTTTTCCGGATACAGTGTTGGTGCTGCGGAGACATAACCATTTGACAGACCGATGTGTATCAGACTAAAGTCGATTGTCAGGTTTAGATCAGGATAATATTGTCCAAACAAGAACTTAATTTGTGGAATCAGAATGACCCTAAAAGTCGTTGAAGCCACAGTAAAACCTTCTTTCCTAAGTTCGGGAGTTAGCTCGAACGACCTTTCAGCTTTTTTTTCCGGATCGCCGGCGTCCTTTGATAACTTGATATGTGTATCTGCTATAGAAGCAATATTTTCCTGGCCATCCTTTTTTGCCAAGTGAAAACTGGCGCCAATAATCGGTAGGTCAAGAGGATCTATTTCAAAATCAGTAGATTGGTCGCTATACAGTACATACGAATAAGGTAACTCGCTGCCGCTTTTTAGTCCTTTTATAGCGATTGTTCCAGCCGTTATCTTGATTGAAAAATTTTCTTTCCCTACCACTTTGCCATGAGATTCTTTGGCTATCACTGTGACTTTATAATCATCGGGAATGCGTGCGCTGCTCGATTGGGCTCCGTTTGGATAGAGTAGGGCACTGTTAATCTGTATGCTTTGTTTTTCGCTATCGTATTTGATGGCTTGGTTCAGTTTATCACTGAGCTTACTCCCGTTGCCTAAATTGACTTCCGCAGTCTGGGAAAAGTCAAAGCTGAATGTAAGTCCTGTGCTTGCAGATAAGTCTTTCGCAAGATGAATTTCCTGTGTTTCGCCGTATCGAAGACTGACCTGAGATGGTAAGGAAAGTGAGATTTCAGTGGGAATAGCTGCTGTTTCCTTTTTACAGGACGATGCCGATCCGAGTATCAAAATCAGCGCTCCTGCTAGAGCAATTTGTGTGTTGATGTACTTCATATGGTGTAAAATTTTGACGAAGGTAGCGATTGTAAATTATTAATGCAACATTATTGCATTTACTGTTATCTTTTTTATTTTTGCAGCTCAAACAGAATAGGCGACACTATGTTACGGTATCAGAAAGAAGTTTTTTTAGCATCTCTAGTGATGTTATCTATCGCAAAAACTGCGCAAGCACAGAGCAAACAATCAGTGGATACGTTGCGAAGTTATACGCTTCCCATCGTAGAGACAACTGGCTTTGTGCCAGGTCATGGGCAAAAGAAGAGGCTAGGTCGAAATCAGCTAGATCGTATGCAAGCGCAAACGCTCGGTGAAACATTGAGTCATATTTCCGGGATACAAAACGCTTCTTTCGGTCCCAATTCTGGCATGCCGATGATACGCAGTCTAAGTGGTAGCAGGGTAGGTGTTCTTTCCAATGGTCTTTCGGTCAATGATTTGTCGGGAATCAGTCCTAACCTAAATCCAAATTTCGATATGGAAAATCTACGCGAAATAGAACTTTACAAGGGTGCTGCAAGTGTGTTATTTGGAGGAAAGGCGATTGGAGGAGCGGTCAATCTCAAAGACAACACTATTCCTATGACCCGTTTGCCAAGGAAGATCTCAGGCCAGGCCAGTGCGGAGTTAGGAACTAATAGTGGCAATAGCCAGTCGCTAGCCTTCAATACAAACCTCGGAAAATACTGGGTGGGACATATCGGCGCAATGAGACTCACGCACGGAGACCTTAAGATTCCGGGCAATACAAAGGCAGCCATTGCTTATGATCCTAAGATCGATCATTTGACAGCCGCAATGGCACAGGTAAATGTCGATCGCGAGACGATTCGAAATCTGACGCTATATCCCTATTTAAGTCAGTTTGTGCTCAATAATATGGGCGATCCAAAGTGGGGTTTATCGGAGGCCGACCTGTATACCTTTGAAGATTATTCGTTTATTAATGGGGCAAAAGTCCTAAATCCTCAAAATGACAAATATATCGCTGGACAGGATCCCAATACACCATTGTACACCGAAGTCGTGAATGGAATTACAGATTATGTTCCTGTCAAACGCGGAGTGATGCCCAATAGCCATGCCGAGAGAAGAGCTGTCAATGCAGGAGCCAGCTATATCAGAGACAACTTTCGAGTAGGTTTAGGGCTTTACGCTCTTGAAAGCTATTATGGTATTCCCGGTTTTGCGCAACGCAATAAGCCAGTCCATAGCCACAGTACGGTTTGGAATCCCATATATGAACCGATCAATACGCGCACTTATTCATATGCCTGGCAGTTAGAATCTGCTTTTAAGCCGAGAACACAGTTGATTTCGGAGATGAAATTTAATTATAGAGGTGAGCTATCGGACGACCGGGAGCTCTTGGGCAGGTACCGTGTCAATAAGTTCGATAGTGAACGCCATGCGTTTCGGTCTGAGATAACCCAACAGTTTACCCGTTTTTGGTCTGGGACGAGTGGATTTGATTTTTCATTTGTAGCCTTAAAGGGCGAAGGGGATCGGCGGTATATTCCCAATAATCTGAGTCGGGAAGGAGGTGTTTTTACTTTGCAGACAATAGAACTTAATCCAGTTACCCTTCATTTGGGGTACCGGCATGACTGGGTTGCCCGACGTGCCCTGAGCGATCCTACCTACCTTCAGAGCCGGGGAATGGCCGGGGGCCAGCTTTCGGCCCGGGATTTTAGTTTAAACCACTTTTCGGGAGATATCAACTATTCGATTTTTGACATTGCCTATTTCCAGGCTACATTTTCACACGCAGAACGTGCACCGGGGGTCAATGAACTTTATGCAGGGAACGACCATTTCGCGATCCTGGTAGAAGAAAATGGAGATGATCGACTTAACAAGGAAAGCTCAAATTCCTATGAGTTATCCGGAGGGATAAAATATGGTGGATTAAAACTGTCAGCGGCTCATTACCGCAGCTTCTTTAAAAATTATCTCTATTTGGCCCATACTGGCATTTCCCGTTCTGGTGGTTTTTTGGTAAAGGAATGGCGTGCTTCAGACACCGAGATCCAGGGGTGGGAGTTGGAAGGAGGTTATACCTATGCATGGGCAGCCGATTGTCATCTCGTATTAAATACTTTTGCCGATCTTGTCAAAAATATTAATACTTCAGATGATGGTATGCGCAAATGGGCTGAAGGAGACTATATGCCCAACCTACCGACCAGTAGATATGGAATATCCGCTTTACTTCAATATAAAAAGTTTTTTTGGAATGCCAATTTCGACCGGTACCTGAAACAGCGTTATTTAGGTAAAAATATCAATATTGAACCAGTTATGCCGGCGTATTCCTTGCTATCTGGTCAATTAGGTTACAAGGTGAATCTAAAAAAGTATGAATTTGTCTATTTTATTTCCGGAAATAATTTATTGAATGTTGAAGCACGTCCGCAAAATTCCATGCTCAAATATATAGCTCCGCTACCGGGGCGTAATATTTCTATTGGATTAAAGCTATTGCTCTAAAGAAGAAGGGTGTACAAGATTTCTTACCCTAAATTTCACTGAAGCTGATGGAAGCATACTTTGGATCTATTTGGTCAATTTTGATTCCATTTTCTTAATATTTACTATATTTGCAACTTTATTGCACTAACGATAATAATGAAAAAGCTTACAGTATGGATATTTCTGTCCTGTTTTTTGCAAAAAATAGACGCGCAGGTATCAAGAATAGACAAGTTGATGGATATACCCAAGGCCACAATTAAAGACACGACAATTCGTCTAAATTCAAGAGATAATAATACCGTAGATATTCCCATCACGTATATACATGGTGCCGAAAAGGGACCTACATTTACGGTCATTGCCGGTATTCACGGCATGGAATATCCCACCATTTTATCTTTGCTGGAGCTGCGGAAAGAGATAGATCCTCAAAGATTAAAGGGCAATATGATTATAATCCCGATAGTTAATATTCCCTCTTTTTTTCAGCGACGTGCTTTTGTCAATCCGATGGACAGTCTCAATCTGAACCGCGTATTTCCCGGTGATCCAAAAGGGAGTATCACCGAGGTAATGGCGGATTTTCTTAGCCGTGAGATTTTTTCCGCCACCGATATTCTTTTGGATATGCATGGCGGTGATGTCGGTGAAGATCTGATGCCCTTTATGTGTTACTATGAAAATAAAGAGTTTGAGACGCAGACCAAGCGTGCCCAGCGCCTGTGTGAAATAAGCGGTATTAATTCTATTGTTTCATACCCTTATACATTACCTCCGGATAAGCCAGCCATGTTTGCTTTTAAACAAGCTGTTCGCCAGGGTATTGTCGCTTTTAGTATGGAAATCGGTAAGTTGGGGAATTGGAAAAAAGGGGAAATTGTAGTCGCTAAAGAGGCGATTTATAGGACGATGGCACATTTACAGATGTACAAAGACAAACAGTTGGATCCTCTGTATCTCCCCTTACAATATTATCACAAGCAGGCCTATTTGTCTGTTCCCGTACAAGGTATATTTCATAGCGAGCTCATAGCCGGAGATCAGGTGCAAAAGGGGATGGAAATCGGTTATATTACGGATGTTTTTGGAAACATCCTGCACAGAATCCATTCACCAGAATCTGGAGTCATTCTTTATAAAGTAGGCACTCCGCCCGTAAATGCAGGCGAAACTTTACTATGTATTGGCTTTTAGCTCGATGAACAAACAACATCTCCGATGGGATCGCATAAACATGAGCGCAAATAATTATGCTATATTATAATACTGTTCATCTATTATGAGATACACTTTTGGCCAGAAGATAGAAGAATGTCAGGATTAAACTGTAATTTCATAGATTAAATACCTTTAACATGAAAGTTTTATACCGATATCTTCGTTTTTTTGCTCTTCTAAATACGCTAATATTTTCCATCGATGTTTTTGCGCAAACACAATCAGAAGTAGATAGCAATGTTATCGCGCTCCAATTCGTTGATAAACTTCTTCCTGAAGGTAATTATACCGCAGTGGTGCTGGGAATTCCCGGGCCTGACGCATCGCAACTTGCTATTGTGGAGAAAATGAAACTTGCCATCAAAGACAATGAAGATTGGTTTCTCAAAATGATGAAAGAACTAAAACCTGGTGAGCCTATTCCGTATCACAAAAACTTGGGTATCAGCGAAACGGAATATGCCGATTTTATGCAGTTTTCTCAATCCATTAAGATGGACAAAATGGGAACGATACCGCTTAAGATTATTCGAAAGGACAGGAGTATTCATTTTGAGCCCGAAGGTTTCGCGGATTATTTAAAATATTTAGTACTTGATTTAGATGAACATAGGGTCATGGTTGATAGTCTAGGTTTGCCCTACAAAGAGCGGATCACGAAGGATGCTAAAACTACTACTCTGGTTGCCGGACCTTGGAAAGGGTACTCCTGGCAACTGGAGGAATTTAAGAAAGACGGACAATTCATCGCGGATCCGGATAAAGTAGATCCGACACAGATTGGCGAACTTGATGTAAAATCTATTAAAGTGGCTATCGGTAAACTCGATCAAAGCAACCAGTGTTTTCTTTATCTCAAGAGTAATATTGTCAACAAGGGCCACGTGCTTGCAAAACAGGATATAGCCTTATTAATAATCAAAAAATAAGCTGAAATCCGCAGCAATATTTCTAATTTAATTAGCTTAATGACAAAAAGGTACCAGTTATTAAGTCTCGAGGGCTAGTAATCCAAACTTTTTTTATTTTAATCAAACTAATTACTTCAAGCATCTGTCTATTTATTGACGATCGATTCAATTTAGGAAGTTTAGTTTCGGTTGATTTAATTGTATGGTCAGGTTTAATGCCTGGCCATTTTTTGTCTATATTTTGGTATAGGCTCTTTCGGTGATCTCAATGATGTCGGTTCACGTTTTATTGTTCAGTGTTTCGAATGCTTTGATGTGAAGGAGAAAACAGGCTTCTGCTCAGGCTAGTTTGACGAAAAGTAAATTTGAGGAATTCAAAATAAATGCTTATCATAGGCCTCTATGGTAGTTTATCATCTAAAAGATATACAATATAAGGCCGAAAGGGCAATCACACCCTTTCATATTTTTGATCTGGACAGGGAAGCCATCGCAGCCTACAAGGAACCGCACACAAAAGACCATTTTTGCCTTCTGTTTGTCAAAAAAGGTCAGCTCAATCTGCAAGTTGAAGACCGCGGCTATACCGTCAATGCACCTCATATATGCGTTATCTTTCCCGGTCAGCTCTCCTCGAAAGAATTGCTTAGCGATGACTTTGAAGGCAAGTTGATCCTGTTTGATGAAGTACTATTCTGTTCGGATATCCTAAAAAACGAATTGAGTATTTACAACTACAATATCTCCGTGAAGCTCAATCATATTGAATTGCCCGAGGCCGAGACCGCAGAAATAGAACTGCTGCTGGAGCAGGTCGAAAAATCTTATCAGGATTTAACATCAATCAAAAAGGAACAGGCTCGATTCTACATTAAAATCATCTTGCTTAAACTGGTGGAATTTGTCCATACCAAATGGGGAAATAGCCAGCTCAGCAATGAAAACGCGAAGATTTATGGTAAATTTCTGGAACTACTTGAAAGGCATTATAAAACGGAGCGTACCGTGAGCTGGTATGCTGAAAAATTACAGCTGTCACCAAAAAAGTTAAATGAAATTACCCGCAAGATTGCAGGACTCACCTCCATCGAAACCATTCATGCGCGGATTATGAATGAAATCAAACAACTACTGCTTTTATCCAACTATTCGCATAAAGAGATCGCCTTTGAACTTGGATTCAATTCTCCGGCGGCACTGAACAAGTTTGTGCGTGCCAAACTGGATGAAACGCCAACCAATCTGCAGCAGCAATTGGCGCAAATGTATAAGACTTAAGTCTATTGTGTATTTGATAGCGTTATTTCCTTTGGTTATGTTGGATCAAATGTATATCATATCGTTAGTAATGTATAACATTGGCCTTTCCGGGCACAGTAACTTTGCAGCAGAAATTTAATATAAAATATATGAGCAAATTATTTGTTGCCAGCGAAGTATTCCACGGTGCTGGTACATTGTCGGAATTGAAAAATCTAACTGGAAAAAAAGCGATTATCGTAACTGGTGGTCAATCCATGAAAAAAAGCGGAACTTTGGACCGGGCCATAAGCTATTTAACTGAAGCAGGATTGGACACTGCCATTTTTGACGGTGTCGAAGAAGATCCATCATCAGCGACAAGCCTTCGAGGTGCTGCAGTGATGACTGATTTTCAACCGGATTGGATCATTGGTCTAGGTGGTTGCTCGGCAATTGATGCGGCAAAGATGATGTGGGTATTTTATGAATATCCGGATGCCAATTTTGAAGCGATGACCCAACCTTTTAACGTGCCAACGTTGCGTCAAAAGGCTAAATTCATTGCCATTCCGTCAACAAGCGGTACAGGTACGGAAACTACGGGGCTGGCTGTGATCACTGATCGCGAAAAAGGAGTGAAGTATCCAATCGTATCCTATGAATTGACTCCGGATATCGCTATTGTCGATGGCGAGATTTGCGCCACGATGCCAGCACATATAACCTCCAATACTGGTCTAGATGCGCTTACACATTGTGTGGAAGCCTATGTGTCCAATATCGAAAATAACTATGCCGATGCCCTGGCTAAAGGGGGACTGGAAATTGTTTTCGAAAATCTGGAAGAAGCGGTCAAGAACCCGACAAACATTAAAGCTCGCCAAAATATGCACGATGCATCTTTCATGGGTGGTCTGGCTTTCAATAATGCCTGGTTGGGTATTGTACACTCCCTCTCACATCAGGTAGGTGCACTCTACGGCGTTCCTCACGGAGCTTCAAATGCTATTTTCTTGCCCAATGTCATCCGTTTCAATCAGACAGCTACAACAAGATATCCAGATCTGGCCAAACTTGTCGGTAGAGATTCGGCAGAAGGATTGGCACAGGAAATTGAAAAATTAAGAGCAGCGGTCAACAACATTGGCTCCCTGAAAGCATTTGGTATTTCGAAGGAAGACTGGCAAAAAAATCTGGAGTATATGGCGCAAAATGCTTTACAAGATCCATGTACAGGTTTTAACCCACGTAAGCCAAGCCTGCAGGATTTAAAAAATCTTTATAACGCTTGCTACGAAGGTGTGATTTACGAAAATTAATCGAACAGACCAAAGAAAGCGGTTGTTGCGAAAGTAGCCAACCGCTTTCTTCCGAATAAAAAGCGCGACTCCAACTGCGCTCGCAACAATATGCCGGGGACCCATTCATGGAATCACCTTATAAACTCTGATATAATACTGTCTGGTTTTAGTATCCAAAGTTAGCGATCAAGTTTCATCGTTTTTTTAAAAAAAAAATCTTAGCTTCAGTGTAACAGATGTTTAGCTCGATATACTTATTGTTTATGAAAGATATAGTCAAAACAATGTTGTTGCTGTTTCTATGCACAGCTTTTACGAAAGTTGTATCTGCACAGCCTAATCAAGGTCAAACGGTTATTGTCAGAGGGAAAAAAATGGCCTATAAAACTAACAATCTTACCAATCGGAAGGCAGGCGACCCCATTTTAGTGTTCGAAGCTGGTTTGGGCGGCGGTTCATTTGATCCAATTTTACCGCTTTTGCCGAGCCATATTGCGAGTATTCAGTACGAACGAAACGGTATCGGCGAGTCCGAACCAGACGCCAGTATCCTGGCTGATAGCCAGGTGGTGGAGCGGTTACATGGTCTCTTGCATACCTTGGACATTCTACCACCTTATTTGTTAGTGGGGCATTCCATTGGAGGACCTTATATTCGTCTGTTTGCTGCGCAGTATCCAGATGAAGTATGCGGACTGGTTTTTTCGGACCCAACGGATTTTATGTTATCAGAGCAAGAGGACGAGGAGGCTAAAATTGTTTCCCAGAGTAAAACGAGCTATCAGCAGATCTCAAGAATTATTATGGAGCAGATGTCCAAAAATGAAAGTTCTAGTCCGGGAGCCCATATTGATGCGGCTAGGGCGCTTAGGTCCAATTTGAAAGGATACTTTCATGAATATAGAACATTGCCGCCATTGAGAAGGGAAATTGCTGCTACGGTGATCATATCCTACAACAAAAATATTGAGCTGCCTGATGAAGAACTGGACCGTAAATTAAATTTAGGTATCAATTTTAAAGCATGGTGGAAGGAATACGATCAATTGCGGATCCAGCATTATACAGCATTACTAAAAGACAATGACAATAGCATGCTCATATTGCTTCCGAAATATTCACATGGTATTTACTACCAGAATCCACAACTGGTCGCAAAACTTATACAGGACAATTTTAATAGCTATAAAAAGGAATGATCGCCGAAAGAATATATTTCGCAGCAACAGCACTCTGCTGTATACCCTGACTTTTAGGGTTCTATTGTGGGTCTTAAGCATTCGGCTTAATTTATTAAATTTTGGTTAAAATCCTAGTTCAAATTTCTATACTCAACCGGAGACATACCCACCTTCTTTTTGAATAGTCTGGTAAAGTGCTGCGGATATTTAAACCCCAGCTCGTAAGCAACCTCACTTATTGATTTATTCAAATCAAACATTTTCTCTTTAGCCAAATCTATGACTCTCTCTTGAATGTATTCTTGTGCGGATACACCTGTTTCTTTTTTAATAAGGTCACCAAAATAGTTCGCCGATAGGTGCAATTGCTCTGCACAATATGCCACACTTGGCATTCCAACTGCCTGAAGTTTTTCTGAATTGAAATAATCATTTAAAATAGATTCAAAACGTTCCAATATTCCCCTATTGACGTGCTCCCTAGTGATAAACTGACGATCATAAAAGCGGGTGGCATAATTTAATAGAACCTGCAAATGAGAAATGACCAATGTTTTGCTATGCTTATCTAGATTCTGATGCAATTCATCTTCAATGGTTTCAAACATACTTAGTATCAGATTTTTCTCTTTCTTGGACATATGCAATGCTTCGTTAGAAGCATAGGAGAAAAAACTATAATCATTTAATATATTGCTTAGGAGAGTTCCCTTTAGAAAATCTGGATGAAAGATCAGTACTTTCCCTTTTGGATGTACGCCTGATAAATATTTTTCAACCGTTAAAATCTGTCCAGGTGCTACAAAGACCAGGCTTTCTTCCTGATAATCGTAAAGTTCTTTTCCATATCGTAAGTCACCACATTTCGTATCTTTTAAAAAGATGGAATAAAATCCGAAATTGTAAGATGCTGGTTTCAGTAATGCGAGATTCTCGTAATCCAACACGTTGATCAACGGATGCAAAGTCTCTGCAGCTCGCAAAGTACTATATTCTCCAACAGTATTTATTTTCTTGATTTCCATTTCTTGGATTCTTATAGTACAAATTTACTTAAACGGAGGATTGTTCCATTGCTCGTTTAACTCCATCAGTGATTTTGGTAAGAAAAAAAGTAATCTAGATAAGTTACTAAAATCGTCAGAATTATAAAACAGTAAAAGTGGTAATTAATCCAGTAATTACGTTAATGCTCCCTTGAAATTCTTTATTGAAATTTGTATTATAAAATTTGAATACAATGCAAACAAGAAAATTAGGAAATCAGGGCTTAGAAGTTTCAGCTCTGGGTTTTGGATGTATGGGATTGAATTTCTCCTACGGACACCATATTTCTGCCGAGGAATCAACGAAGCTTCTTCACAAAGCTGTAGAAAATGGAATAACATTTTTTGATACCGCGGAAGTTTATGGACCTTATACCAATGAGGAAATTGTAGGCCAGGCTCTGAAACCGTTGCGGGAACGAGTGATCATTGCAACTAAATTCGGTTTTAATATCGAGGAGGGCAAAATGGCTGGGACCAACAGTACGCCTGCACAAATTCGAAAAGCCGTTGAGGGAAGTTTAAAGAGATTGGATACTGATTATATCGACTTGTTGTATCAACATCGGGTAGATCCCAATGTACCGATCGAAGAAGTGGCCGGTACTGTAAAAGAGCTTATTCAGGAAGGAAAAGTCAAGTATTTTGGATTATCTGAGCCGGGAGCCGAGACTATCCGCAGAGCACATGCTGTACATCCCGTTTCAGCTTTGCAAAATGAATACTCACTTTGGTTCCGTAAACCTGAGCACGAAATCATTCCATTGTTGGAGGAATTAAATATTGGGCTTGTACCTTATAGCCCATTAGGCAAAGGATTCCTGACAGGTGCTTTTGATGAAACGACAGCGGTTGCGGCCAACGATTTCCGTCAGAACTCACCACGTTTTGCTGCTGAGGTAAGAGAGCAGAACCTTGCATTTGTTAATCTGTTAAAGAGATTTGCAGCTGAGAAAGAAGCTACACCTGCTCAGATTGCACTAGCTTGGCTTCTAGCGCAAAAGCCCTGGATTACGCCTATTCCGGGTACTACAAAAATCCACCGTTTAGAAGAAAATATTGGCGCTGTATCGGTCAGTCTATCTGCTGATGAGATTTCTACAATCACTTCCGAGGCAGATAAATTGAAAGTTGCAGGTGGTAGATACACTGAAGCAATTGAGAAAACTACAGGTTTATAGAAATAGTAAAAATGAAAATGTTAGACAGAATCACCACGTTGATTTGCTAAAATACTAGCGCCGATCAATACAGCTTCTCATTTGGGTGGACAATTATTGATCGATTTGCAAGATGATACTGCTATAGGTAATTCTTATATTTTATCATTAAGATACGAACAACGTAAACTGATATTCCGAAATTTGGTAAACAGGGTAATATGAATCTTTGAAATAATGAAAGGCATAGAAAATAACAATCGTAGAAATTTCCTTAAAACAGGCGTACTATCGGGAGTGGCGCTACTTGCATCATCAGCAATTGGGAGCTTTGCTAATGCAAACAATATAACCAAAACGAGCAAAGACAATGAAGAACCGACGAAAAATAAAACAAGAGTTTTAGGAGCTGGTGCTCATCGTATTGAAGTTTCCTCGCTTGGATTAGGCTGTATGGGCATGAGTTATCACCGAAGCTTTATCCCTGATAAAAATGCGATGATTAACTTAATGCGCAAGGCGGCTGACTTAGGTGTTAACCTTTTTGATACCGCGGAAGCATATGGCCCGGTTTTAAATGAAAAGCTGGTGGGAGAGGGGCTTCAGCCTATACGTAAAGATATTGTACTCTGTACAAAATTTGGCTTTATAGACGGAAAACCAGAAATTGGTCTTGACAGCAGCCCTAAACGGATAAGGCAGGTTGTAGAAAACTCACTAAAAAATCTACGGACTGATTATATTGACCTTCTTTATCAGCATCGTATTGATCCCAAAATTCCCATTGAGGATGTGGCAGGGACGGTAAAAGATCTCATTGCCGAAGGAAAGGTGAAACATTTCGGAATGAGCGAACGGGATTTTAATACGAGTGCTGATGGCTTGAATGCTATTCGTAAAGCACACGCAGTTCAGCCTGTCACGGCGATACAAAGTGAATATTCAGTGATGACCCGTAATCCAGAAAATGCTGTATTAGATTTATGTGAAGAACTGGGGATAGGATTTGTTCCCTATAGTCCACTAAGTCGAGGACTAATTTCGGGATATATTAATGAGCGAACAAAATATAACGCTGCTAATGATAACAGAACCTCATTGCCACGCTATAAGCCTGAAAACATTATTGCAAATTGGCCGATCATTGATATTCTCAAAGAATTTGGGGATCATAGAGGTTTGACCGTGGCACAGGTTGCTTTAGCTTGGTTATTGGCAAATAAGCCGTTTATTGTTCCAGTTCCTGGTACCACTAAATTAGCACACTTACAGGAAAATATGTGGTCGGCAGATTATCAGTTTGGTTCGGAAGAAATAAAAAAGTTATCAAATGATCTCGCAAAAGTTGAAATTGTGGGAGAGCGTTATACAACAGGATATCCGGGGCAGCAAAAAAAATAAATGTCAACTAAATAAGGTGTCCGCACTCGCCGCTTATATTTGAGAAAAAGGGTACAGGGTGCTGAAGAACCGAAAATAAATAAAACATTACTGTATGATAAATCTGCAAGGAAATAATGATTTTGTCTGTAATTGGCTTTAATAGCTGGAATGTCCAATTCATCTACTAATTTGTCTGGTTCACCTCTTTTGCCCGTATTTAGTCTGGTTGTTTGATTTAAGTTTGCTTCATAATCAGAACTAAATAAGAAGATAATGAAAACAATTAGCAAATTTACGATCGTAAGCGCTGTCTGCCTATCCCTTTTTTCTGCAGTATCAATTGCATGTAGCGACAAAGACAAATTTCCAACCGAACAAGAGTCAACGGCGGTAAACCATAACAACGCAAAAACTAACTTTATACGTGTAAAAGGAGTAGACTTCGCCTATCGCAGCTGGGGTAAGGAAGGCGGTACTCCTCTGGTATTATTGCCGGGAACGGGAGGGTCTATGGACGACTGGGATCCTGCGGTGACCAATGGACTTGCAGCGCAGTATAAAATAATCATTTTTGATAACAAGGGAGTAGCTTCCTCTAAAGGGACAACACCAAATACAATCCAAGCAATGGCTAATGACGCGATTGATTTTATCAAAGCAATGAAGCTTGGAACCGTCAATATCATGGGATTCTCAATGGGAGGATTTGTTGCCCAAAGAATTGTATTGACAGAACCTTCGATAATTAATAAGATTATTTTAGCTGATAGTGGGCCTAAAGGAGCTATCGGTCTTGCAAATCTGCCAAATATTGTAGCGGGAACTGCGGGGCTTAGTCCTGAAGAATCTTACTTAAAATTCGGATTTACTGAATCACAAGCCAGCATTGCGGCAGGAAAAGCATCTTTTGCCCGCGTACAACTACGTACCGTTGATCGGGATCCGGCACTTAGTGATGCTACTTCAACAGCTCAGTTTACTGCCGTTTTAGCTTGGGCGCAACCTGATGCCACTGCACTTGAAGAAATTAAAGCTATTAAAAAGCCTGTTTTAATCGTACATGGCGATAAGGATCTTCCAATTTCTGTTCAAAATGCATATCATATGCAGCAGAATTTAGAAAACGCTGAACTTGTTGAATTTTCAGATTCTGGTCACGCAGCTTTTTATCAAAATCATGAAGCATTTTTAACAAAAGCACTGGCATTTTTAGCACAATAATATACTAAATTCCAAAAAGCTTATTGATATACTTGAGCTTATATCAACAGGTATGTCAATAAGCAATTTTGATTGGGTACACTAACAGCTCGGACTTTTAATTTCGAAACAAATTATCAGATTTAGTTTAAACCATCGACGGTTTTATTATCATCCCTCACTAAAGCAAGCAGCTTCAAAACGCCAGGCTGTCTTCATTTCTCGGCATTTTTTTATGACAGATGCGGTAAGCATCCTATTTGACTTTATAGATAATCGTTTCTATCTCTTGGCGCTTTAATTAGTGTACAAAGCATCGGTCTTATGTTATCAGTTGACTATCTTGTAGTGAACCAATATTATTAACTACATTTGTATTAAGTTGGTTTTCCTTTACCATATGCTTATTTTAGTACGATGAATAGGTGAATTATATACTATTTAAGAAACAATTGCATGGACAGCATACACCAAAACTTCATCTATCTCGACTACAATTCGACAACTCCAATAGACGATCGTGTGTTGAATGAAATGCTTCCATATTTTTCCGCAAACTACGCTAATCCAAGTGGCTCGCACCTATTTAGCTTAACAGTGCAAGACGCCGTAGAACAAGCTAGCGAGGGTATTGCAATCGGGATGGGTACACAGTCCAACAATATCATCTATACTTCGGGGGCGACCGAAGCGATAAACTTGGTCTTAAAAGGACTCCAGTTTTCTAACAAAAAGCATATTATTAGTATTTCGACTGAACATAAGGCCGTTTTGGAGACTTGCGCTTTTATGGAACAATGGGGCTTTGAGATCTCCTATTTGAAGGTCGATCATCAAGGTATGGTGAATCTGGAATCGCTTGTAGAGACCATCCGTGAAGACACGGCATTGGTTTGTGCTATGCTGGCAAATAATGAAACGGGCGTTATCCTGCCGATAAGACAGATCACTGAAATAGTCCATCAACACCATGCACTTGTCTTATGTGATGCGACTCAGGCCCTTGGAAAAATAGATATAAATCTTCGCGATCTTGCTGTGGATTTTATGGTTTTCTCAGCGCACAAGTTTTATGGTCCAAAAGGGGTAGGGGGACTTTATATGGCCGACGGAGCGAAAAAGTTCTTAACTCCACTCATTCACGGAGGTGGTCAACAACAAGGCTGGCGAAGTGGAACGGTCAATACCACCGGGATCATCGGGATGGCCACGGCTTTGCGGATTGCTTTAGAAGATTTAGATAAAGATCAAGCCCGAATAATACAACTCCGGGATTATCTAGAAAGTGAATTGTTGGCCATAGGCGACACATTTCTAAATGGAAGTAAGACAAATAGACTATTCAATACGACAAATATCTGCTTTAGCACTGTGTTGTCGGAACAGCTGATTACTCGATTGGGCACGATTTCGGTGTCCAGTGGTTCGGCTTGTTCTGCAGTGACCTCACGCCCCTCACATGTGCTCAAAGCGATGGGGCTGTCGGATATGGAGGCCTTGTCGTCCATTCGATTTAGTCTAGGCCGATTTACGCGTGAAGTGGAAATCAGCCAGACTATTATGAAGGTCAAACAACTTGTCGAAAAATTGAGGGCTTAATGTCCGAGGTTTTCCCTTACTTGAAATACATGGAACACCTGTGGAAATAACGCGCCGATACTTTCGCGCACACCATTGGGCGATCCAGGCAAGGTAATCACCAACATGCGATCGACAAATCCTGAAACACCTCGGGATAACATCGCTGTTTTAACACGCTGCTGTCCGTATTGTCTTGCCGTCTCCATAATGCCGGGAATATTTTTGGTGATATAGGGCGCCACCGCATCTGGTGTAATATCTCTATCTGAAAGCCCTGTACCTCCCGTGAAAACCAAAAGGTCTATGCCCGCTTGTCTACAGTGTTCCAAACGCTCTTGTACCGCACTCGTTTCGTCTGCAATAACTACATAGGTAATATCGCGCAAGCCTTGTTGCTCCAGAAGATCGTACAGAAGCCGGCCCGAGATATCTTCTTTATCGCCCCGAGCAACCGAATCACTACACACAACCACGGCGGCTTTAAGCGCCGCTACCCAAGGTAGAGATTCATTGCTCTTGCCGCCGCGTTTCTCAAGCAATCGGATACCACCAATCTCCACTTTCTTGTCTACAGGTTTGAGCATATCATAAATGACAAGTGCCGCAACTGAAGCGCCGTGCATAGCTTCAACCTCCACACCGGTTTTATAGATCGTATGTACTTCAGTCTCAATATGAATTTGCAGGCCCGACACCTTATACCGGATAGCAGCATATTCTACTGGCAACGGATGACAATCTGGAATCATATCGCCAGTTTTTTTAATTGCGAGTAATGCAGAAGCACGTGCAAATTCAAATATATCGCCTTTTGGAACCTGTCGCGTCTCAATGAGCTCAATGGTGTTTTCAGAAGAAACAAGTACTGTAGCTTGTGCAATTGCTTTCCTTAAAGTCGCACTTTTATGTGTTATATCAACCATATTATCTATTAATTTTCCATTGATGCGTATCGTCTTCAAATAATTCTTTTCCCCAAATGGGCATTTCTTTTTTTATGCGTTCAACAAGTTCGTCGCAGGCATCCATTGCCGCACGCCTATGCCCCGAAGAAGTGAACACAAAGAAGCAAATTTCGCCAACTCGTACCTCACCCTCACTGTGGTAAACATGCGCGCATGCTAATGGATACTTATCAAATACTGCTTCGCGAATTTCGGCCATTTTAAGCAACGCTAGTTCTCGATTTGCCGTATAATCGATAGATTTTACAGTCTTGCCATCGATTTGATCTGCTCTAATCTGTCCAAGAAAGATGCTATGTGCGCCGATTTCGGATTTGCGATGATGTTTTGCAATGGCTTCAGCAATCAAAGTAGCCGGAATGGGGCCCTGAAAAAATATTTCGTTTTTTTGTTTAGTCATTTAAATAGTTTTCTAAGGCGATCATACCGCCGTCCAAATGAAAGATTTGTTGTCCCACATCTGCCTGTTTCTGAAAATACTGGGCTGCGATCAAACTCCGTTTTCCGCTCTGACAGATAAAAATAACGCGTTTACCGACTATGTTTTTGATTTGTGCTGGTAATGCAATAAGGGGAATGGACAAGTGTGGCAACGAGATCCGTGGGAGTTCGTTCAGATTCCTTACGTCTACAAGCACGCAATCACTGGAAGCCCCAATCGCTAAAAATTCTGCTGCATCTATTGCTTGTATGGCTGTGTATTCTCCAGCGCAGTAAAGGTTATAATCGAATGTGCGAAGTTCAGCTAAAGTCTGTGGGTAAAAAGTAGTTTTAGGAGGGTGTTTAGGAATATCAAAGGTATAATTACTATTATCCAGCATATTGATCGTCATTAACTTGTTAATCAAGACAGCACCAATACCGGTCAACAATTTGATGGCTTCAGTCGCCTGCAGCATGCCGATCATACCCGGCAATACACCCAAGACGCCTGCAAGATTACAGTCCGGTGCTTCCAATGGGTCGGGAGGTGTGGGGAATAAATGACGATAGTCTGTCTTTACGCCATCCTTGTCGGCCACATTGAATACGGCTACTTGTCCTTCATATTGGTAGATCGCCGCAAAAATCAGTGGTATATCCAATAAACGGCAGGCATCGCAAAGTAGGTATCGTGCAGCAAAATTATCCGTACAATCCATAATCAGGTCGTAAGAACCAATCAAATCGGCGACATTGCCAGAATGCAATTGTTTTACCCAATACCGGATCTCAATATCGGGATTCTGCCTTCTAAGTTTATCTGCAGCTACCTTAGCCTTCTCTTGACCGATGTCTTTTGTTTCATATAGTACTTGGCGATGTAGATTGCTCAGATCGACACAATCATGATCGATGATACCAAGAATCCCGACTCCCGCGGCTGCCAAATATTGGAGCACAGGGCAGCCAAGGCCGCCTGCACCAATGACAAGCACCCGTGCTTCTTGCAGCTTTTGTTGGCCCGACTCACCAAAACCAGGGAGGGCATAATGCCTCGAATACCGTTCATTCTGCATTGCTTATCCTCCTGAATAGGGTGGCATTAAGGCAACAATATCGTTTTCCTGAAATATCACCGATTTCTTAACAATGGTATTGTTCACGGCGATCAATACGCTACGATGTGCCAATTCAACATGCTGCTTGGATAATGTCGCCATTAACTCCGTTGTATCGTTTGCTGTTATATAAAACTCCTTTGCCAGTATATCTGTCAAGGAGCCAAAGGTCTTTACTTGAACTTTCATATTATTAATTCATCTTTTAAAGAATGCCGCACGCATCGGGTTAAGCTGATGTAAACAATAATTTATACGCTGCGACCAAAAGCACGGTAGCGAGTACATATTTTAAAGCATCCTGATTTAATTTTTTTGATCCAAGATATGCTCCTAATAGCCCTCCAAGGAAAGCAACAACAACATATCCCCACATATGCACATTGAACGAGATACCCTTTGTGAGCATACCGCCCAGTCCTGACAATGAATTTACAAAAATAAATGCAGCACTGATAGCTGCAGTTTGTTTTTGATCTGTCCATTTAAGTAAAATCAGAAATGGCGACAGGATAATTCCACCACCAATACCAATCATACCTGATAGAAGTCCGACAGCCCCACCAATTGCCAATGCACCATAACTGTTGTAAGGTTTGAGCTCATCTTCCGAAGGGCTTTTGAAGAAGAAAAACCGAAAAATCGGGAAAAGCAATAGCAGGCCCAAAAGCCGTTTGTACAAATGGTCTTCCAAAGTAATCATACCACCTATAAAAGCCAGGGGAACAGAAGCAATGGCAACCATTAAAAATAAATTTCTTTTAAAATAATGGCCTCTGTAATACTGAATAAAAGATGTTAACGAAACAAAAAGGTTAAGAACAAGGGCTGTAGGTTTCATTTCCTGTGGCGCAATTCCGTAGAGCGCCATTAGAGCTAAATAGCCGCTTGCACCACCATGCCCTACAGACGCATAAAGAAAAGCTAGAATAAAAAGAAAAAAATAAAAAAGCTCAAACGGCATGGTTCGTTTAGGTTAAAAGATGGATAAAAACTTCGTCACCAGCAGCACAGCCATTGCTGTCCTCTTCGAGAATCAAAAGGCAATTGGCCTGCGCAAAAGATTGGAGACGATAAGATTCCTGCGCATGTAAAGGTTCAACAGCATGTCCATCGTAACGCGCCTTAAGAAAATGAGTTAGACCTGGCTTTTTGCTATAAGCATGTGTTGTATGAGTTTGGATGGAACGTTTCCGTTCGGGGAGCTGCATGATGCGTTCTAATGCAGGAGCGACGTACAGGTAAAAACAGGTTAGGGCAGAAGATGGATTTCCGGGTAGTCCGAAGATCAGTTTTTCCTGCTGTGTACCAAAGAAGAGGGGTTTGCCCGGCTTTTGACGGATACGGTGAAAACGTTGTTTAATACCACAGGCTTTCGCTACATCAACGACGTAATCGTAGTCGCCTACACTCACACCGCCCACCAAAAGAACGATATCTGATTCTGTCAATGCATTTTCCAGGGCTACTTTCAATTGGTCCTTGTCATCTACTACATGCTGACTTTCGACATGCAGAATACCTAGCTGCCGCAATGCAGCTTTCAGTTGATAGGAATTAGACTCGTAAACTTCGCCATAGCCAAGTGTTGTACCAATAGCTTTCAGTTCGTCTCCTGTAAGAATCAGCTGAATACGCGGTGGCGCGGTTACAAGGATATCGGTACATCCGATCCCGGCGAGATAGCCAATAGCAGCAGGGGTCAAAGTAGTTCCAGGTAGCATGGCAATAGTTCCTGCCATCACTTCGGAACCTTGAAGACGCACATTGTCTCCCAAACGAAGGGCTTTATCCTGTATGCGGATGACATTCCCTTCGCTTAAATCTATTTTTTCCTGCATCACGACTGTATCTGCACCTCGAGGCAAGGGCGCTCCAGTATAAATGCGCATAGCCTGTCCAGGCTTCATTTTTTTTTCAACCGTAGTACCGGCTGGAATTCTGTCTACGACTGAAAGCTCCTCATCTTTGTCGCAAAAACGAATAGCATAGCCATCCATTGATGACTGCGGGAAACCTGGGATCGACTGCTCTGCAATAACTGTTTGCGCCAAAGTGTAGCCCAAGGCGTCTTCCAGTACAAGTCGTAATTGTTTTGGAGCCGGTAGATAATGGTGGATAATGTCTTTGGCCTGCTGAACACTGATAAATTGATGGGGAAGATTGAAGTAATCTTCTTGCGTATCGATATCATACTTTGCAGCCTCATGGTTGACTATGACTCGATCTTCGGGAAATTGCTCGGCAACTTTCCTCGCGCCCTGTTGTCCTTCCAGCTCCATCAGTTGCTCAAAGTATTTTCTGTCAAAAAGTACCGGTGCTCCCCATATACCAGAAAAACCGGTGGCTACAATACCTTTTTCGGTACGATCAGCCAGATGGATAAGCTGTTGAAAGACATGTCGATCAACGAAAGGTTGATCACATAGACTAATTATACAACGATCCAAATTGGGCTGATATTTTAGTAAATCGCTTAAACCAAAAACAATGGAAGTAGACATTCCTGTCGCCCAATGTGGATTGATAACCACATGAACATTACTTTCCTTCAAAGCCGCGTTGATAGGGTCAGGGTAAGCGCCGATCACGACAGCGACGTTGGCATGGGGGATTGCGAGAGCCTCCTTGCTGATACGTTTCAATAAACTCTCTCCTTCAAATTCGAGCAGTTGCTTAGGAAAGCCCAGTCGCGACGAATTGCCTGCCGCCAATATAACTATACCTGTTTGCTTTGTCATCCGCCAATGGTTATCATACTCCGATTTTTAAGAAAATCAGTGTCTATATGTTTAAAATTTGTTGTTAATTGTCCACCCAATTCCTTTGCTTTGGCGTTGATATTTGCCTGAATTAAAGGCAATATATCGCTGCCGGCTCGCAAAGCAGTCAACAAATCGGTTTCACTTGAAGAGAATAGGCAATTTTTAAGTTTACCGTCTGCCGTCAGACGTATCCGGTTACATCCCGCACAAAAAGGAGCACTCATTGTACTTATAATAGCAAACCGCCCGGCGTGCCCTGCAATTGAAAATGCTTTTGCTGTATCATTTGGCCCTACAGGAAGAGGTTCGGCGGAATATACCCTACGGATATTAGCCAGCATATCGGCCTCTGTATATACTTGATTGCTGGTCCATTTGTTGCCACTAAAAGGCATGAATTCAATAAAACGGATTTCTATTGGATTTAGCTTGGTCAAGGCTACAAAATCCAAAATTTCATCTTCATTGACTCCTTTCATTACCACCATATTAATTTTGGTCTGGATTCCATGATGCAGCAAAAGGTCAATATTGGCCCGCACACGGTCAAAATAATCTCTTCTCGTAATCTGGAAAAATCGTTCTGGTCGCAAAGTGTCCAGACTGATATTGATACTCTTGAATTTTGCGTCCACAATCTGAGGTAACATATCGTCAATCCGGATTCCATTGCTGGTCATGTGGAGTTCAATAGGAAGTTTAGATAATTGCGTTATAATATTTCCAGCATCCTTGCGCACTAACGGTTCGCCCCCCGTCAGACGTATTTTACGAACACCTTGGTCTACAAATAAGCGTGCTAGCTGCTCGATTTCGTCCACTTGCATCAATTTGCCATGGGGCGTAAAGCTATACTCTTCTTCGGGCATACAATAAAAACAGCGCAGATTGCAATTATCTGTGAGTGATATCCGAAGGTAGTTGTGTGTACGTCCAAATGTATCTGTCAGCATGATATCTAAATTATTATTGGGTTTTCGGCATGTATTTTCGTCGTTAGGAACTTCAAGGGAACTCCTGGTCTATCGCTCAACACTGCTTTGATTTCAGCGATGATTGCTAAGGCAATCTCTGCGGAGGTTTCCGCTCCTATATCGAGCCCTACGGGCCCGTAAATTTTATCTTTTTGACTTTCAGTAATCGTTATGCCAGCCTGATGGATATCATCAAACATCCGAAGCAACTTGGCCTTTGGCCCCAGTGAACCAATATAGATAGTGGCTGAATGCATCAACTCTTTGAGAACTGTGAGATCGTAAGAATAATTATGTGTCATCAACACGAAAACAGTCCAGCGGTCTATGCTTATTTTAGTAACAATCTCCGTTGCTGGCGCTACAATAAGCTGACTGGCTTGTGGAAAACGCGTGGCATTGACATGACTAGGACGTCCATCGACCACTGTTATTTCCCAACCGAGTAGATGTGCCATCTCCACTACAGGCTGCGCGTCATTGCCTGCTCCGACAACAACTAAGTGCACCGTAGGAGCAAGGTATTCAATAAGAACTTCATTTCGCTGCCCTTCCTCCTCAATCAGGGCTAGGACAGATTGTCGCTTAGTCTTAGCTATATTGATATGCTCTTCAAGAATTTGCAATTGGGATTCTAAAGCGGAGGTCTTTTTCTCCGAATCTGCAATAAGTAAACGAGTTCCTATCTGTTCGCGCTGTTTGTCTGTAGAAAAGCTGGTTATCAGCAACGCCTCTTCGCGCTGTTGGAGCAAGCGTCGTAACAACGCAATTGGGTGATCTCTGCGCTCAAGATCCACATATTCAAAAAGAATATGGACAATTCCACTGCAACCAAGCTGCAAGCCGATTGCCGAACCCTCATCGGTATTTGTATCATAACTGACAAGTCTATTTTTTCGTTGATGAATGGCCAAAATGGCTTTTTTTAAGGCATCTCCTTCCAAGCAACCGCCGCTAATTGCTCCTGTCATCTGCCCATCTTGAGTTACCAGCATCCGGGCACCGGGTCTTCGATAAGATGAGCCTTCAACCTTCACCACGGTGGCTAATACCATTGCTTGGTTTTCGGTACTGGCTATCTCTGCAGCTTTAACAATGTCTTTAATTTCTTTCATGCAAAAATGGGCAAGACGGTTGAACGCGGATATAATGATTAAAATAAATGGCTTTATATTACAATGCCATTTACCAAATTTAATGATTTAGACGTTAAAAAACATGAAAACTGTAATAATGGTAAAAACATCTGTAAAATGTATAATTAATTGATTAATTTAAATTATGATTTTACAGCACCGAATAAACTGAAAGCTAATCCACAAGTAAAAAATAAACGCTACTTTATAACAAATCGAAATACCATTTATACCGAGCAATAAAAGCTTACAAAAACAAGAAAACAACGATTATGGCAAAATATTCAATTCTGGTAAACGGCAATAAGTACGATATTGATGTGCTTGAAGATATGCCCTTGCTGTGGGTACTCCGTGATATCATTGGTCTTAAAGGAACCAAGTTTGGTTGTGGAAAAGCTTTATGCGGTGCCTGCACCGTGCATCTCAATGATAATGCAATCCGATCCTGTTCGTTTCCGGTCTCGGCGATTGGCGAAGGTAAGATCACAACGATAGAGGGGTTATCGGAAGAGGGAGATCATCCCATTCAGGAGGCATGGGAGAAGTATGTGGTGCCACAGTGTGGTTATTGCCAGACAGGACAGATCATGAATGCGGCAGCCCTATTGAAGAAAAATGCCAAGCCTTCGGTCCAGGAAATCGAACAAGCGATGCAGGGCAATCTCTGTCGCTGTGGCACGTATAACAGAATTAAAGCAGCCATTTTAGAAGCAGCCGGAACGCCAGTTACAAACGGTTAGGTATTTATCAACTAAAAAAGATGAGATGAAAATATTAGCTCCTTTTCAAAAAAGAAAAACTGAAAAAGTCAGTTCGGAGATTTTTGCTGTTTCTAGGCGGGACTTTTTAAAAGCTAGCGGCTTACTTAGTGGAGGACTGATCCTCGGCGTGAGTTTTTTTAGCTGCGACAATAAAGGCAAAAAGATTGCAACAATAGTGCCCAATGTATATTTGACGATTGCCTCAGATGGCAAAGTCACCATTGTCGCACACCGTTCAGAGATGGGACAGGGGATCCGTACCTCGTTGCCGCTTATTGTTGCCGACGAGATGGGCGCAGACTGGAGTAAAGTAGAAATTGTACAGGCCGAGGGAGATGAAAAAAAATACGGTAACCAAAACACGGATGGTTCATTTTCAGTTCGGATGTTCTATAAACCAATGCGTGAGGCCGGCGCCATTGCACGGCTCCTTCTCCTGCGTGCAGCAGCCAAAGAATGGCAGGTCAGTGTAGAGGAATTGGACACCAAAAATGGGCAGGTCATTCGACGTGAATCCAGTAAGACAAAAGATTTTGGGGATCTCGTGGATACCGCGAAAACACTTCCTATTCCGAACGCCAGCGAAATCAAACTCAAGGACAAACAAAAGTTCAATATGATCGGTAAGGAGACGCCAATCATTGATCTTCACAATATTGTGACTGGAAAAGCCGTGTTTGGGATTGATGCGGTCGCTGAAGGGATGAAAATTGCAGTCATTAAACGCTGTCCGGTAGTTGGCGGACAGGTAAAATCCGTTAATGATAGCAAAGCATTGGCTATTCCGGGCGTACTCAAGGTGGTTACGATCAAAGGGGCTGGCTTGCCAGCAACCTTATCTAAACCTTTAAGCGGCGTAGCCGTCATCGCCGATAACACCTGGGCCGCCATCAAGGCCCGTGAACTACTGGAGGTTGAATGGGAATTGGGACCTAATGCGGGTTATGATTCTGCCCAACAAATCGAAGAACTTAAGCAGGTAGTGGCCGAAGAAGGAACGCTACGCCGTAAGCGCGGCGATTTCAACGCCGCTAGAGCGAATGCGAAAAAGATCATTGAACATACCTATATCGCTCCTTATTTGGCACATGCAACCATTGAGCCGCCCTGTGCTTTGGCTATCGTAAAAAATGGAAGTTGTGAAGTATGGGCCTGTACCCAAAATCCGCAAGGAGCAAGGGATGCCGTAGCTACCGAACTCGGTATGCCGGTGGAAAAGGTCAAAATGAATGTAACTTTATTGGGTGGAGGATTTGGCCGGAAATCAAAACCTGACTTCATCGTCGAAGCCGCAATTTTGGCGAAAGAGTCTGGCCTACCAATCAAGGTGCAGTGGACACGTGAAGATGACATTCGACACGATTATTACCATGCCCTAAGTGTACAGCGTATTGTCGCTACCATTGACCATCAAAATAAGTTGAGCGGTTGGGCCCACCATATTGCTAACCCATCGATCTCGGCAACAGAGGATCTATCCGTGGTACAACCTAGTGATGGGGAACTGATGTTGGGCGCCTCGGACTTTCCATACAATGTGCCCGCGATCAATATTGCCACACATGATGCGAAAGCTCATTTACGAATTGGCTGGTTAAGATCGGTACGCAATATTCCGCAGGTATTTGCGTCGGCAACAATGCTTGACGAAATTGCTGAAGCCAGAGGTCTTGATGCTGTTGCCAATGCCTTGGAACTGCTCGGAGAAGATCGCCATATCACTTTCGAGCAAGAACTGATCAAGACAACCTATCCAAACTATGGTGAAAAGATCGAAGATTACCCTTGGGATACGGCGCGCATGAAGCATGTCATCAAACGGGTCGCCAAAGAATCCGGCTGGGGTAAATCCATGCCGGCAGGCAGTGCATTAGGATTTGCTGCCCATAAAAGCTTTTTGACCTATGTCGCCTGTGTGGTAGAGGTCAATGTAGACCAGAATAAAAAAATTAGCATTCCAAATGTCTATTATGCCCTGGATTGTGGCCTAGCTGTCAATATAGATCGAATCAAATCACAATTTGAAGGCGGTGCGCAATTTTCAGCTAGTTTAGCGCTAAAAAGTACGATTACGGTTAAAAATGGGCAGGTAGAACAAGGAAATTTTGACGGCTATCAGATCATTCGAATGCCTGATTCGCCCAAACAGATCCATGTGCATATTATCGATAGTGAAGCTAAGCCAACAGGAATTGGCGAGCCACCTGTACCACCGTTTACCCCGGCGCTCTGTAATGCCATCTATGCAGCAACTGGAAAACGGATTTATACATTGCCCATTGATTTAAGCATTTAATCAAAAAAAGGGTGTTCCTGTTCATTTGGACACCCTGATTACTACTAACTGATCTAAATTTTACTCAAAGGTATATATCAATAGGTTCATTCACACAGCTTTTTTAATTACGATACTATCATGAATTAAGCCTACTATTTCCAAAATAAATTTCTATTTGGATTGTTAGCAAAAAGCCTTGTTAGCGAAAGCCTTCAAGATGCTTTTTGAGACTTTTTTTTCCCTTTCTTTAACTACTGTTGTTGTCAATTATTTGGAGCTATAAAGAAGCTTGAGACAATAAATTTTAGTATCTTTAAATAACACGAACCAGCAACTATGGAATCCAATGCGCTACTCGATACGGCCTTAAAACAAATTCAACTCGTCAAAGTCACGGAAGGCGCTGCAGTTTACGCTATAGATAGTGTTTCAGTGGAGGAGCCCCTAGAAATTAGAATAGCGACAACTGTCGACGGGATAATTGAATATAAAAATATTTCAGTCACGATGCGTACTCCAGGCAATGACACAGAACTCGCTATAGGATTTCTATTTACCGAAGGGTTAATTTCCACTATCAGCCAAATCGAAACTGTGGACCGTTTGGATGCCGTTTGCACAAGAAATTCTGATAATATCATTGTTGTGAGACTGGCCGAGGGGGTGGTCCCGAAAACAATAGCCTTAGATCGCAATTTTTACACGACTTCGAGTTGTGGTGTTTGTGGAAAGGGCTCCATTGCGGCCATCAAAACGGTTAGCATATTTAAAGAATTTTCACCAAAGGAAAGCATATTAGAACTAGAAGTCATATACCGTATACCCGATCAGCTTCGTGCCGCACAGGGCAATTTTTCGGCAACGGGCGGAATACATGCCGCAGGGTTGTTTGATCTACAGGGAGAACTTATCGCGTTGCGGGAGGACGTGGGTCGGCATAACGCACTGGATAAGCTCATCGGTTATGCGCTGTCGGATCAAGTGTTACCGTTGCAAAAACAGATCTTGGTGTTAAGCGGAAGGGCAAGTTTTGAACTTATACAAAAGGCGGCGATGGCCGGAATACAGGTTATTGCGGCAATTGGTGCTCCTTCGAGCCTGGCCGTTGAACTGGCGAAGGAATTTGACATCACCTTATTAGGCTTTGTACGTGACCAAAGGTGCAATATATATCATCAGGCAAAACATATTATAATCAATGGTCTGATGAGCCATTGATCAGAATTTGACCAAAACATATAAAGATGAAAATAAGAATTAGAGATAATTCCGTTAGACTACGATTGACCATGTCCGAAATCGATAAATTGGGCGACACGGGTGAAGTTGCTTGTCGCACTGAATTTATCAACCAACCCCTTGTATATCGTATTCTGCAAACGGGTACAGAAGAACTTGTGACTTCTTTTATTGAGAATGAAATCATTACTGAACTATCTGCCAATATGATAAAGGAATTGGTGGAGACAGAAAGAATAGGTTTTGAAGGCCAGTCAGGACCGGTTAAAATTCTCGTCGAAAAGGATTTTGCTTGTATCGATAACACTATGGAGGATCAAAGTGACAATTTTCCGAATCCAAATCTCAAATGCTAAGTGTATAAAACATCCGTTTGAACTGTCCCAAAAATCTACTGGTTATGGAAGAGAACAACAAGCAAAAATTGGAGCAATCAATCCAGGGGGAACCAAAAGCAGAAAACCCCTATAAGCTCTTAGATCTGAAGTTAACGCCAGTTGAAAAGTCGGCGGCCGGCATTCCGGCTGTACTGGCGGCTTTTGCAGATCTTATTGAAGAGAAAACGCTTATTAGAGGTACCAAGGCGCTATTTAAAATGAATCAAGTCGGTGGTTTTGATTGCCCTAGTTGCGCTTGGCCCGATCCTGATGATGAGCGATCTCCTGTGGGGGAGTATTGTGAAAATGGAGCAAAAGCACTGGCGGAAGAAGCTACAACAAAAAGGGTCACGCCAGCGTTCTTTGAGAAAAATTCAGTATATGATCTATCGCAGCTTAGTGACTATGAAATTGGCAAAATGGGCCGTTTAACCGACCCTATGTATTTGCGTCCAGGTGGAACACATTATGAACCAATCAGCTGGGAGGGAGCTTTCGAAAAAATCGCTGAGCAGCTCAATGCTTTAAAATCGCCTCATGAGGCGGCTTTTTATACTTCAGGCCGTACTTCAAATGAAGCATCCTTTGTCTATCAATTATTTGCAAAGGAATTTGGCACTAACAATATGCCCGACTGCTCCAACATGTGCCATGAAACGTCTGGTTCGGCTCTTCGTTCCACGATTGGAATCGGAAAGGGAACAGTCAAACTTGACGATTTTTATGAAAGTGAATTGATTGTCATCATCGGTCACAACCCAGGGACAAATGCTCCCCGTATGATGAGTGCACTGGAGAAAGCCAAAAGAAATGGCGCCAAAATAATCGCTATAAATCCTTTACCGGAGGCTGGATTAATGGGATTTCACAATCCGCAGCAAATCAACGGGATCATAGGAAAAGGAGTGAGTTTGGCCGATCTTTATCTTCCCGTGAAGATTAACGGTGATATGGCACTCTTAAAAGCATTGGAACTTATCTTATTGGACCTTGAAACCAAAAATCCCGGAAAGATCGTTCATCGCGATTTTATTGACAAAAAGACAACCGGATATATTGATTTTGTGAAGCAATTCGATGCACCCGGATATAATCTTGAGCATCTGAGTCATGTTAGCGGGATAGAAATTACAGAAATCCAAAAAGCAGCAGCGCTTCTCGCTTCGAAGAATAAAATTATTTTTTGTTGGGGAATGGGATTGACACAACAACCCAATGGCGTGGATATGATCCGCGAAATCCTCAATATCCTGCTGATGAAAGGAAGTATTGGTATAAAGGGAGGAGGTGTGTGTCCAGTCCGAGGTCACAGCAATGTTCAAGGAAACCGCACAATGCTTATTGATGAGAAACCTACAAGCGAGCAGTTGGATCGTCTTCAGCAGTATTTTGGGTTTAATCCGCCTCGTGAACATGGGTGTGATGTGGTTCACACAATTAAAGCTATGCATGCTGAAAAAATTAAATTCCTGTTTTGCATGGGAGGAAATTTTCTGTCGGCGACGCCTGATACAACTTTTACAGCAAATGCGCTGCGCAAGCTGAATCTATTGGTATCTGTATCCACAAAGCTAAACCGCAGCCATCTCATCCATGGCAAAGAGGCGCTTATTCTGCCCACTTATGGACGCAGTGATAAGGATATTGTCGATGGCGAAGTGCAAATTGTGAGTACGGAAAACTCGATGGGTGTCGTACAGTCTTCTAAAGGTGTACTGGATGCCGTTTCCAAGAATCTAATCAACGAAACGCAGATCGTTTGCCGAATGGCAATAGCAACGCTAAAAGACAAATCGGTAGTCAATTGGAAGCGCTATCACGACAGTTACGATGCGGTGCGAGATGCAATTGAGCAATGCATTCCCGGTTTTGAAAATTACAATGTAAGAGTTCGTCAAAGAGATGGTTTCTATCTACCAAATGCAGCTCGTGATAGGCAATCTTTTGCGCAACAACTTGGAGGAAAAGCGCCTTTCACATTGACCGAGATACCGGATAACCATTTAGATGCGGATGAATATATGATGGCAACAACGCGTACTCATGATCAATTCAATACCACCATCTATGGACTTGATGATCGCTATCGGGGTATAAAAAATGAGCGTCGTGTCATATTTATGAATCAGAAAGATATTGACAAAGCAGGTTTTAAAGCTGGAGACAGCGTGGATCTTTTTAATTACGATGATGGAATAGAACGAATTGCACCTTTATTTTTAATTGTAGCTTATTCTATTCCTGAAAAAAATACAGTCACTTATTTTCCGGAAACCAATGTACTTGTTTCGGTTAATAATGTCGTAAAGGAAAGCAATATGCCCGCGTCTAAATATGTGAAAATTAAAATAAAAAGGCATGATCCCGAAGTGTACAAGAAGGTGGATGCCATGCTTTACAATGGAGCACTTCAGCGGCCTTGACCTTTGCCGGTAATCATTGATTTTGCCAAGGTGGCTTCGGTCGGCGTATTTACATTCGTAAGCGTCTGTCCATCTGGTGCTTGGATGCATAGGGCATGATGTTGTACCAAAACATGACGTGGAGATAATTTATTTTGTACAAACATCTGCTGAAGAATAGACAGACTATGGGGTTCCCAAATAGCAAACAATGGTTCGGGAAAATTGTTCCCTGGGCTTGCAAATGCTGTGGCTATCTTTCGTGGATCGCGTTTTTGAATTAAATGATTGATCGCTTCTGGTCCCAGCATGGGTAAATCACAAGCCGTGACAAGCCAAGCACGCTCTGGCTGAAATTCGAGAGCCGTCAATATACCGCCCATAGGGCCAATATCCACATAACGATCGGAAAGGCATGCATAGCTGGACGTATTCTCTTCGTTGGCGGTTACCTCATTAACCTGTTCCGGACGACAAGAAATATATACGCTTTCGCAGTAGTTCTGTAGCAGGTCAGCTAAATAAAAGCGTTGTTCCTTGCCATGCCAACGGATCTTTTCTTTTGGACTCCCCATACGTTGACTTCTACCGCCAATGAGCACCACACCATTTAATTTCGGAAATCTATTTATATCAGGAATCATTGTGATAGCAATTAATACAATAGCGTTTTGTTGAAGTTACACATTTTAAAAATGGATACAAAAGCTCCATCGCGATATAAGATAGTTTTGTGATCTAACAATACTAAATATCCTTTGAATCTCAATGTCTTCCATATTTAATACCCCAATTACGGAATTTGTTACCCTAATTACGGATTTGCGCAAGAATCTTCTTTTCATATCAATCAAATACTTATTTTTAAGAAAAATCCACTTAAAGTTGAGCTCGATAAAACATCATCCATCAGGTGATGTTTTATATAAATAGAATAAACCATTATGAATTTAATTCGAATCAATAAAAAGGAATATACTGTCGACATAGACAATGAGACACCATTATTGTGGTTTCTGCGGGATCACATAGGTCTAACAGGAACAAAATATGGATGTGGAGTTGCACAATGCGGGGCTTGTGTCGTCCACCTAGATGGTGAAGCTGTGCGCTCTTGCGTAACAAAATTGAAACGTGCCATAGGTAAAGATGTAACTACAATAGAAGGGTTATCCGAGCATGGTGACCATCCTTTACAAATAGCATGGAAAGATGTCGATGTGCCCCAATGCGGCTATTGCCATGCTGGACAGATTATGTCTGCGGCGGTATTGTTACGTGAGCGTCCAAATCCGACAGATCAGGATATCGACGACGCCATGACAGGAAATATCTGTCGATGTGGCACGTATTCCCGCATCCGCAAGGCAATCCATCATGCCGCTGAATTACAAAAACAAAACGGTTAAAAATAAGGATTCTATGGAATTATATAAAGAAAAAAACACCAAAAAAGGCCGTAGAATGCCAATAACCTTAACTGTTATTGCACTGCTTTTAATGGGACTCGTTTCCGCTTTTTCAGAGGATACCAACCAAACAACAGCTTTTAATGCGCCAGTCAGCTCAAAAAAAGATAGCTTAACATCTGTCAATGCCTTTAAAAAGGTCTATGCGGTATTGCAGAGTCCTCGCTGTATGAACTGCCATCCTAAAGGTGACATTCCATTGCAGGGGGACGACAACAGACTCCATGCCATGTTTCCAAAACGTGGGACCGATGGTAAAGGCATCCTTGCCATGAAATGCACGAATTGTCATCAAACCGAAAATACAGCTGGTCTAAAAACACCCCCGGGTAGTCCCGAATGGCATCTACCACCAACAAATATGAAGATGGTGTTCCAAGGACGCAGTGCGCATGAACTGGCCAGACAAATCGTGGATCCCAAACAAAATGGAAACAAAGATCTAAAGACCTTGATCGCTCATGCTGATGATGGTCTGGTCAAATGGGCCTGGACTCCAGGTGAAGGCAGGACATTGCCGCCTATCAGTCATGCTGACTTTAAGAAAGCATGGATCACTTGGTTAACCAATGGTGCTTATGCGCCGACAAAGTAATGTTTTATAGACAGTTTTTTGAAAGAACGAACAATGAAAGCAGACGAAAATACTATCGATAGAAGATCTTTTTTAAAAGCAGCTTTATTGGCTGGAGGAGGAATGATTTTGCAGTTTCATTGGCCAGGCGCCACAGCATTGGCCGCTCATCTCCCAACAGAAACTACAGCAGGTGAACCCTTCTCACTAAATAGTTACATCAAAATTCATCCCGATGGAAAAGTTACGCTCTTTAATCCCAATCCGGAGTTTGGCCAAAACGTAAAAACCTCATTACCCATGATTTTAGCGGAGGAATTGGATGTCAATTGGGAACAGGTGCAAGTCGAGCAGGCCGATTTTTTTCCAGAACGTTTTGAACGGCAATTCACAGGAGGGAGTCAATCTATTCGAAGAGCTTGGCCTGTATTGCGCACAGCAGGTGCGGCTGCCAGGCAGATGTTATTGCTCGCCGCTGCAAAACGATGGTCTGTTGCCGTGAGTGAACTGCGGACCGATGCCGGCCAGGTATTTCACTCGAAGAGCAAGCGCACACTTTCCTATGGTGAGCTGGCATCAGCGGCCGCTTTGGTACCTGTTCCGAAAGATGTTAAGCTCAAGGATGTAGCCAACTTCAAGATTATCGGCTCTTCTAAACATAATGTGGAGATGGACAATATCGTAACTGGCAAACCACTGTTTACGAGCGACTATAAAACGGAAGGTATGCTGATAGCCATGATTGTGCATCCGGCAAGTTTCGGTAGAGAAATTATTGACATAGATGATACAGCTGTGCGGAAAATGCCTGGAATAAAGGATGTGTTTATCATTGAACCTCTTTCTCAAGATTATAAAAAGAACGGGTTTGATGTTATGAGCTATACAAAGCTTGCTGTCATAGTCGGGACGACTACCTGGGAGGTCATGCAAGCCAAAAAAAAGCTGATCATGCAATTGACTGGACCGACCGGAAATGCAAATAATGGAAAGCCAAATTTTTTGGAAAGCACCGAGAGACATTATGCAGACATGGAGCATTATTCCACATTGCCGGCAAAAGTAAGGCGACGGGATGGGGATCCTGAATCTGCCTTTAAAAATGCAGTACGAATTATTGAACGCACCTACACTGCACCATTTCTTGTGCATAATACCATGGAACCAGTCAGTTGTTTTGCGCACGTAACAGCTGATCATGCGGAATTATATGCTCCAATACAGGCACCGGAATTTATCATGTCAACGTTGTCAGCTCGACTGGGACTCGCAAAAGACAAAATAAAAATTAATTTAGCCCGAATGGGCGGGGGGTTTGGGCTACGTGCTTATGGCCACCATCTTGTTGAAGCAGCAGTTATCTCTCAAAAGTTGAGCGCTCCAATCAAGCTTATCTATACCCGTGAGGATGAGGCTACCTATGGGATTTATCGTCCTAGCTATCGTGCTACTTACAGAGCCGCTTTAGATGAAAACAATGAACTTATAGGTTTTCACATTAAAGCAGGAGGGATACCGGAGTCGCCAATTCATGAAAACCGATTCCCTGCAGGGGCGATAGCTAATTACCTTGCTGAAGCTTGGTCTGTACCATCAGCAATAACTATAGGCGCTTTCCGAGCACCTGGGTCCAATTTTATAGCCTGTGCGGAGCAGTCCTTTTTGGACGAATTGGCTTTTGAAATGAAGAAAGATCCAATCGATTTCAGGTTAGAATTGCTTCAACGTGCAAAGGATAAGCCAATTGGACAACGCAATGACTACGATATTGACCGTTATGCAGGTGTCATCCAATTATTAAAGGATAAAGCAAACATAACCGAGAGGCCTCTAGGGACAGGGCGGGGAATGGCGGCATATTTTTGCCACAATACGTATGCTGCAGCAATGGTTGATATTGGCGTAAAAAACGGCGAGCCTTATGTTTTTCAGGCCCTTGCAGCCATTGACTGTGGTATTGTAGTCAATAAGGACGCGGCCATAAACATGGCAGAAGGAGCGCTTACCGACGGGATAGGCAATGCCTTGTATGGCGAGCAACTTTTTATGGACGGTGTACCACAAAAAAGCAATTTCAATAACTATCGGATCATCCGTATGAATGAATCACCAGTTAAATTAGATGTACATTTTGTCGAAAACCAAGATAATCCAACAGGAATGGGCGAACCTGTGTTTCCACCTACATTTGCTGCTGTAGCTAACGCCCTATTTTCATTTAGTGGGAAACGCTATTATAGGCAACCTTTTGTCAAACAATATGTGGATGAAAATGTGTCGGAACAGAAGGCCTAAAGAGTACTCACTTTACCAATTTGCTAAAGGTTAACTTTTCGTTTTCGCAGACACTACAGCAATACGTCTCGGGCAGATCTTCAAATGAAGTCCCGGCAGGGATATCCTGGGTACTATCTCCCCAGATGGGGTCATAGGTGGTCTGACATGCCGGGCATTGATAGGTTACATTGATCGGCTCGGATTCTCCTGTAGTAATCTGTGTAGGTGTAATAGGTAGTTCCTGCGCCAATTCGCTATCTTGAAGCCGATAAAAATCTTCACACAGTGCCAAGATCACAGCTGTAAGTTCTGCGCGCTCCACACGTTTTTGATAGGTAATAAAGTCCCTGGAATTAGGATTAAAGTTTTGTGTATGTTGGACTTGAAACCAAGTTTTGCTTTCCTTGGATTCAATGAAACGCAAAATTACAGATCCCCAAATTCCACTTTTGGGCTGCATTTTAATGCCAAAACACAGTTTGTAAGTACGAATATCCAACCAATTCATACAGTGCACCAATTCCTGTTTGAGGGCTAAGGCAGCGGGATCAAAATCTTCTGTCATCCAATTGAGCTCATTTAGGGCATGGCGCAAATTGATCCGATGTCGATCCAGTACAATATCAAATGAGGATCTTACACTTGCCTGAATATCTTTGATGATGATTGATTTCCAAGGTGTAGTATAGAATTGACCGATCCTGTGTTGCAGACAGAGGTGGCATATGTCGCGTAAAAAAGCGATCGAAAAGGTTTCAGAGCGCCGATACACCCCTAGCCACAGTCTGTCTTGGTAAGTATTAAATCCCTCATAATAGGGGAGTTTAAATGCGGGTTCCAAAAACGGTTGTCCAATGGATTGGAAAAAAAAATTTCCTGAAGCAGTTGCTAAGCTTTCTAATTTTTGGCCCAGCTCTTGTCCTTCGGTTGCCGTTGTGACGAGGGTTTCAATCAGCGTAGACTCGAGAAAATAACAGAGCCTGGCGATGTCATCCGTATTTACCAAGGTGGACCAGGTGTAAAATAAATTGCTTTTTGAGAACCGAAGCTGCAAATGCCAATAATTGCTAATTTCGGAAGTAATGAAATTTAGATTTCCAGTATAGTAAGGTACCAGTGATTGAGTAGAGTCCACAATATTGACTTTTAACCTCGGGTTGAAGTCAAAGCTATCCAAGACATCTTTATATACCCCTTCACGGATCCATGCCCCTTGATTAAAAAGCCCATCTGCCACATATGAGCTCACAATGTTTGGATAGATATCCTGACCAATTTCATAAGCAAACTCCTGGTTGAGTAGTGTATACTCCAATTCTTCAAGCTGTGAATCATTTATCAGAAAATACAATTGTTGCCTACTGCCAAATTTAACCTCTGTAATGCCTGCTTCCTCCAAAGGGATCAATAAATTGAGAAGCTCTCCCGGAGAGATTGCCCCGCCTGAAAGGTTAATCTTAACAAATTGTCCATCTTTCATTATTTTATTTTGCATAGGATTTTACCTCCTTATCCATTTCTACAATATAGTGTTCCAAAATACGCTTCACTTCAGGTTTACAAGATCCACAGCCTGTCCCAGCTCCAGTTGCAGTGCATAACTCCTGGAGATCCGTACATCCATCGCTTAAGCGTCGCTGCAGATTGCCTTCTCCAACCTGACTGCACGAACACACCAGACGACCAATGGCCGCTTCTTTTGCAGTACCGCTGCGTAGCAGCTGCAAACGTTTTTCGCTCAATTCAATTCTGTTTGCAATCAAGTTTTTAAATTCAAGAAATTCATTCTTATCTCCGATTAAGATGGCGCCAACAAGTCTATCCTGATAGATAATACATTTTTTGTAATAACGCTTGGCTTTGTCGATAAAAATAATCTCTTCATAGCCTTCATTTGGTATTTCCGTCAGACCGATGCTACACAGGTCAAAACCTTGTATTTTGATAATATTCATAAAAAGGCTTCCCTTATAATGACTGCTGATATCCCCCTGATGATAATGAGCTACGATAGCTGCCTGTTCTTCGGCGGCTGCCGTAATGCCATAGAGCGTCCCATCAAATTCTGCAATCTCACCAATAGCATAGATTGCAGGGTCACTGGTTTTCAGGTGATGATCCACAACCACGCCTCGCTGGCATAGAAGGCCGGCCTCCTTAGCCAATTCAATATTAGGAGTAGTGCCAATGGCCAAGATAACCGCATCGCATTTGATCTGTCGCCCGCTTTTTAATTCGATCTTTGTCAGTTTATTGCGACCGCAGTATAGCTGCACTTCATCGTTATAGAATATATCACAGCCAAGGTCTACCATTTGTTCATGAAGCAATTGACTTCCCAAAGGATCAAGCTGCCGGTTCAAAAAACGCGAAACGCGTTGTACTACAGTTATTTTTGTTCCATTTTCACGGAGTGAAGCTGCCATTTCCAGCCCCAATAATCCTCCGCCCACGATAACGACATGCGCTTGTTTGGGCAGGTATCGTTTCAAAATATCTGCGTCCGTACGACGACGCATTGTAAAAATACCCGGCAACTGTGGTACATGCTTTGGTAGGCTGGGACGGCTTCCTGTCGCCAATATCAAGACGTCATAATGAGTTTTAATTCCCCGCGAATCCCAGACGTATTTATTGGTTCGGTCAATCTTTGTAACCTGGACACCACGTATATGTTGTATATTGAGTAAAGGCTCCTCGGCATCTTTCATCTTGATTAATTGCTCCCACTGAAGCTCTCCACTTACATAATGCGGCAGCATCACACGATTGTAGAAGGGCAGATCCTCATTACTAAAAACGGTAATTTCATCGACCTTATTTAACTCTCGGAAGGACCGGACAAAGCCATGTGCTCCGGCACCAGCACCTACAATAACAATACGTTCTTTCTTTTTTACATGAGCTTCGACACGTACAGCACAGAATTTAAAATCAGGTTCCTTAGAAATAGGATCCACTAAATCGTTGGTCAGGTTATTGGCCCTATGGAGATCAGATCCCAATAGCTTACCCCAATGCATTGGTAGAAAAACTACGCCCGGTTTGATCGTCTCACTAACCCGTGCTCTGACACGAACTTCACCACGTATCGAATAAACATTTGCCAATTGTCCATCGACCAAGTTGAGCGATGCTGCATCATTTGGGTGAATTTCCAAAAATGCCGTCTGAATATGTTGATTCAGTTTACTTACCTTGCCAGTTTTCGACATTGTGTGCCATTGGTCGCGGATGCGTCCTGTTGTCAAGATAAGCGGAAAATTTTGGTCAGGCAGTTCGCTGTGATTCTGATCAGGAGGGCTATGCAAGTGTGCGCGGCCATTCGGAGTAAGGAATTTTTTATCTTGAAAAAGACGAGCTGTTCCTTGTTTCTTTGTCAAATCAAAAGGCCATTGCACGGTATTCAGGTTGTCAATAAGTGTATAATCCAGGCCGGCAATGTCAATACTTGTTCCGGCCGTTAGCTGGACATGTTCTTTATAAATATCCTGTGGTGTAGGATATGAAAAACCTTTAAATTCCAATTTCTGGGCAAATCGCGATAAGATTTCTGTATCCGGAAGAGCTTCGCCCGGGGGGGCGATAGCCTTATGTAGGTGGCTTATCCTACGTTCTGAATTTGTCATTGTACCTTCTTTTTCAGCCCATGCCGCTGCGGGAAGAATGACGTCTGCAAAGTCTAAGGTCTGCGGTTTGTTGGATATTTCCTGAACGACGACAAATTTAGCCATTTGCAATGCCTTTTCCACCAGCCTAGCGTTGGGAAGGCTGGTGAGGGGGTTGGTGCAAAGAATCCAAATTGCTTTCAATCGTCCATCGGCTAATGCTTCAAACATTTCGGTTGCTGTAAGCCCTGGTTTGTCGCTCACGGCGGTTCCTGACCAGAACTGTTGAAGTTCATCGCGATGTTTTTTATTATCCATATCACGATGAGCGGGCAGAAGATTGGCAAGCCCGCCAACTTCTCTGCCGCCCATAGCATTGGGCTGACCAGTTAGCGAAAAAGGACCGCTTCCCGGCTTCCCGATCTTTCCTGTAATCAGGTTGAGATCAATTAGACTCAGGTTTTTGTTAACGCCCACCACACTCTGATTCAGCCCCATTGTCCACAATGTCAAAAAAGCCTTAGATTCACCGATATATCCAGCTGCGCGCTCAATGTCCTCTGCTGCCAATCCACATATTGCAGCGGATTCCAATAGCGTGCGTTCGAAAACCCGCGCTTTATACGCCTCATAACCTTCGGTATGGTTGTTTATAAAGTCAAGGTCTATATCTCCCTGTTCTATAAGTAATCTTCCCAGCGCGTAATTGAGCACAATATCAGTTCCGGGGTTAATCTGCAGATGCAGGTCAGCCAGTGCACAGGTATCCGTGATACGAGGGTCTACAACAATAATTTTAGTTCCTGGATTTTTAGCTTTGTGCGCTTCTACACGTCGCCAAAGTATCGGATGACACCAGGCCGGATTGGCGCCAGCTACCAAAAAGCAATCAGCAAGCTCGATATCATCGTAACATATTGGCACACTATCTTCGCCCAGCACTTTTTTGTAGGCAGCTACAGCACTGCTCATACAAAGACGGGAGTTTGTGTCAATATTATTTGTACCAATAAACCCCTTGACCAATTTGTTGAGAATATAGTATTCCTCCGTAAGGCATTGTCCGGAAGCATAAAATGCCACGGCATCAGGACCATACTTTGCAATCAGCGTACGAAAGACAGCTGCAGTACGATCCAAAACTTCATCCCATGAAACACGTTGTAACGGACTAGACCTGTGATGGCGCATTTGCGGATAGAGAAGTCTGTCTGAGCGATCGTTGACTGTATATTGCAGATTCATTCCCTTGCTACATAATTTGCCTTGATTGACGGGGTGTTCAGTATCACCCGTAACGGAAATCAGCTGATTTTTTTCGACCGTAATCTTTACGCCACACCCTACACCACAATAGCAGCAGGTACTTTTATAAACACTATTCGACTCTTTGTTCATCGTAAAAGGATCCTAATTTTAGACTTCTAGTGACATATTCTGAACAGCAGATTCAGTTCGAGGGTGGAAGCGCACAAGAAGGACAGTGAAACCTATAAGTAAAACACCAATACCGATGTACTGGAAGGCATCGGCATAACTGAGTGTTTCAGATTTAAAAAGAAATCCGACCAGCATGGCGCCGATATTTCCCCCTGCGCCGACAATTCCGCTTACACTGCCAATGTTATCTTTATTTATGAATGGGACGATACCATAGGTACAGCCATTGGCCATCTTAAGAAAGAGTGCAAAGAGCAACATCGTAATAATGGCAAGAAGCAAGGTGTTCGAAGTGGCGAACAAACTGATGCCGATTCCTTCCAAAAGTAACAGTATGCCCAAAATCATACCCTTCCCTTTCATACCGTAACTTTGCCCTACTTTATCACTTACAATTCCGCCAAGAGCGCGGGCGAATAGATTCATGCCGCCAAAAATACTTGCGAGGGCCCCAGCCAATATAATCCCTGTATCAAAACGATCCATGAAGAAGGTAGCAGCGACATTGTCGACTGTGATCTCTATCCCAAAACAAGCAGCATAGGCGAGAGTGAGGATCCAGACGCGATAGTCCTTGAGCGCAAGCACGAAAGAACCATTTTTCTTTTTATTTGTTCCATGTCCCGCAGACAGTTTATTGAAATTTCCCTGCGGTGTGTCTTGGGTGTACCTATAATAGATAAAGGCCATAATAAGTAAGATAATGCCGGGAACAACCATTGCGATCCGCCAAGAATCAGACTGACTGACGAGGCCCATTCCGACAAATGCTGCTGCGATCAGTGGCATAACCAAATTGGTGATCCCTCCCCCCAGGTTCCCCCAGCCTCCCGTTACGGCATTTGCGGTGCCAATAATACTGGGAGCAAACATCATTGACGTGTGAAATTGTGTGATGACAAAAGACGCGCCGATAATACCGATGAAAAAACGGAATAATAAAAAGGACTCGTAGCTATTGCTCAATCCAATAAGTAAAACCGGAATAGCACCTGCAACCAGCAGAATTGTGTATGAGATTCGTGGGCCAAGTGTATCACACATCTTTCCAACAAATAATCGTGCGATAATAGTTGCCGAAACAGATGCGATTATAATGTTTCCAATTTCACTTTTAGACAGTCCGAGCTGTTCGCGAACCAGTGGCATGAGGGGAGCGACGCCAAACCAGCCAAAGAAACAGAAGAAAAAAGTGATCCATGTGATGTGAAAGGTGCGCATCTGTACCCCTTTAAAAGAGAAGATCCGAAGTTTGTGTAGAGGTTGATTGTGTGCGGTCATGATTTAATAAGTTTATGGTTGATGATTGAAATAATTACATGGTTTTTAAATTTATTTGGTTATTTTTTATTTTTACGTCTGATATTTTTGATTTTTATTGTAAAATAATCTTTAATGTGTTTATTTATTGGTTGTAATCCATTAAACAAACACTTTATTTAAGTGTTTATTTTGTTTATAAGCAATTTTTAATATAATAATGATTTTTTTATTGTTTAAACTATGTATTTTATTAAAATGTATAATCAAATCTAATAAAAATATGATATAAATCATATTTTTATAACATTATAATGGTTTTATGTTTCATTTATTTGGTTTGTTTTGGTATTTTGTTTGATTTTGTTTAGTGAAAATGTTTTTTTATGATTTTTTTATATAAAATGCCTCTTGTTTTTGGAATTTTGTTGGTTTAAAAACTTTAAAGTGAGGTTTTATGATGATTTTTGGATAAAAAGTACAAAAATTATCTAAATAACCTTAACAAACGGCTAGAAGATGCAGAAGAAATGTGGATGGTCACACCGTTTTAGAAATATGAGCATCGCCAGTTAACTATGTGAAGTCCACACTAGACATGAGCAGTTAGGTTGCTAGCGTTGGGAGTATGAAAATTACGATATTTCGTAATTATTACCATTGCTCTCTTGTTTATAAAAGTCTGTATAATAATATATTAAATTTTATGGTATCCTTCTTGGTAGATAAAATGCGATTGTAGATTAGGAGATGGAAAAATTTTCGCTCAGTAAACTACATCCGTGTAATTGTATAAATCATAATACTTTAAAATTCAAAAGATGTCAAACAAAAACAAAAAAGCAGAGGGCTTTGGAATGCCCTGGGAGGAAATTTATGGTTACTCACAAGCGATTAAAAAAGGAAATACAGTTTGGATTTCGGGTCAGCTTGGTCACAATGAAAAAGGCGAGTTGCCGGAAGGAATGGATGCACAGATGAAACAGACATATGTCAATATCAAAGAACTGTTGTCTAGATTTGGGATGAGCATGGAAAATGTTGTTGAAGAAGTTATATATACTATGGATATGACTACAGCATTTGACGCTAGAAAGAATTTTAAAGCAGATTTTTATGCGGATCCTAAAATGGTTGCCAGCACTATGGTCGGCGTAACTGGGCTTGCATTACCCGGTCAATTGGTAGAAATAAAGATTGTTGCAACTGAATAATCAGGTATTGATTATAATAGGGGTATACTTCACTTTTAGCATTTTGTTAATGGTATAGAGATTTGCCGGCGAGAAGTTCTTCACTGTGCTCTGCATATGGGGACTAAATCAGAATGCTGCAGCTGGTGGAATTGATGAACATGCAGAGCGTCCTTAGCGAAATGGTATTAGCATCTTGCGAAAAGTGAAGGAACAATTCGGTTGCCGCTAGGTGCTATTTTTAGCATCACCTCCTGCAGGTTTTTCTACTTTTGATTTTTCATTGGCGAGAAGTTCATCTGCGCAAAGTTTCCCAAATTTATCGGCCGCTAATGGGCTATCCGCAGTAATCAATTTTCTGTCAACGTGACAATCGCCAGCAATTTTTTTATTCAAAATTTCAACCCCAAGTTGTTTGAGTTTTTCGCCATAAAACCAAGGCATCTCACCCGGCTGATAGCCACTTTCCGGCAAAGTCTTATCCATTTCATCCGGAAACGAATTGATCTGATACCCCTTAAACGGAAACTCGGTGTCTCCACAATCTGCTACGCTTAAGAGCGCTGCCGGACCATGGCAGATAGCTAATAGATATTTATCTTCACCTACTGCCCATTTGATAAGTTCTTTTACATCGTTATTTTCGGGTAATCCAAGCATTGCGCCATGCCCGCCCGGGATAAAAACGGCAACGTAGTCAACATATCCTTTGTTCGTGTCAGTTATAAAATCCCTTAGGTTGTGCGGGTTTGAAAATTGAGTATTATACTTGTCGAGGATTTTACCGATATTTTCATCTTCATACGGCATAGCCCACATTTCAAATTTTACAGAAGCACCGGTTGGTGTATAGAAATCCACCTCAAATCCCGCCTGCTCGAAATGAAGAATGGGAACCAGTGTTTCGACCGGATGATTACCCGTTGAAAATTTCTTTCCATTTTTCATTGTCATATACCGTTCCTCGGTACAAAGCACAAGAATCTTTTTCCGGGTGTCCTTGTTGATATCACTGTACTTTTTTTTGCTGTAAGTTGTTTTGGTCGTAACCATCGTCTTTCTTGAAAAAAAAGAAGGTTCGTAACCAATGCCGTCAAATACGGATTCTTTGCTTAAATCGTTTGAAAATATTGACATAGTAGTATTGTTTATAGTTTGTAATTCGTGCTCTTGATAAGCTTCGAATGTCAAACTTTCTACATTTTATAAATCTTTAAGAGATAACAATATCAAAACCCATGCTGTTTCGCCAAAAAAATATTTTTGAAAAACAGCACTCGATGGAGGTGCGAGAATCATGGAGCGCTCACTGTAATCGATGGAATAAAAGAAGCAAACCGATTCGTAGGAAAGATAAAATTTTATTTGGGGTACCAATGATTTTGATTTAGTAAATTTATCACTATATTAAGTTCGTCGTTCGTACCAATTATAAGAATTTGCCAAATGAAATCTCCTAAAGAAGCTGCTACACTGGAAAAACTTAAAAATGGAGACCTAAATTCGTTTAATGAAATTTATTTCCATTATTCGCCAAAAATCTATATTAGATTGATCAAATTGGTGAAAAATCAAACTATTGCAGAAGAAATCTTACAAGAAGTATTTACTAAAATATGGCTCCAACGTGAAAAGATTGACCCTAATAAGGGATTTGTCTCATTTCTCAATCATATTTCGGATAATTTGGCCATGGATTTTTTTCGAAAAGTACAAAGAGACAAGGCTCTTCAATTGGAAATATGGGCTTCGGCAATAGAACTGTATTATCATACCGAAGAAAAACTGTTTTTCAAAGATAAACAGCAGATGTTGACCAATGCAATCGACTCCCTGAGCCCCAAACGAAAGAAGATTCTGTTGCTCAATAAATTTGAAGACAAAAGTTATAAAGAAATCGCCGATTTATTGGGGATTTCAGTCTCTACAGTGAGTAATCAACTCGTAAGTGCACTCAAAGATATCAAAGAATATATTCAAAAAAATTACCGAGATGAGTATATAATCAGTCTTTTTGCAGCCTTTTTATTTAAGCTATAAAAAAAAATCAAAATGCAATAGTGTGATTCTCTTTGCCAAACGTATAGAGTAACAAATACAGCAATGTATTGAACTAATTATAGAAAATTTTGAAAGAGCAATCCTTTAAAGATCAATTGTTGGCGTATATTCACAACCGTTTGGATGCGCAGTATTATGAGTCATTTTTTGACGAAATGGCCGATATGGATACTGCAATTCTGGAACTGTGGATCACTGAGATACTTGATCAGGATGAAGAACAAGTATTACAACAAATTCCCTTACCAGATCTAAGCCTGGTTCATCGGAAAGTGCTCGATCATATCTATGCCGTAGATCCGCCCAAGCCTAAGCTAATCCAGAGAATAAGCCCGTGGACCTGGGCTTCATGTGCCGCCGTGCTACTCTGTGTGCTTTCGGTTCTCTTTTTGAGAAATTTATCAACCTCAACAAAAGAACAGGTCACCTGGTATGAAAATAAAAATGCTTATACGATCAATGCTCAGCTTCCTGATAGCACGACTGTTATACTTTATCCTCATGCAAAAATTGGATTTGAATATAATGGCCAAGGCCACCGGGATGTAAAGCAAGTGCAAGGGCGAGTTATTTATAACGTACACAAAAACAAAAATGCGCCTTTTCAAGTCAATTACAGAGGATATTTGACCACCGCCTTGGGGACAATATTTAGTGTAGACCCCAAGGATGCCGATCATGTACTGATAAAACTAATGGAGGGCAAAATCTCTGTCGGATCAGTTACAGCGGATAGCCGCAATCTAATATACCTCAGACCAAAAGAGGAAGTATTGGTTAACTTAAAACTGCAGCAGATGATTAAGTATTCTGAGCCTGAATTGACAAAATCTCAGCCTGCTCGTGTGGATAAAGAGTTAAGAAAACTCATTCCACATCTAACCACCGCCAATGTCGAATGGACCAATCAGTCTGTCAAATTTAACCAAACCAAAAACGTTCAACTCTTAAGAGTAATCGAAAGCCTTTATGATGTTTCGATTGTATGCGATAATCCTGATTTGCTCAACAGTTCCTTTACAGGAAGTTTAAATAGCAAAGAATCGCTAGCCAATTTTTTGACAAGCTTCTGTCAATTGAACGGTTGTACATTCCAAGTGAACAATGGTATTGTCAACATCAGTAATTCGGGAAGAAAGGAGGACGTACAGTAGGAGAGAGTCAACCCAACGCGGAAAAATAAACCAATATATAAATCAGAATAACCAACTGTAAACAATTATGAAGCATATTCTAATCAAATTAATGCTCGTGGGATTGCTATTTCCATACTTTTCTGTAGGATTTGCGCAATCAAACCTGAAAGTAAATGGTAAAATAGTAGACAACGAAGGGAATACATTACCCGGTGCAACTATTGATCTTGTCCACGAGAAGAGCAGCAAAAAGCTCCATTTTGTGGCCGATAACAACGGATTGTTTGTTTTAACGCCACTTGTAGCTGGCGAAAATTATACGATCTATGCACACCATCTCGGTTACGATACCGATTCTGTTAAGCATTTTGTGGCAACGGCTACCAGCAAAAACACAGTGCTTATCCGTCTGAAACCTCACACCGGAATGATAGATGAAGTTGTCGTCGTCGGTTATGGTGTTCAGAAAAAGGTCAATTTGACGGGCGCTGTTTCCGCCGTATCGGGTGAAGATCTGAATAATAGACCCGCTGGGCAAACTTCGTCAGCCCTACAGGGCATGGCCTCGGGAGTAACCGTGACGCAGCGTTCTGGTAAGCCGGGGTCGGACGGTGCGGATATCCGTATTCGCGGTATCGGTACACTTGGCAACGCCGCGCCTTTAGTACTAATTGATGGGATTGAAGGCTCCATCAATAATATCGACCCCAATTTAATAGAGAATATTTCAATATTAAAAGATGCCGCATCGGCGTCGATCTATGGGTCGAGAGCTGCCAATGGTGTTATCTTGGTCACGACAAAAAGGGGAAGTTCTGATAAGGTCGCTATTGCCTACAATAATTATTTTGGTTGGCAGTCCGCAACCAATATGCCCAAAATCGTCAATGCCCTAGATCATATGCTGCTGACGAACGAAGCGTATACCAATGTTGGTGCGAGTCCATTGTATCCAGAAGATATCATTGCCGCCTACCGTAGTCAGGGCAACGGTAGTTCGGACGAGTATCCCAATACTGATTGGCAAAAGGAATCCTTGCAGGGCAATGGATTTCAGCAAAGCCATTTTCTGACAGTCAATGCAGGCACAAACAAAGTTAAAATGCTGACTTCGGTCGGTTATTTCGACCAGAAGGGCTTGACACTGAATAGTTCGTTTAAGCGCTATACCATCCGCAACAACGTGGATGTTAAATTCTCAGATCAGCTCGCTGTTAAATTTGACTTTCAATACGTCAATCCGATCGTCACCTCACCGGCAGCGAGCATCGAAGAACTTTTTCAGTGGATGAGCAGTATTCCCGCCAATCAATCCTTCAGAAATTCCAATGGTACCTGGGGATTGGGCTGGAATGGTAATAATCCCGTCTCGGCCGCGGCTGATGGTGGTGTTGCTACCAACAAAAGTCCATTTGGCAGTATCAATGCATCATTGATCTACAGACCCAAAGAATGGTTGACCGCCGAGGTCAATTATGCACCTAAATATGCGACACAGGTAAATAAGAATTTCCGAAAAGCAGTACAATCCTATTTTCCAGATGGTACGCCGAGCTTCTCGGTCCCTGTGCGGACAGCACTTACGCAATACAATAGCCAAGAACTTTTTAATAATATGCGGGCGACCCTTACGCTAAACAAAGATTTTGGTCCGCATCAGCTGAAAGCATTGATTGGTGGTTCGCGTGAAGACTACAAAATTGACTACTCCCAGGGTTTTAGAGACACCTACGTTCTCCCTGACTATGAAGTGCTAAATGCCGGTTCGGCACTGAATCAGTCAGCTACAGGTAGTGCCTCCGAGTGGGCGTTACAATCTTTATTTTCCCGCATCAATTACGTTTTCAGAGATCGTTATCTTTTGGAACTCAATGCACGCTACGATGGTTCGTCCAGGTTTGCCAAAGGTAATCGCTATGGCTTTTTCCCGTCGGCGTCTGCCGGATGGCGTTTTTCTGAGGAGCAGTTCCTAACAGCATCCAAGGGCTGGCTTACAGAGGGAAAAATCAGGGCGTCATGGGGTAAACTGGGAAACCAGAATATCGGTACCTATCCAGCCGTGGCCTCTTTAAACCTAGGTTCTTACACATTGGGCAATGGCATCGTCAATACGGCAGCGCTAAATGATATGTCCAATCCTGATATTACATGGGAGTCTACCGAAGAGAAAAATATCGGAATTGATCTTACCTTATTTAAGCGATGGACTATTACCGCAGATCTATACAACAGAAAAACCAGTGATATATTATTACAGCTGGACATCCCGCTCATCATTGGTTTGAATAAGCCTTATCAAAACGCAGGCGTCGTTGAAAATAAAGGGTGGGAGCTTTCCATGGGCTATCGAAGCGATCCGGCCAAAGACTTTAAATATAATTTTACATTCAACCTCTCTGATGTCAAAAACAAAGTGCTGGATATGCGGGGAATCAATCAGACTGGTCTAACGGTTAATCGGGAAGGCTACCCAATTAATTCGATCTTTGGCTATGTTTCGGAAGGCTTTTTCCAGACTGCCGACGAAGTGAAAGCACATGCCACACAGTTTGGTACCTTGGCGCCGGGTGACCTCAAATACCGTGATCAAAATGGCGATGGCGTAGTTAATGAGTCCGATAAGGTCATTATCGGGAGTACCATTCCAAGATATACCTATTCGCTCAACTCCAATTTTAGTTTCAAAGGGTTCGACCTCAGTTTTCTGTTGCAGGGTGTGGGGAAAGCCGATGGCTACCTCTACGGGGCCGGTATACAGCCTTTTACAACAACGGGAGCAATTGGCGGAACGATCCGTGAGGACAATAAAGACCGATGGACGCCTGACAATACTACGGCTAAATATCCGCGGCTCGCTTTCGGACAGAATAATAACCAGCAGTCCTCCCAATTCTGGATGAAAAATGCCGCCTATCTTCGTCTGAAAAATTTACAGTTCGGTTATACCTTTCAGGCTGAGCTGCTAAAGTCTATCGGACTGAATAAACTTCGGATATTTGTTAATGGTTCAAACTTATTCAGCGTAGATAAATTTTGGGACGGCTATGACGTCGAAGCACCAGTAGGTTATGGCAACTTTTACCCACAGGTAAAGGTGTATTCTTTTGGATTGGATATCACATTATAAACTTGGCTTGTATGAAAACTCTAAATAAACTCGCGTTATATATGCTGTCGATCGCAGTTCTCCTTTTGGTGGGTGCATGCGAAAAATACCTGGACAGATCTCCCTTGGATGGCCCTTCGGACGAAAATTATTTCAAAAATCAGGATGAGCTGACATTGGTTGTCAATGGTTTGTACAGTGCCTTGGCATTTCACCCTACGGACGACATGCCCATTAATCTCACACTTGATGATGCCACCGATATTGGCTGGGACCGTAATACCTCTGATCTACAGGCTGTGGGAAGAGGAGACCACGATAGTAACAATGGCTACATCCGGAATATCTGGACCAATTCTTATAAGGTCATTGGCAAATGTAATTTCATCCTGGATAATATCCAAAAGTTGGATGGAAAGATGGATGCCAACCTCCAAAAGCGTTATAAAGCCGAGACACAGTTTATCCGGGCTTTTGTCTACCAATATCTGATCGATTACTTTGGCGGAGTGCCCCTGGTAACGAGTGGCCTAAGCCTTGCTGATGCGAATGTTCCGAAAACATCGCAGGCTGAAATTGCTAGCTTCGTCCTCAAAGAACTTGATGAAGCTGCAGCTATTTTGCCAGTTAGCTATGGTTCGTCAGATATTGGACGTGCGACCAAAGGGGCTGCATTGGCCATACGCGCTCGGGCAGCACTTAATAATGGACTTTGGGAAGAAGCAGCACGTTCGGCCAAAGAAGTCATGGACCTGAAAGTATATGCCTTACACGCTGATTTCAGCCAATTATTTACCTATGATGGGCAGGCTTCCAAGGAGATTATTTTTGCTTTTCAATATTTACGGTTACAAAAAACAAAGACCCACAGTGCTACGCGCGGATTTCTGTCGCGCAATGCACAAGGGACTTCCAACAAAATTCCGTCGCAATCCATTGTTGATAGCTATCTCTGTACCGACGGATTGGCCATTGACAAATCTTCCAGATTTGATCCTAAAAAACCATTCGCCAATCGCGATCCGCGTTTGGGATACACCATTGCGCTCCCTGGTACCACATTTTTTGGTTTTCAGTTTGAGACCCATAAGGATAGCATAACCTGCTGGAACTACACATACAATACGTCGACGGCAGTACGTATCCAAAATCAGGATGCGATCAATGCTTATGCGACCTTTTCTGGTTATTGTTGGAAAAAATATGTCGATATGAAGGACAAGGACTTTACCATGGAGTCGGAGTTAAATATTATTCAGAGCCGATATGCAGAAGTGTTGTTGATCTACGCTGAGGCGATGATCGAAAACAATAAGATCGACCAAACCGTCTATGACGCAATCAACAGCATCAGGCAGCGCCCTAGCGTCGATATGCCAGCGATCGCGAGTAATAAAACACAAGCTGAGCTGCGCGAGATTGTACGTAAAGAAAGACTTTACGAACTAGCCAATGAAGGCTTTCGTCTAGTCGATTTGAGACGTTGGAAACTGGCCGATAAATTTATGAATTCGACGCTCTATGGCCGCATTCCAAAAGGCTTGCTGGCCAATGCGCCGACGATCGATGCGGATAATTACGTGAATTATAAAAATGTCACTAATCAGAAAGACATGCGGGTTATCGAACTCCGAAAGTTCGATCCCGGCAAGAATTACCTTTGGCCGATCCCGAATATTGAAATTGTAACCAATAAAAACCTGGAACAAAATCCAGGCTATTAAATCCGAAGATGATGAAAAAGACACTCCTAATGACCCTTGGACTTTTGACGATGTTTTGGCATTTAGTCAAAGGGCAAACCGACAGACAGGTAGATCTATGTATTTATGGCGCCACCTCAGCCGGCGTAATAGCCGCCTACACCGCTTCACAGGCCGGAAAATCAGTACTACTGATCGATCCTGGTACACGGGTGGGCGGGCTCAGCTCCGGTGGATTGGGGCAGACGGATATCGGAAATAAATATGTCGTCACGGGGCTCGCACTTGATTTTTATCGCAAAATGGGAAAGCACTATGGCGGTTTTGAACAATGGATTTTTGAACCCAAGGTAGCCGAATCTATTTTTAAGGACTATCTGGCACATTCTGGCACACAAATGCTAATGGGACATCGCTTGATAGCTGTAAAGACCGACAACCGATCGATTAAAAATATTTCGCTGCTTCCAAGCGAGAGCAGGAATGGGAAAAAGACCACTGTCAGCGCCAAAATGTTTATGGACTGCAGCTACGAGGGCGACCTCATGGCCAAAGCTGGCGTATCCTACCACGTAGGGCGAGAGTCGAATAGCACTTATGGCGAGACAATTAATGGTGTACAATTGCTAGATGGTCATCAGTTTCCAGATGGTGTGGATCCCTACAAGAAAAAAGGTGATCCTAAGAGTGGTATTTTATGGGGGATCAATTCGGAGCCTTTAAAACAAAATGGAACGGGAGATGCCAAGGTTCAAGCCTATAATTATCGCATCACATTGACTAATGTCCCTGAAAATAGAATAGCAATCACCAAACCCCACAATTACGACGCAACCAAATATGAACTCTTAAAGCGCCAAAAGGAGATACAGCCTTGGAAGAGTATCCAGGACGTATTTATCTGGAGTCTGATGCCCAATGGAAAGACTGATATCAATAACAGGAATGGATTTTCCACGGATATGATTGGCATGAACTGGCGTTATCCCGAAGCCGATTATTTCGAACGGAAAGAGATTGTTCAGGCCCATGAAGATTACACCAAAGGTCTGTTATATTTTGTTGCCACCGATAGTTCAGTACCAGAGGCGATCCGAAGCGAATTTCAAAAATGGGGATACCCCAAAGATGAATATCTTGACAATAGCCACTGGTCCCCACAATTATATATCCGCGAAGCCCGAAGGATGATTGCTGATGTCGTCATGACCCAAGACCACTGTCAGGGTCGTGCGCTAGTCGCCGATGGCGTAGGCTATGCTGCGTATACCATGGACTCGCACAACTGCGATCGTGTGATTGTGAATGGCATGGTCAAAAACGAGGGCAATGTTGAGGTCGGTGGTTTCGCCCCCTTTCCGATTTCCTATAGGGCCATTGTGCCCAAAAAAGAAGAAATCAACAATCTTATTGTCCCCGTATGTCTTTCGGCAAGTCACATCGCCTTTGGTTCCATCCGCATGGAGCCCGTATTTATGGTATTGGGGCAATCTGGTGCTGTGGCCGCTTGCGAAGCAATAGACAACAAAATAGCCGTTCAAGATGTTGATATAAAACGCTTAACGAAAATATTGCGTGACAATCCGAAAGCAGATGGCCGGATGGCCGATTATATTATTCACGTCGAAAATAAAGATCAAGTGATGTTGAAAGGAGCTTGGCACGTCTCTTCAAAAAAGGGCTATGGTATGAGTTATCAGGAAGTGGATAGCGATCTCGCTGCTGTCGCACGTTTTACACCTGGAAAAGATTTTGCCGCGGGGAAGTATAAACTTTATAGCTATTTTCCAAAAACTGCCGAAAGCACGGAAGCCGGAAAATTCATCATTCATACCGGAAAGACAAGGATCGAAAAAAATATAAATTTCAAGGAGGTCAATATTCTCGGACAGACAACCAGTACCTGGGTAGCACTCGGTGAATATGAATTTGAAAACGGAGGCAACAAGCCTTATGTTGAGATTTTGCCAGCCGCAAAAGGCGTTCTGGCCGCAAATGCATTATTGTGGGTTCCGGTTACCGATCAAAATTAGACGTATGAAAAAGACTAAAGTGGCTTTAAAATTAATGCTTGTTTTCGCTTTTCTACAGGCTGAAGCGCAGCATTTAACCAAAAAGGTAGATGTTTTGGTTTATGGAGGAACTCCTGCGGCGATTACTGCCGCATTGCAAGTGAAGCAGGCCGGTAAGTCTGTAATCATCTTATCGCCCGATGAGCATTTAGGAGGTTTAAGTTCGGGCGGACTTGGTTTTACTGATACCGGCAATAAAGCAGTTATTGGTGGCCTCGCCAAGAAATTCTACCAAGACGTATACAATCACTATTCGGAAGAATCGAGCTGGAACTGGCAGTCCCGGACGTCCTTTGGCAATCGGGGGCAGGGCACCGTCGCGATGGACAGTGCGCATGGGACGATGTGGATCTTTGAGCCTCATGTCGCCGAGCGTATTTTTGATGCCTGGGTGCGCGATCATCAGATTGATGTGGTCCGTGGAGCTTATTTAGATCGGCAGGAAAGTGCCATTCAAAAAGAATCCACATCCATCAAATCGATTAAGACCTTAGACGGAACAGTCTACGAAGCGAAGATATTTATTGATGCCACTTATGAAGGTGATCTGATGGCGCTGGCTAAGGTAAGTTATACGATCGGGCGGGAGGCCAACCAGACTTATGGGGAGCAGTGGAACGGTGTACAGACGGGAGTCTTTCAGCACCGGCATCATTTTATTGCGCAGATTAGTCCCTATAAACGTGAAGGCGATCCGGGAAGTGGCCTGGTATTCGGCGTTTCTGCAGAAGATCCCGGGCAATATGGCGCAGCAGACCAGAAGCTGCAGGCCTATTGCTTCCGCATGTGCCTGACCAATGATGCGCGCAATCGGAAGGCCTTTGCTAAGCCTGTTGGCTACGATCCACAGCACTATATTCTTCTGCAACGATTATTCCGTGCCGGCTGGGACGAAGCCTTTCAAAAATTTGATCTGGTGCCCAATCATAAGACCGATGCCAACAACCATGGTCCGTTCAGCACAGATTTTATTGGGATGAATTATGGTTATCCCGAAGCGAGCTATGCCGAACGCAAATCCATTATCGAAGCCCATCGTCGGTATCAGCAGGGCTTATATTATTTTATGGCCAATGATCCTTCGGTTCCAACGGCAATCAGGACAAAGATGGCCGATTGGGGACTTGCAAAAGATGAATTTCAAGATAATGACAATTGGCCTTTTCAATTGTATATACGTGAAGCGAGGCGGATGCTTGGACAATATGTGACGACCGAGCATGATATTTTAGGGAGGAACAAGGTAGAAAATCCGATTGGCATGGGCTCCTATACGTTGGATTCCCACAATGTACAACGCTATGTGACCAAAGAAGGATATGTTCAAAATGAAGGTGATATCGGTGTTCACGTACCACGGCCTTATGCTATTTCCTATGGATCGATCATCCCAAAGAGCGATGAATGTACAAATTTGCTTGTCCCTGTCTGCGTATCCAGTTCACATATTGCCTTTGGTTCAATTCGTATGGAGCCCGTATTTATGGTGCTGGGTCAGAGTGCTGGTGCCGCTGCAGTATTGGCACTTGATCATGATCATGTTGTGCAGCATGTCGATTACGGGCTATTAAAAAAGGAGCTGTTGAAAGCAGGACAAGTATTGGAACAAAAATAATATATTGCGTTAGAATTATACTTAGATATATGATGGATTTGGCTAATATGAATGCCCTCACGCTGGTATTTGCGTCAATTTTAATTTTTGCGCTCGCATACCGCTTTTACGGAATTTTCATGGCGCAGAAAGTGCTACGTCTCAACGATGCGGTAGCGACTCCAGCGGTCGAGTTTGCTGATGGCCATGATTACGTTAGGACGGACCGTAAGGTCTTGTTTGGGCATCATTTTGCCGCAATAGCCGCGGCAGGGCCATTGGTAGGTCCGGTTCTGGCTGCACAGTTTGGTTATCTTCCTGGGGCACTTTGGATTTTGATCGGCTGTGTCCTGGGCGGTGGAGTGCATGATATGGTTGTCCTGTTTGCTTCTGTACGGCACAAAGGGCAGAGTCTTGCTACCATAGCGTCCAAGGAGATCGGCCCCGTTGTCGGGGGTATAGCCGGTATAGCCGTTCTGTTTATTCTGATCCTCACTTTGGCCGGTCTATCCCTGGCCTGCATCAGCGCCATGCACGAAGCCCCCTGGTCCTTATTTACCATTATTCTGACTATGCCAATTGCGATATTTATGGGACTCTTGATGCGGTATAAAACAGGGTCTGTTACATTGGCTAGTGTTTTGGGGGGAATTTTATTGATCGTTGGCATCATTGCGGGGCATCGTCTGATGGAGATTCCGATCGTTCATAACCTGTTCGATTGGGATGTGAAGACCATTTCAATCGCGATTGCTGTTTACGGATTTTTAGCTTCGGTCTTACCCATCTGGCTGCTTCTGGTACCACGCGATTACCTTTCCACTTATCTTAAGATCGGTACGATCCTGATGCTGGCCGTAGGCATTGTGTTTGTGCATCCGATCATACAGATGCCAGCGTTGACCGAATTTATCCACGGCGGCGGACCTGTAATTGGTGGACCTGTACTGCCATTTATCTTTATCGTGATCGCTTGCGGTGCAATTTCGGGTTTTCATGCTATTATTGCCACTGGAACTACGCCTAAGATGCTGGGAACCGAAAGGGAGATTCTTTTTGTGGGCTATGGTGCAATGCTGGTGGAGGGATTTGTTGCCTTAATGGCATTGATCGCTGCCTGTACCTTACTGCCGGGCGACTATTTTGCGATCAACACACCAGTCAGTGACTACGCACATTTTTTGGCACAACATCCCGAATTAAAAGCGGTAGATCTGCAGCATTTTTCAGATCGGATAGGAGTAGACCTTCACGGCCGTACGGGGGGCGCCGTCTCATTGGCCGTCGGGATGGCCCATATTTTTGATAAGGTTCCTTTTATGGACAATGTGATGGCTTATTGGTATAATTTTGCTATCATGTTTGAAGCCGTGTTTATTCTCACAGCTATCGATGCCGGTACGCGGGTCGGACGGTTCTTTTTGCAGGAAATGCTGGGTAATGTCTTTCCGGCATTCAAAGATAAGGATTGGAAACCGGGCGTTTGGTTATGCAGTGCTATTTTTACTTTTTCATGGGGCTATCTTGTTTTTACGGGAAATGTAAGCAGTATCTGGCCGCTATTTGGAATCAGCAACCAGCTGTTGGCTGCCTGTGGGCTTATTGTCTGTACGACAATGCTTATTCGGATGAATCGGGGGAAATATGCCTTAATTACGGCAATTCCGGGTGTATTTATGGCTGGGATTACCTTTTGGGCTGGCTATCTACAGGTCACGGATATTTATTTGCCCAAGGGACAGCTGCTATTGGCTTCATTGGCGATATTGGCTATGCTTTTGATGCTGCTTGTGTTTATAGGTACGTTCCGTAAATGGTATCAGTTATTTAAAACTGAGGCTAAATTTATCGACCAAAATGGAGAATCTGTCAAGGAATTGGTTGACCGTTAAGGGGAAGTTTCAAATCACACTCAAAATTATAATTAAGCTTTTTTAATTTCTTATTTATTACTTTTTAAATTAAAAAGTAATAAATAGGTTATTTAAATACCTTTTTTTGCGGATTTTTATTACTCTTAAATTATATTGTAAGTTTTTTAATAGGAAATTTGTTCCTAATTAAGTGCTATGTTGGGTGCTAAATGAACCGTGATTTTCGATAACGTTACCGCTACTTTATCCGGTTAAAGTGTTGGATTTTTAGGCTTTTAGATCTTTCTTTGGGTTATAACGCAATTGAATAAACTAAAAATCTTAACCCTAAATGGATAAATTATGATAGTTCATATCCACAGTAATCCAACATTTTCAGTAGGCACGATGCTGAGCTGTCTCTTCCTTTGGACAGGTCTCGCTTCGGCACAGACTACAACAATACAGGGACGTGTCACCAATGCGACCGATCATACCGCATTGGAAGGTGTAACGATCACTAATCTGAGTATGACTGCTGCAGCACGGACAGACAAACAGGGAAATTTTAATATCAGAGCGAATGCAGGGGATAGGCTCAAAGTTTCGCTGCTGGGTTTTAAGACAGTCGAAGTTGCTGTTCCCTCCACGGGTAATCTCCAGATAGCACTTAACGAAGAAAGTCGACAGATTGATGAAGTGGTGGTTACCGCGTTGGGTATCAAACGTCAGACCAGGGGGCTGACCTATGCGACACAACAACTTGATGGAAGTGCAGTCAACGATGCCCGCGACAACAGTGGCAACGTGCTGAGTAGTCTGACGGGTAAAGTCGCGGGTGCTGTGGTGACTACGGCGGCTACAGGGCCCGGTGCCTCCGCCAAAGTAGTTTTGCGGGGCAACAAGTCCATTTCCGGTAATAACAATGCGCTAATCGTGGTAGATGGTGTACCTTATGATAATTCCAGTGCACAACAAGCTAGCGGAACAACCTACAATTATGGGACGAGCGATGGCGCTGCAAATATCAACCCGGACGATATAGAATCCATCAATGTGCTCAAAGGTCCTTCTGCTGCTGCACTATACGGTAGCAGGGCCGCCAATGGTGCCATATTGATTACAACTAAACAAGGTAAGGCTGGTCGGTATAATATTGATTACAATGGTAGTGCATCCTTGGATCAGGTCAACATGCTCAGTAAATTCCAGAATACCTACGGGCGGGGAAATGGAGGTGTCAGTGGTACAAATGTCGGGGAAAGCTGGGGACCACAAGGGCAAACCTATAAAAATAATGTCCGCGATTTCTTTGAAAATGCGACTTCCTTCAACAATAGCATTAGCACTTACGGAGGGACGGAAAAAGTGCAGGGTTATGTTTCTTATACAAACAATAAAATTGGAGGCATTATTCCTGGTAACGACTTGAAACGTAATAGCTTGAATCTTCGCGTCAATACGGAACTGATCCCAAAACTAAAAACAGATGTAAAACTCAATTACGTTAACCAGCAGATTGACAATCGTCCGCGTTTGGGTGATATGGGAATCCCGGTGGAAGTGTATGTGATGCCACGGGATATGGATAAGGCTGAACTTAAAGACTTTGAGGCTATTGATCCGGTTACCGGTGAGCCGCAACGGAAGTACTGGTCCGGTTCTGCTGTATACGACAATCCTTATTGGAGTACCAACCGCACCTCGGTCAATGAAGTACGCGATCGCATTACCGCATTGGGTTCGGCAACCTATCAGTTGACGGATTGGCTAAATGTAATGGGAAGGTTCAGTTATGATAAATACATTGATAAGACAACCGGATCATTCTACGCAGGTACTGTTTCTCTTGGCGATGTCCGTCCCGGAGGTAAATATTATGAAACACATGCGCGCTATCAGGAACGCAACTTTGATTTGTTGTTCAATGGAAATAATACACTTAACGAGGCGGTCAAAATCAGCTATAATGTGGGTGCAAGTTCCTTAAATCGGGAGTACAGTAGTTTTCAGAATATGGCTAATGGCCTGTCCGTACCAAATGAGTTTAGTCTAACGATGGCTACAACCCCAGAATTTCTATTGATCAATGGTTACCAACGACGTCTAAATTCGGTTTATGGAAGTGCACAGCTGGCCTTTTTTAATCATACCTTTCTCGATATGACAGCACGCAACGACTGGACGTCAACCTTAAAATCTCCACACAGTTATTTCTATCCCTCAGTCGGCGTATCCACTATTTTCAATGAATGGCTCAAGTTGCCAGCCTGGATCAGTTATGGCAAGCTAAGAGCTTCCTATACGCAGGTAGGTAACGATGCGAATCCCTATCTGCTTCAACAATTGTATTCTTTTGGGCTAGGTGCTGGAAAAGGATTTATCTCCCGTTCACCAATAAAGGCAATCCCAGAATTGAAACCTGAGCTGACCAAATCCTATGAAGCGGGGCTGGATATGAAATTCTTTGCCAACAGATTGGGGTTTGACCTGACGATGTACAAAAGTAATACAGTCAATCAGCTTTTGTTTCTTGGATTGCCAATGGCAAGCGGCTTTAGCAGGCAATACATCAATGCCGGAAATATAGCAAATAAGGGAATTGAAGTCCAATTAACTGCGACGCCTATAAAAAATGAAAAGCTAGAGTGGCAGACCACTTTCAATTTTGCAGCCAATACCAATAAAGTAATTGAACTGCACGAGCGGACAAAACGAGCAACGATTACCGAAAGTACCAAATATGCTTCTGTTGTCGTCAATGAAGGGGAGAAATACGGGGATCTTTACGGTTATAAATGGAAAAGGGATGCGGCGACAGGGAAATATGTGGTTGACGACAGCGGCTTGCCGGTGGTCGAAGCGAATCAAAAATTGGGCAATTTTAACCCCAAGGCCTTATTGGGCTGGTCTAATTCGGTCCGCTATAAGAATTTTACGGTCAATGCCTTAATTGATACACGTATTGGTGGTGAGATCGTATCGGGTACCTCAGCCTATCTAGCGGCTTTTGGAGTGGCTGATTATACCACCGATTACCGGGAAGGAGGTCTGCTGCTCGATGCCGTGGACGTGAGTGGCGCATCGAATACCAAGGCTATCACATCTCAGCAGCTTTGGACCCGAGTATCGCAGAACGGACGCGATGCCTGGGGAGAATTCTTTACCTATGATATGACCAATGTCCGCTTACGAGAACTATCTGTCAGTTATAAATTTAACCTCAAAAATACCGCCGCAATCAAAAGTGCACAGCTGATGCTGACGGGCCGCAACCTATTTTTCTTTTATCGTGGAAAATCCAAATTGGATATTCCGGGAATAGGCAAAACAGACAACCCCATAGATCCTGAAGCAGCATTGGGAGCGGGTAATTTTCAGGGAATTGAAGTGGGCTTGCCGCCGACTGTCCGTTCCTTTGGACTGAATGTTAAGTTAACTTTTTAAATCCTTGAACAATGAAAAAAAGCACCCTCTTTACTTCGCTATTCGCACTAAGCTTGTTGTCCTGTACCAAGGACTTTCAGGACATCAATACCGATCCCAACAATATCACGGTGATCACACAGCGTGAATTGCCCTTTATGTTTGCCAAGGCACAGTCTTCGGCGGCAATGAATAGATCTTTTTATCAAACAGTGCAAAATCTGGGGCCGGATCTATATGCCCAATATTTTGCACTCACTACGAATTCGTTTAGTACGGACCGTTATCTCCTTACGCCTGATTGGCAGCGCCGGTTTTGGACAGTTATTTATGTCGATACCGCACCACAGCTCAAAAGCATTCTCGAAAATACAGAACCCAAATCAGGTGAGGCCGCATTGGCCAATATCATGTGGGTATATGCCTTTCATCGGCTAACAGACCAATTTGGGCCGATACCTTATTTCGGTGCTGCCGAGGCCAACGACGTTATTCCTTATGACTCCATGGATAAGATCTATGCAGATTTCTTTGAAAAATTGACTACAGCGGTAGCCAATCTGAAGGCCTTGCCAGCCGGAACGAAAATCTTTCAGGGATACGACCTGATCTTCGATGGAAATACCGAAAACTGGATCCGCTTTGCTAATTCGCTCCGTTTGCGGTTGGCCTTGCGTATCGCCAAGGTGGATGCCAATCAAGCAAAAGTCGAAGCAGAAGCAGCTGTTGCTGCCGGTCTGATGTCTAGCAATACCCATAATGCCAGTATGCTCAAATCCCTTTCTGGAAATGATACCAATGGATTGGCGCAGGTTGCGGTATGGAACGAGTTTTCAATGAGTTCTACGATTGCTTCATATCTAAAAGGCTATGCCGATCCACGTTTAGGTATTTATTTTCAACCCAGTTATATTGGAAAGACATTCAATAGTGTGCGAAATGGGGCTACGGCCACGGATTTAGGGAACGTACGTAATCAGTCAGGCTCCAATTCCAATGTGGGCACCTATTGGGTACGTTACAATGGCGTGGCTATTGAAGGAAATTTTACCCAGAATTTCCATGTGATGTGTGCTGCAGAATCTTTTTTCTTAAGGGCCGAAGGGGCGTTGAATGGCTGGAATATGGGCGGTGAGGCCAAGCAACTGTACGAGGAAGGCATCAAAACAAGTATGGAACAATGGGGCATTACAGATGCTACCCAGATCAGTAATTACATCGCATCAGACCATGTGCCTATCGCTCCCGGTGATTATCATAATTCGCCAGCTGTAGCCAGTATCCCGGTCAGATGGGCGACAAGCGTGGCCGAACAACGTGAACAGATCGGCGTACAGAAGTGGTTGGCGATCTATCCCAACGGTATGGAGGCTTGGGCAGAATATAGACGTACAGGATTCCCAAAAATGTATGCATTGATCCAGTCCGACAACCCAGACCTGCCTATTGGGACATTTATTAAAAGATTGCCTTATCCACTGACCGAGGCGACAGACAATCTCGTTGAACTGAGCAAAGGACGTGCACTGCTTGGCGGTACAGACAATGCGGCAACCAAACTCTGGTGGGATGTGGACTAAATTGGGTAAATTACAATGATAGACTTCAAGATCTGGTTAGTTTCTTTCGGCACACTTATGGGATTAAATTCGAGCATTCAAGCACAACAACAACAACAACAACAACAAAAAGCGGCGTTGCCCAGCGTATTGGCCATACCTGCTGAGATCGACCCGATAAAGGTCATGGTGGAAGATCAGGCAGAACAGCTCATCAGAGCTTTGGATGGCGAGAAAGCTGCAAATCCGCAAGATATTATCCAGTTAGTCAGAAAAAACCTGAAACTGGACGGATATGCTATTCCGCCACTGGACATGCAGCTAATTTCGTCAATTGAGCAGGACAATTATACCATTCACAGCCTGATCTTTCAGAGCTTGCCTGGGCTGTATGTTCCAGCAAGCTTATATGTGCCAAAAGGCAAGGGACCATTTCCGGCAATACTCAATAGCCATGGGCATTGGCCACCGGGGCGGCGAAGTGAGATTGTTCAGCGTACGGCCCATATGTTGGCATCCAACGGCTATGTATGTCTTTGTATCGATGCCATGGGATCGGGCGAGCGCGGACGTGCGCATGAGCATGAGTATCATGGGGCTAATCTTGGGTCGGCACTGCTCGATCTGGGGACGCCACTGATGGGTATACAGCTGCTTGAAAACAGTCGTGCCATCGACCTGCTGTGTAGCTTACCTGAGGTAGATCCCGAAAGGATTGGGGCTACCGGCGCCAGTGGTGGTGGCAATCAGACGATGTGGCTCGCGGCGATGGATCCGCGGATCAAGGCCGCCGTTCCTGTCGTCAGCGTCGGAACTTTCCGCGCGTATATCATGAACAGCAATTGTGTCTGCGAACTCCATCCCAATGGGCTCCTGCATTTTGAAGAAGGACAACTGTTACAAATAATGGCTCCTAAGGCAATTAAGATTATTTCGGCACTTAAAGATGGTAACGCTGCTTTCAACGCTCATCAGATGCTCAAGTCTTTTCGTATTGCCAAGGAAGCTTTTGCAAGGCAAGGGGTACCTGAGCGGATCGATTATGAGCTTTTTGATGAACCACATAGCTATACCACAGAAATGAATATAAGTATGATCAATTGGTTTGATGGGGCATTTGGCATGATGCGCGAGGAAGGATTAAAGTTGGACAATGTGCTTCTATTGGATACGAATGAGCTTGCAGTACTGAAACATGGGGTTAAGCAAGAGCTGATCCTCAGTATACCAGCTTTTATCAGCCGTGAATTTAGTCGGACCGAATCACGGATTGCGACATCCACACTCGATAAATTGGATTACAAAAAACAACTGCGGGCATTACTTTATACAGGGGGTACCGATAGTTTGCTGCGTGTCCAGCCGTTGGAGTCGCAGCAGGGCTGGCAACGGGTTCTATTGGAGACATCGACGCGACAGCTGATTCCGTTATTAATCAGCCCGCCCCTTAATAACTCAAATACGCTACATGTCTATTTCCCCTCGATGGGTAAGCAACAGGTCGCTATGCAGGAAATTGAGGCGCTTCGAAGCAAAGGTGAGGGAGTGGTGCTCATCGATCTCTTTGGGCTCGGTGAGCGCTCTTCAGCCACTGCTGATCAAATCGATGGGGCGTTACCGCGCTTTCATACACTTTCGCGCTCACTGCTCTGGATGGGTAGTAGTATGATGGGAATTTGGGCGTCTGAAATTGGGCTTGTCAATGCTTATCTGCAACAAGAATATAAGTCCTTCAAGATGACCATGGTTGCAGACCGGGAGACGGCCATAGCAGCATTGATCAGCAATGTGCTGAATACCTCAGAACCGGAATTACTGCTTCGTGAGCTCCCCATCAGTTATCTGCCGGGCGCAACGGGAGCGCTGGACAGCTACAATATGTCAATCCATATTCCAGGTATTCTCCATTGGGGCGATATTCCGATGCTGCTCGCGCTCAATGAACAGCGAGTCATGGTCGATGGACTTAACCAGTTGGACGGTAAGCCTTGCGAAATAGCAAATAAACAGCAATTAAAAAACAAAGTGCAGCACTATAAGAAGCAATTAAATAACCAAGGAACACTCCTTATTAATTAAACATTATGGGAACAAATCGAAGATCATTTTTAAAACTGTCCGGGCTGGCCGGAATTGGATTGATGGCTGGCTGTGGACAGGAAAATAAAGCTTCAGCAAAGACAAATCTGGATCATATCCGGCTGGAAGCAGCAAAGAAATATACAGCTACATTTAATATGTCGGGCTACGCGGCCCCCAAGATACCAACTGTAAGAGTCGGTTTTATCGGTGTCGGCAATAGGGGTTCCGCTGCAGTGGAACGTATGAGCCAGATTGAAGGTGTTGCGATTAACGGCATCTGTGATGTACGGGCCGAAAAGGCTGCTGAAGCAAAGGCAAGGATAAAATCAGCTGGTCACCGCGCGGAGTTATTTACGGAGAATGCCGAACACTGGAAAAAGATGTGTGAACAGGCAGATTATGATCTTATCTATATTGCAACCCATTGGAAGTTGCATGCCGAGATGGCGATATATGCCATGGAACAGGGAAAGCATGTCGCTTTGGAGATTCCTGCAGCGACGACGGTGGAAGACTGCTGGCGATTGGTACAAACCTCCGAGAAGACCAAAAAACACTGTGTCATGCTGGAAAATTGTTGCTACGATTACTTTGAACTGCTGACCTTAAACCTAGCTAGACAAGGTTTCTTTGGAGATATCGTCCACTGCGAAGGGGCTTATATCCATGACATTTTGGAGAGTTTTTTTTTGCTGAAAAACGCTTTGATTTTTGGCGCTTAAAGGAAAATGCGACACGCAACGGAAATCTTTATCCCACCCACGGTCTGGGACCGATCTGCCAGATTCTGAAGGTCAACCGCGGTAATAAGATGGAGTATATGAGTTCGATGTCTTCAAAAGATTTTATGCTAGGGCAGAAAGCCAAAGAGATGGCCGCGACCGATAAGCAATTTGAGTCTTATATAGACAAGCCCTTCCGCGGCAATATGAATATTTCCAATATCCTCACCAATAGCGGCAGTACCATAATGTTACAGCATGATGTGAGTTCGCCAAGGCCTTATTCACGTCTCCATCTGATTAGTGGTACCAAGGCCTTTGCGCAGAAATATCCTCTGCCCGGCAAAATCGCTATTGGCCATGCCGATTTCCTGTCGGCCGAAGAGATGACCAAACTGGAACAGCAATATACACCGGGTATAGTCAAAAAGATCGGCGAACTGGCCAAGCAGATCGGTGGTCATGGAGGTATGGATTTTATGATGGACTGGCGCCTGATCGATTGCCTGCGCAATGGTTTACCGATGGACATGGATGTCTATGATGCCGCCAGCTGGAGTGTCATAGGCCCTTTAAGTGAATGGTCGGTCGCCAATGGTTCTCAGCCAATCGAGGTGCCTGATTTTACTGCTGGTCATTGGAAAAATAATCAGGTACATGATATTGAGCTGGCAAGGGAAACGAGCATAGTATCATCATAAACAAAACACAACGAGAACATTATATTAAATCAAGAGACGTGAATATTAAAACTTTTAACACCCGGTTAGAACTGGGACAACATGCAGGAGCTGCAGGAATTGAAGCTATTAACGCTGCCATTGCGGCGAGGGGAGAAGCCAACATTATTTTAGCAACCGGACAGAGCCAGTTCGAAACATTAGAAACGCTGGTGGCTAGTGATAATATCGACTGGAGCAAGGTGCGCATGTTCCACCTCGATGAATATATTGGCATGCCAATTAGCCATAAAGCTAGCTTTCGGAAATACTTAACCGAGCGTTTCATCACGCAGGTGGCGACACTGAAGGAAGTGGTACTGATTAATGGTGAAGCGGATCCAGCTGCAGAATGCGAACGTCTGCACAACAAGATTAAAGCACATCCCATCGATGTTGCCTTTGTGGGCATCGGAGAGAACGGTCATTTGGCTTTTAATGATCCTCCTGCTGATTTTGAGGTAAAGGATGCTTATCTAATTGTCAATCTGGACGAGCAGTGTCGTCGTCAGCAGTTGGGAGAAGGATGGTTTGGCTCACTCGCCGAAGTGCCATTGCAAGCTATCAGTATGTCCATACAGCAGATTCTATCAGCTCAGAAAATAATCTGTGCGGTGCCGGATGAACGTAAAGCACTAGCTGTGAAAAATTGCCTTACGCAACCTGTTTCCAATTTGTATCCAGCGAGTATCCTGCAGCAGCATGCCGACTGCACCTGCTACCTGGACGCCGGATCTGCATCGCTTTTAAAATGACGGTATCTTATGACAGCATCAGTACACGATAGGAAAACTACCTGGGTATCCATAGGCATTATTGGAACAATGTTTTTTATCTTTGGATTTGTATCCTGGATTAATGCGATTCTCATTCCATATTTTAAAATAGCCTGTGAACTGAGCAATTTTCAGTCATACCTTGTTGCTTTTGCATTTTATATCTCTTATTTGTTGATGTCGATGCCTTCCTCGTATTTGCTCAAAAAAATAGGCTATAAAAATGGAATTATGGTAGGCTTTTGGATTATGGCATTGGGGGCATTTTTATTTGTCCCTGCGGCCTATAATAGGGCCTATCCGATCTTTTTGATTGGTCTATTTACGTTGGGAAGTGGATTAGCCCTGTTACAGACCGTCGCCAATCTATACATTACCCTGATCGGTGAAAAGGAACGTGCAGCGCAACGGATTAGTATGATGGGCATTTGTAATAAGGGAGCAGGTATACTGGCACCCTTACTATTTTCTTATATTATTTTGCGCCCACAGGACAATGAGCTCTTTAAGCAGCTTCCACAGATGACAGAAATGGCTCGTACTTTGGCTTTGGATGAATTGATCTTACGCGTGGTTGGCCCGTATACTGTGGTTGGAATTATCTTACTATTGATCGGGTTGTTTGTTAAGTTTTCTGTTCTTCCCGAATTGGATCAACAACAAGATGGAGCTGGGAAAGACAGGGACGAAACCAAGAAAAGTATATTTCAATACCCACACCTTATTCTGGGTGCTGTGGCAATATTCCTCCATGTGGGTACACAGGTTATCGCGATAGATACGATCATCAATTATGCAGGGGTAATGGGCCTATCCCTACTGGAAGCAAAAGCACTACCTTCTTATACGCTAACGGCAACAATATTAGGCTACCTATCGGGAATTATCTTGATTCCCAAAGTGCTCAGTCAACACAGTATGTTGCGTTTCAGCACAGTTCTTGGTCTGATTTTGTCTATCTTAGTTGTGTCGACTCATGGACATGTTGTCCTGTTTAATATGGATCTGGATATTTCGATCTGGTTTATTGTATTGATTGGGTTTCCTAACGCACTTATCTGGGCGGGCATATGGCCGTTGGCGCTTGAAGGGCTCGGCCCATTGGCCAAACAAGGATCGGCACTATTAATTATGGGACTATGTGGCAATGCTTTACTTCCGCTCCTCTATGGGGTACTGGCCGATACGATCGATCCTAAATCAGCCTATTGGATATTGACGCCATGTTTTTTATACCTGTTATTTTACGCCTTTAAAGGCTATCGGATTCAGACATGGTCAGGACAAACAAAAAAATCAACGAATTAATATGTGGATTATAACAAATACCAATATCATAACACCTTACCGCGTGATCGCGGATGGGACAGTATGGATTGCTGAGGGGAAAATTGTGCATATTAGCGAAGGCTATTTGGCAAAAGAAGCTGTCGAAGAAGGTTGGTCAGCTGCCCAATGGATGGATGCCGAGGGGCTGTATCTTGCACCGGGTTTTATTGATATACATGTCCATGGCGGTGGCGGCGCTGATTTTATGGATAACAGTGTGTCTGCATTTTTAACTGTTGCCGAAACGCATCTACGTTATGGTACCACTGCCATGCTGCCGACCACCTTGACCAGTGAACGCGAGGAGCTATTGGAACTTTTCTCCGTCTATGAAGCAGCTAGGGAGCAGAATAGCAAAGGGAGCCGATTTTTAGGTTTGCATCTCGAAGGTCCCTATTTTGCGATGAACCAACGGGGGGCGCAGGATCCCAAATATATCCGTAATCCGGATCCAAAAGAATACATGCCTATACTCGAACGTTATCATCACCTCATCAGTCGATGGAGTGCGGCTCCTGAGCTGCCTGGAGCATTGGACTTTGGACGGGCTGTGCGCAGTCATGGTATCTTATTGGCTCTAGCACATACCGATGCAGTGTATGAGGAGATATTACCTGCGGTCGAAGTTGGATATCGTCTGGCAACACATTTCTACTCTGGTATGTCCGGCATGAGGCGCGTTCACGCGCATCGTTATGCCGGAGTTATTGAGAGCTGTTTTCTATTGGACCAGATAGATGTGGAGATTATAGCAGATGGTGTCCATCTGCCCGAGCCTTTTCTGCGGCTAATTTATAAAGTGAAAGGTGCGGATAAAATGATCCTGATTACCGACGCGATGCGTGCAGCTGGTATGCCCGAGGGTAAAAGTGTGTTGGGAAGCTTGCGTCACGGAACTGAAGTAATTGTTGAGGAAGGCGTAGCCAAGCTGACCGATCGTTCTTCTTTCGCAGGTAGCGTGGCTACTGCAGATCGCCTCCTCCGCACCATGGTCAGCAAGGGAGGCGTCAGTTTGGTAGAAGCCGTACAGATGATGACGATCAACCCCGCAAGACTACTTGGGCTGGATCATAAGATCGGAGCAATAGCCATAGGAATGGAAGCAGATATGGTGCTTTTTGATGATGATGTGGTCATTCATCACAGTTTCGTTGCTGGTGAATTACGTTACAGTAAATAAAGACCACTAAGAGGATCGTTTGGTAGAATCCCGTTCGATTAATTTGCCAGGCAATACCATATCCTGAATTTCAAAATCCCGATTTTTTATATGACGGATGAGCAGCGCACAACTCCTTTTGCCGATCTCCATGGCAGGTTCTTCAATTGTGCTTAAATTGGGTTCTACCACAGTAGCAATGGGATCATTGGTAAATCCGATGACGCCAATGTCCTGGCCTACACGGAGCCCCTGCTGCTTGATAGTCTGAATGGCACCAACAGCTTTGCGGTCATTGGCAGCGAAGATCGCATCTGGACGGTCAGAAAGGGTAAGTAGCTGCAACGTATCAGTGGCGCCGTGAGCCTGTGAAAAACCAGAATATACAATAAGACGCGGATCGATAGCCATGTTGTGCTGTTTCAGTGCTTGTAGATAACCATTTAGCCGCTGCTGTGTGAATTGCAGATTCTCGGGTCCAGCAATATGAGCAATGCGCGTATAGCCTTGTCGGATTAGGTATTCGGTCGCCTGTAAGGCTCCTGCAAAATCATCTTGGACAACTTTGGAGGCATCTATATCTTTAGGTACACGGTCAAAGAATACGATTGGCATTCCCTTGGCCATCAATTGTTCAAAATGATCGTTTGTGGATGAATCGGAGGAGATCGAAATAAGAAGTCCATCCAGACTGCTCGTTGATAGGTTTTCCAATAGGTTCTGTTCCCGTGCGACATGATCGTTGGTGACGTAGAGAATCACATTATAATCGCGTTCATAAGCTTCTTCCTGAATACCTGAAATCACCATCGAAAAATAATAATTGGTGATAAAGGGAATGACCACACCTATATTTTTTGTTGAACCGGAAGCTAAGGCGGAAGCATTTTTATTAGGCTTAAAGTTTAATTTCTTGGCGAGTGCCAGTACCTTTTTTCGGGTTTCGGGATTGACATCGTGGGTATCCCGAAAAGCCCGCGAAACTGTCGATACCGAAATTTTGAGCATCTTGGCGATATCCTTGATGCCTAAAGGATTCTTCATATTTAGATAGGGTTAACAAATTACGATACAAAATACTAAAAACTATCGAAAAATGTAGGATCCATCTTCATCTATATCTCCAATTCAAACTGGTTCGGTGAGCCTCGCCCTATACTGTTGCGGTGACAGTCCAAAATATTCTTTGAATAGATTGGAAAAGTTAGGTACACTTTCATACCCGACTTGATAGACAATTTCAGCGATATGCATATTCTTATTTTCCAATAATTGAAGAGCCTTTAGAAGTCTATGCTGTTTTATGAACTGGAATATGGTAATCTGCATTTCTTCCTTAAACTGTCTGAAAAGTGTTCGCTCCGATAGAAAAAAATTAGCGCTAATCTCAGCGATTGACAATTTATTATCGAGGTGTTGGAGGATATACGTGCTTACCTGGATCATCAATTCACTTTTTGCCGGCGTGATTTGTAACAGGATCGGTTTTGCCAATACTATTGGAAGCATAGACTTCAAGGCCTCCAAGGTAGATGATGTCAACGTGTCGTGGTCTTTAAGCTTCCAATGTCGTTGTCCAAAAATCAAAAAATGATTCAACAATTCATTTGATGGATATACCTTAACCTCCTCGTGCATATTGTTCATATCCAAAAAAATGGATTTTAATGACAGTTGCTGGGAACGGGAAATGAGTTTATGTGGGACATTTGCCGGGATGTATACATAGAACGTACTGGGCACACAGAAACTGGCTTTTTCGGTATAGATAAAGAGGGTTCCATTTGTTGGGCTAAGTACCTGTACTTGGTCGTGCGCATGCATTTCTGTGTTGAATTGTCCATAATTACGTAGTTCAATTGTGCCATCGGGGAAGTTCTTAGCACATTGAACAAAGGGAATGGTGGATTTTGGCATTATTGAATAACAATTGTTTTATTTTCAAATATATTAAATTCTGTAGTTCCGGTACTTTTGAACTATAAAAATAAGTTGAATATGAAACAAGTTAAGATTTTCGATACTACTTTACGCGATGGCGAACAGGGACCGGGCTGCCAGTTGACACTGAATAATAAATTAGAAATTGCTGAAAAACTCGATGCAATGGGGGTAGATGTGATAGAAGCAGGTTTTCCAATAAGTTCACCTGGAGATTTTAAGGCAGTCACAGAGGTTTGTAAACTGGTGAAAAAGGCAACAGTCTGTGCATTGGCTAGGGCCAATAAAGAAGATATCGAACAGGCCTCTTTGGCCTTGGGTAAAGCAAAGGTAGCGCGGATTCAGCTCGGAATTGGAACATCGGACATTCATATTAAATATAAGTTTAATACCACTCGGGAGGTAATCTTGGCGAAAGCTTATGAAATGGTGGCGTATGCGTCGGATAAATGCGATGAAGTACAATTTTTTGCCGAAGATGCTGGCCGCGCAGACAATGATTTTTTGGTTCAGATGACCAATACGGTGGTTGAAGCGGGTGCAAAAGTGGTGAATCTTCCTGATACCAATGGTTTTTGTACACCCTTTGAGTACTTTGAAAAGATAGCCTATGTGAACCAAAATAGAAGGGAAAAAGAGAGCGCCATTCTATCTGTCCACTGTCATAATGATTTAGGTATGGCTACTGCGAATAGTATAGCCGGGCTAATGGCGGGGGCACTTCAGGTGGAAGGAACGATTAATGGTGTGGGCGAACGTGCTGGAAATGCTGCCCTGGAAGAAATTATTTTGACACTCCTTATAAAAGAAAATCTGGGGATTGCGACTGGAATTGATCCAACATATATTGTGGAACTAAGTAGTATGGTAGAACGGGCGATGTCAAATCCTGTACAGGCCAATAAGGCCATTGTCGGGAAAAATGCTTTTGCGCATTCTTCCGGTATCCATCAGGATGGTGTGCTGAAAGACCGTAGAAACTATGAAATTATTGATCCACAAATTATAGGGGGGAAGCTTCCTGAATTGTTTTTATCCGCAAGGAGTGGACGTGCTGCATTAAAAGATCGGTTAAAAAGTATGAAAATAGATTTCCCTGCTGAACATTTTGAAAATATCTATCACCGATTTCTTGTTTTGGCAGATCAGAAACGCTTTATTGAAGATAAGGACCTGCGGAGTTTGGTTTAGTACTTGGTGTTAGTGATGATTATGTAATTGACTGTCATAGAAATTGGAGTGAATTTGAAAATATAGACAACCTAAATAATTTATCTTGTTTACTATGGAAATTTGAAGAAGGTAAAATTAAAGAAGTATTTAATTTTCCTCAGGATCAGCACGCAGTTGATTCTTTTTTTAATAAAAATTTTAAGGACAAATAATACTTGAGTTATATACAGATAGAAAGGCAAGGATAGGCTGTCCTTAAAATAATATATCATCAATATTTTTTATGTGTCGCAAATATGTAATCAATTTTGATTACATTTGTGTTATGGAAAAAAGTATGGAACGTTTTAAAGGAATTCATCCAGGGCTTATCTTGGAAAGAGAGCTTAAGAGGCGTGCGATTAAGCCTAGTCCATTTGCACGCTCAATAGATACACAAAGACAAATATTCAATGCAATCATAAAAGGTCAACGCGGCATTCCAGTACCCCTATCATTGAAAGTTGACCAAGCACTAGGATTTGAAGAAGGGACTTTTGCCTTGTTACAAACTTTTTATGAGATTAAAAATGCTAAAATAAATATTGGAAATATAAACACGCCAGATTTAACTATTTTGCGAAAAGTTCTTTTTTGGGACACCGATGTCCATAAAATAGATTGGGAAAAACAAGCTAAAGCCGTAATTCATCGCATTTTCGAAAGAGGAGATCAAGAAGAGAAAAATGAAATATTAAGGTTTTATGGCAAGGAGCAAGTTCAGCAGGCTTTATCTGAACCAGCAACAGCTCCAATGTTGTTGCATAAACATTAGCGCAAATAATTATGCTATATTATAATACGGTTAATGACCTATTAAGGGATACACTATTGACCTTAATGAAAGCGGACGTTTTTTCAACTTTCCGATTGGTTGGAGGAACCGCCTTAAGTTTGCATTTAGGCCATAGAGAATCTGTCGATATTGATCTTTTCTCGGATGTTCCATACGGTAGTTTGGACTTTGAGTCAATTGACAATTATCTGAAAGATACTTTTTCGTATGTTGATCACTTATCCAATATTGCTCCCGCAATGGGAAAGTCTTATACGATTGGAAATGATAAAAACAATAGCGTTAAATTGGATGTTTTCTATTCCGATCCATTCGTTCGAGAACTTATCGAAGAAGATGAAATTCGTTTAGCCTCAATCGAAGAAATTATTGCCATGAAGATCGATGTGATTCAGCGAGGAGGACGTAAAAAAGATTTTTGGGATTTACACGAGTTATTAGATAAGTATTCGATTTCACAAATGGTTGCATTACATGAAGAGCGATATCCATTTTCTCACGATGAGAAAACGATCTTGATGAACTTAATCAATTTTGAAAACGCTGATAATGATTTCGATCCAGTGTGTTTAAAAGGTAAATATTGGGAATTTATTAAAGCTGATTTTGAGGAAGTAATAGGTGAGATTTAAACTTGTTAAAAAGCAATTTAAACTGACTGTCAATAAATGCTAATATATTAGTAATAAAGTGTACCAAATTGCCAATGATGGGATATATTGTGTTAATTTCACCTGTCCAGAATCCACAACGTCTTGCAATGTCGTTATTCTTAAATCTCCTTGCTTTTAGTCACTTGAGGAATATAAATCAAATAATCATAACCCTTAATAACTCTTGACAAATAAACATCATCTAACTCCAGCTTATTTTGTAGAATGGATTTCTTCAAAGGCCTTAGATCAAAACAGTACCATTGATCGTCTTTCATCATATTCAAAAATGATTTGAAACTATTGTTGTCGTCTTGGTCTTCTCCTTTTCCGAGAAGCATGATGTGCACCGATTTTCTAAAATTGGCCTCTTCAATATTAGAAACTAAGTTACCAATATCGTAGATATCAGTTTTCGTCAATATAGTTTCGCCTTTTGGTACATGGACCGCACCAAATTTGAAAAGATTCTTTTTACCTTTCCATTCGGATAGTTGATTCAGTAAGATGTTTTTTAACAACTGAATCCTTAATAGATGATTTCTATTTGTATAGATCGCTCTGCTTAATTTTAAGTCTTCAATCTCTTTGCGCTCTTTATCAGAAATTTTTAGATTCAGCAATAAGTCTATTTTTTGAAGGCAATCTTCGGATAAGATGTAGTATTTTTCCAAACCATCCTTAGACGCTATTTGTTTAGAATGTTGAAGCATTTGCTCATAGATCTCAATCGCTTTTTTATTTTTCGAAGTTTCTTTTAAGCTGGAAATGACCATTTGATCTGCAAAAATGCTAATCTGTTCTACGCCATATATTTTCGTATTCCGTTTGACCAAATCCTTAAACAAATCAAATTCAGGTTTGTATTCCAAAAAAGAGAAATTCGAACTATATTCTTTTACAAACAGTTTAAGACGCTCATCAGGAAGTGATTTAACTTTTGTTTCAATGATATCGACTGAATAAGGGTCAACCTCCAGAAAATAGTTGTCAAACTTGATCTCATTGATAACAGCATTTGTAAAATAAGGGATTTCGTTGGTAAAATGAGTCTCTCCCAGTAAAACTGAATTTGATTGTTTGATGTCGTTTAACAAGACATCCCATCCTTTTCCCTGAAATGAAATATTCTTATCACTTTGGAAAGAAAAAGTATTCTTTTGAACCAAACTGTCAAGGACTTTGTTTTGGGCATAGTTAAAATTGCTGATGAATGATGTAAGGAGTAAAAATGTTATTTTTTTCATGTAGAATAAGCTTTTTTATGGAGTATTTAGGTAATGGCACTTCAGTTTTCTGACGCACTAAAGTTTCAATCTAGCGACGGGGTAAGCAAAAGCCAAGTAATGGAATAAAATTAATAAAAAAGTCAATATAATTGGCTTCCATAAAGAGTTTATGTTTTTAATGTTTTCATTATCAGTATATTATTAATTAATGGCATTTTCCAGTTGATGATAACTAGTGTAACGATTGAAAGAAAATCTTAGATAATTTTTTTACTGGCATGCATTTCAGTAATTTTGATCTATAACATAAACTTTAAGTAAGAATGGAAAAATATAATTACGGGGTCGTTGGTCTGGGTGTAATGGGAAGAAATCTGCTTTACAATATTGCCGATAACGGTTTTTCTACCGTAGGATTCGATTTAGATGAAGAAAAGGTAATCGAACTTCGTAAAGGAGTGGCTTCAGGTACAAAGGTTGTTGGAGCTGTTTCTCTAGAAGAATTTGTGTCAAGTTTAGATAGTCCGCGAAAGATTATTTTAATGGTTCCTGCAGGCAAGCCAGTTGATGCTGTTCTTGAAAGCCTAACACCACTTTTGAGTCCAAAAGATGTTGTAATTGATGCGGGCAATTCTTATTTCAAAGATACCGAGAGACGTAGAGCTGATTTAGCTTCTAAAAACCTTCATTTTATGGGAATGGGAGTTTCTGGAGGAGAGCAGGGCGCAAGAAGAGGACCGAGTATTATGCCAGGTGGAGACTTGGAAGTTTTCAATTTGGTGAAGCCTATGCTGGAAGTTATTTCGGCAAAAGTAAACGGGGAGCCTTGCACCGCTTATATGGGGAAAGGAGCTGCAGGCAATTATGTTAAAATGGTTCACAACGGAATTGAATATGCCATCATGCAATTGATCAGTGAAGCATACGATTTACTGAGAAAAGGAGCTAATCTTACCAATGAACAACTGTATGAAGTTTTTAAAAGATGGAATGAAGGCGAGATGAATTCTTTCCTTATTGAAATAACAAGAGATATCTTCCAACAAAAAGATGATGTAACAGACGGTTTTCTTGTCGACAAGATTTTAGATAAAGCAGGAGCAAAAGGAACCGGAAAGTGGACTTCCGAGGAGGCTATGGAAATCGGTGTGTCTATTCCAACTATCGATATTGCAGTAACATCAAGAATTTTATCCGCTTACAAAGATGAGCGAGTGAAGGCATCTCAACTATATGCTAAAGAAGAAGTAAAAACTCCTGAAGATACAGAATTGTTCATCAAAGAGGTGGGGGATGCTTTGTATTTATCTACTTTAATCAGTTATGCTCAAGGTTTGGCATTATTGGTAAAAGCTTCTGAAGAATATCAGTTTGAAATTCCGTTAATAGACGTTGTTAAAATCTGGAGGGGTGGATGTATCATCCGTTCTGGTTTATTGGGAAAATTTTATCAGGCTTATTCAAAATACGAGAACTTATCTAATATTTTATTGGATCAGGAAATTTCAGAAATTGTAAAAGATAAAATTTCGTCATTAAGAAAAACAGCTGCTTTTGCTGTATCAAACGGGATTCCAAGTTTAGGAATTCAGTCGGCTCTAGGCTATTTTGAAGCTTACACCACAGCATCTTTGCCTGTAAACCTGCTTCAGGCTCAGCGTGATTATTTTGGTGCACACACTTACCAAAGAACGGACAGAGAAGGAGTCTTTCATACTTCATGGCAAAACCCAAATAACTAGATCCTAATAATGAGCGACAATACAGTCCTGCACCCAACAACGATCGTTATTTTTGGTGCAACAGGGGATTTGGCAAAAAGAAAGCTTTTTCCTGCCTTTTATAATTTATATATCGATGGCAGAATGCCAAAAGGTTTTAATATTTTAGCTTTAGGAAGAGCCGAAAATACGGATGAAAAATTCAGTGCTTATATTAAAGAGAATCTGGAGACTTTTTCCAGAAAGACTGTAGTCAAGGAAGATTGGGCTGGTTTTCAGGCTCACATCAGCTATTTTCAGCATCAGCTTGATGAAGAAAGCTCTTATCGGAATTTATATCAGAAACTGGAAAATTTCGATAAAGTGTACGGAATGAGAGGAAACAGACTTTTCTATTTGTCCATTGCACCAAACTTTGTTTCGGTAATTTCAAACCATCTTAAAAATACGTCAATAGCATCTGATCCTGCAACAGATCGAATAATTATCGAAAAACCTTTTTGTCACAATAAAGAATCTGCCATTGAGCTGAATAATCTTCTTTCACAGACTTTCCAGGAAGAACAAATTTATCGTATCGATCATTATTTAGGTAAAGAAACAGTTCAGAATATTTTGGCGTTCAGGTTCGGAAATTCAATTTTTGAACCTCTTTGGAACCACAGACATATAGAATCGGTGCAGATTACAGTTGCCGAACAAGTAGGAGTGGAAACAAGAGCCAGTTTTTATGAGCAGACAGGAGCTTTGCGCGATATGATTCAGAACCATCTTTTGCAAATTCTTTGCATGGTTGCTATGGAACCTCCGGCTTCACTCGAATCAGGTGAGATCAGGGATCGTAAAGTTGATGTTTTAAAATCCATCCGTAGGATTTCTCCCGAAAAAGTAGATCATTATGCGGTAAGAGGACAGTACGGACGAGGCAAAGTGAATGGACTAAAAGTAAATGGCTATCGCCAGGAAGAGGGAATTGCTCATGATTCCAATACGGAAACATTTGTTGCTATTAAGTTTTACCTCGATAATGAAAGATGGGAGGATGTTCCTTTTTATGTTCGTACCGGGAAGAAGATGAAAGAAAAGCATTCTTATATAACGATTCAGTTTAAGCCACTTCCAAATTCTACGTTTTCAGAAAGCACCTCGCTTCTGTCGGCTAACCGATTGGTTATTAATATCCAGCCACAAATGGACATCAGATTGCAGTTTATGTCTAAAAAGCCAGGCTTGTCTTTAGAGCTTAAACCTGTGGAAATGATTTTCGATAATTTTGCCTGTCAGACCGATACGCCCGAAGCTTATGAAACTCTTTTATTGGAAGCACTTGTGGGAGACCTTACATTGTTTATGCGCTCTGATCAGGTAGAAGAAGCTTGGGATGTGATAAAAACGATTCAGGAAACCTGGGAAAAAACCAAAGACCCATCTTTCCCAAATTATGCTTCAGGCAACTGGGGGCCTGATGAAAGTGATGCATTGGTAGAGCGGCAGGGACATCAGTGGGTTTAAAATCTAATTAAAAGAAAATGAATATTACAATATTTGATAATCTGGATGCCTTATATAAAAAAGCCGCTGATACATTTGTTGAGCTTTCGGAACAAGCAATCCAGAAGCATGATAAATTTGTGGTTGCGTTGAGTGGTGGCTCTTCACCGAAAGCCATCTTTAGTTTATTAGCTACTCCCGAATATGCAGATAAAATAATTTGGGACAAAATCCATTTTTTTTGGGTAGATGAAAGATGGGTTTCTCTTGAAGATGAGAAAAGTAATTTTAAGATGACTTTGGAAGTCCTTTTGAATAAAGTTCCAGTCAATGAAAATCAGATTTTCCCCATGTATAAAGACGGAATTGAGCCTGAAAAATATGCTAAAGAATACGAAGATCAAATCAGAAATGTTTTGGGAGCTGACGGTATTTTTGATTTCATCCTTTTAGGAATGGGGGATGATGGCCACACAGCTTCTCTGTTTCCAGGTGAAAAGATCTTACAAGAAAAAGAAAAATGGGTTGATGCCTACTATCTAAAGCCACAGGAAATGTTCAGAATTACGTTGACTGAACCTATCATCAATAAAGCTGAAAATATTCTGATTGTTACATTTGGCAAATCCAAGAAAAACGCTTTGAATGAAGTTCTTCATGGTGTATATAATCCTGAACTATATCCGTTACAGTTAATTGAAAAGAAAGCAGGAGTCCAGATTTTTACTGATAAAGAAGCTGGAGTTTAATTGAATTGTCTTTTCATCCGAATGCCCTTTATTTTCAATTGTATTTTTGGGGTAGGCAGTATGCATGCGAAAGATTTAGGAACACGTTAGATTTCTATAAAATCGCAACAAGGAGTATGAGTAGAAGGAGGAACCTAACGCCATACAACACAGGATTCCATTATATGCAGGAATATTAACCTCCATTTCGATATTGAGATTATCAAAAAGACCTTTCCGCAATTACGGAAAGGTCTTTTTTATTCCTCTTTTCGTGCGATGGAAGGAAATATATTGATCCTAAAAATACGCAGATTTTAGCTGAGTATAAGATGAATTTTCTGGAGCGGTCTACAGGACATTTCCCTCAGCAATTGGGACCTGAGGTGAAACAAAAAAATCATAGCAGGTTTTAGTGAATTTCCGAAGATTGACGGGAAATGACTTAAAACTATTTATTTCCTTTGACAGATTCATCTATAAGTTTCATTAGATGATCGACAGTTTTAGCTACCTCTTCTTTCTTCACGACTAAGGTTTTTTTTTCTAGACCCGGAGGAAGAGAAATCTTACCGTTAAATTCAGGAAGAAACAAATTGATCTTTTCCTGATCCATCTTATTGAAATTAATAAAAGTCCATTTTTTGGTTTCGTCCTCTTTTAACGCTAATAAGTAAGCCGAGGTAATAGCCATTTTGCCTTTTTCAGGCATAGACATTACCAATACCTGAGGAATAAAGCAGTAGGCTATCCCATCAATTTTTGAGACATCCATATCGACATAATTGATCGTGGAATCAATTTTAACCCCATATTTTATAAGAGAAGAATAGAGTTCCTTGGTCAGTTTTGTTGCCTGATCTATCCCGCCCATGCTTTCAATTATGCGGGGCGATGTTTGACTTATAATACCTTCGATATCTCCAGAAATAGATGCTTTTGTCATGATAGACAGTGCTTCCCTGAGCTGAGGATCTTTTTGCGCGAAGCTTGTATGATGAAAAATAGTTAATAGCGTAATTAACCAAAATACCCTTTTTCGCTGGATGTATTTAAACCGGTTGAACCAATTGTTACTTTGCATAATGGAAAGAGGTTAATTTCCGTTGAATGTACGGGTTTTTATTTACAAATCAAATTTAGATAAGTGTCTCCGTATGAAGTATATTTTATTAATCTCTATCAACGCCAAAGCACAGGAGATAGAGATTTTAATTTGACTAGATCGTATCGGAAAGCATTTTTCAGGGACACCGATGGAATTTATTCAATTTCGAATATAGCCTGTATTTCGACTGAAGTATTTCCTGGGAGTGACGAGGCTCCCACCGTTGCCCTGGCGTGTTTTCCTTTTTCACCAAATACTTCTACAACCAAATCTGATGCAGCGTTCATGAGGTCAGCGTGTTTGGTATAGTCATCAGTTACATTAAAGTACCCAGTTAACTGAACACATTTTTTTATGCGGTTAAGATCGCCTCCCACAGCATCTTTTAATACTCCCAATACATTGAGCATTGTGGTACGTGTCGCTTCCTTAACCTGCTTTTCATCCACGTCTTTACCGAGTTTTCCGGGGTACTGTAATTTCCCATCCTTTAATGCATATTGATTGATAAATATCAGGTTTCCGGTACGTACAAATGGCTGATAATTTCCAGCAGGTTTTGGAACATCAGGCAGGATAATATTTTTATTGATCAGTTCCTGATTTATATCATTATTGTTTTTTTGTTCAATAGAAGCGGATTCTTTGTGAAATGTTCCTTGTAAGGCCTTTGCAACCTTCCCGAAGTTTTCCCCCTGATCTTCGGCAAGAAGGCGTTCATCGGAGCTCGGACGTGGCACATTTTTTATACTTACCAAGCTCGTGGTTCCTAAAACAGAATTGCCCTGAGCAATTGATCTGTCAATTTTGTCATTTGAGCGTATGCCATTTGAAACAAGTATCATTCCATGAACCGCAAGGGTGTTCCAAAACGACTGTAAGGCAAGTTCACGTCCTGCTCCGGTACCCGCAGACATAAATACACTGGCAGGCATTCCTTCAAGTGCGTGTTTCGCCCATAGATCTGTTGTTTTGGAGAAAAATTCGCTCATGCCGGTACTAATATTTCCAAAATACACCGGAGAGCCAAACGCAATCCCATCATATGATGAAAGCTCCTCCATACTAATAACTGGGATGGTTTTTAAAATTGGATTGTCCGAATGCTTTACTTGTTTGATTACTGATCGAACATTTGAGTTTTTTTCTAAGCCTTTAGCAAATTCTTTTGCTAATTCTAAAGTCCCACCGTTATCGGAGTAAATAAGGACCAAGACATTTACATCTTTCTTTTGTGCCATGGATTGAGTTGATAAAGTAGTCATCATAACCATTAAAAGCAGTAATAACTTTATAAAGTTTTTCATTTCTAAGTATTTGGTCAAAATTAATCAAAGTACTTTTTTTAACTTTGCCAAAAAGTGTATGCAAAACGACATGGTTAAATGTGGATTAACTGAAGTTGAGCCAGGATGCTATACGGATCGAAGTGAAAAAAAATCCTTTGTATGGTATGAAAGAAATTATCAGCATGATAACTATGAGCATTCTCACAGTCATTATCAACTTACCTACGTTGAAGATGGTTATCAGTATTTTCATATTGAAAACAGTATTTACCTCGTTCCGCAAAATAGCCTGATCTGGATTCCTTCGGGTGTGAAACACCGTATCTCTTCTGATTCGAAAACGGTTAATTTAATGGTCCTGTTTTTTAACGATTTGCAGGCCGAAGAATTTCATAAGGAGGTTCATGTTTTTTCTTGTCCAGTGGTATTAAGAGAAATGCTTATTTACGCAAAAAAATGGAACAGGCTTAATGCCATAGATAAAGAAGAATTAAGTTTCCTAAATACGATTATCAATAGCCTTCCTAGTTTCTGTAATGAAAGTACTTCGCTACAGATCCCTGTCCCAACCGACAAACGCCTTTCCAAGGTCTGTAATGAAATTAATGTAAATTATGCCTCTGGGGTTGACCTCCTGGAATTGGCTTCTATAGCATCTTTGTCAGTAAGACAGATGCAACGGATATTTAAGCAAGAGACAGGAATAACTATTTTAAAGTACCAACAGTTGCTGCGAATAGTTAAAAGCATTGAGTTACTCGACAGCGGCCAGTTTACACAGACACAGATTGCCACAATGGTTGGATACAAAAGTCTTCATGCTTTCACAAGCTCTTTTAAATTACTGATGAAAAAAAGGCCTGCAGTGAATAAGCACAAGACCAATTTGGATATAGGATGATAATTTCCTTTGAGCAGATGCAGATATACTTTTGTCGTGCATTCATATTTTCCAGCGAAACCGAGGTTTCGTATTTCTTGATCTCCGGAGTTCATTATGAATTTCACTTCAGCTCAGATATATTGTAGGATTTAAATGCATTTTGGGGAAATTTAAATATGTTGAAAATATGTTATCAATATTTTTTTTAATTTGTTGCGAATTATAATCCGATAATAGTTGACAAGGACGGTTCTTTAAATGTCCGAGAACAACCTTGGCCTGCTTTCTATTCAATGAGGCTGGCCGCAATTTCTTGTTTTGAAGGTTCTCGAACAATGGTTATTTTATTGTTTTTGAAGGATATATAACCGCACTCATTAAATTTCGTTAACCATCCCATCATTGGCCATACTCTCCATTTTAGGAAAAATTGATTAGCGTTGATGACAATTGGTTTGAAGTGGTTTAAAGGGGGATTATAACTTGGATGATATTGGTGGTAGGCCAATGCGTCGATCGTGATATGGGCAACCCCATTATTCCTCGCACTGAAACCAAAATCGGTATCTTCAGCTCCATATCCAATATAATTTTGATCAAATCCTCCAATTTTATGGAAAGTCTCTTTGGTACACGCAAAATTGAGGGACCAAAAAAGTTCATAACTAAATTGATCTACATCTTTCCTGACAGGATCCGGCCTGCTGTTTTGCATCAACTGCGACATCCATCCAAGTTTATCTGCAAAGCCTTTTTTTAAATACCTTACCCGGCCGCTTATTAAGATATTTTTTGTTGAATAGGGCAGATACTGTTCTATTAAATCATCTGCCGGGATACAATCTACGTCTAAAAAGATATTAAATAAAGAACTCGAACTTTTTATAGCCGTATTTCTTGCTTTGGCCAAATTTAATTCACCTGCTGTATCTATTTCCAAGGACTTTATCTTAAAGGGATATTCGTCTTTGAGTGGGTAGGCACGTTCATTGATATAGACAATGATCAGCTCTATGGGTAGAATAGAATTTTTTGCGAGCCCATTCATCAGGTTTATTAGCGCGTCATGGCGTTTATGTACGATCGTCAATACAGAAATGGAAGCGGTAGGGTACATATTATTTATATAAAGTTTTAAATAGATTTGAATGCAGTTTCTTAAGGCGCGCAGCAATTTCGATGGTCGCTTTTGGGTTCATCAATTTTTCCCATGCTTCGACCTTTAATTTTTTTGCGTTTTCAATGATGTGGGACCAATTGACCTGATGTAAAGCTTGCTCTTCTATTATCGTCGCTACACCAGCATTTTGCAGTAGCTTGGCTTTTATTTTCTGCTCTTCAAAAGGCCTTTCCGCAGGTACGCAAATAACTTTTTTTCTTAAGTCGCCCAATTCCATCACGCAGTTGTGTCCCGCATTGCTTATCACGATTCCGCAATTTTTTAATATATCGTATGCAGTTTTTGAATTGCCATAATAGCTGACTCCACTAATAGCGTGATAATCTGGTATTGTGCCGAGTATATGTAGGCTGGATGTTTCAGGTAGATCTTTTCGAATTTGAGCGATGAGCTTCCAATCGAAACATGTGCCACCTTGGCCAAAAAACATCGCTATTTGATCGTCCGCACTCGTATTGTTCTCAACCGACATGCCGCTATACTTGGAGAAGCCACCTGAATAAAATGTTTTATGCGCAAAATCATTTTCAATATCTTGAGCCATTGTTTTTGCGTATGGTGCCAACACAAAGGAAGCGCTTTCATAAGCCATTAAGTGTGCTAGGTCGGAGCGGTTGCCATGTTGTCTTACGACTACTGTTGGTATCCCACAGAGACGCGCAAGTAAAGTTATCTCGACCGACACATCAACGAATAGTAAACAGTGGTTGTGCTTAGCAAAAAATTCTGTTATAAGGTAATTTCTATTTATTATACCCTTCACATTCAACGGAGCATAATGTAAAAAACTCAGGTCACTAGCAGCCCAATCCCGATCGCTATTGGCGGGAATATCAAATGGCAATACGATTGAACGAATACCTTTTGGTATTAAATCTTTATAAGTTTCTAATGAACTACCGAGGAAAACCACTTCGTCAGAGGGTAGTTGCGCAGCTATAGCTAAGGCTCGAGTAAGATGACCAGACCCATGATGGTGAATGTAAAAAGCATATTTATAAGACATATTTATCTGCACATTTTTTGATTACTTGAGCAAATATATTTTCATAGGAAGATACCATATGCTGTATATCCAATGATGATTCGGCATGCACTCGACATGCTTTGCGACTAAGCTGTGCTGCGTCGTTTATGCACTTAGCCAATTCTGTCACTGAGCAGGACGCTGTAAGACATCCAGTTTCTTTTGTCACAATTTTTGGTAGCGCTCCTCTCGCAAAGCCAGCGACTGGCGTTCCGCATGCTAAACTTTCAGCAACAACCAAACCGAAAGGTTCTTCCCAGCAGGGGGTAATCACACTTACTGCCGCATTTCCGATTAGTTCATTAAGTTGTTCGTGTGTGCAGTGCTCTACCCATTCAGCGTTTTCATCGAGAAGCGGTTTGACAAAAGTTTCGAAATAATGTTTGTCTGCGACCGAACCTGCGATTTTGATAGGTCTTCCGGCCAATTTTGCAGCCGCTATTGCGAAATGGGTTCCTTTATCGGGATGAATTCTGCCAAACCATAATGCATACTCTCCAGAGTTATTTGCTATATAGCTCCATTTATTCAAATCAATTCCATTGTGTACGACCTTACAATCCGGTATATAGGGCTTCCACATTGATGCATTTGTTTGCGAGACAGATACATAAGTTATTTTGTTGTATCTGTTTGCTGCCATAATAGCTTTTTTCATCTCAAAAATAGGAGGTGTATGCAATACAGTTACCATCGGTGTTTCCGCCAAGGTCGCCATTGTAATAGGTACGTAATTTAGGCTATTGTTAAATATAACATCAAAATCATATTGGTCTATCTCCTGCATCAGCTCCAGATAGGCGTGATGTGTCGATATAAAGTCTTCACTCAATTCGTGCGAGCGAAATCTACTTAACGTTTCCATATCGTAATCTACATCGCTAAGGATAGCATGCACATTTAGAGAAGGGTCCGAATGCTCACTGGCAAACAAGGTAACCTCGTGTCCCCTTTGCAGTAAAAGTTTAGTTACTTCGTATGTAAAGGCTTCCAACCCGCCCATAAATGGTTTGCGGATGGGATGTTTTAAATGAGCTAGCACTGCTATTTTCATAATATATTGATTGTATATGTGATGCACGTGACGTAACCATGCTGATTAGAACAGCACCAAGTGAAATTCGTTCACCGTTAGTAACAATTATTTTTAGGATACCCTAAAACCAGCTACTATTGAATTGACTATTTCGACGCTATCTAGGTTGATATGCTAAACTCTCGTGAAAACCTATAAAACAATAGGGATTAAGCTTCCTGGTTTTAGCATTTTATTTTAAAACAAAGCTATGTGCCAAATGGTTATTTTAGTCCTCCATTATCAATATTACGTATCATGTTAAGGTCGAGAATCAGAGTCTCGACCTTTTTTTTTGTTTAAATTTAAACTATTTCATTTTGAAAGTAGTTCAATTATAAACCAAAGTAGATATATTATGGCACTTACAACAGGAAATGAAGACAAAGTAACAAGAGAGGTAGAAAACCAAACTTCTAAAATTCCATCGATTTTATTTTTAGCAGCTTCTCTGGCAGCGATGGGAATTTCAGCAGCATTAAAATGTTGCAAAACAAAAGACGACAATAATGCACTGTTTGTCGGCCAGTGGGCGGCACCGTTTTTATTATTAGGTATTTACAACAAGATTGTTAAGACCGAAGGGCACGATTAGTATGTTTTATTGTGATGAGTGTTTTAGAGGCTGATCTTATGATCAGCCTTTTTTAAATAGTAGGAATTCCTCCGAATCGAGAAATTCAATCGTAAATCAGCATAACGTCGCCGCCTTAATCCAGGCTGGCCATTTGCTGTTTCGACCATTTTCACAGATTGGATTATTCCGAAACTATTCGCTCATTTTTCCTGTTATATTTCTGTAACAAAGACCGCAAATACCATAGAGTTATGAGTTTACAATTAAATAATGTTCTACCAGTAATTAGTGCTTCACCTGAGATCGAAAAGTATGAAGGGGTTTTTCACAAGGAAGTGGTAGAAGGTTTAAATACTTATCCGAAGAAATTATCTTCAAAGTATTTTTATGATCCCATTGGCGATCGACTTTTTCAGGATATTATGCATATGCCCGAATATTATCTGACCAACTGCGAGCTTGAAATATTTCGCACAAAAACTGCTGAGTTAGCAGATTTTATCACAACTGATGAATCCGATTTCGACCTGATAGAGCTGGGGGCAGGTGATGCCCTTAAATCAAGTCATCTGTTAACCCATCTCAGTGCACATCATAACACGTACTCCTACATGCCTATCGATATATCGGGCAATATTCTTGCGGTATTAGGCGAAAAATTACATCGTGACATTCCAACTTTAGACATCGTACCGTTGGAGGGAGAGTACTTTGAAATGCTTGACCAGGCGATGAAAATTTCCGAACGGCGAAAAGTAGTTTTATTTTTAGGTGGTAATATCGGAAATATGGATATGGACGAAGCCCAACTTTTTTGTGCCGAAATCCGCCGTAAACTAAGCCCCGGTGATATTTTTATAATCGGTTTTGATCTCAAAAAAAATCCACACACCGTTCTTTCTGCCTACAACGATAAAACCGGAATCACGTCGGCCTTCAACATCAATTTACTGAATCGCATCAACCGGGAACTTGAAGCTGATTTTGATACCCAATATTTTCAGCATTATCAATCCTACGATCCAATCTCCGGAGCCTGCCGCAGTTTCTTGGTCAGTCTAACCAATCAACATGTCCATATCAAAGGCGAGTCTATATTTTTTAAGGAAAATGAATTAATTGACATGGAAATTTCTCAGAAATATGCTCCTGAGGAAATACAGCGAATGGCTTCTCTAGCAGGATTTCAGCTGATCGCAAATGTTGAAGACAGCAAAGGATGGTTTGTTGATTCGGTATGGAGGGTGTTCTAATAAGTTTTATTTATGAAAAATATACAAAATGCGCTTATCGAAATGTCCGAAAAGCAAAAATGGATCGATAGCTATCTTGCTATACGGGCCTATTCCGAAGAAATTTGCCAACCGTTGGAAACTGAGGATTATGTTGTTCAGCCCATAGGAGAGGTTAGTCCTCCGAAATGGCATCTTGGACATACCACCTGGTTTTTCGAAACATTTATTTTACTTCCGCATCTGCCAAACTATCAGCCATTTGACGCTGAATACAATTTTGTATTCAATAGTTACTATGAAACAATAGGAGCTCGGGTGATTCGTACAGATCGAGGAAATCTGAGCAGACCTTCCGTTGCAGACATCTATAGATATCGCAAATGTGTGGACAAGTCCATGATTGAGTTTTTGGATGGTGGTTTTTTGACAAATGATCTCCTTGACATCTTTGTGCTAGGATTAAATCACGAACAGCAACATCAAGAATTGCTGCTTACGGATATCAAATATATACTGGGTCACAATCCCCTTTTTCCTGCTTATGGCAGTACAAAAGCTCCTTTCAGTTATGCCGCTGCTGAATCAACGTATGTCCAATTTGATGCTGGGATTTATGAAATCGGATATGAAGGTTCAGGTTTCTGTTTTGATAATGAGAAAGGAAGACATAAGGTCTATTTGAATGACTTTGAAATCGCGAGTGATTTGGTGACAAATAAGGAATACATTGCTTTCATGGAAGATGGTGGGTACGACGATTTCCGGTATTGGCATTCCGAAGGTTGGGACTGGGTAAAACAGCATCAGGCTCAGGCTCCCTTATATTGGCATTTGACGGATGGACAATGGATGAATTATACCTTAGCGGGGTTGATGGAAATAGACTTGGAGGATGCAGTTTGCCATGTCAACTTTTATGAAGCTTCCGCATTTGCAGCCTGGAGGGGAATGCGGCTTCCGACAGAGGCAGAGTGGGAAGTTGCGGCAGATCATCTCAATTGGGGACAGCGGTGGGAGTGGACCAATTCTGCATATCTTCCTTATCCCGGATTTAAAAAGGAAGCTGGCGCCGTGGGTGAATATAACGGAAAATTTATGGTCAACCAGATGGTCTTGCGTGGAGCCTCCATTGCAACACCTAAAGATCATAGCCGCAAAACGTACCGAAACTTTTTTCAGACGGCACTGCAGTGGCAATTTACAGGTATTAGACTCGCGAGATAATATGATAGATATCGTCTCCATTTCAAAATTCTTTAATGGAAAGGCCGCAGTCGATCAGATTTCCCTTCAGGCCAATCAAGGCGAAGTTCTTGTTCTGCTAGGAACCAGCGGTTGTGGAAAGACGACAACCCTAAAAATGATCAATAGGCTTATCGAACCCGATAAAGGCCAGATCTTTATTGCTGGCAAAGATATCAGAGAAAGAGACATCCATGATTTACGTAGGCAAATTGGTTTTGTCATGCAGCATGCCGGCCTTTTCCCCCATTATACCGTTGCACGCAATATTGCTGTAGTTCCAGAATTGTTGAAATGGGAAAAAAAGAAAATAAGCATGCGTACTGCGGAGCTACTTCACAAATTAAACTTGGGCGAGGAGATCCTCCAACGTTATCCCCATGAACTGAGTGGAGGGCAACAACAGCGCGTAGGCATTGCTAGGGCACTGATCGCCGATTCACCTATTCTATTAATGGACGAGCCATTCGGAGCACTGGATAATATAACCAAAGCAGATATCCACGCAGAATTCAGATCCTTGGAGGAAATACGCAGTAAGACGATCATCCTCGTTACGCACGATGTGTCTGAGGCTTTCGAACTTGGACAGCGGATCTGCTTAATGGACAAGGGGAAAATCGTGCAGATTGGAACGCCAAAAGAACTGTTATATAGACCTGCAAATGAATTTGTAGCCAATTTCTTCGCCGAAAATCGCCTACTATTGGAGTATAAAGTGACTACCTTACAAGAACTACAAGGGATTACGGCGATAGATCCTTTTATCTCGCGTTATGGATTTACATTGAGCACAGATTTATGGCATGCCACCCAGGTTCTGAGTATGCATACAGATACGGCGCAAGCCTATGAAACGCTAGTGGGCGCATTTAACAACTATCGAAAACAACAAGTGGTATGAAAGCGCAAAGTTTTTGGCAATTTATTCTCGAACAACAGGACAAGCTATTGACCCAGATTGGCCAACATCTCGGGCTTACATTTTTATCTTTGGTATTTGCCATTCTTATCGGAGTGCCTCTAGGGGTACTGATCTCGAGGAAGAGAAAATTTGCTGCTATTATTTTAGGTTTTGCAGGTGTTTTGCAAACTGTACCGAGTATTGCATTGTTGGGTTTTCTTATTCCGGTTCTGGGTATCGGAGCCATTCCCGCCATTGTTGCACTATTTATTTACGCACTCTTACCCATTATCCGGAATACCTTTACCGGCATTACAGGAGTTGGTTCCAGTATCGTGGAGGCAGCCAAAGCGATGGGTATGACCGATTGGCAACTGCTTCTCAGAGTAGAACTCCCACTTGCCATGCCAGTGATTATCGCAGGCGTACGTACAGCGGCAGTGATCAATGTTGGTGTAGCTACCTTGGCATCATTTGTTGCCGCCGGAGGCTTGGGTGAATTTATTTTTGGCGGTATATCCCTCAACAATTCCAACATGATCTTGGCCGGTGCTATTCCTGCAGCATTACTAGCAATCCTCTTGGACAAAGGCATTGCACTAATCCAATATTCCCTGGTAAATATCAAAAGTCGACAGACCTATATTATATTGGGCATATTCACCGCTGTGTTCATTTTAAGTATGCTTTATACGGCTATGAGGTCCAATGACAGTCGCATCAAGGCAGGTTTCACGCCAGAGTTTATGGGACGTCAGGACGGTGACCTGGGACTTCGCAGTATCTATGGTCTTCAGGTCAACCCACTTGTTGTCAGCGATGCAATTATGTATAAAGCCGCTTATGAAAAAGATCTTGATCTCATTAGCGGATACTCCACCGATGGGCGGATCAAGGCATACGACCTGTTTGTGCTGGCAGATGACAAGAAGATTTTCCCACCTTATTTTGCTTCACCGATCATCAAAGAGGCAACCCTTCAGAAATTCCCCAAGCTGGAAGAGACAATGAACCTGCTGGCAGATAAGTTCAATGATTCGGTCATGACGGAGCTCAATTATAGAGCAGACTTTTTGAAGCAGACGCCAGAACATATTGCAAAGGACTTTCTACTGCACAACAATCTTTATAAGCCAACTGGTTCTGGGAGCGCCGGTACGATAAGGGTAGGTTCAAAAATTTTTGCAGAACAATATATTTTGGCTGCGATATACAAAATTCTGATCGAAGGCCATACCGATTATAAAGTAGATACAAAGACGGGGTTGGGTGGGACCAAAATATGTTTTGATGCATTGATGAGCGATGCCATTGATTGCTATGTAGAGTACACCGGAACAGGCCTTTTGGTGTTGTTAAAACCAAATCAGCAGGTATTAGGAAGCGTATCCAAAAGTCCTTCCGATACCTATAATTATGTAAACAATGAGTTTCAGAAGCTGTACGGCGTCAAGTGGTTAAAACCTTTGGGATTTAATAATGCTTATGCGTTAATGATGCGGCGGTCTCAGGCCAGAGAACTCCATATTGAAAGAATTAGTGATTTGAAAAAATATTACTAAAACTAGTATAAAAACTAAATAAGAAAGTCAAAAAATGATGTTCCGAAGCATTTCTCCTGTAGGATTACATCTCATATCGTTGGTTTACAAAGCCCAAATTTGCTTGCTTGCTGTTATATAAGGAAAGACAAAAAACAGCATAGCCCCGATTTAATGCCAAGCTGGATGAGACATAATACCAATTCTGCACCTGCGCTCCGTGGGGTCGGTATCTATTTGGTTGAAGGCAAAATTGTCCTGGACTACGGATTCCCTTCCATCGAGTTAATCCGCTTCGTCAAGATGTCCTTAAAGCCTGATCCGGGGAGTGAGTAACCTGCCGCTTTAATCCAGTACTGCAGTGAGGTTAGGATTTATTATAAATTTACCTTCTGCCGTCTCCTGAATGAAATCTGATAGATTGATATGAAGCATTAATGTATGGTTTTCATTTGGAAAAAGCTTACTGTCGGCTGCGATATTCACCGCGATAATTTCTCCTTGTGGCATCTCTAAAGCATAGGAAAGGTCATCTATGACTATTTCATTCCCTGTAGGGGCTACTTTTAGCATAACTTCCTGTAGGCTGCCATGGGGGACATGTCCACCCGCGATGATGCTATCCGTTTGAATTTTCAGGATGTTTACCCTTTTATTTGCTACGACCTTTCCTCCACCTGCAGACGTGCGGGTCCATAGCTGCTGGATCTCGAGATGGACTGCATCATACTGATCACCTTGAGTTTTCACCTTCACTTTTAAGTGCGCCTGCTCAGGTGCGGGGCTATCGTCCTCATGGCAGCTACCTAAAAATATGAGGAGGACCAGAGCCATAAGGTGCAAGAGGGTAGAAACCCTGCGGGCGGTTAACTTCGTGTTTTTTCTATTGGAAATCAGGGCCATAATTGTTTTTTAAGTTGAACACAAGCGGAGCAGTCATCGTTTGTTTTTTTTAACAGCCCGCTACGTGAACCCATATATACATTGTCTTTTCAACAGAAGAGATGATCGTGTAACCACTGTTATCACGAATCGACAATTGCCGAGCTGCCCTTTTTCTTAGAGATCGACCAGAACATAGGTGGCACCCTGTAATAAGAATCTACGAAAATTGCGACAGGGAGGTAGCGGATATTACAATAGAATTGATTGAATCAGGGGAAATTCCAACTTTAGAAAAAAGGCCGGCGAGATGAATTACCGACCTTAATAACTACTAAAACAAACTAACTTAACCTATCAGATAACGATATCCATTTATAATAGTTCATTTTTTAGCAAAAAAAAGACTAATCTTTCGATTAGCCCCTAACAGCTATTTTGTTTTAACGTTCTTCGTTATCTGCCATGATTTTAAATGATGATTGTAGGCGAGCTGTACACCCAACGTTGAGACTTTTTCCTTGAAACATGTTGACGACCAAAATCTGCAATTGGTCGCAAAACTTATACAGGACAGTTTGAATAGTTATATATAAAAAGGAGTAACCACCACGAGTCTCTTGATTCGGGAATGGATCCGATGCAAGCGATCAGTCAGATTTAGTACTTATTAGGATGTGCTGCTAAGCACAAAAAGTTAATGACTTTTGAACCATATGGGTTGTATTTCTGTTCCAAAGTAAAGACAACCGTATATAGCTTTCGAAGATGAAATTTGTCAAAGTAAATCGAGTCGTATTAACCGCGCTGCGAGCGATGGGGTATAATGTGCTAATTTCACCTGTCACTGTCCAGGATCCACAAAATATTACCTGGAAGGCGATATGGGTAGATGACGTAGATACCTGGATCAGGAGTTTGTATTGTGGGCATGGAAGTACAGCTCGTCCTAATATTCTCGACATTGATTATGTATTAGCCAATGTTCCCGAGTGCTATTTGTCGGGAAGTGTATTTATAGAAAGTGATAAGGTCCATTAGGCTATAAGTCCGCTTGGTTATTTGGCGTGAATATCTTCTGTTTAAAGATTATTGTGGCTATATTTTTTTAAGAGATCCAGAGGTTAAAGAATCGTTGTATGATTACCCATTTACCATTCACTTTTTCAAGCAGAAATGCATCACCGTTTCCACATAAAGGGCCGCATATATAGTCAACCGGCACGTATGCTTTTTTGCGATTATACCCTATAATGGGAAGATGAAAGTAATAAATGCTTTGGTTGCGGTCCATCCTGTATTTATCGGCGTCATCAACAGTGTACGCTGCTTTGATCGCGGCTGGAATTGGGATGATTGCCTTCCTTTCGTTCATCTGATTAAGCATATCCAGCGAGTCTGTGAGCTGGTTATCCAGTATTTTCATCAGCTTATGTGGATCGACGTTGTAAAAAACATAATTCTTGTCATGCAATGATGAGATAGAATCTCTCATAAACTTGTTATGGATGAACGCCCTTCGTTCTCCTTCACGTTGCAGTTTGATATCAGCCGAATCGTCAGACAAAATTGTTTCTAAAATGGAAACATAGTCTTGTTGCATTGAGCTGTCATTGTATATTTTGGACTTATTATTTTGTACCGGTGTCATTGTACTTTTACGCATTGTACAGCCCTGGAGAACTAAAAAAAAGAAGATAATATATAGATTATTCATATGCAATTAGTTGTTCCTATTTCCGTACCAGATCTGTGCCAAAAAACTTCACTTTCAGTTTTTGGTCTAATGCGGCTTTCCGTCTTTTGCGCTATCCTAGACTTCAGTAATCCTGTAATACGCATTCTATCTGCGTACTTCTATGTTCCTGTGCAAGCTTCAAATTTTTTTAAGAAAATTATCTACCTGATAATAAGCGATCTTCCATTGTTTTTATGCTCTTTTTTTAATGCGCAAAAAGGCTTCAGTATTGCCATCGATCTTTGTGTTAATCCTTTACCTTCATACCTTTTTACGATAATATGGCTCAACTTTTTAGCGGCATTTCAGATTTGACAAAAAGTAAATTTATTGACTTCAAAAAAGGAAATCCTCAGATAATAAATACTTAAAGAGCTAGCATTTCGATACAAAGATGTTTTAGACCTCCAATCTGTAATATTTATCTTATGGAAATAAGCGATAGCTTTTGCAAGTGTAAGCAAATTCTTTATATTTGCAATATACTTGACTAATCAAGTATATTGCAAATGTAAAATGAAAGAAATAAGTACAATTCTGAATGTTTTAAAAGTTCAATCTGTCATTACGAAAAAGTTTGACGGTTTAAGTCTGCATGGTATTAGCCTTACTGACTATATGATCCTCTATATTTTAAATAATGCACCTGGTAATCGTTTAAAAAGAATTGATCTTGCTGAGAACATTGGTTTAACCGCCTCTGGCATTACGCGGATTATTTTACCAATGGAAAAAATAGGACTTGTAGAGAAAGAAAACAGCGATCGGGATGCTAGGGTGAGTTATGTAAAACTCACTTCTACCGGAGAAAAAATTTTTGCAGAGGCGACCACTACAGCAGAATACATATCCAAAAAGTTATTAGGCGGAATTGTAACGGAAAACTTAGATGTTTTCGCGGGACAATTGAAAATCTTAGGGGGTGATCTTTAAATTAAAATGAACATGGACAAAAAGTACAGAAAGAAATTAAACGCTGAGTTTTTAGAGATGAAACCGTTAATGGGTGTATTGACTATTCTGAATAATGCAGAAAATAAAATATTTATCAAAGAGAGTATAAATTTAAGATCACTTTCCAACAGAATCCGGTTTGAACTGAACAACGGGCAATTTGATAACAGGAACTTACAGTCCGATTGGATCCGGCTAGGAGAGGAGGGTTTCGTTTTTGAAAATGCAATCATTGTTCCATGGGAAGAGAACAAAATCATAGACTATAAAAAGAAGGTGCAAAAAGTCAAAAATGATCTGCAAGAAGAGCAAAGTAATTTAAAAAATATATATTGATATGGAAATCAAAACCTATTTATATCCAACTTACGAAGCCGGCCGGGATCTTATGTTAAAAAATATTCAAGGGTCAATTGTAAATTTAAATCTGATACGTTTAAAGAAAAATGCTGACTATTCCGAGTTTCCTGAAATTGCACCTGCCAGCGAAATTTCAGGTTATAAAGCTTTTATGCGCTATATTAACCTTGCCAAACCTTTTCTAGAGCAGGGTGGTGGAGAGATTCTTTTCGTTGGAAAAGGAGACCGCTTTTTGATAGGTCCTCAGGACGAACATTGGGATATCTGTATGTTAATTAGACAAAGAAGTGTATCGGATTTTTTTGCTTTCGAGCAGAATCCGTATTATATGAAGATTACGGGCCATCGCGTAGCTGCCATATTGGATTCCAGACTTTTACCTTTAGAAATTGCATTGTAATTTATGGGATATATTGACCTAAAAAATGCTACCATCTATTATGAATTATTCGGCGTAGAAAACAAGGAGACCATTGTACTGGTTAGTGGGCTGAATACCCAGATGACCCGTTGGGAAGCACCGTTTCTTGAGATGCTTTCAGAGGAAGGGTTTCGTTTAATCTGTTTTGATAATAGGGATTGTGGAAAAAGTACTTTTAAAACAAGTGACCCTAATGATACAATCAATTTTTCGCTGAACGATTTTCTGCAACATCCAGAAAAATATCCTGTCCCTTATTCTTTATTGGATATGGCGGATGATATAAAAGATTTGCTCCATTCACTTGCCATTCGTAGCGCACATATCGTAGGGCGGTCGATGGGAGGCATCATTGCACAGTTATTTGCATCATGGTATCCGGAAATGACTCAGACACTGAATTTATTGATGTCTTCAAGCTTCAATCCTGCTCTTCCGAAGGCAGATGACGCATTGATAGGCAAAATGACAAACAGCACTGCAAGTTTTCACGATAATAAGCAAGCTTATATAAATGAAAAAGTTGATTTTATGAAAGCTATTTATGGAAATAAATATAGGTTTAATGAAGAAAAGGAACGTTGGTTAATTATCGAAGACGAAAGCCGAAAGTCTCCATTCGTTAGGCCTTTTCGTCAGATCATTGCCCTGCTGAGTTATCAATATGATTCAAATGTTCTTAGTAGTCTCCATGTACCCACATTGGCGATACATGGAGATGAAGATCCGTTATTTAATATGGAGCATGCTGTTGATTTAAAAAATACTATTCCTTACTGTGAGCTGATCATAAAAAAAGGAATGGGGCACGCTATCCCGGATTCATTGTTTTCGTCACTGGTGAAAGACATTTCAGACTTTATTGGTAAAACTGGATGAAAAGTCATGATCAAAATGTAAGTAGCAATGGTGAAATATATGGTTTTGGAGTCCATTGCCATTGATCATGAGATCTGTCAATATATCCTATTCCCGGCCAGGGAAGGTGGGATGCACAAATTAGCAATTTTTGCTCATGACATTGTTCCAGTATATTTTTTCGGGTGTCGATCCCCAAAGAAAAATCAACATCCCACTGTGTACCCCAAACCGGATTAGAGATCAGCACAGGGCTATGAACCAGATCAACCAGATGCGTAATGGATAGCTTACCCGAGTAAACCGTAAATATGATGTGTCCGGGAGTATGTCCGGGAGCTGCCTGCGTTTTAATACAGGAAAATAATTCGTCACCTGCATCATATATTTCTAAACGGTGGCTAATGGCCCCTAATATCCGCTTAACCAGTGAAAGAGAACCATGACCAAACTCAGGTCTCCGGCTGTTGGGGAAATTCGGCTCCTGTGCCAACCAGAATTCCAGTTCAGTCCGTGAAATATAGAATCTTGCATTTGGAAATACCAGATTATCATCTTTGGTTAATATACCTCCAATATGGTCCCGGTGAGCATGCGTTATCAGTACATCGGAAATATCAGTGGCTCTATATCCGGCACTTTCCAGACTATATAATAGTTTCCCCGCATTTTTTTTATCGTAAAAGCCTTCCCCTGTATCTACAAGTATCAATTTGTCATTCTTTCGGATAAGCATCACATTAATAGGAGCTTCGTAGATACCGGCAGGTAAATGCAGTCGGCTTAGCTCTTTTTGAAGATCTGCAGGTGCTGCATCCGTTGCAATAATGGGTTGATATGGTCCTATATCAAAATATCCATCGGAAAGAATATAGATTTCCAGGTTATCAAATGGAATCTTGAGGTGACTGTAGTTTGTTTGCATATTTATTAGAGTACTGCGATTAAATTAGCATTTGGTCTTGTTTAAAAAAGGAAATATTCGTGGTGCTAATCCAGCCAAAACATGTCCCATTTCTGGAATGGTTATTACGGTAAAGTCCTCGATAATATTTTGCAATCTAGTGGCAATTTCCTGAGTAGAGCGGATTATATCCTGTTGACCGCCGATGAATAATACAGGCATTGTCAAACGGCTGAGCTCATCATCTGAAAAAATATATTCTTTTTCTATCCTCGCATTAAAGTTGGTTTGTATTAAATCCATAAATGAAATAATCTTACTGTCCACACGCTGGCTTCCCAAGACCAGTCTATTGATCTTAATACGTCCAGTTGCTCCCAAAAGGGAATAGAGTACGGCTTTTATGATAAATGTTGTTTTGGTAGGAACTACTCCCGCCGGTGTCAGCAAAATCAGCCGGCCGACTAATTCAGGATAGCTTGTTGCAAATCGTAATGCCAACCATCCTCCTTGTGATAATCCGATTATATTTGCCTTGCTGATATCGAGCCTGTCGAAAACCTCTTTTAGCCATTTCGCGAAGTCTTTTGTTTGATAAGAAGGTCTGGTTTCTGCACTCTTTCCTGCCTCTCCGATAATATCTATTGCTATGACTTTATATTGTTTTGAATATTCGGCTATGTCGGATAACCATGACGTCGCATTAGAAGACGCACCATGCAGTAAGATGACGATTTCTTGGTGTTGGCTTCCGGCCTCCAAAAAATGGGTGTCCCCATAAGTTGTTTTCAGCACGCCCGTTTTCAAATTCAATGGAGCATTTTTTATTGCATCGTCGTAAGCCCGGATAATTTTGTCTTTTCCTTCAGGGCTTTTAAAGATTGATTTATTCATGAATGGTTTGTATAAAGTTGTAATTGAGAATTGGATTAACGTCCTGTCGCTTTATCACCTCTTAAAGTCATGACCGTACTTGTTATCATAGCGGCTTTTTTACCATCACTGCGGAAAATATCGCATTTATAATGACTTAAATTTTTTCCACTATGTAAGGGTGATGCTTTGGCAGTGAGTATATCCTCGAAAATGGGCCGGTAGAAATTGATTTTCAATTCTACGGATGTAAAAGTTTCGCCTTCCTGAATAAGGGTCGAATGTGCGGTTCCGATGGCTGCATCTGCCAGTTCACATAGCAGGCCACCGTGAATGGTTCCCTGTTGGTTACTGTGCAGTTCTTTTCTAGTATTGATCTGTACGGTCGCTGTACCTAAACCAACTTCTATAATGTTTATGCCCAATGTTTTTGATATTGGTGTCGGGTAATGCATATGCGTATGCATATCGCCGGTAATTTCCCTTTTTATGAATTTATTTAGGTAATCTAATATCGATAGTTTTGTCATATACGTTGTTATTATATTTATATAAATAAACCAATCGGTCTTTTTATTAATAAAAAAATTATAAGTTTTTCATGCTTCCTATCATAGACTGTATGGCGTACAAATGGTGCAAATCATGCTCCGCAACAAAATGCATTAAGTCAATGATATTCATGGGGTGTTGTAACCTCGGATGCATACTTGTCTTCAATAAGTCTTCTTCACTCAAATTTTGCAGCATTGCAATTGTTTTGTGTCTTTCGCTGACCAGGTTCTTAATAAGCTTTTCAACCAACATGTTGTTGAAAGAAGACTCATCTGTTGCTGTATTGTTTAAATCGGCAGACGACATATCTGGTTTTCCTTCCTTTATATCTCTAAAACGCATTCGCCATAGATCTTCTAAAAGGATTAAATGCCCTATATTCTCATTGACAGACCATTTATCTCCTATTTTGCGGGTTGAAGCTTCTATAGGACAACTTTTCAGCAGTCTATTTAGAACAGACGGAAAATGTTCAAGTCTTTGTAAAAATTCGTCAAAATATTCCGAACCTGTGTTTGAATCAAATTGTCGGTCGAACCATCTGACAAATAATTGTGGCTTTACTTTTTTCATTAGTATTAATTTATAGCTTATTACTATTAATCCATGCTTTGGCAGGTATTATCCACTCATCTAATGCCCTGAACAGAAAGCCATGTTCCAGACCTGTGTTGAGGGTAATCTCTTTAAAAGAATTTAAATCAGAATTTTTAAATCTAAGTTGCCTTGATAATAACTTAGCGCCGACATCGGTTTTTTCATTAATCGATAAAACCTTCCCGTACAGCCGGAACTTTCGATCTTCGTTCATTGAATCATTTTTAAAGCTTGAGCCAATAAAAACAAATTTCAAATCTGGATTTTTGGCATAATAAGAGATATATTGAGCTATATAACCTCCCTGAGACGTTCCGACAATTGAAATATGGTCATAAGGAACTCCATAGTTATGTAAACTGTCAATTGTAAGTATCATCTTTTTTGCATACATCTTAGGATCAGTGTCGGGCTTTCTTTTTTCGGATAGTATGACAGAATTTGTGGATTGAAGCTTTTCTAAAATGGCTGTATAAGCCGCTGGTCCGTATTTAGGATGGGATTCATTTAACGAATGTCCTTCCGAAAATTTATTATGCAAAAAAAAGACATACTTTCTTTGAGTACTATTTTGAGCATTAGTAGCAAACGGAAGAAATAACAGATAAAGAAATATTAATCTAAGAAACATATAATTTGAATAAGACAGACCATTTTAATTTAGAGACAGCATCAGATTTTATTGGTCCTTATCCACAAGATGTCTTTTTGAGGCTGTCAATGCATACACCATAGGGATTTTGTCTCCCAGATGAGCAATTCTGAACTTACCGGGTTCAAATTCAATTGAATTATTGAAATTATTGTATGGTGAATAATCAAATTCTTCAATGGAATTCATTTCTAAACCATTTTGCATCAGACTGCTTATTACTTCGGCTAAGCCGTGGTTCCAGCCAATTGATTTGACTTCAAATTCCGCTTCTTTATCTGCATAAGTTCCTTTTTCAGTTTCTATAATGGCTCCGGAATTAAAATATCTGTATTCAATCTTTTTAAAACCCGCATCAAACATCCAAACAACCGGATGAAATTCTACAAACACAAATGTACCGCCGGGTTTCAGGAATTTCGAAATGATCTTTGCCCACCGATCCAAATCCGGAAGCCAGCCGATGGTCCCATAACTTGTAAAGACAATATCAAACTGACGATTCAGATGATTGGACAGATCATAAACATCGCTGCAGATAAAAGTTGTTGAAACATTACTCTGTTTTACCAGTTCCCGTGCTTGGTCTATTGCTACATCCGAAAGGTCAACGCCGACTACGTCCGCTCCCAGGCGGCTTAAAGAGATACTATCCTGTCCGAAATGGCACTGTAAATGCAATACGGATTTGCCTGTCAGATCTCCAAGTAAATTAAGTTCTATATCTTTTAATGAATTTTTGCCCTTCAAAAAGGCTTCCAGGTTATAAAAATCAGAATTGATATGAGCTTCTGTTCTGGTATTCCACGACTCTCTGTTTATTTCCAAATAGTTCTCTTCTGCATTCATATGTATTTGTCTAATGAAGTGAATTGATTTTTTGCCATTCTTCGTAGCTGATTACGCCAAGTTCTGGCTGGCTTTTACCGTTCAGAATATGGATAAACTCCAGCTGATTTCCGTCTGGATCGTCAAAATAAAGAGCAAGTGCGGGCATCCAGGCAAAAACCATTGGTTCATTGCTTCCATTTTTGAGAAAATTATAAGCCTTTAAGCCGTTTTGATCTAAAAAAGTATTTGCATCTTTTAAAATAAAATCTTTGGAACAGCTGAATGCAAAATGTCGTTTATGGAGATTACCTTCCTGCTCCCAAAGTCCTATCATTGCCTTTTTATTTTCTCCAACCCAAAGAAACGCAATTGGTCTGGTTTCATCATAGTGTGCAAGCCGCAGTCCCAATATTTGAGTATAGAACTGAACTGCGTTTTCCAAGTTGCTTACTTGAATGTGTGTCTCGTATAATCCTTCAATCATATTTATATATTTTATTATTAATAATTATAGTACTTTGATAATAACGACGATTTCATCTTAGCATATGAATAATCGGATAATCTTTGCCAGAGCCGTCTTTTTCGGATCTTCCTACTTTTCTGAACCCTAATTTTTCATAAAATCCGATAGCCTGATAATTTTGCTCGTTGACGTCAACCTTTATAATGCCTTTTGTCTCATCCATAAATTGAAATAAGCTCTTTCCATAACCTTTACCACGGTATTCATTGTGAATAAAAAGCATTTCGAGATTTCCCAAATTTCCATAATTCTGGGGTAATCTCCGATGGTTGCAAGCCTGATTTCAGTGTTATATCCTAATTGAGCGGTTCTGATAGCAGCTACATATCCGCCGGGACCTGACCCTATTACGGTAATATCAAACGTTTCCATTTTATTGTTAAATATTCTTAATAACCTAAAAATAAACCGATCGGTCTTTTTAAAAACAAAAAAAATTATACTTTCAAATTCCTGATCAGCCTCTCTAAGAATGACATCGCTATATTAAGCTCTGTCATACGCTTGTTGACCTTCGCCTGCATAAATGCACCTTCGATCATTGAAATCATCACGACTGCAATTTCAGTCGGATCGGTATCTACTTTTATTTCGTTTCTTTTGATACCACGTTTGATTTGATTTTCTAGGGAAGTTTTCCAAAAATCAAGCGCTTTTTGTACACGTTTTTGGAGTGACGGGTGTGTATCATCAGCCTCGGTAGCAGTATTTAGAATAGGACAGCCTGCCTGTAAATACGGATACCTGAAATAGTTTTTGTAGGTATGGGGATAAACCAGCAATCTTTCAATTGAATCTTCACTTGCTAAAATACGTTCTTTCATATGCTGCGTTACCTTCCCAAAATTGTAGTCAAATACGCTTAATGCAATCTCATCCTTATTCTCAAAATTACCATAAATGCAACCTTTCGAAAGACCAGTGGCGCTCATTACATCATTTATCGATGTACCCGCAAAGCCTTTCACATTAAAAACGGTCGAAGTTTTCTCTATGATTAGCTGTTTGGTATTTTCGGATTTTTGAGTTTTCATCAGTGATAATTCTTGCCCAGGACAAAGTTAAATAAAAAAATAGAACAACCGGTCTTTTTTTTAAGGATATTTGGGTAATGGCTCCAATGTGGAGTTCTTAATTAACTTCAATAATTGGATTTATAACGGCATTGTTGAACAGTATGTCCGCATTTCCGGTCTGATATCGAATCTCATGAAATAAATTCGTAACATCTTCATGTTTTAAAGCATTGGCGCGGATAGCTATAGCACGGCGTCCGCCGGCTATGATTTGATCAGCGATTTCTTCAGCCTCAGCGGATGATATGCCATAATTGATAATAATTGTACATCCTCGTTGGCGAGACGCGGATAACCTCAGAATGTTGCTTCTAATTTGAGCTCGAGAGATTTAGTATCAAATGAAAGTGCAGAATCAGAGTGGGGTGAACAAACCGAGAGCTTCCTTTACTTGAATTTAAAAGTTTTTTAGATAGTAAAAAGCGGTTTCAAAAGGATATTATAATTGATAAACATATTAAACAAATCAATAAATATATATTAATATACCGAAAGGTATTATATTTTTATATATTTGTGCACAATTAAAGTTTTTGTCAATAGTAATGAGCAAGATGCCAAAGCAGAAAAAACAAGAGAGTTTATCATTCAGAAATCAGCACAGGTATTCAATATTAAAGGATATGAAAATACTTCGTTCACTGATATTCGGGAAGCGACTAAACTGACTAAACGAGCGATATACGGTATTTTTTCAGACAAGAATGAATTGGCAGTTGCAGCATTTCAGCATACCATCTCGATTGTGTTCAACCGAATCAGTAAATGCATAAATGATGCTTCAACTTTGTATGGCTACAAAATAATATGATAATAATTTATGAACAATCTCTTAAAATTAACGATCGAAGCACATGGGGGGCTTCAAAATTGGAATATGTTTACTAACATATCTGCACATCTAAAAGTTGATGGGCTGACTTGGATTCGGAAGCAACAGCCAGGAATAATAAACGATACCTACGTGTCTGTAGATACAAAAAGACAATTTGTGTCTTTCCAACCGGTCTATGCAGATTGGAAGACATCGTTTGAACCTGATCATGTTGTTGCTTTAACGCTGGATAATGAAATAATTGAAGAACTCTACAGTCCCAGGCAGTCTTTTTTTAACCACAAGAGAGAAACGCCTTGGACGCGCTTACAGGCATTTTATTCTGCAAGTTATGCTGTTTATCCGTAACGATGATAATACAAGTGTTCAACCTGTGCCCGTCCTGGTAGTCGTTAATGTAATGGATATTGTGCTGAAGTAGTTCGCAAATTTGCTGAACCAAGGCAGATGAAATGGTTCCTCCTGTAACAGGGTAACAATACAACCTTAACTATTTTAAGGATTTTTTTTAAGCTATAATATACCGATTGGTATATTATAGCTTAGGTATTTAAAAATAAAAAAATGAATCGAATACTCCTCATCATTACCGTTATATCAGCGGCTATCATGGAATTGATTGATACGTCTATTGTCAATGTGGCAATCAATCATATGAGCGGAAGCTTGGGCGCAACATTGGAAGATACTTCCTGGGTTGTGACTTCTTACGGCATCGCAAACGTTATCATTATTCCGATGACGGGTTTTCTTGTGAATAATCTGGGCCGTAGAAACTACTATATAGGATCCCTTGTACTATTTACATTATGTTCTTTTATGTGTGGCAATGCCTCTGGTATTTGGGAATTGGTGGCTTTTCGCTTTTTTCAGGGTATCGGCGGAGGAGCATTGCTCTCTGTCTCTGCGACGGTGGTCTACGAATGCTTTCCAAAAGAAAAACAAAATATCGCGAGTGCCCTATTTGGTATCGGTGTTTTTATCGGACCGACCATCGGGCCAACACTTGGCGGACACATAATTGATAACTTTTCCTGGGAATGGATTTTTTATATTAATATTCCTATCGGCATCATTACGGCTATTATCTGTTATCGTATACTTCCGGAATCGCCAACAAGAAAAAAGGTCAAAGAAATAGACTGGGCAGGAATCTTATTATTGATCACAGGGATCGGTTCTTTACAGACCATTCTTGAACGAGGGGAAACAGAAGATTGGTTTGAAACCCGGTATATCACCATACTTGCAGTTATTGCATTTCTTTCACTTCTTCTTTTTATTTATAGGGAACTTACCACAGCACACCCTGTGGTGAAATTATCTATTTTAAGATCTCCTTCATTAAGTATTTCTGCATTGCTCACTTTTATTACTGGTATGGGGATGTTTACTTCTATTTATTTGACCCCTGTATTTGCTCAGAGGCTTTTACAGTTTACCCCGTCAATGGCTGGTTTAATGCTCCTTCCTGGATCTATTATAGCCGTATTTGCGCTAATAATTACAGGACGTGTGCTACAAAAGGGGGTACCACCTGCATTAATTGTATTCATCGGCTTCTGTTGCTTCATCTATTTCAATTGGTCGATGTCCAGGGTAACTCTAAATGTCCCGTTCACAACCATATCAGTTAATTTGATTTTCAGGGCACTGGGAATGGCAATGCTGACGGTTCCGCTTTCTACGCTTGCTATTTCGTCATTAAGATCCGAAGATATACCACAGGGAACAGCCATAAATAATATGATGAGACAGCTGGGTGGGTCTTTTGGTATTTCTATCATCAATACGTTTATTGTCAGAAGAATGGCCCAGCACCGGTCGGATTTAGTTTCAAACATCACCTACACAAATAATTCAGTGGTAGAAAGGCTGGATAAGTATACAGCTCTTTTTCAAACTAAAGGGTTTGGGCATGTTGATGCGCAGCATCGGGCCATCGGCCTAATGGATATGATTGTGCAAAAACAGGTTTTCATGTTAAGTTATATCGACGCTTATCTTTTCATCGGGGCGGCATTCGCATTATCACTGCCTTTGCTGTTATTTTTCTTCATTCGGAAAAGCAATAAAAAAATTGTAGTTGCAGCAGCCGATCATTAATAAAATTAAACTCAAAAAATAAGAATATGAACACAAAAAACAACACAGTTATTATTTCTGGCGGTACAGCCGGAATAGGTTTGGAACTTGCCAAGCTATTTGCAGAATATGGAAATAAAGTTATTATAACAGGCCGTACAAAAGAACGGTTAGATAAAGCTTTACAACTTTTGCCTGGCGCCATAGGAATTCAGTGCGATATCTCAAAACCGGAAGATACCGGCGCCCTGATTAGAGAAATTGAAATGAAACATGGCGAGGTTAACATACTGATCAATAATGCAGGCGCAGCACATGTTTATAATCTGTTAACCGAAAATATAAACGCGGAGGAAAAAGCGCGCGAAGAAATGCTGACTAATTACTTATCCATAATCCGATTAAATGAGAAGCTTTTGCCTTTGCTTCAAGCCCAAAAAGAATCAGCAATAGTTAACGTTTCTTCTGTTGTTGCTTATGTGCCGGGAAAACTTGCAACATATTCAGCAAGTAAGGCTGCTCTGCATTCTTATACACAGTCGTTAAGAATAGCGCTCGATAAAATCGCTTCGACAGTAAAGGTCTTTGAACTTATGCCGCCGTTAGTTGATACGGAATTTTCGGCACCTATTGGAGGACAAAACGGTATTCCCGCGTCTGAAGTAGCTACACGTTTTATGCAGGGATTCAGGGAAAATGAACTTGAAATCAGGGTAGGGAAGACTGAGGATATTTACCACAGTTATCTTTCCAACCCAGCAGAAGCATTGAAAATGATGAATCAGGATAGCAAGTGAATTAAGTAAAACTTTTTATAAAGCGAAATAAGCTGTATAACAGAAGCAAAACTTCAATGGAGGATTTTGCATATTTAGCACATTGTTCCGGTCGTTTTTGTGCCGACACGATCAGCATCATAGGCCTTCTGGGTTCGTCTGCCATTCCGGCGACATTATTAACCATCTCCGTTTTTGGCTGTGGTTCAGTAGCTAAATTGATCGCAAAGTTGTTTGCAAGCAGGATTGTAAGGTAAGTGGTCAGTGTCCTATGGTATTTTATTACATTGTTTTGTAAGAAATGTGTTTCCCGCTTTCCTTCTTCAAAATAATAGTCGACGGGCCAGTATAACTTGTTTCCTGCTGCATCGTAGATCCATTCTTGGTCGGGTCTTGCCGTGAATATCGGATGCTCAACAGAAAATACAAAATTGCCGCCCGGTTGTAGCCAACGGTTTATATACATGCAGAGCTGACCAAAAGTCTTTGATGTACCATTTACTATTTCCTATTTTTGCTTTTCTTTCATTGGGTTTAATTCAGTAGTGTGCTGAAGATGGTAATCTCCCATCCACGATTCAATATGAAGGAGCAATTGCTCTAGGCTTTTACCCGTTTCAGATAACCCATAATACACTTCCGGAGGAAAAGTGTTCACTTGTTTTCGAACCACAATTCCATCGTTTTCCATTTCTTTTAATTGTTCTAATAATACTTTTTTGGAAACCTTGGGCAATTTACGCCACAATTCAATGAAGCGTTCATCCCCCGTATAAAAAAAATGATGGAGAATCAAGGGCTTCCACTTCCCAGAAAATATTCTGAAAAAAAGATTTACGGAACAGTTTTCGAATTCCTTATAATTCATTAGGTAACAATTTTGTAACCGGGAAACCTCTGGGTAAATATCTTTCGTTAGCCGAAGGTTATACCGAAATTTACCAGCTAAGGTAGGAATTTAAATACGTTATCACTATGACAATACATCAAATACGTAATGCCACTATTATTATCGAATCGGAAGACAACTTTATATTGGTTGATCCTTTATTGGGAAAGTCAAAGACATTTGTTCCGCTAACCCTTTTCCGTTTCAAACCCCGTCGCAACCCTTTAGTTGATATACCCATTGAAAGCGAAAAACTGCTGCAGAAAATCGATTATTGCCTGATTACACACCTGCATCCCGACCATATCGATGCGGTAGGAATAGAGTTTTTACGTAGCCGTAAAATTCCCGTCATATGTGGTGAAAACCACGTCCAACAATTAAAAAAATGGGGATTAAATGTCCTGAAGGCGATTGATTATTGGAAGACAATTTCGTTTCTGAAAGGCAAACTTACTGCGACGCCTGCAGTTCATGGTTATGGCTGGGTAAGAAAACCAATGGGGCATGTATATGGATTCGTGTGGCAGACATCCGCTGATGAATCGGTGTATATAAGTGCAGATACCATTTATACCGATGACGTAAAAAAGGTGTTGGCTACTTACAAGCCCGACGTATCTGTGCTAGCTTGCGGTTCGGCACAATTCGATTTCGGCAGACCACTATTGATGACAATAGACGATATTGTAAAGTTCATCCGTGATACCCCAGGCAAAGTATTGGCAAATCACATGGAAGCCATCAATCATTGTCCTACCACGCGCCTTGAGTTAAAGCAAAGATTGGAGAAAGAGGGATTATTGTACAAGACATTTATTCCGGCCGATGGCGAGCGTATTGAGGTTGTAAAACCATTGTATGAATCCAAGATAAAATTTTAAGCATAGTTTTTCCATGGAACACAATTGCTATATAAAGAATGAAGATCCTAACATCCTTTCTTACATGATAGATGGGACAAAAGGAAAAAAATATGGCTTTAAACGATATGATGGAGTCAGTGATGAGTTGCCAATTACATATCTTTATCATGGCATAAGTTTTTTAGGGAAGATTGCTACTGCGAGAGATGGTAGAAATACTCGGCGGGCTTTATTGCAGGCAGAAAGGGCATCTCTTAGGCATCCATCAGGAATAAGCCTTTTTAGACAAAAAACTTTTATGTATAATAAGTGAAAAAATGAAAACAATTATTAAAATCATTGGTATTATTGCTCTGTTGCTTCTAGTATTTGATCAGTCTAGGTCAATATATAGGTTTGATGATAGTCATTACATTACCATTTGGAAAAGATTAGGTAATAAATTTATCATCACATTTGATAAACATTATTCAATTTGTTGTTTTGGAATTTTTAATTCCAAAATGCAATACCATTTTTTGACTCGTCTCCAATAGGAAGGCTTTACCAGCGGGCTAAAAAGTAGTTCTCTAGTTGTATCCTGTGCTATTCGAAAACTTTTTGTTGCTCTGTGTAATAGGTAGTTCTGCCGCTAATTTTGGTTTGCAATATTTCATGGCCCTTACCATCAACCTTCGCATTTTTGTTATGGACTTTCATGAAGTCCCTTATCTCACCGTTAATGATTTCAGGATGCTCTTTTAGAATCTGCTGTTCGGCATTTTCCAGTACCTTCTTAATTGCTTTGGCAAGATGTTGAACCTGCTGTTCGGGGATTTTGTTTGAAATCGAAAGCGGTGATATCCCTGCTTCATACAGGATTTCGTCAGCGTAGGCATTTCCAATACCACCAATGACATTTTGATCCATCAGGAGAGTTTTAATTTTGGCCTTGCTTGATTGCAGCAATCCGAAAAGTAATTTTGGGGTTAGTTTTGGTGAAAGTGCATCCATCACGTTTGCATGTTCAGGATTCAATTCTATATGTGCCATTTTCTGAAAGTCAGTAATGGATAGCGTTCCACCATCCTTAAACTTCATGGAAACTAATGTATACTTTGGGTTTTCGTCCTCCGAATATATCAGTTTGCCATGCAACATGAGATGAATCGACAAGATAGCATCTTTGCCAAAATCAAAAAAAAGCCTTTTACCTTCCCGATAAACTTTGACGAGTTTTTTGCCCTCTAGAGTTTGCAGATCATTCAGGCTGACTTTGTTTTTTTGTTTGTTGTGGATGGCAGCTTTTTCAAGCACTTTACCTTTAAGCATTTTTGTGAGATTTTTGCTGAAGGCCTGTAGGTCTGGTAGTTCTGGCATAGTCGTCGATTTTAATAATTTTTGCTTCCTTACTTTCTATTTTCCTCTTTTACCTTTTTAAAATGCTCCCTTGCTTTTTTTAGGCCGGTTGCTATAGCAATTCCTTCTTCGGCGCCTTCCTCAAGCAAAGCATTTGCGATTTCAGTTGCTTTCTCCCGGATGTTGACCGGTTGATTTTTATATGATGGTGGATAATCTCCATTATACCAAGGCATAATTCCTCCTTTTTGTATTTAGAACAACATCAGAATAGTGATAGTTTTCAAACTCTATTGATTGGCGGTTGTTCTATTCCAAAAACATTTATTATGACAGACAATAAAAATAAAAAAGATGCAAGGGACCGCAATCAGGTAGCAGGTGGTGAATCTTATGAGGTAGATTATTTGGCAAAAGAACTTGGCGTAACCCGGCAGCAAGTCGAAGAGACCATCAAAAGCGTTGGCAATGATCGTGAGGATGTTATTAATTATTTGAAAAATAAAAAATGAGAATATGGCAGCTATAGCAACATTCACTGGAATTCCGGTGACAAATAACATAGGAGTAGAAAAATACTGTGATTTTGAAGTAGGACAGGAGGGGCAAAACGGACCATATGCCCGAATTACGATGGATGGTTGCCAGTTGATCCTAGATGAAGATTTTGGTGTTATAGAGGGCGATCTTGCGGAAGAATGGAGGGAACCCGCTATTGCCAAACTTCTTCTTTTACTGGAAGTAGACCGAAACCGTGATGGAACTTTGAGCTAGCTAATCTGTTCACTACTTTTCTCAAGTTTAATTATGATATTCAGGTTAAAAGGACTCTACAATATATTAGCGGGGATTTGGCCGGGTATTCTGGATCGTATTGAAAGATAAAAATAAATATGACTGGTATTAAGAAATCCAAAAATGAGCTGTTGAAAGATGCACGATTGCAGGAGCTCGAAGGTAAAACCGAAGATGCCATCAGAAGCTACAACCTGGTTATAAGAAAAGCACCATTACAAGCAGGGGCATATAACAGGTTAATGATTCTTTATCGAAAGCTCAAAGAATATAAGAAGGAGCTAGCCATTATTAAGCAGGCTATTGCTGCCTATGAGAAGGATTTTAAGGACGATCAACAGACCTGGAAGAAAGCAAATAGTAAGTCCGCACGCCTCAGTCTTAGTTTAGCTAAATCTATGGGGCTCCTCAACGATAAAGGTCTCCCCGTATATGAAGAATCTCAGATCATCAGCTGGAGAAAACGCATGGAGACCGTACAGAAAAAAATTAAGACGCCAGCAAAGCCACAAAAAGAGAAACCGACAAAACGTTTAAAAAAGTAGCGTTAAACGCACCAATAACCTCGAAATTATCTATTATCATCTTTTCTCCATTTTAGCTCTCCGTGTTGAATCATTCCAATGTATTTTTGTACCTGGTCGTCGGTCAGTAGGCTGTTGTCCTCAATATGATAATCGAAGCTTTTAGCATACTTGTCGTGCTGGATGCTGCCTACATAAGCATTGTTCAGATAAATGTGCCAAAGACTGTATTTTTTTGCGCGTACCTCGACTACCTGGCGCACGCCATGGTGGTAAAATAGCTCCGGTACATCGCTATCGAATCGCATGATCAGTGCATCTATACATGCTTCCTTTATATCATCTGCAAGTTCTCCAAACGCAAGTTCCCAAACTCCCTGAGACTTCCTGAAAACATAAAAAGCAAGCCCATTTTTGTTGTAAAGATGATAGTATTTCATGCCCATGCTTTTATCATTCACAGTCATTTGGACATACATAACGCGATTTCGGCAAAAGACTTCAAGAGGTTTCATGGATCAAAAATACTAATAATTTTAGTAAAAAAGCAGTCAAATTGTGGTGTTTGAAATTTAACCTATCCAAGATCTATTCCAAAAATGGAGTAGTCTAAACATGACCAAGAAGCTCATACCATCATCTGAAGCATCTTTAAAAAGAATTTACAGCAAGATTACCCTCAGATGGTTCAGGTAGGCTTACGATTTCAAATAAATTTATCTGTTTCTGTACTAATTAGTTAATTGACACAGGATTGTTACAGGAGGATTTTTTTCTTAATTTCGAACGGTTAATATTTATAATCCATTCAATTTATGCTGTTCATTTATACACGATACGAGTACGTTTTAGGAAGTAAAAATATCATTGCAACTTTAAAAAATGAAACAATACCGCAGAATTTCAATCTTAGTATCATTACGCCTGCGACCAAATTTTTAGGATTTCCGGTTGGAGGAGGTCTGGTAAAAATGTCTCGTTTAATCAATCAGTACGGGCAGATCATCCACGCAAGAAATTACTCGCCTGAAATAAAAGAGGAGGTAAAGAAATTTAAGAAGACACTAAAAATTCCCTATTTCAAACTTTGGAAAGGGTATTTGATTATAGCATCGATAGCAATTATCGGATCTATTATTTACGGTATTAAACTGGACATGGATGGCAAAAAATATCGGAATGAAAAAGAAAGTCTTGCTAAAGCGGCTCAACAATTACAAGCAGGACAACTATATGGAGCAAGTTTCTTTACCGATGCTGAAGGAAATAACATCCAAGGTGTACCAGCAGGTTGGGTTAAAATTCTAAAGGTAGAAGGAGATACAATTTTTGTCCAACGGTCTAAAAAAATATCGGATCGTGCGATGTTTGAAATGAAAGATTTGGAATCAATTAAGCCAACATCGGATGAAAACTGGAATAATAACATCGAAAAAATGAATTATTCGCTATTTAAAGAAGCCGTGAAAAATAAAAATTTATCCGGTATTGATTTATCTTATATTGGTGCAGATCACGATAAATATTCTGGCGTTATTATGTCTTTTAAAGGTGTTGAATAATATTATTTTCTAGGATTAAAATTAGAAAAATGGGAGAGAAGACAGGCAATTTTGAAGGGATGGAAGCAGAAAATACAGAACAAACACAGCGTAATATATTGTCCAAAAAAAGCAGTCTACTTTTAATAGTGCTACCTTTTTTGTTGCCATTATTTTTTATCGGAAAAACCTTTGGCTGGTGGCAAAAGGAATTTGTTGCCCGGGGGTATATTATTGGAATAGAGTCAAACGGTAAAGTTTATGAGTTGGGCAATGGAGGTGTTTTCGCTTTCAGTAAGCGTTTTATTAGGGATAAGAATGTATTTTTAAAGGCGGGAGCTGGCACGGTGTGTTTTATTTCTGCACTAGCGGAACAACAATATCAGCTCAATTCTGAAACTACTGTTAACCCATTTTTTCAGGGAAACGTTACCTTCATCAATAACAATGAAAGCTCCAACGTTTATTGTCAGGAAGAGAAAAAATACATCGATGCGAGTTCATATTATACGGTCAATAGTGTTTTTGATCGGAACGGGCATCTTCTGTTGGCTTACAGCACCGACAACGAAGCGCCAATATCTTTAAGAAAGACTCCGTTTATTAAAACTATTATAAATCAAGGAATGTCTCGGCGCTCAGGCGGAAGTGTAAGCGATGTAGAAGACCCCTATATCAACGTCTCGGAAATCTTTGAGCAATTTTTCAATAGAAAACTAAATTATTCCGTTGATGAAGAAAAAAAAATCATACGTTTAATATTATAAGCGTCTACTCCATATTTATTTCCGCAGGTAAGTATTGGAGACTACATTTTCAAAGGCTAAGTCGAGCTCAGAAACAATGAGCCTGAAGAGTTTTTAAACTTACTCTAGGTCGTAACAAAAAACCTCTTACAGCCTAGGATAATTTTGAGAATCAATTGCATGTGCGTTGCTTTAATACATGAATTACCAATTATCACTGAGTATTGCTTTTTGCTTTTCGTACCCTGCGGCGGTTAGATCTTAGGCATGGCTTATCCGACGTGGCGGAGCCTCTGCCTGCTTACTTTTCGCCAGCATTGGTGGTGATCACATATCTTTCAGTGCCACAAAACTTCTTTGTACCTTTATTTTTGTGATCTTTTTTTACAATTATAAATACTGCTAACAGTGGGATCTTCCTGTCTTGATACTGCTGATCTGCATAAACCGTATATATCATGGTTCTAAATATTTTAGAAAGAACCACAGCTATCGCATATTGGTTTATCGATTGGTAAATATTGGGCAGCCAGCAATTTTAACCTGCTAGCGTATGCACTGGAAGATCAAAATAGAAGGTGGAAGCCTTATCTTTCATACTTTTCACCTTGATCTCTGAGCCATGCTGACGGAGTATTCTGCCATACCAGCTTCTGTCACATCTTTGGTAAAACACATCTAATGAATAAATTCATCCTCTTTTATAAGTGCACTGGAATTAATAATAAAGTTTTTAAGTTCACCATTTTTGCATTTTAGTGTTCCTGCTGACTAAACGCACCGTTGAAGGTCATCGGCAGCAGTTGATCGATAAAACCGAAACCAAAAATACTGCTGATCCAGTGCGGTTCGCATTTCAGCATAAAATCTTGCAGTAACTGCCGAACATTGTTATCTCGAGCCTAATAACATTATAGTCACCGCCGAATCTTACAATAATAAACTTCTATCAGCTACTCGCTGTCAGGATGGAGATCTGCCGAGTGAGCTCTTCAAAGTCTATCGGCTTCGGAATATAACCATCCATATCCGGCATCATCATATCCATAAGAATCACTCCGATATCCTAACCTTTGAGCATCGCGCGGTGAAAGGCTGGAAAAAGAAAGTTCCTTATTTTATCGGTGCAGAAGGGAGAGAACCGTTATATTTACCAGGTTTGTACGAGCGGCATAAGACGGTGGATGAGGATGACGTAGCTGAACGCGTAGGTTCCTTTGGAATGCTCACACAAGCAGCCAACGAAGTGATGGCCAATATCCATAATGAGGGGCCCAATAAACATCGTATGCCTTTGTTCTTACCGGAGGATCTTGAACGTCAATGGATCGATGATATTCAGGAGGAGGATATGCCACCTAATATTTCTCCAGTGACTTATATTCAATGAAGGGAAAATCGTGCTTAGGCCAATTTAACTTTCAAAACCTGAGGCTTATTCAACTTTTTCTCCGAAATGATCAATAACTATTTTTAAGATCATATTTATTTTTAAATAAAGAAAATCACTCGTTGTTTCGAACCTACACCACATCCAGCCCCATACCTGCACATCCTCGATAGCTGATGTAACCCGTTTTGCGGGTACTTATTGTTATTAGGCCAACTAAAGATGCTGTTCGGAGAGAATAATAACCAATAATAAAGTGTGATATAAGGTTTTTACATTCTATTTTTATCCTGCCACTTCTTTGGTTTTAATCCAAAGTGTTTTTCAAACAACCTTCCGAAATAACTCAGGTTGCTAAATCCTACTTGATAGCCAACTTCGGAAACTGAAAGATTTTCCTGCTGTAATAGTCTTGCTGCTTTTTGCATACGAAGATGATTGTAATATTCGTACATTCCTTTTCCAAAAACTTGTGTAAAAATCCTTCTTAGTTTTAGCTCATTCATTCCACCTATTTTTACCAGTTCATCTTTAGATAGGGATTTTTCCAGATTTGATGCTATCGTATTCCGAACCAAATAAACCGCATCAATTTCAGCGTTGTTAAGATGGAAATAATCTGTTTTTTTCCTTTTTAATAAATTGCTGAAAAGCAGATAAATAAGTTCAAGTGCTTTTAACCGATAAAAAGCTTGCGGTAAAATGTTTTCTATTGAAAGGTCAGCTAATTGAGCAATTAAATCAGTCATTTCAGGTGACAAAAATTCTTCTATCCAAAAGGTTTTTTCTATATCAAAAAGATAAGACAATTTATCTGCATCATTTCCTACAAAATGTTTCAGGTATTCCAGCTCAACTAAAATGCTGATTTGCTGTACGTGGACATCTTTAGGAAATAACACTTCACTTTCCAAATGTGAAGGTATAATACGAACATGAGGCTGATTGTTCAAAGATCTTTTACTAATGGCATTTGCCGATTTTTTGTTAATAAGAATATTTTGAAACGAAATGAGTAGTCCTTTTTCTATTGTCCTGATTGGTTTTCTTTTATAAGCAAAAGTCTTGCTGGCAATTAAAGAGCGAACCATTATTAACATCTCGGGCATCAAGTCCACAATGTTCAATTCGTTGAAATGCAAAAATTTTATCTCATTTTCAATGGAAGATAAGGAGATGCCAAGTTTTTCAGCAAGTTTTCTCATTTTACGCTTTTCATCAAACATAATTTTTTGGACTATTATTAGTTTAATTTGGGCTATTTTATCTGTAAATATAGAAAGATATTTGCTGTATAAAAATGAAAAAAATGAAAAAAAATATTATTATTTCAGGAGGTGGCATCGCTGGATTGACTGTTGCAAAACTGTTGAGCAAACAAGGGCATAAGGTGACTGTTTTGGAAAGAGCGGCATCATTCAGTAAATCCGGATTTCTTATTTCGCTTAAGAGTTTTGGCGTTCGTATTATTGAAGAATTAGGATTAGCAGAACAATTACAACAAGCATCGTCACCCTCTGAATTTGTAAATTTCAGGGAGTCAGACGATTCAATTATACAAAGTCTTAGCTATGAGAAAATGAACGAGAATATTGAACGTTCCGTACTGATAACGCGAGGCGGATTGCATCACGTTTTATACAACGACGTAAAAAATGAAGTGAGTATTCATTTCTCATCTTCTGTTGAAAACGTAATGCATGATGAAGACAAAGTTCAAATATTACTCAACAACGGAACCGTGTTGGAGGCCGATCTCCTTATCGTTTCAGAAGGGTTACGCTCTACAACAAGACAAAATTATTTTCCGGAAAGTACGCTAGCGGATTTTAAATTTGTTTATATGGGTGGACGATTGAGAGAGCATCATTCTTATGAGGTTGGCAAATTCAATATCTATATTGATGTGAATAAGATGCTGTCTATTTATCCCATTGCTTCCGATGAAATAGCCATTCAGTGCTATTTACATGATACAGGAGATTTACCATCTGTTCAAAATAAAGCTAATGAAATACTCAAAACTTCTTTTGCCGGGTATAATGAAGATATACAGCATTTGTTAGGTCGCTTTGCGGATAACGGTCTAATGTTTATTGATAAAATGGGGATGATAAATTCATCCACTTTAGTAAATCGTAATGTGGTTTTATTGGGAGATGCGGGGTATTGTCCCACTGCGCTATCGGGAATGGGAGCATCATTATCAATTTATGGAGCAAAGGCGCTAGCTCATTTTATTCATCAAAATCCGAATGATTTAAAAACGGCTTGTTGCAATTATGATACCATGATGCAGCCAATAATTCAGAAATTTCAGGCTAATGCAAAAAATAATTCAGCATCATTTATCCCTGATAGTAAAGAAAAATTAAACAGTTTTGTCCATTCATTCAGAGCCGCCTCTGAGGCTGATGTGCAAAAAATAATGATTGATCCAATTGTATTAACGGAAGACCAGTTAAATTTTAGATAATGAATTTTAGAAAGATATTTTCCGTCATAGTTGGATTCGGAACGATAGGATTAATGAGTTCTGCTTTTGCAAAGATGCAAGGCTTGCTGTTCACGTCATCTTTAGAAATATTTACCAGTCAGGAAATCGCTGCCACCAATTTTTCCCAATTTATCATCAAACTTTTTTGTGTTTGGGTTAGTTGTGTGTGGGGTGGAATGGCTACTACGAGGATAGGGGGCGAAACAAGAGAAAATCTTATAGTTGGTGGATTAATAATACTGGTCGTGGGTTGGCTATGGTTGTCGGCTAAAAATCCTATATGGTTTTGGGTATTGCTGATTTTAGGTATTTTACCCTGTGTATTTTTAGGATATCGAGTAACTTCTGTTATATGTAAATTTCGTATCAAATGACCATGCGATTCTTGGTTGCAAATTGACCACCTGATTTTCTGGCGAAGATAGATTTAGTGCTGTAGGAGTAATGTCATCAAAAGTGATAATTAATATGCATCTTTTAAGTTATCAAGCCTGAACGTGAGATCAGACTTCGTCATTTGGTGTGAATAGCTCCCTTTTAAAGATTAATGTGTTTACGATTGTTGCCTCGATAACCTTTAAAAGGAGTCGGAAACCAATGAGATAACATTATTTGTGCTGGTTACCTGTGAATTATCGGTTCTATCAATGGCGATTCGCTAATTATCATTTATATTGATTCTCGTAGCGACATGCACATGGTTACCTAAATTTGCCTCTTCTTCATCCTGTTGACGAATAAAATCAAGTAGTCGATTGAGCTCTCCATTGGCATCATCCCACCATTTAATGGACCATATCCTATGGAATATAAATCCATATCTTTCAAGTTGTTCCTGTCGGAAACTGTCCCATGCGTAAGCTTCCGAACTGTTATGGTATTTAGCGCCATCACACTCTATTGCGATGAGTGGTTTGTGGTGTATTTTTGATTTTACAACAATATCAATCCGGAAACCGCCCACGGAATGCTGCTGTTCTAAACGGTCTGCACCGATATGCTGTGCAAGTTGTTCGAATACTTCATCTTCAAATGGAGACTCAGACCCTAAGCTAAATTCCGCTGGTTCATACAGTTTATCTGTACAATACTGACTCAACAGCTGTAGAATGCCTTTTCGCAATTCGTCATTTCCCTCACTTACCGCTTTCGCATAGGTAAAGTAAGCGTACAGAATTCCACGGCCTTTATTGCCCTTCTGTTGGATAAGATTTGGATAATGGCCAACAACCTCCTGAGGGAAAGAAGTACATACATATACTTTTGACCGCGCTCGAGTAATGATTACATTCAACATACGATGTCCCTTGCCCTGTATAATCGGACCAAAGTTTTGACTAAACGAACCGTCAGCTTTCCGTCCAAATGTAGTGGATAGAATGATAATATCCCGTTCGTCGCCCTGAATGTTTTCGAGATTTTTAACAAAGAATGAATCTCCCGCTTGGGCCATTAAGCTATCGAATACAGTATCGTTCTGGCGAACTGCACTCAGTTCCTCCAGGATCAAGTTGCGTTGATAAATATTGAACGTAGCTACACCCACGCTTGGAATACTATCTTTAGCATCCTTCATGATTTGTTGTAACAACTCGACCACTTTCAATGCCTCTTCCTTATTTACCTGTCCTTCATACAATCCATCAATCTGTAAGTATTCAATAGGAGTGTAGTGCTCTTTTGCCGGGACAGGCATTAATCTATTTCCGTAGAACGCATGATTGGAAAAGTCGATAAGATAAGGGTGTTTAGAGCGATAATGGACTTTTAAATAAGATTCAACGAAGCCTTTATCTACAGCATAAGCGAGTAGAGATTCGCTATCTGCAAGATTAAGCTGAGCAGCTTGCAGTGCAGTCCGATCTGAAAATTCATCTTCGGGATCTTCTGTCTCATCATCAATCGGGTCAAGTAGTGCTCCACTTCCTTCGAAGTAAGAGGAGGGAGCCATCTGATGCTTATCACCGGAAACAATTTTGGCCTTTCCACGGATCAAGGCAGCGTAAGTATCTTCGAGACGCAGCTGACTGGCCTCATCGAATATGACCACATCAAAAATTCCTTCCTCCAGTGGCAAGATGGAACTGCAGACCGATGGATTGACCAACAATACTGGAAAAAAATCAGTAAATAGTTCAAATTCTCTGTTTACAATAGTGCGTAGTGAATTGCGACGCATTCCCTTAGCTCCCTTTTTGTTAAAAAGACTATTAATATTTTGTCCTCTAGCTTTGAATTGTCCTACAGCATCAGCCTGTTTTTCCGTCCATAAGGCAATTATACTGTTTAGCTGCGCATGGTTAAACTCCTGTTTATGCTGCTGATATTGTTGTAGTTGGTAATCACTTTTTGGCAGCTCTTGTGGCTCATTTGTCGTCAGTATCCAATACAGATACCAACATTCAAATGCATCAGCCCAATGATCTTTAAGATGTATGCTGATTCTGGAAATAAGCTTTTGTTGCGCTTCGTCCTGTGAAAGGAAAAATGATTTCCACTCGTGATAGATACGGAACTCACCCATATGGTCACTGAACGTTGTGATGGTATGTTTAATCTTATCACAGAGTTCCAGTGCAGCCTGAAGACTTGTATACGGTAAAAATACACCATTCGTCATATTTCCTGTTAACTGGTTACTTTCAATATCTTCGAACGAGTTTTGTAGACTTCGATAGGCATCAGCGCGTGCCGCATAATAATCACGGAAATTATTAAAATACCTTGATTGAAAAGTTACTCTTTCAGTTAGGTAGGGTATTGCCTTTATCACCCCATTGATATCAGTAACTGGAGTCGTTGGAACAATATTGTAATCGGCGATTAGCATTTGCTCTATGCTATCCAATTTTTGAAGTAGGGGTGCTATTTGCGCTTTTAGTTCACTCAGTTCAGTATGAAAATGATGGTCATTAATGTTAGACAAATAGCTATTTATCGTATGTGGGTATTGCTCTTTCCAAGCGGCTGCTTTTTGTCTGAGTTCCTCAATATTGTTTAGGTAAATAGATAAGTCAGTTGCTTCCAAATGATCGTTATATTGATGCTCAATATAATTTTTCTGAACATGGGCTGATCTTACCTGCGCGATACGATTCTTTAATTCGATTCTCGTTTGTTTTATCTGTTTATGCTTTCCCGAGAATATACTTAATAAGCTTGTTTTAAATTTTGCACCACTACTATTATTTAATAAGTTATTGCCATATTGAGCAATGCTTGTTTCAGCGTAAGCAAGATAAGTTGATATTGCATTGCTTAGCGATGAATGATAGCTGCTATAATGTTGTTGCAGAGCATCTTCATATTGCTTGAAAAATTGTTGCGCTTTTATCCCTACTGTTTGTAATCCTAAGACAATTTCATTTATGCGCTGTTCCTGAGGAAAATTGGATGGCAATAGCTCTTCCTTAACTGAATCTCCAATACAAAATGCTAAATAGAGCTTAAAATCCTGCTGCATTATTGCGGGGATGCCACTCAAAAAATCATCAGCCCACTGCGTTCCACTCACTTGAAGTTCAGCAATAAGCTGTTCAATAGTTGGAATCTGTTTATGAGCGTATGCAATAAAATCTTCAATTTTTACACGTGATAGCCCAACCTGTTGATCTAAAAATAGATCGTCTGCCAATGGTCTAAATATAGCATGGACCTGATGCGACTGCTTAAATAAATTATGGCTATGCTTTAAAACAGCAAGTGTCCTTTCCAGTTCTGTATGATCCTGAGCAAAATTAAAATCTTCTTTCGGTATAATATTCTTGAGCGGTACTTGATTAAAGTTTTTCAATAAAGCCAAATACCGTCCGACGATCTGCGACCAACTTTTATCGCCGTAGACCGTTTGAGCTAATGCAGCATGCTGTGCGTTAATAAGTTCAGCTGATTCCTTGAGTTTTGATTTTATCGTATCATATTGGTTTTGGGCTTGTCTTACTGAGATGTAAAACGGAACTCCGACCTGACGATCCCTGACAGAATCCACGATCGCTTCACGCGCATCGTTCACATCATCAATTACACCTACCAGAGCACCGATCTGAGGATTCGTACGTTCGATATTTGCTTTAATCACATCAAGCGCTGTTTTCTTTTCGCAGACGACAAGACATTTCAGACCATTGGCAAGTGCATTTGTGATCAGTGCAGTTAATGATTGACTTTTTCCCGTCCCTGGGGGGCCTTGTATTATTTGATTCGGTTCATTTCCAAGAGCACTTATTATGGCCTGCTGACTTGGGTCGGTATCTACGGCGCTGAAAGGAGTTGTCGATAGATTTTCAACTTTAAGCTCATCAAATTCAAAGGTTTCGAATCGATCCAATAAGCGGGAAATGTCGGTAATAATACTTTCTTTTTGCGCTCTGAACAAACCGAAAACACCACCAAAATGAATGTAAGCTTTGTTATTGGCGATAGCATCTATCTGGGATGCTTCGGGTAATACATTTATAGCTGTTTCAAAGTTTTTGCTTAGCACCTCGAGTATCTGCTCTTTATTATTCGAATTGAGTGCTTCCAGTACTTCAGCACAGGCGTTCACTAATTCGTTGCTATCAATCAGAGCGTCATCTAAGGCTTCATTGGTCAGATTGGGGAGTGTAATGTCATCTTCACTTTTGATAAAAGAAAGGAGGACCTCGTTGATACTAATCGGGTGAATATCTGAATCCACTATTTTCCCATTCGCTTGAATCACTTTATTTCGCAAAAACGACCATTCATTGACTTTGTTTTTAGATTTAACGGCCTCTAGTTGCCAAATAAATAATGGGGCTTTTATGATCTTGGAGGGGTCTTTTGAGGATCTTTTTATAAGAATAGGATAGCCGAATCCGAGAGTCTTCATTCCATGTTCCTTAAAATAATCTTCATTTTCTATGATAATGGAGTTCAGTCGTTTAGAAATTACGGTCAGTTTCTTTTGAGTATCCGCATCTTTTTCATTGAGATCTATATTGTCAAATGAAATCTTAAATTCAAAGTTTGCTTTGGTCAACAATGTATCCAAAAATGATTTGGCGAGACCATCCTCAATGAGGTCGAGCTGCTGCAGGTCTAAGCGGGTGGCCAACCTTCCTGGCAATGCATTTAAATGAATAGAGCGGGCATTGCCGCCCTTTAATTTACTTTGTAATGATTGCAGGAAAATCTTGGATGACATAATTATAATATTTGTATTTATCCTAAGATACAAATATTCAGTATAATCAGCAACGGGATGGAATTGCTGATCTAAAACTTGAATGTTCATTAAAAAGCCTCCATCGCATTCATTGTGAAAGCTTGCCCCATAACTATCAAACTATCTTGATAATATTGCTTGACAAAGGACTCCATATTTTTCCTGGGCTATTGTCTGATCACTGGGAATTATAAAAAGTAAATCAGCATGCAATAGACTGTCGAGTATTTCTACATCATTATTTTTGATGGCTCTGTAAAGTGTGTTCTCGAGATTTAAAATTTCATCCTTTGTTATCATTTCTTATCCATTATTAATGATCATTAAACTTCTTCTTGAGTTGATTTCCTATTGTAGGTGTTGTATAAATATTCAGGAATTTCTGCGAGAGTCGATTCATGTACTTTATCGCCAAGTGTATAAAACTCCTGAAAGCTCATAATAAGAGGTTTCCATTTATCTGGATCAACCCGATTTGGATGGTTATCCATAGTAATTGATTTATCCAAAAATACCCTGTTTATCTTTAGTTCAAACGTGATAATCTTCCCATGCTTTAAAGGTTCGTCTTCCGCCAATTTATGCATGCCCATAACGACAGCTTCCATTTGCACAGGGCACTCGTTAATCCGGGAGGCATTATTGGTTTCGGCTGGGGTTTCCGTCAATCCGGCTATTTCAAATTTATTTTTTTCGAAACGATATCCCTTTAATATTTTAGACGGAGGAACAGGATTCGCCCCCGTGGTTTTGGCCAGTAGGTTCACTGCTTTTGCTTCGTTTACCGATGGCAGGTTTAATACGGCCTCTTTGGTTACCAAAAGGTTTTGGGCCGTTTGAGATGATGCCCCAAGCCCAATCATGCACCTCCAACCTAACCAGAAAATCGAAGATATAGGCGCAAGATTCGATGTACCATCGGGGTTTTTAGTACTGATAAGTACTACCGGTGTGCCGAAGTATAAAATGGAGGGATAACTTTTAATATGCATGTGTAGTACCTTCTAATATTTTACTGATTTTTTATCTTTCTTTTTAAAATTAACCATATCCGACATTTATTAAAATCCGTTTCTTGCGTAATCCAATTGTTACACCTATTCCACGACGACATTGTTACTGCCAGGTTTATCGGACAGGTCTTTGTCGTTAATCAATAGCCCGGCTCTGAAATAGTTGTCGTGTTTATTGTCCTGCCCCAGTATATTGCAGAGCCTGGCCAATTACCTCCTCCGTGTTGCGGGAATTTATTTGGTTGAAGCTAAAGTCGTCGTTGAATACGATTGCCCTTCCATTAAAGTAATCCGCTGTGCTAAGATGCCTCTGAAGCCCGACACGCGGAGTGAATAGCAGGCGCCACTGCATGGTGTATAATTTAGTTAGGGGCGACTAGCAGGAAAATCAGTGCTTTTTTTTAGAGATAATGAACTTTTCGCATTGGACAATGTTCCTTGGAGAGGTAGAGATAGTTGGTTTTAGTAATTATACAGATCGGGAATTCATGCGCCCGCCACTTTTTAGATGAAAATGAAAAATACAAAGATATTACAGGCAGCCAACGAATTTGTGGCAAAAGGAGATTATGAAAGCTTTCTGGCCTACTGTACTGCAGAAACGGAATGGGTCTTTGTAGGGGACCGTGTCCTCCATGGGATAAAAGAAGTCCGCGCTTATATGAAAGAGTTCTATCATGAACCGCCAGTTTTCAAATTGGAAAAGTCTATTGAGGAGGGCGATTTTGTTATGGTGACCGGGGAAATCAGGTTGAAAAATAAGGCCGGGGAATATGAAAACTTCGATTATTGCGACATTTGGCGATTCGAAGATGGAAAAATGGCGGAACTTAAAGCATTTGTCATTGAAAAACACTGATCGTAGCTACAGTCATCGCAACCAATGCCTTGTAAAACAACTGATTCTATTTGGAACGGTGTTTGGATTAGCTGTTTTAACAAAAATAGGAAGTTGAAATTATTGGCATCAACATTCGGTAAAAAATAGCTGTGATTCCTGCCAAAAAAATGATGGATGTTGTTATTATCATCTTTTCTCCATTTTAGCTCTCCGTGTTGAATCATTCCGATGTATTTTTGTACCTGGTCGTCGGTCAGTAGGCTATTGTCCTCAATATGATAATCGAAATTCTTAGTATACTTGTCGTGCTGGATACTGCCTACATAAGCATTGTTCAGATAAATGTGCCAAAGACTGTATTTTCTCGCGCGTACCTCGACTACCTGGCGCACGCCATGGTGGTAAAATAGCTCCGGTACATCGCTATCGAATCGTAGGATCAGTGCATCGATACATGCTTCCTTTATATCATCTGCAAGTTCTCCAAACGCAAGTTCCCAAACTCCCTGAGACTTCCTGAAAACGTAAAATGCAAGCCCATTTTTGTTGTAAAGATGATAGTCTTTCTTGCCCATGCTTTTATCATGCACAGTCATTTGGACATACATAACGCGATTACGGCAAAAGACTTCAAGAGGTTTCATGGATTAAAAATACTAATTAATTAAGTAAAAATAAGTGATCAAATTGTGGTAATTGTATCTTTCAGTGTCACTACACTCCTTTGTACTTTATTTGAGTAATTTTTTTTTACAATTATAAATACTGCTAACAGAGGGATCTTCCTGCCTTGATACTGCTGATCTGCATAAACCGTATATATCATGGTTCTAAATATTTTTAGAAAGAACAACAGCTATCGCATATAGGTTTATCTATTGGTAAATATTGGCCAGCGAGCAATTTTAACCGACTAGTGTATACATCCTCTTTTATAAGTGCACTGGAATTAATGACAACGTTTTTAAGTTCACCATTTTTACATTTTAATGTTCCTGCCGATCTTCAATGTGCTCATTATTTAGCAGCTTTTGCAAAAGTACGGAGCTCAACAGTTAGATAATACTGAATCGCCCGATCACTGCGGTTAAAGAAATATTTTCTCAGTATGAAAAATGGCATTTTAATTGATGCAGGAAGCAGGTTTACGTTTAACTTTCACGTATTGGAATGCACACAATATTACTCGTGGACGATCATACGCTGGTACGAAACGGCTTTCGTCTTATACTGGAATCTTGTAAAGAAATAAGCATTATAGGCGAGTGCGGTAACGGGCTTGAGGCATTGGAGTTCTTGAATAACAATCCGGTTCCGGATCTTGTACTTACAGATATAGCGATGGATGCGATGGACGGGATCACTTTGATCCACAAGGTAAAGGACAAGTTTCCTTCGCTCGGAATCGCAGTTCTGTCCATGATTGAGGATAAGGCAACTGCAGCTGATGCATTTAGGGCAGGGGCGGCCGGTTATATATCTAAAAGTTCCGATTATGGACAACTCGTTGATGGTGTATTACAAGTTTTGAAGAGGCAGAGATATCTTTCAATGTCAATTGGTCTAGCATTGATGGATCATTTCGAGGCACATGAACCTGCTCAGTTTGATAAACAAGCTATTTTCCTCCGTTACGATATTTCTGAGAGAGAACTGCACATCCTTAAGCTTATCTCACAGGGGTTTACGAACTCAGAAATTGCCGACCAGATATTCCTAAGTAAACGCACCGTTGAAGGTCATCGGCAGCAGTTGATCGATAAAACGGGAACCAAAAATACTGCTGACCTTGTGCGGTTCGCATTTCAGCATAAAATCTTGCAGTAGCTGACGAACATTGGTTTGCTTATCTCGAGCTTAATTACATAGAGGCACCACCGGATCTTACAGCAATAAACTTCTATCAGCTACCCGCTGTCAGGATGGAGATTTGTCCGGTAAGCTCTTCAAAGTCTATCGGTTTGGGAATATAACCATCTACACCGACAGCTAGGCATTTTTCTTTATCTCCTGGCATTGCCTGGGCGGTTACTGCTATAATCGGTATATTGTAATAGGAGCGATCTGATGATCTTATGAAAATTGGTCATGTTAGTGTTAGAACAAAAAATAAGCCCAACTAGCTTCTAAAAGCTATGCTTAGCTAGAAATAGCATGCGTTAATTGAATTTTATGGTACGGAATAAGATCGACGAAGCCTATTTTAGAAAAACAAGGCTGGAAGGTCTGTTGTGGAACAGGAAATTGGTTAGTGAAAAAGAGGCTTTTTGTAAGTTGGCGAACTTCGAAAATAGATGTATTTTGGAATCATTAGTGGTCCCGTCGACCAATGGTCCTTCCAAGCAGTTTGAGAATTTCGATCATGCTATTAGAATTAGATTTAAGACATTGTGAATATCCAATAGCTATTTTCAGGACTCTGATCCTGGGATCATTAATTCCTTGGTCGAAGTTGCGTAAATCTTTAAGTGACCAGTATTTCTCTATGTCACAAGAATTTTTGCTGATTTCAGCAGTACCAATTATCTGTAAAAGCTCAGATGTCTGGGGCATGGTATAAATGAGTTTAATATTGTTATTTGCTAGCAAATTGCAGTAGGATTTGCTAGCAGTCGAAAGTAAGCTATTTATATCATCATTTTGATCAATTTCTTTGATTTCCAAGTATTCAACATCGGGAAAATCTTCCTTTCGGGAGGAAGTACATAAAATTCCATTCCGAATTTCATTCAGTACAATCTTGAGCATAGATATGGTCTCTTTTTTATTTTGAATAAGATCTGTCATCCTTAAAATTTTGAATCTAATTTTTAAACAAAAGCTATCTAAACATCGTTGTAAGTCTTTATACTTAAAGTTCTGAATAATTACTTTTTTGAATCGCTATGAATCATGATTGCCAATATGAAATTTTACACTAAAAGAAATTTATTGATCAGATTTTCCAAATCAACAAGATTAAAAGGTTTCTCCAGATAAGTGTCAGCGCCAGCCTGATTAGCAAGAATTTCTATATCTTTATTTGCTGAAAGGTAAATCACTGGTATACAATTGTATTTGGGATGATTTTTTAATAGTCTAGTAGCTTCGATGCCTCCAATCGTTGGGATCCAATTATCCATCAATATTAAATCTGGTTTTATCTCTGAAACTTTCTCAATAACATCTTGAGAAGTATAAGAGACTGCGACATTATAGCCAAAGCTTTCTAGAACAAGCGTAGCCATTTCTAGTAATTGCTTGTCATCATCAAAAAGTAACAATGTTTTCTTATTCATTTTCTAAAATTTTTCAATTAGAGGAATGAGTTCATCAATCTCAATCGGTTTTGAAATATATCCGTCCGCTCCAGCCAAAAGGCATTTTTCTCTATCACCGGTCATAGCCTGGGCTGTTACAGCAATAATCGGAACGTTGCGATAATTTTCTTCTGAGCCCTTTATTTTGGCAATACCTTCATATCCGTCGATATCGGGCATCATCATATCGAGGAGAACAATGTTTACCCGCTCATGTTGTCTAAGCAATTCTAGGCCATCTGCCAGTGAAAAGCTGCTGAGCACAGCATAGCCTTTTGATTTAAGAACTAACTTAAGGGCGAATATATTATAGGGCTCATCATCTATGATAAGAATAAGTTTTTTGTTTTCTATTTTCATACAATTAGTTATTATATAGCCATACGCGTAATAAAGAGAGCAATTGATCTGTATCTACCGGTTTAGAAATGTAGTCAGAAGCTCCCGCAACAAGACATGCTTCGCGATCACCCATCATATTTTTAGCTGTTATTGCTATAATAGGTATCGAACTGTAGTCTGGATTTTGCCGTATCATTTTGATTGTTTCATAGCCATCCATCTCAGGCATCATCATATCCATCAGTATGATTGATATATCGTCATGCTCTTCTATTTTTTCAAGGGCCTCTTTGCCATCCGTAGCAGAAATAACATTTATGTGATGCCTTTCCAAAGCTTGTGAGAGATAGTAAATTGTTCTTATATCATCGTCCGCTATAAGCACCTTTTTATCTTTGAGAACCTCTTTCATGGTTCCCAAACTTAAAGATTTTGAGTTTCCTGCCTCCGGATTATTTCCAACTAAATGTAAAAATAATCCAACCTCATCCAGGATTCTCTGATAAGAATTAGCCGTTTTAATGACGATAGAGTCTGCGTACTGTTTCAATTTTAGCTCTTCGGACTTAGAAAGATTTTTCCCCGTAAAAACAATAATCGGAATATTCTCAAGACTTGGTTTCTGACGGATCGAGTCTAGAGTTTCATATCCCCTGGAACCTGGAACTCCCATATCCAATATGACGCAATCGGCCCCGTGGGAACTCAAACTTTCAATACTATCCGCAATAGATGTTTTTATGTCGGAGATGATGTCATAACTACCTAAAAAATTCGACAGCGCTGCGGCATGTTTTGAATTTTCTTCAACTATTAAAACCTTTTTTGGGTTTCGGGCAAGTGCTTCTTCGATTTTTCTGAACATCTGCGCCATTTGTTCCAATGCAACAGGTTTATCAATAAAATCAATTGCCCCCTGAAGTAGACTTTCTCGTTTCACTTCGAAAGATGACATAATATGAACGGGAATATGACGTGTTATCGGATTACCTTTTATTTCTACCATGACCTGCCAACCATCTTTTACAGGTAACTGAATATCCAATAAGATTGCTGTGGGCTTATACCTAAGGGCTGCATTGGTCGCCTGGTCTCCACGTACAATAACAATTCCTTTATAACTTTGCTGACGTGTATAGCGGAGCAATGCTTTGGCGAAATTAACATCATCTTCTACAATCAGAATGACTTTGTCACCTTCTGTAATGTTATTTCGATCATCATCAACATCTGCGGGTATGATATCAGTGATATGGGGATTATTTGATAGGATAATTTCCTGTGTTCCTTCAATACTTTCCGAAATTGACTGTATAAGCTCACCCGTTGTCTGCGGCATATTTTCATGATTTGTTGGATCTAAAGGTAATATAAGTGTAAATGTACTGCCTTTTCTTTCCTGGCTATTCAAACGGATTTCACCTCCCAACAACCGGGCGAGTTCCCGGCTTATAGAAAGTCCAAGACCAGTTCCACCAAATTTACGGCGGGTGGATCCGTCCGCTTGTTGGAATGCTTCGAATATGACCCCTTGTTTGTCAGCGGGAATTCCTATTCCCGTGTCGGTTACGGCAAAGCTAATATTTCCAGCATCTTGCACTGTATGAGAAATTGCAAGCGTTACCTGTCCAATCGATGTAAACTTAATAGCATTAGATAATAGATTCCGTAGTATTTGTTCTAGCCGTTGCCGATCCGACTTTATTATTGGTGGAAGATCATCTGCGAGCTTAATCGTGAATGATAGTGCCTTTTCTTGCACAATAGGCGAGAATAGATTGTTAAGATCTCGTACCAGATCTGCCATGACAATATTTTGATAGTCAAGATCCATTTTACCCGATTCTATTTTAGATAGATCGAGGATCTCATCTATCAATGTCAGCAGATTTTGTCCGGAGAGCTGGATGACCTCGGCAGATTCGATCTGCTCTGTCGTCAGATTTTTCTCTGGATTGTCGGACATTAAGCGTGACAGCAAAAGGATCGAATTGAGCGGTGTGCGCAATTCATGGGACATATTTGCCAAGAACTCTGATTTATATCTGGTGCTGCGGGTGAGCTCTTCCGCTTTTTTCTGAATCTCGTGGTTGCGATCCGCTATCAGCAAGTTTTTTTCCTCCAGGAGTGCTGAGCGTTCTTCGAGCTCTTTATTTGCTTGCAGCAACTCTTCCTGTTGAACACGGAGCTCCTCTTCTGAGGTCTGGAGTTTTTGGGTATGGATCTCAAGGTTAGCATTGAGGTTTTCAAGCTCGGCATGTTGCGCCTGTAGTTCTTCAGTCTGCGTCTGTGTTTCTTCCAATAAGAGCTGCACTTTTTGGCGCGCTTGCGCCGCTACGATCGCTGCACCGATATGACGGCTAGCTTCCTTGTAGTAGGGAAGCTGCAAAGCCTCAAAATTAGCAAATGATCCTAATTCCATAACACCGATGCAAGTGCGTTCATCAAAAATAGGAAGCAATAAAATATTGCGGAGCGGGAAATGACCACTTGCAAAACTAACTATATTTTCTGCTGGATCAGGATTTTCTAGTATCCGTTCCTTGCCGTTTAAAAATACCTGACCAATAGCGCCTTGGCCAAAATCGATAGATTCTGGCATAGAAGTTTCTTGACCATAAGCACCGATTAAAACAAGTTTTTCCTGCTGTACCAGGTAGAGTGATCCATTGGCACAATCTGTATAATTGATCAAAGTTTGCAATGCTTCTTTGGCGAGGTCTTCTTGGAGTCTGTTGCCCACCAAAACGTCATTCAGCAACGCTAATCCAGTCTGTCGCCATTCATTATTGCTTAGCTCATCAAAAGATTTCTTGAGTGAAGCAGCCATGTGGTTTAATGACCCCGCCAAGCTACCTAGTTCATCGTGTTCCTGATCGTTGATTTTCACCTCATAATTTCCAGCGGCAATTTGCCCTGCGATTCTCTGCGTTGTGATAAGACGCTGTTTTATTTCGCCATCTTTTTTCCTAAGGTCCTCTTCCAATAATACGCGCTTTGCGAGGTCACCCCGAAGACGGATGTATGAAACTATGGTAATAAATAAGGAAACAATGGCCGCAATAATCACAAATAGTGAGGTCAAGGTAGAGGCTGCATTTAACCTTCCAGACCTGCTGTTTAATAATTTCTCCTCATTGTCTACGAAGGTGGCAATAAGTCCGCGGCAAACGTCCATATATTTCTTTCCCTCTTCCATATCCTTAAGGGTGATCGTCCCCTGACTGTTTTTGAGATTGACGAGTCCTATCAATTTGTTGAGGCGCGACTCAACTAATAGACCAACACTGTCAATGATCCGCTTCTGAGTAACATTGTCAGAGACCAGCTCTTTGGCAGAAGCAATGGATTGTGGGAGGGAACGCGTACTGGTATAAAAGGGTTGTAAAAAGTGTTCTCTTCCGGTCAGCAGAAAACCACGTTGTCCTGTTTCAGCATTTTGAAGATCAATCAAAATATTGTTGGCCTTTGAAATGACCCGTCGGCTATGATCTACCATTTCACTATTGTGAATCTGATTTCGGATGCTTAAGTATGAAGCTGTTGAACTCGCCAACAATAGGACCAGCGAAACTCCAAAACCTATTTGGAGATCTCTTAAAAAACGTTTTGGCATGGCCTAGTTTAATTTAAAGGTAAAGAAAAATAAAAAGTAGATCCTCCCGTTGGCGCGCTTCGGACACCTACAGATCCATTGTGCTGCCTGATAATCTCAGAACAGATATAAAGGCCGATACCCAAACCCTGAAAGTTCAGAGAAGATTCTTCCACACGGTAAAATTTATCAAAAACATGCTGCTGTTTGCTCTGTGGAATGCCTATACCATAGTCGGTGACCAATACGCTTACTTGATCACCCTCATACAACGTATCAATAACTATCCGTGGCTCACTAACAGAGTATTTGATCCCATTGCTCAGGTAATTCACTAGAACCTGTTCAATTCTTTTTTTATCACCTTGAACAGCTCGTCGATTAGGTTGCAGCCTCAATTCAAACATCACATCATTATTTATCTTTTTCATTGAATCTACAGTCTCTTCTATCAGATTTTCGATATCAAAGTTTTCTATTTGAAGATTAAGGTGTCCGTTTTCTATTTTGGAAATGTCAAGGAGGTCCTTTATTAATTCCTGTAACTTATCAACATGACCATCCAGTGTAAGGAGATGCTTTTCAATTGAATTCAGGTCATTCAGTTTGATCAAGCGAAGTAGAAATTGGACATACCCCTTTATACTTGTTAACGGTGTTTTTAGCTCGTGACTTGCAATACTTAAAAATTCATCTTTTTTTTGCTCCAGTTGTTTTTGATGGTCAATGTCGGTAAATGTCCCGACCCAAAAGGGGCCAGATTCCTGTTCTCGAATTGGGGATATGCGGAGAAGATGATACCTGTAGTTCTCTGAATCGTGTTCTTTGATGCGAACTTCTTTTTCGTAAAGGTCTTTATTGCTTACTACTTCGTGCCACAGCTCCTTAATTTCGGTCTCTTCAGGATGTGTGGAAGGAAAGGAATCTGCTGCTTGGACAAAATTAAACCATTGGGAATTAACAAATTTGATATCGCCATCAAAATTTGCGGTGAAGGCTAACTGCGGCAGAGACTCAAGAGTCTGATGCAATAGGTTGATCTGTTTTTCTAATCCTCGCTGAGCTCTTTTTCTTTCTTCAATTTCCACTAATAGCTGTTGCTGCATTTTATTTAAAGCAACTGTTTTTTCGTGGAGCTCATAAAAGGTTTTAACTTTCAGTAATAGAATTTCTGGATCTACTGGTTTGGTTACATAATCATGTCCTCCGGCAGCATAACCTTGTGTTATGAATTTTTTATCCTTATTTACTGCTGATAAGAAAATAATTGGAATATTCTTCGTTTTGTTCAGGCCACGTAATGTTGCAGCTACCTCAAAGCCGTCCATATCGGGCATCTGCACGTCCAGAATAATAAGGACATACTCGCCTTTTAATGCTTTTTTTAACGCTTCCTCACCAGAAAAAGCGGTATCTACCAGAAAATTTTTTGATTCCAAAAGCTTTTTTAAAGAGAATATGTTTTCTTCTTGATCGTCTACAATTAAAATCATGATTTATACATTAATGAATGATAAAAGTTTAAATTATCTAAATAAATATTAAATATATAATAGAGGTAGTACATCATCATTTTATATGCTCTTAGGTTTACGATAGATATTATGTAAGGCGAATAAACACAGATTTACAATTACCGCAAAAGAAGTGGAAAGGATAATTGGCATTTCTGTTTTTAATACTCCGTACCATGCCCAAAGGGAAAGACCAACTATTAATATGATGAGTACGACTGGTGCGATGTCATTCACAATTTTTCCTTTTAGAACCTCTCTAAGCTGAGGAAGCAAAGAAATAGATGTCAATATGCCAGCAATTAATCCCAAAATATCAAAGTTAATCAAGTTTGTTAGAACTATATTTCTTAAATATTCTGTCTTTATCTTAACAAGACTAAAAAACAATTCGTTTGTGAATTGGTAAAGTATTAAATAAAATCTAGTATTACAAGGATATTAATAAGAAAACAATAAGAAATAGTTTAAGTGTAGAATTGTTTTAAACTAGAAAATTTTTTAAAGTAGATAAGATATTGTAAGTACCCCATTTTTC
>NZ_DIIM01000003.1:0-22313 GCF_002420705.1 Sphingobacterium sp. UBA5670
GCTTCGGAGCAGCTTCGGGACAGCTTCGGGACAGCCTGTGGACAGGTTCGGTCTGCCAGCGTGCTGCGTCCGTGTTCCTTCCGTGTTGCCTTCGACTATAACCCTGACTCACCCCGCTAGCACCAGGGACGAATGGCGTTCCGGTTGCGACCATGCCCCCCGGATGCCCCGACCAAGGGCCAACACAGGCCCGAACCGCAGCCGAAAAACTCCGCAGCAACACTGTAAACACGCGAACAACTCAGAAAAACACGCTATAAAGACTTAAAAAGAATTCGGGAGGTTCAACATCGGATAAATACACGATTAGAATTAGCTCCTCCCATAAAATTTATACCCATGATAAGATATAAGTGAATCAAAGCTAAAAACATCTCATTCAATCTAACCGAGGATAGGAATGTATCCTCTCATAGCGGATAGGAATGCTTTCTTTCTCACGGAAGCTCATTCAGTTCTTAAAATGTCAAGACAACGAAGAGACACAAGATATGCACACTAAAAACAAAAGCTCCGAATCATCTAACTGCGATTCGGAGCTTCATTTGTGCTAGTTTAACTGCTCTAATCTCTTAATGCTGCAAGATCAACCTTAGGTTTGGGCAGGTTCATGTTCTTAATTGCCCGTCTACAGGTATCAACCATTTCTTGCGTCATGGTATAGGTATACTTTCCATAATCGTCATATTCCAGGGTACCAACAAAAAAGAATCCATATTGATCAAAGAAATCCGTCAAATCCAAATTAGCCACTTCGCAGGCTGTTTTAACAAAATTCAACTGATGAACGGCCGGATTACGTTCCCCCATCATACGATCTGAACTCCAATCTGAACGTCCTCTTCTTGGTTTATTCATATTCTGCTGACGGAAAGCCTCAAATAGATCGGCATAAAAATCGGGACGTTTTCCTTCGCCCTCAAAATAGAGCTGTAACTGCCAAAAAGGAATCAAACGATCGAACACATCCGGATCGGACAAATAAGAAATTCGTTTTTCAATAATATCGGCCTTCGCTTTCTCAAAATTATTCTGCTCTGAAACCCGTGTTCTATTACCAAACGAACGTGTTACATATAAGGAGAACAGGTTGTTGCTCACTTCCCCCAAGCCGCCCCAATTAAACATCGAACGTGTCTGGTGCACGTGGCCTACTTCATGACTGAAACCCCAGCAAGGATCCCCTTTAATCACCGATTCTGGCGTTACCACCATCTTCATCGCGTAACCAACTTTATCGCCCATATAGGCAACACCATCTCCATCACGGAACATATAATAATTATAGTTCACCCGCGCTAGAATACGATTTTTGGGGACTTTATTATACTTCTCCAGCCCCATCAATCGATGTTGCCTATACACCAACGAATCATAATTACGAATTAGCTCGACCCCTTTTCCATAAGCATACTGTTTCAATGCCTCTATCGGATAAGCGGTCTGAATATGCTCGCCTTTTGCATCCATAATTGGGAATACAGCATGATCGATCAGACTATCCCACTCCTTATTTCCCTGTTTTTTTAGATCAAAGTAACCGTTTACCTGCCCTGTCAGAAAATGAACCTTAATCGGATTTTCCTTTTCAGGATCTTCCGAGAAATAATCGATATAAGCTAAACTTCCATAATCATCGAGCTGTATAATATTCACACCATTCTGCAATCTGAATTCCTGTTTTTCCAACCCCCAACCTTTCGGATCCTTAGTAGGTTCCTGCGGATTAGGGGCTTTCCGTAACCAATTGGGCACAACAAGATTTACTTCTTTACCTGCTGCAATACCGTCTACGATAACAATGTGTTTCCCTTTGGGAAGATACACACCGGTCATATTTTCATATTTACTATAACCGTCCCCAATACTTAATTGATGGCCCAATGTTGTCGGGTCTAACAAGGCATAATAAGTCGCATATTTATAATCCTTGTTATAGTTGTCATCAAGTATAGACTGCGCTACCCGGCGCAGTGTCGTATCGACAATCTGATTAAGCTGTTTTTTCTTAACTCCCTTTTTCAGTGTTAACGCCAAAGGATCTTCGAATACAGAAAGATCAGCATAAGTTTGTTTGAAATCCTGAGCCGTTTGAGCCTTCAAATTGGCGCTTAACAGTAGACAGAACCCAAAGGCAATAAATTTTCTTTTCATCATTAATTTTAACGTAACATAAAATAACAAATAGACTACCGCAGCAATTAGGAAATTATAATGCTAGTGTTGAAGCATAGAATAATCCTGGAGTAAACACAAGCTTATCATTACATTGAATTGCAGATTTCAGTTCATATTCTGTAGTAGATTTTAATCCGACAATTCGTACAAGAGTAAGTTGTCCGATTCCAGGAAAATAAGCCCCTATTGAATTTATTGGATCCGTTTGGCTCCACTCTTGATTAGATCCTCTTTCTCTATATAATACCACTATATTTACATTAATTTTATTATCAGTTGGATACAATACAAATAATTCGCCATCTTCCATGAATAAATAGTTTCCATTCCTTTCAATAACAGAAGGAAAACTGGGATTAGCCAGCGTCGAAGGATACGTGCAGGATGCGCTTCCTCCAGACTGAGAAATATTTAGTGTTGCCGTTTTTGAAATTGGGGACATGGTGGATCCTGTCTTGGATTTATAGGAAACAGTAGCCACAACAGTATAGCTAAATCCCTTAATTCCATAAAATATCACATTTCCTCCTCCTGCACCCAAAACACTATTAATAACAGTTCCGTCTGTGCCATTACAGCTAACGCTCACCTCAGTAACCACATAATCTGGATCAAAATTACTTAAACTTACATTTGCGGTAATAGCCGTTCCTGTACTGGATGCTTGCAAAGTAACTGTTGGCTGCGTAAGCTGATTAGCCTTTAAAACTCGATTTGGAAAATCTACATTTTTAACAACTTCGTTAACATCGGGCTTTGAACAACCTGAATTGATACCGATCAAAACACATAATAGAATAAGGAAATTAAAATTTTTCATAAAAATTTAAGTTTAATTAAAAAATATAAAAGGGTTATAATTTTCTGTTAACAAAAAAAAGGAGGAGTATTATTTCACACTCCCCCTCTCAGTACATTAAGTTATTCAATAATCTAAACGCAACGCTTCCTACTTCGCATTTGGATTTTTCGTCGCTTTCAAATGAAGTTCATAAATATATTTCCCTGCTTTGTATATCTTCGTGTTAAAACGAATATTAAGCTTAACAGGCTGATCATATGTCAAGTACTTCATATCTGTTGGCGGGTTCCAGTTTTTAGTATCCGCATAGTCTATTGATTGAATCCATTTCGATTGAATTCTGTAATAACAGTTGATCCCGTTTGACTGACTATCCCAATATACATCCGGGAATCTCACTTGTGCATAATCATAGACCACAGCTGTGTCTGTAACGGTGGTTTTATAAGCGAAAGTCGCCAATGTTTTAAGGAAATCATTGCCAGATGGCCTTCTATCTAAAGCGCTACCGGGAAATAATGCTCCGTTTTTGTCGTAAACCTTCAATACAATTTGATTAGGACCGTCTGCTACACGTTTAATATTTAAGGTCAAACTAGTGCTCTGCCCTTTGGTTTGATCAATCCATTGATCATCATAAGGAAAACGAATACCTGTTTCGCTATTTGCTTCAACTGCGATAAAGTAAGGCACATTTTCATACGTATATTCTTTTACCGGAGACAACTTGATCGTTGTTATATTCTTATAATCTTTTGTACCTTTTGGATTTTGCACACGTATATCAACCTCATACTCCCCCGTGGGGACATTATCTGTCGCTTGAGTGAACATAAACTGACCACTTTTTTCTAGAACAGTAAACGGCAACTTTTTCTCTATACCTCGTTTACTATTAATCAATTCAAGTGTTGTATCTGTTTTAGGGTCATATTTCTCCTTCCAAACAGTGACGTCGTATTCCTTAAAAAAAGTCTCCTCTCTTTTTCCTGTCGCTTTATTACGAACATCCAATAACGTTACTGTAAACGGTGGCGTTGAGGCATCAGGAATAATTCCTGTTGCTATATAAAACGTTCCTTGATCTACAGCAATCGGATTTGATCCATAACGGATATTGTCACTCAGATAGCCAACTTCAATTTTCTTACAACCTACATACATGAAGGATGCCAATACGCCGATGTATGCAAATATCTTATATCTATTTTTCATATTAATACCAATTAAATTTATCTTCTAAATGCCCAAATATGCTGGTTGTTCAACACATGCACGATGCCTGTCGTTGAAATAATACCCGACGTCTGACAAAGCAATTTGGTATCGTTGAGATTTGCTTTTCCTGAAGGGTCCGATAACCCACCATTTTTCATAACATCCCGCTCACCGTAGATTCTTGTTAAATAGAGCAATTTAGGCCCCTGAGAAATAATTCCATCCTGCAAATAATCACCACTAGTAGATTTTTCCAAGGTCACCAAGAGCTTGGTCGTTGGTTCCTGTGTCTGAAACATAGTTCCCGATTCGGTTAAATTATCCCGAACGATACGATCAGGGAAAAGATAGACACTCATCGTGTCCTGGAGCATTTTTTGTGGATAATATTTAAACAATGAATCCAGATTAAAGTTAAGTCGTTCATCCTTTTTACGCCATTCATTCTGTTTCGCTAATAGGAAATTACGAATGGAATAATTTGTAGGGACAAAAAAGGTTCCCGCGCTGTTGACTTTATCTTTTAATCCCGCCTTATCGATAATCATCAAGGTTGTATCGAATAAGTGCTGCGGATGCGATTTCAAGAAATCATAGGTTGTCATATTGACATGTGGATCACTTACGCCACCATCTATTACCGCTTCTTTTTTACAACTAAAAATTGTTACCAAAGCAATAATACTTAAATATATAAATGTATTTTTCATGTTGATTCGCTTAATATTTACCCATCCAATAAGGATTCTGAGAGATTAATCGGTTCGAGTTCAAAATGCTGTTCTCGATTGGGAACAAATAACCTTTTTGTTCCATACGTGTAGCATCCATACTCCAAGAAGCCAACTGTACGAAAAGATTATTATTCTTCGTTTTCCAAGCATTTCGAACTATATCAAAATAACAATGACCTTCTCCAATCAATTCACGTTGTCTTTCCTTCAATATATCCCGCTTCAAGTTTGCGCCAGCGCTGCTAATCATGGTTTTGGCACCTGCTCTGCTTCTAATCGAATTGACGGCTGTCAACGCTTCATTATCCTTTCCTAGCGCATTTAAAGCCTCCGCTTTTAATAAAACCATATCGGCCAATCTAAAAATCACCAAATTACTTTCAACCCTAGGATCGGAATTGGTCGCCGCATTTTTGTAGACAATATCAGAATACTTCATCAACGAATTATTTTCCGAATTGGTGATATTTCTGAAGAAGTCCGTTCTTCTGGTGTCACCATCTTCCTCCTTGCCATACATTTCCTCTAATTTTGTATTCGTCACATAATAGACTGGTAATGTCGTTGGCATATTTACGTAAATACTATTACTTACTGTAATAAAACCCACTGCTCCCGAAAATACCCCCATGTTTTGATAGGAAGCAGATTCATTTTCTGCATCCTTATTTGTAAACACAAATATGTTTTCCTTCGCGCTCGCTTCCTTAAAAACATTACGAACATTTCCTTTTGTCTGCAATGCGAAGAGATCTGGACGACTGATGATGGAATCCGCATATGTCACCGTTTTCGTATAGTCATTTTGCCAGGCAGTCGCATGTGTTAACAAGGCCAAAGCCGCAGCTTTATTTGCCCGACGACGACCAAGCCCGTCAACCCCTTCCCAAGTCAATAAACTTGAGGCTTTCTGCGCATCACTAACAATAAATTTGAGAATATCATCGGTTGATGTACGACCAATCAATACAGCTTGATCAGCTGTTTCTGTCGGTTCAGTTTGTAAAGGCAGATCTCCCCAAACCCGTGTCATATAGAAATACGAAAGTGCGCGCATAAAATATGCTTCACCAAGAAGGTAGTTTTTGGTTCCAGCTGAAAATTTATCTTCCGAAATCTCAGGAATTCTCTTGATGATCAAATTAGCTTCATTTATGACTCGGTACCAGTTTGTCCAATTAAGCCCGCCCCCTTCTCGATAAGGTAATTTAAAGCTACCGCTCGTATAAATATCCGAGTGCAGTGTACCAGAGCTGGTGGTTAAAATTCCAACAGGAGTATCCCCCCACGCGAAAAAGGCTTGGTTCGTCACCATGGCTTTCCGGAATAAACTGTACATTCCTAAAGTTGCACCCGTAAAATCCTTTTCATTCTTCCAAAAAGTGTCCGCATAGGTATCATTAATTAAATTATTCTCCAATTGTTTGTTACATGATCCTAGAATCATAGTGGAGAAAAGAGTTGCGACGACCCCTATCTTTTTATATGTTATTTTTAAAATTTTCATATTGCTAGCTATTAAAATTCGAATTGAACACCTAAAGTGTACTTAGATGGCAATGGGTAACCGTCACCATAATCAAAGCCTCTCGCATCAACCATTTCGGCATCTACACCTGAGAATTTTTGGAACATGTGAACGTTATCCACTGTACCATATAATCTGAGTGAATTGATTCCTAAACGATTCATCCAAGGATTTTGACCTTTATTAAAACGATAAGCTAAGTTGATATTTTTGATCCGCACGTACCATCCTGGCTCCATAAACATCGATTGACCAGCTCTCCAAGCATACAATCCCATATACGGATTTGCTGCAGGGTATCTAGCCATATCGCCCTCTTGTTGCCAAAAATTATACTTGTCTAAATCTCCGATCGATGCTTTAGATAAATCTATTGGATTTCCATAAAAGAAACCATTGGACATGCGACGGGCGAAGGTATTATTTATAATATCTCTACCGAATGTGAATGTTGTCAAGACTTGTAAAGAAAAGCCCTTATAAGTAAAGTTATTAATAAAACCACCGGTCACTTTAGGATTGGGATCGCCAAAAAAGGTCATATCGTTTTCACCAACGGCATCCGAAATCTTGTAATCACCATTTACATCAACCCAGTTTGGATAACCCGGTTTTAATGTTCCCCATTTAGTGGCACCTACCGCACCAGTATAGGGGTTTACAATAATATCGTTGGATGAGCTAATGGCTCCATTCACAAGATAGCCATAAAACATGTTCAGGGGTTTACCCACCACATATACCCCTCCATCATAATACAAATCTCGGTTACCACTAGGTAATGCTGTGACAACGTTTTTGTTAAATGATAAGTTCAGTTGCGGAATCCATTGGAATTCTTTGCTTTTTTCAAATACTTTTCCTTGGATATTAATCTCTATCCCAGAGTTTCTAACCCCAGCAGCATTCGTAAAAGTTTGCAAGTATCCGGAATACTCTGGTATCCAGATTTGCAACATCTGTCCTGTTGTTGTTCTTACATAGGTATCAAAATTGATCGTTAGTCTCCCTTTTAATAAATATGCATCAAATCCAGCATTCCACGTATCTGATTTCTGCCAAGTAATGTTATCATTGGTTATACCCTGATAATTTGGAATAATTGCCGTACCACCGCCATAAGTATTCCCAGAATTCCCTGGATAAGATCCGTCTCCAGCAACAAACGCATTATAACGATCATTATCACCGATGCTACTTTCATCACCTGTACGTCCCCAGCTGGCACGCAGTTTCAATTCATCAACCCATTCTTTGGATTCCATAAAAGGTTCTTCCGAAACAATCCATCCAGCACCTACAGATGGGAAATATCCCCATTTGTTATTCTTACCGAATCTTGAAGAAGCATCCGCTCTCCATACGGCATCTAATAAATATTTACTTTTATAATCGTAGTGAAACGCACCAAGGAATGATAACTTCGCATAGGTCGATTGATCAGAATATCCATTCAGGTTTTGGGAACTCACACCTTTGATTACTTGAATATTGTCATTTGGAATATCCTTTCCTAACAAATACAAACCCTCATTTTTACGCGTCTCATATTCCTGAACTGCCGTAGCCGTAAAGTTATGTACGTCATTTAAGGATTTTGTCCATAATAAAGAGTTGGTCAACAAATATTTTCTATACTGTGTATAAGTCGATTTCGCATAAGCTAGACCATCAGTATTTAAAATAGATGGTGAAGCAAAATCATTTTTTGCCGTAGAATAATTAATGATACTACGTGTGCTCAAACGGAAATCTTTTAAGAAGGTATATCTTAACTCACCGACTCCACTTAGATCCACATTAATATTGTCGTTTCGCTGATAGTCATAAGGATTCACAATACTATTGATATCGTCTTGACTCATACCCAGCAATGAGGTTGGCATATCCACTGGATTAATAGCAAAAACGTTACGGTATCTATTGGTTTTTAAGAACTCCGTACTTCCTTTACCATCCATGCGTCTATTGGTCGAAGCCTTGAAGTTGGTCAGAAATTCCAATTGCTTCGTGATATTAAAAATCAAGTTACTCGTAAAAGAGTAGCGCTTTAGACCAGTACTTTTTACAATTCCTTTTTCATTATACATCCCGCCACTGACCCTATAGTTTAAATTCTCGGTAGCCCCGGAAACGGAAAGGTCATAGTTCTGTACGTACCCAGATTGATAGAATAAATCCTGATAATCATTGTTGTTATTAAATGCTGGATTCAAACTATCTGTCAATAACTGAGGTATCGTTTGAAGTTGAGCATCATTCGCAAACTTATAAATCAATTCCAGTTTCTTTCTTCTTTCTGCCGCACCGATCAGCGTAGCAACTGTTGCCGGTTTAGTCACATAACCTTGATAGGTATTTAGGCTAAATTTTGGACGTCCCAACTGACCACGTTTAGTCTTGATCAAAATAACGCCATTGTTTGCTCTCGCTCCATATAGCGCTGCTGCTGATGCATCCTTTAAAACGTCAACAGACTCGATGTCATTGGGATTTAGACTTGCAAGAAAGTTAGTTCCAGTAACATTAAAACTTTTGATTTCGTCTTCTGATGTAGGAATTCCATCAATGACATACAATGGGTTACTGGTCAAATTGTCGGCATCAAAATCATTATTGGAACGGGGAATATTGGTATTTCCGCGGATGACCAAAGAGGTCTTCATTCCAGGTTGTCCGGTGAAGTTCTGGACGTTTACTCCAGGTAGTTTTCCCTGCAACAAGACGTCAATACTAGCCGCAGGAAGATTTTCAATATCTTTGCTAGTCACACTCGCAATCGAACCGGTACTTTTTTTACGATTGATGGTTGTATATCCGGTCACAATTGCCTCTCCGAGCTCGTTACTTGATTCAACTAGATTTACTGAGACATTTTGCCTCCCTCCTAGAGCTATCTCCTGCGTCTCAAATCCAACGCTTTTGACAACCAGAATATCATCTGACTTGGCTTGAATTTCGAATGTTCCAGCACCATTGGTTGAGGTGACAGATTTTGTGTTATTTTTAATAAAAACCGTCGCCCCAGGCAGAGGTCGGTTATTGTTTAGTACTTTTCCCGTTATCTTCGTTTGTGCAAAAGAGAATAACTGGAACAGCATTAGGCTAAATAGAAGCGGGATTATTCTCGTCCACTTCCTTTTGGTGTAGATGTCCATTTCCATAAATTGGGTTTGGTTTATAGTGTTCTTTTCGACACTAAAATCTTCCAATTTATCAATATATCAAAACCTCGATTTTGCTAAAAATGGTGCTTTTGAAAACACAATCGATTGCGTTTTGTTACGCAATCGATTTCGCTATTTTCAAAATGTTAAAAAATCTTAATTTTTTTGTAACGTCAAAAACTTTTTTCATAGAACGTACTGCATTTCGTCTATTTATGAGTAATTTCTTAAATCAAATTCTCATCAAGGAAACTCCACCACAAACGTCCGGTTATCCCTCCGGGTATTGTACGTACTTTTTCCGACTTGATTAATCACGTAGCCAAACCCCCTATTGGGGCCGTTGGATAAGCTGTTATTGCAAATATGTTTGAGCCTTACGCCGGGTTTTACCGGCACTTCCACCGAACTTTCGATCCGAATCGGATTGACCAGCACATCATATATTCCAAATGCATAAGCCTCATGTTGCACTACTTCATTGGCAACTTTGTAAGCTGCAAAGCCGTCACGTGTCCCCTGCTCACTTCGATAGGCCGCCTGATTCGGCGCATCATAGGGGCTTTCACACTGAAAGAAATAAGTCCGGCCATAATTACCGGTCCAATAGGTTTGATACTCCTGAAAATGTTCATTAAACAAAGCATACATGGTCATATGGTCTCCATTGACCACCAAACCATTACGTGTGGTATTGATGTCCCAGCCAACACTGCCCTTTACCCCGTGATCGGCACGCCATATCCAAAAGTGGTCGCCAATCACATCATTGCTATTGATAATAACCGATTGGTCTACATGGACTTTGTCGGCTCGAAATCCGCCAATACGCAAAAATAAATCCGCCAACAGGGTTGGGTTACGGTCATGTCTTATGCTGCTCTTTTCTTGACCCACCTCAATCAAACTATGGGAGCTATAATGTGCATCAAACATCAATGAGGCTACAGTGACACCCGCAACATCATCAACGTCTATTGCGGTATGCGGATTGGCTGAACCAGGGATCAAGGTCGCTAGCCCCAGTCCGAGTATGATGGTATTGGCCTTGCTGACATGAAGAGGTTCGGATAACTCATACATCCCGGGCGTAATCAACAGATGCTTACCCCGCTGCAACTGTCGGTTCATTTCCGCTGCTGAATCGCCGGGCTTCACGACATAAAAATCTTCTACTACATCAATAATATCACCCGCCCCCATATTGTTCCGCGTATAGGATACACCAGCATGATTATGTTGTAATGCAGGACGAAAAACCTTGTAACGCCCATCCTGATCAAAAAATAAAAAGGGTTTCTCGCGAATTATAGGTGTTGTTGGAATCACTGTCACATTGCCTCCAGAAGCCCAGTTATTTTGATAGCTATTTTTATCGACTGTGGGGCCAAAGTCTACTCCCTGAAAACAATAGTTGTATTTAATTTCTTCAAATTTTCCTCTTCCTTTGTTTAGAAACGAGTTTCGTGTATACCACTGCTGTTGATTTTTGGAACCCGCTGCCGCTTCAAAATAACAGTCCGCAGTATAACCACCACTAACCCATCCATTTGCCCATTGATTGCGCACGACCCGGGTGGAATAAATACGACGTAGGGGGGCCGCTTGGGAAACCGCCCATTTAAATGTTTGCTCTTCCTCATAGCTCTCCGAACCAATGACAGAAAGGTTCTCAGCTGCACGCCAGAATGTACAGGTCCCGTTCCCATCGGCAAGATGTGGCGGCGTATGTATATTGGAAACCGCAACATCATAAGGCACTTTGCCCAATCCAGCAATCTGCACATAAAAAGGAATCTTCAATAGCCCGGCATCCTTATAGTCGCCCGACTTAAAAAGCAGCGCATAACGATTGGGACTGAATTCCTGCCCAAACATCTGTTCATGGAGCTGATTGACCTCCATGCCGACACGAGCCTTATGATCTGCTGGACTATAAACATACGTATTTTCACCAAACAGCTGGAGCTCTAGACTCAATCGTGCAACAAACTCTCCTTTTACGGTCTGGATCTCATAATAGTAGTCATATGGACTACCTGCGAGCACTTGATCCATAAATTTGGGCTGCGTGACTTTGGCAATAGTTTGATAATCGCCCAACCTGCCCTGGCTCCGTCGAATCAGAAAGGGCCCTTTCATCTTTTTATCGATCAGCCGTTTACTGAAGTTAAGGCCTATTCGTCCCTGTTGGATGAAGACTTCTGGACCACCTGCTTGGGATTTATCTTTTTCAACAGCCGCTTGCGGCCTGGCTTTCGTCACAGCTATTTCACCTAGGCCATTTGGACCTTCTGCAAGCTCACGCGGATCAGATTGCTGTGCCAGGACGGCGGTTACTGTAGTTCCCTGCGCCCCAGCATAAGCTACTTTACCTAGATTAGCGTTTGTTCTTGCAAGGGCGGGTTGTATCATCAACAACGCTACAACAGGCTTGATATAGTTTCTAAATGGCTGCATAAGTTTCATTTATTTATGGGTTGACTGACTGGTTTATCTTTTTTAGTCGGATCGCATTCAGCATCGGCTCACCTTTCTTAGGAATAAAGGAAATCGCCAAGCTTCGGCCATCGTGCACCTTCGTCGAAAATTTTCGACGAAGCACCCTAAATGCCCCGACTTCACGCAGGACATTTAAATCCGTAGCAAGTACATCATCTCCAATGCGAATGTCAAAAACGCGATCTATCCCCTTTTCCTCCTGTTTCTTTTCCCGCTGGTCGAGATCATACAAGAGATTTTTCTTGATATTCGGGCCGTCCAATTCGGCAAAAAGCAATTCGATCTCGTAATCGCCTTGAGGTAGATCAAATCGGTAGGATTCCAATCCCTGCAATTGCGTTTGGAAGAGCGGATCATCTTCCGTACCACGAATGTTAACATCGGTCCCCAGGTTTTCCCGCCCTGTATTTTTCAGACGATACTTTTCGCCCTTTACATAACCCCAGCTTCCCCTCTCATAGGGCTGGTCTGGGAACCACCGGTTTCCCATCGAATCAATGTATTCCCGATTGTCACCCACATTAATGCGGAGTTCTTTCCAGTTTTTATCCTTCTTTAGATCATAGGGCAACACCTCGCAATCCAACATAGATTCATCCATAACGCTTAATTTTCCGTTATGGAAAGCCATGGCTTTCACGACATGTGATCCACGACTTAGGCTTAGGGGCCAAATTATCATCCGATCCACTGGTTTCCTTGCGCCCAACGACACATCATCCAGCAGGAGCTCCACGGAATCAGCATTACTGAATATGGGCAACTGCAGCGATCCAGAACCTATCAATGCGGAGTCAGCATCAGTCCGTACGCCCCATTTTTTTCCATGCGTGACACCGATCTTAATAAAAGGTTCTGGTCTTAAATAAGCCTGGTAAAGGAAATACGTGTTTTTTTCTTTCCTATCCCAAGTCAACAGGCCTTTGGTATTGATGTGCGGCATGCTTTCTTCGCGGGTTTCTGAATTAAAATCCGAGAGATTCCATGCCGCCCCGCCGGAAACAAAGGACTTCTGTAAGATGTCGTTGAGATATCCCTGGTGATATAGGACGGCATACTCGATACTTTTATCGAAACGGATCGGTTTACTGGCCTGTATCCTATAATCGGCATCTGCCCCATATTCGGTAACCAAAAGTGGTTTATCGGGCAACTGCTGATGAATATGTTCTAGCTGCCTCCCAAAATCAGCAATTTTACCACCATACCAACCCGGATACAGGTTCCAGCCCACAAGCATGGGGATCTTGGTCAGTCCTGTCCGATGATAGAGCTCAAAATTGCCATGGTTGGCAATCATGGTATAACGGGTTGAGTCTTCGTTACGTGTAAGCTTTTCCAATTGCTGCGCCAAGGATACCACCGATTTAAAATATTTTTCCTGACGGTCTTTATCTTTCGGAAAATGGGGACGCAGAAAGATTTCGTTCATATAACCCCAGATAATGATACTTGGATGATTAAAATATTGCCTAATCATCTCTTTCTGCATCTGAAAACTATGTTCGGCAAAAGCAGGGCTTTCTGTAATCTCATTCACAAGTGGAATTTCTACCGATGCCAGGATCCCGAGGCTGTCACAAGCTTTCAGTATCGCGGGATCCTGCGGATAATGGGCCACACGCAAGAAATTGCCCCCCATCGATTTTAACTTTACAAGATCCTGTATTTGTAGAACATCGGGGACGGCATTGGCCATACCTTTAAAATCCTGATGTCGACTTGCACCGATTAGTTTCAGTGCTTTTCCGTTTAAGAAAAACCCTTTTTCGGGATCGAATGAAAACCAGCGGAAGCCCACGGAATTATCCAGATGGTCCAGCTGTCGGCCCTTGGAATCATAAATCCGCGTTATCAAACGATATAAGTATGGCACGTCTGGCGACCACAATCTTGGCTGCTTAATTTGGGACATGTCCAAACGGAAATTATGACCAGCATGGGGCTTCAGGTTTTCTTTTTGCCGTACCGTTTTTATCGTCACTCCATCGGCATCAACAAGCGTAGTTTCAATCACAACCGCTTGTTGTGATGCGGAAGCATTCTGAATCGCTCCATCAAGATTAATTGTCGCATTTACGCCTGCATCAACTTTTGCATTTACGCGCAAACCACTACTTCCATAAACTGGATCAGCAAAATGAATCTGATCTAACAGGAGCAAAGACACTTTTCGGTATATACCTCCAAAAAACGTAAAATCGCCACTTAATGGCGCAATATCCTGATTGAAGCGATTGGTGACTTGAATGGCAATGGTATTTCTTGCATTTTCCTTTCGGTGCAGATAATCTGTAATATCGACATGGAAAGCCGTATAGCCCCCACGATGGGCTTTTACTTCCTTTCCATTAACCAATATTAGTGCTTCCTGATTGGCGGCCCCCACATGAAGTACGATTCGTTTATTTTGCCAGCTCGTTTTCCAACGTAAGGTATTTTGGTATTGTGTGGCACCACGATAATAGCCAGGCGTATCGTCCATGACATCAGTGATATTCCAGCTATGCGGAAGATTCACGGTTTGTTGCTGTTGCTTCGCTATCCGGCCCACAGAATCGTCGTATTTCCTGAATTTCCAGTTTGACGAGAAATCAACGGAAACTCTTCCATCCAGTATAGTTTGCGCATGTACGCTCCAAGAGAAAAATAGACAGCCTATATAGCATAGGTTGATAAGTTGTTTAAATATAATATTCATGTATAGCATTTATGTTGGTCGATCCAGCGCCTGTAGCACCAATCTTGTCCAACCTGATTTTTCATTTTTTTTATGTTTTTTGCCACTTGTGGTCAAGATGTCTTTTACCTTGCTGGCATAATTCCAGCAGGTACTCTGCCGAATACCCAATTTCTGCGAAAGCTTATAGGAAGATATGTCGCCCTGATGGAAATGGACCAGATAAACCAGATAAAAAGCTTTATTAATTGGAATACGGACATTTTCAAAAATTGTATTGTTCAACACAGATTCTTCATAAGTACATTTGGTACACCTTCGGCTATAGGGTGTTTTACCTGCACAATAATTGGCATGTCCACATTTTAGACAACGGTACTCCTTTTTCCACTTCAAGTCGGACAAGATCTTATAACAGGTCTCCTTATCTGGGTATTTGATCCCAAATTCCTCAAAATTCATTTCCTTAGAAAGTACGCGATCATCGGTAATCCGTTCAATATTGGTCTGCAAGTTTTTATTGTCCTTTGTCAACAACTGGTTCATGCGGTTAATCTCTTCCGATTGTGCCCGTAGCAGGCTATTCATTTCTTTCAGTTCGCGATTTTGATCCTTAATAATTTCGGATTTTTCCAGCAATTCTTCTGATTTCTGCATCACTTCCAGCGTACGTTCCTGCACTTTCCGTTCGAGATCCCTGTTGTGCATCTCCTGAAGCTTCTCATTGATCTTCATCTGTTCTATAACTCTTTTTTGTGCTCTTTCTTTTCTATTTTTCAATAGCCGGACCTTATCATGAATCGCGAACGAGAGGAAAGTCATCTCCAGCACAAAGCCAAATGTGATGCTATAATGTCCGATAGAGCTGGGCAGAAAACGTGCATAACCCAATACATAGATTACTTTCAATACAAAGCCCAAAAAAAGAAAGGTATAGGCAAGCACGAAATAGCGGGCTGGACGATAGTTTTTTTTCCATAGCCATATCCCCGAGAAAAAAGCAGCTGACAACGGCACTATCTCAACAAATTTATAGATAAACCAATTTTGGTTAAAACCCAGGCAATACACAAAAAACAGGATTCTCAGGATAATGATCAAGTTCAGCAACTGGTTCAACCGAGGTTCTCTTTGTTTTACATGGAGCAGGGATTTCGTAAATAGTAAAGCAAACACACTGACACAGCAAACAAAAACGGCTGTTGCGTATTGATTGAACCAGGGATTCCCCGGCCATAGATATTGAAAAGCAACGCCATCGGAAGACATCTCGTATAATCCTACACACAATATATAGAGGACATAATACAGGTATTGGCGTCCTCTCACGGCAAAATACATCAGTAGATTATTGAAACTAAACAGAATGATCATCCCATAGAACAGGCCGAAAGTAAAGTATTCGGTCAACGTATACTGAACAAAACGATCTAGAGTACGATAGACCAGAATGACGTTGACCATCTGTCTTGAACGTACCTTAAAATAAGCCTCGTAAGTCCCTCTCTGCAATGAAGGAATTAAAAATTCAAAATTCTTATGCATGAATTGCCTGTTCTCGAAATCAATTGAGGCGCCGGTCTGATAGTGAGCAAAGCCACCCGCACCATTGGGAATATATGCCTCCACCACGTCGGCAGTCTGATCGAACAATTCCATCACCCGGTCGCGCGATATCTGTTGATCAAAATGCATTCTCACCCTAAACCAATAGGTAGAGGAGCGATTGAAGTTTTTAGGGTAATACCGCTCGTTAGGTTTAAATTGCTGAGAATGCTCCGACGATCGTATTTCCTCAAATGAGAGCATATTGCTGCTGTCTTCGAGATAGTATACCTCTGCAGTTTTAAAAATATGTTCGGCAGTACCCGACGATAAGGCTATGGGCTTTTGGCCAAATAGCAAACCCATTTGAAACAACAATAGCAAAATCACAAATCCGCGTATTTTCATCCTTTTTACGGTACACATAACTCGTCTCACCCCTTTCTTTTGGTTATTTATGACCGGATAGGCAACAGTATTCGGTTACGTAGCCTATCCGGTTTTAGCAGATCAAAATAACAAAATTATCAGAAAGCACCTAGCTTCCTCGCAAGACTGCCAATCGTACTTATTCGACAATCTTATCGAGTGGTGGCACATTGTTTTCAGCTCCTGCATAGCCCTGGTTCTGATTGATCATCCCATTCGTATTAAATCGCTGTGCCGACGCGGGAACAGGCCACAACACATGGTATGGTGCAATTTCATAATGCACACCTTGTACCGTTGGAACTTTATTACGATAGAATGAATTTTTTTCAATAATGCGGTCATAGAAGAAGTTGTTCTGCGAGAAATTGGCCATGCTATATGTTTTACCATTATAAGCCGGAATGCCGGTCTGTGCAAAGATATAGGCAATACGTGTCAGCTCAGATTTACGAGCTTCCTCCCAAAATAATTCGCGCGCCCTTTCATCCAGTACGGTACCGATATTCACTTTTGCTGCATTTTGTAACAGGGCAGCATTCGCGCGCCCACGAACAGCATTAATATCTGCCATGGCTTGCGCCTGTTGACCTTTCCAGATGTAGGCCTCTGCGCGCAATAAAAAGGTTTCTGCCAGCCTGAACACATACCAGTCGGTGTTAGTACCACGCGGTGGATTCCAATTGGGGTCTTCGGCATATGGATTGGTCGAGTTGATGAAGACTTTATAATGCGGCCAGCCAAACCAGTGCCGAATGGTATCCAACGAACCGTTGGTAAATACCTTATCTATATTTTCGTTCGTAAACTGTTGGATAGGCTTACCATAAAGGCTACTGATTGCAGGATCTTTGGAGGCCTTGATGGCGGGATTATTATACACCAGATCTGTCATATCCATCCACATCCCCATTGCATGCCGGTAATCTGTATTATCTGTCCATATTTCTTTGGTACTATAGTAGGTACCGCGATAGCGGCCAATGCCACGACCGTACATCCGTGTCAGCGGGATCTCTGCATTCACGGCATCCACAATCGCCTGGAGACCTCCCTGTGGGATTTTTAAATTGGCAAAATGCCAGGCTGGGACGGTATTCCGCATCAACTGAGACCCCAGATCCGTACGGCCTTGCAATGTTTGACGATCAATTACCAAAAAGAGCGCTTCTTTATTGGCCGGTATCGCTTTATTATCCATCCGATGCAAGTCCCAAACAACATTTTTTGACAAATCCGCAGCGGTACTACCGAAACGGCTTTTCATCAGGGCATATTTACCCCCGTCAATCACTCGACTGCTGGCTGCTATAGCACCATCAAAGTCACCCAATGCCAAATCTATCTTTGTCAGCAAATGGTTGACGGCTCCATTGGTCACATCACCTTTATTGACGCCATCCTTCACCCATAGTTGCGCAAATTCTAAATCTTCCTTCATCTTCTTCAGAATGACCTCTCTTTTGGTCGAATAAAAATCGTATTTGGGCGCCGAAAGATCTTTCAGCTGCAGGGGCACATCACCAAATTCGTGCACTAATCTGTAATAAAAATAAGCGCGATAAAAATAGGCTGCTCCCAAGATTTCATTTTTCTGTGCCTCTGAACTATATGTTGGGCGGTCGATATTGCTAATAATGGTATTTGCCGAACGGACTGCAGCGAAAAAGTTTGTCCAATACCAACCTATTTTATTAAAGTCATCACTATTGAGATTGGCATCGGGGGTAATCAGCGAAACCAAATTTTGCGCAGGTGTAGCCTTATCAGTCGTTCCTTCCACAGCTACATCTGAAAATATAGATTCGGACAACATGGGTGCTGCATCGCCAAAAAATTCGCCCCGGGCTGCTTTTCCCAAAGCATTCAAAACTCCTTTAAGGGCATCGACATTGTTTAGGTTATCTGGAGAATATTGTGATAGCTGATCGGAGTCTAGAAAGCTCTTTTTACACCCATTTGCCGCCAACAATGCTATTGATGCCACAACGGCCGCTACTTTTATAGTTATTTTCTTCATGTTCTTGATTTGATTAAAGGGATACATTCAAGCCTAGTGTATAATACCGTGGTGTAGGTCCATCATTCTGCGGATCCCAATAGTTCCAAACTGGCGCATATACCGCCGCATTGTTCACATTGACATATACTTTAAGATTTCTTACTTTCATACGTTCGGAAAGTGTTTTTGGCAAAGAGTAAGCGAGAGACACATTATTCAACCGAATAAAACTATTTTTCCAATAGACATTAAAACTGGTTCCATTGGCACCGCTACCCAAACGCGCATAGTCATTTGTCGGATTTTCTGGTGTCCAATAGGGCTGAATGTAGGATGTGGAGCGCATAAAACCAACACTTCCAGGGTTGTTCTTTGCCTGGTTGAATTGTTTTTTCTGTCCCCAGTTGGAAATCAGCTGAAAGGAGAAGTCTATATTTTTGAAGATATTGAACTCATTACGAAGCGACCAGCTAAAGCGGGGTGAGCGATAACCAATAAATTGTTTATCATCGTCATTGTACACATAATCACCATTGACATCCTCAAGCTTGAAATCTCCTGGACGAATGCTTGCCTTGGTATATTTTTTGGCCTCTTCAACCTCATTTTCCTGCCATACCCCTAAGACTTTATAATCCCATATCACATCGATATCCTGTCCGATAAACCAGCCATTCCCCGGGTCATCATTTGCTGTAGCCAGCCGTGAAATCTTATTGCGATTCAAAGAGAGAATAAAATTGGAATTCCACTTGACGTTCCCGTCGACGATATTTCGACTGGTCAAACTGAGTTCGAGTCCTTTATTTTTCACTTCTGCCAAGTTGGAATAAACAAATTGGTAGCCCGACACACTGGAAAGCGTCTGTTTGACCAAAAGATCGTTTGTCTTTTTGCTATACACATCGACCGATCCACTAATCCGATCTTTCAGGATCGAGAAGTCCAGGCCTGCATTGAGTGAAGTGGTCTGTTCCCATTTGAGGTTTTCATTACCCATTCGTGAACCGATCACTACGGTATTCACCTCGGCAGGAGTACCGTTGGCATCCACGGTCTGATATTTATTGACCGTCAGTTGCGATAATGCAGCATAGGGATCCACTGTGCCATTATCGGGATTACGCAGATCTCTATTGCCATTGATACCATAAGAAAGACGCAATTTACCGTAGTTGAGCCATGAAATATTTTTCATGAAAGACTCTTCTGTGAAGGTCCATGCGCCGGCCACAGCTGGGAAAGTTGCCCGTTTGCTGTTGACCCCAAATACCGAGTAGCCATCTCTACGTACGGATAACGTTAAATTATAACGGTCCATAAGGCTATAATTAACGCGAGCCATCAGCGCGTCGCCCGTATAGACTTTGTCTTCACTATTGACAGTCGGCAGATTTCCACTGGCAAGATTATGGTAGCCGAGATAGTCTCCAGGAACAAATCCCTGATTGGCGGCCTGTGTCCACCAGGTTTGGTATTTCTCGGAGTTTGCCAAAAGTGTCACGTCTACATTGTGGATCTCAGCAAACTTGCGGTTCCATTTCAACAGATTATCGATTTGCCAGTTATAACGCGTTTCCTGATCGCGGCTTGCCGAACCACCCACAATAGTCACATTGGGATTGGCGGAGGAATTGTGGTTAAACGTACGATACATATCGACTCCAGGACTAAAATTAAATTGATAGCTAATGCCAAAAGGAAGATTAACCTTTGCAAAAAGACTTGCAAAAAGGGTATTCTGCTTGTTCATCCGATCATTGTACGTCATATTCAGGAAGGGATTACGCGCATTCAATCCACTATCATCGGTCGGAATTCTTCTCAATGTACCGTCGGCGTTGTATTTATCACCATAGGGAGATAAATTTATCAACTGGGCCCAATCAGCTTCAATTGCCCCTTCATCACGATCAGCATATTGTACATTGGCGCCCATGCGCAAGAAGTTCGTCACTTTGCCCTCCAGATTTAATCTCGCCCGGAATGTACTGAACTCACCACCTTCGATCAGGTTTTGATTTTTGTTATATCCGACGGACATGTAATAATTGACATCCTCTTTTCTTCCGCTCATGCTAACGGTATGGTCCTGACGAATCCCGGTTCTAAAGATCTCATCATACCAATCGACCGTCTTACCGGCCATATAATTGGCTTTTTCATTTGCCACAAGACCAAGTCTGTCCAGCCAGATATCTACCGGATCCAGATCTTTGTTTCCACCCGAGAGCCATTGGTCAAAAGTCACATCTGCCGGAAGATTGCGTGGATCGTCATAAAAATAAGATGGCCGGGTTCCGCCGGCACGACCTACATCCGCCCGCCATTTTAGGAAATCAGGGCCATTATATACCCGCTGGTTCTGTGCAAGGGTCGCTAAACCCCAATTGGTATTGGCAGTTAGCACAGGTTTATCGCTCGTTCCCTTTTTGGTCGTGATAGCAACGACACCCGTTGCAGCTTTCGCTCCATAAACGGCCAATGAACTTGCATCCTTCAATACATCTATGGTTTGTATATCGTTGGGATTAATATCGGAAAGCTGCCCGTTATAAATAATTCCATCCAATACGATCAAAGGAGAAGTCGAAGCACTAAGTGTCGTTTTACCACGTACCAAGAGGTCACCGCCCCCCTTTGCTGAAGTATTTTGCGAGACGCTTAAACCCGCAATATTACCTTTTAATAAGTCGGAAACGCTCTGTGGATTTTCATTTTCTAGCTGCTCGGCTTTTACGCTGGCAATCGATCCGGTGACATCCTTGCGGGAAGCTGTTCCATAACCGATGACCACCACTTCAGTCAACTCGGTACTTCCGGACTCCATCGTTATATTTAGTGTTGTCTGACCGTCGACATCCTGCTCTTTGTTAAGAAAGCCCACGCTAGAAAGTACGATAGTTGACTTGGGATAAACAGGCAAAGTAAACTTTCCCTGATCATCTGTTGTCGTTCCCCCAGAACGATTTTTTAATTTGATGGACACCTGTGGAATTGGCTTCCCCTGGCTATCCACCACAGTACCGCTGACGGTTCGATTTTGTGCATTTGCCATATAAGTGCATGCAATGACACTTGAAATCAAGAGCGTTAATTTTTTGGCCATAATTTATGGGAATTTAGCGTTGAAATAATTGTTAATTGGTTTATTATGGAGGCTAAATTAATTCGATCAAATCAAAAAAACAACTAAAATTAATCTTAATGAACTGAAAATTAGTTAGTTGCAAAATTATCTAATACACTTAAATCTCAAGTACTTCAAATAGTAACTGACTGAATCACAAACGCTATTCGGTATAATTGTCTGAGGTTATAATACGGTTAATAAGCAAGATTTTTTTTACAGATTTTTTCTCTTGGAAAAGATCCCTGCTGCAAAATGGTGCCCGTCCGATCTTAACCAATCTTTAGGTCTCCAAAATAGCAGACCATGAAGCCACCTTCAAAGCGATCTATTTTTGCTCTGTTCTCAGTTTCCCCGCGCTACTAAGGCTAGTTAAAAAAACAAAAAAGGGGAAATGA
>NZ_DIIM01000003.1:22353-143834 GCF_002420705.1 Sphingobacterium sp. UBA5670
TCATTTCCCCTTTTTTGTTTTGGTGTTCTTTGCCTGTTAATGGATACCTTTGAAAATCCTATTCCAGCGTATTTTAGAAAGTCCATTGCCATCTGTATTCCAACTCATCCAGGTAAATAATGCTTTTCCGACGATATGGTCCTCAGGAACGAATCCCCAGTCCCTGGCATCGAGTGAGTTGTGTCTATTATCTCCCATCATCCAGTAATAATCCATTTTAAAGGTGTAAGAATCTGCTTTGCGGCCATTTAGATATAATCCGTCGGCTTTCTTCTCGAGGCTGTTATGCTCATAGACCTGAATTGCACGGCCATAGAGCGGTAAGGTCTGTGCGTTTAATGGCACAGTCATTCCTTTCTTTGGAATAACAAAGGGACCAAAATTATCGTAATTCCATGTGTACTGGGGATCATTTGGAAAAGTATTCGGTTTGGCCACTCCCGGTTTTTCCAGGTTCATCTGCATGGATTTGACATTAGACCAGGATTTCACCATTTCAAACTGTTTTTCCGTCAAGAAGATTGTATACACCCCAGGCTGAATTGGGGCGACTTCTATCCCCATATCTTTCAGGCGACGTTCGTCGAGACCAGCTTCATCTGTTATTACAGTATAATCCATCTGGCTTTCCGGAGCTACAAAACCCGGTTGATCGTTCACAAACAATACCCCCGCATTCATACTGATTTTATCTCCGGGCATGCCCACACATCGCTTAATTAAATGTTCCCTCTTGTCTACTGGGCGTGTCTGGATCGTAAATTGTTGATGAACGGCTTCGCGGCCCATCATTCGAACCAGATCGTAATAAGGTATATCTTGATTTTCCACAGCGACAGTATCGCCTGCGGGTGCATTGAAGACAATAACATCGTTTCTTTTTATCTCTTGAAAACCGGGCAATCGTTTATAAGGAATTTTAATCAGTTCAGAAAATGCCTTTCCTCCTATCAATGGCATCGTGTGGTGCGCAAAAGGAAATGCAATAGGTGTATTGGGGATACGGGGGCCATAATTCAGTTTACTGACAAAAAGATAATCACCAATGAGGAGAGACTGTTGCATGGACCCTGAAGGAATCATAAATGCCTCCAGTAAAAAGCCGCGAATCAAAGTTGCAGCAACAGTTGCAAAAACGATCGCATCGGCCCATTCCCTTACCATCGATTTTTTATAGGGGTATTTAATTTTATATTCGTCGTAGGATTCTCTTAAAACTGTTCGTTTAGTCTCTTCGTTCAGCTGAGTTTCCCCTGCCATAGCTGTTTTTAAATTTTTCGTATACAGCCCATTCAAAAATTTAACGTTTTTATCTTTACCCCAAAGTGGCAAAACAATAAATGGGACCAATACAGCGGCACAGTTCTCCCAGAATCTCCTTTTTCCAAAACAATGAATAAAATCAAGATAAAGGTTATAAAACACAAAAACATTAACGATTGGCACAATCAATAGGATGAGATGCCAAGTCTTCTTGCCCAATATTTTCGATTGGACCCACTGACTATAGATGGGGACAACCCCCTCCCAGCCTTTACGCCCTGCTTTTTCAAATAACATCCAAAAGCCGTAGGCCGCGACAATGGTCAATACAATAAAGATGATAAATATCATAAATTCGTTTTAAGTGCAGCTCAGTGGTTAAAATATTAATAAATAAACAATCGCTCTTTTGATTCCGGAGCGCTCTTCGCCTTTTGTAATTCGTTATATCGCATGATGTATTTAATAAAAAGATCATAATCATACTTCTTTTCATTTTCAAACTCAGCAAATAATTCCGGTTCGTCATTAATCAGTTTACCAAAAGTAATTGGTCTTTTCTTTTTCACACCGCTAAATAACCCATTATGATTGCTATTTATTTCAATGACTTCTCCAGTTGTTTTTTTCAACGCATACGCATGTTTATACTTATTGACCATAATGCTGCCCATTGTACCTGCGCCGCCACCAATAGCCATACCAGCTCCCCCACTGACTTTTGTCTCTGAAACATAATACGCAATAATCTCTCCATCAGCCAGCACTTCAGCAAAAGTAGGTTCCTGACTGAGTCCTTTCTGAATTCTATACATTTTTGGAGAAGTTCCAGGCACAACTTCTAATCCGTCTTCCACGTAAGAGGGTGCATACACCTTCTTTTTGGATTGCCAATATGCCCGATATACATCGCCGGGCTCAAAAATTACCTTTTCTTTCTGTTGATTCTCAAATTTCAGTTTGCGATCCTTAATAGAAGAGATCTTTCCATAAAGGGTATCTGCGTTCATAAGAACTACGTAATCTAAATTTTTTGCAACTTCCTGTGCTTTGGCTCTGATCGATAGGCCTACGCAGGAAGAAAAAATTAAAACAGCTAAAATTGATATGGCTTTCATTGGAAACATGTATTTGTCAATAACTTTTGTATTAACCTAAGTTGACTGTATTCATTATCTACTTGGCATTCCCCATCCAAGCTTTGTGTAAAACTACATAAAAATATGAAATCCAACCATAACACATGGAGTTTTAACTTTTGTTAGCATTTTTGGTCTACAACGTGGTTTCTTACCATGTTTAGCACATCTACCTAAATTCCTCCTGATTTCCCAAGCACCAGTAAGCGCACCATATAAAAGTAAAAAATAAAGCCACATCACCTAAAAGTGATGTGGCTTACCAGATTGCTCAAGCAATAGCTTTAACTTTTATATTTACTTTCAAATGCTGACGATGCTTTATTGACACCATTGCTCATATTTTCAAATGCTTTGTTGATATTATCCAGCAGAGTCGATTCTGCCGCTGCATCAGGTGTTTTATTTTTACGGATCTCAATCAATTTCGGATAATCTTCCGTAACAATCTTTTTATACCCTTTCAGACCATCGAGCACAGCTTTTTGGAATGTCGCATCGCCTTTAAAATCACCCAGATCTTCTACTTTTTTAATATCCTCGTCTAAGGACTTATCCCATGCTGTCCGAACCTCTTCCGCTTTCGCATAATCGGAACCATTCATCGCCGCATTCATATCCGTAATATGTTGCTCACTCCCATTAATTACCGTAATAATCGAGTTGTTGTATGTTGCTGGATCTTTTTCTCCCGAACCACAACTTGACATGGTCAAAACCGCTGCGGTCAACATACCTGTAATCATTTGTTTAATCATTGTTGATCTATTTTATCGTTATGTATTATTGTTTACCACTCATTTACACAAAGATAGCCTACAAAACAACGAGATTTCATCACGGAATTCAGGGATTTCCGCAGTTTATTTAACCTATGCGAAGTTTACTTGTTTACGGAAATTACTGTTGCCATTGCGTTGATCAAAACGATCTGCCAGTTGATCCGCTAATTTCCCATAATGTTCAGCCAGTTCACTTGCTGTATAGCTGTTTTTCCCTTGGAAAAGGTTATGCTGATTGCCGAGCTCAAGCACAAAAGATTCATGCGGAGCAAAATTTTTCATCGCTTCACAGATGTAGCACGCCAATTGAAACATGGACCTATTTTCGGGACCATCAGCCCAAGGTAAAAACCGTTCGATCCATTCTTTGGCCTTACCCAGATCGGTATAGGAGAAATAAGTCGCCAATTTAATAACCGATATTAGGATCGCAGAATCCTTTTCTTTTTTAAACACCTCCTTTTCTGCCAGCTCAGCCATGCTATTTGCCTGTTCAACATCGCCATGCTTGTAACCTTCATAAGCAAGATTTACGGCCGTACGCAAAGGCACATGTGCACAGGTAAATTGCCCTTCAATTAGCGGCAATGCTTTCTCAACCGCAGGGGCATATCCTTGCTGCAATAGAATTGCTGCTACTTCTGCGTCCATTTCACAGGCTTCACAGTCGCTCATATCATCTCTTTGCAAAGCATTTACATTTTTCAGTGCCTGCTCGATAGCCGCGAGATCTTTTTGTGCCAAGGCGTCGCTTAACTCCTCATTGTATATGGCCCGCTTACCGTAACCATTACGGATCAAGCGTTGTTCAAAATCACGCAAAGCGGCTTGGATCTGTTCACGGCTGACAGCAGGATTATCATATAATTCGGACATCATCCATTTGTATTGCCACAAGAAATCTTCTTCGTTAAAGAGCTCCGGGTTTTCGTCATAAGCCTGCAATATCCAAGCAAAAGCTGGTAAAGATTCCGTTGAAAAAGCGAGATCAATCTCTTCGCTGATTAAATCTAGACGAAGGTCATATCCCCATTCAATATCTTGATTTTCATCTGCAATCCGAATAGCCTGTGTCAATAGATTGACTTTCTCCAACGTATTGTCTACTCGCGCGACCTGATTGCGAAGTTTCTGAATTTTAAGTGTATACATCTATTTATTCTCTACTTTTAATGAATTATATATCCTTTATTAATAAGCTCCTCGGCAGGAGAAAATCTTCAACTATCTTAAAGATTCACAAAATTATCCAGTCCCATTACAATAAGGTTTTTCAGGGCATCGTTCATGACCTTCATTTCACGCTCCTGTATAGGGTATTTGCCCAAAATCAGCGCTTGCACATAAAGCACTTCCATGACTGAACGAAGCATATAGGCATCTTTAATATCCATCAGCGTGATGATAAGTGCATTGTCTGCATTTAAGCATAAAGTATTCTGGATCTTATTCGGCCTAGCTGTCTTCAGTACCTGGGCAAAAGGATTTGCATTTTCCTTCAATTGGCTAATCGTATTCTGCACATTATTTTGGTCCATTTTAGTAAAAATAGCCGGCGTATCGACTGGTTTAAACCGTCTGATTTCCAACTGGCAGTTGTAGTCGTCCAAAATGTGCTGCACATCTTTCTTAAAAGAAACAAATTGATCATGCTCGTCTTCATGTACAGGCTGAAATGTTCCCAGAAGCTGATTTGGCGACATCTCTGCAATGTTATATTCGGAATATCGCTGTTTGATCTTACGGAGCAATTCCGTATCAAAGGTATAGGAAGCATTGACAAGAAGCATCCCCTGCGTATCAGCCATGCGGTCAATCTGCTTGAAGTCCTCAAAATCCGCACAATAATAGAGCTGTTGTTGATGATCGATGATATTTTGAAAGCTGCGTTGTCCACGGTTGGTTTCAAAAGGGATATCGGCCAAAAAGATGTCCAGGAAGTCCGGATCTTCGAGCGCGAAAGCTTTTAGATGCAGATAATGTGTCTGAATAATGCGCAAATAAATATCAAAATCAATCTTCTTCACCTGTTGCAGGTAAGTTTTCAACACAGCTGCAATTTCTTTTCGCGCCAGCCGCAGTACATCATTTTTCATGAGAGACTCACGTGATGCCGTGGCACTAAGCTCCTCCGTATTAACAAGCATCCGCACAAAAAACGCCCAATTAGGTAAGATAGACTGATCTTCTTCAGCGAGGAACATCCGTTTCAGGTAAATGCGGTGACGCTGTTTATTGCTAAATTGCGTGCGGAAAGGTAAAATATACAACACGCCTTTTGCCTTACCCGCAGTAGTCTCAAATGGAATTGCATCCAAAAAGCTGACATGAAAAAGTTCTTTTCCTATAGCTAGCAGATCTGTTTTTGAAACTGATGACGAAAGCCATTTGGGCTCTTCTTTATGAACGATCTTTTCGGTATCTCCTACCACTATTGCAATGGACTCTCTCAGTGCGTCTCCATAAAATTTGATTTTTTTCTCAAAATAGTCCGCTTCAAAAATATAGTTATATTGCTTTTTGGGCGTAAGGATAACCCGTGTTCCGACGGGAATATCTTCGTTCAGGCGCTCAATTCTATAGTCCCCTTCCGCTCTTGCCGTCCAGCGCAAGGGTAGCTGTTCAAGTGCCGATTTTGTTTCCACGATAATCTCATCGCTTACCACAAAACAAGAGAGCAGCCCAATGCCGAACTTACCAATAAAGTCCTTCGCATCCTTAATATCCTTGCTTTTCGAACTCTCCCCAATAATCGACAGAAATTGGTGGATGTCGGCCTCCTTAAGTCCTATTCCATTATCTTTGAATATAAACTTCGACTGCTCAGCGCTTGGTAACTCTATCGTTATTTTGCCTTGATGCTGTTCATCCAGGTGTTTTAAGGCTGTAATTGCATCCACCCCATTTTGAAGAAGCTCGCGCACAAATGTATTGGGATCGCTATAAAGGTGCTCCGAGAGCAGTGCGATCATCCCTTTCAGATTTACCTGAAATGAATAAGATTTTTCTTCTTGCATGTTATTCTTACGTTCTCGTTTTCTTTGTCAATCGAATAGCTTCTTCATGTCCATTGTCGGCCGCTCTTTCGAACCATTCCAGGGCCAGATCTTCATTTTCCTCTACCCCATCCCCCATGAGATAACAGTTGGCCAGCTTAAATTGTGCTTCAGCATGATCGGCATCAGCGGCCTTCATCATCCATTCGACACCGTCCTGAAGATCCATCGGTATACCTTCTCCGTCCAGCAATTGCACGCCAACAAAGTAACAAGCATAAGGATTTCCTTGTTGTGCGATTTCAATAAAGTGCTCATAAGCAACCGTTTTATCGATCTCTGTTCCTATTCCAAAATAATAACATCTGCCCAATCGGTAGATTGCTTGCTGATTTCCTTGCGCTGCGGCTTGTTGATAATACCCGAATGCTTTGGCGGGCTGTACCTCCACTCCGATACCAAACTCATAACACATGCCCAAGCCCTCTGACAGCGATCCCAGTTTTTCGGCACGCGTATAGTAATCAAAGCCTTTGTCATATTCTTCCCGCTGATCATAGTCGAAGAAAAAATAGTCTCCAAGCAGCAACAGCGCTTCACCAATGTTTTTTTCCGCTGCCTGCTCCAACAACTGGAGACCCAGGGGCACATCCTTATGCACCAGCCCGTTCAGATAATATCTCCCCAATACGCAAATCGCATAAGGAAAACCGAGGTCAGCGGCTTTTTTGACATAATCCTGTGCTTTAAAAGTATCGATGTTTAGTCCATAGCCATATTCATAACAGAGCGCAAGATCCGTCAAAGCCTGCACATGGTTTCGATCGGCAGCCTGCTGATATAAAGCCACCATTTTGTCCAGATTTATGTCCGTGCCGATTCCGCCACGATAACATCGCGCCAGTTCATACATACAATTGACCTCCTGCATTCCAGCCCCGGTTTCAAACGCCGTAAACGCGGCCAATGGTTCAGGAGCACCAGACTGGTGATAGTCATTTGCCAAATAAATACCTTTCAGATAATAGGCATAAGGATAGCCCAGATCTGCCGCACGCGAGAAATAATCGAACGCTGATTTATAATCGGGTTCAGCTTTTAATTCACTGGCCAAGCCCATTTCCGTAAGCGCAGTCGCATTGTTATAAGACGCCGCTTCTTCAAAATAGGGCAATGCAGCTGCCAGATCAGGTTCCTCACCATGAATTCCATATTTTAGGTATCGCCCAACTTGATATAAAGCTTGTGGCAATTTATCCTTTGCAGCATCTTGATAATAGGCAAATGCGGTTTTATAATCAGGAGCTATTCCATCGTAGCCAGATTCAATCAGATTACCTAAACGCAGTTTGGCGTAAGCTATATTTTTTTCTGCCATTACCGTGAATCTCTGGAAGGCAGATTTTTCATCCTTTGGGAGAAATCTGCCTTCCAGTAGGATTTCAGCAAGTTCAACCTGTGCTTCCACATAATCATATTTTTCGTCGAGCAGGTACAGCAGCGACAGTCCCCGTTCGACATCCTGCAGCCTATCATGATAGAGATACAGACAGGCAAGACGATAGCCCGCATAATTGTTATTATAATCATAAGCTTTCTGGAAATACTGCAGGGGTTCCTCATAATCCTGTTTTTCCAGTTTATCGCTACCCAATTTCTGAAGTTTGATTAGTGCAATCTGCACCGCAGCGTCCATCATACCATATTCAAATAATTCTTGATATTCCGGTATGAGCAGTTCCAGTTCGCCCAAGGAAGATGCCTCCGCACGTTTTATTTCATTGAGTACAAATCTGCAATAGCGGGAGTCTGCCACAGCGATTCCCTCTTCCAGCATGTCCAGACGTTTTGCCTTATTATCTTTACGTGAATAGTAAAACTGCAGTGCTTCATAGTAATGGCGCAGTAATTTTCTATCCGGCGAATGCTTAAGTACCTGAATACGGTCAAAGACTTCTTCAAACTTATCCGTCCAGACATCCAGATGGGCATTATAAGCGATTGCCCAGAGATCTCCGCCGAGGGCGAGCGCATCCAGCTCAGCTTTCGCCGTATCCCGGTCGATATCTGCCAATGCACCTAGATAGTTGTAATATAAATAAAGCGGCCTTGCCAATTTAACGCCTGCATCCGTTCCTTTCTTTAAGTAAAAGGAAGTCTTTTCTTTATCGACAACATCTCGACGACATAAAATATACTGCAAACCCAACTCCACCCATGCATCAGAATTTATAGTCGCATAGCGCTCCAGTATTGTTCGGACTTTATCAATAAAAAAAGTATAATCAACATCATTCAAGTATACATTTGCGGCAAAATCAGTTCCTTTTTCAAATAATACATCGTAGAGCTCAGCCGCAGCCGGCTGATGCATATTGCATTCAAAATAAGCCAGAGCATCAAACCACACATCGGGTGTAAGACGTTGAGAAAGATCAATTGTCAATTGATCTTCAGTGGATTGCAATTCAGCAACTTTATTGAAATATTCTTCACTTAACTTCATATATAATCGTTTGTAATACTTGGTAAAATACGCTTTATATCGCCTTTAAGGCGCAAAAAAACAACAAAAACTCTGCCACTGTATGAGGTGATGCAAGTCAATTTCATCAAAATAAACGCAACCTTATTGCTTTTAAGATCTTTTTATCTATATTTGTTGCAACTCAATTGCAACAATAACATTAAACAAATCGAATCCGCAGCAGATGAATAGGTATATCATGTTTTCACTTATCGCAGCACAATACATGTTTTTCCCTTGTTTCGGCCAGGAAAAGAGCATCCAGCTCAAGGAAGTAAAAGTCGGGGGAAAACGCTATCAGCGCGCGGCAGAAGGGATCTTATCCATTGATATCTTAAATGCAGATTCCATACAAAAATATCAGGCCGGAAGTTTAATGCAGACCTTGAGTCGCCTACCCGGCGTAAATGCCATCGGCATCGGTCCAAATCAGTCCAAACCGCAGATCAGAGGACTTGGCTTTAACCGTGTAGCTACGGTAGAAAATGGCATTAAACACGAAGGTCAACAATGGGGATTGGATCACGGATTGGAAATCGATCAATTCAGCGTCGGCAGTGCCGAGGTACTCAAGGGAGCAAGCTCATTCCTGTATGGATCAGATGCGATAGGTGGCGTCATCCGCCTATTGCCTCCTATTGAACTCCAGGAAGATGGCTTTAAAGGCAATTTTAATGTACTGACAAAATCCAACAATGCCACCTATGGCGGATCTTTTCAGGCACAGGGCAGAAAAGGAAATTGGGTTTTTGGCGGGGGCTTCACACATTTGGATTATGCGGACTACAAAGTACCCACAGACACCGTCTATGTTTACAATTATGCCGTACGTCTGAAAGACCGTCATGTACGGAATACTGCAGGGCGAGAAACGCATTTTCAACTGCGAAGCGGCTATATGTCTGATCGTTTTTCTTCCATTCTATACCTGAGCAATTATCACACAAAACTTGGTTTTTTTGCCAATGCGCATGGCTTGGAACCCCGGGGGGTAGACACCGTTTTGTATGACAAATCTAGCCGCGACATCGGTTTTCCGAGCCAAACCGTCAATCACCTGAAGCTGATTAACCGCAGCTTTATCGACTGGGATAAACATAAGTTATGGATTGACCTCGGATACCAAAGAAACTACCGGCAGGAATACAACAATTACACCGCACATGGCTATATGCCCCCCGTCTATCCACAAGATATGACCGTGCCGATCTATCTGGAGCGACTGTACGACAAACAGATCTACAGTATAACCCTGAAAGACCAATTTTCATTAGCGAAACACCGCCTGACCATTGGTGCAAATGGGGATTATCAAGACAACCGGATTGACGGATGGAGCTTCCTGATCCCATCCTATAGACAAAAAGCAATGGGCGTATTCGCCTATGATCAATATTTACTAGATGATCATACAACGCTCTATGGCGCATTGCGGTACGATTACAGCCATATTCATACTTCATCGTATCAAGATTGGTTCGATTCGCAACTAGAAGGCAACCAGACAGCAAGAATTGTCAGGGCATCCGAGCTCAGCCGCAGTTTCAACAGCCTCGTTTGGTCTATCGGGGCAGGGCGCCAATTTGGTTCTGTAGAAACAAAAATCAATCTAGGCAAGAGCTTCCGCGCTCCTATCGCACAAGAGCTTGGCGCCAATGGTGTCAATTATCATTATTTCAGTTATGAAAAAGGGAATGGATCATTATCACCCGAACAGTCCTATCAGCTGGATTTATCATTGACATGGAGTGCTAAAAAAGCCTCTGCGGCCTTGACGCCATTCTTTAATTACTTTTCCAACTATATCTATCTCAATCCTACATCGCGCTACGATCAGTACTACGGGGCCGGCAATCAAATATTTGAATATACAGAGAGCAGGATACGCCGTTATGGCGCTGAACTCAAAGTAAGCTACCAGCCTTTAAAACAATGGAAAGTAGAGTTATTGGGTGAATATGTCCGTTCGGAGCAGCTCTCCGGTGCAAAGAAAGGCTACACACTTCCTTTTTCTCCAGCGCCCTCCATTTTAATGGATCTCAGCTGGACGGCAAAAAATAGCAGGCATTTTAAGGATACCTATCTGTCCGTCGACTGCAAATGGACAGCAGCACAGCACCATGTCGTTCCGCCAGAGGAATTCACACCTGCTTATCAAGTCTTTAACTTTCGAACCGGAACACAGGTCCACTTTGCAAAATCTGTCCTTCAGCTGCGCTTGCAGGTTCAGAATCTCTTTGATAAGAAATATATGGATCATACCAGCTTTTATCGGCTGATCGCATTGCCTGAACAAGGGCGCAACTTTATCCTATCGATCGGCGTGCCTTTTGGTTAGAATAACCGAGCAGGGCGAGCTCATGAATACCGATTAAACATACACAAATGAATAACTATTTAAAAATGAAACTATTTAATATGAAAGCACTTCAAAAATATACACTGATTGCGGTGTTATTTGTCATGGCTGCCGCCTGTAAAAAAGATAAGGAAAGCATTGACACTGAAAAACCGAGCATCGCCATCGATTCCGACACTGCTTTCCCCAAACAATGTAGCACGATTAAACGGGGCACAAGCTTCACTTTCCGCAGCACACTGGCCGACAATGTAGCCCTGGGAAGCTATAGCATCGATGTCCACCACAATTTTGACCATCATTCGCATAGTACGGAAATTGGCGAATGCACAGTAGAAGCGATTAAAACGCCCATCAAACCCTTTGTGTTGGTTAAAACAGTCAATATTCCGGGACAGCCGCAGCAGTATAATGCCGAATTAAAAATCGATGTACCGGCCGATATCGATCCGGGTAACTATCATTTTATGATCCAGGTAACCGATCTAGCTGGCTGGAGCACTCAAAAGGGAATCAGCATCCGTATACTCGAGTAATACCAAACATATTTATCAACTAAATTTTTAAATCCATTTTACATGAAAACTAGAAACATTCGCTTCTTCTTCCTGTTAAGTACTATTCTTTTAGGTTTCCTATCCTCCTGTAAGAAAGATAACGAAGACATTCCAGCACTTGCAAAACCCCAGATAGGCACGCTTGAAATCGGCAGTGGCAACAACAAGACGGTCAAAGCGGGATCAGATCTTCATCTCGAAGGTGATCTTGTTGCCGAAGCACTTATTGCTAAAATTGAAATTGAGATTCATCAAGAAGGTGGTGGTCAGTACAAGTTTACAAAAGCCTATACCGAAGGGAAATATATCGGCGTAAAAAATGCGACATTCCATGAACACATTGATGTTCCTGCAGACGCACCAGCTGGAGCGTATCATTTTCATTTTACAGTCACCGACAAAGCAGGAAATGCAACGACCGTTGAATCACCATTAACCATAGAAGGTTCAGATGCCAAAGTTGCTTACAAACTTGTGTTTACGGAAGTGGCCGGAGAAGCCCATGGAGACCATTTCCATGATCTGGCTGATAAAGACAAGGTCGAGCCCATCTCGATCAGCTTTGACGAAAAGGGAACAGCTTTGGCCGGTGGCCATGCCCATATCAACCCAGAAAGTATCTATAAAATTGAATTCAAACAATTTGATGCTTCTTCTAAAGAGGTACAGGGCCAGTACATCAGCAATAAAGCAACGGCGGATTATTACAAAGCATTCCTTACAGGCGGTTCGTTTGTCTTAAATCCCAATAGCAGTACAGGAACTGGTGCCATCTTTCAAACGAAAGAAACTACCTACGGGGATGGTTCTGCTGTCAATGGAGCAATAGAGACTACAGGAATCATCACTTATTTTACCGCTGGAAAAGACAATGAGGGGGAGAAGAATGTCAGCTATATCCTTCGTAAATTTAATGATGCAACAACGAAGGCTAAAGTTACCCGTGCAGACTGGAATCTCTCGGATTACGCGACTAAATTTGCTGGACAGGATCAGATTAAGCTATCTTTCGAACTCCACGCCGAAGTGGGCGAAGATTAATTAACGCTCTATACTGGGTTTATCCACCAAAAAAACCATCATGATTTCACAGGCTCCAGTAGCGATGAAATCATGATGGTTTATCAATAATCAGGCATTTCAACCTAATCCCTTACTTTCTCTAGAATATTTCCTTGCGAATCGACGACAAGCTTCCACTCCTCTTTTGGGCTTTTCACTTCAAACGCATAACTCACTTTCTGCTCAGCGGTAATCCTTTTTGCATCATCAATCCGATAACCTGGGAAATCTCTTTTCACCCGGTCCACCACATTCTTTGGCAGGTCTCTCTTGTTGATATCAGTTTTATACCGCAACAGTCTTCCATTATGCTGAAACCAAGCTTCCTGGTCTGTTCCAAATAAACCTGTTTCAAACTCAGCTTCATACACATTTCCCTTCAATTCCCAATCTACTTTTTTAGCTTTTGGAAATTTTTGCTGGAAGCTATTCAGTACGACAGCGGGAACCTGACTTTGTGATATATCTTGAGCAATAGCTCCTGTTGTTGTGAGCGCTAGCATAAAAGCACTCCAGATCAATTTACAGTTCATGATTCTTTTTTTTAGTATAACACAAAGTAAAAAAGCGAATCTGTAAAGATTTGGGAATACATGCACAATAGAAGTCTGTTGTTTAAGGGTGCATATTGAGCTGAAAACTATGCAGATTATTTTCATAACGATAGACGAGCACAAAACCATAGAGTTGACAGATCGCCTGAACAATGGCAAGCCCCAAGCCAGTACCTTTAGAGGCTGCATCTGACTTATAAAAACGGGAGAACACCAGATCGGCATCCAACGCTGCATGCGCACTTGTGTTGGTGACCGTCAGCATGTTGCCTGTAATACTGATATTCACCTCGCCGCCCGCTTTATTATGAAATAAAGCATTCCGGAGAAGATTCGACACGACGATATTGGCCAGAGCACTATCCATGTGCACATGAAGCTGATCCACCTGGACAACGTTTATTTCTACCTGTTTAAATTCGGCAATATCTTCAAACTCCGCCACCATATTCAGGACAAGCGCATTGAGTGAAAGATTTTCATTCTGCAAGAATTGTTTATTCTCAATTTTACTCAACAGCAACAAGGACTTATTGAGACGCACAAGCCTTTCGGCAGTATGTAAGACCTCTGCAATCGTTTCCGACTGTTCTTGTTTCAGTTCCTCCGACTCGACCATCATTTCCAATTTGTTGATCATAATGGCTAAAGGTGTCTGCAATTCATGCGAAGCATTCCCAATAAACTGTTTTTGCTGTTCATAGGTTTCTTCATTATGGTGGATGAGTGTTGTTACAGCAAGCTGCAGATCTTTAAATTCCTGAATCTTCGTATCCATAGCAGGCTTCTCTTGGGTTTTCCCCAGACGAAATCGCTTCAGTTGATCAAGGAAAGAATATAAAGGCCGCCATAAACGTTCGATCACGATCTTATTGATGGAAACAATGCTGACGACCAGCAATACAAACAAGATGACAACAGAATAAAACAGATTCTTGATCAGATCGCTTTCTTCAATCATCGAGTTGATGATGGACAGTTCATAGTAATGTCCCTGATGTTCAAATGCTGTCGTCAGCATTCGAACAGGTTCCAGTTCCGGTTCCGGATCATCATCGTCCTGCATATACAGCATGGTGTCCTTATATACCTGCTGCATGTTAAGCGCTTGCTGTTCGGAGATCTCGCGAACCTTATAGTTATTTATCCCAAACTCTAAATCCGGAGCGACGGTGGGATTGGTAGACAACTCCTGGATAATGAGCCGTTTCTGGTTTTCGAGTTCCTCGTCAATATTATCGTGGATCACCTCCAGCATAAATAAATAGAATACCGTTGACCATAGCGCGATTACTACCAGCACGGAGATGGAGAGATACTTAAGCGTTTGATTGGCTAATCTCATTTTTCGACAAGTTTATAACCGATTCCATAGACCGCTTCAAAATCAACATCCGCATCGCTAGCCAGGAATTTTTTTCTTAAATTTTTAATCTGTGAATAGATAAAATCGAGGTTATCGGCCTGATCTGTATGATCACCCCAAACATGTTCAGCCAATGCACTTTTGCTGACCAGTCTATTTTTGTTCAATAAAAAGTAATTGAGCATATCAAATTCCTTCCTATTTAGTGGCACGAGTTCTTGCGCAATAAACAAGCAGCGTTCGTTGAGATCCAGAACAACGTTCCCCATCGTCAATGTATTCTTACCGTCGCGTTGTTTCCTACGCAATACCGCTTTGATCCGTGCATTCAGCTCCGCTATATGAAAAGGTTTGGTCAAATAATCATCGGCTCCAAGCTCGAGTCCCTTTAGCTTATCGTCTAAAGAATCCTTTGCAGATATAATGATCACATTATCAGATTTGCCTTCACTCTTGAGTTGATCCAGGATATGTAAACCGTTACCGCCCGGCAGCATAATATCCAGCAGGATACAATCATAATCATATAGCGATACTTTTTCTAGGGCTGCTCCATAATCACTGGCTGTCTCCACGGTATATTCTTCCTTAATCAAAGAGGTTTTTACGATTTCCCTTAACTCTTCCTCGTCTTCAATTACCAGTACTTTCATCTTTATTTCCTATTCATAAGAATTCATCCACATCCTTTGCGGTCAATTTTAAATGTAGACAATATCATACATACAATTGTTTATGACAAAGGTAATCTGAATTTAGGAAAGAATTAGGAATGCTTGTCGACATCCTATTTTAAGCTGACATCCAGATAGACCGAATGGCGTCCATAAGTATCATAAAAAGGTTTAAAGAGCACATCATCGATAGAAAATTCCAACGTTTCCGGGTTCCCCTTGATCGATTTACCAATATCCTTTGCATCTAAAGTGACTTTACGCCAGTCTTTTCTTGCTGTAGGCTCTTGAGCAGCCAATAAAATCGGTCCGTAAAATAGACTTGCAATATTAGGCTGGTCCATGACCGGATCCAGATGAAATTGGAAGGGCATTTTTAAGTTGATCACGTCACCGTTTTTCCAGTCGCGGCTTAAAGTCAGGTAAGTTCCCGGCTTAGCCGTAATTTTTTGCGCTATGCCATTTATCGTCACAAAAAAACCTTTTGTTGCCCAGCTCGGTACCCGAACATGGAGATCAAATTTGCCATTCCCTTGTATGGTGAGCGATGTATGATCCGCTTTAGGAAAATTTGTTTTTTGCTCGACGCTGATTCCCCGCTCCGTCCAGTGCAAGGTTGAAGGAATATACAAATTGACATACAGCGACTGATCATCCTTACTCTTAAAGTAGATGGTATTCTGCAATTTCGTACTGCTTTCAATCGCCGTACCGTTACAACAGGTAAAACCTTTCATATCCGCATTTCCAAACTGCTTCAGGGATCCAGCCCGCAAAGGCACATGATACGTGTTTGCTGGACTATTTTCTGCAACCGAAGCTAAGATATGATTGTATAATCCACGTTCATAATAATCCATCAGCTCCGCACGCTGATCAAACATAAATAAGTCACTCGTCAGTTTCAGCATGTTATAAGTCGCACAGGTTTCATTCTGCCCACCTGCAGAAAATCCATTTTCATATAAGGTCGCCGGCTGACTAATAAAACATTCGGCATTGGCGGGATTCCTCGCTCCGGCAACACCGCCAATGCTATACATGTAGTCGTTGGTAGCCTTATACCAAAAGTTGTCCGCTACTTTATAATATTGCGGTTCATTGGACACGCGATATAGCTCCATGCTTCCCACAATTTGAGGGATATGCTGATTGGCATGCAGTCCTCTAAAAGTATCCACATTTTTGGCCAGCCCATGTACATGCGCAGCATTACCGTAGAACATATCGATATTGTCAAATAAACGGGCTGTTTTTAAATAGTTCTGGTTACCGGTCACCCGATATAACCTCGCCATCACTTCGTTCATCCCCCCAAATTCACCCGCGATATACGTATTCCACATTTTAATGAGTGTCTCTGTCGGAACTTTATCCAAACGTGCGTATACCCAATTGCCCATTCCCTGTGCGATCTCCAATGCTTTTTTATTACCACTCACTTCATAAACATCCATCAAGCCGGCCAAGATCTTGTGCAGGGTATAATAAGGAGCCCAGATCTGATTCTTCTGGCCGCCATACTTTGCGCCATTTTCAAGCATAATAAATTGATCCGGCGGGTAAGCACTGATAAATCCGGCCCCCCAGTTCCAATAATCTGTACGGATTCCTTCATCGCTCAGGTCAGAATCGTAAGCTGATTTTCCGGGACCAAAAGGTACGGCAGCAGGATCGGCAATAGACGCTTCCCCTGCCTGTCTCGGACTGCCTGATAATTTGGACAAGGTATAAAGAACGTTGACCATGGTATCCATTTTTCCCAAAAATTTTGCCTGAAGAGCTTTGTCGTATCCTGTGCTGGCATAAGCTTGTGCGATGGCAGTCAAATAATGTCCCGTCGCATGGCCTCTCAGCTTGATATCCTGGCTATCCCACACGTCCAATGGCTGCGCTCCCCGTGGTTGCGGCTGTCCAAAGGCGTGGCGAAACATATAGAGAAAAGAATTGGGATCCGATTTGGCCAATGTATCGATGAATTTATTGCGGTTTTCAATAAACTTCGTCTGCTGATGTTTTACGTCCGTATTCAGAGCAACTTGATCCAGGTGAAAGGGTTCCAGCTGCAGGCTAGGCAGCTTAGCTTTGGTCTTTCCTTTTACGGTGATGATTGCTTTGGGTTTCAGATCAGTCCCTGGAACGCGTCCGGTAATGGTGTAGGCTGTTTGCTGCAAGACAGTACTATTGTCTGTAGGTGCGGGCCATAGCACACGTACTTTCGGGCCTACCATGCCATCTTTATAAGTCCCTATGACATAGCTAGGCAATCGGGGCAATTCTCCCACTTCAGTTTCTACGTTGACATCACCAACACTGGTCAGATAGGCATTATAAAGCTGCGCTTTACTCATTGGAAATCTAGGCAGATCGTCCTCGGCTTTACCTTTGGCGCTACGATCTTCATGCACACCTTTCAGCGCATTTCCGTATACCGTACTGATCTGGCTCCGGTTCAGCGGCACACGATAGATCCGAAAATCATGGAGCAAGGCATTTAAACTCGAATTGCTTCCCGCCAGGGATTTTCCGATATACAAAGTCCTTTTGCTCCCCGTCTGTCCGAAAACTGCGCTCAGTTCCTGCGGAATACCCTTAGCTTCTCCAACTGGCACCGCATCTAAATACGTCTGCATAGAACCCGCAGCTATATCAACCACAATAGCCAGATGCACCCACCTGTTTAAAGGGACAGCCGGCGAAACTGCATTTTTCGATTCGCCCTTCTTCTGGGAGATGATCCCCTGGTATCCCTTTTTCAGATCCATTCCTGTTGCTGTCGCAGCAAAATGCCGGGCTATATCCTGTCCGAAATCGAAGAGATACTGCTCCGGCTGAGCTGCACGTAAGTAGAGCCAGCCCGTTATGCTGATCGATTCTAAATCGGAGAGCGCCTGCGCTGGCAATACGATAAAATCATCCTTTCCGCCAGCAAGAGACAGTACCTTGGTGAATTGCTTATCTGCAACAAACGAAACTTTTTCGCCCTGAAACTTGCCATGCAGTCCATTCCTCGACCAGTCCTTTAAATCACCATTAAAGAGATAACGTGCCACCATCCCCGTTTCACCGATACCATCCAATATTTGGTCTCCCCCCTGAGCCACAGCCACATCTATCGTTTTGATAAAAAGTGTAAAAAGTGCTGCAATATATATTTTGTATCTTTTCATATCACGATCTTTTATTCGCCAAAATGTTGTGTCCCCATCATCTCTCCCCGAGGGTTTTTCCATCTCTAATCCACATTCAAAAATGGCAAGCGCATTCTTATTCTTGTTAAATTGACATTTATAAAATTAATGACAATAGCGCATTATACATAGGTTTATTTTAGCCTATATTCTCCAGATTTTAACTCATGGCCCTTTTTGCTACAATCTCAGGAAATCTAACCCTTCGTGTTGATCAACCTTTGGGGATACCGGTGAACTTGGCGGCTTGTTACCGAATACTCAGGGGTATTTCGTATTTTCGAATTGATATGAGCTACTATGGATAAACGAAATTCAAAAATTTGGGCGCCAGTTATTGGTCTGGATGGATTCCGCAAAGAACAGACTGCAGGACGCGAAGAACTCCTATTTAACGAACTTCATGGGGAACGCCTCATCAAAAAACCACATAAGCATGATTTTTTTATCATTAATCTCTTTGATAAAGCCTCTGGTGTCCATACGATTGATTCAATTGACCATATCATCAAAGACCATCAGGTTCATGTCCTCTTTCCGGGCCAGATGCACAAATGGCATATCAAAACCACCCCGTCATTGATCTTACCGCGGATGCTTTTGCACAATTGCATTATGAATTTGAATCGGTCAAGCAGGAGTTAAAAAGAGAAAATTCACTGATTCCATTAATAACTGCCCGAGCCGGTGTCATCGCAGCGACTGTAAGTCGGGAGGCAGAGTCTGCCTTCACCGAGTTCAAAGTCTATCAATCGGTTCCGCGCCTGGCGAAGTTCAATATGCTCATTGACGAATTTTTTAGAGAACAAAAACTCGTGGCTTTTTATGCTGAAAAACTACATATTTCGCCCAACTACCTCAATATTTTGTGCAAAAAGCACCTAAAAATATCGGCTACCCAACTTATTCACCAACGGATCAGTACGGAAGCCAAACGTCTGTTACAGAGTACCGAGCGATCCATCAAGGAAATAGCCTTTGAGCTGGGTTTTACAGATCAGGCTTATTTTTCGAATTTCTTTAAACTGCAGACCGGCACAAGTCCAAGTGACTTTAGGGAAGACCTCCAGGTGGGCGAAGCATCAAGTCCGCTGAAAGAATGAAAAAAAGATAAATCACACAAAGAATGGCAGAAATCTCCCAGCAAGAATAGGACACTAGCGATGTAACTTTGTAAAAGACTGGTAGGCTTTTTATTCCGGTCACAAAATAACATAATAGGAAATCAAATGAAATCAACTGCCCTTTCCCGCAAGGAATTTATCAGGAACTCTGCTTTAGCACTTGCCGGAGCAACATTCCTCCCAGAAATGCTATTTGCAAAAAACGACCATGGAGCGGTTCATCAAGAACTTTTGAGCGGTTATCAAGGGAAGAAAAGCTACACCTTGAAAAATGTGCTACTAGAAACGGGTTTTGAGTACGATGGAGATGGCCATGTAACGGCAACAAAAACAGGGCTTTTTTCCATTCAGATCGCAAACGGAAAAATCAAAAATATCAGTGCCAATACCAATAGTGCAGATGCGATCGATGCAAAAGGACTTTTGATGTTGCCTTCTTTTAAAGATATGCATATCCATTTGGATAAGACCTACTATGGCGACAAATGGCAGGCCGTTAGACGCGGCCCCGGAGGTGTAAAGGGGATGATCGCCCTTGAACAGAAAATTCTGCCGGAGCTGCTAAAAAACTCGACTTATAAGGCAGAAAAACTGATCGAACTTTTACAATCCAAAGGAACTGCTTTTGCTCGCAGCCATGTCAATATTGAACCCACATCCAAACTCGACTCCTTACGCCATCTGCAACTGGCACTGGAAAACAAGAAAAATGGATTCGGAGCTGAACTGGTGGCTTTCCCGCAGCATGGTGTCTACTATACCGACACCGTACCTTATCTCAAGGAAGCGGCTAAAACCGATATCGATTTTATTGGTGGAGTCGATCCCTTTTCCATTGACGGAGCCATTGAAAAAACAATGGATTTTACGGTTCAGCTGGCACTAGATCATCACAAGGGAATTGATATTCACTTACATGAATCGGGTGAATCAGGTCTAAAAACTGTAGAATACCTCATTAATAAAGTAAACGAGAACCCTGTTCTCAAAGGCAAGACTTACCTCAGCCACTGTTTTGTATTGGGCCGACTGGAAAAAGCCAAACAACAGGAAATGGCCGAGAAACTGGGCGCCGCACAAATTGGCATCGTTTCGACGATCCCATTTGGCGGATTGATTATGCCCATTCCGACCTTAATGGAAAACAAGGTTAAAGTGATGACAGGCAATGATAGTATTGTAGACCACTGGAATACATTTGGCACAGGAAGCGTGCTGCAAAAAGCCAATCTTGCGGCGCAGGTATACGGCCAGGCTACCGAATATGCCCTATCCCGCATGCTCAAACTTGCTACCGCTGGTCCCATCCCATTGGATGACAAAGGCAATATGCAATGGCCTAAAATCGGCGATAGTGCGGATATTGCTTTCCTGGACGCGAGCTGTTCAGCCGAAGCTATTTCAAGGATATCGCCCGTAAAATCACTTATCTATCAAGGGAATCTTGTTTTCTAACCATAAGGCAGTGTAGTAAACGATTCAGGAGTTCGGCCTGATTGTCAAAAACAACCCAGCTAAGCAGAAATACATCTCCTACCCTCGGGCCTTTTATGATTTAAAATGCTTCATGATCCACGGCTCGATCCGATCGCTTAGGATATAGGCTATCGCGAGCATAAGACCTATAACAGCCGAAAGCAACAGGTATTTGTTTACATATGGGTGCAGGTGATTAAAAATAATAAAACCTATATGCTGATGGACTAAATACAGTGGATAGGTCAGCATACCAATTTTTACAAATCTAGGTGAATTGATCGCCTGGAGTTTTTTACAGGAAACCAGCAACATAAGCAGGTAAAATACCGCGATGGCAGCTCCGATAATATAAGGAGAAAAGTCACTGTGAAAAGTACGCTCCAGCCAATGAATACGGCCTACGGCAGCATCGATAGAAATGTACAAGCACCAGGGTAAGGCGACAACATGCTGCATTTTTGGCCCATGCAAAAAAATCTGGCAAAATACAATTCCTGCAATAAAGTAGGCACTCCAATCCAATAGGAAGAATTCGTGAAGTGCATCATAAATTTCCGATGGACCAACAAAAAAGCGTAGACTGGACAACAGCAGCCAAAAATAAACGAGGTAATCCAAGCTTATTTTTTTAAAGCGGTTCAGGATCAAGAACAAAGCTATAATCAGGTAGAATTTCAGCTCCACATAGAGCGACCAATAGGCGCCATCAACATCTCCTTGCCCAAACAGTTTTTGCACCATGGTCAAATTGGCCAATAGCTGAACAAATGTAACATGATAACGTGGGGCTCCCCAAAAACAGGTCACCACAAAGGTCATCATCAGGCAGATCCAATACATCGGATATAGACGCTTAAAGCGGGAGTAGCAGAACTTACGCAGCGAAAGATGCTTAATGGAAAAGGCAATTACAAAACCACTGATGATAAAAAATAGATCAACACCTAGATAGCCATATTTAACATATTCACCAACTCCGTCAAACCGTAGAAGGGACATATTCCCAGCAGCATATCCCCGATACAGATAATGATACAATACCACTGCAATTGCCGCAATAAAGCGAAACAGATCAATTTGGTAGATTCTTTTGGACTCAGACATTTGGCAGTAAATATACGCCGTTTCCAGAAAATTTTCAGGAGCAATTTCCTTGACCTCACTCAATTTTATAACATCATCATGTGACTTCTTGGCATTGCATTTAGCACAGTTGCTGACTAACTTTACTAGAGTTTAATCCCATAAAATAGAGGAAATTATGAAAAAGAACCTATTTATACCCCTCATTGCATTTGCAGCCATCTGTTTTGGACATCAAGCCAAAGCCCAAGTGTCGGCGACCTCCCAGCCTGTTACGGTAAATATCAACTTAACGGATGCTATTTCGATTACATTAGGTGCAACCCCAACAGTTAATTTTACCTATACGACTGCGGCAGATTATACCGCATCAAAAACTGTGGAGAAAGCAGGGCATTTTACGGTCGTGAGCAATAAACCGTATAATCTTACTGTTGCTGCGACGGCCGCATTTACGCCTGCTGGAGGACCTGATCTAGATATTGTAACAGTTACAGTACCAACAGCCACTGCCAATGGAGGTACTCCAGTACCAAATGTACCATTAAGTACAAGCCCAGCGGCTTTGGTCAACGGTTCGACCGCAACAACCGGAGCAAGTTATACGGTGGATTATACCATAGCCGATCCGTCATCCCTTTTGAATCTGGGCGCATCGGCTTATAGTACAACAGTCACTTATACTGCGACACAACTCTAATTGGAAAGATAATTTGATCCGTGAGATATTATTTAACACTATTCGTCCTTTATATCTGTAATACCCTGATCTATGGACAGGGTATTTCAATTTCTCCATCCCGCATCTTTTTTACTGGTGAGCCAGGGCAGACAGTTTCCCAGGTGATTACATTTAGCAACACCTCAAACACGGAGCTCTCTTTTGTTGCCAATCTGAAAGATTGGGATCGCGATTCGATTGGCGTAAAAAAATACTATTCTCCGGGCCAAAAACAGCAATCAAATGCGGCTTGGCTGACGCTATCGGAAAACACGGTACGGTTGGCACCGGGAGAGACCAAATCGGTCAGCCTTTCGATGACGGTCCCCAAAGATCCAGTCCCGCAGCGGCTAAGCAATACGATGCTGTTCTTTACACAGGTGAAAGAACAGAAGGCCGCCCTCCAGCATGGTCTTCATATGAATGTGCTCATCGAAGTAGGGATCCAAATTTATCATACCCCTTCAGGACTAAATCCCGGAGATCTGGAATTCCTTGCTTTTGAAGACAGGCATATCATTCCCAATCAAACGGGGCAATCTGTGCGCCGGATGGATGTACATGTTAAAAACACAGGACAGATTAACAAAGATGCCTATGTACGGTTTGAGCTGACCAATACAGAGACAGGCGAAGAAATCCCTATTAAAGCCGTCGCTATCGCGATGCTCCCCAACTCGGATCAGTGGGTACAAATCGACCTTCCAGAGAAACTGGCTGCAGGACATTATCTTGCCGTTGCAATATTAGATGCGGGCAGCCAATATGATTTAAAAATTGCAGAGAAAGAAATTACATATTAAACGGAATTTTGCTGTTTGTTTCCTAAGTTTATTCAGCTTCTATGGGCATCATATTTATGCACAGACGACTGCTATTACCCTGCCCCAAGCCAATATACAGGCTAGAACCGACTACAATACGCCTGTCAATGTAGGCACCTATTCCAGTGTAATTACCTTACTTCCGTCTTTTTCAGTAAAATCAACTGCAGCGACTTTTACCAGCACAACCAGTGGAAGTTTTCCGGCCAGTTTAGTCCATATGAAACTTTCGAGTATTGGCAGCTTGGTATTGCTTGGGTTGGGCACGAATAATGAAGTCGCCCTCTCAACTGGAGGCGGTTTGCTCTATGCAGCTGTAGCAAGTGTTGCGTCGGGTGCTATAGCCGCCAATGCGCGCATTGCAACCGCAAGCCAGACCTGGACCGCGGGCGTATTTAGCAATGTTGTCAGCTTCTATACGCAAGGTGTATTGGCGGGGTCCATCTCTCCAGCAAGCTACACGTTGTCCATCACCGTACCCGGATTTATCAGTCCGCCCGCCAGCATAGGAACAACGAATATAGCCGTAAACAATCTTAGTTTTTACCGTTCTGCAAATGGGATCAGCGCCAGTCAAATTATACCAGTCTCAAGTACCGTACCCTATATTCCCAGTATACGTACCGGAAATGCCCAATTTAGTTTTAACACAACCTTTCCGTACAATACCTTGCCTGTTTCGCCTGTATCCACAGTGAGTGCTTCACTGAGCGGAGTTGCAACGGCAACCGCGGCCAATCTGTCGACCAGCGATCAGGCACTAACAGCCGCGGGGGGAATAGCTGTTCCTACCAATAACAGCAGTTCGATCACACATACATACTCCATTAGCACCGCATTCCTAAAAAGCAACTATATACAGGCCGGAACCTATACCGTTCCCCTCACCTACACCTGGAACAAATTGTCTTCAGCCTACCCAACAACTCCTGTGCAGGCGCAGGCTAGTGGAAGTTTGACTATTGCGGTCAGCGACCTGGGAGAAATCATCGCAAATCAGCAGTCCGTGAATCTTCCTTTTACGACGACCAGTAATTATGTGAATGGAGTTAGTACGAATATGCCCACTCATTTAAAACTGAGCAAGACCACGCCCTACAATTTATATGTACGGGCCACTTCTTCTAGTTTTACTTCAGGGGTCAATAGTATTCCGTTAAGTGTTTTACGTATCGGTCCAATGGCAGGGCAGACTGGCGTAAATACAGTTACGCTGTCTACAACAGCCCAGCAGCTCATCCAAAATGCCGACCCGGTCATCGATCGCACACTCAATATGCAGTACAGCATCCCCGCATCGCAGACCAGCAATCTTCTGGGCAAACCTGCAGGTACCTATACCGCAAATATAGTCTATAGCTTTGTCGCTCCTTAAAATCTTTTGATACCGACTTTTCGTCTTTGATCCCGGTAGCGCAAGGATGGAAGCTCCGTCTGTCCTTCAACCTTTACTTCTGCTTCGCAATTCGAATTTTCAATAACAAAAGGCATTCCTTCGGTCTCCACCGTCAACTTATAAAAACCGACAGGCAGATAGAAAACATATTCTCCCGCTTCGTTGGTCAACGTATTATATTTCTTGCCCTGTCTATCATTCGCGGTAATTCTGATACCGCTCAAATCAGGCTTAGACTCCAGGTACTTACTGGATATTAATTTTATTTTGCCTTTCGCAGGTTTTGTTTTGATCAGCGGAATGTCCATGGACTGGTTTTTGGTCAGTACGATCGTGGATGGCCCCTGAGAAACCCAACCTTGATGGTTTTCTGTCTGAATGGAAAAAGAGCCGGCCTCCATATCGACAAACTTGACACGCCCCTTTTCATCCGTTATGGCCGCTTCCTTTCCGATTCGAATCAGAACCGATTCTACGGCAGGTTCCCCATCCTCCCGAATGCCATTGTTGTTGCTATCATCAAAACAGGTCAGCTGCAAACGATATCCTTTATCATATCCTCGATGACCAAAATTCTTTTCTATCCCAATTCTGATCTGTCGATTATTAAAAGAATACCGATCCAATGGCTGGGGTTGCGGCACATTTATGGGATCTGCCATAAACAGCAATTTACCTTTAATAAAGGTATAAAAGATATCTGCAGTGAGGCTCCAGTTATTCTTTATCCGCCAACGGGCATTTCCATTTATGGACAAATTATTACTTTTCGAAAAGCCATAATAACTATACATCGTTGCAAGTTGCACCTGTAAGCTATGTGCAAATGCTTCAAAATGCGTATTGGGCCCCAGCGAGTACATGCTATAGTTAGCATTTTCATAGGTAGCCAAAAGATCACTTAAATAATAAGGGTTGATCTGTACAAATGCGTTAAATCCAAAAAGTGCCTGATCATAATTACCCGATACACGTAAGGAATGAAAAGGAGCAATGGGCTTTTCAGCGGTATTTCTATAAGTATAACCATAATCCGTCTGCAGCGAGAAGCGATGGTTCGATGTAAAAAAATGAAGATCCGCGACGGTTCTTACCGAACTGGATTTCCAGTTTACAGCGTTAGCACCTAATCCCAGCCAGCTGTGGTAATCTGCGCGCTGCTTCATCCAGTAGGGTCTTACATCAACATTCAATCGTCCAAATGCGGTACGATATCCCAGCTCATAAATTTCAATCCGATTGCTGTTGCTAAAAAAGTAGTTTCTGTCCCCGACCTGATATTTAGGCCGGTTATCCATAAAACTCATCCTGACGGAAATACTCTTCGTTTCCTCAAGCGGAATGACAACACGTGAATCCGACTGCAAGAGTCCTCTTCTAAGCCCCACATAATAAGGAGAACTGTAGTAATTGACACTTGAAAGCTGAAAGCCGTCGAAGATTCCATTATAATTTACGCCTGCTGCCAAAGCAGCCTTATGACCGCCAGCATCCAGCTGTTCGATACTTGTTCCACCCTCCCAAGTGAGGTTTTGTTTTTCGCTCCAGTCTTTATAGCCCTTCCCACTGAGCAGATGGCTGCGAACATTTCGGTAATTGTCTTTACTATGCAAATAAGCCAAGCTACTTTCTTGATTTTTTTCTGACGTAAAAGCATACTTCAGTCCTAGAACTCCTCCTCCGGGCGAAAAAGTATTCATCTGAGTCCAAAGAAAGTAATTGTTTTGGACCGCATACGCGCTGATCGAACGAGACTTATCAAACTTATAGCTTGCTCTCACCCCTCGGCCGTTAACATATTGGTCTAGATTCTCGTAAATATTGCCAGCTTTCAGCCCCCATTTTTCCGTTTGATAATTCAAATAACTATCATACATATTAAACGTGCGCTGGCTTTTAAAATAATCCATGTTCATGCGATAACTCAAGGATTTCTCTTTGCCGAACGCTAGGTTTCCATATCCCTGAAGCTGATAGACGGCTATATCCTGTCCCATATCCAGATAGCGCAAAGCAATCGTATTGTTGTAGGGCTGGTCGGGCAAGTTTATCGACGAGCCGAACCGCTTAACGCTCCCTACCGTCATGATGCGAACCCGGCTTGTCGCAAGCTGTTTGCCACCAGCTTCAATAGCTGTCATCGTCAGTTCTACATCCGTGGCTATTTTTTTTGTTCGCATACGTGCTGTAAACCGCAATAATGATTGTCCGCCGGCAGCCAATGTTGTTGGCAAAGTTTCACCTACGACCTCCAGTTCAGAAGGCAGGTTCGCAAACTGCAGCTGAAAAGTAAGCGGTATTAAACCCGTATTGACGATGCGGACCAAAAATTGCGTCAGTCCGGTTGACTGATCAATAAAATATTCAGGTTGTTCAGACTGAATCATCAGCGATGCCTGAACATCCAAGGTTGTCCAGAAAACTTGGGGCGGCTGTACAGTTACAGTTGGGTCTTTTGAATTCAGCCCAATGCTAAATTTTTGTGTTGCGTCCGAGATCGTCCGTCGATCAGTCATGTATTTCAAAGGGAAGGTTTTCGATTCATGCGGTTTCAGCTGTATCATTGGTGGCAATTTGATCAATCCCTGCAAGGCCTTCGTCTCATTCGCTTGGGGACTTAGTTTGATTGCTCCAGCGGTGTTATTAATGATCGTTATTTTGTTGGAGAAGGTCTGAGATGCCGTGATCGGGATGGAATCATATTCGAAATGATAGGCAATATCGTATCTTTGCTGGCCTTTCGCTATGGATAAGAAAAGAGCAGCACAATAGAAAAGAAACACCAAAATTAAACGGCTTCTTATTGGCATAGCATATCATTCAAGTATTCATAAAAATCAGGCTAAATTTAAAGAGATCGAAATTTAGGCAGTCACATGTTCATGTAACGAATTATTAAGCGGTCAACTGTGCAATCAGTTCACCTTTACTATTGATCTGAAACTTTCTATAGATTCGTTTGATATAAATACGGACTGTGTCCAATGAGATCGCGTATTTCTGGGCAATCATCTTATAACTAAGGCCTTCAATAATACCATTGGCAATCTGTAGCTCCCTTGCAGTCAATAAATTTTCGGATTGCTTGGCACTGAAGGCTTGTTCAATTAAAGCACGATTGACGAAAGGACTAATAAAAGAACCATTTCCCAATGTCATGGTTATGGCAATTTTCAAAGATTGCAAGCAGGTTTCTTTCAGTATATAGCCGACAGCGCCTTGCCGAAAACAACTTCTGACAGTTTTCACGTCACAATTATTGGTCAGCACCAATATTTCAGTACGCGGGAAAACACTTTTCACCCGTTCTACGACCAAACTATCCTGATGATCAATATCGACAATCATCACATCAGGGACTTGATTGCGGCGCGAAGAAGCCAGCGTATCCTGATCAAACAGTATATGTATTGGTATTGTTGATTCGGAGTTACTTTTTGCTAAGATGATGTTTTTTGTCTCTGTCCGTTCCTGCTCATCCATGTCAATTATCCCAACTGTAATCATGATATTTGCATTTTATTAAACTGAAAATTATAAACCACTCCAATTTTCACACTATTGTCGCCCCCACTCTCGTGAACCTATTGTATTATAGACAAACTCAACCTCAAAATTGTTTCTAAAGAAAAAAATAATCAAAAGAAAATTTAAGATGAAGCGAAATTAATCGCATCAGAAATCAATTTCACAATAATTTATATAAACACTAATAAGTAGGCTAAAAAAGATCTACATAAATATAATTTTTATTATTTAGAAATCATCGTTTCTCCGTTAGAAAATTACATGTTACAACATCATCGCCTATGCTCAGCTACAGAAGCGTCGATCTTCACATAAGCAGAAACTTAATTATATTTGGCAAAAAAATCCCAATGGGCCGTCTATCTATTTTATCTATTGTTACCCTAATTTTGTTGTTTACCTTTCCTGCACATGGACAAAACAGTGGCTGGGACAAGTTAGACAAGCAGCTGTCAGAAGCAAGCAGCGATTCTACCCGAATACTGGCCTATTACAAAGTTGCCTCAGAAATCTACCGAAGCAATCCTACAGAGGCGCAAGAGATCGTTTCCAGAGGGTTGGGGCTCGCCGCCGACAAAAGATTTGAGGCGCTGCAAATTGATCTGTTAAATTTACAGGGAGTCATATACTTGAAGCTAAATAATTTCGATGAAAGCATAAAAACCCATTTCAAGGTCCTAAAAAAACGGGAAGAGCGCAACGACAAAAAAGGAATGATGCTTTCCTTTCTCAATATAGGCAATGTATTTAATAAGAGTTATGATCCCGATCAGGCCTTAAAATATTACCAACGTGCATTAGATTTAGCCAAAGAAACCCACGATACCCGAAATCGGGCTAATATATCGACCAATATTGGAAACATATATGCTCAAAATGCATTAAATGGAGAAAAAAAGGAAGATATAACCCACTCTATTGACTATTTAGTAAAAACGGTTGAGTTCTGTAAAGCCAATGCGCCGGAAGTTGATCTTTTCAATACCTACATTTTATTAAGCTACCTTTATCTCAAGGCAGATAAGCTTGAATGGAGCACTTACTATACCGACCTTGCGATAGACATTACCACCAAGAAAAAAGATCCTGTTGGGGAAAGTTATGCCCGCATCAACCGAGCAAATATCTATGTCAAAGAAAAGCGGTTTGATCTGGCCGCACAAGAAGTTTCCCTCATCAAGCGTATAATTGCTAAAAGCGGTTTCACCAATCTAACGGAAGACCTTCAGGGAGATTTTGATAAAATAGCGAAAGCGATCAAAGCACAAGATGCGCATTTAATACTGAGCGATCAGGATAGTTCGGACCGCAAGTTTCATGAGGATGCCGCGGCTCTTCGTGTCCGGATCAGGGAAGAACTCCGCGAAAAATATGAAAGTGAAAAAAAAGAACTCGAAAACAAAAACCTCCTATTAAAAAATGCGAATGCCGAACGTGAAACCCACTGGATAAAGCTGATCTGGATCTTAACCTTTTCTGTGCTCTTGGTGTTTTTGATGATGATCCTTTTGCTGATCAAAAAGAATAGATTATTGCGGAAGGAAAAACAGACAGTAGACCAACAAGCACAGGAAATTAAACAGCAGCATACCGAACTTGTTCAGGCAGATCGCTTTCGTTCGAGCATATTTTCCGTTGTTTCGCACGACCTGCGCAGTCCGATTGCGACCTTCCAGACCTTACTCTCCGTATCGAAGATTGTGGATCTGCCGGCCTCAGAAATCAAAGAAATACTTGTGGGCATCGGCTATCAGGTCGAAGTTGCTTCAAAGATGCTGGACGATCTTTTGATCTGGTCCTCGCAGCAAATGGCCGATGAAAAGCTCGAAATTCAAACGATACATCCACTGCAGGTCGCTCAAGAATGCCAGCAGCTCTTTGCGGATAGAATTCATTTAAAAAAATTAAATATACAGATCAATATCCCTTCCGAATTGACCATCCAAACAGATTTAAAGCGGTTTGAATTTATTATCCGTAATATTTTCAACAATGCGATCAAATTTAGCCTCAGCGGGAAATCCGTTGTTATTGATCAGCAGGAAAATTCCGAAAGCACGACGATTTCTATTCGGGACGAAGGACTAGGTATGGACGCGACAACGATCGCTGCACTTCAGGACAAGGGTTTTCAAAAAAGCTTTGAAGGGACTTTCCATGAAAAAGGCACCGGAATCGGACTTTTGTTATGTCATGAATTTGCAAAACGGATCAACTGCAGGATTTCCCTCGAAAGTACAATTGGATTTGGAAGCACATTCTATATTCATATAGCAAAAAACAACTAATTTATCCTATTTGAATTGTTTTTTTGTCCGTTCGTTGACACGCACTCTATCACGATCAAAAAACCAGCCCCATTTTCCAAAATAGGCGCGGATAGAACGAATATGTACTTTAAATAGACCATAACTTTTACTTGACCCTGCGGCATACCCGTGTACAATAGCTGCTTTAGGGTAATAGACCGTTCTATATTTTTCGTTCATCCTTCTGGATATATCCCAATCCTCCAGGTACATAAAAAATCGGTCGTCATAAAGCCCTATTTCCTGCAGTGCCGAAATACGAAACAAGGTAAAACATCCGGAGATAACAGGAGTATCATATATTAAGTCCGGCGCAACATCTCTAAGCTCGTATTTTGCAATAAAAGAATTGAATAAATTAAATTTACGGTACAATATCCGTTTGTAAAACGATATAGGACTCGGTAAGAATTTAGGCAGATATTGAATAGTTCCATCCACATTCAGTATCTGTGGCATCACCATTCCTACTTCAGGATGATCTTTCAAAAAATCAACCAGCGATTGGACAACATCGTCTTTCAAAAGCACATCGGGATTCACAACAAAGTGATATTCACTCCCTAAGGACATCGCTTTCTTGAATGCAATATTATGGGCAGCACCAAAACCCGGATTATTGGCCTGATGTATATATTGAATATTAGGGTGATTAACCTTAACTTCATTTTCTATAGCGTTAAATGGCGAATTATCAATAATAAATAGCGTATTGATACCCGATTGGTCCAAGCCATCTAATAGAGATTTGATCTCCGCATAGGTCTGTTTAAATAATACGATGGAAGCTGTTACCATTTTTATTTTAATAATAATTGTGTTTTAGTCTCAAAAAAGGACTATAACATCCAGGCAGACTATAAAAATTGCAAAGCTATTAAAATTATTTAACTAATCGTATTAAATACTCCCCATATCCGGACTTTCTTAGCGGGGTAGCAACATCTAATAACTGTTGTTGATTAATATAACCCATCCGATAAGCGACTTCTTCTATCGCACCAATTTTCATCCCTTGCCGTTCTTCGATCACTTGGACAAATTGTGCTGCCTGCATCAAGGACTGTACCGTCCCTGTATCTAACCAAGCTGTTCCACGATCGAAAACGCCCACTTTTAATTTGCTTTGGCGGAGATATTCTTTGTTAATATCCGTAATTTCCAGTTCCCCTCTCGGCGAAGGCTTTATACCTTTAGCAATAGCTATAACATCATTATCGTAGAAATATATGCCCGGCACGGCGTAATTGGATTTAGGCGCTTTGGGCTTTTCCTCAATAGAAACCACCTGCTTCTCTTGGTCAAATTCAACCACCCCATAACGCTCCGGATCTTGTACAGGATAGGCAAATACAACCCCTCCCTCTGGGTCAGCACAAGACTGTAATAGCTTGGACAAACCTGAACCATAAAAAATATTATCACCCAAAATAAGTGCTACCTTATCATCGCCAATAAATTCTTCCCCCAATAAGAACGCCTGTGCCAATCCGTCGGGACTCGGCTGTTCTTTATACGCAAACCGGCAACCTAATTGCGAACCATCACCCAATAGCTTTTCGAAATGAGGCAGATCCTGCGGTGTCGATATAATCAAAATTTCACGTATCCCAGCCAACATCAATGTGGACAGGGGGTAATATATCATAGGCTTATCATAGACAGGCATCAACTGTTTGCTTACAGCCAACGTAAGTGGATGTAATCGTGTCCCTGAACCTCCAGCCAAAATAATTCCTTTCATAACACTTTATTTAGATTCCAAAACAAGAATCTTTAATCCTTGCTATTTCTTAATTTTCAAATTCTTCGGCTAGCATTTTAGCCAAACTTACTTCCCAATGAGGCACCTCAACACCAAAGACAGACTTGATCTTTGATTTATCGAGCAAAGAATACTTCGGCCTACGTGCAGGTGTAGGATATGCACTCGTGGGAATCGGTTTTACTTGACAATTGAACGAACGACAATCACGTATCGCTACAGCAAAGTCATACCAGGAAATCTCGCCTTCGTTGCTGTAGTTATAAATTCCCGCTTCCCATTTAGACGAATCTGCAATCTTTAATAGGGCTGCGGCAAGATCTTTCGCGTAGGTAGGACTACCGATCTGATCATTGATCACACCCACTTCATCACGCTCGGCCATTAAACGACACATCGTTTTTACAAAGTTTTTGCCATAGGTGGAATAGACCCAGGAAGTACGTATAATGATTGCTTCTGGACTCCACTTCTGAATCGCCTGTTCTCCGGCCAGTTTGGTTTGCCCATATACATTGATGGGGGCGGTTTCTGCTGTTTCAGTTAAAGCTGAAGCAGAAGATCCATCAAAAACATAATCTGTCGAAATAGCGATTAGGCGTGTGCCATGAAGATGACAGTATTGTGCAATCTCCTCACAAGCCAAATGATTGACCAAATCAGCATTTACCTGATCCTCCTCAGCCTTATCAACAGCCGTATAAGCTCCCGCATGTATAATGAGATCCGGTTGATACATCCCCAAGATATCCTGAATAATCTGGATTTGATCCAATGGCAATTGTTTCCGATCCAAAAAATAACACTCCTTTTCGGTATTATCCAGCAAAAGATCTTTTAGTTCTGAGCCAAGTTGTCCTGAAGCTCCTGTTATAACAATCCGCATAGCATCTTAAATTAACTTCAACCGTAATTCCGCAAAGGATTGTGCCTCTTGGTCCTTTTGAGAGAGAATCATTTGTTCTGCAGGAATCTGCCAGTCGACCGCCAATTCCGGATCCAATGGATTTACACCATCTTCCGATTCTTTGTGATAGTTATTATCACATTTATAAAAGAAAACCGCATTTTCGGATAACACCGAAAAACCATGTAAAAATCCTCTTGGCACAAAAAGCTGCTTTCTATTTTCAGCTGAAAGCTCTACGCTGACATGCTGCCCAAAGGTCGGTGATCCCGGACGGACATCAACAGCGACATCCAGCACTTTTCCTTCCACAACCCGGACCAATTTTGCCTGTGCATATTCACCGGCCTGCAAATGTAGGCCACGCACCACACCAAACTGCGATTTGGATTGATTGTCCTGAACAAAATGTGGTGTGTAACCTAATATGGCGGTTAGTTTTGTCTCATTAAATGATTCAAAAAAATAACCTCTTTCATCTTCAAATACAGTCGGTTCGAGTATAAAGCAGCCTTTGAGTTTTGTTTCCGTATACGTCATTCTTATGCGTCTTTATATTGTTTGTCGTAATAGTGTTGATAATCGCCAGATGTTACATGTTCCAACCATTCCTGATTAGCTAAGAACCAGTCTATCGTCCGTGACAAACCTTCTTCAAAAGTTACTGTTGGCTTCCATCCCAATTCCTTATTGATCTTATTCGCATCAATTGCATAACGCAAATCATGCCCTGGCCGGTCCTTCACAAAAGTGATCAATTGCGCCGAAGAGCCTTGGGGCCGCCCCAATTTTTCATCCATCTGTTTGCACAGTTCTTTGATCAGATCTATATTTTGCCATTCATTGAATCCACCGACATTATAGGAATCACCGTTTTTCCCTTCATGGAAAACGAGATCGATGGCTTTTGCATGATCAATGACATATAACCAATCGCGGGTATATTTTCCATCACCATAGACAGGTAGCGGTTTATGATTTAAAATATTATGAATGCACAAAGGAATCAATTTCTCGGGAAAATGGTTAGGCCCATAATTGTTGGAACAGTTTGTCAGAACAATAGGCAAGCCGTAGGTATCGTGGTAAGCCCGCACAAAATGATCGGAACTTGCTTTGGAAGCCGAATATGGCGAATGCGGATCATATTTTGTTTCTTCTGTAAAAAATCCCGTTGCACCCAATGCCCCGAACACCTCATCCGTTGATACATGATGAAAACGTTTTCCTTCGAAATTATCTTTCCAGATTTCTCGGGCCGCATTCAATAAATTGACCGTTCCAATGACGTTGGTCATGACGAAAGCCATTGGATCGACAATTGAACGATCGACATGGGACTCCGCCGCCAAATGGATAATACCTTCGGGCTGATACGCTTGGAAAATAGCGGAGACAGCCTGCTGATCGGTAATATCCGCCTTAACAAAGGTATAATTAGGCAGATGCTCGATGTCCTTTAAATTCTCCAAATTACCTGCATAGGTCAAAGCATCTAGATTAATAATTTGATATTCAGGGTATTTTAACACAAACTCACGGACAACATGGGAACCTATAAAGCCTGCTCCTCCAGTAATTAAAATTGTTTTATTCATATAATGATTCTCGAATGTTTAGACCATTGGTCTTCGAATGATGCATTCAGCAAATAGTTCGCTAAAATTAGGATGATTTTTGTTAATTGACAAGTTTTAATCCATGAGTAAACGAAATAAACAAAAAAAGCCTTCAATGAAGAAGGCTTCTAACTTATTTATCGTGTTAATTTCTAAATTTTAGCTGTTTTATACCAGGTTTACAGCACATTCTTTACCAAAGAATATACAGGCACCTCTACCGGAGCGTCATTCACCAATTCGATTTCTTCCTGCTCCACTTGTGTATCTAGCACTTCGTATTCCGAATTTTGGGATTTAAATTCTGGGACGATCTGTTTCATTCCGGCGACGAGCTCCATAAAATCGGGCAATTGAACCTCCGCATCCAAAATCTGCTTACAGATTGCATTAATACGCTCTGCCTTCAGCGAAAGCTCGTCATGATTTACATTTGCAATCATAATTTTAGGATGGTGTGTCTTCACCGTATTTTCATTATTCGCCAATAGTTCCTCGTAAATCTTTTCACCCGGACGTAATCCAACTATTTTGATATCAATATCTTCTGGATAACGATAGCCTTTCAATTTGATCATCCGCTTAGCCAAATCGATAATCTTCACCGATTTACCCATATCAAATACAAATATCTCTCCGCCTTTGCCCATCACACCGGCCTCCTGCACCAATTGACATGCTTCGGGTATCGTCATAAAGAAACGGGTGATTTCAGGATGGGTCAATGTCAGCGGTCCCCCCTCGGCCATTTGCTTCTCAAAGAGCGGAATGACAGAGCCGTTTGAACCAAGTACATTTCCAAATCGGGTAATGATAAAGCTGGTGTTGGATTTACCGCTGCAGCTGCTCACATAGATTTCAGCCATCCGTTTGGTTGCCCCCATGACATTGGTTGGATTGACAGCCTTATCGGTCGATACCATGACCATCTTTTTTGTACCATATTGCATACAGAGGTCTGCCACATTTTTACTGCCCAATACATTGGTCTGAATAGACTCATACGGATTGGCCTCCATTAAAGGCACGTGTTTATAGGCTGCCGCATGAAAGACCAGATCAGGTTTGTATTGCGCAAATATCTTCTGCATAAAGGCATAGTTACGCACATCACCTACGACACAGTGCATCTGCTCGGGCTGCGTAGCTTTAATCGATTGCTGTATATCGTACAATGCAGACTCGGCCTGATCCAGCAGAATTAAGGTCTTATAATGACGTCTGGCAATCTGACGGGCCAATTCTGAACCAATAGATCCGGCAGCACCGGTCACCAGGATCACTTTACCCTGCATCTCCTGTTCGATCTCCGGGTGGTCCAATTTAATCGGTTTCCGTCCCAATAGATCTTCAATCTTTAACGGTCTGATTTCACGCTTGGCTCCTGAATTAAGTAAAATTCGCGCGGGTGGCATAATCTTTAGTTCAAGTCCAATATTTTGAAACCAGTCCGATACATACTCCAAACGCTCGGGATCGTTATTTTCAACAGCAATAATAACTTGTGAAATCTGATTTTTTTCAACAAATTCTTTTGAAATCTCAGTAATATCTCGGATTTTCAATCCTGCAAGCCGTTTACCTATACGCGAAATCTTATCTTCCACAAAAGCGACAACCTGATATTTGATCCGCTGGTCTTCTTTTAAAAGGGAATAAGAAACGAGACCGGGACGTGAGGCACCGAAAATCAGTACATTTTCTCCTTTTCTCGCGGGTAAAAACAGGTATTCATAAATTGTACGATAAACAACCCTTGCCCCTACCATGATCACCAATAAGATACAGGCCTGCATGGTCAAAACACCATAAGATAGACGCAGATAATCGCCTGCCATCGTGCCTTTTTCAAAAACAGCCTTGATCAACAATGTCAGCAACATCAGCACAAGATAGGCCGAAGCTACTGTTTTGAATATTTTAATGGTATCACGGATGCCCGTTTGCCTGACAATACCCCGATAGGTATTATAACAGAGAAAGGTAATAAAAAACACGGGTAATACGACCACAAGCTTCTTCAACATCAAAGCAATATCAAATACTCCTTTAAAGTTGTTGACCACATAGTTTGAAAACACATAACTTCCAAACACAAACCACATATCGATCATTAATATAACCCATCGTGGATTGTCTTTGCGAAGACGTCTTTTTAAATCTCCTAGAGAACCCATCATAAATTTCCCTTTTTTTATTTTTTTTATAATATTTTCTTAGGCTTTTGTCTTAAACCCAACTTATATGGCTTTTGCAATATTTTAAAGAGATCGCCAAGATACTTAAAATTTAACAAGCAATTAAACAATCTCCTAAAATATCAATAACAAAAACCTATTCTTTGTTATTTGTCCACTATGGGGGGACAAGCAAGTATTATACCGAAACTGTTACAAAGCTGAATTAATTATTAAAAATCATAAACAAAAGTGTTTGCAAGAGTGTTCAGTCTATTAAAGCATCTCTTGAGCTATTCTTCCATTCTTATTAAACACAAAAACTGGCATATTGTTTGTAAAGTCTTATCAGGGATATGAATACAGGAACTAAATGCCAACACGATCATATATTAAATACCAACAAAATACCAGATATCCCCATTTAACTTAGCATTTTTAAAACTATCATTATGGGCTTTTTTAGCAATTTGTTCGGTACCAATAAAAAATCATCCATTAGACCCTTAGCACAGCTTGAATTTTTGGAGGTAGACATGCACAATCATCTGCTGCCAGGGATCGATGATGGTAGCAGTTCTGTACAAAATTCGCTTGGCTATATGGAAGGATTGCAACGGTTGGGATTGAAGAAATTTATCTGCACACCGCATATTATGGCTGGCGTTCATCCCAATACCAAATCAAGCATCGAACAAGCACAGGTCAATCTTGAAAGCGGCCTTAAGAATATCGGCAGCAAAGCTGAAATTTATGCAGCCGCGGAGCATATGATCGATGATGGTCTTTCAAACCTTATTCAGGACAATGAGCTTTGCGTTATCCCCGGGGGTTATGTACTCATTGAGATGTCCTATCTATCGGAGTCAAAGGCGCTGTTTCATACCATCCTGGATATCCAAAAACTAGGCTATAAACCCATCCTTGCACATCCCGAGCGGTATAATTATTATCATGGCAACTTTAACATCTATAAGCAAATTAAGGATGCCGGCTGCCTGCTGCAGCTTAACCTGCTATCCATCAGCCGCTATTACGGTGTCGATGTCAAAGCGATTGCGATGACTTTACTCAAATCAGGCATGTACGATTTCGTGGGCACTGACCTCCACCATGAAAAACACCTCAAAGCCCTCACGGATATTGCCGAAAAATACCCCGTCCGTGAAATGTTAAAAACATCTCCTATTTTGAATCCGTCTCTTTTAGATCATATCAGTACAGTAAAATCCCAGCATATTGCCGGATAGAAATTTATTGTCCAAAGCGCTTGACATTGACCTTTTTTGACTTCACTTTTAACACAAAAGGCTCCAGCACCAAATCAGCATCAAGTCTCACTGCTCCCGATTGCGCCTCTTGATCGGTAAATACGTTTGCTGGAAAACTTGCATTGTCCAAGTAGAAACTATAGGTTCCTTCGGGTAGACCAAACTCAAAATTTCCATCCTTATCGGTACGTATCTCGGTGATCTTCCCGTTCCCGTCTTTTGCCAAAACCTTGTAGATATCTAAATTCAGATCAGTCTCTAGACTAAGCCCCTGTGTATACGCTATTTGCACCGCGCCCCGAACCATCCCACCGCGCTGGAGCGGAATCTGGATTGTTAGATTTGACTGCTGTATCACGATCTCCTTCGACACGGCCATATACTGCCCTTGCTTTGGCGAAAAAAACAAGTACGATCCATAGGGCAATTTCTTAAAGGAAGCATAACCGGCTTTATCAGTTACAAACAAGACTCCTTTTACTGTAAAGCTATGATCAACCATCGGAATATCCCCTTTATCAAATATGCCATTGAAATTTTTATCATAAAAACAGAAGACTCGTATATTTCCTGTTTTGACGGCTGGACGATCAAGATTTGATCCTTTGAAATTTTGCCGAACACCAATCCGCAAATTATTGAAATCGTAATCATAGCCAGTTTTCATGACGCTATAATTGTATTGAAAAAGACCCGTCAGCAGGGTATTTTTCAGAACGCGGTAATTTACACTCGCGTTCCCTCCAAAACTATTTCCGTAATTGCTGCTTAAATTCGCCCGGGCGTTGGCTGTCCATTGCAGTCTTTCCTGTAATAGCGTACCGCTTACCCGAGGCCCCACGGAAAAACGATTTCCAAACGAACGTCCTATTAATAGTGCACTCACCAGATCCGAAATCTGAAAAGCACCCTGCTGATAAGAAGCCGAAAGTCCCAGACTCTTATAATTATAATTTAAATCGGTCCGTACCGCAAAAAGCCCATTCGCTTGATCGGTCATCGACACGATTCCGGCCTCCGTGGTCACATTCAGATTATGCTGCAGGTTACGCGACCGCACATTTACAGTGGACAATAAGCGCCATGAGGCAGACTTCAGTTCACGGGTACCCGCGACAAACATATAGGTTCCGATTTCGCGATTATAGTTTGGCAATACTGATAAGGTCACAAATGAGCTCAGGGGCATATACAGGCTTAAATCCCAACGGGAAGACTGGCTTGCGTAATTGAGAAAATGTGTATTTAAATAACTTGGGTTATAACGATAAAAGGTATAGCTTAATGCTGTGGATATTTTACCCCAATTTCGATTTAAGCGTTCGACAAATTGCAGGGAACCGCGGCGATTACCGGTATAATAAGGGGAACTATAAAAATTATCGGAGCTAAAACTCCATTTGGCAAAGCGCTGGTCCATTCGGAGCCCCAAAGCCCAGGAAGGCATCGAGGAATCAGGCCCCGCTTGTCGGCCATTCTGGCTCTGGAGTCCAGCAGCGACAAAACCCCGCAGTACGGTGTTGCCTGCATATTTTTGTTTCAAAAAATCAAAAGAATTTGACCATAGCAGACTGGTCGTACTGTCTAAACCATTGCGATCATAGAAGAGCTGCCCCTCATAACGACGGTGATCCGCTTTACCTTCCCCCAAAACGACTTTTCCAAAAGCGGTATATCCCGGATCGACAGAAGTACTGTAATCCAGTAGGTCTACGGCACGTTGCAATACACCAACCGAGAAATTTGCAGCCCTTGCTGTATCGATATGATCAAATTTGACACCTCTTCCAAAAGCAGATGCTTCCATGCTCTCCTGCAAATTTCCGATCGTATAGGTATTTTTCCCTTTCAGAAAACTGGCAAAGGTATTGCTTAATGTGGGTCGATCCATCCCCCCAGTTTTGGTCAGATAGGCGCTGTATCTGAGCTGTCCGTTAGCTAGGCGATACTCCCCCTCCGACCGTAAATAAAAAGCCTGCTGTTCACCGAGCATATTATCGACCTGCAGATCGATAAAATTACGCGAATAAGCGGCTAGATTACCGCGGTTGTCAAATAATTGCTGGTAATTTCGATCGGCTGTAATATTGGACAATAGCACAGCTAGATTTCCAAACACATCACCATTATCATATAGACCTGTCGTACTGATGGTGTACTGCGCCCTGTTTAACATATATTTCTCCACAGCAAAACGGAGAATGAGAAGCGTATCATGCCCTGCCGGAAGGAAAAGATTCTGTTCTTTAAATTTCGTGTTTCCAATGCGATCCGGAGAGGAAAACAGGATTTTAATCTGCTCATCCGTTGTCCCATTATTGATAACCCGTGTCCGGATAAAAATAGAATCACCCACATGCTTCAGATACTGCTGCTCCGAAACATCCTGTAAGATCACCGCTTTTTTGGGCGGCACATCGATGGCCATCGACTTATTATCAACCATTTGCCCCAGAGGATCCCAAAGTTGAACACCTATCGTTTGCCCCCTTAACTGCGCCGGCGCCTGGACCTGAAGACGCTGGGTAATAAACCGTTTTTTCCCAGCAGGCACCGTAAACGTTAAACGATCCGAACCAAGGGCACGCAGTCCCTGCGGCAACTGCAACCTGAGCTCGCCTGTAAAATCCTTTTCGCTGCTGTTGATCAGCTGCAGGTCAATGCTGTTAAGGCCTGCTTCGAGCTGGACCTGGTCGGGTAAAATCAAGTGAACAGGCTTTTCCTGCTGTGCCCAGACAGACTGAACCAGCAGCAGCAACAGCACAGCGGCTATCGACCTAAGCTTATGAAAAGAGCATTTAAACACGCAACAGAGATCAAATTATTGTGGGATCAATAAATAGAGGAGTGACACACCATAGCTTCCTGATTTAGAAGCCGACACCTGATCAGCGGTCAGATTAGCTTTATACTCCACATTAAAAGTTTGCGCTTGCTTTTTATCCGCCGAAGCAGCCGCCACAGCAACCTGCTCCTGTGTGGTTAAGATTACTTTGGGATTGGATTTTATCCTGTTTATCCCCGTCCCTGCAGTCAATTGAAGCGACAGTGCCGATAGCGGAAGTGCTCCCCCACCATTACGGACAAGCTCACTATCTACCGACTTGACCCGGAGTTCAAAATCCGTTATGGAGTTAACGCGTATTGCATTTGCTACCAACGAACTTACCCCCTGCATATAGTCTTTTTGTGTCGAAAACTGCAATGTGGCATTGGCGGCATCCGCAGCAATCTCCAAACTATAATCAGGCTCCATATCGACCATCCCACCATCGGTCAAACGCGGCGGTAATTGCATTTCATAATTAATTTCTTGTGTCCCCAGTACTTTTCCGCTTTCGCTATACAGGGTAAACAACAAGGGAATACGATATTTCAGGTACGTATACTGGTCCGGACTCAGATAATCATCCAGGTATTTACCTTGGGCAATGGTCAGGGCACCATACAGCTGATATTGCAGATAATAATTTCCATTGGAACTGATGGGTTGTTTTGCTCGGTTAATCAGCAGTACATCGTTACTATTTTGCAAAATAATCGGATTGCGGCTTGCGCCGATACCATCCAGGCGAAAATTTGCTTCATTGTTGTCACCCGTCCAGCGGAGGCTTATTTTATCTACCGGAAATGTATTTCCGCTCCGGTTCTTTCCGCCTGCAATGGTGCGTATCGGTGCCAGCAAGCGAACGGCGAGCGACCAATTTTTTTCGTTCACATTGAGCCCGTTCAGGTCAAATTGAAACACATTAAAGCGATCCGGCGTCGTTTTTCCCAAATAGGAAGTTACTTCGAAATAGTTATCCGACCAGACTGAAAACCGCAATTGTGCAACCAGAGGCGCTGCCGAAAACAGGCCCCAGATCAAGAGCGTTATTATTTTAGTTCTTTGCCACATGTTTAAATTCCAATTCCGCGATCTTCACCACATCCTGATCGCCATAAAATGCCAATACCGAAACGAGGTAATTCCCAGATTTTAACGATTTGGGAATTGCAATATATTGTTTACGCTTATCCCCGGGAAGACAATAAAAATTAAGATTGTCGACCACTTCTTTATCGCCTGTTTCCTGATTTAAAAATTCAGCGCGCAACCTTCCTTCCAGCCAAATATTTCCGGTCACATCGTAACTGACCTCTAGAAACTGTCCAACAGAATCCACATCTTTATAGACCAGATTCGTGATCTCAAGATCCGGTGTTTCTCTTCCGTTAAACCGGTGGTAGACCTTAACGCCCGAGCGTACGGCCAAACGGATATTAGCTCCTTCCTGTTTTTCCCTTGCCCTTGGATTCAATTGGGTCACAAAGAGCATTGCGGTATGGATTGGCACCTCCGTACTGAATTTTGCATCTTTAGGTACCTGCATATTCAACTGCAACCGTTTTGATTCACCGGGTTTAAGCGAGAAGTACGATTCAGATACGGAAAGCCAGTTCGCACAGCTTGTTGGCAGCGTGCCTTTCGGGCTCAGTTCATTATCACCATAGGTAGAATACGACCAATCTTCAAAAGACACTCCCAATTCAAGTGTGTAATCTTTACTCGGGTTCGTCACATCCACATACTGCGTCTGTGCCTGTCCGGCGTCACCCACAAAATACAATCTGGGCGGACCAACTGTCAATCCCGTTTGAGAAAAAGCTATTGTTGCAGTAAAAAGCAAAAAAAATGAGGCAATCAGGTTCTTCATAAAAATACATTTGGGATAAAAATACATAAAAAAGCAGGTATCTTCCGATACCTGCATCTATATGATTTTCATAGCGTAGTATAGGACCTACTAGTTTGCTGCGATGGTGTATACCACATCAATGGTATATTTAGCTTTTGTATCTTTACCACCGTTACCTAACAATTCTTTTACAGTCGCTTCATTAAGTGGTTTACCGATATATTTTACATCCAATTCTTTGTTCAACACAGAAGATTCAGCTGTACTTGTGCTTCCGAAAGGACCGAATTCCATGTTCACATCTGTCGATGCTGACTTACCATCAACTTGAATTTCAACCAATTTTTTAGCATCATACGTGTTAGCACCATTTCCAGCCACTTTATTGAATTGACCATTAGAAGACATCGTTGCTTTTACTTTGTAACCTGAACCTACCGAAGACACTTTCAATTGTTTTGCGATCAATTTATTTACCCCGTTTGTATAGTCAGCTGCCTTCTCGTATTTCAACGTTACTTCGTCATCATATCCTGATGTAACCTGACCATCTTGACCCGCACCGCTACCGATTTCAATAGACTGAAATGGATTCAGCTCAACATTTACTTTTACTTTTGCTTGAGACTGTGCATTTGCTGCAGTAACTGAACCGATGATTGCTGCTGCGAAGAAAATAATTTTTTTCATTTTGTAGTTTTTATATTTTTATATGACTTATTCGTTATTATTTATCCTCTTTGGACAAAACAAAAGTACTACAGCAAATGAGGTAAAAAGTATGAATTTCAGCCCAAAAAGTATGAAAAAGGGAGTGTGTAAATTGTTGTAGCTATACAGCTACAAAAGCTTGTAGCGCGGTAGCTACAATGTGCGGTGCATGAGGCAAAAGAAATGAATTAAGGGGATTATTAGCGTGTTTCGATGCTATAAAGAACATCGTTTGTAAAGGTTACCGTATTGTTTTTCTCTACATATTGCATTAGACCATCAGCCCCGGGACCTGTGTACGTTACATCAAACAGTCCGTTAAGCGTCGGTGAATCAGAGGAAATGATCGTTTCCTTATTTGTTGCAAGAAGGCCATTCCTTGTATTTATTGCTTGTCCCGCCTGAGAAGCGGCAGCCTTAACACGAATCAAAGGAGCCGGAATTTTTTCTGTTTGTGCCTGCCCGACTTTTACAAAATCTTGATTGGCCAATTTGACCTTCACTTCGTAACCCGAAGTACTAAATACAGAAAGATGTGATTTTTGGACAGACTCTACGCCATTTTGATAATCTTCCAAGGTATGGTAGGCCAAGGTAACGGTCGATTGATCTGGATTAATAACAAGGTGCTGCACATCATGTAGCTCAATATTCAAGCGAACCCCTGTCTGCGAGAAGGCTGTACCACTCAACAATGCTAATCCCAAAAACAATAGTCCCTTTTTCATATCCTGATACCTGTTCTTTGATGGCCGTATGGATCATCCGTGATTTATTGTGCAACTTTATCCTTATCGAATCTTAGCAATTTTGAAGCCAGAAGCGTTTGAATCCTCAACTATGGATAATTTCATACCCTTTCGTTGTTCTATTCTAAATATACCTTTTATCTCAAAAACGAAAGAATAAGAACAATTATTTTTAATAGGAAAATATGTATTATTTTCAATACAGAATGGTTATTGCTGCCAGCGTTTACGGTATTCGGTTGGAGTAAGGGCTGTTTCCTTTAGAAAAAAGGTACTGAAATTATTGACATCGGCATAACCAAGTTCCCAGGCCACTTGCTTGATGCTTAGCGAAGATTCGACAAGGAGTTTTTTACTCACACGAAGCAATTCTTTGGTAATGAACTCCTTGGGCGTGATACCCAAAGTTTCCTTGGTGAGGCTGGTCAGTTTTTTACTTCCTATATTGAGCTGATCCGCATAGAAGGCAACCTGCTTTTCTTTTTTTACATGTTTTTCAACCAGTTCTTGAAAGCGTTGTACCAGAGGTACCTTTGTACGCTGACCGAGCAGCTCTCCCGATTGCCTGTCATCTGCATAAATCGCTGCCAGGAGCACGATCTGCTTGACGATATTATGTGCCAAGTCCCGATAAATTGCCTGATTGTAATTCTGCTTGGAGAGCTTGAGCTGCATCCCCACAAATTCATAGTACGTTGCGTATTCCTGAGGCACGCTGAGTGTTCTATAAGTATATTCGTTTTTGTTAAATGATTTGAAATTCCGGAGGAAGGCGGTATCCACCTCGGTACGTGCAAAAAAACTTTCCGAAAAATAAATAATCAAAAAAGCCCGCTGTTCATCTGGATTCGCATCTACTGTTATTCCTCGCGGTATCAATACTAAGCTGTATTCTGCTATTTCAGTAAGCTCTTTATTGATGCGCATGCTACTACCGCCGGACGACACAAAAAGAACGACATGGTTCTCTTTCGCCGTTGCCTCCCTAATTTCCGAAAAGTCTTGCTCTACACCAATTACCCGATGAACTCCAAATTCCATAATTATTATTTACGCCATGTACCGCCTGAAAAAAGTTTCATTTACCTAGCCAGGGAGCAATTTAGCAAATAAATCCCGAACACGAAAAACGCATTCCCCAATTAGAGGAATGCGTTTATATGACATCTGTTATTCAAATAAATTAGAATTGTTTATTTCTTTACACAACGGATTTGAACAGCTTCTGTACTAGCCGCAGCTCGCCAGCCAATACCGTACCCAATATCCTTAGCTGCACCAGTCATATGTAGTGTTTTGTAACCACCATCGGTTGCAGTTACCAAGTAGGCTCCTTCTTTTCCAATTACCGATCCATTATTATCGTTCGGATAATAACCACGGAAAGCGAAAAATAAATACTTGTCTCTTTGGCTCGCCGGGAAATTTACAGGCTCATCTGTATTCACCCCAAAGAACATACCCAAAGGTGAAGGTGAACTGCCATTATAATAATCTACATAGCGTGCTGGATTCCAAGTTGCCATCAGATTTTGATTATCTTGACCTTTACCGCCTTGCTTCGGAGCAGTACGATCCATTAATGTCTGTATCTCAACTTCATTTGGTAATCTCCAGGTACCTAATGGCTGTACCAAAGCACAAGGATCGCCATTACCACCGTTGGTACCGTCTGCTCCTTGGTTAGTACCGTCCAAGCGTTTTGGTAGGAGGCGGTCCGGAAACCAATAATCACCCGAACTATTCACTTCAGTACCAAAATGATATTCTCCGGTCGATGGATTGCGCTCCAAGTTACCCCCCGACCAGGTTTCATTTCCGATTTCGAAAGTAGGCAGCTTTTTAGGGCCTAAGTTTAAATCCAAAGTGTATTGAACACCTTGTCTCAATGATAAACCTGGTAATTCCACATTTCCAACAACGCCGTTAATTGTCACTGGATCTAATTTCACTTGACCCACATTTGTATTTTCCACAGCGATCATCACAGCATTGCTTGTCCATATTTGTCCAGCCGCTTGTGCCGGAAAACTAAAGTTTTTGACGGCTCCAGTTCCACTATAGCTAACAAGACCTGTAAGTTCATCAAAAGCATAGTTAAAATTAGGCGTTATTGTGGCTCCCCCGATAGCAGAAATAGTACGACCACTTCCAGCGTCAAATTTTACAGTAACCTCGGTCAGTTTGTGCTTCAGCAAAATATCCAAAGCATTTGTTCCTGCCGTTACAGTTTGGTTGATTTCCTGCCACAATGGATCTTTATCAGCTCCTGTCGCAGCTTCATTACCATAGGCAGTTACCACAAATTTGTAAGCCCCAGGCTCAAGTTCGAACTTGTTGTTCGTTCCGCCGATACAGTTTATTGTCGTTTCTAAACTAGTACTACCCTGTTTATAAACCCGGATAGTGAAATTTCCATTAAAAGGTTTAATAGCTCCAGTTCCAATGGAAGTCGTTGCAGCTTTGCTTGCAGAAGCGCGCAACGCCGATGTTGTTGAGCTTTTGACTTCAGTCAACGTTGCTCTCACGACCAGATCCTCACCAAAAGGGACAGTTACTTGCTGCACTGCAGCTGTTGAAGTTGTTGAAACACCAGCAGCAGCACGCGCCAAAAGTTTTGCGCCATCTTCAAGGCCAATCCCATTCATATTAACTGCTATAGCAGCCTTACCTTCTGTTTGAGTGTCAGTGCCATTATCCTTCTGGCATGAAGAAACAAAAAGTACAGTTGCCACAAGAGCCGTAAATAAAGTTTTAATGTTAAATTGTTTCATAGCTAATTAATTTGATCAGAATTACGGTTAGTTCCAAAAGTTATTATCTACCTCATGCGTCTGTGTTTCTGTTTCCCCCCATTGCTGTTGAACAGATGGATTTACAGAGCCGGCAGCCACACTATACTCCAATTCAATTTTTTGTTTTTTTACTGCCGGAGCAACATAAACTAAACGGTCAGTTTTGCTCATCAAATTTTTCTTTTGCGTTTTCATGATTATATTCTTTACGTGTTATAAGTGTTGTTGAATACCCAAAATGAAACAGCGTCAAAAACTCATCATAAACAACTGTATTACAGCTATATAAATAGGTAAAATAGAGCCCTTTTCATTTTGAAGATGTGCGAAAGTAGGCAATATTTAATTCCATAAACAATATTTTAAGCTAAGTTTGCATACTTGTAGAGGCATAGCTACAAACCAGCTAAAAAAGAACAACTTAGTAGTATCACGAAAAGAAACAAGAATAAATAAAGAACTATTCAGGTAAAAAAATCAGGAATTCACTATCCCATTTAAGGAAACGCCAATAATCCCATTATAGAAAGTTAGAAACGCAATTATTGAAAACTATCCACCTCAAATTATGCACAATACCCTCTCCAAACACAACAATATATTAATTTCGTTTTATAAAGCAGCTGCTTTCCAATAGGCCATTTCCATCAAATAAAACGTTATGTTTACATTTATTAATACTTAAGTCAATTCCGCAAAAAAATTAGTTGCATCCACAATTTTTCCTAAAATGAAATACAATAACATAAATAAAAAAGAAACATATTGCATGGGATATACTCAATTTATAACCTTATAAAACATAAAAAAACAATTAATATTGAAAATCAATAAATAAAAAACAAATAAACAGCATTTAATTGGAAACTATCTACCTGAAGGGAAAAATAGAGACAGCAAATAACACTATCAAAAAAAGAAATATATATCCTTATTATAACATCAAAATCAGAAAAACAAGCTATTTAAAAGAACCTGTTCAAACATATTAATTATAGAATAATAAACAGCCAAAAAAACATTTTTCAAAAAAAACAAAAACAAAAGAACTGTTGGCTTGTTTAAGGAGATGTTAGCAAGAAGAAAGCTGATCAATTAGTCTAAAATATAGCCAAAAGGCTTATTTAGGCACTGTTTAGCCCAATACCATATATAATCACAACCATGAAGAAAGTTGTTATATTATGAAATCAATAATGAATTAAAAAAAAGTTTACAATTTTTTTTTGCACAAGTTGATATTAAGTCGTAATATTACAATTCAATTCGGGAAAAGTATAACTAGCCGATAGCAAAAAAGTATTAACAATTAAATTAGAAACACACACAAACAGAAAAATAAAAACCAAAAATGCGCTCGCTAAAACAGCGTTAATTGCCTATACGCAAAGGCAAAGCCGTTTAACAACGAGAGTATTTTTTGAACATGAACAAGGGTTAAAATTGTCCATTAAATTTAAACCCCATGCTGGCAACAGCATGGATTATCCAAATAATATTATCATGAATAAGAACGCAAAAAAAATGTACGTTGCTCCGTCCATCGTGGAGAACGTAGTTGAATTGGAACAAGGCATTGCTGCTGGCTCTGCTACCACAGCCCCTACCGACGGCGGTTTCGGTGAAGGCACAGGTGGCACAGGTACAGGTGAAGCATAACCAGCCTGAAAGGACTTAAAAAAGCATTTATTACACGATTTTAAGAAATTTATGAACTTTTCAACGATTAGAAAAGCTAATTGGATTGTTGCGACTGTCCTTTTAGCGACATCTGGAATGCTTGCTACAAGCTGTTCCAAAGAGCGCGGCGCTGCAGTAGAGCAAGCCGATAACCATGAGGGCACAAACATTGTGCTGTCCGTCAAAGGTATTAATGAAGGATCAGACAATACCGTAAAACAAGCTTCAAACAAAAGTAAATCCGCAAAATTACAGGTAGAATCCTTTGCAGATGTGGACGTTGTATCTGCTGTTGATAACAATGTTCCATTCAAAGCGGCAGCATCAGATGTTGTACAGAGCAGAAATGCAGATGGAACAGTAGCGGCTGCAAGCACGGGCCTACGCGCTGCAGCATTAGAGAACGGCGTCACTTACCGGGTTTACCTTTACTCTGCCGATGGAACTCAGTTAATCTCTTCCAAACAATACAGTGTTTCAGGACCAGATTTAACAATCTCTGTAACACCTGGCACCACGTACAAATGGGTAGCCTTATCCTACAACAATACGGATGCGATCCCAGACGTTACTGTTGCAAACCCAACACTTCAATTACCGGAGAATAAGGATGTCCTTTACGCTTCTGGAAGTATCACTATTCCAAGCACCCCAGGGACAGATGTTACTTTACCGATTACCTTCGCACACAAATATTCACGTATCGCTATTGAACTGAATACCATGGGTGTATTTGGAAATATGGTATCTGGAAATCTTGCTGTATCTAATTTAGCTTTGCGGAGCGCAGCGCTTAACGTAGCTACTGGAGCCCTTACACCGTCTGCTACTACATTTTCACCAACATTAAACTGGAGCAGCTTTACTAATATTGATCCGGCTTACTCGGATGCGAAAATTGCTTACGTCTATACAGCCGGAACGACAGCTTTAAATAACGTCACTGTCTCTGTAACGAATTTAGCAATCAAACATGCCGACAACGTAGACCGCACTTTTGCGACCACAGCTCCGATTAATATTTCTTTTAATGTAACTCCGGTATTAGGAAATAGTCATCGTCTATTGGCAAATATCGTTGAATCGCCACTGACTTCGACAGGATCTACGGTAAAATGGTCTCGTTCGAATCTATATTACACTGCTGGTCACAACCCTTACCGTTTCTTTGCGAATAACAGACAACGTTCTGAAGCAAATAGCTATTTCGCCTATGGTGCGATACTTCCGGGTCAATTTCAGTCCATGACAGCATACGCTGACCCTTGTGCACAAGTGTACCCTCAAGGGCTTTGGAGAAAACCAAGTCATGCTGATTTTTCTACCACAGCTTATGTCAGTTCGAATGCTCTTTTAACAGATGTATTGCAAAATATCACGGATCTTCTTATCGGAACAAAAGCGCCGAACTCTTCACCAAGTCCTGCAAGTGGATCGACTACTGGAAATTATATCCAGTATACGACTACATCAGGAACAGGCAATTCAGCATTTGATGCAGCTTCCAACAACCTTCGTTTTTATTACAATGGTCAATTGGCACGCGTAAATGTATTGGATCCAAATTTCCTTACGCTTGATCTGACAGCTATTCAGGCACTTTTAGGATTAAGTTATGGTCGTGAAGCTGCTTTATGGACTTCAGATCCACCGAACAGTATTTTAGGTTTGGTTAATTTAGGAACTTGGGGATATTTGGCAGTAACAAAACAACCCCTTTTAACAGGACGTATTGCAACTGCACAAGGTACAGCTGAGCTACTATCTACGGTGAGCCTATTGGGTATTAACGTTGCAAGTTCATCACTTAAAAACGTTCGTTGTGTACGCACAAACTAGACAATAAAAATAGTTTTTTGGTAACCCTATAAATGAAACGGCTAGCGCGATCTAGCCGTTTTTTTATGAAAAAATTTTGTAGCCCTATATCCACATTAATACATTTTTACATGATTTTAGCATTTTTTAACAGGAGCAATTCCATATTATTTTTTTACATTTGGGCCGTCAAGTCATTTTTTTTGCGTTCGACTTGATAATATTAATGGATATAATGGGGCGAAGGCGTTCGCCCCATTTACTTTTTAACGCCCCCTCTCAACAAATTTCTTCCCTCTTTTCTTCTTTGAAATTATAGCTGGTAGATCAATCGACAGAACGAACTCATTGCCCTTTCATGGCCGCTTAGCGGCCAACCCACAGCCATACCAACAGCCAACTTGTGGCTCAGACCGAGTTTAATCTGGGGATGTAAAGTCGTTTGAACACCCGCTGAAGAAATTTCCTGATTGACTTCAACACCGATAAAATGATCGGTTTGTGGTACCGTATAATGAAATGATGTATTCACTTGCCAGTTCATATTCACTTTGGATGCGGCATCATGAAAAGCGATCTCCGGACCGGTATAAATCAAGGCGTGCCAGTTGTTATGCCAATTTTTGGCTGCGATAAAAAATGGATTGAATGCCGTGCCCCCATGCGCCAGATCAAAGATCTGGGTATACCCGACAGCCAATGTTGCGGCATGTTTTTTGGAAACAAAAAATGAATATTGGGAGGATAAACGTAATCTTTCTAACTGATTTGTCGAAGGGGTGCTGGCCGCTCGGCTTTTGGAATAGACAAAATCTGTTTCGACTTCTAAGCCTAAGCGATCAACAGGTGCAAATTCATACTCCATTAAATAACCATAGTCATCCATGGTATGGGTCCTTTTGATATCTGCCCCAACATTAAATTCTTTTTCTCCTTTTCGTGCTCCGAGATCCCGGACGAGATCATTATATAGAGGTTCGGCATGATGTACCTTATCTGGCATTGACCTATTTTCCTGGGCAACAGCCGGAAGAGAAAAGAAAAAAGTACCCAAAACCAACCATCCTCCCAAGGTTGCATATGCAAATTTATTATTTTCCATAAGGCAAACTTGCACCTGAAATATGGAAAGAATTGGGAATTATAAGTTGATCTTTTTCTGTAGTGAAGCATCTAAAGCATCTTTGTGCAGGAGCAAGGTGATGGTCTTAAAACGAACAAATTCTTTGGTCACGTACATATAACCTTTATAGAAATTGGCTTTGCCCCAAGAATTTTTCACGATATAATAAGGTCTGCCATGCTGGTCATTGGCCAGCCCCACAATGTGCATCGCATGGTCATCGGTGGTCTGCCAGCTTTCAAAGGCCGCTTGTCTTTCGGCAGCAGTAATAATCCGCTCCGGCATTGGTTTCACAAACATATTTCTTATTTCTTCTCTAGACATCTCGTCGCTGCATTTTTCCGGTACGTATGCTAAACCATGCTGCCAGGAAAAACCATGTTCGGATACATCTGTTGTCCATGCAACGGTATAGCCCCGCTGTAATGCGGTATCAATGGTGCTGGTGAGTTGTTCCATGGGTACATTATAGAACGAGTCGAAAGACCAATTATCCGGGACTAAGAGCACAAAAGGCTTGTAATAGGGTTGATCTGTCACAGAGGCCAAAGCCACATAGTCATCCGGGCGAATGCCAATTACTTGATCCGCAAACGTTCGCGCAGTATAATTTTTACCCTGATAATCAAAGGTTTTGGGCACTTCCCCTAAATGCGCATCTAAGGTGGCAAGGTAAGACTGCTCCCAATTCGACCGCAATGGTTTGGATTTGACCAGTACCTTAAGCATGGTATTCAGCATGGGCGTCATTTTTTTGAAATCATTGTAAGTATGGTTTCCATGCAAGCCTGTGTAATCCGCTCTTGGCATCGCTCCATACTTACGGTATACATTAAGAACATCTTGCAGCTGTCCCCCTTCCCCCATGGTCAATCCACCATGCAGCCGCACAAAATTACGTGCCTTATCGATATAAGCTTGTCTTGCCGTATAAATCTGGGAAATTTCAACGGGCTTTTTTCCCATTCGGATCATTTCAGATTCCAGGAAAGAATTACCCGTATAGGACCAGCAGGTATTAGAGGCCCCCTGCTGTTTGACCGAAGTGCAGCCAAGATTGATTATTTCGGTAAATACATATTGTGTTTTAACCCGTGCATATTTATTTCTTTGGATGTATGGCAAACCATATCTATAAAAAAGCATACTTAAAACAAGGACGAGCAGCAGCCCGAAGACCCATTGCTTTTTTTTCATTCGTGTCATTATCTTCCTCCACATATTATTGCTGTAAATCTTGGCAGCATGTCTTTCAACAACCGATAACCGAGCAGCCCCAGCACAATAACAACAGTGGGACATGCAATATATAAAAACAGCAATGCAGCTTCAGACTGGGGCCGGATCAGATGAAATAAAAATTTGATCACAAATACCAAAGGCAAACGATGATACGCAAAGATAAAAAAGCTTCCGTCAGCCAAAAAAGAATTGGGACGCCAGCGACCTTTCTGAATAAAATGCGCTGAAAGTGCTATTACAAATACCATCCCAGCCAGCACATTTGCACAATACAGATAACTCCACCAGCTCTTGCCAAAAAAATAGAATTCTGCGGCGATCAGGAGTATAAAGATCCCTGCATCCCAAGGTAAAAGCGGCTTCAGCAGCAGTATAAAATCTTTTTTATAGATACTAAAATATGCACCCGTTGCAAAGAAAAAAAGTGATACTGTGCTTAGGCCAGGCAGATAGAAATAAGGAGCGTATAGCCAAATCAGGCCCAGAAAAGCTAAAGCATATACACCGAGCTTTTTGACCATCAAATATACTACGGGAGAAAAAACGACCAGCACCATAAGGTCACGTATAAACCAAAAAGGAGAATTAACGGGGAGTGTTTTTTTGAGATGAGGGTTTACCTTTGAGGTATCCCAGAATGACCAGATCCAATCCAAAACGCTGTAGCTGACAATCGGCTTATTTACGCCAGAAACAAGACTACCCCTAAGAAAAGTCTGTGCAATAAAAAGAAAAAGCAACACGACCAAATTCCAAAAGATATAAGGAATTAAAAGGGAACGCACACGGTTTTTTAACTTTTTCAGATAAATTTGGGCCGAAAACCCTTCCGTTCGGTAGAAAAACAAAAATCCCGAAATAAAAAAGAATAACGGAACACAGACTTCAAAAATAATCTTAGAAAATAGAAAAAAAACACGGGTAAAAATCGGAAAATTTACCAGGCTAAATTGCTTTGCTCCTGCCAGTACAATATGGGAAAAATCGGTATGGATAAACACCACACCTACAATCAGCGGAAAACGCAAGAAATCTATCGTTTTGGACAATAGGCTAGCGTCGGTCTGTTTTAAATGATAATCTTTACCCATTAGTTAGATTTAATGAAATTGTTTAGTCTCCGTTAAAATACAAATTTTCAATGAGAATCTGTATACACCTATTTAACAAAACACAATTAACAAACTGTATAACAACAACTTAAATCTATCCCAGTGCATGAAACAATATTTTTACACAAGAGATCGTTATCATATTATCTAAACCAACACGAATATATGCGACAATTACAATCCACTTTCATATAAACTACAATAACAAATTTTAATCACTGATTAACAGGTCATTCCATTTAAACAGCACAAAATCAAATTCAGACAAGAACATCAAATGATCTCCATCGTTCAGTATTTACTCCCGGCATCTTTAACGCTGCTACCCATGGTTGTGTCTGCGCAGCAGATTTCCCTCACCGGCATCGTCCGGGATGCAGCGAGCGGTATTCCACTAACCGGAGCTTTCGTCCGTACAGCAGATGACAGCGTTGGCAGCAAGACAGATGCCCAAGGGCGCTATGCTTTGGCTCTTCCAAAAGGCGCACACCGACTGATGGTTAGCTATATGGGCTATCAAACGCAAGAGTTTGATATGACGCTGAGTCAATCTTTCGAGCAAAATTTTCATCTGCAGCCCTTAAGTCAACGCATGGATGAGGTCATTGTCACGGATTCAAAAAAAGGAGAATCTCTTACCGATCCACAAATGAGTACCGTTCATCTCAACACCAAAGAGATGAGTACTCTTCCCGTACTTTTCGGTGAAAAGGACCTATTAAAGACCATACAGTTACTGCCCGGCGTACAAAGCGGCAGCGAAGGCTCGACCAATTTTAATGTACGCGGTGGCGACGCTGGCCAGAACCTGATCCTACTGGACCAGGCCACCATTTATAACGCATCACATCTACTCGGTTTTTTTTCTACCTTCAATTCGGACGCTATCAAGGACATCCAACTGTATAAAGGTGATATCCCCGCTCAATATGGTGGACGTATAGCATCCGTATTGGATATCGGAACCCTCAACGGGAATCAGAAACAGTTTGCTGCTGAAGGTGGGATCGGTATTATCGCTTCGCGCTTAAAAGTGGAAGGTCCAATCGAAAAGGGCAAAAGCTCCTTTCTATTAAGTGCACGGCGATCCTATGCTGATTCTTTTTTGAAGCTGGCCAAAAATAAAGATATGGCCAACAATACACTGTATTTTTATGACCTGAATGGGAAGCTCTCCTTTAATCTAGGCAAGAAAACGGCACTCTATCTCTCCGGTTACAATGGAAAGGACAAACTCAAATATAGCGACCTCTTTGATATCGCCTGGGGAAATACGACGGCTACAGCTCGATTAAACCACCGTTTTAATTCCAAAATATCGAGTAATACTTCTTTCATCTATAGTGGTTTTCATTATCATGCGGGCGTTTCGAGTGAACAGACCAATTTTCAGGTCAACTCGAAAATACGTAATCTCCATGCCAAGCAGGACTTTGCGTATTACGCCAATGCCAACAACACAGTCCGCCTCGGCGCAGGAGCAGTATTTCAAGCGATCCGCCCCGCCAACCTGTCCTCGGAAACAAATCAATCCGTTAATCCAACGGCGATCGAGAGTCAACGGGGCATTGATCTGGGCGGCTATATTTCCCATGAATGGAAGCCAAATAATAGCCTTTCCTTCAAGTATGGTGTACATGTACATGATTTTATGGTTTTAGGTCCGCGCACATTCTATCAATTTGATAAAAATGGTACCCTTACTGGAGAAAAACAAAATAATCGTCGAATCGCAAAACACTATATCAATATGGAGCCCCGGGTATCTGCAAGCCTTTTGTTAGATGAACAAACCAGCCTAAAGGCTTCGTACAACAGAGTCACTCAGAATCTCCACCAATTGACCAATAGTACTTCCAGTTTGCCGACAGATCAATATGTACTCAGTAGCCTGAACATTAAGCCCCAAATCGTCGATCAGGTTGCTTTTGGGTATTTCCATAATTTCTTAAGAAAACAATATAGTTTATCTGTAGAAGCCTACTATAAACGCCTCGGCAATCAACTCGACATCCGCAATGGGGCAACACTACAAGCCGACGCCTATTTTGAAGGAGAATTACTCTATGGCCGGGGAAGGGCTTTTGGTGTCGAATGGTACCTTCGTAAACACAGTGGGAAACTGAACGGCTGGATAAGCTATACCCTCTCCAAAAGCCAGCGTCAATTTGCCGAGATCAATAAGGGTAGCTGGTTCAACGCACGTCAAGATCGTACACATGATCTCTCCATCGTAGGACTATATACGCTTTCCAAGAGCTGGATCTTGGGAGCAACCTTTGTATACCACACAGGGAACGCGGTCACATTCCCAAGTGGAAAATATCAGGTCAATGGGAAATCGCTATTCTATTATACAGAACGAAACGGCTATCGGATGCCCGACTACCACCGACTTGACCTATCGGCCACTTATGAACCTCAACCAACAAATAAACGCTTTCATTCAAGTTGGACGTTTGGCATTTATAATGCCTATAACCGAAAGAACGCCTATACAATCGATTTTCGCACCGACAAATCAAATCCAAATCGGACAGAGGCATACAAAATTGCTCTTTTCGGTATAATCCCTTCAGTAACCTGGAACTTTAAATTTTAAACCTATGCTGTCCAAATCTCCTCTTATTTTTCTATATTCCATCTTTGTACTTTCGTCCTGCGAAGAAAAAGTAGATCTCAATTTGAATGCAGATAGTGGTCGTGTTGTGATTGATGCGCAGCTATCGGATGCCAACAGTGTGCAGCGCATTCGGGTTTCGCAATCTGTTGCTTTTGACGCCCAAGTAGGTTCTACAGCAGTTAAAAATGCCAAGGTAGCTGTTAAGGACAACCTAAATCAAAGCTTTTCATTCCAGCACGAAAAAGATGGCTATTATATAAACCGTAATTTTAAACCTGTAGTTGGGCGAAAATACACCCTGAGCGTTGGTGTGCAAAAGCAGCAGTTCACGTCGAGCAGCAGCATGCCGGCCTATATCAATCTAGATGCAACACGCGTCATTGAAAAGGAGATCGCCGGGAAAACTTATTTTTTTATTGCCCTGTCCTTTAAAGACCCAGCTAAAATTGCTAATTATTACATGTATACCTTATCCATTAATGGGAAGGAATTTCGGTTTGCCAGTGCAGAAAGCGATCAGTTTAACGACGGACTTGAGGTAACACATTATATTTCGGATCTGGAACGGAGCCTATCCTCTGGTGACAAGATCACTGTACGCCGCTATTGTGTAGATGTGGGAACCTACAATTATTGGAATGGCTACCAAAGTACAAACTTATCGACGGCTGCTCCCGGGAATCCCAAGTCTAATATTTCCAATAACGCCTTGGGCTATTTTTCGGTAGCAACGGTGAAGGAGTATAAATTGGCTATTCCATAAAGATATGACAACTTTATTAATCACGATTGTCACTTTCTTCCTCTTTTCCTTCAGCAATCATCTCATTAACATCGGCCATATCTCCAGCTTCCAAATGTTCGATATCCTCCGCCTGCTCTTCGGAGTATCGATCGATAAAAAATGTACAGCCCATTGGAAAATGATCGGACCCCACCGATGGATAGATAAACAGCTTATCGATAAATACGGTTGGACTATGAAACAATAGATCCAGGGGCACTCTGAAAAACCAATAATTGGCATGAAAGGTGGAAAGAATACCCCGACCAATACGAGCATCGATCAATTGACTCGTTTTCTTAAACAAGAGGGACGATTTTGCCCAAGCCACATTATTAAAATCGCCCGTGACAACCACAGGCATTTTATAATCCCGAACCCGTTTGGCCACACTGAGCAGATCACCATCCCTTTCTTTGGAATTCTCTTCTTCCGTCGGGCTTGGCGGCGGCGGATGAACGGCAAAAAAGATAAAACGATGTCCATCGGCGGTTTCCAACTCCGCTTCAATACTGGGAATATCATCGGCTACAAAATAATGCACCTCACATTTTTTGATCTTCAGGTTAGTATAAAAATGCATGCCGTAGGTATTGTCCAGGGTCACCTTCTCAAAATTAGGATAATCCTTTTCCAGCACACGTAAGGCTTTTTCCCAAGTCGCATCACTTTCCATGGTCAAAAAAATATGCGGCTGTTCTTTTTGAATCAGTTCAATAAAGCGATGATACGCCGTATTGAATTGCAGCACATTACAAGAGATTACCTTGATGCTATCGGATGCATCCTTGCCCTTTTCATATTTTTCCTGCCGCCAAAATTTGGTATAGCGTATCAATATATAGGCATGGTAGACAATCAGAGCCGACTGTACGCCCTGAAGTCCCCATATCCATGAATTATCCCCCACAAGATAAAAACCCAATGCCAATGCCGGCACCTGAAATACCAGCAGTTGCAATTTGACAAATTCAGCTACCCGAAAGATCCAGTGCTGGCTCTGGATAAAGGGTAATACACTCAGTACAATTAATAGTCCTGAGAACACCATATAGAAAATCAGCATATCGCTAGCGCTAACATTTTAAACAAACTTAAACAAATTACACCTATTTTCAACAGACCATCATTTATCGGGTGCTTCTTAGCCATTCAATTTCTTTTCTGAACCTTCCTGATAATCCACCCGTGTTCTGGCTAATGCGTTGGGGAAATTCGTGTGGATATACGCAATCATCTGTTCGCGCACATAGCAACGCAGGTCAAAAGCCTGCCCTGAATTGCGGCAGCTCATCAGGCATCGGATCTCCATGGTTCGCTCTTTAAAATCTGTCACCTGCAATACATTTACTTTTCCATCCCAAAGCGGATGACCAGTGAGCAATGTCGTGAGTTTATCGCGCAATTGCTGCACTGGTACGGTAAAGTCGGTATAGATAAATACAGTACCCAATATCTCTGATGTAGTGCGCGTCCAATTCTGGAAAGGCTTTTCAATAAAATATGTAATTGGCAATACCAAACGGCGTTTGTCCCAGATATTCACGACAACATAGGTCAGATTGATTTCCTCTACACGTCCCCATTCCCCTTCGACAACCAATACATCATCCATACGGATGGGCTGCGTAAAAGCGATCTGAAAACCGGCGAGCAGGTTTCCCAAAGATTTCTGTGCTGCAAAACCGATAATTATGCCACCTACCCCCACGCCCGTGAGCAGCCCCGCACCGATCTTTTGCATGCTATCAAAACTGAGTAGGATGATTGCCAAGGAAATTACGATGATCAGGGTGACCACCACTTTTCGGATAAAGACAATTTGTGTCCGGATCTTCCGTTCCCGCAGGTTATTTTCCTTGTTGATATCAAAACGATGGTAGAGGTAGTCTTCAAAAACCTTGATCCCCTGTATCAGCACAATGGCAAAAAAACTGACCAGCAAAAGTTCATTGGTTTTACTGACCACGCGAAGCGTCCGTTCGTTAAATTGGGCAAACGGCAATAAGCTGTTAAATACAATCAATGGGATAAATATACTCAGCACACGGTTAAACCGTCTAACAAAGGAACGGAACAAGCTGTAAGACTCCTGCTGAATGGCCTGTCGACGTAAAAGCGGAATAAAAATCAGTTTGATCAGGAAACCAATTAAAAATGAAAATAGAATTAATGCAATATTCCAGAGCCATGCCGGCCATTTCTGTGAAAGTTGAATTAATGTTTCGTTCATCATGCTATTCTTTCTTTTGTTTAAGATTTGTTTCCTATTTAAAGTATAACTGCTAAGAAGACCTAACGTTTGTTTTATTTTCAGAAAGATTGGTCTAATAAACAGCGAAGAATAAGGCCATGCACTTTGCTTAGCACCCATGAGCATTGATCCCGCTATAAAAAAAGATACGAACAATACCAAAAATCAAGAATTTTTCAAAATTAAAATTGAAAAACACATTATTACACAACAATACAAAGCGATAAAAACAAAAAAAACAATATTACCAGATATAAAAGGAAAAATAAAATGAAAAAAAACAGCAATTACACATTAAAAACAAAATAAATAGAAGTAAAAACAAGTAAAAAATCAAATAAAATAGATTTTTATCAAAAAAATATAAATAAAAACAGATTAATTTTGCGAAAACAGTGAAAAACCCTATATTTACGACACCTTATTAGGTTTATAATTGGTTATTTAAAGGTTTTCATCTCCCCGATTGAAAACCTTTTTTTATATTTTCATATTTCAAGACCGAAAGATATGCGGCTTAAAGGTATTCTCCGTTTATAAAGAAGTTTAAAGATGAGGAACATCGAACTTTCCAAAAAAATTAAACCAAAAACATAGATAAACAACAATTAGCAAAAAAAAGACAATTCTAGATGGCTGAATGTGGCCATATCCTGGGGAGCGAGTATCGTTATCATTGGGGTACTGTTTAAAATCCTCCATATTGGTGGTACAACGGCCAATTATATGATCGGAATCGGTTTAGGCGTAGAAGCCTTCCTTTTCTTTCTAATGGGCTTTAATCCCCCTCCTGCAGAACCAGACTGGACACGTGTCTATCCTGAATTGGACGACAATTTCAACGGTGAGCTGCCACAGCGAGGAAAAGCAGCGATAGCACAGCCTACAGGACCATCAGCCACAACTGCTTTGGATAAAATGTTTGCCGATGCCAATATTGAGCCTGCTAGCATTGAAAATCTTGGCCGTGGCCTACGCGATTTTAGCGAGAAGGTATCTGCCATCAACAAGCTCTCTGATGTTTCCTTAGCAACAGAAGAGTTTACCAATAAACTAAGAACAGCAACTTCCAAATTTGACAACCTGAGCCTAGCTTTTGAAAAAGCGTCTGAAAATCTGGTCGCCATGTCGAATACCTCGGGTGATACGTCCAACTACCACGAACAGGTAAAAAGTCTGACAACCAACCTAAGCCAGTTAAATGCCATGTATGAACGCGAATTGCGCGATTCGGCATCACATTTACAGTCGATGAACAAGTTTTATGAGAACCTCAGCTTTACCATGCAAAACTTCAATGAATCGCTGGATGACTCCAAAGCATTTAAAGATGAAGTGGGCAAGCTTGCGAAAAACCTTAATGCCTTGAATGCCATTTATGGCAATATGTTGAGCGCGATGAATCAACCGCGTGTGTAATTAATTCTTGTATTACTTAAATCAAAAACAATGGCATTAGGAAGAGAAACTCCAAGGCAAAGGATGATTGGCATCCTCTATCTGGTCTTGCTCGCCTTATTGGCGCTCAATGTACCGGATTCCATCTTGGATGCATTCAAAAATATCAACAACAGTCTCGAAACATCCAAATCGAATGTGAGCACAGCCGTTCAACAGCTCTTCGCCGCGTTCGAAAACACCAAACTAAAAGAAGAACCCGCACGTGCCAAGCCAATCTATGACAAGGCTAAAAAAGCACAGGCTATTATTGGCGAGCTCAACCAATATATTGCTTCATTAAAAGAAGAATTTGTCAAACAAGGTGGCGGATACGACGAAGAAAAGGGTGATCTGGCCCAACGTGAAAACGAGGATATTTCCCCAAATCTCATGATCAACGAGAAAAAGGGAACCCTCTTAAAAGACAAGATCAATTCGACACGCACAAAATTGCTGGCCCTTCTCACACCTGAAGAACAAAAGATGGTATCTTTTTCTCTAGAAGCAAAAGATCCGGAGAAAGCTGTCAATGGCAAGAAATCCTGGGAAGAGATCAATTTTGGCAGTGGCACACCTTTGACCGCAGCCATGACCATTTTGACCAAAATACAAACCGACGCGCAAAATGCGGAGTCCGATGTAGTCAAACTTATCTTAGGTAAAATGGACCAAGCGGTCGTCAACCTGGACAAATTTGCCGCGGTTGCCGTTGCACCGACTTCGTACTTAGTCCAAGGCCAGCCCTACAAAGCAGAGGTATTCCTAACCGCTTCAGATTCTAAATCTGAGCCAGCAATTTCAGTTAATGGTTCATCGTTACAAGTCGTAGATGGAAAAGGTGTTTACTCCGTTAATACCAGCCGGGAAGGAATTTATACCTGGTCCGGTGTGATCAAAGTCAAACAGACCGATGGATCGTATAAGGAATATCGTACCCCTGTACAGACCTACCAAGTTGCGCGTCCTTCGGCCGTGGTATCACCAGACAAGATGAACGTTTTATATATAGGTGTAAACAATCCTATTTCAGTATCCGCTCCGGGGACACCGACAGATAAAGTCCGTGTCAGCATGAGCGGTGGTAGTATTTCCAGCGCCGGTGGAGGTAAGTATAACGTGAAGGTAAGTTCGCCGGGCACAGCACGTATCTCAGTTTCGGCGGAGGTAGCCCCAGGAAAGACACAGACCTTGAGTTCGACAGAATTCCGTGTGAAACGTATTCCAGATCCGATTGCCAAATTTGCGGGCAAAACAGGTGGATCAATGGCTACCGTAGCACTTAAAGCCCAGAATGCATTATTTGCTAAACTGGATAACTTTGACTTTGACGCTACTTTCAGGGTCACCAAGTTTACGATGATCATTGCCAAGCCTCGGGCAGATGCAATTGTATTATCAACTTCGGGCGGCCAATTAAGCTCAAGCATGTCATCAGCCCTCAATGGTATTGTACCAGGCACACGCGTGATCTTTGACAATATTGTCGCAGTAGGACCTGATGGAACATCCAGACAGCTTAACGCAGTTGCATTAACAGCAAATTAATAAAATCCTATATCTACCCAAAAAACAAAAGCCCCTGCAGGGGCTTTTGTTTTTTGGGTCATTCAACTCCTATTGACCAACGTCGCCCTCGCAGCAATCAACTAAGCAAATACTTTCATCGATTTTAAAATAAATCATTATATTTAATAAGCTATAGTTAAAAACAAATAAAAAAAATACGATTTGACACCTATTGAGGAGAAAACAATACAAGACGCTTTTTCAAAAGTTCAAGATTTTTATAGGCAATATGGTCGCACCCCTGTTCGCCGTGAAATGGAAAATATCAATACAATTGCCCGGCGCCATTTTGGTACCTGGAACAATTTTATACTTGCGACAGGTCTTCAACCCAATGTAAACAAGACACCCGAACAGGTCAGACTCGAACTTTTGGCATTATTAAAGAAATTCTACAACGAGCATAGCCGCATACCTATGCGGAGGGAGTTTTCATCACGAACAGGAAGCATCGTTAAATATTTCGGTTCATGGAACAAATTTATTGCGGCAGGAGGTTTTGCTCCCAATGACCGTCGGATTCCATCTATTGGCAAACTTAAAAATTCACTGGTCAAATTTTATATCAAACACCATCGCTCTCCGACGGTCTCAGATTGTCTCCATAAAAACGGACTATATAACGATCGGTCATACTTTACCCATTTTAAAGTCACTACATGGGCAGACGTGTTGGAATATGCAGGTCTGAACGCCTATTTTCGAATAACCACCATGACGGAGTCCGAGGCTAAAGAAAAAGTCGTCAAGCTGATCAAAAAACATCAGATTAAATATTACAAAGACTACATGCGTATCAAACCGGACAATTATCCATCAGTCTGGTACCTCAAAGAAAAATTCGGATGGAATAATTTATGTTATTTGGCCGGTACCAAAATTCCGGTAACCAAATTCAGCATACAAGACCATTACCTGAGTCTAGCGAAAGAACTAAAGCGGCCACCGACAACCAAGGAACTTGAATCCAAAATGAAGGTCAGTGTAGGGGCAATGACCTGGAAAACAGGCATCCCGCTAAATAAATTTTTGCAATCCCTAGGTCTGAAGCCTGCACACCAGTCACCCCATCAGTGCAAACTGAGTAAAAAGGAGCTAGCCGATCTCTATAAACGTAAAAGTATCGAACATGGCTTTGCTAACGGCATGCCTCGCTCAAAACTACGCGAACTTACAGGCTTTTCCAGGGAAGTTTACGAAAGGCGTTTTTTTAATATTAACGGACTACGCCTGGCTTGCGGATTTGAACTGATTCCTGCATATTGCAAGGCATATTCAGAAGCGGAGCTCAGCAATATGCTCAAAAAACCGAAATACGCAAAAAAACGTTAAGGGCACCTGATTTTAAAGGTATAGGCACCTGCTTAAGCAGATGCCTAACTTCTATTTCTTGCTGAACATACGGAATTTAACAACCGGCTCAACAAAAAGCTGACGAGTATTCATACAAGCGCTGTCAATGCAGGTGCCTATCCGCCAGCTCCTCCTCGCTATGATCGAAAATCTGATAATTCAAGTAACAGAACTCCAACGAAGTGCGAAAAACAGTTAGCTGTTGGTTTTCCCGGTCTGTAGACAACTAGGTCTTGCTTGCTTGTATTTTCACTTAATTTAGGAGGCATCTGACTAGAAGTTAGTTTTTTCGGATAATAGTGTTAATAGTTAAGAACAAAATCCTATTTTAGCTTTAAACTAATTTAACATGCGCTTTACTTTAAAAATATCTTTTTTATTTCTGTTATTAGAATTTATCTCAAATACTATTATAGGACAAACAAATAGTATTCTAAAAAATCGGATTTTCTCAGCAGATAGTATTCAATTATTGCAAAGAGGTGAGATATCCGATCTCCAAACTAACTTTCATTTAAAACCGAACATCCTTCTTATGTCGCCATCTCAATTCGCGGATGGAATCTTTATGAAACATAATGGAGATTTAAAACGTTTTTTCATTAAGGATAATAAAAACGTTTTATCTATTTTAAATACACCAAATTTTGAATTGGTCACACAAAAGATTCCAGATCAATATCCGATAGGGGTGATTATCGGTCAATCTTCTCAAAACATTTTTTATGTATCTCCTAAAGACAAGGGTGCAAGATTCTGCCAGTTCAATATCAATGATGGAACTTATAAGATCATAACCATAAAAGATTTTACGGTTTTCGCAATTGCTGAAATACCGAATGACAATGATTATGTTTTAGTATGTGGCGTAAAAAAATACAAGGACATAAATAAGTTAGGTTTTTTTAAAGTTGATATAAATAACAATCGTATTGTTGATGAAAAGCACATTATTACTCTTAAGCATTCACCACGTGGAGATCTAAGTACGTATTCAGGTACTTTTTATACAATGCAAAACCGTTTATTTTTTAATTTTGATTTAAAATCTGGAATTTTTGAATTCGATCATTTAGGAACATATATTAGAGAAATTAAAACTGTTGATACTTTTACATTTAAAAAAGAAGATGAAACCATCGATTGTACTAAACCAGCTTTTGGTTATCAAGAACTTATAAGAAGTGGAGAAGATCTTTTTGTTAGAACGAATCTTAACAACTCTAAAGAAAGATACATCGTTTTCGATAAATATGACCTAGTGAAAGGTGTTTATAAGGAAAGTGTTAAAATCTTTTATCGATCTTTACCTCATAATTTTAAATACCGAAGGGTTATGGGAACATACAGCGATGTCGAAGGAAATTTCCATATATTAATGAGCAAAGATAATGGTTACGAAAATGGAAAGTATTTTCAAGTCTATATTCCTTCATTTACACTATAAACTGCAGCCCGCCATGCGACTACATAGCAGTTGATTTTTTAAATTTATGCGGGTAAAGCTCCGTTATATTTTGTGGCTTATTGATGCTATATTCATTAGCGTATGTTTTAACCACTGAAATAGCTTCCACCTAATGCTTCTTGATCATAGCAGGTGATAACTTTTCTTTTTTGGCTTTCGCTCAATTCTATAAAGATCCGGCATCACCAGTAGCCCTTTTTGGCTCTTCTCACATATCTCTGAATACATTCCAGTGTCTTTCCATTGCATACATCATAATTCAATCTTGCGTATTCACTCCCGAAAAATCATCATCTTCGGTAAAAGAGGATTTTTTGTTAAGACTCAGTACCCTAAATAAAAAGCCACTCCCTTCCGGAAATGGCTTAAAACAAAATTATTTATAAACTTTAAAAGTAAAAAAAATACTTGATTACAGTTTTTCGATTTCTTCGATAGAAAGTCCTGTGCCTTTAGCAATATCAGCAATAGGTAAACCCATTTTCTTAAACTCCATTGCAATGGCAATGGCCTCTTCACGCTTACCTTCAATCTTACCTTTCTGAATTCCTTTTTGAATTCCTTTCTTTTCAGCTTTATCTAATAAATATTCTTGAGTGCCCATAGTATCGCTCCTTCCTATTTTTGTTTCTATTTCTTTTTCAAATATACCCAAAACTTCCTCGTTATCAAAACTTACATAGTAAGTTAGGAAATCATATAACCCTTGTCGCGTATCCTTATCCATCTCCCGGTTTATCATTTCATCATAAAGATCGTGCTTGATCGCTTTCAGACCTTCGTCGCTTATTTTCTTGTTCTTAATAGCCAAAAGAGCGGTAAGAACAATCACAGAAAATGGATTCTCATTTGATCGCAATACCGACTCTTCCTGATCCATGATCTTGTAACTGTTAAAATCATAGCGCAATGACGTACCCATAAATTCTTGCCTATATACCTCCGGCCGATAGCTTCCATTTTCATCGGCCAGAATAGCTATAGCCGTAATAGGAACTTTATAACGATCCCATATACGGTAGAAATAGCGGAACATGCGCTCGGCTAAATCACCATTTCCTTTGCTGCTCTGAATCTCCACATGGCACAGCACAAACTGTTCGCTCCCATCCTTTAAAAAGACTTTGACAAGCTTATCGACATAACGAATTCCCTTACTGTTACTTTCCGGAGGAAATAATTGCTCAAATTCTTTGTCAAGATAATCAAAGGGTCTGCTCAAGTCAAAAACAGCATCTGCCTCATGAAAAATAAATCGTAAAAAATGCGAAAATGTTTGCTCCAAAATAGACTTCCACAAGGGATCATCTACGCGCCTTCTTTTTGGACTCATAATTATTTATCAACTGGTTAACAACACAAAGATAGGAAATACCCAAACTAAAATACTAATTTAATTAGTATTTTAGTTTGAAAAGTAATGTTATTATTGTAGACCAAATTAGTTGATCCCTTGCATCTCTTGATACGTAAACAGCTGTGGATAATTTTTTGGAAGTTCAGTTGTCAGATTATGCATTTGAAAATTATCACTTCTAATTCTACCATCAGGATCCATCAGTACATACCTCGGAATTCCGTTAAATTTAAATAATTCACGTAAAGCCCTATATTCATCGGCAGAAACCCGATAGGATTCAAACATGCTATTTTTAACAATATAATCTTCATAAAACGCCATATCTGGAGTTCCCTCGATATCTGTTACAAAAACAAACACCAAATTCGGATTATCTTTGAGTTTTAAGCGTTTCCCTTGCGACGATTCAATACCGGAGCGGCAGGGGCCGCACCACTGCGCCCAAAAGTCCACAACAACGACTTTACCTAGGTACTTATCTGTTATCTTTTTAAAAATGGTCGCAGCAGCAGTATGGGGTAGCAAATAGCCGTTTTTGGATTTCTTCACACGCTCGGCCAGTTGGAGCGCTTCATACCTTAAATCTCTATTTTTTAACACGGCCAATAATTGTTCTGTGGTTTTTGTTATCCCTGCCGTATCAGACGCACCATTTAATGCAGACTGCAAGGTGCGCAATTTCGCAACTTCAGAAACCAGCGTATTAGCTATTGCTGGGTTAGACTTTCGATTTGCCGAATCCAATACCAAATATAAACTCCCTTTACGTTGACTATTTAAGGCATCATAATAGGCATCACGGCTAAATAAAGTCGAATACTCGAATCGGTTGATAAAGGTTGAAAATTCATCCTGTACCAAAATAGCCGGATCATTTAGGTCTAAGCGAGCTATAAAATTAAAATAATCATCGGGCAGCGGTTCTTTTAGAAAGGCATTTGTAGGATTATTTCTTAGGTATTGCTCTCGATACATCTGAAGATCCATCAATTGCACTGCATACATGAGCGCAACTTGCGTATGGACCAGATTTTTTACTTTTGCTGAAAAATCTAATTTCTTTAACCGTCTGTTTACTTCATTTTGCACCGAATCCCAGGCTGTCAAGATTTGCCTCTTTATTGCTGAAATTGGTTGCGCTTTCAAATGGCTTTCCGTGCTCTGATAAAGCACAGGTACATTTTTCTTCCAATCAAAGCCGCTGAACTGCTGATTCTCGGCAGCAAGAGGGCCTTCAAAACCTATTAACACCAAATTTTGATCTGCTGCAACTCTTAATCGCAACGCGAGCGTCTGCCCCGGTTCGATATAAAATTTAAAACGGTTATTTTTAAAAATAATATAGCTAATTTTCGGGTGCGTGGCCAAATAGCTCGCCTCAAAACGGCCATCAGGATAAACCTGTACGGTAGTCGGATAATCTTCACGGGTCAGCTCATTACTGCTATAAATAATACCACTTGTAAATTCTAATGCAGGGCTATAATCTTCGATAAATCCAATTAGACGTACCGTATCAAATTGGAAAAAATTGTTTTTATACGACACTAGATTTTTTTTCACTTTAGCATTCGCCAGCTTTTGCTTTACCCAGTCATTTGGATCAATTTTAATCGGTTTTTCAGCTGATGATTGTGCTGTAGAAATTGATAAAAGGAAGAAATAAAAAAAGGAAAGTAATGAGAACTTCATAAATAAGCTATTGGTTTCCATGAAATTAATCATTTATTTAGACAACAACGAATAAAATGATTTGTAATTGAAATTTACTATATCATAGTAATAAACCAATTTTTGAATAAATACAATAGACTTATTATTTGCACGCAATAGTACAAACCCATTAGGAAATCTTTTTGAGCAGTTCCATATAATATGCCGGCTTTATATTGGTACTGAAGGAACACGCTTCGAATGGACAGTCAAAGGAAATGAACGCACTTATCCGACTTCAACAGATACAGCGATCATTTATATCAGCAAACGCCCTATCAGCAGGCAATAATTAAAACGGTCTTGGGGAATCGTTTTTCAGCCAATTCCACGATTTTTTGTATATTAACAGCCAAGAAATTTTTAAATGAAAACATTAGGAGGAAAAATTAAGTTACTGAGACTCCAAAAAGGCTGGAGCCAAAAAGATGTTGCAAAGCGCCTGGAAATATCAATCCCTGCATTTTCTAAAATTGAAATAGGGATAACAGATATAAATTTCTCTCGATTAAACCAAATCGCAGAGCTATTTAATTTGCCTACCGTGCAGCTGTTAGCAGATGAGTCAGATGAAATTAAAGACTATGCAAAAGAGGTAAACGCAATTACCAAAAAATTACGCCAACGTGAGGAGGAAATTATCGACCTTCAGAAAAAGGTCATCCAACTGTATGAGCAATTATACCAAAATTGAATCTAGCACCGAATAGCATTCTAACATCATACCTACCCTATCAGTTAAGGCATTTATCGATCTCTCCTCAACTTTTTAACCTCCTCGGCCAACAGTTCAGGACAGTTGATTAAAAGCTTATCCCTATTATTACCTAACAAACCTGTTACATAACAATTCTTGCAATTATATCATCCGCTCTAAAAAAGAGGATGATGGGCTTATGTTAGGGTTTGTACAATAACCAATTAATCTGCCGTCATACGGCTTTTTAAAACCTATTATAAACAAGTTAACTTATGAATTATCAATTTTTTACAAAATCTTTGCGAAAGCGGAGTATCAGGCTTCTTTACCCGCTGCTTGTGCTATCGCCTGCGCCTGTTTTTGCTTTGCCCGCAACGAATGCTCCACTTTTACTTTCCACCAAATTTGCCGGTGTCACAGGCCGCGTACTTGATCAAGATGGCAAGCCTGTCCACGGCGCCACCATCCTGATCAAAGGCAGCAAAGCTGGTGTTAAGACGGGAGAAGATGGGGTATTCCATATCAATCTCCCGGCCGACAATCCCGTTATCATTGTGAGCTATGTAGGCTACAAAGTACAGGAAATCGACATGACGGGCAAAACAAGTATAACAATCCGCCTCGAATCCAACACGAGCATCGACGAGGTTGTTGTTGTCGGATACGGAACAAAAAAGCGACGTGAAGTCCTGGGAGCTGTAGCCTCTGTTGACCCCAAGGAGATCCAAGATATCCCTGCAGCCAACATTGCGGCAGCCTTACGTGACCGCGTAGCCGGATTGGGTGTAAGTGAATCTTCGGGTAGGCCTGGCGCAGCAGTTACCCTCAATGTCCGAAATGCTTTTGCCTCCGACCAGGCCAAATTGCAGGGTGTGACGAATGAACCTCTTTATGTCATTGACGGGATTATTTCGTCGGCCGATGTCTTTGAGAACCTGGATGCCTCCATGGTAGAAAATATTTCGATCCTTAAAGATGCCTCCGCAGCTATCTACGGTGCTTCGGGTGCAAAAGGGGTTATCTTGGTGACCACCAAGAGAGGACAGGTCGGAAAGACACAGCTGAGTTACAACGGTTACCTCGGTATTTCGGACGCCACCGTAAAGCCCAAAATGCTTTCGGCTTATCAACATGCCAAATTATTGAACGAAACCTTTGCGCTCAATAATGCACAACCCAATCTTTTCTTTTCTGATGAAGACCTCGCTTACTTAAAAACCAACCCCTATAAAAGCTGGTATGATGAACTCTGGAAATCTTCCAAAATGGAACGTCATAACCTGTCCATCTCTGGCGGAAGTGAAAAGATCACCTTCTTTGCCGGAGGAAGCTACCAAAAAGAAGATGGCAATTATGCTGGTATGAACCAACAGAAGTATTCTTTTCGATCTGGTTTCAACACCGAAATCATCGAAGGTCTGAAAGCTGACGTGGCTTTTAATGTCAACAATACAAAGACCAACAGCCAAAATAGTCTATCGGACGATCGTGATCAAAATTTCTACCAGACCCTGATCACAACACCGCAGTGGATACCTATTCAAATCGATGGTATGCCGGTCAACTTCTCGAATATCAGCGCCAATAGTGGCACCAATCCCCTGGCGATCATAAATTCGGGTTATTATCAAAAACAAAATAACTCAAACTATAGCATCAATGCTTCCCTCAACTATGCACCTAAAGCGTTAAAAGGATTTAATGCCCGCCTACAAATCTCGCATTCGGGCACCTCCTCCAGCGCACAGGAATACAAACCAGCCTACAATGTCTATGACTTTGTGCGCTGGGGCAATAATAATAAGCTCTATACCAATGAGGTTGCCAGTGTCACTAGCATGGCAGCAAGTAATACCAAAATCTCCCCTACGTTAGGTAAAGGGAATAGCTATCAAGGAAATATCGTATTACAGTACAGCAATACCTTTGGTAAGCACAACCTTGATGTGATGGCCGGAGCCGAGCAGTCAGCCAGCAATGCTGAAAACTTAGCGGTCTATTGGACCAACCAACAATTGCTGAACCTCGATGAATACTGGGCGTTTGATCAGTCCTCGTTTACCAACGGTGGGCGCAGCATCATGGAATCGGTTAAACGCTCCTTCTTCAGCCGCTTAAACTACGACTATAAGAAAAAGTATCTCCTGGAAGTTATTACCCGCGTCGATGCCTCTTCCAATTTTGCGAAAGGCAATATCTGGGGGGTATTCCCAACAGTGGCGACAGGCTGGGTCGTCAGTGATGAAAATTTCTTCAAAGACCTCAATTATATCAGCTACCTAAAACTCCGGGCCAACTATGGACTCGTCGGGGAAGACCGCGTTTCAGCACGCCTTTGGCAAGATCGCTTTAGTGTCGACCTGGTCAATACGGGCTACCTGTACGGCGAAACTCCTGTTGCATCCCTCAACCCCACCATTATTGCCAACCCAGACATCTCCTGGGAGAAACACCGTACCTTTAACTTTGGTGTAGAATCACGCTGGTTTGACAATAAGCTCAGTTTTGGATTTGAATACTATTTCCGCGATTCGTACGATGTATTTGACAAAGGCAACGACGAAAACTTCCCGATGTATGCGGGGTTTAAGGCTCCGGTGGTCAACTACCAGAAGCGAAAAGGCTGGGGTACCGAATTTTCCCTGGGTTACCAAAATACCTTTTCCAATGGGCTAAAACTTTCTACCAACATGAACTTTGGCTATTCGGCAAGCTATACGACCCAAATGTACTTTAACAAATTCCAACTCTATGATTTCTCCTATCCCGACTGGAAGGTAGAAATGGGAACGGATTCCCGTAAATACAATAGCGGAAATTATGGCCTGATCTATGTCGATATGTTGCGTACGCAACAAGATGTCGATAATTTCCTCGCCAAGAATCCCAACTATACCATCGATGGCAAGGTGCCACAGGTCGGCTGGACCGTCTATGAAGACACCAACGGGGACGGCAAAATCACAGAAAAGGATCTAACAACCATGTTTGATAATACCGCGCCGGTTTTTTCAACGGGAATCACGGTCGGATTGGCCTATAAATCGTTCTCCTTAAACACCAATTTCAGGGCGGTATTCGGCGGCAAAGCATTCTACGAGTCACAGGCCATGACAGCGCCCACAGAGACCGTCAACGTGCCCGATTTCTGGGAAGACCATTGGTCATTGGAAAATCCGAACGGGAAATTTCCTCGTTATGATGATGCTGCAATGATGAGAAAATGGAACTCTACCTTTTGGGCCAAAGATGGTACCACCATACGCATCAACAATATGGTCTTCAACTGGAGCGTGCCCAAAACCTTTACGGATCGAATTAATGTACGATCGCTCAAGCTAATGCTAGCTGGCAATAATTTATGGACGATTGTCGCTCCGTTTAAACACCGTGATCCTTATTCGTCCTCTTTGTATAATTATCCAACAATCCGTACCATTTCCTTTGGTTTAAACTTTGGAATCTAATCGCACAGCACATGAAAAGACATTTTTCCTATATCATAGCCTTATTAATGGCATCAAGCACAGCCCTAATAACCCAGAGCTGTAAAGACGATTTTTTTGAACTGGTAGACCATGGCGGCCTGGATGCCCGTATATGGGACAACGAAGGTGCCATAGAATACTATCTGGCCGGCACCTATAGCATGATTATGCCTGGCCATCCGCATGAGATCACGACCAACGATATGCAAATGCACTATGCCAGTGACGAAAATTACTTCTCGGGCACCAACAGCCCCAGTAAAAAAGTATTGGGCTTAAGTGGCGAAATCGGCCTCAACGACGTCAAATACATCGCCACCAAATATCAGGGAACCAATGTCGGTGACAACCGTTACTTTGACATTGCCCGCTGCAACAATGCCATCGCTTATATTCCGACGGGAACCCTATCTACTGAATCAAAAAAGAAATTTTTAGGCCAATTTTATGCCCTACGTGCGATGGTATATTTTGAGCTCACCAGACTTTACGGTGGCGTACCCCTTGTGCTTGAACCTCAAAATCCTGATAAGCTGGAATTAAGCGGGCGGGCATCTGCCAAAGCCTGCTTTACACAGATCGTTAGCGACCTTGATTCTGCAATGGTTAATTTAGATGGTGTAAGCTGGGACGATGCGACAGGACGGGGCAAAATCAACAAAGCCGCCGCGGCCTCCTTAAAAGCCAAAGCCCTGCTATATTGGGCCAGCCCACAGTTTAATCCAACGGACAATGCGGCACATCCTTATGAAGCCCAACGCTGGCAGACAGCATTCCAAGCTAGCAAAGAAGCCTATGATATCTGTCAAGCCGCAGGCCGGGCATTAATCCCCAACTATAGCGAAATCTTTCTAAAAGAAGGTACAGCCAACACCGAAGCTGTCGTGCTGCGATCCTATTCTTCTATTTCTGAAAAGCGCTATACCCGCGTCGAGCAATATTCCAGACCCGCGTCAGAAGGGGGTTCCCCGCAGGATTATTATGTGGCCACCACCAAATTGCTGGATGCCTACCGCATGAAAGATGGGACCCTGGCAGATGGTAACAATACCAACTATGATGCCGCTTTATTCTGGAAAAATAGAGATCCCCGTTTCGCAAATACCATTGTATACAATGGAGCTGTATGGCCTTTAAGTGGAATCGAAGGACGTAAACAATGGAATTATACCAATGCCACCAATGAAACATCCATTAAGTCATTCTATTGCAAAAAATTTGTCAATCCCGCCCTCTCGAAATCTGCTGTAGCGGTGGCCAATGATTTGGGCGGTAACGGTATGGACTGGATTGAAATCCGTTTTGCCGAAGTCATAATGGACTATGCCGAATCGGCAAATGAAACCGGCAACTTGTCTTTCGCCAAGGAGCTTGTCCGCAGCATCCGCAAGCGCGCCGGTATTGAACAGGGAGCCTATGACTACGGATTAGCACTGGCATCCAACAAGGAGCAAATGCGCGACCTGATCCTCAACGAAAGACAGATCGAATTTGCCTTCGAAGGGAAGCGCTATCACGATCTCCGCCGGACGCGTCGCATGCATACCCTGGAGGGAACGATCCAGACGTATCTATTCGAAACAAAATCCGATGCCTTAAAGAAAATATTGGAATCAAAGAATGCTGCCGGCATTATGCACCGCGAAAGCTTAGACATGAACAATAGAGATACGGTATTGAATTATTTCAAGTATCCCTACAACCTACGCGCAGAAAGTGCTAATGGTGCTTTTGCTTTCCGCGATTATTACTATTTCTATCCACTACCCAACACCTTTATGAACTCTTCGCCATTGCTGGAACAAACAATCGGCTATGAAGGGGGTACATTTGATCCATTAAACGACTAATTATGAAAAAATATTTTTTGCTTCTTCTCCTCTTCGGTCTATTATTTTCCTGTAAACGGGAAGGCGACAATATTTTCAACCTTTTTGAGGATGTAAAAGTGACGCTACACCAGGAGAATGAATTTAATATTGGAACTTATAAGGATGTTGCAGTCGGCGACTCCATCTATGTAGATTTTACAATCAGTTCGGCATCCAAAGATATGCATCAAGTATGGATCTTCTACAATGGCGCCGGGGCGGCAGCACTCAAAATCCCATTGGCAGAAGGGGAAAAAAGAAGCTTCCGCTATGTCTATAAAATAAAGGCCGATAAGGTAGGTCTTTCCACTTTTCGGATTATGGCCGTCGACAGCGAAGGCGTATTTATGGGCGATGGATATACTTCTGTCACCTATAATGTCGTATCGGATTACGTGCATCTGAACAATCGCGTGCTGTATATGCCGGATAGTGCTGCGCAAAGCAGCGCTTGCTTTATTGACCTGATGGAAGGTAAAACCTATACCTATGCTGAAGCCAAAGCGCATCCTGAAAAAATCGATTTGGGGATGTACCGAACCTATAAGGTAGAGGCCAATGGTGCAATTACCTATTCCTATAATATCTATTCGCTGCAAGCCAATCCGATTCCTTTTAACGCTTTTGACTTTACGGATCTAGCCGGAAAAGGTCGTGCCACTTATTTTTCAAGCATACAGACCAATCAGGCCACAACATTTCTAAACACCTTAACATCCGGAGCAGTGATCCAGTCCAACGCTATTTCGCGCAAAACGACCAATCTTACTTTAAATGACCTCAAAGTTGGCAGCATGTTCTACTTTAAGACAGCGGAAGAAAAGTATGGCGTCGTGATCGTCAATGCACTGAGCGGCTTTGACAATAACCGCTATTTAAACATTAGCATCAAACATCAAAACTAAATTTGTCCCTTTTATCCCTTTATAATTTGGGGTACCGCAGCTCTGCTGGTACCCCTTTTTTATATATTCTATTCTGCTTCGCCAGTCAATCCCAACGATCAATCCGACTTGATGCAAAGCCATTGGTACCTAAAACATTAAAATGAATAGAATATGTTCACTTGAAATTATTGGCGTCAATATTAAGTTGAAAATTTGTAAATTTGTCCACTTGTTAGGTGCTTAAACAGCATACTATCTGCCCTTTTGAAAAGTTTACGATGGACATCACTGCAAATAATAAGCTATTGATTGCGCTTTCCCATGGAGACGAACACGCTTTTTTTGCTTTATATGACCAGTATAGCCACGCCTTATTTTCCACTATCTTTCGAATGGTTAAAGATAGACAGGTCAGCGAAGAGATCGTGCAAGATGTATTCCTAAAAGTCTGGCAAAAAAGGTCCACCATAGATCCCAATCGGAGCTTTAAGTCCTGGATTTTTACCATAGCTAAAAATGATGTTATTTCTTGGTATAGAAAATTAGCAAAAGAAACCGCAATGCAAGAAAATTTATATCAACATTTCGAGCAGCTCTACATCATGGAAACAGAAAGCGATATGCATGAAAAACAAGCCGAATTATTAGAAAGAGCACTCAATACCTTAAGCGAGCGTAGAAAAGAAATATTTGTCTTATGTAAATTAGAGCAGAAAAGCTACGAAGAAGTTGCCCAAAAATTGAATATTTCTGTATCCACTGTAAGCAATGCGATGGTCAAATCCAATCAACATATTCGCCAATTTGTACAGGACCATTATGATGAGATTTTGTTAATTCTTGTTACATTCTATTTTTTTTAAAAAAATCAAGATTACGATAGTGTTTTTGCTAATAAGTTGCGTATTAACTTATAGATATGGCAAAAAAAATAGAAAATATTTACAAGAGCTATTTAAATGGAAGTATCCATCGCGTTGATCTCGATAGGTTGCTACACTATTTCGATCAAGCAAGCGACGAGGAGCTGGAAGCTCTTGCTTCGCTGGCATCGAATGATTTTGAGGAAGATCAAATCGAACAGCCCTTTGCTTCGCATATCGAAATAATTAAAGGACGGTTGGAAGATAAAATAAACGAATCGAAGAAAAAATCTATTCGTTTAAGACGGCAACAACAATGGTGGGCCGCCGCCTCCATCCTACTTGTCGCTGGATTGGCGACTTGGTTTTATTTGGGACAAGGTCCAAAACCTAGCGATGTCACTGCTCCTTCAGCACCCACTTTATATGTTAAAGATAAGTCTGGAAAGGAAATTGCCATTTTGCCAAAGACAGATTCTGTATGGCAAATAGGAGACATTGCATTTTCCCGTATCGACAGTCAAACTGTAAAAGTAATGGCGATAGGGAAAAATCCAAGCTTGCAAACGATCTATACACCCAATTCGGACTTTAGGCTTGTTTTGGAAGATGGGACCAAGATTACCATGAATGCTGCATCTACCCTACGGTTTCAGATTCCATTTGATGTAGCCAGAAGAGAGGTTTCCTTAGAAGGAGAAGGATACTTTGAGGTTGCTCATGATGCGCGGAGGCCTTTTACCGTAACTGCTGGTACCACAAAAGTTGAAGTGCTGGGAACGGTCTTTAACGTGCGAAATTACGCAAGCGACGGACTTGTTACAACATCCCTGCTATCCGGACGGATCGCTTTAAGCAAATCGGGCACAGCTGAAAGGATGATACTTCGCCCAGGGGAAACAGCTGTAACCGATCAAAAAGGAATACATATTGAACATTTAACGCCAAAGCAAGCTGTCGCCTGGACGGTTGGCTACTTTGACTATCGGGACCAGTCGCTCCGTGTGATTTTGTCTGATTTGTCCAGATGGTATGGCGTCGATGTCGATACCATCGCGCTGCCTACGGATCAATCAATCTATATGAAGGTCCGAAAAAATATCCCATTACAGGAAATGCTGCACCTCTTAAATGAAGCAAGCGGCCTGGACTTTCAATTGAACAATAAAAAAATCATATTAAAAACTACGTATAAAAAATAACAACTAAATAGTACATTAACCTTCATCTACCATGTCCTATCTAACCCAAAAGCGACCGGTATTTTTGCGGAAATACTTGAGTTTGGTCGCTGGAATTGCCTTGATGAGCATGATTGACCCCTACGAACTACATGCCCAGCAGGTACAGTTAAATTTTAAAAATGCCGATGTCAAAGAGGTGATTACGAGCATATCGGATCACTATGGCTATGAATTTGTGTTCGACGGCAATCTATTAAAAGCCGCCCGCCCCATCAGTGTTAACCTCAAACTATCAAGCGTTGAAGATGCCTTGTCCATTTTATTTAAGGATCAGCCCTTCACTTACCGTTTAGAAAATAAACGGATTATTCTCTATCGTAAAACCCTATCAAACAATAGTCAGCTGGTCCGGGGAAAAGTAATCGACAGCCTGGGCAATACAATTCCCGGTGTCTCGATTCATAATATACAGGACAATAGTCAAACGATGAGTTCTGGAGAGGGCGACTTCGAACTGTACGTGACAAGCCCGGAGATCCAATTGTCATTTAGGCATGTCTCCTTTAATGAAAAAGTCATGCGTTTCAGCCCCGAACAAGTCATAAGGCCTGTTCGGGTGATGTTGAGTGCAAAGGAATCTATGCTCAACGAAATTATGATAACAGGTTACCAACGAATCAGCAAAGAACGTAGTCCTGGAGCCTATTCCATGATCAACAATGATCAATTGAACAAACAGATTAACGTCGATTTAACTTCTGCGCTAGAAGGGCAGGTCGCTGGATTGACCTATATCAAAAATCCAACGCGCTCCAGTGCAGACAGTCCCATACTTCGGGGCATTGGCACCTATTCCAGTGAGGTGACCACCAATCCGCTTATCGTCGTGGATGATTTGCCTACTGAATTCACATTAAATGATATTAATCCCTATGATGTAGAATCCGTTACCGTTTTAAAGGACGCCACTGCAGCCTCTATTTACGGTGCCCGCGCTGCCAATGGAGTTATCGTAGTGACGACAAAAAAAGGCAAGGGACAAGGTGTTTCCGTTAATTTTAATGTCGATCAATTCATCACGCAGAAACCGGATGTCGCCAAAATGCACTATGCAAGTACATCCGATCTGATCGATTATGAGACCGATGTTTATAAGAAGGAGTTGTCACGTTATGCCAACACAGCATCGCTATTTAATCACTATGGAAATCTGGGCAGTGGCAGTTTAAAATATTATTCACCCCTTTACGATTTATTCCGGAAAGAATCTATCGGCGAAATTGACCAGCAAGAACGGGATGCAACCATCAATACATGGCGCAGCAACGATTACATCAAGGAGTTTACCGACAATGTCTGGCAAAATGAAACACGCCAACGGTATAATGCAAGCATTTCACAGAATTCAACGAAGAGCAACACCTTTGTTTCCTTTAATTATGATAAAGGGAAGGGACAGGTGATCAACAATAAAAACGAGAAATTCAATCTGTATTTGAAGTCGGGGTTTAATTTGACCAAATGGTTGTCTGCAACGGTAGGAATGAACGGTGCCTATACCGTCAATAAACAAACGGACGGTATTTACAATAATTTGTTCTTACAGCCGCGTTACGCTCGGATCAAAGATGACAATGGCAACTTAGTCTATACGCCGTATGTTGATTTGGCAAGTTCGGTAGGCCCGGGATCAGCCATTAACGGCGAGACTGCAGAACAGATTGCTGCAAACGGAAATTTAAAAAGTACAGCCTTTAATGTGCTTGAGGCATTAGGCGAAGGAATAGAGAGCAACAAGAGTTTAAGCCTTCGCGCATTTACCTCTCTACGGGCCAATATCTATAAGGGACTCTCTTTTCAAACCCAGTTTTCCTATGAATTGGGGCAAGCAGCCCGTGAAAGTTTCTACGACGAAGACAGCTACATGATGCGTGTTGCTTCAAACGCCATGGTCAGCTACAATGATGCGACAGGAATTTATACGAAGAATCTGCCGGCTGGAGGCCGTTACTATCAATACGAGGCCAAACGGTATAGCTATACTTTCCGAAATCAGTTTAATTATGACAATACTTTTGGGCAATATGGTGAGCATCAGCTGACAGCCTTAGCCGGGTTCGAGATGCGCCAGTCGCATGTACCACGCCCTATTCAACAATTGCTCGTAGGATATAACCCCGTAACATTGACCTCGACCACCATTGACTGGGCGACATTGAGTAAATCAGGTATAACAAGTTATATATATGGTGGCAATACCCGATTGGGTGATTTGAATGGTGGGGCACAAAAAGAAACACTACACCGCTATACCTCCCTTTATGCCAATGCGGGCTACACCTATAATAATAGATTTAACCTAACTGGAAGCATACGGGTCGATCAAGCCGATCTCTTTGGCGTAGATCCTAAATTTAAATACCGCCCTTTATGGTCTGTAGGCGCAGGCTGGAATGTCAGCAACGAAGACTTTATGAAAAATAAAGAATGGTTAAATTCCCTCAAACTCCGGGCAACTTACGGTATTACCGGGAATGTGGACCAAGAAAGTTCCAGTTATGGTACGGCCACCTGGAAGTCAGATAAGCTTTTCCCCTACCTGCAGTATCTGGAGCAAAAATCTTTACCAAACCCGATGCTGCGCTGGGAAAAAACAACAACGACAAACCTAGGGTTAGATATCTCGATGTTGGACAACCGCCTTTCGGCTACGATCGATGCCTATAATCGGTATAGTTCGGATCTATTGATCAATGCTATTCTCGACCCTACCGTGGGCGCCAGTTCACGCGTGATCAACAATGGCGCATTACGCAATAAAGGGATTGAGTTTAATATCAACGGCGTGTGGCTGAAAAAGAAAGATTTTACAGCGAGTACGCAGCTGGTATTTTCCTTCAACAAGAATAAGGTGGAGAAAGTGAATGGCTTAACTGCTACCGCACAATCTTATGTCGGATCACCAAGCGACTACTTTTTTGAAGGAAGCAGCTACAACTCCATTATGGCTTATCGCTATGCTGGCATGGAGAATGGTTACCCCTATTTCTTAGATCAAAATGGTGCATCAAATGTCGTTTTCGATGCGAGCGGAACGCCGACAACCATTAAAGATATCACCTCTCCGGATGCACTGGTCAATATGGGGACACTGTTTCCAAAATATACGGGATCTATCAATCAGCGCCTACGCTATAAAGCATTCGATCTTTCGGCCATGTTTGTTTTTTCTGGTGGCCACAAATTGCGTAAAGATGCTATAGACCTGGGTAGTGATGAGCTGACTAACGCGGGTTTGGTCAATCGATGGACAACAGGTGCCGATAACGATTATCCAAGATTGCTGGTCGATTATCCTGACAACCTGCGTACCTATGCGGGGACCTTATCGACCTTATGGCGCTATAGTGATCAGCAGATTGCTGCAGCGGACTATATTAAGCTACGAAATGTCGCCGTAGGTTATCAATTACCAAAGCAATTAGCGCAGAAAGCAGGGATGCAGAATGTCAAATTAACCTTACAGATGAACAATCTATGGACTTGGAGCGCCGCTGGAGACGACATCGATCCAGAAGCCTATTCGCTCAATAGTGGAACACGTAACCTACCCTTGGCAAAAACATTCCTTATGGGACTTTCATTAACATTTTAACCGGAATCTACAATGACTTTGAAAACTTTAGCAACGGCGTTTGCGACTATAATGCTCTTTTCCGCCTGCGATAAATACCTTGATATCACACCAAAGGGCTCTCAATTGGTCCGTACGGCACAAGATTATTACGATTTGGTGGCCTATCCAAATAGAGGGTATCCCATCAATAACTTTCAGTATCTGGTCGATGATCAGTACCTCAAAGAATCCAATGTAATCGGTTTGACACCGAATATTAACACCATCAACTTTTTGTTTCAGGAACAGGAGGATCGGGTAAGCCGTATCACCGCATCGAACTTTTACAATCAGTGCTATAAATACATTGCACAGTGGAATATGATTATTTCCTTGGCTGATGAAAGTACAGGAGATAGTAAATTAAAGACCCTCGCCAAGGCGGAAGCCAAGATGTTTCGGGCATTTGATTATTTCCATCTGATCAATGTCTATGCAAAAGCTTATGATGCCAGTACAGCAGCACAGGACGGCGGTGTTTGTATCATGGATAAATATGATCTGGAAGCGAAGCCAGCAAAATCAACGGTACAGCAGGTATACGATTTTATCCAAAAGGATATCGAAGATGCCTTACCCTATTTGCAGGAAAAGCCGACCAATCCTTATCATCCATCCTTGGCCTTTGCATATGCCCTGAAGGCAAAGGTACATCTCTTCAAAAGAGAAATTACAGAAGCGCAAGCCGCTGCCGAAAAAGCCATGCAGCTGAATGGACAGTTAATTGACCTGGTCCAATATGAAAAGTTAGGCGGCCCCAGCAAAACGCCTATAATCGCTGAAAATAATCCAGAAGTATTAAGCTACATGTATGTCAACGGCTATACAGAGATGAACTTTGGTTACAGCTATATCTTAAGCCCAGAATTGACCAGCATGTTTGATAAGGAAGACAAGCGTTTTAGTCTATTCTATACGACCTCAAATGCCAGTTTTCTGGATATTGGCGCTGGAGCAAGTTACTACAACGTGAAATACACGGCATTTTTCTTCCCCACAGTAGGACTGAAAACACCGGAGATTTATCTGATGCTGGCCGAATGTTATGCCCGTCAGGATCAATTTGCGAAGGCGATTAACATGTTAAATGCCTTGCGTAAAACCCGGATCGAAGGCGACAAAGCAATATTGGCGGTTCCAACCACCCGAAAAGAAGTGATGAACCTAGTAATAAACGAACGGCGTCGGGAATTACCCATTGGATACCATCGTTTTTTCGATTTGAAACGCTTAAATCTCGAACCCGACTATGCCAAAACGCTTGTGCGTGTATTCCCGATCGTCAATAAAACCGTGGAACAAAAAACCTATACCTTAGCACCAAACTCGAGAATGTACATCATTCCGTTTCCATTGGATGCCATGAAGTTAAATCCAAACTTGCGGTTAAATACAGATGAAACAGTCCCCTTTTAATATATGCTATAACATTACACATGAAAAACAAAATTATCTATAGTACCCTTGCCCTGCTTTTATCTGGCGCTATGGTTCAAGCCCAGCAAAGCATAAGCAAGACAGATACCGTAAAATCAAAAAATGATCTAAATGAGGCTTACAGCAAGATTTTAAATAAGAAAAAAATTGCTCGATCAGGCGTTTTCAATGTCATAGAGTCTGAAAAAAAATGGTACCTGGAGATACCTGACAGTTTATTGAATAGGTATTTCCTCACCGTAACCCGCTTGGTTTCAGCCCCACAGGGATTTTCGATGTACGGAGGAGAAAAGCTAAATGAGCAGACACTCTACTTTGAAAAAGGTCTTGGTGACCGGATACAGCTGCGGACAGCAATTTATAAACAAGATGCTCCGGAAAACGATGCCATTCGTACAGCGTTAATGCAATCACAGGAGGATCCGATTATCGCTATTTTGGATATCAAAGGACTACAAGCAGGAGGCAACAGTTATTTGGTAGAGGTGACAGATCTTTTTCGGAAAGACAATGCCGCACTTTCCTTTGACAGCAAGATAAAAAGCGAAAATAAGCTTTCATCGTTGGCGGACGACCGGTCTTTCATTACGGATATGAAGGTGTTTCCGATCAATCTGGAAGTAAAAACGACAAAAACATATTCATCAACATCGGGTACTCCCGCAGCAAGCTTGACAGGTGCAATGACTTTTACCACCAATACCTCCATGGTCCTGCTACCCAAGGTACCGATGAAAAAAAGGATTTTCGATGAACGCGTTGGCTATTTTGCAAACAAGTACATCCTATTCACGGATAAAGACCAACGGTCCAAATCGCTGAATTTTATACAGCGCTATCGCCTTGAACCCAAACCGAAAGATGTAAAACGCTATTTGAAAGGTGAGCTGGTAGAGCCTCAAAAACAGATTGTCTATTATATCGATCCCGCAACGCCAAAAAAATGGCGTCCCTATTTGATTGCTGGAATCAATGACTGGAATAAGGCATTTGAACAAGCTGGATTTAAAAACGCCATTGTGGGCAAAGAATGGCCCGAGCAGGATTCTACGATGAGCCTGGAGGATGCCCGGTTCTCCGTGATCCGTTATTTTGCGTCTGAAAAAGCAAATGCCTATGGCCCCCGTATTTCAGACCCCAGAAGCGGCGAGATTATTGAAGCACATGTCGGCTGGTATCATAATGTTATGAAACTCGTTCAACAATGGTTTATGGTGCAAGTGGGACCGCTAAATAAGGCTGCACAAAAAATGCAATTGGATGACGAAGTGATGGGGCAATTAATACGGTTTGTTTCGTCGCACGAAGTGGGACATAGCCTGGGTCTTCGTCACAATATGGGGGCCAGTAGCCAAACTCCGGTAGAGAGATTACGCGACAAGAAATGGGTCGAAAAAAATGGCCATACGGTATCCATTATGGATTATGCACGTTTCAATTATGTAGCGCAGCCCGAAGACCAAGTGGGGCTAGCGGGAATATATCCACGCATCGGCAGCTACGATAAATGGGCCATTCAATGGGGCTATCAGTATCCTCCACAATTTTCAAATGACGAAGACGAACGAGTTTATCTATCGAAACAAGTGACGGACAGCCTGACGGCGAACCCCAAGTTGTGGTTTGGCGGTGAAGGAAACGAAGAGGATCCACGCAGTCAGAAGGAAGATCTCGGTGATGACTCGATGTTGGCCAGTAGCTATGGTATCAAAAATCTGAAAAGGGTCGTTTTCAATTTAATAGCATGGACTGCCGAAACTGGAGATGATTACAGTAATCTAAAGGATATGCATAAAGCGGTGCGCGCACAGTTCGACCGTTATCTTTACCATGTCTTGAAAAATATCGGCAGTCAGGAGATTACAAAAAAGGTACGGGGTCAACGAGGTACTGTCTATGCGGCTGTTCCGAGGGAAAAGGTCAAAGCTGCGATGCAGTATGTAAATGATCAAGTATTAACGCCGCCCCTGTGGTTGTATCCAACGAACATTCAGGAGCTGATCGGAAAAGATGCAAATAAGGAAATCACCGATCAACAGGAACAGATGCTGAATATGTTGATGAGCCCGGGAATGCTCTATAATGTCTATATGAAATCCCTGACGAATGAAAATCCCTACAGACTTGACGAATATTTGAATGATATTGGACGAGCTGTATGGACCCTGCCGGGTGGTGACCCTCGCGTCAATGTTTTCAAACGTGGACAACAACGCTTTTTTCTGGAAAAGGTAAATCAGATCATCAATCCCAAAATTGCACAAGGATCAGATATCATTTCACAGGCACAGCGTAGCGACGTACAGCTCTTTGTCAGAAATTACCTGAGTGCTTTAGTTCCAGCAATCGATCAACTATCCACAAAACAGGTAGACTCCCTTAATAAACAGCATTTAGATCTTATGCTCCTCGAAATTAAACGTATTCAAAATCAAATAAACAAAGACTAATGAAAAATAACTTAAAAGGAATTTATATAATATGCTTGATCTGTTTCCTGATGATTTCCTGTCAATCAAGCCATGGGCAGGATGTTGCCCAACAACAACGCGACCGATTGTTTAAAGCCTATATGGAAGTAAAAAAAGACATCATGGACGAAAACTTTGTCGGCAGTACGGAACATGTGGTTCAGTTCGAAAAGGAAATTCAGAACTTCCGGTTAAAGGGTCTACAGCTCGATGACATGATGCGCCTAAAGAAGGTGAGTCAGACCATGAAGACTGATGCTGCCAGCTTAAAATCTGCACAGGATATGAATGCGATGAAGCTATCCTTTTCTGCTGTCACACAATCCCTATTTACCATTATGGAAACGATGAAATGTACAGATGAGGCCGTTTACCTACAGTACTGTCCGATGGAAAAAGGCTATTGGTTAAGTTACGACAAGGCGATTGAAAATCCTTACGCAGCGTCGATGCGCCATTGTGGCCAATTGCTGAAGGGAATGGCTAAAGCTGATTACCCAGAGCCCGTGGCCTGCCATTAAAGTGCTTACAAACGCGTTATTAAAATTTAAACAAGTTCAGAACAACCTGAAGTGTTCTGAACTTGTTTAGTTTTGATAAATCATGCCTTAAATATTCCTGGGCACGTAAATTTTAAAACTAACAGTTTATAACGGCATCTCAATGCTAAACAGCGGTGATTTTTTGCTGCGTGGCGGGGCAATATCAAATTAAGAATCTTACCTTTACAGAAAACGCCCTATTTATCCAATGAAAAGTCAATGCTTCAATTGGGTCTCTGCAATAGTAATATTGTTTAACTTGACCTATACTGTTTCTTGCTCTAATTCAGGCACAAAAAAGATTAAAACTAGTTTTGACATAGACACCACTGTGATCAATAAAATGAATGTGCAAGCAAATGCCCTTTGGTCAAGCCTTCCAGATTCAATGATCTTACTAAGCAAACGAATTTTGAAAAGTTCTGATAGTTTGGCATACACTGCAGGTAAAATCGATGCTTTGCGGAATCTTGGTATGGGATATTATGAAAAAGGCAACTACAACGCGTCTATTGAGTATTACAATAAATCTGCAAAAATAGCTTTGGACGCTGGAGACATGGAAAGGGAGGCCAAGATCCACAGCAATTTAGCCATGCCTTATATTGCCCTAGGAAAACATAAAAATGCACTTACCGAGCTTAATAAAGCTATAGATGCAGCTGAAAAATATAATTTGCCCCTGGTCAAAGCTCACGCAACTCACAATATTGGCATGGTGTACCATTATCAGCAAATGGTGGATAGTGCAATCTCCTATTATACGCGAAGCCAACAGCAATATGAGAAACTCGGCGATACCTCGAGGTCCACATTTATACTGGGCAATATTGGCCATATATTCCTCAAAAAGAAAAATTTTAAGAAAGCAAAAGAATGTTATCTACAATCCCTAAAACTGGCTGAAACACAAAAAAATTATAAAGCCATAGGAAATGCGCAACAATCATTAGGAGCGCTATTCCTCGAAACGAAGGATTGGAAAAATGCGCAGTATTACTTCCTTGAAGCTAAGAAAACTCTTGAGTCAACGGGAGAAAAAACTGAATACTTACGCTTATTGGACAATTTTTCAGAAGCGTATCTAGAAACAGGAGATACAACATCCGCCGCCCGATACGCAGCGGAGTGCTACCACCTAGCACAATTGAATGGACAATTATATTATTTGCAAAGTTCAGCAAAAAAATTGAGTGAGATTTTTGAAAGGAAAAAGAATTTCAGCCAATCACTAGCATTCTATAAGATATATAAAACTGCGTCCGATTCATTGTATAGCAAAGATAACAAAGAGCAATTGGTACGGCAGGAAGAAGAATTTAGATTTAAAAAACAACAAAGTGATATGGAAGTTGTCTATACGGCCAAAGTATGGCGGCGAAACTATATCTTGGCTATCGCGCTAGTTCTTATCGTATCCATGTCAGTTATCGGCCTCCTTCTGCTAAGAAATATTAGACAGACTCGAAAAAACAATAAAATACTCAAGAATACCAATGCATTTATCGAAGAACAGATTATCTTGCTGGAAGAGTCTGACAAGTTTAAAAAGTCGCTGATTTCGATTATCGCCCATGATATCCGATCACCGATAAATAGTTTACATTATATACTTAAGCCATTCAAAGATGGAATTATTTCAGAGGGACAGACATGGGAATTATTGTCCTCATGTTATGATGAGATCGATACGCTGACTATTCATATTGAAAATCTGCTGCGATGGGCAAGTCAACATTTACATAGTTTTGATCTTTCAATAGCTAATTTTAATATCAGAGAGCTCTTTGAAGAGATTGTAAGACTTCAGGAAAGGAGGCTAGTAGAAAAACAGCTTACAGCAGTTATTAATTGTGATCCCCAACTTTCAATAGCCGCCGATCCGGAAGTGGTCAAAATTATTGTGCGTAACTTGGTGGACAATGCGATTAAATTTAGTCGTCCAGGAGGGAAGATTAGCATGGAGGCTAAAGCAAATACCATAGACAACGGCGTCATCTTTTCCATCATTGATACGGGGGACGGCTTAGCTAAAAATGTACGCGATCAGATCTATTCGGATGCACAGCCTATTTCACTGAATGGAACGAACGATGAAAAAGGCTTTGGCTTGGGATTACAGCTCTGTATGTATTATTTGGCACTTTACCACAGCGAGCTTCGCATACAGAGCGTTGAAGATGAGGGATCCATCTTTAGTTTCGAATTGTTCCGCAAATAATTGATAGGTATAAGTGAGACTATAAAAGACCATTTTCTTTCGCAAAAGTCAATAGATGCGTTATCGACTGGCACTCTGCTTTAGCCATCATCTTTCTCCGATGTGCAATAACAGTATGGGGGCTTAAAAACATTTTCTCTGCCGTTGCCGCGATTGTTTCACCCTTAGCAAAATATTTCAAAAGTTCGATCTCCCTTGCCGTGAATTTTACCTGAAGAGACTGTTGTGTATTGAGCATATGTTGGAAAAGCGGATCCAAGAATGATTTTTCCGAAGTCACGTCTTCAACACATTGTTTTAATGTATCCACAGAACAGGATTTACTCAAAATGCCCGCTGGATTGTATCTTTTCAGCGTCTGAATTAGAAATGGAGATAAGGCACTTGTTAGAAAAACAATCTTTGCATTTTTATTGATCCTGTTAATTTCTGAGATTAAGGATAATCCATTGTCCTCGCCAAGATAATAATCCAAAAATATAACAACGCCTTTGCGTCCAAACGAATTTAAAAAGGCAAAGAATTCATTGGGATCGTTACAGGCTTTGACAAAGTTGAAAAGATTGTACCTCTCCAGCAGTAGAGAAAATGCATCTGTAAAAAGCCCATGGTCATCCAATACAATGGCACTATCAAAATATTTCTTCAAAACATTTAGCTTTTTAAGTAATGATTCTTCCAAAGGTAATTTATTTAGACGAAATCCATATATACGGGGATTCTATATAGCAAAAATTTGCTATTCTTATTTAAATACATAGCAAAAATTTGGTATAAACCACCATGTTAATTGGTAATCGATAGCCTTTATAGTTTTTTTGTGAAAATTTTTCCCTCTACAGTTATTTACTGGAAGATTTTACGGGAAGAATGAAGTAAGTCATATAAATCAACTGTAAATAAAAATGTCATTAAAATCAAGAACAATTGGTAGAATTGGAATGTTGTCATTCGCAGCATTCGCCAGTATGAGCATTTACTCGTGTAAAGAGAGTAAGGATAGTGTCTCTTTGGCGGGGAAAGCCAGGGTAAACATCCATCTTCTGGGTGTCGAAAACCCCATTGTCACTAGTTTAAAAGCCAACAACGGAAGCAGCGCGACGACATCCAACAAAATAGTCACAGTGCCTCTGACAGAATCAAGTTCTTTTGAAGCCACCTTATCTCAAGCGCCGTCCGCTACAAATGGTAGCCTTTTGCGGGCGTCAACAGCTAATCGTGCTGCTGTGACCGAGGAACGTACACCACTTGGAGAGAATGTGAAGTACAAAATTGTTGTCTATAACAACGCTGGTGATTATGTGACCGAAAAAACATATACAAACAAGGTCGATAATAACAATGAAATTGAATTAGATGCCGAACAGGCATACACTTTTGTAGCTTATTCCGTCAATAGCACTTCTAGTGTGCCAGCTGTGACAGCTCAGACAGATCTTACAACAGCCACTCTTGATAATATCAGCGCAGATCTGATGTATTTTAAACAGGATCTAACGTTACAATCTGGTGATAATAATCTTGACGTCGTGCTAAAGCATCAATATAGCGAAGTGACCACCAATCTTAGCATGGCAACTGAAATGACAGGTGCTATTACCAACCTTGGTACGACGACTATTGGGCCGACACATCCAAGCGCAAATCTGAAATTGGCTGATGGTTCGATTACCTACAACGGTTCGACCTCCACTGCCAATGTTGTATTCCCCGCGCTTGGGACAGGCTTGCGTACGGTGTCCAGTGCACCTACACTATTGATCAATCCGGGGGCAACAAATGGCCTGTTTAATTTTGGGTCAATAACTATTGATGGCGAAACCAAAAGTAATGTATCTGTTGCAGGTTTGAAGATCGTTCCTGGTCAACGTTACAACCTGAACCTAAACTTCAAAACTTGTACGGAGGAAGTGACCGGTGGCGCAAACCTAAACTGGAATTATCCAGCTTCGGGAAATGGAGCGAATGTCAATGGCACTATTATTCCTAGTGGCGGAACTGTTGAACAGACATTGACAGCGCCGGGTGCCGATTATGGTTTCGTATTTGATATTGTACAACTCGACAACTCCTTTAACATGGAAGTAAATGGCACTAAGCTTGCAACGCAGGAGATCCAATTCGAGGGAAACATCGCAATAGCACCTAAAAATATCCGATTTGCAGATGGAAGTGAGTACGCAGGAACCAATACTGCTGGCGGAAGCAATATTCCACAAATTTACAGCATGACCGGTACAGCGACTAATCCAATTATTCGGGTAGTTATCAGCCGTGACGGTACAGTAAACTTGTATGGTAGCAAAAGTTCAGGTGGAGAACTATATCCTTTGGTACTAACAGCAGGTTCATTTAACAAAGTTCCCTGGAGCTCATCCTCCAATACCGTAAAAATTACGCAGGTAGTACAGGGCCAAACTGCAATGGTAGGAGCTGGTAGTGGCAGAAAAAAGGTAGCATGTAACTAAATGCTGATTATACGAACAAAAAATAATAATGTCATGAACAATTTAGAAAAGAAAAATTATATAAGCCCGCGCCTGGAGGCAATGGAAGTTGAATTAGAACAAGGAATTGCAGCAGGCTCTGGACCGGATTCAGTTCGAACTGCAGATCCGCAAGAATCCTGGAATAAGACAGATGACGATAATAGAACAGTTAACTGGTAAAATTTGGGGCTTCCTAATTTATCGGATAAGGGTTCAAATTTAATGGAGATCTTAAGGCAAGAGCGAAATTCGTTCTTGCCTTTTTTTGTGATCAGCCTGCCAAGGCTATCTTTTATGATTAGACAGCCTATAAACTAATCTAAAAAAGAGTGCTAGGCTTTTCTTCGACATAAACTAACCTTACAAATCGTCTCAAATTATCCTCATATTGTCTCAAGTAATAGCGCCTATAAGGCTAATGCCGTACATTTAGTGTTCATATCACACCAATTATATGCAGTATCTTGAATTTGAACATATCCATTTGATCTGGAACCGACAGCTGGCCTTGAATACACAAAAAAAAGCCTGTCAAGCCTTTCTATCGTAAACAACCAATATTATTTAATAAACATTAGCACATGAATTTTAAAATCAACAGTTTTAAAGTGGCTACTAAATTATTGCTATTCAGCAGCAGTCTTTTTGCTGGAGCCGCTTATGCATTACCCCATGCACCTTATGTGCAGGAAGCCCAGGCTACAGTCAAAGGCAGTGTAAAGGACGAGCAGGGCAATCCCCTTGTTGGCGCAACGATCTCCGTAAAAGGTAGTAATATCCGAACTTCCACCGACGCCAATGGCGTGTTTACACTAGCCAATGTAGAGAAAAACGCCATTCTAGTGATCCGAATGATTGGCTTCACCGCCAGGGAAGTTCCTTATGCAGGTGGTAACAGCGTAAACGTACAACTGCTATCTGACACCCAACAGCTCGAAGAGGCTGTCGTTGTCGGCTACGGCTCGCTTGACAAGAAAGAATTGACCAGTGCCGTATCGAGCATCAAGCAGAAAGACATGGTCGCGGGGGCTGTCTCTCCCCTGCTGGCCATCCAGGGTAAAGTACCGGGCCTCAGCGTTATCTCCACCAATGGAACCGACCCCAATGCGGGTATCTCCCTGCAATTACGCGGCGTCAATTCGGTCAACGCCTCACAGGGTCCCCTTGTAGTTATTGACGGTGTGCCCGGCGGCGATATCAACTCCGTTGCAAAGGAAGATATTGAATCCATAAACGTGCTGCGGGATGCCTCAGCTGCTGCGATCTATGGCACGCGTGCCTCCGGTGGTGTAATCCTGATTACGACCAAAAGGCCTCAGATCGGCCAAGCGCAGGTAAATTTTACCTCCGAATATTTCGTCGAAACGATCCGTAAACGTCCCAAGGTCCTGTCGGCGGAGAAATTTGTCGAATATGGTCTGGGTGAAGACTTGGGGCACCGCACAGATTGGTATGATGAGGTCACCAACAATAATCCATTCAGCCATCGGCAAGTCGCCAACATCAGCGGCGGCTCCGAAAATGCCAATGTCTATACCACCTTTACGAAACGCGATGCCAAAGGAATGGCGATCACGTCTAAACGGGATGAAATCGGTGGACGGATTAATAGTGCATTCAAATTTTTCGACGGTTTTGCGGAGTTAAACACCAATGTAAGTTACAACCAAGTGAAAGCATTTGGTTCTAATGGCGACATCTCAACAACAATGACATTTTTAACATGGCTTTGGTGATGAATCCTACGGAAACGCCTTACGATGCCAATGATGTCAGTGGCTACAACGTGCTGGAGGGCGGATATGATACCTGGAACCCCGTGGCTGAAGCGCGCCTCCGCAGCGATGAAAAGCAATTCAAATATCTTTTGGCAAACGCGACTTTAAAATTAAACCTAACAGAACACTTAACCACCAGCGCAACCATCGGAATTAAGAACAACAGCGAACATGGCAATTATTACCGATCGGCACAACATCGCATTTCGCGGGAGAATAATGTGGACGGGTTTGCTAAGCAATATTACAGCCGGTTCAATGACCGCGTCTTTGAATGGACTGCCAACTATACGAACCGCTGGGCTGATCATTCCTTGAATGCTGTAGCGGGCTATAGCTACCAGGATTTTAATGGGCAGGGGTTTTCGGCCGAAAACTCCAATTTCCCTGTAGACGGCATCGGGGAAAACGATATGGGTACAGGAACCTACTTACCCGACGGACGGGCGGGCATTGGCTCCTGGAAAAACCCCTGGGTCAAACTGGCCGCCTTCTTTGGCCGTGTCAACTATTCCTATTTGGACCGCTATATCCTGACCGCAACAGCACGTTACGAAGGATCCAGCAAATTTGCGCCTAAAAATAGATGGGGATTCTTTCCGGGACTATCCGCAGGATGGCGTATTTCCCAAGAACCTTTCCTAAAGGATGTTACATTTATCAATGATTTAAAACTGCGTGCAGGCTACGGCGAAACGGGTAATGAAGGCTTCGATGCAAAAGTTGCCACACGGATGTATAGCGCCGACACCTGGTTTTTGCAGGATGGGAAATGGTTCAGAACCTACGGTGTGATGCACAACCAAAATCCGGATATCAAATGGGAGGTCAAAAAAGAATACAACCTTGGTTTAGATTTCACGGTACTGAACAATCGTTTAAGCGGCCGTTTTGATATCTACAAACGCAAGATCGATGATCTAATTTACGATATCAGCGTATCCCAGCCGCCAGCAATCCACGATAAAACCACCATGAATGTGGGCAGCATGCAAAATACGGGATATGAGTTTGAACTGAATTTTAAAGCCGTGGACAATGACAATTTCAGTTATACCACGAGCATTGTCGCTTCGCATAATAAAAGCAGGCTCAATACCTTATGGGGAAGCCAGACCTTTACTGACCGGAAGGACTTCCCGGCACCCGGTTCGCCAGGTTCGGCTGTCAGGTTGTACCCAGGGCAGGATATCGGCCAGTTCTTCCTCTGGAAATTTGCCGGATTTACGGACGACGGTTACTGGAAACTCTATGATAAGGACGGAAATGCCTTTGATGTGCGGGAACGCAACAAAACCGTAGGCGACAAATCCTTTGTCGGCAATGCCATCCCGACCTTACAGCTTTCCTGGAACAACCAGTTCAGTTATAAAAACTGGGATGCAAGCATCTATATGCGCAGCTGGATCGGCCATGATGTGTTCAATATGATCAATATGTATTACAGCCTACCCAATGTAAAAGGACAGAATGTACTGGAAGAGGCATACGACAAACATAAAAATATCAAAGGTGAAAAAGAGCTGAGCGACTACTGGTTAGAGAAAGGTACTTTTCTCAAAGTTGACGCACTGAATATCGGTTATCGCTTTAACCAAAGCTGGATCAAACCATTGAAATCAATGCGTATCTATGCCACTGCACGCGACCTTTTTGTGTTTACAAACTATAGTGGCCTAGATCCAGAAGTCAATATCAATGGCCTTGAACCGGGATTTGAAGAGCGCAATGTGTATCCGAAGACCAGGACTTTTATGATGGGATTACAAGTAAATTTTTAAAGCTAGCATGACAAACATGAAAAAATACATCTCCATAGCAACATTATCCGTAGCATTATTGCTTTCCGGATGCACCAAATTGGATCAAGAATTTTATAGTTCGGTCACACCGGACACTTTTTTCAAGAGTGAGAAAGATATTAAGGCGGCCCTGTTTAGACCATTTACCCATGCCAAATGGTATATGGGCGAAGATCGTTGGCGCCTACAGGAATATACAGCAGACAATTTTGCCATTACCACCAAGGGTCGGCATTGGTACAATGGCGGCGAGAATGAACGTTATCATTACCACCGTTGGACGGCAGATGACAGCTGGGTATGGGGAAGCTGGCGCGGAACCCTGATGGGAGTTGCCCTGGCACTTGATACCAAGAGCGACCTGAGCAAATTGGACTACGGCAAATTTGCACTGAGCGAAGAACGCAAAGCTGCAGACCTCGCCCAGCTGGATGCACTGATCGCTTATTTCTATTTGCGTGGATTGGACTATTTCGGCGGGATGCCCATTTTCGAATCCTTAGACCAGGAATCCCTACCGCGCAATACTGATCAGGAATTGTTTGCACATATCGAAAAGCTGCTCAAAGCCGCTATTGAAAATCTTCCGGCAAAGAAGGCGGGCGACAAGGAAGAAGGGGCTATCCGAAAAGCGGCAGCGGCAGCCATGCTGGCGCAGCTCTACTTCAATGCAGAAGCCTATATTGGCAAAGCGATGTATGCTGAAAGCCAAAAGCTAGCGCAGGATATTGTCAATAAGGTTTATGGCGACTATGCCCTAGACACCAAGTGGAACGGCGTACATGGATTTAAAAACAATGAGTCGCCCGAGATTATCTGGTCTATGCCTTCCGAATTCAAGATGCTGGAGTACAATTGGTTTTATGCCGACTTCTACCATTACAACACCAAGCAGTTCTTTGCACAGGACATGGGCGGCAATAATGGGGCCCACCTGACGCCATCCAGGAAACCAAACGGCTCGCTCTATACTACAGACTTTAAGTTAGGTTCACCTTTTGAAACCTTCGACCAGGGTGATCTGCGCAAGGCACCTTACGTCTATCATAGTACAGACCAATACGAGGGTATGTTTATCGTAGGTCCGCATAAAACACCTAGCGGCGAGGCTATTCTTGGCGGTGAGGAATATAAAGACAAGCCCCTGAACTTTGTCGACCAAGTGGGACGCTTTTCAGAAGTTGGATCAGGAAAAAAATATAGTTCCATAGACCAGCTGCCATCTAAAATGTCTGAGGGAGAAGAAAACACAGGCGTACGGCTGGTGAAGGTACCGATCCCAAACCTGGCCAACAACACCTTACGCTGGGGAGCCGATATGCCTATTATCCGCCTGGCAGAAGTTTACTATATGCTTGCCGAATGTGATTTCAGATTAGGCAACAAGGAAAAGGCTGCGGAACTGTTCAATACCGTTCGAAAGCGGAACTTTGCAAATGCTGCCGATCCCAATCCCGTGACTAGCGCCAATATGGACAAGTACCGTATTCTGGATGAATGGAGCATCGAGTTTTTGGGGGAAGGCCGTCGACGTACGGACCTGATCCGATGGAAAGCTTTTACTACGGAAAAGTGGTGGGATCATAACCCGAGTACTTCCGCGCATCTGAACCGTTTCCCCGTACCTAACCAAGCTATTGCCGGCAACAGCAGTCTGGCACAGAATCCGGGTTACTAAAATTGCGGGGGTCATCTTAGTAAGGAAACAGAAAGCCAGCCTGCAACATGAAACAGGCTGGCTTTTTTACCCGATCGTATCAACAGTTCAGGACATTTCCGTGTGTTTTGGCCATTCAGGTGATTCTGGAATTCCCAGCCCATAATAAAGGATATCAGCTGAAAAAGTCAGTGATTACAATTTTTCAATTTCTTCAATAGAAAGTCCGGTGATATCACGAATATCCTCCCTTTCAAACCCTTTGCTCAACATCTTCCGAGCAGATTCAAAAGCTTTTTTACGTTCACCTTCAGCTAAACCTTCAGCCATGCCCTTAGCCATGCCTTCGGCTAAACCTTTAGCCTCCCCGGACCTTAAAGCCGAATTAAAAACGCTTTCAGCATCTCTTTTATGTTTTAGACTTGATTCATATGACATGCGATCCTCCTCCGTTAATTTACCTATTTCTCCTACTTCAAAGATAAGACCAAATATCCTTTTATCCAAAAACGAGGGCAACTTATCCATGGTGCTCAGATGTTTAAGCACATATAGCCATTGATCCATGATCGTGTGCAATTCTGCCGGCGTCTTATTGAACAGCGGCAGTGAAACCAGCTTATACCCCAACTTATCATAAAAAATTTCATGCGTAGACTTGTCACATAGGGCAACATCATAGAAATACGGGCGGTCCGTATGACGCATGGGAAGGGCATTAGCATCGCCATCAAGCTTAAATTCTAAAACACCAATAAAATAAACCTCTGGCAGACAGTAATCATTGCCTTTCTTTCCCTTGGGCAGCTGTTTATTGATCAGACGTGAAGTATAGTAAACAGCACGATCCCTAAAAAATTCCTGAAATAATTGCTGCATTTCGATGATAAATAACTCCCCATCACTGCCGATACAATGCAGATCGAAAACCACACGCCGCATATCTTCCTGATCACCATCATACTCTACCTTTTTGTAGAATAAATCAGCAATCACTTTCTCACCTTCAAATAAACTATTCAGGAATTCGATCAGCAGAATTTTATTTTCTTCCCGCCCAAAGTAAAGCTTCCAACCAAAATCGGTATTGGGATCAACATATTTCCCAATATATTTAAACTTAGCCATAATCATTAAGTAACTGGTTATCAATAAGCAAATATAAATAAAACTAAATATATTAGCAAATAAAATATTTTTTGAGCAAAAGAGCAGCTGCTGACCGAACATCCTATCTATATCTATATTCCAAAAGAAAAGTTCAGATCCGATGTCGGGTCCGGCGACTGTTTAGTATACGGGCCATTGATCAATATTATGTACATGGCCAGATTTCAAGTGAAACCCGGCCATGCACACAGCTTGATAAACAGCGCCTAAAAATTATTTTTTACGCCATTTCCGCCGCAGGCAGCCCAACAGATGTCCCGTAGCGAAACTGACTATTGTACCTAGCATTGCCATCAGAATCGTTTGGATAATCTCGCCAAATGAGATGCTTGCCCATACAGAACAAAGTGTTCCGCCGAGCGCGGCAACACGCATGTCGTTAGCTTTCATTGTCCGGTTTCCTCTCTCCCATTCCTTCAGTCAGATCAGCTGAATTTTTCGGCACATTAGGAGCCGGCGGCGGCGCATCTGATTTATCTTCATCCAATACACGTTGCAACAAGCCAACGCCGACGGCAATATATTTTAATACATTGACCACCTTGCCCGGCAATTTTATGGGTGCCAGCAGCAGCACTTGTAGCATAGCACTTACTTTGTTTATCGTTTTTTTCATTCGTTTAAAATTATTTATTCATTCAACAATTCACCCTTTAAAGCATTAATCACTAGAATTAGTCAAATTGACATTCCATTGATCAGCTGATCTGGATAAACACTTCATCCCCCATATCCCAAAGACTATATACAAGCGCCTTGAGCTTTATCAATGCTTTTCGGCTTTCCGTACCCTTCCCTTCACCTGTTATTGTTGTCACTGGCGCAATACAGCCCTGCAAATCCTGCAGCGCATCATTTGCTGCATGAAACATGATAGCTTCACGCCCCAGCACGTTGGTGATGGCGATTTGTTCTCCATTTTTACTGAACTGATGTTTCTTGAGCCTGTAAGTACCTGCAGGAATACAGCTCAACCGGCGCAAATTGTTTCGATCTGGCAGCTCGATGGTATGACAGATCTTTTGGTTATTATAGTATAAAGTTCCATTGGTGCCCTGGGCTCCATAAGTCCGGTGCAGCCGCAAGGTATGTTTGATAGACATTTTTTTTATTTTTAGATAATTTTTGTTTGAAATAACTATTCCTTCAATACATTGCAGCGATTGAGCAGCAAAGCACCGTAGACTTTGGGTCGTAATCCCCGCTGTCTACGGTCTTTGCACGCAGGTGCCGATTTAGCGCCGCGCAGTATTATTGGCTCGTATTCTGCCAGTTTGCGCCAATTTTAAGGCACGTAGACCCGCTTAATAGTTAGGGCATTGTATTGCCCATTTGAAAGCGGATAATATGCCCCGTTGACCAACTGAAAGTATTCCATTCCTGCCAATAGCAATACTGATCTGTCCGAATCGGCCTGCAAATTGGCAACCAGCTGCAGATCCATCGGCGTATTTTCGCGCAACGAAATGTAGGAAGACCTATTTATAACAGGGCGCTGATCACTGTCGTCGCCATTAAATTCTTGCAGCACGATCGTATAGCGCACATGTGTGGCCCCCTGTAGCTTAGCGATGTTGAGGTGCGGAATAAGTCCCATGCTTTCCAATATCCCATCACCGCTGACCCGGTCGTAATCCAGTGAAATCGGTACCAGGGAAATATCCCCTAGTTTTGTTCGGTCATTACATTCGAGATGCTGCAGCATGACTAAATTTTGGGGCGTCAGGACACGTTCGCCACGAGCACTTTTCGTATCGCTCTGAATCACTTTTAGAAACCTACTGGCCAGGCGTTGACTGAATTTGCTATCCGAATTCTGGAACAGCACATCGCGCAGCAGATCCCTCAGTAGCTTACCATACTGCTGTGCACGCCCAAATTCGCTACCATTTTCACGGGTACGGGCGAATGCAGGGTCGGTGGCGATCCGGTCGCCTGAGACGCCGGTTTTCATTCGAGCCTGAAAACCAATTGTTTTTGATTTAAAGAAGGAAAGGTCCCCGACGTTCCCTTCTAATTTGATTAAACTTACTTGTTTTGCCATGACATTATCTGATGTTGACAATACGAAGATGCATGATGTGCTAAAAAGGTCAGGAAGAAATGTCAATGGATGGAAAAAATGGCTAGAAAAAGGCATAAATGACAAAAAAAGGTTACCTTGAATCTTTTTACATGGCCTCCTGAAACCATGGAGAGGAATCAGACCAATAGCCGCAGCCCTATTCAAAGTAGCCGTAAAGCATAGACCAAGCGTAGATAAACCGATACCAGAGATTTGATAAGCGCTATGGCGCCATATACCATTTTGCAATGAGCTAAGTGTGTAGCGAGTAGGTTATAAGCACGCATTTAACGCACTATTAGCACTGTATCTACGCTTAGGCAACGCCTGATCGATACTTTATCTATGCCCTATCCTCTTACAATCCGCGTCTGATATGACTATTGGGGCTCCAAAAATCAGAAAAATGAAAAGAAACAATCGCATGTTGATCTACCCAAGGGAGGCGGCTCCCCTGCTGGGCAAATCCGAGCGGCAGTGTTACCGCCTTTTTGAAGATATCCGGGCAGCTTACAATCTGCCAGCAAAGACCGCTATCCCCATAAAACTATTTGCCGAATATTTTTATCTGGATGCACAGCAGGTGCAGAGCAGCCTGATCTAACAGAAAATAGAATCAGCAGGAGAGGGCTGATTTTAGTTACCTGTCAAAGGACATACTAGACAAGCGGTATAGATCCGGTGGGCACCGCCATAATTCTCCGCTGGTTAATGGCACTCTGCTCAGCCAGCCAGTTTTTCCATCCTGGCTGTTTTTTACGATACGATTCGCCGTATTCAATTTGTTCGCCATGGTGTAAAATCGTCAGTAAGGGTGTATTGGCTGCGAGCATCTCGTATTTTATTATTGCCTGTCCTGCAATCAGAAAATTGCGCGAAATAGGCTTGAGTGAGGGGAATGCCTTGAGCAGGTCGCTCAATGATTTCAAGCCCGGATGATATTTGGTCCCATCCATTAGTACGATTTCCTGAAAGGAATCTTCTCCTTTACGGTGATGACCATAGCAATAGGCAATATCCCGTTCAAAAATAGCTATTTCCATACCGTTAACCTTAAAGTGAAATACCGCATCTGACCGGCAATTGAGATTGGTCCCCATCTCACTGCCCTGATGATTCAATGCTTTTAGTTCTACTATTTCCAGCTGTAGCTCCTGGTTACGTCCCTCGGCCTTTATGCGGGCCTTTGCCTCGAGGTTTCTTTCGGCTTCCAATTGCTGTCCAAGAAGTATCTGGCGCTTGTTTTCTTTCTTTAATTCGTCCAGCTGCATAGCGAGCCTATTTTTTGTTTCCAGCAGGCCATTAACTGTTTTATCGGCCGTGACGACCAGTTGTTTATATTGTTGTGCATCAATTTCATAATGTGCTATTTCTGCCTTTAAAAATTCAACCTGCTGTACTAATTTTTCGTTATCGCTGGCTAATTGTTGCCTGATATCCACCATCATTTTAAGTTCGTTCTGAAGTAAACGGTTGGCCAACCAGTAGTTCAATATGATCAATAGCAGGACCATGAACAGGATATCCCATTGGAAGCGGTCATCGTCGACGATGGATGCCGGATAAATGAATAATATTAATCCAAATGTAATAATAGCGGGCAGGACAACTCCTAAAAGGGTATGAATCAACGTGGCCCTGCCCGGCGAAAGTTTCCAAAAACGAGACACGAAAATCTGATACCCCACCCAAAACTCAAGGCATAGGATGATAAAGCCTATGCCCAATGTATTAGCGATCACAGCCATCACATTAGGTTTAATAAGATAACCGAAGGACATATTGTCAAAAGGAAACAGTGCCACTGCTCCAGATGCGATCAGCAATAAACTGCACCACCACAGCACCGGAAAAACTTTTATATAGGACTTAATAGAGGCATCCATGGATAACAAAACAATTTAGTTAGACAGCACACACACATTAATTTACCATCACTTTAAAGAACACAATATAACTATTAATAGTTCTTTATCCAAACCCGATTGGATGAAACATCGAGGGGATTAGATGGTAAAAAATCGCTCTTGGATTTTTTACTGCTAAAAAAAAGCCGTTAAAACATGGTTCAGGGCGTATATTGGGTGCTTTAAATTTATACAAGTATGAAAAATCTACAATTTAGTTTCGATGGACCGGGTGTCCATGGCTGGCAAAATTATCTTTATGCGCAAGATACTATCGTGATCGAAGATGAAAGAATCTTTATCCAGACCAACTTATTGGACTGGCTTTCCGAGCGTTTTAAGCTGACAGCACCCCAATTGCAGTATGCAGTCGATTTAGGCAGCACTGCACAGGACTATTTTGCATCGCAGATAGCCGAAGCGATCACATTACGCACGCCTATTGTGCTGGAACGCGAAGAAGCCCAAGAAGGTGGTGGCAATAGCAAGACCGGAAGTGTCACACAGGTCTTTATGCCAATGGGTGGCAGTCCGGTGATATATGGCCGGCAATTAATCATCAAGTTTAACTACAGTTAGGAAGATGGAAAACCTAAATTATGAAAACCAGTTTTACGCCATTTTGGAAAACACCGGCCCTTTGGGGCCGGCGCTCCGCCATGCACTCCGAAGCATTATACAGATCCAATCCATCAAGAAAGGAAAAATACTGAAGGCACAGCCTTTTGATCTGCATATCATACTCGAGGGAATGATCATAAAACGCCGCGATTACACAGCCGGTAATGCTATTCGCTCGGAAGTCCTGGATTTCATCAGTTCAAATGAAGCGATCTATCATACACCCACCGAATATGACATTTATTTTCAAGCCGAACTGGACAGCATAGCCATTCTGATCCGTCAGCCCGATATTGTCAGTATTATTCAGCATCACCCTCGATTTTCCGAGCAACTGAATGCCTTTCTCTCCCATCTGCTATCGGAGCGCACATTTCGGGGCGGGCTGATCAACATGAGCTCAAAAGAAAAAAAAGAAGCATTCTGGCGTCATTATCCACTTGCGGCACGCTATTGCCGCATCAAAGATATCTGCTCCTTTTTGGGGATCAACCCCAATACCTATTCAGGCTTATAAGCCCAAAAGAAGGAAGTTAATTGAAAATTATAGAAATATGAGATCATTTTCTCATAAATATGAAATTTAAACAGCCGCTGAGCCTGCTAACTTTACTCAAAGTTGATCGTGCTGACAATTACGATGTCTCCTCTCCCGTCGGTGATTGAAAGATTGATCAACATCTGGTTTTAAAAGCATTATAACACCATTGGAATGGAACAAAATGTAAACTATGAAGCAGGCAAAGATAAACGGCAAAGGACAAGGTGACGGACATCGCTTGAAAGAATGCTCCAGCTGCTTCCAAATGAGCAACCAGCTGTGGGGCCATGCAGCTATGCTGCTAGCGGATGCCTATTACCTTGCGGAGGATCGCTGGATTCTGCCGCTCGGCTTTGCCTGCAAAGGCTTTACCGTCAAGCGGTACAGGCGTAAGCTTGCTGTATTCCCGCCCTGGCGGTAAGGAGATTAATGGTCTGACAGAATAAGGAGTCCCACCGTCAGATCAGAGAGTGCGCTATGGGCGGACTCGGGGCCAATGCGCTGTCCAACTTTTTGACCGATATTGACAGCGGCATTGTGATCAGTTCATAAATCTAAATTAGACAATTTAAATCAGACAATTATGGCATGGTTTCAATTAAACGATCCTATCAATCCCGGAGAACCTTCAAGTTACCAACCGGTGGGATCGCCAAGCTGTTCCGGAAATAATCAGATCTGTGCAGTTCAGGCCAATAATGACGGTAGTGGTCATCCTGAAATCACGGAAGATCTGAGAAATGAGATGCTTACAGCACTCAACACCCGGACTTCTTCTACAAACGTTCAGTTGAAATCTTAATGGAATGAAGCATTAAGCAGTTAGGGGCCACACGTGGCCCCTTTTTTTACTATAACCTTTCCTCCATCAAAAAAACAGTGGTCTCTCTATCCTCAGCAATCAGTTGAAGACCACTCCGCTTCAGCAGCGTATTTAGAGACTCGAATGAATCCCATTTTCCGGCATACATCTTCCTATCGTTATCCACCTCATTAATAATTGGTGGAAAATCCACGTTTAAGTCTGCCATAAAAGTAAAATCAGACACAAAAGAACGCATGTGCTCAGGTTGTTCGCTGGCAGCCCCGCCTTCTTTGATGACCCATACCGGTATCTTTTGCTTGACAAAACTTGTCCGCACAGTGTACCAATTGTCCAGATCTTCTATAATGGCCGCCATGCGACTGGCAGGTTTGTCCGTTAATCGGCTCGTCCGCTCATAAGAAATACTATTTTTGATTTTCCAGTCCTCTTCAAAAAGTTCGACCTCCGGATTGTGAATAAAACGATCCTTATCGCCGACTATCAGTTTTATCCGCGAAGGTTTCATAAAGGGAATTTTATGTATTTTTCCATAGCAATAGAAATAAAACGGCAGCGCTGTAACATTTACTGCATAATCACGGATAGTCCCATCCAAAGAGTCCACCTGCACACCAAATTTTGTATCAGCATCCTCGAGATATCCCATTATACCTGAATATGATCTGGTACTACCCGTATATCTGGGCAAGAGCGGTATCGTATAATCAAATTCCAGGTAATCGTTTTTTATGGGCAGGTCAATCGTTTTATTACCTAGCAGTTCTTCAATAACTTTTTGATTAAGATATTCGCCATAGGTGACCGCCGCTACTTTTCCCTTATACAACCAGACCAGATGAGGGACTGTACGGTGCGGGAATAACCGGTTGAAAACCGTATCGTTTACAACGAAGTCCAATGATAAATTTTCAAAGTTTCCAGAACGTTTTAATGCTTCTGTCATAATCTGCGCGCTTTCATAAGCAACGGGAATAATTTTCAATTGCCCAGAATATGACTCCTGGAGCTTTTTAAGCTTAGGGATGGACGCCAGGCAATTCGTACAGGTACTTGTCATAAAATCCAGTACAATAAGGTCTCTTTTATAAGAGGACAATTTTTTACCCTGTTTACCATTCAGCAGTGTCCCTATAGGCAGATCCTCAACAGCCTGACCAATCTTGGGCAGATCAATCGCCTGAACGGCTATCGGTTGGGCCACCGCTATCTCCACAGAACAATGGATGCCTATTACTATCACTATTAATTTATATATACCTTTCATAACTATCTTTTTGTTTGTTGTAGGGTTGAGTTTTCTAAAACAGCTAGCGGAATGAGCATCGTATACCTCAGGTCATTTGGCGGCAATACATATTCCTTATTCTCTATATTTCGATAGAGAGTCTTTGCGGTCGACGTATCCAGATTGAGCCGCTTCAGATCCGACCAGCGACGCTGTCTCATAATCAACTCTTTCCGACGCTCCATTAAAATGATATCCAACAATTTTTGAGGATCTTTCTCCGTGATGAAGGTAAACTGAGACTTGACCCAGCGAGACCTGCGTAGCCTATTGAGATCCATTAAAGCGGAATCGACCTTCCCTGTCCTTACGTAACCTTCGGCACGCGAGATCAGAATTTCATCTACGGCCAGACCACTGAAAGGCGCCTGATTCAGCTGACCGTCATAATTTCCTTTGTAGGAATAGGTTCCGTCGGCATTTTTAATAAAGAAAACCGCTTTCCGCAGATCGGAATCTTCATATTTTTCCATCAGCGTACTGTCCAGTTTCCATCGTGTTCGCGTATACGTCGCACTGCCTACAGCGATAGCCTGGAAAATCACCTCCTTATTGAATCTTGCTATGGGACTATTGCTTGCAGCGTTGAGCGTTTCAAAATCCAGCAGGTCAGAGTTTTCAAGCAGACAAGCGTTGGCATATTGTACAGCTCTTGGATAATCCTGCAAGTAAAGATAGATGCGCGCCAATAAAGCATTGGCGGCAATCTTGGTGGGAGTAGAAAGCACATTTCCAGTAGCTGGCAACAATATTGCCGCATCATTCGCATCCTGCAATAGCTGCTTATAGAATTCGCCTATAGTCGACCGTTCTACCCGATCCTCAATATTCGGAGTTTTCCGGTACGGAATAGCTTCTTTGTTTATATTTGTACCATTGGCTAAGGGTATCGGTACAAATAATTCAGCCAGCGCAAAATGCGCATATGCACGAAAGAAAAGAGCTTCCCCTTTTAATGTTTTGGATTGCTGAGTTTCATCCAGGATTTTCAGCACATCCAGCACCTGGTTGGCCACATATACTTTTTTATACTGTGCGGACCACTGCGTGGCTGGAGGAGTAATGTCTGTGTTCCAAATAAACAGTTCCTTATCCTCAAGGATGGAAACAGACTGCCAATTGGCAGTGGTCATCATAAAATTGTCCGATGCCAGTTCGCCTATATATGGATAGCCCTGATTGAGTACACTGTAATTATTCAAAAGCGCATTGCAGTCTTCTAAAGTCGTGGGAACTGCCTTGCGCAGATCGGGTTTCATATCGAGGTAGTCCTTACAGCCGAAGAATGCTGTAAAGAACAAGATCCATACTGCTGCCTTCAATAGATTTATCTTTTTCATCTGTATAAATTTATTTTTCAATTGTGCTGGTTCCATGATAGCTTCGTTAAAGTGAAATATTTAAGCCCAAGGTATAGATAGCCGGTAAAGGAATTGCCGTACCATAATCGGAATCTATCCGATATTTTGTTTTCTTCCATAACATCAAACCGATATTGTCCGCATTTAAAAACAAGGATGCTTGCCTCACTCCCGGTATTTTGCCTTTAAGGTTGTACTCAAGATTGACATCTTTCAGCTTGACGGCATCTCCACGCTCAACCAAGGCATCCGAGGCCTTATAAAAATTCTCCATCGCCAGGTTGAGTGGATAGATAAAAGCCGGCACATCCGTCGTGCGTTCATCACCCGGCTTTTGCCAGCGTCTATCATAATCCTCATGCGATATCCAATAGTTTGCAAATGCCAGCGCACTCATTCCTGTGCGCCTAAAGAAAAATTTGAATTTATACTGTAAGGTGAATGACAGCTTAAAATCAGCTATATGGACAGTATTTCTCAAAAAACCGTTATAGAGCGGTATAGCTGAGCCCATAAACCGCACATCCTCTATTGACACCGAGTTTAGCTTGGAGTAATCCTTGCTTACCTCACCATCGAGGTATCCTTGCGGCGCGCCTGTTTCGGCATCCAGGCCGGCAAAGCGATAAGCGTAGATAGCATACAGATCATTGCCGACAATAGGATTGGGCACAATACCGTTGTCCATATAGCTTGATACGGGCGTAGACCTATAGTTGTATTTTTTTGTAAAGTTCCTATTAAAATTAATGATCCAGTCGGTTGACCATTGGAAGTTGCTGGTTTTTATATTTACCGATCTGATGGAAGCTTCCAACCCCCTACTGACAAAGCTGGCAACATTGAGCACCTGATTATCAAATCCGACAGTGGGATCCACATTTGCCCTTGCCACGATATCTTTACCCTCTTTGTGGTATAGATCTATAGCCCCAGAAATACGCTGACTGCGGGAGGCAAAGTCAATCCCAAAATTCAGTATTCCTACACGTTCCGCCCGGTATGTGGGATTGGGCGGATTGACCATATATCCAAATGGTAAGCCTGTGATGCTGTTTGTGCCTCCATATTCCATCGTCGGATAGGCTGAATAATCATTTACAGCCTTACCATTATAGCCGTATGTCATCCTTAGCTTGAGGTATGGCAGAAAGGAAATTTTATAAAATGGCTCCTGGGAGATATCCCAGCTCAGTCCGGACGACCATAGCGGCTGCCATTTGTCATTTGTCGATACACCAAAGAGGTTAGAAGCATCCTGTCGTGCACTGGCACTCAGCACATATCTATTTTTGTAGGTCAGCGAAGCATTGGAAACCACAGATAAAAACCTTTGCCTATATTCCTCGAGCATGATCCCATTTGGGATAACACCCGATCCGGCGAGTCCCCCCAGCAGGGGAAACGTACTAAGGAAGTCGACAGGCTGATAGTTGAGTGTTTTCTTATCGTATCCATACAATCGACTGCCATCGATCCTGTTCTGCAAATCTTTTAGTTCAGCACCGAGGATGCCGCTGATCTGAAAAAGATCTCCTTTGCCCAACGATTTATCGAACTGCGCATTCAAACGCAGATTATTGGCATGGACCCTTCCATCCTGCATGGTATAAATATCACCGATTGGGATAATGTGTTTTAGTCCCGCGGTAGGTGAATATTGGGAGAATAAGTTAATATAGTTCTGTGTAAAATAAGATTGCAGACCCTGCCAGTTTGTAACTTTATTTGTTGACTCCTGATATTGGTAGTTCAGCATAAGCTGCAGATATTCATTGATTTTAAACTGCCCACCTAGATTGAGCATAATATCGGTTGTGGTATTCACATTTTCACTAGACTGTAATTCGTTCCCAAGGTTATACCTTGCCGGCAGCAGTTGACCATTAAAAAGTGTATCAATAAAAGAACTTTTAAACGTCACTGTTTCCAAGTCCCCAAAATTTCCGCCGTCGTCCACTAAGCTGATATAAGGATAATTGGATCTCCCATCGCCGGAATACAAGGCACCATACGCTATTGAAGACTCGCTACCCAGGTTCCTTGCACTGCTACGACTCATTACGGTACTCAAATTTAGCTGCAGGCGATCTGTCGGCCGTGCATTAATGGCGGCACGAACGTTATAGCGGTCATTGGAAGAGGACTTCAACGAATTGAGACTTTTGTTATATCCTCCAGAAGCTACAAAATCCATGAGACGATTTCCACCTGAAAAATTAACATTGTACTGCTGATTGAATCCCTTTCGGTAGATGTATTTCAGGTAATCTTTTCGGACATCCTGTGCCGAAAAAACAACTTTTTTACTGTCATAAGTATCCTGATCAATAATGTTCCTTTTCAGCTGGTCCCGGAGCTGCACAATTGGAGACAAGGTACGCTCGGGAGCATTCAGCTGCCATTCGTAAAACCCTTTATCAAAAAGAAACTCTTCCATTTCAATAAACGAGCGGCTACTCGCATCAGGCCTATAGAACAGGTCCGGTTTTTCTGTCATTTGCAGGTTAATATTTGCATCGACCTTTGTTGTTCCATTCGGTGCACCTTTCTTAGTTGTCAGGACAATGACACCATTTCCGGCCATTGATCCCCATATGGAAGCAGCCGCAGCATCTTTGAGGATCGTGACACTTTCGATATCGTTGGGGTTGATATTCATGATATCCCCTTCGTAAGGAAAATTGTCCAATACGATCAATGGGCTCGCCTTGCCATAGAAAGTCGTGCGTCCTCGCAGGCGCATCTGCTGCATCAGCGTGCTTGCTGTAGACCTTTTATCAAAAATAAATGACGGGGAAAGCCCTTCCAGACGAGACAGAATGTTTGTTGATTTATTGATATTGAACTTTTCTCTATTTATCAGTTCAAAACTGCCTGTTGCGCGCTCTTTGGGGATCTGCTGGTAACCTGTAGAGACCACTTCGACCTCTTTCAATTGATTTTCCAGCGGCAACATCTTAATCATCAATGATACAGCAGCGGAGTATTCGGTCTCAAGAGGCTTATAGCCCACATAGGTAAATTTGACCTTTCCTTTAGGCCTCTTTACCCGTAGGTTAAAAGAGCCATTCCCTTTGGATGACACCCGGAGCTCCTCTGCCCCGATACTTACCGATACACCCTGTAATGGCCTGCCGTCAACAGCTGAAATGACAGTCCCTTGCAAAATAAAATCTGTAGGCCCATTGGCCCCGCTGTCCTTGCGGGGCGTCTGGGCCGATAAACTAAACATAGAAACTAAACATAGGATAGATAGCAGGGCACTATATATACAAGTTTTCTTCGGATCGGGCAAGAGCATTCCTGCCCTAAAAAAATGAGTCATTTTTTTAAGTTTTAATGGAGCGGCCCAAGCAGAGACAATCCTGTCCGATCGGAATCAGCAATTTCATCCCAGGGTTCTGACCTGAGTCACTCCGGTAAATAACTAGAACTATTAATAGGTCTTCGGGCGCGGTGCAGGACAGTTACATGTGATTTGATATAGACGATACCGCGTCCGTCATAAAATAAAAACCGACCTTATATATAGATAATCTATAAATACAATTTTCTAAAGTTTTGCTTTTGAATTGCAAAATCCCTACTTTTAAAGTGCGAATAAAAAAGAGAAAGGTGCTGTGCAATTTTGGGGCATAGAACTTAGAACAAGTACAGGTCGGCAAAATCAGCAATTGACAGTTTACGAATAGGCCATTAAAGTTTTTTTATATCCATTCGACGCCCATGGGGCTATCTGCCATTGTTGATTTTAAGCTGTTAAGAGGCTATTCTGGCGGACAATATTTGTTTTTGAAGAGCAGATTTACTGCAAGCTGGTTCAGCTGATCCTTGATCTGCCGTCGTTTTGGTGTGGTCAATGACTCTTTTTGTCTCATAATTTAATAGTTGGTTTCATAAGAGTCTCAAGGAGGAAGTAGAGAATTAAAAAGGAGAAGCTCCTACTTTCCACCGCCAACATGGTACCAGCAAGGACCAGACACGGTTTCCAGTAGGAGCTTCTCCCAAAAATTGTACAAATATACAAAATTGGGACAATATGCTCCTAAAGGTCTCGCGTCTTTAAAATTGCTGGTTTTAGTTGACGAGACTGTAATCAGCGAACTGACTATGGTACAAATATACGTAGAAACAATCTTATAACCAAAAATATTTTGGGTAAAAACAAAATATTTTTGCAACCCTTGTAATAATTTTATGAAAATTAATATTGGCGAAATAATCAAAAGAGAAGCAAAGAATCAAGGTGTTAGCTATACTCGTTTGATGGAAGAAATAAAAGTAAAAAATTCACAGAACATTGAATATGATTTAAAACAAGAAACTTTGCCAATACAAAAACTAGCACTATATACTTCCGCTTTAAACCATAATTTCCTAAGATATTATACTGATCTCGAGCCTTTTAGAGCGTTCTATGAAGAAGAAACCAAAATATCTTTGGATGAAATCGAATGCATAAAAGAACAACTAAATCAATTGGAACGAATTATCGCTGCACAAGAAGAAACAATACAAACACAAAAAGAGTTGATTTCTACGCAAAAAGCGTTAATTGAATCTATATCTGGTAAATTATAGCATTGTGAAAATTTATTGCACGACTATACGTATCTAGTGATCAAATCTCCGACAAAAGATCAAGCGAGGTTTGCAAAATTTATCTAAGGTATTAGCCTTACCGAAGGTGAGATCACATCCGATATTAAAGTCAGTGACAGTCTAATAAGCAGAATCCGAAATTCAGAAATGATGAAACCGATTTTTGTCCCTTTCAAATGCAGGCTTTAACAAAAGCATAACAAATTAAACCAAGCCAACTTTTCGACTACTTTTATGGCGAGGGTGAGCCTCCAATCGTTGGATTAAGTTAACACAGCAATAAAAATAGAAAAACAAACAGCAAAAAGATATTTTTTTTTAATTCCAAAAAATTATTCTTAAATTAGATTTGCCGGTTAAAAGTTTATAGCATTTAGCCAATCCTCCTGATTTAATCGGGAGGATTTATTATTTAATAACTTAGCATATCGCAAGATTCGTTTATACAGAAAAATAGCAATACTTTATATAATAGTAGGTTAATTATAATAATAACTTCCCTCTTCATCGCCTGATGAAAAGAAAGTTTTTAACGAGACCCTCATATCCGCCAAAATAAAAAAGCTCCCCTTTAGGAAATGGCTTCGTCCCATCCACTGTAGTAGGAACAACGCGTTTTCCCGCGGGAACATTCCGGAGCTGGTTCCAAAGATAGCTTGAATAAGATCATAGCATTCCATACTGGGAATCACAGAATTATCAATCGGGCACGATATGTCCAAGTTTTCCACCTATTTTATCAAGCCTCCTGATTTTTCACTAGTTAACATTACTCAAATTGGCTCTCTCTTCTTTTCTATATCAGAAATTGCAACCAATCCAGGCATGGAAGACAGAAGGAAAAATAGGACGAAGTGGTTAATAATAAATAATTGTATGGTTAAATTTAAAACAAAATATTATCTTTGCAGACTAACAAAATATTAAATTTATGAAAAGATTATTAACCCTATTGGTCATTGTACCTATTTTGTTTGCTGCTTGTTCCAAGAAAGAAGAACCTGTACCGGAAAAAGAAAACAAATTATATGAAGTAAAGTTTTCAGCAACTGGCCTTGAGCAATCTCTTGAACCGATTGGACCAAAATCGTCTACTAGGGCAAGCACGCAAGATCCACTGTTAAAAGATGAAATTAATGGAATACAATTCTTCGTGTTTGACAACCTATCAAATTTAGTAGGATCCAAGTATTCGGATTTATACGATACAAAAGGAAATTTTATACCAGGAAGCTTGAATGTGACCATGGAACTTCCAAAAGGTAATTATTACGTTTCTGCTGTTGCCAGAGATGGGTATCATACTGATTTTTACTATTTAAATACTATTTTACAAAACTTTTATATAGATTTTCCCTCTACCTACTCTACCAAAGAGATGATCCAATTTTCGCCCATATTCATTCATAAACAGAGCCAGCTCACTGTTGGGACATCAGCCGTGAATCATGCGGTACAGATGAAACGATTAAATGCACGTTTAGAAATAAAAATTAACGATGAAATTCCTGAACATGTTGATTACATCTTATTTGGTGGAAAGATTGCCAAATCCGTGCTGTTGTTTGACCAAATTGCAAATGCATCAGGAAGCGGTTATATCAAACTGGATCTAAATAGTGTACGGACTAAAACAGAAAAAGTCCTTACCGCTACATTTTATCCAAACGCGTATTCAACAGATAACCTCACAAAGCAATCAAGCTATGACCTGCTTTTTTATGATAAGGATAATAAACTGTTGGGTACCAAAACTATTTCTGATGTCCAATTCAAACAAGGCTATATCACAAGATTAACCGGAAAACTTTTTGACAAAATTGAAGATCCATTAAAATCAAATAGTATGACCGTCGAGTTTATCAAAGACTACTCTTCGAGTGTTATTGAAAAGAACTTTTAATAGGATATCTAAATTGAGCAGGTTCAGGCAGCCTGCTCTTTCTTATTCACGGCATCCACCCTATTCATGAGAGCACAGAATTACATAAGCAATCTAAAGCTATACTTGAATTATAACTTTTACCACTTATGGCAAAATTTCAAAACTTATTTAAAACATGCTCCCGAAAAAGCCATTGATTTTCCTATCGTTCATACCTATTCGAAATTTCGGGGAAAGGATAAAGATTAAATAGCAGCATATCCTCTCTGAATTAAGAAGATATGCGCAAATTATTAGTTTAGAAGTCCAAATAAATACTTTCATCCACCACTTTCTTTTCGATCCACAATCGTTGTGGGTAATGCCCTTCGGAAATCAGCTGTTCAATACTTTGTTGTACTAGCTCTTTGTCCTCTTTATATGTCACCCCAAACCATTTTGCATCAGTGGGCAATACAGAGAAATCCGCAATTCCTTGTTTTACCATATAATCAGGCAAATCGGGAATAAAAAATTCTGCTTTTGAGTTCTCACAGTTCTTTTCTACAAAATCAGGAAACAAGCTACGTGCAATCTCAAATATCTTGGGCGTAAAACCCCAGAAATTCATTGATACTCTTGTTTCACTAGGTAATACAGTTTCTGTTTCTTCCTGTGCATATACAATATCTTGGTCTTTTCGGTAAATGTTAGTTCTTTCAGTGACACTCTTCAAATGATTCCTATCATTTACTTCACAAACACCACGCGAGACATAGCCAAAGTCAGACAGGGTATTACCGACTTCAAAACCTACCAGTGCCATCTGTTGATCATCAGCGCGCTGCGTTAGGAAATCTGCCATCTTCTGAAAGGCATCATAGCCATAGAAGTCGTCCGCATTGATGACACAAAATGGTCTATCCACCTCATGCTCGGCGCTCATAACCGCATGACCCGTGCCCCAAGGTTTTTGGCGTTCTATAATTCTATCGATTCCAAACTTTTTTAGGTCAAAATCCTGAAAAGCATAGGCAACTTCGATCGAATCAGGAAGTTTGGCGCCAACGTTTGATTTCATGGTTTCAAGAAATTCTTCGCGAATAACAAATACGATCTTTCCAAATCCTGCACGGATGGCGTCATAAATAGAATAGTCGATTATCTTTTCACCAAATGGGCCGAAGCTTTCCACCTGCTTAGCCGATCCATAACGGCTCGCCATACCAGCGGCCAAAATAACTAGAATAGGTTTTTTTATATTCTCAATGCTGTTCTTCATTTCTGTTTAAATATGATTTTTATCTTGCATTTGCATCCAACAGCAATATTGGTACCAGCTTTATAGTTTTATACATTAATAAATAATGAATTTTTGATAATTATCCTTCCAGATAATGATCATTTTATCGGCATATTGAGAAATAAAAACTTATATTTGAGTTAAATTTTAATTTGGGAACACAATAAAATTAATTAATTTTGGATGGCATCCATCCAAGCAGATGATAAAAACTCATTTCCAACAGTATTAGGATACATTCCATTCGATGTCCAATAAGTTGAAGGTTTATTTTCATTATCGAACATAAAAAATCACCATTTTATCCAATTGAAATAGCGGGCACTGTTTTCCCATTATAAATAGTACTTCCATTTACACCGTTTATCCCCTTTTCCCTAGTTGCCCCTTTACCTCCCTGAAGGCCTTTTCGCCTTCAGGGCCGATTGCGCCATCTTTTCCACATCTAACGAAAAGCAGCGACATAACAATAAATACAAAAACAGATTTCATTGATCTAATTATCTTAATAATTCAAATAACCAAGCATTATATATTAATCTCATTGACGTCACTTCTAAATATTTCAATGGCAGCAACTTTAGATAAACCTATATTTTTTGATCTTAACTATAAAGCACAACATTAGAAAGAGTAATCTATTATTTTACTCTCAGATATCTACTCGTCTCTTCAATTGTAGCATCTTTCACTTTAAGCTCATCATATTTAAAAGATTTTACAAAATCCATAATGAATTTTTATCAAAGTAGGCACTCCCGTCACCAGATACCTGAAATTTGTATTTAGAACTCACAGTATTAGAAAATATTAATACACTTTCCACTTTGACATTAATCATAGAAGTGAGTGCTGCTCCAACGGCTATGTAATCAAAAGTAGTAGATTTATTTCTAGAAGTTCCTCTAAGCTCTTTCCATTGGTTGAGGCTGACATTTGCATCGAGTCCTCGTGATCCTTCGGATCCAGCAGCATACGTCACATAATATGTAGAATTAACATCCCCTGGAAATATATATTCGCCTGATGAAGTTGTAAATAAAGCATTTGTATTTACTACATTCTTATTCCAATCTGGCTTGATAATATAAGTTGAACGTTATTTTCATTATCAGATCTTAAACTTACTGGACTTCCCCAGCCTAAAGTTGTTTTAGGACCATATATCGTCATATCACGAAGATTAATATAAAAATCTCCACTTTTTCCAACAGCTGTAGTAGGTCCAGTCGTTCCTGATAAAATAGCAGCACCCGGAGCGCCAGGCGTACCTGCAGGACCTTGCTCTCCCTTCAGGCTAAATGGTTGCCCCCATACCCCGCTGGACTTTGGACCATATAAATCGCCATTAGACAAATTCAAATAAAAGTCCCCATTAGCTCCTATTGAAACTGCGGGTAAGGTTTTCCCACTGCATATAATACTCCCATTTCTTCCATCAATACCTTTACCTCCTTGAGCACCTTTCTCACCTTGGGGTTCGATCGCGCCATCTTTCCCACATCCAGCGAGAAAAAAAACATAACTGTAGACAGTAAAATAGATTTAATGATTTATAATTTTCACCTAAGACAGATAATTATTTCTATAAATTACAAAAAATATCAAATAATAAAAAAAATGAAAATTAAAAAAACCAATTGTTTCATTTATTTGTTCTTTAACAACAAACGCTTTTTGATAGCTACTGCTTTATGGCCAACGCTCACCCCTTAATAGCAACCAAAAATTCCGAATAAATAATGCATGATTATCATTTAATTAGTCGAATTTCTCGTGTTGTATTAGACTAGGTCATTTGTCAGGAAGAGAAAGATTTAGTAAAATAAGTATGGCGAAAAGCAAAAAGCCCAAATCTTTAACAATCTGGGCTTCTTAGAAAATGTACGGCTATTTTATACCAAGCCGATCTTTGACATTCGACCAAACAGCGCTAATACCTGTTTTCTTTTTCTTACCTTTATCGCCATAACCATAACCATAGCCATAACCGTAGCCGTAACCGCGTGCAAAGTCCACGTCATTTACCACAGCTGCAAGATTTTTCAATTTTCCATCAACATAAAGTTCTCGTGGTACTTGTAGCAATCTTTTATCAAGGAAATTTACCCTGGAAACATAAAGAGTTAAATCCGCATTGTGAGCAATCAATAATGTATCGGTAACCAAGCTAACCGGGGCCGTATCTACTAAAATATAATCATAATATTCCCTAGCATATTTAATAACATCATCAAAATGCCCATTCATTAATAATTCTGCAGGATTGGGCGCTATATAACCAGAATAAATTACATCAAAATCATAATTACCTGGTTTCTTAATAATAATATTATTAACGTCCATTTCTGGATTAATTAAAAACTGAGTAATTCCTACATTAGTATGTTGCAAATGCGACAGGCCAAGATAATCCAACACTTTTGGGCTTCGAATATCCGCACCAATCAAAACAACCCTCTTACCTGACATTGATAAAATCTGAGCTAAATTTGTTGTTACAAATGACTTCCCTTCCCCAGAAATCGTGGACGTCACAAAAACAACTTTAGCTGTATCTTTTTTATCAGCACCAAACATAAAATTCATATTTGTACGGAGAATACGAAACGCTTCAGCAAGCGAGGAGCGATCATTTAGGTGTACAATAGTATCTTCAGCCGTTGGAATTTCACCCAAAACTGGAACCTTCACGATATCTTCAATATCCTTGCGAGAGTGAATCTTATTATCCAACAAGAATTTCAGGTACAATATTCCAAATGGTATCGCAAATCCCATCACCAAAGCTCCAAAAAGAACAATGCTCTTTTTAGGGGAAACAGGCTTACCATTACCATATGCTGCGTCAATTATCTTTAAGTTATCTGGAGTAGCTGCTGCTTTTACTTCACTTTCCTCTCTCTTTTGCAATAATAACAAATATAGAGACTCCACAATTTGCTGTTGCCTAGAGATTTTTTTGAAACCTTGTTCTTGGTTTGGAATGGAACTTATTCGATTTTTGATCTCAGTAGATTTACTTTGAATACTGCTTAAGGCCAGTTGGGTCACTTTCTGATAATTCTTAAGAGACTGCCGAATATTTCTATCGCTTTCGGAAATGTTCTCATTTAATGCTATAACCGCGGGGTTTTGTTCTGATGCAGATTTCAATAAGTCGTCCCTCTCCAAAACTAATTTATTATATCCAGCAATTGCATTGGCTATTGATGCGTCTTGCAAACCAATATTCGACGGCAGCAACTTTCCCACTTCCTGGCTCTTCAAAAAGTCATTCATATGGTCAACTAATTGTAATTGTGTACGATATTCTAAAACTTTTTTATCGTTGTCAGATGCATTATTAAGAAAAACACCAGCTTCAGTTGACATATCTACCATGGAGTTAGCTGACTTAAATTCGGCAGCCTGCTCATCGGCACCAGATAAATCTTTAGATATCAACATAAGACGTTTATTGATAAAATCAGAAGTCGCCCGAGTCATCCTCAACTTATCATTAGTAAGATCATTATTATAGGTATCGATAAGAGAATTTAAAATTAATTCAGCTTTTTTTCCTAATGTAGACAACATTGAAAAATTTACGACATACGACTGCAGTTCTTTACTAGGCGATATGCTAATTGCAGCTAAATTCATATCTATTGCCCAATCTTTAGGGATTACGTTTATTAAATACTCTGTATCCGCATCTATCTTACTTACACCAGTTCTACGAAAAATCACATTGTTGTTACCTATTCTTGTGATCTTGTCAAACGTCGTATTAAAATGCTCTCCTGAGGCTTGATTAGTAACTTTCAAAATTCGGCCGTCTTTAGAATTCACTCGCATTCCTATTAACGTGGTATCCTGATTACCTTGGGGCTCTACAACAAAAGGCATTTCTTTACTGAGAACCTCAGATGAACGAATCTTACCTTTTGTAGAATAGATGACATTCAAATGGTGCTGATCGACCACCTTACGCATTAACCTTCGCGAGTAAAGCACTTCAATCTGATCGGTCACGAAAGCCATTCTACTTCCACCAAACCCCATGCTACTGCTTAACTCCGCAATACCAGCCAATTCACCAGCAGACGCACTGCGTTCATCCTTTAACAGAATTTTAGCCGTAGTATTATACGTTTTTTGAGCATATCTTAAATACACTGCAGCAATCCCCAACGTCAATATTATAGTAAGAACAAACCACTTCCAATAAAAAGCATATTGCTCAAAAAGTTGCCGTAAATTAATTTCCTCTTCCTTATCTTGAAGTTGCATATTTGTTTTTTCCATAAATTATTAACGAGTCAATACTGAAATTACAGTAATTAAAAGGCTAGCTATTGATATGATTATATTGGTATTTGCGCCTAATTTTGAATTGTTTATCTGAGCTTTATTAGGTTCGACATAAATAACATCATTCTGAGCCAAATAATAGTAAGGTGAATTTAATGTATTTTGTTTGGTGAGATCTAAGCGATGCATTGTCTTCTGTCCATCTACTTCTCGAATTAGCATAACCCTTTCCCTTACCCCTCTAATTGTCAAATCGCCAGCCATACCTAATGCTTCCAATACTGTTACTCTTTCAGTAGGCATAATGAAGGACCCTGGTCGAGCTACCTCGCCTAAAACTGATATTCTAAAATTATTAAAATTCATATTAACACCAGGATCTTTAATATATTGACTTAAATCAACTCGCAATTTCTCGATTGCTTGTACACGAGTCAACCCTGCAACATGAACCTTGCCTAACATCGGAAGAGTTATATCTCCCTGTCCGTCTACGGTATAGGTAGGCCGTAATGCCATATCTACTGACTGACTCAGATTATTACTCATCATTGAGCTGACAGGATTAAATGGCGCAGTAACTTTTGGGTCAGCAGCAGTGACTACAACCGTCAAGATATCATTAATTTGAATCTTAGGCACATACTGTTCATAAAGTGTATTTATCTGAGTAGAATCTTGTTGCAAATAAACCATTTGCTTACGTGAACCACAAGAAATAAACGTCATTAACACCGCAATAAACAAGGCTAATGATATACCGTACTTTGGGAGAAATCGCATGCTTAATTTTATATATAATTAATTCGTGAACAAAAATATATTTTTTTTTTACAAACCATCTGTAAAAACTGACAATTTAAATGGCCTTTAACAAAACTGACTCACAAAAGCAAGATCTATGCCTAAAACTCTTTCGTCAGTCTTTTTTAGTCGACAAGAATATAAACCATCTAAAAATGAGAGCAATATCTTTCAAATAAAATAAGTCTTATATCAAAATATTTACCCTTCTATTACCATATTTAATAATTTTCCTTAAAAAAATTAAAATCACTAATAAGCTGATTCTCAATCAAAATTATCTTTGTGAATCTGTTCAAATTATTTACTTTTGCTCTTGAAAGTATTGTCCTATTCAAATGAAAAGTAAATTTAACAGATTAGTATTAATTGCGCTAATCTTAACAGCAAATTCTTGCACAAAAAAAAATGCAGAAGAACCAGGTAAGTTGCCACCTAATGTCATTGAAGCAGAACTACAAGACACTATTGGCAGTCCCACGGATACTATAGCATATATTAACCACACACCCAATGCGACAGAAATTATAAGGTTTAAAAACTACTTAGGTAATACAGAGAATATACACCCTAAAGTCCTCTATTTTGAAAAGGGATGGAAGGGATATAAATTTTGGATGGCCTATACTCCTTACCCAAAAGGAGAAGCAAATAGTGAAAACCCATGTATTGCGGTTAGTCAAGATGGTATCAATTGGATTTTGCCTAAAAATTTTACAGCAAATCCCTTAGATGTTTCCTTCGAAAATGGTTATAATAGCGATACTCATTTAGTTTATCGTAAAGATCTTGACATAATAGAATGCTGGTATAGACCATATAATACAAAATTAGCCAAAAATGCTATATATAGGAGAGTATCTAGTGATGGAATGCATTGGCAGGCGAGAGAAACCATTATTGACTTTAACGGAGTACAGATGCTCAGCCCAGCTATAAATTTTGAAGATAATAAATATAAAATCTGGTACTGTTACGACGGTCAAATTCGATATATTGAATCGCTAGACTCATCGGGGAAAAATTGGCCTAAAAATTTCCAAGTAATAAATTCAGATTGGTCAAAGTTTTACCCTTGGCATTTGGATGTTATTAAAACTGAAAAAGGATACGAGATGATTGTGTGCGCATGGGATCGGTCAATAAAAGGGGCTAATAATAATTCAGCGGATCTTTTCTATTGCTCAACTGATTCAAAACACCAAACAATTGATGATCCACATCCTATTCTAAAAAGAAGTACAAATAAAAGTGCTTTTGATTTTAGATCAATTTATCGAGCATCTTTTATTAAAGTCAACAACAAATATTATATATACTATTCGGCTATTTCAGATGACTGGACCAGATCCATGGCACTTTCTTTTGGAAGCGATATCAATAACCTTCATGGTTACGTTAAAAAATCGAAATAAAGCAGTGTGTGGTTTTATCCATCCAAATGGTTTAATTTCGTCCAAATCTTTTAATAAATTATTATATTTGATTTATTAGTAATATTAATGGATAATCAACTCCGCGATATTTTTTTTCAGTTATTACGTATCGGCCTTTGGGGACAAGGTAGTTTACCAACCAATACAAAACTGCAAGACAAAGAATGGGCCCAAATGTATGCCTGGGCCATTCCCCATACGGTAGAAGGAATAATTTATGATAGCTTTGCTTTTCTAAATGAAGATCAACTACCTCCACAATCTTTACGATTGAAGTGGGCTGTACGTGTAGATCAGATCGAACGCCATAATATTCAGATGAATAAAGTAATAGCTTCTCAATATAAAGCTTTCACACAACTTGGCATACAGCCTATTTTGCAAAAAGGACAAGGGGTTGCACAATTTTATCTTAATCCTTTACATCGGATCTGTGGTGACATAGATTGGCATTTCGAAGATAATGGTTATTCTGTAGCTCGCAATTATATAAAAGATCAAGGTATAATTGTAGAAGATACAAAAAGCTTTAGCTTACATTATAACTATAATAACCAGTTTATTGAACACCATAAACAACTTTTCGATCTGCGAAGTCCTCTTATACAACCTTACTTACGTAACATATCTAAGTATTATCGTGAAAGACAGGGTATCTTAAAAATTGAAGATGTCTCTGTAAGGATTTTAGCTCCCGAGTTACAAGTTTTTCAAGTAAATTCCCATATATTAAAACACTTAATCACCTTTGGAATGGGGTTAAGACAGTTTTGCGACTCTGCAAAGTTGTATGCTCACTACAGTAATCAAATTGATGGAGAGGCTTTAAAGAAGATCTATCAAAAGACTGGAATTTTAAAATGGACACATTTACTCCACCAGATTCTAGTAGACTACATTGGACTGTCGAAATCACATCTTCCTTTTGCATACCCTTCTCATACTAACTCGGATTGGATGTTGGAGGAAATTTGGTATGGCGGTAATTTTGGTTATCACGACGAACGCTATGCTGAAGGAAAAGTAAATAGTACCGTATCGGTGCATCCAGACGGCGCTAAACGGCTTTGGCGAAATTTTAAGCGCTACCTTCCCTATGCTCCACAAGAAGCGATCTTTTTTCCCATCATGCATTTCTATTCCAAATTCCTTGGGATAGACAGAGATTAAAAAGAAAAGAGCTTTTAA
>NZ_DIIM01000003.1:143922-410157 GCF_002420705.1 Sphingobacterium sp. UBA5670
TTAAAAGCTCTTTTCTTTTTATTTATCAAAAACTTGTTCGATCTTGATGCGAATACGTTCTTTCTCCGCCTCTGTTAAGTTTGATCCCGAAGGTAAACAAAGTCCTGTATCAAACAATTTTTCAGCGACATTGCTTCCATAATATGGTGAGTTCTCAAACACAGGCTGCAAATGCATTGGCTTCCATAATGGACGAGATTCAATGTTATCTTCCAACAGCGCAAGGCGTAAATCTTCACGCGAGACACCAGTTACAGCCTCATCAATCGTGATTGCAGCCAACCAATGGTTAGAATAAAAATCTTCGCTAGGTTCTGTTAACACGCGAACTCCATCAATACCAGCAAATAAATCGGAATAGAACTTTGTCATATCGCGACGTGCTTCAATACGATTAGCTAAGACTTCCATCTGACCTCTTCCGATACCGGCGCAAATATTTGACATTCTATAATTATAACCAATATGCGAATGCTGATAATGCGGAGCATTGTCGCGCGCTTGTGTAGAAAGAAATACGGCTTTGTCTTTATCTTCTTTCGTATGGCATACCAGAGCTCCACCACCGGAAGTGGTGATAATTTTATTACCATTAAAGCTTAGCACACCAAAACGACCAAAAGTACCACATGCTTTTCCCTTGTAAGTAGATCCTAATCCCTCAGCGGCATCCTCAATTACTGGAATATCAAATTCCTTGGCCACAGCCAATATTTCATCCATTTTTGCTGGCATGCCATAAAGATGGACTACAATAATTGCCTTTGGTTTCTTGCCATTGGCAAAACGATCACGTATTGCTTCTTTCAGGGCTATGGGACACATATTCCAGGTGTCAGCTTCAGAATCTACAAATACTGGAATCGCTCCTTGATAGGCGATCGGATTAGCCGATGCGGAGAATGTCATTGACTGGCAGATCACTTCATCACCATAATTTACGCCGCATTCGATTAAGGCTAAATGCAAAGCTGCCGTCCCCGCAGAAAGGGCAGCTACCTGAACATCCGAATTTAAAAATTTCTCCAAATCCTCTTCAAAGCCATTGACATTGGGTCCTAATGGTGCTACCCAATTATGATCAAATGCCTCATGGATGTATTTTAATTCATTTCCCCCCATGTGAGGAGAAGATAGCCATATTTTATCTGACATAGTGGTAAAAATTAACGTTACTTCTTTATTATTCTTCCAGGATTACCAACCACGGTACATCCATCAGGTATATCTCTAATAATCACAGCCCCAGCCCCTATCTTCACCCATTTCCCAATCGTTATCCCCTGGATAACACAAGCTCCAATGCCGACGTGGGTTCCTTCTCCTACATGCACATTTCCTGCCAGTGCTACATTTGGAGATAAATGTACAAAATCTTCGATAATACAATCATGATCTATTGAAGCATTTGTATTGATAATACAATGTTGACCAACCTTTACGTCTATATTAACGGTTGCTCCTGCCATTATCACTGTTCCATGTCCTAAAATGCTTCTTTCAGAAATATTTGCGCTAGGATGGATTAGCGTTGGATAATTAAATGAATTGATTCCGTTTACTATCTTTTTTCTTACTTCATTATTTCCAATAGCAATAATTGCTTCAACCGGTCCCCCTGGATTCGTATGAAAAACAGTATATCCCAATAACGACGATTTATTTAAATCGGTATCGATAAAGCCCTCTATTTTTAGGTTATTACACTCAGCAATTTCTGCTATTACTTTTCCATGGCCACTTGCTCCAAACAAATACATACTTAACAATTAGTTGTTTCCATTAAATGGTTCTATTGTAACATGTCCGTCGGCAGAAATTCCCTCTCTTTTAAATACTTTTTTAAATGTTGTAAAAAAGACATTCAAATCGGTAAGAAAGGAGACATGGTCTACATACCAAACGTCCAACTCAAATTTCTTATTCCACGAGATCGCATTTCTCCCATTTACCTGTGCCCATCCCGTTATTCCAGGCCTTACTTCATGACGGCGTCGCTGCTTATCATTATATAGAGATAGGTATTGAATTAAAAGTGGCCGAGGTCCAATGATAGCCATATCACCTTTTAGTACATTGATTAGCTGAGGAATCTCATCAAGCGATGTCTTTCTCACAAAAGACCCAATAGGTGTTAAGCGTTCTGCATCAGACAGAAGATTGCCATTGGTATCTTTTTTATCATTCATTGTCTTGAATTTGATAATTTTAAAGATCCGCTCGTTTAACCCTGGACGGGCTTGAAAGAAAAATGGTTTGCCATCATTGGCAAAATAAAGTCCTATTGTCACAACAATAAAAATAGGACTAAGGACAATCAAACCTATAAGTGCAATAAAAAAATCGAAGAATCTCTTAAAAAAATGCCTATACATTGTCTAGTCCTTTATCTTTTAATAAACTTTTGTATTCCCTCAGAAGGGCATCCCAAACGACTTGCTGTTCATAACGTTCGGTTATCATCCGCCTAGCATTTCCTTTCATCTTTAAATAAAGCCCTTTATCTGTTATCATCATTTCCATTGCGTCCTTAATTGCGCCCACATTCTTAACTGGAATAATTGTTCCATTTTTTTCTTCGATGATGATTTCGTTACAACCATTTATATCAGATACAATCGCAGGAAGCTCCATTGCTCCTGCTTGCATAACTACATTCGGGAAGCCTTCTCGATAACTTGGAAATACCAATGCATTTGAAATAGCAAAATAGGGCCTGACGTCTTTTTGAAAACCTGCAGAGATAATACACTCATTCTCATCAATCCGTCTTAACGTATCATTATGCAAAGGATCGAGATCACTCTCAAGAGGTCCAACCAACAAAAGTTTCGCTGATGGATAATTTAATTGACAAAAAGCCGTCACAAGTTCATTTACTCCTTTATCGCTAACAAGCCTACCGACGAAGACAAAAACAAAATCATCATTTCCAATGCCCAAGTTATTTCTTAATAGGTTTTGCTGTTCTTCTGATATAATTTCTTTTGAAAATTGAGAGGTATTGATACCGTTCGAGGAGCCATTACCTATTACCTTTAATTTATTTAAAGAAGTATATCGATGATAAACGATAAAATCGAATAAACCTTTTGAATTGGGATATACCTTTGTGGCAGCGCTATAGGTAAGACGTTCGACAAAATCTAAGATTTTTCGTTTTCCCCCTGTCGCCTCCATTAGAGGCATACCTGCTACAGTATGTAATCGTATAGGAACTCCAGCTAATTTAGCGGCTAACATCCCAATAATTCCGGCCTTGGGTGTATGACTATGAACTATAGTAGGTTTTTCTTTTTTGAATAAACAATATGAGAGCCATAATGATCTCAAGTCCTTTAAAGGCGTAATTTTTCGAGACATTTCAACGACCTTTACTTCTATTCCTTCCTCTTCACTAATGTCTTTTAATTCCTGTCCCTCTGAAGATATTCCTAGAACTTTGAACCCACTATCAGACATAAAACGTAGTTGACCTTTAAGAAGAACTTTCAGCGAAATGGGAACAGTTGTAATACGTATAAGTTTCATATTTTGATTGATTCTATTTATATAAATCCATGTAGTGATCAACCATCCTTTCTATTGAATAAGCTCGTGATCGGATTAAGCATTTTTCACTAGTTTCATTAAAAAAATGAGTATCTGCTATCAAAGATTGAACCTTGTCGACAAGATCTTTTGAATTTCCTACTTCAAAAAGCAATCCCGCTCCCTCAACAATATCCCTCACGCCAGTAACATTGCTCGCAACAACTGGTTTTCCCATAGCCATCCCTTCAACTGCAACTAATGCAAACCCTTCGTATTTAGACGAAACTATAACAATACTTGAATCAAATAATAATTGGGGAATATCATATCTATTCCCCAAAAATAATACCCTATCATTAAGTTGTAAAGAACTTACAAGCTCCTCACATTCCCCCCTTAAGGGCCCATCGCCAACCAACAATAAGTTATATTTACTTGGTAATAAACCTATCGCCTTTATTACTGTTGCTTGATCTTTAGGATAACGGAAGCTTGCGATTTGAATCAATGTAATCTTATTCTCAATATCTTCAATAGGATCCTTCAACGAGTTTTGTTTTGTACTGTATTGGTGTAAATCAACACCATTGTGAATTACTTTGGTTTTATAAGGCATTTTAATATGCTTATCCAGCTCCTCTTTCGTTCCCTCAGAAATGCAGCCAATAAAATCTACTTTTGAATAGATATATCGATCAATATATTTCAATATAGGGTGTGATCGTCGTTTATTATTTGTACTATGTTCTGTAAAAATAATTCGTACATCAATCCTAGCTATAATCTTTGCAAGAACAATCCAATATAGTACAGGAAACAAATGCCCATGAATGACGGGATACCTCTTCAATAAAGGAATTAATTTAAATATCAAAAGCGGATTATAAATACTTGATTTAGTTAATCCTAAAACTTTGATTGTGTTATTCTGCTCGAATTCTCTACGAAAGGCTGTAGGCTTATCATCCAATAGAATTAAATCAACTTCCAACCCTTTCTGTTTATATATCGGAAGACTATCCAAAATTAGTTTCTCTGCTCCCCCAGTGTTCAAGGAGTTGACAATATGAGCAATTTTCATAAGTTGAAAGATCCGGGGACCAATATAATTAATTTCATTTTAACAATAACTATTTCAATTTTCAGCGTCGCAAGGTAGGTCTTATTAAATTATCATATATCTTAATCAAATTACAAGACCTAGATACCACTTATATTAATTGGTATCGATTTTCATTTTATTGTTCTTCATCCAATTTGTCAAATTCTTCTCGTTATCATAGGATCTTTTTTGATTTTTATAAACTTTAAGGCCATTAATACTTATGGCTGGTGTATAAATATAATTTCCTGAACTCTTCAAAAATGGATCATTATTATCGAAAGATCTAAATCCTTGAATAGAAATTGCACCTGAAAGTTTTTTAATATCCTTTTTGTAATCATTTCTCAAACCAGGAATGGATATTCCATTTTTGGAGAATCGGTCCTCACAATTGATTAAATTGATATCGATGTCCTTTAGTTCATTTCCCAGCATACTTCCCAGATAAATTAAAAATCCAGACTCTGAATTGTTATAACTTAATGTGTTTTCAATATGAATATTGTTCAAATTATTGAAATTTTTATTTGGCTCAAGATCTATACCTGCCATGGGCAACGTTCCGTTTGTATTAGACAATACAACATTCTTAATAACAACATTTTTTCCGGAAATTACCGATATTCCATTCCGCCTATTGTTGTCTAAAATACCTCCTAAAATGCTAACATTAATATTGTTTTTAGACCCATTATCTGAGCCAAGATAAATTCCATCTCCCCAACAATTTGATATGGAAGGATTTATAACCTTAATGTTTCTACCTGCTAGAATATAAATTCCCATTCCCCACTCGCCACTCTTTCCAAGATGACTTGAACGATCTCCCAGAATCGAAGGATTATAAATTGTAATATTCTCTCCATCTTGAATAGTAAGAATACCATATCTTTCCAATTTCGAAGGTCTTAAAATCAATTTAGAATTCGATTGAAAATAAAGCTCACTATTACTTTTCAAGACAATTCCACTATCATTTACAAGCAAGGGAAAATTAGGGAGAAGAACCTTCCGATTTTCATCAATCGCTCGTTGGATCAGCCTGGTATAATCCGTCTTGCCGGTTTTATCATAATTTGAGGGAAGATAATCGGTTAGCTTTCGGAAGCTTGCCAAATCAACATTAACGTTAGTTCTTTTGACCAATCCAGTTGGTACGTTTTTATACCTAAATTGCCCTTTACATCCTGAGAGAGGTAGACATGAGATTACCATTAGTAAAATAATAACCTGTCCAAACTTACAATTTTTCATAACAAAAATATTTTACCCTTGTTTTTTAAATACTCAACAAACTACCTGCCAAAATAGAAAGCATTTCTATCGTATATTCTTAATGTTTTATCTTCTTCTTGTACAAGAATATTTGTATATCTATATAAAATACTATTATAGCCCACATATGTTCTTAAAAAACAAAATGTAAGAAAGCAAAACACAAAAATAGGTTTTAATTTTAATCGCATGAGATATGTTCTCAATTGATCATAGGATAGGATATAGCCCCAAAAAAATAAATTTGCAAAACGGTTTATAAAAGACTGTGAGGTACTAAAATAAAAGTAAATCAATAAGTATACAATACAAGCATTTACAATCAATCGATATTCCTTTGATATCTTAGTATATATATTAAAAATCAAAATATATAAGAATATTTTTTCCACAATTCCAATGGTCAAGCCGTATGCAACCTCTGTTTCACCTGTTGACTGTTCAATAAGATGTTCTAATCTTCCCCCTACTGCACTAGCAAGTATTGATAAGGCGCTTTTGTAAAAATTAATTTGTAAAGCATATATAATTAGCCCTAGGATAAATAATACCAGTAATAATCCTTTTTTAAATTTTATACGATCGAGATAAGGAAGAATAAAAAATACAATCGCTGATAAGTGAAACAACATCCCCGCGCCAACATAAAGATAAAAGCCCTTTTTATTCCCTGAGTTAATAAGAGCTATTCCATTCATTACAAGCAATATAGATAAAAAATTTCTTTGTAAATCGACAATTAAGACCGGAAAAAGAGCAATAAGTGCGATGTAGAAAATTGAGACAGAAAATTTAGGATACTTCGATAAAAACCTATCTAACAAAAAAACCTGTAGAGTAGTAATGAAAGCTACGAAATAAAAGTAGCTTATTTTAAAGAAGGCAAATGTTTTAGCAATTGCAGAATATCCGATTTCGTAATCATTTATGGTCCATTCTTTCCAAGATGTTATTGAATATGAATATTCATAATTTAACCAATCACTTCCAATATATCCTCTAAAGCCGAAGAATATCACAAAAGCTGTACCGCAAAAAAATCTAACTTTGTTTCTAACAGAAACATCATTTTTATACGTATCCTCTATTAAATAAAGAACAAGAAAAAATCCAAATAATATCAGGTAAGGAAAACTATTAAACATCAATCAATTAATTTTGAGTACAATTTACTGAGATCCACTGAATTATACAGATTCAGAGCCCCTGATTTAAACTGTTGATAATTATTATCAATATTCATAATTGCTGCAAGAAGATCTTTAGTCTCTTGTGATGAAGTTAGCCCTGCGTCATATTTATCAAACAAGTTGGATAATGCTGGCACCTCATTGGATAACATTGGAACACCAAATTTTGAATATTCAAAGACCTTATTAGGGGCACAATACAAAGTGTTGAGCGAATTTCGTATATTACCTGATTCACCATAATATGAAAGATAACCAATATAAGCTAACTTGGTTATCTCTAGATGTAACGGTGCTTTGATATAAGGCAGAAAAATAATTCGTTCTTCGTTCGCATACTTCTTTTTGAGAACTTCCTTATAATCATTATCACTTCCCATTAAGCAGATTACGAAATCATCATTCAAATATTTTATCGTCTCACATAGCCCATCCATTTTTCTTTCAGGATAATTGAAGATTCCTTGATACAAGATAACCTTCTTCCCTATCAGTGCTTTTGGTATTTCGATATCGATATCATCTGGATCATTCATATATGGCTTATTAGGAATAATCACTGGCAAATCTTTTAAACTAAAATAAGATTTTGTTATATGGGCGCGATTGTATTCACAACAAACAACTTTGGATGAAGACTGTAAAACTTTTTGATAATTCAACGAAGGAGAAAGCATTCTGTATTTAGACGTTATATTTAAATGTGGCATCTCAAATAGGTAAGAGATACAACTATACTTAAACACCAAATGCCCCATCAACCAAATACAGGTTTCACCAAAAAGCCAAACTTTTGTTATATTATCCTCTCCTATAGGTTGTAAAATCTCGTTAACTTTCTTTTTAAATGACTTGAGCCGAAAAAGCTTTGTTATTGCTGACGATTTTGTATTATTATCTATAATATTATAAAATGCCCCGCCAGCATCTTCTATTTCTTTAATCAATGCTTTATCATAACAACATCCAATGTAAATTATTTTTCGCTTTTTCTCTTTCAAAAAGTTAATAATCGAAAGTATTGGTGGATATTTATGAACATCGTGTTCAAATATTAAAACATCAAATCCCATTTTTAAATTATTTATAGAAAAATACAGTCTAAATCCAATTAATTATTATCGAGACTGGCAATAAAATCGACAATCCTTTGACTGGCATTCCCATCTCCATAAGGGTTATGTAATTCGCTCATTTGCTTATATCTCTCAAAATTACCAATAAGACTACCAACTTCATCAATAATTCTATTTTTATCTGTTCCTACTAATATTACTGTACCAGCCTCTACAGCCTCAGGCCGCTCTGTTGTATCTCGCATTACCAATACCGGCTTACCTAAGCTTGGCGCTTCCTCTTGGACTCCACCAGAATCTGTTACGATCAAGTAAGACTTGTTCATTAACCAAACAAATTCTGGATATGCTAACGGATTAATTAAATGAACATTTTGGGTATTTGACAAAATATCATATACTGGTTTCTTAACATTTGGATTTAAGTGAACCGGATACACTATTTGCACCTCTTCATATCTATCAGCTATCTCTTTCAGAGCCTCACAAATTCTAATAAAACCATCACCATGATTCTCTCTTCGATGCCCAGTTACCAATATCAATTTCTTACTGGGATCAAGAATAGAGCGTAACTGTTTGATTTCAGAATTATCAAGATGTTCCACACGATCAGTGCTATCAAATAATGCATCAATAACAGTGTTTCCCGTTACCAAAATATCACTTTCTGAAATATTTTCATTTAATAGATTCTGCTTAGAAGTAGTTGTCGGAGAAAAATGATAATCTGCAATGCGTCCTGTAACTTGACGATTAATTTCTTCAGGGAAAGGAGACCTTTTGTTATGGGTACGTAATCCCGCTTCCACATGACATACTTTTGCCCCAAAATAAAATGCGGCAATACTTGTCGCCATTGTTGTAGTTGTGTCCCCATGCACGTAAACATAGTCAGGCTTGAAGTCTTCTAAGACATCCTTCAATCCTGTTATAATGGAGGCTGTAAGTGAATAAAGATTTTGATTAGGTTTCATTAGATCCAAATCATAATCGGGTATTATATTAAAAAACGAGAGAACTTGGTCTAGCATTTCTCTATGTTGAGCAGTTACACAAACTTTTGTTTCAAAGTTATCATTATTTCTAAATGCGTGGACAAGAGGAGCCATTTTTATGGCTTCAGGCCTAGTTCCAAATACTATTAAATTCTTTTTCTTCATGCTTATCAAGTTATCGCAATATTTTTTTCAATAAATTTATTTTCAAAGCTGTACTTATCGTAGAGTTTGATATCAATCCAAGGATAATTCTATTGTAAATCCCCGCCTTAAAACTGTTTTTTGCTGTGCCCGCAGATTTAATAATTAATGCAGATATTTTTTTTAGTTTTTCAACAGATTCCTCAGCAGTAATATTCCTCCTGCGATCAAATAATTTATGACACACGTATATTACCCATTTATTTGTTTCTTGGTCTATCGCTTTACGATATAAAGAATTAAAATTAAACAAATCGGCGATTTCTACCCTTAAATCACGCGTGAATTTTATATATTCGATGAATTTGTCAATATCTACCAATCTGGTAGTAAGAGAATTTTCATTACTTCCGACCCTATAATTATAGCCACGCGCTGGAGAAATTTGATATGATCTCGCATGTAGAAGATATTGAAGTGTAAAAATATGATCTTCGCCTAAAGAATATTCTTCATTAAAAGATATATTATTTTTTTGAATAATGTCGTTCCTAAATAATTTGAAACAAGGAGAATTTAGTAAATTAATTTTTTCAGAAGAAATGAAAAACTCACAAAAATCCTTATATACATTAAAATTATAACCTACTTCTCCAATCGTTTCCCCAGATTTCACTCTTTTATAACCCTGTATGTATATATCCAAATCCCCTTCTGGATTAATATTAAAACTAGAAAAGAAATCCCTATCAATCCAATCATCACTATCGATAAAACATAAATATTTTCCAATAGCATGCTTAATACCATAGTTTCTTGCAGAACTTACTCCTCCGTTGATTTTTTGTAAAATCTTTATACGAGAATCCAGAGCACTAAATTGAAAACACATTGCAAGTGATCCATCACGGCTACCGTCATCGACTAAAATCAACTCAAAATCAGTAAAATCCTGATTCAGAACACTATCCAGACAAGTAGACAAATACTTCTCTACATTATAGACTGGAATAATAATTGATATTAAGGGATTCATATTTATTGATTCAAGAGATTGTCAAGAGCTTCGAACTGTGTTTGTGCAACAACGCGTTCCTTAGAAATATCATAAAAATTGTGATTTGCATCTCGAATGGTTTGATCAATATCAATCTCTAAAAATTCCACTAACTGAATTTCCTTTCCTTTATATTGCACATCATTCAGCACATTCATCATCTTTTTACTGTAAACTACTGGATAAATTTGCTGCTGATATAACATACTTAATATCATGGCATGAAAACGACCACAATATACAATGTTCATTTTTCCATAAATAGACAAAAATTCGTCAATATTGCCCTTATAAAATACTTTATTGACCTTTTGATCAGTTTGTAAATAGGAGATAATAGTGTTTATAGCAAATTCGTCACCTTCTTCTTCGCAAAACGAGAATAAATATACATTTTTACCTAATTCCAAATAGCGATTAATCAGCTCTGAATATTTTTTATAATAACCATTTTCATCTATTGAACTTCGTGCTTTTACGATAGAAAAGCCGACACTATTTATATCTTTCTCAATATTCGGAATTGACATACCAAAAACTACATCGGGTGCCCACCTGACAGATTTGATATCATTAAAAATCTCAGCCGAATACTCCTCCCTAAAACAAACATCTGTTGCTTTTTGAAAGATAGATTTATACAATGATATATATTCAGGATTCTTAAAAGGGCCAAAATTACAGCCCACAAAATACTTTGGTATTTTAGGAAGCGCTTGATTTACCAAATCATAAAAAGCAATTTCGTTATCCAAATCTAAATTTTCAGTGCTCTGCATAAAGATTGACCCTCCAATAGAAACAAAAGCGTCATAACCTATATCAAAGTTTTTATATTGTTTTTTATATACAGCCTGCAATTCCTTTTTAAATAGCTTAGGAAATACTTTGAGCCCTAGTTTCCTTAAGATTTTATTAAATAATGAGTCTTGAAATTTAGGTGAAATCAAGTGCAAATTAGGGAAATATGTACAGAAGATGTTATAATTATCTTCGGCCAAAAGATAAAAATCATGTTGTGGGTAACGTTCACAAATAATTTTTAAAAAAAGATCATCCCCAAGATTTATTTTCGGATATAATTTTAATAATATTTTCATGTTAAAATTTAAGTTTATTTCTCACAAGCCCAACAATCCTTATCCGCAACGAACTATTTAATCCAAATAGAAAAACAATAATTGCTTGAATCATTACAAAACCGCCCCCCCAAACAATCATATTTAACAAACTATTGACAATCAAAACCTTATTTAGAAAAAAAGACACAATATATGCACTAATAGAAATATATAAGATTGGCAAACCTACTTGTTTGAAAAAAGAAAACAAAGTAAACAAGTAAAATCTTTTTAGGAAAACGATCCGTATAATTAAAGATAAAACACTAAATCCAATTAGAATAATGAAAGCTATTAAAGGATCATTCCCCAACTTAAATAATACATACGATAATATTGGTATAATTAAATTAAGACTACCAACAACAATTTGGTAAAGACTAATATTACCTGCTGCTTGAATTCCTGTCATAAAAGGGCCAGATACGCTATCAATCAGAAGAGCCACAAGACTCATGCTAACAAAACTAATAGTATATTCTGGCACATTATTCCCTAACCAAAACTTTAATATCCAAGATACATTCATTAAAATTGGAATTGCCAGAAACTGCATGAGATAAAAAGAAAACTTAGCGCCTAGAAAAATCAAATTTAAAGAACGCACTCGATTTCCACCTGCATAACTTTGGACAATTTGCGGGTTAAGGGCAGATTGAAAGCTATTCACAAATTGAGTAACCGCAGCTTGTACCTGCATTGCCACACCATATGCAGCATTAATTACTGTTCCAAAAAATAAATTCAATACAATATTAATACCTTGATTTTTTCCGACAAGAGATAATGCCCCAAACAAATTCCATCCAGAATAATTTAATATCTCTTTAAAATAGCTTTTATCATAATGAAATTTATATTTACTTTCAGCAAAATTGCGCCTGCAATAGGATTGATAAATCACTCTCATTATAAAGGAAACGCTAAATGTTAGAATACCATACAGTATCAATTTATCATTTCCGTAATATATAACAACAATAGCAGTCCCCAATTTCAAAACAGCCTCTAAAAGAGAGACATAAGCATATATATTCATCTTTTCTCTCGCAAGTAAAAGTGAATTATAAGGTACCTGTATAATATTCCAAAATAATGTAAGAAGCGAAAATTGATATACTATATTTACTGCAGACAACCGCTCTTTTGGAAAAACCATTTTAAAATTAATATACCAGAGACCAAGTGTTTCACCTAACAGTATTACAATTAAAGCAATTATGATATGAATAGACAGAGAAACGCTAAAAGTCTTTTTTAAACGATCTAGGTCCCCCGCACCAATATCAAATGACAAGTATCTTTGAGTTGCCGATGCCATGGCTCCATTTATGAAGCCAAACATTGCAACTAAACCACCGACAATATTATAAATTCCATAATCAGAAATACCAAGCGCGGCTAGTACAATCCTTGATGTGTATAGGGTAACTCCCATTATTAGAAGCATCCTTATATATAGAAATGCAGCGTTCTTCGCAATGGTTTTATTTGATGACATATAAGTTATCTATATATCTGACGATTAAACAGAAAAGCAGGATCTATCTCATTTACAGTAAAATCCAGCGATGGCTCCATTTAGTCTTGTCAGGAAAATGCTGAGAGCTACAATTCATCAAGAAATGCAAGATGTATTTCTCTCATTTTCATTAAAATTTAATAGAATAAAAAAAAATTCAATTGATTATATTATAACTGAAACAATCCCATCAATTATAAGACAAGAGAATTCCAATTTATAGTTTTGCGTCAGCTTTTTCTGAAATAATCCCTTTAACATCATACACAACTGATGTCTCCTTTTTAAGAGAGTCTAAGTTTACACTTAAAAATTCTTTATGTGCAACTCCCAAAACAATAGCGTCAAATTTTTGACTTGGTAATTCAACAACACTGTCTATTCCGTACTCATGTTTTACTTCCACTGGATTCGCCCAAGTATCAAAGGTAGTTACTTTGACACCATAATCTTCCAAGGCCGCGATCACATCCACAATCTTTGTATTACGAACATCAGGACAATTCTCCTTAAAAGTCACCCCGAGCATCAATACTTCAGCACCATTTACATTGATTCCTTTTTTTATCATTGTCTTAACTACTTGAGAAGCCACATACTCACCCATAGAATCATTCAAACGACGACCCGCCAAAATGATCTCTGGATGATACCCATGCTCTTGTGCTTTCTGAGCCAAATAATATGGATCTACACCTATACAGTGACCGCCTACCAATCCTGGTTTAAATGGTAAAAAGTTCCATTTTGTGCCCGCCGCTTCTAAAACAGCATGTGTATCGATATTCAAAATATTAAAGATCTTTGCCAATTCATTGACAAAGGCAATATTGATATCACGTTGTGAATTTTCAATCACTTTAGCTGCTTCAGCAACTTTAATACATGGTGCCAAGTGGGTACCCGCCGTAATCACTTCTTTATAAACAGCATCAACTTCAGCTCCGATTTCAGGTGTAGAACCTGAAGTCACTTTTAAGATTTTCTCAACCGTATGTTGTTTATCACCTGGATTGATGCGCTCTGGCGAATAACCGGCAAAGAAATCTTCGTTAAATTTCAATCCTGAAATTTTCTCTAATACAGGAATACACTCTTCTTCAGTAACACCAGGATATACTGTTGATTCGTAAACCACGATATCTCCTTTCTTTAATACTTTGCCGACTGTCTCAGACGCTTTATACAGCGGTGTTAGGTCAGGGCGATTATTTTTATCTACCGGTGTAGGAACAGTCACCACATAAAAATTTGCCTCTTCGATATCTGCCAGTTGGTTTGAGCAGTACAAACCGCTTGTATTTGTAGAAAATGGATTTTCATTCACTAAGGCTGACTGCAAAATATCATCATCGACTTCCAAAGTTAAATCCTTTCCTGAACGCAATTCATCAATGCGTTTTTGGTTTATATCAAAACCTAAAACTGGAAACTTCGTCGCAAATAATCTTGCCAGCGGTAGACCTACATATCCTAATCCAATTACTGCTATTTTTTTCATTTCTTTTGCCTTTTTAATTGATTAATTCCTATTTTAGATTATCCCAGTACCATTTCACAGACTCTTTCAATCCATCACGGATTACGTGTGTCGGCTCATAGCCCAATAACTGGCGCGCTTTTTCAATTGAAGCTAATGAATGTGGAATATCACCCTGCCTATTTGGCCCATGAATAATCTCGACATTTGCAATTTCAGCATCGTATTCTACCAAAAACTCTTTTAGGTAACCAACCAATTGATTCAATGTCGTACGGTCGCCAACAGCCGTGTTGTATACTGTATTAATTGCATCTTGATTATCTGTAGTCATTGCACGCTCGTTCATCTGAATAACGTTGTCGATATAAGTAAAATCACGTGAATAATCTCCGGTTCCATTAATTACGGGACTTTCATGATTCATAAATTTCTTAACAAACAATGGGATAACCGCTGCATAGGCACCATTTGGGTCCTGACGACGGCCAAATACATTAAAATAACGGAGTCCAACAGTTTCTAAACCATAGGTTTTTGAAAAGATATCCGCATACAATTCATTGACATATTTGGTAATCGCATAAGGTGATAAGGGCTTACCAATGACATCTTCTACCTTTGGCAGATTTTCAGAATCGCCATATGTCGATGATGAGGCTGCGTATATAAAGCGCTTAACGCCTGCATCACGCGCAGCAACTAACATATTTAAAAATCCGGTTACATTTACTTCATTGGAAGTTTGTGGATCTTTGATCGAACGTGGCACCGATCCCAACGCTGCCTGATGTAAAACATAATCAACACCTTCAACAGCTTTTTGACAATCCGCAACATTCCTGATATCGCCTTCTATTAAAGTAAAGTAGGGATTATTGCTATACTGTGTCAAATTATAAAGATGGCCAGTCGAAAAGTTATCCAAAACGACAACCTGATTTCCTTTACCTAAAAAATGTTCTACGAGATTAGAGCCTATAAACCCGGCTCCACCAGTAATTAATATTTTACTCATGTATGTTTGATTATTCCTTTATACTAATATTTTACAACGTCTCATCTATAGCGATATTTTTCATAGCCTCCTCGCTTTAAGCAATAAATATGCCTGTTTTAATAATTCAAGAAAATTTAACCTATTTAAAAAATTCAATTCTCCTCATAAGTATTTTACAGACGACTTTATTTTAAGTATATACATAGAAGACAGTCTTTTAACTAATTTCCTCTAATTTCAAAAAAGTAAAACCTAAATTTTCAGAGCGAAACTAAGGATTTTATTTATAAAACAGCTTACGATGAACTTTCTTATCGATTATTTAATATGAAACCACAACACCTCGACTAGCTAACCTCGGTTTAAGATTTCCATAAGTAAGGTCTTGAACAGATGGAATGTTTAGCTCCAAACATTTGACGGCGGCGCATGCTGCAGACTGACCTAAAGTCATAAAAACTGGTTCCATTCGTATTGATCCATAGGCAGAATGAGAAGCAGATAGGCACACAGGTACAAGCAAATTTATACAATCAGATTTCGACGGAATTATCGATCTATAATCAATTCCATAAGGTTTTTTTACAGAGGCATATATTTCACCTTCGTTTTTAACAAAACCATTTTCATCTTTATACCGCTGAACGATATGGGAATCTATTCCGTAATCTGCCAACCCTATTGGGAACGGAGCTTGCTCCCAGCCGAGGCAATTCGCTTCTGTCATTACATAATCACTTATCATTCTTCTAGCTTCCCTAATATACAGTTGTCTTGGCCAATTTCCATTATCAGTAAATTCATCCTTAGCTAAGCCCCAACGTTTATAGAAGTTTCTAATAATAATTGGAACTTTCGGATGATTTCCAAGTGTCCACAGCAACCCCAATTGATACAATTTGTGCTTTTGAGCTATTTTCTCTCTTAATGCATAATCACCATCTGGATAGTCGTAATTTTCGCCAACATAATCTATTGAAATTGGGCCTCCATTATTAGAATCAGTCTTATCATTCGGAACTTTCTGAAAGCCAAAAAAATAAATAAATTTACCAGGGTTATTATTTATCTGGCTAAAAACTAACTCATAGTCGTTCTCATTATAACCAACTGGCTTTTCAACTGCCACTCTATTGTTAGGCTGGTCAGTTAGGCACATTCTGTAGCAGTAAGCTTGAATCTTTTTATCTCCAACACCATCAGAAGGCAAAAAATTATTAAAGTTAATTATTGATTTTATACCATCTTTAAATTGAAAAGAACTTGAGGAGGGCATTCGCTGAACTCCATTTATAGTTTCTCCATATTGACTATTACTTTCGCGACCTACATTATATCTTACTCCAGCTTTTGCCATTAAATCGCCCTCATATGTAGCATCGATAAAAAAGCGCCCTTTTATTTTCTGTCCAGATTCTAAAATTATAGAAGTAATTGCATTATTTTTATTTTTATTCACCCCTTTATTTAAGGCTAATCGAGATGATTCAATAAGAACAATTTTATACTTATCTAAGAATTGATGCATTATTTTCTCCGCAACTTTTGGCTCAAACCAGGTCATCATATCATCTACAACAGCCCTATTAAAATTTTCGTAAGATCCCAACTGACCATACTTCCAGTTACCGGGATTCTTATAATAGGAGTAGATATCGGTATAAAACTCTCTTGTTAATCCACCGAATGCTTTTGGTTTCGACATATCGGTTACCCCTAACCCATTCGTTACTACCCCTCCTAATGCATTTCCAATGGGGTTTACTAGTATCGCTGTCTTACCAGAATTCACAACTTCGACAGCTGCCATTACACCTGACATCGTTCCTCCATAAATAACGACATCAAATACTTGTCCTGGATCAACATCTTCGGGATCTGGAATTGAATCTATGTCAACTACAGGAGGCAAGTCGATTATATCCTTTTTACCACAAGCAAAGGAACAAAATAGAATTGCGATAATTAAAAACCTTTTCATAATACTTTCAAAATAACTTTTCAGATGCCAAAAGTACTGTAAATTACTCAAGTTTCTTTGAAAAATTAATTTCTTAATCCACGTGGAACATAGAAATATTATATATTTAAACAATTGTAAATGAATAGCTACTTAAGCTCTGATAAATTTTTATACCGATCTGTAATGGGCAATGTAGCAGTAAATGGCTCCGATTGACCCTGTTCAAAATTCATTACGCCAGAAATACTTACTCGTCCCCCTTTTAAATCTTCCAATTTTGCTCCGCGCTTGATTACCTTAAAACGGACGGAAACATCCGCATTACGTGTATCTTGCGGCTCAAATGGAATCACCAGAATCTGCTCCAAATTGACATCCAAAGCCGCATGCAGCGGTCTCACTTTTCGGATGACAATATTCTTGAGCTTGCCGTCGTTTCGTTCGGCCTTGAAAACAAATACACCACTTTTTACATTTCTATCTCCACTATACTGCCCAGGACGCTCCTGAAACATATAATCGACGGTCATACCGACCCTCCGGTTAAATCGTTGTTCCATTTCCTTTTTGCGAATCAGAAGGTAAACAATGATCAGTATCAAGATCGATATTGTTATAGCAGGTGTCATAAGAATATGTTAAATAATTTTAAATGGCATTGTAAAAGTCAGTATTCGGCGCTGACCACATTCAAATATAGTTTAACCACTCTTTTTATTCTTAAAATCATCCGGGACAAACCGGGGACATTTCGTAAACAGCTAAAATTCAGACAAATAGCGCACGTTATTTAATTATTAACCATTATTTTCTTTAGAATAGATATTAACAGAAGGATGATTTTAGGTTAAGGAAATATAAACAGGGAGCTATGAGATATATCACGCTCCCTAAAAGTTCTTAATCAATCAATTTGGATTGATGACGCTCGAGTGTGTTATATATTTTTTTTACATCTTGCGATTTCTCTTTCTGCAGTACCAAAATCGCATCTTTAGTGTGTACAAGAATACTGTCGCGAAGGCCGACAAAAGCCGTATAGACATCCGTACCAATGACCATATTGCCATTTTCATCCACTGGATGTCCTGTTTGTTTCAAATAATCATACATTGATTCAAAAGAACCTAAATCAGACCATTGAAAACTGGTCGCTACAACCCTAATTTTTTTGGAACGCTCCATCACGGCGTAATCGATAGAAATAGAAGGAATTTCCTTAGACAATTGCAGATCTAACTCGCCATCCTTACGATGCTGCCATGCATTGAAAGCCGTTGCGTATACTTTGGGCTCAAAAGTCTGTAATTCGGCAAGAAATGTATCGGCACGAAAACAGAACATGCCCGAATTCCAGAGGAAGTTGCCACGTTCAATAAAATCTTCGGCAGTATCCTGATTGGGCTTCTCCCGGAATGACAAAACTTTATCATCCTTGTATTCGATGTAGCCATATCCAGTTTCAGGCCGTGTCGGCTGTATACCAAATGTAACAATATACCCCTTGTTGGCCTTTTCAATACCAGCTTTAATTGCATCTGCATAAGCCTGTTCGCCTACGATGACATGATCAGATGGGGTCACAATCAATATATCGTCAGGCTGCGCGGCAAAGGCAGCGAAAGCGATAGCTGCAGCCGTATTACGGGGAGTCGCTTCGACAATATCAATATAGTCTATTTTATTGTTTTCCATTACTTCACGGCTCAGACTGTGATTATCACAGTTGCCTACAACAATCACCTGCCCACAAAGGGATTGATTACGTTTTACCGTCATCTCAAACAATGAACCGTCCTTAAATAGATCAAGGTATTGTTTCGGGTAACTTTTTCGTGAAAGGGGCCATAGGCGGCTACCCACTCCACCGGTTAAAACAACATGTATAATATTGCTCATAGTTTATTAATGTTTCTCTGCTTCTTTATCCGCTACAACTTTACGCAAGCCAGCACTTGAAAAACGATGCGTACGCTTGTTGTAATAAATTTCAATATTTTCCTCCACACAATATAAACGGCCTGAAAAATCGGTATCGCGATATTCCTCACCGATAATACGCATATTAATCGGCAGCGCTTTGATCATATCGATAAGATCCTGTTCAGTTTCATAAGGAATAATTTCATCGACATAACGGCACCCCTCTAGTTGTATATAGCGCTCGACGATAGTCTGTGTAGGTTTTGCCTTCTCTGGGAAAACTTCTGAAGGATCCGTATTGAGCCCAACAATTAAATAGTCACAATGTCTCTTTGCTTCCTCGAGCATCATAATATGACCGGCATGCAATAAATCAAAGACACCGAAAGTAATTCCAATTTTCATCGTATAATTTATCCTTTAATAGCTGAAAGAGCTCGCCAGCTCATTTCATCGTTACACTTAAATAGATTTTAATTCTATTTCTTCCTCCGAATTGGCATCGGCCACTATTTTACGCAGTCCTGAACTGGAAAAACGGTGATCTCGGCTATTGAAATACAACTCAATACCTTTTTCTTCACAATAGGATCTTCCCGTAAAACTCTTTTCACGATATTCGTCTCCTACAATCCGTACATCTATCTTAAAGGACCGAAGAATATCCTCCAAATCCTGTTCCGTTGCGTAAGGGACAATCTGATCCACATACTTACAGCCCTTGAGCTGAATATAACGCTCGACCACAGTCTGGGCTGGCTTATTTTTCTCCGGCCGATCCAGTGTGGGGTCAGTTTGCAAGCCACATATCAAGAAATCACATTGTCTTTTGGCATCTTCAAGCATTTTAATATGCCCTGCATGCAATAAATCAAAGGCGCTAAAAGTAATACCAATACGTAAACCTTTTGCTGGAATATTAATCATAATCAAACTGCATTTAAAGGAATAGAAATACCTAGTTTATCTTTCCTAACAAAGATAAGATTTATATTAGTAACAATATGTGACAAAGTTTAGTTCAATAAATACGAAAAGTAAATATCATGCCAAAGAGGGAATATCGGCATGTCTTAAATATAGTTGTGCACAGGCACGTGCATCCGAGAGGGCTTCATGATGATTAAGTTCAATGCCGAGCACATCACAGCAGGCATTTAGCCGTGCAGGCTTGAAGCCTTTCCCCTGATAGATCTTGAACGTACACTCCCATTTGTCCATCAGCCCCAAATGATCGTAGGGCAAATTGTAATACCCCATCGTCTTGCGAAGAACACCACGGTCAAACAGTTCATTATGAGCCACCATGATCCGATTATTAATGAAAGGATAGATACTAGGAAATAATTCTTTGAATGTAGGTGCATCTGCAGTATCCTTAGGCCGAATGCCATGTACACGCGTCGTCTGCCACATATATTGATTTTGGGGCGGTTGAATCAGTGAATAAAACTCTTCAACAATAACCCCTTGTTCAACCACAACCAGCCCGATTGCACAGGCGGAGTTTTGGTTGGCTGTCGCCGTTTCGAAATCTATTGCTGTAAAACTTAATCCTGATTGCATAATCACTCCTCCTAAAGTTGCGGTAAAATTACTACTTTTTTCATTCTACCCAAACTCATTGTCTAAATCATATGCTTATTAGAAGTGGAGCCCATGACTATAAAATAGTTGCTATACAAAGAATTATTACAGAGATCGGACTCCACTCTGCAATAAATCCTCCCTATGCTCACTCCTAGGCATATCGATAACTTTTACTTCTGGAGTCAATTTAACTTCTGGAACAAGGTATGCTTTCTTATGTCGGCGCGCTTTTAATTTCTTTATACGTCTGTGTCTAATCGAATAACGCTCTTCGCCTTTAATATAATAGTTATTGAAAATATATTGCTTCCAGATAAGATAAAATGCACTCAGTCCAGAAAGAGCAATAATAGCAAAGGACCATTGCACTGAAGCTCCAAATTGCACAATATAAATAGCTGAAGCACCCAAAGCCAGTTGAGCCAATCCGTACCCCAAAGAAACCAACAGGCTGTTATAACCAACTTCGTTACTTAACATATGCAACAAAAACGTCCGGTGCGGCTCAAAAATATGGTAACCTTGATAAACCCGGCGTGCAACAGACCAGCCTATCTCTATACCGTACACTGCGAGGAAAAGAATATAAGTAAAATCACCTGTTTTTAAGATAAGCTTACCCAAGGCAAACAACAACATAAACGATAATACAGCAGGTCCAACATCGCCCGCAAAGCAAACTGCTTTTTTACGAAAATTAAAAAATCCGAAAACGACCACCCCAAGTAAGGTATAAATCAAGAAATCTTGTTCTATATAGTTTATTTTGGTATTAACATAAAGTAAAAGTCCCCCCATTACCAATGTACAGCAAGCAGTCATCCCATTGATACCATCCATAAAATTATAGGCATTAATAACACCTATCGTAAAAACAAATGCTAATACAAGGTAATACCAGGGGTAGTTAAAAACACCAAACTGATAAACCATCAGTAGCACAGATGCCAAATGAACTGTTAATCTCGCCGTGGGATGAACGCCACGAATATCGTCCAAAAATGAAATATAAGTTAATAAAGAAAGCCCCAGAAAGAACCACGGATATTCAAAATCGTGATTAACAAAATATATCATCGAAGCAACATAAAAAATAATTCCTGCGCCTCGAATGGTCACCTTGGTATGTGAAGAACGTTCGTTAGGTTTATCTATGATATTAAACTTATCTGCAATCTTCAAGTACAGTAGCTCTAGAACAAAAAGTATTATCAGCGTAAAAATATAAATCATAAAATATAATTAGTGAGTCAAATAAAGCTGTGCAAATATAACGATATTAAGTTTTATTTAACAAACGTTAATCGTATTTTAAACGCTACACTTTTGTGTATTATTTTTACAAATTTTTTTATTTTTTTATGAGGTCAGGCAAATAACTATTTATTCTCTTTAAAATCAAACAGTTCGATTCCTTTTACATGAAAACCCACTGTCTCATCGTGAATAAAACTTTATAGATTTAACCATTAGTCTTAAATATATCCTACAGCATTTTCTGATAAAAAATAACAGTCCCTCCCGAGATACCGGTAACCATCCTAATATCAAAAAAACTTTATAAATTAACGCTATCCAATACAAAAAAAAACCGCTAGAAAAATTCTAGGCGGCTTTTAGATTATGATCAATTCAAACTTTGAATTGATTAGAAGTTATTATCTCGCTTCTAAAAAACGTTTCGTTTTAATCTTAAAAAATGTTATCATTCACCATCCTTTTTCTTTTTATAAATATGGTCAGTTTTAACAATGCGTTTCCCGGTAATTTTTCTCAATGTTTGTCTCAGAAAAGCATCTCCTCTAAGGATTACGTTCTTTATTGGTTCCTCCGGTCTCCCATAAAATGACGTAACATGAAAATATTCGCTAGATTCAGCTGGTTTCTTAGAAAAATAATAATTGGATACACAACATCTTTTTTCATCTACGACGACCTTACTAACTGAGTGAATAGATGTTTTATTGGTAATCATCAAAACCAATCTATTTGATTTAGAAAGTATTACCCGGCTGTTATGATCAACACCTTTATCCCAAAGCTCCAAATTTCCTCCATTTTCTAATTTCCAATTGGGCGAAACGTAATATAAAAGATTTAGTACACGATAGCTTTCTCTATTATTATCGTGCGAATTATCCAGATGTGGATTTAGAAAGTTACCTTTTGCCATTAAACTAATACCGCCCGCATATAAATTAGAATCTGGTTCCATCTCTTTTATACCGGTGATCTCTTCAACAATATCAACTACACGTTGATCTTGAAATGCAAATACAATCTCCTCTAGAAGAGGATTATATAAATCCATCTGGGCCGCTATACGTTTGTTCTCTCGCAATGATTTATATAAAGTCATTTCCTCCGGAGATGGAAAAGCTCGATAAATTTCTTGAACCATATCGCTGGGGAGAAGATCATCTATGAAACAAGAATTTATTTGCCCTATTTGGTTAAATTCCTTTTTCAATACATCTACATTTTGCGATAGCTTTTCAACTATTAATGTCGCATATTCATATCTATTCATAAAATATAATTAATTAAAATTCAAATTGAAAACACTTCTCTTTATTTGGTCGTAGAAACCCACTGATTTATTTCAAAATCAAATATTTTAATAACTTTTGCTGGCACACCGACAGCGATGCTATAATCGGGAATACTCTTAGTTACAACTGACATCGAACCTATAACACAGCCCTTGCCTATGGTAACGCCAGGTAAAATGCAGACATTTTCTCCTATCCAAACGTTATCCTTGATATAAACTGCATTTGTCGACAAAAGCCTGTCTCTAGGTTTGGTTAGCGGACTATCTTGATTATCTCCAGAATAGAATCCATGATTGTGGTCGGAAATAAAAACACGGCTAGCGATCAAAACATCATTACCAATGACGACCTTCTCACTTACTGCAATGTGAACATAATCATTAAGCTGAACATTGTCACCAAAAATTAAATATTTTTCTTTACTTCCTTTTACTGGGTCAACCTCAAGACGACAGCCAAAGCCTGTCGTCAGATTTCTACCAAGGTCGATTAAGCTTGAATACCTGATATCAAATGGCAAACGAATTAACCTAGCTTTCGGATACATTAGCTTTGTATAGATTGTTGATATTAATAGACGTAATCCTCCTACTATTCCATACCGGTTATAAATTTCCATATTACAATTTACTAATTAAATATATTTAAACACTATCAACTCAACGAAAAAATACAATCAAAACTCGTCGAATATATTTAAGAACGGAGAACACATTGAAAAATAGATACTCGGCGATATTAATTATTCCCATACTAAATGCCATCTGAATATTTTTAAGTTCGCCCTTTTCCATTTCCCATAGGTTGCTCGATAATCCAGATTCTCCAAAATCATGCTTACCTCCACCAGTAATTACCAAGCTTTCATTTAAAAGATAGCAATTGCATGCTTTTGCAACTCGGATAAAGTAATTCCCTTCCTCAGCAAACCGCTGATTCTCGTCAAAATACCCTACCCTCTCCAGAATTTCTCGCCTAAAAATTATAGTAGGGGTAACAAAAAGAAACTTAAAAAGCAATTCCTTAGCTGATATCTGGTTGATCTTGCCAAGTCGTCGAAACGCCAAACGCGGAAAATATTCCCCATTTCTTGTCGTTCCCAAAAAATCAATAGTAGGATCTGTCGCTAATATCGCCAGCTGTCGTTCCAATTTATTGGGAAGCCAAGTATCATCAGAGTCTAATAAACAGATCCAATCTCCGGAGCAGCGTCTCATACCCTCATTTCGTGCCCTAGACACTCCTGCATTTTCCTGGTTCACCAATACAATGTTATGTATACTACGCGCTTTAATATATTCTTCGACAAGAGTCTTTGAATTATCTTTTGACCCATCATTGACCACTATAATCTCTATATCCCCTTTCCAGGTCTGTGTAAAAACAGATTCAATTGTCTGTATAATTGTTTTAGCCGCATTGTACATCGGTATCACAACTGATATTTTGTTTTGATTCATCTTCAAAAATTACTTTTTAGCCGATTTCTGTTGGTAGCTCTTTATTAAAAATTGATTTATAGGGGACATACAATTCTTCGTAAAATGAGACGTTACTACGTAATCGCATCAAATAAAATAAAAACACGCATAACAATACCAAATTTCGATTTGATCTATATTTAAAACTCATAATTATAAAGGGAATTAACAGAAATTGAAAATATTCGTAATATTGCGCCATACGTGCAACAGATACTGATACTGGCGTTATTATAACAAAAATACACATCCCAGCAAAATAGAGGTTAAACACCCCTCTAAACGTTATATTTTCTTTATATAGATCATAGAAAAATCCGATGATCAAAAGCAATATTAAAATACGGTAACTAGCTCCAACGATCATAATCTGAAAAGCTGAACGAGTTGGCTCCTCTGCATAATCGCTACCCGCTTCTGCATATGTCATTGCTTTTTCCGAGATTATACCCAAATTGATTTGTCCGAGAAAATTTAATGCTATTTCAAAAAATATAGAAAGAAAAAATGAAATTAACATCCCAAGCAAAATCTGTCTTCTCGTAAATGTCTTGTTATATAAAAAATATGCCGGGATAAACAGAATAGCAGAGCGGTGAAACAAAAAAGCGATAATAACACACGCAAAAAATCGCCAAAACTTCCTTTCTTCTATAAAAATAAAGGAAAATAAAGTTAACGCGACCGCAACATTGAATCGTACAAAAAAGATAGATCCCATATAGAAACCAAACCAAATCATCAATGAAACATAAGGCTGCAGCGAATACTTCTTAAAGATATAAAAGTGTAAGGTGTATATAATAAGCGCCTGTATGACAAGCACAATAGTATAATTATCGCTGATTGCTGCTACCAAATAGTTGACATAATAAAACCCCGGTTCAAAAGCTAGCAGATAGAATGTGTTATCTACATTTTCGAATAATCCAATGTATGCGCCCCAATCTGTACCACGTTCCCAACGTAAACTCGCTAAAGAAAATAAGACGAGAAATGGAACAATCAAGACCTTATTTAATAGATATTTGCCACGATTTATTTCGAAGAAAGCTAGCAATGCGAATACAAAATAAATAACATATAGATACATACTAACTAAAGAATAATCTTCATCTGCTGACAACTGAAAATGTTTCGGGCAGATTCCAAATTTACAGAAAATTGCTTTAAGTCTATCTCACCATGCATCACTTGCGCTATAACTTTCACGAGCTCCTCTTTACTATCACAAAGAAATCCTATGGGGCCACAAGCATCAAAAATAGATTCAAAATAGTCATTTCTTAAGGCTATTACAAATTTATTCTGTTGAATTGCATCAAATATCGCTCCACTAGCAGTAAATTGATAATGCCTGTTATCGTAAAAAAATAAGATATAATCCAATTTACTTACCTCTTTATTAAATTTGTCACGGTCAATAAATACATTTGGTAGAGAGGCAAATTTAATATATGGATAGTCTTTAGTATCAAAATTATGCCAGCCGATCAAATGAGCTGAAAAGGATGCAGCGTATTTGTCTGAAAAATATTTTGTGATCTCATCAAACATCTTAAAGCCTTTGGCTTCAGTTGCTACACCAACCCAACCAAACCGTATATTATCGCTCTTATTATCATTCTTTGCTACTGGGGCTGTAAATATATAGGGGTGATGAAGAGAAATCATATTTTTAGCTAAATTTGGATAATATTTACTCAAATTTCGCACGATCGATGGCCCAAGAATAATCAGTTTTAAATTTTTAGGTAAAGTCCCCCTAAAAAATGGTTTCAAAAAAAGGGAATACCAAAACAACGGACTTGTTACTTTATAGGATGAAAATAAATAACCTAATTCACCATGGCACACAACGTATGTAGGCGTTTTTAAAATTCTTGAAAGAATTTTAAAGATAACTGCAAACAATGGATTTAGTGAAGGAAAGATAACGGTGTGTGCCCTAAACTTGATTAGATAAAAAATATTTAACAAAGATCCATAAAGATACCTAAAGAAAATAGCATAAAACGAATTTCCCTTCGGGAGAGATTTTTCATGAAATACGATTCGATTTAATAGTTTATGAAATCCATGATCTTCTTTCAACAGGTTTTTAATATTACTGATCGCCGATTTATCCGCAATATAAGTTAAGGACCCTGTTGTGCTATTTAAAACAACATATAAAAACGAAGCATTAAACATCTCGTGAAATCCGCCAACGGAAAAAGTATCAACGACAACAGTTCTTCTCATGATTTATTTTTTAATACTCCTAAAATGCGATTCTTTTGGAATGCTCTAAAGTAATTTATCCGCAAATTCAATGCATTGACTAAAATTCCACAGCCTGTAACAAGTTTTTTAAAATCCCTAAAACTCATTTGTGAATGCACACTTCCCGCCTGTACCGAAAGCCAACGCAAAAATAACTGCTCAGGCAATATAATATGATTTTTAATGGTCAAATCTTTGATCCAGGTAATATAAAGATTCGCGGCATGGAGCTTACGTTCGATTACTGTCTTAGACGTTACATCCGACGAAATATTTACACCGCTAAAGCGCCAATATACCTTCGACTCCAGGACAGTAATCTGTTTGTTGTTATGTAATGAATATAAAAACCAAGTGGCGTCATCCGATGCCCAAGCTAACGGAAAATCAACGAATTTAAATCTTTCGAATAATGAACGATGAAAGATATACTCAACGGCATAACTGCGATAGCCATTACAAGCTAATCTATTCCGGATAAAATCTGCTGAAAGTATTGATCCTTTTGTATCATTAAGGGCATCAAATTTTATATAATCCGGATGAAGTTTTCCATCTACATCAATAACTTGTGTGTGAAATTTATAGAACAAACTTTGATCACTGTTATTGTCATAAAATACCTGAACCGCGTCGCTCTCAATGACGTCATCATCAGAGAAGAGCCATATCCATTCCTCATCGGACAAATCAATACATCTCTCCCATTGATTTACCAATGACTTGCCTCCCAAATTATCCTCAAAACGATGGTATCTAATATCGAGTTTATCGTTGTATTTATCCAGTATCGAGTGAATGGGATAAGGGCTATTATCATCACCGATATATACAGTAAAACTCTTTATCGTCTGACGGCTTAAGCTCTCCAACGTATATTCTAGAAAATCATTTTTATAATATGGAATGACAATCGCTAATTTCGACTTACACATCATAGATCAACTATTTAAACAAGCATGAATTTTTTTTGCTATAAAAGACCAACTAAACTCCTGTTCTGCCCGGGATATGATAGCGACTTCTGAAGGGAGATGAATCTTTACATCAATAATCGACTGTAAGATAACGGCTAGTTTTTTAAAATTTCCGATCTCAAAAAAAAGCCCATAGGGTCCAGCTATCTCTTGAGCGGGAGTAAGATCTGTCGAAACAACATAACATCCACAAGATACACCTTCCAACAGAGCTATGCCAAAACTTTCAAATTTAGAAGTCTGAACAAATACTTTAGATCTCCGCAGCTTACTTAACAACATATTTCTATCCATAACGGCCCCGGTAAATAAAACTTTACTTTTTAGCCCTGGATTTTGTGCAAAAAAACGGACTATTTCTTGCTCGAAACTCGCTGCAATAGGCCCTATAAATTCGACCTCCCACCCTCCAAGGTCAATTTCAGCCAATGCTTTTAACATCGTCAGATTGTCCTTTTCCGGCGCACCAATACGTCCAACCAATACAATTCTGTTTTCTTTATATTCCGTCAATTCCCGTCCATTCACAAACGCTAACTTATCAAAATCAAAACCATTTGGAATATAAGCAACCCGCAAAGCGAGATTGCTATTAAAAAAAATTTTCAGTGATTGCGTTTCGACAGAAATCAAATCAATTTTGTTATATAAATATACCTTAAATCTCCTCCATAATCCAGTAGATTTGGCCAGTTTACTCTCCTTAATGCTATCATTTGCATCCAATTTAAAATAGAACTTGACGCGATTGAAGGTAATTGCTTTTACGAACAAAGCAACCAAAGTTTTAATAAATGATTGATGAAAAAACATCACAACATCAAATCTCCTCAAGTGGAATAAAAGGAAGATAAATATATTCAAATTTTCGTTATCAAAAATCCGCCTAATCTTATAGTAAGATAGGCCATGGACTTCATTATCAAGATAACCCATATCTTCCCTTCTTTCATAGCAGGCAATAGATGATTTATAATACCCTTCTTTTTGTAAAAAATAAGGAACCATTCCTACATCTTTAACTAAATGAATATTAGTTCCATTAGGAAAAATTGTTATAAAACGTTTCATATACTCTCTATCTTTCGTATCAAATGCAATTTATCCCTATATGCTGCAACTTTAACGTGTGTGCGTTTCAACCGGTTGTAGATTATAAGGAGGGTATAAAACAACGTTTCTACTTTATATGAAAACCAAATCAAATAACGCTGGTTAGTTTTGGTATAATAGAGTTTTTCACTTTGACGCATACGCAAAGCTATTTTTTCGTCATTCGACTCACTCTGTCCTTCTAAATGAATAATTTTTGCATCCGGAAGCGAAATAACTTTGTAACCTAATTTGCGCACACGAAAGGTTAACTCCACTTCTTCATAATACATAAAAAAATCTTCATCGAACCCGCCTGCTTTATGAAATAAAGATCTCGAAATAAATAAATCCGCTCCCGATATATAACCCACATTTTGAGGTTTTCCAGTGCTATTAAAACTGCCCACCTGACCTAAAACCTTACTAAGCTTATAATAACATAAAAAATCAATTTCCGCCAGCAAACTTGGCAAGAAACTCCAACAGGAGAAAGCTGGCTGAAGGTTAAGGTCATATAAATTGCCCCCTACTATACCAACGTGTTTATTATTTTCACAAAATTCATAAAATTGACCGATAGCATTATTTAATAAAATTGTATCCGGATTTAAAAGAAAAAGATATTTCCCTTTTGCGACGCTTGCGCCGAAATTGTTACCCGATCCAAAGCCTCGGTTTTCCGGATTCTTTAGCAAAATTACGTTGCTATAAAAGGTATGTATAGATTCGATATCCCGCTGCAGTGAATCATTATCAATGACAATAATCTCGAACGCCAAGCCACTCGTATGTTTATAAATTGACTCAATCGCCTTGAGGATCAACTGAAAAGAGTTATAATTGACAATTAAAATAGATACGTCCATTACTTCAAAATGTTTTTACATATACCGATTACAGCTGCCAAAGAAAACCTGTCGATCAGCAAGATATTGACATCCTTTTTTATCAAAGAAATATAAAGTGCCCCTAAAACAAAAATTTCTATCAACAAGTAACTAAAACTGGTTCCAATAAAACCATATTGGGAACTCAGTAATAAATTGAGCAAAAATCCGATAAGTGCAGCCATTGCAGTAACACGGAAAAAGTCTTTGTCCATCTTCAAATTTAACATGGTCTGGATACCCAAAAAAGTGTTTACCATTGATATTAAAGGAAGAAAGGCCAAAATCTTAAGTGGCTCAATAGCATCATCAAATTTATTTCCATAAATCAGGTGGATTGTAAAAGGTGCTAAGAAGAATATTGACAGCCCCACAAACAACAAAGCATAGATTAAGACTGGTAGCAGACTTCGCAGAACATTTAAACCTTCTTCGACGTCGTTTTTAAAGGCTTTTGAAATAAAAGGAAAAAGTACAGTAGAGAGCGGTAAATTAAGAACATTGATTACGATAAATATCAATGATTGTGCAGTCGTATAGTATCCAACTTCGGCTTTTGATGCAAAAAAACCCAATACAATAATATTTGTGGTTGTATAAATAGAAACAACAAAGGATGATAAATACATCATCCGTTCTTCTAATAGAAGCTTCCAGACTTTTTTAATAGATACAACCGTAAAATGTAAACGAAATTTCTTAACTGCAAAAACGTTTAAAAAAGCTGAAATCCCAAAAGCTAATACAAAATTAATCAGTGGCAAAACAATAAGATCATTTTCATTTTTTACCAAAATCAAAATAAAAATGCAATTGAGTAAACCCCTTAAAAAATTAGTAAAGGCAAAAATATTCAGATATTGCATACCCTGAAACACATACTGTGGTGTTAGGCAAGTAGCGATACAGGAGCCAAAGACGATTATGGCAACCGGCTTATTGCTAGCTAAAGGATTGAATACAAATAAAGATACGGCGAACAAGATAATGGAAACTAAAAATAAATAAGCCCGAGCCGTCATAACCTCTGAAAAAACTCTACTTATGGAGGAAGGATCTGCAGCGATGCGCCTTGTTGCTGTATAGTCAAACCCATAAGATATCAAAATATTGAAATAGGCTACAAACGCGGTTGCATAATTGATAATACCATATCCTTCCGGTCCAATAATGCGAGAAACATAAGGTATCGTAATTAATGGAAATGCATAATTGATCAACTGTACAAGCCCTAACGATGCAAAACTCTGCAATAAACTCTTGCGCATTATTTAAAGATAATTTTAAGCAATTTGCGTTTTGCTCATTGCTGATTTGTAAAATCTAATTGACGTCAATATTAATGCTGACAAAATAGAACATAATATAAAACCAATTATGAAATAGAGCTTTTTATTGACAATTTTATTTTCGAGCGGAAACGTAGGGATATCGATTAATTGAATAAGAGGCGATTCTTTTAATAGCGTCATTTTCGTTATCTCTAAATTTTGAACCAATTGGTTTAATATCGCTTTATTTGTTTCGGCAGAAAATTGAGAACGTTGACTAGGTACTATCCGTTGTGCTTGACGCGTAGGATTTAAATTTGGCGTAGCATCAACAATAGAGGCCATTGTATTAATGTTTCCATTCATAATACTCCTGATCGAATCCGCTTGCTGTTGTAATAGCTGAATATTATACTGCGCCTTTTTTGTTTTTGTCTGCATGTAAAAGTCATTCACTTCTTGCACTAAGGCAGTATTAAACTCCTTCGCAAAAGACTCGTTAAATGAGGTAATCTCGACTTTAATAATCGACAACTTTTTATCAAGCTTATCAACTTTTAAATTTTTCTTTAAAATCTGACCAATCACTTTATTCATCAAACTATCTCGCTTTCGCGCCTGAGCCCCATTATATGGTTTTCGAAAATCAATATTCTCATCATCTTTCCCCTTTTCTTCTTCCACCGCGAGATAACGATCGATTAAAAGTTTATTCTTATCCGAAGGGGAAATTTTGAGCAAAGTTGCCTGAAGCATTTTGCGAGATTTATAAAATTCCAATAAATTATCTCCTTGAAAAATCCCTGTATTTGATCCGCCATTATCCAATCCTACCATAGAAGCAAGACTTTCATATTGACTCATGCCGCCACTCTTTTCACCTGCTTCTAGCACAAAAGTGGTCGTAGCAGTATAAACATTTTTTTTAGATTTGGCATAAAAAAAACCGACGCCCCCTCCTATCAATCCTGCTAAAAGCAATATATACCATTTGGAAATTAGGAATTTCATCCAATTCTGAATTAAATGCACTAATTCCTTTAAAGACATTTCTCCCTTTTCTCGCATAGCATCCATCTCGATCTTACCTATTTTAACGTAACAATGATACAATAATAGCTGCCAGCGAAGCAATACCTGTTCCTAACCCTACCCAACCTTGAGCACTCATACGCTCTCTCGGTGCGCGTTTGGGAACAACAATTTCAGCTCCTGGCTTAACCTCTGGATATCCACCATCTTTACCTTTTACTGCTCCATTCGCATATTGAACAAAGACACGTTTCTTTAGGGCATTGTCGGTAAATCCTCCGGCCTGGTTAATATAGTATTTTAGGTTCTTCCCCTTAACATAAACCACATTATTAGGATTCAATACTTCCCCGACGACCTTTACTGTTTCCAATTCCTTTGGCACATTGATAATATCGCCGTCTAGAACTAAAAGGTCTCCCTTTTCATAGGGCTTCTCCAAAATTTTATTCAATTCAATTCCTACAAGGTCACTCGGTTCAATATCAGAAGCCGACATTCCTTGTTGCGATACTTTTGCCAAAGCGGAACTTTTTGCTTTGGAGCCATCGTTATTCTTTTCGGTATCCTGATCTAAACTAGAATCTTTCTGATTAATATCTTCATCTAAGTTGTCTTTTTCCAATTCTTTCTTCAACCGCTCATTTTCCTTTTTCTCTTCAGCTTTCAATTTAGACATCCCCGTACGTTTTAGGGAAGCACCTTCCGTATAGGCATAGGGAGTTAAACCTCCAGCACGTTTAATAATATCCGAAATACGTTCATCTTCACGCGCAATGGTATAAAAACCAGGATAAAGCACCTCTCCTTCGATTTTGACCTGACGTTGTGTACGGAACCCTGCATCGCCTAATATGGAGATAACATCATAAGGTTGTAAGGTCATGTTTGGGTCTGTGAGTACACCATCTTTAATATCCACCAAAATGGTTTTTGATGAACGATGATCAGTCACATCGAGGTGTTGAATTCGGCGAGCAATTTCTACCCGTGCATTTTTAGCCGCCTCTGTAAATCCACCGGCTTTTTGGATAAGATCTCCCAACGTAGCATTGCTCGCAAAGGGAAAATCTCCAGGAAAGCGCACTTCACCTTGCACAGTAAATTTATATTCATCTCTTAAATCAAAAATAGACGAGATTTCGATCTTATCTTCTCTTTTTAAGGGAATATCTGCCGCATTGCCAGCTAAGATTTCACGTACATTGAAATTGATCAGTTCCGAAGTATTATCTGCTTTTAAACGGTTGATGATACCACGCTCTAAAAAGGCATCTTCACGTACACCATCTGCCATTTCCAAAACCTGTTTTAATGTCATCCCTGGCTCCAAGCCAAAAATACCCGGGCGGAATACAGCACCTAATACACTGATACGATTGGCAAAGCGTTCCAATATGGGCTCTACAATATATTGGTCTCCACCTTTGGGTGTATAGTTTGCAAACTGGTCTGCATAGATATCCTGTACACTGCGTTCGCGGCCTGTTGTTTGGAGTACTTTAACTTTGGCACTATAGGCGTTCTCGGTAAAATCCCCAGCGTAACGCAAAATATCCGATAAGGACTCTCCAGCCACTGTTTCAAAAATTGCCGGACGCTTAACTTCGCCTTCAAACTGCACTCTTGCCCCGTATACGGGTATATGGATAATATCTTGATCCTGAAGACGGATATTTCCCTGCTGTATGCCATTAGCCAAAAAATCATAGACATCAATGGTGCTTACCACACGATTGCCACGAATTACCTGAATATTACGATAGGTCCCGTTTTTATTAGGTCCGCCAGAGGCATATAATGCATTGAATACCGTCGCTAAAGAGGGTAAACTATAGGTTCCGGGTTTCGTCACCGCACCTGTCAAGGTCACACGAATGGTACGGATATTACCAATATTGACACTCACCTGTGTTCGTCCCGAACGTAGTGCAGGGTAAGTCCCGCTCAAACGTTGCTCGATCTTGCTTTTCGCCGCCGCCACAGATAAACCTGCAACATTGATTTGTCCCACATATTCTACCTTGATGGTTCCATCTGGACTTACCGGAAGTTGATAGGAGGCTTCATTATCGCCCGTGATATCTAATAGAATCTCATCGTCTGGACCAATAATATAGGAACTTGGTGTCGCCATACGCAAGTTAGGCTCAAAAGTAATCGCGTTATTTCTAAAAAGATCTGACCCGAAGATTTTTAACTTCCCTTCTTCATTTTCGATAGAATCGCGTTTATTCGATTGTTTATTCTGCAACGAATCTGTGTTGGAATATCCGTCCACTTGACGTCCATTATTTCGGCTATTAGCTGCGCTATTTGTTCTTCCTTTTAATTGCTCAGGTTGTTGTTTCTTGCGTTTAATTGTAGCCAAACGTTCTTTGAGCTTCTGAACCTCCACTGCAGACACACCCTGTGCACGGGCAAAACCGTCCAGTTGACTTTCATCGTAGCCCATTAATGCGGCCTGCTTTACATATTGCTCAATCTGAGCATCACTAAGATTATCAACTTTTATATTCGCAGGGTTGGTTTGGGCATGTACTGTTCCCACAAATCCTGCTATACATAACCATAATATTATTCTTTTCATTCGATACGTCGGCATTTTGCCGCAAAATTAGTAAAACTATTTAATTAAATGGTTTATAAATTTACTCTACGAAGCCCATTTCCCTCTCATTTTCGCTAACTGGCGGAAAGATTTATCAAAATTTTATAACGTAATTACAAGGGCATTCGCTACCTATTAATTTAAAAATAGTACACAATAACAAATATGTACTCCCCTATTTCACTGCACCTCAACCTATTTCGAATCTATTCGAAACGCTGTTGCATGATGACATTCTATTTTTATATTCAATTAAAACTTTCAGAACAGGAATAGATTCATTCAAGTAGAATCATGAAAGTTTTATTAACTTCGTAAAGTTAAGCATAAATTAAATGAAAAGTCCAACCTTAAGCTTTTGGCTACCCATATGTGTAGTAGCTTTATTTTGTTGCTCCTGTAAAGACAAAACAAAGGGGAAGCAGAAAAGCGAAGTCGAGCATCAAAGTGCCAAACCAATAAGTACTGCAGACAGCACTTTATTCCATTTTTGGGATAAATTTGCGATGCAAGATACAGCGCAGGTAAAAAATCCGGAAAAAGGAGAACAACACCTTGCTGATTTTATTCAGCTCTTGGCACAGACTCCAGATTCGGCAACAAGGGATAAAGCGGTAGATCTCATGCTGGATAAAGCAAAAATTAACCGTACCAGCTTTGATTATTTCATTAAACAATATGAACACTACCTGTATGATGGCAATTCGCCCCTGCGCAATGATGTTCTCTACGAATCGGTACTACGATATTTGATTAAAACAGATGTGCTTTCTGATCTTGAAAAAGAAGCCTATAGACCAACGTATAAATTGGTACTTCGGAATAAAGAGGGGCAAACGGCCGAAGATTTCAGTTATGAACTGACGAATGGCAAAAAACAAAAGCTATCAGAGACAAAAGCTAAATATACCTTCCTGATCTTTTACGATCCGGACTGCTCGCATTGCAAAGAAACCATCCAACAGCTTCGTGATACACCGCAATTGGTGCAGCTCTTTACACAATTACAGGTACAGGTACTGGCTGTCGACCCATGGGGCGACCGCACGAAGTGGAAAAACTATCAAACTGAGTTGTCGTACCAATGGATTAATGGCTTTGACAGCGAAAGTAAAATATTATCTTTCAATTTATACGATCTCAAAGCTTCACCAACCATTTACCTGTTGGATGAGAATAAAAAGGTGCTCTTAAAAGACACCTACTTGCAGCAGGTCATTGCTTATTTTGTTAAAACCAATTCTTAGCTGATGGCTGAAAACTCAAGCGACAGCAAAACACGGGTTATTTCAAATGAAGACTACTTTGCCGAGGTGCAACGCAACCTTCGTGAAGGTAAGGAGGTGCGCATACGCATCAAGGGCAATAGCATGCTTCCATTCATCAAGGATGGGGATACGGTATTATTGCGGGCTTATCAGGGGCAATCGCTTGCTTTAGGAAGCAATATACTCGCCAAAGACAAGAATAAATTTGTCTTCCACCGTTTTGTAGGCAAGAAAAATAATCAATATATATTGGCAGGAGATGGGAATCTTGTCCTCCGCGAATATGTAGAAGCAACAGACATTATCGCTATCGCTTATACGCATTATCCACAAGATAAAGATAAAACCGTAGCGATCAATCGACCCTGGCCGAGATTACGCGGACTGGGCTGGTACCATATCCGTTTGTTGCGCCGTATTGCAGCTAAATTGGCCCGTTGAGAAAGAAAATTGTTAACTTTGCCTTAAAAGAACAGTATTCATGAATACCATTGGATACAGACACGAATAAATAATTATTTATATGAAATTAAGATCAGATTTAGTTTTGAGAACAATCGGTTCAGATCATTTGATCGTGGATCCTAGCCAGGATATGGTTGACCTATCAACAGTGTATACGCTAAATAGCTCTGCTGCATGGTTGTGGGAACAGCTCAAAGGGAAAGATTTCAATATAGACGATATCGTCGAATTGCTTTGTGAAAACTACGACGTAAACGCGGATCAGGCAAAATCTGATGCGGAAATTCTTCTGCAGGACTTCCAAAAACAGGGCCTGTTAGAAAAATAGCCATTATTTCAAACCGAGACATTAAATGAAGAGCATCTGGATATTCCATATGGCAAATAATCAACAAATTGATTGTATGAAATGAACAACAATAGCCTGAAGCAACATCTACGCTGGGCTTGGTCGATCAGCCAGGGATACCGAGGCAAGTTGTTCCTTTATTTCATCCTGGAACTGATCTGCATCGGGCTTTCCCTCGCCTTTGTATTTTTATCCAAAAAGGCTGTTGATACCGCCACTTCCCAGGGAGATCTGCCGCTAAAATGGCTGCTTATTGGCATCGTTGGAAGTATTGCGTTAAATGTCGGTATCAAGGGATATTCGGGTCGCATGATGGAGCAGATCAAACTGATGCTCACACTTCAATTGCAGCGAACGATGCTCGATGCCCAAATGCTCTCGGTATGGAAATTAATCAAAAATTGGCATACAGGCGATATTCAGATCCGCATCCAAACGGACTGTGAAGAAGTCGCCAATACCATCGCCAATACATTCTTGTCTTTTCTATTGACCACGATCCAGCTATTGGCATCAGTCGGTTTTCTATGGTATATGGATCCGATGCTGGCGCTGATGATCCTGGCCATATCCCCCTTATTTGTATTTTCAAAATTATACTTCCGCAAAATGCGCAAGCTCAGCAGGGAAGTCAAGGAGGAGGAAAGCAACTTTTCAAAGGTGCTGCAGGAAAACCTGCGTTTTCGTCTGCTCATTCGGGCAATGGGCATCTTCCCGAAAAGAAGGGAGAAACTCTTGGCGAGCCAGCACCAATTATTTTTGTTGAAAATACGGCAGCTCAACTTTTCAACCTATACGCAGGGGGCAATGAAAGTAGCCATGAACGCGGGTTATTTGGTTGCCTTTATCTGGGGGATTTACAGACTGCAGTCTGGCCAGATTTCATTTGGTACAATGACCGCTTTCCTGCAATTAGTTGCACGAATACAATCGCCCATTCTCGCATTGATTGCCTATATTCCGGGCTTTGTCCGGTTCCGCGTCTCTGCCGACCGTCTACTGGAACTACAGGCCGGCGAGATCGAACCTCAGGTGACACCGCAACGCCTCCACGAGACACAGGAGCTCCGGATCAGCGACCTTTCCTTCCGTTACGAAGATAAGTGGGTTTTACAAAATTTGAACCTTTCCTTAAAAGCAGGTGAGCCAACCGCTATTATCGGACCAAGTGGGAAAGGGAAAACAACATTGATACGTTTGCTACTGGCACTGCTTAAAGCCGAAAAGGGAGAAATCTCACTTATAGACAAGGATGGCGCAAGGCCACTAACCGCCAGCCATCGGATCAACCTCGCGTATATTCCGCAGGGAAATTCGCTTTTCAGTGGTACCATTCGTGAAAATCTGCTCCTTCATGTCAAAGAAGAAGGGTCAATGGACATGCAAAAAGCGCTTTGGCTGGCTTGTGCAGAATTTGTATTTGATCTGCCCGATGGAATCGATACAGTCGTTGGTGAATCTGGCATAGGCTTATCGGAAGGGCAGGCGCAGCGGGTTGCTATCGCTCGCGCACTCATGCACGACGGCGATATCTGGCTCTTTGATGAGGTGACTTCTGCATTGGATAAGACCACCTCAGATACCTTAATACAGCGGCTTTTAACACATGGAAAGCACAAAATCTGTTTGTTTGTAACGCATGACCTGAACCTGGCCGAAAAATGCCAGCAACGTATCTATCTGGACTAAAATTTGTTCGGGCAACTAAAAAGGATAGCAACCAATCGAGTGGAGTATTGTCCCAATGGAGCGCCGAAAATAGTCGCCAACAGCAGGACGGAAATAAAAAGAAATAACGGGCAAATAGAATAAGCAGGTTTTTCTAACGAATTTTTAAAAGACAAATCGGGCATAGCGAGCTCCCGAAATAATTATTTAGACATGAATTTGACGAAATCATCCGAATTATCCCAGACACGCTACCGCATCGCGGAATTGGTATTGGAATTTAATCATCCCGAAGACTATCCCCTGGCACAGCTTCTGCCTTCATTCCGGGACTTCCAATGGCTAGACTCCGCAGACAAAACAGACATTAGCATCACAGTCAGTTTAGCGAAAGCACCGATACCTGAGGATAAAGGTATACTTCGCACAGACGAATCTATTGCATGGGGAGACCGGTTTCGCTTTTATGAAAAAGAGGATACTTTTATCACCACAATTATCAACGAGCAGGGCAATGCCGCCTGGTATCTGCAAAGTGACCGAAACTTTGAACATTCGCTACTCTATGTTCCTGAAAGCACAGCGGATGAACAGACAGGTGTCATTACCTGGATGGCGATGATGATCTTTGGGCAGGCCAGCCTACTGCACCAAACCATTATGATCCATGCTTCTGTGGCAAACCATGCCGGTAGAGGGGTCGCTTTTTTGGGCAAGAGTGGTACCGGTAAAAGCACACATAGCCGCCTCTGGTTAAAACATATTCCAAATACAGTCTTACTTAACGACGATAATCCCGCCATTCGTATAACCGATAAAGGGGTGTTAATTTATGGAACACCTTGGAGCGGCAAAACGCCATGTTATAAAAACGAACAGCTACCATTGCAAGGCTTTGTTCGCCTACAACAGGCTCCCATAAATGAGTTTGAGTGGCAGACTGGCCTTAAAGGTTTTATCGCGGTATTGCCTAGCTGTACCTCCATACGGTGGAACAAGGAGTTGTTCTCAACGATGAATACCATCCTGGAAAAGATCATCGCTCAGGTTCCTGTCGGTTATTTAAAATGCTTACCCGATGCTGCTGCGGCAGAACTATGCCATTCGGCTTTATTTCCGAACGAATAAGAACAATCAGATTTGGACAGCACAAAAAAATCCCTCAAAGTCTCGTCGACATAGGAGGGATTTTTTATAACTATCTTTTGATTGATATCTAGATTAGCGCTTCTTGATCATACCACGATCTGGCCGTATATTGACCTCGCCTTGGTTAAGCGTGCGATAGCCCTTTCGGCTGACGGCATTGATAGAAGCTTTGGTTGTAATGCCCGGTGCTGCCTCATTCAATGCTGTGGCCAACATCGTCTCTTTCTTATCGCCTACGTCGACAAATACATAATCTGTTATATTGCTTTTATCGGGTACAAAACCATCCCAATAGTCCGAAAAATCTGCCGAATTTTTCAACAGAAAGGATACTGGCCAAAAAGACACTTTATTCTGGACAACCTGCTCAAAGAAACCTACTGGTTTGCCATATGTACGCGTGCCAGAGGCTATAATCTGTACCTGCAGATAAGGTTTAAGTACATTGATCAGCATTTCAGCAGCCGATGCCGTGCGGTCGCTCACTAAGAAATAGACTTTACTCAGGTTCAAATTGCTCTTGCCCTCAAATTTTGTATCCTGAAACATCTTATTGATACTCGGTGTAGCCTTGATATAGTCATTCACCTCGTATTTAAGCATCAGCTTTCCTTTCGTAATTGCTCCTCCGATCTTATCGGCAACATAGGCGGAAGCATCCACATAACCCCCACCATTGTAGCGCAAATCAATAATTAAACTTTTAATCTGCTGAGCCTGGAACTTATCAAAAGCTGCATCTACTTTCTGTTGATTGACATTATTGTTCTCAATTTCTTCAAAGGAAGATAAGGCAAGGTATCCTACATTAGTTCCGTTATACGTATAGACAGAATCTTTATAGATAGGATCAATGGTATAGCCGTTCGCATAAGTTAGATCTTTGATCGTTGTTGTTCCGTCTTGATGTTTCACTTGTAGCTTAAGCGTACCTGCATCCAGTGCCGCATTCAGTTTGTTCATCATCTTGTCCCGCGCACTAGCATCATTAATGGTACAGCCGGTAGCCGTGCAGGTGACAGCGATCGAGTAATCGGAATCACCGTTGACAGCCGTAATAAAATCAGACCGTTTGAAACCTGCCTTTTGGGCTGGGGATCCCCCCTCCACAAAATAGATAATGGGATATGCCGTTTTTTCATCTTCGGTACCCAATTGAACATAGATACCATATCCATCATTGGTATCCATCTTGAGTCTGCTAGATGCAGCGGTTCCTGTATTATAGCCATCTAAACCAAGCATGTACGAAAACCTGTCAAATACACCACTCGGATAGGCAGCATGTGCCGGTGTCATTTTCTTCAGTGCATCGAGCACCAAATCTGCCGAACCATATTTATCCGTAAATTGTGAAGGATCGCTCGTATAATCAGGAATGGATTTGTCCCAGAGTGAATATAGTTTGTAATACTTATAGATATCATCCTTGATCAGCTGCGCTTCGGTACGCTCGACCGGTTCGGGTTCGGGCTCTGGTTGAGGAGTATCCTTTTTACAGGAGAAGACAGAAAGTCCAGTTAGTGCTAGGATAGCCAGACGTCCTGTTTGTTTTAATGGCGCTAAGTTCATAGTTGAAACATTTGTAAAACAAACATAAATAATTTACTCCGATCCACAATAAAAAAAAACACGCTAGCCTTGGGGAGTGCCAGCGTGCCTGAATTTGCATTATCTTTTTCGCGATTTTGCTAAATAAAATAATTAATATTTGGGAACAGGTACTATACCTAATTCTACCATACCTGTATTAATTGTATAAATATCATGTGCTTCATGCCAGGGACTTACATCAAATTTATAACCTAAGCTTATCTTATCAGTATACTCCAAAATACCCGTTCCCAGATCATCCGACCCCCCTGTAGTTTTGTAAACAATAGTTTCAGAATTGGTCGTGCTCGACGAGCCTTGACCTTTAACAGATGCACCTAGCTTTACTATTCCTATATTGATCCCACCCGATCCTTCAAATTCCCAAGAGTTAGTGAAGGTTGAACTTGCTGAAACAGTTTTCGTGAATTCAGATCCCGGATCGATTTCCTCAACAAAAAAATGCCATTTATCCCCCAGTTCATACACATTCCAGCCAACAAGTTTTAATGGCTCTGGCAAATAGTACACTCTTGGTTTATTCACATTTTGTTCCTTTTTAAATAATTCAGTTGCACTGACAGAAAATATCTTATATAGAGATTCAAAGCCTCCAGTTCTATTTAAAAAACTCACATGGACTTTAATTTCCAAAATCCCATCAGTCCAATCTCGTAAATCATCCACTATGTATCCTTCTGACGCGCTTTGATTAACAGAAATAGAGTGAATACTTTCGACATATGAATTGTCAAAGCGTCCTGTATCAGTTAAATTATTGATATTATAATATATAAAATCCCTTTGATATTCTTTGTATGCTGCAAGGAAGACCTTAGGGCTTTCCACGTAATTTGCAAAATTTGAATTTAGTGAAGGGTCTCCAAGAAAATTAAAAAACATCTGATGCTTACCATTTGCTGCTGGATATCCATAGGTGGAGGTACTTGCCTTTAAACTCGCTCTATTTCCAGCAAGTTTTTGCTTACTTGAGCTTTCTGAACTTTGTAAATTATCGAAATTGTTATCTATAAAGTAAATCCCACCCTTTTTTGTATAAACTAGCGCGCCCTTATTATCGGTTGTTCCAAGTTTTGCAGTTCTGGCGGGTTCTTCATTACTAACAATAACTCTTTCGTTAGATTTCACTACAACGACGGGAATATCAGGAATTTTATAGTAAGACAATGCCTTAGAGGTCCCATCAGCATTGTACGCAAATAATGATTTTCCTGCTTTCTTATCATCTAAATTTCTTACCGCCACCAGCGGTATATCATCGATAGTGTTCCAATTCTCTGCACTGAATTTTTCCAATTCAGGCACATAAATCGTTAGCAATGGTAGAGTTTCCAACAATTCTCTAAATAAAATAGGATTATCAGAATATTTCTCCAGCGCCGAAGCAAATGTTTCACCATTGTTGAGTTGATTGTCTTTAACAAACTGGTAAAGTACATCATAGTCATTGTTAAATTTTTTTAACGCCTCCTCTTTAATGAAATCCCTGATTTCTTTGTCTTCTAAAGCCCTGGCGAAAACTTTAGAAACATAAGTCATATCGTCTGCGCTTTCCTGGGTAACTGTCTGATCTTCGGAAGTAAACGATTTCTTACATGAGCTTGAAAATAAAAGCAATACTAAGCTAATAATAGTTAATCTTTTCATATATTATTTTTATTTATAATAATTCTAAACAAAGATAATTTATCATTGAAAAAAAACAAAGATAAATTTCATTTTTTTTCGTAAAATTAAATGACAACTTAAAAGTATATTAAAAAGACCAACCAATAAAAAAAACGGATTAATCAATAAAGAAACAGTAACACACGAAATTTGGTTAAGAAAATATATTATCGATATGATGACTATTCATTAAAAGGTATGAATAGGGATAAGATCCGTTACAGATCTGCAAAAAAAAACACGCTAGCCTTGGGGAGTGCCAGCGTGTTTACTACCTATTGAAAAACGTTATAATAACAACTCATCATAGATAAAGTTTTAAAAAGATAAAAAATGTTTAAAATTTTACCTTTCCTGGGTTTTTAACAGATTTGTGTCATTGCTTTATTCTTCAACAAATAATTAATAGCAATTTATTTCAATTTATTGATATGATAGACCTGCGTAACTCCCGGGTCTATTTCAGCACCTTTAATAACGGTATTTTTACTGATATCATAAGCATAGATAAACCACTTTGCTTCAGGCGTTTTCACTGCTGTATAAAGCTTACCGTCCTCAATCAAGTTGATAGTTGTCGTAGGGTCACCACCAGTCATATCTGATAAATTTGCGACAATTCTTTTATTGGCAACGTCAATAACATATGGTCTGATGTAAGCTTTTCCATCACCTAACCAAGCCAAATCCCCTCCTTTTACAGCATAGTCTTTAAGATCATATAAATAGCTTTTGTCAAATTCGGTTTGACCATTGTTTACACGCAATATAGCATAGGTACCATCTGTTTTACCTCGTGTCAGCAAATAAAGATTGTTGTTGTCATCGAGGAAAGAATAGTTTTCTCTCTGCCAGTGACCAGCAACATAGCTCGCACGGTCGTCACTCATAATATGACCATTCGCCATACTTGGATAATCACAGATATAAGCATAAGCTTTTGTGTTGACAGGCTTATAATCGAAAGTGTAATAATAAAAGCCAAAATAGGCTTTTCCTCCCCCCACACGCATACTAGTCACGTTAAGGATAGTCGGATCGACAGTGCCGTCAGCCTTATAAACGGTATAATCCAAAGTCGGGATCTGTGCTTTTAAAGTTTTATTTAGCGTCATATCCTTCGTATTCATAAAGTAAATGTCTTTTTCAAATACTTTTTTCTCCAAGTTTGCATCACTGGCACCTGTTGATGTAAATACGATTTCGTCTGTTGTACTGAACTGACTAGCGACCTTCCCAAGATAGAAGTATCCCGGGAATGCATAGTTATCAACTTCTTTAAACTCGCCGGCATCTGTCAATTGATGCTTGCTGAAACGTGTACCATCATTAGAAAGGTAATAATTACCATTAAAGACATAAGCATAACCTGCATAACGGGCTTGAGGTAAAAATGCAGTAATATCTGTCCCCTTATTATTTGCCGGTGATAACAGGGTATCCTTCATGATCTGATCTGTCGTCAATAGATATGATCCATTTGCTGTTGCAACCCAAACTGAGTATTTTGATTCAACAGGCTCCGTCGCGTCAGGAACATTCGGGCTATCTTTACAAGAAGATATCAACAGTGCGGCTAATGCACAATAGCCAAATAGTCTATTTTTTTTCATGATTATTGATGTTTTTTGATTAACTATAGTAAGGAAACTCTAAATTTTACATAAAATGCCCGTCCGGGTTTTTGAAGACGAAAGTTATCATAGGCGCGCTCATCAAAAATATTTCGGGCTTCTCCAGAGATATTATACCGGTTGTGATTCCAAGAGTAACTTAAGAGCAAAGAATGGACGAGCTGGGTCGGAATATAGCTTTTAGAAGCCAAAGAGCCAAGATGACTATCGCTTAAATAAAACCATTTGGTATACTGCGTTGTCCAGTTTATCTGTGTACGGCTACCTTTGCTGAACCAATTGTTTTGCGCAAACCCCAGATCCAAGTTGCCATATACCCAAGGTCGATTTGGAATCTGATAACCATATGTTAAGCTAACCTGTTGATTTGTATCATCAGTGAACTTTTGATTGTCAATAGCCTTATCATAACTACCATTTAATGCAGCAGTAATAACATCCTTATAGCCGTAGCGAAACTCAAAACTTCCACCATACAATTTGACTCCCGGAATATTATAATATTGAAATTTATCTCGCTCATTGTCGACTACAACACGAATATTAAGATAATCTTTTGCTAAGCGGTAGAACCCAGAAATATCAAAATTGATAAAATGATTTTCATTAAAAAAGGTGTTATAATAAAAACCTGTATTTACGTTGTCACTGCGTTCGGGTTTGATATCCCAATTGGAAAGGTAATTTTGTCCATCGCCATATATTGCATCCATTGATGGCATATTATACGCGCGTTCTGCCGATAACTTGACTCCTCCATCCTTAAAGATACGGTAACGTGAAGCAAAGCTATATCCTGTAAATCCAAGATATCTTGATTGGCCAATAATGGCGCCGCCTACAACCTCATTATTATCGCCGAATAGCCGTTGATCAATTTCTTGATAAGTATCCAACCCGTAGTATTTGATGGCAATATTGTTTACTAAACGTTTCTCTAGCCATTGATTTTGCCATGCCAAACCAACTATATGTTTAACTAGATTATTGGGTAATCCTGAGGTATTATTATTTAATACTTTGTCATAGGATTGGCGGTCATTGGTACTTAAATTATAGTTTAAGTTTAAGCTGTTATTGCGACTTTCATCAAAGTCGTAATTAAAATTAGCCCTGGCAAGTATACTAGCAGTATTATATTTCGTATGAACCTCATTGCGTAAAGCTTGTCCTATTGAATTAGTTATCGGTTTACCGGTCCATTCATAGTTATATTTCGCCGTATCTCTGACGTGGGACACATCATAACCATAGTTTGCATAAATATCGGCATAGAGGCGCTCAACGAGGAAATTCTGTTTTTTATAGCTAATGGTGGGCATAATATAGGCCGATTCTCGCCAGTTGCCACCATATACCGTGTTTATTGTCGCTCCAAGCTGATTTTGTTTGTTATTTGCGGCATAGGTTAAGCCAATGAAAAATTGGTCCGCCCAACTCTTATCGCGAAGCCCCACCTCAATTTGCCCCATCGCCGAATAATAACGGTCGTTGAATCGCTTTGCTTCATCAATAGGCACGAATTTGTTGTTGACAACTTTTTCCAATATTACTCCGTATTTTTCCTCCGTATACATTTTATAACTATTGTCTGAATAGTTATAAAATGCATTTGTGCGTACTGAGAGCTTATTTTTAGGATTTGTATACATCCCCACCAAGGATGCTTGATGTGTATTAAAGGATCCATAACTATAACTCAAATCCAGAAAGTGTCTATTCCTTTGTTTTGTAATAATATTGACGGCACCACCAAGAGCATCCGAACCCAAAAATGCTGGAACGACTCCTTTGTAGATTTCGATCCGGTCGACTAGATTGACCGGTATATTATTCAACGACATGGCAGGCCCAAAATCATCCATCGGAACGCCGTCTATGTATATTTTCGCGGCCAATCCGTTGATACGGAATACAAAATTGGACCCCAGTCCACCATCTTCGCGAATGGTTACCCCAGGAGCAGTCCGAAGAATCTGATTGACTGTAGCCGTTTGATTAGCGTATCGGTTCATATCAATTACACTGACATTGAATCCCGATCTTTTTATCTCTCCGACACGACGTTGGTTGTCTGTCTGCCCTCTCACATTGACCAACTCAAGAACGTGTTCATCTTTTTTAAGCTGAAAGTCTTTATAAATTTCATTGCCTTTTAAAAGGATATTTTGTGTGATGTAACCCACAGAAGTTACTTCTAACTTATATGGGGGCTTGGAATCCACGCGTAATTTGTAAAATCCATCCACATCTGTAGAGGTCCTGCTATCAGTACCAGTAATACTGACAGTAGCACTTTCAATCCCTTTTCCAAACAGATCTTTAACATATCCTGTAATGGTGGTCTGAGCATGCGCAGAGGTCGTCAGTATAAATAACGATATAAAAAAAAAGTAGGTAGACTTTAACATATTAGTTTGGTAATAATTTTTTAGTATCAATGAGCAGAATTCTTATTCCATAATGTGCTTTTCTCGAAATCATATAAAGTGTCAAGTTTCATAAGCGGGACAAATATAAATTTATTTAGATTAATTACAAATAATATTTATTATTAAATACTTCTCTTGTATATATCAAAACATATTAATAATGAACTTTGTGACGGAATAATTGCCGGTTAATTCTGAAAAGCACAAACTTACTTATAGGATTGTGGAAACAAATATATTTAATATATTTGCACTGTTTAAAATCAATCTAAATAAACACAATGGTTTTTACTGCTAACAAATCATAAACTATGTACACATTTTTATTGCTGCTTATTTTCACCGGTAGCTTTTTCTGGTACTGTTCCTCCGAAAAGGTCAAAATAACACAAGGCCCCAACCTCTTGTTGAATCTTGCAAAAGATAAAAACCGCTCAAGAATATTAGCCATTGTCCTTCTCGGACTGGCATGGATACTAACTATCTATCTACAGGGCATACTCTCAGGAACACTGGCCTTTGGCGCTTATACCATGGGATTCTTCAGCCTAGTTGTACTTTTATGGCCCTATCGATATTTTCAGTGGAAACAACTGACAGCTGTCCTTCTAATCGCTCTTCTTTTTGAATTTTTTATCTTTTAAAACATGCCGGCCAATAAAAAATATCTGAGCAGCCCATTCCAACGTTTCCTCAAATTGACCGCCGGATTCTTTGGTGGTTATTTCGTGATGTTATATCTCCATCTTTGCCTAACAAAAGTATTTGATAAAACAGACATTTTAATTACGGCCTATGTTACAGGTTTTATCGCTTGGGGTGTGTTATTGCTTGTTGCCTTTCTTTCACGAAACGGTTGGATAATATGGGGCATATACCTGCTTCTTATTGCTATATTCTATAGCATATTTATCTACCTATAATCACCTACATTATGAATCTAAGACGTTATAATATCTATTTCAATACGCATACAATCTCAGGAATAATCATCTGTGCAATCTTGTATGTGATTTTCTTTGCTGGATCATTTTCATTTTTTAAAAACGAAATTAATGCCTGGCAAAAAAATGAATCCGACAAAGGTGGAACCTACCGAAATATCGTTTTTGACCACCTATTGGACTCCATTGGACAGATCAAAGAACTCAAAGGCCGGGATATTGCGTTCTATATGCAACATAATGGCCATGCTAGCTATGTCAATATAGGTACATCACAAGATACGCTCGTTGCCAACAAAGCCAAAGCATTGGCAGCAAAAAAAGAACTCGAGGAAAAAAAGAATAGAAAAGCGAACGTAGAGGAAGGGAAAAAGAAAAAAAGAGGCCGTGGGCGCCGTGGTGCAGAGGACTCCATGTATTTCACTTATGATCTGGCAACAAAAAAGCCTTCGGACTATAGTGATGGCTATACCATGGGAGAGTTTCTCTACCGTCTACATTTCCTGGCTCCGCTCAACCAGATCGGAATAAATATCGGACGCCCTTTTGGTTATACCCTGGCTGGACTAGTATCCTTTATCTTCCTATTCGCATTGATCTCAGGTCTAATGCTTCACTGGGACAAAATCAAATCAAACTTCTTTGTATTTAGGCCCGGAAATAAATGGAAAACGGTATGGACGGACATGCACACAGCCCTGGGTGTGATCGGATTCCCTTACCAGTTTATGTATGCGCTGACGGGGATCGTGCTGATTGTGAACTCGGTACTGATTATCCCCTTTAGCAAATACCTATACGATGGTAAGGAGGATGAGGTTTATGCTGCGCTCGGTTACAACGACAATACAAAATATACTTATTTGTATCAACCGCTCACCACAGCTTTCAACATGGGAGATTTTTTAGATAAAGTTGAGAAAAAATGGCCAAATAGCCATATGAACCGCATCTTTATCAAAAACTACGGCGACAAAAGCATGCATGTCGTTGCCTTATATGATGCTGATATTGATAAAAATTTCGCTGGTTCGGGAAGACTGATCTATCGCGTAGCCGATGATAAGATCCTTTTTGAAAAACCCGCAGCAGAAAACGGGTCCTATCTAGATTATATGAAGGGATTCATTTACCGCCTGCATTTAGCAGATTTTGGAGGCTACCCCGTCAAAATCATTTACTTTGTTTTGGGTATCATGGGCTGTTTTGTCATCATTTCAGGTATTCTAATCTGGCTGGTCGCACGTGACAAGAATAATATTCCCAAACGTAAACGCATCTTCAACTTTTGGGCAGCCAATGTATTTATGGCGAGCTGCCTGACGATGTTCCCAGTCACTGCAATGACCTTTATTGCGGTCAAGTTGGCTCCAAAAGTGGATCAGCCTTTTATATTTCACGTGTATTTTTATAGCTGGTTAGTATTGGGTGTTTTTTACATTCTCCGACGTAACATAGGGAAAACAAACTTAGAAACACTCCTGATCGGTTCTATATTGTCTTTAGCGGTCCCTATGGTGAATGGAATAAAAACGGGGAACTGGATATGGGTAACTTACCGCTCAGGCGCAAAAGACATTTTATTGGTAGACCTGCTCTGGTTATCCTTGGGTATAATCGGACTGCTAATCTTTAAAAAAATGCTACATGCTGCTAAAAAGGAAAGTGAAAAAAATAAAAAAGTAACGCGGGGAGATGCTAAAGATCGCATAGATACAGAGGCTATTGGAAATAGTAAGCCATCTCCGCCCAAAAGAGCATTCGCCCTAAAAAACAATTCTCCTACAGAGATCTAAAACTTCGTTGTTCATATCTGCACTGGGCGAGCTGTAAGGCTCGCCTTTTGCTATACCCAAATTAATATTTATATTTCTCCTTCCATTTGTCCCGTAGGCTTTGCCTCAATTTTTCCTCCTGCGAATTTTGCCCAGGCTCGTACAATTTGACACCGCTAATTTCCTTGGGAAGAAATTCCTGGATCACAAAGTTCCCGGGATAGGCATGTGCATAATTGTATTCGGCGCCATAATTTAAGTCCTTCATCAGCTTGGTCGGGGCATTACGGATATGCAAGGGAACGGATAGATCTCCTGTTTGTTTCACCAAGGCCTGTGCCTTATTGATTGCCTCGTAGGAAGCATTGCTTTTGACCGAGGTAGCCAAATAGATCACTGTCTGCGAGAGAATAATACGTGATTCGGGCCATCCAATCACATTAACTGCCTGAAAACAGTTGTTGGCCAACAGTAAGGCATTGGGATTGGCATTGCCAATGTCTTCAGAAGCCAAAATCAACAATCTGCGGGCAATAAACGACGGATCCTCCCCGCCTTCAATCATCCGTGCAAGCCAATACACCGCTGCATTCGGATCAGACCCACGGATCGATTTGATAAAAGCCGATATGATATCGTAATGCTGCTCGCCCGCCTTGTCATAAATGGCCATATTTTGCTGCACCTGTTTCAGGACAAAGGCATTGGTAATTGGCTCTTTGTGCAATATTGAGGCATTGACAACCAGCTCCAGTACATTCAACAATTTACGTGCATCGCCACCAGAAAGCCGCAGTAAGGCCTCATATTCTTCTACTACAATAGCCTGTTTCTGTAGATATTCATCCTCATGTAATGCTTTTTGAATCAAACCAATAAGATCTTCTTCCGAAAGATGCTCCAATACATACACCTGACAACGCGAGAGCAAGGCAGAAATGACCTCGAAAGACGGGTTTTCTGTCGTAGCACCAATAAGTGTCACCAGACCACGCTCAACGGCCCCCAAAAGGGAATCTTGCTGTGACTTGGAAAAGCGGTGAATCTCATCAATAAATAAAATGGGCTGGTCCTGATTAAAGTTCATCAGCCGCTCGGCCTTTTCGATAACTTCACGAATATCTTTCACTCCCGCTTGAATTGCACTTAATGAAAAAAAAGGCCGATCGAGTTCTCGGGCGATTAACAAAGCTAAACTTGTTTTCCCGACCCCTGGAGGCCCCCATAGAATCATGGAAGGGATATTCTTTTGCTGGATGGCATGATAGAGTACCGCGTCTGGCCCAACAATATGCTGTTGTCCCACATAATCGCTCAATTGCCGCGGTCTAAGTCGTTCTGCCAATGGAATTCGTGTTGCCATAACACAAAGTTAAACATTAAAACAGCACAACAGCTAAATATTTTAGCTTTATTCAGCAAATTTCCTCCATTAAATTTTCACAAAGCGATAAGCCTCAAGCTTTCACCAGTTCAGTTTCAGCCCTCATTATTCGCGTATCGATATTACTTTAACATTTTTTCACACAATTTTTCGGCATATTTGCTCTATGATATATGTAAATTGCTTTTGGCAGAACATCATCGAGCGCGCAATTTTATCGAAGTAAGCAGTAGATTGTTCGAATATGCCATTTAGCTAAATTTATGTAAACGTTAATTATAACGTAATCTTTTATGAGAATGACAAAATACTGGATCTCTATATTTACCATCCTGGCCTGGTCCATGAATATACCTAGTCAGGTAATGGCGCAAAGCGCAGACAAGGATTATACAGGCGCAATAAAAAAATACGATGCTTCATTTAAGGGGATTGGTCCCGAGGTCTATTTTTTACCGCCACCGAAAACCGCCAATGAAATATTGGTAGAGAATTATGCGGACAAGAAACCATTTAGCAAAGAAATTGCAAGGCGGCTCCTGCTCCAGCGACTACTATTGCAACTACGAAGCACCAATAACCTGGGACATTTTCAATATTTAATGAATCCATTGCCATCAACAGCGAATGGCTGGAACGATGCAATTGAAGGCCAGAAAAAAGCGCAAAATTGGATTGCGGGCTATGCCCTGTCGAATGAAGCGGCCTTATTTTCCATTAAAAATAACGATAGCAGCAATGCATCAAAATTTCTATATCAGGCACTTTCCCTGGCAAATCGTACCGACAATAGGGATGATATCGCTACCATAAATATGAACATCAGCAATTTTCAGCTATATAGCGGTGACTTTGTTCGCGCCGAGGAGAGCGCACAAAATTATCATACCTATGCGATGACGAGCAAAAGCTATGCGGAGCAGGCCAATGCCTGGCTTTTAATTGCCATGGCCCGGGCGGGCCAGGGAAATTATAAAACTGCCGAAAATAATATTATCCGCAGCGCAATCCCGCTATTCAATAAGGCTAAAGCCTATGAAGGGAAAATCTTTGCCTGGGAAATGCTCGCTGAAATTTATTTTAAACAGAATAAATTTACCGAGGCCCAGTGGTTTCTGCTTCAGGCGCGCGACTTGGCCAATGCAAAAAAATTAAGTAGCGAGCTTGCTGAAATCGAATACTTGCTGGCCTCATCGAAACAGAAGGATGGTAATTACAAAGTGGCGATCAAAGAGTTTGTACAGGCGGCAGAATTGGCTTCAGATGAGAATAATAAACAATTGTCACTCGCTATACTGGACAAACTTGGTGAAGTATACCTTGTTTTAAAAGACTACCCTTCGGCAGATCAGACCTATAAAGCCTATACACAGTTGAAAAATGAACTGTACAATTGAAACAGTTAAAACAATCTGCCTCTTCCATTGGTCTGTTGAAAGAGCAGTTCACAAAGCGATTTTAAGCTTTTTGTAAATATTAAAGGATAAATCAAATAAATTTTTAGATTCTGCGATATTGTGCTACGAATTTCACTAAATTTAGCACGCTTATCAATAAGAGCTGAATATTTTTTAAAAAGAATGATTATTAAAACCGTCGAAAATATGTTTAGGAAACTCATATTTGCACTTTTTGTTGTATCCATTGTTTCTTGTGGTTCAAAACCACGGGTAGCGCTGCCTGAAGATGGAGGACTTAAACCAAGTACACAACATCAGATCATCGCTAAGGAAGTCTCTGGATTATTGGAAAATGCGAGCTACAAAAAGGTCAAAATGAATGATTCGATATCGGGCATTATATACGATAATCTAATCAAAAGTCTGGATCAGGGAAAAAATTACTTGCTTCAATCGGATATTGATGAATTTCAAGCGTACAGAAGCAATCTTGCACAGGATATCAAAAATGGCGATCTTTCTGCGGCATTCCATATTTTCAATGTCTATTCGAAGAGATACCTGGACAGAATGCAATATGCGCTTTCAGAAATCGACAAGAAACAAGATTATACAAAGGATGAGTATTACCAACCTAATCGTGAAAAATTAGGCTGGTTCAAAACGGCAGATGAGGCCAACGACCAATGGCGCAAACGCGTAAAATACGATCTGCTTAACTTAGAAACTGCAAGTGGCAAGTCTACTGATAGTGCGAAGACCAAACAGGTGGAAACACTAAAGAAACGCTATGTCAATTTGATCTCACAGGCGAAGAAAACAAATGCAAACGATGCCTTTCAGGTGGTGATGCAAGCATTGACAGATGCTGTTGACCCGCATACGTCTTATTTTAATCCATCCTTTGCACAGGCATTCAATGAAGGAATGGCCAATACCTTTGAAGGAATCGGAGCAAGGCTTGTCGTCGATAACGAGGCCGTAAGCATCTTCGAAATTATCCCGGGCGGACCAATATTCAAAGACAAGAGCATTCATGTCAATGACAAGATCATTGCGGTTGCCCAAGGAAAAGATGGTGAATTTGAAGACATTATTGGCTGGAGACTCGATGCTGCTGTAGCAAAAATCAAAGGGCCAAAAGGAACAATTGTTCGCCTAAAAATTATACCTGCGGGTCAGCCAATGAACTCTCATCCACGCATTGTCTCTTTAGTACGTGAGAAAATCGTCGTTGAAGAAGAGTCTGCGAAGAAAGAGATCATGAACGTGAAAGGTGCAGACGGAAAAATGTATAAGGTAGGTATCATCAACATTCCTAAATTCTACATGGATTTTGACGCTTACAGAAGACGCGATCCAAACTATAAGAGCACAACGAGAGACGTCAGGTTAATCCTAGACACCTTGAAGCAAGAAAAAGTCGATGCTGTGGTCATCGATCTACGCTTCAATGGCGGCGGATCATTACCTGAGGCAATTGATTTAACAGGTCTATTTATTGACAGAGGTCCAGTTGTACAAGTAAGGGATACAAAAAATAATATCGATGTGGAGGAAGATAAAAATGCCGGTGTATCTTGGGATGGTCCATTAGGTATTATGATCAACCGTTTCTCGGCTTCGGCTTCTGAAATCTTTGCCGGTGCTATCCAGGATTATGGCAGAGGAATTATATTAGGCTCTCAAAGTTATGGTAAAGGAACCGTGCAATCGGCAATCGATATGTCACGTGTTATCAGCCCGACCAGTCGCCTACTATTAAAGGCATCTGGAGAAAAAGATCCTGATACCCCGGAAGGTGCTCCTCAATATGGACAGATCAATATCACATTGGGTAAATTCTACCGTGTAAATGGCAGCAGCACACAACATAAAGGCGTTACTCCTGATATCGTATTCCCGTCTCAATTCTCTGCAGAGAAATTTGGCGAGAGCTCAGAAAAATCAGCGCTCCCTTGGGATCAAATCCAATCGAGCAACTTCAAGAAAGTAGCTGATTTAAGTGCTGTTGACAAAAAATTAGAAACAATGCATGAGGCACGCATCAAAAACTCATTGGAATATAAATATCTGAAAGAAGATATTGAAGAAGCTCAAAAAGATGAGGATGTTAAAATTCCATTGGAGCTGAACAAGTTCAAGAAAGAGAAAGATGACAACCTCAAGAAAAACAGAGACCGCATCAACGCTTTATTGAAATTACAGGGCAAACCGGCTTGGGAAGAAGGAAAATCCCAACCTAAAATTGACCTGGATTTTGTGAAAGACGAAAGTGCCAAGGTGATGACTGACTATATCATCAACTTTGGAACTAAAAAACCGTTATAATTTCATGAGTAGCAGAAGTGATCATTAAGCTAAGAAAAGGCAACCGTCATGACGGTTGCCTTTTTTTATGATTCTCATCACAATGGAAGGGGTTTAACGTTAAATTCACGTTTTCTTTGTAACTTATCACTACATTAATTGTTTTAATCATATACTCCATTGCGCGAGATCTCCATTGTTCATATAGATCATATTCATTTTGGACAACAGCGCAGCAGGTACTAGAAATTAAACATATAAAAAAGAACATCATGAAACGTATTCTCCTGTTAACCGACTTTTCAGACAATGCTCTTCTTGCAGCAAAACAAGTTGCCCTTTGTACAGAGGCCTGGAAGACTGAAAAAGTTATTGTCTACCATACGTACAATAGCGTTACCATTGTCAATAACGAGCCGATTGTTATTGTCAATGATGAGGTCAAAGAGACCAAAGAGAAGGAATTGACTCAGTGGTTTGACCAAATTAGATTGTTGTTTCCACCACAAGTGGAACTATCCCATCAGATGGAAGATATTGATTTACCCATGGGAGTCAGTGACATGTGCAAATCGCACAATATTGACCTTGTCGCACTGGGTATTACAGGACAAACAGGCTTTGCGAAGATCCTGGTAGGAAGTAATGCCATTACATTGATGGATATCTGCAATAAGCCGATGCTTATTGTTTCGCACAAGGTTAATCCTGCTGTTCCCAAAAATGTATTGGCGACAACCGATCTGAAAGAGGTGGACCGAAAATTGGATTTATTCAACCTGGATCAGGTTCTGGATACCTTCCAGGCGCAATTGTATGTTTTGAATGTCGCTAAAAAAGAAGGCTCGGCTGCAGACCTGGCACAGGAACTAAAGCACCTGCACGAGCGCTTAGACAAATATCATCCTATTTACGACTATATCAGCCATGATGATATTACAGAAGGTATAGCCGAATATGCCAAAGAGAAACATATCGATCTCATCCTTTCCTTCCATAAAAAGCAAGGACTACTGGCGAGTCTATTTAAAGCCAGCATATCGAAAAAAATAGCCTGGAATGGTGCCGCGAACTTGCTTGTTATCCCCATGGAGAGGTCATAGGAGAAAATAGCAAAGCCGCAATCTATCATAAATTGCGGCTTTTGTCCGATAGTTCTTCCACAGGGAAGCTTCTTATTTCTTATCAACGGAATGTTTACCAGGTCCGATCAGGATAAGGCCTAAAAACACAAAACATAGTTCAATTGCATGGGATGCGCCGGAGATACCATCCCCTTTGGAAAGGTGCATTAATCCGGCAATGACCATCGTAAAGGCAAGTAACAATGCCGCTGGCCTGAAAAAAAGGCCCAGCAATAAAAATAGACCGCCAACAGTTTCGGTAGCAGCAGCCATAAATCCCCAAAAAGTAGGCATAAAATGAATACCGATATTTCCCATTGATTTACCTACACCAGCCCATAGTTCAGGGCCGCCCTGTAATTTGGGCAGACCGTGCATGATCATCATCACCCCCAGTCCAATACGTAAGATCAACAATCCTGTATCTCTATATTTACCCAATGAATTCCAAATTGCCATAAAAAACGGTTAAATTATTAAAACTTAAATTACCAATCTCCCTAAATTAATGAAATTATTTAATTTGAGCACCCCATAGGATCTGTTATATTCATAAAACTATTGGATTTATGATACTTAATGTGTAATTTAATGGCTATAGACCCGATTATAATGCGATGGAAAAGCACACAAATACCGTCGAAGGCTTGTACAATACCTAGCCGCGGATTATGGATAAACAAATAACGAATAAGGATGAAAAACCTACTCTTGCTAACAGACTTTTCGGACAACGCCTACGCTGCAGCTCGATATGCTGCACAATTAGCTCCACTCTGGGGTATTGAGAAGGTTGTCCTATACCATACCTATGAAGTAATTCCTACTGTGGGCACTGAACCTGTTGTCATCAGCAACTCAGAAATACTGGAAGAAAAGCAAAAAGATCTGAATACCTGGCAGCAGGAGCTGATGTTGCTTTTCCCCGAGGGCATCGCTTGGAAATCAGTACTCGAAGAATATGAACTGAGCTACGGCGTAAACCGCACCTGTGCGGAAGAAGACATTGACCTTGTGATCGTCGGCACTGCAGGTAAAAGCGGAATCAAGAAACTGCTTCTTGGCAGCAATACCCTCAAGCTGATCGAAAATTGTCACACCCCCTTACTGGTGGTCCCTGCCCGGGCAGCGTTCAGAGTACCCAAAAAGATGTTGATCGCAACCAATCTCAAGGAAATAAAACTAAAATTAAACCGCCTTTTGGTTAATGCATCCGAAGTATTGCGCAAAAGTGAGGTCTATGTCGTCCATGTGACCAAGGAAGATCCTACAAATAAAGCGGTAGAAGCCGAGATAACCATTATGCAGGATCTACTGGCCCCCTATCATCCCTTGTATAGCTATATACTCAATGCAGACATTGCATCGGGGATCAACCAATACATCAACGAAAATCATATCGACATGATGGTCACTTTTCACCGCGACAAGGGCTTATTAAGTCGGATATTCAATACGAGTATAGCACAAAAGATGGCCTGGAAAAGCCAGGCTGCCATGATGGTCATTCCGGTACACTCAGGTTAATCAAGATATATAATCGGGCAGAATTCTGTTCAGCGCCTCTTACAAATAAGTTAACTGAACAGAATTCTCTGTAGTTTTCAGCGCGACCTTTCGCCCCAATACAAGAGCATGATTGTCATCAATATGCCCTGCAGGGTAAGCAAATGCTACAGGGAAATCGTACTCTTTGACTTTATCCCAGACGATTTCCTCTACACTTTGCCCAAAAGTTGGATCGTTGTCTTTCATGGCAGAAAAACCACCGACAATCAGACCATTTAATTTTTTGAGTTTTCCAGCACGTTTCAATGCCCAAAGCATTCTGTCTATGGAATAATAAGCTTCACCGACATCTTCAATAAATAATATTTTATTCTTGTAATTGACATCCGAATCGGATGCAAGCACAGACAGTAAGATCGCCAGATTTCCGCCCACCAGTTTTCCTTCTCCCTCGCCTGCACGATTGGGAAATAAGGTTTGCTCGTAGGCAAAGTCCATAGGATGGCCGAACAATGCATTTTGTAAGGTTTCTAAAGATGCTTTGGTCCCGGTTTCGAAAGACTTGGGCATCTGTCCATGTATGGTCGCAACTTTATAATTGCGCTGGATATGGCTATGCAAGACGGTAATATCGCTAAATCCAACCAGCCATTTGGGATGACGTTCAAAATTTGAAAAATCGATTTCATCAACAATACGAACACAGCCATAACCTCCACGTGCTGCAAATACAGCTTTAATCGACGGATCGTCCAGTGCCCATTGCAGATCAGCCGCGCGCAAATCATCATCTCCGGCAAATTGATGGAACGATGTCTCGACTGTCTTCCCCACCACAACCTCCAAGCCCCAGCTTTCCAATGTTTTTATACCTATATCAATGGAGCCGCGGATAAAACTTGCAGGACAAACGATAGCGACTTTATCGCCTTTTTTCAGAAAATCAGGTATTTTGGACATATTTTTTATCGCTAATAATCAAACAAAACCTTCATGATTTCGCAGACATCAACAGCTATGAAAGCGAACTGAAGGTTGTTTCCGGACCTTTTCACTATAAAGTCCGATTATAAATTTTACTTGCTATATGATGCTTATATGTACAAATAAACGTAAATTTATCTAAGTTTTCTACCGCTATTTTGAATAATATTTCGACAGCAACAAGCAAGTAAATAGCAACGCATCTTGATCAGGCTGAAACAATCATAGGGAGCTGTCAGAACAAGAATTCAAGAATAAATTGTTAGATATGGCACGCATTTATATTGCATATAAACAGCAATTTATCTAAGTTTGCCAAAGAAAACAAGTACACACTTTAATATACTTTCAAGCATTGAGTATTCTAGATAAAAAACGTTATACCATCACATCGGCATTACCTTATGCCAATGGTCCTTTACATATCGGACACCTTGCCGGAGCTTATATCCCTGGAGACATCTTTGTTCGCTATCTGCGTCTAAATCAGAAAGATGTAGTCTATGTATGTGGTTCAGATGAGCATGGTGCGGCGATTACCATCCGTGCAAAAAAAGAGGGCATTACCCCACAGCAAATCATTGATAAATACAACAAACAAATCAAAGAAAGCTTTGAAGAGTTTGGCATTTCTTTCGATATCTATCACCGTACATCGGAACCTATCCATCATCAGTTATCCCAGGATTTCTTCTTGAACCTTTACAACAAAGGTGAATTTGTCGAGAAATTTTCCGAGCAATACTATGATGAGGAATACCACCAATTCCTGGCAGACCGCTACATTACGGGAACTTGTCCAAATTGTAAGTCTGAAGGCGCCTATGGTGACCAATGTGAAAAATGTGGTACATCGCTTAGCCCGACAGATCTAATTAATCCGATTTCCACCTTAAGCGGAAAGACACCGGTTCTGAAAGAAACAAAACACTGGTATCTACCTTTGGATAAATATCAGCCTTGGCTTGAAAAATGGCTGATCGAAGGAAAGAAAAATATACTGAAATCCAACGTTTTTGGCCAATGTCAATCTTGGCTTAAATCTGGCTTACAACCGCGTTCAATGACAAGAGATTTGGACTGGGGGGTTGATGTTCCTTTGGCAGAAGCACAGGGCAAGAAACTATATGTATGGCTAGATGCACCGATAGGTTATATTTCAGCAACAAAACAATGGGCTTTAGACCATGGCAAAAACTGGGAAGACTATTGGAAAACGCATGAAAATCCAGCAGACGATTCTACATTGATCCATTTTATCGGAAAAGATAATATTGTTTTCCACTGCATTATCTTTCCGGCAATTCTTCATGCGCACGGTGACTATATTCTACCAGAAAATATTCCTGCAAACGAGTTCCTTAACCTGGAAGGCGACAAACTATCTACTTCTAGAAACCATGCGGTTTGGTTACATGAGTACCTACAGGAATTCCCCGATAAACAAGATGAATTGCGTTATGTCTTGACTTCGATATTACCGGAGACATCGGATGCAGAGTTTACCTGGAAAGATTTCCAAGCTAGGATCAACAATGAGCTTGTTGCCATCTTCGGAAACTTTGTCAATCGGGTAATGGTGCTTTCGCACAAATATTTTGATGGCAAAGTATTAAATGGTTCTCCACTAACAGCTGTAGATCAAGTGGTATTGGATGAACTGAAATCATGCCCTGCTTCGATCAAATCTTCTTTGGAGCAATTCCGTTTCCGTGAGGCTTTGGCAGAATTTATGAATGTCGCTCGTCTCGGCAACAAATATCTTGCAGATGAAGAACCATGGAAAATCATCAAAACAGACGAGGAACGTGTCAAAACAATCTTACATGTAGCTGCTCAGATCGTGGCCAATCTTGCTGTTCTTGCACAGCCGTTCTTACCAAAAACAGCGATCAAATTATTTGAAATGCTCAATTTCCCAAAAGGGAACTGGAATGATGCAGGGTCGGATGCTTTGATCCAAGCTGGACATCAATTGGGTGAAGTGCAATTGTTATTTGACAAAATAACCGATGAACAAGTCGACTTTCAGCTAAACAAACTTGCTGAAGCAAAAGCGAAAAACCTAGCCGATAACGCCAAGGTTGCTCCTGCAAAAGAAAACATCAGCTTCGATGATTTTGTTAAAATGGATATCCGTGTCGGAACTATTGCAGCCGCTGAAAAAGTTGCCAAAACCAAGAAATTACTAAAATTGACGATAGACACCGGCTTAGATACACGTACCGTCGTTTCGGGTATCGCGGAGTTCTTCAGTCCTGAGGAAATCGTAGGCCGTCAAGTATCCATCTTGGTCAATCTTGAGCCTCGTGAAATCAAAGGAATTATGTCACAGGGAATGATCCTGATGGCAGAAGACGCTGATGGTCGACTTGATTTTGTCAAACCAGATACAACCATTAAAGCAGGAAGTACAGTACGCTAATTTAAAACGCACATTCCTTTTATATAAAAACGGGGCTATCCAAGAAAGTTGGATAGCCCCGTTTTTATGCCATTTTATGCGTCGCGCCCTCAGCAGCATTTCAGCTATTCATTCTCGAAGGGTTTGACCAGACTGTTAACCCCTTCGCTTTTTTCTGGTATTACTTTGCTAGAACAGTATACTCTGCAATCGCTTCTTAAACGCCTTCTCATCCAGATAGTCATAAACTGTATCTTTCAGCTTCTTTACGATTTCTGCTCTGGATTCCGCCACAACTTTTTTCTTTTTGGTCAGGACATTCGAAAATGCTGTATTGGTAATTTCGACCTTTGTTGCAAACATATTTACGTTCATACTCGGGATGGATACCCCCATTACCAACCCTGGGAGGCCATGAATAAGTTCGGGACCGCCGGAGATGGGAATTTGTCCCGCAAAAAAAGCGACAACATAGACCGAATCCTGAATAATGCCATTGGCTCTCCGGCAATCGTACCCAGCAATATTACGGTATTCATCGGTATACTTCCATTTTACAGCCGGCAGCGAATCTTTAAGCAGCAGCTGTTCATCTCCAAAGGGGAGCAATTTTAAAAACTCCTGATTCTGGAAATTAATGTAAGTTTTTGAGTCTGGAAGAATGGAATTATAGTGGGTCACATTACGATAATTTGCAGGATAATCTTCCTGTACCGTTTCAAACAGGGTTTCATTATCGTAAAACTTAAGGATATGATGGGTCACAACTTCAGCAGGCCCATTCTTCACCGCATTATCGACCATCAGCTTATCCCAGGTATCTAAATCTGGTTTGCTGAGATAATTACGCTTTAAGAAATTCTGCACATGGAACTTCCGTTCATAAGTCACCGTTCCACTGCTTGGAAAATAAGCGTGTTGTGCATGAGCCGTAGCCGTACACAGTAGTAGGACCCAAACCACCAATTTAATATGCTTTATCATTTGGCATCTCCTTTCATTGTTGTAAAATTGTAGATCACTTTTAGCATTCCATAACGACGCAATACATCGTTACTGGTCTGGATAAATGAAGTTCCATTCTGGTAACGATACACTCCATTATTTTTGTTCAAAATATCATTGACAAATACCTGTAACTCGAGGGACTTATCTTTCAATAATTTTTTGGAAACATAACCATTCATATTAATCATATTAATAGATTCAAGCGTTTTCGTCGCGGCCTGATAATTCTGGTTTGTCGACAGGGAAATTTTGAAATCTTTTGGTAAATAATACGTAATCTCCGAGAACGTCCTAAATTTAAACGTCGTGCGATTTAACTCAGGTTGCAAATAGGAATTCATCTGCTCCACACCAGGACTCATGGAGATGTAAAAGTCCATTTTATTTGCCTTGTATCGACTGAAACCGAGGCTCGGCGCCACACTCCATGTTTGATTTCTATTGAGCTCAGGTGCCTCGTTGTAAGAGGATAAATAGCTAAACTGGCTGTTATACTGCGCATTCATGCCCAGATTCATTTTTAATCCCCATTTTTTCTTCAATACAAAGCTATATCCTCCACCACCATACATACGCCAATTGTCTTTATCAATATTGACGTAGGAAATTTGCTGTGTACCTTTATCTAGATCATAGCGTACGCTATTGTTGATACTTTTCTTTCCTTGATCTGCACTGACATAAAAATAAATACTCTGATCCTTTAACTGCTTGTAGTTATTGAAATTAATGGAATAGGAATTATTAAAGCCCGCTTTCAGATCTGGATTGTCCAAATACTCGACGAGTGGCTGGGCATTTTGTTTCAACGGCTCTATTTGCGTCAACGAAGGCTGGCTCGTGCGGCCGCTGTAGCGGAAGCTCACATTTTTGCTTTTCGAGATTTTGTAGTTGACGGAAAGAACTGGGGCAACAGATGTCTGGTTCCGCTGCAGTATTGTATTCAGGTTGTTGTAGGTTCTCTTGACCTGCTCAAAATCGACTCTATTGCTCACATTTACGGTTAATGTGTTCGACTTGTAATTCAAGGAGGCGTTAACACCATTTTTTAAACTGTTAAAATCAAAATCATTTAACAGGTTTTCATCGAGTACCGTATATTTTCCTGTAACCGGATCTCTATCAAATGATTGATTGAGTGTTTCCGATTGATTCTGATTGAAGGCATAACCGATTGCAGCTGTCAACCTTTTAGACAAAGGCTCTGAATAGGTTACTGAAGCACCGTAAGTATTGTTGGTCAACTTATCATTTTTATATTGGTCGATCAAGGTTGTATCTCCGGAAATTTGAAAGAAGTTTTCCGAAAAATACTGTGTTTTGTTGCGATTTTGATCAGTATTTGCATTGACATTGAAAGTAATGGAGCGAAGGTCCTTTTTGAAACGACGTGTAAGCATCGCATTTACATTAAACTTATCCTGATCGTTATTTAAATCTGTCTTGGACGAAGTCCTTGTTATCAATGTGCCATCCAATTTACGCTGATCTGCTTCGGAATTGGATAAATTGTCGCGGCTAGATTTGGTGAATCCCATAGTGACCGTCAGGTCAGCAAGTGAATCCAGCTTGTAATCATACCTTACATTCGCAATATTTGCCTGTGTTTCGGTTTCAGATGTTGTCACATTATTATCAACCTGCGCGCGTTCAGGAAGATTGTTCTGCGCATTATAGGTACTTGTATTAGTGACATTGATCTGATTCCGTTTGAAGTTGACATTGATCTTATGCTTATCATCTTTGGATTTATCCGAATAGCTTGCCCCCATATTGACAGCTTTGGGTACACCGCCGCCATAATATTGACCATCCCATCCCCCATCAGAACCATCGCCACTAGAAGATACCATAATGCCGCCGCCATCCATCATTTGCACATTACTGCTTCCGCCAACACCGTATTTCTGACTATCTTCAAATCCTAGGCCGACCATACCATCATTGGCCAGGATACCATAGGCTGCTATTTTTTGCGAACCCTTAAATTTATTGAGCATGACTTTGCCGCCATAATACTTATCTGTCCCCGCTCCCGCGACTGCCTGACCGAACATCCCCTTTTTCTTATCTTCTTTGAGCTTGATATCAATCGTCTGCGTACGTTCTCCGTCATCCACGCCCGTACGGACGGCTAGATCAGATTTCTTTTCATAGACCTGCACTTTGCTGACCATATCTGACCGGATGTTTTTGGTGATCAACGTGGGGTCATCGCCAAAAAACTCTTCCCCGTCAAGCAATACCTTTTTCACTTCCTTCCCCTGTGCGATAATCTTACCCGATCCATCCATGGTAATACCGGGCAATACCTTCAGCAGGTCTTCCACTTTGGCATCTTTCTCTACTTTAAAACTAGCTGCATCATATTCTATTGTATCGCCTTTGATCACCACAGGAATTTTACCATTCACCTGAACCTCTTCCAAGAGCAAAGCCGCTTTAGACAGTTTTACCATACCAAGATCCATGTCTTGAGCATCGATACGAATATCTTTGACTAAGTCTGCATATTGGGGATAGGAAACGACCATTTTATAGGTACCGGTATCGAGATTAGCGATTTGGAATGATCCATTTTCCTTTGTTCGACCAAATTTTACCAGAATCGAATCTTTGGGGTTAAGCAGCGCGACTGAAGCTTGATGTAGTTTTGCAAGATCTTTAACATCTACCACCGACCCGACCAGTTTATGCTGCGCATAGGAATGGGAACTCAGGACAGAAAGTAAAAGAAACAAAACTAGGGAATAGGTTAGTTTCATAAATTTTCGTTTATATATTGTCGACGTAAATATATAAATGTTGCTACGGAAAATTCGTAAAATAATGTTAAATAATTGTATGATTAATAAAGAAACGTAATTCAGAATAAACAAAAGGCCCTAATCGCCTTTATTCTAACGATTTCCTCTTAAAAAAAGAGGCGTAACTTGTTTGTTACGCCTCAACTATAAATAGAAAAATATATTTATTTACTTTAATCTACATTTAAGTTCAATTCTTTTTCCTTATTGATTAAATGGGCAATACTTGTATCGTTCAAAATTTGTAGCATGGCATTTCTCACCTCAACAAAAGTATCGCGTATGCCACATGCGTGCTCCTGCGTACATTCCTCACATGACCGGTAGAAGTTTAAACTCACACAGGGTAGCAAGGCTATCGGTCCATCAATCAGGCGCATAACCTGGGATAAGAAAACATCTTCAGGAGCCTTATTGAGACTGTAACCACCGCCAGCACCTTTTTTGCTGTAGAGAATTCCAGCATTTCGCATCTCCAGTAGAATTTGTTCCAAGAACTTTTTTGGAATATTCTCCTCCTGCGCAATCTTCACGATTTGCATAGGCTCGTTCCCGTAGTTACGACCAAGCACCATTAGTGCCTTTATTGCATATTTTGTCTTTTTGGAAAGCATAGTTTGTTAACCCCCTGTTGAATTGCAAATTTACGTTTTTTATTCAATAGAATAAAACCGGCATGATTTCGTAGGCAACAATAGCCCGCTTATTGTCCCAATACCGCCGTGATCGGTTTCCCGATACTACCATTAGGTTCGGTAATGTGCAATAGCGACGAAATTGTCGGCGCAATATCCACAATATGCACCTCTGTATTAGATACACCTGGTTTAATTCCCCAACCCATAAATACCAAAGGAATATGGGAATCATAGCCAGACCAAGTACCGTGTGTCGTACCAGTTGAGCGCGGTGTACCATCGTACCACTGCGGCTCACAGACAATCTGTATGGCACCACTGCGTTTAAAGTTGTAGCCATTGATCATTTTTTCACGGATAGGTGCTGGAATCATCAGGCTTTCTCCCTTCTCCATATCAGCAACATAAGCGACACCTTCTGTGTGGCGAAGCTCCCGAATAATCGTCTCTTTTATTTTATCACGATCCAGATTCAAAGAATCGATCAATTGATTGTTTAAATGTACCTGATAATTCATCATGCTTTTCACCAGCTTCTCCTGTCCAAATTTCTCTTTAAGGGTTTTGTTAAGCCCTGTAATGATCTGGCGGGAATAGAAATAACCACCATTGCCTTTCATATCCATAAAGAATCTGGAGTTATAAGAAGCACCGTGATCTGCCGTCAGAAAAAAGGTATAGTTTCCTTTGCCGACGGTGTTATCCAGGTACTTGAAAAAATCAGCAAGCTGTTTATCAAGTTGCAGATAGATATCTTCAATCTCGACAGCAGTCAATGAATAACGGTGTCCAACGTAATCTGTTGCTGAAAGGCTCACACAAAGGAAATCCGTATTTTTAGTAGGGTTATTCCCCATCTGCTCATTTTTAATGGCTTCCATCGCGAGATCTAAGGTAAACTGATTTCCCATCGGTGTGGTTTTGATCAGTTCATAGCCCTCATCTTTCATTAGCTTAGAAGTCGCGCGCGGCAATGTCGGTTTGTCCTCACCCGGATACTTGCCCTCATAGATATTATCATCGGCAATACTGTTAGCGCCATAAGTACTGATATCGTACATAGGCTTCCAGTCGCCTTTTAGGTACTTTTCAGCTAATTTACGCTTATTGAAGTCTACCACCCATTTTGGCAATTTATCCATGTAGAAATTAGATGTGATCCAATCGCCGGATTTTGCTTCGAACCAATATGCCGCATCTGCAAAGTGCCCCGCTGGCAAAATACCACCGCGATCTTTGATTGCGATACCGATCACCTTAGACTTAAAGTTAGAAGCTAGCTTCAATTGGTCAGTTACAGTAGATGCAAGCAAATTACGTGGCGACTGCTGCCCCTCTTTAGCGGTAGTACCTACACCGACAACATTGTCGTCCTGCGTACAATACATGTTCTTACCAGTCTGCTCTTCAATCCAGTCATTACCCGCAATACCATGAATGGAGGGAACCGACCCCGTATAAACAGAGCTGTGTCCAATGGCTGTATAGGTCGGAATATAATTAATCAATGTGTTTTCACAGGAGAATCCTTCTTTCAAAAGTCGTTTGAAACCATCATTCCCATAGCGATCCGCAAAGCGATATAAATAATCCCAACGCATTTGGTCCACCATCAGGCCGACAACCAATTTTGGTCTTTCCGGTTGCTGCGCCATGGACGAAAGCGCCGCTATTCCAAGGACGACACTTAAAAAAAATCTTTTAATCATATTTATAAGTATTGAGTATTGAGATATTTTTACGTATTAAATATTAACCTTTATAGTTAGCTACAACACCAACTACCCTAACGGAGGTCACTATCAGTGAATCCTTATGCGCTAATCTAAGCTTTTGAGATCCGTTTTCAGGAACACTAAAGTAGGATTTAATCTTTTAAATGTCCTTTTAAAAATTGGCCTGTATAAGAATCTTTACAATGGATGAGTTCTTCGGGAAGACCTGCAAAGACTAGTTTCCCTCCTTTATTCCCACCTTCCGGACCAATATCAATCACCCAGTCTGCCGACTTGATCATATCCATATTATGCTCAATAACCAAGATGCTATTGCCCAAAGCAATGAGCGCATCAAATGATTTTAGGAGTTTTTTAATATCCTGAAAATGCAAACCTGTAGTAGGCTCATCAAAGATAAATAGTGTCTTCTTGCTGTTATTTCCCTTAATCAGGAATGAGGCCAATTTAATGCGCTGTGCTTCACCGCCAGACAAGGTACTTGAAGATTGACCAAGCTTCACGTAGCCCAGCCCAACGTCCTGTAAAGGCTGTAACTTAGCCAATATCTTCGGCTGATCTGCAAAAAATGTGATCGCTTCATCCACACTCAGCTCAAGAACATCCGCTACTGACTTATTTTTGTAATGTACATCAAGTACAAACTGCTTAAATCTCTTTCCACCACAGGCTTCACATGGCAAAATAATATCGGCCATAAATTGCATCTCAATCTTAACCTCACCTTCACCCTGACAGACATCACAACGTCCGCCTTCCACATTAAATGAAAAGGCTGCCGGCTTCAGTCCTGCCGCTTTGGCCGGTGCCTGGCTAGCATATAAAGCCCTGATCTCATCCCAAGCTTTCACGTAAGTCACCGGATTTGACCGTGAAGAACGACCGATTGGATTTTGATCGACCATTTCAACTTGTTCTACCTGTGTAATATCTCCTTCAATCGCATCATAAACACCTGTTTGTTCACCCGAATAATTACCGATTGATTTTTGCAAAGCCGGATAAAGAATACGTTTGACCAAAGAAGTCTTTCCGGATCCCGAAACCCCAGTGACCACGGTGAACGTATTTAAGGGAAACTGAACGTCAATTCCCTTCAGATTATTCTCGTGGGCGCCTTTAATACTCACACTATTAGACCATGAACGGCGTTTCTGAGGTACTTCAATCTGGCTCTTTCCACTGAGGTACTGGCCAGTCAGGCTTTTAGCATCTTTTAGAATCTCCTTGTAAGTTCCTGCAAAGACCATCTCTCCGCCATTGATCCCTGCTTCAGGACCGATATCGATCAGATAATCCGCTGCCTCCATCATCTCCTGTTCATGTTCGACCACAACCACTGTATTCCCAACATCGCGTAGCGATTTTAGCACGGAGATCAAACGTTGTGTATCACGGGGATGGAGCCCAATACTTGGTTCGTCCAGTACATAAATAGAACCAACAAGCGAACTCCCCAAGGAAGTTGCCAGATTGATCCGTTGTGATTCTCCTCCCGAAAGCGTATTTGATAACCGATTCAAGGTCAGATAGCTTAATCCAACATCACATAGAAATTGTAATCTATTATTGATTTCGGCCAGCAGCCGCTTGGCAATGACCAGCTCATTACCGACCAGCGGTAATGTTTTAAAAAATTCCAATGCTTCCTCTAAGGGCATCAATACGATGTCGGTAATGGATTTATCGCCCACTTTTACATAAGTGGCATCCTTACGCAATCTTGTCCCACGGCAGTCCGGGCAGTCTGTTTTCCCACGATAGCGGGACAACATCACGCGATATTGGATTTTATAGGTCTGGGCTTCGAGCTCTTCAAAGAATTGTGTAAGGCCCGCAAAATATTTATTCCCGATCCACAGCAGTTCTTTCTGTGCTGTAGTCAGATCCATATAAGCACGGTGTATCGGAAAATCAAATTTTAAGGAGTTTTTTACAAGCACCTGCAACCACTCGCCCATTTTCTCGCCACGCCAAGGTGCAATTGCTCCATCGTAGACCGAACGGCTTTTGTCTGGAATCACAAGGTCAGGATCAATACCAATGATTTTTCCATAACCTTCACATCGCCGACAGGCGCCATAAGGGTTATTGAAACTGAAGAAGTTTGGTGTAGGTTCCTCAAAGGTTATCCCATCAAGTTCAAATTTATGAGAGAAATGATGACGCTGACCATTTTCCTCCATGTAGAGCTCACCTTTGCCCTCGAAAAAACCTGTCTGGACAGAATCAGAAAGCCGATTAATGGTATCATCATCCTGTTCTATACGGACACGGTCGACAACAATAAGCACTTCTCCATCCTGCAACTCTTTATTGGCGATCGCCTTATCGTCGACGATAGCTTCTATTTTCTGCATGTTATCCTGATAGACGACCCGCACAAAACCTTTCTGCAGCAATAACGACAACTCTTCCTTGAGTTTTCGTCCGTGAGAAGGCACTAGCGGAGCCAGAAGTGTCAAGGTTGTCCCCTCTTCTAATTTCAGGGCAAAATCCACCACAGAACTCACACTGTCTTTGGTCACTTCGCGACCGGAGATAGGAGAAATTGTCTTTCCGATACGGGCATATAACAATTTCAGATAATCATATATCTCGGTCGATGTCCCAACCGTCGAGCGCGGGTTGGAAGTAATCACACGTTGCTCAATCGCAATCGCCGGAGCGATACCTTTGATGTAATCCACCTCTGGCTTGTTCATACGTCCCATAAATTGCCTCGCGTAGGAAGATAGGCTCTCCACATAGCGCCGTTGACCTTCCGCATACAGTGTATCGAAAGCTAAGGATGATTTTCCTGAGCCCGACATTCCAGTGATAACAACTAATTTATTTTTAGGGATATCAACATCAATATTCTTTAAATTATTGACCCTTGCACCCTTAATCTGAATATATTCTTTTGGAGTATGCTCCACTTGTTTACTCATAATAATCCTTATCTCACACAAAGTTACGTATTCTTGGCTGATTATATTCCTGCGAATGAAAAAGCAATTCAGCTTTCTATCACCTGAATTTCATAAAACGTTTATGATCTCGCATGCAGCAATAGCAATGATAGCAGGCAGCGAATTCTTTCTGTCCAGTAGTCGCCCTCGGTGAGTTCATTGATCCCTGCATGAACAGATGCAAATCAATCATTTTTTAATTTTTAGTTTCCCAAACAATTATTTTTTATAATTTTTCGTTTTACAATTAATCCTTCCGAAAACAATACAGTCCTATACCTGTTAATCTTCTACAAGAATGTAGCACTTTGAGTAGATATAACGTTTAAAGAAACAAATGAATTAGGTCATATTTGATATTTTCGATAAAAAACACAAAACAGATAAATAACAAATAGGTCTTTAAAAATCAAATAACAGCGATATGAGAAAAAATGTATTTACCGTAATAATGCTTCTGATGATTGCATTAGTATCCTCAACAACTATAAGCAAAGCGCAAATGGTTATCGACAAAATGGACTTAAGCATTTTTCCTGCCCCGGAAAAAGGTTATAAAAAAATGGTGATTGAAGTTCCCTACTCCGAAAGCGACAAAAACAAAAAAATTGAGTTTTCAGTCGGTAAGTGGATGGAAGTAGATGGATGTAATTCCTTTAACCTATCGGGCACGCTGGAGAAAAAGGATCTTCAAGGCTGGGGTTATGATTATTATGTTTTCAAAACAAATGGCAATGTGGCAAGCACATTGATGGCTTGTCCAAATAAAGAGAAAAGAAACCTTTTTGTTTCGGCACAACCGGAGACCGTACGCTACAATGGCAGAATGCCGATTGTGATTTATGTACCGGAAGCTTATGATGTACAATTCAAGATTTACACCACTGATGGCGACACCTATCGTGCCGCAGAGGTAAGAACAAAAAAGTAACAGATCCACAAATCTTTGCTAAGGCAACGCTTTAAATTATCAATAACGAAAAAAGCCTTCGAATCAGATTCGAAGGCTTTTTTATATAACGTTTAACTATTGACTATTGGAATTTTTTTGCGTTAACTTTACGCTCATTTTCAGTCAAATAGATTTTACGTAGACGCATAGATTGTGGTGTTACCTCAATGTATTCGTCAGCTTGAATATATTCCATACATTCTTCCAATGAGAATTTGATTGCTGGTGCAATACGTGTATTATCATCAGAACCAGAAGCACGCATATTTGTCAGCTGTTTTCCTTTTGTCACGTTGATTGTTAAATCGTTGTCACGGATGTGCTCACCTAGGATCTGTCCTTCATATACATCCACACCTGGATCTACGAAGAAACGACCACGGTCTTGTAATTTATCAATGGAGTACGCAGTTGTTGAACCTGTATCCAAAGAGATCAATACACCTGCCAAACGACCAGGGATTGTACCTTTCCAAGGCTCGTAACCTTTCAGACGGTGTGCCATTACAGCTTCACCAGCTGTTGCTGTCAATACGTTGTTACGTAAACCGATGATACCACGAGAAGGGATAGAGAACTCAAGATGTTGCATATCTCCTCTAGCTTCCATGATCAATAACTCTCCTTTACGTTGTGTAACCAGCTCAATTACTTTTCCTGATACATCAGAAGGTACGTCAACAACAAGTTCTTCGATTGGTTCACATTTTTGACCATCGATTTCTTTGATGATAACTTGTGGCTGGCCTACTTGCAACTCATAACCTTCGCGACGCATTGTTTCGATCAATACCGACAAGTGAAGGATACCACGTCCGTATACCAACCAAGCATCTGGAGATTCAGTAGGAACTACGCGTAAGGCTAAGTTTTTCTCCAATTCTTTTTGTAAACGATCGTAGATGTTACGTGACGTAACCAATTTACCTTCTTTACCGAAGAATGGAGAGTTATTGATGGTAAACAACATATTCATTGTTGGCTCATCAATGCTGATAACTTCCAATTGCTCTGGATTTTCGAAATCTGCGATTGTATCACCGATATCGAAACCTTCGATACCTACAACAGCACAGATATCACCTGCATGTACTTCAGATACTTTGATACGGCCAAGACCCTCGAATACCTGAAGTTCTTTCACTCTTGATTTCACAACTTTTCCATCGCGTTTTACCAAAGAAACCGGTTGGTTTTCTTTGATCGTACCACGGGCAACACGGCCGATAGCGATACGTCCTACGAAAGTGGAGTAATCTAATGATGTTACCTGCATTTGCAAAGTACCTTCAGATACTTCTGGAGCAGGGATATATTTGATAATTGCTTCCAATAAATCAGTGAAGTCTTCTGTCCGATTTTTCCAATCTGTAGACATCCATCCTTGTTTTGAAGAACCGTATAATACCGGGAAGTCCAATTGTTCTTCAGTCGCACCTAAGTTGAAGAATAAGTCAAAAACGTGTTCGTAAACCTCGTCTGGACGACAGTTTTCTTTATCGACTTTATTGACAACAACAATCGGTTTGATACCTAATCCTAAAGCTTTACCTGTAACGAAACGTGTTTGAGGCATTGGACCTTCAAAGGCATCTACCAATAGCACTACACCATCAGCCATCTTCAATACACGCTCTACTTCACCACCGAAATCGGCGTGACCTGGGGTATCGATGATATTGATTTTAACACCTTTATATGTTACTGAAACGTTCTTAGATACAATAGTGATCCCGCGCTCACGCTCTAAATCATTATTGTCTAGGATTAATTCACCAGCATTTTCATTTTCTCTGAATTGATTGGTAAAATATAAAATTTTGTCTACAAGCGTAGTTTTACCGTGGTCGACGTGAGCGATGATCGCAATGTTTCTAATGTTTTGCATTGAGCAAGAATATTTTTATAAAATTTTAGGGTGCAAAGATAAACATTTTGCACCACAAAATTTATAACTATGTGTATTTTATTTAATTACACCTAATTCTTTACCAACTTTGGTAAAGGCGGCGATTGCTTTATCCAAGTGAGCAACTTCGTGTCCGGCCGAAATCTGAACGCGGATACGAGCTTTTCCCTGAGGTACAACAGGATAGTAAAAACCGATGACATAGATTCCTTCGTCCAGCATCTTGGCTGCAAACTCCTGTGCCAATTTCGCATCGTAAAGCATCACAGGCACGATCGGGTGGAATCCGGGCTTGATATCAAATCCAGCAGCCGTCATTTTTTCACGGAAGTATTTTGTGTTTGCCTCCAGTTTGTCGCGCAATTCAGTTGTCTCACTGAGCATGTCCAATACCGCAACAGAAGCCCCTGCGATTGCCGGTGCTAAGGTATTCGAAAATAAATAAGGGCGTGAACGCTGACGTAACAAATCGATGATTTCTTTTTTACCGGAAGTAAAACCTCCAGAAGCACCGCCTAAGGCTTTACCTAAAGTCCCTGTAATGATGTCAACACGATCGATTACATTGAACAGTTCGTGTGTACCGCGGCCTGTTGCACCAATAAATCCAGTACAGTGCGACTCATCGATCATAACCAAAGCCTGGTATTTATCGGCAAGATCGCAGATCTGATCCAATGGCGCTACAGAGCCGTCCATCGAAAATGCACCATCTGTAACAATGATTTTATGCCGAGCACCGGATGCAGCCTGCAATTGGGCTTCCAAATCAGCCATATCTGCATTTTTATAACGGAATCGCTGTGCTTTACACAAACGAACACCGTCGATGATAGAGGCGTGATTTAATTCGTCAGAAATGATGGCATCTTCCGCACCAAATAATGGTTCAAACACACCACCGTTAGCGTCGAATGCTGCCGCATATAAAATAGTATCCTCAGTTCCTAGGAACTCAGAAATTTTTGCTTCTAATTCTTTATGCACATCTTGAGTACCACAGATAAAACGTACCGAAGACATTCCATAACCGTGTGTATCGATCGCTTTCTTAGCAGCCTCGATTACTTTTGGGTGGGAAGACAGGCCCAGATAATTGTTCGCACAAAAATTGACAACTTCCTGTCCTGTGCTCACTTTGATGTCTGCCCCCTGAGGAGTAACGATCACTCGCTCTTGTTTATACAATCCCGCTTCTTTGATTGCTTCCAATTCCTTTTCTAAAACTGGTTGTAATGTATTGTACATAATTCGAATTTATTTTTTTATACAATATTACAGTTTTTTCATTGGAATAAGTTGTTTTGCCTTTCTAGAAAAGGGCTATTCACGGAGAATTCACCCCAAATCAATGATTTGGTAACATTAAACCGATTGCATAAAATTCCTTTTTTCGGCTGATTCGATTTTTTGCTGCTATCGCTAAGCTTTATGCAAAAGAAGGCTTTTACACCTTCAGCATCTAGTAGATTGTATTTCGTTATTGTTTCACTGCTGTTCCGTCGGCATTGGTACCGCCAAGCTAGAGGACAACTCCTGAACATCATCGTCAATAGAAGTGCTTAAAAGGCGGAAATATACGAAAAGGCTTACTCGTAACGAAGAGCATCCACAGGATCCAGTTTAGAGGCTTTTGAAGCAGGGTAATAGCCCGAAAGCATACCAACGAGTCCACATACCGCAAACCCCATGATAATCGCACCCCAAGGGATGATAAAAGAGGTACCCAGCTGTAGTGCCAGGATATTCCCAATGAGGATACCAATAAAGATTCCTGCCACACCGCCGATCATGCAGATCACGATGGCTTCCATCAGAAATTGTTTACGTATCACACTCGGGGTCGCACCGATGGCCTTGCGTATACCAATCTCCCGTGTACGCTCAGTGACCGATACCAACATAATGTTCATCAATCCGATTGAAGCGCCCACAAGGGTTATAAAAGCGATCACCACGGCACCCAAAGTAACCATCGCCATATTTTGCATCAGCATCTGGGCAACGGCATCAGATTTAGTGATTTCGAAATCATTTGATTGTCTGGATGATAGGCCGCGGATATTTCTAAATACAATTGTTGCTTCGCCGATTGCTGCCTCTAAACGCATTGGATCGTTGGAGGAAACCGTAATCACATATGAAGGTTCGGTACCCTGCATCACCGCCCGGGCTTTAATAAGCGGAATAAAGCATGCCCTATCGCCGCCCATACCCGCAGAAGAACCTTTACTTTTTAGAACTCCAATAACCAAATAGCGGATATTGTTGACGGTAATAAACTGGCCTATCGGATCGATAATCTCGTTGAACAGCATCTTGCTTACTTCACTGCCAATAATAATGACACCACTACCTGTTTCAACCTCCCGGGTGGAAAAATTACGCCCCTCACTGACCACATAACCCGATGTCTGAAGATAATTTTCATCGGTTCCGATCAGGCCAATATTGGGGTTTGTCTTCTTAGACTGAAATTTTGCGGTTGTATTCCAGCTGACATTGGCACTGATGGACGTCAATGCATTAAAGTGAAAATCCTGTCTAAACCTCGCCGATTGCGCATAGGTGATATTGGCAAAGACTTTTGAGCGAGTTCCCTCATTACCAATCCGAACATTCAAGCCCCGGTTGCGAATATTGAAAGAGTTTGAGCCCATTGATGAGAAAGAATCTGTCAGTGAATTTTTCATGGCATCGATGGAAGTCAATACGCCGATCAATGCCATCATCCCTATGGCGATAATCAGCGCTGTTAAAAATGTCCTGAGCTTGTTCCCTACAATGGACTGCAGCGCAAGCTTGACATTTTCAACATAAGACATTTTTACGGCCATAAAGCTGGGTATTTATAATTTGTAGGGATGAAAATACTGTAAATCCGGCACAAAACCAAAAGGCAATTTATTTCCATGAAATAAACTGCCTTTTTGATGCAAACGGATCTATCCATTCAAGTGGACTATCTTAGTTTAAAGCCACTTTCTGTCTTAATTAATTCTTTTCCATGTCTCCGTACGTCCAAGCAAGCTCACACCGACATAGCCCCTGATATCAAGTTTATCCCCTTTTAAGGTCATCTTGCAGCTATACGTTTTGCCGGACTTTGGATCATAGATCTTTCCATCCGCATAAGTATTGCCATCTTTTTCAAAATTGGTCAGTATTTCCAGTCCCTGTACGTTCCTGCTCTGAAGCGCTTTATCCGGGTTTTTTATATCTTTCTTTGGCTGACCGGCTTCGTTATTTGGAAATTTCAGCCAGAAGAGCTTACCAAAAAACTTATCGCCTTTCTTGTAAATTTCAACACGGCCCTCACCGCTTGGATTTTCCCACCTTCCAATAATGGGATCTGTTTGCGCAAATAATGCCACTGTCGTAAGTAACATTATGAATGACATCATAATTTTCTTCATGGATCTATTTTTTTATAAACTTAATTCAATCAATTTCTGCCAAATGGCCGATCCGATTACGCACTCATACCGCTCTGGAACGACCTCCTATACCACTCCAGCGCCAACCGACATCCCTACTGAACAAGCCTTGCAGCTGACGACCAAAAGCTTGCATGCTTCGCCTATGAAATAAATATACAAAATATTTACTATGCTTGCATATATTTATTTTCTAAGCACTTCGTTTTCAAACGAACATAAAACCCGCTGCTGACTAACACTTTACATACTCCACCCGCTTTCGGAAACTGTTCGGGATAGCATCGCCCTTTGTTTGTCCTGGCTTCGGAAATTCCCTGATGTTTCTCTACAGATTCCCTGTTGGTTGACTAACTGCCAGTAGAATCTTAGAAAATGAGGGCAGTATTCCCGAACGGGGTCCGACGCAGGTCCGAACATGTTTCGAAGAACAGACGAAGAACCGTAAAGTTTGGCATCCGGTTTGCACGAAACTGATTATATTATTACTTTATTTACTCTTTATAAATTAGCACATATTATGAAATTTATTATTAGTCTTTTACTTACTGGAGTTGTCGTCGCGGTTGCGTGCTGGGTCGTACCCGGAGCTCAAGTTGCTGGATTCGGCTGGGCTATCGTTACTGGACTTGTCATTGGATTTGTCAATGCGACTGTGGGATCGATTTTAAGGTTATTTACTTTCCCATTGAATTGGCTTACACTCGGCCTGGTTTCGTTCATTATTACGGTATTAATGGTCCTGTTGACAGATTCGCTTCTCGGTTCCAAATTTGATGTAAATGGCTTTTGGACCGCTGCGCTTTTTGCCATTGTCGTTGCTATATTGGAAATGATTATTGGCAGCACTTCAAAAGATTAAGAATAAGTTTACTATAGCTATTGCGCATGAAAAAGGCTGCTTCACGCTGGAGTGAAGCAGCCTTTTTACTTCGATACCTGGCGCGTTCTTTCAGACGCTTTCCTAATTTTCGAATAGAGTGACCGCGATTTATTACTCCGATATAAAACGGGGTTTTCGATGGTTTTTATCGCTACTTCCCTCTTTTTTTACACCTGAATTCGCTAAATTTAATCATTCAAAAGAACCCTGATATATGTGCGAACACAATCACGAGCATAGCCATACAGCACAAGAACACAGCCACACGAAACACGAACGTCCCTGGTGGATCTCCCAATGCAAGCTTCTTATTGCTCTTGTCATCCTGCTTACTTTACTGCTATTGAAATATGCTTTGAAGATCAGCCTCCCTTTTGGTCTATTGTTAGTCTTAAATGGCGTGGCGTATCTTCTTGCGGGCATACCTGTTATTCAGATGGCATTCCGTAAGGCAAGCCGGGGCGATTTTTTTAATGAATTCTTTTTGATGACTGTAGCGACCTTGGGCGCATTTGCGATCGGAGAATTTGAAGAAGGTGTTGCCGTCATGGTATTCTACCAAATCGGAGAATGGTTTCAGGATACTGCTGTTGACAATGCCAAAAAATCAATCAAATCGCTATTGGATATTCGCCCCGATAAAGTCACGGTGCTGCGCGATGGGCAACAGCAGCAGGTAAATCCTAAAACGGTCGCAATTGGAGAGACCATCCTGGTGAAAGCGGGAGAAAAAGTCGCGCTGGATGGTAAATTGGCAACAGAGAAAGCGGCATTTAATACGGCTGCACTGACCGGCGAGAGCAAACCCGACACAAAATATGCAGGTGACACTGTTTTTGCGGGTATGATTAATTTGGAAACCGTTGTTGAAATCGAGGTATCCAGCGCCTTTGAAGACAGTAAATTGAGCAAAATACTCGAGATGGTACAGGATGCCACGGCACGCAAATCGAAAACACAGTTGTTTATCGCTCGGTTTGCTAAAATATATGTCCCCATTATCTTTGGTCTTGCACTATTGGTTCTCGTGGCCCCCCTACTCTTTGTCGACGACTATAGTTTTAGAGATTGGTTCTACCGCAGTTTAGTCTTCTTGGTGATCAGCTGTCCCTGTGCCCTGGTTGTTTCTATTCCGCTGGGTTATTTTGGTGGTATTGGATTAGCATCCCGAAATGGCATCTTATTTAAAGGCGGAAATTTTCTTGATGCCATCACCACAGTCGATACCATTGTCATGGATAAAACAGGTACACTCACAGCCGGTGTATTTGAAGTCAGGGAGGTTGTTGCCGTCAATGGAAATCAAGAGGAATTGCTGAATTATGCCAAAGCTATTGAAGCACACTCCACACATCCAATTGCGAAGGCAATCGCGAGCTATCACCCGGGCAAGTCCGCTTTACAGGCCGAGGAAACTCAGGAAATAGCAGGCCATGGCCTCCGGGCGACTGTCAATGGAAAGCGCACGCTCGCCGGTAACAGCAAGTTATTGGACAAATTCAATATTAGCTATCCGGAAGAGTTAAAGCAAATGGTATACTCTATTGTCTTGTTTGCCATTGAAGATCAATATGCGGGCTATATCACTGTAGCGGACCGGAATAAACCAGACGCGAAGGAAGTCATCGCCACGATGCGTGCCCAAGGACTCTATACCGTGATGTTGTCCGGAGACAAAACAGCTGTTGTCAACGAAGTGTCCAAAGAACTTGGGCTCGACAAAGCCTATGGTGATCTCCTTCCGGAGGATAAGGTAAGCCATGTACAGCAATTGATCGATCAGGGACGCCGTGTTGCCTTTGCCGGCGATGGTGTCAATGACGCGCCCGTCGTTGCCTTGGCGCAGGTCGGCATTGCAATGGGCGGACTCGGGGCAGATGCAACCATCGAAACTGCTGATGTTGTGATTCAGAACGATGAGCCCCGTAAAATCTTGTCTGCTATTAAAATCGGCAAAATAACCCGAAGCATTGTCTGGCAGAACGTCATTCTCGCGATGGGGATCAAAATCATTGTACTGATCCTCGGCGCAGGCGGTATTGCAACACTTTGGGAAGCAGTGATTGCGGATGTGGGGGTCGCTCTTTTGGCTATTTTAAATGCCATTCGCATCCAGCATAAAACGGTATAAAAAAACATATCCAAAAATCAGATCAACACTTTTAAGAATAGGATAGTAGAAAATATTGTAGCGGAATATACCTAAAATTGAATAAAAGCGGGGCTGTCCAAAGTGAACAGCCCCGCTTCCTATGTTTAATCCACGATATAATTTAAATGGCGATCAGCAATTTAATCCCGCCAAGCTTTATACGTATTGATCAATCCGTTTGTTGAAGAATCATGGCTTGTAACCGCTTCCTCACCGCTTAGTTCCGGAAGAATCTGATTAGCCAATTGTTTACCCAGCTCAACACCCCATTGGTCGAAACTATAGATATTCCAAATCACACCCTGTACAAAGATCTTATGCTCATAACATGCAATAAGACGTCCCAATGTACGCGGGGTCATTTTTTTCAATAAGATGGAGTTCGTGGGGCGATTACCTTCGAAGACTTTATAGGCTTTGAGCGCTTCAATTTCCTGATCCGACTTTCCGGCTTTCTTGAATTCAGCAACCACTTCTGTCTCTGTTTTGCCATTCATCAAAGCCTCCGTCTGCGCAAAAAAGTTGGACAACAGCAACTGATGATGGTTTCCGATAGGGTTAAGACTATTGGCCGGCGCAATGAAATCGCATGGAATCAACTTGGTTCCCTGGTGAATCAACTGATAAAAGGCATGCTGTCCATTCGTCCCGGGTTCGCCCCAGATGATCGGTCCCGTCTGATAATCCACCTGTTCACCATTACGGTCAACATACTTACCGTTACTTTCCATATCGCCTTGTTGGAAGTACGCGGCAAAACGGTGTAAATATTGATCGTATGGAAGGATTGCATGACTTTCAGCCTGGAAGAAGTTATTATACCATACTCCGAGCAAAGCCAATATTACCGGAATATTGGATTCAAAAGGAGTTTCTTTAAAATGAACATCCGCATCATAAGCCCCTTTTAAAAGTTCCTCGAAATTATCAAACCCAATGGCAAGACTAATCGAAAGACCTATTGCGGACCACAGTGAATAACGTCCGCCAACCCAATCCCAAAACTCAAACATATTTTGGGTATCTATTCCAAAAGCACGTACTGCTTCGGTATTGGTGCTCAATGCGGCAAAATGCTTGGCAACGTCTGCCTGAAGAGCGCCGCTCGCCAAAAACCAGTCTTTCGCTGTATGCGCGTTGGCCATGGTCTCCTGTGTCGTAAATGTTTTGGAAGCGATCAAAAACAAGGTTGTTTCAGGGTCCACAGCTTTCAATGTTTCAGCAATATGTGTACCGTCTACATTGGAAACAAAATGTACATTTAAACGTGTTTTATACGCTTTCAATGCTTCTGTCACCATAACTGGACCAAGATCAGAGCCACCTATCCCGATATTAACCACATCCGTAATTTCCTTACCGGTATATCCTTTCCATTCGCCGGATATGATCTTTTCTGTAAAAGCTTTCATCTGTGCCAGCACCCGTTTAACATCAGGCATGACATCCTTGCCATCGACATAGACAGGTTGGTCAGACTGATTTCGCAATGCAGTATGTAAAACCGGTCTATTTTCTGTCACATTGATCCGCTCGCCCGAGAACATCGCCGTTATAGCTTCAGCAAGACCACATTCTTTAGCGAGCTGCACCAAGAGTGCTTTTGTCTCTTCGGTGATCCGATTTTTGGAATAATCCAAAAGTATATCTTCGAAAGCAATCGAGAACTTTTCAAAACGTGTGGGATCTGCAGCAAAAAGTGCACGTAGATCTTTTTTTTCGCTATTGTTAGAAAGACCGGATAAGGAATCGAAATGCTTCGCCAGATTCTTGTAGGCCTCAGTTTTTGTAAAATTAATTTTTGGGAACATACTGTTTTTACTGAAATTATTTGTTTTAAACATCAATAAAAGCCTTCCATATTTTATTGCCACACTATTGTGTAGCTCCTTATAGGAAGGTTTATTCTGTTGACAATACCAAAACTAAAAAAAAAAGGTCACATATCCGGTATTGGGCAATCGATATTGAGCGCTAAGTTATTTGGCAGAAACAGTGATTTATTAATTAAAATTTCTACTTTAGCGGATATGACAAAAGAACAAATTCAAGACTTGAGGGATCGTGTTACTTCCCTGAGGAGGCATCTTTGACATCGATGCACGCAAAGAAGAAATAGAAAGGGACCAGGCAGTTACGCTTGAAGCAAGCTTTTGGGATGATTCCAAAGCGGCGGAAAAAATACTCTTGGCCATAAAAAACCAAAAGGTGTGGACAGACCACTTCGACGAAGTTGCAGCGGCCGTTGAAGACGCCTATGTGATGTATGAATTCTTCCAGTCTGGCGACGCCGACGAAAAGGAAGTGGACGACCAATATAAACTCGCTCTAGCTAAAGTCGAGGAACTCGAATTCAAAAATATGCTTAGCGCTGAGGAAGATCAACTGGATGCGATCTTACAGATTACAGCGGGTGCCGGCGGGACTGAAAGCTGTGACTGGGCAGCCATGCTGATGCGGATGTATATTATGTGGGGTGAGAAAAATGGGTACCGGGTAACCGAACAAGATTCGCAAGAGGGTGATGTCGCAGGTATCAAGAGCGTCACTTTACAGATATCGGGTGATTTTGCTTATGGCTACCTGAAGGGAGAGAACGGTGTACACAGGCTCGTTCGGATTTCTCCTTTCGATTCCAATGCAAAGCGCCACACCTCTTTCGCTTCTGTCTATGTATATCCATTGATCGATGATAATATAGAGATTGATGTCAAGGATTCTGAAATCGAATGGGATACTTTCCGCTCGGGCGGTGCCGGAGGCCAAAACGTGAATAAGGTGGAAACAGCCGTTCGATTACACCACAAACCAACAGGCATTATCATTAAAAATCAGGAATCCAGATCGCAGTTACAAAATAAAGAAAATGCGATGCGCCTATTGAAATCCCAATTGTACGAGATCGAGATGCGTAAGCGCCAGGAAGCTACCGCTGCTATTGAAGGTAATAAAAAGAAAATTGAATGGGGATCCCAAATTCGAAATTATGTCCTGCATCCTTATAAGCTTATTAAAGATTTAAGGACAAATTACGAAACCTCTAATACCCAAGCCGTATTGGATGGCGATTTAAATGATTTCCTTAAAAATTATCTGATGGAATTTGGTGGATAAACCTGATCCAGAAATATTCTTGATATAAAAGACGCTCTCTTCTGGGAGCGTCTTTTTTCTTGCCATATACCTAAATTCCTCGTCAGTCTAAACTTATTTTCTTCCACTGACCTATTGCCCCCTTTCCTAAACAGTTTGTCACGCCAACTGTCAATTTCTCTTAAGAATAAGGGCGCAAATGTTAAAAAATCTTAAAAGTCTATTGAACAGATCGTAGATATTTTTCAATCAATTTCAGCTACACCAAAACAATAAACTACTGAAAAACAACATTTTAAATTGCAGAAATTTGTATCAACAACGTTACAATTCAAACAGACCGATCATTTTTGGCACAAAATAAAGGCATGTCTTTTGCGTTTATGGAATCGTAATATTTTCATTACAAATGATTCGATTCGACGATCGAAGTAAATATTGAATGAACAAAATGTATATCTAAAATAGAACGGTTATGAATTACATGAAAGAAAACTCAATCGTATCCAAGCAGATGACCAAACAATGGCAGCCTGCTGTATACGATGTAAATGCAGCAGAAAAGCGATCTGAGAATACAGTGAGCAAAAAGGAAGAAAGCAACTTTGGCACGAAGGAATACGTTATTTTTGGAGCAACTTTTTTCATCTTATTTGCGTCAGTTTTTGGCGTATATATGCTTCAACCCGATTTTGATGCTTTACGTTTCCAACGTCTGGACAGTATCGGCGGGACATTTTTAATTGTCTTGGGCATATTCTTAGCGGTTGTCGCTATCAGCTTTTTGATTTTTTTGATTGTACTGCATCGTAAATATAAGCCCATCGCTTCTGTATCTGACGATGAACTACCAACTTGTACGATTATTGTCCCAGCTTATAATGAAGGACAGTTAGTCTATGACACCTTACATAGTTTAGCCAGCAGCGATTATCCGGAGAAGAAACTTCAGATCATTGCAATTGACGATGGCAGTAAGGATAATACCTTTGCATGGATACAACGTGCCAAAATGGAATTGGGCGATCGTGTTGAAATCTATCAGCAACCCAAGAATATGGGTAAGAGACATGCCTTGTACCGTGGATTTAAGTTAGGTACGGGAGAAATCTTTATCACGGTTGATAGTGACTCAATTGTTAAAAAGGATACGATACGCAATATGGCGAGTCCATTTGTGACAAACAAGGAATGTGGAGCAGTTGCAGGTAATGTGCGTGTATTGAATACTAAAAAAGCGATTATACCTCGTATGTTGAATGTGAGCTTCGTGTTCAGTTTTGAGTTTGTACGTTCTGCACAAAGTATGTTGGGTACTGTCATGTGTACTCCAGGAGCTTTATCGGGTTACCGTAAAGAGGCAGTCATGAACTGTTTGGAAGACTGGATCAATCAGACATTTATGGGACAACCTTCTGACATTGGTGAAGATCGTGCAATGACGAATATGATCTTAAAACAAGGTTATCATGTGTTGTTTCAATCCAATGCATTTGTGTATACCGACACACCAGTACGTTATAAAAATTTGTACAAGATGTTTATCCGTTGGGAACGAAGCAATGTGCGTGAAAATATAGCGATGAGTCAATTTGCTTTTACGAATTTCCGTCAAGGACCTAAATGGGGCGCACGTATATTATTGCTCATGCAATGGAAAAAAGTATTGTTATCATATCCAATGATGCTGTTGATGCTGTGGACTGTATTTCATTACCCGTTGATGTTTTTAAGTTCTACATTGGTAGGTATCTTAATATTCTCAAGCATTCAGGCTTATTTCTTTGCCTCCAAAAACTCGGATGCCAAAGAAGCATTCTGGGCATATAGTTACAGTATATTCTACGCCTTCAGTTTATTCTGGATTACACCCTATGCCATAGCAACAGCTGGACGCAGAGGTTGGTTGACAAGAGGTTAAATTTAAAGCAAAGAACGTATATTTACAGCTATATATGAGAGATTTTCAGGTAAAAAAAATTGCCATCATTGGTCAAGGATATGTCGGGTTGCCATTAGCAATAGCATTTTCCGATTATTTCCCCGTGATTGGATTTGATATTAATGAAACACGTATTGATGAACTAAGGCGCGGTGTTGACCGTACACTGGAAGCTGATAAAAAAGAATTGGAACGTGCAAGAGAGCTATTTACCACATCAAACCAAAGTAAGGGATATGATGCAAGTAGTTCCGCCGCAGACATTGCTGATGCAAACGTATATATAGTCACCGTACCAACTCCAATAGATCGCTATAATTCCCCCGATCTATCTCCATTGCTGGAGGCATCTAAAATGATTGGCGGATTACTAAATCCGGGCGATTTGGTTATTTATGAATCTACGGTCTATCCGGGGTGTACAGAAGAAGAATGTGTTCCGGTTTTGGAGAAGTTTTCGGGTTTAAAGCTTAATCAAGATTTTTGTGTCGGCTACTCTCCAGAAAGAATTAATCCGGGAGATAAAGTAAATTCGCTTCAAAAAGTAGTGAAGGTAACGTCTGGAAGTACTTCAGAGGCCGGATTAGCAGTTGATGCACTCTATAAGAAAATCATTGAGGCTGGCACGCACTTAGCACCATCGATCAAGGTAGCAGAAGCAGCAAAAGTTATCGAAAATGCACAACGCGATGTGAATATTTCTTTTATGAACGAACTTGCACTGATATTTGATCGTGTAGGTATTGACACGCAGGATGTCTTAGATGCCGCTGGAACAAAATATAACTTTTTACGTTTCAAGCCAGGTTTAGTCGGTGGGCACTGTATTTCTGTCGACCCTTATTATCTTGCTCAAAAGGCAACTCAACTAGGATATCACCCACATGTTATTTTATCTGGAAGAGAAGTAAATGATCAGATCGCCTCCTTCATTGCTTCAAAAGTCGTCAAATTGATGATTCAGAAAAATATCAGGTTTGAGGGCGCTAAAGCTTTGGTGCTAGGGATCACATTTAAAGAAAATTGCCCTGATATCAGGAATAGTAAAGTCATTGACATGATCTATGACCTTCAAGAATTCGGATTGAAAGTTGATATTTATGATCCATGGGCAAATATAAATGAGGTCAAAAAGCATTTTAATCTGGATTTGTTATCAAATCTTCCTGAATCTGGAAATTATGATAGCGTTATACTTGCCGTTGGACACAGAGAGTTTTTACATTTAGATCTTAACAATCTTAAAAATAATCCTTCAGTTGTTTTTGATATCAAGGGTATACTGGATCGAAAATTGGTAGACGCCCGCTTATAAAGATCCGTTCTAATTAATTTTTTTCAAATCCTGATCTGCTTAAATTAGTGACAAGTAGATCAGGATTTTTACTATCTGGCATTTTGTGCAATAGTTTGATAAAAAAACATTACTATATCTTTTGTTTTTAATACTAACTCAACACCACAATATAATTTTAACCTAATTAAACTAGGGATGTTACACAAATTGCGATAATCATGGAACAGCTAGATGACACCGAACTATTCGCATGCATTCAAGCAAATGACCGTCATGCTTTTTATTCTTAAAAAGTGTACACGATCTTTCGGCTTATAGCCAACTTACGCTCCCCGTTTCAACATCATAGTTTGCACCGACAATCTTAATTTTACCCTCTTCTTCCAGTTTACGGAGCGTTGAGCTTTGTCTACGGATGTCACGGATCGCATGTTTAATGTTCTGTTGATTTAGTTTTTCAAGCAGCGTACTATTTTTTGATGAACGCTCTTCCCCCTGGTCAATTACTTCATTAATGATCGGGTCGAAATGATTAATCAAATGATTTAAGTTATCCATTCCCATACCCTCGATCTGCGCCGCATCCAATCCTCCTTTTAGTGCCCCACATTTAGTGTGCCCTAGAACGACAACAAGTTTAGAACCGGCCACATTGCAGCCAAACTCCATCGATCCTAAAATATCCTGATTGACAAAATTTCCGGCAATCCGGATACTGAAGATATCACCCAGCCCTTGATCAAATATAAGTTCAGCTGAAGTACGGCTATCGATGCAGCTTAGCACCACGGCGAATGGCCACTGTCCTTCACGCGTAGCGTTCACCTGTTCGAGCAGATCGCGGTTAGCTTTCAGATTATTAACAAAGCGCTGGTTTCCCTCTTTTAAGAAATCCAAGGCTTTTTCAGGTGTAATTGTTGATTGTGTTTCGTACGTATGTGCCTTCATAAAATTTTATTATTTGGAATATTAAAGGTAAAATTAATACGTTACATTTTAATTACCAACAAGACAAAATACGTGTAATTTGTTTAATAGTTTCACCTAACGCTTATGCAAGAGTCGTTTTCCAGTCCTCAACGCAAACCCATTTAATATTCCTCAATCTTGCCTTATTTAGCCCCAGTGACTTCTTTCTTTGCGTAATAATCCATCCAAGCTTTAATTCTTCCGACAAACATTTTAAGATAGTTTTCTGTCAAAAATATATTGGACCAATCAAATCTTTGCGCCTGTACTCCAAGATAAAAAATAAAAATAGAAGCGCCAGCTTTTGGTATTAACCTAAGCTCTTTTTCAGATAAAGAACTGCTGCTTTGGTATCCCCGTAGGAAGCTTTGAACTTTTAATTCATACTGCTCTATATCTGATTCTATGAAAAACAGTTGTTTGCAGAAATATCCAACATCTAAAATTTGCCAGCCATTTCCACAAAAGTCAAAGTCAAAAATCGTAATCTCCCTTTTGTCAGTAACGGCCATATTATCATACCATATATCCATATGTATAATTCCTGTTTTCGTATGATCAAAATCTAAATTTTGAAAATTTCTTCCAAACTCCCTAATGAATTCCATTTCCGGCAACTTGTCTGAAAAGAATTGTTTTAAATTCTCATATGGTCGTTCTATAAGTGACTTCTTATTATAAGATACTCGGTTAATATTCTTGTTTCCGGTACAATTGTGAATATTTGCCATTAGAGAACCTATTCGAAAGCAAGTTTCAATATCCATAAATCTGATTTTTTCACCTTGCGCAAAGGAAAAAAGTACAACGTATCTGATTCCTTCAGGGGCATTTATTTCTTGAATGAACGCTCCGTCTTTATCTTCAATTGGAAAAGAAACACTTAAATTATTATCCTTTAATGATTTCAAAAGTGAAAGCTCTTCAATAATTTCGGCTTTTGACCTCCAATTATGACTATAAACGCGCAAAACGTATTTCGTTTCGGTATTGGAAAGAAAATAAGTGTGATTAATTCCTGTTCTGAATAAGGTACAATTGTATTTGTCATCTAGGCCATATCGATCTTTCACAAAATCTCCTAATTGTTTGGCAGAAAGAGTAGAGGCTATAACGGGAAATGTTGTCATTTTTTTTCGCTAATTTATGGTTTCGTTCTCTTGTGGGAATTTTAAAATGTGAATATACCAGTGCTGAAAACTCGTCAATTAGTTCCTTACTGAATAATAATTCTTTTGGAATCTCAATGATTATATCAATAAATGGTTTAGATTCGATTGAGGCGATCGATGTACTACCAAAATGTTCGATTGGTAAAATTTTTTCTTTTCCGATCTTACACAAAATCCGCTGTTTTTCGGCAATAAGTGACAAAAAAAGCTTGCAATATACATTGCAAGCTTTTTTAATTTTTAATCTTTCGATCTGTAGCCCGTAGGGGAATCGAACCCCTGTTTCAAGAATGAAAATCTTGCGTCCTAACCCCTAGACGAACGGGCCGTTTTCTGTTTCGGTGTGCAAATATAGAAATATTTATAAATGTGTCAAAATTTTTATATTTTTTTTATTCATTTATTTTGAAATAGATCATAAAACCCTCTAGAATAGCTATATTTAAAGTCATTGAAAAAGTAACCAACATGACTAATTTAAAAAAAATCAAAAAACCGCTACTCTATGCTGGACTGGGCTTGGCTTTGTTAAGTCAGGAAGCCTATGCCCAGAAATCGAGTGCAATCGCAGATCAACTGCAACTCACCTGGAAGGTTAAAGACGGACAGAATATCCGCAAAAATCCGGTGTCCACGATTATCTTAAAGAACAAAGGTAAAAGTGCCATCAGACTTAACGACTGGAGCCTCTGGTTTAATTTCATCCGGTCTATTGATCCCGAGAAAGTAGATAATCGTTTTGCCATCGACCACAGAAATGGCGACCTTTTTCAAGTAAGCTTTAAGAAGAATAACTTTTTACTGAATGCGCAAGATACCGTCCATATCGATTTCATCACAACTGGACTGGTCAACTATACCGACGGCCCTATCGGCCTCTATCTGAAAAATAACCAAACTGGACTTGCGACAAATATTTCAGATTATTCAGCGATTAAAACTGCACCTCAATCCGAAACTGAAAAGACCGATTACTACGCTTATAAATACACGCAAAACAAACTTAGCGAAGGCGTAGAAGAACAGCCCATTATTCCTTTGCCGAGTAGCATCAGCATCAACAATCAGGAAAAATTCAATGTATCTACAGGGACAAAGCTTTTCGTGGACAATGAATTTGCGAAGGAGGCAACTTTTCTGACAGATTTCCTGAGCACCTATTCAGGTATTAAGCTATCGACTTCTTCCGCCCAGGGAGGAGGCATTGAAATTGTCAAAACCAACAACCTAAAGCCCGAATCCTATCGCTTGACGATCGGCGCTAAAGGTCTACGAATAGAAGCTTCCGATAAAGCGGGTGCATTTTATGCCATTCAATCGCTAAAATCGCTGATCAATCATCGCCAATGGAATAAAACAACAAAATCGATCAACTTACCTTATGGCAATATTGAAGATAGCCCGCGCTATGGCTACCGTGGATTTATGCTGGACGCTGCCCGCAATTTCCATAGCAAGGCTGAGGTTTTAAGGCTATTGGATCTCATGGCTGCCTATAAGCTGAACAAGTTCCATTTCCACTTCATTGACGACGAAGGCTGGCGATTGGAAATCCCATCTTTACCTGAACTAACGGCTGTCGGAGCCAATCGTTCGGCTAATTTTGAAGATGGAAAAGCAATACAGTCTGCTTACGGATCTGGAGCGACGGCCAAATCGCATCAATTCTACAGTGTTGCCGATTATATCGAAATTTTAAAATATGCGCAGGCAAGACATATCGATGTTATACCAGAGGTAGAAACACCGGGGCATGCTCGTGCAGCAATCAAAGCAATGCGTGCGCGTTTTGCCCATTACTCAAAACTTGGCGATCAGCAAAAAGCAGAAGAATTCTTGCTGGACGATGAAGCGGATAAATCCGTTTACAACTCTGCACAAAACTGGAATGACAATGTCATGAACCCGGCCCTGCCTTCAACGTATCACTTCCTGAGCAAGGTGATTGATGAAATCAAAGCAATTCATGAGCAAGCTGGAGTTCCGTTGAAAATTATCGATCTGGGTGGCGACGAGACGCCAAGTGGTGTTTGGGAAAAATCGCCCAAAGTATTGGCCTTTATGAAAGAAAATAATATCGCCAATGTACTCGATGTATGGCCGCTGTATATTACCAAGATTAATGCCCTTGTTCAAGAAAAAGGATTGACGATGTCAGGATGGGAAGAGATGGGCATGCGCAATAAAGGAAAAGGCATGGTTGTAAATGCCGATCTGGGAAAATCAGGCATTCACTTGAATGTGTGGAACAATCTCCCTGGCCAAGGACAGGAAGACCTCGCCTATCGATTGGCCAATGCAGGGTATAAAGTTGTTTATACGAGTGCAGCCAATAACTACCTGGATATGTCTTGGGACCGTGATTTTGCCGATCCGGGGCACAGTTGGGTAGGTACGGTTAATCTGAATAGAACTTATTCGTTCTCCCCTGAAAATTTCTTCATCAACTTACGGAAGGATGACACTGGAAAAGATCTTAAACCAGAAGCATATACCAATAAGGAACAGCTTACAGCTGAAGGGAAGAAAAACCTCCTCGGTATCAAAGGTGCTTTATGGGCAGAAAAGGTATCTACTGACCAACGTCTCGAAGAAATGGTATTTCCACGTTTAATTGCAATTGCTGACCGCGCGTGGGCACCCGAACAGACCTGGGAAAAAGGCGATTCTTTTGACGAAGCTACTTATCGTAAATCGTACTCCTCTTTTATCAAGAAATTGGGTGAAGATGAATTGAGAAAACTGGATAGGATAAATGGCGGCTATACCTATCGGCTTCCAAAAATTGGAATTAAGAAAGAGGGCAACCAACTCCTTATCAATACCGATTATCCCGGATTCAAAGTTTACTATAGCGACAACGGTAGTACGCCAACATTGAAATCTAAAACTGTTAGCGGCCCGATACCATTCCAGACTGGCAAGAAATACTTATTTAAAGTATATGATGCCAATGGACGATCAGGTGACGTGATCAGCTATTAATTCATCAGGATTCAAAATAATGAACGCTATTGGTGTAATAACGTCAAAAAAAAGTAGCCTAAATAACATCCATCACTTTAGGAGCCGGCTATTTGAGATAGCACTTAAGCGGATAAAGGCAAAATAGAATAAAAATAGGGCAGTCCAGCGGTGGACTGCCCTTCTGTTTATATAGACTTTGTATCTTTAAAACTTATAACTCAATGCAACAGCTGCATTTCTTGGATCAATCTGATTAATAAAACCACCGCGGAAATATGAATTCAATCCAATCTCATTGGTGATATTATTTACAAAGACTTTCGCATCAAATTTGCGCCATTTGTAGCCTACCTGCGCATTTAATGTGGTATACGCGGGCATATTGAAAGGTTCTGTACCATAATATTCGCCGTGTCCGTTCGGAGTTAAGCTATATTCATTGACAGGTCGGTCTCCAACATAATAGACTCCCGCACTTAAACTCAGGTTCCTAAGTGCTCCTTGATTAAATACATATTGTATCCATGCATTTGCCGTATGCTTTGGTGCATTCATCGGTGCTGATCCATCCATATAGGAAGGCGAATTTTTATACCGTGCATCTAAATAAGCATAACCCAACATCACTGTCAAATTTTCCAATACACGGCCATTCAATTCAGCCTCAATACCGTCACGTACCAGATCCCCGGCCTTAAAGTATAATCCTGTAGCAACATTAGTACCCGGCGTATACTCCGCATTGGTCAAGTTAGAGGTATAAATATGGAAATAGGTTAAATTGAAACGTAAGCGATTATTCAGCCAATCGGATTTAATTCCCCCTTCAAATTGCTCCGTTTTAGAAGCTCCTGCTGCTGTACCATCTGTTAATGGATTCGCAGCATTTCTTAAATTGGTTGAGTTTGTATAAGACCCAAATACATTGAAATTCTCAAACGGCGTAACAATCACACCTGCCATTGGATTCCAGGCTGACTCTCGTTTATTACCGTTGGACGTGAAATCTTTTGTTGTGATTTCCGAATAACGTAAACCTAATACAGCCTTAATGTATTTATTAAATTCAATCACATCCTGCCCCATAAATCCGATAGAAGAGTAATAACTCCGTACAGGAGTTCCGGCAGTATAGCTGATTTGCTTTCCTTTTCGCTGGTTGCCCAAAGAATCGACATAGACAACTTCCGACAGGTCATTTACCCAATCACCATGGATGTCAATAATGTCTATAACAGAACTATTTTGATCTGCCTTTTTCAAAAGGACATTTTTCTCCAGTGGGCTCAATTTTCCTGCAAAAGAAGTGGTTGTCGCATCTGCGATACGATAATCTACCCCTGCCTGAACTAAATGCTTTACTTTACCCGTATAAAGATCTTTTCCGATCAGGTCAAACTGGAACGTTTTATTCTTATCATCGCGCAGGTTTTTGCTCATGGAACGCGAGAATGTATTATATTGTTTTGCATCATCTTTAATCAATGAAGATGATGATGACTGATTATCAACCTGATAAGATGAAGTAGCAATAGATGCTCTAATGCTCCAACGATCGGTCAATTCATGATTGATCTGCGCCATAAAGCTCTTCATCTCCGTGTTATTATTGTCTGAATTGAAACCCAAAAACTTATTGTTTGGGACAACATATAAAGCATTGACCCCTTGGGAAGGATTTAAATTGACAGCGGAATTAACCGGTGTACGATTATCGTTAAAATAATCCCCCTCCAGTGTAATTGTTGTCTTATCTGTCGGTTTCCAAGCCAAAGATGGGTTTAGATAGACACGGTTGGACGATACACTTTTGCGATAACTATCGCTGCGTTCATACGCTCCATCCATTCGAAAAGCTACAGTCTGTTTTTATCCAATACGGTTTGGAAATCAAAGGTCGGGCGGAATTGCCCCCAGCTTCCGGCACGTACACCAATCTCACCAGAGTTCGTAAAATTGGGCGTTTTAGTAACCACATTGATTACGCCCCCTGCATTACCGATATCGGTAATAACTCCCTGTGTAACCGCAGCAGAACCTTTAATCATTTGGATAGACTCCACACCCTGCATATCAACTACGCCGGACGCCGTCTGAAATTGGGAATCCATCCGCACGCCATTCTTCAATACAGGTACCCCTCTGAAACCACGTGTTGACAAGGATTCTTTCACCCCACCATAAGAACCAAACAAGGTTACACCCGGAATATTTCTTACGGCATCAGTCAACGTAAGAATACCCTGGTCTTGAATCACCTTATTGGAGATAACAGAAATACTCTGAATCTGATCGGAAGGCTTCAATGGCATACGTGTAATCATTTCCAAGCCCTTTGGCTTTTTGTTGCGTTCACCAAACACTTCTACTTCATCAATAGCTTGCTCATTGCTAATCAGGATAATTGGGTCAATAACCACTTCACGGCTTGCTGAACTAAAAACATAATCAATAGCCGTTGTCTGATAACCCATATAAGAGAATTTGATCACCATATTTTGGTGTACGCCATGTAGCCTAAAATGACCGCTATGGTCTGTCCGTACTTTTTTATCTCCTATTGAGACGGTTACTGAACCTAGTGGATTATTTTGACCATCAACAACTTTTCCTTTGACGATTCCCGAAGTCTGACCATATACTGTACCTCCGATTAAAAATGTAGAAGCAAGAGCTAGTAAGTGTTTGTCCATGTTAATAATTTGGGGTAATTATTTTTATTAATTCTAAATAACAGAACAAAGGTATAAAAAATAAGTTATTTAGAATGATTAAAAATAAAAAAGCCCTGAACCACCTAAGGCTCAAGACTTTTTTATTTATCTGGACAATTATTTTTAGTCAAATTTCCATCTTACAAATGCTTCAATAGCTTCGTAGTTTGCTAGACCTAATTGGTCATATAAAGCTGCTGTTTCGCTTGTACGATCTTCAGCACGTACCCAGAATTCACGTGGATCATCACCAGGGAATACAGGTAAATCCTTTTGAGATTGATGTTTAAAGATGGCTAAACGTTTGCGGTAAACTTCTTGTGGAGATAGAGGAACAGCCATTTGGATCTCATGAATTGGATATTCATGCCAAGCGCCTCTATATAACCATAACCAACAATCTTTGGTCCATTCATCTGTCTTGCTCAATCTGCTCAATGCCTCAAACAGGATATCGAAACATACTTTGTGTGTACCGTGCGGGTCAGCAAAGTCACCTGCAGCAAATACCTGATGTGGTTTTACATGACGCAGCAATTCCATCGTTTGTTGAATATCATCTTCAAAAGATACATTTTTTGAAAACTTTTGTCTATCGTAGAATGGTAGATCCTGGAAATGGATATTTTCATCTGGCAACCCCACCAAACGCGCTCCCGCGATTGCCTCACCTTTACGGATCAATGCTTTGATTTTACGAACAAGTTCAGTATCGATCTGATTTGGCTTTTTTGTTGCGAAAATTGCCCTTTCCTCATCATAAATCTGGCTGATCTGAACAGCTTCAGCCTCTGCTCCTATTTGTTTCGCTAAATCTTCAGCAAACTCGAGATAACGGACGACATCATCATCCCAAACCGCGGTATTACCACAAGTTTGGTAAGCAACATGGACATTGTGCCCTTGGTCGGCAAGGCGAATAAACGTACCGCCCATCGAGATCACATCATCATCAGGGTGCGGCGAAAATACAATCACATTTTTCTTCGCTGGATTGGCACGCTCAGGACGCTGTGAATCGTCTACATTGGGTTTACCTCCCGGCCATCCAGTAATTGTATGTTGAAGTTCATTGAATATACGGATGTTGATATTATATGCAGGACCGGTCTCTGTCACCAACTTGGCCATACCGTGCGCATTATAATCTTCGTCTGTCAGTTTCAAGATTGGTTTTTTAATCTCCAAAGCTAACCAAACAACGGCCTTCTTAATTAGTTCAGGTGTCCAGGTAACATCTTCTGCCAACCAAGGAAGATCAAATCGTGTCAACAAGGAAGCCGCAGCTTCATCAAGAATAAATTCAACGTTATCCGATAACTGAAGATAAGTGGCAGGAATCTCTGAGGAGATTTCACCCTCAACTGCTTTTTTTATGATCTCAGCCTTTGTCTCGGTCCAAGCCATTAAAATAATCTCTCTCGCTTTGAAGATTGTACCTACTCCCATCGTAATCGCTTTTGTTGGTACATTTTCTTTTCCACCAAAAGCACGGGAAGCATCGCGACGGGTCAAATCGTCTAACGTTACTACACGGGTACCGGAGTTAGGCGCAGAACCTGGCTCATTGAAACCGATATGGCCTGTACGACCAATACCTAATAATTGAATATCTAAACCTCCCGCAGCTGTAATTTTCTGCTCGTAAGCCTCGCAGAAAGCATTTACTTGATCAGGAGCTAAGGTACCATCTGGAATATTTACATTTGCCGCATCGATATCGACATGATCGAACAAGTTTTTGTTCATAAATGTCACATAGCTCTGATCGGCATCAGGTTGCATAGGATAGTATTCGTCAAGATTGAAGGTAATCACGTTCTTAAAGCTTAAACCTTCTTCTTTGTGCAAGCGAATCAATTCTTGATAGACTTTTACTGGTGTGGCACCAGTAGCAAGGCCCAGAACAGCTTTCTCACCTTTCTCTTGCTTTGCACGAATAATTTCAGCAATACGATTTGCAACGTTTTTCGAAGCTGAATTTTGATCTGGATAGACGCTCACAGGGACTTTTTCGAAGCGTGTTTCTTCCAATAAATTTAATCTAGCCATTTTATGGGTATGTTGATAAACGTGAATTACAAATTTATAAAATTAGTACCTCAAGTTGAAGTAAAATTTTAATAAAGTAACTCATTCTTAGCAATATTTTAAATAAAACCTTTTAGCTATAATTTTAGCCGAGAAATAGCCCTAAATCTTTTTCAGAATCTCAACTGCTTTCCATAACGTTTCGTCCTTTTTAGCGAAACAAACGCGTAAAACCTGCTGATTTGTAACCTCTTTATAGAACGCAGATAGTGGAATTGTCGCAATTTTGTGCTGCTCTGTCAGCAGACAGGCAAACTCAAATTCCTTTTCCTCGCTAATAGCACTATAATCTATATTAAGAAAATAAGTCCCTTCGCAGGGAAGAATCTTAAACCGCGATTCCTTTAATCCGTCTTTCAGTAAATTTCTCTTCTGCTCAAAAAAGGCGGAAAGTCCCTTTACATAACTTAAATCACTCAAGTATTCAGCTATAGCAAACTGCATAGGGCTGTTGACACTAAAGACGTTAAATTGATGTACTTTTCTGAATTCTTGTGTCAGCAGGGCTGGCGCAATACAGTAACCTATTTTCCAGCCGGTTGTATGCAATAGTTTTCCGAAGGAGGCAATGACAAAGCTCCGCTCGCGCAAAGTAGGAATTCCTATAACGGATTGGGGCAGGACCCCATCAAAAACAATATGTTCGTACACTTCATCACTCAGCAAGAGTGTGCTGGTCCCTTCCAATAAGGCCCCTAACTTAATCAGCTCTTCTCTATCCAATACTTTTCCCGTTGGATTATTCGGATTATTGATGATGATCAACCGGGTTTTAGCATTCATTAATGTGGCCACATAATCCCAATCAATCCGAAAATCGGGTGCCAATAATCTTACAGGTACAACTTTGCCTCCAAACAGCTCAATAGTCGGCGCATAACAATCATATGCAGGTTCAAATATAATAACCTCATCCTGCGGTCTAACAACGGTCGCAATAGCTGTAAAAATGGCCTGCGTACCTCCTGCGGTGATGGTCAGTTCCTCCGTTGCGTCAACCTCAACGTTATAAATCTCTTTGTATTTCCTGACTATCGCATCCCTTAGGGGCTGTGCGCCGATCATTGGTGCATATTGGTTATATCCCTTTTCCATAGCCTGAGCAACCAATTGGATCAACTTCGGATCGGTCTCAAAATCGGGAAAACCCTGGGAAAGATTTAATGCCTGTTGCGCATTGGCCAGCGTGGTCATTTTGGTAAAGATCGTCGTGCCGACATGTGGAAGTTTAGAAGTTAGGTTGAAGTTCATTTTTTGACATTTTATTAATCTACTAAATTAGTGGATTTTCTTATATTTGTAAATATATATAAGAATAGTAACATGATAAAATACATCACACTACTTTTTTTGGTTCTGCCATTCTTCGGATCTGCACAGAAAAAGGAACTTACTAAAGAGGAGTACATCGCCCGAGTCAAGGCTGCTCCAGATTCGATCTCCACATTGGTTGACTTACGCCGCGTTGGAGGTTACGATCCAGTGTATCCCGAGCTCCAGGCGCTCTATAATACATTGAGTAAAAATGTAAAGAGCTCCAATGAGGGAAAAGAGTTTCAAGATTATTTAAATACCTTAGAAACAGTTCAGATCGGAAAAATCGCCCCTGCATTTACGCAAAATGATACCAGCGGAAATCCGGTAAAACTTTCAGATTTTAAAGGAAAATATGTGCTGCTTGATTTTTGGGCATCTTGGTGTCCGGATTGTCGGGTTGAAAGTCCAGATCTTGTAAAAACATACCAACAGTTCAAAGGTGAAAACTTTGAAATATTGGGTATTTCCTTTGATAAGGACCGCAACTCATGGATTAAGGCCATTCATGCAGATAAATTACACTGGAGACATGTTTCGGATCTAAAACGCTGGCAGAATGATGTCGGAACATTATATGGCGTAAAATCTATTCCGCAGAATGTCCTGATTGATCCCTCCGGGAAAATTGTCGCGAAGAACTTACATGGTGATGCCTTGCGCACAAAATTGAAAGAAGTATTGAAAAAGTAACATATAGACAATCAAGATCATTAAAAAGACCATGCATTTACAAGAGCATGGTCTTTTTAGTTTAACGAGGAATGTGTTCCTCAACGGGAACACACAGAATGATTATCCAAACAAATATGGCTATTCAACTATAGCCTGCATTTCCATAGCATAGCCGTATTTCCTAACCAAATAGGGCACTGAATATATCCTCTAACTTGGCGACAGGGCGAATAGCAATATTATATTTTTTGGCATCCAGGCCTTTGGTATTAAATTTAGAAATAAAAATACCGTCAAATCCCAGCTTTTCGGCCTCCTGTATCCGTTGTTCGATCCGATTTACCGCTCTTATCTCGCCCGATAATCCAACCTCGCCTGCGAAAGTCAGATTGGAGCGAATTGGTATATCTTGCTGTGAAGAAATAATCGCCACAACAACAGCCAGATCGATCGCAGGATCTTCTACGCGCAATCCGCCGGCGATATTCAAAAATACATCCTGGGCACTCAGCCTGAAACCAAAGCGTTTCTCCAAAACGGCCAGAAGCATATTTAACCGTTTCGTATCGTAACCCGTTGAAGAACGCTGTGCAGTACCAAATGCAGAGTTACTGACAAGGGCCTGTACTTCAATCATCATCGGTCGCATCCCTTCCAGCATTGCCGCAATGGAAACTCCACTAACAGGTTCGTCACGTTGCGAAATCATAATCTCAGAAGGGTTTGAAACTTCTCTCAGTCCCGACCCCTGCATTTCATAAATCCCGAGTTCTGAAGCCGATCCAAAGCGATTTTTTACAGCCCGTAGAATCCGGTAGACATGGTGGCGATCGCCTTCAAATTGGAGCACCGTATCCACCATATGCTCCAAAACCTTGGGGCCAGCAATCGATCCGTCTTTGGTAATATGTCCTACAATAAAAACTGGTGTACTCGTCTCCTTGGCAAACCTAAGCAATTCAGCGGTACATTCCCGTACCTGAGAAACCGATCCCGGAGCAGATTCAATCTGTGAAGAATGCAAAGTCTGTATGGAATCGATGACAATGACATTGGGCTGTACCGTCTCGATCTGTTTGAAAATATTTTGAGTAGATGTTTCCGTCAGGATATAGCAATTGGCTTTGGATGATTGCGATAGGCGTTCGGCCCGCATCTTGATCTGCTGTTCACTTTCCTCTCCGGAAATATAAAGTGTCTTGACCTGTGGAATAGACAAAGCAAGCTGCAACATCAAAGTCGACTTGCCAATCCCGGGCTCTCCACCGATAAGTACCAATGATCCCGGAACAATACCGCCACCAAGAACCCGATTGAACTCTTGATCAGGCGTGGATATACGAGACTCATCTTGGTAAACAATTTCGTGAATAATCGCCGCTTTATTCGCCCTTTTTGTACTGCCACCTGTTGTAGAACTACGCCATTCGGGAACTTTTGAACTCGTTTTTTCGACGACTTCTTCAACAAAACTATTCCATTGCTTGCAAGAAGGACATTGTCCCATCCATTTGGGAGATTCATAGCCACAGTTTTGACAGAAGTATGCTGATTTTGATTTTGCCATGCTACGAATTTACAAATTTATAGCTGGTAAAAGCGTCATGGCATGGCCAAAAAACCGAAGAGTTTATCGTTCATTCTCTTTTAAAATCCGTAAGAAATTTTGCCCCATAATCTTCGCAACATCTGTCTTTGTATATCCTCTCTCCAACAGCGCTTTGGTCAATAGCGGAAATTTAGAAACATCTTCCAGGCCCTGAGGTGAGGATTCTATACCATCGAAGTCCGAGCCTACAGCAACATGATCAATGCCCACTTTTTTGACCAGATAGTCAATATGATCCAATAATTTCGATAGTGGAGCATCAGCTTGCTGCTGAAGGTCTTTGGGCAACTTTTCATACATAGACCAAGTACTCAATTTTGCACTCCCGTGATCACCAAACTTACTTACATACAAACCCTTAAGCCTTGTTTCATAGGCTGGATCCAAAAAACCCGAATAAAAATTCACTCCGACCACACCGCCATTTTTTTTCAGCGCCTCCAATTGTGCATCTTTCAGATTGCGGAAATGTGGACATAATTTATAGGCATTGCTATGGGAAACCAAGATAGGCTTAGTCGTTATCGCCAGCACGTCATAAAAAGTCTGTTCGCCACCATGGGACAAGTCAACCATCATTCCCAGTTCGTTCATCTTCCGGATAATTGTCCGCCCTTGGTCTGTTAACCCTTTATCCTTAGCGTTCATATCAGCCGATTCCATTGCTGCACAACTCGCCCAGGACAAATTGTAGTTCCAGGTCAAAGTGAGGTATCTGGCACCACGCTCGTAGAGCCGCACGAGATTATCAACACTCCCTTCAATCATATTTCCCCCTTCCACACCGATCAAAGCGACTATTTTTCCTGTTTTCAATATCGAATCGATATCTCCTAAGGACTTTGCCAAACTTATTTTATCGGTATTCGCAGCAATCATTTTCTCCAAGGCATCTATTTGGTCATTGGCGTGCTTGAATGCACCAGATTTCCATTTAGCATCATCTGACCATACAGCAAAGACCTGGACATCTACACCGCCCTCCTGAAGCCGCGGCAAATCAGTCGCCCCTGTCTTTAATCGCTGACCGATATTTTTCCCCTGAAAAATTGATTCATAAATCACATCATTGTGTCCATCGACGACAACCAAATCCCGATGTATCTGTTTATAGCCTTGGCTATGTACGGCACCATTGAGCATCGTCATTCCTAGTCCGATTAATAAGAGGTTCCTGATCATTTTTGACTTTCGTTTATCGATTCATAAATAGCATCCTGAATCCTGCTTCTGATATTCAGATCCAAAAGCCTGGTACTCACCTGAGGATGCACGCGATTAGACAAAAAGATATAGATTAATTGATTTTGCGGATCAATCCAGATACATGTCCCGGTATATCCAGTATGCCCAAATACGGAGCTATTCGCCAGCTTAGATGGGTATTCATTTTTTGGATTTGGATCCCAGCGATCAAATCCCAAACCTCTACGGCTTGTGGCAGATTGCTTGGAGGTAAATAGATCTATTGTCTCAGTTTTAAAATATCGCTCACCCCCATACTCGCCTCTATTCAATAAAAGCTGACCATAGATTGCCAAATCGTTTGCGGTAGCAAATAATCCGGCATGCCCAGCAATTCCACCAGCCATTGCCGCCCCCTGATCGTGTACATAGCCTTCTAACAATGTTTTTCGAAAGGAGGTATCTTGCTCGGTAGGAACAATCTCATCTTTTGCAAAACGTTCTCTGGGAAGATAACCAGCACGCGTCATCCCCAAAGGTTTATAAAAATTTTCTTGCACATAATCTTGTAGAGGCTCAGCAGTCTGATGTTCAGCAACTTCCTTCATCACATACATGCTGATATCGCTATACACGTAGTTTCCTGTGGGTTTGACCGGTGATTTTAGCATCTCAGGCCACATGACATCACGGTAATAATGATTGAGGATATAGCTATTGTCTGCCATTTCCACTTGATGGTTATCATCGCGTACTGACACAACATCTCCTGCTTTCAAATATTTATAAAAAGGAATAAAGGGCGTAAATCCTGCTTCATGCAGCATGACGGAACGAAGCTTAATATCTTTTTTATTGCTATATTTTGCCTGCCATAGGTAGTGCCCCATGGTGCTGTCCAGATTAATGACATTCCTTTCGGTAAGACGCATAATCACTGGCGTAGTACCTGCAATCTTACTAACAGACGCCAGATCAAAGATATCGTTGGTTTTTGTGGAGATCTCTTTGGAGTAGGTGTGAAATCCGTAAGATTTCTCCAAGATTACTTGTCCATCTTTTACGATCATGACCACAGCTCCCGGTGTAGCTTGCTTATCAATGGCTTCGTGTGCGATGGCATCAATTTTCTTGGTCAGCTTCGCCAGGTTTAGATTAGAACTTGATACAGCACCATACTGTAACCTTGTCTGTGCTGTTTTGACATGACCGGCAGTGATCGGGGCTCCGCCAAAAATTGACATCGCCAGATGGCGCTGCCCTATTTCTGAATCTGGTGCAAGCAATTCAACCAAGTCAGACTGCAGGTGTTCAGATAAACTCTTTTTGCATTTTTCATTTTCAAAAAAATGGCAAAGGATCACTTTTTTATTGTTTAATACAGCCTGTTTTAACTGTGCTAGACAATCGGCCTCCAAGTCATCTTCGTTTCCGGCCACAATAATCGTATTGTAATACTTGATATCTTCATCAAATTTGCTAAAATCAAAAATTTTGATGTTTGAATAGCGAGCCAATTGCTCCGTAAATACGCTATATTTCGCAGTATTGGGAACAACTACTGCAATATGAAGCTGATCCAAATTTTTCAGAGGCAATAGCTGATCCAGGTTATTGAAAAGAATCGTTTCGTTTTTAATCGTAGATTTATACTGAGCAAACAAGGGGGAAATACAGAACAAACCTGCAAATAACACCCCGAAAAATCGTTTTTTCATTCCGTTTTTATCGTTTTTTAGGTTCTATCAAATAAAAATACGAATAAAATCAGGAAGCATTAAAACTCCTAGCAAAAAAATCAATTTTGTTACTCTTGCAGCTTTTGTGGACGTACATTCAGCATGTACATTCATTCAGCATGTCATTCATTCAGCAGTAACGATAACCCATTAACATTTTGAGCAAATTTCCATCGGGCTTGATTTAATTGGCTCCGATTGCATCATGAAGGTTTTTTCTGTAAGTTTGACTAATGCCAGAAATGATTCAAGATAAAACAATATTTTCCTTACTGGAAGTCAGCCGCAGTATCCAAAAGACGCTTGCAGAACGGTATAAGAGCTTGTATTGGATCAAAGCCGAAATGAATAAGCTCAATCATTATACACATTCGGGGCATTGCTATCCTGAACTGGTCGAAAAACAGGATGGTAAAATTGTCGCTGAGATTCGGTCCATCTTGTGGAAAGCTGATTACAATCGTATCAACAACAATTTTCTTAAAGTCGCGCAAGAACCTTTACGAGAAGGGATCACGATGTTATTTCAGGCAAGTATTTCCTATGACCCCATGTACGGGCTCAGCCTACGTATTGTTGATATTGATCCAACATTTACCTTGGGTGAACTTGAAAAGGAAAAGATAGACAGTATCCGAAAGCTAAAGGCAGAGGGCATTTATGAGTCTAATAAATCGCTTGCCTTTCCAGTTGTTCCCAAAAGGCTTGCAATTATATCAGTGGAAACGAGTAAAGGGCTTTCAGATTTCTACAAGATTATCAACCAAAACCCATGGGGCTACCGGATAGAATGCACGCTCTTTCCGGCCTTATTACAAGGGGACAAGTCGGTGCCTTCTATTATCAAGCAGCTTGCTGTTATTGCTGAAAAAATCAGTATGTATGATGTTGTCGCTATTATTCGTGGCGGCGGTGGGGAGGTCGGACTTTCCAGTTACAACAACTATCTATTAGCACGGGCTATTGCTATATTTCCTATTCCTGTATTGACGGGAATTGGGCATTCGACCAACTATACCGTTAGTGAAATGGTCGCCTATAAGAATGCGATTACCCCCAGTGAACTTGCCGATTTTCTGATTCAGAAGTTTCATAATTTTGCCATCCCGATCGATCGGGCTGCAGAACGTATACAGCAGCTGATTCTTACCCGATTTAAAGAAGAACGTCATACACTATCTCAATTGGCAACACATATTCAATGGGTTGGAAAAAGAGAAATTCAGACTTCAAGCACGGCTATACAACAAATTCAAAATGAGCTTCACTCATTAATAAAATTACGGTTTTATGAGTGCAAAACAGCACTAGCACATACCGAGCGGATTATTCAGCTCTCTGATCCAATTCGCCTTTTAAAACAAGGTTTCTCAATTACGAAGGTCAATGGCAAACTGATTCAATCCGTTACACAAGTATCTCCAGGAGATGTCATACAGACGATACTTGAACATGGGGAACTAATTAGTACCGTAATAGAGACATCTCCGCAAGAAATTCAAGAAGATAAGAAAAATTAAGTGAGTTATTAAGACCCAAAAATTTTACGCAAGAATAAAAGAATGGAACAGAATTATACTTATACAGACGCCTTTAATGAGTTACAGATCATTGTAAGGGAGATTGAAAATGGCACGACTAATATTGATGAGCTCGCCGGAAAAATCAAGAGAGCATCCGATCTTATTCAAGTCTGTAAAGCCAAATTAACAGCAACAGAAGACGAAGTTAACAATTTACTGCAAAAGCTATCCCCGGATCAGAATACTCATGATGAGGAATGATATATCATAATAAGCTTGATTTTCATCCACCTAATACATCGGCACCTCAATGAGCAGCAACGAGGTATCATAGTAAGCTTCAATGCTTATTTTTTCTGTTTCGTATAAACCAATGGCATCTCTTCTTGAAAGCGTTTCACTTTCGACAAGGGCCTTTCCTTCCAAAACAAAAAGATAAAGCCCATTTCGTTCGAAATGAACAGTATAGTCTATCTTTTTACCCGCTTCAATGTCTGCCAAGTTAAAATAGGCATCCTGATGTATATGTACAGCATTGTGATCCATTTTATCTGGTGAAACAATAGTAACAAATTTATTATTCCGATCTAGTTGAAGGTAGGATTTCTGATCGTATCTTGGCTTAAGCCCTGTTTCGTTAGGCATCACCCAGATCTGAAGAAATTTAACAAGATCCTTCTGATCGGCGTTAAACTCGGCGTGCTGCACACCTGTACCTGCAGACATGATCTGTACTTCTCCTGTTTGGATCGTATGCCCATTGCCCATACTATCCTGATGTACCAGTGCCCCCTCCAGTGGTATGCTAACTATTTCCATGTTGTTGTGATCATGACGATCAAAACCCTGCCCTCCTTCGACTTGATCATCATTCAGCACCTGTAATGCTCCAAAACTCATTTTGTCCGGATCGAAGTATTGCCCAAAACTAAATGAATGCGCACTTTTTAGCCAGCCGAAATCAACATGGCCCCGATCATTTTCACGGTATATCATCTTTTGCATTTTGTCCTCCTTACTGCATAAGCTTCTACTTACCAAGAGGCAAAACCCATACCAACAGGAATTTACGTCAACAATATGACAATTTGTCAAAAGACATCACTACAATGGTTTTAGCTTATCTGGAGCAGCCGCATGAACGAGCGCACGCGCGAGAATCCGATTGGGATCAATGATAATCATACCATTGTAATCCCGTTCCGGAATCGCCAAGGGCAATTCTGCACAACCCAAAATAATGACCTGCGCACCCTTTTTCTTCAGGTCATCCACGACCAGTAATAAATCCTCCCTTGCTTTATTAGCGATTGGCACCGGCTGTGCCTTTATTCCATAATCTTCATCATAGATCGCATTATTTACCTTTTCTTGCTGTGGTCCTTCCGGCTCGACAACAATAAAGCCTTTACGGATAAAAGCCTCACGATATAAACTGCAGATCTGTTCGCCCGTAGTAGATAGTATTCCTACTGTCATTTCGGGATAGTTTGCATCCACAAACCGGACGGTCTCATGAACGATATTCAATAGTTTCAATGCACTTCCGGTGCGCGCCATTTCATCCTGAACAACAGAAAAAATAGGTTCTGCATGCGCTGTATTGGATGGAACCGCCGCTATAGTCGCTCCCGCCATTTCAAGTTTTCTTAAAATCCCTGCAATAGCTTTTCCAGGATTATCATTGGATTTATCCAATAAATATGCCGTTCGATCAGGGATCACATTTGGGCATGAGAATAACAAGAGCGGCAAGTGTTCCTGATCGGATCTTGCCGCCGTCTCATCTATAATTTTCTTTGCAATATCTAGACCGCCATAAGGGCCAAGTCCACCTACTATTCCAATCATAAAAACTATTTTTTTATCTAGATATAACCAATAGCTTTACAAATGGTTTGTAGAAATTACCATTCTATCGCTTGGTCCTCATCAGGAATCTGTGTGTTTAATTTTCGTTCCAACGTAAGTGAGCCAGCAACTTTATAGCGAATCGGTACATTCGGAATCATGGTATAATCCGTAAATTCATAATCAATATTATTAATCGTCAGCCAACGCCACTTCAGATACGGGCGAACTTTATCCATTGCTTCCGAGACTGTATAACTCGCATCTTTATTCACAACAAACTTGATATTGGGGTTGTCCGAGCGGAAAGTCACTGTCCCCGTCTTCGTAAAGGTTGCGTATATCTTATAATTCCGTCGATCTTGTCTTTCCTCGTCAATATTCCCCGCATAGAAAAAAACAGTATTTTCATCGACCACATAACTTCGGATTTCGCTTTTTACGACTGGTGTCTCATTTTCTTGTCCCTCCATTCTAGTTAAGAGAGCTGCACCCGAATAATTGCCGGAATAATCGTTGAATGGATTAACCCGAAGTATTGCTTTCTTGTAATACTTTCGAGGATGTCCTTTATAGTTTGCAGAGGGGTCATCCATAATCGTCAGCGGCAACACCCATTTTTCAGTCATGTCAATGCCTTTCAAAGAGAAATCTATCGCCAGTAAGCCCGTGTTTTCGCCCGAATTGATATTGACTGTCGCGGGAAACGAAAAATAATTGCTGCTTAATTGTTGGTAATAAAAGTCTTTCCGATTTTGGAACCGTTCAAAATTCAGCACATTTAAGGTATCCGCATCAATTCCGACCCGAACCGCAAAATTTGATTCGTTATTGGTTGATCCACTGACAATCAAAGGCTGTAAAAAGGTACTTTTCGCAGCATCCTTATAGCGAACATAAATATTGGAAACTCCGTTGTTGTCTAAAGGAGCCTTAAAAGAAATATAATGTTCATATTGTTCCTCTTTCCATTCGTCATTGCAGGCCCCAAAAATGAAGGGCATCAGGAATAAAAAGAATTGTATATATAACTTGTTCATAAGACATCTAATTGATTAATCGTTGTAAGTCCATCCAGGATTTTGTGTTAAGTTTTTATTGCGTTTAAGTTCGCTATGACTAATTGGCCAAAACCACATTTTGTCCGCAAAAGTTGTTTTTAAAGCCCATACCGCAACTGGTTGATGAAAAAGATCGCGATCTTTTTGATTCATGAGGATATTGCAGCCATATATAGGCAAAGCTTCCTCTACGGGAGCGTCCATCCAACGGCGTAAATCATAGTAACGCTGTCCCTCTCCCATAAGCTCTATAAAGCGTTCACGCTTCAGCGTCTTTCTAAGCTCCACTTTACTGCTATATATACTTGCACTGTAATCTGGCACACCGCCGCGAATTCGTACAGGCTGTATCCCCTTTTTCATTTCTGCAATATCTCGGCTAATGGTGTAAACACCGCCACGCCAAGATGGAATACTATAGGATCCGCCCAGCTCATTTAATGCTTCAGCGTACATGAGTAGAATATCCGCATATCGAATTGCCGGCTCTGCTTTCGGTACGATACGAGCCATACTTCCCCCTTCATAAGTATCATTGGGATGGACAAACTTTTTAACACCGAAACCTGTACGGAGCCAATAGGCATTGGATGAGTTAAACCCATTACCCTTGTCATTATCGCGATAAAAAAACACCTGTTGGTTTCGATTACGTTCTTGAGTTTCGTTTAACAATGTCCAGAAGCTGCCATTGTAAGCAACAGATGCATAAAAGCGGGGTTCGCGATTCGCATATTGCAAAGAGACTCCCGGGCGCAGTGGCTTGTATTTGCCTTTGTCATAATCTTCTTGCGATACATAGCCACTCAAGCGATTTGATCCATTTCCACGACCTATTTCTTTATCCATACCGGGTGCATCCGTTCCGTTATCCATATAATAAGCGTCAACCAGTTTTTGTGTCAGGCCATGGGTATTCCATCCTGTCGCCGAGCGCGGGAGCTGATGTGCAACCATGGCATCTATCCCCTCATTCTCCTGATTGGTACCACGTGTGAAGATTAACTCAGGATTTCCAGAGGCAGGCAATGTCCCGTCAAATACTTGGGCATACGATTTCGCCGGATCAATATTTGCCCAGCCATCAGGCCAGCTCTTTTCCGAGAAATTGTTATCTTTAGGCGGTATCACTGTTGCTTCATTTCCCGTTGTTTGCAATCCTGTCCAATACAATTGATATACACCTAACTCCATTACATCTCGTGCCGCCGCTGCCGCTTTAGCCCACTTCTCCTCATTATATTCCGCGGAAAGCAAACGTTTTCCTTTATTATCAAGCAATCTCGCCCCAATACTTGTATTATTGCCATTGGCCAGCGGACTCGCTGCATATAATAATGCTTTGGCCCGCGTTGCCAAAGCCGCTCCTACACTAGGACGGGCAGAACCATCTTGGCTTCGCTTCATGCCCAAAGCCGCCATTTCTTTTGCAGCCAGCAGCATCTCATTACTGATATAATTGGCACATTCTTCATAAGTATTGCGTGCGATCGCCAAATTATCATAGCTATCCGTATAGTCTAAGCCCTCGTCTGGCAGCAATGGAATGGGACCATATTTGCGAAGCAAAAGCCAGTATAAATAGGCCCTTGCAAAACGCGCTTGCCCACGGTAGTCCGCTATTTCAGCAGCAGACATTTCTGTATTCATATAGATGTTCTGAATAAAGGTGGTTGCATTTCGAATACCACGGTAGCATTGTGACCATGTCCCCTGTTTATCATTCTCCGTATAAAGCCCCATCTTAAACATGTTGTAGGACAATTCATTTTTTGACGGATCATAATCCTTATCGCGATCACCGTAGTACATATCGTCAGCAAAACAGTGTGGAGTAAGCCCTTTACTTGCTACATCCGCATTCTCACCTTTGAACTCTAAAAATACATTTGCCAACCACTCCTCCGAATAGAGTTTACTTTTAAATACTTTATCCGTGGTGAGACGATCCTTGAAATATTGATCAGACTTTAAATAATCTTTTGTACAAGAAGAAATGACGCCTGTGCCGAGCAGAAGCATGAATACAACATATAATTTCTTATTTTTCATTTCTTTAAATTTTATAGGTTAACATTAACACCAAAGGTGAACGACTTTGGCAATGGATAATCTTCTCCCCTCGGGCTTGCCAGTTCTGGATCCCATAATTTGAATTTTGACCAGGTTACAAGATTGCTGCCAATGACAAAAAATCGAATGCTATTTGCCCGGATCCGATTGGCCAGATGTTTAGGCAGGCTATAACCAATATCTATTGTTTTGAGTCGAAGATACTGTCCATTACGCAGCCAAAAGGTAGACTCCCTAAAGTTATTCGGATTAGGTCCGTAACTTAGACGCGGATAGGAAGCATTTGGATCTTCTGTTGCTGGATTTCCAGAAATATCCGCTGAAATCCATCGATTATCGCCCATACTACCTTTCATTACTTGGCCCCATTCTCCTTCGCTAAAGGCATATACGGTCTTGCCATAGGTAAAGAAAGTGGATTTACCGGCACCCTGAAAGTGCACACTGATATCTAGATTTTTCCAGCTTGCCGAAGCGCCTACACCATAGATCAGATTGGGTCTTCTCGTTGCTCCGATAGCAACCCGATCCCCGTCATCGATGACGCCATCACCATTCACATCCTTATATTTGATATCTCCAGGCTGGTAAGTTCCGAAGTTCTGTTTTGGACTGTTACGAATATCATCATAGTCTTTAAAAAGTCCTAAAGAAATCAATCCAACAGCCTGATCTACCCGGTAGCCTTTTTGATTTTGATAACCATATACATTATTTTCTTCATCGATCGCCGTAATTTCATTTTTACTGTAGGTAATATTACTCCGCCCTGTCAGATTAACTTCTCCCAATTTCCCCTTATACTCCAAACGCCCATCGAAACCACGCGATTTAACCGCCCCCACATTTGCCCTTGGTGTGCTTTCTAATCCCACCAAACTTGGCAAATATCTACGCTCCATATAAATACCTGTTCGTTTTTCATCGAAGAAATCTAGGTTGGCGATAACTTTATCTTTAAACAGGGCTAGATCAAAGCCTAAATTTTTCTTGACAGCCATCTCCCAGGTCACATATGGAGAAGCAACTTGGCTATATCTTAACCCCGTATAGTTCCGATCAACACCATAGTCTCCCCATCTATACACACTAGAAATACCAGAAATTGTATATAAATACGGAAAGCGTTCCAGATCATTTCCAATTTTAAGCTGATCATTCCCCACTTTACCCCAAGAATAACGAATCTTGAACATGTTCATCCAAGGCATATTTTCCTTGACAAAAGTTTCTTCGGAAACATTCCACGCTCCTGAAAATGCAGGGAAAAACCCATACTGCTGACCAATGGCAAAGTTTTCGGAACCATTATATCCGAAGTTAAAATCCACAAAATAACGTGATTTCCAATTGTAGGTCACACGGCCGGCCAAACCTTGATTACGTATCGCGATGCCGTTTTTAATATCATCTCCGAGATCGACTGTTTTGACAAGTGCGTCACGTGTAAATCTAGCGACCCCTCCAATATGGTGATCGCCGATATTTCGATCATAATTAAACATCATATCATAGAATTCACGCCGGTCTCCTTTGGATAGACTGTATTGGTACATTTCTCTCGGGTCTGATATATGTCTATAAACTATTTCGCCATTTTCGTCTCTTGCACGTTCGGCGAGCCATTGCTCTGGCCATTTTCGTCGCTGTATGTTATTTTCGTTAAAAGTGTCGTAGCCGACAATTCCACGAAAACGAAGACCTTTTGTAATAAAATCGAAATTCTGTTCGAGGGTAATATTCGTCTGCACTTTATTTGTCCAGTTCTCGTTGAAACCTGTTTGTGTTGCCACTACCCATGGATTTGTCATATTGCCTTCGCCAATTGCAGGTACCCGGCCATCAGAATACATTATTGGGGTTCTTATGGGTGAATATCCAAATAGTACTCCCCAAAAGAAATCATCACCTAATCCGGGGCTATTCCTTTTACTGAGATCTCCAGCCACACCAACCTTAAGCAAAGTCGATTTTGTTATATCGATATCGGTATTTAGACGATAGTTCCAACGTCTAAAATTTGCATTTGTATTATAGTCCTTGCGTAAAGCTTCGTCTGTTTTATACATCCCGCCCTCATCAACATAGCTTCCTGACACAAAATAACGCGCAGTTGGTCCACCGCCACTTAAATTTAAATTAGCACGGTAAGTCATCGCTCCTTTTTTGAGCAACAGGTCTTTCCAGTTCACATTCGGATAAAGATCTGGGTCTAAGCCCAATCGTAAGATTTCGAGTTCCTCGGGCTGATAGACCGGAGCATTGTTTCGGGTAACACGTGCTTCATTTAGCAAGTTTGCATAGGTTACACCGTCCTCAAATTCAGGTGTAATGGTACGTGTATTGTAAATATTCTCATCTTTTATATTGATGTTAATTTTACCTTCCTTACCGTGTTTGGTTGTAATTAAAATAACGCCATTAGCTCCTTTAGAACCATAAATTGCCGTTACAGCGGCATCTTTAAGGACAGTAATGGTAGCAATATCCTCGATGTTGATATCATTGATATCCCGTTCTATATTATCGACTAACACCAAAGCCGATGTTCCCCCTCCAAAAGTTGAAATCCCCCGTATCCAAAACTCAGAAATGTTCTTACCTGGCTGTCCAGACTGCATCATCGCCATCACGCCGGGTACATTTCCAGCTAAGGCATTTGTAATACTGGATGTAGGATTTGATTTCATGGTCTCCACATCTACTGTACTTACAGCCCCTGTTAAGGTGAGTCTCTTTTGCGTACCTGTACCTGTGACAACAACTTCATCTAAAACACTCGTTTCCGCTTCCTGCAAGGTGACATTAATTGTAAGGTTATCTTTTACCAATACCTCTTTCTTCTGATAACCAACAGAAGAAAAAATAAGTGTTTTATAGCGATCGACTTTAATTTTATAACGTCCGTTATTATCGGTTACTACTCCCCATCCGGGAGCATCTTTTACCGACACGCTCACACCGATCATAGGTGTCTTCTGAACATCGGTGACAAGGCCAATAACCTCCACGCTTTCTTGAGCTGCGGTTATTCCAATCACCGCGAACAGCAGTGTAAATAGCAGTAATAATCTTTTCATAATTTTTGTATTTATCGGTTTTGGCTACTTTGGTCCATCTCCTCAAGTGCGATCTTACGAATACGACGATTGGCTTGATCTCCTATATAAAACGCTCCTTCCGCTTCATTATAAGCAATACCTGATGGGCGGTCAAATCGGGCTTCTAAACGCAAATCCCCGTTTACATAACCGTAAGGATTACTGTTGAGACTAGAACTTCCTCTACCTGCAAACGTTGTAACACTTGCTTCAGGGGTTAAAATCCGAATCGCATGATTCATCTGATCCGTGAAATAGAAATCATACGCGTCATTCTTACCCGCATCAACATAGGCTTGATTCTTTACAAATACACCTTGATAAGGATTATTTAAGCGCGCTGAAGAGCCGACGCCATCTTGATAACCGAAAGCTCTAATTTGACCACATACGAGGTAAGGCTGTGTAAAACGCTTCTTTTCCCAATTGTAATTTACACGGAGAATATAGCCTTGATTGATGACAACGATATAAGCATAATTCCCCGTCGGATGAATGAAAATCTTGTACTCCCATTGTGGATCATGCACAACAAATAACGTTTCATAATCTTTGACGCCTAGACCTTCACTAAAGTATTTATTGAGGTCAAATCGAAAAAACTGTCCTTTTTCATAGCTATTGAAATACATTTCTCCATTTACCGGATGAATCGAGGCGCCATTACACTGTTTATAGGTTGTTAGAACTTCCCTATCCTGCCAATTTTTATCACGCGATAAGCGATAAGTTGCCCGGTCATTCTCGCCGCCGCGATCCTCAGCAATAATCATGTACTTCTTATCCAAAGTAAAATCAACACTACGTGGACGGTCAAAATCCGAACGTTTTTTTGTGATCGTACTATCCTCAAAATTGACAAGGTATAAACCATTATTGTTATCAAAGGTCATCCATAGATATTTTGGGTTAGCAGGATCAAACTTCATAAAAGAAGGCTCCCAGAATCCACTCGCCATTTTATTCTCATCAGCATCCTTGAATTTACCATCTCTCCAAGGCTCATCGCCACGCGCATTTCTGTAGCCTGCTAATGTGGACACAACCATCTTTCTTTGATAATCAAATATTTTCTCAGCTTTACCAACAACTTGCTTGTCCTGATTACCGACCCGGACCTCAATATCCCCCTTAAATGCCTGTTTAGGCACAAGGCAATACAGTGATTCCCCCAAGGCGTTGACAACGACAGCCTGTTTTCCGCCGATAAAGACCGCTACATTCTTCGGATCATTACCAAAGTTTTTACCGTAGATTACCAGACGCTGGCCTACCCCGCCAGATGATGGAGCAAAGTCAGATACAACCACAGGTTGGGAAGGATCAAAAGGGATCCCCTCATTGACACTGACAGGCTTATCATCTTTACAACTTACAACGCTTAAACTTAGCCCGACAATAGCCCAGATTAATCGATACAATAGCCAGCTAAAGCTTGCTGCTTGTTTAGTTTTCATAAGATATTATTATTGGTTAGAATTTATTCTATAAACATTACTATATCGCTACCAATGAATCCCAGATTCATTGATATTGAGATATATCCATTAAAATTTCATTAACATCACTGATAGTTATAGGATAATTTTAGGACGAACGGATTGAGGCCCGCCCTATTAATAGGCGAACGCTTTGTTTTAATTTCCACATAATTGGTTACTTTTATATAAAGCTAAATGGTATTAGCTATTTTAAGCTAAAAAAAGACTTTCTGATAATCGCTTCAAAGTCTTCCGGTTTTTAAAATTACTTTTCTACTTATTTTCTATTTTAAACTCGCAATAGCTGTCGACCTTAATCCTTTTAAATTTCTACGGTTTGCCTACTCTTTTTTTACGGAGGAAATGAATGGATAATTTCTATCTTGACTTTCTAAATGCTTCTCTAAGGTTTTCTTTCTATAATTGATTACTCAAATTTAGGGATTGTAAAGATTCTGATACTATAGAATTTTCTCAATAATATGCTTATTTGTATCACGGAAAAATAACAGTGAGGGAGACATTTTTTACATGATCCATGATAATGACCTTGTTTAACAAAAAAGTAGGAATCTGAAAAAATAATTTGTCCTATATCCTTAGAGATTTGGCAGATCATCCAATTGCTGAAAAAAATGGCTAATTGTGTGAGTTGAGTTTAAACAAAAAAACCTGCAAATATTAATTTGCAGGTTTTTCCTTTTGTAGCCCGTAGGGGAATCGAACCCCTGTTTCAAGAATGAAAATCTTGCGTCCTAACCCCTAGACGAACGGGCCTTTTATGAAACTCCAAGAACATTGCTGTTTTTGGAGTTGCAAATATAGATCTTAAAATCAGTATTCCAAAAATAATTTTAAATATTTTTTAAATAAGGTCGAAACCGATATCTCTTCTAAAGTATTTACCTTCAAAATATATTCTTCCGGCATCTGCTGTTGCCTGTTGAAGGGCATCGAACAACGTATCTTGCAATGTCGTCACAGCAATTACGCGTCCTCCTGCAGTCACAATCTTACCATCGACCTCCTTCGTACCCGCCTGAAATACGATGGATTCTTTCACGTTTTCAATATTGGCGATCTCTTTTCCAGATTCATAATCTCCAGGATAACCTCCGGCAACCAACATGACAGTAACAGCAGTCTTAGAAGATACCGTATACGAACGTTGTTCCAAATTGCCCTGAGCCACACCCTCCAGTAAATCCAATAAATCCGATTCAATTCGTGGCAATACAGATTCAGTCTCCGGATCTCCCATACGGACATTATATTCGATGACATAAGGTTCTCCTTCCACATTCATCAAACCTATAAAAATAAATCCTTTATAGGGGATACCATCCTTTTTCAGTCCTTCAACCGTTGGTCTGATAATACGCTCTTCTACTTTATTTAAAAATGTCTCATCAGCAAAAGGCACTGGAGATATCGATCCCATACCACCTGTATTGAGCCCTGTATCGCCTTCTCCGATGCGTTTATAATCTTTGGCAGAAGGAAGTACTTTATATGAATTGCCATCTGTCAAAACAAAAACAGATAATTCAATTCCTTTTAAAAATTCTTCAACAACCACAACCCGGCTCGCTTCTCCAAATTTGGAATCTGCGATCATCGCCTTTAGCTCAGTCTTAGCATCCGCTAATGTCTCGCAGATCAATACCCCTTTACCTGCCGCTAAACCATCGGCTTTAAGCACGATCGGCAATTTTTGGGTTTCAAGGTAAGCCAATCCATCTTCCAGAGAGCTCACATCAAACGATCTCGATGCTGCGGTAGGTACGCCATGGCGATCCATAAATTGTTTTGAAAAATCTTTTGAGCCCTCCAATTGAGCGCCCTCTTGTTGTGGCCCTATTACGGGGATATGCTTTAAATCTTCCCGATTTAAGAAGTAATCATGAATACCTTTTACCAAAGGTTCCTCTGGGCCTACCAGGACCATTTGCACGTTATTTTCCAAAACGAATGTGGCGATAGCAGCAAAATCAGTCACTTTAATATTGACATTCTGACCATATACTCCCGTTCCAGCATTTCCTGGAGCAATAAACAATTGATCTAAACGTGGACTTTTCGACAACTTATAGGCGAAGGCTGATTCACGGCCTCCGGAACCGATTATTAGGATATTCATAACACAAAGATATTTTTTTTATGCTAATTTTAAGGTAAAAGATCGTTTAAAATGAGACTAATATTTTGATTTATAAATTGATTAAAGGAAAAATATTTTCTAATTTTCATAAAACATTAGTCATATGTACGCTAAAATACTGCTGTTAATAAACTGCCTCCTATTCTCCTTTTTGGCGTCGGCCCAGATCGATCAGGCGTTGAAGATACTGGATACTTATCATGAACAGCACGTCAAGGAAAAAATCTATCTCCATTTGGATAAAAATGATTATTCGGCTGGAGAAACCATGTGGTTTAAACTTTACTGTACAACCGCCCCTTTTAATTATTTAAGCAACATCAGTAAAATTGCTAATGTAGAATTGATTTCTCCAACCAATAAGGTCATTAAAAGTATCAAAATTCCCATTACACTCGGTCTAGGTATAGGTGACTTCAATCTGCCGGATACCTTGGAAGAAGGATCCTACCGTGTTAGATCATTTACCCGCTGGATGCAGAATGACTCTATAGCCAATTTCTATGAACGTGTAATTCCCATTACAAATGGTCGATCTGATAATATCATAACGAGAAGTGAACTTGTCAAAAACGGAACAGAAAACATGTTCCAGATCAATCTTAAAACCATTCAGGGGGCCCCGCTGATTAATAACAGCATCAGTTATACCCTACAACCGAACAACAATAAAGAGAAATCCGGCCGATTAAAATCGAATGATAATGGAACAATAGCGCTGGAATTAAAAGATGACTTTAAAGGAGGGACGCTGTCTTTACAATTTCTTTCTTTGGATAAAAGACGTATTCTAAAAAGTTTTATTATCCCTGATCCAAATAATCAAAATAGCATCCAAATCTTTCCCGAAAGCGGGGAACTGGTCAACAACATATTATCCAAAACGGGGTTCAAAACCCTAACGCCTAACGGCTTGGGAAAAAAAGCAAAAATAAAAGTAGTAGAGGAAAATCAAACAACTGTTGCAGATTTTGAAACAAATTCACTGGGAATGGGAAGTATACCACTCGTCCTACAAACGGGAAAAAAATACGTTGCAACAGCCCTTTTTGAAGATGGATCGTCAACGAGTGCGTCTTTACCGCCTGTACAGAATTCGGGATATGTTCTGACAGTAAATTCGGTACTAAAGGATAAGATTGCAGCGCAACTTTCCGCCACTGCAGACTTGGTCAATGGCAAAGATATTTATCTAATAGCCCAATACAATGGCCTTGTACTTCATGCTGCTAAGCAGAAATTAAATGGAACGGACATCTTATTCAATATTCCAAAAAAAAATCTGCCATCTGGAGTTTTACAGCTGTCCATCTTAACAGAACAAATGATTCCTATTGTGGAAAGATTGGTGTTTAACTACAACACGCCATCGACTTTACTTCCTGTCTCCGTAGAACTCAACAAATCCAGCTTCACAACACGTGATAAAGTGGTTGCGGATCTTTCTGTTAAATATGAAGATAGCGACACCACGAGGTTTGCTGCGCTCTCTGCGTCAGTAGTAAACTTCAGCAAGGTTGATTCTACGACAGATCGCTATTATTCATCTATTGTCTCGGAGCTTCTATTGAAATCTGATCTTCGTGGCTTTATTGAACGTCCCAATTATTACTTTGCGGATTTAACAAACATCAAACTGACAGAACTGGACAACCTCATGCTCATCCAAGGTTGGCGCAAATTGGACTGGAAGAATTATACAAGTACATCAACCGCTGCGTTCCGTCCTGAAAAGGGACTTACCATAGCTGGGACCATCAAGAAAACGGCCCGAAAGACCGTAGTTCCAAATGCCAAAGTAACGCTAATACCGACGAGCAACATGTTACTGAGTGTCGATACACTAACAGATAATAATGGTCGATTTGCATTTGATGAACTTTTATTTGCAGACAGTGTTAAGTTTATTGTGACTGGTGATGGCCCTAAAGAGAAAAAAAGAGTTGACATTGTTATCGACAATCCGCTCACCCCGCCTCCAAATACGAGTAAAGATCAACCTTTGTTGCTTAACGACATCAATACCACGCTGCTTACACAACTGAAAAATAGCCAACAATTCCTTGGAGAACTGGAAGCGGCTGGTATTATTCAAAAAAGTATCCAATTGGAAGAAGTACAGGTCAATCGGGTAAGGGCAAATAAAGCTGATAAGAACTCCAGAAACCTCAATGGCCCCGGAAATGCAGATCAAGTCATCTCTGCCGAGGACCTCTCAACCTGCACAACTTTAGAACAGTGCCTTGCTGGCAGGTTAGTGGGGGTCATTTTTCGGAATGGGGTCCCTTATAGTACAAGGTCCGTCGGATTAAACGGCGGCAGTCCTATGCAAATTGTCCTTGATGGAATGTATATTGAAGCCGAACAAATAAATATGATTAATGTTGCGGATATTTCTAGTATTGAAGTTCTCCGCAGCGCAGGCAATACAGCTATATATGGCATGTATGGTGGCAATGGTGTAATCGTCATTACCAGCAAATCGGGAGATGCCATCTCCTCATCCTATACCCCTACAGGAATTCTAACGATCACTCCAAAAGGGCTATATGTGTCCCGAACCTTTTTCAAACCTCAATACGACGCAAAAATTCAAAAGGAACTTAGCCGTGATTTACGGACAACAATCGCCTGGGAGCCGAATCTGATCACGCCAAAAGATGGGAAAACACATTTCGAATTCTTTACCTCGGACGAACCCGGAACCTACAAACTAATCGTTGAAGGAATAAGCATGGATGGTAGAATTGCCCATCTTGAATATTTAATAGAAGTAAAACCACAATAGCAGCGTAAACAAATCGTTATACTTAAATACAATGTTATGGAGCATATAAACACCCAAATAGAGGATCATATTTTAAGTATCTTCCTCGATAGAGGAAAGTCAAACGCCATCGATACTCAATTATTGAAAGAGCTCATCAGTATCTTGGAATCTTCTCTGCAAAATGAGACTATTCATGGAGCCATCTTGATCGGTAAGGAAAATTTCTTCAGTGCGGGACTTGATCTCATCACTTTGTTCCAATACGATGAAGAACAAATGAGGGAATTCTGGAATTTATTCTTAGAGGCAACCTCTTTGCTCGCAGCTTTCCCAAAACCATTAATTGCAGCCATATCGGGCCATAGCCCCGCGGGGGGCTGTGTGTTAGCGCTCTGTTGTGATTATCGAATTATGGCTGAAGGGAATTTTGTGATTGGTCTTAATGAAATTCCCGTTGGGCTTATTGTACCCGAAAGTATATTTCAGCTTTATGCCTTCTGGATCGGTAACAGAAATGCTTATCAGAATTTGCTTGAAGGAAAACTGCTGTCTCCGATAGAGGCGAAAACACAGGGTCTTGTCGATGAAATTGTACCCGCAAATGTACTTTTCAACAGCGCAACAAAAAAACTAAAACAGATCACCCAGTTTAATCAAAAAACCTGGCAAACGTCGAAATTGAACTTCCGAAAGGAAATAATCCTTAAATTGCGGGAAAATAGAGAAGAGACAATCCAGCGCATCCTCGAACAATGGTGGCTTCCGTCAACACGCTCTATTTTAAAATCAATCATTGAGAATTTGACCTCAAAGAAGTAATATAAAACAAAAGCATCATGAGAAATCTCTTTTTCTTTATTCTTATTTGTCTCACAGTAAGCACTATCTCCTGCAGAAATAACAAAAAAGAAGATAAGGCGGTAAAGGTTCTTCAGGATTCCATTCCCGCAGACACTGTGAGCAAACGTGACACCATTGAAAAGACGGTAAAGAAAGAAGACAGCGAAACGCTAGAAGAGGTTCTGGAAAAACTTGCTAAAGCCTATTCGGATCAGGATAGTAAAACAATCAATAACTATATACATCCCAAATTAGGAATCTATATCATCTATCGTCCCGGAGCACTAGACTCTTATGTACATCAAAATAGTTTTAATTTTTCTAAACCTATACCTGAATATCACTCTTATGAAAAGCTCACGTACAAGGGACCGTTAAAGTCAGGAAAACTGCCTATTTTTGATTGCGGTACCATGAAATGGGATAAACTCGGATTCTATTACGATAAAAAATCCCGCCCGAATGAACTTTCGCAAACCGCAAAGTTCATGAATGAAATTCTTGATGCCAAAATCAGCAACACAGAGCTTCAGCAGCTAAGAAATTTAGAAGCCAGAAGCTACAGAGCCATCATGACCTCCAATGAGAGTGAAGAACCATTTGTGTTTCATGTCACAAAAGAAGGAGAAAAATGGTATATTACAGTCGTAGACCGGGCATATGGCGGTTGTGACGCATAATTTTTACATTTTAGCCAAACTTAGATAATGGAAAATTTAGATAAAGACATACAAAAGAAAATCGAAGATTGGTTAACCCCAAGTTATGATGAAGGAACCCGGAAAGCGGTTCAGGATTTAATCGATAATAATGAGGTGACAGAATTGACAGACTCTTTTTACAGAGATCTTGAATTTGGAACCGGCGGCTTAAGAGGCATTATGGGAGTGGGCTCCAATCGTATGAATAAATATACAATCGGCAAAGCTACTCAGGGTTTATCGAACTATCTCAAGAATCAATTTCCAGATCAGGAAATTAAAGTAGCTGTATCTTACGATAGCCGTAATAATTCACAGGCTTTTGGTCAGCTCGTAGCCGAAGTGTTTGCCGCCAACGGAATTAAAGTCCATCTCTTCAATGAATTGCGGCCTACCCCTGTGCTGTCCTTTGCCATCCGCCATTTCGGTTGCCAAAGTGGCGTTATGCTAACAGCTTCACATAATCCAAAAGAATATAATGGTTATAAAGCTTATTGGAACGATGGTTGCCAGCTAACTGCTCCACATGATAAAAATGTCATCGATGAAGTGAATGCCATCACGTCGGTTGACGACATTAAATTTGAGGGAAATACACATAATATCCTTCCTGTGGGGGATGAAATTGATCAGATCTACATCGATGCCAATAAAACGTTGAGTATTCACCCGGAAGCTGTACTGGCGCAAAAAGATCTAAAGATCGTTTTCTCTCCGATACATGGTACTGGAATTACAATCGTCCCTAAAATGCTGGCTGCTTGGGGATTTGAAAATGTATCAGTTGTTGGTGAACAGGCTACACCAGATGGCAACTTTCCAACGGTAATCTATCCAAATCCCGAAGAGGAAGACGCCATGGCCCTAGCCAAGAAAAAAGGGGAGGAAATCGATGCCGACCTTGTGTTGGCGACAGATCCCGATGCCGATCGCGTAGGGATTGCTGTAAAAAATAATAAGGGACAGTTTCAGCTGCTCAATGGTAATCAGATCGGTAGTTTACTGGTATACTACGTCCTCAGTGCAAAAAGTGATCTAAAACAGCTGGGGGCAAACCCTTATATTGTAAAGACTATCGTAACGAGTAACTTGCAAGCTGATATAGCAGATCACTATGGCGTAAAACACTACGAAACGCTTACCGGATTCAAATATATTGGTGAATTGATCACCAATTTAGGCGATTCTGCACAATATCTGGTTGGCGGTGAGGAAAGTTATGGTTTCTTGGTCGGTGATCTCGTACGGGACAAAGATGCACCGAACTCCTGTGCTTTCTTGGCCGAAATGACAGCATATTTCAAATCGAAAGGCAAAACTGTCTACGAAGTCCTATTGGATATCTATAAAGAATTCGGCTGCTACCAGGAAAAACTGATCTCTTTGACAAAAAAAGGAAAGGCAGGAGCCGAAGAAATTCAGGCGATGATGGCCGGCTTACGTCATAATCTACCGACTACACTCGGTGGAATAAAAGTCCGCGAAATCCGGGATTATCAGCTTTCACAGACAACAGATATGAGTTCAGGAGAGCGAAAAGCAATTTCTCTGCCTAAATCCGATGTCTTACAATTTATAACAGTCGATGGCGATGTGATTTCTGCCCGTCCTTCGGGAACAGAACCCAAGATCAAATTCTACTGTTCAGTCAAAGAAAGCTTGCACGATACCGCCGATTACCTCAATTTGCAAAATGTTCTGGAAGCGAAGGTAGATCGCATGATGAAAGACATTGTAGGCTAATGGAAAAGTGGAAACTCTTATCCTCAGCATATATCTGTAAAGAGCCCTGGGCTACACTGCGCAGAGATACTTGTGAACTTCCAGATGGGCGGATCAATGACCATTATTACGTACTCGAATATCCAGACTGGGTAAATATGGTCGGGATTACTGAACATAACGAGCTTTTGGTCATTAAACAATACCGCCATGGGGCGGGCATTATTTCACTGGAAATTCCTGCAGGGACAACAGAGCCCGGAGAAGATCCCAAACATGCTGCCGTGCGTGAAATGCTCGAAGAAACAGGCTATCAATTTGAACAGATTGAAGAGATTGCTTCGCTTTATGCTAATCCGGCAACAAGTGGTAATATCACTTATACCTATCTCATGACGGGAGGTAAAAAAGTTCAGGAACAGTCATTGGATGAACACGAAGAAATCGATGTTTATCTGATCCCGCTTGAAGAAGCAAAAAACATGTTGCTGGACAACCAATTTAGTCAGGCCTTACATGCCAGTGCGCTCTTCTATGCTTTCAACAAATTAGGCTTGTTATAAAACAAGCCTAATTTTATTCTGTTTTTTTCATTCATACTTTTAATTTTCACTAGCCTTTTGATTTTTGTACCTTTGCATCATGGCAAGAGAAATTTTTGAAACCAAGCGAAAGGCCCTGAAAATAAATCTAAACCCAGAGATTTATGGAACCTTTGCAGAGATCGGTGCTGGACAGGAAGTCGCACGTAACTTTTTCAACGCAGGAGCTGCATCAGGCACAATTGCTAAAACAATGTCCGCATACGACATGGCTTTCAGTGATGCAATTTATGGCGAAGAAGCAGATGGCCGGTACGTCAGCAGGACACGCCTAAAGAAAATGCTCTCCCATGAATTCGATCTCCTTACTCAACGACTTCATGGAGACAAATATTGCAACAAAAAATTCTTTGCCTTTGCAGACACGGTAACAACTCTTAATTTCACCAAGACAAATGAACCGCACGGCTGGATCGGACTTCGCTTCCAACATGAAGTCGGAGGCCCTACAAATGATATTATTGTCCACATAAGGCTGCTAGACAGTGACAATCAATTGCAGCAAAAGGTCTTGGGGATCATTGGTGTAAATTTATTGTTTGCGGCTTACTATTATGCGGACAATGTACAGACGATGATCGAATCCTTGGTCGACAACCTTTCCGTCGGATCTGTAGAAATTGACCTGATTAAGCTAAACGGTCCTTTATTTGAAAACGTCAACCAACGCCTGATCAATTTATACCTGATTGCAAAAGGATTTGCTAAAGCAGCACTATTCCAACCTGATGGCAAAGCGGTCCAAATCAAGGATTATTTATACAAAAAGAACATCATTCTGCTACGTACCAAATACCGTCAGAAATCCCTTCCAAACTTTGACCTATTCAATCTTGCCGTTGAACAATTCAAGAAAAATACGGGAGCGACAGATGCAGATACCATTGTATTGATTGAGGTCTTAATGGGAAATGTTCTGGAGGACACCCATGAAATTACCGCTGAGGATCTTCAGGAATTTGCCTCTAGAGCAGACGAACTCTGCGCCACAGGCAATAATATTATCGTCAGCAACTTTAGAAGAAACAATCATTTAGCGGAATTTATCAGCAACTTTAAGCCGAAAAATATCGGTATTGCAACAAACGTTTATAATTTAAAAAACATTTTCAATTCGGATAATTATAATAAGGAACTATACACCAATGAACTTCTTTCCTATATCTCGGGAATGTTCAATAAAAATGTGAAGCTCTACGCCTATCCGTATCTATTGAAAAAAGAAAATAAGATTATCACAACCCATAATATGCCTGTTTCTGAAGAAGCCAAACCACTTTTTGAATTCTTAATTAAAAATGGCTATATCATAGATATTGAAAATTACGACGAGAAATTTGTAAAAACCGTATAAGCATATTGTCTTTAAATTTTAATTCGTTATATAGCCCAATTTCGTTAAATTGGGCTATATTTATTTTTAGGCCTTATGAAGCAAGAAGATGTAATACTGGTGGACGAAAACGATACAATGATCGGTAGCATGGAGAAATATGAAGCCCATGAAAAGGGTCTATTGCATCGTGCTTTTAGTGTATTTTTGTTCAATGACCGAGATGAATTACTCCTACAGCAAAGAGCATGGAATAAATACCACTGTGGGGGGCTTTGGACCAATAGCTGCTGCTCCCATCAACGATTGGGAGAAGGTAATGTAGAAGCCGCCAAAAGGCGCTTAATAGAAGAGTTGGGGATTCCATCAACTGATCTCCATGAAGCTTTCTCATTTATCTATAAAGCCTCATTTGACAACGGACTTACAGAACATGAGTTCGATTATGTCTTAATTGGAAAATTTAATGGAACTCCGGAAATTAATCCAGAAGAAGTTGCTGCAACAATATACAAGGGTCAACAGGAAATTCAAGATGAAATAAAACGTTCACCTGAGCAATTCACCCCTTGGTTCAAAATGATCTATCAGCGCGCTTTTGCCACATACTTTAGTGACTATAAAGACAAATTATAATGGTCCTAAACGATAAAAAAGGAGCCTGCTTTTCAAAAAGCAGGCTCCTTTTTTATGCCCTTCTGCTTAGCTGGCCATTATAAGAATTTCTTATAGATGGAATATAAAACCTTGAGGTCATTTTCCCCCAGGAATGCCGTATTGACATCCTGTTGAATATAGTGAATCTTAAACGCTTTTATTGCCGCATCTAGATTACTTACATCATAGCCTATAATACGTAATGCCATTTTTGGATTAAAGTCTGCTGGTGGGGTTTCTAAATAGTCATCATACCAAAAACCAAATCCTTGATCGGCTAACTTCTTCCAAGGAAAACGCGAAGGATCATTTTTTCGGGTTGGCGCCAGATCCATATGACCGATGAAATTTGCCTGAGGAATTTTATAGGTATTTTTTAAATACGTCAACAGTTGCACTAACGCATTTATCTGCGCATCCGTCCATGGATCGGTGGTGCCATTATTGTCCAATTCAATACCAATAGAAGAAGAATTCAGATCCGTATCATTACCCCATTTTCCCAAACCTGCATGATGGGCACGATAGAGGTCATTGACCATTTGGACAACCTTTCCATCTCTACCTACCACGTAATGAGAACTTACACCCGCTTTCGCAGAATGAAAGGTGCGAATTGTCTGACCCAGAGAATCTTGTGCTGTATGATGAATAACGACAAAATTGGGTTTACGTATTCCAAAATTAATGGACGCAATCCATTGTTGATCGTTGACGTTCACTTTTTCCAATTGTCCTGTAACGGGCGATTGTTTATACAACTTTGAAAACTCCTTTGCTTGTTTCTTATATACTTTCTCGGTCTTCGCATATTTTCCACCTGCACAGGACGCAAGCAATGCTGTCGCGACAAAAAGATTGATTGATAATTTTACTATTTTCATAACGAAATGTTTCAACGCAAACTAAGGCAAATTTGCCAACAAAAGCAAATTTAATCAGTTCCGCCTCTTTCCTCAAGCACCATCCGAGGGCTGATGTGGACTCACAGCTCACATTTTATACAAGAAGCCCAAACATGTGCTTGGGCTTTCATTCTATTATAAGTAAGTGTTCTGTGTAAATGCTGTAAATTATCTTTATATTATTTTAATGCACTGACATTCAATTTACCCAAAAATCCTTTCAATTCATCCAAACTATATCCGTTCCCTCTTACGGTAATCAGATAGCGGTCTTTTTCCAGATAACTGATTTCGGAACTTTTTGACACAGAGCCTTCCACTCCCTTAGTATCGGTTGTTTTTGCTCGTTTTCCTTCGAACTCACCCGTTTTCTCGGTTTCGTTATCCGTGATCTTCTCCGAATCCATCATAAATCCCATTTGCGCTAAACCTACAATAGCAGAAGCCGTTTCTCCGGCACCGTCAAGGACACTGACTTTGATATCTTTTTGGGAATCGGCTGAATAGGTTGCTTCCCCGGATATTACACCCGCACCATATACCGATCCAGCAGAATACGATGTTCTTTTCAAGCCATCTAAACTTTCAGGTAAAAAAGCTTTTAATTCATCTGAACTCAGTGGTTTTTCGGGCTTCAATTTGGCTTGTAATTCCTCCAATTTCTTAGCGCCATCATTTAGATTGTCTAAATTGGATACGCTCTTGACCACGTCGGAGATTCCAGTCTCTTGTTCTTTATCACTTTCCGCCCCATCACCGGATTTACTGTTACCACAACTCGCGACCAAAATACCTACACCTAAAAGAATAGGCAACACGTTGAATTGTCTTTTCATAATTATCATTTTTAGATAAAACGTTAGAAAGATAAAAATAATATAAACGATGCACGTTTTAAAATAAATGGATAACTCATTACTCACACAAATCCATATTAACATCGATGCCAATGAGACTAAATAATTTAAATAAGCCAATAGGATTAAACAGACCTAGACAGGACACTCCATAAAAAAGCCCCTACTATTTCATAGGGGCTTTTCAGTTATATTATACCGGAATTATGCTTCGGCGTACTCTTCAATAGAAGGGCATGAACAAATCAAGGTACGGTCACCTTGCGAATCGTTCACACGGCCAACTGAAGGCCAGAATTTACGATCTCTTACATATTCTAATGGATATGCAGCTGTTTGGCGGCTATATGGTCTATCCCACTCATCAGCAGTAACCACAGACGCTGTATGTGGGGCATGTTTCAATACATTGTTTGCTTGATCCACATCTCCCGCTTCAACTGCAGCAATCTCTTCACGGATAGCCACTAACGCATCACAGAAACGATCAAGCTCGGCTTTAGACTCAGATTCAGTCGGTTCAACCATTAACGTTCCTGCAACAGGGAAAGAAACTGTTGGCGCGTGGAAACCATAGTCCATTAGGCGTTTTGCAATATCCGCAACCTCAATACCAAAGTTTTTGAATCCACGGCAATCCAAGATCATTTCGTGCGCACAACGTCCGTTTGTACCCGAATATAGTACCGGATAGGCATTCTCCAAACGTGCTTTAATATAGTTTGCATTTAATATCGCTGTTCTTGTCGCATTTGTCAGACCTTCTCCGCCCATCATGGAAATGTAAGCATGAGAAATAAGCAAGATCGATGCTGAACCAAATGGAGCTGCAGAAACAGCAGAGATACCCTCTTCACCAGAAGTTGAAACCACTTCGTGGTTAGGTAAGAAAGGAACTAAGTGTTTTGCAACACCGATAGGTCCCATACCTGGACCTCCACCACCGTGAGGAATACAGAATGTTTTATGTAAATTCAAGTGACATACGTCAGCACCAATATGACCAGGGCTTGTCAATCCAACCTGTGCATTCATATTCGCTCCGTCCATATACACCTGACCACCATTTGCATGGATAATTTCACATACCTCAATGATAGACTCTTCAAAAACACCGTGTGTAGATGGGTAAGTCACCATGAGGGAATTTAAGTTAGCTGCATGTTCTGTCGCTTTAGCTCTTAAATCTGGAATATCGATATTTCCTAATTCATCACATTTTACAACAACAACCTTAAGTCCAGCCATCGAAGCTGAAGCAGGGTTTGTCCCGTGTGCAGAAGCAGGAATCAAACAAATGTTACGTCCATGATCACCACGGCTTTCATGATACGCACGGATAACCATCAAACCAGCATACTCGCCTTGAGCGCCTGAGTTTGGCTGGAAGCTCATCTTCGCAAAACCAGTAATTTCAGATAACCAATCGTTCAGCTCACCGATCATTTGCATATATCCTGAAGTTTGATCTGCAGGAGCAAAAGGGTGTAAACCGCCGAATCTCGCCCAAGTAACTGGCACCATCTCGGCTGTAGCATTCAATTTCATTGTACATGAGCCCAATGGAATCATAGAATGACAAAGTGAGAGGTCTTTTGCTTCCAAAGATTTGATATAGCGTAACATCTCATGTTCAGAGTGATAGCTATTAAAGTTTGGATGTGTTAGGTAGGCAGAAGTCCGTGCTAAATCAGCTGGAATTGAAGAACCTAAATTCTCTTCTAATGCTTCAAAATCCACATCGTTCAATGTTTTACCCTGAATTTTAGCAAATACCTTAACGATCGTCTTAATATCCTCGTATGTCGTTGTTTCGTCGATAGCGATTGAAACTTGTGAACCGTTATAATAGAAATTCAATTCGTTGTTTAATGCTTCTGACTTCAAAGCACCCGCATGCGCTCCTAAATCTACACGCAAAGTATCAAAATAAGCCGCATTTAACTGCGTATAACCCAATGACTGTAATGCTTGATCTAACAGGTTAGCCAAGGCATTGATACGTGATGCAATATTTTTGATTCCTTCTGGTCCGTGGTAAACGGCATAGAAAGAAGCCATAATAGCTAAAAGAGCTTGTGCAGTACAAATATTTGAAGAGGCTTTATCACGGCGGATATGTTGTTCACGAGTCTGCAAAGCCATGCGTAACGCATATTTGCCATTTGAATCGGAAGTAACACCAATGATACGACCTGGGATACTACGCTTAAAGCTATCACGTGTAGCAAAATATGCTGCGTGAGGACCGCCAAAGCCCATAGGTACACCAAAACGTTGCGAGTTACCGACAACAACATCTGCTCCCCATTCTCCCGGAGGCGTCAATAACGCCAAACTCATTAAATCTGCCGCTGCACACACGGTAATATTCTTATTGTGAGCTGTAGCTGTAAATGATTGATAATCGACAATAGAACCATCAGCCGCCGGATATTGGACAAATGCCGCAAATACATCGTCTGTCAATTCTGACTCAGCAATGGCTGTAATTTTTAATTCGATACCGAAAGACAAAGCACGGGTCTTCAAGACGTCGATCGTCTGCTTATAGGCATTTTCCGACACCAAGAATACATTCGCATCCTTATTTTTACGAGCGGAATAAAGCATAAACATCGCCTCAGCGGCAGCTGTAGCCTCATCCAACAACGAAGCATTTGCAATTTCTAAACCAGTGAAGTCACAAATTACAGTCTGGAAGTTCAATAAAGCTTGTAACCTACCCTGTGCAATCTCCGCCTGATAAGGAGTATACTGTGTATACCATCCTGGGTTTTCAAATACATTGCGTTGAATTACACCCGGAAGGATTACATCGTAGTAACCTTGACCAATAAAAGATTTAAAAACTTTATTTTTCTCAGCGATCTCTGCAATACGCTTTAAATAGGCAACCTCAGACAATGCTTTAGGAAGATTTAAAGGTTTTGGAGCACGAATTTGAGAAGGGACCGTTTGGTCAATAAGTTGGTCAATTGACGAAACGCCTAATTTAGCCAACATTTCATTCGCTTCAACTGGACTTGGGCCATTGTGGCGACTTTCGAATTTTTCTTGGAAGTGTATATTGCTCATGTGTGCAAAAAGTTAACGCTTATAGACAGTTAGCGACATAATAATTAGGCAATTAACTCTCTTATAAACAGTCGTTTTTTGGATGAGCAAAGATAGCAAAATAAATGACTGAAAACGAAGCAAAAAAGTGTATAAAAAGTCAGTTTTACCGAGCTATCGAAATGCAATCGATTGTCTTTATCAAATCAGATTTAGAATAAATACAAACATAGCGCCTGTTCATTATCAATATAACAAACAATAAAACATTCGACTGCTACTATTTTAAGAAAACACCCTGTTAACTGCTATTTACCTCACTCATTTCTTTCTTTATATTCCTATTCTTTTTTGTAATGACCATGATTTTTCAATAAATTAGTATATGTACCAATTGTAAAGCGACTTTCTGCTAAGTACGGGCACTTTTTTGACATGGATTTCAGATATGCCGGGAATACTCCATTATCATGAATCTGGAAGAAAAAAGATGATCTGATTAGGGTGTCTATTTTGACGAACGCAAATTATCACAATAAACGAATATCATTTCTTTTTTAACTAATATAAAACAGCGAAGTAACGATTATAAATCATGAGAAAACAGGTAACAGACAGTGTTCTTTTAGTTAGACCCTCTGTCTTCCGTAAAAATGAACAGACAGCAGTCAACAACTTCTTCCAAAAGGACATTGCAAATCTCAGTGTTGAAGAAGTCAACAAAGAAGCGCAGGGCGAGTTCGACGCGCTAGTGAATGAGCTGAAGTCACATGGAATTTTGGTGACCGTCATTCAAGACGACGAGAAATCAGAAAGTCCAGACAGTATTTTTCCCAATAATATTGTTTCCTTTCATCAGGATGGAAAAATAATTTTCTATCCCATGTTTGCCCCCAATCGTCGAAAAGAACATTTATTGGATTTTGAAGGTCCATTAAAACAGAATGGTTATTATGTAAAACTAACCAAGGATTTAAGTGAAGCCGAAAACAATAAACAATATTTGGAGGGCACTGGCGCACTGGTTTTGGACCGCGCTCACCGTATAGCCTATTGCGCCTTATCCGAAAGAGCGGACAGAAGTATGCTCGATGAATATTGTAGAACGGAAAACTATACACCAGTTGTATTTCACGCCTTTCAAACGGTCAATGGAGTGCGCAGACCTATCTACCATACTAACGTAGTTCTAGCGGCAGGTGAAGATTTTGCCATCCTATGCCCCCAGGCAATCGATGATCAGCAGGAACTTGAAGCCCTGCTAAAGAGCCTAAAAGATACCGGCAAAGAGATCATTGAAATCAATGAAAACCAGCTCGAATCTTTCGCGGCAAACTGCTTACAGGTAAGAAATAAATATGGAAATCGGTTTATCGTACTGAGCAATCAGGCCTTATCCTCCCTCACCTTATATCAAACGGCTCAATTAGAAAAGCATGGCAAAATCATTCATCAGGATCTCCATGTCATTGAGACCTGTGGTGGCGGAAGTGTTCGCCATATGATGGCTGAAGTCTTTCTTCCAAAAGAAAAAGTTCTTGCATAGCGATCAATAGATCTGCCAACAAGCGCTATTACATGTAGACTTCATAAGCTTAGATCTAATGACTGTAAATAACGAAGCCCCTAAAATAATACTTTTGGGGGCTTCGCCGTGTCCAACGGAATCTTCTCTATCGTTTTATGCAATTAGAACGAATATCTTAATCCCAATTGAAATTGGTATGGGTTACCTGAAGGTGACACGATACCAGAGTTGTTCAATCGATAATTAAACTGCTGTTTAACCGGGTCGAATGCTGGTATTTCAGGAGTTCCATTTGCTGCCGCTGTTTTTGAGACGGCATATAATGATTGATTACCTAAAGATTCATTGACTCCCCAAGTTTTCTTAAATAGATTGGCCACATTGAATACATCGGCCGAAAGCTCCAACGCGTGTGTCTTGTACAGGTTAAATTTCTTCGCTATTCTTAAATCAATCAAACCATAAAAACTGTTGATCCCGCCATTACGTTCCGCCATCTTACCTTCATACTTTTTGATATAATCTTTCAGACTTTGACTAGCTTCACCATTCGCCAGCAAGGCATTCATCGCATCTGCCAGGGCTTTCGGTGTGCTGGCACTATTGGGATCAAAAATAAAGGCTAAATCGTTCGAATTAGAAACAAAATCTCCATTAATATTACCACCCGCCAACAAGCTATAACGTGTGCCGCCAATTCCTGAATAGCGAACACCTATACTGACGCCATAAAATGTGGGTAGCGTACCATAAATAACGATTTTATTGCGGAACTGGTTATTCGAATAACTCATCTTGCTCAAATCTCTTGGATCATCTTTTACAGCAAGTGATAAAGTTGCTGTATTGGCCACATTTCCATTGTAGGATGTGTTGTCCTTCGCATCGTTCCACGTGTAACTTACAGAAATTGAACCATCTTTGTAGTATTGATAGCTCGCATCCAGCACAACTGCAAATTGATTCACTTTGCCCTCAGAGTTTAATTCTAAGACACGGCCAAACTTATTAGAAATCCTTCCCTGTTTCCAATCTGGAACACCATTGACAATAGCCGTCGCCGGTACGAATACCCCGCGGTTATCTTCATTCGCCAATCTAAAGATCGGATCTTGAACCATATTGCGATCAACATACATGTAGTTGTTGCGTCCTAGATTCATATACCCTGAAAGGCTCGCTTTTAACTTTTCTGTAAAGAAATGCGTGTAAGATACGTTGGCCTTGTACACCACTGGTATTTTAGCGTCAGCGCCATAGGTATTGATTGTAGGCACTTGAAACTGTTCCAAGGTCGGTGTTGTAGACGGATCTTTTCTGTATCCCACAAAATTAGGTGTTGGTACATCATTGCCACGAACATCCACCGTTGCGAAATGTTTCCCATCAAAAGTCAGGTTATTGATGGTCATATAATTATTGATATCAGATGCAAAGATACCTGCTCCCACGCGGAAAAAATCTTTTCGTTCTTCATTCACATCCCAAGTCATCTGGAAACGAGGCTGTACAACGAAGGATTTCAACTTGTGATCTGTACGTACACCCACTTCTTTCAGCAATTCTTCATTCAGTGGAGAGGTTGGATAATGACCATAATCCAATCGTAGTCCCGCAACCAAATCCAATCCTTTTGCCAATTTGGTCTGCAACTGTCCATACGCACCAGCATTAAAGATCTTCCCGATAACAGTTGGATCTGCCACTAATGGGACTTCCCGATAAAATGCATAAGGTTTTAAGTTTGCAAAATTCTGCAATGCTGTATTGGTCGCATCGTCTCTAAAATGAAAACGTCCGTTAACTTCACTACCATAAATCGAATTTGCATGTGTATACATCAAATCCACACCAAAAGTATAATTGATATTGTCTGTACTGTAATAAAGGTTATTGACTAATTGTACGACATTATTTTTAAAGGACTCCTGTGCAAAACGGTGGCCGCCTAATTGAATATTCGTTGATAAGTTACTTCCATCAATGGTAGACACCACATTCTCTACAATGGCACGGGGAATATTTTGACTAGGCAACATGTCTCCAGGACTACTTTTTTGAAAAGTATACAAGTGTTGCAATTTCAGTTCATTGGTAAGTTTTGGAGAAATGGAAGTCCGTAAAGTTGCTAAAAAACTGTTGTCAATATTCTTGTCGTTTCCGTATGATTCATATAAATTAATGGCAGTATTATCCTCTAGACCAAGCTTATTGAGGTCACTGGTAAAGTTGTCACGGATCGTCAATAAGTTTTTCTCGTTAATTTGCCAGTCTATACGGCCAAATATAGCATCAGAATTCCGCTTCTTATCGAAAGAGCCATACTGTCTATCATTGCTCAATCCATATTTTTCACGCCCTATACGAATATACTCGTCTAAAGTCGACTGTGTAACATTGAAACGCTTTTCATCTGCTGGCGAATTAATATCCGCAATAATCAGCGGACGGGCATCACGTTGATGATCCCAGGCCACAAAATAATGTAATTTGTCCTTGATAATTGGGCCTCCTAATGTAAATCCATATTGATAAGTAGAGAAATCATTGCTTCGTTTGTTACCTCTGATATCGTATGGGCTGGACAACCAATCTGCCCTTGAATAAATCCATGCGCTTCCGTGCGTTTGATTTGTTCCTTGTTTGGTTACCGCACTGACTGTTCCGCCGCCTGCTCTTCCGTAAGTCACATCATACTGGTTGGTGACCACTTTAAATTCACGAACTGCTTCTATCGAGATGGAGAAAGGTGCACCGCTACGACTGGTTGTCGAACCTGCAGAAGTCGGATTTTTGGCATTCATACCATCAATCGTAAAATTAGTAGAAGAGCCCAACTGGCCGCCAATATTATCTCCTTTACTTAAAGGGGAAAGATCCATTAACGACGTAAAATTCCGACCGTTTACAGGCAACTTCGCGATATCCTTTGCGGTAACTGCTGTTGCAGCACCTAGATTTTCAATTTTATTCTTTAGCGTACTTACCCCGATCAATTCAACGGTTTCCAAAACATTTGACGTATTTTGAATAGGGATGGTTAAGCGCACGATATCACCCTGATTTAAATTAAATCCCGAACGAACTTGTTCGCCATAACCTATATAAGTTACTTTGACGGTATATGGACCACCTAAAGGCAACTCCTTAAAGTTAAAGTCACCATTTGCATTGGTTGAGGTTTTCGTTGTGAAACCGGTCGATTCATTACGGACTTCGATTGAAGCTCCATGAACTCCTTTGTTATTCTCATCCGTCACCTTCCCGGAAAACCCCGCTTGGGTTGTTTGGGCGTACAAACCTGTCCCAAATGCAATGGCACACGTCGTAAGTAGAATTTCTTTCATTTAGTTGTTGGTTGTGATAATGAAAGCAAAACTACATCCAAACTGTTAACAGAAGCTAAACGAAATATTATGAAATTATAAACAAAGCATTTCAACGTATATATAAATAAAATGAAACCTATTCCCGAAAAAATAAGGCGATATCAGAACGTGCAACACGAGAATTTTAATATAGGAATAGAAATATACCGATATCTGAAATAAAAATCATGATATAGCAGAAAGCAATAGAAATGAAAACGAAGAGGGTTCTTTCTGACCAATAACATCAAGTACTTTCACAAAAAAGTCAGCCGAAGCTGACTTTCTAATATAAGATCGTAAACTTAAAATCCAATGGGTTAAAGTACTTGTAAAGATCTCTAAAGAGGTTATCACCGTATTTGACATAAAGTAAAGCGAAATTTTCAGAGCGTTCCTGCAGCCCTCCACCAGGAAAGAGCTTTTCCTTTACATTATCAATATCCGTTAGAGCATGTTGATGGTTCCGCTTTTCGGCTTTCATCAGCTTTTTCTCCAAATTATTGATCGCTTTCTTTAAACGTGCTTTTACGGCTTCAGTGCTAGGCCCTAAACTTGGATCGATCTTATGGGTTCGTAACCTTATTTTACCAAAAATAGCATTCAGTTCCATCCATTCATCATTGAGATTCAGACGCTCCTTCGTATGGCGCCGAACATATTCTTTTTTCAGTACCTCTGCTGGCCGGAAGATACTCTTAAATGTAAGGTCAACACGAAACAACTTAGCTGCAACGTTATCCTCGGTTATCATCGCAGAATTGCGCGGTATCAAAATCGGAAAATCGATGTGATATTGGTCAAAGTTGGACTTCAGCTGCATCCAATAGACCATCTCAGCTCCACCTCCAATGTACGCGAGATTCGGAAGTATAATCTCCTGGTACATAGGCCGCATCACCACATTAGGGCTGAAACGCTCCGGATAACGCTCAATCTCATGCTCTAGCTCTGCTTCGGTAAAATAAATATTCTGATGCAATACTTCGTATCGGCCATCAGCGGTCAGCACCAGGCGCTCTCTAAATTCGTCTGTCAAATAAAAAAAATTGATCTCCCTAGCATGCACCTGCGTAGAGAAACCGTTGGCTTCCAGCTCCTCCGACCTCGCTTCTATTGCGTTAAAGCTTTTTTCAGTTAAGATATCTTCTTTAATAATTGGTTTGAAAAGATTTTTCAACTCTCTGTCATCCGCATCGATGATCACAAGACCATAGGATTTAAACAGTTCATTGACCATATACCGTGTTGCATCCGCCAGTCGATCATGCTTTAAATAGGCTTCTTCCACAATACGGGTAAGTCTAGCAGAATTTTCGGATATCCCTAAAATATTTGTATACTGCTTTACCGCATCAACAATTGTCGCCGTATCCATTCGTCCTGTGGCAGATACAGCAGGAGTATCCCAGCCAATTTTCTTTCCAAAAACTTTTGTATGGTTGATTTCCTCAAAATCATGATCCTCGGTTGCCATCCAATACACGGGAATAAAATTTTTATCAGGATGTTTGGCATGTAAATCTTCAGACAGCCGTATAGCGGTCATAATCTTGAAAATAAAATATAAAGGCCCCGTAAAAATATTAAGCTGGTGCCCCGTGGTTATCGTATAGGAATTCTGATCCAGCAACAGCTCTATATTGGCAGCAACTGCCGGAGAACCTTTTAATAGTTCGGCATATTGCTTTTTAAGCCGCTCCACAAGAATTTTTCGGTGAACAAAAGGCTTCTTTTCAATTACCTGCTTTTCAAAGCCGGCCCAGGTGGGCCAGTTTCCAACAAAAGGTTTTAAGGCTTCATCATGAGCCAGATAGGCCAATAAAGTCTTAGAAAAGCTATTTGTTTCACTATATTCTATATAAGTTGCTTTCATCTGCAAGTATTATTATTCATTGTCTATTCTTAATTGTATCACGAAAATCTCTCCAGCGGCTTGATAGGTTAGACCATCCAGACTCAGCAGCCTCCTTTAATGTCATCAATCCAAAGTGATGGAACCCCAATGAAACCATCGGATTTCGCGAATCTGGTTTCCACGGCACCATAACTATTAAAGAGCATATACGTTACAAATTTGTTTTTTGCCTTGGCAAAATAGTGAATTTTCACAAAAAGCTGGTCCTGCTTTTAAATTATATCATTTTACTGACAATTGCATACAAGCCTTCATGACTTCGCATACCAAACAAGCAATGAAAGCGAAAGAAGGCTCTTTCTGGCAAATAAAATTAGACACTTTCTGAAAAAAAGACGGAGCTCCCTGTATAAGGAACCCCGTCTTTTTTTATCATTTATAAATGATACTATTATTTTCTTATAATCTCGCCATATAAATCGAAATCTTCAGCGCGATCGATTTTCACCTGAACAAAATCACCGATACGTGCATAAGAATCTGCAGCCGGGATCAATACTTCATTGTCAACTTCGGGAGAATCATATTCTGTACGGCCAATAAAATAGTCACCGTCAACACGATCAACCAATACTTTATAGGTGTTACCCACTTTTGACTGATTGATTTCATAAGAAATGCCTTGCTGCACTTCCATAATCGCTTCTACACGCTCTTCTTTTATTTCTTGTGGCACATCATCTTCCAATGAATGCGCATGTGTTTTTTCTTCATGAGAATAGGTAAAGCATCCCAATCGATCAAAACGGGTTTCTTCCACCCATTCTAACATTTCCTGGAAGTCTTGCTCCGTTTCACCGGGGTACCCACAAATAAGGGTTGTTCGCAGTGCGATATCCGGAACTTTATCACGTATCGCTTTGACAAGATCGATCTGTTTCTGTTTCGTTGTGCCTCTTCGCATAGACTTCAACATTGGATCAGAAATATGCTGCAATGGCATATCCAAATAATTACAGATATTCGAACGTTCGTTCATTGCATCCAAAATATCCATTGGGAAGCCAGAAGGGTATGCATATTGAAGCCGGATCCATTCGATTCCATCGACATCCGACAAATGACGCATCAGATCAGAAAGATTTCGTTTTCCGTAGATATCGAGACCGTAATAAGTTAGATCCTGTGCGATTAAAATTAATTCTTTTGTCCCATTAGACGCTAAGTATTTAGCCTCTTTGACAAGATCATCAATGGATTTAGAAACGTGTTTGCCACGCATTAAAGGAATTGCACAAAATGAACAAGGACGGTTACAACCTTCAGCGATCTTAAAATAAGAAAAATGCGAAGGGGTCGTCAATAGCCTCTCCCCTAATAATTCATGTCTATAATCAGCCCCTATGGACGACAACAGATCCGGCAGATCATTTGTACCGAAATAAGCATCGACATTGGGAATCTCAGACTGCAATTCAGGCTTATAACGCTCCGAAAGACAACCTGTTACGATCACTTTATTGATTTTACCCTGGTCTTTTAAGTCTGAATACTGCAAAATAGCATCAATAGATTCCTGTTTCGCATTATCAATAAATCCACAGGTATTAATTACCACAATATCATTCTCTTGAATATTTGTGGCTTCGTGGACAACCTCCATCTGATTGCCCTTCAACTGGCCCATCAGCACCTCACTGTCGTGAATATTTTTCGAACAGCCCAAGGTCACCACATTCACACGTGGTTTATTGATCAAAGGGACTGATTTCGTGTATTTTGTCTTCATATGATTAGAAGGGAGACTCTATTTAAAAAGGGAGTCTACAAATTCCTTTTTGTTAAACAACTGAAGATCACCAATTTTTTCGCCTACACCAATGTATTTCACCGGAATCTTAAATTGATCGGATATACCAATTACGACACCGCCTTTGGCGGTTCCATCAAGCTTTGTCAATGCCAAAGCATTCACATCTGTAGCCTGCGTAAATTGCGTACATTGTTCAATCGCATTTTGCCCAGTAGAAGCATCTAGAACCAATAAAATTTCATGTGGTGCACCAGGGACAACCTTCTGCATCACATTCTTGATCTTGGTCAGCTCATTCATTAAACCGACCTTATTGTGCAAACGACCTGCGGTATCAATGATACACACGTCCTCTCCATTTGCTACGGCCGATTTTACAGTATCATAGGCTACTGAAGCGGGATCCGAGCCCATTGCCTGAGCTACGACACGTACGCCCACACGCTCTCCCCATAATTTAAGCTGATCAACCGCCGCTGCGCGAAAGGTATCTGCTGCGCCCAGCACAACTTTACTGCCAGCTTGTTTAAGCTGGTGAGCGAGCTTGCCAATGGTAGTCGTTTTACCGACTCCGTTAACACCGACAACCATAATGACATAGGGTTTATGATCACCGTAATTGAAATTCTCAAAATCAGCACTGTTATTTTCTGCCAATAAGGTTTGAATCTCCTCTTTTAGCAAGCTGTTTAACTCGGAAGTAGAGACATATTTATCGCGGGCTACGCGGGCTTGTATGCGATCAATGATCTTTAAAGTAGTTGTAACCCCTACATCAGAAGTAACCAAAACCTCTTCCAAATTGTCCAATACATCATCATCGACTGTTGACTTACCGACGACTGCTTTTGTTATTTTGGAAAGAAATCCTTCTTTTGTTTTTTCCAGTCCCCTATCTAAGGCCTGTTCTTCTTCTTGCGTTTGTGGTTTTTTCTTAAAGAAATCAAATAATCCCATGGAGTGTTGTAGTGAAAATTGATGTTCAAATATAAACAAATGTCCTCAACAAAAAAAGCCCTTTCGGTAGGATACCAAAACGGCTATTTTTATCGAATTCTTTTTAAAGAAAAACTTTAAAAAAGGAAAATACTACTAGTTATTTTTGAGCTGCTGCAACTGCCTCTTTCACTTTATCATTGTGAATCATACCTTCTTTGAATGTATATGCGCCAGTTTTTGCAGATTTAGTAGTAATAATAACCTTTGTAAATTCTTTACCGCCACCTTTTTGTAACGATGCAACTGCTTTCTTTGCCATGGTATATTAATATTTTACTCAGCCCTCATTGCAAGTGCCAAGATGGGTGAATTACTTAATTTCTTTATGAACAGTAACTTTTCTCAATACTGGGTTGAATTTTTTCAACTCTAAACGCTCAGTTGTGTTCTTTTTGTTTTTAGTAGTGATGTAACGAGACATTCCCGGAAGACCACTTTCTTTGTGTTCAGTACATTCTAAGATAACTTGTACTCTATTTCCTTTTTTAGCCATTGTTTTACTTTATTTTGAATCCTATTATAGGATTGAAATTCATGAATAATCTTAATGTAACAGGCGAGATAATCAATTAGATTGACCCTTTAACGATAAATTTATTGATCGCTGCTGTAATCCCGTTCTTGTTGATAGTCTTGATAGCAGAAGTAGATACTTTCAACGTAATCCAACGATCTTCTTCTGGAATGTAAAAACGTTTCGTTTGTAAATTTGGATAGAATTTACGTTTAGTTTTAACGTTTGAGTGAGAAACGTTATTTCCTGTTAACGCCGCTTTGCCTGTTAAATCACAAATTCTTGACATGATATTATTTTTTTGTTGTCTTTATTACAATATGTTAATCCTTTGCACTCTCTGCAAAGAGTTTGCAAATATCTATATTTTTTTTTAGATAAGCAACAAGATTATGGGAATTATTTTTAAAAATAGTTCTACACAGGAATGGTAATGGCAAAAATAAAGGATTTTATTGTATTATATTTGCTTTGTAAAGAAAAATAGTTTTCAGCAATTCACATTTATGAACAAATATCTTCGCAAGGGTCTAAGGGAAATAATCATCGGTGTTCTGCTGGTCATCTTGGGATATTACCTTATGGAACAGCGTTCTAATTGGTATAAACTCGCTATGCTTGCCGGGGTCATCGTATTTAGCATCGGCTTCCTTACGTTAATCTATCGGATGATTCGCAAAGTGGACCGAAATGCCATTATTGAGATGCGTGAAGAAGCTCATAAAAAAGAAAAAGAAGGAGATGCTGAATAAAACTAGAGGTATAGTCTTAAAAACGACCAACTATTCGGAAAGTAGCCTTGTTGCCCAGATATATACAGAAGTCTTCGGTATGCAATCCTACCTGATTACCGGAGCAAGGAAGCCTAAAGCGAAGATCAAGGCCAATATCCTTCAACCCTTACATTTACTTGAAATTGTCGCCACTCACAAAGACAATGGTTCGCTGCAGCGGATTTCCGAAGCTCGTCAAGTCCCTGCTTTACAAGAAATCCCCTATGATATTGTCAAAAGCTCGCTCGCTCTTTTTCTGAATGAAATACTCTATAAAATTCTGAAGGAACAAGAAAACGACAGCTACCTTTTTGAATTTATCCATCACTCTATCTGCTGGCTGGATGAAACTCATTTAAATCTAGCCAATTTTCATCTCGTCTTCTTAATCAAACTGACACGTTTTCTCGGATTCCATCCTGCTGAATCAAAACAGGACCTACCCTATTTCAATCTGCATGAGGCTACTTTCTCCAACAGTCTTCCTGAACATCCTCTGGTATTGCAAGAACCACATACTTCAATTTTCAGAAATTTAATCGAATCAGAGTATTCTAATTGCGATCGGATCAAAATGACCAGTTCAGACCGGCAGTTCTTATTAGAAAAGGTATTGGACTTCTATCGACTCCATCGCACAAATTTTAAAGAAATAAAATCGCTCTATATACTCGAAGAGATTTTTAGGTAATAACAGCAACAAATTTTACCGTTCAAAAGCTAATTCCATTCTTTCATCAAACCCAAAAAGACGGACGACTACTGCACAAATAAGAATATATACTCTTCCACTCAAACTAGCAACTGTAACTCCGCCAAACACTTATCCTATTATAATAATTGTTCTCTTGGATAAATTCTTGGTACATTTATTGTAACAAAATTGAAATAACATTTGGTTTACTAACATCATTTTCACCTAAAAAAGTATTAAAAGATATGGAACTTAAAGAAGCCTTTTTAAAAGTTGTCCGAGACAACTACGCAAATTTTGAGGGGAGAGCCCGCCGAAAAGAATATTGGATGTTTTTTCTCGCAAATCTTATCATTAGTGCGGTATTTGCAATACTGGGGCAAATTGCGAGCTTATTTACTTACGTCTCCGGTCTAGTAAGTTTAGCCCTACTGATTCCGGGCCTAGCCGTTACAGTAAGAAGATTACACGATACCAATAAATCGGGCTGGTTTATATTAGTTGTATTGATTCCGTTTATTGGATGGATTTATCTGCTCTACTTATTGGTTTTAGAAGGCGACAAGGCTTCAAATCAATATGGTCCAGATCCGAAAGCAATAGAAAATGGCACGAATCATCCATTTAACCAAAGCCAAGATCCTTTTGGTTCTTCTCGTCCACAGGATCCATTTGGAAGTTCGCAGCCATCTAATCCAATACCGCCGGCACCTGATAAGGATCCATTTGCATAGATCTAACCACATAAAAAAAGCTTTCACAAGATTTGTGAAAGCTTTTTTTATGCCATTTTCTACGTTTTCTCTACTAGTCGATGCTAGTCAAAAAGAAATTTTCCATAGAAAGTAATCATACATTCCAACGTTGAGGGAAATTTACAAACAACTAATGTCTGTGTTTTTTCTTCTGCTGCCCAGGAGCAAAATCACGGGCGGACTGCTCACCGTAATATTTTTTAGCCTGTCCAGGAGGCATCTTTTTGGGTCCACGTCCATGACTATGATGATGGTGTGTTGAATAACATGCCGACATGGAAATAGCAATAACAATGGACAATCCCAATACTAAAATTCGTTTCATCTTCACTGAATATTTTTAAATAAGCTCTTACAATTATCAGTCCAAATTATTTTAGCAAGTAAATCCACTCACCACTCTCCCATTATTTTATAATAAAAAAGCCCATGCTGTTCGCATAGGCTTTTTCACAATAAATATATCTTCAATCTAATTAGATAACTCTTACATTTACCGCATTAAGACCTTTACGGCCTTGTTCAACTTCGTAAGATACATTGTCATTCTCACGAACTTTGTCTACTAATCCAGAAACGTGAACAAAAATTTCGCTCTCGCCTGAGTTAGGGATGATGAAACCGAAACCTTTGGTCTCATTAAAGAATTTTACTTTACCTTCTTGCATGGCACTATATTATTAATTTCCCTAAAGGTATAGAAATAAAATCAAAAATCTTAACCTTTTTATTTTTTTTATCCGTTAAACTTTTTCGTAAACTTTGGCTCCAATCTTGTAGCAAAGCGATAATGACAATCGTATTATTATAAAACTTTAAGACAATAAATATGAAAAAAATATTATTAGGACTAGCCTTTTTAGGTTTGATGACTCAAGTAAACGCGCAACAAATGGTTAATAAAGAATTTGTATCCACGGTAGGCCGTGCAGAAGAAGAAGTAACACCAGATATTATATATATCGATGTTACCCTAAAAGAGTTTTATGAGAACGGCAATACCAAGAAAAAAGCGGCTATTGACAAACTAGAAAAAGATCTGTTTGACTCGGCCATAAAGGCCGGTGTAAAAAAAGAAGATTTTACGATCCAAAATATCTGGAGTTACAATGTGCCCGACAAAAAGAAAAAAGACACCGATATCTTGCTGTCTAGACAATACCGCGTCAAGGTGACCAATTTGAATAATTTAGATCAGCTGCTAGATGGTGTTGACAAAGCAGGTATCCAAAGTACTTACATCAGCGAATATGATTATTCAAAGAAAAAGGAACTGGAGAAAAATCTAAAGACGAAAGCTGTACTGGATGCCAAAGTCAATGCGCAGATTCTAGCAGAAGCAGCAGGTCAAAAAATTGGTAAAGCGATTGTATTATCGGAAACTCCACAGCAAATTATCTTTGGCGCGCAGCCTATGATGCGCAATGCAATGTATAAAGGCGCTATGGCTGAAGCGGCGGATAGTGCTGGCGGCAATGGACTTGACTTGAATATCAGACCGATGAAAGTGACGAGTGAAATCAGCGCTTCATTCGAGTTATTATAGACATGCGCAGAGAACTGTCTACTGAAAATAAATTAAAAAAAATCGACCAGGATTTCGGTTGGATTGACCGAATATCCTGGTTGATGGATAATCAATTCAAGATTGGCAACTTCCGCTTCGGATTAGATCCAATCTTGAATCTTATTCCCCTAGGTGGTGCAATAGCGGGGTTTGGGACATCTTTAGTACTTGTCATAGCCATGTGGCGTAATGGAGCCAGTCCAAAATTAGTGATCCGCATGCTGCTCAACATCTCCTTCGATGCTGTTTTAGGCAGCATCCCTTTCTTAGGAAACCTTTTCGACTTTTTTAGCAAGGCCAACGAAAAGAACATCAAATTACTGCGACAGCACTATTACGAAGGAAAACATACAGGTTCCGGCGTAGGGATTATAATCAGTATACTCGCTGTCTTTTTTATATTAATCGGTGTTACATTTTACCTGATCTGGACTTTATTTAGCTGGGCATTTTCCTTATTGAACGGCATCTAAAAGTACAGTTTGCGACTTTCCCATAGATAAAGCAGTTATCCTGGGCTTTTCCCACAAAACGATTCCACATATCTGATATCTATTTAATAATTTTGATCACTATAGGTGTATGATATCATCTAAAACTAGAATTGAAAAAAATGAGTAAAAAAAGAATATTCGCACTGCTATTGATCCTGATCATGCTAGCTGCAATTTTGACGAACCCAAGTAAAGAGGACCATGAGAAAATTGTACGCGCAAAAGCCGAACAGCTCCTAAAAAGTCAACTTCACGCAAAGGATCAGGAATTTTTCGGATTGGGTATGCAGCTCTTCGGTAAGGACATTGTTGATAGGTTTATCCAAAGCTCGGTTGTAGTAGACAACTACTATTTATTCTCCTTGACGAAAATCAAATGGCAGGGTACCGAACAGATTATAGGCGGAGGGGCATTTAAGCATATCTGGCTAAGTCCCAAAATTGACGAAAAAGCAGACGAAATTATTGCTGCATTGAAAAAGATCTAATATGCCCTTAGAAATACTATACGAAGACGAATCCATTGTCGCAATCAATAAACCCCATGGACTATTGGTCCACCGCTCTTCCATTGCACGCGATGCTTCGGAGTTTGCGCTCCAATTATTAAGGGACCAGTTGGGAAAAACTGTCTATCCGGCCCATCGCCTGGATAGAAAAACTGGTGGGATCTTATTATTTTCATTGAACAAAGAGACTGATCAGTACTTACAAAAGAGCTTTCAGGAACGTCAGATCGACAAAAAATACCTGGCCTTGCTGAGAGGTTTCGCTCCGGTGGAGGGTCTGATAGATTATCCTTTAAAAAGGGACGATGGTACAACACAGGAGGCACAAACCTCCTTTCGCCTACTTGCTCAGCGCGAAGTGGATATTCCGTTCGGAAAATTTTCGACATCGCGTTACAGCCTTGTCGAAGCGAACCCTATTACGGGTCGTATGCATCAGCTGCGGCGGCACTTTGCCCATATCTTTCATCCTATTATTGGAGACCGTCCTCATGGCTGCAATAAGCAAAATAAGTTCTGGAAAGAAACATACCAAATGGACACCATGTTGCTGCATGCGTCAGAGCTAACCTTTAAACACCCGCTATCGGGAGAAGATGTACACATAAAAGCAACTTTACAACCTGATTTCATCCGCGTACTGGAATTATTAAATCTCAACGAAGTATGTTAAAATTAATTCTCGAAGCCTTTATCAGCATCTCTGGGATTACCGCAGCTTCAGGTATTGTTTATCACGATAATCAGATCCATATCGTATCGGACAACAGCAATTATATCTATAGTTATCACTTAACTGATCAAAAATTGTCCAAAACGGTACTGCAGCAGTCCCACTCAATGGAAAACATTGCCAAAGCAGATAAAATGGACTTAGAGTCCATTGCTTTCGACGGAAACCGCTATTATCTCTACGGCTCAGGGTCAACCCCCAAAAGGAAAAGTCGTTTTACTTGGGATGGCAAAACTGTCACTCAGGAAGACTATAGTCAGGTCTATTCTTTTTTAATGGACGAATTCAACATTTCCGGAGAGGACTTCAACATTGAAGGGGTCGTTCATTTACACGATAAGATCTTATTTTTCAATCGGGGAAATGGTCCAAAAGGCATTAATGCCATTCTGGAATATCATCCGCTGGCCAGGGATAAATCGAGATGCATCCCGATGGAACTGCCCAAACTCAATGGTATTCCGACAGGTTTTTCAGATGCCATATTGGTCGGAAGCGAAATCTATTTTATCGCTACAGCAGAGGATGCGAAATCCACCTATCTGGATGGAGAAATAGGGGGGTCAATCCTTGGGAAACTGCCTTCAGACTTAACTGCTAAACCAGAGACGTTTGAAATCCCCGAAAAACACAAATTTGAAGGAATCACCTTAAAAGAAAAAACGGCGCAAGGCTTAGTTTTCCTGCTTTGTGAAGATACCGATAGCGAGGATAATGACCTCACGATTTATTCACTGAAAATAAGCAATTAAATCGATTGCTCTAAAATAGATTCACAGCTAGGAATCACGTATATTTTATTAAATTTGTAGCTGATTAAAACTTAATTTTTATGTTAAAAAATACTGCCCTTTCGGAGACGCACATTGCTTTAGGAGCAAAAATGGTTCCCTTTGCAGGCTTCAACATGCCAGTACAATACACAGGCATCAACGATGAGCACGAAACAGTTCGTACAGGTGTAGGAGTTTTTGATGTAAGTCACATGGGTGAATTCATCCTGAAAGGTGAAAAAGCCTTGGATCTACTTCAGAAAATCTCTTCCAATGATGTGTCAAAATTATACGATGGCAAAGTTCAATATGCTTATATCCCAAATGAAACTGGTGGTGTAGTTGATGACTTCCTAACATACCGTATAGACGATAAGACATATTTTTTGGTTGTAAATGCATCAAATATTGAGAAAGACTGGAACTGGATTTCAAAGTACAATACTGATGGTGTAGAGATGAAGAATATCTCAGATCAAACCTCTTTATTTGCGGTGCAAGGTCCAAAAGCTGCAGATGCACTCCAATCGCTTACAGATATTGAATTGGCTCCGATGGAATATTACACCTTTGCAAAAGGTACATTTGCAGGTGTGGAGAATGTCTTGGTCTCTGCAACAGGATATACCGGTGCCGGAGGTTTTGAAATCTATGTAGCCAATGAAGATGCTCAAAAAGTTTGGGATGCTATCTTCGAAGCTGGAAAAGCTTACGACATCAAACCGATTGGTTTGGGTGCACGTGACACTTTACGCTTAGAAATGGGTTTCTGCCTGTACGGAAATGATATCGATGACACGACATCTCCTTTGGAGGCTGGACTAGGCTGGGTAACTAAATTTACAAAAGACTTCGTTAACGCTGCGGCATTAAAAGCGGAGAAAGAGGCTGGACTAAAGAAAAAACTTGTAGGACTAGAAATGATCGACCGAGGAATTCCTCGTCATGATTATGAAATTGTTGATGCAGACGGAAATGTAATCGGACGTGTTACTTCGGGTACGCAATCACCAACATTGAAAAAATCAGTTGGCTTAGGTTATGTTGACACAGCCTTTTCCAAAGACGGAACCGATATTTTCATTCTGATCCGCAATCAAAAAGTAAAAGCAAGAGTAACAAAACCACCGTTTGTTAAGTAATCAAAAAAGCCTGCTTAATGCAGGCTTTTTTATTTACTTTTTCTTTTGTTTGACTGCTGGTTGCTGCTTTGTGCTACTCTCCTTTTCCTGGATAAGCGCCCGCACTCTTTTACTCAAAACCACACGGAGGTATATCAAAACGACCAAAAATGCAATGGACAGCCCTGTTACCAGCATATTTCCGGCCTTATATCCTTCAAAACCACTGTAGACTAAAAACACAATGGCCAAACTCAAAACTATATTTAGTATAAAATACTTTAGCATATTATTTTTTCATTAATCCCAACACCTGTTTTCTCCAGCCAAAAAAGAAATAAAATACACCACCAACAACATTTAGTAAAACTATTGCTAGGGCCATAAACATCCTTTCTGTGTTAGAAACTGTTCTTGAAAGCATGATCTCCCTTAGCACCAAAATCACCCATAAAAGAGATAATAGAATGGAAAGACTGCCTAATATGGGGAAAATACCTAGGTTAAACAATCGTGCTAAAATAGCTACGATATAAAAAGCAAGACTAAACAAGAAAGCTTGTTTAGTCTGATGCTCCAAATTCTTCATATTAATAAACGTCTAACTCTGGATCGATTTCCTCTTTCCAAGCCAGGATACCGCCTTTTAAATTTGCGAGGTTATCAAAACCCTGTTGTTCCAATAACATAATCGCCTGTGCAGAACGTTTTCCTGAACGACATTGGACAATAACAGGTTTGTCTTTTGCAATCTTATCCGCCTCAATCAGTATACCCGAAAGAGGGATGTTCAACCCATCTAAATTTGATACTTCATATTCAAAAGGCTCACGAACATCAATCAATTGAAAATCTTCGTTATTATCGATTTTATTCTTTAATTCTTGTACAGATACTTCTTTCATTTTCAAACAATTTAATAGTCAAATATACTACATTTTTTCCGCCCTTAATCCACTTGTAGAATTTTCCTTATCTTCATCCAGACTTTACTAAGCTTTATATGAATTCAATACCTAAAATTATTTTGTCTATGTCTCTATTTGCCATCTCGGCAATTACATATGGACAACAAGTTATTTCCGATCAAGAACGCCAGGATGTAGGCCGCATACTCAACACCCTCGCTTCAGATGATATGCGTGGCAGGTCCGCCTTGACAAAAGATATTGAACCAGCGGCAGATTTTATCGCGAGCGAAATGAAACGAATAGGATTAAAACCTTATGCTGAACAAAATTTTAGACAAACATTTCAATTGGATAAAATTTCCCCTTTAAGCAAATCCGCGACTGTCAATAACAAGAGTATTCCAGCTGATCACATCATTTCCCTCGGCAATCATGTGGATTTGCAATGGGATAATAACAGCAAGATCAAAGTAGCAGAAATAAAATCAAACGATGATTTTGCGAAGGTATTCAGGGAACATTCCTTATCTAAAGAAAATACAATTGTCTTGGTAGACCCTGCTTTCGAAAGTTATTTTGTACGTTTTGGCAAAATGCTCAATTCGCCTAAGTTTGTCGAGCAACCCACGCAACAGAAGCCATCGATTGTTTATCTCCTGACAAAGGAAATCCCAACAACATATCAGATTCAGATTAAAAGAGAACTTCAAAAATTCCCCTTGTTTAATGTGGCGGGAATAATCCCCGGAAAAAGCAAACCAAACGAATATGTGATCTTTTCGGGGCATTATGATCATATCGGTATCCTTCCAGCTGTAGGACAAGATTCTATTGCCAACGGTGCTGATGACGACGCTTCTGGCGTTACGGCGATGTTAACCTTAGCGGATTACTACAAAAAACAAAACAAGAATGAAAGAACACTTATTTTTGTTGCCTTTACTGCAGAAGAACTCGGCATGTACGGTTCAAAATATTTTTCCAACCATATTGACGCAGACCAGGTGGTTGCCATGATCAACATGGAAATGATCGGAAAAGATTCAAAATTCGGTCCTAATACAGTGTATATTACAGGATATGATCATTCTAATTTAGGAGAATTAATGCAGCAAAATCTAAAAAACACAAATTTCCGGTTCTATCCGGATCCATATACCAAACAAAATCTGTTCTATCGAAGCGACAATGCTGTATTAGCCGCTAAAGGGGTCCCTGCGCATTCATTTTCAACATCGCAAATGGATAAGGATGAATATTACCATACGGTAAAAGACGAAGTATCGACTTTAAATGTACAAAATATCATTTCCAGCATTGAGGCGATCGCTATAGGTACCTCAGGAATTGTAGAGGGAAAACAAACTCCCTCTCGCGTCGAAAAACTAAAAGATTAAGATACAGCCGAAGGCTTGACTGTCTTCTGCATCACATAGTCATTTAAGACATAATCATAATAAGGAATATCGACCGTTTCGATCACCTCAAAGCCCTGCTTCAAATAAAAATAGTAAGCAGGGTTATTTCTATTAACATTGAGTTCAACAATATCCTTTCCTTTTAATACTGCTTTTTCAGAAGCGAAGTCTATCAAGACCTTCCCAAACCCTTTGCCCTGCACGACGGGCATCAAGTAGAGTTTTTCGATCCGTATTTTATCTTCAAGCGTTCGCAAGGCAACGAATCCCTGTCCGATACCATCTTCTTTCAAAATATAGAAAAATTGGCCATTAACCATGCTTTCTGCAAGTCCTTCAACGGTATAGCTCTTTTCCAGCATAAAGTCAATTTGGTCCTGTGAAAGTATCTCTCCATAAGTAACTGGCCAAATAATATGCGCCATATTGGAAATCCGTCTGATATCGCTTTGTTCTGCCAATTCTATTGTTATCATGCGATCTTTTCTCCTATTAAAATGTATTTTACTTGGGAAAATTTAAGGGCAAATAGGCCGTCTTTTTCCATTTCGTATTCGTTGTCACCAATCTTAATCAAGCCTTCGTGTGTATTTTTTTCATCAGCATCAAGTCCCTCAATTCGGATCCTTTCCCCTGCCGGCTTCCATTTGGTGAATCCCGTTGTCACAAAATAATAACGAATTCCTTTCGAGAAAAGGACAATATTAATCTGCTCAAGATAGGGCCGATAATAGCCTAAATCCAACTGATCCGAAACGATATTTACTGCTTTATATTGATGCGCTATAAGGTATTCAATCGCAGCTTTTAGAAAAGCAACATCATAAGAAATTACCTTCAGGTTCTCCTGTGACGCGTTAATGGCATTTTTTGTAAAAACAATATCGAACTTATACCCTCGTGCATCCAATAGATCAATCGTTTCTTCTTCGATGACAATCGTTGGGCTCCACTCGAGCAGCTGTCCCAAATCTTCTTCATCAATGAGGGAAAGATCTTCAATCAGAAGAGCAGGTTCTTGATTTTCTCTAACAATATGATGAGATGACATAACGTCTATTTAATATCCGAGCCTGCGCAGGGTAATATAGGCCATCAATCCTGTACTGATCTCTAAAGAAGCTTCATCCACGTCAAAAGTCGGCGTATGTACAGCGGAGGAAATACCACGTGCAACGTTACCTGTACCCAAACGATAAAAGCAAGCATTGATTTCCTGCGAATAATAAGAAAAATCTTCTGCTGCTGGCCAAAGATCTAGGTCTACAACATTTTCCTTTCCAAGATATTCTTCGGCAAATGCCCGTGCATTTTTAGTCAGTTCAGGTTCGTTAATTAGAAAAGGATAGCCCTTGCGGACCTCAAATTCACATGTTGCGCCCATACTTTCAGCAATACCCACCGCTATTTTAATCATTTTTTCGTGTGCTTCAGCACGCCATTTCTCATCAAATGTTCGGAATGTGCCTTCCAGGTAAACCTGATCAGGAATAATATTTGTCGCTCCATTAGCAATAATCTTTCCGAACGACAAGACGGTCGGTGTACGAGGATCCGCAAATCGGCTGGCGACCTGTTGTAAAGCCGTAATAATCTGTGCTGTAATAACAATGGGATCGATATTTTGATGCGGATGCGCACCGTGTCCTCCTCTTCCTTTTACAGTCATGAACAGCTCGTCGCATGAAGCCATATATTTACCTTCGCGGAAACCAACTTTTCCCACTTCTATAAAAGGCATCACATGCTGTCCTATGATTGCCGAAGGAGCAGGATTCTGTAAGGCCCCTTCTTTTATCATCAAAGATGCTCCCCCTGGTAAACGTTCCTCTCCCGGTTGGAAAATTAATTTTATCGTACCTCCAAATTCGGCTTTCAGACTATGTAATATTTTTGCTGTCCCCAAAAGGGAAGAAGTATGCACATCATGGCCGCAAGCATGCATTACCCCAGGATTGTTGGATCCGTAAGACCGTCCTTCCACTTCTTGAATTGGCAACGCATCCATATCTGCGCGCAACGCAATAACTTCATTTGAAGGCAGCTCTCCAGTTATTAAACCCACAATGCCCGTATCTGCTTTAGCCTCATAAGGAATTCCCAATTTATCCAGTTGAGCTTTCACAAATGTCGAGGTATTGTATTCTTCGAAGGAAAGTTCAGGATTTTGGTGAAGATGTCTACGATTGGAAACCGTATCTTCAAAATATTGATGAGCTAAGGCCAGGACTTTTTCTTTCGTACTTGCCATAAGGTTGATTGATTTATTGATACACAAAAACGTTCTCTGAAAAAACAAAGACGTTGCTAAAATACTGACGCAGTTCGCGCATAAAAGCATTTGCCTCCGAGCGACTTCTAAAATCACCTACTTTGACGCGGTAATTGGGTTCATCATAGGTAATATAGGTATCAATATCTTTATACATGCTTCGGAAACGTGTCTGCTCCGAAAATGCCTGATTCCGGTTTGATCCAGCGAAGATCTGTACGCGAAATCCTCTAACTTTAACCCGTGTTGCCGCTGAGCGGACAATAGGCTTAGAAGGAACCACTGTCGCTTTGCTTTCGACAGGATTGATCCCCATAGCTGCCCTAAAATTTTGAAGCTGTGTAATCAACGAATCCTTGGTTACAATGACTCCTCCCTTTTCCTGTGCATTCACATTTACAATCGTAAACAGCACAAGTGCATGTATGAAAATCAATCCTCTCTTCAGCATAGTTTAACCTTTCTTATCGATTAGTTATTTGCGCCGTGGCAATTTTTATATTTTTTTCCTGAACCACAAGGACATTCGTCATTGCGCCCAACAGTATTTTCATTACGAACAGGTTCTTTTGGCCCGTCATTCACATCTTCTTCACTCACCCCTGTAGGCGAAGCCAATTCAGCTTTAGTTTCAACCGTTTTCACGGGAGCCTGCTGTACTTGTCTAGCTTGCATTGAAGTCGGTTCTTGACCAGGGATCTCTCCTTTGAAGATAAAGCTTACCACATCCTTATTCATAGAAGCCAACATCGATTTAAACAAATCAAATGCCTCCATTTTATAAATGATGATTGGATCTTTTTGTTCATAAACAGCATTTTGAACGGATTGTTTTAAATCATCCATTTCACGCAAGTGCTCTTTCCAAGCCTCATCGATCAAGGCCAATACAATTCCTTTCTCGAAAGATTTGAAAACTTCTTTACCGTTGCTTTCGATTGCTTTTTTCAAATTTGCTGAAACCTGAATACCGCGAATACCATCAGTAAATGGAATTACTACATTTTCGACAATTTGACCTCTTTCTGCATATACATTATTCAATACAGGGACTGTCAAAGCTCCAACGGCTTCAATTTTATGATGGTAAGCATTAATTGCATGTTCGAAAAGACGATCAGTCAAGCCTTCGATTTTACCTTGAGCAAATTCTTCTGCTGTTATTTCTGGAGTTATCGCAAAGATGCGGATTACTTCAATTTGGAAATCTTCATAATTACCTTGTTCTTTGGCCTCAACGACAATTTCTTCCGCAACATCAAAAATCATGTTATTCAAATCCACGTCCAAACGCTCTCCAAACAAAGCATTTTTACGCTTCGAATAGATTACTGTACGTTGTGAGTTCATCACATCATCGTATTCCAATAGACGTTTACGGATACCGAAGTTATTCTCCTCCACTTTACGTTGTGCACGTTCGATGGATTTAGTCAACATACTATGTTGCATCACTTCACCCTCTTCAACACCCATTTTCACCATGATGTTAGAGATTCGCTCTGAAGCAAATAAGCGCATCAAGTTATCTTCCAAAGAAACGAAGAATTGCGATGAACCTGGATCTCCCTGACGACCAGCACGACCACGTAACTGACGGTCAACACGACGGGATTCGTGTCTTTCAGTACCGATAATCGCAAGACCACCTGCTTTCTTAACTTCTTCGGTCAATTTAATATCCGTACCACGACCAGCCATATTCGTCGCGATAGTCACCTGACCTGGACGTCCCGCCTCAGCAACGATATCAGCCTCTTTTTGGTGTAACTTCGCATTCAGTACATTATGTTTGATCTTACGCAATTGAAGCATACGGCTCAATAATTCAGAAATTTCAACAGATGTTGTACCGACCAATACTGGACGTCCCGCATCTGTCAAACGTTGAATTTCTTCGGCTACTGCATTGTATTTTTCGCGTGCTGTACGATAGATCAAATCCTGACGGTCATCGCGTTGAGCAACACGATTAGTCGGAATTTCGACCACATCCAATTTGTAAATTTCCCAAAGCTCACCAGCCTCTGTTGACGCAGTACCGGTCATACCCGAAAGTTTGTGGTACATCCGAAAGTAGTTTTGCAATGTAATCGTCGCATAAGTTTGTGTCGCGTCTTCAACTTTCACATTCTCTTTCGCTTCGATCGCCTGGTGCAAACCATCCGAGTAACGACGACCATCCATGATACGACCTGTTTGCTCGTCAACAATTTTCACTTTACCTTCATCAACGATATATTCAACATCATTTTCAAACAAAGTATATGCTTTTAACAGCTGATTGATCGAGTGAATACGCTCCGCTTTAATCGAATAATCACGCAACATATCCTCCTTTTGAGCTGCCTTTTCTTCCAAAGTCAACGAAGATTTTTCAATTTCAGCAATCTCAGTACCAACATCCGGTAAAATAAAGAATGAAGGATCCTCACCTGTTGCTGTGATCAATTCAATTCCTTTTTCTGTCAATTCTACTTGATTGTTCTTTTCATCAATCACAAAATAAAGTTCTGCATCCACCTTAGGCATATTTTTATTTTGCTCTTGCATATAGTAGTTTTCTACCTTTTGCAAGATAGAACGATTAGCACCTTCACTTAAGAACTTGATTAAAGCTTTATTTTTAGGCAAACCTCTATAAGCTCTTAACAAGGCCAAACCACCGCCTTCAACATCAGAATCTCCTGCTGCCAAAGCCTTTTTAGCGTCATTTAAAACAGTATTGATGTAAGCTTTCTGTACATGTACCAAACGTTCGATACGAGGTTTCAATTGGTAAAATTCATGTTGATCGCCACGAGGAATTGGACCTGAGATAATCAATGGTGTACGCGCATCATCAATCAAAACAGAGTCAACCTCATCGACCATGGCAAAATGTAATTTTCCTTGTACCAGCGCGTCTGGCGTCTGAACCATATTATCACGCAGATAATCGAAACCAAACTCATTATTCGTACCATATACGATATCCGATTGGTAAGCTTTACGGCGTTGTGGAGAATTTGGCTGATGTTTATCAATACAGTCAACAGATAAGCCATGGAATTCAAATAATGGTGCATTCCATTCAGAGTCACGACGGGCAAGGTAATCATTCACCGTTACAATGTGTACACCTTGTCCAGATAGCGCGTTTAGATAAGTCGGAAGTGTTCCTACCAACGTCTTACCCTCACCTGTTGCCATCTCGGCAATTTTACCACTGTGCAATACAATACCACCAATTAATTGGACATCATAGTGTACCATGTTCCAAGTTACCTCAGTACCGGCTGCCATCCATTTGTTTTTCCAAATGGCTTTATCTCCATTGATAATAACGTTTGGTTTGTATACGGCCAGTTCCCTGTCAAAATCATTGGCAGTAACCTCCAGTTCTTCGTTTTCTGTCAAACGTCTCGAAGTTTCTTTTACTACAGCGAATGCTTCTGGTAAAATATCCTTCAATACCTCTTCCAACTTCTTGTCACGATCTTTGGACAATTTGTCCACCTGCTCGTAAATTGAAGTTTTCTTTGCCATATCGTCCTCGTCTTGATCTGCCTCTTTTTTAAGCGTATCAATCTCTTGGTCAATATCTGCTAGGTAATTCTTAATTCTTTCTTTGAAATCAACGGTCTTGGCACGTAACTCGTCATTGGTTAGATTTGAAAGCTTCTCATATTCAGCTTTGATTTGGTCTACCACAGGCTGAATTCCCTTGATATCTCTCTCGGATTTACTTCCAAATAATTTACTTAAAAACTTTAACATAATTTTTTTTCTATCTCAACTTAAGATTTTGTACAATAATGACTCCAAAGTAAAATTGCAGACAATTTGACACTAATCGGGCAAATTTAGTTATTAGATATGATATCTAACAGCTTACACCTATTTTTTTTACGTTATTTTTTATTGAAAATGTCAGTTCCACACAACCAATAGCGATCTCTCCTCTACTTAGTCCAATTTGCCCAGATTGCTAACCTGATTTTTTTGCCGATATATTTCCTTACTGACAATAAATGAGCTATGATAAAAACAGTTTTTTGGCTGAGTGTGGAATGAAACCCAGTTCCTGAGCCTTTTCAAACATCTTCGAAATCGCATTACGCCCTTCAAGTCCTAATTCTACTGAATATTTATTGACATAAAGTTCAATATGCTTATACATCACCTCTTCACTCATCTCCTGCGCGTGATCACGAATAAACTCAAGCCCTGATTTCGGATTGGCAAATGCAAATTCTACACTTTCTTTTAAAATTGCGTTCAATGTATCTTTCACCTCTTGTGGCAGACTACGTTTTACGACAATTCCGCCAAGAGGAATCGGAAATTTTGTCGTCTTCTCCCAATACTCACCCAAATCAACGACTTTATGCAGCCCTTTTTCTGCATAAGTGAATCTATTTTCGTGAATAATTAGTCCCAGATCAATCGATCCATCCAATAAAGCGCCTTCAATATCCGAAAAAACCAATTCGACCTTATTTTTTAATTCGGGGAATGCCAGACCCAATAAAAAATTTGCTGTTGTATACTTCCCAGGATAGCCCACTTTCAACTGATCGAATCCTTCTAAGCTTTCAGCTCTGTCCAATTTTTGTTGCAACAATTTTGCTAATCTCGGATCCTTGGTAATCAGCATAGGCCCCACCCCGAAGCCTAAAGCGCTTCCAGCATCAAGTAACTCATACTCTTCAACAGCGTAGGCAAAAGCATGATAGCTCAGCTTAGTAATATCAAGATCGCCATTGAAAGCCTTCAAATTTAAGGTTTCAACATCCTGATATTCAACCTCAAATTCCAGTCCTTTCGTATCTATTTTATGATGAATCAAGGCATCAAAAATAAATGTATCATTTGGGCATGGAGAAAATCCTAATGTCAATTTCATTTTTTTCTTTTTTTCCCACCAAAAGGATGGGACTTCACAAATTTAATCAAACAGTAACTTTATGTGTAATTAGATAGAGTATCATAGCCAGAAAGGTGCTTACCATAATCCCTTTTCCTGTATGATCATTTCCTGCGCGATAAACAAAACGCAACAGCACTAAATTAATCAATACTGCCATGGTATAGACAGCCATAGGCTTTTCGGGCAAAAAATGAATTTCAATATCCGTAAAACGTACCAAAACATGGGCCAATGCCGGAGAAACAGCTCCAATACCCAACCCTATCCAAAAATTATTTTTCACGTTTGCTCTATCTAATCGTTTATCCAAGATGATCAAAGCTCCATGAATTTAACTCTGGAATAGCATGATGCGCTGTCATATCAAACTGTGTAGGAACAACAGACACATAACCATTGGCCAGGGCAAAACAATCGGTATCCTCACCTCTATCCTGCAAAACAAATTTGCCTGTTGTCCAATAATAATCGCGGTTATGCGGATCAATACGTTCATCAAATTCTTCTACCCAATGTCCACCTGCCTGCCTACAGATTTTAATACCTTTAAAACCTGGCGTTTGTGGAAAATTAACATTCAGCAATGTATTTTTAGGAAGACCATTGGCCAGCACTTGCTCAGCAATAGAAATCACATAGGGTCTACAATAGCTAAAATCTGCATCATGGGAAAAATTATCAAGCGAAAATCCCACGGAAGGAATACCTTCAATAGCTCCTTCTACCGCAGCAGACATGGTGCCTGAATAAAGAACATTGATTGAATTATTGAGCCCATGATTGATACCCGAAACACAGATATCCGGTTTTTGCCCCTTAAAAACTTTATTTACAGCAAGCTTCACACAGTCTACCGGTGTTCCCGAACACTGATACATCTCAACGCCTTCATATAGATTGATTTTGTCTAAACGAAGCGGTCTGCCGAGTGTAATAGCATGGCCCATTCCAGATTGCGCCGAATCGGGAGCAACGACGACAACATTTCCAATTTTCTGCATTTCCTCCAGCAACACCTTAATCCCCGGCGCTGTAATACCGTCATCGTTAACAACTAAAATATTAGGTTTCATATGTAATTTATTTCTCTTTTATGGTCATCTGGAATCCCCAATTGTCTCCATCCATGATTGTGCTTTTAGCATATGGGGGATTTCTTCTTTACCATATGCGAAGTTAGTAAATCTGAAACCGAGATGTAAATAATATTGACACTACGGGCAATTATTATTAATAACGGTACATACAGACATTGCGTAAGCAACAAAGCAGTCTCAAAATAAAAGCGGCAGAAAACTAACTTATTATCAATAGTATACCAATACTAGCATTAAAAGAGATATTATACTAGTTTTAAAGCGCTTTATCAGGGGGTTAACAGGGGTATACCCGTGTTAACCCCCTGATAACCCCTTGTTAAACCCCTGTTATACCCTCGTTATTATAGCAATTGGTAGTAAGTTGTTGTCAAGTTATTCATTAGATAAAGAAGAACATTTCAAAAAACAGAGGGCTAAAAAACACTACGACATCGTTTGCGTAACATTGTATCGTTATTGACAAATATTAGCCCTAAATTTAGCATTCAAATAAAAAATAATTCAGTTATGAGCATTAATTTTGAATCCCGCTATGCAATAGGGCCAAAGGAATACAAAACTTTAGATACACAAGGATTAAGAGAGAATTTTCTAATTGAAAAAGTTTTTGAAGCAGATAAAATTAACTTTGTCTATACCCACTACGATCGTTATATGGCTGGTGGCGCAATGCCTGTAAATTCAAAAATAAAATTGGATACTATTCCGGAACTACTAAAAGAACCGTACTTCCTTTCCCGAAGAGAGCTGGGTATTATCAATGTTGGTGGAAATGGTGAGGTTGAGGTTGATGGTACTGTCTACGATCTCAATACCAAAGAAGCACTTTACATTGGCCAGGGCGCCAAAGAGGTCTATTTTTCAAGTAAGGATACTGATAATCCGGCGAAATTCTATTTAAACTCGACTCCGGCTCATTGCAGCTACCCAACTAAAAAGGTAACGAAAGAAGATTCCAATAAAATTGAATTAGGCTCATTAGAAACAGCTAATCATCGCACGATCAACCAGATGTTATTAAATAAGGTTGTACAAACCTGCCAATTACAGATGGGCATGACCGAACTAAAACCGGGATCAGTATGGAATACAATGCCATCTCATACGCATGACCGCCGGATGGAAGTTTATTTCTATTTTGAGTTACCTGAAGGTCAGGCTGTATCCCACTTTATGGGACCTATCGATGAAACACGTCATATTTGGATGCACAACGACCAAGCCGTCATCTCACCACCATGGTCAATTCACTCTGGCGCAGGAACTTCAAATTATACCTTCATCTGGGGAATGGCCGGTGAAAATTTAGATTATGATGATATGGACAAATGTGCAATCACTGAATTAAAGTAACCCTTTATCAAATGAAAAAAACAGTCGTATTGAGCTTAGCGCTAGGGCTTTCAACAGTTGCTTCTGCGCAAAACAACAAAACCATTACCGTAAGCAATCCTTCTGCAAGCGCAAGAACGGAGTTGATCAGCATCCCTTATACAGCATTCGAAAAACACTTCGAATTAAAAAACAATGTATTTACGATTGTGGATAAGGACAAAAAGGAATTGGCTTACCAGCTTGAAAAACTAGGAAAGCCAACAGCCCAAAATGTATTGATCCAAATAAGCATCGCTCCTAAAAGTTCATTGACATTTGGGGTGAATGAAAATATGCCAACGGCAGTTGCCCCCAAGACTTACGCAAGGTACATCCCTGAACGCAAAGATGACTTTGCCTGGGAAAATGACATTGCAGCTTTTAGAGCGTACGGAAAGGCCTTAGAAGGAACTTCTGAGGATGCACAGGGATTTGATTTTTGGGCAAAACGCAGCAATGATCTTGTCGTAGACGAATGGTACAAAACCGGTGATTATCATGCAGATCATGGCAAAGGCCTAGATTACTATTCCGTTGGACAAACCTTAGGGGTTGGCGATGCGACTCCATTTATTGACCAGCAGGTCGTATACCATAAGCATTACCGCCAATACGAAGTATTGGATAACGGTCCTCTGCGCTCTACATTTAAACTCATCTATGAGCCCGAGAATGTAAAAGGTCAGCAGTTGCAAGTTGAAAAAACAATCTCCCTAGATGCTGGTAGCCAATTAAACAAAATAAGCTATTCGGTCAAAAATACGAGTTCAGAAGCGACTCCAATTGTCGTGGGAATCGCCAAAAGGAAAGAGGAAAAACCTCAAATTCTAAATGATGTAAAAAATGGAATTTTGGCTTACTGGGAGCCTGCCGAAGGAGATAAAATTACCGGCACTGCCGTCATCCTGCCTAAAGTAAAATATGTTTTCAAAGATAGTCCACAACAATTTTTACTAGCGACAACGGTCAAAAATAATAAACCGCTAGTTTATTTTGCGGGGGCTGCTTTCAACAAAGCTGGTAAAATAGGCAGTTTTGACCAATGGCAATCCTATGTCAAAACATTCAAAAATAATTTAGATCAACCATTAACAATAAAATATTCAAAATAATGTCCATATTGGAATCTTTTGACTTAAGTGGAAAAGTAGCTTTGGTAACAGGCTGCAAAAGAGGAATCGGTAAGGCAATTGCCGAAGCATTGGCTGAAGCTGGAGCCGATATTATCGGCGTTTCAGCGTCATTGGAAACTGAAGGCTCTGCCGTAGAAAAATCCGTAAAAGCATTGGGTAGAAACTTCTACGCCTATCAATGTGATTTTTCTAAACGGACAGAACTCTACAAGTTCATAGAAAATGTAAAATCAGCACATCCTACGATTGATATCCTTTTTAACAATGCGGGAAATATCCTCCGCAAACCTGCTGCTGAGCACCCCGATGAATATTGGGATGAAATCATTGAGATCAATCAAAATGCGCAATTCATACTGACGCGTGAAATCGGAAAGGACATGATTTCACGTGGAACTGGAAAGATTGTATTTACAGCTTCTTTACTGACCTTTCAGGGTGGTATCAATGTTCCGGGATACGCTGCTTCGAAAGGGGCTGTAGGGTCTCTGGTAAAAGCTTTTGCCAATGAGTGGGCATCGAAAGGGGTTAATGTCAATGGATTTGCTCCAGGATACATCGCTACGGATAATACAGAAGCGCTGAGAGATGATCCCGAACGCTCCAAATCCATTTTGGACCGTATACCGGCAGGGCGCTGGGGTACTCCGGAAGACTTTAAAGGACCGGCTGTATTTCTCGCTTCAAAAGCATCTGATTATGTACATGGAACCATCCTTACAGTCGATGGCGGCTGGATGGGAAGATAAAAAATTCCATCTTTACGATAGTTTTGTTTTAAAAGTCTTTGTCCGAAGGGATAAAGGCTTTTTTTCTGAAAGTGTCTGTTTTCAAAGGCCATCAAAAACTTTCATGCCCGTTGTTGATCCAAAGGAATCATGAAAGTTTTTTACGGTTCTAAATCCCAAATTGCTAAAAGATGCATTGGGGCTTACCGAACCGATATACACCGTATTGAATGCCGCACAGCTATTTTTGCTGCACCACCAGGAGCCTCCACGGGCATGTGCAATAGAGCGATCACCATCTCTTTTGAGTTTACCTGTACAGAATTCAAACACATTACCAAAAATATCGTAAAGTCCCCATGGGTTTGGTTTGAATTTTCCAACTGGAGCGGTATAAAGATATCCATCTGAAACATCGGCTTTCAAATGATTTCTTCCATGCCATATATTTGCGTAGTCGCCGATATTCTCTTTATCGACACCGTCAAAATAATAACCTTCACTGCCTGCTCTCGCCGCAACCTCCCACTCATCAAAAGATGGCAACCTGCATGAAGCCCATTCGCAATATGCTAATACATCCCTGAAGGAAATACAGGTAACCGGATGGTTCATTTTTGTCTCAATACCACCACGGCTTATGCCATTTGGAAAGCGCCAATAGGCTGTACTATCTTGCAACCAACGAAATTCCTCCAGTCCGGGTTCAAAGACCATAGCGTTGTGATAGCGCTCCGCTAATGTTTTATAGCCTGTTGCCCGAACAAATTTTTCAAAATCAGCATTGGTCAGCTCATATTTGGAAATCCAGAATGATTCGATATATACAGTTCTTTTGGGATTGTCTAGACTTAGGGTATCACCTAAATGGTAATTACCGGCTGGAATTTGAACATAATTGTTTTCCTGCGCATCACATGGAAAGTATAGGAGAATCCATCCCACCAAATAGAGTAACTTTCTCATTTTCCTTGCTGTATCTTATAATATGCTGCCGCGGTTTCAAGAATATACCGCTCATTTGCCTCAGAAAAGTTTATCCAGCTGTCATAGCTCACATCCGAACCATATAGTTTGCTGTATATTTTCGATCGTTCGAAATCAGAAATTTTCGCTTTTTTTAAGAGCAGCAAAAGTGTTGTCAATATATCTTTGTCCCTTGGGTTTGACCGGTAAAAGTCAATCAAAAAGGGAATGCTTTCCCAGGCATCTATCTCCAAAATTGCCGACTTGTAATTTAAACCCATCTCATGGTTCTTTACAGCTAGATTCTGTATTAATCCTAACACCCTTTCTTTATTCTTTTTCATAAAAGAGATCTGCCGATCACTCCAAAAAACACCTCCATAAACGAAAAGCAACTGGCCGAATATTTTATTCTGAGGGTCATATAAAAACATGCGTTCCGCACAAGCTTGACTAAATATTTCTGGATAAATCATCGTGTATGTGAATTTTTCCTCAAAACTTAAGGTATTAAAATCACGGATAGATATTCCGCCATCATAGTCAGTCAATGCTTCATCAGGAAGAGTACTTAAACGTTTATCTATTAGATTTTGAACCTTTTTTCTATTAAAAGGAGGAATACTATTTTTTTCACGAAAGGCATAATACGAGGAATCCTGAGGACGAGGATCACTCCAGGCAACATCTTTGTATTCCTGTGCCTTAACGAAGTTAAAACACAATCCTCCCAAAAAGAGGATCAAAAGCCCAAATATTCTACTTGCTTTTTTTCTCATTGTAATAATTCAGCGCCCTACTAAAGATCAAAGCTTCATTTTCTTTGTTGTAATTTAAATAAGAATAATAATTACTTTGTTCTCCATACAACTTTTTAAACGAAGCAGATTTAATAAATTCATTATATTCACCACGTTTCATAAGCAACAGCAACAGGGTCAATGCATCCTTGTCTTTCGGTGTTCTCTTACCATAGTCAATGATAAAAGGAATCATTTGCCAAGCGTTTAATTCCACTAGGGCATGCTTATAGTTTACCCCCATACGTTTGCTTCTCGCGACAGATTCTTGAATAAGTTTCAGAATAGAATCTCTATTTTCCTGCAGAAAATCGGTCTGTCTCTGTGACCAGGAAGATTCATTGAAACCGTCTAATAATGTCCCAAAGATCTTTTTGTCTATCTGTGTTTGGTACTCAGGTATAGCACAATTCTGTGCATATAACTCCGCGTGAATCATGGTATAGGTAAATTTTTCACGTAGAGATAGCTTTTTAAAATCAACAGCCGAAATCGCATTTGTTCCTGCATCCGTCATTTCTTTATCTTCTTCAGGGATTATTTTTGCAATTAATGCTTTTACCTTGTCCAAGCCATAAGGAGGTATGGTCATTTTGCTTCGCATTTCGATAGCAGCAGGATCCATGAAGAGATTATTTTCATCGGTCTGATCTGTTTGTCCGAAAACATTCCCAAAACAAGCTAAAGAGATAATAAATAAAACTATCCTTTTCATATCGTATGATTTAATTAATTTTAAAAATAAAGAAATTATGCCTACAAAAATTATTCCTCTTTATTTTCTAAAATCTTTTCGGCACTATCTAAGCAAATTAGCCTTTTACTGGCTATCTCATACAAAACAAAAATCCCCAGATTTATTCAATCTAGGGATTTTTGCTTTGTATATTGTTACTTAAATTAGGAATAAAGACCTTTTTTATCGATAAAATCAATTACCTTTTGCGGTGTAAAAAACTGAATATTTTTATTTTCCTTAATTGCTTTCCGCAGAAAAGTAGAAGATAATTCCATCAACGGTGTTTCTGTCATGATAATTGAAGGATGATCTTTAAATTTTTCAGTTCCGTACCCCGGCCGCGGATAAACATAAATTTGGTAATCACGCAAAATAATATCAGCATTCTTCCATTTTTCCAGCGATTCCAAATTGTCCTGCCCCATTAGGAGCACGAATTCCCGATTAGGGTATTTCTCCTTTAGATGCGTCAAGGTATCGATGGTATACGATGGTATGGGCAAGTGGAATTCAATATCACTGACCCGCAAATGTTCACAATCTTCCAATGCAAGATTCAACATTTCCAAACGGTCATAGGGATCTGCCAGCGTAGATTTCTTTTTAAACGGATTCTGTGGAGAAACCACAAACCAAACTTCATCCAGTCCAGTAAAGTTGGCCATATAATTTGCAATGATCAGATGCCCAATATGCACCGGATTAAAAGAGCCAAAAAATAAACCAATCTTACGCATGAACCTATTTATTGATAAATCCCATGACGATTTCTTCCGCATCGGCACATGCGGTAGCTAAATCAAAATTCTTCAATATAACATCAAACTTATTAGCATACGTAAGTTCCAATTCAGCCTTCGCAAACCGCTCCTGTAGTTTTTCCTCAGAGTCCGTTCCACGTCCTGTTAATCGTTCCTTAAGAACCTCCAAAGAAGGCGGCTGAACGAATATCGAGATTGCCTGTTCTGGAAATTTAGATTTCAAACGTAATCCGCCGACAACATCGATATCAAAAATAACATGTTTGCCTTCTTTCCAAATACGTTCAATTTCAGAACGCAGCGTCCCATAAAATGTACCTGAATAAACTTCTTCGAACTCGATAAACTCTTGTTTGGCTACCTTATGTAAAAACTCTTCTTTCGACATAAAATAGTAGTCTTTTCCATTCACTTCCTGTCCTCTGGGATCGCGTGTACTCGCTGAAATGGAAAACTCTATTTTATCGCCATGTTTACTTAAAAGATCCCTTACGATTGTTGTTTTTCCCGCTCCCGATGGCGCCGAGAATATAATTAATTTACCGCTCATTCTTATAATACGTTGAGCAATTGCTCTTTTATTTTTTCTAATTCTTCTTTCATTCGGACTACAATCTGTTGAATGCCCGCATGATTTGCTTTAGAGCCCAGGGTATTGATCTCCCTTCCCATTTCCTGTGAAATAAAACCCAATTTTTTTCCATTTGAATCTGCAGATTCAAATGCTTTTAAAAAGTAATTACAGTGGGAGCGCAATCGGACTTTTTCTTCAGTTACATCCAATTTATCAATGTAATAAACGAGTTCTTGTTCAAATCGATTTTGATCTACATTCTCCTTACCCACCGTATCATTTAAAAATTGCTCGATACGCTGTCTGATCAATGGAATACGTTCTACCTCTAGATCTTCCACTTGTCCAAGATAGGTCAATATCAGCTCGGCTCTCTTCTTTAAGTCTTCTGCAAGTACATTGCCTTCATCTTCACGAAATGTATTAAAACGTTTGACCGCATCATAAAAAGCATCCATTAATACTTTAGATTCTTCGTCATCAACCGAATCATCATTATTGGTGATTACCTCAGGCATATTTAATGCAAGTTCAAACAGGTTGACATTTGTGTCGTTGAGCTCGGATGCAATCTGCTGCAATTGACTGTAATATTTTTTAAGTAAATCAGAATTGATGGAAGACGCTTTTGCTGTTTGATCCGTGTATTCGACAGTTACATTCATGTTAACTTTACCACGCTCAATAAGTTTGCTGCTTTCAGTCCGCAGGGTTAATTCTTTGTCCGAAACAACTTTGGGCAAACGGAGATTTAATTCAAGGAATTTTGAATTTAAGGACTTTATTTCGACACTATATTTAACTTTACCGTTATCAGCGGAAGCCGTGCCATATCCTGTCATGGATTTTATCATATGCAAAGGTATGACTTTTCAGTAAAAATTGAATACTCTGCATTGATTAATTGCTGATACTCCCCAAATTAACTTCCTTTTAGTTCCAGTCGTGCTTGGCGATGATAACAACAAGATAACTTTCATAAGGCCTGGCACCTTTACATTCCACATAACCAATTCCGATATCATACAAGGAAGCATTCCACTGATCCATACCCAATAAATGCGTACGATGATGGTAACCGGGGGCCTCCTTTCCAATAATAAGGGCTTTAATGGCGTCTGTAGCACTTGCACGATTGGCAGCAATAGATTCAAAATTGTTTGAACTTCGTTTTTTCAGCCATTCAGGATTAAGCTGATACCCGGCCTCTTCAATGAAATAGTTAGGCCCATACCCCTCAGGAGAAACATGGTCAAAATAAGAGCGTTTAGCCATGTCTTTAGCGCGGTAAACAGCAACCTCAGCCAGCTGATTGTTCCAATGGAGTTTAGTCCGTTTAATCTTCTGCAGATTAAACAGTTTGAGTTCTTTCTTATACTTTTCTGGGTTTGTGCGAACTCTATTCAATAGTTCATAAGCCTCTTTCGCTTGATGATGATCAACAACAACACGCTGTGCTAAAGCAAACTGTGTAAAAAACAAGGTAAATGCTAAAACCAAATAATTCATACCTAAATAGTTATTTCATAAGCTCGTGATGCGCAGCCTTTCTATATAAAGAGATATTCAGATTATTCTCATCAATATATTTAGATGCTAAATATGGATATTTCATACAAAAAAAAAACGCTCTTTCAATGGTAGATTCGAATATTCGGGCAATTTTACCCGCTTCGTTTACTTGATAATTTTTTAGAGCAATCGCTCGTTCATCAACGTTAGTGCTTCCCAAGTAAGAATAATTCGAACTATTCCTTTAACCTTAAAAGACGATATTTAGTATGCAACGTTTAATCTTTTTTTGACTTTGTAGCAGCTAAAAACTGTATAAGCATGGGTATTAAGCTAATAAAAATAACGGCTAAGATAACCAAGGAAAAATTACGTTTAAAAAATGGCAGCTGTCCAAAGTAATAGCCTGCTAGGATAAATAAAGAAACCCATAATGTGCCCCCCACTATATTGTATTTTCCAAAGACAGTATAGGGCATTTTACCAATACCCGCTACAAATGGAGCAAAAGTTCTAACAATAGGCACAAACCGTGCATAAACGATGGTCTTTGTTCCGTGTTTGGCATAAAAATCCTGTGTTTTTTGCAGATAAGAAGGTTTAAATACCCTTGATCCTGGTCTAAAAACTCTTATTCCAACATATTTACCGATTTCATAATTCACGAAATCGCCAGAAATAGCAGCCAAGATTAAAATGAAAATAAACAGGGACAAAGAGAGCTGACAGTCTGGTCGGGCAATTATCGCTCCCAAGGCAAATAAAACAGAATCTCCGGGAAGAAAAGGTGTGACAACAAATCCTGTTTCAGCAAAGATGACCAAAAACAAAATCAAATAAGTCCAGTTCGCATAACTATTGATCAGCTGCAAAAGATGTCCATCAATATGCAATATAAAATCAATGAGTTGTGTGATCGTTTCCATTTTGATCCATAAAAAAAGGGAATCCTATTGGACTCCCTTTTTAGTTTTTATCTTTTCTTTTATGACCTCGATGACTATTGGCAATACAGATATAAAAATAATGATTAGTACCACCTTCGAGAAGTTATCCCGGATAATCGGAATATTTCCCAAGAAATATCCGGCGAGGGTTATTCCCCCCACCCACAAGACAGCTCCTACAACATTATACGTGATGAAAGTACCATAATTCATCTTTCCAATACCACCTACGAAAGGTGCCAAGGTGCGGACAATCGGTACAAAGCGCGCTATAACGATCGTTTTACTACCATATTTCTCATAAAAAGAATGCGTCTTGGCAATCTGCTCATCTTTGACAACCTGTTTACCAAAGAGCTTAAATTTTGTTAAGCGCATACCAAAATGCTTTCCGATAGAATAATTCAAGGAATCACCGGAAACCGCCGCAACCAACAAAACGAAAATCATCAGCCATACATTGAGATCATTTGGTTGTGCTGCTAGCATGCCTGCAGCAAACAACAAAGAATCTCCCGGTAAAAAAGGCATGACAACCACCCCGGTTTCTACAAAAATAATAAGAAACAGAATAAGGTATGTCCAAGTCTGATAATCATTGACTATTTCAACCAAATGTTTATCAATATGGAGAATAAAGTCAATGAGGTGTGTAATTATTTCCAAACCGAGAAGAATATTAAGCGTTGTTTAACATAACAGGCATCACCAACATCAAAATATCTTCATGATCTTCTGATACTGCTGGGATCAATAAGCCAGCACGATTTGGTGTACTCATCTCCAAAACAACTTCTTCGCTCTCTAGGTTATTTAGCATTTCAACTAAGAACTTGGCATTAAAACCAATTTCCATATCGTCTCCTTCAAATTGACAAGATAAGCGCTCATGTGCTTCATTAGAAAAATCCAGATCTTCGGCAGAGATGTGCAACTCACTACCTGAAATTTTCAGACGAACCTGGTGTGTCGTTTTATTGGCAAAGATCACCACACGTCTCAATGTATTCAAGAACAATAAGCGGTCTACAGTCAACTTGTTTGGATTGACTTGAGGGATTACAGCAGCATAATCTGGATAACGCTCGTCAATTAAACGACAGATCAAATTAATATTGCCAAAGCTAAAGAACGCATTGGTCTGATTATATTCAATGGATACTGCCACATCATCTGATGGCAGGGAAGATTTTAACAATGAAAGTGCTTTTTTCGGCAAAATAAGGGATGCTGGTTTTTCAGCACCGATATCCGTTCTTGAATAACGTACCAATTTGTGTGCATCTGTAGAAACAAAAGTCACATTCTTTTCAGCTAACTGTACCAAAACACCTGACATTGCCGGTCTCAATTCATCGTTACTAACGGCAAAAATTGTTTTGCTGATCGCTTCCGATAAAATAGGAGCTGGCATCTGAATAACAGAACCATTATCAATAGAAGGAATTTTAGGAAAATCGTCAGCGTTTTCTCCACTCAATTTATACTTACCATCACCTGCGCTGATTTCGATAGCCAAGGTATTCATGTCTACTGAAAATGCTACCGGCTGATCTGGCAAAGTTTTTAATGTCTCAATCAAAATCTTCGAAGGCATGGCTACTCTTCCTTCTTCTTTTGCCTCAATCTGTAGCGAAGTAACCATACTTGTTTGCAGATCCGTAGCAGAAATAGTCAAGTTATTGTCTTTTATTTCAAAAAGAAAGTTTTCCAAGATTGGCAAAACAGTACTTGTACTGGATGCGCCATTGATAGCTTGTAACTGCTTTAATAAAATTGATGTTGATACAATGAATCTCATTTCCTGAATACTAATTATTATGTGCAATAATACACAAATTAATCAATATTTTTCAGTTTTATAGGCGCCTTTCTTTCCACATAAAGAGATTTCCAAGCCTCAAATAAGCATTTGTATTTCAATTAATAAGCACTGCACCAAAAGTATAGAAAGCAAATTCGGCTCGATAAATCACAATATTTATTACATTTGTATAATAGCAGTAGTGTATGCAGTTTAAAGAGATCATTGGGCATAAAGACATCAAAGAACATTTAGTTCGCACGGTTCAGGAAAATCGTGTGAGTCATGCCCAATTATTCCTAGGTCCCGAAGGTTCAGGTAGCCTTGCTTTGGCTTATGCCTACGCACAATTTTTGAATTGCGAAAACCGGCAACCTACAGACAGCTGTGGCCAATGTTCATCATGTCGGAAATATAGCAAACTGATCCATCCGGATCTTCATATGTCCTATCCTTTTATAGCCAAACATAAAGAAGATACAGCAGCAGACTATGCGGAAAGCTGGCGAAAATCTTTTCTTTCCAATCCTTACATGGGATTGGAGTATTGGCGTAATCAACTGGATGCAGACAACAAACAGGTCAATATCAATATTGCCGAGGCGCATGGCATCATCAAAAAATTAAGCCTTAAATCATTCGAAGCCGAATATAAAGTTTTAATTATGTGGCTGCCAGAATACTTGGATACGCAAGGTAATGCACTATTGAAATTAATCGAAGAACCTCCAGAAAAAACACTCTTTATTCTGGTTGCTGAAAATCAGGACAAAATATTAAATACGATTATATCGCGTACGCAACTGGTCAAAATCAAGAAATTGAACCATGCTGAGGTTTCACAACACTTAAAGAGCGTCCATCATCTTTCAGATCAGGAGGCCGCAGAGATTGCTTTTATTGCGGATGGAAATCTGCAGGAAGCAATGAATCAGATCCAGTCCCAAACAAATAATCATTTTGGAATTTTGGTCAATTGGCTGCGCTTCATCGTTTCAGATGCCGGTACCAATATGATTTCTTTGGTAGAAGAAGAACTCTCAAAAATAGGAAGAGAAAACCAGAAAAGTTTTCTTTTCTATGCGATTAATATGATGCGCCAAATCATTTTGATCAAAGAAGGACTTTCAAGTCTTGTCTTCTTACCGACCAAAGAATTGGACTTTGTTCAAAAATTTGCAGTACATTATACCGTTGAACAAATCGAAGCAACCATAAATCTATTTGAGGAAACGCATTATTTTATAGAAAGAAATGCGAATCCCAAAATATTATTTTTAGATTTATCTTTGCAGTTAACATTAATATACAAGTACAAAACGTTTCCGAAAGGAACTCAATATATATAAATAGAAAACTATGGGATGTGGCAGTTGCTCATCCGGCGGAGGTTGCGGTACTACCACAGCAAATGGTACACCGGCAGGATGTCAGAATAATGGCTCCTGCATGACTAGCGGATGTAATAAATTAGATGTATATGACTGGCTTTCCGATATGGATATGCCTTCAAATTATAAACCATTTAATATCGTCGAAGTACGATTTAAGGGATCACGAAAGGATTTCTTTATTAATGTAGATAATATCTACCTGGAAATGGGTGAGATGGTCGTTGTAGAACCTTCAACTGGTGGTTATGATGTCGGACACATCTCCCTAACAGGTGAATTGGTCAGATTACAATTAAAAAAGAATAATGTTACCCCAGAAATGGTAACAAAGAAAATCTATCGGAAACCAAATGAGGTAGATGTAGAGAAGTATAACGCAGCAAAAGATCTCGAATGGGAAACTATGCACAAAGCCCGTAAATTGGCTTTGGACCTAGGCTTATCCATGAAGATTTCTGACGTAGACTATCAGGGTGATAAAACGAAGGCTACCTTCTATTACACTGCTGAGGGCCGCGTGGATTTTCGTGAACTCATCAAAAAAATGGCTGAAGCATTTAGGATAAGGATTGAAATGCGTCAGATAGGTATGCGACAAGAAGCAAGCCGTCTAGGCGGTATTGGTTCCTGTGGCCGTGAACTCTGTTGTTCGACTTGGTTAACGGATTTTAAAACTGTTTCCACGTCAGCTGCACGTTATCAAAATCTGTCCCTGAATACGCTAAAATTAGCTGGACAATGTGGAAAATTGAAATGCTGTCTCAATTATGAATTGGATAGTTATATGGATGCATTAAAAGATATTCCGAATAACATAGACCGAATTGAAACGCAAAAGGGAGTCGCTTATCTTCAAAAGACCGATATCTTTAAAAAAATGATGTGGTTCTCTTTTCCAGGAGCCGAAAATTGGATCGCGCTACCAGTCCAACAAGTAAAAGAGCTTGTTGAAATGAATAAACAGGGAATCAAACCTGAAGCGATTTCAAGTGCAATAGATACCGATGAAATCAAAGAAGAGAAAAATATCAATTACGATTACGAAAACGTAGTCGGGCAAGATAGCTTAACTCGACTTGATGATCGGAATAAAAGAAAGAAGAAAAGGAAAACCAAAAGCAATACCGCTAAACCGGAAACTAAAGCTGGTCAAAAAACGGATAAATCCGAACAAAATGTACCCAGACAAGGTTCTAAACCTCAGTTAGCGACCGATACTGTCGCTCCTACAGCAAATAAAGACAATAAAGAGGGAACAAACAATAGACCTAAAAAGCGATTCAATAGACACCGCAATAAAAATAAGGGTAATAATAACAACACTGCCCCAAAAGCAGAATAAAATAAAATATCCCTAATTTTAACACATTAGGCATATTCTTTTTACAGATAAACATGAAACTCAAAAACTCAACGCTCCTTGTTGGTATGTTATGTATTGGCATATGGGGTTCCTGTGACCAAACTTCAATCATTAATGATAATAAACCCATTGACAATAAAGCTTGGTTGAATACATCACCAGCTCGTTTTCAATTTCATATCAGCGATAAAACTAAACGATATGATGTATTAATGGATATTCGCCACACCCCCGAATATACCTTTTCAAACCTTTTTGTTCTCATCTATCAACGCGGCCCAGATAAAAAACAATATACTTATCGTAAAGAAATAAAAATGGCCCGCCCCGATGGAAAATGGATTGGAAAATCCTCAGGTAGTCTCTACAACAATCAATCCATCATCCATAAAGATTACCAATTTCCAGATACAGGAATGTATACAATTTCCATTGAACAGCATATGAAAGAGAATCCGTTGAAAGAAATCACCGATGTTGGGTTAACAGTTGTTCCAAAATGATAGCTTTACTACGATATCTGTTACTTCCTTTTTCAATTATCTATGGCTTTGCTGTTTGGATAAGAAATCGATTATATGATCTTAAATTGCTTAAATCAAAGACATTTGATATTCCGACGATTGTTATCGGCAATCTTTCTGTTGGGGGTACAGGAAAAAGTCCAATGACAGAATTTGTTGTGTCTAGCCTTAAAGACTACTATAAAACTGCTATCCTCAGCCGCGGGTATGGGCGAACAAGCAAAGGATTCCATCTCGTAAAAACTGATTCATCAGCCAGTGATGTTGGGGATGAACCCTTACAGTTCAAAAATAAATTTCCATATCTCACCGTTGCGGTTTGCGAGGATCGTTGTACCGGAATAGAAAAACTTCGGCCCGATCATCAGCTTATTATTTTGGATGATGCCTATCAACACCGAAAATTATCACCTCTTTTCAATATTTTACTGTTTGATTTTTCATCGTTTTTCCAGCCCATGCTGGTGTTTCCAGCGGGGAACTTTAGGGATCTCCTTATGGAAGCTAACCGAGCGCAAATTATAACGATCACCAAATGTCCTATTCATCTTTCAGCTGAAGATAGAAAGTCCATAGAACACAGAATCAGGCGATATAACAAAGAAGCTTTAATTACATTTAGTTATATTGATTACTTTGAACCGATCGATAGCGACGGAACCACAATCGATATTAGCGGCAAAGATATTATTCTAGTTACTGGTATTGCCAAACCGCAACCGCTTGTAAATTATATCAAGAAGAAGGCAAATTTAATCAAGCACATTTCTTTTGGAGATCATCATGCATTTAGCCAATCAGATTTAGATAAGATCACAACAGCGTACATGAACCTAGCAAGTACCAATAAAATACTATTGACTACCGAAAAAGACTTTCAGCGGTTAAAACCTTTTAAAAAGCTATTTGAAACGATGGACTTGGTTTACCTTCCTATAGGAATCCAATTTCATGATCCTACACAAAAAGGACTATTCATAAAAATGTTGCATGGCGCAGTTTCTCAAAGTGTTAATCAACCTTAAATTTTGTTAAGATCAAATACAATACTAAACTTTTTCATCAAATTTATATTCAATAGATAAAGAAAGAGCTGAAAAGCTTTTTGGTCCATAATAAGTGGATAATGAAATTGAGTGTACAATTATCATGGTTGGCACTCATGATATAAACTATATAAAGATGAAAAAGAAAATTTTAATGGCAGCAGCTTGCCTAATGTTAAGTGCTACAGGAGTTTTTGCTCAACAACGTCAGCAACGCAGCCCTGAGGAACAAGCTAAAATGCGTGTAGATCGTCTGGACAAATTATTAAGTCTCAATCAAGTGCAAAAAGATTCCATCTATAATCTTACCTTAAGTCAGGCACAGCAGCGTGATGCTCTTAGAGGCGACGGTGGAGATCGTAAAGCAAACATGGAAAAATTTAAGCAACTTCAGGAGGTACAGACAAGCAAAATCAAATCATGGCTTACTCCAGAACAAGCTAAATTATTTGATGAACAGCAAGAAAAAATGAAAGAAAGAATGTCCAAACGTTCTGATAATTAAACACTAAGACGCTTCAAAGAGGTCCTTGCAAATAAAACAAGGACTTTTTTCATATTTACCTTGATTTTGCAGCTTAACTCCCAAGCATCATTTCTATTGGATTAGATTTTAATGTACTCCGATCATAACAGCACATCTAATCATTAACCGTACCCTAAATATCGAAATAGAAATCCCCTACCGATATTAAAAAATAAAACAATCTGTTGTTTTTCAATCATTTAAACGCAATTAATGTTAAAAATCTGTTAAAGTAACATACTTGATACAATATTAATAATACTTTCTAAGTTTTTATAACAAGACAGTTTAATTGTAACTTTTTAAATACAATAGATATGAAAAAGCTAATTTTAACAGGAGTAGGACTTTGTTTGGCGTTTAGCCTTACATTCGCACAGCAAGTCACTCCGGAAGAAACTGCTGCAAAAGCAACTACTGAACTTGTACAGAAACTGAATCTGAACGATGAACAAAAAACGGCGGTATCGACTATTTTATTGGATCAAGCCAAAGCAGAACATACTATAGTAAAAGATAGTGCATCCTCTGCTCAGGCAAAAAGTGAGTCATTGAATAAACTTCAAAACGAAGTGGATACAAAAGTCAATCAATTACTGACCGAAGATCAAAAATCACTTTATCAAAAAATGATAGCCGAACGGCCTGCCAAATCTGTACCTGCAGCGGCCGAGCCTGTACAAACCGGATCTAATCATTAATGGGTAGTAAAATAAAGAAGCTTCAGCATACAAATTGAATAATTTCATCTAAAATTAAACATCATGAAAAAGTTATTTTTAGCAGGTATAGGTTTCTTCCTAGCAATGAGCCTAACATTTGCACAGCAAACAACACCAGAAGAAAATGCGACAAAAGTAGTGACTGAATTAGTCACCAAGCTCACATTAAACGATGAACAAAAAACGGCGGTATCAACAATTGTATTGGATCAAGAAAAGGCCATAGCAGCCATCATTCAGGATAGCACAGCGACTGCTGATGCGAAGAAGGAGAGTATTGGGAAAATTCAAGGTGCATCGGACAACAAAATACTTCAATTACTGACAGATGAGCAAAAGGTATCTTACCAGAAATATGTAACAGAAAGACCTCCGGTAAACATTCCCGTAACTCAAGAAACAACAGAAAATAAAGGATCCGGCAACGGACAGAGCAATCAATAACAATCAATCATTCTACAGGGATGAAAAACCTCTGATTATATAAACATATAGTCAGAGGTTTTTTAATGCATTAAATCGCCTTAAATCCATTAAAAAAGGGTTATCCTTGTTAATTGGATAACCCTTTTGTTTTCTACTTGCGGTAATTGACATTAAGATTTCAATTTTTTCATAATATCGCTTACATAAGTCTTAAATTTCTTGTCTGTTTCAATTAAATCCTCTACGGTTTGACATGCATAAATGACAGTCGAGTGGTCTCTTCCTCCGAAGAATGCGCCGATGGATTTCAGTGAAGACTTGGTATGAGCTTTAGCTAAATACATCGAAATTTGCCTGGCCTGCACGATTTCGCGCTTCCTAACTTTCGACTTTACCATATCCACAGGAACTTCAAAATATTCACAAACTAATTTCTGAATAAAGTCCATTGAAATTTCCTTGTGTGTATTCTTCACAAAATTCTTCAACATGGATTTCGCCAAACCCAAATCGATCTCCTTTTTGTTCAATGTAGATTGCGCCAATAATGAAACCATGGCACCTTCCAATTCACGGACACTGTTGTCGATTTGCGTAGCGACATATTCCACTACATTTTCTGGTAAATCAATACCATCAGAATACATCTTCTTCTTCAAGATTGCCATTCTCGTCTCAAGGTCAGGAATCTGAATATCTGCAGATAATCCCCATTTAAAACGACTAAGCAAACGTTCCTCCAAACCAGCTAAATCCTTAGGTGCTTTGTCCGAAGTCAAGATAATTTGCTTTCCAGATTGATGCAAATGATTAAAAATATGGAAGAAAATATCCTGCGTTTTTTCTTTACCAGCAAAGTTATGTACATCATCCATGATAATAACATCCATTGCTTGATAAAAGTTAACGAAATCATTGATTGTGTTGTTTTTCAATGAGTCCACAAACTGTTGACAGAATTTCTCACAAGACACATAAATGACCAATTTATCGGGAAGATTTCTTTTGATCTCATTTCCGATAGCTTGAGCAAGGTGAGTCTTTCCCAAACCAACATCTCCATAGATCATCAAAGGGTTAAATGACGTACCACCTGGTTTATTCGCTACAGCATAACCTGCTGAACGAGCAAGACGGTTACATTCACCTTCAATGAAATTTTCAAAGGTGTAGTTTTGATTCAATTGCGGATCAACCTGCAATTTTTTCAATCCAGGAATAACAAATGGATTTTTGATATCTCTATTTAAAGATACCGGTACCGGGATAGATTGTCTCTTTCCTTCTGCTCCATTGCCATTCGATGGAAGATTAGTCGTATAAGGATGAGAAGCGGAAGACTTCTCTACTACAATATTGTATTCCAATCTACCTTGTTCTCCTAAAAATTTCTTTACGGTCTTACGAAGAATTCCTACATAGTGTTCTTCCAGCCACTCGTAAAAAAATAAACTAGGCACTTGAATAGTCAAAACGTCACCCTCCAAACGGACTGCTTTCACAGGTTCAAACCAGGTCTTGAAACTTTGTGCTGGTATATTATCTTTGATAATCGAAAGACAATTATTCCAGACACTTGAATACGTTTTTTCCATTCTAAAATTGTTAATAAGTTGATTTACAATACGCGACAAAAAATATGTTGATAACTTTCTCTGAGAACGAAGATGACAAAAAAAAATCAGCTAAAAAACTAAAATATAAAATAATTGATAATACACTATATACCAGTTCTTTATTGTGTAAAATTGTGGAAAACTAGCGCTAAAATTGATCTCTAAAAATAATTATTAACATTCCAAATTTATTTCAAAAAAAAGAACAAAAAAAGTAGCAAACTCACTACGTTTCAGTCTTTAAGGTCTAGACCTAAATTAACCAAAATTATAGCGAATTACAACCTTTGGTTCATATATTTTTAATATTAAATTTATAAGAATTTAAAACCAACTTAACATCGCTGTCAAATGATAATTTACCGGATTTATACACAACCGAAAAATCAAGATCGTTATAAATTGGCTCTTCGGAAAAAGTGAATTGTAACATAGCAGATTACTTGAGTGCTCTCCTAAAGTTTGTAGTCAAAAACCAAAAAAGGAGATCTACACAGACCTCCTTTTAATAATATCTCAATATTGATTTTTATCCAACCATTGTACTGGTCAGCTTTCCATCGCAAAGTTTTTTAGCTTCCATTACGATAGAATTAGCATCATAATGCGCATTCTTCCACTGCGCATTTTGTTCTGCATGCTCAATGATCTTATCGGGAATACCCAAACGGACAACTTGACTGCGGTAACCGTGATCAGCCATAAATTCCAATACTGCCGATCCGATACCCCCTTGCAAACTTCCGTCTTCTACAGTAATAACTTTTGCAAACTTCTTAAATACCTGATGGAGCAAAACCTCATCCAAAGGCTTAGCAAATCTAAGATCATAGTGCGCGGGATGGATACCCAATTCATTCAATTGCTGTACGGCTTTTACAGCTTCGTTTCCTATAGCGCCGAAACTTAAAATAGCAAGTTCTTCTCCTTCGGTAATGAGACGCCCTTTGCCAATTTCAATTTCCGTAAATGGGCGACGCCAGTCTGGCATAACACCATTTCCTCTCGGATATCTAATCACAAAAGGCCCCTTGTTAGGTAATTGAGCCGTATACATTAAATTTCGTAACTCTTCCTCGTTCATCGGAGCCGAAACAGTCATGTTTGGAACACATCGCATAAACGCAATGTCATAAGCACCGTGGTGTGTAGCGCCATCTGCGCCAACCACTCCCGCTCGATCCAAACAGAAAACGACATTCAGGTTCTGTAATGCAACGTCATGGATCACTTGATCATAAGCTCGCTGCATAAAAGATGAATAAATATTACAAAATGGCAATAGTCCCTGAGTTGCGAGTCCTGCACTGAAAGTAACAGCATGCTGTTCAGCAATACCAACATCAAAAGCACGTTCAGGCATTGCCTTCATCATAATATTCATGGAAGATCCAGATGGCATTGCTGGAGTTATTCCCACGATCTTACTGTTCTCTTCTGCAAGCTCGACTAAGGTGTGCCCAAATACATCTTGAAATTTAGGTGCCACAGGTTTATCATTCGAAGATTTTTTGATCTCTCCTGTAATTTTATCGAATAAACCTGGGGCATGCCATTTCGTTTGATCTTTTTCAGCTAGCGCAAAGCCTTTTCCTTTTATTGTGACAACATGCAATAATTTTGGTCCAGGGATGTGCTTAAGATCCTCAAGTGTCTTTGCTAACTTCTTGACATCATGTCCATCTACTGGTCCAAAATATCTAAAATTTAAGGACTCAAAAAGATTAGCATTTTTTAATAAAGTGCCCTTTATACTTTTTTCAAGTTTCTTGGCAATACCAAGTGCGTTTGGACCAATTTCAGAAATCTTGGTCAACACAGCAGCTATATCATCCCTAAAACGATTATATCGTTTTGATGTCGTTATACTTGTCAAATACTCCTTCAATGCTCCAACATTAGGATCGATGGACATACAGTTATCATTCAAGATTACCAAAAGATTTGATTTGGAAATACCTGCATGATTTAACGCTTCAAATGCCATTCCACCGGTCAAAGCACCATCTCCAATGACCGCAATATGTTGACGGTCTTTTTCCCCTTTTATTTGGGATGCAACGGCCATACCTAGCGCTGCAGAAATAGATGTTGAAGAGTGCCCAACGCCAAATGCATCATATTTAGATTCAAAACGGTTGGGAAAGCCCGAAATTCCGTTCTCTATTCGATTTGTATGAAATATATCGCGACGCCCTGTTAGGATTTTATGTCCATAAGCCTGATGGCCAACATCCCAAATCAACTGATCATATGGGGTGTTCATTACGTAATGTAACGCCACCGTTAACTCAACGACTCCCAAACTTGCTGCAAAGTGACCACCGTTAACCGAAACCTGATCAATAATAAATTGACGTAACTCCTGGCTTACCTGTTCTAATTGGTCTTCCTTTAGCTTTTTAAGATCAGAGGGATCGTTTATTTTACTTAATAGTTCTCCAGTCTCAAACTGCATAGTAATGCTATTTACATGATATGTTGGTACAAAGTAACGACAATTTTATCTAATCTTTAAAATAAATCGTATTTACATATTGAGGTACAACAAATAAAATAATGAATAGTTTGCACCGGAGCCCTTCCAAAAGATTTTATATGTAAATTTGTATAAGATATGCAAGTAGAAGAAGGCTACGAAATCAAGCTTCCTCAATTCGAGGGACCTTTTGATTTATTATTATTTTTTATCGAGCGGGATGAACTAAATATCCACGATATTCCGATTTCAAAGATTACAGATGATTTTTTGTCGTATGTAAGCCAGATGCAAGCGCTCAATATGGAAATGGCAAGTGAGTTTATCTTTGTTGCCTCGACACTGATGCGTATCAAAGCCAAAATGCTATTACCACGTCCCGATCTAGACGAAAATGAAAATGAAATTGATCTTAGGGAGGACCTTGTTCAAAAACTTATCCTCTATAAGCAATTTAAAGAGACCTGCGAGGATTTGAGGAGGATGGAAGAGGATCGTCTTCAACAGTACAGCAGAGGCAATATACGTTACGATATCCAGCAACGCCTTAAACTAGATTCCAGCGGAGAAAATCTAGATAACTTCGACCTCTATGGTCTGATGATGATCTACGAGCAAATGATGCATCAATTCCGTAATCGCCCCCCTGAGGTAACCCATACAGTAATAAAATACCCTTATACGATTGAACAGCAAAAGAAAGCAATCGCTGAACTGATTGAAATTAACAAGACATTGGATTTTCAGGAAATTCTTAAAAATTCCGAAAATAAAATTCAATTCGTCTATAATTTTCTAGCTATTCTTGAAATGCTTCAGCAGCGGCTATTACAGATTGAAGTAGGTTTGGGCTATAATAATTTCAATGTTGGTGAAAGAGATCCAAATGAAAAGGAAGAATTTATCTTAGAAAATGAAGAAGCATAAAAAAGACCCGTCTAAGACGGGTCTTTTTTTAATCTTTCTTCTTAAAAGCATTCCAGCCTTGAGCTGATATTGGATAGAGATTTCCTGATTTCGAAATCATTTCACAGCCTTCGGAAGCTGGTGTCATGTAGCCAATAATACTAATATCAGGTAAATTCTTAATTTTATCATGATCAGCCTGTGCTATGGTAAATAAAAGCTCGTAATCTTCGCCCCCATTTAGTGCTGCTACTGTTGGATCAATCCCAAATTCCCGTCCAGTGTCATAAGTCATCTGATCTAATGGTATTTTTTCCTCATATAAACGGCATCCTTTATCTGATTGACGACAGATATGCAAGATTTCTGATGCTAGACCGTCTGAAATATCCATCATCGCTGTAGGCTTTATCGATAGCTTGGCAAATAGCTCAACAATATCCTTACGGGCTTCTGGCTTCAATTGACGTTCAACAATATAATCCTTCCCTTCCAGATCAGGTTGTACATTCGGATTTTCCAAATAGATATCTTTCTCACGTTCTAAGAGCTGTAAGCCCATATAAGCCGCGCCCAGATCGCCTGAAACACACAGTAGATCGCCCTCTTGTGCTCCGTTGCGATAAACAATTCTGTCTGAATCAGCGTAACCTATGCTCGTCACAGAAATAACGAGACCCTGGGCTGAAGCTGAGGTATCGCCACCAATTAAATCAACGTTATACTTCTTACAGGCAATCAGTGCTCCCTGGTAAATTTCCTCGACTGCTTCCAAGGGAAACTTAGATGATAGACCAATTGAAAAGGTGATTTGGGAAGCTATTCCATTCATCGCATAGATATCGCTCAAATTGACCTGAACGGCTTTGTAGCCTAAGTGTTTCAGGGGTACATATCTCAGATCAAAATGAATTCCTTCCAGCAGTAAATCGGTAGATATCAAAGTTTTCTTACCCTCAAAATCCAAAACAGCTGCGTCGTCACCTATCCCTTTAATAGTGGACTTCTCTGTTAATTCTACAGCTTTGCTTATATAATCAATCAGTCCGAACTCTCCCATTTCCTCTAAATTGGTCCGCTCGGTATTGTCAAAATCAAACATGTTTAAAAGTTTAAAAGTTCATTATAGATAATGCCAAACAATCATCCTTTAAAGATTGATTTTGTGGTCATTACAAAACAGCGATCGCAATAAATCCAATAGATTTTGGCACCTTTATTCGTAACTCTTTTTCCTATTTTATCAAAAAAGAAATAAAAGTCCACTTTGGGTACCGAAAATCAATCTTTCTTTCTCTCGCTAATATCAAAAATTATCCCAAATTTCTACAATCCTAAGCTCGCCGATATTTCCAACATACGTTCAATAGGACGCTGGGCACGAAAAATAACATCTTCAGGAAGAAGAATTTCAGGCGATTCATATTTAAGACAATTGTAGAGCTTCTCAAGCGTATTCAGCTTCATGTGGGGACAATCATTACATGCACAGGCATTGTTAGGAGGTGCTGGTATAAAGGTCTTATGAGGGCTCGCTTTCTGCATCTGATGGAGAATACCTGATTCTGTAGCGACAATATAGGACTGAGCCGCATCATTCTGCGTAAATTTAAGCATTCCAGCTGTAGATCCCACATAATCTGCATTTGCTAATATATGGTCTTCACATTCGGGGTGGGCAATAAATTTCGCTTCGGGGTATTCGCTTCTCAAACGATCAATTTTATCCTGAGAAAAAATCTCATGCACCATACAGGCACCATTCCAAAGGACTAGATCCCGACCAGTTTTCTTTTTAACGTATGCACCTAGATTACGGTCAGGACCGAAGATGATTTTCTGATCTTTAGGCAAACTCTCCACAATTTGAACAGCATTGCTTGATGTACATACAATATCCGAAAGTGCTTTTAATTCAGCAGTACAGTTCACATAAGTGATGACCAGATGATCGGGATATTGTTCCTTAAACTTAGCGAAAAGATGCGGTGGACAGGAATCTGACAACGAACAGCCAGCTTTTGCATCAGGTAAAATAACCTTTTTCGTTGGTGAAAGTATTTTGGCTGTTTCAGCCATGAAATGCACTCCAGCAAAGACAATTAAATCCGCATCTGTTTTGGCAGCCTCTTGTGATAGTCCTAGGCTATCTCCTATATAATCTGCTATATCCTGAATTTCAGACTCTTGATAATAATGAGCTAAAATTACAGCATTCTTTTCTTTCTTTAATCGTTGGATTTCTTTAACCAAATCCAATGAGGGATCGATCGGAGCATCGATATAACCTTTGGCCTGAAGCTCATAATTTACAATTTCCATGCGGGTACTTTCAACTTTTATGAATGACAAAAATAAGCATTGTTCCATATATAAAAGTCAATTAAAAGCAAATTAATCAAATGATACCAATTTACACTTAACAACTACAGTCTATATTGTCGAATTATCACACCTTAGTAGTTGATAGCTCATACATCAATTATCTCCAAGGGATAAGAATGGTTGGTATCAGTATCGATCTTAACACAGGGCACCGCCGAGAATTTGACCTAGTAACAATTATCATTCATAAATTCCATTAGCTTACAAAAGAGAAAACGAAATAACGATTTAAAATACATAAACCTTCTAATAAAGAATAATAGTTAAATTATTATCATTTAAAAACAATAAGAAGAAATCATTTCAATATAAACCCTTGTAGAATCGAATATATAACATCCAATCGAAACACATGTGATACAGCAAAAGCTCAAAGAGTTTATCGCAAACTATTTCTATGTTAGAAAATCAGTTTCGCCAATATCCAACTTTGGTAGCCTATAGAGCGTTCTTAGGCATATTACAAAACAATGAAAAATATCGCACAATAGGAAGCTTTATTTATTAACATTTTACGTGATGAAGCGATTCAAAGCCCTTATAAAACAAATTAATGAACTCCGCATTGACCAACAAATTTATATTGAATTCTCAGCGGGTTTAATTGATCGATTATAGACGAATTTAAAAAGGTCAAACTCGATTGATAGGATGACACCGCCGAAGAATGGAATATAAAGGCCTTGAGAATCTCCTGAAATAATTTTTAGCGCTGTTCCCCGCATTTATAGCAATCTGCTTACCAGTCGGTATAGTTTATCAGTTCTTTTAAAAACAAGTATAAGATATGATTTAACATATCGGTTACATTTGCTCATATATATATAAGCTTAAAAAGTACAGCTAAAAGATGAAAATTTTCATTGTGAAGCGCTCTAGAATAACATATTTTGAAAATTAAATCGCTTTTTAACGAATATGGGAAGCAAATAGGCATAAATGAACTTTAGCCAGATAAAATCGAAATCTCTTAAATCTATCTTTTTAAATGAATACAATTAGAATCCGATATATATTAACAAATAAAACTAAGTCAATTATAAGCGAATTTGAAAAGGTTAATTTTTTTTGAAAAGTATGAAAAGATATATTCTGGATTTTCTATCTACAACAGAGCCACTGAGGATTGAATATTAGCTAAATAATCCCTCGAATAGGTATATACTGAATTGTAAAGAGGTTTGATAAAAATACACCTAAAGTGAGCTATAGCGATCAGAACTCGATTGAGCAAAGTTATTCTACTTTTTAAATCTGAATTACTAACGGAAGTATATTGATATTTCAATTTAATTGAAATAAATATAAATTATACGATATAAAAACGCCAAATACGAACGCAAAAAATTATAAAAATAAATTAAATATTAAAATTATAAAGGTATTAATAGAGAGATAATAATTCAAATTCCTAATATTCAGGTAAATACTTGCACTTTATGCTTATAATCAAATATTAGATTGTAGAAGGCATAGAAACCATCTAAAATTCACCGCTAATCACTTAGAATTAAATAAGCGATATAAATATTACATAAAACAAATCTATTCCATCTATAAAGCGTTTATTTTGGAAATAAACCCGTTTAGAATTGTTTATAAAAGAACATCCAACTCTTTATCCAAAATATTTAAATCTCAGAAATCTAATTTCATAAAATCCGAGAAGAAAATCAATGTTGGGCAACAAATATAGTAAGATAGTTCGTTCTACAATAAATTATTTGAACAAATTATTTTTATTTAAAATTTCAATCTGCTTTGTTATTGAATCCACTCTCGAAATAGCAATTCACATTAAGCCTTCTAGAATGTAATAAACAGTATTAAAAACATTTTTTACGAGAATATTCAATTCTCAATTTGTTTATTTCAAAATTTGAAGCCTGGAGTTTCACATACAAATTACACAGTCTAAAAAGAAGTGAAATTTTGCAACTAAAATCACATAAATTTAAAAAATTGGAATTTGAAAATCCATAAACTATAAATTTGGCATAAATCCAGATATTATATCACATTGATCAAAATGTACCATTCAAATTTTAGTGGCCAAGAAAGAGCTATAAAATTTTTTTTTCAAAAAAATGAAAATAAATAAACCTAAAGCATTCTAAAATCCAAATCTCGCAAGAGAATTACATCAGGTACCTTCATGTAAAAATTAAAAGCAAATCAAGGCTATTAGAATTCCATAAAAGTCATTATTCTATTGAAAATAAAGAATATTCAAACCTCACAGCGCCTAAATTAGATTTACAAACATCCTTTCGTCAGTTTGTTCTCTTTAGGATCGCATAAATCCACATAGAACGTCAAAAGCTCAGAATATTGAAATATAAAAGCGTCTAAATGAAAAAAAAATAAAATATCTGAAAAATAAGCCTCTTAAATCACGTTATAACCATATTTCAAAAAAAATAAAATAAATATTGCATTCTAAAGCACTTTAAAAGCCAATAGAATTATTAAAAAATAAAATAAACTCAATTAGAATCGAATATTTCGATAGGGGAGCCTACAGTTCCCGAATATCGAAATGTGAACGCGTCTAATTGAACTTGACAAAACTAAACAAAGATTTTCGAACGTATTCCACAATCTTTTTTTTCAATAAATACTAATTATTTTAAATAGAAGATCTCTTATTGTTTATTATAGTGTGGAAAAGTGGTATAAATTGAGTTAGTTCTATTTTGATTTTAGGTTTTTATAGAGTTTTCAACAATTTTTCAACAGTATTTTGATATTAAATGACTGATTTTTAAAATTCTAATTTTCTCGGGTTTTTATTTTCCATATTTTTTTGTTGAATAGTTTGTGTCTAAAAATTGTGGAAATCTCATGAATTTTATGCGGAAAAGTTTAAAAAATTTGAGTGGAAAATAGGGGACTTGTGAATTGTTAAATACTTTTCATTTTTATTTAACCTTTTATTTACACGTTTTCCACATTTTTCGTTAATTTGAATTGTCACTTTTGGGGATAGTTTGTGAATTTAAAATATATGGCAGATAGAAAGGTCGATTTTTTGGTCATTGGATCAGGTATAGCTGGATTAAGCTTTGCGTTAAAAGCGTCTAAATTCGGTAAAGTGTTGATAGTCACTAAGTCCAATGAGGATGAGTCTAATACAAAATATGCGCAGGGGGGAGTAGCTGCTGTTGTGGATAAGTCTGATAGCTTTGAGAAGCATATTATTGATACTCAGATAGCTGGGGATGGATTATGCGATGTTGAAATTGTGGAAAACGTAGTGCGGGAGGCTCCCGATCGTATTGCCGAGCTTATTTCATATGGGACGTCATTTGATAAGGAAGAATCCGGACTCTACGACCTGGCAAAAGAGGGGGGACATTCGGCACATCGCATCCTACATTACAAGGATATTACTGGCTACGAAATTGAACGGGCATTATTGGAGCAGGCACATATTGATCCAAATATCGAAATTGTTACACATTACTTTGCCATAGATTTAATTACGCAGCATCACCTAGGGGAATATGTAGACAAGAACAAAACGGATATTACTTGTTATGGTATTTATGCTTTCAATACATCTTCCCATCTGGTCGATAAAATTTTGAGCAAGGTTACGGTAATGGCGTCTGGTGGGGCTGGGCATGTGTATTCAAGCACAACTAATCCGACGATTGCTACTGGAGATGGTATTGCAATGGTCTACAGAGCCAAAGGGAAGGTACGTAATATGGAGTTCATGCAATTTCATCCAACTTCGCTATATAATCCTAAGGACTCTCCGGCATTTTTGGTATCCGAAGCTGTACGAGGATTTGGTGGAGTTTTAAGAAGAGTCAATGGAGAGTCTTTTATGGAGGAATATGATGAACGTGCTTCGTTAGCTCCTAGAGATATAGTGGCTAGAGCTATTGATGCTGAGATGAAAAAATCTGGTATTGATTATGTTTATCTCGATATCACGCATAGGGATAAGGATGATATTCTCAGACATTTTCCTAATATTTATGAGAAATGTCTTTCTATTGGACTTGACATGTCGAAAGACTTTATACCAGTGACACCTGCAGCGCATTATCTTTGCGGTGGGATTTATGTGGATGATTTTGGACGAAGCAGTATTCTTAATCTTTATGCCTGTGGAGAGTGTTCTTCTACTGGCTTGCATGGCGCAAATAGGCTGGCTTCTAACTCGCTTCTTGAAGCACTTGTCTATGCCCATCGGATATTCTTAGATGCTACTAAATTGGTTAAATCAATCAGTCATATATGTGACGTTCCCGAATGGGATGATTCTAAGACCTCACTTTCTAATGAGGATATTTTGGTAAGCCATAACCTGCGGGAATGTCAGAAGATTATGAGCGATTATGTTGGTATTGTCCGTTCTGATTTTAGGCTCGAAAGAGCGCTTAAGAGACTACATCTATTATATGAGGAGACCGAAGAGTTCTACAGAAATACGAGACTTTCTGTCAAACTTTGTGAATTGCGCAATGTGATTCAAGTCGCTTATATTGTGACTAAATCGGCTATGTTGCGGAAGGAAAGTCGAGGATTGCATTATACAACTGACTATCCGAAGCATTCGAATGTATTACAGGATACAATTTTTTAAGGGATATGGCACTTATTTTACCCGTTTTGGATAAGTCTCCGCTAATTGCTGAAGAGTGCTTTTTAGCGCCTAATTCAACGATTGTAGGCGACGTTGAGATTGGGCACCATTGTTCGGTCTGGTTTAACGCTGTTATTCGTGGTGATGTCAATTATATTCGGATAGGTAACTATACGAATATTCAAGATGGCGCTGTTATACATTGTACTTATAAAAAATGCGGTACTTCAATAGGTGATTATGTAAACGTGGGACACCAGGCTATGGTTCATGGCTGCATTGTTGAAGATCACGTGCTTATTGGTATGGGCGCAATTGTTATGGATAATGCTATTATCGAATCTAATGTGATTATAGCAGCTGGCGCGGTAGTTTTGGAGAATACGCGCTGTGAGTCGGGATTCCTATATGCCGGTGTACCAGCAAAAAAAATAAAAGCGCTAACTGAGGAACAGAAAGAACTGTTACAGCAGTTACCGCATAATTATGTTTTGTACAGTTCTTGGTTTTAGCTTAAACGAATTAGCAAGTTTAAAATAGCTTTTTATTTGGTGACCTCAATTATTCTTTTTTGAGGCCACTTAATGAAAAGCTATCTTTTTGCTCCCAGTTTGCTCGTATGGTGAATACTTTGTTTAAGTATATAACAGGCTCTGGAAAGGTCTTTTTTTCTACATCTCCGGTATCCCAAATACCATTGCCATTATCGTCCCGGATTACACGCAAACTGTATTTACCTCCTGGATATTGTTTATATACAACCGTCGGGTTATCTATGTTGATTTTGTCTAAACGATAGATTTTGTCCTTTTTCTCATTGATCAATTCTACCAAGTAAGTTGTATTGCTATCCAGATCTGTGAAATCAAAAGTAAGATCGCCATAGTTCTCGCTATCGTCATAGGTAAGATCCAGTTTTTTCTCTTTGTTTTGTTCTCCAAAATAGCCAGTAATAGCACCTTCTGCGAATTCAATTTGGTACTTTTTGTCCTTTCTCCAATTATATCGAATATGATACATGTTGGAATTGGCTGTATCTACCGCAAGTTGATAATTGGTGCGCACCAAAGAGTCTTCTTTGAACTTTAATTTTGTCTTGTCTATATTCTTTATTGGTGTGAAAGCGGATACTTGAAGGTGAGTGATGCGATCTACCCTTCCGTTATTTGGAGTAAAAATAGGTTCTATGGTTTGTTCTATTTTTACATTTCCTTTTCTAACAAGAATGGTATCCAGTGGCTTTTCATTCTCCGTTAAGACCAGCTTTAAAGAATCTATTTTCAAATTAGGGATAAACAGGGTCGCCGAATCTGAAGTTTTTGAAAAACGTACGATTTTATCTTTATTGTTTACTTCATCATGAAGTATATTAAGATTAGGTTTATCCACTCTTCTATTAAAAATAAGGAGTACACTCCCATTTTTTTCAAATTTCTTTTCTTGCGTTCTAAACTTCTTTGGGGTACCCTTGAATATTTCCAGATTAATATTACTCAAATCTCGCTCTAGCACTATAGAATCTTTTAAGAAACCTATTTCTTCGTCGGCACCATTGTAAATTCTATCATTGTTTTTTTCCTGAAGCGCGTAAATACGGTATGTTCCCTCTCTTAGATTATTTAGTTTATAATTGCCGGCTGTATCTGTTGTCGTAAATATATTGGCTTTCTTTTTACCAAAAATGGAATCTTGACTAATGGGGATCAACAAGACTTTAACATCTTTTTGGACCTCTTTGGTAATCGCACTTTTTACATTGCCAGATATGCTGAGCGAGTCTATTTTGTCTCCTGTTGCAAATACATATGCATAGTTGACCAATGCATTTCCCGCATTATAATCCACAAGGCCCTTACCAAAGTATATGCTGTATGTTGTATTCTTTTCCAAGGAATCCGGTAAGGTAATCTCAAGATTTTTTTTCTTGACTTTGAATTCGGGATTGCTCCCCATATCTGGTGTGACACTAAATTCTTTTTGTTGATTGGCGAGTTTTATGTATTCGTCAAAAGTAATGACTATTTTATTTGCTGTAAAGTTCTTCGAAAAATTCGTAGGACTTTCCAGTAAAATTTTAGGTGGAATAGAATCTTTTGGCCCTCCGGTTGGTTGCTGTATACTCGCACACTGTATTGATAAGCCAATAAGCATAATAAACAAGCTTAAAATCAGTAATCTTGGCTTTAAGCCACTTTTTAGCCTTTCTGAACTACTTTTATTTTCTTTTGAAGAAGTTGTCATAAAAAATAGAATATTGTCTTAAATCGCTTATTTTAAGCTTGTATTTGTTAATTGTTTAATAATCTGAAAATCAATTATTTAACTCATGTGAACCATCAATACACTGATATCAGAAGGTGAAACACCCGAAATTCGCGAAGCCTGACCCAGTGTGCGAGGTTTGACCTTCGCTAATTTTTGCCTTGCTTCGATTGACAGTGAAGTTAACAAACTGTAATCGAAATCGGGATTTATTTCTCTATCTTCCATCTTTTTCATTCGGTTCACAATCTCTATTTCTTTTTCGAAGTAGCTTTCATATTTGAGATTGATCTCTGCTTGTTCTATGGTATCGTTATCGAATTGTGAGGCAAATTGTGCGAAGCCCTCATCTCCTTTTATAATGTCTTGAATACTGACTTGTGGTCTTGCCAGTACATTGCTTAATCTGGTTTTTTGAGCAAGTGCACTTGAGCCTACTTCGGCCAGCACGGTATTCATCTTTTCGAGATTAGTGGAGTTTTGTTTCAGATACTCGATAATATTATTAGAGTTATCTATTTTGTTCTCTACTTTCTTTAGCCTTTCCTCTCCTACCAGTCCCAATTTATAAGCTAATGGGGTAAGGCGAATATCTGCATTGTCCTGGCGTAATAACAAACGATGTTCTGCTCTTGATGTAAACATTCGGTAAGGTTCTTCTGTTCCCTTTGTTACGAGGTCATCTACTAATACGCCGATATAAGATTCGGATCTTTTTAAGATTAGTTCCTTTTCGTCATTGATACGTTGATGCGCATTGATACCGGCTAAGAAACCTTGTGCAGCTGCTTCTTCATATCCTGTGGTTCCATTGATCTGGCCTGCAAAGAATAGGTGTTTTACCAATTGCGTTTCGAGTGTAAGATCTAATTGCATTGGCGGAAAGTAATCGTATTCTATGGCGTAGCCTGGCCGGTACATTTTGGCATTTTCAAAACCTGGGATTAGTTGTAATGCTTTTAGTTGAACGTCTTCTGGTAGTGAGGTCGAAAATCCGTTTACATAAATCTCTACTGTTTTAAAACCTTCAGGTTCGACAAATATCTGGTGTCGGTCACGTTCAGCAAAGCGATTAATTTTATCTTCTATCGAAGGACAATACCGTGGTCCTAGTCCTTTGATTCGTCCGGTGAACATAGGTGATTTTTCGAAACCTGTCCGTAGCATTTCGTGCACTTTATCGTTGGTATATGTAATCCAACAACAACGTTGTTCTGTAGGAATATCGACATCTGTATAAGAAAATCTACCTCTTTTTTCGTCACCCCATTGTTCTTCCATCAGCGCATAGTTGAGGCTTCTTCCATCAATACGTGGTGGAGTTCCGGTCTTCATTCTTCCAGATTCGAATCCGAGTGACACAAGCTGTTCTGTCAAACCTGTGGCTGCCTTCTCTCCTGTTCTACCACCACCAAATTTCTTGTCACCGATATGGATCACACCATTTAGAAATGTTCCATTGGTTAATACGACTGCATCAGATTCTATTTCAATTCCCATAGACGTGATAACACCACAAGCTCTACCGTTCTTTACAATTACTTCCTTGACGGTATCTTGCCACATATCTAAATTGGGCAGAGACTCTAATTGTAACCTCCATTCTTCTGCGAACCGCATACGATCATTTTGCGTACGCGGGCTCCACATGGCTGGTCCTTTAGATAAATTAAGCATGCGAAACTGGATAGTTGATTTATCTGCAATTATACCGGTATATCCTCCCATTGCATCAATCTCCCGTACAATTTGGCCTTTGGCAACTCCACCTATAGCAGGATTGCAGCTCATTTGAGCTATTACCCCCATGTTCATTGTGATGAGTAAAGTTGAAGATCCCAAGTTGGCGGCTGCGGCTGCGGCTTCACAGCCAGCATGACCCGCACCAACTACTATTACATTATATTTTTTAAACATTTTTCTATTCTTGTTCCACGTGAAACGTGGTGTTTTTTGTTATTTACAAATTTAAGTTTTCTTTACGTTCCACGTGAAACGCTTTGTGAAATTTTACATAAAATCAGCAAGATATAACCACCTTTCGGATTTCTCGTCTATCTCCTTTTGGATGGATTGAATTTCTTCTGCAAGGGATGAAAGTTTTAGGTGGTCTGTTACTTTATTTAGCTCTTCCGTCTTTGACTTTATATTTTGCTCCAGCTTTTCGATTTCTTCTTCTAACTTGGTATACTCCAATTGCTCCTTGTAAGAAAGCTTTTTCTTCTCTTCTTTTACGGCTGGTTTTACTTGTTCTTGAATGCTTTTTTTCTGCTTTTCTTTTTCTAGTTTTTGAATCTCGTCTTGTTCAAGCTTAAAGTCAGCATAATTTCCATTGTATATTTGTACCTTCCCTTTTCCTTCGAAAATAAAAAGTTGATCTGTTAATTTGTCTAATAAATATCTATCGTGGGATACTAAGATGAGTACTCCCTTATAGTTATCAAGAAAATCTTCCAGTACATTTAAGGTGTCAATATCTAAATCATTGGAAGGCTCATCGAGTATTAGAAAATTTGGGTTCTTCATTAAGACCCGCATAAGCTGAAGACGTTTTCTCTCCCCTCCGCTTAGCTTATTAACAAAACCAAATTGTTTTTCAGGAGGAAATAAGAAATGAGTCAGTAACTGAGAAGCTGTGATTACTTCTCCATTTGCCATCTCAATATAATCCGCTACATTCTTTACAACATCTAATACACGGTCATTTTCGTTCACTTCCAATCCGCCTTGTTTGTAGTATCCGTAAACGGTTGTTTCTCCAACAGCGATCGCTCCTGTATCCGGTTTTTCTTCTTCAGTGATTAAGTTTAGAAAGGTAGATTTTCCAGTTCCGTTTTTTCCAGCTAGGCCAATACGATCCCCCCTTTTGAATGTATATGAAAAATCTAGTATGATTTCTTTTGCTCCATACCGTTTTGAAACTTTTTCCAGTTCTAATATTTTAGATCCCTGTCTGCTAACTTTCACACTAAGTTGCACGGAATCGTTTCCTTTTATTGCTTTAGATTTTTCTTCTAATTCATAGTATGCATCGATACGCGATTTGGATTTGGTACCGCGTGCTTGAGGCTGACGTCGCATCCATTCCAATTCGCGGCGAAGAAGATTTCTGCTCTTCTCTACCATCACTGCATCGATCGCTTCTCTTTCAGATTTTTTCTCTAGAAAATACGAATAGTTTCCTTTATAATTATAGAGGTTGCCCCTATCTAGCTCGCGGATTTCCGTACAGATGTTGTCTAAGAAGTAACGATCGTGGGTGACCAAAAGAACGGTTTTGTTTCCCGTTGTCAATAGCTTTTCCAACCATTCAATTGTTTCTATATCCAAATGGTTGGTAGGCTCATCCAATATATAAATATCGGGTTCATCTATTAGAAGTTTTGCTAGTGCCAGGCGTTTTCGTTGCCCTCCTGAAAGACTTTTAATATCCTGGTGAAAATCCATTATGTTTAGGCGATTGAGAATCGTCTTTATATTATGTTCATATTCCCAGGCATTCAAAGAGCTTATTCTTTCCGTCAGATCTTCCAGTTTATTTTGATCGATGTCACTTTCCGATAGAAGCTCCTCGTATTCGCGGATAAGACGCTGCTGGTCGTTGTCTGCACTATAGATAAAATCATTGATAGATTTTAATCCTGTGAAATCAGGATCCTGTTCTAAGAAACCAATTTTTATGCCTTTTTCTTTTACAACTTTTCCTGAAGTCGGTAGGACCCGTTCTGCTAAAATGGAAAGTAATGTTGATTTACCTGTTCCGTTTATCCCGACCAAGGCTACTCGATCTCCTTTTTGAAGGCCGAAATGTAAATCTTTAAAAAGCCATCGATCGTGGAAAGAATGGCTTACTTGTTCTGTAGCTAAAATACTCACGTTATATCACCCTAAATTATATTCAGTCAATTACGCAACAAAATACTTCCAGGAGATTTCTGCTCTTGAAAGTATGCATTGTGTTGATAATCAATATTTTATATATAGTTGATTATCAGTTATTTATATATTAAATCAATAATCTTTTTGATTGCTGACTAATTTAATCTATCGGGTCGCATTCTGCACGAGGTTAGCTCATACCATTAAATGAATGACTAATTCAAATGGCCTGGATATAACCCGTTAATTTGGAACGCTCGCAAAAATAAAGAAATAGTTTCTTATTCGATGCGAAAAAAGCTTCGTTGTATGATTAATTGGCAATAATGATACTGCCTTGATAAAATTAATTCAACGCGTAATCTGCGATCAGATTGAAACGAGGTATTTCAACTTGAAAGCTGCTGTTGTCTAGTGTTCGGATCATATTATAATATCCTTCCATGAATCCGAATTCGCTATTAAGATTGCAACCTGAAGTATATTGATGGGTCTGTCCAGGTTCAATAATGGGTTGTTCGCCCACTACGCCATCTCCTGATACTTCTCTATAGTCCCCTTTTGCATCAAAAATTTTCCAATAGCGGCTTATAAGTTGAACCGTGTAATCGCTGAGATTTTCTATGCTGATATGATAAGCAAACATAAAATGTTCACGGTCCGGATTCGAATACTCAGATTGATAGATGGTTTCAACCGAGATTTTTACGCCTTCTGTAATTTGTGTGATCATTTGAATGATGTTTATTGTTGCAATAAATATTTATGCTAAAATACTAATAATGAGTTTAAAATTCGAAATTATAATCATTTTAAAAAGTTAAATAATGCTAAGTTTAAAATTAGTATAGCCAAATGGAGCTTAATTAGTACGTTTGTATTATGGCAAATGGTATATTATATTTAATTCCTGTTCCATTGAGTGATGATGCAGCCTTTCAGTCGTTTACTCCTTATTTGGTGGAAACGATAAATTCATTGGACGAGTATATCGTGGAGAATGAGAAGACGGCACGCAAATTTCTAAAACTTGCCGGTTTAAAAACTCCTCAGAGCGAACTCAAAATTCATGATTATGGAAAACATGCGCGGGATAAAGGAAATATTAATGATTTTTTTGAAGGTCTGACGCATGGTAAGAATGTAGGTCTGATGTCGGAAGCGGGATGCCCTGGTGTCGCTGATCCTGGAGCTTCAATTGTTGCGCGTGCACATCAGCTGGGCATTAAAGTTGTTCCGCTCGTTGGCCCTAGTTCTATTCTACTGGCTCTGATGGCTTCGGGTTTCAGTGGTCAGAAATTTGCTTTTCATGGTTATCTGCCGATTGATAAAATAGAACGAGCCAGAGAAATTAAAAATCTCGAGCTGCAGTCCGGGCGTGAAAAACAAACTCAGATTTTTATTGAAACTCCCTTTAGGAATAATCAGCTTTTAGCAGATCTGCTGAAAACCTGTAAACCTTCGACTTTACTTTGCGTAGCATCCAATGTAACAGCTCAGGATGAATCCATTCAAAGTTTCACTATTGCTGAATGGCGAAAACGAAAAGATGATTTTCATAAAAGGCCTACTATATTTCTTTTATTTGTTTAATTTTTTTGAAGGTTCTCCCCTACCCTATTTAATTTATAATGGGCAATAACCTCTGAAAAGTAACTACAAGTGGATTTTAATCCATGTCAACAAAGTGAGTAAGTGGTTACATTTTTCTTTTTTACTTCAATTAGATGGGAGATGACGAATTATAAAAAAATAGCTGTGCAGCAAAGATAAATTGTAATAAATTTTATCCGAAATATAACTATATGAATTACTGTAGATTATTGTATTTAATGTTTTGTTTTTCATTATCTATTTTAAGTAAAAGTGTTTATGCACAGCCTTCTACTTATGTAATAGTTCATGGAGCATGGGGCGGTGCCTGGCAATTTAAAAATACGGCCAGCGAATTAGAGAAGAAAGGAAACAAAATTTACCGTCCCACACTAACTGGTTTGGGGGAGCGTTATCATTTAGCAGATACTTCTATTGGATTGCAGACTCATGTAAATGATGTTGTGAATACAATTTTGTTTGAGGATCTTCATGATATTATATTGGTTGGACATAGTTATGGTGGTATGGTTATAACGGCTGTCGCAGACAGTCTTCCAGATCGCATCAGAAAATTGGTTTATTTGGATGCCATTCTTCCTGAAGATCAGCAATCAGTAATGAATTTGATGCGAAAACCGGATACGGATAATGGACTCTTAAAATTTGAACAGGATGGCTATATTCTTCCTTTTTGGGTGAAGGATGATACGAAATTTCCCAGAGATGTCCCCCACCCTTTAAAAACAATGACGGACAAGATTCATTTGATAAATCCGAAACGAAATAAAATTCCAACTACCTACATCTTAACTTATGAAGATGGGACAGCATTGGAGAAGGATGATTTTTATCCTTTTTATAAAAAGGCAAAAAATCTTGGTTTTAAAACAATCGAATTTACTGGAGATCATAATCCGCAAATAAAAAAGCTGAAAGAATTAGTAGATTTGTTACAACTGGAAAATAAATAAGCAATAGATATTTCAATGACGCAAGAGGAACTAATAAAAGAATTGAGTAAGCCAGAGGTAATTTATACAGCCATGGCTATTGTAGCTATACGTATTATCGTGTGGCTATTGTTTGCAAATACGATCCGGAAAACTTTAAAATTAGTCGCCAGTGAAAATAGATTAATGACCCCTAATCAATCCTGGTTGGTCGCGATCCCCTTGGTGAATATTTATTGGAATTTTCAGGTCGCTACACGTTTGCGGGATTCGTTGATCAACGAATTCTTTGACCGAAAAATTGCTGTTGAGGAGAATCCTACCTTTAGAAAGGGATCATTATATGCCTGGATTTATTTAGCAACAAATATTCCGTTACCATTATCTATTTCAGGTGTGTTAATCATCATGCATTTTGTGACATTAGCTAATTATTGGTTTGAAATTAATGCAAACAAAAGAATTTTAGAAGAACATAATAAATTTAGAGAAAAGGAGGTAATTGTAGACCATGAGAATTAAAGATGTCATTGACTATTTGGAGCGGCTTGCTCCTTTAGATTTACAAGAATCTTATGATAATGCTGGACTTATTGTGGGAGATGCAAATACGGAGATTACAAAAGTGCTCATTTCATTGGACTGTACGGAGTCTGTCGTGCAAGAAGCTATTGATAAAGGCTGTAATTTAATTATTTCACACCATCCTATTGTATTTAAAGGATTGAAGAAATTCAATGGAAAGAATTATGTGGAGCGTACGGTTATTAAAGCAATCGAACATAAAATAGCATTGTATGCGATTCATACTAACTTGGATAATGTTACAGGCGGCGTGAATACAAAGATTGCGAATAAGTTAGGTCTGGAGAATCAGGCTATATTGGAGTCGAAAACAAATATTTTACGGAAAATGATTGTTTTCGTTCCGAGAAGTCACGTCGAAGATGTTCGACAGGCCTTATTTGATGCAGGAGCTGGAAAAGTCGGGAAGTATTACGATCAATGTAGCTTTAATACAGCTGGTTATGGTAGTTTTAGACCGTTAGCTGGTGCTGATCCTGCAATTGGAGAGATTGGTATTCAGGAACGTGTAGAAGAAACCCGGATAGAAGTAATTTATCTGAAAAGCATCGAGCGAAAGTTGCTTTTGGCACTTTATGAAGCTCATCCATATGAGGAAGTAGCTTATGATTTGCTTGATATGGCGAATACAGCAAGCGAAATTGGAGCTGGGATGATTGGAAATTTAGCAGAACCAATGGATGAACTGGATTTTTTAGCTTATCTTAAAGAAAAACTTGGATTGAATGTCATCCGTCATACAGCACTATTAGGTAAAAAAGTTGGCCGAGTAGCTGTTTGTGGTGGATCTGGTGGATTTTTACTGGGGGCAGCCAAACGTTCAGGCGCTGATTTTTTTGTGACGGCTGATTATAAATATCATGAATTTTTTGACGCAGAAGGTGAAATCGTTATCGCTGATACGGGACATTTTGAGAGCGAACAATTTACGCAAGAATTATTGTACGACATTATTACGAAAAAATTTCCTAACTTTGCAACCTTAACAACAGAAATAGATACAAATCCTATAAAATACTACAGTTGATGGAACAAACCGTAGAACAAAAATTGAAAGCATTATGGCTTTTGCAAGCCATACATACTAAAATAGACAAGATTCGCCAAGTTCGTGGTGAATTGCCTATGGAAGTTGCAGATCTTGAAGATGAGATTGCGGGTTTAGAAACTCGTATTGAGAAGATCAGAATAGACTTAGACGATTTGGAAGATTCGATCGTTAAGCGTAAAAACATGATTAAGGATGCCCAAGCTGCTATCAAGAAATATGAGTCGCAGTTAAATGAGGTAAAAAATAATCGTGAATACGACGCTATTTCGAAAGAAATCGAAATCCAAGGTCTTGAAATTCAGGTTTGTGAGAAAAGAATCAAAGAAGCAGAATTCGAGATTCGCAACAAAACCGAAAACTACGAAGCTACTGTAGGAAATCTTGATTACAGCAAAAATGAACTGGAGGGTAAAAAGAAGGAATTAGAAACAATTACTTCTGAAACACAAAAGGAAGAAGATGCGCTATTGGCAAAAGCTGCTGAAGCTGAAGCGAATATTGAGGAGCGTTTGGTAAAAGTATATTACCGTCTGCGTAACTCGTTCAAAAATGGTCTTGCTGTTGTTTCGATTGATCGCGATAGCTGTTCAGGATGTCACAATAAAATTCCTGCGCAAATGCAATCGGAGATCCGTCAGCGCAAAAAAATCATTATCTGTGAACATTGTGGACGTGTTTTAGTAGACGAAGGCATTGTATTGGAAATCGAACAAGAATACGGTTTCTAATAATCAATAGATAAATGAAAGCCCCGCTCGAAAGCGGGGCTTTTTTTTGTGATTTTTTTTATGCAACTTTGTTGATATACTAACTAGGTCCAGCTCACAAATCTGTAGTTTTGTGTGTGGTAAATTTTAACCTTTAAACGTTTATGAATAAAATTCATTTCAAGTTAATTACAGCCTTTTTACTCGGAACAACCTTTCTGCAAACAAAAGCGCAAGAAACCCTATTGCTTCGAAATCCAAGTATAAGCGCTGCTAATATCGCTTTTGTCTATGGTGGAGATATCTGGATTGCCGACAAAAACGGAGCAAATCCGAGACGCCTTACAACAAATCCAGGGGTGGAACAGAATCCAATGTTTTCTCCTGACGGCAAGAAAGTAGCATTCACAGGCAATTATGACGGAAATACGGATGTCTATGTAATTCCTGTAGCAGGAGGTGAACCAAAACGTATAACTTATCATCCATCTTCGGATGTGTTACGTGGATGGCTCAACAATGATGAAGTATATTATACGACATCGCGAGATTTTACTTACGCTTTAAGTCCGCGATTATATAGTTCCAATATACAAATTTCAGGATTGGACAAGGCACTGATGATGCCCGAAGCCACGCAGGGCAGTCCTTCTTCAGATGGTCGTTATTGGGCCTATATCAAGAATACTGATCCTACAGAAAGAGACCGTGTAGCCTTTAAACGCTATCGCGGTGGCGGTATGCCGACTATTTGGATTTTCGATACGAAAACCAAAGAAATAGAAGCAATTCCACAGGTTAAGAGCAACGACGTTAAACCATTATGGTTGGGAACTAAGGTTTATTTCCTGTCTGATCGCGATAAGATTGTCAATATCTTCAGTTATGATACCAAGACCAAGAAGGTAGAAAAACTAACGGATTTCAAAGATTATGATGTGCGTTCGCTGAACGGGAATGGAACTGATCTGATCTTTGAATATGCAGGTGCATTAAATACCTTGAGTCTAGGCAATAATAAGGTAACTCCCCTGCATATTAGCGTAAACACAGATGTGATGTATAAAAGACCTTATTACAAAGATATTAAGGATGATATACGTTATGCTACCCTGTCACCAACAGGCCAACGCGCATTGTTTGAGGCGAGAGGCGAGATATTTACAGTGCCTAAAGAAAAAGGCGAAGCTCGAAATCTATCAAATTCACCAGGCTCTCATGAGCGTTTTCCGGATTGGTCTCCAAACGGTAAGTGGGTTTCTTATATTTCAGACAAAAATGGTTCATATCAGTTGGTCCTAATGGATCAATTTGGAAAAGATCAACCTTTATACTTTAATTTGGGGCAAACTAATTTCTATTTTGAACCTACATGGTCACCAGATTCCAAGAAATTGTTTTATAATGATTCACATCTCAATCTGTATTATATTGATATTGCTTCTAAGGCTATTGTTAAAGTTGCAGATGACAAATTGAGTGGGCAAACTGGCCGTGTATCTAATCATTTTCAACCAAGCTGGTCTCCAGATTCAAAATGGATATCCTTTATACGTACGCTGGAAAATGGAGTACCTGCCGTATTCATGTACAATTTGGATACAAAGAAAACCCAACAGATTACCGATGGAATGAGCTCTGCTCGTAGTACAGCATTCTCTCAAGATGGTAAATATTTATTTTTCACAGCGAGTACAAATACAGGGCTGACAAATTCAGGATTGCATATGTCTGCTGCTCAACGTAATGTAGATTATGCAGTATATGCCTTTATTTTGTCGAGTAAAACACCATCGTTCTTTAAGAATGATAGTGATGAAGAGCAAATCCGAGAAGATAAAGCCGACAAAAAGGAAGAGGGAGAAACGAATAAAAAAGATCGTGTAAAAGAGAACGATAAGAAAGCTCCTAAAAAAGATAAAAAAGAGGAAACAGTGGCAAGCAAGCCAATTGACAAATCTATTCAGGTGGATTTCGATCGTGTGGAAAATCGAATTGTTGCGCTTCCTTTGCCAGCAGGGCCTTATTGGAACTTGAATGGTTTAGTGCCGAATCAATTGACTTATCAACGTGGTGGAACAATCGGTGCATATGATTTTAAGGATCTTGAAAATAAAACCTTCGTGGAGAATGCACGTAGTTTTGTTATTAGTGCTGATGGTAAAAAAATGTTGTATCAAACGGGAAATGGGTTCAATATTGTAACAGCTGGGCAAAAAGTAGCCTCCCCTACTGCCGGTGAAGTTAAGTTGGGCGGAATTCAGCAATTGGTAGATCCAGCTGCCGAATGGAAGCAGGTATTCAATGAAGTTTGGTCTATGCAAAAAGATTATTTTTATGTTGAAAATATGCACGGTGCAGACTGGAAAGCAATGAAAACCAAGTATGAAAAATTCTTGCCCTTTGTAAACCATCGCTCTGATCTTGGCTATTTATTAAATGAGATGATGGGCGAAATGGTCGTAGGACACAATTATATTTATCCTGGTGATCAACCTTCCACACCTTCAGTTTCAGTCGGTGTGCTCGGTGCAGATTACACCTTAAAGAATGGCTACTATCAGATTACCAAGTTGTTTACTCGTCTGGAGTGGAATCCAACATTCAAAGCTCCATTAGCTGAACCAGGATTGAACATCAAGGAAGGAGATTATATTGTTGCTGTTAACGGTACAGAATTGACAGAGGCTAAAGATATCTATAGTTTATTTGACAATACAGTTGGCAAACAAGTGACTTTAAAGATCAATTCAAAACCTTCATTGGTCGGAGCGCGTGAAGTGGTCGTTAAACCTATTTCATTTAGTGATGAGATGAGTTTGCGGAGCATGGATTGGGTCGAGCGTAACCGTAAAAAAGTAAACGAATTGAGTAATGGTCAAATAGCCTACGTGTACATGCCGAATACAGGTCCTGAAGGCTACACCTATTTCAATCGTTATTACTTCGCTCAGATGGATAAAAAGGCCCTTCTAATGGATGAAAGAAATAATGGTGGTGGTTGGGTTGCTGATTATGTAATTGATCTTCTATCGCGCGAATTGATTTCTGGTTGGGGAATTCGTGATGGTAAAGGATTTACGACACCTGGCAATGGTATTTATGGGCCTAAAGCAATGATTATTAATGAAAATGCTGGATCCGGTGGAGATATGATGCCTTATATGTTCCGTTTTAAAGGACTGGGCAAATTGGTAGGTCGTACAACAATGGGAATCTTAGTCGGTATCAGTGGCTATCCACCATTGTTGGATGGAGGTCGTATTACATCTCCAAATTTTGGTGTATATGACTTGAAAGGAAATTGGATCATTGAAAATGAAGGAGTTGCTCCAGATGTATTTATCGAGCAATTGCCGAAAGATCTTTTAGAAGGCCGTGATCCTCAACTTGAAAGAACGGTGAAAATCTTGTTGGAAGAAATGAAAACTTATCCGTACAAAAATCTACAAAAACCGGCCGATCCTATTCGGGTGAATTAGGAAAACCTACATAAAAAAGGGCTTTGGATTTTCCAAAGCCCTTTTTTTGATCATATTACTGAAGTAAACGTATCCATATCCGAGATGATCGAACACATCCAGTGGAGTTTTACGGTAATTGGATCATATCGCTAGTTGTCACTATGCTGGTAAAAACGAAGCGATAAAATTTGATTGCGTGCTACGACTCCAATAAATCTTGCTTTTATTGTTATCTTTAACTGATATTTAATAACTATGTTTTCCGAACAGACTACTTCCCCCTTTCAATCTTTGTTACGTTTGATCTTAATGATCATTGGTTTTACGTTTGTATCACAAGTTTTCTATATTATCCTGCTGTTCTTTTATTATAAGATGACTGGACAGGTGTTTTCTATAGGGGTCATTATGAATGGTTCTGCCAATGAGATGCGATTATTGTTGTTAATGAGCAGTCTAGGTTCTTTTGTAATTCCAGCCTATTTGATGAATATGTATGAAGGCTATGGAATTAAATATTTCCAATGCAGCTATAGACCTAACATGGCGCAGTTTGCCTATGTTTTTTTTGCTATGCTCGCTTTTATGCCTTTGATGAGTCTGATCGGCCACTGGAATGAATCATTACAGTTACCCGATAATATGCAATCTGTACAACGTTGGATGGAGCAAAGTGAGAAAGATTCGGGGGATCTGGTTCGCGGTATTATCATGGAATCAAATATTGTTGGCTTTCTGTTCAACATAATTGTACTGGCATTGATTCCTGCTATAGGAGAAGAGTTACTGTTTCGTGGCGTTTTGCAGAATATCGTTGGGCGATGGCTGGGAAACCCACATCTTATTATATGGATTGTCGCGATAATTTTTAGCGCAATACATTTGCAATTTTTTGGATTTATTCCCCGTATGCTGTTAGGGGCATTTTTTGGCTACCTTTATTTATGGAGTAAAAATATCCTGCTACCCATCTTTGGGCATTTTGTGAATAATGCTGGAGCTACAGTGATGTCATTCTATTATGCAAGACAAGGAAAAAATTACGATGAACTCAATTCGTTTGAGTTACAATCTTGGTGGATATATCTTGTAGGCTTCATTTTTACTGTTATTTTTGTATTCTTATTTTATCGATCAACGCAAAAAGAAAACAATGGAGAACGATTGGAAAAAAATTAAAACATATACGAATGCTATTCAGGCCGAGATAGTCAAACAAATGCTAGAGGAGAATGGTATTCCTGCTGTCGCGTTGAATAAACAAGATTCTTCCTATTTATTTGGGAAAATTGAACTCTATGTCAGTGAAGGATCTACTGACCTAGCCGAAAGATTGATTGAGGAAGCGGAAAGGGGACTTTAAGACATGAAAACTAGAGCAATAACCGGAGTTATCTTTGTCGCTGTTATGATCGCTTCCACTCTTTTGGGCGCTTATGTATATTCCGTATTTTTTACATTACTAAGTACCTGGTGTCTTTATGAGTTTTATGGAATAGTATCATCCGAAGAACGGGCTCCAAATAAGGGATTAGGTATAGCACTTGCACTGGTACTATTTGCATTGGGATCGTTGATTTCGATGAATATACTGGAAGAAAAATTTTTGGTGCTGATTATTCCTTTTGTCAGTGTGACTTATATTATTTCTCTTTTCCAAAAGCGAACGTTTCCTTTTAACGATATTGCCTATACTTTTTTGGGAATAGCCTATGTTACCCTACCTTTTTTCCTATTTTCCAAATTAGGTTTTATCCAAGGAAATTTTAATTATGTCCTGCCTTTGGGCTTTTTGATTTTATTGTGGACAAATGACACTGGGGCATATCTGGCTGGACGGAGTTTCGGAAAGCGTAAACTATTCGAACGAATATCGCCAAAGAAAACATGGGAAGGTTTTTTTGGTGGCTTGATTTTAGCTATTGTTGCAGCTGTAAATCTGGAAAAATATTTCGGTTATCTTCCGCTTTGGCAATGGATCAGCATTGCAGCAATTATCAGTATTGTAGGAACATTGGGGGATTTGGTCGAGTCAATGCTTAAGCGGAGCTTGCATGTTAAGGATTCGGGAAATATATTGCCTGGACATGGTGGTTTTTTAGATAGATTTGATGGGTTGTTATTAGCGGCACCAATGGTCTATGTTTTCTTAATTTTAATCAATTGATTGTATTATGAGTCATATTCAAAAATCTACATTTGATTTTTTAACGGAATTGAAAGCTAATAATTCTCGGGAATGGTTTGCCGATAACAGAGGGAAATATGAAGCTGCATTGGCTGATGTGAGAAGTTTTTTGACGGATTTAATTGCGACATTGAGTGAGTTTGATCCTAAAATTAATACCTCCATACAGGCTAGTAAATGTCTATTTCGTATTTATCGTGATACACGCTTTTCAAATGATAAAACACCTTATAAAAGTTGGTTTGGTGCAGGAATATCAGTTGATGGAAGAAAGTTGCAAGGGCCTGAATACTATATTCATATAGGGGCAGAAAACTCCTTTATTGCATGTGGCTATTGGCGGCCTGAAAAGCAACATCTGGAAGCGATAAGGCAGGAAATCGATTATAATGGCGGTAAACTAGATGATATACTGAAAACGGTATTGTCCGAAAATAAGATCAATCTTTTCAAAGAAGATCTATTGAAACGTGCTCCAGCTGGTTATAGTGAGGACAATCCTTTTATAGAATTTATAAAATTGAAGAGTTTTGTTTTGGATAGACCTTTAACAATAAAGGAGTTATCGGCGAAAAATGCCCTGGATAATATCGTGGCTTCCTATAAAAGTATGCTTCCTTTTAAAGAATTTTTACAGGAAGCCATCGATACGGAATAATTATTCGGGTAAGCTGATTTTGCCCATACAGACAGCGGGAGAATCTTTAATTTGCTCGACATTGGATTTGTTGCCCGCCAGAGTTTCATTTGCTAATAGTGCAAAGAGAACAGCTTCCTTGGCATCTGGATTTATTCCTAATCTTGCAAAACTTTCAACGTTGCACATCGGTAAGCTTCTTTTAATGTAATCGAACAGCAATGGATTGTGCAGTCCACCGCCACTAATATATACAGCGACATGAGATAATCCCTCTGATTGCTTGCGAATGCCATTAATTATCGCATCTGCCGCAAAGCGATTGAGGGTCGCCATGACATCCTCATGTGGAATATGGGTTGTTTTCGAACGGTCTTGTGCCTTTTCGAGATAAGCGAGATTAAATAGTTCCGGCCCCGTGGTTTTTGGAAAGGACAGTGTTAGAAATTCCTCCGTTAATAATTGATTCAATAGTGCATCGTTTACTTTGCCCTTTTTAGCCATATAGGCATCTCTATCCATCTCCTGATCAAAATTAGCCTTCATGTATTGATTCATCATTGTATTTCCTGGTCCGAGGTCGGTAGCATATGCATTCAACTTTGTTTGATGACTTGGGATAAATGTGAAATTAGAAATACCGCCAATATTCAGTAAGAAACGATTTTCTGTGGGATGTGAGAAAAGCAAGAAGTCGCCATAAGCAGCCAAAGGTGCGCCCTCTCCCCCTGCGGCAATATGTTTCTGTCTAAAGTCAGATAGGGTTATGATACCTGTATCCACGGCGATATGGTCTCCATCTCCGATTTGTAGCGTACTATTTGGCCAGTTCAGATCCCTAGTCAGCGACTGGGGCGCATGGTAGACAGTCTGTCCGTGGCTGGCGATACAATCAATCTCGCTGCTTGATATATTCCATTGTTGTAATGCTCTATTGATTAATTTAGCATGCGTGATTCCAATGTAAGCATGCAGTCCCGAAAATAATTGTTGGTCGATATTTCGTTTTGCAAAAACTTCACGGACTCGTGCTCTGAGATCATCCTCATAATCCATTGTAGTGAAATGCTCTAGCTGTATTTTCGTTGTCTTACCTGCATTTTCTATGCGGCATACGGCGATATCAAGGCCATCCAGGGAAGTTCCGGACATCAGGCCAATGATGCGACGTTCTTTCTTTTGTGAAATATGGTAAAGTCTTTCGATTTGAGGATTCATAGCATAAAAATAAACACAAAAATGTTATGATGAATATCATTTTTGACAATTAAAGATATTTTGTAACTTCACGGCATTAAAAATCAAAAAATTAAATACAATGAATTTTCCAGCAGAATTGAAATACACCAAAGATCACGAATGGATTCGTGTTGAAGGTGATGAAGCAGTTGTAGGGATTACCGATTTCGCTCAACGTGAATTGGGTGACATCGTTTTTGTTGACATAAACACTGTAGGTGAAGAAGTAACCGCAAATGAAGTTTTCGGTACAATTGAAGCCGTAAAAACAGTTTCTGATTTATTTTTACCTGTATCAGCTACAATTTTATCTGTTAATGAGGCTATCGATGCATCTCCTGAATTGGTTAATTCTGACCCATATGGTGAAGGTTGGATTGTTCGTATTAAATTGAACAACGGTGCTGATGTAGATGCTTTGTTGTCTGCTGATCAATACAAAGAAGAGATCAACGCATAATTTAATGCATATAAAAAAACAAAATAGGGGCTTTTTTAGCCCCTATTTTGTTTCTAGTTCTATTTACTATTGGCTTTTTAATGTAGTCTTAATTTTTGCTTCAGGCATATCTACATCACTGGTCATTTCTGTCATTTTTGTAAGACAGGTCTTTTTATCCAAGACATAGAAGCCCTGTACGTTACCTACCTGATTGGCATCAGGGCCGAACATTTTTCCTTCGACATTTACTTTATAGCCAAGCTCATTTGCTTCTATTAAAGTCATTTTGCTTTCCACCGAAATTCCTGAGTCATCTGATTCAGTTTTAGATGTCCAAGAATCACCTATTTTTATTGGCTGTTCAGGTAATACTGTACTTATATTTTCGAACATGCTTTTATCAAAGGGCATGTTAATACCCTCAGGTAATTTGATATCAGAAGATTTGCCAAGTTGATCAACATTAAAACTAATGCTATTTTCGAGCAGCTTGCCCAAAGTCGCGTGCATCTGTTTGGAAAAGTCATTAGCCTCGGGATTGTTAGAGTCGTAAGTCATATCCATTCCCGCCATATTCATTTTCATGTTGATTCCGGTATATCTAAGGTCGAACGCGAAAGTATTGTCTTTTTTCGTCGTATTGGTGATATTAAAACCCATATTAAGGTCTGTAACCATCTTTTGGCCAGCAGCGTCAATATCCATTGTCATCACAAGGTTTTGCGATATTTTTTTCCCTGAATCGGGATTTACGCGTAATGTGTATGTCTTTTGTGCAGAAGCGGATATCGCTAGAAATGCAAATACAGCCATCAAGGAGGCAATTCTTAATTTTTTCATATATGGATTTTTAATTTTTTTAATAAGCGACAATTGGCCAGCTTAAATATAAAAAAAATCCCTTTTACTTAGTAAAAGGGATTTTAATTTTTTTAAGAATGCAATTCGTATTACTTCTTGATATAAGATACTTCTTTCACGGCTTTAACAACTTTCTCAACGTTCGGTAAAGCAGCTTCGATCAATGTCGGAGCATAAGGAAGAGGTACATCTGCACAATTTACGCGGATAACAGGCGCATCTAAGTAATCAAATGCGTTACGTTGTACATTGAATGCTAAATCCGTAGAAATAGATGCCAATGGCCATGCTTCTTCCACGATTACCAAACGGTTTGTTTTCTTAACAGACGCGATGATTGTAGGGTAATCGATAGGACGTACAGAACGTAAATCGATTAATTCAACGCTGATACCTTCTTTTTTCAATTCTTCAACTGCAGGAATGACAACACGAGGAAGCATTTTACCAAACGATACAACGGTTACATCTGTACCTTCTTGGATAATATTAGCTTTTCCGATTTCCAAGTAATATTCTTCTTCAGGAACTTGTCCTTTATCACCATACATTACCTCAGATTCCATGAAGATAACAGGATCTGGATCGATAATAGCTGATTTCAATAAACCTTTCGCTTCATATGGATTAGATGGTACCACAACTTTCAAACCAGGTGTATTTGCAAACCAGTTCTCAAAGTTTTGAGAGTGTTGTGCAGCAAGCTGACCAGCGTTTCCTGTAGGGCCACGGAAGACCATTGGGATGGAGAACTGTCCACCGCTCATGGAGTGAATTTTAGCTGCCGCATTGATTACTTGGTCAATTGCAACAAGTGAAAAGTTGAATGTCATGAATTCAACAATTGGTTTCAAACCATTCATTGCAGCACCAACAGCAATACCAGCAAAGCCAAGTTCAGCAATAGGTGTATCAATGATACGCTTTGCGCCGAATTCATCAAGCATACCCTGACTTACTTTGTAAGCTCCGTTATACTCAGCAACTTCTTCTCCTAATAAAAATATTTTGTCGTCTTTACGCATTTCTTCGTTCATTGCTTCACGAAGTGCTTCTCTGAATTGTATTTCTCTCATCAGTTGTAAAATAGTGTCAATTTTTAGATTACAAATCTACTATTTAAAATTGATATTTTGAAGATTTGAACCCGCTAATTCTATAGTTTTATGTCATTTTTTAATAAGTAAATGACTTTTGATTAAATTTTTGAATATAGGTCGTTCAGATATTCTAATGTTTTTATAAGGGCCTTATTACTATTCATTATCGCTAACGGAATGTTCCACGTGGCACGGTTCCTTTTCTCTACGTAATTCGAAATACCACGAATCTCGATCACGGGAATTGTCATTTTGTCGGCAGCATAGAAAACAGCAGCTCCCTCCATACTTTCAACAAGGCTATTTGGATGCAGTTTTTGAATTTTTTCGATACTTTCTGTACTACCATGAACTTTGTTTACGGTAATTCCTTCTCCCTGTTTAAGAAAAGGAAGCCTAAGCTCTTTATCATTCAGTAAACACGAGGTAAATTTAGACTTTCCGTAGCCCAATTGATCTATCGGAATAAAATTATGACCGTCTTCCGCCCCAAGTTCAACGAACAATTCCGAAACAACTTGAACAACCGCCCCTATTTCAACATGGCGATCCAAACATCCACCTATTCCTATATTAATGAGGAGATCATATCTTTTTTCGTGCAGTACTCTTCCCAGCTCAAAGGCCGTGGCGACCATGCCGACACCCGTTACTAGGGTATCGCATTGACCGTAATTTGATACCACTTCTAGAAAAGGCTGCAATTCAAATGAAGTGGCCGCAATCACTAATATTTGCATGATGAGTTCGTTTTTGATGGTAAATTACAAATTATCTTGTACGCGTAGACCTTCTTTTGAGAATAAAAACATCTTGCTTGCATAGAGTCACCCTTACAAATTTGACCTTGATTATAATAAGTAACTGATTTGCCGCTAAAAATATCCTTTTAGATCATCGTGTCTGAACTGCATCCTCATAATCCTATTATACATCATAAATGGTGATCACTTTCTTATCTATTAGCTTAGCTTTTACATACATTTAATATAGGTATAGTTTAGGTTTTACTTAGCTATTACCTAAACTATACCTAAACTAACCCTAACTAAACCCTATCTAAAAGGTAAAGAAAATCACGTCGAAATGTCCAGTTATGGATACGCTTTTCTCAACAGGGTGCATACAAATTTTTTCTACAAAATCGTATAGCAAATTAATTACCGAAATCTAGTTATTACTCATAATAATGAGTCGTTTACCTCAATATGGCAATTCATATAAAAATTAATAGTACTCTTGAATAGGGATGTTTCTCAAAATTGCCCCTGTTTAATAACCAAGGGTAGAAATACTTAAATATATTACTATATTCTGACGGCATTCCTTAAAAGGAAATGTTAAAATTGCAGCTAAAGCCTTATCTTTGTATTATTATGGTATTTATAACTCGTCGTGAACGTTTTTGTGCTGCGCATAAGCTCTATCGTGAAGATTGGAGTGAAGAGCAGAATGAGCAAGTATTTGGCCTCTGCTCCAATCCAAATTGGCATGGACACAATTATGATCTTTATGTAACAGTTAAAGGAAAGGTTAATCCGGAGACTGGATTTTTGATCGATTTAAAGATCATGAAAGAAATAATCAATCGTAGTATCATTGACAAAGTCGATCACCGCAATTTCAATCTAGATGTTGACTTTATGAAAGGAGTCATGGCTTCTACGGAAAATATCGCAATCGAAATATTTAAGATCTTAAAACCGCTATTTGATGAACAAGGAGTGGTCTTGCATAGTGTTCGTTTGCATGAAACAGAAAATAATTACGTCGAATATTTTGGCGATTAATCTTTAATACATTTAAATAGTAGAAACTATGAGTCAACACTCATTTGACAACGAAGAGTTGGATGGATATATTAAGATCGACAAATACAATACTGAAAAGGTAGATCGCATCGCTGCTCATTATACAGATATATTGGAGTGTCTGGGGGAAGACCCAAAACGGGAAGGTTTGGTGAAAACGCCAGAACGTGTTGCAAAGGCATTGCAATTTTTGACACATGGGTATGATATCGATGCTGCTGAGGTATTGCGAGGGGCTATGTTTGAGGAGGACTATAGTCAAATGGTCGTCGTTAAGGATATTGAAGTATATTCTCTCTGTGAGCACCATATGTTACCTTTCTTTGGTAAAGCCCATATCGCGTATATTCCCAATGGTCATATAGTCGGTTTAAGCAAAATACCACGTGTCGTTGATATTTTTGCACGTCGCCTTCAGGTTCAGGAGCGTCTTACCAATGAGATCAGGGATTGTATTCAAGAGACACTTGGTGCGCGGGGAGTTGCCGTAGTGATGGAATGTAAGCATATGTGTATGGCTATGCGTGGTGTACAGAAACAGAATTCAGTAACGACTACCTCTGCCTTTACTGGAGCATTTCAAAATGATGTCACAAGGTCCGAATTTTTACGCCTGATCACTGCTGATCTTGCTTAATATATTTGTTGTTTAATAATAAAAAATGGCCCGCTAAAATAACATCTTTTAGTGGGCTGTTTTATGTATAGAATCTAAAAGCTAGACAGAAAATCAAAAAATGGCAATATCGCTTTTTTACGCATCTAACGCGATTTCCAAAAAATTCTCTTTACAAAAGGTTAATTGTATTTAGCTGTTATCCAGTGTTTTGTAAAAAAAAGTTTTTATCATAAAAAAGTTTTTTGGTACCTTTGTGGTTATGGAAATTGTTGCCGACGATTTAGAGTCCTATTTGGAACATACTACAGACGAAGAAAATTCGTTACTGAAAAGGGTAAATCGGGAGACATATTTGAAGGAAACAATGCCCCATATGTTATCTGGACACTACCAGGGGAGAGTTCTTTCTTTATTGAGTAAATTGGTTGCTCCGAAACGTATTTTAGAGATCGGAACTTTTACGGGATATGCAACATTATGTCTCGCTGAAGGATTGCAGGAAGGTGGAATATTACATACCATTGATATCAATGCGGAGCAACAGGAACGGGTTCAGGGTTATTTTGATGAATCAGCATTTGCTGATAAAATTAGGTACCATATTGGGGATGCAGCGATCATATTACCGACATTAGATGAAACATTTGATTTGGTATTTATCGACGCGGACAAAAAGAGAAATTTATATTATTTCGAAACGATAATAAATCAAGTTCCGTCTGGGGGACTTATTTTGATTGACAATGTCTTATGGAAAGGTAAGGTATTGGATTCAAAACCAGACAATCAAACAAAGCAGATCATTGATTTGAATGCACGTTTAGCTCAGGACAAGCGCGTAGAAAAGGTAATATTACCAATTCGAGACGGACTTTTTGCCTTACGCAAGAAGTAATTTGTGAACTAAAACATTCTTCATGAATTTAAAACAATTAAAAAGCTTTGTACTGGTACTAGCTTTAGGAATTTTTGGATTAACAAAAGTTTCAGCTCAAAGTAATGCGGCATATGTCGATAAGTACAGTCCAATAGCAAAAGAAATGATGGAGGAACACGGTGTTCCAGCATCGGTTATCTTAGCCATCGCTATGCATGAAAGCGGAAATGGTGGTAGCAGGGTAGCAAAAAATTTGAATAACCATTTTGGTGTCAAAGGAAAAAACAACAGTACCGTTATTCGGTCAGCTTACAAAGGTTATCGGTCTGTAATGGACTCGTATGACGATTTTGTAGGAATAGTAAAAAGAAAAAAGACTACTCAAAGCCTTTTTGAAAAACATCCTGGTGAAAAATACGAAGCTTGGGTAAAAGCGATTGCTCGTTCCGGTTATTCGACGAGTAAAGGTTGGACAGCAAAAGTACTCGCTACAATCAGACAGTATCATTTAGATATGTTTGATAATGATGCTAAGCAAAATAGATTCTCGTCAACAAAAAAATAAGCGCGACAATATTGCATGAAGAAGTTTTTTTATGGCATGTTTGTATTCATGATGTTGATTACATCATGTTCTAGCCGGAGAGGCACAATTTCATCCTCTAAGTCCGGTTCTAATTCAAAAACTTCTTCATCATCTTCTTCTGTAGGTCGACCCACCATGGCCGGTAACGATTATATTGCTCATTACAAGGATGTGGCTGTTGCAGAAATGAATAAATATGGCATTCCAGCGAGCATTAAACTCGCTCAGGCTTTACTGGAGTCCGGTAATGGCAATAGCTATCTTGCTCGTGAAGCCAATAATCATTTCGGTATTAAATGTGGTGGTGTTTGGAAGGGAAAATCCGTGACTCGTCCCGATGATAATATCAATGACTGCTTTCGTGTTTATGAAAATCCCGAGCAATCTTTTCGAGATCACTCGAAGTTTCTGTTACGGCCGCGATATGCGGCACTCTTTAAGTTGGATAAGAATGACTATAAAGGTTGGGCTAAAGGCTTGAAAGCGGCGGGATATGCCACCAATCCACGTTATCCAGAATTGTTGATTGAAATGATCGAAAGATACCATCTTGATCAATATGACCGTGGTGAATCTCTGCGTGAAAAAGTAGTACGGGAAGAGACTGTACAGGTCGAGATCGTACAAAATGTGCAAGAAACACCTCCTGCCGTTGTAAAAACAGAAGAAATTAAGAGCCCTGTAGCTATGCGTATTCATGAGGTTAAAGCTCAGGATACATTATATTCGCTCAGTAAGCTGTACAATGTATCCGTTGATCAAATCAAATCCCTGAACGGTCTCACCGATGATGCGCTATCTTTAGGCCAACTATTGGTTATATCTAAATAGTTACGCTTTAAAAGATGTTAAATATTTCGCTTTTGTACGGCGATATAGTAGTTTTACGAAAGTGATACTATTGCGATATATTTTTCTACTTATTGCCCTTGTGGGCTTTACTTCTCAACTTTTTTGCCAAGATAAAAAAGTCGAAGGAATCGTTTTTGATAAGAATACCAAACAACGTATTGGAAATGTGAAACTGGCGAACCTACGCACTGGGGAGGTGAATTACAATACCATTAAAGGAGAATTTGACTTTAATGCACAGCTGGGAGATCGTATTGTCGCCATAAGTAAAGGTTATTTTTCAGACACGCTCGTGGTGGATAATCGAGGATTATTGCTATTTCATTTGGTGCGCGAATCTTTTTATATAGATGAGGTTCAGGTTTTTGCGCGTAAGAGCCCCGAAGAAATTCTGAAAAAGGCGAAAGAGGATTATGAGAAAGCGTATCGGCTTTCAGGTTATGGCGACGTGTTTTCTGTTGGTCCAACTGGCGCTGGATTAAGCATCAATTCAATCTATAGCTTATTTAGCAAGGAGGCCAAAAGAGCAAGGCGACTGACCAAAACCATTGAAAATGATTATAAAGAAAATGTGATCGATTATAAATTTACGAAACAGCTTATTAGCAAGGTCACCGGACTCAATAGCGAAGAATCAGAGCGATTTAGAAGGATATTCAGACCCTCCTATTTCTTTATTTTGGCAGCGAGTGATTATGAACTGACGAACTATATCAAAGATTGTTATTCACGGTATCAATTGCGTCCTTCGGAATATTTTATTGAGCCTTTTCCAACAATTAATTATAAATTAGTACCGTAAACAAAAAATAGACGTTTTCAGAATGAAGTTATTCAATTTTGTCGGCATGGCTATGCTTTGCCTTTCTATGACCAGCTTAAAGGCGCAGGATCTGAAAGATCTTCGAGCAAAACCAGATACTGTAATTTCTGTACAGAGAGAACAACCTCTAAATATTAAAACGATTCGTCCTGTAGTTCCAAAACTAAATCTAGAAGTCGATTATTGGAAGCATTGGACGAAATTTGGTATCAATTTAAACCAGGCTTCATTTAATGATAATTGGAAAGGTGGTGGTGTTGGCTCTATTGCTGTTGGATTGAATGCTAACCATAAATCGGATTATACCAGAGACAATTTCAACTTTGTAACTGAAGTTGATTTACGTTATGGGAAGATTAAGAACACCAATAATATAGCGAAGAAAAATAATGACCGTATATTTTGGGATAATAAACTCTCCTATAAATTGTCGGCCAATTGGGCTTTGTTTACGTCGGTGACATTTGAGTCGCAATTTGATGCAGGCTATAAATATAAAACGGTAAATGGTAGAGATACGATTGATTATATTGAGAATGCTTTTATGGCTCCAGCCTATTTAACAGAGTCTTTCGGTCTTGAGTATAAGCCGAGTAATGAGTTTTCTCTACGTTTTGGTACTGGTACTGCGCGCCAGACTTTTATCTTGGATGAGCGTGTTAAACCTCGCTCAGGAGAAGGTTTTTTCGAGAAGTATGGATATTATAGGGATCCTAATAATCCAAGCACTGGTACAGGTGAGAGATTTGGTGTAAAAGAGGACCGGTCTTTTGCAAATGCATTAGCATTCCAGTTAACGGGTAACTTGGACAAAAATTTTACAGATAAGTTGAACGTAAAGGCCCGTTACAATCTTTTTGCTGATTACGAGAAGCTTTCCGATCCAACGCACCGTTTAGATGTAACGGTAACAGCGAAAGTTACCCGAGTAATCAATGTGAACTTAAATGGCATCATGATTTACGATCCGGATGTTATTTCAAGAGTGCAATTAAGCCAGTCTTTAGCGATGGGGATTGTCTATAGTTTACCAAAATAATGTTTAGATCTGTGTCGGTAGGGATATTACTTTGTTCATTGCTGTCTTTGGCGAGCTGCAAGTCGAAAGTACAGCCAGTGGCTTCAAAACCGCTCGTGGCAGCTTTTGCCCCGGCAGTTGTGCTGGAAGAGAAGGTTGTGGCAAAACCGGATACCAATCTACTGACACCTGAGGAAAGAAAAATTCTTTTGCTACAGAAATCCGGTACTCATTCTTATTGGCGTCAGGAGGAAGCGATTCATTATGACGTTCGTAAACCAAACTTTGTGATCATTCACCATACTGCACAGGATAGCATTGGGCAGACGATCAAAACATTCCAGATCCCACGGACCAAGGTAAGTTCTCATTATGTTATTGGCCGGAATGGTGAAATTATACAAATGCTGAACGACTATGTTCGTTCCTGGCACGCAGGGGTAGCAAAATGGGGTTCTATCGTAGATATGAATTCCTGTTCTATTGGGATCGAATTGGATAATAATGGTAGGGAACCTTTTCCCGAGGCACAAATTACTTCATTAATGACTGTGCTAGATACCTTGAAATCACGATATTTAATTCCCACAAATAATTTTATTGGACATGCCGACATTGCGCCATCGCGAAAGAATGATCCAAGTGTTTTTTTCCCTTGGAAAAAGCTTGCAGAGCGAGGTTTTGGTATCTGGTATGATGAAGGGCAGCTTGTGGCCCCTCCGGAAGGTTTTAATGCGATAGATGCACTTAAAATCATTGGCTATGACACATCAAATCTAAAAGCTGCTATCGTTGCTTTTAAACGAAAGTTTGTCGTGCGGGATACAACACCCGAGTTGACTATATACGATAAAAGTGTCTTGTACAATATCTATAAAAAGTACTGAGCCTGAACTAATCAGGCTTTTTCTTTTACGCAAGTTATTCTTTGTCCTTTGTAAAACGAGATTCTTTGCTTCCTATTTGTAGGAGGTAAGCGAATAGCATCACAGCGACACAGCCAATAAGATTTAGCCAGAGAAAAGGAATTTTGTTCATCATCCAGATGGAGACCACAATAATTTCGGAAAGTATTGCTGCTAAGAAAACAGCTTTGCCATGGATTTTCTTCATGTAAAACGCGACGATAAAGATTCCCAGGATAGTACCATAGAATAATGAACCCAAGATATTGACTGCTTCGAGGAGATTGCCCAGTCTGTTGGCATACAATGCGACAGCCACGGTAAATATACCCCAGATCAATGTAAATAAACGAGACCACAATAGATCCTGCTTTTCGGAGGAGTCACGGTTAATGAATCTTTTATAGATATCAATCGTCGTAGTTGAAGCCAATGAGTTAATGGCACTTGCTGTCGAACCCATAGATGCGAGAAAAATGACGGCTATGAGAAGCCCGATGAGTCCTTTTGGAAAGACACTTGTCACAAAAGCAAGAAATACATAATTATTGTCATTGGTTTCCGCTGCAGGGTTATTCTTTTTGATTAAATCTAAAGTTCCTTCTTTTACCTGCTGCATTTGGGCATTAAGTTGTCCCAGCGAGGTTTGATAATTGGCAATATCTTTTTTATCGTTGTGATCTAATGCTGTATTGAGCTGCTGAACAACAGATTCACGTGTTTTAAATAGTTCGCTATGCCTTTCTTCCAGCATCTGATAATCAGGTGCATATTTACTTTCTTTAAGCTTGTTGATTTCGACTTGATTGAAAAAAATAGGCGGCTGATGGAATTGATAATAGGCATATACCAGGACTCCAATGAGTAGAATAGCAAATTGCATCGGAATTTTCAGGAGTCCATTCATGATCAATCCCATGCGGCTTTCTTTGACTGAAGCTCCCGTCAAATAACGACCTACCTGACTTTGGTCAGTTCCAAAGTAGGAAAGCTGGAGGAAAAAACCACCGATCAGTCCTGTCCAGAGTGTATAGTTATTGTTGAGGTCAAAAGTAAAATCCAACGCATTGGTTTTCCCAGATTTTCCTGCAATATGAAGCGCTTTTGATAGACCAATATGCTCTGGGAGCAGATGAATGACCAGTATGCCTGCAACGAGTAAAGAACCAAAGATAATGCTCATTTGAAGCAGTTGCGTATGAGATACGGCTTTGGTTCCTCCATAGGTTGTATAGATAACAACAAAACTTCCGATTGCCAATGTGGTATAGGTAAGATCAATATGGAGTATAGTTGATATAATTAGTGCAGGAGCAAAGATTGTAATACCTGTAGATATGCCTCGTTGTATCAGAAAAAGAATAGCAGTTAACCCTCTGGTTTTTACGTCAAAACGTTTTTCTAGAAACTCGTAGGCCGTAAAGACTTTTAGTTTATGAAAAATAGGGATAAATGTGATACAGAGGACAATCATGGCCAAGGGAAGGCCAAAATAGAATTGGACAAAACTCATTCCAGAGGAATAGGCAAGTCCGGGTGCGGATAAGAAAGTAATGGCGCTCGCTTGCGTTGCCATTACCGATAAACCCACATGATACCAAGGCAACGAGCGGTTGCCTAGAAGGTACCCGTCAATATTTTTGATGCCTCGACTTTTGTACATGCCATAAACGACAATGCATAAAAGTGTCAGAAATAAAACGATCCAATCTGCTGTACTCATGAATAGTGTTTAGTGAAAAAGTACAGAAAAAGGACAAATACAAATAGCCAGATAACGACCAACCAGTAGAAGCGCCTCCAGCTATTCATATTTTTTATCTATCAGAAGGTTTCTGAGGATAAATGACGCTATTAAAAATTGCTGCAATAATCAATCCGACAGCGGCACCGCCAAAAATGCTTAAAAATGTCTCGTTTGCCGTGAATCCAATTAATGCACCAAACACTACAGCAACTAAAAGAATAATTCCTTTTGCTTTACCAGCATCTATTGAAGTGCAGTTGTTGTCAATCTGATTTTCCATTATTATATTATTTTGATTTTGATAACAAATTTACAAATAATCTGTAAGCTCCGGGAATTCCGGCGGGTAATTGTCTAAAAAAAGATAGTGATGTATAGACAAATTTACCTTTTCCATATTGGGCTATCAATAAAGAGCCGTTGTGCAGCGGTTCTCCGGGGTCCTGGATTGTAATTGGAGTGCGGTATCTCTTATCGATATCTTCCGCAAAGTAAAGTCCGCGTTCCTGTACCCAATGATCGAAGTCTGCGTCGCTGATCTTGTTTGGGTAGTTGAAAATTGGATCGTTCTTATCGAAGTGTACTTTCGCCATTTCGTCGGTCACGCGGTTTCTGCCGATGCTAAAAGGGAAAGGTCCAAAATGTTTTGAGATTAATCCGTTGTTTACGTTGTATTGTTCCAGGACTGTCCCGCCCATGTTGACGTAAGAAAGAAGTTTATTTTGTAACTGTGCAATTTCTCTGTTGACATTGAATATTCGTACACCTAAAATCACCGCATCATAGGTATTGAGATCTGCTTTTAATGCCTGTGCACTACTCAAAACATCCACTTTAATACCAATGGCAGCGAGCGATTCTGGAATGAGGTCCCCTGCCCCATGAATATATGCGACAGTTTTTACATTGTTAATCAGGCTAATATTACTCATTTTGATCGCTACATCCGGAAAATAAACAATATTGGGGATATGTGAGTAATCTATAGTTTTTATCTCTTTCAGATACTCTTTTTTTGCCAATTGAAAGCTTAGTGTATCAATAGAAGATTTAGATCTGTCTATTGGTTTTATCGTGATCTGTTTCGTTGCTGTATTACTTCCTTTGTCGAAAGATAGATCAAATGATGCGGGCGAAACTTCCCAACCTTGAGGGACATTGGAGATGATATTAAATGTTCCTGCTTGTTCCATTCCGTTTTTGTGAAAAGTTAAATTTACCTTGACCGCGGCTGCATTTTGGGTAAGTGCCAAAGGGCTTGAGCTTTTCGCTGATAGTTGTGGGAGAATCACAATGGGGTTATAGATTTCTCCACGCACAGGATCTGTGTATTTATACTGTATAGGTTGATTAAAGGTCATGTTTTCACCATTGATCCGAAGCCCAAATGATAGCTGTGGAGCATTTGGGTTTTCGGGGAAGCCGGTAAGATTAAAGTCACTGACATTAAATTTACCTTTACTATGTGCTTCAATCAGCCAGTATGGTTGTGTTGTACTATTAGCGTATAAAAGAACGGAGTCTTTTTGCAATTTATTTGTTTTTAAGATTTCGTGCATGTCATGACCGTTCAATTGGGTGAGCTCAACGGATACATTTGGTCGCCTGACAATGATCGAATGGTCTACTTTCATCTGATCTCCCAAAGCATAAGATGGTTTTTTTGCAATACTTTCAAACCAGATCCCGGCGCAGGCCAGAATAAGTTGCTCGACTTCTCTTGTCTTCTCCTTTCTCCAGTAATCATCAGTAATTTGTTCCAATGCTTTATGAAGTTGGATAAGTTCGGGAATAACAAGTTCAGGCTTTTCTACCTGATAAGTTTGATTGATATGATCAATCAAAGATTGAACTTTTGTACTGTTTTGTATTCTTTTCCATGAGGTATCAACGCCATCCAATAGTGTCTTCTCTGCAGGAGAACCATCTACATAGTCAAAATATTCAATGGATGAACCGCGTTGGCCCGCTGAGCCAAAGCCCTGGCTTTTGTGTGAAGATCGGCTTTGTGCCGCAATTTCTCCATACGACTCCCCTAATAAAGCGTTATAATCGCCGATATCTATTTTTAACTGATCTTCGCGCGTGTTGTTTTGTCCGCCAAAATTGGCCGTGTTCCACAAGAGACGTTTAACCTGCCAAGGGGTGACAAATTGAAGTTGTTCGGGAAATTGTGTCGGATCGGCTGCGGCCTTAAAGGCTTCATGAGCCAAAATAGCAGAAGCTTGGTGGTGGCCATGTCCCCCTCTGGGATCTGGCGGGAAACGTGTGATAATGACATCAGGCCTAAATTTGCGAATAACCCATACAGCTTCACTAAGTACCCTTCGTTTATCCCAGAATTCAAAAGTCTCTTCGGGAGTTTTTGAAAAACCAAAGTCGTAGGCTGAGGAAAAGAATTGTTCGCCCTTATCTATTTTTCGTGCAGCCAATAGTTCCTGTGTTCGGATCAACCCTAGTTCAATACCCTGTTCCGTTCCAATGAGGTTCTGTCCCCCATCGCCGCGGGTTAGCGATAGGTAGCCTGTTCTATATTTTTTTTCTTGTGCAAGCCAAGCGATCAGCCGTGTATTTTCATCATCTGGGTGTGCAGCAAAATAGAGAACCGAACCCAGTACATTCAGTTTTTCTAGATTAAGTTTGATTTCAGCAGCATTCCACTGTGGATGCTGTGCTTTAACAAGGGAAGCCGAGAGGATACCGGCCAATATAATGATAACAGATAGAAAAGGTTTTCGCATGTTTAAAGATAAAGATTTTGATTAACAACAGATTGTTGGCTATTGTAATTTTATTGAAAGTGTTTGTCTGTTCTTTGGTGTAGAAATACAGTTATTGAGCGTTTGTTTGATGGGTTTTAATTGGAGATAAAACTTATCAATAATCAAAGGAAATGGGCAGAATAGTTTCGTTAAAGGTTTGGTTAGCTACTGAAGTTGAAAAGGGATTTTGCATATTCATGAAAATAAAAAACGGAAATCCCAATCATGTTGGAATTTCCGTTTAACAATTAAAATATTTTTTCCTGAAACGAATTTTTAGAGAATAGTTATTTTGTCGCTTCGCTCCAAGTGGCAACCTTTAACATAGTAAATATATGTAGAAAATATTTAGTTCTGTTAGATTACTTTAATTAGTTTTCCACATTGCTAAATTTTGTCAACATTTTAGCGTTTGAAAAACGAATTATATACAGGTGTTATTCGTTTAAAATGCTGCAATACAGCGATTTTTTTGTCGGATATATCGGCTACTGTTTTCGAAAAATATGATCGATCAAATTCGGACATAACCAACCCGTTAAACAAATTTTAGTTGACCTAAAACTCTTTACTTCCCGTACTCAAAAACGGATCAGGACACCTTAAAAAGAAAGTTTTACGTTCGGCATCAGTAAAGACTATTTATCGATCGCGCCTAAAACACGCTTCATAAACATGTTCAAAGCATCTTTTTTGGAGTTTCCTTCTTTTATCAATTTATCGACTTCGACAGCTCCATATAGATTGGAAATCAATTCACCAAGAACATCGAGTTCTTCATCTTTCAAAGGGGCCTCTGTCAGCGCTTCCAATGTTTCGATGGTTTCCAAGACATAATCTACATCATTTTGTTCGATGAATTCTGTCAAATGTTTAATTACCGGTAGTTTCATTGAATAATTCTACTAATGCGTCCAACTTATTTGTTTGTACTTGATTGACCAATTTACCGTTTTTAAATGCGGCAAAAGTTGGCAGATTATTGACATTAGCCAATTTGCGGGATTCAGGGAATTTCTCTGCATCTGCAATCACGAAAGGCACACTGTCGTTTTCTCCCGCCAATTTTTTGAATTTTGGTTTCATGATTTTGCAGTTCCCGCACCAAGTTGCGGAGTACTGAACCATAACAATATCGTTATTGTTTACAATTTCTTGTAAATTATCGTTTTCTAATTCTTGTAACATGATTTTATTATTAAGGTGATTGTTGAAGAAATCAACAGGAACTGGGAATAGCTCCTGTTGATGAGACCTATGGCCTTGTATTTTTTAGTGGTTAGCTAAATAATCAGCTACACCTTTTCTGTCCGCGTTCATGGCATCTTTACCTTCTTCCCAGTTTGCAGGACATACTTCACCGAATTTTTGAACGTGCGCGTAAGCATCGATCAAGCGTAAATATTCTTTAACGTTACGACCTAAAGGCATATCGTTTACAGATTCGTGGAATACGCGGCCGGTTTCGTCAATTAAATAAGTAGCTCTGTAAGTGACAGCAGAACCTTGTGCTAAAGTGCCATATTCTGGGTGTTCAACCTCTTGAACGTCCAAAATTCCTAATACACTAGATAAATTACGGTTAGTATCTGCCAAGATAGGGTATTCAACACCTTCAATACCACCATTATCTTTTGCTGTGTTTAACCACGCAAAGTGAACTTCATTTGTATCACATGAAGCACCGATTAAGATTGTATTGCGTTTTTCAAACTCAGCAGCAGCTTCTTGGAAAGCATGTAATTCAGTAGGACAAACAAAAGTGAAGTCTTTTGGGTACCAAAATAAAAGCACTTTTTTACCTTCTTTAACCGCTTTTTCAAAAATGTTAATTTGTAAATTATCGCCTAAATAATCAATTGCATCTACTGTAATGCTTGGAAAACTTTTACCTGTGAAACTCATAATATATCTTTCTTTTTTTTGTTGACACAAAGATACAGCAACTCTTCCCAAAAAGCGAATTGATTTTAGCAATACACTATTGTCAAAATCTATTATGACTGCATTATAACAATAAGTTTTTATTATAATAATGATAAGTTGATACGGCATTGGGGATGTTTGGGAGGTAATAAGTGAAAATAAAAGGATTAATACAGCGATAGTTACAAATTTACGGCATAAAATAATTGCAGTTATGCAAATCAAAACCTACTTTTGCGACGTTCAATTCAGAACAACATAATGCTGGAGGGGTTCCAGAGCGGTCAAATGGGACGGACTGTAAATCCGTTGCTTCGGCTTCGAAGGTTCGAATCCTTCTCCCTCCACATTTTTTTTCCCCTTTTCTATTCTCATTTATTTTATTGATTTGATTTTTCGTTAAATTAGTTTTTGTTGGTGTGTTGCCTTTTGCTGATGCCGCTAATAAAGCAAGAAACACTAATCTATTGTTGAGGAATCTATTTTAAAAAAAAATGACAGGATTTTAGGCTTGCTATTGACTTATTTGTAAAATAAGCCTAAGTTTGGCTTCTGAAATGGCCCCGTAGTTCAACGGATAGAATAGATGTTTCCTAAACATTTGATAGCAGTTCGATTCTGCTCGGGGCTACTGGTAAAAAAGCGATGGATTTCCATCGCTTTTTTTGTTTAAATAGCTAACGCTTTTCGTGCTTTTATCAAAATATTTTCGATTTATCATTTACATCCATTTTACTTTTTGGGCGTTAAGTATATAATTGGGAAAAAATATTATTATGCCAATTGAGGAAGATCTGTACCGCTAAATGCCTTATATCGTAAGAAGCAAACACATGTCATTTCGCCTGAAAATTTCTGCAGGTTAAAATTTAAACTTTGTTTTTAGTGAAGGATATGTATTATCCTAAGCAAGTGACGTATCCTTAAATAAGGATAGGCGGCCCACCATAGCAAACATTAGCAAGCCAAAGCAGGCGAAAACACCATAGGAATAACGTAGACTCAAGGCTTCTGCAATATACCCGATTAAGGGAGGTCCCATGAGAAAGCCTAGGTAACTAATACTAGAAACCATCGCTAGAGCGACCCCAGATGACACATTTTTATTCTGTCCAGCGATGCTGTAGATGGAAGGAACGTTGCAGGCAACACCTATACCTACTAACATAAAGGCTAAAGTACAGATGGTAAACTCCGGAAAGACAACAGATGTCATCATGCCGACGAACATCAATAGGCCGCTGTACTGAAGAGTTCTTTTTCGTCCTAATTTGCGGATGACTGCATCTCCAACAAAACGACCCGTGGCCATCATGATCATAAATGAAGCATAACCGACAACAACAAGATTTTCGGGTGCCTGCACGATCTCTTTGAAATATACTCCACTCCAGTCAAACATTGCTCCCTCTGTGGCCATACTGAAAAATCCGATAATGCCCAATTGAAGTAAGCTCCCTTCAGGTCTGGAGAAAAAACTTCGTTTTTCTTTTTGAGGAGATTTCCCAGGTACTAAATATCTTTGATTGATTAGCGTATTGCCTATGACAAAGCATAAGATAATTAGGAAATGTGATAAGGTGTTCAGTCCGAGGTTCATCGTTAATAGACCAACCAATGCTCCAGTAAAGCCTGCAATACTCCAGGCCCCATGGAAAGAGGTCATAATTGATTTTTTGAAAATCTGTTCCGTTGCCACTCCCTGTGTATTGACTGATATGTTACACATGTTGCCCGTGACGCCAAATAGAAATAAAATACAGCCTAATTGCCAAGCGTTCTGTGCGAATGAAATGGAACATAATACCAAAGCATAGGCGATGGGAACGATACGTAAAACTTTTGCACTTCCATATTTAGTAACCAATTTTCCCGATAGGGCCATTGTAGCAAGCTGTCCAACGGGAAGCATCAATAAGATAGTGCCCAATTGGCCTTCACTTAAGTTGAGATTTGCTTTAATAACGGGGATCCGGCTTGCCCAGGAAGCGAACGCTATACCTTGGCAAAAAAAGAAAAGTGATACAGCGATTCTTATACGATTTCGTTTGTTATAAAGATCTTCTTCTGAGTGAGTTAACGTTGCGTCCATAGTTTCTGATTTGAGGGTGCAAAGTTAAGGATAAGTATTCCATTTAAAAATAGAATGATTTTAAAAAATACCTGAACTTTTGGATTACGGTCTGTATAAGCTAATCCGATTATATTCAGTATGATAATCGAATAAGTGATAATTATATCCATTCAATTCGATAATTATCTTCTTTCATAGTCGTCTAAAGAAGAAAATAATGTCGTACTTTTTTGAACTCGGTTAAAGCATTTTTAGCCGATAGTATACTATTTTAATGACCAATCTTGGTATAAAAACATAAAATGAATTGAATTTGTTTCAGTCTATTTTAGTATATCATAATTCAGGTGGGTAAATATTTTAAATGGCTACAGATAACATCGTAGTGTCTCCTATTTACGAACGAATGTATACCAATAGACTAACCAAAATTAAGACTATGATTATCTGACACAAAGGTAGAAATACATAAAATATAAAATTTCAAATTCTTAAGCATTTCATAGTGGTTTGTTCAATACCTATTCTACCTTTGTATTGGCAAACAATTATTAGCCTCCTAGATAACATGATAAAAAAACTAATTTTAAGTACAGTTTTAGCCTATGCTGGAATAGCCTGTGCTATTGCCCAGCAGCCTACATTTTTATCCCACCCGACCTTGAGTCCCGATGGAAAAGAAATGGTTTTTAGCTACGAAGGTGACCTTTGGAAAGTTGGAAGCCAAGGTGGTGTCGCAGTGCGGCTTACAGGAATGGAAGGAAATGAAATCAATCCGCGCATTTCTCCAGATGGAAAATGGCTCGCCTTTTCGGCCAATCAAAATGGCAATATGGATGTCTATGTGATGCCTCTTGCAGGGGGAGACATTCGTCAACTTACTACCCATGATGCATCTGACGAGGTAGACAGCTGGAGTTGGGATAGCAAGTCACTTTATTTTACCTCATCGCGTTACAATAGAATGAGCGCCTATCAAGTTGCTTTGGATGGCGGGACGGCAACGAGGTTGTTTCCACATGTATTCAACTATATCAGTAATGTTGTACCGACCCCATCCGGAGAACTGTTATTCAATGACAGTTGGGAAGGGTATAGCTCGGCGAATCGCAAACGATATAAAGGTGCTTTCAATCCGGACATTAAGTCCTATAATCCAAAAACAAAAGATTTTCAACAATATACAGATTATATAGGTAAGGATTTTTGGCCCACAGTAGACCAAAAAGGCAACATATTCTATGTGTCGGACGAAAGCAATGGTGAGTACAATCTCTACCAGATCACGGGAAAATTGAAAACCCAATTAACGTCTTTCCCAGAATCTATCAAGCGTCCCTTTGTTGCTGCGAACGGGAGTAAAGTGGCATTTGAAAAGGGCTATCAACTTTATATTTACGATGTCAATGGGAAGAAAACGATACAGCCCAGCATCGCCCTTAACCGTAACCAGGTACTCGGAAAACTGAAAGAGTTTAACATTTCAAGTAACATAAGTAATTTCGACGTTTCTCCAGACGGAAAGAAGATGGCATTTGTATCCCGAGGTGAGTTGTTCGTTTCAGATATCGAAGGAAAGTTTGTTCGTCAGATGCCTAGTCAAGGAGAGCGTATTATGGAAATTAAATGGCTTAAAGACAGTAAAACGCTCCTCTACAGCCAAACTTATCAAGGGTATCAGAACTGGTTTTCTCGCAGTGCAGATGGTAAAGGTGAAGTTAAACAATTGACGCAAGATCTGCGCAACAACCGCGATATTGCATTTAATTCAGATAGAACAAAAGCGGTGTACCTCAGTGGCCGGGATGAAGTTCGTACATTGGATTTGACAAGTTTGAAAAGCCAGACGGTGGTTAAAGATGAAATCTGGGCATTTCAAAATTCTTCGCCTTCATTTTCTCCGGACGGGAATTATCTTTTGTTCACGGCGATGCGCAATTTTGAACAAGATATCTTTGTGCATAACCTGAAAAGTGGGCAAACGACAAATTTGACAAATACAGGTGTTACGGAGGCTGCGCCATATTGGTCTCCTGATGGCAAATACATTTATTTTGCGAGCAATAGAACCAAACCGTCCTACCCTACCGGTATGCAAAACTCAAGTATTTTCCGGATGGCATTGACCAACTTCGATCAGCCTTATCGTAGCGCAAAGTTTGATGAACTATTTTTGATTCCTACAAAGAACGATACGGTTGCAAGTAAGACCAGTACATCTAAGAAGGAGGATGATGGCAGGAAGGATAAGAAGAAGGCTGATACCAGTAAGGTTAAACCAGTTACAAGTCCGGCAGCCGAGCCAAAGAAGGCTGTTTTGGTTCAATTGGATTTGGAAGGATTGCGTGATCGGATTGAGCAAGTCAGCCCCGCATTTGGAACGCAATCCGATCCATTGTTGATACAAAAGGGAGATAAATCTTATTTGTTCTATTCATCCAATCACGAAGGGAAATATAGTACATATCGCACCGTATATGAATTGTTTACTCCATCCAAAACAGAGAAGGTCGCTGACGGAGGCATGGGCCAGTTTGTAGAAGCCGCTGGTAAATACTTCGTATTGAGCCGAGGAACAATTCAGAAATATAATCTCGACTTGAATAAGCTTGATGCAATTACAATCAGTTTTAAATTCAATCGGGATCTTGAGAAAGAGTTTAATCAAATGTTTTATGAGACATGGGCCAATCTGGAAGAGAATTTTTACGACAGCAACTTCCACGGTGTTGATTGGACTGCGGTCAAAAAGAAATATGAAAAATATCTTCAGGGTATCAATGATCGAACCGACTTGCGCATCCTTTTGAATGATATGCTGGGCGAACTCAATTCGTCACATTTAGGTTTTAGTTCAATGGGGCTGGAAGAACGTAAACCTTTTGGTTTTGTAACGAATGAAATCGGTGTGGTGTATGATGCTACCAACCCATTTAAGATCAATTATGTTGTTCCAAATGGACCTGCAGCAAAGAAAGAAGTGGATATTCATGAAGGCGATATTCTTGTTGCCATTAATGGAACTAAACTAAATACACATGCCGATCGTGATAGTTATTTCACTTGGCCATCTCTGGAAGAAGAGATTCAATTGACCTTGAGTCGTAATGGCAAGGAAATCCAGACAAATATTCGCCCGGTATCAAGTGCAGCTTTTAGGGATCTGCTTTATGATCAATGGATTAGAGGCAATCGCAGCCGAGTGGATCAATTGAGTAACAATAAGATCGCTTATTCACATATGAAAAATATGTCGGATACCGAGTTGCAGCGCTTCCTGATCGATATGGCCGAACAGGAGAATAACAAACAGGGTATTATTCTAGACTTACGGTATAATACAGGCGGGAATGTGCACGATGAAGTGTTGCGATTCCTGTCGCAGCGTCCTTACTTACAATGGCAATACCGGGGCGGGAAACGTGCGCCGCAAAGTAATTTTGCGCCAGCAGCCAAACCGATTGTTCTGTTAATTAATGAGCAGTCTCTGAGCGACGCCGAAATGACCGCAGCAGGTTTTAAAGCATTGAAGTTGGGTAAAATAATTGGTAATGAGACCTATCGCTGGATCATTTTTACATCAGCGAAAGGCTTAGTAGATGGCTCTAGCTATCGCTTGCCATCTTGGGGATGTTATACGCTTGATGGTCAGGATCTCGAACAAACTGGCGTTACCCCAGATATCCTCGTGAAAAACACAGTCCAAGATCGGATGGAAAATAAAGACCCGCAATTGGAAAGAGCAATAAAAGAAATTCTTGATAATATAAAATAGGGAAGTAAACCACTAGAATTACTTACTCTAAACAGGCTGTCCAACTTTTTCTGGACAGCCTGTTTTTATAAATACTTTTTTTCTCGGTTTTTAACGTTTACCTCTTATGTGATTGTGTTTCATCTTATTCTTTCCTATCTAAGCGGTTTAATGGTTATTTTTAATATGAATTTTATTTTAATTAACTGTTTATCAACTGTTAATGATTTAGTTGTTCGTAGTGTTGTGCAATCCCCTATTTTCCTGCATCCCTTCTCAAAATATAAACAGGAGGTAACATGGAAAAAATGATATTGCAAGTAAAAGAATCTTGCTCTGCGGAATGGAACAATATGAGCCCACAAGAGCAAGGCCGTTTCTGCGGTCAATGTGAAAAGATAGTTGTTGATTTTTCACAGATGAATGATCAGGAAATTGTGGATCAAATAAAAAAAGCCAGCAAAGGCTTATGTGGTCGATTTTATGAAGATCAGTTGATGCGCGAATTGGATGTTACGCTCTCTTTTTCTAAGAATCCTATTTGGCGAGGAAGGTGGACAGGGATTGCTGCAGGTCTGATGTTGGTCGGATCATTGAGTTTTCAAGCCGCACAAGCACAAAACAAATTGACTGGAGAAGTTATTCTTGTGCAAACTAAGCCAAAAAATGATAAGATAAGACAGCAAGGTCGAAGCAATCTATCCGTAAACGATGTGCCTGTGTTAAAAGGAAGTCGAGATAGTAGTAAAGTAAGTATAAAGGGTAAAGTTGTTTGTGCTGGAAGTGATGTGAGCATGATGGGAACAGAAGTTACCTTAGGAAGCTACCGCACAGAGGTGGATGAAAAAGGATATTTTCAACTATGGGTACCACAATCTTTATTTCAAGTAGATCAAGAGCTTCGTGCCCAAATGATCGGCTATAAAACAGTTGTGATTCCACTTAAGAAAGGAGGCAAAGTGCAATTGGATAAGCCTATAGAGATGGAATTTAGACCAATGATTATGGGAAAGATCGCTGTCCCAAAGACTAAGGATAATATACAGCGAAAGAATAAATAGTTTAAGGGGCTCTCTTCACAGTTCGCTTGTTTATTACAATTGCATCAAAAATCTCGCTTGAATGTCACAAAAGTCAAAAAAATATTCTTTTCCACTTGACTTTATCTACGGTGAACCTTACATTTGGATTATCGAATGACTTCGTAGCTCAGTTGGTAGAGCAACAGACTCTTAATCTGTGGGTCCTGAGTTCGAGCCTCAGCGGGGTCACTTTCAAAAAAGCCATTTTACGGAAGTAGGATGGCTTTTTTTCTTAAAAGAAGTTGTTTTAGTTGCTTGGTTGCGTTGTTAACTTTAAATTGTTTCCTCTAGTGTTTCTTCTAGTGTTTATGCTTGGGTTTATGCTTGGGTTTTGGATAAGGGCTCTCTTTAAGTTTTATTGAATATCGCGTATTATTCCTGCTAGGAAAACATAAAACTCTTTAATCTGTTATTAATTGAGCAAATTTATTACGTAAATTTGTATTTCAGACGATAAGCTTATGGAAGACAAGAAGATTTCGATATTGTACGTTGATGACGAAGAAAACAATTTGTTTTCTTTTAAAGCGACATTTCGACTAAAGTATAAAGTGTTTACGGCAATAAGCGGTGCCGATGCAATCGATATTGTCAAAAACAACGAAATACATATTATCATTACTGATCAACGGATGCCAGAAATGACTGGTGTGGAGTTTTTGGAAGAAATTATCAAGATTAATGCAGCCCCAATGCGTATCCTTCTGACGGGATATACAGACATGGCAGCCGTTGTTGATGCTGTCAATAAAGGGAAAATCTTTCATTATCTCAATAAGCCTTGGAGTGAAGAGGAACTTGATCAGACGATACAACGCGCTTATGAAGTCTATGCTGAGCGTCAAAAGATTGTGGAGACCAATTCTCAGCTCGAGACTTCTAATGATCAATTGGAGTTTTTACTTCGTCAGAAGCTACTTTCCTAAAAAATTCTAATTTTAGGAAAGTTAACTTTTGTTCAAATGTCTGCTTAAGTTATAATAGTTCTCACTCGTTCCCCCCGCATACACTAGCCATGAGGGGCTTACTTGCTCGGTATGACGACTGTAAATGTGGTACCCTGATTTGGTTGTGATTGCACGTAAATTTTCCCTTGTAGTTTCAAGAGTGCGTTCTGAACATTATAGAGTCCAAATCCCATTCCCTTCGCTTGGTCACTGGCTCTAAAGAATAGTTTGAAGATATCTTCTACATACTCTGGCGATATACCTATTCCGTTGTCACTTACATTAATTTTAGCTTTACGTTCTGACACAGAGACTGATAGTTTGACGAATTGATTTTCCTGTCCTTTACGTTGGTATTTAAAAGCATTAGAGAGAAGATTATGCAAAATCAGTTCTAGAAGAGCTTTGTCCCCACTAAAAATTTCCTTTTGATCCACTGAAATTTCAAAAGCAATATCTTTATTTTGCGTGTACATGCTGTAAAACTGGCGTATGTTGCTAAAGAGTTCTTCGAAATTTATCTCGGATAGCATGAGTTCTCCCCTTCTCAAGAGATAATAGTCCCGTAGGCTGTCAATATAGGCATCTAAACTGACCAATGAACTATCCATTAGAGATAGCAATTCATGAATACGGTCTATGCTGTCAAACTCTAATCCAAGTTTCACTGCCGAAAGAACCCCTGTCAAAGGGTCACGAAGATCATGACTAACACTGTACGCAAACTTATCCAATTCATCATAAGCTTTTTGTAGCTCCTGATTTTTAACTTCCAGCATGGAGTTGGCTACATAAAATTTATTTGCTTCTTCTATCGCGGAAACGATTTCTTCATTCATCCAAGGTTTTCTGACAAACCTAAATATGTGGCCCTTATTAACTGCATCGATTACAGTTTCCATATTGGCATAGGCCGTTAAAAGAATACGGATCGGTTTTGGGAAATCTTTTTTGATGCGGTGTAAAAAGTCTATACCCATCTCATCAGGCATGCGCTGGTCACAGAAGATAATACGGATATCAGGATGAGTACGAAGTATCGTTTCGGCCTCACTCGTATTGGACGCTGTATGGATAGCATAATCGTATCTAAAGTTCGCTTTAAAGCTAACCAAATTGTTTACTTCGTCATCGATATATAATATTTCAAGCTCCCTCTGCATAATTTTACTATATGGTTTATTCCCTTACAAAAGATATGAAAAAATAATAGTTAATTGAACTATTTTAAGTTTAATCGTGGTACTAATTGCTTTGTTGAATAGGAATGATAAGTGTAAAACTTGTACCCTGTCCTACTTCTGAATCTACAATAATTCGACCATGATGTTTCGCAATGGTATTATAGGCAATGGACATTCCCAAACCCGTACCCTCTCCCACATCTTTCGTAGTAAAAAAGGGTTCGAATATCCGTTCATGGATTTCTTTCGGAATCCCGATACCATTGTCTGCAATTTTGATATACACAGACGCATTGTCTTCGGAGACACCTGTCTCAATCCATAGTTTACCACCAACATCGTGATTAAACTTCTTATTTACGGCGTAAATAGCATTTGTCACAATATTCAGGAAGACCTGGTTAAGTTTTCCGGCATGACATTCAACCTTGGGCATATCACCATAAACCTTATCAACTTCTATTGTGTTATTTAATAAGCTATTGAGGATAACCATTGTTGATCCTAGCCCCTCATTTAGATCTGCAAATTTTAACGTATCCTCGTCAACGCGAGAAAAGATCCGTAAGCTCTTTACTATTTCAGCGGTCCGGTGAGCACCATCGTGCATCCCCTTTAATAGAAAATCAACTTCCGTTTTCAGATAATCAATATCCAGATCATCTTTGAACTTCTTGATTTGAGTTTGTTTTTCTGCATCAGATATACCATCTTTAAAAGCTATGCGTTCTACTTCCTCCAGGGTTTCCCATATCATCTTGATATCGCGTTTTAAAGGCGCGACATTCGACGTAACAAAGTTAATCGGGTTGTTAATCTCATGGGCGACTCCTGCTGTCAATTGACCAAGTGAGGCCATCTTCTCCGCTTCGACAAGCTGAGACTGTGTTTCCTTCAAGTGAGTAAGCGTGGTTTGCAGGGACTCGTTAGATTCTGTTAATTCACGTGTACGCTCATTTACTTTTTGCTCCAATACAATATTTTGTTCACGTATCAGTCTTTCGTTTTCTAGTGAAATCGCTAATTCTCTGACTTGTGATGCTTCTTTCTCTTCTTTTAAAATATTAATACTATAGGCTAGACCGAAAGACAATAAGGCCATCTCCACAACAGATGCAATTTGTACAGAATTGCTGGTAAAATCGCTATACTTTAAGATGCCATAATCTTTTAAAAGAAATATGACAGAACCCAACAGCAAGATTGTCCAGCCATACACAAAATATTTGGCAGGTTTATAACCATTTATCATCACACGATAAGATAGGTAAAGGACAAATAAAGACCCCGCTCCTGTTGTTAGCTGCATCACCATGAAGGCCGGTTGTGTCAGGTTGAATAGTGTAAGAAGGCTGCCAACGACAAAAAGGACGATAAAAACAGTAATTACACGTCTTGACTGAGGAGCGTTTTTTTGTAATTGAAGAAATGAATCTGCAAAAAGCAGCGCGCATAATCCGGATAAACAGCCAAAGATAATAGGACCCTTTGTTGCAAAGTAAGTCCAATTTGGCCACAAATATTGAAAACTGTAACCTTTAATGCCCATTTGTGTTATTCCTGCACAAAGAACATAAAGGACATAATACAGATAGCCCCTTTCACGAACAGAGAAAAATAGGAATAAATTGTATATCGCCATAATGCCGACAATACCAATATAGATGCCGCTTAACAAACTGTCGTCATTCATCTCTTTTAAGAAACTGCGCTCGTTGCTTAAATAAATCGGGAGAATAATCTGTTCGGTACTTTTGACGCGAAGAAAAAAGATGGTCTTCTCGTTTCCAGGTAATTGAATGTCGAATGCGTAATTAGGAACTTTATATTTTCTAGTCGAAAAAGATTGATGTTCGCCCAGCTTGATCGATTTATAACTCCCATTTGATGATGGTGCAAAAAGTTCGACTTCATCCAGCAGAGGGTAGGCAATTTCAAGCAAGAGTTCAAGTTTCTCTTTGCCCTTATTGGTCACAGGCAATCGAAACCAGATATCAGCGGGAGATATACCCAAATTGGGAACCTTGCTTTCCAAAGCCTGAAAGGAAGCTGCCGAGGTATCTGCAAAGTCGGGTTCTCCCTGTCCTGTATAACGCTCCAAGCCATATCCAATCAACGTGCGCTGTGTCGAATGGTCGATAATAACCTCTCCAAAACATGTTGAACTGCATGTAACAATAAATAGGAAGATCAAGTTAAGCCAGCATTTCATCACTATAGTGCTATTTTTTTGCTTCAGCTATAACTAAATTCATAGAAACAAGGAAACAACCTGCTTCATCCGCTTGGTCTAATGTTTTTTGAAATTCTTCCATTTCAGCTACGCTCAATTTCTCTTTTTCGACCATCTCCAACAGAATTTTATCTAGGAAAAGGTAGCGATTGGCCTCCTCTTTCGAACGTGTCACCATACAGAAAGTCTGCAATTGAACCTGCTTAAAGCCCTGAGCCAATAAGTTTGAGGTCAATTTATTCCCAGCCCAGCCGTTATTAACTTTTTCCTCTGTCAAATAATGGCATATCTTAGCCTCAATGTCAACATGCTTGCTATAAAACGTCAGACTATTCCAAATTGTCTCAACGATTACCAGGGGTTGACCTTCACGCAAAACACGGTGAACTTCGGCAAACATTTTTTGTGGTTCCAGCAGGTGCTGTACAACACGCTCCATTCTTATTCCAGAAATAGAATTGTCTGTAAAGCTAAGCTGATAAACCTCGCCCTGAACAAAGTCCACGTTTTTCACTTCTGTACTGCTCGTTTTGGCATGTTCTATTAAGGCCTTGTCATGATCTAATCCGACGACGAGAACATTATGCCCGAGCATATTTGCCAGGTTGATGGCATCCATACCCGTACCACAACCAAGATCGACAACTACGCCCTCTTTAATGGTATTGAACGGGGTATATGAATGTATTTTTAACTGTTTAAGAAAATCGCCAGTATCCATTAAATAGCCGGCACCATAATGTTTTGTGTCCATTACAAAATATTTAAATTACGATCATCTGGTCTATGATCTAATGATGTATGTTTCAGATTTTTAATAATCTCGTTTAAATCCCATTGATCGAGATTGGGAATATCGATTTGATAGTGGATCTCGATCTCCTTATTCCGCAAAGTTTCTATGCGGACAATATTGGAATTATTACGTAGGGACAAAATTGCTTCTTTATTTTCTTGATCGGCTTCTGTCAAGGTGTCTAAATTTCGCATGATCATCACTGTGGCCAATAAATCCAATTTAGGATAATAGAAAGTACCGTTATTTCCAACGCTTGTATCAATTCGGTAGCCTACACTTTCTGCTAATTTCACTGTATAAGGCGCACATAAAGCAAACAGCGATTTAATGCCAACCTGTGTACTGATTGCTGCACCAGCTCTTGTTAAAAATATGCTCCCAATGCCATATCCAGCAATTTCCCTAGAGTTCCATAGACCACAGCCTTCACCAGTCCCCTGTTGCGCATAATCATAAACAAGGTCTAAGATTTTAGCATCCATCGCTCCCGTAGCCTGTTCAATCGGAAGTGGTTCGCTCCCTCCAGACACGTGAATACGTACGCCACCATAGACTTTATCGCCATCTAGTGATTCGACGATCAGTACGAATGAGGCGGGATTGTACATCCAGTCATTTTTCGAAGAAGTTACTTTCTTTACGCCTATAGCGGTTAACACGTGAGCGTGTCCCTCTATGAATCGTTCACAGGTTTGGGGATCGTCGATAGCCCGAAATGCTCTTAGTCTTACTACTGGACGTCCGTCGTTAAATAATAATGCCACCGAATGCTTTGATTTATCGTTTAAACGCAAAACTAATCAATTAAATGCAAAGCTGTTTACTCTTCAAATAAATTATACTGTAATGCAACCGCCTGCATCTTGTGATGGTAAAAATTGTTTGATTCCTTTTTCACCTTGAAGAGCCAAAATAGCCCGTTTTAACTGATGTCGTCGAAAATATATTTTATCATTGCGATCAAATATATTTTCGATATACAATAAATTCAGCGTTGGATATGTTAACGTTTTTGAAGGTTATTTTTATAAATCTGACCATCTTTAATAATCAGCAAAAAGTTTTTACCTGGATCTGCTAATAGTTTTAAATTCTTAAGAGGATCTCCGTCAACGAGAAGTAGATCTGCCAAAGCCCCCTCTTCGATTGTTCCGAGCTTGCCAGGATAAGGACTTCTTAATCCCGAAAGCTGCAGGAGTTCGCCATTATCTTGGGTAACCATTTTAATGATCTCGGCATTCGTAAACCATTTCTGAAGGCGCAATATAAATTCGTTCTGTAATTTATTCAGATCAGGTTCGAAAAGAAAATCAGTGCCCCAGGCTAGCTTCACACCTATTTTTTTAGCCATGGGCCATACTTTTTCCTGACCTTCGATGACAGGTTTTCGCTTAATTCTACGTTGTGGATCCATATCGGGAGTATCTTCTATAAGATTCTGTAAACTGAGCCAAATATTTTTTTGCGCAATTAGCTGCAAGGTTTCTTCGTCGAGCAGCTGTCCGTGTTCTATACATTTTACACCTGCTTCGATAGCTCTTCGTATTGCTCTAGGTGTATAGGCATGCACAGTGACATAGGTGCCCCAGTCTTCTGCCGCCTCCACCGCTGCTTTCATCTCGTCTAATGTATATTGTGTGACATCTACAGGATCATATGCTGAAGAAGTCCCACCGCCAGCCATGAGTTTGATTTGGCTGGCTCCAAACCTCAGATTCTCTCTTACTGCAGTCAGCACCTCGTCCCGTCCATCTGCAATAAATGTGGCGCCATAGCGTTCTGCACGAGAGACAATCCCGAAAAATCGCCGTGATTTCTCCTCTGGAGTACGAAAATCGCCATGTCCCGCAGTCTGGCTCACTGTAGCACCTGAAGGCCATATTCTCGGTCCCAGAAGTTTGCCTTTGTCAATAGCAGCCTTTAGTGGAAATATTGGACCGCCGACATCCCTTACACTCGTAAAGCCCCGCATCAGCATCTGCTGTGCTGACTGACCCACTGTATTAATAAGAAACTCCTCGGATAGATCATTTTTCATCATTTGTGGCATTGTCAAAGCACCGAATACCAAATGAACATGGGCATCAATTAAACCTGGCATTAAGGTTTTACCTTTGCCGTCAATTTTGATTAGATCATTGCCCATCGCTTTAATTGGCAAGTCGCTGACGGTCTGTATAGTGTTCCCATTGATGAGAACATGTTTTGGCGGTGTCAACGTCTGGCTGCTATAGTCGATCAGTTTAACATTCTCTATTAAAACCTGCTTTTGTTGGCCATAAATGGCTTGCACAGAAACCGTGCAGAAAAGGAAAGTAAGTAGTTGATGTAAGCGCATAGCAAGAAGAATTACATGGTTTAAATAATATGACAATCGCCAGTAGCCCCGAAGAACTATACAGTGCTTGAAAAAGTATCTTCTAAGTTAAATCATAAATTCAATATATTTCAATTTTATGCTAAAAAATTTTAAATAGGCCTCTTCCCTACAAAAATCTGACATAATATGCTATTATCGATTTGAGGAAAAATACTAAATTTATGCAATTATGATATTTAAAAGCCGAATCGGAAAATATCCTGGATGTGTAAATTCTAGGATCGCGTCAATGGGCGAAACGCTTACTTACGCTTTGCTGCTTGGCTTATCATCCTATTTATTCCTCATCGTTTTTCAACCGTTTGGGACATATAATTTTGATAATGCTTATAAATTTTGGTTATTGTCGGGATATGGAATCATATTCGCGTTAGCCTACACTTTAGTTTCTATCCTTCTGTATAAAAAACAATGGACAATTGGAGCGGAGCTACTTCGTATTTCCCTTGTCTACCTATTAGCTAGTTTTCTGAATTTCTTTTATCATAGTTATATGATTAATCATGGGCTGTTGCAGTGGAGTAACTTACCCTACATCGGATTATATACCTTATCCTTGTATGTACCGATAGGATCAATCTATTTTCTGCTCCGTATCGACATGCATCGCCTTCAAGAAACAAAGAATCTAGCGCCAGCTGAAAAGATCAGCCTAGTTGCTCAACATGAATTTAAGGAAATAGATAATTGCTGTTTAAATGTGGTCAATATTCCCAACGGGAATCAAACATTCACTTTACTACGCAACGATTTTATTTTTGCAAAATCAATGGATAATTATTGTATGATCTATTATCGAAAAGACGATACAGTGGAAAAACAGATGGTGCGAATTACCTTGGCCCGATTGGATCAATTATTAAATACGGGTACCGTTGTCCGCTGCCACAGATCCTATTTGGTCAATCTTGAAAAAATAATTGAAAAGGAAGGAAACACTCAAGGACTGCTATTACGATTTGCCGGTACGGAAGATTGTGCTCTTGTCTCGAGGTCTGCTGTTGGGACAGTTAAATCTTATCTATTGAAAGCTCGTTCGTAACCTTGTCAATCATCCCTAAAACATGCAGTATACCACATAATTTTGTTCACTCTTTTACTAGAGCATAATTTTGCTCAAAAAAGATGAACAACAAAAATTTAAACCTGCTGGTACTATTTCTTTTCTTCGGAATATACTTTATCCTAGACTATTTGTTTTTTGCGACAGTCCAATCCAGGATTACCAACTGTGTTCACAATAGATTCTTGGGACATGCGCTGACGTATTCAACCAGTCTTTTACCGCTATTTTTAGGGGCAATGCTGCTAAAGCCAATGGGCCCAACAGGACTCCTTGACAAGTTCGGTTTGAATCGATCTTTTATACAAGGAATTTCTTTTGGAATGTTAACGACTTTACCCATGTTTCTGGGCTACGCCTTTAATTTTTCCTTTAATCGTCATATAGATCCCAATTTTTTCTTAATCAATAGTGTGTCGTCAGGTTTTTTTGAAGAAATAATCTTCCGCGCATATTTTTTTGGTTTAGTCTTTCGATATACCCGGCTGGGCTTCATTCCAGCTATTTTCACAACATCGATGATTTTTGCTTTTTTGCACCTGTATCAGAGTCAAGATTTAGGGGAGCTGGCCCTAATTTTTGGAATTACTTTCTTGGGATCTATCCTGTTCTCCTGGCTGTACGCAGAATGGAAATTCAATCTTTGGGTGCCCATAGCATTGCATATTTTTATGAACTCCGTATGGATGATCTTTGATGTTGCAGATACGGCTGTAGGAAATAAATGGAGTAACTTTTTTCGTTTCTTTACGATTGCTTGTGCAATCGCGTGGACCATCCTGCAACAGCGAAAGACTGGTTTAGAGATAAAAGGAAAAAAACTGTGGTTAAAAGATTAGTATTCTTCTTGTTATAATTGGGACTTGAGGCAACTAATGCGTCGTATAAGCTCTTTCTAATCTTAAAAATGAGGGTCGCAACCTTTGTTGTAATGATCTAGCGAGTATTGTCTCTCGAAGAATACCTGAATACCGGTATTTTTTTTGGCATGGGAATGGCTAACTTGACCTTTATGAAAAGACTTATATTTTTATCATTTTACACGGTTATTGGAGCTGCTGTTTGCTTTAGTATTTTGAGTTGTAGTAATCGTACGAAGACGTCAGAGAAGGCCGTCGCGGATTCTTCCAAGCTTGAGGCAGCTTCTTTAAAAGATTCGGTAGGTTCTGCTAAATTCCCGCCTTTGCCAATTGATTATGATAAGACCAAAGTTTTGGAAAATATGTACGTTGTTGACCGTGCTGGAGTAGAATTCAGACAAGGAGCAGCAAAAGATGCGCCTGTATTGGGGAAATATCCATATGGGACCAAATTGGATATTATAGGGGAAGAGGGTGAATGGTTTGCGATCATGGATCGTATTCAACGTGATTATAAAGGAGCTAACGGTGAAACAGGTGATATCACACAATGGGAAAAGGTCTATGTAGCCAAGTCTAAGCTGGGCAAACAGGACAAAATCACAATTTCACCTAAGGAATTGAATTCGATTGTTTCCATAAATGTAAACGGCAAGGAAACATATTACGAGAAAGGCCACGCGTTGGATCAATACCTCCATCTGGAATTGATTGATGAACAGACCTTTTTGGCTGCTCAAAAGACAGCAAAAGATTATTTGATAAAGGACACTTTGTCTTATACAAAGAATGGGAAGATTTTGGAACTACCTTTAACAAACGGGAAAAAGCTGACGTTTACAGATAAGGACATTGACAATGAGCTTGAATCTCGTTTCTTTTATAAAGGGCATTATGATTTTCTAAATGCTTTTGCTATTGAAGGGAACTATTGGGAAAGTGCTGATGTACGGCTTTTTGATCGACAGGATGGGCATCTTATTGTAGAATGTGGAGATTACCCCCTCTTTTCTCCTGATCTTAAGTACTTGGTTACGCTGCATGCTGATCCCTATGAATCTACCGGTGACTTACAGCTCTTCCACGTGAAACAGGGAAAAGTGACGCCTATGGTTTTTATCAGTTTTAAAGAGTGGATGCCCACCTGGAAGCCTGAATTGATGTTCTGGGGCAAAGATGGATCTATCTATACTGCTGCCAATCATGTCAACGGTTATTGGGGGGAGGATGGTTCCTTGAGTGATAGAGCCCAATTTATCAGAATTAAGATCCTGAAACACTAGAAATGGCCATAAAAGTCGTTTTTATCGATTTCATGTGACGCGGTTAGTTATGTGAATGGGATTTTTTCTGTTTTAAGTAAAACTATTCTACAGGGTACCTGTTGTATTCCATAAAATAGATTATAGTTTGTAATTTAGCTGGATGAAACTAAGAACATTGTCATTATTTATTATCCTTTCATTATTTGTTTCGTATTCCATGGCACAGGAACAGCCTTGGAAACAACATAATAAATGGATCTGGGGTCCTTCGGTGGGTTATCAGTATCAAAATGGTAATTTTCTGAAAGTTTCAGGCTGGGGCTTGTTCGCTCCTAACGATTTTCAATATATGAAAATTGATGCCGGGGCCAATTTCAGCTGGATGGAAGGTAAAACGACTATCATTCCCGAACTAGGGTTTACCTATTATTTAAATGATTTTGTCCTCTTCCCTTTTGTAAAAGCGGAACTTACACCTTATACAATTACCCCCAAGATAGGTGCGAGTCTTTTCTCTATCGTTGACCTGGGTGTTGGGTACGGATTTGATTATAACACGAAGAAAAATTTTAAGCCTATAGATGGAATTACAGTATCAGTAGGCGTGAATATTCCGTTAAATTTTCATATTTACTAAACAAGATGCGAAATAGGGCTATATATTTTCTTGGCACACTTATTTTACTGACACTTGGTTGCAGCGTTAAAGCGCAAGACTATTTAATTGGCCCTACCTTGAGTTACCAATTCCAGAAAGGCAGTATAATAAAAACAGGAGCTTATTTCGCTTTCCCCTTTATTGGGGATCATATTCTGCGGGCAGATGCAACAGCTAACTTTACTTGGACGCAAAAGAAGTTTGCCGTGATTCCCGAGGCTGCGATAACCTATTATCCTCAGACCTATGTATTAACGCCCTTTTTACGTGCGGAGGTCACTCCTTATACCGTTACACCAAAATTGGGGATCAGTTTGGCAACTTTACTGGATCTTGACTTTGGCTATGGATTCTCCATCAATGATAAAAAGGACTATAGACCGATGAAAGGCTTTGCGGTTTCTCTCCGCTTTAGTATTCCGCTAAACTACAGAATCAATATGTAGCACGCTTCGCTTTCCTCTTTGAGCTCGTATTACCATGGAGCGTTTTCACAACAATACCACTTTTTTACTTCCTCCATTTGATGGGAAGTCCACTTTAGTGACGAATAACTTTTGGCAACCCAGTTCGATTATTTGTCAAGCCAATTTTTGAAAGCAGCAACTTTTTCACGAGAGACGATGAGCTCATCCGATTCATAATGTTTTAGATATATTTTCAATCGCGCATTGGAGTGTATCGCAATATTTTTGATGGCGTCAAATTGAACAATTGTGCTCCGGTTGATTCTAAAAAAATCTTTAGGTGACAGCTGCGGTGTTAAGGCGTCCAATGTCTGATCTAAAAGATAGTTTCCATTTTCATTGCTGTAGAGGTAGGTACCTTTGTTTTCACTGTAAATGCATTCTATCTGCTGGGTTGTTATCACTTTTAGACTTTGGCCAATTTTGATGGTAAAGCGTTCTTTATACGACTGTGCGGTATTTTTAAACAATGTTTCAAGAGACGTTAGGTCAAACTGGGGACTGGGACGTCTATATTGGATAAACTTTTCGATAGCGTTTTCCAATTCTTCATCTTCAATAGGTTTCAGCAGATAATCAATGCTATTCTGTTTAAAAGCCCTTAATAAGTACTCGTCAAATGCTGTAGTGAAAATGATGGCCGAATTGGGTTTTACCTGCTCAAGGATATCGAATGAAATGCCATCGGCGAGCTGAATGTCCATAAATAGCAGATCAGGTTCAGTATTTGACAGAAACCATTCGATGGATTCTTCCACGGTCTGCAGTACGGCAGATACATTGTAACCGAGGGCCTCCAGTTTTCTTTGTAGAAATCTTGCCGAAGGGAGTTCGTCTTCTATAATTAATATTTTCATTGTTTATCTTTCATGCTTATTGATCATCTTTTATGGAGATGATCTTGATATAGCTCCTGAAATGCGATCCTTGATGACCGGTCGTATATGTTTATTTCAGGGCAAATTTTTTTAGGCAACTATTTCAGCCATAATCGGCAATCCGACAGAAAATGCAGTATCGCTTTCCTGAATGTTTACAGGCAAACTGGATAATATCTTATAACGATCCTGAATATTTTTTAAACCAATTCCTGAGTTGCCATGGAGTACTTTCTTTTTCTGAAGATTATTTTCCACATATAGATAATCAGCATTCCGATAAATCTTCAGAAAAAGTGGTTTTTTTAGGGAAATAACGTTGTGTTTAATCACATTCTCGATCAGCAATTGAAGAGAAAGCGGTAAAATAAATCCCTTATTTTGCTCTTCGCTAATAGCTAGATCGATCTGAATGCCGTCTTCGAAACGCAGGCTCAGAAGGTTTAAATAAGCTTTTGAAAATGCGAGCTCGTCTTGTAGTGAAACAAGGCTTTTATCTTTCTGTTCCAGCACATATCGGTAAATTTTAGAAAGATCAGTCGTAAACATACTCGCTTTTTTGGGGCTTTCCTCGATTAATCCATTAAGTACATTCAGGCTATTGAACAAAAAATGTGGGTCCAATTGATTCTTCAAGGACTCAAATTGCGCTGTTATTTGCTGTTTCTCTTGCTGCGTCTCTTTGATCTGGTAATCTTTAAATCGCTTGTAAAAATAGAAACCAAAGAAAACCATCGAGATAAAAAGAGAAGTAATTGCGATTTGAAAGTAATAGGCAATATGTTGCTGACCGACAAAATCATGAAATCTTTTTAGAAAGTTTTCGTTGTTTTTTACCGTAAATAGATCCGAGAAAAAAATGTTAACAGAAAACACTACAAGTATAGATAGTACAATACTTCCAGTATAAAAAAAGACCATTTTCTTTCCAAAATCCTTTGTGTTCGGATACTTATTAGAGGCCCATTTGGATAGGTATCCATTGCCCAGGAAAAGAAAAAAGCCATAGAATAGCCCTCTCAACATGTTCGGGTGAAGAACAATTGAAGTCCACGGCGTATTTTTATATTGCAACTTGGCCACAATCACGAAATAGATGCTTACGACCAAGCTCGCTAGTAATGCCTGTAATATGGCTTTAAGTAGTACTTTTTTCACAAAGTGTTATTTGCATTCTTTTACCAGTTGTTCTGCCCGATCCTTACCCCAAGACGGCCCAAATGGGACAGTAACTTTTTCTTCATCGAATAAAGATAGTGCTTTCTTCACATCCTCGCATTCTTTGCTGGTATCTTGATTGAAATATTTTTTAGCATTCATCTGAAACTCTGCAAGTCCCAATACAGCCCGGGGATTATTGGGGGCTATTGCTAGCGCCTTTTTATAAAGCCCTATAATGCTAGGTGACAACTCTTTCGCTTTTGTCATAGGATCTGTGATCATCAGTGCTGTTTTGTTCATTGCCCGCAAAACAAGCCATTCTGAATTATTGTCCTGAGCTGTTGTGTTCAGAATCTCTTCTGCCGATTGGATATATTTTGCTTGCGTTTCTTTGTTTTTCTCCCTGAAAGAAGCTGTCGTTAGCACCATTGCTTGGTAATATGCCGGAATCCAATTGTTCTTTTCTACCTGAGCAATACGCTCTAAAAGAGCTGCCGCTTTTTGCGTCTCTCCTGATTGCCATAATCCCATGGCTTGTCCCATACTTTTTTCAAAATTGCCCTGTGCAAATGTGGTGCTGCTTAGTAAGCAGAGGATTGCAATAATAAATGATTTCATGATTTCTCGTTTTATATTAAATATATTTTAATGTTTGCTGTAGCTGATTTCTCGCATATCTAACAGTAATGAAGTTCGTCATAAGTCTTGTCAAGTAGCAATAATGCTGGATGAACCGACATATTTTTGCGATGAGTTGTTGAGTTTTAGAGATTGTCCAATTGATTTTCTTTTTCGTTTTTGCTGATCGTCCAGAAATAGCCTAAAAAGACAAAACGCTTTGCTGTTGGAACGATGGGTCTACGGTCATATATTCCCTGTGAATTTGGTCGGTCTGCATACTGATATCCATAAATTGGAGCGGCACCAAGAACATTGCTGACGGAGAAATGGATAATTTTTTGCTGGCTGTAGAGAAACGACCAGCTCATGGAAAGATTATTATAACCTTTTGTTCGTCCATTCATGAAAACCGTTTGGTTAGGATCATTGTAATTTCTGCCGGATACAAAGGAATTTGTCAGACTGAGCTGTGAGCGAAGGCTAGCAAACCAGTACTTTCCAACAAGGTAAATACTGTGTTTATACACGTATGGAGGAGTAACCGTGGCAGGATAATTAGCTTCATTTCTCTTGCTATCGGTATACGAATATGAAATCCAGTACTGGAGATTTTTGATGCTGCTGGTATTTTTATAAAATAGGTCAAAGCCTTTTACCTTACCGTTTCCGGTATTGTCGTATTGGCTATCGTACCTTGGTGTCATACTATTGTATTTAACCAAGTTGCTGTATTCTTTGTGGTACGCTTCTATGCGAAGTAGATGGCCCGCCCGTTCATAGAAATAATTGGCGATGTAGTGGTTGGCCTCCAGCCAGTCAAGCTTTGGGGCATATTTTAATACTGGAGTAGCAGCTTGTTGATGAAATGAGCCATAGGCAATGGAGAGCTGGGTATATTTATTCAATGCGTATCCCAAAGAGGCCCTCGGTTCCAGCGTATTCTTTTTCTGAAGATTGGATGAAGTTTCCCGTAATCCGATTTTTCCGATTAGGTTTGGTAGGATACCGAAAGTGGTTTCAGTAAACAAAGAGGTCATCTTACTATGGTACCCATAGTTGTAGTCAAGGTTTTGACGCTGGTATTCTTCTTGATAATTATTGTCAAAATATTCTATGCCCCCGATACTTTTAATTTTATTATTCCAGATTTTGCTCAGTACCCCCTTTATGTGAAGACTCTTTTCTTCGTTGGGCAGGAAAATATCGTCATAATGCAGCTTATCGGTGAGATAGCCTAGACCGATACCAGAATTGAACGTCCACCGGTTTCCCAGATTCTGACTATAGGTAATATTAGCATATGAATTGTTGGATTTCTTTTTCAATGGGACAGGCTGTTCATAGTTGATGTCAGCTTGATAAAGCCCCATATCTTCAAAATTGTAGGCGCCATAGATATTTAGGAAACCTTCTTTGAACTGATGACGATAGATCATTTCTCCAGAAGCATTTTCATAAGGTTTTGTCCATTTAATGTCGGGTGTAATTATTTTTGAATAAGGTTTTAAGTTTGTGTAGCTACTGTTAAATGTCAACGAGTTTTTCCCCCATTGTAGAGTGTGTCCCAAACCCAATCCGACGGAAGATAATGAAAGCTCCGTTTTTGGCTGTTCAATCTTATTTTCGGTGTTTAGCGCTAAAATACTGGATAGCGCATTACCAAATTCTGCTGAATAACCCCCTGTAGAAAAATTCACTCCCTTAAATAACATAGGAGAAAATCGGCCCCGGACAGGCACCTCATTGGGTGTGGCGGTATAGGGTTGAGCAACTCTGATTCCATTGATATAAGTCTGTGTTTCGGAGGCATCCCCACCGTGAACCATCAAGCGACCATTTTCTCCGGCGACCTGTGCACCGGGCAACGTCGCTAACGCACTGATGATATTGCCCATGCTTCCTGCCGTGGTGACAATGTCCAATGGGCTCATTACCGTGTTTTTTCCGGAGCTATTGGCTTGTAGAACACCTGCTTGGATTGTGACTTCCTGTAGTCGATTCTCACTTTCTTGCATGTGAATAATCAGCAATTCTTTCTGGGGTAGCTGGATAGGCTTGCTATAGGTTGGTAGACCCACAACGGACGCTTTTATGATTTTAGCCCCCTGTTCATTGGTTTCAAAAATGAAGTTACCAAGCGAATCCGTGGTGCCGCCATCGTAGGTTCCTTCAATATAAACATTGGCTAAATAAATAGGCTTGCCGTTTTTGCCGAGCACTTTCCCTTTTAGGATAGACTGTGCGGATACGACGGTTATACTTAAACATAGTAAGGTTAATAGCAGCTTCATTTTTCTTTATTTTTTTTCAAAGATGAATTGAAGTAAGCGCTCCTGCGAAAAAGAGTGGATGGAATGTCAAAATATCATGACGAATTGCAGGATTCCAACTTTATGCTGTAAATTGATGTCGGAAAACAAAATTTCCTCTAAAATAAGTTCTCCAGTGAAGCGTAATAGATTGCTTTTATATACTATGCAGTTATATTGGATATAAGAGACAGTTTATTTTAATTTGATATTGAAATAAGAGTTTAAAATTAAGTCAGAAAAAATGCGAATAACCATTTTAGATGACTATCAGGATGCTGTCCGAAAGTTGGACTGTTTCAAAATTCTTGATGGTCATGATGTCCAAATATTGAAACAGTCCTATTCAGATCCGGCTTTACTGGCTGAAAAATTAAGTGATACGGATGCATTGGTGCTCATCAGAGAGCGTACAAAAATCACAGAAAGCCTGCTGTCTCAGCTTCCCAAGCTAAAGCTAATTAGCCAGACGGGCAAAATTTCAAACCATTTAGATTTGGCGGTTTGTAGTCGCTTCCACGTGGCTGTTGCCGAAAGTATGGGCTCTCCCATTGCTCCAGCTGAATTGACTTGGCTTTTGATTATGAATGCCCTTCGTGGTTTGCCTCAGGCGCTTTGTGATATGAAGAAAGGTTTGTGGCAAACAAACATAGGAGAATGTGTCTCTGGCAAAACAATAGGGGTATGGAGTTATGGGAAAATAGGGAAGCGAATAGCGCAGTTTGCTAAGGCTTTTGGTGCCCAAGTAATTGTTTGGGGAAGCGAAAATTCACGCGAGCAAGCTGTGAAAGATGGCTTTTTGGCTGCAGCCAGTAAATCCGATTTTTTTCATTTTTCAGATGTGGTAACTCTACACCTCAGGTTGGTACCTGCGACACGAGGTATCGTAAAGCTCGAAGATCTCCGGTCGATGAAGCCGACGGCACTTTTTGTCAACACTTCTCGTGCTGAATTAGTCGAAGAGGGTGCACTATTGACGGCACTCGAAACAGGTGTTCCGGGGATGGCTGCGGTAGATGTCTATGAGTCCGAACCAATTTTTGACCCTAACTATCCATTATTGCAGCTGCCAAATGTGCTTTGTACGCCACACATTGGCTATGTAGAGAAAAATGGTTATGAACAATTATTTAGACTTGCCTTTGAGAATATTGTCGCCTTTTTCGAAGGCGCCCCACAACATATAGCCAACCCCGAAGTACTGACCCGCTAATTAAATGAATCGGCAATACATAGATGAATAATTTTACGCGTTTAGAACAACCAACAGGCCGTTTTATTACGACTGCAGATAGAGAATATCTCTTTTTCGGTGGGACATCCTATCTCGGGCTGGCAACCAATCTAGCATATACCTCTATTTTCATAGCGGGTATACAACGATATGGTATAAATAATGGCACATCACGAAATAATAATGTGCAACAGGGCATATTTGATCAGGCAGAGGACTATGCGGCAAAACGTTTTGGTTTTGAAGCAAGCCTATTGCTTTCCAGCGGATATTTGGCGGCTCAATTTCTTGTCAGGACATTGGCTACAGAAGGAGAAGTCCTGCATGCCCCATCCTGTCATCCGTCTTTGTGGTTAGACGAAAAACCCGCGGCAACAGGAAGTTTTGTTGACTGGGCTACTGCTACTGTCGCTTATATCAATCAATCGCCGCAGACTTCATTTATCATCGTTAGCAACAGCCTGGATAATATGAAGCCGGAGGCTTATGACTTTACGGTATTTAGCCATATTGATCCAAACAAGAAGATTGTATTGCTTCTGGACGATTCGCATGGAATTGGTGTTACCCGTAAGAACGGTATTTCATTCGATAGAAGCAATTTTCACGTGTCCAATATTGAATTAATTGTCGTTGCCTCCTTGGCGAAAGGTCTAGCGACAGATGCGGGTTTGATCTTGGCGGACGAGCCGCGGATCAAGTCTCTTAAGCGATCCAACTTTTATATCGGCGCTTCTCCAAGCTCACCGGCGAGCGTGTATGCATTTGTTTATGGCGAGCAGATTTATCTGGAGCAATTCCAAAAGTTGCAACATAATATAAGTTACTTCCGGGAGCGTATAGCGTCGCAATTAAATACTGTTTCTAATTTTCCTGTTTTTTCTTCAACGGACCCGAACCTTTATGCCAGACTGATGGATGCTGGAATATTGGTGTCAAGTTTTCCTTATCCGCTTGCTACAGACCCCTTATTGAATCGGGTTGTGGTGAATGCGCATCATACGGAAGCAGATTTGGACCGACTAAGTCATGCAATTGGCATATATTGATTTTTATATGACATCTCATGAGGCAACATGTTGTAAATTAGATAATTGTTTTTATTTTTGAGGTTAATTTAAAGATGGGTCTGATGTAATGTCTCGTTAATTGATTGTAAATGTTTGGCTTTTGGAAGCTTATTTATCAAAAAAGTATTTAAATAATTTCCATTACTCATTTTAAAACAATACTTTTGCATCCCCAAACATTAGTTGGCTTAAGGGTTGAAAAATAAATAATTACAGTAAAATAGATATGACTAAAGCAGAAATTATTGCAGAGATCTCTACCAAAACTGGCTTAGAGAAGGTAGATGTTCAAGAAACCGTAGAGGCGTTCTTTAAAGTTGTCAAAAACGCAATGATCGGAGGAGAAAATGTATATGTAAGAGGTTTTGGTAGCTTCGTAGTCAAAAAAAGAGCTGAGAAGACTGCAAGAAACATTTCAAAAAATACAGCAATCATTATCCCTGAACACTTTGTTCCTAGTTTCAAGCCAGCTAAAATTTTCGTAGAGAAAGTAAAGAATGGCAATAAATAATCTTTAAAATAGATTAACATGGCAAAAACCAAACAGATAATAGTAATAGGATCAGTAGTAGCCTTGGTTGCTGTGCTCTTGGCGCAGCCTATTAAAGGTTTGGTGAACAAAGAAAAACAAACTGCTGCAGCATCTGAATCGAAGCCTTCCAATGAAGTAAATTTGGAAAATATATCTTCGATGACAAAACAAGGTTTAGATGCTAGTTTAGTCAAAGAAATTTCCGATATTGAGGGCCAAGTTGCAAAAGCTTCTGGAGAGGATAAGATAAAGCTGTTGCAACAGTTGGCAGATAAGTGGGACGATGTCGCAAAACCAGCCCCTCAGGCTTTCGTCTATGAGGAAATGGCAAAGGTTTCCCCAAAATTTGAATATTGGTTGAAAGCAGGTAATGCTTATCGTGCTGCTTATACAAATTTGCAGGATTCTACTTTAGCCCAGGCGTTAAATCAAAATGCAATTCATGCATACGAGGCAGCGTTGAAAGCGAATACAGGTAGTTTGGATGCAAAAACAGGATTAGGTGCCGCAATGGTATCAGGAACGAACAATCCCATGGCAGGTATTGCCTTATTGCGAGAAGTCGTTGCTGCTGATCCTAAAAACTTAGAAGCAAACAAAACTTTGGGGTTGTTTTCATTACAATCCCGTCAGTTTGACAAGGCCATCGAGCGTTTTAAGACCGTTATCGATCAAAAACCCGATGCTGAGTCATACTTTTACTTAGCCACAGGCTATGAAAATATTGGGATGAAAAAAGAGGCCGTGACTGCTTTTCAAAAAAGTAAGGAGCTGGCAGCTGATCCTTCCCTATCACAATTCATTGATCGAAAGATTGCGGAATTGAGCAAGTAATTAATTTATTATTTTATAATCATTAAAAAATTTAGCTATGCCAAGCGGAAAAAAAAGAAAAAGACACAAGATGGCTACTCACAAACGTAAAAAACGTTTAAGAAAAAATAGACACAAGAAAAAATAGTCTTGTGATGAGCTTTTAAACATCTTGGCCCATTTTGCTGAGATAGCTTTACGAAACGATCTACATGTCTGTGAAGGGTGTGTAGATTGTTTTTTTCGTAACAACGTTCTTTAAATGTTTAATCGGATACCAAAGATTGCGATAGGATATTGCATAGGTATCAAAAATGAGTAGCTTTTGGTAAAGGAATTAATTATCGATTCAACTCCTGATAAAGGGGTAACTATTGCTTTACTACAAGATAAGCAGCTTGTTGAACTTAACCGCGAGCCCGCAAATAATAACTTCGCCGTTGGAGACATTTATCTCGGACGTATTAAGCGAATTATGCCAGGGCTTAATGCAGCTTTCGTAGATGTAGGCTACGAAAAGGATGCTTTTCTACATTATTTAGATTTAGGTCCTCAAGTTCAATCTTTGCTGAAACTTACGCGTATAGTGAAGAATGGCAGTTATCAAGAGAAACTGCTCAATAGTTTAAAACTTGAAAAGGATATCGATAAAGCTGGTAAGATCTCTGATGTCTTGAGCAAAAATATGCTCGTGCCAGTACAAATCGCCAAAGAACCCATTTCAACAAAAGGACCTCGTCTGAGCTCAGACCTTTCAATAGCAGGTCGTTTTGTCGTTTTGGTACCTTTCTCAAGTACTGTTTCCATTTCCAAACGTATCAAAGGTAGTAACGAACGCAACCGCCTAAAGAAGATTGTCGAAGGAATTAAGCCAGCTAATTTTGGCGTTATCATTCGTACAGTTTCCGAGGGTAAAGGCGTTGAAGAACTACAACGTGACTTATTGGACCTGATCTCAAAATGGGAGCTATTTACCAAACGTCTTCGTAATGCTGAACCGCCTCAAAAGGTTCTTGGCGAAATGGATCGTGCATCCACTATTCTACGGGATATTTTGACAGACGAGTTTTCACATATTTATGTTAATGATCCTTCGATCTTCGAAGAAACAAAATCATATATACACGATATATCTCCAGATTTGGAGAAAATTGTCAAGCTTTATAAACATAAAGAGCCAATTTTCGATCATTTTGGAGTTGAAAAGCAAATCAAGGCAGCTTTTGGCAAAACTGTAACATTGCCGGGTGGCGCATATCTCGTAATTGAGCATACCGAAGCCCTGCATGTCATTGATGTCAATAGTGGTAACCGTTCTGCCAACAAGGAGAATCAGGAAGATAATGCATTGCTGGTCAATATGGAAGCAGCAAAAGAAATTGCGCGACAGCTGCGTTTGCGTGATATGGGCGGAATTGTAGTCATCGATTTTATCGATATGCATAAGCCTAATCACCGAAAAGAGTTGTATACGTTCTTAAAAGAATGTATGGTGTCTGACAGAGCGAGACATACGATTTTACCACCAAGTAAATTTGGATTGGTTCAAATTACACGTCAGCGCGTAAGACCCGAAATGAATATTGTCACAAACGAAAAATGTCCGGCTTGTGATGGTACAGGTGAAATCCGATCCAGTATTGTCGTGATGGATGATATTGAAAATAATTTGAAATTTATTCTTCAAGAACAAAACGAAAAAAAGGTGACCTTATGTGTTCACCCTTACATAGACGCCTACATTAAGTCTGGTTTGATTTCTAAAAGAATGAAATGGTTCATGAAGTACGGAAAATGGATTAAAGTAAATCCAATGACGTCATATTACCTAACTGAATTCCATTTCTTCAATGCGAAGGATGAAGAAATCAAGTTATAATAGAAAAAGATTAACGAAAAGGGTTAGTAGTGATACTAGCCCTTTTTTGTTTTATACGGACTCTATTTTGCGCGCTTTTAAACCCAATGGATTATTATCCCATCTTTTTCCATTTTACGGAAATAAGTCATTTGCCGTTTTGCATAGCGGTGTATTTCTGTTTCCAATTTTGTGATGAAGGCGGGGTAATCCAGCTGCCCTAGCAGATGTAGTGAGGCATACTTATATTCCAGACCATAATATTGCAGTTGCTCGTGTGTGATGCCTTCGGCCAATAGTTTCTCCACTTCCTCTAGAAAGCCTCCTTTCAACCGTTGTTTTAGTCTTTGGCTAATGTGCGCGCGTCTAGTTTCCAAGGGCGGATTTAGTCCGATAACGATACTGTCGATCGTCCGTTGCGGACCGAGGTGATCGGGATAAAGCTTTAAAAATGCGAGTATTTCTATTGCTCGGATCATACGCTTTTTGGTGGAGAGATCTATTTGAAAATTTGCTGGGGGTGTATATTCCTGAAGACGTTTTAATAGCTCAGCTTCTGAATACTCAAGCAAAGACTCTTTCAGTCCTTCTATCGAGGGGACTAAGGCATATGGATTTTGTTGGATAACACTTTGGATATATAGGCCCGTGCCACCACAAAGGATGGTATGTTTTCCCTTTGCTGCGATTGATTGTTGGGCTTGGTGAAAATCTGCTATAAAGTTTCCGAGATGATAACGTTCCCCCGGTTCATGGATGTCGATAAGGTGATAGGGAATATCTTGGTATTCAGATAGGTCTTTTCCCGTGCCGATGTCCATTCTCCGGTAGATCTGACGAGAATCTGCACTGATAATTTCAGCGTTAATTTGTTGGGCCAGCTGTACAGCTAATTTGGTCTTTCCCGAGGCTGTGGGCCCTAGGATTACAATAACTTTCTCTTTTGGAACAGCCTGCTGCTCCAAAAGAGAAAGTATAGGATTTAATCTGTCTATCACAGAACAAATTTAGTCCATTTTTCTGTTCCTTCGTTATTTTTTACAACAGTATCAATGAAGGCCATACCTCTTACTCCATCATAAACAGTTGGAAAATCCAGTTGTTCCGCTGTTGGAGTCTTTCCTTCACGTTTTGCCGTCACTGTCGCTGCAAAATTACGATAGATATTTGCAAATGATTCTAATAAACCTTCTGGGTGACCTGCAGGTACACGGGTATTATGCGTTGCAAAAGAACTCAACGTATACGGTGCAGCATATGCATTTCCTGTGCGGTAAAGCTGACGGGGTTGGTCGAGCATTTTGATGATTAGATTGTTCGGATCTTCGTTGGCCCATTCTAACCCACCTTTTTCACCGTAGATACGGATACGGACAGCATTTTCCTCTCCGGCTGAAATCTGTGATGCCATCAATACACCTTTTGCGCCATTTTCGAAACGCAAAAGTACTGAACCGTCATCGTCCAATAGACGACCTTCAACAAATGTCGTTAGATCAGCACATAGTTCTTCAATCTTCAATCCCGATACATACTCCGCTAAATGAGCCGCATGTGTACCAATATCACCCATAACCAAAGATTTCCCTGAACGTTTTGGATCTGCACGCCAAGCCGCTCCGGCATTGCCTTCACGTTCTGTTAAACGACTCAACCATCCCTGTGGATATTCAACAACAATCTTTCTGATCTTGCCGAAATGACCTTCTTTGATCATTGCTTTGGCTTGTTTGACCATTGGATAGCCTGAATATGTATGGGTAAGGCACAAGGTGCGGCCTGTACGTTCCACAGTTTCTTGCAATTCTTTTGCTTCTTCAACAGATACAGTCATTGGTTTTTCAACAACAACATCAAAACCCTTTTCCATTGCCAACTTAGCTGGAGCAAAATGTAAAAAGTTAGGGGTTACGATCGTCACAAAATCCATGCGCTCTCCTTCAGGAAGCAGAGATTCTTTTTCGACCATCTCTTCATAGTTTAGATAGACACGCTCAGGAGCTACAAATAGGTCTTCTCCAGATTGTTTTGAAATCTGCGGATCAATACTAAATGCACCACAAACCAGTTCAATCTTGCCATCCATAAAAGCGGCAATACGGTGTACAGCTCCGATAAAGGCATCATTTCCGCCTCCGACCATACCCATGCGAAGTTTTCTCTTCATAACGTTATTATTTTTGATTATTTATTTTTCAAACTCTTACAGTGTACAATATACACAATTTACCTTATTTTATATATAAAATCATCTTGATACTGCCCATATTTTGCTTTGGAAAGCCACTGGGAAACTGGTCCACGAGGGTGTTTAATTCCGCAGTGTTTCGATAGGCATACCGTGTTGTTCCTACAATCCAAAAGTTGATCGGTGCTGTTATTTCTTTCGCAACAAACCCAATTTTTTCTAAAGAAGAGTGCTGGCTCCAATCGCGATCGGTAAAGGTCATAATATCTCCTGGTGAGAAATCCTGACGAAAAGCTTTAATTAGCTTACTTAATCCGCCGATAACGTTAAAGCCTGATTTGTTGCAAAATCGTAATAACTCAAATGAGCGATAATCTTCCTCTCTATCCAGCATACGCCGTCCTCCGGAGAATATAGCGACGGCAACAAGTTCACCCTGCTCATAGAGTCCATAGCGGTATTTGCCTGGCAGAGCTGTCTGTAGATGATGTTCCACGAGGAACTGCAAGCTAGTTTTTTTGTCTATCCGGGCAACTACAGTGTTTCGTGCGTAAACACGTCTGTCATTTTTTGTTTTGGAAACAATACGTCTGACAATTAAGTCAAACTTCGCTACTAACTGGTCTTCATCGATATGAATACACGGTGTGGAAGTCTGATGTCTAACGGATTTATTGTGAGGATACAATAAGATTAAACTTGTTAATTCCGTTGGGATAATTTGTAGAAATCCATCAAGTCGCTGGAGCTTCAATGAAGTCTCTAAAGCCTGCTCTAGCCGAAGCTTGAACTGTGTTGCTAAATTTAGAAAGGATGGATCCATAAAGCAAAAGTAACTTTTATCGAACTTTTGACGAAATATTCACTTTTAATAATAATCCGTACCTTTGTACCGAAGAATGAAATCTTGTTGTGGATTCTACTTGTTAATACGCACCATAATGCAGAGGCACAAATTAGCCTCATATGATCTCAAAAGAAATTGTGCATACAATTAACAATCGATACGTGACAACCTTTAAAAGTAAACAGTGTGCAGCGGACTCATATATAGCAAGGAGTATCGGCACTTATAAATAATTATTTACATATGAAACTTCCGATAGTGGCGTATGGCGACCCCGTATTAAGAAAGGTTGCTGATGAAATAGATGAAGACTATCCAGATTTAAAGAAATTGATTGATGATATGTTCGATACCATGTATGCAGCGCATGGTGTTGGATTGGCGGCTCCGCAGGTAGGTTTACCTATACGTATGTTCGTTATCGATGCAACACCATTTGCAGAAGATGATGAAGAAAATAAAGAGATGCTCAAATCTTTTAAAAAAGTATTCATTAACCCGATCATGGTTGAAGAGTCTGGTGAAAAATGGGCTTTTGGGGAAGGATGTTTAAGTATACCAGATATTAATGAGGACGTATTGCGTCACAGAAATATCCGCATCAATTACTTGGATGAAAACTTTGAAGAACACGAAGTGGATCTAACAGGTCTGGCTGCCCGTGTGGTACAGCACGAATACGATCATATTGAAGGGAAATTGTTTACCGACAAATTGAGTGCTTTGAAGAAAACAATGTTAAAAGGGAGATTAGACGCCATTGCGAAAGGAAATATTCGCGTAGGTTATAAAATGAAATTCCCCCAACAAAAGAAAAAGCGTTAGTCCAAACTAACGCTTTTTCTTTTGCTTGTGACTTTTCTTCGTCCTGGTCTCAAAAACGAACTAAATTATCTAAGGTATTAGCCTTGTCGAGGAGAAACTAAAACCGATATAGCTTATTCTATTTAGTCCAGGCGCGGAAGATATAACCGATATTTAACGGCCGTCATCCGAATCAAAAATACAACTGCGGCTCCAATAAAGGCCGCCCAAGAAAGGTCGAGATCAAGATGCACAAGGAATATATAAATGAGACCACCACCCAGACAGGCTGTAGCATATACTTCTTTTTTAAAGATTAGCGGTGTTTCATTTAGCAGGACATCGCGTGTCATACCGCCACATACAGCTGTGAACATCCCAAAGATAATGGCTGCATAGGTATTACTTTCGTAGTTGAGCGATTTTTGTACGCCCAAGATAGTAAAAAAGCTAATTCCTATGGCATCAAAAAGCGTCAAGGTACGATAATAACCGTACAATTGTTTATTGAAGATAATGGCGATTAGAATTCCTAGGAAAATAGCAATGAGATAATTGCTGTCATTGACCCACACGGGCCGTAGATTTAAAAATACATCCCGCATTGATCCTCCACCAATGGCGGTCACAAAGCCTAGAAAGGCAGCTCCAAAAATATCAATATCCTTGCGTTTTGCTGAGAGGGTTCCCGATATAGCAAAAAATAAGGTGCCCAGCAGATCACTCAGATAAAAATAGTTGGCATCAGTAATCATGATAATTTTTTTAAAAATAATTATGTTAAACGCTCCCAATTGACAGCCACTGACAGAGCATCATCAATCAGGACGAATTTCCCTTTGTAGAACAAAGTTAGGAGAAATCCCGATAGTTTAGATTCACCGAAAGACGAATTGCTTTTAAACCAGCGATTCCCTGCACATCCTCCAATTTTAGATGTTCTATGGTCTGTTCAATGATGCCCATGTCGTAGATTGCTTGTATACTTAACATGAGATCCTCTAAGATTTCATCCGATAAATAAACAATAGCTATTTTATTGACTTGTGTAAGCCGTTCTTTGGTTCGTTTTATACGTATTTTATCTATTCTTTTTTTGATTATTTCATAACGGATGTTGAGCGATCCCTCTACATCAAACCGACGTTCATCTTCCCGAAAGCTGATATCAATGCTATGAGGATTAATAAAGATCAGCTGAGTTGTCTCCAAAGCGAGCGGTAGGATGTCTTTTAGATGATAAGTTTTTAAAGCAATTCTAGCCATCGAAATAATCTGCTGACGTCTAAAAACGTTAATAAATTCGTAGCTGAATGGGTTTTGCGGAGTAATGGATTCACCGATGTATATATCATATTCAATGCCATCAGTTCTAAATTTTTGAAAATAAGACGGATAATTCCCTTGAATAAAACTGTTGAAATGATCGAGTTCCCTGCTGATAACCTGGTTGGTTTGGCGTAAAGAAGTTTCAAATTCATTCCGATAGAATTCACCTGTATCGCGATTGGTGAAAAAATGTCTTGCATAATGTTCAATGACCTCTATTTTCGTCGGGAATTGCCTTCTGGCTTCTTCCAAAAATGGCTGTACATCTTTTCTGAAAAAATCGATGATCTTCACCATTGATTCATCAAAAGAAATATGGTCAAGAGATTCCGTAATCTGGTCGACACGGCTTGAAAAAGTCATAATTAACTTGTGCTTTCCATCCAGAGACAGTTCATCAATAAGCATTGCGAGCTGTTTGATCTTAAAGCTAAAATCCTTTAAAATAGAAGCATTTCGTATGATCGTGGAATCTTTGACGTCAACAGCGCCATAAAGTGGGTAGACCTCTTCAAATACGACCGCTTTGATATGTGCGTCTGGACTGTCATTTTCTAGTTCCTGGATGTACTGAGCAGCGACATGGTTAAATTTCCACTGAACGGAGGGCTGTATGGTCGTAAAGCGGTTTATGATAATATCGTCAATACGTTTTTTAAATTCAAGGGTGATATCCTGCGATAGTTGTGATAAGATAGGAACTAAGGCGCCTAGGGCCTGCATGGTCTCATTTTCGAGCTGATCCTCTTCACGGCTGTATATTTCCAATATACCCGAAAGGGAATGGTTATGAATCAGTGGGATACACAAATAGGCTTTTACCCCAGATTTGCTAATCTGCTCGTCGAAAATGGACTTTGTGTTCCGGATGCCATTCATCGCATTATTATTATAAAAGATCACATGCGGATGTTTGAGGTAGCCTGCAAGTTCGGCATTGATCCTGAAGGAATTATTTGTGGTGTAGGCTTCGGAGATCAGGATGCTTTTATTGGTGATGGTATAATCAAAAAAAGGCACTCCATTTAACTGAAACAATGGAAATAGGCTAAAAACAGTATCAGCACCTTTTAATATCGGCGTCATGATTTTCTCTAAATCTGATAAGAAAAGATGATAGTTGTATGTCGGAAGATCCAATAGAATAGATTGGATTCTCTGTAAGGTATGTTCAGTACTGGTCTTCCTGAAGGTCACTATGCTAAATCCCGATAATTCGAAATCTTCCAGTTTGACGGTGCTAATGACCGTATTCCAGTCGAATAGCGAATCACTGGGATTTTCCGACAGACGTCCAATATCAATAGCGGGCAAAGTTTTCTTCGCTTTGATCTCAACAAATTTGCAGTCGATGTCTAAATCATAGTAATCGATGATTTTGCCCTGATCATCGAGTTGATGATAGACAATGCTGATATGCTCATTGGATGAAAAACCATATAATCGTTCGAAGATCAGTGTATAGAATAATTTTTCTTGGTTTGTTAGGAGACTTCCAGCGCGCATTTTGCCTTGAATTTCCTGTTCCGCGAATTTCGTTCCACATAGGTCAAAAAAAGCTTCCGTTCCATAGAAGGCTTCTTCCGCTAGTGGTGTCGTTAATGCCCAGTATTTTTTTGGATCGGTGTCAATCAGCGATACGGAGAGACTATAAATTAATTGAAGGATATCCTTATATGCATTGAGATTATGTTTGCAGAGTTTACCATTCACATGCTCTATTTCTTTAATTCGTTCCAATGCAAATAAAGGAATCATATCATCCGATGGAGTGCCATTTTCTATAAATGACTCCAGGTATTTGAAGAATGGTTCAAAGTCAAGTCTATTTTTTGTATACGTATTGGCACTTTTTGTCGTGCTGAGTTGTACTTTCTTTATTTCCATGGATCGAAAATTTTAGAAGCGGAAACCGGTACTGAAGTAGGGATACCAGCCTTCGTTGGATTTTGTCATGACAACATGTAAAGGAAGCGCATTGGCTACGATATAGTAAACTCCGCCGCCTACCCCCTGATGAAACTTGTCGTTGTTATAACCTTTGGCCCACACCTTCCCGATATCGTACATCCCCATGAGTCCGAATTCACCTGGAAGGACATAGCTTTTGACATCATGCACTTTAACGCGTGCTTCGATGTTATTATAGATCATCTGCTGGCCGGCGAAACGATATTGACGGAATCCTCTGAGATTTTCATGGCCGCCTAGAAATAGATATTGATAAAACGTAGGATTACCGACGACTGTTCCGCCCCCTATTCTATTGGCGAATATAATGCCCTCATTAAACGCACTAAAATAGCCGGTCATTGCTGCACTTAACTGTGCGGAATTTTTTGAATACTGATTGAGTCCAAAATAGGAATTTAAAGCGGCTTCGATAAATAGTCCCTTGCTCGGATTGATCTTGCGATTACGGGAGTCCTGTGTCAAAAATGCATTGATGCCCGCAAAAGCTTTGTCTTTGGTTATCGAAAGACTATCGTATGAATGCAATGCCTGAGGATTTAGAATAAATCGATCCTCATTTTCAACAGGATCTAAGTGATAAAATTGAATATGTGGACCTACTGCTAAGTTTAAGGTGGATGAAGGCTTCCATCTTAACTGCGGATTGATATTGAAAATATTAAACCTACTCCTATAATATTTTGCACCATATTGTTCCTTCAGAAAGAGCGAGTTATTCCCCACGCCAAAGAAATTCTGGGTGTTGTCAGGGGCTTTCGCCAACGCGTCGACAACAAGATCGGCATTACCGACAATAGCTGTCCATTCTCCTCTATAATGGATTTTATATGCCCCGGTCCGAAAAGCCGTTGCAACGGTGAGCTGCTGCTTATATGTAAATGGTGTTTTTCTAAATCCGCGCTGATGGGTGTAGGCGGCACCAAGACCGAGCGAGAAGCCGTCATCGGCATTATAGCCGGCAGTAAGCAATGGAAGCCAAGAGTTATAAAGGTTTACCGGCACAAATTGCGTATTTAAACTATCCCGGCCATAATGAAGTTTTATCCTATTAGCGTTTCCCAAGAATGTTGATCCTTTGGTGTTTTCATACAGCCTGATTTTGGATTTGCTTTGGCTGATCACATACGTTTTTGGAATGCTGTCCCCTATAATTCGAAGCTTTATGGGAGAGCTTGCATTATTGATCACAACAGAATCTTTACCTTCGGATAAATAAAGACGAATTTCTTTTGTCAGGTCATCTTTATAGGTTTTGTCCATCAATGTTTTGGTGACTTTACCATCTTTATTGATTTTTAAAACCTTAATGTTTAAGCTTTTATTTTTTGTGCTGGTTATTTCAACCTTTTCATTTTTGTCGCTTAAATGAATATCGACAATGTTATTGATAAAATGGTAGTATTCTTCCATTGCTGCAGGCATCGCATCACGGCGGCTCTGAAGTGTCTTGAAAATTTGTTCACCACGAATAGCAATCGATGACTGGGGAAGGCTATGAACCGATTCCCATAACACGGAATCTGTAAGACGGGCGACAAATTGTGATACCTCTTTGGTCCATTCCTTATGGGATAGTTGGTTGCTGGGGTGAGCATTTAAGAACCGTGATTTGAATAACGAATAGCGGATATTAGGAATTCCCATTGTAAAACCCTGCATAACGGGGTTCACAAACTGCTGATAAATATCTTTCATCAGAAAACCTTGTGTGACACGCAATGCCTGATCCCGGTCACGGGGAATAGGAATATAATCCTTATCGCGATCTGTACTGTCCTGATTTTCATTGTACCATCGCCATTGATCTTCATGTCTGTCCCAATCACTTACCAGTACGTCCAGCATTCGGGCCCTTAGATAAGCCTTGGGTTTAAAATTATCATCATTATCTTCTTGCAGCTTTCGTACAGCCTTGGGGCTATTATCTGAGTCTCCAAGTGGTTCGCGCTCTTCCAATAGGGCCACTGTATGCTCAAACAGTGGGGCATATTCGCCTAATATGCTGTCTTGGGCAACAACCCCGATGATGGGGTGTGCATGTGGGACGTTTACCGCATTTGCGAGAGCTGGGATCATTAAGGCAGAATAGGGATGTTGCGCACTTGTCGCATCATCCAGGACATCCTGGACGAAGGTGCCGTGTAATTCTTCGGGGATCAGTGATTCTGTCCTTTTATTGACCGACCTTAAAGCCCATTCTCTACCTGTGGGATCTGTTAGCCGTAAAGATACAGATTGCATCCCACCGCCCTGTTTGACAGGACTTAATCCGCCGTTCAGCTGAGAGAGCTGGAGCAAGGGCAAAGCGGTCTTTGCCGCCCATTCTTTACGGTAGTTTTCTCCCAAAAAGAACTTTTTAAACCGGCTCGCTTTGCCATATTTTGCATTCGCAATGACCGTTATGCTATCCTTGATAAGAATAGGAGCTATTGCTTTATCCTGATGTACTACGGACGGTTTGTGCTTTTGTTGTGCATAACCATGACTAGCAAGAAAAATGAGAAAGAAAGGGACGACCTTTTGCATGCCTATTGTTTTTCAAATTTATAAATGAGCCCTTTATCCTGATTACCGGCTTCACTACTGATATAGAGATTGAATTTGGAATCAAAATTGATACCCTCAGGCTGTGGGAACATTTTCGGATCTAAGGAATTCAGTGATTTTACATGAAAATTCTCGTCGGTCACGACAAGAACTTTGTCTACAGAGGATAATATATACCATTCTTTACTATCCGCTTTTTTTGCCAAGGCAGATGGTTTAAATGTTTTCTTGATTTTGGGGTCGAATTCTTTCAGCTCGTCGAGCTGAATGGCAAATTCTCCTTTTGGCTGGAATTGTCCATTTTCGCCGATTGTAAAGATATAACCGGAAGTTTGCGCCTGCTTTCTATCCACTTTACATTCTTTGCATAATACGTAGGCTAAGTTGCTTTCCCGGTCTACAAAAAGCCCTTCATATTCTCCTTTTGGCAACAGGTTTTTCTGTTCGACAACGTTTTTTATATTTTCCTTTTCAGCGCTAGGAAAAGAATAGATACTGCCATTACTCTTTAAGACAAAGATGTGCGTATTGCTGATAGAGATATCCTCATAGTCACCATCTTTACCGAAGGGTGTAAACGTAACTTTCTGAGTCGCTTGGTTAAATTTATATAGCAATCCCTGCTCATCCTGGATGGCATAAATATCATCATCCTGTCCTGAAATAAAGGCTATTCCAGATATCTCCAGCAATTCATCCGGCAAACTCATCTTTATGCCTGAAGACAATGTATAGGGAATATTATGTGGTTGTTCTGCTTGAACATGAGTGAACTTGCTGTTGTTTTCTTTGGCCTTATTATTGGGGTTACAGGCGGGGAAGATAGCCGTTGCTAGACCTAATGCCATAGTTGTTAGTATCGTAGAATTTTTCATCTTTATATATAATTAACTTTTAAATTGATGAAGCTGTCAGGTTTACAGGATTAGCTTACGCTCAATAATTGTATCGTAGGCCTTTTCAAGAAGACTTTGGCTTATTTTCGTAATTAGTCCTGATTGATTGCATATTAACGTTTTAAATAATCAAGGATTTGTTGCTGAGAAACATTCTGCTGCCTTATTTCTATAGACTGGTTTTGCCCTCGTTCATCGAGTACAGTCGCTTCGCTGTCGTCTGCAAACTGAATATCAAAAAGTTCTTGCATCTGAACCGCTAATGCAGGGTTCAGAATGGGAAAACATGTTTCTATGCGGCGGTAGATGTTGCGGTTCATCCAGTCTGATGATCCAAGGTATGTGTTTGTATTCGTTTGATATTGGAAGATAAATATTCTTCCGTGTTCTAAATATCGACCTACAATCCGTTTCACGACAATGTTTTCGCTTAGTCCAGGTACTTGTGGTTTTAATCTACAGATGCCCCTGACCAATAGCTGCAGTTGAACTCCTGCCCGACTTGCTTCGTACAATTTATTGATTAACGATTCTTCTTCTAGATTGTTTAATTTAATTTTTATGGCTGCCGAGGCTCCGGTTTTAGCTGCTTGGATGGTTTGGTCAATTAGCGATATAAATGTATGCTTGAGATTAAACTGTGCAATCAGTAAATGATCAAAGGATAGCTCATTCGGATTATTGGGTTTCTTCCTTGCTGGTAAGAACTCGAATAGCATCTTTAATTCTTTAGTCAATAACTTATTCGAGGTAATGAGGAAGTAGTCCGTGTAGATCTTAGCTGTTTTTTCATTTAGATTTCCTGTTCCAAATAGAGCACTTTCACGACCTTCCTTACGTTTGACAAGTGCTATTTTAGCATGCACTTTTAGATTCGGGATACTGTAGGTAATTTTTACACCTTGTTCTTTCATCAGACGGGCCCAATGCATATTGTTCGCTTCATCAAAACGTGCTTTCAATTCGACAAATACATTGACTTTTTTTCCATTTTTCGCTGCTGTGGCTAGCGCCTGTGCAATACGAGAGTCACTGGCGATACGATATAGCGTAGTGTAGATCTCCTCGACGGCTGGATCTATTGCTGCCTCGTTGAAGAAACGTAATATGGGGTCGAAAGATTCGTAAGGCGTACAGATCAGCATATCTTTTCGATCTATCTGATCAAAAATAGATTCCTGGAAATTTTGGTATCTCTCGATCTGCTGTTGTTTGGGATAAGAAAATTTATCCATTTTAATCGGGAATGAGAAAAAATCCTTCAGGTTGTGGTAGTTTCCCCCCTCAACAATGCTGCTTTTTCGCAGATCGAATAAATTAGCTAGTGTTTCAATCAGCTGTTTTGGGAAATTAGGTTGAAATAAAAAGCGTGTTGCATAGCCAAGGTCTCTTTTATTGACTTCCGCTTCAATTTTTTGTGCAATATCCCCCTCAAATTCATCTTGCAGATTTAATTCCGCGTCACGGGTGATTTTAAAGGAGTAGAAGCTTAATGATGTATTTCTTACGGCTTCGGGAAAGAATAGTTTGATGATGTCATCTATGAGCAAGACATAGGTGTTTCCATTAACCTCACAGGTAAAAAATCGACCAATATGATTGGACGGAATGTTGAGAAAGAATACCGCTCCCGTGTTGTCGTCTGTGACCGCAAAGTACAGCTGATTGTTAATTGGAAAAAAGGATGTATCATCCAGCTGGATGATTTGGAGATAGGAGGCAATTGTATGAAAGAAATATTGTGCGGCGCGTTCTTTTATGTCTATAGGAATAGCTTGATTGTAAATAAAGAATATATGTTCTTTTGCCAATTCTTGTATAATATCAGCGAGTAATAGGCCAAATTTTTCCTGTTGTTTGTTTATCGTTTTTGAGGCCTTTTTATACGTGCCAATATCGAGGTTTGGAATGAGCTGTTCGGGATTTTGCTTCATTATTTTTTTCCAAGCCATTAATACAGGCATTCTAACCCGATAAAATTCATCCAGATTGGAGGAAAAAATGGCGAGAAACTGTAGTTTTTCCAATAAAGGTACCTCCTGCCGCCCAGCTTGGTCAAGTACTCTTTCATTGAATGATAACCAGCTAATATCTCTGTTGATGTAAAGGTCTTTATTCTTCATCCGTATTAATTTATAAGTATGGCAACATGTTTACAAAGACATCAATAAATATTTTATATCGTGTCAATTGGAAGCTAATAATTGGTTTAAGTTTTTTATTTTTAAGCTGTTAAAGTATGTCTTGTACCCTGATTTAACATATTGGGATTCTATTGATATGGACCTATTAAAATATGGTTGCGGCGACAAAAGAAACAACCGATATAACAAGCCCAAACATAAAAATTCCATATGCGTATCGAAGAAGCTTATATTTGCGTCCTAAAACGACCCCCTGCGAATAAACATCCTTGGTCAGCATGCCATATAAAAATTCAGAATCGACCATTACTTTCTGCATTCCCTCATTGTAGTCGTCGAGTTTCATTTTATAGAAGTTTCCAAAAAAAAGAAGATTGACTGACTTTTGTTCAATTTCCTCCTTGGAAAATTTGCCTGAAGGAATTTTGGGGATTGTTGACAGTATGGCCATGACCATCGTTGCAACCACTGCGGTTGTTAAGATTATTGTTGGGATAATAAGATGTTCGTTGGCATCTAATTTTCGAAATAAAACAGCAATGACGACAGAAAGGATAATAGAATTGACCGTTAGCAATATATTAGCTTTATTGTCTGCCATATCACTTAATCGTTGATTGTTTGACGAAGTAATACGAAACATTGTTTCTATTCCACGTTCCGGCTTGCCACCTTTTTCTTTTTCCTTTTTGTCTTCTTTTTTGCTTTCCTTATTTTTTAAAATAGATTTCTCCTGTTTTTTCTCTAGTTCTTTTAGATTCATCTCTTTTTTTGCATTGAGCTTTTGCTGTGCATATTCAGTGTGGTAATGATGGCTCTTTAATAATTTAATTGTGCCCGCCCTCCATACATCTTTATCGATCTCCTTCCCGAGTACTGCTTCGGCTTCGGCTTTCATCAATTTATTTCTAGTGACGAAATCATCGTTTCCGAAATGAAATAGGTCAGCATCGCAGAGAATTTCTTCTAGCAGGTTTGCGGGATCTTGAGGCATTCTGGTTGCCAGAATACAACCTCTGATTTTTTCCTGGATGTCTTCCGGTATGCCTTTGTCCCGTAGAAAGTCGAATGCAATCTCCACACTTTTCTTCTCATGACCGATAGCATTATCGGATTTTACGTAACCCAGATCATGAAAATAGGCTGCACTGATAACGATAAAGTGATCCTCCTCTCCTAATTTGTAGTACGCTGAAATTTCCTCTGCAGCACGTACAACTGAACGAGTGTGTATCGTATTGTGGAAACAGTGGCAAACGGAGATATTATCTATAATATAGCTCTCGGCATATTCTTCGACCTGTTTTAAAAGCTGCGCATAGTCTATCATGGATCAATATGATTTTATTTGGAATAAAAGTATTCATTATCTTTAATTTCTTAAAAATAAGATCTTCCTTTTTGTTATTTATTAACCTAGATCAAATTTACTGAAAAAAGAGTTATTCCGATAGTTGTAAAATTGCCTGTTTCTTTTTAGCCTCTTTTATGCTGTGTTACTCCGAGTATATCGCGTTTTTCGGCCGTTATCTAGGGCTTATCCGGTCTTCATTCAGTCCCCAAAGCCACTTTAAATACTGTTTAAGCGGGTTGTGAGCATACTGCGACTGGGCTCGCAGCGTGTTAGACTCGGACTCAACACGGACTCAGCTCGGACTTACCCTGGATTCATGGTGTATTACGGATAAATAAACAGTACTTGTGTGATGCTTTAAAGCTGCGGGTATATCGACTTAAACCTGCGGGGTGAGCGAAACAAGAGCTGCTCCACTGCATCGTTACATTAAGGCATTCCTAGTCTGATGCTGCCGCCCCCAAATTCTTTTTAAGTCTTTATAGCGTGTTTTTCCGAGTTGTTCGCGTGTTTACAGTGTTGCTGCGGAGTTTTTCGGCTGCGGTTCGGGCCTGCGTTGGCCCTTGGTCGGGGCATCCGGGGGGCATGGTCGCAACCGGAACGCCATTTGTCCTTGGTGCTAGCGGGGTGAGTCAGGGTTATACTCGGAGGCAACACGGAAGGAACACGGACGCAGCACGCTGGCAGACCGAAACTGTCCACAGGCTGTCCCGAACGTGCTCCGAAGCTGTCCACAGGCTGTCCCGAACCTGCACCGAAGCTGCTCCGATACTTTTTCGACGCGTTTCCCCCGGATGTCGGTGTCAGGTACATAACACATAGATACCATACTGGTTGATTGAGCTTATCCATAAGCTTTCCTGAGACAGGTAAGATCCCGATCCAGGTATGCGTCCTTTCTATATAGACTTTTTGATAGATACCCGATATCCCCATCTAAGTACAATATCCCGTATACATGCTGTATGGACAGAATATATTCAGTAGTACTACATAATATCCTGCAGAGCCTCCTGCCTGTTTCCCCCAATGTCAGCGTCAACGCCTAGTTGCCGGCGAAGGCCGGTGGTATAGCTGGGGCAGCATAGTCCCATTCCAGACTCCGTCCTGCTCCTGAAGCCGGAGCTGAAATCCTTTGGCAAACCTCGGGAAACCTCGAGGCAGCTCCTTTCACGGTGCCTTGTGCTTCCCTGTTTTCATTTGGGTTGCAGGATCAGCTGTTTTTGGCCTTCCTCTGCACCTCCCGCCACCAAAAATCAAAAAGAATCTCCCACCCTGACAGCGAGTTATGCCCAAAATGAAAATAATAAGAACAAAAGGCTTGGAAGTTTGTATTTAATCTCCCTATCTTTGCACCACTCCGCAAGGGAGGGACGGTTACTTCGAAAGAAGAAATCATGAAAAAAGAAGGGTTT
>NZ_DIIM01000006.1 GCF_002420705.1 Sphingobacterium sp. UBA5670
CGCTATTATGCCTTATGCTGGCTATTGGCGTTTTTTGTTTCATACGTTATCATGTTGCGTATTTTCAAAAAAGAAGGCCGCACCCAGGAACAATTGGATCAGCTTTCAATTTATATTTTCTTGGGCACTTTAATCGGAGCACGATTGGGACACTGCCTATTTTACGATTTTGACTATTATAAAGACCATATACTTGAAATCTTCCTTCCCTTCAAATGGGATAAAACAGGGTTTCATATCACAGGCTTTGCTGGCTTGGCTTCCCACGGCGGCGCCATCGGAATTATCCTCGCGCTATATTTATTCTGCAGAAAAACAAAAACCGACTTTTTGTGGTTAGCGGACCGATTGGTCGTTGTAGTCCCTATTGCCGGTGCACTTATCCGAATCGGAAATTTCTTCAATTCTGAAATAATTGGTACACCTACGGATCTACCTTGGGCCATCGTGTTTGACCGTGTAGACAATGTCCCCCGCCATCCAGGGCAGCTTTATGAAGCAATCGCCTATATTTTGATTTTTATTATCATTGGTTCCCTATTCAAATCGAATCCAAATCGCCCAAAAGGTCAATTATTTGGCATATTTATGGTCCTATTGTTCGGTGCCCGTATGGTCCTAGAACATTTTAAAATTGACCAAGAGGCATTTGAGCAAGGTATGGCTTTGAATATGGGTCAATTGTTGAGTATACCTTTTATTCTGGTAGGTTTCTACTTTATCTTCCGGAAAACTAAGGCTTAAAACAGGGGAAATATATCCTTGTTTGCAAATGCAATTTAACAGGCATCATTTCTCGAAAAGATGCCTGTTTTTTTTTCAATACCTGCAAAGATTACTATATTAGGCTTCAATAAATAATATATCTTTTTACAACAAGAAACTTAAACCTAAAATGAGTCTAGCGCAATGTGCATCTGTAGAAGCAAATGACAAGATGCTTCAATACAACGGTCAATATGGTGAGTACGGAGGGGCATATATTCCTCCAGTATTGGAAGAGCAACTAAATAAACTAGGGGCCTTTTTCGATAGCCATGTCCAAAAAGAAGAATTTCAGAAAGAGTTTATCGCCATCTTAAAACATTATGTTGGTCGCCCCTCTCCATTATACTATGCGAAGAATTTAAGTGATTATGTCGGTTCCAAAATCTATTTAAAGCGAGAAGACCTCAATCACACGGGCTCCCACAAGATAAACAACTGCATAGGTCAAATTCTTTTGGCCAAACAAATGGGAGCTACAGAAATCATTGCTGAAACCGGTGCCGGTCAGCATGGGGTAGCTACAGCTACCGCAGCGGCATTATTAAACATTCCATGTAAAGTATTTATGGGTGAAATAGACGCTGCACGCCAAGCCCTTAACGTCAAACGCATGGAATTGCTGGGAGCCGAAGTGGTGACAACCAACTTAGGTAGCCGTACATTGAAAGATGCCGTCGACGCCGCATTGATGTATTACGTTGAAAATCCAACCTCTTATTATCTATTGGGGTCTCACGTAGGCCCGCACCCCTATCCAAAAATGGTCGGCTATTTCCAAAGTGTTATCGGTAAAGAAGCCCGGCAACAGATTCTCGATCAAGAAGGGCGTCTTCCTGATAGCATATTTGCCTGTGTAGGCGGAGGGTCAAATGCCATTGGCCTATTTTCAGGATTTCTGGATGACCTTGAGGTAGAAATTAATGGCGGTGAAGGTGGGGGTACTGGTAGCTACCCAAAAACGGCAGCTACACTCTCTTTTGGCAAACCAACCGTATTTCAGGGAACATACTCCTATTGTTTGGTCGATGAAGAAGGCAATCCTATCCCCTCGACATCGGTGTCTGCTGGTCTTGATTATCCGGGAATCTCGCCTCAACATGCCCAATTAAAAGACAACAAACGAGCAAACTATTACCCTGTAACAGACGAAGAGGCTATCGAAGCCTATAAATTGCTTTCTCGATTGGAGGGCATTATTCCCGCAATCGAATCTTCCCACGCTGTTGCTCTCGCTGTAAAATTACTAAAAGACAAAAACAAAGTCGCCATTGTCAACCTTTCGGGACGCGGCGATAAGGATGTGGATCGTGAATTTTAAGCCTAAGTATTAAAAAAAATCAAGTAGATCGGGTCGCCACTATTATAGTACGTACTCGATCTAACATCTTATTTCAAACTAAAGATCCTCAGAATGAAGCAGCATAAAAACCCACGAATAGTTTTAAAAACAATTATCGCGCTCCTCATCTTACTTTCTGTAGGCCTTATTAGTTATAATCTCTACCCAGAGACACCTTTGGATAAGAATACAAAAGTAGACAAACTTGTCGTTTATAAATCAAAGAGAACGTTATTAGCCTATAGTAAAGGAAAGCTATTAAAATCTTACCCCATTTCCTTAGGTGGTCAGCCTGTTGGTGCCAAAGAAATTGAAGGTGATTTAAAAACCCCGGAGGGCCACTATACCATCAATGATAAAAATCCCTATAGCGACTACCACAAAAACCTCGGTGTTTCCTATCCTAACGAAAAGGATGTTGCCCATGCTAAAAGTTTGGGAAAAGATGCCGGCGGCGACATCAAAATTCATGGGCTTAGAAACGGATTGGGATTTATCGGCAAATTGCAGCGCTGCGCAGACTGGACATTTGGCTGTATGGCGCTTACAGATTCGGAAATTGACGAGCTTTTTGACGCGGTTGCAATAGGTACACCGATTGAGATCAATCCTTAGCCATCTAGCCTTCCCTTTATAGTTTTTCCTGCAGGCATTCTTCAAAATACTACAAAATAATCTCTAAATCTTACAACGGCATGTCTAATTAATTAGCGATTTTTGAGTTTACATGATTAACTTGTATTAAAATAGTTTTTATGAAATATCCAAGATTACAAAATACCAGCGCCAATGACAGAGCGACAGCAGACATGCTATCTGAAAATTAAATACGTATGCATTAAATAAACAGGAAATTTCATAGAACTTCTAAAAGACAAAATGCCGTGCATTCTTGAATTACATTGAATGCAATTACAAATGAATAATTATTTATATATGAAACTTGCGATAAAGAATATGGTGTGTAATAGATGCATTATGGTTGTTGAAAATGAATTGGCTAAGCTCAACCTTCATGTCAGGCACATTTCTTTGGGCCAAGTCGAAATCGATGAAAATCTGACCAAAGAGGAGACCAAGCAACTTGCCTCCAATTTTTCGGCCCTTGGCTTTGAACTGATTGATGATAAAAGAACCGTCATAATAGAGCAGGTCAAGCATCTTGTATTAGATCTCATCCGTAATCAACATAACGACACCAACCTCAATCTTTCTGAAATCATCAGTAAAGAGGTACATCACGATTACAATTATATCTCCAATCTCTTTTCGGACGTCGAAGGAATGACCATCGAAAAATACTTCATCGGCCAAAAAATTGAATATGTCAAAGAGTTATTGGTTTATGACGAACTTACCTTAAGTGAAATTGCCTATAAACTCAATTACTCCAGTGTTGCTTATTTAAGTAATCAGTTCAAAAAAGTAACTGGACTTACGCCAAGTCACTTTAAACAGATCAAGGAGAATAAAAGGAAACCGCTTGATAAGATCAATGATTAAAGACCTCTTACGAGCTATTAGAAATTCACGTTTAGATTGAAGGCTTGATTGGATGTTATCGCGGCACAGCAGAAGAAAGCTAACGACGAGCGACAAAACAATCTGGTGTGATCATCGATTGCCGGGATCAGAAAAAAAGTCCAAAAAAACAGAAAAGGCTTCCGAGCGGAAGCCTTTCTTTTTAAAATTGCCCTTTCAAATTAGCAACCCTTATTTTAAATGTCTCTAGTTCTTTTTGTTGTTGGTTGATAAAAGAATTTTCTTCCAGTTTTCCTACGACTATATCACGTTCGTCATCATTAGCATATACCATGTTTTTAAACGGATTTTTATAATCTTTAGCACGGGATTTATAAATCTGTTCACCAATCCAGATCCGGTGCCCAAGCGCCTGATCCAACAAATATACGATTTTATCTGCTGATAAGACCATACCTTCCAAATTTAAGACTTCAATTAAAGACAAGAGCGCATGTTCACGTTTATCTAAGGGGTAATCTTTACTCTTATCATGATAAAATTCATGAATATCATCCCATGAATCTATTTTTTTTGATTTGACATCATTCAGGAAAGTTTGCAATGCATTGCTTTCGATCAACTGTCCACCTATATTCTCCCAACTTGTACGCGAGCGGCCTGATAAGGTGTCCATAATATCCTGCAGTGAACCACCCTCCTCGAGGGCATCCATCAGATGAAGCACGCCATAATATATAATAAAGGAGCGATATAAATGGTAAGCCTCGCCTACTTTCTCAATAACAGTCGGTCTTCGGGAATTCTCTGCACCTTGCAGCACGATCGTCTGACCCTTTAAATCCATATTGTTCGCAAATAATGCCCGACCGGCAACAATACGTTCCTGCTTATCCTTTCCTTCTACTGTATCGAGAAGACTGTCTGCCACGGCCAAGGCCAATATATCCATCCCCTCAAACATCTCGTTCACCGTATCTGGCGCCAACATGTCGTATTCAAAATACTGATTTTTGAAATGCCGATTATCCCTCGCTTCATACTTATTGGCATTGCGTACCAACGCATACATGTTGTACATAAACCAGTAACCTGGAATCAATACCAATCGATCATGTTGTACGTCATTACTAACTAATGTAAAAGGAAGTTTGATATCCAGTTCATGAAGAAAATCACCTTTCACAATGAGGCAATAAGATGCAAATCTAGAGTTATGTTTTAGACTGACACAGAGTCCGGGCCAGAAACCACGTCCTGCGATAATTTCGCCATCTGCTGCTCTGGAATTGTGATTAGATCCTACCGTCGCTCCTGCTGCCATATTACTTTGCCCCATCACCAATGCAGCGCATAAAAAAGAATTGTTATGGTGCTGCTCGTGGGCAGGAAAAATCAAAGAGTTTAGTACTTCACAACAAGAAATTGTTGAATTGTCCCCCAAATAAGAATTGATCAGCCGCGCTCCATATTTCAATTGCGAATAGGAAGCCAAGATAAAGCGAACGGCTTTTACGCCGTAAAATATACGACAGCCATAGCCGATAATCCCGTTTACGAGCTCACAGCCCTCTCCGATCTGTGTATACGATTCCTGAGAGGAATTGACGGTCACATTTTTTAACTTACTAACCCCTTTGATATAGGCATCTGTTCCGATCTTGACATTCTTTATCGTAAAGGTATTTTTGATGACGCAACGATCACCGATTTGGCTATAGTAGCCGCGTCGGCTTCCAAATTTTTGATCAGTCAACTCAACAAACCGCTGCTGTAAGGCATGATCATGGCGATTACGGGTCCATAAATAAACATCGGCAGCCTGCATGCCATCAAAAGGATAAACCGAACGGGCACCGTTTTCATTACATAGCTCCAGCTGGATACGTTTTTCAGCCTCTTCACCATCTCGGAGAATGCCATTACCAAATTTAGCTGTACTGCCAGTTTCCATTTCCTTGATCTGACTCAACAGGACCTCATTGCCCACGATAAAGTAGGACAAGTAGCCCACATGATGGACGGCAACATCATCGCCAAAATCCGAACTGATGATCGTTGAATGATACAAGCCAATCGGCAGCTGCAAATTGCGGTAGTCCAGGTAACTTGGACTCAGATTACCGATACGTACCAAGCCGTAGAACTTACATTGCTGAATCTGATTGGGATCAAAGACCGCCGATACTTTAACTTTAGACCAGTCGCTAGACCAGTTTCCGTTGTTGATCAATTGCTGAATCTCGGTCTCTGTCAGATCGCGGTAGTCATTACGCGGATTTTGCTGAAAACGAAGGGTATATTCGTCCTGTCCTGCTGGAATAAACTCATCTGGGATAAATCCATATCCCAGATGATCCAAAGGTTTCTTCTTCAATACACTCATAGACCTCCTTACTCTACTGTTACAGATTTAGCAAGGTTACGTGGTTTATCCACATCCAAGCCCAATTCTACACCAATATAATAAGATAGCAGTTGTAACGGTACGACCGAAATTAACGGTGCAATGATTTCATCTGCTTCAGGAATTTCCATAAAATCATCCGATAGGCTTTCAGAAACTGTATCGCCTTTGGTCACCACAGATATGATTTTTCCTTTACGGGCTTTGATCTCCTGAATATTGGAAACAATCTTCTCATGATAAGCATCTTTTGTGGCGATAAAAACAACTGGTAAGCTTTCATCGACCAATGCGATAGGTCCATGTTTCATTTCCGCTGCAGGATAACCTTCGGCATGGATATAGGAAATTTCCTTGAGCTTAAGCGCACCTTCGAGCGCAACCGGGAAATTGTACCCCCTACCCAAGAAAAGGAAGTCGCGGGCATCTTTGTATTTTTTTGCGATCTGCTTGATTTTTTCCACTTGCGTATCTAAGATCCATTCCACTTTCTCAGGAACTTCATTCAATTCCTGTGCAAGTTTTTGATAGCGCTCTTCGCTGATTGACCCCTTCAGGGAAGCGATTTTCAATGCGATCAGATTCAATACGGTCAATTGTGCCGTAAATGCTTTTGTACTCGCAACACCTATTTCCGGTCCAGCATGCGTATAGGCTCCTGCGTCCGAAAGTCTTGCGATAGAAGAACCAACAACATTCACTACGCCCAAGATGATAGCGCCTTGTTTTTTTGCATTTTCCAGAGCGACCAACGTATCGGCAGTCTCACCGCTTTGGGAAATCGCCAAAATAACATCGCCCGGATGAATAACCGGATTACGGTAACGGAATTCCGAGGCATATTCGACCTCTACATTAATACGGCATAGCTCCTCAATAATGTACTCCGCAATAAGTCCCGCATGCCAGCTTGTACCACAGGCAACAATTACAATGCGGTTGGTATTGCTAATCTCGTTTGCAAATTTTTCGATACCGCTCAGGGTAATCTGATGTGACTGCAAGTCCAGGCGGCCACGCATGGAATCAAAGATCGTGTGCGGCTGTTCAAAGATCTCCTTTAACATGAAGTGATCGTAGCCTCCTTTTTCAATAGCAGACAGTTCAAGGTCTAATTTTTGAACATAAGGAGTAATGCGCTCATTTCCTAGGTTTTTAAGGATCAACTCTTCTGGCGTGATAATGGCCAGCTCATAGTCATTAATGTAAACAACTTCTTTGGTATACGCTAGCATCGGTGAAGCATCTGAACCCAAAAAATGCTCGTTTTTACCGATACCAATCACCAAAGGACTTCCCTTGCGCGCTGCAATGATACGATCCGGATGACTTGCTTCCAATACAAGGATCACATAAGCTCCCACTACGCGCTTCAAAGCAATACGAATAGCCTCTTCGAGAGAGCACTCATTTTGAGATTGGATCTCTTCGATAAAGTTGACAAGAACTTCCGTATCTGTATCACTTTTAAACGTATAACCTTTGCTGATTAATTCAGACTTCAAAGAAGCGTAGTTTTCAATGATTCCGTTGTGGATCATGGCTATACGACCGCTGTTGGAATAATGCGGATGCGCATTCCGATCAGAAGGTTCACCGTGGGTTGCCCAACGTGTATGCCCTATACCTGTAGTTGATTGGAGATCGTGACCGAAGACGAACTCTTCCAGGTTTGCAACTTTACCTGTTTTCTTGTAAACATCAATCTGGTCACCTTTATGCAATGCCACTCCAGCACTGTCATATCCACGGTATTCCAATTTTTTCAATCCGTCAATGACGATACCGTACGCCTGACGATAACCTGTGTATCCTACAATTCCACACATGCTTGTCTCAATTTTAAGTGTATATTTTGTTAATGCGCCGCAATGTAATAAAAAATATTTACGCAATCGATTGATTAACCTAAAATTAACACAAAAAAGGCGGCCAATGTCTATTAGCCGCCTTTTTGCGTTGTAAAATTTACTTATTTTTTAATGTTCTGCCACATCCACATGGTCATAATCTTCCTTCATCAAGGCCTCATAGTTTGTTTTTTCTTTCTTTCCAAAACGGCGCTGAAGACTATCAAAGATGGAGTAAACCACCGGTACAACAACCAAGGTTAAGAATAGTGAAGACAGAAGCCCCCCGATAATAACAATCGCAAGACCTCTATTCATATCGGCACCATCTCCAGTAGCGATTGCAATAGGAATCATACCAAATACCATGGCAATAGTTGTCATCAAAATCGGACGAAGACGGGCGTGATTGGCAGCCACCAAGGCATCGTGTGTATTATCGCCCGCTTCCTTACGATGGTTAGCAAAATCAACCAGCATGATCGCATTCTTGGCCACCAGGCCAATTAACATGATGATACCCAAAATCGTAAAGATATTCAAGGTTTGATTTCCTAGTGCCAAGAACAACAAGGCTCCGATAAACGACAATGGAATCGAGAATAAAACCACGAATGGTGTGATAAAACTATCATATAAAGCAACCATTACCAAATATACTAGGATAATAGATGCCAATAAGGCAATTCCCAATGTACCAAAACCTTCACTTTGGTTTTCCATATTACCACCCCAAACAAACACAATCCCTGGTTTACGAGGCAGTTTTTCGAATTGCGCTTGCCACTCCTGTGCTACCGTACCCATTGGTCTACCGATTGCCTGTCCCTGAATAGATACTGCTGGTGATTTATCGCGACGCTCCAACAAGGTAGGTCCTGATCCGTAAGTCACATTGGCAAACTGATCCAAGGAAATGGAAGCCCCTTGATTATTGATAAACTTCAGATCGCGCACGTTATCAATATTTGCACGGCCACTCTCGGTATAACGAATATTGATATCATATTCATTATCCCCCGCTCTATATTTGTTGTCTGTATTTCCGGAGAATGCCGTTTGCATCGTCATACCCACCGTAGAGACATTCAGTCCCAAAGAGGTCATTTTATCACGGTCGATCTTCACATTGATTTCGGGGTTACCTGCCTCAGAAGTCAATTTGACACCCGCTGCTCCGGGGATCTTACGTAATTGATCCGCCGCCTTTTCTGCAAACTCTTGTGCATCTTCGACAGAAGCGCCGATAATGGTCAGCTTCAATGGCGCTTGCTCCGCTCCCATGATACCAACGTTGACGGTTTTGATTTTCGCACCGATCAGATTATTTTCCAGTTCTCGCTTCAAGGTCGCAGAATATACCTGTGAGTTGCCTTCAAAATTTTCTTTGTCGAGGATCACGTGGATCTCCGATTTGTAGCGCGAACCTGTGGTCGAAGCCATACCATCCGAAGACTGACCCACCGTTGTAATAATTTCTTTTACGTCGGGTTTCGATTTTATATAAGCCTCCGCTTTCTGCGTCAATAAGTTGGTTTTCTCCAGAGAAGCATCTTTGTCGAGTTCCAATTGGATGAAAAACTCCTTACGATCAACACCTGGGAAGAAATCCGAACCGATATAGCCTTTAGCGATCAGGAAAAATGATGCAACAAGTAAACCAATGGCCAAACCTAACGTTGCCAGTTTGGTACCGACACTGCGTAAAGCCCAAGTCAATAAACCAGCAACCCAATGTGTAAAACTGGTCAATCCACTTTCAAATCCATGGATAATACGACCAAAGAACGAGGTTTTGCTCAAATGCTCCAATTTACCGAAACGCGAATATAACCAAGGGACTACGGTAAATGACACCAATAAGGATAACAATGTCGAGATAATGACAGTCACACAGAATTGTGCCAGGATATTGGCCACCAAGCCCGTAGACATCGCGATCGGAAGGAACACGACAACGATAACCAAGGTGATCGCTGTTACTGTAAATCCAATTTCAGAAGCACCGTCATACGCCGCACGCACCTTGTTTTTACCCATCTCCATGTGGCGGTGAATATTCTCAATAACAACGATCGCATCATCCACGAGGATACCAACCACCAGTGACAGGCCGAGTAATGACATCAAGTTCAGGGTATAACCCATCAGGAGCAAACCAATAAACGTCGCAATCAAGGACAATGGAATTGCAATCATGGTGATCGCCGCATTACGTAAACTTTGCAAGAAGAACAACATGATAAAGCCCACTAAGGCAATTGCAATCATTAAGTCGTGGATCACGTTATCGGCCGCATTCAATGTAAAATCTGAAGAGTCATTGGCCACCAAAATTTTAATATTTTGTGACGCATAATCCTTCTCCACCCCACTAATTACTTTTCCGTCTTTATCATGTACAGCAATGGTTTTCTTGACCGCTTCAGACACCGCTACCGCATTTGCATCAGACTGTTTAAAGACCTGCAATAAAATTGTATTCTGACGGTCCAAACGGGCCACTTTTTCAATTTCTTTGATACCGTCCTGTACATCTGCGATGTCACGTAAATAGATTTGTACTCCAGCCGGCGTCGTGATAGGCAGGTTCCGCAGCTCCTCGATTGAAGTCACTTTACCCGAAAGACGGATGGTTGTCCGGTTATCGCGGGTACTTACGTTACCTGTCGGAAAATCGAGATTGGAAGCCGCTACAGTTTGCTGTACCTGCGAAATTGTCAGTCCATAACCTTCAATTTTTTTCGGGTCTACAGAGATCTGGATTTCACGCTCCTCGCCACCGATCATGTCTACTTTCGCAACACCATTAATACGTGCAAAAACAGGCTGGATTTTATTATCCAATAGATCATAAAGCTCTTTCTCCGATAAGTTGGATGTGACAGCCAAACTCATGATAGCCACATCATCCAGGGAGAATTTAGAGAGTGAAGGTGTCTTTACATCATCCGGCAAATCGTTGATCACGGCATTGATTTTCCGTTGGGCATCGGTCAGCAGGAAGTTGACATCCGCACCGTTGTTGAGGGTAATCATAACGATCGATACCCCTTCCAAGGAAGTCGACTCTACCTTTTTGATACTTTCCAAGGATGAAATAGCATCCTCTATTTTTTTGGTCACCGAACTTTCAACCTCTGCAGGCGAAGCTCCCGGATAAACCGTCTGTACCGTAATGACGTTAATTTCAAATTTAGGGACTAATTCATAGCCCAATCGCGTATAAGAAAACAACCCGCCTAATGTCAGTATTATAAATAATACGATAATTATACTGGGGCGTTTTATCGATATTTCGGTAATTTTCATTCGAATAATTTATTTTTAATAGCTATGCAACTGGAGTTCCATCTGCTACTGATTACAGTATGCTCTATTTAATAATCTCTACAGGGCTTTGGTCAAATAAATTGATCTGACCCGAAACAATCACCTGATCCCCATTTTGTAAACCACTTAAAATCTCGATGTAATCACCAAAGTTTCTACCCGATTTGACGTTTGTTTCGATTGCTTTACCATTTTTCAGCACAAAGATCTTGTTGTCGCTCACACTGCCCACAAAGGCGTTACGTGGTACGATCAATGTGTTGCTGGCAGCCCCCTCACCGAAGATGGCCGTACCATACATACCGGCTCGCAACTGATTCGATGCATTATTTACCTCGATTTCTACCGGGAAATTTAAGCTACCATCCGATTTAGGCGCTATAAAAGTTACTTTACCATTGAAGCGTTGGTCGGCATAAACACTTGCTGTCACATCAACAGATTGACCAATCTTTAAGGTCGCGACATTCTTTTCGTCTACATTGACACGCAATTTCAAGGTGGCAACATTCACAATATCGAAGGCTGCAGCGCCGACATTCAGGTAAGTTCCCGGTTCGATTTTACGTGAATTAACAATACCCGATACCGATGTTTTGATGGTCACATCGCCAGCATTCAATTTAGAAGCTTTTAAATTGTTTTTCGCATTCTCAAATTGCAATTTCACCTGGTCTAGCTGTTGTTTGGTTACACCACCCGTAGAGAAAGCACTTTCAAAACGGTGTAAATCAGCCTGCGCATTGGTATATGCAGCTTGAGCATTCGCTACGTTTACATTCAGTTTATCGCCCTCAATGATCGCCAAAGTCTGTCCCGCGCTCACATGAGAACCCTCATCAACCAATACTTTCACTACCCGGCCGGCTGTTTCAGCCGAAACGGTTACTTCTTGTTTTGGAGAAAATGTACCGTTAGCGGTATAGCGCAAGTCCATGGAAGATATTTTCGCCGTATCGATACGCACCGCAATAGCCGCATTTTTCTTTGCTACTTCTGCCGTTTCGGCCTCATTTTTCTTTTTATTTTTATTTAACACAAAAAATATTCCTGCTAAACCAGCAGCAATAATAAGTAGGGTAATAATTCCGCGTTTCATATTGTATTAGTCAATTATTCTTTAATTAGTGATTTTAATTCGCCATTCGCCTTAATAATCTGTACTTCGGCGACTTTATAGTTCAACAAACTCGTATTTAGATTATTTTCCGCATCAGCTAGTGCTTTTTCTGCATCAAGTAATTCTGTTAACGTTGCTAAACCATTGTTAAAATTGTTTTTAGTATCATCAAGAACACCTTTCGCCAATTTAACATTCCGACGATTATTGTCGATCGTCAGCAAGCTGATCTTGATCTGTGATTTGGCGTTTTCTTTTGCTAAATTAAGACCCAGTTTGGTATCCTCAAGGTCAACCTGAGCTTGTCTGATCTGAATATCGGCCTGGTTTATTCTCGCCTTTGTCGTACCACCAGTGAAGATAGGCACCGAAAGGTTCAAACCTATGCTTGACGTCTTTGGCCAGCTAAAATCACCACCGATTGGAAAACCTTTACCAAAACCATTAAAACCAAAATCTCCACCTAAAGATAGTTTGGGGTACAAATCAGCAACCTTCGATTTCTTGTTCAGTTCGTAAAGTTCAATTTGTTTCTTCATCAACTGCACTTCAGTCCTATTTTCAACATTATCCGATTCCACTGCCAATGCTGCATTGATATCAAAGGTCTCTCCTGATAATTCAATATCCTCCTCTATCGGCTTCCCAATTGCGAATTTCAACGCATTTTCTTTGATCTGCACAGCGTTGGTTGTTTGTTGTTTTTGTGCCTCCAGGTTATTCACATTGACAACCAAGCGATCTAAATCTATTTTTTTTGCCAGTCCAGCATTGACAAGTCCCGCTGTCACTTCTTTCGTTTTTGTTGTACTTTGCAAGTTATTTTCTATCGTCTGAAGTTTCAGATGTTCTTGGTAAATATCATAATAAGCATTTGCTACTTTTTCGATCACCTGTTCATCTGTTAACTGCGCATTTATTTGGTAAAACTCTTTTGTTGTTTTAGCTGCTTTCAATCCTGTAAAGATCGATTGATTAAAAAGCTGTTGATTTAAAGAAACTACCGCCGTTGAATTCCAAGGCTGTCCCATTTTAATTTTTTGAGTCTGACCACCGGCTTCCAACACCATTTCTGGGATCAACACATTGTATTTTAAGGAACCGTTTGCTGTAATTTGTGGCAACGCGCTACCCCTAACCTCATCAATCTGGTATTGCGAGTTTTCGAGATCCAACTTTGCCTTTTTAGCTTCCTTTTTGTTCTGCAAAGCAAATTTAATTGCATCACTTAAGCTCAATTGTTGCTGTGCATGACTTTGGAAAACCATCGTACCTAATAAAAGGCTGGCTAGTATTCTGATTGTTTTCATTCCTAATTTATTTATCCTAATTTTATATCTACTTTTTATTTATACCATTAAAAAACAGCTTGGTAGCCAACTTTTGTTTCTGCAGCACTTCATCAAAACGATCCTGATTTGGAATCCCCGAAATGATATCTGAGATATTACACATCAAGGATAAACTCTTCATCAGTTCCACATAGATTTCGGCCGTTTCGTATAAATGCTCCCCATCGATTTCACCTTTTTCAGCACCGATCTCAAGGATCTCAAACAAAGCCTTCACATCGCGGTCGTGCAGGCACTGAAAAAAATCCTGCATGGAAAGTCCCTTGATCCATTCCAGATTTTCATTCATGTGCAACATATAGTATTTCCGGACAAATGCATCGCGCAGTTCCAGAATTTTTATGATCAACTCGTAGGTTGTGCCCACATGCACAGCAACCATCTTCTCCTCCTCTTCTCTATATTCATCCGTCAAACGCACAATCACATCCCGTATAAGTGCATTCTTTTCCGAATAATAGTAATACAAATTCGCTTTGGTAATTTTTATATCCTCCGCAATTTCATTCATTGTAGTCTTACTAAAACCGTAATGCATAAAGCGTCTTATCGCCGCATGAATGATTTGATCTTTTCTATCTTCCATTCTTCAAAAAACTCCTTTCTACTTTCTGACTTTTATCAAAAATTGTTCAAAAATATAAAAAGTAACATGTCGGGCAAAATAAATTTTGAAATTGTAATAATTTTGATATTAAACTGACAACAAAAAAGGCAAACTTTTGAGTTTGCCTTTTATTATACGAACAGGTCTGTTAGAATGCGACCGTGTTCTGAAAATGTTTTAAAAACTTTCGCTTATCCAGTTTATAGAGACGTGCTGCACGATAAGCAACTCCAGTCTGTACTTCGTCGAGTTCTTTTAGAAAGCCATAATTCTGCATTTTCTTTCTAAAATTGCGCTTATCGAGCGGTTTATTCAAGATCCCCTCATACACCAGCTGTAGCTGGGTGAGGGTAAATTTTTCGGGCAGCAGCTCAAAAGCAATTGGCTTATATGCAAGACGCCGTTGCAATCTTTCCAGACAGAGGTCCAAAATCTGCTTATGGTCAAATGCCAGTTCGGGTACATTCCGAACAGGAAACCATTTTGCCTGTTTCATATAATTTGTAACAGGTTTGGTTTTAAGTTTTGTATTGTCCAGCTGCACGAGCGCATAATAAGCCACTGTCAAAATCCTTCCCTTTGGATGCCGTTTTAATCCGGCAAAGGAATGGAGCTGATCCATAAATACATCTTTCAAACCTGTATTCTCATACAAAATTCGTTTTACGGCATCTTCCATTTCTTCGTCATTATCCACGAAAAAACCTGGCAATGCCCACCAATCCTTAAAAGGATATTCATTTCTTTCGGCTAAAAGAACTTTTAATTCTCCTTCGTGAAAGCCTAATATGACACAGTCTACGGTAAAATTACTATACAAAACTTCTAAATTTATTTATGTGCAATATACTGAGCTAAATTTAGCGGTTACTAATCATCGGGTTATCTGTAACAATTATACGCTTCCTAAACGTGATGCGCAAAAAAATATTGAAAAATTTATTCAAAGTGTAGAATATACACTATAAAAATCTTATATTCGTAAAACCTAAAATATAGAGTGTGATAAAAGAAATTAAAAAAATAGGTGTATTGACATCGGGAGGTGATGCTCCTGGTATGAACGCCTGTATTCGTGCTGTAGTTCGAACAGCATTACATAAGGGATTGGAAGTAACGGGTATTTATCAAGGTTACCAAGGTCTGATTGATGCAAATTTCAAAGAAATGGATACGCGCTCAGTCAGCAATATTATACAACGTGGTGGTACGATATTAAAGACAGCGCGTTGCATGGAGTTCAAGACAACCGAAGGCCGTAAAAAAGGATACGACAATTTGAAAGCTGCCGGCGTGGATGCATTGGTGGTTATCGGTGGAGATGGAACTTTTACAGGTGCCAATTTCTTCTCCAAAGAATTTGAAATCCCCATTATAGGTATACCGGGAACCATTGACAATGATCTCTATGGATCTGATTATACGATTGGCTATGATACCGCTAACAATACCGTAATCGAAGCGATTGATAAAATCAGAGATACTGCGGCCTCACATGAACGTCTTTTCTTTGTTGAGGTGATGGGCAGGGATTCGGGTTGTATTGCCTTAAATGCAGGTATTGCCGGTGGTGCCGAAGCTATTTTACTTCCCGAGAAAGAAACGGCCATTGACGATTTAATCCGTCATTTAGAAGATGGGGCAATCAAGAAGAAATCATCGTCTATTGTTATTGTTGCGGAAGGCGATCAAAATGGCGGCGCTTATTATGTAGCAAAAAAAGTAAAAGAAAAGTTTGATCATTACGACACGAAAGTTAGTATATTAGGGCATTTGCAACGTGGTGGTGCTCCAACGAGTTTTGACCGCGTGCTTGCTAGTAGATTGGGCTTTGCTGCTGTCAATGAATTATTGGCAGGAAATACAAGAGTCACTGTTGGACTCCGTGGTAATGAAATCAAGACAACTCCAATTGAAGAAGCAATCAGCAATAAGGAAATTAAACTTAGCCCTGATTTATTGGAAATGGCTGAGATTTTATAATCATAAATTGAACAGACATGATAGCAGTAGTATATAGTGGGTCTCGATTTTCAGACTGGCGGTTGGCTGATAAGGGACGGATAACGACCGGATTCCGAATGAACGGCATCAATCCTTATCTTCAAGATGAACGCTCCATACTACAGCATTTGCATAAGAACACCAATCTGATCAATAACGCAGAGAAAATAAAACGAATTTATTTCTTTGGTGCAGGATCATCGTCGAAAGAACGTAAGGATAAAATAAAAAACGTTCTGGAGCGCTTTTTCGTCAACGCACGTGTACGCGTAGATCATGATGTCATTGCTTCCGCTATTTCGACTTTTGGCGATGAGCGGGGCATTATTGGTATCATTGGCAGTGGATCAAATGCAGCTTATTATACAGGGAAAAAAATCATTGATAATAATTATGGTCTAGGTTATATTCTGGCCGATGAAGGGGCGACGAACTGGAATAGCCAGCAGCTGCTCAAACATTACATGACAGACACCTTACCGATCGATCTACGCGACAAGTTAGAAAGAGAATTCAACATTGACAAGAAAACAATTTTAGAAAGGGTGTATATTGCTCCCCAGCCGACAAATTTTCTGAATTCTTTTACTGATTTCGTCCTGGAAAATAAGGATCATTTATTTATCAATCAATTGGTTAAAAATGGGCTTCGTACGTTTATTAAAACATACATCAAGCCTCTAATGAAAGAATACCCAGACAGCGATGTGAACTTTACCGGTTCAGTAGCGTTCAATTATGAGAACATACTACGGGAAGTTGCCACAGACGAATTTAATATCAGTATTGGGACTGTTGTCAAAGAACCAATACACAATTTAATTAAATATTATATCAATAAAAATTAAGAATATGAAAATTGGAATTAACGGATTTGGCCGTATTGGTCGTTTAGCATTCAGAGCGGCTATCAATCGTCCAGAAATTGAAATTGTTGGTATCAATGACTTAGTTGAACCAGATTATATGGCTTATATGTTGAAATACGATTCAACACATGGCAAATTTGACGGTTCTGTAGAAGTAAAAGACGGAAATTTAGTTGTTAACGGAAAAACGATCCGTGTAACTGCTGAGAAAGATCCTGCAAACTTGAAATGGAATGAAGTAGGTGCTGAAGTAATCATCGAATCTACAGGTTTCTTCTTAACACAAGAGTTGGCTCAAAAACACATCGATGCAGGTGCAAAGAAAGTTGTTATGTCTGCTCCAGCAAAAGACGACACCCCTACTTTCGTCATGGGTGTAAACCACAAAGAATTGAAAGCTGATCAAAACATCGTTTCAAATGCTTCATGTACTACAAACTGTTTAGCTCCTATCGCTAAAGTATTAAACGATAAATTTGGTATTGTAGAAGGTTTGATGACAACAGTTCACGCGGTTACTGCAACTCAAAAAACAGTAGACGGACCTTCAGTAAAAGACTGGAGAGGTGGTCGTGGTGCTTACCAAAACATCATCCCTTCATCTACTGGTGCTGCTAAAGCAGTAGGTTTGGTTCTTCCTGAATTGAAAGGTAAATTGACTGGTATGTCATTGCGCGTTCCTACAGCAGACGTTTCAGTTGTTGACTTGACAGTACGTTTAAACAAAGGTGCTTCATACGAAGAAATCAAAACTGCGATGAAAGAAGCTTCTGAAGGTGAATTGAAAGGTATCTTAGGTTATACTGAAGACGAAGTTGTTTCTTCAGATTTCTTAGGTGATGCACGTACATCAATCTTCGATGCAAAAGCAGGAATTTCATTGAATGATAACTTCGTTAAAGTGGTATCTTGGTATGACAACGAGTGGGGTTATTCAAACAAAATCGTTGACTTGGTATTAGAAGTTGGTAAATTATCTTAATCAACTCCACCAATATCCTATAAAGGGGCTATTCATGTAGAATAGCCCCTTATTTTTTTTTCCTTAAAAATCAGCAGGTTGGCGTTTAAAGGCAAAAAAAAGCGCTTTTGGCTTTTGTAATTCAAATAATCCGTCTATATTTGCATCATCAATAAGGCAAACAGCTAACGTTGAAAAGGTGCCATAGCTCAGTTGGTAGAGCAAAGGACTGAAAATCCTTGTGTCGCTGGTTCGAATCCAGCTGGCACCACCGAAAAGGAAGAACGCAAGGTTCTGACAGATTGAAAGAATAATAATTCCAATGCGAAAATAGCTCAGCTGGTAGAGCACAACCTTGCCA
>NZ_DIIM01000004.1:0-118986 GCF_002420705.1 Sphingobacterium sp. UBA5670
AAAGAAGTTGAGGTTTTAAATAATTCCGTCACTGTATCAAATGATCTTTTTAAATCAGCGCGGGCTGACTATATGGAGGTTTTAATGACGCAACGCGATGTGTTAGATTCAAAACTTGAATTGATAGAAACGAAAAAGCAGCAGCTCAATGCTGTTGTCAATATCTATAAAGATTTGGGAGGAGGCTGGAAATAAGTTGTTTGTTTGAATGGACCCCGCTAGGCGGGGTTCTTTTTTACAAGCTTATGTAAACTTCTTACTTGTGAAAATAGAATTAATGCTTATTTTTAATTTTTATTTAATCAAATCTATTTATTTTATGGAATCACAAGAGTATGTTCTTATCCAAGATGATGCGGAAAGGGGAGTGTTTTATAAAAAAACCTATCTTCACGTTGCGCTTTCCATTTTGGCATTTATCGTTTTGGAGACGTTGCTGATCAAATTAGTTCCATATGATTTTATCGTGTGGATGGTCAGTGGAAAATTTATCTGGTTGTTTCTATTGGGATGTTTTTGGCTGGGTTCAACACTATCCTCGAGATGGACGCTTTCGCAAAGCAGGCAAACCCAATACCTGGGATTGGCTTTCTATATCGTATTAGAGGCGATCATTTTCTTGCCCATGATTTTTATGGCGGTATTTATGACTGAAGGGATTAGTGTAATCTACCAAGCTAGTATAATGACTTTGGCATTGTTTACCGGTCTTACCGTAGTCGCATTTGTATCTAACAAAGATTTTTCATTTCTTCGGAACATATTGGTGATTGGGGGATTTTTGTCCTTAGGCGCCATTGTTGCAGGTGCGATATTTGGCTTTGAACTTGGGTTGTGGTTTTCCGTAGCGATGATCGCTCTTGCCTCCGGAAGTATACTATATCAAACCCAAAATCTTAAATACAATTATGGGAACGAACAATATGTTGGAGCTGCCTTGCAGCTATTCTCATCAATTATGCTTTTGTTTTGGTATATCTTACGAATCCTGATGCGCAGACGATAGTTTAACAAGGTTTAGAAAAAGCGATGGTTGAAGTAGCTATTATTTCAACCATCGCTTTTTTATAGAGTTCCTACTTCAATGTGTTTTTTAAATTTTTTAGGCCTTGATCGAAATCTTTATTCATATTCATAAATACGTTCATCAAGTTCCATGGATAAGGCGATTTTCCAGAAATTCCCCAAGTTACCGACGTCTGGGTTGGAGAGATTTCTTTCAGTATAAAATAGCCCTTGGCAGGTTCTCCCATACCGAAGTCGAGCGATGTTTCGATCGTTTCGCCATCGACTATTTTCGTAATGGTCTGGGATCCTTTTCCCACTTTTTCACCGTCCCAGCTGTATTTATATCCGACCTGACCATCAATTCCCTGTTCTGTTTTTTTCATTTGAGGATCCGAAAGTTGCCATACGCCAAAATGGTCTTGGTTTTTGAGCATTTTCACATAGTTGAATACCTCCTGTTTTGGTTTGTCAATCGTGATCTCACTTTGAGCTGAGAAATCCTTGCTGATGAACAGTGCCACAATTAGGGGGATGGCGATAAGGATCACTAGAATAATTAGGATTTTTTTTATGATTTTCATAATCATGTTTTTATATTGGTTTTCCTTATAAAGATAAAGGAAATTGGTATTAAACAGGGCAGTCGATGGAATTTATTTTGTAAATGAAAAAGCTTCCTTTACTAGTAAAAGAAGCTTTTTCAGACTGCATATCAGTACTACTTTAGCAATTCCAAATGAGTGCTGATACCAATTCTATTCCATGCATTTATGGTAATAATTGCCATAATAACCTCAGCAATCTGCTTTTCGTTGAAAAGCTGCTTCGCTTTTTGAAAAGTTTGTTCCGTCAATCCTTTTTGGTGTATTAAAGTGATTTCCTCGGTCATCTCTAGCAAAAGCTGCTCTTCAGGAGTGAATAAGTCTGTCTCTCGCCAGGCATTTAAAAGAAATATCCGTTGCGGAGTTTCACCATATTTCAGCGCGTCTTTTGTGTGCATATCTAGGCAAAATGCGCAGCCATTGATCTGTGAAGCACGGATTTTTATGAGTTCCTTTTGGATAGGTGTCAAAAAAATATCGTTAAGATATGTTTCCAATCCCATCATCGCCTTGTAGGCTGTTGCATCTACTTTTGCAATATTCAATCTTGTATTCATCGTATTAAAATTTGATAAGACAAAGTTGCAACAATCATCCAACAAAAAAGTTAAACTGGTTTAAGAACAGGAATCGGTATGTTTTGCCAAATCTAATAAGCGATTAGAATAGGTAAAAACATCAATCTAAGCTGATACAATCAGATAATAGTTATCGAGGTCACGAAGAATAAACTGGTCTTTCAGCGAGTTTTCATTATAATGTATTTCTTTTTCTATTACAGCATTTAACAATGTGGCGTTCTCGAAAATTTGCTGCAAATTATCTACCCTAAAAAAAAGTATAAGTCCATTGCCCGCATTTTTTTGATCTTTCATGGTAGGATGTTCGTGCTCGCCCCATTTGTGTAAACAGAGAATTACCGTGGCTTTGTCCGCGAGAATTTCAAATGTTTCCCCTCCATGCTTGCTAGTACACCCGAAAAGACGTTGATAGAAAAGTGAGCTTTTAGGAACGTCCTCTACCGCAATTATTGGTTCTGTTCTTACCATATGATCTTTGGTTTCTAATTTTAATAAAAGAGACTTAGCGACTTCTCATTGACCAGGTCTAATATCATGCGATAAGCGGCCACAGAATTACCGTGTTGATCCAAGGCTGGGCTATAGGCCCCTATACCCATTTTATTCGGTACACTTACCGCGATTCCGCCGCCAACGCCTGATTTACTAGGAAGCCCCACAGTTCTTGCATACTCACCACTAAATTCGTACATCCCTGCAATGAGCATTTGTGATTGAACTAGCTGGGATAGACTTGGATTATTGTATTGCTTATTTCCATCATAGCGTATGCAATGATTTGCAAAAAAGAAGCCTATTTTAGCGAGATCTTCAGCTGTTATTTCAATTGAGCATTGCTTAAAATAATTATTAAGCTTATCCTCGCCGTCGCCATCAATGAGTCCGTTGTTACGCATCAGATAGAACATCCCTCTGTTTCGATGCCCAGTCTCGCGTTCTGAATTGAATACGGATTTACTGTAATTGATATTTTCATTATTCGTTATAAAACGAATCATATTAAGTATTTTGATAAACGGTTCCTCGCCTGTTCCTTTAATGAGTGAAGTCGTTAGTATCGCTCCGGCATTCATCATTGGATTGAGTGGCTTACCTATCGTTTCCAGATTCGCAAAATGATTGAATGGCTTGTCTGTACCAAAGTATCCCATTTTATCAAAAACATTTTGTTCGCCGTTTTCCAATACAGCAACCATCAATGCGACAATTTTTGAAATACTCTGGATTGTAAACCTTTGCTGTATATCGCCTACACTCACTATCGTTCCGTCGCTATTTACAACTGAAAGTGCAATGGATGCAGCATTCGCTTTACTTAATTCTGGGATGTAGTCCGCTACTTTACCTTCTTTAAAAGCTAACTTGTTTTTTGCTAATATTTTATTTAATAACGTTTTATCTACGGTAGTTGCGTTAGTACGCATCTGCTTTTGAATGTTTCCTTGAGCAAAGGATTGCTGGAATCCTCCACAATATATAAGGCCCATAATACAGGCTGCTAACCTCGCATATTTTCTCATTTTTCACTTATTTGTTTGTTCCAAAGATAGGGAACAGCCTATTAAAAACTTAAATAAGGTGCTAAATAGATGAATTTTTCAGCACCTAATGATTAGTAATTAAACAGCTGCTGGCGCTGGGTCAACATTCCATCCAGAGAGAATACCACCATAGAAAAAGAAAGTAACATAGAAGTTCTTTTTACTAAGCTTGTCAGTCACAAGGTATTTTCTTGTCACATCGTAACTGTCTATTTTTTTATACTTTGACAATTCTATCGGGCTTGCCGCGGGATTCTCCGCCTGTACCAAAGATTGTATCTTTTGGGTTATTAATTTCATAATACCTTCCTTTTTAAAAGGATCATTTTCAATTTTTGTATGTGCTGTACGCGTTAACATTCCCTTATTTTGAGCTTTTCTCGCTTTTGCGGCAGCTGTGTAGGTTCTGAATTTTTCCCTGATCTGAGGATCTTTTAAACTATGGATGGTAAAAATCGAAATTCCCTGTGCACCATTATTTAACGCCTCGTCCATATCGGTAAATATTTCCTCATTATTTTTAGCCATCAATCCACAATATAAAGTGGTATTTGCACCTTTATCCCGCACGTTTTCTAAGGTACAATCGCTAATAAAACTGGGGTCTTCTGTATAGAAATTGCTGTACACCATCGGAAACACAACATCCAAATTCCATTTCCCCCAATCTTGGCGGACCATACGTGAAGCCATTTTAGGCGTCGGGAATGGGGATGCAGCCATCGTCTTTCCATGAGAATGAACAATCTCCGCAATCATATTGGCGATATCGGTTATTTGATCACATCGAAATTGTCGCCATTTAAGATCTTTCGAAGGATCTTTCTGTGTCCTTGGGTCGTAGCCGTATTGTTTTTTGAATTTCTCTATGGCTATTGGGTGGTAACCGTAATCCCAGGCCGGATATTCGCGGTCCTGTACAATGTTGTATTTAGGCCAAAGGGTTGTAGGGAGCACAACATCCACATAACGATTATAGTCAATAGAAATTCCCTCAAGTCCCTCAATTTCACAATACGATTCGATTTTTTTGCTGATATACTCTTTTACAGCAGGAACTACAGGTGACAGGAATTTATAATAACCAACATATGCGGTGGTATCTGCAAGACTCTTTCCATTTCGATTGACACTGAACCAATCCGGATGTTCTTGGAGTATCTTATCCCGGTCGTGTTCTAGGTTCATCGTCCAAAGCCACGCAATAACCTGAATGCCATATTTTTTTGCGATCGGAATGGCCACACGATACTCATCTGGGCTAGCAGCGTTTAGCATGACGCCATCGATTCCGAGATAGTTCATCTCTCGACAAATAGAATCAAAGTTTGTTTTGGCGTTGTAGTCCAGCCAAGTCCAAAACATCGCGGGCTTTTCTTTTTCACTGGCAGCGGTTGTCGATACGGAGAACCCCTGGATCATAAGGAGGACTATGCTAATAAAACAAATCTTGATTAATTTTTCTTTCATAATATTTATTGATTCTAAATTCTGCTTATCATAATTCACGGTCGAAGCATCCAATGAGTCTTATAACTCCCTAAAAGTTCAATCTGCGGATTTGACTATTCGATTGGTTTTGCGTTCGTCCGTGAAAATACATAAAAACATGGAATTATACTACCGCATATGGAAATTGGATTGATTTTCTTACAGTTATTAAATTATATTAAAATAACAAAACATTTTTTAATGCTACCTGTTGTTACTACATGACTCCCTCAAAAGAGCGACATTATTGACAGTGAAAAGTGGGCTAGGCTACTGGCTAAAACAAATTGTTTTGATATGAAGAAATACCATATTCCAATTTTTATAGCGTGTTTACTATTGTGTAACCTTGTTAAAGGGCAGGAAATCGGAGCTATACAGCAGAGCAAAACCGATTCTATCCTGCAACAAACCAAAGATGAAACTACCTATCCCAAACTTCAGGTGAAAGGATTATTTCAGGCGAGGTATCTTGTCAGTGGAACAAAGAATGTCGATGTCAATGGGCTGCATCATAGTGATGGCTCAGGTACAGACAACAACTTTATGGTAAAGTACATGCGTGTGCAGATGCGTGCGCAAATTAGCAAACGTACAGAGGTAGCCGTCTTGGCAAACCTGGCTGATTTCAAAAGTGATCCAAAAACAAAAGTTCTTGAAAATGCCTATCTGAAGTATACGTTCAGTCCCAAATTGGCAATTACAGTGGGGCAATTTCGTCCTTGGTTTGGAATCGAAGAAACCTATCCAATTGACATTATCAAATCATTGGACTGGTCGAATCAATACCTTGAATTTGGGAAATTAGGATGGGCAAGCTTTCAGATCGGAGTAGCTGCGACAGGTGAGACTAAGCTTGGTGAGGTGCCTTTTAGCTATTCGCTATCGGTTGTTAATGGAAATGGAAAGAATCAGGTCGTCGATAACGATAATGGAAAACAATATGCTACGCGTCTTGTATTCGGCCTTTCAAAGAAATACGGTGTCAATTTGGGGCTCAATGGTGGGATTGGTGAAGTCATGAAGAAACAGGTACATGCGTTGGGTGTTGATTTAACAGGTAATGTGAGCTTTGGTAGACGATGGAACCTCGATATGCAACTGGAAGCAAAGCAGGCCATAAATCATAACATTTATTATTCTTTGGAAGAGAGTGCACGTACCTCTAAATTGAGCGATTACCTTGTCCGAGGCATTTATTTTCTGCCAAACTTACGGTATGAAGTGAACTATTTTAATCTAAGCGCTTTTGAACTATCTTGTCGATACGAATATATCGACCCGAATTATAAGCTTAATGCGAATGCACGACAAACATATACCCCTATGTTTGGGCTGGAATTTTTAAAGAATTATGGTGCGCGGATACAGCTTGGCCTACAGTTAGACCGTTATAAAAAACAAACAGAGAATACCAGTGAATTTAATAAGAACTTATTTATCGTTCAAGTACAAAGTCGATTCTAATCCATTAAACCACGTTTATTATGAAAGAAATCAATATTAAAAATGTAGCTATCACTTTTGTTGTAGCACTCATTTTATGGTTTATTCCAGTGCCTAAAGGTGTCAGTCCCGAGGCTTGGCATTTATTTGCAATTTTTGCGGCGACTATCCTAGGGATTATTTTAAAAGCGGCTCCAATGGGCACGATGTGTATGATGGCGATTGCATTTACTGCGCTGACACAAGTTTTGGCGCCAGGAGATGCAGGTAAATCTATTACCAAAGCTTTGACCGGTTTTGGAGACAAAGTGATCTGGTTGATTGGTATTTCGTTTTTTATTGCGCGCGGTTTCATTAAAACTGGTTTGGGAAATAGAATCGCTTTTCTTTTTATTCGTGTTTTTGGAAAGAGTTCCTTGGGACTAGCTTACGGATTGGGGCTTGCTGACGTTTGTTTAGCTCCAGCAATCCCTAGTAACACGGCTCGGGGGGGTGGAATTATTTATCCTATCATGAAATCTATGGCTATCAGTTTTGATTCCGTTCCCGATAAGCCAGAAACACATCGAAAGCTAGGATCTTATCTAACTTTAAATAGCTATTACATGAATCTAATTGCTTCTTCGATGTTTCTGACCGGAACGGCCAGCAATCCAATGTGTCAAAAGTTTGCTGCGAATCTAGGGATTGATATTACCTGGATGTCTTGGGCAATTGCTGGATTTGTACCGGGTCTTGTTGCGTTTTTTGTGGTTCCACTTGTACTTTATAAATTATATCCACCTGAATTAAAAAAAACAGGGGACGCACCAAAGATGGCTGCCCAGAAATTAAAAGAGATGGGGCCAATTTCCAGAAATGAGTGGTTAATGTTGCTGGCATTCTTTATTTTGTTGGCACTATGGATTTTTGGCGGATCTTTTTCCATTGATGCTACCACTACAGCTTTTATAGGCTTGACTTTGCTTTTGCTGACTTCTGTATTGACCTGGGAAGATGTTAAAGCTGAAAAAGGTGCTTGGGACACCATTGTGTGGTTTGCTGTTTTGGTTATGATGGCTAGCTCTTTAAACGAACTGGGGTTCATTGGTTGGTTTAGCGATCTGATCAAAGTACAGATCGGTGATTTAAGTTGGCAAATTGCCTTTCCTGTAATTATTCTTGTTTATTTCTTTAGCCACTATATTTTCGCCAGCGCTACTGCACATGTGGCGGCGATGTATGCGGCTTTATTGGGGGTAGGTGTTTCTTTAGGCATCCCGCCAATGCTGCTTGCGATGATGCTCGGATTTCTAGGTTCTATTTATGGCGTTTTAACCCATTACGGACACGGTCCAGCGCCCGTATTTTTCGGAAGTGGCTATGTGGATTTAAAGTCCTGGTGGCTACGTGGACTGGAAATAGGCATCGTATTGTTGGTGATTTATATGGGTGTGGGCGGACTGTGGATGAAAGTTATTGGTTATTATTAAAATCAGGACCTTATTATGTTATCTACTTTGTCAAAAAAGATGCTTATGTGTCTAACGGGATTGTTCCTAGCGTTCTTCCTGCTGATTCACTTTTTAGGAAACTTACAGTTATTCTTGCCGCAGGAGCAAGCACATTTACAGTTTAATGCATACTCACATTTTTTAGCTGGTAACATCTTGATTAAGATCATCTCGTATGTACTTTATGCCAGCATTATTCTCCATGCATTAGATGGCCTTATTATTACCTTAAAAAATAAAAGGGCAGGTGCTGTTTATGAATCGGACCACCGGGGAAGAGCGAGCAAATGGTACTCGCGAAACATGGGAATTTTGGGAACCTTGATTCTTATTTTTTTGGTTATCCATTTTCAGAATTTCTGGTATGTATACAAATTTGGTACTCCGCCGCTCGACGAACGGGGTAACAAAGACTTATATGTATTGGTGATCGCTGTTTTTCAGCAATGGTGGTATGTGATTATCTACGTATTGTCTATGGTAGCTTTATGCTATCATCTCGTTCACGGTATACATAGTTCAATTCGAACATTGGGATTCTATCATCCAAAATTTGTGAAATGGTTTAAGATCATCGGAATTGGTTACTCAGTCATTATAAGTTTTGGATTTGCAATGATGCCTATTTATATATTCTTTACAATAAAATAAGGGAGGGAAATCATGATATTAAATTCGAAAATACCGGAAGGACCATTGGATGAAAAATGGACACGCTATAAGAAGACTGCCAAATTAGTTAATCCTGCCAACCGAAAAAAATTGGATGTTATTGTCATCGGTACCGGATTGGCGGGTAGCTCTATTGCAGCTTCCCTTGGGGAGATGGGGTATCAGGTTAAATCCTTTTGTTTTCAGGACAGTCCGAGACGGGCGCATTCAGTTGCTGCTCAAGGGGGGGTAAATGCTGCAAAGAATTATAAGAATGATGGTGACAGTGTCTACCGGATGTTTGTTGATACTCTGAAAGGGGGAGATTTTCGCGCCCGGGAAGCAAATGTATACCGTATGGCAGAATGCTCTCTGAATTTGATCGACCAAGCCGTAGCCCAGGGTGTTCCATTTGGACGAGAATATGGTGGGTATTTAAACAATCGCTCTTTTGGGGGAGTACAGGTAAGCCGTACCTTCTATGCAAGAGGTCAAACTGGACAACAGCTCCTTTTGGGAGCGTATCAAGCACTTATGCGTCAGGTAGGTAAAGGAACAGTAGAACTTTTTGCCAGGCACGAGATGCTGGATATTGTTGTTATAGACGGAAAAACACGTGGAGTTATTGTACGGAATTTAGATACTGGTGAAATTGAACGACATGCCGCCCACACAGTCATATTAGCGACAGGAGGATATGGTAAGATATATTATCTATCGACCTTAGCCATGGGGTGTAACGGTTCAGCAATCTGGCGTGCACATAAAAAAGGTGCATTAATGGCTTCTCCTAGCTGGATTCAGATTCATCCGACTTCGTTGCCACAATCTGGCGATTATCAGTCTAAATTGACGCTAATGTCAGAATCGTTACGTAATGATGGGAGAATTTGGGTTCCCTTAAAACAGAATGAATCACGAGAACCCAATACCATTCCGGAGGAAGAAAGGGATTACTATTTAGAACGGCGCTATCCCGCATTTGGCAATTTGGCTCCGAGGGATATTTCATCGCGGGCAGCTAAAGAACGTATCGATGCCGGCTTTGGGATTGGGCCACTTAAAAATGCAGTTTATCTGGATTTTGCTAAAGCTATTCGGGAGCAAGGGAAACAGAAAATACAAGAGAAGTATGGTAATCTATTCGATATGTATGAAAAGATAACGGGATATGACGCTTATAAGGAGCCAATGATGATTTCACCCTCTGCGCATTTCTCCATGGGTGGTCTATGGGTGGACTATGAACTGATGACCAGCCTACCCGGTTTATTTGCTTTAGGGGAGGCTAATTTTGCAGATCATGGTGCTAATAGGCTTGGTGCAAATTCGCTGCTTCAGGCATCTGTAGATGGTTATTTTATTGCTCCTTACACCATTGCCAATTATTTGGCAAATGAAATTCACACGGGTAAAATTTCAACCGATCATATCGAGTTTGACCGTGCAGAAGAACAGGTTAGAAAACAGATTGAAATGTTGCTGAATATTAAAGGCAGTAAAACTGTGGATTATTTTCATAAAACACTGGGTAAGCTACTTTACGATTATTGCGGTCTCGCACGGAACGAGAAAGGGCTTCGCTATGCTATTGGTGAGATTAAAAAACTCAAACAAGAATTTTTTAAAGAGGTTATTGTCAGTGGCGAGGCTAACACCTTAAATACGGAACTAGAAAAAGCGGGGCGTGTAGCAGATTATTTTGAAATTGGAGAATTGATGTGTTATGACGCATTGACACGAAATGAGTCCTGTGGAGCACATTTCCGCGAGGAATATCAAACTGCGGATGGGGAAGCGTTAAGAAATGATGCTGAATACCAATTTATCTCTGCATGGTCCTGGAAGGGCGAAAATGAAGAACCTGAGCTGATCAGGGAGCCACTGACTTTTGAAGAGATACAACCAACTGTAAGGAGCTATAAATAAAAGGAACGATTATGGATTTACATCTTAAAATATGGCGGCAAAAGGAGCGGAATGCTGCAGGCAAATTAGAGACTTATACCTTAACTGACCTTAATCCGCATATGTCATTTCTGGAAATGTTAGATACATTAAATGAGCAGCTTATCACGCATGGGGAAGAGCCTGTGGAGTTTGATCATGATTGTCGCGAAGGAATTTGCGGGCAGTGCGGAATGATGATTAATGGCATGGCACACGGCCCCCTTAAACATACAACTACTTGTCAGTTGCATTTACGTTCATTTAAGGATAAAGATACTATTACCATTGAGCCTTTTCGTTCAGCAGCATTTCAGGTAAAAAAAGATTTGAAAGTGGATCGGTCGGCATTTGATAGGATTATTTCATCAGGGGGATTTGTCTCCATTAATACAGGCCAAGCTCCGGACGCAACGGTCATTCCAATTTCCCATGAGCTGGCAGAATCGGCATTTGACTCTGCAGCGTGTATTGGCTGTGGTGCTTGCGTAGCAACTTGTAAAAATGGTAGTGCTGCTCTATTTACTGCCGCAAAGATTACACATATGGCGCTATTGCCCCAAGGAAAGGAAGAACGCAGCCAACGGGTTTTAAATATGGTCAAACAAATGGATAAAGAATCCTTTGGTCATTGTTCGAATACAGAAGCCTGCGAAGTGGAGTGTCCACAAGGGATATCAGTTTTGAATATAGCACGAATGAATTTTGAGTATAACAAAGCGCTATTTTTTAAAAAGAAGTAAAAACGGTCGTGCGAGTAACATAACAAAAATGGCACGATTGTTTCTACTGTAGGATTTAGATTGAAAAATTAAGGCCATTAGAAAGCCGCCATATGGTGTTGAATAGGTAGAACCTTATCCCTGAAAATGGGGATTTGTATTATTTTATGGTTGACAAAAAGGTTTTTGTATTAATTTTGAAAAAAAGAAACTCATTAAAGTTATAGCGATTGATATGAAGTGTAGTAGGATGTTTGTTGTACTTTTCACCTGTAGTATAGTGTTTGGTATAACCGCATGTAAAGATTTTTCAAATAAAGTCTTAGGAAAAGGAGATTTGAAAGACACAATTTCCAAGCAATTGGCGGTCAAGGAAAAGGCGCCACATTTGTTAAATCGATGGGATTCACTTCAAAAAAATCAGATTCAGTTTACTGTTGACAGTTTACACCCTATCCCGATCAAACAACAAAAGCGCGAACTCAAAGATTCGTTACGCAAAGCTTTTGATACACATCCAAAACATATTTATTTGACTTTCGATGATGGGCCGTTAATCGGTAGTGCTTTTATCGATTCAATTGCGAAGGAGAAAAATATTAAAGTGAGTGTATTTCTGATTGGCAAGCACGCCAATATGAGTAAAGGCCGAAAACGTGATCTCATACGATATGAATCAAATCCTTTGGTCGCCTGTTATAACCACAGCTATACTCACGCAAATAATCAGTATTCACGGTTTTACAATAATCCACAACATGCGTTTGCTGATTTTGAAAAGAATGAAAAGGATCTTAATTTAAAACATAAAATCGTCCGGCTTCCAGGCAGAAATATCTGGATATATGATAATGTTCGTAAAATTGATCTTAAAAATGGATCTACTACGGCGGACTTGCTGCACAAAAATGGCTATACAATATATGGCTGGGATGTGGAATGGCGGCTTAATAGTGTAACTGGTATACCTATTCAAAGCCAGGCGTCTACTTTGTCCCATATTCGGAATTATATGAACAATAAAAGCTCAATGGTACCGAACAATGTAGTTTTCTTGATGCATGATGATATGTTTCAAACGCAGAAGGGGCAACAGGAACTAACCTCTCTAATTGATGCGTTAAAAAAAGAGGGTTATCAGTTTGAATTTATGCAAGATTATCCGATTAAATATTAATTGGAATCGTTGATTAACGATGATAATATAGAAGAGTTTGGTTTACGAAATAACACCAAACTCTTTAGGATAGCGGACGCTGCCATGTTTTCTTTTCTGATTTTTACATTCCTCCTTTAAGGATGGTAGTATTTCTTCACTATTAATATAGCCAATTCCTACACTTATTTTTGTGTATACATAGTTGTTTTAAAAAAATCAATTATAGAACTAATTATAAAGGATAAAGATGCATATTATTATTTAAAAAATTGATAATATACTTTCTATTGGATAAAAAATGCATTTCGTCTAAGAATTCCCCTTATGAAATTTATTCGTGAACACATTAATAACGTATGTGGTAGCGCCAACCGTTACAATTATTTTAAAGAAAACCAGCTTAATTAATTTCATGCACTCAAGTTTCTTAGTGTCAATTGCTTATGTATTAATTGTTAAATAGTGTAAAAATAACACTTGCATTATATATTTATTTTCGTATTTTCATGTTAGATAAACAATTATAAATCGCCTCTATTAGACTCCTAAACCGACAAGTCTTGTAGAGGTAAAAAAAATAACTAATTAAATACAGAATTTAAACAATTAAACAGTTTTTATGATTAACTGCCATTATTTCTCAAATCAATGGAAGAGAGCGTTTTGGACTGGATCATTGTGCTCATTAGTGGCCTTGAGTCCTCAAATCGTCGATGCTGCAACCCTCGCAAGCCATGGGATTCTCTTTCAGCAGGAGCTAAGTGTTTCTGGAACGGTACATGATGAAACTGGAATGCCAATCCCAGGAGTAACTGTATCTGTAAACGGCACAAGTTTAGTAACTAAAACCGATCTTCAAGGTAAGTACAAATTAGACAAAGTTCCTAGTAATGCAACCATTAACTTCCGTATGGTGGGCAAACAATCTATGGATGAGTCTGTAAAAGGAAGGCATGCGATAGATGTCACACTTCTTAATTCGGAATCGAATCTCGAAGAAGTCGTTGTTGTAGGTTACGGTAAACAGCGCAAGGAAACAGTTACAGGTGCTGTTGCCACTGTTAAAGGAAGTGATCTTGCTCAATCACCGGCATTGAACGTTTCCAATGCATTAACAGGACGAGTTCCAGGGGTTACAGCGACCAATGGAAGTGCTGAACCTGGATATGATGGCTCCAATATCAAAATCAGGGGAACGAATACACTTGGTAATAGCAGTCCATTAGTCGTTATTGATGGAGTTCCTGCGCGTGAAGGAGGAATTGATCGTATAAATCCCCGAGATATAGAAAATATCTCCGTTCTAAAAGATGCTTCTGCTGCTATTTATGGAGCCAGGGCGGCAAATGGTGTTATTCTCGTGACGACAAGACGAGGAAAAACAGGAAAACCGCAGTTTTCGTATACGTTCAACCAAGGCTATTCCCAACCTACCGTCATTCCTAAATTAACAGATGCCTCCCAATTTGCGGCAATTAGAAATGAACTTGAAATTTATAACCTTCCTGTTGAAGAATGGTCTGCTGCTTATACCGCTATCAACGAGAAAGGCAGTTATAATAAACAAGGTGGAGGAGTTTTGGATGCTCCGTTTAAACCAGAAGATATCCAAAAGTTCAAAGACGGATCAGATCCTTGGGGGCATCCTAATACCGACTGGTATAAGGCTACGCTAAAAGACTGGTCACCACAACAGCGTCACAACCTTCAAATCAATGGCGGTACTGAGGATGTCAAATATCTGATGTCTTTGGGGTATCAAAATCAGGATGCATATTATAAAAATTCGGCTACAGGTTATAAACAGTACGACTTAAGGATTAATCTAGATGCTAATATTAGTCAATATGTTAAAACGCAGTTCGGTGTTTTGGGAAGACAGGAAAACCGGAATTTCCCGACCAAGAGTGCCGGCACAGTCTTTAGAATGCTAATGCGGGGAAATCCGACACAACCAGCAATATGGCCTAATGGAATGCCGGGACCAGATATCGAAAATGGCGAAAACCCGGTAGTAATTACGACCAATGCGACAGGTTATGATCACGATAAACGCTACTATTTTCAAACAAATGGTCAGGTTGAGATTACAAATCCCTGGATAGATGGCCTTAAATTAACGCTTAATGCCTCTGTCGACAAATATGTGAAAAATCAAAAAACATGGGTTACACCCTGGACCTTGTATTCTTGGCAGGGCGCTTATGAAGCCGATGGCAGCACTCCGCAACTTGTTCCTGGAAGGCGTGGACCTGCTGATCCAAATTTAAACCAAAGCAATGAAGATCAGCTGAATATCCTACTTGGCGGAATCTTAAGCTTCGAGCGGAAATTTGGTGATCATCAGGTAAATGCTATAGCAGGTATCAATAGAGAAACAATTGATAATGATAAATTCAGCGCATATCGCCGCTATTTTCTTTCAAATGCGATCGACTATCTTTTTGCTGGTGGGGAACAGGAAAAAAATAATGACGGGTCTGCATGGAAAAGAGCTAGGTTAAATTACTTTGGGCGATTTGGCTATAATTATAAAAGCAAGTATATTGCAGAATTCCTTTGGCGTTATGACGGATCGTATATGTTTCCTGAAAGTGAACGGTTCGGTTTCTTTCCAGGTGCTATGGCGGGATGGGTAGTGTCGGAAGAGAATTTCTGGAAGGAAAATGTCCCTGTAATTAATTATTTCAAGATTCGTGCCTCATATGGCCAGATGGGTAATGACAACATCTATTATGATGATAAGTTACAAGAATATCAATATTTTTCAACCTATTCCTTTGGCACTTATATCGTCAATGATAAGCTAGCGAAATCCCTTTTTGAAAGCCGTGTTCCTAATGAGATGATTACCTGGGAGGTTGCCAATAACTATAATTTAGGGTTTGATTTTCAATTTTTACAAGGAAAACTGAATTTCGAGTTTGATATTTTTAAAAACCGCCGTAATTCCATTCTGTGGAGAAAAAATGCGTCAATACCCCAAAGTACGGGGATGACACTGCCGGCAGAAAATATTGGTAAAGTAGATAACAAGGGTTGGGAATTTAACTTAGGTTATCGTGGCAAAGTAGGAGATCTGGGGTATACGGTTGGTGTGAATGGTGGTTATGCCAAAAACAAAATTATCTTCTGGGATGAAGCTCCTGGCGCCCCTGCATGGCAGCAAAGTACAGGTAAACCTATCAAAACGGATATTTATTATGTTTATGATGGTGTATTCCGTGACATGGAAGATATCTCCAACAATAAATTGGACTATAGTGCCATTACGAAAACTTTACGTCCTGGAGATATGAAATATAAAGATTTCAATGGTGACGGAAAAATTACCCCTGATGATAAAGTGAGGCGAGACAAGAATAGTGATCCAACTTTTCAGGGAGGTTTCAATTTTAGTCTGACTTATAAGGATTTTGACTTATCGGTACTATTTCAAGGAGCTACAGGAGGAGAGATACGGGTAGGAACGGATGAATCTGGATCAATCGGAAATTTTGTGGAAGAATTCTATGATAAACGCTGGAGCATCAGCAACCCAAGTAGTGTTTATCCACGTTTGACAGACCGTGGCAATCAATATTATTCTTATAACAATACCTATTGGATGCGGAGTACCGATTATCTGCGGCTTAAAAATGTGGAAATAGGATATAACCTGGCGTCAAGCATTTGTAGTAAAATTGGCATTGGTTCTTTACGTCTATATGCAAATGGCATGAATTTAATTACGTGGAGTAAGATCAAGATGTATGATCCTGAGGCAGTTAATGCATTAGGACAATATTATCCGCAGGCAAGATTAATTAATTTTGGCGCATTATTATCGTTCTAACCAACTGTCATATTAAGAACTTAACGAAGAAGAAAAATGAAAAAAATTAAGAATATATCACTTATACTACTTGTACTTTCTGCATCATTACAAGCTTGTAATGATGATTTTGTGAGCACGAAGCCACTCAGTGAAGTTCCACAGGAGATCGTTTGGTCGGATGCCGGTTTGTCTGAGGCTTTCGTGACAGAAATCTATAACGGCTTTGGAGTAGGAGGCTTTTATGAACAAGAAATGGCATCTATGACAGACGAAGCTTTATTTACACACCCTAATCGGGGTATAAATACCGTAACCGAATCTCGATCAAATCCAGCTGATCAAGGCTATATTATGGATACTTACGAATATGGTCGCATGTATACACGCATCCGGGCAACTAACATTGCAATCTCCAATTTAAGTGCACCCAAGTTTGACAAAGCAAAGGCCGATAAGCTGCTAGGTGAAGCATATTTCCTGCGTGGGTATTATTATCAACAGCTTTTACGCTTTTATGGTGGCATCCCCATCGATAATAAGATATATACATTGAACGATAAAGACTATATGGTTCCGAGGAATAGCTATGAGGAGTGTGTCAATGCCATTGTGAAAGATCTAGACAGCGCAGCTCTTTTGTTAAAGGGAATTTCATCAGCAAAGGGACGGGCAAATGAAACTGCAGTATTGGCCTTAAAATCAAGAGTATTACTATATGCTGCCAGTGACCTCCATGATGAAGGTAAAGCCAAAGCAAAATCAACATTATTGGCAGGATATAAAAATCCAGCGTATTTAATGTATACGAGTGGCAATCAGGTGGAACGATGGACGAAAGCAAAAGCAGCAGCAAAAGCCGTACTGGATCATACAGAATTCGCTTATAAGTTAGACTTAACTCAACCAGCTTCGCCAAGTGATGGTACTGCCAACTATATGGCCGTATCGTTGGGAGGGGGGAGCAAGACCGTTGATTTTACTGCAGGGAAGGATATTATTTTAGGTAGATTTTTTATTGACGAAAAGGATGAACGTGGGGGCTGGGTAGGACGAGATAATGGTCCAAATGGCTATCATAACTGGGCCGGAAATACACCAATACAACTATTAGTAGATGACTACGAGACTAGTGATGGCCAAAAATTCAGTTGGTCAGATCCGACAATGGCGGCCAGCCCTTATCAAAATCGCGACCCACGTTTAAAGGCAACGATTTTATACGACGGTGCGGATTGGAAACCAAGGACGGCTGATGTCGCTGAAAGAGACAAGGCGAATCAAATTCAAACAGGTCAATACGAAATAATGAATGCCAAAGGACAAAAGGTTATTCAATTTGGTCTTGATACAAGAAAAAGCCCGATTGAAGATTGGAATGGTTCACGGACAGGTTATTACATTCGTAAATTTACCGATCCTGATCCTACAATGGAAGACCAAAACACAAGGCAGCGAATTCCCTGGCCAATGTTTCGTTACACAGAGGCGATATTGAACTACGTAGAAGCATGTCTTGAATTGGGAGAAGAGAATGAAGCTAAAATATGGTTAAACAAGATCCGCTTTAGAGCTGGAATGCCTGCAATTCCAACAGCCGAGACTGGGGCAGCTCTAAAAGCACGTTATAGAAATGAGCGTCGTATTGAATTAGCTTACGAAGAACATCGCTTCTTTGACGTCCGACGCTGGATGATAGCCGCAGAAACTATAGGTCGCAAAGCAAATATTATAAATATAACGGGAACCCTTAAGGCGGGTAAAAATGTAACTCTTTATCAATATAATCCAGATAACTACACCTACACATATACTGTTTCAAATATTGATCCAGGAATTGAAAATAGGAACTGGGATGACAAGATGTACTACACGTCTTTACATCGCGATGAGGTTAATCGAAATACAAAATTGATCCAAAACCCAGGTTATTAGCAATTAAAAAAGCTGTCCCAATGATGTGGACAGCTTTTTTTACGGCTAGGCAAAGCGGTATCAGCTATTCAAAGATAATATCCACAAGACGGTTGACTGACTTTTCGAACATACTGATTTTATAATAACTTTTTCTTCTGATTTATATTAGGCAATAGCCCTGTAACTATTCCGATTAATGGAAGATAAGCACAGATATTAAATACATATTCGATTGACGTTTGATCTGCAAGCCAGCCCAGAACTGCTGAACCAATTCCCCCCATACCAAAAGCAAAACCAAAAAATAAACCAGCAATCATACCGACCTTTCCTGGGATGAGCTCTGTTGCATAGACCAAGATAGCAGAGAATGCAGACGAGATAATAAGACCGATTAAAATAGCGAGAATAATGGTTACCCCGAGACCGACATGTGGTAATAATAATGTGAATGGCGCCGCTCCAAGAATTGATACCCAGATAATTAGTTTGCGTCCAAAACGATCTCCCAAAGGCCCTCCTAATATAGTTCCTGCAGCAACAGAAGCAAGGAATATAAATAAATAGATTTGGGATTCTTGGACTGAAACATGGAATTTATTGATCAGATAGAAGGTGAAATAACTGGTCATCGAAGCCATGTAAAAGTATTTGGAAAAAATAAGCACTAATAGAATAACGAGCGCAAATACCACCTTCGACTTTGGCAGATCTGATTTTAAGGCACTGACGGAAGCTGTATGTGTTTTAGGTTTGAGATGTATCTGATACCAATTGCCGACATAAGTAAGAATCATAACAGCTACAATGGCCAACACACCAAACACACCGATGTATTGCTGCCCCAATGGGATAACTATAAGTGCCACAAGCAGCGGGCCAATGGCACCACCGGCATTACCTCCGACTTGAAAAATTGACTGCGCGAGGCCTTTTTTTCCTCCAGAAGCTAAATGGGCAACACGGGAAGCTTCCGGATGAAAGATGGACGAGCCCATTCCAATTAGACTCACGGAAAGGAGAATGTAAATAAAGTTTGATGCAAATGAAATGCATATCAAACCTGCCAAAGAGAAAAGCATACCAATGGCGAGCGAACGGGGAGTAGGTTTTTTATCTGTGTACAAGCCGACGAAGGGTTGTAAAATAGAGGCCGTAAGTTGAAAAACCAATGTAATAATACCAATTTGGGTAAAACTAAGCGCGTAATTTGATTTCAACATGGGGTACACCGCGGGAATGACAGATTGAATCAAGTCGTTGAGCAAGTGTGAAATACTAATTGCAAATAAGATAGGATAGACGGTCTCGGAACTTTTCCAAGCGCCACTTGGATTTAATGATTGTGTTTTCATAAAGGATATATTCATCAGGTCATCTGATGTTTTAAGTAATAAAAAATTTTACACTATGATTAGTCATTCTCAAGCGGTTACAATAAAATTAGAGCTGTTGAATAATTCGGTTAGCAATATCGACCGCTCTGCTGACTTCTTTGTCTTTGATTGCCAACATCAGCTCCTCATGTTGTTTCTGTGAAGCCAAGAAAGGGGCTGTATCTTTATAGATAGTCATGAAAAACTTATTGACATGGATCGACAAAGTTGTATATAAGGCGGTCAGGATATTGTTCCCACATGATTCTGCAATTGCACTGTGAAAAGCAATATCTGCATCCACACATGCAGTCAAATTTCCAGTTTCGGCATATTTAGCTCTATTTTTAAGTGCTTGTGCCATATCTTTAAGGCCTTTTGTTGTACGATTTAATGCTGCTTTTTCGATAATTCGCAATTCCAATACGTGTCTAACCTCAAAAATATCGTTAAAATTGGCTTTTTCAATTTTTGAATCGAGGGCATGATGACCAGTAGTACTCTTCACGAACGTACCTAAACCTTGTTGAACATTTAGATAGCCGGATTGACTTAAATACTTAACAGCTTCACGAATAGTCGATCTACCGACAGCAAATTGCTTCATCAATTCCGGTTCCGCAGGAAGCTTAGATTCTACAGGGAATTCACCCAATCTGATTTTTTCTTCTATTGCGGCAGCAACTTCCTCTGCCAAGGATCTTCGTACGATAGCTTCAGTTTTCATATAGTCATATCATCTGATGTTTGCAAAGGTAATAGTTTTTTATAAATTCTCATTCTTTTCCAAAAGTTTGTTCAAACTAATCGAATATTGTTCGTGCCGTACCAGATATTTATTGCAGGTTTTACAGCATTAAATTTATTGGCAGTTTTATGATAATTAACAGGGAAGATGGTCTTCCAATGTATTATTTAAAACTTAGTAACATGAAAAAATTAATGATGAGTTTCGCAGCGCTGGCCTTGATGTCATCCGCTACTTTTGCGAAGACAGGTACAAAAGCTGTAGAGAACAAGACCGCTGAAAAAACAATGATTTACAAATCCAAAGCAGCTGAGACCAATTTAAGCGTAGTCGGTGAAGCCAAAGAGATCAAATTGGGAAAATTCCGCACGCTTTGCAGATTGACGATGAGCATTTACAATACCAGCGGTCAGCTAATAGATACGCAGGTTCTCACGTACACAAGTTATGGTGCAAATGATATGTTTTATAGCAGTTGCGGCGCATGGTTCAGTGCAACCATCCAGAATTATCAAAACTATTATGGTAATCCCAATCATTAGGTACTAATTAATCAAATTTATTTGGCGGGAGCGTTTGCGCTCTCGCTTAAACTTTACTCGTAACAATGAAAAAGCAACTTTTATTTCTAATGCTTACATGTGCATCGTTTACAACCTATGCGCAGAAATTACACGCCTCCTATGAATACATTCCCTCTGCTATAGCCACTTTTAAGGAAGATGTCTATTACGAAAATGGGAGCAAAATAGCTGTACGGGATTCTGTCCCCCTTAAAACAACGGTAGGAGAAATTGAAACTCCCGACGGAGAGATAGCATCTAGCTTCTCCATGGTTCTGAATACAGGTGCCAGTTATAAACGTATTGTTATGCAACAGGCGAATGTAGATGCCCTTCAGGAAACGCGCTCTCTCCAGGGTGTTAACTATATCGTCAATGATAATTTTCCTAAACTATCCTGGAACACAAGCTATAAGGACATTGATACCTTAGGTAAATTTATTTGTCACAAAGCAACAACGACCTACCGTGGAACTAAGTTGACGGCATATTATACGAACGATATTCCAGTCCCTGTCGGTCCGTATAAGTTTGGCGGCCTACCTGGGCTTATCGTAATGTTGTACAATGAAAGTGCCACGCCCAACTATTGGATGCTTAAAGAGGTATCGTATCCTTACACAGGTGATGTTCCAGTGAGTAAGTCCTATATCAGTTCTTTACCAGCATTATCTCTTCAGGAATTTGTTCAAAAAGATGAAGCTGTCATCCAGGAGCAGATGCGGATTATGGAAAGTAAAATGCCGGCTATGGAAGGTGTAACAGTTGAAAGAAAGAGGGTTCGCGGTACAGTAGAACAAGTTTATGAATGGGAAAAATCAAATAAAGAGAACTAGACTGATGGCACGACGTGCATGGCTATTTGTCGGCATATGGATGACCATTTCCGTTTCACAGGCACAAGTATGTGTGAGCGGAAAGGTCACATCTGCAGGAAAACCGCTGGGTAGCGTCCGTGTTGATCTTTGTTCGGCAGATAGTAGTGGACTCGTCCAATATACCTTTACCAATCAGTTTGGGCAATATCGGTTTGACCATGTCGCATTGGATCAGATTGTTTTACGTTTTAAAGCATTGAGCTACAAGAGTCTGGATGAGCGTGTTTCGTTAAAAAAAACAGATACAATATTTAATGTGGAACTATCTGCGGGGGGTGTCGAAAGATTGCAGGAAGTTCTTGTTCATGCAAAACGTCCTAATAGACTTGGCCGGGATACTATTGAACTTCAAACAAGTTCTTTTCTACAAGGAGATGAACGGACTGTTGAAGATCTTCTCAGGAAAATTCCAGGATTAAGCGTAGGAAATGACGGTATCATTAAGATAGGAGATAAGGAAGTCGAAAAAGTTATGGTTGAAGGGGACGATCTATTTGGTAAAGGTTATCGACTCCTTACACAAAATATGTCAGTACAGCCTTTAGAAAAGGTACAGATATTACAAAGATATTCTAATAATAAACATCTCAAAGGTATTGAAAATTCTGATAAAGTCGCGCTGAATCTATCTCTTAAGGCGGATAGTAAAAGCCAATGGATTGGATCGGTGGCTATTTCAGGGACACCTGTTGGTAAGCAATATTATGCCGGAAGTATCAATGTGATGAATTTTGGCAAAAAAAATAAATATTATCTGCTAAGTAGCGCCAATAATAATGGTGTTGACGCAGTCAGTAGCATCAATCATTTACTACATTCCGCTCAGTCAGATGAAGCGGGGCAAATTGGTGCTGAAGTAACTACACCGACTATCATCGATAATAGTCTGGAACTTCCTGGATTTGACTATAGACGCACAAATTTCAATCGAGATATGTTGCATTCATTTAATGTGATCCTGAACCCACGAGAAGATTTGAAAGTAAAATGGCTCGGTTTTGTTAACCTCACAAAAAAATCATTCTATCGCAATACCATTCAAACTTATGATGTTGAGGATATTAGTTTTACCAACAGAGAGAATAATGAGTTTAGCAAGGAGGAAAATAACTATTTTTCAAAATGGGAGATGCAATACGATATCAACAAGCGTTCAAATTTGGTTTATACTGGTAATCTGGGGTCTCTTCAAAGGAATGACAATGGGAGCATTCTTTTTAATGATGTTGCTAGCAAAGAGCTGACATGGGGTAGAGGTGTTTTGACTAACCATAATATAACACATACTTTTAAGGTTTCGCCAACCGCAGCGCTTGTCAGTTCAGTGCGCTGGATCCTGCAGCGATCTCCGCTGGATTATGGTCTAGATCAATACTATTATGAAGATCTCTTTCAAACAAAGGACGTAGCAAATGTAACACAGCATATCGAAAATGATCTCCAATATTTGGGCATTACCTCCCAGTATGTGAAGAAATCAATTCATGGCGATTATTTGGAACTGGCCCTTAGCAACGAATACAAAGATCAAAACTTGCTTACAGATCTTGTTCTCCATACCAATGATGGTCAAGCGGTCTCACCTAATGGATTTAACAACTATTTGCAACTCAGATCCAGTAACAGCAGTATTTTGGCAAAATATACGATAAAACGTAATAAATGGGAATTAACACCACAGCTAAAAGCGCGATTTTCAGCTAGTCGATGGGGGAGTCTATCAAATGAAAATCAGAAAAATTATCTACAATTCTCACCCAGTTTATCAACCAAATGGTCAATGTATCCTAAGGGAAGGTTAGAAGCAACATTTTCATTACAGCAGAATAATACTGAGTTAACCGATATAGTACCGAATTACTATACCATAGGGATTAGAAATTTTGTAAAAGGACTAGACAATATTACTTTGTTAACTAATTATGGTAGTGTCATTTCTTACACGCACGGCAATTTGTTGGATAGATTTTTTGGAAGCTTATCGCTAGGGCATCATACTTTTTCCAATTACATCAGCACCAGCAGTTTGATAAATCCCAATTTCACTATAAACCGTCAAATTGTGCTGAAGAATAAGAAGGCCTCATTTTTTAAAGCACAGCTCAATTATTACTTGAAGCCATTAAATGGTAATCTCAAGTTTGATATTGAAGGTCGTTATTCCTCCTATGAAACTGCTGTTGAACAGTTGGGTATCCGACAGGTTTGTACGGATGCCTATGATTATGGGCTTTCGTTCAGAAGTGTCTGGAGATCTCGATTGAATATCTATGCTGGTTATCGCATGGAGTCTAAATCCTATAAAGTTGAAAATAAGATGAAATTAAACAATACTTATGGCTTTCTCCAACTCTTTTTGAATATGGGGACTGGTATACAGGCAAATTTAAAAAATGAATCTTATCGCTTTGGGGATTTTATGGGATCAAAATCTAAAGCATATTATTTTTCAGATTTTTCAATTTCCTATGATGTAAAAAAAATTAAAACCAGATTTGATATTACCGCTAAAAATATATTTAACAATCGGACCTTTCAACAAGCTCTCCTTACAGATACTTATCAAGCAATTACTTCATTTCAGCTTTTGCCACGCTATATATCTTTGGGAATTGATTATAGTTTTTAATGATGCCTATATCCGAAAATGCTGAAATTTGTTTGTTTTTTGTACGTCATTTTGAACTTTCGAGGAGAAAAAAGTGAAGTGTATCCCAAAAGTCTCAGCTATATCCGTATAACGGATCTTTAGGTAACATTTGTAAGATTGCTGCATGCGTTTTCGCCAAATTTAATTGGATATTTGGAAAGTTTTGATAAGAAATAACTTTATTATCTGATCGTTGAATATTGAGATATGGTGGCACACCCAATTGAAAGCTGTACAGTTATAAGCTAATTTGACAAAGAGTTAAACGTGATTTTATCGTTCGTATTCGAACATTTTCTGTTCGAATACGAACGATTTCTTTTTTTATTTTTAATGTATTAAGTTGTTTTATAGCGATGTATGATTTTGGTAACAAAATTGGCATTAACCATAATGAAAAATCGAAAGAGCACGACGAAAACGTGGAAACGTCTGTGTGGATCATCAAATTTTAAATTATAATGAACATAATAAAAGCCTTACCTATGGTCGCAATCCTTGCGATAGTGGTGTCAACAGTCTCCGCTCAAACGGGTCAACAATGGAAGAACAATATTGCCCAGGTAGAATCCAGTTTAATTCCACCTGTTCGTTTTGAGGGTGAGCCTGCCTGGAATATCCGATCACGGATGGAGTTCTATGGAGTTCCAGGAGTAAGTATAGCTGTGATTAAAGATTCTAAAGTGTTATGGACTAAAGCTTATGGCTTTGCAGATCTTGAATCGAAAACACCTGTCACCCAGAATACTTTGTTTCAGTTGGCTTCCATGAGCAAGCCTGTGAGTGCATATGCTGCTTTGAAAGAAGTAGAGCTTGGCAAGTTAAATCCAAATGTCGATGTGAATTTATATCTGAAATCTTGGAAAATCCCAGATAATGAGTTGACTAAAGTAAGAAGTGTTACACTTAAACATATTGTCAGCCATACAGCCGGCCTTACAGTCAGTGGGTTTCCGGGCTATAAAATAACCGATCCACTTCCAACAGTTGTAGAAGTACTGAACGGTTCAAAACCCGCCAATACAGCGATGGTTTTTGTGGATAAACTTCCAGGTGCGAATTTTCGGTATTCAGGAGGTGGGTATACGGTAATGCAGCAGATGCTTATTGATATCGAAGGAAAGGATTATGCTAGTATTATGAATGAACGGGTACTTGTGCCCTTAGGTATGAAAAGAAGTACTTTTGCACAGCCTCTCCCCGAGACAAAAAGACAGTTTGCTGCGACCGCTTACACTGGGGATGGCAAAAAAGTAGAAGGAGGATACCATGTCTACCCGGAACAGGCAGCGGCGGGATTATGGTCTACTGCAGCGGATTATGCTCGATTCGTTATCGATATTCAACGTACCTTAAGTGGCAAAAGCAATACCGTAATTTCTCGGAAGACAGCAGAAGAATTTACTAGTGCCTATATTGAGCCTATAATAGGCTTAGGCGTTTTTTTGGAGAATTATGATGACGCAGCTTATTTTTGCCATGGCGGCTGGAACGAAGGCTTCAGTTCTTATTTTGTTGGAAACAAGACAAGTGGAGATGGGGTTGTCATCCTCACGAATACAAACAAACCCGAATTTATCAGCGAACTCGTGCGTGCAGTCGCATTAACTTATCAATGGCAAAAATACTTAGCTCCAGTCAATAAAATTGTGCCATTAAGTAATCATGAGCTGCAAGCCAATGTTGGACGCTATAGGTCTGACAAATATGGATTTATAAAAGTTTACGAGGAAAATGGTAAACTCATGTCTGTTCAAAATCTAGAAAGACCGGTAGAATTAATTAAAGTGGCTGTCGATACATTTGCTATGCGAGATCGAAATGTGAAGATTGTTTTCCCAAAAGATACCCAAACGAATCAATATGAGCTTGTACAAATCTTGCGTGATAAAAGGATTTATTCCAGAAACCCAAAACTTAAAGCGGAAGATGTAATTCCTTTGGAATTAATTTTGGAAGGAAATTATGATGAGGCAGTAAAAGCTTATCAAAAAGCAAAGGAAGCAGATCGTGAACACGAATTGCTCTCGGAAGGTTTTTTGAATGGTACGGGCTATGAGTTGCTCAGTCAGCATAAAATGGATCAGGCTATTCAAATGTTCAGGGTTAACACGATCTTATATCCAAAAAGTGAAAATGTTTATGACAGTTTAGGCGAAGCCTATCTGAAATCAGGCCAAAAGGCTAAAGCAAAAGAGAATTATCAAAAGGTTCTAGAAATTAATCCAAAAAACGAGAAGGTTGTCAAGATTTTAGAAACGTTATAAAACGAATGCAATGAGCTATTTTTTTGTTAATTTGCATCCATGTCAAACCAAGCAAATAATTATCAATTATTTTCCGAAAAGATCTTATCGCTTTGGAAAAGCCAGGACGTATCTTATATTAAAGTAGAAGAGCTTTCTATCGTTGAGGGAATAACTTTCTTTGAGCTTATACCGGACTCCGAACTTTTGGATGACGGAGGAGCGGAAACCCTTTATGCCATAGACTCTGAGGATGTTGAAGACATGCTTGTATTTAACAAAAATATCAAGTTTGTTGTTCACGATATTTATTTGGATGAAGATTAGTGCGTTTATTAGTTTAAGATCTGCAATAGCGTTTTTATTGCAGATCTTAAACGACAGCATCAAGCTGGTCTAGGGATGACCTAACTTCTCATATTCAATCTTTCCTCTTGAAGATCCAGTAAACGGAGGTGTTTTCTAATAATTTCTTCGTCCAACAAAAGCTCCTCACGGTTTTTATTAATAAGCCAGATACGTTGCGTTTCGAGAATGTCTATATAGATTTTTCGGTATTCTGTGTAGTTAATGATGATTTCGGAGCTCCGTAATTGATTTTCATATTTCTGTAATTGATCTTTCAGGGTTGGAAAACTTTCAACTTTATCTGCATAGTCGTTTCGGATTTTGTCAACTGCAACCTGAGCGAGTCTGTTCTGGATTTCATAATCGATTTCCTTTTCGCTTCTTACAAAATCTCTATCCACCAATTTGACTTTTCTTAATATAAAGGGAAGTGTTAATCCCTGGACAAGCAGCGTCAAAAGAATCACAACAAAAGTGATGAAAAGGATGAGGTTTCTTTGTGGGAAAGGGGTTCCGTCGGCTAAAGTTAATGGGATGGAAAGTGCTGCGGCCAAGGAAACAACACCGCGCATTCCAGTCCAACCGATGATTATAGGGGTCTGCCAACCTGGTGATTGCGCATCTGCAACTGTTATGAAGTTTCTCATGATCAATGTTGTAATTACTGCCGCGTATCCTGCAAAAACCCGAACGAGAATCAGTACGACAGTAACGGCTACGCCATAGCCAATGGCTGTAGAAATATCCGTATCGCCTAAACCTGAAACAATTTCGGGTAAATCCAATCCGATAAGCATAAAAACTATACCATTCAGTAAAAAACAAAAGCTTTCCCATACGGTTACTGTGCGAATCCGGGATGCACTGCTCAAAAAATCATGGCTGCGATAAGAGAGGAATAAACCACCACTTACAACGGCCAATACGCCCGAAGCATGAAGCTGCTCCGTCACCAAGTACATTGAGAAAGGCGCGATGAAAGTAAGCAGTATATCTGTATTGGAATCGGTAGGTAAAAGTTTGTGCATTTTCAAAAAAATATATGCGATTGCAAGGCCAATTCCCACGCCGCCAATACACATCCAAATAAAGCTTCCGGCGGCTTGGTACCATACATACTGACCTGTCGCAGCGGCGACCATGGCGAATCGAAAAATGATTAAAGAAGAAGCATCATTCAGCAAACTTTCACCTTCGAGAATCGAAGCCAGCCTTTTTGGTACTTTTACAAATTTTAAAATTGCTCCAGCACTAACAGCGTCAGGAGGTGAAACGATGCCTCCGAGTAGGAAGCCGAGCGCTAAGGAAAATCCCGGAATGAAATAGTTTGCAAAAATCGCAACAGATAACGCTGTAAAGAACACGACAACAAAAGCAAAACTGAAAATAATCCTGCGCCAGCGCCAAAGTTCTTTCCATGAGGTCGACCAAGCAGCTTCATATAACAGTGGTGGAAGAAAAATAATAAATATTAACTCGGGTTCTATTTTTATGGGCGGAACTCCTGGTATAAAACTAATAGCTAGTCCAGCCAGTACCAGTAAAACAGGGTATGCAACCTGGATTTTTTTTGCCAGCATGATCAGCATGGTGATGAGTAGGACTAAAAATAGATAAAATTCAAAATTTTCTAACATATACAAATTTTAGGTACCTAAATATAAATCAAATTTCCAGAAATATTTAGACTGACAGGATAGGGGGCAAAGCTTTTTTCCATCTCTCCAAATTTAAAGGGGAGATAGGATGTATGTTACGGAATTTACAGAAGCCATATTCAATGTATAAATGATAAAGGACAAAGTAGAGATCTTGATCGTATCACTTTTTATTTGTCTATTTTGTGACCAATAATCGATCAGAAGTATTATTTTTAAGCATATTTATACTCGTCATGAAGAATCTAAGCTGCATATTGATCCTCCTATTTCTTTTTTTGAGCAATAGCCAGGCAAGCGGGCACAAAAACGTTTTATTGCTTCTCGGGTCGGCTAATCCTGATGTGCTGACAAGTCGGGTGGATGTGGCTGCGCAGCTTTATAGAATACGTACGATAGATGCTGTCATTGTCTCGGGAGGATGTGGAGCTCATGGATCCAAGATTTGCGAGGCCTCTTCAATGGCTCTGCAGCTCGCTGGTAAAGGTGTACCATCAAGCTTAATCTTCAAAGAAGAAAACTCGAAGACAACTGTGCAGAATTATATTTTCAGCAGGCGTTTAAAAAATGAAGCTGGTCAGCGAATTATACAAGGAGGAGATACGGTGTATGTCGTTTCGGACCATTGGCACGCTATCGCTGTTGCTGCTCGATTGGAGAAATATGATGGCGTGACCGCGAAGTTTTTTATTGAAGGATCTATACAACCGAAAAAAGAAGATCGACTGGATTATGCAGCTATATTTAACGGCTACGAAGATAATCGCCTATTCACTTTGAAGGGGACCTGGCTCACTCCAGAAGCCGTATGGACAAAAAGAGATAGTATTTATTATCTGAGCCAAGACATTATCTATGCGACTGATTCCAGTAACTCATCTTACAGCGTCAGCCCAGCGAAGAAACTGTTCCCATTTTTGGCAACGAGCTCAGAATTCAATCCGCCCATATTTGTTGATAACCGCTCGTTTTGGTATATTTTATTTGACGGTCGTTGCCGAAAAGTTTCAAAGAAGGATTTTACTATTTTACAGGATCAACCAATAAATGAATGGCTGAAATTGCCAGATAGCCTAAATTGGAGTGAATTTAATACGGGATATATACAAACAAATAAGTTGGTACTGATCGGCAATGAGAAGATGCTATTGGCGGAGAAAAATGGAAAGCAGTTTAACAGGATAAAGATCACTTCAGCAGAACGATATTTCACTAACTGGCCATATAGTTGGGCCAAAGGTAATGTAAGTGCTATTGGGCAAAAGAATGATAAAATTGTGCTATACCGTAATATGGAATCCGTGGAATTTGATCCTGGGTCAAGGATTATTGGAAAAGCCTTCGCGTTAAAGCTGAAATGGATCTCAAATTAAAAGAATCGTTATTTTACACAGGCTAAGTCTTGCCATGATCGTCAGTAGGATCATGGCGTCTTTGAAAGAAGAAGGTAATATTGGTAAGTATTGAGGACAGCATAGTCCCAATAGCTTAAACAAAAATGTTTACTCCTAATTTTGTGGGAGAAACAGAGGAAGACGGGTTGTATTCACAATTTCCTTCATCACAAAATAACTTTCCATATGTCTGATCCCTTTGATCGTCGCTAGTTTATTAAAATTGAATTCATGATAGTGATCAACATCCCTTACCATCACTTTTATTTGATAGTCAAATGCGCCCGTTACGTGAAAACATTCGGCCACCTCTGGAAATTTCTGTATCTCTTCCATAAATAACAGGGCACTTTCATTCGAATGCTTTTCCATGCTAATGGATACCAAGACCATCAAATTAAGATCAAGTTTTCTTCTATCCAACAGGTAGACAGGCTGCTTCAATACTGAGTTTGCTGTCAATTTCTTGATTCTTTCATATACTGGAGTCATTGATAAACTAACACGGTCTGATATTTCCTTGTTGCTTATGTTGGCATCCTGTTGCAATAGGTCCAAAATCATGAGGTCTTTCTCATCCAATTTCATTAGGGCAGTAAATTAATTCTAAAAAAAATAAATCAAAGAATATAGTTAGATCCTATACACTATGAAAATAAATATAATAATATTGTTTTACTAAAATAGCTATAATCGTAGATATATAACACTACAATTTGAACAATAAGTAGTAAATTTATTTTAGTTAATTACATCAATTTACCAACCTAAATAAAATTATGAGTGAGCCTCAATTAAAGAAAGTCCTTGGTCCTGTTATGTTGTGGGGTTTAGGTGTAGGCTATGTAATCTCGGGAATGTATTTTGGATGGAATCTCGGTTTGGCTGAAGGAGGCACATTGGGGTTAGCCATTGCTACGATATTCGTTATTATCATGTATCTAACATTTACCTTCAGCTATACGGAGATGGCCTGTGCGATTCCCAAAGCCGGTGGAGCCTTTGAATATGCCAATAGGGGATTGGGCAAACACTTGGGATTTGTTGCTGGAATTGCACAAAATATTGAATTTGTCTTTGCTCCGCCTGCGATAGCAGCGGCAATAGGTGCTTACTTACATTTACTACATCCATCAGTCAACTACCTTACTTTTGCTATTGGGGCCTACGTCATTTTTACCTCGATGAATATTTTGGGCGTAAAGCTCGCAGCATCATTTGAATTAGTCGTGACCGTTCTGGCAGTTGTCGAATTATTGATATTTGCAGGCGTGACGCTACCAGCATTTGAATTTTCCAATCTTGAACACAATGCACTTCCTCATGGCTTCTCCGGTATTTTTGCAGCTATCCCTTTTGCAATTTGGTTTTTTCTAGCCATTGAAGGCGTGGCCAATGTCGCAGAAGAAACGATCAATCCGCAAAAGAATGTATTAATTGGCTTTGGATCGGCAATCGTAACTTTAGTTGTACTGTGTATCATCACATTTTTGTCTGCGGTTGGCGTCGCGGGCTGGGAAGCCGTTGTATACCCTATCGGCAGTACAGAGCCATCGGATTCACCATTACCACTCGCCATTGCAAATGTGATTGACAATCACCATATTCTCTATAAATTACTCATAGGTGTTGGTCTTTTGGGGCTTATAGCCTCTTTTCACGGTATCATTCTCGCTGGTGGCAGGACTACATTTGAGTTTGGAAGGGTAGGGTATGCACCCTCAATACTCGGGAAAGTACATTCGCGATTTAAAACCCCAGCCAATGCACTGCTGATCAATATGGCTATTGGGATCATAGCACTGCTTACGGGCAAGACAGCAGGCATTATTACCGTCGCTTGCTTTGGTGCTATCTGTCTGTACATTATATCTATGTGGTCATTTTTTGCTCTGCGAAAAAAAGAACCGATGCTGGAACGTCCTTTCAAAGTCCCTATGTATCCCATTTTTCCAATGATTGCGTTGATTATTGCCGTTGTGTGCCTTATTGCAATGATATATTATAACCCATTGACAGCCTTATTATTCTTTGGGCTTGTTATCTTATCCTATCTCTATTTCCTAATCTTCCTTGACAAGGACAAAACCATCAAATTATGATCGATAAAAATGAAATTATTTCCAAACTAAAAGAGAGTACAAGCGCACATGTGAAAGTGGCTGTTGCCGATATAGACGGTGTTTTAAGGGGTAAATTTATGCACCGTGATAAGTTTATCTCTGCGCTTGACAATGAATTCGGATTTTGTTCGGTGGTGTTTGGATGGGATGTTAACGATCAGGTCTATGATAACGTGGAAATTACGGGTTGGCATACGGGATATGGCGATTTCCCTGCACGTATAGATGGAAATACATTTCGGCTAATTCCCTGGCAGGAAGATATTCCTTTTTTTCTAGCTGATTTTGATTCTCCAATTTCGCGGGATCAGAATGTATGCCCAAGATCACTCCTCAAAAATATTATTTCACAGTCAGAGGCTGCCGGATATAAGCCAATTTTTTCACAGGAATTCGAGTGGTTTAATTTTGTGAAGGCAAATAACGGATCTTCAGTAAGTGTCTTCAAAGATATGATACCAATTACTTCAGGTATGTTTGGTTATTCCATCTTACGGATGTCCGATAATTATGGTTTTTTTCAGGACCTGTTAGCCATGCTGGAAAAGTTTGGTGTACCACTTGAAGGATTACATACAGAGACGGGACCAGGTGTACTTGAAGCTGCGATCCAATGCAGTGACGCTCTTGAAGCTGCAGATAGGGCGACACTCTTCAAATCTGCTGTAAAAGAAATTGGAAAGAAACATGGTATCACTGCGAGTTTCATGGCTAAGCAGACAAAAGAGCTGCCAGGCTGCAGCGGGCACATACATCAGAGCCTTTGGGATCTCAATCAAGACAGAAACCTCTTTTATGATAAAGGAGACCATCTTGGAATGAGCCCACTGATGAAGCATTTTCTTGCAGGTCAATTGTATTGTTTGCCGGATATACTTCCGCTGTTTGCACCTACTGTTAACAGCTACAAAAGGTTAACCGAAGGGGCCTGGGCACCGACAACACTGACTTGGGGCATAGATAACCGTACTACAGCGCTTCGGGTTATTGAAGGGGGAGCCAAAGCTACACGTATTGAACATCGTGTTGTTGGATCGGATGTGAATCCTTATCTGGCTATAGCTGCATGTTTAGCAAGTGGACTATATGGTATCAAACATAAGTTGTCTCTAGAAAATGCACATACTGTTGGCAATGGCTATAAAGATCTCCAGCATGGCATCTTGCCAAGAAATCTATTTGAAGCCACTACCCGAATGGCACAATCTGAAGTAGCATATCAATTATTTGGCGAAAAGTTTGTCGACCATTTCTGCAAATCCAGAATATGGGAGTGGCGGCAGTTTTCAGAACAAGTAACTGATTGGGAAACAAAAAGATATTTTGAAATTATTTAACTGAACGATGGATACAGCAAAAATTTATGGTTTTAATTTTCCGACGCCAATCCGTTTTGGTGCCGGAGCAATCAATGAACTGCCTGACTACCTGTTGGCGCACGGACTTAATCGTCCGTTGTTAGTAACCGATTCCACAATCGCCGAACTGCCTTTTTTTAAAGATATTCAGCAGAAGTTGACGCATAAAGGGATTGATGTAATTGTCTTTCATGACCTACACAAAAACCCCGTAAAATCAGACGTTCTTTTAGGTGGGGATGTATTTAGGGGGCAAAATAGAGATTCCGTTATTGGTATTGGTGGTGGTGCGGCACTGGATGTTGCCCGAGCGATAGCTTTGCGTGCAAACCATCATCGGGACCTGTTTGACTATGATGATCTGATCGGCGGAGATATCTATGTGACCAATGAAATACCACCATTGATCACAGTACCGACGACAGCAGGAACAGGAAGCGAGGTAGGACGCAGCGCCATTATTTCCGAAGATGAAACCAAGAAAAAGCGGATTTTGTTTAGCCCGAGGTTAATGGCAAGGATAGTATTTGCTGATCCCTTGCTTACAATGGACCTTCCACCGTTTATTACGGCGGCGACGGGAATGGACGCCCTTACGCATAATATGGAAGCCTATCTGGCCAAAGGGTATCATCCGATGTGTGATGGTATAGCTCTTGAAGGAATGGCGATGGTAGCCAGCTCAATTGAGAAGGCCACTAAGGAGTCCGATTTGGCATCGCGTTCAAACATGCTTTTAGCGTCACTGATGGGGGCTGTTGCCTTTCAAAAGGGATTAGGCGTGGTCCATAGCTTGGCACATCCTTTATCATCACTTCTCGACACGCATCATGGACTGGCCAATGCCGTGAATCTACCTTATGGAATGCAGTTTAATTATGTCGGTTTTGAAGATCGTTTCGAGCGTATTGCCATGGCCTTGGGGCTTGGTAACAACGCTGGAGATCGAGTCGTAGACTATCTATTTGATCTCAATACACGCTTGGGTCTACCTACTCAGCTATCGGCCATCGGTGTAGAAAAGCATCATTTGGAACCGTTATCGGAACTAGCATTTGCCGATTTTTGTCATCCATCAAACCCTAAACCTGTTAGTACAGCAGATTTTAGAGTTATTTATGAGACCGCATATGGAGAAAAGTAAAATGGTAAATATTGGCGTCAGCGCCTGTTTTTTTTATCCAGATACCGAAAGGACAGTCTTTGGTCATAAGTCATTAAGTTATATGGAAAATGACATGGCCAGATGGATAGGTAAAAAAGGTGTACTCCCCGTGCTATTGCCTGATCTTGAGGGTACATTACTAGAAGATATCCTAGATCAGATGGATGGTATAATTCTGCAGGGTGGGAGTGATATAGCACCACAGCATTACGGGGAGGAACCAATAGGTTCTTGGAAAGGGGATCCATATAGGGATCAATATGAGTTAAAAATATTGGATTATGCTATAAAACACCATAAGCCTGTCTTAGGAATCTGCCGCGGATTTCAGTTGATGAATGTATATTTTGGAGGTACGATGTATCAGGATATCGCCAGTCAACTACCTCATGCAGGGATGCACCGGTCAGCAAGCTTATATGATAAGATCAATCATCCGATATATATCGAACAAGGAACACTTTTCGACAAGTTGTATGGCCATGTTCTTAACCCATTGGTAAACACTGTACATCATCAGGCCGTTAAAGATCTTGGCCGCGATCTCGAAGTATATGCGCGCTCGGAAGATGGATTTGTCGAAGCATTCGGCTATAGCAAAGAAGCGCCTGGTAAGGTCATGGGTGTGCAATGGCATCCTGAATTTTCTCAAACCCAGGCAGGTAAACTTTTAGATGAAGAATTGATTTTTAATGTTTTTATAGAACATGCAAGAGAACATAGCAATTAGAAATCCTGCAACAGGTGCTGTAGAGGCGACCTTGACTTCCACTACAACCATTGAGTTGGACGTTATGGCGGCGATATTAAAACAGGGACAACGTAAATGGGCTAAAGTCCCTTTACAAGATCGTTTGAATTGTATCTTTCGATTTGGGCAATTAATTTCGGCCAATAAACAGGAGCTTGCCGAGATCCTTACCACGGAAACGGGTAAACCTATCACTCAATCATTAAATGAGATTGGCGGAGCACAAAACCGTATTGAACATCTTCGGCAGAATGCAGCAAAATGGCTTTCAGAAGAAGTTATCGTAGGTGAAGGAGCTACTCTGGAAAGCATCCGATATGAACCTTTAGGCGTTATCGCTAATATCTCCGCTTGGAACTTTCCCTATAACGTTGGTTTTAATGTTTTTCTGTATGCTTTGGTTGCCGGTAATTCGGTTCTCTATAAACCCTCCGAATTTGCAACTTTGACAGGTCAGCAGTTTGCAAAATATCTTTATCAAGCAGGCATTCCAGATGATATATTCAAATGCGTTGTTGGAGATGGAGAGACGGGGCAATATATACTGTCATTGCCGCTGGATGGTTATTTTTTTACAGGATCCTACAAGACAGGCTTGCATATTGCCAAAACAGTAGCGCATAAATTGGTTCCCGTACAGCTTGAATTAGGAGGAAAGGACCCGCTATATGTTGCGGACGATGTGACAGATATCGAGCAGGCAGCAGTTTCAGCGGCGGAAGGAGCATTCTACAATAATGGACAGAGCTGTTGTGCTGTTGAACGAATCTATGTTTCCGAGAAGATATATGATAAATTTGTTGAGGCTTTTGTTGCTGAAGTAGCATCGTATAAAGTGGGAGATCCTATGACTGTAGATACTTTTATCGGCCCGTTAACCCGAGCCGCGCAACTGACGGTGCTTTCGGATCAGGTGAAGGATGCTCTTGAGAAGGGAGCGCGACTACGATTAGGCGGTCATGCGCTACAAGGAAAAGGATATTATTATGCCCCTACAGTTTTCGAACATTGTGATCATAGTATGGCACTCATGATTGACGAGACCTTCGGCCCATTGATTGGTATTCAAAAGGTCTCTTCCGATGAAGAGGCAATAGGTTTGATGCAAGATACAGCATACGGTCTTACAGCAGCGGTATTTTCTTCAGATCGCAATAGAGCAATGCGTATACTTGACCAAATGGATACCGGAACAGTATACTGGAATTGCTGCGACCGGGTAAGCCCTAATGTGCCTTGGTCTGGACGACGAAATTCAGGGTTGGGTTCTACGTTGTCGGCCCAAGGTATCCGAGCATTTGTTCAACCTAAAGCCTATCATTTGAGGCCCTAGTAACTAGATTTTGTCTAATAAAGCCCATAAAACAGATCATTCTTGGATAATGGGCTTTTGGGTATAGGCTATCGTGGCAGCTTCAAATATGTTAAAATTTCGTAATTACTTAATGAAAGACAACAACCAATCCGTTTAAATGGTCAAGCGCCAATAGATTGGCTTTATTAAATTAGTGGTATTTTTATGATATGAAGTTGAGAGACGAAAAATTAAAAATGATTAGTGAATGGGCGGAAAAGAATGGGGACGATGCAGTGCTTTCAATAGGAAGCTTAAAATCTAATTATCCTTTTATTTTCCTATTTTAAACCAATGATCTGAATTTTTGTCCAATGAATTGAAGTAAGGTTTACGGGAGGGAGAGATTAGTTTTTAATGGAAAGGTCGGGTTTTAATACCTGGCCTTTTTTTATAGGTTAAATTATCGAAATTCCTACAGATCAAAAATGATTTGAGCGGATCTGGTTCAACATACTCATTACTATCAGTTCTTAGAATTAGCATATAAAATATGAAAAAAAAGGTTAATTTAGCAATGAGCCTCAAAATCTATGTATTCATAATCAAATATGAACTTTATGTACGAGTCTGAAAAATATGAAAAGGAGAAATTAACGATCGATCTGGTCTGGGCCAATAAGTTTGGTCTACTCATCTTGATTCCAATAGTTCTAGTATTTGGTTTACCCTTTTATTTAGTCTGGAGATCCGAATTGGATTTTAAAGGTATATTTGGTGGGCTGGGACTTTCAGCTAGCATCTATGTTTTTGGCATTATCCTCCTCGGGATTGTTGTTCACGAATTGATTCATGGAATTACATGGGCCATTTTCGCGAAGAATGGATTAAAGTCTATGAAATTTGGCGTAATGTGGAAAATGCTTACCCCATATTGTCATTGCAAAGAACCCTTGAAAGTGAAAGAGTATATTATCGGAGCTATTGCACCTGGTATTATTTTGGGAATTCTTCCCGCCGTTGTTGCCATCTTTAATGGAAGCATTGGTCTGCTGATCTTTGGTATATTTTTCACGATGGCTGCATGTGGAGATTTTTTAATCATCAACCTAATTCGAAAAGAAAATGGTCATGATCTTGTTCAGGATCACCCTACGGAAGCCGGATGCTATATTTATAGGAAAATTATCAGTTGAGGCCAATTTTTTTATTAATATAAAATTTCAGGGCGCATCTAAATTAGGCAATTTGTAATCAATCTATTAGTATCATTTTAAATAATTAAAATTATGAGGATGGAATTTCTCATAATTTCTTACTTTTGTAGTCTGTTATACTATATCTAACATATCATCAGCGTCTTAACTAAAAAGAGCAACGAACACGTGGAAATCCTGTGATTTTTAGCGTAAGGATGATAATACCTTTTTATTTTTTAGATTTCAAATAAACTATTGATTATAAAATCGATTGTGCTATCAATTTGCAATGGTTTAATATTTCAAATTGATGGCGATATGTGATGTATCATGAGTAGTAAACAATTAATAAGCAGGGATATAGAAATATTCTATACAATAGCGTCCGAGGAGACACGGCTCGACAAAGGAATGGGAATATTTGAATTTGAACGAATCAAATCACTTATCGAACGGCATCTTTTATCTTTTCCTTTGACCGTAATTGACGTCGGCGGTGGCACAGGCAAGTATTCTGAATGGCTTGCGAAAAAAGGACATCATGTTCATTTGGTAGAGCCTGTTTTAAAGCATATAAAAATTGCGCAAAAGAGGGCTCGTAAATTAAAAAACAAATTTTTTGTTCATATCGGTGAATCCCGAAAATTGGAGTTTCCTAATAATCATGCAGACCTGGTCATACTACATGGACCTCTTTACCATTTGCAGGAAAGAGATGACCGGATATCAACGATTTGGGAAGCGAAGAGAGTGTTGAAAAACGGGGGAATTATATTGGGATTTGCCATCAATTATACGGCTTCAACCTTAGCCGGCCTTTTGAATGGTTTGATTCATAAAACTTCTTTTTTTCAAATGTGCAAAGAAGAGTTAACTATTGGTAAACACAATCCGCCAGATGAGTTTCCATGGCTTTTAGCCGAAGCATTTTATCATAAACCCCAGGAGCTGAAAGAGGAGTTTTTAATTCATGGATTAACCTATTTAAATACCTACGCTGTGGAGGGGATGTCCTGGTTAGACAAAGATTTCTTTGTCAATTTACAGCATGCTGAAAAGCGAAAAACATTATTGGAGCTTATCCACATTACTGAAAACGATAGCTATCTTCTGCCTTTTAGCCCACATATAATGATAGCGGTTCAAAAAAAATACAATTATGAAAAATAAAGAAAAATATTACAAAGCGCTCATAGAAAATAGAGGACGATTCAATGAAATTGAAGTTGGAGAACAGTTGGGACTTCATGAAACTGAAATCAATGAAATTATTACGCAGCTTTTATCCGAATATAGAATTGAATATGCGATACATCACTGTTGTAATTATAGTCTAACGAAAAGGAGCATTAGAAAGAAGAGCAGGACTTAAAATTCACTCACAAAGCAAAAAAGAAATGAATTCGCTAAACTGCGTTAAGAGTCTCGCAACATTTTCTATTTTTGTTACAAATAGAAAAAGATGAGCAACGAAGTAATAGGTTTGAAGCGAGTAGCCACACTATGTATATTAAGAAATAAAGATAGATTTTTATTGCTAAGACGCCTTAAAGAACCAAATAAGGATATGTATGTTCCTGTTGGGGGAAAAATAGACCCATTTGAAAATCCTGATGATGCCGTTGTACGTGAGGTCATGGAAGAAACAGGTATCCGGATCACTTCAAAACAGTTTTGTGGAATTTTAACCGAAACTTCTCCGGTAAAATACAATTGGATCAGTTATGTATATGTCTCTGATATCCAATTTGTAGAAGCCCCTTATTGTAATGAAGGGGACCTGGAATGGATCTCAGCCACTGAATTGGAATCTATTCCGACACCTTTAACTGATCTTTATATCTATGATTACGTGGCCAAGGGAAAGCCTTTTGCTTTTAATGCCATTTATGATGCAGCATTAAATTTGACAGCGTTATTGGAACAATATAGCAATACCAAGATCAAGTAGAACTCGTAAATTGAATAAGAATTAAAATGATTGTCAATAAAGATGCAATTAACGTCATCGCATTCGATGCTGATGATACATTATGGGTAAATGAACCCTATTTTCAAAAAGCTGAACACGATTTTTGTGCATTATTGGAAAACTATCTTCCACAGCACGCGATATCAAAAGAACTATTTGAAACAGAAATGAACAATCTATCACTCTATGGGTATGGCGTGAAAGGCTTCATTCTTTGTATGATTGAGACTGCTAGCCGGATTTCTGCAGGGCAGCTACCGTTGAAGACAGTAAATAAAATTATCGAGATTGGACAGGATTTAATAAGAATGCCTATTGAATTACTGGATGGAGTTGAGGATACATTGGTGCAGCTCAGTGCCCATTATAAATTAATTGTAGCCACAAAGGGTGATCTTCTGGATCAGGAAAGAAAGTTGAGAAATTCTGGTCTTCAAAAATTTTTTCACCATGTGGAGATTATGAGTAATAAGAAAAATGAGGATTATGTAAAATTGCTGCGAAAAATTGAATGTCAGACCGAGAGTTTCATAATGATCGGAAATTCTATTAGATATTCTGCCAGTTTTGGAAATGGGCTCGCAGGCAATACATGTTCCTTATCATGTTACGTGGACACATGAACAAGCTAGTGCTGAAATCAAACCCAACAATTTTCTACAGGTAGACAGCTTAGATCAATTGTTACCAATCTTACTTTAACAAAAAATGCGCATCTAGATGCGCATTTTTTGTTATTTAACGTTATATTTTTTTAATCTTTATCACCCAAACTGACCCGCAGCCGGTTTAGGGCGTTCATCAATGAGATGCTCGTCGTTAAATGCACCTTGCAAATCTGCTAAAATGGGGTTAAGATCCTCTTTTAAGCGCATCCATGGATCATATCTCATCCTATTGGATTAGTCAGATTGAACATCGCCTGCGTTTAGTGAAGGAGAGTACATTAAAAGTACTATTGAATTAAGTAAAACAATTAACTATTTTTTTTGTTATCCATAAACACTATTAACCTCTCGGATGGGATCAATTAAAAGATATCTATTTCTACTTCTTCCACTTTTTGTTTTTGCTTGCAAAAGCAATCAGCCAAAAGGAGATTTAATCTATTTTGGCGGAGATATTATTACGATGGAAGATAAGTTTCCACAGGTAGAAGCTCTCGTATTAAAGGATGGAAAGATTATTTTTGTCGGAAGCCAACAAAAAGCAAATGCCTATATTGGAGATAATACGCAGCAAATTGATTTAAAAGGGAAAACATTGCTACCCGGTTTTATCGACGCACATGGGCATATTACTTCAAGAGCTGGAATGGAGCAAGCAATAGACCTTTCTCCAAGTCCTTATGGAACCGTAAACTCCATACCCGACCTTCAAAAGACTTTAACAACAGTTATTCAGCAGATGAAACCAGGATCCTCCGTTCCGATATTGGGAAACGGTTATGACGATGCCATTATGGTTGAACATCGTCATCCGACCCGTGTAGAACTGGATGCCATAAGCACAACAAATCCTATTATTGTCATTCATGCATCTGGTCATGCCAGTGTTGTGAATAGTGCTATGCTTACCTTATTGGGTATTGCCGAAAATGCAAAAGATCCGGAAGGAGGCCATTACGGCCGAACGTCAGATCATCGTCTAAATGGAAAACTGGAAGAAAATGCATCCTTTGCCGCTTTGGTGAAGTTAACAGAAATGATGCCCAAGCCCGAGCCTACTAAAAACGAACTATCCCAATCTCTAAAAGATTTTATCAAGGCTCAAGATGAATGGCTTAGTTATGGTCAGACGACAATATGCGACGGACGATCGATGGGCGTGAGTGTCGGCTTACTGAAAGAAGCTGCTGCCAAAAACCTTCTCAAGGCAGATGTGGTATATTTTCCGGATTTTGAAGCGAATAAAGCTGATTGGGAATCTTTTAAGCCCAATTACATGAAATATGAAAAGCGACTGAAATTTGGAGGTTTTAAATTCTCCGATGATGGTTCGCCTCAAGGGAAGACTGCCTGGCTGACACAACCCTACCTCATCCCACCTGAAGGGCAATCTGCAGATTATATGGGTTTTCCAATTTTTTCGGACGAAACCCTCTATAATGATCTAAAAACAGTATTCTCAAATCATCTCACAGCACAGCTTCACGTTAATGGTGATGCGGCCATAGACCAAGCACTTCGCGTGATCGGCAGATTGAAGGAAGAGGGTATTTATAAACCGGAACTTAGAGCAACTTTGATTCATGTGCAGAACAGCAGACCCGATCACATAGCCAAAATAAAAGAAATTGGTGTTATTCCTTCATACTTCTCAGCTCATGTCTATTTATGGGGAGATTGGCACTATCAAAGTGTTTTTGGACCTAAACGGGCTGCATTTATCAGTCCAGCACAATCAGCAAAAAAAGCTGGAATATTGTTTACCATCCACCATGATAGCCCTGTGACGCCACCTGACCTGTTGACTGGCGTTTATGCTGCCGTGAACCGGACCACTCGGTCGGGGATGGTATTGGGACCAAACGAGCGGATCGATGTAATTGATGCTTTAAAAGCAATTACGATTAATGCAGCTTATCAATATCAAGAGGAAAATGATAAAGGGTCTTTGAAAGAAGGGAAACTAGCAGATTTAGTTGTCTTGAATAAAAATCCATTAACGATTGATCCCAAGAAATTACGCGAGATTAAAGTCCTTGAAACCATAAAAGAAGGGAAGGTAGTCTTTAAAAGAGATTGATACATCATCGTATAAAAGAGCTTTAAAAGCGCGAATAATAATTGACTCCATACAAATATTAATTAGCCTTCAGAGTTTGTGTTTTGCAGCTTATCTTTCGTAAATATCAGATGTATTGATGGAACCGCAATTATTGCAGAAGTTTATACATTTAAAAGGTTGGTAATCAAAATAGGAAACAGTAAATATATTACATTGCTCAGATGAATCAAAAACATATCAATTAACGCTAAAAAACTATCCGAAACAGCAATACAGCAAGTTTCATTTATCAATAGATTAATGCGATCAAGCGAATAAGACCTTCTTTTTAAGAGAACAGATTATGGGGAAAAATAGCATTCTTTTCATACCTACATTAATTATTCTAGTAGCTTTAAGCTGCAGAAACGAAAGTGAATCAAAGTCTAGATTAAATTCTCCGCATTTCGTTATAAGGGATAGAATTCCACAGGATACCGTGCAAATCGAGCTACCTAGTGCAAATATAAAGGCGATGAGCGAGCTAAAACTCCAAAGTAGACTGGAAAGTTCTTTCATAGGAAAGACGACGCAAGATCTGAACAGCTACCATCTTCAAGAATGCCTTGGCGTGATTATCGAACAACAAACGGAATTGGGGAAGTATGGTGTTGCTCAGTATTCTGCACGAGTAAATGACTGCCGACATGGAAAAAGTAAAATAACGCTTGAAAAGTTTATTCGATATTTTCCTGATGGAAAAGCGGATTTTCAAATAAAAGATGAACTGACGGTAAACAGCAATTATCCAGAAAAATGCTATTCGACAATTTATCTTAAAATGCTCGAGGATGGGCCTAAACAATTTTTTCTAATTGAACATGAGGACAATTCTAAACCTTTATTGACCAGGATTTACAAGATGTGGGAAGTCAATATCGTACAAGAAAGATTTATTAAGAGAGCAATCCCTAAAAATTTCACCTGTTTAAATCCCAATTATGCCGATGGTATATAAAAATTATGGCCTATTTACATCGAGAAAGAGTTCAACATTAATAAACAAAGGAAAAAACCTCCGAATAGTGCCGCATCCTAACATTGGAAAGATTATGAAACGAGTGCTGCATATCATCATTTTAGCGACTGGGACATTTTGTTCCTGCAATAACCCTAGTATAGAGCAAAAAAAGCAAAATTTAAAGCAAATTGAACATCATGTTGATCATGAAGCAAACATATCTGATCAGAAAATTAATACAGCCTCTACAGTAAAAGCTATAGATGAGAGGAAGTCCAATACAACAATAAAGTTCAATGATCTTACGGTTTCTATTCAAGACCTGGCAATTTTTGACCCAGATAAAATGGATAGGATACAAGGTGACACAGTGGAGATAGAAGTTGAGATCGGGGAAAGCATTGAAGGAAGTTTTATTTCTATTTTAGGCGATCATATTAGTGATTTAAGGGTCGAACAAAGCTATGAAACCAGTGCAACAATTATGAATGAAGGTCCCCATTGTGACCTCATTGAGTGGAAACATTTCAACTCAGTGTGGAAGTCCTTAAAGCAAAATGCGAATGGGCAATATTTAAGTGCGGAATATACTGCGGACGAACGTACAATCTTTCCCGAGGTATCCATGGATGATCTAAAGCAGAAAGTAAAAGAACAGTGCGGTGAAGAATGGTTTAAACTTTTAGTGAAGGTAAAATCGCCTACAGAATACCCTTGCGCTATCGGTATAAGTCGATATTTCTTACGAATCACAGGCATCCAGAAAGACAATGGAAAAAAAGTAACTAAGTTAATCGTCTTCAAAACTCCGATGGGGTGTTAAGGTTACCAATTGCGTAATTGGGTATAAATAGCAAAGGTAAACTCTAAAATATGACTGAACGCTTAAAGATCCTTATTTCACCTCTTTTTATCCTTTTTCTGACGCTATTGATTACCAACGACTTTTTTCTGAAAGTCGAATTCCATAATGCAATTACTGGAAAGCTTTCTGATTTTAGCGGGCTGTTTATCTTTCCTATTTTCTGGTCCGTGATCTTTCCTCAACGAAAACTGCTTGTCTTTATCTCTACAGCGGTCTTATTTACTTTTTGGAAGAGCGAATATTCCGAGGGACTTATTCAATTTTTAACGCGCCATTTCAATATTGGCCGAACGGTGGACCTATCCGATCTGATTGCTTTGCCCATGCTTTTGTTTGCGTGGTTTTACATGGAAAATAATTCAATGCGATGGAGCAATCCAACGTTAATGGTTCGATTGAGCGCCAACTTTATTGGCATTGTCACAATTTTTTCGTTTTGTGCTACCAGCCAGCTTAGATATATCCAATCTTTCGATCAGCCGCAGTATGTATTGTTAAAGGATCCGACAATGCACAAGTTTCATTCTCATGATGAATTTGAATTTTACAAAAGAGACTCCTTTCTTATTGTCAAAATAAATTATTTAAATATTGGCAAACCGGTCGAGAGTGATGATTACAATAAGAACCGATCCATTAAAAACCTAGACCAAGATATTTTGCACCTTATCGGAGACAGTGCAAGCCTAGTTCCTTCTGGAAAAATAACATTGTTGACAATCGGTACTGAACAAAACCTTGATTCTTTGAGATTTAATGGCGGGCGACTGGATGGAAAGTTTATAAGAATAAAAGGAGGAAAACGGATCATCGAGGGATTTTATAAAATGGGAATTGAAGATTCCACCTGGATCATTAGGGATACTACAGGCAACAATAAAGTGATAAAGACTTTTGTTAACGGAGAAGCGAGCCATATCCAGCACTTTAGCGAAGATGGACTTACGTCATCTTCAAGTATCAATACCCGTTCCGATACCATATTTAATACCTACGTGCAGTTGGCAACATTGATTCTATGTATGGCGGGTATATGTTACCTATTGCATAAAAACTATCGCCAAACTGCTCAAGGGCACTTTGAAATTAAGTTAGGATGGAAGTTGCTGCTATGCTTTGTTGCGCCACTCGTGATCTGGTTGTTTTACATGGGTATCATGTTATTGTTAATGAATGACAGTCTGGATATTTTTACGGCGATAGCGAATTTGTTTTTTATTTTTATAGTCTTCCTTCCGTTGATGTTTGCCATTGTATTTTTGATCAAACTCGGGAAGGAGATTGATATTTTTTTATACCTCCTTTTATTCGCACTTGCATGCAGTGCCTTGAAAGTATATATCAGACTCGAAGCACTTTCAAATTGAAAATTATAAGAGTGTTCAGCAACCTTTTATACATGCCTAGACAGACCATAAGCCATAGGAAAACAAAAGGCAGTGCTCGGATAGATAATGAAATTATTGAACAGAGAGAAAATAGTCATTTTTTAAAGTAATATTGCAGCAGGATTCACTTCAGTATCACCTAGCAGAGATAAGCAGTATCCATTAGCGATCTTCCAGCCAGCTTAGGAATAGTGATGTTTTATCTTTGCCAATCAGTAGTTTCTCGGCAGTGGGAACAGTCAGTTTTACAAACAGTTTTCTTCCAAAATAGTGTTCAACTTCCTTGACTGCTGAAAAACTAATGAGGTATTGCCTATTGAGTCTGAAGAACTGTTTGCTGGACAGCAGGCCTGCTAAATGATCCAATGATTGATTTAAATCGTATTCCTCCCCTTTGAAAGTGACCAGAGAAGGAGAGGTATAATTGATATAGATATAAGCAATATCATCTGTTTTTACCGTCAGATATTTATTGTGTTTAAAAACAAGAAAGCTCGTCTTTTTATTTTCACCGCCGTTGATCCTGCTGATAAGCTCCGTAAGATCATTGCCCGAAATCTTTTGAAAGAAATTTTTGAAATTATCAACTTTTTCAAAAGCACTTCTAAGGTCTTCTTCTGAGAATGGTTTGAGCAGGTAATCTATTCCGTTTTCCTTTATAGCTTCCATCGCATATTCTCCAAAGGCAGTACAAAAGATAACTGGACATAGAATCTTGACAGACTTAAAGATATCAAAGCTGATGCCATCAGACAATTGGATATCCATAAAGATCAAATCGGGAGTACCTGTATTGGAAAGATAGTCTATAGCGCCTTCGACACTCTGAATTTTGGAAAGAATTCGAGAGTCTGGACGTAACTTCAAAATTAGATTTTCAAGTGAACGGGCCGCCTTGATTTCATCTTCAATGATTAGGATGTTCATATAGTATGTATTATGGGAAGTTTTATGGTAAAGGTATCGTCTATTTTCAAAATTTTAATTTCTTTATCAGAGAGATGAAGATAACGCTGACTTATATTTTCAATTCCAAGTCCTGTCGATGGTTCGGGAATTTTTCTTTCCTGAAGGTTATTCTCGACGATGAGATAGTCTTCTTCGCGATAGACTCGGATATGAAGCGGTTTTTCCAATGAAACAATATTGTGCTTGATACAATTTTCGATGAGTAGCTGAAGGGTAAAAGGGGGAATGAAGGTGTCTTTCACATTAGCATCAAGGTTTTGTGTTATCATCAGCCCCTCTTCAAAACGTGCTTTCAGCAGAAAAACATAGGAGTCCATGATCGCCAGCTCTTCTCTCAGCGAAAGGATATTAAGTTTAAGGCTATCTAACGTAAATCTATAGAACGCAGCGAGCTTAATAATAAATTCGGCAGATTGGCTATCATGGCTTTCAACCATATATTTTAACGTATTTAGACTGTTAAAAAGGAAATGTGGGTTGACCTGCTGCTTCAATAATTCATATTGTGCTTCCAGGTTGGCCGCCATGGTACGTTCGAGCTCACGTACAACCTGTTGATTCATGTAGGTCTGGTACAGGATATGAATGAACATATAGAACGTCAGGTTTATCAATATTCCCCTTACTTCGTACATTAGCATTTTAGGGCCGAAATTTAGGTGGGAGAGGATATAATATTGAATTGAAGATAATAAAAACATAAGGATAAGACCTACGCCCAATCCTTTAAATAGCTGGGGAGAAATAACGTTTTTACGGCCTGTTTTCTTTGTATAGGCAGGTATAGTATAGATATTATAATACCAGATTAACAATGCAAAACCAGAAGTTACTGCAAAATCAGCTATACCCTCAGCTGGATCAAAATGATGGTCAACAATTTTTGGTATCGAAGTAAGGATTCCCAGCGAAATTGAGCTGATCCATATTAACCGGTTTGATATCCTAAAGGGTACTTGCTTCTTGGGCTTGAACATGAAAGTAAGATTTATATTGCAAAAATGTGCCGATGTTTAATACCGCAACATCTCCTTCGTTTAGATATGTTGCGGAGGTAAAAATATTTAAATTTCACCATAAACAGTAAAAAAAAGTATATCCTCATATTTGGGATAAAGCGCTCGTATAATCAGCCCTATAAAGTTTATTGAATGCGTAGTATGTTAGAAAAAGCACTGCAAAGGCTACCATTGTATCCATGGTTGAAGGTATACCGAGAACCGCTACCTTGGAAAAAAAAAGCAAATGTTATATCAAAAAACATTCCCGCAAAGATCCATTCTTTTAGGCGATCAAAGCGATTGGGTAGGAAGAATAGGATACTAGCGCAAATTTTGAATACACCTAGGATATAAATGAAATGCTCGGGATAGCCTAGTTTTAGTGTAATATTCCAGACTACGGGATTGCGGCTAAGTTCGAAGAAGCCGCTAATGGCAAACCATATGGCCATAAAAATACGTCCGCCGAGATAGATTTTTTGATATGTTGTATTTGTCATGTTATTATTGATTTAAATTCCGAATCGGAATTTGAGTTATAAATGGTGGTTCAGTAAGTAGGATCAGTTTGTTAGCGCCATAGTGTCTGCCTCAACAATGGCTTGAGCGAAAGCTTCTGGAGCTTCTTGGGGTAAATTATGACCTATACCACCTGTAAGGGTATGGTGTTTGTATTTCCCTGTAAATTTTGAGGCATAACTCGATGGTGGAGGAAATGCGGCTCCATTAGCATCGCCTTCCAGTGTTACTGTTGGAACGGAGATAACAGGCAATTTTGATAGTTTTGCCTCCAAGCTATCGTATTGTTTTTCTCCCTGGGCTAGTCCAAGCCGCCAGCGATAATTGTGGATGACGATAGCGACATGATCTGGATTGTCAAATGCCAGTGCAGTACGTTCGTAGGTCGCGTCGTCGAAATTCCATTTTGGCGATGCTGTTTTCCAGATCAGTTTATTAAACGCCGCAGTATTTGCCTGATACCCCTGATAACCCCGCTCAGTTGCAAAATAATATTGATACCACCATAAAAATTCAGCGTTTGGTAATAGTGGTTTTTGGTTTGCTTTTGGTGTACCAATTAGATACCCGCTCACTGCAACTAGGGCAGTACAGCGCTCCGGCCAGAGTGCTGCAATAATATCAGCTGTTCTTGCACCCCAATCAAAGCCAGCAATGATCGCCTTGTCAATTTTCAGTGCGTCCATAAACTTGATGATATCAAGAGCAACAGCCGACTGCTGTGCATTACGCATTGTTTTGGACGAAATGAATGTTGTTGTTCCGTATCCGCGAAGGTAGGGAATAAGCACGTGATATCCCTTGGCGGCTAGGAGCGCCGCTGACTTTTCGAAACTATGGATATCATAAGGCCATCCATGCAGCAGGATAACGGCGCTGCCGCTTTGAGGTCCAACCTCGGCGTATCCAACGTTTAATAAACCCGCTTTGATTAGCTTCGTATCATCAAAACTTGTGTTCTTGCTACGATCAACACCGATCCGTCCTTCAATCAACGAACTCTGCGCTTTGAGGATAGCCTCATTGGCTGAGATCAGCAGCGACAGGACAATTAGTCTAAGACATATAATTAATTTAGTTTGCATGATTTTATTATTTTATTGAACTTAATTTTAAACAATTCAAGAATTACTGAGGAAACTTGACAGCCTCATGGTCGAGAAAGTTTGCTATGCGCTGATCCTTGTTCTGACCGGAAGGCATCTTTCCAAATTCGATCCCATATTCAAGATTTCCCTTTGTATCGGTTTTTAATGTTTCAACAAGTAGCAATTCACCATTTACCTTGCTGCCGAAGTAATTGGGATCATCTTGCATCTGATAGGTAACCAGCTTGAAAGAGGAGCGGGTCTGTCTTTTGCTGGAGCTCGACAACAACGAAACTGCCTGCTGGTTTCCATAGAGTGCAGACATGGTTTGCTGTTCGGGATTAAATGACGAAGTAATAAACATAAGATCGCCCGCATCGAACATAAAGCGGATTTTTCCAGCATCACTTTCTGCATTTTTAGAGCAGGATGCAAAAATTACGCTACTTAGTAACAGTTTAAATAGGATCTTTTTCATTTTGTAAAGTTTTTAGATAGTTCTCGATTAGTTTCTTGGAGTTTACTTTTGGCGGTACATTAAATAAAAAACCTGTAGACGCGGCGAGCTGTCTATGGCAGCTGATGCAAGATTGCTGCGCAAATAAAGCCGTCTTTCCTGTTGGTTTCAATTCGTGTCCATTAAATTTTGCAAATCCCCAACCCTCCGTTCCGGAGTATTTTACCTTATCTTTAACCATGTATTGCATATTGACAAAATCACCTGGAACTATTTCGCCATTGGCTTTTCTTGTCTGTTTGAAAACTGCTTTTGCAATCGCGCTCCCATCTGGCCAGGGATGAAAATTTTCTGCTGCAATAGCTTCAACCGCAATATCATTTCCATAGATTATTCGTATGCTGTTATCGATAAGCGTACTCATACCGATCACTTTCCAGCTTTTAAAGTCCGCGTTATATATTATACCATTAGGTGAAACCGGAACTTCGGTTTTTGCTACCACGGGAGCCGCAAATGTTTGTTGTACCCGAAAAGTTTGTATGGTGTCAGCAGCCGTTTTCAATGGGATAAATGCATCTTTTTTTGAAAGTGATAAAGCAAATTGCTTAATCGTCTCGATTTCAATTTTTGAGAGTTTCGATTCTGGATGCGTCAATTTATAGCTGGGAAGTGGCATTTTTCCGGCCCTGACCATATTGAATATAGCATAAAACTTTCCTTTTTTTTCTGCATCGGAAAGTTTGTCCCACTCGGAAAAGTTCATGACTTCACGGGCTCTTCTGATATCCTTGTTAACAATCCACGAAATCGGAGCGAGTTTATCAAAGAATGAAAGCTGTTGGGAATTGGAATGACAATTGTAGCATGAACGTTCCAAAATAAATGATACTTCTGCCGGAACGTCGCGTAGCTGGCCTTTAGTCGAAGCCTGGGTAATTGGCTCATTGAAAAATTGTAAGACAATGAAACTAATCCCTAGACAGAGGAAAGTAATCGCCAGTAGTTTATTTCGTTTTATGTGCTTCATGATATTTCTCCTTTTTTTATTAAAATTATAGCGTCAAACCGCCTCAGGAAAGAGGAAAGATGTTGAACCGGACATATTGATCCTTGAAAACGGCATATCTGTCATCAAAATAGACAGCATTTTATAGACTAATGCTCGTTGCGTCAATGATTTCACCAGACTGTTGGTTTTGCTCAAATACAATAATTTCATAATCTTTATCTGCGTCTGGGAGATTAAATGCAAAGCTATCCTTCGCAATGTGTACGCGGCGCTGCAATTGCCGGACAATCTGCACATGCGAAAGGGACTTACCCACGTTTTCGCCAGCCGAGATGCGTGATGAAGCCTCTTTTTGGACAAGAGCCATCAGGATAGTTGAATGCTTTGATAATGAAGTTGAGGTATAGCTTATTTGAACATGGGTCGACTCATATTTATCAATTTTTACAGCTAGATTTTCAGGATGATTTTCCAGCATCGCCGATTGGATACCGCTCAGTACTTTGCTTGTTTCAGAACCGATCATCTCTATCTTACCGTTGATGACCAATTGTGCCTCTCTATTGAAAGAAAATGTTAGTTGGTATTTCAATGTACAACTGGAACAAGATTTATGAGCCCGATGACAAATAGATTTGTTTAAACTGGCTCTTTTACTTCTGAAATAGAAACTAAATATTCTCCGAATACATAGGCACATGTTAAGAAATCATCGTATTCAAATCAGTGTAATCTAAGCGGTTTGAATGCCGCTCTAAGCTCTTCGGCAAATACCTGTGGCTGTTCCCAGGCCGCAAAATGACCGCCTTTAGGTGCCTTATGGTAGTAATATAATGAGGGGTAAGCCGCTTTCGACCAGCTTTCAGGTGCTTGATAGATTTCATGTGGGAATACTGAAATTGCCACCGGAACTCTGATGTCCTTGGTCTTTTGATGATCGGAGCTGAAATTATTGTTACTATTTTCCCAATAGAATCTTGAAGAAGAAGCGCCAGTATTTGTCAGCCAGTATAATGTTATATCATCAAGTATTGCATCTCTGCCGATTACATTTTCTGGATGGAGATCGCTTTCGCTCCATTCAGCAATTTTTTCGTAAAGAAATGCAGCTAAGGCACTCGGGGAGTCGGAAAGTAAATAACCGGTGGTCTGTGGTCGTGTCACCATCATTCCGCCATAGGCTGCATTTTTTCCAAAAAAGGTACTTAAGGCAACATAAGCATTGCGTTCATCTTCTGAAAGCCCCGCCGGAGCAGGATCTCCTGCATTTATCGGCTTAACTAGTTCAGAAGGAATTGTGGCAGGCATTGTCAGGTGGATGCCCAAGAGACCTGAGGGTGCCTGTCTGGCTAATGCATCGGAGATGACCGAACCATGGTCGCCGCCCTCAGAAACATATTTTGTGTATCCGAGGCGTTTTACCAATACATCCCAGGCTTTTGCAACACGATCGGGATTCCAGCCTATTTCTTTAGGAATTTCTGAGAAACCATAACCCGGTATCGCCGGTATAATTACGTCGAAAGCATCTTCTGCTTTTCCACCATAACTGACAGGGTCTGTTAATGGACCTATCGCGTCGATAAATTCGAGCGGTGAACCCGGCCAGCCATGGGTAAGGATCAATGGCAAAGCATTGGTTTCTTTGGAACGTACATGAATGAATTGAATATCTAATCCGTCAATATGAGTGACGTACTGTGGAAGAGCATTTAATTTTTTCTCCAGTTTCCTCCAATCATAGCCAGTGCCCCAATAGGACACAAGATCTTTAAGCTGCGCAAGTTGAATGCCTTGTGATTCATCTTTGACGGTTTCTCTATCTGGAAATCGGGTCTGGGCAATACGTTTTTTAAGCTGGTCAAGTTTTGCCTGTGGAATGTTAATTTTAAAGGGTCTTATTTCCTTATTGAGTGTCGAAAAAGACGCAGGTGTTTCATAATACTGTGCGTTTACAATTGTAGGAATACTTAATGCATATGTTGCCGCTAAAAGGATTGTTGAAAGTGTTGTTTTCATTGTTTCTGGTTTTTGATTACTGTTCTAATTTTCTTGTTAAGACAAATTTAGATCAGGCAGAGGGGCATTTAAAGAAACAATAGGTTCAACTGGACATATTGGCTGTCGAGTTGGTTATATCGTGGTATGGACAGACATATGTTGTGGATACCCAGCGAGCGGGTTAGCAACAATATAGTTTTATAAAAATGCTACTTTGACTATATTGGGAGGAATACCGTCAACGATCAGGACAGGATCTGATTATTCAATTTCTGAGGGGTTAAAACCATAGTGCTTTTTAAAAGCAGTTGAAAAATGAGAAGGATTTTTAAATCCCACTTCGAGATAAACATCATTCACTTTTTTGCCCTCTTCCTTCAGCTTGATATAAGCAGCTTCCAGACGTCGTCTAATTAACCATTTCTGGGGACTTAGGTTGCTAATCTTTTTAAAGTCCCTTTTGAATGTTGCTAGACTCCGGCCAGTATAGAATGCGACCTGTTCCATCGTCAGCTCGTCCATATAATTTTCATTCAAAAATTCCAAAATATCGATTTTCCAAGGCTCCGCAAAATCAAATAAAATGGGAAAGAAGATTTCCGAATTGTTTAATAGAGCATAAATGCCCTCCTGTAATTTAAGCTGGGTAACGCCGTCCGAAGGTTTTAGTTTCTCATCAAAATAGGGGACCAACGACTGAAAAAGACTTGTAATATCTGCTCTCGCATCAATTTTAAAAACATTCCTATCCGATAATGGAGCCTTTTTGGGCAGATTATTTTTGCTCAGTTTACCGTAAAATTCGCGCAGCAGTGTTCGATTGAAAGTCAGGGAAATTCCATTGTATAAATCTTCACCTTTACTATTCTTATACATCAACAAGCGGTGGTTACGACATATAAAAGCGCATTCTCCAGCTTGTATGGTAATCTTTTTATCCCTATCTTCAATCACTTGTTCGCCCGAATATAGGTAAAGTAGAACATGCTCTGGAGTTGCATGGACACATTTTTCGCTAGATTCGGAAAAACAAGAGAGAAAGATGCCTGAATAGTTTATAGTTTTCAACGTTGTGTTCTGATCCATTTTTTATTGTTTGCTCGCTTGAAAGCCAAGCAAAAGTACTACATTCTAGTCATTAAAATCTTTCTGTAAAGCTCAATTTATTATTTCCAAACACGTAAGAAGACAAATGAAAAAGGTCCTGTTTCAAAAGATAAACTACATTTGTTTTCTCTTTTTCCTTCTTTCTAATAACAGCACAGCACAAACAGACAAAAAAGGGTCTAATAGACCTATGTATAGGTCACATGAGCGGTCAATTGTTTTTAACACGGATAATAAAAATCGTATAGGGATACCCTTTGGGTATGCCAATATTTCAAAACAGCCAACTATCGACTCTGTACTTTCTATAATACAAGATCCAAGGAAATCGGGAGCTGTCAGCACGTTGAAATTTAATCAGTTAATTGAAAAAAAACTTGTATCGCTCTCCGAAGAATACAATATTTCATTTCCATACAATAAAAGTGTCAATGAAAAATTTGACAAAATTAAAATTGCTTCCAATTTCATCCCTTATGGTGACTATTCGTTGCATTTTATGGCCGTATACAATACTGTCCGTTATGCCCAACCCTTTATCGAAAAGATATATTTAATTTCGATAAAGGACTATAAACCGATAGATATGATGCGAATATATCTGCATCGTGAAGGAGAAATGGGATTTGCAGATTATACTTTGTTTTATATCGACAAATATTATAGGATCTCTTTGCAGGACTATGTATTTAATGACGATCCTTTTAAACCGAAACCGATACATCAGTATCAGGTTTTAGTCAATGGAAAATTTTCAAGATACTACGATCAGAATGGTTTGTATAGAAGTGAGGAGGAACAAGGGTTGGTGAAGAATCACCGCAAGGAAGGAGAATGGTTAGAATTTAAATCAAATCAGTATGTGAATTTAGCGGAATATCCAGCATTAACAGATAATTATACTTATTTGGAAGCAACTTATAATAATGGATTGCCAATTGGAAAGTGGAATTATTATAAATTATTGCAAGAATATAATGCAGAAACTGGGGAGCCGATATTCCATACAAGAAAAAAGGGATCGCTGATTTATACCGAATTTTACGAAAATGGAATATTGGAAAAACGGGAATTTTATAGAGACGATAGATAATCAGCATACTCAATTTTGTGCAATCGATTGCATTGCAAAAACTTTTCTCCAAGTTGTTTAAATCCCCTATATTTCACTCTCCAATTCGTCGATAAACCATGAGATTTAAGTTATTTCTATCAGCACATACCCTTGCACTAATCCTTGTAGGCTCAGGCAATGGATTTGCACAGACCAAAGAACCCGAACCGCGTGATTGGATAATGTGTCGATCAGGCGAATATCAAGCACATATTGTCGCTAACGATCAAGATATTATACTTGAAAACGGACTTGTACGTCGCTCGTTTAAAATAAAACAAAATGCTTTTTGCTATGATTTTACAAACCTCGTTACAGGACAGCAGCTTATCCGTGCTGTACAACCTGAAGCACAGCTGCAGCTTAATGGCAAATGGTATAATGTAGGTGGGGTCTATGGCCAAAAAGAACGCGCCTACCTGAGACCAGAATGGATGAATGATTTTACAGCCAGTGATGAAGACTTCATCTTTGTAAACTATGAAGTTCGTGATCTGGATCCACTCTTGAATTGGAAGGGTGAAAAATGGTGGGCCACCAATAAGTCCGCGGCTAAGGGGAAGGTGTTGATATTCAGTTATGCTAGTCCCAAGACATCAGGCCTGTCAGGGATAACTGTAGAAGTTCATTATGCCATTTACGATGATATTCCGCTGATCAGCAAATGGGTAACCGTAAAGAATTATAATAATCAGGAAGTACAGATCAATCAGGTTATCCACGAAAAACTGGCATTGGTCGAGGAAGAAAGCGCTGTAGTCGGTTCTGTTGAAGACATGAAAAAACAGCATGGTTTGTATGTTGAGAGCAACTTTGCTTTTAACAACTCGATGCGCTACCATCTGAGCGATCAGTCATTGCATTGGAAGGCTGACTCTGCCTATACCTCCCAGGTAAATTACGACTACAAAACTCCAGCTATTATGGAAGTATATCCGAAGCTTGGCATAGGTATCAAATTGCAGCCGAAAGATGACTTCGTATCTATTCGTTCTTGGGAACTATTGATGGATAGTTATGACCGTGAACGCAGAGGTCTCGCTATCCGAAAAATGTATCGTACAATTGCGCCATGGACTACGGCTAATCCCATATTTATGCACCTCGTCAGTAAAACAGACGATCAGGTATATACAGCTATTGATCAATGTGCTGCTACTGGATATGAAGCCCTTATATTAAGCTTTGGAAGCCACGTCAATATGGAGGATACCACAGCGGCAAACCTTTCAAATCTCAAAAAAATAGCTGATTATGCCCATCATAGAAACGTTAAAATTGGTGCTTACTCCTTGTTCAGTTCACGTAAAATAAGTGAAGCTGACGATGTGATTAACCCCAAGACAGGTAAAACAGGTGGTGCCTTCTTTGGGAATGCGCCATGTTTTGGTTCTGTATGGGGAATAGGCTACACAAAACGTATTAAAACATTCTTTGAAAAAACTGGTTTTGATATCTGGGAAAATGATGGTCCTTTTCCGGGTGATCAATGTGCCTCGACCAGTCATCCCGGTCACCATGGCCTTGAAGACAGTCAATGGGTACAATTTAATATGCAAAAAGAACTTTATCACTGGCTCAATGCTCGTGGAGTTTATATAAATTCGCCGGATTGGTATTTTCTGGACGGTTCGAACAAGACGGGGTTGGGGTATCGTGAGGTGAATTTTTCACTTCCTCGTGAAAACCAGCGCATACTCAACCGTCAGAATATCTTCGATGCACTTTGGGAGGAGAATCCATCGATGGCATGGGGCTTTGTGCCGTTAACAGCCTATCAAGGTGGAGGCAAAGACGCTGTATTAGAGCCGCTCCATGCACATAGGGAAGACTACAAGCAACTCATGATGCAATATTACGGTGCTGGAGTCCAAGCCTGTTACCGAGGTCCGCGTCTGTACGACAGCGAAAAAACCAAAGAGACTGTTATTGATGTTATTCAATGGTATAAAAAATATCGGACGATCCTAAACTCAGACCTGATCCATCTTCGTCGGGCCGACGGGAGGGACTGGGATGGCTTTTTACATGTTAACGCAACTGAAACAGGATTCAAAGGGCTTGGTATGCTATTCAATCCATTGAAAACCGCGATTACGCGAACGATAAAACTTCCATTGTACTACACAGGATTAACCGGTCGAGCTAAAATAGACTTTGATGATAAATCGACCAAAGAAGTATCCCTAGATCGTGAATCAAAAGCAACGCTAAGCATTACTATCCCAGCAGAAAGTTATCGCTGGTTTACAGTAGAATAAACGAAATATTGAAGGCTTATACCTTATTTTTTTTTATTATAACGCACTAGCTGTAAATATCTCACAGATAGTGCGTTAAAAAATATATTATACTCCCCTTAAATTATATAGCAATTTTACCTCCGGTTATAGCCAATGTAGCGCCGGCTATATAGCTGCTCTCTTCGGAAGCTAAGAAGACATAGGCTGGCGCAATTTCTGCGGGTTGGGCTGGTCTTTTAATTGGGCTGTCCTTACCAAAATTCTCCGGTTCAGGCATTGTCGAAGGAATTAGAGGCGTCCATACAGGGCCCGGTGCTACAGCATTCACGCGAATACCTTTGTCTTGTTCGAGGAGCATTTGCGCAAGATTAGCCGTAAAGTTCTGAATTGCGCCTTTGGTGGCAGCATAGTCTAATAGAACGGCATTAGGATGGTAGGAGTTGACAGATGCTGTATTAATAATGGAACTTCCCGGCAGCATATGCGGGACTGCTGCTTTCGACAAATAGAACATACTCCGAATATTTGTTTCAAAAGCACAATCCCACTCCGCTGCAGTAAGCTCATCCAAGGTCTTGTGTGCCATTTGGTAAGCCGCGTTATTCACCAAAATATCTAGACCTCCAAGTTCATATATCGCACTATCAATCAATTTATTACAATATTTTTCATCGCGAAGATCTCCCTTAGATAGAATCGCTTTACGACCTTCCTTTTTTATTAGGCGTATTGTTTCATTAGCATCTTCATCTTCAATGTCGTAGCCGTAACTGATGACCAAATCGGCACCTTCGCGTGCATAAGCGATTGCTATTGCACGGCCTATACCCGAATCTGCTCCTGTAATAATAGCTTTTGCGCCATTCAATTTACCATGACCGATATAGCTTTCTTCACCATGATCAGCTTTTGGTTTCATTTCAGATTCCGTTCCAGGAACTTCCTGCTTCTGCTTTGGAAATGGCGGTACAGGATATTTCGAGTGTGGATTTTTAAACTGTCTCATATTTTCTATTTTTGTTGAAATATTGTTATCTGCTGAACAGCCCTTAAGATGGAATCGTTCATAAAAATTCAAATCATCAAGTAGCATGTTCAATTGATAGATTGCAATAATCAGATATGGAGTGTAATATTTAAGTAACCTTATTGTAACTGGAAATTTTAAGTATGGGAACAATCATCAGACAGGCGCAGGAAAGTGAAGTCGATGCATTAATCGAATTTGAACAGGGCATTGTTGAAGCAGAGCGACCTTTTGACAATACATTGAGAGAAGGTCAAATTCATTATTATGATCTCTTAGAACTGATCAAGTCCGAGGAAGCAGAAGTCCTCGTTGCAGTTGTTGAAGATCAACTTGTCGGATCAGGGTATGCTAAGTTATTGGATGCTAAACCTTATCAGAAATATAAAAAGTATGCCTATCTAGGTTTTATGTATGTTAAACCGACATACCGAGGTCAAGGCGTTAACAAATTAATTCTAGAGAGATTGATAAGCTGGGCCAAAGAAAGAAATATCTCGGAAGTTAGGCTACAGGTTTATGATGAGAATACCATCGCAAAAAATGCTTATCGCAAAGTTGGATTTAAGCCCAATTTATTGGAGATGCGGATGGAAATCGACGGCCAATGAGAAAACAGCATTAAGCATATGAGAAAAAAGAGCCCATTTAAAAATGGGCTCTTTTTTCTAAAAGCGTACTGCGCTGCTCTTATTGACAGTTGTTTTCATTAACTATTATGTTCTATTTCCTCAATAATTTCTTTGGCTGATTTGATTACTTTTTCATTTAGTTGAATAACCATATCTGCCTGAGAAGCAGCATTCATAAGAATTCCCTTTACTTTTGGGGAAGCATTAATTGCTCTGTACATTATGTCAGGATTTGCATTCGCATTTGGCACTGCTACCAATTCATCCGCAAGCTTAAAAACGAGAGAATTGTAGTATGTCTGCCAGTCGTCTTTTGCTGGAACTGTTGTTTGATAATATTCCAAAATTCCTGTTTTTAATTTCCGATCCTTGATTAGACCAATTTTCCCACTGGAGCGAAATCCTTCATAATTTCCAGTATTTCTGATTTTGAAAATAGGATTGAGATTCATCTTGATACGATCAATTAGATTAACTTTAGCCAGGCTGTCAATTTTTTGCTGATTTAGATTTCCATAAAATTTACAGCCTTCAGACGTATATGCAAGATATGAATTCTGTTTCTCTAAATCTTTGACATCTTTTTCTAGATCAACTTTAAGGTCTTCCAAAAATTCTTTTACTTCTTGTTGCTCATGTCGATGTTCACTCCAACCATGAAGCCAGATGGATAAGGATACCGCAAAAACAATAATAAAAATCTCTATGGAAATTTCTTTCAATTTTTCACCAAGACTATGTTTTGGCTCTTTCGCAGTTTTGTAAATTTTCTTTGTATGCTTAATAATTTCGTCTTGCATTTTACAGCTTTAAGTTAATATAGAGGTGATTTTGTCAAATATTGGTGCTAACACACAAATATGCAAAAGTTTGGCAAAACACACAAATTAATAACTTGCCAATTATAAGTTTTAGAATAAAAATTGACAAGTTTACCATAACAAACTGAGCAATGTCAATGCATTTTTTGTAGCAAAGGCGTTTTGGTCATTATCGAAAAAGAGATACACATCTTTTCCTTCTGTCTGCCAAGCGAGGCAATTCTCTGCCCACTTAGTTAGCGCGGACTTTGAGTAACTCCCTTCGTACTTATCATCGGGCCCATGTAAACGTATATAGACAAAGTCAGAAGTTATAATAGACGGACTTTGATATCCCGCTAAATTATAAATGCAATAAGCACATCTGTATTGTTCCAACAAGTTATATATCTCCGAAGTATTCCAACTGTGGTCCCTAAATTCGAAAGTGAAACGAACAGTTCGCGGCAATAATTGTAAAAAATCTCGCAATCTCTCCGCATTTACTTTCCATCGAGGGGGTAACTGGAACAGAACAGGACCCAATTTGCTTTTTAAGCACTTAGCATGATCCAGGAAATCATCGATACTCTTTCCATTGACTTTAAGCTTTTTCATATGGCTAATGAATCGACTTCCCTTTATGGCAAAAATGAAATCATCTGGAAGTTCCTTTCGCCAATTTTCAAAGGTTTCCTTTGTTGGTAATTTATAAAAAGAATTATTAATTTCAACAGTCGAAAACATATTTGCTAAATATGCGAGCTGTTCGGATTGTTTGATATCTTTTGGATAAAAATCCTTCCAATGTTTATAATGCCAACCTGACGTACCGATATATATCTTTCCCGCTTTCATTTCAATCTTTTTTATAAAAGGACATCAACTAATTGCATTTAGTTCACAATAGTGAACTGATATACTGCATGTTAATAACTGAAACAAACTTTTGCTCGCAAAAAAACTAAAAACTCATCAATATAAGTAAACGCCATTTAAACATAGCTATCAATTTAGTATATTTCAAATAGCCTCTTTTAGAACTTATTTTGGAGGGCCATTTTTGCATGAGTTTTTTGTTATTATTCTGTAACAGGTAATGGATACCTCATTCAAACTATTAGCCTAACTGTCCAGTCTATAAATAAATTCTTCAATTTCAGTTTGCCGTGCATTTGCAAAACCACGGTCTGTACCTATTTTAACAAAGCCGCAATTTTCCAATACTTTTTGAGAGCCTATGTTGTCAAAAGCTACACGCCCATAAATAGGACGGGTTGTTTCAAGCGAAAGAAAGTAGTTGAGTGCTCTTGTCGCAATACCCCGTCCCCAGAATTTTCGATCAATCCAATAGGTGATTTCGGCATCTTCTCCAATTAAAAACTTCGCTATACTTCCAACAATGGTACCATCAACTAGAATTGTTTGGTTGTTGATGCTTGGCTCAGTAAGAAATCTACCATATTTCTCAAGAAAAGCCTCCTTGTCTGAAGAGCTGGTTGAAGTAAAAGCGGCGAGATGATTTGCTTCTTCATCCAGTTGAAATTGATAATGTGTCTCTAAGTCAGTAAATATTGTCGGTCTAAGAGTAAGTTGAAAGTTAAGATTATCCATGCTTTTGTATATTTTGGCAATAACCGAATATACTGATAAATACCCGATCATACACTATTAAGCTCCTCCAAAAACTATAAATCTATCTCCCCGCTGATTTTCTAAAGCAAGTTAAAAGATTCCTTTATAGAACTTTTCTTCCCACAAAAAAATAGAGGATCATAGTTTATTTTAAACTGGCATCATATGCTAAATATAATTAATAAAAATATTTTGATAGAATTGGTTAGAGCATGAAATTATTGTGGAGGTTCCTTGTTAATTATTCGATCAATATTTAATTTAATATCATCGAGATCAAAAGGTTTGGCAATAAAACCATCTGCTCCCATAGCACTGGCTACTGCTGCACCATCCACGCTAGCGGAAAGCACAATGATGGGTAAAGCGCTCAGCATATCGCTTTCGCGGATAATTCTTATCGCCTGATCTCCGGAAAGCAAAGGCATCCACAGATCGAGAAGCAGTAAGTCGGGCGAATGAAGTGTTATCTGCTCAACGAGCTTAATACTATTAGCTACAGTAAAAACAACGTACCCCTCTAATTCTAAATATAGTTCGAGCACTTCAAGTATTCCCTCATCGTCGTCACAAATCATTATTCGTTTAGTCTCCATGTATTTCATTTTTTTGCATAATAGGTAATGTAAAATTGAATGTAGCACCTTCACCGACCTCACTTTCCACCCATAAGGTGCCTTGATGATTGCTAATAATCTCGTGGGATACGTAAAGACCGATGCCCAAGCCTGGAAATTTCTTCTGTATATGACTTGCTCTATAAAATCGTTCAAAAATTTTCTGTTTATCGTGGTAGTTGATGCCCATACCGTAGTCCCGTATGGATACCTTTACAAAGTTGGCCACTATGCTGATGCTCACTTCGACTTTATTATGCTCGGGTGAGTACTTGATCGCATTGGATAATAAATTATTGACAACCTGAATAATTTGTGCTTCGTCACCTTCAACAATTGCTTCGCTGCTTCCTATTAGGCATATGTTATGATCCGGAGTAGCATAGCTGATACTTTCGATGGCTTCCCGTATCACTCTGTCTATATCAATTGGTTCCATATGAAGTTCAATATTGCCAGACTGAATTTTGGACGTATCTAATAATCGTGTAATCAAAAGATTAAGACGATCGATGTAAGAAGACATTTTATCTAGTGTGCTAACAAACTTTGTATTGTGGTGTTCCGTACCGATTCGCTGTAAAATCTGCACAAGCCCTTTGATCGTCGTAAGTGGTGTTTTCAATTCATGACTCGCTATTGATAAGAAGTCGTCCTTCCTTCTATCTAACTCTTTTTTTTCCGTAATGTCTTCGATGGCGATGAGTATACGGTCTTTATAATGTCCTTCAAATTCTATACGGTAAGCATTGAGTAGCATAACTTTCCGGCCAATATGTGGAAACACATGATCTACTTCATAATCCACAACAGGGTTATTTGTCGGAAGTATGTCCGTCAGAAGCTCTCTAAGCGTAGCAATATCCCATTGATGATTTCCTAATTCAAAGAGGGGTGTTCCAACAGTTTCTTCGGAAGACACTTTAAAAGAATTAAGAAAATGTTTATTTGCACTCAATACAATATAATTGGCATCTAGTACAACAAGGCTTTCTCTTACAGTTTCAATTATACTCGATAGGAACACTTCTTTGTCTCGCAGCTCTTTGGTACGCTGCTGTATTTTTAATTCTACAGAGTTTTTTTCTTCCCGAAGTTCGTGCTCCGACTTCTTACGTGCAGAAATATCATTCTGAACCCCAATAAAATGTGTCACAAAACCCTCATCATTTTTTACTGGAGAGATAAAGAGTTCATTCCAAAAAAAAGTACCATCTTTTCGGTAGTTACGAATTTCTATCTTGCATTCCTCTCCACGAGAAATGCTTTCCTTCAACAATTGGCGTTCAGGCTGAGAACGATCTTGCCCTTGTAAAAAACGGCAATTATGGCCAATAATCTCATTGTGCGAATAGCCACTAATTGTTTCGAACGCTTTGTTACAATAAATAATAGGGTTGTCAAATTGTGTATTGTCAGTGATAATAATACCTGAATAAGCAGAATTTAATGCTTTGAGATACAGATCAAGGTCATTGCTTTTACGATGGAGGTATTGCTTTAACTGCGCTATATTTGAATCGTTTTTTGTCATATTGAAGTGATATATCACATTTTAGTATTCTACAAAGTAATTTTTAATTTATAGATGAAATACAAATTATATGCCTTTAATGCCTCTACCCGTATAAATAGCGGATAATTCAAGTATTTATCCAAATTATTGAAGCAATAGGGGGAAGGCTGGATTGCAAAATAAAGCAGCATTGATAACTATTTTTCAAATCGTATATTAACTCACATCAGTGACTTTTTGCAGTAGTGATTAAATTTGATCTTTTAACAGAGCTTGTTCAGTGATCATTCAATATAAATTGTATAATAAATGACTGATCACTGTCCAAAAAATTGGTTTAAAATTGTTATTAGATATAAGCTGGTAGTAAGATGTATTAGTTTTAATATTTATCTTGCTTATTATAATCGCGCAATTATACAAAACATCACAGGGATTAGCGTGTTTTTAAAAATTTTGGTAAAGCATTCAAAAACGAAAAGCAGACAATTTTGAGTAAATTAAAGGATTTTTGATGATAAAAAAAACTTCTCAGCGGAAAGGTAGGGATTTGAACCTTACAGGTCAAAGCTGCATCCAGTGCGTATTTTATGCTAAAAACAAAAATGCCAGGAATAGCGATTATTCGTGGCATTTGTATCATTTAGCGGAAAGGGAGGGATTCGAACCCTCGATACAGTCATCCCGTATACAGTCTTTCCAGGACTGCTCATTCGACCACTCTGACACCTTTCCGTGTTTCAGTGCACAAATGTAGCAATTTTCTAATGCATTGCAAGCCCCATTTAATATTTTCCTAGCGGATTTATTATATCCTATTGAGATTAAGCTTATTGCTTTTATTTTTTTATGAATAAAACTTATTCCTTATTTTTCAGGATGACAAATAGCAATTTCGATTTAAAAAAGGAAGTACTTGAAATGGCCTTAAAACGGACACAGGAACGAATCGACATGATAGAATCAGCGTTGGAAACAGCGCAGGATTCAAGTAACGATGACACAAAAAGTAGTGCTGGTGACAAATACGAGACTTCTCGCGAAATGATCCAACAGGATATCAATCGTTTCCAGAAGCAACTATTAGAGGCCAATAAAGATCTTCAGCAACTTATCAGTATAGAATCGACCATAGACGATAGACCAGAATTTGTCAGATCGGGAAGCCTTGTCCGGACAACTACGGGGCTATACCTAATCGCAACAAGTATTGGTGCATTAAAGATTAGGGACAATAGTATCTTCGTCATTTCTCCTGCATCCCCAATAGGTCAGCTGCTTATAGGAAAAGAAATAGGAGATAGTTTTACATTCAACAAAATAACTCAGCAAATAACTGAAATTCAATAGCGGCCTGAAAACGGAAAAATTAAACAATATTTTAATCTATCTGTTCTTATTTAGTATAGAAAAGAAAGAGGATATGAAATTAAATAGTTTATTTTTAATGTTTTCGTTAGGTGTCTTACCATTTGTTCATTCATGCAGGTCGCCTGAATCGGATGACCAGCTTAAGTCAAAAATTCGGGACGCATTAAAGACTACGGCGGGAATAGAAGTGGATGTGGAAGAAGGTAACGTAACTTTGGACGGACAGATCGGCTCAGACTCACTTAAACAAGAAATTGAAGATAAAACAAGAACGGTAGGAGGAGAGGATATCAAATCTATTCACAACAATATCGTTGTTAATCTTCCAGAACCCGAGGATGCCCGTGAAAAATATCATGAAATCTTGAGTGGTGCTATAGATTCTACTTTGACAAGGGACGTAAACCTTGTTCTTGAAGATTTTCCAACCATAACAGCACAGGTTAAGGAGGGAATTATCATTGCGACGGGTAACCTTGAAAAATCAAAAATAGATACGCTAAAAAAAAGGTTAGCACATATCAAACCTAAAGGAATTGACATGAAAGGCGTCACGAGTAAATAGCGAAAATAAAAAGAAACTTCCGATCCAAAGGAAAGGAAGCTTCTTTTATTTGTTCATATGTTTATTTAATACCTAAGTTAAGCATTTTCGATCAAATCTCGTATAGCAACCGATGCTATTGCTCCACCAAATGCTGCCGGTAGGTAAGACATGGTCCCATAGGCGGACTTTTTAAAATTACTTCCGTCTGTATATAACAATGAATTCTTGTCTGGCAATTCTGTGGAAAATGCTACTTTAACACCATCACGAATACCATGTTTACGTAATTTCTTACGAATGTGCTGTGCCAGTTTACAATTGTAGGATTTACCGATATCTGCAATCTGGATCTTTGTTGGGTCCACTTTACCGCCGGCCCCCATGGAACTTACAAATGGAATATTAGCCTCCAGCGCTCTTCGAATAAAGAATAGTTTGGGCGTGATGCTATCAATAGCTTCTACACAATAATCCGGAGCAAGATCTAACAAAGCTGGTATTTTTTCTGGTATGATAAAGTCTTGTATAACTGTTAAATCAAGTTCAGGATTGATCGCTAATAGTCTTTCCCGCATAATCTCTGCTTTTGCTTCGCCGTGATTGGTCGCCAAAGCAGGTAGTTGTCTATTTCGATTGGAAGGATCTACGGTATCTCCATCAATGATAGTCATTTTACCAACACCTGCTCGGCATATAAATTCCGCAGCAAAAGAACCAACTCCACCTAAACCTAAGACCATTACATGTGAATTTGCTAATTTTTCCACTGCCGTTCTACCGATCAATGCTTCGGTACGCGACAGCCAACTTAAATCTTTCATCTATTCAAATTTATTTTCTTCCTGTGATGAAATTATCAGATTTATTTGCTCAGTATCGCGACTAAATAAATCCAGGTGATTTCATTTATTAAATACATTCCTATAATTCTGGTAAAGAATCTCTTTTAGCTCCTCTAGTTCAAGAGATCTGATCTGTGCCACGTATTGATAGAGCGTGGTGATCTCCACTGTAACATCTATATCGGTCTCCAGAAACAAATGCGCGAGCGGAATATTTTTCAAGAGCTCATCCTGGCTTCCATTTAAACAATGTACACCTATAGATAAATAGTAACCTTCGTCTATTAGCTGTTTAGCTAAAATCCCATTCTTACGATAACCATGAAAAACAACAGCTCCTTCAAACTTCATGCTCTTTAAACTATCGACAGTTTCCTGAAAAGCGCGAACACAGTGAATAATCAAGGGCTTCCGATAAGTCTGAGCCAGCTGAACCTGTCGGTCAAAGACAGACTTTTGATCGGAGAGGGGAATGGCGATATTTTTGTCCAAGCCACATTCACCTATAGCCAAAACTTGCGCTCGATTTAATTCATTGGCCATTAATCGCAATTCGTCCTCAGAATTCCCATCGATAAACCATGGATGTAAACCTATGGAGCAATCCGCTTCAGTGATTGCCTCAGAATGGTTCAAGGCAACATTCTTAAGAAAAAGAATTCCAAGCTCTTTGACCGGATAATTCCGATGAGTATGTAGATCGATATAAGGAGTCTGTGCTGCCAACGGGACAAAGGTCGAAAAAATACTTGATGCAAAAAATATTCTCTACAAAATTAGTATAGTTTTATGATCCCAAACTTGCATCCAAGGCTTCAAGGATCGCAGAAGCTTTCAAGAGACATTCTTGATACTCCTGATCTGCAGCTGCCTGATTGGTAACTGCTCCACCTGTATGAAAGGAAAGGTACTGTTTTTCTTTATTGTAAAGCAATGAGCGAATAACCACGTTAAAATCAAATTCATCGTGTACACTGTCAAAATATCCTATAGATCCGGCGTAGATACCTCGCTTTCGGCCTTCAAGCTGATCGCAGATTTGCATAGCTGCGATTTTGGGAGCTCCTGTCATCGAACCTGCGGGAAAGGTATTTCTAAATATATCCACATTGGAAATTTTCGGATCCTGCATACAGGTAACAGTAGAGATCATCTGATGCACCTGCTCAAAAGATTGAATTTCAAAAAGATGGGTAGCCTCAACCGTACCAGGCAAAGCGCTCCTTGTCAAATCATTCCGAACCAAATCAACAATCATCACATTTTCGGCGATCTCTTTTTTTGACTTCAGCATCTCCGCTATAATTTGCTGGTCTTCTACTGAATTTGCTCCCCTTTTAGCTGTCCCTTTAATCGGCTGAGAAATGAGCTTCTCTTGTCTTTTCGCTAAAAACCGCTCTGGTGAGGCACTTATGATAAAATGATGCCCGATTTTGAAGAATGAACTAAATGGTGTAGGCGATATGGTATTTAGCCTATGATAAACTTCGACAGGAGTGATATCTGCGCCCTCAGCAAAAAATTCTTGGCAAAGGTTGACTTCATAAATATCTCCACGCTGAATATGAGCTTGTACATTTTCAAACGCTTTAACATATTCACTCTTTGTCCAACGCGATTGAACTTGCACGGAAATTGGGGCTGTTGCAGGAATCTTAGTATTTAAGATAGCTTGATAGATTTTAACAGGATCTTCGGCTTCTATATGTACTTGATCATCTGTCCATCGAAGTATAATGGCTGGTACAAAGAAATAGGCTTCCGGAAATCCAAGCTGATCCTTGCCTGTTGTTTGTAATTCTTCTATCTCATTCTTGAGGTCGTAGGATAAGAATCCAGGAATAAACGGAAGCTGATGTAATTTCAAAAATGCATCAAGCTGGTCAAATACATTTTCCTCTGCACGAAAAGAGTATAAAGCTTTTACTGCTAATATACGTTCAAATTTCCCCCATTGATCGGACATCCCATTGCTATTAAAGAAAGAAATTTCATCAAATTGCCCTGACCAATGCAGGGCTTTTTGATGAAATTTATCTTTAGAATCGAGAAGATCAAAACTTTCGATCCGCATAGTTTATTTTGATAAAGCTAATGTTTGTTTACGATCAGGACCCACCGATAAGATCGTGATAGGCACTTCGAGAGCTTTCTCTAAATAAGAAATATAATTTTTTAATGCTTCAGGTATTTCTCCTTCGGATGTTATACCTGTCAAATCTTGCTTCCAGCCTTCAATTTCTTCTAAAATAGGCTCAGCTTGGTGTGTGATGATTTCATAAGGCATATAATCAATCACTTCACCATTGTACTTATAGTGTGTACACGCATAAATTTTATCGAAAGTATCCAATACGTCTGCCTTCATCATAATCAGGTCAGTCACACCATTTAACATAATGGCATATTTCAACGCCGGAATATCAATCCAACCTGTACGACGAGCACGACCAGTAGTCGCTCCAAATTCATGACCTAATTGACGCAATTTCTCACCCGTTTCATCATGAAGTTCAGTAGGGAAGGGACCACCACCCACACGAGTGGCATATGCCTTAAAGATACCATATACCTTGCCTATTTTATTCGGAGCAATACCAAGGCCTGTACAAGCACCCGCTGTTGTAGTGTTCGATGAAGTAACAAACGGATATGAACCAAAATCAACATCTAAAAGTGTACCTTGTGCACCCTCCGCTAACACGCGCTTGCCTTCTTTGAGATATTGATTAACCAAATGCTCTGAATCCACATGCGGGATAGACTTAATGAATTCGATAGCATCTAAGAATGCTTTCTCTTTTTCACTGAAATCAGGAATTTCCCCATAGTGCGAAAGAATGCTAAGGTGCTTTTCCTTCAATTTTTGGTAACGCTCTTGAAAATCTGGAAGAGTGGTATCACCTATACGTAAACCATTTCTTCCTGTTTTATCCATATAAGTAGGACCGATACCTTTTAAGGTAGACCCGATTTTTCCTGCTCCCATTTTTGATTCGGAAGCGGCATCCAATAATTGGTGTGTTGGCAGAATAAGGTGTGCTTTACGCGCCAAGACCAAATTGCCTTTACCCACCGGATCAAAACCAGCTGCCTTCAGATTGTCTAATTCTCTTTTTAAGATAATTGGATCGATAACGACGCCATTACCAATAAGATTTAGCGTACCTTCATTGAAGATACCAGATGGAATTGTGTTGAGTACGAATTTCTTGTTATCGAATTCCAACGTGTGTCCGGCGTTAGGGCCGCCTTGGAAACGAGCGATTAAATCGTATTTTGGACAAAATACGTCTACGATTTTACCTTTACCCTCGTCACCCCATTGTAAGCCCAAAAGCACATCAACTTGCATAGCTTTTAAAGTATAGTAATTAAAATGTTATTAATAAAATAGACTCTATCTAAAAATAAAATGTTCAGGAATTTTCCCCCTGAACATTCCTGAACAAATGTACTATTATATTTAAGAAAATATAAGATTAATTTGAAATAGCTTCATGAGCTATGGTCTCTTCCTTTTTGTTCTTAATTTGGCAATCTTGGCATACACCGTACAAATTGAGTGAGTGGTGCTTAATGTCAAATTTTAAAAGATCACCCATCAGACTCTGAATTTGATTGATACGTGGGTCGCAGAATTCAACGACCTTATTACATTCAATACAGATCACGTGATCGTGTTGTTTGAAACCATAAGATTTCTCAAATTGTGCCATGTTCCTTCCAAACTGGTGTTTTGTAACCAAGTCACATGACACCAAAAGTTCTAGAGTATTATAAACTGTAGCACGACTAACACGATATTTCTTGTTCTTCATATGGATATACAAAGACTCAACATCAAAGTGATCAGTACGGGAATAAATCTCTTCCAAAATCGCATAGCGTTCTGGTGTTTTTCTTAGATTTTTATTTTCTAAGTAGGCTTCGAAGATTTTTTTTACAGTTGCAAAATTTTCAGCTTGATTCATAGTAAAAATATTCTTGTACAAATTTACCAATTAAGATTGATATTTCCTCTATTAAAATAGGACGCAGGAGCAGTCGCTCTAGCAGAATCATCAATCCAAACATTGACTATTAATTTTCCGATTCGTATCGATTGACTCCTGTTATTCCTCTGACTTGCTTTAAATTTTTCATTAAACTTTCAAGTTGTGCAGTATCATTCACATAGACCATAATATTACCGTCAAAAATACCTTCGTTGCTTGAAATGGCCAACGACCGAATGTTGACAGCAAATTCTTGTGAAATAACCGTTGTAATCTTATTAACTAATCCAACATCATCTATGCCAACAATGTGTAAACCTGTCAAAAATGCAGAATCTTTTGTTGAAGCCCAGCGTGCCTTTAAAATTCTATAACCATAATTAGCCATCAATTTGGATGCATTTGGACAACTCGTACGGTGGATTTTTATGCCATCATTAACAGTTAAAAAGCCAAAAACATCATCACCAGGGATTGGGTTGCAACATGGCGCTAAGGTATAATCGACTTTCTGCATGTCGTCACCAATCAAGATCGTATCGAATTCCTTCTTATTGATCTTTTCGACCAAACCGCCAATATGGGTATTGAATTGATTTCCGGATGAGGAACTTGTATTAATTTCAACCGCTTTTTCATGCGCCACATACTCTCTTAACTGCCTGATGTCAACAACTCCCTTAGCAACATTATAGAAAAGATCCTGAGAACTGGGATATTTCAAAAAGTTGGCAATTTTATTAATATTATCCGTATTATATGTGACTTTTAGGGATTTCAACTTCCGTTCCAAAATCTCCTTTCCATCCTCTGCCACTCTTCTTTTTTCCTCTTTTAAAGAAGATCTAATTTTGGATTTGGCTTTTGCAGTCACCACAAAATTTAACCAATCTTCTTTAGGAGATTGTTTGCTCGAAGTAATAATCTCTACCTGATCTCCATTTTGTAAAATATGACTCAAAGGAACAAGCTTGTGATTTACTTTAGCTCCAATACAGCTAGCGCCAATATCGGAGTGTATTTCAAACGCAAAATCCAAAGCGGTAGCACTATTTGGCAACTGAATCAAAGTTCCCTTCGGGGTGAATATAAAAATCTCATCGGAAAACAGATTCATTTTAAAATCATCCACAAAATCCATTGCGTTCTGGTCCGGACTACTCAATACATCGCGTATTTTCTTAATCCATTGGTCCAGACCCGAATCAGAATTTGATTCTTTGTACTTCCAATGCGCCGCAAAACCTTTTTCAGCAATCTCATTCATACGTTTGGTCCGAATCTGAACTTCTACCCATTGTCCTTTTGGCCCCATTACTGTGGTATGCAATGATTCATAGCCATTTCCTTTAGGAGAGGAGATCCAATCCCGCAAACGGTCTGGGTTAGGACGATACAGATCTGTCACAATAGAATAGACTTTCCAGCATTCTGTCTTTTCCTTTTCATCAACAGCGTCTATGACGATACGAATTGCAAAAAGATCATAAACTTCCTCAAAAGGAATAGACTTCTTCCGCATCTTATTCCAAATAGAATGGATAGATTTTGGCCGCCCAAATACAGAGGCCATAATACCTTGTTCCTCCAAAATCTCTTTAATAGGACCGATAAAGTCACCAATAAACCGCTCACGCTCCGCTTTCTTCTCATTCAGTTTTCGCGCGATGAATTTATAAGTATCCGGATCGGTGTATTTCATCGAAAGATCTTCCAATTCGGATTTAATGGCATAAAGTCCCAGGCGATGCGCTAAAGGTGCATACAGATAACTAGTTTCGGAGGCGATCTTTAGCTGCTTGTCTCTCGCCATGAACTCCATAGTACGCATATTATGCAGCCTATCAGCCAATTTGATTAGAATTACACGGACGTCATCGGCAAGCGTGAGCAGCATTTTTCTAAAGTTCTCAGCCTGCATGGAACTATTGGGGTCAAAAATCCCTGAAATCTTGGTAAGCCCATCGATGATACGGCGAACTTTTTTACCAAACATTTCTTCAATTTCATCCAGCGTAACATTGGTATCCTCAACTACATCATGGAGTAAGGCACATACAATTGACGTTGTTCCTAAACCAATTTCTTCGGCAGCAATCTGGGCAACAGCAATCGGGTGATAGATATAAGGCTCCCCTGATTTGCGACGCATTTCTTTATGACTATCCAACGCTAAATCAAATGCCTTTCGGATCTCTTGCTTGTCTCCACGTTGTAAAGTAGGTTTACAAGCGCGTAACAATGCACGGTAACGTTTCCTTATCTCTTTGTTTTCTGCTTCAATATCAATCACATAATCTTTCATAAACGTTGCAGGTAAATGATGTTTTTTGAGTAAATTTGTGTAATTTAGTTAATGTATTCTTGAATACTATTTTCAAGCTAACTTATTTTGTAATAAATCTACCAAAATATTATAGCATTGACAAATTAAAAAAGCGTTATATAATTGCCCAGATGAAGACAATTTTATTTTGTTTGCTTTTTCTCACAGGGACTTTGTCCGGTTGGGCACAGTCTCAATCGCTCACCCTCCCTTTGTATGGAGAAGGGGCACAGGAGACTGTAAACAGTTATATGACAACAACCCTGGAAAGCGGGGAGATTTTACCATGGTTTCCCATTCCAGAAGTCATTGTTGTAGCTAAACGGACCTGGTCGAGCGAAGAAGCACGAAGAGAGTATCTCCGCTTTAGAAGAAATGTCCTCAAGGTTCTACCTTATGCAATATACGCGCAAAAAAGATATGACCAGCTTGATCGGGATCTCGCTTTGACTTCAGACAAAAAAGAACAGAAAGTATTAGTAGAGAAATGTGAAAGCGATGTAAAGCAAATGTTTGATCGGGAAATCAAAAATATGACCATTTCACAAGGTAAAATACTCATCAAATTGATCGACCGTTATACAGGACATACAGGCTACGAAATGGTCAAGGAAATGAAGGGTGGGATTTCTGCTTTTTTCTACCAAGGTGTTGCTAAAATTTTCGGGCACAATCTAAAGTCAACTTATGACCCAAGAGAAGACTTTGCCATTGAAAATATCATTCGGGAATTCGAAAAGTCGAGACCTCAACCTGTCATGTAGCCAACTAAAACATAAAATAGATGAAAACAGTTTATGACTTTGATGCGCTTCAGTTTAATGGCAAACAAAAATCACTCGCTGATTTTGAAGGAAAAGTGTTATTAATCGTCAATACTGCCAGTCAATGCCTTTTTACGAGACAGTTTAAATCGCTCGAAAAACTCTATCAAAAATACAGAGACAAAGGATTTGAAATTTTAGCTTTCCCAGCCAACAATTTCCGGAATCAGGAGCCGTTAACAGGCAGTACATTAGAAACATTCTGCCGGATCAATCAACAGGTGAGTTTCCCTATTTTCAAACGCAGTCATGTTATTGGTGAATACACAACCCCTCTTTATAGCTTTCTTTCAAACAAAGAAAAAAATGGACGCATCAACAGTAAGCCGTCCTGGAATTTCCACAAATACCTGATAAACAAAAAAGGTGAAGTGATTGATTTCTATTATCCGACTACTTCGCCATTATCACGTAAAATTTGCCGCAATATTGAGCGTCTATTAGAAGAGTAAACCATAAACTACTTACCTTTGCCGCGGCTCCGCAGTGCAAACGTCATTCGTATATCGAATTGCCGACAATATCATTTCGAAATAGAGACAATATAACACCCGACTATTTCAAAAGGATAAAGTAAGACAATTTGCCCAAAAAGTGGAGGGTCAATAAAAGATATTATATGTTAAAATTAGATCTATTAATCATTGCTGTACATCCTGACGACGCTGAATTAGGCGCTGGCGGAGTAATGGCAAAATACGTTGCTGAAGGAAAAAAAGTAGGAATTGTTGATTTGACGCAAGGTGAACTGGGTACCCGCGGCACAGCCGAAACAAGAGCACAGGAAGCAAAGGATGCTGCTGAGATTCTTGGCTTAGCTGCAAGGGAAAACCTTGGCTTAAGAGATGGTTTTTTTGAAAATGCAGAAAAAGAGAAAATGGCAGTGATACGCGCGATCCGAAAGTATCAACCAGAAATTGTGATTACAAACGCCATTACTGACCGGCATCCAGACCACGGAAGAGCTGGACAAATGGTCAATGAAGCCTGCTTTCTTTCAGGCTTGCGAAAAGTGGAAACATTTGACCAAAACAATCTTCCTCAAGAGGCCTACCGCCCTCGATTAGTACTACAATTTGTACAGGACTATTATATCAAACCAGATGTTGTTATTGACATAACAGACTATTACCACATCAAAGAAAAATCTGTTTTAGCTTATAAAACCCAATTTTACACTGGAGAAAATATAAATCCCGACGAACCGCAGACTTATATCTCCAATCCCGATTTCATGGAATCCACCGCGGCTAGAGCGCGTGAATTTGGACGTTACATCCAAGCAAAATATGCTGAAGGATTTACATCAAAGAAAATAATTGGAGTAGATGATTTATTCCATTTAAAGTAAAAACGATTCGGAAATATTCACCCGATAAAATCAGGCTATAACTATATTTTTAACTAAGTAAAGTTATAGCCTGAATCAAGATGGCAGAATGCAACCTTCTGACCAAAGAATAATCAGCTTCCTTGCTTAGGATATAAATCCTTTTACATACTGTTTAGTGATTTCATTTTGTGGGTTTAATAGAACCTGTTCCGTTGGACCAAACTCAAGTATTTCCCCGCCATAAACAAAAAGAATATAATCGGACACCCGTCTTGCCTGCCGCAATATATGTGTCACCAAAACGATGGTGTAATCTTTTTTTAATTCAATCAATAACTCCTCAATTTTAGCTGTAGACAATGGATCCAAAGCCGATGTCGATTCATCGCCAAGTATAATCTCTGGCTCTACAGCCAAGCCTCTAGCCAGGCAAAGTCTTTGCTGCTGACCGATGGACAAACCGCTAGCAGAATGCCCTAGACGATCTTTTACTTCATCCCACAACGCTACATTCCGTAGCTGTTTTTCGACAATCTTATCCAGCTCTTTCTTGCTTCGAGTACCGTGTATACGTGGACCATAGGCTACATTGTCATAGATAGACATGGGTAGTGGATACGGTTTCTGTGATAAGAGTCCCATTTTCTTGCGGATATGTGTCACTTCAGCATTCTTGCCATAGATATCCTCGCCATTCACTAGCACTGACCCTGTTATCTCAACACCTTTGGTATCATCCACCAAGCGGTTGAGCGTCTTTAAAAGCGTTGTCTTTCCACAACCCGAAGGACCAATAATAGATGTTACGCTATTATTGGGCAAAGCGAGATTGATATTTTTGAGTATATGCCGTCCATCGATATAAACGTTAAGATCCTTAATTTCGATATGCGGATCAGTAAGCGTATTTATTATCGACGATTCTTTTGTTTCGATTGAAGGATATGTGTGCATACTACAATAATTAAAATAATGATTGTTAAAACTAAAGCCGACGCATAGGCACGCCCCTGAACTTCAGGAATAGGGCTACTTAATTGAAAAAATATGGCCAAAGGCAGTGTCGCCGCTGGTTCATCGATATATTTTGGAAGATTATCACTAAAACCTGTTGTCAATAAGACGCCTGCCACATCGCCAATAGCCCGACCAAAGGCGAGCAAAATAGCGGTGAGTAAACCGGTACGTACACTTCTTAACATCACCTTAGCCAGTTCCCAACGAGTAGTTCCAAGCGAAAGCGTCACATTCTTTAGATCTTCGGGAATTGTTTTGATCAGTTCATCCACGGTCCGCACGACAATGGGAACAGTAAGCAAGGTTACTGTGATAATTCCTCCCAATAAGGAGGCACGAATGCCCAAATACACCATGATCCCAAAACCAACGGCACCATAAACAATAGAAGGAACACCATAAAGTACGTCAAAAAGCAGCTTTGAGAATTGTGTAACCCTAGATTTTGAACCCAAATACACATTAAGATAAAGGGAAATGGGTATCCCGATGAAAGCGGAAAGCGCAGTTGCTACGCCAGCCAGATATAATGAACCGAGTATAGCATTCAAAATACCACCTTCCTTGCCAATATAAAATCCACCCTTAGGCAGCTGGCTGACCATCTCCCAACTGAGATAGGGAAGCCCCTTATACAAAATAGTTCCAACAATAAAAAAAAGGGAGGCAGTTACGGTAATCCCCGAGAGATGCATAAAACCCTTAGCTACTTTTTCGCCCAGTAAGCGTCTTTTTGTATTATCCATGCTGATCTCCTTCCAGTCGTCTCAATATCAGACGAGAAATTAAATTAAAAACAAATATGATGACAAAAAGCAATAATGCCGAAAACATCAAAGCGGACTCATAGAGCGGAATTGACATCATTTCGCCAAAATTATTCGCAATCAAGGCCGGAATAGGATACCCAGCATCAAATACCGAGGTGGGTACTTTTGCAACATTTCCACAAACCATCAACACGGCTATTGTTTCACCAAATGCCCTAGAGGTCGACAAGACAATTGCAGCGACAATTCCCGGCCGTGCTTTTTTCAAAATAACATGTTTAATGGTGTCCCACTTTGTTGCACCCAAAGATAACGAAGCCGCTTTTAGCTCATAAGGTATTGTTTGAAGCACTTCAACCATAATGGAAATCATGATTGGGAAGATCATCACGGCTAGCACAATACCACCAGCAAGTACGGAATACCCTGAGGTTACAGCCCCAAAAATAGGAGCAATGTACAGCTGAATCAATGGAACTATGAACAATACCCCCCAAACACCATAGAGCACTGGTGGTATAGCAGCCAAAATATTGACCAAAGGAAGCATCATATTTTTTAAAGCATCGGAAGCATATTCAGTCAGATAAACTGCCGTTAATACACAGAGTGGAATTGCAATGACAAGTGAAATCAAAGTGACTGCTAGCGTCCCTGCAATAAAAGGTAAAAAACCAAATGAGCCTTTCATCGGCGACCATACTTTATCAGTCAGCAATTGAAAGATATTGCTATATTCAAATAGTGGAATTGACTTGATAGTTAGGCCGACCGCGATGATCACCACCACGGAGAGAGAGATCAGCAGCAGAAGCAAAGTGGATCTCTTCACCAGCGCATCTTTAACGAGACGGGTATTTAGCATACTACAACTTATTACGTTCTTCTTTTATCAATATTTCATTTAACGGCACATAACCGTTTTCAAGGAGCTGTGATTGTGCCTGTTTTTGAAGCACAAATGAAATAAACTCCTTCAATAGCAGTGACTCTGTCTTATGACGCGTCACAAAGGTCAGCTCTCTGGAGGGTGGAGCAGGATACCTGCCTGCTGCAACTGCCTCCGTTAATTCAGATAAGGTATGGTAAAACTGTTCTTCATTTTCAATCTGGCCATTTTTATTCAGATCTAATGGAACCACATCAATACGATCAAATACCTTATTTGTTTTTAGATTATAGACATAATTAATATTGTTGAAGCCAATACCATGAATATCATCTTTAATTGCCTGCGCTATCCCAGGATCACCAAAAATTCCAATACCCTGCAAATCTTCCTGCTTATGACCAAAAAATTTAGCCCAGGTCTCCGCTGCTCCGGCTGCATCAGAACGGACATATACATTGATCGGGTCGGCTGTGAATCGAGGGTCAATTTGTTTCCAGGTTTTGAATTTTTGACTGATAAAAATATCGGACAGTTCTTCACGGCTTAGACCACGTTTCAAAATCGCCTGATAGTTGGGGTTTCCTGGGTTGATTGTACAGATCACAGCATCCTTTGCAACAATTATTGGAACAGCCCCTTTTTTTATTTCCTGTTCATGAAGATCCCTCGAAACCATCCCAATATCGACCATGCCTGTAAGTACGTCGGCAATTCCTTTACCCGCTCCACCAGCTGATATATTGAACCGAACATTGGGGTGTACTTTTTTGAAGTCTTCACTCCATACAACTGCTAGAGGATAAAGTGCAAATGCCCCAGATAAAGAAATATTACCTTCAAAACCACGTTCTTTACTGTAGCCATTCTTAACTTTAGGCGCACAGGAACTTATTTCAAATACGATTATAAAGCTTAAAATCAAGACTATAAAACACTTTCTCATCATTACACCTATTAGTCTACAGGTTTTGTATATTAAAATTTACATGGCAAATATATATTAATTTGGTAGATATTATAGAATATTGAAAAAATATTTTTACATTTGACTCGAGAAAAGAATACCAAATCAATAGATTTTATTTGTTTTATGCAAAGTTTCCGCACAGAATTAGAAAACCCAATCGTGGAAAGGGAAATTATCGAACTTGAAAAAAAGATTCGATTATTCCATGAGGGCAAGATCGCCGACGAGAAATTTAGATCGTTGCGCTTAGCCAGGGGAGTATATGGACAAAGACAACCTGGAGTTCAGATGGTTCGTATAAAGCTTCCATTTGGGAAGGTTACGTTTAAGCAATTGATTAAAATTGCTGCGATATCGGATGAATATGCAAGCCGTAACCTGCATCTTACAACACGTCAAGATATACAGATCCATTATGTTAGCTTGGACCGTACACCAGAACTTTGGTCCAAATTGGCCGAAGATGACATCACATTACGTGAGGCTTGTGGCAATACAGTGCGCAACGTGACAGCGTCACCAACTTCGGGTATTGATCCCAAGGAACCTTTTGATGTATCTCCATACGCACAGGCTACATTTGAATATTTCCTACGTAATCCAGTCTGTGCAGAAATGGGCAGAAAATTCAAAATGTCTTTCTCGGCTAGTGATGAAGATACAGCGTTCTCATATATTCACGACCTGGGCTTTATCCCAAAAATTAAAATAATCGATGGTTTCGAAACCCGCGGCTTCAAAGTTCTGCTGGGAGGAGGATTAGGATCTCAGCCTTTCCTGGCGTCCGTTACGAGTGAGTTTTTACACGAAGACGAGCTTATCCCTTATATAGAAGCTACACTCCGGGTATTTGATCGCTATGGCGAGCGAAATAACAGAAACAAGGCGCGCTTCAAATACCTTATCCAAAAATTAGGCTTAGAGCAGGTTTTGAGCTTAATTGAATCCGAAAAAATTGCCACGAAAGTAAAGACTTTCCCTATTGACCGAAGCAAAATCGAACAACCTTTAGCCCCGGACGATAGCGAGGTATCAAGCATCGATTTGGATAGTGACCTAAACTATCAGGTTTGGAAAAGCACCAATACTTTTGCACAGAAACAAGAAGGATATTACGGAGTTTATGTAAGAGTGTCCACAGGTGATATCGGTACTGACAAGGCACGCGCATTGGTAACAGGGCTAAAAAACCTGGTAGCTGACGACATTCGCATTACGCAAAATCAAAGCCTGCTATTGAAATATGCGACAGAAAAATCTCTGCCACATATTTATCAGCTGCTGAAATCACTGGATCTTGCAGAAGTAGGCTTTGACAGTACAGCAGATGTAACAACCTGCCCTGGCACAGACACCTGTAATCTAGGTATTTCAAATAGCACGGAAATGGCTCGTGTTATTGAGTCTTACATCGCCGAATTCCATCAGGATTTCGTATTTAATAGAGATCTGAAAATTAAAATCTCTGGCTGCATGAATTCTTGTGGTCAGCACGGTTTAGCACATATCGGTTTTCACGGCAGTTCTGTCAAAGCAGAAGGCAAAGTAGTCCCTGCAGCACAAGTTATGCTGGGAGGTGGAACTATAGGAAATGGCGAAGGCCGTGTTGCCGAACGCATTATCAAAGTTCCAACAAAAAGGGTTTTGCATGTCGTTGAATGGGTACTGAACGATTACAAGAAAAATGCGGAAGAGAATGAAAATTTTCATGCTTACTATGATAGACAAGGAAAGAATTACTTCTACAATCTTTTAAAACCACTTTCGGATCTGACCAATCTTGCTGAGGACGAGTTTGTGGACTGGGGTCATGAAGGAACATTTCAGACAGCTATTGGCGTGGGAGAATGTGCGGGAGTCGTGATCGACTTAGTCGCAACATTAATTTATGAGGCGGATGAAAAATTGCAATGGGCAAATGAGACATTCCAGGAATCTAAATTCTCCGATGCTATCTATCACGGATATAATGCCTTTGTACAAGCAGCAAAAGCATTATTACTAGATAAGGGAGTTAGCGCAAGTACACAAAATACGGTTATCAATGAATTCCAAGCCCATTTTGTGGAAACAGGTGAATATAGTTTTGATCAGGCGTTTCCAGAACTGGTCTTACAGATCAGCAAAAATGAACCAAACGAACACTTTGCAGCTACCTATATTCAGGAAGCAACAAAGTTTATCAATGCGGTTTATCAACGTAAAAATTTAAAACCAGTATTGGTATAGGGAGAGAATTGTATGTCAATAAAAGCGAAAGTAACCTTAGTTGGAGCAGGACCGGGAGATCCTGAACTGATCAGCCTTAAAGGGATAAAAGCGATAGAAAAAGCGGACGTTATTTTATATGACGCGCTCGTAAATGAAGAATTGCTAGATTATGCAGCGCCTGATTGCATCAAGATATATGTTGGAAAACGCGCCGAACAGCTCTCAACTTCCCAGGACGAAATCAATCGCCTACTGGTGGATTATGCACTAAATTACGGGCATGTTGTCCGTCTCAAAGGAGGTGATCCATTTGTCTTTGGCCGCGGCGGAGAAGAAATTGATTATGTACATCAATATGGTATAGAAACAAGTGTTGTGCCAGGTATTTCCTCTGCTATTGGACTGACTGGATTGCAGCAGCTACCATTAACTTATCGCGGTATCAGTGAAAGTTTTTGGGTGATTACGGGCTCCAGATCGGACGGTTCGCTATCCAAAGACCTTTATTTAGCCGCTGAGTCCAAAGCTACCGTTGTTGTACTGATGGGCTATGGAAAGTTAGCTGAAATCGTGAACATTTATCGCGAAAGAAACCTGCATAATTTACCAATTGCTTTAATTCAAAATGGTTCTCTACCGAACGAAAAAGTCGTTTTCGCCACCATAGAAAGCATTTTGGATGAATCTACGGAGAAAAGAGTAGGGGTGCCCGCAATTATTGTAATCGGTGAAGTGGTGGCAAAACATCGCTTATTTCAGGAAATTAAAGAAAAAGCTCTAACCTTATAGCCATGAACCAGCTATTTCCCATATTCGTCAAACTGAATCAGATTCACACCTTGCTCGTTGGAGGAGGGAACGTTGCATTGGAAAAATTTCAGGCACTCGTTTCTAATGACAAAGCATTGAACTTAACAATCGTAGCGAAGGAAATCAATCCTGCGTTTGAAGAACTTCTACAAGAATACCCTCAGGTCAAGCTGTATGTCCGTCCATTTGAGCCGAACGATCTTATCGATAAACAGCTGGTCATTGCAGCAACAAACAATACTGCGCTCAACGATCAGTTACGTAGTTTAACATCACAAGGAAACATACTGTTTAATGCGGCGGACAAACCGGATTTGTGTGACTTCTACTTAGGATCAATTGTTAAGAAAGGTGATCTGAAAATAGCTATTTCAACAAACGGAAAATCTCCAACAATTGCCAAACGTGTAAAAGAATTATTAAATGACCTTTTACCTGAAGAAATTGACGAAACTTTGTCATTGATGAGTGCCTACCGAGAGCAGCTCAAAGGCGATTTCGAATTTAAAGTAAAGAAGTTGAACGAACATACCAAAAATATATTACGTTATGAACGTTAAAGAAATCAAAGAAATTATTGGTGACAAAAAAGGAGTGGAGCTCTTACAAACGATAGCTGTAATATTTCCGAATAAAGTCGTTTTTTCAACATCTTTTGGTATAGAGGACCAAATTATTACAGAATGGATCGGTAAAAATAATATTGATATCGAAATATTCACATTGGACACCGGACGACTGTTTAAAGAAACCTATTCATTGTGGAGCCGTACCTTGGAGCGCTATCAACTGCAAATTAAGACCTACACGCCAGACACAAGCCTATTAGAAGAATTCATCAGCAGAAAAGGCCCCAATTCATTCTATGAATCGGTAGACAATCGTAAGGAATGCTGCCGAATAAGAAAAATAGAACCATTGCAGCGCGCAGTCAAAGGGAAGAAAATTTGGGTAACCGGGATCAGATCTGATCAATCCGTCAATCGGCACGATATGGATTTTATCGAATACGATGAAGTTAATCAGATCATTAAAATCCATCCTTTATTTGACTGGACCTTTGACGAGGTGAAAAAATATTGCAAGGAACAATACATTCCTTATAATGTCCTGCACGATAAAGGTTTTCCGAGTATCGGTTGCCAGCCTTGCACCAGAGCGATACAGGAAGGTGAAGATTTCCGTGCTGGCAGATGGTGGTGGGAAGATCAAAGTAAAAAAGAATGTGGTTTACATGCTGTTAAATCTTAAAATAACCAGGCATAAACTCAAATTCATTAAATCAAATTTTATTATTTCAGAAAATGGACTATTTAGATCATTTAGAAGCGGAAGCAATATATATATTAAGGGAGGTCGCGGGGCAATTTGAGAAACCTGCGTTACTATTCTCTGGTGGCAAGGATTCTATCACACTTGTTCACCTCGCAAAAAAAGCATTTAGACCTGGAAAATTTCCATTTCCATTAGTGCACATTGATACAGGCCACAATTTCCCCGAAACAATTGTTTTCAGGGATTCACTGATTGAAGAAATTGGGGAAAAACTGATTGTAGGTTATGTGCAGGAAAGTATCGACCAAGGCAAAGTGGTGGAGCAAAAGGGAAAAAATGCAAGTCGAAATGCTTTACAAACAGTCACCTTATTAGATACAATTTCGAAACATGGCTTCGACGCCTGTATTGGAGGTGCACGCAGAGATGAAGAAAAAGCCCGTGCGAAGGAGCGGATCTTCTCCGTGCGAGATGAATTCGGCCAATGGGATCCCAAACGCCAAAGACCTGAACTGTGGAGCATATTCAATGGTAAAATAAACAAGGGTGAAAATGTACGGGTATTTCCTATTTCAAACTGGACAGAATTGGATGTCTGGAATTATATAAAACGTGAACAGATTGCGTTGCCATCTATCTATTTCAGCCACGAACGGGAAGTTATCACACGCAATGGACAACTAATGGCAGCTGCACCGTTTCTGAATATCGATGATGATGATGTAATCGAACGCAAATCAGTACGGTTTAGAACTGTTGGGGACATGACCTGTACAGCAGCTGTAGATTCAACGGCTACAGAACTTGATGATATCATAGCTGAAATAAAAGCGTCAACTGTAAGTGAACGTGGAGCCAGAATGGACGACAAAGTGTCTGAAGCAGCTATGGAAGAACGTAAAAAACAAGGATACTTTTAATCCACTTTCAAATTAATACCTGATATTGACAACAATGAATATATTGAAATTTATAACCGCCGGTTCCGTGGATGATGGTAAAAGTACTTTAATAGGTCGCTTGCTTTACGATACCAACTCCATTTTGGATGATCAATTGGAAGCCATACAGCGTGCTAACCGGAAAAATGATGATGGAACGGTAGACTTGGCCATATTGACTGATGGTCTTAAGGCTGAACGTGAACAAGGGATCACTATAGATGTTGCCTACAAATATTTCCAGACTGATCATAGAAAATATATTATAGCTGATGCTCCAGGGCATATCCAATATACAAGAAACATGGTAACTGGCGCTTCCAATTCGGACCTCATAATCATTTTGGTTGACGCCCGTAAAGGCGTAATAGAGCAAACAAAACGCCATTCTTTCATCGCTAAACTACTAGCTATGAAGCAGGTTTTGGTTTGCATTAACAAAATGGATATGGTCGATTACAGTGCAACGGTATTCGAACAGATCAAAAGTGATTACCTAACACTGGCTAGCAATCTAGGGCTCAAAGATGTTGATTTCATACCCGTTTCCGCTCTAAAAGGTGATAATATCGTCCATAAATCGGATCGTATGTTCTGGTATACAGGCGAATCTTTATTAGATTACCTGGAAAATGTAGAAATACATGAACACGAAACAGCCAACTGGAGATTTCCAGTCCAATGGGTTGTAAGACCACAAACGGATGATTTACACGACTATAGGGGATATGCAGGTCGCGTATTAGGAGAGGGGTTAACAGTGGGAGATCCTGTAATTGTTTATCCAGCAGAGACTTTCAGCACAGTAAAAGCTATAGAATTGAACGGACAGCAGCTTCAACGGGCAGAAAGTGGACAATCTGTCATTATCCATCTCAGCGATGACGTCGACATTAGCCGTGGAGACACAATTGCCAGCGTGGAAAATCCACCGAAGTTCGAACGTAATATCCAAGCAAATTTGTGCTGGTTCGACAACAAACCTTTGGATACGGACCAAATTTACCTGGTTCAAAGTCACAGTAAATTAACAAAAGTTAAGATTGTTGATGTGCTTTACAAATTTGATATCAATACACAAGAAAAAGTTTATAATGAGGAGATCAAGCTTAATGATATTGGCCGAATAGCAATTAAATCTGCTGAAAATCTTGTATTTGATTTACAAAATGAAAACGCAGAAAATTCGCAAGCCATTGTTATTGACCCACGAACAAATCTAACTGTTGGTGCTTTAATGATTCAGGCAGTTGACTAATATCTTTTTAAAATGTAAATATTCAACCTAAATATTTTTCAAGGAACTCAGACAATGTATGAGTTCCTTTTTTTTTCGAAATATAGCTAACATTATCGAGAATCTACTTTTAAAGACCCGAAATGATAGAAGGTAATTGTACAATAGGGGCATTTCTACATTTACTATTTAACATAATATAAATTATAAACAAAATATAATGATAAAATAGGCGTCATTAGCGCTTATTAAATAATCAGAAAAAACTATCAACAATTAAATATTCATCAATCATAACGGGATATTTATAACTATTTTATTAAAAACGAAAATGATTCTATCTTTCTGAGATAAACTCGAATAAAATACTGTTATATGGTCATTTAACCTTCATTTCGCAATTGAATATTCTGTTTTAAACAATTTAAATGAAATATGAAATTTCATCAAAACAGAATAATATTTGTAAATAATTAATGATTATTGGTTTTTTGTTAAAAAATACATAAATTAGTGCCAGCCAAAGGGAAATTTTACTAATTAAAACATGTCAAAAAACTTTAACGAGTTCATTTCAATCGTTGAGAAACGTAATCCAAATGAACCAGAATTCTTACAAGCTGTAAAAGAAGTTACTGAGGATTTATTTCCTTATATCACTGAAAACCATCCTGAATTTTTTGACCAAAAAATTCTTGAAAGACTTACTGAACCTGAGCGTATTATATCTTTCCGTGTAACCTGGTTGGATGATAACCATCAAGTACAAGTTAATCGTGGGTATCGTGTTCAGATGAATAGTTCAATCGGTCCATACAAGGGCGGTCTACGCTTCGCTCCTTCCGTTAATCAAAGCATCTTAAAATTCCTCGCTTTTGAGCAGGTATTTAAAAATAGCTTAACTGGATTACCAATTGGCGGTGGAAAAGGTGGTTCTGATTTCGATCCTAAAGGTAAATCAGACAATGAAATTATGCGTTTTTGTCAAAGTTTCATGACTGAACTGTACCGTCATATTGGCGCAGATACAGATGTTCCTGCCGGTGATATCGGTGTTGGCGGCCGTGAAATTGGCTTCTTATTTGGACAATTTAAACGTCTTCAAAACAACTTTACTGGAGTTCTTACAGGTAAAGGTGAACTGTGGGGCGGCTCATACATCCGTCCAGAAGCGACTGGTTATGGCTTATTATATTTCGTCGACTGTATATTCAGACATCAGGGAAAATCATTACAGGGTAAAGTTGCTACCGTATCAGGAGCTGGCAATGTAGCTTTTTTCGCTGTAGAGAAAGCGCTGCAACTGGGTGCTAAAGTAATCACGGTATCAAACAGCTTAGGAACATTATATGATCCTGACGGTTTTGATGCTGAAAAAATGGCCTTTGGTGCAACATTAGGAAGAAATTTGGATCAATATCCGGCTCGCTACCCTAATGCCCAATTTTTAGCTGGTCAGAAACCTTGGCAATTTAAATGTGATATCGCATTGCCTTGTGCAACACAAAATGAGCTGGATGAATCCGATGCAAAAGCACTTATAGCAAATGGTTGTATCTGTGTTGCTGAAGGTGCCAATATGCCTTCTACTGCGGAAGCTATTAAAGTTTTTCTTGACGCAAAAATTAGTTTTGCACCTGGTAAAGCTGCGAACGCTGGTGGTGTTGCTGTTAGCGGATTAGAAATGTCTCAGAACTCAATCCGTACTCAATGGTGTACAGAAGAAGTTGACAATCGCTTAAAATCCATTATGGAGAGTATCCACGAAACTTGTCTGAAATATGGTCAGGACAGTGGATTCGTAAATTATTTAAAAGGTGCCAATATTGGTGGTTTTATTAAAGTCGCCAATGCTATGAAAGCACAAGGTATCGTATAATTAAGCCTTTTTCTAATCATATCATAATCCTGAACGCTCAAATGCATTGCATTTGGGCGTTTTTTTATACTTTTATGCTAAATTTAAAAACAAGAATTTTACATGAGATTAATAGCTGAACTTCCCCACCCTGATTGCAAGATTTCAATTTTTGGCATGAACCAAAAATTCATTATTAAGTTTGAGCAAGGCAATTTAGAACAATCCTATAAAATTGCGGAAATGGATATTATTGGTGGTGTAAATGGCGTATTCGATTTACTTGATGAGGAATTTCTAAAAAGTGTAATCGATCAATTCGCATTGATGCGTCAATCTTTTAACAGTGCTTACAATAGATACGAATAACAGATTTATGTTAAACTATATATATTTTGCCGCATTTTGGGCATGTCAAATTATCTCCTCTATCTTATTCAAACTTGGAGGAATACATCCAAAATATAAATGGACAGCATTGATCATTGGAAATATTATTCTGCTTTCTGCAAGTTGGTTTCTTGTACAGCTATTTAAAAATGTTTCTCAGCCTATCGTCATCGCCTTATGTTCAGGCGGCACATTTCTAACCGTTCAGCTGGCCATGGCACTGTATTTTAAAAGTCCATTGAGCTGGCAGCAGGTCTTAGGCATGTTTGTCATTATTTCAGGCATGATTTTGATTACTTTTGGGGGGAAAGAAACGACCTAAGAATATATTGGGCAATCTTAAGGGATGAGTTTTATTTGTTGTAGTAAAACTCATCTATAACTTGGGAACCGGCCAATTGCTGATTAAAACGATCCAGATCATTCATTTTGCCCGAGATATCATACATTACTTCTAGCTTCCCACCTATTTTTTCTATGACACGCCTTGTCGTTTTAATCTTAAAATCAAGTGCTAATTGTTCAAATTCATGCAAATGATAGAATTCATTGGAGCTGAATTTAATATGAAGTGAACGGATCAGGTAATAACGCGCTAAAAGGATCTCTATCCGTTGAAAAAGCGCAAGTATAACGACCATAAACACTGCAAAAGAGATCGCATATACAAGCTGCCCCAAACCTGCAAACATTCCAATTCCAGCTGTGGCCCAAATAACTGCAGCAGTAGTGAGGCCACTGACCGATAATTTACCTTTAAATATGACTCCAGCACCAATAAAACCGATACCAGTTACAATATTGGCTGCAACACGGTCTGTACTATTGCCTATAAACAAACAGGAAACAATGGTAAACATGGCTGAGCCAAAACAAATAAGCACCACCGTTCGAAATCCAGCCGATTTGTTTCTGTATTCCCGTTCAAAACCAATTAAACTGCCACACAAAATTGAAGTAAGGGCATTTAATAAAGGTTCACTGCTCAAAAAATCAATAATGCTTTCCATAAGAAACTTTTGCAGAAAGATTGAATATGGAGCCCCAATATGCATGCATTAGGACTCCATTTAATTTTTAACTATAAATAAGCATAGGTTATGCCATCTCCTCCACGATCCTGATGTTCATCTTCAAATCGGCTTACATGACTATATTTGCGGAGATAATCACGGATGAATTTACGCAGAATACCATCCCCCTTGCCATGAATGATTTTTAAAGATGGATAACCAATCATTACGGCTCGATCCAATACGCGTTCCAGTTCATTTAACGCATCCTCTGTCCGCATGCCTCTAAGATCAAGTTCGGGTTTAAAGTCAGCTACAGTACCGGAAGATAGTGACCTGGACAAACTTTTTGCAGTTTTCTTCCCTTCCCGACCTTCAAGTTTAATCACATTCTTTCGCTTTTGAACAGTACGCAATTCACCCATGGCAAGAATTAAATTGTTCTTTGCAATTTCGACGATCTGCGCTTCAGCACCATTATCTATAATCTGTACCCAATCCCCAATATTTAATTCGGCGGATTCAGGCACTTTCACTTTGACGATTTGCTTTGCTGGTTTTTGCTCTTTGGGAAGAACAGCTTGAAGCGCCTGATCCAAATTGCTGCGCAGCTCACGTGTTTTCTCCTTATCCGCCTTTGCAGATTTGATCTGCGCAACCGTATTTTCGATTAACTTATTCGAACTTTTAATAATCTGCTGCGCCTCCTCTTTGGCTTTCTTCAGTATGACACGTTTATTTTCTTCCAAATAGTTTTGTAGTTCAAGATACTCCGATTTAATCGACTCCAGTTCTTTCTCTCTTTTATTGATTGCTACTTTTGTATCAAATACTTCTTTCTTTTCTCTCTCTAAATCAATTAACAATGTGTCAACTTTCTTCTGCTGTACGCCAATCATACCCTTAGCAGATTCTAGAATATCTTTGCCCAAACCTATTTTCTGCGCAATTTCAAATGCATAAGAACTTCCAGGTTTGCCAATCTGCAAGATATACATCGGTTTCATTTCGCGGTTGTCAAATAACATCGAAGCATTCTCCAGTCCATGGGTATTACTAGCAAAGACTTTCAGATTTGAATAGTGTGTTGTCACGACTCCCCTAATTTGCTTTTTGTTTAGCGATTCCAATACAGCCTCAGCGATAGGTCCACCAAACAAAGGATCAGTTCCAGTCCCGAACTCGTCGATCAACACCAAGGTGCGACCATTCGCAAATTCAGTGAAATATTTCATCTTAGACAGATGGGCACTATAGGTACTTAAATCACTTTCGATGGATTGATCGTCACCTATATCTGCAAATATCTGTTTAAAAACACCTACTTTTGATGTCGGTTCAGCGGGAATCAATAAACCTGACTGCACCATAATCTGCAACAGCCCCACCGTTTTCATACAAACTGATTTACCACCAGCATTAGGACCCGATACTACGATAACACGTTGGATATGATCAACCTGAATATTCAATGGAACAACAGTATGGTGCTGATTCAGTAGTAAAAGCGGATGGCGACCATTCACCAGATTGATCTCCGCCTCTTTTGACAATTCGGGCATCTCGGCCTCTATATCCAGTGCAAAGAGTGCTTTTGCGCGCACAAAATCCACTTTTGTCAATAGACCATGGTAAGACAGCAATAAAGGAATATGTGGACGGACTTTATCCGTCAATTCAACCAAAATGCGAATGACTTCACGCCTGCGTTCAAACTCTAGATCTCTGATTTTATTATTTAGGTGAAACACCTCTTCAGGTTCTATATAAGCAGTTTGTCCGGTTGCAGATTCATCATGTATCAAACCTTTCAGCTTCCTTTTATTCTCTGCCAAAATAGGAATACAGAGCCGTCCATCCCGTATGGTTAGGTTCCCATCTGCGGTCCAACCACTGTCTTGAGCACTCTTAAAGATGCTGTTGATACGTTTCATTGCCTCTTGCTCGGCACGCTGAATCTGCTGCGTAATTTCCAACAACAAGCGGGAAGCATTATTTTTAAGTTTCCCACGTTCATCAATAACCATCTCGATATCACGAATAATTCCTTTCTCGATCGGTAAATGTTCAAATAGTACTTCAAGATTGGGGTAAAGCCCCTCGCGTTCGTTAAAATAACGAATAATGGCATAGACGGTTTTTAGAGACAACAATACCCTAAAAAATTCCTCTTCAAGTAAAAATGTACCTTCTACCCTTGCCTTTTCAATAATGGATCGAAGAGGAAAAAAATTCTCAACGGGAAATGCACTGTCATTGATCAAAAGATCTTTAAACTCGCTAGTTTGTCTTAAAAATCTATCAATTTGATCGTAACGAGTCTGCGGTTGAATCTTTTCAACCAGCTCACGGCCTGACTCACTCAGGCATTTTTCTTTTATTTTATCTTTTATCTCGGAAAATCCGAGTTTATCAATTGCATTTATTGGATATACCATAGAAATTATTTTCTTAAATGGTTAAAGTTTCACCGGCGGCTTTATCTGCTGCGGCGGAGTAAGAACTGGCCTCTTTTCCAGTTCACTTGTTGTTGGCGCTGGCACCACAGATTTTTGTGTCAATGTAGTATCCCTAGTCGAAGTACCAGGTGTTATCGGCGGAGAAACTACATTTTTCTGTGGAGAAGGCGTTTCAATTGGTAAATTTGAAATGCCTACGGACAGCTGATTCATTAAATAACCGTCCATGCTGATACCAGTCTTTGATTGAATTCCTTTGTTAAACAGTGAAGAAGATTCTCTAAAATTGAATTTCGACTTATTCGGCAAATAATGTATAAGTGCTGCGATACGCTCCTGATAGGCCTGCTGCGCACGCATAACGCGATTTGTGCTATCCTGAATATGCATATTTTGAATAGAATCCCTCGTCCGGATGGAATCCTGTTTTTTTCGTTCTATATCCGAATAAAACTTATTTTCCTTCGTCAGATTATCTTCCACCCTCTTATAAATAGAGGCCATAACTTCTGCATCCTTACCATAATAGTCCAAATTCTTCCTGAAAGAGACCGAATCCAAACCGTATTTGTCAAAAGTCACTTGATACAAAGGCAACATCACTTTGCGTGCACTATCGATCGGTAAAATATTGAGATAGGAATCAGTCAATTGAATTTCAGTAAGTGCGTCGACAAACTTACTTTGAGAGATAATATCTTTCCCCCCAGTTCCGACACAAGAACCAAATAAAAAAATCACAGCAAGTAGATTCAGTATTAATCGTAGCATTTCGTAGTTTTGTACAAATTTACAAAAAGCACCGACATTTGGCACTTTTTACATCATCAAAACTATATCATAAATGAGTATCGCTAGTAATTTAGAAGCATTAAGATTGGAAACCGAGGCTGTTGGTGTACGACTTGTAGCTGTTTCAAAAACAAAATCCAATTCAGACATCATGGAGGCTTACGAAGCTGGACAACGTATCTTTGGTGAAAATCATGTTCAAGAGTTGGTTGAAAAAGCAGCGCTTTTACCTAAAGATATTCAGTGGCATATGATAGGGCACCTTCAGACAAATAAGGTTAAATATATCGTACCTTTCATCAACTTAATTGCATCAGTCGATTCATTAAAATTACTGAAAGAAATCAACAAACATGCGCTAAAAGCAAAGCGGACAATCGACTGCCTTTTGCAGGTATATATTGCGGAAGAAGAAACAAAATTTGGGTTTGACCATGCCGAGCTCATCGAACTTCTCCGTGATGAAGAGTTTCTTGCGTTGACAAATATTCGTATATGCGGTTTGATGGGAATTGCGTCAAATACGGATAAGGAAAAAGTAATTAAAGCTGAATTCTATGAACTGAAGATGTTGTTTGATGGAATCAAGGCAAGTTTCTACCGAAAAGATGAGTTTTTCAACACCCTATCCATGGGAATGTCCTCAGACTATAAACTGGCAATAGCGGAAGGTTCGACGATGGTACGGATTGGAAGTACAATTTTTGGCAAAAGAATTATAAAACATTTCAAAAACAATGACTAAAACCACTATACGACAAGCAGTTATTGCAGACTGTCCACGAATGCTTGAGTTAATCAAAGAGTTAGCTATTTATGAGAAAGCGCCAGACGAAGTAACCGTATCACTTTCAGAATTTCAGGATGCTGGTTTTGGTACTCATCCGGTATGGGGTGCCTTTGTTGCGGAGATAGACGGCGAAATTGTTGGAATTTCATTATATTATACACGCTATTCGACCTGGAAAGGCCGGAGACTCTATTTAGAGGATCTGATTGTCACAGAAAGTATGCGGGGTCTAGGAATTGGTAAACTACTTTTTGATAAGACTTTGGATTATGGCAAACAGTGTGGATTTCATGGAATGGTATGGCAGGTCCTGGATTGGAATGAGCCGGCTATAAAATTTTATGAAAGATATAAAGCAAACTTTGATGCGGAGTGGATCAATGTGTCAATCACTTATTAAATAACAGGAATATTCAAATCAATGCGGTTTCACTTTTTTTTAAAGATTTTAGTTCTCAGCGGTTTGTTATACGCATGCAATGGTCAAAATAAAACACCTGTAGAAGTACAGCATACCGATACACTCTTCTACACCAGAAAAAACATAGATGAGCATAGCAATTATTTTCTAAAAGAAGATGATCGATTGGATACGACCTATTTCCGGGCAAAATATCCTATTTTCAAAGAAAGCAAAATTAATGACCTTATTGCTACCGTGGTTCATCTCGAAGGCGATACAAGCATGGAAGAGGCAGCACATCGTTTTATTAATTCCTACAACGAGTACGTAGAAGAGAATAATGGGAAATCTACAGCAACCTGGAACCGGGACCTACAAGTGGATGTAGTCGCCAACACTCCCATTTTCTTAGGACTACGAACCAAACAGGAAGAGTATACCGGTGGAGCACATGGAGACCACTTCATTCTATATTCGAATTTTGATCGACAATCCAACAAAGCGATTACGATCGATGATATCATTTTAGAAGATAATAAAGATAAATTTATAAAGATCGTTGAGCAGTATTTCCGGAATCAAGAAGGATTAAGCGGTGATGATTCATTAAATGGAAAATATTTTTTTGAAGACGGCAAGTTTTCATTGGCCGATAATTTCACTTTTGAAAAAAATGATATCCTGTTTTACTACAATGTATACGAGATCAAATCCTATGCCGAGGGAAATACAGAACTGCGTATCCCCTATACAACATTTAAGCATCTGATTTCGGACAAAGGACTAAACTATATCAACAGTATCAATTAGCAATCAACTAAACTAATAAATAAATGCAGGTTTTTAAATTTGGAGGGGCGTCAGTAAAAGATGCTGAAAGTGTCAGAAATTCAGCGCGGATTATTTCAAAATACAAAGGCGACGCCTTATTAGTCGTCATATCCGCTATGGGAAAGACAACAAACCTCCTGGAAAAATTGACCAAAGAGTATTTTAATAACACAGGTTCGCAGTTTCAGTCATTAGAGGAAGCTAAAGAATTTCACTTTCATATCCTTCAGGAATTGTTTCCTGAAGCCGGAAACCCTATATTCGATGAAATTGCCAACTGCTTTGTCGAAATCGAATGGATTTTGGAAGAAGAACCTCAAGACTCATATGATTACCTTTTTGATCAGATTGTGTCGATGGGCGAACTTATCTCCACGAAGATCGTTGCGGCCTATGTTTCTTCGATTGGAGAAAAAGTAAAATGGCTGGATGCACGTGACTATATATTCACAGATAATACCTATCGCGAAGCTGTGGTGGACTGGAACAAAACGGAAGAAAAAATCCGTGCAGAACTTCCTGCTATTCTCGACGAATACATTGTAATCACACAAGGATTTTTGGGATCTACTTCTGAAAATTTCACAACTACCTTAGGCCGTGAAGGGTCCGACTATTCTGCAGCGATATTTGCGTCCTGTTTAAATGCCGAAAATGTAACCATTTGGAAAGATGTACCGGGTGTCCTCAATGCGGATCCAAAATGGTTTGAAAAAACTGAATTGATTCCTGAATTGTCTTACACCGACGCTATTGAACTTACCTATTACGGCGCAACAGTCATCCATCCGAAAACAATAAAACCCCTGCAAAACAAAAAGATTGCTCTAAATGTACGTTCCTTTGTTGATCCCGATTCACCCGGTACCATGATAAAGAGTACAAATCAGACCTTACCAGTACCCTCTTTTATCTTTAAGGTCAACCAGATTTTCATTTCTATCTCGCCGAGAGATTTCTCCTTTATAGTCGAAGACAACCTCCGGGATATCTTTAATTTATTTCATGAGCACCGTATCAAAATCAATATGATGCACAACACAGCAATCAATTTTACGGTATCAGTAGACGATACAGGGAAAAATCTGGTCGACCTGATCAATGAATTAGAGCAGCGTTTTAAGGTCAAGTATGAATCAGGACTAGAGCTCATTACAATCCGTTACTACAATCAGGAGACAATTGACCGTGTTTTGGTTGATAAGGAAGTTATTAGCGAATTAAAGGATACTTATACTTGCCAACTTCTTGTTAAAAAAATATAAATGAATACATTAATCCTTCAAGAGGAGATTCAGCAGTTTTTAGAGAAAAACATGCATGAGTCCCCAGCTAAAATTGCGTTAAAAAAATCTCCTTTTGAAGGAATATCTTCCGCTGAACTTGCAGCCCAGCTTGATGGTCGCCAGCGGGCAAGTATTAAAATTCCATTGTGGGCACAAACACCAGGAATCTACTTTCCTGCTAAGCTTAATCTTGAGCAATGTTCCTCCGAGAAAACAGGTATATTCAAAAGTTCGCTTATAAAAAAAGGAAGTCATTTAATTGACGCCACTAGCGGTTTCGGTGTTGATAGCTACTACTTCTCGCAAAAGGCAAAAAAAGTAACTTCTTGTGAGTTGAACCCCGAACTCGCTGCAATTTCAATGCATAATGCGGCAGTCTTAAATGCAGACAATCTCCAGGTCATCGCTGCAAATGGAGTCGATTATATTCTCAGGGGCCCGGCTGAACGATTTGATTATATCTACCTAGACCCATCAAGAAGAGTCCTGAATAAAAAGGTATTTTTACTGGATGAATGTGAGCCTAATCTAGTTGAATTACAAGATGAGTTTTTTAAACATGCTGATACGATAATCAGCAAGCTTGCTCCATTATTGGATATATCAGCGGCAATACAAGCGCTCCGACATGTAAAAAACGTTTACGTCGTTTCTTTACAGAATGACTGCAAGGAACTCATTTTTATACAGGAAAAGGGCTACGAAGGTGAGCCATCCATACATGGCGTAAGATTGTTTCAAGATCAGCAGCAGCTTGTCTCCTTTACTTACGAAAACGAACGTGCAATTGTAAACGATTACAGTGCTCCCCTGTCCTATTTATATGAACCTGATGTTGCACTATCCAAAGCTGGAGCTTTTAAAACGATTGCTCAAGTGTTCAATGTAAAAAAACTGCATAAAAACACCCACCTCTATACCTCCGATAAAAAGGTTGAAAATTTTCCGGGCAAGACATTTGTTATAAAGCAAGTAGAATCTTTCACGGATTTTAAGAAAAGTAAAAAACAATTAAAATCCGATATTATCGCAAAAAACTTCCCCTTGAAAACCGAGGAAATCAAAAAGAAGTTTAAAATAAAAGATGCCGGCGACTCGTTCACATTTTTTACGACAACCCTAAATGATCAATTTAGTGTCATACATACACAACGTCTCTTAGAATAGACATTTTCATTACAATTGTCGAAATTCTTCTCCGTAATTTTAATGCATGGATAAAATAGCATTATCAGCATTGGACTTAGCACCAATCAAAAAAGGAGAAAATACCGCCAGTGCCTTACGACGTACTGTAAAAATTGCCCAACATATAGAGACACTAGATTTTAAAAGGATTTGGGTTGCCGAACATCATAATATGGAATATATAGCCAGCTCAGCAACATCACTTCTGATACAGCATATAGCGGCAAACACCCAACATATACGTGTGGGATCTGGGGGCATCATGCTGCCGAATCATGCACCATTGGTCATTGCTGAGCAATTTGGTACATTAGAAACATTATTTCCCGGTCGTATTGATCTTGGTTTGGGGCGTGCTCCGGGAACGGACCAGCTGACCGCCATGGCGTTACGCAGAAACAACCTGAATACAGCCTTTCAATTTCCACAAGAGGTAAAAGATCTGCAGCGGTATTTCAGTGCAGAGAACTATGATGCAAAAGTTAGAGCTTTTCCAGGTGAAGGTTTGGATATCCCACTCTATATTTTGGGATCAAGCACCGATAGTGCCTATTTAGCGGCTAGCTTGGGTCTTCCTTATGCTTTTGCAACGCATTTTGCTCCGGCACAGTTTGCTTCAGCAAGCATGATCTATCATCAAAATTTTGTACCTTCAGAAGTTTTAGAAAAACCTTATTTCATCTCGTGTGTCAATGTTATCGCAGCTGACAGTACCGAAGAAGCAAATTTTTTGGCAACAAGCTTCTATAACCTATTTGCCGGCATAGTGACCAACACACGAAGGCCTCTCTCAGAACCAACGCAGGATGTAATTTACAAAGGTATCCCCGCAATTGAGCAGGCCGTACAGAGTATGGCTTCTTGTGCATTTATTGGCGATGGTGCCAAAATCCGTCCGGAAATAGAAAAGTTTGTTAAGGATCATAAGGTCGATGAAATCATGGCGACTTCCTATATCTTCGATGACGACAAATGTCTTCGTTCATTTTCATTGTTAAAAGAGCTATTTAGCTAGGAAACAGAAATATTATATATACGGTGAATTTTATATATTTAAGCAAAATTCACCGTATATGAATGTTTTCATTGCCTTCAGCCTGATTTTAGGATTATTTTCCCTACAGGCATGTACAAACTCTTCTACAAAACAGAACAGAAATTTAACTGATACAGCAAAAACATCAGACAGTTTAGCAATATCAACTAGCGATAGCACTACATCTTTAATTTCTCCGAAGACAGATTCTTCAAAAGGGCAGATCTTTCTTGTCAGCAGCTATCGTATCTGGGAAAAGGAAGATCCAACGGCCGTCTTAAATAAAGATTGGTATGATCTTTACGAAGAAAATGGCCAGTATTATTTGGACAAAGTAGATTTTGAAGTTAAGGACGGTTTTGACGACTGCGCACAAGTAGCGACTAAAAGTGTTGAATCACGAAGAAATTCATTGTTATTCCTGAAGCTGAAAGGACTTAAAACAGGCGCACTAGAACATCTCAAGATAAATCAGTCCGAGATTTGGCCAAAAGAATCCGTTCAGTATACTTTTAAGAACCAAAAAATAGCGCTCAAAGCATTGGGTGACATTAAATCCACTGAAGTGCAAACCGACGAAAACGGTCACGAGAAAGTATTTCATGAGGTTGCCAATTATAAACTCAACTACAGCTCTATTAATGGAAATAAAGAAAAGACACTTTTCCAGGTAGATCAATATGACCATGTATTTATGTCTACTCTATTCGTTGGCGATATCGACCGGGATGGTGCATTAGATTTCATTTTTTCAAATCCAAAAAATTATGAGGAAGAAGCAATGCTCCTGTTTCTGTCCAATCACGGCAACCCACTGATGTTTGAAGCAGAAGAACAATTTGACTGTTAATTGAACCTCAAATGGGAAAAATGAACTACTACTTGCATCGGATGCAATCCATCCATAGGGCACTGATTTCGGTCTTTTTCTTTTTGTTGATCTACCTGATCTCCCCGATTAAAAGCCTTCCACTGCTTAATTTAATGTTATGCTGGTTTGGCTTTTGTGTATCCTATATTTCTATATCCTGGTACACATTCTACACAATGCCGATTGCTTCCATTGCCCGGAAAGCACAGCAGGAGGATGGAAGCCGGCTCTTCGTGTCGTTATTTATCATTCTAGTGACCATAGGTTGCTTTGTTTCGGTACTGATGATTATTATATCAAGTAAGGATAAACAATTAAATGACGCGTACATTATCGTTGTTTGCATATTAGCCATACTATCCTCCTGGATATTGGTCCATACCATATACACCTTTCATTACGCACGTTTATACTATGAAAATAATGCGGCTGGAACTGGGCTGGAATTTCCGGGAGACGACAAACCCGATTATTTAGATTTTGCTTATTTTTCATTTGTGATGGGCTGCACCTTTCAGGTCTCTGACGTGGGAATCTCTTCAAAAAAAATACGAAGGGTAGTTTTATTTCACGGCCTCCTCTCCTTTGCTCTAAATACATTTGTCGTTGCATTGACAATAAATATCATTTCTGGATTGATCAATTGAGTTTTTGGTCAAAAAGTCTTATTTTAGAGCAAAAATTACATACATGAAGTTGTTTATCCCATTAGCCCTGTTCAGTTTATTTATTATTCTAATAATCTCATGTGCAAAAAATGATAACACAGGGGGTGAATCTGCAGGGGCTTCCGGCAGCTTTATAGGCCGTGTTCAATATCAGGATAATACATTGGATGTGGATCGGGATAATCGTTTAATACGTGTATTGCAAGTGAGCGGAAATACCTATAAAATTGAATTTTATACAGGCATTCCGAATATTACAGACCTTGTATTAAATAAAACCAATGACAGCACCTGGGCCTCCACCGACTCAACAGGTTTAAAAAACGTGAAGATTGAGGGAAAATTGCTGACAATTAACTACCAGTCCAATAGTCAGGCCTGGATAGTCAATGAGGCTGTCCGTAAATAATAATCAATCTAAATTGTCATATAAAATTCATATTCTGTTTGAAAATTATCTCTTTCTCCCTATATTTAGTTAGGTACAAATGGAAAAGAGAAATGAAACAAATACATAAATTAGGTGCAATTGCGTCTGTCTTTGCTATAGCCCTTGCGTTGAGTGCATTTAGCTTCCAACAGGAAAAACCTAAAGAAGAACCAAAACCGACCAATCTAAAAGTTCTTCCCAAAAATATAACCCACGATGAATTGATTTCCACTATGAAGGAATTTAATGTCGCTTTAGGGGTAAAATGTGGTTTCTGTCACGCGCCATCGAAAGAGGATCCTAAAAAAATGGATTTTGCAAGTGATGATAACCACAAAAAAGAGATTGGACGAGCGATGATTAAGATGACCCAAAAGATAAACAAAAAGTATTTTAATCGTAGCTGGGATGGATCACCCGCCAAAGCGATTTCCTGTAAAACCTGTCATGGCGGAAAAGAAGAACCAGAGATGGTCTTAGCGAAAAACTAATCAAACCACATATCCATGTAACACCATAATAGCCTGTATTGTGGTGTTTTTTATTTTAAACACCTATCAAGGAAAAAGACAGGAGAACGTACATAGTCATTAAAAAGTTATCAATCGAAAGCTAAGAAATGTAAGACTATAAATCTTTGAATCCTTTTCTTTTTATTTCACGGGTTTCAAGTATAAGATCGATTATTTGCGGCGGTAATCTGATGAGCATTTTATCCTGCCAGCCAATTTCTTCCTGAACGGATTTTCCAGATTGGCTGACAGCCTTGAGGGCATACAGAGAAGCCCCCAAACTATGATCTGCCATATGCGCTGTTGATACCGCCTGACCAATAGCGCGTGAAATAGTTTTTAATACTGGATCAGCTGTCTCACGCGCTGCTGCATGTGCGGCCCAGGCCGCTTCCATTGCCGCACCGGTCCCGACATTTCCCCTTTCCCATTCTCTGGCAATGTCAAGCGCCTGAAATAAACGGATATCAATGTTCCTATCAGAGAAAAGTTCCAACGCATGTTTTGCACATGCGATTGCCCAATTCATTAATCCACGATGGTTTTCTAAAGTAAGGTCCCCGCCTCTATGCTCTGCAACAAATTTTTTATTTCTCATAAAATCCGCTAATCTCTACAAACATGAACAAGTATTGCTTTAATAAATTTAACCTATATCAAAAAATTACCAGCCCCGGAGGAATTTGTTGGATTCGGGAAAACCGGGACTGGATAAGATAGATCAAGCAATTAGGATTGTTGTCATATTTATGATATAGCAAAAATAGGGTTCAGTAATGATATTCCTATTTTCATAATTATTCAATCACTTTAAGAATTTATAACAATGCTTAACTATTTTTTGAGATTTGGCTTAAAAAAGCAATACGGCTTGACAGCTTCTATATGATTCACCTAGGACCTAATTTTCTATTCACGTTTTCCATTAATATAAGCATACATAACTGTAGCATGTTCATGCCCTAGTTCAAAATCTTCCTTTAACCAATTAATTATTCTGTTCCTTTTGATTTTTTGATATATTGGGATTAGATTTTCGCATCCATCAGTTTGTCCTCTAGAGTTTTAGCATTCCCAAGTTTTATCTTCACCAAAAAGGGTCTTTTAGATTGTAAATCTTTAGGAATGACAATATCGAAATACATATTTTTATCCCTATCAAAACCAATATTTGACTTTTTTAAAATTAAAGCCTGCTGAGAGTCCAATAATGAAGCTGCGGCGGGAATAAGTTTAGAATTTCTAGGAAATACTATTCTTAAAATATGATTAACGGGCCTATTCAGCACAGTTAGGAATAATGAAGTCGAATCGGTTTTACTGACGGTATAGTATCCATAATCACTCTCAAGTGGAAAGTGGCTGACATTATAGATACCTTCGGCATTCGTCTTGGTCCATCTTCCCAAATCTGTGATCAGTTCATTTTCATGCTTGCTCATGTTTCCATCCGCATCAGGACCAAAATTGAGGACAAAATTACCATTCATAGAACGGGACTTCATCAATAGGTCAATAACATCATCGGTTGTCTTAAGGTACATACCATCTGTATTTTTCACATAGCCCCATCCATTCGGGGGTATTGTCATCACGCAATCCCAATCATGTCCATCAAGGATATCCATATTAGCGGGCATTTTCCGCTCCCATCCCTGTTCGTAATCCCCTAACAATACCCCGTTTGAGTCAAAATGTCTACTTTGGTGCTCATCGTTTCGAAAACGTGATCCGATGATTAGTTTTGGGTTATTTCTCCGGAGTTCTTTTTCCAAATTGTAGGTAAATTCGTAGGAATTCACCCAGGAACTATCCCAGGTGCCATCAAACCAGAATCCTTTTATCTGAGGATAATTTGTTTGCAGCTCTAGTAGCTGGTTTTTTGTATATTTTAGAAAACGGTCAAATCTTGCTTTTTCATCTGCGGTTTGAGGGATCGATGTAACGCAGTCCTTATTGGCCCATTCGGTCACCGAAAAATAAAGGAAGACATCAATACCTTGCTCTGTATAAGCATCTACAACCTGTTTGACAATATCTTTCTTATAGGGGCTATTTGCAACTGTATAGTCCGAGTATTTAGAGGGCCATAAACAAAAGCCATCATGGTGTTTTGTCGTAAAAACCAGATATTTGACCCCCATTTCTTTGGCTCTTCTAGCCCATTTTTTGGCATCGAAGTTCTTAGGATTAAATTGCTTATAAAGATTGTCATAAATGTTCAGCCAGTTTTTTGGAGCAGTGGGACCTTCCCAAGTTCTGATCCATTCAGATGCTGGAGCCCCCTGTCTCGCGCTTACGCCATTCCATTCGTTGCCGGGAATAGCATACAATCCCCAATGGATAAATTGTCCAAGCCCATAATTACGGAAAGCCACCATCGCCGAATCCTTCCTATTTGGTGGTGTAATAGACCCAAATTTAACTTCAACAAGCTTGGTTGGTTTTTCTCTTTTACCTGTCCATTGCGCTTTAACCAAAGCTACCTGAGACAACATAGCTAACACTAAAAGAATCTGAATTTTATTCCTTTTCATAAATGATATATAAATAATGATTTATAAATGGTTTATGATATTGGAAAATCCAATATACATGAATCAAATTAATCCACTCCAGGATTTAGAATACCAGAAGTGAATCATATTTGTAATATTAGGTCAATAAACTTAAATTTTTGCCGGTAAAATGAAACGCAATCGATTGTGCTAATATCGAAAACGATATAGTGTATCGTAAACACTTTAATTAAAAACAAGTTCAAAATTATCTTTTAGTCAAAAAAATGGATTCTTCATCACGGCTGTAAGAGTACAAACTTTTAAAAAGACACATTTGCAATGAAACAATAATCAAGGAATATAAAATGTGTACAAGTCAGCAAAGCAAATCATCTCAACCGAATGTTCTCCAGTTTTACAAGAATTTCTGATCTTACTGTTTCCGTTCGTGAAGGAGCATCTCAACTAAAAAAATCCCCGAACTCGCAAATGCGGGATCGGGGAATTGTTAAAGGCTTCGAAAAAGAATTGCTTTAATTGTTGAGCTTCGCTCTAACACAGCGGATCTGTACTCCCTGCCGCTGTGATGTATTAGGAACACTTGTCCCACCGAAACTGCCGTTCTGTAATTGGCTGTATAGGATATAGGCATTCCCATTATTAGTATATTGGTTGCTTCTCAGATGCAATGTTCCCGTTCCAGTCTGGGAATTGGATGGGTTCTGCTGAACCACACCGTTCGCATCACGATAGCCATAGTAAGAGATAACCAGTTTATTATCCGGATACGCCGGATTTGTTGCCTGTGTAGTATTCCAGATGATACTATGACGGTAGCCATCAGAAACTTGTTTTGTCAACGTTGTGCGATCCGTATTCTGCGATAGCAGTGTCATTTCTTTCGGGTTATTTAATTCCTGCGGATAACGCCAGGTACCTTCGGGAAATACGCGTCCGCATCCGTCTACCGTATTTACATCTGTCCCAGTTGGCGTGGACGCTCCAAAGTTCCAGTATTCTGCATTGACGTTAGGGTATGCATATTCATTGTTGGTTCTGAAACGGTAAGCATCGGAACTACCCTTTGTATAGGCCGAACCATATAATTTATTCGCGTCATAAATCATATTAGTGCGTGCCCACACCACATTGCCGACTTTAATTCCAGATTCGATCAACCGTATGCTCGTCTTGGACAGTGTGCCTTTTGCTAGGCTCAATGATGCCGCATGGCTAACAGGAACAAGTGTATTCGAACTGAACGTACGTGTAGTATTGTCATCCAAAGCGATGTTCAGTGAATTTAACCGAATACGGAGATTATTGGCCGCTATCGTTGCTGTTGTATTGGCTGTAAAAAAACGACCGGTTTTCTCAGCGTTGCCCCAGCGGCTATCAACAGCTGTCATTTGAGATCCCTTTAATGGCTCCGCATCCTGTAAGTTCGAGAATGATCCATTGTATACATTAAACGTACCGGTCTGAATCAGGTTGGTAAAATTAGTTCCGGTTCCAGATCCTACAGAAAAGGTAGAATTATCGGTGATTCCACCAAATATACCTCTTGTATTAACAGTAACATCAATTGCCGCCATCTGACGCAAGAAAATTATATCCAGATAATTTTGATCCTCCGTTGTTGTAATATCTCCGGAATCAAACATAAAGTCTTTATTGGTCAGATCCGAAGGCGATATATTTCCCGATCCATCAATATTGGGAACGGTATTGGCGTCGTTAACAGAAAACGCATACCAATGGTACTTTTTGCCAGCAGCAACTTTTAGCTGCGGATCCTGGCCCGCATTAAGCACATCATTGTAAAGCGGTGTGGACTGACCATCTTCTACGAAAACTAGACGGAACTTCTTGTCTTTGGTAAGGGGAATGTTAGCAGCTTTCAGCTTATTATCCACCGATGCACGTGCAAGTCCACTATTCGTACTAGTTTTGAGGGTTGCATTAGACTGCAGATCGGCGGTGTAATCAAATTCGGCCGATTTTTGAATATCCAAGGTATTTTCTGCCGTTGTCGCATTTTGTGTTGACGCGCTGAGTTTGGCCGATGATCCATCTTCATCACTTATTACATTGATATCAGTGACATGATCATCATTGATAAACTTTACTGACCGGATGCTGATATTGCTATCCGAAGAGGAGATTTCATTTTTATCCTTATTGGTCGAACAAGAAATCGCAGTCATGGTGATCAAGCCAGCGATTCCCAGCCATTTTATTTTATTAAAATACATTTTTTTAGATTGAATAGAAGATTAAATATCAAAGTCCTGGTTATTGTTCCAACCGTTATCCCAAGATTTTTCCTGTGGAGTCTGATTATCAGATCCTGTATTAATAATTGCAGATCCAGCTGCAATGCCCTGCTCCAATTCGATTAGGTCAACCGTAATTTGGGGCGCGATGTAAGCCTCTTTCTTTTTTTCGATAATTTTCATCTTTTCATTGTTTTCTTATTGGCAGACGTAGCTACTAGCCTGATTATTTGATAAATATGGAAGATGCACCTTCCCATATTTGTGGCGCCTAAATTCAGAAATATATCTCATTCAGCAGTTTTCGTAATTATTCATTCGCTTTTCAAAATAAATGGACGACTTAAGTTGACAATATTATGACAAACAAAACTCATCTATAATCTAGATAATTTTTTCTACCAAAATGATCATTCTTGCAATGACAGGAATTCTCGCGGTGACAACCCGGTATGTCTTTTGAAATAATTAGAGAAGCCCGAAAGGTCATTGAAATTAAATTCAACAGCGATTTCTTTAACGGTTCGACCAGCACTTAGAAGCTCAACAATAATTACGTTGATCACTTCCTTTGAAATGAAAGCATTGGCATTCATCTCAAAATATCGCTGGCATAGGATATTAAGATAGTTTGCAGATATTCCGATCCGTTCGGCGTAAAACTTTACAGTCCTTTGCTCCCTGCTGAATGCAAGAAGGAGCAGCGAAAACCTGGTTAATAAAGGACCAGATTTTGAATCTCCAATTTGCTTGCTTTCGTGAAGAACCAGCCTATTGAACATCAGAGAAATGATCCTAAATTTAGAATAGATAATTTCCCGCATGCCTTCGGCATGAACAAGTTCTCTATCAATACCTTTAAATTCAACAAGCAGCTCTCGATAAATCTGACTCGACAGCTCAAAAACAGGGTTTTTCTTATAAAAATCGATCGGATAAATGAAAAAATTTTCAAACAGCCTGAACAGTTTTGCCGACACAAATATCGTATGCGCCTTACTCCCTGCCAAAATATCCCAGCTGTGAAGCTGCCCCGGAAAAATGAGATGAAGCTGTTTACTCTGGATCTCATACGCCACTTCATCAATGGTATGAGTCCCGCTGCCTGTTTCAAAGAGTAGGAAAGAAAAGAAATCCAATCCGATGGGATCTTTTCTTTTTATTGCAGATTTAGTCTTAAAGTACAAAATGTCTTCGTTAGAACCCTTTTTATTTTGAAAGTCTTCGAAATGTTCAACAGGGTATTGATGGTTTTTCATCCTTGGTTTTTCTTCGTTTCTGGTCTTTATTAATTGGAAATCAAAGTGAAATGGTCTGACAAACGTCAGACCATTCGCTCTAGTTATCTTTTAAGCCAAAAATAGCCAATGATTTAGCACAACCAGTTAACGCAATTCATCCATTACTTTACATCATTATATTTGATCTCATTATCTTTAAATTGATAAATCTTGTCAGCAAAAAGAGATGGACAATCGTGGATCATCCATGCCCTTTTATCTGAAACACCTATAACACCTATTTTAATTTAACTATTCTGCGATACAGCGGATTGGAGCTCCAGTTGTTTTAGCAAAAAAATCGGGATCAGATGGCACTCCGCCATATAGCGTTACTGAATTCTCATAAAACCCAAACATCACCTGATCGTTAGTTTTTGTTGACGCGCTCCAATAATTGCCACTTCCGCCGCGCCAGTACAGAATCCCTTGTTTTGCATTACGGTATCCATTAGCTGGAAAGGTGAGCTTAACATTGCTATTCGTTTTACTGGTCAATACTTTAGCAGCTCCGATTGTATTTTGTGTTCCAGAAGTTGCCCAGGTCCCTGTATTGCTATCATCTGTATTGTCCATTAATTTCTGGAATTCAGCTTTTAAAGGCACTCTGTATCCAGTAGGACAAGGATCATTCGCTGTTTTGATAGGGCTGGTTTCGGTACCTGAGTTCCAGGAACCATCTGCGGCGGCTGTCGTGTTCCATCCCGAAATTGCACCGGGGGCCGTATTGACCGTTGCCACAACCGCTTTCCTTCCAAATTGGTAATAATTTCCATTTAGATCTGTCGTAGAAGGAGATTTGTCAGGATCCGTTGCTGTATTGGCGCCAAGATTGTGACGCATCCAAACTAAGCCACCGATCCTTGCCGCAGATTGCCCCTGTTGTGTCAAATAGATATCATTCGGCGTAACGGTTAATTTTAGGTTATATTTGATTCCTGGGCTAATGGCAAGACCTGTAATACCCGGCAAATTAGTTTTTGTAACCGAACCGATTTGGATGGAAGAAATTTTAAAGGAAGCGTCGGTTGTACTGCCATTGATGATAGTGGGACTGCCAGTAACGACAGCAGTGTTCAGTCCGGAAAATGAGGAGATCTCAACGTCACTTGCAGCTCCGGTCTTTGTGATGCTCCCATTGGCCAACTGAATATCTGCTGTAGGATAATGGGAATCAAAACCTGCATTTATAGCACCTATCATGTAACCCGTTGCTGATGCGTCAACACTCGCGGTTATCTGGCTAAACTTATGCTGCAGATTGATTCCCAGATAATTGTCCTGATCCGCGGCGATCTCCATAACTTTCTGAAAGTACATAAAATCTGAACTCCCCTGGATGCTACTCAGATGTGCCGTAGATAACGTCTTTGCCGAATTATCCGTAAATTCAATCGTCGGCAGGTCCGTATTACTGTTAATTGAATAGGCAACAAAGGTATACGTCTGTCCACCATTAAGTTTTAATTCTTCGGCATTGGCTTCAGATCCGCGCACATAATCGCGCTCGCTGATGTAAGTTCCACCAGAATTAAAAACGGCAACTTTATATTTCACTCCAGCTGCCAGATCATTTTCTTCAACTGCCGCTCTAGTCGTAGCCTTGAGCTGAGCTACCGCCTGCGTTACCGGGCTCAGTTCCATTAAAAGTGTCAGGTCATCATTGAAGCGAAGCGTCCTCCGTTGAACGGATAAGGGAGAACTGTTTACCTGATTAGACATTTTCTTTCCATCCCCCAGTGTACCGGCCCCTGAATAGCTGCTGCCCTGAAGTTCGATCCTAACCTTCGCTAAGCTGCCGACCGAAATGTCATCCTTTTTTGAATTACACGACAGCAGAAACAAAAATGAAACGATCAGCGGTACAGAAACAAATTTTGATTTATTTTCCATGATTTAATAGTCTTAATTAACAAATAATTGGCTACCATTGCATTTCTGCATTTTTATCGTCATCAGCATTCCAGTTGGACTTCACTTCATCGTTTGTTGTTCCCGGTGAAGCCGTTCCAGATCCGGCAGCGATGCCGCTTTCCATCTCCAAAACCCAAGAATCTACTGTTGGGGTACGATAAATCCGCTTTCCCCTGACATTTTCTTCTTTCAGTTTTGACTGATTTAGCGCTAACTGTTTAAGATTAATTTGCCTTTCCATATTCATGTTATTTAAAGTGTAAAAAATTCAACTCAGTTCGGTCTGGGGAATTCTAAAACAACCTATGGAACTTTAAACTTTGATGAAATACTTGACCAGGTTCAAAACCAGCTTCCCCTATCCTAATTTTATGTTTATGAATATTAGTATTTATTTAGCTAAAGTTAAAGGCAACTTTCGTTGATTGCAATAGCTTTCGCTTACCGTAATTATGCATTCACTTTACTTAATTATCATTTCTATTTCTTTTTTATCGATTTAAAAATTACATAACCCAATTTGTCTTTTTTGAGAAATTCCAAGAATCGCTTTCCAAAATCAGTAATACGCTTTCTATAATTATTTATTTGTTTAAACATATTTTGAAGAACGCTTAAAATCACGTTAATTAGAGAAAGTGGTCAGTTTGTTCGAACAACGCCTTGCTAATCCATTATGATCAGCATAAAAATGAAAAGAATTAAAAATCATCAAAGGGGATTAAAAATGACAAAGAAAAATCATCTACATGAACATTTTGAGGATGTTCAGCAGAAAATGAGAATCAAAGAGGAAATGCTTTATTTTCAGGTTAGCCACCGCTCATATCGGGAAGATCCAATTGGATTGGACTTCTTTTCTTTTCTGCTTTTTGAAAAAGCAACAGGCACACATACAATCGATGGAGTCACCCATCAATTAAATGACCAGCAACTACACATTATTTTTCCGGGCCAATTCCATAGGTGGGATATGCAAGCTGACGGTAAAATACATGTCCTTTTTTTATCGGCAAGATTATTTAAAACTTTTGAACATCTATTTATCTGTCCCATAGAATACTATAAGCGCTATCCGGTGATGAAGCTTTCGCCAAGGATATTTAAAGAACTCCTTCACGAATTTACGGGTATAGATGCCGAATTTAAAGAGGAAAGAAGACTAAACGAAATTGCATTCTTAAAATTTAAAATCGTTTCCCTCATTTACAATAGGGAAATCCTAGAAAAATTAGGCCCAGAGGCTGAATCTGTCCACAAGCCCATCATGCAACGTTTCCTTCTCTTGTTACAGACAAATATCTATGAGCGTAAAACGGCGCAATATTATGCGAATAAACTCGGAGTATCGGCAAATTATTTAAACCAGCTTTGCCACAGACATCTAAATAAAAGTGCTAATGCCATAATTACACGAGAAACGCTAAAATTGATTACCTACGACCTGGTCACTGGTAAAAAATCAATAAAACAACTGACCGTGGATTTAAAATTTACTGATCTTGCGGGGTTTTCAAATTATTTTAAACGGCATATGGGCATGTCGCCCAATCATTATATTGAACAGTTAAGGATACAGGAATCTGAAGTTCACATTTCATTGAATTATTTAATAAAAAAATAAAATCGTATTCTTGCCGTCTTCTGCCCAACAGTTGATGGCTTTTTTATAAAAAAATGGCGCAATAACTAAATATCAATCAAATTCTTAAAGTATTGTGAGGGTACGAAATAAAAAAGGCACGAAGAAATTCGTGCCTAATTTTTGGAATGCCGGTTAAAAGTGATCTCCAAAAACTAATCTCTTAATAGCGTAAGATCCTGCGAAGGCACCGGTAAATTCAGGTTGGCAATTTCTGTATAGACCGATGCGTCCACTTTGAATCCCCATTTAACAAAAAAATCCGATAAGTCCTTTTGGGTAATCTGACAGGCCGAAAGCATAAAATAACGCATTTTTTCTCCATCGTTAGCCAGTGAAGGTCTATTTTCACGGGTCGATTTACTCAAATTTATATACAGATTATCCCCAAACGCCATCCATAACTGATGGAACATAATGAGCTTCAAATCGTTATCGCCAGCATTGAAATTTCGATCAGCTACATTTTTTTGAAAGTAAGTATCCAATTTGGGCCATGAGTTGTTGGCCTTCACACGGCTGATTGGCAGACCAAATCCACGCTCACTAGCCATCGAGTAAACGTTTACTGTAGTTTCAGTCAAGTTTCCCCAAGTCCAAGCTTTTTGTTGGTATGTATGTCCTATTTCATGCCAGATTCCCCAGCCGTTGGTATTGGAAAGGTACTTGGGCTGCAGCATCCTGTAGGATAGTGCCTCGGTATAGTAAATCGAAATTCCTGCAGCCATATATCCGCCAGATGCCGAGTCTCTAACGGTAATCAGATGCTTATTGTAAGGAACTGCATGCACCCCACTTGATCCACTCAGTCCACTAATATAATTTGAGAAGCCGATAATAGAATCCAGTCTGTTCACAATAAGCTGCTGATCTTCATTCTTATAAAGAACAGCTTCGTCCATATTGGCTACCATGATTGTATGATCTGACGAGAACATCACATCTGGAGCACTATTCTTAAGTGAGTCCAAAGTGGCAATCCATTGGCTATGCGTGGTTTTTCCTTTCTCAAAATAAGGTACGGGAATAAAACCATTGCCGAAGGTAATTTCAATTTCACCGGTGGCCGTATAATTATTTGCCGTGTAGATGACATACACCAAACCGCCATACTGATCGGCAGTAAAGGTCTGAGTGCCGTCCTGAAGATTAAAATACTGCCTGACAGGCCGAATGTTATCCCTAAAAGGAGTTCCTATCGCCAATCGTGGTACAATATTGCCTGAATTGATCTTGACATTTAGGGTTATGCTACTGTTTGGCGCAACATAAAATCCGGTTGCTTGCATTTCATTGTGGGTTCCCTGAAACTGCATACGGTCTGATTCTGTGCTCGCTGAAGGGGTAATGTGATAGGTTTGGGTAGAATCTGCAATTGCCAATTTAATTACTGGAACTTTAGGCGTACCAGGCAACATCCAGCCGCCATCTTTTCGACAGGATGAAAATAGTACAAAAAGAGCCATCGCAATGAGATAAAAAATGTTCTTTTTCATTAGTTTTAAATTTAAGTTTATGACTTGAGTAAATAATGTTCTATAGAACCCGTTTATAATTATTTACTGAATATAAGGGAAAAATATCGCTACAGTTTTCCGCAAACGATTGCACTATTAACGAAAACGTTATAGTTAATAATATTTGTTAAAAAATGGTTTTATTCGATAAAATTAATCTATTGCAACTAAAATTAAGAACAATTGAAATAAAAAGGAATTTAAATGAAATTTTAGCTTAAATAGTTTCTTCATCTACTCTTGCATCAGGATCTAAAATCAACTGGTCATTGACGGAAGAAAAAATAACCACACAAGTATAATGTGGCTTGCTCTGCAACCTGACCAACGCAGTATCGAATCACAACTGGCAACAATATGATGGCAAAATAAAAAAAGAAAATACACAAAGCGGCCGAACTTACCTTCATGGAGAACAAAGGTTTGAAAACAGAAAAACCGAATCGAGAACTAAATTAGTACTCAATTCGGCTTAGTACCCGGAGCCGGAGTCGAACCGGCACGGTTTCCCACTGGTGTTTGAGACCAGCGCGTCTACCAATTCCGCCATCCGGGCATATCCGTTTGGGATGATGCAAAAGTAAGGAAAGTTTTTATTATTCCAAATCATCCTAACGAGCATTTTTAAAACTCACTGAAAATGAATAAGAAAATTTTAAAAAAACTTTTCACTGCCCTAGCAGTGGATTGAAAACGGCCTTTTTTACTTATTTTTAATCAGTAAATAATCAAATGATCATGGAAAAAGTAAAACTCGGAAACAGTGAAATTGAATTCAAGCCACTTGTCTTTGGTGGAAACGTATTTGGCTGGACCGTCGATGAGAAGCAGTCTTTCGCCCTATTAGATGCTTTTATTGATATGGGATTCAGCCTTATTGATACATCCAACAACTATTCGCACTGGGTACCGGGACACAGCGGATCTGAATCAGAAACAATCATTGGCAAATGGATCAGCCAAAGAGATATTCGCGATAAAGTTCAGATCGCCACAAAAGTCGGTGGGCGCCGAGCAGATAATAGTAAACCTAATCTGAAAAAAGAGTATATTATTAAATCTGTGGAAGACTCACTCTTGCGACTGAATGTTGACACAATCGATCTTTATCAATCTCATCACGATGATCTGACAACCGGAATCGATGAAACACTGGAAGCTTATCATCACCTGATCCAAACTGGGAAAATAAAATGGATTGCTGCATCAAATCTAAGTCCAGAGCGAATTTCGGCATCTCTCCGTATTGCCGAACAACACAATTTACCCTCTTACATCGCTATCCAGCCGGAATACAACCTTTACGACCGAACGAAATATGAAGAACAGTATGAACAATTGGCCCTTGACAATCACCTGGGTGTAATCAGCTATTATTCACTCGCAAGTGGCTTCCTCTCGGGTAAATACCGCTCTTTGGATGATATAAAAGAGGTGAAGCGTTACGATGCATTAAAAGACAGATTCAATTACCGCGGTCTACGTATTTTAGATGTCTTGGCTGAAACAGCGCATAGCCAACAAGCAAGCATGTCAGCCATTGCCTTAGCCTGGATTTTAAATAGACCTTCGGTTACAGCTCCTATTGTAAGTGCAACCAGTATCCAGCAGCTAGAAGAACTCAGCAGAGCTGTCGAAATCAAGTTAACACCTGAAGAGTGTTATCTATTGGACAAAGCAAGCGCCTACTAAAGTATCAACAAGAAAAACACAATATAACAAACTGAAAATAAACCAATCAAACACAAGTAAACCGCGCAACCAAATAATATTTGGCCATGCAGCATAGATGAGAGCATATCATCTTAAAAAATGAAAATATATTGCTTACATAAAACACGCAAAACCTTGTTTATCAAAAACAAAAAATGTCATACAAAATATTATTTCGTATGACATTTTTTGTTAAATCCGCGATCTTGCTTTACTAATCTGGCTTATCTACTTTTTTCATTCAACAACGACAGAATAGCAACAGGCACCATTGCACTGATATCCCCTCCATTAAACCACACATCTCTAACAATGGAAGAAGAAATATGAGCCGTTCCAGATCTACTCATCAAAAAATAGCTTTCTACCTCGTTATTGAGCAACAGATTATTTTGAGCAATGGCGTTTTCAAATTCAAAATCATTGGTATTGCGGAGCCCTCGTAATATAAAACGCGCTTTAACCTGCTTGCAGAAATCCACTGTTAGGCCTTTATATTTAAGCACCTCAACCCTACTTACGTCGTTAAAAACACGGCTAATTGAATCTACCCGTTCGTCGTGATCTAACATTCCTTTTTTATTGGCGTTATAGCCCACTGCAATAATAACTTTATCAAATAGCGGCATTGCTCTTTCAACAAGATCTTGATGAGCCAATGTAAAGGGATCAAAAGAGCCCGGAAAAACAGCAATTTTCATATTAGATAGTCTTAGCGTAAAAGGAAAATGATGAATACCCGTATTTTCTAATTTCTATAAAATTTGGATGATCTTCCATCTGTCTTGTTGACGGATGCTCAACAACAAGGAGCCCATGTTCATGCAACAATTCCTGTTCAAAAATTAATTTTGGTAATTGTGGCAATTTAGGAATATCATAAGGTGGATCTGCAAAAATAAAATCGTAAGTATTCTTACAACTGGCAATGAACTTAAACACATCGGCTTTCCTTGCTTTAATCCGCGCCAATTTCATCTTCTCTGCCGTATCATTGATGTATTGCACACATTTGAAATGAAGGTCTATCGCATCTACATGCTCCACATCCCGCGATGCGAGCTCAAAACTAATATTTCCTGTTCCTGCAAAAAGATCCAGACACTTTAAACTATCAAAATCCAGTCGGTTCTGTAAAATATTAAACAGCGCTTCCTTAGCGATATCCGTGGTTGGTCTCACAGGTAAATTGGTTGGTGGGTTCAGCCTTAAACCACCTAAACGACCTCCGATTATTCGCATAGTATAGAATCAAATAATACGTTATACGGCGTCAAATTTGACTCGATCTCGCTATCCGCCAACACAACTTTGGTTTTCAAATCCAATATTTCGATATCACCAGCATAAGTAGAGATACGTTTATAATAGGATTCATTTGGAATTTCTCCTGAAAGGAGCACCTTATTGATGGAGTCCCCTAGATTGAATTGCGTTAAAATATTTAGTACATAGTAGCTAATATCATCTAGATTATGAATTTCAAAACTATTATAGAGCTGAAAAACCCCGTTTTTAAAAAGATAAAAATCAACTGTATTTTCAGCTACAAAGTGGAGCCCCAACACACTGCCTCTAATGGATACACGCTCCTGTGCGCGATCAAGCACAACTGCGAATTCGGGAAGTATAACAGCGTCAGGAAACAACCGCTTCCACCTATTTAATAAAAGTCCATCAAACTGGTATACAGCAACTAAATTAAGATTATCTAAAGAATAGCTAAATGTATTTTCAAGATCAGTTGTACCTAAAAACTGTAGGTAATCGCTCACATGTTCGCTCAGAAAAAATTCTTTTGGAATAAACGTAAAAGTTTGATGCGGTATCACAACGCGAACAAATCGAAATGGAAGGCTCATAATTCGTGTGGCATCCAAAATGGGCTCTTCTGACGGATACTCGATCAAAATCGGTGCAACCGACTTTTTATCAACCACTGCCAAGACATCCTTCTGAAAGCCAGCCTTGACCAAAAGATTGTACTCCGGTAAATAATGAATATTAAATTGTTTTGAAATATAATTCATTCGCTGAATTGTAAAAATTAAAACTTCTTAGAGCAAAAATAGCTTTTTCTAGAGGATAAGACAAACCTTTTAAATAACTTTGAGGGTGTTCATCAAAAATCTGTTAATACAGCAATTCCCATGGCAGGCCACCGATCAGCAGTTGGAGGCCTTCGAATTACTGCAAGAATTTCTACTCGCTTTTGACAAGCAATCCTGCTTTGTACTGAGAGGATACGCCGGTACGGGAAAGACAACGTTAATTTCGGCACTGGTCAAAGTACTACCGGCATTGCGCAAAAAAGCTGTTCTGCTAGCTCCAACGGGCAGGGCCGCAAAAGTAATCACCTATTATTCGGGACGCAAAGCACTAACGATCCACAAGAAAATCTATCGAAAAAAATCTGCTGTTTCATTTCAGCTGGATTTCACTTTAGCGGAGAACCTTCATGAAGATACTTTATTTATCATTGATGAGGCTTCTATGATATCCAATGCACCTGTGAATGCGTTTTCAGGAAGTCTTTTGGATGACCTGATCCGCTATGTGCAATCAGGAAAGAACTGCACGCTATTATTTGTTGGGGATACCGCCCAGTTACCTCCTGTAGGACTCCTAGACAGCCCCGCATTAAACCCAAGTTATCTCGAAAGTGAATTTCATCTATGCGTTTATCCACATGAACTGACCTCCGTTGTCCGTCAATCTAAAGATTCGGGCATACTGTATAATGCGACAAAAATACGCGAAGAGATAACCTCAGCTGAAGAAGATCAAGATGACTTTCCCTTCCCCAAATTCATAACAAAAGGATTTAAAGACCTTTACAGAATGACAGGTGAACGGTTAATCGAAGGGATAAACTATGCCTATGACAAATATGGAGTCGAAAATACAATGATTATCTGTCGTTCAAATCGCTCTGCAAACCTATACAACCAAAATATAAGGAACAGGATTTTGTTCCGGGACGAGGAGCTGACCGGCGGAGATTATATTATGGTTGTTAAGAACAACTACTTCTGGTTGCAGGAAAACAATATGGGCGATGGGTTTATTGCAAATGGTGATATGGCCAAGGTGCGAAAAGTGAGCAATATACATGACCAGCATGGATTTCGATTTGCAGATGTCACACTTGAATTTGTAGACATTGATGAAATAGAACCTATCACTTGCCGCGTGATCCTAGACAGCCTCTATACGGACAGTCCCAACCTGCCTTATGAAACCCAGAAAACACTCTACGAAGAGATCGCCTTGGATTATGCCGATATTATGGATAAAAAAGACCGTCTCGAAGCAATCAAAAAGGATCCCTATTATAATGCGCTTCAGATTAAATTTGCATTTGCAATTACCTGCCATAAAGCGCAGGGCGGCCAATGGCCAATCGTCTTTGTCGACCAGGGTTATATAAACGATGACATGTTGGATCTTGAATTTTTAAGATGGCTGTATACGGGAGTGACACGGGCAACAAAAGAGCTTTTTTTGGTTAATTTCAGTGAAAACTTCTATCCATCATAGGATTATTACACGAATTATTCGCAAAAGAACCTAATTATAAATATTTTTACGTCCAAAACCATTATTATACAATTATCTATATCATTATTTAATGCATAAGTTCTACTTTATCTTAGCAGCCAGCTTATTACCCTATATTGGCACTGCACAACAGGCGAAAGAGGTGCCTATAAAAGCCAACTATCAGTTAGCGGCGAAATTTTCCCCTGAAAAATTAAAGAAAATGATTTTTTCAACGAGTATCAAACCAAACTGGATCAATTTTTCTGATCGCTTTTGGTATGATTACGCAAGCCCACAAGGAAGAAATTGGTACATTGTTAACCCGGCCCTCAAAAAGAAAGAACTTCTTTTCAATAATGACGACATCGCTGCTCAAATTACTAAAATCGTTAAAAACCCAGTAGATGCCCAACATTTGGAATTACAAGGGCTTCGATTCACCAAAGATGAGAAAAAATTAAGATTTCAGGTTCAGAGCACCCAAGATACCGTGAAATCCAAAGATGAAATACAAAAGCTCAAAAATAAGTCCGACACCACTAAAAAGAAACTCTTTTATCTGGAATACGACCTGGCAACAAAGTCTGTCTTAGAAATCAGTGACTCGACAAAAGTTAAATCGCCATTGGGTTGGGCGAGCTTCTCCCCAGATACTAATACAGTTTACTTTGCAAAAGACTATAATCTATATTGGATGGACAGATCCAACTATCTTAAAGCGGTAAAAAATGAAAAGGACAGCACCATTGTAGAGCACCAGATAACAAAAGACGGTGTGCAATATTATGCTTGGGGCGGTGATGAATACAGCACAACTACCGGTGACGAAAAAGATAAAGACAATGATCCTAAACGTAAGCGGGTATGGATCAGCTGGTCGCCGGATGGTCGTTATTTTACCTTGAGCAGGAAGGACAACCGTTCATTAAAACCTTTGTGGGTAATCAATAATGTTGGCTCATCCCGACCGACACTTGAAACTTATAAATACCAAATGCCAGGTGAGGTCGATTCAACGGAAACTGAACTTTATATCTTTGATGCAGGAGCAAAAACTCCACGTCGCATCAATGTATCTGCGTTCAAAAACCAGACCCTCTCTACCTGGACCAAAACACCAGATAAAAATTCGTATAAAGAGGATTATTTTATCAACTACTGGTTAGGCAATAACGAGGAATTTTACATTTCACGTTCTAGCCGTGACCTCAAACGGATTGACCTCCTAAAAGTCAATATAAATGGCACAGTGAACAACATTATCCAAGAGCGTTCTAATGTATATCTGGATGTTCAAAAACCATTCCTGATTGAGAATAAAAAGCAATTGGTTCATTGGTCAGAAAGAGATGGCTGGGGCCATTACTACCTCTACGACACAAATGGAAAATTGATTAATCAAATCACAAAAGGTGCCTTTCATACAGAAGAAATTACTGGTTTAGACCCTGCTTCAGGAACACTATACTTTACAGCATCGGGCCGTGAGAAAAACGAAGACCCCTATTATCTGCATCAATACAGTGTAAATACTACTGGCTCCGGAATTAAACTATTAAACCCGGGAAATTTTGATCACCAGGTGGAAATGAGTGAATCCACCCGGTATTTTGTTAATAATTCCTCCAGGGTAAACACGACTCCTGAATCCGTCTTATACAATAGCAGTGGACAAAAAGTAATGACATTGGAAAAGGCCGATCTGTCTTTACTATTTGCTGCTGGATACAAATTTCCAGAACCTTTTAAAGTAAAAGCTGGGGATGGCACCACTGATCTCTATGGAGTCATGTACAAACCATTTGACTTTGATAGTACCAAGACATATCCCATTGTCGAATATGTATATCCCGGACCTCAGACCGAAGCTGTCAATAAATCCTTTGGAAGAAGCATGGACAGAATTGACAGGCTAGCGCAATTCGGTTTTATCGTCATCACCGTCGGTAACCGTGGTGGACATCCTTCACGTTCACAATGGTATCATACTTATGGCTATGGCAATCTGCGTGACTATGGTTTGGAAGATAAAAAAGTCGCGGCGGAACAGCTTGCTGATCGTTATAAATACATTGACATAAACCGTGTCGGTATAACTGGTCACTCCGGCGGTGGATTTATGTCTACAGCAGCGATGCTTATTTACCCTGACTTCTTTAAAGTTGCCGTATCTGGAGCAGGAAATCATGAAAACCAGATCTACAACCGTTGGTGGAGCGAGCGTCATCATGGCGTAACAGAAAAAGTATCCGCTAAAGGCGATACTACATTCTCGTACCAAATCAATAAAAATACGGAGATCGCAAAAAACCTGAAAGGCAGACTATTGATCGCCACTGGAGATATCGATAACAATGTACACCCGGCTAACTCCATTCGAATGGTCGATGCACTGATTAAAGCCAACAAAAGATTTGATTTCCTACTATTACCGGGACAAAGACATGGCTTTGGCGATATGACGGAATATTTCTTTTGGAAAATGGGCGATTACTTTAGCCAATATCTGTTGGGTGATTCCAAGATGAACGAAGTTGATATGACTGAAATGAATCGAGAAAAGCCACAAAAATAACGGTTACATGACCCACAATGAAAAATTAGCATTTCTATCCGTTACCTTGAGATCTTTCGAGGTAACGGATTTTTCTTTGGATATCCTTCAGGGAATAACACTGACCGATCTGTTGAACATTTCCTTAGAAAAAGACAAGAAGATTGCCTTCCGCGCCGCATGGGTATTTGAAACCATCGTTTTAAAAAATACAACACTGCTAAAATGTGTTCTCCCGCAATTCTTGGATAATTTAAAGAAACAAAAGAATTGGAGCTGTCTTAGAAGCTACACTAAAATTCTGCTATTTCTGACCTCGAAAAAAAATAAAGAATATACGCT
>NZ_DIIM01000004.1:119116-170552 GCF_002420705.1 Sphingobacterium sp. UBA5670
TAAAGAATATACGCTCCAAAATGAGATAGAAGAAGAAATTATCGAGTACTCCTTTCAATGGATGATCGAACCTTCATGTCCTGTCGCTGTATTAGTCAACTGCCTGGACATCTTAAATAACCTACGAAAGAAGCACCCTTGGATATATGAGGAGCTACAGGCTCAAATAAGCTATTTTCAACGGACAAAACCTAGCCCAGCTTTAATGAGCCGGACTAATAAAATTATTCAGCAGAAAAGTTAAAATATACTTTTCATTCGCGCTTAAAACAGTGTGTTTCCTTTCGAATGGTTGACACGCCCCAAGTGCTTATAGGCCGCTTCGGTACACTCGCGTCCTCTTGACGTCCGCATAATGTATCCTTCTTGAATCAGAAAGGGTTCGTAGACTTCCTCAATCGTACCTTCATCCTCACCAACAGCCGTCGCTACAGTTTTTAGTCCTACAGGACCACCTTTGAACTTGTCGATAATCGTCGTTAAGATTTTATTGTCCATCTCGTCTAAACCATTTTCATCCACATTAAGCGCATGTAAAGCATATTTTGCTATTTCTTTATCGATACTCCCGTTGCCCTTTATCTGCGCAAAATCTCGTGTACGGCGCAGTAAAGCATTGGCTATCCGTGGTGTCCCCCTGCTCCTTCGCGCAATCTCATAGGCACCTTCATCAGAAATCGGTGTGTTTAAGATATGAGCCGAGCGCAGCACGATAGTTGTCAGCAATTTTGCATCATAATATTGCAAGCGTGAATTAATTCCAAAGCGTGCGCGCAAGGGGGCTGTTAAAAGACCTGAGCGCGTTGTGGCACCAATCAAGGTAAACGGATTCAGAGAAATCTGCACAGACCGTGCATTTGGGCCTGTCTCCAGCATGATGTCAATTTTGAAATCTTCCATTGCCGAATAGAGATATTCCTCCACCAAAGGACTTAAACGATGGATCTCATCTATAAACAAAACATCACCTTCCTCCAGATTTGTCAATAAACCTGCTAAATCGCCCGGTTTATCCAATACAGGTCCCGAAGTAATTTTGATACCAACCCCCATCTCATTAGCAATGATATGGGATAAAGTCGTTTTTCCTAAGCCTGGGGGGCCATGTAGCAAAACATGATCCAGCGCCTCGCCTCTCAGCCTAGCCGCTTTCACAAAAATATTGAGGTTTTCTAATATTTTAGCCTGTCCTGTAAAGTCTTCGAAAGCCTGAGGCCGCAATGCTCGTTCAATATCACGATCTGTATTGCTCAGACGTTCAGGATTTGGATCTAAATTCTCGTTCATTGTGGCAATATTTTAATTTCTCTTATAGCGCTTACCTATGCTTCCCAGTTTCAATTGGATAACACCAAAAAATGCCTCCTTAAAGATACTTGTACTCATCTTTGATGTACCTTCAGTCCGATCTGTGAATATAATGGGGACTTCCACCACCTTAAAGCCATATTTTATGGCTGTAAATTTCATTTCAATCTGAAAAGCATAACCTACGAACTTAATCTTTTCAAGTGGGATTGTCCTGAGGACTTCTCTGGTAAAACAAACAAATCCCGCGGTAGCATCCTGGATATCTATTCCGGTTATAAAACGAACATATACCGAAGCAAAATAGGACATCAGTACCCGGCTCATCGGCCAATTGACCACGTTCACGCCCTTGATATAACGCGAACCTATGCTCATATCAGCACCATCCGCACAAGCCTGCCGTAAGCGAAGCAGATCCTCCGGATTGTGACTGAAATCTGCATCCATTTCAAAAATATATTGGTAGTGCTCGTGCGATAGCGCCCATTTAAATCCATGGATATAAGCTGTCCCTAAGCCCAGTTTCCCGGTCCGTTCTTCGATAAACAGACGGCCAGTAAATTCATTAAGCTGCAAATTCTTGATGATGGTAGCCGTCCCATCGGGAGAACCATCGTCTACAATTAAAATATCAAATGCATGTGATAAGGAAAAAACTTTGCGAATGATTTTTTCAATATTTTCCTTTTCATTATATGTTGGAATGATAACTAAACTATCCGTCACTTTTTTATATTTAAGACCAGTAAAGGTAATCATTTACGTTAAATTCTAATGCAGGAATTCGATGAAATATACAGGATAATCAACATTGCTCCGATGAAAAAGCAGTAAACCCTTCAAGCTCAAACCAACACACCGGCATGCTAAATAAACAGCATCAATAGATTGCAGGCCATAAAAAAGAGAAGCCCGTTACTTTGGGAGTAACGAGCTTTCATTAACCAATTATAAACTTAAATTATGAGACTGCAAATATGGTGAAAATTGCTTTCATTTACAAATTTATTTGCGTTTTTCTGCAACATTTTCAATACAGTCCCTATTTTATTTTGCTAAATCGTTTAGAAAACATGCACACTACCGCAATTTAGCGGTCCACCTCCCCCAAAACGATATCAATAGATCCAAGAATCGCAATTAAATCAGCAATTAATACGCCTTTTCCGAGTTCCGAAATCACCGAAAGGTTATTAAAACTTGGCCCCCTTGACTTTACACGCAATGGAATATCTGATTTATCTTTTGTGACAAAGTAAAACCCTAATTCTCCTTTCGGATTTTCAGCACGGACATAATAATCTTGAGCTTTCAAGTTCACTTTCTTCGGTACCAGAGCCCTCGGATCAAATTCAGCTGTACGTTTAAAGTCTTTCTGTAATCGCTCAAGACATTGCTCGACAATGCGAACAGATTCCTTGACCTCATCTACCCTAACTTTATAACGATCCCAGCAATCGCCGATTGTTCCCATCTCACCTTTTCCCACAGGTATCTCAAAATCAATTTCTGGATAAACAGAATAGCCATCTATTCGTCTCAAATCCCATTTTATCCCCGAAGCGCGAAGCATGGGCCCCGATACACCATAATTTATGGCGACATCAGCAGGAAGTACCCCTATTTTAGCTGTACGGGAAATAAATATTTGGTTCTGTGTCAATATCTCATCCAGTTCGACCAATTTAGGCTTGAAATACGCTATAAATTCAGCACAGCGCTCTTCAAAGCCTACAGGCAAATCATAAAATAAACCTCCTACCCAGATATAATTGTACAGCATCCTGGAGCCAGATGCCCATTCCAACATATTCATAATATGCTCGCGGTCGCGGAAACACCAGAGAAACGGTGTTGTTGCACCGATATCAATCCCATATGTCCCAATAGCAATCAGGTGGGATGCAATTCGGTTGAGTTCACAGACCAGCACCCGGATGTACTCTATTCTTTTCGGTATTTTACTATCGAGACCAAGCATGCGTTCAACCCCCATCACGAAAGCATGACTATTGTTCATTGAGGCTAGATAATCCAGACGATCAGTAAAAGGAATTGTCTTTGCGTAATTTAACGATTCGGCATGTTTGTCAAAACAACGGTGCAGATAACCCAGATGTGGAACAACCTCTTTCACGATCTCTCCATCTGTAATCAGCTGCAGTCGGAGCACGCCATGCGTCGAAGGATGCTGAGGCCCCATATTCAACACCATTTCCTGACTGGATATCTCCGTAAGGTGTTTTTCATAGCGTATTAATGCCTCTTTATATTTTGGATTCGCCATTTCTATCAATTAATATGGATGCCATGATATTTTTCTGCCTCTTCATAATCCTTCCGTAAAGGATATCCTTCCCAATCGTCAGGTAGCAAAATCCTTCTAAGATCCGGATGTCCCTCAAAATAAATCCCCATCAGGTCAAATGCTTCGCGCTCATGCCAGTCTGCCGTGCGCCATACCGAAGTAAGCGAAGGAATCTCAGGGAGTTCGTCGAGCGAACGATTACCAGACAACTCCACTTTTAAGACCAAACCGTGTTGATAAGGCAAGGAATTGAGATGGTAGACTACAGTAAAATGCGTGTGATAATCCACAGCAGTAAGGTTGCTTAAAAAATCAAAGTACAAACCCTCTGTATCCCTCAGGAATAAACATACGGCTATAATATCGCCCTTATCAATAAATAATGCAGGCTGCAGCCCATTGTGATCTTCTTTAAGAATAATTTGAGTTCCAAATCTGGAAACAAGCGTCGATTTAATTTCGTCAAATGTCATATTTATGGAGCTATGCGCGTAATCTTCCAGGAATCAGACACTTTTTTATAAACGATACGATCATGCAGCCGACTCGCACGTCCCTGCCAGAACTCGAAATAAATCGGTTTCAGTAAATAGCCGCCCCAATGTGAGGGTCTAGGTACAGCGTCGCTTCCATTATATTGGTTTTCGAGTTCTTCCACCCTGTTTTCTAAAAAACTACGGTTTGGAATTTCGTGGCTCTGCGGGGAGGCCAGTGCACCGATACGGCTCGCTTTAGGTCGCGATTGAAAATATTCATCCGAATCAGCTCCGCTCACAAATTCAATAACTCCTTCAATCCGGACCTGCCGCTGCAATTCAGGCCAGAAAAATAACAGTGCAGCATGCGGATTAGCTTTCATGTCTTCCCCCTTACGGCTCTCATAATTTGTAAAAAAGACTAAACCTTCTGATACAATATCCTTCAATAAAACAACTCTTGAGGATGGCAAATGATGGGAAGATACGGTTGAAAGCACCATGGCATTAGGTTCGATCACCTCGCTATGAATAGCCGCATCAAACCATTTTTTAAACTGGTGGACTGGATCACGATCCACATCCGATTCAGATAGGCTACCTAATACGTAATCCTGTCTGATTGCTGCAATATCTTTATGTTGAATGGACATAGAAACCTGTTTTTATATCCTACAAACTTACTAAAATCATTGCTTTTTCTCTATAAAGTTAGTAGAAATTGACAAAATCCTAATTTTGGCACAAATCTCGCATAGATTAAATAAAAAAGATTAAATTCAATAAATAATTAAAATTCGCGCTATATGTTTACCGAACTAGACCCACAAAAAGGAAGCCTATTGATTTCCGAGCCGTTTATGCTAGACCCCAGATTCCTCAGATCCGTAATATTGTTATGTGAATACAATACAGAAGGCTCCCTCGGATTTGTTCTAAATAATCAAACTAATGTTCGCATTGGCCAATTATTGGAATCTATACCGGATTGCAATTTCCCCATCTACGTCGGTGGTCCTGTAGCTCAGGAAAGCCTTTTTTTTGTACATAGCCGTTTTGATTTACTGTTAAGCGGCGAAGAAGTGGCCCCAGGAATCTATTTTGGAGGCGATGAAGATAGACTTATTGAAGCCATCCAAACGGATAGCATAAAAGCTGACGAACTAAAATTCTTTATCGGGTATTCCGGATGGTCTGCTGGTCAACTGGACGGCGAAATCAAAGAAAATAGCTGGGCTGTACAGAACAAATACCATCATCAGCTTATTTTTGAAGGTAACGGCGAATTATTGTGGAAGGATGCCATTATTGGACTCGGCCCCAAATATGCACATGTCGCCAACTTTCCACAGAGCCCAGGCCTAAATTAGCCGAAGGCAGTTTCGCTCGCTGACAGTTTACTTAAAGAGCCCGTAAATTCAACGAATGAGCCTATGACAAAATAGACTGTTTCCTGCCATCATGTCCTATAGAGACGATTTGGAACACTGATTGTATGTTTTAAACAAATCATAAAATTAAAAATAGCGACATACAAATTATGAATCCAGAAAAAGGTAGTATTTCAATTCACACGGAGAACATATTTCCCGTAATCAAAAAATTCTTATATTCTGATAATGAAATTTTCTTGCGTGAACTGGTATCTAATGCAGTTGATGCTTCTCAAAAAATCAAACGCCTAGCTTCTTTGGGTCAGTACCAAGGTGAAACGGGTGAATTGATTGTAGACGTAAAATTTGATGAAGCTGCCAAAACCATCACTATTTCCGACAATGGTATTGGTATGACAGCAGATGAAATAAAAAAATACATCAACCAGATCGCTTTCTCAGGTGCAACAGAGTTCATGGAAAAATTCAAAGAGGCAAATGATGCAAATGAAATCATTGGCCGTTTTGGTTTAGGCTTCTATTCCGCATTTATGGTGGCCGATACGGTGGAAATCCAATCTTTATCCTATCAGGATGGAGCAGAACCTGCTCATTGGACTTGCGATGGTAGTACATCTTACGAAATTTCTACAGGTACAAGAACCACACGCGGTACTGATGTCATTTTACATATTAACGAAGAATCAACTGAATTTTTAAGCCAGGCACGCTTACAGGACATTTTAGATAAGTATGCGAAATTTCTTCCTGTCTCAATCCGTTTTGGCACCAAAACAAATTCTGAACCGGATGGTGAAGACGAAGAAGGAAAACCAAAATACAAATCTGTAGAGGTAGACAATATCATCAATAACACCAATCCAGCCTGGACAAAATCTCCATCCGAACTAAAAGACGAAGATTATCTGGCCTTCTACCGCGAGCTCTATCCTTATTCAATGGATGAACCATTGTTTTGGATTCACCTCAACGTCGATTACCCATTCAACCTGACTGGTATTCTCTACTTCCCTAAAGTTAAAAATGAACTGGAGATCCAGCGCAATAAAATTAAGCTGTATTCCAGACAAGTGTTTATCACAGACGAAGTGAAAGATATTGTTCCTGAATTCTTAATGTTACTTCACGGGGTAATCGATTCACCAGATATTCCATTGAACGTATCCCGTTCATTTTTACAAGCAGACAGCAACGTTAAGAAAATCAATAGTTATATCACCAAAAAGGTGGCTGACAAATTGAACGAGATATTTAAGACTGACCGCAAGGGCTTTGAAGAAAAATGGACAGATATCGGTTTATTTATCAAATATGGTATGCTAAGCGATGAGAAATTTGCAGAAAAAGCAAATGACTTCTGTTTAGTAAAAAACACGAACAGCCAAAGTTTCACCATCAAAGAATATTACGAAAAGGTTAAAGATATCCAGGTAGATAAAGATGGTAACATTGTCTACTTATATACGCATGATGCCGCTCAACAAGATGGCTTTATCCAAACTGCATTAAACAAAGGTTATGATGTTTTGATGCTTGATGGGCCACTGGATACGCACTTTGCTGCTTATTTGGAGCAAAAGGGCGGTGAAAAGGTACAGCTGAAACGTGTGGATGCTGACGTTATCGATAAATTGATCCAAAAAGACGAAAAAGTCGAGCTTGCCCTTTCTGAAGAAGAATCCAAAAAAGCGCTTGAGGTTTTCGAAAAAGCAATTTCACGCCAAGATATGAAAGTTGAAGTTGACGCCTTAAATGAAGGTGATCTGCCTGTATCGGTAACAATTGATGAATTTATGCGCCGAATGAAAGATATGGCCAAGACAGGAGGTGGTATGAATTTCTATGGTTCATTGCCCGACAATTATAAGGTAACTGTCAACGGTAACCATCCGCTGATCAAAAGAATTTTATCTGCATCGGACGAAGAAGGCTCTAAACTAGCAAAACAGGCTTTTGATTTAGCACTCTTATCCAGAGGTTTATTGTCTGGAGCTGATCTAACATCTTTTGTGAAGAGAAGTGTAGAGATGATCTAAAAACATTTCTTCCAATAAAAAAGGCGGTTTCTTTGATAAGAACCGCCTTTTTTATTAGAAATTGGAAGCAAATGGTAACTTTGGGATTCGCGAAATACATATCCGCACCAATATGGATGCGTTTCAATGTTTTTTTATTAAAATTTAATAAACTAATCTTCACCTAGTTGGCTTTAAACGCTGTTTTTTTTCCAACAAATATTTGGAGGGAATAGGGTTTAATCGTACTTTTGTATCATCAAAATCACGGTAGGTATAGCTCAGTTGGTTAGAGCACTAGATTGTGGTTCTAGGGGTCGTCGGTTCGAGCCCGATTACTTACCCAAAAAGGCAGATCAAATGATCTGCCTTTTTTAATTTGATAAGTTCCCAGCCAACTAAGTAAATTCTCCTACACCAACTACCCATCATCCAAACAAGCTTCAAAGACAACTTCTTCCCTCTTACAATCCAGGTACAGGATCCATTGGCCCTGGATGGCGCGGATCATAAATAGCTACAGCAACTTTAGAGTCGGCACAACCATAATATAAAAACCATTTTTGCTTAAAAAAGACCAATCCTTCGATAAAAACCGTTCCATCTATATATTGTCCGCTTTTTTCGAATGATTCCATGGGCCGCAAAAACGGAACATCCATTCGAGCCAATACGCTTGTCGGATCTCGTTGATCAAATAAAACCTGCCCAGCGGAATAGGTATTTTTATTAAAACGCATATCCCCTTTCTCCGCATGATTCTTACCATTGTACAACAATAGAATTCCCTTATCAGTCAAAACTGCTGGAGGACCACACTCCGTCAATCCGCTATCAAAATAACCATCTCTTGGCGAAATAAAAGCTTTCAGAGCACCTCTACTATCTGTTACAGGTTCCCAGTCAATCAAATTATCGGATGTGGCGCCATAGACACCATGTTCCCCCCAGTACAACCAATATTTCCCATTGATTTTAGCAATCACCTGTTTATTGCCTTTCAATACGGTTACAATAGACGCCGATTTATGCGGTTCATTGACAAGAGCGGGCTTATTTTTCGATTTTTTAAAAATGGGACCATACTTAACCCAGTGTCTCAGATCAGTGGATATTGCTGCACCTAGCCGCGGAACCTTTCGGTTCCATTGGGTATAAAACATCACAAAGCGCCCATCCTCAGTTTGTGCTATCCGGGGATCTTCCGTCCCGCCTGGCCACTCGTTATCCTGCTGCTCATCGGGGCCCGGATAGAATATCGGTGTTTTGAGCCGTTCAAAATGAATACCATCCACACTAGCCGCTAACCCCAGGCGAGAGGTCCGGTGACCAATAGCCTTCCCCGTCCGGTCTTCTGCACGATATAGGACAAAGACACTATCTCCCTTCACCACTGCCGCAGGATTAAAGGTGTCGTTGTTCTCCCATCGGATTTCCTTCTTTAGCATTGGATCATAAAATACGGAACTTGTATCAGGCTCAATAATTGGATTGACTCCTTTGGGTCGCTCAAAGCCACCCAATACCCATTGTCCTTTCATAAGCTGCGCGCCATGCTGAACCTTACAGCCACTAAAAAAGACGAACAGAATAAAACCTGCAATTTTTACGATAGTATTCATATTTTAATTGATTTCTGATCCTTTACCTATAGAATTAAACAACAGCCTGTAAAAGCGAAAATTATAAATTGGTTACAACTGAAGAACGAACGAAACAATTACCGATCATTCACAAATATAATGCTAATAAAAACAATAAGTACGGCAAAAACAAGTTCATCAAAAATGGGATTGAGTACGATCCTCCAGAACCAAGTAAGTTAATTTCACAGTAAACAGCAGGCTAAACTGCAACATATTGCAACTTTTAGACAAATAGTAAGCTTATTATTGCAACATGTAGCATAAAAGCATATATTTATAGCATGATCTCAAAAGAAGAACGTCACGATTTTATATTAATTAAGATCCAAAAAGAAAGAAAATTAGCGCTGATGGACTTGGCCACCGAGCTTGGTGTTTCCGAACATACCGTACGACGTGATCTTAAAGAGTTATCTGACGCCGGCTTACTTCGGGCTATTCGGGGCGGTGCCACGCTACGGTCAAACATTCCATTCGATATATACGACCGAAATAACCTTGATGTTATGGAGAAACAATCCATAGCTGAAAAATCAATCACGCTATTAAAAGATCATCAGGTCGTCTTTTTCGATGGTGGCACCACAACACAGGCAATTGCCGGAAATATTCCCGAAAGCCTATCTCTTACTGTTGTCACACATAGTCTCCCGATAGCCAATATACTTGCAAGCCTCCCAAACATCAGCTTGATTTTTGCGGGCGGCACTTTTTGCAAATCATCTCTTACGATGCAGGGGCAGCAAACTATTTCCACCTATGGAGAAATATACGCCGATATTAGCTTCCTAGGCGTATGCAGCCTAGATCTCTACCGCGGACTGACGGCAAGAACTCTCGAAGAAACAGCTATCAAAAGAGTACTCTGTAAAAATTCAATGAACATTGTTGCTGCCACAACAAGCAATAAGCTCGATACCATCACATCTTTCTTAACATGCCCCGCGTCTGATATCAGTTATTTAATTACAGAAAAGGATCCTTCGGATCGTATTTTACAACCTTATGCCGCACAAGGTATTGCAATTTTATAAATTTACCATTTATGACTAATCTCAAACAGGACGCCGCCAAAGCTGCTCTTCAGCTATTAAAACCCGATCAGCTCATTGGAATGGGAGTGGGATCAACAATAGCTTATTTCATCGAATTGATCGCAAGCAGTATCTCCTTTAAATCCAGCTTAAAATTTATATCCCCTTCTTTCGAAACAAAAATGCGGCTCAAGGAGTACGGTCTTGTTTGCATTGATGGCAGTACCCTAGCAACATTGGACTATTATTTTGACAGCTGCGATCAGGTGGACATGCATTTAAATGCATTCAAAAGTGGCGGCGGCGTGCACACAGGTGAGAAGATTATGGCGAATATGGCACAACAGTTTATTCTCTTGGTGGATGGCTCAAAGATGGTCGAGAACTTGACCACAAAGCATCCACTATGTGTTGAAATTATACCCGAAGCCTGGTTATCGGTACTTAAAGAACTAAAATCAAACTATTCTACAGCAATAGCCGAGGTAGTATTAAGAAAATCCGAACAAAAATCGGGTCCTCTCCTGTCTGAGCGAGGTAATTTCCTGGCAGATATTTATTTTTCTAAACTGCCAGATATTCTTGAGTTAAATAAACAAATCAAACTCATAACAGGAGTTGTAGAACATTCACTTTTTTATCAGCTCTGTTCGGTATGCCTATTGGCAACAAAAGATGGCATAACACATCTAACTGCAAACCGAGCAGAGAAGTAAAAGACAGATAAGGGCAAAACCAAATAGAACTAAAGTTGTCATTAAATACAACAATTAACAAGACAGATCTAACATATTTTAAATCAACATGAAACATACTCAAATTAATACAGGAATACTCAGTTTTGGCATGTCAGGGCGTGTTTTTCACGCACCATTTATATATACCAATCCACATTTCAATCTTAGCGCTGTTGTAGAACGGTCGAAAAAAGCAGCACATGAATTCTATCCGGCAATAAAAAGCTACGATAACATCGCAGAATTACTCGCTGATAACAGCATCGAACTGGTCATTGTAAACACACCAAATTATACACATTTCCAATATGCCAAAGAAGCCCTGGAAGCAGGAAAACATGTCTTGATAGAAAAACCCGCCGTTGATGACTCAGCACAATTTGATGCGCTACTTGCCATTGGCAAAAAACAAGGAAGACAATTATTTTTCTATCAAAACAGACGCTACGACAGTCATTTTTTAGACATAAAGAAAGTAATCGAAAGTGGAGAATTAGGAAAACTAATTGAAGTGCATTTCAGATTTGATCGCTATAAAATGGAATTGGGACAAAAATACTTCAAGGAAGATACGCAGTATATTTCCAATGGTATTACCTATGACCTCGGTCCTCACCTTCTTGATCAGGCAATCTCCCTTTTTGGAAAGCCGATTAAATTCAGTAAAACGACGTCTATTAACAGACCTGATTCAAAAGTTGCAGACTACTTTCACTATCATCTCTACTATCCAGCTGGACTGAACGTCTACTTAACGGGCAGTCTGCTCGTCGCTTCTCCGCAACCAGCCTTTGTCATCCATGGTACTAAAGGGAGTTTTATCAAGAATATGACGGATGTACAAGAACAGCAATTGATCGATGGTATGCTACCCGACGATCCATCTTATGGCATTGAGCCAGCAGGATTCGAAGGAAAACTTGTGACCATAGACGCATCAAATCAAAAACATGAGTCTTTCGTAACCCCACATAAGGGAGATTACAATCAGCTGTTTGAAGCCATTTATGAAAGCTTAAGAAATAATGTCGATTACCCTATTCAAGCGGATCAGATCAAATGGCAGATCGAATTGCTTGAAGCTGAAAACACCTAAGCTTCTAAACAATCAAATGGCGGCACGGTTCAAGAAAACTAACATGTGCTGCCATTTCAATTTGCTTTCCAAAGACATTCGTTCGGTTCAATATGGATCATCACATGACCAAGGTCAGGAATATGTGCTATCAAATGGTCCTTAAGTTTATGCGCCAGCTCATGCCCTGCCCTTACCGTAATTTCACTATCAACAATGGCATGCAGATCGACATGATATTTAGCCCCCGATTTACGCACAAAACATTTTTCTGTCGCTTTTATCCCCTCGACTTTTAATGCCTCTTCCCGGATGTTATCAATGACTTCATCGTAGACATTTTCATCCATGATCTCGCCAAGCGCCGGTCTGAAAATATGATAACAGTTATAAAATATAAAACCAGCAGCAAATAATGCCGCATAGTCATCCGCATTTTCGTATCCTTTTCCGAGCAACAATGCAATAGATATCCCAATGAAAGCAGCAACTGATGTGATCGCATCGCTTCGATGGTGCCAAGCGTCTGCACGAAGTGAAGAACTATTCGTTTCTTTACTTTTCTTCATAACGATCCTATAAGAAATCTCTTTCCAGACAATGATCCCGCCCAGCACAAATAGCGTCCAGGGCTTGGGTAGATCATGTGGCGTTCCTATATTCTCAATACTTTCATAAGCAATTATGGTTGCAGAAACAATGAGAAAACCAACGACAATAAATGTAATAAGGGGTTCTACCCGACCATGACCATAAGGGTGATTCTCGTCGGCAGGTCGTTGCGCATATTTTAAACCTAAAAGTACTAGAAATGAAGAGAAAATGTCGGCTGTTGACTCAATTGCATCCGCGATCAGCGCATAGGAGTTTCCGAAGAAACCAGCTAGCCATTTTAACAAGGCCAGTAATGCATTACCCGCAATACTAAAATAAGTCGTTCTGACTGCAGTCTGCTCTTGAAGTTCGGACATAGCTATAAATTAACTTGACACAGCGAAAATACTGTTTTAATTTTCAAATTCTATTCTCCATCTATAGAAAATAGCGATTACAACGATCGATCTTTAGCTGCCGCTCGCGATATCCTGCAATGCTTTTTTCATCTCAGGAGCCCCATAGTCACGGCTTCCTTCCAAACGCTCTACGATCTTTCCAGCTTTATCCAAGATGACTGTTGTCGGTATGGACTGTCCTAAGAATTCTGCAGGAATATCGCCCTCTGCTATATAAAGAGGCAGATCATACTTATTTTCTGCCATGAAAGCCGAAGACTTCTCCATGTCGCCATCAACATCTACCATGAGAAAAACGATATCCTTATTATCTTTAAGCGATTGCCTAAGCTGGTCAATAGAAGGTAGTTCATGAATACATGGAGGGCACCAGGTCGCCCAGAAATTGATAAACACGACCTTACCTTTTAAAGCACTTAATTGAAGAACCTTCCCTTCTTTATCCTTAAAAGATAACTCCTGCGTTGTGGTTGCAGTGTCTGCAGTAGCTTCAGCAGGTTCCTCCACCTTTTCGGCCTTGACCTCATTTTTGGTTCCTGCATTTCCACAGCTAAAAAATAAACTGGTCGATAACGCCGCAAGGCCCAAAAAAATAGATCTGCTACTAAACCTAATACTCATTGTCTTTTGTTTCATTAAAATTATTCTATTTACAAATAAATCACCCTTCGCTGATCTTCCCCATCTCATCGTTCCAGGAGAAATTTCTCAAAGCATTAGCTAATTTAACCTTAATTATTCGGGGCCGCAAGCATCACATATCCCTCCTTAACCTAAGCCACTGACTGTAAGGAGAATAAGCGATAATAAAAATAAAATTTAAAAATTAACAAGAACTTTTCCGACATTTAAAAGAATAAATAAATCACTGATTAAAAGATAATTTATTGAATACCTCATGAATTCTACAGCAAATTATTTCAAAAAATACCTATCGACCTATTTCCTTTTATTCATCTCCATTCAGCTTAATTTTGCTCAGGTGACCTCTACTAGATTCAACAAATTCTGTCAGCTTATAGAGTCCAAAGATTTCTTCAACGCCCGTGAGCTGTTTATGAGCAATAAAACTGACTTTAGCGCTAACGAACAAGTTTTTATTTTGGCAATACTCGATAATGCATTTAACAAACCCATTGCTTCAAACAAAAAAATAGCATTACTGAACAAATCATCTGAAGTATTGCCTGACACACTACGACTAAAAATACAACGCATTCAGGAAGATAATTTTGTCAAATTGAAAGATTATGCTGGCGCAAAGCGAACGACGCAAAAAATTCTCCACGAATTCGATCCCCTGCTTTCAACTGAAGTAAAAGATGATCTCCGAAACAATCTAAAAATCTGGTCAGCTCTCGAACATATAGGGCCACAGCGTATAGAAATCAATGGCGATATTCGTCTAAAAATGACAAAAGATAGAGCCGGGTTGAAGAATCTAAAACTAACCATTAACGGTGATACAGCAAGGTTTATATTTGACACCGGAGCAAACCTATCGACAGTCTCGGAGTCCGTGGCCAAACGACTTCATATGGAGATTATCCGTGCAGCTATTGATGTAGACGCAATTACAGGTATTTCGATCAAAGCCGATTTAGCCGTTTGTAAACAATTAAAACTTGGTCACATCAACATATCCGACGTTATATTCTTGGTTTTTCCAGATAGCGCACTTTATATCCCGCAAATTAACTATCAAATCAATGGCATATTAGGCTTTCCGGTCATAGAAGCCTTACAAGAAGTACAGCTTACACAAGATGATTTTTTTATTGTCCCGAAAACACCTACAGTTCCAAAAAGACCTTCAAATCTTGCAATAGACGGTTTAACACCACTTATCGCGATTGATGGAAAACATTATACTTTTGATACAGGAGCTGAAAAAACGATCCTATATGCACCTTTTTATGAAACCTACAAACAGCGTATCGAAAAACATGAAATACCGACCAAAATCGCCATGGGAGGCGCTGGTGGAAAAGTTGAATATGACGGTTTTGTCATACAGCATACATTCCATATCGGTGACAAACCGATCGATATCAAAAATATAAGTCTATTAAAATCGAAGATCAAAAATGAAACTGTATATGGAAATATAGGTCAGGATGTTATTCGGCAATTTTCTAAAATGACCCTTAATTTTAAAGATATGTTTATCCATTTTGACTAATAGAAATCCTTCTTTTCCATGAGCTTCCTTATGCGTAACCAAACGTCCCTATATGGCTTTTGTTCGCTGCAGATCATCCTGGCAACCTTGCCGGTAGAATACCACCTGCCAAACTAATAAAACTGAGCGCAGTTTCTTCTCATAATTATACTTCATAAAAGCACCCTAAAAGTTTTGTCCAACTTTTAGGGTGCTGTCTAATAATAGTGCTTCTAGAGATTTATTAAACAATTATGCGGAGTAGGCCGTCGCATTAAAGCCCTTCTTTTTAATAATTTCAATGATTTCTTCCTCCGAAACACCTTCAGATTTTACAGTTAGAATTTTGTCTGCATTGCTGGTGTCAACATTCCATTCACAGATGCCGTCCTTACCGTCCAGATCAGCACTTACTTTGGACACACAGCCCCCACAATTAAGGTTTGTTTTAAATTGAAGTTCTTTGCTTTCCATGTTATTTAATTTTAATGTTATCAATCTATTTAATTACTTATCCAAATATGCCTATAATACATTTGGTTGTACTTACAGTTTTTCTATTTTGTTTTACAATATTTACCGTATAAAACGAGGTCCACGGCTCAATCATAGTTAGTTATTTTTTCCAGCGAAGGCGCAAGCTGTTACTGACGACACTTACACTGCTCAATGCCATTGCAGCTCCAGCTATCATCGGGTTTAAGAGGAAACCATTGAATGGATACAGAATACCTGCAGCGAGGGGAATCCCAATTAAATTGTAAATAAACGCCCAAAACAAGTTTTGCTTAATCGTTGCGACCGTTTGTTTCGAAAGTCGAATTGCCTGGGGTATCTTCGTCAAATCAGAAGAAATAATTGTCATTTTCGCTACATCCATTGCAATATCGCTTCCTTTTCCCATGGCAATACTGACATCTGCTGTTGCTAAGGCTGTGCTGTCATTAATACCGTCCCCAACCATGGCGACCACCTGCCCCTTTTGTTGCAATTCTTTAACAAAATCAGCTTTATGTTCAGGTAATACCTCAGCTTTGTAATGCTGAAGACCTGTTTCCGCAGCGATGGCCTTGGCAGTAGCCTCGTTGTCACCAGTCAGCATATATAGTTCAATTCCCATAGCTTGCATCTCCTTGATGGCACGTACAGAAGTTTCCTTAATCCGGTCTGCTATGGCAATAACAGCTAATGCGGTTTGACTATTGGCAAACCAGATCACTGTTTTGGATTGATTTTCCCATTGAGTGGCGTGTGCCATCAATTCCGTCGAAATTGTAATCCTATTTTCAGCCAACAACCTCCGGTTCCCTACATAGTACGTTTCGATTCCTTCACTGCCCTTGACACCTTTCCCTGTAATACTTTCGATAAAGGATATTGGAGTAACTTTCACATCATTAAAATACCCTACAACAGCTTCTGCCAATGGATGTTCAGACTGTTTTTCCAGGCTTAACAAGATACCTTTTAAACTATCCTCATCATTATTCCAATACACATCAGTTACAACAGGTTTTCCTTCCGTAATGGTTCCAGTTTTATCCAAAACAACTGCAGTTACCTTTTTGGCCAGCTCCAGGCTTTCCGCATCCTTAATTAAAATGCCCTGCTCAGCTCCTTTACCCACTCCAACCATGATCGCTGTAGGAGTAGCTAAACCTAGTGCGCAAGGACAAGCAATAACCAAAACCGTTACTGCCGCCAATAATCCTTGTACCAGATGGTTTTCTCCGCCTAAAGTAAACCACAGCAGAAAGGTTAAAATAGCAATCCCAATGACAACAGGAACAAATACAGCAGCAATTCGATCGACCAGTTTTTGCACAGGAGCCTTACTTCCCTGTGCATCCTGCACCATTTTAATAATATCTGCCAGCATGGTTTCCTTGCCAACTTTTGTCGCTCTGAACCGAAAGCTGCCTTTCTGATTGATCGTCCCAGCAAAAACCTGCTCATTTTCAATTTTTAAAACCGGGACCGGCTCTCCGCTTAACATACTTTCATCGACATAGGAATTCCCACTGATAACAATACCATCGACAGCGATCTTCTCACCTGGTTTTACCAGAACGATATCACCGGCATGAACGGCTTCTATAGGGACCTGACGCTCTACCCCATCCGATTGAATGACCATAACCGTCTTCGGCTGCAACCCCATTAGCTTTTTAATAGCAGATGAGGTGTTGCCTTTGGCCTTTTCCTCCAGCAATTTACCCAATAAAATAAAAGCAATGACAACTGAGGCTGCCTCAAAATATACATGTGCATGCAAGCCACGTTGATGCCAAAATTCAGCAAAGAGCATATTAAATACGCTAAAGATGTAGGCTATCCCCGTGCTCAACGCAACAAGTGTATCCATATTGGCCGAACGGTGTTTCGCTTGTTTCAACGCATTGACAAAAAAGTCCTTGCCTAGCCAAAGAACTACGGGTGTAGAAAACAGCCACATAATAGGATTTGCGTACGGCATATCCATAAAGAACATACCGATTACAACTACGGGCAGCGATAGCAATACTGCCCATCGTGTTTTGATTTTAAGCTTGTGAAATTTAGCTGCGTGAATAGCCTCCAAGGTTTCCTGTTGTGTAGATTCATCTTCGATTAATAAATCATAGCCACCAGCCTGGACTGCTTTCTGAATTTTTAAATGATCCGTAATATTAGGCAAATATTCAACTGTAAGATTTCCAGTTGCAAAATTTACAGACGCATTGACAACCCCTTGTTCATATTTTGCCATACTTTCGGCACTACTGGCACATGAAGCGCAAGTCATCCCAAGAACTGGAAATGTTTTGGTCAATGTAGAAACACCATAACCAAGATCTTTGATCGTCTTTACACTGCTAACGACCGCTTCACTATCTTTAGGTACGATAGCAGCTCTATGATTATTCAATTCCACCCGATAGCTCGCCAAGCCTTTGACCTGAGCTAGTCCTTTTTCGACAATTGAAGCACAATGTTCACTTTCAACATCTTCTAAAGGTAGATAAACCGTGTCTTTATAAATATCTGTCGCCATAACTGATTGTTTTATTTTACACAACAAATTTGGCCACAAATAACATCGAAATCATTACACAATTAGGGAATTGATTTGTAATATTTATTCGATAATACGATACGACAGGTTAAACTCAATTCTTCTTTAGCTTTCCACTTCCTCAACAAAACCATAGATAATATAATCACCGCGTTCTTCGAGTTTAATCGTTTCCATTCCACTCCAGCCGGATGCATTGGTATCTTCATCGATAAAATTTTGAATTCTGTCAAATGCGACACCAATCTTTGTTTTCCCATCTGCATAGATCTGATATTTCGCAGAGGTCTGCCAGCTTACTTTTTTTCTAAATAACCGTAAACCTTCTCTTTTCAAAAAAATGTGCATTTCATTTGATAAATTCATATTCTCATTTGTTTTACGCGCTCACACTACTCACCTATTTATTTGGCAGATGCTTTTCTGGTCAAGGACTTACCTCAAGCCTTCTTATTAGTTTATCTATTTAAGCTACATGGCTTTAATGGCTAAAGAAATGGTTTTTCGCTGCTAAAATAGATAGTTCTAAAATAATGAACCAAATAGAATCCTACAATGAAGCCGTCGCTATTTCATCGTACTCAAATGCTATTTCGTCGAATTTTCCAACAGCATACGATGGACCTTCTTTCAATGCTGATTATAATCTGGCAGACTATTCGAACAGCATCTAATACACCGCGAACAGAAATAGGAACACGCTCTATTTTTTCGTCGAATAAATTCTTTAGTTCGTCCGATTCATTTTCAATTCTGTCGATATTTTTCGCTGTTCTTTTCCATAGAAAGCACATTTGTTTACAATTTAAACGTATAACTATGGAAAACATTGAAAATTTTTTAGCGGAGGATTTTGTATTGGATGTACAAACTGTCTGCGTGGTCGAACCGATCTCATTTTTTGATTTTGATGATATGGAACTGGTAACTATTAAGACAGTTACATCTTCAAAAGTAATATAAAAGAGGATAATGCTGTGAAGGCGTTCTGGTAGGCGCCTTTGCAGCAATCGTCTTTATTGTCTACTAAATAAAAAAAGAACCGAATATATGACTTCACCCAAGCTTAAATGTATTCTCATTGAGGATGAACCCCTGGCGACAAAAAAAATAGTTGAATACATTCACATGTTTCCAGATCTTCAATTGATAAAGATGGTTGAAGACATTGAAAATCCAGCATTATTTAGTCATGATCTAAAATCCGCAGACATCCTATTCCTCGATCTCATTGTTAGCGGCGGTAATATTAATACACTTGCCGAATTGATCGCCGATATTCCTATCCTGATCATTACGTCCGCTGTGTCACGCTGGCAATATCCGGAATTTATCAAAAACAGAAAGCATTTTGCACTACAAAAACCAATTTCGCCCGAAATGTTTCAGTCCTGTATAAAACAAGTCATGCAATACTAGTCCTACTAATTCATGTCATTATTCCACTTATCCGATTATTTTCTTCTGCGCACGCCGCTGCTTCCAGCTGCATTTGCCGTTGATCTTTTAACGATAAAAGAGAGACATGAAATAGAAGAGAAACTTCGTCACTTGTTTCAAAATGAGCAATTAAAAGAAGCCCTATTTCTCGCAAGCCCTGCCTTCTCAGTAGAAGTTCAAAAATGGCTTGAATACAAGAAAGAGAGCAGCTCAAAAATGATCGCTTCACTACTCAAATATGCGATTAGGATGAGTACCAGAAGTACGCCTTTCGGTTTATTCGCAGGGGTATCTTTTGGGAACATTGCCGTCTCCGAAAAAAAGGTATCGTTAATTAGGACTAATGCGAATAAAACTGTATTAAAACTGGATGCCACCATTTTGACAGGAATTATTGAACAGATATCAAAAGACAAAAGAATTTACAGTCAACTCAATTATCGTATCAATCCGACCTTATACTTAGATGGTAAATATTACAAATATTATCAAAAAGTGGCAAATGGAAAGAAAGGACAGCATATCCTGAAACGCATAAGGCTTACCCCAGTTTTGGATCGAGTCATCCAAGAATTTGAAGGCAATAAGAGAACCAGCCACTATCAATCATTAATCGATCTGCTGCAAGGTCTTGGAGCATCAACAACGCATGCGCCCCTATTCGTCAATAACCTCATCAGCCTTGGAATCATATCTTCTGAATTACAGCCCAATGTAATTGGCCGAGGTTATTTGGACAGCCTGATAACGACGCTTGAAAGAGTGGATAAGGAGGAAAATTATTTAAATCCTTTATTAACGATAAGAAAATGGCTTCATAGTTCTCAATCTGTCATTGAGATCCGAACCGCCATCCTTAAATTATTGCAGCCTTTGGCTCCAGACCTCGATATGACCAATTCGTTACAGGGGGACCTTCTCATAGGGATGGACGAAAACAATTTATCAGATACCGCATTAAATCACATAAGAGATCAATTTCAGGATTTACTACCACTTTGCAGCCAGACTAAGTTAACAGATTTTGATCGGTTTAGAGCTGCGTTCTCTGTTAAATATGAAGATAGAATGGTCCCGCTAACGACAGCTCTAGACCCCGATATTGGGATTGGTTACGGACGTCAAGAAGGTGTTTACAATATAACGGATGAAATACTCGGGGATGTTAAAAACATCACTCCGACGGGCGAAAAAAAATATGGCGACCACCATTATCAAGATCTGGTCATTGAAAAATTTGTAGAAAGTGTAACAAATCAATTCACCGAAATTCGGCTGACCGGCAAAGATCTAGATCATATCGCTAAACAGCGTAAACAAACAGTCAATACTATCCCTTCTTCATTCTATGCCATCGGCAATCTTCTTAGCAGTTCATGTCAGGAAAATTTATGCTTCAATTTGGGTACTATTGGCGGTTCGTCATCAGGAAACTTAATTTCCAGATTTGCACATTTGGATGATGAATTGTATAACAAATTAAAAGAATCGACCAACAGAGAGCAACAGCAGTTTCCCAATGCAATACTTGCCGAGATTTGTCATTACCCAGACAATAATGCTGGTAATATAATTTATAGACCTGCGCTGCGAAAGGCATCAATTTGTCTAAGCCCAACAATCGACGAAGAACAAGAGCAAATTGATGTTAATGACTTATACCTGTTCCTTAAAGAACAGCGTCTAATCTTGTGGTCCAAGAAATTCAATAAAATAGTTATCCCCCGTTTGACGACAGCCCACAATTTTGAACAGGGTATGAATATTTACAAGTTTCTCGCAGATTTTCAGTTCCAAAATAATAGGTTGGATCTTTCCTGGAATTGGGGGATTATGAAAGAGCAACCGAGGCTCCCAAGAATAAGCTATAAAAATATTATCTTGTCTAGAGCCCAGTGGCGAATTCAAAAAATAGCGAAATACCCCAGTAACCCTCAGGCTTTCATAAAAAATATACAAGCGGAGTTAGCAATCCCTGCAATGGTCATTATCAGCAGCGGCGATAATGAACTGTTGATAAATTTAGACAATCCTTTTTGCATAGAAATCGTATTGGATCATATGTGCAAAAGAGAGACCATATTAACCGAATATATCCTGAGTGACTATTCATCAGTAGCCAGAGATAAAGATGGACATATTTTTGCCAACGAAATCATTATTCCAATAGAATCACAGCAGGAGACTTTCACAAATGAATCAGCTCCGCAAGACAATAACCTAAAAAGATGCTTCCCTTTGGGCAGTGAATGGCTTTACGTCAAGATCTATTGTGGTTTACATTTTGCAGACACCTTGCTAAAGGAAGTTTTCCCCATAATCGTAGCGACAATTAGTCAACAAAATGTCCTAAAAAAATGGTTTTTTATACGTTACAACGATCCATCGCCCCACATTAGGTTTAGAGTTGAGCTTTCAGATCCAAGCCAGTATTATTCCGTTATATCCACGCTTAATACCCTATTGGAACAGTTTATTAAAGATGGACAGATATCAAAGCTATCCTTTGACACTTATATACGGGAGATTGAACGATATACCCCATTTTGTATGGAACTTAGTGAGGAGCTATTCTATCAACAAAGCGAAACGGTACTGAAGGTCATTCAACAAAGCACTTCAATCAATGATCGATGGCGCCTGGCTTTCGAAAATATTGAGTCGCTATTAGAAGCTGCAAAATTTACACTGATCGAGAAAAGAGATTTCTGTCTACAGATGAATACCCTTTATCAGCAAGAATTTGATAATAATAAAAACCTTTGGGTTCATCTCAACAATAAGTTTAAAGAGAAAAAAGACTGGTTCGACAAACCTTTAGACAACCCAGAAGAATCGAAAAAAAAACTAAATGCACTTCAATACAGCATATTTAACACCTTACGGAGCCATACCGACCAAGTTGAGTTCAAGTCGGCTCGGACATCGTTACTATCGAGCTACATTCATATGTTTATTAATCGATTGTTCATGTCCGATCAACGCTTACATGAACTTGCTGTTTACCACTTTATGGTTGGCTATTATAAAATGCAAATTGGGAAACAGAAAGAACGTATGAATCCCATAAATTATATGAGTCCCATCTTCGCGAAAAGTTGATTACGATATTGTAAACCTATACCGAGTTCTGTCCCATTTTTCAGAATAACTTTACTTGCCTCAACTCCCTTGATCTGTTTGATATTGACAATATAGGACCGGTGCATACGAGAAAACATATCCCAAGGCAGTTCTGCTTCCATATCTTTCATGGTAGACAGCAACGTTTGCATACCTTCTAACGTATAAATTTGAATGTAATCCCCCCAGGCTTTAAGATAGAAAATATCCGCCGGATCTATAAAAATAGTTTTGTTCCGATCCTTGATCTTAATCGCCTTTCTTTCACCTTGTGGGCCCCTTCTAGAAAATAAAATTGCCTTTTGGACTTTTTCAATTGCCTTGATCAAGCGCTCTTCCGTCAGGAGTGGCTTTAAGATATAATCGATCACATCCAGCTCAAATCCATCGACCGCATATTCATAATGCCCAGTTATAAAAACAACAAATGGTGGATGAGCAAGTCCTTTGAGAAAGGTAATTCCGTCCATTTCAGGCATATCTATATCCGACAAAATGAGATCTACCTCGTGCTGCCTTAAAACGTCAATTGCTTGCAATGGGCTCTCGAATACACCCAATATTTCGATCAGGCCTAATTTGGAAACTAATTTCTCCAGGCGACCTCTCGCAATAGGCTCATCTTCAATAATGATAGTTTTAATTCTATTCATAAGTACTTCGCAACCCGTTGCTTTGGTGCTACGGCTCTGTTTCCGAATGTAAAGTTACAACAAGATTAACACTAAATACACCCTCTTGCGACTTTATTTCCAAATTGTGATGATGAGGATAATGAAGTTCCAGTCGTTTTTTTACATTTTCTATCCCTAATCCGCCGATATAATTTTCTGGTTTTGAAAGTTCTCTATACGCATTAGCCACGTGCATATACACCTTGTCATCCGCAACCTTAATGTCTACGGATATCCATCCTGCCGAAGAACTTAACCGAGGTCCGTGTTTGAATGCATTTTCCACAAATGGAAAAAAGATCAAAGGAACAATCATGCTGTTTTCGTGCTCGGCCACCAAATTTAGATTGATCTGCACGGTCTCGCTATAGCGTAACTTTTCCAATTCAACATAATCCTTTAGCAATTGAAATTCGCGACTAATTTCGATCCTGGGTTGATTACTTTCATGCAGTAAATACACCATAATACTACTTAAACGCATCATACTTTCGCCGCCTCTTTCATCATGATCCGATACCAGCACATAGATGCTATAAAGTGTATTAAGTAAAAAATGTGGGTTAATCTGGTATTTTAGAAAGGCAAGTTCCAATTGGACATTGTTCAATTCCAGTGCTGAATTTTTCAATTCGAGTTTCATTTTTGAATTTCTGACAGACATAAATGCCTGTACAATTTTTACAGTCAATGGTAGCGCCACCAAAAAAATAAAATCCAACAAATAATCGCTAATGGAAGAAAGGCGAAAAGCACCAAAGATTCCTTGATTTAGTATTATTTCAAGATAGCTTGAAAGGCGAACATCTGGTGTTAGATGTTTCAACGTTAATAGGGCAGCAAAGTAACTTAGAAATGACCACCAGGCGTAAATAAACAACAACCATAATATACATAAAACAAACTTCCCTGGAATAAACCACCGCGGAATGATGATATATGCTGTCACATAAAATATTGTCAACAAAGAAAAAACGTCCTTTACAAACAAAATCCAGGAATTATCAATATCTATCCGCTGATAGGAAATAAATTGCATTCCCAAAACCAAAAACCAAAAACACAAATGAAGAATAATACGTTTCCCCGTATTGTAATTTTGGAAAAAACTGTTCATAGATAGCATACCTGTCAATAATATCAGTCTAATATAAAAATATCCTTTAGTTTGTGGTAGGATTATTTCTATCTTACGTATATTTAATTTTACTGAACCCACGTAAACAACAGTTAGATGTCAACTACTTTTATGCAGCTTTGGTTATATAATAACTGGGCCAATACAGCACTACTGGATAAACTGAAAAGTGAAGGCGAAAAAGTACCTCATTCTTGCATACGGCTCTTTAGCCATATTGTCAATGCTCAGATTATTTGGTTAAGTCGATTAACTGGTGAAAAACCACCTGTTGGTGTTTGGGATGAGCACAGTATCATCGATTGCCAAAGGTATCACAATTTAGCTTCAGAAGGATTTGGGCAGCAGATTCAGCGCAGAAATGATATGGAGGATGAAATTATTAATTATACAAACACACAGCATCAGGCTTTTCATAATAAGGCCAACGACATTCTGTTACACGTCTTTAATCATGGTACCTACCACAGGGCGCAAATAGCAAGCGAAATGCGGAAAAATGGCATTGAGCCTATCAACACAGATTATATCACTTTTGTTCGCACATAACAGTACTGTAATCAGACCGCGTTGCAGCCTGACTACAAATGGAGTAATTTTATTGTAATACCGACTTGCCCCAAATAAAAATATGCGTTTAGCTGTGGAGAAGCATCATCCAAGTACAGACATCTGTGATTAAAATCAATAAAAAAAGGAGCTGAAACCGGATAATACACTAAATTTGAAACAAAAATGAGTTACAAACATCTCTTTAAAGCGTCCTTAACTTGGAACCATCCTGAACAGACTAGTGCTGTGGGTTCAAAAATTTATAATAAAAGCCATCACATTAAGATTGAAGGAAAAGCAGATCTCCATATTTCAGCGGCAAAAGCATTCAAGGGTGACCCCGCATTGTACAATCCCGAAGATCTGCTGCTCAGCAGCCTGATTTCTTGCCATATGATGTCCTACTTATATGTCTGTTCACAAAACGGCATTCAGGTTCTATCGTATATTGACAATGCCGTCGCCACCTTAACAACGGAAATTGATGGCAGTGGTCGGTTTACAGAAGTCACTCTATACCCCGAGATTCTCATTACAGATGAGTCTCAAATAGAACTTGCCTTAGCCTTACATGCTCAAGCAAATAAACTATGTTTTATTGCCAATTCATGTAATTTCACTGTGCAGCACCATCCCAGATGTCAAGCGATCTAATCAAAATAGGCGCTTAATCAAAAGAAAAAAGCCTCTTATTATCGCTTTGTTAGCATTACCAAGAATATCCCAGGAACCACAAATTAGTCATTAAATAACAGACAAGTTTTTAAGGATTTCATTACTTTTGGTTCATGATGGAAAATTCCAAGAAAAAAGCAGCAATCGGATTCATATTTATCACATTACTCATCGACATTACGGGCTGGGGAATCATCATTCCCGTTGTTCCCAAACTTATCGAGGAATTGATTCATAGTGACATCAGCGAAGCTGCGAAATACGGCGGTTGGCTTGGCTTTGCTTACGCTTTTACACAGTTCATATTCTCTCCGGTCGTCGGCAATCTCAGTGATAAATACGGGAGAAGACCCATTATATTGATCTCCCTTTTCGGATTCGCGGTGGATTATATCTTTCTGGCCCTCGCACCAAGCATAGGCTGGCTTTTCTTGGGACGGGTCATTGCCGGATTGACCGGCGCCAGTTTTACAACGGCAAGTGCCTATATTGCGGATATATCAACGGACGAAGATCGGGCGAAGAACTTCGGTTTAATAGGTGCTGCATTTGGTTTAGGCTTCATCATCGGCCCCGTTATCGGAGGTCTCCTTGGTCACTATGGCGCCAGGGTTCCCTTTTACGCAGCTGCAGGACTGTGCATGTTAAACTTTCTGTATGGCTATTTTATCTTACCGGAGAGCTTGGACAAAGAAAAACGAAGGGCCTTTAACTGGAAACGTGCCAATCCGGTTGGATCTTTTAAGTTCCTCGGAAAACATCCGGAAATATCTGGATTAATCGTTGCCTTAATTTTAATATATATTGCAGGCCATGCAGTGCAGAGCAATTGGAACTTTTTCACCATGTATAAATTCAATTGGACCGAAAGAATGGTCGGGATTTCACTTGGTGTTATTGGTCTGTTGATTGGATTGGTTCAGGGTGTTTTGATTCGATGGACAACACCCAAACTTGGTGAACAGAAAAGCATTTTTTATGGGTTGACCCTTTATGCCATTGGCTTGTTGTTATTCTCATTTGCAAGCGAAGGATGGATGATGTTTGTATTCCTTATTCCCTATTGCCTAGGTGGTATTTGTGGCCCTGCCCTGCAATCCGTTATTACCAAAAATGTTCCTTCAAACGAACAGGGTGAACTTCAAGGTGCATTAACAAGCTTGATGAGTGCAACATCGATTATTGGTCCACCGATGATGACAAATCTATTTTACTATTTCACCCATGACAAAGCACCCTTTAAATTTTCGGGTGCACCGTTTTTCTTGGCATTTGTTCTGATGACCATTAGTGTAATCATTGTATACAGTGCTTTTCAGAAAAAGCGGAATCAACAAATAAATCAGTAAAGCGAGTTTGTTTAGTCACTTTACAGGTGGATCCTTGAGCAGTTATTTAGATTCCTCTCGCTTGGAAATACTTTCAGTGAAATGCTGTGGTGTTTACGGGGTGTTGAAAAACGGCCATAAATCGTTGCCTGTAAACCAACAAACAGTTGCCGATTCCGTTGTCTTAATTTATGAAAGCACGCCAAACTTACCCGCCTGAAAATCTTCAAAAGCTTGATATATCTCTGCCTGTGTGTTCATCACAAATGGCCCGTAACTCGCTATAGGTTCGTCAATAGGTTCGCCGCTTAACGTAAGTAATACCGCCTTTTTATTGGCCTTTATCGAAATCTCTTCACCATCATGATCAAATAACACAAAGCTATGCTCTCCAGCGACTTCACCATTTACCACAACCTCGCCATTCACCACCAATATCCCAGTGTTATGATTTTGTGGTACCATAAAGCTCGTTTCATGTTGCTCTTCCAATTGAATATCAAAAAGGTTGATGGGTGTATACGTACTGGCTGGTCCAGTCGTATCCTGAAACTTTCCAGCGATCACATTGACTACACCGCCCGCATCTGGCAACACAACTTTACCCATTTGGTCGGCAGTAATCCCCTGATAGTGTGCCGGCGTTGATTTGTCCTTGGCGGGTAAATTGACCCAGAGTTGAACCATTTCAAACAGTCCTCCTTTTTTCGAAAATTCCTCTTCATGATACTCTTTATGCAATATCCCTGCTCCAGCAGTCATCCATTGTACATCACCAGGACGGATTATACCCCTATTGCCCGAACTATCATGGTGTGCCACACTGCCTTTGTAAGCGATGGTCACAGTTTCAAAGCCTTTGTGCGGGTGGACATCCACTCCCCTTATATGGTCAGAAGGTCCAAAGTCAAATGCTGCATTGAAGTCCAATAGAAGAAAGGGACTCATCCTTTTCTGGGAAATTCCTTTGCCTGGAATCATATTAAATACGCGAAAACCATCTCCCACCATTCCAGGTTGGGCCGGACGTTGGAAAATCCGTTCGATTGATCTTTTCATGTTATTATCTCCTATTTATCGTTGTTTACTAATTCTAATCGAAACATAGATTGATGCTATCTATTTATGTTTCTACCTCAAAGTTACGACAAGAAGGCACCTGTCACCAACAACCTGGATTAAGGTATAAACTTAATCTAGGTTAAGAAAATCAAGAACAGTACTTTGAGACGTGAAGGGCATAATGATTTTTCTAAAAACAAGGATTATCTAAGCGCCGTACATGAGTTACTACAATAGCGCAATTTGCTCAGTAAAATGTAAATGCCCCGTTAACAATATCATTTATTAGATTGAACTCACTCCGCTAGTGCACAAAAGCAAATACACTAAGAGAAACACTGTTCAAGAATAGAATTGTTATTCAAAAGTCCTTATATTTATCTGTATATGTAAACCAAGTTAATAAATATTTTACCACTTTCATCGCTGCAAAGTGTTTGAAATTATAGCATAAAACAACAGGTATAAACTTTTTGACAATTTTTTAATGACTTTTGAACCTATTCAGATTTCCGACTTACCCCAAATAGCAAAACTATCTCCAGAAGGCTGGGGTGATATTACGGTAAAGGTGAGACATTATATTGACAGTCCATTTTGTTTTCCAATAAAGCTCGTGATCAACCGCAAGATTACATCTATAGGGGCTACTATTGTGCATGATCATGTTGCGTGGCTAGGGCATATCATTGTAGATCCAGTTGAACGGGGAAAAGGATATGGAAAAATAATGACCAACGAGCTCATTCGTATCGCTCAACTCAGCAACTGTACAAGTATTCAACTTATAGCGACAGATATGGGAGCACCCGTTTACGCAAAAATCGGATTTCAAGAAAGCTCCTCTTATCTTTTCTTTGAAGGCATAGCACTGACTCATCCCGAAGAATCAGACAACAATATACTTCCTTATCAATCCAACTTTAAATCGGCGCTTCTAACGCTCGATCATGCAATTACTGCTGAACATAGAGAATGTGAGATAGAGTCACACCTACAATCTGCCTATGTATACGTGGATAATAACGCGATGAGCGCTTACTATCTTCCAACATTGGGAGAGGGATTTATTGCGTCAAATGAACCAACCGCTGGAATCGCCTTACTTAAATTACATTTAAAACAAAATTCAAAAGTTGTACTACCCAAAGAGAACAGGCTTGCAATTTCATTTTTAACGAGTCAAGGATATACGGTAAAACGCGAAGCGAAACGCATGTATCTTGGTGATCATATCGATGTCCAATTTCGATATATATTTAATAGAATCGGTGGAAATATCGGTTAAGACAACACATCCGTCAACGCTTGTTCTTTAATAACAACCGCTGCCTTTTTGCTTCGTCGGATGTAGCATAAAGAAATGATTATTCCCAAAGCAGCCATTATGGAACCAACCAGAGCCGGTGAAGTATAACCATAACCTCGATCAATTGGAACACCACCCCAAAAAGCGCCTAGTGCATTTGCAATATTAAAACAAGCAGGTCCTAAAGAGGCAACGAGCATTTCAGCATCACTCTTTACCGAATTAAGCAATAACAAGGTTAAAGAAGGTACCAGTGCAAATGTAGTAACTCCGGTTAAAAAAGTCATCACCAAGGATATCCAAACGTTATCGGACAAGGTATAAATAAGCAGCATACATAAAATTTGAACCACCAGTACTCCTATGACCACCTTAGCTGGCGAAAAAGCATCAGTCAGCTTTCCTCCGATCAAATTTCCTACAAACATCCCTAGCCCCGCTAAAACCATAATATAGGGCAAGTATTTATTAGCAATACCAGACACTTCGGTCATCAGCGGAGCAATATAGCTTATCCAGGCAAACAGGGCTCCTGGCGCTACTGAAAAGAGCAAAACCATATACCAGACATTAACATTAAGAAAAATACCGAAGTCCTTCCAAGGATTGTTTTTAGGTGCTGCTTTCATATTAGGCATCCATAACTTTAATGCTAGCATGGTCAAAATACCGACAGCAACAATCAATAAAAAAGTATAACGCCATGAAAATTGATGTCCAATATAAGTACCCAATGGTACGCCCAATAAATTGGCAACGGTTAATCCCGAGAACATTGTTGCTACGGCCTGCGCTTCTTTTCCTTTATCAGCTAGCCTGCTCGCAATAACAGATCCTACACCAAAAAAAGCACCGTGCGGCAATCCCGAAATAAAACGTGACACCAACAAAAGACCATAATCCGGCGCAATCAAAGATAAACCGTTAAACAGGGTAAATAAACCCATTAGGATAATCAAGGTTTTCAGTGGAGAGAATCGATTCATAACAACTACCAGTAGTGGCGCGCCAATCACAACACCCAAGGCGTATGCGGTAATTAGATAACCAGCTTCTGGAATTGAAACGCGTAGGCTCTGCGCAACATCTGGCAACATTCCCATCATACTAAATTCGGTAATTCCTATGCCCAATCCACCAAGCGCAAGTGCCAATAAACTCTTCTTCATATATAATCAAAATTATTAATAGCACAAATTTCTATCAGAATAATTAAAGAAACAAATTATTTAAATAGCATAATCTATCATTAATCTGATAGGTCTACTCTATTTCACCGAAAACCTTTATATTTAAAAAAATAAAATAAATCTGCACTCAACAACTCAATCTTAACCATGAAACTATATTATTTCCTCATCCTCACCTTGAGCATACTTGTACCCTGTATGATGATGGCGCAAACAGGCAAAATAAAAAAGCACCCAAATATTGTTTATATCATGAGTGATGATCACGGCTATCAGGCTATTAGCGCCTATGGTTATGGGTTGAACGAAACTCCTCACATTGATCGATTGGCAAAGGAAGGCGCGATCTTCACCCGTGCCACGGTGACAAATTCGCTATGCGCCCCTAGCAGGGCTGTACTGTTAACAGGGAAACACAGTTATATCAATGGAAAAATTGATAACGAGGCAAAATTCGATTGGAATCAGAATAACTTCGCGAAAATCCTCCAAAAAAACGGCTACCAAACCGCATTGATAGGTAAAATCCACATGGACGGTCTGCCTCAGGGTTTTGACCACTCAGCTGTTCTCATTGATCAGGGGGAATACTATAATCCAAACTTTATTATCGATGGTGTTAAACAGCAAATCCAAGGTTACGTTTCCGACCTAACCACCGACATGACATTGGATTGGATCGCTCAACGAGATACAAGCAGGCCATTCTGTGTGCTCTATCACCAAAAAGCACCTCACCGGGAGTGGTTACCCGCCTTACGGCATCTTCAACAGTATACATCAAAAAACTATAAAGAACCTAGTAACCTATTCGATACCTACGAAGGAAGAGGAACGGCAGCAAAAACCGCAGAAATGAATATCCTCAAACATATGAACTGGGCCGGAGACAACAAGATACCACCTGCACTAATGGATGAATTGGGTATAAAAGAATACCTAACCTGGGATAAAGCCGCTTTTAATGGAAATTTGGGAAGGATGACCGCAACACAGCGTGCAACATGGGATTCGATCTACAGCCCAATTATGGCAGATTTTCAAATGAAATACCACAACATGTCCAAAGAAGACCTTATGCGCTGGCGATATCAGCGTTATATGCAAGACTACTTAGGCACAGTTGCTGCTGTAGATGAAGGCGTTGGACGTCTATTGGATTTTCTGAAAGAAAATGGTCTTGATGAAAATACAATTGTCATTTACACCTCGGACCAGGGCTTTTACCTTGGAGAACATGGCTGGTTTGATAAGCGTTTTATGTATGAAGAATCCCTTCGTACACCCTTATTAATCCGCTACCCAGCAGAAATAAAAGCTGGCCAATCTTCAAAAGCACTTGTCCAAAATCTTGATTTTGCACCTACAATCCTAGATTATGCAGGGCTTGCGGCACCAAAAGATATGCAGGGAAAATCATTCCGTGGCTTACTCAACGGGAAAGAACATACATGGCGTGATGCCGTCTATTACACCTATTATGAATACCCCTCCATTCATATGGTAAAACGCCACTACGGAATTCGGACAGAAAGATATAAACTGATCCATTTCTACTACGACAAGGATGAGTGGGAATTATATGACCTTGAAAAAGATCCGCAGGAAATGCAGAATGTATACAACATGCAAGCTTATCATAAAGTGCGTGAACAAATGCATGATAAATTGCGCGAAGCCCGGGCTTACTATAAAGATTCAGATGAAAATGACAAGAAGTTTTTACCAAAAATAAAACCTTGATTTACTGGAGCAATGCTCCAGTAAATTATATGCGTTAGCGATCTAAAAAGGATTGCACTTAAAATAACGTCTCAAAATACGTCTGACATCTCTGTTGTCAGCTTTAAGGAGGATAGCTTCTCGTTTTTTCTTTTCACTACGAACACGTTTATGGCAATAACCAAATCCCTTATACTGACCATCCAAGAGGTAAACTAGTCCCTTTTCTTCGGGTGTACGGCCTAGAAATTCCAAAAATATTTCGCCTAGCGGGAGTTCAGAAGAGGCCACAAACTCCTGAACCCTTCTATTATAATCTTCCGGTAGCTCCTGCGCAATACAAGCCCCCTTACAGGTTTTCAACATGTACTGAAAACAATGCCGCGTATAAGTCTGCAGCCTGTTTATCTTTTGGCAGAGCTGGTAAGTTTCCACAATCTTGAATAACTGCTCTTTCCCTTCCTGATGACTCGAGAAGGTCATTAACTCCTCACGTTCGGAATCCAGCGCTTCCACTTGAAGGACTTGATAGCCCGATGGATTTGTCTCTAAATAAAGGCCAAATCCATAGTAGGTTCGACGCTGTGCACGGTTGTAAAACGGCTGATGTTTTTTGATCAGGTCAGATTCATATAAAAGGGCTAATAATTCGTGACCTGTCAATTCAAACCTCACGCGATAAGCCGCTCCCTGGATTTTACGTTCCTTAAAATCTGTACTTCTAAAATGTTGCAATAACCTATTTCTGATATCGATACTCTTACCGACATAAATTAACACATCATTCTTATCGTAAATATAATATACGCCGATTGCAGAAGGCACGCCTTCAAGCAATCTCGCAATTTGCTCTTTCGTCATCACTTGTACTCCATGTAATACATTTGCTTATCAGCAATAATAGCCACGCTCAAATATACTAATATATTTAGCGTTAAAAATAAAATGATAGCGAAAAAAATAGCAAACGTATCTGGTAGAAAGAATACAACGGCATCTTCAATCGTACAACAAAAGCTAAGGTAATGCATAACAATTGAATGAAAAACAAATGCGATTGACACGCTTTGAAGACATGTGGCAAAAAGATAAATTGCAAATCAACAACAAAATGCAGCCATTATCTGTTCAGATGATATGGGAAAAAATTATACAAAGGGAAACACGATTAGTAGCGGAGCATATACTGCAAAGGGTAAAAAGGAAAAAAAATACATTGTCAGCGAGATTAAGCGCGATGGAGAACTGGTCGGCGTCGGTATTTATTATGACGGATCGGATGAACTTCGTGCAGCGGTTGTGATTAATGATCAAGGACAAGGAGTTGAAATCCGCAACCTCCATGACGAACATTACCCAGAAGCGCAAGCAGATGATGACTTGGCTTTTCTATGGCCTCTTTATGAAAAAATGGTCAGCAAATAACGTTATATATACACCCGTCCTCCATCTCATCAAATTAGAAGGACGAGTGTAAAACAGAATTTATCGCTAAAACTTCATTTTCTGAATTCTTATCGCATTCAATATGGCAATTAAGGATACACCAACATCGGCAAATACAGCCTCCCACATTGTTGCCAAACCTCCAGCTCCAAGAATCAACACGATCCCTTTGACTATAAAAGCAAGGCCTATATTCTGATAAACAACTTTTTTCGTTTCTTTTCCTATGCGAATTGCCATCGGAATTTTGGAAGGTTTGTCGTCCTGTATGACAACATCGGCCGTTTCGATTGTCGCATCACTGCCCAGTCCGCCCATCGCTATTCCGACATCACTTAGTGCGACAACAGGAGCATCGTTGACACCATCACCAACAAAAGCAACAGATTCATTTAACGCCTTTATCTCCTTCACCTTGTTTACTTTATCCTCCGGAAGTAAATCTCCGTAGGCCTGATCTATGCCGAGCTCCTTGGCAACATACGCGACTACCGTCGTCTTGTCCCCACTCAGCATCGTCGCTTTTACACCGAGCTTATGCAAAAGCTGGATCGTAAGCGCAGCATCCGCTTTAATGCGATCCGCGATGGTCATAAACCCAACAAATTTACCGTCCAAAGCGATTGCAATAGTGGTATATACGATACTATTCGGATTGATATCATAGGCTACATTAAACTTGTCTAGCAATTTAAAATTTCCTACCAACAGTACTTTACCGTCAGTAATAGCTTTTAGCCCATGCCCAGCTATTTCTTCCACATCATCAAGACTGACCGCTTCATCGACCTCGCCAGCATATTCTCTGATCGCCGTTGCAACCGGATGACTACTGTGGCTCTCTATTTTATTGACGAGCTTCAAAATCCTGTCCTCATCATAACCGGCCTGTAGTTTAATTTCCTGCACCTTGAAAACGCCCGCGGTCATTGTCCCGGTTTTATCCATCACGACATGTCGGATGTCGGCCATCGCATCCAAAAAATTACTACCCTTAAATAGAATACCATTTCTGCTCGCGGCACCTATTCCACCAAAATATCCCAAAGGAATTGAAATGACCAGTGCACAGGGACAAGAAATCACTAAAAACACAAGAGCTCTGTACAACCAGTCGCTAAAGACATATTGAGCGACAAACAAGTAAGGCAGGAGACAGATTCCAATGGCTAAAAAGACCACAATTGGCGTGTATATCTTCGCAAACTTCCGAATAAACAATTCTGTCGGTGCTTTTTGAGCTGTCGCGTTCTGTACAAGTTCAAGGATCTTACTCAGCTTGCTATCTTGATAAGCGGTTGTCACCCGAATTAGACTCACGGTATTCATATTGATCATTCCGGCCAGTACAACATCACCCTTCATCTTTGTATCTGGCTTGCTCTCGCCAGTCAGCGCGGCTGTATTAAATGCACCTTGTTCAGACAGCAATTCACCATCCAGCCCAAGCTTTTCTCCAGGTTTCAGCTGAATTATTGCTCCTATACCTGCATCGGCAGCTTTGATCACTTTGCTCTTTCCATTCTCCAAAATGGTCACTTCATCCGGACGCTGATCCAGCAATGCCTTAATATTACTTTTTGCCCGACTCACCGCCAAGGTCTGAAAAACCTCTCCTACGGCGTAAAATAACATCACCGCTACAGCCTCTGGGTACTCTTTGATTCCAAAAGCTCCTAGGGTAGCAATACTCATTAGCAAAAACTCCGAAAAGATTTCCCCTTTGGCTATACTCTTTAATGCGTCTCTGATGACAGGAAGCCCTACTGGCAGATAGGATAATATGTACCAGCTTGTACGAACCCAATCCTTAAACCACGATTGCGCAATCCAATTATCCATGGCTATTGCAGCAATGAGCAAGACAAAAGAAATAAGCGCAGGTAGAAACAGCTGCCCCTGATTAGCCCCCGCTGTCGAGTGATCGTGACCGTCCTCATCAGCACTATGATCATGACCGGGACTGGAAGCCGGAGCTTCCCCAATAAGGTCCTCAGCTCCGGCCTGGTTATATATTTTTTCTGTCTGTGTACAACAAAGCTGTCTGCCTTGTGCATCATAACGATGTTTATGTTCCATAACTTGCTTTGATTATGTTAACAAATGCTGTCAATTAATGTTCGTGTCCACCTGTATTGCTCATTTTGGCATTGATAAAAAAAGCACCCTTCACAACAATTTTTGTCCCGGCCGGCACCTCTGTAACCGGGATAATCGCCGTAAACCCCAAGGCAGACACGCCTTTTTGAATCTCAATTTTTTCAAAATTGATGTTCTTGGCCTGTTCTTCTACATGCTTACCGGCTTCCTTCTCATTGCTGTGTGCATGTTTTGCTTCACCTTCGTCGTGCGCATGCCCGTGATCGTCGTGCCCTTCTTCATGCTCCTCAGGTTTCTTGTCTGTCTCCACAAAAATATAATACTTGCCGTCGGCCTCCACAATGGCGTCATTCGGAACAGCTGGAGTCCGCACATTATTGATACCGATCATCCCCGTAATGTTCATTCCATCAATCAAGCCCACTTTGCTGCCTACCACCGTACTGTGTACAGCGATGGTCTTGCTGTCATTTTCAAAGGAAGATCCAATCGTAAAAACTTTAGCAGTATAAGTTTTGTCTGGGTTGTTTGTCAATTGGAAGTTGATGAGTTGCCCCACTTTAACCAAGGGTAGATCCTTTTCAAACACCTGCAGATCTAAGTGCAGGAGGCTATTGTCAACAATCTCGATCACCGGCGAAGAGACATCCACATAACTCCCTATTTTCGCAAAAACACTACTCACGGTTCCATTGATAGGGCTTGTCACGGTCAATGAAGTGCGCATATTGGAAAGATTCACACTATTGGGATTAATGCCCATCAATTGGATCTGTTGCTGCAAGGAAGCCTTTCGAGCCCGTAAACTGTTGAAGTCTGCTGTTGCGGCCTGCAGATTTTTCCGTGCGCCGGCATTGCCCTCATTCAATTCCTGTTGCCTTGCCATTTCTTGTTCAGCCAGAGTAATTTTGCTTGCGAGGGAAACGTATTCCTCCTGCAACTGTACAAACTGGGGGTTGATAATCGTAGCGATCACCTGCCCCTTACGCACATTGTCTCCCAACTGTACATTCAAGGTCTTTACAACACCACCATAAAGCGCCGTTGCATTCGCTTTATTGTTATTGGGTACACTCAAAAGTCCATTGGCCTTAATTGTAGCAGTGAGTTCCTTCTCTTCAATACCTCCAAAAACAATGCCCACAGCTTTTATTTGTGCAGCACTCAGGGCGGCTACGGTAACCGGCCCTTCCTCATGCCCCTCTTCGGCTTTAGGCTCTTCCTTTCCCGCTGGTTGACCTTTACGCTCCGACTCATTAGAACCGCAACCGTAAAAAACAGTAACGGCGATACATACGATAAATATCTTTATGAAAACTTTCATTGTTGACTTATTTGTTATTGAAGTAATTATATTGAATTGCAGACTGATTATACTGATTGAGTACTTCCAGATAATTCTGGCGAATCCCAATGGCCTGACTTAAAAATTGACTTAATTCAGCAAAATTGATCTCCCCCGTTCGATAACCCAAACTAGCTGCTTTAATGATCGCATCCGCTTGTTTTAAACCCGAAGACTCGTAAAATTGCAGTAATGCACTATTCTTGTCAATCTCTGCAAGTGCGTTCCCTTTATTTGTCTGGAATACCTGCGTATCATATTCCAACTTTCGCTGTTGAACTTCCATTTCAGCATTGGCAGCCTTCACTTTACTTTTATACGCGCCCAGGCTAAAGACGGGGAAAGATGCGGAGACAGAAAATCCCGATAACGGATCTTTGGCTCCCCAAACACGTTGAGAGAAAAATCGACCCGAGAACTCCGGCTTATTAGTATTTTTCTGAACGTTGATATTCGACGAAGCGATATTTACATTTTGCTGCTGTAAAACAAGTAAAGGATGCGTTAGTTCTTCAGATGGGCTGGCGTTCACGACAATCTTCTCCAAGGACTGATCCAATGGAAGCATCCACTCATTACGATCCAACAACATCATCAATTGTTGCTGCTGAATAACGATATCCTTCTTGTTTTGAACCAATTGAGCCTGAAGCTCTTTTAATTTTGCTTCTGCGGCGATCTTATCCAGCGCAGCCACATCACCAGTTCTAAAACGTAATTCTGTTGCCTTAAACATGGCCGTATAGATACTATCTAGCTCCATATATAGTTTTTGGCGATCCTGAAGATACCAAAGCTGAAAATAGGCCGTCCTTACATCTTTCGTAATCGCAGTTTTCAATACATCCGTATTTAGATTCGCATATTTTAGTTGCTGTTTAAAATACTCCTTACGCGCTGCGTAGAGCCCGGGCCAGGCAATACTTTGCGTTATACCAATTTTCAATAAGCCGGCCTTATCCGATGGACGATAGTCTTCATTTTCTGCAAAGATCCCGGTCTTGGGGATTTCGGTCGCCGTTTTAACATTAAAACCGGCACCCGCGATCTCCGCCTGATTGATCTGAAACTGCCGATTACTCTTTAACGCAGTTTCCACAGCTTCTGTAACAGAAATGCGCTCTTGGCCAAACACCTGAGATCCCAAGGTCATAAATAGGAAAACAAGCACTGTAACAAAGGTCTTAGCACCGCTACTTCGTTTCATATTCCATTTAGAATTAAAAATTATATACAATAACGGCAGCACAAACAAGGTCAGGAAAGTTGCCGTTATCAATCCGCCAATAACTACTGTTGCCAAAGGTTTCTGAACTTCAGCGCCGGCACTTGTACTTATTGCCATCGGTAAAAAGCCCAGTGAGGCCACGGTCGCTGTCATTAATACAGGACGTAAACGAGTCAAAGTACCCTCTTTAACGCGTTGAAAAATATCATCGACCCCCTCTTTTTTCAACTGATTGAAAGTACCGATCAGAACAATACCATTAAGTACCGCCACGCCAAATAAGGCAATAAAGCCGATACCGGCACTAATACTGAAAGGCATGCCCCGCAACATCAATGCAAATACTCCCCCGATAGCACTCATTGGAATTGCGGTAAAAATTAGCGTCGCCTGCTTAAAGGAATGGAACGTGAAATACAACAACATAAAAATAAGCAATAAGGAAACTGGCACAGCAATCAACAGGCGTGAACTCGCTTTTTGCAAATTCTCAAACTGCCCCCCATAAGTGAAATAATAACCCGCAGGAAGTTTTACATTTGCCGCCAATTGTTGTTGGATATCTTTTACGACGGTTTGAACATCACGCCCTGCCACATTAAATCCAATCACAATTCTTCGTTTACCAGCTTCACGGCTGATTTGGGCCGGTCCCAATTTATAATCAATGGCAGCAACCTGAGAAAGAGGAATCTGCGTACCTGTATCTGTAGGAATCATCAGATTACGTACATCATCAATACTGTTTCGGTGGGTTGTATCTAACCTGACGACCAGATCAAAGCGACGTTCATTTTCATAGATCTGTCCCGTACTTCGACCGGCAAAGGCGGTACTCACCACATCATTAACGTCCTGAATAGTCAATCCATAATTCGCAATCCGTGTACGGTCATAAACGATATTGATTTGAGGAAGACCGGATACACGTTCAACCTGGGGCGATGTTGCTCCTTGAACGGATTGAATCTGAGCCGCCACCACATTGGCATACGCAGCTAATGAATCTATATTTTCGCCAAAGATCTTTACAGCCACATCCTGGCGGATACCCGTCATCAACTCATTGAAACGCATCTGAATAGGTTGATTCTTTTCGAAAAAGACACCAGGAATTACCTCTAATTTTTCAAGAATAGCGCTACCCAGTTCTTCATAAGAACGCCCCGACTTCCATTCTTTTTGAGGCTTCAGTACAACCATAATATCTGTCGCTTCCGGTGGCATAGGATCTGTCGGCACCTCAGCTGCGCCTGTTTTACCGACAACCATCTTCACTTCATCAAACTCTTTGATAATCCGGGAAGCCTGCATAGAGGTTTCAATACTTTGCGAAAGCGAGCTTCCCTGCGGAAGTATACAATGGAACGCATAATCACCTTCCTGCAATTGTGGAATAAACTCGCCACCCATATGCTTAAAAAAGAAAGCCGACAATGCAAAAATGGCAACAGTTAAACTCACGATTAGGTATTTAAACCGAATGGCTTTTTGTAATAAAGGCTCATAAATACGCTGCAGCCCCGCAATCATCCGGTCACTTAAGGTTTTCTTCTCGCTTTGTTTTTTCGGCAGGAACAAAGCGCACATCATAGGAATATAGGTTAACGAGAGAATCAATGCGCCGAAAATGGCAAATCCAACTGTTTGTGCCATTGGACGAAACATTTTCCCTTCAACACCCACCAATGTTAAAATTGGAATATAGACAATAAGAATAATAATCTCCCCAAAAGCTGCACTGGTACGAATCTTTGAAGCAGACTCGAATACCTCCTGATCCATTTCAGCCTGAGTCAATTTTTCGGTTGACTTTCGTAAGCCTAAATGGTGCAATGTGGCTTCCACCACAATAACGGCTCCGTCGACAATCAAACCGAAGTCTATCGCTCCCAAACTCATTAAATTGGCACTTACGCCGAAGACGTTCATCAGCCCAAGTGCAAACAGTAGCGCCAGTGGAATCGCCGAAGCAACGATAAGACCTGCCCGTAAGTTTCCAAGAAATAACACCAGCACGAATATCACGATAAGTGCGCCTTCAATCAGGTTTTTTTCAACAGTACTGATCGCACGCCCAACCAGATCCGTCCGATCCAAATAGGGCTCTATGACAACATCATCTGGTAAAGACTTTTGAATGGTGGGTAGTTTTTCTTTCACGCGATTGACCACCTCATTACTATTTTCCCCCTTTAGCATCATAACGACACCCCCTACTGCATCGACCTCGCCATTGTAGGTCAAGGCTCCATAGCGCACAGCATGACCAAAACGCACATCCGCAACGTCTTTTACATAAATCGGTATAGATCCTGATTTTCGAATAGCAATATTTCTGACATCTTCCAATGAGGTCGCCAGCCCAATTCCCCGGATAAAATATGCATTCGGTTTTTTATCGATATAGGCACCACCTGTATTCTGATTATTTTTCTCCAAAGCTGTAAATAGCTCTGGAATTGTGATATTCATTGCTTTAAGCCTATTGGGATCAACTGCTACTTCATATTGTTTCAGCTCACCACCGAAACTATTGACCTCTGCAATCCCGGGTGTTCCATAAAGCTGACGGGCCACAATCCAGTCTTGCATGGTCCGCAGATCCTTTGCATTGTATTTCTTTTCGCTTCCCTTTTTGGGATGGATAATATATTGATACACTTCTCCCAGTCCGGTACTTACCGGCGCCAGTTCAGGCTTCCCAATACCTGATGGAATTTGATCCACTGCTTCTTTTAAGCGTTCGCCGATCAGCTGACGGGCAAAGTAAATATCCACATCGTCCTCAAAAACAACGGTAATAACGGAAAGTCCAAAGCGTGAAATACTCCTGATCTCCTCAATTTTGGGTACAGTGGCAATGCTTTGTTCAATTGGAAATGTAACCAATTGTTCGACTTCCTGTCCGGCTAGCGTTGGGCAGGAGGTAAAGATCTGGACTTGATTATTGGTAATATCGGGTACGGCATCTATTGGCAGTTTCGTCGCACTCCATGCCCCCCAAATGATAAGCAACAAGGTCATTAAACCGATAACGATCTTGTTCTTAATGCTAAATTTTATAATATGATCTAACACAATTATACGTGATTAATGCTTAATTAATAGCTCGTTAGAATAGCTCATCTCTTGTCGTAATACAATACAACAAGCATATTCCGAGCACAAAGCTGAATAAAGACAGCATAGCATGCTCTTCAGATTTGTTTCTAGAATTTTTACGAAAAATTAAGCATTCACTTTTGGCGGCTGCCAGATGCTTCCAAAATAACTGGAAACAATCGCTGTGTTAAGGACAGGTTTACGATTGTCAAAATAAATTGATACCGGGACGCCATCTATTTGCGGAATTTGATACGCATAAACGGTTATATTTCCACTACAACAATTGCAATAGCAGAAAATAGAACAGGCATCTGATGCATCATCACTATGGTTATGCGCTTGGTTTAATTGTGTTTCCATAGCAGTCTCGTCACAGCGATTGGAAGAATCGCTGCAGGGAACAAAAGAAAGTCCCATAATATATGCTATCAATATGAAAACAATTAATCTCATGAATACACAAATCTAAAAAAAATAAATTAAAATCTCCGCTTAGTCTCAGAAATCTATTGCTTAACATCATCTCCTGTTCTTCCTAAAAATAATCGAACAGCTGCGTTCAACCGACTACCTTTTTCAATCCCTAAACCACATAAAAACGCACAATCCTACACAAGCAATCTGTCAACACATCAATTAACTATTAATACATTATTGTTCAAATAAAACGAATTGTAATTAACAGAAAAACCGGCTAAAACGTGTTTAAACAACATTAAAATGAGAAATGGCAACATTGTAGATATTTCTCTACAAGAAAAATAAGATAACATAAACACACAATGTTAAGTGATATGCTATTTATATAATTGCATCGATAAAAAACCACAGCAATAAAAAAGCAATGGTATACCATTTTTCAAATACAAATCGGCATACTACTGCAAGTATAGTTTAGAACAAGAATCAACAACAAAATCAATAACAAAACAAAATGTCAATTAACATGAATCTAATTCCCCATCGCCGACTGACAAACCTGTTCATGCTAGGCTGTAGTGCCTTCGCACTTAGTCTCTACTCATGTAACAAAAGCGGAGAGAGCACCCCATTAACAGGAGAAACTGTCGTTAAAATCAATCTATCAGGCGTAGAAGCCTACAATGAATCCGACAATGCTGCGGTTCAAAAGCAAGCCTCTGCTGGCACCTCACATGCATCAAGCAGTGCACCAGATGTACAGGAAATGACCATACCAATGGAAAACGGAGGCTCCATTGACGTTGTTCTAACAAACAGTTCAGCTGTCACAAAAAGCCTGGTTGCCTCATCCAATCCCAAACTAGCAACTGCTCAAACCGTAGAGAAGCCATTGGACAAAAACGTCAAGTATAAAGTTGTTGTTTATGACAGCCAAGGAGCCTACGTAACAGAAAAGACGTATAACTATGGCGAGGAAGCTACTGCTGCAGGTATTGTTCTTGATGCTGGAAAGTCCTACACCTTTATTGCTTATTCTATCAATAGCACAACAGCTTTACCGAGCATTAACAATCAAAATACTTTATCCACAGCAAGCTTAAATAATATAAGCGGCGACTTAATGTATTACACTGGTACTTTGACCCTAAAAAATGGTGTGAACAACTTGAATGTTGTATTAAAGCACAGATTTAGCCAGATCACAACGACATTGACAATGGACCCAAGTATGACCGGAGCGATCACTCAAATCGGAACTGCCGTACTTAAACCTAGTCACAGTAGCGCAAATTTAAAATTCTCGGATGAAACGCTAACATACAACGGTTTGAACAATGCTGGGGTCACTACGCAATTTCCGGCTTTAGGCAATGGTCTACGTACCTTGATCAGCAATCCGTCCTTATTGATCCACCCGACAACCAGCAACGGAACATTGATGCTTAGCAGTCTCACCATTGATGATGAAACCAAAACGAACATCACCATTCCAAATGTAAAGATCAATCCTGGACAAAAATATGACCTGAAACTTAACTTCAGAACCTGTACACAAGATGTAACCAGTGATGGCTTAAACTGGAGCTACCCAGCAACAACGTCAAATGGCAAAATAGGCATCATGAAAGATGGTAAATTCTATCCAAATGGAACTGCTATCGACAGAAGCTTCACTGCTCCAGCAGCAGACTATGGTTTTGTCTTCGACATTACCGAACTGGACAATGCGTTCAATATGGAAGTTAATGGTGTGAAACTAGCTAAACAGGAGCTTCAATTTCAATCCAATGCAGTTGCTTCTACACAGAATGTTCAGTTTTCAGACGGCAGCAAATATGCTGGTAACAATATCGAAACCGGCAAAAAAATCGATGAGGTTTACAACATGAAAGGTACAAGCAGCGCCCCATTAGTTAAGGTGGTGATCAGCCGAACTGGACAAGTCACTTTGTTTGGTAGCAAAACATCTGGCGGCCCTTTATATGAACTTAAACTATTTAATGGAAACAGCTTCAACACCTTCCCTTGGAGTGCAACACAAAGTAACGTCGTAAAAGTAACCCAGCTCGTTGATGGACGTACAATTATTAAAGGCGTAGGGGCAGGAAAGAAGAAAATCCCTTGTAAATAATAAATAGATCAATAATCAGAAAAACTAAAATTTGCCGAGAATAACGACACAAAATTCAGTAAGCGTAAATCAGCAAGCATAAAAAAATATTATGGAAAAGAAATTAGCATACATCGCCCCAAAAGTCAACACGACTATGATCGAACTTGAGCAAGGTATTGCTGCGGGTTCCGCATGCGCAAGACCCGAAGATGCCAACAGCGGCAAGGTCAGCGAACAATGGGAAACAGGTTCCACAGACAACAGAAACATCGACTGGTAGACCATTTCCAATAGTGGACAAAAAAGAAAGCCACCTTTGATATCAAAGGTGGCTTTCTTTTTTTTATCATAGGCTCATTTCCCACCGACAACAGCGGATCAAAAATTGAACCCGCAATAGCTGTTACAGAATAGCCTGTAGACGTTCGGGAAAGTCCTCGATCTTTGAAAGGCTTAATTGTTTCATAACTTGATACAAATGCGTCTTGAACATATTGATGGTATGCTCCCCGCCTTCATTTCCTAAAGCTCCCACACCATACATAAATGGTCTTCCCATAAAATTAAAATCTGATCCAACAGCATGGGCGCGCGCCAAATCAACCCCCGAACGGATACCACCGTCTAACATGATTTTTATCTTACTTTTATAGGCTGGGTTGCTCGCTAAACGGATCAATGAATTGATCGAAGATTCACTTGCGTCGAGCTGTCTTCCGCCATGATTTGATACAATTACTCCATCAACGCCTAAAGCGATGGAAGCCTGCATATCTTCATCGGTAGCAATCCCCTTAAGCACCAAAGGACCTTTCCACAGATCCCGAATAGCTTTAATTTTTTCAACATCCACTTTACCAGTAAATGTTCTGTTCATAAACTGTCCCAGCTGCGCCAAATCAAGTCCTTTTTCCATATAGGGCTTCAATGTCGCAAAAGAAGGAATTCCATGTCTTAATGTTTCGATTCCCCAAGTCGGGCAGACAAAGGTTTGCAAGATATTGGCTATACTCATCTTGGGCGGCATGGACAATCCACTTTTTATTTCACGATAGCGAAGTCCAAAAGCAGGAACATCAACCAATACGACCAATACAGGACATTCAACAGTCTGCAAACGTTTTATAATATCATCGCGCAGTCTATTTTCCGTCGGATGATACAGCTGAAACCATGCCTTGCCATCGGATACTTCGGCGATACGTTCGATACTGCTCGTTGAAACGGTGCTCAAAATATAGGGAATATCATTCTTTGCTGCCGCTTTGGCTAGAATCTCCGGTGCATTCGGCCACATCAATCCCTGAAGTCCAATAGGTGAAACACCAAAAGGTGCGCTATAACGACGGCCGAATAATTCAACAGAAAGGTCTATTTCTTCACTGGCAAGCAAATATTGGGGCTTCAACAGAATGTTATCAAAATCGTTCTCGTTTCTGGCGAGATTCAGTTCTTCATTTGCCCCTCCGGTCAAATAATCAAATGCAAATCGTGGAATCCTTTTCTTCGCTTTAATCTTTAGATCTTCAACAGAAGGATAACCTGTATTGTATATAAATTTCTGGCTCATGATTGATGTATTATTTATAAACAGTTATTAACTGCGCGCCAAACTTAGAAAAATTGCTTTTTAAATGCAAGATAATTATAACGAATATAAAAAATCTACTAGATATTTCTGCGGTACCCCAATTCTGCACCACCACTTACGGGTAAATTTACACCGGTGATAAAACGTGCTTGGCTAGACAGTAAAAACACACAGGCATCAGCGATCACGTCGCCTTCGGGACAATAACCCAGTAAATGAATATCTTTCAAAAAATCAAAAACCTGCGCCGGCCGAGGCTGCTCCAGTGTCCATTTGTTGAGCATAGGTGTCATAACAGCAGCTGGCATAACCGAATTAACACGAATACCGACAGCAGCATAGTCTATCGCCATTGATTTTGTGAGTGCGTTGACAGCACCCTTCGTAGCTGCATAGGCTGCGTGATTTTCCTGACCAATATCCCCTACTAAACTGCTGGTGTTTAGAATGCAGCCGCCCGACTCTTTTAAATAGGGATAGCCATATCTCGTGGTCAATAGGATACTCTTCATGTTGGTGTCCAGCAACCTGTGCCATTCATCGTCTGTTGTTTCATGCAAAGGCTTTGATGGACTCGCCAGACCAGCATTATTATGGATTGCATCTATCCGGCCGAAGATAGCAACAGTCTGCTGAATCGCCAGATCAACCTCTCGAGCCTGCGTCACATCCGCACAGATTCCGATATGCGGCCTACCGATCAATTCGCTCACTTCACCAACCGACACTTGATCGATGCCAATAAAGGCCACCTTCGCCCCTGCCTTAACATAGGCTTTTACACATTCTAAACCGATTCCGGCACTTCCGCCGGTGATCAATATAATTTTATCTTCTAAGGTTTTCACGTTCTATTATTCTTGTCTTTAGCATCAAGTTCCAAAGAATCGGAACATTTAAAAAATCAGTTGAAAATTACATATAAAATCACGACAATAGCGAGCAGCAATGCCGACAAAATACGGTAATTTCCCATACCAGGCCAAGCTTTACCCCGAAGCGGATCCATGGGGTTCTTCCAGTACAAATCCCGACTTTGCACGGTATGCTGCACGGGATACACATACGAGAACAATACCTGAAGTATCATACAGACCAAAAACAAATAAAAAGCCATCATCATGAAAGGAGTCTGGCCTATCCAGGAATCCGGCATTAGTTTATTCAGTACAAATACAGCAATCCCCAGAACAGATCCGATCCATAAGGTCAGTTTCGCGGATATTGCTGAAGCTCCTTTCCAAAAGACACCTAAAAGAAATACACAGGTTATGGGTGGAGCAATATGTGCAATTACATCATTTATGCCATTAAAAATGCTCTCATAGCGATCCAACAACGGCAAAAGTGCTAAGGAAAAGCCCATCGCAATGACTGCGGCAATTTTCCCGATGCGGATCAATTGCTTATCGGAAGCGGCAGGCCGCCGCTGTTTGAAAATATCGTAGCTTACCATGGTCGAGATGGAGTTTAAGGCACCCGATATCTGACTCATTAAACCCGATAAAAGCGCTGCAACCAATACACCGATCAATCCCGAAGGCAGCAGCTGTGTAATCATTAAGGTATAGATACCCTTTGAATTGACATGTCCCTGACTATCCACCCCCAGACTGCTTAAATCCAACTGCCCTGTTTTAAACAAGGTATACGCAAATAGACCGGGAAGCACAAATATAAAAACAGGCAAAATTTTCAGGAAGCCACAAAAAAGAGCCCCCACACGCCCGTGATTTTCATCTTTCGCCCCCAAAACACGCTGCACGATCGTCTGATCGGCACACCAGTACCAAATGCCCAGAATCGGATAGCCAAATAATACCGCATACCAAGGCATTCCGCTTCCATCGCTGCCGCTGCGGAGCATCGATAGACGATCCAAAGCATTCCCCTTTGACAGTTCAGCTTTCATTGGCAGCCATCCGCCCATCTTGTCAAAAGCAGCAAAACTGATAATAAAAGCCCCTGCCAGCAATACAATCGTCTGAATAGATTCCGTCACAACAACGGCACGCAATCCGCCCAATATTGTATATATTCCGGTAATCATACAGATCACTGTAATACTCAGATACATATTGAATCCAAAAAGCGTACGCAGTACAATTCCGCCGGCCAACATCGAAAAAGCAATATGAATAACAATTGCCGATAGAATGGAGATAAACGTGAGCCAATCCCGGCTGGCGCGGTCATAGCGTCGTTCCAGAAAGTCGGGCAAGGTGGCAACACCCGATTTAAGATAAAACGGAACAAAAAACAAGGCCAGTAAAACCAGGGTAAAGGCAGCCATCCATTCAAAGTTGCCATTAAGCAGACCTGTATCAAAACCGCTTTGCGCAAGACTGACTAGATGCACCGTTGAGATATTGGTCGCAAACAGCGCCAGCCCAATGGCCGGCCACCGGAGTGTCTTTCCGGCCAAAAAATACCCTTCAGCGCTTTTTTCCTTCACTTTCTTAAATCGTCCCGATCCAGCCAATACGCCGACAACCAAAATCAACAGTATATAAAAAATGGCGATACCTAAATCTAAATTTCCTAACATAACGTCAACTTATAACAAATCACAACTGCTTCCCACATCCATGGGGGTACGGTAAACTCCATTCGCTATTGATACGGGATGTACAAAATGAGACTTTAAATGCGGAATATGCTCTAAAAACAAGGCCTCATGCCCAAGGCTGATGTGGTTAAACAAAACAAGATGCTGATGCAGCTGTCCCATGTCACCGACATGGGGTACAACGGGAATATGATATTTTCGAGCAAGTAAACTCACTGAAATAAACTCGCTCACGCCACCGACTCGAACGGCATCCACCTGTACAAATCCTGTGGCATCCATTTGAAGATAATTTTTAAACAGTATGCGGTTCGGTACATGCTCCCCCATAGCCACTTTAATCGGCGCAATGCGCTCGGCCAATATCTTATGGCCAACAATGTCGTCTGGATGTGTCGGCTCCTCTACCCAAAAAGGGTTCATCTCTTTCAGCTCTTGACAGATGGAAAGCGCCTGCGGAAGGGTCCATTGTTGATTTGCATCCAGCATCACTTTAGCTTCATCGCCGGCAACCTCCCGTACGATATGTGCGCGACGGATATCGCGCAATGGATCTTCGCTACCCACTTTGAGTTTCATTGCGGAAAAACCATTGTCGATAGCACGCCTACAATTGTCCCGCACTTTTTCATCTGAATAGTTAAACCAGCCTACCGACGTATCGTAGCCAGCATATCCCCTTTCAATAACCCCAATTCTTTCAGAAGACGTTGAGATATTTGACTCCAGCAAGCTGATGGCCTCTGCCTTTGTAAACTCATCTTCCAAATAGGAAAGATCCAGCGTATTGACAATCTCTTCGGCGCTGAGATCTGTCAACAGCTTCCACAGCGGAACCCCTCTCGTTTTAGCCCAAAGATCAAAACACGCATTTGTTACCGAAGCTAAGGCCAAATGAACAATTCCTTTGTGGGGACCCAGCCAACGAAATTGCTGTTCGTTACTCAACTTATTAAACAAATTACCAAAATCTGCCATCAGATCCTCAATTGGAATACCTTTCAACCGCTCGGCATAAAAAGCTGCGGCGCGACAGACCAATTCATTTCCTGCACCCAGCGTAAAAGCCAGACCTGTGCCTACGCGCCCCTTATCATCTACCAATCGTGTTACAGCATAAGAATAGACCGGGTCCTTGTGTATTGCATCGCTGCCCGCACCTTTAGCCAAAGGAAATCTCCGATCCTGAATATCAAACGTCTTTATCATAAATCTTAACGTACTTATTTTTAATGTTTAGGTTACTTTATTTTGAACTATAACTTTAATTTTTCCTTTAATTTGAGCAACATGTCAACATCCGAATCTTTTATGCGTCCCATCCGATTGGGACCGACGTTTAAGATCAGAATATTGTCCTGTGCTGTTGCGGTTTGATAGATCGCCTCCAGTTCTTCCAGCGTTTTATATTTCTTATCCGTGGTATTATAAAACCAGCGCTCTCCGAGCACTACCGTTGTCTCAAAAGGCATGTAATAGCTATTTCCTTGCGCCATGAAAAGTTTAGGGTCGGGATCTGCCGGAAGATAAGGATCGCCCAGCCTAAAATCGCTCGGAAAATAGCGTATTGGAAAATAGTTTTGCTGGTCCTTTGGCAGGACAATATGTTTGTCTGTATTCTCAGGAGCTCCAATACTCCAGTTTATACCCACTTGACATCCAGGAACCTTTTTCTTGATTAAACTGTAGATCTCCTGCACCGGCCATCTGTAATTTTCTTTTTCCCAGCCGCCATCCAGCCAAAGTTCGACGATGTCTGTATACTTCTTGGTGATATCCACCAGCTCATTGAGTTGGTTCAACATATATTGATTATATGCTGCATCTTCAGACTTGTCTTTTACCTTGGGGTTCTGCTTTCGGTCCCATAAGGAATAATACAAACCAAGACGAATCCCCTGTTTGGCACATTCTTTAGCCAGCTCTTGCACGACATTTGTCGTGTTTGACGAACTTGCCACATCGTAATTAGTATACTTACTATCCCATAAACAAAAACCTTCATGATGTTTCGTTACCAAGATCATATACTTCATCCCCGCAGCCTTTGCCGTCGATACCCATTGTTTAACATCAATGGAAGATGGTGCGTATGAGCTAGCGGGTTTAGACCCATCAGTCCACTCCTGATCATGAAATGTATTCATGCCAAAATGAACGAACATACCATATTTTCGGTTGATTTGTTTCCGCTGATAGGCATTAGGTTCCTTGGATGGAACCGGCACAATAGTCTTTATCTGGGCACGGAGTGTTGTTCCCCATGCAGCAAGCACCAAACTGAACAATAGTTTTTTATTCATGGTTATATTGTTTTGTTAATGACAGAATTCATTCGCTTACACTAGTCCACATGAAATACCTCGTCCATAGCCGACCATATCTCTCCTTTTTCCTGAGCGTCTGGCAGGGGCAGCTGACAAGGATCGGTCTCTTTCCACCAGCGCTGTGTTTCCGGATCATCGGCCATCTTTTGCATATCAAGTTTAAAATCCCGACCTACATATTCGAAATAGCTGAAAAGAAAAAATTTACCGTCTACCTCTTTCAAAAAAATTGAATAATTGCGAATATGGCATGCTTTAATTTTGCGAAGTACCGCAGGCCAAGCTTCTGCATGAAGATTTTTATAATAAGCTACTTTCTCAGCTTTTAATCCTGTTATAGATGCATAGCGAGTTACCCGCGGATTTTTTTCTACCGATCGAAAGGCTGTCGCACACATTACGACGAAAACAATCGTGAAGATATAGGGATATAATTTAGGAGACATAAGTTCTAAGCGTTCTTATTTAGTTATGCTAAATTACGCTCAGAACAGCTTTATGACTACTGCTAGATTGCCCATTTCTCCCACTATATTAACAGCTTTGCGTGTATTCTTTGATTTTTAGGTCAAAATAAGCTATATTGCTTACTCTTAATTAAAATAACCAAACGCATGAAACCTGTTTTTGCAAAAATTCTGGAAGGTGCAGAAATTACGACATTTGCGACAAAAGATGTGCAACGCCCTTTCTTTTCAACGGAGTTCCATTTTCATAGCGCCTGTCAGATGCCTCTACTTCCAAGGAG
>NZ_DIIM01000004.1:170694-171572 GCF_002420705.1 Sphingobacterium sp. UBA5670
TTTCATAGCGCCTGTCAGATGACTTATATTGTAGAAAGTGAAGGGAAGCGAATTATAGGTGATAATATCAGCAACTTTGCTTCCGATGAATTGACGTTTGTGGGACCGGACCTCCCACATGTATGGCACAATAACAATATGAACTGCCCAGACACTGCTTTAGCGGAAACAAAGGCATCACGTTCCCTGGCACTGTATATAGAGCCTAAATTGATGATTAAATTATTGGGACAGTTTTTTCAGACAAACAAAATCGAAGCCTTTTTTTTAGCATCCAAAAGAGGCCTCCTGTTCCGCGGCGCTACAAAGGAACAATTGAAACAAAAGTTAAAAGAAATTGTAAAGCTAGACTATGGCTTTAAAAAAACTATTTTACTATTGGAGATTATGGAGTTGATGCTATCCTCAGCAGAGTTTGATTACCTTTCCAGTGCCGGATACACCCATAATTATAGTCCTGTTGACAACAGTAAAATTGACAGCATCTTTAAATTTGTATTTAACAACTATACGGGCGAAATTCAATTAGATCAAGTTGCGAAGCTGTCTAATATGTCAAAACACTCTTTTTGCCGTTATTTCAAATCCCGCACACAGAAAACATTCGTCCAATTTGTCAATGAGGTTCGCATCAGCGAATCTTGCCGGTTGATTGTAGAAAACAAGCATCAGATCACCCATATCGCTTATGCCTGTGGCTTCAACAGTCTTTCGAACTTCAACAAAATTTTCAAATCGATCAAAGGGGTAACGCCAAGTCAATACAAGTCGCAAATACGGTAGCCCTGCAAAATTGTATGCAATTTTAATTCAATAGCGAAAAAAATAAAAAAGACTAACATATCAGACGATAAATTATTTGTGAAAACAAATCTGGA
>NZ_DIIM01000004.1:171759-173646 GCF_002420705.1 Sphingobacterium sp. UBA5670
GTAGTCAGGTCTCTATAGAAATTAAAGTTTAGCTATGAAAAAGAAGAAGAACTTATTTGAACGATTTTCAGACTGGGCAACCCATGCGACCGGCAGCTCTACGGCATTTGTTATTGCAACTTCCACAGTTATTATCTGGGCAATCAGCGGCCCCATATTTAATTATTCTGAAACCTGGCAATTGGTGATTAATACAGGAACTACCATTGTTACCTTTTTAATGGTATTTCTTATTCAAAAATCACAAAATAAGGATTCAAAAGCAGTTCATTTAAAACTCAATGAACTTATTGCTTCGCACAAGGGAACTAGCAACCGAATGGTCAGCCTAGAGGACTTAAGTGAGGAAGAGTTGGATCAGTTGGCCAAATTTTATGCACACATTGCCAAATTAGCTCTTCAGGAAAGTGATATCACCTGCACCCATTCTATAGATGCAGCAAAGGAAAACCACGCTTCTAAAATGAAGGAGCGGAAAGGTAAACAGGACCGTCCAGATGATGAAAGAACTGACAATTTCGATTAAAATTCCAAATTATGAAAGGCCCAATGAGAATTGAGCCTTTTATCAAAACACGGTTAATCATGTCCTTCAGTTTTCACAATCTTATTATAGATGCCCAGCAAGAGGAATGGAGCGGCCCATTGGCCTATAAATAAGGCGTTTTTATCATTCGACATGCATTTAAACGCCGCAGATACCCCCATTGCCAACAAAGCGGCTCCTAAAAACACGGTCGATGGCACTTTGGATGTTTGATTTTCTATTTTTTTGGTGATTTCACCTTCGTTTCCTGTAGTTAAAGTCATAATTCAACGGTTTTAATTTTAAAAATTTTTGATTGTTCGCTACTCAATTGCACTTATTCAGCCTTCGAATTGAGATTTGTATCTGCCAAAGCACTTAAATCCTCATCGCACTTCTTCTCCTCGCTTAAAGTTTCAAGTAAAAGTTTCAGCGCATCCTTGTGTTCGAGCACTTTGGCGAATGCGGCCAATGTACCATAAGTAGCAATTTCATAATGTTCTACCTTCTGTGCCGCCGCTATAATCGCTGCATCTCTGACGGCTCCGGCTTCTGTTTCCTTCATAAGACTTTCAGCCTCTTCCACTAAGCCCGCCATCGCTTCACATTTTTCAGCTTTAGCTTTCACACCTATAAATTCAAAACATTGTTCTAGACGGTCTACATGTGTTTCAGTGTCCGTCAAATGTTTGGAAATTGCCGATTTTAACTGTTCTGAGCTCGCATTTTTTTCCATCTTCGGAAGTGCTTTTGTCAATGCTTTTTCAGCCCAATAAATATCTTTCAAGCCGTCTTCGAATAATTCGGTCAGATCTTTTGCCGCGCCAGTTTTGGCTTGGACTTTTTTTCTTTCGGAAGCATTAGCTGACATTGTTTTGCTAGCCGATTTTTCGTTTGTTTTACCTTTGTCTGCGGTTACTGTTGTTGTTGCCATAATTTAAAATTTTACGCTCAATGAGCTGTTCGTCAAATAAACAGCTCTCCTGCTTTTTTCGTTCAACCAGTTATGCTGATTCCTTCAAATCAAGCATTTACCACACAACCTCAGTAAAAACACGTTCTACTGAGAAATGGACTATGTAAAAGAACTACGCTTAAATTAACGTACAAATCAATATATTTTACGTACTTCCACAGTTAACGATAGTGCTGTTGGTGGAGTTCATTAGGTAGAATAAATATTAATGAAAATCCAATATGAATAAAAACTTTGCAATGAAGGACGCCCATCAAGGTATGGCCATCCTCGCTCTAGCCATCGTGTCACAATCCGGACCCGAAAATCTTCCGAATGACATTCCAGATGAGCATGAAGAAGAGCTTCCAGAAAACACACCGGGCCAGGAACCAGAAATTGACCA
>NZ_DIIM01000004.1:173943-181351 GCF_002420705.1 Sphingobacterium sp. UBA5670
TGACCAGGATGATTTCGAAACGGACGAAGAGATAGATCTCGAAGTCGAAGAAGACGAACCCGAGATACCGGATCAGGATGATTTAGATGAGACAACTATTTAAATAGGTATGATCATATGAAAGGGCTACATGAATAGCCCTTTTCTTATGGAAATCAATTCTTCCTGTTATTGTCCGATCAATGCGCTGATGATTTAATGCGAATTTGTACGATACGATTGCGTAAGCAACACAGTTTTCGATTTAAATACGTAAAATATAAAGCCTACAAACCCTTACTTGCTGAGCACTGTTCACTTTTTAAACACAACAAAAAAAAGAGTATATGCTTACATCAATTATTATCGGTATCATTTTCATCCTCTTCGCATCCTATATCGTTATAAATTATAGGCGAAAAGTTAACGATCGCAGAAAATAAAAAATCATTAACAATAAAAAAATAGTATTATGAAAACCATTTTAAAAACTCTAGGTATGCTGCTCGCAATCTTTGCCTGCATTTTAGCGGCTCAAGCGCAAGATAGCAAACCCGCCCAGCCACAGGCTGGAGATTTGGACTTTGCCAGCAAAGCGACGGCAAGCAATAATTTCGAACTGCAGGCGGCTAGTATTGCCCTTGCAAAATCACAAAACGCAAACATCAAACAATACGCACAGATGATCGCTGATGACCATACCGCCGCGGGAAATGAATTGGCGTCCTTGGTAAAAAATAAAAATTGGCAGTTGACTTCGGGGGACGATCAAAATTATAAGACCATGATTGATCAGCTAAACAATGCGGACGCCGCAAATTTCGACCGCGTATATACCGATATGATGGTTAAGAGCCACCAAGATGCGATCTCACTTTTCAAAGATGCAAGTACGGGCACGGCAACCACAGATGCTGAACTGAGGAAATTCGCCAGCGATAAAATTCCAGCTTTCGAAACACATCTGGGTCAGATTAAAAACATGAAGCCTTCAGATCCGTCAATCGGCGACATGCCTACTACACCTAATGCGCCATCTCCAGCTAGCAAAAACAAAGTACCCAAATTGAAACTAAAATAAGATCATATTAATTCCATTCATTCACTCCGAAGGACAAAGCAATTATTGCTTTGTCCTTCCCTATTTCCTTAACTAATATGGAACAGGCATTCGACTACGTACATGAACTACTTAACAGACAAATGGCACTACGTGCCAAGATTGAAGAAAGCCCTATTGCTGGCGAAATTCACCTAAGCTATGGGCAGGATTTTTACCAGGAAGAAGTGCGCTCCATGGGGCTGGCAATGATTCGGGATGGCTGGGCTATGGAGGGGGAGCAACTAATTCTCGATTATGTGCAAGAACATTATCCGACGCAGGTCGAAAATGAACGCAATTGGATCAATAAAATGATGCATTACCCCGAAGCCATCACAGATACCTTTATCGACAATGTACTGGCCGAAGGTTATCGTTGGTTACAGGGAAATGTCGATATGCCCAATGAACATGTTATTTTCTACCCTGTCTATGAATTGGACGAATTTGGAAAGCTATCCCTTGAGTTAGGGTTGAATACGCTTGTTAACCTGAAAAACCCAAACGAATTAGAACAGCTCCAGGGCTTAATCTATTATCGTTCCTCGGGGAAGTAAATTTTATGATGCCGAAGCGACATCTGAATAAGGATGCAGTGCTTCGGCTATTTATCACCATTACCCCGATCCAGATTATCCAATGGCACGCCTTCCTTTTTATCTGCCGGGTTATTTTCCACTGAATCTTGTCCGCGACTTCTATGGATGTTATCCAAAGGGAGACCGTTCTCTACAACTGCGGTATCCGTTTTATTTTCAACTTCTCTGTTATTAGTCGCATTCCCGCAGGCTGTTAACGCGCCAACGAACGTGGCAGCCAAATAAAAGTGTTTCATCATGATCGTTATTTTTATTGTTACTATTCGTTACTCCATCTCTATTGGTTCCTATGAATCATCGACAGAAGTTAAGCGTTCTCCTTCAACGTAAAACTTATTCTTCCGTTTGGCTCCATTAAAGCCATATCGACTTCATCCAGATGCTTGCTATTTGTCTCCAGCCGCAAGCTTGTCAATAAATCCGTACGACTTACTCCGAGACGATCCATTTGATCCCATTGGATTTTACCATTTTTGTATAAAACTGCGGGCTTTCCCTTTACCAAATTTCCTAAATAAGGAAGCCTGGCTGACACCTGTGCTAAAATCTTATTGATAATGATCATGACGAAGCCAGCGAAAACCGTTGACAGAAAGGGTGAAGCACCGACTATTCCTCTTGCCAACACTGCCCCGAGCATAATGATGATCACAAAATCAACGCCCGATTTGCGTCCAAGAATACGGATACCTCCTAAACGCACCAGAAAAAGTGCGATGACAAACATAACCAGTGCACGCGATCCCATCTGTATCATGCTGAGGTTTTCACCCGACCCAAATAAACTATCCATGTTTCCTTATGTTTAGATTATAAAAAACCGTTAATGCGCTAAAGCACAAGGGCATTTTGATATAGAACGCTTGTCAAAGGCCTACCAGTTGCACCCATTTTTAAATTGGGTACTTTTACTTGTTCGCTATGTGCATAATACCTTTTCATCGCCAACCAACAAACTTCTCTATTTGACCAGCTGTTTTTAACGAAAAAGAAGACAATATGATTCATTTAGATAATCCACCTGAAGATTGCCTTACCTTCTTTCAGGACACCCTTCGATTGCTACGGGAGAGTGAAAGCGAATTTATGGTGGGGGGAGCTTTAGCGATGTTCCACTACACAGGGATAATAAGACCAACCAAGGATCTTGATATCTTTTGCAAAAGCAGTGAATATCCTAAAATACTTAAGCACTTCGCTACAAATGGATATCAAACAGAACTGACGGATGTACGATGGTTAGCGAAGATCCATAAAGATCCCTACTTCATTGATATTATTTTTGACAGTGTTAATCACAATTGTACGGTTGAACAGGATTGGTTTGACAGAGGACCGGAAGGAGCTCTTTTTGATACAAATGTACGCTACATACCCGCAGAAGAACTTGTATGGTGCAAGCTTTATGTACAGAACAGAGAGCGGTACGACAGTGCTGACATCAATCATATCTGGCTGAAATACGGTAAGAAACTAGACTGGAATCTTTTATTAACGCGAATGGATCAACATTGGCATCTTTTGCTCGCCCAAATGCTCATCTTTCAGTTTACTTATCCGCATGACTACCGCGAAATTATTCCAAAAGAATTGTTCGATGAACTCATTAATCGCGCACAAGATCAGTATGAACTGCCTGTATGTGTAGAAAAAATTTGCTTGGGACCACTCATCGACCAGACACAATATGAGATAGACATCAAAGAATGGGGGTACAAATCATATACCATAAAAACTGTTTGATATGAATAAAAAGACAACAATAGCCGCACTGGGCGATATACATATGAATGCAAATCAGCATGGTAAATGGAAAACAAAGTTTGAAGAAATTTCAGAAAAGGCAAAAGTTCTGCTCCTATGTGGCGATTTAACCGATACGGGTGATGAAGAAGAGGCTGAATTGCTTGTCGCAGAACTTCAATCGATCAAAATTCCTGTTATCGCTGTATTGGGAAATCATGATTATGAAAAAGGGCGGCAGAAACAGATCCGCCAGATTTTGACCGACCATAAAATTACCGTATTGGATGGCGAAGCAATTGTAGTCGAAGACATTGGATTTGCGGGAGTGAAAGGTTTTGGTGGCGGATTTGATCGCTATATGTTATCGATGTTTGGCGAAGATGCCATGAAAAGTTTTGTGCAGGAAGCTGTCAATGAATCTTTGCTTCTAGACCGTGCCTTAGCGCGGCTCGAGCAAGAACATGCGGATATAAAAAAAGTAGCATTGCTTCATTATGCTCCCATTGCTGAAACTGTATTGGGTGAACCCGAACAGATCTATCCTTTTTTAGGCTCTACCCATTTAATGGAACCACTGCAGCGACGTAAAGTCACTGCAGCTTTCCATGGGCACGCACATGCTGGAAAATTCAAGGCACTGTCCCCTGCCGGCATTCCGATTTACAATGTAGCAGTGCCCGTACTTAAAGCACAGCATGGCGATGAAAAAGGTTTCGCACTTATTGATATCTAGAATACGATGTCAGGTTTTAGAAAGCAATTCCTAGTCGAGAGCAGTTTTACCAGAAAATGAAATACAAATCGAATTTAGCATATGGAAAAATTAAAGAACAAACGGATTGCCATACTGGTAGCAGATGGCTTCGAAGAAATTGAATTGACCAGCCCGAAAGAAGCACTGGAAAAGGCGGGAGCAAAAACCGATATAATCTCGCCGGCTAAGGGAAAGGTGCGTGCAAAGAGTGGCGACGAGTGGTCAAATGATTACCCTGTCGATGTAGCACTTCAGGAGGCAGAAGAGAATCAATATGATGGTTTGTTACTCCCTGGAGGTGTTATAAATCCCGACAAATTGAGAACTAATAAAACAGCTATTGCGTTAATCAATGCCTTTTGGGAGCGGGACAAACCCATTGCGGCAATTTGCCACGGTCCCCAGTTGTTGATCAATGCGGATCTGGTGCGCGATAAAAAAATCACCTCCGTTGAAGCTATTCAAATCGACCTGATGAATGCAGGGGCATTATGGGAAGACAGTGAAGTTGTCGTTGACGATAAACTTATTACAAGTCGCACGCCCGAAGATCTGCCTGCTTTCAATAAAGCGATTATTAAAGCGTTTGCAGATACGGAAAAAAATAAAGCGTAATATTAGCAAACAATAGCGTATTAAAACGGTCAACTTTTAGCGATTATATCATGTTCAGCTTATAATAACAAATAAATCAAATATTATGAATACAGCAAAAAGTTCAAGCCATACCACTGCAAAAGGTCAGTCTATGGGCAACAGTAAAAATGCAGCCAAATCAGCTGAGAAAAAAGCTTCAACATCAAAAAAATCTCAGAACGGCAGTTCCGAGAAAACAAAAGTAGAGTTATTGGAAATGGCAAAAAAAATGGATATCACCGGACGCCATGATATGACAAAAGATGAACTGATGAAAGCTATTGAGAAACAGGGCAAAAAGTAAGAACAGCTTTTATAAACATGTTCTATCCATAAAAAAGACCCGTTCATTACGGGTCTTTTTTATTATCTCTTCTCCTTTGGCCTATCTGTCGGATCATTAGGCATATCGTTTAGCTGATCTACCTGCGGATCCACTCCAGCTTCGGCATCACCATCATCTTTATGATTCACGTCCTTAAGTACTTCCCCATCTACACCAAGTTTAACTTTCTTCTTTTTTTCCATTTCTGTTCCGACTACGCGATTTTCGTTTTTAGTTGCCATATTCTTTCTAATTTATAATTGTTTTATCAATGTAAAAGCATCGTATGAAAACAAAACCTGACGAGGCCTGCCGTGTTTTTTGTATTGGTTTTCTCGATAAGTTTTTGCCGATGTCCTTCCACGGTACGCTTGCTTAAAAAAATACGGTCAGCAATTTCTCCATTCGTATATCCCTCTGCTATAAGTTCTAACACGTGAAATTCCCGTTCTGAAATATCATATTTTACTAAAATGCGATTTCGGTCCGGTGCTCTATCCGCATAATTTTTGTAATCGTTGAGGCAAGAAACGCCTAAAGAACAGCTCACATACTTTTCTCCTTTGGCAACTTGCCGCATACCAAAAAGCACCTCATCACAGCTACTATCCTTTACCAAATAGCCGTCCGCCCCGGGACTAAATACATCAGCAGCAATATGCTTATCAATTTCCATTGTGAGCGCAAGAATTTTTATATGGGAATATTGCTGTTTAACAAGTTGAATCAGGGCTACCCCGCCTATTTCTCCCATGTTAATATCTGTAAGAATCATATCTGGGGGACGGTTTATTTTCAAAAAATCTATGGCCTTCTCCGCACTTTCAACATCAGCCACAACAACGATATCATCCTGCGTTTCTAAAATCAGCCGAAAACCATTTCTTACCAAATGATGGTCGTCGACAAGCATAACCTGAATCATATCTCTCTGTTTTAATGAACTTCTATACACATAGGAACAGGAGCAGATTGTAAAAAGTTTTTTACAAATTAATTTATCTAAAAATAAAGGTAATCGCGCGAACTGCTACTTGGCTATAACAATAGATAATTAAAAACCAAAAACGCTTTTGTCCTGACTGCTGTTCACCAACTGAAGCATGTATTATTATGGTATAATTAAATAACAAAAGATATGAATAACCCAACAAAACTAATTGCAGCCTGTCTGGTTTGCTTTGCAGCATACGGATGTAACGGTGCTAAGACAGATGATCAAAAATCGAAGGAGCTGATGCGCGATTCTGTTCCCAATGATACCACAACGATACAATACCGAGATACCACATCTCCAGAATCCAGGGGAGACATTCCGCCAACACCACAGCCTGATACATCTACAAAAAAATAAAACGAATATAAGTTAGCTATTGTTCTTCGATTGATAATAGCATAATTAGATAGTACCCCCGTCGTGAGATGGGCGGAAAGTAGATTTATTGTAGAGAGCTAGACAATGTAAAAATTGTCTAGCTTTTTTATGTTGCGCTTATTCGAAAGTCAGATTGATTTTTGAAAATCCCAATCCCTGTAAGAGCGGTTTAAAAACCGTAGTTGCATTTGCCTTGGTTTGCTGCAGGATATCCGATTTTTTCACATCATCTGAAACAGCCTTTTCTGCCGCTTTGTAAGCCTCATCCACAAGCTCAGCTTCCCGTAAGAATGCCATCTTAGTATCGTATACCTTAGATGCCTCATGGTCGATCTTGATGTAACAGATCTCTGGAGCAGGTAATTTTATGGAGACTGAATCCCCCATCACCTTGATATCTTCCGGGCTAAGTTTGCTAAGGTTCACACAGCCGACAGCATCTGCCTTAACAATTAATAATACACTTGCATCTGGCAGGAACGTATTGACATTTTTATGTTCCACTACGTCGCTGTAACGGTATTTGACCAATTCCAATTTCCCCATTGCCTCAATACGATCCACCAACAGTTGATGTTTGCTTTCCACTGTGGGTCCACTGTTGTTGTATTTGTTATACACAAACCACGCTCCAACTGCCAAAATGGCTACGATAATTAAAAATTTTAAAAATTTTCCCATAATCTATACTATACAAATTAGAGACCAAGCTGCTTTTTCAGGGATTTAACGTGAAAATATTACCTAAATATTATTCTCTAGGGTCGCTAAACTAGCATACTTGGAAAATTATACCTTTTGATAGACAATTGTTTAGTCAAAAAGTTTAAAAAACATTTGGAACATATGGGCTATAATACTACTTTTGTGACATCAAAATCACGGTAGGTAT
>NZ_DIIM01000004.1:181539-185909 GCF_002420705.1 Sphingobacterium sp. UBA5670
AGCCCGATTACTTACCCAAAAGGCAGATCAATGATCTGCCTTTTTTGTTTCTTAGTATTCCTTTAATCAAATAGATAGTTTAAAATAATTCACTCGTATTAGCGGTTCGAAGTTTCAGATTTTCATAGCTAAACTTGTCTCGAAGAATTAATGATATCAATCTCCGTTTACTGCTAACATTTGCATCTATAAACAGCTTTGAAACATTACAAAGTTTCTCCATAGAATTCCAGACCATTTCTTTTACTTCGGAAAAACTATATTTAAATTTTGAAGGGAGGTTAGTCCGTGTGGAATATTAGTTTATCCTCCAATTTATCAATTTCAAGGATGATATCAGTTTTCAAACCTTCAGTATTATAAATCTGTTTGTAACTATCTATTACAATGTGTCCGAACAGCTCCTTAAAATTTGGATTTAAGGAATACTGTTTTAGAAAGCTGATCAACTCATCGTTTACAACTTCTGCTTTCACTCTATAAACACAGCTGGACGAACAATGGTAATAATTATAATAAGCACTTCTACCTTTCGCAATACATCGGAGTCCTAATTAAGTGTAAAAAATATTTTTTTTACGTCTTAAGCCTTTATTTTTGGCAGTCCAATAAATCGATCCTAATATAAATTTTGCCAATTCAATCATTTCAAACGCACATCGAATTATATCGGCTTGTTTGTTATCTATAACAATGGTCTTTTTACCATTGCTTTCAGTAATATTTCATTTCTTAATAAAGCTTTGATTTACAATCAATTTAGACACAAATACATATAATCCAAAAGGATTCAATCTTTTTTTTCTCCATTAACACACCATTTTTTCCAAGAATTTTTCTAGCTTTTTCAATTGTTATTTCTCTTTGTAATCCTTCGTTATCTGCCATACTTAAATTTTGATTTAAGGGAATATAATAATGTATAGAATGGATAGTTGACAATTAATCAGGTAGTACCTAAATTAATTATTTGGATAAATAATAAGCCAAAATCTTTAAATTAGCCTAAACAATTTAATAATCAAAATGATCAAAAAAATAAGCTCTAAAATCTTCTATCCTATTTTTGTTATTGGAATCACATTTTTCTTTCTTATAATCACATGCGCTGCACTTGGGTTATTTGAGTATTATGTAGAGGATCCGAAAGATGGTTATAATGGGATAAACGCCTCAATCGCTTCAACTGCACTCATCATAAATATTCTTACGATCATCATAGTCTTTATTACCTATAATAATCAATCCGAACAGATTAAAAATAATAAGGCCGATTCCGACTACACAAGGGCCATAGATCTAATTTACAAGCAGCATGATTTAATTAAATCAAAGATTAAGTCCCAAAAACTAGAGGATTTAATAACAAAATTCGTTGGAAATAACTATGAAGGTTCATATTCTTTAGAAATGGAGCATATATTAATAAAAGATGATTTTATTAAAGATTATAGCAGGGTAAGCCATTTTCTGGTTCAAGAGTTAAAGTTTATCTTCCGTTTCTTGGAATGCAGTAAAATTAGTAATGATGATAAAAAAGAATTATCCAGTATTATTCCCAACATTCTCAATCCTAATCTTTTAGATAGTATTATTTCTTTTTGCAAAAAGGTAAAAAAATATGAAAATGAATCATTATCACCCGATGAACGTTCAAAATATCTACAAGCATTAGTTAACGACTGTGAAGACTTAAGCGAATATTTATATCTATAATAATATCGCCTATAAATGCATCTTTGGCCCGTAAGGGCCGCTCAGAGAATTTGAATGCTCTAGCTTGAGGAAATTATCTTGAAATAAAAATTAGCGGTCTGGAACCGCTAATTTTAAGCCCTTTTAATACCAATTACTTTCCAATTTATCGCGTCAATGACCGCATTGAAATGAGACAATGCTATGGTCCCTATTTCACAAGATCAATATTTGTCTTCTTGCTCCATTCCAAACCCGAATAATATGGAAAAAATACATCAGATCGCTTTAACAATGAAATAGTCATGCCGGAAAAAGCATCAATCCTATTCCCAAGAAATTCAGGAGTGTGATTTCTATAAATAAGTGTTTTTTTCAAAATTTCATCTATTCTTAATTTATCCTTATCCGAATAAGTATGATCAATAAAATCTTTAAAATCATATAATTGAACAGGGAACCCTTGCGTAAAATCCAATCTCTGGATACCTGCGGTTTTAAATAGGTGATTTTGTTTTTGATTTATGGAATCCAAACAAGAAGAAAGTTCTTCAAGCTTCGATAAGTCTGTCACTGAAATTGCTGCGGAACGAAGAAGTCCAGATCTTTGGTCATAATATTCAAAATATTTGGTTGCCAATTGGATAACATTTTGTTTTGTTGCCCTTCCAAAAAATTCGACAATATTCTGATATGGAAATCCCTCAGATAGAACGTCTGTCGGAGATGCTATGATATATTTCGCTTTATGTCTTAACTCATATAATACTTCTATACTGGCCATAGCACAGGCATCAAAAATAATATAGTTAAATTGCATAGGTAATGCATCTTTAATTTCTAAAAGATCAATGTTCTGACCTCTGTCCTCGCCAAAAGACAATGCCCCAATAGAAGGAGATGGATTCCTAGCTGGAGTCCAGGAGGTGCCATGTGACCATAAGATCAGGTTGTAATCTTCTGCTTTATAGGACTCCTTAATAAAAGAAAGTACTCTTTTCATCTGCCCCCCATCTGACTTAGATGTTGATTCAAAAATTTTGATTGTATCACTATTTATCGTATAAGGGTCATTGTCAGGTTGAATATTTAGCAAATAACCAATTTTATCAGTGTTCTTTATATATGCCAATACAGTCCCTACACTCTTCATATCCTTACCAATACCTATTTCAAGATCATTGAGAGCTTTCAGTGCCTCGGCTCTGAGATTATTGTTCGCTTCCAAATAGATTATAGTAATCGAATGAGACTTCTCAATATCAGGCAACTCACCTTTGTCACAAGCGGTAGTAAGTATAACTATAACCAATATGATAAATCTTATTAATTTACTTCTCATTCTCATAATATTTTGTACGAAAATGTACATCCATTTTAATACTATCTCTATTATCGAATGCATTATATAGGGTGCCTTTTATGGTTCCTTCAACTATTTTCACTCCATTGTCTAAAATGGTGAAATCTACCTTTTCAATTGTAGCTACTATCTTTTCCCTATTAATATTAGGAATATAATTCCTTTTATAATCGGGAGAATTTAAGTCTGCTTTCATGACAGTTTCACAAGAAATCCCAATTAATCCATCATTATCTTGCGAAGTACCTTTTCTAAAATTGTAATTCTTTCCTGGTGCTGGATCCAAGATATCTACGGCTAAAACTATACTGGATTTTTCAGGTGATATAGTAGGCTCATAAATAGAATGCTGAAAGACAAATTTATATATAGGCAATTCTTGGATTGTCTTTATGTATTTGTCAGTTATCCTATCATTCTTTACATCGTAAGAATCACCGGCAATCTGACCAAAGAAATAAGTGTCATCTCGATCCGAAGTTAACGCTTCATTCTTATCTGAACAGCTTAAAAAAATTAGGCCGAAAAGCAATGGAAGTAGATATTTCATAGATATAAATTAATATCTCCTGCACCTAAATAATTACAGGAGACAATCAATAATTAGTTTAAAGTTTCTTTGGAAGTACCTGCATAGTTACTGCTCCATTGCTCATTGTATAAGCATTGTCAAAAAACCATGGGCCATCGCCAATTTTCTTTTCATTTGCATTCGTTCTTAATATTGGATCTGAAAAATAAAGAGTTAAGGTTCCTAGATCATCACTATTTTTCGTAGTAAGAATTTTGGTCGTTTCTGTTTTCTCTGTTGAGTTTGTTGACGTATATCCAAAACCTAAATCTATCTTTAATTTATCTGAAAGCCCAATTCCTGCATCTATTTTAAAATTTAGACTGTTAGAATACGTGTTTTTATAACTATAAGACTTTTCAATAGTCTCAGCATCATCTCTTTCAATAATCTGGAAATTTATATTCATGGATTCCTCAGAGACGTCCCATTTCTCCAAAGCCACGCCCGCACCATTATATGGGAAATACCACTTTGCTTCTATATCTGCGGGAGATTCAATCCTATAGGTGTGTTTATCTCGGTGAAATATACCACCTCCTTTTATTGAGTGTAATATCTTTTTGAAACTGAAAACTTCAGTCGGATTTACAGATAATATAATCTTTTGCGCTCCATCTACTGAGCCTGTTCTCTTACCTTTGGTGACGTAAATGTAGAACTCAAAATTTCCGTCGGTCCATAGGGCCCTACTGATCTGATCATAAGACAAAGGATTTTTGTCATCGCTGCTATGTTCAT
>NZ_DIIM01000004.1:186034-188509 GCF_002420705.1 Sphingobacterium sp. UBA5670
TTTATCCTTTAGAAAAGGGTCACCTATCTGATCTGAAATCATACTGATAATAGACGGATCGAACTTTATCATCTCAACATACTCTCTAATTTGAGGATTTAACCTTCCATCTTTGGGATTAGCATGAGACATTCCATAATATATATAATCCCTTTGCCAATATGTTGGATCTACCCCAAACTCTTGCCATGCATTTATGATCATATCTCTATTCTCAGTAGAAGTTGCCGGAGTAGATTTTGTGTTTAATCTTTTATCAAAAGCATCTGCTGCAAATTCATAGGAACCTTTACCCACAGCGCCTTTAACCTTTATATTATTTTTAAGAATAATTCGTTCACTATTTTTAACAACTAAACATGGAAAGCCAGGAATTTCATTCAACTCCAAGTCGAACATCTTTTCACCATTCCCGTAAAAAGTATTCGGATCATTATTTTGATTTAGAGCTGTAACAGCAATTTCCCGATCACCAAGATCCCAAAGTGATGCATTGAAAGCAAAAAAAGATGTTAGATTAGGCACATAAATATTCAGTAATGGCAAGGCCTCTTCGATATTGTCTAAGACCTCACTCTCCCCTGCGTACCTTTCAAGTATTTGACGAAATGTTTCCCCATTGCCAACTATTTCATGTTTTACAAAAGGATAAAATACATCATTGTCGTTGTCAAATTCTTCCATCGCCTTTGCTTTGAGGAATTTTCTTACTTCGGGTTCATTATAGACTGCTTTTGATAAAATTTTAGAAAATTCTGTCCTTGCTGAATCTGCCGACATTGTTGTCTGATTGATTTTTAACTCCGATGGCGCGGAATTTTCTTTCTGACATCCTACTAGAGATGTCGCTCCCAAAATTAATGGGAAAAGCATGTGTTTAGCTTTCATAATTGCCTTAGAAAAATAAGAATAATAAATTTGATAAATACTTACAGTTCGAAACTCCCCAAGATTGTACCGAAGTTGTTGTGGAATGTTATGGTATACTTTCCTTTAGGCAGATTATCAATCGGAATAGCTTGTAACTTGCTGTTACTGTCAAATGTTTCTGCGTAAACAATTCCACCGTTTTGATCTGAGATAATCGTTTCCACTATACCGACATTAAAATTGAAATGGACAAGAATACAAGATTCTTGACGAAAAGCATCTAATGTTTCATTCAGATCCTGGATAGGATGCTTTGGACGGAGGTCACCTTCGCAATGGATGCGTTCACCTTTTTTCTCCGCTTCAGCGGTGGGCTTAAAACGAAAGTGATGCTGAGTAATACAATAACTTGCTTGTAGTGAAATACCACAATTGATCACTAAAAATAAAAATACTTTTTTCATATATGAAACTTGGCTTTAATTGTACCGTAAAAGTATAAACACAATTTTATGTTAATAAGCCAGTGATTATATGTGACCTTTTTTATTAAAAATAAATACTGAATATCAATAATTTACCTCTTCTTTTGTGACTAAAAAGAGTATTAAATAATTACCCCCTTGACGAAAAAAAGAAACTTATTTAAAATTTTTATAAAAAAATGGAATGTTTGATGTTATAGCGTGACATGAAGATCAAATTAAAACACTGATATACAATAATATAAACTAACACATGTGATCAGAATTACCATTGTTTTAATCATATTCAATAGGTAAAGGATTGCTTGTGGAAAAGATTTCCAGAATATTATCTTCCGAAACACCTAATTTTTGCAACTTATCTTTCAACCTTGATTTTCGTACTGTGAGGGCATGGCTTTTTATTTGCAATAATCCGGCAATTTCAGAATTTCCATATTTTTCACATATTAATGTTAACAAAAGTTTCTCTTCGGATTTTAATTGATCAATATATGAATCATCTATTATTTTAAATAAACGAAAATAATCGGAAATAATACTTGAATATCCTTTTTGAATACCATTCTCCATGCTATCTACATTCTTTTTAATTTTGGCGAATCCTNNTCAGCAGGATCCTTTTTAGCATTTCCACTATATCCAACCACAATATTATTTATCTGGTACTTAAAAGAAGCGATGTTACTGATATAATTCCTGAATATTGAATTTATAAACTCATTTTTCCTCTTTTCCTGTTGAAGCTCGTTAAATTCTCTCTTCTGTGTCTGGATTTCATCTTCCTGCTTTGCTAGTTCATATTTTTGACTTTTTTGCTTCAATCCAAAATAAATACTAACAGCAGTAACTATAGCAGAAAATAGACTAATGGTCACAATAATCAAACCTAGTCGATAATTGTCTCCCCTTGTAATTGCTAGCTGCATTTCCTTTGACGCCATATCATATCTCTGTTCCGCTAAAGCAAGTTCATGTACGTTTGTGATGTCCATAATTTGCTGTAGGCAACTATCTTTTAAATGAAGATATTGTAAAGCATCCGTATAATTTCCGTCAGACATGCAACGATTAGCTAAAAACTCTGCTGCGGATTTCTTAAAATAAACATTTTCAATCT
>NZ_DIIM01000004.1:188660-190321 GCF_002420705.1 Sphingobacterium sp. UBA5670
AACATTTTCAATCTTTTTAAATGAAGACTTGAGTTCATTTGTATAAAACTCACTTGAGTCTTGTTTACCTAAAGAATTATAAGCACGTGCAAGATTAAGATTATATCTAACATTCTCCTCTGGCTCGGGATCAATATTCTTTGCACTCAGAAATAACGGTATTGCACTCTTATAATTCCCTTGTTCATAAAGTGCTACAGCTTTATTCTGCAAACATCCAGCTTCTTCACTTTTATCGCCGGACCTTCTACTGAGATCAATTGCGCTATCGAAATACATAAAAGCACTATCAATTTCGCCCTTCAGTAAACAGGCCTGTCCTGCTGACTGAAGAGAAAATAATTGTCTTGTTGGATCACTTTGATAATTAATAATTGCAGATTGATAATATTGCAATGCTTTGCTATAAGATCGCCGTTCAAAATAAAGATCGCCTATATTATAAAAAACCAAACCTTGACGGCTGGTCATTTTTTCCCTTTCCGCAATTGACAACGCACATTTATACTCGATAATGGCTTTATCAAAATGATTGTTTTCACGATGTAAACACCCGCTATAAAAATGACTAAGAAAATTCATGTCACTATTATTGTGACCAGTTTCATCAAAATAGTCCTTAGCCTCAAAAATTAGCGTATCTTGGGTTATATCCCTAGAGTTTTTATAATACAGCTGAACCTTAGTGACCAGATACTCCATATACAGTTCTTTGTCCAAACTGTTTAACGGCGTCAAAATTGAATCTATGAATCGAACAGCGCTATCAGGCCTATTTTCAGCCAAATCTTTTGCTTTTTCAAGTAGATCCTGTGCACCAGATTTTGGGCTACATGATGAAAGGATAAAAATAGATATAAATATATATAAACCTAGGAAAAAGCCATTTTTCATTTAAAATATCTAAAAATTAAGTATGAGCATAACACCTAACGGCGTAAACATTTGAAGGTGAAAAAAATCAAATTAACTTGTATACTCGTTCAGAAATATACGTTATTAATTGAATTTCTTTCGTTTAATCCAATTTAGAGCCTCTGGATGATTCCATGGTGTAAAAACACCTACATTGGGAAAAACTTGAAATTCTTCAGAAGGCATTTTCATATAATCACCTTAAGCCCTTTCTAAGTAACTTTCATAACCAATAGAATATTCATCTATAGCCTCGTTATTAATTTTGTGAGGTATATGTTCAATAAAGGAGTAATCAGTACGATTTAAGTATCTAGGAAACCAATATTTTATCGTATAATCTAATTCGGTATTAATATCTCTTATTAAATTATAAAACCAAATTTCATTGGTAAATGATTTGGGTTTATACCATATACCCTTTTCAGTAAAACTAATCCTGACCGCAAAAGAATTATTCTTATGAAGATCATAATGGCCGCAGGAAAGTCTGCTACGCTTACGCTTTATTTTTATTCGATGCAATCACCCAGTAAAAAAGACAGCCGATCATATTAAAGAGAATGATCATAATTATCCATAATATCTTTTTCTTTTCTTCAAGATCAGTATTCACAATAATCCGATAAACGGTATATATCATTACGATCAGGGGCATTAAAACCAGAAACAAAACTTCTGATCCTCCAAGGTTTAAAAATAGGTACTTCATCGCTTAAATTTGTTTATAAATTGTTGTTTAGTGC
>NZ_DIIM01000004.1:190419-190868 GCF_002420705.1 Sphingobacterium sp. UBA5670
ATAAATTGTTGTTTAGTGCAGGTTAGAACAGCTGTTGATTAAACTTACCAGCCTCGATAGAACTTGACGGATCTGGGAAACTGAGGCTGGATAAGCTTAACCTGATGATGATTTTAAAATTCCATAATTTTATCGGGATAAAGTTAGAAGATCAAAACCACAAAATGCTTTTCATTTTTATTCCATCGCTATACAATTTCAACTCATTGTAAGAATCCATAGAATTTATATTAGCAAATGGGCTAAACCTTCAGTTTTAAAATATAATCCGCCAGCTCAACGGTATGGCTTCCTTCGCCTTTTCCAAAAAGCTGCTTCAGATCCGAACTTACAATTTTTGCCTTGCCATCCAGTTCTTTTTTTCGTTTTAGGATCTCCCTGCGAAAATTCGAAAGGCTGTTATCCAGTTCATGGACCAGGCGTAATTCTTCATATTCCGGATCCGTTTC
>NZ_DIIM01000004.1:191036-191645 GCF_002420705.1 Sphingobacterium sp. UBA5670
ATGCTGATAAAAAAATCGGTAAGCTCCTGCTCCCGGTACAGCAGGGCGACCATCACCCATTGCAATCTTTCCAGATCCATGCTATTGAAATAGTCGACCCGGCCCAGTTCATCAATTTCAATCTGCAGCAGCGTAATAAAATCATTTTCTTCATAAGCCGCATCCAGTTCCCGGATAATATTGCTTCTTTGGATGGAATTATCGTTGAGTTCTATGGTTTCCACATAATATTCCATCAGGTAGTTATAGAGCTCCAAAACTTCTTTAGCAGTATATTTTTTATTCTGACCGGCAACCTGTGACAAAGGTCGGAATCCAAACACCTCCTTTACCTGCTCATTAAATAATCTTTTGCCTCTGCGGCTGCTATCTTTGGTAAAATCCATTTTTTCTGCGGGCAATAAGATGGAAAGCAGCCGCGTTATATCATCTATTGCCAGTACCTTAGCTACTATTTTCTGACCGGACCATCTTCCATAAAATGCGCTCAGCACCGGACTGGCCGGCACCAGCTCAAAAGATAGTTCGCAAGCTCTTAAAAGAGCCTTCCTGCACTTAGCCTTATACCTGGAACTGACTTTTTCGTATTCAGCTGCGATGTAATAAGCG
>NZ_DIIM01000004.1:191833-192614 GCF_002420705.1 Sphingobacterium sp. UBA5670
CAGACAAGTAGAGGTCTGCCAGATTTTCTCTTGAAAAAGCCCAAGCAATCTCAGCATATTTCTTGGCAAGATTATTCCTGCTCTCTTCTGTTTTCCGCAACCGTGAACGTGCTGCATTCTCCTTGTATAACGTTTTTACTTTTACCAAAAGGTCTTTTTGGTCCAGCCCATGCAAAGCGTCAAGCATTATGCGTTCGGCAGCATTGGGCTCATAGCTGGACTGTTCCCAAGGACAATCATCCCTCGGCGGAGCAGGCTCCACTTCGACTTCCTCTCCCAGAAACAGCCGCAGCAAGGTGTCGCATAGCTGTGTAAATCGCTCCGCTGTCGGGCAATTTAATTTGATTTCGTCAAATATTGATTGGGCCAGATCCGTCAGTTGCCCATCTATTTCAGTTTCCGGCAACTGATGATCTTCATCTGGGTAAGCTAAGGGCGAGATCAGGCTCTTAATAGCAGGATGATGGGAGAGCTCGCCAATATTTTCCGGCCGGACAAATAGATCAACACAGGCTAGCTCTCCCCTTTCCAGCTGCAAAGGCATTTTCCGGTCTTCCTCTAATAATACAAGAGCCCCATGGACAGTAACCTTGGGATCTGCATCCTCTGCCGCGCGTGAACTATCTTCTTTGACCTTCCACCGAATGCTCAGGCAGATAGCTGGTTCAGAAATCTCAGAGATCACACGGACCTTCTTCCTGACATCATAATTTCGAAAGGCCAAAAGTCTACCGATGCCTTTTGCCTGAAAGATATGCATGTCCCAGTCTTGGCCATGATC
>NZ_DIIM01000004.1:192783-193947 GCF_002420705.1 Sphingobacterium sp. UBA5670
CCCTCCTGCTGCGTCAGCACCGGTGCATGCGGATGCGGCTCAGGGAAATGAAAAACTAGGGGTGAAACATGCCCACCCTCTATGTGATGTTGAAACATCATGACATTTTTATTCATCCGGAAAGTTGATCAATTAAATAAATAATATGGTTACCTAACAGCTATTTTGTCCAACGGACAATGGAATCAAATTAATCCTTGATTAATTCCAATACACCTTAAAGTTAAGAAATAACTTTATCGCTCTACTTTTCGATTTCACTCCAACGCTTTACGCAACTATTCTATATTGAAGAAATTTCGGTCAACTGGACAGATTAAGATGTCTGTTAAAAAAAAGTCCGATTTTAATTTTGCATAATAACGTAAACTTTTCACAGCTTTCCGAAAAGTTATTTAAACATTATTCTATCGATATTTGATCAAATAGAAAGCTCAGGCTCTGCCTTCGGTTTAGCGTGATTAAACGTAGAGAATGCGGCCTTCTTGTATTAAATTTTCCAATGATGAAATCAAAAAATTCAGCCCTTGCAATTTTGATCACTGAGCGGATCAATGAAATTCTTGAAATAACAGGATTCTCCCAGACGGAGTTTGCTATTCACTGCGAATTGGAGCCCAGGATACTAAAAAGCTACTGCTGTAATAGCAGATCATTTACTGTCGAAAGTATATCCAAGATCTGTACAACTTTTTCGGTCTCCCTAAAAGATTTTTTTGACTTCGCCGTTCCACTGGAAATTAATTCCGGAATTATTGTGACGTTGCATAAACGCCCTGTTAAGGAAACTCCAGAGGCCCGACGACACCGGCTACACCAAGAACGGGACTGCATTTGGCATATGATCAGCAATACCAGCTATTTTGACGCTCCGATAGGACTGAATCAGATTCTCAAAATTCTAAGAAAGGAATATGGACTGCTCATTACTGATGAGAGAGTATATGAAATGCTAAAAAGACATGTTGGCATGGGGACATTGACCAGAGAATACAAAATACGCACAACTAAGGAAAGAGAGTCATTTCAACCGAAGCGTCACCTTTATCAAAAAAATTCAACCGGATAATTTAATAACCTGACTTGACCTCTTTTCAATAAAATTCAAAGAATCGCTTTCCAATATCCGTAATACGCTTTCTCTAATTATTTATTTGTTTAAAC
>NZ_DIIM01000026.1 GCF_002420705.1 Sphingobacterium sp. UBA5670
CTGGAGAATCGCTACACGGGCCGGGTGTCCCAAAACTTTAAACAAAATGGCAAGCCGATTTTGCTCTTCTGTAAATATTTCTGTTTTAGTAAGTCCCATGTTTATGATTTTAATATCGTAATATTACGATATATATTTTTTATTTCAAAATTTAATATAAAAAATGCCAGCGTTCGCCTTTATTGTCTTCTCCCTCATCTGATATCAATTTTAGGGTTTAGACCTAGTTACCGCTGGAATGGTTAACCATGCTCATTAGATTTATATTTGTCTTTCATCGGTTATTACAATATTGACAACATATATTATCGCTGTGCAGTGCGCTAGTGTGTTGATGGCCAATTTGTGAGTAATGGGGCAACTGAAAAAGTATATCGCAAATGGAGAGTTATACTTTATTTCCAGTGATCGCGCTGAATTTGTTACCCAGTTTGTCTTTATAAAAATCACCTTCCTTCTTAAAGCTTTTTGCATCTACTCCCTCAAGCCGCTGTTTTTGATAAAAGACATTTTTTGTGTCTTTTCCAAAATCATGGCCTATAGGTATAAAAGTTTTTAGATCAGCACCTGGGATTATTTCCTGATTATAGTAGACATAACTTTTGTCTTTCGAATAGGAGTTGCTTCCATAGCTATCGTATTTCTCATCCGTAGGGAATAACGCAAAGGAGGACGCATCAACAAGCTCATATTTGAACTTGTTTCCCCTGAATAATATGGACTTATTATTAACATTAATATGATCCTGATCTAGTACACGAATTGTCTGGATGGTATTAAATGGCATCGTTACCACATCTGATCCCTGCCGAAATGGCGGGTAGTAAATTGTATTGTCAATTCTCATGTAATACTTGTTGATTGCTTCAACTTTTCCGACGTTAGCAGCAACTGCTCTAAAAGCACCGATATTCGGCGATACATAGACCGAATCTTTATCCTTTAGAAAATAGTAATTGACGAATGAAAAGGTTTTGCGGTCAGCCCTTATCATGTCATTACTGTAGAAGTAATGGTCTTTATCGCGTGCCCAGTTTATATGATCCTTTACAGGTTCATATGTTTTGGGGTCTGCTCCCTGAATAATCTGAAAACCTAGGGCCTGATCGATGTAATAGACGTGAAGACGATCTTTCGGGATCTGATTGTCGACATAGAAAGAATTCTTATCTACTAGTTTTTGGATTGTGCCACGAAAGTATACAGCATTTTTGTCCTTGGCGATATCTTCTGACAAAACTTCAAATGATCGTGCATCAGCCTGCATTTCCCAAATGCCCAAGCTAAACCAATTTCCATTCTGACAATAAGCGATCTGTCCTTTTGAATCAATAAAATAGGAACCTGATTTTTGTTTATCAATCGGTTTGCCAATATTTCGACAAGAGATACAGAAACAAAGTAGAACATAAACTAAAAAAAAAGTGTATTTTTTCATTTTTCTTGTAATCTCCGACATATTTTTTACCGCATTATCGTTACTTTTCCATCCACTTATTGAGGGAGCTGCATAAAACTTGCACCAACGACTTTCAGCGTGTTGTTAATGCGTTTCCACACCCTAAAATACCTGAATTTTCCTTCCAGTGGTGCTCCCATTACCTCACCTTTTGCCGTCATTGTAATCACTGAAAGCGCGGTATCTCCAATTATTCTGATCTCATCAATTTCTGTTGACGCATTTTCAATAATCATTGCTTTTGATCTGTGTGCATTTAGATCCATTTCTTTTGTTAGCATTTGACCATCCGGTGCTACAGCTACGAGATGGTCATACAGTAGGAGGTCCAGAGCATCCACATTACTGGCTAGCTGAGCCAGGAAAAGCTGGTTCTCTGCTTCTGCAATTTCTTCTTTGGTAATCTTGTCCATATCCCGATCGGGTCTTTAAAATGCTGTTTTTATCATTATTACTTTAAAAATAATAAATCATTATTGTTCAGTTGCTATTTAAAAATTGTTTTTGAAGATCTCTCAGCGATTTGCACAGCAATTGTTGGATTATTTCCCGAAAAATTAGCATATTTTATCATTCCCTATTTAATTCTTATTTCTTTGACGTAGGCAGCTCTTTGATCCATATATTCTTAAAGTCCACGGGCTGGCCTTCGCTCTGCAACGCAATAAATCCGCTGCTCAGTAATTTACCATCGATCTTAATTTGTGGATCATATCCATTCGCTGTGCCGCCTCCAATCTGAGGTTTCGAATATTCCAGTACGGTATCTCCATTAATGATATGTTTGATTAATGAATCGCCTAGTACAATCAGTTCACCTTTAACCCATTGATCACCGTCATAGGTCTTCGAAGTAGAATTTAAACAATGGGAAGATGCTATTTTCCCTTGGTAAACTACATTAGTCCCAGGAGAACACATATTACCAGTAGGGCGTGGCTGACCATCGCTCAATCCGCCTAAAAGCTGCATTTCGACAGAAATAGGCCAATCCTGTTCTTTCAGCATGGTTCTTGGATCTTGTGAATGAAACATAACCCCACTATTACGGAGCGTATATGAAGGTGCTCCTTTGTGAAGTTCACCGACAAATCGATATTCAAACTTTAAATGATAATAAGAGAAGGGTGTTTTATAATATAAATGACCAAATTGATCATTAAAATCACCATACTGATCATACCTGACTTTAATAATCCCATCTTCCACTCTAAACGTATTTCCATAGTTTACACCAAAGTCATGATGATGAATTTTGACAAACCAGTCGTTGATGTCCTTTCCGTCAAACAATGATTTCCAGCCGTTATTATCTCCTTGACCTTTTATTCCTGCACACCCTGTCAAAATAAAACTGGTCGCTAAAATTGAATAGATAATTCTTTGTATTGAGTTGGTGGGTGGATCTATATTTTGAAGTTCACAGTCTGTCATTAATTTATTGAGTTAATTAGTTATCTTACTAAGATACTAAAAATGTTCATTCACTTTGGAATAATCCGTTATTCCAAGCCTATTTCCGAAAGGATCATTAAATTCAACCGCTAAACCTGTCATGATTTCAAATGGTTCGCTTAAAAATACGATCCCCTTGTTCTTTAAATGTTCATATGCTGTCTTAACATCCGCGACCTTAAACCATATAGCTGGTTTCGCATGTTGTCCAGTACTAAGGATGATTGCTGGTTCATTGTCACCTATCTTGAATGCAGTCATTCCCTTATCCGAAAAGTCGAATTTGGTTTCGAGGCCAAGTTGGTTCCCATAAAATTCTTTGGCCCTCTCTAGGTCTTCTGCAGGTAAAAAGAAATTGTCGTAATCTAATGGTAAGTTCATAGCTGTTAGGATTTAATTTGTGATAAGTCAATACCAAATGCTGTTAATTGGGATTCTCCAAGTGCAGTGATATAGAGGTTTTTATCGCTAGGGTCTGTTTTCGCCAGCCAGCCTTTTTCTATCAGAGCTTCCAATAGGAGTTGGCCGAGTTTTCCGCCGATATGTTCGTAACATAATTTTGCAGGCTTCAATTTATCGTTATTTTTCATTTTTATCTTTTATCCTAGCTTTTGATTTATAATTTCTTAGCTGTAAAATTATAGCAATGAAAGTGTATGACAAATGATCAAAATCATCTATTCTAGGGGCTATTTGACATCATTTAGTGAGTAGCTGTTTAAGATAACAAAACAAAATGTACCTAAAATTGGTATCTAAATCAGAGGATCTTATAATTTATGAAAAAGGAACAGGATAAAGAGACCAAGGTAAGAAGTTTGTTTGGACGATTTAAAGATCAATTACAGGATCCAGATTATACAAGCGTTGATTTTTTAGTTTTATTAGTTGATGTTATTCGTCCAACACGTATCAATTTGCTTTATCAGGTAGATATTAAATTTTTATTGGACTATCTCCATGACGCACCCAACGATCTAGCCGGATTTCAGCTTTATCTCAGAAGAATCCTAACGGGCAAAGACTTTGATCAGTTGATTTCTGACACCGGTATTATTAGTTATGCAGATTTTTTTTATGAGCTTAGGAAAAGAATCACCGAGCGGTACCTGCCGTTTCAGCCACCCAAGTCTACTTTGCAATATCTGTTAAATCAGGTTTTTTACAAGGCTCGTGATGCAGACTGGATTGCTGCGGTTCCGCAGGACCAAATCGATGAACTGTTTCGCATATGTAAATTTGAAACGATTTATGATGATGAAACCGGTTTTGGAATGATCGAAATATTGTATGGGCTGGAACTGTTGGTTCAGCGCATCACGGGCCGCGCAATGGAAACAGATGTAAACAAGATGGTACCCGAGTTTCAAAATTTTGATAGTCCTTTTATTGCAATCATGCGGGAGTTTACCGAATTGAATGATCGTATTTTACAGTCGGATAATAAATTTATTTCCTCGGATGATCTATCTTATAAACAGATTGGGGTGCTTCATAGACAATGCGAATCGTTTATTGAAACGGCCTTTGATAATTCACATCGTTTTGGAATTTCCATAAAAGTCAATCAATCCCTTTTGCGTATACGGCAGCAGCTGGAAAGGATCAGAGAAATCTTGTCCTTTTTAGTGATCGACAATCCAGATGAAAAGAAACAAAAGACGATTGCACTGGCGACAACCCTTATTGGTTACAATTCACGAAAAAGCAATATACGTAAATTAGTAGGACAGAGTACACAGCTTTTGGCCTATGAAATTACACACCATACAGCACAGACTGGGGAGCATTATATTACCTCAAGCAGACAGGAATATTGGAAAATGTTCCGTTCAGCCTGTGGGGGAGGTCTCATCGTAGGAGTAATGTGTATCGTTAAATTATTGTTGGGTAAGATACATACCAGTGAATTTGGTCATGCATTTTTATATAGTCTGAATTATGCCATCGGTTTTACGTTAATTTATCTCTTTGGCGCAACCTTGGCAACCAAACAGCCTGCAATGACAGCATCTGCATTGGTCAACGCGATTGAACAGGGGGCTTCAGAACAGGGCGTTAATAGACATCGTTATTGGATTTTTGCTGAATTGTTTGCACGGTTATTTCGCTCACAGTTCATTGCTTTTGTTGGCAATGTTGCAATGGCTTTTCCGATGAGCCTGCTTCTTGTTTGGGCTATTCAACAGTTGTTTCAGGTCAATATTGCGAGTGCCAAGTGGCTACATCTGGTGAATGACCTCAATCCAATTAAGACACCTGTGGTCTTGCATGCTTCCATTGCCGGTGTTTTTTTATTTCTTTCCGGAATTATTGCTGGTAGTATTTCAAATCGTGACAAGCATAACTCCGTATATTATCGCATTCAGGAGCATCCTATGTTGAAAAAGATGTTTGGACAGGCGAAAACAAACAAAATAGCTTCATTTTATGAAAAAAAATGGGCAGGTATTGTATCCAACGTTTGGTTTGGAATCTTTATGGGCACAACAGCTTCTATCGGACTTTTTTTAGGGTTAAATCTAGATATAAGACATATTACATTTGCCAGCGGAAATTTGGCATTGGGTCTGTTTGGACATGGGATGGAACTCTCTACAGATATATGGGTATGGGGTATTTTAGGGATAGGGATTATAGGATTCTTTAATTTTATGGTCAGCTTTTCCTTATCCTTGATGTTAGCCTTTCGTTCGCGAAACCTATCGTCGAAAGAATTGATGAAAATGGGAAAGGCCGTTTGGATCTATTTCAAGATAAATCCAAAATTGTTTTTCTTTCCACCTCGAAAAAATTAAGGGATTTAATACTATACCTGACTCTTCCTGTTCGTGGCTATCTCTATTTGGCAACTTGTCGGCATGTGCCTCAAGTATACGAAAAGCAGGTAATTTATCGTTCCCTAAACATTGATATCACCAGAAAGATCAGGTTTATCTTCATCGTCCTTTTCTTTCTGTTCAGCTTGTGCTTGCTCCCTGTTATGAGTTCGATCGTCTTTGATACCGGATAAATTAGTGTTGGGATCATCATCTTTCTTGGAAGTATCCTCTTGCTTGGATACGTCTGGACTTGGTTCTCGTGGATCCGGATTTGGGATAGCTGCCATGAGAAATATAAGTATGCCTATATGCCCGTTATTTTTGTTTTTCGATCTGTCCATAGGATTCATTTTTATTAGAGAACATGTTTTGCGTGTTAATCGTTGAGAGAAATTAGATCTTATTTATTTCCTGTGACAATTTCAACCAGACTTTCAAGCAAGGTAAGCTTGAGTTGTTTGCCGGGATAATTCATGCGTTGATCGTCTATGTGTATTTCCTTACCTTCCCATTCTATTGTTAATCTACTGGCTCGGATGGGCCTTATTTTAAATTCTATATCAGTTCCATTCAACAGTCCGTCGATATAGTCTATGAGTTCCTGGCGCTGATCAGCAGTCACGATGATGATATCAAACTGTCCATCTCCGGGATCAGCATCGGCGGCGAGCACTAGCCGCGGCCCCATGCTCGGGATGTTCATGACCTCAACGAGAATACATTCTTTTTCAAAACTGCCTCCAGCTACAGTAAGTTTTAGTTTTTTAGCTGGAAATGTTGCTACCAATTTGCGGAGCTGCCTTAGGGCAGTTTTGATTTCATCTTCTGCGCTAAGGTGCTCCGTATTTTTTTTATCCATTTTCTTCATCAGCAATGGAAATACACCAAAACCGATTGATTCGATAAAATACAAGGGTTTCCTGTCTAATCCTGTGACCATTCCTACATCGAATTTTTTAAGTAGGCAATTTCTCCAAAGACCGATAGCTTTTTCACAGTCTAGGGGAATACCGAGAGAAATAGCGATATTGTTTGCCGTGCCTTGGGGCAAAATGGCGATTGGCCTTTTAAATCTTAACTTTTTTTCCAGTAGAGCCATTACGGTCATTCTTACGGTGCCATCACCGCCTGCTAGGGCAATAATGTCTGTCTGCGGATGGATCTTTTTTACCGCATCCTTTTTTGCTACTACTGTGCACTGGTGGCCAAGATCTTCAATCAATTGACATAGTTCGTCCTTATCTCCATTAGTGTCATCCCCAGCAGCCGGGTTATGTACTAAGCGTATATTTTTGCCATGTTCTTTCATAACATCTGAACAAAGCATGCTCGAGATTGGTTTTCATAGAAAAGGTACAATTATGAATATACTTATTACCAATGACGATGGCATCTATTCGCCGGGAATTGCGGCATTAGCAAAGACAGCGAAAGAGTTTGGAACAGTTAAGATTGTTGCCCCCGATGTTGAGCAGTCGTCTATGGGACATGCCATAACACATTCCCGGCCCCTAAGCTACCGGCGTGCACCGATTACTTTTGATGATATTGAAGCTTTTAGGGTAAATGGCACACCCGCAGATTGTGTCGCCTTGGGTTTACATATGTTTCCAGATACACAGGTTGTACTTTCGGGTATTAATATGGGACCTAATCTGGGTAATTCCATGTGGCACTCGGGAACATTAGCTGCGGCAAAGCAAGCGACACTTCTTGGCATTACGGGTATCGCATTGAGCACACCTGTCGGGAAGACGGAGCCGGATTTTGAAGGGCTTTCTCGCTGGACAGGGGATGTGCTCAAGCTATTGCTGAATAATAAAGGTCCTGCCCTATACAATGTGAATTTTCCGTCCGAACCTCGAGGTCTGTCATGGACAAGACAATCTGTACGCTTATATGATGGCAGTGTGGTACCCGGAGAGGATCCCATGGGAAGAAAAAACTATTGGATTACCGTTGTGCCATTAGAACCTGCTGAAAAAGGCACAGACCGCTGGGCGGTAGAAAACGGTTTGGTCTCTATTACGCCTTTACGGCTGGATCTCACTGCACATGATGAGCTTACGGCGAGACTGGCAAGCGAACGTACATAATGGAGATAGATAAGACAAAGGAAAGGAAGAGATTTTAATAGAGAGGCAAGCACAGGGCAGCATGGAAAGGATGTAGCAATACCTGCTGTCTCATCGAAAACAATATAAGGACATAAAATGGCAACAGCTGAAAATTTAACACAAAAGAAACGATTTCGTCCAGACGGTAAAGCTGGATTTGGTGGTGTGGCGTTAGGAAATGGGTTTCAACACAACGCAGACCTTGAATGTTTACAGGCCGTTGAAGCAGCATGGAATGCAGGGATACGACTGTTTGATACGTCGCCTTGGTACGGCTTGGGTATCAGTGAACGTAGAATGGGTTTATTTTTAAAAGATCAACCCAGAGATAGTTTTACGCTATCAACAAAAGTAGGACGATTAATGCTGCCTCATGAAGATTTTAAGATGGAACAATCTTTATGGAAAGGTAAGCTAAATTTTGCCTATAAGTATGATTATAGTGCAGCAGGGGTAAGACAAAGTATAGAAGAGAGTCTGCAGCGCTTGGGATTATCGTCCATTGACGTGGTGTATATTCACGACCTTTCACCCGACAATGGAGATATGAAAGATAGCTATGCACACTATTTTGAGCAAGCTGTTAACGGCGCGATGCCCGAACTGACCAGGATGAGGGAAGAAGGAATTATTAAGGGCTGGGGATTAGGGGTTAATACTGTAGAGCCAATTTTACAGACATTGGAAGTTGCAGACCCGGATATTTTTCTCTCAGCGTGTCAGTATTCATTGATCAAACATGACGAGGATCTGAACCAAGTTTTCCCTAAAGTTGCTGAAAGGGGGATTTCTATCGTCGTTGGAGCGCCGTTATGTGCTGGATTTTTATCGGGCAAAGACCGCTACCTTTATGACGGGACATTTCCCGCCGGTGTTAAGGAAAAGCTGAATGCTTTGCAGCAAGTAGCAAGAAATCACGCAGTGGAGCTACACACAGCAGCTTTGCAGTTTGCTGCTGCCCCCGACGAAGTGTCTGGCGTTATACCAGGAGCACATACCGCTGAGCAGGCCGTACAAAATGCACAGGCCTTCAACATCAAGATACCAACAGACTTCTGGAAAGAGCTAAAGCACGAAAAACTTATTGCAGAACATGCACCAATACCCGATAAATAATATCGTTCATAGCGGATAGGGGTGCGATTAACGCACCCATTTTTTATTTAAAAGCATTTAAGCGAAAAGTAGTTCGATATAAAATCCTCGTTTATTGCAGGGGTGCGGTAGAATCTATAGGGATCATTAGATTAAATGCAATTTTATTGTCGTCCAAAGAGACCGTTATTTTTCCTTTATGAATTTTTGCGATTTCGTTCGCGATAAACAATCCTAATCCAAGCCCATTGCTGTTGGCTCCTTTTACAAAGGGCTTAAATAGATCTGTAAGATCTGAAGACTGTGAATAGGAGACCTCATTCGTAATACTGAAAATGAAATTTTCTTTTTCAATAAATGCGTTGATTTCTATATTTTGATGTGGATTGCCGTGTTTTATTGCATTGCCAATTAGATTGGTAAATGCTCGTCCCATTTTAGTATGATCACAAGGTATATCAATGGGAAGATTAATATGAGCGATTAACGTTCTATTATGAAGTAGTTCAAATTCCGATAGGATTTGTCTAATCAATGAATCCATGCGTTGGTTATCACGAACTCTTATAAATCCATCGTCAAGACGGATACTACTGAAATCTAATACATCATCTATTATTCCCTTCATCCGAAAAGATGCTTCCTCAATTTTCTTTAATAAGCTTTTTTGGTTTTCATCTTTTATATTTCCCTGAAGATATTGTGATATCACTTTTACAATGCTGACTGGATTGTTTAAGTCGTGAGCCAAAGATGATAAAACGAGTTCTCTATTTTTCGAATAGTTAAGTTCTTGTTCTAATTTTCTTCTTGTATTTCTGTACTCTATGACTGTTTTAAAATCTATTGCGATTAAATCGCTGCAAACTGGCAGCAGCATTTCCAGTTTACTTTGGTCAAACTTCACCGGTTCCGCATTCATTAAACTCAGGTGCCCTATAATCGCATCTTTTTTATTGATTATTGGATAAGAAATATAACTTTTTAAACCGAATTTCTGAAGAATATCGGTCCATTGATTGACTGAGCACAGTTCACTATCGTCAATATAAATTGGCGAAAGGCCCTTCCGGATTGCCTGATATATTGTAACGTATGTTTCACTGTTTTTAGCGACAATCTTCTGATACTGATAATCATAAACGCACCAGTTCCCCCAAGTCTGACCATCCTTTTTGCGTATCAGGCCGTATCGCATTTTTGTGTGACCACACAAAGCTTCTAAAATTCTTTTACAGGAATTGAAGTCACTTTCTTTAATATACCTGTCGTACGGTTGATTTGGCTGATTTGGAATTGTCATTTTTATCAATGGTTAATTGCTTTACCAATAATAGCTAATTTATTATTTTAATTGTTGCACCTCACGGCTATCCATCGTCTTTATTGCACGAAATATGAGCGCTATAGATGCAAAAGCTAAAAGAATATGAATAAAATCTTCTGTAATGAATCCTCCCAAAAAAGTAACTGCCCAAATAATCACTATGCTAACAGCCACCGAATATAATAGATCTCCCATATTTAAATATCATTCTTTATTGAAGAACAATATATAGCTGGAATCGTTTAATAATTTTAGAAGGCAGTAGGGGAAGTTACAAAATTGTAAGATTATATTTTTAATAAAAATTCAACTAATCTAGAACCTAAGATAAAGGTCAAGGTATGAAAACAAAATAAACTCAGTCCCCATTATCGTAAAGATGGCTGTCTTCGCACAGGATATTTCTACTTCCCATAGCCCAATGTCACTATTCTTTGTGTGAATAAATCTAGCTTAGAATAGGTAACGTAAAAGTGCATATTCTGTCATGGATCAGCCTTTGCATAACAACCATACATGATCGTTTGTATTTTTAGTCATTTCTATGAAACAATAGTTTATTGAGCGTTGTCTTATAGCTGTAATATTGGTAAAGTAAATGAATTTTGATCTTGTTAAATGTGAAAACCTGCAGCAGGCTATACATATACCGAACACGACAGACGACTATCAGGAAGAAACCTGGTTTGTAAAATTTGGTGAAGAAATAGTAGGAGTCGGACTTTTCCCAAAAGGAAGCGAGAATTGTATTTTGGCGATAGTAGGTGATGGCTATGATGATAAGACGGTTATTGGTGACATCGATATACACGATGCACTTATTATTGAAGGATTGAATATCGCATTTGAAGGCTACTTAAGATCCATCCGCGGAGATGTGGTCATTGGTGAAAAGAAAGTGGATTAGCACAGGACTTAGCATCGTAGGCTTCTCATCTATTTAATACCGAATACAGGATGGCAATATGGGCCACGCGAGCCCCTATTGACGAATCGAATTTAACTTTATACGCATATTTGGCGATAGCCTATAATGGATATTGTAATCTCTGGAAAAATCGGAGTTGCTGGTAGAATTAATCGGTCCGGATGCACAGAAAGAATACGCTAAATTATGATGTGCATGTTTGAAAATATTCTTACTGTGACATCCGGAGCAACAGAACTGTAAGCACTAACTTCTAGTATATAGATGGAAGGTCCTATATAGACCTGCGCATCTTTTAAGCCTTTGATTTTAGATAGGGGATATGATATTTTTCGTTGAATCTTTTTTTATCATCGCGATAGCTGCTAACTGCACCTAATTTATGCATCATTTTAATATAGCACCAAGCAAGATCAATTTGATAAGGCTTGAAACCACTTCGCGCACTTTTTGGATACAAATGATGATTGTTGTGCCATTCGCCCGCGACAATTCCTGGCCATAGTTGATTTATAGATTTGTCATTTTCATTAAAGTCGATCCCTTCTCGTTGTTTGTCTTCTCCTTTTGCATGACCTTCATAGTTGAATGTCCTTACACCTACAGCCCAAAATCCAGCAGCACCAAAGAGTGTACAAGCAAGTGCATGGCCACCGATCAAATAAAAGATGGCATACCAAAAAGCCCAATTCAGTATCCAGGACCCTATTGCATGGGTAGGATTTACATAGGAACCCCACTTTTGATATTGCAGGTAACTGTTGGCCGCTACGCCTGTATGCCGCATAAGAAGTTTTACACGGTTATAAGAATTTTCGGTAAGGTCTTTTGCAATAGGCTGGTGATTAACATCCGCTAAAAAACAGTATAAAAATCCGGCTTGTGCATTATAAGGATCACCTGGTTGATCAGATTTTGCGTGATGGACATGATGTGAAATCACATATATTTCTTCGGGAATAACATTGATAGTCAGATTTTGTGTGAAAAAACGCCAGAATCCGTTCCGAAATTTGAAGGCTCCGTGCGTGGCAAATCTATGATGCCATATCGTTCCGTGGGTCCCCATAACGATCATGCTGTAAAAAAAAGCTGCCAGTACTGTCCACCAGTTGAAATGGTATACTAAGAATAAAATAAAAAAAGGAATGAGGCAAGCCACTTTTAGCCAGCTAAAAAATGGTAACCAGTTGCGTTTGTCTTTAAATATATTGAGACGTTTGAAGAATTCGTTAAGAATTTGTTTTTTACTAGGTTTTACGAGGTTTCCATCGTTGTCTTTCCATCCGTAGGTAGGAACTTGTAGAACATGATCTAAAAAGGGCATTTTGGTTGATCTAAATTATTATATTGGCTAAGCTACCATATATTCAGGTTAAAAAGTGTTAATAACAAAAATTTAACATATTCACAGGCTCTGAACAGATCAGCTTTAGCCATCTTTTTGTTAGTACGTACATTTAAGCTTACATCGGTAAAATGGATGACAGTTTTCTCAAACGTAACTAAATGCGGTTTTGGTATTTATCTCTTACATTATTTCGTTGTAGGTTTTGGCTATTGGTTGGCTAATGTAGTTGCTATCCCAGTATCGCTAAAGATTCCTATCACTGCAGCCATAGTTTTCTTGATCTCGTGGGGCATTGTTGCTTCTTTTTATAAAATTATGCCGAAGGCATCGAAATGGATTTTTGGGTAAACATACGCAGCCAAATCTTCTATAGATCAAGCCTTATAGCCAGGTAGTCTCCATCCAGACGGATGCCATGCTATATTTACTACACAAATGTGTATTTTTTAAATTATGCGTTTAATCATAATGGGTAAAGCATTAGCTTAGAGTTAAAAAAGAAATATATATTTTTCGAATTACAGTTTTTTTTAATTATAAACTATTCATAATAATTATGCTAAAAATAGGACTAGTCTTTATTGGGAGTCTGTTATCCCTTATTTTTAACTGTTACGGGCAGAGCAATTATATGTCTAGCGGCTATGTTTCACTTATCATAAAAGGAGCGTCACCTCATGATTTGAAAAAACTGGAAGTAGATGGCCCTTTTATGAGTGACCCTTTACAAGGAGACCGGCCGGTTAAATTTAGAAGCGTCAATGACTCGACTCTTTTGCTATCCGAATTTACATTTGGCCCCGCTTCTGTTTTTTTTAGGATGAATGGTCGCTACCTATCGACTATTCTGCTTCCAAATGAAACTAATTTTATTAACCTTCATGTAACCGATTCCGCCAATTTTGACTTAGATTACCATGGCTCTTATAAGGAGATATTTGATAATTCTGGTCTGCAGGAAAAGCTCATAATGAAAATGTTTTCCTACAAGCCTATAGTAAAGAAAGGAGGAGCTAAATTTACTTCTGAAAAGGAATTTACAGGAGTTAAAATGCTTCATTTGAATCAGATGAAAGATTCGTTGCTGAAAAATGCACCTTCTCAGTTCTTACGAAATTATTATTCAAAACTGATAGAAACATATCAGATTACACCACTCTTAAAAGACTATAAAAAAAGTCTTTTGACCTACTATAAAATGACAGGTATAGAGGACAAAAAAGAAGTCAACCTACCGGTTAGGACACGGTCATATTATGATAATCTCATTACATCCGGGTATTTAGACTCACTTAGTTTGCTTCCGTCTGGTTATTTTGATCTTTTGCTTACCATTCAAAAGGATACGCTTTTGGAATTTCCTGATATTTTGAAGGCTGGCCCTGTTATTTTTACCAAAAGTCTAAGTAAAACGTTTAAATATTTATCTCCGGATGACCATAATCTTTTTTATGATATGATGGTTGCTAGTGCATATATTAACGCCATAAATCAAGGAAGGCAATTAAGCGACCAGAATCTGTATGATATCATTGCTTACTTTAAAAATAAACAATTAAGCAGTTATATTTTGCATCGATCTGATATTAGCATGTTTAGTCAGAAGAAGAATGGAGAGGTGTTCTTTCTTCCATTTGAAAAAGAACATGATGATGTTTTGAACACTATTCTGGAGAAATACAAAGGGAAAGCCGTGTTGATTGATCTTTGGGCCACATGGTGCGGTCCCTGTCTTGCTGCTTCCCCAGCGATGGAAAAGGTCAAAAAACGGTTTGAAAATAGGGACGATATTAAATTCATTTATCTGACAGACGAAACTTCAGACCGCAACAGATTTTACGAACTGACTAAAGTCCTCAAAGGCGAGCATTATTATCTTCATAAAAACCAGTTTGAAGCGATTAAGAAGAGATATAACCTTGAAGCAATTCCTAGTTACGTTGTTTTTGATAAAAATGGAAAAATGAGTCAAGCAAGTACTTCCCCGGATAATTTGGAAGAAGTTGCCAAAGCCTGGATAGACAAAGTGCTATCATATTAACCGCAATTCTAAATGTCCTAACTGATATTTGTTGGCATAAAATTTAAGATATTTCACCTTTAAAGATATTTAGAAAAATCCATCGTAAAGAAAAAATTATGGCTAGTATTTTTATAAAAAATAGAAGCTTTTGGCACGATTATTTGTTGTAATTCGTGATAGAAGGATATATTATTTTAACACAATATCCTCTGGGGAATTATGATTTTGATAGTGTTAATGGTTTGTATAATAGCCGTATTTTAAAAATTTAGAAGCTTTGGATTTATGGATGGAACAATTGGTTCACTAAACGAAAAGGCGAATCGTTCGCAAGTGTTTCGCTTAACCTACAAAGGTCAGGATTATCAGCTCATGTTGTTGAAAAAGTCATTGTCAAAACAAGATACCGAAGTGCCAATTTTGTTGGATGGAACTGACCAAAAATTAGTAAAAAGGGGAGATAGGTGGTTTTTTGAGCATATGGATTCAGATCAGCATTTTGCTACGGAAATTTGGCGCAATCTATCGCTTCGTTATCGGATTTAATAATACACATTATTGCGTATTTTTAATTCATTCAAATTATATCGATCATAGATAGCTATGCAGTTACGGGAAATATGAAAATAAGACTTGTAAATATATAATAGCGCATATTTATTGATTAGTATTTTAGAAGGTTATTACTGCCTTTTCCAATGAATGAAGTTTCAACTATAGTGGATGAGGGGAGATAAAGTAAATAAATCGGCTTGCCAGACCGATTTTAATACGCAAAAAATAACAATAGTAAAAGATCAGAGGTTTTAATCTTGGTAGATCGAAAATCATGAAATCAGACGATCAGACATACCGCAGTTATAGACAATCCGTTGCAAGCGAATTTGAGACCGTGTTTTCTCATTTTTATTTTGCGGAGAACGCTTCAGCACAGGCCATAACGAAAACATTGCTTCCGTCTTTTCAGACTATTATGGTGTTCAATTTTGGTGCGAAAGTCCGGTTAGTTTCCAATGGGCAAAATGAAATCGAAGTAGATAAGTGCATCGTACTCGGTCCACTAAAATCTGCCTTTAAATATACCCTTTTCCCGGGATCCCAAATTTTAGTTGTTAATTTCAAAGGAGATGCATTTTATCGTTTTTTTGGAAAGGCATTTCTTTCCGATCATTTGCCGATGAACCCTGATGAAGCTTTGGAAGAAAATTGTTTTACCTATTTGTGGCATCAATTGAACGCTGTGCCAAGTGTATCAGACAGGGTAAACTGCATTCTCGATTTTTGCAGGCCCTATTTAAAATTACAGCATGAGACTGCTGCATTGTTGGCAGATTTTAAAGACAGCACACGCAATCCAATCAAATCCATTGCCGAAGAAACTGGGCAAACTGAAAGAAATGTGCAATTGATGCAAAAAAAGTATTTTGGTTACAGTTCCAAAGAGCTAACTCGGTACCAGCGTTTTGTAATAGCGATCGGACTGATACAGGACGTTCTTTTGTCATCAAAAAAAGTGAACTGGTTTGAGATTATAGACGAATGTGGGTATTACGATCAAAGCCAGCTTATCAAGGATTTCAAGCATTTTATCAATCTTTCTCCCAGAAATTTTGTAAAGTTTCAGCAGGATATCTGCCAGGCTTCGGGCGAATAGTCTTTTCGTTTTCTTACAATTTTTCCGTTTGCTTTCATTCTACTTTTGTTTTGTTCAATGATTTAAAAACAAAAGTAGAATGAAACATCTTATTATTTATGCCCATCCAAATGCGGCAAGTTTAAACCAGCTATTCAAGCAAACAATTGAAGAAACACTCAGGAGACAAAAGTATGAAGTTGTAGTCAGGGATCTGTATCAGCTTAATTTCGACCCGGTGCTGTCCCTTGAAGATATGGACGGACAACGTAGCGGGAGGGTCAGCGAGGCAATAAGAAGAGAACAAGAACATATTGTTTGGGCTGACGCAGTTACGTTTATCTATCCGATATGGTGGACAGGTATGCCGGCCATTATGAAAGGTTACATCGACCGGGTATTCAGCTACGGATTTGCCTATAGGTACGATAATGGAATACAGAAAGGACTGTTGGCCGGCAAAGCTGCTTTCATTATTAATTCACATGGAAAATCCAAGATCGAATATCAGGAAATAGGAATGGATAATGCCCTAAAGCTGACCTCCGATAAAGGTATCTACACCTATTGTGGCTTCGATGTGAAGCGCCATTTCTTCTTTGACCGTGCTGACCGAGCGACAGCAGAAACTATTGAAGTGTGGAAAACGGAAATTGTTGATGCCTATGCTATGTGGTAATCTGTTGGGAAGTAGCAGAATTGATCTTGATCGGATCTGCTACCTATTTTATGGTGGATGCAACAATCATAACCCGACCTGTATAGTTTTCTTTGCTGATTAAATTTCCTTTTAGTTATAATTGGGCTTTTTTAATGTTTAAACATGTGTTGTTTTTAAATAGTATAAGTTTTTAATAAAATAAAATTTAATTTATAACGTTATTATTAATAATATTAAAAAAGTTTGAATGATTAAAATTCTTTTGGTCGATGACCATGAAGTTGTGCGCAACGGTATCAGCCTATTATTGGAATCCAACCCCAGTTTTTACATTATTGGTGAAGTAGGCAGTGCAGAAGAAGCTCTCTTATTTATAGAACAACAGGATATGCCCGATTTTATTCTATCAGATATCAATATGAGCGGTATGGATGGAATTTCCTTGGTTCGGATAGTCAAAAAAATTTATCCACAGATAAAGATAGCTATCCTGTCTATGATAGAGGAGATCGATAAAGTGGCAGAAGCTTTTGATGCTGGTGCTGAGGGGTATTTATCAAAGAGTAACGATTTCGAGGAACTTCTATTTGGTATAGCCCATATAGCCGGAGGAAATAAATATATTAGCGCCTTCCTCAGTGTTCGTATTTTGGAAGTATACCGTAATATTGTGCCAGATCCTGTTGACAAGTCTGCAGTCCTCCATCACTATGACATCACTGAGCGCGAACTTGATGTATTGGTGTTGATTTCAGAAGGATTTACTAATGGTGAAATTGCTGATAGGATCTTTCTGAGCAAACGTACAGTTGAGGGACATCGCCAGCGTCTGATGGAAAAGACGAAGACCAAAAATACAGCGGATCTCGTCCGGTTTGGCTTTCAAAAGATGCTATTGCAGTAACCCCCGGTTGTCGAGATTAGGCTATCCATAGCCCTTTTAAGAGATCTTAATTCTGACTATCCCAGCGCCAGCCAATTCGTAAAAACCATTGCGAAGTGCTCGCACAGATTGATACGATGATTTCACTTTTTGTTCTACGTTAATTTTGGTTAGTATTTCCTTTGAAAAGCCCAAAAGACTCATTTGAGCCCTGAGAAGCGCACTACCCTCCAGTCGGAAAGTAACCGAATTTTTGCCTACTCGGAAATTTGAAACTGGATAATTTATAAATACAGTTCCGCCCAGATTGCCCAATTTGAAATACTGTCGCGGTATGATGCCAAAGGCCAGGCCGGCCCCGTATACTTCCTGACCAACTTCACCGCTTTTCTCCCAACCATCATGTATATCTTCAAGAGGAACCCAAAGATCCTTCTGTATCTCACCTGTTTTAGTCTTTTCGGCAATCATTTGCTTCGGCAGAAGCGGAGGATAATAGTAGGCAAGGCGGCCCGTCGCATACTTGATAAATTCGGGAATCAATATTTTTAATGAAGGGAGAATAGCTATCCCTGCTGCCGCTTCAAGATAATGATGTAGTGCAGCAAATACTTCCAGCTCTTCGTATGCCGCTGTATAGGGTGCATCTTTTAGGGGAAAAACAGAAAAGAAATAGGGGAAATTTTTGCCGTAACCATAATTGCAGTCCCACAATTGGCAGTTTTTGAATATACCGGCAAGGCAGCAGTAGCTAAGTTCCAGGTAGTGCTTATCGCCTGTCACTTTATACATTTCCAGAAAGGCACCCGCAGCAAATGCGGTGTTATTGGCCTGATAAAATATATCAAAGGCCAGACCGTCTAAACTTTTAATCGACCTGCTCGCTTCCAGAAGAAATCGCTTTTCTTTTGTCAGCTGCCAAGCCAGTAGCATAACGTGTGCGTATGATCCGGGGACATCTTTTTCTCCGCCCTCACCTGGAGCCGTTTCGGCTTTTAATACCTCCAGGGTGGTCATTTTATAAAAGACAGGCCATTTATAGTTAAAATGTCTTGCAACCTTTATCGCATAATCTATCGAATCCAAAAACAGTTTTTTAGCCATCCTGTCTCCACGTAATGCGAGCCGGGCGAGGTTTAACAAGGGGTGATGTAGATACCAAGAGTCCATCACCATCTCACTTTTTTGCTCCTCAGAATGGTCTAAGTCATTGTTTAGCGACGGATGCCACCTGACTAAACTCTTTATTGACTTATCATAGAATGAGGTGAGTCCATCTGACAGTTCTTGCAGCATAGGGTGCTTCTCTCCGGTCCAGGTCAGATACTCATGCAATGGAAGTATGACGGCAAGCTGGACCATGATCTCTGCAGGAGTCTTGTAATCGCCGACGTAAGCATTTAGATAAGGACTGCCGTCCGTTTGTGTCCAACAGCCTTTATTGTTAGAAATATTATCCAAGATTTTCTCGGCCGTTGGTAGCCAGCTGTGCTGGCTGGCTTCGGGCTTAGGTAGGAGGAGATATATTGATGCGAGTAAATCGAGGTATCTTTCAACGATCTCGGCGTCACTTTCAGGGATATTTTCATCAAGCCGAACAAACGCATCCGAAATAATGTATTCTTTATTGGCCGGCAGCGGTTTTTCAGCATTGACGGGAAACTGGAATCCGATCTCTGGCCATTCGCCACCGACTGTTTCCCGGAGGGATACCTCCGTTTCCTGGCAGTAGGGTGACATGGCGGTAAGATTCTGAAAATAAAACACAGAACCGGCTTTTGGCTTTGTCATACTGAAATAGAGTTGTCCCGACCTAGAGCCTACCTGTTTAGTATGTATTGTCCCTGCTGTATTTTCGGTTCTTCCATCTTTAGTTAAAGGCACAATATCCCGTGGCCAGAAGGGGATAAGCAGCGGTAATTTTGTCCGGAGGGTAGTGGTATAACGAAAGGTGGCTTGCAGGCTTTCTGGAAAGAAGAGAATGGTGCGATAATAGGCCAGCCTGGTCGAAGCAGTGATCAAGATCTCATCAGGAGCTTCTGAGATCGTCACTTTCTCAAACCGGCTATTTATCCCGAAGGCCAATCTAAAGGCTATGCTTACGTCCGTCGGCCAAATAACCACCAACCATATTGAATCGCCCGCATCATGGATTTTGAGCTTGTATGCTTTTAGGTCTATTTCAAAAATAGGCATAGAGTCCGCAATATCGGATTGGACCGTTGCTGTCCATGGAGTGACAGGATTTATCATCATGCTAATTTCTTAATTGTGTTTGTCCCATTACAGGAAGATGAGTACCGTGGCAATCGTTTTAACGATTGATTTTTATGTTACAACTACGGTAAAAAATGTATTTTCCCTGCTGTATTTTCGGTACATCCAGCTATAGTCAAACACACAATATCCCGTGGACAGAAAGGAATAAGCAGTGAGGAAAAGAATAAATGAGTTTAGGAGTAGGTATAGTGATTGAGGCTGGAGACGGGATGTAATTATTTAAGCAGATAAAAAATTAAGCAGATATAAAAACGGAAGTAGGTTGAAGATAGCTCGATGAGCGGTCTCACAGGATATAGCGTAATAAATGCCCGGATTGCCGGGCATTTATGAACTTATGATGCTGACTCGTTTACCGATGAGACAGCGATTTCTGTGAGTAGGATGTCAGTTTGCTTTTCCTCATCAAGAGTTTGCTGGAGCAATTGCTCTGCTTCAGTATGGTTCATCAATTTTGCAAATGTAACCAGACAGCCATAGCTGGCGATTTCATAATGTTCTACTTTTTGTGCAGCGGAAATGAGTGCTGCGTCTAATGCCGGGTCATCTTCAAAATTTTCAATGATTTCGTCAGCTTCCTCTAAAAGGCCCTCCATTGCTTTACATTTTTTACCCCGTGCAGCAATGCCCAAAGCTCCAAACACCTCTTTAAGCCGCTCGATTTGACCTTGAGTTTGGCTGTGGTGTTCCTCAAATGCTTGCTTCAATTGTTCATCTTCTGCCGCTTTGCTCATTTTCTTTAAACCTTTTAAGAGCTGTTTTTCCGCGCCTAGAATATCTTTTAATTCGTCTACAAATAACTCATGTAAATGCTCATTTGGCATTTGTTGCTGATTTTGATTCGATTTTGCCATAATTCTTTTTTAGAGATGGACATGAGTCAGGAGAAGATCGTTTTTAAAATTCTCAATTTTGATTTCAGTCTTTTCACTTCCGATCATCAATTATTAGTGATGGCATTAAAGTAATGATCGAAGATCAATATTGTCCTCCTCGAAAATCGGATAAAGAATTTGCATTAAAATCACTTTCTATACAACTATTTTGAATTTTGAACTGTTGACTCCATAGTCAGGCAGAAGATAAGTATAGTTTGCTTCTATTTGCTCCATAATTTATAAATAGAAAGGTAATGAATCCGAACGAAGACATATTAGAAAATATCGGTAAGTTGCTTGTTTCCGAAACTGTTGCAACTGCAGAAAGTGTTACAGCCGGAAAGCTTCAGTTTTTGTTGTCCCAGATCAAAGAAGCTTCGGACAATTTTAAAGGAGGCCTAACGGCATACACGCTAGAAGAAAAGGTCAATCTGTTGGGAATCGACGAAGAGGAAGGCAGAAGTTGTGACTGCGTGTCGCCCGAGATTGCACAAGATATGGCATTGCAGGCTTCGCATCTGTTTAATACCGACTACGGCATTGGTGTTACAGGCTATGCAACTCCCGTCGAAGAATCGAATTTCACTTTATATGCATATTTTGCAATAGCCTATAAAATGGAAATTGTAATCTCAGAAAAAATCGATCTCCCAGCAGATCTTCTCGGACCGGATGCACAGGAGGAATACGCGAGAATTATTATTGCTGCTTTTGAAAATCTTCTTGTTGTGAAGAACGGTACAAATTAGACGGAAATAAAGTCACGATTGTCAGATTACAGTTTAATTTTTCCCGCATGGTACTCATGCAAATTTTTCACGAAATTGCTCGAGCAGTTATGACGTATCAATACAATTTTTGAGATGAAAACAGAGTGGTTCACGAACGTGTGTTGTAATTAGCTGATATACAGTCTATTATTTAGTAATCCGTTTGGTTTGACTTAATTTACGCTGAGATTCAATTCCGCCATTATTTGATTTGTAATTTCTGCGGGAGTGAGGTCGTCCTTTATAGTATCAGTATGGATGTGATAATATACTTTAGCTAGCGTCCTTTGTAAGTCCCAATTCAATTTCAAATGATCATCAGGATTCGCATATGTCCCCCATATCTTCCTGCAGTCACTTTTAAGCCGATAGCATTTGTCTTCTCACCCCAATCTTTAACACTGGTTTTATAACTGTTAAGTCCGGCCTGACTTTTAATTATAGCGAATTCGCAAATCCAATCACGAGAGCCGCTGCGACCTGGCCATATAGACATATCGAAAGCCCTCAAACAACATTCGTATGTGTGGTCTGCTGTGTGGGAAGATAGGGGAGTTTTGCTCTTTAGACGAAAATGATTATTTATTACCTTAGAGACAAAAAGGGAATTATCACGTCTTTAAATAATATGAATATCGGGCCTGTTGCAGATACAGAACCTTTTGTTTTTTTTTTTGCCGTAAAAACCCTTCATTTGTACTGAAGAGAAAGTAGTGATGATAAAAAAAGATCTTTTAATCCAAATAGCTGAAGAGCTTGACGATTACTGTTCCAATGAATCGGCAGATGGTACCCTCACTGAATTTTTAAAATACATGTATCTCAAAAATTCAATTGGGATCACTCAGACACGTAAAGTTGGAGGTGAACATGCTATTGTTTCGGAAAGAGACGTCCCGGCGGAAGATTTGGGTAAACTTCTTTTGATGATGAACCGTTATGCGAAACATTATATCAAGTTGGCATTCGAAGGAACTCATCTGCAGTCGCCAGAAGATTTTACTTTCCTGATGGTGCTATTCTCCTATGATAAACTCCTTCAAACAGAGCTGATTCGAAAAAATGCTGTCGAAAAGGCATCCGGCACGGAAGTCATCCGCAGGTTGATGCGACTTGGGCTAATTGAAGAAGCTCCCAAGGTTTCCGATAAACGGGCCAAACCGATCTCTATTTCCAATGCGGGCCGTGCCGAATTATTTAAGGTACTGCCTAAAATGAAAACCGTCGGTAACATTCTGATCGGAAACCTTTCCGATGAAGAACGAGATTTATTGATTATCCTATTGGCTAAGCTCGATCATCATCATCATATTCTGATGGATAAGAAAGACGTGACCGAGCTCGAACAATACCTGAAAAAGGATTAGAATTTGGCTAATCTTTTTTATTCAAAAAAGTATTTTTACATACATCATTTCTGATAACATTTCACATTAACCATACCTTTTTGAGCTAAATATTGTCGTGATCAAAGATTAAAGTTTTTTTTCTCTGACTAAGCATTACTTTTAGTTTTTTTGAAATTAGTATTATTTAATACTAATTTAGAGTTTAAATAAACTATATTTGCTTTTAAACTCTAAAGATTATAACATGCTTAACACAAAATTCTTGTTGACGACATCCGTTATGCTAAGTACGTTAACTTGTCTAGCCCAAAAGAAAGTACTATCTGGTACTGTGAAAGATGCAAATACTGGTGAGACATTGATCGGTGCAGTCGTTACAGAACAGGGTACGGAGCGGGCAACATCAACAAACAATTATGGTTTCTATTCCCTATTACTTGAAAAGGGCGAACGGATTGTGACCTTCAGTTATGTGGGATACGGGACTCAGACCAAAACAATCTCATTCATGGAATCGGCAAAGTATGATGTCGAACTTGTACCTAACCAGAAAGCGTTGGAAGAGGTTGTTGTTTCTGGCGTTCGGAAAAATCAGCATGTGCGCAGTCCACAGATGGGATCATTTAAATTCAGCATGGAGGAGATAAAAAATGTACCCGTACTATTTGGCGAGAAAGATTTACTCAAGACAATACAGCTTCTGCCCGGTGTACAAAGCGGAGGCGAAGGAAGCACAAATTTTTTTGTTCGCGGCGGAGGCGGAGACCAGAATCTGATTTTGCTGGATGAAGCTATCGTCTATAATGCGTCCCATCTTTTAGGTTTTTTTTCAACGTTCAATTCTGATGCCGTTAAGGACGTACAGCTTTACAAAGGTGGTATCCCAAGCCAATATGGCGGACGAATATCTTCTGTTCTGGATATTGCCATGGTGGATGGAAATCATAAAGAATTTTCTGCTGAAGGGGGTGTTGGGCTCATTGCATCACGCTTAAAAGTATCTGCACCCCTACCCAATGATCGTGGGGCGGTCATGCTCAGTGGCCGACGCACTTATGCAGATCTGTTTTTAAAACTTTCAAATGATCCAGACGTCAAAAATAGCAAATTATACTTTTATGATCTAAATGCCAAGGTGAACTATAAGATTGATGAACGCAATAAGATCTTCCTATCTGGTTATTTCGGAAAGGATGAGTTAGGGTTTTCCAATAAATTTGGTTTTAACTGGGGAAATAAAACAGCTACTGTACGTTGGAATCACATCGTCAATGATCGATTGTTTAGCAATACCTCCTTAATCTACAGTGATTTTAATTACAATGTTGGTGTCAATGGCAATAGCGGCAATTTTGATATCGCTTCCAAAATTGAAAATTGGAACCTCAAACAAGACTTTTCTTATTATCCATCCAATAGATCCACAATCCGCTTCGGCCTAAATGTTTTAAACCAATCTATTCGGCCTGCCAGCTTAGATGCTGAAGAAGACGCTAACGTCAATTCGATTCGCATTGAAAAGCGTAAAGGATGGGATTTAAGCGCTTATTTTTCCCATGAATGGAAAGCTACAGAGCGCCTTTCCTTACTTTATGGTCTGCGCCTTTCTGATTTTATGGTCATGGGACCGGGTACGTTCTATCGTTTTGATGGGGATAGAGATGTGATTGGCGAGCAATATTTTGGAAATGGAAGCGTAGCCAAATATTACATCAATCTTGAACCCAGGCTATCTGCAAGTTTACTTTTAAATAATCTGGGCAGTATCAAACTTTCCTATAATCGGATGGCGCAGAATCTCCATCAATTGACCAATTCCACTTCAGCACTTCCTACCGATCAGTATGTTCTGAGTAGTTTGAATATCAAGCCGCAGCTCGCTGATCAGATTGCCTTAGGATACTTTCGAAACTTTAATGGTACAGCGTATGAATTTTCAGTCGAGTCGTATTATAAGGCTATGGCCAATCAGATTGACTTTCGCACAGGCGCAGATCTGCAGGCTAACGAATTGCTTGAAGGCGAACTTCTTTT
>NZ_DIIM01000020.1:0-71956 GCF_002420705.1 Sphingobacterium sp. UBA5670
TAAAACCTCAACTTCTTTTGTTTTGAAATCATAGCTGCGGCCAAGGTTTTCAATATTTGAAAGTTGTGTAGAGACCTCTAAGTATGCATTGAGTATTGTCTTCTCGTAATTATAGACTGCCTGTATCTGTTTGGCATTCGCTGTATTAAATTCAGCTTTAAGCCCATTTTTATTAATTAATGGCGCTGCAAGCTCGCCTATTAAATTATATAAAACAGATTCCGGCATCTTAAACAGATAGGACGGTTTAAATGCTTGCAGACCCAAAGCTGCAGAAATTTCCAACGAAGGATAAAATTCTTTCCTTGCTATTTGTACATCCAGTTTGGCCGCCGCGAGTTCATATTCTGCCTCGCGGATATCAGGTCTGTTGCTCAGCAACTGACTTGGTAAACCTGTCTGAACTTTTGAAGGTATCAGATCGACAAAATTACTTTTGTCACGTTTGATTTCTTGGGGAAAACGTCCCAATAGAAAATTAATGCGGTTTTCAGTTTCTTTGATTTGCTGACGTGTTTCAAACTCCATACCTTTAGTTTTCAACACTTCAGCTTCAAACTTCTGAACAGCTAGTTCAGTTACCCGAGCAGCTTGCTTCTGCAATCGAATGACGGCAAGTGCATTATCCTGCAACTCAATATTCTGTTTAATGATGGTCAACTGATTGTCCAGTGCCAACAATTCATAATATGATCGGGCAACTTCAGCGATAAGACTGCTCAAGACAAAGTTTTTTCCCTCCACAGTAGCAAGATAACGGTTGAGTGCTACTTGTTCAGCGTCTTTTAACTTTTTCCAAACGTCAATTTCCCAACTCGCATAAGCACCAATTGTCAAATCTCCAAGTGGATCAGGCATTTCTTTTCCGGGTGCAATCTCTGTACTTGCGTCACCGGCTCCCTGACTCGTATAACGTCCCACTTTTTCAACTCCACCCCCTGCACGTAGTCCAACTGTAGGTTTCAACGCACCTTTTCTCAACAGAATATCGTTCTTGGCGATTGTTAACTCCTGTAAAGTAACATTCAGTTCTTGATTATTTTTTAAAGCTGTATCTATGAGCACAACTAAATTTGGATCCGTAAAAAACTCACGCCACTTGACCGATGCCGAATTTGTTGAATCAGATTTAACTACATCCGTAAATTGTTGGGGAACAAATTTGTTCTCCTGTATTTGTGTCGCTTTCGGAACTTTACATCCCGTCACTGCAGCTGAAAGCGAAAATGCAATGACCCATTGTATTTTTCTGCTATTAGTCATGATTATCAATTTCTTCAGTTAATGGATTTTCATCTTCGTGTTTAATAAGCTTACGTCTGGAAGCAATAGTTCCGAAGATAAAGTATAAACCCGGTATTACCAGGATACCGAAAACGGTCCCAAACAACATACCTCCCGCTGCTGCCGTCCCAATCGTACGGTTTCCGATAGCCCCTGGCCCCGAAGCCATAACCAAAGGAATCAATCCCGCAATGAAAGCAAAAGAAGTCATCAAAATTGGCCTAAATCTCACTTTTGCGCCTTCCAAGGCCGCCTCGATGATGCTCAATCCCTGTGAATGCCTTTGCGCGGCAAACTCAACAATCAATACGGCATTTTTACCCAATAGACCGATCAGCATGACCAAGGCAACCTGGGCATAGATATTATTTTCCAGTCCCAATAGTTTTAAAAGGAGAAAAGCCCCGAAGATTCCAATTGGCAAGGAAAGCAAAACAGCAAATGGCATAATAAAACTTTCGTATTGAGCTGAAAGAATTAAGTAAACGAAACCAAGACAAATCAAAAAGATATAAATAGCCTGATTTCCCCTGCCTACCTGATCTTTGGAAATACCCGCCCAGTCAATACCATAGCCTCGTGGTAATGTTTTGGCCGCGACTTCATTAATCACCTGAATCGCTTCACCACTACTATAGCCGGGCGCTGCAGAACCAGAAATCTCCGATGCCATATACATGTTGTGCCGTGTGATCTCAGACAAACCATACACTTTTTCCATATGCATAAATGCTGAAAATGGTACCATTTCATCTTTTTCATTCTTCACGTACAGCTTTAAGATATCTTCCGGCAAGGCTCTATATTGTGGCAAAGCCTGAACCATAACTTTATATTGACGGTCGTATTTAATGAAGTTCGTTTCATAATTACTACCAACCAAAGTTGAAAGTGTGTTTAAAGCATTATCAATAGTCACACCCTTTTGCTGTGCCAAATCGTTGTCAATATGCAACATATATTGCGGAAAACTTGCGCTATAGAACGTAAATACAGAAGCCAGTTCGGGTCTTTTGTTTAACTCACGTACAAACTCCTTACTTACGGTTTCCATTTTCTTGTAGTCACCAGAACCCGCTTTATCTAAAAGTCTGAGTTCAAAACCTCCCGCAGCACCATAGCCTGGAACAGCAGGTGGCTGGAAAAATTCAATGGAGGCACCGGGTATATTTTTAGCGGCAGCTTCAAGCTGCTCAATAATCTCCTGCGAAGATTCTTTACGTTCCTCCCAACTTTTTAAATTGATCAAACATGTACCTGTATTGGCCCCCGTTCCTTCCGTCAAGATCTCATAACCAGCCAATGAAGAAACAGATTGCACACCGTCAATATCTTCCGCTTCTTTTTGCAAAGTCTGTGCAGCAAGATTGGTACGTTCCAAGGTTGATCCTGGCGGTGTCTGAATAATCGCATAAATCATCCCCTGATCTTCATTAGGTATAAAACCTGCTGGAACAGAATTGTTCAAGAAATATGCCCCAATACAAAAGCCTATTAAAACCACGAATGTAAAAACCCGTTTATCGACGATGCCTTTCAGCAAGTAAACGTACTTGTTGGACATCTTGTCAAATAATCTATTAAAGGAATCGAGAAATTTATCAATAATGGATTTCTTTCTCGCTTTGCCATGATTATTCTTCAGCATAATCGCACATAACGCAGGAGTTAAAGTCAATGCAACGACACCTGATAAAATAATCGAAGTTGCCATGGTAATGGAAAACTGCCGATAGAATATCCCGACAGGCCCCGACATAAAGGCTACCGGAATAAACACCGCTGCCATGAGGAATGTAATGGCAACGATGGCACCACTGATCTCATGCATAGCTTTTTTCGTCGCTTTGTAAGCTGAAATATGGAGTTCCTCCATCTTGGCATGCACTGCTTCAATGACTACAATCGCATCATCAACAACGACTCCGATGGCAAGCACTAATGCAAATAGCGTGATTAAGTTGATGGTAATCCCGAAAAACTGCATAAATAAGAATGAGCCGACCAACGAAACAGGTACCGCAATAGTCGGTATCAAGGTAGAGCGCCAGTCACCCAAGAATAAGAAAACGACGATCGCCACAAGCACAAATGCTTCCAATAAAGTATGAATTACTTTCTCCATCGAAGCATCCAAAAATTTGGAAACGTCGTAACTAATCTCGTAATCCAGTCCTTTGGGAAAAGATGCCTTCAGCTCTTTCATCTTATCCTTGACATCCTGGATTACCTGGGAGGCATTACTTCCATAGGATTGTTTTAAGACGATCGCTGCAGATGGTTTACCATTCAACGTAGAATAAATATCGTACATTGCTGAGCCAAACTTGATATCAGCGACATCTTTTAAGCGCAACATTTCACCATTTTCACCGGCACGCAGAACAATATTGCCATATCCTTCGGTTGTCGTAAAACGTCCGGGATATTTTAACACGTATTCGAAGGACTGCGAAGTCATCCCAGACGACTCGCCTGCTTTACCTGGTGAAGCCTCTAAACTTTGCTCGGATAAGGCTTTCATAACCTCTTCTGCAGAAATCTTGTATGCGGTCATACGATCTGGCTTCAACCAAATACGCATTGCGAGTTCTCGCGTACCCAGAATATTGGCAACTCCAACTCCGTCCACACGACGTAACTCAGACACAATATTCATGTCCGCAAAATTGTACATAAAATTGCCATCAAGCTCTTTGTCTTTACTATAGAGATTGATGTACATAAGCATATTAGATTCCTCGCGCGTAATTTTCACACCTTCACGCACAACGATAGGTGGAAGTTTATTGACAACAGAGGCCACACGGTTCTGCACATTCAATGAAGCCTGATTTGGATCTGTACCTAGGTTGAATACCACCTGAATACTTGCCTCCCCGTCGTTACCCGCATCGGAAGCCATATATTTCATGCCCGGAACACCATTTATGGCCCGCTCTAAAGGGATAATGACGGATTTAATCATCAACTCACCATTTGCTCCCGGATATTCGGCAGTGATGTTAACCTTCGGTGGCGATATCGAAGGAAATTGTGTTACAGGAAGCTGCACCATGGAAAGTATCCCCAAAAACACAATGATCAGTGATATAACGATCGAAAGTACTGGTCTATTTATAAAACGACTAAACATAGTAATTTAAGTGTAAGGGATTATTCTGTTTTTAACTTCAAATTTGAAATGGCATCTTTGGGTTGCACAAAGCTGTAGCTTATCTTATCATCCTCCTTTGCTTTTTGGATACCGTCCAATAAAAATTTATCATCTTTTTGAAGTCCACTTGTCACAACATAAAGATCCGGTAAGGAATTCCCAATTGTAATGTGACGGGCTTTCAATTTACCATCTTTATCTACCACATACACATATTTACGATCCTGCATTTCATATGTTGCTTTTTGAGGAATAAGTAACGCCTCTTTCAGCGGAAAATTCATCACAACTTTTCCGCTTTCACCATGCTTCAGTAGACGATTTGGATTTGGAAATTTCGCTCTGAAGGCAATATTTCCTGTTTCTGCATTAAATTCACTTTCGATTGTTTCTACAAGACCGCTCTGAGAAAACAGTTCATTGTTTGCAAGCAGCAAACCTACATGTGTATCGCCACGTTTACTAACGTTAGTTTGGTAACTCAAATATTCAGGTTCGGAAACATTAAAATAAACTAGCATTTCACTGTTGTCTGAAAGGCTTGTTAATAATTCACCTTCATCCACCAAACTTCCTAATTTCAAAGGAATACGGTCAATAGTGCCGTCAAATGGTGCCCTTATTTCTGTAAATGAAAGATGCAATTTTGCGATTGCGGCTTCTGCCTTCGCCTGCTCCAGCTTAGCTTTAGCCATCGCTAGTTCATTGGGCGATACCACATTTTTGTCAGCCAGCGTTTTTGTATTTTGAACCTCTATTTCAGCAACATTAACTTCTGCTGAGGATTTACGATATTCAGCCTCATACATTTTCGGCATAATCCGAAAGAGTAACTGCCCCTTGTGGACAAATTGCCCTTCATCGACAAAAATCTGCTCAAGGTAACCTTTCTCCTGAGCGCGTAGCTCAATATTCCGGAAAGATCTAATTTGGGATACAAAGTCTTTGCGGATTGTAGTATCCATTTGCACTGGGGAAGTCGCGGTAAATTTTTCCTTTTCTGTCTTCTCTTCCTTTTTGGAAGTACACCCGATTTGGCATAAGGTAATAGCCAAACTAGCGAGCATAAATACTCTTTTCATTTGTAAGCGTCTAATTAAAAAAAATAAGTTTGATTGTTTGTTGTTATGGTTGTTGAAATTGCATACACCGGAGCTTATGGTCATGTCTTCTGCCAGTGGTATGCGCAAATCGATCATGATCAAATGGGCTATCCAATAGGATATCCACTAAAGTGTCTGAAATTTCGAAGGGTACTTGTTAAATTCTCCAGTTTTGTTGAAGAACATATCTTTGAGGGAAAAGATAGGCTATGAAATTGCAAAAAGGAATCTTCTTTGCAAATCGAAAAACAAAAACAAAAAGGACAATTGCAAAAAGCAGCAGCGCAACAAATTGAGACGTTACCTGCAAATCTTTGGTCAATTGAAAATTCTCGGTATCAAATTCCTCTATAACGGGATTATCACTATGTATATTCCCATAAAATAACGGATCGATGTGATCAACCGATGCATTAATATACTTCTGTACGTCAGCATGGTTATGCTGATACATAAAACTAACAGCTGGTCGATCGGATTCAATGAGCACAGCGTGGCTATTACTGCTTCTAACGAATAAGAAGCATAGGAAAAAAAATATGGTAATAACCGCTTTCATTGCGGAGCAAATATACTAGCGTACAAATAATTTTAACGATCTTTAACACATTTTAACAAAACGATTACAATTCAAAGATTTTAACTAGAAAAGCGACAGTTGCAAGCCCGGCCCGTTTGTTCCTTGCGGCTCCGCATTTCCATAAACTGTTCGGCCTCCATACTTCCAGGAATCCCTTCGTTCCTCCGCTATAATTTGCTGAATATCAAATTGTGGTTGAAAATCTTTTTCACTATCCAGAACGATCTGATGCAACTTGTTGATTGATCTTAATTTTTCACTATAACCCAGTTTGGATTTTTCAACACCTTTTTGTAAAATCTGAATGCTCTCGTCGTAAATGGTCAACGGAACCGGAAAAGGGTGTCCATCTTTTCCTCCATGAGCAAAGGAAAATCGCGCCGGGTCATTGAATCGTGAAGGTGCACCGTGGATTACCTCACTGACCAAAGCCAATGACTGTAGCGTACGAGGTCCAACTCCTTTTAGAAGCAGTAGGTCTTCAAAATCGCTTGGTTGACTTTCTCGGGCCACGTACAACATTGCTCCCAACCTCTTCAGGTCAACATCAGTCGCACGTACATCGTGATGAGATGGCATAATAAGTTTAGCGAAATCTTGCATAACTTTGGTTGAATCCTCGCCTACCAAAGTCATAATACCTGCTCTATTGGCTGCCGCTTCTCCAGCTGTTAAGTTGAGGATTATACCCTGTGATGGCCCACTGATACCTGCATGTGGTTCTTCAACAAATGATTTGACCTTTTCAGAATGCCAATGGTAACGACGGGCAGTCCCATCCTTTTCATGCATACCTTGCTGGACAACAGACCAATTGCCACGATCTGTCACAATGAAATTGTGTAAATACAGCTGGTAACCGTCCTGAATGGCCGTGTTATCTACCTTAGCAACAAGCTTACTGCTCCGAATCAAACCGTTCCCATCCAATCCCATCCGATCAGAAAGCTGACGCAACTCGAGCGGAGTCTGCGTTGACAGCTTGCCTTTGCCGCCACAGATATAAAGACCAAAAGATTTCGCTTCTGGGTTAATAGCCCGTTTTAATGCCCCCATGACAGATGTCGTGATCCCTGATGAATGCCAGTCCATTCCAAGAACAGCCCCAAAGCTTTGAAACCAAAATGGATCCGATAGCCTTCTTAACACTTCATCTTTGCCATAATCCATTAAAATAACTTCCACGATTGAACGACCTAGAGAAGACATGCGTTCATAGAGCCATGCTGGTACTTTTCCATAATGTAGAGGAAGATCTGCAGTTCCGGAACGTTTCATTTAAAACTAAATTTATTAGTACAAAGCTACTCTATTTTTTTGAAAAATGAAAAAGGCTAGAACCCACTCTAGCCTTTCATCATATTTTCAATCTATATTTTATACCTGAACGTTAGTTTTTTAGAGGTTAAAAAAAAGATAGCCCACAGCAAAATATCGTTATTTCCCGGTTAATGCAGATAAAAATCCTGCTCGGAAAGAAGGATCTTTTTCCGAAAACTCAATAGAATGCTTATATGTATCTACATTAAAAAACAATTCTGCTGGTTCAGCCTTTTTGTTATCGAGGAAAAGCTTAAAGCTATAAGCTGTTTTTTTCGATAAGTCTGCATTTACCTTATTGGATGAAAACACATTCGGAAGAATGACGTCTTTTGTAAAAGAATCAGTTGTAGTGATTTGGAATAAATCTCCTAATGCTTTTATTAAATTATCCGATTGTTGCCCAGATGATGAGATTTTAATTTTCCCTTTGGTAAAACCGACATCGTCACTTGGCTTACCGTCAATGATCCCCGCAGGAATAAAGTCTACAACCTCAAACTTTGCCCCGACCGTATCTTGTTTGTAAAGAGATTTCGTAATATAGATCCGGCTTGAATCCGTTTTAATTTCATCCGTGATACGTAAGAAAAAGTTCTTCTTCTCCGCCCCTGGTGTACCATTGGTAAACTGTTCGATTTTTACGCCTTCAATTTTGTTCACCGTTGTCGTATCACTGCCATCAGTCTTCTTCTGATTGGAGTTGCCGCAACTAGCCATCAGCATGGTAGCGGTCGCAAGAAATGCTATAGATTGAATCTTGTGCATATTGAATTGTTTGTTATCAGTTATCAATGAATATTGCTCTTTTAATATTACCATTATTACTGATAACAAACAACTATTAGCAATGTTTTTATTTTATTTCAATAAAGCATTATACAAAATTTCCACCGGATGATAGGATTTTCTACCCACACCGTCTTTTATCTGATGCCTACAGGAAGTACCCGCTGCGGCAATCAAGGTATCAGTTTCTGTCTTCCGTATGGTTGGTAACAAGACCAGTTCGGCAACTTTCATTGAAATAGCATAATGTTCAGCCTCGTAGCCAAATGAACCAGCCATCCCACAACAACCTGAAGGAATTGTTTCTATACTGTAGTTTGCAGGAAACGATAGGACCTGTTCGGTAACGGATACCAGATGGAAAGCTTTTTGATAACAATGTCCGTGCAGCTTAATCTTTTTTGTTTCATTTGTAAACTGTTCCGGATGAATACGTCCTGCCTTCATTTCAGCCAACAAAAATTCGTCGATCATTAGTGCATTTTTAGCAATTTGCTGCGCTTCGGCACGTAAATCATCATCAACTAAGCTTAAATATTCGTCTCTAAATGTAATTATCCCTGATGGTTCAACACCTAAAAGTGGAGTTTCATCCGTAATTAATCCCTTTAACAAATGAATATTTTGATTCGCAATCTTCTTTGCTTCTTTCACAAAACCCTTGGAAAGATAAGTCCGTCCACTTTGCACATGTTTTGGAATGACTACTTCATAGCCCAATGCAGTCAACAATTTGTACGCTGTAATACCGATCTCCGCATCATTATATTCCGTAAACTCATCCGAAAAAAGGTAAACCCGACGCTTGGAACCATTTATCGCCGCCTGTTTTTTTACCCATTGCGTTAAGGTTGTTCCATTGACTGTAGGCAAGGAACGCTTTGGCGCAAATCCTACCGTTTTTTTAACCAATCCTGACAGAAAATCATTTTTTACTACAAAATTATAAAGCGGAGCAACCCAAGATCCAAGTTTCTGGGACTGTGTGAAATTTGCAATTAATTTCGTTCGGAAACCGGCCCCATGCTCATCATAATAATGCTGTAAAAATTCAGCTTTCATTTTGGCTACATCCACACTGGATGGACATTCCGTTTTACAGCCTTTGCAGCTTAAACAAAGATCCATGACCTCCTTAATTTCTTCGTGGTCGAAGCGATTCTTTTTGGTGGAATTGGTTAAAAACTGGCGCAACATATTTGCCCGTGCCCGCGTAGTATCTTTTTCATCACGCGTAGCCATAAACGAAGGACACATCGTCCCTCCCGTAATTTCGGTCTTTCGACAATCTCCCGAACCGGAACATTTCTCTGCCAACCGAAGAATAGATTCATCTTTCGAAAAGTCAAAGTAGGTCTTTATTTCTGTACGATTGCTATCGTTGTCATAACGTAGATGCGAATCCATTGGTGGCGTATTGACAATCTTATTTGCATTAAAAACACCCTCCGGATCGAAGATGGATTTTACCTCTTCAAGCAATTTGTACACTTTTTCACCAAGCACCTTACCAATAAACTCGCCGCGTAGACGGCCATCCCCATGTTCACCACTCAATGATCCGTTATATTTTAATACCAGATCACTTGTTTTTTCGAGGATAGAACGAAAAGTGCGTTTTCCTTCTGCTGTTTTCAAATTAACAAAGGGCTCAATGTGTAGCTCTCCAGCACCTGCGTGTGCATAATAGGATGCATGTACACCTTCTTCAATCAAAAGCTTCTGAATATCGTTCACATAGGCGGGTAGATCTTCTGGTGATACCGCACAATCTTCAATCAGATTAACTGGCTGGCTATCGCCGGGTAGATTGCGAATAAGTCCCAATCCTGCCTTGCGTACATCCCAAACTAAATTTGTCTGTTCAATGCCGGTAATATAAGGATAGGCATAACCCAAACCGCGTTCAATAAGATCCTGTTTCAAGGCCATAGCTTTCGCTTCAGTTTCAGCAGCTGTGTGCCCCCTAAATTCAACAATCAATAAAGCCTGAGGATCCCCCTCAATAAAAAAACGGTTATACTTGTAGGTTGGATGCCCAACAGTAAAATCCATGATGTACTTATCGACCAATTCGGATGCTTCTGGTTGATGATCTAAGGCAACCACATTCCCATGCATACACTCGACCATATCGGCAAAATGAACGCAGAGCAAACCGAGTTCTTTTGGTGGTAGGGGCATGAGGTTGAGTTTTGCTTCCGTGACAATCGCCAACGTTCCCTCCGATCCAGCCAACAGGTTACACATATTGAAAGGTGCTGACCGATCACTTAAAATATCAAGTGCATACCCTGTATTTCTCCGGGTAATCGATCGTTTTGGATAACCCGCTTCAATAGCACTTAAATGCTGAGGATTGGATAACAGTTCGTTCATTTGACGATAGATATCTCCTTCACGATTAGGTAGTAATAATTTTTTGAAATAAGTTGCCTCATCAATAGCCTCAAATGTCACTTCCGAGCGATCGTCCAAAAGTACATCGGCAGAAATTAAGTTGTGCCGGGTATCACCCCAAACGATAGAATGAAGACCAGAGGAGTTATTTCCGATCATGCCACCTATCATGGCGCGACTTGCCGTCGAAGTTTCGGGACCAAACATAAGACCGAATGGCTTAAGATAACTGTTCAAGTCATCACGGATCACCCCAGGTTGCACCCGTACCCATTGCTCTTCTACATTAAGTTCGATAATAGCATTAAAATGACGGGAAACATCCATAATAATACCATGACCAACAACCTGTCCCGCGAGAGAAGTACCCGCGGTACGTGGTATTAACGTAACCTTGTTGTTGTGCGCAAAATCAATTAATTTTTTGATATCATCAATATCGGCAGGTATTGCCACAGCCAACGGCTTTTCCTGATAAACAGAAGCATCTGTTGAATAGGCAAGCAACATCGTTTGATCCTTGGTTTCACTGGTATAATAAAGCTCTCCTTTGAGTAGAGACGCTAATAAGGCTAATTGATTTTGATCTTTCACTTAATCTGCATTTAATGTATGAAACAAATCTAGTTAAATTTATGCTTTGGAAAAAGAGAAGAATGCAAGAAATATGCAAATCAAAAATGAAAAACGCATAAAAACGCAAATCGCACAATTTACAATAAAAGTCAATTTAATTTCGTCTCTTCAATCAATGCACGTATTTTTGTTGCACTACATTATTTAGTTAACGATTGATATCTTCCTTATATGCGTAACCTACTCCTTCGCTATACGCTTCATTCCGACTTTATTATATACACCATACGGGTGTTGATAGGTTTCCTTATAGGCTATCCCCTTTTTATATCCTTTCCACAATACTCCGTTTCGTGGACCCTCATTTCGATTATTCTGGTTATTTCCCCACAAGAAAACGAGTCCAAGAAAATAGCTATCGACCGTGCGAAATCTAATTTCATTGGATCGGCTATTGGTCTCAGTCTATATTTCGTCCCTATTTCGCAACTCTATGCAATGATAATCGGCATTGTGGCATCATTGATTATATGTAAAGTGCTCAATATTATGGCCGTGGCCAGGACCTCAATGGTCGCGTTAATTATCGTCTATCTTCATGAACAAGAAAGCCGCTCCTACTTTGCTGCATTGGATCGTTTTGGCTGCGTCTGCTTAGGTTGTCTTATCGGTTTGAGTGTAATTCTATCGACTAGAAATATGATTATGAAACTTAGAGAAAGGTACAATTGTTGAGGTAAGTATCTGGCTTTTATAAGGTAACACTTTTCATTTCAAGTCCATGTGATAAATAGTTATGGTTTCTTTACAATAAATTCGAATAAAATTCACATCATATTCTAGTTGTTCAGAATTTAATTCAGAATTGTGTAAAGTATTTTGAATTTTATACTTTTTTACTTACCTTTGCAGTCGAAATGACAAAAGTAGAATATAATTTAGACCAGGTCGATTATAAAATCTTGCGTTTGATGCAGGATAATGGCCGTATCAACAATGCTGATATCGCGCGGGAATTAGGTATGGCGCCATCTGCAATTCTTGAGCGTGTAAAGAAGCTTGAGCAGAAAGATGTAATTTTAAAGTATAGTGCCAAGATCAATCCTGCTGCTGTGGATCAAAAACTTTTATCGTTTATTTTCATAAAAGCCAATGATATAATTGGCGAACAAGGTGTAGGGTTAGCACTTGCCGAAATCCCAGAGGTACAGGAAGTACATGATATTGCGGGTGACGATGGTTATCTTATTAAAGTAAGAACAGCGGATTCAACCGGATTGGTGGATCTGATGCGCAATACATTAAGTAAGGTCGAAGGCATTATTTCGACGCGAACAACAATTGTACTTCAAACGGTAAAGGAAGATCAGCAAGTTGTCATACCTGAATAATAGAAAGGAGGTTTAATCATGTTGCAAGAACAAAAAAAGGTAGCAAACCCATTAATGGTTGTTGTAGCCTATTTCATTATTTATGTGGTGTGGGGTTCCACCTTTTTCTTTATAGAAAAAGCATTACATAGTTTTCCCCCATTTATTTTGGGTTCGTTTAGATTTGTGGCAGCCAGTGCAATCTTAATGACGTACTGCGCTATAAAAGGTTATAAATTATTTAACAAGCGTTCCATTCAGGAAGCAGCAATCGTTGGGTTTTTATTGCTCTTCGTTGATATGGCTGGCGTGATCTGGGCCGAACAATATGTATCCGGTGGTGTGGCCGCTATCATTGCCGCAGCTGCAGCAATCTGGTTTATTCTACTGGACAAACCCAAATGGAAAGAAAACTTTAGTAGCATTAGTACGGTCGCTGGTGTAGCACTGGGTTTCTTGGGTGTCGTGATGTTATTCGCTGAACAGATTATGGCTACTAATGACAAGACAGATGGTACTCTTAAAGTTATTGCGCTATCTATTTTAGTGTTAGGTTCTATCGCTTGGACTGTAGGGTCGTTAATTTCTAAATATTTCAAAAAATCTGAAAAAGAAGAAAAAGAGGATTTGCATGTCATGGTCAAGACTGCTTGGCAAATGGTGACAGCAGGCATACTTTTCAATATCACAGCCGTTTTCACTGGTGAATATGCGTCATTTACACTAAGCAGTGTCGCCCCTGTTGATTGGTTCAACCTGGGATATCTAATCACATTTGGTTCAATTCTTGCCTTCAGTTCTTATATTTGGTTATTGCAAGTTCGTCCGGCAATGGAAGTAAGTACGTATGCGTATGTGAATCCAATTATTGCACTTATTTTAAGTCATTTCTTCACTTCGCATGCTGTAACCTCCTTGCAGATTGTTGGCTTAGCTGTTATTCTATTTTCGGTATTATTAATGAACTGGAAAGCCTATCGCACAAAGTTGTCGTCGCGTGGAAAGAGTAAAAAAATCCTCCAACAGGAGAATATCGCTGATGATTTGAGGAAATCGAATAGCCAAATGGAAATAAATGATATTCCCGAGACGGAATTCGTTCACTAGGTTGTTATTTTTCTAATTATATGGACAAAGCTTAACGTGCAATTGATGTTAAGCTTTTGTTGTTTTTAAAAATTAGCTATCATTGGATAAGATTTGTTCATATATAATTGGCTAACTTTGCGTAGTATTTGGTTAAATTAAAAAGAATGAATATATCGAAGCAAATTGCCTTTATTGGTACGCTTGGAGTCGCTTCGCTTTTGATGGTCACAGGTTGTACGAAACAACTTCATCCAACGCAGAAAGATTTCCAGCAATATCATATCAATAGCGATATGCAAGCTGATCCTGCTGTCGTATCAATCTACGAACCCTTTAAACACAAAATGGAAGCGGAAATGAATCGTGTGATTGGCCATGCGGACAAAGCGTTGACGAAAGAGAAAACAGCAGAGACACTAATGGGCAACTTTTTTTGTGAAGCTTTGTTGTGGATGAGCGAACATCATGCGCATAACCCCGCAGATCTAGCATTTGCAACAAAAGGTGGAATTCGCAATGATCTTAAAGCAGGTGATATTACTGTGGGACACATCTTCGAGGTGATGCCCTTCGAAAATACATTGACCATCCTTGAACTTAAAGGTAGTCAAATCCGCCAGCTCGCCGACTATATCGCAACCACACATGGTCAGCCTATTGCTGGAATGAAATTGAAGATTACAGGCAACAAGGTACAGGATATTAAAATTAAAGATCAACCTGTTGATGACAATAAATTGTATAAACTCGTGACCTACGATTACCTTGCCAATGGAGGAGATAACCTCACCTTATTGACACAACCAGTATCTCGAGCCAATTATCCGCAACGCATGCGCGAAGGATTAATTGAATATGTAAGCGAATTAACGAAGGAAGGTAAAAAAGTAAATGCAGAACTAGATGGAAGAATTAAAATCAATTAATCGAAGATCATTTATCAAGCAAGTTGGTGGATTTTCCGCTGCAGTTGCTTTAGGCTCCCTACCTTTTCAAGTTGATGCTAAAAGCAAAAAGATAAAACTAACAATTTTGCACACCAACGACGTCCATAGCCGTATTGAGCCGTTTCCAATGGATGGCGGTAAATACCAGGGATTAGGTGGTGTTGCCCGTCGAAGCACACTGATCAATAAGATTCGCCAAGAGGAAGAACATCTCCTGTTATTAGATGCAGGCGATATGTTTCAAGGCACCCCCTACTTTAATCTATTTGGTGGAAAGCTTGAACTCGACCTCATGACAAAATTAGGTTATGATGCGGGAACCTTTGGGAACCATGAATTTGATAACGGTCTAGCAGGTCTTGTAAAATATCTCGATCATGCCAAATTTCCATTTTTAACAGCCAATTACGACTTTAAAGGAACCGTATTGGAAGGAAAGACACAAGACTATACCCTATTCAATAAAGGCGGAATTAAAATTGGCGTATTTGGATTGGGAGTAGATATTGAAGGATTGGTGGATCCAAATAATTTTAAGGGAATGAAATATTTGGATCCTATTGAAGTGTCCAACAAAGTGGTGCGGATATTGAAGGAAAAGCACAAATGTGATCTGGTCATCTGTCTATCGCATTTAGGCTATCAATACGAAAACGACAAAGTCTCCGATCTTATTCTAGCGGCGAAAACCTCTGACATTGATCTGATTATTGGTGGGCATACCCACACCTTCTTAAATGAACCAACATTGGTTACAAATTTAAAAGGGACAAAAACTGTTGTGAACCAAGTCGGTTTTGCGGGGATTAATCTCGGACGGATTGACTTCATTATGGAGCCTGGATCCGCAAAGAAACAAATGGTAGCGAGTACGTATCAGGTCAACCCCGCAATTGCAGAAACTCAGTTGGCATAATATTATACACTATTAATAAATGCCAAATTGATCGATCAATTTGGCATTTTTTTTACTAAAACTAGAGAAAAGATATGATCTAGACGGATCATACAACCGATATAAGCTGATAACGATTAAATGAAAAGAATTGTATCTATATACCTAGACTCCTTTAAAGGGCTCTCACAAGCTGCTTGGCTACTAGCCGTTGTCATGCTGATCAATAGAATGGGAAGTATGGTCATCCCCTTTCTTGGACTCTATATGACCCAAGTTCTCCATTTTGACATCAAACAGATCGGAGTTGTTTTGATGAGTTATGGATTTGGATCGGTCTGTGGCTCCTATATTGGTGGCTGGCTAACTGACAAAATTGGTAGCTTCAAGGTTCAGTTTGGAAGCCTTATTCTGGCAGCCCCATTGTTTCTATTGATCCCTCATTTTAAAGAAGTGCAGTCTTTGTCTATCATGATTTTCACATTGAGCTTGATTTTTGATGCCTTTAGACCTGCAAACTCGGTATCCGTGGCGAGTTATGCAAAACCCGAAAATATTACCCGAGCTTTTTCTTTGAATCGTTTAGCCATCAATCTTGGGTTTTCAATTGGTCCGGCAGCAGCGGGATTTTTAGCGACTATTTCATTTAATTGGATATTTTACGGGAATTCATTTGCCGTTCTTTGTGCTGCAATAATTTTCTTTGTCTTTTTCCATAAGCGACAAAAAAGAAGCGACATTAAATCAAAGAAAGAAATTAATATTCATGAAGATTTAGCACAAAAAGCACGCAATCCCTATACCGATATTCCATTTGTATTATTCAATATCTTTTGTTGTATCTTCTCATTTTGTTTCTTTCAACTCATCACAACCTTGCCGCTATTTTACCGTGAAGTACATCACTTGGACGATCATCAGATTGGATTTCTCCTTGGCTGGAGTGGCTTCGTTATTGTTCTGTTGGAGATGTTTGTCGTACATATCGCCGAAAAGAGATTTTCCCTCATCAGTACACTTGTCTTCGGTACGTTTTTATGCGCTGCCTCTTATGCCATGTTGAATTTTAATGGCGGACTCAGTTGGCTCTATTTTACATTTTTTATTTTTGGCCTCGGCGAGATGTTGACCCTACCATTTATGGCAACTGTTTCTGTCAACCGCTCAACTCCCAAAACACAGGGTGCATACATGGGATTTAACTCACTGGCTTTTTCAGCGGCCAATATTTTCTCGCCGCTTTTGGGTACCAGTATTGTTGACTCTTTTGGTTTTACAACATTATGGTGGGCGACAGCCTTAACCCTATCCGCTACTGCTGTTGGCTTTTACCTGGTCTTAAAATGGATGAAATAGCTTAAAATTAATCAATGAAAAGGGCGTATCTCAAGATGGGATACGCCCTTTTTGATTTAATTTAACTTACAAATTACCAAATTTTAATACGTTTATCTACTGGAACAAACATTTTATCTCCATTCTTCGTATCCCAGGCTTTATGGAAAGCATCCAGATTTATGATTGGAGCAAAAGCGCGATACTGTGCCGGAGAATGTGGATCAGTTTTCACTTGATTGACAACAAACTCATCCGTGGTTTTTGTTCGCCAAATAGTCGCCCATGAAAGGAAGAATCGCTGATCCTGCGTAAAACCATCAATTAGTCCAGGATTTCCCTTGTCTTTTAAATAAAGTTGTAAGGCATCAAAAGCGACTGATGAACCTCCTAAATCGCCTATGTTTTCACCTAGCGTAAAACGACCGTTCACAAAGACACCTGGTACTGGTTCATAGGATTCAAATTGACGAACCAAGGCATCAGCTGCTGCTTCAAATTTTGCTTTATCACTATCTGTCCACCAATTGTTCAGATTTCCATTTCCGTCATATTTTGCACCTTGGTCATCAAATCCATGCGAAAGTTCATGACCAATTACGGCACCTATACCACCGAAATTAACTGCAGCATCTGCTTTGTAATCATAGAATGGAGGCTGAAGAATAGCCGCGGGAAAGACAATTTCATTAAACAAGGGGCTATAATATGCATTTACTGTCTGTGGTGTCATTCCCCATTCAGACTTATCCACGGGTTTATCTTGTTTTGCCAAATTTTGAAAAAATGCCCACTTACTCGAAGCTAATACATTTTCATACAGTGATGTGCCAACTTCAAGTTTGCTGTAGTCCTTCCACTTATCCGGATAACCAATTTTAACTTTAAACTTCGCCAATTTTTCCAGTGCTTTTACTTTCGTGTCATCAGACATCCAAGTTAGACCGTTGATATGCTGACCAAAAGCTTTGACGAGATAGCTTACAAGCTCCTCCGCATCAGCCTTCGCCTTTGGTGGAAAATTTTCTTTTACATATAATTTCCCCAACAACTCACCTGCTATAGAATTAACAAACTCCACTCCGCGCTTATCTAATGCACGCTGTTCCTTCTGCCCTTTTAACTTGCGACCCCAAAAATCAAAATATAGGTCATTCAATTCTTGTGTTGTATAGGAAGCCGCATTATTTAAAATATGAAAAGCCAGAATATCCTTGATCACGGATAGATTCTCAGGATTGAAAATTTTGTCTAGATTTTCATAGTATTTTATTTCCGGTACAATAACCGTATCTGCTTTAAAACCGACATCCTTTAGATATTTAGCAATATCTATATTCTTTACCATCTTTTTTAGATCAACTACCGCTACCGGATTATATCGGCCATTTGCATCCCTTGACTGCTCTACAGTTTTAAGATTTGTAGCCAATTGTTTCTCGAAAGCAACAATCTTTGGCCCCTTTAAATCCTTTGTTCGCTGTCCAGACAAAGAATAAAGTGCAGAAATATAATTTGCATAATCATTTAAGGTCTCTTCATTCTTCTTGTCTTTTACCTGATAATAGGATCTTCCCAACCCAAGACTTCCTCCACCTAAATACACGGTATTGACATCTGAATTCTTAAGATGGGCGTAAACATAACCACTGAAAAAAGGATTTCCTCCAATAGGTGCCACTTCGACAAGATATCTATATAAATCATCAAAATTTTTAATCGCAGCGATTTTATGAAGATATGGCTTAACAGGTTCCAAACCAAGCTTATTACGCGTTTTCATGTCTACGAATGATTTATACAAATCACCGATCTTCTGATTGTCTGTTCCTTTCTGAAACTGGCCAGAAAGCGACTCTTGTAAAACCTTTAACGTAGCAATATCTGTATTTTCGCGGAGCTCGTCGAATGATCCCCAACGCGCCTTATCCGAAGGGATTTTCACTGTCTTCATCCACTGTCCATTTACAAAATTATAAAAGTCATCTTGGGGGCGCACACTTTTATCCATGTAACTTACATTGATTGCATTGTTTTGCGCATGACTTGTCAATGAACCACAGGCCAGCAGGGCTGCTAGGAGTATGTTTTTTTTCATATACAATTTTAGTTTGTTTGTGCTATACACAAACTTAACAAAACTTATTCTATTGTCGATGCAACAAATAAGGTTCATACTGCAACTAAAATGATACGCTATATTAGGTTTGTGTCTTATTTCGTGTAGATTTACGCAAAACAAGAATAAAAATCAGTAAAAACAGTGCAACTCCCGCAACCCATATCCACGGATTAGCATACCATAAAGTTCCATTCGCTTCTTTGAGTTTTTGATTTTCTTCAATAGGAACCTGGCCATTCAGCAAAAATACTGAAAACACAGCGAAACAAAACAAAGCAGTCTTTTTCATATCAATTCACTTCAATATAAATAGAATGCTTTTTTGAATAGTTTTGTTTGAATAAAAGTAATTATCCTTGTTTGATTTCCCCAAGATGAATAACATCTTTGAGGTCAAAAGGCGTTTCCTGGTACACAAAATAATTCAGCCAATTATTGAACAACAAATTTGCATGGCTTGTCCAGCGAACCAAAGGACGATTGTCAGGATTATCATCCACATAATAATTTACAGGCATGGAAATCGGCTGGGCTTTTTCCAAATCTCTTTTATATTCTTCGTCTAGTGTAAAAGGTGCATATTCTGAATGTCCAGTCAAATAAAACTCCCGCCCGCCACGGGATGAAGCAATGGCAATACCTGCTTCGGGAGATTCTGAGAGAATTTCCAAACCATCCTTGGCCAAGAGATCATCTTTTTCAACAGTGGTATGACGACTATGGGGAATAAAGAATTCATCATCAAATCCGCGGAATAAAGGATGTCTTTTATCCAAAGCTGTGTGTTTGAATACACCAAAAAGCTTTTCCTCCAAAGGCTTCTTCTCTACGCCATAAAAGTGATATAATGCTGCTTGGGAAGCCCAGCAGATATACAAACTGGAGGTTACATGCGTTCTCGCCCAATCAAAGATCGTCTGGATTTCATTCCAATAAGTCACCTCTTCAAAAGCGACCATTTCAACCGGAGCACCTGTAATGATCATACCATCGTAGAAGTTTTCCTTTACCTCAGTCAGGCTCTTATAAAACATTTCCAAATGCTCCTCTGGCGTATTCTTTGATACGTGTGTTTCAAGTCGTAAAAACTCCATTTCCACCTGCAAAGGGTTATTAGAGAGCAAACGGATAAAATCTGTCTCAGTCGTAATTTTAAGGGGCATTAAGTTAAGTACTAACACACGTAGTGGTCTAATATCTTGCTCATTTGCTCTTAAATCGCTCATGACAAATATATTTTCCTTTTTCAACAGCTCAATGGCAGGAAGGTTATTAGGAAGTTTGACGGGCATAGATAATTTCTCCTTATACAATTAGCATGCAAAATTAGCAAGAAAATGCCGGAAATGCTAAATGAAACATAAATTATCTTCCATTATCTTGCTATCCTCACTATGCGTAAAATCTATTCCCTACTCAATTCCAGTAGTGATTTTCGGAATTTCTGCGACCCGAAATTCATACCGCCTACATGCTTATTGACTAGCTTACCAGCTTTATCCAATATAATTGTTGTCGGTATACTTTTGGTATTCAGTGCATTTGGTAATGCTGAATTCAATTGATACAATGGTAAGCTATATTTACGTTTGGCTAAAAATTTGCCCGAAGCCTTAAGATTTCCATCAATATCAACAGACAGAAAAACAATTTTATTGTTGCCGCTAAAGTCCTTATACAACTGATCCAATGAGGGCATTTCTGCCAGGCAAGGGGGACACCATGTTGCCCATAGATTAATGATCACCACTTTACCCTTAAGCTGGTTTAGACTCACGATGTTATTTTGACTGTCCCTAAAACTAAGATCATATCGTTCGACCCAAGTGTCACCCACCCTATCTGAAACAATCACTTTCTTCGCTTGCCCAAGATAGGGCATACAAAACAATAAACTCATCAACAAAAGAATCCAATACTTACTTCTTTTACCCATATAGAACGATTTTTAGCTATAAACTTCTATATAACGCCAATAACTTCATTTGATTGCTTCAACCAAATCAAAATACATGATTTAATGCTTTTTCTTTACATCATTGCCAACCTAAATTCGAGCTTGGATACAAAAGATAAAGACGTATGTGTAAAAGATATTACAAACAAATTTAGCGGTATGTATATTATATACTATGAAAATAAGTAAATGAATATGAGCAAAGAGAAATCAATACGAGAAATTGAAATTAACGGAAAAGTTTATCATTATAATTCCATTAAGGACCTTCCTGAAGGCAGTATCAGTCACTTACCCTTTAGCATCCGAATATTATTGGAGAATGTTTTACGCAATCACGATGGATTCAGTATCACGGATGAGCATGTTAACACGCTGATCAACTGGTCGCCTCAGCCTGTAGACAAAGATATCCCCTTCAAGCCGGCCCGGATTTTAATGCAAGATTTTACAGGAGTGCCTGCTGTTGTCGATATGGCATCTTTACGTGCGGAATTTATCCGTCACGGCAAGGATGGACAGAAAATAAATCCTGCCATCCCTGTAGATCTAGTGATTGACCACTCCGTTCAGGTAGATTACTTTGGAACTGAATATTCTTATGATAAAAATGTCGCTTTGGAATATGAACGCAACCGTGAACGTTATGAACTCCTTAAATGGGCGCAAAAAGGATTGAAAAACTTTACCGTTGTCCCTCCTGGGATGGGTATTTGCCATCAGGTAAACTTGGAATATTTGGCAAAAGGTGTAATTGAGCGTGACAACTGGCTTTTTCCGGACACGCTGGTTGGCACAGACTCTCATACTCCAATGGTCAATGGCATTGGTGTATTGGGCTGGGGAGTTGGCGGTATCGAAGCGGAAGCTGCTATGCTTGGACAGCCTATTTTCTTCACCTGTCCAGAAGTAATCGGCCTTAAGCTCACCGGCAAAATACCCGATATATGCACTGCAACGGATATGGTACTTTCAATCACGAAAATACTCCGTGATAAAGGCGTTGTTGGCAAATTTGTAGAAGTATTTGGAGAAGGGTTAGATACTTTGTCTGTAACCGACCGTGCGACAATATCAAATATGTCCCCAGAATTTGGCTGTACCGTGACCTATTTTCCGATTGATGACCGCACACTGGAATACATGCATAGCACCAATAGAAGTGTAGAACAAATTAAAATTGTTGAAGATTATTGTAAGAGTAATTTACTCTGGCGTACAGGCAGAGAGGAAATTCAATACTCTTCACTCGTTGAATTTGATTTGTCCAGTTTAGAGCCTACAGTCTCTGGTCCCAAGCGGCCACAAGATAAAATACTCGTTAAAGATTTGAACAATAAGTTTTCGCAACTCTTAGACAGTGAACATCATCGCCAATATGTTCCTGTTCTACAACGTTCGGAGTCTGCCTGGCTCGCCGATGGAGGTTCTGGTACAGAATTTACCTTTGGTAAAGTACCTGTTGAGCACAATTCACCGCATGAAGTCATTCAGGAGTCTATTCATGCTGTTCGGATCAAACACAATCACAAGGAATATATTGTGAGCGACGGAAGCATTGCTATTGCTGCGATTACGAGCTGCACTAATACTTCAAATCCTACCGTCATGATCGGTGCAGGTTTATTGGCACGCAATGCCATTGAGCGCGGGCTCCGTACGAAATCCTGGGTAAAGACCTCTTTAGCTCCCGGTTCAAAAGTCGTTACGCAATATCTAGAAAGATCGGGGCTCAGTGCAGACCTTGATGCACTCCGTTTTCATACTGTCGGCTACGGTTGTACCTCTTGTATTGGCAATTCGGGTCCCCTACCACCTCAAATTGCAGAAGCTGTAGAAAAAGGTGAATTGATCGTTGCTTCGGTGCTTTCCGGGAATCGAAACTTTGAGGCACGTGTGCATCCCCAGGTAAAAATGAATTTCCTGATGTCGCCGATGCTTGTCGTCGCCTACGCACTGGTTGGAAGGGTCGATATTAACCTCCTTGAGGAACCGCTCGATTATGATCCCAACGGCCAACCCGTTTATCTGAAAGATATCTGGCCAAGTCGGGAGGATATTCTTCGGACTGTTAATGAATGTGTCAAGCAATCTGATTTTCAGGAAGTCTACGATGTGATTTTTGATGGATCAACAGATTGGCAGGAGCTCGAAGTGAACCTTGATCAAAATTATCAATGGGACAATACCTCCACATACATCAAAGAATCGCCATTTTTTGAAAATCTACAGGCTGTACCAGATCCTATTCAGGATATTCAACGCGCACGGGTGCTACTCTATTTAGGCGATTCAGTCACAACTGACCATATCTCTCCGGCCGGCTCATTCAAAGAAGATACAGCTGCCGGACAATACCTCCAATCACATGAGGTCAATAAAGAAGATTTTAATTCCTATGGTTCCAGACGTGGAAACCATGAAGTCATGATGCGTGGCACATTTGCAAATGTGCGTATTAAAAACAAAATTACGGATCGTGAAGGGGGATTTAGCCGCTACCTCCCAACTAATGAGATTAAAACGGTCTATGAAACCGCAATGGCATACCGAAAAGACCATACGCCCCTCATCGTATTGGCTGGAAAAGAATATGGCTCAGGTTCTTCAAGAGATTGGGCAGCAAAAGGAACGTTCTTGCTTGGTGTGCGTGCAGTAATTGCAGAAAGCTTCGAACGCATACACCGTAGCAATCTCGTCGGTATGGGCGTAGCTCCACTTGTATTTATCAATGACGAAAATGCAGAGAAATTAGGGCTGGACGGAACAGAGGTCTATAACATCACAGGTCTCGCAACGGATTTAACACCACATAAACTCCTAACCGTCACCGCTACTCATGAAAATGGAAAAATAACCACATTTCAGGTGAAAGCAAGACTTGACTCTGCAATAGAAATAGAGTACTTTAAAAATGATGGCATTCTACAATACGTTCTCCGCCAGTACCTGAAGAACAACTAGTTGGAATCAACTAAAATTTGAGCGAATAAAAAAGTAAAGGGCACACTAAAAAGGTGCCCTTTTACAACCTATATAAAAACCTACCAGAGTTCTAAAAAGCTTTAGCGGAGTCCTTAATACACTATAGGATTATGTTGTATGGCTAAGTCAAAAATAATTGTAAAATTTCACCTTTTTTATCCCTGAAATCAGGTATTTTAAGCCGGTGCGATAACACAGGTGTAGACATCAATATAAAATCAAATCATTCAAGGGAATTGTGTATTTTCGCATAAATAAAGGCCAATACCACGATAACGAATGGAAGAACTTGTCGAACAAACAATCACTAAACAAACTTTTACAGATGAACTGAGGCAGGTTCGGGAATTCTACAAATGCACTTTCGAGCAATGTGATTTCCAAAATGCTGCGCTCGTCGACTTAATCTTTACAAATTGCGAATTCAAAGCCTGCAACCTATCAAATGTCATTTTAAAAGGCACTCAATTGGATCATGTTGTTTTTAATCACTGTAAAATCTTAGGCGTCCAATTTAATGACTGCAGTTCGTTTTCATTTCATGTCAATTTCAGCAATTCCATTTTGGATTATTCTTCTTTTTTTGAAAGAAATATGAAAAAATTCCTGTTTGAAAATTGCTCGCTACAGCATGTAGATTTTGAAAAGGCTAACCTGCAACAGGCGATCTTTAAAAATACCAATCTCTTAAATGCTCGCTTTATACAAAGCAATCTTGAAGGCTGCGATTTTCGCTCGTCAATCAATATCCAGCTAGATCCAGAATCCAACCGTATGAAAAAGAGCAAGTTTTGTCAGGAACAGCTCCCAGGGCTATTGCTCAAATATCAGCTGGCTATCGACTAATTATCAGCTTACGGTTATCATTTACTTATAAGATCGATAAATAACGGATTTCAGGGATAAAACTCTTTATTTTGAATCAAGATATTTGCCATTCAAAGTTTAAGAAGATGAAAAAAATATTCCTATCATTTGCGGCGATCCTGGCGACGAGTTCATTGTCATTTGCACAAATCAGCAAAGCATTTAAAATCAACTATGCCATTGTATATTCCACTGAGCAAACAGATGACGCACAAGAGACTCCTGTTTCTATCTACGAAGCTTACGTTAATAAGGATAAAATAAAGGTTGTGTCAACTTCCGGAGACAGTGAAGAATCTGTCTTCCTTGTTAAAAAAAATGAAGAGCAATCAGTTATTCTATACCCAGGACTGGCAAAATACGTTGTAAAAGAAAATGAACTCAGTCCATACGAAATCAAACTCATTTCAAATCAGACGAAAATAATTGCTGGTTATCCATGCAAACTAGCTCAGATCGAAATTCCTGTTTCTGGAGATAACGATGAAAACGGCACTTTGTCCATTTGGTATAGCGATAAATTACCGTCTACCTACTGGGAAGGATTTGAGCTCTTTAAAAAAGTCCCCGGAGCGGTACTGCAGCTTACAACACCTCTTGGTATGAATATGATTGCTCAAAGTGTCGCAGATAGCCAATTGGAGGAAAAGGATTTTATCATTCCTGAAGATTATGAGCAGGTAGCCTCCATTGATGAGGAAGAAGAAGATTCCACTGCTAGCAATCAAATTGCCGAAAACCTCTATTTATTTGAGGACGCCGCAACCAATCTTGTGGGCCTGGAAGATAATGAACAAAAAGCGATCGTGCCTGCACAATATCTATACATTGCGCCATTTGTGGGAGACCTCAGTGTGGTACAATATAAAAACGAAAAATATGGAGCCATTGACTTAACAGGTAAAACCATCATTCCGTTTCAATACGATTATTTGGGATATGACGATCAACTTGGACAACTAGTTTTTGGACTAAACGAGAAATATGGGGTCATGGACAAAGCTGGTAAAATTTTAATTGCAGCAAATTATGAAATGATATCATTTATCAATGGAGGTTATGCGGTATTTCAGATGAAAGATAAATATGGTATTTTAAACCAAGCGGGCAAAATAGTAGTTCCAGCAACCTATAGCTATATATCTGAAAATAATTCGACCCATTTCGTCAGTATCGAAAACGACAAGTACAACCTGGCTGAAATAAAAACAAACAAAATCACTGCCCCTGCCTTTGATTTCATTTCCATCACAGAAGAGCCTACTCTTTTCCTGGCGAGCAAAGATGGAAAATATGGTTATTTAGATGGGCAGGGAAAAACTGCTATTCCATTTATCTATAGTGGGGCCACAGCTTTTAGTGATGGCGTAGCTTCTGTATCACTGGAGAATTCAGATGATGTAATTTTGATTAATACAAAAGGTGAACGTGTAGAAGTCGATGCGGCAGCCGAGGCCGCGGAATCAATTTAAACAAAAAAGGCTAGCAATTTAAATTGCTAGCCTTTTTTGTTTATGTCCTGAATGATCAACGGATAATCATACCATGGCTTATTTTTTTTTCTTAAAAATCTTTTTCCCGATCGTAAACAAGATCACGACGATAACCCCTCCGCCGAGGCCAAACAATAATTCTTTAACGATACCTGGAAATGTTGGTAGTGCATGATGTAAGAAATCAATATAATGTGCAAATATACCGCCTGAAACCAAAATTAAGGCGAATGTACCCACTACGGCCAATAATTTAATAACAAACGGCAGCGCACGAACAAGCAGCTTGCCGAAACTGGCAATAGGCCCTTTTTCATGCGAGGTTTTAATCAATTTATAACCCGCGTCATCCATTCTAACAATAAGAGCAACAATACCATAAACTCCTACAGTAGCTAAAAAAGCAACAACCGATACAGTCATGATTTGAATAGATAGGCTTTTACCCAAAACTGTCCCTAAAGCGATAATTACAATTTCTACCGAAAGAATAAAATCAGTTGTTATAGCCGACTTAATTTTAGCTTTCTCAGCTACAGCTGTATTTTCCACTAATATTTCCTCCACGTTTGTTTCTCCAGTAGCATGCTTTCGGTGGAACAAATATTCTATAATCTTCTCAACACCTTCAAAAGCAAGGTAAAAACCACCCAAAATTAAAATGTATTTGATAGCGATCGGAAAAAAAACATTTAATAACAATGCAATTGGAACAATAATCAGCTTATTGAGCAACGATCCTTTCGTAATTGCCCACAAAACAGGGAGTTCACGCGACGCCAAAAAACCAGTTGCTTTTTCTGCATTAACAGCTAAATCGTCACCTAAAATTCCTGCCGTTTTTTTTGTTGCAATTTTGCTAGCAACTGCTACATCATCCATCAACGCCGCAATATCATCTAGAATTGCAAATATTCCTGAAGCCATATTTATTTAAAAAATTGAACGTAAAAATATAAATTTAATTCAATTCGGGAATAAAAAATTTAATCTCTTTGCAATTTCAAACTACATGACATTTGAATTAAATATGTAATTTTAGCATAACAAGGATAACCGCTATGAAAAATTCACTAACACAGCAAGAACAGTCAAAGTTACTTCAGATCTTAAAAGAACGATTTGAAATGTATCCAAAAAGACATCCAAAGATAACCTGGGAAGAGGTTGAAACTAAATTACTTGGAAATCCAAAGAAATTATGGAGCTTATTTCAAATGGAAAAAAGTTCCGGTGAACCTGATCTGATTATAATCGAACCCAGCACATTGCAATATGCTTATGTAGACTGTGCCGAAGAAAGCCCAAAAGGAAGAAGAAGCTTGTGCTATGACCAAAAGGCCTTAGATGACAGGAAAGAGAATAAGCCCGCCGGCAGTGCGGATGAAGCGGCAAAACAAATGGGAACTGCACTCCTTACAGAAGAACAGTATCACCAGCTACAAACGCTGGGAGAATTCGATTTAAAAACCTCCAGCTGGATTCAAACCCCAGAAGCTGTGCGTAAACTTGGTGGTGCTCTATTTTGTGACCGGCGATACAACCAAGTCTTCACATACCATAATGGGGCTATCTCCTACTATGCAGCACGTGGATACCGCACAATACTTTTTGTTTAAATAATTATCCTAACCACCAAATTACAAACCCGATATGAAGGCAATTGCAATAGCTACCCTGCTCTTTTGCTGGGGACTTACTCAACCGTTATTTTCACAAGTATCTTTTCCTCATTTTCTAGAGGGAACCTGGAAGGTTGACGACAAAGAACGTTACGAACATTGGGATCGTATTAACGCAAATGAACTCAAAGGTCTTTCCTACGAATTGAAAAATGGCAAAAAAATAGTCAGTGAATATTTAAAATTAAGCAGGATAAATGATAAAATCATATATACGGCGTTAGTTATCGGACAGAACAATGGGAAGGAAGTAAGTTTCGAACTGACTTACCATGACAGCACCTATTCTTTTGTGAATGAGGCGCACGATTTCCCAAATTACATTCGCTATACCCCGTTATCCGATAACAGGCTCCATATTGTGGTGGAAGGCAAATCGGGAAAGATCCGTTCCTTTTTTGCACAGAAAATTGCAACTGAAACGGCCGCAGAAAATCAAAATTATGATAAAGATTTGGCGGCAAAATTAGGTGCTGATGATTATGGCATGAAGAGTTACATTTTTGTATTGCTTAAGACTGGCAGCAACATAACAACAGACCAGCAATTTATAAGTGAATGCTTCAAGGGACATATGGAAAACATTACTCGCTTAGTAAAAAGTGGACAGCTTATCGTTGCAGGTCCGTTTGGAAAAAATGAGAGTAACTTCAGGGGGCTTTTTATCCTAAATCATTTAAAAACGATTGCGGAAGCAAAAGAAGTTTTGCAAAGCGATCCAGCAATAAAAAATAATCTTCTGGAAGCTTCATTTTATACATGGTATGGTTCGGCAGCATTATCTGAATATCTTTCTCAAGTTGATAAAATTTGGAAAAAACAACATTAACCCATTATTCATGACATGCTGTTGTCATTTACGGCCATTAACTTTGGTATAAAACTCAAGCACATGAAAAATAAAATAATCCCTTCTTTTAGTATTATTGGGCTGGCTATCCGTACAAGCAACCAAAATGGACAAGCAGCAAAAGACATTCCCGAATTGTGGAATCGCTTTTTTAAGGAAGATATTTTAAGTCGAATCCCTAATAAAGTATCCAACGAGCTCTATTGCATTTATACTGAATATGAAAAGGATCATACTTTGCCGTATACCACAATTTTAGGCTGTAAAGTTTCTGGTCTTGAAGAGTTGCCTGAAGACATGGATGGTATACATATCGAACAAAATCAGTACCAGCATTTTACTGCTGAAGGAAATTTAGCGGATGGTGTCGTTTATGAAGCTTGGCAAAAGATCTGGGATACAGATTTACCTAGAACATACACCGCCGACTTTGAGATATATGGCGAAAAAGCACAGAATCCTCAGGATGCTAAGGTGGATATTTTCATCGGTATACAGTAAGGGTTATAACGTAACAAAAAGTATGTCTTAAACCATTTGCCATTTACTTTAAACTAAATATCACGTACCTTTGTGCCGAATTAAAGCAAGATGTTATGGAAGGCAATACGATATACAGGAAAAAAGTCGTTCGATATAGCTATATAAAATTAATTGCAAGCTCAGCTGTTGTTAGTGTTATTTGCTGCATATTAGCTTATACGCTCAAGCACAGCACAGCCTATGTACAAGAAGAATTATTTGAAAAAGTTTCTTCCTGGGATCCTAGATTGTTTATTGTTTTACCCAGTATTGGCATCACAGCAATTTATTTCTTACGGAAATATGTTTTTCAAAACAGAAAAAATAAAGGAATTAAGGAAATCTATACCACCTTGGAAACGAGAAAAGATCATCTGCCTTTCTTTAAAATTCCCTCGCACTATATCAATGGCTTTTTAACTGTTATTTTTGGGGGATCAACCGGAGTCGAAGTCTCCACTGTAGTTGCTACAGCTACAGTGGGCAATCAGGCTTATAAAAGATTACATCCGGCTTGGGCTTATAAAACGGAGTTGATCTGTGCGGGTGTAATAGCTGGAGTAACACTTTTATTTGGAAGTGCATTAGGAGGTTTTCTTTTTGCATTTGAAGTAATCGCAAGAAAATATAATAGGACATTGCTCATAAGTGGACTAACTTCAATGGCCCTGGCTTCTGTCTTTGTCTACTATGTTGATTCCAGCCCTTTATTCACATTTGCAGTGGAAGCGTGGCGATGGCAGGCAATTCCCTTTGTAGCTATTTTAGGACTGATTGGTGGGATTTTGGCGCTTTACTTTACAAAAATCGTTATCTATGCAAAATCCTATTTTGCAGGTATAAAAAGCAACTTTATCCGTGTTAATCTTGGCGCGGTAACCGTAGGAACATTTATCTTTTTTTTACCGGTACTCTACGGGGATAGCTATCATGGTCTTGGAGAAATTCTAAAAAGCAGTTTCCATGATTCGATAAATTTATTCTACTTTCTTCCACTTCTTCTGCTTGTCCTCTTAAAACCCCTTGTAGCCTCTCTTACATTGGGTGCGGGAGGTGATGGCGGTGTATTTGCTCCCAGTATCGTAACAGGCGCACTGTTAGGTGTTTTATTTGCACAGCTTTGCAACCATTACCTCGGAACACAACTTATCGTGATTAATTTTGCTCTTTTTGGTGCTGCAGCGATGCTTTCTGCTGCCATTCACGCCCCTTTTACAGCCATCTTTATTATTGCAAGTCTCGTACCGTCAGGATATCTATTATTAGCTCCATTGCTCATTAGCAGTTTTATTGCGAAAGCCCTGGCTAAAAAACTATACCCATATAACGTATACACGTACAAGGAAGCAGCAATAGCTAAATGATTGGTTTAAAATTAGGCTGGCCTGATCCGAGCATAAAAGCGGCCCCCTATCTTTGAGGGCCGCTTTTATGCTTCATTAGTCTTCTCGGCTACCATCGTCAGCCATACGAACAATTTTTGGTGAAAACTTAGCCACAATATCAACAAGATCTTTTTGTGATGCCATGACCGTATGGATATCTTTATACGCCATTGGCGCTTCATCCATCCCTGCTCCAATTAACATTACACCTTGATCTTTAAGTATCTTGTTCAGATCATTAGAAGATAAAGTTTTAACAGCCTGCGTACGACTCATCAAACGCCCCGCTCCATGCGATGCTGACTGTATGGAATTCAACGCCCCCTTCCCCCTAACCAAAAATCCAGGGGTAGCCATAGAGCCCGGAATAATCCCCATAACTCCTTCTGCTGCCGGAGTAGCCCCCTTTCGGTGTACAATTACATCTTGTCCGTTCCAAGTTTCCTTCCATGCAAAATTATGATGGTTCTCCACCTTCGCCAGCAATGTCGCTCCCAATGCCGCCTCTATTTTATCATGAATTACTTCATGGCAGGCAGATGCATAATCACCTGCAAGACTCATGGCTAACCAGTACTCTTGCCCTTCATGTGTGTTCAAGTCCAGATATGCAAGGTTTTCAGCTTGGTAAGGTAACTTACACAAGGATTTGGCTAATTTCGTGTAATGCGCCGCAATGGTAGCACCAAACCCTCTGGACCCAGAATGGGTCAGCAATCCTAGATAGCTACCGCTTTCAATATTTAATGCCTCATCCTTCTTTTCAAATTCGACGATACCAAACTCCACAAAATGATTTCCACCTCCGGAAGATCCCAATTGCGTCCAAGCTTTATCCTTCAAAGAAGAAAGCAGATTATGCTCGGCAAACAATTTGCTATCCATCACTTCATGATCTACCCGTTCATGTCGCAGATATCCATTGCCTGCGCCAAATTTAGTGTTTCGCATAATAATATCTTTCAATGTCGACAGATGGCTCTCGAGAAATGACGCGGGTAAGTCAAAAATGGACAAAGCCATCCGGCAGCCAATATCAACACCAACACCGTAGGGAATCACCGCGTTATTGGTGGCAAGTACACCGCCGATCGGCAATCCGTAACCTTGATGCGCATCTGGCATCAGCGCTCCAGCAATTGCAACGGGCAATTTCATAGCGATGTTCATCTGTACTTTCGCACCTGTCTCGATTTCCGATGAACCATAAGTCACATAGTCTGCTGGCGTTTCATTAAGAGCAATTAATGATTTGTCAACAGCTTCTTGGCCTAATATAGCATGCGCTAAAATCCCGAAAACGGCGTCTTCGATATAATCATTGGGATCTTCCAAGACAGATTTAAATCTTGCGAGCATATCAGCACGTGTAAACCCGTGTCTCTTACTATTAATTTTCAATGCCACACCCAATGTATGGTTTTCTTTATATCCTAATGCAATTAAATCATTGCCATTTATTCGTTTATTTTCCATTTTTTGATTTTCTAATTTAGTGGAATAGCTTTTCAGCTCTTCCAAAGCAGGTAACAACGGCTCTTTATGTTGCTACCTGCACCTCTTTCTACTTATTAATACTTTATTTCACAAAAAGTTGCCTTAATTGATCAACAATCTGCCCATTTCCGGAGACCGAAATTGAATTTATTTTCTCGGCAATTTTCTCAACATATTCCATCTCCTTTAGTTTAAACAGCATATTGTTTTCTTCCATTAACTTTGCCGTATTTAACAAACTTCTTGTTGACGCTGTCTCTTCACGGCGCATAATAATATTGGCCTGGGCCCGCTTCTCAGCAATTAATACCTGGTTCATGATATCTCGTACATCACCAGGTAAAATAACATCCTTCACACCACAGGTTAACAACGTTAAACCCAAACGGGCAACTTGCTTTGCCGTGTTTTCTAAAACATAGGCCTGTAGTTCTATTTTCTTTTCCATCAGTTCGTCTAAAGTCATTTGACCGATATACGAGCGCAAAGTCAGCTGCATCAGAGAATACAATTGTTTCTCGTATTCCTTATTGTCCAATAGCGCTTTAACGATATCCACAATCTGATATTGCAATGTAAAATTGATCCGAATCTGTGCCTTATCCTTAGACAGAATTTCCTGTCCTACAATATCTAATGTCAAAACCCGCATATCGGCTTTTGAAATAGCGATCGTTTTCGAATTCTTCCACCAGCAATATGTACCCGGGCTCAAAATATCAACAAAAACACCGTCCACAAAAAGCAAAGCTTTCTCATTTGCTTCTACCTTATATTGTCGCACATAGTAGGTCAAAGCCTGCTTCTCCAATAACTGACGGTTAACAGATGCAGGGATCTCAATCTCCGTAATGTCTTCCAATTGAAATCGGCGTTCGCGCAATTCCTTCCAAAAAACATGTCTACCGGAGGCTAATGTCTTTTCGAAATTATTGTTTAAAAAAACAAGACAGATCTCAGCATCACCCACTTCAACGATATCGACCAATTCTCGAAAACCTGGCAACTGCAACAGCACGTCGATATTACGACCGGAAGGAAATGGATGAGTAGTCGTATACTTCTCCAGTTTTTCACCAAATCCCAGCCAGTAGTTACCGGAATTCAAAACGCGGATCACCGCATTGTTCTTAACAACCAATCCGATTTCTTCTGTAGTTATCTGTATTCTTTTCATCAGAATATTCTTTTAAATTTTCATCATTTCTATTATAAAACCTGCTATTTTTTATCCCTTGACCTCAAGCGGGATTCAAAAGTCCGGGTGAGGATTCGAACCTCTAACACTAGCATTTTCCTCTCATCTTCTCGTTTTATCAGTATATTGAATCTCATAGAGGACAATACTAACCTGCTATATTGAAACAGGTGACCAGGATACCATCTGAAGAAGAAAGGCTTCTTTATACTTTACTATAAAGTATATATCTTAAAGCTTTTCGCTATAATTTCCATCAAAGAACGTTTGTCATTGTTGACATTACAAATATCGTCGGGTTAATACGCAGGGAATTTGCGTAACAATAAAAAGAAACAAGAAAAATCTAAAAATAAAGACAAAACACTGATATACAACAAATAAAAATATATAATCAGTATCAAAAAAGATTAAAGATCCTTAACTACGCAGATGCATTGCGTCTATTCGCCACAGGACAGGCGCACGGAGCTCGGCTTTATTTCAGGAAAAATGGGAAATTAGATTTTTTGGTGAATATTCTGTCGAATATAGCGGTAATCCGTGATTATGTTATGCGATTTATATCCTAATTTTATCCCTAGATTAAGACGATATCAAAACATGAAGAGTTTATATACAACAATAGTGCTGTTTTGCATGCTAGCAAGCTGTACAAATTCAGCGCAAGACCATAAAAGCGCTACTGCAAATCATCCTGCAAAGCAAATACCATTCAAAGACAGCACAAGAACAGCGGAGCAGGACACGGCAGTGGGTCAGCATCAGCAAGCTGAAACCTGGTTGAAAGGAATTTTTCAATGTACAGGTTCCGCATCTGGAAAATATTGTTACTATCTGGATAAAGAGGATGCATTATGTACCAAGCGATTCCAAGCCTTTTTAAAAGATGCCAATGAAATTTACGGACCATCTAACCTCACGGATGAAGAACTACCCCAAGCTGAGGCAGCTTACAAGGCCAAATGGGGAAAAATCTACCCCTTAAATACAGAGGAAACCTGGTTATTTGGAAGAGGTAATGACGACGCATTGGATATCAAGGATGTTAAAATCGACAAAATAACTGAAAGCAAATTTATCGTTTTTATTGATTACGGTAATGACATTCGAACAAAAAATGAAGTTCAATTGGTCAATGAGCAAGGTTCTTATAAAATAGATTACTGCAAGACGACTTTCCTACACTAAACGTTACGCCCCAGCATTGAAATTGCCAATTTTCTAGACGATAAATTGGCATTTTCAATGTGCTGATTATCCGTTACTTTCAGTTAGGCCTGATTATTATTGTCCCATTTGACGACATTTCCCTGATGAATAAGCCCATCGACGGTCGAGATACGAGAAACTGCTTCTGCCGAACAACTAGCGTCGACAAAAAGTAGGCTAGCATCATCTCCTACTTTTGGCCACACGGAATTTCCATGGTCATCAAGTGGAATTTTGCCATTGGTCGCATAACGAAGGCAACGAGATAGTTCGAATTCAGTTTCATAACCATACAATTGCGCGGTGAGATTGGCTTTTTGAAGCATATTACCACTTCCGAAAGTACCCCAATGGTCCTGAACATTGTCGTTCCCTACAAAAATTTCCACTCCCGCCTTTTTCAGTTCCCGAAATGGCATCAACATATTGCGGAAAGGAACAGAACTACATATTCCGACTTTCGCCGCAGCAAGCCGCTCTGCAGTATATTCGAGATCTTTCTTCGGCATATACCCCAAAGCGAAAGCATGACTGATAAAAGTACGTCCCTGCAGTGTTGGATTTTCCAATGCTCTATCAATCAGATAATGAATAGTCTTCACACCTGATTCCCCGCTTTCATGCAAATGGATGTCGATTCCTTTTTTATTATCCAATGCAAGCTGTACAGTTAGATCCATCGGTTTCTCAATGCTACCGTCAATACTAAAGGGATCCAAACCGCCAATGAAATCCACCTGTCTCCATTTTGCAACTTCCTCCATTAACTTCGCGGATTCTGTATAGAATAACCCATGTTGGGGGAATGCGACCAGTTCTGCAGCAAAGGAATATTTTAAATGTTCCAGCGCCTGTAACAAATGCTCCAATGACTTTGTCCCCGATGTTGGGTCTACATTAAAATGCGTGCGTGCAAAATTTGTCCCGTAGCCCTGCAAAAGTCCAATTAACTTTTCAGCCCGTTCAACGGATGTTTTCAGCAATTCGGGGATGATCACCTGTTCTTTGGCAATCATATCTTTTACAGTCCTGTTTTTTGGAAATACCGCCTTCCAGGGCAGACCGTATAAGGTTTTGTCCAAATGGATATGCATGTCGCGAAATGGTGGTAATGCCAATTTTCCCTTCACATCAAAGGCTTTTCCGTTCGTCTTCGATTGCGCTGACTCAATACTTTTTATTTTATTTGACTCAATTTGAATATCAAATAATGCCGTTTTCGTAGCAACAACTTCTTCCTTCTCATAAAGAAACCCTGTTTCTAGTAATACGTTCTTCAATAAATAAGTGTCTTGATTCTGATTGCTTTCATTCATGCCTATATCATTTTTACCAAAGCTAAGTGATTTGTGATAATGATCTTTGTACGAATTATCACAGCTTGTGTAGATATTATGGCTGTGCTTTAAATTGACTTGGGGTCATGTTCGTATGGCTTTTAAAAAACTTGCTGAAGCTTGCATTATCGTAAAACCCCAGATCAAAGACAATAGCTTTGATCGTTTTATCCGAAATTTTCAGCAAGCGCTTTGCTTCCAATAAAACACGTTCCTGAATCAAAAATGACGCTGACTTCTGTAAAACCCGATTGCTCAACACATTCAGATAATTTGCCGAAATATTTAGTTTCTCGGCATAAAATGCGACTGATTTTTCGCTTTTATACCATTCATCGATAAGTTGGATAAATTTTGCCATAATCGGATTATCCTGATATTGTTCATAATCATCAAAATTATCCTGAACAATCTTACTGATTAGAAGTGCGATAACTTTAAGCCGTGCATAGACCAATTCCCATAAAATCTCCTCCTCTTTCAGATTTTCGGAAATTGCCTTGAATTCAACTAATAACGATTGAAAGCTTGCGTCAGAAAGATTGATGACTAAATGCTTCAAATAATAAGAAATGGGATATCGCAATGCCGGCAATAGGCTTTCGAACCAGCGCCTACTGATCATCAGCTGCAATGCGTAGGTAGGGTCGGCCATCTGCCATTGATGTACCTGCCCAGGAAAAACCAGATGTAGCTGATTTGTGCCAAGTACAAAACGATCAAAGTCTATCGTATGCGTACCTACAGACTCCTGAAACAATAAAAGTATAAAAAAATCGTGTTTATGTGGTTCATTAATCTCCCGTGGGCCAATGAGTTCATGGAAAAGCAAATCACAGTCAGGGATGGTCCGGTCCTGGAATTTTTGAAGATCTAATATTGGAAAATGGTCGTTGATATGATACATAAGCAGTAATCCGAAGATAACATAAATATAAGAAAAACAAAAACCTATTTCCACAGCAAACATCATAAATGTCAGCGTACAAAAAAGGCTATAAGTCCCTTCAAATCCCCTAAAGTCCCTTCAAGTCCCCTCAAGTCCCTACAGTATTCGGCAACGGTCCGGAACTGATTCGGAACAGCGTCTAGACTGGGTCGGGACATCTTCGACATCGCTTCGGCCCCTGTTCGGCTAGCCATCGGCAACAGGGCGAACAAGAGCCGAACAGCACGCGAAGTAGTCCCCTACTTGTACAGAACCAGTCCACAGCAAATACACCATACTTGCCGAAGAAACACCGAAGAAACGCCAATGAAACACCGGTCAATAGCCCAAGCTGACCCAACTCGTACACGACGATGATGCGAAGCTAATTGGGCAAACCTTCTTTTTTCATGTCGCATTTCTTTAACGCAAAAAATATTGTTACTTTGACACAGTAGAACAGGTCTATAATTGAACGTCGGAAAATGCAAATCGAAATCGGTCATATATTTTATGAAATAGTCCCCTGGAATAAAGATTATATCCAAATTTTGGGCAGTTCATCTCCCTATCGTGTACATGCTCCAGCACATTGCGATGTTGCTTTCCTTAAAGCGTACATCAAGTTAAATCCTCCAGAACGTAAATCGGAAGATCTATCCTATTCCTATCTTGACGATCCCTACTACCTATTTGGAAAACCTTATTTGGTCAAGATCTACCCTTCCTCGACGTTAGCTACCATTGAATTAACAGCGACGAGCATATGTGTATATCAAAAGAAGAACATAAATACGTTGAACATACTGTACAAATGGAGCCAAAAATTACTCTATCATGAAGTAATAAAGCAGATTGCTTACTGGGAGGAACAATTAGATATTTATGACGTAGCTACAGTAAGCATCCATAAATTATCCAAGAGCGATTTTAGAATCGTTGAAGGTGGATTTCATTTTTCAAATCGGCTAATTGATTTTGAAAAAGAACACATCAATCTGATTATTCTAAAGGCTTTCTGTAAATTCGCGCATAAGACCCGCAAGGAAACAGAAGCAATTTTCAGTTTATATATCCCAAACTGGAAAAATCTTTATTCATAGACAATAATAAGATGACAGAAATAAACATCGGAATCCCAACAAAAGAAGGCGATTTGATCATACCATTCACCAATCAGGAGCTTCTGCCCTTCATTGAAAAACATCGGAAAGTAATCAATGACCATGTTGTGGAGCAATTAGTGGATAAAGATGGCGGTCCACATTTAAGTGACTTAAGCATGAGTTCACTTTCATTTGATACAGATGGTACTGGAGGTTCCTTCAGACTTCATTTTAAGATCGACCGTCAATTTTGCTGTAGTGATATCCTATCTTGTCAAATGGATTACATAGACTTTAAGTTTAATAAATCAAATGATACGATCACACTTACTGGATCTTATACAGTTTGGTCAATTCAATAAAAGACATGCAAATACCCGAACGTTATCAAGTTAATACAAGTTCATTTTCTTTCTATTGGACAAAGGGGCCTGGTGTCGAATTGCTCCAAAAATTGCAACAGAAACCATTGCTTTCCGATGCCGATCAATTTATCCCTTTACTCTATCAGCACGATAACTGCTGCGACATGCTTGTGGAACAGCTTCATCTAAAAATTGGTTTTTCCAAGGGACAACAGTTGCTCAAAGATGCACTTGCAGGCAAAAGTATTGAAGCGGCCTATAAGCCTTTGCTGACTAACTTTATAAGCAGCCTTGATCTAGCTCCATCCTGGTTAGACTGGACTAAAATTGAAGAAGGAATTGGTCTTAGTCAACGGTCGGGCTTATCTGGACTCATTGTATTGCGGGATTATGTCCTTATGGGAGGTTATGAATCCAGCGCCATCAATAAACCCTTGATTTTTACGGGAGCACTTAAAAAAGGAGCTGTTAAACGCCTTACGGAAACGGTAACCTTTTGGGTTGACATCACGGGTAATAATGCCCTAAAGAAAGGGAATATTGGAATTGAAGCTATTTTACTTACACGATGTATCCACTCTTATGCACGATTGAACATTATAAAGCACGGTCATTGGCAAATAGAAAAATGGGGTGTCCCATTAAACACATGGGATATGCTAGCAACAAACCTAGGTTTTTCCCTAGTTTATCTAACAGGCCTTAAGTTAATGAAATTTAATGTATTAAAAAGTGAAATCGAAGGTCTCTTTCACTTGTGGAAATACATTGGCACTCTATTAGGTATCCCCTCGCAATTACTACCGGATTCGGAGGAGCAAGCTATCAAAGCTTTATACTATTGGACAATGACACAAAAAGAAGGTGATCAGGACAGCTTAGCATTGGCACAGGCACTTATGGAAGAACCTGTTAAAGCGGCCTATCCAACCACTAAATGGAAACGAAAGCTGATGCGCGAAATCCACCTTTATTACAATCATTATCTATTGGGAAGTTACTCTTGTTCATTGCTGGGTTTAAAGAACACAATGATAGGCAAAATCGCCTACATCAACATCTTAAAAAACAAACGATCAAATCGTATGATCAACGACTACCTATGGCGAAAACAGCAAATCGACAAAGGAAGAAAGGTTCATGAAGGAGTCAAACAAATCTACCTGAAATACAATTAACCAACATGGCGCTCATAAGGAACCCTTGTTGCAATGGACCGTCCTAGAGTAAGTTCATCCACATATTCCAATTCTCCACCAAATGCTATACCACGGGCGATTGTTGTTATTTTTACATCAAACTCACGTAATTTCCGATACAAATAAAAAATGGTGGTATCCCCTTCCATTGTTGCAGAAAGTGCCAGAATAACTTCCTCAACTTCTCCGCGCTGGATCCGGTTGAGCAATCCTTCTATTTTAAGATCCGCAGGGCCTATTCCATCCATCGGTGAAATCAGACCACCTAACACATGATATACCCCTTGATAAGAATTTGTGTTTTCAATCGCCATCACATCGCGTGTATCTTCAACAACACAGATTAAGCTTTTATCCCGCTTAAATGAGGCGCATATTTCACAGATACTATGATCTGAAATATTAAAACATTCCTGGCAATATTGAATATCCTCCTTCAATCGATCGATCGAAGCTGTAAAACGGGCTACGTCCGCATCCGCCTGCTTAAGTAAGTGCAATACCAATCTCAACGCCGTCTTTTGTCCCACGCCAGGTAACTTACCAAATTCAGCAACAGCGTTCTCGAGAAGTTTAGAAGAAAAATTCATAATGCAAATGTAAGAATAATCAGAAAAAGTAGCTAGTATTAAAAAAATAGCTATATTGTATTCCTTTTTGGAAAATTGATTTTAGAAATTAAAATGTATAACGTTATATATGGACATTACAAAAGAAGATAAAATTATCCGCGCATTTGAAAACAAAACATGGCAGGAAATTAAAGTGAAAGACTCTTGGCAGATTTTTAAAGTGATGTCGGAGTTTGTGGATGGATTTGAGAAATTGGCAAAAATTGGCCCCTGCGTTTCGATATTTGGCTCTGCACGTACCCCACGTGAACATAAATATTATCAAATGGCGGTAGATATTGCCAGTTTATTGACAGAACGTGGTTATGGTATTATCTCAGGCGGTGGCCCGGGCATCATGGAGGCAGCAAACAAAGGTGCTTATGAATCTGGAGGAAAGTCGGTGGGATTAAATATTGAATTACCCTTTGAACAGTTCCATAATAAATATATTGACCGCGACAAGCTGCTTGAATTTAAGTACTTTTTCGTGAGAAAAGTCATGTTTATGAAGTATTCTCAGGGATATATCGTGATGCCAGGAGGTTTTGGAACAATGGACGAGCTTTTTGAAGCAATCACTTTGATTCAAACGGGCAAAATTGCTCGTTTTCCGATCGTATTGGTGGGTTCAGAATATTGGAAAGGACTAATGGATTGGGTTCAGAACACGATGATTCCAAACAAGTACATCAGTGAAGAAGATTTAAAACTGTACCGTATTGTGGATACTGCGGAAGAAGCAGCTGATCATATCTTCCGCTTCTATGACAAGTACCTATTGAAGCCAAACTTTTAATGAAGTGCACACTCAAAAAAAAGAGTATCTGTTGACGACAGATACTCTTTTTTTTTACCTTTCTTGCGGGGACTTTTTTTACAAATAATGCTTTTAACTATGCGATCATGAACGGTACACCATCCAAGGATCTTGTCGAAGCTTATGACAAGGCGGGTGACACTGAGCGAAAGAATGCCAACATCTGGTTTTACTCGGTTCCTTGGGCAGATGAGTTCTGGAATCCAAGCGCAGATGCAGTTACTGTGTATTCACAACCGGTATTGCACTATCTTTCCTTGGCATATTAATTTACCTCATCGAATTTCAGCATATCAAAGGAATATTTTATATCATATTTGACGATTTCGGTAAAAACACACTATTTATTTACTGTCTCAGTGGGCTGATCCCAACAGTTTGTTGCTTTATTCTTATCGGGGAGACACAACAGAATCTATGGAATTTTAGCTATCAAGTATTGTTCGGCAACTGGCAGTTTCAGTCCTTGGCTTCTGCCCTGTTCGCACTGCTTTTTGTCACCTTTAATTGGCTGATCGCCTATTACCTGCGAAAGAAAAATATCTATATTAAAATCTAGGTCACCTATCTGTCACCGGCAGTGCTGGCTGAACGACTATGTTGATATGCATAAAAAAAGGGCCAAGGCCCTTTTTATATATAAAGATATGGATAAGATATACCGCAGCTACTTTTAGAAAACGCCCCATCTTTGTTTTACTAATTCCGCTATTACAGTACGCTGACACTAAGGTATATCAAACTAACTATACAGAGAAAAAACTTAGGGGGACAAAAGGGGGACAAAAATTAAACTATTGAAAATCAACACCTTGAAAAACATGTTTTAATTTAAAAAAATACAATTTTATTTTGGACAAACTAAATATGCATACGCGTTAACAAAAAAGTTAAGCTCTAAAACAATAAAAAAGAAAACCTGAGGTTGGGAGCCCCAGGTTTTAACTAACCAATTATTAACCTAAATTATGAAAAGTCTTTTTAATATTCTACATCAGATATATTTCAACTATTGGACCAAAATCGCGCGCGAATCACTATTTCACATTTCTTTAACAGATTACGGAGATTGAGATGACTATTTGGAAAATAACAATAACTATTAAACGAAAAAGAGGCTATTCAAACAGCCCAAAAAGACTATTTGGAGCCCATTTGTCATACGAAAAAGCCGTCTCCGCCGCTTTGGCAGGTAAAACTGTTGTTTTTGTTAAAAAATATATCTTAGCAGGCTGCCTTTCCGCTGCCATTTTGACCAACTCCATCATATAATGATTGCTTTGATATTTTTGAACCTGTCCTTTTACATCTTCAAGATCTTGGTATTGGCAGTATTGATCTATATAACCCATTCCGTAAAAAAGGCCATTTTCAACAACAATACAGCTTTTTTCATCTCCATGACGGCCTTTATCGATCAATACATAGGATGGCTGCTGTTTGAGCCAATCCTCGATACAACGTTCAACCCGGGTATTGTGCAGGTCGCGATCGGGCAATTCATCCTTCTTAATGGATTTCGTAGACAAACTGGCCTGCCCAAACTGACAAAATTGCGGATTAATATCCCCATGTTGAATAAATGACTGCAACAACTGAATAGCGTCATATTCACGCTGAAAAAGCTGAATACAGGATTGTCCCCTGTTTACCTTCCCTATAGCCAGATGGAGGTAGCCATTTTGATCTTCGTAAGAGAATAAACCGAATTTAGGTTCATATCGTTTAAGCGCTCTATTATATTTTGGCCAAAACCTTTTGATCTCAGCACACTCCAATAACAATGACATCAGTTCTGTCCCACAGCATTCATAACTTATATGATGAATCTCTTTTAAGAAATGTTGCCTTTGCGCCTGAATATTATTGCCGGTAAAATGAGATAACACCCTTTTTTTTATATTCACGGCCTTGCCAACATAAATGACTTTTCCATCTTTATCGTGAAAATAATAGACCCCTGCTTCATTGGGTAATTGTTCGTACTCCAGCGGATTCAAATGTGGCGGAAAACGCTGATCAACCGCTTTATGTTTGATCATATCTTGAAATACCTGGTCGGTGTCCAGCACTTTTAAATATGCAAAAAGAATGGCTGTTGCATCGGCATCACCACCCGCACGGTGTCTATTTTCAATCGGAATATCTAAGTAATCACATAAACGTCCCAAACTATAGGATAATAATCCTGGTTTTATTTTTCGCGCATAACGCACGGTACATAATTTTATGGCCGACCATTCAAATCCTGATTCTTGAAGCTGGAAACGAATAAATGAATAGTCAAAATTAACATTATGGGCAACAAAAATGCGGTCTTTGAGCATACTGAAAATATGTTCGGCAACTTCATCAAATAATGGAGCGTCTTTCACCATATCGTTGTCTATACCGGTAAGTGCAAAAATCGAATTAGGAATTTCCTTTCCCGGATTAACCAGTGTCTCCCAACGTTCCAAAACTTGATTACCATCATGAATAACAATGGCAACTTCAGTAATCCTGCTGGATTTTGCATTGCCGCCTGTAGTCTCAATGTCCACAATGGCAAACTCTTGTTTTTTGCTTTGATTCATACACATAATGCAGAGCAAACATACTAAAAATATTAGCCATCAACAAAAAATCCCCGTACTTTTACAAAATACGGGGAAAACCAATTATGTACCAACTAATGAAAATAGTTCTTTCTCAGGATCTACATGAATATACGACAATAATTAACCATTTGGATAAAACAACAGATTTATTACAATACTCCTAGCCTGGTTACTGAAAACAGCACATGTTATATATTGGTGGATTTTGTTTATTTTGCAAATCCTTTAATTAAATTCATTGATATGGAAGTAATACAAAAAAATAGCGATAAACACGGTAGCTTCGAAGTTATTGATCAAGAGAAATCCATTGCGCAAATGACATATACCTGGGCCGGTCCTACAAAATTCATTATAGACCATACTGAGGTTGACCCCGATTATGCGGGAAAGGGACTGGGCAAACAGATGCTGATGGCAGCAGTTGCATTTGCACGTAAAGATCAGCTAAAAATTATGCCGTTATGCCCATTTGCAAAATCGGTTTTTGATAAAGATGCAACATTAGCAGATGTACTATTTTAATCATTCTACCAATACGCAAAAGGTGGTTAGACTTCGTTTGAAACAAGTCTAACCACCTTTTTATCGAACGGCTTTACCACGATTAATGCTATTTTGTAGCCATCTTATTGATCAGCTTAAATATCAGATCAGCTGCTAATTTCGCCGTTCGGGAATCGATATCAAAATATGGGTTTAATTCGGCAAAATCGACAGACCTGATATTAGGTAGATCCAGAATAACATTGTAGACCGAAAAAAACAAATCATCGGGCACGATACCATTGAATGCCAGCGCACTCACTCCAGGCGCATAAGCTGCAGCAAATGCATCAAGATCAATCGTCAAATATACATAATCCACTGATTTGGAAAAATTAACGATTTTCTCTCGAATGAGGTCCAGTTTTTCAGTTACCAAATGCTCTCGTTCGATAAGCTGCACATTTTTCTCTTTAGCATAAGCTAACAATCCCTTGGTATTGCTAATTTCCTGAATACCGATCGCCAAATAATGAAATGGCAGTCCTGCTGCCGATTGGTCACGTTCAATTTGATAAAAGCCTGTGCCGGAATTCCCTTTGCCATCCTGCAATGCACGTATATCAAGATGTGCATCCAAATTAATAATGCCAAGCGTTTGATTGCGATCCTTTAGAAATTCTCGAATACCTAGATAATGTCCGTAGGTTACCTCATGGCCGCCACCTAAGATGACCGGAAATCCTTCTTGTTGAAGAATCAGTTTCAAAGCCGCGCCCAAGCTCTCTTGGGACAACTCTAAATCATTGTCTTTCACAAGAATATCTCCACAATCTTTAAGTTTAAGTTTATCTGAAAAATGAACAGGAAGATTTGTCAGTACATTCCGGATTGCTGCCGGCCCATCTTTGGCCCCTACGCGGCCTTGATTCCGGCCAACACCTTCATCACTGCAGAATCCCAGAAAGGCAATGGATCTGTGCAGCTCCGGCTGTTGGAGCAGATCAACACAATCCATCAATTGATGCCAACGCATCCAATCGCGTTCCTGACCATCAATACGGCCTTTCCAAACAGACGGATCGCCTTTGGTGTATATTCCCGGATCACTCAGCAACAAATTCATTCGCTTACATCAAATAATTGTTCAATAATATGGTCGTCTACAATTTGTGCACGGGTAACCTGTAAGGTGTTATTTCTTTCCATCGCACGGTCCAATGCCTGATTTGCTTCTTTATTTCTAGCCCAAGCACGTCTCGCTATCCCGTTATTAACGTCAAAATATAACATCTTTTCCAATTTAATAGCAGCCTCGGACGAACCGTCCAGCAGTAGACCAAATCCACCGTTGATGACCTCGCCCCAGCCAACCCCACCGCCATTATGAATAGAAACCCAGGTAGCACCGCGAAAACTGTCACCAATGACATTGTGAATGGCCATGTCCGCCGTGAATTGACTCCCATCGTAGATATTGCTTGTCTCTCTATAAGGCGAGTCTGTACCACTAACATCATGGTGATCTCTTCCCAAAACAATGGGACCTTCAAATAAACCGCTTTTTACCGCCTCATTGAAGGCTTTTGCTATGGCGATACGACCATTTGAATCCGCATAGAGAATACGTGCCTGAGAACCCACTACGAGTTTATTTTTTCCAGCTTCCTTGATCCACTGAATATTATCCTGCATTTGCTGCTGAATTTCTGCAGGAGCCTCCGCGTGAAGCTCTTCTAAAACTTCCATCGCAATTTTGTCTGATTTTTGCAGATCTGCTGCTTTTCCAGAAGTACAGACCCATCGGAATGGTCCAAATCCATAATCAAAACACATGGGTCCCAAAATATCCTGCACATAAGAAGGGTAACGAAATTGATCATGCCTATCGTTCCACACTGCTGCCCCAGCGCGACTGCTTTCCAATAGAAATGCATTGCCATAATCAAAGAAATAAGTTCCTTTTGCGACATGCTTATTGATGGCTTCGACATGCCGAACCAAAGTTTCTTGCACACATTGCTTAAATCGATCAGGATCGGCAGCCAAAAGCGCATTCGATTCTGCAAAGGTCAATCCCATTGGGTAATAACCTCCAGACCATGGATTATGCAAAGAGGTCTGGTCAGATCCAACGGTGATGTAGATGTTTGCCTGATCAAAAGCCTCCCATACTTCGACAATATTACCGATATAGGCAAAGGATATTGTTTCCTTCCGCTGTATGGCCAAACGCACCTGTTCAGTAAGCTGGCCGATATCTTCTATCAATCGATCTACCCAGCCCTGTTCATACCGCTTTCTCGCTGCAGCTGGATTTATCTCGGCACATACCGTTATACAGCCCGCAATATTGCCTGCTTTGGGTTGTGCCCCACTCATGCCTCCTAGACCTGAAGTCAAAAAGACCTTGCCTTCGATGGTATCTCCTGCGGCTAAATGCTTTCGGAAGGCGTTCATTACAGTAATTGTCGTTCCATGGACAATACCCTGTGGACCGATATACATATAGGATCCGGCTGTCATCTGTCCATATTGCGTAACTCCTAAGGCATTAAAACGCTCCCAGTCATCCGGTTTCGAATAGTTTGGAATCATCATACCATTTGTTACCACCACACGCGGGGCATGTTGGGACGAAGGAAAAAGTCCCATCGGATGACCGCTATAAAGATGCAGCGTCTGCTCATCCGTCATCTGTGAAAGATACTGCATGGTGAGCCGATATTGAGCCCAGTTTTGGAAAACCGCACCATTGCCGCCATAAGTTATCAGTTCATGAGGATGCTGCGCCACGGCAGGATCAAGATTGTTCTGAATCATCAACATAATCGCTGCCGCCTGCTTGCTTACTGCCGGATAATCCGCTATTGATCGTGCATGCATAGCATATTCCGGTCTAAAGCGATACATATAGATTCGGCCATAGTCGCGAAGCTCCTGTAAAAATTCAGGCGCTAAAACGGCATGCCAAGATTTGGGAAAATAGCGTAACGCATTCCGTAATGCGAGCTTTTCTTCCGACTTCGTAAGAATATCCTTACGCCGTGGGGCATGGCTTACTGTATGATCCCGTTCTGCTTTCGGAGGCAGTACAGTAGGAATACCTGCTACAACCTCTCTTTTAAATGTATTTTCCATCTTATCCTATATTGAAAATACTTCCACACCATCTTTCCACACAGCTTGGGGTTGCATGCTGCCTTGGTGATAAGTAATATTCTGGTAATTATCGGTTTTAAATAAAGTAAAATCTGCGCGCATGCCTTCCTTCAATGTGCCGCGATCAGACAGATTAAGCGCCTTCGCTGCACGGTAGGTTAATGCGGCAAGCAATTCGGCATTACTGAGTTTTTCTGCTGTTGCCAAAATACTCGCACTTGTCAATAACTGTCCCATGGGGGCAGAACCTGGATTCCAGTCGCTTCCTATGGCCAGACATGCACCTGAATCCAGCAACTTTCTAGCAGGTGTAAAGCCGCAACCAAGACCAATTGACGCTGCAGGCAAAGCCACCGCAACAGTATCCGAATGTGCAATAAGTTCAATCTCAACCGCAGTGGATGCTTCAAGGTGATCCGCAGATTTAGCACCGAGCTCCACCGCTAGCTGACTTCCTGAAGTAGTAAACTGATCGGCATGAATGGTCAGATCAAAGCCCATTTCTTTGGCCTTTTGTAAATAAGGCAGGATCTCTTCCCCCTGAAAAGCTGATGCTTCGATAAAAGCGTCAATTCTATTTGATAGCTGTTCTGATTTAAGCTGTGGAAACAGAACCTCCGCGATCTGATGAAGATAATCTTGGGCAGATCCGCTGAAGTCCCGTGGGAGCATATGCGCTGCCAGACAAGTTGGAATCAGGTCTGCAGCTAGGCGACGATTGGACTCCTGAATAGCACGCAATATTTTAAGCTCTTCTTCCACATTAAGTCCATAACCACTTTTGACTTCAATCGTTGTGATTCCTTGTCTCAACAGAAAATTTGCACGCTGGATAGTTAGGTCGACCAATTCTTCCTGTTTACAATCCCTTGTATGCGAAACTGTGCTCCAGATCCCACCTCCGGCAGCTGCAATCTCAAGGTAACTTGAACCTGCATTTCGAAGAGCGAAATCATTTGCCCGATTGCCGGCAAAAGCGATATGCGTATGGCAATCAATAAAACCCGGCAAAGCTACCTGATCACCTGCGATATGAATACGGGGTGCCTGCTCACCCCATTTCTGCTCCAATTGATCAAAAACAGCAACATCCAAAATCGTATTACCTGCTATTAAAATCCCCCCTTCCTCAATAATAGGCAATTGTTTATCGTGGATAGCCCCATTTAAAGGCATATTGGACATGGGTAATAGCTGTCTAAAAGGTCCGACTAATTTTAATTCTTTTTCCATCCCTTTTTTGCTTAAAATACGTCAAATTGCTGTCTTAGTTCTTCGGCAACCTCACCGGTAGCATATTGACAATGTAATGCAATAAGCTCTCCTGATTTCACCAATTTCAATGCCGCTGTCAGTAGCTCTTCCATCGGCTGGTCAGATTCAATGTGCGGTATGGACTGTCGTATTCTTTCGTGAATAGCTTCCAATGCCGAAGTTGATTTTAATGGCTGATGGTAATCTTTGGCCTGGGCCGCACATAATAATTCAATGCTTAATATTTTGTCGACATTGTCAATGACCTGCAGCAATTTCCGGCCGGCAATAGACCCCATACTGACATGGTCCTCCTGACCCAAAGAAGTTGGAATACTATCTGCACTGGCCGGAAAACAAAGACCTTTATTCTCGCTTGCTATCGCCGCAGTACTGTATTGCAAAATCATGAATCCCGAATTGAGTCCTGTTGATTTCATTAACAATTTTGGAACCCCATTGGTTTGTCCTTCCAAAGACAAATAAACCCTTCGATCCGAAATATTCCCGATCTCAGATGCCGCCAGTGTGGCATAATCTAAAGGTAAGGCAATTGACTGCCCATGAAAGCTTCCGCCACTAATCGTCAGCTCATCGTTAATGATCACGGGATTATCGGTCACTGAATTTATTTCAATCTCTATGGTATCTTTTAGATGAAACCAGGCATTGCGTGATGCACCGTGAACCTGCGGAATGCACCTTAAAGAATAGGGATCCTGCACGCGGGAGCAATTTTTGTGGCTTTCTAAAATAGCAGATCCATGAAGCATATTAAAAATACGTGCAGCCACATAGCGGTTTCCGGCATGCGGGCGTAATTGATGCAATTCCTTATAAAATGGCTTGATGGAACCATTTAAACCTTCAATCATTAAGGTAGCAATAATATCCGCATTCTGAAGTACCCGATTCAATTCAGCAACAGCCATTACACCGTGTGCCGCCATAAATTGGGTTCCATTGATTAGGGCCAACCCCTCTTTTGCACCTAAATGAATAGGGCTCAGACCATATTTTTCCAGCGCGATGGCTGTCGCCATAGTTTCGCCGCCGACATGGACTTTTCCCAATCCAATTAATGGTAAAAACAGGTGTGATAAAGGTGCCAGATCCCCTGAAGCTCCAACAGAGCCCTGCTTGGGTACCACGGGAATGATATCATGTTCTATATGCCAAATAATACGTTCAATCGTGGTGTACTGGACGCCTGAAAAACCTTTAGAAAGTGCATGGACTTTAAGAATAAGCATTAATTTGGCCAAATCGTTGGCGATAGGTTCTCCTACACCAACAGCATGACTTTTTAGGATATTTTCCTGTAACAGCTGCGTTTGACTTGCGTCAATAAGTGTGGTACACAGGGGGCCAAAGCCCGTATTGATCCCATAGACAACCTCACCGCGCTCCACTATTTTCCTAACATAACTGGCACTTTGCTCGATCTTTTCCCTGACCTCGGGTGATATTTCCCCAGTTATTGCTCCTTTTGCTATTGCTAAAGCAGTGGAGCATGTCAAATGTCCGCTGCCGTATAAAAATTTTTCCATCTTCATATCTGCTTTACTCAAATGTACTCGCTATATTTGATAATTAGAAATACCATTTTTATCATCAATTGATAACCATGAATTATCAAATAGAGTTAAGACATTTACTGTATTTTAAAGTATTGGCAGAAGAATTGCACTTTAGAAGAGCGGCCGAAAAGCTATTCATTGCACAACCGGGATTGAGCAGACAGATTAAACAGCTGGAAGAATCTTATGGGGTCTCCCTTTTTGAGCGCAATAAGCGAAATGTGCAGTTGACCGAGGCCGGAATGTATCTTTTTACAGAGGTAAAAGAACTATTTAGGCATTTGGATCAGATTGAAATGCAGCTTTTGAGTTTTGCCAACGGTAAAATAAGTACCTTAAAGCTAGGATTTATAGGCTCAGCTGTTCAAACAATCTTGCCGCAATTGCTGGTCACCTTAAAACAGCAGCAGCCCGACATCGACCTCTCGCTGCACGAGCTGGCGAATGAAACCCAACTGGATCTGCTGGAAAAAAAAGAATTGGACCTGGGCTTTGTACGTGTTTCCGAAACTCCGCATGGTTTGTGTAGCCTACCTATACATACGGAGCATTTCAGCCTCGTTCTGCCCAACAATCATCCCCTATTAAAATCTCCCAAACCGACCTTATATGCATTAAAAGATGAATCCTTTATTTTATTTTCCAAAAACTATAGTCATTCTTATTATGATCTTGTCATGAGTATTTTTAATGACCATGCATTTCTGCCCAAAGTTACTTTACGCACGGTTAATGCATTGACTATATTCAATATGGTGGCTCAGGGACTTGGAGTGGCCATCGTTCCCTCTTCCTTAAAAAATGGATATCACGTTGATGTCACTTTCCTTGAATTGGACACTTTACCACAGCGAACGACGCTCTCCTTGGTTTGGAATGCCCAAAATCGTAATCCTGGCATACCCTTAGTCATCCAGATTATCGCTTCGCAACTCAACAAAAACCGAGATAATATTACCGGCATAAGCGATAAGCCCTAAGTTTATATCAAGAAGGCCAGACAAATTGCACGGATATCCAGGTTCTTGTATTGCATATAAAAAACAAATTCTCTAAGTTTGATTTATTTACTAAACTTTGTTAAAAAAACGAATTATGATTTTAGAAGTAGCTGTATTGCAAATTATTGAAGGACAACAGTCCGATTTTGAACGAGATTATAAAACAGCTTGCCAGTATATCAGCGCAAGTAAAGGCTATATCACGCATTCCCTGCGTAAATGTATTGAAAAAAGTAACCAGTACATTCTACTGGTCGAATGGGAAACTTTAGAAGACCATACAATCGGCTTTAGAGAGTCTCCATTATTTAAAGAATGGGAAAAACTTCTGCATCACTACTACGATCCATTTCCAACAGTAGAACACTATGAAGTGTTAAAATAGTAGTTTTATCGTCCTTTTCTATAATAATCTAGTATCTTTGTAGAAATTTTTGATATTCAACTTTTAACCCCTATAAGGCCGCAGGCATTATAGCTTTGAACACAACAAGATGTACACAAAAGAAAAAGCAAAAGTAAATAGTTTCACGGTAGATCATACCAAATTGAAACAAGGGATCTATGCCAAGGCTTCGAAAACTAACAGTAGCAATGTTGAAAGTTATACAACTTACGATATTCGCATGATCAGACCGAATTCTCCAGAGCGCATGTTATCACCTGAAGTTATGCATACATTGGAGCACTGTTTTGCAACAGAGATAAGAACTATATTAGGTGACGAGGTTATTTATGTCGGTCCAATGGGCTGTTGCACGGGATTTTATGTGGTGTTAGCAGGAACAGACCGAACTCCTCAGAACGTGGCGGAATTGATGAAAGAAGTACTAGAGACGGTCCTCACAGAAGGATACGAGGTGCCTTTTCAAAATCCGATTAGCTGTGGAAACTACACATTCATGGATTTTCCTACTTCAAAACAGGCTTGTGTCAACTTCTTAAATTTAATCACTGCCGAAGAATTGGCATTTGAGTATCCATACATTGAAGAAAAATAAATGATCCTGAATAAAGATATTGAAACGATTATTTTGGTAGCGAACAAAAATGAGCTATCTTTTAATTCGACAAATAAATCGACTTTTGTATACGAAATTGGCGTAGGTAAAGTAAATGCACTCCTTTCTCTCGCCACGCTTTACGAAGACATCAAAGCACTAGGTATCCATCCTGTTTTTCTCAATGTAGGTACTGTAGGCTGTACAAGACATCCGATAGGTCATGTCCTTTATCCGGAATATTACGCACAAGGTGATGCTTATACAGACGGTTTTTTTCTGGAAAACACCTTATTTTTTAAGGGACAGGGTATTTTGGAATCCATATCACTTGATGAATTTCGTTACGAAGACGCACTTTTAACGTCTGATCGTTTTATTAATGTAAATACTGCTTTTTATCAGGATATTAAACATTTCAATCCTTTGGCATTTGATATGGAATCTTATGCTTTAGCGAATTTCTGTTTCCAAAAAAATCTCATCTTTCATAGTATCAAAATTGTATCAGACAATTGTGATGGCACAGTCAAAGATTGGGAAAGTATTCTAGGGGAGATTTCAGGGAGATTGGGAGATATCCTCGATCAGTTTATGAAAAAGCTGGATCACGAAAAGGCTGCTGCGGTCAATATATCGTAATCTAATAAATAGCAAGAGACCTGTAGAAATACAGGTCTTTTTTTTCTATTTGGAATATAACTCTGTCCAAATTTCCACATCCTGTTCCAGTAAATCACTTGTTCTTTCTTCAATAGTTGTTCCTACTATCCTTCTAATTTGAATTTATTCAAACTATTCTCTTCCAAGGTTGTTCAGATAAGTGGATTACATACCCATCGTTATAGTCAATATAACTCTTCCACACTGCAAATAAATCGATCTAAAATTCTTATGAAGAAAAAGAAGAAAATAATAATTTCAAATAGACTGCCGATACAAATAGAACGAAAAAAAGAAAAACTAATCATCAAGCCGAGTGCAGGCGGACTGGCAACTGGTTTAAATTCAGCTTTTGATACGGATGAAATACTCTGGGTTGGCTGGCCTGGAATTGTCCCCAAAGATGAAGAGGAAAAAGAAAAGATTATTGAGCTTCTCAAACCGATGAACTTGCTTCCTGTATTTTTATCAAAAGATGAAATACGCAACTTCTATGAAGGTTATTCCAACGAGGTGCTCTGGCCTATCTGTCACTACCAGCCGAGTTACATTCATTTTGACCGCGAATATTGGAGTACCTATGTAAACGTAAATAAAAAATTCTGTGAAGCTGCACTTTCTATAGATCGGCTTTCTGACTTCATCTGGGTTCAGGATTATCAGCTTATGCTGCTTCCTCAACTGTTACGTTCAGAAAATCAAGAGCTCAACATCGGTTATTTTCACCATATCCCCTTCCCTTCGGAGGAACTCTTTATGAACATTCCGCAACGTAAAGAATTGGTCGAAGGTTTACTGGGAGCAGATCTTATCGGATTTCATACTTTCGCCGATAGTCAGAACTTTTTGAATGCCTGCAAAAAAATACTGCATGTATCATCCGGGCATAACCAGCTCAAATACAAAGACCGGCATATATTTGTAGAATCCTTTCCGATGGGTATTGATTTTGATAAATTTGTCGAAGTCAGCAACCAGCCTAAAATCCAAGCTATTGCAACCCAATTTAGAAGTCATTTTCCCGACCAGAAAATTATCATATCTGTCGATAGGCTCGATTATAGCAAAGGAATATTAGAAAGACTGCGTGCCTTCCTCACTTTCCTCGAAAAATATCCTGAATGGCATACAAAAGTTGTCCTATATATGCTTATAGTACCTTCCAGGGACAAGGTATCGCAATACAAAAAGCTGAAAGATGAGATTAACCGGAAAGTGAGTGAAATCAATTCCATTTATGGAAATCTAAGCTGGACGCCGGTATTATATTTTTACAAATCACTTCCCTTTGAAGAGCTGGTTGGATTATATGTTGCATCCGATATCTGTATGATTACATCGACACGGGATGGGATGAATCTCGTCAGTAAAGAATATATCGCCAGTAAGACTTTATCAAAAGGTGTATTGATTTTAAGTGAGTTTGCGGGTGCTTCCAAAGAGCTCGTTGACGCTTTGATTATTAACCCCTATAATCGGACAGAAACCGCGGACAGTATTTACCAAGCGCTTAAAATGTCGCCGGAAGAAATACAGGAACGTGCCGATGCCAATATTCAGATTATACAGAAGTTTAATGTGCAGCATTGGGTTCAGCTTTTTACCAATCGTCTGGCCGAAACCAAAGCCATACAACGTGACGAATGGGCAAGACGAATCTCGGATAAGGTCTTTAATAGCATCTCAGAAAGGTATAGCAGAAGTAGCAATAGGCTCTTTTTCCTGGATTATGACGGTACATTGGTCAAATTCCAAAACCACGCTCAAAAAGCAACACCGACAACCTTACTCTATAATCTTTTGGATAATATTATCTCAGATCCGCTCAATACATTAGTCATCATAAGTGGCCGGTCACAGGAAAGTCTATCTTCCTGGTTTGATGGCCGATCTTACTATTTGGTTGCCGAACACGGTATCTGGTCTAATTTCCCAAATTTCAGTTGGTCTTACAAAAAAGGGTTGGCGTTGCATTGGATGCCTGAAGTAAAAAAACTGATGGAAAAACTGGCCGATCAAACTCCGGGGGCTTACATTGAAGTCAAGCCCTATTCGTTAGCTTGGCATTATCGGAAAGTAGAACTAGGCTTGGGCGAACTTAAGGCGACAGAGCTAAAAGAGATCTTAAACCCAATGCTCAACGACTATGGATTACAGCTACTGGACGGAAATGCTGTCATTGAGGTTAAAAATACAGAAGTTAATAAAGGTAAGGCGGCATTGGAAATCGCAGGACATATAAAAGCAGATTTTATGTTGGCTATTGGCGACGACATTACCGACGAGGATTTATTCAGGTATCTACCTCAATCGACCATAAGTATTAAGGTGGGCAGCAACAAATCTGCGGCAAAATATTATTTAGATGAACAAGAGGATGTTCTTCAATTTTTGAATCAACTTATCGTAAAATAATGAGCGAAAATACAAGAGAAAACAGACATATCTATCAATCTGGAATCATTGGTAATTGTTCCTACATAGCACATGTTGGCATTGACACAAATATATCGTGGTTGTGTTGGCCATCGTTCGAAGATAGCTTTGTGTTCGGCAGTATGATCGATAAAAATCAAGGTGGAATCTTCAAGATCAGTTCAGAGGATCCTGTCGTGGAAACAAAGCAGTATTACATTAAAAATTCAAACGTTCTTTGTACGGAAATCCATACGGCGTCTTATGCTTATCGTATCACGGATTTTGCACCACGATTTGAACAATTCGGACGGTATTTTAAACCGTTGATGTTGATCCGGAAGATCGAACCGCTTTATGGGGCTCCTAGCGTCAATATCAGTTGCAAACCGACTGGCGATTATGGGCGGGTGGCACTTAAAGCCACACGCGGCAGCAACCATATTCTTTATAGCAACGACCAGATCGGAGAAAGAATTCGACTTACCACTGATCTGCCTATTTCCCATTTTTTCCAAGACGAAAGCTGGACGATAATCAGTGAAAATAAATACCTTGTACTTACTTATGATGCAGCTTTCGAATCGGCTATCGCGAGCACCTGTGAAGATTTTCTCCATAAAACGCTCAGTTATTGGCAGCGATGGATTAAACATTGCAGTATTCCCAATATTTATCAAACAGAAGTTATCCGATCAGCGCTGGTGCTCAAACTTCACCAATATGAGGACACAGGAGCAATTATTGCTGCATCAACAACAAGTCTGCCCGAATATCCAGGTTCGGGAAGAAATTGGGACTACCGTTATTGTTGGGTACGTGACAGTTACTACGTCTTAACAGCATTGACACACATCGGTCAATTTGAAGAAATGGAAAGCTTTGCAAATTATATTGCCGGCATCACACATCGTAACCCTGGAAGGCTTCAACCTTTGTATGGTATCCTTGGAACCTCCGAACTGACCGAACATATTTTGCCTTATCTAAAGGGCTATCAAGATAACGGCCCAGTACGGATTGGTAACCAAGCTTTTGAACATATTCAAAATGATGTATATGGTCAGGCAATGATTGCCTTGTTACCACTTTTCACTGATCAACGTTTTAAAATCCATGAAAACAAAAATGTGTTAGGTTGGGTAAATTTCATTCTCGAAAAGATTGAGGCTACTATAGAGGAAAAAGATGCTGGCATCTGGGAGTTTAGAAATTTTGCCAATCACCATTGTTATTCCAATCTTTTTCAATGGGTTGGATGTAAAGCCGCTCTCTTGATCGCACGTCAGAATGGTTATCAAGATATGGAGGATCGCGCGAATGTCCTCTTAAAAAAAGCAGAAGCTTATATCGAAGCCTGCTATGACGAAGAGCGGAAAGTCTACCAGAATGCTGTTGATAGCCGGAATCTAGATGCCAGTACCTTACAGCTCATTGTAATGGATTACCTTGACCCGAAATCCGAACGTGCCCTGCATCATCTCGAAATGCTAGAAAATGAATTAAAAGGTGAAAATGGGCTGTTCTACCGATACAAACATCAAGATGATTTTGGCAGACCCAAATCCACTTTTCTGGTCTGTGCATTTTGGTATGTGGAAGCACTGGCCTGTGTAGGACGCGTGGAAGAAGCGAAGGAGATTCTGGAACGTTTGTTGACCTATAGCAATCACCTGGGGCTATTCAGTGAAGATGTTACAGAGGATAATGGTAGCCAATGGGGAAATTTCCCACAAGCCTATAGTCATGTCGGATTGATGAACGCTGTTTATCGACTAGCCATTAAACTGGATAAACCAATTTTTCATTGATATAAAAAAAGATGTGCGATCAATATAAATTGATCGCACATCCTATACATTTATAGCTAACTGGTGCAAGCTCGTTCGAATAGCCTTTCCAGGTTAAATTACTCGGCAGTACGCCTATATTTTAAAAATAAAATGTAGTACTTATATCAAAGCCTGTTTATACTGATCAAAATGTTCACAGATTTCCTCAGTCCCGATTTGCTTACCCATCAAGTCTATAAAGCGGTTTTTATATAGTGAAAATATGTATAGTCCCGTTGCCAAACTTCCTATGACAAAAATACCTTCGAGCTCATTGCTCCTCACAATCTTATTGTTCAGATGGCACTCTTTGAGCAATGGAATGTTATAAGACGACCATTTACCCATTTTATCCTTGAGCACCAATCCAATATTTTTTGTTCCCGTCATCGTTTCAGCTTTCTTTTAGAAAAAAACATCTAATTCGCTTCAAATGTTTTCTAATTTTTGTCATTTTGAGAAGAATAAGTCTTTCATACATAAGAGCAAGTAATTATACGGTCGCAAAAAAAAAGCATGTTTCCAATTTGTCAATTGGAAACATGCTGTTAAAGATTGTTAATACTATTTCTATTAGCGTCTGCCCGGCAAATAGATTTGGAAACCTACACCAACTCCTAAACCACTCGCGCCACTGCCTGTATTTATATTGGCTTTGCTATAATTGTAGCCAAAAGTAGCTTCCAGCGCGACAGTCCGGGTTATAAAATGTGCATATCCAACATTGGCTCCTACGGCCAGCGCGACGTCCTTGCCCCTTGAGCTTCCTGAAATACCGATGTCTCCCTGACCAAAAAACCTACCTGTAGTTGATCCTGCATTCGGAAAGTAATAACGCACAAATGGTGCTACACCGTAAGTCCATTCATTATCGGCATCTTTCTGGGTAGCCAAACCAAGATTGGCCTGTGCACCGATAGCCAATCCGTCGGATACGAAATAACCAGCACGTGGCTGAAGTGCAACATTAAAAGACTTACCTTCGAAACTATAGCCTAAATTACCGATCGATCCTCCGACCATCCAATTCCCTTGACGTATAGGTTCAATACCCACATCGGACGACATCTGTGGCGTTGTCTCAATTTTCTGAGCACGGGCCTGATACCCAATGCCTGCTGTTATCAATAAAAGTAGTGTCAATTTTCTCATAGTGTTTTCTATTATCTAAATTACTTTAGTTTAATAACAAGGTCGACAAATGAAAAGTTTTAAATTTATTCTTAAAAATGGCGGGACTATCCTTTTTTAAAAAAATACAACCAATCAAATTTCATCGCTGTTCTTATCAAAAAGAAAATATGTATACAACAGCTCAATCTGGCAATATAATCCCCGATTACTGCCAAAAGGGTGCCCTATTCATGAATGGAATAGACCCCATAGACAACGATCCATCTACTGATGACGGTGGTCGTACGTACACACCACCAAAAGTTCCTGATCTGGAAGATATAACCCCCAATTTATATTATCCGGAAAATAACGATGGACCTGACCCAAGTGAAGAAGAACAGCGTGATCGCAGCAATAAAGAAAAAATAAACACGGAAGAGGATCAACATAAAGAAAAATCAGATCATTCAGAAGAAGATATTTACGATGATGAATCCGATCAAAAAGAAAAGGACAAAAAAAACTCCCTTAATTAAGGGAGTTTTTTATTGGATATACTGAAGTCTGATTTACAAAGAAGAGTCCAAAAGATCTTTAAGGTTTAGATTTTGACCCATTGATACTGTCTTTTCTAAGCGTGTCTGCCAGACTGGTATCTTTCTGCATCGTCATTTTTTGCTGCTCGCTTAAGTTATACCTTGTTTCATCGGCATCACTCGGTGCAATGTTGTCCGATTGACCACTGCCTTCCGATGGATTTTTCGTTGTATTTTGACACGAAAATAATAACGTAGCACCACATATAAAAGTTCCTAAAACTGTTGCAAATTTTCTGCTCTTTTTCATATTCTATCTAGTTTTGTTCTTAAAATTTACATAAGAACCACATTCAAAGCTAATTAGTTCAACAAAACTGACAAAAAACCACCATTCCTATTTATGATTACAAAAATGGACATTTTCCATTTATTATTAAAAACGGGGATGACTGCGTAATTTAGACGTTTCTTAATGGAACAAATACCCAATTGCCCCAGTTATTTCTGATCGTTTCTTTTTAACGGCACCCAATCCATATCGCCTTTCTGTAGCGTTTCGGCTACAAAAATAACGAAACCCCTTGCTCACGTATTTATCGCATTTACCTGTTTAAACAAATTCCAAGTGCCATAAATGAATAAAAGTAGCACTTTAATTGTACTTGATACCCCAAATACACATCAATCAATTTAACAAACGATACTATGAGCAATTCAAATTTAAATTTGTTAGTCGAAGAGAAAAGAAGCCTTCTGAAACATTTCGCAGGTAAATTTACAAACGATCCCGATGAGAAAGAGGATTTGATTCAGGAGACTCTTATTCGTGCATTAAAATCGATCGATGATTTTATCCGCCATCCTAAATTAATGTCTTGGCTTTATGTGATCATGAAAAACGTATACATTAACCAATATCGCAAGGCCAAACGTATAAACGACATTCACGAAACCTACATCGGTCTGGAAAATACTAACACGATAGAAACCAATAAAAGTGACAATAAGTTTATCGCTGATGATATCGAAAAGGCGATGTGCAGTTTGTCAGAAGAAAATTATCAAGTATTCCAGTTGTTCCTTGAAGGATATAAATATCACGAGATTGCCTCCTATTTTGGAATGCCTGAAGGTACCATTAAAACCAGAATACACATGACAAGAAAAAAGCTGCAAAAACAGCTTAAAATTTACAGCCTAAAGTAAAACAAAATATAGCCCATGAGGTTATCTACTAGAGTAGCTTAACCGTGTATCTGAAAATTTGCTAAATAAATAACATATGAAATCGGAAGTTAAAATAAAGAATCAGCCCAATATGGTCATTACGCTGATTATCTGTGGCGGTCCCATTGGAAAGAGAAATGGTAAAACCATAATACAATCGGAAGTTTCGGAAGAAGTGGAAAAGAAACCGATCAAAGCAGATACAGAGAAAGGTAAAAAGGCTTCTTATGTTGATAAAACTAAATAGATAGAAATTTACCATTAAAAACGGCTGCTTTTTTAAGTAAAAGTAGCCGTTTTTAATGCCTTTATTATTTTTTCTATTCTTACACTCCCCACTCTTTTCTGTATAAAACCTTGCTGTATGTGAATAATACGCATCTTATTTTTTTCGAAAACCGAAGATATCGTTCATTCGTTCTTAAAAGAAATTAACAATGCTCATATCAGTAAAATAAAATAAACAATACCTAATAAATGACAACACGTCGATCATTATACAGATCAACGTTGATCGAATTGCAATTTATTAGGGTCGACTGAATTGCTCGCAGGCATAGAAAATTAAGATAGCATTTTGGAATTTAACAAGATGTAGACTTTAGAGATTATTATATGAAAAAAAAAGCCGGTTATACACGAAAGAAAATAGGCAAATCTTTTAAATATTTTGATGCATCAGGAACCGAAGTATCTGATCAAAAGATTTTAGAAAGAATTACAAAACTGGTTATCCCACCCAACTGGAAAGATGTATGGATTGCCAAAAGTGCCAACAGTGATCTGCAAGCTTTTGGATTCGACCAAAAAGAACGTAAACAATATATCTATCATGAGAAATTCGTTAACCAACGGCAGGCGGCAAAGTTCAGTAATATTCTTTTTATGGGTAAGTATTTGCAGGAATTAAGAAAAATCAGCACTAAACACCTCAAACATCAGGACTGGGATATGGATAAGTTGTGTGCAATTGCTTTTAAAATAATGGACAGTACATTAATTCGTATCGGTAATAAGCGCTACACGCTTACTAATAAGTCTTATGGCTTGAGTACGTTGGAAAAAAGACACGTTACCATCGAAGACAATAGGATATCTTTAGCATATAAAGGCAAAAAAGGTGTTTTTCAGCAAAAGTCATGGTCGAGCAGGCAGCAGGCGAAGCTTTTGGAAGAACTTCTTAAAATGAAAGGAAAAAGGATATTTCAGATCGATAGTGCTACATGCGAAAGTACTTTCTGTGGTGCCGCCTTTAATCATTATCTTCGGGAACATTCTAAGGGTCACATCAGTTGCAAAAGTATCCGTATCTGGGGAGCTAGTCGGGAAGCATTTTATCAGCTCGCCCAAACCAAACAGGCAGAGGCACTCAATGCACGTAAAAGACAGTTAAACAAGGTCATTAAACAGGTAGCTGAGCAGCTTGGCAATACAAAGACAGTTTCGCAGACTTATTATATCCATCCCACCATACAACGTTTATTTATGGAAGGAAAATTTCCCAGCATAAAAAGTAAATTGCCACTAGCAAAGTTAGAGGATAAATTATACCGTTTTTTGCTTAAGCACAGCGATAAAGCCACAACTTAACGTCCAAACTTAAACCATTTATCCAACGGATGGCTTAGGTTATTCATCCAACATGATACCATATCCATAGCCGCAACAGAAAATGTGATGCCATTTCCACCGAAACCACACACAAAGTAGGAGTTTTTAAACTTTTTATGTATTCCGATATAGGGCAATCCATCCTTAGTCGTCCCAAAAGTACCAGCCCAGGTAAAATCTGGGTGAAAGGGCCTATCCGCAAAAATTTTATTAAATGCCTTTTCCAATTTAAGTGATTTTGCTGAAATCAGGCTATCCCGCCTGATGGAGTCTTTAAATTCTTCATCTTCTCCCCCGATCAGGAACCTATAATCGTCCGTTGTGCGCATATACAGATAAGGTTCAGCAGTATTCCAAATGAGCAGATCCCGATACCGGTAATAAGCTTTTTTATCGACTTCCGACACAATGGCGAATGTACTCAATAGATCGACAAATTTTTCAGGAATAAGATTTGTCGTTTCGTATCCTGTACAATAAATAATTTTTTTTGTTTTGATTTTAGCACCCGTCGAGGTTGTTGCGAGATTATATCCCGACTTATATAATACGTTTTCTAATGCTGTTTTGTCGAAAATCAATAGTCCCTTTCTAACGTTGTATGCCAGTAGCTCATGTGTAAAACAAAACGCATCTATGCTTGCTCCTAGATCCGAGAGAATTCCAGCGTAAGCGCCTTGAATTGCATAACGTTTCCTGATTTCTTGTTCCGTTAACCATTTAACGCCAAAACCCGCCTCTTGCCGGGATTCAAATTCTTGCTTCAACCAAGAGACATCTTTTTTTCTCGCCGCGAAATAGAGTGATTTTTTTGTTCTAAAACCAGCTTTCGATCGGATTTTCTTTGCGATATCCCCCAATTTGCTAATGGCTTCTCCACAGGCTGTGTAGCTCGCTATGGCAGCCTCTTCACCGATTAATTCCTTTAGCCTATATAAAGGCACATCTATTTCATATTGCAACATAGAAGTAGTCGCTGCCGAACTCCCATTTACAATTTCACGCTTGTCTATAAGTATACATTTCTTTCCATCATTCATGCATTGATGTGCTATCAATGCCCCTGTAATGCCACCCCCAACGATAAGAACATCACAGCTGCGATCATCCTGCAAGGAAGGGTAACTGTTTAAAAGACCATTTTTTACTAACCAGAAAGGTTCATTTGACTTTAAATCCATTGTAATAAAAGCATATTAAATGCCTGTATAACTATTTCTCTTGAGAATAGTTTGGTATACAGTTTATTAAATTTCAAACCATTTGAGCATCACTAAGGTTATCTTATTAGCAATAAATAATTACTTATGCGAGCAATTTGGACAGGGGCTATTGGTTTTGGTCTGGTCAATATCCCAATTAAAATATATAGTGCAACGGAAAGCGCGGCTTTGGATCTGGATATGCTTGATCGAAAGGATCTATCCAACATCAAATTCAAGCGGGTAAATGAACAAACTGGCAAAGAGGTAAAATGGGACAATATTGTGAAAGGATATTTTATGAAAGACCATTACGTCGTGCTGGAAGACGCAGATTTTGAAGACGCAAGTCCAGAAAAGACTAAACTAATCAATCTCCATGCTTTTGTCAAAATGATGGATGTGGACAGTATATATTTTGAAACGCCCTACTATTTGGAGCCACAAAAAGGCGGAGAAAAAGCCTATCAACTATTACTCAAAGCATTGGAAAAAACTAAAATGGCGGGCTTAGGATCATTCGTGATGCGAAATGTAGAACATCTAGCCCTGATAAAGCCCTATCAAAATGCATTAGTTTTGAATAAAATACGTTATCAACAGGAGATCCGGACGCTAGATGAGCTCAAATTACCCAGTAAAATTAAAATTCAAAAAGTAGAAATGGACATGGCCACACAGCTGATCGAGCAACATAGTGCAACCTTTGATATCAGTAGTTATAAAAACGAATATATGAACGATCTCCTCAAAATAATCAAACAAAAAGACAAGGGTAAACGTCCTACCATTCGAAAAATGAAAGTAGAGCATACAAAAGCAGATGATTTGCTTGCAAAATTGAAGGCGAGCCTAGGTTAAAACATAGCACCCTGTAACATGATACGTAAATTAAAATCGGGGCAGTACCGAATATATGCCAAGCATCCAGATAAAGAGACAAGAGGCAAAAATACATGAGTAAGAAATTCAATATTTTAAGCATAAGAAGTGAGAAATCATGAAAAATATCATACCAGAACAAAAAGAAGGTAAGCATTTGGATTGCTTTGAATCCCTCGAGTTTCCCAGTGAAGCTATCGCCAGTTTAGCCTATGATTTGGCTATAGATAATCTTAGAAAGGTCAATCATTGGTATGAACTAGCGCAGTTACCTGCCACTGTATTTCAATTAACGACTGGTTATGGAACTCCAATTGATCGTTTACTCGAATTACATGATTATATCAGACTGGATATTCCCGGACCGGGACTTCCGAGTAGTGATGGCTATGATTGGGTGAATGTTGTTAACCTCATTTCAGAAAAAACAGAGGACTATAGGGTTTTTGCGATAACATTAAAACCCTGCCCAGACCCAAGCCATCCTGGAGAAAAAAATACTGCGCATTTTTTTGAAGGAATATCATCCTCAACTTTTCTGATCGAACAGCGGAGAAATAGCATCTTGTTCCAATACGCTGGAAGAAACGAAATCATCAATGTCGACAATGAAAATATGAGTGATAATATCAGGAATTATCTTGTTGGCTTGGCTGCTAAAATGGGCGCATCTTACCCCCAGTGGAAATCACTTCTTAAAGGAATGGCCGATGCTGTAGCCAAAGAGTTTAATATTCAGTACTAGTTCCTTCCGCGGAGCGGAATTCGGTACTAATTTTAATTTCAGTGTAGAAAGAAGTCTATAAAACAATTTTATAGACTTTATAACGTGCTGTTATCAAAAATTCGATCTATGTTGTCGTGATTTTTTTCGTATATTTATGTGTATCATAAGAAGTTTTGGGGTATTATGAATCATACATTTCAATCTAACAATCAAACCATTATAAAGCTTCAATCTTTTGGCAGTCTGGTCATCTTAGATCGACATTTTATTGTTGTTGGAGTAACCGAATCTGTCGTAAAAGACCATGGCGCCAAAGAGGACCTATTAGGAACTAATTTCTTTGATAACTTTAACAATACATTTGGCGAAGCGCTATCCAAAATCAAAAATGCCGTAATTGATTTACTTGAAAACGGACAGTCGCGCCATATTTTACCTATTAAAATACGAAAAGAACGTGTTTATGTAAAATTACGGAAACATGATGAATATCTCTATATAGAATGGGAACCACAACATAAAAAATACATTGCCGCAAAAAAAATAAATGAGCTTAATTTTTTGCTAGACACTATCCAGCCTAATAATTGGGATCGTGTTTGTTCGGCCATCAACAAGTTATTGAATTATGATCGGGTTTTCGTTTTGCAGATTCAGGAGACGGGTTACAGTTCAGTGATTGCGGAGCATACAGCAGACGGACAAGCCCATTTCAAAGGAAAAGAGTTCTCGAAAGATTTCATGCCAGAGGAAGTCTTGTCATACTATCGGAGTTATTCCTATCGATATGCTCCCAATATTGATCTGGAGGGGCAGGAGTTCTATTATACGGACGAAGGGATTGATCCGCTCTCGAGCTTGTTATCACCTTTACCTGAGCTTCACCGGCTTTTTTTGAAAAAAATAAATGTCCAAAGCGCCTTGTTTTTTCGAATCTGTATCGATGATGAATTCTGGGGCCTTGTAGTGGCTCAAAATGATGAGGAGCGGGTGGTCGATCTGCAGCAGCGAAAGCTCTGTACATTTGCCATCCAAGCAGCCACCAGCAAATATGAAAGTCATGTCAAACAGAATCTGCTGGAAAGAACGGAACTTCTTAAACTCGCCGAGGAAGAATTAAAAAGAAGTCTCTCTGAAAATAAGATGGTGAATTGTGCTTTAATACAGCATATGGATATATTGACCCAGCTGGTTAATGCAGATGGATTGGCGATATTCAATCAGGGCGATGTTTTTAACTATGGCCATTCTCCACAGAAAGCGCAATTTTATGAAATCATTCAATTTCTGCAAAAACATACCGATAAAGCTCTCTTCAAAGACTATAATTTTCGGCTGAATCATCAGGATAACTTTAAAGATAAACTCGTTTTTGCGGGACTTATGTATCTAAAGGTTGGCTTGGAAAACGATTATTACCTCGTCTGGTTTAGAAAAGAAAACCGCAATCACGTGATGCAGATGGAGCTAAAAAATGAACCGAATGATAACAAGAAGCTCAAAATTTGGGCAGATATGCGTTATGACGTTGCCAAACCTTGGAATGATGCTGAAATCAATTTTGTTCTTCGTCTGAATCAGATTATCAAAGAATCCATTTTTGCAAAATTAAAGGAACGTCAGTTGCTGAATGAAGAGCTTCTGAGTTTGAACAATGAGCTGGAAATGTTTACCCACACCCTTTCTCATGATTTAAAAAACCCCTTGTCCATCTTAAAAATGGGCATACAATTTTTACAGCAGCACTCCGACAATATCGATTTTACAAAAATCAATAAGTGGTATCAGAATTTCAGCCGAAGCGTTACAAACATTGAAGATATCATCAACAATATGGTCCAGTTAAGTCAGCACCGTTCCAGCATTTTAGACAAGGAACCACTGCCCATGGCCTACACAATTCAGCGCATATTTCAAGAAAACAGTATTTTATATAACGTCAATAATTGTCAGCCCACGTTTGGCACCCTATTGCCAATTTGGGGTGAAAAAAGTGCCGCGTATCAAATTTTTTCCAATTTAATTATTAATGCAATAAAATATTCTGCACAAGCAGAAAGGCCTTTAGTGACCATAGATAGTTCGCACGAAGACGATTATACGCATTATCAGATCAAGGATAACGGTATTGGCATACCGACTGACCACCTGCCTCACATTTACGAGATGTTTACCAGAGCCGACAATGTTGGTTCCATACCTGGTACAGGGATTGGTCTTTCGCTCGTAAAACGGATAATGGAACGATTGGGCGGAAGTATAGAAATTGAATCAGAGGTCGGTTTGGGCACCACTGTCCACCTTTACTTCCCTATTGTTAAGCCATTTCCTGAGCAAATGTTACTCGATTGATCTTTGATTCAAATCCTGAAATCTTTCAAACTATTTCCGTCTAAACGTTGTTCCTTTAAGGAGAGTATACCATCCGATAAAAAAGGATCGTATCACTTAAAACGAAATCGAAAATGGAAGAGATATTGCAACATGCAGTAGTAAAACGAGGTTTAATTATTGCCTATTATTTTAGTAACATCTGGTATCGCAAAGGATTATTCGGGGAACGTATTATCCCCGATCCAAATGACACTGATCCTATCGAACATCCTGAACCAGACATCGATGAAACCGATCCGGAAGAAGAAGAACATATCAACTATAGAAATAAAAATCCACAGACAAGAAACAGCATAAGCCCCGTTAAGAAATCTCCCACTGACTGGGATGAAAATGTCGAAAATCCAGCCATACCCAAAAAGACAGATTAACCGCTGGGTCAATCTGTCAAGATATTTAACTTTCCTGTTTCATCAAAAGAAACATCGCTGATAAAAACAATACGTTGATCGCCCGTCTGTATGGTGCGGGCATGATATACACAGCGGATTTTTCCTTCCCTGTCCTGAAATAAACTATTATGTCCTGTTCCCGAAATCACTCCACCCCTACTGGTATTTTTTTCAATGATTGGATTGGATGCCGATTTTTGATAGCTTCCCAAAGGCGTGGTTGCTGTAGCGTAGCCAACAGCGTAATTGGCTCCTGCGAAATAATTGGCTGAATACATCATATAGTATAGTCCATTTTCTTTGACCAGAAAAGAGCCTTCTGTCCATCGCCTATTGATCTCACCTGAAGTAACTGATCTGCTTTCCCATTCGGATTGTGCATCCTGCATCGTAGCTGGAGGGCGCATTAAAAGAACCGGACTCCCAATTACTTTCGTCATACTGCTATCCAATTCCACTCCATAGACCCAGCTTTCTTCAATATTCTTATAGCTAAATTTCTTCTTCGCCCAATCTGCAATTTCTGATTCTACAGGATGTTCATAGCAGCAGCGTGAATAGAAAAGATAATTTCTATGATCGGTATCTCTAAAAACATTTGCGTCAATGATGGGATATCCAGGGTCAAAAATGGGTTTGCCGGTCAGATCTTTAAATGGCCCCAGTGGGTTATCCGCCACTGCAACGCCAATACGATAATTTTCTAAATCATTTTTGGGGTTTTCTTTCCAGTGAGCACTATAGTACATGTAATATTTGTTGTTCACACGATAGACTTCAGGAGCCCAAAAATCCTTTTCCCCCCAACCATTGGGCTGTTTGGCATCGTATACTTTTCCCTCTTTCTTCCACGTCTTTAGATCTTTGGAGCTATAGGCTATAAAACCATTCTCGGTTCCCCCGGTTCCATATAAATAGTATTGATCCGAAGGTGGATCGAATACAATAAAAGGATCACCAAAGGCTACGTCTGTCTGAAATGATTTTCTACTTTGCCTCGATTGCTGATCAGCGCTCAAAAAGCGAAACTTTGCAGTTTCGAATTTCGGAATCAAGATACCGCTGCTACTTGCCACGAAATGAATAGGGAGTATGGCTGTCCGCCGAGGAGCAACTTTTTCATCTGAAAAATGTGTATGACAGACGTAATACCATTGATTGCCTTTTTTGAACATGTCTCCATGTCCCGTTCCGGCAAATCCGCTATTTTTTTGGCTTAGTGCAGGTTGATCGTCCAGTTTTTTCCAGGGTCCATAAATATTTTCAGCAATAGCAACCCCCACAGCATAGTCCTTGTTTCGAAAATCATTTGCCGAATAGAACATATAGTAATATTTCCCTTCCCGAATGACAGTGGGACCTTCACTGACTGTCCAATCAACATTTGCCGTATTTTCCCAGGGAAGTTCGGCGTGGAGACATTCTTTCAACGTCTCTTCCTTTATTCCGGAATAATCTGACTTCAACTCCGCCACAAAAATTCGATTTCCTTCCTTTAATCTTACATGAAACAGGTATTTTTTTCCATCTCGATCGCGGAATACAAAGGGATCAATTTGCTTTTGCCCAACAGCAATTGGTGCTTTAATCGCTTGCTTAAAAGGCCCAGTTGGAGCATCGCTAACTGCAATAGCAATATTTTCATCGGCTGTGTAGGCCATATAAAACTTACCATTATCAAACCATACTTGCGGCGCCCAAAAACCTTTTGATCCAAAAATATCGCCTTTTACAGCAGCAAAACCTGAATTAGCTCCTTCCGGACTTACCCAAGAGTCTAAATCTTTCGATTGATACACTTTAAACCCCTGCTGTTCTGCCGGGTCACCATTCGTACCGTAGAGGTAATAATATCCTTTGTGGTAGAATATGGTCGGATCCGCTTGAAAAATACCATTAGTCGGCAGCTGCACATTTTCAATCTGATCTTTGTTTGTAGTTTGCGCAAATGTCTTTTGGACAACAAACAGCAAGAGCGCAATAGTCAGCAAATATATTTTATTCATTGATTGTAATACATCATATAGGTGAAAGCCTAAAATTGAAAAAATATTTGCGAAGACTGGAGGTAAATCGTATCAATTGAATATCATTTTGTATCAAACTGAAAACGCCTGATAAAATTATCGAAATTCCACCGGCTTCCATTCCCTTAAAACCATTTACTTTTCAGACTTGTCTTATTTAAAAACATTTAGATATATACAACAGTATACTAATAACATTATTTATGATAAATTCCTTGGAAAAATCTTGTATAGAAGCCTGTTGGCAATGTGTTACAGCCTGTCACAGTTGTGCCAAATCCTGTACCGAAGAAAGCGACATTGAAGCCATGGCAAAATGTATTGCATTAGATATGGAATGTGCAGTATTATGTACCGCTGTTGCCGAACTTCTTTCTCTCCAAAGCCATTATAGTCGACAATTTGTTAAAATTTGTGCTGAATTATGTACGATCTGTGCAGAGGAATGTTTCAAACATCCACACGAACATTGCCAGCATTGCGCTAAAGCATGTGAGCAATGCGCCATCGCATGCAATAAGATAGCTGCATAATGCCATTCCTGAATATCAAAATTTTCCTGATCCTTTGTCAGGAAAATTTAATAATTCAAAATACCTCTTTCAAATGCAAACTTAACCAGATGTGCCGTATTTTTCACACCCGCTTTATCGATGAGATTCTGACGATGCCCCTCAACCGTGCGCTTGCTTAAAAAAATCTTATCTGCAATTTCAATATTGGTGTATCCTTCTGCAATCAGTTTTAATACTTCGAGTTCACGTTCCGAAATATCAAAGTCTGCGTGTAGCTCTCCAGGGAGCTGAGCATAGCCTTGTCCAGAACGGACTTGATCTAAAAGTATCATGGCAATTTCCTCACTCATATACCGACCACCGTTTGCAATGTGATTCAATCCAAACAGCAATTCGTGATAGCCAACATTTTTGACCAAATAGCCAGCAAGACCAGATTCAAAGGCCTCGATGACATAATTAATCTGATTTAGCATAGATAATATAACTACTTTAATAGAGTTATACTGTTTGTTTAGTACCTGAAGTAACTCCAGGCCGTCCATCTCGTCCATACTGATATCTGTTAGAACAATATCAGGACTAGGATTTGAGCTTAAGAATTGGAGAGCTTCTTTTCCATTCGAAGCTTCACCAACAACTTCAAATCCATCTTGTGATTCTAATAGTAATTTTATACCGTTACGTACAACCATGTGGTCTTCAACCAATAGGATTTTTATCATTATTATCTTTTTAAATAGTCAATTTTAGTAAAATACCTGTTGTCAGCGTATCATTCATGATACGTGCATTGTAGAGCTCAGCAATCTTCATCAAACGCATCGGACTGTTTTCGAGCTTTGATACGGATAGGGTTTCTCCTTGGTGGAAAAATGGTGATACTTTAACAAGGATTTCAAATTCGATCACCTGCACTGAAACTGAGATGGCATGCGAGGGAATTTCATCATTTAAATACTGAAATAGTGCGGTCAAAAATTCAAATAAATGAACTTGTGCCTGGTGATGTAATTCCCGCAGTTGAGGGTCAAGCAACGTATCAATCGTTAAACCGGATCTTTTCTTATAACTGCCTACGGCCTCATCTACCGCATGAAAAATTCCCAGGTCATTTAATATGGGATTGTAAAGCAATCCCGCTTTATTGCGTATTTCTACCACTAAAGTACTCAAGGAATCACGCAGGCAACGCAATTCTTCAAAATCTCCATAACGGTTTGTAAAATTCTGAAGAGATATACGCATTCCATAAAGCTCCTGAGCCAGTTCATCACGGAAATATCGTCCTATTCTTCCAATATCATCCTGTTGATTTCTAATAATCGACTTGTAAAAATCTTCTTGACTACCTTCCCATACCTGCTTTAATTCCGACTGATCTTTCAGGCCTTCCGATTGGCCTTTCGTTTCTTCCGATAGGTCAAAATATAGTTTTTTGTTCTCGTCCCCCATATTGTTTTCCATTTCATGTTGTAACTAATAACCACTTCAAGGCATGAACAGTTTTAAAAATTAACACCTATTTAAATAAAAATGTATCCTTTAAAGTACTACGTATAAATACGTGCAGGAAAAAGATAAAAGGGGGAAATCAAACAGGAAAACACTTGTTGTTAAAGTATAAAAATTGGCAAAAAAGTTCAATATAGAGGTAAAAACAATAGGTAAAATATTGAATTTCAAAAATTTATAAAAAAAACGTATTAATATACTTTAATATGCTCTAATTAGAGTCATGTGTCTAAATTACCTTTTCTAGCATCTTAATTGTAGTAAGTGTAGTCAAGATAGACACTTAAAATTTGATAATATGGAAAATACAACAATCGATCAACTGTTTAAGGAAAAAAGACCTACGTTAAAATATTTGGCAGCGCAATTTACAAACGATCCGGATGAACGGGAAGATTTGGTTCAGGAGACCATGGTGAGGTCACTAGCATCTATCGAAAAATTCCTGAAACATCCGAAACTGATGTCTTGGCTCTATATCATTATGAAAAATACGTATATCAATCAATATACACGTAATAAAAGATTAGAGAATTATAGAAGCGAATACATCAGTACCGGTTATCGCAATGAAATAACAACCAATCGCGGGGAAAATAATTTTATTGCATCTGATATACAGCATGCGCTCAATAATTTATCGAAAGACTATTATAACGCCTTTGCCATGTTTTTGGAAGGATTTAAATATTATGAAATTGCAGAGCACTTGCAAATACCAGAAGGGACAGTGAAAACACGTATTCATATGGCTCGGAAGGCGTTGCAAAAGCAGCTCAAGATTTACTCGAAAAGTATTGATTAAAAGACAGCGATTATTCTAAATAAAAAAGC
>NZ_DIIM01000020.1:72152-131668 GCF_002420705.1 Sphingobacterium sp. UBA5670
GCTTTTTTATTTAGAATAATCTAAGGTAAATTAGATAGGCTCAATAGCAGCTGTCAGGAATATTTAGTATATTTAGCATAGTAAATCAATAAGTTAACTACAAATCTGAGTACTTTACAAGATGAAAAAGAAATCGATCTTCATTATTTTTATGGGTTTAATAGGAATCATGCTTGTGGTTTCCTGCCATTCCGGATCAAAGGAAAACGAAAATCGGATACGGGTAAGTGGCGAAGGAAAAATTAGAATTATGCCGGATCAGGTTACACTAACAATCAACACAGCTTTTACAAAACCTAGGATGATTGACGCTGTTCGAGAAACCCAGGCAACTGTTGATACCGTAATCGCTTTGCTCCAAAAATATGGAAATAAAAAGGAAGATATTAAAACAAGTAGTGTATCTGCAAATAAGGATTATCAGTACATAGGAAATACAACTAAATTTGTAGGCTATCAAGCACAGCAAACGATCGATTTTGTATTACATGATTTGTCCAAATTTACAGAGTTGACCGGTAAATTACTGGAAACCAAGATAAGTGGAATCGGCTCCATAGCCTTCGATCACTCTAAAGCAGATAGTATACTGAGAGAAGCCGATTTAATTGCTTATGATGATGCCTTAAAGTCTGCCAAAAAACTTGCATCTAGGGCAAATGTAGAAATCGGCAAACTATTGTTTCTATCCAACGATGGCAGTGCTTCCAACGAGTCAACAAAGTATCGAACTGGTATGGCCCTGGAGACCTTCAACAAGGCTTACGGTGGCGAAGGCTTTAAAATTGCACCCGAAGTCCTGGAGTTTAAAAGAACAATATTTACCGAATTTGAAATTAAGTAGCGAACCAGGAGGATAAGGGAACTACCTCTTGTTCTTCAACAAGATGATGCTTATGTAATTTGCTTAATTAGATCTATTCTGTAGTTGGCACTTCAATGTATTAGCAATAATCATACATTGGAGACTTTGAAACATAGTATCTATTTTTTTCGTATATTTAATAAATAATTCATATCCAGTTAATATGAGTTTCGTTACTTTATAATGCGATAGTTAATGTAGTCAACGGAGTTAATGTATCTATTATGAAAACGATAAACTATTTTTTCCAGCGGATTATATTTAGGATCTTTTTAGGTCGATTTAGTTCATTCTATTCACCATTAAGATTCCACAAAACTTAATTGTTTTAAAACGGCATTGAGGTCCGATAATTTTATTTTTATAAATGCTTTTAACCAAAGATGCCTTTGGCAAAGATTTTATTTGGGGAGTTTCTACAGCTGCCTATCAGATTGAGGGAGCACATGATTTACATGGAAAGGGTCCTTCTATCTGGGATATATTCGTCAAAAAAAGAAATCGCATATTTCAGAATCAGCACGGCAATGAGGCTTGTGATTTTTATAATCGCTATGTCCAGGATCTGTATTTGATGAAGGGAATGCATATTCCAAACTATAGATTCTCTTTATCATGGAGCCGTATATTTCCAGCAGGCATTGGTGAGATAAATCAAGCTGGATTGGACTTTTATGATCGTTTGATCGATCTATCGCTCGAATTAGGGATAACACCCTGGGTTACATTATATCATTGGGATCTTCCACATGCATTAGAAAAAAAAGGCGGCTGGGTAAACCGCGAAGTGAAAGATTGGTTTGGAGAGTTTGTTTCCAAATGTGTCGATGTCTTTGGTGATCGCGTCAAGAATTGGATGGTGTTGAATGAACCTACCGTATTCACCGCTGCGGGCTATTTTTTTGGTGTACATGCGCCAGAAAGAAAAGGTCTCGGTAATTTTTTGGCGGCAGCGCATCATGCAGCCCTAGCCCAGGCTCACGGTGGAAGGATCATAAAGTCATTGCTGCCCGATAGTGATGTAGGAACGACTTTCTCCTGTTCTCATGTCGAGCCATTCACAACGAAAGAAAGAGACATTATCGCGGCGAAGAAAGCCGACGTTTTGCTCAATCGTCTTTTTATAGAGCCCTTATTAGGAATGGGCTACCCGACCAAGGAGATCAAGATACTGAATAGAATTGAAAAGTACATGCAGGCCGATGATGAAAGGGATCTGAAATTTGACATGGACTTTATTGGTGTACAGAATTATACACGGGAGATTATACGATATGCGATGTTTGTTCCTTACCTTCAGGCAAAAATTGTATCAGCCAAGGAGCGTAAAGTTGAAATGACCGAAATGAACTGGGAAGTTTATCCAGCTTCGATCTATCATATGCTCAAGAAATTTAGTGCCTATCCCAATATTCCTCCCTTAATCGTTACCGAGAATGGCGCGGCATTTCCAGATCAAATCGAAAATGAGCTTGTTCACGATCCCAAAAGGTTAGACTATCTGCAGCAGGCTTTACATCAAGTGTATCGAGCGAAGCAAGAGGGGATCAATGTCAAAGGATACTTTGTATGGACCTTTCTTGACAACTTCGAATGGGCCGAGGGATATCGGCCAAGATTTGGACTGGTGTATGTTGATTTCAAAAATCAACAGCGTATTATAAAATCCTCCGGTCATTGGTATGCAGACTTCTTAAGATAATTGGAATGCTTAATTATCTTTATGACGAGATGCAATATTCGTAATTTTCAATAAAACTATTCCCAGAAATAATGCCGCAACGATAATGAGTATGGTCACTCGGGTATTCCTTCCATTATCTGCCCAGAAATACTGTGATAGTCCAGCTAAAACACATGGCACAGCGATAACGATAAGTTTAACCCAATACACCCGGTCTTCTTCCTTACGGATAATCTTTGTTTCGACAGCAGCTAAAACAGCTGCCTTGTTCTTTTTAAGATAGGTGAGAATCATTTCAATTTCGTCTCCACGCAATTCGCGGGGACGTATTATCTTTTCTTTCAATGCAATAAGTAAAGTTTTACCATCTCGTTGGACTGAAACAATATCAGCCATTGGAAAGCGTTTTTTATACCCCATAGGATTCATGGCGTAACCTTTATAATCACTGTTTTCCGGACATAGACAGACAAAATAATCCGAACTCATGGAGAAGATCACATCGGAATACTCCCGTTTGGTTTCTTTCCATACATCGATAGCTGGTTTAATGGCGGCCAGCAATAGGCATTGAAAAATAAATATACCAAAGGACAGGCTGAATATCCATGACAAAGAAAATGAAAGGGCTAAAAAACCAATGACAAACCAGATTAGATTCGACCAAAAGTCAATTTTGCGTTGCAAAAGATAGAAAATAATGACACAGATGACTGGGGCAATGCTGGCTTTCCAATCCCAAAATATACTCACGATTCCAAAAATTGAAAACAGCGCATAACACACTAGCTGAAAGTATGCTGACTTCCGCTGAAAATTAGTTCTTTTAATTTCAATGATATTTTTCAATGTGTTCTTTAATAAAAGAAAAAAATCTCTTTAGCTAATATATCTTTGATTGCATAAATATAAATATCTTTAGTAAATATAAATGCGTAAAAAATACAAAGCACGACAATGAAAACTTTTCAATTTAAATCCCATCAGGTAAAAAAGGGTCTGATTTTCGGATTCGGTTACCTAATTGTTGTATTTATCCTATGCTGTTTAATTTTTGGCGGGATAAATGGGCTCGCTGATGCGGTCAACAATTTTGGTTCGGCGAAAGGCCTTGGCATCTTGGTTGCTGTAATCGTAATCGGGCCGCTCATTATACTATTGCAATTCATCAATCCTAAGATCGAAATACAAGTTGACAAAGATAAGTTGTCTATTAAACAGCCGAAAAAGGAGGACAAAGTTATCCTGCTAGCTGTCATTGATAAGATGGAAATTAATCACGCTTTGGTCAATCAGCTTCAACTATTCGACAACAATGGACAGTTGCTAACGTCGATCCACCCGCAGAACGATATGAATGTTATTTTCGCCATCGCAGATGCCATCGCGCAGCATGGCGGATTTATACAAAAAAAGGGAAACAAAAAAATCTTTGGCAATCCTGTTGAAACCATCTCCTATTTGAGACAATAACGATAAAGACTGGATCTCGTGAAGAGGATGACAAAAATTCAATATCTATTTTTAGCGGGTTTGACTATACTCTTGGGTTTGCTCTCACGCAAAATATCAGTCATACCAACCATTACTGGAGATGTGCTTTATGCGGTGATGATTTATTGGCTGTCGCGGTTTTTATTTACGGGAAAATCAGTGTTATTTTCTCTTGTGGCTACAATCATTTTTTGTTTTAGCATCGAGTTTTTACAACTTGTACAATATCCATTACTTAGATCGATAAGAAGCAATCCCCTATTGCGGTTAGTATTTGGCCAGGGTTTTCTATGGTCAGATCTAGTCGCGTATTGTATCGGAGCAATAGGTGCTGCTTTATGGGACTTCATGAGATCTCGAAAAACAGACATGTCAGACAAAGCGGCATAAATAACAAAGTCTAGGATAATAGCTTTACTTGGTGGTTTTTGCACCCATATCCTTTCCCATCTTTTCGTAAACAACATCATTAGGCTGCCAAAGTTCTATTTTATTACCTTCGATGTCCATGATATGAACAAATTTACCATAGTCAAATGATTCGATCGTATCAAGTACAGTGACTCCCTCTTTTTTCAATGCTTCGACCAATAACTCCATGTTCTCTACACGATAATTGATCATAAAGTCTTTATCTGAGGGGGCAAAATAAGTTGTATTTTCTTTAAAAGGGCTCCATTGCGTAAATCCTTTTTTTGTACTATCACCCCCTTGATACCACTCAAATACGGCGCCATACGAATTTGTCGTTAGGCCTAAATGCTCTGCGTACCAGGCCCTGAGTTTTTTGGGATCCTTGCACTTAAAGAAAACTCCACCAATTCCGGTCACTCTTTTTAACGCCGTGGTTCCACTCGGATGTGTCAGGTTATTAAAAGCATATCCCATTCCAAATGCCAATAAAATAGTTCCGACAAATAAGGCTCTTTTCATTATACAATACGATTACATAAAACTTGATTCAAATCTCTTTCGAATTTAATCAATAGTTGGATAAAAGACGTAAATCTCTTGAGTTTTTATCCATGTTTTCCCTACAGAGATTCGTGAAAAACGAGATTGTATTTATACATTTGAATTTCATAAGGTTCGCCCTATTACGGAAGGAACAACTTTAGATAAATTACTGATAGCTAATGCGTTTATAATCGATAGATTTATGTATAACTTTAAAAATGATTATTCAGAAGGTGCACATCCCCGCATTTTAGAGAAACTTGTTGAAACCAATTTGATACAGCAATTGGGTTATGGAGAGGATGATTATTCGAAAGAAGCAAAAACGATTTTAAGGAATAAGATTGATAACCAACGTGCTGTTATCCATTTTTTATCTGGGGGAACACAAACGAATCTGCTTGTTATATCGTTTCTCTTACGTGTACATGAGGCAGTGATTAGTGCAAAAACAGGGCATATATCTGCCAATGAAACTGGTGCTATAGAAGCAACTGGACATAAAGTCATTACCGTTGAAACAGTGGACGGAAAATTGACACCTGAAGATATCATCAAAACATTAAACGACCATGCTTTGGCCCCACATGTGGTAAAGCCACGGATAGTTTATATTTCTAATTCGACTGAAATCGGCACGATATATTCTTTAGCGGAGTTAAAAGCGCTATACCTATGCTGTCAGCAGCAGAAACTGTTGCTTTACTTGGATGGTGCACGCCTAGGTCATGCCTTGACAGCAGAAAACAACGATCTAACATTTGCAGCTATCGCGAAGTACAGTGATGTTTTCTATATTGGTGGAACAAAAAATGGTGCGCTTTTAGGAGAAGCAGTTGTGTTTAATCACCCCGATTTAGCGCAGGATTTTGATTATGCAATTAAGCAGAAGGGAGCTCTGCTTGCTAAAGGCAGAATGCTTTCCATTCAATTTCTAGTGCTATTTAAAGATGATCTGTATTTTGAACTGGCATTAAAAGCAAATTCATTTGCAATGCGGATGGCAAAGGCCATCAAAGAAAAAGGATATTCCTTTCTAACAGAATCCACGACAAATCAGATTTTCCCAATTTTACCTAAATCGGTCATTAATACACTGCTTTTGAATTATCAATTTTATATATGGAAGGAAATAGATCATGATCATGCAGCAATCCGTTTGATTACCTCCTGGGCCACAGACGAGACACAGGTCGAAAATTTCATAAACGACATACTAAATTCATAGTTGGCTCAGCACCTTGCTTATGTATACCATAAACGAAAATGCCCAATAAGTATCCATATACTTATTGGGCGTTTCCTATAAAATTAAAAAGGCTAATCTTTAGGCTCCAATGCTTTCCATACTCCTGCTGCTACAGCTGCTCCTACGAGAGGCGCAACAATAAACAGCCAAAGCTGTGATAATGCCTGACCACCGGCCAGAACTGCGGGTCCAAATGAACGGGCAGGATTAACCGATGTACCTGTCACCGGAATGGCTACTAAATGGATCAGAAGCAGTGTAAAACCGATAGCGAGTCCGGCCATTGTACTATTGCCCACCTTCGAAGTCGTTGCCAGGATCACAAATAAAAAGATAAAAGTTAATACAGCTTCAATCAGAAAGGCCGAAACAGTACCATATTCGTTTTGATAGCCCTTACCCCAGCCGTTTGAACCATAAGCCCACTCACCTGCGGTAAATCCGCCCAATTGCCCGCTTAAAATCTGCTGGAGCACAAATGCGCCCAAGAGCGCACCGATAAATTGAGCGACAATATAGACGATTGCATCCTTGGCAGACATTCTTCCTGCCAATAATACGCCAACTGTCACCGCAGGGTTAATATGACAGCCAGAAATTCCTCCGATTGCGTAGGCGAAAACGACAACCGATAGACCAAAAGCGACGGCAATACCCAAGAGCCCCAGCCCGGAAAGCCCACCCATGGTGTTGGCTCCTGCAATAGCGGCTGCTCCACAGCCAAAAAGCACCAAACCAAATGTTCCAATGAGTTCGGCGACAAATTTTGAAGATGATTTAATTTCCATATGAATCTGTTTATAACTTAGTTAACTCTAATTTAATCATTTTCCATATAAAATTATACTGCTAAATAAATTATTGTAGAACAATATCCACACAGGTAAAAAAAGAACTCAAATAAGAGTTATAAATTAATTTAGCCAGATTTCATCACACGCGATAAGTGCCTTTCGCTTCGGATGGTACCTCCATTCGGGTAATTTTGGCAATGGCTCAGCATAAACCTTGACCACTTTGATACGATCATTTATTAATGCGCGATAACGGACCTTCTCCAAGGTATAATCTTCTTCTACAGATTCAAGCTTATGGAAAAGTACTTCCTGAAAATCTGTTCCATTCTTAGACACAGAAATCCTGATTTCCTTCGGTGGAAATATCCAATGTCTGGCATCTTTTAGAAAATTAAGCTCAATGGTATCTATTTGTCTCTCCTGTTTAAAATCAAAAGAGATATCCATTGGATCACCATTCCACAACAGCCAATTATAACTATAATCCATATATCCGGGTACACTGTCCGTTAGCGTCTTCAGCCCGTTAGCAGGGAAAGAAGCATCAAACGGGTAATTTAATTTTATAGTTGCATCCGAGGCTTTGTTTGCTCTAACGCCAGCGTTGAATATCTCCGTCCACTCATTTGCATAGCCATCGGGCGATACACCACCTTCGGCGAGCTCCACGACGCCTAGTCTTTTAGCATCTTCAACAAATTGTTTTACTTTACGGCTGACATTGGGTCTTACCTTCCAGCGTCCCTCCTCTTGCTCAAATATACCGTGTTGATGTGGGCCATAAAATCTGGCTTGTTGCAAATACGTATAATCCAATCCCAATCCAATGCGTCTGACACGCGACTCCAATATTGGATTTCCTTCACTGGCAACTTCGGCCTTTTCCAATAAAGTACTATACCGGTCCATGGCTTCTGGACTTAAAAAGTCCTTTCTATTGTCAATCGGATTTCCATAGATGGACAAAGCTGACGATGCACCGGGCAAATAATTCCTTCGTTGATCGAGATAGGCTTTGATAAACGGTCCCGCCTTGCCATAATAGCCCTCCATAAACTCGTCGGTTAGCTGCTTTTCTGAAAGCCCTGTATTCCAGGCGAGGTTAGCCAATATATAGGCATTTAGCTCCGCCATATCGCTATAGGTGCCGCCGCCACCCTGCAAAAAAACTCCCTCCACACCCTGTGACTTCAAGTACTGCAAACTCGGCTGCATCGTGCCTTGAATCGGAAAAGGTGCAAGGTAATTGGTAAACTGTGTCAGATAATCCCATACAAATACATGTTTAGCCTTAGCTTTCCAAGCGCCCAATTGTCTACGGAATGTTGCCGCAGAAGGCTCACTCTCCATGTCATTTTTTCTAAAAGCATCGATATTACTTAAAATAACGGTGACATTATCTGCAACACGGAGCTGTGCTGGAGCATTTGCAGATTCCAGATAGGCCAGTGTAGTAAATTTCTTGTCGGGAAATTGAGCAGCGACTCGATTTACGAAACGTATCAATGAACCCTGTGGCCCGCCTTCTTTCTTATCTATAGCCTGGCAATGATCACAGGTACAGCTTCCGATATCATCATTGGGCGCAATGGACCAGTAGATAGCCGCCGGATTTTCGAGCATCTTTTGTTTAAAATAGGCTACCGTGTGACGAAAAACTTCTTCATTGGATAAACAGAGTTGAATGGGCTGGCGTCTCCCATCATATAAAGAATAATATTCCGGATGATTTTTAAAATAAATTGATGGCGGTAATATTTTGCTAAAGTTATGCCCCCAGTCGCCCCATCTTTCCTCCAGATTATGCAATCCATACCAATCCATATACTCCTGATCTAATTCTACAGGGAAATAAACCTCTCTAAACTTAAAATCGGGTTTGGCATAAATCTTTAAGTCTGAATCTACAGCTAATAGCGTTAATTTGGGGATATATGTATTTCCCTTGCCTGTATACCATTTTCTCCCGCCTATAATATCCCTTACATACCGATAGGCTGCAAACAATACACCTTTGCCACTTCCTTTGATATTGATACTATTCCCTACAGCTTGAATGGAATAACTATCCTCAGGGAATGCACTGCTTATAGGCACTTTCTCTAAAAAAATGGAACGGGTTCCTTCCAATTTAGACCCTACCGCAAATTTTGCCCCCGTGCTTTCAGCTGTAAATGAGTTGATAACCTCTACAGCTTTTTGTAAAAGAGGATCCTGCATATTGGCATGGATTACATAATCCGTACTTCCTTTTTCAACCAAAGTAATTCTTTCCTTACCTTGAACTATCGTAACAATAGACAATAAGCATAACATAAACTTCCACATCATATTAAAAATATTTCCTTAATGATAGATTCAGGTCATATTGGTTCATAAAATTGTTATCAGCTACTTTATAGTAGCTCCAGCCCCCCATAATTGTAAAGCCCCAATTTTCTATACGATGCTGCCATCCCGCATTAACCGATCTTGATAGGAAACCAAAGCGATTGTTCAAAAATTGATACCGGGATGGATCATCCGGAGATGTACCGATATTGGCAATTAATGTCACATAAGAATTTGGTTTTTCGCTATTATAATAATGCCTAATTGCCAGTGAATAAGCTTGGTTCCAACGCTGCTCATCATGCAATAAAAAGCCCCTAAGATAGACGAAAGTGGGCCCAAAATATCGGCCTGCTGATGCAACTATACCATAGTTATTCGAATTGTCATTTGCACGGACATATCGTCCCCCTAAATCAAAGAGCCATAGCCCCGCCTCACGATAAAGACTATAAGATGCTCGCCATGTTGGAAATACACTACCATCGGCCCAAGCTATTTGATGGTAAGCATAGCTATTTTTACTATAATTAATCCAGGCGTCCAAACCGGCCTGATATCCTTTTTCACCACGTCTGTTCCCGTAGTTAAACTGCCCAATAAGCATGTTTTTAGCTCCTATCCGCTGACCGTATTCCAACCCGGAAATAAAGAAGTGCCCGTTCGGCCGATCTTGCGAACTTTGCATATGATTTACGCCGATATAGAATTTATACGGCAAATTCTCCCGATATACGTTCGCCAAATGCCGGTATCGCTCATTTTGAGGCGATTTCTCCACCAGTTGATTCATATAGTGCAATGCGGTTTGATAATCTTTATTGAGCACGGCTATATTAGCCAGTTGCTCGGTTACGAATACCGAACTATCGCCGTCATTCCATAATGTTTCAAGGTCTGCCTTCGCTTTATCATACTCCTTATTGGCTATCAAGGCACTTGAACGCAAATATAAGAAACGATTATCTTTTGAGTCAGCAAGCCGCATGCTGTCCGCATAAACCAGAGCCTTTTGCGAATCTCCGCCCTTAACAAATTCCCGCCCTCTTTTATACCAGTTGTCCATACGTATTTCACGTTGACGCTTTAAATTTCTAACCTCAAATTCATGGTATAAATTTGCGATTTCAATGTCTTTTGGAAAATATTTAAGGGCCAATTGCCAAGTTGATGCTGCTTTCTCCTGTTGACCAGAAGATTCGTATAAAGCCGCCAATGAAGGATAAACATCCCGATAAGCTGGCTCTGTAGAAACAACTTCTTCAAAATAGGGAACAGCCCAGTCTCCACGTCCCATTTTCTGATAACTTAATCCTAAGATATATTTAAAATCTGTGTATTTGGGATACTTCAATAAAACGGCTCTGCTTAACGAAATTGACTCATCGATTTTTCCATCTTGTAAATAAGCAATGGACTTCGAAACCAAGCTGTCGACATCATATTTTTTATTTTGCCAATTGACCTGTGCCTGAATAGCTTGCGGTACAAATGGCAAACAAAAAATTACTGCAAATATGAATAATCTTTTCATCTTTCTATTTTTTAATGCGATCAGAGGGTAAAGGAGACAGGGTACCTTTCCGTTTCATCTCTCCCCAGGCATGTTTTTTCCCAAAAAGCTCTTGTATATAACCTTTTATTGAGCTGTAAACGATAATCGGATGATATAGAAACGGCTCGATAAACGCTGTGAGACATAAACGGACGATATCTTTTCTGCGCTTATAATATTTATATACGTAATTGTCCAATAAAATGGAAAAACTCGTCAAAAAGACAGAAAACATATAGACGAAAATCAATAACAGAATCGCCATTGGCCAATTAATACAATGGGTCAGGATAAGATAGATGTAGAAAAAAATACCCAAAATTTCCATGATAGGGGCAAAAAATTCGAAAATAGCGTTGTAAGGAAACACGATAAGCCCAAACTTTTTATACTTAGGATTAAGAAAGGCTTTACGATGTGTACGCATGATCTGCATCAAGCCTCTCGCCCATCGTATACGTTGTCGTGTCAGCATTTTCAAACTATCAGGTCCCTCTGTCCAACAAAGTGTCTGGGGAATGTATTTAACTTCATATTTTTGATTATTATCGCACATCGTCATACACATTCTTGTCACCATCTCCATGTCTTCCCCAAGGGACTGTGAATCATAACCACCTGCAGAAATTAGAATCTCTTTATCAAATAGCCCTAAGCCGCCAGATACATTTGGAATACAATTTAGGTAGCTCCAGCCCATTTTCCCTAAGAGATAGGATCGAATGTATTCCATTTCCTGAAAACGCGCCAAGATTGGTTTGGGCAATGCCGCTTCAACCAGCATTCCTGAATCTACATAACTGGAGTTCGACATACGCAGTGTAGCCCCCACAGCAATAACGCGTTCATTAGCGTCTAATACGGCCTCCATCAGCTGAACCAAAGTATCATTGGCAAGCACACAATCCACATCCGTATTTAATATATAAGGAAAAGATGCCACATTGATCCCTGCATTCACTGCATCGGCCTTACTACCGCCGTTTACCTTGTCAACAATAGTTAACCGCTTATGGGATATATCTCTAGATTTATAGATCGCCTTGATTTCCTTACAAGGCACCAAATAATCAACCAAAAAATCTACCTGAACAAGATCAAACTCTTTTATCAGCTTCTCCAGCGTGTCATCTTTACTTCCGTCATTTACAATAACGACTTCATATCTTGGATAAAACAGAGTCATCAGCGAGCGTACATTATTGACAATTGTTACCGATTCATTGTATGCCGGAGCTACAATACTAACGCCCGGGGCAATCTCAGATTCCATTAATGTCTGTACGCGTCTGGATTCTCTCTTCCGAATATTCTTGCGTATGGATATGGATGACATGCGAAACAACATGACATACACAATCAGAAGCAAAAGGCAATAAAATCCAAAAACAAATTCTATTGAAAAAATAAAATGTTTCATATAGATAATTTTTATAAAACAGTTTAAAGAATTAGATGTAATGAACCATAGGATGATTAACGTAACGTATAAGCTTATCATCATGATCATCCACCTCATTCTCGATTTTGCGCAAGCGTGCTATACTGTAAGGCTTTTGTGCAACCAATGAACGATAGGCATGTTTTCGAAGAGCGAGCACGGAACTTTCATCTTTAAATATATTTTCTAATAAATCAATTGATTTCCCCTGACCCAACCGACCTAAAGCTTTAACAATTTCAATCTTAACATGTAGGGGCTGCTCTCTTGAATAAAAATCAACCAATCGGCATTCACTATCCCGGGCCAATAGTTTTCCTAAAGCGTTAATCGCCTTCAGCCTTACCTGGGAATTTTCATCCGAAACAATGAGTTGCCATAACTTATCTTCATCGAGTTGCTGGTAATATACCATGAGATCTATCATCAAGCTATTTACCGCAAAAGATTTTGTTGCATCCAGCCACTGCGAGAATTCATAAGTGCCCACATAATCTGTAGAAACAATTGCCTGATATATATCAAGTGCATCCAGTTCATTAATCCCCTCCATACGTGGCAGCACGATGTCAAAGGCCTGCTCGCCGCTCACCTGTAGCAAGTATTTAAAAGCCGATACACGAATCTCAATCCTCGAACTATTCATCAGCTGATCCAGAACCTCTTCTTGAATCTCCACTTCCATGAGCGCCAGATCGGATAGCGATCTTAAAATGGAAACCACATGATTGCCTGCATGTCTGATTTCATATTGCGCTTCTTTATCGAACCCCAGTTCATTGAACAAATGACGCATACTCTTTCCTTTCTCCCCCCCAATGGTGAAAATAAATTCATGCAATATATTGCGGACTACCTTCTGTACAATTGCTCTATCGAGATCCAATGCTAGTCGATCAATAGGAAAATGGCTAACCCTATTTTCAATCAAGATATGTTCATAGATGAAATCCCGAAGAACAGGATAAATCTTAGCCTGATAAGAACGATAGCGATAGTCCCGATAATAAAATATCGTAATGCCAATTAGACAAAAAGCCCAAAGTAGAAAACTCAATGCAAGCGCTATCGTGACCAAAATAGGCCAGCCTTCACCTTCGAAAAAAGATCGAATTGAATATATAGCTTGTTCCACCTTGCTAAGCATGGCCGATTCTTAAGCGTACACGTGAAATCAATTCAGAAGGAGAAATGGGTTTCTTAATATAATCATTCGCACCTACTTCAAATCCTTCTACAATGCTGTTATCATCACGGTAGCCGGAAATAATAATAACAGGTACCTGATTATTCGTATTGCTTCTTCTAATGCGATCGATAATTTCGTAACCGTTGGCAAAAGGTAATGCCAGATCCGTTATGACTAAATCAATTGTTTCGTCAGAAACCAACGAGAGTGCTTCTTTGCCAGATTTGGCAAGCAATAGATCATAGCCCTCCCTAACAAGAACAAATTGCATTGTGCCCAATAGAATCTCATTATCTTCGATAACAAGAATTCTTTTTTTTTCGTTCACCATAGCGGTTAATTTTTAGTTTTTCACAGTGAACAAAGGTTCGAAAAAAAAGCAAAACTCCTTGTAGATTAACAACTACAACCCTCTTAGAGGCATTTAAATACAGAATTAAATCATTAGTTTCGATTTAAATGACATTTCAATGACACTTAGGCTTAAAATAATAGTAGTTAAACATCTAAACTACTATGTAAAATTTCAACTTCTCGGATTAGATGACGGATAATATCCTGTGTCGATTGCTCACTATAGGGATGAATGGATTGCCCAGCCCAAATATTTACAAAATCAACCATCTGATGTGCCCTTGCTACTTTTCTTAATTCGCCGGTCAACTTATTTTGATAGGGATATGGTAGGATCTTTTGAGAAGCATCCAAAACTTCAATAAACGTATTCTTAACCCCTCTGGCATAGCGTCCTGAAAAGCTTCTTGTCAATACAATATCTGATTCACGCACCTGGGAAAGGCGCTTTTTTTCAAAATCATGTAGTGCACTCTCCTTAGATTTAAGCAGTAAACTACCGATCTGAAACCCGGCAGCACCCAATAGCTTCGCCGAATGGATAGTTCTTCCATTATAGAGGCCACCAGCATAAATTAAGGGAACACGGACCTGTTCTTTTACTTGTGGCAGCAGTGAAAATCCGCCGATCTCCGGAACGGGTTTTTCATCAAAACTTCCACGATGTCCACCAGCCTCCAATCCCTGTACACAGATAATATCGATACCCGCTTCTTCCAAAGCGATAGCTTCTATCACCGAGGTACATGTACCAATAATAGTGACCTCTTTATCCTTCAAGCGTTTTATACTTTGCGCATCTAAATTACCAAAAGTAAAGCTCACGACTTTACAGGAATGGGCTAGAATAGCGTCAATTTGCTCTCTATAATCTGTAATACGAATGCTATCAAGCGCTGGTAAAGCCACTTCCAGGCCATGCTCCCTGGCAAGTTCTTCCACAAATGCCTTTGTCTCGTTGTACTGTACACGCAAATCTGCTGATATCTCCGGAATAGCATTCACAAAAATATTGACGGCAAAGGGTGTCTTCAAACTTGCAGCTGTTGAACGAATCAGATCGCTGCAGCGATCTGCCGACAGATCGCCTAAAGATAAGGAGCCGAGGGCTCCGGCACGCGAGGCTGAAATAACCATTTCGGGGGTAGTAACACCAAACATGGGGGCCTGGACAATTGGATATTCAGTACCTATTAATTGTGTGATTTGATTTGACCACTTCATATCAGGAGTAATTTTAAATAATTAAAAATAGACGATAATACCGTTATTGTGATTTCTCTAATTTAGATCTTTTTAGCACAAAATATACGATGCTGTTGATAAAAAGATCCTGGAAAGCGCGTACCAAATAACCGATTTATACCGTATATTTAAAATATAGTATTACGTAACAATCAATTTTATGAAAATCGCCTTCTTTTCGACAAAACCTTACGACAAATTATTCTTTGAACAGGAAAATAGCACTTATGGTTTTCAGTTTAGTTTCTATGAAACGCATTTAGGTCCGCATATCGTCAATGCAATTGACGATGAAAAAGTTGTCTGTGCATTCGTCAATGATAAACTAAATCGACAGGTTATTGAAATACTTGCACAAAAGGGTGTGGAACTGATCGCCTTGCGCTGTGCAGGTTTCAACAACGTTGACCTGGAAGCTGCTAAAGAGTTTGGAATTAAGGTTTGCAGGGTCCCCGCTTATTCACCTGAAGCTGTAGCCGAACATACAATGGCTATGTTGCTTACCCTTAATCGAAAAACACATAAAGCTTACAATCGGGTAAGAGAGCAAAACTTTGCATTAAATGGTCTTTTGGGATTTAACCTTTACCAGAAAAAGATTGGAGTTATCGGTACAGGAAAAATTGGAAAGGCATTTATCAAGATTGCATTAGGATTTGGCGCAAACGTCCTCGCCTATGATTTATTTCCAGATCCACAACTAGCCGAACAGGGCGTCAGTTACAAACCACTGGATGAGGTATTTCAGGAATCGGATATCCTTTCACTTCATTGTCCACTCACTCCCGAAAATCACTATCTCATTAATAAGGAATCTTTGGAGAAAATGAAAAATGGTGTTACTATTATTAATACAAGCAGAGGAAATCTAATCAACACCAACGATGTCATTAAGGCACTTAAAGAACGAAAAATTGGCCTCCTCGGCATTGATGTTTATGAACAAGAAGAAAAGTTGTTTTTTAAAGACTTATCGACAACAATCATTGAAGATGAAACAATACAATTATTAATGAGTTATCCGAATGTTTTGGTCACAGCGCATCAGGCTTTTTTCACAACGGAAGCCTTAACAGAAATTTCGCAAAGAACACTGCGGAGCATTGCTGACCTATCAACCAAAGGAACGACGGATGCAGAGGTCATGTTGTAAACAGATAGCTGCCTATCCCCTTTCGCTTTTATAACTTTCCCACCAGTCATCCAGTCTTTCGATGACTGGCAGTAAAGTTTTGCCCAATTCGCTAAGTTTATATTCCACTCGTGGCGGCGATTCAGCGTAAATCTGTCTGCATAAAATACCATCCCGTTCGAGCTCACGGAGCTGAACAGTTAGTGTTGTTTGGGCCATATCTTCCATTTCCCGCCTCAGTTCACCAAATCTTTTAGGGCATTGCTTGGCAATAGCTTTAATGAGTAGAACTTTCCATTTCCCCCCGATAATCTTAAAAATTCCGTTAACATCGCAACAGGCCCCAAAATTTTCACTTTTTTTTTCATTCATAATCATCTCATACTGACCATTAGTTCATAAAAACATACTAAGTACATAACTTATAACTACTTGATTGTAAAAAATATCCAAACTATTTTTAACCGTAAAATTATTAAAAACTTTCTATATGCGCTTTCAAATTAAAGATTTACTTCATATTTTCTTGCTCTCAACAGGCATATTTCTTTTCGTGATAGATCTTTTTATTATCAATGTATCCTTACCTACGATTCAACATTCATTGCAGTTAAGCAATAGTGATACACAATGGATTATTATCCTTTACATCATTGGTTACGCAAGCCTGCTCATTAATGCCGGCAATGCGGGAAACCAGTTTGGAAAGAGAAAATTATATTTAATAGGAATGGCAGGTTTCACCCTCGCCTCCCTCGTCTGTGGTCTATCCACTAACCTGTACATGCTATTGGCTGGGAGACTGATACAGGGAATTAGTTCCGGGCTTATGGTTCCTCAGGGTATAGCGTTAATCACCTTACTTTTTGAAAACCAAGAAAAACGAGCGATGGCATTGGGCATCTATGGAAGCATAGCCGGTATTGCCTCTGTTATTGGTCAGCTCTTAGGCGGAATACTTCCTGATCAGACTTGGATAAATGAAAGCTGGCGTCTTATTTTTCTAATTAATGTTCCGATCGGATCACTTGCCTGCCTGGCAGTTTACCGTTACACACCTAAAGATCAGGTGAGCGGAGAATCTTCCCAATCTTTCATGCCTATGATAACGCTATTTATTCTTTTAATGGGAATTATTTTTCCATTAATTATGGGGCCTGAACTGCAGTGGCCCTTATGGTCACTGCTGCTGTTGGGAACAGCAATTGTCCTTTTCATCGTATTTATCAGAAAGCAAAGAGCATTGGAACAAATGGGATATCCTAGTCTCCTCAATTTCTCCCTATTCAATAACCGGGTTTTCAATTTAGGATTGCTAGCAGCATTAGCCTATTACATGGTACAGGATGCTTACTTTATTATTAATTCCAATTACCTTCAAAATCAAAAACACTATTCGGCTACAATGACAGGAATTGCCTTTGTTTATCAAGGTATTGGTTATGTACTGGCAAGTGTCGTTGTCAGCAAATTGGTCCAGCGCCATGGAAAGACCGTTGTCCTTTTCGGCTTAGGAATTATGATCTTAGGGTTACTGACTCATCTTTTCGTTTTCAATACGACATTTTTAGATCGGCATCACATACACATACTCTTCTTTTTCTATGGTATTGGCTGTGGCAGTGTATTACCTGCATTGATGACGCTAGCATTAAAGGATCTTTCTGAAAAATTAGTTGCAGTAGGGTCGGCCATCTATCTCACGGTACAGCAGCTATCTATTTGTTTAGGAATTGCATTTATTGTCGGTGTATTCTTACATCAAAAAGAGACTACATTTTTTTTCTGGCAAGATATTTCCTCTGCCTATGGTTACGCAACGACATTATCGGTCATATTACTTTTATGTGTGGCAAGTTTAATAAGCTGTTTACCTTCAGAAAAAAAATTAGACCTAATGTAGATCAATATTTCAATCCATGAGATGAATCATTCCGGGGCGCTTCTAATGGTCGGTTCTGTTTGGATGTATCCGCATCAAGGGCAGGTGAACCATCATTTTTATCAAATAGTTGAGTAATTTCGGAGATATGATGCCCTATTTGATTAAAACCTACAATGTATTTTAGTACAACAAAAGCCAATAAGGCAATGAAAAACAAGATAAACAATCCTTTCCAGGCTCCGGTACGACGGCTGCTATTTGCTTCTACTTCCAAAAAAGAAGATTCATCGGGATTCGCCTGTTGCGAATCATTGCTATTTGCAATCTCATCATAATCCACGAAAAACAGGTCTTTGCCATCAAATCGGTCAATATGCTCTTCTTTAAACATCCGTACAATATCCCGGGCGGCTTTTAACGTCACATTCGCCTGTTTGGCAATCAGGTAAAGCGCATCATTTTCATCCCCTTGCTTAATTAAATCGCGAATAGTCGCTTTATCAATTTCAATTGTATTTACGAGAATATTCTTGGTCATATCCTTTTATCTTTCTGCTTTAATGTTTTGTTGTATTACCACCAACGCTAGTCTTCCCAAAAGTGAGATTTAAAAATGAAAGATCAATGAAAATTTCTTCCTTTATGAAAAACACCCCCTATATTGTCATCTGCCGCTGTCAAATCTTTTAATAGTCCTGACATATCAAAACATCGTTGTGCAATCACGTGAATAACTTCACCTTCAACCTGTATTTTACCGGCAACCATGAAGAGTTTTGAACGGAGGATCTCCTTTCGATATTTTTCAAATACAGTGCTCCAGACAACAATATTTGCAAAACCTGTATCGTCTTCAATGGTGATAAATAAAACACCCTTCGAAGTACCCGGCCGCTGCCGAACAGTAATTAGCCCACATACCTTCACGGGCATATCGTTTTTTAACAAAGCCAATTTTGCTGTGGGAACAACCTGAAGAAGATCTAATTTCCCGCGCAAAAAACTGACCGGATGTGCTTTAATGGACAAAGAAGTTCTTGCATAATCTGCTACTACATGCTGGCTTGTTGTCAATAAAGGCAGGGCAATCTGTCCTTCTGCCATGCTCTCAGAAGGTTGTCCCTCAAATAATGCGATCGGACGATCGCCTAATGCCGTAATTTCCCAAAGCGCTTTTCTACGATCAATATCCAGCGAGCGGAAAGCGTCTGCATCAGCTAATTTCTCCAAAGTGGCAAGGGATAACCCTGCATCCATCATGCCTGTAATGGATGAATAGCTGGGGCGTCTTCCTTGCGTCAGCACCCGAGCTTCTTCCTGTGAAAACCCTTTAATTTGGCGTAAACCCAAGCGAAGGGCATGTGGTTTTCCAATTTCTCCTTCCAGGCTATTGTCCCAAGAGGAATGATTAATATCAATAGGAAGCACTCTGACACCATGTTTCTGTGCATCAATAACAATTTGAGCCGGCTGATAAAATCCCATCGGCTGGCTATTGAGTAAAGAGGCTGCAAAAATATCAGGATAGTAACACTTAAGCCACGAGGAAACATACACAAGTAAAGCAAAAGATGCCGCATGGCTTTCGGGAAAACCATAGCTGCCAAAGCCTTCCAGTTGTTTAAAAACCCTATTGGCAAATTCTTCGGTATAGTGTTTCTTCACCATACCGTCAACCATCTTTTTGTGAAAGGCAGACACTTTACCTTTTGCTTTGAATGTTGCCATACTGCGCCGCAGTTCATCAGCCTCTGCTGGCGTAAATCCTGCTGCAACGATCGCTATTTCCATGGCCTGCTCCTGAAAAAGAGGCACACCCAATGTTTTTTCAAGGATGGTCTGGATCTCCGTACTGGGATAGTCAACATGTTCCTCTTTATTTCGACGGCGTAAATAGGGATGCACCATATCACCCTGTATAGGCCCTGGGCGTACAATGGCCACTTCAATAACCAGATCATAGAATTCCCGCGGTTTTAACCGGGGCAACATCGACATCTGGGCCCGGCTTTCGATCTGGAATACACCTAGCGTATCGGCATGACAGATCATATCGTAAACATGAGGATCATCTTTGGCCCCAATATCGGCCAAGGTGAGCTCTTTTCCATAATGGACTCTGGCTAAATCAAAAGCCTTGCGGATACAGGTCAGCATCCCCAAAGCAAGAACATCAACCTTTAGAAAACCGAGTGCCTCAAGATCATCTTTATTCCATTCGAGATTCGTCCTGTTATCCATCCTTGCATTGATCAAAGGGCAAAGTTCATGCAAGTTGCCCTGTGTGATCACAAATCCACCGGTATGCTGTCCTAATTGCCGCGGAAAACCGATATATTGATGCGTCAGCTCCAGAACCTTTTGTAAATGCTGATCTTCGGGATTAAAGCCCTGTTCAACCAAACGTTCTAAATTGATGTAATCATCCCAATGGCTGCTTACTACCCCCGCCAAACGTCCAACGGCATCCATTGAAAGCCCCATCGCCTTGCCGACATCGCGTATAGCCCCTTTAGAACGCACCTGTGTCACTGTGGCTACGATAGCGGCTCGATTACGGCCGTATTTCTCATAGATATATTGGATCACTTCCTCCCGACGCTCATGTTCAAAATCGACATCTATATCAGGGGGTTCATCCCGTGCATCAGACATAAATCGTGCAAAAAGAAGTCTATATTTCGATGGATCGACAGAAGTAATGCCAAGACAATAACACACCGTAGAATTGGCGGCCGACCCACGTCCTTGACATAAAATCCCGCGTTCTTTTGCAAAACGTACGTAGTCATATACGGTCAGGAAATAAGAAGCATAATTTTTGCGTTCGATAAAATCAAGTTCCATTTGGATTGTTTCGCGCACTGCAGCTGGAACATGTCCATCAAAACGTTTCCGCGCTCCTTCCCAGGTTAAATAGGATAATTCCTCTTGTGTTGTTCGGCCATTGGAAGACAGTTCATCCGGATAGATATATTTCAGATCATCTAAAGAGAAATGGCAGGCATTAGCAATTTTGACACTCTGTTGTACCGCTTCTGGATACTTTCTAAACAAACGTTCAACTTCGGTCATTGATTTTAGATAACGCTCAGCATTGGGATGTAAATTAAATCCAGCTGTATGGATCGTACATTTCTCCCGGATGCAGGTTAAAATATCCTGCAATTCACGTCTTTCGGGTATATGATAATAGATATCACCAAGTACGACGAGTGGAATACCCAGCTGTTCACCCAGCTGGTTTATCCGATACAACAGTTTAGCGTCATCTCCACGATAGAGTTTTTTGATCCCTAAATTCAGGGAGCCATGCAGGTGTTGCCGGCATTCCTTGACGAATTCAACAAAAGAATAATCAAGTTCAAATTCTGCCGTCAATTCTTCAGGTGGGCAAACAACGAATATAATCCCTTCAGCATAAGAATAAACGTCCGCCTTATACAGCTTGCATTTTCCTTTTTCAGTTCTTAGGTTTCCGACAGTTAACAAGGAGGAAAGCCTTCCATAGGCCTCTTTATCTGTAGGGTATGCAAGTAAGCTTGGACCATCCTGTAAATCCAGACGACATGCTGGAATCAGTCGTATACCTTCTTTTTTAGCCGCTATATGCGCACGAACAATTCCGGCAAAACTATTCCGGTCAGTTACCGCAACAGCATGATACCCCAATTGTGCCGCGCGTTCTATCAATTCTTCCGGATGTGAAGCGCCTTCAAGAAAACTAAAGTTACTTGTTATCTGTAATTCACAATATCCCATCTCTATGCAAAAAAACCATGTATAAACCACTGATCTGTCTGACCGTCGTAGTGACCGGCACGGAACAGCCAAAAACGCCTTCCTTCCTGATCTTCTACAGCATAGTAGTCTCGATGTTCACCTTGATCCATCCACCATTCGCGTTCAATACGTTCAGGACCATCTGCTTTTTTTACATAATGGGTAGTTCGCTTATAGATGAACAGTATCGGTGGGTAATCAGGTATAGGTGCAGTAACTATAATACGCTCTGGAACCTTTAACAATCTTGTCGGTCGGGGTCTTGCGGTTTGCCAATCAACAGTGCCTACCTCATCCATTGTCGCGGCTATTTGAATCGATCGTTCTGGCCAGTAATGTGCCGCAGGCACGTAACGTAAGATTTCACAGCTGGAATCTCTGCTTTTCAGGCGATCTAAAAGTTCAGTAACCGCTGGATTTTTAAGACCTATCCGATTGTCCCACAGGTTTTCCTGAACCGCGTCTGCATCCTCAACGCTGGAAACTGCCAGGCTAAATAACTCAATACCTAATGCAGGCTCCACTTGCGGAATCTTAATCGCAAATAATTGAAAAAGATGGTTTACCTGCGCCGTAGCACGATTCGTTTCAATGCTAATTCGTTCTATTTTTCCATCGACACGATGGCAGCTCAATTCAGCTTCACGCAATCCTTTACCCTCTCCAGACAAACGCCGGCACAATTTGATTAACAGTTCTTCCAAAGCCAGCTCAATGCCATTTGCTGTACTGATAGGCTCCAAACAAGGTAAACGTTCTTCATAGGGCAAAACGGGTTTAATCGAAGTAACAAATTCATCTTCAAATCCCATTGCCTGGTCCAGACGAAGTAGTAGGCCATCTCCAAATCTCCTGCGCAGCACGGAGCGGGGCATATGTGCAAAGCTGCCAATTGTTTTTAAACCAAGTGACTGTAATCGGTTCAATTGAAATTGTTCCAGCCGTAAAGCTGCAGGGCTTAAAGAAAGAAGTTCCTCGGATTGGGCCTGCTCGCTTATAATTGTTTTTTCATTACCAAAACGCGCCATTGCCCAGGCAGCACCGATCGTATCTGCTATGCTCATGCAAACATCATAACCATGCCGTTTAAAAGCAGCAACAATATATTCCAGGTAAGCCGCCTCACCGCCCCAAAGATGTGCACAGCCGCTAATATCCAGTATAATTCCATCAGGCTTGTCCAAAGATACCTGCGGTGTATACCTTATACACCAGTGCGCAATAAAATGAAGTATTTTTTCACCTAATCCGGCTTGTTCATGAATGATATGGAGTGATGGAATAAAGGCTCGCGCATCTGCTATGGCCATACCTACATGTACTCCGGCCTGTTCTGCCAATAAATTACTTGCATTTACAATTAATTTTCCATGGACAGCAAGCGCCAGGACAAAGGGAACTTCCTGTAAATGCGGTTTACACACCGTCATCCAATCCGTTTTCAAATGACGAAACCAAAGAGAGGCATATCTTTTTTTCATCATTATTTTAGCCTAAATTTTGATAATGAGGAGTCCAGTCCTTTACTTTCGTTGTTTTATTAGGCGCCACTTTAAATCCCTGAGGGCACCAGGTTATTTGCCATGTGCCCGGAATTCCATTTCTTACCTTTAACAATTCCACACTCCAGCTCGGATAGCCAATACCCGGCAATTCATCTTCCGATTGACTGGGCAATGAAGTGACCTTCCAGCGGGCCGCACAACTCGTAGCCAGCAGCATTTTTGGATTATGCTGCAGGAGGATACCCGTAACGCGGCTTTTTTCCACAGCAAGCTGAAGCCGCTTTGACTGGACAAAGTCCAATTGATGTATTTCTGCCAATACAGCCGTTATACCAGGGCATTTTAGAGCTTCTTCCATTGCCCATAAAACATCCCTTTCTCGTTTCATAGAAACAAAAACAATAGATTCGGGCACGACACCAAATGATTTCATTGAAGCTGGAAATAGTGTCTGAATAGAACTTATCCAGATACAAATCCCTCCATGCTGCATAAGTTTCCCTAGAAGCCCAGCAATAAAACCACAGGATGCCGCACTATCAGCACGGTTAAAGCTAATAAATTCATGGATCACACCTTTAGGAAAGATGCCATTCGGAAAAGCCTCTTCCAAAGATCCCAAATCCATTAGGTCATCATCAATAGACGTTTGAGGCACCCCCTGCCATACAAGCAAGTCTTTTTTAAGTTTGCTGATCAAAGCCTTTTTATCTTCTAACATCATAGCCCCTCCTATTTAGTATTACACACAAATGTAATACTAAATATTTTAGTATTAAAGGTAAAAGCTATTTTTTTTAGCAGACAAAAACTTCCAGATGCATCATCTCCTTGTTATTTCAACTGTTAAATATCATTTAGGAACTGTTGAATGACCTCTTTTTTTCTTGTGGCAACAGGAATCATTTTACCATCAGACATTTCGATCTGACCATCCTTAAAGTATTTTTTCATACAGTTTGCATTAATTAAATACGATTGATGACAACGAATAAATTCTGATTCCGGAAGCATCGCCTCAAAATGTTTGAGCACTTTCGAAACCATCATAGGTTTATTGTCCTTGATATAAAATGTCGTATATCCTTTATCTCCATGGCAATAAAGAATATCATCAATATTGACGATTTGCGTATATTCAAATGTACGAAGGGCTATCTTTCGGGGTCTACTGGGAGATTTCAGGTAATTTTCAGCCATACTTAATTGCATGCTATTGAACCTAAATTCAGTATTTTTCTTATAGCATTTTTCAATAGCCTCCATAAATTGCTCGGGAACCAGAGGTTTGAGTAAATACGCTATAGCACCGATATTAAGTGCTTCGATGGCATATTGGTTAAAAGCGGTGATAAAGATGGTATTGATATCCAATTTCAGTTCTGAAAGGAAAGATAAACTTGATCCATCTTTCAATTGAATATCCGCTAAAATAAGGTCTGGATTTGATCCAAGCAACTCGCGTTCTGCCTGCGCAATCGATGGGCTATAACCTACAATTTGAACATAAGGAATAGCATCCAATAAAGACTTAATATACAAATAGATATTATACTCATCTTCAAGAATATAAACTTTCATAATTTCACGTATTTAATTAAAATATAAAACGAGTGGTATGTAGATTTCTACGCTATACCCACTTTTATCCTCTCTATAATTGGGCTTGATTTCAATCCTTGCTTTGTGCTTAGGATCAGTAAACAAAAGCTCAAGACGCTCTTTGGTGATCACTTGAGATAAAGAATTTTTATGTCCAGTCTCTTTCTTTTCAGCTTGCATTCCCCAGCCATTGTCGCGGACAACAATATGCAGTTGATCATCCACCCGATTGAAAAGAATTTGCAATAGTCCACGGTAATTCAAATTTTTGAACGCATGTTCAATCGCATTTTCAACAAATGGCTGTATTAACATCGGGGGAATCATCACATCATCAACATCCAGTTCATCACTGTCAATTTCAAAATCAAATACATCCTGATAGCGCATCTGTTGTAAAAGTATATAATTCTTTAATGATTTAATCTCCTGATCCAAAGAAATATATTCTTCCCTATTCAGCTCGAGTATATCACGGATTTGACGGGACAATAAGATAAGGTACTGATTTGCTTTTGCTTTTTGCTCACTGCTAATCAAACCTTGCAAATTAGCGATCGCATTGTATATAAAATGAGGATTAAGCTGATTTTGTCTCGTCTTTTGCTCAAGAATTAATTGCCTATTTTCAGCAACTATACGCTGATTTATATTTTGCAGCAACTTCTGTTTATTCCGGTAATAAATGAAAAATGCAATACTTAAGATAAGAGCACATAAAATGACGAAAATCCAGCGCTGCTGAGCCATAATCTTATGATTGAATGCATTTGTTGTTTTTAAAAGCGTAATAGCCTGATCCTTTTTTTCAGTTTCATACCGGGTATTGATCTCATTTATCCGTTCATTTTCAATGCGTTTTATATCATTCTTATAATCCTGATAAGCAGAGTCCAATATAAAATAAGCCTGTTCATAATCACCTTTTAAGGCATGTGCCAATTGTAGATTCTGATAATAGAACAATTTACTCTGCTGGCTTTTATGCGTTTTGATAAACTGCAATCCCGCCCGAAAATAAAATATAGCAGAGTCAAGCTGATGGTTATTCAAAAAGTTTTTTGCCAGGTTAGCATACGCATAAGCATTGAGTTTCTTACTTGCAGCTAAATAGTTAAAGTATAGCTGCGACACCTCCACAGCCTTTCGGCTATTACCAATGCTAAAGAAATACTGGGACTGTAAATTATACATACGCATAATAACCGTAGAATCAGCCGTTTTATTTGCATAATATTTACAGCTATCCAATGTTGTTTTTAGCTTCTCAAAATCATGCAGCTCAATATACTGCATAAACTTGATCTCCTGATAAGCCTGCGCAACATGCGGATCCAATTTATTGGGATGATAATAATACCATGATTCATTGTCTTTGAGCGCTTGATTATAATCCGCCCGACGATAGTTAGCGTTCGCCAATAGATTAAAAAAAAGGAAAGTGAATTTACTATGATGGTTTATCGCATACTCTTTCGCATCAATAATCTGCTCCATGGTGCTAATATTAGTCACATCATTAAAACTAAAATGAGCACGTATATTAAAGTAATCTTTCAGTACAAGTAAATCTGAAGATAATTTTCTTCCATCAAGATTCTTTAATGCTATTTCTGTAGAATCAATTTTATCATCCAACAGGTACCTATAAGCCAAGAAAACCCAATTATACCCAGAGTTTTCATAAGACTTATCCCGTTTGAATTCAGCTATCTTTTTTGCGATAATAGACTGATCGCCGAAATCCTGCGAAGAGAGGAATTTTAATAAAGTATCCCTATATCTTAGATCCTGTGAATCATCCTCAATCCGCTTATTGTTTCCGGCAGTCTGATTACTATTTGGGTGACAGGAGAACAGTTGCGCCAGCAGCACGAAGGATAGAAAATAAAAAGTAAATCTTTTCAAATTTTGTATCATCAGAATATAACAAACAATTTGCATTTTCGTGCAGGTGAGCATCTCCTATTATCTATTGCCGAATATCGGAATATTCTCAAAAAAACAATATATACTTTCAAAATTATTTAACCTTACTGACACTTAAGTAGACATTACCCAGTCCTGCCATCCACAAACATACTAATTAGCCAAAGAATGTGAACATTACAATTCATAATCGTAGTATTCAACTTAATATTTGCTTTCAACGAAGCAACTTTCCACATGAAGCATTCCCGCTATTCCTTTTTTTTCATTAAATCCTGTAACAAAAGGCCAATAGTATATACTTATACAAGGAAGTATCACAATACAGTGCAAAATGACAAATAATCTATTCTTGAATTACATCACCTGGAATGTAGACAGCGACATCTTTGTTATTCCCACTATTGAACACCCCATCCGCTGGTACGGAATATGCTGGTTATTGGGTATTGTACTATGTTATAGGATATTGTGGTCAATATTCAAAAAAGAAGGCCGGCGAATTGAGTTTCTCGATCAGCTAACCATTTACATCGTATTGGGCACTGTCATTGGAGCAAGACTAGGGCATGTGTTATTTTATGACCCCGGCTATTACCTCCATAACCCATTAAAAATCTTTGCCCTATGGGAAGGAGGTCTGGCGAGTCATGGCGGCGGCATAGGCATACTGATCGCTATCTATTTATTCGCCAAAAAGCAGCAGCTTTCTTTTCTTTGGGTCGCAGACCGCGTAGCACTGGTGGTGCCTGTTGCTGGTGCCTGTATTCGATTGGGGAACTTAATGAACTCCGAAATGATTGGTACGCCAAGTAACCTGCCCTGGGCCTTTGTATTTACACATATCGATACAGTACCCCGGCATCCGGCCCAGCTTTATGAAGCCATATTTTGTATCCTGTTATTTTTATTGTTATACGGCTTATGGAAAAATAACCAGCTTCGAATCCGTAACGGCAATTATTTTGCGCTTTTATTGATTCTCTTATTTTCATTTAGATTCTTGGACGAATTCATGAAAATCAACCAAGAACATTTTGAGGATTCTTTATTCATCAATATGGGGCAGCTGCTCAGTATACCATTTATCATAATCGGAATCGGTATATTTCTTCTGAACCGCTTTAAGACAAGTACACAACAGTTGCACTCATAAGCTATACAGGCCCTAATAGCCACTTATAGTCTCATGTACCAGCAGTCATTACAAAAAGCTGCTCTGCTGCCTACTTTAATAAACCGTGCTGGAAGGCATATTTTACGAGTTCTGCTGTATTTTTTACTTTTGTCTTATCAATCAGGCTCTGGCGATAGCCTTCCACAGTTCGCTTACTTAAAAAGATCCGATCAGCAATCTCTACGTTGGTAAACCCATCAGCGATTAATGCCAATACTTCCAGTTCACGATCATTGATATCTAAATCTACCGTCATGCCCTTTTCAACAGCGGCATAAACTTGTCCAGAAGAAACTTGCTCAAGCAGTGCCATACTCACTTCTTCACTGATATAACGACCACCGTCAGCCACGTGTTTTAGCCCAAAAAGAAGCTCATGATAACCGACATTTTTAAGCAGATATCCTGCAAGACCATGGTCAAATCCCTCCACAACATAATGAATCTGATTAAGCATGGTCAATACAACAACTTTTACCAAAGGATATTTCTGAACAACGACTTTTAATAGCTCCATCCCATCCATATTTTCCATACTGATATCCGTTAAGACAATATCAGGAACTAGACCATTCGCCAGCATAGATAAAGCTTCAACACCATCAGACGCCTCGCCTATGACTGTAAATTCACCCTCGGATTCTAAAAGTAGCTTAATACCATTGCGTACGACCATGTGATCTTCAACTAATAGTATCTTAACCGTATTCATCTTCTATAGCATTTAAATAAAACCTTCAGCTCTGCTTTCTTCCAAAACCTGTACAACACTTCGTGATGCTTGCATAATTCTATTTGGAATGACGAGAAATAAACTGCATAAACGAAATAAAGATACGAAATTCTACACATTGTACTGAACACATCATTGATCTCCCTGATCAGGCTCATTGTGACTTACAGCTGGCTATCATTTAAAGAGAAGCAGGAAACGAATTAGAAAAGGAACAATATTTGCACGCTATTAAATCAAATAATACTTGGTGTTACTTTAATCAACACTTAATTTTTGACACGTTATGATTCGTTCAGATAAAGACATTTTAGCCGTTCTCACATCTTCAATGGAAGCCTGCGCAATTTATGATAGCGCAGATCTTCATATATCCTATGCAAATACAAACATGTTAAAATTGTGGAATTGTGATCAACAGGCTGTCGGTCAGCATCTTGAAGACTGTATGCGACGTGAAGAATTAATGCCTTATATTCCGCTCTTGAAAGAGGCTTGGCACTATGGCAAAGAGCAGGAGGCGAAAAAGATACAGGTCAAGCTCCAATCAGAAATACAACCTTCTTTAGTCTATGATTACACATTTGAATATCATACGCTCTTCAATGAAAAAGGTGAAACCTGCGCTGTATTTCAGCGGATGACGCTGATTCCGGGAAACAATAACATGCAGCCCCTAACGCATGAAAAAAACTCCATTGAGCGAAAACTTCTACAGGATCTATTGACACAAAAGCAGACAATTGCTGCGAGCAATTACAAGATCATGAAGTTTCATAATAATGATACCACATCAAATAAACAGACTGAGGATCTCAATGAAAAACTTAAAGATGCGCTCAAAAAGATCATCGAAAGTGAAGAACATTATCATTTTGCGCTGCAATCAGCCGAGATGGGAACATGGAACCTAAATTGTAAGAATTACATTGTACACTGGGATGAACGGACACGTGAACTCTTCGGCTTCGCAAAAGGTGAATATGTACCTTACCATCAGGTCCTAAAATATATCCACTCAGAAGATAGAAAGCGAATTGATCAGGAAGTCCAAAAATCGCTAACCTACCAGAACAAAGGAGTTTATGACGTACAATTTCGGACCGTTGGCGCTGAGGATCATCAGTTACGCTGGTTGCATTGTAAAGGCAGGGTATATTTTGACGCGGACCAGCAACCGGAATGGTTTGCAGGAACAGCCATTGACGTCACCGCTCAGCATCAGGAACGTGAAAAGCTCGAAGCAATCAATCATCTCATTGCAAAAAGGGACCAGCAGTTTCGAATGATTGTGGAGGCTGCCGGAATCGGTACTTTTTCTATTGATGTAGAGACAAATCAAATGGAGCTCAATGATCGCTGTCGCGATCTATTTGGTTTCGAACAAAACACAAAAATCAAAGAATCTGACTTTTTTGCTCAGATCCTGCCTAAATACAGAACTAAAATACAGCAGATTTTTCAGGAGGTAACGCTGAAACAATCCCCTTTCGATTGTCAGTGTGAAATAATAGACAAAAAGACGGGTCAGGTAAAATGGCTGAGATCCATTGGCGGCAGCCAATCAGAATCCGATACCTCAAGACACATGATCTATGGGGCTATAATAGATAATACGAGCGATAAAGAAGAGGAAAGAAAAAAACTGGATTTCATCAGCATTGCAAGTCACGAGCTCAAAACGCCTCTGACCTCATTAATTGCTTATATTCAATTGTTGATAGCCAAAGAAGAATCATTGAGTACTGAAAAACGAATACAATATCTGCATCAGTCTAATGAACAGGCTACACGTATGCGTGGGTTAATTGACGGTTTTCTAAATGTCACACAACTGAATGAAGGTAAATTATTACTTCGCAAAAAAATGTTTCGAGTTTGTTCACTAATGGATTATATCCAAAATATGTATTCTTTAAGACCCGCAAAGCATTTCATTCACTATACAGGTGACATTCACTCGAGTTTGGAAGTCATGGCAGATCGCGATAAAATCGAACAAGTGCTTATCAACTTCATGGATAACGCGATTAAATATTCCCCTAATAATTCAACAATTACGATGCATGTTACAGTAAATGAAGAATATTTTCAGGTCGAAATTAAAGATCAGGGAAAAGGTATTGACCCGAAAGACCAAAAACAAATATTCGATAAGTTTTATCGCGTAAATGACGATACCCAGAGCTATGCTTCAGGATTTGGTATCGGATTGTTTATCTGTAAGGAAATTATTCAAAAGCATCATGGTGTAATTGGTGTTAACAGTCAGCGGGGAGAAGGCTCAACTTTCTGGTTTAAAATACCGGTGAATGCCTAAAAACGATATTTGCAAAAGGCTTTTGTACCCTGAAAGGCAACAGTTGTTTTCAGCATACAACTGTTGCCGATGCATTTTAGACCAGGACTATTTCTTTTTCAGATCAGCCCCAGCAATATCTTCCCATCGATAATAATGGAATGTTTTATCGTCACTCATCGTTACGAAAAGTCCATGTTTGAACGTCTCGTTTAAGCTGGAAGAAACAACTTCTGAACCATCACTTTGTGTTGCCATCACAGGCACTGTCTTTAGATGGGTATGCTCAAATGGATTACTTTTAGTTCCTTCTCTGCTAAAGATCTGAAAACGATTTGCCCCTTGATCAGAAACCAATATATACCCCGTACTATCCGTTAGTTTATAAATCGAAATACCTTCATGATCTTCTTTAAAACCCTCTGTAGCAAATAATGCCAGCTGCTGGTTCCCTTTTGCAGGATCAGCATAATACTGTTTTACACCAACTTGTTCATCCGAATAATAAATATAACCAAGTTCATTATCTACAGCTATCGCTTCGATTTCCTTTTTTCCGCTAAACGAACCAAACTTGCGCACCAAGGTTGCTTTCACTGCCCCTGAACCATTATCTTCCAATAAATATTGTCCCAGGTAACCGTCCTTTGGTCCATTTTTCCGACCGACAATAGCGTAGATCTCTCCTTTCGGAGCAGTATATAAGGCGATCCCCATAAGATCCCTAAATTCTGGCTCAGTCTCACCAACAAACATGTCTAATCCGCCCTGATCAATAGGTTTCATATCTGGTAACGAAAACACACGTAATTTATGGGTCATACGCTCTGTTGTCACCGCAATATCTACGGGCTTTCCGTTCAATAGCAAACCATAAGCCACGTCAACATTGTTCGGACGTTTTAGGTTTGAGACTACTTTTTCCTTCACGGTTTTACCTTCAAGATCGTATACAAATAATGCCCCATCAGCATCCTTATCTGTGGCAATAATTAAGCTTTTACTGGGGTCTGTCTTGTTGATCCAAATGGCAGGATCATCCGAATCATAACGTACCGAATCGGTAACGATAACAGGTTTAACCGGGTTTGTCCCATTTTGCTGCGGGTTTTTGCAAGCTGATTGAAGCAGTGCAACTGCGCCAGCACCAATCGAGAGTATTATTTTATAGTTTGTCATTACATGAAATAAATTAGAATTTGGTACCATATGCACCTACATAAACTGCAGGTTCAGGAGAATTGTAGGTCAAGCCGTTTGACATCACCAAACCACTTGTGAAATGAGGTTTAAAAGCCAGAGTACCCGCCTTTAATGCTGGAGAATTTCCCTGGAGATGAAAATCCCAGGCTGCATCAAACACATAGTTGTCAACCGATGTTTCTAACGGATAGGCAGCAAATTTAGGGTTATTCTCCCCTGCCACTTTACCCCGGACATCATTACTGCCGCCTACGATATCATTTTTACCAACCTGAAACTGATCTACAGTCAATTGGCTATAGCCATAATACCAGTTATTACTTGATACCGAACGGCTGTCTTCCGGTTTTTTAGGGTCTCGCTTGACTCCAAACCGTGTATTGGCAAATAGATTATTATAAATCTCGGCTCTGACAGATGCTTCTAACCAAATAGAACCTCCTTTTGCAGTAGGTCTGCGCCAACCTGTGTTGAGCATGGTGTTATTATAAACAATAATATACGCTTGCGGAGTCCGATCTCCTGAATTCGATAATTTCAACGCATTGGTATTTACGCTATAAACCAAGTTATAGGCGACATCGGCAAGACAGCCCGATTTAAAGTTCATCGCTTCACCGCCGGTCACACCATTGGAAAAGAAGCGGTTGTTGGCGAAAATGATTTTTCCGCCCTCAATATATGTACAGTCTTCATGAAAATGACTTACGGTACTATTCTGAACTACTAACTTCCCATCCGGATTTGAAAACCACAATGCTGGCAACGCCTCACCAGATACTTTTTTATACAAACCCATCTTCACAGAAGTCGAAGCATCCGATGTAATTGCACCGCCATATTCGATGATTGTATTGTCTAAAACAAGCTCCTGGCAACTTGGGGCAGCCAAAATCCCACCCCAAAGTTTACCAAATTCATTCGTTTTTGTCTTATAGCCATCTTCAACCGTAAACTTCACCGGATTTTCAGCTGTACCTAGTGCATACAAATTACCCAAAACAACAATTTCAGGCTTATTAACGGAATCCATCAATACAGTTACGCCTTCCTCAATCGTCAGGCTCTTGCCTTCGGGAATAATAATGTCTCCCTTAATATGCTGTACACTTCCCTTACTCCACACACCAGATACCTCACCAATAGCACTTCCATCAGCATCAGAAGTATCAACATCAATATTCGCTTTTTCACAGGCACTTAGCACCACGATAAAAAACGCTAGAAACGATAAAATACATTTATTTTTCATCTGTATATATTTAATTTTTAATGATGAAGCAGATTTCACTTATCCAAAATATTGGCTTTCCAAAAAAGTGAAAGCTTCACCGAAACAAACTGTTGTTATTTCACGTCGCACATGTTCAGATTAAAACATGCCGTGTTTTATGCGGGTTTATTATTTACTAAACGAATAACGTAAACCAAGGATATAGTTTTGCCCATACAAATCCTTTCTAATCAATGTATTTCCACCTTCAATAAGCTTTTCGGCGATCTTCTCGTTTTCGGGATTTGTTCCTTTCACATACAATTCCATTGGTGTATTCAAGATGTTGTTAGCTTTGGCAAAAATAGCCCAGCCTGCCCTAAATTTCTTTTCAATGGAAGCATCGAGCTGAATGAATCCTTTTTGCCATAAATCATCATTCAGGAACTGGGATACTGTGTTGATACGTGAACCTGTATAAGAACCGGCCAATTGTCCTTCCCAACCTTTGTTAGCATCTTTATAAAGCAGGGATAGATTTGCCACGTGCGCAGCCTGGCCATAAAGCGGACGTGTTTGGTCGACAATAATCGCTTCAGGATCCTGTGTGGTCTCATTGATTCGACGGGACATCTTCGAGGTAGTTATGCGTGAATGGGTATAGGTATAATTGGCCTTAACACCAAATTGCTGGATATACTTGATATAATCAACCTCGACACCAAAGTTGTTGGCATTACCAAAATTGCCCGGTGTGTAGTATACATCCTGTTTGCGAATCTCATCCGGCTGAAAGGTATATTCAATGGGGTTTTTAATCTTTTTATAGAACATACCCACAAGAAATTGAGAAGAGGCTTCCGGAAACAATTCATACCTTAAATCAAAGTTATCGGCCAAGGCATGTTTTAAATCTGGATTTCCTTTCTCCAAAAACTCTTCATTAACCACACTTGAAGGAACGATCTCATAAAATCCAGGACGGTTTAACGCACGATAATAAGCCGCATGAAGCTGTTGTTTGTCGTCCAGATGATATTTCATGGTCAAACTCGGCAGCCATTCTGTATAAATTTGTGATCCTTCCGGTCTTTTTTCTCCAGCAGGAAACAATAATTTATAATCTTGATTGGTATGCTCCATCCGGATGCCACCGATCATTTGCCATTTATCGTTCTCATAATTGAACATCCCATATACAGCAGTCGTCTTCTCGTTGGCATCGTACGTTAATGGATTTGCGACAGCACCAGTAGGATTGGTCACCGTCAAATTTAGATCAGTATACCGCTGAAAATCCACTCCGTATTTATACTTTGCCTCTTCTGCCGAGGCTGGAGAAAGATTGTAATTATTGTAAAAACTGCTACGCTGTTTATCACGGTACAGTCCACCGGTAGACAATTCCAGCTTACTGTGATCCATTGGAACTTTATAAGCCACATCCCAATAACCTGCATGATCATTATCCGTATTTCGTTCCCAACGATAGGTTACAGGTGATTTGTTGACAAGAGAAGTACGTTTTCGCTCAAAATTTTCTTCTACCCCATCCAAACTAATCATCGTATTTTGTGGTAATTGATTGCGCGCCGAAGAAAGCACACCTGACCAACGAACATTTAAACGATTATCTAAAAAGTGATGATCTCCCTGTAAAGTACCATTATAAATTTGTTGTTGGGTTTTTCGGCTTCTTGTTACGTAAGTCAACTCGGCTTTACCAATGCTTGGATCATACTGACCATTGTATATTGTATTGACCGCATCACGCAATTGCAGGCTATTCAAATTCACATACATTTGATAGAAACTTACACGATGATTCGGATTAAATCGATAATCGATTTTATTATGCAAACCCAAACGTTGTTGCTGTTCATCATATTGACGATCACTCTGCTCGGTGATTACCGCATTGGGATTTACGCCAACAACAGAAGATTTGTAAAAAATAGACCGGCTACCGCGATGTAAATTTTGATAGCTCGCACCCAAAATGACACCTAATTTGTCATTCAGATACCGATTGCCAATGGCCAGATTACCAATAAGATCAGGCAAAGGTTTTTTATAGGTATAATCTAATGCGCCCTTATTAAAATCTGCTGAAGTCGCATTATAATTCTTTCCGTTCAGTTCATAGGGAGATTTTGCTGAAGTTCCACCTGTTGAAAAACTCCCAAAATCACGATTAAAATAACGCTGACTATAACCTGTTGCCAAATTTGCCTGAAGCAATAGTTTACTCGGTGCCGATTTCATCACCATATTGACAACCCCACCTACCGCATCAGCTTCCATGTTTGGTGTCAGTGATTTATAGATTTCCAATCGTTCCAACATATCCGAAGGGAATAAATCCAAGGGTACATAACGATATTTATTGTCAGGACTAGGTACCTTAACACCATTAACCAAGGTCGTATTGTAACGCTTATCCATCCCCCTTAAGATAGCATACTGTCCTTCGCCATTTGAATTTCTTTCGATGGATACCCCCGATACACGCTGTATAACATTTGCGACGGTAATATCCGGAGAAATTTCAATCGCGCGGGCCGAAACGACATTCATAATTTGCGAAGCATTTTTTTCCAAACGTCTTGCGCTTGGATCATCGTCGCCTCCATTTCGTCGCCCTTTAACAGTAACCTCCATTAAAGTCTGTTCCGTAGAAATCAATTGAAAAATGAAGTGCGGTGTGTTTTCTTTTTGGATCTCAATTTCCTTAATCAATTCAGCATAGGCCATGTGTTTAATATGAACTCTGTCCATACCTGCTGATAATCCTTTGAATTCAAATGAACCATCCAATTGCGTTTTGGTTGATACGCCACTTTGTTCGAGAAACACGGTAGCACCGACAATAGCTTCGCCGGTCTGTACATCCAAAACCTTACCTTTTATTTTGGTCGCATAGGCTGTGCTGACCGAAATACTGGAGGCAAGTAATACCGTTAAAAAATTTTTCATTTTGCTTAGATTATTATGAATCTTTGATTGTTGTCGCAAAGATGATAGCCCATTTTAATCTGACAAAATTTCGAGCGTTACAACAAGGAAACAAGGTAAAATGAGCACTATACAACAAGGAAACAAAAGACAGTAAAAAACTATACAACAGGCATTTACACACCAAACAACCGCCATTAAGATTCTATTACCCTTATGTTAATAAATTATGAAACAGTCAAAAGGTAGCCAGCAAGGTCTTCGCCTTGCTCCAATCTCATTTTTTTTCGTAGCCTGTGTCTCGCTACTCGAAGGCTATCTTGTGATATGCCCAATAAAACCGCGATATCAGCATTGTTCAAATTGATCTTAAGCAACGCTATCAATCGCATATCTGCCGCTGTCAAATCGGGAAATCGTTGAATAAGTTTTTCAAAAAAGCTATGATGTACCCGTTCAAAAGTTCCCATAAATTCTTTCCAATGAACCCCCTGGGTAATGTTTTCATTGATTTGTAAAACCAATTGCTGCATTTGCCGCTTTTGGTCCCGACGCTCATCTTTGACCATCACTTTTAATTCATCACGTAGCTCTTCCAAAAACTGGTTATTACGGATCAGATTAAGGGTATGAGAGGTCAATTCCTTCTGTTTTAAGGTCAGTTCCTGTTTAAGCTGTTTATCTTCAAGCAACTGGTTTTTAAGTGCAATTTCGGTCAATTCACGCTCTGCCTCCTGCTTCCGGGATTCAGTAATCTGGTTTTTGATCTTAATTTTCTGGCGACTGTACAATACGTAGGATAGCACAATAAGTAAAACCAACACCACTACTGTTCCCCATAACATCATTAAATTAATTTTCTTTGTGACCTGTAATTTTTCAATCTCTTCTGCTTTCTGATTCATATCATAGAGTGCCTGAAAAAAAGCGGTGTGCCGGGCGCCGTCTACACTGTAAAGTTCGAGCACCAATTTGCGGCTCCTTTCGGCATAAAAATAAGCACTGTCCAGCTGGTTGCTCAACGCATAAGTTTTGCTCAAGTCTTTTGTCGTCGCCGCCATTTGATATACATCACCCAATTTTTCGGCCATCTGATAAGCAGATTGCGTCAATTTGATACTCTCCGGAAATCTATTGGTCTTTCTGAAAATATCACCCATATTATTCAGCACCACAATCATTCCGTAGTTATCTTTTGTTTCCCGATAGAGATCACTAGCTTTCTCAAAATGATAAAATGCACTATCGTATTTTGCTAGGTCTTCATAAATACTTCCCAAATTTTCATGGATCTTCGCTTCGCCATTTTTATTCGCCACTTCCCTATAAATTGCCAAAGCCCGTTCTTGATATACAAAAGCTGAATCATAGTTGGCCACTTTCTCAAATAAATGGCCGATATTTCCCAAGACACTTGCCTCCCCGTTTTTATCCCCCTCAATCTTGAAAGACTGCAGCGCTTTATTGAAATAAATCTTCGCCAAATCGTGCTGTTTATTAAAAATATTGAGCTCTCCAATGTCGCTCCAGTTGGATGCCAGAAGCTGTTTTGAATTGAGCTGCGTATAGATACGGTCTGCCTGGAAATAGTAATCCTGCGCTTGTCCATAGTGTCCTTGATTGACACACAGCCAACCAATTGCCTGTAAGCAATTGGCCTGCACGAATAAATCCTTATCGCCCACGGCTTTCGCATACCGTTTTTTGACCAGCATAATTGCCGAATCTGGATGATTTTGGCTTAACAGCCTAATATCTTTAAAAGAGGTTATCTGGGCATAAATTAAAGGGCTCAGATACAGCTGCATGGAAAAAAATACCAACAAAATAATCTTAGAAGAAATCCGCATACTTAAAGTGAACAATGGATAGGTGTAAATGTACGCTAAACATGTTAACAGAATATTAAATAACACAGAGCTGCGCCAATTTTAACCCGATAGTCTGTCAAATTTTTCATATTTAATCCAGCTATCAGTTTATAAAAAAGCCCCTTTGCTGATTGAAGAATCAACAAAAGGGCCTTAAACACTTTATTCAAAAATGGTTAACTACTCGACTTAAATTCAATTAAAGGCGTGATCCGTTCTAATATATCGAATGCAACCTCTGCCATCTTGTTGCCCTTATTATCCAATAAGGGATTAACTTCCACAATTTCAAAGCAGACTACTTTTCCAGATCGAATGATCTCTTCCAAGATCAAGACAATCTCCCTAGGTAAAAATCCTTTAGGTACTGGTGTCCCCGTGCCATCCGATATCAATTCACTATCCATACTATCCACGTCAAACGAGATATAAATCATATCACAGTCTCCCAGAGTTGTCAAAGCATCTTTCACACAATCCGCTATTCCGCGCTGCCTCGTATCTTCGACACGGTAGTTTTTGATTCCTAAGCGGTCAATTAACAGATCTTCCGGCTCTTCAGTATCCCTTACCCCAAAATAAATCAAATGATTGGCTTGGATTTTGCCCACCGGACCTGCTATTCGCTTTAGTTTATTCCAAAATTCTTGGGTAGAATCGTCAATTGCATTGATTTTACAGTCCATATTATCCTCATTCAACATGGCCGCCAATGGCATTCCATGCATATTTCCGGAGGGTGTTGTGTAGGGCGAATGAATATCAGCATGGGCGTCTACCCAAATCACGCCGAGATTTTTGTCCGGATAGGCAGATTTTATCCCACTGATCGTTCCCATTGCTGATGAATGATCGCCGGAAAATACCAATGGGAAATTGCCGGAAGAAAGGCTATCTTCTACTGTGGAAGCAACTTGTTTACATTGCTCATAGATCTGCTGGATATGCTTACCAAAAGGGTGATTATCATTTTGGTAGATAGAGCTATTTCGGGTTGGCACATCAACAAAAGGATAATTAATAAAGTACTGACTTCCTTTATTTATTGCTGCTATCTCAATAGCGTCGATCCCCAGGTCCGAGCCCCTTGTCCCAGCGCCAATATCTGATCTATTTTTAATCAATTCAATCATTTTCTCCATACACTACTTCAGATTAGTCAACGATCGTTCAATAATCTCCAGGCAGGTCTTTATTTGCTCTTCCGTGATAACCAACGGTGGAGCTAAACGGATTTTATTACCGTGTGTAGGCTTGGCTAAAAGTCCATTTTCTTTAAATTCAAGACATATATTCCAGGCTAAATCACTTTCTTCATCCGCATTAATGACAATCGCTGTCAAAAGGCCTTTTCCCCGAACTTCTGTAATTAAGTCACATCGTGTCGCTATATCACGTAGACCATGCAGAAATAATGCGCCCATTTGACGAGCCCGCTCTGTCAAATTTTCTTCCCGGACCACATTGAGTGCTTCCATAGCCACTGCGCAGGCCAATGGGTTCCCACCATAAGTAGAACCATGCTCACCGGGTTTAATACACAACATAATCGCATCATTTGCCAATACAGCTGACACAGGCAATACGCCGCCAGATAAAGCCTTTCCCAGAATCAATACATCTGGCTTGCTTTCGCTTTGCTGATCAGCAACATCATAAGATGCCAACATACTTCCTGTCCGGGCTATCCCAGTCTGGATTTCATCAGCAATAAACAATACATAATTGTCTGACACGCTTTAAATAATCCGCATCAGGAACAACGATACCCGCTTCACCCTGAATCGGCTCGACAATAAAACCAGCGATATCTTTATCCGCTTTAAACAACTGCTCCAAAGCTGCTACATCATTGTATGGAACCAGAACAATACCGTCAACAAAAGGACCGAATTCATTTGTTGCTGTTGCATCATTCGATGCAGATATCACGGAAATTGTCCGCCCATGAAAATTATCTTTCGCAAAAACGATCTTCGCCTGGTTAGCAGGTATACCTTTCACCTGATAACCCCATTTCCGGCAAAGCTTCATGGCAGTTTCCACGGCCTCAACGCCAGAATTCATCACCAAAGCCTTATCAAATCCAAAAAGCTGACAAAGCATTTCCTCAAAATTACCCAGCTTATTATTGTAAAATGCTCGCGAGGTAAGTGTCAATTTCTCCGCTTGCTCTTTTAAAGCATTGATAATCCTTGGATGACAGTGCCCTTGATTGACGGCAGAATATGCCGACAAAAAATCAAAATACGACTTACCATCCACATCCCACACCACAACGCCTTCAGCCCGTTCCAATACAACCGGCAAAGGATGATAATTGTGCGCTCCATACTTTTCTTCTTTGGCAATGAATAGCTCGCCTTTCCCTTGTTTAGATACTATACTCATAATTTGGATTTTTTCAAATAATAACAAATATACAATATTTACTATTTTATTGTAGAATAAATAAAATTTAACGTTAAATTAGCACTAAAATATTAAAATTAACTTTTAAACCGCTACTTACATGAATAACATAGATGACTTTGATCTCAAAATTCTAAAATATCTGGATGAAGATGGACGGATGGCCTTCTCTGCCATAGCTGCTGCTATGGGTGTATCCAATACCATGATTCATCAACGAATCAACCGTTTGACCGAACAAGGGATATTAGTAGGGATAAAACCTATGCTGAACGAAAAGAAGCTGGGTTACGACTGGGGAGCATTTACAGGGCTAAGCTTAGAAAAGGACCATGACTCAAGCCGGATTATTGAAGAATTAAAGAAAATACCAGAAGTCACGGAATGCTATTTCATTACAGGAAACTATACCCTATATATAAAGATTATTGCTAAAAATCACGAGCATATGCGGCAATTGCTCTATGAAAAGATCGATAGCATTCCTGGAATAGCCAAAACGGACTCCCTGATCGAACTTGGCTGCGCTTTCAAACGCAATATCGTATTCTAGGGGAAGAATAGTATCTGAAAGGGATTCTGGATATAGGTATTCAGGATCTCAACACTATTTGCCAATATTTGCCAGCTCCTCCTCTGTCCAATAAATCAACTCACGTAAGACATACACGTTCTCATAACTGCCCAACCCATCGATGTAATCCCACAAATTGCCTTCTACTTTCACTGGTCGTCCATGATGAAGTATATCATAACCATTATCCAGCCAACTTTGTATCTGCTCTCTATCCATCGTTATCAAAATTTATTGTAATTATCTATAAAATGACTATACCAAATATAATGTATTTTAGCTTAGCTACCCAAAGCGACCAGAAAGAAACTTAAATTTCAACACAGCTTTTTATCAGTCCCCGAAGTTCTCGCCCTAATTTGATAAATTTTAAAAATAAAACCTTCATTACTTCGCAGACACCAACAGCAATGAAAGCAAACTGAAGGTTCTTTCTGGCAAATAAGATCAGGCACTTTCAGAAAAAAAAAAGTATATTCGTATAACATCAATTAAATTATTATGGCAGATTTTTTCTATGTAGGACTCGAAGGTGAGGATGAATTGCTTGAACTTGTAGCTGTTTCTACCATTCAATCGCTCTTATATTTTCAAGACGCAGATCAGGAGGATTTTACCACGATTAAGACTTCTATTGATCAAAATTTTATTGTTGAAGAAGACCTCATTACGGTGGCTGATACCCTCAGACTAGATCAATCTATCGTCCGTTTTACACCGGGGAAACCAAATTACAAAGATTAATTGTAAATCTTTCCTCTTGCCTGACTGACTAGATAAATACTTCATCGAATATAAGTACAAAAAACAAGCATAGACCATGAAAGTAGTTTTAATTGGCGGCTCTGGCGCTACAGGAAGAGCGCTGGTAGATTTGATGTTAAAATACGATAAGATTACAGAAATTGTTGTTCTTTTACGCCGTATTTCCTTTAAAGAACATACCAAACTAAAACAGGTTGTCGTGAATTTCGACACGCTGGCGGACTTTGACACCTATATTCAAGGCGACATTGCTATTTCCTGTCTCGGCACCACAATCAAGGATGCGGGCAGTAAAGAAGCACAATGGAAAATAGATCATGATCTTAATTTACAATTTGCTGCGCTGGCTAAAAAAAATGACTGTCCAGTTTTCGTTTTACTGTCGGCAGTTAATGCAGATCCAAAGTCGAAGATCTTCTATAACCGTATAAAAGGGAGCCTTGAACAACACATCAAGTCCCTAGATTTTAAAAAACTTATTATCGTGCAGCCAGGGGGCCTAATTCGGCCAAATACTGACCGTTTAGGTGAAAAAATATCCATTGGTGCGCTTCGTGTCTTCAATGGCATCGGATTATTCAAAGCCTATGAGGCTCTTCCTGTTGCGCAAGTTGCTGCCGCAATGCTTCATTCAATCGATACATGTCAAGAGAAAATCAATATTGTTTCCGTGAAGGATATAAAATCGTTAACAGCAGCAAATTCTTGACCTTTTCTCAAAATTTGCTTATCTCTATCCTGTATCTAATAAGCTAAACTTCCATTCTGCCCAGCAGGCCAACTGGCATTTTAGGTCTGCAGTGGCTTTATGTGTCTGTATCGCTCATGCTGCTTTCAAGTTGTCTCCGTATTGTGTTCGGACCACCTTCTGCTATGGACAGTCTGGTAACTATTATTGACCAGTTTCCGACCCGATAATTCCTGTTCAGGGTCTGTCGGCAATTGTTCATGATCTGTTCATGATCTATAGATCATTCGAAGCAGGTACGAATCTAGTTCGAAGCGAAGAGCGAAGAAACTACATGGATAAATTAGAAATAAACAAGTAGCGAATTGTACAACTTCAATAAAAAGCATTCATAATATAGATTTAACAATAAGCTAATCCTAAGGCTGTAATTTGTGTTTTTTTAAAATAACAACCATTCAAATGAAAAAACACGTTTTATTTCTGTTCCTCCTCGTTTTTGTACATGTTATCCCCTCTTTTGGTCAAGAAGCAAAATACATCTTTTACTTAATTGGTGACGGCATGGGGCTCAACCAAGTTAATTTGACTGAAATTCATCAAGCTGAAATACAGCATAAAAATAGTCCAATCCCATTGGTTTTCACCCAATTTCCACATGTAGGATTCGCTTCCACACATTCACTCTCCAATGGTGTGACCGACTCTGGCGCAGGAGGTACCGCTTTAGCTGTTGGAAAAAAAACGAAAAACGGCGTGATCGGTATGGATAGTACAGGGACCATCCCCTATAAAAGCATTGCCTATGCAGCGAAGGAACAAGGTAAAAAAGTAGGTATCATTACTAGTGTAAGCATTGACCACGCCACCCCAGCTTCCTTTTATGCTCACCAGCCTGACCGCGACATGTACTATGAAATCGGTAAAGAAATTATAACTTCCAATTTCGATTTTTTTGGCGGATCAAATTTTCTCAAACCCGAAACAACATTTGATCATAAAAAGGCACCATCACTTTTCCCTATATTAGAAAAAGCCGGTTATAAAGTGCTTAAAGGAAAAGATGCTTACGCACAACTAAAAAATAAATCAGATAAGATCATATTGATGAATTCGGATGGCACGCCTGTAGATGCCCTTAAATATGCCATAGACCAAAAGCCGAGTGATTTAAAATTGGTAGATATCACATCTGCAGCTATCAATTCACTACATCAAGACAACACAAATGGTTTCTTTTTAATGATTGAAGGTGGCAAAATTGATTGGGCCTGTCATGCCAATGATGCCGCGACAACTATTCAGGAAGTCCTGGACTTCAATGCCTCAGCGCAACTGGCTTATGAATTTTATCAAAAATATCCAAAAGAAACGTTGATTGTCGTCACTGCAGACCACGAAACTGGAGGATTAGGTATCGGAAATGGAAGTTCCTCTCTTAAAACCAAGATATTATCCCACCAAATCACCTCTCAGTCTGAGCTTTCAAATGCAATTGGCAATTTGCGTAAAGATCGTCCAAATGCTACTTGGGATGATTTAAAAAACCTAATCTCTTTGCAAACAGGTCTGTTTTCCAAAATAGAAATTCCCGAAACAGATCGTAAAGCGCTACAGGATGCCTATCAAAAAAGTTTTGTAGATCACCAAAATGAGACGGCAAAAAGTCTTTACGCAAGTGATGATAAAATAGCGGCATTGAGTATTTCAATCTTAAATCGGATGGGATCAATAAGCTGGGCTTCCAACAATCATTCGGCAGCCTATGCACCGGTATATGCTATCGGAGCCGGATCAGAACTATTCAATCAGAAAATGGACAATACGGATATACCAAAGAAAATTGCCACTGCTGCAAAACTGAACTTAGAGTAAACAAAAAAATCCCCAAGAAAATCTTGGGGATTTTTTTATGAGCCTCTTATCGGGATCGAACCAATGACCTACTGATTACAAGTCAGTTGCTCTACCAGCTGAGCTAAAGAGGCTTTCGATGAATTTTAATGAGTGTCGCTCAAAGAGCCTCTTATCGGAATCGAACCAATGACCTACTGATTACAAGTCAGTTGCTCTACCAGCTGAGCTAAAGAGGCGTTACTTCTTCTCAATCTTACAACGTCTGACCGTTTTAAGATGCTGCAAATATCGAAAGCTTCAACCAAAAAAGCAAGTCGATCACAACAATTTTTCTGACTGTTAAGCCAATTATTTAAAAATCAAGCGTATTATTTTAAATAACTGAAAATTTGTCATGATTCAATAAAAAAGATTGCCATTTTTTCCGAAATAGCAGCTAAAACCCGAATGGCACTTCAATTGTTATCATTTAGACGTATCAACAAAACTTTAATTAAGATTATCAAAATGAATTTTAACAACTATACAATCAAGGCCCAGGAGGCCATACAAAAAGCGTCAGAAATTGCGGCCGGCCATCAACAACAGGCTATTGAAACCGCGCATATTTTAAAAGCTTTACTAACTGTGGATGAAAACGTTGTCAGTCACTTATTAAAGAAACTAAACGTCAATATCACCTATTTAGGAACTGAACTCGACAAGCAGATAGAAGGATTTCCTAAAGTAAGTGGCAGCAACATTTATTTAAGCAGTGATGCAAATAATGCGCTGCAGAAAGCACAAGGGTATTTAAAAGAATTCAACGATGAATTTGTCTCTGTGGAGCACTTGCTGTTAGGTATTCTAGCTTCATCCGACAAGACCTCAACACTGCTAAAATCACAGGGCGTAACGGACAAGGATTTAAAGACCGCCATAAAAGAATTGCGCGGAAACAGTCGTGTAACCGATCAAAACGCCGAAGCTACCTACAATGCTTTAGGGAAATATGCCCGAAATCTGAATGAGTATGCTGAATCTGGCAAATTAGATCCTGTGATAGGCCGCGACGAGGAAATTCGACGTGTCATGCAAATACTCTCCCGTCGTACCAAAAACAACCCTATACTTGTCGGTGAACCAGGGGTTGGTAAAACCGCTATTGCTGAGGGTATTGCATACAGAATTATAAAAGGTGATGCTCCGGAAAATCTAAAATCTAAAATCGTATTTTCCTTGGATATGGGCGCCCTCGTAGCTGGAGCTAAATATAAAGGGGAATTTGAAGAACGCTTAAAAGCTGTTGTTAAAGAGGTTACAGATTCCAACGGCGAAATCATCCTCTTTATTGATGAAATTCACACGTTAGTGGGTGCAGGCGGTGGTGAAGGTGCAATGGATGCAGCTAACATCCTCAAACCAGCACTGGCCAGAGGGGAACTTCGTGCCATCGGAGCTACAACGTTAAACGAATACCAAAAATATTTCGAAAAGGATAAAGCCCTGGAACGTCGATTCCAAAAAGTTATGGTAGAAGAACCAGATACGCAAGATGCCATATCCATCCTTCGGGGATTGAAAGAACGGTACGAAACGCACCATAAGGTTCGTATCCTGGATGAATCCATTATTGCAGCAGTAGAACTATCGCAACGTTATATTGCGGACCGTTTCCTACCAGACAAGGCGATTGATTTAATTGACGAGGCCGCTTCTAAATTACGTCTGGAGATGGATTCTGTACCTGAGGCAGTCGATGAACTGGAACGCCGCATTATGCAACTGGAAATCGAGCGCGAGGCTTTGAAACGTGAAAACGATGATAAAAAGGTGCAGGAGCTTTCAGAAAATATAGCCAATCTATCTGCCGAACGTGATACGCTGCGTGCCGCATGGCAAGAGGAAAAGAGTTTGGTTGACAATGTAAACCAGGAAATTGAAAACATTGAAAATTATAAACTCGAGGCCGAACAAGCAGAACGCTCCGGCGATTATGGTAAGGTTGCGGAATTACGTTATGGCCGAATCAAAGAGGCGCAGGAAAAAGTGGAGAAACTGAAAGCTGAGCTCGCCGAAAAACAGGAAAGCAAACGTATGCTGAAAGAGGAAGTGACTTCTGAAGATATTGCCGATGTTGTCGCTAAGTGGACTGGAATACCCGTAAGTAAAATGATTCAGTCTGAGCGCGAAAAATTGCTGAATCTAGAAGAGGAACTCCATAAACGCGTTGCCGGTCAGGATGAAGCAATAGAAGCAATTTCAGATGCGATACGCCGTTCAAGAGCCGGACTAAATGATGCAAAAAGACCTATAGGATCGTTTATATTCTTAGGTACTACAGGTGTCGGAAAAACAGAATTGGCAAAAGCACTGGCTGAGTTCTTATTCGACGACGAACAATCGATGGTACGTATTGATATGTCGGAATATCAGGAAAGGCACGCAGTCTCCCGTTTGATTGGAGCGCCTCCGGGATATGTAGGTTATGATGAAGGCGGTCAGTTGACAGAGGCCGTCCGGAGACGTCCTTATTCGGTCGTTCTCCTCGATGAAATTGAAAAGGCTCATCCTGATGTGTTTAACATACTCTTGCAGGTGTTGGACGATGGCCATCTAACGGACAACAAAGGCCGTACTGTAAACTTCAAGAATACAATTATTATTATGACTTCCAATACGGGATCTCATATTATTCAAGAAAATTTCAGTCATTTGAGTGATGACAATAGAGATGAGATCATTGCCAAAACACGCAATGAGGTATTTGACCTGCTGAAACAATCGATCCGTCCGGAGTTCCTGAACCGTATCGATGAAGTCATTATGTTTACTCCGTTAAGCAGAGACGAAATTGGAGATATTGTTAGGTTACAATTTGCCCATGTTCAGAAACAGCTGGCCGAACAAAATATCTTTATCACAGCATCAGACGAAGCGATGGACTGGCTAGCACAGCTTGGTTATGATCCGATTTATGGCGCAAGGCCGTTAAAACGGGTCATCCAGAAACGAATCTTGAATGAACTTTCGAAGGAAATATTATCCGGAAAAGTAAGTCGCGACTCCATTATCCGACTGGATGTGTTCGATGGTAAATTTGTCTTCATCAATAAACAAGACTAATAAAAAGCGAAGCGCTCGGCAGAAATACCGGGCGCTTCGCTTTTATGCCTTACAAACTAACCACTAACTACTGATTCCTAGCGCTGTTAATAGCTTCTTTACATCATCTTCTCCGTCCAAATGCTGTATCAGCATTTTCGTTTTCGCATCATAAATATATAATGATGGATAATTACTGGGCTTGAATTTTTCGATAAACTGCGTTCCAGCATCAAATAAGAACTTTACATTCGCTGCATTTTTTAATGCCTTAGCATGCATATTAATAAAACCATCCACATAGGCTTTATCATTCATGGAGATAAAATAAAATGAAACATTCCTTAGCTTTGCTAAGTTCTGTGCAATGCCCGCTCCCATTTTCTGACAATGCCCACAACCAGGATCATAAAAATTCAGCACGATAAAACCCGACTTGGGCAGTTTATCCGAATTAAACTTACTTGCTTGATAAACCTCATCAAAAGTAAAGGCTGGAAGTGTCTTAGGTGCCTGTGCAAACACAGGTTGAATTAAAAAAAAAGCGCTCGCAAAAAACAGAGAATAAAGAAACCTCATGTTAAAGAATTTTAAACCAACAATGAATATTCAATTAATTTTAATCAATAATACCTAAAACTGCGCGTCAATACACTAATATTTTAGTTTTTTTACAAAAAATCCGTAAGTTTGGGCTAATTTTTAAATCGATCAAATCTATTAATACTCATTAATCGTGAAAAAACGAATTGCTATTTTTGCTTCAGGTTCAGGTTCCAATGCTCAAAAAATAATGGAACATTTTAAATATTCAGATGAAGCTGAGGTTGCCTTGATCTTATCTAACAATCCTGATGCATACGTTATTCAGCGGGCAGACAATTTTGAAATCCCGGCACATATTTTCGATCGTGAAGAATTTTACAAAACAGACAACGTTGTCAATATCCTGAAGAACTTGAATATTGATCTTATTGTCTTAGCAGGTTTCCTTTGGCTTGTTCCAACCAACCTGCTAAAAGCATTTCCGAATCAAATCATTAATATTCATCCTGCCCTCCTGCCAAAATATGGTGGCAAGGGAATGTATGGCGATCATGTGCATAAAGCTGTTCTGGCGAATAAAGAAGAGGAACATGGTATCACAATACACTTTGCCAATGAACACTTCGACGAAGGAGAAATTATCCATCAGGCGCGTTTTAAAGTTGATCCAAACGACACATTGGATATCATCAAGTTTAAAGGGCAGCAACTCGAACACCAATACTTCCCAAAAATTATCGAGAATCTGATCAAAAAAATGTAAAAACAATTTTATTATTTAGAATTGTTTTAAACAAATCGTAACTTTGCTTCATGAACGAAGTTATTGAATCGGTGATGGATGTATGTGAGTCAGAAAACAAAGGCCATGTGTTTCAATTTAGAAATACAGCCATGAACCCCTTTTCTGACTTTTCATGTGCTTGTTTTAAGAAGTGCTGCAAAAAGTACAAAGAAGGTAAACGTTGTAAAAAGTGTCCTGGTCAGAAAAAATAGACACGCCTCTGATTTGCTATTCTTCCAGGTAGTCCAAATCTTTATCAAAACTTTCTTCCAATTGTGTCAGCGAATAGATCGCTATTCCTGAAAGCAATAAGACCATAGTAATTGCAGCCGGTACGATACCAAAAGCATTGACCAGTACCCCATAGATCATTGTTGATGGAATGAGTGCGCCTCGAACAAAATTAGGTGCAGTAGTTGCCACAGTCGCTCTGAGATTGGTACCGAATTGCTCTGCCGAAATCGTTACAAATGTAGCCCAATACCCTACTCCTAAGCCCATCACAAATGCTAAGCCTAAAAATTTGGTTGCAGTAATACCGTCGCTCAACAAATACCAAAGCGAACTGACAATGATAATTACCTGGCAAATAAGGACAACTTTCTTCCGGGATTTTAAAACTTGTGCAAATATACCCGCTAATACATCACCCAATGATATACCTATATACGTAAACATCACCCCTTTTCCAGCACTCAGCACATCTGTAGTACCTAATGCCTTCCCTATTTCGGGTGCTTGAGTCACCAATACACCGACAACAAACCAAATAGGCAGCCCGATACAAAGGCAATTAATATAGCGTTTTAACCGGCTCTTATTCGTAAAAAGCATGCGAATATCACCTTTTACTACCCCCGAATGATCTTGTTCCTTGAACAAACCTGATTCAAAGGACCCCACACGCAAAAGTAATAATAGTAAACCCATGCCTCCACCAACGAAATAAGCCGTGCGCCAATCAAATTCTTCAGACACAAAATAAGCAAGGATAGCTCCCAATACCCCGACTCCAGCAACCAACATCGTACCGTAACCACGTTTTGACTTGTGCATACTTTCGGAGACCAAGGTAATACCCGCTCCCAACTCTCCCGCTAAACCAATACCCGCTATAAAACGAATAATACCATACATAAGCACATCATGTACAAAGCCATTTGCGATATTTGCTAAAGAATAGAGAAGAATCGATCCAAAGAGCACTTTTAAACGGCCATATTTATCACCAATAATTCCCCAAATGATGCCGCCCAATAGCAAACCACCCATTTGCATATTAAGTACAAATTCACCTTTAACCCGCATTTCTTCAGCGGGAACACCAATATCAGTAAAGGACTGAATACGGACAATGGAAAAAATAATTAAATCATAGATATCGACAAAGTATCCCAGTGATGCGATCATAACCAGTAACCATACTTTATTGTCGGGTCGATTTTCTTTTAGTGTTGACATTTTAGGTTTTTTGAAGCTGTAAAAATACCATAGTGAAGCTACAAAACCAAGATTTCAGAAAATATTCCGATACATTGTTTTATTTTTGCTTTATGAGATACAGTCCACTTGCCTTAACTTGGCTATTGCGTATTTATCCGCCTTTTCTGTTTCAAGGAATATGGGTAAAAAAAATTAGTCCCGGCTTTCAAGGTGCCCAAGTAAAAATATACAAGACACCATTCAATATCAATACAAACAGAACACTATTTGGTGGAACGATATTCGCTGCTGCAGATCCTATATTTCCCATCCTGATCGATCAATATCTTCAAAAAATTGGTTTCAAGAAAACAGTAGCCTGGCTAAAATCATCACAGATCGTTTTTAAGAAGCCCGGAAAGACCAGCGTAGAGTATGCTGTAAATCTTTCCGAAGAGGTACTTGAAGAATGCGCACAAACGATCAGAACAAAAGGAAAGATTGTAAGAGATTTTACTTTGGAGATCAAAGACAAAACAGGTGACTTATGTGCTACGGTACGCTGTGAAACCTATATTCGTGACTTGAATTTTACATTCCCGTCCAGAAATCGAAATGTCGAGCCATAAGAAATTGATATATTTGTCGAATTACCAAAAACAAGAAACATGAATAAAATCGCTTTTTTGGCTATCGCATCTCTGGCAATAGCAGCATGTGGGACGAATGGAAATGGCGCAACGACAGTAAAAGCCCTGCAAGATTCAACCATAAAAATCCATGATGAAATCATGCCCCAAATTGCCCATTTCGACCGCGATGCCGTCAAGATAGATTCCATTCTGGCAAATTTAAAAACTATTAAGACAGCCCGGACGGATTTAGATACCATTGCGACAAGGAAAGAACTGAGTGTTTTAAAAGCTAACTTAGAAAGCGCCACAGACCATATGATGGACTGGATGAAAGGCTACAATCCGGATTCAACAGATGTCAAATATTTCGAAACAGAACTACAGAAAGTAAGTGATATGAAAAAGATATTTGATAATGTCTCCAAAGAAAGTGAAGGAAAATTAAAGAATTTTTAAGTCCAAAAGACTTCACAAGTTCAACAAAATGGCCACGGAACGAATTAATATAGTCGGGAAGTTAAGCCAAACCTTAAAACAAAAAATAAAAACATGAGATCCATAACTAAATTTTACTGCGCAACTTTTCTATTACTTGGGTTCTTTTCCTGTAAAAATAATAGTCAGACAAACTTACCGATCTATGGCGAAAGGGAGGCTGTAGAAAAAACAGTTGATGGAAAAAAAATTGTAGATACCCTTTACCATACAATACCGCCATTTAAACTTCTTAATCAAGATAGTGCGATGATTTCGGATAAAGATTTTGATGGAAAAGTGTATGTTGCCAACTTCTTCTTTACCCATTGCCCAAGCATCTGCCCGACAATGAACCGCAATCTTCTAAAGATATACCAGCAATATAAAGACAATGATGAGGTTCGTTTTCTGTCCCATAGTATCGACTTTAAATACGATCAGCCATACGTTTTGAAAGATTATGCCAACAAATTGGGTGTAAGCAATAATCATTGGCAATTTGTATCAGGAACGAAAGCTGAAATTTATGGTCTTGCCAATCAATACCTGGTTTATACTGCAGAGGATAAAAATGCACCCGGCGGCTATGATCATCAGGGCTACCTTGTTTTGATTGATAAAGATAAACGTATTCGAGGTGCTTATGACGGCACGAATGATGAGCAGGTAAAAAAATTAATGAACGATCTACCATCCTTATTGAGCGAGGCGAAAAAATAATATGCGCATTCTCCTAACAACATGCCTGGCAATTGGCGCGTTAATGCTTATATGGACAGGCTGTCAGAGTGAAGTTGATATCAAAACGGCACAATATGCTGTAAACGGTCAAAAAGTATATATAAACCATTGTCAAAATTGCCATGGAGAGAAGGGCGAAGGATTGGGCACCCTCTACCCGCCTTTAACAGATACCACATTTTTACAGGTTAATCGCCATAAACTAGCTTGTATCATCAAGCATGGAACTTCTGGTGAGCTGGAAGTCGCAGGCAAAAAGTTCAATAGTGTAATGCCGGCATCTAATCTCTCTGCTGTGGATATCGCTTATGTACTGACATATATCAATACTAAAATCAACAAAGGAAAACACAGTTACCCTTTGGATGAGGTGGAAAGAAATTTAAAAAATTGTCAATAAAGAGAGGGAGCTTTGCCAAAAGCTCCCTCTCTTTTTAACACCCACTTCCCAACAAAGATGTCCTCCCGATGAACAAAAAAGGATTCCCGCATCCATTTGAACCAAAGTTGAAACAACACCACTAAACAGCCCCATTAAGCTTCCGGAACGCTTCCATTACCTATTGACAAAAAAAATAAAAAGATGAAAACAATTTTATCCTTTTTTCCTTATTGTATTATTGATCCAAATCGTTTTACATTTATTGATTTATAACAATAATCTGACATTTTGGATACAAATTAATCGCTAATTTTGCAACCGAATGAACGTTCGATTGATGAATTCTAATGAAAAAATAGCGGCAGTATTTGCCAGCACACTAAAACTTATACAAACAAACGGCTTCCACGGGACGCCGATGAGTAAAATCGCCCAAGAGTCAGATGTGGCAATCGGAACTATCTACCATTATTTCCCTTCTAAAGATGATCTCATTTTTGCCTTGTTCAAACATTGCCGGGCATTACTAAATGATTATATTTTTGATGGTATAAAAGATGATTTCAGCTACAAAGATTCTTTTTTCCATGTGTGGCGCAATTTTGTGAAGTTTTATTTAGAAAACGGTCATGTCTTCAGTTTTTTTGAGCAATTCTTCTCCTCTCCTTATTACGAAAAAAATAAGGCTGAGATACAGGAACCTGTAGGAGGCCAAAATAAAGTTGTCGATTTTTTACAGGAAGGTATAGACCGCAAAATTTTGAAACAAGTGAATGTACATCTGCTTGTGGCCAGTTACATCGGAGTCGCATTGTCTACCGTTCACAGCATAAAATTCAAAGACCTGAGCTTTTCTGAAGAAAATATGGAGGAATTGATTGGAATTATTTGGGATGGAGCAATTAATAGAGAAAAAAATAATTAATTACATATATGAAGTTTAATAAAATCGTTTATTCCTTGGCGGCCCTGTCGCTTTTGAGTAATACAGGATTTGCACAACAGCAATCTGAAAACTTGCCGGCAAATGCAACACTTCAGCAGCTGATAGATTATGCCTTGCGTAATCGAATCTCTGTAAAACAAGCGCAATTGGATGAAGCCATTGGTGAAAAGGATATCGACATCTCCCTTTCAGGCTGGTACCCCCAATTAGGCTTAAAAGGAAGTTACAACTATAACGTCATCGTTCCATTGGCAAATATTGGTGGTAATAACATCAAAATGGGACAGAATAATGCGAGCGCAGTAACGCTTCAGGTAGACCAGCAGATTCTGAACCCTGAGTTAATGCAAGCAAGAAAAGCAGCTGAATTGGTACGTCTCGGAAATAAACAAAATACCGAGAACCAAAAAATAACTGCAGTCGTTGAGGTCAGCAAAGCATACTACGACATCCTTACTTCAGAAGAGCAGATCAAAATTGTCCGCGAAAACATTGCCCGTTTGCAAAAACAATTGAAAGATGCCAAATCACAATATGATGTAGGTATAGTTGACAAAACAGATTATAAAAGAGCACAAATAGCTTTAGCGAATTCAAACGCCGACGAAAAACGGACGGTTGAACTTCGAAAATATAAATACGAATATCTAAAACAGCTATTAGCTTTGGATAAAAGTCAAAATCTGACCCTTTCATTTGACAATAGCAGTATGGAATCGGAGATTCTGATAGACACAACAGCAGGAATAAATGTTTCTAATCGAATTGAATTCCAACAATTGGAAACATCAAAAAAGATCCAGCAGTTAAGTACACAATATTATAAATGGACGTACTTGCCAAGTGTGAGCGCCTTTTATAATTATGCATTCAACTATAGAAATGACAAATTCAGTAAGCTTTATACCGATAATTTTCCGGGTTCTGTTGCTGGATTGAATGTATCTTTTTCAATTTTTGACGGATTTAAACGTAAAAAACAAATCAACAAATCCAGACTGCAGGAAGAAAGAATTGACTGGGACATCAAAAACTTGGAAAATAGCATCAATACCGAATATTCGCTGGCAAAAGCGACCTATAACGCAAACTTGAATGACTGGAAAACAGCCAAAGAAAATGTGGATTTATCCAAAGAGGTATACGATACAATCAAACTTCAATATGATTCAGGTATAAAAACTTACCTTGATCTCATGACAGCAGAGACTGATCTCAAAACAACACAACTCAATTATCTGAACTCGCTTTATGCTTTGTTATCGAGTAAATTAGATGTTCAGAAAGCTGTTGGAGCGATTCACACAAATTAATCAATAAACGGAAACTAATACAAATCATGAATAAAAGACAATTATTATTCGCTTTCTTCCTTGGGACGGCTTTAGTATGGACCTCTTGTGGAAATAAAGATGCAAAGCAGGGCGCAGCTCAGGCTCAAGCTGAAAAGGTTGTTCCTGTTAGCTTTGGTGTAGCATCACATGAGATTGTTACAGGTACAATCAGCTACCCTGCAACAGTCAAACCGTTGAACGAAGCAGACCTATTTGCGGAAGTTAGCGGTTATATCACCAAAATATATGTTTCAGATGGCGCCGTAGTGTCCCAAGGACAAGCCCTTTATGAAATTGATGGAACACGCTATAATGCGGCTGTCCAACAAGCTAAGGCAAGTCTTCAGGTACAGCAAACGGAATTGGAACGTCAAAAAAGAGATTTGGCGAGATACCAAACGCTAGCTGATAAAGATGCGATTGCAAAACAAGTTTTTGACAATGCCAAATCGAGTGTTGCTGCTGCGCAGGCACAGGTTGAATCGGCTCGCGCTGCATTAGTTACTGCAAACACAAATTTATCCCGCTCAACCATACGCGCACCATTTTCGGGTACAATTGGTATCTCACAGGTACGTTTAGGTGCTTTGGTGAATCCAGGTACTACCCTGTTGAATACACTTTCATCAACAAGCCCTATTGCCGTTGAGTTTCAGGTCAATGAAAAGGATATTACAAAGTTCACCAAATTACAGAGCAGCCATTCTTCTTCAGACCTTTCTTTGCTTTTGCCTGATGGTAGCACGTACGAAGGAAAAGGAACAGTTACAACGATTGACCGTGCTGTAGATCCGGCAACAGGAACAATTAAAGTTAGAGCGACATTCCCAAATAATTCCAATACATTGAGAGCTGGAATGAACATCACGATGAATGTTTCTTCAACGTCGGCAACGGAAGAAGTGGTGGTTCCTTACAAAGCTATCTTTGAACAATTAGGGGTATTTAACCTATATGCTGTTAATGATAGCAGCAAAGCAGAAATCCGTCAGGTAAAATTAGGCATTAAAGCCGGCGATAAAATTGTGATCAAAGAAGGTGTTAAAGATGGTGAAAAAATCATTATCGATGGTACCATGAATGTCCAAAATGGTGTTAAGGTAGTTGACGCTGCTGTTGCTGCCCAACAGGCTGCAAAAGGAGCACCTCAAGGAAAATAACAGCATTAATTTTTAAAGAGAATCTAAAAGATATAGAATGATTTCAGAAGTATTTATTAAGAGGCCAGTTACCGCGATCGTTATTTCGATATTGATTTCAATCATCGGGATTATTGCGGTATCCACACTGCCAATTAGCCAGTATCCTTCTATCGCACCTCCAACAGTAACGGTTACAGCCAATTATACTGGTGCAGATGCACAGACGGTTGAGCAAACGGTGACTACACTCATTGAGAGTCAGATCAACGGTACTCCTGGCATGATTTATATGTCGTCCAACAGTACTTCAAATGGTCAAGCAACAATTACTGTCACATTTGAAGTTGGTACCGACATTGATATAGCAACCCTAGACGTGCAAAACCGTGTGGGAATTGCTGAACCTGCCCTGCCAGAAGCTGTACGTCGTTTAGGGATTACAACCCGTAAAGCCAATAACGATATCCTCATGCTGGTTGCGTTAACATCGCCAAAAGGAACAAGAAGCGAAAATTTCTTGGCAAATTACAATAACTTATACGTTAAAGACGCATTATTGCGTGTTAAAGGTGTCGGTGATGTAACTGCTTTTGGTCAGCCATTCTCCATGCGGGTATGGTTAGATGCCAACAAATTAGCGAACCTAAGCATGACGCCTGCTGATGTATCTACAGCGATTGCGGAACAAAACTCCCGTATACCTGGTGGTAGTGTTGGTGGACGTCCACAAGAGTCTTCAACGGTATTTGAATATCCAATCATTACTGATAGTGACCTTTCGAACCCTGAAGATTTTGAAAATATCATCGTTAAGACAAACAAAGATGGCTCTATTGTACTTTTAAAAGATGTTGCACGTGTTGAATTGGGTCAATTCAATTATGGTACATCTTCTACCGTAAATGGCATGACCTCATCTGCGATGATGATTAACCAGACTCCGGGAGGAAATGCTGTAGAATCCGCAGAAGGTATTGTTACTGCATTGGAAAAATTGAAGAAATCGTTTCCAACTGACGTGGATTACACCATCAGTTACGAGACAGTATCGGTTGTAAATGCCTCTATTTCTTCAGTTATCCACACGCTGGTTGAAGCATTGATTTTGGTAACGGTCGTGGTATTTTTCTTCCTTCAAAGCTGGAGAGCAACCCTAATTCCCGTACTGGCGATTCCGGTGTCCATCATCGGTACATTCATCTTCTTCCTGATGTTTGGCTTTTCGGTCAACAACTTAACCATGCTTGCGTTTGTATTGGCCATCGGTATTGTGGTGGATGATGCCATCGTTGTGGTGGAAGCTGTACAGCACTATATCGACCATTATAAGCTGGATGCGAAAGAAGCGACACGCCGTGCCATGGGCGATATCACCGCGCCGGTTATTGCGATTGCATTGATTTTGGCAGCAGTATTCGTTCCAGTAGGTTTTATTCCGGGCATGGTAGGTAAATTGTATCAACAATTTGCCATCACGATCGCTGTATCGGTTATGTTGTCGGCATTTATCGCACTTTCGTTAACCCCAGCATTATGTTCGATTTTATTAAAACCTACAGCAGTACATGAAGGTGCAAAAGGATTGAATAAGTTTTTCTACAAATTCAATGTTTGGTTTGAAAAAGTGACCATCAAATACTCAAATGGAGTAAAACAAGCGATTAAAAAAGCACCGCTTGTATTGATTATTCTATTGTGTATTTTCATCGGAACAGGCTGGATGTTTACAACCAAGCCAACAGGATTTATTCCTTCCGAAGATGGAGGGGCATTTTTCGCGGGTATTACACTGCCAGAGGGTTCGTCTTCGGCACGTACAAATGAAGTCCTTAAAGAGATTGAAGACGATCTACACAAGACTTTCCCCGAAATTAAGTATGTTACTGCAATCTCTGGTATCAATATCCTGAACCGTGCGTTTAAATCCAATGGTGCAACAGTGTTCGTATCGCTAAAACCATGGGAAACACGTACACGTACAGCAAATGACATCGCAGGTATGATCATGGGTAAATACATGGGCTATACCAAAGCAAGGGTACTGGCTGTAACACCTCCTGCAATTCCAGGTCTAGGTACTTCAGGTGGTTTTTCTATGCAAGTTCAAGATTTGCAGACGGTCAATATCAAGGACTTCGAAGCTACTGTAGGCAAGTTCCTGATGGCTGCCAATCAACGTCCAGAAATTGGAATGGCTTATACGATGTTTAACACCAACTCGCCTAACTACAAATTGGAAGTGAATCGTGAACAGGCTAAACGTATGGGTGTGCCAATTTCAAGTATTTATTCGACAATATCTTCTTATCTGGGAAGTAGTTATGTAAACGACTTTACCAAGTACGGTCGTAGCTACCGTGTTGTTACGCAAGCTGATATTCCTTATCGTATGAATATTGAAGACATCAACAAATTGTATGTCAATAATATTTCAGGAAACCCCGTACCAATGGGTACCTTGGTAAAATATGAGCTAACGACGATGCCTTCAATCATCAACCACTACAACATCTTTAGAAGTATTGAGATTAATGGTAGCTCTGCACCGGGTTATTCCTCAGGGGATGCACTGAAAGCACTGCAAGAAGTTGCTGCACAGACATTACCTGAAGGCTTTGACTATCAATTCTCTGGTCTGTCTCTTCAAGAAATGCAGTCGGGATCGAAGACAATTCAAATCTTTGCGCTCTGTATCCTATTTGTATTCTTGCTGTTAGCCGCATTATACGAAAGCTGGTCAGTTCCGTTCTCCATTCTATTGTCAGTTCCGCTGGGTGTATTTGGTGCGATATTGACCCTAACATTAATCCCTACATTAGACAATAACATCTATGCGCAAATCGGTTTGGTGACTATTATTGGTCTTGCGGCCAAAAATGCCATCCTAATCGTAGAGTTTGCGAAAGAACGGGTTGATATCGGAATGAATCTTTATGAGGCGACATTGGATGCTGTAAAATTACGTTTACGTCCCATCATCATGACATCTTTTGCCTTTATCTTAGGTATCATTCCGTTGATGTTATCGCATGGAGCCGGAGCAATTTCCCGTCAAACCATCGGCTGGACCGTATTTGGTGGTATGACTGCAGCCACACTCCTAGCAATCTTTATCGTTCCGGTGCTATTTGTTGTGATTACACGTATGGCATACGGTAAGAAAAAGTTAGCTGAACTGGAAGCGAATTTCGATGAAGAAAAAGCGAAAAATTTAAGTTCACACTAATTATAAGTAGTCCTTCGTATGAAATTCATACGGAGCAAAAAGCAAGAAGCCTT
>NZ_DIIM01000020.1:131815-269955 GCF_002420705.1 Sphingobacterium sp. UBA5670
AAGGCTTCTTGCTTTTTGCTCTTCCAATTATATTTCTTTAATTTTACAGCTCACTATTAAACACATATGTCACCTGAATCACAACGCAAATTTGAACTTTTAAATCTTCTTGCCGAATCCTACGATGCGCTATTATTTGACGTCGATGGCACTTTGGCGGACAATATGGATGCCCACAAACAATCTTATAAAGCTGCTGCCAAACAATATGGTGTGGAACTGGATGTCAATCTGATTGATGAAACTGCTGGATGGCCAACGGTTGCTGTCGCGGAGGAGATCAGTAAACGTTATGGCGTGGATTTTGACTTCCAAGAATTCTCTACACTCAAATCCACCATATTTCGAGATGAATATGTTTTCAAGACCAAACCTGTGGATTACGTTGTTGAACATCTAAAATATCAAAAAGGAAAAAAGCATATTGCAGCGGTATCGGGAGGTACCCGCACAACCTTATCGATGACCTTAAACACCATTGGGGTATGGGATGATTTAGAAACATTAGTATGCGCAGGAGATACTGCAGAGGGCAAACCTTCACCTCAGCCTTTCCTTTTGGCGGCCTCTCAATTGAATATTGCCCCAGAAAGATGTTTGGTCTATGAAGATGGTATCCCAGGAGTAGAGGGTGCAAAAGCAGCTGGAATGGGCTGGGTTCGTATAGATGAACTATAATAGCAAACTGAAGGCTCTCTCGGACCAATACGATCAGACACTTTCATAAAAAAAGCCGCAATGCATGCTAACATCAATTGCGGCTTTTTTTGCGGTAAATATTTACCTGATTTAAAAACTGGTAATTATTTTCACCCCGCCATTGCTATAATTTAAATCGGATGATTTTAATCCGCCGATTGGAGCTTTGTAATAAGGTTCTACAGAAATGGACAATTTCCCAACTTTCTGTTTCCGTCCAACTGAAAAATTAATAAAACCGTTTACCCCCTTATCATCAACATTTTTATCCGTAGACTTCTGTTTATACTCCGTATTGTTTGTTTCATAAATCGTTGCACGTTCCTGATCCAAGACACCAACATAAGATACACCAACGGAGGTATAGAAATTCCTACTGATCGCATATCTCACATCTACTGGAATATCTACCGTTAAGATTTTACCCGAGACTCTTTCGTTGCTCTTCGCATCTTTTGCGTCCGCCGTCCGCATCACAAATGAATTGCTGACACTTGATTGTGAAATATAATTTGGAGCATCTGCACTAAAGGAATTCGATCCCATCGCCGGAGTGATAGGCGTACTTCCTGAAACAGCGCCATAATGTTGAATTGAGGCACCCGAACGAAGACTGACTTTGCTCGAAAGATTATAGGCAAGCGCCACACCCCCACCTAATGTGATACTCTCCGATGTCGAAGCAGGAGATACAAAAGCCCCCATCTCCCATTTCTTCTCTTGGCTTGTCTTATTGATGACAACACTATTTTTAACGTTTCCCTGCTGCGCTGCATATAGCTGTGAAAGCTTCGCCGCTTCGCGTTGGGTCTGCGTGCTGGAAGAAATATTGAATGGATTGGATTGAGCTCCAGCAATACGGCTTGCAGGAGCAACCGCTGCTTCCTCCGTTTCGTTTTCATTTAAGCTAATATGTGCAGAAAAGTTGGTATTTTTCAATTGCATCGACCTTAACTGTCCAACATCATTCGAAACACTTACATCATGTCCTTGCATCAATTGTCCAGAATTTAATGCGAGTTGATGCTTGTCCATCGCCTCACTGGAAGAAGTCTCCACGGTTGAATAGGTAAAGGGCTTTTTCAGGGATAGTATCTCTGAAGCGGCGCCATTATCCTGTGTAATCGCTGATAACGAACGCTGAATAGATTCTTTTAAGTCTTTATTATTTCCTAAGACCTCTGCACTTTCATGACGATGTTCCTTGACCACTGAAGGTGAATCAGTCTGTACATTATTTTTTAAACCCCAATATCCTGCACCAAAACATAATAATACAGCCGCCGCAGCACTCCAATACTTCCAATTGGAAGAACCACGGGACGCTACCCCATAATTTGAAGCAAACTTCTCCCAGGAACCTTCTTTATAAGGTAGTTCATGGTTTTTTAATTGTCCAATGATCTCTTCTATCAATTCCTTTTTCTTATTGTCTTTCATCGTAACAACAATATTTATCTTATTTCTTGAACAATACCTGTATAGTCCAAGTATAACTTTCTAAGCTTATGTTTCGCTCTTGTCAGATAAGTACGCGAAGTGCTATCCGGTATATTAAGCATCTCGGCTATTTCGTCATGCGAATACCCCTCGATTTCATAAAGATTAAAAATAGTTTTTTGAATCTCAGGAAGCAGGTCCAGCAAACGCATAATTTCATTGACTTCAAGATGACTGTCCAACTGAACAGCAGGTGTATGCGTATCCCCTTCTCCTAGATCTTCAAGCGAATAAAACTGCTTCTTACTTCGTAAAAAATCTATGGAAATATTTGCTGCAATACGCCCTATCCAGGATCTAAAAGATTTTTCTAGATTTTCATCGTCAATATCTTTGTTAAACGAATCCAATTTGCGAAATACCCGAACAAAGCTCTCATTCACCAGCTCTTCCGCATCCACATCCTGTTTTACATAACGTATGATAATAGCCATGAGGTAACCATAATACTTCTTATAAACAAAGGCCTTACCATCCTCACGATCACGCAAGCAAAGTTCTAAGGCATCATGTAAAGATGATAGCTTTCTGTTATAAAAATATGACTGAATTATACCCACTTAAACTATTTAATTATCAAGTTTCAAACTTAGACAAATTGCTTTTTATATGCAATAAATTGCAGCAGCTACGAAAACAACCTATCGAACGCTCCGCTTGCATTGTGAACCATTTTTTGTCGCGGAGATAACGAAATTAAAGTTATAAAACTTAAAATCAAATAGCCGAATGTCCCCTTGTAATATCACTATTTAACTATTTTTACTCCTTTAACGGAATACATTGTGTTTTTGCTACAGTGATTTCGAAAAAAATCCATAAAAAGAATTGAAAAAAAATGGCTATTTTTGCGTGATTTTCACATTTTAAATATTATTCATACCGAATGAGTACTGTATTATCCGAACAGGAACAACTTAGAAGACAAGCGATGCAATCGTTGTTGGATATGGGAATTGACCCTTTTCCAGCAAACGAATTTGTCGTCAATGCACATGCTGCTGATATTTTAGAAAATTACGATAGAGATAAATTGAATTATAAGAACATTACTCTTGCTGGACGGATCATGAGCCGTCGCGTGATGGGCAGTGCTTCTTTTTTTGAAATTCAAGATTCTACCGGACGTATTCAAGCCTATATTAAGCGCGATGACGTCTGTCCTGATGAAAATAAGGATCTTTACAACGTCGTTTTCAAAAAGCTCTTGGATATTGGGGATATCGTTGGTATCAAAGGCTATGTCTTCACGACCCAAACCGAGGCTATTGCAGTACACGTAGAAGAACTTACCGTTTTATCCAAATCACTTCGCCCCCTACCTGTCGTTAAATCTGCTGAAGGTAAAACTTTTGATGCCTTTACGGATCCGGAGCAACGCTATAGAATGCGTTATGTAGATTTGATCGTAAATCCAAGTAACAAAGATAAATTTATCAAGCGTACGAAGCTTTTCAATGCGATGCGTCAGTTCTTTAATGACGCCGGCTATATGGAAGTCGAAACACCTGTGCTACAATCCATTCCAGGCGGTGCTGCGGCACGTCCGTTTATCACACACCATAATGCGTTGGATATTCCATTATATCTTCGTATCGCCAATGAGCTTTATTTAAAAAGATTAATCGTTGGTGGATTTGATGGTGTATACGAGTTTTCTAAAAACTTCCGCAACGAAGGCATGGACCGCACCCACAATCCAGAATTCACCGTAATGGAAATTTATGTAGCTTATAAAGACTACAACTGGATGATGGAGTTTACAGAACGTCTGTTAGAACATTGTGCACTTGCTGTAAACGGTACGACTGAAGCTACCTTCGGTGAACATAAAATTAATTTTAGAGCGCCATTTAAACGAATTTCGATGACAGATTCCATTAAGGAATTCACTGGATTTGATATCACTGGGAAATCTGAAGAAGAAATCCGCATTGCGGCGAAAGGAATGGGCATCGATGTAAACGAAACCATGGGTAAAGGCAAACTGATTGATGAAATTTTCGGCGCAAAATGTGAAGGAAATTACATCCAGCCAACATTCATCACCGATTATCCCAAAGAAATGTCTCCTTTAACCAAGAAACATAGAGACAATCCGGATTTAACGGAACGCTTTGAACTGATGGTTTGCGGTAAGGAGATTGCCAATGCTTACTCTGAGCTGAATGACCCTATTGATCAGCGTGAACGATTTGAAGATCAATTGCGCCTTTCTGAAAAGGGTGACGACGAAGCGATGTTTATCGATCAGGATTTCCTACGCGCATTGGAATATGGTATGCCACCAACGTCGGGCCTTGGTATCGGAATGGATCGTTTAATCATGTTCCTGACAGATACTGCCTCGATTCAGGAAGTTCTTTTCTTCCCGCAAATGAGACCTGAAAAAGTCGCTAAAGTAGCGGAAGTAAAAGATTATGAAGAACAAGGCATTCCAGCTGCATGGGTTCCTGCCTTACAAAAAATGGGCTTCACAACGATTGAAACTTTAAAAGAAGCAAATCCGAACAAGGTTTTTAATGACCTTGGTGGTATGCGTAAAAAATTGAAGTTAGATATCAACATGCCAACCAAAGACGAAGTATTGGCTTGGTTCAATTAAATCGGCATCGACACTAGATAAAAAAAGCTGTCTCAGTAAAATCTGAGACAGCTTTTTTTGTTTAAACGTATTTGCAGCTAGCTGTCGAATTGCAAATCATAGCTCTATCCAATTGTCACCAATATATGACTCCTGCCAATTGTAGACATTTATTATATTTACATATTACAAACTAAATCAGCTTTCAGCATATGAAGAATATTCTTGCGCTTGACGGTGGTGGTATCCGCGGTATCATTCCGGCCATGGTTCTTGTGGCTTTGGAAGAGAAATTACAAAAGCAGACCATGGATCCCAATGCACGAATTGCCTCCTATTTTGACTTTATTGCGGGCACAAGTAGCGGTGGAATTCTGACAAGTATTCTTTTATATCCAGAAGAAGGCAATCCCTCCCATCCCAAATTTCTGCCCGGGATGCGTTAAACTTATTTGTCAATCATGGAACTGAAATCTTCACGGCCTCCAAATGGCGACGTTTTCTGAGTGGATTTGGGCTGGTCAGTGAACTCTATTCGTCCAACCCCTTGTCGAATGTGCTGGACCAATACTTCCAGAATGCACGACTGAGCCACCTGATCAAGCCCTGTATTATTACTGCTTACAACATCGAATTACGAAAAAATCACTTTTTCAGACAGCAAAAAGCAATTACCCATGGCGAAGCGCGGGATTTCTACCTCAAAGATGTCTGCAAGGCAACTTCGGCAGCACCAACTTTTTTTCCTGTTGCTGAGATCTATTCACTTTCAAAAACGAGATACCCTTTGATTGATGGCGGTGTATTCGCACAGAACCCTTCGATATGCGGTTTACTTGAAGTATTAAAGGCATTTAACAGCACACAGATAAACGATATGTTTATGGTGTCTTTGGGTACCGGTATGTCAAAAACGGCTTATAATTATGAACATTTCAAGAAAAAACTCGCCATTCAGATCGGTCCGGCTTTGGTCGACATCATGACGAGTGCATCGTCAGAAAGTACAGAGTTCTTTATTCGGCAACTGTTTCAAAATAATGGCAAGCAGCAAAATTATCTACGCATAGAACCGGCTAACCTTTCCAGTATCAATGCTTCACTCGATGCGGCTTCCCCCAATAATATACAGAAGCTCATCTCCTTATCGGATAAAATGATCAGCGAGCATGAGGATACACTAGATTATATCGTTGCACATTTAATTAAGGAAAAGAATCAGAATAAGAAGAAAAATCCATGGAGCAAGTTGATGGATAAGTTCTAAAAGATTACTTTTACGCATATTTTAAATCTATATGGCATTAAACTACGTTTGGGTTGCATTTTTCTTAATCACATTTGCCGTAGCCCTTGTAAAACTAATCTTTTTCGGAGATACAGAAATCTTCCAACAAATTGTAAATTCAATCTTTGACAGCGCAAAAACCGGGGCAGAAATCTCTTTAGGGCTGATCGGCATGATGAGTTTTGCGCTTGGGATTATGAAAATTGGTGAAAAAGGTGGTATGATCAATATTTTTGCAAAAATCGTAGGTCCTTTTTTCCATAAATTATTCCCAGAGATTCCCAAAAACCACCCCGCGCTCGGCTCTATTCTGATGAATTTCTCAGCTAATGCACTGGGCCTGGATAACGCCGCGACCCCATTGGGACTCAAAGCCATGAAAGAACTCCAGGAGCTTAATCCAGATAAGGAAACCGCGACCAATGCACAAATCATGTTTATTGTGCTCAATGCTTCCAGCTTAACCCTCTTGCCTATTTCCATAATGGCCTATCGAAAGGAAGCTGGTGCACCAGACCCCTCAGACGTATTTCTGCCAATTCTAATAGCGACGTTCTTTTCTACATTGGTTGCCTTAATCCTTGTTTCCATCTATCAAAAAATCAATCTGTTTAACCGTGTAATTCTAGGATATCTAGGTGCAATGGGATTATTTATTGGTGGACTGCTTTTTTACTTCTCGGGATTGCAGCAGGCCGAAATTGAAATATTCAGCAAGGTATTCGGTAACGTTATTTTATTTAGTTTATTCACCTCATTCATAGGTTTGGCTCTTTTACGTAAGGTAAATGTGTACGACTCTTTTATCGAAGGCGCCAAAGAGGGTTTCGAAGTCTCTGTAAAAATAATCCCTTACCTCGTCGCTATGCTGGTCGGTATTGCGGTATTTAGAGCCTCCGGCACAATGGATTATATGGTCGCTGGTATATCCAAGGGAATCGCACTCTGCGGTTTAGACACCTCCTTTGTAGACGCTTTGCCTGTAGCTTTTATGAAACCACTTAGCGGTTCGGGTGCGCGTGGATTAATGGTTGATCTGATGAATGCAAAAGGTCCGATGGACTTCGCGGCACGCGTTGCCTGTGTAATTCAGGGATCGACAGAAACTACCTTTTATGTCCTCGCAGTGTATTTTGGAGCAGTGGGTATCAAACGTACTAGGCATGCATTGCCCTGTGCATTATTAGCGGAATTGGCAGGTGTTATTGCAGCAATTATTATCTCCTACATATTCTTTAAATAACATACATATATTGCAGAAAAGGCCTGCGTTTATAACAGTGCCAAGGTATTTACAAATATTATATCGTGATGAAAAAAACAATTGCACTCATAGCCCACGACGGCAAAAAACCTGAAATGGTTGCCTTTGTCAAAGACCACCAAGAATTATTGGAACGCGCCAATATCATTGCCACAGGTACAACAGGCTCTTATGTCAGACAGACAGGTTTACCCGTCGAATTGAAATTGAGTGGACCAATGGGCGGAGATGCACAGATCGCGGCTTTAGCGGCCGAAAGAAAAGTAGATGGTATTATTTTCTTTCGCGACCCACTGGGAAAACATGCCCATGAACCGGACATCCAAATGCTTATGCGCGTGTGTGATCTTTACAATGTACCATTAGCGACAAATCCGGCTACGGGAAGCCTCATCATTGAAGGATTATTGGAAGATATTACCGAATAATTTAAACAGACCATGGACAATGAAGTAATCGTTTCAATAGGAAAAACACCTTATACTACGACGGTACAATACGGTAAACATCAAATAATTGTTGATGAGCCGGAGGATCTAGGCGGCAAGGATGAAGGCATAAATCCTACTCCCTTATTGCTTTCTTCTTTAGGCAGCTGTAAAGCAATTACAGTAAAAATGTATGCGGACCGCAAAAACTGGCCCCTGGAAGAAGTGGTGGTACGCTTGACACATGAGGTGCAGCAAAGTGAACAGCAGCAAACGACCTATATCCAATGCTTCCTAAGTTTTAAAGGGGATTTAGATGATATTCAAAAACAGCGGCTCTTTAAAATTGCTGAGAAATGCCCTGTGCACAAGATATTATCAAATCCTATTGTAATAACTTCAAATCATTTGTAATGTTTCTTGGGATAACGGACAACACTATTTATATTTGTCCGCGCAAAAAAGACCTTTAATAATCGTTATAACCGACGCGTAAAGGTTTGCTTGTCCCAGAGGAATACAGATACTTGAAATAAAAATAAAGCAAACGATGCAATTGGATCCACAAATAGCAATAGACTCGCCTTTTAGATCGATCAGACGGGAAGACTGGAAAAATCTAAATGGAAAAATATTGCACAACTTCAGTGTCGAAGATCTCGAAAATCTGCATGCCCTGAACGAGCCATTGACAAATCAGGAAATCGAAGAAGTCTATTTCCCACTAAGTCACTTACTCGAAATTCATATCGATCGTTTTCAAAGCCTTCATCAACGGACAAACCGCTTCTTTGGAAAGGAAGAAAGCAAACTGCCCTATATCATTGGGATTGCAGGTTCGGTTGCTGTAGGAAAAAGTACCACAGCCAGGGTATTGCAACGTGTACTGAGTCTGCTCCCATCCAAACCGAAGGTCGATTTGGTGACGACAGATGGCTTTCTTTACCCGAATCAACAGCTTATCGAACGTGGTATTCTAAACCGAAAAGGCTTTCCTGAAAGTTATGATGCCAAAAGATTGATCCATTTTCTTTCAGCCGTAAAATCAGGTGCTCCAAAAATCTCCGTTCCGGTATACAGCCACTTGGTATACGACGTATTACCCGACGAGCAGCAACAAGTGATCGAACAGCCAGATATTCTAATCGTAGAAGGGATTAATGTCTTACAGGTGAATTCTCAGCGGCCACGGAAAGGACACAGTGTATTCGTCTCCGATTTTTTTGATTATTCCATTTATGTACATGCCAGTGAAAAAAACCTGATTGAATGGTATACCAATCGATTTGAGTCACTCCGTGCAACAGCTTTTCAGAATTCAGCTTCTTTTTTCCATAAATATGCAAATATGACCGCTGACGAAAGCCAGGCTATGGCTGTAAATATCTGGAATGAGATCAATAAACCCAACTTAATCAAGAATATCTTGCCGACGAGGTATCGAGCCGATCTTATTCTTGAAAAAGGAAGCCACCATTTTGTTAAAAATGTAAAAGTAAGAAAGATTTAACCCCTTGCTCGCGTAAACTGCAAAACCTCATTTAATATCGTACTCTGCACTTGCTGATGAATTTTGTTACTGGAAGAAATCGTGCTTATCTCCACTTTATACTTGATATAATCTTTTGCAACATCGGCAACTTTAACCGTAAATCCCTGGGAGTGATCTAAATTTGGATTTTTTTGGAGTAATGGGCTTAAATACTGCTCCAATTCTGTCACAGCAACGGAGTGATCAATAGGCATTTCAAACTTCACGACAATTTTATTCGACTTTTGCGAGGTCTTATTCACTAAGGTCGCCGTAAACACCAAGTTGTTTGGAATCATTACGGCATCATCATCTTCATCCCGAACCACAAGATTGGCCAGTGTGATATCCACAATTTTCCCCTGATATTCACCTATTTTTATGCGATCTCCCACGGAGAACTGATCCGAAAACATAATAATTAAACCGGATATCATATTCGTGATATATTCTCTAAAAATCACGGCAATAGCCATAGCAACTATTGTCATGCTGGTGATAAAATCCTTTGGATTAATGCCCACAGCTATCATGAGACTGACAATAATGAAAAAGACATTCCCTACGGTAGCTACGCGGGTAATGCCCAGTACAAAATTTCCGCGGACAACCTGTTGCTCGTTTCTGCTATTGTATAATTTGACAAGGATAAAATGACCAATTGAGATCAAGACACTGGCTGTAAGAAAAGTGTTTAAGCCGTATGCCATATTTCGGATGATCTCGCGCTGCTGATAAAAGGTTTCAAATTGAACAAAGGATGCTGTTAATGCAATCAATAGTATTATCCGTACAATAAATGAAATTGAAATTGGTTTTGTCATATTTTACACAAGCTTAAGCTCTTTATCTAATCAAATTTAATGTTCTCCTATTCGCTATTCGTGATATTTAATATAAAATGGCTACAAACAGGCTTGCTAAACTAAACAATTTTACTTTACGTAAAAAGCATTATCAGGAAATACCTATCTTTGTCTAAAGATATTACATGCTATTAAATGAAGGACTCGAACGTGCAAACTGAACTTAACGTAAGCGGAATGCACTGTGCAAATTGTGCTATTTCAATTCACCAATACCTAGAAAACAACGGAGCCAAAGATATCTACGTCGATTTTGCCTCAGATGAGGTGAAATTTTCGGAGATCCCCCCGGAACAAATCCCTGTGCTAGTCAAAGGTATCGAGTCTTTGGGTTATAAAGTAATTGGGGACAAGGATAAGAAGCCTAGCTTTTGGAAATCTATTGAATTTAAGTTCCTTTGCTGCCTCATCTTTACCATACCCTTATGGAGCCACATGTTTACGGACTTATACGTCCTGCATGATCCCTATATCCAGCTTGCGCTATGTGCCCCAGTTTACCTGATTGGTTTTTCTTATTTTGGAGTCAGTGCGTTTCGCTCCATCTGGAATAAAATGCCCAATATGGATGTGCTCATCTTAATTGGATCTACAGCCGCATTTATCTATAGCCTGATCGGAACTTACTATCATCTTGGACATGATTATCAGTTCTATGAAACATGTGCGACAATTATTACACTGGTCTTCTTGGGGAATGTTCTGGAAAAAAGAGCTGTCACCAAAACCACATCAGCAATCAAAGAGTTGGTTAAATATCAAGATCTACCTGCTATTAAAATTGAAGACGACCAAGAAGTAGAAATACTAGCTCGAGAAATTAAATCAGGTGACATTTTAAAGGTAAATTCTGGAAATCAGATACCTGCTGATGGCGATATTTTGGAAGGACAGGCTTGGGTGGACGAATCGATGTTAACCGGAGAAAGTGTGCCTGTAGAAAAAGTAAAATATAGCTCCGTCATCGGCGGTACCCTTCTGACGGAAGGCAACATCCGAATTGTTGCTACGAAAGTTGGATCAAAAAGTGTACTGTATCAAATTATCCAGCTAATTAAGGATGCGCAGAGCAAAAAACCACCTATCCAGAAATTCGGCGATAAGGTAGCTGCTTATTTTGTTCCCATTGTCGTCACGATCTCGTTTTTCACCTTTTTCATTACATATTTTATTGCCCAATTACCCTTGCAGCAATCGTTAATGAATGCCATAGCAACACTTGTTGTATCTTGCCCATGTGCGATGGGATTAGCGACGCCAACAGCTGTTATGGTTGGTTTGGGAAGGGCAGCAAAAAAAGGGATATTGATCAAAGGCGGAAGCACAATTGAGGAAATGTCAGACCTCAAGCAGATGGTGTTCGACAAAACAGGCACCTTAACCACAGGAGATTTCAATATCAAGGCGATTCAGACATTCGGTATCGAACAATCCCAGGTAGAATCTATCATAGCGCAGCTTGAAAGCTATTCGAGTCATCCGATTGCGAAATCAATCCGGAAACAACTCAAAGAAATCAAGTCTTACCGCATTATCTTCCAGGAAGTCAACGAAGTACGAGGGAAAGGAATATTTGCAACAGATACAAACGGAAACAGCTATTCCATTTGCAATGCCAAACTTGGCGAAAAAGATTACTCTAACCGTTATGACCTTACTTTAACCATCAATGGCGTTGTCATTGCTGGCATTGTGCTGGAAGATCAGATTAAACCTTATGCAAGGGAACTCATACAATACCTGAAAGACAAAGGCATACGTCCTATTCTTTTAAGTGGAGACAGACAGAGTAAATGCGAGCGAACCGCTCAAAAACTTGGCATTGCAGATGTCTATTGGGACAAATCGCCAGAAGAAAAACTAGAAATCTTGTTCAAGCTCAAAAAGAATGGCCCTACCGCAATGGTGGGTGATGGCATCAACGACGCTCCGGCACTTACCGCTGCGGATGTAGGTATTTCGCTTGGAGACTCAACGCACATCGCTATCCAGTCAGCAAAGGTTGTTTTGTTAAACAACGATCTGCGCTCGATCGAAAAGCTGCTAAAGATTGGCAATCATACCTTATTGACTATCAAACAAAATTTATTTTGGGCTTTTGCATACAATATTGTTGCTATACCGCTTGCCGCCACTGGATTTCTTGGACCGATGTTAGCAGCCCTAAGCATGGCCTTTTCAGACCTCGTTGTGATCGGCAACTCCATACGTTTGCGCTTTAAGAAAATGAAATAAATACCCTACTCCATAAGTACCAAGACAATCCATAAAAGATTGTCTTTTTTGTGTATATTAGGGCTTGAATCATTCGCTTTTGAGGTTAAATTTTTGTAACTTCGCATGCGTGACAAGCCAATTTAAGGGGCTTGTCTACTAGTTTTATTGAAACCAAATTCATATGGCTGAAGAAACAGAAAACGACAACAATCTTGTTCCGGCAAACGACCGGATTATCCCAATCAATATCGAGGATCAGATGAAGTCTGCGTACATTGACTACTCCATGTCTGTCATTGTATCAAGGGCGCTTCCTGATGCACGTGATGGTATGAAACCAGTACACAGACGTGTTCTTTATGGTATGCTGGACTTAGGGGTTACCAGTGGCAAGCCGTATAAGAAGTCTGCCCGTATCGTTGGTGACGTATTAGGTAAATATCACCCACATGGTGATTCATCCGTTTATGACACCATGGTCCGTATGGCTCAAGATTGGAGTTTACGCTATCCGTTGGTAGATGGTCAAGGTAACTACGGTTCCATTGATGGAGATCCTCCTGCGGCGATGCGTTATACAGAGGCAAGATTAAAGAAAATTGCTGAAGAAATGCTATCCGACATCAACAAAGATACTGTTGATTTCCAAAATAACTTTGACGATTCCCTGCAAGAACCAACGGTATTACCTACCCGTATTCCTAATCTCCTTGTCAACGGAGCATCCGGTATTGCCGTAGGTATGGCGACAAATATGGCTCCGCATAACCTTTCTGAGGTTATTGATGGTACAATCGCTTTTATTGACAACCGTGATATCGAAGTTGCTGAACTCATGCAGCATATCAAAGGTCCAGACTTCCCTACCGGTGCATTGATCTATGGTTATGCTGGGGTACAGGATGCCTGCAATACAGGCCGTGGCCGTATCGTGATGCGTGCTAAGGCTGAAATCGAAACAACCAAGTCTGGAAAAGAGCAGATTATCGTTACGGAGATTCCTTATCAGGTGAATAAGGCCAATATGATCGAGCGTACAGCCGAGTTGGTCAACGAAAAGAAACTGGAGGGCATTTCTGCCATCCGTGATGAATCGGATCGTACAGGTATGCGTGTTGTATACGATATCAAACGCGATGCCAATGCCAATGTTGTTCTAAACAATCTATTTAAATACACTGCACTACAAACCTCTTTTTCAGTCAATAACATTGCACTAGTTAAAGGAAGGCCTGTTCTGATGAATCTGAAAGATATGATTCATGAGTTTGTAGAACATAGACACGATGTCATTGTCAGACGTACACGTTACGAACTCGCAGAGGCTGAAAAACGTGCCCATATTTTAGAGGGGTATTTGATTGCACTAGACCATTTGGATGAAGTGATCAAGTTAATCCGTAATTCGGATACACCAGAAGATGCACGTGTTGGCTTAATGGAACAATTTGGTTTGTCCGATCTTCAAGCCCGTGCGATCCTCGATATGACTTTGCGCCGTTTAACTGGACTGGAACGTGATAAGATCAAAGAAGAGTATGCTGAATTAATGAAAACAATTGACTATTTGAAATCTGTATTGGCAGATGAAGAACTTCGTATGAAGATCATCAAGGATGAGTTGATTGAGATCAAAGAAAAATTTGGTGATGAACGTAGATCGCAAATCGTCCACTCTGCGGAAGATATGCGTATGGAGGATTTTATTGATGATGAAGAAATCGTGATCACAATCTCCCACAATAGCTACGTAAAACGTACGCCGTTATCTGAATACAAACGTCAAGGTCGCGGTGGCCGTGGATCAATTGGTACAAATACACGTGAAGAAGATTTTACGGAACATATCATCACAGCTTCAGCGCACAACTATATGCTGCTATTTACGGAAGCTGGCCGTTGCTTCTGGTTACGAGCATTTGAAATCCCTGAAGGAAGCCGTACCTCACGCGGACGGGCACTTCAAAACATCATCAATGTTCCAAAAGAAGAAAAAATAAAGGCCTTCATCTTAGTGAAGAACTTGAAAGATCAAGAATATCTTGAAAACAACTTCATTATTATGTGTACCAAAAAAGGTACGATTAAGAAAACGTCATTAGAGGCCTATTCCCGTCCAAGAGCAAACGGTATCAATGCGATCAATATTAATGATGGCGATCAATTAATTGAGGCTTGTTTGACTACTGGAAGCAGTGAAATTGTCATGGCTCTCCGTTCTGGTCGAGCAATTCGTTTCAATGAATCTACGGTTCGTCCAATGGGCAGAACAGCAACAGGGGTACGTGGTATCACCTTAGGGACTGAAAGTGACGAAGTGATTGGCATGATTAGTGTGAATGATTCAGAAACTACCGTGTTGGTCGTTTCTGAAAAAGGATATGGAAAACGTACAGATATCGAGGATTATCGCGTAACTAATCGTGGTGGTAAGGGTGTGAAAACAATCAATGTCACCGATAAGACAGGCGAACTCGTTGCGATAAAAGGCGTTACAGACAACGAAGATTTAATGATCATTAACAAGTCTGGTATTGTTATCCGTATTGCTGTAGAAGAATTGAGAGTAATGGGACGTGCAACACAAGGTGTAAGACTCATTAATCTAAAAGATAACGACGAGATCGCTTCTATTACAAAAGTCGATCGTGAAGAAGAATCTGAAGAGGAGTCTGATCTTGTCGAAGGCTCTACAGACAACGATGATTCGACTTCTGAAGAAAACACGGAATCAAACGAAGAATAAATAGTCTAATGAAAAACTTACTGATATCATTGTTAATATCTGCAAGTAGTTTAACTGTTGCTGCCCAATCTAATTTGAAAGAGGGTAGCAACAGTTTTGCTTTATATACCAAAACTGGCGATTTTAAAAATCTTGAAAATGCGCGAAAATTCGCCGATGCTGCTTTTCAATCTAAAAAGGATTCAGCTTCAGTGAATAACAATCTTTTAAGAGCCCTGGTATATAGCTCCTTAGCAGTTGCAGATTCAACAAGAAAACAGCAATACAAAATGGACCCTATTGACGTGTCTATTAAGTCGCTCAAGCTGTTGGATGCAAAAAAAGCCCGTCGAAACTTTCCTGCGGAGATGGACTATATTCGTCAAAACCTTGCTGGAGCCATCTCCTATCAAGGCGGATTGGCTTTAAAGGATGGTAAATTTGACAAAGCCTATAAATCCTATCTCCGCATAGACTCACTGGGTTTTAAAAATAATGATCTAAAATATAATCTGGCTGTACTCGCCGGTAAGAATAAAGATTATATGAACTCAATCAAATATTATGATGAGCTCATTAAAGGCGAACAGCCTAAGCCAAATTACTTTCTCGAATTAGCACATATTTATACACTTGGAGGTACTAAACAGGATGTCTTAAACGTTCTTGAAAAAGGACATGCTATATTTCCTGAAAATAAACAGATACTTTTCAGATTAATTGATGTGTATTCGGCAAATCATTCGTATGATGCGATCTTAAACGTAATTGCCGATGCGATACGCCTGGAGCCTGAAAATGTCGAATTAAATTATATTGCAGGTTATTCCTATGAAAATGCGAATGACGTCAAAAAAGCGAAAGAGTACTATAACAATGTATTGCGTCTAGATCCAAATAATTATGAATCTAATCTGGCATTAGGTTTAATCAATCTGGAGACTTTATTGAAGGAGCCTTCCAATCAAGATATACAAGAATTAACGATCGAATATCTGTTGAAAGCGAATGAAATAAAACCCTACGATGTCAATGCACTTAAAGCTTTAGCAAAATATTATACGCTTATTGATGATGCATCACAATTAGACAGAGTGAATTTATTATTGAATCAATTAACAGTTAAATAGATATGAATTTAAAATCTCTATTATTATTAGCAGCAATAGGTACTGTATCTACCTCAGTTTCTTTTGCGCAAACCGGTAATATCAAAAAAGCAAAAACTGGCCTGGCTAAATTTCAAGAATTGAAAGATGCTGGCACAGTTCAATTGGGTATCCCAAATCTGAAATCAGCAAAAGAAGCTATTGATGCTGCTGTTATCAATGACAAAACAAAAGATAACGCTGAAGCATGGACCGTATATGCCTTAGTAAATGCAAACCTATCAACGATAGATAAATCATCCGAATTAGCAAAATTAGCTGAAGATGGAATTGCTAAAGCAAAACAGCTGGATACAGATGGTGCTAATAAAGCGAATATTACTGTAGCAGAACAAATCTTGGGACAATATAACTTCAATTTAGGTGCTGAAGAATATCAAGCTCAAAAATATGCCGATTCATACAGTTCTTTTACAAAAGCATTGACATATCTTCCTGGTGATACATTGGTTACTTATTATAGCGGTGTTGCAGCATTGTCTAACAAAGATTATAAAAATGCGATCGAGCGTTACAAGGAACTAATCCCAAGAAAAGATTTCTCTTCGCATAAAACAATTATGGTCGATCTGCCAAAATTGTACCTTTCTATGCAAGATACCACATCAGCGCTTGAATATGCAAAAAAAGCAGCTGAAGCATATCCGGATGATAATGCAGCAATGACTCAAAACATTGAATTGAATTTGATTACAGGTCATGAAAAAGAAACAATTGATGCCATTACTGCGCAATTAGCAAAAGATCCAAATAATAAGAGCTTAAATTATTATTTAGGTATTGCACAATCATCTGCAAAAAATGAAGACGCAGCTGTTGCAGCTTATAAAAAAGCATTGGAAATCGATCCTAACTTTTTCGAAGCAAATACCAACTTGGCGATCACTTTGATGAACAAAACGCGTGAAAAATTAAATGTTGTCAATAACAACAGAAAATTGACGCAAGCTCAATATGACGCAGAATTAAATAAAATTAAAGCAGAATTGAAACCAGTACTTCCTTACCTAGAGAAAGCGGTTTCTTTACAGCCAAAAAATGTAGACGCTTTAACTAACTTAAAGAACTACTATATCTTTATGCAAGATGAAGCTAAAACCGCTGAAATCAATGCAAAAATCAAAGAAGTAGAATAATCGACTTCTTCAAGAAACGAAAAGCCCGCATAACAAGTTATGCGGGCTTTTTCTTTTTGCTGCCCCTTTAAACTAGGATAAAATTGCGATTAACTCAATCTGAAAGATCAATGTGCATTCGCCACCTTTTCTGGGAAGCAACTCTTCTTTTCCATACGCTAAATTCGGCGGCAGACATACTTCCCAAATTGATCCAACAGGCATTTTCGAAATAGCCTCTTGCCAACCGATAATGAGTTCATTAATATAAAAAGTTTCGGGACGTTTGCGTTTGTAGGAACTGTCGAACACCGTTCCATCCAAAAGCTCGCCTTTATAATGGCAGATTACCTTGGAAGATTTTTTTGGAATCTTACCAGCTCCCGGCGTTAATACCTTATACTGCAAACCTGATGCACAAACCACCACGCCCTCCTTGTGCGCATTTTCCTCCAAAAATATTCTTCCTGCTTCGCGATTCCTTTCCAGAAGTGCGCCTGAATTTGCTTTATTTTTCTTTTTCTGAACCAAAACCAAATTGATTAAATTGCTAAAATGCCAATTATTTATTTCATCCTCAAAATAACAGCTTTTTATCCTTTTAATAAAAAAAATCGGTTTTTTTGTTCTTTAAAGAGGCTTTAATATTACAGCAAAGTAGCTTGCAGCGTTTTTTCGAAGCTAAATGCCTTGCTAACGGGACAATTTTCTTTTGCCTTATTCGCTATTGTCTGGAATTCAGATTCACTGATTGTAGGGACACTAGCTTTTAGTTCAAGTTCAGATCGAACTATTGAACCATTTTCAAAAACGATTGTTGATACGGTCGTCAACTCATCGGGAACAAAGCCTGCCTCAGACAGGAAGGCGCTCAGCTGCATGGTAAAACAGCCAGCATGTGCTGCCGCCAGTAATTCTTCTGGATTTGTTCCGACACCGTTTTCAAAGCGGGTCGAAAATGAATATTGCGTATGATCCAACGCTGTACTATCGGTAGTCAGGCTACCTTTCCCCTCTTTAAGATTGCCATTCCATTGGGCAGTTGCTTTTCTTCTCATGATTTTATTATCTGTTATCAATTTTAATTTTTATCCATTCAGCTTTTGTGACAAAGTTCCCCTGCCACCATTCATAAAACAATTTTTGGATAAAAAAGTTGTGCCCTAAGTATAAATTAATGTCGCGATCCCTCCTGCCGCTACGTTAGCTATTTTATTAAAACTAAACTCATGAACAAAGTAATATACCTTTTCATTGCTGTAACGGCATTTGTTTCCTGTAAAACCAACCAACTGAAGGATCAGGCCCTGATACAAGACTGTCCCGAAGAGAAAATTGTCAACAAAATACCCGGCCCTCCGGTAAAGGGAGAAACCGAAAAGATTTATTACATCTATCAAGGCAAAAAGATTTCACCAAAACAATTTGATCAGGAGTGGTTAAAAAATAATTGTGATATTAAAGAGACAGTAGTCTATTGATTTTATTTCAAAAAACAAGCCTAAAGACGTAATTTTGCCTAAAATTTTTTAAAATGACAGTTTCTCTTCGGGAGGTCAATCAAAAGATTTTAGGCTATGTATCTTTAACTTTCCTTGGTTATTTCACGATCGGCCTATCGCTTGCAACCCTCCCCATTTTTATCCACCAGACCTTAGGATTTAACACCATCATTGCTGGCCTGGTCATCAGCGTTCAATATATTGCGACATTTATGCTCCGCGGTTATGCCGGAAAAATTGTTGACACCAAGGGGCCCAAGGTCTCTGTTTTACGCAGCATGTTATTTTTTGCATTATCGGGCCTGCTTCTCCTCCTCGTATTTTTATTCAAGTCTCTGCCCTTTATAAGTTTGGGCCTCCTGCTGATTACCCGATTACTGACCGGAATCGGCGAAGGCCTCGTCGGTGCCAGTCCTATAAACTGGGCATTGATGGAGCTGGGGGATGAACACGCGGCCAAGGCAATCTCTTTCAATGGGATAGCCAGTTATGGAGCATTAGCTATCGGAGCTCCATTAGGTGTATTGATGGTAGACCATGTCAGCTATGAAACCTTAGCTTTTCTGACAATTGCTGTCGGCATACTCGGCTACCTATACTGCCGCTCAAAAACACCTTATCGGGTAAGTCGTGAAAAAACTGAAACAGTAAGTTTTAAACGTGTGCTGCTTTTAGTAGCTCCTTTTGGAATCTGCCTCGCTTTAGGTGGGCTTGGATTTGGAAGCATTTCCACTTTTATGACCCTTTATTATGAGCACTTCAACTGGCAGAATGGCGCGGCTTGTTTAACCGTATTTGGGATCTTCTTTATTTTGACACGCTTAGTATTCAATAAGGTCATTGACCAATATGGGGGACTGAAAGTTGCCTTGGTAAGTCTCTTCGTTGAAACACTGGGCCTGATGGTTATCGCGACTGCTATCCATCCCCTATGGACACTCTTGGGGGCCGCTTTAACAGGCCTTGGCTTCTCTCTGGTATTTCCGGCACTCGGTGTGGAAGCAATCAAAAGGGTTGATCAAAATCAACAGGGTGCTGCTTTAGCAGCATATGGTTTATTTATCGACATATCCCTAGGTATCACAGGACCTTTAATCGGATTTGTTGCCAATAACATGGGTATGACAGCTATATACCCTTTTAGCACCATAATGGTTTCTATCGGTTTTGCTGTCGTTGGAAATATTCTTTATAATAAACGGAAAGCGCTGGCAAAATAGTCCACTGCAATAGAAATAGGGACTTGTCAAATCGTTTAATACAACAAAGAGCGGCAGTGTATACACTGCCGCTCTTTGTTGTAGTTAACTCCTTTATGTTAGCCTTCAATACTAGGTACACCAACAACTTCATTGGTATCCGCATTGTAGTCGATGCCATCAAAATTGAAACCGAATAAATTGAAAAACTCATTACGGTAACCTTCAATATCTGAAATTTCAGCTAAGTTTTCGGTTGTCGCTTTTTCCCACAACGCTGCAACTTCAGCTTGAACATCTTCACGCATTTCTAAATCGTCCACACGGATACGACCTTTATCGTCAAGCAATACCTTTCCGTCGGCTGTATAGAGACGCTCAGCAAACAAACGTTGCATTTGTTCGATTGTACCTTCATGAATTCCTTTCTCTTTCATTACTTTATACAATAGAGAAATGTATAAAGGAACCACAGGAATAGCAGAACTCGATTGTGTAACCAAGGCTTTATTAACAGATACATAAGATACACCATGAATATCGCTCAAAATAGCGTTTATCGCAGGCACCGTTCCTTCTAAATCATCTTTAGCACGACCAATAGTACCATTACGATAAATCGGATAAGTAAGCTCAGGGCCTATATAAGAATAAGCAACTGTTTTAGCGCCATCGGCCAATACACCAGCAGCTTTCAGATCTTCGATCCAAAATTTCCAATCCTCTCCACCCATTACAGCTACCGTATTTGCAATATCCTCTTCATTTTCTACCGGCTGAATGGTAATATCTGAAATTACACCGGTATGAAAATCTACAGTTTTATTGGTAAACGGTTCGTGTATTGGTTTCAAAACAGAAGCGTGTGCCACGCCAGTCTTTGGATGCGTACGACGCGGTGAGGCCAAACTATAAACCACTAAATCAACCTGTCCCAAATCTTTTTTAATAAGCTCAATGGTTTGTTTTTTCACTTCGTCGGAAAACGCATCACCATTAATACTTTTGGCATATAATCCCGCTTCATGGGCTTCTTTTTCAAAAGCTGCGGAGTTGTACCATCCAGCAGTTCCTGGCTTGCCTTCTGCTGCAGGTTTTTCAAAAAATACACCGATTGTAGCAGCTCCAGAACCAAATGCTGCAGAAATCCGAGATGCAATACCAAATCCTGTAGAAGCACCGATCACCAATACTTTCTTCGGACCATTCGCGATCTCACCTTTGGATTTCACGTATTCAATTTGATTTTTAATGTTTTGCGCAGCCCCTTGTGGATGCGAGGTTAAACAAATAAAACCTCTAGTTCTTGGTTGTATAATCATCTTGATTAATTTTCTTACTACTTGTTTTATTGATTAGGCAAAATAAGGAATTTTAAATGAGAAAATCGTGATAAAAATCAATTAGTTTTTGTTTCATTTTCAATTGAACGGGCATTTGCTTACTTTCACAAAGTTAAGTTTACATCCTATTCATCTTATGTATGCCAGTCCAATTTACAATAAAAAACAATAAAAATAATGCACTCCTCCTCGGAACTTTAGCCGCTTTATTTTTTGCCAGCACTTTTGTTCTCAATCGCATCATGGCTGTATCGGGTGGAAGCTGGCAATGGACAGCCTCTTTACGTTTTATCTGGATGCTTCCAATCTTGATCCTTATTGTTGCTATTCGAGGAAATCTCGTCGGTTTACTCAAAGAAATTAAATCCAATCTGCTTCAATGGCTATTGTGGAGTACCATCGGATTCGGAGTATTCTATGCGACGCTTACGTATGGCGCAAATTATGGCCCATCCTGGCTGGTTGCGAGCACCTTCGAATTCACCATTATTGCCGGGATGTTTATTGGGCCCCTGCTCGAAAAAAAAGGACATCGAAAAGGCTTATCCAAAGCCTCTCTCCTCTTTTCCATTATTATTTTTTGCGGGATCCTGCTCATGCAGATCTCCGAAGCTCGATCGACTTCCCTGAAGGCCATGTTATTAGGAACCATCCCCGTATTAATCGGCGCAATTGCCTATCCCTTAGGCAACCGTAAAATGATGAAAATTTCTGGCAATAAACTGGATGCTTTTCAGCGTACCCTGGGAATGACATTATGCAGCATGCCATTTTGGATTGTGCTTAGTCTGTTTGGATATGCAGAAAATGGACTGCCTACAGATAGTCAGCTCTTCCAGACATTCCTGGTTGCTTTATGTTCGGGGGTGATAGCAACACTGCTGTTTTTCACAGCTACCGACCTGGTCCATCATGATCATAAGGCCCTTGCCGCAGTCGAAGCAACACAGGCCATGGAGGTTATTTTTACGTTAATCGGTGAAATCCTTATTCTGCATGCCGCGCTCCCAACAATGTATTCTTGTCTCGGTATTCTCATGGTGGTCATCGGGATGATACTGCATAGCCGATCAAGCTAACCGCTTTATTCATCGTTCATCGGATTGCAATGTCCTGCTTATTTTATTTAAATTCAAACTGTTGGCCATGGCAGAAAAAATATCGTAGTAGGTACCTTTATTTGCATAAAGATCTTCGTGCTGACCTTTCTCTACAACACGGCCTTTTTCCATGACCACAATCGCATTGGAATCAATGATCTGAGATATGCTATGAGAAACGATGATAACTGTACGATCTTTTTTGATCGCATCTAAGCTATTTTTGATCTGTTCGGTCGCAATGGCATCCAGATTAGCTGTAGGTTCATCGAGAAAGATAATGGGAGGATTTTTCAAAAACAAACGGGCGATGGCAATCCGCTGCTGCTGCCCGCCAGACAACGACTGCGCATCGGCATCGTACCCTTTAGGAAGCTCCATGATCTGTTCGTGAATGTAAGCTTTTTTTGCTGCCTCGATAACCTCTTCCCGCGAGCTGCCCATTTTACCATATTCGATATTCTCAAAAATAGTTCCTTTAAAAATATGGTTACGCTGCAGTACCATTCCGATATGCTGACGGAGAAAAGCCGTATCGTAACTGGCCAGATCTACGCCATCCAAAAAGATCTGCCCATGACTAGGTTCGTAAAACTTGTCCAGTAGATTGATAATCGTGCTCTTTCCAGCACCACTCAAACCAACCAAAGCTGTTATTTCATTCGGTTTAATAGCAAAGCTCACATTCTTCAGGGCAACTGTACCATTGGGATATTCAAAAGATACATGCCTCAATTCCAGATCGCCGTGTATGTGAGCAGGCTTATAATTACCTTTGGATTCAATCTGCTCATCGGATTCTAAAATCTCAAAAAAGGATTCTGAATAAATCAAAGCATCGTTTACTTCATCATATATACGGTGCAGCTGGCGTATAGGCGCCGAGACGTTATTGAACAACATGATATGAAACATAATGGCGCCAATAGTAATCTGACCAGAAAGCACAAGATAGGCCGTCAATACGATGATCATGACGACAGCTATCTGTTCAACAAAATTTTTAATGCTGTCGTAAAGGAAACTTGTTTTACGGGTTGCCATTTGATTTTCGGTCATTTCATATTGGATCTTCTCATGGCGCTTAGCCTCTTCCGGCTCACGGACAAAAGATTTAATAACCAAAATCGAATCGATCAAACTTATAATCCGGTTATTTTTTGATTCCCGATAATTGCGCATCTGTCGCCGAAAACCTGTTAATTTTGACGCTTGAGCCTGACCGATATAGAGATACAAAGGAATCACAGCTACACCGACCAAACCTACGTATACATTTGCGTAGAACATGCAGATGAGCGCAATAATTGCGTTTGCAAACAATGGAAGAATATCAATAAAAAAATTCTGTACCAACCGGGTCAATGAACTAATTCCTGCATCAATCCGGGTAGCCAATTTTCCGCTTTCATTATCTGCTGAGGTATAGAAGGCCAGCCTATACGTTAAAATACGGTTAACAATTGACTGGGAGAAGTCACGGGCAATATAGATCCGGAGTTTTTCGCCATAAAACTTCTGCCCAAACTGAACCAATGCATAAATAATTTCCTTCGCCAATAAGACCATACTGATCATACCAACGAGATACATGCCTTTGGACAACGGTTCTTTGGCAACCATCAGCACATTAATTTGGTCTACAGTATAGCGTAAGATAAAAGCATTGATCTGCGCGGCAAAGGAACCGACTACGGTCAATAGCAAGGTATAAATAATCAGTCTACGGTAGGGTTTGGCAAAAGGAACAATTTTTTTAAATAATTGCGGAATAGTCATTGAAATCAATTTTATTACAGGACAAACAAATAATCTGACGACATTGTTTAAAGCTAAGTATAAAATCGGGAAGATCACAACGGGAGAATAGGACTAAAAAAAGGCGTATCACCATGTGATACGCCCTTCTAAGCGTGCTTTAACGGCTCTGATTATCCGAAGATCCGGTTCAGTACTTTCGCCAGACGCAAACCACCTTTCAGCATGCATTGTTCCATGATATCTTTATTTTGATAGACATAAGAATAAGACAAGTTGGCATTATTCGCTACATCGGCATAAATCTTTTCAGCCAATTGATTCGATTCGTACAACCAATTGGAAAGCTCGCCCGCAGCCAGCTGCGCATTCTCTTGCTTATTATTTACATCCAGAACAGTTGCATACTCGGTATAGCTATACTTTTCATTATCCACCAGATCACTATCCCAAACACGGTGAATATTGGATTTCTTTCCAAACCAACTTACTTCAATCTTGTTCCCACCCTGGTCTTCGGCACGGCTAACGTGCATGGGCTGGTGTGCATCGCCCAGAATGTGGATCAGAAAATACAGGTTTTGCTTTTGTTGATCCATCGGAACTGTCTTATCTGCAAACGACTTTTCGATACGAATCGCGGTCTTATATAAATTCTCATCTGCCGAGTTTTCCAGCCCCAGTTGAAATTCAGCCCAAGGTAAATTTGAATTTAAATTTATAAAATGTGAATTACCGAGCTTTTTAAACTCAGGATTAGGGTCTGACTTGATAAAATCGCCCCAATTGGCCCAGTAGGCCAGCTTTTGCTGTCCAATGATTTTTCCAATATTCTTTTTAGCCTTTTTAGTTAAATGACGTTCCGCAATTTCAGCGACTACACGATGCCCCGTAGTTCCCCATGCAAATACCGATGAAAGCTGAAAACACAATGCCACCGCCAGCAAACCCTTAATCATTTTTTTCATTTGATTGTTTGTTTTAAATGATGATAAGACTCTTACATGCTAACGCATTTGACTCCACACAAGTGATTGTAAACGCCGATTCAAACTTGTAATAGTCCATCTTAGTATATATTGAATTTTAATTATTTGAAAATATCGAAAGCATATTTTGCGGAGGACCAAAACTCATCCAGCGCCATCATCCGTGGTTTGAAAAAAGAGATCAGCTCAGGCCAATCTTCTTCTTTAAAAACACTATAACCTTCCAGACATGCATAGATCTGGCAAATAGGCTTGCCATATTCATCCCTGCCGTCCATATCCCATATCCATTCTTCACCCAAAAGATCATGTAATAAAGCCTTATATTGAAGAAATTGTTCGGCCATTAAAGCTCGGATACCAGCATCGGACTGAGACCATTGTATCGCAATTTTGGCCACTTTTTTATCTGCATCCATTTTGAAGAATAAATGCTTTATGCCTGTTTTGTAATTAATCCAATTGGCCTTCTCACCGTCTGCAGATAAATGTAAAGCCATAAACTGACCAAACTTAGTCCAGAACACCTGTTTTAATTGCTTTATCTCTTCCCTTGAATACACTGATACAACTTTTAAGTCAGCAAAATTAACAAAATAGCTCGGTATGTCTAAACCTTATTGGTATCAAAATTGTTGTTTTACTAACAAACAAATTCGAAAGATGAACTTAGATAAAAAAAAATCACTCTTACTTTTGGCTGCGGCTGCAATTGGAGCGGTAGCCTACAACGCTTTGAAGCCTGTCATCTCCCGTCCCGATGTCGTGGATCCTTTTGATTTAGATAAGTACCTTGGAAAATGGTATGAGATCGCCCGGCTCGATTTCCATTGGGAAAGAGGATTAAGTCAGGTCTCTGCCGAATACAGCAAAAATAAAAATGGTACAATACGCGTCAATAACCAGGGCTATTCAGAAGACAAAGAACGATGGAAACAATCTATCGGAAAAGCCAAATTTGTCAATGGTTCGCATGAAGGCGCACTTAAAGTATCGTTCTTTGGTCCGTTCTACAGTGGGTATAATGTTGTAAAAATAACGCCGGATTATAAATACGCACTCGTTTTTGGTGACAATCTAGACTATATGTGGATTTTGGGTCGCGAAACGGAAATTCCGGATAAAATCAGAAATGAATTTTTAACCTACGCCCTACAATGTGGTTATAAGACCGGCGATCTTGTATGGACCAAACATTAGTCGAAGATCGGAGCTAATAGCTGGTAGTTTAATGTCTTATCCTGGGTAAGGACATCAGCTATTTCCTCAATATCCTCTGGGCTAATAGCATTTCTGATACCTGCATTATAGAGATTAGCTAGAAACAGTGCTCCCGCTCGCTTTTCATTGAGCGGCAAAATTGAACTCCCGACATAGAAATTCAATACGGATACCGCATAGTCGCCAAACAGATTAAAACCGAAATCACCATTTTTCTGTAGGCAATAGCGCATCATTTTTTCAAAATCAGAACGCAAAGTATCTTTAATCTCAGTAGTCATGAAAATCTTTTTTAGGGCATAGAAGCAAAGATATAAGGTATAAGCGTACACTTTCCTGCTAGGCCTGACAAAAATGCAAAAAATATCCCAAACAATGTACCGTTAAACAGTAGATTGTTTGGGATAAACTATGCGTTATGTCGCGACTCGTTTACAAAGCTTCAGCATGTTGAGAAACATCCAAACCAAGTTCTTCGTCCGTTTCTTCGACGCGCAATGGTGCGATAAGATCTGTGATCTTCAGGAGAACCAATGAACCAACGAAGGCGAAAAATGATACTGCAAATAATGCAACCATGTGCACAAAGAACAACTTCGTTTCGCCAAAAAACAAACCATTGTCCGCAACAATAGGATTAATATTATGATGGGCAAATACACCAGTAAGCACCATACCAACCATACCACCTACGCCATGGCAAGGGAATACGTCCAATGTATCATCGATACTCGTTTTACTTCTTAGGTATACAACCAGATTACTAACCAAAGCGCCAACCAAACCAATGATCATTGCATGTGGAATACTAACAAAACCAGCTGCTGGTGTAATCGCAACCAAACCCACAACGGCACCGATACATGCCCCCATTGCCGAAGGTTTCTTTCCGCGTATGATATCTACAAATATCCAAGCCATAGCGGCCATGGCTGAAGCTGTAGTCGTGGTCGCAAAAGCGTAAGCTGCCAAAGAATTTGCACCGCCGGCAGAACCAGCATTAAATCCAAACCAGCCAAACCACAAAAGTGCAGTACCCAATATCACGTAGCTTATACGAGCGGGATTATGAATCTGTGTTTTACGGCCTTTTAAATAAATCGCTGCCGCCAAAGCCGCCCAACCTGCCGACATGTGTACAACGGTACCACCAGCAAAATCCAGAACACCAAACTTTGCCAATATCCCTTCAGGGTGCCAAGTTGCATGTGCTAGTGGCATATAAATAAAAATGCTGAACAGAATAATAAATAACATAAATGAATTGAATCGGATACGCTCTGCAAAAGCACCAGTGATTAACGCTGGTGTTATAATTGCAAACTTAAGCTGAAACATGGCAAATAAAACCAAAGGTATAGTGGGAAGCGCACCCCAAGCAACATTCCCTAATGTACCTTTCATCATAAAAAATGTACGCGGATCACCAACAATACCACCGATATCATCGCCAAAAGCCAAGCTGAAGCCAACAATGACCCAGAGGATGGTCATCAAACACATACATATAAAACTTTGCATCATCGTTGAGATTACATTCTTCTTGCTAACCATACCGCCATAAAAAAAGGCAAGCCCAGGTGTCATAATCAACACCAATGCAGAGGAAGTTAACAACCAGGCCGTATCTCCCGTATCAAATTCTGCCTTGTTTAAGTCAGACAAGTCAATGGATGGAAATACAAGTCCCAATACTCCTAAAAGAACTAGAACAATGAGTGGAATAATTTTTTTCATTTGTTTAAACTGATTAGTGTTTCAATACATTAAATAAAATTGTTAAAAAAATACGAGAACAAAACAAAAACCGACTTTCCCTTATAATTTTTTCAAATATAAAGTCTTTTTGTTAAAAAAATACCATGTTATTATATTTTTTATGATTTTTTTTACATAATTTCACAAAAACAAATACAAAAACCACAATAAACCACTTATTAACTTAACAAAAACACGTACAAAACAGACAAACCAAACAAAAATGATCACAAAAACCTCAAACAAATCAAACTTAAACCATAAAAAACATGAAAAAACTTCTAACAACAATTATTTTATCAGTATTTCTAATAAAAACAGCCACATCACAAGAAGAAACTAAAGAAAAAGGAATAGAAATATCCGGATCAGTGGATACCTATTGGAAATATGACTTTCAAAACAAACCTAATATCAACACCTATTTTACCGAAGACAACAACTCCGTCTCTATTGGCATGGTGGATCTGGCTGTAAAAAAGAAGTTTAAAAAAGCATCATTTGTCGGAGAATTATCTTTTGGTCCCCGGGGTCAATACCGATCAATTATGAATGGCGATGGCCAAGCGGGTGATGACAAAAATAGTTTCCATATCCAAAACCTGTATGTAGGCTTTGATGTAACCGAAAAACTGAATCTTACAGCAGGTTTCATGGGTACATTTGTAGGCTTCGAGGTCATATCGCCTACTTACAATTTTCATTATTCGACTTCCTACTTATTCGGCGCCGGCCCATTTCAAGACGCAGGTTTAAAAGCTACCTATAGTTTCTCAGACAAAGTGGCTTTAATGGTCGGAATATTCAATGACTGGAATGTGTACCAAGATATGAACGGGGTTTCCCATGTAGGCTCCCAACTGGCTTATACACCCAACGATAAAAGCAGCTTCTATCTTAACTTCCTGACTGGTTCATCCGCAGGTGGCAAATCAAATTATAGTTCCGGCACTTTAGTTGATCTTGTTGCTAACTATGATTTTACCCCTAAATTTTTTCTAGGTTTAAATGCGACAAATTATAAAAAGAGAGACGGTGGTGGCTACTCTGGCGTAGCACTTTACCCAAGGGTTCATTTTTCAGAAAATTTTGGACTGGGACTGCGTGAAGAATTTTTCCAAACACATAAAGAAGAGGAAAACGGAATTCCAAGTACCAACATCCTCGCAACCACATTAACCGCCGAATACAGTTATCATGGATTCAAATTTATTCCCGAGATCAGAATTGATAAAGGGAATACCGAACGGTTCATCAAGAATGACCTCAGTCCGACGAAATCCGCAGGACAGTTTCTATTAGCATGTGTTTATAGCTTCTAAACATGCACCTAAAATAAGAATAGCTGGTCTATCTATTGACCAGCTATTCTTCTGTTTTTTCATCTATCATTTCCTATTGACAGTACCGCCAGGATCTACCTACCGAACACTCACAGAAACGTGCCGATCTAATATGCGATCGGTTTCAGGTGCATCCGCATTATACTTTGCAAATTGTGAGCCATAGCCTTCTGCCCCTGTTACCTGTTTGGAAAGTCCATCTTTACCTAAATAATCCTTTACAGCCATAGCCCGTTCAAGTGACAACTTTTTATTAAATTCCTCATTGCCTGTTTTGTCGGTGTATCCTCCAATCTTAATATTTGCGGCAGGAAAAGCCTTTAATATCGCTGCAAGATTACTCAATTGCACCTGACTTTCAGGTAAGACCTCGGCTGTACCCGTTTTAAAATTTAGATTATCAAAATCAAACCAGGTATTTTTCAAGGAATCTTCACCAAGGGATTTATAGTCGGACTTTAAAAATTGAACTAACTGATCCTCTATCCCACCTTTAAAAGCAGCCAGTTTGACGCCATTTGGTAAAACCACATCCGTACGTTCCCGCTCAACCACACTGCCCCCAGCCTCAGTTTTCATGGCGCTTGAATCAACCTTTGTGCTATTTACACTGGTATCAGTAGCACCTTCTTGCTTACTACCGCTGCAGCCTTTTCCAAATAGAAACCAGAGTGCGGCCAATACGATTAAAGCAACTAAAATTTTCCACCAGCCGCCACCAGAACCACTTCCCGCGGTCGCAGCCCTAGAATCCTCAGCCCTGGGTAATGACAATGGCTCCTTATGCGCTTCCAACTCATTTGAAGGAGTAATGGGAGTTGTTTGATGTATACCAGAAAAATGCCCACCATCAAACAGCTTCCCAAAGGCACCTAATCCTAATCCCGCCGGGACAGCGGCCGCAAAAGCTGTTTTATTGTCCTGTAATAAACGGCCAATATGCGTAAAATCCCAATTTTGTCCCTTATTGGTTAAACTGGAAAATATTGCCGGCAATGAAAAATTCATTAATTTTTCAATAGAGCGACCATCAATACCAAGATATCCGGAAACGGTTGTCAACACAGTCTCCAGTCCGTCACCGAAGATAGATCCCAGTATCCCCTGAGATTTCCCTTCCTCTGCCGAACCATGTACTGCAGGCTCATTCGTGTGATCTGCTCCTCCTAAAAGGCTCTGCAGATCGAAATTAGAGAAATGTTGCTTCGCCTTTTCCAAAATCCCAGCAATTCCACCATTTGGATCGGACTGCTGGCTTAAGCCCAAAAACAAAGCTGGAATTGTTACATTCAAGCCCTGTTTCACCTGTTCTTTATCCTGATTTAAAACTTGTCCTATTTGAGCAACGGACTCCTCATCAAAAAAGTCCCGCGCCCCTTTTAAAAGCTGATTTTCCATAATCTTCGTTTATTTTTAGTTTATATAAAACTTTAACAAACAAAGGTTTAATTTGTTCACTATGTGCAGCTTATTCATCAAAATCACCCGAAAGCCACTTCGGGATCACAAATTCAGACGCGAGATGTGCCAATCGGTAACTTTTCCAGTCATGGCGCGAAATCCAAACCACCTCTTCCAATTCTTCGTAAGCAGCAAAAGGCCGGCGTTCAGTCAAATTAATTAAAAAAATATGGCCTTCTACCACTGTATTTAGCTCATTTACAGCCTGGGTAGTATGGCTTCCAATGAACCTGGTCCCTATTTCACTTACATCAAATTGAAGTTCTTCTTTTAATTCTCGAACTAAAGTTTGCTCTCGATTCTCTCCCGGTCCCATTTTTCCGCCAGGCAATTGAAAATAGGAAGATCCTTTTTTTCGGACCATCAGCAAATCTCCCTCCGGATTAAGCAGTGCTGCAGAGCAAATAACAATTTTATCCATAATAGTATTTCAGACCACAAAACTAACCTTTTATTAATCATGTAAAAAAATCCAATTCCTCCAATTCGCATTCTAAAGGACGAATGATCGAAAACATATTGGATGACTGAAACCAAACAGACAAGAAAAAATCTAAGGGTAAATTGCTTTCGCTCAGCCCGAATAAAATTGCAAATAATAAACAAATTATCTAAGTTTAAAGAATAAAGCAATAATCTATAAATCCATATATGAATCGAAGATTAACCTGTTTAATATTAAGCATATTATTTCTAACGCTCGGGTGTCAGCAAAACAAGAAAGGCACAACAGCTGATAAAGAAGCCGCTAAGCCACAAAAAACAGCTCCTTCGCCTAAAAAACAGGAGGAAAAACCCAAGGTATTCACCGCTGCGGACATTAGCATAAAAAAGGAGCTGCTTTATACGAAATATACGCTGGAAGACAGCTACCCTTACAAAGATACCACCCGCGGCTTTCAATGGGACAAAATCAAGGAAAGACTTGCTTTCGTAGAAAATTTCCAACAAACACCTTCCCTATATGGGGTTCTTCAAAATTATCAAAATGAAAAAGGTGAAGCGCCGACAATACAGGATTATAAACGTGACTCCTACAAACGCGTCTCTGACAGTTTCAATGTCGAACGATATCAAGCTGCCCCCTTGTATGATCTCAATACCGCCAAAGCTGTTCGCTACGGCCGCGATGGCTGGCTTGTCAGGCTTCAAGGCCCGGATAGCTTAGCGAGAATTCCGATTGAAGGTATCTCATTTGAAGGAAAATACACCGTTCCAAAAAAATATCTACGCATGGTGAGCGACACAGTGAAATTTAAGATCATTAACGTCGTCGATGTTACAAACCAAAATATCTGCACCTTAGAAAAAGTAGGAAATGAATGGCTTGTCAGGAGCATGAATCCCGTAACAAGCGGCAGGCACAAGCCTCCGCACGCCCAAGAAACTCCAACGGGACTTTTTGTGGTGCAAGAACATAAATCCAAGATGTTCTATTATGAAGATGGCACCAAAACGTATGGTGGATTTGCCCCTTATGCCACCCGATTCACGGCGGGAGCATATATACACGGTGTTCCGGTTAACAATCCCAACGGAAGCATCATCGAATACAGCGAAAGCCTTGGCACCACACCTAAGTCACATATGTGCGTCAGAAATGCGTCATCTCATGCCCAATTTGTCTATAAACGGTCAAAAGACTTTGCCTCGTTGGTTATTGTTATTGATTAACAATATTTAACATTCTGTAAATCAAATATGTATTAACTTTAATAATTAATTTTGTAAACATCTACACAGAAAAGGGAGAAGAATGGGAAATACGTTTATGTTTCTTTTGATGGCACTTAACACCGCATTGTCGTCACAAGAAGAATTAAAAACAACAGATCAACAAACCAACAGTACACATCGTATTAATGTCGAACGTCAACGCACCGAAGTTGACTCCTTATATGATGAAATGAATCTAGGCCAAGTATTGAAATACGAAGCGTTTCGTCAAGCAATGGAAGGCAGAAAAGAGCTTCCAATCCACAACAAAGATATCATGACCGTCATCGACTTTTCATTGGCATCAACAGAAAAGAGACTTGTGGTGCTCGACCTTGCGCATAAAAAAGTACTTTTCAATACGCTGGTATCGCACGGAAAAAATAGTGGAGAAAACTACGCCGTAAACTTTTCAAATCAACAGGAGTCATTAAAAAGCTCTTTGGGATTTTTTACGACAGAGAACACGTACAATGGTGAAAATGGCTACTCTTTGGTATTAAATGGTCTTGAAGAAGGTATAAATGATAATGCAAAAGCAAGGTATGTCGTGATGCATGGTGCTGATTATTGCAGCACAGGAACAATCGCGAGCTTAGGCAGACTGGGAAAAAGCTATGGCTGCCCTGCAGTCCCTAGAGAATTTGCAGGCCCGATTATCAACACCATCAAAGATGGCACTTTATTGTTTATCTATGCCGACAATCCGGACTATCTGGCAAAATCGCATTTGATCCATCAGCCGAATATTCTAATGGCTCAATTTCAAAAAAGACAGCCTGCCACGAACCATGAAGGATAAAAGAAAAGCCTGATGAAAATTCATCAGGCTTTTTTTATGATTTCAAACTGTCATCTGCAATACAAACTATGATTTATGCTTTTTCTTAAATTTTAACATCCAATTGTAAATTGCATCATCATGAAACAGACGCTCGACACTTCCGTGTGTACCACCTTTAATGACATTTAAGCTCACGTTTGCATCCGGATCCTCTTTTTTAATTGCATTCATAATCTTTCTGGATTCCGAAATGGGCACAGCACGATCAGCTGTACCATGATGCAGCCAAATGGGCACCTGCGTCAAATTGGATGCATACTGACTTGAGCCCCCACCGCATATCGCCACGGCCGCAGCTACCCTTTCCGGATATTTCCCAGCGACATCCATCGTACCATAGCCGCCCATACTCATGCCACAAACATAAACACGGTCGGGATCCGCATGGTAATGTTCGATAACATAATCCACAATTTCGATGACTTTATCGGGATCCCAGCCGCCACGCGACTGCGGAGCAACGATAATTCCCGGCACCTCCTGCCCCTTATTAATCGCGTATAGAACCCCATAACGTTTTACACGATCCAGATTTGTCCCCGACAGGCTTCTCCCGTGCAAAAACACAAATACGGGCTGCTTCTCTGATTCCGACGAATCAGGAGCCGCTTCTTTCAGTAAAAAAGGATAAGCAGTTTCCCCTTTTATAGCCTGTATCTCTTGTGCTTGAGCACGCGTTAACAGCATAAAGAAAAAACATACATACAGATAAACTTTTTGCATAATACTTGTCTATGACTATTTAGCTTAATTTTGGAGCACTAAAAATACAATTAAATGACTTTTACGAGAGGCGTTTAACAACTTTTAACATTTCAAAAAACAATTTCCGTTTAATAAAGAGAAAAGTACCCATTTGTAAGATTCAATTCAATTATAATTGCATTTCATGGCAAATTTATCTTAGTTTGTACTGTTGACGCAAAACACCCAAGCTCTCACATGAAAATATTGCATACCGCCGACTGGCATTTAGGAAAACGATTGGACAGTTTCTCTCGGATAGAAGAACAGGTACAGGTCATGGATGAGATCGTTGAAATCGCAGATCGGGAAAGTGTGGACCTCGTTATTATTGCAGGAGATCTTTTCGATGCTTTCAATCCAGGCGTGGAGGCCATTGAATTATTCTATCGGACCATCAAACGCCTTACCAGAAACGGCATGCGGCCTGTAATTGCTATTGCAGGTAACCACGATTCACCGCATTTGATTGATGCTCCTGACCCGTTGGCAAGAGCGTCGGGAATCATCCTCATTGGCCATCCAAATGCTGTGGTTACCCCATTTTCTACAGAAGGCTTTACTGTTCTCCGTTCAGATGCAGGTTTTATTGAAATAAGTTTACCACAATTTGAGTACCCAATCCGTATACTGCATACTGCTTATGCAAATGAAATTCGTCTGAAACAATATTTAGGAGAAGAGAAAGAAAGTAAATTAAATGAGGTTCTGGCAACAAATTGGCAAGCTATCGCAAATGCTTATTGTGATGATAAAGGGGTAAATATTCTAACAGCCCATCTGTATATGAACAAAATGGGCAGTCCGCTTTTAGAAGAACCTGACGGCGAAAAACCTGTCAGAATCGGAAATGCCGATTTGATTTATTCGCAATCCATCCCACCCCAGATACAATACACTGCATTGGGGCACCTCCATGGGTATAGAAATATTGGTTCTACCGAGAAACCAGCAGTGTATGCATCATCCCCATTATGTTATAGTTTTTCGGAGGCCGGACAAACCAAATATGTCGCGCTAGTCGATATAGCTGCAGGCAGCCAGGCGAAGGTGGAGCGAATTCCTTTAACAGCGGGCAAACCTTTAATCCGCAAATCATTTGACGATATGGAATGCTGTATATCCTGGCTGTCCGAAAACCCTAATGCGCTGGTTGAACTTACCTTAAAATCAGACACATTCCTGAAAGCAGCGGACCGCAAAAGGATCTATCAGGCACATTCGGGTATAATTTATCTTATTCCTGTCGTTCAACAAAACAAAGAAGGAATCCCGGATAACACAGAAATCAACCTTACAGAAGACATGTCTACTTTATTTAAAGATTACTTTAAATCAAAGAATGGAAACCAGACACCTAATGATGATATCCTCGACCTTTTTCGCGAAATACTAAATTCTTAATCCCATGATTCCATTAAAGCTCATATTAGAAGGTATATACTCCTATCAGGATCGTCAGACGATCGATTTTGCCGCATTGTCAGAAGGGGGGCTTTTTGGTATCTTTGGAGCCGTGGGTTCCGGTAAATCGTCTATATTAGAAGCGATTACCTATGCCCTATTCGGAGAAACTGAGCGTTTAAATGCGCGCGACAAACGCGCTTATAACATGATGAATCTCAAGTCAAATAGATCTTATATCGAACTTGATTTTATCAATTTTGAAGATCGTACCTTCAGAATCACACGGGAGTTCAAACGGAATTCCAAAAATTTTGATGATGTAAAATCGCCTACTGTTGTCTTATACGAGCTCATAAATGAACAATGGATTCCCTTAGAAAGCAGCAACACCCAGCATATCATCGGCCTGAGCTATGAAAACTTCAAAAGAACTATCATCATTCCACAAGGACAGTTCAAAGAATTTATCGAACTAGGTGCCAAAGAACGCACGGATATGATGAAAGAGATTTTTCAGCTGCATCGATTCGACCTCCAGGATAAAGTTTCTAATCTCTATAAAAAAAACCAGTCCGAACTGGATCACCTCAATGGCCAGTTGATCGGATTTGAAGATGTTACAGCCGAACATATCGAAACGACGGAAACCAATCTGCACGCCGCGTTAGCGTCCTTTGCCACGATTGAATCTGTACATAAGCTTCATCATGAAAAATTTCTGAATCTAAAAAAACTCAAAGAGGATTTTTTGGAATTGCACAAGATGAGGTCGGCCTTTGCGCAATTGCTTGAACAGAAAACCGAAAAAGAGAATTTACGGATCGCGCTGAATAAGTTTGAGGAAGCACAGACCAACTTTTCACATCCTCTTAGGTCCAAGGAAAAATTGGAGCAAGAAGGCGTAACCGAGGAAAAAAAACTGGAAATCGAAAAAATAAGACAGGCGGAAATTCAACAGCTCCTTCAGGAACTTTCCGCAGGTCTAAATCAGCTGAAGCCCCAGTATGAACGACTACCGCAACTCCGTATTCAGGAATTAGACCTCGAACTAATAGGCCAGTTGATTACTTTTTCAAATGAAATTAAGAGTTTACAGGAACGCGCGCAAAAAGGCCGGAATGTTGTTCAGGAAACAAAAGAACAACAGCTCCATTATAAAGCCAAAATCCAAGAAAATGAAACTCAGATCGCTGCTTTAAAACTGTCAAAACCTTCTGCGCATGAATTGATGGAGCTAGGTCAATGGTACACGAAACAGCAAGGGATAGCACAACAGGAAAGCGATCTTAATAGACAGCATATTGACCTAGCAAAGAATATTAGTCAACTGAAGCAAGATCTATATGCTGTCCATCCTGATCCTGAAAAATTCCAATCAGCCCACCGTACCGAGATGGGAGAACTGGAACAAATGCTTCAGACACTCCAGGATGAGAAGTCTCACCTCCTTTTACAGCAAAGGCTGACCCATTATGCAGAAAACCTGAAAGAAGGTTCCCCCTGCCCGCTCTGTGGAGCATTGGAACATCCCGCAATCAACCAGGGACAAGATATTTCCCAGGAAATTATCGCCAACGAAAAAAGGATTGCTGAGACGAATGATACGCTCAGATACAAACAGGATCAAAAATTCCAGGTGGAAAAACTGCTTCTTCGTTTACAATCATTGACCGAACAGCAACATGATTTAAATACGAAAATCGAGCATAACGCATCCAGCAAAATTGAACATTTAAATCAGTTTATATGGAGCGGTTATAGCAGCACAGACGAATCCAGCTATTCATCAAAAAAACAGGAACTTTCGAAAATCGAAGGGCAGATTATAATGATGGAGCAACAGCTTGCAACAGATCAGGCAGCATTAGCTACGATAGATGAAAAGTTGGACAAATACAACAAAGCATTGCATCAATTTGAGCGCGATGAGGCAAGCAAGCAAGCGCAGATTAACCAAAATAAGGGAAACCTGAAAGAATTGAACTGGTCCGATTATATAACGCAGGAAGCTGAAAGTGTCAACCGGGAATATACTGCTTTGAAAAAATCAAATCTTGAGATTGAACGAGATTACAGTGCATTAACGGAACGATTTAACAAATTGAACAGTCAATTCGCCGCGCAAAATAGCTTGGTACAGACAATCGCTGAACGTCTGGAAACGATCAAACGTGAACAGCTTGAAGTCGACAGCACAATTCAGCAGCTGCTTGCCGGTTCATCTTTCGGCACATTGGCGGAGATCAGACAAATCTTAGCCGAGAATCTATCTATACAACAGATCCGGCAGCAACTTGAGCAATTTCAAATACAATTTGAGACTGTCAAAGCACAGATTGGCCAGCTGGAAAAGAAACTTGCCGACCAGGTACACGACGAAAACATATATACTGAGCAGGAAAAAGTCCTGGAAGAAAGCTCCCAACAGTTAAAAGAAAGCACAGAAAACGTCGCCCGGCTCCGGCAGGAACTCAATCAATTACAATTAGCCTATGCCAAAAAGGAAAATCTCCTGCAACAACAGGTCAAATTAAATTTGCGCAATGAAAATTTAAAACAGCTTTATAACCTGTTTAAAGGCGCGGGATTTGTACAATATGTGTCTTCGATTTATCTCCGTCAACTGTGTGACCACGCCAATATCCGCTTCCACCGTATGACCCGAAATCAGCTTAGTCTACAGATAAATGACAACAATGAGTTTGAGATAATAGATTATTTGAATGAAGGAAAAAGCCGCAGTGTAAAGACGCTGTCCGGAGGACAAGCCTTTCAGGTATCCTTAAGCTTGGCTTTGGCCCTGGCTGAAAGTGTCCAGTCAAATACACGGGCAGCCAAAAATTTCTTTTTTATCGATGAAGGCTTTGGAACACAAGATATCACCTCTGTCAACATCGTTTTTGAAACGCTCTTGGATCTGCATAAAGAAAACCGGATCGTCGGCATTATTTCACACGTTGAAGAGCTCAAAGAACGTATTCCGGTATCACTTTCGATCGAAAAGGACGAAGAGCATGGCAGCCAAATTTTTAGCAATTAAATCCAATTTATTTTGTATATTAGTTATAGCGGTCTAACTCACTTGGTGTGACCGCTATAACCAATAAAATAAAAGATTATGGGCTTATTTTCAAACCATAAAAAAGGAAAAGGGTCTCATCCTTTTTTTCACAAGGGGGCCAAAACAACGGGCCATGCAAACACATCAGATCGCGGATCCGATTCTGTAAGGACAGCGCAATCTATGCTTTTTGTCAAACAGTACGATATCCTAAGTATTTTCAAGGAGATTCTCATGCCACAGAACCAAAACTAAAATTTAGTTAAAATGCTTATCTTTCCATGCTAAAGTGAGGAAATGGTTTGAAGCAGCTAATTTTTAGTCCATTTATTCGTATTGATAAAAACGGCTCATCGTAACCATACATGCTGACCCTGCAATTGACTTTTTCCGCCATACAGCACGCTTTGTCCCTACGTCAAGCTAGGTTACCTGGGATTGAGCAGATACATAAGCAATTAATAACTATCTCATCGAAACCGGCATAAGGTTAGAAAAAGAAATTTAAAAAATCATTGAAATTATAAAAAAGGAAGTTTAATTTAACATTATAAAACTTTTCCAAAAAAATATTGTCATACGGTAAATAATAATCCATAGACAGTACATTTGTCAGCTATATGAAGTATAAACAAATCAACAACAATTCCATCAATCAAATCATGCTTATCGTCATTATTCTGGCGATCTGTATATTGATTTTTACGAGCTTATTTTATTATCTACCGGGTTTTCTTGGCGCCATTACACTGTATGTTCTTTTTAGAAAAGTCAACTGGAAACTGACAGAAGAAAAAAAATGGAATAAATCTTTTACAAGTATTCTATTGATATTGCTGACAATCATATTCCTGGTAGGTCCGCTCTACCTGTTAATCAACTACATGGTGCCGCAGGTCACAGAGGTTATCAGCAACAAAGATGAACTTGTGCAAAAGTTCGACTCGATCAAAACCTATTTCAAGGACAGCCCCTATCTGAGCAATATAGATCTTTCAGATACCGCGTTAATGGACACCCTTCAAAAAGCGGCTAAATTTATACCCAGCATTCTGAATTCCGTTGCTGAAGTCGGTGTCAATATACTTGTTGCCTTATTTGTTTTATATTTTATGCTAGTAAGCAGCAAAAAATTGGAGCAGACCATTTATCAGGCAATCCCTTTCACCAAAACAAGCAAAACCGAGTTATGGAAAGAGTTTGATATGATGGTGAAATCCAATGCAATCGGTATCCCTATCTTAGCGATGTGCCAAGGTGTCGTAGCGGGCCTGGGTTATTGGTTCTTTGGGCTGGAAAATCCTATCTTTCTGGGTATACTCACTGCAGTTTCTACTATAATCCCTATTCTGGGGACCATGGTTGTGTATCTACCAGCAGCTCTTTTTCTTCTTGCCAATGGACAATCTGGCAATGCAATAGGTCTTGCCCTGTATGGTATCATTATCATTGGAAGCATTGATAATGTGCTACGTTTTACCATATTAAAAAGACTGGGCGACGTACACCCCCTGATCACTGTATTTGGGGTATTGCTTGGGTTAAATTTATTTGGAATGCTTGGATTAATATTCGGTCCACTAATCCTATCTTGTGTCGGTGTACTCTTGAAAGTATACAGCATTGAATTTGGAAGAAGCACGCCTGAAATCATTCAATCTACATCTTTAACCAATCCCAACTCGCCGCATGATACACCGGACATCATTGAATAAGAGTACTCCAGCGATTCAGACTGAAATGAACGGAATATCCAGTAAACTGTCATAAATGAGATTGAAAGGTTGATAATCCCTTTTTTTTCCTAGTTTTGGTCATTAATTCAATAGGTTCTTCCATACTTTCTACGCAAAGTGCGACCAATCTATCGAGCATAAACATTAAAACGATAAAATCATTAAAACTGATTTAAAAGCAAACGTAGTCTATGAATAAAAAAATAATTTTAGGGGTATCAGCGATATTGACTGCAGGAATCCTTTACTCATGCGACAATAACAGTAAACCGAAAACAGATAATACGGCAACTACCAGCCAGGAAGCCAGCCCTGAAAATCATGACCATGCCGGCCATGACCATAGTCAAGCTGCACCCACACAATCTTCAGAGCCAGCAGCTATCCTTCCTAATTTCACATTTTATCAGCTTCGCTCGGGCATCCGTATTACACAGGAAAACCTTGCGAAGGATAAGAATACTGTTTTTATTCTATTTGACCCAGGCTGCAGTCACTGTCAGCATGAAGCTACCGAGCTTGAAAAAAATATCGATCGCTTGAAAGACGTCAACATCTATTATATTTCTATGAATGATCCGGCATTAGTATTGGGCTTTTTTGACACATTTGCACCTAAATTGTCCAAAGCATCCAACGTCGAGGTATTAATCGATAAGGATCAGACATTTATTCAAACGATCCATGTGCCGTCACAATTTCCAGCAAATTATGTCTATGGCGCTGATGGAAAGTTGAAAGCACATTGGGAAGGTGAAAAAAACATTAACGAAGCAATCAGCCAAATTCATAAATAATCTGAAATGCTAAACATAGCAATCAATGGATTCGGACGTATCGGCAGAAATACCTTGCGTAATATTTTTCTGCGGGGGGCTACCGATGAACTGCAGGTCATTGCCATCAATGATCTCACTGACACCAAGACTTTGGCCCATCTTTTTAAATATGATTCTGTACACGGTCCTTTTCCGGGCACCGTAACACATGATGACACACATATTATTGTCAACGGCAATTCGATTCTGGTCACTAATAAACAAGATCCTGCAGCATTACCGTGGCGGGACCTGGCTATTGATGTTGTCATTGAATCCACGGGATATTTTACCAGTCGTGCCAAGGCTGCTTTGCATTTAGAAGCTGGTGCAAAAAAGGTGATCATCTCCGCACCTGCACAAGATAAAGATATACCTACTGTTGTGTTAGGCATTAATGACAGCACAATTGATCTTGCGGCTTCCATCCTATCCAATGCATCCTGTACGACAAACAATGTCGCTCCACTGGTTAAGATATTGGATGAAAATTGGGGTATCAAAGATGGGTATATTACAACGGTACACTCCATGACGGGTGATCAAAATCTTCACGACGCCCCACATAAAGACTTAAGGAGAGCTCGGGCAGCGTCTTCATCCATTATCCCGACCACTACAGGTGCCGCTAAAGCGATTACCAATGTTTTTCCGCATCTACAGAATAAACTTGGAGGAGCAGGTATACGTGTACCCGTACTCAATGGCTCATTGACGGACTTTACCTGCACCCTTGAAAAAGGGACTACGGTAGAAGAAATCAACAAGGCCTTTAAATGGGCTGCCGAAAATGAATTAAAAGAAGTACTTTTTTATACAGAAGATCCGATCGTTTCTGTCGATATTATTAACAACCCCTATTCATGCGTATTTGATGCTCAGCTTACATCCATTGTAGGCGGATTGGTTAAAGTGGTTGGCTGGTATGATAACGAATTTGGTTATTCCAATCGGCTGGTAGACCTACTGATCAAGATCGATAGGCTCGTATAATTTAGCTGAACCAGTGGCATCATACAACAGCTACTGACATATAAAAAAAAGCGTCCTTGTCAGCTAATTCTGACAAGGACGCTTTTTTTCGGTATCTTTTTCCTTTATTAGCAATAGACCCTAAGGCGAATAAAGTATAGCTAAAACACGAAAGAAGTACTTATCCCCTTTTTTAATATCCATCTATGTCAACTGGGGCATCGCCGTTTATTCTGAATTGTTAAAAGCTCATATCAACAAGTCTACTGCCTAGGTTCACTGCTAGGCGTATGCCTTGTTGCTAAGGTAACAGTACCGCAGTAGTACCTTATCCGTGCCGAAGTGGTAGGAAAGCAAGGGCGTTGAAGGGACTTGAGGGGAGTTGAAGGGACTTGAGGGGACATTAGAGTTCTCTTTCTACGCCTAAGCCAAAAAGTGCAAAGTCATACTTTACCGGGTCATTGGAATCTAGTAACCGTAGATTAGCGGTTAACTCCTGTGCTGTTTTCCAATTCACCTTGTCGAGCGTAATCAAACCCAATTTACGTGCCACACGCTCCACATGAACATCACATGGACAGATCAGGTCTTTTGGCGACAGGCGATTCCAGACACCAAAGTCTACACCTTTTGTATCTTTTCTGACCATCCAGCGCAAAAACATATTGATCCGCTTGACGGTAGATTTCTGTGCTGGGCTACTGATGTGCTTACGTGTACGAACAGGGTAGTCAGGCAATGAAAAGAAATATGTTTTAAAGGCATTAAGTGCCATTTCCAGATCAATCTCTTTGCTAGCCTCCTGCCCCATTAGAAACGCGTCTTCCAACGACTCAAAATGCTGATAATGCTGTTTAAAAAAAGACACAAAATAAAGTATATCAGTATCATTGAAGGTTCGATGCTTAAATCCCAATAAACTCTTTAAGTCATGCTCCTGGTGGTTCATGATATATTCATAGGGTGCGCCATCCATTCGCGTTATGAGCTCGTTGCATTTATTGATAATGGTCTTTCTTTGTCCCCAGGCCATAATAGAGGCCAGGAAACCCATGATTTCAATATCCTGCTTTGCAGAAAATTGATGCGGTATCGATATGGGATCATTTGGGATAAAACCCGGTTGATTATATTCATCAACTTTTTTATCCAAGAAATCTTTCAAATCAAAATCAACTGCCATTGTAATCCTTATCTTCCTGTCTGCAGTATACCCTTACAAATCTTAGCAATCAAGCCTGGTCCTTCGTAGATAAAACCTGTATAAACCTGTACTAGACTAGCCCCTGCATCTAACTTCTCAATAGCATCTTTGGCCGAATGGATCCCGCCTACTCCGATTATCGGAAATGCCTTATTGGACTTTTCACTTAGATAGCGAATAACTTCTGTTGAACGCTTGGTTAAAGGACGTCCACTTACTCCACCCGCTTCTTGCGTCAGTGCTGGCTGACTTTTTAATCCCGCTCTGGAAATGGTCGTATTTGTCGCAATGACACCTGCGATCTGTGTTTCCATAACGATTTCAACAATATCATCCAGCTGACTATCTGTCAAATCAGGCGCTATTTTAAGCAAGATCGGCTTCGGCGCCGCTTTCTCAACATTCAGACGCTGTAAAGTGTTCAGTATATGTTTTAGCGGTTCCTTTTCCTGTAAATCCCGTAATCCAGGAGTATTTGGAGAACTCACATTAACAACAAAATAATCTACGTAATCAAACAAGGCATTGAAGCAATAAATGTAATCATTGACGGCTTCTTCGTTGGGTGTGATCTTATTCTTGCCAATATTGCCTCCTATCAATAAACCTTTTCGATCCTTCAAATTTTTCAATCTCGTCGCAGCAACATCTGCGCCTTGATTATTAAAACCCATTCTATTGATCAAAGCTTCATCGGGGACAAGCCGAAACATCCTGGGCTTATCATTTCCCGGCTGAGGCTTGGGAGTCACGGTTCCAATTTCGATAAAACCAAAGCCCAAATTAGTCATATCTGCAATATATTCCGCGTTTTTATCAAAGCCAGCAGCTAGGCCTACCGGATTTTTGAACTTTAATCCAAAAACCTCGCGTTCCAAACGTGGATCTTCCACGGTAAAAAAAGCGTTCAATAATTGCTTGGCACCCCAAATTTTTGAGAAGACATTCAATCCGCCGGTCACTTTATGGTGTGCCGTCTCCGGATTCATTGTAAAGAATATAGGTTTGACTAATTTATACATAATCGCAAAGTTACTCAAAGAAGAAGAAATATTCATTACTTTTGTACTTTTGCAGTTGAAATGATATCAATAAATAATTTAACATTTGAAATAGGATCTCGCGCCTTATATGACGAAGCGAACTGGCACATCAAGCCGGGTGATAAAGTTGGCTTAATCGGTGCCAATGGTACAGGTAAATCGACTTTACTTCGACTTATTGTCGGTCAATACACGCCCACATCAGGAACGATTTCCATGGCGAAGGACCTTAAGATTGGTTATTTAAACCAGGACTTACTGTCTTACCATTCAGACAAAAGCATTCTGCATGTTGCGATGGAAGCTTTTGAACGCCAAAATCAGTTACATGCCGAAATCGAGGATTTACTCCATAAACTAGAAACCGATTATTCAGATGACATCCTGAATAAACTAAGTGATAAACAAGTAGAATTCGAAGCCCTTGATGGTTATAATATCGAATTTAAGGCCCATGAAATCCTTGCTGGTCTAGGCTTTTCGGAAGAAGAACAGAAAAGACCACTGGCGACTTTCTCTGGAGGCTGGCGTATGCGGGTCATGCTTGCCCGAATCTTATTGCAGACTCCAGATATTCTATTGCTGGATGAGCCTACCAACCACATGGACTTACCTTCTATCAAATGGCTTGAAAACTATTTACAAGCCTTTGATGGTGCCATTGTTATTGTTTCCCACGATCGATATTTCCTCGACCGCATCATCAAGAAAACAGTAGAATCGCGTAAAGGGAAATTAACGCTTTACGCAGGTAATTACAGTTTCTATCTTGAAGAGAAGGAGCTTAGAAATGAATTGCAAGCCAATCAGTTTAAAAACCAGCAAGCGAAGATAAAACAGGAAGAACGTTTAATTGAGCGTTTTCGCGCGAAGGCCTCCAAAGCAAAAATGGCTCAATCACGGATCAAGGCCCTGGATCGCCTGGAAAGAATAGACGATGTGGATGATGACAATCCTACGGTAAACTTTAGTTTCAAATTTTCAAAACCTTCCGGCCGCCATGTTGTGACCCTGGAAAATATCTCCAAGTCCTACCCCAACCTGGAAATCCTAAAAAATACCTCGGCAATTATAGAAAAAGGCGATAAAATTGCCTTAATCGGTGCCAATGGTAAAGGTAAATCTACCCTCCTACGCATTGTAGCAACGGCAGACAACGAGTTTGAAGGGAAAGCTGAACAGGGGCACAATGTTTCGCAAACATTTTTTGCACAGCATCAGCTCGAGGCACTGCACTTGGAAAATTCTATCCTTGCGGAGTTACAGGCTTTTGCACCAAAACATACAGAGACCGAGCTACGCTCCATTCTTGGATGTTTTCTATTCACAGGTGACGATGCATTCAAAAAGATCAAAGTCCTTTCCGGTGGGGAGAAATCACGTGTAGCTCTCGCGAAAGCATTAACAGCGGATGCCAACTTTCTTGCACTCGATGAGCCGACCAACCACCTGGATATGCAGTCTGTTAACATTTTGATCCAAGCCTTACAGCAATACGAAGGCACATTCATCGTTGTATCCCACGACCGTTATTTCTTGGACAATGTAGCCAACAAAATATGGTACATTGAAGATAAACAGATCAAAGAATACCCTGGCACTTATCAGGAGTATGAAGAATGGGCTGCAAAACGCGTCGTTAAAACGGAAGTAAAAACGGACAAGAAAGTCAAGGAAGAGCCCAAAGTAAAGAAAGAAAAGCAACCACTTACCGAGGATAAAACGCGTTTGCTGAGCAAAAAAAATAAGGAGCTAACTTCTTTTGAACAAAAGATCGAAGAGCAGGAAATTTTGGTTAAAAACCTGGAGGCTAAACTTGCCGACGAAGCGGTGTACTCGGATGCGACTAAGTTACAGGAAACTACGCGTTCTTACAACTCCGCAAAGGCGCTGTTAACGCAATTCCAGGAGAGCTGGGAACAGTTGGCAGAAGAAATTATGGAATTGGAAAACAATTAATTTTTTTGGCTTAAAATCAGCTTATTAACCATTTAAGCGTGATTTTAAGCCAAAATTATTTGCAGAAATAGGATTAAAGCCCTACTTTTGCATCACTTCAAACAAGGAACGGTAGTTCAAAAAAGAAGTATGATTCCGTAGCTCAGCTGGTAGAGCAATACACTTTTAATGTATGGGTCCTGGGTTCGAATCCCAGCGGGATCACAAAGGCACACTTAGGTGTGCCTTTTTTAGTTTATTCTATATCTAAACTCCCTCAAAGTACTAATTTAAAGGTTATTTAAATTCATCATAATCCATTTCATATGGTGGCCATTGTAGTGGTCATCAATATGATATACATTTGACCACCACGAATTTGATTTACGTGAGAATGGCTGATAAGGCTTAGCAATTTTTGTTAACTCTAAATGTGTAGAAATGGAAAAAATCAAACATGAGCTGGATTTGCTTCCTATGGTTTTAAGAACTAAAGCAAGAAAGACAACTGGAAAAGCTCCACTAACAATTCGAATTACCCTTAAAGATCAAAAACCAAAGGAGGTACCCGTAGGTACGACTATTCTACCAGAGAATTGGGATGTTGAAAGCAAAACAGTATCAAAATCTGAATCTAATCACCGCGCTATAAATAATAAAATTAAAGGAATGTTAGTCGATCTTAATAGGATCTACGATAAACTCTTTTTTGAACATAATATTATTACTCCTGAAATGATCAAACGGGTTTATTTTAATAAGCCTATAGTTGAAGAATCAATAATTGAAGATCCTACGCTGCCTCCTACCCTCCTTGAAGTTTTCGATGAATTCATTGAAAAGTTTCAAAAAATGGTTGAAAAAGATGATCGGTCACCGTTTACAAAAACTCAATTAAAAACTACAAAGAAGAAACTACAAACATTTCTTCAGGTAAAGTACAAAAAGGATGATATAGATTTTAAGGAAATTTCGCCTGAGTTCGGAGACGAAATTTTTGATTTTCTCACCCTAGACGTGCCCAAACCTTTAAGTGAGGGTACGGCTAAAAAGCATATAAAGAAGATTAAACAAATCATCAAAATTGGGGTAAAGAAAAGAATTATACTTACAAATCCCATAGAGGATTTTGTATGTGGTGGCGATCAAAAAGAAATACCTCCTTTAGAGTATGACCAAGTGCTAAAAATTTTTTATAAAGATTTTGGAATTGATAGGTTGAATGAAGTTAGAGATGCATTTATTTTTCAAACTTTCACAGGATTTGCATTCCAGGACATTTATAATTTAACATCTGAAAATATAATATTAGTAGGACAAAATAAAGAACGATGGTTAGCCAAACATAGGGGAAAAACAGATGTCTATGAAATTGTACCAATGCTACCTTTAGTTGAGCAATTAATAGATAGATATAAGGATCATCCCAAATGTGTTTTAAAAGGCGTATTAATGCCCGTAAACTCAAATACAAGGTATAACGGCTATCTAAAAGAAATTGCTGAGATTTGCAACATAAATAGGAAATTAACAACACATCTTGCTCGTCACACATTCGCAGATATAATGTTGAACCTAGGTATGCCTATGGAGGATGTAGGAAAAATGCTTGGACATAGATCAATTAGAACAACTCAAAGGTATTGTAGAGTGAGCATAAGACGTCTCCAAAAGAATTTCAACGAATTTATCCGACCAGTATTAAGTATGAATACTACTATGAAAATACTAACAGCAAATCCACAAGATTCGAACGATTCACAAATTCTTAAATCGAAGGTTGTACCTTTCAGCACTTTCTGCTCAACAGGAACAGTGAATTTCAGTTATTCTATAGCAAAATAAAATATGGGAAAGCTGGAAAATAGAATATTTGTGATGGGAGATATACACGGTGCATATGAGCAATTACTTCAGTGCCTAAGACGTTCAAACTTTAATTATGAAAAAGACATCTTAATTCAATTGGGTGATGTGGTGGATGGTAACCCTTATGTATTTGAATGCGTTGAAGAGCTATTAAAAATTAAAAATTTAATTGCTATAAAAGGAAATCACGACGCTTGGTTTCAACATTTTTTAGATACGGATTACCACCCTCAATCATGGAATCACGGAGGGATTGCCACTCTTGAATCCTATTTAAAGCATTGCCAGCCGAACGGTAAAATAATTAAAACTGCCAAAGGCTATAAGTCCTCACTGAATGCTGGCGATATTCCTGAAAATCATAAAACCTTTTTTAAGAGACAGAAATTATATTATGTAGATGAGAAAAACCGTTGCTTTGTTCATGCCGGTTTTGATCAAAAAAAACCATTTTATGCACAAGAAGAAGAGAATTACTACTTTGATCGGAGATTATGGAAAGATGCTTTAGATCAACAAAAACTTGGTTCTATTATTCCATTGACAAAATTTAGTCAAATATTTATTGGCCATTCTGCAACAACTAGGTGGAAAACAACAGAGCCAATGAATGCTTTTGAAATAACTAACTTGGATACTGGAGCTGGACATCAAGGCAAACTAACAATTATGAATATTTACACAAAAAAAATTTGGCAATCTGATTTTAATATCCACCATTATTTAAAATAAAAAGCTTCCGAATATTCAATGCCAAATCTAGCAATAATGTAATGATATGAAGCAATAGATTCATACCATTACATTATATATTTAAACAGAATACTCGATAAATTTCTATTTTAATTTTATTCTTTTTGTCACAGGGTCATATTTGTAGTTCACAATGCTTTCATTTAAAATCAATTGGATTGTTTCTTCGATTACGTCAAATGGAACTACAAACCATTCTCTTGGATTTAATCTTTGCCCTTTTTCATTAAACATATCAATGTCTAAACAAGAGTTGGCAAAAAATCTATGCAAAAGGCCTTCAAGTTTGTCAGCATTTCTATTATATACTTTGTAAGTTGCAACCTTCATAACATCTGCAAACAAATATGTAGCTTCATTCTTAGCATTTTTTATCCTCTCATCTACTGAATTTCTCGCAAAACCAACTTTGAATAAGTCTTTAATATTGGCGATTTGTGGATTACTCGATTTTGATTTCAGAATATAAATCCAACCGGAGTGTATATCATCCTCATTTAGAAGTCCAGTATTGACAAACAAGTCATGTTCTATTTGCTCATAAGTATTAGTGATGAGTTTTCCGCTTTTTTGAATTTGCTTACCTAGCGAACGAAAAAGCATATTGCTATATGTTCCATTTTCAAAAACCGTTCTCGTACGACCTTCCGTTCGCACCCTGTTTCCCGAATCTAGTTCTTTTTCTTCAACCTTCAAATTCGCAGACTCCAAATACAGCATGATGCCATCCATTAAATAAAAATCTCCAACATGTAGATTTTTTTCAATGTTTTTAAATGGCATAATTTTTCTTTTCCCTTCTTTAATTTCCTGATGCACTTTAAGGAACATTATTTCATATTTCTCAAACTCTTTATCTTTAATCGGCTTTCTCTGTGCAACAAAATCAGTTTCTGCTCTATCTCCTGGTTTGGGGGTATGTTTGAATTTGAAAATATCCAAATCCTTATCTGAATCTAATAAATTAAATTCATCATCATCATCATTAAGAATGTCTTCAATTGTAGTTGTTTTCAATTCTACATAACCCAAAAGATTGTGTCTATCAAATGGTTTTAAAATTTTCTTTTGGGCCTCATTTTCCCTAAAATTTTTCAATTTTGCCATCAAACCATATTCAGACATACTTGAACTATTTGGTTCCCTTTTATTATTATCAAAGAATGAGTTTATTTCTTCAAATGAATCAATAAGTCTTTCCTCTTCCGTTTTTACAGAAGAAGATTTAGCTTTAGAATCTAGTAATCCAAATTCGTCATCAACAAAAATATCGTCAATTGTCAATTTCTTTTTAGCCATTTGCCAATGCTTTTTTTCGTTTTAATTCCCTTAAAAAGACCAGCGCTTCTGCCATTCTTTTTTCCTTCTGATCAAAGGCATGAATATTTGGCTGTTCACCATTGTTTTTTTTAACCCACTCTTTAATTTTCGGCCATAACAAAATTGCTTCTTCTTCAGTCATCTCAAATTTAGTAGATTGAATATGTTCGTCAATCAATTTTAAAACTTGAGTGGTTACCGATTTAGATAATATTTCAAATGCTTTTTGAAAAGGATTTATTTGATCTATCAAATCGATATGGATATCATCAATATTTACAAAACTGCCCGCCATTCTTATAAACTTCTTATCTCCTTGTTCTTCAATCGTGCTGTTTTTTATAACAGAATCAGCAACAACATGTTGTCTAACGGATTCAATATCATTATCACTTAAATCAGGATATATTTCTCGGATAATTTTAGGAATTAGAATAGTATTGATCACTTCTGGTTCAACATTGCCCGGCAATGCTTTGAGCATTTTGGGGTCTTGTAATATTTTTGCTTTTAAATCATTCAGATCTGTCTCAATAATGTCTTTCGCTCTTTGTGAAGTAGGTAATTTAAAACCTCTTATTTTGATGGTATTATCATCATCTTCTTCATATTCTTCCTCTTCATCATCTTTCTTTAGTTTGAATTTAAAGTTTGGAGCTAAAACTTGTTCCATAAGCAAAGATGCAGTAACGGCTTTAAGCATGTTATTTACAGACAATTTTACTTCTTCATCTTGAGCATCGGGTTGGGCAATGAGGTTGGTAAACTGTGCATGAGATTTGTTGTTACTATCTCTAGTTGCACGACCAATAATCTGGATAATTTCTGTTAACGAGCCCCGATAACCAATAGTTAAAGCATGCTGGCAATAAGGCCAATCAAAACCCTCTTTAGCCATTCCCAAAGCAATAATAATATCAATATCGTCAGCTGAGTTTACTTCTCTTAGATATGTAGTAATTTTATCCCTAGATTTTGGATTGTCCTGAACTAAATCGGCAACTTTTAAAATTTTGTTTGTTTTTCGACTCTTAATGTGTATTACTCCAGTGTTTTCATCTTGATATTCTATTGTTCCCAAAACCTCAATAATATGGTCAACTTCATCATGTTTAAGCCTTGATGATTCTGCAGAATTTACATTTGGAATATGAATAATCGTTTTTTGGTTCTCATCTAGTATTTCTGCTAATGCCGAAATCCCGGTTTCAAGGTTCTTCTTAAAATATTTACCTGTATAAAAATGATACCCAATCCCTAACGACTTCAAAAACTCATAACCATTTAATTGTTGGTAGTATGTGTATGTAACCTTAGTAAATTTTGCTTCATCTTCGGGCATTAACACCGGTATATTATCACCTCTAAAGTATGAGCCAGTCATTGCCACTATGTGAGCATTTGAATTTGCCATAATGCTTTTTAGAACTTGCCCTAGGATATTGTCCCCTTCAGCTGATACGTGGTGAAACTCATCAATAGCGACCAAAGTATCATCCAATTGTTTTGCGTCCAAACCATCAAATGCAAAACGCAAAGTGGCGTGTGTGCATACTAATATCTGTTCGTCGGATCTTAAAAAGTTTAGGAATGCATTGACTTTACTTTTCTCTTCCCCAGGAGTACAAAGGTTGTAACGCGGATTGGGATTCCAATCAGCAAAAAAGCCGGACTTTTTCAATTCTGTTGTGCCAAAAGATGCTCCGATAGATTTTTCAGGAACAGCAACAATAACTTTTTTAATGCCTTGGTTTTTTAATTTATCCAAAGCAATAAACATTAATGCTCGCGATTTTCCAGAAGCTGGAGGCGCTTTTAGTAGTAAGTATTGAGCGGTCCTTCCCTCATATGCTTTTTCCTGCATTTCCCGCATTCCCAAAGCATTAATACTTTTACTCTTTCCAGTTTGATTGTATGTTACATTTACTAAATTTGGCATTGGTAATTCTTTTTCTTGTATATATTCCCTTACAACTAATCAAATTGATAACAATAATTCTAATTATAAATGATACAAAATGCATCAAACTTAATTAATTATGTTTTTTTTTAATTTCTTATGATTTGCAAATAGCGTATCTTTCTTTAACATTTCTTCATACTGTTTAAACAAATATTCCAGTCGCTCAGTATCATTTTTAAAAGGTTGCAAACGGTAACATTGTTCAATGGCAACATCTAATTCTTTATGTGCTTGTAACAGACCTTTGGGCATAGTGCCTGGATTATACAATTGCGCCATCGTTTTGCTTGGGTGTTTTGCTCTTTCATCTAAAATTGCAAAAACATATAAGTTTAAATTTTCCTTTTGCTTGTTTGTGATTTCTGGAAATGGAAATGTATTGTAGCAAAGAGTATTTGAATATTGCATATCCATTTTTAATCTTCCAGCAACAGCCTTTACCCAAACTATATGCATTTTTGAAGATATAACACCGAAAAGCCAAGGTTGCACTTTATATATTATTCTTGTTGCGTTAGAAGGCACATAAGCGTCGTCAAAATATCCAATTGGAATATAATTTCTTCTTTCTGAACCTGTTTGAGGCACTAAAATAAATTCTCCTTCTTGATGCTTATCCTCGTCAAAAAAGTGTGGAGTTGCTGCTTTCTTTTTTGTAGCTGCTTTTTTACTGTTTAACCTAAAAATTTCAACTTTTTCAAAACGCTCTGCAAGTTCTTTAATTTTATATGCATCAGAAACCGTATTATCTGTTATATAAATGCAATATCTGTTTGTTCCGTTTATAAACTCAGAGGCTCCAATAAACTTCTTTATAAATTTTGAAACAGATGTATTTTGTGCTATAATTTTGTCTTTTTCTTCTTGATCCAAAAGTAAATTGCCATTGTCACTAATCTTACTGCCAATAATCATTTCAGGAAAATTTGAAATAGCCTTATTTCTAGCAGTAACAATTAGATTACCAGTGTTAGTTAAATATGGACTAATATTCTTTACACTTTGCTGAAGATTATTATTGTAAATAAACTTTTCTGTGCCGTCTATATTTCTAATCCCTATAATGACAACAGCAACTTTGGCATTGCCTTTGGCATTATTAATCCATTTAAAAGATTGATGGGCAAAGTGAATTTCTTGTCCTTTATTCAAAATTAATGGCCATAATAATGCTACTTGTTCACCTTGTGTTATAGAGTTGGTGGTTACAAATGCATATTTAGCTTTTGTATTTTGAATATAAAGAGTAGCTTTATAAAACCAACATGCTATATAATCGAGTTTTTTATAGTTTTTTACTTGAGAAAAAACTATTTTCATATCCTCCTTCTGAATTCCATCTTGTCGGCTATAACCTAGATATGGAGGGTTCCCAATTACAAATACTTCGTCCGTTATAGAAATTGGACAAACCACATTCCAATCTAATCTTGTTGCATTCCCTTGCTTAATCTGTCCTGCTTCTTTCAAGGGTAAAATAGGTCTCGATTTTCCATAATCAAACAATCGTTCTTCAAACACCTTGTTCATTTGGTGTTCAGCCAACCAAAGAGAAAGTATTGCCATTTCATGGGCAAAATCATCTATTTCTATACCGTAAAATTGTGAAAGCTGTATTGCAGTCCATTTAATCGTTGGAGCACTGCCTTCTAAATCAGTGAGTTTTTCTAAAATTAGTATTTCAAGTAAACGTATTTCTTTGTATGTAATAATTAAGAAATTTCCGCTACCACACGCTGGGTCAAAGAATTTAATATTTGAAATTCTTTTTATAAGCGCTTTCAAATGGTTAATTGTCGTTGCATTTTCAAAAGCTTCATAGAGCTCATCAAGAAACAAAGGTTTTATCAGTTTAAGAATGTTCTCTACAGAAGTGTAATGCATTCCCAAATCATTACGATATTCAGGAATAACTACTGCTTGTATCATTGACCCAAAAATATCTGGGTTAATATCTTTCCATTGTAATTCACCTAACTCAATAAGTGTCTTTCTTGCTTTTGCAGTAAATAGTGGAGAGTATATTTTCTGATTAAACAGTCCACCATTTACATAAGGGAATTTGGTTAAAAAGTCTGGAAATCCTTCATCATTTTCACTATCCAATCGGTCGAATAAATTATCTAAAAATGTATGCGTATCTTTTCCGTTCTCGGCTGTATGTTGAGCTAATGTATTGGTAAAAATGCTGTCTTTCTCAAATATTTCAGTATCTTCTGCAAAGAAACAAAATAACAAGCGGGACAAGAAGATATTGAGATTGTGAATACTTTCTTTCGAATTGTATATAGCCGGATTTTCGTCAATTAACAAATCATACAAAGATGCCATTTTGTATGAAGCATTTCTATCCGCCTCATTATTATTTGTTGCATTATAAACTTCGCTACCTGCTAATGGCAAAAAGAAATCAAAATATTTTGGTAAATCCTTTAACTGAATATCTAAGTTCTTACCTAATTTAAGGTCTTTTGCAACTAATTGTTCATAGTCGGTAATAATTGCAAATCTAGGTTGGTGTTTTAAAATTCGTTCTTTTTTGGCAAACTCCTCAATGCTACTAAGAAGCTGGTTGGTGGCTTCTACTTTAAAAAATATTTTCTTTTTGTATAGTATTTCGCCCTCAATTTTTGATAAATTGTAGTCCCCCTTTTTTAGTCTTGTTACCGAAGCTTTAGAAATTCCGTATGCAACCAGCAAATCAAAAACAAATTCTTCTTTCGAAAAATCGTCAAATATTGTCTGTACGTTTTGTTGTATTTCAGTGGATTTCATTTTTAATTTATACAGTCTTTTGAAATAAGAAACTTTTTCACGGTTTTGTCCAAATTCTCTGCAATTGACAACAAGATATCAAATTGTGATTATTGTTTGATTTGAGAAAGCATTAAGCATACTGAATCTGTTTTCAAGTGTTTCAGCTTAACCAAATGTAAAACACCATTTTTTGTCAACAGTTCCTTAATTATTTTTTGGAAATTCGACATACTGTTAAGAAGGTCAATTTGAATTGCTTTCATTATTTCAACCGTTAGTTTGTCTGCCGCTAAATTAATGAAATTATTTAATGGTATCTGGAAAAAAAGTATATAAAAGTGGTAATATTGTAATAATGCGATAGACCAAGTTATTTGCATTATTAATCAATCAAAAAGAATAAAATAGATAAATGAGTATATTTAATTATATGTAACTAATTTTTATATCAACTTTTGAATCTCTATGTCAATAATATTTTTGATTTCTTCGCGAATCATACTATAAATCTTTATCACTAATTCTTGTTCAACTTTTGAAATAATAGGAATTGGCTTATAACCATCCTCTTCCCTTTTGAGCTCTTCGTGATCATTTTGAATCTCACAATGAAAGGCTTTCAAAGCAATCTTCTGGTCAGGCGTATCGGCCACCATTCCAACAAACTCACCACTGGATAATGACGCAATTTTAGACGCTGGGACAGCTGCTTCCAGCTGCTTGGATTTACTAATGGACGTATCATTTCGGTTAATAGAAAGGCTTTGGCGGTCTTGCATTATCCGTCCGATCCGTTCTGATAAAAGCTTGGCAGTGTCTCCTGTTACTTGCCCAGAAATAATATTACCAACAATCCCAATGATCACATCGGCTTGCTCCTTTCCATAATCCATTCTTAATTGCGAAAGGTCTTGTATTCCTAATGTTGTAGAAACCTTATTACTCCTTGCCGTTGCGATTAAACTATCCATTCGGTTAAGGTAGATGGTTGGAAACTCGTCAAAGATCAGGCTTGATTTAAGTTTACCTTTCTCGTTAACAATCTTGATAAGTCGATTTACGAACAGTGACAGAACTGCCCCATATATCTGTATTTTTTTTGGGTTGTTACCCATACAAACGATCTTTGGATGATCAGGATCATTGATGTCCAAAGTAAAATCATTGCCACTTAATACGTAATATAATTGAGGTGATGACAGCCTGGCAAGGGCAATTTTTGCAGATCCAATCTGTCCTTCAAGTTGCTCCATTGCTCCATTTTGGAAGGCATTTATAAAGGGATTGATCAATACCTCTATCTCCGATTCTGTTCGTAGCACACTAAATAATTTATCATAGGGCACCTGTAAAAGTTCCAGCACATGGGGTAAGGTACAAAACTCACCATCCTGGTATTTACGAAGAAACCAGATCAGTGCCGTCAGGAAATTAATTGGTGACTCAATAAAAAAATCCCCTTGTTTGGTTTGCCATTGGCGATTTAATCCTAATAAAATAGTACGTGCTGATTCAGCAGCATCAGTAATATCATTCATACCTAACGGGTCTAAAGGATTACATCTGTGCGATCTGGAAAGGTCATCAAAATTGATAAAGAAGCATTGGCTTTTTTCTCCATATTTATCCTTGTTTTTTAACCAGGTATTATATGCAATAATGGAAAGATCCGGCATTTTAAAATCATAAACGAACATGGTAAACCCTTTTCTTATGTGCTGAGTTATAACATGCCGAATAGCGAAATAACTTTTCCCGGCACCTGGAGTTCCTAAAACAAGTAGTCCTCTTTGAGGAGAAATTACATTGATCCAGCTTCTCCTTTTCTTATTTTTTAGTTGGTAAATTGCGGGAAGATTAATACTAAATTCATTCTCGATCAGTCGTTCCTCCTGTGGAAAGGTCTCATTCTCTTCATTGAATATATCATCGGATAAGGCATCGCGAATGATACGACTTAGGTAGGTTCCCCCTGTTATGAGTAATATGATCCCGACAAAAGTAATACTAATGTAGGCCCAGGTCAGTAAACCCAGAGGGAGATATAACTTAAACAAAAAATACCCGATAAAATATAGTAACAAGCCAGTAAAAATATAGGTTGCGACCAGCTTGTCTTGGATTTTTTCACTCTTTTTACCTTTTACCCCTACCAGCGATAAGACCAAAAAGAACAGCGCAATGAGCTTTGATTTATGAAATGAGCTAAACAATCCTGCTTTCAAAATAATATTTAGAATCTTGTCTGTGAATGACCCGGATAGCCCGATACTTGAAAAATATTGATACAAATAATAGTAAAAATGGAGCAGCAAAATAATGATTGCTATCCATCTCGTCATGTCGATTATCTTTCTCAACGCTTGTTCATTTTCTCCTGTTGACATGTTTTTTGGTATTTAATTGTGATACATTTAATTCTTAAAATGGTGCTATTTTCGCTTCTTCCGCTTCTTTTTCTTCCATACATTGGGTACCGCAGAAGCTGCATATTCATAGCTGCTGAGAAGTTCCATCATAGATTTTTGATCCAGTTGCAGATATGACTCCCAGCTCCTGGCTACATTGTTGCCTACTGGAAATACTGTTTTTTCATGCATCTTAGATCCTACGATAATGGTATTACCATTATCATTTTGTGGTAAATGCAGTCGCTCCAATAGGGCTTTAGCTGCAAATTCTTTACCCAGATCGCGACCATTGAAAACGGTTTTGTTTTTCATATCTATATAGGTGATCCCAAAGATCACTCCTTCTTTTCCTATCCTCGGGATCAGTCTGATATCATCCCTTTTCAAAAGATCAGACAGTTCTTTCAGGGAACTGGGCCGTTTGGATTTCAGCGTAAAGAGCACTGCAGCAGCAAGCGTTTTTTTATGCAGCTGCCTGGTAATATTGTTTTTTATAAACCGCTTTTGAAGATTCTTTAAGGTAGCCTGATTATAAAATGAACTGGCCTTTACCGGCTTACCCACTGTTTGGCCATATTGATCTAATATCCGGTATTGAAGGCCATCATGCGCCAGTAACCGGCTCCCCTCTTCCCCAGTATCAACCCGCACATTATACAAACTTAATACAGCATTTAACTCGGCAATAGAAGTATATTTATACTGATCCAACACCTGTATTAGTACTGCAGATATAGCTCTTTTTGTAGGCAACCTACCATACTGAACCTTTCCAAAATCGGCAGGTTTTAATTCAAATGGCTGTTTCTTTTGGTCTTCTGCGCGTACCAGTCTATACTTAGTTTCGATCTCTTTTCTGGCAGGTTCTGACCTTTGAGAACCGATATTATGGAGGCTTATCCTTTCCCCATCATAGGTTATATTAGTGGAAACTATATGCATATGCTCATGACCACTATCCTTGTGCCGGTAAACCAGGTAAGGTTGTTTTTCAAACCCAATCTTTTCCATATAATCAGTTGCTATCTGACTCATTTTATCATCAGTCAGCCGTTCTTCAGGTGAAAAATTCAGAGATATATGGACTGTATTGGTCTTCACATCAGGTCTTGTTGAAGTTAATTTAAGTAACATTTTCAGCCTTAAATCAGGGCATTCGGCACACTTTTCTGAGGGCATATTGGAGACCTTTAGTAAAGAAGCATCCTCACTTTGTACCTTGTTTTCATTATAGAAAAAGGCCCTTCGCATAGACTTTCCAATACCAATTACAGCAACCATTTCTCACCCGTTTTGGACACATAATTACTGACCTCATTAATCTGACTGGCCATAAGATTCCACTCCTTTTCGCATGAGCGAACCCACAAACGCACACCTAAATCAGAACTGGTGGTATGCAACTTTTTAACCATCTGATTGTAGTTATTGGCAATACCATTCAGGTCATTTTGAAGTTTGATCAAGATCGCAAGCACTTCCTGCAAGGAAGCATTTCTTACTTCTTTAATCATGGGTTTGCCCATTAAGATCTTCCTTGAGTAGGTACTTAATTTCCGCTCACTGGTCTGTTGGAATTGCTTATTAAGCTTCTCATATTCTTCAGTATTTAACCGTAGATGAAGCCATTTGTCCCTGATTTTTTTTTCCTTTTCCATCACTATATCTTTTACACAAAATCAAAATATGTCTTAATAAAGACCTCCCCACGAGTTCCGAGTAAGGGGAGCAAATATCCCGATTGTGATACATCGGTACATCTTGCCGTTTCCGGGCGAAGACAGGGAAACCCAACGCAATAGATTTAATCATTAGCGCCCCTGCTATTTTACAAAGTTAGAATGCCTGTGATACAAAACCGAGTGTTAGCCGAATATCGGCTAACAGCAAAAGTCAAAAAATGATGACCTTTGCAAAGAACCTTAAATGTAGTGTTATGGAAAATAGAGAATGGAAATGGTTCTATCAGCTGATGCTGTCTGGGCCTGGTATGGAGGAAACGGTAAAACACAGCTTTGCCTTAAGCAGAAGTCTAACCTTATTGTTGTCCCATATTTTGGAGTCTGGACTAAAAGAGCGGAAGGGGGATTTAATTGAATGTTATCCCGAAGAATTGATTCAGGAACTAAATGAGTTAAGAATTAATTTGCTGGAAAAATCGAATCTTCTTAAGCTAACGGAAAAATTGGCTCAAAGAAAATGAGAAAGGGCGGGAACAAATGTTCCTGCCCTTTCTTATAAAATTATCAAATTATTCTATTGCTATTATTTTTGCATCTTGGAATTTTGGTTTGGCACTATATTTTAAGAAAAAAGTAAACCCAATATCGACCAAAATATCACTGCCAATGCAGTCCAATTTAAACAATGCTCTAAAATGAGGGTACATATTCCAATAAAGTAATTGGAGAAATGCTGCAGGCCTCCCATTCCGCGGCGGTTAAATCTTCTTGCGGCAATTATGAGCCTGACAATTATTGCTACTGCAAGAAAAAAGGTGTGTTTATTTGTGATCAATGTTTCCATGTCATTGCGGTTTAAGGTTACCTGCCTGTTCTTTTAGTTTGACCAGTTTTTCGTAAATATCCCGCCAGTAGTGCTGCCGGTATTTGTCATTTTCGTGTGGCGGAACATAGTGCATATCTTTAAAGTTCCCGGCCTGTTCTATTGCTTTTTCAAGATCGTCTACTACAATCTGAAAGCCATTCAGATCAATTATTTTCATATGCCTTTAATATTTCTTCGATTGAAAACTGATCTGTAAAAAATTCTTCGCTAGAATAATCCGCCCATCCTTTATAGGTTCCATTGCCGAAGGCATCAATACATATACAGCTGGTGCCTATTGTTGACTGTGGCGTATGCAAGTGGGCAATTTCATTTTGGGTGGCTTCCAGAAAACACCAACCCATTTGCTGTTCAAATCCCTCCACGATTTCCGAAAGTCCGTAGTCTGCATCAAAGAATTGAATTTCGGCATTGAAGAATTGTGCTGCATAAAAGGTGTTGCAGTTTTCAAACGCTTTAAAAAAACGGATTCGTTTAGCCTGTTCTTTTCGCCACTCAAGGGATATAGTAATTATCGCAAAGGAGCAGTTATCCCAGTCACTGTTTGTTTGAGCGCGAACGATTATATAATCAGTTGGAATATGTGATAAATTCATAGTTTTATTTTTAATGGTTACTTGATGTTTTAAGGATAATTAATACCAATGATCATAATTTCCGGTCCATACCATAATGGGATCAATTTTAGATTCAGATAAAACCCGATCTAGGTTTTTTCTTAAGGTTTTGCGATCATAATCCGTAGAAATATCAGGATCAATATACTTGGCTTCCGTATCTTCAATCCATCTACAAACTGCTATGGCTGCTATTGCCTCCTGTACAGTAGCATTATAACCGATACTGGCATGATAGGTACCATATTGTAGCCAGTGTAACCGCTGCGTTATTACCTCAACGGTTACAGGTCTGGGTACATCGGCAATAAAGTTCAAACCTGCTTTTCCTGAATTGGCATAGTCTACCAATTCCTGCAGATAATACCGGGGGTTAAATTTGGGCACTTTATCGCCGCGATATTGCTCTTTGAGCACTTGGTTCAATTCAATAATAAATGGTTCATTTTTATATTGATCTTTTAATTCAATTTTCATATACACTGTCATAGAAAATAGTTTTGTAACCTGCCAGCTTGAAAGGCTGGCAGGTAGGTGGATTAATTAAAGGCTAATACTTCGCTGCCATATCGTTCAAATCCAATACAGAGTTCAAAGGCTTTCTGTACCCTGTCTTTTACTGTACCGCCTAATACTATGTTATCGAGTTTGGCCTCATTACTGCCGAAATTGTGTACATTCTGATAATATCCTGTTACGGCATTATAGGCACCGAACAAAGTACCTTTTGTTGTATCCATCAATTGGCTGTCTGCGGTCATCGCATAGGCAAAGGCTTGGTCAACTGTATTTTTAAAGCGTGTAGATAATTCACCTTCTGCACCTTTGGCAAGATGTTCCAATGTTTCTTTATTAGGGCAAAGGACAATTTGAATTAACCTTTTTACGGCTTGGTCTGTGATCCGAACGGTTGACCAGTGGTTAAACAACACTTCCATTTCTTTTCCGTTCTTTGCGGCAATACCCATAATCCGATACGCCTCCTTTAGGCGGGATTGAGCATTTTGGGTATGCTTGATACGTACCACATTTGATTTGTTAGCCATCGCCGCATTTAAGGTGTTTTGGCAAACAATGCGTACATGTGTAAATGCCGCTGTTATACTTCCACTGCCATCATGAGAAGTGGTCAGGAATATGTATTGTTCGGTCAGATCGTCACCATTGCCCACGCGGATTGTATCAGGTAGTTTGGCAGTAATGAAAATGCGCTCCCCGTTTCCTAATACTCCTGCTGTTTCATACAATACGCCTTTACCCTCAGAAACTATCGCATCAAAAAATGCAAAGGCTTCTGTATTTTGTACCACATGATAATCCTTGCCTACCACACCTAGAGGAAATTTGTTATCTGTCCTTATTGTAGCGAATGCTTGCGGTACAGGTATACCACTATAATCAATTATGCTTCCGTCTTCTGATATACTAACCTTATCACTAACCGTTTGCAAGGGTATTTTTTCTACTTCGTAATCTAAGCCTGCGTAAATGATGGCCTCTTTACTGGAAGGATAGTTTTCGACAACTTGTCCCAGTCCGTGCCACGCTTTTTGTTTAACGGAAAAAAATGAGTGTTGTCCTGTGATGTTATTAAAATTGATATTATGTGACATGATAAAATGATTTAAGATGTTTAAAAAATGAAATTGAATTAAAACTGTAGCTTGTACTTCTGCCTGCCTTAAGGTTTGTCTCTGGCCCTTTTTAGGTAGTTCCCTTTTGGGTTTCTGGGAGTGGTTCCTGTGCTGTTCATTTTCTTACGTTTAAAAGTTTACATAATGTTTATTGGTATGCTTCCTTTTTTTTTGCCACCGACCCGCGGCTGTTTTTTTCAAAAGAAAAACCGAAAAAAAGAAAGCAAGCAAAGAATGGTGGGCGGCTAGCGAAGTGCTATAAGTCCCGAAGGGTGGAATGCGTAGCAGGCCATTATGCGCACGCAGCGAAGCAGAACAACATTAGCTTAGCTGCCCTTTTGGTCGGTTATTTTGAAAAAACATATCGAACCTTTCCACTCAAAATAAAAACAGCCCCCAATGGGGGCCGGTGAGTGCATTAGCTGATCTGTATAAAAACCAAAAACCAATTACAGTTGTTACTGCATTAACATTATTGGCTTGATATGGAAATCTGGCAACTGGAAAAATTAAGAGAAAAAGGATTCAAGGTCCTCTACCGGGACCGGGATAAAGATTATTTCGTTCCCCGAACTGAACCGTATGAATGGCTATTGGAAACCATAAATGAAACGCCTTTGCGGGAGGATGAAATTATTGAGATAAGCGGCGCAATAGAACATTACAAAGAGTATAAAGAACTATTGTCCTATATCAGGGTGGTGTACGTAAATGGGGAATTTGTCTGAATCCTGCTATCTGACTGCGCAGGTGAATTTTTAAAATTGGTTACGTTTTTCGTAAATTAGTATAGAGAGTATTTACATGAGCAATTTGTTTAGCCTTGAGCGCTTTGTCTGGCAAAAAGAAGGTGTAACCCTGAAGATCCGAGAATTAGAGGTAGGGTCAGAAACCGTTTTTCATATCATCTTTAGTGATGACAGGAAACCATTAGTACTTACCCGCATGAAGAGCTTTGCCGGTGCTTTATGGACAAGCATTCCCCAGGGCCGTAAAGAGGCAGAGGACATTGGAAAGATTATTGAAGATCACTTTAAAAAAGGATAGTTATGTGTTATTATAACGGACAGAAAGTAAGCCGCGCGGAATTTATCCGTTTAATGGATTTGGAAAAAGCAGTGATGAATTATGATTTCCTCAATAAGGATATCCATGATGGATTTTCCTATGGAAATATTGCAGTCATTAAGCCAACAGAAGATAAATGTAATTTCGATATTGTCCAGATGGAATGGGGTTTTATTCCACCATATACCAAAAACAGAGAAGCAGTCGATAAAATGCGATTTGGCTATAAAAATGCACATGGTCAATTTGTAAAGCCTTACACAACTTTAAATGCGAGGGGTGATGAATTGTTATTTGTTGATCCGAATACCGGAAAGGAAAAGATGTTCCGCAAAGCGGCCTTAGAAAGAAGATGCCTGATCCTTTCCTCAGAGTTTTACGAATGGCAGCATATCTATCCGACAAATAAACGAACCGGGGAACCGCTGAAAACTCCAAAGAAATACCCATATCATATTGGACTAAAAGATAAAGAGTATTTCTTTATTGCTGCTATCTGGCAGCCCTGGACAGATAAAGAAACTGGAGAAACCGTAGATACTGTCGCTTTGGTGACCACTGAAGCCAATTCTTTGATGAAGCAAATCCATAATTCTAAAAACCGGATGCCAACGATGCTTCCCGATGAACTGGCCTGGGAATGGATGATGGGTGACCTTTCTGAAGAGCGTATTACAGAACTGGCTAATTATCAGATCAGCGCAAAGGAAATGGAGGCATATACGGTAGAGAAAGACTTTAAAACAACCGGAACTCCCGGTAAAGCATTTGTTTACGCAGAAGTTCCGGAGTTACAATATGAAGTATAAAATTATATCATCCTATGGTTAGGTTCATCTTTTGTATTCCTGACAAGGCCGATACCGGCAAAAAAGAAGATCAAACCGATCACGCCCACTACCGCAAGGGTCGTGTAATCCTTGCTTTTACCGATCAGTTCATATCCGGTATATATTAAACCGACTATTCCAAGAATGGTCAATATTGTTCCAAATGTACGTTTGACGTTCATAGCTTGTGTTTTTAGTTTATAGTTAGGAATTTCTGTACCTTTTACTTCTGGTACTTTTCAATAACCTGTTTAAGGTTTATACCTTTACCCAATACTGGTTTAAAAATATCCCCTTCGCTATTCATCCGCTCAATGGCATTGAAGATATTAAAATCACTAATTTTTAAACCTTTCTTTACCTCGACCCAATGCAAAGGCATGGATACTGTTGCTCCCGGTTTAGGACGCACAGAGTATACTGAGGCAATAGTGGCATGAGGTCTGTTTTGAAGAAAGTCCAGATACATTTTCCCCTTCCGATCTTTTATAGCACGTTCCAAACTGGTGTAATCCGGAAGTTCCCTGTTTACCATAGTAACAATTACCCGTGCAAATTCTTTTGACTGTTCATAGGTGTATTTATTACCAAGGGGAATGTAAATATGCAGCCCTGTTGAGCCGCTGGTTTTACAGTAGCTCGGTACACCCATATCGTCAAGGATACTTTTGGTGACTTGTGCAGCTTCCACCACCTGATCGAATGAATTTTTATCAGGATCAAGGTCTATGATACAAAATGTTGGGTGCTCCGGCTTTTTTATAGTACTGTTCCAGGGATTCATTTCAATACAACCAAGATTCGCCATATACAACAAAGTGGCTTCATCTTTCCCGACTAAATAGTGCTTATCTTCTTCGTCTGTATCGCTATGGTAGAGATAAGTCTCTGCCCAGTCGGGTGCCGAATCTGTTACATTTTTAAAATAAAAGCCTTTTCCTTCAATCCCATTTGGAAAGCGGTTCATACTTTGGGGCCGGTCTTTTAAATACGGTAATATAAACGGAGCTGCCTGGTAGTAATAATTAATAAGGTCCCTTTTCGTTATTCCCTCTTTAGGCCAGAATACTTTGTCCAGGTTGGTAAATTTCAACTCATGACGATTTACCTTTCGTACCTGGGTTTTATCAGTAGGGTTTAAAAGCGTTTTCCGCTCTCCTTTACCTCTGGGGGTCACCAATTTATCCGAACTATCATCTACCAGTTTTTCTGTTGGGGCTTCCTGTTCCAGGATAACTTTTTTTGCGCTTTTATCCTCCCGCATGCCATCAAAAGAAGGGTGACGCATGATACCGTCACTTGTTAATTCAGTAAAGCTGACTTCACAAACAAGTTCCGGCTTCAGCCAGGTAACGGTAGCATGGGGCGGGTTGTGTCTGAAACGCGAAGGTTTATTCACATCAGGTTCGGCTGAAAAAGGAGCTTTGGATACAATAAGTGGCTTGAAAAGTTCCATCATTTCCTTTTGCAGCTTTTCATTAAATCCGGTTCCCACCTTCCCGGTATATATGAGATCTTTCCCTTCATATACGCCTACCAGGATGCTGCTAAATAATTTACTGGAATCATCATTTAGTGTATATCCACCGATGACCACTTCCTGCCGTTTATTGGCTTTAATTTTTAACCAATCTTTTGACCGGTTATGTACATGGTAAATACTGTCTTTTCTTTTCGCCATGATGCCTTCTAAACCCAGTTTCTTGGCTTCCGCTAAAAACTGTATTCCGGATGTCTCAAAATGTTCACTGACTAAGATACTGCTACTGACAGGAAGCACTGCTTTTAAAATGGCTTTACGCTCAAGAAGGGTAAGTTCGGTAAGATCCTGTCCGTTATACCACAGGATATCGAAGACATAATAGACCAGGTCTCCATCTGCCTCACTTCTCCAGTTCTGCAGGGAGCCAAAATTGGCCGTACCGCTTTCACTGAGCACAACAACTTCCCCATCGAGTATGGCATTTAATTCCAGCTCTTTGAGCGTATCATAAATGGGGTAGAATTTTTCATTAAAACTTTTATCATTGCGGGATTTTAATTCCACTTCGCCTTTGTTCATAAAAGCGACGGCACGATAACCATCCCATTTGACTTCATATATCCAGTCCTCATCATCAAAAGGCTTGTCAACCAGGGTAGCCAGCATAGGCTCAATATGAGAATAGAATTTTTGCTTCTTTGTATTTTTAAGTATACCCTCGATATCCTTATTCTTCGCTGTCTTTTCCGCTGGGACGGCTTCAAGCTGATCGTTGATGAGTTCTGCAGCTTTAGCTTTCGTTGTACGTTTATCTTTTACCGTACTGTCTTTTTTGATAATATTTTCTCCGTACACCTTATCCGGAGACTTTTCCATCTGGGCGATGGTCTTTTTAGAGATTACTGATTTATCTTTCTCTGTAATATCCTTGTCGCTGGCATATTTATCATCCAGCTTCATCAGGAGCCAGCCGTTTTCGCCCCTGCCATGTGCTTTTACTAAAGCGAATTCTCCCTTTAGCTTTTTACCATGTAGGGTAAACTTTAGCTTTCCGGAGTGCAGCTGGTGCAATAGTTCCTTTTCTTGCTTTGCAACATCAGTATCCTTCAACTCTACAGGCTCATAGGTACCTTCATCCCATACGATAACGGTACCTCCACCATATTGCCCTTTTGGAATGATACCTTCAAAGTTCCTGTAATCATATGGGTGATCCTCAACCATCATCGCGAGCCTTTTTATATCAGGGTCCGTAGAAGGCCCTTTTGGCACTGCCCAACTTTTAAGCACACCATCCATTTCTAAACGGAAATCATAATGCAGGTGTGAAGCATCGTGTTTCTGAATGACAAACCGCAGTTCTTTGCCACTAGGTTTTCCTCCAAAAGGTTCGGGGGTCTTTTCCTCAGAACGCTTTTCACGGTATTTAGATAAGCCCATAGCTGTAGTATTTAGAAGTTTTTAGTAAGTTTTGGATGAGTGGTGCTTATTTACCATGCTTTTTTTTCAGGTATTCGGTAAGCACTTTTCTGTCGTTTGAACCTGTTGCCCGAATCGCACCGGTAACAGCCTGGGAGGAAACACCCATCTTTTCCTTAAAATATTGGATTTCGTAATTTTCTGATCCGCTTACTTTATTGCGGTCGGAAGCTCCTTTTTTAGATTTATTATCTGCCATAAATTTTTATTAAAGTTCAAATTACCCTTCTCATAGTATAACACAGGCTGTCCTGCAATGGTTGGCTTAATTAGAGACAAGGGCAGAATTTACTCATGAAAATAAGTCTTAATGCCTAATAATAACTACTTAATCAAAATCTTACATTTTCTTTTACAGTTTAAAATTCAACCTTATAAAATTTAGATAAAAAAATCCACGAATTTATATTCGTGGATTTTTAAAGTATTAAAATTTTGAGTTTAATGTAAATCCCAAATACAGTGTTTTTGTTAAGCGTTCTTTATTTCAATTGCTTTTTTAAAACCTGTATTTTCATCAAAAATAATTAATGGCATGTCTGCTTTTGGCATCCAAACTCGTCCAAACTCAATTGCCGTTGCAATTGGCATTGCGGGGAAAATATTTAATTCCATTCCTGAACCGTACTTACTTTTTATTTCATTAAGTAACTTTCTAACTGCTACACTAAAGCTCGCAAGTTGACTTTTATTTTTTAAATAATCATTAAACGGCTCACCTATAGTCAATGTATAAATAGAGCAATCCTCTCCCATTACAGAAGTAATTCTATCATTTGTGATCGTTGCACTTAATGAAATATTAAGGGCAACTTTTGGACAGCTTGGTTTTTCAGGGTGTGCTACTATATATTCGCAATCCTCGCCGTGGTTAGATAGATTCCAAGATTTAGGATCTCTAACAGGTTGATGAACATCAATGTGTTGAATATCATTAAGCATCGTACCCAATTTAATTAGTAGCGGCATGGGAGCAAATGCAAAGAGAGACAAATGTTTAATTTCGTTCTTTCTCAGCTTTGGCCGGAGTTGTTCGTTAAATTGTGTCTCTAAATTGTCGGTTTCAGTTTGCCAGAAAATATCATTTCTATCACGCTGTGGACTATTTGACAATCCAAGATCTATCGCTGCTGGTTGCGCAGGATAATGAGTTGGAAGTAGAGATTCACGAACAGATTCATAAGTCAACATTGGCGTGTGTGCACCCACATTTGCCTTATAAGTTACTATATGACTTTGCATGTCATGAGATATATCTGCACATGTAGCAATACGTTTTTCATGCTCCTTTTTCATCTCAATTAACAATGATTCAGGATGACCTTCGACATCAATTTTGTCAATTAAGCGATGATGAGTGTCACAAAGCAACATCAGATTATTGATATCTTGCTTTAATTCGGCAGACCTTGTTAAATGGCCGCGGGGGCCACCGGGTTCATCAGCAACAATGTGGGCAATATAAGATTGATTAAACTCGCCTTTAGTCAGAGCATCTTCAAATAGAGAAGTATTACATCCTCTATATTGACATCTTCCGGCTGATTTTCCCCATAGAATAAATTTAACCGCTTGCGGAATATAAGATACACTCATAGTTTTAGTTTATTATTTTAAATCATCAATTTTTGTTTGGTTGTTATAAGGGTGAACTCCCCCGCCCTTCCAGTCATCGTCTGACCCAAGCCAAAGTTCGTAGTGGTATAACCATTCATAAGCCCATAAAACTACTGTTTTAGTAAGCGGCATTGATGGATTCCATTGTTTTCCGTCTGGATAATATAGACACAATCTTTGCTTCTTTTGATCGTATACGTGAGGAAGTTTCTTTGCGTTTTTCGACAATGGTAGAGGCAAAGGATGAATCACGTAAAAACGGGGTGGCTTTCCTATATCATATTCAAGTTTTACCTCGTACTGGTCACTTAAAGGAGATGGCTGTATTTTATGTTTCCAAATAAGCCCTTTGTCTCGTAAATTAGTTACTGTCGATTGTGGAAACATGCTTTTTAACATTCCCACTTGCACGCCGATACTAAGTTGTTTAATCTTATTTGCCATAGAATGTGTGAGGCTTAATTGCAGCTGCACCTAATGCTGTAATCCCGACATTGACATCAATTCTACTTTTGCCTTCTTCGGTCAATAAGCGAGCATTATCGGCAATGCTATTAAATGTTTTTTCCAGGAGTGGTGCACCTAAAGATTTTGAAAATGATTCCTGAATTCGGTGAAGTCCAGTTAAGCTTAAGGCCTCCTCAAGATCACTTTGGACTTGTATAATCCATTTGTAAAAATTCTGCTCCCTTTTGGGATAATCCGCCCATTTATCCGCAAAATTCTCTTCAGAGTTAACTGGATTTTTAACCCATTTAATATTTCTCCCATACTTTTCGGAATATTCTTCTGTTATTAGTCCAGCCATTTTTTGTGTAATGTTTAGTAACGCTTCGAGAATATCTGTTTCCTTTTGGTATGCCTTTGATGCAAGGGTTGTGATAAGAATTGAAATTGGCTTATCAATATCACCATCAAACATCATATCACGATGGCGTTTTAATATTTGAATTACTCTTTGTAATGGTAATTTATCTTTAGAGTATTTCGGAATCGGTTGAATTGATTCAAGGAGCAGTGCTGATTTTGAAAGTTCTAAACTAGCCTGATTGAAGAACCAGTTTGCATAACCAAAAGGATTACTTTTCATCCAATTTAAATGATTAGCTTCACTTTTGTAATTAGGTTCAAGGTTATCTGTTATCCTAAGGGCTAAACCGTTTGCTTCTTCCATATCGTTATCAGAAAAGGCTTTTTCTAATAATACGCGGTATCCGCTGTCAACTATACATGGTAGAATATCAAGGTGATAATTCGCATCTTCAGAATAAACTAATGTCCAGCATCTTCTTCCTTCTGGACTTTTCAACATCTTTTTATAGGTGCCATGCGCCTTTAACTGGTCGCCAACTGCTTGCTTTAAGTCATATTGTGTCCATGACTCCTGTTTGCCGACCAATTGGCAAACCAAATCAATATCCAAATCATCTTTTTCATGGACGGGTTGAATCATTGTGCCAAGCATAAATGATCCTTGAGGAAGTATTTCTGGCGCATATTTACCAAGTAATGATTCATGTTTAGCCAAATGGAGGCCAACTGCGTCATAACTCTTTGAAATTGCATTATGTTGAGATTCGCTAATATCAAGATTTTTGCCTAACTCCTCTAGGATATTGTTAAATTGAAGTTTTTGTTGAGATGTAAGTTTTCCAATCATAAAATTTTTAATTGATTAAATATTTGTATATCAAAAAAATATCCACTTACGTTAATTAGTCATTTTGTCATGAATTAATTGTAATACTTTAATCTTCTTTGAAAAAAAGATTATTATTATAGTTGTAATTTTTGACAATATGGCGCAAAAGAAAATTAAATACTCCTCGGATCAGCTTTCAGGGGCATCTTAGCACATTGGCTAACCTCAATGGCCGGACAACCAAATTCTGTTACCACTTTGCCTTCGATCAGGTATAGCCCCCATCCGCGCAAAGGATATTTAGCCATTGACGGGGGAAAATGTACGGTATCAAAAAACACACCGCTTTCATCGAGGAAAGTGCCGAACTTCATATACGTTCCATGTTTTGTCCGCACGGTCTTATCGGTTACAAAATCACCCACCATCCGTATGGTCTGTCCTACATACTTACCCAGATCTTCCGCTTTACAATGGCCTCGGAAGGCAGACCGCGCCAGGTCAAAAGATGTTCCGGACACAATAAAGCCAATCAGTTCAATTTCATCATAATAATCCTCCAGCACGGAATGCTCCAGTTTTGGAAGTATGGGTTTGCGGCTCATGGACTCAAAAAGCACCATTCCCTTTTCCGGTTCTTTTTTTTCTTTGCTCAGCAACAAATGCGCCTCCCAGAGCAGTTCCTTCTTATTGACTCCTAAAAAGCGGAAAGCACCTACCCGGATCAGGATCACAATCTGCTCCAGACCTGCTCCTGTCCGTAAAGCAAAATTTTCCAGACTTGTGTACGGGCCATTCCTGTGCCGTTCCTCACTGATCATTTTGCCAACTCCGGTCTCCATATTCAGCAGGCAATCAAATCCGAGGTAAATATCCCGACCTTTAATGGTCGTCTGGTAATAGGAGGTATTTACACAGGGCAGGCAGATGTTTGCGCCGGATACCCGCGCCTCGTTGATATACACCTTCCGGTTATAGAATCCCCCATAGTTATTCAGTACAGAAACCATAAACTCCAGTGGGTAATAGGTCTTTAAGAATAGACTCTGGTAACTTTCTACCGCAAAAGAGGCAGAATGCGCTTTGTTAAACGAATAGCCCGCAAAGCTTTCCATCTGCCGCCATATTTCCCTGCTGACGGTTTCGGGATATCCCCTTGCTTTACAGTTGGCGAAGTACTTATCTTCGATTTCAATCAGGTGATCCTTACTTCGGTACTTGCCGGACATCATACGGCGCAATACATCGGCATCGGCCATATCCAGGCCCCCATAAGCATTTGCGATCTTCATCACATCTTCCTGGTAGACCATAACACCATAGGTTTCTTCCAGCTGTTCTTTAAATACCGGGTGCGGGTATTGTACCAGCGTGGGGTCATGATGCCGTTTAATAAATTCAGCCATCATACCTGATGAGGCTACACCGGGCCGGATAATGGAAGAGGCCGCAACAAGGGTCAGGTAATCATCACAGCGCAGTTTTGTAATCAGTTGCCGCATTGCCGGACTCTCAATATAAAAACAGCCAATGGTCTTCGCACTGCGGAGCTGGTCTGCAATTTTCGGGTCTTTAAAAAACCGTTTTGGATTGTCTGTACTGATGGTTTCCCCGCGGTTCTCCAGGACAAGCTTTCTGCAATCCTTGATATGGCCGAGGCCGCGCTGGCTTAAGATATCAAACTTTTCAAAGCCTATTTCTTCGGCTACGTACATATCATATTGAACGGTCGGCAGGCCCTTTGGTGGATAATCCAGTGCGGAGTAACAAGTCAGGGGTTGCTGCGAAATCAGCACCCCTGAGGAGTGAATCGTCCTCTGGTTCGGAAAGTCTTCCAGGCGGTTATAGACACTCAGGATCATATGGGTCACCTCATTTTTATTGAGCATGTTGGCCGGTTCATGGACAAGGCGGTCAATTTCGGCTTTAGGTAAACCGTAAATCTTGCCAAGTTCCCGAAGAATACTCCGATCACGGAACGTACTCATGGCCCCCATTAGGGCCGTATTGGAACTTTTATACCGTTTGAAGATGTAGGTGTAGATATCGTCGCGCTCATTCCAGGCAAAATCAATATCAAAGTCTGGCGGACTTTGCCTTTTGGGGTTCAGGAACCGTTCAAAGGGAAGATTGAGCTCTATCGGGTCAACGTCCGTGATGCCCAGGCAATACGCTACCGCGGAGTTAGCGCCTGATCCCCGGCCTACATAATGAAAATCCCTCCCTTTGGCATACCGGCAGATATCATTGGTAATAAGAAAGTAACTGGAAAAATGGAGATTTTCAATGATATCCAGTTCTTTGGCAATACGTTCAGTGGCTACCTTATCGTCCTTACGGTACCGGTTTAGAAATCCGTCACGGGTAAACTGCAGCAATAGTTCTTTATCACTGTACCGGCTCCCGGTGAAGGTTTCCATGTTCTTGATTTTCTTAAAGTCCATATCAAAGGAACACTGCGCCATTAACCGATTGGTGTTCGCAATCAGTTCGGGTAACTGGTTATACAGTTCCAGTAATTTCGCCCTGGGAATAAAGACTTCATCCTTTGCTGCGGCCTGATGGGGCTGTAACTGGGAGAACAGGATATTGTGATCAATTGCCCGCAGCTGGCAGTGCAATTTAAATTCTTCGGCAGGATAGGTCACCGGGGCCAAAATCACATACCGCTGGTAATTAGATTTCGGTTCCAGAATAATCAAGTTCCGCTCGGATGGCCGGATACCGATGTATTCATAATCCCGAAGCTCTTTAACGGGTATCTTTCCGAAGGGATAAATGATAAACACGTGATTAAACTCCGGCGCACGCTGCGGTATACTGAATTCCTTTTCATTGGCTTTGGTCCGATATTCGTTTATCTCCATGAATCCGGCTGTATTTTGGGCAATGGCGACAAAGCGTAGCTCATCACCCTGTCTGAATTCCATACCTGCCAATAAGTTAAGCCCGGATTTCCTGCCTTTCTGGATAAAGTCAATGGAGGCTGAGCTGTTGTTGATATCGGTCAGTACACCGCAGTCATAGCCGTTGGACATCATTTGGCGGATCAGCTCTTCCAGGCTGATCGTACCATAGCGCAGGCTATAGTTACTATGTAAATTGAGTAGCATGTTTCCCCCCTTTTCCTTCTAAACAAATGCCTTTCATTATATACTCCACCCCGAAACGTTTGCGGATATGATCCATTGCCTGCATCAGGTGCATCTCTTCCAGGGTATCATTGAAAATATCAACCTGGTAATTGCCAGTGATCAGGTTGCTGAACTTTACTCCGATCAGGCGGATCAGCATCCTGCGACTGTAAAGCTTTTGAAACAATTCCATTACTTTGGCGGTAATCTGCTTATCAGAATTAGTATAGGAGATTTTCACCTGTTGTGTATGGGTATCAAAATTGGAATAGCGGATCTTTAAAGTAATGCAGCCGGTAAGCTTCTGGTCAGTTCTCAGCTCAAAAGCCAGTTCATCGACCATGCTGACCAGTGTTTTACGGAGTAAAGCCATATCCGTCGTATCGGCCTGGAAGGTGGTTTCCTTACTCATTGACTTCTGTTCGCGGAAGGGTACCACTGGACTTTTATCCAGTCCGTTTGCTTTGTTCCAGATGGTTACGCCGTTTTCACCCAGTACTTTCCGCATGGTAAATACTTCCATCTCCTGGAGGGTATAAATCTGGGATATACCCATGTTGCGTAGCTGGGTATAGGATTTTTCGCCTACCATAGGGATCTTACGGATGGATAAAGGAGCAAGAAATGACTTTTCGCAGCCATCATCGACTTTCTTTTCCCCACAGGGCTTAGCTTCCCCGGTAGCTATTTTTGATACCGTTTTATTTACGGACAGACCGAAACTAATGGGCAGACCCGTTTCCTTTATGATCTTACCGCGCAGTTCCTGGGTCCATTTCCAGCACCCGAAAAAGCGGTCCATACCGGAAATATCCAGGTAATGTTCGTCAATACTGGCTTTTTCTACTACCGGGGCGACCTCCTCGATAATTTCGGTAACCATATTGGAGTACTTACTGTACTGGTCATAGTCTCCCCGCACGAGAATGGCTTCGGGGCAGAGCTGTCGTGCCAGGCGCATCGGCATGGCCGAATGAACGCCATAGCGCCGGGCCTCGTATGAGCAGGAAGCTACTACTCCCCGGTCACCCGTACCCCCAATTAATACCGGTTTGCCCATTAACTCCGAATTGAGCAACCGTTCTACAGATACAAAAAATGTATCCAGATCACAGTGAACAATATGCCTATCCATAATTTTAAAACATTTTTTTATTACTTTTGTTCAAATAATGAACAAATTTGATGTTGATAATATAAACATGTAAAAATGAATACACAAAAAATATATTTTTTCTCTAATATGAGATTTCTAAGAGAACGCCGCAAACTCACGCAGGAACAGCTTTCTACAATTTTAGGTGTAAACAGAATAAAATATACCAATCTGGAAAATGGTAAAACAAAATCTCCGCACATGGAAGATTATTTGAAGCTATCGAGCTATTATCGGATCGGTATTGACACGCTCTTAAAGGTTGATCTGTCCAAAATTGGGGAACTGAAACTCAGGGAGCTTGAAGGCGGTGACGATATTTACATAAAAGGGGGCAATATTCGTGTCGTGGCGATAACGGTGGATCGGGATAATAGAGAAAACATTGAGTACGTGCCTGTATCTGCCAAGATGGGATACAGTTCCGGGGGATACGCTGATCCGGAATTTATTAAAAATGAACTTCCCAAATACAGTATGCCTAATATGCCGCGAACTGGATCATTTAGAACCTTCACCGGTCAGGGAGACTCTATGTTACCTATTCCAGACGGTAGCGATATCACGGGTAAGTATATTGAAGACTGGTCAAGGTTGCCCCCGCGCACGGCAGCTGTTGTCGTATTGAAAGCGGAACAGGATCTTGTGTTTAAGTTTGTGACCATCCGGGAAGATGGAACCGTACTACTGGAATCTTTGAACCCAGTATTTGAACCCTATACTGTTCAAATCAATGAAATCGCAGAAATCTGGCAGTTTTACTGCTTTACCTGCAGACAGATACCCGAACCGCAAACTGATCTGAATATCGTATTGCGGGAACTGAAAGATCTGCGCTCTGCCGTTATTGATAAATAAATAAGATCACACCAGGAAGCATGGCATCCGGTTCTGCATTATTGCGTCCTTGCTAAAATATCTGTAGATTAGATGGAATAATAGTTTCATGTACAAATAAGCTACGTTATGATGAAGATATTGTTTGGCATGATCCCTCTTATAGTAGGATCTTGTAATGATGTAAATGATTTTTACCAGGGCCAGGTAATTGATGAGCACAATAAACCGTTGGAAAATGTGCTTGTTTCTGAGGATAACACGAAAAAGGGAACCCAGACTAGGACAGATAGAAACGGCTATTTTAAATTAGCCCGCACACCGCAGTGGCTGGGTACGTTGATTTTTTATAAAGCCGGTTACGAAGTGGACTCTATTCCTACCGTAGCACGGCAATCCGGGGAAAGGGTTAATTACAGCTTTATCAAGAAAGACGATACCACAACCATTGTCCTGGAACAGGTCAAATAACTGTCGGGTTCAATTATGAAACTGAATTTATAGCTACAATATGAGAACGGAAGTTTTAGAACTAAAGGTAATGGGCAGAATGCCCAATGAGTCGATGAACGACGATGAACAAACAGATAAGCTTGTTGAACAATATGACGAATTGTTATCTGCCATAGAAAAGCCACTGACCCTTCAGGAAGGCGAAGTTTTAATTTCCCTATTTCCCGACAATACATTTTACGATTTGCACTGGGATCTGCTGCAACTGATCGAAAGCCTTTATGGCAAAGTCGATAATGAACAGTATCTTAATTTAATCAATACCTGCCCCAGTGCAGAATGGAAAGAAGCACTCCAGTCCAGGTATCAAAATGCGCAAAGTAAATCCTAAGTCTATACACAGTGCACATAGTTCTTTTGTGCGATCTTGTTATTCTACCGGAATAGCTACCCACTCTTTAAAAGCTTTGGCTTTAAGTTGGCTGACAACCGTATTTACCGGGGGCACCGGCTCAACCAGCACTTCTAATTTACCGTATTCCTTTGGCTGATAACTATTGCACGTATCCTTTCTGGCAATCAGTTGCCGGTTTAACCGGAAAAACAGTGTTTCACTTAAGAGTTTCTCCAGTTCATCCAGGGTATAATCAGTAATCAACTCTCCCCTGCCAGGCACGTTTACCACGACTTTCCCCCCTACAATATAGGCCATTTGTATATCATCTCCTTTGATATGGAGCACGCTTACCCCGGAGTATGCTTTAATTAAATTGTCTATTGCTATTTGTTCCCCTTCCCCGGCTGGTACACTACCGGCAAACTCTTTTTCTTTCTGTAACCTGTAGGCATGGACAAAGTAAGGCACCAGGATAAACAACAGATTGAGCAAAATCAGCAGAACAACAACCAGCGGAAAGACAAAAACAAGGTAGTCGGTCTTAAAAATGTTTACGTTATTGATGGCAAAGTATAAAGCGGCCATCAGGAATACTAAAATACAGGGAAGGATTAAACCACAGATGACCTGGAGTATGATCCTCATACCGGTATGGTTATGCAAAGGATAAGTTTTGCTGAGCCACTTATTGATTCTATATACCAGTTCCGTTACCGTAAATGCAATAAGGAAGGTAACGCCAAATTCGTAATAGAATTCAACAGTCAATAATCGCTCGAAGATACTTTTGATACTGCCCAGCTCAGAGACGTACAGGGATGCGGCCAGTACAGCAATAATTCTAAATGAAAATCGGTCTAAAATTGTGGTTTCTTGGGTCATAGCCAACCCCTTGCAAACAAATTGCCAAATTGTTATATTAGTATATTTAATAATTTAATATAGATCTTAATTATGCCTAAACTAACACCAGCAGGGGTAGCCGAAGTTACCGCATCCCTTTATGCCCTTACAAATGCCGAACTCATTGTACAAACAGACCTGATTGCCGGAGATTACGTGTCCTGGATGCAGGACAAATTCGATCTTTTGCCCAGTGAATTAGAATACATCACTACTGCACCAATTGAAGTAATCAAATTCTGGGGTTATTCCTTTGCATCTGCACTGGTGACCCGTGGTCCGATAACCTTTCCTACCTTACCCTCCAATCCTGAACCACGCCGTGCAAAGGAACTCCGCGAAAATATGATCGGAGACCTTAAGTATGATAATGCGTCAAAGCAGCTAACGGGCGCAGTACAAACAACAATATCTTTTAGGCTGTTATAGCACAAGAGCCGGTTAATCCCGGCTTTTCTAATTTATACCACAGGTAATCAACATTTTACAGAAAACAACCTAAAATATAATTGCATTTAACGAACACTATTGCCATATTTGAGTTGTAAATGCTACTGCCATACCTGTTCTACAGGAACCTAAGATATTCCCATTTAATTGCCGCTGCAAAACAGGAAACCATTAATCCTTAATCATCATTATAAAATGAGCGCGCCCATTTTACTTCATGAAAAAGACTTAATTTACCGTATTAAGGATGGTGACCAGGCAGCCTTTGAGCAATTATATTTTCATTATGCTAAACGACTAAGCCTACGGTTGCTACATCTGCTTAAATCCGAAGAACTTGCCCAGGACATCTTACAGGATGTTTTTCTAAAGGTTTGGGAAGTTCGGGATCGAATTGATCCCGAACTATCTTTTGGAGCCTTTCTTTATACTATTGCCGGTAACTATTGTAAGAATAATTTCAGGAAAGCACTATTACAGCAGGTGTACCATACTCAGGCGGGATTTGAGGAAGCCTACTCCCCCATTGAGCAACATCTCAATCAGAAGGATGCAGCCAAAGCTCTGTCCGTTGCTATGGAGAAACTCACTCAGCGGCAAAAGGAAGTCTTTACCCTACACAAGATCGAAGGCCGCACTTACAAAGAGATCAGCGAACTATTGGGTATCAGTCCGAATACCATAAACCAGCTAATTCAACAGGCCAACAAACAATTAAAGGCGAGCCTCCTTGGTCATTCCCTCCTTATAGCCGCAATTTTATTGAGCTAATTTTCAGACTATTAGAAATTATTTTCACTTTTTTACCATTTCATATAGCTAATTGATCAGAGATGTTGGTATTGCTTATATATACCTAATCAGAAGATCATGGAACCAAATATCAAAGTGCTATTTGACAAATACACTGCCGGTAAGGCAACCAGCCAGGAGATCCTTGAGCTTCATGATCATTTTGGTTTGGAACAAGGAAGTACAGAACTGGGTAAGTTAATTGCCGAGTACATTGTTTCAGAAAATACGACAGAAAACGATGAGGAGCTGCAGGTTGCCGACCGAATGGTTCATGCCGCCTGGCAAAACATCCATACGGTTATTGGATCACCTGCAATTGCAAAGAAGAAAAAGCTACCGTTTAAATGGCTGGCAGCAGCTGCGGCACTCCTGATCTTTGGTACAACAATGGTGTACTTCATGCAGACTAAAAAAACGATTGAACCACAGTTAACCAGTATATACGGTAATGATATTATGCCGGGGACAAATAAAGCCACTTTGACGCTATCCAATGGTCAGCGCTATGAACTAAAGGATTTAAAGGAAGGATTGCAGATTAACGAATCCGGAATTAGTTATTACGACGGTGAGGCCATTGCAGCTACCGATCAGGTTATTAATGCCTCTATTCATGTCCCTAATGGCGGTAACTATAAGGTGAATCTACCGGATGGAACAAAGGTTCAGCTTAATGCCGGAACTGATTTTATCTACCCAATACGTTTCGATGGCAAAGAAAGACTTGTTCAGCTATCTGGTGAAGGATACTTTGAAGTTAGTCATGATGCAGCAAAACCATTTAAAGTATTATCCGGGGATCAGGTCGTAACCGTACTCGGAACACATTTTAATGTACAGGCTTATAAACATGAAGCTATAGAAACGACCTTACTGGAAGGTAGTGTATCGGTATCTTCCTCAACGAATATAGACAATAAGGCTATGCTTGTTCCCGGTCAACAGGCAAGTTATCTGAGCGGAAGGATTAAGGTAAGAAAGGTTCCTGCAGAGGACTATATAGGTTGGACAAAGAATCTGTTTATATTTAACCACCTATCATTACCTCAGATTTTTACACATCTTGAAAGATGGTATGATGTTGAAATTATTTATCCATCAAATTTATCTAAGGAAACATACTTAATGGAAATTCCAAAGGATAGAAAACTATCTGAAATTCTGGAACCTATTACCGATCTGACAGGAGTTTCTTTTACAATACAAGGAAGGAGGATTACGGTAAAGCAGCGATAAAGACGTTTCATATGTTTGCCAGGATACCATAAAAATGCCGGATGCTGTTAGCGCAGCCTCCGGCGGGTATCGGGTAAAAAAATAATAATTCTGACAAACTAACATTTTAACCCGGATACAAACTTACTCATTGTTGTCTTTATTGTCAACATCGAAAAGCCGTATCCATTAACCAAAAAATTATGAATGGTTTATTTCATTCTATGGGTGGAAGGTTTTTCAACCTCCAACAAAGCAAACAGAAGGTTCCCTCCTATGCTCAATCGTTCAGGGTACTCACCCTTTGTATTTCTTTATTTGCAGCGAGCACCACTGTAAAAGCTCAGGATATTAATCTGACGGTCAAAAATGAGCCTTTAGAACAGGTTATAAAAAAGCTTCGGGAACGAACTGACTATATCATAATGGCACCTTCCTCAATAATGTCAAAGACAAAACCTGTTACTATTAACCTTAAAAGGGTCACGATTGATCATGCCATGCGGGAGATTTTTAAAAATCAACCGGAAGACCTTGATTATGAAATCAAAGGAAAGAATATCATTATTCGCCAGCGAGGGTATATAAAGGACAAAAAAGTAAAATCAAATGAGGCCCAAAAGCCAATTACCGGTAAAATACAGGATAAAAATGGTCAGGCTATTTCCGGAGCTTCCGTTCATTTGCCGGATGGCAGTATCGTAATTACCGATTATGCTGGGTTCTTTTCTATTGCAGAGCTGACCTCGGATGAAGTATTCATTACAATGCTGGGATTTGTAGTACAAAAAGTAATACTTAAAAATGATAGAGAAAATATCATCGTACTAAAGCCAAGTCAATCTATCCTGGATGAAGCTGTAGTAATGGGGTATGGCGTAACTTCTAAAAGGTTCAATACCGGCTCAATTGAACGTATCGGGGCAGAAGAAATCTCGACACAGCCAGTTTCAAACCCTTTAGCAGCTCTTGCCGGTCGAATTCCCGGAATGACCATTACGCCAACTAATGGCAATCCCGGATCTGGTTTTAAAGTACAGATACAGGGGCAAAATGCTATGGCCATCGGAGCAAATAAAAATACTGTAAACTCTGAACCCTTGTACATAATTGACGGGGTTCCTTACGCTCCCAATAATAGCGCAGTAAATCAGGGTACATCTGCCATCTCAAACAATGGGGCTGGATTAAGTCCATTCAATTTTCTCAACCCTTCCGATATTCAAAGCATCGAAGTATTAAAGGATGCCGACGCTACAGCAATTTATGGCTCCAAAGGTGCTTATGGTGTAATCCTTATTACTACTAAAAAAGGTACGGTTGGTAAAACCCAGGTTAACCTTAGTATTTCTTCTGGATTTAGCAAAGTTCCGAAGATGTTAACATTTCTAAATACTGATCAGTATTTAGAAATGAGAAAAGAGGCATTTGCAAATGATAATGTTACTGCCGATGAGAACAACGCGCCGGATCTCCTTCTTTGGGATCAACACAAATACACTAATTTCCAGAAAGAATTTATTGGGGGCACAGCTCGTTACAATGATATTCAAGTTTCTGCAACAGGCGGCAATGCTACAACTCAATTCTTAATCAGTGGTGGACAACAAAACCAAGGAACAGTTTATCCAGGCTCAAAAGGAGACAAAAAATCAAGTGGTCATTTTAACCTGAATCATAAATCCGAAGATGATCGTTTCCAGTTATCGTTGACGACAAGTTATGTGCTGGATAAAAACAATAATATTAGTTCGGATCTTACAAATCTGGGCGTAATAATTCCTCCAAATTACCCCGATCTATTTGATTCAAATGGCAATTTGCTTTGGGAGTATAAAGGAGTTCCCTTGTATTATGATAATCCTTATGCCTATCTCAAAACATCTTATACTGCCAAATCCTCAAATTTAAACTCCAGCTTAAATCTAAGCTACCGGGTCTTACCAGAGGTAAAACTGATGCTAAACGGTGGATACAATGCCATTCAGATTAATGAAACATCGCTGTATCCTATAACTTCAATGAATCCGCTATATAATCCAACCGGGTATTCAACTCTTGGTAATAATGCACTCAAAAGCTGGATTTTAGAACCACAGGCAGAATATAAGCTTGCAGCAAAAAGTAGTCAATTTACGATTCTATTAGGATCAACCTTTCAAAAGAACTGGTCAGAGGGCTCATTTATTTCGGCCTACGGGTACCCTTCGGATGATTTATTAGGCTCCATTGCGGCAGCCACATCCTCAACACTGACCAACAATAATTCTGATTACCGATATAGCGGTGTATTTACGAGACTTAACTACAGTTACAAAAATAAATTCATTGCTAATCTTTCCGGTAGACGCGATGGCTCAAGCCGTTTTGGCCCCGGAAACAGGTTCGGAAACTTTGGGGCAATAGGTCTTGCCTATATTTTTACGGAAGAGCATTGGGCTAAATCAAACCTTAAGTTTTTATCCTTTGGAAAGTTACGGTCAAGTTACGGAATAACAGGTAGTGACCAGATCGGAAATTATCAGTTTATGGATACATGGAAGGTTAGTACCAATCCTTATGGTTCTATAAGTGGCTTATATCCGACCCGTCTGGCAAACCCCAATTTCAAATGGGAAAAAAACAATAAATTTTCTGCAGCACTTGAATTAGGTTTTCTTAAGGACAGATTGATTTTCACAACGAACTATTACAATAATATCAGCGGAAACCATCTCTTGTCTTCAACAATTCCTTACACTACCGGATTTACAAGCATCCTGGAGAACTTCCCTGCAAAAGTTAAGAATTATGGATGGGAGTTTTTGATAAACTCAAACAATATTAAAAACAGCTCCTTTTCCTGGAGTACTACTGCTAATCTAACAATTCCACACAATAAGCTACTTTCCTTCCCTGATTTTGAGCACTCTGCTTACTTCAATACCTATGTTATAGGAGAACCTTTAAACATAATCCGGGGATATGCGGTGAGTGGTGTAAATCCACAAACGGGTGTATTTGAATTAATGGACGTACCCACTGGTCAAACTACAGGAACGAATGACTTGATTAATCTGGGAACAACAGATCCAAAATTTTACGGCGGTTTGGGCAATACATTTAATTATAAAGGGATCGGTCTCAACCTGTTCTTTGAATTTAAAAAGCAAACAGGAAAAAGCTTGCTATATGATATATACACGAGCAGCTCATGGCCTGGGATGATGCAAAATTTTCCGACGGAAATTCTCTCTCGCTGGCAGAAACCCGGAGACATTACAGATTATCAAAAATACTCAGCAAATTACGGAACAGATGCGGCTGTTGCCTCGGAATTAATGTCACGTCCTAACAAATTTACCTATACAGATGCATCATACATACGTTTAAAAAATGTAGAGGTATCCTATAATCTGCCACAGAATCTTTTGCAGGCCATTCGGCTCAATCGTTTGATGGTCTTTGCAAGGGCACAAAACCTGTTAACTATATCGGGGTATAAAGGTCTTGATCCCGAAACACAGAGTTCAATGACATTGCCAACTCTACGTACCATAACATTTGGACTCAGTGCATCATTTTAATGCTACCATTATGAAAAAGTTTAATAAATATATTTACTGCTGTCTGGTAACAACAGTTATCTTACAGGCAAGCTCCTGCTCTAAATTCCTGGAAGTAGAAACACCCGTCGGAGAAGTATCTTCATCAACTGTATTCAATTCTGAAAGTTCAGCTCAGGCGGCAGTTGTTGGTCTTTATAGTCAGGTGATGGTTACAAACAATTATTTTCTCAATGGCGGTTTATCATTATATGGAGGGCTCTATGCAGATGAGTTATATAATACATCAGCAAATTCGAACTACGATCCTTTTAAATCCAGCAGTCTTACCAGTGCAAATTCCATTGTTTCCAATAATTTATACCGCTTTGCGTATAACTACATCTATCAGGCCAATCTCATTTTAGAAAATCTGCCTGAAGCCCGTATTTCAGATAACAATAAACTGCGCTATACCGGCGAGATGTTTTTTATGCGTTCACTGTGCTATTTTTACCTGGTTAACCTATGGGGAGATGTCCCCTTAATACTTAGTACCGACCAGGAGGTTAACAGGATAGCAACACGAACAAACAAGCTTGATATATATAAGCAACTGATCTCTGATCTTTTACAGGCTGAGATTCAGTTAAAAGACCAAAGTACGGATGTCGAAAAATCCAGGCCAGATCTCTATGCTGTTAAATTACTACTTTCAAGGGCCTACCTCTATCAAAAGGACTATCGAAATGCCTTTGCAAAAGCCGACGAAGTAATTCAATCCGGCAAGTATAGTCTTGAACAGGACTTAACAAAAGTATTCCTTGCGGGAAGTAAAGAGACAATTCTTCAATTCAGACCTCTAGGACCTAACTTTAATACTGCTGAGGGATTTACTTTTCTGCCCTCCAGTTCGACTGCAAGTCCAACGATTAGTCTGTTTGCAAATTGGATGAAAACCTTTGAAAGCACGGACCAAAGGCAAACACAGTGGGTAACAAAAAGAACCTCCGGTTCTGTAAACTATTATTTCCCGGCAAAATATAAGATTAGATCAAATGCGGTTAAAACGGAATTCAATATTGCTCTGCGACTGGCTGAGGCTTATTTGATCCGCTCTGAATCCAATTTCAGATTAAACAATTATGAAAACGCGATTACCGATCTTAATGTGATCCGTAAAAGAGCCGGACTGACTGATCTGCCTTTGGATTTACCCGCAAACCAATACGAAGAAACATTAATGCAGGAACGATCTCATGAATTTTTTGCTGAGTGGGGACACCGCTGGCTTGATTTAAAACGATGGGATAAAGCTGCTGTGATTCTGTCCTCTGTCAAAACTGAGTGGAATGCTTACAAAGAGTTATTTCCAATACCCAATTATGAAATAATCCGAAATACTAAAATGACTCAAAATGAAGGCTACAATGATTAAAACTATAATATTGGCTTTAATGATATTAAGTGCAAATATTCTTTATGCTCAAACAAATAATAAACTGGGGCCGGGGGATACACTTCCCGGTACAATATTTCCGATTCGCAATTATTCATCTTCTTCCATAAACCTCGATGACTTTAAAGATAAACTCATCATTATTGATGTATGGGATGTTACCTGCGGTGGTTGCATACTTGGTATGCCTAAAATGGAGCAATTACAGGAAAAATATAAAGACAAAATAAAGGTGATCCTCCTAAGTGACGATAGCTGGGAGGCAATAGAAAAACTGAAAACACATGCTGATATTGTAAAGAACACAACACTCCCCATGATCACCGGGGAATCTAAGCTTTTGTCGAAAATCAACTACGTGTATCTGCCAACTTATATTTGGATTAAAGATGGGAAAACAATATTAAATATTACAGATAGCAAAACATTTTCTGAAGCCAAAATTGAGGAGTACTTAGCAACCGGACAATTAAAAGCCGAAAACAAAAAGGAAATCGATACCAAAACGAATAAAGGCCCACTATTAAATACTTTGTATCCATACATAAATGAAGACTTTGCATTTTACAGTTTCTTATGGAAACAAGGAGAATATCGTACACACACTGTAATTACTATATCACGTAATGATAAAAATAGAAATCTAGTCGAACGAGTAAAAATTACGGGAAATAATATAAGGACTTTGTATCAAAATGCTTATGACAATAATTTTAAAAATAAATCTTTCAGACGTATAGTTTTTGATGATCCAATTAAGGAAAAAACTGACACTGCTGAATACTCCTATGAAATGATTTTTGGCGCTCCAAGACCAGATACGGCTGTATTTAATTTAATGCGAAGGCAATTGGATTTAAACCTGGGCTTGACCAGTAAAGTGGAGAACAGGATGCAAGATGTTTATGTTTTAAAAAGAATAAAAGGTATTGCGCTATCTAAACTAACTTCAGAAAAAAAACATATTACCAAAGGATTAGGAATAAATGACAATACTAACATTTTGGCAATTAAAGATGCTACATGGGTTTGGGCTACAGAACTTATTTCTAAAGTACACATAGTCCCTCCATATGAAATGATTGATGAAACTGGAATTGATATAGAAACAGTTGTAAATTTCATCATACCCCAGGACTTAAGCCTTGAAAACTTAGGTGCTGTAAACAAAAAACTGAAAGAAGTGGGTCTTGAAATAGAGTTTACAAAAAGGCCATTGGATGTAGTTGTATTGTACCAACAGTAAAAATTTAGGGAAGCAATTTTAGTATTGCTTCCCTAAAACCAAATTAACCGGAGTTTAATTTCTATCGTAAATTCTTGTATCCGGACTGGCAACCTGAGCTGGTTTAATACCAGCTGAAGGATTTCCTGGTGAATTTAGCTGATCATCACGATAACCTCTTTCGCATTCCGGTTTTGTTGGCGCACCATCACAACCGGTCAAAGCTTGTTCGTCACTTTGAGTTCCAGTATTTTGGAACACAGGTGTTGAACCAGACATTTTGTACCAGTGCAGGGTACCTGCAGAATTTGTGTTTACTTCTGGTTTTGCTTTGGTTTCAGGAGTACCTGCAAAAGAGAATGCGGAGGCCAGCATTAAAGCGGCGGCTGATAATACGATACGTTTCATAATTTTAAATTTTTTGGAGTTAAATAATAAATGAAAGGCTCCGGCCAGTAATTAGGAAACTGGGTTTTCGGGTAAGAAATGCTGCCTACTTTTTTCTACAGGTTTTCGGCTTTGCCTGTTTGTTTACTTATTGTTTATGCTATCACAAGGGTTAATGATTATGGGACTGGCCACTGCATTTGGAAATCGGGGATCTATTGATTCCATTTTCCTGAACTCTTCACAGCTCATATTGTCCGGCTTAAGAAATACCATAATAGCGATTAAAACACCGAGTAAGACAACTGAAATAGCAATAACTTGCAATCCTGATGGATCATCCTCATTTTTACTACTTTGAAATGGCTTTCTTTTTAGCATGAACACATAATTAATTTAGGATTACCTCAATATGTATATTATTTCTCACTATTGTTATTACAAAGTTAACGAAATGCTAATCACTAAAAATTCATCTAACTTTAATGGTCAAAGCAAGCCTTGAATAAACGCCAGTTAAACCCTTATTTCCTTTCTGCTCCGGAAGTAATAATCCGGCATCAGATTTATGCTTGAGTCCTGATCCAATTTGGGGAATTGGGATAGAACTTAAATTTATTATTATGCATGCTGACCTAGTTCCAAAATGACAACATGAGATTTTGAATTTTGATAAGAAGCCGGCCATTAACCGGCTCCAGATCAGGTTAATTATTTTTTGCAATTAAAAATATAGGACGTATTGGTTGTACCACCAAGCGTAGGATGATCTGTACTTTTAGCTCCCTGTTTACGTCCTTCCTTTTTAAATGTAAAAGCAGTTTTTACACTAATACGAGATTGTTCGTTTTGATTTTTCATTGTGTTTTTAATTAAGGTTTGTAGAACAAATGTACAACCCTACTACACTGCAATTTAGATAAGTTGACGAACCACCCTTTTAAGATAGTTGAACTGCATTTTAGCGACGGTGAGCACCTAAAATTGAACCATTATGATTAAGAAATATAGCCCCATTTTAGCTCATATTGCCATAATTTTTATTTTTATTACAATAGAAAGTTCAAAATACCTGATTGGAAAGCAGAAAGTTGACGTCCTCATACTTACGCTGTACTACATATATGATATTTCCTTTTTCTACTTTTCCTCGTATGTATACCTGCCCTTTATATACCGGAAAGTTTCACAAAAATATATAAGAGTAGCTGTTTCATTTTCTGCAATAATCCTTTACTGGTTAATGATTATGCCTTACAGCGCTTTCGTGCAGTTTTGCAAAGGCTTACCTATAACAAAATCTTTCTCTCCTGAAGTATTAAGCCTAGTTTTATATCGTGCACTGCTAATCCTGGGTTTTGCCTATGTGCTCTGGCATAATAAATACATGTTAAAGATCGAAAAGGAGCGAAATAAAGAAAGAGAGCGAAACCTTCGGTTAGAAAATGATCTTTTGCGTGCCCAGTTGAATCCGCATCTTGTAAACAATGTACTTGGATTAGTGCATGAGCATCTGATTGAAAAATCGCCTAAAGATGCGCAGATACTGGAGATCCTGGCTGATATAACAACAGATGCTTTTATGAAATCTAAATTGGATGGAACGGTTCCACTTCTTTCTGAAGTTGGGACAGTGAAGTCTTATTTACAGCTACATAAATTAATCAAGGAGGGCAACTGCTATTTGGACTTTACCAGTAATGTGGGTGAATTGGAAGCACATAAGATATATCCTTTCCTATTACTCGAACCGGTCCTTAACCTTTTAAAATATGGAGACCTTTCCGACAAGCAGCAACCAGCACGCATAGAAATTGTTATTTACAATGGAATACTGGTTCTTAAAACCTGGAATAAAAAAGCCGGGCAAAGTGCCAGATCAACCCATCATTTCGGAATGGATAACCTCAAAAGCAGGTTAAATGCCTACTACATCTCAAAGCATGATCTTCATGTAATAGATAATCAGTCCTCCTATTCTCTAACCCTAGAAATTGAATTATGATACTGAACTGTATGGTTATAGATGATGATGCATACATCATAAGATTATTAAGAAAGTATATTGAACAGAGCAAAAGCCTTCAGTTCTGTGGAGGATTTACTGATCCCGGCGAACTGATGGAAGACTTAAGTGGAAATAGTCTGACTGCAGATATTATATTCCTGGATGTTGCACTGAAGGGAAGTTCCGGACTTGATATATTACCCAAACTAAGCCAGAATGCCATTGTTATCCTTATCAGCGGAGATCCGAGTCATGGGCCAGCAGCGTTTGAATTAGGTGCCCAGGGATATCTTACCAAACCTATATCATATGATAAATTCATTAGTGCAGTAGAAAAGGGCCGGAAAATTTACAGAGAACAAAAAGCGATGTTGCTTACGCCACCGCTACCCTATTATTACATCCCAGGCGAAGGACGGGAAGTAAAAACGAGGATAAAAACAGATGAGCTGATTTATATTGAAGCAGTAAGAAACTTCTCCCTCTTCCATATTTCAAAAAGTAAGTTTCATATCAGTAAGCTCACCCTCAAAGAGATTGAATCATTATTACCTGCCCCCCATTTTATGCGCATCAGCAGATCTAATATTGTCAATATGGCAAAAGTAGAACAATATGATGCTCATGATGTTATCCTGGAAAATGATATAGTGTTGTCTTTTGGCAGTACATACCGGGACAAATTTATTTGGCAAATAAAAAATACCGGTATGCTCTACTGATACCGGTATTTTGATTGCTTTAAAACAGCGATTAAAAGGTTATAAATAAGCATTTCGTGTGCGCGCTGCTGATCAGTAAATAACCTGTTTATGTGCATATGCATCAGATCAGTAAAGAAGGGAGCTTGCCGTTCTGGTGGACAGGCCTTAATAAGTTCGATTATTGATATAACCATTTTGTCTGTCCCTGGCATCATATCCGTATGTTGTACCACGCTATAGATATCCTTTTCTTTATAATGCTGGTTTACACGTTTGAATTTTTCTCTATCCATTTCATGTTCTTCGCTTAAATGGTTCCGAATGTTTTCCATCCAGCTGTTAAAACGTTCTTCTCCTATGACGTCCGCTTTCTTTACGGCCAGAAATAACTGCAGACAATGAATATAGCGGAGGTCTTCATCAATATCATTGTCAATAATATCAAGTACGAATACACTGTCAATTTTGAAGTGTTGTTCAACCTTTTCAATTCCTGCAATATCATATCGTTCCATTTCCCGATTATAGGTTCTTAAACTGAGATCACTGACCAACCCTCTGTTATATAATGGTTCCAGCTGGCAGTGTACCATATCCATAACTTCTTCTCTGTATTTTCGGTGTTTGAGCTGCAATCTGAACCTCAGATGATCACCATTTTCGTTATAACGGATGAAAAACCAGCATTTGATCTGCTCTTTGAATTGATCCAGCACTCGGCTTAAAGGTCCCGTCAAAATATCATCGGCTCCTGCAGGGTGACCATAAATTTCAAGTGATAACCAGTCCTTTCCTGGTAAAAATGCCCGTCTCTTTGAGGAATCGATATTTGTTATGCTTCCACTACCATAATATACTTCCTGTTGATGTACAAGGGGGATAATAACCTGGTTTAAATATCCTTGTCCCTGCTTATCAATGATAAGAGGTTGTTTTGGTAAAGGAAACTCCTCAATATATAGGCTTCCTTTCTTATGTATTTCTACCAGTAGCAATTCAATTTCCATTTTACGGGAGCAATCGATAACTAAAGGTTCCTCTCCGCTTAGAATTTTAACCCTTTCCCCTAATTGAAAATGGTTGATTAAACTTTTCAGACAACTTATTTTGTCTTGTTGAGATCCTCCTTCAATAACCTCCCTCGTAATTTTAATCTTAGCCAGGGAAAGTATGATATTTCTAAACTGGAACCTTGGATAGTATTCCTTTCCAGGAAATAAGGTTAATGCATCAAAGCCTAAATCCGGCCAGATACCATAATAAGAGAGGTCATATAAAAATCGAAATACCGGCAGATCTGATCTTCGGTAATTATAGGCTGATGACATTCTGGGTATCATCCGCTTAGCAATTTTTTTTGATCGCAGTACAATTTCTTTACCCGATACAGATATATACAGGTCATCAAGCGTTACAGGATCTTCTGATTCAGTATAGTTTATCAGATTAAGCTCATAGTCATAGACCTTTTGCCTCCTATTGACGTTATCAACGGCAACTTCAGCATTATATGCAATATCAAAAAAGATAACATCAGAATTGGCATTTTGTTCTATTTCAGTAATGCTCTTGCAGGTTTCCAGGATATCATTATTTAATGCAGTAAATCGGCCAGCAAGTTGCGTAAAAGAATGTCCTCCAATTCTTTCAACAATTAAATGGTCATCAACTATACTTCCGATCAGAGAGCAGGAATTCGGAAGGGCCTTCTTTCGTATCGTTGCTTTATCTTCCTTTTGAGAGAATTCTATGTAAATTGTTTCACCTATTCGAAAATGTCCATACTTATTAAGGAAGGATGTTTTATCTTTCTGTTGGTTGGTTTTTTCTTGAATCACTCTGGCAAGTAAATTATCGGAACTATCTTTATTATGCAACTTCCCGTAGCCAACCCCAAGTTCTGGATCTAATGCTATCATAAGGGGCACATCACTCCGATCAAAGCGTTTGGAAAACCGCTGCCTGAAATCAATAATATCTTCACTATCCTCTGGTTCGGGTAAAATGTCTGTGAGTAGCTCAATTAAAGCCGGGATATTTTTTGTATATTTTTGTTCAATACTTTCATTATCAAAGGTGTGTTGAAAGATATGATAAACTCCAGCGTTCGCACTTTGCTTATATCCTATCCTTTGAAAATAATCCCTACCGATCAGATTTGGATCAAGTTCTGTTATGATCAGTCCACAAAGAATCAAATCTTCCAACAATTGAAATATGGATTCTTTTGAACAATCAGTAGTAAAGAGATTCAATACTTCACTGATTTTTATTGGCCTTCGGCAACTTATTAAAAGATTGCAAATGGTAAGATCCCTTTCAATTTCAGCTAATTCAAACCGTTCGCCGATCCTTCTTACATATCGGATCTGATTGCCAACTGAATAATAAGTACTATTTGTAAAAAGCTTAAAATCCCCATTAAGTATATCGCTAAATGAGTATTGAATATTTTGAATTTCTTTCCAATCGGCTAATTTATGGACAGTCCACCTTTTAATGACTAACTCCGTATTTACGTCTTTACAAATGGAAGCCATCCCTACAGAAGAGAAAGTACCAAATGGTACACATCTATATTTGGAACGGTTAAGATATTTTAAAATTGATGATTGTATCTTTTCAGGTTGACAGGAAATGTCTTCCTCTTCGACCCCCCTTATCAATTCAAAAAAATCCATAGAGGAAATTTTAATGGACTTTTTTAATTCTTTCCAGTTCTCATTTAAAGAAGCTGAAAAAGGGAATTTTGGCATCCTTACAATAATTTGGTTATATGTTTTCATACTTGTAGACTAATAAGTGCCTAATCTACGTTTTACGAGAACTCAATTGGAGGTAAAAACCTGAATTAGGGTTTATAGAGTATGAATAGCCATTTTAAATAGCTGAACCACTTGTAAAATGGCTTACAGGTGTTTAAATAAAAAAAGCAGAAGCAAGAATGCTTCCGCCAGGTTTTTCATTTACTCATTAATCCAAACTCTTATAGTTTAAGGCCTTAGTCAAGTAACAAGCTAATAACTTCTTAATCTTATCTATAAACCCGATTTCAAAACCAGCTTTTGGCAACGGGTTATTACCATTCAAACGGTTTATTAGATAATTCTAAATCCCCTGATAAATCATTTCGAAAAACAAGTATTCCCATTGAATTCCATTTATGAATTAGTGCGAGTTTTAATTTCGGATGAATTTCTCTTCTTACAATATTTGTTTTCCTGTACAAATATTTCTTAAAAACTTTATTGGGAGCTACTTTATCGAGTTTACTTTTTATTATAGGATCTACTCTATAAAAGTCTATTTCTTTAGATTTTTGACTAGAAAGTTTAACTAATGTTGGTATCCTATCCAATTCAAAATTATTGTCAACAAACTCAATATTCGCAGGCATGACATACTGAATAATACCACTCGAATTTGAATCTATAATTTGTACGTTTATACTTAAATACATAGTTGTTCCAGATTCAACATTTTTGAAATAATAACCTATATAAGAATTCAAAACAGAGTCATTTCTTAAATGATAAATTCCGAATTTGTTTTCCTCTCCAGCCTCTCCATTGTTCGTGCTATTTTGTGAAAAAGTAGTTATAGTAATGAGAAGTAATAATATCGCAAAAGTGTATTTTTTCAAATCTAAATATTTTTAAAGTCTATAATTTTTGAATCAATAAGAATAATCAGGGACGAACTTTGTAATTCCTTTCCTTTGCCTTTCTCCCATTTTGATATTTCTAAGTGAAGCTTGACAAAAAACCAGTTAATTAAACCTCTGTTCTTCTATGTCACGATAACGAAACTTTCAAAAGTTGTTTACCGTAATTAACAATATAACCAATTACAAGCTAAGGGAATTATTGTAATACTGAATCTGTATTGTTTTAAAATACAGATCATACTTTGATGCTGTATGGTCATTTATAGCCTTTAAATAATTGTTTTTTTCAATTAAAAATTCCGAATGGTTAATCAATCCTGATTCAAATCTCTTTGATGCCGCATAAAATGCTTCTTCCGAGTATTTCTTCCTACTGCTGTTTGCCAAGTATCTTTGGTAGGCTATGTTATATTCAATACATATTTTATACACTGCTTGTTTAAGTTTTTCGGAAGACTCATACTCATAGGTAATCTGTTTTTGAAATTGGAGCTTATTCTGTTCTATATTTTTTTTTGATTGCAGGTTGTTAAAAACAGGCACTGAAATACCTATCCCTAAATATTGAGATAGATTGTTGCCAAACTGCTTTCCAAAAGGCATTGTAACCGTTTCACCATTTGGCAATGTCTCAAAATAAGAACTTGAATAGTTAGTGCCGGTAGAGCCATATATCGAAAATTGTGGCAAAGTTTGAGCCTTTGAAATTTGTAAATTTTTAGCGGCAATTTTCTTTTGGGTGGATGTAATCTTAATTTCTGGCAAATGAGATTTTGCAATCTCATAAATTAGTAAAGGCTCTAATTTTTCAACACTTAAATTATCAATATTTTCAGGTATTACTAATTCCATTTCATGTTCTAAAGAGAAATTCATGATTGCCTTTAGCTCAAGTTCAGATTGCTTAAAGTTTAATTCGGCTTGAAAATAATCCGCACTATCAACTGATAATTGATTTAAAGCTTGTGCTAATTCCAACCTATTGCTTTTACCTACTTCAAAATACTTTTGAATTTTATTTTGATTATTCTTGCTGATTTCTATCTGCAATTCTGAATTGCTGATTTGTTCTTTAGCTAATAATACACGTAAGTAGGCGGTAATAACGGTAAGCTCGACTTCATTTGAAACTTTTTCTTTTCTTAGGCTTTCAAGTTCAGATGATAAATAAGTAGATTGGATATTTTTCCTTTTTTGGAACCAACCAAATAAAAGTACATTGGTATTGAAACCCAAACCTAGAGATGAAAACCGTGTATTTTCAAATTGATTCGTAGTTGGATTTATTGATCTGCCAAAATTTGTACCATAGTTAGCTGTAGGAGATAATGAGGGGTATAACTCAAATTTACTGTACTGGTAGTTTAATTTTGCCATCCTTTCATCAATCTTTGCAATACTCATTTCTATATTGTTTTCTACAGCATATCTTACACAATCAGCTAAAGTAAATTTGGTCTTTGATTGACAAAAGGTACTTTGGTTAATTAAAAAAGTAGCAGTTATCGTTAGAAAACCAATAGTTTTAATCATAATCTATTTTTTAAGCTGTTTGACAAAATCATAATACAGTCTTTCTGGTAGCCGCATATCCTTTGTAATAATCTCTGCATTTGCCAATAATCCTTCTTTAAAGCCAAGATTTATACTATAATTACTGATTAAGCTGTTTGGTAAACTAATACGTGCCAAATAGTAGCCACTGTCAACAGGTATATCACTTATATAATCAATTTTCCCTTTAACAATACCAAATTGCTGCCATGGGTAAGCATCAAACTTTAGGATTACCATTTGTCCCAAAGAAACTTTGCCAAAATTATTCTGAGAAATTTTCATTTCAAGAAAGACATTTTGCATCGGAGGAATTATATATGCGATAATTACTCCCTGTTCTAAATATTGACCGGGCTGATAGAAACTTGAAAAATTAATTTTGCCCCCGTTTTTTGCAACAATTAAGTAGTTTTTTTTCCATTCATATATCTGGCTTTGCATGTTCCCTAAAGCCTCTTTAAATAATATCCTATTATTGTTTTCTTGGTTTTCAAGTTCCAGTAGCTCTTTTTGAATGCCGTTGGCTTGCCCTTTATTTGACAAATGCCCTGTTTGAAGTTGGGCGTGTGAAGATTTTTTGTTTAAATCCAAACTCACAAGTTTTGTATACTCCTCTTCTGAAATAAGCCTTTCTTCCAATAGTTTTCTATTCTTTATAATTGATGTTTGACTAAGTTCTAAATCCTGTTTATTAATTGATTCTTGCTTTTTTAGTATTAATTCAGATTCTCTATAATTGATCAGGTCCATGCTTAATAACTTTTTCTTATCACTGGAATAATTTCCAAGTGTATAATTTTCAAATGGAATATAGGCTTGCATCAAGCTAGAAAATGAGGGTTGAAGTTCTCCTAAATCGCGAAATTTATATTGCATGAATTTCTTGATTTGAGGCATGTCATTCCTTTCCATATAGAAGTTCAGGCTATCCAGAATTTTTGAAAGCAACAATACGTCCCGATAGTTTGCTGATGATTCAAGTGTTGCAATTATTTCCCCTTCTTTAACCTCTTCTCCACTTTGAAAGTTAATTGACGATATTCTTCCGGAAATAGGAGCGATAAGTGGCTTTGGATGTGCAGTCCCTCCTAATCTTGCTTTTGCATTAACTGTATCAGGATATTTGATAAACCATGATCCAAAGGCAAAAATTAGAATAATTGAGGCCGTTAACCATGTGCCATTTCTGGCTAGCTTGCTTGGCTTAATTTGATGCATATTAATTAATTTCCCAGTTCTAATTGATTTTTTACTAATTCATAGTAGTCATTCTTGCGTTCACTAAGGCTTGTGTGTGTTCCTTTTTCAACAAGATGCCCATTTTTCAAAACGACAATTTGGTCTGCATTTCTAACTGTACTTAATCTGTGTGCAACAACCACAACTGTTCTACCCTGAAAAAAGCTTTGTAAGTTATTTAGTATCACCTTTTCATTGTTAGCATCAAGTGAGTTAGTCGCCTCATCAAAAAACAATAATTGGGGATCTTTGTAAATTGCTCTTGCAATCAGGATTCTTTGTTTCTGCCCCATACTTATACCCGATCCTTCCATTCCAATTTTAGTATTAAAACCTAGGGGAAGATTTTCGATAAAGTCTAAAATGTTTGCCATTTTTGCTGCATAACTAAGACGTTCATTATCTGGTTCACCGTCACCTACGGCTATATTACCTGCGATGCTATCATTGAAGATAAACCCATCCTGCATCACACTTCCGATCATTGATCGCCAATTCCCTGGAACAATACTTCGCAGTTCTTTTTGATTTTCAGAATTATTAAATGAGACCTTTATGTTGCCTTTATAATTTTCATCATAGAATTTTTGAAGAATTTTCAGCAAAGTAGTTTTGCCACTTCCACTTACACCAACAATAGCTGTTACCTTGCCAGCCGGAATATGCAAGTTTAGATTTTTTATTATTCTATCCTCTTCAGAGGAGTAAAACCCGAATGACAAATTTTCAATTGAAAGTTCTATGTTAATTTTGTTTGAGTCGTTATTCTGAAGATCGACTTGCTTTTCGTCTTTTTCTTTATGTATTTCATTCAATCGTTCAAGTGAAATTTTTGCATCCTGAAACTCCTGGATAAATCCTGTCAATTGCTGAACAGGATTATTTAATGCCCCAAGAATATATTGAATTGCAAGCATTGCACCTAATGTTAGATCACCATTAATAACTGAAGTTGCAACTATACCCGTAACAAGAAGATTTTTCCCTTCATTTAAAAACAATGCGCCAGCGCTTTGCATCTGGCCTATTGATAAGCTTTTGAATCCAATAGCGAACAAGCCTCTTTGCATATTCTCCCATTTCCATCTAAAAGCCTGCTCTGCATTTGATAACTTTATTTCTTGCATTCCTTGTACCATTTCAAGGGTGGCACTATTCTCTTTTGCAGCCAGGGAAAATTGTTTATAGTTTAGTTTTCTTCTTTGCTTTAAAAATATCATGATCCATAGCGTGTATAAGATACTACCTGTGAGAAATATGAGGAAAATGGGAATACTATACAAAAGCATAGCAAATGAATATACTATCAGGTTCATTAGTGAGAACATGATGTTAATGCTATTGCCTGTCATAAATTTTTCAATTCTGTGCTGGTCACCAATTCTTTGAATTATATCACCCGTTTGCTTAATGTCAAAGTATGAGATAGGAAGCCTCATTAATTTTGACCAAAAGTCAGTTAATAATGATAGGTTTATCTTGGTACTGATGAATAACAATAGGCCCTGCCTCGAAAATTCGATAACTGTACGACCAATCATAAGTACAAATTGGGCTATCAATGCTATATAAATGAAATTGATGTCATTAGCGTTGATTCCTTTATCTACAATTCCTTGTGTAAGAAAAGGTATTAATAACTGGAACATGCTTGCAGCAAAAAGGCCGATTATGATCTGGAAAAAATATTTTTTGTGTTGCGATAAGTAGGTAAAAAGCTTAGTCCAGGTAATTTCCTTTGAATCTTTTGTACTTAAAGATGACTCATTATTTTCAAGAAAAGCCGGTCCAGGTTCCAAAAACAAGGCTATCCCTTCATTAAATTCATCACCATGCCACATATCTTTGAATGTAGAATAATCAACTTTAATCAACCCGTCGATTGAGGGATCGGCAATCAAAAACAACACTTTGTCAAGTTTGCCATTAATTTTGTAAACCTTGTGTAACACAACAAAATGCCCATTTTTCCAATGTAAAATGCAGGGTAAAGGAGCTTCCCTAAGAGCGTCAATATTACATTTTACACCAAGAGAATTTAATCCAATACTTTCAGCAGCTATACTGATTGATTTTAAACTTACTCCTTGCTTTCCTGTTTCACAGATTTTCCTTAAATAATTTATAGTAAGCTCCTTGCCATATTGTTTTGCAATAATTTTTAAGCAAGTAGCACCGCAATCCATAAAATCAAGCTGCCTATAGAATGTATATTTCAAATTAAGGTATTTTAAAAGTTATAAGGCGTAGATTTACTTACAGTCCTTCAAAATGGTAAGAAATCTTTTATTAGCTAGGAAAGTAGCTTGTAATTCATTATCAGAAAATGGGTAAATAAGCGTGAATTGATCCCTGATTAGAAATTTATCATTATTATTCGTTAATGAATAGGTCATTTTCAAATAGCTATTATCCAGCTTTTCCAGGTGTATCAATTTGCGGAAGCTATCTATTCTTTCTTTAACATCAATTGGTTTTGTAAACTCTACTATGGCCGGTTTATCTTCGTATACCGAACAATTGTAGATGAAGAAATAGTTTGATGTTCCATAAATCCTCCCAGAGAAATTGGGGTTTTGATCGTTAAGTTGTGCAAAATCGTAATTATCCAATTCACCACATTTTACCGCACTTAAACATATCTCATCTAGCGCTTTATTATAAATTAATCCTTTGTAATAACTGCTAAGGATGTCATAAATAGCTTTATGCTCATTAATTAATGTATCATTTTTTGTTTCAATTCCCAAAATTTGTTCAGTCGGAAAACCATTATCATTTATGAAGCTTGTAAATGAGTTTATAAGGTGAGCGTATTGAACGGTTAATAGTGGACTTTCCTTAAAATTTTTGCGTGTTTTATTAGATATCAATTCCCTATGCATATCTAATAACTGATTAAATCTTTTTCGATAGGCTGCATTTTCCAATCTTTGATTGTCAGACCGCTTCCTGCAATTATTTAATAACCGTTCCCACCATTTTTTCTCTTTTGCTAAGCATTTAGCTAAAGTGATTGAATTTGTAAAGTACAAAGAGTTAATGCCCAGATTAGATAATTTCCATGCGTATTGTTTAGCTGCTTTTATATTGCCCAATGAAATTGAAGTATGTAGGGCATTATGTAAGTTTAATGCTGAAATTTTGTTGAAGTTTTCTGTTGCTTTATTATATTGGTAATGGGCAGCTTTGTAATCATTTTGTATCAATGCTAACTCAGCTAAATTGATATGATTACGATATGAGACCACATCGACTCTAGCGTATATAGCAAAAGGCATTATGGTTAAAATCAAAATTATGCAAAATATGTACCTCATGTTAATTTTCTAAATTGTAATAAGCAATCGCCCGTTTTTTTTCTGGGTCATTGAACCATTCCTCCCAATTTTGACTTTCAGGTTTAAATCCACATTTAAGAGGTGCCGAGTATATATCTGTTGGATCTTCCAAATATGCCCTGCAATCAGAACAGGCATTTCTAAATGCGCATTCATTACATTTTTTTATTTCCTGCTTCCTTATATGCCAATACTTTAGAAATTCACCTTGTACAATAACATCATGTAAATTTGTGTTACTGGCATGCCCGTACGATTCTATCATGCTAGGGCAATTTTTTATCAATCCGTTTTCATCAATTGATATTTTCCGGTTAAGGCACGTATTGAAATTTTTCGATTCGGTATAGAAATTTATGGTGGCTGTAAAATATCTTTGATCAATTTTTCCGCAGCTTGAACAATTATTAATTTTGGATACGCTGTAGTCAATTGTTGCTATTTTACCTTCAACTGATTTAGTTTCTTCCTTTTCGGCGTTGAAAACTGTAATCCCAGATAATCTAGGATATTTAAAAAGGTAACTCAGGTTGTCAAATATTATTGAATCCTTATGCGGCATTAGAACATCTACAGAAATAATAGTAGATCCATCCAGCGATTTTAGTATGTGCTCAACAGCCGTTAAATCTTCAATTTCAAAAAACCTTAATTGTATATGTTTGCATTGTAGAACACTTAATTCATTTAACACCTTAATTACATCGTAGGAAGGTTCATATCTAAAGTCCATAATGGCAGAAAAAATTGCTTCTGGAGCATACCAAGTTTCTTCAATTTCAGGAAATTGTTCAGGCGAGGTTGTAAAGAAGATATAGTCGTTCTCAAATAGGAAACTGAAGTATGAATCCAAAATTGTGGATTCATCAGGGGTATATAGCTTTTTAATTTCCGAAATTGACATTCCCTGATTTTCCTGAAGTACTGTCAAAAGACTATTCGGTATTGGCTGAATTCCCTGGTTTTCAAGATCAGAAATTGTACTAAAATTTTTTCCCGCTGTCAACTTACAGTTGGCAAATAATTTAAATGGAATGTTTTCAGGATAACTCATATCATTTTAGAAATTGGTTTTGGACTTTTGTATACCAGACATTTCATAGATTGGAAAAGATCAATCCTAACATATAGATCTAATTTTTCAGAATTTTTGTGACTAAATGCCGTTAAATAACTAAACGATATAGGTAGTTTCTTTAATGCTTCCTTAGTAACATGTTTGATTAGCGGCTCGTGCATGTGAATTTTCAACTTTGTTTAAGTAATCGGCAATTTTTTTTTCGATATGAAAATTGCCAGCTTTTGATAAAAAACCAAATTGACCAAATGGATTTACTTCTAAAAAGTATATCTCATCATTTGGTGTTACGATCAAGTCAATAGAACCATAATTTAGTTTTAAATTGTGCATCAGTCTGTTTAGTATTTTTTGATATTGAACATCTAGGTTGTACGGAACTGTCCTTAGTTTTTCGCCATTCCTAAAATCGATCATTGCCGACCTATCACGTTGTGAAAATATAGCAACGGAATGAACTTCATTGTCAAACCAAAAAACACGTACTTCAAAATTTTTAGGTATAAGTTTTTGAATCAATGAAGGAGAAAAATCATTCGATAGGCGCTCCATATCCGACCGCGTTATTTCTTCAGTTCTTTGACCGCTTATGGAAAATTCACCTGCTTCAATTTCTGCTCCATTCCCAATACTCTTTGTTATAATTCTTTCCCATTTGGAAAAGTAGAATTCTAACTGTTGTTTTGAGTTTACAATTGCTGTTGGTGGCACCATTAATCCACATTCTTTAGCAATTCTAAGTACCGTTAGCTTATTTATATCAATTGGGAAATTCCCGAAGCCTTTCTCTGGGAAACCTTTGTAGAAATGGGCGTATAATAACTTGCTCTCCCCAAACAAATATTTGTTTATCCCCATACCAAAATTATCCATTTTCGTTAACGGCGAGTTTATTTTTACTGTACCGCCATTTAAATAGAAGCTGCTATATATACTTCTAATTTTCTTCTCATTGTTCCCCAGTATGTCTATCCCTTTTTCGCTTTCAGAGATTGAATTGAAAAAGTCATTGATGAAATTTATTCTTTTGAATGGAATCCCATAACTGGTAAGCCAGGAAACAACTTCATTTGCTGTTTCATCTGCAAATCTGGAGTGTATTAAGACCATTATGTTTATTTACATCCTTTAATGTTATTTATAAGCAATACACTTGATTCAAGGAATGACTTTTCTGAAGCGGAATTTCCAAAACTTCCTATTGAACTTATATGCTCCTTGAACCTAAAACTTGATCTTGGGTTTTCTAGTTTGTATTTAATTTTTACTAGAGATTGCTCTACATTTGGCATCCAGTATAGCTCTCTTAGGCTATCTATTTGTACAATTTTTTTTGAATCTGTAAATTCATCTGGAATATATATGGCACATTTATATTTTACAAAAAGGTGAGAAGTTCCGAAAAACATATTACCATTTGCAGGATTTGCGTCACGCATATTGGCATAAATGTAGGGATGTAGTAATCCTTTACTTAGTGACTGTTTGCATACCTGATTAAATAGCGTATCAAATTTTTGTTTTCCCTGAAAATTATGCCGGATTATAATGTAGAATTGTGGCATGGATAGAATTGTGGTATCATTTTCAGTTTGAATTCCCAGGTCAAATTCACTTGATAACCCATTTTCCACTATTATATCATATAGCTTTTTTGATATCGAGTCATCAATTGAATTTAGCATTTGTTCATCCAACGTAGGATCTTTTCTTAAATTCCGGAAGTGAGCTTCTTGGTCTTTTGTAAATAAATCAAAAAGCTTTTCATTTAATCCCTTGTTTTTTGTTGAGAAATAATTTTGTCGATTTTTTGCAACAGCTATTAGGTTCATCCATTTTCTATTGTTATATTTCTTCAAACAATGAAACTCTGATTTTTTTTCAAAAAATTGATTACCTATACCTTTTTCTGCCAGCATAAATGATAATTGATAGGCAGCTTTGAAATCTTCTAAATCCAAAGCGAGCAATGCCGCATTGTAAAGATCAAGAGCATAATGATTAGTATTTATCTTAAATGCTTTCTTGTAGGTATCTAATGACGTTTGGTTCTGTCCATGGCAAATAAATAATTCTGCTTCATTAGTCAGAGCATAGTAGGATTTTAGATCTTTGGTTGTATTGCCATATCCAGTAACAGTAAGTAACAATAGCAAAATAGATATAATGAAATTTGGCATATATTATTTTTTTGAGAATGGTTTGCCAACAAAACATTTGTTGACAAACCATATTTCTTAAATTATAACTAAACGGGCTGATAGATAGTTTCATATCCAACACCAAAATAGCACACCTCGCCAGATTCAAGATCAACAGTATCGCTCTCAAATGATCTGTAAGTATGATTGTATCCGATGATTACGCCTCTGCTATCGTAAACTTCCTTAGTGTATGAAAGTGATCTTGCTCCCTTACTCGGCTCAATCGCTCCACCTGTAACTTGGTTTAATTGGTTTGAAGGGATTTTCTTGAATTTTTGGGGATCTAATGTCTGTAAATTCATTCTAATTAATTTTTGAAGTTAGTAAATTAATGATTGAAACCTATTCTTGAGTACCAGTCCAGTACCAATCAGTCCAAATGTCTTCAACACCGTAAAAACACTCATCTTGTCCTATTTCATCGGACGAGTAGTACCGAATAAGGTCTCTTTGATAAGTTGCAATTCCCCCTTGGGTCGCCTTTTTTACGGTTTCATGTTTAATGGTAAACTGACCTTTTCCTGTAGCTTCACCTCCAAGAATTTCGGCCATTTGGTTTAATTCGAGTTTCTTGAACTTACCCGAATCAATAGCTTCTAAACCCATAACGGTATATTTAAAGAATTCTCCATGTCTTAACGCCATTGGAGATAATGTTCAGCGTACCCCATTTTTTTTTCGGAATAGGTGTATAAACCTCAATTCGTAGCTACTGAATATTTTAAATGGCTTTTACTTGCTATATTATAGAACTGAAATAGTTGATTTAACAGTTAGCGGTGAAAGATATTATTACTTCCTTTTAGATCTTTTTGGGTTTAATTTATTTGGTGCTTTATTCTTATTGATTCATAATAGAATCTTTCTTAATCTCTTCCAGATTTTTCTCTTTCAGCTCTAATTCATCGAAATTATTAATATCAACAATTGACATTTCGGGAAAAACACCCATTTTTAAATGTAGCTGTTTCCCCTTTTCTTTAAGTTTAAGATGAATTGAGTAAGCAAAAAGAGTAATTGAGAGAAGCAAGAAAATAAAGCACAAAACGAATAACTTTAAATAATTCATAATGCAAAATTTACCGATACATTCGAATAATTAAACATAAAAAAATTGGGTTAGTGGGTTTAAAATGAATTGGCATACCCCAACTTACAGTAATCAAAATTATTTTTAATTATTAGCATTGGATTTAATAATTAATTGTAGGATTGCACTTTAACCGCAACTACAATTAATAGCAGAGATATTGATATAATAAGTTTTCTCATAATAGTTTCTTCATTTCAGTTGATAGTGTCCCGAATGTTGTGTAGAAGATGAATATTTATTTCACTATAATGAGCAATAATATAACTTAATTCCTAATATACTAAAATTTTTAGTACAAATTATTTCGGTTTAACCTTATCTTTGTTCGGAAAAACAGAAACTATCATGAATATCAATAAGTTAGCAGCATCCCATATTAAGGAAATACGCAATAAACTTGGTTTTACGATTGAATATGTTGCATCAAAATTGGACATTGCAAAATCTACATATAGTAGCTTTGAAAATGGTCATACAGATGTACATCTTTCCCGAATTGTTGCTTTAGCGGAAGTATTTGAAATGCCATGGACTGATTTGCTCCCTATAACCAACAATAGCCAAAATTTTAACGGTCATAATGGAGTAAACGGTAATCACAATACCAATACAACTCTAAATAATTTTTTTTCTGATTCAAATAATATTTCAGCAATCATGGAAAAAATTCAAGATGCCATTACTCCTAAAAAGTAAGACTTAATTATTTGGGCCAATTGAATGATAATTTTCTATAGCTATAAATTGAATCAAAATACTATCCTGGAACTCGTTAAAAGAAATAAATTAATAAACACTTTTATTTCACATTTTTGTGCAGTATTTTAACCTTAAAATCTCCTGATTCACCCAATTTGAAATACTAAAGCCTTGATTTTCAAAAGGCAAAACTACAGATTTGAGCTGTTAATCATTTAGCACCCAAATCGAAGGTTATGATAGAAATTGCACAAAAGCTTCACCAGGAACTTAAACAGCACATTCATGAGTTGGACTTCAATGGCATTTCCGGGTTGGACTATTATAAAAGATGTTACCAATTATCCTGCAGCATTCTTAAAAGATTAAGAGCCGCTTTATCAGAGTACAAATTTAAAAATCCAGAGAAAGAAATAGAGTTTTTCAAATTCATAAAGCCACGATTGCATTCTGAAGTACTGTTCTATCTGGAATTGTATCGAATGGAACTTAATTGCCCTTCAAATAGGGATAAAAAGGCTCAGTTATCTTACCTAAAGCAGCTATCCGTATACTATGCACAGCTACTTAATAATAATTGCTTGCTCAAACTCTATTTTCTTACTGAACGATGTGAGGAGGATAACATGCTTTTTTTGAGAAGTAGCAGTATAAATAGTTTTATACCTTTCGATCCCCTACAGGAATTCGATTCCTTATTTCCACCTGCAAGTACAGAGTTTGCACGGATCATCGCCTACCAAAGGGTATTGGATGAAATAAGTGAGAAAACGACAAGCTTACGGAAGGGATCAAAAGAAATTCCCCGTGCCATGACAGCCCTTACCTGGACTGGAACAAAGATGGAATTGGTAGAATTAGGATACGCACTGCATTCTGCAAAAAGCTTAAATAACGGTAAAGTGGAATTAAAGAAGATTATGATGGGCCTTGAGCAGCTTTTCAATATTGAGATCGGTCAATATTCCAGATATTATCAAAATCTACTAATACGGAAAGGAAGCCGCACACCCTATACCGAGAAATTAATCGAGGATCTTAGTCAAAGAATGGAGGATTCTGATTTAGGCAAGTAATAAATTTTCAACAATACAATTCTTAACAGTGTCATTGATAACTTATTCAATGGCACTTTTTTTTTTGAAAAAAACGATAAAAATAAGGCTTTACAATTTTTTTTTATACAAAAACATCACGAATGTAATTACATGGGATTACATATACAACTCGAATACAAATCGCTGGAAATCAACCAATTTAAAGGTTTTTCATAATTAATATTAGTCTTTAATCAACCTTAACGCTCTAAAAACTCCCGTTTTTTAAGCTTTTTGTAATTACATCAGACTGTAAATCAAGCCTCTATTTTCAAAGCAACTTTGCAATAGAAACAAACAATAATGTTAAACCAAAAATTGTAAAGCGATGCTACAAAACATTTCATGGGGGCAATACCTCTCGATATTAATACTCCTGGTCCTTATTTACTACGTGTGGTACTTTATAAAATATTACCAGGATGGAATAATCAAAAGACTATCAAAGGATAAGTCAGATGATGATATAGAAGTATATAATCCCTTTCCTGAAGAAAAACCATCGGAAGACTTAGAAATCGAGCTACTCGAAAATATGGTCAATGAAATAAGGGAATTCATATTGGATAAGGCAGGCAAACAGGTTGACAAAAATGAGCTGGCCCAACAGCTGGAGTCTTATGTCGCAAACTTTAATGGGTTACATAAGCCTGCCTTCCGATATGCCCTTACTAATTATATAATACAACAGGCAGAAATCAAATGCGGGGTAGTCTTTGAGGAAAGAGAACTGGAGGCTATGTGGGATAAGCTATCCCGCTAACATTTTACAACACTAAAATTCAAGCATTATGAAATTTTTATCTATGGTAATTGCAATAGGAGCATTAGTAACAAGCTCCTGCAAAGAAAAAATCTGGGATGTTACCCTACCCACGGAAAAAGTAACAAATCCCATCAATGAAAATGGTGAGCTATCAGGTTCTCTTCCATGGAAGGCTTTTAACTCCATGAAGGAATTTGAGCAAACAATGTTAACTCTTCATTCCCTCCATGAAGATGAGCTATTAAACTGGGAAAAAAGCCAAAAGGGTTTTATCTCATGGCTTTCTAAAACCAAAGCTCAAAACGATAGTGTTGCTGAGATCCCAGACATTCAATTAGCTACTATTCTCGACAAAGAGGGAAGAATACAGGTGGCCGACACTATTTATCAATTTGTGCCGGGAATTAAAGAAGGAATTGGTTACGCAATTCCGGCTAGGTACAAGGACCAGATTTTAAAAGGGCAGACCGACTTTAGGAATTGGAAAGGAGTAGCAACATACAGTATTTCCTTAACCTTAATGCCATTTCCAAAATGGTTAGATCCCGATCAAATCATAGATAAACAACCCGGAGTTTCCATTTGCGATTTTCCAAACTCCTTTCTTTTCCCCTGGTGGGGACATAAAGGTGATCAGATCTTCCATAGTGACACTGGAAATTTATTACCAAAAGATAATGGGCGAAGTGTCCGAATAGATTATCACCGCTGGCGCGTTGGATTCCTATTTTACAGTTCCGCTGGAGTACGGGTAAAGGCATGGAAAGATACAAGAATTGGAGGGTGGATGTCTACCATAAAAATGGATAACGTCCAACTTGAAAGCTGTATCAAGGGTAAAGTTGTAATACCAGGTTTGTTTCCACAAAACTTTCATGAATCCGTGAGTATGTACGCAACAAATACAAACAAACTTGAAAAAACGCTAATCTGGGCTGCAGCCCCAATGCATGTAGAAGTTCTACCGGAGCATTTTAATATAAAGTTTAAAGTAACCTACAAGGGTCAACCTATTAGCCGATCCGTTCGGGAATAATTAGACCCAACCGGGGAATAGATGATTGGGAAATGTGTGACGGAACTTCCCCGGTTTATTTATAAACATCAAACGGAGGGCGGTATTAAGTGAAATGGAAATCAAGTGAAGAGAGAGATATTACCCCCTCCTATCATAAAATAGATACAATGAAAAAGGTTTTTACGATAAGTGCGGTTGGGAAGAGAATAAAAACAAACCGCTTTTCATTAATCATGCTATGCCTCCTGTTAGCTGTAGGAAACAGTTATGGACAGGATGGTTCAGCTGGAATTCAGGCAGCCAATACCCAGGTGCGCTCCTACTTCGATGGAGGTACTCAATTAATGTATGGCGTAGGCGCTTTACTTGCCCTTATCGGTGCAGTAAAAGTATATCAAAAATGGAACGCCGGCGACCCGGACACCAGTAAAGTTGCAGCATCCTGGTTTGGCTCCTGTATATTCCTAGTCGTAGTAGTAACCATAATCCGAAGCTTTTTTGGATTGTAAAATAGAAAACTCATGCACCAGCAATTAAAAGAAAAACTTTGGGCTTATATAGTCCACAATAATCCTGAACTCATGTTCACCCTACAGGAAGACTATAATGTAACCCAATACCTGGAAGACAAGGTAAGCGGAGTAATGCCAACAGCCTTGAAACTTCTTGAAGAAGATAAACCAGGTTATGCAATTGTAGAGCTATGTATGGAGGAAATGACTGCTCAGCTAAGACCTTCAAAATATAATTACCTCACCTCTATTTTGGCTTCAGATTTTGAGGATCAATATTCTACACTTAAAGAAGCCGGGCTATTAACTTATGAGGCAGTGAACCTCATCGATTATTGCCAACCAGTATTTGAAAAATACGGCTTCACTGAAGACAATGAAAATAGTAGTTTACTGCGAGGCGCTATAGAAGATAAAATTTCCGAATACCTACAAGAAATGTAAGCTGGGCGACCAGGCATTAGTGAAAACGAAATAGTGAAGAAATGGCTTATAATGCTTTACAAAAATTATCCGATAACATCGGAGCACTGGAAATTGCTCTATCCCTAACCGATCAGGATGTGCCAACCCAACAGCAGCTGGATCAACTGAGAAAGTATTCAGGCTTCGGTGGCATAAAGGCCATACTTTTCGGCCAGGGTTCTATTAATAGTTGGAAAGAAAATGGCGCAGCTCAAGCAGATTTGCGATTACATGAGCCTGTACAACGATTGTACCAGCTAATTTCGACGTACTATGACAATAATGATTTCCATAAAATTTGCGAATCATTAAAAAACAGCACTTTAACGGCATTCTATACCCCGGATTTTGTTCCTGAAACTATATATAGAGCATTGACCGATATTGGTTTCCATCCGAAATACCTTTATGAACCTTCAGCTGGTACGGGCATTTTTATCGAACAAGCAATTCGCAACTTTCCAAACCTTATCCAGATAAAAGCGATTGAAAAGGACTCTTTAACTGCCAGGGTATTAAAAACAATAAGTAAAAGCTGGAAGCACAACACGGAGGTACAGCCAATAGGGTTTGAACAAACTGCGGAAGCAGAAGAAGAAATGGTAGATCTCATGGTGAGCAATATTCCATTTGGAAACTTTAGAGTTCATGATCCCTTGCTTATCGGAGAACATGCAGTAATTCGGGAACGTATTCACAATTATTTTTTCGCTAAAGGCATTTCAAAAGTAGCAGATGGAGGCCTGTTGGCTTTTATTACCACAGATACTTTCCTAAATAACCCTGCAAACCTGGAAGCCAGAAAATACTTGTTCAGCAGAGCAGATTTTATATCCCTGTCTGTGCTGCCTGAAAACCTGATGAGCGATACCGGTGGCACTGACGCACCAACCCATTTATTGATCGTTCAAAAAAACAACGGCAAAACCATATTGAATGAAATAGATAATATCCTCATTCAAACCCAAAAACAGGAACAAGATGATGGAACCTATTTCATAAATAACTATATCCTTAACCATCCACAGATCCGCATGGGTGACCAAATTGCCCCAGGTAAAAACCAATATGGCCAAGCCCACCTGAAAATTAGGCAATCCGGGCCCATCGAAGCAATTGCAGAAAACCTTAATAATATTCTACGCACAGATTTTTCGAAGAATTTAAACCTTCTTAAACTAAATCAGGCCTATAAAACTATACCGCAACCAAATCACGAACTTGCTTCTGATCAATCCTCTTACAGAATTGATTATATCCCTGCCCCCTATATAAACCATCAAGAAGAAGTATCTTTTCAACTGGGCCTATTTGAAGCGCTACCCAATGAGCAGATAAACCGCGCTCAGGCATACATCAGTGTAAGAGACGAACTCTTTGTTCATAAAGCTTCGGCAAAAGTACTTGCTACAATTTCCACTAAAGATAATCCCAATCATGATCTGGCAGTGCTCATTGCTTCAAAAAGGCAAGGCACCAACCGTTTTATGTATAAAGTATATGTAAATGCTTTTGGAAATTGGACCACCGAAAAATGGCAAAATGCAACTGGCATTAAACAAGAATGCGCCACGTTGACCAATAAGTTGAATCAATATAGTCATGAATATAATATTCATGCTGATGATCAGATTCATAACCTATTCCCTTTAAAAGGCAATAACCTTGAATCAAAACTGGACATAAAACCATTTTACAGCTCCGGAACCCTTATCATCCATGAAAATGCACTATATACCATAAAGGAGATCAATAAAGACAGGACCACCGCCACCTTAAACAAAGTTTCCGGCGAAGATGAACAGCTTGATTTCTTTATGCATTATATAGCGTTGAGAAACACTTATTATGAATTATATAAGCTTGAACATGCAGGGCAAAGCGATTCGGGAACATTGAGATCTGATTTAAATAGGCATTATGACCAATTAACCAATGGTTTTCCGTCCTTAAATGATACAACATTGTCCAAGAGGATAAGGATTGATACTGCACATGGCAACAATATATTATCCTGCCTGGAGAAGAAGACCAGAGAGGGATTTGCCAAAGCAGATTTTCTTTCTTACAACATTTTTGCACCAAAAGAAGCATTTACTACCGAAGATGCAAAGGAAGCCCTCGCCTATTGTCTGGCAGAAAAAGGAACTGTAGACCTTAACCTGATCAGTACTATAATGAATAAAGGGCAATCAGAAGTACGGTCAGCACTTAGAGATGAATTATATCAAGATCCTGATAATGGAAATTGGTTAACAGCGGATCAATATCTAAGCGGAAATGTAGTAGAAAAGCTGCAGTCTGCTATGAAAATACTAAAAGCAGCGCCTGATAATGCCGAATGGCAACACTGTGTCCAATCGTTAAAAGGAGTTCAACCAGAACCCATTCCATTTGAATTACTGGATTTTAATTTCGGGGAACGATGGATTCCTTTGGATTATTATGAAGATTTTGCTACTTATCTTTTTGAAACTCCAGTCAAAATAGCCTACCTAAGATCAAGAGATGAATTTAAGGTTAAGGCAGAAAGTTATAACGCAAAAATTACGCAAGAATTTGCTATTAAACCGATTAGTGGCAAAAACATGTATGGAATTACCCTGCTGGAAAATGCCCTGGAAAATACGGCTCCATTTTTTACCTATACGGTAAAAGATGCAAGTGGCGCTGATCGTAAGCTCCCGGATAATGAAGCCACCCAGCTGGCGCACCAGAAGATTGAAGCTATTCGATCGGCTTTTATTCAGTGGTTGTCAGAACTACCTCAGCAAAGACAGGACTATTTGGTAAAGATATATAACAACACCTTTAATTGTTTCCGACTAAGGGAATATAATGGTGCACACCTCACCTTTCCTGGCCTGGATAAAGCAGCACTTGGAATTGATGACCTATACGAATCGCAAAAAAGTGCTGTATGGAGAGTTCTACAAAATAGAGGAGCTTTAATTGACCACGAAGTTGGTTTAGGCAAAACCCTCACCATGATTACCGCAGCACAAGAAATGCGCAGGTTAAGTATAGCGCAAAAGCCGGTAATCCTGGCTATGAAAGCAAATGTTAGCCAAATAGCTGAAACATACCGCAATGCGTATCCTAATGCAAAAATTCTCTTTCCAGGAAAGGAGGATTTTACTCCGAAAGAACGAGGTCGCATTTTCAACGAAATAAAAAATAATGATTGGGATTGCATCATTTTAACGCATGACCAGTTTTCCAAAATAGAACAGTCGCCAGAAATAATGCAGCAAGTTTTAAGCCAGGAACTATCCAATGTGACTGCAGATCTGGTCACAATGCAGGAATTACGAGGAAATAGCAGTAAAGGGGAAATTAAGGGACTTGAAATACGCAAACAAAATCTCATAGCACGCCTCAAAGAGACGGAACATAAAATTGGCCAAAGAAAGGATAGTGATATAGACTTCAGAAGTATGAATATTGACCACATCTTCTTAGACGAAAGCCACAAGTTCAAAAACTTGACCTTTACTACCCGTCACAGTCGAGTTGCGGGTTTAGGTAACCAAGCCGGTAGCCAGCGCGCTTTAAATATGCTTTACGCAGTTAGGGACCTGCAACAACGTTTCCAAACAGATCTATGCGTAACGTTTCTCTCCGGTACTCCTATTTCTAATAGCCTTACCGAACTATACCTGATCAACAAATACCTTCGGCCCCGTGAAATGGAACGCCAGGGGATTGAACATTTTGATGGATGGGCAGCCGTTTATGCCCGCAAGTCAACAGATTTTGAATTTAGTATAACCAACGAAATTATTGCCAAAGAACGTTTTAGGGAATTTATAAAAGTACCTGAACTGGCAACTTCTTATGCCGAAATAACCGACCATAAAACCGCTAAACATATCAATTTAGACAAGCCAGAACTCGAAGAAATACTGGTTCCGTTAAAACCAAGCGAAGAGCAGCAGGCATTTATTGAAAAACTCATGCAATTCGCACAGACCGGTGATGCCACCCTTCTTGGCCGTTTACCCCTATCCCCAACAGAAGAAAAAGCCAAAATGCTTATTGCAACTAATATGGCTACCAAAATGGCAACGGATATGCGATTGATCGACCCAGTTTTATTCAGCGATCACCCGGACAATAAGGTAAACTCATGTTGCCGGAAAGTGGCTGATATTTTTAAAGAAAGCCAATTACATAAAGGAACACAAATTATCTTTTGCGACTTGGGCACACCTGGAACGGAAGGATTTAACCTCTATGAGGCCATTCGACAAAAACTGGTCACTGACTTTAATATTCCGGCAGCTGAAATCACTTTTATTCATGATTGGTCTGATGCAAAAAAACCTGAATTGTTCCAAAAAATGAACAACGGAACCATCCGTTTGCTTATTGGATCGACAGAAAAAGCTGGAACCGGCCTAAATGTCCAAAAAAGGATAGTTGCGATGCACCATCTAACTATCCCCTGGAAACCTTCTGAATTTGAACAGCGCAATGGTAGAGGTGCACGCCAGGGAAATTGGTTGGCTAAGACACATTTCGAAAACAAAGTCCGCAATTACATATACGCTACAGAAAAATCGTTGGATAATTACCGATTTAACTTAAATAAAAACAAACAGGTTTTTATCAGTCAATTGAAAAATAACAGCCTGGCAGTGAGAAAAATTGACGAAGGAGCACTCGACGAACAATCGGGAATGAATTTCGCAGAATATATTGCAGTTCTCTCTGGCGATACCACTATGCTGGAAAAGGCCAAACTTGATAAGGAAATCTTAAGCTTGGAAAGTCTAAGAGCTGCACACTACAAAGAAATCGCACGGTCGCGGGCTACTTTAGAACGGCTGACAAAGGATAATGAACAAGAGCAAAAGACTTTAGGTTTATTGGAAAATGACGCTACTTTTTACCTGGATCAGCTCAGTTATGGAAAGGATGGAACAAAGGAAAATCCAATAAAGCTAATTGGTGTAAAAAGTAATGAAGCAGAAATATTAGGCCATCATATCATTGATCTATATCAACACTGGAAACCGACGGCCGGGGCTTCGGGAGTTCAGCGAATTGGTTCTCTATATGGTTTCGATCTTTTTATTGAAAAAAAGGAAAACCATTCTCTTACAGGAGAAAACGCCTATCATAACAACCTATTTGCAACAAGAACCGATTCTGGCATTCGGTACGATTATAATCATGGGACGCCAAATGTTGATAATCCGAAATTGGCTGCACGCTATTATCTCAATGCCATTGACCGAGCACCCAATATTGCCGAACAGTACCGTGCCCGGATTGATAAAAATTCCCAAGAAATTAAGCTTCTTTCTATCATTTCACAAAAGGCTTTTGAAAAGCAAAAACTATTAGATGAAAAAAAGAAGGCAGTAGCACAATTAGAGCAGGAGATTACAAAAGCAATTCAAGACAGGCAGTTGGTATTAAACGGTACTGCCCATAATGAGGTACACATGGAAGACAAACTTCCAGACAAACCAGAAAATAGTATAACGGTGGCTAAGGTTTTACCCATTACCAGGCCGGAGATTGTTCATTCACGGAGAATGGGCTTATAATGAACATTAAATATTTGAAAATATGTCTAACAGTATTTATAAAATAAATAAGGGGATTAATACAGCAATAGAATTTAGAGGCCTTAAAGCTCAATATATATGGTACCTCGGAGCCACAGTACTCATCCTGATGATCCTGTTTGCCACTTTATATTTAATAGGGATGAACCAATATCTATGCATCGCGTTAACCGGTATCCTGGGTATTATTTCTATAAATAAAATATACGCCATGAGTAAACGATATGGGGTTCATGGACTGAGCAAATTAATGGCCAAAAGGCTAATGCCGGATGTAATCAAAACTAAAAGTCGATTAGTGTTTATGAAAAAATCCAAATCTTAAAAATTAAAACGGATAACAATGAACGAAGAACCAAAATTCCTTATTGGAGAGCATATCTATAGAATTAATAATGTCCTGGAGTTTATCAGCCAGGTTGGGCAACCTGAAAACAAAATTTTGTTTGAGCAATTAATAGAACACGACCATAGTTATGAAATGAAGGTCAATATTGGAAACGGACAATTAATTCCAAAGAAAGAAAACGCTGAATCTGTGCGGATACCAAAATCAATATTTGAAGGTTACGCAGAACAATCAGTATTTGCAGAACGCTTTAACCATAGTTTTTCTGAAAAAATGGGCATCAGGCTCATTGATAAAGCCAACTACGAAAGAATCCAAAACCTGGACATACGATTACCAGAAGTTACATTCCCGACAATTGAACTGGATGGGTTCAACTATGAAATAGATGTATCGTTATTCGAATTAAGACAGGTTGAACAGCCATTCAATACAGTGTCCATAAGAGACCTGGAAATTGAAAATGGCAAGTACCAGCTGTTCACAGATAATGATGGTGTACTTGGTAACTATGATTACTTACCCAACCTCCATCAAATTGACCAATTAGTAAAATTGGCTCCCGAAGAAGTAGCAAAAGTATATGGTATTTCCAAGGATAGACTACCCCATAACGATAAGGATCTCAGATCACACCCGGATTTTATAGTTGAGCGGATCGAAAAGGGAAAGTTACCTATAATCAGGATAGTGGATGAAGACTATTACATCGATGCCAGAATGGAGGAATTACGATCATGCAGTGATCCATTTAAAAGAATAATCCTTGACGAAAACAGTCCAAGAAGGTTTGATGAAAATGATAATCGCTTTGTTTACTTCTACGATGTATTGAACCGGAAAGTGGACTACGATTACGGAATGTTGACAGAACTACCCAAAAACCATGTATTTATCATCCTACCGGATTTGATTACGCTCGATCCTGTTTCGGCCGGTAGAAAATACTGTAATGACCCAACGGCATTGTTGAATAGCTATCCAATTCAGAATAGCATGGAGGCCCGGATTGTATTGCCTGAAAAGACATTTCTACCGGAACTCATTAAGGAAAACAAAATAAGTGAACAAGAAAACAGCCAGAAGAAAGAAAATCACCTTAAAAATCCTGGCAAAAGAAATGGATTAGGCATGTAATTATTAACAAGGAAATCGTGAAGAATGGAAAAGTGGTTAAAGGATATATTTCCAATATTGGATATTGAACATGATTGCATCTTGTCGAAACAAGGTGATATTACTGTAGTTTATAAGGTAAATCTTCCTGAGATATTTACCCTAAGCAATAGTGAATATGAAGCATTTCACCAGGCCTGGGTGAAGGCCATTAAAGTACTACCAAATAATAGTACGTTGTGTAAGCAGGATTGGTTTACGGAATCTGGCTTTAAAGCCGACTTTGAAAAGTCAGACTCAAGCTTTCTCTCTCGATCAAGCGAACATTTTTTTAACGAAAGACCATATTTGGATCACCACTGCTATATTATGTTGACAAAGAAAGCGGATGGTCGTAAACCATCCAGCAGCCTTTTTTCAACTTTAATACGGTCGCATTTTGCACCTGTTCAAAGCCGATCAAAAAATGCCCTCCAGGATTTTTTGGATTGCTGTGGACAGTTTAAGCAGATCCTCGAGGATAGCGGCCTGGTAACCCTGACCAGAGTACGTGAACAGGACCTATTCAGTAGCACAAATACGATAGGTCTTCTTGAAAGATATACATTTCTTAATCTGTCCCAGGAACAAAAAGTAATCAGGGACATTGAGATAAAGCCGGTATTGAAAATAGGGGTAAATTTTTGCCAACTCTACACAATATCAGAGCCGGAAAATTTGCCACCCCTATGTGGAAGCCGTATTAATTATGAAAAATACAGTACAGACCGGACCAAGTTCTCTGTTGGCTTTGCTTCAAGTCTGGGACAATTGCTGCCCTGTAATCACATATATAGCCAGTATATCATTATTGAGGAGCCTGTCAAAACGGTAAAGCAACTAGAAACTAAAAGGTTACGCTTGCAATCTCTATCTGCCTATAGCCGTGCAAATACTATTGCGCGAGATGCTACGAATGACTTCCTTAATGAAGCAATTTCTGAAGGAAGGCTCCCGGTTAAAGCACATTTTAATCTTATGGTTTGGTCGGAAGAATCTGATAAGCTGAAAGACCTGAAGAATATGGTTTCTTCTGCATTTTCGCAGATGGACGCAGTAGCGAAAGAAGAAACTCAGGGTGCTGCGCAAATTTTCTGGGCTGGCATCCCTGGAAATGCGGCAGACTTCCCCTTAAATGAATCATTTGACACCTTTGTAACTCAAGCTTCCTGTTTTTTAAACCTGGAAACAGGATATAAGGATTCCATCAGCCCAATGGGCATCCGCCTTGGAGACAGACTGACTGGTAAACCAATCCATGTGGATATTAGTGATGAGCCAATCCTGAAAGGCATATGTACCAATAGAAATAAATTTATCATTGGTCCTTCTGGCTCAGGCAAATCATTTTTTACCAATCACTTGGTTCACTCCTATTTTGAACAAGGAACACATATAGTATTAATTGATGTAGGCCATTCCTATAAAGGTTTGTGTGAAATGGTTGATGGCTACTATTTCACCTATTCTGAAACCCAACCTATTGCTTTTAATCCATTTTATATCGGTCCTGGTGACTACCTGGATACAGAGAAAAAGGAAAGCATAAAGACATTATTAATAGCACTATGGAAGAAAGATGATGAAGTATACAAGCGATCAGAATACGTCGCCTTATCCAACGCAATATCTGGATACTTTACTCATTTAGAAAGTAACAAAAGTATATTCCCTGGATTTAATTCTTTCTATGAATATCTGCAATCGGACTACATAAACCAGCTACAACAAGAAAAGGTAAAGATTAGTGATTTTGATATTGATAATTTTCTCTATGTCCTTCGTCCTTATTACGCGGGTGGGGAATTTGACTATTTGCTCAACGCTTCTAAAAATCTTGATCTGCTGAACCAAAGATTTATTGTATTTGAACTGGATAATATTAAGGATCATCCTATCCTATTTCCAACAGTTACGCTGATCATTATGGAGGTTTTTATTTCAAAAATGAGAAAGCTAAAGGGCATAAGGAAAATGATCTTAATCGAAGAGGCATGGAAAGCATTGATGAAAGAAGGGTTTTCTCAATACATACAATATCTGTTTAAAACTGTGCGGAAGCATTTTGGTGAGGCCATTGTGGTTACTCAGGAAATTCAGGACATTATTTCATCCCCTATCGTTAAACAGGCGATTATAAACAATTCAGATTGTAAGATTTTATTAGACCAATCAAAATATCAAAACAAGTTTGACCAGATTCAAGAATTATTGGGCCTAACACAAAAGGAAAAAACCTTAGTACTCTCAGTCAATAAATCAAATGAGCCAGGGCGCAAGTACAAGGAAGTATTTATCAGCCTGGGTGGACAATTAAGTAAAGTATACAGAACTGAAGTCTCCCTGGAGGAATACCTGGCTTACACTACCGAGCAATCGGAAAAGGTAAAGGTTGAACAATATGCAGCACGCTTTAATGGTGACATCAAAAAAGGAATCGCTGTACTGGCCAAAGAAATAAAAGAAGCTAAATAAAAACATTGGTTATGAAAAAACAAGTGAAACTATTATGGATTGTACTGCTCACTTGCAGCATTAGCTTTCTCCCGACTACATCTGCCAACGCAGGAATTTATGAAATTATAAAAGCTGCAATTGTTAAAGCTATTAAGGCTGCTGACCTGGCTATTCAAAGGGCACAAAACAAAACAATCTGGTTGCAAAATGCTCAAAAAACATTGGAGAATACCCTGGCAAAAGTCAAGCTGGAAGAAATTTCTGACTGGAGCAAAAAACAAAAGGAACAATACCAGCAATACTTCGATGAACTGCATAAAGTAAAAAGCCTTATTTCCTACTACCAGCGCATCCGGGACATAATGAATATGCAACTCCGCATTGTTGAAGAATATAAAAGAAGCTGGAAAATAGTTAGTAACGATAAACATTTTTCAGCACGTGAATTGGAATATATGGGCTCCATCTATGCCGGTATACTATCAGAAACATTAAAAAATATTGAAGAGCTCTCCCTGGTAATAAACAGCTTTAAAACCCAAATGAGCGATGCAAAAAGATTGGAAATTATATCAAAAGTAGCCGATAACGTCCAGGGCAATTATTCAGATCTTAAATCCTTCACCCAGAAAAATGGAACATTAAGCCTTCTACGCGCTAAATCGGAGATTGATATCAGGAATATTAAAATATGGTACGGCCTAAAATAGACACATTATGAAAATATTACTGATTTGTTTAGTCCTTTTCTCTTTATTCTTTACACAAAGGACATACGGCCAGACGCCCAACTTTAAAGAATGGTTCAGGCAGAAAAAAACACAAAAAGAGTATTTACTTAAGCAAATTGCTGCTTTAGAAGCCTATATAAATCTGGGCAAAAAGGGATATAAAATATATAAGTCCGGGCTTAATTCCATAAATCAATTTACAAAAGGAGAATTTAATCTTCACAATGATTACTTCAACTCCTTAAAAAGGATCAATCCGGCAATAAGTACACATCCCAGAGTAATGGATATTATCAAAACAGAACAAAAGATAGGTAACATTATCCATGAATTAAAAGAGATGATCAATGCTGATCCCCTTCTTACTCTTGGACAAAAGCAATCTATGCTCCAAATAACTTTAAAAATGAAGACTGAGTCTCAAAAGCTATTGGAAGAATTGATTACCACTGTTGACCCTGGAGTTATGGAATTAAAAGATGATGAACGGATAACAAGAATTAATAAGATTCTTAATGAAATTCTTTTGCTCTACCAGAGCACACAAAACCTACGCAGGGAGATTATCTTATTTCAAAGATCCACAGAACAAAAACTGCTGGAGAACCAGACAATGAAAAATATTAATGAACAATAAATAATAAGGAAATGAAAATTATATGTGTATCCCTTTTATTCCTTTGCGGCATCTTATCCAAGAGCTATGGACAGGAACAGGAGATAGCCCAGCTACTATTAAATGTAGAAAAACTTTCCCAGTTTAAAAGAATACTCTCTGACATGAAGGACGGGTATAAAATACTTGAAGGTGGTTATAACACAGTCAAGGATATTTCCAAAGGAAATTTCAACATCCATAAGCAATTCCTTGACGGGTTGTTGGAAGTTAGTCCGGCAGTGAAAAAATACAGGAAGGTTCCACTTACTATAGATTACCAGGTTAAACTCGTAAAAGAATATAAAACTGCCTTTTCCCAATTTAGGCAGGCTGGGGTTTTCAAACCGGAAGAACTAAATAGGTTGAGCAAAACCTACTCTAATCTGATAGATCAATCCTTAAAAAGCCTCGATGAGCTCGCGATGGTCATTACAGCAGGAAAATTACGAATGACGGATGATGAGCGGTTGGGTGCCATCGACAGAATTTTTGCGGAAATGGAAGATAAGCTGCTGTTCCTTCGTCAATTTAATAAAGAGACTTCTTTAACTGTAATCCTGCGCCAAAAAGAAAAGGTAGAAATAGAAAATCTTAAAAATCTAAATAAATAGCCATGAATACATTTTATAAATTACTCATTGTTGGGGTTATCCTACTCCTATTTCCATTTCAAAGTCAAGCGCAAGTAGCTGATGGTATAATGGGCCTTCAATCTGTATTGGATAATATTTATGATACCATGATGCCTTTATGTAGTCAACTAACAGGGGTAGGAAGAGGAATTGCAGGATTTGCAGCTTTATGGTATATCGCGTCAAGAATATGGAAACACTTATCTAATGCGGAACCAATTGATTTTTATCCCCTTTTTCGACCGTTTGCCATTGGATTTTGCATCCTAATCTTCCCCTCAGTCATCGGCCTTATCAATGGTGTGATGAAACCTACTGTTACCGGTACGGCAGCAATGGTGGAAAATTCTAACAAGAGTATGGAGCTTTTACTTAAACAACGAGAAGAAGCCCTAAAAAAGACAGATAAGTGGAAAATGTATGTAGGTATTACCGGCAGCGGTGACCGCGACGAGTGGTACAGGACGAAGTACCAGGAAGACCCATCCGAGGAATGGACAATAGATAAATTAGGAAATAGCTTTGATTTTGCGCTAGAAAGGTATTCATACCAATTCGAACACTCTATAAAAAAATGGATGAGCGAAGTGCTACAGGTATTATATCAGGCAGCCGCCCTTTGCATCAATACCCTAAGGACATTCCAATTAATCGTCCTTGCGATCTTGGGTCCACTGGTATTTGGTTTAGCCGTATTTGATGGCTTTCAACATACCCTTTCAGTTTGGTTGGGCCGATACATAAATATATTTCTCTGGCTGCCCATTGCCAATATTTTCGGAGCAATCATAGGAAAAGTACAAGAAGAAATGGTAAAGCTTGACGTGAGGCAATTAGAACAAGCCGGGGATACATTTTTTAGTGCAACTGATATTGGATACCTGGTATTTATGATTATCGGAATAGTAGGATATTTTACTGTTCCAACAGTCGCCAATTATTTAGTTCACGCAGCTGGCGGCGGTGCCCTACAGCAGAAAATCACAACCATGTTTGGAGGCGGCCTTAGCACCATTGCCAGTGGGGGATCTTCCATGGCTACAGGTGCAGCAATGAAGTTAGGTGGGATGGTAACTGACCAGAACGGAAATAAAGCTTCTTCCATGCAATCTGATATGGCCAGCCAAAAGTCAAATCAGGATTATTTTAAAGATAAACTTAGTGGAAACTCATAAACCCTTTGATTATGTTTCAAAAAGCAAAAAACTTAGATACCGCTTTCAGGCAGCTTCGCTTTAATATGCTCTGTGTTGTAATTGTCTCATTTAGCCTTTGTGGTCTTACGATTTATAAGAGTTTTGATATGGCTAAAACAGTGCAGGGTAAGATTTATGTCCTGGCAAATGGTCAGGCAATAAAAGCATTGGCTACAGATCGCAAACAAAACCTAATTGTTCAGGCAAAAAGCCATATTAAAAATTTCCATAAAGCCTTTTTCACTTTAGCTCCGGACGAACAACAAATCCAGAGCACAATTAATGAAGCCTTATACCTGGCTGACAACTCAGCAAAAAAGCAATACGACAACCTAAGAGAATCAAATTACTATGTCGGCCTGGTTTCAGGTAATGTAAACACAAAGGTTTTTATTGATAGTGTATCAGTAAACAATACTGCTGATCCGATTTCTTTCATATTCTACGGTAAGCAAGAAATTACCCGGCCCACCTCCCTGGTACTCAGAAGCCTTGTTACGACAGGAACGCTGAGGGAAGTTGAGCAATCGGACAACAACCCTCACGGATTTCTGATTGAAAAGTGGAAAATACTCGACAATAAAGACCTAGAAATTAAAAACAGATAATTATGAAACAGAAGAATTCACTATTAAAAAATCTAGCCGGTGGCTTAGGAAGAAGGACTGCCAGATTAAGTTTCTTTCAGCAAAAACTCCTTTTAGTGGTTTTCCTGATTCCACTAATGCTGTATTGCACTTTTCTACTTCTGGGTGGCGCAAAAGGTTCACTTTCCTTTTCACAAATCAATGTACCTATAATGACAAGCAGCCCAGAACAACAGCAATTAAATAAAGAAATGATTGCTTTGAATAAATACCTGGATAGTTTAACTCAAACAGCTGAGGGGAAAATTTTATTGGATAGCCTGTACAAAGCTAGACCTACCCTACTTGACTCTATAAATGAATGGAAGGATAAAGTGAATTAGAATCATCAAACAATTTAAAACACAAAAAATAATGATTATGGTACAACAATTAACCGAACAAGAAAAGAGACAAAGGAAGTTCTTCTTAGTACTTCCTCTTGTGGCCATCCCTTTGTTAACTATATTTTTCTGGGCAATGGGAGGTGGAAAAACAAACGAAACAAGGGCATCGGAGCCATCTTCGGGTTTAAATGTTTTATTACCTGATGCAAAAAAAGGAACAGTATCTGGACAGGATAAAATTTCCAGCTATGAACAGGCAAGACAGGATTCTTTAAAACGTGAAGAAGCAGCGCGACAAGACCCATATTATTCATCTTATGGTGCAGGTATGGATTCGACAATGGATAGTGGTTTACGATTGCTGGATAAAAAGGCAGGATATCCTTCTGCTTTTGGTGATCCCAATGAACAAAAAGTATATGCTAAACTCACCGAGTTAAACTCTGTACTACAAAAGAATCAGGTTATGGTTCCCCAATACGGTTCTTCGCAGATAAACAATTTTGAGAAAGATGCAGAAATTTCAGACTTAAAGGAAGATATTGCTCGCCTTCAATCGATGATGATGGAAATGGGTTCAGGCAAACAAAGTGCTGACCCGGAAATGGACCAGATCAACAATGTCCTGGAAAACGTCTTGGATATTCAACATCCCGCCAGAGTTCAACAACGCTTAAAAGAGAAATCTGAACAAAACACCGGACAGGTATTTGGAGTCGGTACTATAAAGAAATCCGTCCCATACACGCTACTGGACAATAAATCAGTAAAAGACTATACCATTGAATATCAATCCGATCCCAATAGGCAAGATAACCAATTCTTTGGTTTAAGTAATGATGAAAGTTCACCTACCGATGCTAATAGTATCTCAGCAGTAATTCATGATAACCAGACCCTGGTTACCGGATCAACAGTAAAGCTAAGGCTGACGGAAGATGTATTTGTAAACGGTCAACGGATACCTAAAAACGAATTTATATACGGTCAGGTACAACTTAATGGGGAAAGGTTAACGATAGAGATAGAAAGTATTCGATACAAAAAACACCTATTTCCGGTTAGTCTGACGGTATATGATTTGGACGGATTAGCAGGAATACGAATTCCTGGTACAATAACCAGAGATGTGGTCAAGCAAAACTCTAACGAAGCCATTTCAAGTTTAAGCCTCGGCAGCTTTGATCAATCATTAGGTGCACAAGCAGCATCAGCCGGAATTGAACTTGGTAAAAACCTGTTTAGTAAAAAAATAAAGTTGGTTAAAGTCGAGCTAAAAGCCGGGTATAAAATCTTGCTCAAGGACAATAAAAACAAACAAAATTCCTCATTCTAAAAAATATATTATGAAAACAAGCATCATCCTATTTTTCGCATTAATCACATTTGGCTTAACAACGGCATCCGGCCAAATTTCCAGAACAGCTATAAATGGAATTATTGAACCATACAATATCGCTATCTCATTTGATAAGACGACTAACCTCATATTCCCGTATTCCATAAAAAGCGTGGACCGTGGTTCCTCAGATGTTATGGTTCAGAAAGTTCCTAATGTAGAAAACGTGCTCCAAATTAAGGCCGGAACAGAAAGTTTATCGCCCACGAATTTAACAGTAATTACATCCGAAGGGGCTTTATATTCTTTCATGCTACGCTTCAATAATAATCCTGGAACCCTGAATTTTAAAGTCGCCGATTTAAACATTCCTGTTCAACAATTAGCGATTATAGAAGGAACAACATCTGAGGCCGTAACGAAAGATATCGCTACAAGAATTGTTGCGAAACAAGGTTTTATAAAAGGTTTGGTTGAAAAAGACAATGGTATAGGTTTGGCAGTAAATGGTATATATATCCACAATGATCAACTTTATTTTCAAGTAACCATGGAAAACAATACAAACATCAACTATGATATCGACCAGTTCCAGATTTATCTTAAGGATTCCAAACAGACTAAGCGAACAGCTGTCCAACAAATAAGACTATCCCCTTCCTACACGATTGGAAATATTAATCGTGTAGAAGGCAATGCAAAAAACATTATTGTTTTGGTAATGGACAAATTCACTATACCAGACAAGAAGCATATGAAAATAGAAATGCAGGAATTAAACGGCGGCCGTGCTCTTGATCTCAAAATCACTAACAAACAGCTTTTAAAAGCAAGAACTATTAATTAATAAAAACCAGGGAGGTTTATATGAAAGAAGAAAATGCACAGTATCTGGAGAAACGTTTAGTGTATACCGGATTTGGAGAAGAGCTCATACCGGAACTCAGACAGAAAATGGCGGAAGCAAATGAAAAATTTGAACTCCATTTTGAAAAGGAAATTAATGGAAAGAGAGTTGAAGCCGACTTAAAGTACTCACTTTCTACCCAAGGTAATTACTTTTTTAATTCCTATGATCTTAAAATCAACAGACAGGAAATGGAGCCTTTGGCCCGAAGTTTCAAAGTAAGTAATCAGGAAACTTTTTCTCTAAAAGAAGCCTTTAACCTATTGGAAGGTAGATCAGTATTAAAGGCTTATTCGAAATTAGAGAACAAGGAAGAAGGCAGCAAGATTGAAGAACTAAAATCATGGTCCTACCTGGATAATACGATTAAAAACAATAAAGGAGAGCCAATCATCAGGAAACGTAATGAATATGATCTTGAAGCCCTGCTGAGTAAACTTCCGATTAAAAATCTGGAGATACCTTCTAAAAAGGCCGACTTGCTTCAAAGTCTGGAACGGGGAAATCTTCAATCTGTATTAATAGAAAAAGACGGGGAATTTAAAAAGCATTACCTCGAAGCGCTGCCTAAATACAATTCCCTAAACATCTATGACGAGAATTTGGTAAAACAGTTTTTCGTACATAAAAAAAAAGAGGGATTGGCCCCTGATCAAAAACAGAAGCAATCGGACAAGTTGGTCAAAGGAGCCCAAAAGCAAGGCAAAAACAAAAAATCACAGGGTGTGCAATAGCACACCCACAATCTATCCAGTATGACAAACAGAATTTTCAAATGGTGGGATGATGTTCAAAAGTGGAAAGACAGATTTGAAAAAATGTTTCCTCCCTGGTTTGTTACGTCCAAAGAGTTTCAAAAAGCGGAATTGGCGAAACTTCGAAGTGTCCTTGAGAAAAAAACGGGTAAGTTATCCGAGGAGGAAAAACTAAGCAAGAAAATCCTACAGGGCTATTATAGCAAACTTGAAAAGGAAATTTATCCAAAAATATCATCAAGAATTGCCGCAAGGATGGGTAACTATCTTCAAAACTTATCTAATGAATTATATAGTAAGATCAAACCAAGTAAGACTATAACCAAGGAGGTTTTAAAACCTTCTTCACCGGAAGTTACCAAAATGCTCGGCGATTTTGAACAATCCAACAAACTAAAGATCACCAGAAATAACCCATACAAAAGTGACGTTCAATCAATGAGTGAAAGACCTTCAAAAGGTAAAATTATTGAATTTCCTAAAGTTGCTTTAAAGAATGGAAGCAGGAAAAGGAGGTTATAATGTACCATATACAAGATACAGTCATTAGAACATTTTTAGAGAAATCAAGTAAAGACAATATTATTGATAGCTGCCATGTAGCACTCTTTTATGCCCTTTACACAATATCCTTGGAAGCCAAGACTACAATATTTGCCATTAATACAGCAGAAATTATGCAAATGGCAAAAATCTTCAGTCCCGGCACCTATTATCTAAAAATGAAATACCTGCAGGAGAAGAATTATATAGACTATTATCCATCACACACAATTAAAATACCATCAATGGTAAGCATGAAACGGGAGGTAAACAGTGAACAGAGAAGACAGATTCATAACTTATCAGGATCTACTAGAATTTAAAGTAGAACTAATCGCCATATTAAAAGCCAATTTTTCAAATGAACCTAAAAATAGATGGATAAAATCCAAAGAGGTTAGGAAAATATTGGACCTCAGTCCAGGAACATTGCAGACGCTTAGAAACAGCAATAAAATAGAATTTACCAAAATTGGTAGAACTATTTATTATGACCGGAATGCAGTAAATAGAATGCTTGAAGAAAGGAGTAATTTAAATGGCAAATAATAAAAAGACAGGTCTGGGGATGGAATTTCCTCCAGACCTGTTTCATGTTACGATCTATTTTTCATACTATAAACGCAATCAGCACAGCGCAGCTGAATTCTTTAATTATTATCAGGCAATGGATTGGAAAAATCGGAAAGGCAAACTAATCAGCAATTGGAAAGTCCTAGCTTGGCAATGGATTTTTAATAAGTGCACTTAAAGCATTAAGATTATAACCAAACCTTCACCTACTACATAATCTAAAACTCGATCCTGCTGTAGCCGATGATTTCGGAATCTGATATAACCACCAAGATATAATAACGACCACCATTGAAATAAATATGACCACCATAATAAAATTCATATTTTTTAAAATAAATTTTGCCAACAAAATTATGCAGTATATATTTGCATTCCAAAGCTAAGGAATTAGCCAAAAGCGTTCATTAAAGTTCAAATTATATGGTGGTCATTCATGGTGGACATCATTTTTTTAACCCTAATAATACTTTGATTATCAACTACTTATGTAGTTTAAGATACGATTCCAGCCGGATCACATTGATCCCAGCGGGATCACAAACAAAAGCTAATCGCAAGATTAGCTTTTTTTGTTTTAACCGCATTCGGTTACGAATGAACAAAAACCCTACAAATCATTTGATTTTCAGGGTTTTTGCTTTTTAGGGCAGAGTTGTCTGCTGGACGGGAAATTGAACCTTACCGATGGAACGCTAAGGCCGGAAAGGCCACCGGAACCAAAGAAAAAAAGACGGGTTTCCGAATGCCGAAAATGAGCGTGAGAAAAACCTCCCAACTGGACCTGCAATATTTTAATAAAACAGCTTTTAGAGTTTAGATCACACTAAAATCTAAGGCTTTTGGTGAGATTATCCCATATTCTCCTAAATATTGATTTATCTTCCGTAATAATTTCCGCATCGCCATAAATACCTGGTTTCAATGTAATCAACCCATCATGCGTTGATCTAATAAGTGATACTTTAATAAAAAATACGCTGTCCCGCATTGGAATGTCAGATATATAATCTACTTTGCCATGCAGGTAGCCATACTCCTGATAGGGGAAACTGCGGACTTTTATCAGCACCTGTTGCCCTTTTTTGACTTTAGCAGATGTATTTTGAGATAATAATACCTCGCCATAATACTGATCACTATTTGGATTTACATAAAAGAGTGGTTCGTCTATCTTGACAGGTTCGTTTTCCTGTAAAAAAGCCCCATAGATCAGTTTACCTCCTACAGGACTCGTCAAGACGTATTGCCGTTTCCAAATCTCCGCCTCGCTGATAAAACTATTCAAAGCCTGTACAAATTTCTTGCGTTCCTCATTGATCTGATTATCGAGATCAGTCAATTCTTTGTTTTTCGAAAGTACACTTCCTTCGTAGCCGATCAGATTATTTTCCATCTGGGGTATAGTTTGTCTCTTAATCAGCAGCAGCGCTTCTTTTTCCTGTAGCTCCGAAGGGCTAATAACTTTCTTTTGTGCCAACAAGCGGTATTTTTCAAATTCTTCTTCCGCTAGTTTTAGCTGTTGTTGCTGTAATTCAAAAGATTGGGATACTTTCTCGTATTGTCGGACTATATTAGCTTTTTCCTGTTGCAGTGTTCCTTTTCGCTTTTGGTAAATTCCATCCTGACTTGCGGCTCTATAACTTAGATAGGCGAGGTAAAAGTTTTGGTAGCTTCCCTGTAATTCCCCTAAATTCAAATCTTTAGGATTGATCAGACTTTCGAGATTATAATTTTGTTTTTCTCCTGTGCGTAAATCCTGTAAGCGTTGCAACAACATAATTACCTGACTGTGTTCTGCCGTACTTTCCAAATAAGCCAATGCAGTACCTGGGCTTACTTGTTCCCCGTCCTTGATCAATAGCTTTGTCAAATTACTATTGACTCGACTGGTAATGACTTTTGGCGCATCTATACTGTTGAATTTTATTGGGCTGCCCACCATTTCCGGGAAACGGATAAATACCGAAAGCCCTATAATCAATAGTACGGTTCCAAGCACGAGTGAAATTCCCCTTTTTAGTAGCCAGGAAGGTGGTTTCGCTATAATTTCCTGTAAGTCTTCGGAATGGAGATCATCTTCCATTAAATTCGATTTTTTCATCCGCTAATTCCCTAATTCCAATTGATTTTTAACCAATTCGAAGTACCTACCTTTTAATCGGGTCAACCCTATATGTGTACCCTGTTCGACGATTTCTCCCTTTTCGATTACGATTATATTGTCGGCATTCTTTACCGTACTCAATCGGTGGGCCACAACAACCACTGTCCGATTCTGGAAAAAGCGATCAAGATTTTCGATGATTACCTTTTCATTATTGGCATCCAGTGAGTTGGTCGCCTCATCCAAGAAGATAAATTCAGGCGCCTTATACACTGCTCTAGCGATCATGAGCCTTTGCCGTTGCCCCTGACTAACGCCTTTTCCTCCTGTGCCTATTTTAGTTGCTAAGCCAAAAGGTTGCTCCGCGATAAATTCGTCCAGATTGGCTATTGTGATAGCATCCTGTAAGCGCCGTTCTTCCGGAAACTCGTCATTGACTGCAATATTGCGTTCAATTGTGTCAGCATAGATATAATTATCTTGCAATACAGCCCCACAGCTGTCCCGCCAAAGCGAGAAATCCAGTTGCTCCAGACGTTTACCGCCAACAAGGATCTCGCCCTCTTCATAATCGTAAAACCTAAGCAACAGTTTCAATATAGTCGTTTTACCGCTCCCGCTTGTGCCGACAATGGCAGTTGTCTTTCCGGAAGGAAAGGATAAATTAATCTTGTGAAATATGGGTTCATTTCCAGCACCATAATAACGAAAAGTCAGATTACGGATCTCAATATCTTTTTGCGACGGTAATTTGTCCAGATAGTCCTTCTGAATATTCTCTTCTTCCTCTGTCTCATAGATTTCATTCAAACGTTCCATACTGATCCTAGCATCCTGATAGGATTGCATAAAGCTCAACAAAGACTCCACTGGACTGCTTACCATCCCTACGATATATTGAATGGCCATCATGCCGCCTAGGGTAATCTCGCCGTCGATGACCGCTTTGGCACTGATATAAGTGATCAAGATGCTTTTAGTCTGGTTGATTGCCATCGATCCGATTGACTGATATTGGGATAATGCGAGACTTCGCACCTTAAACTTGAATAATCTAGCTTGTAGCGCTTCCCAGCCCCAACGTTTTTGTTTCTGGGCATTATTCAACTTAATATCCTTAATACTCTGAATCATTTCGACCATATAGGTTTGATTTTCCGAAGAAATCTTGAACCGCTTGTGGTCAAGCTCGCGCCGGTATTTCATAAAAAATAATATCCACAAAGTATATAATACCGTTGCGATAAAAAACACTACAAATATGGTCTTGTTATATACAATCAGCAGAGTTCCAAATATCAACATATTGACTAGGGAAAAAAGTGTATTTAATGTATTTCCTGTTAGAAACGATTCGATACGCTGTTGATCCGACATCCGTTGCATCAGGTCGCCGTGGGTTTTTAGGTCGAAGAATGACATGGGCAGTTTCATGATCTTGATGAGTAGATCCGTCAAGATGGAAATATTTACTCTTGTACTGATGTGCAGCATAATCCAGGAGCGAATAAAGGAGACTGACGTGCTTCCCGCAAATAGCATGAGCTGAGCAGTCAGGATCAGGTTAATAAAACTGATGTTCTTGGTATTGATTCCAATGTCTACTACAGATTGAGTCAAAAATGGCGTAACTAACTGAAGAATCGTACCCAGCAGCATGCCGAGGATCAGCTGAAGAAAAAGCTTTTTGTACCGGTAAAAATAAGTAAACATCTTGTCCCATTGCAGCGCAAGTTCAGGTTCTTCTTCGTCCAACTGATAAAAGTTAGGACCAGGACTTAATAGTAGTGATAACCCTGAATGAAGTTCCTTGGTAGAATACCAATCTTTGGCAAATTCTTTTTCCTCACACGATATCAGTCCTGTTGCTGGGTCCGCGATATAATAGCGTCCTTTTCTGATTTTATGGAGTACCACAAAATGGTTCTGGTTCCAGTGTAAGAGACAGGGAAGTTCTACTTCACCAAGTTGCTCTAGGGTCAACCGTACACCATAGGTACGAAAACCAAGTTTTTCGGCTGCTTCGGATATTCCGAGCAGATTGACGCCATTTTTTGTGGTCTGACAAAGCTTACGGATCTTATGGATAGAAACTAACTGTCCATAGTATTTAAAGACCATACGGAGACAGGTAGCTCCACAGTCCATCATATCCATCTGTTTATAATGAGGAAATTTCTTTAGCACGTTATATTGTTTATTGTCATATATTAGTTTATTTATAAAGACGATGAAGATCATTGTCATGTACCGCCATCCAGATCAGGTTGAAGGGGTGTAAATCTGTAAGAAAGCGTTGCTTTTCATGTTGGATATATGGAAGTCGTTTTTTCCATTCTTGATCGTGAATGCTCTTAATTATCATAGGAATAGATGTGGCTATATCCCTAACATTTATTTTAATGTATGCCCTACTGTCTATATAGTTTTCAATATCGGGACAGCCATCATAGAAACAGAGGGATTCAGTTATGATGGGATCCACAATTTTTTCGGTAAAATAACCTTCCTGAAAGCAATTTTCACAGGCGAAATGATAACAGTACGACCATAGTCCATCATATTTATCTGGTAAAAAGCCTTTATAATTGGACAGTTGTTGAAAGAAGTTACCTTTTGAGGGGCGGCCGAAAATGTCCAACCCCTCTTCAAATAGCTGATCCAACACATATACGAACTCAAGGCGCCTATTATGCCCTTCTAGCCCCGACAGTTCGCTCACAATACAGGACAAGACGTCTTTTTTTAGTGGGGCAATATCTTCCCTGAAGCAGGTCCCACACATACCTTCTGATCGCATAGGAAAAAAAGGTAAATGCAAATGTATATCCATAACAGCTCCAGTGGGATGTGCTTTAGCAAAATAAGATACGGAAGGTTCTGTCATAAAGGTGATCGATTTCTCAGGCAGATATCCCTGTTGAAGTGTTCTTTCATAAGGATAGGTTAATATTACCAGTCTGTCATAAGATTCATCCGTCACAAACTGCAGATCTTTCCAAACAGTCTTTCCGTCAAGATATCGTAGCGAAAAGCGTTTTAGGAGATCGTCATCAGGCCTTGCAAAAGTGGTCAGTCTAATTCTCATATACCTCTGTAATATTAAATAGTTTCAAACAATTTTTTCACGCTCGTATATTCTTCCATCTCTAAGGTATCAAGCGTCTGGAGGTACAATGCTTCCCAGTTTTTATCTTCTGCATTATTGACTATATAATGGTAAAGCTGCCCTTCTATAATCGCCTGAAATATTCCTACAATTTCTTCTTTACAAGATTCGTCCAATAATTTGGAATTCATTAAATCAAAATAGCAATCCTTTATCAGACGGCAGAAGCCCATTCGTGCGGCAGCTATTTTTTGCGGTGTCATTCCATTGGAACGGTAGAAACTATCTATCTGCCCATTATCGATTCGGAAAGAAGGTGCATGGAGTAAAGCCCGAATAGAAAGCTCAACATCTTGCAAGCGTTCAAATGTTTCATTCCAACCACCGATTTTTTGCAAAAATTTAACATTCCATACCGGGGACATGGTATGCCAGGGAATCTGATGTTTTATCAACCCAAAAATTAGGTTTTGGAGATTATTATCGGGGTGACAGAAGGTACCCATGACCGTTCCTGCATCGTTAACAAATGCTGTTTTGAATACATAAAAATCAAACCCTCTGTTGGATTGTATATATTGGAGACGTTGATATAAGCAATCAATAGCCAGATAATCGTCTGCATCAACGAAGATCAACCATTCTGACTTCGCCTGTTTCAACCCAATATTGCGGCATACATTCGCTCCCTTTACAGTTGTCAGGTCACTTCGTTTTAAGAGCGTAAACCTTGAATCATTGCTTATTAATTCATGTACAGCTCCTATTGAACCATCAGTTGAACCGTCGTCTATGATAATGCATTCCCAATTAGTATAAGTTTGCAAGCAGACACTTTCTAATGTTTGAAGCACATGTTCGCTGTTATTGAATAGTGGTATGATAATACTCACTGCTATTTTTTTCATAGATTACTTCTGCCCCTTTTATGTTAGTAACGTAGTCCAACAAAAAACTTCTACCCTCCGTGTCGTCCCATTGGTTCAACGGGAGAAAAATTTCCGAATTATTTTTTTCCAAAGAATCTCGCACTTTTCCCCAATAGATTTCTTTTTTACTTATCGGATTTTTGGGAACAAAAGGTTTAAGCTTCTTTTCCCAATAAGGATGTTCATATTGCTTAATTGCACAGTACAGTTTAAGAAGTGACAAAGATGCAATATCCAAAGGTCTTCCACTGTCCAAAAGTTCCAGCACTTGTTCTATAAACGAGTAGAAGTAGGTTTCAAAAGTGCCTTCATTTCCGTTTACCTTGGCTATGAGGCTAAATTTTAATATGATCTCTATTCCGTTCTCTACTGCAGGACGAGAGGAATAGTCCAAATTCAGAAGATATTGATTTAATTTTTCCACCAATAATTTTAGGCACTCAAAATGGACAAACTTTCTATGAGAAGATGCCCTGTTACCTTTCGAATACAGACGTATCTGGTAGAAGGTAACGAAATCTAGTATCCTTTTGGGGCAGATTTCAATTTGTAGATGTTCTTTGATGGTCAGTTTATAGATCATATCGTCAATATCTTCCAATACCTCATCCACATCACAGTCAATTTTCCCTACTTTACCCAAATAAGCAACCAGCCAGCCTAGCCCTAACAGACCATCTTCAAACCCGTACTTGCCGCTGGAGACTACTATTGAAGCCCAATTGTCCAATAAATTTTCCTTTCCAACTTCTTCGTTATAAAAAGTGTATTTAAAAAGAATATCACTTATTACCATAATGTGTTTCATGATGTGTTAATTTAATAGTAAATTATAAGCTATAGGAAGGATGCGACGAAGCTCCTGTGGAAAATTGTCTTCAGTAGGAACTAGGTTTGAGTCGGCCCTCTTTTCATTTCTATGCAATAACAACGCATAACAGCCCCTTGAACATTCTTTCCTGTTGAATTTACCACGATTCTGATATAAAAGATCACTGTCCAATAATTTCTCAAAGCTTTCTACAAAAAGAGCATCCACTCTGTAGTTGGTTACGACATCAAACCATAGACTCGTGTCGTTACTCTCTTCCAATATCCGAATAATGCTGGCGATATCTGGCAAGACATGAATCGGTAAAATCAGACACTGATCATATCCCTCCCAATACCTTTCGTTCCATAAATAAGGGGATGAGTCTATCTCTTCGTCCATTTCTCGTTTTTCCTCCCCGTTCAAAAAGACCGCGACATTTAGATATTTTTGAATATATTTTTTCAACAATTCAAACAGACGGATTATAGATTGGCCGATCTTTTCAATGCGAAAGATAATCGCTTTTTCAAATATTGATTTCCGTTCTGCATCCAATTCCTGACGTCTGTTTTGTATAAACTCAACGATTTTAAAACTACAGGTTGTTGGCGGGATTGTGAGTAGACCATCATCATACCAGGGGGGATAGTTTAAGTATTCAGTCTTTTTAAAAAACTTGTCCTTTTCTGTGATATTTCCCGAGTAATGCTGGATAGATTTTTTATCCCATTCATCTATTGGGCTGAAAGGCCATGAAAAATCCATTTCGGGATGTATCTGTACTTTCTTTTCAAAAAACCAGAGGTTCCAAAGTACGGCCCACATATCGGCGCACCAAGCTTGTATACCCCTTTTTTTATTTTTGAATTCTTTATTTTTAGGGTACTGATCTTCCCAGAGCTGATGATTATACCTTTTCATCAGAGCATATAACTCTTCACAGTCCTTCTCCACTTTCTCCCAAAAAGATGTTGTAATTCCTTTCAGCACATACTGCGCTCCGCCAGTATGAGAATCGTTCCGTTCTAAAATTTCCTTCGAAATGCCCACGATATTTATCATATCATTTAACAAACCATCAGTTGCTGCTCCTCGGATATATTGGCTATCCAAATAGTTTCGCGTATCAGATACATAACATATATTGTTTTTTTCCCCAGCAGGTATGTTAGGAATTCGAGAAAATAAAATATCAGAATCATGGTAAAAAATAGTCATTTCTTCAAGTTCTGGAAATTTCTGGAAGTGCTGTTTTAGGATATGCGGGCGAATTGACGAGATATAATTGGTTTCTTTTCGATAATCGGGATAAGAAAAAAATTGCGCATAACCGTAATTTTGTTCGATAAATAAAACAAACTGGGGACTTAGCCCTGTTATATTATTGTACCCAACTACAATTTGAATGTGATCTCGGTTAATTCCCAAAGAGAGAAAGTTGCGGATTTGAATTTCTAATTGCCAGATAAAATAAGTAGTATCGGGTTGAGCAGAAAGATAAATCATAATACAGTATTTTTTATAAAAAAGTCAAAACCTCCAATCCGATTGATATATGTATATTCTCTTTTCTTAAATATCGTATAAATTAGATGAAGCTGCTGAATGTTCAGAATGGAAATAACGGAAACATTCCATTGAAAAAATTGGTCTCCGTTAATAATGATATCTAAATCATATTGTTGCAAGTTGCAAAAATCGATAGGGGCAGTTAATAACGTTTGAATGGTATCCAATGTAAAATATGGTAGTTTTTCTCCATTCGTATTTTTTATAAGTATATTTTCAGATGAAGATAATGCTCCATATAAGTTCAAATGGTCACGAGATTTACCTAAATATTCAAATAATTTACTATCTTTTTCTGTGCATAAACCTCTCCAGAATAATTCTTTATATAGTAAATAGGAAATACTCTCTTGTCCACCAGAGCCAGCTCCTAAATCTAAATATATTCCGTTAGGTTGTTGGCTAAATAGGTGTTTAATATACTGATGTATTTTTATTGATATGTTAATCATCATACTTTATAAAAGTGAGCCAAAAATCTCTATCATATTTTTCCCATGCATGAACTCCCATAGGTAATAGATAATCATTCATCTTATAGAGATATCGGGGATGCATTTCTATAGAAAATTTTGAAGCTAACTTGGGAGAACACACTTTAAAATCAGTAAAAACATTAGGAATTAAAACAGACCACAAATAATCCTCGTTAAGTTCAGGCATCTCAAAAAGAGAAATTAATAATTCGGAACTTTTGACAGAAAGGTTATTATTACGATCAGTGAATAAAGCAGTCAATTTTCCATTAGTTGCTTTAACATTGTTGTAGTTCATGTATATTTCTTTTGACTCGTATAAATAGTCCAATATTTCTCGTTGCTTTTTTACATTCCTTAATGAAAATCCACCATTTCCGCCCTCACCAAACTGAAAATCTGTATTTTTGCAAAATCCTCGAAATAGAGGGGCACCAATGTAATCAAAATTAAGGTTAGCCCATATATCTAATTCATCCTTAAACACCCAACAATCCAATTGATAAATAAGTATATAGTTGATACTATCAAAAAGTCTATAGAATTCTTTGTGAAACATCAATTTATTGTAATTCAGAGTATTGAAAAAGAACCATTCGGAAAAAAATGAAATTTGGTATTGAATCTGATATTGCTTAATAATTTGGCTGTAGCATTCCCATCTAATACTTTCGCTGACAATGAAAAAGAAATGCCTTTTTCTGAATATTAAAAGACCTTTCTTTAAAGATAGTATCTCATTTAACGATAATGAGTTGAAATTTTTATACAAAATAATAACGACAGCTATCTCTGCTTCCAAGATAGTCTTTTTCATATCCATTTCTTTATGTAAAAACATATACTATATTTTCTATTTTTGAAAACATTCTGCTAGTTTTTTTTCCAACGCTTTCCCCTGCAATCCTCTAGCGATGATTTTCCCTTCTGGATCAATCAGAAAATTATCAGGGATAGCTTTAACAGCCAGTTGAGTTGCTACGGCCCCCACCCCAAAACCTGCTAAATCAGATACCTGAAGCCATGGTAATTTATCTTCGTTGATAGCGCGAATCCAATCACTTCTTTTTTCATCAAAAGAAAAACTAATGATTTCCAATCCTTTAGCATGATAACAATTATACCATTTCAACAGGTTGGGATTTTCTTGCCTGCAGGGAGCGCACCAGCTTGCCCAAAACTCTAACAAAAGATATTTGCCTCTATAAGCGATAATTGAACTTTCATTTCCCAAAGTATCAGACATATGCAAATTTTTCATTTGAGCACCAATCCGGGTTTCAAGAATGGATTGTATTTTCTTATATCGATAGGTATATTTAAATTTTTCTGGAACTTTCATCAACATCGATTTAATATAATCATCGTTTAAAGAATTAGTTCTTGCCATCCATTCCAATGACCAAAGAGCGTAATAAGTATCAATGTGTTCATGTATGAATTGTTTTTTAAATAACTCTGTTAATTCTTTTGAAAGTCCTTCTAAAGAATCCCTATACATACGTTGTAAATATTCTGTTTCCGAATTAGTAATCTTAAAATCCTTATTTTTTCTTTTAATTATTTTTAAACCCTCGAAATCAATGATCTTGCCGGGCTCTACCCAAAAACTGTAAATAACTTCATTTACTCGATGGCTATTGGCAGAAAGAAGAAGAAGGGCAGCGGGCTCATTAATGTTGGCACTATATTTAAAAAGACTATTCTTATCTAGAATAATACTATCCTTGAGAACGTCAGCATCAATGAGAAGCTGTGTGTAAAATTTCGTAAAAGGTAAGGTATCTATTTTTCCATTAATTTCAAAAGTGGTATTTTTTTGAGCTACACCAATAAATGGTATCAAGTATAATAGTAAAAACGACAATAGAATATTTTTTTTCATTGACAGTCGGTTGAAAACGTTCCCTTTTATAGCAAAAGGGAACATTTAATTAATTTAAATTTTACTTCTTATTGCATACACCCTTTCCTGTGCCGCCCGTGCACCACGAATCACATGTATATTTGTCATGAGCTTCCTCTCCGCAATCATAAGGAGAATTACAATTACATTGGGGAGGTGGTTCTGTTGGTGGATCTGTAACCGGATGTGATGTACCTGTATAGCCACCAAGTACATTTTTCAACTGTACTCTTGACAGCTGTTCTACTTCTTTCAAATTCAGATTTTTTAATGAAATCTTTTTCATAATTTTGAAATTTATAAACGACTTGATATCCATTCCCTCTAGGATATCTTGAGAGGGTCTTTTTTACCAGGGAGCCTTCTGTTTGCCCGAGATCGTTTCGAACCGGATCGGGCTCTTTTTCTAGAAAAAATTCTTCAGATCCTTTATATCATAGCTTTCAGGTAAGAGATATCCATTGATAAAAAAAGTGGGCGTCCCTCCAATCTTCATCTCATTATACCAATCAGTCATAGCTACAACTTTATGTTGTTGCTCTTCTAATTTCTCTATATCTATAGGATACTTTTTTGCGAATGATTCATAATCTTTAACCGGAGATAAATACCAATCATCCAATGCAATCTTGAGTTTCTCAGCTCCATACTTCTCTTTAATAGACAAAAGATGTCTAATAGGAGCCGCACTATTGGAATTCGTATTCCTGTAAGTTGTAAAAATAATGCGAACGCAGATATCCTGATTATTTCGAACGATAGTTTCAATCTCTGGATGGGCCTTAGAACAGGGGCCACAATAGGGATTACATACTTTTATAATTTCGACAGATGCATTGGGACTGCCAATCCTTATACCCAGATCTTCTACTGGTGTTTCGATTTTGTTCGTTTTCAAAAGTAAGGCTTGAAAAACATCCGGATTAAATTGTAAACGCTTCCATCTTTTCTGATAACCACGACTTTCTGCTGCTTGTTTCAAGACTGGAAGAATATGACAGACAAAAAAGAACAAGCATATTCCAAACATCGTTATATTAAATATGGCAACTATAGATAAGCGAGGCCAAATAGGTAATGCTAAATAGATTCGTACAATTGAAACAATAGCGTTTATTAATAGTATCCCTTGTACGACTAAACAGAGTGGACACCAACGTTTGACAATCTGTGCCTGATAATATAACGAGTAAAATATATAAGGAGAAACGAGAATAGAAAGATAAACCCAAATATTGTGATAAGTAGACTGATCAAAGAGAAATAATTGTGAAATAAAGAATGTAAAGAAATAACTAGCTCCCCAAATAGACCAACTGACTCCTAAAAATGAAGCTCCTTTGGAGGCTAATACAGCATGACAATTTGTTTTCTTACCTAATCCTCCACATACTTCGACACTGTCTCATAAAGTGTGTAAGTTATAGAAATGCGGAGTTTAAAAGG
>NZ_DIIM01000028.1 GCF_002420705.1 Sphingobacterium sp. UBA5670
AAAAAAAAAAACAAAAAAAACAAAAAAAAACAATATAAGTATCTAAAAAAACTAAAAAACGTACTAAATTAACAATTCAATATACAGGAAACATAAAAAAAACAAGTACAACAAAGTAAAACAAGGTGAAATTTAAACAAATATTCCTGAAAAAATTATTTTATAACAAAAAAATACGAAAATACACAATAAATAAAACAGAAAAAGCCTCGAAATTAATATTTCGAGGCTTTTTCTTTATTTATCAGCTAACTTATGCCAATTGTTTTTCCAATTTCTCGTTCAAAACCGATTTTGGAACTGCTCCAATTTGTTTATCAACAATTTCGCCATTTTTGAAGAATAATAAAGCCGGAATGTTACGAATTCCATAACGAACAGAAATTTCTGGATTCTCATCCACGTTTACTTTTCCTATTACAGCCTTACCTTCATAATCCTTAGCTAATTCTTCAACCACAGGACCTACCATACGACATGGACCACACCACTCTGCCCAAAAATCAATTAATACGGGTTTGTCTGCTTTTAAAACAACTTCTTCAAAGTTGCTATCTGTAATTTCTAATGCCATAACCTTTTAATTTTATAAACCGAAGTTATATCTATAATACTATTTAATTGCTAAAATCAATAAACAAAGATAGCAACAACTACCAATGTATTTGTAATTTTAATTACACAAATTCCAAACCAAACTAGTTCAATCGATAATTTATCCCTTCAAACTTGTCTATACAGTCCAAAAACTCATTTGTAAGGTTTATTTTCAGGCTCTTAGCTGGCATTTCGACAGATATTTCATCTTGAGGGTCCCATATCTTAAATTTCAATTGACAATTTGGCACTACTCCCTCAATTTCATTTTGCGCCAGTATATCTTTGATTCCATCGAGAAATGCTTCGTTTAACTTAGGTAAAGGAATATTAATGGTAAAACTCTTAGCCATCTTTTCACGAAGATCAGAAAGCAATTGTACGCTCCGCAGCTCAAAACCCCAATTCCCCACTTGCCTAAAACGCTCCTGTACCAAGCCCCGTAATTGCACAAAATACCCTTCTTGCAGATACCCTTTCAACTTCACATACTCTTCCCCAAATACAGCCATATCATAGGAATCACTATAGTCTTCGATAATAAACGACGCAAAAGGCTTACCGTTCTTGGTCAATCGATGATTAGCTGAAGCTATAATACCGCCAATGACGAGTTCCTTATTCTTAATCCGGTTAAACTCAAGCAAAGTCTCTTCATCTACCTCCGCAGCCTTAACCTTATTGATCAATGCTAAATCTGAAACCGAATTTTGACAAAAATGTTCAATCTCAAACCTGTATGTATCCAACGGGTGACTAGTCAAATAGATACCAATAACATCTTTTTCATATTTAAGCTTTTCAATTAATCCCCACGGCGGACATGGTGCCAAAACTGGTTCTGGCAATTCTGCAGCACCACCGACTCCAAATAGGCTCGCCTGAGCCGAACTTTCATTCTCTTTATAACGCTGACCGAACCGTATTGCCTTTTCCATTCCTGTTGAATTTTCATCCGAATGAAAATACTGTGCACGATGCGTATTCTCAAAACTATCAAAACCGCCGGCATAAGCCAAACTTTCAAAAGCTTTCTTATTGACCGCACGAAGATCAATTCGTTTGGCCATATCAAAAACAGATTTATACAATCCCGACTGCCGAGTTTGTACGATAGCATCTACTGCTCCTGCTCCAACACCTTTAACGGCACCTATCCCAAAGCGGATTGCTCCAGTTTCATTTACCGTGAATTTATAGTAGGATTCATTCACATCAGGACCAAGCACTTCCAACCCCATACGTTTACATTCCTCCATAAAGAATGTGACCTGCTTAATATCATTCATATTGTTAGAAAGCACCGCAGCCATATACTCAGCAGGGAAATGCGCTTTCAAATAAGCTGTTTGATAGGCAACCCAAGCATAACAGGTAGAGTGGGATTTATTAAATGCATAACTCGCAAAAGCTTCCCAGTCAGTCCAGATTTTTTCCAGCACTTTCGCACTATGTCCTTTCTCCTCTGCTTGAGAAATAAACTTGGGTTTCATTTTATCCAATACAGCCTTTTGTTTCTTACCCATAGCCTTACGCAGGACGTCGGCGTCACCTTTAGAAAATCCTGCCAGCTTTTGGGACAAAAGCATTACCTGCTCTTGATATACCGTAATTCCGTAGGTTTCCTTGAGATATTCCTCACAGGCATCCAAATCGTAAACAATAGGATCTATACCATGCTTACGCTTAATAAAACTTGGGATATACTCAATTGGTCCTGGACGATAGAGCGCATTCATCGCAATCAAATCGGCAAATACCGTCGGCTTAAGATCACGCATGTATTTCTGCATCCCCGGAGACTCATACTGGAACACACCGATCGTTTCTCCGCGCTGGAAAAGCTCATAAGTAAGCTCATCATCGATCGGAAATTGATCCGGGTCCAGCACAATACCATGACTTAATTTGACATTTTCAACGGTATCTTTAATCAGGGTCAAAGTCTTTAAACCCAAGAAGTCCATTTTCAGCAACCCCGCACTTTCAACAACATGGTTATCGAATTGCGTTACATAAAGATCGGAGTCTTTTGCTAAAGAAACAGGGACAAAGTTCGTAATATCGTCGGGCGTGATAATCACACCACAGGCGTGGATACCTGTATTTCGTACAGACCCCTCCAATACCCGAGCCTGTCGAATTGTTTCCGCTTCCAACCCAGCACCATCTGCAATGGATTTCAGCCTATTAACAGCTTCAATCTCCTCAGTTCTTAGCTTTTCCTTTAAACCAGCATCATCTAATGTAAAAATCTTGGATAACTTAAGGTTCGGAATCAGCTTGGCAATTTCGTTGGCATCGCCTAAAGGTAAATCCAATACCCGTGCTGTATCTTTGATGGATGACTTCGCAGCCATTGTACCATAAGTAATAATTTGTGCAACCTGACTCGCCCCATATTTATTGATTACATATTGCATGACGCGTCCACGTCCCTCGTCATCAAAATCGATATCGATATCGGGCATAGATACACGGTCGGGATTTAAGAAACGCTCAAAAAGTAGATCATATTTAATCGGATCAATATTGGTGATCCCAAGGCAATAGGCTACCGCCGAACCAGCAGCAGAACCACGTCCAGGGCCCACAGAAACACCCATATCCCGCGCTGCCGCAATAAAATCCTGAACAATCAAAAAGTACCCCGGATACCCTGTCTTCTCAATTGTAGCCAATTCAAAGTCCAGTCGTTCCCGAATATCATCCGTAATTTCCTCATAACGTTTTTCGGCACCTACATAACAGAGATGCGCCAAGTATTTATTTTCGCCGCGTTTTCCACCATCTTCAAGATCAGCTTCAACCTGGAATTCCTCAGGAATATCAAATTTAGGCAAAAGGACGTCGCGATTCAATTTGAATATCTCCACCTTATCGACAATCTCCTGAATATTTAGAATAGCCTCAGGCAGATCCTTAAACAAAGCCTTCATTTCATCCGAAGACTTGAAATAATACTCTTGATTAGGTAAGCCAAAACGAAATCCCCTTCCCCTACCTTTTGGAGTGGAAAGCTTTTCGCCATCTTTCACACATAACAAAATGTCGTGCGCATGGGCATCGCCTTTTTTCTCGTAATAGGTATTGTTGGTCGCAACGACCTTAACCTGATATTTTCGGGAGAACTTAAGTAACGTCTGGTTCACACGTTCCTCATCTTCCTGACCATGGCGCATCAACTCCAGATAAAAATCATCTCCAAATTGCTCTTTCCACCACACTAATGCCTCTTCTGCTTGGCTCTCCCCCATATTCAGAATTTTATTAGGCACCTCACCTTGTAAGTTTCCCGATAAAGCAATCACATCTTCTTTAAATTGAAGAATAAGATCCTTATCAATCCTTGGCACATAATAGAACCCGGCAGTATAGGCAAAAGAAGCAAGTTTAGCTAGATTGTGATACCCTCGTTTATTTTTCGCCAATAATACAATCTGATAACCATTATCCTTTCTGGACTTATCTTTGTGGTTTTCACAGACAAAAAACTCACAGCCAACAATTGGTTTCAAGAGTTGACCAGTAGGCTCCTGCCCATTCTCGATAGCTTCTGCATTTTGAGCCTCGACTTCTTTGTTATGCCCTATAACCCGAGAGACAAACTCAAAAGCCCCCATCATATTTCCATGATCCGTTAGCGCAACAGCAGGCATATTATCTCTGATCGCTGCAGAAACCAACTTATCATACGACATGGTCGACTGCAGGATCGAAAACTGAGAGTGATTATGCAAATGGGCAAATTTAGCATTCTTTAATGCAGCAAGTGCTTCAGCATCAACAACAACCTTAACTTCATCTGGCTCTGATCGTTTTCTAATCTCATCAGAGGCCGCTTTTAAGTTGATATGCTTAAGTCCGACAGTAGGTATAGGACCTGGATTGTTAGTCTTAAAATCTACGAAGTATCCCGTATCTACCTGAAGTTCTTCAGCAGTAAATACCTCCCTTCTAACCAGCTCCAGAAAACAACGCGTCGTAGCCTCAACGTCCGCCGTCGCATTGTGAGCCTCAGCAAAAGGTACCCCAAATAAATAAGAATGCAGTTCGGTCAGGTTAGGCAATTTAAATCGTCCGCCACGTCCTCCAGGAATTTTGAGAAGCTCAGCTGTAACTTCCGTACAGGTATCCAGCACAGGCATATCGACCATATTTGAATTTACACCATAACGATAAAATTCACAGCCCATGATATTCAAATCAAAACCTATATTTTGCCCAACAACGAACTTGGCTTTATTTAATGCTAAATTGAATTTTTCCAGTACTTCCTGAAGCGGCACCCCCTGTTCCTCAGCCAAAGCTGTGGATATACCATGTATTTTTTCAGAGTCATAGGGTATATCAAATCCATCAGGTTTAATTAAATAATCGTGATGTTCGGCCAATTTCCCCATTTCATCGTGAATCTGCCAAGCCAGTTGAATACAGCGAGGCCAATTGTCCGTGTCGGTAATTGGCGCGTCCCAACGCTTAGGTAAACCCGTCGTCTCCGTATCGAAAATAATATACATAAAATTCTAACCCTCTTTAGTACAACACATTAAACGCAATGCAATTTACATTTATTTGAACTTGAAATTTACGAAATTATTAGAGAAGATTGTGTCAGATTTTTGCGAAAATCCACTAAAGAAAATCTCTGCTACATGGCAGTCTCTATTGACTCTTCGTGATAAGAAACAGTATCATGCTCAACGCTAAAATCTACCTTTTTATCTATGCTTAGTTCATGCTTGACACCCTAATTTGATTAAAGCCCAGACAACCTTACATTGGACATAATTACATCAATTTTAATATTGTAATAGATACACTATCCCAAGTATTTAGTATATTTGATTTTGACCCAAAACGTCCATGATTAAAGCTATCTTTTTTGACATCGATGGAACTTTGCTAAGTTTCAAAACACATCAAGTTCCCGAATCCACTCAGCAGGCATTTCAATTATTAAAAGAAAAAAACATCAAGGTATTTGTTTCAACAGGAAGATCCTACAACCAGCTAGGACATATCCGCTATCTTGATTTTGACGGATATATTACCTTCAACGGTGGCTATTGTGTAACGAAGGAACAGGAAGTTATCTATAAAAACAACATTTCTCAGAAAGATATCCGTTCACTGTTGGATTACACTAAAAAGCATAGTGACTTGACATTTTCATTTATGTCTGAAAAAGAAATTTCTCTGAATCAGATTACGCCAGAAGTTTTAAAAATGTACCAACAAGTCAATGTACCTACACCGCCTATTCGGGATTACGAACGAGATTTTGACCTCGATTCAGTTATGCAAATCAATGTTTTTATCAATCCTGAAGAAGAAGCTGAATTTATGGAGAATGTGATGCCAAACTCAGTAGCCTCGAGATGGACCCCCATTTTTGCAGATGTTAATCCAATGGGGCAAAGCAAAAAAATAGGAATAGATGTTTTTCTAGACCATTTCAACATCGCGCTGGAAGAAACAATGTCGTTTGGCGATGGTGGAAACGATATTACGATGCTCGCCCACACCCATATTGGGATTGCTATGGGTAATGCAAACCCCGAAGTAAAAGAAATAGCAGACTATATAACAGACAGTGTTGATGAAAATGGAGTCTGGAATGCACTAAAACATTTTAACATCATCTAAAGATGTATTGTTAATGTAATTCGAGAAGTATTGCTATTACTATTCAGCAGTAAATTATGCTTGTCTGAAAAAAGATAATCCAACCGATGTCGAAAATCATGGATCAACACACTGTTAAACTGATTTTCCAGATAATGGTTGACGCGATAACTTACCTCTAGCATAATCAGCTTGGAAGAGCCAGACAAGCGGATACGGATAGGATGAGAAGACATCGTATTATAACCATTTTCGACAGCATGCTGAATCGCAGGAAGAAGAATGAGCGGTGGCACCTTGATTTTATCGTGCGACCAAAGCTTATTTTCGAATTTCACTAAAAACCCGTCCGGAACAAAGTGTTCAGCCACCTGCAAATACTGGTGCAACAAGTTAAGCTCGACCTCTATCGACTCCAGTCGGTCAACTTGAAGCTTAAGCAACTGCTCTTGAAAAGTATAATATTCCTCCGCATGTCTTTTATCGCTTCGGATAAAGTGATCGAGCAAAAAACTATCCAGCTGACTGTTCCGAAAAGACAACCTATTCGCCAGTGCTAAAAGCTCTTCATTTCTTACACTCTTTTTACCCAGAAAACGATTGATTATACTTGACATTTCTTAAATTGCTATAGATTAGAAACACAAAAATAAGGAAACATTATGTCAAATATTGCAATAGTTATTGAAGAAAGAGCTGCCGACATAGGCAATTTCTTAGTTGGACGACTTCTTCCTTTCAGACAAAAGCGCATGGTCGGTCCATTTATCTTTATCGACCATATGGGACCTGATACCATTGCCGAACCGCACTTTATGGACATTGCGCCGCATCCACATATCGGCTTATCAACATTGACTTACCTATTCGAAGGAAGCATTATGCATCGCGACAGCTTGGGAAATGCTGTAGAGATCAAACCAGGTGCAGTCAACTGGATGACAGCAGGTAAAGGTGTCACACACTCCGAAAGAACTCCCGAACAGCTGAGATCTTCCCCGCATGACCTACATGGACTACAGATCTGGGTGGCCCTCCCGAAAGAACTGGAAAAAATGGATCCCAATTTTGTCCACATTGAAGAACCTCAACTTCCCCATTGGACCGAAGACGGTGTATCCTATCGCTTAATTGCTGGAGAAATTAAAGATCATCGTTCGGAGGTCCCCGTATATAGCCCATTATACCTTATTGAAATCAAAGCAGAAAAAGATGCAACTATTAAACTAGGTAATCATCTATACGGTGAGAGTGGATTGTATATTCTTCATGGAAATGTCCATGCGGAAGGCCAGGAATTTGGTCCGAAACAGATTTTAGTTGCAAAAGATGCTAAACTTTGTGAATTCAAAATGGAGGCTGGCACCTCGGTGTACATTTTTGGTGGCGAGCCTTTCCCCGAACAACGATATATCGACTGGAACTTTGTCGCTTCAGACATCGAAACGCTAAAAATAGCCCGTGAGAAATGGGAAAACCACGAATTTCCGAAGGTACCTGGAGATGACGGCTATATTCCAATTCCACCGGTAAATCCGACTTTAGGGCAGAAAAAAAATTAATCTATCGAATGGGCACAATTCGAAGGACAAAACTGACATAACAAAAAGGCTGGAAATCGTCGTACAATTTCCAGCCTTTTTGTTGATTATATCTTAAAGTCAAACCGCTGCAAAAAACACTAATGAGCTATTCCACTCACCCCGCCGGATACAACCAGTTTCATCGCATCTGTAGGAGACATGTCTAATTTTTTCACCTTCTCTGCACTGATAATCACTACCTGTCCAGCGAAAGAATATGAATAAGGAAAATACACCATCACGTCCTCTTCAAGCCCGATACTTTTTAAGTCATGCTGTGTTAAGAAACCTATTTTTTTTAACCCAAATTCATTTACAGTTACCAGAACAGGCTCATTAAATTTCTTTGCGTCACCAACAAAGGCTTCCGTAAAATCCTTAATCGAGGAATATAGGGTATTTAAAAGTGGAATCCGCTGAATCTGATGATTAATCCATACCTTAATTGGATCGGTAACAAAATTGGTAAAGATTAACCCCGCCAAAACCAATACCAAAATCACCGTTAGAATGCCTATTCCCGGAATATACAAAGGGTGCCCCTTTTCATCCTCCAAAAAATGTTCAGTTAGATTCAGCGCCGAATCAACTGATGCAACAATCCAAACAATTAAAAAAATTGCACCAGCTAGTGGAACAACCACTAGGATACCTCGTATCAAATAATTAATGAACCCTCTGATTAATTTGCTAAACATGAATTGAAAATCAAATATTATTCAAAAATGCAGAATATCCTTTATTATTCATAAAAATAAACTCTTTTTACCCTTTGTGAGATACTCGTCAACAGTTCATAAGGGATCGTCCCTATAGCCCTCGCCGCTGACTTTATATCAGGATACACAATAACTTCATCTTCCTCTCCCACTTCAACATCTGTCACATCCAGCATACACATATCCATACAAATATCACCAATCGTAGGAACCAAAAAGCCGTTCACCAGCATTTTGCCGACACCATTGCCAAAACGTCTGTCATAACCATCTGCATAGCCGATTTTAATTGTCGCAATCTTGCTATCTCTATGCAGAACACCGTGCCTATTATAACCCACCGTTTCGCTAGCTGGAAGACATTTGATTTGCGTGACATTGGTTTTTAGCGTACTCGCCTCCCTAATAGGCAAATCATGACGTTCAATATCGATACCATAGAGACCTATCCCTAGCCTAACCATATCAAAATAAGCATTTGGCCACAACTCAATACCTGATGTTGCCGCGATATGGCGGAGAAAAGAATAACCCAAACCACTTTCTAGACGCTTTGTAAATTCATCCAGCAAATCAATCTGCCGCTGCGTAAATTCACGATCCTTTTCATTGCCGGCTGAAGCCAAATGGGAGAACGCAGATTTCACCACTAAAATCTCTTCGGTTTGGAGCAAAGCGACCAACCTTTCCACCTCATCAGGCATAAAACCCAGACGATGCATTCCTGTATCTATCTTAATATGAATCGGAAAAGAAGCGATCTGTTTCGCCTTCAGAAAATTCAAAAAGGAAAACAATATTCTAAAGCTGTAAATTTCCGGTTCAAGGTTATACTGAACAATAGATTCAAAAGAACTTTCATCAGGACTCATGACCACGATAGGCAGTGTGATGCCTGCACCACGCAAATCAACCCCTTCATCAGCAAAAGCGACCGTCAAATAATCCACTCGATTGAACTGCAAGAGATTAGCAATCTCAAAACTTCCACTACCATAAGAGAAAGCTTTGACCATCGTCATCAATTTCACATGTTTCGGCAGCAGCTGTCGATATACATTCAAATTATTCTCCAGTGCATTCAAATTAATCTCCAGCACAGTATCATGTGATTTTGCAACCAGAAGCTGACTGATACGCTCAAAATGGAATTCCCGTCCTCCCTTTAATAAAACCGTAGCATTTTCAAAAGAAAGCGACCTAATATCAGCTAAGAACGCGGCAGTATCGGCATATGAAATGGAAGGCAGGTCAAATTGCGCAGCCACTTTCGGTAAAACTTCCCCGATTAATATCAATTTATCCAAGCGGTACTCGCTAAGTAAACGTTTCAGCTTAGACAAACTTTTTTCATCATCAATACTGACACCTGGGATATCCGATAAAATCAACATCTTGAACGGATGCTGTCCCTGCTGGTTCAAAAACTCTAGGGCTATTTGGAGTGCATCGAGATCATTGCTATACGAGTCGTCGATAATTGAGCTATTCTTTTTTCCTTTCTTTAGCTCAAGCCGCATTGCTACGGGCTGCAATTCCTTAATCCTGGATGCGATCACTTCGCTTTCATACCCGAAGCGCAGCATCACCGCTACACAGTTTATCGTGTTCTCAACATTTCCTTTATCCACAAACGGTACTTCGACAGCAAAGGTCCGCCCCGCATAATAAAAGGTGACCATGGTAAATCGTTCGTTCACTTGTTTGATGGAATACACCTCCAAAGAAAGCCCCTCATCAAGTCCCCAGGAAAATTTCCGTGGTCGATAGGGCAATTGAATACTTTCGAGGTAGCTATTTGGAAAGATCATGGTTTCCACATGCTTAAAGAGCTCGATCTTTTCATAAATCTTTTCCTCCTTTGATTCAAAACCAGCTTTATGAGCAACACCGATGTTGGTCAATAAACCTATTGTTGGTTTTATCATCTGCTCGAGACGCGGCATTTCGCCTTTTTCTGAAATCCCCGCCTCGATAATTGCAAGATTATATTGATCAGACAGACCCCATAGCGAAAGTGCCACACCGAGCTGAGAGTTGTAGCTCTTAGGACTTCGATAGATTTTATATTCAGGAGACATCAGCTGAAAAAGCCATTCCTTTACTATTGTTTTACCATTGCTCCCGGTAATTCCAATCACAGGATAATCAAATTTCTGACGATGAAAGGTGGCTAATGCTTGCATGGCACCCAAACTGTCTTCTACCCAAAGAATATTAGCATCCGAAAACTCCATCTCCTGCCCTAAATCAACCTGCAGTACAAAATTTCGAACACCCCTATCATAAGCTTCTCTTATATAACGATGGCCATCTCTGTTCTTTTGAAGTGCAAAGAAAATCCCATTGTCCGCTTGGACAATCTTACGGCTATCATAAAACAAATGTTGGATAAAAGAACTGGGATCCGTGATAAATGAGCGATTAGGATGTAAAATCTGGACGATTTCCGATATTTTGTACATTCTCCTGATATTTTTGATTGTGTCAAAACTGAACATTTTTTTAGTTATTTCATATTATTTTTTAAATTTTGACAATATGTTTGACGAAGAAAAAAGAAATAAGAAGGTATTCACACAGCATCAGGCACAACTGAAAGCAGAAAGCTATTGCGCCTATCAGGAACGTGCACAGCAGGAAGTGCGTGACAAGCTCTACAGCTGGGGACTGAACGAAGAAGAAGTTGAAAATGTGCTTGCAAATCTAATCTCAGAAAATTTCCTTAATGAAGAACGTTTTGCAATTGCCTACTGTAACGGAAAGCTCCGTATGAAGGGTTGGGGTAAAATAAAAATCAAACAGGCATTGAAAGCAAAAAGAGTATCCGACCAACTGATAAAAATTGCGTTTAAACAGATAGATCTGGACGAATACGATCAGATATTGAATCATATTATAGACAAAAAACTTCGTGAAATCACAAGCAAAGACCGCTACACCATCAAAAATAAGGTTTATCAGTTTGCGCTGTCACGTGGATTCGAAAGTGATTTAATTTTTTCTATACTGAATTCAAAGGAGTTATAAAAAACACAAAAAGAAAGTAAATAAATATTTTGCAATATTGAATATTCGCTCTATATTTGCATCACCAAAAAGGAACGCAAGGTTCCTCTAAAAGTTGAAATAAAATTCCAATGCGAAAATAGCTCAGTTGGTAGAGCACAACCTTGCCA
>NZ_DIIM01000019.1:0-149068 GCF_002420705.1 Sphingobacterium sp. UBA5670
AAACGAGCCGCTCTTTTATATTTAATAACCTTTCGCTGTATCATCTCCGCGCGGATCAGCACCCGTCTGCAGTTTTCCGTTTGGAAGAATAAGAATATTTTCTACACGGCCTATTGTTCCTCTCGGATTTATTATGTAGCCGTCTTTTACTAAGAGATCGCGTAAGTTGCTCTCAATAGCATTGGTTTCTACGTCAATTCGGTCAGGAAGCCATTGATGATGAAATCTTGGCACGCTCACAGCTGCCTGTGCATTCTTTCCAAAATCGATGACGTTTAGTATGGTCTGAAAAACAGATGTAATGATAGTCGATCCGCCTGGTGTTCCCACGACCATAAATAGCTTGCCATCTTTTTCTACAATTGTAGGTGTCATCGAACTGAGCATTCTTTTTCCTGGCTGAATCTCATTTGCCTTTTCACCTGTCAATCCATACATATTCGGTATGCCGGCTTTAACTGAAAAATCGTCCATTTCATTGTTCAACAGGAAACCTGCACCGGCAACAAATACTCCCGAGCCATAGGAGTCATTAAGCGTCGTTGTGATAGAGACAGCATTCCCTTGTGCGTCAACAATATTAAAATGTGTTGTTTGCTCGCTTTCATAGCCAGGAATGACGTCAGCATTGACATCTTTACTTAATGTCGCTTTATGGAAATTAAATGCATTGAGTTTACTTGCATTAGAACTGGAGTCAATAAGTTGTTGGACAGGCACCTTGATGAAATCAGGATCTCCTAAATATTTGGCTCTATTGGCATAGACATAACGTTCGGCCTCCACCATGATTCGAACGGTTGAATCTTTTTGAAAGCCCCAACGTTGAAGGGGAAACTGTTCGACTGATTTGAGCAGGGCTAAAAGAGATGTTCCTCCACTGGAAGGCGGAGGCATGGAAATGACCTTATATCCCCTGTAACTTGTGTGAATTGGGCTGCGCCATAGCGCTTGGTAATCCAAGAGATCTTGGTGTGTAATAATTCCTTTTCCTTGCCCCATTTCAGCGACAAGTAAATCTGCTGTTTTACCTTTATAGAAACCGTCTCGACCATCATTTGAAATTCTTTCCAATGTTGTTGCAAGTGCCTCCTGAATAAACAGGTCTCCCGGCTTCCATAGGGTAGTTTTGATAATCGCTGCGCCGGAGGGATTCAGCTTGACAAAACGATCTTTATGGCTTTCAAACTCATTGGCTTGTCTTTGACTGATTTTAAAACCTGTTCTGGCTAGTTGGATTGCGGGGAGTAGGAGATCTTTCCACTGTAATTTGCCATACTTTTTGTGTGCTTCCCACATCCCTGCGACAGAACCGGGAATACCTGATGCTAATTGACTATATAGGCTCAGTTCTGGAATAACATTGCCTTGCGCATCAAGATACATATCCCGTGATGCTTTCAAAGGAGCTTTCTCGCGAAAGTCCAGCGCATCCAATTGGCCACTATGATCACGATAGAGCATAAAGCCCCCTCCGCCAATATTTCCTGCATTGGGATAAACCACTGCAAGTGCAAATTGTACTGCAACTGCAGCGTCTATCGCATTTCCACCTTGTTTTAAAATCTTTACTCCAACTTCCGAAGCCAAGGGATGCGCAGTGACTACCGCGGCCTTATTAAATGTACTTGCCTGCTCAACACTGGAATTTAGCTGCTGTTTTGTTGCACAAGAAGCAAGGAATATGCTAGCTACGAGCGAATAGGTTATAAATTTATACATTGTTTTCGATTTAAGAATTTAAATAGCATCTCAAGGTGTTGCATACATAATGCTATCAAGCGATTATTTAAGTTTGTCATTGTTTTTATGCCGGTCGGCATCGCGAATTGATTTCTTTTGGAGATTTTGCTCTAATGCTTCTGTCAAGTCAATTCCGGTTTGATTGGCTAGGCACATTAAAACGAATAATACATCTGCCATTTCATCCGCTAAGTTGACTTCTTTATCTGATTTTTTGAACGATTGTTCTCCATATTGTCTTGCCATTATTCTAGCGACCTCACCGACTTCTTCCATCAGTATGGCAGTATTGGTCAATTCGTTGAAATAACGTACTCCGGTACTATTGATCCATTTATCAATAACTTCCTGTGCTTCTTTAATTGTCATCTTATTCAATAAAAAATTAAAAGTTGTCCTTATCTTTTGTGTCCATGATGATGGTAACTGGACCATCATTTAGAAGCTCTATTTTCATATCTGCTCCGAAAATCCCAAGCTGAACTTCTTTTTGAAGTAATTGGCTTAATAGTTTAGCCATCTCTTCATACATAGGTTTGGCTTTATCCGGTTTCGCTGCTCTGATAAAGGAAGGTCTGTTTCCTTTTTTTGTTTGGGCAAAAAGCGTAAATTGTGATATCAGAAGAATGCTTCCGTCAATATCCAGTATTGATTTATTCATCAAGCCCTGTTCGTCTTCAAAGACTCTTAAATTAATAAACTTTTGTCCTAGCCATTTGAGATCTTCTATTGTGTCTGCTTCTTCGACTCCCAATAAGATCATAAAGCCTTTTTGAATCTGGCCGGTAATCTTATTATCGACAGTGCAAGAAGCGTGTTTTACTCGTTGAATAACTGCGCGCATAATGAAAAGTATAAAATCAAAGTTAAAAATTCCAATTGTCAAACACGATGGGAAATTCAATTTATCGCCTGCATAAAATAAACCTCCCTTTCTCCTAATGGAAAAAGGGAGGTTTATTTTCTAACGTATTTGGTTAGAAAGAACCTTCGTTCCGCTTTCATAGCTGTTGATGTTTACGGAATCATGAAGCTCTTGTAAAAAGGTATTTTAGAATTTGAAGTTTAGGCCCAGTAGGAAATTCGTTGGTGCTTGAGGAAAATAAAAATTATAATATTTTCGGGTATCACCTTCCATCCAACCAAAGGTGTAGCCATTGGCTTCGTACTTTTCGTTGAAGATGTTGTTGACCTGTAAAGTTGCACTAATGTTTTTGATGCCGAGTGCTGTAAAGCTATAGTTCGCTAACAGATTGTTGACAAAATAAGAAGAAATGCTTCTTTCTTTTGCCGCTGAATTGTCTAGATATTGTTGTCCCACAAATTTGGACAGGAGCGAAAATGTAAGTGATGTTATTGGACTATAAGAAAGGTTACTTGACAATATAGTTCCCGGCGATAAAGCAATGTTTGTTTTTGAATAAAATATCCTTGTATCACCGATTACCTCTTCAAAATCTTTAATTTTATTTTGGCTGAAACTAGCTGTTGCTTTCCAATTGAACTGCTTGTTGATGTTCCATGATCCATCGAACTCAAGCCCCATTCTATAACTATCTTTGACATTTTGTCGAATCGGAGAACCTGTATCGCTGATTTCACCAGTTGGGATCAACTGATCCTTGTAAAACATGCCATATCCATTTAATCCGATGTTGAATTTCTCATTTGTAAAGCGATAGCCAAATTCGATGTCCTGCATTTTCTCCGGCGTAGGGTCAGGTAAAGCGCTATTTTTCTCTATAAAATCTTTGCGAACAGGTTCTTTTTGTGCAAAGGCATAGGACGCGTATACATTTGAATGATCATTTAGCAAATAAGTTGCACCAGCTTTAGGGTTCAAGAAATTGAACTTAGGATGATAATTATAATTTTTCACCTTATCATCGTCACCATACATGTGGTAATCTACATTTCGATATTGAATATCGGCCATTAATATCCATTTGTCTAGTTTGTAATCGACTTTTAAGAAATTGCTGAAATCATTTTTTTGTGATTTCCCGAAGTAATATTTGTCGTCAAGAAAACCGGTTGATGCATATTGTGCCCATATCACCTGGCCATAGTGTTTTCCTTTGTATTGATTATAAGCTCCCCCCCAAGTTATTTCAAGCTGATCATTCGGTCTGTAATTTAGGGCATAAGTCATGCCGTAAAAATAATTATCAAGCCATCTCCTACGGACGAGATCTGTTTTTTGTATGGTATCCTTACCAATGATGACGTTAGGCAAACCGTATTTACTTAGTTTATCTCCCGGTCTCATTTCTTCATAGTAACCATAACCTCTTGTATAGTGTAAGGCTGTATTGAGCGTCAATTTGTCGTTCAGGATATTGGTGTAATGAAGTTGATGATGTTTCTGTGTATAATTATCTGTTTGGTTTTTATACGTGTATAGGTTATAATTCCGGCCAGCGTTCATGAAACGATCCTTATCCGCGCCGGAGATTTCGAGTGCATTATCTGCATAGTCATCCATGCGCGATCGATCGCCAGTAATCAATGGTTCGGGAACGCCATTCCAGGCTTGATAGGTCTTTTCTTTTCCCCAGAATACAATTCCTTTTAAAATATGTTTCTTGCCATAATAACCTCCGTCCACATAGAAAGATTGTAAGTCTGAACTACCTCTCTCGATATAACCATCGCTACTGATTCGAGATAATCTGGCATTGAAGGCAAATTTGTCGTTAATTAGTCCGGTACCTACCTTGACTGTATTTTTCCAGGTATTATAGGAGCCAAATGAATTGTTGAGTTCTGCGTAAGGGGTTTCGACTAAAGTATTGGACTGAATATTTAATGAGGCTCCAAATGATCCGGCACCATTCGTCGAAGTCCCAATACCACGCTGAACTTGGATGCTCTCGGTAGAAGAGGCAAAGTCGGGCAGGTTGACAAAAAACGATCCCATGCTCTCTGCGTCGTTTAGAGGAATGCCATTTAATGTTACGTTGATTCGTTGGTTGTCCGAGCCTCTGATTGTCATTCCGGTATAACCTATGCCGGCACCGGCATCGGAATTTACCTGAACAGATGGCGTCTGGTTTAAAAGGAATGGGATATCTTGGCCGAGGTTATTACGAGATATTTCCTCTTTATTGATATTTTTAAAGGTTGTGGGAGCATTTCTTTTGGCACGGGTAGATTGTACAAGTACCTCTTCCATTTGAATTGTAGCAGGTTCTAATTGGACAATAAGTTCCAAATTGTTTTTAACATCCACATTTCGGCTCCATGTTTTATAACCTACGGATGATAATTGGAGATGGTGTTTACCTGTATTGATGTGATAGAGTTTAATCAGCCCATTTTTGTCCGATTGGCCGGCAAAAGAAGCTTGACCATCGATGGACACGGAAACATGCTGTAAGGGCTTCTGATTGGTCTTGTCTACAGTTTTAATTGTCAGATTCTGTTGCGCAATAGCAACTTGGCTTGAAATAGTAGCTAAGGAGCTACAAATCAAAAATTTGATCATGGTAATGTATTTTGTTTGAGTTAAACAAATCATAGCAAGGGGTTACTATGACCGCACTATTTAACTAACCTCTCCCTACGCCAGCATTATCTGGATCAGGTGTACAGAATTTAATCTGTTGGGTATAATCTCAGCCTTTATTTGTGTTCCTGACAAAACAAGGCACCCCTATTCGATGCTGCGAATATATAAATTTAAAATTGAAATGCTGTATAAAGAAGTAATTTATGACAAATGAAAAATGGGCATATTTGCTTTGTTATTTCGTTTTGGTTTAAATTTTTATGCAAATTGTAGTTTTTGGTATTTATTGTTCTTTTTAGGTACCTTGGCATGAATTTTTCTACTAGAGGTATGTATTCATACAGGTCAAATTTTTTTAGTTACTAAATTGATAGTGAGGAGATAAAATGTTAAAATATTTAAGCGCTAATTATATTCTACCGATTACTGCAATGCCGATAAAAGACGGTATTGTTTCGGTGGATGAGGAGGGGGTAATTCAAGGTATCTATGACCCGACTTCATTTACACCTACAGATAAAGCTAAGGTTGAGAAATATGAAGGAGTGATAATTCCAGGTTTTATCAATGCACATTGTCACATCGAATTGTCGCATATGAAAGGTAACGTTCCTAAAGGCACGGGGCTTCCGAACTTTTTGAGTAAGGTGATGACAACGCGATCGGCATCGATGAAGAAAATAGATGATGCTATGGCAAAAGCTGATAGGGAGATGTACGAAAATGGTATTGTCGCTGTTGGGGATCATGCTAATACTGATAATTCCTCAAAATTGAAGGAAGATTCACAAATCCTCTACCACACATTTGTGGAAGTATTGGGAGTTGAACCTGAGGAAGCTGATTTTAAATTAAAAGAGGCCAAATCATTAACCCAAGAGTTTAGGAATGGTCATGTATCCATTACACCCCACGCACCTTATTCTTGTTCGAAGGTACTTTTCAAAAAATTCAAGAAAATGGTTCCGGAAACAAATATTATCAGTATTCACAATCAAGAAAGTGAAGAGGAGAATAAGCTGTTCCGTTATAAAATGGGTGAATTCTTAGACTTTTATAAGCGTATTGGAAAAAATGCTGATTCGATTAAAGCGCAGGCGAGAAATTCCATTCAGTCTTATCTTCCTTATTTGCCTTATCCGAATAGATTGCTGTTGGTTCATAATACCTATACTTCGTTAAAAGATTTAGATTTTGTCGAACGTATGGACCGTGATGTGGTGTGGTGTTTATGTCCAAAAGCAAATCTTTATATTGAGGGGACATTGCCAAAAGTTCAGAATTTTATGAATGCTGGGCAGCGTCTGGTGATCGGAACGGATAGTTTAGCTTCAAACGATACCTTATCTATCCTTGAAGAGCTGAAAGTATTGCATGCGCACTTTGAGGAACTTGATTTCTTACAGACTATTCAATGGGCTACTATTAACGGCGCTATTGCATTAAATATTCAGGATGAGTTTGGGTCGTTAGAGGTCGGTAAAAAACCAGGTATCGTATTGTTGCAAGGGATGGAGCATATGCGTCTGCATGACAATGTTAAAGTTAAACGTCTAGCTTAGTATTTAATTCTACAAAAACTTCTGTACTTTTGCCCTTATGAAACGTCTATAATTATAGTCTTAAAACTATAGTTATAGTACGCTCCATCTGATCGATGGAATAAAAATAAGTTACAGATGAAACATTTGAATATTTCAATAAGGGGTAAAGTTCAGGGAGTCTTTTTTAGATTGACAACGAAAGCAGTGGCAGATCAGGTAGGTGTTAGAGGCTTTGTTGTCAATTTAAAAGATGGTTCTGTTTATATTGAAGCCGAGGGCGATGATTTTGCATTGGATTCATTGTTGGAGTTCTGCCAAGAGGGCCCCGAAGGTGCCATTGTTGAAAGTGTAGAAGTCAAGGAAAGTGAACTGAAGAGCTTTTCTAATTTTGAGGTAGTTAAAAGAGTTCAATCCTAAATCTTTTTTACTTTGTCAGTACTAAAAAAGTTCGCTGGTCAGACCATGATCTATGGCCTGAGTACGATTATAGCTCGTATGCTATATTTCGTTATGACACCATTATATGTCCTCAAATATCCACCTACATCCTACGGAATATTTACGAATATGTATGCTTGGGCCTCCATGATCAATGCTGTTTTGGCATTTGGAATGGAGACTACGTTTTTTAGATTTCTTCAAAAAGTCGAAGAAAAAGATAAAAAGCAGGTTTTTAATAATAGTTTTATCGTTATAGCCTCGCTGGCCACATTATTTTTTATAACGGCCATTGTCTTTGCGGGCACTATTGGTAGCTGGTTGAATAAGGGAACTTATAATGCAGATTACGAGTGCTATGTGAAGTACTTTGCCCTCATATTGGCACTGGATGCTCTGGCTATTGTTCCGTTTGCAAAATTAAGATCGGAAGGAAGACCTATTCGATTTGGTGCTATTAAACTAGCTAACATTGGTATTATGGTTCTGCTGAATCTGTTCTTTATAGCCCTTGTTCCCTATTTAATAAAAGAAGGTGGCTTCTTGGGGACTTGGTGTTCCGGCTGGTACAGGAATGAATGGATTGGTTATGTTTTTATATCCAATATTGTAGCAAGTGCAGCTACCTTTTTATTGCTTCTTCCCGAAATGAGAGGTTTTTATTTTAAACCGGAAAAGCAGCTAATATTAAAAATGCTATCGTATAGCTTTCCGATTTTAATAGCCAATATTTCTTATATCATCAATGAAAATTTAGATAAGATTGTATTACCAATTTATCTGCCAAAAGATATAGGAGATCGCGATTTAGGTATATACGGTGCCGTTGGAAAACTAGCGATGTTTCTGAGTATTTTTGTTCAGGCTTTTCGGTTGGGAGCTGAACCATTTTTCTTTTCTTATGCAAAGAACGCAAATGCAAAGAAGACTTATGCCTTGATTATGGAATATTTTGTAATAGCCATGATGTTGGTCATGCTGGGTATTACAGCGAATATAGACTGGTTGAAATATTTTATAAAAGGTAATGCGGAGACCCGTGATCTATATTGGTCCGGACTTTTCATCGTTCCCCTCTTGTTGTTCAATTATGTTCTGTTGGGTATTTATATGAATCTTTCGGTATGGTATAAGCTTTCAGACCAAACGCGATATGCCTTGTATATTTCACTCGTAGGTGCAGGAATAACCATTGTGGCCAACTATTATCTGATTCCTAGATATAGTTATGTAGGCGCATCGATCGTGACATTTTTAGCCTATTTTTCTATGGTTGTACTATCTTATGTATGGGGGCAGAAACATTATCCTATACCCTATAAACTGGGTAAGATTCTACTATATATATTGGTAGGCATATGTTTCTCTTATCTATCTTACTTTATATTTAATCATAATGCCTTTGTCGGCAATGGACTCTTATTAGCTTATATCGGCGGGGTATTTCTCATGGAGCGAAATCAACTTAAGCAGTTTCTAAAGAAAACTGCATAAAAGAAAAGGTCGTGCTATTTAAGTTAAGCACGACCTTTTTCTTTTAAACTATAATGGTTTGAACTTATACGAGCTCAGCAAACAAGTTATGTTCGATCTCATGTAGTACCTCAAGGATCTCTGCTTGGCTTTGCAAACTAACCAGTTTCATTCGGTACTCTTTAAAATTAGGGATTCCTTTGAAGTAATTCGCATAATGTCTACGCATTTCAAAAATGCCTAGCTTATCACCTTTCCATTCGATGGATTTGTTCAAATGCGTTCTACATACCTCGACGCGTTCTGCAATTGTAGGACCTTCCAGACGCTCACCTGTATTGAAAAAATGCTTTATTTCTCTAAAAATCCAAGGATATCCAATCGCAGCACGACCAATCATAATGCCATCTACTTCAAATTCTTGGCGCCAAGCTGCCGCTTTTTCGACAGAGTCAACGTCACCGTTTCCAAATATTGGAATCTTGATGCGTGGATTCCTTTTGATATCGCGAATCATGGACCAGTCTGCCTGACCTTTGTACAGCTGTGCACGTGTACGTCCATGAATTGCAAGTGCTTTGATGCCGACGTCTTGTAATCTTTCGGCAACCTCATACACATTTTTTGTGCTGTCATCCCAGCCAAGGCGTGTTTTCACTGTCACAGGCAGATCTGTCGCTTCAACGACTGCTTTGGTCATGGCAACCATTTTATCAATATCCTGTAAAAGAGATGAGCCGGCTCCTTTGCAGACTACTTTTTTAACAGGACATCCATAATTGATATCGATTAAATTGGGGCCCGCTTTTGTACAGATTTCAGCCGATTGACGCATACTTTCAATGTCTCCGCCGAAGATCTGGATACCAATAGGTCGCTCATATTCAAAAATATCTAACTTTTGAACAGATTTGGCAGCATCACGGATGAGTCCTTCTGAAGAAATAAATTCAGTATACATTAAATCCACACCATTCTGTTTACACACATAGCGAAATGGTGGATCACTTACATCCTCCATGGGAGCTAATAACAAAGGGAATTCACCCAAATCAATATTTTCACCAATCTTGACCGACATCTTCGATAATTTTTTACAAAGGTACAAAATTTGGCATTAGTATAAAGTTAGCTAACTGTCACGAGTTTAGAGTCGATTTTTGATCTCTTCGGATCCAGTTGAACGCTGGCTGTTTGTTTCTCCATTTCCTCCAAAACGATAATTGAAGGATAGGATGGCTGTCCTGCTGTCGGGATTTGATCGCCCAACAAGCCGAATTGCTGAAGAAACTGTTTCGTATCGACGGCTGTTAGTTCTAAAAATATCATTTACCACCAGCTTAATGGAGGCCTTTTTATTGAGAATGTTCTTTTGGATTCCGGTATATAACTGGCCATAGCTCTTGATTTGGCTTAATCCTATTGTCAATCCGGAAGCGTAGCTTCCGCCCATTTCTATCGACCAGTCTTTCGGTAATTTGAATGTATTCTGGCTATTCATGGTCAGCGTATTGCCTTTACGGCTAATCAGTCCTTCGTCCTGTGGGATTTCATATTTATTCTGGTAAATGTTAGCGAAATGTGTTGCAGACCACCAACTTGTCAATTGGGTGGGAGCAATAAAGGAAACTCCGAAGTTTTTGAATGAGCCGATATTCTCTGGCCGCTCGTAAGTTATATACGGATTGGATAAATCTCTTCCAAGTATGTCATTGACAACATCAGTTCTTGAGGCATAATTCAGTGTGAAAATATATTTATTGGAAAAAGTATAGCCTAGCTCAAATGCATGTTCATAGGCAGGATTCAGACGGGCATTGCCTTCCGAATAGGAGAAAGGATCGGTATATACACGAAATGGATTGAGATCCCAAAATGATGGTCTTTGCACACGGTAGCTGTAGCTTGTCTGCAATTTGTTTTTTTCATTGAGGGTATAGGTTAGAAATGCTGATGGAAATAGCTTGAAATAGGATTTTTCAAATTGTTCATTCAGCGTGATTTGATTGCCTGATGTACGTGTGTGTTCTCCTCGCAGACCAACCTGTGCCGAAATTTTAGTCCAGCTTTTGGATAAATTGATATAACCCGCTCGTATTGTTTCTTTGTAAACGAAATGATTGCTTGTTGTCAGGTCGGGGACAAATTGACCGTTTTGCAGTGTATCGTAATGCAGGTCATTTTCTGTACGGACATGACTAGCTTTCCAGCCTGTCTCCAGTTTATACCCTTCGGCCAGGGGCAGTGTATAATCCAACTTGGCGACGTACACTTTATTGTCTGAGGGAATGTCTCCTTGACGTGACGACGGTTGGTTGAGCGGGGTGCCATCTGCTTTCGTATAATTCGTGTTTAGCTGCTGATCCATTTTGGAATAATGGTCGACAAGATCGAGGTCGATTTTTAGTTCGTGCCCTTTCTCATTAAATTTGACCGTGTAGTTGATATTGTAGAGCATATCCCGCCAGCGCTCTTTCCCTTCCGTTATCGTAGATGAAGACCATATTAATTGATTATCGTCAAAGTTTCTGAAGCTATTTGTTGTAGGTTCATACTTCGGGTATTTACCAAATCCGCCGTTGATGAGTACGCCAAGTGTCTGTTTGGAATCTATGTTATAATCTATACCGGCTCTAAAATTGTTCGACCGCAGCTTTGGCTGTATTTTATTTTCCTGCTGTGTATAAGATTCGGGGAGGTTACTCTGATCCGAATAGAAGTAGCGTGTGAGGGAGTTAAAATACTCAAGGTTCTGATGATACTGATTATAGATCGCGAATACATTTAGTTTCTCCGTGCGGTAATTTAAATTGAGACTACCGCCAAGATGTGGCCCTCGGCCTGCGCCACCATTGAGGGAAATAGAACCGTTCCATCCTTGCTTTATTCCTTTTTTTAAAACAATATTGATAATTCCTGCTGAACCAGCTGCATCTTGTTTTGCACTAGGGTTGGACATAAGCTCAATTTTGCTGATATCAATGGAAGATGTGCTGCGCAATAGGTTGGCCAGTTGGTCACCGGAAAGATAAGTCAATTTTCCATTGATCATTACTGAAGTACCTGATTTCCCTTTAATGCTTAAGGTACCGTTGTCATCTGCGGTTACACCTGGTAGCTTGTTGAGTAGTTCAAGTCCATTATTGCCATCAGCAAGCATAGAGTTTTCAACATTGAATACCAGTTTATCCCTTTGCTGTTCTATAAATTGCTTTTTGCGTTGGACCAACACTTCTGCTAAATAAGCATTATTCATCAATAGCACAATCTGGCCGAGATCGTATCCGCCAAGTTGTTCATCTAAACTGAAATGTGGACTAAAGGTCTCTTGATGGGTGATGCTTTTTACTTTTATATAATAACGGCCTGCCTTTGTGTCACCGAAAATAAAATGCCCGGTACTATCTGCGACGATAGTTTTCGTTAATGTACCATCTTTTGCTTGATGAAGGCTGATATTTACGTATGGAATGGCCTGTTTATCTTCACCGATAATTTGACCTCTGATGTGACTTAATTTTTGGGCCTCACTACTGAAAACAACACAAATAAAGAGTAGACTACAGAGATAACGATGAAAGTTGGACATAATGGAATGGTTACGGTATTGCTAAAATCTAAGTGGTTGCCAGTTGTGTGCGTTTCGTTTTTTTTATAGCTTTTCTTTTCTTTCCCCACCAGATATAGAATCCTGTTATTGGTAAGGTTGAACATACAAGTGAGGCGATGAAATAGATGATTTTTGTTGTCATTCCACCAATAAACCCAGTGTGGAGCGCATAATTGGAGCGCATCAGCCATTCGGTGGTATTTGCCTCATCAATGGGGCCTTGCATTCTGCCTGTCAATTCAAGTGTATATCGATCGAAATTAAGATCTCTCCAAGTTCCACCCTCCATGTCGGTACATGCATAGACTGTTTTGTCTTCACGCTCGGGATAATGGACAATTACGGCGTCTTTATTGTATTTGGCATACTCATGGCGTACTTTATACCAAATTTTATCGGCTACTTGTAACGCGTCATTTAAAGGCTGATTGATCAGACTATTGTGGTCTACTCTTTCTATTTTATTGTCCTTAGGATATCCACCTGTTAGCCAAATTACTGAGTTGCGCATCCATGGAAAGCTCATAATGAGTCCTGTTAAGCACATTACTAAGGCTATGGTCAGTGAATAGAAGCCTAGCACATTGTGTAGATCATAATTGATTCTTTTGAATTTCGCTTTCCATTTGATTGTAAAACTTTGTTCTCTCGCTCTTTTGGTCCATTTTTTTGGCCACCAAAGAATAAGTCCTGTGATTAATAAGATAAAGAAAATGAAGGTGCTCCATCCAACAACCTGTCGGCCTATTTTAACTGGCATCCAAAGATGTCGATGCCCTTCGTCCATAAAGTGAAAGAAATCTTCATGATCTACAATGGCTAATACTTCCGCTGTATAGGGGTTTACATAGACCAGACTATCTGAATGATCCAAACTGACCTTGACGGACTTATCAAGTCCATAGTACCATGCGCTTGCTATATCTTTATCCGGCAGAACCCTCTTTACGGATCTGTAAATTGCAGAAGGCGGAAGCTGCTCTTCTGTTGTTCCAGATTCGATGTGGATATAGTTTGTTGTTAATTCTTTGATATCATGTTCAAAGACAAGTACACAGCCTGTAATTCCCAGTATAATAACGGGAATACCGGCAGCAAGCCCTAGCCAAAGATGGAGCCAGGCATTAATTTTACTTAACATAATTGACGGATTTGATCGTCGTCCCCTAGTAAGGACTGAGGGAAAGTCGTGTTGTAGCATTAGGAATAGTGCTTCCCTAATGCTTACATAGCGACTTTCTTTGATTATAGTTATAATTTGACCATTTTATTGACGGCATTTATACCTTCAAGTTTTAGACCTCTAGAGACAGCTTGAGAGGAAGTGTTGTATTGATACACATAGTAGCCCTCAGCTGTATTGGCCGCAATGAAAATATTGGCCCCATCCACCACTACGTTTTCGGCAAAAGGAGTTCCTTTGGCCAATGGGATATTGATTTTTGTCTTGGTTTGCGCCTTTACGTCAACCAAATAGAAGCTCGTGATATATTCTGTTCCATAGGAATCTGAGTCCTTAATTTTAGTTTTATCCAAGATTCTAACGACAGCCTTATTGTTGCCCACATATGTAAGTCCCACAGCTTCTTCTTTTGTGCGGTCGGTCAATTCGTAGAAATAAGTTGGATCGATCTCTTTTGAATTATTCTGTACCCTAAAGATTCCGAAAGGTTCACCAGTTGTTTTTGTGGACCAAATTGTAGGCGAAGTAATAAAATAGGCTGTCTGATCTTCCGTGAATGATGACTGTACATTCAAGGTATAATGACTTGGGAAGGTAAAGCGGTCATCTTGTGTCACAGTAATATTGCTCATCGAAGGATAGTCCATACTAGCCAGATACGTTTTGCTGACAGAGATGCCTGTATCATTGTTTTCCTGTGTGTAGGCTAAGTATAATTTATCACCAATAAAAGCGGCATTGTAAGCCCAGAAATAATAGCCATCCATTAAACCGGGGATATTCAATTTACCACTGCTGGTGATTTTCATGTTTTCAACATCGAGAATAGCATATTCAAATTGAATTGCAGCATCTGAACTAAACAGGACCAGTGTTTTGTCATCTTTCCATTTATAGAAACTGGAGTAATACGCCCAGCTGATCGCAGGAAATGGAATTTCTTTGACAACTGTAATTTTGGAGTTATCACTTGTGTATTTGACTAATGTTTTAGAATCTGTGTCGATCCCATAATAAAATTCACCTTTTGAGGTAATGGCTGCGTAATTGGATTTTGCACCGTTAGAGGCAGTGGTAAGGGTTCCTTCTGTTAAGGAGTTAGCTACAAGATTGTAAGTTGCTGCTGGTGTTCCTGCCTGGACAACAAAACCATATTTTGCACTTTCCTGTGCAGGAGGTTCTACTTCGCCTCCAGGACTGTTTTTGGAACATGCGGCCAATGTCGCAATAATGCCCGCGCTAAAGAGAACTGCTGTGGATTTTAATTTTGAAAACATAATTAATTGTGATTAAAGCTATTTAAGAAATATCGGAGTTTGACGTGAAATGAACGCCCTGGTTTTTGTAACCTAAAGTTGTCATAAGCCAGCTCATCGGTCAGGTTTCTGCATTCGACAGAAATATTGTATTTGTCTTTTGCAAAAGAATAGGAAAGAGCTGCATTATGGATAAACTGTGTAGGTATTTGGTTTTTAGATTCCTTACTACCCACACTTTCCCAATCCAAGTAATACCAGTGTGTGTAGTTTGAGGACCAGATAAACTGCAATTTAGTATCCGGTGCCAACCAATTATTTTTATAGATGCTCAAATTGAGATTCCCATACAACCAAGGTTGATTGGGCACTCTGTCGTTATAGGTTATATCGGGGTTAGCGGTTTGCCCATCAATATATTTGGACTTATTCGTTGAGTTTTGGTACGTACCATTGATCGAAAAGTCCAACAAATTAGCATATTGATATTTTAATTCTGCTTCAATGCCATTGATTGTAGTCTTGTCCAAATTTTGGTAACTGGAGAACTTCCCACCCGTAGGCTTGAAATAGATAAAATCGCGTGCATACCGTAGGAAATAAGAACTCTCAAAGTTAAGGCTGTGTTTACCAAAGTGTTGATTGAGATAAAAACCGAGATTGATGTTGTTACTATTCTCAGGTTTCAGCTTGTTATTGGCGATGATATTGATCCCATCACCAAACATTTCTTCAGATTCCGGGAGGCGATAGGTACGTTCGTAAGATGCCTTGATTCCGAGATTCTGTCTTAGGCTGAATCGGGAGGCCAGGCCATAGCCGATATAGTTCTTGTTGAACCGGGTGTCTTTATTTGTATAACCGTTGCCATCGCTGCCACTGAAATAGACAACATCTCTGGCAAATGTTCCTAAGTTGTACAACTTCGTAAAAATGGATGTACTGAGACGTTTGTCCAATGCAAGATTTTGATAGGCGAGTCCTAAGATATTTTTGGATATGGTGTTGGGAGTCCCCAATGGATTGCTTTTCGCATTACCAAGTTCTTCTTCTGCAGACCTGCTGCTATGTGCAAAATTATAATTGAGGTTGAGAGCGTTGAATTCGTCCAACTCATAACTAAAGTTTGTACGTATTAGCGCACTTTTGTTTTTATAATGGTAGATGGTTTTGATATCATTGAGTTCTCCCGAAATTGCTAAAGGGATTCCTGTTCCACCACCCCAACCATAGCTTTGACCAGCTGTATCGATAACACGGTATTTATCGATGCCATAAGAGGCATAGGCGTTCATATTTAGCTTTTCGATCAAAAAGTTGTCTTTTTTGTATTTGAAAGAAGGCATTATATAGTTGCCGACCTTGCGGAGTTCACCATATACGGTGTTTTGGCTGGCACCAGTCTGTATTTCTTTGTTGAAATCTGAATAAGTCAATCCTAATGAAATCTTATCGGCCCAAGATTTGTCGGATAAGGAAATTTCGAATTGTGCCATATCGGAACGATATCTATCGTGAAAGCGTTTGGCATCACGTTCTACGATGTCTTCATTTTCAATAACCTTAATTGGAGCCTCATTTTTAGGATTGTTGCGCATCCAGTAATTGTTGTCCGAAAGATTATGAAAGGCCCATAGCTGAAGAGAAAGTCCAGTTTTTTGATCTGTGAATCGACCATTTACCGCAGCACGCATAGTATTGAAGGAGCCATAAGCAAGACTGGCGTCCAGCATATTGCCGGCAGATTGATTGGTGATGATATTGACGGCACCGCCGAGTGCATCCGAACCAAGATACGCTGGAACGGCACCTTTAAATACTTCGATGCGTTCAATTAGGTTAACAGGAATGTTATTTAGCGTCAATCCTGACCCGAAGTTTTCCATTGGAATGCCATCAATAAAGAAGCGAACCTGTTTTTCTGAAAGTCCGTTGATGGAAAATTTGAAATCAGAACCGAGACCCGCCGATTCACGGATATTTACACCGAGACTACGAGATAGTACTTGATTGATGTCAAGATTTAGATTGGCAAATTGTCTAGTTTCAATCGCATTAACAGAAAATCCTGTTTCCTTCAGTTTTGTGCTTTCCGATTTTGCATCAACTTGAGCAGTACCCAATCGTTGCGCTGTCGGATCTAGGTCAATGTTTACTGTTGTGGTAACAGTAGCAGGTATATCAATTTGAACCTCTCTGCTAACGTAGCCTACGGCAGATATAAGCACTTTATATTTCCCGAAGGGGATATGGGACAGTTGAAAATTTCCCGATGGATCGGATGTTGTTCCCAACTGCGTATTTTTTATTTTGATACTGACCGAATGTAATAAGCTCCCATCTTTTGAGCTTTTTATTTGTCCTTGCAATATACCGTATTGTTGGGCAAAGAGAGTAGAAGAAAACGATAGCAATACGCAGGTAGATATTGCCCTAAAATTTGACATACGCTTATTTAGATTAAATACATATTATCTAAGTAGCGTAACTCTAGATTTACCGAAGGTCCTACAGTGAAAAAAAAGAAAATTTTTTGTAAAAGTCTGTTTTACAGGATAAATTAATTTAGTCGATCTATCCTTACGATAAAATCCGTAGCCTGATCCAATTGAAGACCTGCCTTTATCTCTCCTGATTTGATATCATAGATCCAGACCTGATGTCGGTCTGAGTTGTCATCGATGGCAATATAGGCTTTCCCATTTTCAACAAGAACAGATTCTTTTCGGGTTCCTTTGTCAAAAGGAAGATCTAGCTTGTGTGTGGTTTTGGTACTAAGGTCAACAAGAAAATATTCAAATTGATAAGTAGAGTGGTGGTCGCTAAAATCGGTATAGCGATCTTTACGCTCGCTTCGTACAATCGCTTGATGGTTTCCCAGATACCACATACCATAAGCGTGGTTATGAGTCTGTGCTGTTAAATCAAAGAAATAGTTCGGGTCAATTTGAGTTGACTTTTGATCAATTTTAAAGATTGCTGTAGACTTTGATGGTGTATTGCCCAATGCAATACCGGGGCAGGCCATAAAGTAGTAATTCCCGTTTTCATCATTGAAACTGTAAGATTGGACTGTGTTTATTCCACCTGGATAAGTAGATCGGGTATCTTTTTGGATTCCCTTTAGCTTTAGTGTTGTTTTATCTAGGGTAGCCACATATAGGGTATCTATTGTGGTAAAGTCTGTTTCATTGATAATTTTATTAAACGTGTAACCAACTAGCAGTTGTTGCTGGTGTATGGTACTAAAGCCAATGGAGATAATATTGAAGTCGGGGGCTGAGGGAGGTATCTTTAACTCGTGCTGCTGCACGATTTTAAAGGGTTTGATAGCGACCTTTGTGTACCATAAACGCCGGTTAGTTTTGTTGTCTGATGTAAATAAGAGCAGTGTATCGTTATTTAGCCAGTTGATATTTTCTATATGCTGGTCTGGCATTGACAGTTCTCCAATTTCTTTTAATCCTGTTGTTTCTAGGATATATTTTCGAAATCTTCCTTCTCTCAGAAAATAAAACTTATTGTTTTTAATAATGACACTGCGATCAAACTGCTGTGTTGGAATTTCGACCCCATTTTGTTGAATATCCAATGTTCCACTGTCGATTTGGGTAGATGTCACAATTGTATTCCCTAGATCTTTATCCATCGTGTACAAGCTGTATTTGCCGGATAAGTTTTTCTCTTCATGTCCAAATTGACAGCTTATCATTAAGCTAAGTAGCAAAAGCGGTAAGAATAAGATATGACGGCTTGGTCGCATGTGAATATAGGTAATGGAATTAAGATCGATTAAATGATGTTAAATTGTAACTTGAGCTCGTGCTGTAATGTTGGAGCAAGAAAAGTGAGTTCAGATTTAGCGATGATCACCTGTTTTCCATTTTTTTGTGGCTGCAATACAAAATAGATTTCGCCCGTTTTTAATTCTTTCTTTTTATCAGCCCCCGGCATGTTGAAAGCAAAGTTCCTTTTGGGTATAAAGAGCATATTGCCTGTAGTCTTAATTATCCCTGTATCGGTATTGATTTGAGCTGTCGCATTTTTACCCAAAACTATTTTATAGTTTTGTTGATTGATATATTTCAAGTTCGCATTCCTCGCGTTGTCGAATGTCGCATCAGTCTTCTCCTTCATGTTATTGAACTGGTATAGGCCAAAACTAAGCAGGATTAGCAGGGAGGCTGCAATGCCAACATATTTAAGCGGGTATTTTTTGCTCCTAATTTCTATTGGGGCTTCTGCGGTCTCGATATAGGTGTTGATATCTGCCCAGATATCGTTTTTCAATTTATTTTTTTTAGCTATTGAAATAGGTACTGGGTTAGATTCGAACGTATCATCCATCAACCATTCTTCTACCAGCAGTTTTTCTGTTGGAGAGCATTGGCCTAGATGGTATTTCTCTATTAACTTATGGTCTATTTTCATCCGTATATTCTACTCAATAACAAAAGTACGAGATTTCTCTTTTCTGCATCAACAACTTACGATATATATTCTATTAATTCTGTCTTTAATGTTTTTAAAGCTCTAGAAATATGATATTCAACTGCTCTTTCAGAGATCACCAATTCCTGTGCTATTTGTTTGTTTGTAAGCCCTTGTTCCCTGCTCATCTGAAATACTTTGCGACATTGGTTCGGTAAGGTATTGACTAACTTTGAAATCTTGTTTGCGAGTTCTTCGGCAATCAGTGTATTGTCTGAATATTGAGATTCCGTTATGTTCGAAATATTGTTCAGATGTTGTTGGCGGGATACTTTATTGCGTATATATTCAAAAGTTTTGAGTTTGACCGATCGGATCAAATAGCGCTCGACGTCTTTCAAACGAAGTTCTTCTCTGCGCTCCCAAACTGATTTAAAAACGTCCTGTACAATCTCTTTTGAATGCTCTTCATCTTGGATATTGCTGAGACAAAAAGCAAACATATCTTCCCAATGACGAAGATATATTTGCTCAAAACTCTTTCTATCTATAATAAAAAAATACGTTTCCAAAATATAAAAAGCCCTAACTTATACTTGGGCAAATATAGTCTTATTTAGATTGGTTTTAAATAGGTTTCTATATTTCTTTTACAAAGTCTTTAATCGCTTGTCCTGGATCTGTTGTTTTCATAAAATTCTCACCAATTAAGAAGCCCTGAAATCCAGCTTTTTTTAAGGCTCTAATTGTTGATGGATCGGATATGCCACTTTCGGAAACTTTGATGTATTCCGTTGGAATTTTGTCCAAAAGATCATAAGAATGTTGAAGATCAACTGAAAAATCTTTCAGGTTTCTATTATTGACCCCAATTGCATCGATGTCGTCGAAAAGATTGTCTAATAGTTCCTGTTCATTGTGTACTTCGAGCAAGACATTTAAGCCGATTTGTTTTGCATAGGCTGCGAATTCCTGTACTTCCTCTTTTTTCAGGCATGCTGCAATTAAAAGGATGATATCTGCTCCATAAGCTTTTGCTTCTGTGATCTGATACTTATCTACGATGAATTCTTTTCTTAATATAGGAATACTGATAGCTTCACGTGCTTTCGATAGATCTTCTAAATTACCTTTGAAAAATTCTCCATCCGTAAGGACAGAGACTGCTGAAGCACCTGCTTCCTCGTATGCCTTGACAACATCCTCCACTGCTGAAATGCTATTGATGTCTCCTTTTGATGGCGATGCTCTTTTGTATTCAGCTATAATTCCTGTTTTTTCAGGATCAAGAACAGATTCTCTCAACGATAGACAAGCCACACTGAAATAAGGATAGTTTAATAGTTCCTCCATGGGAACTAAAGCTTTTGCTTGTTCTACTTCTATTTTTTTTCGTTCAATGATTTTATCAAGTATAGTCATTTTTTTAAGTTTTAGATTCCCAACCAGTTTTCAATTAACTTTTTGCCATTTGTGGTCAATACCGATTCGGGGTGGAACTGCATTCCCCTTACATCGTATTCGGTATGGGTTAAGGCCATAATGATGCCATTCTCGTCGATCGCAGTTACCTTGAGGATAGCTGGTAGGGTGTCTTTGTTTACGGCCCAAGAATGGTAGCGTCCTATTTTAGAATCTTTTGGGAAATCCTGAAACAATTTTTCTGACTCATCTACAACTGTAATATTTGTTGCTACGCCGTGCAAAGGTTTTTCCATATTGAACAGTGTGCCACCAAAAACCTCCGCAATAGCCTGTTGACCTAAACAGATACCTAGGATACTTTTATGTGGAGCGTAGGTACGGATAACATCAAGTAATAATCCAGCTTCTTCTGGAATACCTGGGCCTGGTGAAAGAAGTATTTTATCGAAAGCATCAATATCTTCCAGTTTAAATTTATCATTTCTCCACACGACATACTCTTGTCCAAGTTCTTGTAATAGATGGACTAAGTTATAGGTGAATGAGTCGTAGTTATCTATAACGACTATTTTATTGTTGCTCATAACCTTTTACTATAAAATCTTGATTAATATAATTTTCTATCTCCCGGAATATGGATTGAATAAATTCAGTAGGCAAATTAAATCTTTCCGCCAATATCTTATAATTGGTATTTAGATTCATAATAAGATGTTGTTGCTCCTCCTGCTCGTCGTTTAAAGACTTACCTTTTTCAACATAAGTTTTGCGTAATGCCAATAACTCTACGATGCGGCTGTCAATAGTGTCTACTGAAATATGAATGTGTTGCTGATTGACACAGTATTCCAATGGTCTGATCATAATGTTTCTGCTAATTGTAATGCTTTTCGTAAAGCGGCTATTTTGTTATTTACTTCTTGAAGTTCCATTTCAGGGTCCGAATCCAAAACGATTCCGCCACCAGCTTGATAATGCAAAGTGTTTTGCTTACTTAGGAACGAACGAATCATAATGGCGTGGTTGAAATCGCCATTAAAACCCATGAATCCGATCGCGCCGGAATAAAAAGAGCGTTGCAGGCCTTCATAACGATCAATCAATGTCAACGCCATATGTTTCGGTGCGCCTGAGAGGGTACCTGCAGGGTATGTATCACCGACAATGTCAAATGGATTGATATTGTCTTTTAACGTACCTGTAACTTTAGATACCAAGTGGATAATGTGGGAGTAATATTGTGGTTCCATGTAGGATTCAACTTTTACTTGGGTACAATGCCGGCTTAAGTCATTGCGTGCGAGATCCACGAGCATCACATGTTCTGAAGTTTCTTTGGGATCTTGTTTGAGTCTGGAGGCGATCTTCTGATCTTCGTCCATGTCCCCTGTCCGTTTGAATGTTCCGGCAATGGGGAAGATCGTTGCCTGTTTTCCATGTATCCGCAATTGCGCTTCCGGTGATGAACCGAACAGCTTAAAATCACCGTAATCGAAGTAGAAAAGGTAAGGTGATGGATTAATAGAGCGTAGTGCACGATAAACATTAAATTCATCACCAGAGAAAGGTGTTTTAAAACCCCTCGATGGCACAATCTGGAAAACGTCTCCGCGCTGGATATGTTCTTTCATCTTTTTAACCAGCTGGCGGTGCTCCTCATCGGTACGGTTGGAACTCTCTTCTCCGGCTAATTTGAACGTATACTCTGGAAAATTCTTGTTCTGGATAAGGAACTGAATTCTTTCAAGCTCTGACTCTTCGTCTTCCAAAAGGTGTTCGAAAATGTAAAGCTGGTTGCGGAAGTGGTCTATGGCAATGACATATTTGTAAATATGATATTGCATGAATGGTATTTTCCGCGCTGGATCTACTGCTGTTGTTAATTTGATATCTTCAAAATGTTCGATACAATCGAAGGTGAAATAACCAAAAAGACCATTGGATATTAAATTGAGTTCAGCAACTGTGGAGTCTTCAAAGGAATTTCTAAAATCGGAAACTTCCTGACGTAACTCAATTTCCTGTGCATTTTTTACGATACGTTCCCTTCCCGGATAGGTTAAAGTCAGCTCCTTCTCATCGAGCTGAATGCCTGCAATAGGCTGACAGCAGATATAGCTGATGTTGTTGTCGCGACTATGGTAATCGGAGCTTTCCAATAACAATGAGTTTGGAAAAATGTCTCTTAGGCGAAGATAGATGCTCACTGGCGTAGTTGTATCCGCGAGCAATTTTCTGCTTTGTGTTTTGAATGTATACTTCATTTTGTTTCTTATCTTCTTGTTGTAAATTTTAATAATAAAAAAACCCGATACTGGTTAGCATCGGGTTTGGAATTTCCATAAATGGTTTTGGTTGATTATGAAATATTATGACAATACCAATTAGTTCCCGATGCTTACTGCTTCAGGCCACCACCAATTTGTATTTGTATATCTTCGTGTCATTATTACACAAATTTATAAAAAAAAATAAATAAGCAAACTTTTTGTGACAAAAAAACAAAAATTCACCTTATTTCTTAATCATTTAATAAATCAGGACGTCTTTCTTGTGTTCTTTTTAACTGCTGTTCATCCTTCCAGGCGGCAATTTTTGCCTCATGTCCACTGAGGAGAATATCGGGTACTTTGTGGCCTTTCCAGTCTGCAGGGCGTGTGTAGATCGGAGCATCGAGCAAACCATCCTGAAAAGAATCTGAAAGCGCAGATGTCTCGTCCGACAAAACTCCGGGAATCAAACGAATAATTGCGTCTGTAACAATTGCCGCTGGGAGCTCGCCTCCAGATAGTACATAGTCACCAACAGATATCTCCTTTGTTACATAAATATCGCGGATACGTTGGTCTATTCCCTTGTAGTGTCCACATAGAATCATCATATTCCCTTTTGTGGATAATCCGTTTGCGATATCCTGATTGAAGGTTTCTCCATCGGGCGTCATATAGATAATCTCATCGTATGTCCGTTCGGCCTGTAACTGCTCAATGCACTTGGCAAAAGGTTCAATTTGAAGGACCATCCCGGATCCGCCTCCGTAAGGATAATCATCGACACTCTTGTGTTTATTTGTGGAATAGTTTCTTAAATTGTGAACATGTATTTCAGCCAAGCCTTTATCCTTTGCTCGTTGCAAGATAGAGTGTGCAAATGGGCTTTCTAAAAGGTCGGGTAAGACCGTAATAATATCAAAACGCATGGCGCAAAGATACACAAAAATGCTCCATTGTCTATTTATAAGATTGATTCGCTTATCTTTGTGCCAAAATTAAGTGAATATACAGTGATTGACGTAAATAATATTTCTGTTTCCTTTGGGGGAACAACTCTTTTTTCAGATGTATCTTTCTCGATCAATGAGAATGATAAGATCGCATTGATGGGCAAAAATGGCGCCGGTAAATCTACCTTGCTGAAAATTATTGCAGGGGTGGGCAAGCCTACTACCGGGAATGTTGCTGGCCCAAAAGATGCTATCATAGCTTACTTACCGCAGCATTTGCTGACAGAAGACAATGTGACTGTTTTTGAAGAAACATCGAAGGCGTTCGAGGAAGTGTATGGTATGCGTGATGAGCTGGAAAACCTGAATGAACAGTTAAATATTCGTACAGACTACGAGTCTGATGACTATATGCAATTGATCGAACGCGTGTCCGAATTAAGTGAAAAGTTCTATTCGATTGAGGAAGTCAATTATGATGCGGAGGTTGAGAAGGTATTGAAGGGACTTGGTTTTGAGCGCTCGGACTTTACAAGGCAGACTTCTGAATTTTCCGGGGGCTGGCGGATGCGTATTGAACTGGCTAAAATATTATTGAAGAAACCTGATTTGATTTTATTGGATGAGCCCACTAACCACATGGACATCGAGAGTATTCAATGGCTGGAGGATTTCTTGGTCAATTCGGCTAAAGCCGTTATTGTGATCTCGCACGATAGAGCATTTGTTGATAATATTACCAATCGTACGATTGAGGTAACGATGGGACGCATTTATGACTATCGCGCCAAGTATAGCCATTACCTGGAACTACGTCAGGAGCGTCGTCAGCATCAGCTGAAAGCGTATGAAGAGCAACAACGCTTTATTGCGGACAATCAGGAGTTTATTGATCGTTTCAGAGGTACCTACTCTAAAACATTGCAGGTACAATCACGTGTAAAGATGTTGGAGAAATTGGAAATCATTGAGATCGACGAGGTGGATACTTCGGCATTACGTCTTAAATTCCCCCCCTCTCCGCGTTCGGGCCAATATCCTGTTATCGTGGAAGACCTGACCAAGGCTTACGATGAACACGTTGTTTTCCAAAAAGCAAATATGGTCATTGAGCGTGGTGAAAAGGTTGCTTTTGTCGGGAAGAATGGTGAGGGTAAATCGACCATGATTAAAGCAATTATGGGTGAGATCGATTTTGAAGGCACGCTGAAAGTAGGCCACAATGCAAAAATTGGTTACTTTGCTCAAAATCAGGCCGCATTGCTAGATGGGGAGATGACCGTTTTTGATACTATTGATCAAATCGCTGTTGGAGATGTACGTGTTAAAATGAAAGACCTTTTAGGAGCTTTTATGTTTAGTGGCGATGATACGACCAAAAAGGTTAAAGTGCTATCTGGAGGAGAAAGAACACGTCTGGCGATGATAAAACTGTTGCTGGAACCTGTCAATGTATTGATTCTCGATGAGCCGACCAACCATTTGGACATGAAGACAAAGGACATTATCAAAGATGCTTTAAAAGATTTCGATGGTACGCTGATCCTTGTTTCACACGACCGTGACTTTTTGGATGGTTTGGCAGAGAAAGTGTTTGAATTCGGCAATAAACGTGTACGTGAGCATTTTGAAGATATTAAAGGTTTCTTGGAATACAAGAAGATGAGTAGCTTGAAGGATATCGAACGATAGTATCTAGATCAACAGAGTGTAAACTCGATAGATGGTTAAGTTATAAAAAGCGGTTTTATAAAAGCCGCTTTTTTGTTTTTTAAATGAAGATTAAATCGAGTCTTCAAGCTTTTTTTGCTTAATCCCAAAGTGTGTGAAAGATACCTTTCCGATCAATACGTTCCCAACTATTCCAAAATCATAGTTATCTCATCGTTTAATACCGTTTTTCTAAGTTGAAATTTACCATTTTTGTTGATACTATAACAGGCAATTATTTACAGATTGGTATGCGGCGCTTTTCTCGCTCCAATTACTTTGCTGGTATTGAGCCTTTTGTTGTAAACCAACAGATAATCCGTATATTGAGCTTTCCTAAACATCAATTTTATTTATGATCATTGGATTAGACATTGGGACATCATCTGCGAAAGCTGTTGCATTTGACTACGAAGGTAATATCTTGTCTCAGCATAGTATACCTTATCCCATATTAAACCCGTCGGAAGGCTGGTATGAGCAAGATCCGGAGATTGTTTATGGCGCATGTATTCATGCTATTATGCATGTAATGATTAGCTTAGAGCAATCTAGTGCTGAGATAACGAAACCCGTATGTATTTCGGTGAGCAGTGCTATGCACGGACTGATCGCTGTTGACTCGGCGGGAAAGCCACTTAGCAATTGCATTATATGGGCAGATCGCAGAAGCGAGAATATTGCGGTTGCTTTGGAGGCAAGTGAGGCGGGCAGGCTGCTTTATCAGCAGACGGGTACACCGATACATCCCATGTCTTTACTTTGCAAATTAATGTGGCTAAAGTCCAACGATCAAAAATTATTTGCTCAGTCGCACAAGTTTATCGGTATCAAAGAATTTCTTTTTTACCGGCTGTTTGGCGTTTACATGGTCGATCATTCCATTGCATCTGCAACAGGGCTTTTCGACATACATCACCTAAGATGGTCTGACCAGGCGTTAAGCTTGGCGGGCATAACTGAAGAGCAACTAGCATCGCCTGTTCCGGTCGATTATATTTTAAATATGCCGAGTCGAGAAATTGCGGCCTTGATGCACATCCCTGAAGATACCCCTTTTGTTATAGGTGGTAGCGATGGTTGTTTGGCTAATCTTGGGGTTGGGGCTATACGTCCTGGAGTGGCTTCGGTAACTGTAGGTACCAGTGGAGCTATTCGCGTAGCAAGTTCGCAGGCAAATCAAGAAAAAAAACAAAGGCTATTTACATACCTACTGAGACCAAATGAATATATAATTGGTGGTGCGGTTAACAATGGTGGTGTATTACGCAACTGGTTTAGAGATAACTTCTTGAGCGAATTTACACAAATGGAAGCAGATGGAGATTCTTCCGTGTCGTTAAATGCTTTGGTCGACTCCGTCGTTCCCGGGGCAGAGGGCTTGATATTCTTGCCCTATCTAACTGGTGAACGGGCACCGCATTGGAATTCCAATGCAAAAGGCGTTTATTTTGGAATACAGTTGCATCATGGCAGGGCGCACTTTGCACGTGCCATGATGGAAGGGATGTTATTTGCAATTTACAGTGTAGGACTCGCATTAGAGGAGAACACCGGTCCCATTCATACGATCTTTGCAAGCGGGGGCTTAGCGCGTTCATCGTTGTTGGTACAGATGCTTGCAGACATTTTCAATAAACCTGTATTTACCAAAAATACGGTAGAAAGCTCTGCATGGGGAGCAGCATTGATAGGCTTGGAGGCATTGGGTATACAGGGAGGTGAACCTACTATAAAAAACAAGCAAGTGGAAGGAAAGCAAGACACTGAGTACTATTATAAACCTAGTGAGGAGAATCACGCTGTATATAGGAAGAACTTCCAGAAATTTGAACACCTATACAATATATTGGAAGGTGAGTTTTAACTAGATATAAATTATTATGCCACTAATCATCGTTATTTTGGGAGTAGCTTTACTACTTCTTTTAGTTACTGTCGTCAGGTTAAACACGATCTTTTCATTACTGATAACCTCTGTTGCGGTCGGTTTTGCCATGAATATGAGTGCCGTCGATATCCTTAAATCTGTTGAAACCGGAGTGAGTACCACTATGGGCCAGTTGGCACTATTGTTGGCTTTCGGGTCCCTACTGGGGAAATTGATGGCGGAGGGTGGTGCTGCGGAAAAGATTACAACGGTACTAACGGCGGTATTTGGCAGAAAGAATTTACCTTGGGCAATGGTTCTCACGGGCTTTTTAGTAGGAATTCCCTTATTTTACAATGTCGGTTTTATCGTATTAGTACCATTCGTTTTTATGGTATGCGCTTCAAATAAAATGCCCTTGCTTTACGTAGCCATTCCGTTGCTGGCAGCGCTATCTGTGACACACGGTTATTTGCCACCACATCCAGGAGCTACGGCCATAGCGCTTACCTATAAAGCGGATATAGGTTTAACAATGGCCTATGGCATTGTTGTGGCAATTCCTGCCATCATTATCGGTGGACCGCTCTTTGGCAGGATGCTTAAACGTATTCCGACAAACCCACGGGCCGAGTTTTTTCCTGAACACAATCAAGCAGATCGGAAAGAGCTTCCCGGATTTGCAATTAGTATATTTACGGGGCTTTTTCCAATAATTTTAATTGCTTTAGGTTCATTTTCACATCTAATATTTCCAGAAGGCTCCTTTTGGCTAAATGCACTACGTTTCTTGGGTGACCCGGTAGTGGCTTTAATGATTGCGTCGTTAATAGCGATGTACACAATGGGTATCCGCCAAGGTAAAAGTTTGCGGGAGCAGTCAGAAAGTGTGGAAGAAGCAATCCGCGGAATAATGATGATCCTTTTTATCATTGCAGCATCAGGCGCCTTTAAGCAAATTTTGGTAGATAGTGGGGTAGCGAACTACATCGCTGACCTAACCGCAGACCTGAGCTTGTCGCCTCTTGTACTTGCATGGTTAATAGCCGGTATCATTCGCCTAGTTATCGGTTCGGCTAGTGTTGCTGGGCTCACGGCAGCGGGCATTATGCTTCCCATTGTGCAGGCAGGAGATGTTACTCCTGAATTAATGGTGCTAGCGACGGGAGCGGGTAGTCTCATGTTCTCACACGTCAACGATCCGGGGTTTTGGATGTTTAAATCTTATTTTGGAGTGAGTATGAAGGATACGTTTCGCTCATGGACGGTGATGGAAACGCTCGTTTCTGTTATTGGATTGATCGGTGTCTTGATTTTACATTGGCTCGGTCATTGACAGCGAATGGGAAAGCTTCCTATTGCCATACAGCTTTAGTTAGAATCTGGCCTTTGTTGCTTGATAGTCGCTTCCGAAAGATTTGAAGTTCTTGTGGGAACGCGCACTGTTACTGTAGCTCCATAAAATGATTAGATGAAGTAATCGCAAGGATATACATGAATAGTTCAAACGAATATTGAATTATACAGGCCCATAATCGGTTGATTATGGGCTTTTTTTTGACGGAAACCTTTGTTTGATTTTTTTTTCTTAATATCGTGACAATGAACCAAATTTTGCTGTTGTAAAACTATGCGAAGCTTACATCGATTTTATATCTTTTTCTTAGTCTGGTTGGGAAGCTGCTTAACAGGGCTATCGTCTTTTGGACAATCTATTGCTTATACAGCAGACAATTTGCCCAGTCCAAAAATAAAGGGACAGGATCACTTTGTGTCCAATCCCGATGGGATTCTATCTTCGGGTACAGTGGCCGAATTAGATGGCTTATCGACGCAGATTGAGGCTGCTACAAAAGGTGAGTTTGCGATCGTTGTTGTGAATGATTATGTTGGCGACAGTGATTTCGAGTTTGCCTTAAAATTATTCAATACCTGGGGTATCGGTAAGAAGGAAAGTAACAATGGGCTTTTGTTGTTTATTGCTAAAGACCGACATGAATACCGTTTTATTACAGGATATGGTATGGAAAGTATTTTGCCCGATGCCTATCTTAAACGTATTGGAGAGAAGTATCTCGTACCCAACTTTCGAAATGAAGATTACGACCGTGGTGTTACGGAGGCAGCAGAATTTATTAAGACAATACTTACCTCACCGGATAGTAAGGCTGAACTGGAGCGTTTAATGCCGGAAGCGACACCGGTCTGGAGTTTTAAAAGTCCTATCCTGCGAAATTCACTGTTGGTTTTAGGTTTATTTGCGATCTGTTATATCTGGTTGGGTGAGGTGACGAGAGCGATCAAAGGAAAGTTGACGAAAAAGAGTAAATATTTTCCGCCTTTGGTAAGCGGATGTGGCTGTATGGGGTTATTAATGTTTATCAGTGTGTTTATCTGTGCCTTTGCCTTAAATAATTTTGAGGTGGTTTATCAGTGGAAAAATTTACCCTATTTTATATTTGTATTTGGTAGCATCACTTTGGCGATGAAATATAATGCAAGCCGTACGCAGATTGTTAACTCGTATCGCGATGAGGAGAATATCCAGCAGGCCTTGCGTAAATTTCGTGTCTGGGGACTTGTACCTCTATTGCTTAGTCCATTGGCATTATTTGATCTTATTGGATTAAATAAACGGATTCGAAAAAATGAACTGCGGTTGGCTCCGCCTGATAGTTCAGGACGTTGGTTACGCATGAATAAGGATGAAGTGTCTACCCGAGAAAGTGCATACCTGGATAAGGGGCAGCTTTTGGAGGAGAAACTCGGTAGCCGCTCATACGAAATTTGGATTGATCAGGCTAACCAAGAAACGAAGCTGGTTCCCTGGGATGAGAATGTCGGTTTCAGTGATTGTCCGGTATGTCATTATAGAACTTTTGAGACTGGGCGTACCAAGACGATTCGTGCAGCAACTTATAGTTCACAAGGGCTAGAAGAACGTTTTGACCTGTGTAAGAATTGTGGGCACCGTGTATCCCATGGGGAGCATTCAATTCCTGTTAAGGTGCGGTCAACATCAAGCAGTTCTGGCGGTGGATCTAGTAGTAGCGGTGGTGGTGGTAGTTTTGGTGGCGGATCCTCCGGCGGTGGTGGTGCTGGCGGAAGATGGTAATCTTTAATTTAGGACAAAAAAAAAGGTTTCCAAACGGGGAGAATGAAAACCTTAAATAACCAATTATAAACCTAAATTATGATGACACAAATATAGTGTATTTATTACACTATGCAAATTTTTTTATAAAAAAAATTAAAAAAGAGAGCAATAGCTCGTATAATATGATTTCTGTTTATAAATTAAAACCAAAATTCCAGCAGTTGCTGATGCCAATCTTGAACTTTTTGCATCGAAAAAAGGTGACTGCAAATCAAATTACGATCGGGTCGATCGCACTGTCTATGATTATAGCACTGCTGTTCTGGTATGCCGATCGTTTCCCTATTTTCTTTTTGGCGCTGCCAGTCGGATTATTGCTACGAATGGCATTGAATGCATTGGACGGCATGATGGCACGCCTTTTTAATCAGACCAGCAAGAGGGGAGAAGTCTTGAATGAAGTCGGAGATATTGTTTCAGATGTTATGCTGTTCTTTCCTTTACTGAAGTTTCATTCGGAGAGTTTATATCTGGTCGTAGGTTTTATCGTATGGAGTGTTGTGAATGAATTTTGTGGATTGATCGGAAAAGTAATTGCCAATGATCGTCGTTACGATGGGCCGATGGGTAAAAGTGATCGTGCTTTGCTGTTGGGCGTATATGGAATTTTAGCATTATTGCATATTTCAATCGTTGCTTTTTCAGGTTATATTTTTGGTGTTTTGTGTTTACTGTTGCTTTTGAGTTCGGTAACTCGATTGAGGAAGGCTTTGGCGCATGGCTGATGCTAACGGCAAGTTCGCAGATGTTCCTGTGCGTGTTAGAAGCTGGGGCTATATTGTTTTGGTATTGGCAGTTGCCTTCGTTCCATCACTATTATCTCCGCTATTCGTTGCCTGGATAACCTACCAAGGGATGCGCGAATTTGCTCATCTATTTACTCCCGAATTCAAGTTGAGTCCCTTTGTGTTTCTTTTCATGGCATTATTGCAAGCTTTGCTCCTGTACTTTTGCTCCTATCGGGAATATCTCCTGTTGGCTAGCTTCTTATGTCTGGGGCTAATTTTGTTTTTCAGATTCGGTTTAAAGGCTAAGAGTGGAGCGCTATTTGGGATGGTTTTTGGAGCAGTGGCTTGTCTGCTAGGATTTAGTCATTTAGCATTTATTCGCGCGATAAAAATGGATAACGATGTCCTTCTCGGCTTAAAACTTATTGGATATATTGTTGTTTTAACAGAACTGAATGACGTATTTCAATATCTAATGGGTAAGTTTTTCGGACGAAGAAAAATTGTACCGCGGATTAGTCCAAACAAAACAATCGCGGGATGTATCGGTGGGATCAGCTTAACGATTATACTGAGTAATTTATTGGGGTATTTTCTATTACCTTTTCAGAATTTTCTATACTTTTCATTGTTCGGCTTGCTGTTTGGTATTTTGGGATTTTGGGGAGATGTCCTCTTTTCTTATTTGAAGCGTAAAGCTAGTGTGAAGGATACAGGCACGCTGATTCCAGGCCATGGCGGACTTTTGGACCGTATCGATAGCCTGATTTTTAACGCTCCTGTATTTTATGCTTTGATCATGGCAGTGTTGTGAAATTGAATGTGGAAATGGAAACATTTGACTTGCATTAAGAAAATCTAACATCTTATTATCATGGAGTATCAACGAGCTTTATTATTTTCGGGAGGAGGGACACGGTTTGCTCTATATATGGGTATGTATGCTGCCTTGAGCGAATTGGATTTAAAACCGGATCTGCTTATTGCAAGCTGCGGAGGTTCAATGGCCGTAGCTATAATACAAGCTTTTCGTACCGATGCAGCTCGAAAATCCTACGTGCAGTCCGAAGAATTTTATCGATTTTTCCTTCATCATCGTCTTACCGAACAGCGCTACCTCAGGAAAATGGGCTTATATGTTTTGAAAAAGCAACTGAACAAAAAAGCAGCGCCCTATCTTGAAGATGTTTTTAGTCGCTATTTGGTGGAGATGGATCAAGACCTCTCGCCTTTATTGCCTGCATTGGATAGACCTTTTTCAGCCGAGGTACCTTCACTCATTATCGGATCCAAAATACTATTTGATCCGGCTGAGGTTGGGAAGAAACGGGGTGATAGAAAACTCTATCAGAAGATTCTGTTAGGAACATCAGATGTATTGGCGAAAGTACCGATTCAGGAGATCTTCATTGAAGATAATAATTATATGAACAGTGCTGTAGCACAAACAGTTGGGCTGTATTCAGAATTTTCCATGCTGCAAGCCGTCCGTATTTCGATGTCTGATATGTTTTATGTTAAACCAGTATCTATAAATAAAACTTTTTATGCAGGTGGAGCGATCGACCTTCTGCCCATGGAACTAGCCTATGTAATGGCTGAAGAGATTATATGTGAACGTAAACAGATGTACAAGGCACAAGAAGAAGCGTTGGTTCGAGCGGTGTTAGGTTTTAGCGGGAATACACGTTTGACTGATCTTTTACAGCGATACCCTGAAGTACATCGCATTGACACAAGGGATGCCGCACAGCAATTGTCTGGGCGCTATTGTAAAAAGGAAATCAATTGGCGTAAATTTGAAATTGCTTTGACTTTACCTGCAGATTTGCAGGAATTTGCCGATGCAATGGAAGCACAATGGAGCTATGGTTATCAGGTGACTTTAAATTCGTTTAAGAAATAATTGGATGAAAGTATTTATTGCCGGTGGTACAAGTGGTATAGGGCTAGCTTTAGCCGAACGTTATCTTCAACAGGGGGCATCGGTGGCCGTGTGCGGTCGGGACTTGACAAAAATGGAGGAAATTCCATTTGTCGATCAACTTAGGTGTTTTGAAGTGGATGTATGTCGGTTAGACGATTTACAGGATGCGGTCAGTTCCTTTCGTACGGATGGGCCTCTATCGCTTTTTATCAATTGTACGGGAAGCTATGCGGATGATGTCGCACGGCAGATCAGCTATCATGAGGCCTTGGCCATGTTACAGGTCAACATGATGGGAACATTAAATTGTTTTGAAGTGGCGAGAGCAGCTATGGAAGGGCAGTCAGAAGGGCAAATTGTTGTTGTTGCGTCTGTATCGGGAACTTTACATTTCCCCAATTCGAGTCTATATAGTAAAACCAAGCGTGCGGCTATCCAGATCGCTGATGCTTACCGAAGGGCACTACTCCCTTTTGGTATTGTGGTTACCGTCATCGCGCCCGGCTATGTCGATACAGAAAAGCTGCGGGAAATCAATCGGCAAGATCTGTCCAAGAAACCATTTTTGATCAGTGTAGATGATGCGGCGAAAAGCATAATAATTGCTATCCAACAAAAGAAAAAGCTTGTGATTTTTCCAAAGCGGATGAAATGGTTGATGGCTTGCCTGGGTATACTTCCAAACGTCTTATTGAATAAAATTATGTCTAGGAAAGCCAAATGGATGAAAAACGACTGAAAGGGATCAGGCAACAATTGCTTGCTTCTCTCTATTGTATGCTGCTTTTCCAATTGGGTTATGCTACGGCGGCTATTTATGCTTCAAGGTTAGCTTTTGTACCTGCATTTACGTTCAGTTTTGAACGCTGTATTCCATTTATCCCTTGGATGATTGTTCCATACATGAGCAGTGGATTGTTTTTTGCCCTTGTTCCCTTCCTTTGTCGAAGCCGCGCGGAGCTTTGGGGATATGCGCAGCGGTTTAGCTTTATCACTGTGGTTTCGATCTGCTGTTTTTTTATATTTCCACTGCGGTTTTCCTTTGATAGGCCAACAGTGGAAAATCCTGCTTTGGGACTCTTCTTTACTTTTTTAGAAAAGTATGATTCGCCCTTTAACCAGGCCCCTTCTCTTCACGTTGCCTATGCTTGTCTCTTTTGGTCCGTGATCGGTAAGCAACTTAAGGGCTGGATAAAATGGGTCTTAGGAATTTGGCTAGTATTGATGGGACTCGCTACCCTCACAGTCTATCAGCATCATCTGATCGATGTGATTACTGCGTTGATTTTAGTTCATGTGGGATTTATCCTTTTCCCATCACCTTTCAATCCATTTCAGGGGAACGCATTAGCATCAGGGGACCAACATCAAGATGTGTTGAGCACGATTGAGGCGAGAGCCCGTTTTAAGTGGGAAGTTAATCGAAGGAACGGAGGAATCGGTCATGTTTACTTTATTGCTGGCTGGGTTGTTCTGTTGCTGAGTTTTTGGAGTCGAGGGCATTTGTTTGGTTGGCATCTCTTGGTTTGGATATCCTTCGTATGTTTTGCTGTGGGGAGAAGTTATTTTATCAACAACCCAAACTTTCTGAAAAACGAAAATGGACGTATTCCTGGGTTTAAAAAGGTATTTTATGCCCCTTACCAAGTTGCTTACTGGTTGATCTGGCGTTATGTGAGGCAAAAAAATAATCCACCCTTCATGGAGGTTCTGCCAAGTTGTTATGTGGGGCCAAGGGCAAGTAAAGCAGACCTAAAAGCCTTTGGTTCGGATCAAAGGCTAATCGTTTTTGATTTAGCTGCGGAATTGGAGGAAGTTGCCGCGTTGCAGAAAAGGGCAAGTTATTGTTCATTCCCCTTGCTGGATATAGCTGCGATAAGGGGCGAGGATGCGGAGCGGATATTGGCGGCTCTTGTTGCCAATTATCAGCAATTACAAAAAGATGAAAAGATGATGATACACTGTACGATGGGCTATAGTCGGAGCATGGTTTTTGCTATTCTGTTGTCGCAAAAAATATTATCTTTAAATTTAAAGGATGCTATAAATCGGGTTAAGTCTAAGAACAAGCATCTGGTGCTGCATAAACATAGTTTATTGTTAATGAAAGTACTGGCTGGGGAAGATAAATAGAAGGTCATTTGCATGATCTTTGTTGTGGTAGGGTCATTCAGTGAAAGTTATACATGACATGTGCACGATTTCTGTGATACAGGGACGAATGAGAATAATCCCGAAGGGCTCATTGAAGCTCATCTGGACATTGTATATGATCACTGAAGTCGCCTAAGGCAGTATAAATGCTTTTAAGAAAGAATAGGTTCACGAATAAACAAAATGCGAAGCATCCAAAATACATTGGATGCCGGCACGAATGAATAAATTTTAATTATGAAATCAGGTTACTTTAAAAGTTTCGATCAAGGCGAATTATTGTATCGCGTTTGGAATTATCAATCAGGTCAGCGAGCACTAATCGTGTTGCACCGTGGGCATGAGCATTCAGAACGCCTGCAGGAAATGGCTATGGATCCACAGTTTGCCGGATACTCAATTTTTGCATTTGATTTACGTGGACATGGGTATACGAAAGAGCCTGTTTCGCCTATATTTATGAATTATGTGCGGGATTTGGACAGTTTTGTTCATTACATCGCCCGTGAGTATTTAGTTGATACTAAGGATATTTTTGTTATTGCAAATAGCATTGCGGGTGTTGTTGTCAGTGCTTGGATACATGACTTTGCTCCTGCGATTGCAGGTATTGCGTTGTTGGCACCTGCTTTTGAAATTAAGTTATATGTGCCACTTGCCAATCAGATGATTGCGTTGGGAACAAAGTTAAAGAAGGATCTGATTATTCAGAGCTATGTTAAATCGAAAGTATTGACCCATGATGTGGATCAGCAGAAAGCCTATGATTCAGATCCGTTGATTTCCAAGTCCATCAACGGTGCTTTGCTGGTCGATCTATTGAAGGCTGGCGAGCGTATCGTAGCGGATGCGGCAGCGATTGATATTCCTGTGATTGTTTTGTCTGCTGAGAAAGATTATGTGGTCAAAAATTCCGTGCAGAAAAAGTTCTTTGTGACGATAGCTTCAAAATTGAAAACCTTTATTACCTTACGTAATTTTTATCATGGAATTCTATTCGAAACCAATCGGCAGAAAGTCTATCACTATCTAAGGAATTTCATCGAGAAGGCTTATGCCCGACCACTTCCTGAATTGACACTGGATCCGGATGAATTTTCGGTCAAAGAGTATGAAAACTTGTACCATAAATTACTTCCGGCTGGTGAAAAGTTGAATTATGCGGTTCAAAAATGGACATTGGGAAAAATTGGTTCATTAAGTCAGGGAATGAACTTAGGTTTACAGTTCGGTTTTGATTCTGGAATATCATTGGACTACGTCTATCGAAATGAGTCGCATGGGAAAAACCGTTTTGGGCGTATCCTTGATCGCGGCTACCTGGAAGCTATCGGTTGGAAAGGGATCCGTATTCGGAAACAGCATCTATTGCAGTTGTTGGAAGAGCATATTGCCCAGGTTAAGGCGGCAGGAAGAGCTGTAAAGATATTGGATATTGCAGGCGGTACTGGAAATTATTTATTTGATATCAAGGAAAAATATCCTGATACTGAAATAGTAATCAATGAATTTCTTTTGTCGAATATCGCTGTTGGTGAGAAAATTATTCGCAGAAAAGGGCTGCAGGGAATACGTTTTACTAATTACGACTGTTTTGATCGTGCTACGTATACCAAACTAGAATTTGAACCTAATATTGTCATTATTTCGGGCATCTTCGAGCTTTTTGGCGATAATGAAATGGCAAGTCGGGCTGTACAGGGCGCAACTTCAATCTGTGAGGCCAATAGTCATTTGGTCTATACTGGTCAGCCCTGGCATCCGCAGTTAAAGATGATTGCTTTTGTATTAAACAGCCATCAGAAAAAAGACTGGGTGATGCGCCGTCGTTCGCAGAAAGAATTGGATCGTCTGATGGCCTATAACGGCGTGGTGAAGGAACGTATGCTTATTGACGATTTCGGGATATTTACAGTTTCTTCGGGGGCCGTGAAGGGGTAGCGCTGAGTGCAAGTGATCAGAAGAATCTGAGAAAAACATTGTCCAAGTTATTCCATGTAATTGATGTGCGAGATAAAATCTATAGCGTAGAGGTACGAGTCCAACAGATTATTACGCTGTTTAAATTCTCTCCATTGATCATTAACAATCAATGGAGAGAAATCGATTTGCTGTTTTAATTCTTATACGCACGAATAGCTTGTATGATACCCTCTAGGTTTTCGTTAAAGTCCAGCAACTGTGCAAAAACTTTATCATCTTTTGCTAAGCCTCCATGTTTATTGTTCTTCTGGAAGATCTCTTTGATTTGTTCCCAGCGTTCCTGTTCTATGGGATTGATCAATCCGGCGAGTTCTTTCAGTTTTAATAAATTACTTTCGGTATCTGCGGTCAGTGTCTGTGATTCGCTCTCATAATGCGCCAGGATAATTTGATCGATTTCCTGCTCATTCATCATGGGTACTACCTGAGCGACAAGCTTACTCATATTCCGGTAAGATCCCTGCATTTTGAACGGTGGTTCTGTCCGATAATTGTCCTGCATAGCCGCACTTTGGATATAATTCTGATTGACCTTAATAACAACGTTTCTGATCTTTAAGACATGTCGCAGTACAGCGATGAAGTCGTCGACATCCTGCTTCAGATAATTGCCTTCGAGCACTGGAAGCTGGTCCATCACCGACTGTGCATAGTTGACCAGTGCATAGAAGTCATTGAACGATTTACTTGCGATCTTTTCCAGGTAGCTGTTTTCAATCGCTGCGTTTTCAATGAGGCTTAGGTTAAATAAGGCTTCTGTATCGCCGATCACATCTCCCAAGTTGTATACGTCGGCACGGTTGGCAAGCATATCGGGGATCTGAAATTTGGATCCGCTCTCCGTATATGGGTTTCCGGCCATCACAATGCAGAATCTCTTTCCGCGTAAATCATATGTTTTGCTCTCTCCCTCAAAAATACCGTCGATCTTGCGCTGTCCATCGGCTAGAGAAATAAACTTTTGTAAGAATTCCGGATTTAAATGTTGGATGTCGTCCAGATAGAGCATCACATTGTCGGCCATTTCAAAGGCGAGATTGATCTTCTTAAGTTCCTCCCGTTCTCCCGAGGTCTTTGCTTCAATAGGGTCAATCGAAGTGATGGAATGTCCGATTGTAGGCCCATTGATCTTAACAAAATGCAATCCCATGGTTTTGGCTAGATATTCCATTAATGTTGTTTTCCCGTAACCAGGAGGGGAGATGAGGAGTAACATACCCATTCGTGCAGTACGTTTATTGTCGCCTGCAGCTCCCAGCTGTTTGGCCAAGTTATTGCCGATCAAAGGAAAGTAAACTTCGTTGATCAATTTGTTGCGAACGAAAGATGTTAACACCTTCGGTTCAAAATCGCCGATTTTTAATTCTTTCGCATATGTCTTCCCAAGTTGTTCTTTCAATGAACTGAATTCTTGAAAACGCGGGACATTCAATTCGGTGAATGTTGTCAGTCGATGTAGAAATTCATGGTACTGAATCTGTTCTTCACCATTGTTCAAAATCGCGTGATTTCCCTTTAATCCTTGGATGAGTGCAGTGTCTTTTGCAATGATCAATTGGTATTCATCTTTTGGATAAAGTAAAGTGACTGCAGTTTCTTCGCTATATTTTCGAAAAGTATCATAATCACTGTTCTCGTCGATAAAAGAATTTAGCCAATTCAACGTCAAATAAAAGCGATCTACAAGACTGAATTGCATATGTTGAATGTCCCCTTCAAAAAGCTTGTAACTCTTTTTACTTTCTAATGTTCTTATAAAAGCTTTTTTCAACTCATCAGATTGTTCGCTGATAACAAACTTGCTGTAACTGGTAAAGGTATGGAAGAGATAAGCCGCTATTTCCCGGGCATTGATTGCTGACAAATCCAAATGGATGTCCCAATGGGAAAACAGTTTTGCGAGTTCATCAAGGACAGATTGGTAGCGTGTCGAATTTGGAAAAGTTTTTAATACCGCATGCGTAGACAGGATCAGGGCCTGCTGTTTTTCCTGCTGCTCTTTAGGCAGTGAATGCCAAAAAAGCTGTGCCATGGCACGTAGGTGAGCATTATAACGTAAAAGATCGAGCTTGGTGTCGAGTTGTTTAAGGGTCTCGTAGATCGATAAAGCATCAAAATTATGTACACCTTTGACATAACCTTCGGAATAGCTCTGTTCGACAGTCTGGTTGATAAACAGATTGGCATCAAAATCCTGCTGCTCTTTTGAGGCAATGAATGTTTTGTAAGCCAAATATTCGGCACGATATACTTCTTTGTTTTCTGAAATGAGCTCCTGATCCCAGATGTCTTTAAAATCTTCAATCTGGGTGCCAGCCACTTTTTGGTAGAAGCTAGTTCCTGTAAGATGAAAGTACAGTTCATCATTTTTGCGCACGAGTGTCAAACTAAGCGATTGGTTGTTGATAGCAAATTTGTGCTTGCCTAAGGCGATGATATTCTCTCCATCAACAAAAAGATCATTCTTGTCCCGTAAAATGCGCAGTGCATCCTCTTGCGCTTTTTTGAGCAAGTTTTCCAGATTTTCTGCTTTTGAGACATCGTTTAGTGTTTTCAGTTCTTGTGCTAGCTGTCTGATCTTGTCAATCATCAAGTCCGAAGCAAAGAAACTTAGGATTTCCTCGCGTGCCGCAAATGTCTTAGATTTATTTTCGATGTTTTTTAATACCCGAAGCCCAATTTGTTCGAGAGAAGAAGTACGTTTGTTAATCTGTTCAACGATCTGCTCTCTACGGGAATTGAACGCTTTGATCACTTCATCGCGTTTATCGGCAATCTTTAAAGCGAAGTCATCAAACTCAGAAAATTTACTTTCGAGTTCTTCAAGCTGAACGATAACCTTGGTATAATACTCATCTACTTTCTCGGTAGTTGTAGAAAGTTCAAGATAATTCGTGACAGACTGTTCCAGTAATGTCAGTTGCGCAGAGAATTCTGCGATGGCTTCTGTACTTTTTAGTGAGTTGAGCTTTCGTGTAAGCTGTGCCCTGACTTCGTTCAGCGAAGAGAAAATCACCGAGATTTTTTCAATGATCTTGGTCGTTTGGGTGGAGTCGTCGATTTTTAAACTGTTTAGAATATCGATCAATAACTCCAATTCACTCGATATGGCCGAATTCGCTTCTTCAATTGCTTTGGCATCATATACCTTAACAATTGCTGAGACGTTGTTTTTTTGCTGTTCAACTTTTTGCTCGTAGGGCAGAAGAGCTTCATCGCGCAATAAAAAAGCAATCGTTTTCTCAGCGAGCTCGGTAGTAATAGACTGCAGCTTTTCGAGCAGGTTGTCTATTCTAGAAGTGTCAATATACTTGACATTTTTGAGATCAATGATTTCCCCTTGCAAACGGCGGGAATCGGCAAGTTGATGGACAAGCTGGTCAAGTTTTTCTACAACGGAGCTATTAATGGAAAAAGTAAGCTCTTCCATTTTTTTATCCGCATTGGCATTGAGCTCTGTCGCATATTTGCGTTGGGTCTGCACTTTAACAAATTCGTCTATAGCAGTATTCGCAACCTCCTTGATCTGCGTTAAGGGCTGACCAAGATTTGCCAGTGCCTCATCCTTTATCCAAAAATAAGAGTCGAGCAGGATAGTTGATTTTTTGAGAATGTCTTCATATAAGCCCTCATAACTATCTTCTTTATTGATCAGCTGTATGACTTCTTGTGCTTCGGCCATGGCCTGCACGATCTGCTTATTACCGACTTTATAGAGAGGATCGTCCTTTTTCTGTTCATTTTCTTTGAGCATGGCCATGTATGGGGTTTCCCAAATCTGAACCTGATGATGCCTTGTTGCTTCGGCCTCTGTATGGAAGTAAATTAAGCTACCGTCTTTAAAAAGTGTGAAACCATTGCACACGATCGGCGTTTCAACATGCTGCTGAATGATATTATACGACAGTAAGATGTAGGTGTTAGTTTCCTCCTGGCAAAAGATATATAGAAAATCTTCACCATTTGGCGATGCTATTCGCCGAAGAAACGTGACTTGATCAAACTGGACGTCAAAGATTTTATGCGTGCCATTCTGTAAATAATATCCATTGGAAAAAATTATACCTTGATTGTCGGGCAACAAAATGGCTGATTCATTGAGCGATTTGAGATTGACAACCTCTTTGGTCCGTTGGTTGTAGACAAATGCGCGGAAATCCTCTTGATAGGGCTTGATACGGACAGCAATCAGATTGCCGAGGTCTGCATAGTAATAATCTGCATCGTCCAATTGTTGGTCTGCATTCGAAACCTTTTCCGAGAAAATACCTTTCCCTGTATCGGTATTGTTTTCAATTTTGAAGGTAATATCGCCGTTGATTGCTTCGATAAAGATCTTGTCCATAATGGAGATATGGGGATGTTTGCCGAGGCGGCGGTCTTCGAGTGTCGTCTTCGTCCAGTCAAATTCAAACTGATTGGGTAATTTAACTTCGTGGATGCTGCGGTCATCCTGATATTGGAGCTTTCCATCTTTGATTAACCATTTGAATGCTTTCAGATCAGCGGGATTTTTACTGGTCTGAAATATCATGTAAAGATAGTTCTCCGTACGCCGGAATTTGGAAAAGATGGAGTCCCGATAATATTTATAGAGGTTCTGATAATCACCGACAAAATTGGGATCATTGATCAGATCGAGCGGTTGCAGGATAAACTGATTGTTTTCAAAGGTATATACGCTGAAAACATCTTCGAGTTTAATTTCGGTACGTAATCCAAAATGAACATTGTAACCAAATATACATAGATTGTCCAGGGCTAAAATGCCACGGGCTACACAGTTGTTTTCTGTGGTGATTCGTTGATTGGCCTTGAGTACAAAACTAGTCGAATTAAAGACTTCTTTGCGTGCTGCATTGAGCTGTTGGAGTTTAGTAGAAAGCTCTTCTTTTTGTGTAAATAGTCGCTTTCGGATAATCTCGTATGCACCTTGATCAAGGGAGTCGTTCTGATTTATTACGTTTTCTTCTGGCATAAAATGAGCTTTTCTCGACTTTGTATATGTGGTAAAACTTTTGTTTATTGCCTATAGTGATTATTATGAATCATCTACAGGCAATAGAGGTTCCGTAGCTAATTATTACAGTTTTTTATTAGAAATTCCTAAATTTTTCGCCAATCCGAACAAGGAATTGATAAAGCTTTTATCTTCACCATTTTCGGCGTCGCTAGCCGCTTGTTGAAGTTTAATCAGTGCTGCTGAAACGGTGAGGTTCTTGATGTCGTTTGTAGAAATTCCATATTTATCGGCTAATCCACGTACCTTCTCTGCGAGGTCGCCTTGTCCATGCGGCCCTAGAAGTGAATTCTTAATATCAGTGGCATGTTTTGAGTTGTCAATCAAGTGATCAAAACCTTTGGAATTAGAAACTTGACGGACGATATTCTCAAAGAACATGGTTTCGCCACCAACAATATCGATTTTTGCCGTTTTAAGTGCTTCCGACAATACACCAGCTTGTGCTTGAGCAATGTCTTTTTGGATATTGATGTGTGCGAGTTCAATATCACGTTCTTTTTGCAATTGCAATTTGAATTCTTCGTGATCTCTGCCCACACCATCTAATTTCTTCATCGCTTCAGCTTTCTCTTCGATACCTTTCGCTTCAGCAAGCGCTTTCTCACGCACCACTTCCGCCTGTGCTAAGCCTTCTTTACGCATCGCTTCAGCTTTCTTCTCAATGACGCTAGCTTCAACAGTGCCTTGTTTTTCTTCAGCTTCGGCTTTTGCAACCATAACTTCGGCTTCGGACAAGCCAAGCGCTGCTTCTTCTTTAGCTTGTGCTTCGGCAATAATCTTACGACTTTCGGCTTCTTTGAGTGAAGCTTCTTTTTTAGCCTCAGCATCTATCAGTAATTCCTGTGCACGTTTCTCCGCAATTTTACGAGCGGCCTCAGCATCGATGACTTTTTTCTCTGCTTCCTGTTCCGCGGCGATTTTTGCTGCTTCGGCAGCTTTAACAGTAGAAATTAATTTTTCTTCGGCTTCTTGTGATGCCGCGATAACACCCGCCTGTTTCTTCCGTTCCACTTCACGGAATACTTCGATGTCTCGGACGCCTTGTTGTTCTTCAATAACGCCTTTCTCCAATTGTACACGCTCTTTGATAACTCCCTGAATACTTTTCTTCTCGGTCTCGATGGAACGCTCTTTGTCAATTTGAGCCAGGGTAACAATACGTTCACGTTCGGTTTGCTCCAACGCACGGTCTTTCTCTACACGTTCTGCTTCCACAGCATCTGTGCGTTGTTTATTTTTCTCCGCAATGATAATCTGACGTAGTTTATTCTCTTCCTGAACCGCTAATTGTTCTTCGGTAGCAATTCGGACGCTTTCGTACTTGAGACGTTCCTCTTCGCGGACCTTTGCAATTTCAGCTTCTTCACGTGCTTTGATGTTGTCAATTTCCCGTTTTTGCTTTTCTTCTTTTTCGGCAAGCTGACGGTCCAATTCTAGAATAGCTTCCCTTGCTTCTACATTTTGTTTTTTGATGAGCTTTTCTTCGTCACGACGGATGAAGTTAGCATTGATATTTTGTTTGGCTGTTAACTCCGTGATTTTTTTGATGCCCTCACTATCTAAGATATTATTGGGATTAAGGTGCTCGATATCGGTCTGTTCGAGGTAATCGATTGCACAATCGTCCAATATATAGCCATTTAGGTCTGTTCCGATAATGTCTAGAATTTCATCACGGAATTCGCGACGGGCTTCATATAATTCGATAAAATCAAATTTCTTTCCGACTGTTTTTAGGGCCTCTGAGAATTTAGATTCAAAAATACTTTTTAATGTCTCGGGTTCACTTGCACGGTCACAGCCCAGATTTTGGGCAACATTGATCACATCATCCACGCTTTTGTTGACACGAACGAAGAAGGCCACTTTGATGTCTGCACGAATATTGTCTTTACAGATCAAACCTTCACCTTGCATACGAGCGATTTCAATTTTTTTGATTGAGATGTCCATGATCTCCATCTTGTGAAATACAGGTACAACATACATTCCTTTGTTAAATGCTACTTTTGTACCCCCAACACCGGTGCGAACGATCGCTTTCCCTTGTGGAATTTTCTTGTAGAATGCACTCAATACAACAAAGAATGCAAAAATTAAAAAGACAGCCAAACCGACAATTAAAAGTATAATTCCGTTTAAGCCACTTAAAAATAAAAGAGGTTGATATAGCATATGATTTGTATTTATTTAGATTTTAATATTTGGGTTTACGATTCTGATTTAGAAAAATAAAGATCCGCTTTTTTAGGACAATTGTTTAGGTGGCGAGTCTTTGCGTTTATTCCTTTTCCATTAAATATTGTCTATCGTGATTTCTTTGGTCACATAATAATATTTCTTGTCCTTGGATTCGTCAACAATAATGACATCGTCTCCGTAGCCTATTTTATCCCCATTGTGGCTGACAACATTGAGACGAATAGGATCCTGTTGGACGATAAATTCCGCAGAACCTATTTTCTTTCCTTCAATGCTAGCCCTCATTTTACCCATACGGCCAAGAAAATCGTGGCTTTCTTCGCCGTTATAACCTATATTTTTGAACATTTTAGCTAGAGGTTTGGTCAGAAAATGCATTAAAATAAATGTGACAATGAAAACGGGGATTAGGATTAGTACAGACTTTATTCCCCATGAAGCAACGTCGATAAAGAGTGATGAAATAATGGTAATTATCCAACCTATAAATTTAAACAGTGTTACAATAAGCATGATGGGTACTTTGCCAACATTGATGTAATCCATTGCTTTTGCAAAGAAGCCAGGTTCTGCATGCCCGTCGGTGTCCGTATGATGATGGTGTGTATGATCCCCTCCTTCGGTTGCGATATCATGTGAACCATCAACGTCCGTGACATCAGGTGTAGGATGGAGGTCTATATCTGCATCCGCATCAAATAGATGGACTCCGTCACCCATCAGAAACATAAATAACCAATACACTACAGACAGGCCTGTTAAGACCGTCATGATTCCATTGGATAATGGATTAAATAAGATATTGATTAGTTCTGTCATATTGCTATTGTTTAAATTCTTTCTCTTTTAAATGTGTAATGAAAAGACCAGGAGTTGCCATTTACCTCAAGGTCCTGCATAGCTATTAATTCCCAGCCTTGATTTCCAAGGTCATTTAAGATTTCATCGATTTTTTCGGGATCCAACTTTGTTCCCCAGAAACCCTTAGGTTCAATTTTTAGCGTTTTATACTCAAATCTTTTCATCCCTATTTAATTTTCTTTTTAGTTCCTCTAATTCGATGTTGACAGCGTCAGATCCGCCTATTGTCTCGTTAATTTCATCAACTTTACTCTTGTTGCCTAATGCAATTTCTCCATAGGCCTTGGCTAGTGCTTCGTCTTCTTCGACTTTCTCTTTCATACGTTCTAACATGGAAATCGTACTATTGGAATCGATATTAGCAAGCTGTCTATTGACCATTTTAGCAGCGTTGGATACTTTTACACGTGCTTTTAAGGTGGATAGCTCACTTTCCCATTTCGATATATTGAATTTGAGAATGTCGACATTTTTGTGAAGCTCATCGGCCGAACTTTGGTGGATTACCGCTTGTTTTTCCAATTCTCCCGCTTCAATCAATAACTGTTTTTTCAATAACAGTGCTTCTTTTGCTAGACTTTCTGCCTTTTCTGCTGTTAGCTCTCCCTTTTGCGCTTTTTGTAGTAATAGAACGGCTTTGTTTTCAAATTCATTGGCTTCTTCTTTTTTCTTTTCACCATTGTTTTGGGTACGTATCGCTAAGGCCTTCACCTTGGCATAAGCTTCTAACGACTGTTCTAAGTCCTCTTTCATTTCACGGATACCTTGTTCCGTCATTTTGATGGGGTCTTCCATTTTGTCCACGACTGCGTGGATCTCTGCCTGACCGATTCTGAAAATTCTCTTAAAAATATTCATTATTCTATAATTTTGAAAAACTTATTAACTGATTATAATATTCACTCATTAGAAGACTCAGCGAATTGATGGCGGCATCAAATTCATTCTGATCTAGATTATGTATTTGTAAGGTATACCTAAATATGACTTTGGTACCATCTTCTGTTAATGCAAATCCTCCATGTATGATATCCCTGTTTTTTATTAATAATGATTTGAACATATCTATAGTCTCGTTGCTGATCGTAAACAGGTATTGCTCAAAAATTAGGATGGGCTGTGCAATGCCAACGATGAGGTTGCGGATTCCGTCATCTTCATTTTCGATGACAAAGATTCCTTCTTTTGTATCCTTATGGGTAACGGTATAACCGATATTGGCGATATAATTTTCAATTTTTGAGAAGTACATAATCAAGTTTTTTATATATTGCACATATTCTTTGCATAAAGATAATAAAATGCAAAAATATTTTGCAATAAAAATTCAATTTTTTTTAAAGAATGAGTAACGTAGGAAACAATATTAAGAAATTAAGAAAAGTGAAAGGTATGAGCCAGCAGGCGTTTGGGGATGTTTTTAATCTTACTAGAGGTAATATTTCGTCTTACGAAGAAATGCGTGCTGAGCCAAAAATTGAGACTGTTCTTAAAATTGCAAATTATTTTGGCATTCCTGTGCAGCATCTCATTGAGAAAAATCTATCCGTCAATGAGATTCTTAATTTCAATGATTATTTTCAGCCTAACACTCCTGTTATTGGGCGTAAAAGGCTTGTACAAATCCCTCTTTTGGAACGGGATGTTCTTTTTGAAGCGAGTTCTCATTTTACGAAATTAGACGAACTGCCGGTAATTGAATTCCCTTTGCAAAGTAGAAATCGTTTTATAGCTATTGAATATTCTGATGCTATTCCTGTACCCAATGATTTTTTTGCTAACTCCCAATCCATTTTGTTTTTTGAAGAGGTTGACGTGCAGAGTCTACATACCCTGGACAATGCTTTTGGCCTGTGTTTTTCCGACCAAGAATTCTTCATTGGAAAGTACAGCTTACAGGACAAGGAGATCAGTTTATTATTAAATGCTTGGAAAAAAGTTGATTTCACTTTGGGTAAGAAAGAATTTTTCTGGAAATTGTACGGTAAATTTGATCGAGTTTAGTCGAGTGGAAAAAGTAAATAAATCCGAACAAACCTTATACATACAACAATAAATTTAAAAAGATGAAAAAAGTAACCTTGATGGCAGCAATCGCTGGTTTTTTAATTATTTCTTGTAATAACTCTAATACTAAAGAAGTCGAAGTAAAGGATACAACTATTCATGTTGACGCAAAAGAAGATACAGTCAAATCGCTAGTCGGGAATGCTGCGGGAGAAGTTGCTATTCCAAAATTTAGTTCTGCTGAGACACAAAAATTGGCGGAGGATTACACAAAATATATCAAAGAATTTATCACTGTTGCTAAAAGCGGCGATGTTGTTAAGCTTAAGGAGCTTGCTTCGAAGCGACAGGAATGGGCCACCAAAGAAACTGAAGCTGTTTCTAAGTTTACACCTGAAGATGCCAAATTATGGAAGGCGTATGCAGAGAGCCTAGGACGAGAGTTGACTGCAAGCCTGACAAAATAAGTTGGAAACAATCGACGAGGTAGGGGACTTGAAAAACCTACCTCGTTGATCAAACTAGAAGGGGAGGTCATCTTGATTCTCATCTGGAAGCGTTGGGCTGTCTTCTTTGGCGCCGTTTGATTCTGATAGAACCATGAAATTATCTACTTTAATTTCTGTGACATATTGTTTAACGCCATCTGCGTTCTCATAATTACGATAGGTGAGTTTGCCTTCAACCATGAGTTTGGTCCCACGTTGGCATTTCTTTTCAATGGTATTGTTTTGATTACCCCAAACCACGAGTGTATGCCATTGGACTTCTTCAACCCACTCACCGGCTTTGTTTTTGAAAAGATCATTCGTGGCGAGACGTAATATGGAATAATTTGTCCCTGTGGAAGTTGTTTTGATTAACGGATCATTTCCTAAATGCCCAACTAATTGTACTTTGTTACGTAATGTGCTCATGTGTCTAATTTTTAAATGTTTTTAATAATTCTTATTTTAGTTGATGGTCTTTGGCTATTGATGCCAAATGATCTTGAGCAAAGGTGGGGTAGAAAAAAGACTATAGTCGTCTATTTACCATTTGTATTCGACTATAGTCGGTTGTAACCGTTTGTTGTCGTTTAATATTCCGTTATGAGTTCTGTCGAGAAAGTTTGCCTTGAATGTGGCAAAGTAATATATGGCCGTTCTGACAAGCGATTTTGTGATGATGCTTGCCGAAACGCCTATAACAATAAATTAAATAGCGACCAGGTCAATCTGGTGCGCAATGTGAATAATATCCTACGAAAAAACCGCCGTATTCTATTGGATGTTTTAAGTGGGGAGGGTATGGCCAAGATACAACGGGAAAAGTTAAAGCGGTTGGGATTTGATTTTAAGTTTCATACACATACTTTTTCCAATAACAAGGGACAGACCTATAGCTTTATTTATGAAACAGGCTATCTGTTGCTGGAGAATGATTGGGTATTGATCGTTCAAAAGAAACCACTGTGATTTTGAGTGCAATAGATTCATTGGTATTGGTTTAGTTTGTAGAACTGAGCTTGGCCTTTCTTATTGCGATATAATTAGAAATAGTAAACGTTAGAATCACGATGTAATAGCATACTGGGATGAGTAAAAAATAGGCACTATTGAAGATATCGCTTAGAAAAGACGGTAGTGCAATCTTAAAAAAGTCTGCAATAATGATATAGCCTATGAAACTTCCTAGAAAAAATAGTCCTACAGCATGTATTACAATGATTCTTTTTAGGTGCTTACTGTATAAGGCGTCTTTGTTTTGTTTCGTATAGCCCATAATTGCTGGGACTAATAACCCTAATAATGGATTGACAAGAAAGGTGAGCGATGCTAAATATAGCGCTTTAATACTTCCTGTTTGATTGTTGTCGATACTGATTTGATTTACATTTGGCATAATGAGTTGTTCTAGAGGTATTTCCAAAATTTGACTGATCTGTTTGAGACTAAATCCACTGATTTCTTCCGTGCCTTTTTCTATGCGTTGCACTGTTCTCAGCGATACCCCCGCTTGATCAGCGAGTTCCTGCTGCGTTAGTCCCTTACGTTTTCTTGATAGTTTGATTAGTTGATTAGCTGATTGACTTTCCATAGTCCAAATATGGGGAAATAGTCGTTGAATTTCAGCGAAATTGATGCGACAATAATATGCCAATATCGTGCTGAATAATATAACATATTAATAATCAAAAGTTTTTGGAATTTGGTAAATATTTTGAATCTTTGCAATTCAATAGAGTAATTAATAAAAACGGAAGAATATGTTTGCAATATTAGAAAATCCCGCTTCGTCCACAGAGAAGATTCTCGGGAATATTCTTCGGAATACGGTCCTTTCCTAATCTTCTTTCTTAATACGTTAAGTAACCTACGTTGGAATTGGCTAAAACTTGGCGCTCTAAATAGTAGTCCATTTTTCCAATGTGCTTAGCTTATTATGGAGTTTTAAAAATCCAGTTACTTTCAAGGTATTGTGAAAGCTGGATATGAATGTTATGTTTTAGAAAATTTTATGAATTCAGTAAATAAATATGTCCTTCAGGCGCTGGATAACTATCCTATATATTTGGAGGAGACCATGGAGTCCTTATCCTATGCGCTGTCTTATGATGAGTCCAATACAATGGCGCTTTGTTTGATGGGAAGAGTTCATGCTGAACAGCTATTGGACTATGAGCAGGCAAAAAGGTATTTCCAGGAAGCTTTAGCACATAATGTACAGGCAGTGGAAGTATATCCTTATTTCATTCAAACATTGATTGATATGGGGGAATATGAAGCTGCAAAAAAGACGATTAAATTTGCGTTGAAGTTGCCAGGAATGTCCTTGACAGGCATCTGTATAAAGAAAGCACTTCTATTTGAAAAATTAAGAAAATACAAAAAGGCATTGAAGGCGTTAAAGATGGCAAAACTTGAAAATGTTGATCTTGATTTTTCGTCAATCCTGAAGTCGATTGAAGATCGGATTAAAGGGAAACAGAAATTAAGAAGGGGAGTGAACGGATAAAAGTTTTGTTTTGAACCAAGGTCCAATAAAGAAGCCCTAGCTGAAATTTCAGCTAGGGCTTTATCAATATAGTTTAAGAATTATTCTGCTCTTAAGATTTTCGCAGCCTCAACCATCGACTCTAAAGCCGCCTTGGTTTCCGGCCAAGCACGAGTTTTCAAACCACAGTCAGGGTTAACCCAAAGTTGTTCTGCTGGAACTACTGCTTTTGCTTTGCGCAATAGATCGACCATTTCGTCTTTGCTCGGTACACGTGGTGAGTGAATATCATAAACACCTGGACCAATATCATTTGGATATTTAAAATCACCAGCGAAAGCATTCAATAATTTCATTTGAGAACGTGAAGTCTCGATCGTGATTACGTCAGCATCCATTGCAGCGATATCTTCGATCACATTATTGAACTCTGAGTAACACATGTGTGTGTGAATCTGTGTATCGTCTTCAACATTTGATGAAGAAACACGGAAAGCGCGTACTGCCCAGTTCAAGTAATCTTTTTGATCAGCTTTACGTAGAGGTAATCCTTCACGGATAGCTGGTTCATCAATTTGTATGATTTTGATACCTGCTTTTTCCAACGCTTGTACTTCATCTAAGATTGCCAATGCAATCTGATAAGTCGTTGTTGAGCGCGGTTGATCGTTACGTACGAAAGACCATTGTAAGATTGTTACAGGACCGGTCAACATACCTTTAACCGGACGATTTGTCAATGACTGTGCATAAGAAGACCAGCGTACAGTCATATCTTCAGGACGGTATACGTCACCGTAGATAATCGGAGGTTTAACACAACGTGAACCGTAAGATTGTACCCAACCGTTTTGAGTGAAAGCGTATCCGGCTAATTGTTCACCGAAGTATTCCACCATGTCGTTGCGTTCGAATTCGCCGTGTACTAATACGTCGATATCCAATTGCTCTTGAAGACGGATGGTGTTTTCTGTTTCTTCTGCGATTGCTTTATCGTATTCTGCCTGCGTAATAGCACCTTTTTTCAGGTCTGCTCGCCATTTACGAACATCTTTCGTTTGTGGGAATGAACCAATTGTTGTTGTAGGGAACGCTGGCAAGTTGAATTTCGCTTGTTGCGCTGCTTTACGGTCAGCAAATGCTGAAGTACGTTTTGCATCGTCATCAGTGATATTGCTTGTACGTGTTTTAACCTCTGGTTTGTGGATCAGTGGAGAAGTACGACGGCTTTCCGCAGCAGCTTTGTTAGCTTCGAAGCGTTTTGCTGTTTCAGCATCAACTTCACCTTCCGCTAGTACAGCTAAGTCTTTTACCTCAGCTAATTTTTGTTTAGCAAATGCTAACCAGTTTTTCACTTCGGCAGGTAATGACTGTTCGTTGTGCTCATTGTCTAAATCAAAAGGAACGTGCAACAAAGATGAAGAAGGGGCTACCCATACACGGTCTTTTCCTAAGGCATCAACAGCCTGTTTGATTTTAACTAATGATTTTTCGTAATCATTTTTCCAGATGTTACGGCCTTCAACAATACCCAAAGATAACGTCAACGAAGCAGGAACTTTAGCTAAGACTGTATCCAATTGATTTTCGCCACGTACCAGATCCAAATGTAAAGCATGGATAGGCAAGTTAACAGCGATATCTTCGTTGTCTTTTAAAGCTTCGAAGTAAGTAGTTGCGATTAACTTGATGTTTTTTGCTGCTGCAGCCAATTTTTCGAAAGTCGGTTGATATAAGGCTTTTACTTTAGCATCTAAATCTAATGCTAAGTAAGGCTCGTCAATCTGAACATATTGCGCACCAGCTTCAGCTAGTTTAGCTAATATTTGCTCATATACTGGAATAAGTTTATCCAATAAATCGATACGGTCGAAACCAGCTTCTTTTTCTTTACCGATCAAAAGGTAGGTAATTGGACCCAATAAAACTGGTTTAGTATCGATGCCCAATGATTTTGCTTCGTTATATTCATTTAAGAATTTTTCAGAAGTCAATTTAAATTCTTGATCTTTTGTGAATTCTGGCACCATGTAGTGGTAGTTAGTATCCAACCACTTAGTCATTTCCATTGCAGTCACGTCGATTCCTTCTTGTTGGAAACCACGAGCCATTGCAAAATATAGATCTAAACTGTAATTGTTGTCTACTTTGTTCAATAAAGAATGGTAACGAGCAGGAATTGCACCAACAGTAAGGGTTAAATCCAATACTTGATCGTAAAAAGAGAAATCATTGGAAGGAATCAAATCTATTCCAGCATCTTTCTGCGTTTTCCAATTGCCTTCACGAATTTTTTTTGCGGTGTCCAATAATTCCTCAACAGAAGATTTTTTAGCCCAATAGGCCTCATTGGCTTTTTTCAATTCGCGGAATGCGCCCACACGAGGGTAACCTAAATTATTAGTCAATAACATAATGAATGTTTTTAATATTTCTTTTTCAACTATATTTCTTGCTAGAGAGAGAAGGACACACTAGAATTCGGTGACTTCGGCTTATCATTCCCATATCAAGTAGGGTAGAATTTAGCACCTTGTCAAGGGACAGGTTGCTAAGGCTTCATCGGGTCTATTCCCTCTGCCTTTCTCTATAAGCGACGCTAAGTTAGAACATTTCTTTTTGAAATGCAAATTTTTTATAAAAGTGCGTCAATTTTTTATATTCTACTAAGGATGAAATTGTTTTGTTCTTTTATTTTCATCCAAGAATTTGTGTATGTCATGCTCCAATACGCTTTGTAGCATAAAAAAGGGAAATGACTGTATTTCTCATTCCCCTTTTTTTTAGCTCACCAAAAGTTTGTAACCTTTTCCGTGCACGTTGACAATTTCAACTTTACTGTCTTCTTTTAGATATTTACGAAGTTTACTGAGAAATACATCCATGCTTCTACCTGTAAAGTAGTTATCATCATGCCATATTTTTAATAGGGCCTCTTCTCGAGTCAGAACATCATTTTTCTTTAAACAAAGTAGGCGAAGTAGTTCGGCTTCTTTCGTCGATAGTTTTTGCATTTGTCCTTTGTAGGAGATCTGCTGACTTGTATAATCGAAGAAATAATCGCCTATTTCAAATTTATCAGCAACCACTTCCTCCTCCTTGTCCCGAACACTGCGTTTTAGCAATGCATTGATGCGGAGCAATAGTTCTTCCACTCTAAAAGGCTTGGTGATATAATCATCACCGCCCAGTTCAAAGGCTTCGGTTTTATCTTCCATCATCCCCTTTGCAGTGGCAAAGATAATGGGAACCGTATTATTTGTTTTTCTGATCTCACGTCCAACTGTAAATCCGTCTTTTTTTGGCATCATGACATCGAAAATACAGAGGTCGTAGTTATTTTTTTTGAATTGAGAAATCGCTTCATCTCCATCCGTGCATAATGTGACGTCAAATTTTCCCTTTAATTCGAGATAGTCTTTTAAAAGATCCCCCAAATTAGGATCATCTTCTGCTAATAATATCTTTTGCATAATGAATATATTAATTTTCACCAATGTCCCTTGATGCTGATAAATCAGCTTTCCTCAACCTTTGAAATTTTTTAAAGAGGAAATATACAAAAAAGGAACGTTTTATTTTTTAATAGGCAAAATTACTTCAAAGGTCGTGCCCTTATCTTTTTCACTTTTAACTGTTATTTTTCCGTTAAGCCTTCTCAGGATGTCCTGTACATAACTTAAACCAAGGCCAAATCCTTTGACGTTATGAACATTCCCGGTCGGGATGCGGTAAAACTGATCGAAAATCTTTTGAAGGTGATCACGACTCATCCCAATACCGTTGTCAGCTATGGTAACGACTATAGTATCGCCAACATTTTTTGAATTAATGTTGACATGCAAATCACCTTTACTGTACTTGATTGCATTGTCGAGTAGATTGTAAAATACATTCGAAAAATGCAGTTCATCACCGATAACAATATCCTTGGTAGCAGCAAGGTCTATACTGAATTTCCCGCCAATATTTTGCATACGTAGCTGCATGCTGTCTGTTACGGCAGAAACCAGATCATTGATGTGTACCTCTACCTGATCGAGTTTTAGGGTTTCTTTTTCTAGTCTTGCTAAGTCGAGTACCCGTTCAATATGATTCCCCAGCCTAACATTTTCATCGTAGATGATATTGGCCAATTTTTGAACGCGTTTATGGTCTGCATTGATATCAGGATCTTTTAGCGATTCACTGGCAATCATGATTGTTGCGACAGGCGTTTTAAACTCATGGGTCATGTTGTTGATGAAATCTGTTTTCATCTCGGAAACTTTCTTTTGTCTGAAGATGATAATCAGGGTATAGGCAAAACAACCTACCAATAAGAAAAGCAATGCCAGCATAGGTAGTAGCAAATAGCCCATATTATCTGCGATTATTGCCTTTTTATTGGGGAAGTAAATCGTTAATTTTCCGGGTGCAGCGCCTATATCGCCTTTAAAAAGAGCAGTAGAGTATTTTGTTGTGTTTGTCGGGTTATTTAAGGTTGCTTCGTTTAGGATATTATTGAGTAATATATTGTTGGTGCTCCATATTTCAATGTTAAAAGGAGCTTTAATATCGCGTTGGGCCAACTCATCCTTGATCAGCTCCTGTACGATGATGACGTTCAATCGGTCTTTTAACGGTCGTTTAGCCAATTCCATTCCGATAGCGACATCTTCAATGTAATCTGCTTTTTTACCTCCCAGCATGGCTACTGAGTCGTATACATTGAAACCGCTCCAAGAGTTCTTCCGGTTAAGAACGTCCAATCTTTTTTCTAGATCAGAAATTGTTTTCGCAAGTTTCGCATTCTCTCTTGGTGGTAATGTGGCTACCCTGAATTTCGTTTGTTGATTGACCAAGGGATCCATCAAGGGGATAACAAACCGTGTGCTGTCGTCTTTTCCACTAATCTGATCATCTACCTTTGACGCATTTAACATGATAAAGGCTTGTACCAGATTGTCGTCGGTAAGTTCATTTGAAACAGAAAATTTGATGTATTTCTGGTACTCTGGTCTTTTAATGTATGTCTCGTAAAATGAATTTTTGATTTCAATTACATTAGGATACAAAGCGCGTAGTTGATCTTCTTGCTCCTTGAAGTTGGAGAAAACAGTATGCTGTTTGTTCTTCAACTCTTCAATTCTGTATTGAATTTCGAGTTGCTCGGCCAAAAGGCGTTGTTTCGCTTGTTCTTGTTTGGATTTTTCGATATTACGCTCTTGCTGAACTTTAGCGAAGTCAACAACTTCCCGTCGTTCGAGTTTTCCGGCAACTGCTGTAATTGCAGCATTGACAGACTCGTCAAATAATTGGGATTTTTGACGATAAGAATCCCTCAGAAAATAGAATTGCATTGCCAATACGCCGATTAGGGCTAGTGACATGAGTCCAATGATTAATACAATGCTATTTTTCTTCATAAGAATAGGATATTAAATAAATGTGTTTTGATCGTATCACAAAGTTTATAGCACTCAGTTTGTTGTTTACCATTTGTGCCTGCATGCCTTCTGCCATTCTAAGAGTCATAAGGGTGCAATAGCTCATTTTCTTAAATTGTTACAAATATAAAGATGCTGATGTGTTTTGAAGCCGTTTTAACAATGTTTAACAGCAATCAGTTTAAATATAGGTGTTGTTGTTCGTAAATTAGTGTGTTGTGATGAGTTATGCCACGAATTTGACTATAGTAGTTGATTTTTAATTGATGCCATGGGACTGGACTGATGAATGAACTAGCTAGTGAATTGATGAGTAGATGCGCGCTATATTGTTGAATGCGATTTAAAATAATCAGGAATGAATAAGCGGAGTGTTTACGTTTGCTTATACTTATATCGATTTAGATACTCTTAAATAACGATTTACAGATGAAAAGTTACGTATTATTACTGACATTGGTTTCGTTAGGAACCGTCGCTTTGGGGCAGGTAAAGGTAAAACCACAGATTCCTTTAATTGAGGAAAAAGAATCAAAAATGCCTATTTTTAAATTAGATTCGGCAGATGAAAAGTATCGTATGCCCGTTAAAAAATTAAAGCGAATGGACGGTCTAGCTCCTATGCCGGGAACAGAAAAGATGCCTAAAGGAAGTGAAAAAACAGATAGCCCTCAATTTAGGTTATTGGAAGATTCATTGAAGGTGAAGGACTTTAAATTAAAAATAGACTCCCTGTATCCAAAGAAGCGAAAAAAATAGCGTTCTATTTAGAACGCTATTTTTTTTGCTTAATCTTATGTTTCCTATAACTGAGAAACGCGGATTGTATTTGTTTTACCTTTTTCAATTAACGGAGTAGAAGCCGTATTGATTATAATTGAGCCTGGTTTAACGTAGTTGTTTTTTACAATAAACTTGTTTACATCATGGATAGATCCATCTGTGCTTTCGAACTTGTCATAGATAAAGGTTTTTACACCCCAAAGTAGGCTTAATTGTTTCAAAAGTTTTTGTGTTCCTGTGAAAACTAAGATATCTACATTTGGTCTATAGCTAGTAATTTCAAATGCTGTTGCTCCAGATGAGGTCAATACAGCAATTGCTGAGGCATTTGTTTTTTGAGCAAGGTAAACCGAAGAAGCGCAAATAGCATCCGGAATAAGCGTTCCATCGTGAATTTCACTAACTTTCTCATTATAATAAGGATAAGAAGTTTGTTCCACGTGGATAATAATTTTGCTCATTGTTTCGATAACGATTTCTGGAAATTCACCGACAGAAGTCTCTCCACTTAGCATCACGGCATCTGCTCCATCTAATACCGAATTAGCTACGTCATTTACTTCAGCACGTGTAGGACGAGGTGTTGTGATCATGCTTTCCAACATCTGTGTTGCAATGATAACAGGTTTTGAAAGATCTCTACATTTTTGCACGATAATCTTTTGAAGTCCTGGAACTTCTTCCATTGGAAGTTCAACTCCTAGGTCTCCACGGGCAACCATAACGGCATCCGTCGCTTCGATGATTGCATCAATATTTTCAATCGCTTCTGGTTTTTCTACTTTCGCTATTACGCGTGCATGACTTCCTTTTGAAGCAATGATTTCTTTACATTGTGCAATATCATCTGCCGAACGAACAAATGACATCGCGATCCAGTCAGCACCGTGATCCAATGCGAAGTTCAGGTTGTCTAAATCTTCTTCAGTCAATGAAGGGATAGATACTTTGGTGTTTGGTAAATTAACGCCTTTACGCGAAGTAAGGACTCCGCCGTGTACTACTTCACAAGTTACGGTATCTTTATGGTTTGTCTCTAAAACACGAAGTTGAAGTTTTCCGTCGTCAAGTAAAATGATTTCGTTGGCTTCAACATCGTTTGGAAAGTTTTCGTATGTAATGTAGATTCTGTTTTCGTCGCCGATCAGTTCGTGTGTTGTTATTTCTACTTTTGAACCGTTTACGAGGATAGCACCACCTTCTTTCATTTTTCCGATCCTGATTTTTGGACCTTGTAAATCTGCTAAGATGGCAACATTGAATCCTGTTTCATTATTAATTGCATTTATAGTTTCGATTACCTTAAGGTGATCTGCCTGGCTGCCATGAGAGAAATTCAACCGACACACATCAACCCCTTTAGCAATCATGTTGGTCAAAACTTGTTTGTCTGCCGAGGCAGGGCCTAATGTTGCGACAATTTTAGTCCTTTTTTGAACTTTTTCCATCTGTTATTTTGTATTTTAAATGTTCTTCATTAATCACAACAAATAGCGCGCTATATTGTTGTGTTTTGTCAAAACTAAATCGAATTAATTTAGATCTAAACCGGAGTGTATTTGCTACACTAACCTACAGTTCGCTAAAATATGAGATTTTCTTTAGATTTCAATATTTTTGGTGATATTTCTTTTGCAATGACGACTTCGGGTAATTTGCTGATCCTTTTGATAATATGCTCCACGTCATCTTCGCAGATGTAGTTTTTGATGATGATAAAAAAATCAAAGTGTGGGTTTTCGGGAATTAGATAAGTTCCTTCAATGCTCTTATTGTTAATCAGGAAATATTCTGTGTCTGCATCGGGGATAAGATAATGAAAAGCAGTGAAGTGATAGCTTATTTTTTTCTTTGCATCAAAGATAATGTGATATTCAAGCTCTTCTTCGGATTTGTTTTTTTGTCGGCCATCATGGTCATATTTGCTTTCTTTTCCCCTGGAAAAATTCAGATTAGTCTCCTTATTGATGAAATGGCAGAGTCGGTAATCTTTCAAGGAACAGGTAATGGCAAGTAGGGTGAAATCCAACTCTTCGTCCATGTCCATGTCTAATCTTGCTACTAACTTATTGACCACTTTAATGCTTAAATATATGTTCGTCTGCTAACGAAGGTACTAATAATTTTAAGGTAGGAATATACTTTTTGTGTAAAATTTGAGTTAATTAGCTGAGCGTTTGGAATACAAAATATTTTTTGTTATACTTGAACTAAGTTAATATAGAGTGGGTTAGCTAGTATAAGACGCGAATAAGTTCGGTCGCCTAATATGGTGACTTTCATCTAAATATCAATTTAGGTTTGAATTTTGATGAAATTTATTTTTCTTTGCACAGATTTATTAAACAATTAAACTATAAAATCATGTCAGATATCGCTTCAAGAGTAAAAGCAATTATCGTTGAAAAATTAGGTGTTGACGAAAACGAAGTAACACCAGAAGCTTCATTCACTAATGATTTAGGTGCTGATTCACTTGACACTGTTGAGTTGATCATGGAGTTTGAAAAAGAATTCAACGTTGCTATTCCTGATGATCAAGCAGAGACTATTGGTACTGTTGGTCAAGCAATCGCTTATTTAGAAAAAAACGTTAACTAACTAATTTAATTAGGCTAATCGTAATAAATGGAGCTTAAAAGAGTAGTAGTAACAGGATTAGGCGCCCTTACACCAATTGGTAATACCGTCTCGGCTTATTGGGAGGGGTTAATAAATGGTGTAAGCGGAGCTGCTCCTATTACGCATTTTGATGCGTCAAAATTCAAGACTCAGTTTGCGTGTGAGGTAAAGGGGTTTGATCCGCATGAATTTATGGATCGTAAGGAAGCTCGTAAAGTCGATCCTTTTGTACAGTATGCAATTGCGTCAACGGATGAGGCAATTAAAGATGCTGGCTTAGATTTTGAAAAATTAGATACGAATCGTATCGGAGTAATTTGGGGTTCAGGAATCGGAGGTTTAACAACCTTTACTGAAGAAGTTGCAAATTTTGCAAAGGGAGATGGGACACCTCGTTTCAATCCTTTCTTTATTCCTAAAATGCTCGTTGATATTGCTCCAGGACATATTTCAATGCGTCATGGCCTTCGTGGTCCTAACTTTTCTGCGGTATCGGCTTGCGCGTCAGCTACCAATGCAATGATAGATGCTTTCAACTATATTCGTATGGGTAAAGCAGACGTGATTGTTACGGGTGGATCGGAGGCGACAGTCAATGAAGCCGGAATAGGAGGGTTCAACGCTATGCATGCTTTGTCAACCAGAAATGATGATCCTAAAACAGCCTCGCGTCCTTTTGATAAAGATAGAGATGGTTTTGTTTCAGGTGAAGGTTCGGGTGCTTTGATTTTGGAAAGTTTGGAACATGCTTTAGCACGTGGAGCAAAAATCTATGCAGAGATTGCTGGTGGTGGCATGAGTGCTGATGCACATCATATCACGGCATCACATCCTGAAGGTTTGGGCGCAAAATTAGCCATGACAATGGCTGTTAATGACGCGGGCTTGAATTTCTCGGACATTGATTATATCAATGTTCATGGAACTTCTACACCAGTTGGTGATATTAGTGAAACTAAAGCCATTGTTGATTTATTTGGCGACCATGCTTATAAATTGAATATCAGTTCAACAAAATCAATGACTGGACACCTTTTGGGCGCCGCAGGTGCAATTGAAGCAATTGCTTCAATACTTGCTGTTCAAAATGATATTGTCCCTCCGACAATCAATCACTTTACAGACGATCCGGAAATTGATAATAACTTGAATTTTACATTCAACAAAGCGCAAAAACGTACTGTTAATGCTGCGTTGAGCAACACATTTGGTTTCGGTGGGCATAATGCTACCGTTATTGTGAAAAAATATAAAGCTTAATGTTTGATCCTTCAAACATGGTTTGATAATATGAGCTAGCGACAGGTTCTTTAACTAGGACTTGTCGCCTTATTTTTAGAAGAGATGCCTTTTGCAAGGATATATAAATTATATTTTTCGCCAGATCGGGAATACGTTAGAAAACTAAAAAACCTGCTTGGATTTGTTCCTGGAAATGTACATCTGTACAAAATGGCGTTTAGACATAAGTCTGTCGCCGTTACCATCAAAGAGGGGGCAAAAAATAGCAACGAACGTTTAGAATTCTTGGGTGATGCCGTTTTGGGTTCGGTTGTCGCTGAACTCTTATTTAAAAAGTATCCGTATAAAGACGAGGGGTTTTTGACTGAAATGCGTTCCAAGATTGTCAGTAGAGCAAACTTAAACCAGCTTTCCCGAAAATTGGGATTTAATGAGCTTATTCAGTTTGATGCGCGAATGATCAGTTTTCCCAATAAACAGGGATCGTTATTGGGCGATGCTTTCGAAGCATTAATAGGCGCAGTTTATCTCGATAAGGGGTATGTCTTTACAAAGAGCTTTTTACTTAACAGAATCATCAAACCACACGTCGACATTCATCTCCTGGAACAGACTGAAACGAACTTCAAAAGTAGGTTGATAGAATGGTGTCAGCATACGGGCAAAGAGATCGTATTTCAACAAACAGACAATCCGGAAGGGGAGTCTTCTAAAATGTTTAGTATTGAAGCGGTCGTTGATGGTGTCGTATGTGGGCTCGGACGTGATTTCAATAAAAAGTCTGCAGAGAAATCCGCAGCCGAAAAAGCCTGTGAATTCCTTAAAATTCTGGAAGTAGAATAAAGGATTTTATTAACTTTGCCAAATATGGCAGTAGTAAAACCTTCTTTGGCAAAAGGAACGCGTGATTTTTCGCCTTCCGAAATGATCAAACGCAATTATATTTTCGATACACTGAAAACGGTATTCAGAAAATATGGCTATAATGAAATACAGACCCCTTCATTTGAAAATTTAACAACTCTTACCGGTAAATACGGCGATGAGGGTGATAAATTGATCTTTAAGATCCTTAATTCGGGTGATTATTTGGCAAAAGCGCCAGATAGTCTGCTTCAGGATAAAAATTCGAATAAACTCATTCCGCATATATCAGAGAAAGCACTAAGGTATGACCTTACTGTGCCTTTTGCACGTTATGTTGTAATGCACCAAAATGATATTGCTTTACCATTTAAGCGTTTTCAGGTACAGCCGGTTTGGCGAGCTGATAAGCCGCAAAGAGGCCGTTACCGAGAATTTTACCAATGTGATGTTGATGTGGTTGGGTCTGAAAGTTTATTGAACGAAGCGGAGTTTATTCTGATTTATCAAGAGGCCTTCGAACGTTTTGGACTGAAAGATTTTAATATCAAAATCAACAACCGGAAGATTCTTTCGGGTATTGCTGAAATTATCGGAAAGCCAGAGCTTATAATTGATATGACAGTAGCGATTGATAAATTGGATAAAATTGGTTTGGACGGTGTCAACAAAGAATTGTTGCAAAGAGGCTTTACAGAAGCGGATCTTGCTATTTTGAAACCTATTATTTTATTGGAGGGATCAAATGATGTAAAACTCGCTGCATTAAAAACAATTTTATCAACTTCAGCTGTTGGTCTAAATGGTATTGCTGAGATCGAAGAGGTATTTGATTATGTGTCTAAGTTAGGTGCAGATGAAAAATTACTGAAGCAGATCATTGATCTTGATATTACTTTGGCTCGTGGCCTTAATTATTATACGGGTTGTATTTTTGAGGTTAAGACAAATGAAGTTGCCATGGGAAGTATCGGTGGCGGAGGCCGCTACGATGACCTTACAGGTATGTTTGGTCTGAAGGGGCTGACTGGTGTTGGTGTCTCTTTTGGTGCCGACCGTATTTATGATGTCTTAGAAGAGTTAAATCTGTTCCCTGTGGGTAAAGCAGATTCTACCAAACTCCTGATTATAAATTTTGATAAGCAACTGGAAGGTTATACCCTAAGTTTATTGAATAAGCTCCGGAAGGAAAATATCGCTTCTGAACTCTATGCTTCTCCTGTAAAGTTGAAAAAGCAGATGGGATATGCGGATGGTAAAGGGATTTCTTATGTATTGTTAGTGGGGGAAGAAGAGGCATCATCGGGACAATTATCTTTAAAGGACATGGAAAGTGGTGAACAGATTAAGGTGACTGAAAGTGAGTTGATCCAAAAACTTCGATAACAAACAGTTTGTATAAAATAGATTAAGCCAAATGATTATTAAGTCCTTTGGCTTTTTTATTTCATAAGTTTTTGATTTATTTGATTGTGCCGTTCATTTATTTGTAAACAAATGCTATATACTTTAAATCAAATGTCTTAGAAGTGTCTTAAAGTGTAAATAAAATTGATTTTTGGACAAGGAAATTCGTCCAAAATTATTAGATTTGTAGTCTAGAATAGTAAGAAAATCAAAACTTTGAAATGAGTTCAACACCTATAACAAAAGAGACATATTTGGAGTGGTATAAGTCGATGTTACTTATGCGTAAGTTTGAAGAAAAAGCAGGTCAACTTTACGGACAGCAAAAGATTCGTGGTTTCTGTCACTTGTACATAGGACAAGAGGCGGTTGTTGCTGGAACGATGTCGGTTATCAAACCTGAGGATTCTTTAATCACTGCTTATCGTGATCACGCCCACGCTTTGGCTAAAGGCGTTTCTGCAAATGCTTGTATGGCTGAATTATATGGAAAGATCACTGGTTGTTCAAAAGGTAAGGGGGGGTCTATGCACTTCTTCTCCAAAGAACATAAATTCATGGGTGGCCATGGTATTGTTGGTGGTCAAATTCCTTTAGGTGCTGGTATCGCATTTGCTGAAAAATATCTTGGTACAGATAATGTAAACATCTGTTATATGGGCGATGGAGCTGTTCGTCAAGGCGCATTCAATGAGACCCTTAACATGGCGATGTTGTGGAAGCTTCCTGTTATTTTTGTATGTGAAAACAACGGTTATGCAATGGGTACTTCTGTACAACGTACAACCAACATGCAGGATATATACAAAATGGGCTTAGGTTTTGATATGCCTTCTGCTCCAGTTGACGGAATGGATGTGGTTGCTGTACACAATGCAATGGACGAAGCTGTTCAACGTGCACGTGCGGGAGAGGGACCAACATTCCTTGAAATTCGTACTTACCGTTACAAAGGACACTCGATGTCTGACCCAGCTAAATACCGTACTAAAGAAGAATTAGAAGCATATAAAGACCGCGATCCATTGTTGTCAACTAAACATGCTATTTTAGAAAACAACTATGCGGATGACGCTTGGTTTGCAGAAGTTGAGGCTGATGTGAAAAAAGTAGTTGAGGAGTCGGTGAAGTTTGCAGAGGAGTCTCCTTATCCAACTGCAGATGAATTGTACAAAGATGTATATGTACAACAAGACTATCCATTTATTTTAGATTAATACTCTTTAACTTGATAATATAATAAAGAATGGCTGAAGTAGTAAGAATGCCCAAAATGAGCGATACAATGACCGAAGGGGTCATCGCAAAGTGGCACAAAAAAGTTGGTGATAAAGTAAATTCTGGTGATTTGGTAGCTGAGATTGAAACAGATAAAGCTACAATGGACTTTGAGTCTTACCAAGAAGGAACTCTTTTATATATTGGTCCTAAAGAAGGCGAAGCAGTGGCTATTGATGCTGTTATTGCTGTTTTAGGTGAACCGGGTGAAGATTTTCAAGCATTGTTGAGTGGCGACGCTCCTGCTGCTGAAAAAGCACCAGAGAAAACTGAAGAAAAGAAAGCAGAAGAAGTTTCTGGTTCAGAATCTTCGGCTAGTACTGTAACTCCTGAAGAATTGGGATGTACAGTGATTACTATGCCGTTGTTGAGTGATACCATGAAAGAAGGTGTCATTGCACAATGGAACTTCAAAGTTGGTGATACAATCAAATCTGACGATGCTATTGCCGATGTAGAAACGGATAAAGCGACAATGGAAGTTACAGCTTATGCTGACGGTACATTGTTATATGTTGGTCTTGAAGCTGGACAAGCTGCAAAAGTTAACGACATCATCGCGATCGTCGGTCCTGCTGGAACTGACATCACACCTTTGCTAAATCAAAAATCTGCACCGGCAAAGACAGAAACTGCTGAAGCTCCTAAAGCTGATTCAGCTGCTGCTGTCACTGCCGCACCGGTAGCATCGACTTCAAGCGATGATGCTCGCGTGAAAGCATCTCCTTTGGCGCGTAAAATTGCGCAAGAAAAAGGGATCAACTTAAGTGATATCAAAGGTTCTGCTGATGGTGGTCGTATTGTGAAGAAAGACGTTGAATCATTTGTTCCTGCTGCTGCACAACCTGCGGAGACAAAAGCTGCAGCTGCTCCTGCAACAGAAGCAAAAGCGATCACTTTACCTACATTTGTTGGTGAAGAGCGTTATACTGAAAAACCAGTTAACCAAATGCGTAAAACTATTGCACGTCGTCTAGCAGAGTCATTGTTTACAGCTCCACACTTCTATTTGACTGTATCTATTGACATGGACAATGCAATGGCTGCTCGTGCTCAAATCAATGAGGTTGCTCCGGTAAAAGTTTCTTTCAATGATATCGTTGTAAAAGCTGTCGCTGTTGCTTTGAAAAAGCATCCTGCAGTAAACTCTTCATGGCAAGGTGATAAAATCCGTTTCAATGAGCATACCAACATCGGTGTTGCAATGGCTGTTGAGGATGGTTTATTAGTTCCTGTTGTACGTTTTGCAGATGGTAAATCATTATCACACATCTCTGCGGAGGTGAAGGATTTCGCTCAGAAAGCGAAAGCTAAAAAATTACAGCCTGCAGATTGGGAAGGGTCTACATTTACAGTATCTAATTTAGGTATGTTTGGAATTGACGAATTTACATCCATTATCAACTCTCCGGATGGAGCTATCCTTTCTGTAGGAGCTATTCAGGCAGTTCCTGTTGTTAAAAATGGTGCTGTAGTTCCGGGTAATGTAATGAAAGTAACATTGGGCTGTGACCACCGTGTGGTGGATGGCGCAACTGGTGCTGCATTTTTACAGACTTTAAAATCTTTGGTTGAAAACCCAGTCAGATTATTAGCATAATCCTTTAAAGGAAAATTAAAAGCCACTTTAGCAATAAAGTGGCTTTTTTTGTGTTCTTAATTCTTTGAGTTCACAACGCTAAAAAAATTGGTCCTAATAGATACAGCCGTTATTAGTTGGTTTGACCCACGTGCGTTTTGTGTTTCTTACAGGGAAACCGAAATTATCAGTAGAAAAGGTAACATATACGATGAATATCAATTATTGTGGTGAAAAATTCGTTTTTTTATACTAAAATCTTCATTTTAGCATTATTATCAGTATGCTGGTCCTTCTATTACGAGCTTTAATAATTTGATATTATTTAGGGAAAAGAAAATAGGGGGTATTTATTGATATACAATACAGAAAACACAAAAATCCGGGAGACATAGCATAGTGAAATTATTTTTTTTAAAGGGAATGGTCGCTCTTTTGATGGTATCTACAGTGGCTTGTAGTTCAAAAGAGAAAAAACAGAAGGAAGCAGCAATAGCGCAGGCAAAAGTAGATAGCACAAGACTCGTCTATAATCCAAATAATGCAGATCAGAAAATCGATGCTTTTATGAAAAATCTTCATTCGAAAGCCGCATTCAATGGAAATGTTCTTGTTGCTAAAGATGGAAAAATCTTATATCAGAACACATTCGGTTGGGCCAATTACTTAAAGCGGGATAGCCTAAAAATAGATGACAAATTTGAACTTGCTTCGGTTTCTAAACCACTTACAGCTGTCGGTATTTTAAAATTAGTGGAGGCAGGAAAGCTACGCCTTGATCAAACGATCAATGACTTCTATCCAGATTTTCCTTATCCTGGTATTACCATAAAAATGTTATTGACACATCGTTCGGGATTACCCAATTACGTTTATTTTTCGGAGGCACATTGGCCCGATCGTAAGAAAGGAATGACGAATCAGGATGTGATGAAAATGCTGACTGAATTTAAGCCCAATCGGTATGGTGCGCCTGGAGGCCGTTTCTTTTACAATAACTCGAACTTTATGGTCCTGGGGGCCATTATTGAAAAGATATCCAAACAAGATTACGCTACTTATATGAAAGATAGTGTATTCAATGTTGCAGGGATGACAAACACCGCTGCACTCTCCAAGGCAGTCTATGATAAAATCCCGACTAACGTCATTGGGCATGATAAAGTATGGCGAAGATCAGTCGTACAAAATTTTCAGGATGGGCCACTTGGCGACAAAGGAATTTATAGTACTGTGCGTGACCTCTATCGTTTTGACTTGGCGCTGAGAGATGGACGATTGTTGAAACAGTCCACATTGGATTCCGCATATCGAGGATATCCTGATGCGAAAAAAGGAATTTTTAGCTATGGCTACGGCTGGCGAACATTTGAGCATGGCAACGATCATATCGTATACCATACCGGTTGGTGGCACGGTTTTAGACATATCTATGTGAGAGATTTAAAGAGAAACATTGTTATCGTTTTACTTTCTAATATGACAAACGGAAGCTTGGTTAAGCTGGACGAGCTTTATAAAATCATGGGAATGCCAGTATTACGTAAAAATGCGTATAGTAACCATGGTGATTTTATCATTGATGAATAGTTTCCGAGCGATACTTCTTTGAAAAAAACATTGTCACCTTTGTCCTTAGTTAAAATAGGGCGAAGGTGATAAAATAAATGCCGATAATAGACGGCAAAAGATGGATATAAAGGAATAAAAAGATGAAAAAAACATTGATTTTGGGAGCTAGTGCCAATCCTTCGCGTTATTCAAATAAAGCTGCAAATATGCTACATAAGCACGGGCATGAAATTGTCAATATTGGCTTGAGCGGTGGTGAAGCAGCTGGAGCCCCAATTGAAAAGAAAGCTGAGGTATACGCCAATATTGATACCGTGACGATGTATCTCAGTGAGCCTAATCAGAAGGAATATTACGATTACATATTAGCAACTAAGCCGAAAAGAATTATATTTAATCCTGGTGCGGAGAATGCTGAATTAGAACAACTCGCTACGGAACATGGTATTAAGACAGAAAGAGCCTGTACTCTTGTCTTGTTGAGTACAGGGCAATTTTAGATTTTGGATTTCCGAAGCAATTCGACTGACAGATACTTTGTGATAAAATAATTTGTCAGCCCCACAGTATTGCTGTCGAGATTTAAACTTGACACTTTTATGTCACAATGTTCCTTCAATATGGCCATGGTATAGGAATTTATGGCCTGCTGTATTGGAATGGTGATCAATTCATTTGCTTTCGCAATTTTTCCACCCAACACGATCAATTCGGGGTTGAGTAGCTGTATTAAAGATGCAAATGCTTTTCCTAGATTCGTGCCTAGTTTTGAAATCTGATTTATTGCAAACTGATCACCTTTATTTGCCGCTTCAATAATATGTGTCGGTGTTAAATGTTGTAATTCTTCTGGCTGCAATTCATTTAATTTAGTCAGCTCACCTTTTTGAATTTCCTGTTTGGCATTGTTGACCAAAGCTATTCCAGAAGCCACGGTTTCCAGGCAGCCTCTTTTGCCACAGTAGCAAAGTTCACCGTTGTCGATAAAGGGCATATGTCCTACTTCGCCAGAGTAACCATCACGACCGAGATACACTTCCCCATTGGACACGATTCCTAAACCTATCCCCCAATCCATCAGGATAATCAGGCTATTTTTTGTATTTTTTGCCAATCCAAACTTCAATTCAGCATAAGCAGCGCCTTTGACGTCATTCAGTATAAAGACCGGCTTTTTATATATGCGTTCGAAATAATTGGTTATGGATTGATTGTCATCATGTAAAAATGTCTCGTTGGTACCCTCCTCAGCGTTGATAAGCCCAGGCATGCCAATAATAAGCCCTGTTAGATTCTCGATATCAACTGATTTATCGAGAAGATATTGATCGATAATTTGTGTGATAGCGAATAGATTTTCCGCATCGCGAGATAATTCATTATCCAGTTCAACAGTTTCAGCAATAAGATGCTGGTTGTTGTCCATTATGCTCATTGTGATGGAGAAACGTTGGAGCTCGATCGACAGCACCTGAAACAGTCCATCACATAGTTTATATAAATTGGGTTTACGTCCACCAATAGATTCTCCTTTGTCAAACTGACGGATAAAATCATCCTCCAGCAGTTCCGCAATGAGGCTATTCACTGTAGGTAAGCTTAGATAGAGGTTTTTTACAATGTCATTTACCGATACAGATCCTAATTCGGCTATTAATTTTATAATGGAGATTTTATTGAATAGATTTTTCTTTTCAGGCTTACTCTCCAATTTTTTGTTAATCAGTAAGTTTACGGCTTTAGTCATAAAACATTATATTTTGAAATAGAATCCTTAGGGCTTTAATTTAGCAAAAGTTTTGGATCATTTGGTTATTTTTCTCACTTGGCAAGCAAATGGGCTATTTAGCAAAAAGGGGATAAGATCCCTTATCCCCTCGAAATCTATAATCTTAGACTATTTGAGTTTTTTGACTCGAATGTCTTTGAAGAATACTTCCGTACCGTGTCCCAGAAATCCGATATGGCCAGACGTACGTTTAAGTCCAGGATGTTGTTTTCCATCCAGGGTTCCGTTTTTGCTTGCCTCTGCGATATCTGCATCTACAATGACCGTACCATTGAGCGTAACTTTGATGCGATTTCCTTTCACGACTATTTCTTCGGAGTTCCACTCACCAACTGGTTTCAAATAGCCTTTTTTGGCAGGGACAACACCGTAAATTGAACCGTGATATTGATATTGTTTCAGGTCTTTATAGACATCTGCTCCATCATCCAGCACTTGGATTTCCATTGCCTCATATGCGGCATCTCCTTCCAAAGGTGCCCGTATTCCTACACCATTGTTGGCGCCGGGAGTTAATTTGAAGTCGAAACGATAAATGAAGTCAGCGTATTCTTCTTTTGTATAAAGATTTCCACCAAATTTAGCATTTGGGTATACCCAGATATAACCTTCGTCATTGATGACATAAGCTTGGTTTTCTGTCCATTTATCGAGATTTGTTCCATCAAAAAGCACCTCAAAACCTTCTTTTTTCTCTTGATCGCTCAATTTAAAGATTTGTTTTCTCGGGAATTCCTTGATAAAGAGATCTCTGTAATAGACGACTGAACCATGTGCTTGTAACTCAATTTGTTCGGTAGGAAAAATTGATTGGTTTCTATCCCAGTAGTTTTCAAGAGGGACATTATCGGTTACCAACTGTCCATTTAACCAAACGGTGACTTTATCGTCAACCATTTTAATTTTAAACGTATTCCATTCGCCAGTTGCATTGTCAGCAACTTTCGATGGTTTGCTTTCATTTTTCTGGTTGTTATATAATCCGCCAGAGCCAACTTGGGCACCGACTCTTGTATTGGCAATATCCCAAATTTGTACTTGTGGAGTACCTCTCAAGTAAATACCGGCATCACCCTCTATGCCACCATAGTTCTCCAATTTCCAGTCTACCAGCATTTCAAAATCACCATATTTCTTTATGGTAGCCAGATTATCTCCTTTACCGCTGAATACGATTTCACCATTGGATACTGTCCAACCTTTGCGCATGATATCGTCAGCTTTAGCTTGTTCTGCCGCTAAAGTTTTCTCGTTCATCTTACTGCGTTTGATTGGATCTGCTACCAAACCTTTCCAACCACTTAGATCTTTACCATTGAATAGCGAAACATAGCCCTCTTTGATAGGCATTTCAGCGAGATAGCGAACAACGGCTTCCTTAAGGTATCCACTTTCACTACCCGATAATTTGCCGATCACCTGTTCAAGAACTTCTCTAACCTTTTTGCCATAGAACTTGTTGTCCATTGCAATGTTCATCGCTACATTGGCAGCAGTTCCGCCGAGTTGCGCATCATTCATTAAATCAGCGGCGAAAACTAAAGATTGGTATGTTCCGGTCGGTTGTAAGGCCGATAATGCTGCTTTTTTCTGATCCGCTGTTTTGGCAACACTGAATGCATCTTTCAATAACAACGTTTTTTGTTCCGGTGTATTCGAAGAAGAAGAAATAGATTTAATCAATCCCCTGTATACCGTATTGAAAAGATTATCGTCTTTTTCTGTTCTGGAAAGAGATACCAATTCTGGCAATGCGTTGGAGGAAGACCAACCAGCCAAAGACTCAATTGCTGCTGATCTTAGGCTTGTATTATTGTTATTAAGGTATGCAGTTACAGCTTTCAATGACTGTGCGTCACCAAGCCCAGCGAAAATAGGGAAATATTTAGCGGTATTTGGCGCTGCAGACTTCGCTATATTAGCGGTCAGTTTTTCAGTTAATCCTTTTGAATTTGCACTTGACTGAACCACATTGACAATGGCACGTTGTAATAGCGCAGCGGATTTATTGTCTGTTGTATTGTTTAATCTATTGAAGAGTTCTTCTAGGTCTGATTCTTGAGCTACATTGGGGAGTGCTTTGTTGACCGCTTCTTCGACAGCCGGATTTGCACTTTTTATTGCTAATACGGCTTTGGAGGACGCATTGTTGGAACGTTTACTTAAAACATCCAGCAATTGAATCTTTTTATCATCGTCTACCGTAGCAAGTGCATTGTTGACATCAGTAACGACATTTGCATCTTTAGATGATAGAATCAAAGCTTTTACCGAGTTGTTAAACTGTTGATCGGCGTTGAGAGCCTGGATTAAGGTATTGGTTTCTTTTCCCTGTGATAGTGTATTTAGTGCACTTAATCCAGCTAATTTAGTTACCGGAGACTGAGTTTTATTGACTAACGCCTGGATTAGTTTTAAGCTGCTTGCCGAACCATTGTGGGCTAAGTAGTTCAATACACTTTCTTGCACTTCAGGCGTGCCCTTGCTTGCTAAAGCAAGTAAGCTTTTTGCGTCGCTGCCCTTTCCGTATTTTCCGAGTAATTGTAAAGCAATGTTACGGTAAGCACCATTATCGCTCTTAACTGCTGCTAATAAGTTCTTTTGTTGTTTCGCTGGGTCAAGGGTTGTCAATAATTTAAGCGATGCAATTTGACCGTTGATTGATTTGGCTTTTTGGGATTCCTGGAAAAATTTGTTCAGAAACTTGATTGCATCTTGATCATGCTTGTTGTCGATCAGTGCTTGGGCATAGTCAATGCCAAGTCCAACTGCATCAAATTTGTCGTAGCTATAGCCGGCAGCATTTAATTTTTCCTGGAATAGCGATTCAGAAGCTGTGCCCCCGATTTTGCTCAACGCGATTAATGCAGTCCGTTGGAAGCCATCCGAATTATATTTTTGGGTTAATCCTAAAATGGCACTTTCGGCATTTTTATCTTTTAGATCTCCGAGCGCGGTAACTAAGGCAATAGTAGTTTTCTCTGTCGTTGACGCAGCCAAAGCTTTTTCTAATGCTGCTGTCGACTCAGGGGTACGAATAGATACAAGGGTTCTCGCTGCAGCATCGGCAAGATAATCGTTTGCCAAACAATTTGCGACAGCTGGTATAGCGGTATTATCTGCGCATTGACGTAATAGGCGTAGGGCAAAGACCTGATTTGTTGGTTCACTCAATTGTGCTAGGGATTTTGCCAATCCTTCAACAAAAACTCTTTTTTGTTGCTCTTTACCTGGTTGATTTACATAGAATGAATAGCTGTTTGCTGCAAATTCTATTGGCGCATTATTGCTACCTGGTGCTTTAAGTCCCTTGAGGAAAGTGACAACGTCGTCAGAAGAAAAGCCCTCCAGCTCATGCATGGCAAGCAAAAATTTTTCTTTTTCTTCGGCAGGCTGCTGCGCTAATACGTCTGCTATTTTTGTTGCAGTCGTTCTATTTTGTGGTTGCTGCGCGTAGGTTGCACTAGATATAAGAAGCAGTACGGTCAGCGAATTGAATATTCTTTTCATTAGGATATCTTTTTAAATAGACCAGGGGCCTCTCATTGGTTGGTGAATCAATCTATTTGCGGCGTCATCATTAATAAATAGCTCATTTTGCGAGTCATATTTTAATGATCTGTTTAGTCGTAATGCTGCTAATCCCATGTTGACCAAAGTACAAGAACGGTGTCCATTGATTTCATTCAGTGCAAACTTTTCTCTTGTGCGTACAGATTCCAGGAAATCGGTAATCTGCGGTGCCGGTTCAGGGTATTGTGCAAGTTTTCTTTCCAAATCTGGTATATCCGATTGAAAGCCTCTGTATAATTTACCTTTTGGACCTTCAATATAGGCTGCCTTTTCATCTTTCGCTTCACCGTCTAGAATGATCTGACAACCATCGGCATAGGTAAATGTAATTCGTCTCCATGTGCCCACGGCATCCGGATGTTGCTGCGGGGCATCAACGTCAACAGTAATAGGGCTTTCGTTGTCTTTACCTAAGAAGTACTGAACAGGATCCATATAGTGTTGTCCCATATCTCCTAGGCCGCCGCCGTCATAATCCCAATATCCTCTAAAGGTCGTATGTACACGGTGTTTATTGTAAGGCTTGTATGGCGCAGGACCTAGCCAAAAATCGTAGTCAAGTTCTGCTGGTACTTTCTCCTCTGGTAAATTTTCCTTTCCTACCCAATAGAACTTCCAATCAAAGCCTGTATGTTTGCTTATTGTGACTTTCAACGGCCAACCCAACATTCCTGTATCAACTAATTTTTTGATTTTGCTTACGGGAACATTCATTCCATAAAAATCATCCTTAAAACGAAACCAGGTATTTAGACGAAAGATATTGCCATGCTGTGCAATGGCTTCTTTCACTTTTTTACCTTCACCGATAGTACGTGTCATCGGTTTTTCACACCAGATATCTTTTCCTGCTTTTGCCGCTTCGATAGACATCAGTCCATGCCAATGTGGGGGAGTAGCAATATGCACAATATCTACTTCCGGAGATTTAATCAACTCCCTAAAGTCATGGTATTCCTTCACACCACCGCCTAAGTCTGCTTGTGCTGCCGCTAGATGGGTTTTGTCCACATCACAAATGGCTACTGTTTTAGTTCCGGCGTAGCCAAAGTGTCCACGGCCCATATTGCCGACACCAATTACACCTTTGGTTAGATGGTCGCTCGGAGCAAGATAGCCCTGTCCTCCGAGTACAAAGCGTGGTACAATAGAAAATGCCGCAGCACCGACCACGGATTTTTTTATGAAATCACGCCTTGATGAATTCTGTTCTTTCATTTTGGTTGGATTAGTTGTTTTATAATTGATCCACTATTAGGCTGTTAAAAATAACGGCATTGGATATTTAATCTTAAAAATAGATAAAAAACTGATAAATGTAAACTGATAACTAAAATTTTACGTATTGTTTATTTGTGTTTTATTAAAAAATAACAAAAGAATACTGTGGAATTCGTTTCTTTCATATATAGTGTGCAATTTTTGCCTATGCTCCGCTTTTGTGTGTGCAAATTGTTACATTTCAATTAGGTAGCCCGACCTATTGGATAGATTAAGAAAGCCTTACCGATCAAGTTTTCTCAATCGTTTTCGTAAAAGGCGCTTGATTTCAGTCGAATAATCCAGCATCTTTATGGTCGCTCTGATAGCATTAAATCCTAATGATGAATCTAAGAATACTTTTTTTTCTCATTTGCGCGGTATTCCAGTCAATTTCTGGTTCAGCACAATTCAGAATTCCCGCACTGGGTCATTCCATTTATGAAGGTGTATTTACCGGGAATGGTCTGCTGGGGACAATGACTTATTTAGCTGGTAAGAATTCAATGCGCGTTGATATTGGAAGAACTGATGTTTATGATCATCGAGCGAATTCGGAAGATAAATTGTTTGATCAAGCGCGTATGTCGTTAGGTCATTTTGAAATAGAATTTGAAAGCCCGATTGTACATGCAAAAGGAGACATCTATCTCAAAGAGGCTTTTGCCGAGGCGAAAGTCAGCACAGGCAAAGGGAGGATGAGAATTCGGACGACCACCTTATCGAATGACAACATTATCTTGCTAGAAGTATTTAAAAAAGATTTTGACGGGAATTACCATCTGGCATGGAAACCTGATGAAGCCATCAGTCCAAGGATGGGATTCAGCTATACACAGAAACCCAAAAATTATCTAGCAAACCCAAAAGGGCATTTTGGTGAAAAGGGCGAAATAAAATATTTTGACCAACCTCTTTTAGCCGGGGGAGGATATGTAACGGCTTATTATGGCAAACCCGGCAAAGAAGTGGATACCTATTTAATTACTGTAGATTATAGCCAGGGTGGAACCGCTTATGTCAATACGGCGATCAATTATGTTCAGAACTTTAATAAGCAAAAGTTAACGAAAGGATTGGCATCCCATCGTAAGTGGTGGACCAACTATTTTAAAGCATCAACCCTGGAATTGCCAGATACGGTATACCAGCAGTTTTATGATATGCAGTTGTATAAGCTTGCCAGTGCAACGAGGTCAGATAAACCTGCCATGGATTTACAGGGGCCTTGGACCAGCCCAACTCCCTGGCCAGCTTATTGGCTCAACCTTAATATGCAACTCGCTTATTCACCAGTATTCAAAGCCAACCAACTCGGTATCGCAAATTCTTTAATCCAGATGATTGACCGGAATAAAGATCAGTTAAAACAAAATGTTCCAGAGCCTTATCGTTATAATAGTTTGGCTGTAGGCCGGTCCTCGGGACCATCTTTATGGAGCCCTGTTCTTTTGGCTAAGAATGTGTCACTTGAAGGAGCTTCCGATGGTGAAAAAGAATTGGGAAATCTAATCTGGCTCTTGCATAGCTATTATCAGTATTATCGAGCGACGATGTCGCAAGATGTATATGATCGCTTGTTCCCGCTTCTAAAGAAAGCGATAAATTATCATTTGCACTTATTGGAAAAAGATCAAACTGGGAAATACCATATCGGTGTGAAAACCTATTCACCGGAGTATCCTAAGGGCTACGCTTATGATACAAATTATGATCTTTCCATTTTCAGATGGGGGCTCAAGACACTTATTGAGCTGGATCAAGAAAGAGGCGGCAGGGATAAACTTCATGCTGTCTGGAAAGACATATTGGCCAACTTGATTGATTATCCACAAGATGCCGATGGCTTTATGATTGCAAAAGACCTTCCCTATGGAGAGTCGCATCGTCATTACTCGCATCTCATGATGATTTACCCTTTTTACGATATAAACTGGGATCAGGTAAATAATCAAGCGCTTATTGAACGTTCTATTGCACATTGGCAGAGCAAAAAGCAATGGTTGCAGGGCTATTCATTTACGGGAGCTGCTTCTATGTATGCCATGATGGGGCGAGGAGATTCGGCTTTGGCTTCGCTGGATGTTTTATTACAGAAATATATTAAAGCCAATACCCTATATGCCGAAAGCGGCCCGGTGATAGAAACTCCACTGGCGGCGATGGCGAGCATTCAAGAACTGTGTATGCAATATTGGAATGGCATATTACGCGTGTTTCCTGCTATTCCGCACAAATGGGAGGATGTATCCTTTGCCAATTTTTTGGCAGATGGTGGAAATCTTGTATCGGCACAGCGGAAAAATGGAAAAACGATCGGTATCCAGATTAAAAGTCAATATGGCGGTCGCATACGTTTAAAAGCTGGTGTAAGAGCACCAGAGGTTAAGATACAGGGAAAAGGCACATTTGATATAGCGCAGGACGGAATGATTGATTTGAATCTTGATAAGGGGGCAATCGCTTTGATCGTTGCACGTTGATAACGCGAGATTAAAGAAAGTCAGACAGGACAAGCTAAATAGGGAGATTCTGTGAACCAAAGCTCCATATTCATTAATCAAAGAGCTGATTATTTATGTGAAAAATTGATGCGCTGATGCGCTGACCAAATAAAAATAAAAGAATAAAAAATAATGAAATTAAAACAACTCCCTGTGTTATTATTGGCTGTTTTGGGTACTTCGACTGTCGTTCAGGCCCAAACAGCAAAACCAAATCTATCCAAAGAGTTTATTCAGCAGCAGCTAGATGCTGCAGCGAAGCAAATAAAAGTCCTTGCGAATGAAACTCCGACAGAAAAGTTTCCAAAAACTTTTGAAAATGGCAAAGAAGTATTTTCTTCGTCGAGCTGGTGGTGTTCGGGGTTCTATCCGGGGACTTTGCTGTATTTATATGAAGGGACCAAAGACGAAGGGTTATTAAAGAAAGCAACCGAGAAATTGACGTATCTGGAAAAAGAAAAGAACAACAAGGGTACACATGATTTAGGGTTTATGTTATTCTGTAGTTTTGGAAATGCACTTCGTCTCACGGGCGATACGCAAAAGTACGAGCCGGTACTCAGTACTGGTGCGAATTCTTTGGCATCTCGCTATAGTCCCATTACCAAAACGATCCGTTCCTGGGATCACGGATCATGGCAGTATCCAGTTATAATCGATAATATGATGAACCTGGAGTTTTTGACACAGGTGTCTAAAATGACTGGAGATAAAAAATTCTATGATATTGCGGTATCTCATGCTGAAACAACTTTGAAAAACCACTTCAGAAAAGATTATAGTTCCTACCATGTGATCGATTATGATAAGAACACAGGTAAGGCCATTGGAAAAAAAACACACCAGGGTGCATTTGATGAATCAGCATGGTCAAGAGGGCAGGGATGGGCATTATATGGTTATACCATGATGTATCGTGAAACCAAGAAAAAAGAATTTTTGAAGCAGGCACAGCAAATCGCAAAGTATATCTTAAGCAATCCAAATCTGCCAGCTGATCTGGTTCCTTACTGGGATTTCGATAAGGATAAAATTGCGAAGTCAGATAAAATGTATCCGAATAAGGATCTGCGAGATGTATCTGCAGCGGCATTATATGCCTCGGCATTATTGGAGCTCTCTCAATATACAAAGGGAAGTGAGTCTGTGAAGTACTTTGATAAAGCAGAAACTCTTCTTAAAAATCTGTCGAAGGCACCTTACCTTGCTCCTTATGGGCAAAATGGAGGCTATATTTTACAACATAGTGTTGGCGCGCTACCATTGAATTCCGAAATCGATGTACCGTTGACTTATGCAGATTATTACTATGTGGAAGCCTTGGTCCGGTATCAACGCCTATTGTCTGGAGAACCTATGATCAAAGAGATCGCTAAATAAGACTATCAAAGAAAAGCGTATTCTTGGGAAATTAACTCGTTTAGATGACACAGGGATAGATAAAAAAAGAGATGCATATAGCATCTCTTTTTTTATGAGACAGGATGTCGATTAGCATTTAAATATAGCTAAGTTTCAGTGGTCTGACTTGAATTCGCTGCTTGTTCTGAAGGATTGTGTCCAAACTGTTTTTTGAATTCCCTGCTAAAGTATTTTCTGTCGGAAAATCCTACAGCATAGGCGACTTCGCTGATGTTCATGGCAGATATCAGTAATTCTTTCGCTTTGTTCAGCCGGTAAGTTTTGACATAATTATTGAGCGATAAATTAGAGATGGCCTTCAGCTTGCGATAAAGGATAGGCGCACTCATACCCATTGTTCGAGAAATAAAATTGACGTCAAAGCCGTCCGATTGAAGATTATCTTCGATTAATTGATTTAGGGATGAGATGAATTGTGCATCAAGCTCATTATCAAATGAAGCTGTTTTAACCTGAAATTCTTTGCTTCTTTTCTGACTGATTGCCATGAGATTGTGTGCAGAAAGGAAAAGCTGTTTATTGTTGAAAGGTTTTGTCAGGTAGATGTTTGCACCATGTTCCAAGGCTAAAGTTTGGGAATTGCTATCGGTTACGGCAGTCAGCAAGATGAATGGTATATGACTGGTCATCATATTTGTTTTAATGGCTTGGCATAGTTGAGCACCATCCATGTAAGGCATCATCAGATCCGAAATAATCAGATCAGGGATATATTCCAATGCTTTAGAAAGTGCCTCCTCACCATTGACAGCAGTAATAATACTGAAGCTCTCTTCAAATAGACTGACAACGGCTGCTAATAATTCGCTATTGTCCTCTACAATCAAGATGGTTTGCTTTAAGGAAATATCCAGCGTGTTTAAGTTCGTTATATTTGCTTCCTCTGTTTCTTTTGTTAATATTTCTACCGGTACAACGTCAGTTTTTTGGTTTGCTTGCTTCGGGAGACTGACAGTAAATACAGTCCATTCTCCTTTTTCATCCTTCATCGTAGAGCAGCGAATATCTCCTTCGTGCTGCTGCACAATTTGTTTGGTAAGTGCCAAACCAATACCTGTTCCGATCACGTCGTTAGCCTGTTCTTCACGATAGTATTCTTCAAATATTTTAAATTGATTGTCCGTAGCGATACCGATACCATTATCGACGATGTGAATAGCTATTGTATAATCATTTTCGATAAGATCTAGATAAACGGTGCCATGTTCCGGTGTATACTTGATCGCATTTGACAAGAGGTTAAACATGACCTTATCAAATTGTACGGTATCTATGGATTGTAGCCCTACGGCATCCAGCTGCCGGATATAGTAATTGAGGTGTTTTGCTTTGGCAAGGTCATTTAATAGGTAGAAGGTGTCTTCTATATATTCCCTGAAAGAGATGTCCGTTTTTTTCAGGACAAAGTGCTTGTCGTCGAACTTTTTAAAGTCGAGCAATTCGTTTATGACACCTAGGAGTTTGCTGGCATTCTTTTTTATCCGTTTTACTTTGTTCTGGGTAGAAGTCAGATTGGCTGTTTCGGAAATAATTTCATCCAATGGGGACGTTATCAAGGTCAGCGGCGTACGGATTTCGTGCGATATCTGTGTGAAAAATCTGATTTTCCTTTCCTGTTCTCGCTCTGAATTGATCAGCATCTCACGTTCGACAACAAATTTAATGACCAGATGTACACCCAATGTAAACAATGCTGCATAGCATAGGTAGGCCCACCAGGTTCTCCAAAAAGGAGGTTTTATATCCATAAAAATCCTTAGCGGAGTGCTGCTCCATATGCCATCGTTGTTACTGGTAAATATAGTCAAGGTATGCATACCTGTAGGAATATTGGTATATCGTATTGAAGGGGAGCTTGTTTCAATCCACTCCTTGTCAAAACCTTCGAGCTTATAGCGGTATCTATTCTTTTGCGGTTTGATAAAATTGGAACTGGAGAAATTGATGGTGACAAAGTTTTCATCGTGCCGGAGTTTGAGCTGATAGCTGTTTGGATCTGCAGTTTTCTGAATGCGTCCGTAGTTTAATGGAGCCTCTTCGAGAAAGATATTTCGGAAAAGTACGTTGGGAATGTTTTGATTGAAGGTTATTTGTCGGGTGTCTACAGAAACGACTCCGTTGAGTGTGGTGACAAACAGGGTTCCTGTTTTGCTCGCAAAAACTTTTGCTCCCAGTAGATTTTTGACCGGTAAACCGTCGTACTGATTCAGGAGGTAGCTATGTTTTGTTTCAGGATCATAGCATATGAGCCCATTTTTACTGGTACACCAAACTTGATTATTCACAAAGATGGGCCAGCCTAACGAATTGTTTGGAAAACGCGATACCTTGGTTAGTTTATCTTGCTGATCAAAGTGATATAAGTTTTCCTTTGATGTCAGCCAGATGTCCCCATTTGGATGTACATAAAATCCACCTAGGACTAATGTGTCGAGCTGTTTTATTGGGCGTATATTCGATTCATTGTTTTTTTTGCGGTAAAGTGAACCCCCTCTCAGGAAATAGATCTGTTGTTTATTATCGGCTTGTATATCGTCAATTGTAGTGGCATTCAAAGCTGCGTTGTATTGAGCCGGTTTTCCAGGCTCCACGATATAAAGCCCTTTGTTGGTCCCAAGATATATGCGATGTGCCGGATCGACGTAAATGCTGTAGATGTTATTTTTGAGATTTAGGAGGTCTTTTTCAAGATAAAAATGCTGTGCATTTCCATCTTGGGCGTCGATAATGGAATAGCCACCACCATATTGTGCCGCGTAAACTTTGTTGTCTCTAACATATAAGTCCTTAATCAGGTTTGACTGGGTCAATTTGGGTAAAGGGGAAGTAGCTCCTGTTGCCTTATCAATCCTGTTGATTCCCTCTTCCTCTGTTCCTATCCAATAGGCATTGTCTGATTCGGCGAAACTACCGGTAATATCGCTATTGAGGCGAAGACCGGAAAGCGAACGGGTTGAATAATGCTGCATGGGGATGAGATCGGGATAAATAGCATTTATCCCCCCAAAATAGGTTCCTATCCAAGTGATTTGTTGTCGATCAATAAAAATATCATAGATCGAATTTTGGCTTAGTGAGTTTTTGACGGAAGTATTGTGTTTATAGTTTAAGAATTGTGTTGATCCATTAAAGATGGAAAGTCCCTTCAATGTGCCAATGAGGAGTTCGCCATTTTTAGCAGGGACAATTTTCCGGATGTTATTGCTCAGTAGATTACTATTGGCCTCGTTTAGATTATTCCATCTTTTATCCGCGAGATTATATTGGAATATTCCGTGCAATTTTGTTCCAACCCAGAGCATATTTTGATGAAGATATAAGGCACTGAAAATACGTTCTTTTAAGGGGAGCGTAGGCAGCATCAGATTCTGGATATTGACAACCTGACTATTTTGCAGTGAAAAAGACTCTATGCCATTGTAGCTTGATATTATATAGTTGTTGGGGCTGGTTTGAATGATGGATTGCGCCCCGGGACGGTCAAGGATTTTCTTGAGATTGTAAGTACCAGCGGTCGGGATTGCCTGGTAGAGCCCTTTGTCAGTGCAAAGAAATATCTGGTCTGAAAGAAACTGGATGGCGTTAACAACAATTTTTTCCTGAAAGGGTTTTCCCTGTTTAAATACAGCTTTGCGTTTGTCGATGTCGAAAATGAATAATTGAGTTGCCGTAGCGATGAAGAGATGATTCTTTGCATTGACCGCGATCTTATTGATGTAATCAACCTTTTTAAAGACGGTATCCTGTACTAAAATATTGGTGATATGCTGAGAGTCGTAGACAAATAAGTTGGCGCCGCCACCGAACCAAAGTTTACCCTGTTTATCCTGCGCAATGGTCAATACTGCTTGTTTATCCAGTACATTATCCAGGCTCAGTGTCTCAAACTTAAGATCCTGGGCATGACAGAGTGAAATGATGGATATCAACAGTAGAAAATGTCGCGATAAAATAGGCAGTATGCTCATGGTTATGGGGTATTTGGATCAAATTTAAGATTTTACCCCCAAATATTTATGAATTTTACCCCCCTTAATTTGCTCATAGACCCATCTTTGGCTTATTAAACAACCAATTTTATTATAAAACTAATTTCCTAAAGTATGGCAAAGTTTTACAAAGTTGGACTGTCTGCTATGATGATGTTTACTGTGGGTGCGGGTATGGCACAGCAGAAAATTTCGATTACGGGGCGAATTACAGACAGTCAAGGAGCACCTTTAGCGGGTGTAACGATTCGAGAAAAAGGTGGAAGTATTTCTACTTCCACAAACGCTACTGGTACCTATTCATTGTCAGTGAGCTCCAATGCAACAATTGTCGTTTCCTATATTGGTTATCAAAACCAGGAAGTAGCTGTTAATGGACGCAGTGTCATTAATGTTACGATGGATGGAATGAGTGCTGTCATTGACGAAGTCGTCGTGGTTGGGTATGGAAAGCAAAAAAAGGAGAAATTGTTAGGATCTGTAAGTACGATTGATGCAAAGCAAATAGAGAATCGACCGGTGACGAATGTTTCTACTGCACTAAGTGGTGTTGCAGCTGGTGTACAGGTTAAACAAAGTACAGGTAGACCTGGCAGTGATGGTGCCACTATTCGCGTACGTGGGGTTGGTTCATTGAACAATTCGGAGGCACTTGTTGTGATTGACGGGATTGTGGGAACAATGGATGCTGTAAATCCAAATGATATTGAGACGATCTCAGTTCTAAAAGATGCATCTTCGGCTTCAATCTATGGTACCCGTGCCGGCAATGGTGTTATTTTGATCACGACTAAGAAAGGAAAAGCAAACCAGAAAACACAATTGAACTATTCAGGTATCCTTTCTCGAACCAAACCTATGGGTACGCCGGAGTTTGTGTCTGACTATGTACGTCACATGGAGTTAATGAATGAGGGAACGTTCAATTTAGGTAAACCGGCCAAATATGCCGAATCTACAATTGACCTTTGGCGAAAGGCTAATGCAGATCCAAATGGTATAATGGCGGCGTCTGGCTTACCAAATTATATAGCTTACCCAAATACCGACTGGACGGATTGGATTTATAATTCTGCCTGGATCCAAAGTCATAATGTTTCTGCAACTGGAGGTTCTGAATCGACAAATTATATGCTTTCGGGAAGGATGTTTGATAATCCTGGGATTATGAAAAATACAGGGGCAAAAAAATATGAATTGAGAACGAATATAAGTACCAAGATTGGGGATAGGTTGACTGTCGGTACGAATATGTTTGCGTCAACCGAAGATCGGAAAAAAGCTAGCGTTGATAATTTATATAATTTCTTAAGACAGTCTACACCAGGGGTATATCCCATGTACGATGGTCGATTTGGTGGAGCTGTAGCAGCGGAAGAGTCGGTGCAATTGAACAATCTGATGCAATATTTGTATGAGCCTCAGGGAATGGATAAAGTTTCAAATTTTAACTCAACCATTTTTGCCAATCTAAAGATCATCAAGGGCTTGACTTTCGAAACCAAGTTTAACTATCAAATGCGTTCGCGTGAACAAACAGGTAGTTCAATCCCGGTCGATAAATACAGTTTTGAGACCAATCAAATCGTTTATCCTGCGGGTGTAGCTAGTACATTAACATTATCTCAAGGGTATGAGAATCTCCGTACACTTACATTTGATAATGTACTCCGCTATGAAACAAGTATTGGCAAGCATAATATTGGTGCATTGCTAGGGCATAATGAGTTCCAAACAAAATGGTACACATTTTCTGCCTCGAAAAGAGGTGTTATCGATCCAACAATTTCCAATATCGGTACTGCAAATGAGATGAACAGCATTGACGGTAATGAATATCAGACTGGTATGCGTTCTTTCTTTGGTCGCGTAAACTATGATTTTGATGGAAAATATCTGGTTGAATTGAATTTACGCCGAGATGCTTCCTCTAAATTCGGAAAGGATAAGCAAGTTGGTTATTTCCCGTCCGTTGGTTTGGGATGGTTGCTCTCCAAAGAGTCATTTATGAAAGGGCTTGAACCTTATGTGCAAAATGTCAAACTACGTGGATCCTGGGGTAAATTAGGGAATGACCGGAACAATGGTGATCCGAACAATGAAAACTATTTTCCAGCACTTGCTTTCTTCGGTAACGCGGGTTATTCTTTTGGTGGGTCACAGGTTGGAGGCCTAGAGCTTAGCAGATTTGGAAATAGGTTATTAGCTTGGGAGGAAAGTGAGAATAAGGAAGCCGGTCTGGAATTTTCGACATTCCAAAAAAAGGCCTATGTGGAGTTGAATTACTACAACAAATTGACTTCAGGAATTCTAGTTCCGGATCAGTTGCCATTAGCTGCCGGTACAACAGCTCCTCCCATTGTCAACTCAGCCTCGATGCGCAATAGTGGGATAGAGCTAAATTTGACATGGAAAGACAAAATTGGGGAAGTCAGCTATAATATCGGCGGTAATTTTGCCTACAATAAAAACAGAATAACGAAACTTAAAGGTCAACTGAACAGGGGCTGGAATGATGTCAATGGTACAAGTGTCTATAGTACCAATATTGGACAGGTTTCCAATGCGGTGGGTACAAACCAACGAAATTTGGAAGGGCATATGTATCAAGAATATTATGTCAGACAACGTTATAAAGGAGATGGTAGCTATTATTTGGGCGGTGGCGCAGTCAATCCGAATGGAGGACCTCGTGACGGTATGATTCGTACCGAAGCTGATTATAAATGGGTACAGGATATGAAGGCCGCAGGTTATAGTTTTTCGCCTGTAAATACCTTGGGTAAAGAACAATTGTATTATGGAGATTTTCTTTATGCAGATTTAAATGGAGACAAGATATATGGCAATGAGAATGATCTAGACTTTACTGGAACATCCAATATTCCCAAATATATTTATGGTCTTAATCTTGGGTTTGCATATAAAGGTTTTGACCTAAATATGTTATGGTCCGGTGAAGGAAATTTACAATATTATTGGAACGATGAGGGGTATAGCAACAATATTGTCCGTGATGGAAATGGTATCTCAAAACGTGTAGCAGATGATCATTATTTTTATGATCCGGCAAATCCGAGTGATCCTCGTACGAATATCACTGGATCTTATGCACGCCTGAAATATAACGGTGAATCCATCAATAATGCGGCTAACGATTATTACCTCTACAAAGCAGATTTTATCAAATTGAGAAACCTACAAATAGGCTATACTTTCAATAGTAAACTGACGGAACGACTGCATGTACGTAATCTGCGTGTTTACTTCTCTGGTGAGAACCTATTGATGTTTACGAAATTCCCTGGTGCTGATCCAGAAATCGGGGCGGGCGCTAAATATCCAACGATGAAACAATATGCATTTGGGTTGAATGTTGGATTTTAATACTAAAAAGACATGAAGAAAATATTAGATATAGAGATAAAAAATGTATTTACATATTGTAAAAAATATACTTGGCGTGTATCTGCGCTTGCGATTCTCTTAGGCACACTAGGATCTTGTAAAAAGGATTTATTGGATATCACATCTAATACACAGGTGCCAGAGGATAAGATGTGGACGACAGATAATTATACCGATCTTGGGGTAAATGGTGTGTATCAGGCCTTACGCTTTGGATATGCAACTGGTGGTACAAATAATAGAGAACTCTATCAATATGACCGTCTTTCCAATACGCTGATCCCCAGAGGAGGTGACGTATTATTAAATGCAACGGCCAATACGTCGACATCGCTTTTTGCAGATGTCTGGAAAGAGCTTTATGAAAGTGTGCATCGCGCCAATGATGCGATCTATGGAATCAGTAATATTTCACCTTCGGCTCCAGAGAAAAAAGCGCGTTTGCTCGCGGAAGTGAAATTTTTACGGGCTTTTTACTATTATAGACTAAATCAACTTTATCGGGGTGTACCTATTTATGACGCACCGATCAAATTTAATGAGGCTACTAAACCTAGAAATACGGAAAAAGAAGTTTGGGACTTTATTATTAAAGATCTGACAGATTGTATAGCTGAGGCCAATCTGCCAACGAAATTCCCAGCGGGAGATAAGAATTTTGGTCGGATTTCGAAGTCTGCAGCCTATGCACTCCGTGGAAAAGTTTATATGTATCTCCAGGATTGGGATAAGGCCATTGCGGATTTTCAGGCAGTTAAGGATGCAGGACATCAACTGTTCCCTAATTACAAAGCTTTATTTACCGCAGCGAATGAGAAGTCTGATGAAATGATTTTCTCTATTCAGAACATTGCTTTGGACAATTATGGTTCAACCATGCAGTTTTACTTCGGTAGCCGTTCAGCATTTGGTTCCAATTGGGATACTTATATGGTTAGTCCTGATTTTGTAGATCTGTATGAAAATAAGGATGGCAGTAAATTTAACTGGGATGATGTAATCCCTGGTTATAGTGCCATGGCACCCGAAAAGAGAGAAATCTATTTTGTCAGAAATAATGTAGAGAAAGTTGCAAATGATAACAAGAAGCCAGCTAAATACAATGATTTGGTTTCTAAGGGGCTCGATTTCGGATTGTATTTAAATAATGGTAATGAAGAACGCTTAAAAAAGGCTTACGATAACCGGGATCCGCGTTTAAGTGCAAACGTTATTCTACCCTATTCAACTTTTGTGGGGATGAATGGTTCCGCCGATCAGACATTCACCTCCAGATGGCCGCATGTCGAGCAGTTGGGCAATGTCTTTGATTTAAGAACCGATATGGAGAGCCAATTCTTTTACATTCCACGTAAGTTTGTCTATGAAGGTGGAAAGCCACCTATTCCGAGCCGGGTCGCTGGAGATATAGATTATCCGGTGATACGATATGCAGATGTTCTTTTATTGTGGGCTGAGGCACTAAATGAAAAGGGACAAACGGCCCCAGCTGTAGATAAGGTGAATGAGGTCCGGGGCAGAGCAGGAGTTGGATTATTGAACAGTTCGGTTGCTACGACTGTGAAGGATAAAGCTGATTTGACGAGCCGTATCCGTAATGAACGTAGAAGGGAGCTTTTCGGTGAGGGTGTTATCTATTTCGATGAATTGCGATGGAAATCTTGGAAAGACCAAGTTTTTAACGGAAATGCGGGCAATAAGCAACCTTGGGGAGCAATTGTCGATAAATACACCTATCTGGGTGATCAATTGTTGACCTGGCCAATTCCTGAAGTAGAAAGACAACGAAATACAAGCTTGACGCAAAATACGGGCTGGTAGGAGAGTTGGTATAACGCTTTCACGTAAAAAAGTTGTTATCAATCGCTTATGCAATCGTTTGCTGGAGCGATTGATTTCTTTTTGCTTGCTTTTATAACGTAAAATAAAGATTTTTAATGTTTTGTGTAGCGTTAATTAGCTCACATTAATTTATAAACCATTATCGATGAAGAGAAGATTCCTATTAAAATTGTTAGGCGGAGCTGGCGTTGGTGTATTAACGGCGTCTTTACCAGTGGAAGCAAAGGCAATCAGTTTAGACGATAAAAGAAATTCTACCGAAAATGACCGGGCTTATTGGGTATCTATCTTACACAAGATGGCAGCTCCCATATTGAGCAATATCAGTAAACAGCAATGGCGTAAAAATATGCCGATGGAGGTGAGCCCGACTTTTGATAGTAGGGATCCCGGCGTTGGATACCTGGAAGCCTTTGGGCGTTTGTTGGCTGGAATGGCACCTTGGCTGGCATTAGCGGATGATGCAACTGAGGAAGGTAAATTACGCAAGCAATTACGCGACCAGGCGCTACTGGGGATAAAGTATGGTGTAGATCCAAAATCTCCGGATTATTTTACTTGGCGAGGACCTTCATCTCAGACCCTTGTGGATGCAGCGCATCTTGCACTGGCTTTTCTGAGAGCCCCAAAAGCTTTATGGGAACCATTGGACCCAACGACAAAGAGAAGAGTCGTCGAAGAGTTTAAACTGCTACGGAAGATCAAGCCCAATGAAAGTAATTGGCTGCTTTTTGCGGCAATGACAGAAACATTTCTTTACAGCATAGGAGAGGAATGTGCACGGGAAAAGATCGATTATGCGGTCAATAAATTTGATCAGGAATGGTATGTGGGGGATGGCTGGTATAGTGATGGTGTCCATTTTAGTTTTGACCACTACAATGGTTATGTGATCCATTGTATGCAGGTGGAGTCACTGCGTCATAACATTTCAGCGGGAGGAAAATACAAGGAAATGTATGAGCGAGCCTATAAACGAATGCAGCGTTATGCGCATCACCTAGAACGCATGATCTCTCCGGAAGGTCATTATGTCGTTGTTGGACGCTCCTCAACTTATAAAAATGCCGCATTCCAGCCGCTAGCAACAGTTGCCTTAGAAAATAAGCTACCCGAAGATATCTCAAAGGGACAGGTTAGGGCTGCATTGACCACGATACTTCGACATATTTATATTGACAAGACATTTGCACCCTCAGGATGGCTGCGTATGGGAGTGGTAGGTGACAAACAATCCAATCTCGCAGATTACTATACAAACGCAGGTTCGATGTATGTGGCCTCCCTGTCATTCTTGCCTTTGGGATTACCGGCAGACGATGAGTTCTGGACCTGTGCCCCGCAACCATGGACTTCCCAAAAATGCTGGAATGCTGAGCAATTTCCCAAGGACTATTATGTAAGTTATTAAACGAAAAAAGAATAAAAAAGCAAAAGATTAAGGATTGGATAAAATGAAGATACAACACTATATTACGGGAGCTTTAATGATCGGGCTAGGCATGCAGGGAATTTCCTGTTCCAGTCAGCGAAACATAGGGTCAGTGAAATTGGGGCTTGACAAAGAATTTGTCCGTACCAATTTAGAAGATGCACATAAACAAATTGCCTACCTTGCAGCATCGATCGGTGAATCGGATATGCCTACAACCTATAAAGATGGTAAATATGTAAATTGGGGTTCAAGTTGGTGGTGCTCTGGGTTTTATCCCGGTACAGTGTTATACTTATACGAGTATACCAAGGATGAAAAGCTTTTGATGGAAGCAAAAAGCAAATTAAAAGAACTCGAGAAGGAGAAGAACAACAAGGGAACACATGATTTGGGCTTTATGTTGTACTGCAGCTTTGGTAATGCATTGCGCTTGACAGGGGATTCGACATCCTATAAAGAAATTTTAAGTACTGGAGCAGCATCTTTGGCAACACGTTTCCATGAAGCACCGAAAACGATTCGATCATGGGACGGTGGAAAAAACTGGGATGGCCAGCCTTGGACTTATCCGGTAATCATCGACAATATGATGAACCTGGAGTTTCTGACGGAAGTCTCCAAAATGACAGGTGATAAGCGTTATCGTGATATTGCGGTGCAACATGCCAATACGACGATGGTAAACCACTATCGAAAAGATTATAGTTCCTACCATGTCGTGGATTACAATCCGCAAGATGGAAGTATTATTTCGAGAAAGACTGCCCAAGGTGCTTTTGACGAATCTGCATGGGCTAGGGGACAGTCTTGGGGATTGTATGGTTATACGATGATGTACCGCGAGACCGGCGACAAGAAATATTTGGAACAAGCTCGACATATTGCACAGTTTTATCTGAACCATCCCAATCTTCCAAAGGATCTGATCCCTTATTGGGATATGGACCAGAACAAACTTACTCCGGATAGTAAATATTATGGTCAGAAAGATCTTCGTGATGTATCGACAGCTTCGGTGACCGCTTCGGCTTTGTTGGAACTGGCACAATACACAACAGGAGGTGAAAGCCAGCTGTATATCTCGAAAGCTGAGCAGATGTTACGTTCATTATCGTCTAAACCGTACAAAGCAGATTTTAAAGAAGCAGGTGGCTATATCTTGAAACATAGTGTTGGTTCAATCCCCCATAAAACAGAGGTTGATGTGCCTTTAACCTATGCCGATTACTATTATGTAGAGGCATTGGTGCGGTATGATCGATTGCTCCGTGGAGAAAAGGTAATCAAGCCATAGAAACTATCAGACTTGCCTTTGAAGCATAAAGGATTTTTTGTTTTAAAGGCAAGATGATGACTCTCTTGAATACAGTAAGTTTTAGAAAGAATGTTTTATCAGGCAACAAGAGATCATGAACCAAAAACATATTACTGGTCGATTATTATATACAGCAATCTTTATTTGTATGCTTGTATGTGTAAATGTTTTATTCGCATTCGGACAGCAGACTAATCCTTTCTATGGTAAAGTTGCCAGGGTCAAATACGACAGTGGTTTTTCGATGAAAGATTATTGGGTGTGGTGCGGCTCGGTGATCAAAGATGATAAGGGAATGTATCAAATGTTTGCTTCTCGTTGGCCAAAGAAATTTCCGTTTCATCCGACATGGATGGTAGCATCGGAAATCGTTCGCGCAGAGGCAGAGAAACCCGAGGGTCCCTATCGGTTTAAAGAAGTTGTACTGCCTGCTAGAGGGGCTCAATATTGGGATGGAAGATCGACGCATAATCCAAGCATAACGAAATATGGCAATAAATATGTTCTTTTCTACATGGGATCAACGCATCCTTTTGATGATCCTTCATCAGCGGAGCAGTTAACATTAAACTCTCCGTATGCAACCGTCGGACGATCCAATAAACGTATTGGTATAGCAACAGCAGATGCAATCACTGGCCCATGGACAAGATATGATGCGCCTATACTGGATACCAAACCAAATACTTTTTATAGTTTTTTAACATCCAACCCGGCTCCTTTGATCCGGAAAGATGGCTCTGTTCTTATCGTTTTTAAAGGACGTAGCTATGGAAAGACCTATCCATTTCAGAGCGAGCAAAGGATAGGTATTGCCTATGCAAAGTCTATTTACGATAAATTTACAGTACTCAATAATGATTTGCCGTTATTTAGTAATGAAGAATATAGTGAATTTGAGGACCCATTCCTTTGGGAAGATAAACAGGGATTACATCTTTTAATGAAAGATATGTCCAGTAAGATGACAGGAGAACATCATGCTGGTGTACTTTTTCACTCCTCGGATGGGATCAAATGGAAAATGGATACGACAAAAAAGGCGTATTCACGAACATTAACATTCGAAGATGGTCAGAAGATTACCATGGGGCAGCTGGAACGGCCATTTGTTCTCTTTGAAAAAGGTAAACCTATTTGTATGTTTTTCGCAACGATGGATGGACCGGGAGGATTTGATAAAGGAAAAAAATCTTGGAATATTGCTATTCCAATCAAAGAATAACCAAAGAAAATTTTCATTGGAACAATCTCTTGTTCAGGGTTGTTCCGTTAGTAGCGATAGATAAACAATATGATCTACATCTCCCGGATGTATTAAAGGCATATTGTTCCAATTATAAATTACCAATATCATAAATCTAACAAAGAATGAGAACAACAAACAGTAAACTCAGATTCATTGCAGTCGCATTGATGAGTACACTTTCGGCAATGATGGCCTGTCATAAGGATATGCTGAAGCTGGAAAGCTCTATTGCTCAGCTGCAAAAAAAAGCGGCTACTTTTGATTCCGCAAATGAGGTCAGCCTTTTGCCTGCGGCAGATGCGTATGTTCAGGATGGGGCCAATGCCAGTACAAATTATGGTGATAATAGTTGGCTGATTGCCAAAGATGACGCCTCAGGTTATCGAAGAGATATTTATCTGCGTTTTGATCTGACCGCATTGCCCAGCAATATTACTAGTGTCCAGTCGGTACGGATTGAATTGGCTGGAGGGGTGGCTAGTGCTGCGGATACAGCAAATGCCAAGTGGCTTTACTACACAACCTTGGAAAAAGATTGGGGTGAGAAAACGATCAATTGGAATAATGCGCCAGCCACAGGGGAAAAGCTTGGAGAGATCAATGGAAAACTGAAAGTTACAAATGGAATTGTCTATTTTGATATTCCCGTCTCTGTGCTTCAAGCAGCTTTGGATTCGGACAGAAAATTGTCCATTAAGATTGTCGCACAGCGAAAAATCACCGGCTCTACTTCATTTTATTCTGACTTTCAATCTAAAGAAGCACAGGATGTGGGACTTCGACCAAAGTTGAAAATTAATTACACAGCATCAGTGTCAAACTTTTATGACAACCTAGTCATGGATAAAATTAGCTTTGACTCGATCAAGCTTGATCTCACAACATCATCTGCCGCTCAAACACTAATTAACAATCAAGTTACCGTCAAAGCAAATGATGCATTAAATGCAATTCCTACTCCGGTTGCAAAAATTTCAGATCCCGATGGCAAAAACAAAGTACAGACTGATGCAGCTAAAGTGTATTCGTTGGCCCTACAATATTTTTTGTTTCAGGAGCAGTCAAACGCGGGGCAATATGTTGATAAGGCGAAGGAATTCCTCCTTTCTTGGGCAACCATTAATGTAGCAATAAGCCAGACGCCTGATGAAAGTATATATCTTCCATTTTTTACCGGATATTCACTTATTCGTGCAAAAATTGATGCTAATAGTAGGACGACGATCGACAATTGGTTACATACAAGATATAACTTTTACAAAACTCAATCGGTCAGAACAAATAATTGGGAAACTATCCGAAACCTTCTGATGATTGATATCGCTTATATACTGAATGACGGAACGCTTATTAACCAAGCGACTTCAGATTTTAGTACTCATCATAATAAAAACTACCGCGCTGATGGCGCAAGCGTGGATTTTCTAGGGCGTGATGCATTTGCCTACCATGTTTATGATATGGAATTTATGGGACAGATTGGCCGTACCCTGTATATTAAACGGGGGCGTGCTACGGTTGACAGTTTGGTTAATCACCGTGCGACAAAATGGGTAAATTTGCGCATCAATTCCAATGACAGCCCTGTGCTTGGAGGATCTATTGCTGATGCGGTTTCGTTTATGTCGCCTTATGTAATGGACCCTGCCAATAATATTCATCTTGAGTTTGTCAATACAGAATGGGCTCCCGATAAAACTAGAGCCGATTATAATAAGCCATTTAATGCGGCAGGATCCAGTTATGCTTTTGTCCAGATGGCTGCGATTATGAAGAACGAGATGTTCGGTTTCCTGAGAAAGTTAAATCCTAGTTTCACCAGATATACTGATTTGCGTTACTATATTAATTCTTTTGGGCCATCGTTAAGTGCTTCGACTGCGGCAAATGTGACATTATATGGTGATACTCCTTTCCGTGGCTGGTATAAACAGCTTAGCGTTGGAAACTACAGCCTTACTGATTTGCAAGGATTGGGTATTGCGAATGACCAATTAAGCAGTATCAGCGTTCCAAATGGTTTTAAAGTCACACTCTATGAGAATGGAGATTTTACAGGAAATTCTGTGCTGTTAACAGGGCATGCTATTGATCTGTCAATCCTAAACTTTAACGATAAGACATCTTCGCTGGTGGTTGAACATCTTTAGTCAATTTATCTAAATGAACGCATAAAACAAAGGTTGATGTGCCTTTAACCTGTCCTGATTGCTATTATGTAGCGGCATTGGTGTGGTATGACCAAATTGCTTCGTGGAGAAAAGGTAATCAAGCAGTATCGGGAGGTTTTTTGAGTTTTCAACAAAGTTATTAACATCATGTGGAAAAAGTGAAGTATACGAGCTTAGTCATTTTATCGTATTCCCTGTTAAAAATAATTTGCTTCGTCTAGTATATAAATAAACACCTATATAATACCAATTCCTATATTAACAGGGTAATTACAGGGGAATAACTCGGGGTTAGCAGGGGGTTAACAGGGGTATTACCCCTGTTAACCCCCTGCTATATCCTTGTAATAATAGTGTTACTCCTCTGTTAATAGAGAATTTGATATTAACTTGGTAATAAGTTATATACCATTATAAACTGAGGAGAGAAACATTATGGCAATTTTACAAAATGGTCCGAACGGCCCTATTGTTGGGAAATTTGGTTCTGTGAGTGCTTATCTATTGAATGGCCAAAATATCATACGCGGTGGCAAAAGAAAACGAACGTCTCCACCCAGTGAGGCCGAACTTCTAAATAGAGAAAAACAGAAAGTTGCAGGTAAGTTTGCCTCATGGAATAAAAGAATTCTTGAGTTTGGTTATCAATCGCTAGCGGAAAAAGGAAGTCGTGTAGGAGCTTTCCAATTGGCACAGCGCCACATTTTTAAAGAGACTCTTGAACTGGATGCCGAGAATAAGCCTTTCATTAACCCTGAAAAGCTGTTGCTATTTTCAGGTCCGCTTACCCCATTAGCCAACTGTCAAGTAAGCTTGGATGGCGATCGGATTGATCTTAGCTGGACTGTAGATGATCAATATAAAAGCAGTATATATAAAATCAATCTGGGACTCATAGGATTCGATACCGAGTCGCATTTGAGAACCTCCATTGCAAAAGTAAATCAGGGCTCCTGTTCATTGCAATTTGAGGAGATAAGCAGAAAAACAGGTGATCTCCATGTTTATGTTAACATATGGGATACACTTGAAGGCGACTTTTCGAATTCCATTTATTGTGGGGTTATATAGGTGTAGATGCTGAATTCGTAATTGATTTAGGCTTTTTGTACCTTTATCCCGATGACGGATATCCAGAAAAGATTTGATCGTATACTCGCTATTTACATGCATTTACAGGCCAAGCCTGTTGTGACAGCGGCGGCATTGGCAAAACGCTATGAAGTGAGCCAACGAACAATTTACCGTGATATCCGTTCTTTAATGCAGGCCGGAATACCAATTTATGGTGAAGCTGGAAGTGGATACTCTTTAGTGGAGGGCTATAAGATGCCGCCCCTGCAGTTTACAAGGGAAGAGGCGTTGAGTTTTGTTGCAGCAGAGAAATTGGTCGAGAAATATACGGATCGGAACCTAGCTCACCATTTTGCCACCGCACTGCTGAAAATGAAAGCCATCTTAAGGGGGAATGAAAAGGAGCAAGTTGCACTGGTTGGAGACAACTTTCTCGTTCGGGGCGGACGCCATCAGTTCAATGAAAAGTTGACCCATGGTACCAATATTCTGATTGAAAGCATCGCTGCAAAAAAATGTGTTGAAATCTATTATTCCAAACCATCCGATAAAACGCCGGAAAGACGCGAGATCGAAGCCGTTGGTATTTTTGTGGAAAGTAAGTTTTGGTATATTCTTGCTTTTTGTAAGCTAAGGAATGATTATAGGCAATTCCGTCTGGACAGAATAAACAACATCAGAATACTTGCCGATGATTTTGCAAATGAGCATCCCGAACTCTCTTATTTTCTGAATAAGCGCCACGAAGTGCCTACAACGAAAGTCATTATACAGGTGGACAAGGATATGGCCCGCTACATGGAATGGGACCGCCACTATTTTGGCTTCCAAAAGGAAATCGTTGCGGATAACTACGTGGAGATGCATTTTGAAAGTATAAATATGGAGAATGGTTTTGCACGCTGGTATCTGATGTTTGCCGATAAAGGTAGGATTATTGAGCCTGAATCACTAAAAGAAGCGGTGAAGCGTTTGCTTTCGGCTGCTTTGGAGCAAGTTTAGCCGAAAACGAAGGAATTAAGGGGCCCATGCTATAGCAAAGGAAAAACCTGTTCGGCTGAAAGGAAGGATGCCGAACAAGTTAGACTGTAATTGTATTAAAAAAGTTTTGATCCACTTTAGGATAAAACTGCCGTTGCCGGTATCAGGTATTAGCCTCTTTCCCAGAAAAATGGTGGTTGGATACCCAGTAAACGTAAATAGACAAATGCCTGTCCGCGATGATGGATCTCATTGTCGATAAAATATAAAATACTGTGAATGACTGGCGATTTATATTGTCCAAATAAGTTGAATTCTTCTGCAAATCGTTCTTCCGAAATCTTATTAAATAGTTCGGTAATCTGAGGGGTTGCTTCATCCCATGCCTGAAGTAATTGTGCTTTGCTTGAGTAGCCTAAATTTTCATTGAGTTCACCACTTTTGTTGTTCACAATTTCCTGGAGTCCCGGAACAGCGATTCCTAATAGTTCCTTAGTCATGTCTGCGAAAGTTCGCATGCCTTCAACCTTATAATTGAACAATTCTTCTTCAGGGAATTTTTCAATGGTTTGTCTCGTCAAAGTTCGGTGGCCCAACCAATGTGCAAGTAGTTCGTGTTTGGAAATGATGTCTGTTTTCATAATCATTGTATGATAAGTTTTTAAAGATTTTTACATCGCATCTCGCGCTGTATGACAATTCAAAATTACAGCGGTCTGTGACAGCTGTATGGCAGTAGAAATAAAGAAATGTATTTTTATTTTTCCGCATCTGATTTAGTCGGAGCGGAGAGCTGGATAGGTATTATTCGGAAATTTGGGTTGGATGAAGAGGAGATCTAGAAAATAAAAAAATAATTCACTAATTATTTGACAGTTATAAAAATGTTTGTAACTTTGCAGTCCCTTAATGGGAATAGTATGTCTTGAGCGAAGCCCTACTGCTTCGAAGGACTTTTAATTAATTAATTTACAACATGTCAGGTATTATTGGAAAAAAAGTAGGAATGACGAGCCTGTTTAACGCTGATGGGAAAAATATTCCTTGTACAGTGATTCAGGCCGGGCCGTGCGTGGTTACGCAGATACGTACGGAAGAAAAGGATGGCTACTCGGCAATTCAACTTGGTTTCGACGAAGCTAAGGAGAAAAACACGACAGCTCCTTTGAAAGGGCACTTTGCGAAAGCAAACACAACGCCTAAGCGTAAGTTGGTAGAGTTTAAAACTTTCCCAGATGCAAAACAACTTGGTGACGTAGTTGACGTTACTCTTTTTGAAGAAGGCGAGTACGTAGATGTAGTCGGTACTTCAAAAGGTAAAGGTTTCCAAGGTGTCATGAAACGTCATGGATTTGGTGGTGTAGGTGGTGCGACTCACGGTCAGCATAACAGATTACGTGCTCCAGGTTCATTAGGTGCTTCATCATGGCCTTCACGCGTATTCAAAGGTATGCGCATGGCTGGTCGTACAGGTGGTGACAGAGTTAAAGTTCAAAACTTACAGGTGTTGAAAGTTTACGCTGAGCAAAACCTTATCGTTGTTAGTGGTTCCATTCCAGGAGCTAAAGGTTCTTATGTAATCGTAGACAAATAGTAGAGATGGAAGTTAAAGTTTTAAATTTATCAGGTAAAGAAACAGGTGCCAAGGTGCAACTTCCTGAGTCGGTATTTGGGTTAGAGCCTAACGATCATGCGATCTATTTGGATGTGAAACAATACTTAGCGAACCAACGCCAAGGAACTCACAAATCTAAACAACGTAACGAAATCGCGGGTTCTACTCGTAAATTACACAAACAAAAAGGTACTGGTGGTGCTCGTGCGGGTTCTATCAAATCTCCATTGTTTAACGGTGGTGGTCGTGTATTCGGTCCTCAACCTCGTGACTACTCGTTCAAATTGAACAAAAAATTGAAACAAGTAGCACGTAAATCAGCGTTGTCTTACAAAGCAAAAGATAATAACATTGTGGTATTGGATGAAGTAAAATTCGATGCTATCAAAACTAAAAACTATGTTGCTTTAATCAATGCGTTGAATGTAGCTGATGAGAAAACATTGTTGGTATTGCCAGCTTACGATGAAATTGTTTATAAATCAAGCAGAAACTTGAAAAAAGCAAAAGTTATTGTTGCATCTGATTTAAATACATATGATGTATTGAACGCAACAAAATTATTGTTGACTACAGATTCTGTTAAATCTTTGGAGGAAGCATTAGCTAAGTAATATGGACATTATTAAAAAACCTATCTTGACTGAGAAAGCTTCTATGTTAACGGAAAAATTAAACCGTTACGCTTTCAAAGTAGATCACAGAGCAAACAAAATCCAGATTAAAGCAGCTGTTGAGGCTATGTTTGGTGTTACAGTTCTTGCTGTAAATACTGCAGTAGTAGCTGGTAAAGCAAAAAGCCGTTACACAAAAGCAGGTTTCGTATCTGGTAGAGCTCCTAAGTATAAAAAGGCTGTCATTACTATTAAAGACGGCGAAACTATTGACTTTTACAGTACTATATAATACAAAATGGCAGTTAAAAGATTCAAACCGGTAACCCCTGGTACTCGTTTTAGAGTAGGCGCAGACTACTCTGATGTTACTACAAACGTTCCTGAAAAATCGTTAGTAGTTAAAATCAACAAGAAATCAGGCGGTCGTAATAACTCCGGTAAAATGACTATGCGTTATCTCGGTGGGGGACATAAAAAAGTATACCGATTAATTGATTTCAAACGCGATAAAAAAGATATCCCTGCAAAAGTAGCTACTATCGAGTACGATCCGAATCGTACTGCTCGTATTGCCTTGTTGCATTACGCTGATGGTGAAAAACGTTACATCCTTGCTCCAGCTGGTTTAGAAGTTGGTCAAACTGTAATTGCAGGTGATAAAGTTGCCCCAGAAGTTGGTAATACATTACCATTAGCAAACATTCCATTGGGTTCTATCATCCACAACATTGAATTAAATCCTGGTCAAGGAGGTTCAATTGCTCGTTCGGCTGGTACTTATGCTCAATTGTCTGCTCGTGATGGTAAATATGCCATCATCAAATTACCTTCGAGCGAAACACGTATGATCTTATTGACTTGTGTTGCTACAATTGGTTCTGTATCGAACCATGAGAGATCTAACCAAGTGTTAGGTAAAGCAGGTCGCAAACGTTGGTTAGGTCGTCGTCCAAGAGTTCGTGGTGTTGCGATGAACCCAGTAGATCACCCTATGGGTGGTGGTGAAGGCCGTACTTCAGGAGGTCACCCACGCTCACGTACAGGTGTATTAGCTAAAGGCTTCAAAACACGTTACAAGAAGAAAACATCGAATCGTTACATCATTGAGAGAAGGAAAAAATAATGGCTCGTTCAATTAAAAAAGGTCCTTATATCGATCACAACTTAGAAAGAAAAGTTCTTTCTATGAATGAAACTAACAAGAAGTCAGTTATCAAAACATGGTCTCGTAGATCAATGATTTCACCTGATTTTGTTGGCCATACCTTCGCAGTGCACAACGGGAATAAATTTATCCCTGTTTATGTAACAGAAAATATGGTAGGTCACAAGCTTGGTGAATTCGCGCCTACGCGTACATTCAGAGGCCACGCAGAAAAGAAAAAATAATAGGTAATGGAAGCAACAAAAAAACTTAAAAAGTCTGTCTTAATTAGACAACGCAAAGAGCAAGAGAAAGCTCAACAAGGAGGAGCTTCGGATGCCAAATTATTGAACTGCCCTACTTCGCCTCGTAAGATGCGTTTAGTGGTAGACTTAATTCGTGGTCAACGTGTTGAAAATGCTTTATACATTTTGAAACACTCAAGTAAAGAAGCTGCTGCTCGTGTAGAAAAATTATTATTATCTGCAATCAAAAACTGGGAAGCCAAAAATGAAGGTAAATCAGTGGAAGAAAGCGAACTAATTGTAAAAGAAGTATCAGTAGGTGGCGGTCGTCAATTGAAAAGATTACGTCCAGCTCCTCAAGGTCGCGGATACAGAGTTCGTAAACGTTCAAATCACGTTACGTTGGTAGTTGATAGCAAATTAAACGTTGAACAAAACTAATTTATTGAGAAATGGGACAAAAAGCAAATCCAATAGGTAGCAGATTAGGAATCATCAAAGGTTGGGATTCTAACTGGTTCGGAGGTAAAAACTATTCCGATAAATTAGTTGAAGACGAAAAAATCAGAAAATATCTTTCTGTTCGTATCGCAAAAGGTGGTGTAGCTAAAGTTGTTATCGAAAGAACTTTAAAACGTATCACTGTTACAATTCACACTGCTCGTCCAGGTATCGTTATCGGAAAAGGTGGTCAAGAAGTTGACAAGATCAAAGAAGAGTTGAAAAAACTGACTAAAAAGGATGTTCAAATCAACATTTTCGAGATCAAACGCCCTGAGTTAGATGCTAAGTTAGTAGCTGAAGGTGTCGCTAAACAATTAGAGGCACGTATTTCATTCCGTCGTGCAATGAAAACTTCAATCGCTTCTACCATGCGTATGGGTGCAGAAGGTATCAAAATCATGTGTTCTGGTCGTTTAGGTGGTGCTGAAATGGCGCGTACTGAACAATACAAAGAAGGAAGAACTCCTTTACACACATTGCGTGCTGATATCGACTACGCTTTAGCTGAAGCATTGACTACATACGGTAAAATTGGTATCAAAGTTTGGATCTGTAAAGGTGAGGTTTACGGTAAACGTGACTTATCTCCAAACATTGGTCAAGCATCTGGTGTAAAATCACGTGGCAACCACGAAGGTGGTGGCGATCGTCGCGATAACCGCAATAACAAAGGTGGTCGTGGTGGAAATAATCGTGGTGGAAACAACCGTGGTGGAAGCAACCGTGGTCCGAAAAAAGATTAATAGAGTTTATTTAGATTACAACAAAAACCTGCTGAAAAAGCAGATTTAAAAAGTATACGAACATGTTACAGCCAAAAAGAACGAAGTTCAGAAAGATGCAGAAAGGCCGCATGAAAGGTAACGCTTCTCGTGGAGCGGAGTTAGCTTTCGGTTCTTTCGGTATCAAAACAATGGAGCAAGCATGGATCACTAGTCGTCAAATCGAGGCAGCTCGTATTGCGGTTACACGTTATATGAAACGTGAAGGTCAAGTTTGGATTCGTATTTTCCCTGACAAACCTGTTACGAAAAAACCTGCAGAGGTACGTATGGGTAAAGGTAAGGGTGCTCCAGAATACTGGGTAGCAGTAGTACGCCCAGGCCGTATGTTATTTGAAGCAGAAGGTGTGCCTTTGGAAATTGCCAAAGAAGCTTTACGCCTTGCAGCTCAAAAACTTCCGGTTCAAACTAAGTTTGTGATTCGTAGAGACTACGTTGAAGCATAAAAATCTTGGTAATGTCATCATTTAAGCGTTAGGGCCGTTACCCCTAACGCTATATATAAAGCGATGATAACCCAAATAACAACTGAAAAAACATGAAAAATTCAGAAATTTTAGAATTATCTAATGAGGACTTAAAAGCTCGTCTTGTAGAAGAGAAAACAGCCCTTACAAAATTGAAATTTGCACATGCTGTTTCAGCTATTGAGAACCCTAACGTGATCAAAGCAGCACGCAGAACTATCGCTCGTATCAGTACAGAGATCAGTGCACGCAAAGCTGCAGCTAAAAATGAAACAGCCTCTGAGGCGTAAAATTTAAAGTCGAAATGGAAAGAAATTTAAGAAAAACAAGAATCGGCTTAGTAGTTAGCAACAAGATGGACAAATCTATCGTGGTATCAGTGGAACGTAAAGTGAAACACCCGATCTATGGTAAGTTCGTTAAAAAAACTACTAAATTTAAAGCTCATGACGAAACTAATACCTGCGGTATCGGCGATACGGTATTAATTATGGAAACTCGTCCGCTGAGTAAAACAAAAAACTGGAGATTAGTTGAAATTATAGAAAGAGCTAAATAACATGGTACAACAAGAATCAAGACTTAATGTAGCTGACAATAGCGGTGCTAAACAAGTTTTAGTAATCCGTGTATTGGGCGGTACGCGCAAGCGTTATGCATCAATCGGAGATAAGATTGTTGTATCGGTGAAAAGCGCTATGCCTTCAGGAAACGTGAAAAAAGGTTCCGTTTCTAAAGCAGTAGTCGTTAGAACGAAAAAGGAAATCCGTCGTAAAGATGGTTCATATATCCGTTTCGATGATAACGCCGCTGTATTATTAAATAATAATGATGAACCACGTGGTACACGTATCTTTGGCCCTGTTGCTAGAGAGTTGCGTGAGAAACAGTTCATGAAAATTGTATCATTAGCACCGGAGGTTTTATAATTATGGCACAGAAAACAAAAACAACTACGCACAAAATCAAAATTAAAAAAGGTGATTTAGTGAAAGTTATCGCTGGTAACTCTAAAGGTGTTCAAGGAAAAGTATTAACTGTTTTAGTGGATAAAAATAGAGCTATCGTTGAGGGCGCTAACATCGTAAAAAAACACACTAAACCAAGTGCAGCTAATCCTAATGGTGGTATCATTGAGAAAGAAGCTGGTATTCACATCTCTAATTTAGCTGTTATCGATCCTAAAACAGGTGCAACTACACGTGTAGGTCGTAAGTTAAATGCAGATGGTAAATTAGTTCGTTACGCTAAAAAATCAGGGGAGGAAATTAAATAATGACTTACGTACCAAGATTAAAAGTGAAATATGCGGAAGAAATCCGTAAAGCACTTCAAGAAAAATTTCAGTATAAAAGTATTATGCAGGTTCCTAAACTTGAGAAAATCGTTGTTTCACAAGGCGTAGGAGCTGCAACAGCTGACAAAAAATTAATCGATAACGCTATCGCTGAGTTGACTTTAATCACAGGTCAACAAGCTGTTGCTACAAAATCGAAAAAAGATATTTCAAACTTTAAATTACGTAAAGGTATGCCTGTAGGGGCACGTGTTACTTTACGTGACAACAATATGTTTGAATTCTTGGATCGTTTAGTAGCAGTATCGCTTCCACGTATTCGTGACTTCCGCGGTATCAACGATAAAGGTTTTGACGGACGTGGTAACTATAACTTAGGTATCACTGAACAAATCATTTTCCCTGAGATCAACATTGACAAAATCAACAAGATCCAAGGTATGGATATCACTTTCGTGACTTCTGCTCAAAATGATGTTGAAGCTTTAGAATTGTTGAAACAATTCGGTTTACCATTTAAAAATCAAAATACTAATAACAATGGCTAAAGAAGGATTAAAAGCACGCGAAGTAAAACGCGCTAAATTGGTAGCTAAATATGCGGCAAAACGTGCAGAATTAAAAGCTGCTGGCGATTACGTTGCATTAGATAAATTACCTAAAAATGCTTCTCCAGTACGTTTACACAATCGTTGTAAATTGACTGGCCGTCCTAAAGGATATATGCGTCAATTTGGTATCTCTCGTGTAACTTTCCGTGAGATGGCTTTAGATGGCAAAATCCCAGGGGTGAAAAAAGCTTCTTGGTAATTAAAAAAAAATACTTAATTTTGCCCGGGCAATTCAACTGAGGATTGCCGGGGTTTTTGCATTTTAAAATTGTTTAACAGATAGAAGGTCCCATACCAATGGTTGGGAGGGAAACCGCTGTCACAAATTTTCATATATAATGACTACAGATCCAATTGCGGATTACCTTACACGAGTAAGGAATGCCATCAAGGCCAACCACAGGGTTGTTGAAATTCCTGCATCGAACCTAAAAAAAGAGATCACTAAAGTTCTTTTTGATAAAGGTTACATTGCTAATTACAAATTCGATGAGAATGGCGTACAGGGTACGATCAAAATCGCATTGAAATATAACCCAATTAGCAAAATTCCGGCTATTCGTACGTTGACACGTGTGAGTAAACCTGGTTTAAGAAAGTATGCAAGCGTTGATACTATGCCTCGTGTTTTGAATGGTTTAGGTATTGCTATCTTGTCAACATCTAAAGGTGTAATGACAGATAAAGAAGCTAGACTTCAAAATGTTGGTGGTGAAGTTTTATGTTACGTTTATTAATCTAGGTAAAAGCACAAAGAAATGTCAAGAATTGGAAAAGCGCCTATCGCTATCCCTGCTGGGGTAACTGTTACTATTTCGGACAAAAACTTAGTTTCAGTAAAAGGTCCTAAAGGCGAATTAACACAACAAGTTGACCGTGACATCACTATTGCTCAAGAAGAAGGCAATATTGTTGTAACACGTCCAACTGATCAAAAGAAACACAAAGCATTACACGGTCTATACCGTTCCCTGTTGGCTAACATGGTTCACGGTGTGACTGAAGGTTACAAAACTACGCAAGAGTTAGTCGGTGTAGGTTACCGTGCTTCAAGTACTGGTAATGTATTAGAGTTAACTTTAGGTTTCTCTCACCAGATTGTTTTTGTATTGCCAAACGAGGTTAAAGTATCAACTACTGCTGACAAAGGTAAAAACCCTACAATCACTTTAGAGTGTGCTGACAAACAATTGATCGGTCAGATAGCGGCTAAAATCCGTGGCTTCCGTAAACCAGAACCTTACAAAGGAAAAGGTATCAAGTTTGAAGGTGAAGTATTGAGAAGAAAAGCAGGTAAATCAGCTAAAAAATAATAATCATGGCAGGACAAAAAGCATCTCGTAGAGAGAGAATCAAAAAAGGAATCAGAAAAAACCTTGCTGGAACGTCTGAACGTCCACGTTTATCGGTTTTTAGAAGTAACAAAGGTATCTATGCGCAAATCATTGATGACAATGCAGGTAAAACATTAGTTGCTGCATCTAGTTTATCGAAAGAATTTACTGCATCTGGTAACAAAGTTGAACAGTCTAAAGCTGTAGGTAAATTGGTTGCTGAGAAAGCAGTAGCAGCAGGTATTAATAAAGTAGTTTTTGACCGTAATGGGTACTTATACCATGGCCGTATCAAATCTTTGGCTGAAGGTGCTCGCGAAGGCGGTTTAGACTTTTAATCATAGAAAGAAATGGCATTAAGCAATATAAAAAGAGTAAAATCAAGCGAAATTGAATTAAAAGATCGCTTAGTAAGTATCCAACGTGTAGCAAAAGTTACTAAAGGTGGTCGTACTTTCAGCTTCTCTGCAATTGTTGTAGTAGGTGATGAAAACGGTATCGTTGGTTACGGTTTAGGTAAAGCTAAAGAGGTAACTGAGGCAATCACTAAAGGTATCGACGACGCAAAGAAAAATTTGGTTAAAGTTCCTATTATCAAAGGTACTGTGCCTCATGAGCAATATGGTAAATATTCTGGTGGTTCAGTTTTGGTTAAACCAGCTATCGCCGGTACGGGAGTTTTAGCAGGTGGTGCAATGCGTGCCGTATTGGAGTCTGCTGGTATCAAAGACGTATTGGCTAAATCATTAGGTTCTTCTAACCCACACAACGTGGTAAAAGCAACTGTAACTGCTTTAGCAAACATGCGTGATGCATATACAGTAGCACAACACCGCGGTGTCGATTTAAACAAAGTATTTAACGGTTAATTATCATGGCAAAAATCAAAATCACCCAGATAAAGAGCGTTATCGACAGAAGCGAGCGCCAAAAGAAAACTATTGAGGCATTGGGTTTGAAAAGAATCAACCACTCAGTAGAAGTTGAAGCTACTCCATCAATTATTGGAATGGTACGTAAAGTAAACCATTTAGTAGCTATCGAAACTATTTAATATTAGCATATGGAAAGGGCCTTTTGGCTCTTTCCATTACTTGTATTTATAATAATTATTTTTTAATCGCTAGTACCTGTTTAGTGAGAGCGAAGGGCTAGCACAATTTAGTTTAAAAATGAACTTAAGTAATTTAAAACCTGCAAAAGGTGCAGTAAAAAGTAGCAAACGTATTGGCCGTGGTACTGGTTCTGGTCGTGGTGGTACTTCAACGCGTGGTCACAAAGGTGCTGGTTCTCGTTCAGGTCACTCTACGAAAATCGGTTTCGAAGGTGGTCAGATGCCTTTGCAACGTCGTGTGCCTAAATTTGGTTTCAAAAACATCAACCGTGTTGAGTATAATGGTGTAAACTTAGATACTTTACAAGCGTTGATCGAGAAATACAATTTGACAGCTGTAGATTTCGACGCATTGAAAGCTCATGGTTTAGTGTCTAAAAATGACAAAGTTAAAATCTTGGGTCGCGGTGAATTGAAAGCTAAAGTTGAAGTAACAGCGCACGCGTTTACTGCTTCTGCTCAAAAAGCTATCGAAGCTGCAGGCGGTTCTATCGTTAAAATTTAATAAATGAAGAAACTAATCACAACCTTAACCAATATTTGGAAAATCGATGATTTACGTACGCGTATTCTAAATACCTTACTTTTTCTTTTGATTTACCGTATTGGATGTCACGTGGTATTACCAGGTGTAAATCCTCACGCTTTGGCTTCTGGTCAAAAAGAGGGTTTATTGGGCTTATTGGATATGTTCGCGGGGGGATCGTTCTCTCGCTCGGCTATCTTTGCTTTAGGGGTAATGCCATATATCTCGGCATCCATTGTTGTTCAATTGCTGGGCATCGCGGTTCCTTACTTCCAAAAGATGCAGAAAGAAGGGGAAAGTGGTCGTCAAAAAATGAATCAGATTACTCGCTATTTAACATTAGGGATTACTTTGCTTCAGGCTTTTGCTTATGTACGTACTCAGATCGAGCCAAGTGCTAAGACAATAGCTGACCCATTATTCACTATTCTGACTGCCATAGTTTTGACAGGCGGTACTTTATTTGTGATGTGGTTAGGGGAAAAAATTACGGATAAAGGTATCGGTAATGGTATTTCTTTGATCATCATGACTGGTATTATCGCTCAATTGCCAAGTGGTATCACTGCGGAATGGGTTTCTAGAATGGCGAAAGGTGGTGGTGGTCCAATTCCATTGTTGCTTGAATTTGTGGCTTTGTTCTTTGTTGTGATCTTTACGATCTTAATCGTACAAGGGGTTCGTAAGATTCCTGTACAATACGCAAAGAAAATCGTTGGAAACAAGCAAGTCGGTGGAGTACGTCAGTATATACCTTTAAAGGTAAATGCTGCAGGTGTAATGCCTATCATTTTTGCGCAAGCAATCATGTTTGTGCCAATGAGTTTGGGACAGTTCTTCCCAAATCTTCAGTCGGAATTTTTGACTTCGTTGAGTAACTATACTTCTGTAGCATACAACGTGACATTTGCGGTGTTAATTATCGCATTTACGTTTTTCTATACAGCGATTATGGTGAACCCACAACAGATGTCGGATGACATGAAGAAGAACGGAGGATTTGTACCAGGTATTAAACCGGGATTGGAAACTAGTAATTTTATAGACCGCGTAATATCAAATATTACATTTCCAGGTGCAATTTTCTTAGCGATCATTGCTATTCTACCTGCTATTGCAAGTTTGTTTGGTATTAATAATCAATTTGCGCACTTCTACGGTGGTACGTCATTATTGATTTTAGTAGGTGTGGTGTTGGATACTTTGCAACAGATCGAATCTCATTTATTGATGCGTCATTATGATGGATTAATGAAAACAGGTCGTATTAAAGGCCGTTCGGCTGCGTCTGTTGAGGGAATGGATCATTCGGCAATTTAATTTCTTTAGATGTCTAAAGTATTTTATAAGTCAGCAGAAGATATAGAGCAATTGCGGAAGTCAGCAGATGTGCTTTCGCAATTGCTTGGTGAAATCGCAAAAGTGATTAAACCTGGGGTAAAGACTATATCTCTTGATAAATTAGCTTATGAGTATATTCATGATAACGGCGGGACGCCTGCGTTCTTAAATTATCAAGGATTTCCATATTCTTTGTGTATATCTGTCAACGATCAAATTGTACACGGCTTTCCAAGTGATTATGAAATTAAAGATGGAGATCTTGTTTCGGTCGATGGTGGTGTCAATCTGAATGGCTTTATCAGTGATTCCGCTTATACTTTTGGTGTAGGGGAGATTTCTGAAGAGGCACAGTTATTACTGGATGTAACAAAGGAATCATTGTACAAAGGTGTTGAACAGGCGGTGGCTGGTAAACGTGTTGGGGATATTTCTTCGGCTGTGCAGGAGTATGTGAACAAATTCGGATTCGGAATTGTTCGTGAGCTGGTTGGACACGGCGTTGGTTACCACTTACATGAAAAACCGGAGGTTCCCAATTATGGAAAACGGGGTGCTGGTCCTAAATTGGAAGAAGGTTTGGTCATTTGTATCGAACCGATGATCAATGCAGGCCGCGCGGGCGTTCGTTTTTGGGACGATGGTTGGACAGTAAGTACAGTGGATGGGAAATTATCGGCGCACTTCGAACAGATGGTTGCAATCCGAAAAGGAGAACCAGATGTGTTGCTGACATTCGAACATGTAGAGAAAGTTTTGAACAAAAAGTAGTTGGTTTTCAATTATTTTTATTTATCTTTGCACTCCTGTTCGCAGGCTTTTAAATTAAATTTAATCGAGAATATATGGCTAAACAAGCCTCAATAGAACAAGACGGTATAATTAGAGAGGCACTTTCTAATGCTATGTTTAGGGTAGAGTTGGAAAATGGACATGAAATCATTGCCCATATTTCTGGTAAAATGCGTATGCACTATATCAAAATTTTACCTGGTGATAAAGTTAAATTGGAAATGTCTCCGTATGATTTGACTAAAGGAAGGATTACTTATCGCTATAAATAGCAGTAAGCCTTTGTATTAGCGCAAGCTTTTGAAAAAATAAATATCATGAAAGTAAGAGCATCAATAAAAAAACGTAGCGCGGACTGTAAGATCATCCGTCGTAAAGGTAAAGTTTTTGTAATCAACAAAAAGAACCCAAAGTTTAAACAACGTCAGGGTTAATTCATTAAAAAAATAATAGCTTAATATTATATGGCAAGGATAGCAGGTATTGATTTACCTAAAAACAAAAGAGGTGTGATCGGCCTTACCTATATTTTTGGTATCGGTCGTACAAGAGCTGAATATATCTTGGAAAAAGCTGGTATCAGCGAAGATGTGAAGGTACAAGAGTGGAATGATGATCAATTGGCAGCAATTCGTACCATCATTAACGACGAATTGAAAGTTGAAGGTGCATTACGTTCTGAAATTCAATTAAACATCAAACGTTTAATGGATATCGGTTGTTACCGTGGATTGCGTCACCGTAAACACTTACCAGTTCGTGGTCAACGTACTAAAAACAACTCACGTACTCGTAAAGGTAAACGTAAGACAGTTGCAAACAAGAAAAAAGCTACTAAATAATAAATAAGAAATGGCTAAAACTAAAAAAGCTGCAAAAAAGCGTATCGTTGTTATCGAACCTGTAGGTCAGGCTCACATTAACGCAACGTTTAACAATATCATTGTAACTTTGACAAATAATCAAGGTCAAACTATTTCTTGGTCTAGTGCTGGTAAAATGGGTTTCCGTGGTTCTAAAAAGAACACTCCATATGCTGCTGGTCAAGCTGCACAAGACTGTGGAAAAGTTGCTCACGACTTGGGTTTACGTAAAGTTGAAGTGTTTGTTAAAGGACCTGGTGCTGGTCGTGAATCAGCAATCAGAACATTGCAAACTGTAGGAATCGATGTGACTACTATTAAAGATATCACTCCACTTCCTCACAATGGTTGTCGTCCTCCAAAACGCAGAAGAGTTTAATTAATTTAAAGATAAGATTCATCGGCTATAGGCTGATAGATACTTTAATTGTAAAAGAAAATGGCTAGATATACAGGACCTAAGTCCAAAATTGCCCGTAAATTTAGAGAGCCGATCTTCGGCCCAGATAAAGCGTTAGAAAAGAAAAATTACCCTCCTGGACAACATGGAGCTTCTAAACGCAGAGGTAAACAATCTGAATATGCTATTCAGTTGTTAGAAAAACAAAAAGCAAAATACACTTACGGTGTATTGGAGCGTCAATTCGCAAACTTATTTGTTAAAGCTGCCTCTAAACAAGGTATTACAGGTGAGATCTTCTTGAAATTGTTAGAAGCTCGCTTGGATAACGTAGTTTACCGTTTAGGTATCGCTACTTCTCGTGCCGCTGCTCGCCAGTTGGTATCCCACAAACACGTTACTGTTAACGGCGAAGTTGTTAACATTCCATCATATAGCTTGCGTCCAGGTGACGTTGTAGCAGTTCGTGAACGTTCTCAAACACTTGAAGCCATCACAAATTCAGTTGCAGGTCGTACTGTAAACAAATTTTCTTGGTTAGAGTGGAATGCGAAAGAATTGACAGGTACTTTCTTAAGCTATCCAGAAAGAGCTGACATTCCTGAAAACATCAAAGAGAACTTAATCGTTGAGTTATACTCTAAATAATAAATAAAATAGAAGAATGCATAGTCCAATTTTTGGGGTATGCATCTTCTATTGTATTACAATTATTATTACAAATAAAACATTAAAAGAAAATAAATGGCAATTTTAGCATTTCAAAGACCGGATAAAGTTATCATGCAAAAATCTACGGATTTTGATGGTACGTTTGAATTTCGTCCATTGGAGCCTGGTTTTGGTGTAACCATTGGTAATGCTTTGCGCCGTATTCTATTGTCCTCTTTAGAAGGATATGCAATTACGTCGATAAGGTTTTCTGGCGTTTCGCACGAATTTTCAACGATCAAAGGTGTTGTTGAAGACGTAACTGAAATTATCTTGAACTTGAAACAAATTCGTTTCAAAAAAACAGGTGAGATTGGCGACAACGAAAAGGTATTTGTAGTAATCAATGGTCAAGAACAATTCTTAGCTGGTGATATCACAAAGTTCTCTAATAACTTTACGGTCTTAAACCCAGACATGGTAATCTGTAACATGGATAATTCAGTGACAATTGAATTGGAATTGAGTATTGCCAAAGGTCGTGGATACGTAAATGCTGATGAGAATAAAGTTGCTGATGCTCCAGTAGGTGTTATCGCAATCGATTCGATCTTTACTCCGATCAAGAATGTTAAATATACCATTGAGAATTACCGTGTAGAGCAAAAAACTGACTACGAGAAATTGTTGTTGGATATCTCTACTGATGGCTCAATTCACCCCGAAGAAGCTTTGAAAGAAGCTGCTAAGATCTTAATTCAGCACTTTATTTTATTCTCTGACGAGAATATGCTTCTTGAGTCTCAAACGAAAGAAGAAACTAAAGTTGTTGATGAAGAAATCTTACATATGCGTAAGATTTTGAAAACAGAATTAGTAGATCTTGATCTTTCAGTTCGTGCACTGAACTGTTTGAAAGCTGCGGATATTCGCACATTAGCTGAGTTAGTAACTTATGACGTAGCTGATATGTTGAAATTCAGAAACTTCGGTAAAAAATCGTTAAGTGAAATCCAAGAATTGGTTAAATCGAAAGGTTTATCATTCGGAATGAACTTGGCAAAATACAAATTAGACGAAGAATAATAATTTATTAAGCGACCGCTAGTCGTAATTCCTTTTGGCTGTCTGAGTATGTGATATTCACATTACTGACATATACAAAAACGGTACGATTAGTATAATAAAATCCAAAATGAGACACGGAAAAAAAGTAAATCACTTAGGCCGTACGGATAGCCATAGAAAAGCAATGTTGGCTAACATGGCAACGTCATTGATCAAACACAAACGTATTACAACTACTTTGGCTAAAGCTAAAGCATTACGTACGTATGTTGAGCCTTTGATTACTAAATCTAAAAACGATACGACTCACTCACGTCGTACAGTATTCGCTTACTTGAAAGATAAAGACGCAGTTTCTATCTTATTCCGCGAGATTTCTGAAAAAGTAGCTAACCGTCCAGGTGGTTATACTCGTATCATCAAAATGGAAAACCGTTTAGGTGATAACGCAGAGATGGCGTTCATCGAGTTAGTTGATTACAACGAAATCTACGGTAAAAAAGCTGAGGCTACTGAGAAAAAAGCTACTCGTCGTCGTGGTGGTGCTAAAAAAGCTGCTGCTGCTACTGCTGAAACTGAAGCTCCTGCAGAAGTGAAAGCTGAAGTAGAAGGTGAAGAAAAAGTAGACGGAGAATAGTATTCTTCTGATCTAGCATAAAAAAGTCCTCTTTTTAAGGGGACTTTTTTTATTTTATGACCATTCCTACCGTTATAACTAATATATTTGTAATGCTAAAATCTGATAGCTTTTTCTATTACTAGCTATTTCGTTTATCAATCTATAATTCATTAAGATGAAACCATTTGATGTTTATCCCATTAATCCCATTAACATAGTAAAGGCTAATGGATCAACGGTGTGGGATGCCGAAGGAAATGCTTACTTGGACTTGTATGGTGGTCATGCTGTGATATCGATCGGACACACGCACCCACATTATGTACAGCGTATAACAGAGCAATTGAACCGTATTGGGTTCTATTCTAATTCTGTTGAAATTCCAATTCAGCGTGAACTTGCCCGATTATTGGGCGAAGTTTCGGGTAAGGTTGATTACGATTTATTCCTTTGCAATTCGGGGGCGGAAGCGAACGAAAATGCATTGAAATTGGCTTCGTTTTATAACAAGCGGAAAAAGGTGATTGCATTTTCAAAAGCTTTTCACGGTAGGACTTCTTTAGCTGTAGCTGCTACGGACAATCCAACTATTGTCGCCCCGGTTAACGAAACGGAGCATGTAGTTTTTCTTCCTTTCAATGATGAGACTGCACTTAAAGAGGCTTTTAGCTCCTATGGGGAGGAGATCTCTTCAGTTATCGTTGAAAGTATCCAAGGCGTAGGCGGGATCCGCGAGGCTTCTGTGTCTTTTCTTCAATTGATTCGCTCTCTTTGTGATCAATATAATGCGGTATTTATTGCTGATGAAGTTCAATGTGGCTATGGTAGGACAGGACTGTTCTATGCGCAGGATTATTCAGGCGTTGATGCTGATATTTATACGATGGCAAAAGGTATGGGTAATGGTTTCCCTATAGGAGCAATAAGTATATCCCCCAAGTTTAAGGCTACTTACGGAAGTCTGGGAACAACTTTTGGTGGAAATCACCTCGCATGTGCGGCAGCTTTGGCTGTTTTAGAAATCATCCAGCAGGATAAGCTGATGGAGAATGCGGCAGAAGTAGGCGCATATCTTATCAATGAATTAAAGCAAATTGAGGAAATTGTTGAAGTGCGTGGGAGAGGTTTAATCATTGGTATTGAACTTCCAGAATCTTTGGCACATGTTAAGAAAGATCTCTTATTAAAGAACCGTATCTTTACAGGTGAGGCTAAACCTTTCGTGATTCGTTTGTTGCCGGCGTTGAATATTACGAAGGAACATGCTGATCAGTTTTTATCGGCCTTGAAAGAACATATCAAAGCGGTCGCAGTTGCATAAAAAATTGTAGAGCTGACATCAGATTAGCGCATAAGCTCTTTGGCTAAGCAAATCTGATTGTGCTTTTTAGTAATTTAAAGTATATATGGAGTGCGGTGCAGACATTTTATGCTGTTAAAAATGTACTCGAATAAATAAATATAGATGAAAAAGTTTTTCTCTGTTAAGGATGTTCCTAGTGTAGCGGACGTTGTTCAAGAAGCGTTAAGTTTGAAAGCTGCACCATATGACAATCAGGACCTTGGTAAACATAAAACACTGGGACTTGTATTTTTGAATCCAAGTTTGCGTACGCGTTTGAGTACACAAAAAGCGGCGATGAATTTGGGTATGAATGTCATGGTCATGAATATGGATAAAGATGGTTGGGCCCTTGAGACACAAGACGGTGTCGTGATGAATGGGACAACTGTGGAACATATTCGTGAGGCAGCAGCAGTTATGGGGGAGTATTGTGATATTTTGGGACTTCGTTCGTTTCCAAAACTGAAAGATCGTGAAGAGGACTATAGTGAAGACTTGTTCAATAAGTTCATCAAATATTGTGGTGTCCCTGTTGTTTCCTTAGAGAGTGCAACACGTCACCCGCTACAGAGCTTGACAGACATCATTACAATAACTGAGTATAAGAAGACTAAGAAACCAAAAGTTGTATTGGCTTGGGCTCCACATGTTAAGGCTTTGCCTCAGGCGGTACCTAACTCTTTTGCTGAATGGATGTGTAAAGCACAAGCGGAGGGATTGGTTGACTTTACAATCGCTCAGCCCATGGGGTATGAGTTAAGTGAGGAATTCACTGCTGGAGCAAGTATATCTAATAATTTGGAGGAAAGCTTAAAAGATGCTGATTTTGTCTATGTGAAAAACTGGTCTTCTTATCAAGAATATGGCGAAGTGTATGGTGTAGACGAAGATTGGATGATGGATAATAAAAAGCTTCGTTTGACAAACGATGCCAAAGTAATGCATTGCTTGCCGGTAAGAAGAGATTTAGAGCTATCTTCTGAAATTTTGGATGGACCAAATTCACTTGTTATTAAAGAGGCAAGCAATCGTGTATGGGCTGCTCAGGTGGTTTTGAAGCGTATGCTAGAGGATCTGGTATAATACGGTCCTATTGATTATTGAGAAACTATTTTTATTGGGAAAAGTTGCGTAATGGCTAATAGTGTATTAAATATTATTAAAATTGGCGGAAATATTATCGATGATGAACGCCAGCTAGAATCTTTTTTAGAAAAGTTCTCCGCATTGTCAGGAAAAAAAATTCTTGTACATGGTGGAGGTAAAATTGCGACCCGTTTGGCCAGTGAACTTGGTATACAAGCACAAATGGTCGAAGGTCGTCGTGTGACAGATGAAGAAATGTTACGTGTAGTAACAATGGTATACGCGGGACTGACAAATAAGACGATCGTTGCCAAACTGCAGAAGTTAAAATGTGATGCTGTCGGTTTAACAGGAGCCGATGGTGATGTCATAAAGGCTATCAAACGGCCCGTTAAGGATATTGACTACGGTTTTGTTGGCGATTTGCTGCACGATTCGGTGAATACCTTAGCGATCAAAAAGTTTTTGGAGGCAGGTTTTGTTCCGGTATTTTCGGCTATTACACATAATGGTCTTGGTCAGTTGTTAAATACAAATGCGGATACGATTGCTTCTTCTTTAGCCGTGTCTTTGTCTTCGTTGTATGAAACCTCGTTGGTATACTGTTTTGAGAAAAATGGTGTTTTACGGGATGTCACCGACGAGAATTCAGTTATTCCGACAATCAAATCGGAGGAGTTTGAACATCTCAAGGAGGCGGGTGTAGTGAACGATGGGATGATTCCTAAGCTGGAAAATGCATTTAATGCTATAAATAAAGGTGTTCAAGAGGTCTATATTGGCAATGCCAATAATTTGCATCTGTTTCAACAGGGACAATTTGGAACTTGCTTGACATTAAAATAAAAATCTAACCTAAACCCAACGATCGCTATGAAAAAGGTCACCATTATCGGAAGTGGTAATATCGGTCTTTCTTTGGCAAAAGGACTTGTAAAAAGTGAATTTGCGCATGCTGCCGATATTACATTGACGCGGAGAAATTTGAGTGCATTGGCCGAGGAAGCGAGCCAAGGTTTCTCGGTCAGTAATGATAATAAGCTCGCTGTACAGGGAGCAGATATTGTCGTATTTGCTATCTTGCCTCAGCAGCTTAAAAAGGTATTGGTTGAAGTCGCCCCAGTAATTGATAAGAAAAATCAGATTTTTGTTTCAATTGTTTCTGGAGTTTCTTGTGCAGATTTAAGAGCGGAGTTGGGCGCGGATGCTACCGTGATACGTGCTATGCCGAATACGGCAATAGCTATTGCACAGTCGATGACTTGTATTGCCAGTGACAATGGTTCCAATGAGAGTGTGAAGGAAGTTGAAAAGATGTTTGAAACAGTTGGTTCGGTGGTTGTCATTAATGAGGATCTTATGACATCGGCTACGGCATTATGTGCTTGTGGTATTGCATTTTTCTTACGTGCTATTCGCGCGGCTTCGCAGGGTGGTGTTGAAATCGGATTTCACGCGCACGACGCCCTTAAAATGGCTGTTCAAACTGCAAAAGGGGCCGCTGATTTGCTATTGCACACCAATGCCCATCCAGAAGGTGAAATCGATAAGGTAACATCTCCAAAGGGCTGTACAATTGCGGGATTGAACGAAATGGAACATAACGGTTTTAGTTCTGCATTTATCAAAGGAATTAAACTGTCTGCGGATAAAGCCGGAGGATTATATCATGAAGGATAGGGACAACTTATTTGAAGATGCGCTGACCTTATTAAAACAATTAATTGGACTATCATCTTTAAGTAAAGAGGAAGAACTTACTGCAGATTTAATTGAAGGTTTCTTTCAGGAGCGGGATATTCAAACACATCGAAAGGGCAATAATATCTGGGTATATAACGCTCAATATGATATTGCTAAGCCAACAATACTGCTCAATTCTCATCACGATACGGTAAAGCCAAATACGGGTTATACGAGAGATCCTTTAGCGGCAACTGTAGAGGAAGGGAAATTGTATGGATTGGGGAGCAATGATGCAGGTGGCTGTCTGGTATCGCTGATCGCTTCATTTTTGTATTTTTATCAGCAGAAGGATCTAAAATATAATTTCTGTCTTGTTGCCAGTGCTGAAGAAGAGATTTCAGGTAAGAATGGCGTAGAATCTGTTTTGGATGCTATTGGTCCAATCGATTTTGCTATTGTGGGAGAGCCTACTTTGTTGGATCTGGCTATTGCAGAAAAAGGACTGATGGTGTTGGACTGCACTGCTATCGGAACAGCTGGACACGCGGCGCGTAACGAAGGAGACAATGCGATCTACAAAGCGATCAAGGATATTGAATGGTTTCAAAGTTATGCATTTGAGAATACGTCGCCAACGTTAGGCCCCATTAAAATGTCCGTAACAGTAATCCAGGCGGGATCACAGCATAATGTTGTACCGGCTACTTGTAACTTTGTTGTTGATGTGCGAACCACAGACGCTTATTCCAACGAAGAGACGCTGGATATCATCAAGTCTCATGTGAATTCGGAGGTTGTAGCGCGATCGACGCGTCTGAAGTCTTCTTCTATTCCTGAATCACACCCAATTGTCAAGGCTGGTATTGAGCTGGGACGTAAAGTATATGGCTCACCAACGATGAGCGATCAGGCTCTTATTCCGGTGCCTTCTCTGAAACTGGGACCCGGTGATAGCGCTCGGTCGCATATGGCAGATGAGTTTATTTATATCGATGAAATTAGGGCTGGGATTGATCTCTATATTGAAATGTTAGAAAAGATAGTATAAAAAAAGCTTCCATTTTTATGGAAGCTTTTTTTATACTAGACTAAGCTGATTTGACGTTTGATACTCTCTTCGAGGGAGATGATCGTCTCGGTACGTTGAATCCCTGGTACAGATTGAATATCTTCATTCAATACTTTTCTGAGGTGAACCGTATCTCTACAGATTATTTTTGCGAAAATACTGTATTGGCCAGTACAATAATGTAATTCGACCACTTCTTTGATTTCTTTCAATTTATCTACCGCATCTGCATATTGTGAACCTTTTTCAAGATAGATACCCAAAAAGGCGGTGATATCAAACCCGACTTTTTGAGGATTGATAATTAGATTTGACCCTCTAATGATACCTAGTTCTTCCATCTTCTTCATTCTAACGTGAATTGTACCGCCTGATACGATTAGCTTTTTTGCTATTTCGGTATAAGGAATAGAGGCATCGTTCATTAGAATAGACAAGATTTGGATATCCAAATTGTCTAGATCATAGTTTGCATATTGATTTTCCATTAACAATGGTTTTTGTGTTCATTAATTGGTCGTTGCATCAAAATCGGACCAATAGCTAAAATAATTAAATTTATTTCAAAATTACTAAGAATTTTCGGTTTATAGATGTAAATTTAATAAAAAATACTTATTCATATTGATAATGTTATATGTTTTTGATTGAAAGTGCTTATAATTGTTTTAGCGCTGATTTTATTGCAGGTTAAGTGATTGTTTTCATGGTTGATATAAAGATTATGATAAATTATTTTAGTATCACCTTCTTACTGACAAAAAAACAGTCAGTATATTTCAAAATCTGGTGAGTACGTATGAAAGGATTGAAAGGATATAAAAAGTAGTTGATTTTGTGATGCTTACGCACATAAAAAATCTAAATACGGAATAGCGATGGAAGAAGTTCAAGATGTAAAGATTTCGAAAAAGAAACCGATTTTTGAAGTAGGGGAGGGACTTCATAAATATCTTAAAATGTATCAACGTGATGAAAAGTTGCCGATTGGATACAAGGATCTGCTGAATTTTACGGAGACGGTACCCGTCATGGATAAATTTGGTAACGACACCTTTTGGGAAACACCTTTGTATCCGCAATACCTTATGGACCAATTATATGACGGTTTGAAGGTGATTTATGCTAAGCTGAAAGCATCGGGCAATACTCGGATCGTACAACATAAATATATCGATCGCGTAGAATACTGTGGTTTCGGCAATACCAAACCCTTTCGCATTCGTATTGTTAACCGGTTAAATGATGTTTACGATTATTTTTACATCAAACAGGCCGATGCTTCGCGCATATACGGATTGGAATTGGAAGAAATATTGTCACCCAATCAGGTGAATTATATGGTAGATCACGATACGTTGGTTGAAGAACATATTGTTGGGATCCCCGGAGATACTTTTTCAAAAACACGAATGTTCTCACCGGATTACAATCTAACCCGTATTTCCAAAGAATTTGTCAAGTTTAACGAACGATGTATTATTACGCTACTGGGTGATATGCGAGCCTACAATTTTGTTATGCAGATCACACCAGATTTTGACGATTTTCAGTTTAGAATTAGAGCTATAGATTTTGATCAGCAGTTTTATGAGGGAAATCCGAAAGTCTATATGCCACAATTTTTCAAAGAAAATCTTCCTTATGTGAAATTGGCGATGGAACATTTAAATGAGAAAACTGTACTGCAATACCAGCAGGAAGAACGTTCTTCCATTGTGCACAGAGTGCGGAGCGAAAGACACCGGATCGCTGATCTGCGGGACGCTTCACAAACACAGGTACTCTCGACCTTGGAAAATATCAAACAGTTACGGGGAGGCTATGCTGAATTTTATCAAAATAATTCTTACCTCAAATGTAAAACGATGACCGATATTGTGGAGTTGAATGTGAAGAATGTGATTCGTCAGGTTCAAATGTAATTACTTGATCCGGTCTTTATTGTCTTTGATGAAGGCTGACCATCCCGAGTAGGACTTGCTGCTACCAGATGCTGCATTCTTCTGAAAGGAATGACATACGGCAATTGCTAAACCGTCGGTGGCATCCAGAAATTGAGGTGTTTCCTCAAATTTTAATAGATTTTTTAACATCGCAGATACCTGTTCTTTTGTGGCATTTCCATTTCCTGTAACGGATTGTTTTATTTTTCTTGGAGAATATTCAAAGATCGGAATATCCTGAGCGAGTGCCGCAGCCATGGCAACTCCTTGAGCGCGACCCAATTTGAGCATGACCTGTATATTTTTACCATAAAATGGTGACTCGAGGGCGACGCAGTCGGGATTATATTCTTGCATTAAAGCAGAAGTCTTCTTAAAAATGCGCTGTAGTTTTAGTGCATGGTCATCTAAATGTCCCATTTTGATGACCCCCATTGAAATTAGAGATAGGGTATTGCCAACTTCCTTGATGATGCCATATCCGAGTATAACGGTGCCGGGGTCAATACCTAAAATTATTCTTTCTTTCGCCTTTTCCTTCTGCATATACAATATTACAAATTTTGCGTTTTATTCGCGGATTGCATTCGACAAAACTTAATCATTTGGCTAAAATTTAGTAACATTGCTCTCTAATTATCAAAAGTTGACTGGAAGACAAAAAAAATACATCAGTCTTTTATTGAAGGTACTGGTTTTTGCCCTTGCGACCTGGTATATTGTCGTGAAGGTATCTGATAGAAGCAATATTGAGAAGTTTAAAACCCTAATTGCAGGATTAGAACAACATTCGGTGGTGTGGACTCTGATTTTGATTGTGGTTTTAATGCTTGTCAATTGGTTGCTTGAAGTTGTCAAATGGCGATATCTTGCCTCTAAATTGGAGCGTATTTCGTTTTGGCAGTCATTCCAATCGGTTTTTTGTGGACTTACCTGGGCTATTTTTACACCCAATCGGATTGGAGAGTATGGTGGACGGGTACTGTTTTTGCAACCTCAAAATAGGGCAAAAGGAGCTGTCGCGATGGGCGTTGGATTATTTGCACAGCTTGTGCTAACGAGCGTTGCGGGCTCATTAAGTATTGCTTGGTTTATTTGTAAGTTTCTTTCTACGCCTTTAACCGTACAATTTGGCGTATGGCTGCTTGCCATTATTTATGCCGCGGGATTTGTTATCTTATATTTCAACGTAAAATGGATTGATGCATTGGTCGGTAAAATAAAGTTCCTTGCACGGATTAAACCTTTCTTTGAGGTATTGGAACACTATTCAACACGTGAGCTCTGTATTGTTCTTTTAAATTCTTTGGCGCGATTTATCATTTTCACTTCCCAGTATATCATCTTGATGAAACTGACTTTACCCGAGCTACCGCTTTTATCCATGATTCTGATGATTTTCATCCTGTTTTTTGTTCAGGCGGCCCTACCTACATTGGATATTTTTGATTTCAGTGTTAGAAGTTTTGTCGCAAGCAATCTATATAGCTATATTACCACACAAGAAATTGCTGTTATGGCGATTGTTTCCTGTATTTGGTTCGTTAATTTAATTCTTCCAGCTATATTTGGTTCTATTTTTGTTTTTAAGATTAATTTTTTCGGTGATACAAATTCTTAACTATTTATTGATCATTTTTGCTTGCGTATACGCAATTCTAGTTTTATGGATGCGTAGAGGCTGGGGCTTGATCCCAGTGCCCAACAATCTTGCACTTCCAACAAAATCCATATCTGTGATTATTGCCGCACGCAATGAAGAACTCAATATTAGACGTACCATTGAATCTATCATAGGACAGCATTATCCGACAGCTCTCCTGGAGCTTATTATAATTGACGACCATTCAGACGACAATACGTCGTTGATTGTAAAAGAGTATGCGGAGCAAGGTGTTAAACTTATTCAATTGAATGAAAATGGCCGTTTGAACTCATACAAGAAGTTGGCGATTTCAAGGGCTATAGAATGCTGTCAAGGTGAAATTATCATTACTACCGATGCAGACTGTCGAATGGGACCAAATTGGTTAGCAACGGTTATCGGTACATTTGAAAAGGAAGATGCTTATCTACAGTCTTCTCCAGTGCTGTATTCAGAAGAAAAGAGTTTCTTTGAACGGCTGCAGACCTTGGAATTCTTGTATTTGATAGGTCTGGGTGCAGCTGGCATTGGCAACAAAAAGCCGACCACCTGTAATGGTGCGAATTTGGCCTATCGAAAAGATATTTTTAAACAAATGGGTGGGTTTAAGGGAATTGATGAACTTGCCTCCGGTGATGATGAACTTTTTCTACACAAAGTTGCCGAGCAATATCCCGAAAGAATCACGTTCTGCAAGTCAAAAGAGGCTGTTGTTTATACGGATGCCAAACCAGATCTGAAGTCATTCATTAGCCAGCGCAGACGCTGGGCTTCGAAAAGTACCAAATATAAAAATAAGGGTGTCATCGCATTGGGGATTTCCATTTGGTTTTTCAATTTATTGATTTTGGTCGCTTCTGTTCTTGCGGTCTGTGGCGTGAAATTCGTCGCTTGGGTGGCACTTTTTGCATTGCTATTAAAGATGACTGTTGAATTTCTTTTTATTCAACCTTTGACCACATTTGCGCATAGAAAGGAGCTTTTACTGTACCTTCCGCTACTGAGCTTCGCCCATGTTGTTTATCTGGCCTATATCGGCATATTGGGTAATGTTGGGAAATATGACTGGAAGGGAAGGCAAGTGAAATAGATCGTTGCTATTTTTCAACCTTTAGTTTTATCGTTTCTTCCGCCAGTTGTACGATTTCCTCAATACTTTTCCCTTCAGTATCCAATGGATTTAACACTTCCCAAGTCATATGAAGGAATGGCGTCAGTGGATACATGCCATATTGTACCATTTCATAGGATCCCCTGATGGCGATAGGGACAACGAGTGCGTTTGGATTTTTCTTTAGTAATGTAGCAATTCCACCCACATGGAAAGCTTTCATTTTCCCCGTTTTTGATCGCGTTCCTTCCGGAAAAATAAACGCCGACCAGTTTTTGGTTTTCATATTGTTGGCAAGTTTCAGTATCTCCGCAATAGATTGTTTGGGATCATTGCGATCTATATTTGCTGCCCCACCATGTTTCAGGTTAAAAGAGATGCTAGGTATACCGCTGGCAAGTTCTATTTTAGATATAAACTTTCCATGAAACCTGCGTAAGAAATAGATCATTGGAGGAATATCAAAAGTGCTTTGGTGATTGGCAACAAACACAATAGGCTGTCCGGTTGGAATATTTTTATTGTCGATAAACGTCACTCGGTTAAATAACGTATAATAGCAGGCAACCAGACATGCGTTTAGCATATCGACACTTTTTTTGTGTGCATTATATCCACCAAGTGTTAAACATAACCATTGTATAGGGTGAAAGATAATCAAAGATAAACCAAAACAAAACCAAAATATTATAGATAGGAAATAGCCTAAAAACTTCTTCATAAACGTTATTTAATGATACAAATATATCATTAAGCAATGGTTTTTGAAAAATATTGATTTTATAATGTTTTGTTTTAACATTATTAATGTTATCTTTAATAATATTAATATACATCTTGTTAAATGAAAAAAATACCAATTGATTGTCCCTGCTGTGAAGCGAAGTTAAAAGTTTCTAAGTTGGTGTGCGACTCGTGTGAGACAGAGGTTGTCGGTAAATTTTCATTGCCTTTGCTAATGCAGCTTACTGTCGACGAACAAGAATTTGTCCTGAATTTTTTGATGCACTCAGGAAGTTTAAAAGAAATGGCAAATCAGATGGGCAAATCCTATCCGACGGTCCGTAATATTCTCGATGATCTGATTCACAAATTGAAATCCCTTGCTCATACAAACAATGCTGTTGGAGAGAGAAGTTTTTAGTCCTCTGTGGAATCGAAGAATTGATAATCGAATAATTATATCAAGATGAAAAGTAATACGCTTTATACCGAAAGCCAATCTTTTTTTAGCTGGTGGCTCTGTCTGATCCTTTTAACTGTCAGTGTGGCTAGTCTTTCTGTGCACTGGCATGATCTCTTGCGGTTGAATTTTGTTCCATTATTTCAATTGCCGAGCTTCTGGATCAATTTAGTATTGTGGGGACTCTTCGCTGTATTGAGGTTAAAAACTACGATTGATGAAGACTGGGTTGAAGTCCATTTTTTTCCTTTCAATTTCTATCGAAAAAGAGTGCAGTGGTCCGATATACAATCTATTGAGGTGCGGAAATATAATCCGATAAGTGAGTTTGGTGGATGGGGTTTGCGGAGAGGGGTGAGAGGACGGGCTTTTTCAGCTCGGGGCAACATAGGTCTACAACTTACATTGAGAAATGGTAAGGTATTGCTTATAGGAACCCAAAATCCGGTAGAGATCGAACAGCTGAACTTATCACAATTCTTAAACAAATGAAAGTTAAACAGATTTTTCAGAATCCATTTGCCGAATTTACGGAGTGGGAATTATTCTTTGCGGGTGTTTTCGGATTCTTGTTATCAAGCTATATTATTTATTTATCGGGTCAGCAGTTCAATGGATTTATGCATTTCTATCAACCAGAAATGACGGTTTCTCTATGGGCTGTATTACGTGTTCATGCCTATATGGTTTTGGCTCCTTTTGTACTTCTCTACGGTATTGGGATGTTACTAAATAGAAAGACTAGGATCATTGATGTCATGAATGTCGTTTTGATTATACCATTTCCGCTTTATCTTGTATTATTTTTAGGGAAACTTCTAAACCAGGACACATTTACGGATCAAGTCTTAAAGGCAGTGCAAAGCGGCGATCATACATTGGCTGGAGTTGATAAAACGGAGATGTTCTTGTTTGGCATGTTGGGGATTATCAGTTTATTATTGCTCTTTTATCAGTTCTATTTATTGGTCAAGGGCATGAATGTAGCAGTTAATAATAAGAAGACTGGAATCAATATACTATTTGTGGCATTATATTTTATACTGGATCTATGTATACAGTTTAATTTCTAGTAAAGAACGACAATGAGAAAAATTTTATACCTATTTATCATTTGTTTCCATTTTTCATGTTCCCATGCACAGACATTTGATGGTTCATGGAAGGGTGAGGTTGAGGTTTCAGGGCAGAAGCTGCTGCTCGTGTTCAATATTCAAAAAGATAGCGCAGGGAAATGGAATGGAACCTTTGAGAGTCCGATGCAAACCGCACAGAAATTTGCAATAAATCAAATACGCATCGAGCAAGATTCTATTTGGATGGATGTTAAAAATATAGGTCTTGTCTACGCGGGCTTTTTGGATCGGGATAAAGATGTGATGAAAGGGGTGATGAAACAAGGGCCTTTTGAATCTGCTATGATTTTGGTACGAAGCGAGAACGAACAGAGCGGGCTTTCTCGTAAACAGGATGTATTTCCTCCGTATAGCTATACGGAAGAGGAAGTGCAGTTCAAAAATAGTGCAGGCAATGCGCTGCTTACAGGATCCCTGACTTATCCCAAAAGTGGGGGGCCGTTTCCTGCGGTGGTATTAGTCAATGGCAGTGGGCAGCAAAATAGGGATTCGGAGGTGTTCGGGCACAGGCCTTTTAAGGTACTTGCAGATCATCTTACCAAAAATGGCTTTGCCGTATTGCGCTATGATGATCGGGGGGTAGGAGGCTCTAAAGGAGAAGTTAATTTAGCAACAACGATTGACTTTGCCTCTGACGCTAATGCCGCAGTCGATTTTTTAAGTAAGAAAACGAATATTAATGGAGAGAAAATAGGGATAATCGGTCATAGTGAGGGTGCTTTAATTGCTGAAATAGTGGCCTCAGAAAGTAATAAAGTAAAATATATAGCGCTTCTATCTGGACCCGTGATTAAAGGTGATTCCCTGCTGATCTTACAAAGTTACGCTCTAGGAAAAGTCGGAGGTTTATCTGAAAAGGCTTTGGATGTAAATAAAGTAAATAATCGAAAATTGTATAATATTCTATTGGAAGACGAGTCACCAAAAGTATTGGCCGCATCGCTGGAAGAGGAACTTATTCATCAAAATAATGGGAAACCGCTGACTCCTGATATGAAGATTAAACTTAGTCCGATGATGAGCCCTTGGTTTAGGACGTTTCTTCGCATCGATCCGGCTTATTATCTGAAGCAGGTTAAAGTACCGGTTTTTGCTTCTTTTGGAGGAAAGGATGTACAGGTTCCTGCCAATGAAAATATCTATTGTCTGCAGCGTTTGCACTTGAACACCACCGATGTCACAATTAAGGATTATCCCAATCTGAATCATCTTTTTCAAAATGCGCAAACTGGAAAAATTGAAGAATATTTTGAAAACTCAGAAAGCTTTAATGAACAATTGATGGATGACCTTACGAAATGGCTTAAACTGAAGACAAATTGATTGAATGAACTAAAGGCCGCGAATTTTAATATTTCTTTGCGGATCAAATAGACTTAAAAAGATCAGCCCCATTTAATATCCTATTAAATGGGGCTGACTGTATTAGATCAAAAGATCTTTTGGAAGTGTGCTGTTCCAATTAGGGTGTTGTATTGGCTACGGGAAGTATTTTACCATTGAAATAGTGCTGTCCGTTTTGAGCGAAATCAGCAATATAACGTCCCATTTCAAAGGCTAATGTACCCGCTTCGACACCAGGGAATGCAGCTTCAAACATTTCAGTCTGGGAAGATCCCAAAGCCAGACAGTTGACTTTGATTCCTTTTTCTTTAAACTCTTCGGCCAAACATTCCGTCAGGATCGCTAATGCTCCTTTACTGGTTGAATAAGCCGCAAGTCCCGGAAATTTCATGGAGCCCTGGAAGCCACCCATGCTACTAATATTGACTATATGTGACCCCTCTTGCATCATTGGGACAACATGTTGTATCATATTGACGTGTCCCATAACGTTGGTCTGTAGCATTTCGGCAAAATCTTTTCCATCTGTTTCCATAAAAGGTTTATTGATGAGTGCTCCTGCGTTGTTGATTAAAATATCGACCTTATCAAATTTTGATTGGATGAACGGAACCAGCGTGGCATAGTCATCGTAGACAATATCAAATTGGGCAGGATATAACGTGCCGCCATCATAATTGAGCTGGCGGGCAATTTCATGGAGTTTTCTCAGTTTGTCCGCTGATCTAGCCAGTGCAATTACTTTGTTGTCCTTTTTAGAGGTCAAATCCAATACAGCTTCAAATCCAACACCACTGCTTGCCCCTGTAATAATAATATTTGCCATTTTTATTCTTCTAATTTTTGACTTTGTTCGACTTCTTCTGCAGAAGGTAATTTGTCTTCACCAATTGCCTTCGGATGAAAGATAAAATAAATTCCTGAAAGAGCCACGAGTGCAGAAATAATATAGAATAACAACGTGATTAAAACTGCATTGTGTGAGTCCACTTGAAATATTCCAGCTCCCCATAGAATCACAAGTTCACGCATCCCCAATCCCCCAACGGAAAAAGGAATGATCGAAACCAGCGAAGAAGCAAGGAATAAAAAGAGATAAGGAGAAAATTTACCGCTAAATCCTAGTGCATAGAGTATTAGTATTGCAGCAACGACTTGCATAGACTGTACTCCGATGGCTTTTAAGTGCGCCTTTAGAAATGTAGCCTTATATTCCCCGAAGAATTTGGTAACGATAAAATAGTAGAGGATACTCCCGACGATAAATAGAATAATGGTCAGATAGTTTGGAATCCCCAGTTGTGGCATATAAGTAATTAGTGCCCCTATAATCAAGCATAGTGCCCAGAGTCCACTCAATCTATCCAAAAATAGGGCCGTAAATAATTTTCTCCCTTTAATATTGAACCTTTTTCGGAGGAAGAATATCTTATAACCATCTCCGCCGACACCACCAGGTAGAATGAGGTTATAAAATAGGCCAAGTTGGTACAATTTTAAATTGTATTTTTCGGTAACATCCAATCCAATAGCCTTTAAAAATGTTAATAAACGCGAAGAGGAGATAAGAATGGAGATGCTGTAAGCCACTAAAGCAAGGAATAGATAGAGTGGATTGGAATTGATGACAGCTTCTTTCAGATCTTTTAGAGATACCTTGCTGAATACCCAATATAAGGCCCCCACTGTAACAATAATCTTTGCTATATTTTTGGCTATTTTGAGCCCCTTTTTTTTATCCATAGAAATTATACGTCCAATCTTGTCTGGCTGTAATTAGCGGTTTGGAGAATCCAAAGTTAGAAACTTTGTCGAATTGTGCAATTGTGCTTAGGCGATCGTTGGGTAAATTCTTGAATACAATAATATCAAATATAAAATACCAAAAATAGTAGCAAGAGAAAATAGCCAATTTAGGTCAATTCTGTTATATTTGTGCTTGAGCACAGCAATCATTAATCCAATGATAAAGCAAAACAGCAGAATAGGGGCTACAAGTGCAATCTTATTGGTAAAGGCAAGACTGATTTGGTTCAATTTACCTTTAGCTTCCTGTCCTAAAAAAAGCGGATAAGAAGCAAAGGCCAATAAAATGATAAATAACCTTAACAGTGTTTTTGCGATTATTTTGCTTATGGTATGATTTTTGGCTGTAATCTTCATGATTTGTGGATTAATTTACCCCAAAAATACAATTTGAAATTAAAATTTATACATATGAATCGATTCGTTTTATCATTAGCAACTGTTTTTGCTACGGTGACCTTATTTTCTTGTGGAGCACAAAAGCAAGGTACATCAACTGGAAATCCTTCTTCCAATACGAGTGCAGCTTCAGGGCCTAGCGCTTCAGACTGGAAATCTGCTGTAAAAGGAACGTGGACACTGAATACAATCGATAGAGAAAATTTACCTTCTTCATTCACGATTAAAAGTGTATTTGAAGAAGCTCCTGCTGAATGTTTTGTCGGTAGTACATGGAATTTTATTGGAAACGGGAAAGGATCAATTACATTTAATGCTCAGGGTACTTTATGTGCACCGGGAGCATCACGTGAGATCTTTTGGTCTATTTACAATCCTGGAAAAGGTTTAGGAGAACCTCAATTCCAATTTAAAAAGATTTACGCAGGTGATAAAGCGAAGAACGTAACAACGGGTTATCGCTTGGATTTATCTTATTCGGATGGCAATAAATTGGTTATGCGTATGCCACTGACTGTTGCTAATGGCGAAGCTTATTTAGTACTTAATTTTACGCGTTCAAACTAAACGCAAGCAATAAAAGCAGAATAACAGAAAGCTATAGGAATTCCTATAGCTTTTTTTGTTTAAAATTTAATACTTTTACACTCCCAATTCATGATGATTTATTTACATTGTAGGCAGGGGAGCCTTCGAATGCGATGAGAAGCAAATGAAGCGTTAATAATCGCGTGCGCTGATAAACTAAATTGTAAAAATCATGATGGGATAAATACCTAACGATTTCGTCAGGTATCGCTTAATCTAAAGAGAAACATGGCTGAACAAAACACGAAAACTGCTTTAATCACAGGCATTACAGGACAAGATGGTGCCTATCTAGCAGAATTCCTATTGAAGAAAGGTTACAAAGTACACGGCTTAAAACGCAGGAGTTCTTTATTTAATACAGATCGTATTGACCATCTTTATCAAGATCCTCATCTTGACAATAGAAATTTTACTTTGCATTTTGGTGATTTGACAGATTCAACCAATTTGATTCGTATTATACAAGAAACACAGCCTGACGAGATTTATAATCTTGCAGCCCAATCCCATGTAAAAGTTAGTTTTGATACACCCGAATATACAGCAAATGCAGATGGTATCGGGACACTACGGATTTTAGAAGCTGTTAGATTATTGGGAATGATTGAAAAAACCCGTATTTATCAAGCTTCAACTTCCGAATTGTATGGATTGGTGCAAGCGGTTCCACAGAGTGAAACCACGCCATTTTATCCAAGAAGTCCCTACGCAGTCGCAAAAATGTACGGTTACTGGATTACGGTAAATTACCGCGAAGCGTATAAGATGTATGCCTGTAACGGTATCTTATTTAATCATGAGAGCCCTGTGCGGGGAGAGACTTTCGTGACGCGTAAAATAACCCGGGCAGTCGCAAAGATCGCCCTTGGACTGCAAGATAAATTATATCTTGGTAATCTGTCCGCACAACGTGACTGGGGGCACGCCAAAGATTATGTGGAGGCTATGTGGCTGATTCTACAGCAAGAGACACCCGAAGATTTTGTGATCGCTACTGGGGTGACCACAACCGTGAGAGATTTTGTTCGTATGGCTTTTGCTGAATTGGGTATTGAGATTGAATTCAGTGGGAAAGGTGAACAAGAAAAGGGAGTAATCATTGATATCGACGAGGAGCGCTTATCAGAGTTAAATATTGATAAGTCCTTGATTAAGTTCGGCCAGACTGTTGTTAAAGTTGATCCTGCTTACTATAGACCTACGGAAGTTGATTTACTAATTGGTGATCCCACCAAAGCGAACACAAAACTTGGATGGACACCAAAATATGATCTCCAAATGTTGGTAACAGATATGGTACAATCCGATCTTCATTTGATGAGAAAGGAAGAATACTTGAAACGAGGTGGATTTGAGACCTTGAATTATTTTGAATAAACCATAATTGGTAATAAAAAATAAAACTGGAATAATTTTTGTTTAAACATTTATTGGTATAAATTTATACCTATGATGACAGTATATTATGATGAATTCAGAAGTTGTTTCAAGTAAGCAAGAAGAAGAAAAGAAGAAAGATTCCTCAAAGATCTACTTCTTTATCATTGCTATAGCCGCATTGCTTGCAACGAACATATATTTTTATGTTAAGTTTAAGACCAACGGTGAAAAGGTCTATACGCTTACAGTAGAAAAGGAAAATCTTCAGGTACAGATCGACCGCATAGAAGCTGAATTGGATAAGATTGATGTAGAAAATGTTCAGTTGACGCCAGAGATGACCGTGCAGAAAGATGATTCCAGAGCAGAGATTGCGGAGCTTCGTAAAAAGCTTGAAAATAAAAGTATTACTCCAAAAGATATTGATGAAGCGCAACATAAGATCAATCAGCTTAAAAAGCAGGTAGATACTTATCGTGTCAATGTACAACGTCTAATTCAGGAAAACCAAATTTTATCGAAGCAAAACTCCAATTTAAACGAATCAGTCGTTGAAAAGGAAAAACAAATCACTTCTTTGGTTACCTCAAATTCAGAGCTGAAAGAGAAAGTGGCGACTGCTTCAGCACTAAAAGTGTCAAGTATTAGTATCAATGGGCTTGAAGTTAAAAAGAATGGAAAGGAATTTGTTGAAGAGCGTGCAAAAAAAATCGATAGGTTAAAGATTAATTTTACAATCGCAGATAACCCCTTAGCTAAAAGTGGTGAACGTGATATATTTGTCCGAATTATCGATCCCCAAGGAAACCTGGTTGTACAGGGAGATAATATCTTCTTTGTACACGGCGAAAAATTGCAATATACCTTTAAGCACAACATCTTATTTACCAATAAAGGCGAAGATTATATCGTATACTGGGCTGCAGAAGACGGATTTTCTAAAGGTGCCTATACCGTATTGTTATATGAAGATAATGCAATCATGGGACGATCTACCATTGTATTGCGTTAAAACAGATAAACAGCTAAATAAAAAGCTCTCTGAAGAAATTCAAAGAGCTTTTTTATTTACGTACGATATCCTGTAGTTATCCGTCAATGAACAGAATGATCATCAAAGGATGGATTTTGAGCGATAGGTTGTTATTGGACCGACAAGCTCGTGGTATTGCATAGTTATTCTATAATGATGCTGACTATGATTTTGCTGCTATTAAGACTCTATCTGTTGCAAGGGAAGCAGTATATGAAATGTTGTTCCTTCACCCTCAACTGTCTCGAAATAGATCTGCCCATTGCTCGCTTCGATTGTTTTCTTGACCAGAACCAGCCCTAAACCATTTCCCGAACTTTTTGTGGTGAAATTAATCTGAAATATCTTATCCTGCATTTCTTTGGGAATGCCATAGCCATTATCTTTGATATCTATCTTGACAAATTTGTCCGAGTAGCGCTCAATGGAGATTTCTATCTTCATATTTTTTCGGCCATAACCACCTTCAATTGCATTTTTGATCAAATTGTTGAAGGTTCTCAATAGCTCATTACCATCAGCTTTGACAATAAGTGTCTTATGATCAGCATTGTTAATGAGACGAATACTTACATTTGGTGTATTGTTGTACAAGGAAATGGACTTTGTTACTTTCTCTATAATATTGATGTTTTCCATAACCGTATTTGGAAATTTGGCAAAATGCGAAAATTCCGATGCGATATGTGTCAATGCATCGATTTGCTCAATGAATGAGGTAGAGAATTTATTGAAACGATCCGGAAATTTAGGGTCATCGTCTTTGTACGACCTTCGGAGTTGCTGAATACCTAATTTCATTGGTGTTAGGGGATTTTTGATCTCATGTGCGATCTGTTGTGCCATCTCACGCCAGGTAGACTCGCGCTCCGTATCTTTGATCTTGTTCGCATAGTCCTCCAGTTTGATGATCATGAGATTGTATTCTTTGATCAATGTGCCTATTTCATCATTTCGTTGCCAAAAGAGTGGCTCATTGGGCTGTCCCAGACGTAGCTGTGAAATCTTTTTACTGATGATGCTTAATGGATTGGTGACACTATTGGCGACGAAGGTCGCATAAAAACCAAAACCGATGATGATTAGCGAATAGATATTCACAATCGTATTTAAAAGAAGATTTTTATTGATATTTTCTTCTTTCTGGAGCGAGAAATTCGGAATTCCAATATACGCCAACGTATTATAATTTTTGTCCCTGATCGTCGCATAACTGGTCTCAAATTGGAAAGTACCTATCCGCTCGTCTTCAATTGTCTCTGATTTTTTTAATATGGAAAGATTCTTTAACGCTGCTGGATTAATGAAAGTCGAGAAAAGCTCCAGATCGTAAATTCTGCGCTGAGAGCTATAAAGCAATCTGCCTGATTTAGAATAGAGGTTGAAGTCTTTGGAGATCGTTTCAGAGAGTGTTTTGAGCATACTGATGAGCTGCGTCTCATTGGAAGTTTCATCCGTATAGGTCAGCATATTTTCCATCCGCTTGCCAAGTTCAATAATAAAACGTTCCTTATTGGCTTTATTGTTATTGTAAAGTTGTTTATTGATGCTGATATAGGAAATCACGGCCGATATAAGAATAGCCAGGATAACGGAGGAGATAATTGATGTCTGAATACGTGTAGAGTACTGTATTTTATTGACTATTTTGTAAAATTGGTATTTTAAATTACGGAAAGTAAGTTTGGTATTTTTGAGAAAGATATAGAATGATTTTATGAAATGAAAAAACATAAAAATCATGAAAAATACCAGGAACAGAAATGAAGTCGTCGCGAGGTAATCCCAGAAGGAAGGTTTCTCTTTGCTAATCACGTATGTCGAGAATTTATTGGCGACATAAGCCATATGCAGATAAGCATCCCGGTCCAGTACCTCGATATATTCACCCGGAGCCCCCTTGAGTCCCCTTAGATTATTCTCGTAGGTATATTTCCCAAATTGTGTAATCAGGGAGCCTCCTTTATAGAGGGCTATTGAATAATCCCCTTTATTATAATACTGCGAATTGTTGATCCGCATATCCGTGAGGATTTCAGGATAAGGGACAGTATAGCTAAAGTCTTTATTGGACAGATTGATAATGACATTAACAATTCTATTTTGATCAATAGCCACGGGAATAATGGAAAAATATTCATGAGTTCCCAATTCAGCACTGGCACGATAAAAGTTTTGGGTTACTTTTATCGATTTATTGATGACCTTTTCTCTGTATTCATTGATCCTATTCTGGCTAGCTGGATTGAGCGGAATATTGTTTTGATCATAATAATACGCTTTGAACTCATATTTGGAGAGATAACCACTAAAGTACTTTTTCTTGATAAAATCGTTGATTCCTTCCGTATTGGTATATGGAAGGCTTATATTGAATAGATGCTTTAGCTCTTTATCGTTGGCGATGCTGCTTTCGATATCAGAGAAAAGGGAAACAGCGTTAACATCATCTTCTGATTGCAGATTGCTCAACAAGATCTTCATGTCGATCAGATTCCGCTCCTGGTAGAAGCGCGCATGCGTGATCGCACTGATAATCGCCCAGAGTATCAAGACGGCGATATAATTTGTTAGTATATGGCGGTCAAAATACTTCTCGCCAAAAGATTTAATCAGGATGATTAGTGCGAGTAGCAAGTTGACCAGACTGTTTTTCTCGATATAGAAGGAAATGATCAGAATGACAAAAATGACACAAGCCAATTGAATGTTGAGGAGCTGTGTCGGTTTTAACTCCAGTTTTTTAAGAAAAAATAGGACGAGATCGATATAGATACTCAAGGCTAAAATACCGAGTCCAACAATACCGAGATCTACCCAGCTTAGGAAACGCAAATCGACCAGTTTTGTGAAATCAAAATAGATATTGTTGGAATGGGTAATCAATGTCCCCGCAATATCATACAAGAGGCCAAAAGATAGGTAGATGCTTAATATAAATCCGATGGCGATTGGAATCCTAAAGAGCCGGATGTTTTTTATTTTGTCAAAATTCAGCTCTTTACGAATTGAATAGATAAAGAGAATGAGCCACAGTACCAATATGGTGGTCGACATCACGGACCATATATTGGGAAAGAAGCGATTATAAGCATAATTACGCGAGTCGAAAATCGAAAATGTTGCGTTTTCGGAAAGCAAGTTCCATTTAAGATCGGCAAATTTGACAAGACTAAATACCGATAAAAGTAGGAGGGCGGACCACCAGGCTCGACCAGTCTTGGCCATATGAAGACAAAGGCTATTAAAGAAAATCAATAAAGCAATCCAAGCCAGCAGCCAGCAGAAGAATTGCAAAATCGTATAGGCATTTTCATGTTCTCCATCTTTTAGCTTAACCGAGAATAGGTAAGATCCTTCATTGCTATAGATATTTTTAATAGTGACTGTATCGGTATAGGAGGCAATATCAATATTTCTGGAGTCAAAGAAGTTTCGCTTCAATGAACTATTTAAGTAAGGATTATTGTTGTTTGTATATCCTTTTACAAGGATATAAGCAAGTATACTGATATTGCCGATCGTCTTCTTACGTACGACATAGGAGCGGTTATCATCTTGAATAAAATTGGATTTCTCTAAAAAACCCTGATCTGTGATAGGGACAAAAAGATGTGTGCTCCACATTTTCGGCTGATGGTCCTTAAAGAGGAATAGATACACCTTTTCATTGTTTTTAAACTTTTCGAATGCTTGATAGACGGCTATGGGATACTGATCGTAATTTTTAAATGTTTTGAGAAGTAGTGAATCATTAAAGATACGATCAACTTTTTTCTCTTGTTGGGCGATATAATCATTGAGCGATTTTGTGTCAATGTCTAGTATTTCCTTATTGGTAACAGATTCTTTAATGGTAATAGCTGTTCCTATAAAGCATAAAGTCAGAATGAGTAGGAGTAATCGAATTTTTATACCAGAATTCACGTTCGTCAATTTACATTATTGTAAATATAAAAAAAAGTCCTTGCTTTCTTAGGGCAAGGACTTTTATATTATTTTCCTGAATAGCCTATTTTAATCGGCTAGAAAGAATCTTCAATCGGTTTCTTTAGCTGTTGATGCTAGTGAAAGCACGAAGGATTTTAATTGCTTATTAAGCGTGTGGTTCTTCTTGTCTGAAGATTTTGGCAGTCAAGTACTCACGATTTAAGCGAGCAATGTTTGTTAATTTGATGCCTACAGGACATTCAGCTTCACAAGCACCAGTGTTGGTACAGTTACCGAAACCTTCCGCATCCATTTGATCTACCATCGCTTGTGCACGTTCATAACGCTCAGTTTGACCTTGAGGTAACAAGGCAAATTGAGATACCTTTGCAGATACGAATAACATGGCCGAAGCATTTTTACAAGCTGCGACGCAAGCACCGCAACCGATACATGTTGCTGATTCGAAAGCTTCGTCAGCAATACGTTTTGGAATCGGAATAACGTTTGCATCAGGAACACCACCTGTATTGATATTTACATATCCACCTGCTTGTTGAATACGGTCAAATGAAGTACGGTCAACCGCAAGGTCTTTCAATACTGGGAATGCAGCAGCTCTCCAAGGTTCAATTACGATAGTTTGTCCGTCGTGGAAGCTACGCATGTGCAATTGACAAGTTGTTGTACCTTCTTTAGGACCGTGAGGGCGACCATTGATTACTAATGAACACATCCCACAGATACCTTCACGACAGTCGTGGTCGAAATATACAGGGTCTTCACCTTTACGTGTCAATTCCTCATTCACAATATCAAGCATCTCTAAGAAAGACATATCATCAGCGATGTCGTTTGCCTGATAAGTTACAAATTGACCTTTATCTTTATCATTTTTTTGACGCCAAACTTTCAGCGTTAAATTCATATGTTGTGCCATGATAATTTTCCTTCTTATTTATAACTTCTTTGTGTTAACTGAACGTTCTCGAATACCAAGTCTTCCTTGTGTAATTCCTCAGGAACATTGTCTCCTTTGTATTCCCAAGCAGATACATAAGCGAATTCCTCGTCATTACGTTTTGCTTCACCTTCTTCGGTTTGACTTTCCAAACGGAAGTGACCACCACAAGACTCAGCGCGTTGCAATGCATCAACAACCATTAACTCACCCAATTCTAAGAAGTCAGCTACGCGGCCAGCTTTTTCTAAAGAAAGATTTAATTCTTCGTTCTCTCCTAGAACTCTAACATTTGTCCAAAATTCTTTTTTCAATTCTTGGATCAAACCTTGTGCTTTTTGTAGTCCTTCAGCTGTACGAGCCATACCACAATATTCCCACATGATAAGACCTAGTTTCTTGTGGATGTCATCGACAGTTTGTGTACCGTTTAAAGCCAACAATTTGTTGATTTTCTCCTCAACTTCCTTACGTGTAGATTCGAAAGCAGGGTGGCTGTGATCTACTGGTGCGAATGAACCTAATTTAGCTAAGTAATCACCCACAGTGTAAGGAATTACGAAATAACCATCAGCAAGACCTTGCATCAACGCCGAAGCACCTAAGCGGTTTGCACCGTGGTCAGAGAAGTTACATTCCCCTAAAGCATACAGACCAGGGATTGTTGTCATCAAGTTATAATCAACCCAAACACCACCCATTGTATAGTGAACAGCTGGGTAGATACGCATTGGCTGTTTGTAAGGATTCTCGTCAGTGATTTGGTAGTACATGTCAAATAAGTTACCATATTTAGCACGTACAGCATCTTCGCCTAAACGGCCAATAGCTTCTTTGAAATCCAAGAATACAGCGAAACCAGTCTTACCAACACCACGACCATCATCAACAGCTTCTTTTGCATTACGGGATGCCACGTCACGAGGTACCAAGTTACCGAATGAAGGATATTTACGCTCCAAGAAGTAATCTCTGTCGTCTTCTTTGATATCGTTGGCTTTGATCTCACCTTTACGTAATCTTTCAGCCATCTCTTGAGTTTTAGGAACCCATACACGACCGTCATTACGTAAAGACTCGGACATCAATGTCAATTTAGATTGGTGATCTCCTGTTACCGGGATACAAGTTGGGTGAATTTGTGTGTAACAAGGATTAGCGAAGTAAGCACCACGTTTGTGAGCTCTCCATGCTGCTGTCACATTACAACCCATTGCATTTGTAGACAAGAAGAATACGTTACCGTAACCACCTGTACACATCAATACAGCGTGCGCAGCATGTGTTTCGACTTTACCTGAAACTAAGTCACGAGTTACGATACCTTTTGCATGACCGTCGATCATAACAAGGTCTAACATCTCATGACGAGTATAAGATTTTACTTTTCCTTTTTTAATCTGGCGGTTTAATGCTGAATAAGCACCCAACAACAATTGTTGTCCAGTTTGACCACGGGCATAAAACGTACGGCTTACCTGTGCACCACCGAAAGAACGGTTGTCTAATAAACCTCCGTATTCACGTGCAAATGGAACACCTTGAGCAACACATTGGTCGATGATGTTTACAGATACTTCAGCCAAACGATAAACGTTTGCTTCGCGTGAACGGTAGTCACCACCTTTGATGGTGTCATAAAATAAGCGGAAAACAGAGTCACCATCATTTTGGTAGCTCTTTGCTGCATTAATACCACCTTGTGCTGCAATAGAGTGTGCACGACGAGGTGAATCTTGATAACAGAATGTAATTACATTATATCCTAATTCAGCTAAAGATGCTGCTGCAGATGCACCAGCAAGACCTGTACCAACAACAATAACGGTAAATTTACGTTTGTTAGCAGGGTTAACCAACTTAAGATTAAATTTATGATTTGACCACTTTTGGGCTAATGGGCCCGCTGGTACTTTTGAATCTAACATATCTCTTAATTTTATATTGATCGATAAAACCTAAGCTTTATCTTAAAAGATTCCGAATTATTTAAAGAAGAAAAACAACGGCATTATTGCAAAGCCAATTGGAATTAATACCCCAAATACCCAAACACCGATTGCTCTGATGATTCCAATATATCTTCTGTGGTTAAAACCTAGAGTTTGGAATGCAGATTGGAAACCATGAATTAAGTGGAACGCCAAAGCTGCCATAGCAATCACATACAAAGCTACCAATGCAACATTTTTGAATGCAAAGTCAACTTGTTTGTACAAATCTCTCGCTTTCAAGATTTGAACATTGTTTTCTACCGTTTCTTGGTAGTCGTGGAATTCAGAAGCTTGAAGTTCGCGCGCTGTGGTTTGTCCAGTTGCCAAATCAGTACGGTATTCGATGTACGGCACTTCATCATTGTGAAACTTCCACCAAAAATTAGACATGTGCGTAGCTAAGAATACTAAAATGACAGTACCTAAAATACCCATGTTGCGTGAATTCCACTTGCTGTTTGCTTGACCATCATATTTGGCATAACCAATAGGACGAGCGGCCTTGTTTTTCATCGACAATGTAATAGCGTAGATGACGTGAACAATTACCGAAGCATACAATAAGTAAGAAACAACTTTGATTGGTGTAAAGTGAGTCATAAAATAGGCGTACTTGTTGAACGCTAGACCCGCATCATCTTTAAATAATTGCAAGTTACCAACCAAGTGAACAACTAGGAATAAACATAGGAAGATTCCTGTTAAGCTCATGATTAGCTTCTTCCCAATCGAAGAACTGAAAACTGGCTTTGATTTACTCATTATCCTTGTAATTTAATTTTAATTAGGCAAATCTACTATTTGCTATTAAATATGATACCATTTTGACAAGAAAAAGCAACAATTTAGAACGGTTCTAAAGTTTATTGAAATAAAAAGTCCGTTTTGAATAAAAACGGACTTTCTAACGGTATATGAACAGTGGTTAAAGTACTATAGAATACTGAATAATCTATACCCTAAACCGATACTCCACATGTTGATTTTTGGATTTGCCTGACTCTCGTTGTTGACTTTGTTTAGGCCCATTTCGTATCTTACATCGACACGTAAGCTTGAAATGTCAGCACCTACACCGAAGGCCCATGAAGTGCCGCTTTTTTTGTAGTTATTTGGGTTCAATTGGTCGATGACCTTATCTTGCTTGTCATCTACTTTAAATGAAAATATTGGACCTGTTTGGATCCGTGCTCCAATAGGACCTAAGCCAAAGCGTTTACCTAATAATACAGGAACATCAACTGTTGTAAACTTAACATCTGTCGATTCACCATTCTCTGCTTTCACAGTCGTGTTTTTACCTGTTAAATAAACCTCCGGCTGAATATGGAATCCCAATACGCCAACACGACCATAAAGACCCGCTTGGTAGCCAGCTTTTGTGTCTGAATTGAAATATTTGCCATCGCTTTTAAGCTTAGAGAAGTTTAACCCTCCTTTTACACCCACCTCAAATCCAGGCAGAAGCTGCGCCTGTGCAGTTGCTACGCTACCACAAATCAAAAGTAATGCTGGTAAAATCTTTTTCATAATCTTTTATTTATGTATATATTGTATCTTTAAACAAACTTTTACAGTTCAGTAAAGATATACAAATTTTATACCTAAATCTTAGTTATGCTGAAAATTAACGAAGAACAATGGCAAGTAGCCAAGGAAAAACTCCGTCGCAAGTACAACCATTTAAGTGACGAAGATTTAGCTTTTCAAGCAGGAGAAGAAGATAAATTGATCAGTAGATTATCATTACGTCTAGGACGGAAACCTTCATATATTTTATTTACAATAGGTAAAGAGATTCAGGATATCAGTAGCAATAGATTATGAGTAATACCATTAGCTGGGGCGATTTTGAGAAAGTGGATTTAAGGGTAGCAACAATTCTGGATGTCCAGGATTTTCCAAAAGCTAAAAAACCGGCCTATCAGTTGAAACTCGATTTTGGCGATGAAATAGGGATATTGCAAAGCAGTGCCCAGATTACAGTACACTACAGCAAAGAAGAACTGATCGGAAAGCAAGTGGTGGCAGTCGTGAATTTCCCTAAAAAACAGATTGCCAATTTTTTCTCAGAATGTCTAGTAACAGGTTTCCCAGATGAAAATGGGGATATTGTTTTGACCTCTGTTGATAAAAAATTACCAAATGGATCTAAACTTAGCTAAGTTTGTGTCATGACATTTATAGATTTTGAAGGAACACAACTGATCGATAGTGACGAATCATTTATGCGGATGGCATTGAATGAAGCGAAAATTGCTTATGCGGAAGGAGAGGTGCCGATTGGGGCTGTTATCGTACATCGCGGGCGTGTCATAGGGAAGGGGCATAATCTAACACAACGATTAAATGATGTGACCGCGCATGCCGAAATGCAAGCTTTTACAGCTGCTGCAAATTATCTCGGCGGCAAATACCTTGATGAATGTACACTATATGTTACTATAGAACCTTGTATTATGTGTGCCGGAGCAGCATATTGGACACATATCGGGAAAATAGTCTATGGGGCAAAAGATGAAAAGCGGGGCTACTCTCATTTTCATGATAAAATATTGCACCCAAAAACCGTTATTACCCATGGTGTTCTGCGGGAAGAATGTGCAGATTTGGTAAAATCATTTTTTCGTCAAAAACGGTAATGAAATAACGAATTTATTGTAACACATAAAAACATAACCGTGTATATTGTGTTATATTTGTATGTATAAACGAAGTAATAAACATTTAAATTAAAATAGATATGGCATTTGAATTAGAAGCGTTACCATACGCAGCCGACGCATTGGAACCACATATTGACAAAACTACAATGGAAATCCACCATGACAGACACCATCAGGCATATGTGGATAACTTAAATAAAGCGATCGCAGGAACAGACGCAGAGAATCTATCTTTATTAGATATCATCAAAAACGTAAGTAAATATTCAGCAGCAGTACGTAACAATGGTGGTGGTCACTATAACCACTCTTTGTTTTGGAAAGTTTTAGGTCCAAATGCTGGTGGCGCTCCAACAGGTGAATTAGCGGATGCAATTAATGCTACTTTTGGTTCATTTGATGAGTTGAAAAAACAACTTCAGGCAGCAGGTGCAACTCGCTTTGGATCAGGATGGGCTTGGTTAATCGTTGGTGCTGACGGTAAATTAGCCGTAACTTCTACACCAAACCAAGACAATCCATTGATGGATGTCGCTGAAGTAAAAGGAACTCCTATCTTAGGTATCGACGTGTGGGAGCATGCATATTATTTGAAGTTCCAAAACAAGCGTCCAGCATATTTAGAAGAAATTTTTAATGTTATCAATTGGGATGCCGTAGCACAAAACTATGCTGCTGCAAAATAATTGATCATTTGATAGCAAATCAGAAAAGCGACAATTTATTTATTGTCGCTTTTTTTTTGAAAGTGTCTGATGTTATTAGCCAGTAAGAACATTCAGTTCGATTTCATTACTATTGGTATCTGCAAAATCATGAAAGTTTTGTTTCAGTGAACTCAGGCATTTTTTGTATTTCTTGCATTAACCGGGCGTCTGGTTGAAATCAAGAATGGTTAGCCGGACAAGCAAATTGACAATTAAATACATGAAAAATCTATATATAATTATAGTGGCAATTCTTGTCTTTACTTCCTGTCAGGGAAAGGAAAAGCAAGTAAAGAAAACAGACTTCTCAAAATTGCCGGCAAAAAATACAGCGAAGCAGGATACAGCAACATTTGCTGCAGGCTGTTTTTGGTGTACCGAAGCTCAGTTTAAAGAACTGAAAGGTGTTGTAAATGTTGTCTCAGGATATACTGGAGGATGGGTCAAAAATCCGACCTATGCCCAAGTTTGTACTGGAAGTACAGGGCATGCCGAAGCGACTAATATTATTTTTGATCCCAATGTGATCAGTTACGATAAGCTATTGGAAGCTTTTTTCGTAGCACATGACCCTACCGAACTCAATCGACAAGGAAACGATGTTGGTACGCAATATCGTTCAGCTATTTTTGTGCACAATAAAGAACAGCTTGACAAGACACAGTATTATCTTTCGGCTTTAGAAAAAGAGAAGGTTTACAATAAACCTATTGTAACCGAAGTAGTTACGGCGACGGTATTTTATCCAGCAGAAGACTATCATCAGGATTATTATCGGTTAAATGGAAAAGAACCTTACTGTCAATTAGTCATTAAACCAAAATTGGAAAAATTTAAACGTATCTTTTCCAAGGTGCTCAAAGAGGGACAGTAACTTTGGGTATTCGTAAAATTTGAGGTAATTTTACTTCTATTAGCGCTATTTAGTATCCTGCTAATAAGTCGAAACCATGGTTTCTCATGCCTGATAATGGGATGAATAAACGTGATCGCTTCATGATACATAAATAGCATTTTTGGATGAATAATAAATAATTGTAATATGTCTAAAGGATTTTTTACAGTTCCAGTTCCTACCAATGAACCGGTGTACACTTACGCTGTCGGAACGAAAGAACGCAAATTGTTGAAAGCAGCAATTGATGAGGCACGTTCAAAACAGATCGATATCCCAATGTATATTGGCGGTAAAGAAATCACTACTTCTAAAAAAGTAACAATAGCTCCTCCACATGACCATCAACATATTTTAGGTCAATACAACCAAGGTGATAAATCTCACGTAACAGATGCAATCAATGCCGCTTTAGCTGCAAAAAAAGATTGGGAAAATCTTACATGGGAAGATCGTGCGGCGATATTCTTAAAAGCTGCTGAATTGATTTCTGGAAAATACCGTTATGAGCTGAATGCTGCGACTATGTTGGGCCAATCTAAAAACCCCTATCAGGCAGAAATTGACTCAGCATGTGAGATTACAGACTTTTTGCGCTTTAATGTGCAGTACATGACTGAAATCTATAAGCAACAACCTCCTATTTCTGGAAAAGGTGTTTGGAACCGTGTGGAGCAACGCCCTCTGGAGGGTTTCGTATTCGCATTGACTCCATTCAATTTTACAGCTATTGCAGGTAATTTACCTTCATGTGTTGCCATGATGGGTAATGTTGTGGTATGGAAACCATCCAACACACAAATCTACTCAGCAAATGTATTGATGAAAATCTTCCGTGAAGCTGGACTTCCGGATGGTGTTATCAACTTGGTCTATGTTTCTGGTCCTGATGCAGGTGATGTGATTTTCCAACACCCTGATTTTGCGGGTATCCACTTCACAGGTTCAACAGGCGTATTCCAGGACATCTGGAAAACGATCGGTAACAATATTCACCGTTATAAAACCTACCCACGTATCGTTGGTGAAACCGGTGGTAAGGATTTCATCGTTGTTCATCCTTCCGCAGATTTGAAAGCGGCTAATACTGCATTGGTACGTGGTGCCTTTGAATACCAAGGCCAAAAATGTTCTGCAGCATCGCGCGCCTATATTCCTAAATCATTGTGGCCAGCATTGAAAGAATCTATGACCAACGATGTGAAATCATTTACGATCGGTGGAACAGAAGATTTTACAAACTTTATCAATGCTGTTATTGATGAGAAATCATTTGATAAGTTGGCGAAATACATCGATAGAGCCAAAGAATCTAGCGATGCGGAAATTGTAGTCGGTGGTACTTACGATAAATCTAAGGGCTATTTCATTCATCCAACAATCATTGAAGCATCAAAGCCTGATTACGAAACAATGGTGGAAGAGTTGTTCGGACCAGTATTGACCATCTATGTTTACGAGGATGCTAAGTTTGAAGAAACATTAGATATCGTTGACAGAACTTCGATTTACGCGCTGACAGGTTCAATTATTGCACAAGACCGTTATGCTATTAATTTAGCGACAGATAAACTGAGACATGCTGCGGGTAACTTCTATGTGAACGATAAGTGTACCGGTGCTGTTGTAGGTCAGCAGCCATTTGGTGGTGCTAGAGGTTCTGGTACCAATGACAAAGCAGGCTCAATGATCAACTTGCTTCGTTGGGTGTCTCCACGTACAATCAAAGAGACATTTAATCCAGATACAGATTATAGATATCCTTTCTTGGAAAAAGGAGAATAAGGGAGCGTATGTAGCTACCTTGTGAAATATATGAAAGGGCGCTTGTAAAGCGCCCTTTTCTATTTTTTAAATAGCCCCAATTCTGTTCCATCGTCTCTGGTCATCCGTATGGCCAATGATTTATTGGTACCAGTTACATCAATGATCGTTCTTTTGCCGGCTTTTGGACCGCCACCTATAAATACAGGGTAATTGTGGTCTTTATCTGCGGGGTAGTATCCGTATTGGTGTGTGTGACCAGAAATCATGACATCAATTTTATATTTTTGAAATAAGGGATGAAAACACGCTCTGTTATCCAAGGTGCCGTGCCAGTCATCCGAATGGAAAATTGGTATATGGCTAATCACAACAGTATGTTGGGCTGCCTTTCTTTCTTTAGACTGCAGGACTTTCTCCAGCCATTTGGCCTGTTCTTTTCGATAGTTATCGTAATCGACTGTTCCGGCATATACCTCATGGCTGTCAGGCTTGTCTTCGCCACTATCCAGCATGATCCAAAAAATAGGCCCTCTTTTAAAAGCTTGATAATATTTATTGTCCGGATAACCAAAATATCGTTTGAAATTGCGAGCGAAAGATCCCCTTGTTTCGTGATTCCCTCGGTTCATAATGAATGGTTTACTAGTCGCAAAAAACTCAATTGGCTTTAGTAGCTTCTCTGTAATATCTTGCTGATTGGTAACATAATGAAAGGAGTCTCCATTCATCACAAAGAAATCGTAAGGCGAAATATCCTGATTTGGGATAAGGTCGCGGTAGCTGCTTTTTTCTTCATGGACATCGTTGTATACGAGACAACGAATCTGCTCCTGATTGTTTTTGGCTAATTTAGCCTCGAAAATGGGAGTTTCTATTTCCTGACCATACACAATTTTATAAGGATCGAACTTTTGAATTTCTTTCGCCTTGATGCGGTAACGAAAGGATCGGGGAGCGTCCTCAATAGCAAAGTGAAAAAAGTCGGTATTTGCATTGATCATCCCATCTTCGGATTGGTAGATTTTTTTCTGGACATTTCCCGTGTTATCGAGAATTTCGAGCCAAGCAAAAGCCTCTTTGCTCAAAATTGTAAAAATACTGACGCCTGTTTCCGTTTGATTTTGCAAATAGGCAGGTACGACAAAACTGAACTCGCCCTCCGTATTATCTGCAGTTTTCTCTTTTGCGGTGCTTATATTGGGCAGTGTGATCCCAGCCAGTGCCAGGGCTTCCAAAAATCTTCTTCTATTAAAATTCATAATAATTGGTTCAATAAATTATTTGATATCGACTTCTACATATAAGGGTCTATGATCACTAGCGTATTTTTCGTCCAGAATTCGATGATTGGCGAATTTTGCATTAGCCGTTTTATTGATCATAATATAATCGATTTCGGTATTGGGTTTGTCTTGGGGAAAAGTGAATCCATTGGCAATATTACTTTTTGTGAATACTTTGCCAAGTTCGGTAATTGCGGGATCTTTGGGTTCAGAGTTTAAATCGCCAACAAGGATAACGGGTAATTTTTCATTCTTGAAACGATTGGTGATAAATTTTGCCTGTTCAATTTTGTTTCTATCCCTGAGATCAAGGTGCGTATTGGCAAATAGAAGTTTCTTTTTATGAATCGTCACTTCGATCACAGCTAAACTGCGTCTTTCACTCTCCACTGGAGACGGTAAAAAATGTTTCTCTATGCGTTCAATTGGCTGCTTAGATAAAATTGCAGTGCCATATTCGCCTTTCTCAAGGTCTATTCCTTTGGAAAATATATAGTGCATGCCTGTTAGTTCAGCAAGCTTTTTAGCTTGGTTTTCAAAATATGAACGACCAAGATTGACATCAATTTCTTGAAGCCCAACGAGGTCCGCCTTTGAATTTTTGATAATCGTCGCAATAGTGTCAAGATTGATAACAGATTCTTTTTCATCAGGTGGATTCCCATGATGAATATTAAAAGAGAGTACTCGTATCGTTTGTGCATGGAGATGAAATACTGATCCTAGCAGTATCAAAAGAAATGGAATGAGTTTGCGATTCATTGTTATTAAGTTTAGCATTTGGATGTCAGGCGGTTTTAGTTCGCCGTGCTAAAAATAATAAAATCTATTAGTACAAATTGAAAACTTTGGACATGTAACAAAATAATCATTTAAGCTTCGTCTAGTTTGAACTTCATCGCAAAAAAAATAGCCATCTTATACAAGATGGCTACCTACATTATACTAATTTTTACAGCAACTAGTCTTCGTTCTCCTCGATTTGAAGCAGTGGATCTTCTCCTGTTACTTCTGCGCGGATTTTTGCCTCAAGTTCATCCATTAAATCTGGATTGTCGAATAATAAGGCTTTAACGGCATCTCTACCTTGTCCTAATTTCGTTTCGCCATAGCTAAACCAAGAACCTGCTTTTTTGATGATGCCATATTCAACACCTAAATCGATGATTTCGCCTACTTTAGAAATACCTTCACCGAAGATAATATCAAATTCCGCGATACGGAATGGAGGTGCTACTTTATTTTTTACAATTTTCACTTTGACACGGTTTCCCGATACTTCGTCAGAGTCTTTGATTTGTGATGTACGGCGGATATCTAAACGTACGGAAGCATAGAATTTTAATGCATTACCACCTGTTGTTGTTTCTGGGTTACCGAACATGACACCAATTTTTTCACGCAATTGGTTGATGAAAATACAACAGCAGTTTGTTTTTGCAATTGTACCTGTTAACTTACGTAAAGCCTGAGACATCAAACGAGCCTGAAGACCCATTTTAGAATCACCCATTTCGCCTTCGATTTCACCTTTTGGTACTAAAGCTGCAACAGAGTCAATAACGATGACGTCGATTGCACCTGAACGGATAAGGTTATCTGCAATTTCTAGGCCCTGCTCTCCATTATCTGGTTGAGAAATCAATAAGTTTTCTACATCCACACCTAACTTTTGAGCATAATATTTATCAAAAGCATGCTCAGCATCAATGATCGCTGCAATACCACCTTTTTTCTGTGCTTCGGCAACAATGTGTGTTGCTAAAGTAGTTTTACCTGAAGATTCAGGTCCATAGATTTCAATGATACGGCCTTTTGGCACACCGCCAATTCCTAAAGCAATATCCAAACCTAAAGATCCTGTAGAAATCGCCTCGATTGGCTCAACAGCAGTATCTCCTAACTTCATGATTGAACCTTTTCCAAAGTTCTTTTCCAATTTATCTAACGTCAGCTGTAAAGCTTTTAGTTTATCTGTGTTGCTCATATTTTTAGTATATATTTCTCAAAATTAAAAATAAAAAATCATAAACCAACTATTCTTCACTAAAAAAATTAGTTTTTTGTTTCAAGGATCTCTGAAACACTTTTTATATGGTGATTTTTCTCGAAGTATTTGCACATATAGGTGATAGGGCATTTCTCACAAAGGGGTTTTCGGGCCAGGCATATATAACGCCCGTGTAAGATAAGCCAGTGATGGGCAATGGCAATGGTATCTTTGGGCAGATTTTTTACCAGCTGTTTTTCTACTGCCAATGGCGTCGTTGCACGATAGGTTAGCCCAAGACGGTTTGCAACTCGAAAAACATGTGTATCTACAGCCATTGCAGGATTATGATAAACTACAGAAGAGATCACGTTAGCAGTTTTTCGACCTACTCCGGGAAGTTTCACAAGCTCCTCAATTTTTTCCGGTACAATGTTGTCAAATTTTTCTATCAGCATCTGGGCCATTCCAACAAGGTGTTTGGCTTTATTGTTCGGATAGCTTACGGATCGTATATAGCTAAACACCTCGTCCACGCTGGAAGCGGCTAAACTATGAGCATCGGGGTAGCGTGCAAACAATTTGGGCGTGACTTGGTTGATCCTTTTATCGGTGCATTGGGCGGATAAAATTACAGCGACCAGTAATTCAAACGGATTACTATAGTTGAGTTCTGTCTGTGCGTCAGGACTATTTTTGGAGAAATAGTCTACAAAAGCCTTGTATCGTTCTTGTTTTAACATTGATTCAAAACTAGCCAAAATTTCCATCAAAAAAGAAATTTTGAAGTACAGTGAAAGGAGTTGCTTTCCGTAACTGCGACAATTTAAACGGAGTGATGAAAGATGTCAATAGCCGGTACATCGTGAATAATGGGATTTAGATCGCAAAGCCTATGCGAGATAATAACCATTTCAGGTTCCAGCTGAACAGCGGGTAAATTGGGTTTAACGAAATAAGGCCTAATCGCTAGACTAGGCCTTTCTTTTTTCCATTTGTTTGGAATATGCCAAGATATTCTCAATACTTCTTTTGCTTGGATTAAGCAACATTTTTGGTAATTGAAGTTTCAATTCATTTTCTATGTCCTCGTCTGTCATTACCTTTTCGTTTTGGGTTAGCAAATTTTGAACTTCATTTTCTGATTGGGTAAAGTTTTCTACCATAAGCATCCTGTGTTTTGTCTCTGTAAGTTAATTAATTAAACGGACAAAAGATAGTTTTGGTATAAAAAACGAGAAAATATTTATTTTTTCTTTTTGTTGGTATATTCTTCTGCTTTTATGATGGCATTATAAGCATTGACAATCCCCCCGGTGACAGAAATGTCTGCTAACCGTACGGTTTTTGTGCTATCTTCACCGATTTTCACCTGCACAAGCTGATCTGGCTTTTCCACCGATTCCATAATAATCTGTTTGGTTTCAACAGCACTTAAATTTGGATAATAGGAACGGATCATTGCAGCTAGACCAGCAACAACAGGTGCGGCCATACTTGTGCCTTGTTCTTCTTTGTACTTGGAGTCCGGTACTGTGGAGTTGATATGGACGCCAGGAGCGAAAACATCAACCGTTTTTTTGCCATAATTGGAAAAATCGGCCAGCAGCTCATTGTCCAGATGAAGGCCCGTTGCGCCTACCGTGATCCAGGCCTGAGCAACCCCAGTCGTATCACCCTTTGCGTCCGTATAATATTTCATCGGAAAATTAGGCTCTATATCGTTATCTTCACTGTCATTTCCTGCAGCATGGATCATCAATACATCTTTTGATTCCGCATATTTGATCGCATCATCTACCGTTTGTTTGTTATAGGCATAACCTTTTCCAAAGCTCATGTTAAGCACTTTGGCTCCGTTGTCAGCGGCATAACGAATTGCATTTGCCACATCCTTATCGCGCTCATCACCATCAGGGACGAGTCTAACGGTAAGTATCTTAACACTGTCTGCCACACCATTGATACCTATATTATTATTGCGTTTTGCACCTATAATTCCGGCTACATGGCTACCATGCAAAGCATCCGGACCCTTTACATCAGCATTGCCATAGTGCCGCTCTGAAGCATCCTCGTAGTTGTCTCCAACGATAGGACGTGAATCGTAGTCTTTATTTAGATGATAGTCAACTTGGTTGTTGAAATATTTCGCACCTTCGGTAATATCATTGAAAAATTTAATAAAGCCACCGTTTTGGATCTCATCCTTTGCGTAGCCAAGTGCAATGCGTTGTGTGTTTGTCGTAGCTTTGAAATTGTCTATATCTTCTTGGGTGATGTCTTCGGGTTTCTTGCCGATTTCACGAACGACAGCATCTATATTGCGCTTGAGCGCATCATAGGAAAACTGTCCCATCTTAGCTTCTTCCAGTTTGTTTTTATATTCAATGACCATCTTTTGATAGCTAGTGAACGCTTTCCGGGCTTTTTCGTTGAGCTCAGTAGCAGGGGTAATATTTGCAAACTTTTTGTCCAATATCCGAAGCTGCCGCGTCAGTTCCAGGTTGTCGAACTGTACGTCCTTGCCGTTAGCGTTTCCAATAAAATTCCAGCCGTATTTATCATTGATATAGCCATTACCATCATTATCTATACCATTTGCAAGACTATCTTTCGCATTGATCCAGACGACGTCTTTTAGGTCCTCGTGATAAACATCAACGCCACCATCCAATACTCCCACAATGACAGGAGTGGATTTTCTGCCTTTCAATAAAGTCTTATATGTTTTTTCCGTGCTGATGCCCATTACCCCATCCGTTTTATAATCCAAGTTAAACCAGTTTGCCGGAATGGTATCGGATTGCGCGAAAGAGATAAGCGGCAATGAGCCCAAAGCGATTAGATATAGTGATTTCTTTAAATTCATATGTAAATAGTTATTCACTTGTGTTTATTT
>NZ_DIIM01000019.1:149314-151686 GCF_002420705.1 Sphingobacterium sp. UBA5670
TTCACTTGTGTTTATTTTAAAATGTGTTCATATGTGTGCACGCTCGGTTAATCCCGACTATAGAGAATAGCAAAGATAATGCTAATGACTCTTCTGAACTGTTAATTTTTATTAAAAGTGCTTATAATCGACATCCTTAGTCAAACTCTTGACGAAATATCTTAAATTCAAAGCATTTCTAAAAATGATCTTGTTTTATTTGGATGATCCAAATAACAGGATGTCAAAAATAGTGTGAATAGAATAGCGTAAAAGATAGCGAATGCAACAACATAAGAAAATACATTGGCCTAATGTGATGGCCCCAATAGCAGCTGTTTATCCCCATATCAGAACGATACACGATGACACTGTTCAAGATAATTATTACTGGATGATTGATTACTTTAAAAAGGGTGATAAATCGCAGGAGGTTATCTATTATCTAGAAAAAGAGAATGCTTATACCAACTCCATGCTTGGAGATACTGCCGACTTGCAGGAAAAGCTATTTTATGAATTAAAATCTCGTATTAAAGAAAAGGACGAGTCGGTGCCTTATTACAAAAATGGCTACTACTATTATAGCCGAACTGAAGAGGGAAACCAATATTTCAAGTTTTGTCGTAAAAAAGGTACGCTTGAGGCTGAGGAAGAATTGTTATTGGATATTGACCGGCTCGCCGATGGACATGCGTACTATACAGCAAAAGGATTTTCGGTCAGTCCGGACAATCGTTTGCTTGCTTTTAGTGTGGATACCGTTTCCCGAAGAGAATATACCATTTATATAAAGAATCTGGAGACGGGAGAAATCTACCCCGATCAAATAAAGAATACCGAGGGGGCAGCAATTTGGGGAAATGACAACCTTACACTTTTTTATACCGCTAAGAATCCCGTGACTTTGCTCAGTGAAAAGATTATGCGGCATGTATTGGGCAGCGACCCGGCAGCGGATGAGCTGGTCTATGAGGAAAAAGATAACACAAATTATATCGCAGTCGGTAAATCGAAAAATGGAAAATATATTATCATCAATTCGGAAGGAACCTTGTCCTCCGAAGTCTGGTTATTGGATGCTGATTTTCCGCAGACTGAGTTTCGCGTCTTTCAACCAAGGATGCCGGATGTACTTTATTCTGTCATTGCCTTGGAAGACAGGTTCTTAATTCTGACCAATGACGAGGCCATCAATTTCCGCATCATGCAATGTCCCTTAGATCAGACGGAGCGTAGCAACTGGCAGATATTTATGGACCACCGCCCGGATGTACTGGTCAGTGATATCGAAGAGTTTAAGGACTTTCTAGCGATTGCTGAAAGGAAAAATGGACTAACTCAATTGGCCATTTATAACCTAAATAGTCAGCAGCAACATTACTTGGATTTTGGCGAAGTGGCCTATACAGTATATCCGGCCATTAATGTCGAATATAATAGCCAGAAGTTGCGATATGGTTACACCTCCCTAGTGACGCCGAGTTCGGTTTATGAGTATGATATGGCCGACCGGCATAAAGTATTATTAAAGCAACAGGAGGTTTTAGGTGGATATGACCAAACAGCCTACATTACGGAACGTATCTTTGCCACTGCAAGAGATGGCGTTAAGGTGCCGATATCTATTGTCTACAAGAAAGGAACCAAACTTGATGGTACAGCACCGTTGCTGCAATATGCGTATGGTTCCTATGGAGCTTCGATGGATCCAACTTTTTCAAGCAATCGGCTGAGCTTGCTGGATCGCGGATTTATCTATGCTTTAACACATATTAGAGGCGGAGAGGAAATGGGGCGCCAATGGTATGAAGATGGAAAAATGATGCGTAAGATGAATACCTTCTACGATTTTGTGGATTGTGGTAAATATCTGATAGAAAATCATTATTGTACATCGGAACATCTTTATGCGCAGGGAGGTAGTGCTGGAGGTCTGCTAATGGGCGTCGTTGCTAATATTGCGCCGGAGCAATATCATGGTATCATAGCTCAGGTACCGTTTGTGGATGTCGTGAATACCATGTTGGATGACACAATACCATTGACCACAAATGAATATGATGAATGGGGAAATCCGAATGAAAGTGAGGCTTACTTCTATATGAAAGCATATTCTCCTTACGAAAATATTGACGTGAAGAAATATCCCAATTTATTGGTCACAACCGGGCTTCATGATAGTCAAGTGCAATATTTTGAACCGGCAAAATGGGTAGCCAAACTGAGGGCAACCAAAACTGGAGATACAATTTTATTGTTAAAGACAGATATGGACTACGGACATGGCGGAGCATCCGGAAGGTTTGATTATTTAAAGGAAATCGCCTTGGAGTATGCTTTTCTATTTAAATTAGAAGGTATGATCCCGGATCATGCTCAACAATAAAAAA
>NZ_DIIM01000019.1:151812-172079 GCF_002420705.1 Sphingobacterium sp. UBA5670
TTTTTTATTGTTGAGCATGATTAATGCTATCCTGCTTTTTTTGTAAACGCTCTTCCCGCTCGATCTCTCTGGAATCGATCTGGTGCTGTTGATAATTGTCCATGGCCACTTTACTGGCTTTCTGCGATACGTAGATTGCCAATAGGGCAACAATCGTAATAATTGCTATTCCCCAGGCATATTTATGTTTGTCCTGCTTGACGAGCCAATACATGAAGATAATGTAAGGGACTGCAAAAATAATATAGAAAATTAAACTCGGTGACATACTATTCTCCATTAAATGATCCGTACAAAAGTATCGTTTTTGACTAAAAATAACGAACCTATAGAAAAAACAGTAATTTCAATTGATAAAGCCTTAAACCTTTATTCGTTTTATTGTCAAATTAATATCGTTAATGGGCCCGGTCTATTGCCACGTTGTTAATAATTAATTACTTGAAAATGAAGCTTACATGAAGGTTTTGATAGCATATTGTAAATTTTTAATTTTTGCAAAAAATCGATGATAATATTGTGGAAAAGAAAAAAATATTTTTATACATTTGCATCGTCAGAAACAATTGACAGCGCATAAAAATGAAACATAACAAAAAAAGCAATTATTCTTGTACTCAAACTTTTGAGAAGTTTATGAGGAAGGTTTTTTGTTCTTTCATTTTCGTAGAAATACCTGTTTTACGCTTCCGACGACCCATACTACCTCGGGCTTGATTTGAGGTAGTGAATCTTTCCAAGCAAGACCATGATTGTCCGATGGTTTTGAATCCATTATTTTATTTATTTAGTAACAAAACACGACGGCAGTTGTTGTTTTATTATTAGGGTCGTAAGTCAATGACTATATCAGATTTTTTAATTATCCCGGCTAAACCTGAGCATGCACATTATGCAGAGGTTATTTGCGACGAAATGTTCGAGTCTGCAAAGGCTCGTGGTACTGGTATTGCGCGTCGTAAACCAGAATACGTTGCCAACAAGATGAATGAAGGTAAAGCAGTGATTGCTTTACATAGAGATGGCCGGTGGGCAGGTTTCTGTTATATAGAAACCTGGGGGCATGGTGATTATGTCGCTAACTCCGGTCTGATTGTCAATCCCGAATTCAGAAAGGTCGGTTTGGCAAAGGCGATCAAAAAGAGAGTCTTTGAACTTTCCCGTGAAAAATATCCAAAAGCAAAGATTTTTGGTTTAACAACTGGATTTGCGGTGATGAAAATCAATTCAGAATTGGGTTATGAACCCGTTCCATATTCCGAATTGACGACAGATGACGAATTTTGGAAGGGCTGCCAAAGCTGCGTGAATTATGAGATCCTCATGAGTAAGGACCGTAAAAACTGTATGTGTACAGCAATGCTTTGGGATCCTGAAGAGAAAGAGCGCGAACTGAGAGAGAAGATCCAGCGTAAGCATGAAGCAAAGGAACGTTTGGAAAGAATCACCCAAAAACAGTCGCTGTTAAAGCGGATTCAGGCGAAGTTTTGGAAATCGGCCAATAAGTTTATTGCGGTCAACTTTCCCAAACATAATAAAGTCGCAAAAGGATATTAAGCGAAGGCTTAAAAGATTAAATTAAATATAGACGTAGCATGTAAGTGAATATGTTCGTAACAATACGATCTGTTCATGGTCCGCTCGACATAAAAATAAAAACCGAGTGAAACGAGCTTAAATCAGCCGTTGAAAACAAACACTCATAAAATAACATTCTAATGAAAAAAGTAGTTTTAGCATTTAGTGGCGGATTGGATACTTCATTTTGTTGTATCTATCTTACACAAGATTTAGGTTTAGAAGTTCATTCCGTCGTTGTAAATACAGGTGGTTTTTCGGATGAAGAATTAAAAAATATTGAAGAACGCGCTTATGCATTAGGCGTGAAATCCCATACAGCTATAGATGAAACCGCAGACTATTACCGCGAAACTATTAAATTTTTGATTTTCGGCAACGTGTTAAAAAATGCAACCTATCCGCTGTCAGTATCCGCTGAACGTGTATGCCAGGCAACAGCAATTGCCAATTACGCAAAGAAAATAGGTGCTGAATGTGTTGCCCATGGATCTACAGGTGCAGGAAATGACCAAGTACGTTTCGATATGATTTTCCAAACCTTGATTCCTGGAGTCGAAATTATCACACCGATCCGCGATCTGCAATTATCGCGTGAAGCCGAAATCGAGTATTTGAATAAACATGGTGTAGAATACTCTGCTGAAAAAGCAAAGTACTCAATCAACAAAGGCCTTTGGGGTACTTCTGTTGGTGGAGCAGAAACATTGACTTCCAATCAATATTTGCCTGAATCGGCTTGGCCGACTCCAATGACTTCTTCAGAGCCACGGCAAATTACAATAGATTTTGAAAAAGGAGAGCCTGTTGCATTAAATGGTGAGAAAATGGCTTCCGTTAAAGTTATTCAAGAACTGCAGGCAATTGCACAGCCTTATGGCATAGGCCGCGATATCCACGTCGGTGACACCATCATTGGTATCAAAGGACGTGTAGGTTTTGAAGCAGCAGCTTCTGTCATTTTAATTAAGGCACACCATACCCTGGAAAAACATACCTTGACTAAATGGCAGCTATCATGGAAAGATCAAATCGCTGCTTTCTATGGAAATTATATGCACGAAGGCCAGATGCACGATCCTGTTATGCGCGATATTGAGGCATTCTTGCAATCTTCACAAGAAACAGTTACTGGTCGAGTGATTGTTGAACTTCATCCGTACCGCTTTGTGGTCATTGGTGTGGAGTCTGAGCATGACTTGATGTCCAATAAATTTGGTAGCTATGGTGAAATGAATAAAGGCTACACGGGTGATGATGTGAAAGGTTTCTCTAAGATTTTTGGAAATCAAACCATTATTTGGCACAAAGTGAATAAGAAATAATTGACATGTGTTTACGCAATGTGTTTTTTCCTACGGTAAAATTCGTTGGGAAAAATACATTGCACGACATTTGATAACGTATACCTAAATACTAAATTCAAGAAAATGATCAGAGTAGGAATAATCGGTTCGGCAGGATATACTGGTGGTGAGTTGTTACGTGTATTGATTTATCATCCTGAGGTGGAAATCGTATTTGCCAATAGCGCTTCCAATGCAGGAAATAAGTTATATGAAGTACACAATGATTTATTTGGAGATACTGAATTGACCTTCTCTTCTGATTTTCATTCGGATGTTGATGTCTTGTTTTTATGTGTCGGCCATGGTGACGCGCGTAAATTTTTGGAAGCAAATACAGTCGATGCTTCCGTGAAAATTATTGATCTCTCGCAGGATTATCGTCTTCGAGCAAATACTGCGTATCAAGAACAACAATTTGTATACGGGCTTCCAGAACTAAACAAAGAAGCAATCAAGACGGCACAATATATTGCTAATCCAGGATGTTTTGCAACAAACATACAATTGGCGCTATTGCCACTGGCTAGTAAAGGCTTGTTGCCAAATCAGATTCATGTCAATGCAACAACTGGATCTACGGGAGCAGGACAGAAACCCGGAGCAACGACACATTTCTCCTGGCGTAACAATAATCTTTCTGCTTACAAATCATTTGAACACCAGCATTTGCAGGAAATTTCGGAGTCGGTGGATCAGCTACAAACAGGTTTTCTACCTGTTTCCGAAAATTCATTGCTTGAACGTGCCGCTGAAAGAATTAATTTTGTTCCGCAACGTGGCGATTTTGCCCGCGGAATTTTCTCGGCAATATATGTAGACACCGATTTGTCTGAAGAGCAGGCATACACATTGTATGAGAGTTATTATGCAGCTCACCCTTTTACGCATGTCAGCAAAAAAAATATCGACCTCAAGCAGGTTGTCAATACAAATAAAAGTATTATGCACCTCGAAAAGCATGGAAATAAGCTGCTTATTTTAAATGCAACAGACAATCTGCTGAAAGGTGCATCTGGACAGGCGGTGCAAAATATGAACTTGATGTTCGGTTTAGATGAACGTACAGGATTGAATTTGAAGAGCGTTGGTTTTTAAGTTTTTTAGCATATTAAACAACGATACCAGCAAGTTGTGAATAACTTTAAGAATTGCTTTGGCAGCAAAATATGTTATTAACATAGTTATTAACATCCTGTGGAAAAAGTGAAGAGTCAAGCCCTTCACTTTTTTTATGTCATTCCTGCTAAAGACAGCACATAGAAAGATACAGACTTTTAATATTACCGCATTAGTGAATCTGACCGAATGGGGATTTACGACTTCGACGACATCCACAATTTTAAAAGCATAAAACGACTAGAAGACCCGTATCCGATAGGCATTCGATATCTAAGCTGTTTGAGTCTGGTAAATAGAGACTGTCAAAAGGATAAAGAATACGTTCTTCAACCTCAAAGTTGCCATCTAACGCAAAAGCGAAAGCTCTTTTGTGAATACGTCCAATCTGCAATTCATAATCATGTTTCCCGATAAAAGCACCGAAATAGAGCTGAAAGTCAGCAGCTAATTCGGTGCATACAGGATGCATCTTATTTTTTTCAAATGAAGCAGCAAGTGGTAAGTCCACGATATGAGGTAGTGTAGGGATGTATGTTGAAGTAGAAAAGGTAAATTCCTGAAATGAAACTGCAGTGTTGGGCTCGTTTAATGCTTTGATATTTAAAATTTTATTTTTCTCTGAATGCTGTATAAAAGCGGTTCCTACAGGTACTGAATGAGCTTCGCCATCAACGGTGACTGAAAGGTCGCCAGCTAAGGGAATTAAGAATGATGAAGTAGATTTAATTAACGGCAGATCCAGGTCTCTATTTGGCGCTACTTCCCAAGTATTGACCTGTTGGAGCCGGCCGATTGCCGCACGATGAGGAGAAACAAAGGAACCATAATTGAGCGTGCTACTGACAATCGTTGTTCCTATGGATGTTTCTCCCCGCTGTTCGGCTATGTAGATTCGAATATCCTGCATGGCTGGATTTTAAGCGTTTACACGAATAGTCATTTTCATTTCGAAACCTTCCGATAGTGATCCAGTGACGGTAGACATTTCTTTGGTAACGCCATCGCTAAATACATTATCGTTGGCATTATACGTGTATCCCGACACACCTTTTTTATAACCGTAGGCCGAACCAGTATTATTGACTTCAAGGCAGAGACTATCTTGGAAAGCAATTTGGGTAACCAATAGCGATTTGCCCGTCGCATCATATACGTGAACGTGAATATGGGTTGCTCGCCCTTGATACCATCCCGGAAAGATCGTCTGAAAAGAAACAAGCCCATTGGCGTTGGTGACTTGCCGGCCACGGTACCAATTGACGGACTGATAATTGCTGGATTGCATTTGTGTACCGCCATATTGGGAGTAATTGCCCTCCACATCACAATGCCATATATCGACTAAAGCGCCTTCTAAGGCCGTACAGTTGCTGTTAGTATTCACAATGGTAATTAAACCGAGCATATTTGCACCGATACCGTCGCCTTTGCGTATATCTGAACGGACATAACTTGAAGGGGTCTTTGTTGGAAAAGGACCCTCGGTTTCCGAAGGTGTGACACTGCAACTCGAATCGACATTGACATCCGTACCCTCATCGGTCGTTGTTGAAGCGTCGTCTTTTTTGCAGGCAGCCCATACCATTGGTCCAGAAAATGCCAATAGCGATAAAGTTCTTATAAAATGTTTGCGTTCCATAGCTCTCCTTTTTTATTAATGGAAGCAAGGTAGTGGACGGAGATGTAAAATAATGTTAAGTGTCGATAAAGAGACTTATTATATCGACGAATCACGTAGACATTTTACAACTTCGCTGTAATACCCGTCGCCGACTTTTAATGTGAAGTGCGGTAATTGTATCTTGCGCTGAGAGAAAGTGATTATGTGCTTGATAGCAACAACGAAACTGCGGTGGATGCGGATAAACTGATCTGGAGGTAGGCGGTCAAGCATGGCTTTCATTGTCGATAAGGTCAATATTGTTTTGCCTTGTATAAGATGAATTTTAATATAATCCTGCATGCTTTCCAAACATTCAATTTCATCAAGATAGACTTTGATCCGTTGATACTCGACGTTGACCATTAAAAAAGGGCGATGGTTCTGTGAAAGCGATCTTATCATCGCCTTGTCGATAGCGCGTTCAAATCGTATAAAGTCAAATGGCTTCAAGAGATAATCGACAGAATCGAGCTCAAACCCATCGATTGCGTACTCTTTATGGGCGGTGGTGAAAATCAATAGCGGCCTGGGATTGAGTTTCTTTGCAAAATCAACACCATTGATTTCGAGCATATCTATATCTAAAAAAATCAAATCCACACTGTTATTCGTCAGAAAAACTGCGGCATCACGAGGATTGCTGAAGCTTGCGACAAGCTGTAACGAGGGATGTTTCGTTGTGAAGGTCGAAATAATACGTAAAGCCAATGGCTCATCATCAAGAGCTATGCAAGTCAACATCGTTTTTTTAGATAAACTGATTTTGTATATATAAATCGTATAGCCTAATATAGAAACAATTTATGGAGAAATGTACAGGATAAGCTGAACAAAAAAAGAATGATCATCCTGCTTGATCGTCAGGCGATGCCTATCCGCATAGAAGTGATCCAGTAGACGTTTTACATTTTTGATACCTGTTCCGGTGCGGTGTTGTTCTGTCACCTGTCTATTAATGCTGTTCTTGACGTTTAATTCGCAGGATGTCGGAGTTAGGATGACTTCAAAACTGAACTGACAAGGTTCAATCGTACTCAGTCCATATTTGAATGCATTTTCAACAAAAGGAAGCAGGACAAATGCATGTATTGTTTTGGGATATTCGAGCCCAACATAGTGTTCGCGGATAGAACAATTTTGACCTGTACGTAGCTTTTGGAGATTGATAAAATCTTGTATCGCCTGAATTTCAATTTTGATGTCGATGGTATCACTTTGACGCTCATCCATATAATAACGCATCAATTGTGATAAACGATGGATGCTGCTTGCCACGGCATCATCATTGGTCAATGCGAGTGCGTAAATATTATTTAACGTGTTGAACAAAAAGTGGGGGTGAACCTGTGCTTTTAAAAAGGAAAGTTCGGCGTTCATCCGATCTTGCTCCACCAATCGAATTTTTTGCTGGGTTTCCATCCAGTAGGTGACTATTCTATAAAGGGCGGCAAGGCTAATGGTCAACAGGAAAATGTAAACGGAAGCAATATCGATCGGTTGTCCCGCTCTACGCGGTGCTCGGTCCGCGTTTTGATTAGGTACCCACTCATGATCGGGGTTTGGAAGATTTCTGCCTGGAAGTGGGGGAGGAAAGTCAGGCCTGTTTATCGGCGGAAAATGCGGTTCTCTGCGATGTTGTGGTGCTTGGTTTCCGATGCGCATCAGACGATCAAATGGCTGAAGATAACACGCTAACAATAGACCCGTCAAAATAACGGAGATCCCATAACTGATAAACTTGCGATGCCTTATGGCATAGGGGATTAGCAGATAAGCATTGGTGTAAAATAAGATTAAAAAGCAGCCCGTGAAAATCCAGAATGCTGGAGCACCGAGCATTTCTTTGATTCCCAATTGGCCATTGTTAAAAAATAACACGGGAAATGATAAAAAAATTAGCCAGGCCAACCCATGGATCAATATGGAGATTTGTTTTTGTCCTATGATACGTTTTGACAAGCTGTCAGCGGATTTTTCCATCAGTGTACTATATTTATAAGGCTATTTTATAGGATTAAAAATACACAAAAAGATCACATCACTTTTTCATAACACTATAATACACGCTATTATTTTATAATTGACTATTTCACGAAATGTAATAATGACCAATTATTGCTATTTTTTTACACAATCGATTGATATACATTTCCTTTCTTTTTCTGTAAATCTATCCCTTATCTTCATTAAATAATCCAACTTTAACATGCTGATGTAAACCTTATGCTACGATCAACGGGAAATAAAAAAGAAAGAGCGGTGATCTCTTAAGTCCTCATGATCGTGCTGCTAGGTCCTTTGGGATAGCCAAAGGTGATAGCCAAAATGATAAAAAGATCAAAATATTAAAATATGAAAAGAAAACACTTTATCCAGTACCTCTTTATCGGGGCTTTATCTAGCCTTTCGATAGGGAGTATCGCGCAGACAGTTGAGCAGACTTTTACCGTCCCGCTTGCAGGGAATGCTTTCATTACCGCAGGACAAACTGGTAATGCGGAAATTTCTAGTAGAAATGGCTTGGTAAAATGGTCCAGTGATAAGGAGGTGGCATCGGTTTATTTTAGGGCTCAAAAAACAGGGAAATTGACCTTAAAATTGAAGGCAAAAAATGATGGTGGCAAATCCAAAATAGCAATAGACGCTTTAGGGAAAAAGGCGATCGTGAATGTGGAAAGTAGTGAATTGTCGGAAACAGCGCCTTTGTCCATTGATGTAAAGACGCCCGGTTACGTCCAGGTTAATTTAAAAGGCGTAAGTAAATCGGGAAGCAATTTTGCCAATGTAACTGAATTGCTTGTGAGCGGCGAAGCTGCTTCGGGGGGACTTCTATTTTCTAATGATCCCGAATATTACTATTGGTCCAGAAGAGGCCCTTCCTGCCATTTAAATTACACAATACCTACCGAGGGTAAGGTCAGTTACTATTATAATGAGGTGACCGTTCCTCAAGGAGAAGATAAAGTCGGGTCATATTTTATGGCAAATGGTTTTGGAGAAGGATACTTTGGCATACAGGTAAATTCTGAAACCGAGCGACGTATCTTATTTTCAGTATGGAGTCCATTCCATACCGATGATCCGAAAAGTATTCCGGACGAACAAAAAATCCATCTGCTGAAAAAAGGAAAAGATGTGCATTCAGGAGAATTTGGCAACGAGGGGTCTGGCGGACAGAGCTATCGAAAGTACTTTTGGAAAGCAGGAGTAACCTATAAGTTTCTCCTGAAAGGTGAACCCGATGGGAAAGGAAATACGGATTATACAGCTTGGTTTTTTATTCCAGAAGAGAATGCCTGGAATGTGATTGCCAGCTTCAAACGTCCACAGACAAACACTTACCTAAAACGCTTCCACAGTTTCTTGGAGAACTTTAGTCCTAATCAAGGCTACTTGGGCAGAAAGGTTGAATTTGGCAATCAATGGGTTTATGACGGGCAGTGGAAGGCTGTGCAAGAGGCTTCATTCAGCGTCGACAATACGTATCGTGCCAATCAGCGTATTGATGCGATGGGCGGCAAAACGAAAAATGGGTATTTTCTTAGAAATGGCGGCTTCTTTAACGAAATTGTAAAACCAGGAAGTAAATTCGAATACGTTAATAAAAACACAGCTCCGAAAATTGATTTTGAAAAATTACCGTAATAGAAAATACTAAAGTCTTGTACAGAATGTACAGTTTAATTTGATATAGTACAAACAACAGAGCCGCACATAAGTGCGGCTCTGTTGTTTGTTATAAACCTATTTCTATTTTTCGGATAGTTTGATGTCACGCTCTACCGATACGTTATCTCCGGTAACAGCGTTGCCGTCCTTGTCCACCAATGTCAGTTTGACCTTATTGTTGCCCAACGGTAAACCCTTTATTTCATAAGGGCCCCATTTATCCAATGTAAATGTCTGACCATTAATATCGGCGATTACTTTATTGCCATCAGAACCAAGATTTGTATTAACTAGATAAAAATCTAAAAGAAGATTTTTTGTTTCTTCGCCTTTATATTCTCCTTTTGGCCTAGAGTAGAAGAGCGAAGGTTCTTTTGGGGTGGCATCTGTTGTCAATTTCCCCATAGCATCAACCTTAAATTTTACCAATTTTGAGGCTTCGGTTGTCTTGATGGATTCATGATAAGACCTTGATAAAAATGAAAGTAGATAATGTTCTGAATTTAAAGGGACTGTAACCGTGTTCTCGGGTTTGTAGAGAGCGGTATAGGGCTTATTATCGAGGATAAAATGAATATGTTGTCCATCATGTGAGTTTGCCATATGCGCAGCATGTGCGTCGTCGGTCATTTCGGTCAACTTGAAATTTTTAACCGTATACTTTACAGTGACTTTTGCCGAATCTGTTCCAACCTTTTCTGCAGTGATCGAGGCGATCTGTAAGTCGGCTCCAGGAAATTCTTTTGAGTCTGCAATAGGACTAACCGTGATAGAGTCCATCTTTTGTGCAGTACTTGTGTCGACACTGCTGCTTGAATCGGCCCCATCTGTGCCTTTCGTGGATGAGTTGTTACATCCAATAGCGCCTACCATAAGTGCTAATGCAGCAGTAATACCTGTAATTCTGTAATACTTCATAATTTTTTTGTTTAATTTTTATTCATTCAGCATCTTAAGTAACAGCTTATACACGTATTTTGTTTGTAATAAGGTTAAAAATAAGGCCTTGGCACCTGTTGCTAAGTTTAGATATACAACGAAATAGATATTTTTAAAAAAATATTCATATTAGATGTAATAAATAGATTTGCTGAAATGTCTTGATGATATAAAAGGCAAATAAATAGGTCTTCATACTGAACAGCACATGAACCAAGAACAATTTAAGAATACCGTTTTCATCCATAAGGATAAGCTATTTCGCTTTGCGAAACGGATCTTGGTTGATGATGACGAAGCCTTTGATGCTGTACAGAATGTTATGATGCGGTTGTGGAAATTGAAAGATCAACTTCATCAATACAAAAATATGGAGGCATTCTGTATGCAGAGCGTAAAAAATGAAGCGTTGAACCGGATTAAGAAAGATAAAGTAAGGTCTGATTATGTCGACCAGTATCAGGCCGTTTCGACAGCAGAGTATTCTGTAGAGAATACCAAGGAAGTTATTCTGGAGATGATTAACTCCCTGCCCGAGAAGCAACGCTTGGTGATGCACCTGCGTGATGTCGAGGATTATGATATTGATGAAATTGGTGAAGTGCTAGATATGGGAGAATCTGCAGTTAGGGTTAATCTAATGCGTGCAAGGCAAAAAGTAAAAGAACAACTGACAAAGTTATTCGATTATGAAGCGGCACGGATTTATACAAATAAAAAGTATAGTGATGAAAGATAAAAAACGAAAAGAATTGGAAGACAAGTACTTTAATGGCCAGTCGTCATTAGAGGAAGAAAAAGAGCTGAAAAACTCGGATAGTGTTTTTTTTCAATCATTGAATCAGGAAAAGGATGTCAAAATGGACTGGTCCTTTGCCGATTTCGAAAGTCAGATCAATGACGATAAAAAATATATTGTATGGTGGAATCGAAGCTGGGTGAAATATGCGGCAGCGGCAGTGCTTTTGATGACTATTGGGCTAGCGTTATTCCTAAACCAAGAATCAGCAATACAAGGACCTGTGATCGCTAAAAAAGAAATAAAAGTGCTCAAGCCCGGCGATAAGAAGCTCCTTGAAGATCAAAATATAGAAACAGCAGATCGTAATATTAATGATGGGATAAGTTTGGAGGACAGTCGGAAGGCAATGCGAACTGCAGAAACGTTCAAACGGCGAAAAGAAAAAAAACAAGCCAAAGATTGGACAGTGAAGAAAGAAGTCGTGACTGAAAGTTTGGAATCGACAGCAGGAGAGTCCTACCAGGCAGATTATGTCGTTCTGAATGGAAAACCAGTGGCCAACGAAGAGGAAGCTGTTGAATTGACCTTAAAGTCATTGGGCTTGCTGGCAAATAATCTGGAAAATGGCGTAGATAAAGCAATGAATATAAAACAAATGTCGATAACGATTAACTAAAATAGCATGAAAGGTTTTTTAATAGCTTGCCTTTTACTTGTAGCAAGTATGGCAAATGCGCAAATTTCTAAACTGGATAAACTGTTTGAACAGTACCAAGGAAAGAAAGGAGTGACAACACTCAAAATAGGAGCACCGATGTTTAAATTATTGGGGAATCTGAAAATAGATGATGATGATATGCAGACCATTACACCGCTGCTGAAGAACGTTAAATCTTTGCGTATGCTGATTGTTGAGGATGGTGAAGATAAAGCTTTAACAGGTATCATTCAAGGTGCGGTCTCCAATTTGAAATATGAAGAACTTATGTCGCTCAATAGTGAAGGTCAAGACATTCGATTCATGGTTGAAAATATGTCTGCAAATGCCGATATCCTGAACAATCTGTTGCTGACAATAAATGGAGATGGACAAAATTTGTTTATGATCCTTGATGGGGCTATCCCTTTAAAAGATGTGACTAGCTTGGTCAATGAAGGCAACAACAAAGTGAATAAAAACAAAACGGAGAACAACAAAAAGTAGAAAATTATGAAAAGATTACTAACCTTGTTGTGCCTAATTGGATTCCTTTTCTCCATGCAGTCGTGTATGGTAAAAAAAACTTCCAATATGGATTTCGTTAGCAGATCAAATGTATCTGATGACGCGGAGATAGTTGCTATCAATTTGCCGATGTGGCTGACAAAGCCCTTTATGAAGAAAGCCTTAAAGGATGAGAACGATGAAGATGCTCGTGCAATGGCTGAAATTGTTAAGAAGTTAAAAAAGTTCAGAATGCTGACACTTTCAAATAATGATAAAAAGAAAAATGCACGGATCTTGGAAGATTACCATAAGTTTTTAAAGAAAAACAAATTTGAGGAGCTTTTGGTAATCAACACTGATGGGCAGGAAATTTCGTTGAACGCCCGTATCGATAAGAATAATGTCATCCAGCGTGTTTCTTTACTGGTTCATGATAATGAAGATGAAAGCGTATTTATGGATATCAAAGGTAAGTTTTCATTGGATGAACTTATTGCCGGACTAAATAAGATGAAATCGAAGGATAAGAAACTGGCCAGCAAACTTTAGTTGACAAATAAGCCTACTTAAAATAGACACTTTTAAATATATACAAACAAAAATGCCCTCTAGTAATTTACTGAGGGCATTTTTATAGATAGTGTGATTTTTTATGCGTTGAATACGATGTCTAAAGCATCGAAAATATGTTTTTTTGCCTGTTCAAGATCCGCTGCTGTATGTGCATCAGAAACAAAGCCGACTTCATAGCCCGAAGGACCAAAATAAACGCCGCGATTTAATAACTCGCGGTGCATAATTTTATAAGATTCCATCGATTTAGGATCAATTTCACTCGCTTTTTTAATTTCCTGCTGTTCTGTGAATGCAAACCAAAAAATAGACGCAACATGGAAAAGTTGAACTTGATAACCTTTCTCAGCAATATAAGTACGCATATCATTGACGAAAGCTTCGGTTTTGGCATTTAGATTTGTATAGAAATCCTGTTGAGCCAGAATCCCTAATGCAGCAATACCGGCAGCCATAGCAACTGGATTTCCAGATAAGGTTCCTGCTTGGTAAACTGCACCATCAGGAGATATACAAGCCATCAATTCTTTTGATGCACCATATGCGCCGACAGGCATTCCGCCGCCAATAATTTTTCCGTAGGTGATAATATCCGGTTGTACTTCATAGTAGGCTGAAGCACCTTCAAAACCAATACGAAATCCTGTGATTACCTCATCCATAATCAACATTGCTCCGTGTTCGCGCGTGATATTCCGCAAGAAGTGAACATAGTCCTTCGACTGTAATAATAAACCGTTGTTTGCAGGAATACCCTCAATGATGACAGCCGCAATTTGATCTTTAAATTCAGCAAAAGCAGCTTCTAAAGCTTCCTTATCGTTCAATTCGATAACAATTGTTTCGTCTGCAAATGCTTTAGGTACACCAGCCGAGGATGTCTCACCAAAGGTGACCAATCCAGAGCCTGCTTTCACCAAAAGAGAATCTGAGTGCCCGTGATAACAACCGTCAAATTTGATAATCTTATCACGCTTTGTATAGCCTCTAGCCAAGCGGATCGCAGACATGACAGCCTCAGTTCCGGAACTGACAAAACGAATTTTCTCGATAAACCGATTGTTTTCAATAATCAATTCAGCCAATTGGTTCTCCAATGCCGTCGGAGCGCCAAAGCTTAAGCCTTTGCTCAATTGCGCGGCGACAGCCTCGCGAACCTGATCATTGTTGTGCCCTAAAATTAATGGACCCCATGAACAACAAAAATCGATGAATTCATTCCCGTCAGCATCCCAAAGATGTGCTTTATCGCCACGTTCAATAAATAAAGGTGTGCCATATACGGATTTGAAAGCCCTAACAGGGGAGTTGACGCCTCCAGGGAAATATTGTTTTGCTTTTTCAAATAACTCGGCAGATTTTGCTCTTGAAATATCAGGTGCTTGCATAGTCTATATATTTGTATGCGAAGTTATCTTTTTTTCGGAAGATAAGTCTCATAGAAACGTAAGGAATCTGGTATTGGCATAAAAAAGCAAAGCCCGGATCCCGGGCTTTGCTTTTTTATGTAAATGGTTGCCAAAAATTGACACCTTTGATTGCTAAATAAAACCTTTTTCCAATACTTCTTTGGAGTGATAGGATAAGATTGCTGTGGCACCGGCACGTCTGAAGCTTAAAAGTGTTTCTAGAATGACACGTTCGTCTAACCAGCCGTTTTGAATAGCCGCCTTTAACATGGCATATTCCCCGCTGACATTATACACTGCAATTGGTAGATCGAAGTTGTCTGCAAGAAGTTTGACGATATCCAGGTAGGGAAGTCCTGGTTTTACCATCAAAAAATCTGCTCCTTCCTGTGCATCGAGTTGTGCTTCGATAAGCGCTTCTTTTGCATTGGCAGGATTCATTTGGTAGGTCTTTTTATCGCCATGCTTGGGCGCTGAGCCTAAGGCATCTCTAAAAGGACCATAATAGGCCGAAGCATATTTCGCCGTATAGGACATCAAAGAAACATTGGTAAAACCATTATGGTCCAATAGTTCACGGATGTAACCGATGCGGCCGTCCATCATATCAGATGGGGCTATGATATCTGCACCTGATTGCGCATGTGCTAAGGCCATTTTGCCCAACACCTCTAATGTCTCATCGTTTAGGATCTCACCATTTTCGACAATGCCATCGTGTCCGTCACTGCTGTAAGGGTCCATGGCAACATCCGTCACAATACAAGCCTCAGGAAAATGTTTCTTGACAGCTGCAATAGCACGTAAGTATAAGCTTCCATCACGGTAGCTTTCCGTGGCATACTTGTCTTTTAGTGACTCTTCAATATTAGGGAAAAGATCAAATGAGCGTAAGCCCAGTTTGAGACAGCTTTCCACTTCTTTCAATAGATTGTCTATCGAATAGCGATAGATGCCAGGCATCGATTTAACCTCAGTTTTTTGATTCTGCCCATCGACGATAAAAAGTGGGAAAATCAAATTTGACGCGTCTAAACGTGTCTCTTGAATCATGTCGCGAATCACGGCAGATTTACGATTTCTTCTCGGACGTTGTAACATTTTTTTTAATTATTTATTAACTAATACTCCAATCCAAAAACGGCTTCGGAAAGACCGATTTCATCTGGAGAATAAGGTAGGGTATAAGGCACATTCATCTCATCAAATTTTGCACCGGTAGAACGGCCGATGCAGATTACTTTCTGCCCCGGTTCAAGCAGGTTGTCCGCAAAATAAGCTTCCACATTGCTAGGACTGGTAAAGACCAAAACCTCTGCATTGGATGGATCTACATTTTCTTCTAAGACCGTTTCATAGACTGGGATATTGATGATTTTCGTCTCCGGACTCAACGCTTTTTGGATGGTCTCCAAGGATTCTTTTGCACGTGGAATAAGCACGGTTCCACCATTGGCCAGTTCCGCAAATTTCTTCGCAATCTCCTCCATGTTAATGCCCTCACTGTCGCCAGAAAAATCAGCAACGCGATCATATTTACGCAAAATTTCTTCTGAGCCACGTCCAATAACACCTATTTTGGTCTTTTTGCTCAAACGAGGTTCTAAATTGAAAAAGTGTTCAATACCATTTTTGCTTGAAAATATAATCCAATCCACATGTTTCAGAATGAAAGGATCCAGTTTGTTGATGATAGGGAATATTTTAATCAAAGAGCGGCCTTCAATACTGATGTTATGTTTGGCCATAGCTCTTGCGAAATAGGAATTTTCATCTACCTCTCTTGAAATAAATACAGATTGTGGCAGTTTTCTATCTTTTGCATACTTGCTGAAAATACGCTCTGCTAAACGTGTTGTATCGGTGTCTCTGAGATATACACGGTCGGGGAAATCCTCACTTGTTTCTGCGATAGAAGCCCAAGCTTCATATTCATCACCACTTTTACGGCAATAACAACCAAGTGGGGCATGACAACCCGCGTCAAATTTATTTAAGACCAAACGTTCGACAGCAATTGTTTTTGCTACTTCTTCATTATTTAGCGGTTGTAATGCATCAAAAAGTTCCTTGTCAAGTTCACGGATCTGAATAGCCAATACACCTTGTGCCGGAGCAGGGATAATTTCAACAGGAGGAATTTCTTCAACATGAAAATCTGTAATATCCATCTCAATCCGGGCAATACCGGCTTTCGCTAGCACAATTGCATCATATTGCTCATCGCGCAGTTTCTGCATTCTTGTCTGCAGATTACCACGGAGATCATCAAACTCCAGATCAGGACGTAGTGCAGAGATCTGCGCTTTTCTACGGTTGGATGATGTGCCGACAGTTGCATTGTGCTTTAACGATAAACGCTTTTTGATGTCCACACAGTCTTTGTGGATAATTAATAATTCAGCTGGATCTTCGCGCTCTGAAACAGCAGCAATGATCAATCCGGGAGGATTGACCGTAGGTAAATCTTTATGTGAGTGTACCGCTAAATCGATGGTTCCGTTCAGAAGTTCTTCTTCAAGTTCTTTGGTGAAAAATCCTTTGCCTTCTAATTTATCCAAACGAAGGTGCTGAATGATGTCACCCTGAGTTTTAATGACTTTTAATTCTGCTTCAATTCCGATTTCTGCCAATCGATCTTTTACAAAATTTGCCTGCCACATGGCAAGAACGCTTCCCCGGGTACCAATAATTAGTTTTCTATTCACGTTAATTTTACTTTACCTATTAAAACAATCACAAAGATGTTCCCCTGGTAGCTACCTATTCACCTAGCACAGCATGTGTTTTGATTCAATTAAGCCCCGGAAATGAACAATTTTGGAAAAATGTGTCTAATACCATTTATCGAAGCAAAAATAAATAAATAGAAGGAATATGTTGACACGTTACTGTCATTATATGTCAGGAAATAATTGATAAACTGAAATTTAAAAGAAACAGTCAAAGCATATACTCCATGCGATGAACCGAGGCATTCAACAACTAGAGAACACTTTAGCACAAACCCAGGGGCGGCAACAAAAAGAATAGGATATCATTGCACCAAGAGCAATTTTGGTGTTAGTTTTTCTCCGTTTCAGGAGTCTTGACTAGAATTTCTTTTGCCATAACCATAGGAACTTTGATGTATTTCTTTTCCATATAGTTGATGACTTTTTCCAGTACTTCTCTCGCCTCAGGGGTCAAGGCTTGAACCTCTTGGGCAAAAACCTCGTTTAAGGCAAAGGATTTAATTTCTTTAATCTTTTCAGGAACCTCGCGCATAGCAACCTCTACACGTCTTTGTTTGATTAAAGGTAAAAATTCTTGGATATTGTCCTGAATGATCTTTTCAGCACTCTCTAATTCATTATAACGCTCTTGGATGTTTTTCTCCGCAATAGCCTGCAGGCTACTTACCTCGATATAATGAACCGGATTATTTTTGAGAACTTCAGCATCAATATCATTCGGAACAGCTAGGTCAATGATAATTTTCTTGTCAGTCTCTCCATTGAGCAAAGATTGATATAGTGCATTATCAATAATTGAGGTTGGAGCACCCGTACACGTAATTAGAATATCAAAACCTTCTTTGTACTGATCGATCTCAGCCAAGGGGTAAGCCTCAGCGTTTAATTCTTCGGCTAGGGCCTTTGCATTCTCCAGTGTGCGGTTAAAAATAACAAACTTGGCTTTTTGGTTCTTTTGGAAATATTTCGCTAAATTTTGATTGGTTTCTCCAGAACCAATAATTAAGATTCTAGGATTTTCAACCAGTTTTAATTCGCGCAATTTGCGGTAGGCAAGCGATACAACTGAAATTGGGTTTCGGGAAATTTTAGTATAGGTATATACCTCCTTGGCTGTTTTTACAAGTCGATCCATCATCAGGCGTAGAAAATCTCCGGTAAAACCAGCTTCCCGACAACGATCATAAGCCCGACGTACCTGCGCCAAAATTTCTTTTTCACCGACAACAAGACTTTCAAGTGAACAGGACATCCGAAGCAGGTGATTTAAGGCATCCATACCCTCGTATTTGTTAACCTGTCCTAAATAACATTGAAGTCTTTCCTGGGGTACACAGAAGTTCAGTTTCCCCATGAAGTCAGCTATGAATTCGTGCGTCAATTCATGAGCACCATAAAATACAAACTCTACCCGGTTACAAGTACCTATATAAAAGATCTCTGGAATATCTAGGCTATGCTTTAGATTGATGAGACGACTTTCTAAATCCTCATTGCAGATCACTAGATTACCTAGATCTTTTAGTTCGACATGTTTATGAGTAAACGCTAATACTTTAAGATTTTTCAAAGCTCTAATCCCTCGCTTATATTTAACGGTACAAATGTAGCTTAAAAGCTTTGTGCTTGTGTCAAAAATCTGTCAAAGGGATTAATTTAGAAAGATTTTAAATAGATGTTTTTGTGGTGTAATTATTTGTTTTTCAGATTATTATTTTTTGGCTCCCAACGAAATGATTTTCGTCACGACAGAGCGTGACGGAAATTTTCAGTTATAATATACCTTAATTACTCTTTCACACTTGTATTTGTCGTTGCTGAGTCTATAGTGACGTCCTCCAATTCTTCTACATAAGGTTCCTCTTCGGAAGCAGTAGCTTCTTGAATTTCGCTATCGCTGTATTGGTAATAGCTGTCAAAGGTTTTGCTGCTTTTATTGTAAATCAATGCGTATTTCGAGTTTTTATTCTTGACAATAATTCCATCAGCAGGAGCAGGGACCAATTTCATTTCATCCATAAAAATCTTTTGCCCCTTCTTGAAGCTGTTGATCAGCGGCAATTCACTTGAATATTCCTTCCAGAAAAGAATGTCGCCCTTTGCGGAAATGATCCAGATCGCACTGCTTTGGTAATCATTTTTCTCAATCAAAAATGCCATTTCCTTATTCCAGCTATCTGAATCGTTACGATCGGTAAAGTTTCCATAACAGAAGACAGATTTTGCACGATCTTTTATGCGTGTAAATTTGTAGATGGGTTTGTCATCGACAGGCTCCAGGTAATTGTTTCCCATAAATATTTTGGTAATCCCGCGGCGATAGCGCAATGGGATATTGTCATACTCAGGAAGCGTAAAAATGGCATTGTTCCAATGTTGATAATCATCGAGTGAACTCCAGCCATCGGCATCTTCTAAGTCTTTGGGATCTGCATTGTCAAATCCGATGACGGCTGTTGCGGCGCTATCTACCTGCAAGCCCTCTACTGCCTGTCGCTGTGTATAGTTATAATATCCGCCACCTGCTAGGATCACCAATAGGATAATACCAAGAATGATATAGATTTTTTTCTTTTTATTTGGCTGTGCAGGTTGCTCTGCGGCTACTTCTTCAACTTCTCTTTTCATGTTTATGACTCGGCTTAATGTTAAAATTTATACGCTTCCCCTTTGTCTAATCAGCATTGTTTGTCAACGCCTGTGTATACCTGAATTAGTCTCCTTTTTGCTAATTCTGAGCGGGAATTGTGTTTAAAAATAGAATAATTTTTCAAAAAGCGAAAGACAAGTTATATATGTGTCAATATTCAACTTATATTCGTACGAATTTTAAAGTAATTTGAATCATGATTATTATCAAGAAATACTTTGCTATCGTTGGACTGATCGTATGTTTTTTGTCCAGCATGACACCGTTCTTAAAAGTTCCTATTAAAGGAAACTGGAATCTGTATCAGGTAGACGCTTATTTATTTTTTATTACACTGCTGATTTTGGGGGTGACTGCCCTGTTGTTTTTTGTGCGTGCAGTAAGAGCCTATCAGTGGATGACCCGATTAGCTGCCTGCTGGTACCTGTTGAGTATAACCGCCGTCTGGTTTAAGATCAATAATTATTTTGGTTGGGGATTTGCCGATAAATTGCTTTCTAAATCCCTGCACATGCGCTGGGGCTGGATTGTCTATTTGATTGGAATCTTATTGTTGCTGCTGAGCACAAACAAAATAGTATCAAAGGCTGAATAAAGTACAGCATAGGATAAGCATAAAAAAATAAGCTAGATG
>NZ_DIIM01000027.1 GCF_002420705.1 Sphingobacterium sp. UBA5670
GGCTGAATAAAACAGACAAATTTGAAAAAAGCTGATCATAAGTAAGTGAATTATTTAACGAAATAAAAGATGAATATAGCAGTGATGAATAAAAAAAAGCACATTATCATGTTGTTATGTATGCTGTTTGGATTGACGGCATATAGTCAGAATAGCAAATATCAATTGTCAAGTCACATTCTGGATATTTCAAAGGGAAGCCCTGCACCCGATGTTAAAGTTGATTTGGAGAAATTGATGCCTAACAAGCAATGGGTTACTGTGGCCAGTGAAAAAACGGATAACAACGGTCGCATCGGTAATTTGCTGGAAACCGGTAAAGTAGACAATAAAGGAGTATATAAACTTAAGTTCTATACGGAAAGCTATTTTCTTACCCAAAAAATCGAAACATTTTACCCATTCATTGAAGTCGTTTTTGAAATCAAAGACGATAAGCACTATCATGTTCCGATCACTGTAAGCCCATTCGGATATGCAACATACAGAGGTAGCTAGGTAAAATGAAATAAGCGTAGAATCAGAAGATAATCTATATGACTATGAAGAGACTGTTTGATGAACTCGCATATGAAGTAAGCAAAATAACTACCGAAAAATATAGCACAAGTTTTTCGCTCGGTATTTTGGCGCTAAAACCCCGCATTCGTAATAGCATCTATGCGATTTATGGCTATGTGCGGCTTGCTGATGAAATTGTAGATAGTTTTCATGGGTATGATAGGAAGCGTCTTTTGGGACGATTGTATCTTGATACTAACCGTGCTTTAGAAGAAAGAATTTCCTTAAATCCAATTTTGCAATCCTTTCAGGAAACTGTGCACAACTATAAGATCGACGTCGAGCTGATCAGCCAGTTTCTTCATAGCATGGAAATGGATCTGAATAAGGTTGACTATAATTCCGAAAGTTATAAAGAATATATTTATGGTTCGGCTGAGGTGGTAGGACTTATGTGCTTGCAAGTGTTTACAGAGGGAGATCGAAAGCAGTACGAAGAGCTTAAGCCTTTTGCAATGAAATTGGGATCAGCGTTTCAAAAAATAAATTTTCTACGAGATCTCAAACAGGATTACCATACACTTGGAAGAACCTACTTCCCCAATTTGGATATGACTGTCTTTGATAATACGATCAAAAGTCAGATAGAAAATGAAATTCATACAGAATTTAGGGAGGCGCTATCGGGAATCAAAAAACTCCCAGCTTCAGCAAAGTTTGGGGTTTATCTTGCCTACAAATATTACCTTTCGCTATTCGCGAAGATCCGTAAAAAATCTTCAAAAGAAATTTTAGAGCATAGGATTCGCATAACGAACACCCAGAAAGCGCTCGTGGCCCTTAAGAGCTATTTGCGTTACAAAATTGCTTATTTATAAAACAGCGCTACACTGCATTTCACGATATTGTAGACAAGATTAAAAAAACTAATGTATGAAAAAGATCTCAATTGCAGGGGGAAAGGTTTTATAGGTGGGTAACTTGTTTCACACCTTAGGAAAATTGGTTATCAGTTACACCTCCTTACGCGGACACCTAAAGACCAATCTGCAAGTGGCATAAAATATTTTGAGTGGGATCTGAAAAAAAGTTTCATAGATATCAATGCCTTCGATGGGGTCGATACCATCATTAACCTCACTGGTGAGAATATAAGTGCAGGTCGATGGACTTCCTCACGTCGCCTTGAGCTTATCGAAAGTCGTGTATTATCATTGAATTTACTATTTGAATACGTCAAACGCCACGAGCTTAATATTGATAAAATCATTTCATCATCTGCGGTAGGTTATTATGGAGCATATACTTCGGATACCATCCTTTCTGAGGATTCTAGTAGTGGAAATGACTTCTTGGCTCATATTTGTAAGGTATGGGAAAAGGCTGCATGGCAGTTTGAAAGCTTGGGTGTCAAAACCATTATTTTACGGAAAGGTATTGTCCTAGGCCGAGATGGGGGAATGTATGCCAAGCTTGCTCCTTTAGCAAAACTTGGTATTAATGTTTCTCTGGGCGATGGAAAACAATATATTCCATGGATAGACATACATGATGTCGTACGCTTGTACGAATTTATACTTTATCGGACGGATATTCGGGGTGTGTATAATGCTGTTGCTCCACAACATATCACGATGAATGATTTTGCGTATGTGCTGCTCAGGTCATTTGGTAGGAGCAGCTTTTTGCCGAATGTGCCTGGTTTCGTTATTAAACTATTGTATGGTGATATGGCTGCTATGCTATTAAATGGTTCTCCTATAAGTGCCGAAAAAATTAGGAACAGAGGATTTAAATTTAATTATGATACCATTGCAAGATCACTAAACAATTGCAGTAAGTCATTCTTTATTTAAGTAGGTTGACTTGGTAGCTATCTTTTTATTTATTTCCACTGAAATTGACGTATACCTTCATTCTTTTATAGTCAAAAATTAAACAGAAAGACAGCCTTGAATGCAGAAGTGGTGCGGCTTTATAAATTTCTTTTCTTTAGCTTTGTCGTTTACCAAAAATTGAAAATAACCTTTCATGGATAATATCATCGCATCTATACGTAGGCATTTTGATATAAAAGAAGAGTCTTTAGAAATTTTGCTTAGCAATTTAAAAGAACTGAGTGTGCCCAAAAAGGCCATATTGATACAACCAGACAGAAGTGATCGGAATATTTATTTTGTAGAAAACGGAATTGCCCGCGCCTACACGGTACGCGATGGAAAAGAAGTTACTTCCTGGTTTAGCAAAGAAGGGGATCTACTTTATTCAACAAATAGTTTCCACGGACCCGTATCGGGTTATGAGAGTGAAACAGTACAGATTCTTGAGGATTCGGTGTTATATTTTATGCCAATTGATCAGCTGGAAGTACTTTGTCGTAGTCATATCGATATTGCTAACTGGATGCGGTATGTACATCAAAAAGCCTTTTTGGAGATGGAGCGCAGGTTAATCAATCGATTTTATCTTTCGGCCGAAAAACGTTACGAAGATTTTATGGCAAATCACTCAAAATTAATCCAAAGGGTAAATCTGGGCTATATAGCGTCCTATCTTGGCATATCTCATGTGACACTTTGTTCCTTGCGAAAATAGTGCTATTTCTTTAACTACTTAAAAATTGTTCAGCGGTAGATTGTCTATTTTTGCATCTTAACCAAACTACGTTGAACATGCAAACCTCTACTTCTAATTTTGATCAGCAAAGAATTGTCTGGGTTGATGTATTGCGTTTTATCGCTATAATTATGGTGATTGCCATTCACTGTTCCGATCCATTTAATGTGTCGCCCGAAGCGCGATCAAATCCGGATTTTAACTACTGGGGTGCTATATACGGCTCACTTCTCCGGGCCTGCGTGCCGATTTTTGTTATGATTACCGGGTTGCTTTTGCTTCCTGTCAAAATGAATATGGGTGACTTTTATAGAAAGCGTCTTCTGCGCATTACAGTTCCTTTTTTATTGTGGTCTGTACTGTACAACCTCTTTCCTTGGATTACGGGTGTACTCGGTCTTCCCTCAACGATCATATCAGAAGTATTTGCCTATGCTCCGAAAGACGCTGCCCAAACTTTGGAGAGTGCGCTTGTTCAAATTTCTTTGATTCCAGTTAAATTTAATGTGTATACCGTGCCTATGTGGTATATCTATATGTTAATTGGCGTTTACCTTTATATGCCTTTCTTCTCTGCTTGGGTAGATAAGTCAACTCCAGGTCAGCAAAAAGTTTTTTTGGGAATTTGGATGTGCACGCTTTTTTTGCCTTATGTCTATTCATTTTATTCCAAAGAGCTATTTGGTCTCAGTGCTTGGAACAGTTTTGGTACATTCTATTATTTTGCTGGATTTAATGGGTATTTACTGCTTGGGTATATATTGACACATCGCTTCAAAGTATGGTCCTTTCGCAAAACACTTTTGGTTAGTATACCCTTATTTGGTATTGGGTATGGAATCACATTTAGTGGTTTTAAATGGATGGTAGCCGATCCCAACTCTAGTGAGGACCAGATCGAACTGTTTTTCTTATATTGTTCGCCACAGGTACTAATGATGACATTAGCCATTTTTTTGTTGGTTCGAACCATTAAGTTGAAGTCACCAAAATGGAGAAGGCTGTTTTCAAATATTACAAAATGCGGTTTTGGAATTTATCTGATACATTATTTTGTTGTAGGTTTTGGTTATTGGCTCGCTAACATATGTGCTATTCCGATATCGTTAAAGATCCCTGTTACTGCAGCTATTGTTTTCTTGGTCTCATGGGGTTTTGTCGCCTGTTCATATAAAATGATTCCTCGGGCATCAAAATGGATCTTTGGATAATCTGCTTTATAAAGTAAGCTAATGATTATTAGGTTGTGTGTTTTCCTGAAAAATAGGTTGCATCTAGATGTAGATAAATGAAAATAAATATATTGTATCTTTAGTGATGGCTAAAAATAATGTATTTACGTTCAATCAGGTTTTACCATATCCCACAAGTTGGAGCCTCTTCATTATTATTCCCTGTTTGATATGCTATAGTATCTTATACTATATTTTTTTTAAGGCAATATTCCATCTGTCGTTCATGATGTTTTTCATGCTCATCTACTTAGGTACATGTTATATCATTTTAAAAGCGCTCTCCGTACGTATGACAATTTGGTTTGATGAAGATTGTATGTATGTACAAAAAGGAAGTGGAACTCCGAAGAGGTTCTTAAAAAATAATATTTATGGATTTTATGCTTACAATTATGAAACCCAAGCAGCTACCTTAAAAACCTCAAAGATATATTTCAGGTTCTGTTTGACAATTGGGAAAGATATTTATTTAAACGATGTCGAATATAAAAACAAATATGATGACATTAAGGGCAGCAATCTGAAGAAATTTCTCAAATCGGCACAAACAGAATTCCACTTTTCGAAAACACCTAAAAACAGTCTTCAAAACATATATTGGTATTCCAATCAACATTAGGAGCGCTATTTTGGTTTGAGAAAAACGAAGTATACTAAATTTAATGAACGAATTCCTTATTGAAAACCGTTCGGATGGGAGGAAAGAATAAAACGAGCAATGTTAATATTGCTCGTTTTATCATTATTAACAGCACTTTGATGTGATAAGAAAACATCATTGAATCTATGCTGACAATAAATAGTTGATTCTATGGTAACAATATTTAGGGCATCAATACAGCATCAACCACATGGATTACCCCATTGGATTGATTGACGTCAGCGACCGTTACCTTTGCGCTGTTGCCTTTTGCGTCTTTTACATATACATCGTTCCCTTTCATCCAAAAAGTAAGGTTGCCACCTTGCACTGATTTGGCTACGTAAGTTCCTTTACCATCTTTGATTGCTTTGGTGATCTGCGCGGCACTCCATTTTCCGGGAATCACGTGGTAGGTCAATATTGAGGCTAATTGAGCCTTATTTTCTGGAAGCATTAAGTTATTTAGGGCCTCTTTGGGTACTTTAGCAAAAGCGTTATTGGTAGGAGCCAAAACAGTAAAAGGACCAGCTCCCTGTAAGGTTTCTACAAGGCCAGCAGCTTTTACTGCAGCAACCAAGGTAGTATGATCCTTGGAATTGACTGCATTTTCAATAATGTTTTTGGAAGGATACATCGGTGCACCACCGACCATAACAGTTTTTTCCTTTGTTTGAGCCTGCCCCATGTAAGTGCTTCCCAATAGTGTTGCTGCAGTGGCAGCCGCCCATAAGATTGATTTAATTTTCATGATCTTTATTTTTTATCAGTTATTTAAAAGCTTTATATGATCATTTACGATGAAATGGAAAGCTTGGATTGCATTGAAAAATAAAATATGCTGATCATGATAAAATAGCGATTAGTAAATGAAAAAATTGATAAGAAAACTATAAAGCGGGTTTGTATTTGATTTAAGCGGCGTTTGTCAAATTTATCAATTATATAGCTGTTAATCGGAAAAATGAGCTATGATATTAGATAAAAAATGTACGGAAAACATTTATATTTGCAGCAATTATACAAATGGATGTAAAAAGATTTAAATCGGGTACAATAGCTATTCTTTTGCTATGCTTCATGTTGATGAGCTTCAGCCGGATTTTTATTTTGATAAGTTTTTATGCAAACCGTAGTGAAATTGTCAGCAACTATTGTGTAAATAAGCAAAATATTTCGTTACGCTGCGAGGGGAAATGTTTTTTGATGCGTATGTTAAAAAAAGAGGCAGAGCGTGAAAAAGACGTTCACGAATATTTCTCAAAAATTCCAGTTATGCTTTGCCGCCATTATTTCCCAATAAATATCAGTAAAGCAATTGGATCAATACGTATAAATGAACGGTATAAAGCGCATGATACTTTATTTCGCAAGTTTGATTTTTTTAATAAAATACTTCGGCCGCCCACGGCTTTGGCAGCATAAATCTGCGTGATTTGTTTGGGTTTCATTCAAGTTGGACTCAACAGATCCTCTACTCTATAATCTTCACTTATTAGTTAGAATTGAACTTAAGTCGACATCCTGCCCCGGTTTTTGCCGCTTTTGCTGGATATGGTTTAATTCTAATTTCACATTGGCTATTGGTCGAATTTAATTTATTACACTCTTGAAAGCGCTATATTTAAAGTATTTTTTAATTTTTACACTTCTATTTACATTTTTCAGCGGCGATGCACAGACACAATATTCAGATACGCTATTGCCAAAACAGCTTGACTCCGTTTTTATTAAATCCCAGTTTAGGAAAGATAGATCTAGCTATCAGTCTGCACGCATAAACATTCCTGATTACGAGAATCCGCAGGTTACAACAAGCGTAGGTACCAGCCTAACCAAAAATAGAAACTATTATACCCAGACGGCTATGTTGGCAAATGCAGCCGGCGTAACCCCTAGCTGGGCAGGTGTTGCACCTTATTTTACAATTCGTGGATTTCGGACCAGAAGTAATTTTAGAAATGGCCTCAATGCTTATCTACACTACAGCGATGAAAATAGTAATGTACAGCAGCTGGATGTCATAAAAGGACCTAGCGGTACATTGTTTGGCGGTACAAATATGGCTTTCGGTGGATTGATCAATGTGCTCACCTATATTCCCGTTGATAGTATATTTACAAATTTTTCGCTCGCTACGGGCAACAATGCCCTCCATCGCGCCAATATTGAAATAAATGCACCACTGGATTCAGCACATAAATCCCTGTTCAGAATGTTTGGGACATATACCTCTAGAAAGAGTTTCCAGGATCAGGGATTGAATAAAAGCCTTTTCCTGGCACCAAGTTTTAGCTATCAGTTGAGTCCTGACCTTAAGATTAGAATGGAGGCAGAATTCTTGCACAGAAATACCACAAATAATCCCTTGTTTACACCGGGTAATCCGCTTATCGGCGGTATTGCTACAAACGTACAGCATTCTAACGATCTCAATTTGGACTACTTCAGCTCTTATACGAATAACAGCTTTCTATGGCGAACATCATCACTGAATTTTTATGGAAAAATAAGTTACGCCATTTCGCCGGTTTGGCAGTCTGAAACAAACCTCGCCAGCACAAACAGTACTTCAAATGGCGATTATCAAACAAACCTGCTCGTCAACAATAATGCTGCAGTAGCTAGGAAGGTATTACACTATAAATCCGAGGATATCAGTAACTATCAGGTCCAACAAAACTTTATCGGTAATTTTAAGATAGGGGGCTGGGACAATAAATTATTGATCGGTCTTGACTACCAACGCTATAGTTATGGAGCAAACTATAAAAATGCTGGTTACGTGGATACAGTAGCTATTGCTGGTCCTTCTGCTGCAGCTAATTTATTTCATGCAGATCTGATCCGTAATCTCGTAGTTTCCAAGCAGCCCAATAATTCGGTCGCGCCTCAAAATAGCTATTCGGCTTATGTTTCAGACGTTATCAAACCCACCGATGCGTTGACGCTGATGCTCAGTGCCAGGTACGATAGATTAATCAATTTGGGTACAAAAGATCTATTGACTGCCGTCACAACTGCGGATTATAAACAGTCGTCCATTACGCCTAAAATAGGTCTGACTTATCAGCTTATTCCAAAAATTATAACAGTTTTTGGAAATTATATGAGCGGATTCCAAAATCTCGCTCCGACGAGTGCAAATGGCATTGTATATAATTTTAAACCCCAATACGGAAGCCAGCTCGAGACTGGTGTCAAAATAGCGGTTCCTAACAATGCACTTGACCTTACTCTGAGCTACTATGATATCAGGGTGCGCAATTCGGTGATTACAGATCCAGAAGATGCCACAAAATATATTCAGGGAGGAAAACAGTATAGCCGTGGTGTAGAGTTCGACATACAGTCCGAACCATTACCCAATTTTTTTATACATGCGGGTGGAGCTTACAACACCAGTAAGTTAACAGTTGCAGATGCAGCCGTTCAGGGATTAAGGCCTGTAAACGCTGGTCCAGAATGGTCTTTCACCTGGTATGCTAGCTATGAACTGCCGGTAAATAGTGACAGCAGGTGGAATGCTGGATTTGGAGGGAATTACGCTGGTGAGGATCTGATTATCAACAGTAAAAGCGCTGGGAGTTTTTATACCAATGCTTATACACTTTGCAATGGCAATATAGGTTATACTTATAGACAGTTTCAATGTAGATTGACTTCCGAAAATTTATTTAATACACGTTATTATTATGGTGGAAGGGGTTTTATTACACCAGGCAACCTGCGGCAGTGCATTTTGTCCATGACCTTGCGTTTTTAGTGCTGTTATCATAATAAGCCTATTGATGGGTTATTCAGTGCTTGTTCTACAACCTAAAACTGGAAGAGTTTGTAAAATCATACTGCGATGAGGTGAGTGGTTGCATCTTGTTGGTGGTCCGATACAGTTTGCTGAAGAACATTAGTTATATTTATTCATCAAATTATCGTTAGGCGTGTTTAACATGAAGGAACTATTAATTATAAATATTTGCGTATTTGGAGCACTGTAGACAGAAAGCTAGAAAACATATAGAAGAACTCACACCGAGCAGAATCAATGGCCGTTGGATCAACGAATCTAAAAAAGGGACTGTCCCATCAAGTGTGTAAATAAAAAATACGGAGTTCAGTTATGTTCCTTA
>NZ_DIIM01000005.1:0-163924 GCF_002420705.1 Sphingobacterium sp. UBA5670
GGCTTCTTGCGTTTCTATACTTTCAAAATTTATCAGCATTAATAAAAGATGAACCTAAGTTAATAGGGCAGTTTATGCTTGAACGAAAATATAGCTATAAATTGTTTTTAGATTATATAAAGAGGTACAATAAAATTGTTTGAGCTAACAACTTGAGCGAGAGCAGTGTTTCGGAATGTTTAGTTTATTAAGTTACAGGTTTCATAATTGAAGCCTGTAACTAGTTTATATAATCAAATAGTGATAAAATCTACTCTTCTGTATAAAAGTCGATCAACGAGGCGATATATGGATCTTCCCATCCATCTGAGATATTTTCAAAGTCTTCATCAGGTATATTTGTCTGCCTAATTTCTAAAGAGGTTCCTTTTTTATGTTCATGCAGCTTTAAGGTCACAATAGAAGGAGCGTCTGTCTCCCCGAAATACCATTCTTGTACAATTTTTGTGGAGGGCTCTAATTCCAAGAACCGGCCACTAATAGTTCCATCCCATAAAGAGAATTCTCCATTAACAGTAGCGTCGATAGACACAAGGTCGCCTGTCCATAGACGAGCAGTAATTTCGGTCGTTAATGCAAGATACAGCTCTTCTGGAGTTGCAGGAATGATTGCATATTTCTTGAATTCTTTCATGGTGTAAAGTTACTCTTTCTTGTAATTTACCACTTATTTTGACTTCATTTTTATTTATCTTAATTTTATCGCAAACTATTAGGACAACATGAGTAATTTTCTACCGAATTCTTTAGTGAAAAAATTAGGGACCAACCCATTATTTGATACTAATGCATTTATTAAGATACACGAAGAGGGTATTCGGGCTACAGCAATACGCCTGAACCCCGATAAACTGGAGGATTGCCCGTTTCCGAATACTGGACAGGTTCCCTGGTGTAGTGCTGCTTATTATCTTCAGGATCGACCAGTATTTACATTAGATCCTTTATTCCACGCTGGGGCATATTATCCACAAGATGCTTCTTCTATGTTCATAGATCATATCAATCAAAGTTTAAATTTACACGCGTACAGTATCCGGGCGCTGGACTTATGTGCTGCCCCGGGAGGAAAGTCTACCTTATTAAATAGCAGTTTACATGCGGAATCGCTCTTAGTTGCAAATGAAATTATTAAAACAAGGGTTACGATCCTACAAGACAACTTAATGAAATGGGGGAATGCAAATACTGTAACCACGAATAACGATCCTGCTGCATTTAATCGTCTTCCAGGGTATTTTGATTTGATGGTTGTTGATGCGCCCTGTTCGGGGTCTGGAATGTTTAGGAAGGATGCCGATGCCATAGATGAATGGTCTGAGGCGAATGTGAGGCTTTGCAGTGAAAGACAGCAGCGAATTTTAGGTGAAAGTTTATCGGCTTTAAAGAAGGACGGGTATTTATACTATTCGACTTGCTCCTATTCAGAAGAGGAAAATGAGGATATTGTCGATTGGCTATTGGATAGTGGCGAATTTGAATCCATTGAAATGCCTATTGATGAAAACTGGGGTATTGATCATACAACTTCTGCTAAACATCATGCTCATGGTTATCGTTTTTATCCCCATAAATTAGGTGGAGAGGGTTTTTTTATTGCTGTTTTGAAAAAGATAGGCGAACAGGAAACTTTCAATAGAAAGCGAATTAAGCCGGAGAAATCAGATGTACCCAAAGGGATTTTGAATAAATGGGTTGCGGATGAAGACAATTTGCATACCTTTCTTCATCATGAAGACGTCTATGTTTTCCCAAAAATGTATGAGAATGACCTGAAGTATCTCCAAAATGTACTTTACCTAAAAAATGCGGGAACGAATGTCGGGAAGCTTAATAGAAAAGAGTTGATACCAAGTCATGCATTGGCTTTAAGTAATCATTTGAAGAGGGGCTTCCAATCTGTAGAGTTGTCGCTTGAGGATGCACGCAACTACCTTAGAAAAGAGAACGTGGCCCTTGACGCAATTCCCGCAAATATTCAAGGTTGGGCTATCGCCAGTTTTCAAGGGCAATCATTGGGTTGGATGAAGGTATTGGCCAATCGCATTAATAATTATTATCCAAAGGAATTAAGGATTGTAAATTTATAAGATTGCAAGGGACGTTTAGTTCCTAAAATGAAGTGTAGGAATTGTGTTTAGGAAAGCTCTACGATAATTGAACAGATATCTTTGGCGACTTCTTCTTTTGATTTTAGGCTAAACTCACGGGTATTTTCAGCTCGATCGATAATAGTGACCTTATTCGTGTCTGTGGCGAAGCCAGCTCCTTTATCCTGCATAGAATTGAGCACAATAAAGTCCAGGTTTTTTCGGAACAATTTGTCTTTTGCATTTTCGAACTCATTATTGGTTTCCAATGCAAATCCGATGAGTAATTGGTTTTCTCTCTTTTTAGCCCCTAAAGTAGCCAGAATGTCAGTTGTTTTCTTTAGTGGGATGGAGAATTCATTTTCTTTCTTTTTTATTTTTTGGGCAGCGACTTCAACAGGAGTATAGTCTGCCACTGCAGCGCTCATTACAACAATATCGGCAGCTTCGAAATAAGCTTCACAAGCAATCAACATTTCGGCAGCTGAAGTTACTGAGATTGTATGAACACGATCGGGTGCAGTCAAGGCACTGGGGCCTGATACCAATGTGACGTCTGCACCAAGGGCTTCAAGTTGTTTGGCGATAGCATAACCCATTTTTCCGCTAGAATGATTGCCGATGAAGCGAACCGGGTCTATTGCTTCATAAGTGGGACCAGCAGATACTAATGCCCTTTTTCCATATAAGGGTAGTTCTTTTGTCGAAAATTTAACAAGAAAATCTAATATTTCTTCTGGCTCTGCTAGCCGCCCTTCACCTACTAATCCGCTGGCCAGTTCTCCTTTCCCTGGGGGAATTAGGATGTTGCCATAAGAACTGAGTTTACTGATATTAGCCTGCGTGGACGGATGTTTCCACATATCTAAATCCATTGCTGGGGCAAATAGCACCGGACATTTCGCGGATAGATATACGGCTGTTAGGAGGTTGTCGCAAATTCCATTGGCCATCTTGGCAAGTGTATTTGCTGTTGCGGGAGCTACTAAAATGTAATCCGCATTTAGTGCAATTTCGACATGATTATTCCATTCCCCGGTATTCGGCTGATAATAATCTATCAAAACAGGGTTTTTAGAGAGTGTGGAAAGGGTAAGCGGAGTAATAAATGCTGTCGCCTCTTTTGACATGATTACGTTAACTTGGGCATCTGCTTTTACAAGAAGGCGGATGAGGGATGCAATCTTGTATGCGGCAATACTGCCGCATACAGCAATTACAATATTTTTCCCAGCTAAAGCCATTTTCTAAGGATTAGTCCTGCTCTTTTGAAGGATTTCTGTAGTACACTTTATCGTGTAAAAATTCATCGATAGCAACCAAAGTAGGCTTTGGCATGCGCTCGTAATGTTTTGAAATCTCTATTTGCTCGCGGTTTTCGAATACCTCTTCCAAGTTATCGTTGTTACTTGCAAATTCTGCAAGTTTGCCGTTCAATTCTTCTTTAATGTCTACTGCAATTTGGTTCGCGCGTTTAGAAATAACTACAATAGATTCATAGAGATTGTCAGTTCCTTTGTCCAATTGTCTCAAGTCACGTGTAACTGTAGAGTTTGGAATTGAATTATTATTTTTTTGACTCATCTTTTTGGGTATTTTCTTTTTCTTTTTTCGCCTTTTGTTCTTTGATATATATATCTTGCTCTGCAAGGGCCTTATTATAATCTTTCACTTGAGAGAGAGCCGTTTTAATCCCTTTTTCGGAATCTTCACGAATGGATTCTGCCTCTTTCATGTGTTTGCTATTCGGAAAATTACTTGCGAAGTTACGGTAATAATCCAAGGCTTCATCAAATCTGCTTTCTTGTTTCAGGAAGATACTTTTAGATGCGTAGATATATTGCGCTTTTAATGTTAAAAACTCAATCTCTTCTGCATATTTTGTATCCGGATATTCTTTTAGTACGTTCTGTAACGCAATAACGGCTGCTCTGTAATCATCATTAAGACCCATATCGTAATAGAGTCTCGCGTTGGCAAAAGCTTTAAGCTCAAGCTTATCTCTCAATTTCTGTATAAGATCTGATGCTTCTTTTGATCGTTCCGATTCTGGATAAAGATTGACAAAGAGCTGTAAAGCATCAATTGCTTTCTTTGTATTAGCTTGATCCAAGGTCGATCTCGGAGAATCCAAATAATAACAATAGGCATGCATAAATCTACATTCCTCTGCTCTTGGACTGTTTGGATAAACATCCGAAAAATCTTTAAAGTGATAGGCCGCTGAAGTGTAGTCTTTCAGACGGTAGTTGGCAAATGCCAAATAATAGTAAATATTTTCTGCTTCAGCTTGTCCACGGAATTTGGTCCGCAAGTCATCAAACAAAACTAATGCCTTTGTATATTTCTTTTTCTCATAAAGTTTTACGGCCTCTTCGTACTTTTGAGCGATATTATTGCTTGCGCGCAATTTCTCAAATTTACTCTTACAACCAGTAAACACCAATAGAAACATCATGCCGGCACAGATAGCCGCTATACGCCTATTTAAAAACATTTTACAAAGATAAGTGAATTTGTTATACTAATCAATTAAATTTTACTGCGCAATATAGTTTAATAATTATTTGATCGCAAAAACAACATTTCTTATTAACATTCTTTAACTCGATTGAACCCACTGTGCGGATGTAATGTCATATACTTGTTGTTTTTCTGCTGGTAGTGAGGGTTAAAAATATGCATTTTGAAATATTTCATTATCTTTACATATTACAATCATTGAATAGCATTAAGAGTATGACTTTAAAAGAAAAAGTTGAGCAAGCATTAGATACCTTGAGACCATATTTGGAAACTGATGGCGGAAATGTGAGTGTTGAAGAGATTACAGCGGATAATGTCGTGCGTTTAAAATTATTGGGAGCTTGCGCTTCATGTTCAATGAGCATCATGACCTTTAAGGCTGGTTTGGAGCAAGCAATTCGTAAGGCTGTTCCTGAAATCACAGCAGTGGAGGCTATCAATTTAACGGATCCCGATTCCCCAGACGCCACTTTACCATCTGCTAATTAGTTTTTCTATTAACACATTTTAACGGCTAGCTCGGCTACTTTTGCTTAAATTTGTTTTATGAAGTTGCTGATTTCTATATTACTCGCTGTATTTGTGCTTTTTGGCTCCTCTGCATTACGTGCTCAGGAAAAAAAGATTATCCAATATTCCGGTATCGTAACAACGGTTGGGTCAGGTCTTCCAGTGGGTTATGTGACTGTTACAAATCTATCTTTTAGGAATGAAGCTTTTGCAGCAAATAACGAAGGTTATTTCTCTTTTGTAGCGCACGTAGGGGATACAATTCGTTTTACTTCTGTTGGTTTTGACCCTTTAGTTGTCACTATTCCTGAGGTCTCAGGAGATAAATATACCGCAAACATTATTATGCAAAACTTAGTTACGGAACTCCCGATGGTAACACCTTACCCATGGGCAAGTATCGAAGAGTTTAATATTGCATTTATGAATCTAGACGTTTCTGAAGATAATATCGTGAGGGCAAGGAGATCATTGTCTTATGAGTCATTGGCAGCGATGGCTGCAGTCATACCGCGTGATGGTAACGAAATGCGCTCCATTAACAATGCCCAGAGCTTTAATACAATGAATAATAAAGTTATCAACCAGCGTTATGCTAATCCGTTGTTGAATCCCTTTGCATGGGGTAGTTTAATCCAGCAGATTACGAAAGGAAGTCAGAGCCGAAAAAGCTCAAATTAATTAATCCGTAGTCTTTAATTTATTTAGCTCTCGGACACTTAGTGTAGCCGAGAAATAGGAAACCAGGCCGGAAATGCCGGTGACCGTTATGAATACCAAAATGTAGTCACCCCATTTGCTCACCATAGGATAACTGTCAATAATTGTATTTGCTCCATCTTCTACTCGAATAATTCCATACGTTGATTGAATGTAATTAAATATGCCGCCAATCAATAAACCGAGCACACATCCAATAACAGCTATCATAAGACCTTCATAAAAGAAAATGCGCTGAATTAGACGATCAGCTCCCCCTAAGCCCTTCAGAATCGTCATATCCTTTTGTTTATCCAGTACCAACATGGTTAAGGAGCCAACAATATTAAAGATCGCAATCACACTGATTAAGGTCAGTATAAAAAAGACGACCCAGCGTTCTACACGTACATTTTTATACAATGTGGGATTTTGTTTTTCTCTATTTTTGACAATGTAATCAGCACCTATTTTCTTTTGCAATGCCTCCCCAAAGGAATTGACATCTACCCCTTCTTTTAAATAAAATTCGATAGATGAAATACGGTCATATTCCCCGAGAACTTCTTTAGCAAATGAAATCGGGGTGATAATTAAATTGTCAAAGTCTTGTTGATAGCGCAATACTCCTCCCGGAGAAATAGAGCGGATATTGAACTCCTCAGCAGGATTGGATGAATTTTTTACACCCTTTCTTGGGGAGTACACTTGAATCAGTTCCGAAGAGTTTTGCATTGGAATTGCTAAATTCGCCTGTACGCTTGCTCCTAGAATGGCCAGGTCGCTAGAGTCATGGGTAAGTTTGTATTGACCATGCACAACGATACTGTCGCCTGTCCTTTTACTTAGAGATTGGGGCTCGATTCCTTTTATATTTGCTATAAATTGCCGATTTGAATATTGTAATAACACTTTCTCTTGTAGAACCTCGGTATAGTGAATCACGTTGGAATCTTTTCGTAGTTCGTTGAATACAGTCCGTTTGCTATCAAAAAGTTTTCCTTTCTTGGGTTCAATTTTGAGCTCTGGTGCAAATTTACTGTACATAGACAGTATGAGTTGCTCCATTCCATTGAATGAAGACAACAAAATAATCAATGCAGCACTACTTACCATGACGCCAATGACACTAATGGATGAGATAATATTAATGGCATTAACTGATTTCTTTGAAAACAGATATCTTTTAGCAAATAGAAACGGCAGATTCATGGCTATTATCCTCGAATAAATGGATTGGAATTTTTTTCAAAGCCAATCGTAGTTGATGGCCCATGTCCAGGATAGACAATTGTGTCATCGGGTAAAGTATAAAGTTTAGCCTCTATGCTATCTAAGAGCTGTTGATGGTTTCCTCCAGGAAGATCAGTCCTGCCTATACTGTTGCGAAATAGTACATCTCCTCCTATCAAAAATTTCTGATCGGCCGAATAAAAGCAGATATGTGCAGGTGAATGACCTGGTGCTAGTATAACTTTTAGTTTATCATCACCTAGGGAAATGGTATCACCATCATTTAGAAAGGCTTCTCCAATTGGAGAAATGTCATACCGGAAGCCCATTTGAGGCGCATAATTCTGAACGGCTACTAAAATCGGTACCTCACCTTCATGGAATTGCGGTAGTAGACCAAATTTCTCATGGACAAAGCTATTGCCTAAAACATGGTCTATATGGCAATGTGTATTTAAGAGAATTGTTGGCTTCAGTCCATTATCTGTAATGAAGGCCGTTAATTCTCCCTGCTCTTGCTCACCATACATTCCAGGATCGATAATAATTGCATTTCCTGAGTCGTTATACAGCAGGTAAGTATTTTCCTGATAAGGGTTGAACGTGAATGTTTTGATCGTAAGCATAATGGTAAAATTACAGTTTTTATTGATTTCTCACTATTGAAAGGTCAACTATTCCAGATTTCCCAGTTTTTTTCTGCCTGAAGAACCAACATTTCATATCCATTTTTGATTCTGGCCCCTTTTTCTTTGCTTTTTCGTAAAAATGCAGTCTCCTCTGGGTTGTAAATGAGATCATAGCAGAGGTGCGTCTCATTTATAAATTCGTAGGGAATTTTTGGAGATTCTGTTATATTGGGAAATGTACCCACTGGAGAACAGTTGATAATTATGGTATGCTCAGCTAAGATCGAGGCATCAAGCTCATCATAAGTAAACTGGTCGGCATGTTTGGTTCTACTGACCAGCTTGTGTGTTATTCCCAGCTGATTCAGCGCATAGATTACAGCTTTTGCTGCACCTCCATTTCCTAGAATCAAAGCCTTTTTGTCAAGATGTGGATTTAATAGCGGTCTTATCGACCACTCAAAGCCATAAGCGTCTGTGTTATATCCTTTTAAATGCGTTGATCCATCTACTGTGTGGCTGATCCGGATACAGTTTACAGCTTGTATTGCTGCAGCTTCTTCCGAAAGCTCATCCAAATAATCCATTACCTCTATTTTATAAGGAATAGTCACATTGACACCATAGAACTCTTTATTGGAAGCAATCGCTGTAAAATCAGCTATTTGAGGAAGTGCGTATAGATCGTAATCTACGTCGGTAATATGTTCTTGCTGAAATTTCTCTAAATAATATTTTTTTGAAAAGGAATGCCCTAATGGGTACCCTATTAAACCTAGTTTTTTCATTGGAATTTTGACAATATATTTAGGAATCAGAAATGTATCTTGAATTTAAATCTTCGGTCATTGCAACGCAATGACCGAAGGTGGCCTCGTATATTAATCTTTCGGCTTTGTATATTTTTTTACGATTTCAGCGATGATCTGATTCCCCTGTAGCTGTGGCAGGTAATCAAAAAGAATATGATGCTTATCAGGATCGGTGGCTAAGCCAAGCTCTAAAAAGTTTAGTGCTTCATTGTATTGACCATTGGCAAATAGATAAGCAACGACACGATAATATAACTCTGCGGCATTTGGATTTTGTGTAATAGCATCGGATATTACATTAATAGCTTCATCAATTTTACTTTGTTCAAATAGAATTGATGAATAATCAAGCCATGCATCTATATCCGTTGGATTTAATCCAACGACCTTTTTATAGGCTTCTTCTGCAAGATCTATTTGTTGTAGTTTGTAGCGGGCATCGGCAATTGCAAACCAGTAATCTGGGTTTGTATCCTCCAGTTCTAAAGCTTTTTTATAGAAATGAAGTGATTCAAAATAACGTTCTTCAAAATCTAGAGTAACCCCGATACCGAACCAGGCATCAGCAAGTTCCGCATCTAATTTGACCGCTTTTTTATAATAATTGCGGGCTTCCTCCATCTGCTCAAGTTTTTCATAGCATTCGCCGATAGCACAATAGGTATCTGCACTCGGTTGCTCGTATTCGAATGTTTGTTTGTAAACATCCAATGCTTCTTGATAACGATCAAGATTAACGAGAGCATTCCCCTTATTGAAATAAGCCGAAGAAAAGTCTTCTTTAATTAATATGGCATAATCGTATGCGTCGAGGGCCTCCTCAAACCTGCTGATTTTATGGTAAGAATTTCCTAGATTATACCAAGCGTAGTAGGAATAGGGGTCTGAATCAATGTATTTCTTATAAAAGGAGATACTTTCCTCCTGTCTATCCAATACATCGTAACAATAAGCCAATTCATAGAGCGCTTCCTGGTAGTCCATATTCAATTCAAGTGCTTTCTTTAGATAAATTATCGCCTTATCATAATTCATTTGTGCTTGAAAGATCATCGCAATATGGAAGTATACCTCATCTTTATTATCTAACAGCGGAAGTGCTTTGAAGAGCTGTTCCAAAGCATTATCAAACTGGCCGATACTGCCCAATATGCCACCACGAATCAAGAATATGTCACCTTCTGAGGCTTCCAATAATTCCGCTTTATCCAATGCTGCAAGCGCATTCTGATATTGTTGAATCGTTGAAAACAGTTGTGCCTGTTTCAACAAAAATGTAATATCAAAAGGATGTTGGCTGATGGCGAATTCGGTAACCTGTAAGGCCTTAACAGGGTCGTTTTTTTCCGCGTAGTAATCAATAATTCCTTCAAAAGCTTTGGAGTCAAAAAAATACTGATCCTCGTTTCGAAGCATTTCCTCATATCTGTCTACCGAGATTTTTCTTTCCTCGGGGTTTTCAAATTCAAAATCCTCTTCCATTCTCAAAAGTTTAAAACCAGTATTCTGTTCCTTAATTCAAAATACTAATTTCTTATCTAATTTGTTCGAACTAATTTTCCACAAATTGGATATCCTCCACAAAGGTAAGGATAAATACGTGTAAAATAAAAAAGCCGGCTTTAAGCCGGCTTTTATTATAATGGTATAAATTATATACGATTATTTTTTGATCTCAACACGACGGTTTTGAACACGACCTTCTTCAGTAGCATTTGATGCAACTGGGTTTTTCTCTCCGTAACCTTGAGCAGTGATGCTTGATGAAGAAACACCAGCATTTACTAAGTATTGTTTTACAGAGTTAGCACGGTCTTTAGATAAAGTCAAGTTATAAGACTCAGAACCTTCAGCAGATGCATAACCATCTAATGCTACAGATGAATTGTTATCACGTAACTCTTTAGCCAATTTGTCTAATGTAGAGTAAGATGAAGTTTTCAATACTGAGCTATCAAATTCGAATTGAATTGGAGCATAGTAACCGTTAGAAGTTACATTTTCAACAACTGGCTCTGGGAATTTGATTGGACATCCTGAACCATCTACTGGAGTACCAGCTGGAGTGCCAGGGCATTTGTCAAATTTATCAGATACACCGTCACCATCAGCATCAGCGCTTAATGTGTTAACAGTACCTTCTAAAGTGCTTACACGTTGTTTTAAAGCTTCAACTTCGTTTCTCAATGAAGGATCTTTCAACTCATCATACATTGTAGCAACTGGGTTAGCAAAAGTCAAGTTTTGTTTGTCTTTCGAACCTAAAGTGAATTCTAAACCAGCCATAACTGTAGAGAATTTACCTTTGTAAGAAGACTGACGAGCTGGACCATAGATTTGATCATCAGCAAAGTTCATTGTATAACCTAAGTTCAATGCTACTACTTCAGATAATTTGAATTTAGCACCAACACCTACAGGAACGAACGCTGTCAATTTATTGTCGCGTCCATCATCATTCTTGTCACGGTCACCAATGATGCCTTCACCCCATTTACCTGAATTATCATAAACTACTGTTCCTGAGAAATCATTGTTCGCATATTGAACAGGGTTGTAAGCCATCGCTCCCAAACCTACTTTAGCGTAGAAGTTAACTGCATTTTCTCTTCTCAAGAAATCGATTGTACCCAATTGGAATACACCGTTTAAGCTAGCAGCCCAGTTAACACTAGTTTCTACTGAACGAGCACCTCTAGAGTTCTCGATAGCAGGACCAGAAAGATCATGGTTGTAAGTTTTGATTTTACCACGGTTTGCTTCAACTTCTAAACCGAATAGGTGAGAGAATTGTTTACGTACTGTCAAACCATAGTACTCACCTACTTTATTTTGGAAGTAACCTACCTTTTGACCAAAAGCGTTACCGCCACCGATTACGTTGTTCGGTGTAGTGATACCACCTTGAACTCCGATAGACCAAGTTCTGTATTGTGATCTACCACCGAATACTTGTTGAGCTTGTGCTGTACCAGCGAAACCTAAAGCGGCAACTAATGTAGCAGCAACAGCTGTTTTTTTAATTGTAGAATAGTTCATACTCTTGTTTTTAAGGTTATTATTAATTTTAATTGTTTTCAAATTTAATTATCGTATTAACACATGGAACAGTACAATTGCCGTGCCAAAGTCTTAAAGTTATGTTAAAATTCTGTTTTTGCTATATTTTGTACTAAATTAAGTATTTAATGTGAAACAACAAAACAAAAATTCGGTACGAAAGTACCAAATTTTTGTTTTGTTTCAATAGGTTTAAGAAAAAAATTAAGGTTTTTTTTTCTAAAGCAAATAATGTACGACTAATAACGACAATCCACCCAGCAAGGCCGAAACTGGAATTGTCAATATCCAAGCCCATAACAGGCTGATTGTTACCCCCCAACGTACCGCTGATACGCGTTTGACGACACCAACACCGATGATAGCACCAGTAATGGTATGTGTTGTAGAGGCTGGGATCCCAAAATGTTCTGTGATACCCAATGTTACAGCTCCTGCAGATTCTGCACAGACACCTTCTAATGGTGTTACTTTAGTAATCTTGGTTCCCATTGTTTTCACAATTTTCCATCCTCCGCTCATTGTTCCTGCTGAAATAGCCGCATAACAAGTCAATGGAATCCATTCCGGCATGTGTTCAGTTGTTGGGACATAACCTCCGGCAACCATAGCTACCAAGATGATACCCATGACCTTTTGTGCATCATTACCCCCATGAGCGAAACTCAAAGCGGCAGAAGAGATCAATTGTAAGATCTTGAACCATTTTTCGGCGACACTTGGCCGTGATTTTCTAGCTAAGTTTATGACTATTAGTGTGATGATAATAGATATTGTCATACCGATAATAGGCGCGAGTACGATAAAGGCAATAATCTTTAAAGTAGCATCGATATTGATTGCGTGAATAGGGTCTGCGCCAAGAATAAATGCGTACGCCATACCTGATCCTGCAAAACCTCCAATAAGTGTGTGAGATGAACTTGATGGTACGCCATAGTACCATGTAAATAAGTTCCAGCCAATTGCTGCAAGTAACCCAGCAAAAATAACCTCTAGGGTAATGTATTCTTCCAATACTGTTTTTGCAATGGTATTGGCTACTTTGTGATCTGTAAAGTAGAAGTAAGCTGCAAAATTGAATATCGCAGCCCATAAAACTGCCATTGCTGGCGTTAAGACTTTTGTTGATACAACTGTCGCAATGGAATTGGCTGCATCATGGAATCCATTAATGTAGTCAAAAGCAATTGCAAGGACAATCACAACAACGAGTAATGTTGACATCATAATCTCGTAGAATTTTTGTGCACTTAAATCGAATGATTATGCGTTTTTAACTAGAATGCTTTCTAAAACGTTAGCAACATCCTCACATTTATCGGTTGCATCTTCCATTGCAGACAACACTTCTTTGTGTTTAATTAATGAAATTGCATCTTTTTCAAATTCGAAAAGGTCGGCTACTGCTTTATCAAAGATATAATCCGCTTTGTTTTCCACACTATTGATACGAACGCATGAATCCGTAATATTACGGATATTTTTCAAGTCTCTAAGCTCATGGATAGCTTTTGATACATGTTCGGTAGCTTCAACCAATAAGTCTGCAATTTCAATCATTGGCTCGGTGGCTTTTTCCACTTTGTAAAGGTCCATTCTGTTGGCTGCACCGTGTATGAAATCTGCGACATCGTCCAATGAACTTGCCAAAGAGTGTATATCTTCGCGGTCAAAAGGAGTGATGAAATTCTTTCCTAACTCCAAATGAATCTGATGTGTGATATTGTCGCCCCTGTGCTCCAAATCTTCCATCTTGCGCGTAAATTCTTTTTTCTTCTCAGGATTGTTTGAGTTAACAATATCTTTTAACAACAGTGACATTTCGATCAAATTGTTGCCTGCTTGTTCAAACAAAGGGAAGAATTTTTTGTCCTTTGGAACGAAGTATTGAAAAATGCTATTTAAAGACATATCTTAAATTTATTTTTGCAAAAATAATACCTTAATGTTAAGTTAATGTTAACATTGATTTTGTTTAAACATAAAAGTGTCATCAATTGTTTAGTTTCCTGACTGAACATTTTGCAAAGTAAAGCCAAATGTTGTTCCGATACCTTCTGTACTCCGGACATTGACATTTTGTTGATGCGCCTCGACGATATGTTTTACGATGGCCAATCCCAAACCTGATCCTCCGATATCGCGCGACCGGCTCTTGTCTGTCCGAAAAAAGCGTTCGAATACGCGGCTGAGATTTTTTTCTTCAATACCATAACCGTCATCGGTAATTTCGATAAGAACCTGCTCAAAGAGGGGAAAAATCTTAATTTTCGTTGTCCCACCTTCTTTCCCATATTTAAGAGAATTGTCGATCAGATTGTACAGCACCTGGTGGATCTTATTACGGTCGGCTTTGACCCAATGTGGTGCACCGGCTTTGGGTTTAAATTCTATTTTAATATTGTGTTGATTAGCTTTGTCCTCTAAAGAATAGGCCGTGTCTTTGATAAGTTCAACAATGTCGAATTTCTCGATATTCAGAACCATTTTTCCTGATTCCAATTTGGATATCTCATCAAGATCCTGAATCAGATAATTCAGTCGGTCTAGATTTCTAGCAGCTTTATCCAAGAAATTCTTTGCCATCTCCATATCTTCTTCCATAAGACCATCTTGCAAGGTCTCAATATAACCTTGGGTGGCAAACAACGGCGTTTTGAATTCATGAGAAATATTGGATAAAAACTCTCTGCGGAATTTTTCCTGTGATTTTAGTTGCTCTATCTCATTTTTTTTGTCTTTTGCCCAGGCTTTGACTTCGTTCTCCGCATCTGTAATGGGATCTTCGCTGACATGTTCTCCGATAGCATCTTTGAGATCCTTGCCCAATTTGAGGTTATGAATTAATTTATACATCGTATTGAGTCTGCGATATATATATTTTTCAAATAAATAGTTAAATAAGAGAAAACTCGTTACTACGGCAACAATGAAAATGATCAGAGCTGTCTGTAGGTCATGTTTATAATAAAAGCTGATCGTTGATATTGCAATGCCGACAGCTGCGGAGTTTGCCAATAATAATTGTCTAAAATTCATTTGCTGAATAAAAAAGGCCCCTGATTTGGAGCCTAAGTTACTTATAATGATATTAATAAATTGTTAAAATTTTCCGATAATAGTTTTTGCTCCAGTAACCTTGTCACCAATGTTAACATTGATTTCAGTTCCTAGCGGAAGAAATAAATCTACGCGCGAGCCAAATTTGATAAATCCAAATTCGTTACCTTGTACGACTTCATCTTTTTCTTTCACATACCATACAATACGACGTGCCAGGGCTCCTGCAATTTGACGGAAAAGAACTTCTCTTCCAGCTTTGTCTTTGACAACGACCGTTGTCCTTTCATTGTCTGTAGATGATTTGGGATGCCAGGCTACTAAAAATTTTCCTGGATGATATTTGAAGAACGTAACCAGGCCGCTGATCGGATTTCTGTTGACATGGACGTTAACCGGTGACATGAATATGGACACCTGTATCCGCTTATCATGAAAGTATTCATTTTCTTCCGTTTCCTCGATAACAACAACCTTTCCGTCTGCCGGGCATAAGATTATTCCATCTTCTGGACTAACGATTTTTTTTGGGCTTCTGAAAAATTGAACAACTGTAATGAATAAAAATGCTGATAGGGCATAAATAAACCATTTGGCATATTGCGAAACGTCGTAATAATCCGCAACGGCATTGATAATGAAGATAAAAAGTACAGCGATTGCTAATGTGGTGTATCCTTCTTTATGAAATTTCATATCTATTTATTTCTCCTTATTTCTGCAAAGATAATTATTTAGTCGAATTGTCTATTTGTCTTTCGATTTTAATTGAATGGGTATAGATTTTTCCGTCGCTACCTTGTGCTATTCCTCCTGTTACTCTAATAATGTCATCTTGGGGCTGATTTTCTTTATAAGTAGGAAAGTAGAAATCAATACTTTTTGCAATCTGGCTCAAAATACCATCGAAAGATTCATTATTGGAATCCGAGCTTAATTTGAGATTTTTCAGGTTGGGCATTCCAGATTTCTTAACTTCTACGAGATAGGAAAAGTTAACTTGATTGGTGACATCCAGGCCTGTTTTATTCAGCCTATCGTTAAAGCGTTTTGCGACGAAAGCATAAAAATTGGAATAGTCATCAAAGCTACACGACTTACCGTTAAAAAGCTCTGCTCGGATAAAATAATCATAGGGAAGAATACTCAGTGCCATGAAATCCTCATTATTAAGGTCCCCATCGTCATCATAGGTGGTTGTCAGTACGCCATTTGTGAAACGTTGGGTCATGGCATAAATTGGTTGTTGACCTACATTATAAAAATAGGTATTCCAATTTCCCTGAGGTAGGCCATTTTTTACCTTTCCTTTTCTTAGGTAGAAATCAAAACCAAATTCCGTGAAACCTTCAAAAGGAATAGAAAATTCATAGTTGCCTTCGCCATTCATGACCTCTTGTTTACCCCTATTGTCCCAATAGTCTTTGATAAAATACCCCTGCTCATTATATGTAACAATCAATAGGGGCTTGCCATCGGGGTAATAATATTTCCAGTCGCCAGCCGGATGGTTGTTTTGGAAATTTACTTCCCATTTCAACACTCCATTCGGGTGAAAAGCTTGAAATAGGCCTTCTTTTTTCCCATCTTTATAGGAGCCAACGAGTATTCTCGCTCCGTTTGGCGCAAAATCGCGAAACTCACCATCAAAAACTTGTTTTGCAAAATCAAATTTGCTTACACGCTCGATCGTTTTAAACTCGCAATCTTTCGAAACCAGATAATAGAATTTGTCAAAATAAAAACGGATCAGCCCCTGATCTAATTTTTCATAGAATACAGGTTTTTCGTCCTGTGCATATAGATTTGTAAAACTACATACAGAAAATAATAATAGGATATGGATGAGTTTTCTAATCATATCATTAGTGTGCTTCTAACCAATTTTTGCCTTCCCCAATTTCTACGATCAATGGTACATTTGTTTTAATAGCATTGGTCATTTTATCTAGAATAATTTTTTTGAATGCTCCGACCTCCTGTTTAGGCACGTCAAAAACCAATTCATCATGTACTTGCATGATCATTTTGCCAGCTAATCCCTGCTGTTCAATTTCTTTCTGAATAGCAATCATGGCAAGTTTGATCAAATCTGCTGCTGACCCTTGGATCGGCGCATTGATGGCGTTTCGTTCAGCAAATCCACGAACAGTCATGTTTGCTGAATTGATATCTCTAAGATAACGTCTGCGTTTTAGAATTGTTTCAACATAGCCATTCTCTTTTGCAAACTCGACGGCATCACTCATGTATTTTTTGATACCAGTATATTGGTTAAAATATTCATTAATGATATCAGAAGCTTCTTTGCGTGAGATGCCTAGGTTTTGAGAAAGGCCAAATGCCGATTGGCCATAGATAATGCCGAAGTTGACAGCTTTCGCGTTGCGTCGTTGTTCAGAAGTAACAGCATCAAAATTCATATGATAGACTTTCGCAGCAGTTGCCCGGTGGATATCATGGCCTTGGCTAAACGCGTCCATCATATTTTGGTCCTTACTTAGTTCGGCAATCAAGCGAAGTTCAATTTGTGAATAATCGGCTGAGAGGATCACATTGTCTTCAGACCTTGGGATAAAAGCTTTTCTGACTTCTCTGCCCCGTTCGGTACGGATCGGGATATTTTGAAGGTTCGGATTGGTTGAGCTCAGGCGGCCCGTTGCGGCAACTGCTTGATTGTAGGATGTATGAATGAGCCCTGTTTCGGGGTTTATTAACTCAGGCAGTGCACCAACATAGGTAGATTTGAGTTTTTGCATTTGCCTAAAGTTTAGGATATCTTGAACGATATCCGATTTATGGGCCAAGGCCAATAGCACATCTTCTCCCGTTTTATATTGTCCTGTTTTAGTTTTTTTAGCTTTTGGATCCAATTGGAGCTTATCGAATAAGACTTCTCCCAATTGTTTTGGGGAAGCGATATTGAAATTTACGCCTGCTTTCTCAAAAATTGATTCCTCAAGATTTTTTATGTCCTGCTCTAATGTTTTTGAGAATTCCTCAAGCGCCGGAACATCTATTTTCACACCATTTCGTTCAATTTCAGCCAGTATATAAACTAATGGGAATTCGACCTCTTGAGCGAGTTGTATGGTGTTGGTTTCAACAAGAAGCGGATGAAATATATTTTTTAGCTGTAGGGTAATATCTGCATCCTCGGCGGCATATTCTTTTATTTTTTCAATTTCAACGTCACGCATATTGCCTTGTTTCTTCCCCTTTTCACCAATAAGTTCGGTAATCGATACGGGGCTGTAATTCAGGTAATTTTCTGCGAGTACGTCCATGCCGTGGCGGGTGTCCGGATCAATCAGATAGTGCGCAAGCATGGTATCAAATAGCGTACCTTGTACTTTTACACCATAACGCGCTAACAACAAAATATCGTATTTGATATTTTGTCCCACTTTTTCGATATCTGGGTTTTCCAGTGCAGTCTTGAAAATGTCGACTACTGCCTGTGCTCCATTGCGGTCAGCTGGTGTCGGAATATAATACGCCTTGGTATTCTCGAAGGAAAATGATAGCCCAACAATGTCCGCTAGGTTAGCATCTAGGCCTGTGGTTTCTGTATCAAAGCAAAAGCTATCTAAGGAAGTAAGTTGGTGAGCAAGTTCTTCTTGTTTTTCTCTTGTATCGACCAAAACATAATCATGTGCTGTATTATGGATGTTATTTATCGCCGTATTTTCGACGATTATTTCAGTAATAACCTCTGTTGTTGTTACCGAAGTTACCGTTGCAGAAAATAAATCCATTTGTCCACTTGTGGGGGCGCTTTTGTCAAGAACGGAGAAATCTTCGCCGAAAACCCGCTTTCCAAGTGTCCTGAATTCTAGTTCTGCAAATAGCGGTTCAAGAATTTCTTTGTTTGGATCTTCCAGTTCTAGCGATTTTTCATCAAGTTCAATTGGTACATCCAATAAAATAGTAGCTAACTTTTTGGAGATGAGTCCTTGTTCTGCAAAATTCTCTACGTTTTCACGCATTTTTCCTTTCAGTTTATCCGCGTTGGCTATAATGCCTTCGACAGATCCGTATTCCTGAACAAGTTTTTTCGCTGTTTTTTCTCCAATACCAGGTATACCAGGTATATTGTCCACGGCATCGCCCCAAAGACCGAGGATATCGATGACCTGGCAAACGTCTGAAATTTCCCATTTTTCAAGAATCTCTTTGACACCTTGTACTTCTGCGCCATTACCCATACGGGCGGGTTTGTAGATAAAGATATTTTCAGATACGAGCTGCCCAAAATCTTTATCCGGTGTCATGCAATAGACTTGGAAATCTTGCTTTTCAGCTTTTTTTGCCAGCGTACCAATAATATCATCGGCTTCGTACCCATCCATTGTAATAATCGGGATATTGAAACCTTCGATTAAACGATTTATATAGGGGATAGAGGTGGCAAGATCCTCCGGCATTGACTCGCGATGTGCTTTATAAGCTTCAAATTCAATATGTCGAGCGGTAGGTGCCGCTGTGTCGAACACTACTGCTATGTGGGAGGGTTGCTGATTTTTCAATACGTCCAATAGCGTATTGGTAAACCCCATGATTGCTCCTGTATTTAACCCTGTCGAGGTAATTCGGGGAGTTTTGCTCAATGCAAAATAAGCTCTATATATGAGAGCCATTCCATCTAGAAGAAATAGTTTTTTCACAAAATTGAATTTTAGTCTCCTTACAAAGGTAAGAAATTCATCAAAGGGTAAGTTTAATAAATTTTTCCGATTTTTGTGCTATGACACATTTAATGCAACAGGATTTATGAGAGGACTGGTAACTAAATCGACAGGTAGTTGGTATCAAGTTTTGGGTGAAGACGATAGAAGATACGATTGTCGTATCAAAGGTAAGTTTCGTACCAAAGGAATAAAGACAACTAATCCTGTTGCTGTGGGTGATTGGGTACATTTTGATGTGGAACCTGATCAGGAAAGTGCGGTCATTCATGAGCTAGAACCTCGTCGAAATTATATCATTCGGAAATCTGTCAATCTTTCCAAGCAAACTCAAATTATCGGAGCAAACTTGGATCAGGCTTTTTTAGTCGTGACACTTGCTTCACCCCCAACCTCTTTAGGGTTTATTGATCGCTTTCTAGTGACAACAGAAGCTTACGGGATACCTGCCGTAATTATTTTCAATAAATTGGATCTTTTTAGTGACGAAGGGTTGGAGATATTGGCAGATTATAAGGCTATTTATGAACATATTGGCTATCCCTGCTTTGAAGTTTCTGCCTTAACGGGAACAAATATAGATGTTGTCAAGCAACTGCTTAAAGATAAGATAACCTTGGTGTCAGGTCATTCGGGGGTTGGTAAATCAACATTAATCAATGCAATTGTTCCCGAATATGGATTGAAAACCGGTGAAATATCCGATTGGTCGGACAAAGGAAAGCATACAACCACTTTTGCCGAAATGTTTGATCTTCCGTTTGGAGGCAAGTTAATCGATACACCCGGTATTCGTGAATTGGGAATAGTCGATATAGAGAAACAAGAGTTATCTCATTTTTTTCCAGAGATGCGCGCATTTATGAATCAGTGTCGATTTAATAATTGCAGGCATATCAGTGAGCCTGGTTGTGTTATTATGGAAGCGGTAGAGGATGGTCGGATTGAAAGTTCACGATACGATAGCTACCTTAGCATGTATCATAATGAAGACAGCAGATCCTAATAAAAAAGCAGCTTCCTTTTTGTACTACCCCCAAAAAGTATTTAACTTTTTGGAGGCAGTGCATTTAGGAAAATCTTTTTTCTTATCAGGGCAAACCTTAGCGAATCGCTTGAGTTAAATTCAAAAAGTCGCGAAGATAGGTACACTCTTTCGAAGCGATCGTAAAGAATGGTGTATCCTTATATTGTGTGTTCAATTCCTTGAAAAATCTGTTTTGCATCGAAAAGCGGTAAAAAGGATTTTTCAGTGGTGAATCATAATATTGCCAACGTGATTCATTGGTATAAACAAAATCTTTCTGCTCGCATTTGGCTAGCATAAATGTACATTTAGCCTTGAACTCTTTATCAGTGCTGAGTGAGCGGGCTTTGCTATACCATTCCTTTGCAGATTTTGTTTGTAAATAATTGCGTTGCCAATGAAGGGTGGAGGCCGCATGACTATCTGTCGATGACCAGTCATAGGATACCATGGACCAAGCATTTCCATAGGTACTTGTTTGGTAGATACCTGTCGCCATCTGGAAGTAATACTCTGCTTTTTTCTGGTTATCTCTTTCTGTTTTTATAGCATTTTCCAACCGGGCCATACGTTCGGCATATTTTAGTTTGGTTGTGTATTCTTTCCCGTATTTTTTTGGATAATCATTTATCGTGACAATAAAGGGGTTGGGTTTGATATCATCTTCATCTTCGCTATACCAATTTTTAATCTCCTTTATTTTATGATCTTTAGGAAGGGCTGCTAGCGTTTTCGCTGCTTTTTGGAAGTCCAGTTCCCGAAGATAGGTTGTACCCAATAATTCTGTGAGGTAGTCTTTATTGAAATGTTTGATATCTTTCAATAAGAATTTGGATAACGTATGCTGTTGGGAGTTATCCGATAGTAAATTCCTTATTTTTAACAGCGTTTTAGGTGTAAGGCTATTTTCCCAAAAATGCATTGTTGTCCATTGCATATTGTCCTCCAGAGAGTCTTTCACAAAGCCATAGTTGTAAAATGCATCCGCCTTTACAGCTGCTAAGCTCGCCATGGCCGTATCTTGCGTATTTAAATAGTGTTTTACCACAAGATTTTGTAGAATATTCCGGCAAATTAGGCTATAGTTACTATACTCAAAAGCACTATAACCCCAGCTTTGTTTTCTCGTGTCTTCTTTCCCGTCAAGTCTTGCCTTTTCTTCTAGCCACGTTAAAGTTTTGGTTAATTGAACTTCATCCAGCTGTTTGCTGCTTTGCCAGTCAGTCAATTGGGTAAGCAATCGGGTAATTTGTAGCTGATCAATCAGTTTCGGACTAAGATCAGTCTCTTTTATTTCTGAAAGATATTCTTTTGCTAAAGCGTTATCCTTATTCATCCAGCTAAGGTACGCTGCAGTAATAAGTCCCAATTGAGGTTGGACATATTTTTTGTCACGATAGATCTGTAAGGCAAAATTGCGGACAGAGTCCAGGTGTAGTTTAACTTTTCCTTTATCTTCATTTCTTGCGTAATAATTATAGTTATCGCTACTGAGGTAAAAGGACTCGTTCATTTCTGTTTCAATCTTATTGACTTCGCGTCCTAATAGTACAGCATTCACTGTATTGGCGGGATCAAGCTGATAGCAGGCCGTCAGATATTTCAGCGCATAGTCACTTGTCCCAAAGCCAATGATAGCGTTGATATTGAATTTATCCGCATCATTTTTTGCATATTGAAAAATTTCGGCATCACTGGCTGTGATATAATGGAAATTAGCATAGGCGAGGATACGTCGTTCTGGACTAGCAGTGAACAGCTTGGAAAAGAGATAGGCAGATTTTGCGGGATCACCATTTTTACGGACAGCACCTGCATAGTTGGATAGTGCCCAATTGAGGATGGCTTCATCTCCTTTAGCAGATTGCAGGTATTTTTCATAAACCGTTATGCTCTTAGCGTATTCCTGTCCAAATAGATATAAACGGGCGGCTTGATAAGCATAGCGGATATACAGAAAGCTATTTTTGGGATACTTGGTGATTTGCTGTTCGGCGAGCTCAGCAAATTGTACAATTTCTTTGAAATTCCGGGTATCCGGATCCCAATAGTTATGCTGAATATTCGTGATAGGTTCCTGCTTTTTAGTAAACATAAAATAAGTGCGTTCAGCTTCATGTTTTCCGTCAATCAATTCGTTTAGGAAAGTATTTCCTTTAATCGAGTCGGGGAGGTTTGGCCAGGCAGCCTTTTGTTGGTTGCTCGCTAAATTAGCGGTTGCATCATTGCTATTGTACATCAATTGTTCGACATCCTTAACTTTAACCTGTGCACCAAGGTGCCGGGCCCAGGCTTCGGCGTTGATTAAGCTTTCCTTGACTGGTGCTTCTTCGGTATAAAGAAACTGATAGGGAATGAATTGAAAGGCAGAAAATCCATTATCCTCCAGATTGGGGAGGTAATATGTCGTTTGATTGTCGTAAGGGTCCACTTCGGGACCACAAGCGATATTGGTTGCAATCTCCCCAAAGAAGAAAGCTAATGTAGTGCTAGAAAGCAGCAATAATTTTTTGTAATTCGGCAGCGCCATGGTTTGCTAGTGTAGCTTGATCTAAATGATAAAAAATAATCCGATGTTCTTTTCCTTTCAGCTCTCCCCTCAAAAATTTTGCCGTTTGTAGGAGATCCTCCTGATTTATGGATTCAAAACGTATGACATCGCCCTTTTTAAGATTTGCTTTTGAGAGATCTTTTGATAAAATATAAAGGTTCGTGTTGGGATTATGTGTAAACAATGAAGTGTCTTTAATATCCTCTTCGTTGATGTGTTTTGAAATGCCTATGTAGTTATTATTTCTGAAAACGACAAACCATTGAAATAAAGGTAAGGCAATATCCATTTCCATCGGATAGTTGCGCAATGTTCCGCTTAGATAAGTCCTGAGATCCTGTTGATTTAAAATGGAGTTCTGATTGCCGAATTGTCTGAGATTTCCCATGTTGTAACACATTAGCATGACCTTTTTTACGGGGGGAATACCACTGGTAACGGTATTTTTGACTTGATGCAACCGCAAGGTAGAGCTTACCATAATCTCTTTTAATGCCGGTAATTCCTGTAAATAGGTCAGCAAATAGAAAAACTTATCACGGGATGTCTTTGTCCAATCGCAGTCCAGTTGAAGTTCGGTAAACTTATCTTTTCCTGCCTGTTGTATTTTGGCTGTCACAAAGGGAACAATTTTATTAGCCAGGCCTCTGATCTGTAGACTATCCATTTCCGCAAAAATACGTTGATTGACAAATACTACAGGAATTAACTGCTGTTCTTTGGGGACAGGCTGTGTAAATGTAATGGGGCTAATAGGGACGGCTTGTACACCCGATGGATCGAAGTCAATATCCATGATGCGAACATAGACAGATTTCGCTTCGATCTCTTTTAAAGCACGGTTTTCTATAGTATCCAATTGAAATACCGTCTTCCAAAAATAGAAGCCTGTTTCATGCTTTGTTTTGGTACAGGAGCTTAAAAAAAGTAGAGATAGCGGTACAAGAAATAAAAATAGTTGTGTTTTGCGCAGCATATTCGCTTTATTTAGTCGTAAGTCAAACAAAATGGGCTTAATTTTGTTTGTTATTCAATAAAATAAAGACGAAATTACAAAGAGATTGTGACTTTATGAAGCCTATTTTTAAATGGATCCTTGGTATTGTGGTGTTTATCCTCCTGGCTTTGACTGGCGGTATTTGGTTTTTTAGCAATAAATGGAAACCTCTTTTAGATACAAAAATCAAACAGCTGGTGTCGCAAGCAACAGACAGTCTGTATTCAATTCACTACGATGATATTGATGTCAACTTAGTTCTCGGGAATGTAACAATAAAAAATTTACGACTGGTGCCAGATAGTTCGGTCTATAAAAAGTTGGAACTGGTCAAGAAAGCCCCGGACAACCGATTTGAAGTCAACGTAAATAGACTAAAAATAAAAAGTTTTGGTATCCGAAGGGTATTGATGGATAAAGAGCTTTTTTTGCATGATATCACCGTTGAAACACCAACGATTCATGTCATTAATGAGGTGCATAGTTATAATGATACAATAAGTAGAGGGCCCAAAAAACCACTTTATGAGAAGATAAAAGATAACTTAAAAAAAATTCANNCGCTCTTCAAATTCAGGTACGGGCCGTCAATCTGAATGACATCGATTTTAAATATACACAAGTCCAAAAAGGAGTTCATCAAGATTTCGAGATCAAAAAGGTCAAGGTTCGAATAGATGATGTTTTGATAGACTCAACGTCTGAGCGGGACAGGCAGCGCTTTTATCATAGTAAAATGATTGATATTGAGGTGCCTGGTTTCACCTATAAAACTCCGGATGGGTTTTATAAAGTAAATTTTGATCAATTGAAAATCAATAGTAAAAGCCGTAATGTCCTGTTGACCAAAGTTGCTTACCAGCCGACGCTAAATAAGGCAGCCTATTATCGGAAGAAAGGAGAAGGTGGGAGTTATATGGTGCTGAAAATGGACACCCTGCTTTTGACGGGATTCAATTTTGCCGAGCTTTCCCGGGATAAAAAAATATATGCACAAAATGCGCGGTTAAAAAATGGTTCACTTTCAATTTATAGTGATAAGCATTATAAAAGCCCTCCAACAAGTCAGATTGGAAATGCCCCCCATATGAAATTAATGCAAATGTCAACACGTTTGGGAATTGATTCGATGATTTTGGATAATATAGGTATTTCGTATTCTGAAATGAGTGACGAGTACAGTCAGATCGGTACCATTACTTTTGATCACACGTATGGAACAATCTTGAATGTGACAAATGATTCGACAAAATTGCATAAGCAAAAGCTGATGCGTGCAAATTTGAGCAGTAATTTTATGAATGCGGGCAAGCTTTCTACTAACTTTGTTTTTGATATGACATCCAAAGTGGGGGCATATACCTATAAAGGAACACTTGGGAAAATGGATTTGACAGTCGTCAATAAAATGATCCGCCCATTGTTAAATGTAGAGGTTAAATCGGGCAATCTCAGTCAGATTACATTTGACATATGGGCTAACGATTACCGTAGCAAAGGAACCTTTAAAATGGATTATGATGACCTCAAAGTAAATGTGCTATCGGAGGCAGGTGATGATGGCCGGCGCGAAAAGAAGGGACTGCTGTCTTTTATGATTAATCAGGTTTTGTTCAACCCCAGCAATCCAGATTTATATGGTAAATATACGGTGGGGCATATTAACAGGCGCCGGGATCCCAATCATCCGTTTTTTAAAGCGATGTGGCAGACTTTATTGGTTGGAATTAAACAATGTGTTGGCCTCGGTCCAGAGCGGGAAGCTAAACTGATGAATACGGCTGGAAAAGTTGAAAAAGTCGTTAGTGGAGTTAGCAAGGCCAAAAAAATGATTTCAAGTATATTTAAGAAACATAAAACTCCTGAGGAATTGCTGAAGGAAGAAAAAGAAGACGAGGCCAAAGAGGCGGCAAAGATGGAAGAGAAACGGAAACGAGACCGTGAAAAAGCTGAAAAGGAACTCGAGAAAGAAGGAACCGGCAATTAGTGCCCCGTTTCACGTGGAAAGGCTACCGGGTATGTTGAGCCCTTTTCCCGAAAATGTAACGAAGATAGATTTGTATTTATTGCCAGATTTATCTTAGTTTGAGACATTATGATAGATTCGATTTTAAGTTTTATCCGATTTGTTTTCAAGTATAAAAATGGACTTGTGGACAAGATCATGTTCTATGTGAGTATGATTTGCGCTGCAATTGTTATTTTTAATGTGGGCTATGTCACTGAGCCTACATTGGGTAAATTGCTGGGTAAAACGATTCATTATCTTTTCTTTGTGCTCTTTTTCATGATTGCTCTCCGGGAGTCATCATCTATTTACGCTCTAAAAAAAATTGCTGTAGAGCATTACTCCGGATTGGTTATCCTCATTTACTTTGTATTTATTCTTATTTCCCGCTTTGCAGGATTTGGAGCTCTTTCTGTTTTTTCTAGGGAACAGTGGGTTTATCTAGGAATATATCTTATTTTTATCGCAGAGCTATCGAAGAGCACCCTTTTCTTTGACAATTTTTATTTTAATCCGACCATATTATTTGTTATTAGTTTTCTGGTTCTTATCTTGCTTGGGACCGTATTATTGATGCTGCCACGTACTACAGTAGAAGCTCCGTTAAGTTTTGTAGATGCCTTATTTATGGCAACTAGCGCTGTTTGTATCACAGGCTTGTCGGTTGCCGATATTTCAACCAATTTTAGCATGTTCGGACAAACGGTGGTCATTGTCTTGATACAGGTTGGAGGATTGGGTATTATGACATTTACAGGTTTTTTTGGCTATTTTTTCTCTGGCGGATTTTCTTTTAAGAACCAATTGATGTTTGGTGAAATTCTAGGTGAAAATAAAGTGGCCTCTGTCATTAAAACCTTATTGACCATGATATTTATTACGCTACTGTTTGAATTTCTTGGAGCGATACTGATCTTTAGCACCTTGGAAAGTGCTAATTTTCCAAATTTGGGGAGCATGGTTTTCTTTTCGATCTTTCATTCTATTTCGTCATTCTGTAATGCTGGATTTTCTATCTTGTCTGGAGGGATTACCAATGAAGCCTATAAATTCAATTACCCATTCCAATTGGCATTATCCTCACTCTTCATTCTTGGTGGTTTGGGGTTTGGAATTGTATTGAATTTTTACACCTATATGAAAGAATCCATATTGCTTTATTATCATCGATGGATCACAAAGAAAAACTATAAGCATAAAGCATGGAGCTTTAGCTTTAATTCTAAATTGGTGCTGGTCTGTAATGCGATTATTATTGTAGGTGCAACTTTGTTTTTCTATTTCCTGGAGCGAGGGAATACACTTTCTCTTGAAAAGGGAATCGATGGTGAATGGGCGACTTCCTTCTTTATGGCTAATGCGTCGCGTTCGGCAGGTTACAATAGTGTTGATTTGAGTTTTGTTGGGGCACCAACTGTTTTTTTGATTATGCTTCTGATGTGGGTCGGAGCCTCTCCCGGATCTACTGGTGGGGGAGTAAAGGTTACTACCGTTGCTGTTTCACTATTGAATATTATTTCTCTGGCTAAGGGAAAAGAATATATCGAGATTTTTAAAAGGAGAATAGCCAGCGAGTCCGTTAACAAGGCTTTTGCGATTATTCTGTTATCGCTTTTCGTGGTTGGGTTCAGTTTTTTTGTGCTCATTTTTACAGATCCGGATAAGAGTATGAAAGCGCTCCTGTTTGAATCTTTATCAGCCTATACAACATGTGGATTAAGTTTGGGGATTACGCCCTCGCTTAGTATGGGTGGAAAATTAATTATTGCCTTAACAATGCTTGTTGGGCGTGTAGGGATGTTGACGCTATTGGTTGCTTTTATTAAAAATACAACACGGAGAAATATTGTGTTTCCGGAAGAAAAGATCTTATTTTAAGTAGACTTGAAAAATGTTTTCGCTTTCTTTAGCTGGGATGACCAGAAATATGAATCTGTCATTCGAAAGAATGCTTGGAAATAAAAGTAAATTTATTTTAGTTTTGAGATATGAAGTATATTGTTTTAGGATTGGGGCATTTTGGCCGTTCTTTGGGGATACATCTTACTGAACTCGGGCATGAGGTGATTGGTGCCGACCGAAACCTAAGTATAGTTGAACAATTAAAGGACAAGATAACGCACACGGTATGTCTGGATACAACCGATCGAGAAGCCGTGTCGTCACTACCTCTTAAGGATGCCCACGCTGTCATTGTTGCAATTGGAGAGGATGAGGGCGCTTCGCTCATGACCGTGGCACTCCTAAAACAGTTGAAAGTTAAACGTATCATTGGCCGTATCGTTTCAGATTTACAAAAGACTGTTTTGGAGGCAATGGAAATCAATGAATATATTATGCCCGAAGAAGAAGCTGCTGAGCGATTGGCGATGCGCTTGGACAATATTGATATTGTCGATTCGTTTAAGGTTTCGGATAAATATTCCATTGTAGAGACTAAAGTTCCAACTCGTTATGTGGGCATGACATTACGAGAAGCAAACCTGACCAATTTATACAAAGTTATCGTTTTGACCACCGTGAAAATAACAGAAACGAAGAAGGACGGTGTGACGAAAGAACAAAAGGAGGCTTCGGGAATTGCCGCCTCGGAAACGATTATGGAAGAAGGCGATATTTTAGTTGTTTTTGGGGAGCTATCCAATATTAATAAGTTAATTCAAAAAGGAGAATAAAATATGTTATTGACAACGACAGGTACTATTGAGGGACACCAGATCGAACGTTATTTGGGGATAGTCTCTTCCGAAGTGGTTCTGGGAGCGAATGCAATCAAGGATATGATGGCAGGGTTTCGTGATTTTTTTGGTGGGAGATCCAACTCTTATGAACGCGCATTCCAGGAAACCCGTGAAGCAGCACTGCGAGAGCTTGAAGATCGTGCACGCGCATTGGGCGCAGATGCGGTCGTTGGGGTTCGACTGGACTTTCAGACAGTAGGTACGGGCGGAATGATGATGGTGGGCGCAACGGGAACAGCGGTAAAAATGAGATCTTAAACACAAAAAGCCCTAAGTAATAAGAGGGCTTTTATTTTTACTAAAAATTAGAAAAAAGGTCATTATACTGTTTTTATGCAACATGTATTGTCTTTTTGTGTGTGTAAAAGAGATGATGTGGGTCGACCAGATTTAAAATCTATTGTGAACTTTTTGTTAATAGGAATCTGAGCGATAATTATAATTGTATATAAAAACAAATTTATCTAAGTTTGGCTTTTAAGACTTTTAAACAACCTAAGAGGGTAAATGAGACTGTCATAATTAAACAAAGCGCATGTAAAGCGTTCATAAATACTGGAAAGTAGGTTATACGTGAACATTCACATTGCAGGATGAAATATAGGATAGCTTCATCACCTTTAAATGACAAATTTATACGGATGAAAAATTGGTTTAAGGCGAATTCGGCGCATTTGATCGTTATTGCGATATTTATTACGCTCGTATTTTTTTATTTTACTCCTGTCTGGCAAGGCAAAACACTTGCCCAGTCGGATGTGGTACAGGCGCAAGCGGCACAAAAGGAGTTATTTGATTTTAAAGCAAAGGATGGAAAAGCTCCATTGTGGACAAATTCCATGTTCGGGGGAATGCCGACCTATCAAATTTGGCAGGAAAATGAAAACAACATTGGTACTTATTTCCTAAAAGCCGTTAAGTTTGCCTTTCCAAGCCCGATGGACACTGTTCTTTTCTATTTATTGGGCGCATATTTTCTCTTTAGTGTATTACGGATCAAACCCTGGTTGGCTGCGGTCGGCGCTATTGCCATAGCCTTTACATCCTATAATTTTATCTATATTGAAGCAGGCCATATAACGCGTGCCAATGCGATTGCCTTTATACCGCCTGTAATTGGGGCCGTAATTATGTGTTATCGGGGCAGCAGACTATGGGGACCTGTCTTATTGGCTTTATTTCTCTCGTTGGAAATCCGTGTCAATCACTTGCAGACTACCTACTATCTGCTGATGGTGCTTATGGTATATGTGATTTTCACGTTCATAGATGCTTTTAAACAAAAGCAATTAAAGGGCTTTTTTATTGCTTCGGGCAGACAGATTATTGCAGTTGTTATCGCTTTGATGGTAAATGCATCTATTTTATTGCCGACTTGGGAATATAGTAAATTAAGTACCCGTGGACATGCCAATATTACGAAGGTCGATAACAACAATACCAAAGAGAAAGGACTCGATAAAGAATATGCTTATGAGTGGAGCCAAGGAATCGGAGAGACAATGACCTTTTTAATTCCAAATGCTTATGGCGGTTCAACTGGAGGTCAATTGGACGAAAAATCGCATATAGCGAAGTTTCTGATGGAAAGAGGCGGGGCTTCTGAGATTCAAGCTGGACAAATGGCACAGGGCATGCCAACCTATTGGGGGGACAAACGTTTTACTTCAGGGCCGTGGTATTTTGGTGCTGGAATTTTCTTCCTATTTGTTTTGGGCCTTGTTATCGTTAAAGATCGCTTCAAGTGGTGGATTTTGGCAACAACACTGTTAGCGTTGCTTTTGTCATTTGGAAAAAACTTTACGTTGGTATCGGATCTGTTTTTCGATTATTTCCCGATGTATAACAAATTTAGAGCGGTTGAATCTATCTTGGTAGTCGTTTCCATTACGGTGCCTATGATGGCGATTATGGCGGTAAACGAACTATTAACACGAGCAAAGGAAATCCCAAATTTGGATAAAAAAGTCCTATATACCTTTATTGGCGTAGGGGGATTCTGTCTACTCATTGGTGTGTTGCCGGATCTATTTTTAAACTTTAGAAATGCTGAGCATAGCAATTTAATAGCAACGTTTGAACAACAGATAGGCGATAAGGGCTTTGCAACAGAATTAGCAAACCAGTTGGTTCTGGATCGTAAAGATATTGCAAGCAAAGATGCTTATCGTTCTTTTGTCATTGTCTTATTGACATTCGGTTTTGTTTGGATCTTTTTAAAGAAAAAGTTAAGCGAGGGGATATTGTTAGGTAGCTTGCTCGTTTTATTCTTATTTGATTTATGGAGTGTAGATAAACGTTTTTTAAATGATAAATCATTTATGGAGAAGGGTGCTACAGCACAACAGGTATTCCAACAACGGGAGGTGGACCAATTGATTTTAATGGATAAGGATCCAAGCTACCGGGTCCTTGACCTGACTTCGGATCCATTCTCGGATGCTCGACCGTCTTATTTCCATAAGTCACTGGGTGGGTATCATGCTGCAAAATTAATGCGCTTCCAGGAAATTTTGGAAAATCAATTTAATGGTGCTCTTAATGAAGATGTGTTGGATATGTTCAACGTGCGTTATTTGATTACGACAGATCCTCAGAATCAGTCGCAACGTATCGTTCGAAGAAGTACAGCTGCAGGAAATGCTTGGTTTGTGGATAAGATAAATTTTGTGAAAGGAAATGCCGAGGAAATGCAGGCTATCAGCTCTTTTGATCCGCATAAAGAGGCTTTTGTCAATCAACAATATCAAAATGAGATTAAAGCTAAAACTTCGAATGCCTCAACGACAGGAGAGATTAAGCTGACCTCTTACCATCCAGATAAAATGCAATACGAATATACAGCGGCTAATGATGCGTTTGCCGTATTTTCTGAAGTATTTTATGATAAAGGCTGGAAAGCATATGTCGATGGAAAGGAAACACCAATTATTCGTGCTGATTATATTTTAAGAGCACTGCAATTGCCTGCGGGCACGCATAAGGTGGAATTTGTGTTTGATCCTGAGTCACACAAATTTGGTAATCTATTGACTTTGATCTCGTCTATTATTCTTGTATTGGGAATAGGAGCTGCGATATACCTTTCCTTTAGAGGGAATAAAAAAGAAACAGCGGCTTAGTTGCTGTTTCTTTTTTGAATTGTTTGAGCTTTAGAATAATTTGAGCTGCGGATCTGTTATTCTAAAGCTCTTTCTATGATGTGGTGTGGAGCCATATTCCAATACAGCAGTTCGGTGTTTAACCGTTGGATACCCTTTGTTGTTGAGCCAGTCGTAACCTGGATAATCCAAGGCGATGTTGTCCATGTATTCATCCCGATAGGTTTTAGCCAGAATTGAAGCTGCGGCAATCGACAGATATTTCCCATCTCCCTTGATGATACATGTATGTGGGATTTGCTGATAGGGAATAAACTTATTTCCATCCACAATAATATACTCCGCTTTGATCTTTAAGAGATCAAGTGCTTTGTGCATCGCTAAGTAGCTTGCATTATGAATATTTATACGATCTATTTCTTCTGCTGAGACGCTTGCAACGGCATAGGCAAGAGCCTCGCGCTCAATAATGGGGCGTAGTGCCATCCTTTTTTTCTCACTAAGTTGTTTGGAGTCATTTAGCAGTTCGTGGTGATAGTCTGTGGGGAAAATAACGGCTGCTGCGAACACCGGTCCGGCCAAACAGCCTCTTCCCGCTTCGTCACAACCGGCCTCTATCCACTGTTCCTGATAGTATGATAATAGCATGTTCAGTTCTTTAAAATAGCCGAAAATACGAATAAATTTAGAGTTATCTATTGTAACTTCTGTGTGAATATCGCCCGTTTACATTAATTAACACTAATAATGTCTTCTTTTGTAAAGATTTAGAGCGCTAGACTATTAAAACGTTAGGATAATTTTCGTTAACAAAATAAAAGTTTGTTCTTGTCTAGGCCATATTGTTTCAAATTAAACTTGAGCAATAGTTTTAGAGTCAAAGATTTATCAATTATAGAAATATAAAAATACGTATTATGAGAGGCTTTATGCTTTTTTTGTTTAGTATGCTGATGGGATGGACCGTTTATGGCCAGACGAAGAGTGTACAGGGAATTCTGAAAGATGACAAGAATCGAATTGTTGCCGGGGCAACAGTTAAGCTGACGTCAAAGTCGGATTCGATGACTACAGGATCTAATATGGCTGGGATTTTCATCTTTGATAAGATCAAGGCCGATACCATTAAAATTACGGTTTCAAACTTGGGATTTGAGCGTTTTGAGAAAGAATTTAGTATTCCCAAAGGAGAGTCAAAGTATACTATCCCAAGTTTGACCTTACAGCAGAACTCACAGATGCTAGAGGAAGTTGTTGTCGATGGCGTACCTACGGTTGTTGTGAAAAGTGATACGCTAGAATATACGATGAAAGATTTGAAGTTGCGGGATGGGGCCGTTGCCGAGGATGCTTTGAAAAAATTGCAGGGGGTGGAAGTTGATAAAGACGGAAATGTAACAGCGCAGGGAGAATCCGTAAAGCGCGTTCGTATCAATGGTAAGGACTTCTTTGGTGGAGATGTGAAGACCGCTACACAGAATTTACCCGCAAATATTATCCAGAAGATGCAGGTTATTGATGATTACGGTGATATGGCCAATGTCACCGGTAATAAAACGGGTGACTCTGAAAAAGTGTTAAATATCCAAATTGATCCCAAATACAATACTGGACATATGACTACCTTACGGGCAGGCGTTGGAACAGAAGATCGCTATCAGGCTACGGGTATGTGGATGGGAATGCGCGAAGGCGAACAAATTTCAGTGCTAGGGAATTTAAACAACACCAATGCCCCCTTATTCGATTTTAGTACTGTAGGTGGTGGCGCCCGTCGTGGCCAAGGTGGTGGTGGCCGTCGGGGCGGTGGCATGTTTGGTGGATCGGACGGTTTAACTAAAATCGGTTCTATTGGGCTGAATTACCGTAAAGACTTTAATGATAAATTGACGGTTTACGGTAGTTACAGTTATAGCCATAGTAACAATACAACAATTTCGCAGCGCTTTCAGGAAAATACACTGCCTAATATCATGCAAACGGATAGTGTTCAATCTAATTCGAATACGGTAGGAGCAAGCCACCGTTTTGAAGCAAATGTTGAATGGAAGCCTACAACGAAAGACTATATCAAAATTTCGCCTCAGTTTGGTTACGATAATAGTGATGTAACGACAGGTACTAATTCGCTCACTTACCGTAGTAACGTATTTAATAATTCACAGGCGCAGGATATTGTTGCGAATTCTACTGCACCCCGATTTGGGATTAGCGGCTTGTATAATCATAAATTTAATGATAAGGGAAGAAATGTTTTTGTAAACATGAACTTCAACAATGCAAAAACCACAAAAGATCAGAATGCAATTTTAGATCGGTTATTGGCCGATCCAAATAATGCAGATGCACCTTTAGATTCGATTTATGAAAAGACAATTCTAGAAGCAAATAATAAAAGTTGGAATGGTGGTGCTTCGGTTAATTATACGGAACCGGTTTCTGAAAAAGGAAAAGTGGAATTTACCTATGACTTTAACAAAAATAAGTATGACAATTCGAACAAACAGCAAGGGTTTGATCGGGATGGAAACTTAATTGCAGAGGATCCCAAATTGAATTTTGACTACAATTATGATTATTCCTTCACAACACATAAAATAGGGGCAAATTATTTATATAGTGGGGATAAAATAACCTATTCGATTGGAGCAGCAGCTCAACCTTCTCAATTAAGAGGTGATGCGATCAGTTCAGGTCTAGTCGTGCCAATTCATCGTAACAATATGAACTGGATGCCTATTGCCCGCTTTGAATATAAATTCTCTAGGCAATCTAATATTTCGGTTAATTATTCTGGAACACCAAATGAACCTTCGGTAACGCAAATCCTACCTTTCGATATGAGTACAAATCGGACCAGTATCGTGATCGGTAATGCCAATCTGAATCCGGAGTTTAGCCATCAATTGAATGTACGGTTCCGTAAAAATGATTTTCAAAAAGGAAATAACTTTTTTGCGTTTGTCAATGCAGGTTTGACCAACAATAAGATTGTGAGCTTAAGTAAAAGCTATTTTGATGATTTAATGGATTACCAAACGGGTCAAACAAATTCAACATTAGTTTCCGAAACACGTTATTTAAATGAAACAAGTGATAAACCGTTTAATGTAAGTTCGTTTTATCACTATGGAAAATCCCTGAAAGAAAAAACCTATAATATTATGTTGATGGGTGGGATAGCCTACAATAAAAATATTGGATATGTGTCTACGGAGAAAGATGATAACATTGGTCAAAAGAATGTCGCCCGGAATATTGTGTTGAATCAAGGTTTAATGTTTAGATATAACCCTTCGGAGAACCTGGAAATTAATCCTGGAATACGCTATCAATATAATCATACGGAAAATTCATTGACAAATCGTACGACGAATGTTTCTTCTTGGACACCGACTTTGATTGGTTCCGTTAACATCACAAAAACTACTATTTTCGGAGCGGATCTATCCAAGCAATTCAACAGTGGTTATGGAGCCGGCATTAATGCAAATCCTTTCGTCATAAATACCTACTTGGAGCAGAAATTCTTGAGTCAACAACGTGGTACGGTACGTCTACAAGCATTTGACTTGTTAAATCAACAAACGAATGTTTCGAGAACGGTGAGTGAGTCTATGATTACAGATAGCCGTACCAACCGTTTGGGCCGATATTTTATGATTCTGTTTACCTATAAATTCCAAAAATTTGCGATGGGAAACCCTGAAGGCGAGAACAGATTCCCGGGGGGGATGAGACCACCGCGTATGTAATCTAAATAATCGGGATATAAAAACGGTCATAGTGATTTCGCTATGACCGTTTTGCGTTTAAAAATGCCTAGTTTTGTGACGACTTCATGCGCCCATACGATTTGAAGATTGAGCAAAGTGGCAAAAAATGTAAGACGATATTTTTTTGTGTTAGGGGAGATGGTCAAGGCTAATGGGCGCACATAAATAGATAAACTAAAAGGGGCTACAGCAAGTTTGTACTGCATGGAATACGAAATTATTAGACTTTCAAATGGGATACGCGTAGTATTTCAATATCAAAATTTACCGGTTACACATGTATGCATGGTAATCAATGCGGGGTCTCGAGATGAATCTGCGGGGAAGTATGGCGTTGCTCATTTTATTGAGCATTTGCTGTTTAAAAGGACCGAAAGACGCTCTACACAACAGATTATAAACCATCTTGAATCGGTCGGAGGAGATTTGAATGCTTATACGACGAAGGAATATACCTGTGTCCACGCTTCTATACTTAGGCCCTATTTAGATCGTGCATTGGATCTTTTCGAGGACATCTTTTTTCATTCTACTTTCCCTGAAATAGAAATGGATAAGGAGAAATCCGTCATTGTTGATGAAATGGCTTCTTATCTGGATAGTCCAGAAGAGTCAATCGTTGACGATTTCGAAGATCTTATATTTCGGGGGTCCGGATTGGGACATAATATCCTCGGATTGGAAGATCAGCTTCTTGCATTGCAAAAGAATGATATTACCGATTTTATGCGGGCAAATTATGATACCAATGAAATGGTTATTGGTATCACCGGCAATTATAGTCTAAAAGAAGTAGAGCGGCTATTGTATAAAGTCTTTGGAGCGGTTCCTGCAAATTCTGTTATGCGGACCAGAAATGATGTCAGCCCAATCGTTGAACAACATATCGCAATTGCAAAACCAATTAATCAGGTTCACTACATGCTAGGATCTTTGGCTTATGCTTATCGTGACGAGCGTAAGACAGGGCTGTTGCTTTTGAACAACATGCTTGGCGGCATGGGAATGGGATCTATCCTGAATCTATCTATTCGTGAGAAGTATGGAATTGCCTATACGATAGAATCTAACTATACTATTTTCTCGGATACAGGTTTATTTAGTATATACTTAGGTACTGATGAAGAAAAGGTGGAGAAAGCTAAGAAGCTTGTCTTTAAAGAACTTGCTAAGATGTGTGATCAACCGCTTTCTGAGGTAAAAATAAAAAAGGCGAAGCAGAAATTTATCGGACAGATTGCGTTAACGGAGGAGAACCGTATGAGTATGATTATTTCAGCAGCCAAAAACGTGATGGATTACGATCGGGTTATTTTATTGGACGAAGTTGTTGAAAAAATCCAGGTATTAACCGGTACAGAGCTATTGGAAATTGCACAAGATGTATTTGATCCAAAAAAAATGTTATCGCTTAGTTTTGTTCCTGAAGAGTAGAAATATTTGTTTCAGGATAAATGCGGACTGCCGGATTGTTTATTGGGAGGAATAGTTGGGATGTGATTGAATTTGTATTGCATATAAAAAGCAATTTATCTAAGTTTGCGTTTACGGTAATTCGTAAATAGGAGACTTGATGTAAATATTTTACTTCGGTTCTCATTAACCATTGACCGCCACAGGCGGTAAGAATACCTATGGAAAATAGACAAATGATGAATAAACAATAAAAGGATGAAGACAGCATATGTATTTCCCGGTCAAGGAGCCCAATTTGTTGGAATGGGACAAGACCTGTATAATTTAAATGATGAGACAAAAGCGTTGTTTGAACAAGCCAACGATATTTTGGGATTCCGTATTACAGATATTATGTTTTCCGGAACAGACGAGGAATTGAAGCAAACGAAGGTAACTCAACCCGCTATTTTCTTGCATTCGGTCATTTTAGCGAAAGCATTAGGGGCGTCTTTTCAGCCAGATATGGTTGCAGGGCACTCATTGGGTGAGTTTTCGGCGTTGGTGTCAGCCGGAGCATTGAGCTTTGAAGATGGTCTGAAATTGGTTGCACAGCGTGCCAATGCGATGCAAAAGGCATGTGAGCTTCAACCCTCAACGATGGCCGCAATATTAGGGCTGGAAGATGCTGTCGTAGAAGATATTTGTGCTAAAGTTGATGAAGTCGTGGTGGCGGCGAATTATAACTGTCCGGGACAATTGGTTATTTCGGGATCTATTGAAGGTGTGGATAAAGCTTGTGCTTTGTTGACCGAAGCCGGTGCTAAGAGAGCATTAAAATTAAATGTGGGTGGTGCATTTCACTCCCCGCTGATGGAGTCTGCGAAAGTAGAATTACAAGCGGCTATTGAAGCGGTAGATATCCTTTCGCCGAGATGTCCGATCTATCAAAATATAGATGCAAAACCGCAAACAGATCCAACAGTTATTAAAGAGAATCTTATCGCGCAATTGACTGGAGCTGTACGATGGACCCAAACTGTACAAAATATGTTGGCTGATGGCGCAACAGCTTTTGTAGAAGTTGGCCCGGGCAATGTATTGCAAGGATTGGTAAAGAAAGTCGATCGTCAGGTACAGACTTCTGCGGCTTCAGTAACGGCCTAAGGATAGGATTCGGTATAAAAAAAGGATCGTATGATCCAGTCGTGGTCGGAAGATTTTTCTTCCGACTTTTTTTATGCTGAAAACAAAATAACTGAAGGGTTTTTCTGGTAACAAATAGCGTATCAAGTAGCGACTTCTTTCACCCTTTGTTCGGAGGTTGCTCGGTGCTTCTTCGGAGCTTCTTAGGTTGTGACCGAACAAACACCGTTTAATCTACGAACAATATACGTTCAAGATCCGTGTGAATAGCGAAGTTGGTAAGTGAGATGTTTTAAGGCTATTTGTCCTTAAACATACTATAATGGTCTTTCATGACCTGTAAGACAAAATCATTTGGGGTCATTTTTTCAGGATGTTTGATTTCCATAACCGTTTCAAGACGCTGTACCAAAGCTGTTAAAATACCTACATCTCTTCTGTCAAAAGCTGTTTGATAGATCTCTTTGACCGTATTAGCATCCTTGTCGCTCAATTTGATAACTTGAGGAAATAGAATTGGATGATTGTCGAAAGTCTCCTCATAGATTGTGTCGCTCAATTTCAAGGTAGGCTTGAGACTGATAACAGAAGTTTCTCCTGCAATATCTCCGATGCGTTGACCATTTTTGGATAAAACGATAGAAGTAATGGCAACACCACCCATCGTCATCCAAATATCTACGATCGATAGGCTCCATCTGGACAAGTATTGATAAAAGTTGGCACGAGAGCCGTCGAGTTTGACAACCTTTATCTTCATGATCTTCTTTCCTACTGTCTGCCCGCCAAAAGCAGTTTCAGTAATCAATGTATAAAAAAACGCAGGTAAGGTCAAAGCCATCATAATCCCATAAAACAGATAGGGATCACCACTTTTGATATTTATGCTGTCCAACAGGAAAAAGCAAAAGAAATAATAACAGACTATTATAAAATAATCTATTGCAAATGCGATCATTCTTGAGCCAAGACTGGCAAGATTGTATTCAATTTTCACATTTTGTGCTGTATTTATCTCAAGCTTATTCATCTGTAAATTATTTGAATTTAATAGCAATATAGAATATCTAGGTCATTTTAGCGCCAAGTTGTGCTTGTCAATCATGGATATTTCATATATTTGGTTATGCCAGTTAAAAAAATTAATGAGAGAAGCATCCTTTGTAGAACGAAATAAAGAAAAATGGACGTTAATTGAAAATAATTTGTCAATTAATATGCAGGTTGATCCAGATGAACTGGCCTCAAATTACATTGAGCTCACAAATGATCTGGCTTATGCGCAGACTTTTTACCCTGAAAGTAAGGTAAAAGCTTATCTGAACGAATTGGCGGTGACCGCACATCAAAAAATTTATAAGGATCGGAAAGCTTCGAACAATAAGTTCAAATCGTTTATCAATGAAGAGATACCGCAGGCGATCTGGTCTATTCGCCGCCCTTTGTTGTATTCCTTCTTAATTTTTACGTTGGCTTCTGTGATTGGTTTTTTGTCGTCTGTGTATGATGTCGACTTTATTCGTCTTATTTTGGGCGATTATTATGTAGATTCGACTATAGAAAGTATAAAAGCAGGAGACCCTGCTGCGGTATATGGCAAGGGGAGCAATTTTGGATCGGCGATCTGGATTACGATTAATAATGTTCGTGTCGCTTTTATGGCTTTTGCTGCTGGTTTATTTTTCAGCGTGGGAACAGGTTACGTTCTTTTTAGCAATGGCATTATGCTCGGTGCCTTTCATCAGATGTTCTTTCAGTACGGCGTCATGGGGAAGGCCATGTCTGCTATTTGGATTCATGGTACTATTGAGATCTCTGTAATCATTGTGGCAGGGGCATGTGGATTGGCGATCGGTAATAGTATTTTGTTCCCAAAATCATTTACACGTCTGACTTCTTTTGTCCGTACAGCAAAGATTGCGATGAAAGTTCTAGTCAGTACAATCCCTTTTTTTATTATTGCCGGTACACTGGAAGGTTTTGTAACAAGGTATTATAATGTGTCAATTTGGTTATGCCTGTTGATAATCGTTTTATCCTTATTGGCTATCCTTTACTTTTATGTTATTAATCCTTATCGACTAGCAAAAAGATTTCAATGGAAATAGACTTTGAATTTCAAAAAGAACGGAAGGTGGGGGACTTTATCCAAAGTTTCATAGATCTTTTTAAATTGATCTATAAGCATTTTGTTTCTACTATTTTTGGTTTATCTGCAGTACCATTGGCGGGAATTGCTTTAGTTTACTATTTTCTTTCTACAAAAATCACTTTTTCTGCCAACAGTGATTCTTTTGAGGATATAGATGCTTTTACCTGGGCGGGATTACTCATTTTGGCATTGATTGCCCTGGGTTTGTACGTTTATGGCATTTCTATCGAGTATTTTATGCTATTAAAAGAACGTAAAAGCACGGCATTTTCGGGAACGGAAGTCTTCAGGAATTTCAGATCGAACCTCGGTAAATACTTTATGTTTTTGATCGCGATGATATTAGCTTTAATCGTTGTCTTTATTCCACTGGCAATCGTTGCTGCGATCTGTGCTTTTATCCCCTTCGTTGGAAGTTTTGCCATCGGCATATTAGGCTCAATGGTCGGCATTTGGTTGTTTTGCTCTTTTCTATTTTACCGGGAAGGTTATTCGGATTTGGGGAGCTGTTTTACAGATGCGTATGTCATGCTGAGCAAAAAATTGATTCAATACGGTATCGCTACCTACATTGTGAATTTTATCTTCCAAATGGCTGTCATGATGATTTCTATCGTGCCGCTGATTATCATGGGGCTTCTGTCATTCAATTTCTTGGGTATAGATGCCGCGTTTTTTGACTCATCCTGGGGGAAATTGCTGATGACTCTGGGTGGCTTATTTATTACCTTATTTACCCTATTTCTGTATATGTCTGGCGTTCTGGCCAACGGTATTATTTATGAGACAGCCAAGGATCTTAAATTTGGAGAACGTATTTATAGTATGATCGAAAAGATTGGAGGAAAAGGTGAATAAACTCTTATCTTTTTTCTGCATTGTTTGTTTATCGGTTTTTAATGCCTGTGATCCCAAACCAAGGAATACGGATTCTAACAGCGATAAGATCGATTCGCTCAATGTGCGGATAGACTCCTCCTTGGTCGCAGCAGATTCTGTCCGTATTGACTCAATTACAGTAAAGTCGCCTATTGGACAGCAAGAAAAGGACGAAATTGATCTGTGGGACCCCACATTATTTGACTCGATTCCAAAGTATACCGAAGAGCGTTCTTTTAAAATGGATCCCTATCAGGATATTATCAAACGTTACGAGACCGACGATTTTGTCTATTCCGAAAATATTAAAGATCGGGTAGGGGTATTGCAGCGAATTCTTGCACGGCTCGCCGATTGGATTGGAAGTATCATGCCAGATAATACTTATAAATTTCGGGAAGAGTTTGGGTATGTATTTGCATTTTTGGCTGTCATAGCGTTGGCATTTATTCTCTATAAAATACTTTACAATAGAAAGCAGTATTTTATTAAGCATCATGAAGAGGAGAATGACCTGGACGTTTTAGCGTATGTAGAGCGAAATTTGATGAACAGCAACCTTGACCCTTATATTCGGGAGGCTGTTGCACAAAAGAATTATGCTTTGGGAATACGCTATCTACAGTTGTTGAATATTCAGAAATTGGCGCAAACAGATCATATAAAATGGAAGCAGAGCAAAACAAATGCTGAATTTGCACAAGAGATTCAAAACGAGGAACTCCGCCGTGGATTTTTGGAATGTACAAAAATATTTGATTATGTCTGGTTTGGTCAATTTGAATTAACGGAGGTTAACTTTAATCAATATCAGGAATTGTTTCACCAATATCAAAATCAAATTAAATGAAGGGATCGGTAAAATTTGGATTGATATTATTGGGTGTTGTGTTAGTGCTAATTGGTCTTATCGATGCTACGAGTAAGAAACCTATTATCTGGAATCGGACCTTTGATGCAAAGGATAAAAACCCCTTTGGAGCTTATGTGCTGCGTCAAGAACTGAAGCATATCATTGATCAGAAGAATACAACCATTGAGCGACCATTATATGAATATCTCGACAGCGCAAAGAAAACAGACGCTAACTTATTTTTTTATACACCCTATTTTTCAATGGGCGAAGCGGCAGAAGACAAATTGCTGGATTATGTACATCGAGGCGGGAAAGCAATGATAGTAGCCGAGGATATCGACCATTATCTGTTGGATTCTCTGGGTGTTGAAACAGATAATTTCTATGGTTATAAAAAAGGCGTAGATATAAAAAGTCAGCTGCGCGTGCGGTTGATGAACGATAACAATAAAATTCATTACAGTAAATCAGATCTTGGTGGAGTATTCTATAAACTTCCTAAAAATGCGACTATTCTGGGCGCGATTACTTATAAAGAATTTGCGCTGCCTAACTTCGTGGCGGTTCAATTCGGTAAAGGAATGTTCTATCTGCACCTGACTCCTGATTTATTTGGAAATTATTATTTATTGAATTCCGCTTCGCAATATGCTTATGCTGCTAAATCTTTATCCCACCTAAATGATAAGCCCCTCGCGTGGTATGATTTTAAGGCGAATATGGACCAATATAGGACACCTCTGCGGGTATTTCTAACCAATGATGGTCTTCGGCAAGCCTGGTATGTGCTGTTAGGCGGACTGATTCTTTTGCTCGTATTTCGAAGTAAGCGTGAACAGCGGGCAGTGGCAGTCGTGACGCCAGAACCCAATCTCTCCAAGGAGTTTTGTGAAACCATCGCTACCTTATATTATGAAAATGGTGCACCCGGGAATATGGTTGCAAAAAAAATAGATTACTTCCTCCATGATCTTCGGATCCGATTTCATTTGGATACGCTGAAGCTGCGGGAAGATGAATTCAGTGAAGAACTGGCTGAACGGTCTGGAGTTTCCCTTATGGAGACTCAGTCTTTAATTAAGCTGATTGCTCGTATGCAAGACGCTAAACAACATGACTTGGCAGATCTAAAATTGATTAATGATACAATAGAAGAGTTTAAACATAAAGCAAAAATGATATGAGTGACTTCGATAAATATATATCTTTTGAAAACCGAATAGATGTCTCGGTTTTATTCGATAAAATGACTCAGGTAAAGTCGGAGGTCAAAAAGGTAATCGTTGGACAGGATCAGTTGATTGACATGCTCTTGATCTCCATCTTGGCCTCAGGGCATTCTTTGATCGAAGGGCTTCCCGGAGTAGCAAAAACATTATCGGCCAAATTGATTGCCAAAACGATCCATAGCGAATTCAAGCGGATCCAGTTTACACCGGATTTAATGCCTTCGGACGTGACAGGATCGTCGATACTCGATCTGAAAAGCAACGAATTTGAATTTCGCAAGGGACCTATTTTTGCAAATATTGTTTTAATTGATGAGATCAATCGTGCCCCAGCAAAGACGCAGGCTGCACTGTTTGAAAGCATGGCAGAGCAACAAGTTTCGGTAGATGGAACAACCTACAGATTGCCTGCTCCCTTTGTTGTTTTTGCTACACAAAATCCTATTGAACATGAAGGGACTTATCGGTTGCCAGAAGCACAGCTCGATCGCTTCTTGTTTAAGATCAATGTGGACTATCCTGAGCTTGAACAGGAGTTGGAGATCCTAAAGGAACATCATGCCCAAAAAGCGCTGAATAAAGAGGATCAGGTTCAGGCGGTTGTGTCGGCGTCAGAAATCTTAGAATTTCAGAAATTAATCAAATCCATTTTTGTCCATGAGGAGCTGCTGACTTACATTGCTCAAGTTATCATAAAGACACGAACAAATCCGAGTTTGACATTGGGAGCATCGCCGAGAGCTTCTATTGCTTTGTTGGAATCGGCAAAGGCTTCTGCAGCGGTGAGCGGAAGAGACTTTGTTACTCCTGAAGATATCCGGAGAGTGGCAGCAGCAGTGCTTGGTCATCGTGTTATGTTGACTCCGGAAAGAGAAATGGAAGGCTTTACAACTGCTTACGTTATTGATCAAATCATTAATTCTGTAGAAATTCCAAGATAATGAAGAAACTAAGGCAGCTCTTTCTAACGAATCAGTTCTTCTATTCGCTATTGGGTATAGCGACACTTTTTACATTTTCTTTTTTTATTAAGAGCTTGTTGATTGTGGCTTGGATTGTTTTTTGGATCTGGCTCGCTGTGTTGGCTTTTGATTTTATAGTCTTGTTTTCTGGAAAGGGCAGAATTGAAATTACGCGTGTATATCCAGAGAAATTGTCGAATGGCGATGAAAATCCAATGAAGCTAATTGTTAGCTCTTTTTACCCATTTGCAACGAAAGTGGATATTTTGGAGGAGTTTCCAATGCAGCTCCAAATTCGGGATAAGGATTTTGATTCCCGCTTACGTGCCTTTCAGCATTCGGAAATCTCTTTTTCCTTGCGGCCGACGCAGAGAGGGATCTATCAGTTTGGTCGTTGTATGGCTTTGGTTAAGCGTTATGGGTTTTTCAAAAGAAGGTTTATTACCAATCAGGAACAGGAGATACCCTGTTATCCATCCTATATTCAGCTGAGAAAATATCAGCTTCTGGCAACGAGCAATCGATTAAATGAGCTAGGGATAAAGCGTATTCGACGTATTGGTTCAGCCATGGAATTTGATCATGTACGGGAGTATGTTCAGGGCGATGATTATAGGCATATGAACTGGAAGGCATCTGCGAAAGTAAAAAAACTGATGGTCAATCAGTATGAGGAGGAGAAATCTCAGCCGATCTATTCTTTTATTGATTTAGGGAGGGCAATGCGGATGCCATTCAACGGTCTTACCTTATTGGATTATTCCATTAATGCTGCACTTGTTCTTTCCAATGCGACCATCTTGAAGCAGGATCGGGCGGGATTATTGACCTTTTCAAAGGATATCAATGCATTTATAGCAGCGGAAAAAAGGAATAACCAAATGCACAAGATTTCGGAAGCACTTTATCAGGTGTCGACCAAATTTGAGGAGTCTGAATTTGGAAGGTTATATAGTTATGCCAATGCACATATCAACAAGCGTTCGCTTATTTTTGTCTATACAAATTTTGAAACTTTAGATTCCTTAAGACGTCAGATAAATTATCTGGCGATGTTGAATAAGAGCCATATAATTGTCGTTGTTGTCTTTAAAAATGTTGAAATAGAGGATCTGGCAAAGAGTACGCCGAAAAAGACAATCGACATTTACAACCAGGTTATTGCTGAAAAGTTTATCTATGAGAAACAGCTTATTGTACAAGAACTGATTCGTAACGGGTTTCAGACAATTTATACCGCGCCTGAAAATCTTACCATCAACTCCATCAATAAATATCTGGAAATTAAGGCACGAGGCCTTATTTAATGATGGAGGTATCTTTGACCGTTACTTTCGTCCAGAGATGCTGATATTTTTCGATAGCCTTCAAATGAATTGGATGTGTCTCGTAGGTGGTTATATCTTTAAGGTCCTTGAAAGTGACGATCAATGTGTAGTCAAAGCTGTTATCGACGACTGGGCGCGGATTTGTTTTTGCTGGAATCCCATAGTTCAATGTTTTGATTACTTCAATTTTTCGTAGTTCTTCAAAGAACCCAATGAAATTCTTTTTGTCTTTTTCACTGAGATCATTTTTTAGCCAGAAATTAACAACGTGCACAATAGTGCTGGGTTGGATTTCCTCATCCGACTGAACTGTATTTGCCCATGTTGGGGCAGTGATGAGCACCATAGGTGCTAGAAGAAAATTGCGTCTTTTCATGATTGAAACGGTTTAGAACATTAAGATACAAAACCTTCGCGATTTCACAACAACAATAGCAAGGAAAATAAGAGGAGAGCTTTTCTGGTCAATGGAGAATGGGCATTTTCAGCAAACAAAAGATGGGGACAAAAGAGTTTGCTCAAACGGTTTAAGAATAGAATTTCTGATCAGGTAGCGTAAAGGGATGCGTATAGAGCTTGTAAAAAAGGGACCATCCACTTTTGGATAGTCCCTTTATATTTTGATGGAAATAAGAGCTTTATAAGCCAAACTCCTCTTTCACCTTCTCGATATAATCCAGTTTTTCCCAAGTGAAAAGCTCGACCTCGACTTGCTTTTTCTCACCGGTAGAGCTTTCAAACTCCTTGGTTACTGTCCTTGGTGTTCTTCCCATGTGGCCATAGGCAGCAGTTTCTGAATAAATTGGATTTCTAAGTCCTAGACGCGTTTCAATTCCGTATGGGGTCATGTCAAATAAATGTGCGATTTTTTCAGCAATCTGTCCATCGGTCAAATTTACTTTGCTTGTTCCGTAGGTATTTACATAGATACCCATTGGGTCTTTTACACCAATTGCATAGGAGATCTGTACGAGAATTTCATCTGCAACACCTGCTGCCACTAAATTTTTGGCAATATGACGCGTTGCGTATGCCGCAGAGCGGTCCACCTTAGAGGGATCTTTTCCCGAGAAAGCACCACCACCATGTGCACCTCTTCCTCCGTAGGTATCCACAATGATCTTACGGCCTGTAAGTCCTGTATCTCCGTGAGGTCCACCGATAACAAATTTACCGGTTGGGTTGATATGAAACTTAATTTCATCGTTAAATAACAACTGAAGTTCTGGTTTCAATTGTGCTTTAACACGTGGAATTAAGATTGTTTTAATATCGTGTGTAATTTTATCCAACATGGCTTGTTCGGTATCGAAGTCGTCATGTTGTGTCGAGATGACGATAGCGTCAATCCTTTTTGGTTTGTGATCGTCGCTATATTCAAGTGTAACTTGAGATTTTGCGTCGGGGCGCAAATATTTGATTTCGTTATTTTCGCGACGCAATTCTGCCAATTCATAAAGCAGACGATGTGATAAGTCTAATGCCAAAGGCATAAAATTTTCGGTTTCGTTGTTAGCATACCCAAACATGATACCCTGGTCGCCCGCTCCTTGTTCTTGTCGTGTCTTGCGGTCTACCCCTTGATTAATATCAGCAGATTGCTCGTGAATCGCTGACAGTACACCACAAGAGTTTGCTTCAAACATGTATTCAGATTTGGTGTAGCCGATCTTTTGGATAACCGAACGGGCTATTTTCTGAACATCGAGGTATATGTTTGATTTAACTTCCCCGGCAAGCACAACCTGCCCAGTCGTTACTAGCGTTTCAATAGCGACGCGTGAATCCTCGTCCCATGCTAAAAAATTGTCTATTAATGCATCTGAAATTTGATCCGCAATTTTGTCTGGATGACCTTCAGAAACAGATTCTGACGTAAATAAATAAGCCATGCTTTACGTAATTTTTAATATTGGATTTGCGCTAGAATGAAATAACAGCAAAGTGATAAGAGCCGTGACAGCGAAGGGTTTTTAGCACTTTTTTACTGTGGTTGCAATCTCCTTGTCGTTGCCTTGTAATGCAACAGCACGCAAATCAGTCCACATTCTATTTTTTGTGCGACAAAGCTACAATACTTTAGGGAGTATTTAAAATCAAATTTATATTTTAACTTTTAAAAGCATTTGAAAACGAGCCGATAGGTATAAAGATTACATTATTTTAAGAAATTGGTAATTTCCGCTATCTTTGGATATGTCAGAACGTAAACAAATATTGTTTGTTATTAATCCTATTTCAGGAGGAAAAAATAAAACTTCCTTTAAAAAACAGGTATTAGATGTGCTTGATCTACAGAAGTTTGATCCTACTTTTCAACAGACGGCAAGACCGAACCATGCGTATGAAATTGGTTTGAAAGCCATCGAAGAAGGCTACGATGCGGTCATCGCTGTCGGTGGTGATGGGACGATTAATGAATTGGGCTCTGCTTTGGTTGGATCTGAGATTCCATTGGGAATTATTCCTGAGGGCTCCGGCAACGGTTTGGCGCTCTACTTGGGCGTGCCGATGAATGAAGCTGCGGCTATCCGCCGGATAAATCGTTTTGAATCAATTGAGGTGGATTGTGGCGTAATTAATGATAGAAGGTTTTTTAATATTGCGGGTTTAGGTTTTGATGCATCCGTGAGTGAAAATTTTGCCAATGAAAATATTCGGGGGCCTTTGGGCTATATGAAGTCAGTTTTTAATGTACTCAGTAAATACCAGCCTGCACATTACAAATTGACGATTGATGGAAAGGTATACGAAAGACAAGCCTTTATGATCAGTGTAGCAAACTCACCTCAATATGGAAATAATGCCTATATCGCGCCACAGGCTTCGGTTAATGATGGTATCTTAGATGTTTGTATTGTGCACAAATTTCCACTTTATATTCTGCCAAAGATGATTTTTCATCTTTTTAATAAATCGGCAGATCAATCCAGTTATGTCGAGATTATCCCTGGAAAAAATATACAGATTGAGGTCGATAAGATTTCACCTGTTCATGTGGACGGAGAACCGATTGAACTTGGGGATAAATTAGATATTTCCATTATGCCGAGGGCGTTAAAGATAATTTGTTAAGATCATGAGTAAAAATAAAAAACAATCGTACGAAGGCGTTGTATATTCAACAGATGACAGCTTCAATTATCAGCTTGCTGATTTTTTTCAGGAAGAGGATACTTTACCTATCAATCAACAAAATTTAAAAGTACAGCTTGATCGGAAAATGCGGAAAGGGAAAGTTGTTACCTTGGTTACAGGTTTTGTTGGAAAAGTGGAAGATCTAGAGCACTTAGGTAAATTGTTGAAACAGAAGTGTGGAGTTGGTGGAACAGTGAAGGATGGGGAGGTCATTATTCAGGGAGACTTTAAACAGAAGATCTATGATTTGTTACTAAAAGAGGGGTATCGCGTAAAATTAGTTGGTGGTTAAACAAGTATATCAAGGATAATAGTGGTAAATCTAATGAATTGTTTATTAGGCAAGTATGCTTTGAGTGGAGCTTGTTGAATTGTTTCGAAACATGAGTAATCACTTACTTTTTGTGGTTTAAAATCCTTGATTTTCTTGCATATCAAAAAAAAAATGGCTTTCATTGTAAAATAATTATTGCGAATAAGCGATTTAGCATAGAGCAATAATGATTATATAACGGGAACTGCTGAGAAAAATAACACTGATTAATGGTGTGTTCAGTTTGAAAAAACAAATTTGATTTTTTTTATATATTTAAGATGAATATTTTAAATTTGACATTAAATATTAAATTTGCTTTGCAAAATTGATTTCAAAGGCGAATAAGAGTGCATATAATTTAAACAACATTATATATTTAAACAACAGTAAAAAACTAAAAATTAGAAAAATGGCAAACGCACCTAAAACTGCTGCAAAACAAGAGAGCAACAACGGAGGATCTTTCTTTGCTCAAGCTGCAATCATCATCTGTTTCATCGTGGGTTTCTGTGTATGGAAATTTGTGATGGGTAATCCAACTAACTTCGTTGACAACAATCCTGAAAATGCTCCAAATCCAGGTAACTACTTAGGAATGGTTTACCATGCTGGGGCTATCGTACCTGTTTTGCTTGGTTTATTCTTAATGGTATGGGTTTTCTCAGTAGAACGTCTAATCGTTATCAACAAAGCATCTGGAACTGGAAACGTTGGAAACTTTGTTCGTAAAATCCAAACGTTGATTAATGGTGGAAACATCGATTCAGCTATCGCTGAGTGTGACAAACAAAAAGGTTCAGTAGCAAACGTAGTAAAAGCTGGTTTATTGAAATACAAATCAGTATCTGCAGATCCTGAAGTAAACACTGAAAAAGCTACTATTGCAATTCAAAAAGAAATTGAAGAAACTACAGCATTAGAAATGCCAATGTTAGAGAAAAACTTAAACGTTATCGCTACATTAGTTTCTATCGGTACATTATGTGGTCTATTAGGTACAGTAACAGGTATGATCAAAGCGTTCTCGGCATTAGCAACAGGTGGTGCTCCGGATTCAGCTAAATTGGCAAACGGTATCTCTGAGGCCTTGATCAATACAGCAACTGGTATCGCGACTTCAACTTTCGCTATTGTATTGTATAACATCTTTACTGCAAAAATCGATAAATTAACTTACTCTATCGACGAAGCTGGTTTCTCAATCGTACAAACATACGCTGCAAACCACAAATAAGAACTATGATGAAAATTTTTGATTTTATTTTATGGAAATCAAAAATCAAAAGCATCATAGGATAGAAGATTGAGTTTTTAATTTAAAAGGAAGAATTTAAAATGGGTAAAGCAAAAGTAAAAAGAGCCAGTACGTCGATCGACATGACAGCGATGTGTGACGTATCGTTCTTACTGCTTACGTTCTTCGTCTTAACGGCGACTGCGCGCCAACCAGAGGCTTTGCAAGTAGATACCCCAGCATCGACTACGAAAGATAAGTTACCTGATTCAAATGTAGGTATGATCACAATAGGCGATCAAGGTAAAGTTTTCTTCGGTACGACTGATCAACAGGTTCGTGTAAAAGCATTAGAAAGAATGTCAGCAAAATATGGCGTTGGCTTTTCACAAGAAGATTATGATCATTTCAAATTGATGGAGAACTTCGGTGTACCAATGTCTAAGTTAAAAGCATTGTTGGCCTTGGAAGGAAGTAAGCGTACAGAAAAAGGTGTGCAAACTGGTATCCCAATTGATAGTACAGAAAATACTTCAAATGAGTTGTATTATTGGGTTCAAAATACCCGTCTTGCAGCTGAGGAAGTAAACAAGGAAAAAGAGGCGGCGGATAAAAATTTCGTGCATCCTGGACCTTTAAAAATGGCTATCAAAGCAGATGCGAATGAAAAATATCCTTCGGTTAATTTAGTTATTGAGACATTGCGTAATCAAAAGCAAAACAAATTTAGTTTCATAACAGGCATGCGTGCTGAGGAGAAATAATTGACGATTTAATAAGAACAAACAATGGCAGAATTAAATCAGGATAGTGGTAAAAAAGGCAAAGGCGGGAAAGTAAGATCCAAGAAAAATGGTGGTAAGGTCGATCTTACAGCCATGGTGGATTTGGCCTTCTTGTTGATTACCTTCTTCATGTTGACCACGTCCTTAAATAAACCGCAGGCAATGGATGTGGCTATGCCAGACAAAAATAAAATTAAAGAAGAACAAAAAGATGAGTTGCTTACGGCAGATAATCGTTCCTTGACAATTTTATTGGGTTCTGACAATAAAGTCTCTTGGGTATATGGTCAAGTAGCTAATCCGATCGAAGGTCCTACTGTTGCTGGTTATGGCGCAGATGGGATTCGTAAGGTCTTGATGGAAAAAAAGGCTTATGTACCTCGCGTTTCAGGCGGTAAAGACATGATTGTAATCATACGTCCTAGTGAAAAATGTACACAACGTAATCTGGTCGATATTCTTGATGAGATGAAAATTGTAGACGTGAAACGCTATATGATCGGAAAGATTACACCAGAGGAAGTCGAAGTGTTAAAACGTGACAATATCTATAATGATTAGTTATTAGATTGACACAAAAAACTAAAATAAAATGATAGGGTCAAAATTAGATATTTTTAAGAAAGAATGGCTTGACGTCGTTTTTCAAGGCCGCAATAAGGAGTATGGAGCTTACGAGCTTCGTAAGCTTGCGCCTAAAGCGACTAATAGAGGGCTACTTGTCGTTATCGGCTTTGTAGTGCTTGCAAGTCTTCTTCGTCTTTTCGGAGATAAAATTTTTCCGAAAAAGCCTGTTGAAGCACCTCCAGCGGTAACTGAGGTTACTTTGGAAGACCTTGAAGAAATCAAACCACCAGAACCACCAGAAGAGGAGCCTCTTCCGCAAGAACCGGAAGAAAAACCTCAACAAGTGGCCATGGATGTACCAAAAGAGGATTTGGTTCGTTTTCCGGAACCTAAAGTAGCGCCTGCAAACAAGGTTGTGGAAGAAGTTGCTTCTCAGGAAGAGTTGAAAGATCCAAATAAAACTCCAGCGCGTATTACCCTGAAAGGTAGTCCGACAGGTACTTCTGTTGCACGTGGAGAATTTGGTTCGAAGAAACAAGATGGTGCGATCACTGGAGCCAAAAAAGGAGATCCAAATGGTAATGGAGATGAAATTCTTCCATTTAATGCCATCGAGGTTCAGCCAACTCCGATTGGTGGTATGCCTGCTTTTATGTCTTGGATTGCTTCAAACTATGAGTATCCAGCTGCCGCAACAGAAAACGGTGTAAATGGTGTTGTTGAAGTTTCCTTCGTTGTAGAAAAAGATGGTAGCTTAACAGACATCAATATCAAACGTGATTTGAAATATGGTACCGGTGATGCAGCTGTAAGGTTGCTTAAGAAAGCGAAGAAATGGAAACCAGGTATTCAAAACGGTCGTCCAGTTCGTGTAGCCTACACTTTACCAATTCGATTGAACCTTCAAAATTAGAATGACAAATTTTAATTCGAATAATAGTTCAAATTATAGACAGAAATCGCCTCTGAAGCGGTTTCTGTCTATTTTAGGACTTTTTATGTTTGGCTTTTATTTTGTTTTGGGCCTATTGATTATTTTTTGGGATAATTTTCCCATTGAAATTAATCCAACTTACAAAACAATTTTTGGTGTCGTATTGATTCTGTATTCTTTTATGCGGTTTGTACGGCTTTGGCAAAATAATTTCAATTAATCGCCTCTTCCTTTAACTACGTTCAAACTCTCTCTTCAAAAGTTAAACTATTCTTTATTTAAATTGTCTTATTTTATGATGTATCGTATGAGAAAATATAAAATGGTTCTTGTGATGCTGGGTATCTGCATGGGAGTATTTGTTTCCTGCAAAAATAAAACGAAGAGCGCAAAAGAAGGCGAAGACATTCTGACGGGTAAACTTCCGGTTATTGTGGATCAAACTTTATTGCCCATTATCCAGGAGTCTGCCGATGTTTTTGAAAGTTCTTATCCAAATTCGAGTTTGGAACTGATAGCGAGACCCGAGATTAGAGCCGTAAACGCATTGCTTTCTGATTCGGCTTATGTGGTTGTTTTGACTAGAAAGTTGACAAGCGAGGAAGATGGCTACTTTAAAAAACGGGGTATTCAGCCGAAGATATTTCAAATGGCTTCGGATGCTGTTGTGTTAATCAATAATCGTAACAGTGCAGATACTATAATGCCACAAAAAGACGTTAAGTCTTTGTTGGAAGGTAACTTAGCCGGACAGCGTTTGATTTTTGACAATGCAAATTCAAGCACACTACGCTATTTGAGAGACTATTTCAAATTGAACAAAATTGATCCGAAGGCTGTTTCCGCAATGAAGGACAGTGAAGATGTTATGAAATATGTCAGTGAGAATGAGAATACTGTGGGAGTTATCGGTTACAATTGGTATTTAAAGGCTATCGAAAAAAATTCGAATTTATTGGAGAAAATTCGTACATTGAGCATCGAAAGTGCTGGTAAGGAGGGTGAAAAGGCAAGTTTTTACAGACCATCCCAATCGACTATCGCTGACGGCTTATATCCTTTTGTAAGACCCGTCTACATTATGAACTATCAGCCGAATATGGGCTTAGGTTTGGGCTTTAGTGCGTTTTTGACTGGAGATCGTGGGCAACGTATTGTATTAAAGGCTGGATTGGTTCCTGCTACAATGCCCGGACGTGAAATCATTATTAGAGATGAAAGTTATATTAAATAGATAATAAATAGTACAAAAATAGATTATGACAAACAGTAAATTATTATTTAGTCTTTTATTGGCCGGATCTGTGGGTACAGTAAGTGCTCAAAGTTTGAAAGATGCTAGAGCAGCCATCGAGGCTGAAAATTATGGTAAAGCGAAAACTATCCTTCAACAGTTAGTGACTAAGCAACCTAAGAATGGAGATAATTATTTCTATTTGGGTCAAATTTATTTGGTAAACGACAGAGCGGATTCTGCCGCTACGATTTTCAACCAAGGTTTGGCTGCTGATCCAAAAGCTACCATCAATAACGTAGGTTTGGGTTATGTTGACTTAATGAAAAAGGATAAAGCAAGTGCTGAATCTAAATTCGCTTTGGCAACAGCAAAATTAGGTAAAAAAGATTACGAGCCATTATTGGAAATCGGTCGTGCATATATTAATGCACCTGAGCCTGATTATGCAAAAGCATTGGAATACCTGACTCAGGCGAAAGAGAAAAATAAAAAAGATGTAGCTATTCCTATCGCGTTAGGTGATGCTTATCGTGGCTTAAAAGAGGGGTCATTGGCATATACCAGCTATGGTGATGCGACGGATATCGATCCAAATTCTGTACAAGCAAAAGTTGGACAGGCAGTGATTGTACGTGGTGCACAAGCGTTTGATGAAGCTATCACACAATTAGAAGCTATTGCTACAGAGACGCCAACGTATGCACCTACTTACCGTGAGTTGGCCGAAACATACAACCAATGGTCAAGACTTCCAGGTACTTCTGATGAGAAATATGTGGAATTGAATAAAAAAGGCGTTGAGCAATATAAAAAATATCTTGAGGTAGCAGGTGATAATTCCTTGGAGGCAAAAATCCGTTACGCCGATTTCTTGGTATATGCGCGTCAATATGATGATTTGAAAGTGGTTTCTGAAGAATTAGCTCAAAACCCTTCTGTAGATCCAAAAATCTATCGTTATTTGGGTTATATCGCATTTCAAAAAGCAAAGGATTATCCAAAAGCGCTTGAATACTTGAATCAAATGTTCAGCAAAATGGAGAAGGACCGTGTAATTCCATTGGATTATATGTACCTAGGAATGTCTGAAATTGCGGCAAATAGTCCAAAACCAGCAGCGACAGGTGCAGACAGCACAGCTACTGCAGCTCCTGTATTGACAGCTGAAAATACAGCGAATATTCAAAAGGGTATTGCGGATATTAAGAAAGCGATAGATTTGGACAAAGAATTGTTAGGAGAAACAGCTGAGTTGGCATTTGCGAAGTACCAAGAGCAAGAATTACAGACAGCAGCCTCTTTATTTGAATTGGTAGCTTCTTACACAGACAACAAAACATATTTGTTTGATGCAAACTACTATGCTGGAGAAGCCTATTATCAAATCGGTGCTAAAGAAGATGCTGCTAGTAAGAATGAAGAACAGGTCGTAGTTAACCAAGAACTAAGAGATAAAGCAATTGCTGATTTGCAAAAAGCACAAACTTTCTTATCTGTTATTGAAACAACAGATAATAAAGAAGCGCAGGATAAATATTTAATCAATGCACTTTATTACAAAGCTTTTGCTGCTTTAACCGCAGACAATTTGGAACAACCGAAAGGTGATTTCGTTGCATCCTTCCAAAAATTGATCGAAACAATCAATCAACGTGGCGCACAAGAGAAGAATAAAAACTATTTGATCGATGCAAATACATATATCGGTCTTTACTATTACGTGAAGCAAGATCTTCCTAAAGCAAAGGAAAGCTTCCAAAAAGTATTAGCTATAGATCCGGCAAATGAAGCTGTTAAAGGTTACTTAGAAGGCTTGAAATAAGCTTAAGTAAAATCATTCTAAATTAGGCGTAGATAGTAATATCTACGCCTTTTTTGTTTTGTTTTTAACCTTGGAATCTCTATATTTAAAGATAGTTACCAATATAAATTTTAATTGAGATGGAGCAAGCCAATAGTATGCCGATAGACTACTTGCCTATATTAATACAGCTTTTAGTTGCTGTGGGATTTGGGGTAGGTACCATAATTATTACACATCTTATCGGACCAAAAGTCCGTACAGAAAACAAGCTTGGAGCTTTTGAATCAGGGATTGAAGTTGTCGGAAATGCCAGGCAGCCATTTTCAATAAAATATTTCTTGGTCGCTATCCTATTTGTCATATTTGATGTTGAGGTCATATTCATGTATCCATGGGCTGTCAACTTTCGGGAAATGGGGCTGCAAGGCTTGATCGAGATGTTTATTTTCATGGGACTGCTCCTGTTGGGCTTTATCTATGTTATTAAGAAGAAAGCATTGAATTGGGACTAAACCGTTCCACTAGTAGTTGATCCTTTGGATCAAGGATACTTAAACCTTTATAAATCGACTTTTCATGAGTGATATAAAATTGGCAGAGGCTCCTCCGGGAGTAGAAGGCGCAGGCTTTTTTGCGACGAGTTTGGATAAAGCCATCGGGTTGGCCCGTGCCAATTCATTATGGCCTCTACCTTTCGCGACATCTTGTTGTGGTATTGAATTTATGGCAACAATGGGGTCTACTTACGATTTGGCAAGATTCGGTGCCGAACGTCCTAGTTTTTCACCGCGTCAGGCAGATATGTTATTGGTGATGGGGACCATCGCCAAGAAAATGGCACCAGTGCTTAGGCAGGTGTATGTGCAAATGGCCGAGCCGCGTTGGGTTATCGCGGTTGGGGCTTGTGCTTCCAGTGGCGGAATCTTTGATACCTATTCCGTTTTACAGGGAATCGACGAAATCATACCGGTAGATGTTTATGTGCCGGGTTGTCCTCCTCGTCCAGAAGCAATTTTAGATGGTGTATTGCGCTTGCAGGATATCGTGAAGAATGAATCGTTAAACCGAAGGAATACACCTGAATACAAGGCGTTGCTTGAAAAGTACGGTATACAAACAAATAAATAGATGATGGAAAACAGTTTTTTATTGGATAAGCTCCAAGGAAATTTTCCGGTGAAGATCAACGAAATTCAGGATGCGCATAATTTGTTGACCATTGTTGTGGATGCAGAAGACGTCGTCGATGTGCTTCGTTTCTTGAAATCGAATAACGAATTGCAGTTTATTCATTTGACGGATATCACGGCGGTACATTATCCCCATTTAGAAAAAGAGTTTGCTGTAGTTTATCATATCCACAGTCTCGTTCATAATATCCGGATTCGGGTGAAGGTCTTTCTGCATGGTCCAAATCCTGAAATTCCAACTGCAACGGTTGTTTGGAAAGGCGCGAACTGGATGGAGCGTGAGACCTTTGATTTTTTTGGTGTTAATTTTATTGGGCATCCCGATTTGAGACGGATTTTGAACGTGGATGATATGGAAGTGTTTCCCATGCGCAAGGAGTATCCTTTGGAAGATCCGAATCGCGTAGATAAGAAAGATTTGTATTTCGGCCGTTAATTTATACGATATGAGCGAATTTATAAGCAAGATAACATCTAATCAACCTGTTTTCGAGGATAATGATCCACAGGACGAGCTGATGACCCTGAATATTGGCCCGACGCATCCCGCTACACATGGTGTATTTCAAAATGTTGTTCAAATCGATGGCGAACGTATTGTGAGCGGTGTGTCTACAATCGGTTATATTCACCGTGCATTCGAGAAGATCGCTGAACATCGGCCTTTTTACCAGATCACGCCTTTGACGGATCGTTTGAATTACTGTTCAGCTCCAATCAATAATATGGGCTGGCATATGACCGTTGAAAAGCTGCTCAAGATTGAGATTCCCAAACGCGTACAATATATGCGCGTAATTGTTATGGAGCTTGCCCGAATAGCAGATCATATTATTTGTAATGGAATTTTGGGTGTGGATACGGGAGCCTTTTCGGGGTTTTTGTATGTCATGCAGGAGCGTGAATTTATTTATGAGATCTTTGAAGAAATCTGCGGGGCTCGTTTAACAACTAATATTGGTCGTATTGGTGGGTTCGAGCGAGATTTCAATGCAATAGCCTTTGAAAAAATACGAGAATTCCTTAAACGTTATCCGCCAGTATTGCGAGAGTTCGAAGATATGTTTGTTCGGAACCGCATTTTTATTGAGCGAACTTCCGGTGTTGCCGCTGTCACAGCGGAAGAAGCATTGGATTATAGCTGGACTGGTCCTATCTTGCGAGCTGCGGGTGTAGATTATGATGTGCGCGTTCAGAACCCTTATTGTTCTTACGAAGAATTTGATTTCGATGTGCCAGTTGGTACAACGGGTGATGTCTACGATCGCTTTATGGTTCGGAATGCTGAAATGTGGCAATCGCTTCGGATTATTGAACAGGCCTTGGATAAAATTGAGAAAGAACCCAAAGGAGTTTTCCATGCGGAGGTGCCTGATTTCTATTTGCCTCCAAAAGAACAGGTGTACACGAATATGGAGGCTTTAATCTATCATTTTAAAATCGTTATGGGTGAGGTGGATACACCAAAGGCCGAAGTGTATCATGCGGTAGAAGGAGCAAATGGTGAACTTGGTTTTTATCTGATTCACGATGGCGGGCGTTCGCCTTATCGTCTTCATTTTAGAAGGCCTTCGTTTGTCAATTATCAGATGTTTGCGCCAATGAGTGCGGGAATGTTGATTTCTGATGCCATTATAAATATGAGTAGTCTTAACGTTATAGCCGGAGAATTAGATGCTTAGTGTAAAACAACATAATGAAAATGTAACGTTCTCTCCAGAGTTGCTGACGAAGTTTGGAGAAGTGGTAAGCCGCTATCCCGAAGGGAAGCAGAAATCTGGGTTATTGCCCATTTTACATTTGGTTCAAGCGGAATATGGCTGGGTAAGTGCGGATGCGATGGACAAAGTTGCTGTTTACCTGAATATATTACCGATTGAAGTGTACGAAGTTGCGACATTTTATACGATGTTCCTACTTCAGCCGAAAGGAAAATATGTGTTAGAGATTTGTCGTACAGGTCCTTGTTGTCTGGTTGGCGCAGAACGTATTATGGGACATTTGCAACAAAAACTGAGCGTGAAAGAGGGCGAAGTCACAGCAGATGGACTTTTTTCGTGGCGCGGTGTGGAATGTTTGGCGGCCTGCGGTTTTGGGCCTGTTTTACAGATTGGGCCTGAATATACCTTTTATGAAAATCTGACAGAGGAAAAAGTCGACGAATTGATTGATAATTTAAAAGCTAAAACAGAATAAATATGGCACGTAAACTTTTGTTGACTCATATCGATGTTCCAGGCATCAATACCTTTGAGGTCTATCGGCAAAAAGGTGGTTATGTTGCTGTTGAGAAAGTTTTGAAGACAATGTCTCCAGAGGATGTCGTCGAAGAAGTTAAAAAATCTGGATTGCGTGGCCGTGGAGGAGCGGGTTTTCCAACTGGGATGAAATGGTCCTTTCTGGCCAAACCGGAAGGTGTGCCTCGTTATTTGGTTTGTAATGCTGACGAGTCTGAACCAGGTACATTTAAAGACCGTTATTTGATGACGCATATTCCCCATGCACTTATTGAGGGGATGATTGTTTCCAGTTTTGCTTTGGGGGCACATACTTCCTATATCTATGTGCGGGGAGAGATGATGCCACAGATCAGAATTCTAGAGCGTGCTATTGCTGAAGCGAAGGAGAAGGGCTTTTTAGGAAAAAATATCTTAGGATCGGGGTATGATCTGGAGATCTACGTTCAACCGGGAGGGGGAGCTTATATCTGCGGAGAGGAAACGGCCTTATTGGAATCCTTAGAGGGAAAACGTGGCAATCCTCGTATTAAGCCTCCATTTCCGGCTATAGCGGGTTTATATAACTGTCCTACGGTGGTTAATAATGTGGAGTCTATTGCGACGACTGTTCCTATTATTAATTTGGGTGGAGAAGAGTATGCCAAGATCGGGGTGGAACGTAGTACCGGAACAAAATTGATTTCCGCTAGTGGAAATATTGTAAAACCGGGGGTGTATGAAATCGAACTCGGTCTACCTGTCGAAGAGTTTATCTACTCGGACGAATATTGTGGTGGTATAGCCAATGGCAAGCGTATGAAAGCCGTCGTAGCTGGTGGCTCTTCGGTACCTATTCTGCCTGCTAATCTGATTTTGAAAACAGCGGCAGGAAATAGTCGTTTGATGACCTATGAGTCATTAGCTGATGGAGGCTTCCAGACCGGTACGATGCTTGGATCTGGCGGTTTCATTGTTTTTGATGAAGACCAGTGTGTGGTTCGCAATACATGGAATTTTGCCCGGTTCTACCATCATGAAAGCTGTGGACAATGTTCACCTTGTCGTGAAGGAACGGGCTGGATGGAAAAGGTACTGCATAAGATCGAGAGTGGTCACGGCTCCATGTCGGACATCGATTTGCTGTGGGATGTTCAGCGAAAAATTGAAGGAAATACAATCTGCCCATTGGGAGATGCGGCAGCATGGCCCGTTGCGGCAGCAATCAGACATTTTAGGGATGAATTTGAATGGCATATTCTTCATCCGGAAGAATCACAGGCGAGGAATTTCGGATTAGCGCATTATGCGGATCCTTTAGAACCAATAGTATCATAATAATAGCTGTAACGATAAATAAATCATATCATGGCAGAAGCGGAAGATGTAAAGTTTAAGGTCTCCATCGACGGTATACCTGTAGAGGTTGCTCCTGGGACAACCATATTAAATGCAGCGCGGCAAATTGGTGGGGATATAGTCCCTCCTGCAATGTGCTACTATTCCAAATTGGAGGGAAGTGGGGGTAAATGTCGTACCTGCTTGGTAAAAGTATCCAAGGGATCTGAAAAGGATCCAAGGCCTATGCCTAAATTGGTTGCTTCCTGCCGCACGACGGTGATGGACGGTATGGAAGTACAAAACATTACTTCCCCAGAAGTAGTGGAAGCGAGAAAAGGAGTTGTTGAGATCTTATTGATCAACCATCCATTGGATTGCCCAATCTGCGATCAGGCGGGTGAATGTAAATTGCAAGATCTTGGTTATGAGCACGGCAGTGCCAATACGCGCTACGAATTTGATCGTCGTACTTTCGAACGTATTGACCTGGGAGATAAAATCCAATTGCATATGAACCGTTGTATCTTATGTTACCGTTGTGTGTATGTCGCCAATCAGTTGACCGATCAACGTGTACATGGTATCTTAGGTCGTGGCGATCACGCAGAGATCTCTACCTATATCGAAAATGTAATTGATAATGATTTCTCCGGCAATGTGATCGATGTATGTCCTGTGGGTGCCTTGACGGATAAAACTTTCCGTTTTAAAAATCGGGTTTGGTTTACAAAACCTGTGGATGCGCATCGTGATTGTCCGACATGTTTAGGGAAGGTAACCTTATGGTATAAGGGGGAAGAGGTCATTCGGGTGACTGCTCGGAAAGATGAGTTTGGTGAAGTAGAAGAGTTTATCTGTAATACCTGTCGCTTTGACCAGAAAAAAACAAGCGACTGGATTTTAGAGGAACCGACAGAAATCGATCCGCATTCTGTTATTTCTGCTAATCATTATGAATTGTTTAATCCGCCAAAAGTCATTAAGGAAAATCCTATCCTTCAGGAACAAAATCGCGAGCAGTTGGCTAGAACAGAAAAATTGAAATAATCACAAACATGGAGTGGTCTTTTGTCATAGAAAAATTAATATTGGTGTCTATTGTTTTCGTTATCACTTTGGTGATCGCGATGTATTCGACACTTGCGGAACGTAAAATTGCAGGTTTTATGCAAGATCGATATGGTCCTGACCGGGCTGGTATCTTCGGGATCTTACAACCCTTATGCGACGGAGGGAAGTTCTTTTTTAAGGAGGAAATTATTCCTGCAGGTGCACATAAAGTGCTGTTTATTTTGGGGCCTACAATAGCGATTATAACGGCATGTATTAGTTCCGCTGTTATTCCCTGGGGGCAGGAATTGCAGATTGGAGACCGTACGATTTCTTTGCAGGTTGCGCAAGGCATCAATGTCGGCGTATTGTATATGTTTGGTGTGATCGCATTGGGTGTATATGGTATTATGCTGGGGGGCTGGGCTTCCAATAACAAATTCTCACTTATGGGCGCAATTCGTGCGGCATCACAGAGCATAAGCTATGAGATTGCCATGGGACTATCATTGATCGCTTTACTGATGGTCACGCGTACATTGACGCTAGAGGAAATTGTCGCACAGCAGTCTGGCTTTGTCAACTGGAATATCTGGGCGCAACCACTGGGGTTCATCATTTTTATGGTCTGTGCTTTTGCAGAATGTAATCGGGTACCTTTTGATTTACCGGAGTGTGAAACGGAACTAGTGGGAGGTTACCATACGGAGTATTCTTCGATGAAATTGGGGCTTTATATGTTTTCCGAATACATCAATATGTTCGTTTCCTCGGCACTGATGGCATCACTTTATTTTGGCGGCTATAATTTCCCCTTTATGAATGATCTGGGATGGTCAGCCAATATGATCACTATTGTTGGTGTAATAGTATTCTTTGTGAAGATATTGTTGTTTATCTTTTTCTTTATGTGGGTACGCTGGACTTTACCACGTTTCAGATATGACCAATTGATGAATTTGGGTTGGAAGATGTTGATCCCATTAGCGATAGCAAATATTGTACTCACGGGAATATTCACGTTGATTAAAGATACCTATTTCTCCTAGGGAATATTCTTCCTGAGAGGCAAATATACAATGGACACCGATTGGATATTCCATAGAGCCATTGAAACTGCCAGATGGCAGCATGATGCCTTAAGAAAATAAAAGGCTCATGAATAAACAAAACGAGCATAGTGAGCTCATGAAATAATTTATTTACAGATGAACGAGTTTTATGCAACTGACCAATCGTAAAAAGGTAATCGAACAAAAGCCGATGACATTCTCGGAAAGAATTTATTTCCCTGCCATTATCAAAGGTTTACGTATTACATTAAGGCATTTTTTTAAGAAAATCCCGACTATTAAATATCCTGAGGAAATAAGGCCGTATTCGAAAAACTTCAGGGGGCAGCATTCGCTTAAGCGTGATGAAGAGGGGCGTGAGCGCTGTACAGCTTGTGGGCTATGTGCTTTGTCTTGTCCTGCGGAGGCGATCACCATGACTGCTGCCGAACGGAAAAAAGGGGAAGAACATCTTTATCGTGAGGAAAAATATGCGTCGGTATATGAAATCAATATGTTGCGTTGTATTTTCTGTGGCCTTTGCGAAGAGGCCTGTCCGAAGGAAGCCATCTATTTGGATGGTCCGCATGTAACGGCAGACTACCTCCGTAAGGACTTTATCTATGGAAAAGATAAATTGGTCGAACCAACTTTTGATATTACCAAATTAAAGAGCTAAACCAGGAAATTATGACAGTATTTTATTTTGTAGCCTTCTTGTCTATTTTCTTTGCGCTGATGACCATTTTTACAAAAAATCCTGTGCATAGTGTATTGTATCTAGTCATCACATTTTTTACGTTTACGGTGCATTATATACTCTTAAATGCGCAGTTTTTAGCTGTGGTAAATTTCATCGTCTATATGGGAGCAATCATGGTCTTATTTTTATTCGTGCTGATGTTGCTCAACCTGAATAAGGATACTGAACCTATGAAATCCAATTTGGTCAAGTTTATGGGCGTTATCGCTGGCTGTTGCTTACTGGTTACTTTGTTCGGCGTCTATCGTGTCTTTGATATTTCGAATCCACTGACCGTCGTTAATCCGGAAATCGGACTGGTTAAGAACCTAGGTAAAGTGTTGTTTAACGAATTTTTGCTTCCTTTTGAACTATCATCACTTTTGTTGTTGACGGCCATGATCGGAGCGATATTATTAGCTAAGAAAGAACCTAAACAAATCTAATGGAAACAGTTGTTCAACAGTTGCAAGGGGTACCCATAAATCATTATTTGATTTTTTGTGCGATTATTTTTGCTATTGGTGTTATTGGTGTTCTTATTCGCCGTAACGTCATCATTATCATGATGTCTATTGAATTGATGCTTAACGCAGTCAATCTTCTTTTGGCTGCATTTTCCGTGCAGAATGGCGATTCGTCAGGACAGGTGTTTGTCTTCTTTATTATGGCATTGGCGGCAGCGGAGGTTGCTGTAGGGCTTGCGATTATTATTATGGTATATCGGAATACGAAGTCTGTGGATATCGATTCCTTGAATAAACTTCGTTGGTAGAACTTAAGAAATAAATACGATGAGTGAATTAGTTTGGTTGATTCCCCTTTTGCCCTTAATCGGGTTTATAGTGAATGGATTGGGTAGAAATACGTTGTCCAAAGGTATGGTCGGCACCATAGGCAGTGCTGTAGTGCTTATTTCTTTTGTGTGCAGTTGCATTCTTTTCTCTGAAGTATATCAAGCGAGGCAGGCTGGACAGGCTGGCATTATTGAACAACATGTGTTTGATTGGATTACTGTAGGTAATCTGAAGATAGGACTTTCCTTTTTTGTAGATCCATTGAGCGCAATTATGCTTTTGATTGTTACAGGCATTGGTTTCCTGATTCATGTTTATTCAGTCGGTTACATGCACCATGATACAGGCTTTGGTAAGTTTTTCGCTTATCTGAATCTGTTTATCTTCTTTATGTTGCTATTGGTATTGGGTTCCAATTACTTAGTGATGTTTATTGGCTGGGAAGGCGTGGGACTTTGTTCCTATTTATTGATCGGGTTCTGGTATACGAATAATTCTTACGCAAATGCGGCAAAAAAGGCATTTGTAATGAATAGAATAGGGGACCTAGGGTTTTTACTTGCTATATTTTTGATACTCGGAACTTTCGGATCATTGGAATTTTCGACTGTATTTCCTGCGGCCAAAAACTTTGCTGTTGGTGATATTACCGTGGTTAGCATCACCATCTTATTGTTTATTGCAGCAACAGGTAAATCGGCACAGATACCTTTATTTACCTGGCTGCCGGATGCGATGGCTGGTCCAACACCGGTATCGGCACTGATCCACGCGGCAACCATGGTTACTGCCGGTATTTATATGATTGCGCGTACCAATGTCTTATTTATACTTTCGCCGTTTACCTTGCAGCTTATTTCTATCATTGCAATTTGTACAGCCTTGTTAGCTGCTGCGATAGCCTTGACACAGAACGATATTAAAAAAGTTTTGGCTTATTCTACTGTTTCGCAATTAGGTTATATGTTTCTCGGACTTGGAGTGGGCGCATTTACCGGAGCCTTTTTTCACGTATTGACTCATGCTTTTTTCAAAGCTTTGTTGTTCCTTGGAGCCGGATCTGTGATACACGGCATGAGCGAAGAACAGGATATGCGTAACATGGGAGGTTTGAAGAAGGCGATGCCAGTTACGTACCTAACTATGTTGATGGGAACCATCGCGATCGCTGGAATTCCACCATTTTCTGGCTTCTTCTCCAAAGACGAAATATTGGCGGGTGCATTTATTGCTAGCCCAATATTATGGGGTTTGGGTTTTATTGGTGCTTTAATGACTGCATTTTATATGTTTAGAATGCTATTTATGACATTTTCCGGTACATTTCGGGGGACAGAGCAACAAAAGCATCACTTGCATGAATCTCCAAAAAGTATGACGGTGCCATTGGTTGTATTAGCAATACTTTCTGTCCTTGGTGGGGCCATCAATTTACCGGCCGTTTTGGGAGGCAATCATTGGCTTGAGAATTTCTTATCGCCGGTTTTTTCGGAAGGAAAAGCTCTAATGCCTGAGACGCATCATTTGGAGCATAGCACGGAGTATCTATTAATGGCAGTTTCTGTGGTTGGTGTATTGATTATGGTCGCCCTGGCTTTCAATAAATACGTCAAACGTGGACACATACCAAAAACGAATGATAGCGCGAGGGGATTTTTAAGCAATCTTTCCTACAATAAATTTTATGTAGATGAGCTTTATGATAACATTATTGTACGTCCAATTAATTGGTTGTCGACGTTCTTTGGAAATGTCGTGGATCAGAAGGGGATTGACGGTGTCGTGAATGGTGCAGGGAAGGCAACATTTGATACAGGAAAGGTATTGCGCTTGCTCCAGAATGGTAATGTTGGTTTTTATTTATTGATGATGGTAATTGGGGTGATTGCCATTTTCATCTATGGATTGTTGAGTCTTTAATTTTGGTATAATCGATGGATAACTTGTTTTTACTTATTTTATTGCCGTTAATCAGCGCATTGATTCTAGCTTTCTTAAAGACTAATGCTGCAAAATCAATAGCCTTAATTTTATCGGTAGTTTCTTTGGCGTTGACTATTCCGTTCCTTTGTGCTTTTGATGCAAATGGCGGTATGCAATTTGAACAAAATTGGCTATGGATTTCCTCTTTGCATATTCATTTTCATATCGGTGTTGATGGAATTAGTCTGCCTCTTGTGTTATTGACCAATGGGGTGATGCCTTTAATTATTGCAACAACCTTTAAGAAAGGTTATCAAGGGAACTTCTATGCCCTGATGGCTTTTATGCAATCGGGTTTATTGCTTGTATTTACGGCTTTGGATGCATTTACGTTTTATGTAGGTTGGGAGATTGCCTTAATTCCGATCTATTTTATTTGCGCGTTATGGGGCGAAGGAGATCGTATTCGTGTAAATTTAAAATTCTTTATCTATACTTTTTTGGGTAGTCTTTTGATGTTGATAGGTATTCTTTATCTCTACCAACAGGTGCCCAACCGTGATTTTGAATGGACATCTTTTATTGCATTGGATTTAGAGGAACATACACAGAGATGGTTATTTTGGTCTTTCTTTGTGGCTTTCGCCATCAAAATACCAATTTTTCCTTTTCATACCTGGCAACCGAATACGTATACCAATGCGCCAGCGGCCGGTACCATGCTATTAGCCGGTATCATGCTTAAAATGGGCGTTTATGGTTTGATGCGTTGGTTATTGCCAATTGCACCAGCTGGTGTCGCTTTGTATGGAAATTTTGCGATGATCTTATGTGTGATCGGGATTGTTTATGCTTCCATTATTGCAATTAAACAAGACGATGTGAAGCGATTGATTGCCTATTCATCTATTGCGCACGTTGGCTTAATCAGTGCTGGTGTCTTTACATGGAATACAAATGGTCTAAGCGGAGCAACTATCCAAATGCTGAATCACGGGATTTCGGTGATCGGACTTTTCTATGTGTTGGATATTGTGCAGCAGCGCACACAGACACGTAGTCTTTCGGAGCTGGGCGGGATAGCCAGCAAGGCACCGCGGTTGGCCATATTATTTCTGATTATTTGTATGGGCGCAGTAGGATTACCCTTGACCAATGGATTTATTGGAGAGTTTCTGTTATTGAAAGGTGTTTTTCAATACGGGTTTTGGTTTGCTGTTTTCGCGGGCTTAACCTTGATTCTGGGGGCAGTCTATACGCTTAGGCTTTATCAAGGAATGATGTTGGGAGAAACCACTGAGAAAACGGCACTATTTGAGGATGTAAGCGGTACGGAATTGGTGGTATTGACCTTAGTTTCCGCCTTGATTCTTTATATTGGTATATTTCCTAATTTCCTATTAAACCTTTCTGCAGGTTCAGTGGAAGTTTTAAGTACATTTTTAGGCAGATAATAGATATTTTTTTTTGTATGGGTGCAATAATTACACTTTCAATATTAGCATTAGTCGTCCTTTATCTCGGCTTATTCAAGATGAAATCTATGCTATTGCCTGTTTCTATTCTGGGATTCTTGGTGGCTATTGGTTTCTTATGGAATGACTGGACATCTACCAGCGGTCCTCTTTATAGTGGGATGGTTCATTTTGACCACTATGCTATTGCGTTTTCGATCCTATGTATCGCCGTTACCTTGTGTATCTTTGTTATCTCAAAAGGATATTTTGATGAAGAGGGACAAATTGCGGAATATTATTCGCTGTTAATTTTCTCGCTTACCGGTGCTGTTCTTGTCAATAGTTATCATAATTTTTCGATGCTTTTTTTAGGGATCGAAATTATGTCTGTAGCACTGTACATTTTGGTTGGGATACGTAAAAGAGATAAGGCCTCTAATGAAGCTGCGTTAAAATACTTTCTGATGGGAGCTTTCTCTACTGGATTTCTTCTGTTTGGGATTGCATTGCTATATGGAGCGACGGGTTCTTTTGATCTAAGTGAAATCAAAAACTATGTTGTCAATAACCCGCAAGCAATTTCGCCTTTGTTTTATGGGGGTATATTGCTTCTTATTGTGGGACTGACGTTCAAGGTGGGGGCTGTTCCCTTCCATTTTTGGACACCAGATGTTTACGACGGAGCTCCGATCTTGATTACAAGTTATATGAGCACGGTGGTTAAAGTCGCTTCTTTTGCTGGATTATTGCGTTTATTCAGTTATAGTCTATTACCTTTACAAGATTTTTGGACGCCGGTATTCTTAGTGATCGCCGTTCTCACCTTATTTGTTGGAAATATTTCTGCGTTGATGCAGTCGTCGTTCAAACGTATGCTTGCTTATTCAAGTATTTCGCATGCTGGCTATATGTTATTTGCGATCGTAGCCGTTGGATCAACTTCGGCCAATAGCATTTTTGCCTATGGCCTTGCTTATTCGCTAGCAACCATTGTAGCTTTTACAGGGCTAATCCTTGTTAAAAAAACAACAGGATCTGAGCATTTTGAGGCATTCAATGGATTGGGAAAACGAAACCCGCTGTTGGCCTTTGCAATTACAGTGGCAATGCTCTCTCTTGCGGGGATACCATTGACCGCCGGATTTATTGGTAAGTTTATGATGTTTTCTTCCGTAATGGAGAATTACCATATTGTCTTACTCGTATTGGCGGTTGTTAATGCTGCAATTGCGGTATATTACTACTTAAAGGTTGTAGTCGCCATGTACTTTAGAGATAGTGATGAATCTTGTGTCAATGTACAGTGGAACTATTCACTGGTGCTATTTCTTGCTGTAGTGCTTACAATTCTAATTGGTGTATATCCTGACTGTTTGTTAAAGTTAATATAAAGTTTCTATTAAACGCGTATGTTTTTCAATGGCCAATAGGAACCTTCAGTAATTTGGACTGCGTTTAGAGCAGGTAAAAACTGAAGGTTTCTGTTAAAATACTTGTTGTTTAATAAAGCATGGTGATTTCGCTGTGCTTTTTTTATTTTTATTGGTATAACTCTTGCATACAAATTGTATATTGTAAAAAAGAAATCCTATCAATTAGCAGATGGTGTTTAAAGTGTGTGTTAAATCTTTTTCGATTCATTTTTTGGCTGTGTTACTATTACTCTTTTTGGGGGGGCGGGTAATTGCACAGGACTTTATTCGTGGAAAGGTAGTGGATGCACAAACCGGAAAGGGTATTTCAGGGGTTTCAATCAATTGGTTGGGAGAAGATCGAGGTGGGAGCAGCGATACGCTTGGGTATTTTAAGATTCAGGATATTAAGAAATACCGACAGCTGATCTTTGGAGCGGTGGGTTATGAACGAAGAACGATAGATGTCCGTCGTATACAGGATTCATCGCTGACGATTCATCTGATCGCGACGAATAATACATTGGAAGAAGTAGTCGTCAATAGAAAAAATAAAAAGCCGAAAGATCCTGCTATAGCATTAATTGAGCAGGTCATTGCTCATCGCTCTCAAAATCATTATACGCGTATCCCTGAAATTCGTTTTGATGAATACGAGAAGACACAATTTGGTTTTGTCAATCCTGAAGATAAAGCCAAAAAATTTCCGAAACCGTTTCGATTTCTCTTTGAGAACATTGATTCGACAGCTTTTCGGGGGCTAACGATCGCGCCATTCTATTTGGAAGAGAATTATGCCAATGTCTATTCATCTCATAATCCGAATCGTAACAAAAAGATTGTCACAAGTCACTACCAAACCGAATTAAATCCACGTTTTTTTAACAACGATAATTGGCAGACCCGGTTTCAGACCATTTTACGTGATGTTGATCTCTATGAAAATACTATTCAGATTACCAATAAGGGAGTCTTGAGTCCAATTGCGACAGGGGCCACAGCATTTTATAAATATCAGATTCAGGATACGATCCAAATTGAGGGTAAGGATTATATTGAACTCCATTTTGAGGGAAAATCCGCCATTGACTTACTCTTCTACGGCGATCTCTTGATCTCGGATGACACAAGATATGCTGTCCACCGGGCTACACTGAATATTGGACGTAGCGCTAATATCAACTGGATAAATGATGTTCAGATCGATCTCACCTATAGTGAATTTAGGAACGGCAGCATGCTTCCTATTCATACCGATCTGAAGATGTTATTTGGGGGAAGTAAGGCGGATGTATTATATGGCCGCCGCGAGACTCAATATTTAGGGCATCGTACAGATTCAATTTCGAATGAGGATTTTGCGGGAGTGCCAGTCGAGAAGAGGTATTTGCTCGAGTCTGCTCCACATATTTCAATCGTCGGTGTCAGGCCGAGCCCGTTGAGCCAGGCCGAATTGGGCGCTTATCAAAAGGTAGATTCAGTGCAAAACATGCGATCTTTTAATCAGTTGGTTGCATTGGGCTATTTGCTCGCAAAGGGATATTATAATGCGGGGAAAGTAGAGTTTGGACCATTGGAATATCTTTACAGCCGGAATAATTATGAAGGTAACCGTTTCCGTCTGAGTGGTCGAACGACTCGTTTATTTTCGGAAAAAGCATACATTGAAGGATATACTGCTTACGGAGATAAGGATAAAGAATTAAAGTATTACCTGAGCACGGCATTTACGTTAAATGGTGAACGTATTGTGCAGTTTCCTGCAAATTATTTGCGTTTTACGGTGCAGCATGACGTCATGGAACCCGGGCGGGGTCTGGGTTTCTTAAAAGGCGATGGTTTCTTCCGGTCTTTTGGAAAGAACAGACCCAATAAATGGCAGTTTAATGATATTTATCGCATTGATCACCTGATTGAATTTGGGAATCATGTCAGCATCGGGTCGGCATTTACACATACACGTAGGCAGCCTCGAGGCGATTTGTTTTATATCAATAGTTTACCTTTGCCAGACACACTAAGCCAGGTCAATACAAATGATGTACAGCTAATTTTACGTTGGGCTCCGAATGAAGAGTTTACTTATCACAATCTCGACCGGGGAACGGTAGAGAATAAATATCCCATTTTTACATTGCAATATAACAAAGGATTGAAAGGCTTCTTAGGAGCAGATTATAGTTACGACGCCTTACGGTTCAGTATTTTTAAACGGTTATTTTTGTCGCCAGCGGGACAAGCGGATTTTGAATTATCTGGTGGAAGGATTTGGGGAAAACATTTGCCTTATACTTTATTGGAACTTCCTGAGGTTACTAAAGATAAGCAGGGACCTCTTGTAAATTTTGATTTGATGGCTACATCAGAATTTGTCTCAGATCAGTTCCTGAAATTAACTTATTATCACAATTGGAATGGTTTCTTTTTTAATAGAATTCCTCTGTTCAGACGCTTAAAGTGGCGCGAAGTGACTGGATTTAAAGCTTTCTATGGAAGGCTAAGCGATGCCAATAACCCTTTTGTCACTCCCGAGAACATTCAATTTGAGGCGGATAAAGACGGAATCATTCAGACAAAGGCCGTACGCAACAAACCTTATGTAGAGGGATTGGTCGGTGTGGATAATATCTTTAAATTGATTAGATTAGAGTATAAAAAAAGATTGAGCTATAGAGGTGGCGAAGGAGTTCCTTCTGATACCTTTACGGCATCCTTACATTTTAATTTTTAGTTATTATGGTCCAATATTCAAATTTAAAGTACGCCGTTAAAGACAGCATTGGCTATGTCATCATCAATCGCGAACCGCAGCTGAATGCTTTGAATCAGGAAACACTCGACGAATTGCAAGACATCTTTAAGCATTTCAATTCTGATAACCATGTTCGGGGTATTATCTTAACCGGTGCTGGGCAAAAGGCTTTTGCTGCCGGTGCAGATATTAAGGAGTTTATGGATCTATCGGTAATTCAAGCGCGATGGCTTAGCGAAAGAGGGCATATTATTTTTTCAGATCTTATTGAGAGTGCTCCCAAGCCCGTTATTGCAGCTATAAATGGATATGCTTTGGGCGGAGGTCTTGAGTTAGCGTTAGCCTGTCATATTCGGATCGCTTCTGAAAATGCGAAAATGGGACTTCCTGAGGTTTCATTGGGGTTGATTCCGGGGTATGGCGGTACTCAGCGTTTGCCCAAACTAGTCGGAAAAGGGCAGGCCATGCAAATGATTTTAACAGGAGATATGATCGATGCGCAGCAAGCACATGCGATTGGTCTAGTAAATGAGGTGATCCCCCAGGATAAGTTAATCTCCCGTGCGGAGGAAATACTTCAAAAGATATTTACGCGCTCCCGTGTTGCGGTGACAAATGCCATTGAAGCTATTAACGCAGCTGAAGACAAACAACAAAATGGGAATAAGGTGGAAATGGATGCCTTTGGACATTTGTTCGGAACGGAAGATTTCAAAGAAGGTGTGTCGGCATTTTTAGCGAAGAGGATACCCAATTTTGAATGACAACAGCACTATGCTGGTTGCCATACGTTGCGTATTAGCAGGCTCACGCTTGAATGCTGAGATTGATTGGTAAAGTTAAAAAGGTTAGATTGGGGACCAATTGCTTATTTGAATTAGATCGTTTATAAATCAAGATTTCAAAAGTTAGCGAGATTATTTCTGATATTTCTTGCGATATTCTTGTGGTGACATTTTCATTTCGCGCGTAAATGCCTTTGAAAAATGAAAAGGATCATAAAAGTGGAGTTTAAATGCAATTTCTTTAATCTTAAGTAATGTGAATTGGAGATACGAACAGGCTCTCTGCATCCGTAATTGATTGTAATACACAATTGGGGGGTAAGATGTTTTCTGTTTGAACAAGTGAATGAGATGTGATTTAGAATAGCTGAAATGATCTGCTATTTGATCTAAATTGATGTTGTTTTCCATATTGTCTTTCATAAATATGATGATGTCCTGGATGATATTATCGACTTGAATCCGGTTACTTTCTCTAAATTGTGTCTGATACTTAATCGATGCCAAAAAGTATTGGAAGCAAAAGCTTGTATATTCTAAATTCTCAGGACTATATCCCATCTCCAGATTCTTATAGATGCTTTCAAAGAGCTGGAGACGATTTGCATGCTTATTTGAATCAGCATCATCGATACGGATGATCTTCCCCATGATGTGTTCAAAAAGAGGGGCGTCTGTACCATCGAAGTGAATCCAATAAATGCTCCAGGGATCATTTGATTTCGCTCCATAGCAATGCGGAATGTCTCTTGGGATGATGTAAACATCGTTTCTGGAGAGATTATGCGTCGTTTCACCTTGTTTTATCCAGCCGCTGCCCTTTTCGCAATAAATCAGAATATATTCTTTACAGCCCTCCTGACGATCGCGATAGTGTCTTTTTGCATTTGGATAATAGCCGATATGTGTGGTAAATAATTTTGAGGTAATGTTGTTGCCTGTTTGGTAGCTGCACACAGCGTAAGGTAAGACAATCGCTTTTTCCCCTTTGAAACCTTCTGCAATTACATCTATATTTTGTTTCATCATCGAGTTTATTTTTGGTTTTATTTCTAAAAATAGTAATATTTTACATGTTTATCATGTTCACTTACATGATTGTCAGCAAGTATTCCATTAATTTTACCTAAGTAAATCTAAATATGTAAACTCTTATGCAAAAAGACAGCGACAACCTATTTGCTATTGATCACCTTTGTGGCCGCCATTGGTGGATTTCTATTTGGATGTGATTGAGTCGTTATTGGCGGCGCAAAGCCCTTTTATGAAGCCTATTTTCATTTGGAGTCCAACGTTGCGCTTCAGGGCTGGGCGATGTCTTCGGCTATTGTAGGAAGCTTTATCGGCGTATTACTTTCAGGCGGACTGGCTGATCGCTATGGCAAAAAGCCGTTGATTTATACCGCAGCGATTTTATTTATTCTTTCTGCATTGGGAACCGGTATGGCATCCGAACTTGATAACTTTATTATTTATCGGATTTTGGTTGGTGTGGGTATCGGTGTGGCATCTAATTTGGCTCCGATGTATATAGCAGAAATTGCTCCAGCAGAAAGTCGGGGGAAGTTTGTTTCTGTCAACCAATTAACCATTGTATTGGGGATACTCGCTGCGCAGGTGGTCAATTGGCTGATTGCTAAGCCGGTGTTGGAAGGACAACCGATTTTAGAAAGTTGGAATTGGCAGGGGGGGATGGAGATGGATGTTTCGGGCAGAGGCTATTCCAGCTATCGTTTTTTTGATTCTACTTTTCTTAATTCCTGAAAGCCGGCGCTGGTTATATAACAAGGGGAAGCATGAGAAGGCACAGCGCGTGTTTCCCCGCATGGGCGGAGAGCAGTATGCGGCAGATAATATGTGTGCGATTGCAGAGGCCGCAAACCTAAACTCATATAGAGCAGGGACGAGAAATCTTTTTCGGGGTAAGCTGTTTCGTCTGCTATTGTTGGGAAGCTTTATAGCAGTCTTTCAGCAGTGGTGTGGGATTAACGTTATTTTCAATTATGCCCAGGAGATTTTTATAGCAGCAGGGTATACGTTACTTAAAATGTATGGTAACAGAAAGTAATCGACCGCCTTCATCTGCTATTGCGGAGGTCTATGTCAAGGGGTTATAATTACATGCATTCGACATCGTTCGTTTTAGAGTTGCAAGCATAGCAACTTGAAATCTGGTAAGTTATGGTCACTCCATAAATATGGAGTGACTTTTTTATGTTCTATTCTACCATGAAGCTTGTATTGATTTTATTGTCATTATCAGATATGATTCATACTATTTTTTTAGTTAACTCGTTTTTACTTGAACCACATTACTTTCTTTTCTTTAGATTAATAGAAGTAAAAAATGACAAATAACGAGTTAAGAGCACTTGCCGAATCTTCACGTAAAGGTGATATCGCCGAGATGGAACAGATCCTTGCGGCAGCAAATGGTAGAATTGAGTTTTACGATTACGAATTGAATAATGTCGTTAGTCAATTGATTAGATCCCATCATTATGGGATCCTGGATAAATTTATAGGCAAAGGGCTAATCTCAACGGACTTGTATGATTACGATCGCTTTAGCACAACAGTGATCAGTACCTTGCTAAAACCTCAGATAGCATTAGAAGGGCAATTTGAAAATTATCTAATTTGGTTAAAAGGGTATTTGGAACAGCTTGATGACATCAATGAAGAGGTAGGCGGGATTACCTTGTTTGAATATGCTCTACAGGAGAATATTGCTATTCCCATACTAAAAGTTTTTGTTGATGCTGGCGCAGATATACAGCGTATGGATCAATATGGACAAACATTTCTTTTTAAAGTTTGTAATTTGCGTATGCAGCAAGCGGATCGTGTTGCTGAACTGATAGATTGGTTATTAGCAGAAGGTATTGATCCCAATATTGGAAGTGTAGAACAGAAAACGGCATTACATATGGCCGTCGATACGTTGAAAACAGAAGTTGTGATTAAGTTGCTGGATGCAGGGGCGGATCCAAGTCTGAAGGATTGGCATGGTGAAAGTGCCTTTTATTATGCCGCTGTAAGGCATTTTAATTCAGATCTGTTAGCAGCGCTTCTCCGTTATGGAATACCAGATTTTCATAGTGTCAATAAACAAGGGGAAAACTTGCTCAATGCATTCCTCCGAATGATGCATACGGACAGCGAAACGAATATGAGCGTTCTGATTTTGCTTTTGGAGCAGGGGGCGGATCTAACTGCTGCATCACTTTGGTATCAGAAAGAGAAAACAGGCGTTGACTGGCTGGCAGAGAAGTCAGTCAACGTTTTACAGGCAGTTGTAGACAAAGGATATTTAGATCTTAGCTACGTGGATAACGAGGGAAATACGCTACTACATAAAGTCTGCCAAGTGGATCTCAATTATGATGAAAATAAAGCTAGAGATCTTTACAAAAAGGTAAGATATCTTGTCGAGGAAGGAATTGATCCTCAGGTGGAAAATATAGCGGATAAAAAGGCTGTCGATTATGCTATGGAGGATAATATCAAGGTAAAGACAGTCGAATGGCTATTAAAACAATAAATACGGATAGAAAATTATTATGTCTCAATCATTTATAATTGCTTGCGAAAGTGGCAAACGCAAGATTGCGGAAATATTATTGGAGAAAAATCAAGTCGATGTATCCTACACGGATGAAAATGGGCGTACTGCATTACATTATGCTGCGCATCGGGGTTATTTGGATTTGGTGAAGAAGTTAGTTGAGGCCGGCGCTATATTGGACTATGAGGATCATCGCGGCGAAACACCTTTATATTTTGCCCTGTTGCAAAAGCAGAAGCAAACAGCAGTCTACTTACTGGAGAATGACGCTAATATACAGATCAATGATTTTTTAGGAAATAGTCTATTGCATATTGCGGCACAGACGGGACAGCAGGAGATGGCTGAAAAATTGATTGCCCGGGGGCTGGATGTAAATGCATTAAATAATGCCGCTGAATCACCTTTATTGATGGCTGTAAAAGCCAAATATCCACCTTTGGTACAACTGCTGGCAGCACAAGGTGCTCATGTGGATGCAACAGATAAAGATGGAAATTCGCCCTTAAATTTGGCAGTAGCGTTGGGATCTGTGCCAATTGTAAATATCCTATTGGATCACGGTGCGGCAGTGAATTTATTAAATGACTTGAGTGAAGGGCCTTTGTTGCTTGCGGTAAAAATGGGCAACCGTATGCTGGCACAGAAACTGTTGGAGCAGGGAAGCGATATCTTTAAAGAATCTGCTGAAGGAATTTCTCCTGTGTGGTATGTCTGTAACAGCAATCAAAAGGAACTCCTCGCTCTATTTCTGGAAAAAGGGCTCTCTGCAGACTATGCGCGTCCCGTAGATTCTTTTGATGGAAAAGATGGTAAATATTTAGAAAAGTTGATCCAGCGAACAGGTAGCCGTACCTTTATACTTGGGTTTGAACCTCATTATGCGGGGGAGACCTTATTACATACGGCAACAAAGATGGGATATCTTTCCTTGGTCAAACAGCTTTTAGATTGCGGCGCAACAATCGATAAACAGGATGCTTCTGGCAATACCGCTCTTCATTATGCGGCGGCCTATGGTAAAAAAGATGTGCTGCGTTATCTCTTATCTCACGGAGCAGCTACAGATATAACGAACGTATTGGAACAGAAAGCGATCGATTATTCCAATATGCAAGGTTATAACGAGATAACAGCTTTATTGATCGACTTCGGAGCAAAAACCAATATTGTTGAGGATGGTCCGGTCAACTCAGGGAAAAAGACACTTTCTGAAGCGTCGGCAGGAATGGATATGGCAGGTAAAAAGCAGGCTTTATTTGATCTGAAAGAGCTGTTGGACGCAGGAATTATCAATCAGGAAGAATTTGATTCGGAGAAGACGAAAATTTTAGCGTCCTGAATTTAGAACTCAGTGTAATTTTTTCGGAGGCGGAAAATGTCGTGCTTTTCCGCACGATTTTATGCAAAGCAGCAATTCAGTCTATAAATCTATAAATAAAAAAAAGCGACTCTTTGAAGTCGCTTTTTTGTAGCCCGTAGGGGAATCGAACCCCTGTTTCAAGAATGAAAATCTTGCGTCCTAACCCCTAGACGAACGGGCCATATCGTTTTCGATGATGCAAATATAGAAGCTTTTTCAAAAAGCACAAAAAAAAAGTGCTCTACGTGTGCTAATTCATTGAAATTGAGAAAAATTATTTTTTTCAAACTCCTATTCTACAGCGTAGGCTAGCATATATTCGTTGAATTTTTCATAATGAACTTCGAAAATATGCGTATTTTGATTGCTGTCGAGTTCAAGTTTTAATATCCCTTGTGTTTGATACTCGAACGGCTGTATCCTCATATTATTCAAAAAGGAAACACCCGCGTTTCCTTGAAGTTTATAGATTGCTTCTTTGGCACACCAACAGGCATAAAGCTGTTCGTATCGGCTCTCATCCTGCTTGATAAAAGCGAGCTCGGCTGGTTTTAAGAATTTATGTTGGATACGTTCCACTTTTGTTTTAATGATTTCCATATCAATACCAACCTCTCCTTTTGTACTGATCATGGCCGCCGCATAATCAAATGAGTGCGAAAGGGATATTTTTTGCGGAAAATTAGCAAGATAGGGCTTGCCATTTGAATCAGAAGGACATTCGATGTAGCGTGACGTGTTTAACAGGGTGCGGAGTAGTACACGCGTTGCAAGCCAGTGCAACCTTCTTTTTCCTTTATTGAAGGTGGCCAATTTAGCTTTTTCGCGTTCATCCAATTGAAGTTTCGACAGTAAGTCGTCATCCGATTCTTCAATCCGCCAAATCGCAAATTTGGTTTGATGATCAATTTCACGTAGATACACTAGACTCATACCCAAATTTAAAAAACAAATTGCAGATTTTTGTTTTGAAAAATGAAGTAAAATTACGGAGAGAACTGTATTTTTGAATTTGTATAGCATTGCCTGATGCTTTAGCTATTTTGATACACATGATTTTATCTGATAAAAGAATTCTCGAGGAGATTGAAAATGGCAGTATTGTCATTCAACCATTTGACCGTAAATGTTTAGGAACAAATTCCTATGACGTGCATCTGGGAAAATATTTGGCAACGTATGCAGATCGTGTACTGGACGCCAAGAAACACAACGAAATTCAACATTTTGAAATACCGGAAGAAGGGTATGTTTTGGAACCAAATACTCTTTATTTAGGTGTTACTCAAGAGTATACCGAAACACATAAGCATGTGCCTTTTTTGGAAGGGAAATCTAGTACAGGCCGTTTGGGAATCGATATCCATGCAACAGCTGGTAAGGGGGATGTGGGATTCTGCAATACCTGGACTTTAGAGATTTCTGTTGCGCAACCTGTGAGGGTTTATGCAGGAATGCCTATCGGTCAATTGATTTATTTTGCCGTAGAAGGGGATATTGAGACATTCTATAATACCAAAGGTAATGCAAAATACAATGGTAAGACGATCCGTCCGGTGGAATCTATGATGTGGAAGAATAATTTCTGATGCGGAAATATTAAAATTTATTCTTTTCTTCAATCCATAGGGACATATATTTTGTGCTTTGCATCGTGTGATGCAATAAGATCTGACTAATAAAGTTTTGTTGTCGATGCCTATCAATCTGTACTTTTAGTAATGATAGGTTCGTCATAAAGTCCGATTGGTACTTTTGTTTTTCGTAACGTTCGTTTATGATACGGATGCCATGTGCTTGTGCTGTGTTCCAGAGGTTCTCATTTTCATATAGTTCAGCGGTTTTTCGGCAGAAGGCTTCGGGATTATCTTCGATAAAACCATTCCAGGCTAAATTACCTTTCATGGCTTCCGCTCCAACTGTTGTGGTGATGGATGGTGTGCCTGTCTGCATGGCGTCGATGAACTTTCCTTTGACTCCAGCTCCGAATTGGATCGGGGCGACCAGTAGACGGTAGTTCTCCATCGTAAGCCGCGCTGATTCTGCTCTGCCTTTAATGAAGAAGTTTTCTTTTGGATTGTTTAATTGAAGGACCTTTTGTGTTGCATAAGCGCCATAAATATGGAGTTCAACCTGAGGCAGCAGCTTTCTTAAGTGTGGCCAGATTTGGGTTTTTAGATATTGTACCGTATGCCAATTCGGCTCATGAATAAAGTTTCCGATAAATAGTAAGTTCTTGCGTTCTCCGAATGTTTTCCATTGTTTAATTTCGGTTGAACCGATTTCATTTTCGAGGAATGGAAGATAATAAAGGATATCGGGTGAAATTCGAAAGACTTCGATGAGGAGCTTCATTTCCGATTCGGAAATAATCAATGATAGATCGCAGCGTAGAATCGAGGCTATTTCCCGTTTAGCAGTATCGGTAAACAATTCTTGAAAAGAGAAGTCTCCTTTATTTTTAACGCAGGTATGTCTCGCTTGTCGCAGAAAATGTAGATCTTCCGTGTCGAGTACACGGAGTGCATTTGGACAATGCTGGGCGACACGCCAACCATATTGTTCTTCAACCATAAAACGATCAAAAACAACAATATCGGGCTGTAGTTTAGCAATGAACTCGTCAAAGCTGTTGCTATTGAGTACAATTGCCTGTTCATGTATTCCGAGAGACTGCAAAGCGGCGCTATAGGGCGATTTGGCAGCAGCTGAAGCAAATGTAATATGATAAGAGCGATTGATGAACGTGTCAATTAATTGCATCATGCGAAAACCCGCAGCAGAAGATGTTGGCTCTGGCCACACAAGTCCGATGAACAAAACCTTTTTATCTTTCATGCTGGAAAATTACTGATTAATGTGAAAAGAATTGACGAAAAATTAACAATTAGTCATTTTCAAACGATTAGCTTTATTTTAGTGTTTATAATATACTTCAAGGTTATTTATTATTAACGACCATATGGCCAAAACTATTGCTCAACGGATTCAACATTTTTCACCAAAGACCTATTGGAAGGAACTAATAGCCGTTTTGGTTATCTTATTGGCCTTTGTATTTTTTAGAAATGAAAGGAAGGAGCTTGCTGCAATTATTCCGCAATTGCGGGCGTCCAATCTAACCTGGGTTGCAGTCGGCGTCGGGATTACGTTAGTATACATTGTTCTTCAGGGATTAATGTATGTACAGAGCTTTAAGGCGATCGGCCTTTCCATTAATCTGAGGATTGCAATTGACCTGTTCTTGAAACGGAATCTACTCAGTGTGTTTCTGCCTGCAGGAGGGATTAGTTCTTTGGCATATACTACAACGCAGTTGCGGAAAAGGAATTTAAATACGACCCAAATTCACCAAGCAGGGGCTTTATATGGCTACGTTGGGTTGCTAACGGTCTTTTTGATTGGTGTGCCCGTGATATTGTACACAGTCTGGCATAACAAAAATTTTGGGGATGCCTGGATTTCATTGCTGGTTTTGGGACTGCTTCTGGGGGTCGTATTTTGGCTCGTATGGTCTTTTCGAACGCACAAAGGTATCTATCGCTGGGTCGAATTAAAATTTCCTGCTGTAGCTTCTAATATCGATGAAATATTCTCAGGGGAGGTCAAGTTAAAATATTTGTTCGGTACCATGTTCGCATCCATGGTCGTCGAATGCTGCGGTATCGCGCACGCATTTGTGAGCATGTATGCCCTTGGTTTAGACCACTCTTTTGAGGCTGCGGCTATTGCTTATACTGTTTCGGTCGTGTTGATGATTGTTTCTCCTTTTCTACGAGGACTTGGGGCGGTTGAGCTGACTATGCTGTATATTTTTAAAGCATATGGTTATTCACAGGCAGAAGGACTGGGCATTACTATTCTATACCGCGCGTTTGAGTTTTGGCTCCCGTTAATTTTGGGACTTCTGGCATTCGCATGGCGTGGAAAACAGCTGCTGGCCCGTATTGGACCTGCACTGCTGATCTTTTTCTTAGGAATGGTGAATCTCGTCTCTGTATTGACACCGCCTTTGGCGGACAGGATGAAACTTGATCGTTTTTATTTGCCTTTAGAAGCCATTCATGCTTCTAAGTTCATGGTTTTGGTTTTGGGTTTGGGGTTATTGGTTACTTCGGCCTATTTAATTAAAGGTTTTCGGATCGCATTTTGGATTGCTGTGGTTTTTAGTGCGCTGTCGTTTTTTGGGCATGTGTTTAAAGCTTTGGACTATGAAGAGGCCTCAGTAGCGTTACTGACCTTGGTTTTATTGGCGATAAGCTATAAGCAATATCGGATCAAAAGTAATATTCGTTGGGTAAGAATTGGATTTATTACCTTTTTTGTGGCCTTGATAGCGATCTGCCTATTTGATGTATTGAGTTTTAATTTTATTGATAAACAGCATTTTGGTTTAGACTTTACCTGGCGACAATCAATTTACCATACTGCGCGAAGTTTCTTGCTATTTTCAGATGATGAACTGATGCCCCAAACGGCTTTTGGACAGGAGTTTCTGCGGATCACACAAGTTTTGGGACTTTTCTGCTGGTTTCTGTTGATTTACGCACTTGCGCGTCCTCGTCTGATTGATGATGAAGATTCTAGTAAGTCTGAAATCGAAAGGGCAGAACAATTATTGCTTGAGTTTGGGCAATCTCCGATGGACTTCTTTAAATTGGGAAAAGATAAGAGTCTGTTCTTTTCAGAAGTATCGGAGGGCTTCACAGCTTATCGTCTGGCAAACGAGTTTGCAATCGTTCTAGATGAGCCTGTCTGCGAACAAGGGGATAAGGAAGAGCTGGTTCAGGAGTTTGATGAATACTGTTATGCAAATGGATTAAAAGCCATTTATTATCGCGTTGATGAAAATAGTTTGGTTCATTTTTCATCACTACGTAAACAGAAGATCACCATTGGGCAGGAGGCCGTATTAGAATTAGATGCATTTAAGCTCGAGGGGAAAGACCGTAAATCATTACGTAATGGGCTGAACGCAATTCAAAAAAAGGGGTTTACGACAGAAGTCTTGAAAGCTCCTCAAACAAGGGAAATTATCGATCAGCTTAAGGTTATCTCCAACGAATGGCTAAAAGAATTTGATAAAAAGGAAATGGTTTTTTCGCAAGGCATGTTTGACGAAAGGGAGTTGATCTCGCAGGATATTATTGTGCTGAAAAATGATACAAATCAAATCGTAGCATTTTTGAATATTGTTCCCGACTACGCGAAAGATGAGTGTACTTATGATATGATCAGAAAGTCTCTAGAGGCCCCAGGCGGAAGTATGGACGCGTTGATTGTTGAGCTTATCAACTATGCTAAACAAAAACAGTATGTCTACCTGAATTTGGGAATGGTACCAATGACAGGCCTGGGGTCAACGGACAGTCCGGCCGAAAAAATAATGAAGTTTGCGTCGACGCGATTGGGAAACTTCAAGCATTACCATAGCCTGCGCGACTTTAAGGAGAAGTATGCGACATTTTGGGAAAATAAATACCTTATATTTGATAATGACTTTGATCTTATACAGCTTCCTGTAGCATTGGTCAAAGTGATGAAACCGTATGAATAGGTTGATAGAGCTCTCGTACAGATGAAAAAATTAACTACGTTATTTATAATTGGGAGCATAGCATTTCATGCTTTTGCACAACAACGTTTGATTGACATGAAATATTGGAATAATAAAGCCATACTGCCTTTGGTGCTCTATTTGAGTGGAGATGGCGGTTTCAATTCGTTCTCAAACAAACTCTGTGAGCTGATTGCTGGGGCCGGATATACAGTTGCCGCTATTGATTCTAAAAATTATTTCTGGAAGAAGAAAAGCCCAAAAGAGATTGCTGCTGATGTTTCGAATACTCTCAAAAATTTGCTGTCTTCGCGACAAAACACGCGTCTTTTTGTTGTAGGATATTCCTTTGGGGCAGATGCAGTGCCCTTTATTATCAACCGGCTAGATCCCGGCGTTAAAAAAAATGTCAAAAGCATTGTGTTATTGGAGCCATCGGTATCGACAGATCTGGAGATCCATATCGCCGATATTTTGGGGCGGAGCAATACAAAGCGCAGCCTTGATGTTGTTGATGAGATTAATCGTATGGAAGGCATCAAAATGGGGTTAATCCTTGGCGATGATGAGGCTGACTTCCCAATACAAAAGATAACACTCAAGAATTTTACAAAAAAACACCTTGCTGGGGGACATCATTTTAGTGGTAACGAAGAGCAGGTCGCTAAGAATATTGTCGCACTCTTCTAAACATTCAGCTCTTTCTTTGTGGGGCTCTTAATGAGAATTTAATTTGAGGATTCAAACAGCGATTTACTTTTTTATGAACTTGAAGGACTTTAAAATCTCATATTTCTTATCCTAGATCAAATAAATTGAAGAAAGAAGATGGTAATTTTGATATAGAATTTAAATAGACAAAAATGGAATTAGGAATAGGAATGTTTGGCGACTCCAGGATAGATCCTGTTACAGGGCAGATCCAGGCTGCACAAGATAGAATGAAAGAAATTATTGAAGAGATCAAACTTATGGATCAAGTGGGACTGGATTTCTTTGGAATAGGCGAACATCATCGGGCAGATTATGCTGTTGCAGCGCCTGAAATTATCTTGGCCGCTGCTTCTACCGTTACGAAAAATATTAAATTGGGCAGCGCTGTTTCGGTATTGAGTTCTGCTGATCCAGTCAAATTGTTCCAGGATTTTGCTACCGTCGACCTTTTATCCAATGGACGCGCTGAGCTCATGGCTGGAAGAGGATCCTTCATTGAATCCTTCCCTTTATTTGGTTATGATTTGAAAGATTATTCCGAGTTGTTTGAAGAGAAACTTGAGCTTTTGCTTTGTTTGAATAAGCAAAATCCGATAACTTGGAAAGGAAATTTTAGAGCGCCATTAATCAATCAAGAAGTTTTTCCTCGGCCTAAAAATGGAACGCTACCAATTTGGGTGGCTGTAGGGGGGACAACTTCTTCGGTTATCCGCGCTGGGAAATTGGGCTTGCCTGTGATGTTCGCAATCATTGGCGGTATGTACGAGAGCTTCGATCATTTGTTTGAAATGTATCGTCAAGCTTACGAGGACAATGGACATGATATGGCTAACTTTCAAGTAGGTGTGCACATGCATGCGTTCTTTGGTGAAAACAATGCTCAGGTGGCAGATTACTATTATCCGATTTATTCTGCACAGATGGACCGTATAGGAGCAAGTCGTGGTTGGCCTCCATACCAACGCACACAATATGACTTTGGAAGATCTTCAAGAGGGCACCTAATTGTGGGGGACGCTGCTTATGCTGTAGATAAAATCTTGCAAATACATGAGAAGTTTGGATTGACACGTTTCTCTGCTCATATGGATGTGGGTGCTCCAGGACATAAAGAAATGTTGCGATCTATAGAGATTTATGGTGAAAAAATAGCGCCGGAAATTAGAAAGGCGCTTCACAAAGGTGCCTAAAGAAACATTATCATTTTTTTAACATTCAGATATTCGCTACCTTTGTGGTATAAATCATTTTAGAGAGTAAGATGCTTGGATTAAAGTTATTGACAGATCCGCGATGGGCAAACATCGCAGAAGGTAATTTAGAGGAGATTTTGACAGATCATGCATGGTGTGAACAAAAGGCTGCTTCAAATGCAATATCATTAATTACAAACAATTCAGAGCACGAAGATTTAGTACATGAACTGACAGCAATCGCTATCGAAGAAATGGAACATTTTAAGATGGTGATTGATATCATCAAAGAACGCGGTTATACATTAGGCCGTGAACGCAAAGATGATTATGTGGGTCAATTGATGAAATTCTCTAAAAAAGACGGGAGCCGTAATATGGCTTTTATAGATCGTTTATTATTTGCGGCGATGATTGAAGCCCGTAGTTGTGAGCGTTTTAGAGTTTTGTCGCAAAATATTCAAGATAAAGAATTGGCAAAGTTTTACCATGATTTAATGGTTTCTGAAGCAAATCATTATACTACATTTTTAAATTTTGCACGTAAATATACCGTAGATGTTGATGTTGAAAAGCGTTGGAAGGAGTGGTTGGATTTTGAAGGGGAGCTGATTCAGTCATACGGAAGTAAAGAGGCCATTCATGGCTAACAGGATCTCGCTCCTACCTATTTTAAAACACATACATAACAGTTGTCCCGTTCTATTTCTTAGAACGGGATTTTTTGTCACTTAATTATTCTTATCTTTGTACCGTGATTGAAAAAAGTAAAATAATAGATATCAGGAGTTTGTCTTTGGAACAGATCAAAGATCAACTTATAGCGTTGGGGGAGCAAGGCTTTCGTGCAAAGCAGATTTATGAATGGCTTTGGGTAAAGTCCTGTGTAGATTTTGATCAGATGAGTAATCTGAGTAAGCCCCTCCGCGAGAAGCTGAAAGAGAATTTTACGATTAACGCAGTTACAGTTAAAGAATCCCAAATCAGCTCTGATAAAACAATTAAAAGTAGTTTTTGGCTGTATGACAACAATATTATTGAGGGGGTGTTGATACCGGCTCCAGAGCGAATGACTGCTTGTGTAAGCTCACAAGTAGGCTGTAGCTTGACCTGTAAGTTTTGCGCAACAGGATATATGGATCGCAAAAGAAACCTCAATGCAGATGAGATTTATGATCAGGTGGTTCTGATCAGTAAACAGGCAGAAGAAAACTATGGCCAACCATTGACAAATATTGTTTATATGGGAATGGGAGAACCCCTGTTGAACTATGCGAATATGATGAAGTCTGTTGAGCGTATTACAGCTCCAGACGGATTGAATATGGCTGCGAAACGAATTACTGTTTCCACCGCTGGCATCGCAAAAATGATTAAGAAACTTGGAGATGATCAGGTGCGTTTTAACCTCGCGCTTTCTTTGCATGCTGCAAATGATAAAAAACGGAATGAGATTATGCCTATCAATGAGCAGAACTCGCTCAAAGCACTGGCCGAGGCCCTCAAATATTTTTATGCCAAGACAAAGAACCCAATCACATTCGAATATATTGTCTTTAACAATTTCAATGATGAATTGGAGGATGCAAAAGAGCTTGCTAAGTTCTGTAAACATGTTCCTTGTAAAGTCAATCTGATTGAATATAATCCTATTGCACTGGCAGATTTTTTGAATGCCGAAGCTGATAAAATCGAAGTGTTTGCAAATTATCTTAAAAGTCAGGGGATCATTACGAATGTAAGACGTAGCCGTGGCAAAGATATTGATGCTGCCTGTGGACAATTAGCCATCAAGGATAAGAAAAAAGAGGAATCCGAAGCTTAATCTGGTCAATTGTTCCTATCTTTAATAGGAGAATTAACCAGATGAAAACCGAATTAAATAAGCTTTTTGGTGATTTTGTATCTATATTTTTTCCGAGAGAATGTGGCTGTTGCGGTTGTGTGCTTAAATATCAGGAAAAGTTTATTTGTATAGCATGCGATTTCCATTTGCCTTACACCAACTTTCACGAGTACTCAGACAATGATACAGCTAGGCAACTATGGGGAAAAGCTCCTGTGGAAGAGGCCTGTTCTTTCTTTTTGTTGCAAAAAGATAGTCGCGTCGAGCATCTAATTTATCAGATCAAATATAATAAACAGCCTTTCCTAGCCGAATATTTTGGCTATCAATACGGCTTAAAATTACTAAAAGTACAGGCGTACCAAGGCATAGATTTTATTGTTCCCGTCCCGCTGCACAGTAGCAAATTCCGAAAAAGAGGATACAATCAATCCACTTACTTCGGCAGGGGATTGTCCAGAGCGATGGAAATCCCTTTACGGGAAGATATTTTGATCAGAAAGAAAGCGACAATTAGCCAGACAGGTAAAGGGCGGCTCGACCGGTACGAAAATGTAAACGATGTCTTCGATTGCCAGCCCACTGTACTAATGGCTAATGTGCACATTTTACTGGTGGACGATGTGTTGACAACAGGTGCAACAATTGTTTCAGCAGCATTAACGCTTCTGGCTTCTTTTGATTGTCGGGTATCTATTGTTACTTTGGCAAGAGCCTAGCCGATCATGCTATCCCATAGGACATGAATTCATTTAATTATCATGAGAAATAGAACCCATAATCCGTCCGGATAAAGTGAGTCCCAATAATTTGGGGAACTTATATATTCGGGGTGTTTACCTTCAATAGAAATGACGATGTCAAAAGGACTTCCATAGAAAGCTTAGTTCCGTCTGTTGACAAAGTTTAAGAGATAGGCGAATCCTGCCATACCTATTCCGATCGTGTCTGCAAATAAATCCCACCAGTCACCGCTGCGATAAGTAAAGATATAAAGCTGAAGTAATTCTGTCAGCCCTGCAAATAAAAATCCGAGGATAGAAACAATAAAGACTGGAAGCCAGCGGGTTGGTTTGCCGCTAAATTGTTGGATCACCCCATTGTACAATAGCGTGCAGAAGACAAAGAACATACCGCAATGAACTAATTTATCCATACCTGGATAGGCGGGGACTGCATCAAAATTGTTGCCTGGGAGTGTGCATAAGATAATAACTATGATGGCCCAAATAAAACACCATTTATAGTCTAGCAAGATTTTAATCATGGCGATAAATATCCAAAAATTTCCTGATAGAAATAAAAATATTATTTATTTAAAAATTATCACACTGTAAATCAGTTGTTTAGTTGTATTGTTTTGTTTTGTATGGTACTATGTATTGCATGGTACCATAAAATACATATATCTTTGTATTGTTATGATAGCTGAAAATACACAAATCCAAATGAGGAAGGGGATACTTGAATATTGTATCCTATCCATAATTTCTCGAGGAGAAATTTATGCCTCCGATATTATCAGCGAACTGAAGAAAGCTCAATTATTGGTTGTGGAAGGAACCTTATATCCGCTTTTAACACGTCTAAAGAATAATGGACTGTTAAGCTATATATGGAAGGAGTCGACTTCAGGTCCGCCTAGAAAATATTATGAAATCACCCAAGAAGGGTTAGAAGTCCTTTCACGGCTAGATGTTACCTGGAATGAGCTCGTGTTTGCTGTAAACACGTCATTGGTGGGTAGAAACAATGATTCAACTAAACCAGTTAAAGATAATAACGATGAATAAGACAATAATTATCAACATAAATAGTATCGTCTTCCATATTGAAGAGGATGCTTATGAGGTGCTTCGCTCCTACATGATTGATATAAAGAAGCACTTTGGACAATCGGAAGATAGTAAGGAGATTTTAGAAGACATCGAGAATCGTATTTCTGAGATGTTTACCGAAAAGATTCAGGCGGGCAGCAAAGAAGTTCTGAATATGGACGATGTGAATGCTGTTATAGAGCAAATGGGGAGCGTCAGCGATTTCGAATCTGAAGATCAGGATGGTTATGCGTCTTTTCAGCGCCAGCCGAATGCAGACGGTTTTAAAGTAGGGAAGAAGTTGATGCGGGACCCTGATGACAAAGTGTTCAGCGGAGTATGTAGCGGACTGGGGCACTTTTTTGGCATCGAAGCTAAATGGGTTAGGTTACTATTCGCTTTATTTGTTGTGATCGGGGGATCAGGTGTGCTTGTCTATGTCATCCTATGGATCGTCATGCCGCTGGCTGTAACCCGTGCAGATAAGATGGAAATGCGTGGGGAAGCACCGAACATTCAGAACTTCAAACGTTCTTTTGATGAAGAAATGAGCGGGGTAAGGGATTCCTTTTCGAGGGGAATGGATCGTACCGGTGATGGTGTTGCTAAACTATTGCAGGTCTTTGTGAAAGTCATCGGTGTATTCTTTGTTATTATCGTCGGGTTGACGCTCATCGGATTGATCATTGGGCTTATCTTCTTTGCCTTGGCTATTGTGAACGTAATTCCTGACGTCATGGACGATTCTGGTCCTTTCTACCTCATGAATCCGAGTGATGTACCTTTCGCTTTGATCGCGGGTTTCTTGGCCATTTTTATCCCTTTTGCTGGATTGTTCTATTTGCTTCTCCGTGTTCTCTTCGAGAAAAAACCGATGAACAATTATTTGACCACGACTTTATTCTTGGTATGGTTGGCATCGATTGGAGCGATTATTTATTATTCGACATCTGTAGCGAAAGAATTTAGAGAATCAAGTACGATCGTTGAAGAGAAGCCCTTGCAAAAACAAAACATTTATTATTTGAATGAAAATGACGTCAGGGTAATTCGATTAAAAAATGGTGTAAGAAGTGATATCGGTATTAAAAATGAAAACGTTTCAACCTATTTGAGGCGTAATATCCGTATTCGAATTGAGCGTATTGACTCCTTGCAAGAACCTTATGTGCGCTACGAGTATTCGGCAAAAGGAAATACATATAAAGCAGCCACTGATAGAGCCGGTAAAATTAATTATGCCTTGAGACAGGATAGTACATTATTGACCTTCGATAATGCTTTCCAATTGAATGAAGGCGAACTTTATCGGGATCAGGAAGTTAATATTACCTTATTCCTTCCTGTGGGTACAAAATTGGTCATTAATGATCATCTGGAAGATAAATTAAGAGATATCTCATTCTACGAGTGCAGAGATCGCTATAAGGAAGATTTAAATGATGTAAAGGATGTTGAATTTGTGGTTACTTCCCTTGGACTGAAATGTGCTTTAGCTCCAAGAGATTCCGATGAAAGTGAAGACCATAACGCAAGTGAAAATGAAGTAGTTGCAAATGATACTTCTATTGTTATCCGCAGGGACACAATTATCAATGTCAAAAAAGATGGTGTTACCATCGAGACAAAAAAGAAATAATATAAAATATGTCTTCCGCCTTCGGTCGGAAGACATATTATTGAAGCTGTAACCAATCGAAAACAGCGCTGAACGTTGTGTGATAAGCTTATTTAATACCATCAGAAGTAAATGCCATTACACCTATTTATAATCGAATGAAAAGATATTTTTACCTATTACTCTTAAATTTTTTAATGGCTTCCTTTGCCTGTGCGCAAGTGAAAGTTACAGGCAAGGTACATGTGGAAAATAATGTGCCTTTGGCCTCTGCAACGGCTTATCTGATGAAGGCAAAGACAACTGTTATTATGAAAGCTGTTGTTACAGACGGAAATGGAGAATACCATTTTTCGGATATAAAAGATGGAAGTTATTATATTGATGTCAAAATGGTTGGGTACACTGCCAATAAGAGCAACGTATTTAATATCAGTAAATCAGATTACAAGGTCCCAGCGATCCTGCTGAACACAGACACACGAAAATTGCAGGAAGTTGCCGTAGAGGGTAAGCGGCCGATGGTTGAAAGCAAGCCTGGTAAACTGGTTTTAAATGTGGAAAATTCTCCCTTGGCCGCAGGGAATAATGCCTTAGATATTGTACAGCGGGCTCCTGGAGTGAGCTTAGATAACAATAATAATCTACAGTTGATGGGGCAATCTGGTGTATCAGTGACCATCGATGGGCGGCAGACCTATATGTCCGGCGAACAGTTGGTGAATTTTTTGAAGAGTACGGATGGCAATCAGATTAAGTCCGTCGAAGTAATTACCACTCGTGCAGCAAAAGATGACGCTGAGGGGGCAGTGGGAACAATTAATATTGTACTCAAAAAAAATCGGATGGAAGGTTTTAACGGAACCTTTAACATGACGGCAGGGAGGGGAGAAAAATTCAGAGGGAATAGCTCCTTATCCTTAAACTATAAGAAGAATAATACGACAGTATTTGGGTCGTATGCGTATTCGGATGAAAAAAGCCACCGGAAGCTCCTACTTGATCGTGTTATTCAGAATAAAGGTGAAAAGACCTATTTTAAACAAAGGTCAATATTGGATGAAAAGGAACAGAACCATTCCTATCGCTTCGGTGTTGAGCAAAGGACATCGGCCAGAAACACGTTAACCGTGCAGTTTAATGGATCGAATAATATCGAATACAATGATAATGATAGTAAGACCAATGTAGGAAAGTCTTTTACAACATTGGATTCGCTTTTAATTTCGACATCGCAGTTCAAAGAATTATTTGATCGTTACTCTGCTAATTTAAATAATGAGTTTAGAATTGATTCGAATGGCAGAAAACTTACCCTTGATTTGGATTGGAGTAAATTCAAAAGCAGTAAGCGGGTAAGCTATAATAATCAATATTTTGATGGTCAAATGGATGCGATTACTCCAGAGGAGATCCAACGCAGCAGAATGCCTATCGGAATCGATATCTATGTGGCCAAACTGGATTATGAACAACCCCTAACTAAGATTTCTAAGCTTGAAATGGGAGCAAAGTATTCTAACGTTACGTCGGATAACGACTTAACCTTTGAGGATTTTTTGAACAATTCTTGGATTAATAATGAAAAGCGTACGAATCATTTTGTTTATAAAGAGCAGATTGCCGCTGGATATATAGACTATAACAATACGATAGGAAAATGGGGGCTGAAGGTCGGAGCGAGAGGCGAATATACCTTTTCTGATGGAAACTCGTTGACCCTAAATAAGCAAGTGAAACGGAATTACTTTAAACTTTTTCCGAATGCAAATCTGACATATACACTTCATGAGAATCATATTCTTTCCTTAGGTTACGCAAGAAAAATCACCCGTCCTAATTACCGACAGTTGAATCCTTTTGATTATTTCATTGATAAACTAACCTTTGAACGTGGTAATCCTTACCTGAATCCGCAATTTTCCAATGAATTCACACTAAACTATACTTTAATGCAACGTTATAATGTGACATTGGGTATTAACGATGTGCGGGATGCGATTGTAGAGAGCATGGGGCAGGATTCAGTGCTGAAACAGACTTGGGTTATACGTGAAAATTTAGGTAAAAATCTGACGGCTTATCTGAATCTGAACATCCCGATTACAGTGTCCAAGATTTGGAGTATGAACAACAATATTACAGGCATCCATTTTAATTTTGATGGTATGGTGAGCGGTCATCCGTTGAAAAGGAAGTCATTTCTTTTGCAGGCGACATCAATGCATAATTTAAAAGTGGCGAAAAGTCTGTCGGCCAATGTTAACTTACGGTATTTCTCTCCTTTCAAATATAATGTATACGATATGAAGGCACGTTGGGATATGGAGGTGGGAGCGACAAAAACATTTAAAGATCAACGTAGTTCTTTGAAGTTGGCGGTGAGTGACTTGTTTAATACAGGGAATCAGAATCTGAAAACAAATTTCGGAGATTTTGACTCCAGTATCAGGCAATACCAGGATCGTCGTGTTGTTCGATTAACCTATTCATATAAATTTGGAAATTTAAAAAATAACTATCGTAAGAAAGATACGAGCAATGAAGAGAAAGAAAGAGCACAATAGGACTGGATTGTTTTTAAAATATGTAACCGTAGGAATGTCATATTCTTACGGTTTTTTTGGCATTGTCTGTTTCATATATTTAAGGTGTTCGGAGTACTTCACATAACTTATGAATCAGAAAGCATCTTTTTCTGTTTAGCTGTTATTGTTTAAGAAATGTGCCAAATTTTAATTAGTCATTTTTGACCAATTCGGTAGGCAATACACGAGTTTCAAATTCCGTAATGGGATATTTTGCTTCTATTAACTTAATAAGCAATTCTGTGGCAATTTTTCCCATTTCGAATGCAGGTTGGCGAATTGCGGTCACTTTGGCAGAAAATAGGTCCACAACGTTTGAATTTGTGAATCCTGCAATGGCGATACCTTGTGCAGGCTCGAAAGGCCTTTTTTTTATGACATGAAGATATCCTGTGGTTAATTTATCGCCGGAAATGAAGATAGCATCGAAACCAATGCGGAGAAGTTCCTCAACAGCCTTCTCAACTTCCTCTAAATGTAGTCCACCATGTTGACAATATTTTACCAAATTTGGGTCGAAATCGATATGATTTGCCATCAGGGCCTTTTTATAGCCAATTAATCGATCTTTCGTTATGGACAATGATTTAGAGTTTGTAAGGTGCGCAATTTTCTTCTTTCCAAGTGTTATGAGGTGCTGAGTTGCATCATAGGCTCCTTGTTGATTGTTTACGACAACTTTGTAGGTGTCGAACTGCTGTGGAATCCGATCAAAAAAGACAATTGGAAATCCTCTTTCTTTCAATTGATGTAGATAGGAGATGTCTTCAGTTTCCGAAGACAATGCAATCAGTAGTCCATCGATAGACCTAGAAGTTAGATATTCGACATTAAGTCGTTCCCGTTCCGAAGATTCGTGTGTTTGTGAAATAATAATCTGAAAGTTCTTGTCATAAGCGATGGATTCTACACCGTTTATGACTTGGGAGAAAAAATTATTAGCTATTTCGCTTACAATAACACCGATCGAGTGACTTCGCCGCTCCTTCAAACTCCTAGCGATAGGATTAGCACGATAGTTTATTTTTTTTGCGTATTCTAATACAATCTTTTTTGTTTCAGGACTTATTTCATAACTATCTCTCAAAGCTCTTGAGATCGTAGAAGTAGATAAATTGAGCGCTTTAGCAATATCTTTGATTGTATAGTTTTCGAATTTCATAATCGGCAAAATAGACTATAATATTAATCAAAAAAAATTACAAAACCTAATTTGCGGGCATATGCAAACGTTGCCGGCAACGTTTGCATGGATTTTTGCAGATACTCATGTGAGCAAGTAAAATATACTTAGTAAACTTGATCTTGATAACCACATGGAATCGTTTTTTCTATTATTATAAACATTTTGATGAAATGAAAAATTATGTTTTACTTTCAACTTTGTTAATCATATTGCTTTTTGCTTTTAAGCAACAAGAATACACCACAATCTATATTATTGGCGATTCAACAGCTGCAAATAAAGAAAGCCGAACTTTTCCTGAAACAGGGTGGGGAATGGCTTTTGCAAAGATGTTTAACCAACAAGTTAAAGTCGACAATCGAGCATTAAATGGGCGTAGTACCAAATCCTTTAAACAAGATATGGGCAAGGACGGGAGCATTATTAATCATTGGGAGCCTATTTTTGAAAACCTCCGTCGCGGAGATTATGTTTTTATCCAGTTTGGACATAATGACGAAAAAGTCGATAAACCCAATTTGGGAACTTCATTGGAGGAGTTTGAGCAGAATTTGATTTTCTATATTAATCAAACAAAGGAGAAAGGGGGAATTCCAGTTCTTTTAACACCAATAGCACGACGCAAATTTGAAAATGGCGTTCTCATCAAGACCCATGGACAATATCCAGCTGTTATCAGCAAAATTGCCCGAGACATGCAAATACCTTGTATTGACATGGAGGATCAGACAACATTACTTGTCAGGTCCTACGGAGAAGAAGGAAGTAAGAAATTATTTTTGCATGTGGACAGTGGTGATATGAATTATCCACAGGGAAAGAAAGATGATACACATTTGAATACCTTTGGCGCCAATGAAGTGGCGAAGCTAGTTGCTAAGGGGATTCGCGAATTGCAGTTACCTATTCAGACAAATTTGATTGTGAAGTAACTTTATAGGGTGCTATAAAATCAGAAAGAATCGTAAACTCAAATTAATTTGATCGACAGAGGGGAAGGCTTGTCCTAACAAGATGCAGGTGATATGAAAAAATGCTTGGAAAATTTCTGAAAAAATGGATTTTCGGAAAAAAGCGACATCGATTATTTCGATGTCGCTTTTTTTGATATCAGCCGTTTACTAGAAAATGTATTTGGTACTTAAGAAATTTGATTCATTTTCACTTACGATTTCATTTAACAATTTCTTGTTTTCTTCGGTGAACTTTGTGGCCACTAGAGAACGTATAGAGAATGAACGCAGAGCATCAACTACTGACAAGGTTCCTTCAGCACTGTCCTTTCTACCTGTGAAAGGGAAAGTATCTGGACCGCGTTGGCATTGACAATTGATGTTTACACGGCTCACTTGATTGACCAGTGGATCAATAAGCGATGAAACAACAGCTGCATTATTACTAAAAATACTTACTTGTTGCCCGTGTGAAGATCCGATTAAGTATTCGATAGGTTCTTCAAGGTCATCAAAAGGAACAACAGGGATAACTGGTCCGAATTGTTCCTCTCTGTAAAGTTTCATCTGTGAATTGACAGGATAGACAATCGCCGGGTAGAAGAACGATTCTGCAACTTGACCACCATTCTCATTGACTACTTTTGCACCATATGCTTTTGCATCTTCAATGCATTCAGTCAAATAAGCCGGTTTATTGACTTCTGGAAGTGGGGTCAAAGACACACCTTTTTCCCAAGGCATTCCATATTTCAATTTTGCGACTTCAGCAGAGAGACGTTTTAGAAATTCTTGTGCCAGGCTGCGATGTACATAGATAATTTTTAGTGCTGTACAACGTTGGCCATTGAAAGAGAGTGATCCCAATACAGTTTCAGAAACTGCGAGGTTCAAATCTGCGTCTTTTGTAATAATTGCTGCGTTTTTTGCGTCCAAGCCAAGAATAGCACGAAGGCGATTCACTTTTGGGTGCAATTTTTTGAGTTCATCAGCAACACGGCTTGAACCGATTAACGTCAAGACATTGATCTTTCCTGATTGCATTAAGCTAGGAACAATCTTATTGCCACGGCCATAGATTGTATTGACCACACCTTTAGGGAAGCTGGTTTTAAAAGCTTCTAATAAAGGATAATGTAATAAAGTACCATGTTTAGGTGGTTTGAATAACATGGTATTTCCCATGATCAATGCAGGAATCAATGTCGTGAATGTCTCATTCAACGGATAGTTGAATGGGCCCATACAAAGGACGACGCCTAATGGAGATCTTCTGATTTGGGCAACGATACCTTGTTCGATTTGAAAACGTGAAGAATCGCGGTCTATATCTTTCAATGCATCGATCGTTGCATAGATGTATTCCACTGTACGATCAAACTCTTTTACCGAGTCTGCATAGGATTTGCCAATTTCCCACATAATAAGCTTGACAACAATGTCCTTTTTGGCAATCATCTTTTGTGTGAAATTTTCAACACAAGTAATACGATCGGCAACGCTCATTGTCGGCCATTCTCCACGGCCATTGTCGTATGCTTTTACAGCAGCTTCCAAGGCTTCCATGGACTCTTTTTCAGTACAAACAGGGAAACTACCGATGCGCTTCCGTTTCAAGCCATCCTTAGTCTTCACACAGATTGGTGAAAAAACTTCGTTTACTTGACCAGTCCAAGAAATCATTTCTCCATTGGAAAGGAACTCTCTTTGATCGACCTGTTCGTCTAGTGTAAATTCTGCGGGAATGTCTTTCTCCTCGTAGAAAATACTTTCTAAGTTTAAGCTCATTGTTTTTAAAAATGGTTTAGATTGATATTTATAAAGATATTGCTAATATAATATAAATTTCGCAATATATGTTAATTTTTTATTAAAATTAGTTTAGGTACCAGTGTTTTCATTACAACCCATGCAATTAAATATGCAATAGCGCAGAAGGAAAAAATAATGAAGTATCCTGCCTCTTCTCCTTTAAAGCCCATAAAGACCATTTGAGTCTCTTTTGCATAATCAAATAACCATCCAGACGTTTTGTTGATGATAAAGGCTCCTACACCCCCAGCAAGCCCTCCGATTCCTGTAACAGTCGCAATGGCACGTTTAGGAAAAGAGTCACCAATAGTGGAAAAAATATTTGCAGACCATGATTGGTGTGCAGCTCCTGCAAAGCCGATCAAAATGACAGGAATCCAATAGGAAATATGACCTAGGGGCTGGGCTAGAAGTACAACCAATGGTACAAAAGCGAATAACAACATAGCTTTCATACGGCCTTCATAAGCATTCATTCCTTTTTTGTCAACAAAATAGGTTGGTAGCCACCCCCCATAAATAGACAACATTGTAATGGCATATAAAACGAAGATTGCTAATTGACCTTCGGTATCTGATGATTTGATGTCGTATACAGCCGATAGATAGGCCGGCATCCAAAATAAGAAGAACCACCACACACCATCAGTCATGAATTTTCCGAAGACAAAAGCCCAAGTTTGCTTGTATTTTAGACATTCCGATATGGTCGTTCTTGGTTGTTTGGTCGTTCCAGTTTGTTCTGTTTCATGATCATCTTGATGAATGTAAGCCAATTCAGCTGCATTTACTTTCGGGTTTTCGTGTGGCTTTTTATAAAGAAAAATCCAAAAGCCCATCCAGACAAATCCTAAAGCACCGATAATGATAAAAGACATCTCCCAGCCCCAATGTGCTGCGATGACAGGGATGGTCAATGGTGCTGCTAATGCTCCTATGGTTGCCCCTGAATTGAAAATACTGGTAGACAGGGCACGATCTTTCTTTGGAAAATATTCTGCCGTAGCTTTAATTGCGGCAGGGAAGTTACCAGCCTCACCGACAGCAAGAACAAATCGGGCAAAAATAAATAGATTGACGCTAACACTCATTACTAAGCCCACGTTGTTAACATGAGAAATTGCCTCTTTTGCACCTTCGAAACCAACAAACCATTCACCCGCGACGATGCCCGAAGTAGCTATACCACAGAATGCATGTAATATCGCGCCAATGGACCAGATTCCGATCGCCCATAAAAAGCCTTTTTTTGTATCCATCCAATCCACAAAGCGACCTGCAAAAAGCATACTGATGGCATAAAAGATCGAAAACAATGCGGTGATGTTGCCATAGTCTGTGTTTGTCCAATGAAATTCAGGACTGATAAAATCCTTCCAAGTTAAAGATAGCACCTGACGATCCAGGTAATTGATTGTGGTAGCAAAAAATAGTAGCGAGCATATCACCCAACGGTAATTACCCTTTTTCTCCGTGTTAATCATAATGGGTTTAATAGTTTTTTTAGTGTACGTGTCTGTTTTTGTATGCCAATATTATCCCCTCCGAATGTTTACTTTTTTTAGGCAGTATTAAAAGGAGGATGGTTATCGTGCCTTTGACACAAAGTCAAGAGCCTTTTTGGTATTCTCGAATAAGTTGCTTGTGTCTTTGGGGTCAATTAACTTACTGCCCATGCCTACAGCACATACTCCTGATTTGAACCATGCTTTTAAATTCGCCATTTCGATTTCTACGCCCCCCGTCGGCATAAATTTCTGACCTTTAAAGAGATCCCGTATCGACGACATAAATGCCGGCCCTAGGATATTTGCAGGAAACAATTTTATAAGCGCTGCCTCTTGCTGCTGCGCGGTATAGATTTCTGTGGGTGTCATACAGCCTGGAATCCATAGCTTATGCTGCTCATGTACAAGGGAACCAACGAGTGGATTTACAATAGGAGAAACAATAAAATCCGCTCCAATTTGCAGAAATTGTTGAGCTTCATCAACTGATTTTATGGTGCCAATACCTAAATAAAGATCAGGCATTTCGAGGTCTCTAGTTGCAATTAAGCGTTCGAAAACAGCCAATGCTTCGGGGCCGCGATTTGTAAATTCAAAGACACGTATACCAGCTCGGTATAGGGTTCGCAGAATCTCGATACTTTCTGCTTTATCGTGATGGAAGAACAAAGGAAGTGTCCCTTGCTCTATAATTTTATCTAATACAATTTCTTTCAAATTCATGCTGTCATTCTATTTTTTATGTCTTCCACAGTACTTGTTGTCGCATCGCTGGCGATGAATAATTTATCGAACGCTGCGAGCGTTGCAAACTCTAGGGTTTCTTTTGGAGAAAGGTTGGAGTATAACCCATAAATCAAACCAGCCATAAAGCAATCTCCACTACCTACTTTATCCAAAATTTCTTCTGCAGTATATTCCGTTGATTTAATCAGGCTGTCTTTGTCAAACAGCGTGGTATAATACTTGATTCCCTTATTTTGATAGTCAAAACGAAAGGTATTGGCCACATATTGACAAATCGGATTCGCGGAGATAATTTCCTTACTTGTACGATCTGCTTGTGCCAGTAGATCTTCTTCCCGATATCCAGAAGAAGAAGTTAAGAATTGTTCGTCTAGCTGGGTTCCGAGCATCTGATGAGCGGCCCATATATTGCCCATAATTAAATTACAATATTGGGCAATTTCGGGCATAATCTCTTTCGGTGCCTTTCCATATTTCCAGAGTTTAGCGCGATAATTAAGGTCCAATGATACAAAGATTGCTTTCTCTTGTGCTTTTTTTACAGCTTCCAGGCATAGGTCCGCTATATCTTGGCTAATTGCAGGACAGATGGCTGAAAAATGAAACCATTTGACATCGGCAAAAATCTCTTCCCAGTCTATGTTACCCACTTTGAGGTTTGCAAATGATGAGTTCGCACGATCATAAATGACCCCCGCATTTTTTAGATCTTTTCCTTTTGGGAGATAGTAAATACCCAATCTCTCGCCAGTCCACTGCATCGCTGATGTGTCTATATTTCTGCGTTGCAGGTAGCTATCAATACCTTCACAGATGGCATTTTGGGGAATAGCAGATAAATAGGATGACGGTACATTCCACAGCGCTAGGGCTGTGGCTACATTCAGCTCCGCTCCGCCGACGTAGAAAGGCAGCTGATGTTGTTCAATCCAATCCCGTTCGATGTCGGGACAGATCCGCAACAACAATTCTCCAAAGCTTAAAACTTTACCCTGCATGTTCATTAAAATTCAAAATATTCTTTCGCGTTATTATAGCTGATATCTGCTATGATTTTCCCTACCCATTCGATATCATTTGGTATCTCCCCCTTTTCAATGTCCTGTCCGAAGATGTCGCACAACAATCTTCGGAAATATTCATGCCTTGGAAATGAAAGGAAGCTTCTAGAATCTGTCAACATACCGACGAGACGGCTCAATAAACCCATATTTGACAGTGTATTGATCTGCTTTGTCATACCATCTTTTTGGTCTAGAAACCACCAAGCTGAGCCAAACTGAATTTTTCCCTTGATTGAACCATCATTGAAATTCCCGATCATAGTTGCAATAAGTTCATTGTCGGCAGGATTGAGATTATACAATATGGTCTTGGTTAGCTTGTCTTGATCGTCTAATTTATTCAAAAATTTTGACAATGCACGTGCCTGGCTAAAATCTCCGATCGAATCCCAACCTGTATCTGGTCCGATCAAACGATGCATACGGGCATTGTTGTTGCGCAATGCTCCTAAGTGATATTGTTGAACCCAGCCTTTTTCATGATCCCATTCTGCAAAATAAATCAGCATGGCGGATTTGAATTTTAGATTTTCGGTCGGAGAGATTTCCTTTTTTGTACGAATCTTGTCAAAGATCGTCACGATCTCCTGTTCGGTATAATCTTCTGCATAGATTTGTTCCAATCCGTGATCCGATACTTTGCATCCATTGGCAGCAAAGAAATCATGTCTTGTTTTTAACGCGTTTAAATAATCTCCCAAGCTATTGATCTGCATGTCGCTGACCACTTCCAGTTTGTCGATATATTGATTCAATGCAATGATATCGTCCGAGTTCATGGCTTTATCCGGGCGAAATGCCGGAAGCATCTTGAACGATTCTTTTTCCTTTGCAAATTGTTGATGAAACTCGAGGCTATCGATAGGATCGTCTGTGGTACAAACGACTTCAACGTTCATCATCTTCAGTAATCCGCGAACCGAATGGCTATCTTGTTGTAATAATGCACCTGTATCGGCATATATCTTGGCTGCTGTCTTTGGGGACAACAAATCTGTGATACCAAAATACCGCTGTAATTCGAGGTGTGTCCAGTGATGTAATGGATTGCGTAGTGTATAAGGAACAGTTTCTGCCCACTTGATAAATTTTTCCTCATCGGAAGCATCACCTGTAATATAACGCTCATTGACACCATGGGCCCGCATCGCCCGCCATTTGTAATGATCGCCATGTAACCAGACCTGACTAATATTGTCAAATTTTACGTTATGAGCGATCTGTTCCGGAATCAAGTGATTATGATAATCAATGATCGGCAAATGCTTTGAATAGTTGTGATACAGCTGTTCTGCTGTTTTTGTGTTTAATAAAAAGTTGTCGTCTAAAAAAGCTTTCATACAATATCCTATTTTTATAAACTCACACCTCTTTTCCAAGGTATGAAATCGTCTTGATTTAATTGGACAGCCTTTGGTGTTATTTCACCACTGGCTGCTTTGATACAATATTCTAAAATGTCTTCTCCCATGGTTTGGATCGATTTCTCACCGTCTATAATAGGACCGGTATTGATATCGATAATGTCGGCCATTTTGGTTGCCAGTATATTATTTGTTGCAACTTTGATGACCGGACATATTGGATTGCCGGTAGGGGTACCCAGTCCAGTCGTAAACAGAATTAGTGTTGCGCCAGCAGCAGCTTTCCCTGTGGTCGCTTCTACATCATTTCCTGGAGTGCATACTAGGTTAAGACCCGGCTTCGTCGCTTCCTCGGTATAATCCAAAACATCCACAACGGGCGAAGTACCGCCTTTTTTTGCGGCACCATTACTTTTTATCGCATCCGTGATAAGTCCATCACGGATATTGCCTGGAGATGGATTCATATAAAAACCCGAACCAACAGCCTCGGCAGCATTGCTGTAGGCGGTCATGAGATCGATGAATTTATTGGCGGCCTTTGGATCGATGGTACGGTCTATTAGATTCTGCTCGGCACCACATAATTCTGGAAATTCAGCCAACAGTACCTTTCCGCCAAGAGCAACTAAAAGATCCGCAGTGTAACCGACAGCGGGATTGGCAGAGATACCACTGAATCCGTCGCTGCCGCCGCATTTCACACCCAAGGTTAATTTGCTCAATGGTACGGGTTGTCGGCTTAGTTTATTAATTTCTGTCAGCCCAATAAAAGTTTGTAGTATCGCCTCTTTCAACAGTTGCTCTTCACTTTTTGATTGTTGCTGTTCAAATAAGTACAATGGTTTGTCAAAGCCCGGATTACGTAGCTTGATATCGTTGACGAGATCGTTCAGCTGTAAATTTTGACAGCCCAGACTCAATACTGTGATACCTGCGACATTGGGATGGTCAGCATACGCGGCAAGTAACTTACTCAAGATGGCAGCATCTTGTCGGATTCCGCCACAACCACCCTGATGGTTTAAAAATTTGATCCCATCTACGTTTTTGAATACGCGATCCGATTGCTCCGTAATTGTGTTTAGCTGGCCGAGTGAGGATAGGTCCAGTGTTTCCCCCTTTTCATAGGCTTTTAACAGTTGATGTGTGAAGTTCTTGTATTTTCCAGTGACTGAATAGCCAAGCTCATTGTATAGTGCCTCCTTGATCACGTCAAGATTTCTGTTTTCGCAGAAAACGGTTGGAATAAATAGCCAATAATTTGCAGTGCCAACACGGCCGTCCGGACGGAGATAACCATTGAAAGTTCTTCCTTCAAACTTTGAAACATCAGGCTTTTCCCAGTGATAATGTGAAGGCCTAAAATGATATGGCTCTGCAGCATGCTTGGTATTCTCAGTATTCATGATGCTTCCTTGAGGGATATCAAATTGGGCTTTCCCTACGAGTACGCCGTACATATGTATTTCGTCACCAAAGTGCATGTCTTGCATAAAAAATTTATGCTTGGCCGGAATATCTTCCTGTAGGATATAATGAGTACCCTCAAATGAGATCGCGTCACCTTTCTTGAGATTTTGTAAGGCGACCAATACATTGTCTTTGGGGTGTATCTTTAATACGTTATTTTTCATCTGTAGCGTTATTTATACCTTTTTATTGTCAAGAACTGATGAAATTTCGAGGGCCTTTAATGCTCCTACTTCAATGATCTGTTGTAATTTCTGGTTGACTGTTTCTTCAAAATGAGGGAACTCCGTTAAATTGATTCCCCATAAATCTATATCTGAAAGTACGGTATGGACAAGTTTATCTGGGTTGATCCAGGCAGCATGTAATCTCGGTGCTGATTCGTCCTGAAGTACGATTGTTCGTCCATTGATCAATTGCTCATATTGATTGCCGTTTTGCTTAGATTTTAATAGATATAGATAAGCCGCAAATCCAAGTGCGAACAATTGTGGCGCTTCATGCTGTGTTGTATACCACTTTCTTAACAGAGGGATATTGCGCATTGCCATTTTTGAGCTATAATTTAAAGCGATGGATTCCCATTTGTGTTCGAGATGCGGATTGGCAAAGCGGTCGATGACTTTGGATGAAAAATCGTTGATGTCCGCAACTGAAATACTGTCGCTTAAAATGGCTGGACCAATTTCATCTCGCATTAAAAGACGTATAAACTGATTAAATACTGCATTTTGCATAGCCTCTTTTACTGTTTCGAAACCCGCAAGAATGGCAAGGGCACAACTTAAGGTATGAGTTCCATTGAGCAGTCTTAGTTTGATTTCCTTGTACTTTTCAATTGAAGGAACCAACAATACATTTGGATCTGCCAATGCAAAAGAAAGGCGCTGTTTCACTCGATCAGAAGAGGTTTCAATGGCCCACAGTCGAAAGGGTTCGGCCATAATCATTAATTGATCGTCGTAGCCAAGTAAGGCGCAGGTTTTCGTGTATTCCGCTAGCGGCAATGCTCCAGGAACAATACGATCGACTAAGGTGTTGCAAAAGTCATTGGCGGTATCAAGCCAATCTATAAATTCGTTTGGGAGCTTATTCAGCTTCGCAAGATCTATTATAATCGATTTCAGTTTAGCCCCATTGTCGGAAATCAATTCGGTAGGGACGACGGTTAAACCCTTATTTTCGTCCGCATTGAAGTAGACAAATCTCCGATATAGGATAGCCAAAAGTTTACCCGGAAAAGACGCCGGTGGCGCATCATTGATATGGTCTTCACTTATGACAATGCCGACTTCTGTGGTGTTGGAAAAGACAATTTCAAGATCCGGATTTTCGGCACTTTTTAATATTTCTGACCAATGCTGGTTGGCCGCTAATACACGAGAAATCGAATTATTGATTTCGTAATGTGAAATCTCTTGACCATCTTCGATCCCTTTAATGGCTAATGTGTATAGGTTGTCCTGCTGTTCGAAGGCATCAGCCCCAGCCGAACTTGTTGACTTGACAACCAGTATTCGACCACAAAACACTTGTTTTTGATTTGCTTTATGTACAAAATAATCCGGGAGGCCCCGGAGTAATACACCAGTGCCAAATTGAAGAATCTTTTCCGGATAATGGAAAGAGGAGTCTGTCGGTTTGCTAACCAGATCAGAATTGATTGTATGTATATTATCTTGTGTCAGTAACATCTTCTCGTTTTATTATTGAATTTTATATTGTTTTTTCCACTTTGGATACTCCTTTTGGATCAGCTTTTCTGGCCAGTTACCGAACCAGGCATAGCCATTTCGACGCTCCTCCGAAACCTCTTCAAAGTTATATTTGATTGTATCGTCCCGGTCTCCAAGCAACGGACGGTTGTCTTCCAGATGATAGAACCGGGCCCAAATCGTGGAAGTGGGATCTGCGACAAGCTGTCGTTGATATTTTCCAGTTAGGTTATCTTGTATTCGATCGAAGCGATAACCCTCGATATCATGTTGCTGAAACCATTTTATTGCATGTTCGATGGCTTGCTTAATTTCATTAGTTGCAGGCTGTAGCATAAGAAAGCGAACGATGGCAACAGATTCACTTGTACTTAATGAAGCCGGTTCAAATTTTCTTGCCTGAGCAGGTTTTAAAGTATTTTGATCATATTGCGCTGCCCAAATACTTCTTTTACCGTTTTGCATGACCTGTGTTTTTAGGATACAGATGATGCCTTTTTCTACTGCTATTTGCGCTTTTGACACAAATATGGGATTGATAGCCTCAAACCCGTCTTGCTTATTAGCGACTTTGTAAAGCACCAGTAATGAATTGATCATCGCATTATCATTATAGGTTATCTCAGCTCTATACAGTGATTTATTTGGATAATACTGTGGAAACCCGCCATTTTCATATTGTGCCGATAAAATATAGGCAATACCTTTTTCTGCAGCAGTTAAATAAGGCAGATTTTTAGTCTCTTGAAAAGCCTTGATCAATCCATTGATTTCCCGAGTTGTGGCACCGTTGTCGAGCGTAGCATGATCAATAGTTGTTTTCCTGATCTTCTGTAATAGCTCTTTCGTTAACGGAAGTCGATAATCTACGACACTTTTGTCTGCCAGCTGTTTAGGCCAGGCTCCATTTGGCAACTGGTACTGAAGCATCTTTTCGGCCAATGAGTCTTTGGTAAATACAGTCTGTCCAGCACAGTAATTATGAAACACTGAAACCGCGATGAAACTTAGAATATTTATTTTTCTCATGGTCTCTAGTTGTTGATCTGTTTGAATAACCAGTTCACTAAATCATTCGCTGCGGTAAAGTTCTCGTATTCCTTAGGGAGCTTTCTTCCATCTGTATATTCATTATATAACCAGGGGTCTCCAATAGCAAACACGGTACCTTTCCCATATTTTGCCGTAGCAATGATGGTGTCTCCATGATCTTGAATCAATGTTTGAGCCGGAGCTTTTACCTGTAATGTTGAAATTTCCTTGATATATATTTGGGATGTATTTGGAAATACTGTATTGCCCTTTGGGATAGCAATTGCACCCGTACGAAAGTCATTTCCTTTCACACGATTGCGGCTGTCCTCATTGAATGTGATGCCAAATTTTAGTGCGAGGGTATTGAATTTGGTGATTTCGCAGTTGCCGCTGTCATTTAAGAAAAGAACGAGTACACCTCCCTGTTTAACCCATTGGGCAATTTGCTGGGCGTCGGTTTCATTCATAAAATGTGGGCGTTCAGTTTCTTTCTCTGTATCGGGGTCTACGATGATGTAGACATTGGATTTTGAGAGATTCTGTAATGTAGGTGCTGTTTTTAATGTGTTTAGTTGACCACCATTTTTTTCAAATATTCTACCCAGTAGAGAAAATCCGTTGTTGTCATCACCATCCCAGAGATAATGATAGGGTTTAAGTTGACCCGATGCCGTCTTTTTATATTCGTTGTTGAAATAATTGTCCAATGTAACCGTGCGCCTTTTTTTGCCCCTTTGTTCCTTCGCAAATTCAACTTCGGATGCTGCAAGGATAAAAGTACCGACTCCTTTGGGATCATTGGTAATGACTGGTTCGCTCATATAATATTCAAAACTGCCGTCGCGATATTTCTTCCCTCCCAAACCAGAAACCTGAACAGTCTTTGTGAGATTGATACGGTTTTTTCCGGCAGGGGTGACGAATTCTTTTATAAGCCCTTGGTAGCCATGATCCAGATTTCTCTGATAGGAAGCTGGTATATAACCTTTGCGTAATGATTTTGCCAATGCAAATACAAACATGCTTGAGGCTGAAGATTCTAGGTAGTTTCCTTTTCTTGACCCCAAATCCACAATGTCATACCAAACCCCAGTTTTGGAATCTTGATACTTGACGATCGCGGATAGTGTTCTGTTTAAAATTGAAATGAGTTCCTGCCTACGTGGATGACTTTCAGGGAAATAGTCCAAAACGTCGACTAGTGCCATAACATACCAGCCCATACCCCGCGCCCAAAAATGCGGTGACAAACCTGTTTTCGGATCAGACCAGCGCTCTTTTCTGGATTCGTCCCAACCATGATACAGCAGGCCAGTTTTTGGATCACGGGCATTTTTTTCCATGTAGCTAAACTGATTGGCGATATCGTCAAAAGCGGCAGGAATATTCATTAGGCTAGCATATTCTGCATAGAAAGGCTGCCCCATGTACAAGCCATCTAGCCACATTTGGTAAGGATAAATTTTCTTGTGCCAAAATCCACCTTCATGTGTGCGAGGATGTTTTTGGAGTTGTGCATATAACTGGTGGCAGGCTTTTAGATATTTTTCTTTACCGGTCACCTTGTAAAGCGTTAATAATGTCGTGCCATTTTTGATATTGTCGATATTGAAATCGTGTACATCATAGTTCTTGATCGAATCAGGAATGCTAAGATAAGCATCCATCCGGGATTGCATATAGTTGAAATAATCAGCATCTGCTGTATTTCGCCATACATCTGTCAAGCCTTCAAAAATAACTCCCATGTCATAAGACCATTTTGGGAACTTCTCAGTCTTATTAAATAGAGAATCTGGATAGATTTGTTCAAGTACTGTGTTGGCCATTTGTTCAGAGAGAGGTTTCTGTTGTCCAAATCCTTCGAATGGGATAAGTGCTGTAAAGCTTAAAAGAATTAAAAATAACTTTCTCATTACGTTCCTAATTTTTGATTGTTAAGGATTTGTTTGTGATTGCCCCTTTAAATTGACTGACAACTTTGGCTGTTTTTGTATTGGATTTTGATAGACGGATATTACTGCTTTTCTCACCCGCGACCTCGATATATAGTTCAGGAGCTTCTAATGCTTGGATATTATCTAGATTTATCGCAGTGCTATTGTTGATGGCGATCAGTGGATTATTTTCTGTTGTTTTTAATGTTATATTTTTCAGATTAACCTGAGAAGCTTCAATGATTTCTATACCCTTATTTGCTTCCAATGTTGCATTTTCTATCCAGATATGCTGAATATGCATTTCAGGGAGACCACGTAAGAAAATTCCTTTTGAAGCTCCTTTCGCTACGATATTTTTGATATAGAAGTTTTTGAATTGCGGTGTTTCTTCCGTAACTGGAAGTGTAACTGTTTTTACAGCAGGCCTCTTTTCTCCCGCTAAAGCGACCGGATCTACAGCCGCATAATACATGTCAAATAGAATCGCTTCGCCTGGGATATCAGCCATATTGATATTATTGATGAAGATGTTTTCTACCACTCCTCCACGACCTCTTGTCGTTTTAAAGCGAAGTCCGATATCAGTCCCGATAAACGAGCAGTCTTCCACCCAAATATTACGGGCACCACCGCTCATTTCGCTCCCAATTACAAACCCACCATGTGCATGATACACAACATTATTGCGAACAATGACATTTTCGGTTGGTTTGCCACGCTCACGACCAGCTTTATCACGACCAGACTTTATGCATATACCATCATCACCAACATCAAATGTACAATCTTCTATAAGTACATTCTTACAGGATTCAACATCTACACCATCGCCATTCTGACCATACCAAGGGTTGCGGACAGATACCTTACGTAATGTCAGGTCCTCACATAATAGGGGATGTATATTCCAGGCTGGAGAGTTTTGAATCGTAACTCCTTCTAGCAAGACTTTCTTACAGTTTGTAAATACCAAAAGATTGGGTCGTAAAAAATCTTTAACATCTTTAAAGTCTTCGACCGTCGTACCGGGGCGGATTATCCCCGCTTTCTTTTCTTTTGAACCTTTAAGTGAACTTGCTGAAGGATACCAGACTTCCTTATCAGTATCCACCGTGCCGCCGGATGCAACAAGGTTGTTCCATTGAGAGGTTGTAAGTTTACTTTTTTTAACCATCCGCCAGGCACCTCCATTACCGTCGATAATACCTTCGCCCGTAATTGCAATATTATTTAGGTTCTTACCTGATATAGGATTTTGATTGCGCCATGCCGGTTCGCCCTCCCAATTTGATTCAACCAATTTGTATTGATCAAAATCTTTGGTAAACAGCAGGACAGCATCTCGTTTTAGGTGTAAATTTACATTGCTCTGCATTTCAATAGGACCAGTTAGCCAAATTCCTGCGGGGATCGATACCACGCCACCTCCGCGCTCGCTACATGTACGTATCGTTTGGTTAATAGTCGTTGTGTTTAGAAATTGGCCGTCACCTTTAGCGCCATAATTGCCGATATTTAATGTATCTTTCTTAAAATTGACTTGTTGTACGATAGGACGAGCAGGCTCTTGGGCCTTACACAGCTGTGGTAGCACGAGAAGCAATCCAAGAGCAGATTTCAATGTACGGGAATAGTGCTTTTTAAACGAATTCATTTTTTACATTTTGGTTTAAAAATGGTTATTTGTAAAAGCAATTGTACATTCTTTGCCCCTAACTTGGATGAAAAACTTATGCAATCGTTACCGGTCATTATTTATCGATCAAATGTAAGGTTTGGTGCCCAATCCTTGAATACACGTTGAAAATTAAGGCTATCGGTCTCTCGATCTGCCAATAGGAGACTCCATTTGACACGATTTTGTGACACTGAGCCTGCGCCTTTGTTTTTATATTCTGCGAAATAAGCTGTTTTCCCATTAGAATCTTTGTCCCAGTTGTGCCAGCCTTTGTTTGCAATAAGTTTTGGAAAATTGGCCACGACAAAATCATAACTCTTTACTTCTGCAGCAAAAAGAAAGAAAGGAATTAAAAAAAAGGAAAGTATGATCGTCCGCATTCCAAATTGTTTAATTGGTCAATGAAATTACCAATATTAAAGCCTTCCTTAAAGGAAATCCGTCAAAATAAATGCGCAAACGTTATCGGTAACGTTTGCTTCTGATTCGTACCTTGTTCGTACCACGCTCGGGCGTGAAGAGGATCAGTGCCATCTTTGACCAATATATGACCAGACAATCCCTGGTAATATATTGCTCAAGATTTGGTTCGAGTCTGGTTATATTTATTGATAATCCGAAGCGAGTACGAATGAGATCCGAATAAGATCCGGAAAACAACCGAGAAAAATGTCCTTGCGCAATGAACATACTTCAGAATGAAATGCATTCTGCTAAGTTAAATTGATTTTAAAAGATGATTATAACACAGAAGAATCACATATTGTTTATACGAGGATTAATTGTATTGCATATAAAAAGCAATTTCTCTAAGTTTGTTCAACAAATTTCTCAACATGGATATCCAATCACTCTATCAGATTTATAAACAGTATCCGAATATTACGACGGATACACGTAAAATTGAAAAGGATAGTATATTTTTTGCACTAAAAGGAGCCAATTTCAATGGCAATGCTTTCGCTGAGAAAGCACTCGAAATGGGGGCTAAATATGTTGTTATTGATGAAGAGGCTTATCAAAAAGGAGAAGCATATATTCTTGTTGGCGATGTGCTAAAAGCACTGCAGCAACTGGCAAATTACCATAGGCATCAGCTGCATATTCCAATTGTCGGGGTAACAGGGACCAATGGGAAAACGACTACGAAGGAACTATTGTACGCCGTTGTGTCACAGAAGTACAAGGCATATGCAACAAAAGGAAATCTCAATAATCATATTGGTGTTCCCTTAACATTATTGGCAATCGATGATTCCATTGAGCTTGCAATAATCGAAATGGGGGCGAATCATTTGGAGGAAATTGCTTTTTTATGTGGGATTGCTGAACCGACACATGGCTTGATTTCTAACGTTGGTAAAGCACATCTAGAAGGTTTTGGATCTTTTGAGGGAGTGAAGAAAACCAAAGGCGAACTGTACGATTGGCTGCAAGATCATCAAGGTATATTATTTTTGCAGGCTGATAATCCCCACCTTAAAGAGATGGCTTCTGCTCGTCGGATAACTGATTTTGTCACTTATGGTTTTTCGGAAAGTAATGATGTGATTGGAAAGCTTCTTAGGGCAAATCCCCTTTTACAAATTGAATGGCAAAAGAAAGGTGCAGACGAATCTTATGTTGTCGATACCCACTTAACAGGATCTTATAATACCGAAAACTTTCTTGCAGCAATTGCAGTAGGTCTGCATTTTGGCGTTTCTTCCGCGGCGATCAATCGGGGTATTGAAGGATACACGCCTACCAACAATCGCTCGCAGGTTATGAAAACAGCCTACAATACTTTAATTTGTGATTATTATAACGCAAATGCAACAAGCATGGCTGCTGCATTGGATAATATTCGGATTATTGAAGCAGCTAAAAAAGCGATTGTATTGGGGGATATGTTTGAGCTGGGGGCAGAGTCATTTGAAGAACATAAAAAGATTGTCGAAAACGTAAGGTCTATTCCTGCTGATCGCAAGATTTTTGTCGGGAAAGAGTTTTTCTCCCATAAATACGATGGTGGAGAGTTTTATGAGACAACTGCCGAAGCAAAGGAAAAGCTCCAGGAAAAACCGATTACGGATGCAACAGTCCTATTGAAAGCGTCACGGGGCATGGCTTTTGAAAATCTGGTCGAAATGCTCTAACTATTTAAGCCCATCTTATGGACAGCTAGGGTAGACGTTCGAGTTCCAGCTAGTTTGCTGCCGAGGTGCGGCTTCAATGAAAGCATTTAAAAAGGCGGATTCAACGTGGACTCACTGTTGAGTTATCCTGCTCACATGTCGAAGTTAGTGTGAAGCTGTCCGGTAGCTGGTGAGAAACTGGATGCTATATTTCCCGAATAAATCGTCAAAAAAATCAAGAAAAAGGGATCCTTACAGGAGGCAGTTTTGTCATGTAAGGATTAAATAATGGCAAAAGTTGGCAAATTCATAGCGTCGGGAAATAAAGCTCATTTGGAAAAACGTACCTTTGTGACGTATAATGAATAAAAGACGTTTTTTTTTGGAAATAGCCTATTTTGGGCAGGCTTATCATGGTTGGCAGATTCAGAACAACGCCATTTCGGTGCAAGAAGTGCTAAATAAAGCACTGGAAATCTTGCTGCGGGAGCCCATTGAAACAACTGGGGCCGGTCGTACAGATACAGGTGTTCATGCGAAGCAATTGTATGCACATTTTGATGCGGCTCCTGTGGGTATATTGCAAAAAGCAGATCGTTTTATTCATTCCCTTAATGCTTTATTGCCCTTTGATGTGGCCGTTAAACGTTTGATTGAAGTTGAGGCCGAAGCACATGCGCGTTTTGATGCTATACAAAGATCGTACGAATATCATCTTCATTTTCATAAAGATCCTTTCATATATCCCTATTCATGTTTTATGCGAGATCGTCCGGATGTAGAAAAAATGAATGAAGCGGCAAAATTTTTATTAGGAAAGCAGGATTTTGAATGCTTTAGTAAGTCTCATACTCAGGTGTTTACAAATATTTGCGATATTCGTAGAGCTGAGTGGGTCTGGGATACCGAACAACACTTGGTCTTTCACATCACAGCCGATCGCTTCTTGCGCAACATGGTTCGCGCCATCGTGGGCACATCGCTGGAAATAGGATTGAAAGGCAAACCGGTATCGTTTATGCATGAGGTAATTCAAAGCAAAAACCGTGGCAAAGCGGGTGTTTCCGTGCCAGCACATGGGTTGTATTTAACAGAAGTGGCATATCCATATATATAGAATTTAACGTGAGTCAAGATAAAATAACAGGCAAAACCTACGATATCAATTTGTTGAAGCGAATGAGCCGCTATATGCGTCCCTATCATACTGCATTTTGGATATCGGTCGTTCTAACGATATTACTGGCCGCTGTGGCCCCCGCTCTACCGATGCTTATTCAGCATACATTAGATAACTATATCCTAAATTTCGATACCAACGGATTGTCCCTGATGTTGATTGCTATGTTGGCCTTGGTCATCTTGCAGACTTTAATCCGATATTATCATACCTTAATGACAAATACCCTTGGGCAATCCGTTATTCGTGATATTCGGATTCAGGTATTTAATCACATCGTCCAGCTACGTTTAAAATATTTTGACCGTACGGCGCTAGGAAAGTTGATTACGCGCACGATCTCTGATTTAGAGACGCTTTCTAACATTTTCTCTGAAGGGTTAATACAGATTATCGGCGATTTATTGCAATTGGTTGTTATTTTGGTCGTTATGTTTTACTCCGACTGGAAGCTGACATTAATTGTTTTGATCCCTATGCCTTTGATGGTGGCGGCAACCTATGTGTTTAAAGAGGCGATGAAATCTGCTTTTATCGATGTAAGGAAATGGGTTTCTAATTTAAATACCTTTTTACAGGAGCACATCACCGGTGTCGGTATTATCCAATATTTTGCGCGTGAAAAGCAGGAAATGGATAAGTTTAAGGAGATTAATGCCCAGCATCGGAATGCTCACATTCGCACTAATTGGTACTTTTCCATCTTTTTTCCTGTCCTGGAAATTATCATGGCTATTGCGCTAGGATTATTGGTATGGTTTGGTTCCAAACAAATTATGGGCGATGTGATATCTCCAGGTGTAGTTGTAGCCTTCATCATGTACATCAATATGATCTTTAGGCCGATTCGGGAACTTATTGATAAATTCAATACACTTCAGATGGGTATGGTAAGTGCAGAACGTATTTTTGAAGTCTTAGATACGGATGAAAAAACGCCTAATTTGGGAACGCTGAAACCTGCACATATCAACGGAGAAATTGCATTTCGCGATGTTTGGTTTGCTTATAATGAGGAAAACTGGGTATTGAAAGACGTTAATTTTAAGGTTAATCCAGGAGAAACCTTGGCTTTGGTCGGGGCTACCGGAGCAGGAAAATCTTCTTCCATCAATATTCTAAGTCGATTCTATGAAATCAATAAAGGAGAGATTTTATTGGATGGAGTTAATATTCGGGATTATGATCTTGATTATTTAAGAAATACAATCGCGACCGTGTTACAGGATGTATTTCTCTTTTCGGATAGTGTCATCAATAATATTACCTTAGGTGATCCTGCAATATCTAGAGAACAGGTTATCGAAGCAGCAAAAGAAGTGGGTGCGCACGATTTTATTATGCGGCTTCCTGGTGGATATGATTATGACGTGAAAGAACGTGGAGCAACCTTATCTGCAGGACAGGCGCAATTGATTTCTTTTATACGTGCATTAGTCCACGATCCTAGAATCCTTATTTTGGATGAAGCGACTTCTTCAGTGGATACCGAGACAGAAGAGATGATCCAGCATGCGATCGATAATTTAATGAAGGGCAGAACGTCTATTGTTATCGCCCACCGCTTGTCCACCATTCAAAAGGCGGACAAGATTATTGTGTTGGATAAAGGCGAAATAAAAGAAATCGGAACCCACCAGGAGCTATTGTCTTTTGATGGCTACTATAAAAAATTATACGATCTGCAATTTCATTCTGCGGGTATTTAATTAAGCGATAATACTTTCCTTGGGGATAGTTTCTTCGTCTTCGATGCGTGTGTTTGCTTTAATTTCGGAACCCCGGCCCACCAGGACGTTTGCACCGACAGAGACATTTGGGCCAATATTGACAAAATCTTCAATAATGGTGTTGCTTTCGATAACCGCGGACCCCGCTATAATGCAATGGTTGCCTATTTGTACATCTGGAGCAATAGAAGCACCGGGGAGTATAATGGTACCCTCCCCAATCTCAGCTCTTTTTGATACATAGGCTTTGGGGTGAATGAGGGTTTGGAAATTCCAATCTGCATTTTCCGAGACGATCCGTTCGCGAAGACCTGGATTCTTGACTGCTACGAAAAAGTCTTCTTCAGCATCTTTGATTTGGTGATGAAGTTGAACCTCATAGTCAAAAACGTCTTCAATTAACAGCGATTTGTCAATAAGGCCACCAATTTCAATCGCTAAATCTTCTGCCACATCTACCGCTGTTTTAGCGTGCGCGGTTGCACCGTATATGTATAGCATGATATTTTTTTGCGCAAAGATAAAGCTTTCCGAAAAGAAGCTCTTTGATATGATGTAAAAAAATGCAACAAAATAAGGGGTCTGATTGTTTTGATATTTAAAGAGCTTGGGAATTATTTTTCGATCGCAATTATATTGCATATAAAGATCAATTTATCTAAGTTTGTTGGTATACAAAAATTAAACTATGATTCAACGTATCCAAACTGTTTATTTGCTAATAGCAGGATTAGTTATATTCGGCTTATTTCTATTTCCCTATGTTAATTATAGCGATTTGGTCGGCCTGGGGAAAAATGTCAAAGTGACTGGCGTATATAGTGTTGCTGCAGGTCAGCCGGTACACGAGGGTGGATTTGGTTATATTCTTCAAACTGTAGCGACTGTGCTTTTAGGAGGGCTCCCAATATTCACGATATTCAAATTTAAAAAACGTAAGGTTCAGCTTTTGCTTATTTGGGTTGAAATTGTCGCTATTATCTTGTTTGCTATATGGTTGTATTCCTCTGCGAGTACACATCTTACAACAGTAGGACAGTTTTTGGGTGCAGGAAACATTGGCGTAGGATTCTTTTTGTTGCCAATTTCAATTATATTTTGTGCATTAGCCCTAGGTGGGGTGCGTAAAGATGAAAAGTTGATCCGGTCTGCCGATCGATTGCGGGCATAATTTTGAAATAATAATACAATAATAGTTAAAGCCACGAAGACCGTGGCTTTTTTAAATATAATATGATATGAACGTTTTTTTTAGATATGTTGTTGTCTTGATGTTCTTCCTTGGCGGTGGGTTTGTAAAGGCTCAGTCGGCAGATTCATTGCTGGTTGTTGACGATATTCAATTCGATGTAAAGGAATTTCACGTAGATGAGCCTAAGAATGAATTGGTGATCAATTTGTTTGCTATATCTTATAGTACCGATCCTCGGGAATATAAAATGAATACCTTCTCTACACAAGTGTTGGATCAGAAGAAACAGTCCCATTTTTTTTCAACGATTCAGATGGGAAATGTTTTGGTTAAATTTGCAGATAAACAGAATTATCTGCACTATTTGCTAGAAGAAGATAAGCCAGTCGATATACAGGTCGTGGTAAAGGATTGGAAGAAATCTGATAAGCCGGCGATGATTAAGCTTGTATTCGAAAGTAGTGCGGAAGAGGGTGAATTTCAGGAAGTGTCAATTCCATTAAAGAAATAAATACGTTGCGGTTAAGACAAAAAAGGTCGTTGGGTGATAATTCCAACGACCTTTTTTTCCTTTATAGCTATTATCGATTATATCGGATCTGTTGTTTGTCCATCATTCCCATCTGATCTTTCATCATTTTGATCTGATCAGCTAATAATTTATTCTTATCTGCTTTTTTTGCTTCTTGAAGAAGTTTCTCCGCTTCCCGCTTATTGCGCTTTGCCATTGCTACGCCTGCTAGGCTTAATTTTGCCAGAGCGATGTTGTGGTCCATGTGTAAACCCAATGCCAATGCTTTCTTGAAATATTTTTCAGATTGCATAGGAGCACGTTGCGATTCGATCAGTCCGATCAGCATGTTGTAGTAACCGTGTTGCTGTGGGATCAATTGCTTTTCGTAGTTCGTGATTTTGCCCAGCCATTTTTCAGCTGCGGCCATATTTTGTTTGCGCATATACCATTGCGCAATCAGCATATATTCATGAAAAAATACAGTGACAAAACCTAAGATCGTGATCAAGATACCTAAGATTCCCCATCCCCAATTCCCAGTCCAGAATAAGGCAACTGTTCCGATAAGCAATGCACTGCAAATAATGATTCTAACGAGATTTGACATAAATCTTTGTTTAAAATATTTGTATTCAATTTGATTCTGCAAATATCCGTTAATTTCACCGTTTAAGCAAAGGTTCAAGTGCTTATTTTGTAAAAATGTGTTTTTCCGAAAGCTGGATGTGCTTATGCAGGGGAGCGGTTCTCCTAATTTTCTTTTTGTACACTTTGTCTTTATACCCAACTTTATCTATGTTTGAATTATGGAAAAACAATACGATGATTCTTGGGCTCCTGTGTTAAAGCCTTTGTTCGGTCAGCCTTATATGAAACAGCTGTCTACTTTTGTACAGGAAGAGCGACAACAGACGAAAGTGTTTCCGTCGGCAAATCTGGTGATGAACGCTTTTAAGCTGACACCGTTGGATCAGGTCAAAGTAGTCATCCTAGGGCAGGATCCTTACCACAATGATGGGCAGGCACACGGTCTGTCATTCTCTGTGCCGGAAGGGATTGCACTGCCACCATCTTTGAAAAATATTTTTAAGGAGTTACAAGACGATATCCCCGGGTTTGTCGAGCCGCGTTCTGGTGATTTGACCTCCTGGGCCAAACAGGGGGTGTTGTTGCTAAACGCAACATTGACTGTACGGGCGCATTTGGCAGGTTCGCATCAGAAAAGAGGTTGGGAGATTTTTACGGACAGCATTATTCATGCGATTTCGGAGCGTTGCGAGCACGTGGTGTTTCTATTGTGGGGAAGTTACGCGCAAAAGAAAAGTGCGCTCATTGATGCAAAGAAACATCTTATTTTAACAGCAGTGCATCCTTCGCCGCTGTCTGTCTATCGTGGTTTCTTTGGTAGTAAGCATTTCTCACGTGCAAACCAATACTTAATAGCTCATGATAAAACCCCAATCGATTGGCGTTTGGTCTGAGCTCGTGATGACTTATTTTAACTTAGAGTAGAGTCGGGGCGGTGGTTCTAGGTAAAACATCATTACCAGAGATTTTCTCCTTGAACGAGGATGCTCCAAAGTAAGATCCTGGTAAAAAGTGATGTTTTTAATTCGGCCTATTTTCGCGCTTAGTATTCTAATGGAATAATAGGCTCTTTTTTGCTTGTTGACATAATCATCATGGTTTGGAAAGTCTTCACAAAAGGTATTTTGGAGATTTTTTCCATGATAACACCTTCATAAGCTTTGATGTCTTTTACATAAACTTTGAGGATGAAATCGCAATTTCCAGTTACGTGATGGCACTCGGTTACCTCAGGTATCATTTTTACGGCTGCGACAAACTCAGGGATTGCATTATGTGTATGGAAGTCAAGTGAGATTTGGATGAATGATTTGATTCCAAGACCCAGTTTTTCCTCGTCAACAAAAGCATGGTAACTTTTTATAAAGCCTGAGTTTTCCAGTTTACGCACACGTTCTAAAGTCGGTGCGGGAGATAGTCCGATGCTAGATGCAAGCTGCAAATTAGTTATACGACCATTCTCTTGTAATAGTTTAAGAATTTTTAAATCTGTTTTGTCCGGTGCAAAGGGCATATCTTAAGTCTTAATAATCAATAGTATTTGTAAATATACAAAATTATATTTGGAAATTTAAAAATATACAAAATTATTGATGATTAATAGATTTTGTTTATATTGAATGAGCTTTATTATAAATTTAATCGATTTAAAATCATTTGACTGTCATAATCGATTGAAATGTGCTCATTTTAATGAAATGGAGTGATAAATGTCATTTTTTTATTAAAAATAGCTTCGTAAGGCTATATAAAATGCTGTTTTATTGGCTTTGAAATTGTAACTTTGCAGTTCGATAGTAGCGGAGGTAAAGCCCTCCCAAATTAGTTAAACCGTGAGAGCGCAATATGAGTACTAAAGACGACGATTTGTTAAAAGAGCTGGAGCTCGAAGAATATAAATACGGGTTCACGACAGATATCGAAATGGAAATTGCAGCCAAAGGCCTTACTGAGGATACGGTTCGTTTTATTTCGGCCAAAAAGAATGAACCTGAATGGCTATTGGAATGGAGATTGAAAGCTTTTCGTCATTTCTTGACGTTGAGAATGCCTACTTGGCAAAATTTTAAGGCTCCTGAAATTGATTTTCAAGAGATTTCTTACTATGCAGCCCCAAAAGCAAAACCACAGCTTAATTCGATGGATGAGGTTGACCCGGAGTTGATTGCTACCTTTGAAAAATTGGGGATTCCTTTGGATGAGCAAAAAATATTGGCGGGAGTTGTGGCTGTAGATGCTGTCTTCGATTCGGTATCTGTAAAAACAACGTTTCGTGAGAAATTAAAAGAGCAAGGAGTTATTTTCTGTTCATTTGGTGAGGCTGTGCAAGAGCATCCTGACCTGGTGAAAAAATATTTGGGCACAGTGGTTCCGCAGACAGATAACATTTATGCAGCATTAAATTCTGCAGTGTTTTCGGATGGATCCTTTGTTTACGTTCCAAAAGGCGTTAGATGTCCAATGGAATTGTCTACCTATTTCCGTATCAATGCACAGAATACAGGGCAATTCGAACGCACGTTGATCATTGCGGATGAGGGGGCTTATGTTTCTTATTTGGAGGGATGTACTGCACCTATGCGTGATGAAAACCAGCTGCATGCTGCAGTGGTTGAATTGATTGCTGAACGCGATGCTGATATTAAATATTCTACCGTTCAAAACTGGTACCCTGGTGATAAAGATGGGAAAGGTGGGATATATAACTTTGTAACGAAGCGTGGAATCTGTAAGGGCGATAACAGTAAAATCTCCTGGACCCAAGTAGAAACGGGCTCTGCAATTACATGGAAATACCCGGGTGTGATTTTAAAGGGTGATAACTCTATTGGCGAGTTTTATTCTGTAGCCATGACGCGTAATCATCAGGTAGCTGATACAGGAACTAAGATGGTGCATTTGGGTAAAAACACGAAATCTAAAATTATTTCTAAAGGTATCTCTGCTGGTAAGAGCCATAACAGTTATAGAGGTTTAGTGAAAATCGGTCCAAATGCCGACAACTCACGTAACTTTACGCAATGTGACTCCTTATTGATCGGTGATAAATGTGGGGCACATACATTCCCTTATATCGAAAATAGAAATAAGACGGCCAAATTAGAGCATGAGGCGACTACTTCCAAAATCGGTGAGGACCAAGTGTTCTATTTGAATCAACGTGGTATAGATTCTGAGAAAGCTGTTGGTTTAATTGTCAACGGTTATGCAAAAGAAGTATTAAATCAATTGCCAATGGAGTTTGCAGTAGAAGCTCAAAAATTATTGGCAATTTCATTAGAAGGTTCAGTAGGATAGATAAAAAATCATTGGGAATGTAGCAGACGCTACATTACACCATACTCAATACGAATAAAATGTTAAGCATTAAAAATTTACATGCGTCTGTAGAAGACAAACAAATATTAAAAGGGTTAAACCTAGAAGTAAAAGCTGGAGAAGTTCATGCGATTATGGGACCGAATGGTGCTGGTAAAAGTACATTAGGTAATGTATTGGCAGGACGTGAATCATATGAAGTAAGTGAAGGTTCTGCATTATTGGACGGTGTAGATTTATTGGATCTTTCCCCTGAGGACCGCGCACGTGAAGGGCTGTTTTTGGCTTTTCAATATCCTGTTGAGATTCCGGGCGTATCGAATATCAATTTCTTGAAAACAGCTGTAAATGATATTCGTGAGTATAAAGGCCTTCCGCCAATGGAAGCGAAGGAATTTTTACAGATGGTGAAAGACAAGCAAAAATTAGTTGAGTTTTCAGCTAATTTGGCGAACCGTTCCTTAAATGAAGGATTCTCCGGTGGTGAGAAAAAGCGTAACGAAATTTTTCAATTGGCGATGTTGAACCCGAAATTATCTATTTTGGATGAGACAGATTCTGGTTTGGATATCGATGCACTTCGTATCGTTGCCAATGGTGTGAATGAATTACGTTCTAAAGACAATGCTTTTATTGTTATTACACACTACCAACGTTTGTTGGATTATATCGTTCCAGATTTTGTTCACGTATTGTACAATGGCCGTATCGTGAAATCGGGACCTAAAGAATTGGCTTTGGAGCTTGAAGAAAAAGGATACGATTGGTTAAAAGAATATGATACACAAAACGCCTAATCTTTTATCTGAGTAAATAGGATTAGAAGAGAATTTTGGCGATTTGATTAAAAAATAACATGAGTACATTAGTTTCAGAATCATTACTTCAACAAGTGTTGGGAGCTTTCAAAGAGCAAGGCGTGTCAGGCGAACCTTCGTTTTTCGTGGAAGCCCGCCAACTTGCATTCGAGCGTTTCGAAGCAGCAGGCTTTCCCACCGTTAAGAATGAAGAATGGAAATATACAAACATCCACAGTATTATCAATAAGCCTTATGCGCTTGATGTCGATGTGGATATCGAAGGCTTAGACTTTAGTGCAGGTGAAATTCCTCAGTTGGATGCCTACCGCATTATCTTGGTGAATGGTCAGTATGTATTAGCAGTAAGTGAATTAGAAAATGTGAAGGGACTGTCGGTTATTCCAATGGATGAAGCTGATTCAGAGCCGGCATTTGAGGCCCATTTTGCTAAATATGCGGATAAGTCAGACAATATTATGGTCGCATTGAATACGGCTGCTTTTACCAATGGTGTTTTTATCCATTTGAAAAAGGGAGTTGTACTTGATAAACCAATACAGATTATTCATGTCGCTACAGGGAAAGAGGATTTCTTTGCACAAACACGTAATTTGATTGTTGTCGAGCCAAATGCAGAACTTGAATTGATCGAAAGTTTTATCACTGCAGAAGGTACCGCAAATAATGTACACAATAAGGTTTCTGAGATTATCGTCAAAGAGAACGCTAAAGTACAACATTATTATTTGCAGCTCGCAGAATCTGTAAGCCGTTACTTTAATCATACAGAGGTATACCAAGAAAAATATAGCCTTTACAATAATTACAACTGTAATTTTCCTGGCGCTTCGTTTATCCGTAACAATATCAATGTTCGCCTGGATGCAGAGCATGTGGAAAGCCATTTATATGGAATCAACTTAACGGCTGCTGATCAATTGGTTGATAATCATACCATCGTAGACCACCTTAAGCCACATTGTGAGTCTTACGAATGGTATAAAAATATTACACAGGACAAGTCCGTTGCGGTTTTCAATGGAAAAATCTTTGTGCGCGAGGATGCTCAAAAAACGAATGCTTTTCAACAGAACAATAATATGTTGATGTCGGACAATTCGGCGGTCTATACCAAACCGCAATTGGAGATTTTTGCGGATGACGTAAAATGTTCCCACGGATGTACCATCGGTCAGTTTGATAATGAAGCACTATTTTATTTGAGAGCAAGAGGAATTGGTGAAGAATCTGCCCGTATCTTGTTGGTACACGCATTTGCATTTGACGTAACTACACGTTTCTCTAATGAAGTTGTTCGCAAATATGTTGAAGAGCTTGTAGAGGAAAGCCTAAGAACAAATTAAATCCATATTGGATTATATAGCTTTTTAAATATGGCGTTTATCGATGAGGTAAACGCCATATTTTTTTACATCAACAATAGGGATTCACAGGATATTTTGTAGGTTTGTAATACGATGTACAAATCTCTATATACAACTTACGCTTATAAACCTTGGGTTTTATAGCGTGCTCGCTTTTTTCTAGTCAAGTTTGTCTATTTAAATAACAGGAGTTTTTCCTGATATCGGGTATTTATTTTTCTATATTACCTTCGGTTTCATGTTTATATTCTTTTTATTGAATAGCGCTGTTTTGCGAACTTTATAATAATGTGCTGGTTGTTCATAGCCAGTTGCAGGTTGTATTTAATTAAAATTTCATGGAAAAGAATAACTGGTTTCGTACCTATAGTTATATATGGATAGGACAATTTATTTCCCTGTTGTCCAGTTCTGCTGTCAATTTTTCAATTATGATATGGTTGAGTTTGACACATAAATCTGCGGAGGTATTGGCTTTTGCCGCTATTGCAGGTTTACTGCCCCAAGCAATTATTGGCCCTTTTGCGGGAGTATTCATTGATCGCTGGAATAGAATGAAAGTGATGATCTTTGCAGACGGTTTTATTGCACTTTGTACACTGGGAATGACATTTGTATTGAAAAGTGACGGTACCAATATGTTTCTCATCTATTTATTGATGGCCTGCCGATCCATTGGATCAGCATTCCATACACCAGCAATGCAAGCTATCGCACCGCTTTTGGTGCCTGAGGACAAGCTGTTGCGGGTATCGGGGATAAACCAGATGCTCCAGTCGGTAAGCAGCATCGCGGGACCGGCCTTGGGTACCTTGGCAATTACTTATTTTCCCATCGCACGTGTTTTGTACCTAGACGTTGTGGGGGCTGTTGTGGCCATTGCTTCTTTGTTTTTTGTGACGATTCCGCATCTGCCAACATCTGGTAACAAGCCTTCCATCCCTGTGGTCTTAAAGGAACTTAAAGAAGGGATGAACGCTATTTATCAAAATAAAGGCCTGGGGATGCTCTTTTTATATGCTATGGTAGCAACATTTTGTATTATGCCCGTTGCCATTATGTTTTCTTTGCTGACAATCGGTCATTACGGAGGAGGGAAATGGGAAATGAGTGTGATTGAAATTATCTGGGGCGTCGGGATGCTGGTCGGCGGAAGCTTTTTGGGGCTGGCAAAGGTATCTGTTTCGAAAGTCGTACTGGTCAATAGCATGCATATTGCCTTGGGAGTTACCTTTGCGATATCCGGCTGGTTTCCCTCAAGTTGGTTTATTCCATTTGTTATTATGACGGGAATCGGTGGAGTCTCAATGTCTATTTTCTCGGCATCTTTTATGGCGATTATCCAGGAGCAAGTGTCTGCAGAGATGTTGGGACGGGTATTTTCGCTCTATTTTAGCATAGCAATTTTACCAAGTATGATAGGTCTTCTTTTTACAGGGTTTATTGCAGATGCTATCGGTGTTGCTACAGCTTTTATTATAGCAGGATTTATTGTGGTACTCGTCGGATTGCTGTCTTTTTTCAATGGGTCCGTTATGGCACTGGAAAGAAAGAAAGCATGATCTTGATTTAAAAAGAAAAAGCTTCCAAATTTTGGAAGCTTTTTTTGAGCGAAAGACGAGATTCGAACTCGCGACCCCAACCTTGGCAAGGTTGTGCTCTACCAACTGAGCTACTTTCGCGTTGATGCTACAAAAGTAAGGCATTTATTCGTATTCTGCAAGAGAAAAAGCAAAAAATGTTAACTTAAATTGATCGCATCGACACAATTAATACCGTCTATAGCCGCTGAAATGATACCTCCAGCATACCCTGCACCTTCACCACAAGGGTAAAGTCCTTTGACCTGAGGGTGTTGTAAATCTTCTTTATTTCTAGGGATCCGAATCGGTGAAGATGTACGTGACTCTACACCAACTAAAATGGCTTCATTGGTATAGTACCCTTTCATCTTTTTGCCAAAGATTGGCAATGCACCGCGTAATGCATCGTGAACAAAAGCAGGTAGTACTTCGGTGAGATCTGCAGAGGCCGTTCCCGGTTTGTACGAGTTTTCCGGCAGATCCATAGACACACGTCCTTCGACAAAGTCGACCATGCGTTGCGCCGGAGCAACGAGTTTTCCGCCACCTACGGCAAAGGCCGTTCGCTCGATCTCTTTCTGAAAATTAAGCAATGCAAATGGATCCTTATGTGCGTTGGCAACGTCCTCGAGGTTAATCTGAATAACGGTGCCTGAATTGGCGTGCGGATTATTTCGTTTGGATGGGGACCATCCGTTGACAACGATTTCATCTAAATCTGTTGCACAGGGAGCAATAACTCCACCTGGGCACATGCAGAATGAAAATACCCCACGGTCATTAACCTGTTCAACCAAACTATAATATGCCGGCGGCAAATGTTCGCTTCTTACCTGGCAATGGTATTGCGCCTGATCAATGATTGACTGCGGATGTTCGATGCGGACACCTAAAGCAAAGGCTTTGGCTTCGATCAGCCAGTTATTACGGTGAAAAAGTTCAAACATGTCCCGTGCAGAGTGTCCTGTTGCGACGATGACGTGATCGGCCTTAATTTCTTCTCCGCTGGCTAACTTGACACCGCGCACTTGACCGAAAGATTCTAAAATATCGTCGACACGTTGGTCAAAATGGAATTCGCCCCCAAATTCAAGGACACTCTCACGCATGGCTTCAATAATATGTGGCAGTTTATTTGTGCCAATATGTGGTCGTGCATTGACCAGGATATCTGTCGTAGCACCGTGGGAGACAAAAAGATTGAGCACTTTGTCTACATCACCTCTCTTATTAGAACGTGTATATAGTTTCCCATCGGAGTAAGTTCCGGCTCCGCCTTCACCAAAACAGTAGTTTGATTCGGGATTTACGATGCCTTCCCGGTTTAGCTTTGCTAGATCGCGTCTACGGTCTTGGACCTTTTTACCGCGTTCGATTACAATTGGTTTGAGCCCACGTTCAATACAGCGGATAGCCGCAAATAGGCCGGCAGGGCCCGCGCCAATAATAATAACAGGTTTTCCGTCTTTAACGGACTTAAAATTATTTTCGTAGATTTCCGGAACAGGCAGTTCGTCAATGTAGTAAATAACCCGAGCTCGATAGACAACCTGTTTACTACGTGCATCAATGGAACGTTTACGGATTTTATAACCTTTGACTTGTCGAGGTTGGACTTTCAGGGCTTTGATCCCTTGCTGTAGAATATACTGATCGTCCTCAATTCTTTCTGGAAGTATTGCAATTTCAATTTCTTTTTGCATAGTATGAGGGCTGGGTTTTTATCCCAAAACCGAGACAAAGTTAATGAATATTGGTTATTTGGAGATTTGGAAATAAAAATATTCTTATCTTAGTAAGAGCTTGGTATATGCTTTGATAGTGTAACCGTATAATTTGAATAGTATTTAATTCTTTGAACAATGAAAATTAAAAGATTTTTGGTCGCCCTATGTGGTTTGTTTGCATTAGTATCATTAAACTCATGTGGCTACAATACAATGGTCTCACAGGATGAGAACGTTAAAGGAAAATGGGCACAAGTTGAAAATGCTTATCAACGTCGTGCAGATCTAGTTCCAAATTTGGTCAATACTGTAAAAGGAGCGGCAAAACATGAAGAAAGCACGTTAACGGCAGTCGTAGAGGCAAGAGCTAAAGCAACTTCGGTGACGATTAATGCCGATGATTTGTCTGAGGAGAATATTGCCAAGTTTCAAAAAGTTCAGGATGAATTCAGCGGTTCATTGAGTCGTCTTTTGGCCTCGGTTGAAGCTTATCCTGATTTGAAGGCAAATCAGAACTTTTTGGAATTACAAGCACAGTTGGAAGGTACTGAAAATCGTATTTCAACAGAACGCAGATCTTACAATGAAGCTGTACAGCAATATAATACCACTGTACGTAGCTTCCCGAATAATTTAATGGCGGGTATGTTTGGATTTAAGGCAAAAGGTACATTTACTGCGGCCCCAGGTTCGGATAAAGCGCCAACTGTATCATTCTAATAGCAGTTTGTTAGCAATGAATGGGATGATGGATGATGCGGCTTGCGTATAAGCTCATCATCCATTTTTTTATCGGGTTTTTAATTCATCAGGTATTTTGGATGCCGAGTAAATTTTGCTGATCCGATCTTTGAGTGTAAACGTATATCAACTATGGCTTTAAATTCTGAAGAACAAGAGAAAATAGTTCATGCCATTAATGTGGCTGAAAATGAGACGTCTGGTGAAATTCGTGTGGTCATAGAAAACCACTGTCCCGACGAGGTACACGATCGTGCAACCTATTATTTCGCTAAGTTAGGAATGCACAAGACAGCATTAAAAAATGGCGTTCTTATCTATATCGCGCTGGAAGATCATAAATTCTCTATTATTGGCGATAAAGGTATTCATCAGCGTGTAGAAAGTGATTTTTGGAATAGTACCAAAGATCTTATGGTTGCCGAATTTAGGATAGACCGTATCGTTGAGGGCTTGGTCAAAGGGATCGAACATGCCGGCAAACAGCTGGCCAAATTCTTTCCACGGGAACATGATGATATTAATGAGCTTCCCAATGATATTGTTTTTGGAGACCGTTAATGCGAAAGCCTAACTAGAAACAGCTTGGATTGCTTTTGACTGTTTCACTGATTAATTGATAAAATACTGATGAAAACACGAGCTCGGGTAATCATCGGTCGCCGGAAACAGCGTTTAGACTGCTAAAGGCGCGTAAAAAATGAATAAAAGAAAATAATAGGATGAAATTTATATTGAAATTATTTTCTCGGATTCGAATCCCTGCTATGGCTATGTTGCTTTGTATACTGTCCGTAGCCACAGTATTAGGACAAGATTTCCCAGAAACGTCAAATAAGCTTGTCAATGACTATACAAATACCTTGACAGCAAGCCAAAAGCAATTGTTGGAACAGAAGCTAGTTGCATTTGAGGATTCTGCGTCGACGCAAATTGCCGTGGTCATGATGAATTCTACCGGGGGCTATGATATTTCCGACTATGCGGTCCGTTTAGCGAAGAAGTGGGGTATTGGTAATAAAAAGTATAATAACGGTATTTTATTGTTAGTAGCCCTGGGAGATCGTGCAGTGACTATTCAAACAGGGTATGGTATAGAAGGAGCAGTTCCCGACGCCATAGCCTATCGCATTATTGAGAATGATATTAAACCGGCCTTCCGTCAGGGAGATTATTATAAAGGCGTAGACGATGCTACTAATTCCTTAATTTCTTATACAAAGGGCGAATACAAAGCCGATCCAAAACAACCGAATGGAAAAGGATCCGGTTCGGTCATGTTTGTCATTATTATTGTGATAGTCTTGATTGTTATTTTTTCCAATCGCGGCGGCCGAGGTGGTGGCGGTGGCGGCCGTGTGATGAATGGCCGTGGTGCTTCTGATATCTTTTGGTGGACATTGTTGAATGGTCTTGGTGGCGGTGGCGGCCGAGGTGGCGGCGGCGGCTTCGGTGGTGGTTCTGGCGGTGGATTTGGTGGCTTCGGCGGTGGCGATTTTGGCGGTGGCGGTGCTTCTGGACGTTGGTAACAACTTTGCTAAATAATGTTAAATAGGACGACAGTAAAACGGAAATGTTTTACATTTATGGGAAGTATATAATTATGAAAAAGGGAATATTTATGGGTTTAAGCTTTTTACCAGCCTTATTAATGGCGCAAGAAAGCTACACAGTTACAGGAAAAGTAAGCACAACTTCGGACAAAGCTAAAGTGTTTATGCAATATGCCGCTAATGGAACTCGTCAAACAGATTCTGCAACGGTCGTAAAAGGTGAGTTTAAGTTCAACGGGCAGGTGGCTTCACCAACTAAAGGTATGATGATCTATTCGCCAGAGGGTTTATCTTTTGCCGAACTTAGAAATAGTCAAAAACAACCTGAAACTGCACAGTTGTATCTTTCTAAAGGAGTTATCAAAGTTGATGCAACCAAAGGGTTCAAAAATGCAACGATATCGGGTACGGCTCTCAATGATGATCTGACGCAGTATAAGGCATTTGTAAAGCCTCATACGGATGCATTCGAAGCTTTGAACCAACAATATTACGCTGCTTCGGAAGCTCAAAAACAGGATCCTAAATTCATTGAAGGCTTGCAGAAACAGGCTGGTGAGATTTCCGAAAAAATGGAAAAAGCAGATGCTGAGTTTATCAACAAAAATCCAAAGAGCTGGTATACCTTGGATTTGCTATCAGAGAATGTTAGTGGTGAGAACGTCAATGAATATGTGACTTCCTTTGAAAAGTTGTCTCCTGAATTGAAAAACTCTGAAAAAGGGAAAGAGCTGGCGGAGCGTATTCAGAAACTCAAAGCGGTTGCTGTTGGTTCGGTCGCACCAGACTTTACGTTGCCAGATACAACAGGTAAGAATATTTCTTTATCTTCTTTGAGAGGTAAGTATGTTCTATTGGATTTTTGGGCAAGCTGGTGTGGTCCTTGCCGTCATGAGAACCCTAATGTCGTTGCCGCATTCAATAAGTTCAAAGATAAAGGATTTACCGTGTTTGGCGTTTCTTTAGACAATCCAGGTAAAAAAGATGCTTGGATTAAAGCCATCCATGATGATAACTTGCAACAGTGGCCTCATGTTTCGGATTTACAAGGCTGGAAATCGGCCCCGGTGAAATTATATGAGGTGCGTGGTATTCCCCAAAATTTCTTAATTGATCCGTCAGGTAAAATTGTCGCTTCAAACTTAAGAGGTGAAGCTTTGGAAGCAAAATTAGCTGAATTGCTAAAATAAACTATTTTTTTTGCCTTTAGGCACTTGGATAGCCCCTAAATCTAAGCAAATGTAAATTGAGCTTATATTTTAGGGGCTCTTTTTGGTTTTTCCTATTATAGCTTTTACCATTGTATATTGTCGTTATTGACGGTAAAGTAGGACGAATTTGCTAACTTTATCTTCATTTATGACAAAGGGAGAACTGATGAATCTTTCCAGCTTATTTAGCACAGAAATATAGGGTATTTGAGGTTTTTTGTCTGTAGAAGCATGGAAGGGTATCCATTTTTGAAGCGAGGACAATTATAAATTTTAGCGATGAATAAAACAATAATTTGGAGTGTATTTTTGGGAACTATGCTTATTTCTTGTCGTGGCGATCGGAATAAAGGAATTCCTGTTGTCAACTTGGAGGCACTGCATGCGGTTCCTTTGGACCATTCTATTGATAAATTGGCTATGGATACGACCTTTATTGATGTTACACTCCCACCTAATGCCAGAATCGATGAATTGTCGCAGGAAGAACTAGGTTTATTGAAAGCTGCAGCATATCGTTTTTACCAGCATGTTAGATTGGAAAACAATCAATATCGTGTTGATCTTAAGGATCCTAAAGTGCTGCATATATCTGAACCGGTAATCAAAGCCTATGAGCAGGCTATCAGTAGCACGAATCATTTTGCTGATTCAATGGCAAAAACGGGACAGGTTATTCAATTGCCACCGGTATCTGAAGAATACCTGAAAAATTTGCTTAAATAATATTTTGACAGTTTATCGGAGAGCATGTTAGTTTCTCAAATAAAAAAACGAGTATACATTGCGGTGTATACTCGTTTTTATTATTACCTGAAGTAGGTATATGTGATTTACAAAGAGAGTATCTCAATGATACGGAGTAAATCTTCATTCATTTTTACATTATGTTTAATGGCACTTTTGAAAGGAGTGAATCTTACTTCACTGCAGATGAGTCCTGCCATTTCCCCCCTGCGACCTTTAAGTAGTGCTTCTACTGCTGCAACGCCAAGTCTGCTCGCCAATACACGATCCATACATGTTGGACTTCCACCACGCTGAATGTGACCTAAGATAGATAATCTAACGTCATAATGCGGGAAATTTTCCTTGATTTTTTCCGAAACAACCATTCCGCCTTCCTTGTCACCTTCAGCGACAATGATGATACGGGAAGATTTATTTTTACGTGTTTTGTCAAGCCTTTTCATGATGGCATCATAGTCGACCTCAAACTCAGGAACCAGAACAGCTTCCGCGCCGGTACTAATACCTGAACGGACTGCGATAAGACCAGAGTCACGGCCCATTACTTCAATCACAAAAAGTCGGTCATGAGATTCTGCTGTATCACGGATTTTGTCTACGGCTTGAATAACTGTATTAATGGCGGTATCATAACCGATCGTAAAGTCTGTACCGGCCAAATCGTTGTCAATTGTACCTGGAAGGCCGATGATGGGAAAATCGAATTCTTCGATAAATTTGGATGCTCCGGTAAATGTACCATCGCCACCGATGACAACCATGGCATCAATACCGTGGCTGCGTAAATTTTCATACGCCTGTTTACGTCCTTCAATAGTTTTGAAGGCCTCGCTACGGGCAGTTTTTAAGATGGTACCACCACGTTGTATGATATTGGCTACAGATTTAGCATCCATAGGGATAATCTCACCATTAACTAGACCATCATAGCCTCTGCGTACCCCAAATACCTCAAGATTATTGTAGATGCCCGCTCTAACAACAGCGCGGATACCAGCATTCATTCCTGGAGCATCTCCTCCAGATGTCAAAACAGCAATTTTTTTAATGTTACTCATACGTACTCAAACTTAGCTATTTTTAAGCGTATATACAATTATATTTCCGTTATTAGAAATCGCGAATAACGTGATTACAAATAAGCAATAGCTTTTTATAGTGCAATTCATCTAAGCTTGCATAAAAGATAATGCAAATTTAATAATCGCCTTATTTATCGTTGCGCCTGAATAGCTATTTATTGTAGGTGGACTATTTCTTTGCCTTAAAAGCATCAATTCCACTTTGCAAAAAACTGGTATACTCTGAAACGTTATAATTTGCACCTGTTTTTGGAACTAAAACTGCCCCTGATGCATCTACAATGACATATAGAGGTTGTGAATTGCTGTCGAAAGCTGAGGCTTGAAAATCACTGTTTTTATTCCCAATAGTTTTGATTTTTTTTCCACTATATTTTGAAACAAATTGTTCGTTTGCAGGTAATTCTGTTTTATCATCAACAAATAATTCAGCCATAATAAATTCTTCTTTCAATAGTTTGGCAACGGCAGGGTCAGTCCAGACATTTGCTTCCATTTTCCGGCAGTTTACACAGTTCCAGCCGGTGAAATCTATCAATACTGGTTTATTTTGTTCTTTAGAAGCGGCAAGGGCCTCTTCATAATCGTAGTATGGATCAAATCCTTTTGGTGTACCGCGTTCGTGAAAAATTTCGGCGTATTTTTTGACTTTACCATCAGTATGTGTAGGAGCAGCTGCTATTCCAGCCGACAGGTCAAAGTCCTGTGTTGCCGAAGGTGGCAAGAACGCTGAAATAGATTTTAGGGGAGCCCCCCATAGTCCCGGTACCATATAGACAACGAACGAGAATACAATGATAGCTAGAATGGTTCTTGGTACGGAGAGGAATTTTAATTCGCTGTCATGTGAAAACTTAATCTTTCCAATAAGATATAAGCCCATCATGCTAAAGATGGCAATCCATAGCGATAAGAACACTTCTCGATCCAGCCAATTCCAGTGGTAAGCCAAATCTACATTCGACAGGAATTTTAGTGCAAGTGCAAGTTCTAAGAAGCCAAGTACTACCTTTACCGAGTTTAGCCATCCGCCAGATTTTGGTAGAGATTTTAGCATCGAAGGGAACATGGCAAATAATCCGAAAGGAATCGCAAGTGCGATCGAAAAGCCGAGCATACCAACTGCTGGACCTAATCGTTCTCCTTTTGAGGCCGCTTCGACCAATAAGGTGCCAATAATGGGGCCAGTACAAGAGAACGAGACCAGTGAAAGGCTGAATGCCATAAAGAAAAGTCCTACAAGACCGCCTTTGTCGGATTTGGCATCCATTTTATTGACGAAAGAACTCGGTAACGTGATTTCAAAAGCACCAAAAAAGGACGCAGCAAAAACAACCAACAACAGGAAGAAGAGGAAATTAAATATCCCATTCGTTGATAATGCATTTAAGGCGTCCGAGCCGAAGGCAATCGTAATGATCATCCCTAAAGCGACATAAATCACGATAATGAAGAGACCATAGAGGAGAGCTTTACTAATTCCACTTGCTCGGCTTCCAGCCTGTTTTGTAAAATAGCTCACTGTAAGGGGAAGCATTGGGAATATACAAGGCATCAGTAGCGCAGCAAAACCGCCGACTAATCCGGCAATAAAAATGCTCCAAAGTGACTTTTTGCCAGCTTCTTGACTATCGGAAGATAGCGCTGTTTTAGCTGGAGCTATTTTGCTGCTGTCTTGACTGATTGTTGTGTCGGGGGAAGCGGTAAAATTTAGGTCCTCGGGAATTGCTTCAGCAGCTGTTGAAGTGTCGGGTGAGGATTCAAATTGAAGTCCTTCCGTACTCATTAAGCTATCTTGTACAGATGCAAAAGTTGTTGTCGTTAAAGAAAGACTGAAAAAAGCAATTAGAAGTAGAATGAATGTGTTTTTTAACATGCGTATGAATTTCTGATGTTATGGTCAAAAATAAAAAAAGGCGATGAGAATCGCCTTATTTATTTATCCGTGTAGAATCATTTTTACTATTTGATTGTCACAGCAAAAGCATATTCGTCAGGAGGAAGACATTGTGAGGCATCACATGCTTGCCATTCGACAGTACCTTTAACTGTAGCTGTTCCTTTATTTAAAGTCACTTTTTGCTGAAAAATTACCTCGTTTGTAAAATAACCAACATCCATCTTAAATACATCCTCGTGTTTTACTTTTGGTTTTGGCTCTGCAGTTTTACCGACCAGTGCATAATCGGCAGCTTTAGCGAATGTAAAAGAAGTTGGAATTGGCCCGCCATCTTTCACATTTTGTGAATAAATGTGCCATCCATTTTGGATTGTAGCTTTTACATAAACTACAGCTTCTTTGTTATTTAACTTTTTGCTGGCCACAGTCCATTTTACAGGTTTGTGAATCTGAGCGAATGCTCCCGTAACTGCGAAAATTACTGCAGTCATTAACAGTATTAACTTTTTCATCCGAATTTAATTTATTCTTTCCTTTTTCCGCTACAATGATTGCAGTGTGTTATTGTCTTTGATTCTTCGCGTAAATAAAGGTTTAATCACGCCGTTGACAAATTTAGAACAAAGGTTTGACAATTCTAAAATGGGCTATCCTTTTTTTGTAAAGATTAAGTAATAAGATGTGTAATTTCTTTGATATCAAATTCGCGAAGGGTGTCTTCAAGGAGAATGCATAGTTTCCCCTCACTAGATACCTGTTGAATGATTCCGATTTTCCGGATACCATCGATGAGAAATGGTTTTTCTTCCCCTTTCCAAAACAAAAGTTCGTTGTAGCGGTTTAACTGTTGTTGAGCGCCCTCTTTATACAGGGTCAGGTACTCCTGTTGGATGAATTGGAACAATTCCTGTGAAAGCTCCTTGATGTTGTAATCTTGTCGATCGGTCAGACAGGCAAGCGAGGTTATTGTTGTTGCTGTGTCAAAATTAATTTGATTAATATTTACACCAATGCCGATAATAGCGTGGTCTATTTTACTGCCTTTTAATTTATTTTCTATTAAAATGCCTGTGATTTTCTTTGAATTGACGTAAATATCATTGGGCCATTTTACGGCTACAGGCTGCTCGGTTTTGCTTTTCAGCCAATTGACGGTTGCAATGGCGATTGTGGCGGAAAGCGCAAATTGTTGTGCAATCGGCAGAAAATGAGGTTTTAAGAGAATGGAAGTCGTCAGGTTTTTTTCGGGTTCGCTGATCCAGGTGCTCCCTCGTTGCCCCTTGCCTTGGAATTGTTCTTCTGCTAAAATGGCAGTCCCTTCTGCTAGTGGCTTGAAATTTGACAATAATTCTCTAAGATAATCGTTTGTAGAGGCGACTTTGTCAAGATATATTGTATTTTGACCGATGATAAGTCCCGAAATATTGTTATTTTGCAAACTGAAAGTATTAAATAAATATTAAGTCAAAACTATCACATTTTTTAATGAGTAAAAATAAAAGTTCAGAATTGTCCCAACGTCTAACAGAAATTATCGTTTACGGTATGCAGGAAAAGAAAGCAAACGAAATCGTTCGCTTGGATTTAAGAGATCTTCACAGTTCTGTTTCTGATTATTTTGTGATTTGTCATGCCGATTCTAACATTCAGGTCAATGCGATAGCAAAGAGTGTCGAAGAAGAAGTCTATAAGGCGTTTGGTCAAGAACCCCAATTTAAAGAAGGACAATCAAATGGAGAATGGTTGATTTTGGATTTTGTGGATGTGGTTGTACATATCTTTAAGACCGAAAAAAGAGCGCACTACGGTATAGAGGATTTATGGGGAGATGCAGAGATACAGCATTTTCAAAGCGCTTAATTGCCTCAATTAAAAATTTATAAAGAAATATAATTACGATATAATGAAAAAAATCCCGAGTAGTAAGGTAAGCCCGAAACCGCCAAAATTTAATTTTGTGTGGCTTATGATTGCCATGTTTTTAGGTTTTTTTGCCTTACAATACGTTTTTGGAGAAAACCCAGCTAAGGAAGTTAGCTATAGTGATTTTGAAACGCGCATGTTGAATACAGGCTCTGTAGAGCGCCTTGTCGCCTACAAGAAGAATGATCTTGTGGAGGTGGAGGTTTATCTAAAAAAGGGCTGGAAAGATAACCCAAGTTTTAAAGATGCTACAAAAACCGCTGATCCTCTTCCAAGTCTATCAGGACAGGAGGAGAAGGGGCCGCAATATATTTTTAAGGATGCTTCTCCTGACGTTTTAGAAAAGAAATTAGCTGCGTCGCAAGCGGAGTTGGCTCCCGGAACACCAAAGGTTCAATTGACCTATGATGACCGCTCTAACCCGTGGGCGAGTTGGTTTGTTACGTTTATGCTGCCATTGTTGGTGTTGGCTGCAATCTGGATTTTCTTGATGCGTCGTATGGGCGGTGGTGCCGGCGGCGGCGGCGGTGCGATTTTTAATATTGGTAAATCAAAAGCTCAATTGTTTGATAAAGAATCCCAGATCAATATCACATTTAATGATGTCGCCGGTCTTGAAGAGGCAAAACAAGAAGTTATGGAAATTGTGGATTTCTTAAAGAATCCACGTAAGTATACAAATTTGGGCGGTAAAATTCCGAAGGGCGCTTTACTTGTTGGGCCTCCGGGAACAGGTAAAACTTTATTGGCTAAAGCTGTAGCTGGTGAAGCTCAAGTGCCGTTTTTCTCACTATCCGGATCTGACTTTGTAGAGATGTTTGTCGGGGTGGGGGCATCTCGTGTTCGTGATTTGTTTAAACAAGCTAAAGAGAAAGCTCCGTGTATCATTTTTATCGATGAGATCGATGCTATTGGTCGTGCTCGTGGTAAAAACTCGATGATGGGAGGAAATGATGAACGCGAAAATACATTAAACCAGCTATTGGTTGAAATGGATGGTTTTGGTACTGATTCAGGAGTTATTATTTTAGCTGCGACAAACCGTATCGATGTATTGGATACAGCGCTATTGCGTCCTGGACGTTTCGACCGTCAAATTTCTATTGATAAACCGGATTTGATTGGCCGTGAGCAAATTTTTAAAGTGCATTTAAAACCATTGAAGTTATCTGCTGAAGTCGATGCAAAAAAATTATCTGCACAGACTCCTGGTTTTGCCGGTGCGGAAATAGCAAACGTATGTAATGAGGCGGCGCTTATAGCGGCTCGTAAAAATAAACCGGAAATTGATATGCAGGATTTTCAGGATGCGGTTGACCGTGTGATCGGAGGTCTTGAGAAAAAGAATAAGATCATCTCTCCAGAAGAAAAACGTATTGTTGCTTATCATGAGGCTGGGCACGCTATTGCCGGCTGGTTTTTAGAGCATGCTGATCCATTGGTGAAAGTGTCTATTGTGCCTCGTGGCGTTGCTGCTTTGGGATATGCACAATATCTTCCCCGTGAGCAGTTCTTATATACTACTGAGCAGCTTATAGACAGCTTATGTATGACGATGGGTGGTCGTGTAGCTGAAGATATTACTTTCGGAAGAATATCAACAGGTGCTCAAAATGACTTGGAGCGTATCACACAGCTTTCTTACGCGATGATTGCCATCTATGGTATGAATGATAAGGTGGGAAACGTTTCTTTTAGAGATAGCTCTGAAGCATCTTTCCAAAAACCATATTCTGACAAAACGGCAGAGTTAATTGATGCTGAAGTTCGTAATTTGATCAACGATGTCTATGCACGTACCAAACAGTTATTGTTGGATAAACGCGAAGGACTGATCAAAATAGCTGAAAAGCTGTTGGAGAAAGAAATTCTTTTTCAATCCGATCTGGAAGAGATATTAGGTAAAAGACCATTTGAAACGAAAACTACTTACGAGGAATTTGTGAATGGTGCTGATGGTGGCGGTGTACCTCAGACTGATCTGCCGTTGGATGTTCACCCCGACGAAGCGAGATCCAGTGAAGGTCATAGTTCAGAAAATCCGTCAAATAATTTGAATTAATTTGAATGTTGCAGCGCTAGAGCCTTCTAGCGCTGCATTTATATACTATTGCGCCATGAACGTGAAGAACGCAACTGCGAAGGAGGTAATGTTAAAACGGGTACGTCAGGCATTACTGCAAAAGAATGATAATCCACATCCCAATTTCAAAGAATCACCCCTTTATAAAGAAGAGGATGAATTGGTGGATATTGTTTTTGTTCGCGAACTGACTGCTGCGGGTGGCAAGTTCCTGTATTGCGATGGTGAGATCGGTCTGATAGAAAATTTGATTTCACTGACTGAGGAAAATGATATTAAAAATATATACGCTTGGGAGCAAGGTGTACAAAATCTGCTCAGTCCATATGGTTTTCCTTTTTTGAAAACGGAGAAAGATTTTGAATTGGCAAATGCTAGCATCACATCATGCGAGGCATTAATTGCTCGCAATGGCAGCGTGATGGTGAGTAATGCAAATGCTTCTGGACGTAGGCTAAGTATATATCCTCCAATCCATATTGTCATTGCTAAAGCTTCTCAATTGGTTTGGGATCTCAAAGATGCTCTAGCTTACATGCAAAAGCGCTATGGTCAAGAAATCCCGACAATGATCTCTACGATTACAGGTCCGTCTCGGACAGCAGATATTGAGAAAAGGTTAGTCTTGGGTGCACATGGGCCAAAAGAATTTTACGTTTTACTTTTAGAAGATAGATTCTAGAACACTTATGTTATTATTTTATTTACAACACATGCCTGTGGCGAGTATTATTTTCGTCCTTACCCTCGCTACTAGTATCTATACATTTTCACATGAGCAACTTTTCGGCAAACTGATGCTGCACCCTTATAGTATTGTGCGTAAACGGAATGTATATACCATACTGACCAGTGGTTTTGTTCACAAGGATTGGGGGCATCTGTTGTTTAATATGCTGACCTTCTATTATTTTGCATTTGGTTTGGAGCGTATACTCGCTGAGGCAAGTCCCTATGGACATCTCTTATTTGCCGTCATCTATATAGGTAGTTTAATATTGAGTGATATACCAACAATTATTCAGCAGAAGAATAATCACGGCTATTACAGTTTAGGCGCCTCCGGTGCTATCTGTGCTGTTTTGTTTAGCTATATCCTTTTTGATCCGAAAGTGACTATTGGAGTGATGATGATTATACCTATGCCAGCTTACCTGTTTGCATTTTTATTCTTAGGCTATTGCATCTGGGCATCCAAAAAAGGACAAGATGGTATAAACCATGATGCCCATTTCTTTGGCGCTTTATCGGGACTAATTTTGACGATTATCTGTTTTCCTTGGGTTATTAAACACTGTTTGGCGCAGTTCTAAAATTTTCCGCCCCAAGTTTCCCTATCTAAATTCCTGTATTGGATTGCTTCTGCGATATGGTGATTTGCGATGGTTTCACTCTGTTCCATATCGGCGATTGTGCGTGCTACTTTTAATATTCTGTCGTACGCTCTTGCGGATAGGCTCAGGCGTTCGATAGCCGTTTTAAGCAACTTTCTTCCAGAGGCATCAATTTGACATATTTCTCTTGTTAATTGTGTGCTCATTTGCGCGTTGCAATGAATGTCGGGAAAGGAATTAAAACGTTCTTTCTGAATTTCACGTGTTTGAATGACCCGTCTTCGTACAGTGCTGCTATCTTCGGCCATACGCTTGGTGCTCAGCTCGTCAAATGGTACTGGAGTGACTTCGACGTGCAGGTCGATACGGTCTAAAAGTGGTCCTGATATTCTGCTTAAATAGCGTTGCACAGTATTGCTTCCACAGATACATTCTTTTTCGGGATGGTTGAAATAACCACAAGGACATGGGTTCATGGCGGCTACAAGCATAAAACTTGCTGGATAGTCTACTGTAAGTTTTGCTCTCGAGATAGTAATCTGGCGTGATTCAAGTGGCTGTCGCATGACCTCAAGAACACTTCTCTTAAATTCTGGCAATTCATCAAGAAATAATACACCATGATGGGATAAAGAAATCTCACCTGGTAAAGGATTGGAACCCCCACCTACCATAGCTACATCCGATAGTGTATGGTGCGGAGCACGAAATGGGCGTGTAGTCAGCAAGGAATCTTTAGCTTTCAGGTTGCCGGATACCGAGTGTATTTTGGTGGTTTCCAATGATTCGCTCATGTTGAGCGGGGGCAGTATGGTGGGTAACCTTTTTGCTAACATAGTTTTCCCTGCTCCTGGAGGGCCTATCAAGATCAGGTTATGACCGCCTGCAGCCGCAATTTCCAGCGCTCTTTTAATGTTTTCCTGTCCCTGGACATCGGAGAAATCGACATCATAGCTAATGGCATCGGCCTGAAAATAGGATTGGATATCAACTTTTGTTGGCTGAATTGTCGTTGTGTCGTTTAGGAATGCAATCACTTGGGCCAGATTTTCTACGCCGATCACATCGATATCCGTTACAATAGCGGCCTCTTTTGCATTTTCTTGGGGCAGTATGAGCCCTTTAAAGCCCTCCTTGCGGGCTTGTAAGGTGATCGGTAAAACCCCGCGTATCGGCTTAATGCTTCCATCTAACGATAATTCCCCCAAAATAAGGTAATCTTCCAGGTGTTTGCTCGTTACTTGTCCGGAGGAGGCTAATATGCCTATTGCAATTGATAAGTCATAACTGGAGCCCTCCTTTCGCATGTCTGCAGGTGCCAAGTTGACAACAATTTTTTGGCGTGGCATGTGAAGCTGACAGGAAGTAATGGCACTTTCGACACGTCTTAGGCTTTCTTTTACGGCATTGTCAGGGAGTCCTACAATATAATAATGCAGACCTGTGGACACGATCACCTCAACGGTAATTGTACATGCATTGATTCCATAAACAGCGCTGCAATAGGTTTTATTAAGCATAATTCTTATAATAGGTTGATTTAAAGATACTAAAAAAAACCGATGGGTTAATAATCGTTTGGTGAATTATTGAGAGTCAATCGAAGTTTGTCAAAAAATGATTATATTGTAAGATGTAGTTTCTCGTAAATAATAGATTAAATGCAGTATTTGGCAAACGATTTGCTTTGTTAATTGTATTATTAACGAGGGCTAGATTCATCGTAATAGAATTAGAAATTAAAACGAAAAAGAAATGAATGACACAAGTAAAGTAGCTTTGGCGTTGTTAGCGGGTCTTGCTGCAGGTGCAGCTCTAGGAGTTTTATTTGCTCCAGACAAGGGGTCGGATACGAGAGATAAAATCAATGATTCGTTAAGCGATTTGAGTGATGCTATTCGTGAGAGAGCGGAAGAACAGTTCGATCAATTGAATGATTTTAAAGAGAAGATTGTTTCTACATTGAAAGGAAAATTAAATCAGACCGAAGAAGTGCTTGATGATGATATCATCGAACATGCATAGTTCGCAGATTATTCAGATGAGTAATTGGTGTAGAATACATATCATCAGGCTATTTCTAGGTATAGCTGTTTTACGATAATTGATCTCTCCTTATAATTTTGAGTGTGGAGAGATGTGGGCATTAAGCTGCAATATAGTTCGTTTTTAAGCTAAACGTTGAAATAGCCTGAATAATTTTAAGATGCATGGAAGAAGAAAAATTTTCACTTAGCGGTACTTTTCAAAAAACCAAAGAGTACATTGACTCCCAATTTAAACTTGTCAAATTAAAGACAATCGAACGATCGTCTCGATTGATAGCAAGTCTTGTCGTTGATGCGACAAAATTGATATTCACTTTATTTGTCCTGTTTTTTTTATGTTTGGCTCTGGGCTTTTGGCTCGGCGAGTTATTAGGAAGCTACTCATTGGGCTTTTTGGCAACAGCAGGTATTTTTTTAGTGATTATTATCTTAATACGGGTATTTGAACCTATGCTGGAATCCAAATTTATGGATCTTTCTATTCGTCGTTTTTTGGCTAAATGGAACGATGAGATCGAGGAGGAAGAAGAAGAATTGCATAAGGACAAACTTGATAGAGAAAGGGCTACAAATGAACAATAAACAGACTAAAATACGTAATCTCCAGGAGCTGAAAGCTGAAATATCCCGTTTAAAGGCGCTTAAGAATGAACAGGAAGTATACCTTAAGACCCAATTTACGTTGTTAAATAATAAAATTGAGGCTCCAATTCGATTTTTTAATTCATTAAAAGACAATATCCCGGGGGTAAATATTATTCAACAGCTATTCTCCAAAAGTAACAATCCAGATTCTGATTGGCTGACGAAGACTTTACGTATTGGTGTGCCTTTTATTATGAATAGACTGTTTTTAAAAAATACCGGAGTTCTCAAGAAGGCATTAATGTTACTCTTGTCGGAACGCGCTGTTGGTCAAATCAATCAAGATAAAATTAGCGGCCTAATCAGTAAGCTGACAAGCTTTATTCGGCCCAAAAAGAAGAAGAATAAAGGTGCACAAACTGAAGCTGCTATTATAAAGGACGAGGTAAATGAATATGGAATTCCTTCCTATAGCGAAACCTATTAATCTTGTCCTATTAAGTTCAGTCAGCAGCACTTGCTTCTTTTTTCAAAAAATCCTCGTAAGCTAATTGAATACCTTCGCGGAGATTAACTTTATGCTTCCAGCCCAATGCATGTAATTTTGTTACATCCATGAGTTTTCGCGGTGTTCCGTCGGGTTTGGAGCTGTCGAATGAGATTGCTCCTTTATAACCAATGACGTCCTTAATCAATTCGGCAAGGTCCTTAATGCTTAAATCTTCGCCAATGCCTATGTTGACAAATTGTTTCTCGTCATAATTATTCATTAAAAAGACGCAGGCATCTGCCAAATCGTCGGAAAAAAGAAATTCCCTTAAGGGAGTCCCTGTCCCCCAGATAACAACCTCAGGAAGCTGATTGACTTTTGCTTCATGAAATCTCCTGATCAATGCTGGTAAGACATGTGAATTCTGTGGATGGTAGTTGTCGTTTATTCCGTAAAGATTCGTCGGCATAACGGAAATATAGTTGCAACCATATTGATCACGAAAAGCTTCTGCCATTTTTATCCCTGCAATTTTGGCAATCGCATAAGGTTCGTTTGTTGGCTCAAGTGTGCCGGTAAGTAGCAAATCTTCGTTCAAAGGTTGTGGTGCCATTTTTGGATAGATACAGCTTGAACCTAAAAACATTAATTTTTTAACCTTATTATCGTAAGAAGATTTGATGACGTTATTCTGTATAGCCATATTCTCATAGATAAAATCAGCGCGATAGGTATTGTTCGCCATGATCCCTCCAACTTTGGCTGCGGCTAAGAAAACATAGTCCGGTTTTTCCTGATCGAAAAAGTCAGCGACCGCCTGCTGGTTACGTAAATCTAATTCGGAGGATGTGCGTGTGACAATATTGTCGTACCCAAGCTCCGATAATTTGCGATGTATCGCTGATCCTACCATTCCACGATGGCCAGCTATATAAATTTTAGCGTCTTTCTCCACGATAAGTTATTGATTCCTGCAAACTTAGATAAATTGCTTTTTATATGCAATATAATTCGCCCTTATGAATGCTATTTATTCATTCATATGTGTGCTATTGGACTTCGGATTGTTCCGTAACAGACGGTATTGGTGCTGTCCTTCAGATTTATTTTTTTTAGCGGGAATATAAGGTTATTTTTGCGGGATATTTATTAAAAAATGGGAAAGGACAAACTACGTAAATTTGCTGAAGTTGCTACTTTTGAAAATGTAATCCAACTCGACGCAGGCAAAGAATATAAAGGAAAATGGGCTGAGAAGCAATTTGGTAACAATAATCCAGTTGTTTTAGAGCTTGCTTGTGGTAAAGGTGAGTATACTGTTAATCTAGCGAGATTGTTTCCAGAGAAAAATTTCATCGGTATCGATTTTAAAGGTAATCGTATTTGGCGTGGTGCCAAAACAGCTTTGGAGGATGGAATTCGAAATGTTGCTTTTCTTCGGATACAAATTGAGACTATTCTTGAACATTTTGCTGAAAATGAAATTGATGAAATCTGGATAACCTTTCCGGATCCACAACCACAGGATAGCCGGGAGAAGAAACGATTGACTGGGCCGAAGTTTTTGGACCGTTATAAAATCATTATGAAGCCTGAGGGAATGATGAATTTGAAAACAGATAATGATGGTTTCTATGCCTACACACTGGAGCAGATTGGGATACAGAATTTAAAGAAATATAAAGAGACAACCGATCTTTATCATTCAGACTTGGTTGATAACGTTTTGTCTATTAAAACATACTACGAACGGAAGTATCTGGCGCATGACAAGAACATTAACTATGTGAAGTGGAGCTTCGAACAGGCCTAAGTGTCAAAATTTTTGTCTTAGCAATGAGCCCAAACGAAAGTTTGGGCTCATTTGTTTTTTAGCAGGTGGGGATACTAAAGCTTTGATCGCTCGATTTTAAGCTTAGCTTGGCAACGATGCCTATTAATAGCTATTCTTTTGTTTTAGTTATGCGAGGAAGTTGTCATATGCTTCCAGTATTGTTGTCGTATTGTTGCAGTGTGGATACAGTATCCATGTGAAATACTAAATAGGTGCTTGATGAACTAAGTGATTTCCTTAAAACTTCCTTTTGAATCCCTCGGTTTAGCGGTCTTTCTATCGCTATTAGGTGTCTTTTAGGATGTGTTTACTCTCGTTTTTTTATTTTAATATGCACTTTTAAATAATTTCGATTTATTTCGTTTTTTTAATATTATTAATTATTTTCGATTTGAAAATAAAAAATAACCAAGGAGATGTCGCTTAAAAGCGTGCCTAATGCATGAAATTCCCGCCAAAGTGGGCTTCTAAGCATTTTATTAAAATTTGAAACCGTAATAGTGTGATGAAAAGAAATACTATTCGAAATAATTGTTAACAAAAAGAAAACATTAAGTTAAAGCAAACTTTTTGTTAGGGATATATTTTTGTGCCAAATTGAAAATTAACAATTTACACCAATAACTATGTTTAGTATTAACCCTATCCAAATTAATCTGCGGCACTCCTCCTCGAAAGTGCTATTTGCAGCATTATTGATTGCCTGCAATATGGATGTAGCTGGGGCATCGGTTCCATTAGAACAGGGCCACGGCGTTTTTCATTATTTTAATCAAGGGAAGATTAAAATCAAAGGAAAAGTTGTAGATAATAAAACCAAGGAGCCACTGGCTTCAGTATCGATACTTTCAGGCGGAGTGACGAAGGGTTCTACGGATCGGAACGGAAATTTTGAAGTAGATATCGAAGTCGGCGGGAAAATTCGCTTTCAGATGATTGGTTATGAGGCTCAAACAAAGACTTACGAGGCCACTCAAGCCAACGTTCATATTGGGTTAAATCCGACATCTGAAGCGCTTGATGAGGTCGTTGTTACTGCATTGGGGATTAAACGACAAGAGAAAGAGTTAGGATATGCGACTACTGTTGTAAAAGGAGAACAATTAACCGATGCACTTTCCAACAACTGGAGTGATGCGTTATCGGGAAAAGTAGCGGGATTGAATCTCATGCGCTCAAATGCGGGTCCGACTGGTTCGACCAAGATTATCTTGAGAGGGGAAGCTGATCTTAATGGCGATAAAGGAGCTCTGATTGTTGTAGATGGAGTTGTTGTAAATGATGGTAGCGGTCGTAGAACGGCTAATCAGGGTGAAAGCACCTATGGAACAGGATCTGACAATATGCCCGCTGATTACGGTTCGGGCATTGACGATATCAATCCGGAGGATATAGAAAATGTGACTGTACTAAAAGGGGCGAGTGCGGCAGCTTTGTATGGACAGCGTGGGGCAAATGGTGCTATTATGATTACGACGAAGTCTGGAGCAAAAGGGAAAAAGGGAATAGGTGTTACGGTGAATTCGAATACTTCATTGGAAGCAATTAACCGTATGCCTGACTTGCAATATGAGTATGGGCAAGGATTAGCAGGCTCGAATTATTACTCTTACGGTACAACAGAAGATGGTGCTAGTACATCTGGAACTAGTTCGGCCTATGGACCTAAATTTGATGGACAATATTTCTATCAATATGACCCCGCTACACAGAAAGTTGGAACGGAACGAACACTTTGGCAGCCGTATGATAACTTGAAAACTTTCTTTGATGTTGGTAAAACATTTACTAATTCAGTCAGTATCGATGGTGGAACGGATAAGACATCAGCTCGGTTCTCGGCAACAAATGTAAATAATACTTGGATCGTTCCCAATACAGGATATAAACGTAACACAGTGGCTTTGTCGGTAAACTCTAAGGTCAGTGATAAGTTGCAAATTAATGCGAAAGTAAATTATACCAATAAATGGTCTGACAATTTACCCGGGGCTGGATATGGAAATCAGTCGCTAATGTATTGGTTTATTTTTTGGCAACCCAATGCGGATATGAATTGGTTAAAAGATTATTGGGTGCAAGGTTCAGAAGGACAGAAGATTAAATATCCATTTTCTTCTTATCCTGAAAATCCGTTCGCGATATCTAGAGAATTTATCAATGGGATGAATAGGCATGGAATCACAGGGAATGTTCAGGCAAGCTATCAGTTTAATAAGAATTGGAATTTAATGTTGCGTAGTTCCATGGATATGGCCTACGAGAACAGAGAACAAAAGCGACCTTATGATGCCGGTGCAAAAATGCCTTTCGGTAGCTACCGTACACAGTCGATATTTTCCCATGAGACGACATTAGATTTCTTACTGAAATATGATAAAGAAATCAATAAAGATTGGAAGGTTTCAGCAACAGTTGGTGGTAGTACGAACGATAATCGCTACAATAAAGATGAGATGCGAGCCGATTCGTTAACCTACCCCGGTGTTTATACCATGGCGAATGCAAAAGGTCAGGTGCTTAGCCTACCCTATAGGAGCCACGAACAACGAAATGGTTTTTATGGTTTATTTACCGCTGCCTATAAAAATTTTCTATTTGTGGATGGGACTTATAGGGTTGACTGGGCAAGTACATTGGCTTCGGCGCTTGCTCCAGATAAAAGGACTTATTTTACATACCCTTCTCTAAATGCAAGTTTTATAGCTTCTGAAGTATGGAAATTACCTCGTATTATTAATTATGCAAAATTGAGAGGTTCCGTATCAGGTGTTGGAAATGGGGGAAATAAACCTTATATGATTGATGCATCCTATGAAACTTCAGGGCCACAGTATCCAGGTGGTTTACAGATACCTTCGGTTATTGTAAATCCCTATTTGCAACCCCTACGAACTCGTTCAGTCGAATTGGGTACGGAGGTTCGGATGTTTAGAGATCGTTTTGGTTTTGATTTGGCAGTTTATCAAAGTAATACTTCTAATCAGCAACTACAACGCGTAGTTGATGCATCTACAGGCGCGAGATATAAGATGGTGAATGCCGGTGAGGTACGAAATAGAGGGATTGAACTCGCGGTAGATGGTATGCCGATTAAGATTAAAGATGGATTCAGCTGGAAGGTTTTTGCTACATTTTCCATGAATCAGAATAAAATTATGTCTTTAGCGGACTCTTCAATGATCCTGCAAACTGGACCTGTTGCCGGAGGACAGCTTGTTGCTAAAGTTGGTGGATCCATGGGCGATTTGTATGGCATTGGATATAAGCGATCGCCAGATGGACAAATCGTTTATGACGCAAATACTGGTGTTGCATTATTGACTGATGAAGTTGTCTATCTTGGAAATACCATTCCAAAAGGAAAAGTAAGTTTAGGTCATGAATTTAGATATAAAGGTTTCCGATTGAACTTGTTGTTTGATGCGCAATTTGGTGGTGTTTCACATTCTTTGACCCATTACAAATTAGCTGAGCAGGGAAAAACAAAGAATACGCTGCCCGGACGTTATAGTGGAATTATAGGAAATGGTGTCGTTCAAAATGCAGATGGAACTTATCGGAAAAACGATGTTATTGCGACGGATATCGACGAGTACTACCGTTCACATTATGGACAGGATAACGCTGAAGGTAGTACCTTTTCCACAAATTTTATCAAATTTAGAGAAGCCCGATTTGATTACTCTTTTTCCAAAACTTTTGTCAATCGTTTAAAACTGCAAAAAGCATCTGTTGGGGTATACGGACGAAATCTGGTCATCTGGTCTAATTGGCCAAACTTTGATCCTGAGTTTGGAACATTATCTGGGACAGATATTGTGAAGGGCTTTGAAATAGCTCAATTCCCTTCTACACGAACTTACGGTGTTAATTTAGTCGTTGGATTTTAATATTAATTCATTATGAAATCAACTATAAAACTTCTTGGATTAGGTATTCTTTTCCTTTCATTAACAGTATTACTGCATTCTTGTGATAAGAACTTTCAGGAAATCAATACAAACCCCAACAATAGTATAAATGCCTATCCCTATCAATTTATGCAGGCAGCATTTAGGGATGCGGTAGCCTCAAATATGTCACGAAATCGTTCATTTAATAATGAATTGATGCAGGTTACCGTGAATATTGGCGATGGAGAATATCGTATTTTTCGTTATGATATTAGAAATACTGTTGCAGATGGCCCTTGGAATTCACTATATCCAGAGCTGAACAATATCAACGAAATTTATAAGCTTGCGGATGGTGGAATGAATGATAATGCTTCCTATCGGGGGATTGCATTGATCATGAAAACATGGATATTCTCTATATTGACGGATACTTACGGCGATATACCTTATAGTGAAGCATTAAAGGGGCAGAGTGATGATATTCTTGAGCCAAAATTCGATGCTCAGAAAGACATTTACATGGATCTCTTCAGGCAGCTTGACTCTGCGAATGCGCTTTTGACTAAAAATACGGGTATAAAGGGAGAATATGATCCTATTTATGCAGGCAATATCAGTAAATGGCGGAAGTTTGGCAATTCACTTTTCTTAAGGCTATTACTACGGGTATCGGGGAAACAGGATGCCGAAGTAGCTAACTATGTGAAAGCCAAAATTTCCGATATTTTAGTTGATAATGCATCTACTTATCCGATTATGACAAGTAACGATGATTCGGCTATATTGAGATGGACCGGAACTATTCCTTTTGTTTCTCCATTTATGGATGTGCGAGCACAGGATTTTAGAACACCTTCTTTAGGGAGTTTCTTTATTGATAATCTGGTTGCATGGAATGATCCGCGTATAAATATTCCTACTTACGGCTCTAATGGTGTCAATCGACTGGGTATTGCCCCTGTGAGTGGAAATTTTGTAGGGGTTCCAAGTGGATATGCTCCTGGTGAGGGATGGGAAAAACAATCTTACTTTTATTCTTACGATCAAACCGTCAATAATATTGCGGTTAGAACGATGATGAATGAGCCTTTGACAGGTATGATTATGAACTGTGCAGAGGTGCAATTTATTAAAGCTGAGTTGGCTTTAAAAGGTTTCTATACGGATAAACCAGGAGATCTCTATAAAGACGGGGTGGTGAAAGGGATCACAACTTGGCTGCCTACTTATACCGAATCTGTTGAAGATTACTTAAATAATGGCGATATAAATTGGGACGACAGCTACAGTTTTGAGAAAAAGATGGAAATGATTCATTTACAGAAGTATTATGCCTTATTATTTGTAGACTGTCAGCAATGGTTTGAATTTAGAAGAACTGGCTATCCGAAATTGCCTAAGGGAACAGGTTTGAAAAATAATGGTGAGATGCCGGCAAGACTAAATTATCCGATTTATGTTCAGTCGGCAAATCCAACGAATTATAAGTTGGCTGTGCAAGCACAAGGTCAGGATGTCATTAGTACGAAAGTTTGGTGGCAAAGACCATAATTCGGTTCTTAATTTTAACGCGTAGATAATGAAAAAATATATTTTTTATATAATAGCAGGATTCATGGGCTCGCTAGCACTTGTTTCTTGTAGCAAGGAAGGAAATTATCCTGGGGGTGTAGTTAGTTCATATATTGGTGTTTTTGACGTCAGGAACATTTATAAAGGACAGCCTGTACAAATTAGTAAAGATAATCTGGATGGATCTACAACAATTGCTGGTGTCGTTGTTTCCGATCATCGCGAAGGAAACTTTCCTGAGGGATACTTAGTCATCCAAGATCGTAGGCGCTTGAACCAGCTGCGTGGTATAACAATACCTTTGGGAAAGGCTGCTGAAAATTACGTGATAGGGGATTCGTTGGAAATCAATATTGTTGGTAGCGAACTAACAAGGGAAAATGGCATTCTTCAGCTGAAAAACGTCGCTGAATCAAATATCGTAAAGATCGCTTCAGATAAGCCAATCCCCAATAATCGTGTGACTGCAAAAGATATTTTGGCAAATCCAGATAAATATGAAAGTACGTTGGTTGCGATCGTAAAAGGTGGTTTTAATCCATTGCCTGCTGCTGGAGACATTTTAGAGGGACAGAAAACCCTGAATGATGGGTTTGGTAATTTAAATTTGGAGACCAAATCATCGGCAAAGTTTGCTAAGAGAAATCTAAGTGTTTTGGCAAATTATTTTGGGGTGATCTTTAACAAACAGGATTCAGAGGGAAAACTTATCCCTTATGAGGTTTTGCGTAAAGAATCGGATATTCAGGAATTGAGTTCGGTGATTGAGCACACCCCTGTGGCTATTTCTGGTTTTGCCAGCGATGTAAAAGGTGGGGATGGAAACTATGAATATATTCAACTTTTAGCCATTGAAGATATCGATTTTTCAAAAACTCCTTATGCTGTTATTGTTAGTAATAATGCGAATGCATCTACGCCAACAGGTGTTCCTGCGAAAGGCTGGGCGACAGGTGGAATGCGAACTTATAAGCTGAATATTACTTCTGGAACTGTTACAAAAGGCCAGTATTTCTATGTAGGCGGAAAATATAAATTGATCAATGGATCGAGTTCAACAGATATTTCGAATGCAAATTGGGTCGTAAATTATGATTATGTTGCCAAGGATGGTTTCGATGGTATTGGGACCAAAACAGGCGGACTCATGGCTAATAGTGGTAACGCATTTGGAATAGCGGTATTTAATACGACGGCCGTGACAGAAGCAACAAAACCTGTGGATGTTATGTATATCTCTGGTGGCGGTGCATTGACAGATGGAACGAAAGGTTACCGTATTACAAACAATGATTTTTATGACGTTATCGATCCACTATCCTTAAAGTCACAACCTTTTTTTATGGCGGGAACCAATAATATCTTCTTAAAATATAATACAGCTGACGTAGGTTATTTTGTTAGTTTAGGAGGTGTCTATAACACATCTTTAGCACGATGGACTTCTGCTCGATCCCAGAATAATATCGAGATGACCAAGGCTTCTACGCTGAGCGAAATCGAAAATGAATTATCAACGAAAATTGAACAATAGATTATATCAATAAAGGGGCTGCGGCCCCTTTATTGATTATATTGATGGTATGTCGGTCTCCAAAAATTGGTAAAGCTAAAACATATTTTTATTATCTTCATTATATAACTATAAACGAAGACTTATGAACTTAACAGATTTAGTTACAGGTGGAGTAGGCTCTAAAGCGATAGAGACTATTTCAAAAATTACTGGTGTCAGTGAATCTAAGGCAAAATGGATTGTAGCGGCAGCAGTTCCTTTGATGATTGCAGCATTAAATTACAATGCGAAAAACAAAGGGCAAGCGGAAAATATTGACAATGCTATTGATCAGCATAGTAACAGTGGTATACTCGATAAAATTGGCGATCTATTTGGACAGGGAGGAGCTGATCAAGCCGGTTCTGAAGACGGGAATAAGATTGTCAACCATATGTTTGGTCAAAATACCGAAGTAGTAACCCAGAATATTGCGGATAAAGCAGGCTTGAGTTCTTCACAGGTAACAGGGGTACTGGCCACACTGGCTCCTATCGTAATGGGATATTTAGGGCAACAAAAGCAGGCTTCAAGTGGCGGTGGTATTGGCGATCTGATCGGTTCTGTGCTAGGAGGTGGAACACAACAGAATGCAGGTGGCGGTATGTTGGGGGGTATTTTAGGCTCTTTTTTGGGCGGTGGTCAAGAAGAACAAGCGCAAACAACGGAGCAGCCCACAGCGGGAGGTAGCATTACGGACATGTTGGGTGGACTAGCAGGCAGTTTTTTTGATAAAAATAACGATGGACAGGCGAAGGGCAATATTCTTGATTCAATCGCCGGTATGTTTGGAAAATAAGCTGTGTTAAGCTATTATTTGTTTTGGAAAAGCGAGCATGAGCTTAAGCGGAGATGATACAGATTCTAAAAAGTATGAGGTCGGAAGTTCTACACTTCCGACCTCATACTTTTTGTCCAATTCTTATTAATCTTCAACCGATACTTTCGGAGGAAAATTTTTATGTTTTCTTTTGCTGATTTTATCAATATTGACAGGTTGAGGAACTTTAACATAATATCCTGTACCGTCATATTCACGTTTATTGGGATTTTCTTTACATGCTGGCGAACAGCATCCATCCATCTCCCAGCCACACTCATCACATTGTGTGAAATGTTCATTACAAGTTGGGTTGGCGCAATTGATCATTTTGGTGGTTTGCTTGCCACAGTTAAAACAAGTCGATACCACGGATGGGTTGACCGAATTTACATCGACAGTAACACGATTGTCGAAGACGTAGCATTGACCTTCGAAATCTTCTCCACCTGCTTCTTTCCCGTATTTAATAATTCCGCCATGTAGCTGATATACATCCTCGAAGCCTTCTTTTAACAAAAGAGCAGAAGCTTTCTCACATTTGATACCGCCTGTGCAGTACGTCAATATTTTTTTTCCTTTATATTGTTCAAGCTCTTTGATTTTCTCTGGGAACTCGCGGAAATTGTCAATATCTAGAGTAACGGCATTTTTAAAATGACCAACATTGTGCTCGTAATTTGAGCGTACATCCAATACAACCACATCCTCCTGATCTTTCATCGCTAAGAAATCTTTGGGTTCAAGGTGCACACCGGTTTGACGGTTGGGGTCAATTTCTTTTGGATCTCTCAAGCCAGAGTGAACGATTTCGGCTTTGTAACGGCAATGCATTTTAATGAAGGATGGTTCATCTACAGCGTCAATTTTGAACTCTGTTTTATTGAAACGACCATCGGCATAAATGGCATCCATATAGCTTTTACAAGCCTCAACAGTGCCCGAAACAGTACCATTTAGACCCTCGTCGGCTACAATGATACGACCGACTAAGTCCAGTGATTTACAAAATTCTAAGTGATCTGATGCAAATTTTTCGGCATCCTCGATAGGGCTGTAACAATAGTACAGCAAAGTTTGATATTGTGTCATGATATTCATTGATACCGCTGCAAACGGCGTTTAATGCTAAAAATAAATTTAGTGCAAAGCTACAAAAAATAATAAGTGGAATAAAATGACCTTCGTCACCTTTTCTTCAAAGGTTCGAGGAGGTATTCCAAGCCATTAAGCTTTATTTCATAGAGTGTCGCTAGCTGCTGGCCTAGTTTTCCCTTTGGAAAGCCTTTTTGGTTATACCACAAAAGATAAGGCTCAGGAAGATTACATAAGGTGTATCCCTGGTATTTGCCAAATGGCATCTTGACTGTAACAAGCTCGGTTAAAATTTCAGGATTCAACATTAGTCTTGAGGTTTTCCATAATTAAGACGGTGCCAAACCGCTTTTAGTGCGATGATGCCATGATTGAATAAATTGGGAATGGTCCCATAGTAGTGTTTGAAAATAGCAAAGCGCTCTTTCAGGGATTCCTTATGTCTTTGTTTTGACATCCCGCCCACAAGATACCGGGCTACATATTGCTGTGCATTGATCGTTTTTTTTGCCTTTTTGGCACAACGAATAACCCAGTCAATATCAGCACATAATTTATAATTGAGATCGTATGGCTCGGCAATTTCACGCTTGATATAGATGGCCTGATGGCATATATTCATACCATAGCGAAAGCTTTTCCAGTCGAAATGAGCCGGAACTTTATGCCGCCGTTCACCAATAATATTCCGATTGTCGTCTACGAGGATCGTTTCGCCGTAAAGAATATCGGCATTATCGCTCAGTTTGGCGAGGTTCTCAATGCTATTCAGATCATAAATCTCATCTCCGGAATTTAAAAAAAGAACATAATCACCTGTTGCTAATGCTAATCCCTTATTCATTGCATCATAGATCCCCTTATCCTTTTCGGAGAGTAGAACGGTGATTTTATCCCTGTATTTTTGGATGATCTCTAATGTTCCATCAGTTGATTGTCCATCAATGACAATATATTCTATATGATCATAGCTTTGATTGACAACCGATTTCAGGGTGTGTTCTATGTCACGCACATTGTTGTAAACGACAGTTATAATCGAAAATTTAGGATGAGCAGACATACTTTATTTGTTGAATTCGTTAATTTTCTTTTTGAGGAATCGGATGCCACGATTGAATAAAGATCCTTTCCGGTGTGCATAGAAATACTTGATGGCTTCGTAAGCTTGTTTGTTTTCCGAAATTTCCGCTGGAAAATAACTTACCGGATTTTCCGCTAATTTGACCTGATAAGTCGATTCAGAAGCGGTATGTGTGCCTGAGCCGTCATTGCCGATATTTTGTGTCATCGAATTCCTCGGATACAAAACTAAGCCATTTTTTTTGAATACTGAAGCATACCAGCGTATCGCCCAAGAATTGATTTTTCCGGCTTTAAATTCTTGGACCTGCTTCCAGAAGTTTTCTTTTCCTTCGATACTAAATTGATGAATTTGTTCTGCTGTAAAGTCTGACACGAGTTCATCAATATTAGGATTGAAATGTTTCCATGCACGATCCCAGGTTGCCCAGCCCCAACTATTGGCGACCCGAAAAAAGAATGTTTCAGGCAGCTTATTTAAGTCCTTCAATGGGTAACCGTATCCACTGATCTCCATGACTTGATCTTCATCTTTATAATGCGTGAGTGCTTGATTGAAGTAATCCAGGGCAAACACAGCAGTTTCCAGGTCATCTTCTAAAACAATAATCCTCCCATGTTCATTGACCACTTTTGTAACACCATCGATCACATTGGCGGCGAGACCCCAATTTTCCGCTCGTTCTACGATGACAACCTGCTTGAAGTTCCAGGGTTTATGGATAATTTTCCGGACTTCGGCAACTGCGTCGATGGAGTTTTCGTTTTTCGCTGCGTCCGAATAGATGTAAAGTGTCGTTTGGTCTGCCTGTTTATTTTTTTCTAAGGCTGTAAGCGTTCTTATCGTATGATTGGGACGATTATAGACAAAAAGTATGACTGGAGCAATACTGTTCATGTGTCAAAATATTTTGTTGAATGCTTTTTTGTTGGCTTGTCGAGTGCGATAAACAGCGCTTGTTTTAACCAGCAGTCTAAAGGCAATGCTGAAGTAGCTTTTTGCTTCAAAAGTATGGCCTTTCAAAAGTGAAGAGCACATTTTTTTTAGACTTGCCAGTACCGCCATCGTAAAAGCTTTTACAAAAGTATAATTGATATTGCAATATTCAGTCAGATGATAGACAAATTCGCTTTTCAGAAAAGCTTTGCGGTCTGTTTTGCGCTGCTGCCTATCGTGATAGGCCTTGGCTTCTTCGGCCAGAACAATGTTTAAACCATAGTAGTTGATGCGGTTAGCGTAGTCCTTGTCTTCCCCATAATGAAAAAAGATTGGAGCAAAACCGCCTACTTTTCGGATGACAGGATTGGGCATAAACCAGAATGCGGCATTTACGAATGAACAAATCCGATAGGAATCTTCGGTACGGGCCTGTTTGGTGTATACAGCAAAACCATGGTCCAATGTTGTTTCGGTTCCATCGTAGTGAATAGGCGAGATAATTCCGATATTTTCCGCGTTAACTTTCATTAAATTGGCAATACAGTCCCGATCCAGCCAGGCGTCCTGATTGACCAAAAATGCGTAATCATACTCTTCCTTCAAAACGATGTCAAGTCCGATGTTGTTGGCCTTTCCAAAACCCAAATTTTCGGAACTTTCTATTAGTCTTACTGTCGGATATGTTTCTTTTATGATCTGTGTAGTATTGTCTCCCGAATTGTTGTCGACAACTAAAATATCTGTTGGATAACTCGATTCCAAAAGGCTGGGTAAGCACTTGTGGATCCAAGGCTCAAAATTATAAGAGACGATTATGGTGAGAATCCTGGCCATCTATTTTTTTCGGATAACTGTTAGGAAATAGTGGAATAATTCCAACAAAATGCTGGGTTTAAAGATTCTATTAACGATGATGTAGATACAAACTGCTGCCCCAATTGTACTTGCAAATCGAAGGTAGAGGTTAGCGATAGCTGCGGTGGCATAATGGGCTGATAAGCAGCTTATAGCTGCCAATAGCGCATAAGCAAAAATATCTGTTAAAAGATAACGAAATGAATAGTTCATATAGGGTTTAGCGGAAGCATACCAAACGAATATCCAGAGGGCATTTAAAGCCGAAGTTAATCCTATGAGTAGTTCTAAGCCTAGTGATTTGCCAAAGAAAAGAATAGCGATTTGGAGCAGACCAAATACGATGATATTCCGCATATAAACTTCGGGCTTTCCTTTGCTAATAATTAAGTTGGAAAAAACATTGCTAACTGAGTCGAATGCGGCTCCAATACAAAATATTTGGAGAAATATGGCGCTTTGTGCCCATTTGTCTGTAATTGCAATAGTAATGAAATCTTGTGCTACAGTTGTTAAACCAAATAACATCGGAAAGGCTAAAAAGGCTGTAAAGGAAATTAGTTTGCGAAAAACCCGAACTTGTCTATCCTTATCATCTTCTATTTCCTTTAAAATGGGTTGAGTCACATTATTGACCATATTCGTCAATATATTTTGGGCCATGATGCTCCAACGATTTGGATTTACAGTATACCCCAACTCTTCAGCGGTATAATGCCGGCCTAGGATCGCTGCATATATATTTTTGTTGATGTTGATAAAAATATTGGTGACTAGTATTTTACTGCTAAATCCTAAAATGTCACGAATAGGTCTAAAATCGAACCGGAAAGTTGGCCTGAATTTGGAAAAATACCAGAATCCGAGCATATTGAAACCACTATAGGAGACAATTTGGATCGCGTATGCCCAATAGGCATAGTCCTTATAGGCTAAATAAACTCCGACTATATTGGATGCAATCAGAGCAAACGTACCTGTGATGACTCTTTCTTTGATTTTTAAATTCCGGAATAGGTAAGCGTTGTGTGCAATCCCAAAGCTGCCTAACCAAAAGGATAAAAAGGTAAACCGGCTTAGCTCTACAAGTACTGGTTGATTATAATATAAGGCAATAAGAGGAGCTGCCAAAAATAAAACAATATAAATAAATGTTCCAATTCCTACGCTTGTCCAGAATACCGCGTTATAATCTTTATGTTCAACTTCTTTTTTGTTAACAATCCCATACACAAACCCACTTTCTTGGAAAGCAGAAGCGAGAACAGAAAAGATGGTGATCATAGCTACTAAACCATAATCTTCTGCTGTTAGCTTACGGTTTAGTAGGATGCCGAACCCAAAGCCCAAAAACTGCTGGATGATACTGGCCATACCACCCCATAGCAGTCCTTTTGTTGTTTTTGATTTTAAAGAGTCATTTTTCGTTTGCGATGACATGCTAAATTAAATGAGCGGCAATATTAAAGTATTGCAATTGTATTCGCAAATTCTTTTAGGGAAACATCAGTTGGATTGACATCGGTAATCAAATATGAGATATCACGTAACGGTACGACTTTCATTTTTTGAACTGAATTAAGTTTTTCCGCAATACTCAGAATAGCTACTTTTTTTGAGCATTTAATCATGGCACGTTTGATTTGTACCACCTCCCAATCGGAATCCGTCACCCCATCTTCTACCGAAAGCGAGTTTGTTCCCAGCAGACAAAGATCGACTTTAAGATCTGCCAATTCATTGGCTACTTGGGCACCAGACACAATGTTTGTGTTACGCGAAAGTTTTCCGCCAACTAAAATGACTTCAAGATTTGGTTTTTCGGCCAATTCTAGTGCAACTAATGGACTTATAGTGAAAAATGTACACTGCAGATGATCAGGTATTGTTCTTGCCAATTCAATTAAGGTTGTTCCACCTCCGACCAAAACAGTCATACCGTTTGAGATTAAAGTGCTTGCTTTCTTGGCAATTTCTTTTTTTGCCTCTTTGGCATACACGTTCCCATCCTGGAAGGGGAATTGAAAAGATTTTGATAATGCCCCACCATAAACTTTTAACACTTTACCGTTCTCGGCGAGTTCATTTAAGTCGCGTCTAATTGTATCTTCAGATACATTCAGCTGAACACTTAGATCAGAAGATAAAACTTTGTTATGTAGGTTAATCTGATGTATAATGAATGCTTGTCTTTCTTCCTTTAACATTGGTTTGTGGTTTTTAATCGGAATTTAAAAATTAATTGAAAAAACTCAGTTTAAATGTAGTGAAAATTATTCTTCCTTTTTATCAATTTTTGTGATGCCCGCTTTGAACCGTGGTTTGAAGCCTGTAGGTTTGTTGGCAACAGGTTCTTGGGTATCCGAATTGTTATTTTCTGGTTCAGCGTTTACGTTCGCATCTGGACTAACTTCGTCTTTCGTGTCGGGCAGCTGTGTCTGTTCAGCAGTTTCCGTTTTTGTTATTCCAGCTTTGAATCTCGGTTTGAAGCCCATAGGTTTACTGGCCGCGGCTTCCTGTGTTTCTGGATTGTTATTTTCTGGTTCAGCGTTTATAGTTGTTTCTGAACTGATTTTTTCTATTGGTGCGGCCTGCGGCACTTGTTCGGAAGTTTCTGTTTTCGTCACCCCTGCTTTAAACCGTGGTTTGAAGCCTGTTGGTTTTGGCGCCGATGGAGCAGTTTCGTCAGTCGCTTCTTCGGATGCAGGAGTACTTGCTGCTGTGTTAGGAGCTTTAGTGACTCCGGCTTTGAATCGCGGCTTAAATCCTGTTGGTTTTGGCGCCGATGGAGTAGTTTCGTCAGTCGCTTCTTCGGATGCAGGAGTAGTTGCTGCTGTGTCGGGAGCTTTAGTGACTCCGGCTTTAAATCGCGGCTTAAATCCTGTTGGTTTTGGCGCCGATGGAGTAGTTTCGTCAGTCGCTTCTTCGGATGCAGGAGTAGTTGCTGCTACGTCAGGAGCTTTAGTGACTCCGGCTTTAAATCGCGGCTTAAATCCTGTTGGTTTTGGCGCCGATGGAGCAGTTTCTTCCGTTGTTTCTTCGGATGCAGGAGTAGTTGCTGCTGCGTCAGGAGCTTTAGTGACTCCGGCCTTGAATCTCGGCTTAAATCCTGTAGGAGCAGAGTCAGTCTCAGTTTTAGCAGAATCAGGTGCTTCGGTGGTTTTAGCCTCATCCACTGCAGGTGTAATTGCAGCTTTGAATCGTGGTTTAAAGCCTGCTGGTTTTGTCGCCTCAGCACCGGAAGTATCCGTTGGCGTATCAATGACCGCCTGTTTTACTGCAGGTTTTGCGGCTGGAGTTTCTTCCTCTTTCAGATGGAAGCTTTTTCGAAGCTTATTGAACCAGAACTTTTTGCTGTGGTCAAAGCTTTTTTCTCCCATAGCAGAATAATGTGCTTTGAACTCTTCAAATAAAGGTCCATCTGCAGCTTTTAAAGCTTTTAAATCAATTTTCTTTTTTATGAAAAATTCTTCAAAAGTCATTCTGATACGAGTTTGATTTAGTCTATTACAAATGTAGTAATTTTTCTGACGGCGCTGGGCGGCGTTTTAAATAAAAAAGAGCGACTAGCGCTCTTTTTTATTATTTGATAAATTCAACAGCTTAAGCCATGTTATGGTATACAGCTTGAACATCGTCATCTTCTTCGATTTTATCGATCATCTTCAATACATCAGCAGCTTGTTCTTCTGTAATATCTGAATGCGATAAAGCAATACGTTCCAATTTTGCAGATGTGACTTCAATACCCTTTTCTTCTAGTAATTTTTGCATATTACCAAAGTCTTCAAAGGAAGTTTGAACGACAGCAACATCATTGCCCTCTTCATCAGATTCCACGTATAATTCTTCTAAGCCCCCATCGATCAACTCTAATTCAAGTTCCTCCAAGTCCAGTTCATCTGTTGCGGCAAAACGGAAAATGGACTTGCGGTTGAAAATAAAATCCAATGATCCTGTTTTGCCCAATGAACCACCAGCTTTTGTAAAATAGCTGCGGATATTTCCTACTGTGCGGTTGGTGTTATCCGTTGCTGTTTCAATTAAAACAGGGACACCATGAGGGCCATAGCCTTCGTATACATATTCTTCGTAACCTTTTGAATCTTTTTCTGAAGCACGTTTGATGGCGGCTTCAATACGATCCTTAGGCATATTTACTGCCTTGGCATTGTGTATTGCTGTACGAAGTCTCGAGTTAGTTTCAGGGTGCGGGCCGCTTTCTTTAACCGCCATGGCGATTTCTTTACCTAAACGTGTAAATTGAACGGCCATTTTGGCCCAGCGTTTGAATTTCCGCTCTTTTCTGAATTCGAAAGCTCTTCCCATTGTTATATTTTGTTTTTAAGATTTTCAATCATGTCGACTGTCATCTTCTGGATGTCAAATTCTGGCGTCCAGTTCCAGTCTTTTCTTGCATAAGAATCATCTAGACTAGCAGGCCATGAATCGGCAATCTGTTGTCTCGGATCGTTCTCGATGTAAGAGATTGCAAAATTAGGAAGAATTTTTTTAATTTCTTGTGCAAGTTCTTTCGGAGTAAATGTAATACCGCCAAGGTTATAACTGTGGTGAATGCTTAAACTTTCTTTAGGTGCATCCATTAGTTCAAGCGTACCACGGATGGCATCCTCCATATATAACATGGGTAATGCTGTGTTTTCAGATAAGAAGCAGGCGTAAGTCCCGGTTTTCAATGCTTCATAAAAAATATCGACAGCATAATCCGTCGTTCCGCCTCCCGGTTCAGTTTTCCATGAGATGATACCTGGGTAACGGACACTGCGAATATCCAAGCCACGGTGTTCCTGATACCATTCGATAAGACGCTCACCAGCAAGTTTGCTGATACCATAAATGGTGTTTGGATCCATTACGCAATATTGCTCGGTATTAGTTTTTGGGGAGTGAGGGCCAAAAACAGCGATTGAGCTTGGCCAAAATATCTTTGAAACTTTATAGTTAACAGCCAGGTCAAGAACATTCAATAGACCATTCATATTCAATTCCCAGGCCTTTTCAGGATATTTTTCACCGGTAGCCGAAAGCATGGCAGCCAGTAGGTATACTTGAGTAGGTTTATATTGTTGAAATAATGCCTCAAGTCCATTTTTGTCAAGAACATTAGCGATTTCAAAATTTTCGTCAGGGCTTTTAATCTGTGGTTCTCTAATGTCAGTGGTTACAACATTCTCTGCACCAAATTTTTTGCGCAAGGCGATAGCTAATTCTGTGCCGATCTGGCCATTTGCACCAATGATAATAATGCTTTCTTTCATTTGTAAGTTTTATTTTATGAAGCTCCTGCTTTCACTATAATGAGTGTCCATGCTCAAGAATATAAATGAATCGCTTCGCTCGTTTCTTCCTATCGATAGGATAGGATCTAGCCTGACATAATTTACGTTTCATCATGTAATGAAAAATGAAATTTCAACCATGGCGGTTTATGATGCAAATATAAAGGCTTTTCAGTATCTAACAACTTTGCCGTCTTGAAGAGAGCAAGGAAAAAACGTTAATTTTTAGACTCTTGGGGCTGTTTTTATGAGATTTTAAACTGTTTCAATCGTTTGTTCTTTTTTTTTGAATAAGCAGTGAAAATTTTTATTTTTTTTGAATTGCCTTAATCCTAATTTTTAGCAACAGCTATAAGATGCGGAGATTCCTTTTTTAGTAATTATTGACGAAAAATTCCAAATGTTGTGACATTTTTAGCAGAGGGAGTAATATTTTGTTATTTTAATAGTGGAATTGGGGAATATTTTTTAAATTTGAAGAATTCATTCTTCGAGAATCAACTAAAAACAAAATCAAATAACAAATTTTATATACACAATTTAAACACAGACAAAAATGAAAGTGGCAGTAGTCGGCGCAACAGGCCTTGTAGGTACTGAGATGCTAACCGTGTTGGCGGCGCGAAATTTCCCAGTAACAGAATTAATTCCAGTAGCTTCAGAGCGTAGCAAGGGTAAGGAAATTGAATTCAAGGGAAAGAAGTATAAGGTGGTTACACCATCTGAGGCTATTGCTTTGAAACCTGATGTTGCGTTATTTTCTGCTGGCGGTGATACCTCGAAAGAATTCGCCCCTAAATTTGCTGAAGCTGGAATTACAGTGATTGACAATTCTTCGGCATGGCGTATGGACCCAACGAAAAAGTTGGTTGTTCCAGAAGTAAATGGTGATGTGTTATCTGCTGAAGATAAGATTATTGCGAACCCGAATTGTTCAACCATACAAATGGTGGTGGCTTTAAAGCCATTACATGATAAATATAAAATCAAACGTGTTGTAGTTTCTACCTACCAATCGGTAACGGGTACTGGTGTTAAGGCCGTTAACCAATTGATGGATGAACGTGCCGGAAAAGATGGTGAAAAAGCTTATCCTTATCAGATTGATTTGAACGTTATTCCTCATATTGATGTTTTCCAAGAAAATGGATACACAAAAGAAGAGATGAAGATGATTTTGGAAACAAATAAAATCATGCGTGATGATTCTATTAAAGTTACTGCAACCACAGTGCGTATTCCTGTTATGGGCGGACACTCTGAGTCATTGAATATCGAATTTGAGAATGACTTTGATTTGAATGATGTACGTGCAGCTTTAGCAGCGCAAAGTGGCTGTATTGTTGTGGACGATCCCGCGTCACTACAATATCCGATGCCAAAGGATGCGCACGGTAGAGATGAGGTTTTTGTAGGACGTATCCGTCGTGATGAATCTCAGCCAAATACCCTTAACATGTGGGTAGTAGCAGATAACTTACGTAAGGGTGCTGCAACAAACGCAGTTCAGGTAGCGGAGTTATTGGCTGAAAAAGGATTGATCTAACTCAAGTAGATTCCATAATATTGAGCCCCCATGAATTCGTTCATGGGGGCTCTTTTTTTATCCGAAGAGATTCTCATTGAGTTATATGGGTTGCCAGGTATACAGGTTATCTCGAAGAAATTAGGGAGTCAAGGTTTTGGGCTGGATGGCGAATTCAATCTTATCATTCAACGGTGCATATACTTCTTTGCTTTGCTCTTCCAGCCGATCTGGAAATAGAATGCCGAAAAGATGATCGGTTTCGTGCTGAAAAATAACAGCAGTAAAACCCTCGATATTTTCTTCGATAACTTTCCCTTCTGTATTGATGTATTGCAGGCGGATCGCATAACTCCGTAAAACATCCTCTTTACGATTAGGGATAGAAAGACAGCCTTCGGCACCTTTTCGTTTCAGTTTGGAGCGCCATAGAATTTTAGGATTTACATAGAATTCAAATGGCTGATCTGGTTTGTCAAATCGCTGTACCCAGATTAGATTTTTATTTATACCAATTTGTGGCGCTGCGATGCCTACACCCGGGTGATTGGGATCACGTACCGTCGCAAACATTCTTTTAGAAAGTGACTCAATCAATGGATCGTTGTATTTGACATCACTGCTTGTCGCTTTTAAAACTTTCAGATCTTTTTCGTCCGTTGTCTGCAATACACGAAGAATTGCATTTTCACCGCCTGATGAAATGATTTTTTTGTCAGCAGCACTAAACTCCTGACCCGCATTAAGATTGACCGGTCTTTCGTTTTTTGACTTATGAAATGCTTTTTCTCCTGCCATAATTTTTGTTTCTAAATTGTTTTCAACTGGGGGAACCGGACAACGGTAACCGTTACTATAAGCGCAATAGGGGTTATATGCTTTGTTAAAATCTATCTCAACGTTGTCCCCTTTTATATCATCTGTGGATAGATCAATATATCGGCCACCACTATAACTTTCCTGGCCATTTGTTAAATCTAAAAATGGCAAAAATAAATGTTTTTTGTATGCAGGATTTTGAAATAATGCGACGCTTTGGTAGACATTCAGTATACGCTCTTTACCGTGAAGGACAAATGTTATAATTCCGTATCTTTTGTATTCATTGCTTGTGCCGTCGTAGGTCGGCATACGGAACACGGGTTCATCAAACAAAATTTCAATTTTTGCTTTGACTTTATAACTTGCGTCTACTGGAAAGTAATCCAAAAATGCCACTTGATCTGATTTCAATGGGCCATATTGTTCTTTCGCCAATTCAGCGGCTTTTTCTTCACGAAGAGTGGTAATTTGTTGCTCGTATTTAGTTTGTGCATGCGTATTCAAGCATAAGGCCAACAGGAAACTGGCGACAAGTGTTTTTTTCATTTGTTTAAATATTTATTTGCCCGATTTCACACAACCAAATGCCACAACGCTTTTGGTATTGTTTTGAGCCGTTTGTCCAAAGGATAGGCCCATAGTCCCGCTATGATCGGGGCGAACTCGGTGATCTATTGCCCAAAAAGCAAGTTAGCTTGCTGTTGTTAAATAGTCTATCAAAGTTATAGTTTTTTTGGCTAAAAGATCAAAATTAATAGATCAAAAACGAGAATTGAATGTATTACAAAGCGCAGCCCAACTTAAATATTAAATCTTCCTATGTAATACTCAGTCGTACTTTGTACTTTTGTGAAAAAAAGCATATCCATGAGATTGATGGCCTTCGATTATGGTACAAAACGAATAGGGGTTGCGGTGACCGATCCAATGCAAATTATTGCGACGGCATTGACGACGGTACACCCACAGGATATCTGGACATTTCTAGCAGAGTATTTACAGACAGAGCAGGTAGAAACTTTTGTTGTCGGCAAGCCGCGTCAGCTGGATGGTACCGACTCTGAATCCGCACAGCATGTTGTCGGTTTTGTTCGGAAGCTGAAAAAGACTTATCCTGCAATTGCTGTGGCAGAGATTGATGAGCGTTTTACGTCTAAAATGGCTTCGGCAGCGATTGCGCAAAGCGGAAAAAAGAAAAAGGATCGCCAACAAAAGGGATTGATTGATACTGTGTCTGCAACGATCATTTTGCAAAGCTACATGGATAGCCGTAATTTTTAGATACACAACGACTAATACTTCAAACAAGAATGAATAAAAAATAGAAGGATGAAGAGCATATTATTTTTTACTGAGGATACGGATTTCAAATTAAAAGAAAAGGGGAAAATCCGTCAATGGATTGCTGATGCCATCAAAGGCGAAGGATTTAAACGTGTAGGCGAATTGAGCTTTATCCTTTGCTCGGATGCTTACTTACTTGAAATCAATAAGCAATATTTAAATCACGACACCTATACGGATATCGTTACTTTTGATTCCTCCGAAGATGATGACACCATTGCCGGCGATATTTTTATCAGTGTGGAACGTATTCAGGAGAATGCCGAAAAATTTAAGGTTGATGTGCGTGACGAGCTTCATCGGGTTATTATTCATGGTGTCATGCACCTGTGCGGTTATCCCGATAAAAAACCGGCAGATAAAGCCAAGATGACCGCCAAGGAGGATGAGTATCTCGGTAAAAGAAACTTTTAACATACTCCTTCGTATACTCATTAGGGCCCACAGTTCGGTGAGCCGGCTGAAGGTTCTATTTTACTCGAGAGAAGGAAACAATACATAAAAAAAGCGCTTTACA
>NZ_DIIM01000005.1:164095-320794 GCF_002420705.1 Sphingobacterium sp. UBA5670
TGTAAAGCGCTTTTTTTATGTTGTTTCTAACGACTAGAATCTTTCAAATTGAGAGAAGAAGAAGTTTCCTTCGATAGCAGCATTCTCATCTGAATCAGATCCGTGGATAGCATTTGCATCGATTGATTTTGCGTATTTGTTACGGATCGTACCTTCAGCCGCATCAGCAGGGTTAGTAGCACCGATCAATGTACGGAAATCTTCAACAGCATTATCTTTTTCTAAGATTGCAGCAACGATAGGACCTGAAGTCATAAATTCGACCAACTCACCGTAGAAAGGACGCTCTTTGTGTACTGCATAGAATGCACCGGCTGTTTCTTTAGAAAGTTGAATGTATTTCATTGCAATGATTTTAAAACCACCAGCAATAATATCGTTTAAGATTGCACCGATGTGACCGTTCGCTACAGCGTCAGGTTTGATCATCGTAAATGTTCTGTTAGTTGCCATTATTTTAATTTTTTTGCAAAATTAGATAAATTGCTTTTCATATGCAATATCATTACGCTTCATATAGACACAATTCTTGATAAACTTAATAACTTAATATCTCCTTAACCGTGAAATTCTTGCATGCTGCCCCGAATCTTTAGGTGTAAGGCAACTGGTATTCCTTCATGTTCTGCAACAATATCTTTTGGGTGATAATGTAACAAGGCCGGTGAACCTGACCATTTCAAGAAAAGTAAAAAAACAATTGATCTAAGTTCAATGCGAATACGTAACTTTGTGATATTATGGCATTAAATCTAACAGTAGACATCGATAAAGATTCAGGCTTTTGCTTTGGAGTAGTATACGCTATTGATATGGCGGAGGAGATTTTGGAAGAAGACGGTTATCTTTATTGTTTAGGAGATATTGTTCATAATGACGAGGAAGTTGCCCGCTTGAAAGCAAAAGGTTTACGGATCATCGATCATAGTGTGCTTCCAACATTGAGCAATGAAAAGGTGTTGATCCGTGCGCACGGAGAAGCTCCGGAGACCTACCGTATTGCATTGGAAAATAATATAACCTTAATCGATGCTTCTTGTCCGGTTGTTCTTAAATTGCAGAATCGTATAAAAACATCGTTCGATCAAAAAGAGAAAATCTTAATCTTCGGAAAGCATGGGCATGCCGAAGTGATCGGTTTACAGGGGCAGACAAATAACGAGGCCTTGGTTTTTCAGGATATTGCCGAATTGGATCAGGTTGAACTGCCTTCATCATTTACCCTATATAGCCAGACAACAAAGAGCGTCGATAAATTTTATGCGATCAAAGATGAATTGATCAAGCGTGGTTATGAAGTCAAAGCTAACGATACCATCTGCAGGCAAGTGTCCAATCGATATGAAGATTTAGGGGCTTTTGCCCGACAATATGACAAGATTGTTTTTGTTTCCGGTAAGAAATCCTCCAATGGCAAAGTACTTTTTGAAGTTTGCCAAAACGCAAATCCAGCTAGCTATTTTATTTCTGATCCGGCCGAATTGGACGCAAAGGTGTTTGCTGAAAATGACCGTATCGGCATCTGTGGAGCTACTTCGACACCGATGTGGTTAATGCGCGACGTAAAAGCAAGTTTAGAAGCGTTATAGGCGCAATTACCCGTCACAGATATTTCATAATTCCACGGTTTAGATCCTGAGTGCATTCTTTTTTGCGTAGCTTTGTAAGCTATGAGCAATAAAGGCAAAAAAGGAATTCTTTTAGTACAATTGGGTACACCTGATAGTCCCACTACTCCAGATGTAAAAAAATATTTAACGGAGTTCCTAATGGATCCGCGAGTTATTGATATTCCTTATTTTCAACGAACCCTATTGGTAAAAGGGATTATTGCACGTACACGTGCTCCCAAATCTGCAAAAGTATACGAAACGATCTGGGATAAAGAAACGGGTTCGCCTTTGATGCATTATAGTGTTTTGCAACGCGATCTGTTGCAGGAAGCATTGGGCGAAGAATACCATGTTGAATTAGCGATGCGGTATCAAAATCCATCAATTGAGGCCGCATTGAAAAATATGGAAGGTCTATTTTTGGAGTCTATTCGCGTCATTCCTCTATTTCCACAGTATGCTTCCGCGACTTCAGGATCAGTCATTGATCGTGTGATGGAGCTAATTCGTAAATGGAATTACCTACCGGAGATCAGTTTTGTAAGCAATTTCTGTACAGATGATTTAATGGCAGAAACTTATGCGGATCATGCTCGCAGGCACGATTTGGAAAGTTTTGACCATTTTGTGTTTAGCTATCATGGGCTTCCTGTACGACAGCTTGGTAAAGTTGATCCGACAGGTCAGCTTAAATGCCCCGAATCAGGCTGCGATTCCTGTAAAACAACTGCCAATTCATACTGCTATCTTTCTCAATGTTATGCGACAACACGGACGATAGCTGCAAAGCTCGGGTTAAAAAAAGAACAATATTCGCTTTGCTTTCAATCCCGTCTAGGTAAAGAGCCCTGGATACAGCCTTATACTTCCGATTTATTGCATGATCTTGCCGCAAAGGGTTATAAGAAGTTATTAATTTTCAGTCCCGCGTTTGTAGCGGATTGTATCGAGACCATTGATGAAATTGGCGTGGAATATGCTAATGAATTTAAACATTTAGGTGGGGAGGAAGTGTGTTTGGTAGAGAGTCTTAATGATGATCCCAAATGGATCGAATCTTTAAAACAATTGGCGCTTAATGCCAAGAATTAAAAATAGGTAAAAGATGTTGTTAGTAAACGCTTGTGTATTACTCATATTAGATTTTTATATTTTCTTTGCGCTCCGCGCAACGAAGATCAAATTTCCCAAAACAAAAGTATTTTCCATCTTATGGTGGTCTTATTCTGTTTTACTTTTATTAGGCGTTTTTATCTCAGCACAATATAGTATTCCTTTAATCGTTCGTTCGGTTATCTTGGTCGCTTTCTTTCTGACTGCCGCCTCAAAGATATTTTTCTTCCTGATTTTATTGATTGATGATATCCGACGCGGAGGAGTTTGGTTGAAACGCCTTTTTGCGAAGAAGAGATCTGTCGAGGACTTGGTCGAAGATGCTGGCGACCCTTTACCGGAAAATCCAGTGAAAGGTATTAGCCGATCCGAATTTTTAACGAAGGCTGGTATCCTTGTTGGGGCTTCACCACTGATTCCGTTGAGCTGGGGTATTATTTCAGGAGCTTATGACTATCGTGTCCGAAGAGTTCCATTGTATTTACCCAATTTACCCAAAGCATTCCACGGAATGACCATTGCACAGATCTCCGATGTGCATTCCGGCTCGTTCTATAATAAGAAAGCCGTCACGGGTGGTATTGATATGCTTTTAAAGGAAAAAGCCGATGTGACTTTCTTTACAGGTGATATCGTGAATTCCCAGGCTTCTGAAATGCGCGATTATCAGGATATTTTTGCCCGTGTGAAATCCGACTTAGGTGTATTCTCTACGCTGGGTAACCATGACTATGGCGATTATTATTATGGGAAGGAAGATTCTCCTGCAAAACGCAAAAACCTCCAGGATGTTATCGATGTTCATAAAATCATGGGCTGGGATCTTTTAATGGACGAAAATCGTAAAATTAAGGTCGACGGTGAAGAGCTTTGTATTGTCGGGGTTCAGAATTGGGGGACAGGTCGTTTTCCGAAACATGGCGATATCAAGAAAGCGTTAATGGGTACCGAAGAGCAGCCCGTTAAGTTACTGTTATCTCACGATCCTTCGCATTGGCGGGCTCAAGTATTGGATACTGATGTGGATGTGATGTTTGCTGGACATACACATGGGATGCAATTTGGTGTAAGGTCCGAGATGCTGCAATGGAGTCCGGTGCAATATATCTATAAGGAATGGGCCGGGCTTTATCGTGCGCAACAGAACAAACGATTATATGTTAATGTCGGCTATGGCTTTTTGGGTTATCCAGGACGTGTTGGAATTCTGCCTGAAATTACCATATTCGAATTGCTAAAAGCGCAAGACCCAAAGTTTAACGCATAAAAAATCCCCTTTGACTTTTGAGTTAATATAGCTATAATTGTGTATTCTGTACACCAGTTATACATAACATGCAATCAACTTTAAACTTTGGGGACTCTCCCCACACACGTGTTAATATTCTTACCGGGGAAAAAGTACTTGTGTCTCCGCATCGTAGTAAAAGACCATGGCAAGGGCAAGTAGAAGATCTTCCCGGGGATAATAGACCGGAATATGATCCACAATGCTATTTGTGTCCCACAAATAAACGAGCAGACGGTGATATCAATCCAGATTATAAAGAAAGTTTTGTCTTTGTGAACGATTTCTCAGCTTTATTAAAAGATACAAGCCAGCAGGAATTTAATGAGGATGAACTGTTTGTCGCAGAGACTGAAAGAGGAATCTGTAAAGTCATTGCATTCACCCCGCGTCACGATCTTACACTTCCAGAAATGGATCCGGTAGCTATAAAGGCTGTGGTTGATCTTTGGCAAAAAGAGTTTGTGGAACTATCCAAGGTTGAATGGATCAAATACATCCAGATTTTTGAGAACAAAGGTGCAATCATGGGTTGTAGTAACCCACATCCCCACGGACAGATCTGGTCACAAAATCATTTGCCTGTAGAAATCCAGAAAGAATGTGTTCAGCAACAGCACTATTTCAATAAATATCAACGTACGATCCTGTCAGATTATGTTAAAGCGGAGTTGAGAAAAGAGGAACGCATTATAGACGAAAATGATTCTTTTGTTTCTCTAGTCCCTTTTTGGGCGGCCTGGCCTTACGAAACGATGATTGTCAGCAAACGATCTATCCAAAACATTGCTGGGTTTGACGAGAAGGAAAAGACGGATTTTGCCGCCATACTCAAGCTATTGACAACGCGTTACGACAATCTCTTCAAAACATCCTTCCCCTATTCTGCAGGAATGCATCAGGCGCCAGTAAATGATGGTGACCACCCGGAGTGGCATTGGCATATGCACTTCTATCCACCACTGTTACGTTCTGCTACCGTTAAAAAGTTTATGGTTGGTTATGAAATGCTAGCAAATCCACAACGTGATATCACACCGGAAGTTGCCGCAGAACAGTTGCGAAATTGTTCGACAGTACATTATAAAGCTAAATAACATGATAACAAAAGATACAATTGTAAATAAATTTAAAGAACACTATCAAGAAGAACCGCTTGTGGTTTCTTCCCCCGGACGCATTAATATTATCGGCGAACATACAGATTACAATGATGGTTTTGTATTGCCTGCAGCGATTGATAAAGCAATTTATGTTGCTGTAAGCAAGCGTTCGGATGATACGATCGTATTGTACGCAGAAGATTATCAGGAACGCCATGAGGTAAAATTAGCGGAGATCGCTATCTCAGAAAAACATTGGCCAAACTATATTCTCGGGGTAGTCGATCAGTATCAGAAACGTGGGGCAACGCTTGGTGGGTTCAACTTGTATATCGATGGCGATGTACCACTGGGGGCAGGGTTATCCTCTTCAGCAGCCGTTGAATGTGCCGTTACCTTAGCACTCAGCGAATTGTTTGATCTGAAGGTGGAGCAACTGGATATTCCACAGATAGCCCAAAAAGCTGAACATACGTATGCTGGTGTGATGTGTGGTATCATGGATCAGTTTGCATCGGCCTTTGGGAAAGAAAAAAATGTTATCAAGTTGGATTGCCGTACATTGGGATTCGAGTATGTTCCACTTGATCTTAAAGGTTATGAAGTTGTATTATTGAATACAAACGTAAAACACTCATTAGCTTCTACAGCTTACAATACACGTCGTGAACAGTGTGAGCAGGCTTCTGCCTGGGTGCGGGAAAAATATCCAACGGTTAAGAATTTGCGTGATGTAACCGTCGAGATGCTCGATGAATTGGTTAAAGGCAAAGATGCTGACATTTACGCTAAGGCAAGCTTTGTTGTCCGTGAGAATGAGCGCGTAGAGAAATCTTGCGATGCACTGCGTTCGGGCAATGTTGTTCAGTTGGGACAGTATATTTTTCAAAGCCATGAGGGGTTGAGCAAGGTATATGAAGTGAGCTGTCCGGAATTGGATTATTTGGTAGATTATGTCAAACAGTTTCCTGAGGTGATCGGTGCCCGAATGATGGGCGGTGGTTTCGGTGGCTGTACGATCAATATTGTCAAAGAAGGTGTATTACCTTCAATTTTGCCAACACTCGAAAAAGAATACAAACAGAAATTTGATAAAGAACTTTCGGTCATTCAGGTCAGGATTGCCGACGGTACCCGCGTACTTTAATAAAAAATAGGTACAGTAAGGGGAATAACATTAACGTGCTATTCCCCTTATTTTTTGCCCTTTTTGATAAAGACTTAGCACATAAGTGTTAGTTAAGTTGATCTAAAGCCTGTTTTAAATCGGCAATTAAATCATCGATATGTTCGATTCCAACAGAGATGCGCAACATGCCCTGCGTAATTCCCGAAGCTTCTTTCTGTTCCTTCGTATGATGACCGCCCCACATGCTGGCCGGATGCACAATAAGAGACTCCACGCCACCTAGACTGGCCGCGTTGATAAAGATATGGAGACCATTGATGAATGTCTGCGCATTTGAAAAAGCTTCTTCTTCATCTTTACCGTTCAGCTCCATACAAAGCATACCCGAAAACCCGCTCATTTGTTGCGCTGCGAGCTCATGTTGGGGATGATTGGGTAACCCGGGGTAACTGACCTTCTTAATTTTTGGGTGCTGGTCCAAAAATTCAGCCAGCTGAATGGCATTTGCATTAATCTGTTTCACACGTAGACTTAACGTTTTCAATCCGCGTAACAATAACCAGGAGTCAAGCGGTGCAAGTGATGCCCCCAAAGCGACCGATCGCTTCCATACACGGGCAATATAGTCCCGCGTACCGCAGACGACACCAGCAGTAAGATCACTATGTCCGCCTAAATATTTCGTGGCGCTGTGGACAACGACGTCAATTCCAAAATCTGTCGGTGTTTGGTTGATAGGGGAGGCAAATGTATTATCGACCATACTCTGAATCCCATGTTGTTTGGCGAGTTCTCCGATCGCTTTTAGGTCCGTGATATGGAGATTTGGATTCGATGGAGTCTCTATATAAATCAGCTTGGTATTTGCCTGAATCGCCTCTCTAAATGCTGAAACATCTGTCTGATCCACAGCTGTAACTGTGATGCCATAATCCGTTAAGAACTCCTTAAAGAAAATAGCTGTACCTGAATAATGTGCATGTTGGGCGACAATATGATCCCCCGATTTAACGATGGCCAATATGGCGGTACTAATCGCTGCCATACCTGTTGCAAATACAAGTGCATCCTCTGTTTTTTCCAATTTTGCGAGGATGGACGCTACTTGGCTATTCGTCGGGTTGCCATGACGATGATAAAAATAAGGGTGTTTCGGTTCGGTAGCAGCCTTGATGTATTCCGCTGGGTCAGGATCTGCAATGTAGGTGGATGTCTGATAGATTGGAGTAGTTACTGCAGATGTCTGGTTGAATTGCTGTCCCTCATGGACGAGTATCGTTTCGGTATTGGTTGCCATACTAATAATGTTGATTGATGCTTTGTATTGCCTTAAGTCTCCATAACACGAACTTGTCGCATCTTTGATCGTAAGGAACCTTCAATTCGTTTGAAAGCATTGTTGGTGCAAATAGCCCCGAAGAAGGTTGTCTTGTCTATCAAATATAAATAAAATCTACGTATTGAGTAGATTTTATTTATATCGGATGCATCAATACATATTACAACATTTCTTTTAGAAGGTTCAACGCGTATCCAATGGTATTCACATTGTTTAGCGCTAACCGTAGCTGGCCTTTCACCTCCTTTAGATTGCTTATTTCGGGATGGCTTTGTACAAAGGACAGTACACGGCCAAACTGGTCTGATTCAAAGTAGCTGGATTTTGGATTGTTGACAAAATAACCTTTCAGCGTATGCTTTTTATAGGCTATTTTTTCGAATCCGATGGTTTTGCCAAACCACTGTAAACGAAGGGTATTGAATAATTCAAAGACTTCCCGTGGGATAGGACCAAAACGATCTTCAAGCTCTTTCTCAAAGGCTGCCAATTGCTGCTCATTCTCCAGTTTGGAGAGTTCCGTATATAGATTATACCGTTCCGTAATATTCGTCACATATTCATCTGGGATCAATACCTCAAGGTCTGTGTCAATCTGCGTAAAGGATACATACTTTCGTTCCTTCTCATCCGCGAATACTTCCGAAAATTCATCTTCTTTCAGCTCCTGAATGGCTTCGTCTAAGATTTTATGATACATCTCGAAACCGATCTCTGCAATAAATCCCGACTGTTCGCCACCCAGGAGGTTGCCCGAACCACGTATATCTAAATCGCGCATAGCAACATTAAATCCAGAGCCCAGTTCTGAAAACTCTTCTATCGCAGAAAGTCGTTTATAGGCTTCCGATGTTAACGTTGACAGTGGTGGGCTCAGCAGATAACAGAAAGCCTTTTTATTGGAGCGGCCGACCCGACCCCGCATTTGGTGCAGGTCACTGAGGCCAAACATATGTGCATGATTAATAATAATCGTATTGGCATTTGGAATATCAAGACCCGCTTCAATAATTGTTGTTGCGATTAAGACATCAAAATCGTGATTGATAAACTTGAGCATCACATCCTCGAGCTCATCACCCTCCAATTGGCCGTGTGCAACACCGACCCGTGCTCCTGGAACCAGTTTGCGGATCAAATTGCCCAGCTGCGGAAGATCTGCCACGCGGTTATGGATAAAGAATACCTGTCCACCACGATCAAGTTCGTAACTGACGGCCTCTCCGATCAGTGTTTCATTGAAAACGTGGAGTTCGGTCTGTACAGGCTGGCGGTTGGGTGGCGGAGTCGAGATGATACTCAGATCGCGGGCTCCCATCAATGAAAAATGCAAGGTCCTCGGTATAGGGGTTGCTGTTAATGTCAGCGAATCCACGTTCGCGCGCATGACTTTCAATTTTTCTTTTACGGTAACGCCAAACTTTTGCTCCTCATCGATAATCATCAGACCAAGATCTTTGAACTTGACGTCTTTGCTAACAAGACGATGTGTACCGATGATAATGTCTATTTTCCCTTCAGCGAGCCGTGCTAAAGTATCTTTAATCTGTTTCGTTGTTTTGAAACGGTTGATGTAGTCGATCGTGCATGGAAGGCCCTTTAGACGCTCCGAAAATGTCCGGAAATGCTGCAATGCCAGGATAGTCGTCGGTACCAGGACAGCAACTTGTTTACTGTCTGCTACAGCTTTGAAGGCCGCACGGATGGCAACCTCCGTTTTTCCGAAGCCAACATCCCCACAGATCAGCCGGTCCATCGGATGCGGCGATTCCATATCTTTTTTTACATCAGCAGTAGCCTTTTCCTGATCGGGCGTATCTTCATAGATAAACGAAGCCTCTAGCTCATTCTGTAAGTAACTGTCCGGTGAAAATGCATTCCCATGTTGTGCTTTGCGTTTGGCATAGAGCATGATCAGGTCGCGCGCAATATCTTTAACCTTTTTCTTGGTTGTCTTCTTGAGTTTGTCCCAGGCATCTGTACCCAGTTTATTCATTTTGGGGACTGTGCCCTCTTTACCCGAATATTTGGAGATACGGTTTAAAGAGTTGATGTTCACATACAGAAGATCATTGTCTGCATAGATCAAGCGGATCATTTCTTGAGATTTACCGTTAACATCTACTTTTTCCAAGCCGCCATAACGGCCGACACCGTGATCAATATGAGTGATGAAATCTCCGGGTTTGAGATCCCGCAAATCCTTGAGCGTGATTGCCTGCGAACGCTCGTAAGCTTTCTTACGTTTGTATTTATAATACCTGTCAAATATTTGGTGATCCGTATAGCAGGCCAGTTTTAAACTGTCGTCTCTAAAGCCTTCACGTAAAGCTTTATGAATTGGAATAAAGGTTGCCGACTTATCGAGGTCTTCTAGGATGGTATAAATGCGCTCAACCTGTTTTGTTGAATCTGAAAAGATAAGATTCTGGATGCGCTGGCCTTCATTTTCTTTGAAATTATGGATTAAGAGATTAAAATCCTTATTGAACGAAGGTTGCGGGTGGATATCGAACTTGAGGCTTACTTCGGATTTATAAAAAAACTGTTTGCCGAATTCGATGACGGGGAACTCGAAAAATAAGGCATTGAGGTTTTTCTCGTCTGTAAATTCATGGGCTGGATTATGCCATTCCGGGTTGTCCTTTTTCTGCTTATCTGTTAATCCCGCCCATAATTTTTCTGCTTTCTTTAGGCCATCTTTAACAATATCCAAGGTAAATTGAGCATCTTTGATCCAGATCGTAGCGTCTCGATCTACATATTCCAATAAGGAAATGTGCTGGGATGTCAGGAATTTCGCTTGGACATTTGGTACAATGGTTACTTTGTGGATTTTTTTGACAGACAGTTGGGACTCAATGTCAAATGTCCGTATGCTTTCGATGTCATCGCCAAAGAATTCAATACGGTATGGGAGGTCATTCGAAAAAGAATAGATATCTACGATGCCACCGCGTATTGCAAATTGCCCCGGTTCATACACAAAGTCAACGCGTTCGAAATCATATTCGATTAAAAATTCGTTGATGAAATCAATGCTTAAAGCTGTATTTTCAGTTATTTCCAGTGTATTCTTATCCAGATCATTCCGGTTGATTACTTTCTCCGCAATAGCTTCCGGATACGTAACCACCATTTTAGGCAATTCGGATGTGTGGTTAAGTGAACTTAACGTCTCCGCACGTTGCAATACATTGGCAGAGTCAGTTTGTGTAAAATCAAACGATTTACGATAAGACGAAGGAAAAAAAAGAACCTGTTTATCCAGCAGGCTTTCCAGATCACTTAAAAAATAAGAAGCGTCTTCATGAGTCGGTAAGATAAAGACCATCGGACGTTCCTGTAAGTTGTAAGAAGATACGGCTATAAATGCGTCCGAAGATCCAATAAGCCCTTTCAGCTGGATCTTGGGGTTTTTGGACTGCATAGCCTTGGTAAGCGACTGGACAGTTTCGCTTTGGCTGTATTTTTCTAATATTTCTTGAATTCCCACGAGCAAAAATTTCGAATAATTGCGAATTTAACGAAATAGTATCAAGTATTGGGTATGAAGTGCTAAATTTTTTGGTAAAAAAATGGCTGACTTGCTCGTTAAGAAGGAGATACTTTAAAGCCTTTCAAAAGTAACAGGCTGATTAATCTGTACTGATTTTATTGGGCCAGGTAAAAGGTATAGGCAAAAGCGAGCAAAACCAACAATGTGGCCAAGTAAATTAATTTGTATTGCTCGTAAGCTGTAACATGAAAGGATCCAATTTTAACACGGTTTTTACTATTTCTCATAACTAATTTAGGTCGAGGTCAATCTTCTGTTCACTAATATAGCTTTTAAGTGTTGTATTACCAAAAGCGTCTAGTGTATTTTGAAAATCTTCCCGATAGTCAAACTGAAAGTCTTCATGAAGTTTACTGTATTTACCCACCGCATGTTTGATACGCCCTGTTATATATTTATGCAATTTGTGGGCAGCAGACTGATAAGAGGAGTCGAAAAGCCTGTCGTAGTCGGCAATGGCACGCTTCAGGATATAACATCTAAATTCTACTTCGCTATTTTTGTCCTTGGTGACTTTTTCGTGCTCATTGACTAACCCACTTGCTTGCTTCACCAGCTTGCTCAACGCAATAAAGTTACTGTGATGTGCTGTGTTGGCGATCTGGCTTAAACCAATATCGAACAATTGCGCCAGTTGCTGACGTAGCTTCTCAATACGATCTTCTAAATCATACTCATTTTCCAGTAATTGGAAATGCAATTGCTTGATCAGCATTTTGTCCTTGCTTATCAAGCGGACGAGGAGTTTGTCTTTTTCCTTTTGTGGTAGGTCAAGGACAGCTTTCTTTAGTTCGGCATCTTGATGTAAGGACATAATCTGTGTTTTAGTGTAAAAAGAGTTGTTGAGCGAAAATTCAGGCACACTGACAGCGTACCTGAATAAATTTCTCGTTTCATAAGCCGGAATTTATGTTGGCAATAACTACTCACATATTTATAGCCGCTTGCTATTAATACAATATTCTGAACTTAATTGTATTGTCGATCTGTTTGAGTTGTTTCAATAGATCTTTATCATATTCACCTTGTATATCGGTTACCGCATAGCCAATGTCACTTTTGGTCATTAGAAATTGAGCAACGATATTGATGTTATTTTGAGCATAGACCTTATTGATCTGAGCCATAATTCCGGGAACGTTTTGGTGGATATGCAGCAATCTTGTTACCTGTTTTACTTTTGGTAAAATCAGATTTGGGAAGTTGCGACTTAAATATGTATCACCATTGTTGATAAAATCGGCCATCCGACGCGGAATAAACTCTGAATTTTTCTTTTTATTTTTCTTATCATCGAAAACGACAATACCTTTAGCATTGCAGATATCCTTATTGATATGCCCTTTGATATCGCCCAAATATCCGATTGTTTTTAATTTGTCGGCCTGCTGAAGCAGTTCGTCACTGATGTCGATATTGTCGCCCAGGAGAAGCATGCCGACATCCTTCACATACTTTTCTTCGAAAGTGTCTTTTGTCCGGATAGAAAACCCGTCTCTTTTTAAGATATGAGCTGCTATTTCTGGCACATCACCCACGATCAGACAGAGGATACGGTTTTTAGGATAGGATATTGCACGGGGCAAGTCATTTACATATAAGAATTCATCAAAACTTGGCGTAATGAAATCTGCTTTCTCAGTCACGCTTTTACGTTGGATATTCTCTGTGAATGCAAAGAACTTTTCAATTAACCCCGATTCCTTCAGTTGAAAATCTGAATAACCGTCGCCAATGCCAAACAGTCTTCCTTCAATATTTAATTGCTTTAATAATTGCACCTTTCCACCTTCATTTGATAGGGGGTTCTCCTCATCAAAACCGATAATATTACCTTCTTCATCAAATCTGAATGTATTGGCATAGATATTTTCAGTCTTGATATGATAGGGCGTCACAACAGGTGTAATAAATTCTTTAAAACCTCCTGAAACAATCCATGCCGTGTCAGCATGTTTTTTGAAGAACTCACGGTTCCGGGAAAAAGAGGTTGAAACCTTTTTCTTAAGATGCGAAACAAGTTTATCCAGATGTGATCTATTGGCATTTAGGAGCTTTACGCGACCCGCTAGCGCCTCGCGGAAAGAAAGCTTACCTTCCATGGCAAGATTGGTGTACCGCTCGATTTCCTCGTAGATAGATTCGCGATCCGGATGGTTTTCAAGAGAGATCCGTGCAAGTTCATCAAGTGCCTCTACTTGTGTAAATGTACTATCAAAATCAATGATGTAATAGTTTTTCATCTTATTATTTTTTTATGAAACGATCATGAGCACTATAGCTGAAAGTTGATCTCCGACAGGGGTAGTTTTCCGATGGTTTCCTTTAAAAATAAGCTGATTAAAGGCGGTGAAACTAGCAGCGGGATTGCACTCTATTTAATGATTGATGTTACTCACGATGGGTTCAAGGTTCGGTTGTTTGTTATATTATAGTTTTACTGTTTGTTATATAAATCTGCAATTTCCTTTAATGTCTGTTCCAAAGGCCGATAACTGTGGCTAAGGAGCGATTGGATTTTCGCATTTGAATACTGCAATTTGGCACTTGAGGCTGCTGCTGTTTCCTTTGTCAATGTCGTATCCGATTTTTTAAATACGGAAAGCATACTGGAAAAAGTAGAGGCAATTTGAAGTAAGGTCTCAGAAACCTCGATGGTCGGTTCAGGCTTGTTCATTAATACACTTGCCACGCTCAATAGATCCTTGTTGCTTATATTGAGATGATTGATGATATAACGTTCAGCGGCAACATCTTCTCTTTCCATCAATTGAATCATGATCGCCGCAACATCTTCTACGTCAACAACACCAACACTTCCTTTCGGGTAAAATCGTAAGCCTTTGTTGATCATCGAAAAAATAGCTCCGGAGCCTTTATCATTTGCTGCTGCGCCTAAAATTACGGAGGGATTCACAATAACTGCATTTAGACCTTCGGTAATGCCACGCCAGACCTCCATCTCTGCCTGATATTTTGATAACGAATAGTTGGATGTCAATGAATTGTGTTCCCAATGGTCCTTCTCGGATATCGGCAGGTTGTCTCTATTTGTACCCAAAGCCGCGATGGAACTTACATGGAGCAGACGAATGCCCTTTTCAAGGCAAAGATTGACCACATTTGCTGTTCCCTCCACATTTACGTTAAAGAGCGATTTAGCATCTTTTTTTTGATAAGAAACCAATGCTGCACAATGGAATACTTTGGTGACCCCTTCAAGTGCATCTTCCAATTCAAAATAATTGTTGATATCTGCGTCGATCCATTGAACCAACGAAGAAGATAACAACGAGGCCGGAATGGTCGATTGAGCTCTTTTGATGGCAATGACGTCAATTCCTTGGTCTATCAACTGTCTGATTAGTGTAGACCCTAAAAAACCTGTTCCTCCAGTTATTAATATCACCTGATAAAGATACTGTTAAAAATAATGTTTTCAAAAGTTAGTTAATAAATGGATATTTGTGTGAATTGCATCCTGAAAAAAACGGCATGCTTTCGCAGGTATCAAACACCATGAAAGCCAAGGTAGATTCTTTCAGTCCAATTAAAACAGTCGCTTTCAGAACAAAGAGGAAATTTTACAAATTATAGCTTATGTCATCACTGTCCGTATTCTTTAGCCCGATTTCAATTACAGGTTTTGCTCCTGAGCATGGGTTCTTGAGTTCTCAACTTGGAAACGTTGTTCAAGCCTATGAAACAGATTTTCCGAGCTGGGAAGCAGATAAACAACCTCAGTTGGCTATTGTCGGTGTGGAGGAAGACCGTGCATCCATGAATAATAATGGAACGGATAAAGCACCGGATGCTGTAAGGAAACACCTTTATGCACTCTATCAGGGCGATTATAAGATGGATATCGTTGATTTAGGAAATATCAAAGCCGGTAATACAATTCAGGATACCTATATCGCTCTAAAATCTGTAGTCGAAGAACTCGTCAAAGAGAATATTCTTCCGATTATCATTGGCGGTGGACAGGACCTTACCTATGCGCAATATTTGGGATACCAAAATTTGGAGCGAAAGATAGAGCTGGCGATTATAGATGCACGTTTTGACCTTGATGAGGAAAATGCCGAAAATGTAAGCCTGAATTCCCGATCTTATGTGAATCATATTATCTTGCATCAGCCAGACTATTTATTCAATTTAAATGCCATAGCCTATCAAACCTACCTCGTCAGTAAAGAGTCTATCAATATGTATGATAAACTATTTTTTAATGCGACGCGGGTCGGTATGATTGCCGGTAAAATGGACCAATCTGAGCCTTTGATCCGAGCGGCAGATTTAATTAGTTTTGATATTGGAGCCATTCGGGCCTCCGAAGCACCGGGAAATGCCAATGCCATGCCGAATGGACTATATGGTGATGAGGCTTGTCAGCTTGCCCGCTATGCAGGGATGTCGGATAAATGCTCCTCCATTGGTTTTTATGAATTCAATCCAACATTTGATCCGATGGAGCAAACCGCGATGCTGGTATCCCAGATGATCTGGTGCTTTATTGATGGTTACTACAACCGTAAACAAGATACGCCGCTGTACCCCAAATCATCTTATATCATTTACCGCACGACACTGGAAAACGAAGAGCATGAATTGGTCTTTGTGAAAAGTAAAAAATCAGACCGTTGGTGGATTCAGGTGCCTTATTTTGGGTCCAAATCTGTTAATGAGCGTTATTACCTTGTGCCTTGCCGTTATGAAGATTACCAATTGGCTGTTTCAGGTGAAATGCCCGACCTATGGTGGAAAACACACCAAAAGTTACAATAGTTTGCCACTAAGTGGGACATAGGTATTACGCTTTACCATAAAGACGCGTATAATACACCGTGCAAAAAGATAACCGATTGATTTTATCGGTGTTTTAGTAGCGCTAATCCATTAAATTTAGGACGTTATAGGTTTAATTAAATGCAATGATGGCAAAACAAACCTGCTCAGGTAAGTATACACCATCTTCAGAAAATACAAATCATGGAAATATTTTTCTTTGCGGGAATTGTGTTGTTATTGGTCATTTTGATCGTATTGGTGCTCAAAAAGAATACCGATACCAGTGCTGGTCCTGCGTACAATAAGGAGGTTGAAACACTAAAAATTGAGCTCGCTAGATCGCAACAGCGCGAACAAAGTTTGCTCGAAGAGCGGGTCATGCTAAAAAATGAATTGGATAAGGAGCGAGAGAATCTTCTGGTCGCAGAGCGGTCTTTAGAGAGTACACGTTCATTTTATGAGGCGCAGCTCGATAAATTTCAAGAACAGAAGAATGAAATCGCCGAGATTAAAAGACAGTTCAACAATGAATTTCAGGTCATCGCTAATAAAATACTGGAAGAGAAGACTCAAAAGTTTACCGAGACAAACCATCGTTCGCTGGGCTTGATCTTGGATCCGTTGAAAGAAAAAATCAAATTGTTTGAAGAGAAAGTCGATAAAAATTACAATCAGGAAGCAGCTGAAAGAAATTCTTTAAAGGGGGTTGTCCTCCAGCTGGTCGAACAGAGCCTTAAAATTAAAGACGAAGCCAATAGCCTAACCAAGGCATTAAAAGGGGATACCAAAAAGCAGGGCAATTGGGGCGAGGTAATTTTAGAGCGGGTCTTGGAGCGTTCGGGACTTATGCGCGATCGGGAATTTAGACTGCAGGTGTCTCTTATGGATGCAGAGGGCAGAAGAATGCAGCCCGATGCGATCATCGATCTTCCCGAAGATAAACATCTGATTGTGGATTCGAAAGTTTCGTTGATTGCCTACGAACGTTGGGTCAATGCTGAGACAGACGAAGACCGTGCAATTTTCGCAAAACAGCATGTACAGTCTGTAGAAAACCATGTGAAGGAACTCTCCGCAAAAAACTATCACGAGTTATATGGTATAGAGTCGCCAGAATTTGTGTTGCTATTTATGCCAATAGAGTCTGCTTTAAGTATGTCTGTGGCCCAAAAACCAGATTTGTTTAGCGAGGCTTGGGATCGCAAAGTTGTCATCGTCAGTCCTTCTACATTATTGGCAACCCTTCGTACCATAGCAAGTATCTGGAAACAGGAACGTCAGACCAGGAATGTAATTGAAATAGCGAAAGAAGCGGGGAGCCTTTATGATAAATTTGTGAGCTTTCTGAATGATATGGAACAGGTGCAAAACCAGTTGGAACGCGCATTAAAAAGCCATGAAGATGCAACTAAAAAGCTTTCTACAGGAGCTGGTAATGTGATTGGGAAAGTGGAGAAATTAAAACGTTTAGGGGCTAAAGCAAATAAACAGATCGATTCCAAATTTTTGGATGAGGAAGATTAACAAAAACGGGCTTGCCGAAAGGGAAGCCCGTTTATAATTTTTAGCTGTGAAATGCAAAACCTGCTCCGCTAACTTAGGTTAGCGATTCTACTAAAGCTCTTTCATTCGCTTATTGATGGAAACATCAACATACGTATCCTTTAAACGATCAACAGCTTCTTTTTGAACAGTGACATTGGTGTCCGACTCATAATCATGAATGGTCCTTTGGTTTTGGACTTCGTTGTCATAAGGATCTTTTCCTGCCAGCAGTTTGACAATTACAGGTAAACATTCCAGAAAGACAAAAAGCAAAGCGATAAAAAATACAGCATTTGCATTGGACTCGTTAACCTTTCCATTGGCATCGTACCTTAGATTGCCCAGCGCAGAGTTGCGGTCTGCAAAACCAGCGACATTGACTGCGCTGTCCAAAGAAGCGTTGGATAAGACCTTTTGATCCAATATACCTTCAAATTTTTGTTTCTGGCGTATCGCGTTTTGCTGGTTCGTTATTTTACTTCGCAATGTATCCAAATAGCCCTCTTTTTTCTTCAGCTCTTCTTCTTTCATTTTGGCATAGGGGCCATACCCCATGACACCAGATGTTTCAGTTGTTTTGTTCCCGAATATCTCGTAATTCAATTTTGTACGGTCATTTTTAATACTGGCTTCCAATGAATCACGTTCTACTGTAATCGATTTTAAAAGTGAAACCTCATTGGCATATTTTTTATTGAAAGTACTGTTGAGCGTGTCAATTTTAGCGCGTTGATCGGCAAGAAAACGTACACGAAGGTTTTCTCGAATCTCTTTATCGAAGATTTTTAGCTCCAACGGTCGAGAGATAACCAAACCAATCAAAATTGCCAATAGAATTCGAGGAAGAGCCTGCAGAAGCTGCATAAGGCCACTTTTGGATTTATTTATACTGAGGACAATATAGCGATCCATATTGAATATCGCTAAACCCCAAATGATGCCAAATACAATGGCCAAAAGCCAGTCAAATGCTCCTCCACTAAATACGAAATACATGGCATAACCACCCGAAAGGCTGGCAAACAATCCCGTAAAAAAAATAGTAGCACCTATGGCTGTGTACTTACTATGTTCTTCCGGATATTTTTCAAGAGTTTCTTGATGTACCCCCGCACACCTCCAAAAGAAACGGTTAATATCGCTCATTAAAATATTTTTACCCAAATTGACAGATTATTTTTAACAAGGTTTATGAATAAGTTTTTGTTTTACAATAGGATGACGGTTTTTCGGCTTAAACATCTCGCCGTAAGTGGAGCCTATGCTTTTGCCTAATTTTGTTATCTTTGAAAAAAAATCAGGAATAATCAGATAATATGAAGAAAAGACAACTTTTGCCATTTTTTGTGATAGTGGCAACTGCATTTGTTGGTTGTGAGGAAAAAAAAGTGATGACAGATAATCCTCTTTTATTGGCTTACGAGACCCCGTTCAATGTACCTCCTTTTGACAAGATCAAAACAGAGCATTTTAGGTCAGCTTTTGACGAGGCTATAAAAATACATAATTTGGAAATTGACACGATAGTCAATAATTCCGATAAAGCAACATTTCAAAATACGATAGTCGCCTTAGAAAATGCGGGTGGATTATTGAACAATGTATCTACAGTATTCTATAATTTAAACAGCGCCAATACTAATGACAGTATTCAGGCCATAGCGAAAGATCTGGCACCGATCTTATCGAGTCATTCCGATGAGATTTCAATGAATACCAAATTATTTGACCGTATCAAAACAGTTTGGAGTAACCGTAGTACACTCGGACTGGACGAACAGGATAATAAACTGTTAGAAGAAACCTATAAGAGTTTTGTACGTTCCGGAGCAAATTTGAAGGATGCTGATAAGGAAAAAATGAAGAAGATTAATGCTGAACTTTCAACATTAACCACCCAATTCGGACAAAATTTATTGGCTGAGACGAATGCGTATACACTTGTTGTTGATTCTGCGAGCCAATTGGAAGGTTTACCTGAATCGTTGAAAACGGCAGCAGCTGAGGAAGCCGTAGCAAAAGGAAAGAAAGATAAGTGGGTATTTACCTTACAGAACCCGTCCATTATGCCCTTTCTTCAATATGCAAAAAATCGTGAATTGAGAAAGCAACTTTGGGAAGCCTATCAGCTGCGTGGCAATCAAGACAATACCAACGATAACAAGGCGATCATTCAGAAAATTGTTAATCTCCGCCTTCAGAAAGCAAAATTATTGGGTTATTCTTCACATGCGGCTTATGTACTAGAGGAATCCATGGCGAAGAATCCAACCAATGTCTATGCACTATTAAATAAACTTTGGACACCGGCTTTGGCAAAAGCGAAAGGTGAAGAAGCAGATATTGTGAAGGAAATTAAAGCCGAAGGTGGTAATTTTGCTGTGGCTCCTTACGACTGGAGGTATTATACAGAAATTATACGCAAGAAACGGTTCGCATTAAACGAGGACGAAATTAAACCTTATTTGAGCCTTCCCGCAGTTCGTGAAGGTGCGTTTGCCGTAGCCAATAAATTATATGGTTTGACATTCGTCGCCTTAAACAATGTCCCAACTTACCATAAAGATGTAGAAGTGTATGAAGTTAAAGACAAAGACGGTTCACATTTAGGTCTCCTATATGCTGATTTCTTCCCACGCGAATCAAAACGAGGCGGTGCCTGGATGACTTCTTACCGTAACCAGTCGACAAAAGATGGCAAACGTGTTGCTCCGGTAATTTCGATCGTATGCAATTTCACAAAACCAGTGGGAAAAAATCCTGCCTTGTTGACATTTGATGAAGCAACGACCTTGTTCCATGAGTTTGGACATGCTTTACACGGCCTTCTTTCCAATGTAAGATACCGCTCAATGGCGGGAACTTCTGTACCACGTGACTTTGTTGAACTACCTTCACAAGTGATGGAAAATTGGGCCGCAGATCCCGAAGTGTTAAAAACATATGCTAAGCACTATAAAACCAAAGAAGCAATGCCGGATTCATTGATTCAGAAAATGGAAAAGGCTGGTACCTTCGATCAGGGATTTGCAACCGTTGAATACCTTTCTGCTGCGTTGTTAGACATGGATTATCATGCTACCACAAAAGAAATTTCAAAAGACATTAATGCTTTTGAAAAGGGCGCAATGAAAAAGATAGGAATTATTGATGCTATTATCCCACGTTATCGGAGTACATATTTTCAACATATCTTCGCCGGTGGATACTCTGCCGGTTACTACGCCTATATCTGGTCTGAAGTGTTGGACTCGGATGCTTTTGCCGCATTTAAGGAAAAATCATTGTATGATCAAGTGACAGCAGATTCCTTCCGCAAAAATATCCTTGAAAAGGGAGGCACAGATGACCCTGCTAAGATGTACCGTACATTTAGAGGTGCGGATCCAGATCCAAAATATCTATTGAAAAAGAGGGGAATAAACTAATTTTCTCCAGTCGAAAAAGGCGATATAGAAATATATCGCCTTTTTTTTGTTCAGATACTTGTTATTCTAAAAACTATTCTTACATTTGAGTATTATTTATAATGAGTCTAAATAAATGTAGGTAAGTATGTGTGATACAAAGATTCTAAGCCAAAGAGGGGATACCCATATCAGTGTTTGCCATAAGTGTCAAACCTATTATATATGGCAACAAAGTTTTGTACTGACATTTACGAAGAATAAGTTCTTCGATTTCTTGAATATTACGAAAAGTAATGGTGATGAGCTCTTTTTTAGCACATTTCCAGATGGTGAATTTCGATTAATCATGAAGACGCCTTATCCAGATATTGTATTTTCATTTGATGAAGAACAATGGCAGAATTTCAGAGATGCACTCCAAGAATCTTATTACATGAATGAGTTCTATGGGATGCTGAATAATTAAGATAAAAAGTCCTGTTGCATCGCTTGTGTTTCATCTCTCTTTCCTTATGCGTTGACAACAGGCACAAACAAAACCCTCAGTTATAGTTGCATATTGGTATGCGAATATATTCTGAGGGTTCTTTTTATCTATATATTGATTACTCGCCTATCGCGTAATATTTAAAATCAAGATCTTCGAGTTCCTTCCGGTCCAATAGTTTACGGCCATCGAACACAAATGCAGGTTTTTTCATATGTTTCTTAATGCTGGCCCAGTCATAGCTTTTGAATTCATCCCACTCGGTTAATACGGCAATTGCATGTGCATCATTGCAAGCCTCATAGGGGGTATTGACAACCTTTACCAAGGTTCTGTTTTCTTCTGAAGAGCGGGTGTTTAGATAATCTAGGTCGGCATAGATGCGTTCAGCAGAAACTTTGGGATCATATACCGTGATTTCAGCTTGTTCACTCAATAGATAATCTGCAACATAGATCGCTGCAGATTCACGCGTATCATTGGTGTCTTTTTTGAATGCCCAGCCTAAGAATGCAATTTTTTTGCCCGACACAGTATTGTACAATGTTTGGATAATATTGTCTGCAAAACGCTGTTTTTGATAATCATTCATCAAAATCACTTGATCCCAATATTCAGCAACTTCGGTGAGACCGTAACTTCGAGCGATATATACAAGGTTAAGAATGTCTTTTTGAAAACAAGAGCCTCCAAATCCTACAGAAGCTTTCAAAAATTTGGATCCAATCCTTGAATCCATACCGATCGCCTTGGAAACCTCATCGACATTGGCACCTGTTTTTTCACACAGCGCAGAGATCGAGTTAATGGAGGATACACGCTGTGCCAAAAAGGCATTGGCTGTTAATTTTGAAAGTTCTGATGACCACAGATTGGTTGTCAGGATCTTGTCGCGACTTACCCAATGTGCATAGATATCAACCAATGCGGCAATGGCTTCATCATTCTCACCACCGATCAGGACGCGGTCTGGATTGATAAGATCCTGTATGGCTGTTCCTTCTGCTAAAAATTCAGGATTTGAAAGAATGTGGAAATTAACACCGTTTCCTGTATTGTCAAGGATGCTTTTTAAAGCTGCTGCAGTGCGAACAGGTAAAGTCGATTTTTCAACAACAATTTTGTCGTTTTTGGCAACCGCTGCGATCTGACGCGCGCAAAGTTCAATATACTTTAAATCTGCTGCCATTCCCTTGCCTTTTCCGTAATTTTTAGTCGGCGTATTGACCGAAATAAAAATCATGTCAGCTTCATCAATAGCCTTTTCGATATCCGTTGAGAAAAACAAATTGCGATTACGAGCTTCTGCAACGATTTCCTTTAAACCCGGTTCATAGACCGGAAGGTTATCAAGATCTTCATCGTTCCAGGCCGCGATCCGCGCCGCATTGACATCGACGATTGTAATCTCAATATGTGGGCATTGCTTTGCAACAACTGACATGGTAGGTCCACCGACGTAGCCAGCACCGATACAGCATATTTTCTTGATTGTTTTGCTCATTTTGATTATCTTAATCAGCTATAAATTGAAGAACAAACTTAGATAAATTGCTTTTGATATGCAATACAATAGCATCGCATATCAAAACATTTTATACCCCCCTTATACTGCTTCGATTAAAGAAACTGTTTTTTAGTGGGGATGCAAAAGATTTATTCTAATTTTACAATAAAAAAGATACGGTTTGATAAAGCAGGAAGTTATTGATAAAGTACTGGAAACAGCACGGATAGAAGAGGTGGTGGGAGACTTCGTTGACTTAAAAAAACGGGGAACTTCATTGATTGGAAATTGCCCTTTTCACCATGAAAAGACACCCTCCTTTCACGTTTCTGTTTCAAAGGGAATCTATAAGTGTTTTGGTTGCGGTGTTGGTGGGGATTCTCTCAAGTTTGTTATGGAACTGGAGAAATTCTCTTATCCAGAAGCCATTCGGTATTTAGCCGATAAATATTCGATTCAAATCGAGGAAGTTGAGCGTTCACCTGCCCAGTTAGCGGCACAGGATAAACGTGAAAGTCTATATGTGCTGAGTGCTTGGGCTAGTAAATTCTTTGCCGAGCAACTTTGGAAAACTGAAATGGGGCAGGTCATCGGCCTCAACTATTTCAAGGAGCGTGGCTATCGTGAGGATATCATCAAAAAATTTGAATTAGGTTATTCCCCCGAAGAATGGACGGCATTGGTCGATAAAGCACAGGTAGCTGGTTTTCACCCAGATTATTTGGCGGCGAGTGGTTTGGCGATTGAGCGTGATGATAAGTCTTTGTATGATCGTTTCCGTGGGCGGGTGATGTTTCCGATTCATAACCTGACAGGGCGTGTCATTGGCTTTGGTGGCCGGACCTTAAAAACAGATAAGAAGGTTGCCAAATATGTGAATTCCCCCGAAAGCGAAATCTACCATAAATCCGATGTGCTGTATGGATTGAATTTTGCCAAAAAGGCAATTATGGAGGAGGACAACTGCTATTTGGTAGAGGGCTATGCCGATGTTCTTTCCGTCCATCAGGCAGGCGTGGAGAATGTTGTTTCTTCTTCGGGAACGTCTTTGACAACGGGACAGATCAAACTTATTTCTAGATTTACAAAGAATGTGACCATTCTTTATGATGGTGATGAAGCGGGCATTAAAGCTTCTTTGCGTGGTACGGATATGCTGCTTGAAGAGGGCTTAAACGTCAAAGTATTGCTTTTTCCTGATGGAAATGATCCCGATTCCTATGTACAGAAGTTTGGCGCCACCGCTTTTAAGGATTATGTCAAATCCAATCAGCAAGACTTCATTTTTTATAAAACCAATATACTGCTTCGCGATGCCAGCAACGATCCAATAAAAAGAGCAGAGGTTATTCGCGATGTAGTCGAAAGTATTGCGTTGATTCCCGATGAGATCAAGGTCTCTGTTTTTATTCGGGAGTGTAGCAGTCTTTTGGATATCGAAGAGCGCATTTTATTGGCCGAACTCAATAAAATCAGACTCAACAGAGCAAAGAAAGCGGATAAGGATGCTGCTCGTAAACCTCAGAGTCCAGCGCCAAATGCAAGTATGCCGCCTTTTGGGATGGATGGCCCGCCTCCTGATTTCTTCATGACCGACGACGAACGGGGTGGGATGCCACCTATGGAACCTGTTGAACAGCCGACGCAGCTGACTTCGGAAATCCTTCAGGAGCGCGAGATTGTACGTATTTTAATTAATTACGGTGATTATCTGGCAACTTGGGAAGGCGATGGCGATATTCCTGTTGCAGGGCTTTTATTGGGGAATATTAGCGACATAGAATTTAAGGATAAAGCCGCCGCTTTTATTTTAAAAGTTTATCGGGATGCCGCAGAAAATTATGAAATTCCGGATGCAAAACAGTTTTATTCTAATCCTGATGCTTCAATTTCAGATCTGGCGATTAATAGTGTTGCCAGTAAATATTCACTCAGTGAAAACTGGAATGACGATAAGCGTAAAATTTATGTAACGCAAGAATATGAACATTTAAAACAACTTGTTGTTACAGCGATCTATCGGATCAAAAAACGTAAGATTGAGGCCGAAATGCACCATATCCGGGAAGAAATGAAACACGAGCAAGATGTGGCAAACCTGGAAGTCCTTATTTTTAAATATCAGAAGCTAAAAGAAGCCGAGCGGCTTCTTGGCAGCTTTCTGGGAAATACGATAGTAAAGTAATTAACTGATATGGCCAAGCATCTTGAAACCGGTCAATGGGGAGAGCAAATGGCCATGGAATACCTCGTGGAGAAAGGCTATAAAATAGTGTTAAGAAATTGGCGATTTAAGAATTTAGAAGTAGATTTGATTGTCATGGACAAGGATACCTTGGTATTTGTTGAGGTAAAAACACGATCGGGAACAGATTTCGGACAACCTGATGAATTTGTCGATATTAAGAAACAGCGACGCCTGATTCGTGCGGCACAAGCTTATATTCTGAAGACAGATTATACAGGTGAGCTCAGGTTTGATGTTGTCGCGATAACACGATCTCCCAAAGCAGTACTCAATTATATCAAAGATGCTTTTTGGGACAGTTAAGGATACGTACTTATAAATAATTATACATAGATGAGAAAAATCACTTATTTTATGGCAATTGCAGCACTGGCTTTTGCTTCTTGTAAGTCAAAAAAAACTAGTTTGGAATTTGCATCTCCAGGAGCAAATCAAGCGGTTCTAAAAGGTGCTCAAGTCCAGTTGAAATTAAAATTTGAATCTGTATCAATGGACTCTGTAGCGTATTTTGTGGATGATAAACATGTGGGGTCATCTACGGATACCACAGCAGTTATGGTCGATACCAAAGACATGGCCTATGGTACGCGTAATATTTCCGCTTTGGTGTATAATGCAGGAAAACCAGATTCTGTTTCAAGTACATTTTATGTCGTGCCTGCAAATGCAAAGAATTATGGTTTTGAGGTCGTCAACAAATACCCGCATGATACAACGGCATTTACACAGGGATTACAGTTTGCTGATGGCGTTCTTTACGAATCGAATGGACGTTATGGTGAGTCAAACCTCAGAAAAGTCGACCTTAAGACGGGAAAAGTGCTGAAAGAGATCAAATTTGATGAAAAGACTTTTGCCGAAGGAATGACATTGGTTGGTAATAAGTTATTTATGTTGACTTGGCAACAGGGAGAAGGGTATGTGTTTGATAAAAACTCTTTTGCAAAGGAAAGTTCCTTTAAATATGAGAATAGTAAAGAAGGGTGGGGGCTAACCTACGATGGACAGCATCTGATAAAGTCCGATGGTTCCAATAAGCTTTACTTTTTAGATGTAACGACCGGTAAGGAGCTGAATGCTATCGGAGTTTACGATGAAGCTGGGCCGGTGGATGAACTTAATGAACTGGAATATATAGATGGTAAAGTCTACGCAAATGTCTATCAAAAAGATGTTATTGTTATGATCAATCCTCAAACAGGAGCTGTAGAAGGACGGATTAATCTTGTAGGTATCTATGAGCATACTTCCGCTTATGATAATGAATTGAATGGTATCGCTTACGATCAAGCTGGAAAACGTCTCTTTATAACAGGTAAACTGTGGAATACATTATTTGAGATCAAGACAGTTGAAAAATAAATGAACTTCAGATCTTGATCCTTCCTCGTGAGGTCGACAGTATTGCAAGTTCGTATAAAATTAGAAACCTTGTCAGAATTAGCTGACAAGGTTTTTTTTATTGCTCCCATTCTTTTTTTGAGTATGGATGTTATCGTGTGGGTTTTCAATTCAACCTTTTGTGTGATGGCGCCTCAGGTTGAGACAGAGTGCTTTTAAAACTGTATGAGGGAACAAACACTATGACAAGCAGATCTCCTGGAACGGGTCTCCCTAATAAAGAAGAGTAGGAGTTACCCGAGATCAGTAAATAGCAACCGGATTACGCTATTACTGATGAATGATTCGTCAAAGCGGACAGCTATAGAAGTGAACTAATTGGAAATCCTTTTTAGCCAATAGAAACAAAGTGGCTGAAGCAAAAAAAAGGAATGAAGTTTGAAACTCCATTCCTTTTTTTATATTGACTTTATTCCGATTAATAAATCGGAGTAAACATCCAAGTATCGTCAAAACGAGATGAACCGTTAAGTCCCGTTGTGATGTATCCGTTGTTTCCTACAGCGAAGCCAACAGCATCTTGACGTGCTGAACCAGCGAAAGCGCCGTTATCATTTGTCCAGTAGTCACCAGAAATATTATATTTCCAAGTGCTGTTAATAACCGCATTTTTGTAACCACCAACGACGAATGGAGTACCATTAATCGCGAAAGCAGAAGCATTTGAACGGGTTAAATCGTAAGTATATGAATCGTCTGCTCTATTTAAATCGTTCAATTTAGTCCATTTGCTACCATCAAATTTGTAGAAATCTTTTGGGTAAGCAGCATTAGAAATACCACCACCTACATAAGCTACATTATTGACAACAAAGGAGAAAGCCGCTTTTCTTTTCGCTGAAAATGGCGCATCACTGATTGCTTGCCACGTATTAGCTGCAGGATCATATTTGTAGAACTCATTCGTATTCGTTGTTCCACCGTTAACGACAGTTTCACCTGTTCCAACATAAGCAGCACCATTTAATGTGAAAGCTACTGCATTTGATAAAGCAATAGGAAGTGGAGCAATGCTTGACCAAGCACCTTTTCCGCTGTTAGCTGTAGGATCAAATTTGTAGAAATCTGTTAGGTTGTTTGTTCCGTCGTTTCCGCCACCAACATAACCGATATTACCAATGGAAAAACCGATGGCACCGTTTCTCTCAACCCCTGTGAAAGGCGCTTTTTCAGCCCAAGTATCTGATGCTGCGTCATAAGCATACGTGTCTTTCACGCGAAACGGTTTACCGCCAGCATTACTTGCTAGACCAGTAGTGACATATGCAACATTATTTATTAAAAAGCTAGCAGCAGATGAAGTTTGTGGCCCTTTAAAAGCAGCTTTTGCAAACCATTCGTCTGATTTGGTTGTGCTGTCGTCACTTTTTTTACAAGAAGAGAAAGTTGTAACTGTAAATACAAAAGCTAATAAAACGAGTAGCCAATTTTTCTTGTTCATAAATTATTGAAATTTAGTATAAAGGATGTTTAATTTAATTTTCGGATCATTCTCATTATCTTTTGCCAATATTAACCTATTTCCAGTTGAAAACAAACCCGATGTTGGTAAAGATAGATATAATGAAGTATTATTGTATGCTGTTGTTTTAATTTTTGTTAAATATTCAATCAGATTGAATGTGTATGTACCATTAGAACCAAAATCATTGCCACGAACTAACGCCGCTTGCTGTGTTGTTGTTGAATAAGGTGAAGTTAACAAACTGATCGGATTTCCATTATTACTAGCCACCATTAAAACCAAGCTCTGCGGCTGATCAAAAATGCTTGCCGCTCCATTAGGGACTTCAATGACTAACTCCGCCTTATTAATCGCAATCGATGGATTGTTCACCAATTCTAATAACGTTGGGAACTCAATTTTTGCTACAACACCAGTAGAGCCTTCTAAAAACACATTTCCATCAGTCTGTTGACTCGCAATTTGAGGGTTTTTTAAGGTCATCGGTGCAAACTTGGTTGCAGAACGATCTGCTTCAATTTGATTGTACTGATATGCCTTGTTATCAATAGAAAAATATTGTTTGCCAACAGATTTTGTGCCTTCATTATTCAGGAACGAATAGTGAACCTGTAAAAACACGGTATCTTTGAATCCGATTAATGCCGTATTGTTATTGTCTGGAACAAGTGCTAAACCTTTAAAATACTCTTGAAAACTTGTGCTGCTTTGAATACGGTTGTCATTATTTTTGATCATCGTAAACAGCTCATTGCCAATCGTGCTGTTGAATTTAAAAAATAGCGAGTCTGCCGATTGTATACGTGGCTTAAAGGAAAGTTCTGCCAATGGAGTATTTTCATAGGCAAACTTTTGTTTACTGAATATCGCCGCTGAAGTGACAAAAACAGGACGTTCATCAACCGGTTTGGTTAAATCAATCTGTGTTTGCGTAATTTCCTCCGTAACACGGTGTACCGATATCTTTTGTACTTTCGTTGTATCACCGTAAGAATATTTGTTTGGTGTTAATACCAGAGTCACCGAATCCAATACTGCATCATCCGGAATAGAAGCATTGTTTATTGTTCCTATACCCAAGCGCATATAAGCTGTAGATTTCATACTGCCCGTAACAGCATTGCTATTCTTTCCGACAAGCATTGTTCCAGTAGCGGAAGTCGGGATGTCGTCCAATTGATAAGTCGAAACTTTGGCTGAAACCGTATCAATTGGTACTAAACCGATTGTTTCATCTCTTGAACTATCCAATGAGAGCGAAATGTCTTTATTACAACCGACGAAAGCGGCCAATGTAAAAAGTGGAAGTAAAAGTTGAATACTACGTCTCTTAAAGTCTTTAATCATATTAATTTTTGAATAGTGCAAAAGTAATCAATGCGAACTGTTAATCAGTGTTATATTTTGTTAAATATGGTTAATTACCACAGCGATTGCAAATCTAGTAATTTAAATTTGTTTTAGTTATGGGTAGAAGATTTAAATTACTGATCAGTTTGATCGTTTTAATAGGTGCAGGGATTACTGTGGTACTGGGGATTTGGCTTTATGGAAGTTATACAAATCGTCGGGACCTATTTCTATCTACTGCCGAGCGATCGCTCTTCAATGCTGTTCAGGAAGCTTACCAAGCCCGTAATGGTGATCATCAGTTAGATGGCCCTGAGGCTGATCGGAATCGCCTCCTGCAAGATGTAAAACGGGAGCTTTCAACCCTAATACCTGCTTCTGAACTCGATAAAGCATTACAGCGCGTCAGTGCCGAACGCCCCAAAAGTGAGCGATTTGACCGCGAAAATCATATTCGAAGAGAAAAGATGTTCCCCAAAGACCGTGAAGGCCAAGGAGCGATTATTCCGCCTTTTTTGTTCCGGGATTTTGAGATGAACAGAGTCAATCTAGATTTGATCGAAAGAAAATTCAAGGAATCGCTGAGCAACAAGAGCATATCGGTGCCATTTAAAATGGCTATTGTGACTATCCCGCACGATCAAATTAAAGATGTGCGTCGCAAGTACCGAGATGCGAACCTCGCTTGGACGAGGCCCATGATGGTCAACCCGCAAAAAAATGAATTTCTTGTGATCAAATTTCAGGAAGATTGGAAGTATCTATTGTATAGCTTGAGCTGGCAACTACTCATCTCCTTGATCTTGATAGGGCTGCTGCTAGGGACTTTTTTCTATCTGATGAAAACGATTCTCAACCAGAATAAGATGGCCGAACTCCGTAAGAATTTCGTCGATAATATGACGCATGAACTTAAAACACCGGTCTCTACGGTCATGGCAGCCATCGAAGCGATACAGTTATATGGGGTACAGGATGACAAGGAAAAGATGAATCGCTATCTGAATATCTCCAAAAAAGAACTGGAGCATCTTTCCAATATGATTGAAAAAGTACTTCAGATGGATATTGATGCGACTAGGGGAATTGTTTTGCAACGAACGGATTTTGATCTTGTCGCCATGGTGAAAGGAGCGATTGAAGTTGCTCAGTTGAATAAAACAAAAAAAGTAGATTTTAAGCTCATAGCGAATCCGGGTGAAATCAGGATCAATGGCGACGAAGCCCACTTAAAAAATGTGATCAATAATTTATTGGAAAATGCGATAAAATATGCTGGGCAAGAAGTTTATATCGAGGTGGAAGTGAAGGAAATGAAGGAAAATGTCCATATTCGCATTACAGATAATGGCAAAGGAATTTCTCCTGAATACCATAATCAAATTTTTGATATGTTCTTTCGGGTGCCCTCCGGTAATCTGCACGATGTGAAGGGTTTTGGTTTGGGGCTTGCCTATGTCAAGCAGGTGGTAAAAAGGCACGATGGTAAGATTACTGTGGACAGCGAGCTGGAAAAAGGGAGTATCTTTATTATCCGCTTGCCCTATGAATAGATTGTTCTTGGCTTTTGCCAAAGAAAATAATATACTTTATCGCACGGTGATTAGGATGATTTAACCTAAAGATGTCGTTGCAGTAGGACCAAAATATATTTTTGATTGAATCACAGTGCTATGATTGAAATTTTATATGTAGAAGATGAGCCGAGTCTAGGAATGATTGTTGCCGATAGCCTAGAAGCAAATGGATTCCATGTCACTCATTGCAGCAATGGGCAGGAGGCTTTGGAAGCATTTACAGAAGCAAGGCCGGATATTTTGGTTGTAGACGTGATGATGCCTGTCATGGATGGCTTTACATTGGCAACAAAGATAAGGGAATCAGATACCCAGGTGCCCATTATCTTCCTGACGGCCAAAGTGCAGACAGAGGATGTGGTAAGGGGATTTCGTTTAGGTGGCGATGATTATGTCAAAAAACCATTTAAGATCGAAGAACTGGTCGTACGGATAGAGTCTCTGTTAAAAAACAGCCCAAAGATGCTGTTCGGCCAAAAGCTGATGATTGGAGACTATAGCCTGGATAGTTTAAAACATCAGTTAACTTATCAGGGTGAGGTGCTCAAGCTGTCTTTCCGTGAAAGTGAACTACTGCGGAAGCTATACGAACAGAAGGATAAAGTCATTCCACGGGAGGATATCATGCGGGCCTATTGGAGCCATGATAAGTATTTCACTGGGCGTAGCCTGGACGTGTTTATCAGCCGGATACGAAAATACCTCAGTCAGGATGAGCGGATCAAGATTATCAATGTCAGGGGAGTGGGTTATATGCTTACCGTCGATTGATTGAAGTGTTCCACGTGGATTGATCTAATGGGCACTTGGGCTAACGACGATTTTTCATCCCAGATTTTCCCCCAAGCCCACGAATATGATAAGTGAAGCTTAATATCGCATAGCGCGTTATGGCATTGGATTGCGAAACACGTACCCAAAGATCGTTGACCTGCTGATTGATATTTTTATTGTCATTAAAAATATCAAATACCGTAAGATTGATTTCGGCATTCCTGCGCTTAAATAGTTTTTTCCCCACAGAAACGTTCCATAGTAAACTAGTTGTACTCGGTGAATTCAGTATGCTGCCATTGTATAGATAGTTGAACGTTGAATTGAGCGTCCATGTTTTTAACAGGGTCAGGGCAATGGAATTACCAATGGTATGTTTATAGACCGAATAATTGGATTTCTCGGTCGCCGAATTCTTGGAAAATGCTATATTTCCATTGTAATCCAATCCAATGATAACCTCTTTACTGAATGCTGTATTGACGCCGAAGCGTTGACTCATTCCATATGTTTGCGCGTTGACCTTTTCGAGGTTCAACAACGTGTAATTCTGGTTGAAATACATATTGTTGTTCAGGTTGAAGTTGAGTTTCAACGGTTCAAAGCGATACCCAAGGCTGTTCTGCCATTTCAAATTGTAAACCCCATTGAAGTTTTCGGGCCTGATATATTGTCCTCCGGGTCCCAATATAACGTCCTCCGTGATTGTAAATGCCGAATCTGTGGTGAAAATGGTATTGGAGATTTTATGTTGAATAAAATCTGCTGTAAAATCCGAGGTGAAGCTTTTGCCTGTGCCTTTATTGATTGATCTGAATTGCACGACAAGGTTATGGTCATACTCCTGTTTGAGATTTGGGTTTCCGGAGCTGATACGAAGCGGGTTTTGATTATCGATAAAATCCTGCAATTGCTCGATTGAAGGTGTGTTTGTCTTTGCATTATACCGAAACTCAACCCTTGTGTCCTTATTGAAATTATACTGGAAGTTCAGGTTAGGCAGCAGACTGGTAAAGTGGCTTTTTGTGGTCAACGTATTGGGGAATAATTTGTCATTAACTTGCGCTGCAGTCTGATAATCTAAGCCAATCTGAAATCTTATACTATCTTTTTTGTTAAATAAGTAGGAGATACCACCGCTATGGTAAACAAAATCATTGCGGAATTCATTGGAAAGACGATTTTTTAATTCCCCGAGCTGACCTGTTTCTGCCAGGAATTCATAGGTCCTCCGGTCCGAATAACGTGCCGTGTTCCGAAACGTATAATTTCCCTGCACTCGGGAATATTTCCCTAGCATTTCTGTATAGGCAACTTTGGAACGGAAACCATTATTGTCGCCCATGGAATAATTTCTATTGTTGACAGTATCGACCCGACTAAATAGACCTTCTTTATAATAGGAGTTTAGCGCGAAATTTTCCGCATGGCTTTTGTTGCTGCTAAATGAACCGTTGACATTAAAACTGATCGTGCGGCCAGGTTTGTTGAGTCTTCGCATATACGTGAGGTCTCCGCCCCAGTTGAAATTTTCCCCGAAGCTCGCATTCCTGCGGTCAGAACTATTTAGCATCTCGGCAAGATTTAATAAAGTATTACCTGTAGAGCCACTGTTCCTGTCGTTATTTTGATAGGAAAAATTAGGTTGAAAGTCCAATTTTTGAATAGAATCTATCTTCCAGTTCGCGCGGACTGACAGCGCATGGTTGTTGCTGTATGTCCTGTTTAATTGTTCCTGATTGTTGATCTGGTTGGCCCGGTTTCCTGCTGTATACTCTGTTTTGCTCTGGCTGAGGATATTATTGTCCGTATAGTTATAAGTGTAATTTGCATTAAAGTCCATACGGTCATCAAAAAAGCGGTCCAAATAATTAAATCCCGCATTGAAACGTGTCGTCACTCCCTGTCCGGTACGGCCTCTTGTGTTTCCGCGGGTAGCAAAACCATTGGGCTGATTGACATTGTTGGTATTGATGTCAATTGAATATTGCCGTTTGGGATTCATTTTGGTTATCTGTGTATTGACAGCATATTTTCGGTCAGGACCCGCACCTCCGGAAAGCTTGCCAAAATAAGATTTTCTTTTATCGGGCTTGGTGACAATATTAATCACTTTCATGCGTTTGCCATCGTCAAACCCGCTAAATTTAGCCTGTTCCGTTTTATCGTCGATGATTTGTATCTTGGATATAACATCGGCAGGAAGGTTTCTCAAAGCTACTTTGGGATCTGTGCTAAAAAACTCACGGCCATCGATAATGATTTTGTTGACGGGTTCCCCCTGGGCTTTGACATTGCCATCTTCATCAATTTCAACTCCTGGAATCTGCTTGACCAATTCGTCGGCATCTGCAAAATCCTGTGTTACGTATTTCTTGGTGTCAAATTCAAGTGTATCCCCCTTAACCTGTATACTGCTTGAAGAAATATTGATTTCATCCAGTACAATCTCGACATTAGTGAGTTTAAATGTTAGATCAATTGTTTGACCGCTGAGTTTTATCCGCCGGAGATCCAGGGTATAGCCCATTGGTTGTGCCGTGATCAGATAATCACCGTTGGGAAGCGCTCCGCTGCTGAATTTACCCAAAACGTCTGTAGGAAACTGAGATTTACTGGAATCTTTCACTGCAATAATGGTGATGCTTGCCCCTCTAATGGGCTGTGAAGTCGCCTGATCAAGCAATTTGCCTGTAATATACTGTTGGGCAAGTGCACTTGTTCCTAATAACGATAAGCTCATAGCTAGGAGCAAGGTGAACCATAGATTGATCTTCATAGGTTGAGGTGCAAATGTGTTTTAATATACTGTTGATGGTTATATAATTTTATTTCTCAAAAATATGGCACTATTTGTTACGAATTATTATCATTTTAGTTACAATAACCCCTAGTGAATGGAAAGATTAGATATATTTGCAGTAGAATTACAAATCAACTGAACAAATCGTATAGCGATATGGTAGCATACGGACAAAGATTAAAGGAATAAAAGATGAAAGAAAGTGTTTTGAGTAGAAAAGAGCGTATTATGAAAGAAGCATTGTTGCTTTTCTCAGATCAAGGCTATACAAATACCTCTACCAAAACGATTGCCCAAAATGCTGGGGTCTCCGAAGCATTAATCTTTAAACATTTTGGCAATAAAGATGCACTGTTGGTTTATTTGATTAAATCAGGGTACCGTAAAGTTCTTACGCATCACCGCGGAATGATGACCTATCGTGAGCCGAAGGAATTTCTGCGTACAATGATCAATCTCCCCGGCAAACTGGTCAGCGCAGAACCTATATTCTGGAGATTGCAGGAGCGTTTGTCCCATCACCCTTTTTCAAAACAGCAGCATGAACAATTTATGAAGCCGGTTCAACCCATTATTCATCGTGCTTTTAAAGAGCTGGGGTATGAGAGCCCTGAATTTGAAACAGAATTCCTGCTGCTGATAATTGATAGCCTGTGGAAAAAAGAAGCCATTGGAGAACTGGAGAATACCATGGAACTAACACTTTTCCTGGAGAAAAAATATAATCTGATTTAGAAATAACCGTTATATTATACTATTTTCGGCAACTTTCGTTTTCAAGCGAAGGAGTACCGGCCAAACGACGAATGAGCGTTCAACTTGATATCTCATTTACCCAAGAATTTATATGTAAAACAAGAGATCCGTAGAAAGTGTGGCTGTTCTTTCGAATTTGAAAGATCTCATTACCCTTGCATCTTGGTATTGAAATGCTGTTTTATGCGTTTTTATATGAAATTGTTGCAAAAACAATTTCATATTGTCCAAAATAATAACGTTCTTAGTATTCTATTTAAAATACATTATACAAACTAATTTATGTTCAAAAAACTCGGTCTGGGAATATTGGCATTGGTCAGCACAATTTCTTTTTTGAAAGCTCAAGACAAAAAAGATTTTGTAAAATACATCAACTCCCAGCATGAATGGGTCGATGCGGTATTCAATACTTTGACGCCAAAAGAAAAAGTCGCTCAGTTATTTTTGGTTAGAGCACATACAAATCTGGGCCAGAAGTATATCGACTCGATTGCTCAGGTGATACAAGACGAGCATTTGGGTGGTCTAGTTGTCTTTCAAGGTGGCCCGATCCGTCATGTCGACATGTTCAACCGTTATCAATCCCTATCCAAAGTACCTCTGATGATGACTTTTGATGGCGAGTGGGGATTGGGTATGCGTATGCCGGATTCTACCTTGTCGTTCCCTTATCAGATGACTTTAGGAGCCGTTCAAGATAATCAGTTGATCTATCGCATGGGACGTGAGGTAGCACTGGATTTTCAACGCATAGGTATGCATTTCAATTTTGCTCCCGATGTGGATATCAACAATAATCCCAAAAACCCGGTCATTGGCATCCGTTCATTTGGTGATAACAAATTTAATGTGACCCAAAAAGCGAAGGCTTATATGGATGGTATGGTGGATGGCGGTATATTGGCTTCCATCAAGCATTTCCCAGGGCATGGTGATACGGATGTGGATTCACATTACGATTTGCCGCAGCTCCCTTTTGATAAAAAACGTCTGGATACCTTGGAAATGTATCCGTTTAAAGAGCTTATTAAAGCTGGAGCTCCTGCTGTTATGGTGGCGCATATGAATATCCCGAGTTTGGATGATACGCCTAATATGCCATCTTCTATTTCTAAAAAAGTAGTTACCGATCTTTTGCGAAATGAGCTTGGCTTTAAAGGGCTGACAGTCACCGACGCAATGGACATGAAAGGTGTAAAGAAGTTTTTTCCAAATGGAGAGGCCGATGTACAGGCGATTATTGCAGGGCATGATTTACTTGAGGTGTCGGAAAATAGCAAACGTGCAATCGATTTGATCTTAAAAGCTATTGAAGAGGGACGCATCGCACAGGCGGATATTGATGCGCGAGTTAAAAGAGTACTTGCTGCCAAATTATGGCTGGGTTTAGACAAATACCAAGCGACTGCCCAACAGAATTTATACAATGATCTGCATCGTGCTTCTGCAGTTCAGCTCATTGATGAATTGTCAAATGCAGCAATTACAGCATTAAATTCTACCGAAAAAATAAAATCATTCAAAAAGGATTTACCTACCGCTATTATCAATATCGGAATTACGGCTAATCAGACTTTCCAGAATGAAATGGCTAATGCACTGACGAATGAAACGCAATATTTCATCACAGATAGTATGAGCAAAGATGATATTAAGCGTATAACCAAAGAAATCAAGAAAAATAAGCAATTTATAATCGCTGTGCATGATACGAGACTTCGCCCACGTCCGACCATGGTACTAAATAAAGATGTTCAGGGGCTTATGAAAAAGTTTGCGAAAAAATCGATCCTGACCTTGTTTACCAACGCTTATGCAGTGGATGGTTTTGAAGCAACAAAAAAAGCGAAAACTATTTTGCTGGCCTATCAAAATGATGCATTCATGCAGAAAGCAGCAGTAAAAACTATTTTGGGGCAAAATATTTCAAAAGGAAAACTTCCTGTTACGATCAATAAAAAATTCAAATACGGACAAGGAAAGTAACATACAATAAAATCACACAAACACTGTACCTCTTTCAAAAATGGCCCCGCTATCGAGCAAAGCCATTTTAAAAGAGGTCTTTTTTTTAGTATTAAATTTCTTCGTTTGCTGTCCGGCTATCCGAGGGCCTACTTTCATTTTTCAAACGATCAATCGCCGTCACGACATATTTATAGTGTTGATGCTGTTTGATGTCGTCATCGGTATATTGAAGCTTATCTCCATCGAACGTAATAAAAATGATTTTGCCCGGATCTTTGATGTTCACTTTTTCATCGAGGTTGAACCGATAGATCACATAACCATAAGCAGACTCCCCATCAGTGGCCATATCTGGCTTTTGCCAAAATAAGGTATTCATTTTGCCATTGTCCGAATTTTTTACCAGAAGACCGAATGGGGCATTGGGCGGAATACTGTCTAACCACGGCATCGTTGGTGGTAAGGCTGGGTTTCGATACAGGTCATTCCGCATAGAATCTTGCAGCCCAACAAGATTATCTGTAAGTGATTTGGAACTGAAATAAATACTTCCTTTCACATCGTGCTCCTCCCTCAGATGGCGTACCTGTCTCGGTATTTGACTCCGATCTGTCCAGCCGATTTTATTTTCAGTAACACGATAAGCACCATGACCCACATAAAAGTGCCGGCCATAGGTGTGTTTTTGCCACCAGTCGACTAGGATCTCGTACGCTGCTGCTCGATTTTTGAAAGGAAAGTAGATCTGGGGATTGATATAATCTATCCAGCCTTCTCGCATCCATTTAACCCCATCAGCGTATAGTTCCCGGTAAGCACTTAGGCCACGGGTATCTGAACCGTCACTATTATTGTCTTTGTTGTCCCAAACACCGCAGGGGCTGATACCATATTTGACGTAAGGTTTTACCTTTTTGATAGCGATACCAAGATCACGCACTAGTACGTTGACATTATTACGTCGCCAGTCGTCTATTTTCTCGATCCCATTATTATATTGACCAAAAGTAATCTGATCTGGAACCGGTGTATTTCTGTTGTCGGGATAGGGGTAGAAATAGTCATCGAAATGAATGCCATCCACATCGTAGTTTTTGACCACGTCCATGATGACATCAATAATATATTTACGAACTTCCGGAATACCCGGGTTGAAAAGCTTCTTGCCAGCATAGGTGAAGAACCACTCGGGGTGGCGCTTGGTGATGTGGTCATCCGAAAAATGGGCGGGATTTAACGTTGTCGATGCACGGTACGGATTGAACCAGGCATGCAGTTCCATCCCTCTTTTGTGTGCTTCGGAGATTGCAAACTCCAAAGGATCGTAGAATGGTGAAGGGGCTAATCCCTGTTTTCCGGTTAAGTATCTGCTCCAAGGTTCCCTGCCTTTTGCGTAGAATGCATCGGCAGCAGGACGTACCTGCAGAACAATCGCATTCAATCCTGCACTACGGTGCTGATCCAGTAAATCAATAAACTCCTGTTTTTGCTGTGCGACATTACTGCCCGCCTTAACAGAGGGCCAGTCTATGTTACCTATGGTTGCTACCCATACACCGCGGAACTCCCGCTTAGGTAGTTGCTGGGAATACGTTCTAATCGAAAATAAACAAATAACAATGGTAAAAAAAGAATATAAATATGTTTTTCCCGTCATTCTATAAATTATAGCCAACAAAGATAGGGAAGCATTTCTTACTTTTTCGCTAAAAAATGTAAGATGTTTGTTGGATACTTGTTAAAAGAACCTGAGCTTGGTTTTCAAATTGATAATAATGCAAATGCAGGTAACATTGTACTTTATTTGTGCTAATTTAGATGCGGTTTTCACAAAAGCAATGGCTTGATCGGCTAACCGCTATATAAAAGATTATGAGCAAAGAACAAATATCCGTTTTTGATATGTTTAAGATTGGTATCGGTCCCTCGAGTTCGCATACCCTAGGACCTTGGCGTGCAGCCCAGCAATTTACAGCTGTTCTCAAGTCAAAGGGCGTATTGAATGAGATCGAACAGGTCAAAATTTTGCTATATGGTTCTTTGGCCAAAACTGGCGCAGGACATGGTACTGATATTGCTGTTCTGCTTGGACTGAGTGGGGATGATCCTGTTACCTTTGATGTCAATAGAGTGACTCCCAAAGTGGAGCATATCAAGGCTGTTGGTGAACTTGAAGTTGCTGCTGAGCGGACCATCCCATTTTCCTATCAGGAAGATCTCTTGTTTCTATACGCTGAAAGTCTACCTTTTCATCCCAATGCCGTTACCTTCCAGGCATTCCTATCCAACGGTAAGGCAATTACCGAGACTTATTATTCTATAGGTGGCGGTTTTGTAGTGCAGGAAAATGATACAGAAAGTGTTCTGTCAGAAGTGGATCTGCCATTTCCTGTAGATACCGCACACGAACTCTTGCATTGGACGATGAAAACAGGGCTGAAAATCTCGGAGCTGGTTCTTGAAAATGAATGTGCATGGCGTGAAGAAAGCGAAACCGTAGCCGGCGTATTGAATATCTATAAAACTATACATGAGTGTATTTATCGGGGCTGTCATACCGGCGGTACATTACCCGGCGGATTAAATGTCGAACGGAGGGCCGTCAAACTAAATAAAAAGCTCATGCAGGGACGTAGTTATCAAGATTACGAGTCCTGGGTAGCGGCTATTCGCGAGGGAGGCCAAAACTTTCAATATATACTTGACTGGGTAAGTTGTTTTGCTCTTGCAGTAAATGAGGAGAACGCCTCTTTCGGACGTGTGGTAACAGCGCCTACCAATGGAGCTTCGGGCGTTATCCCGGCGGTATTACAATATTATATTACTTTTCACGATGGAATGCGTGAAAATAAAATTATCCAATTTATTCTTACCGCATCTGAGATCGGATCGATATTTAAGAAAAATGCAACCATTTCCGCAGCAATGGGAGGCTGTCAGGCCGAGATTGGCGTCTCATCAGCGATGGCCGCCGGCGCGTTAACAGAAGTGCTGGGCGGGTCACAACGTCAGGTGCTCATGGCTGCCGAGATTGCCATGGAACATCACCTCGGATTAACATGCGATCCAATCGGTGGACTGGTGCAGATCCCTTGCATCGAACGTAATACAATGGGAGCTATTAAAGCTATTACTGCAGCACAATTGGCATTGCAATCGAATCCGGATAAAGCAAAAGTGAGCTTGGATACAGTGGTTAAAACCATGTGGGAGACAGCTCTGGATATGAATGCTAAATATAAGGAAACAGCAGATGGGGGACTGGCGGTCAATATTCCATTGAGTTTGCCCGAATGTTAATGAATGCCTGAGTCTTCTTGTTTTTCGTATCTTTGGAGCGATAAAACTGTATATTTTTATAAATAGCCACGAATGAAATATTGTGCAATCGCCTCCGGAAGTAACGGAAACTGTTATTATGTAGCTAAAGATGATTCAGCAATTTTGATCGATGCCGGAATCAACAGTAAACATATCCACCTTCGGATGTACAACCTGGGTATTTTACCTACCCAGATCAAAGCGATTTTCATTACCCATGAGCATTCTGATCATATCAGAGGTTTATCCGTATTTGCTAAAAAATACAATCTACCGGTTTATATTACTAAGGGAAGCTACGACGGTACCCGATTGCATCTTCCGTCCCATTTGGTCCATATCATTTCTTCAGATGAAGTTGTTGAGATTGGAGGACTGAAGGTCTATGGTATTCCCAAATTTCACGATGCCAAAGAGCCCTGTAGTTTTCTGGTTTCAGATGGAACATATAATATTGGTGTACTTACAGATATCGGACGCCCTTGTGAAAATGTGCAGCATGTTATTCAGCACTCGGACGTACTACTCTTAGAATCCAATTATGATGAGGAGATGCTGCGTACGGGACGCTATTCCTATTTTCTAAAAAATAGAATCAGTAGTGGTTGGGGGCATCTTTCAAATCGCATGGCTGTTGAACTGTTTAACGCATATAAAACCGATCGTCTTAAACATCTTATTCTGACTCACCTCTCCGGTGAAAATAATACGGTCGATCTGGTACAGCAAACATTCGAGCCGCACTGTGAACGTATCCAGCTTCATGTAGCGACACGTTACCAAGAAACGGAATTATTCGATCTGATGCATATCCTCAGAGAGCATTTAGCGCCTTTTCCCATTGCCTCTGCACTCTCTTCCTAATTTGAAACGCTTATTCTGTTCTCTTTTTTTCTAAAAGTGTCTAATCTTATTGGCCAGAAAGAATCTTCTTTCGCTTTCAGCGCTGCAAGTGGCGGCAACATCATGAAGTTTTTTTTAACAAAAGCGTAAGAATACTATAAAATAAAAAATATAGTTGATTTAAAAAGATTTCCTGTTATATTTGCTTTGTTTTTAATCAGTCTAAATAGTTTGATTTGCTTATTTTGGACGGTGATGAACAAAAAAGCACCATGCAATAGACGGCAATCTATTACATGGCGTAAATCTACATACAGCGGCAACTGGATGTAGATGACTGAAACAGCACGCTGTCTCAGTTACTCCCGATATACGATATGGAAGAACTTGCAAGATAACGAATTTTATTATTTTATTCGTTCTCAAGCCGCTTAAAGCCGCAAATTCTCCCATAATAAGTTGAAGAAAACTAAACATCAATCAACATATTATGAAAAATTTAATTTCATTTTTTACATTTCTTGCGGTATTAGTGTGTAGCCATACTGGACATGCACATGCACTTTGGATTGAATCATCTTCTTATGGGACACTAAATCAAACCCATGAAGTCAAAGTATATTATGGTGAGTTTGCAACCAATGAGAGAGATCAGGTCGATAAATGGTACTCCGACGTGAAAGACTTCTCGTTAATGTTACATGCTCCAGGAAAGGAACCGGTCAAGCTTCAGTTGACGAACAAAGGCGATCACTTTAGCGGTTCATTTCAACCTACATCGGCAGGAACCTATTTCCTGTCTATTGTTAAAGCACCTAAAGATCTAGGCGGTAAAACAAAATATGAGTTTTCTTCCCTAGTCCCTGTTCTTGTAGGAAAGCCTGCCGCACTTGATTATAACAGTGTAAAAAATCCATTGCAGATTGAATTGCTTAGTGCAGCTAACGCAAGAAAAGGCCAACCTGTAAAAGCAAAGATCACCAGCTTCGGTAAGATTGTCCCTCAGGCTAAAGTTTCTGTTTTTTCTGCTACAGGCTGGGGAAAAGAATTTGTTGCGGACGAGAATGGTATACTGACATTTGATGCGATCTGGTCGGGCCCTTACGTATTGGAAGCAAGTACTTTTGCTGAGACAGCCGGTGAACATGAGGGAAAACCTTATGCTGCGGCATGGCAGGGCAGTACCACTTTCGTTACGATAAAATAGCGCCGGTTATAACTCCGACTGAAAATAATCAGGATCCATTAGAAACATGGGAAATAACAATGGATCCTGATATAAAGAATATCTACTATAAAAAAAATCTACCATACTACATTCATGAATAAAGCTTTATCCTTTCTAGCCATTCCTATGATTAGTTCAGTTTTTTCTGTTGCACAGGCACAGACGAACAGAGTAATTGAAGGAATTCTTATCAATGAAAAATCCGAACCAATCACTGGGGCGACAGTAAAATTAACCAATACAGGTGTGACTACAAGTACAGACAGTGAAGGTCATTTCGCTTTTTATAAACTTTCATCCAAAGTTTACCATATCGAGATTAAAGCGATCGGCTACGGGAAGCACACGATGGAAGTAAACGTAAAGGATGAAGCGACAAACCTGGGTCCCGTCATTCTCAAAGACCAATCCCAAGCTATCGACGAGGTAGCGGTTTATGGTAAATACTATGAACATTATAAGTTTGATAGTATCTCCGGATCGTTACGTCTTAAAACTCCTATTTTAGAATTACCTCAAAACATACAGGTTATTTCATCGGACTTAATGGCCGATCAACAGGTTTTCGATATTGTGGACGGTATTACACGTAATGTTAGTGGGGCAACACGTCAGGGGCATTGGGACAACCAGTATGCCAATATCCGTATGCGCGGTTCCAAGATTCCGGCATTCCGTAATGGAATGAACATAGAAGCCTCTTGGGGGCCTACAGCCGAAGATGCGAGCATGATTGAACGAATCGAATTTGTAAAGGGGCCTGCAGGCTTTATGCTTGCCAACGGTGAACCCGGAGGGTTTTATAACGTGGTGACCAAGAAGCCTACAGGAAATACCAAAGGTTCCGTAACTCTCAATACAGGTAGTTTCAGCACCTACCGTGCTGCTATTGATCTAGATGGTAAATTGCGCAAAGATGGCAAATTACTTTACCGCCTTAATGTGGCTGGGCAACAAAAAGATTTTTTCACAAAATATAACTACAGTAACCGAGTTGTCATAGCTCCAGTTGTGACCTATAAGGTTGATTCCCTAACGAGCTTAACATTTGAATATACCTATCAAGGATCTTCGTACCTAGCAAATGGTAATTATACTTTTTCGCCAAAAGGTTTTGCCGATCCTGGTATTGCCAATGATTTCTTTTATGCAGACCCCTCTATGGAACCTGGTAAGTTAAGAGACCATAGTGCCTATATCTACTTGGATCACAAATTGAATGAGAAATGGAAACTGCATGCCCAAATGGCTTATTTTAACTTTGATATGCAAGCAACCAGTACTTGGTTAAACTATATGAAAGCCAATGGGGATATGCCGCGTTATTATAGTATCGGAGATGAACATGGAGAAAACAGTTTCGGTCAAGTCTCTCTAAATGGCGAAGAATACACAGGAAGCGTTCGTCACCGAATTTTAATTGGAGCAGATTATGGCAATAAGAAGTTTTGGGGTGATTTTAGAACAATTTTAGACTCTATTCCTTCAGCCCCACTGAATGTATATGATCCCAAATATGGAATTCCTGGAAGCGTATTCCCAGCTTTAGATCGTTCACAGAGCGTAAAAGTTCGTGCTGGAGGCAGTAACTACGTTACCTCCACAAATTATATGTCTTTTTATGCCCACGATGAATTAGCATTTTTGGAAGAGAAATTACGCTTATCTCTCGGCTTGCGGTACACAATTAATGAGACAATAGGCAAGACAGCTGTTGCTGACAGGACGGACAAAGCATTTACACCACGGGTTGGTTTAAGCTTTTCCATCGACAAATCCATGAGCGTATATGGATTGTTTGACCAATCATTTGTTCCGGTTGCTGGTACGGACTGGGAAGGCAACGCCTTTAAACCAATACGAGGAAATGATTTGGAAGCAGGGATAAAGAAAGAATGGATGGGAGGAAAATGGATATCAACCCTCAGCGCTTACACCATTGCACGTAAGAATGCTTTAGTGGCTGATCCTGATCCAAGCCACGTTGTCAATGGAGTATCTTTCCAGACCCAATTAGGCGAGACCCGAACCAAAGGTGTTGAATTTGATATTACCGGAGAAATTATCAGAGGGCTGAATGTAAATGCCAATTATGCATTGACAGATTCTAAGATCTCAAAAGATACAAAAGAGGAGAATATAGGAAATATCACACCTAATACGGCTAAACATACAGCCAATGCATTTGTGTCTTACCGCATTCAGGAAGGAAGAGTTCGTGGACTTGGTTTTGTTGGCAGCGTTCAAGGAATGTTTGATCGTGCAATCGGAACAACGAAAGAAAGTAATTTCAAGAATTATTTGCGTACCGACGGAGGAATAAGCTATCAAAAAGGAAAATATAGCATTTCTTTTATGGTTAATAACCTATTGGATAATCGGAAATTGTTGACCGCCGGATCTATTTCTAAGGCCAGCGCGGCTGTTCAAAAACTGGGTGGTGTTGATTATTATTCTTATATCGTGGAAGCCAGACGTAATTTCCGCATGGGAGTGACCTATAAATTTTAAAGGACCGATCCAGATAAATTATAGAATCGATGTATAGTACACTGTTAATCGTTATACTCATGGGAGCCTATCTTTTTTACAACACAAGTAAGAAAGTGAAGTTTGGCCCTAGACCACAATGGCTTGAAAAAATGTGCGCACAAACTATGTTTGTGCGCACATTGAGCATTGTGATGCTGCTTTTTCCATTCGGGGCCATACTTTATCTGCAAGGTTTTGGAGCCGGTTTTTTTGCGTTTTTTGCCTATTTCATGTGCATGATGAGCCTCGTGGTATTATTAAGTCCTTATCGCTATTTTAAGTTATACCCGATTTTGGGCTTGTATGTATTTAGCCTTTGTGTCGAATTATTGATTTCCTAACCGATAGTCTATGCCTGCCAATAAAAAATACCTCAGTACGCCCTTTCAGCGGTTCCTGAAAATTACAGCCGGATTTATCGGCGGTTATGTGGTTATGCTGGCCTTCCATGTCTTGGTCACACATATTTTTGAGAAAAAGGATGTTGTCATTACGGCGTGCTTCACCGGTTATCTGTTATGGGCAGTACTGCTATTGCTCGCTTTCCTTGCAAAAAACGGGTGGAAAATATGGGGGATATATTTGCTCCTGGCAGCAATTTTCTCACTGCCTTATTTCTTCAAAATGTAATTGATCATGAATATCCGAAATTATAATATCTACTTCAATACACATACCATTAGCGGCATTATTATATGTGCTATTCTCTATGTGATATTTTTTGCGGGTTCATTTGCATTTTTCAGGAATGAAATCGCTGCTTGGCAGAATAATACTTCTTATAAGATCTATCGTGAAGACCATAAAAACTTGGATAGATTGCTTGATTCGCTCAAGGGGCAAACGAATTTGCATGGACGTGATATCACCTTTTATATGCACCGGGAAGAGACCGCGGCTTACGTAGGTCTGAGTGCATCTAATGATAGTATTTTAAATAAGGAAAATCTGGCCAAGATAACGCCAGAGCAGAAAACGGCAAAAAAGAACAGCCGCAGAAGAGGCGGCGATGATGACTCGAAAAACTTTACCTACAATTTTGCAAATAAAAAGCCAGGAGACTATGTGCAGAATTACGACATGGGAGAATTCTTGTTTCGTTTACATTTTCTGGCGCAGCTCAATCAGGTGCCAATACGGGTAGGAATAGCCCCATTTGGTTATCTTATTGCAGGAATTACTGCTTTTATTTTCCTATTTGCTCTTATTACAGGATTATTGCTTCATTGGGACAAGATCGTCTCAAATTTCTTCGTGTTCAGACCCTTCAATAAATGGAAGACGGTATGGACCGATATGCACACCGCTTTGGGAGTTATCGGTTTCCCATTTCAATTTATTTTTGCTGTGACAGGTACGTTTTTGATTATCAATGCTGTACTCGCTTTGCCCCTAAGCAAATTGCTTTATGAAGGTGATCAGCAAAAAATGTATCAGGATATAGGTGTTACTGCCGCAACAGATTTCCCGTACACTTATAAGCCCTTAAATACAGACGTAAAAATTGCTCCATTTTTGGATCTAGCGAAATATAAATGGCCTGATGCAGATTTTACGCGGATCACGATCAAAAATTATGCGGATTCCAATATGCATATTGTCATGGAACTGGAGCCACATTTCAACAAAAGCTTTGCGGGATCAGGCGTGCTGTCCATTAAAGTCGCAGATAATAGGGTTGTCGTTGAGAAATCTCCGCTCAGTGATGGAACTTATGCCGATGGTGTGCGGAGCCTCTTATATCGCCTGCACTATGGCGACTATGGCGGCTATCCGCTCAAGACGGTGTACTTTATTTTAGGGATTATGGGCTGTTTGGTCATTATTTCGGGTATTTTAATCTGGCTAGTGGCACGTGACAAAAACAACGTAATTCCACGAAAACGAAAATTCAATTTCTGGGCAGCCAATATCTTCACCTCGATATGTCTGACGATGCTGCCTGTCACAGCCTTGACTTTCATTGCTATTAAATTGAGTTCAGAGGTCAATCAGGACTTTATATACCGGGTATATTTTTATAGCTGGCTTGTATTCTCACTCTATTATACTGTCCGGAGAAGCATTCGAAGAACCAATCGGGAAACATTGCTGGTCGGAAGTATATTGGCATTTTTAGTTCCGATTGTCAATGGTTTTATGACCGGTAACTGGATTTGGGATACATTTCGCAATGGACAGCAGGATATTTTTGTAGTCGACTTTCTATGGCTGATGATCGCTATTACCGGTGTGTTTGCCTATAACAAGACTAAAAAATTCTTTGAAACTATTCGTTAACAAAGATTCTTTTCTCTCTGCGAAGTAAATTTACTCCGTTTTTAGTTCAAAGGGCGCCCACAAGGCGCCCTTGGTGTATTATAGTACAGCTAAAGCACTACTAAGGTAGGATTTACTATGTTAAGCCCGCTCGGTAAAGTTTCGGGCAGCGTTCGGTAATTCTTCGGTATTCCTTATGTACAGGTAGGAGATTGCTTCGCCTCTCCGTTGGCTACTGTTCGACTCTTGTTCGCCTCGTTGCCGAGCATCAGCCGTAGCTTAGCCGAACAAGTGCCGAAGTAGACCAGACCCAGTCCCGAGCCTGTTCCGGAGCGGTTGCGAAGCGTTGTCGAATGATGTGGGGACTTGAGGGGACTCGAAGGGAGTTTAGGGGACTTGAGGGGAGTTTTGTTGTATAAATTGAATTATTGTTGTATTTTTAAATATAACCAATAGGATAAATATATGTCCAGTTTTTCCGGGAAACCAAAAAGAAAGCATCGCAGTGATTACAGTGTGAGTGAGTATAGCAAGCTGGCTGGTTGTGATTTTGCGTACAATAACAGGTTGTCTAGCCGCTTGTACGATATGCTTAAAGTGATCCAGCGAATGGCTTGCAATCGCTCTACCTATATCCGGCTGCAGGGTGCTTTGTATAAAGCAGTACGCGATGATAGGATACATGATTTGGGGAGTCTCCGATTGGGGTATGGAGATGTATCCCCATTGAAAGGATTTCGATTTTCTTTAAAGACAAGTTTGGGAAGGTTCTTTATGAATGCACCGGTGGCGGAGTTTAATGAAGAAAAAAATAGTCTTGAAATGCGGATTTCATTGCGGAGCTTACATCATTTCAGGAATGTTCAGGAAAGATTGGTTAAACTCTTGATCAAAATGTACTGTATCGTAATTCAGGTCAATGAGCAGAATGATATGGTTATCCATGCCAGCAAAGATCTTGAGCTATTGAGCGATCATCCCCGGGAGGACCGTTCTATATTTTTTCCGCTCCAAGGCAGTGAAAATGCTGTGGTCCTTTGTTTGGTTACGGTTAGATCATGGCTGACAAGCCCTGATGGCACTGACCAATTCTTGTCCAACGATAGCACATTGATGACCGGAGAAGTGTTTGATGCCATGCTGATCCGTGATGGGAAAAGAGTTATTTTTCCGAAAGAAGTCTCTAAAGGCATCCCACCACCTATTCAGCCTGTTGATAATGAAATAGACTGGAGTTGATTTTTTCACAATACAGCTTTGAAAAATCGTCCAAGGCGCATCAGATCCTGAGCGGTCTTTTCGTTCCAGTTTACCGCATAATTGAGCCGTATACAGTTCTTGAACTGGTCATGCTGCGTAAACATTCTTCCCGGGGCAAAGCTCAATTTTTGTTTGAGGGCGTAATCATAGAGTACAGTCGAGTCAATTTTGGGGTCCAGTTCCAGCCAAAGTACAAATCCGCCCTCAGGCTGGGACATTTTGGTGTTTTCAGGGAAATGGGCCTCAATGCTATTTCTGAAATTGACATAATTGCTGTACAGTTTTTTTCGGAAGCTATTAAGATGATGGTCGTATCTGCCGATTTGGAGGAATTTGGAAACGGCCTCCTGGTAAATAGCCGGCTGTGAAATCGTTTGTATGAGTTTTTGTTTTAGGATCTTATCCTTGTATCGCCCGGGCTCAACCCATCCGAGCCGAAAACTTGGCGCCAATACTTTGGTAAATGATCCACACCACATCACCAGTCCCTCCTCATCAAAATATTTGCAGGGTTTGGGGCGTGACGAACCGAAATAGATATTCCCATACAAGTCATCTTCGATCAATGGAATATGGTGATGGGCGAGCAGTTTGACCAGCTCTCTTTTATGTTCTTCGGGCATGAGTGCACCCAACGGATTGCTAAAGTTGGAAACAAAACAGCAGACGTCAATTTTGTGAATGACCTTTTTTAGCGCATCCAGTTCAATGCCTGTAATAGGATGGGTCGGAATCTCGATGGTTTTGAGGCCCAGCAGTTGAAACGCCTGAATAAAACCAAAATAAAGAGGGCTTTCCACAGCTATGGTGTCGCCAGGCTTCGTAACAGCACGGAGGCAGCTGTAGATGGCATTCATGGCACCAGATGTGATAATGAGGTCATCGTCACTAATTTTTCCTTCGAGTACGAGCGACCATTTTGCGATTTCTTTCCGTAAGCTGGGACTTCCCTGCACCTGTCCGTACTGATCCCCATAATCATGCAATTCATGAACCGAGTCTACAATGCATCGATTTAGTTTTTGAATCGGGAGCAAAGAAGGGTCGGGTAGACCAAGTGAAAAACGCGTAATTTCTTTGTCTTCCAATGAATGGAATACTTTATCGATCAATGCAGCAGGATCCTGTTTCTTTTCGTCGATTTTAAATGTGGAAATGGAAGGAATAGCCATTCGGCGAAGCCCAGACCGGCTAACGAAAAAGCCTGATTTTGGACGCGATTCAATTAGTGATCTGCTTTCCAGTTCCATATAGGCGCTTTTCGCTGTATTTAAACTTACATTGTATAATTTTTGGGCACTTCGGACAGAAGGCAAACGGTCTCCGTAGGCCAAAGATCCATTTTTTATCTGATTCTCGACAATATTGGCTATTTTCTTATATAACAGTTGCTGTTCCATCCTTATGCTAATTTACTGTTTCTGTTTTGATTTAACCAGTTGTTATATCGATGGACTCCTTTTCGGAGCGATTCTTCCGATCCAAACATATCCATCAACTGGTGCTCGAAGAAGAATTGTGCTTTGTCCAAGAATAATTTTGAAAGCGTATCCGCAATCGGATCACTGTAGGTAATTTCGATCGATAAACGGTTCTTTTTACAGATTGTTACGGACGAAAACGCTGTTAATTGATTGCAGTGATCGAGTACCATAAATGGCATGCCTATAGTGGCTGTATCTATCTGTTTTTTGTTGAGCATTTCTTTGATAAGCGCTAAATCAGAAAGACTGGCTTGTCTGATCAGATAGGGGTGATTTGCAGTTGTCGCCATAAGGATAAATCTTTTTGCTAATTTAAGAAGGGTACAGGATGCTGTTTAGGTACAGAGTGTTGTCAAAACAGGGGTACAGAAAAAAAATAGGATGATCATGAATTTTTTAATTTCCATTTGAGATATTTACAATGAGAAAAGGATATCTCAGGACCATAAATTGTGAAATAGTATGCATAGCTTGTTTCCTTTATTTATCGCGATGATCGCGATCATCGTATTGATCGAAATGTGGGCAACCAAACTTAGGGTAGCCTATCCCATTCTCTTGGTCCTGGCGGGTCTATTAATCAGTTTTATTCCCACTTTGCCTGTAGTTACGATCGACCCAGATGTCATCTTCCTCATTTTTTTACCACCGTTGCTTTGCGAGGCTTCCTGGTCTATTTCGTTTAAGGAGATGAAGAAATGGTGGCGTATAATCGGGAGTTTTGCCTTTTTAGTCGTGTTTTTTACTGCGCTTTCCGTTGCGGTGGTAGCCAATTATTATATCCCCGGATTTACACTTGCGCTAGGTTTTCTGCTTGGGGGTATTGTGTCGCCACCGGATGCTGTCAGTACGGGAGCAATTATGAAATTTGTAAAAGTTCCCAAAACAACTTCAGCTATCCTGGAAGGCGAAAGCCTATTAAATGATGCATCTTCATTGATCATTGTCCGTTTTGCCCTTATCGCTGTGGGGACAGGGCAATTTGTATGGGGACAAGCTGCGGTATCCTTTATCTGGATGCTTGTCGGCGGGGTAGGGATTGGCCTCTTATTGGGGTGGTTCTTTATTCAGGCACATAAACGTCTACCGACAGATGCGCCATCGGACATCGCCCTTACCTTGATCGAACCTTACTTTATGTATTGGATCGCAGAACAGTTTCATAGTTCAGGTGTATTGGCTGTTGTTGCAGGCGGTCTCCTGATGTCCGGTCAGCGGTTGACATTTCTCAATAGCACGAGTCGGGTGCGTGGGTTAAGTGTCTGGGAAAGTTTTGTATTTATTCTAAACGGTATTGTATTTTTTATTATCGGATTAGATCTTCCAGAAATTGTTGACGGTTTGCGTACCAATGGTACTTCGCTGCGGGAAGCAATAGGATACGGTCTTTTGGTAACAGCAGTATTGATTCTTGCCCGTATCATCAGTTCGTATGCAGCTATGATTGCTACGCTAATTTTCCGTCCTACTGTCGCCCCACGGTCACGGTCACCCAAACAACGTTTTCTAATGCCCCTATTACTGGGCTGGACCGGCATGCGGGGAGTGGTGTCACTCGCAGCAGCACTTTCTATTCCTGTAGTCATGAACGGCGTGGCCATTCCGCAGCGAAACCTGATCCTATTTATCACCTTTGTGGTGATTCTGTCCACACTCTTGGTGCAAGGGCTTACGCTACCTTACTTGATCAAACGGACAAAACTATTTGAAACCTTTGAAGAGGAACCCGAAGAGCAGGTTCGCCGTCGCATGAAACAGGGACTGAAAAACCATGTTTACCAGTTTCTAAAAGATAAACATGAAAAAGAACTGCATAACCGTGATGTAATGGACCGAATTTTCAAACATTGGGAGGAAAAGGTAAATGCGGCAGATGATTCCTGGATGAACGAAAAAACGAAAGAGATATTTATGGAGCTTTTGGATGTGCAGCGAGAGTACCTTCAAAAGCTAAACTGCGAGTCAACCATTGACGAAGGACTTGTGCGCTCGCAGTTATATCAGCTGGATCTGGAAGAAGAGCGATTGCGGCGGATATAATGACTTAGTGGAAACGATAATAACTGATAGAACTAAAGCCTCCGAGGTGGCAGCGATAAAATATGAAAGTAATTATAACAGGAGCCACCGGAATGGTTGGCGAAGGCGTTTTATTGGAATGCCTCCAAAACGATAAGGTAACAGCTGTGCTGAGCATTTCGCGTCGTACTGCGGCTATTCAACATCCTAAATTGAAGGAACTTTTGGTAGAAGATTTTACTAAACTTGCTGGATTTAGAGATGCAATTGTGGGCTATGATGCCTGTTTTTATTGTGCTGGTGTCAGTTCGGTAGGGATGAAAGAAGACAAGTACCGTTATATTACTTATGATACGACAATGGCTTTTGCAAAGTCCCTGTTGGAGATTAATCCAGCCATCAGCTTTATTTATGTCTCAGGAGGGAGTACCGATAGCACGGAGCAAGGCAAGGTCATGTGGGCAAGAGTGAAAGGAAAGACTGAGAATGAACTGGCAAAGTTGCCGTTCAAAAAGGAGTATAACTTTAGACCGGGAGCAATGACAACCGTTGCGGGGCAAAAGCATGCCAATCCCTTTGCTTTTGTTGCCAAAATCATCAAGTTTTTTGCCCCTTCAGCAGTACTTTCCCTACATGAAGTCGGACGCGCCATGATACATGCCGTGGAAAGCGATGGTGTTAAGAACATATTGGAGATTAAAGATATTCGCGCCCTTGCTTAAGCCGCTTTGTTAAATATTTATATAGTAATCGGAATAATTCCGATTATTTACAAATTATTTGGCATAATTATAATTGGATTTATTACTTTATAATAGGCTTTCTATTCAGCTTGTTCGGCCAGCTGTGGTTAGAAATTTTCTCAAAATAGCTTTCCATTTCCTTGTTACATTTTTCGATACATGGTTTGGTGAATTCCTTAAGGCTTCAACTGATGGATTTCTGTGGATTCAATCATATTTAAAGTAAATATTTAATTTTATACCAAAGTTTTATAAACTGTGTATTCACCAAAAGTAATGCTTTTTGGTGAGTTTGTTCACCGTAAAGCATTACTTTTGGTGAACGCTTAAAAAACAACCGTTATAGCCGGCGTTTTGTAAACAAATACTTTTGGCGGACTAAGCAAGAAATCGATTATGTAGAAGAAACGGATGGTAAAATAACTGGTTACGAATTTAATTGGAATTGTAAGGCGAAAGCAAAAATACCTTCAAATTTTGTAGAAGCGTTATAGCGCAGATGTTCAGGTAATCTCAAAAGATAATTTTAGAGGGTTTATTGGGTGAATAAAATTATTTAGCTAGTTTTTCCAGTAGTCGTATTTCTAATAATGTGCTTAGTTGTTCTAATTTTTTCACCTTAGTTAATAGTGTCCTGACCAATTTTTTATTGATGTGATAACCTAATTCGTATCGTGCTAAGACGTAGCTGTCTTGCAGAGAACGAAAGTCCGAAATGGCTTGTTGTTGGTTTTTTCCTTTCCTAAAGAATATCTTATCTATTTGAGGAGTAATATGACGGCAATATCGGGCTAATTGCGATAGGTTATGGGTCTTTGGGTCGTAACGCGTATGTGTTACCAATATGCTTCTCATCAATAATTCGGTGGCTTGATGTAATAGAAATATACTAACATGGAGGTCCTTTGAGAGATATGTAATATTGGCTAGATGTAGAAATTGAGAACCTTTGATATGAAAATTATTGAAAACATCTTTTACTCTTTGTATTTTCGACTGGGGGTTTATTTTAAAGTAAGTCGTTATTAGAAATATATCAGATTGATATATTATCTTTCCTCGCTCCATTATATCAATAAAGAAATCCTGCCCCCAAGATAATCCCTCATTGACGAAATCAATACTATGAACTAAAACTGATGATTTCTTTATCCGAAGAAGACTGTTCTCGATTCTACTAATTAAGTTGCCTTCATTGCTTTGCGTATCTTTTGCATCAAGTATTACTAACAGATTTAAAATGTCATTAGTGTCTATAGATGGATTTTTTTGAGATTTTTTGTTCGAAAATATCCATCGCCCATAATGAATCACAGCAAGAGGCGAAACAATATTTACTATTTCATTAATGATTGTATTATATTCGGAATTAGTGGTATGAAGGAAATTAGTGTTCATAATTAATGTATAAATAATAGCGGGCTCAAAAGCGAAATTGATTGCGCAAAAATATATTTATTTTTTTGTTATTAAAAATGCGCAAAAAGTTGATTACACTATCCCTATGTTATTATTTAAACTTGCTATTTTTCCAAAGTAATTTTCCATCTCATGGTTACATCTTTCTATAAATGTTTTTGTGCGTTGTTGCAATTCTATAATTGTTAGTGGATCTCCTTTATAATTTACATTATACCTAAATTCCTGCTGCGCTTCCGTAATATTCTTAAAAGCAGCAAAGTGATCCTCATGGTCAAGGCAGAATATGGCATAGGCATCAGGCACGATTAATTTGCAGAGTTTTATCAGAAAAGTAAGGTTGACTCGTTGCGGTTTGTATTGGAGTATCGTGTTAATCACGCCCAGACAAATTTGTTCCAACACTTGTGAAAGGGTGTAATATGCTGCTTCTACACCAAACGACTGCCCCTCTTCAAAGGCGTAATATAAGCAACGTGCATTGTTATACCGCGTCTTCCATTGTTGACGTACATACTCAAGATCTAGCCGTGGCGCAACGATGCCTTCCCGATCGATATTGGCTATTGATGAATTCTGAAACCAGACGTCGCCCGCTTTTAGGAGCGAAAGGAAAAAGGGATGGCCCTTTGAAAGCTGTTTGGTGAAAGCTGCGGAGTTTTCCAGGGCCAGCGTGAGCGATACATTGTTGGGGAGCAAATCCGTTATGAGCTGCGTTAGATTATTGATTTCGGCGCTTAAAATATCATAAACGACCAAAATATAATAACCATGTGTGATGCAATCATTTTTTGCCCTTTGGAGCGCATTATGATATTTGTGATGATCAGAATCATAACCGAAACATACTACCAGCGCAGGGGTGCAATTGCACTCTATGGCATTTAAAATGAGGTCCCGATAATTGGTGTTGCAATAGCTTTGTTTGTATATTTCATTGTTGTTTTTGCAATTTTCAACTTTGTTGCTTGCAGCTGGGATTGGATTAAGTTTAGACTTAATTTCTTGGAATAAAAGATTGGAATAATCGTTGATCCAGTTTAATGTGTTTATAGAAATTTGATAGCCTGTTTCTAATACTGCTTCATCTATAAAATAGTCAAATTGATATCGATAGTCAATGTAAGCCTTGTTGATTTTCTCCAAAGCATGTTTGTTTTCGTTGTTGTCTGCCAGCTTGCCGAGCCGATCGTCGAAAGTTTTGAGATAGTTTATATGATTTTTTAGCGAATGGGACTTTTTATCCTCAACGACGAGGATATTTTCTGCCGTTCGAAATGCAAGTTCTAAAGTTTGATGTAGCATAAATGCTGCGTGTGCATAATTTTTATGCTCGAAATAGAAATTGTATCCATCTACAAAAGATCGAATCTTGCTCTTTTCCTTTTCGATATATGTCCGTGTTTTTTCGATGACTTCGTCACTTTTATTATTTGGTAAGACAAGGGGTATATCTTGCACAGGATTTTGATAAATGCGGTTTTCAGGTTGGCAAATAAGATAAGCTCGACCTAAACCTTGATCTAATTTTTGCTGTATCTCATGCGTGAAGTTCACATTGATAAATACATTTGGATAGGAGCCGATAGTTTTGTTTATCAGACTGTTTGCGTCGGAAAAACGAATTCCGGCATTTGACGTAAGATTGACCTGTAGCATCAGATACTTTTTACCATCGTGGTCAAAAGTCCATTGGTAGATTTCATCGACAGCAACGGCACGAAGGATTGCCTCGATAATAGGGTTAATATCGGTATTCATAATATGGGTTGATAAATGGAGGTTATATTTCTGTTTCTAGAAGAGTTGTTTGTTTTTGATTGAGAGATTCTATCTCTTCAGAAAAAGCTGTTAAATAGGCGAGTTCTATTATTTTGATCATAGTCTGGTAAATTCGTGTACTGTAATCTGCATAGGCACCGGTATATCGGTTTTTGGCGAGGCCATAGTTGATCCATTCATACAAGATTTCATTCCATTCTTGCTGATCGTATGTTTTAACTGTTGCCAATAGTGCTGACAAAGGATCGTCTAGTTCTTCATTCGATACATAATAAAGTATAATCTCCTCTTTTGCATGCCTAATCAAAACTGATTGGCATTCGGGCAATATCGAAAATGAATCGTCCATGCCGATTGGAAGAATAGGGGATTCCTCAGATTTATTGGATAACATTTCTAATAGGGAGTAAAGACAGGCGTAATTAAAGAGTAGATTTGCCCCCGAAAATTTACTATTTTCATGGTCCGCAGACCAGAATTTTTTTTCGTCAATGACCGTTTGGTACCAATATCGGATGTCTTCTCGCCAGCCATTTAGATCGTCTCTATCAAAGAAATCTTTTAATGCTGAGACGGAATAAGGTTGGGAAGCAAGCCAGTCGGGTAATATGATGCTTTTTTTGGGGTGAAGTATTTCGTCTTCTGTTTCGTCCAAAGACTGCTGGGCTTGGCGCTGCTCATTTGCAATGTCTTCTTGATTTTCTATAACAGTGCCTGGAAGTTTTTTATTTTCATAGATCTTTCCGAGAGAAGTCGCCAGACGAAGTAAGCATTCTTTTACAGCAAGTATTTCATGGCCGTTGTTGCCTAAAAAGCCGTTATCTCTGTCTCCTAAACTTATCCATAAATCATCAAGAATGCTGTACCATTGTTGTAAAGACTCGTAAGAAAAAAAACGGCTAATGCTGTCTGCTGCTGTATCAATATTACTTGCCCAGGGGTCTGTTGATAATATATGATTCCAGTAGTCTGAAGCACCTCTGTTGAACTTCAAGGGATGTTCTATTGTTTTTAGTTTACATTTCCTAAAAATGACATACGCCAATTCCACCTGTTCAATTAGTTTTCTAGTGAGATATCCCGTAGAGGAACGCGGTTGGTTCATCTTTGCGTTTGAAGCCGCGTTAATTAGCGTATTTAGGTCCGCTAACCAATCGCTTATATGTGTTTCGCTTTCAAAGAACTCAATGAGATATTTCATCGGATCGTCGATGTGTTCTTGGGTTAAATAGCGAAAATGTTTCGCTTTTAGTTTCTTTTGCGTATTTTTCATCAGATTATATTTTTTAGTTGATGAAACTGCTATTAGGGCAAATACTGATCCGTGCACTGATCTAAAGCCTTGTCGGTTTCATATGTTTTTTGATTAGTAAAATAGTTTATAATTGTCTTCGTTAGGACTAAATTAAGAACTATTTTTCGGTAAAACAAATATTTTTTATTAAAATTTTCGGTAATGAGTTCTGTTTTGAAGAGAATTAAGATTGTTGCGGATAGGGAGGGGATGAGCGTATCGGCATTTGAGGCAACTATTGGAGCGAGCAAGGGTGTTTTTACGCGTGCATTGGCCAATGGTACGGATATTCAATCTAAATGGTTAATCAGCCTTGTTGAAAAATATCCTCAATATTCATCTGAGTGGCTTTTAAAGGGTGAAGGCGAGATGTTAAAACCTGTTCCTGTAGCAAAAGAGGAGGAGGAAACTTATCTAACGCCAGAATTAGAGGGGATTACCAATTCTGTTATTTATACATTAAAACAAGTTGTTGCCTCTCAGAATGTAACTATAAAATCTCAAGAGAAGACAATTATGTCTTTGGAGAGATTATTGTCTTCATTAGAACGTGAGCTTGATTCGTTAAGAAATAAATAAAGCACAAACATTTTTAAAAACGGACAAAAGTGAATGTAAAGGAACGTGTGCTGCTGATCGCTGAAACCAAAGGCATTAGTAAAACCGAATTTTTCAAAGATGTGGAACTTTCCTACGCAAACTTTAAGGGTGGGCAGAAGAATACTGCGCTCAGTTCGGATGCTATGGTTGCTATATTGTCCAGACATCCCGATATTAGTCCCGCATGGTTGTTGATGGGCGAAGGAACTATGATGCGGAAGGATGAGAAAGTGGAGGTAAGTGCACCGCCTGTCGAAGCAGCTCCTGCCACTGCCGAAGGCCTCGGGATTTATAAGCAGTTGGTCAATGCCTTAGAGCAAACGGTCAAAGCACAAGAAAAGACAATCCTCTCATTGGAAGGTCAGGTGAGTTTATTAAACAAAAAGTAGCCTCAATTCCATGGAAGGGTATTGCGTAAAAAGTATTTTGTAAATGACTCGGTTTTTTAGTTAATCAACTACTACAGATTTTTCTGAATTGATATGGGGGCCACATCACCGCAGATACGGCACAAGTCAGTAATATAGATTTAAGTTTAAATATTTTTAAAAGATCGATGTGGATAACGACCTTTACTTATCATTATAATGACCGATAAAGCTGAAAACTAATACTAAGATTTTAGAATCAATTATTTCATAAATGATTCGATCTTTTTGGTTCAGTCGTCTACTCCATATTTCTGCATCGCCATTATTTCGTAGCGGTTTAGGGAGGCCGGTTCCTTCCCTCGGATGGTTCTCTAATTCTTCGAGGAGTTTTACGACCTTACTCATATCGATTTTGCTTCCTCGCTTCTTTATTTGAAGAAGATCTTTCTGTGCTTTTACTGAGAGTTCTATTTGATACTGTCCCATATATTCTTGGCTGTTACAGTTTTTGTCTTCCCCTCCTTTAAGTCATTTCTCCCTTCCTCGATCAATTGTGATAGATCTGATGGGAGCTCTTTTTCCTGAATAGAGACATTTTTCACGCCAAGAGCCTTCAGAACAGCAATTATTTTTTTTCGTTCCGAAGAACTAGAAGAATATTCAAATGAAAATACTGTTGTTGTCATAATCTTGCCTTTTTAATTCTAGCGGTCAAACTTTATACTCTACTTACAAAGATACGAAAACTATTTTGTTAGTTTACAAATGAATAGCATGCCGCACAGGCGGGTTATAATAAAAATACCTGATTCCGGTGATTTCATTGGCCTCTTTTTTGTTTTAATTTCGTTATTGAAAAGCTGTTTGTTTAACCGGCTTCTGGGAAGGCTTCTGTTTATTTGTAAAAGGAACATTGCCTGTCCGCTGATCTAATTACATTCGTCAGCTTCATGTATTCAAAGAATTAATTTTATGTCGAAAAAAGTATTTGTGATATGCTGTTTGCTTTTAGCTTGTTTTGTGCATCAGGCGATTGCACAGCCAGCGGGCCAGCGCCCTTCTTATACCTCAACATGGGGGCACCTTTACCGTGAAGGGGGGAATAATAAGGATCTTTTGGGGGTTTTTCCGACAGAGGCACCTGTATATTTATTGGACTCCACCGATACACAGTATAAGGTGCAGGTGAGTAATGGGGATATTGGTTTTATAGACCGTCAACCTCTGAAAAGTGCTATGTATGGGAAAAGGTCTGCCGGAGAACCACAGCAATATTTTTATCGTGGAACAGCGGGTTCTCAATGCCCACATTTCTATGTACAGGTGGCGCAATTGCGCGTGCGTAAGGCGCCCAATACAACAAGTATCGCTGTGCGTAGGGCAGGGCTCAATGAAATGGTATGTATAGACTATGTGCCGCTCTATACAGATGGATGGGTCTACATTGGGGACCACTTTCATGAAAATCCGGAGTACATTCAGATGAAATTTTTGGGTGCTGAGTTGACCTATGACATGGTTCTTAAAGAATATTTGGCCGTAAAAGGAAAGGATCAGGAGAAAGAGTTGGTTCAGGCCGGCCGTCTGCGTGAAATAGGCTGGACCAAGTATCCCAAATTAAAACAAGCGCTTACCTATTGGAAGGAATCTTACGATAAAGCAGGAGTAGTAGATCCCAAAGTTGATATCGATTTTGAACTGTTATTGGCCGATAAATTCCAAAATGAGCTTAAGCCGGAAGTTTACGCAAAGAAACTGAAGGCCTTAAACTTCCATTTCGAGTGGAAAGGGGTGTCTCTTTTTGACGGTCAGATCATGGACGCGCAGATGAAGCAACTGGCTTTACAACGGGTTTCCGAAATCCCCGATATGCCTGAATGTGGCTGGGAACCGCAGTATTATTATAAATCGCCAAATATAATCGTTGCCTTCGAAGAAAATTATAAGGGAAAGGTGGTCGGTACGCTGTATAGGCTGTTTTTTAGTGATGGCGAAAGCATTGTCATGGGCAAGGAGCGGATGGATGCCAATTATGCAGAAAAAGACTTTGTAAACCACTTTGGTGAACTGCTTTCAGCAGATTGGATTTCAACGCCACATACTTACTATATTCAAAATGGCGATGCAGGGTTATTTATTTTCAGATTTGTCGATGGGAAACTGGCCAGCTACGAGTGCATGTATTATTGTTAATATTTATAAATTGTGTCGGGTTTAAGTAAGGACGTCACCGCCTTTGAAAATTTCCTTCTTTTGTGATGTTTAGCACCGAATTTACTAGCCAGTAAAAATAAGCATTTTCAAAAAATAAGGGCCTTTGGAATGAGCGTTAAACTCCGCTTCCAAAGGCCCTTAAGTTTTAAGGAGATATTCAAATTAGACGACTTGCATCTCAAAGAGCTTTGCAATATGGCCTTTCAATTTTTCTTTCACGTCTTCCAGATCGACTTCTTTGCCGAGTTCCCGCTTTAAAGACGTTACATCTTTATCGTCGATACCGCAGGGAATGATATTGGCGAAATAGTCGAGGTCTGTGTTGACATTGAATGCAAAACCATGCATGGTCACCCAGCGTGAAGCGCGTACCCCCATTGCACAGATCTTGCGTGCTGTCGGTTTATCGGGCTCTATCCATACGCCGGTAAATCCGGGATATCTTCCAGCTTCGATGCCGTAATCTGCACAAGTCAATATTATTGCTTCTTCCAATGTGCGCAGATAAAGGTGTATATCCGTAAAGAAGTTGTCGAGATCCAGGATCGGATAACCGACAATCTGCCCCGGGCCATGGTAGGTAATGTCCCCGCCCCGGTTGATCTTATAGAATTTGGCCTCTTTCTCTTCAAGTCCTTTTTCATCTAACAGCAAGTATTCCTCGTGACCGCTTTTACCTAAGGTGTAAACGTGGGGGTGTGCTGTAAAGATCAAGTAATTGGGGGTACTGGTTGCTCTTGCGTTGACCCTATTGTCGTGCTTAATGTCCAATACTCCCTTAAAGATGGATTCCTGTCTGTCCCAGGCTTCTTGGTAATCGACAAGTCCCCAATCTTGAAACTGCACCTCTTTATTCATCTCTTATTTTTTTAAGATCTGAATGGGCTTAATGTCCATTCAGATCATTGTTTGTCAAAATTAATACAATAAATTATTGTATGGGTAACGTTCATTGTGCATCTTCACAATGATATCGTAAAGTTTTTGTTTGAACTCTTCGATATTCGTTTTATTTGTTGCTGACAGGAAGATCGCTGGGTCTGAATTTTTTGCCATCCAGGAATTACGGAAATCCTCCAATGTTACCTCGATTTCCTCGCCATCGTGTCCTTCTTCAATCGCGGGTTTATAAAGGTCAATTTTATTGAATACTGTAATTACTGGTTTGTCCAACGCTTTGATATCCTTTAATGTTTCGTTTACCGCCTGGATATGATCCTCAAAGTTAGGGTGTGATATGTCTACCACATGGATCAGTACGTCTGCTTCTCTAACTTCATCCAGTGTGGATTTGAAACATTCTACCAAATGGTGAGGTAGTTTGCGGATAAAACCAACTGTATCTGAAAGTAGGAATGGGAGGTTGTCAATGACAACTTTGCGAACTGTTGTATCCAGTGTTGCGAAAAGTTTATTCTCGATCAAAACGTCAGACTTGGAGATCATATTCATGATCGTCGATTTTCCAACGTTTGTATAGCCGACCAAGGCTACACGGATCATCTCGCCACGGTTTTTGCGCTGCGTCTCATTTTGCTTGTCGATTGCTTTTAGGCGTTCCTTGAACAAGGAGATCTTGTCCAAGATGATCCGTCTATCGGTCTCGATCTGTGACTCACCCGGTCCGCGCATACCAATACCCCCGCGCTGACGTTCCAAGTGGGTCCACATACGGGTCAGACGAGGTAAAAGGTATTGCAGCTGTGCCAATTCAACCTGTGTCTTTGCCTGTGCAGTTTTTGCATGTCGGGCAAAGATATCCAGGATCAGATTGGAGCGGTCCAATATCTTGCGTTTCAGTTCTTTTTCAATATTACGCAACTGCGAAGGTGAAAGTTCATCGTCGAAAACAACGATGTCGATTTCCTCTGCTTCGACGTAGGCTTTTATTTCTTCCAGCTTTCCGCTACCGACAAAGGTAGCACGGTCCGGGAAACCCAGTTTCTGTGTAAACATGCCTTTGGTCTCACCACCGGCAGTCTGCACTAAAAATTCAAGTTCCTCCAAATATTCCTTTGCTTTTGTCTCCGTCACGCTTGGGGTAATAACACTCACCAAGACGGCTGTTTCGGGTTTTATTGCTGTATCGTGTATTTTAATTCTGGCCATTTTGTATTATTAAGTCTTTCAAGTGAAGTCGGTAGGTCATTACGCTATGAAATAAATCTGAGCTCTCGCCTATCGCTTGTTATACGTTCACCTTTTAATTATTTTCAATGAGCTCGTAAGCCCGGTTTTTGTCTGAGAAGGTAAATTTAAGAATTTATGCTTTTGTACACCACACAAGACTGATGCCGATTATGACATAATTCTTCATTAACCAATAAATTTCCTGTGATTTGCTTACCAGGGCAACTCAAAATATGTAAGCGTTCGGTCGCCATCTTTTGCCTAGTAAAAGAAGGGATATGTGTCTATATCATGTTCATAATGATGCAAAAGTAAATAAATTTGGTTTTATATACAAAAAAGATAAATTGTCTTCAGGAGCTAATTAACAACAATTCGTATCCTATTTATGTTGACGAGCGGCCTTTAGATTCCGATGTGCTCTGTTTATTCACTTAAACAAGTTAACGATTTATTTGTTGGCCCCATTTTTTATTTCGAAAATGACATACTGTTAAGAAATCTTGTCCCAGGCGATACCATCTGATTTTCTTGCGAGGAAGCTTCGGAGCAAATGATTCTTTTCGCTTTGGAGCGTGGGGTCTTCTTTGAAGATTTCGATAACGGTGTTGCGGCACTCGGTGAGCAACGCTTGATCTGTGGCTAGGTTCGCCATTTTAAGGTCGAGAACACCTGACTGTTGTGTGCCCGATATATCGCCCGGACCACGTAGCTGTAGGTCGACTTCTGCAATCTCAAACCCGTCATTGGTACGCACCATTGTATCCAGCCTTAATCGTCCTTCTTTGCTCAGCTTATTGCCCGACATCAGGATACAGAAAGACTGTTCGGCACCACGGCCTACGCGACCCCGCAATTGGTGCAGCTGGGATAGCCCAAAACGTTCGGAATTTTCAATGACCATCACCGATGCATTAGGAACATTGACCCCCACCTCGATAACGGTGGTGGCTACCATAATCTGCGTTTCATGTTTGACAAAACGCTGCATCTCAAAGTCTTTATCTTTTACGGGCATCTTGCCGTGAACAATACTGATCTTGTATTGTGGTAGTGGAAATTCGCGTTGTAAGTTCTCAAGTCCTGCTTCCAGGTAAATCAGATCCAGTTTTTCGCTTTCCTTGATGAGGGGGTATACCAGATAAACCTGTCTGCCCTTGGCGATTTCCTCGCGCATAAAACCAAACATCCTTAAACGCGAGCTTTCAAAAAAGTGAACAGTCTTAATCGGTTTACGTCCTGCAGGTAATTCGTCTATGACGGAAATATCCAGGTCACCGTACATGGTCATCGCCAGCGTCCGGGGAATTGGCGTTGCTGTCATGACCAGCATGTGGGGCGGAATGACATTTTTGCGCCAGAGCTTGGCCCGCTGTTCCACACCAAAGCGGTGCTGTTCGTCAATAACGACAAAACCCAGGTTTTTGAACTGTACTTTATCCTCGATCAGGGCATGTGTACCAATCAGAATGTCCAGGCTGCCATCTTCCAGTGCCTGGTGGATCAAACGGCGTTCCTTCGTGCTTGTAGATCCCGTAAGTAGCTTGATAGTGACGATGTCATCGCCCACGAGCTGCTTTAGCCCATGATAATGCTGTGTCGCCAGGATTTCTGTTGGCGCCATCATGCAGGCCTGGAATCCGTTATCCACGGCAAGCAGCATGCTCATCAGGGCAACAACTGTTTTGCCGGATCCAACATCGCCCTGCACCAGGCGGTTCATCTGCGCGCCAGTATTGGTATCGATACGGATTTCCTTCACAACGCGCTTCTGTGCTCCTGTTAACGGGAATGGAAGTCGCTCATTAAAGAACGTGTTGAATTTTTCGCCGACTTTATTGAACCGCTGGCCTCTAAATTTCTGGGTGTTGAGCTGCTTATTGTTGAGCAATTTGAGCTGAATAAAGAATAATTCTTCAAACTTGATGCGTTTAATCGCTTGGTTCAGCTCCTTTTGATCGCTTGGAAAGTGGATGGATGCGAAAGCCTGTTGCCTGGAAATGAGATGATGTTTTGCGAGTACATCCTGCGGCAGTGATTCGTCAATACTACGAAATACGGTTTCCAATGCAGTCTGCTGTAAGCGTTGGATTCCCTTGGTATCCAGATTGAACTTTTTGAGTTTTTCTGTAGACGAATAAACCGGTTGCAAACTCATATTGCCGATCTGTTTTACCTGTGGGTTATACAGATCCATTTCGGGATGGGTAATGGATAATTGTCCGTTGAATTCGCTCGGCTTGCCATAAATAATATAGGCCGACCCGACTTTCAATGATTTCTGAAGCCATGGGATGGATTGAAACCAGACCAGTTCCATGGAGCCCGTTTCATCTTTGAAAGAACCTACAAGCCGTTTCGTTCTTTTCTCGCCCACGAGCTGTAAAGAAACCAGACGGCCCAGGACCTGTGCGGCCATCATATCGGGATGAAGTTTCCGGATTTTATGGAACTCCGTACGATCGATATAACGGAAAGGATATTGCGTCAGTAGATCACCAATGGTAAATACCTGTAACTCTTTCTTGAGCACATCTGCCTTTTGTGGACCTACACCTTTGAGGTATTCTATGGGGGTAATTAAACTTAATTCAGCCATTCTTCTTGAATGGCTAAATTACGAAAAATTTAATTTTTACGATTTATATACTTCTACAAATGGTTTGCCATCCTTGCATTGAACAGGTTTTGCCATATTTGGACAGCCACCTTCACATTTTGTTTTCTCCAAACGCAGCTTGTTTTCCATGAGACGGTTGTAGAGCTCTATTTTTTCTATCCTCTCGGTTGATCGAATGGTTTTGTGGACTGCAATTCCTTCCATACAGCAGCCTGAACGTAGAAAATGACTGGTCCAATCGTTTGGATTCGAGCAGGGCACGTCTTTATAGAGCTCCTTCAGCTCCTTGTATCTTTTGGGCAGTTCGGCATTGGTTTCCTCAAGCGATAATTCGTAGGCAAAGCGAAGTGCGGCCTTACCATTATAACAAACTTTTCCCACAGGTGGATTAGGGATCGGCATTGATAAGCGTTGTGCATCATTGAAAAGTTTGCCTTCATGTTCGGCAGCTTTATTTCGCTCGCTTTCGAGATAGTCTAACTCTTCTTTCAGTTTTTCGAATTGATTTTTCAGTGAAGAATGTACCAGGTAATAGGTATAATAAGGGTGTTGTATAATTTCAAACTCTTCAATATTTGTGCAGGGAACAGATTGAAGCAATGTGGTGAGTTCCTTGGCTTTTGCATTGACTTGTTCATTCCAGTATTCGTATGATTTAGAATTGTCTTTCGAACAAGCAAGGAAAAGTATAAATCCAATAATCGGAAGTAAAAAGGTAATTTTTTTCATGTTTGGCAAATCTAGGTGTTGTTATTTTTATGGTTGTAATCTGTCTACTCGTATTTAATGTCTGCTTTTCCTTCTTTGCAGATTACGCCCAATGGTTTGCGATAAGGTACACAATTTATTTTGGGCGCCATCATTGGCTGGTATATTTCCATCAGCCGGTTGTTGTCATTGATCATATTTTGCAAGGTTGTTTTGTCAAGGGATTTGTGATAGGGAAGGTAACTTGTCCCACATACTGTCTGCATTTCTATCATTTCCCATTCCGTAGCGTCAGTACATGATTTTGGGCTAGCAAAGGCAACGATTTTGCTGTACTTCTCATTGGAAAGCGACTCAAGTTCCTTTTCTGTTTTGTCCTTGTAGGGATTTTCTAAATGTGACTCCGATTTACAAACAACAAATAGCATGCTGCAGGCTAAGAGGGTAGTCATACCCAAAATGGAAAGATTTTTCATAATGTTCGTCTTGGTTTTATTAATCAAACGGGTAATTCTTGGTCTTTGCTACAAAGGATTTCCATTAAGTTTTTGTCAAGAGAAATTTGATTTTGAATTCTATTGCGCATAATTTTCATTGGATTGTAGGTTTGAAACAACAATATGTTAGTAAAAATGTAGGTTTGAAACAACAATATGTTAGTAAAAATGTAGTTTTAAAACAACAAAATTTAGTTATTTTTGTAATATAGAAACAACGATATGGAAACTTTGATCAATTTTCAAGATATTCTTTTGCAGGGCATCAACAATGATTTCAGGAGATACCTTCATGAAAAAATTAACTGGAATCAACGGATGATAGGGATCAAAGGGGCGCGTGGGGCAGGTAAGACGACGATTTTATTGCAGCATATGAAATATGACCTGGGCGCATTAAAAGATAAAAGTCTCTATATTACCGCTGATCACACCTGGTTTTACAACCATAGTTTATTAGACACCGCAATGGATTGGTTTCAACAGGGCGGGCAACTCCTTCTTATTGATGAAGTACATAAGTATCCTAACTGGTCCAGGGAACTCAAAAATATTTATGATGGGATTCCCGGTATGCGCGTTATATTTTCGGCATCATCGGCTTTAGACATCTATCGTGGTCAAGCCGATCTAAGCAGGCGAGTGGTGAGCTATACATTGGCAGGACTTTCTTTAAGAGAATATCTCCAGTTCTCGGGAGTGGCCTCATTCTCTCCGATAACATTTGAAGACATTCAAAAGCAACATCGCGAGATCAGTGTGAATATTACTTCCTCTATAAGACCGCTGCCACTATTTGCAAAGTATCTGCGATCGGGTTATCTGCCTATATTTACCGAAGGTGAAAACGAATATTTGCCTAAACTAGAGCAAATTATAGATGCGGTCGTTGATATTGATCTTGCTTACATTGCATCTTACAATGCTGGTACGGCCGTGAAAGTAAAACGCTTATTAGCAGTAATAGCAGAATCCGCTCCTTTTAAGCCTAATATTTCCGCCTTAGCAGCCAAAATGGGTCTCTCTAGAGATCGCATATTAGAATACATCTATCAATTGAAGGACGCAGGACTCTTAAATCTTTTATCCGCACAAGGGAAAGGCGTATCGCGGCTACAAAAGCCGGACAAACTTTTCTTGGAAAATACCAACCTTTCTTATGCAATTCACCCAGATCCAAACCAAGGAAATATACGGGAAACTTTTTTATTGAATCAATTGCTTCATGCAGGGCTGGAAGTATCCGAACCTCAGACTGGCGACTTTTTAGTCGAGCAGGTTCATATCGAAGTGGGCGGTAAAAATAAAGGTAGTCAGCAGGTTCGAAATGCGGATCGTTATCTGATTGCGGCAGATGGTATAGAAACAGGTTTTGGCGCAAAGATTCCGCTATGGTTATTCGGATTTTTATATTAGTATTCCCGCTGGATCAACGACCTGCTTTCCTACATTGAAAGCTTGCGTTGAATAGGGTATAAAAATTATATAAAAACGGGGCTGTCCAATTGTTTTGGACAGCCCCGTTTAAGATTTATTTCGGATCATTTCTCGATTAGAAATTACCCTTATTTACATCCCACCAAAGTCTGGTACCGCCGTTGTCGGGTCCGCCCAACAAGGAGATAGCAGATTGTACTTCAGCTGCATTTGTATTGTATTCATTTTGTGGGAACGGTAAACGACGGATCTGTATTTTAGTATCGATCAGTCCACCGCTATTGTTGACAACAACTGGGAATAAACGTGGATATCCTGTGCGGCGGAATTCACTCCAGGCCTCTTGTCCTTCAGGGAAGATCGCCAGCCATTTTTGTGTAATGATACGTTCCAATTTTTCTTCGTTGGTAGCACCTTCATTCCATTTGATGGTCAGCGCACTTGGGGAAACTGCGTTATTCTTCGCGTTGAACGGATCCTCGTAAGCTGCTGCTTTACTTGTGTTGTCATTTAGGTAAGTGCTTAGACCCGATGTTACACCCCATTGGGTAAAGGAAGTTTCCACCCCCTTTTCGTACAATGACTGGGCTGTTCCACCTGCATTGTTCCAACCTCTCAAAGCTGCTTCCGCACGAAGGAAGTAAACCTCAGCTGCAGTCATTAATATCGGTGCCGTTGTCGCTACGAAAGTCGGTGTTGTACCCTCGGTATTCAGGGCTGAAAGCTTTTGGTATTTATCCTTTTCGATACCCTCAGCACCAGCACGGATTCCGATATATTTACCAGCGAAAGCTGTTGTGGTAGCATCTTTAATGACAGGTGCCATGTATTTGGAGATACGTGGGTCGTTCAATCCCGTCATATAAGATGTAAGTGTCGCATTGATACGTGTATCGGCCCAGTTTTTAGAAATAAACCAAAGCGGATTGCTGTAGGTTCCATCTGCTGGTACAGTGATCTTGAAATTTTCGCTATTGCTTTCCAAGACTCCACCATTGGCAGGGTCCAATGCTTTTTCAGCTTGTGTTTTTGCTAAAGCTGCATCGATTTTAACCAAACGCATCGCTAAGCGAAGGCGCAATGAATTGGCAACTTTTAACCAATTTTTAAATCTGACCTGATTATCTGTATTTGGAAATACAAGATCGATCTGGTCGATTTTAGCCGCCATTGGACTATCCGCTTTGTACGATTTTAAGGCCGCTACGGCCTCATCAAGTTCTTTGAAGAAGGCAGCGTATACATCCGATTGTTTGTCGTATGGAACGGTATTGGAGGTGCCGACTTTACTATATGGGATAGGGCCATAGATGTCCGTAACCCGGCTGGCCGCTTCTACTTTGATGACCAATGCCGAACCCCATAGTGCTGGATAGGTTTCTGCAAGTCCATTGCTTTTTAGTTTTTCAATGGATTTGATGACGTTAAGGTATAACACCTTAAATGGTTCTCCATTCCATCCGTTAACCATGGCATAATTCAGGTTGTTCTGCCCGCTATTGAAAGGTGTAGGAGACATAAAGAAGCCTGAAAATACGTCTGCGTTCAGATTTTGTTGTACCTGATAAGAGTTCGGATCCCCTGCGCCTGAGAAATTATAGATAGACATCTGTGCATTCCGTAAGAAAATCACAAGATCCTGTCCATCACCTTTTAAATCCTCATCCGTAACGCCAATATTATTTTTGTTATAGTCCTCAAAATTCTTGGTACAGCTACTTAAGGTGCCGCCAATCATTAAAAAAGCAAGTGAGAACTTGGATATATTTTTTATGTTAAATTTCATCTGTTAATCGTTTGTATTTTAAGACTAAATGGAATATCCCTGTCGTTTTTACCGGTATATGTATTTTGTAGACATAGATACTTCATCATGGGCCGTTTAGAAAGTTGCATTTAGCGTAAGACCATAGTTACGTGTTGCTGGCATCATAAAGATATCCACACCACTTAAGGAATTACCCGTAGACATCGTTACTTCAGGATCGAATGGAGCCTTTTTCGAAATATAGAATAGGTTTCTTCCTACAGCATTTACACGCAGTTTTTTGAAGAAACTGTCTTTAATATTGAAGTCATAGCCGAAAGTCAATTCACGCAATCTCACTACTGTTCCGTCATAAATATATTGACTGCTAACAGGGCCCATACCGGCAGTAGAAGTATACCATTTTTCGGCATCTACCGTTGTTACGGCTTTTCCGCTTGGTGTAACACCATTGATATTAACACCTCCATTGGCACGAGCGTCACCACTAGCTTTCGAGACACCGTATCCGTCAAGCAATGCTTGTGTCACAGACATCACTTGGTAGTCAAATTTACCGTCGATCAAGAAGCTTAAGTTGAAATTTTTATAATTAAAACTGTTGTTCCAACCCATTTGCCAAATTGGATTGGAGTTTCCAAGCTTGGTATAGTTGTTATTTTTCTGTGGAATACCGTCCTCAGAGATAAGGATTCGTCCTTGGTCGTCACGAACGAAGTCCTGTCCATAGATGTCACCGAAAGAACCACCAACTTGCAATTTGGATGCAAAATTATTACGTCCTTCACCTGTTAGTGTAAATTCGGAAATACCGTCAGCAAGTTTTACGATTTTGTTTTTATTGTACGTAAAGTTGAGGCTTGTCGTCCATTTGAAATCGTCATTTCTGATCGCATCCAATGATACCAATGCTTCTACCCCTTGATTTTGAATGTCTCCGGCATTAACCGCATACATGTTGTTGAGGGATGCATTTCCAGCTGCAATTTTGAAAAATTGATTAGTGGTGTTTGTTTTGTAATAAGTCACGTCTACATTCAGACGGTTATTCCACATGCGCCATTCCGTACCAATCTCCAAGGAAGCTGTTTTCTCTGGCTTTAATTCTTTCAAGAAGGCAATGTCATTTACTGTTAGTACCGCATAAGGATCTACCCGGTTAGTGAGCAGTGTGGTATAAGGAGGAAGGTCGTTTCCGACTTTTGCGTATGAACCACGGATTTTGGCCATATTCACAAATTCTGGAAGATTAAGTTTGTCGTTCAATACAACACCCAAACCCACCGATGGATAAGCGTATGGGTTTTGCGGTGTATAGGCCAATGTGCTCGACCAATCCCAACGTGAAGTCAGATCTAAATAAATCCAGTTGTCATAGGCTAAGTTAGCCGATGCAAATACCGATTGTAATTGTCTTCGATTAGCAGACAATGTCGAAGTGACCGGAGTATTGGTATTCTGGATAAAGAATTGATTGGGAACTTTGAGTCCATCTTTACCGCTAGTAAAGTCTGTACCTTCTGTTTTCCAGTCGGTGATACTTGTTCCAACCAATCCGGTGATCTGTAATTTATCGCCAATATTAAAGTTCATGTTGGCGGTCAAATCACCATATTGTTGGGTGATCGTAGTATTGGTATAGCTATAAGCTCCATTTTCACGCGCTAAAATATGTTGCGTTCCTGCATAAGCTTTTCTGTCCCATACTTCGCTGGTGCGGTCTACACTACCACGGGCCTGTACGCTGATCCATGGCGCAATTTTGTATTTAGCACTACCGTTTAGGAGTAGACGATTGCGTGTAGAACGTGTTGAATTACGGTTCATAATCCACCATGGATTTTGTTGAGTTGTCTCGTCATCCGAAAGTGTAAACCAGTTTTGATCATAGAGATTACGACTTGTGTTGAAGGTTTCGTAATTTTTATAATCCGCGATATTTAAGCTTCGAGGTAATAGGTAGGTTCCAACTAGGGGGTTATAATAAAAACCCGAAGTAGGCGCATTGTCCAATTTTTGTGTAATGTAGTTGGCGCTTCCTTCAACGGTCAACTTATTATCAAAGAATGAAGCACTCTCTTTGAGGTTGAAATTGTGACGCATCAGGTCATTTTCTGGAAGTATACCTTTAGCAAGGGTATTGGCATAAGAGAAGTAAGTTTGATTTTTTTCGTTACCTCCGGATAATGTCAATGAATTGGTGAAGTTGCTACCTGTGCGGAAAAATTCGCCTACATTGTCATAGTTGGCGCCATTGGTTTTGTCTCCCCAGCTAAACACACTGGTGTTACTGTTTTTACCGCCTGAACCTTGACCGTACTGGTTTTGGAATTTCGGTGTCGATACAGCTTGTTCTATCTGTGCACTTGATGAGAAATTGATCGTTGTGCGGCCTTGCTTGCCTGATTTTGTTGTGACCAAGATAACGCCGTTGGCAGCTTGACTACCATATAATGCCGCTGCAGATGCTCCTTTTAATACGGAGATGTTTTCGATATCTTCTGGATTGATCAATGAAATAGGGTCGCCACCATCACGCTGTCCACCGAAGACGTTGTCTGGCTGGCTGGCCAATGTCTGGTTGTTGATTGGAACCCCATCCACAACGTAAAGTACCTGGTTGTTGCCGGAGGCCGATTTGTTACCACGCAAAATAACTTTTGCTGAACCACCTGGTCCAGAAGAGCTAGAAGCGATGTTAACACCCGCGACTTTACCATTTAAATTATTGGCCAAGTTGGTGCTTTTAACTTTGTTTAGTTCGTCACCACTCACCTGTTGTGTAGAGTATGTTAATGATTTCTGTGCACGGCTAATACCCAAAGCGGTAACGACCACACTTTCCAGTTGCTGTGTCTGTTCATCGAGACTTACAGTTACTGTCGTTTCTCCAGGTCCTAATGTGACTGTCTTATTTTCATAACCGACAGTACTGATATTTAATACACGGTTTTTGTCGTCGACATTGATCTGGAATGCACCTTTAACATCCGTTGAACTTGCGTTGGAAGTGCCCAATACTTTGATTGTGGCACCTGGAATAGGAGCTTTAGTTTTAGCGTCTACAACCGTTCCCTTAATCTGGTTGGTTTGCGCGTGCAATAAAGATGCTGAAAAAAGCATTGTTGGAACAATACCTAACACCCTTAATGTAGAGTATAATTTGTTATTCATATAGTATATGTGTTATATTCAGTTTTTTATATACATATTTTCATAACGGTGAAATTTCTAATGAAATGGGCTAATTCCATTTAGCATTTTGGTTAGAAGAGGGGATATTGAATAATCGGGGGGCGAAATAAGTGATTATTTATAATAGTATAAGCTATTCAATACCTAGTTATAGGAAGAAAAGAGCGGTGTGATTTCCCTTAATAAAAATCTAATTTACTATAGTTGAGCAAAAATCAAAAATTTTATGAAACAAAAATGATACATCTGGTATTGTTTTTCGATTTAAGGTATTGATAATGATTTTGTTATGTGTTTTGTCATTTTTTTGAGTAGAGATAGTAATTTTGTCTTTCACGATAAGAAGATATGTTCTATGGGATTTCAGACCATTTACTTGACTAAAAAGTTATTGCTGGATATGCGTGATCTATCCTTTAGCCTGTGCCCTTGATCCGGAAAAAGTCTCTTTGATGTTTTTGATATTAAATAAGATAATTGCGAGGAGTATAATTCCATAAGCAACATACTTAATTGGCGAAACAGGTTCTTGAAAATAAGCTACAGCTAAAGTAAATGCGATCAGTGGGTTGATATAGAGGAGCACACCGGTTGTTGTTGATGAAATGCCAATGAGTGCATACATGCTCAGGAAAAGGGGGATGATCGTGAATAAAGACGCGATAAGAAATATCGTGCCCCAAAACAGAGGTTCAGCAGGGATTGCATGATGATTATAGATCAGTTTAGGGATTACAAACAAGGCACATATACTGAGCTGGACGACCAATTGGTGGAGTTTGTCAAACCCGGTGGAAACCCGTTGCACAATTAGATAGAAAGCGTAACAGGTGGCAATCGTAGCCGCCCAGAGGACATCGTTTAATGAGCCATTAGCCAGCAGGCAGACGCTGCCGAAAGCAATAAAAAGCGCTATTTTTTGCCAAAGGGTCAATTGTTCCCTGAGTATGATATAGGCTCCAGCTGCGGTGATGAGTGGGCAGGTCAGGTAAGCCAATGCGGCAGACTGGATGCTGATATGGTTGACGGCATAGATATAGGTAAACCAATTTCCAAAGATTAATCCCGAGGCCAGCAGGGTAAGGCAGATCTGACGAAGCTTGCCCGTCCGAGGTAGGAGCCGGAACTTATGGATATCAGCAGTCATGGTTTTTCTGCGGAAAAGCAAAAGATAAATCCAGAGTACCAGGAGCGCAGTGATTATTCTAAAATACAGAATATCTTCGGCAGGATAATCCCTTATCCACCGTACGGGGATAGACATAAATCCCCAGATGAAAGGGGCCAAAAAAGCCGCGAAAAGATATTTTCCGCGGCTTGCTGTTTCGTTGCTGTTTTCCACGGACTAATCTTTCCAGGCAATGACCGAAATCTCGACATTTACATTCTTGGGAAGGGTTTTTACCGCAACACACTCACGTGCTGGTTGCGCTTCTTTAAAATATTCTGCATAGACTTCATTGACTAAGGCAAAATTACCCATATCGCTCAGAAAAATGGAGGCCTTGACAACATCCTCAAAAGTATAGCCAGCATTTGTCAGAATAGCTTCTATATTTTTCAGTACCTGATGTGTTTCGTCTTTTACACCTGATGAAATTAACTCCATTGTTTCTGGGATCAGAGGAATTTGTCCAGAGACGTATAATGTATTACCGGCTTTGATTGCCTGGTTATAGGGGCCAATTGCTGCAGGAGCGTTGTCGGTATTTAAGATTTCTTTTTTTGACATGGATTACAGTGTTTAGGAGGTAAAAAATATTTTGTAGATCAGGCCCAATAAAAAGACAATAATGGCCGTTGCATTAATGATATGCATCGCTTTTATGCTTCCATTTGTCGGGCGATCTGCGTTACGCTTTCTAAAAAAGTACATGGAACTAAGTTACAACAGTAAATTAGAAAGTTAAAATGAAAAGATTAAAAACTTTGAAAGGTTTTCTGTTGAGCTGTGAAACAAAATCTTGTACAAATGGCTGAGATTTTTTGAATATTAGTAAATTGGTGAACGAAATTGAAATTTTATGAATAAGGTAGCATTAATTGGGGGTAAAATATATTCAGGTGAGGCGATTTTCGAGCAAAAGGCATTACTGATCAGCGAAGGTAAGATTGATGGGATTGTCCATGATCATGAAATACCTTCAGATTATGTGAGTTATCCGGTGAACGGAGCTAATATCTGCGCTGGGCTGATTGATCTTCAATTGTATGGTGACGGCTCGGACCTTTATTCGGCAGAGCGAAGTGTAGCCTCTCTGGAGCGTATCACCGAAGGTTTGGTCCAAAAAGGCACAACTTCTTTTATGATGACCTTAGCGACCAATACCATACCCGTCTTTCAGGATGCCATTCGCGTGGCGGCAGATTTTCAGCACGATGCATTTTTAGGATTGCATCTGGAAGGACCCTTTTTAAATCCTAAAAAACGAGGTGCACATCCCGCGGAATTAATTATCGAGCCAACAAAGGAAAATATTGACGATCTTTTGGTCGGAAATCAGGTTGTCAAGATGATGACCATAGCGCCTGAACGTATAGCGGACGATGTGTTACAGCACTTACAGGGCTACAATTTGCTGCTCAGTGCAGGACATAGTGATGCGACTTTCGAAGAGGGAACGCGCGGTTACGATCTGGGAATCCCCACGAGTACGCACCTGTTTAATGCAATGTCGCCTTTACATCATCGTGAGGTCGGGTTGGTCGGTGCAATTTTTAATCATCCGACAGCGCAAGCAAGTATTATTATCGATGGGCATCATGTAAGTTTTGAAGCCGTGAAAATTGCAAAACGTCAGATGGGAGCCCGCCTGTTTATGATTACCGATGCTGTAGCCGCGTGCGATAAAGATATTTATCAGCATGTATTGAACGATGGATATTATGCTTTGCCGGACGGCACCATTTCAGGGGCCGCAATCTCCTTGCTTGAGGGGGTAAAAAATGCTGTTCAAAAGGTTGGCATACCACTCGATGAGGCGATCCGAATGGCTACGCTGTATCCGGCAAACCTTTTAAAGAGAGTGGATATTGGAAACCTTAATAAGGGAAGCATGGCGAATGTCATAGTCTTTAACGACGACTTTAAGTTGGAGCAGGTGATCTTCAAAGGCGAGTTGAAGTTCTGATCCTATTTCCGACAAGATCGGTCGTTTGACCCAGATTGACTAATATTATATGTATCTTCGTTAGTTATTTTGAAAAAACACTATTCTATAGATTGATGAAACGTTCCCTATTATTTTTAGCGACGGCTCTTTTTGTTTTGTCTTCTTGTTCATCCAAGAAAAATAAAAAGCAGGAGCCTGTCAATACCACAACTACAAATGTCGAAATTGTAAAAAAAGATCCACCCTCGATACCCAAGCGAGAAAGGGTAAAGAATACAGTTGAAACGAAAGAGCAGCCTGTTGCTGAAAAAAAGAAGGAAATTGTTGTCGATCTTCCCAAGTTACCACGTGAATTTCGGGCGGCCTGGGTTGCTTCTGTTGCCAATATCAATTGGCCCAGCAAGAACAATCTGAGTACAGCTGAACAACAGCAGGAAGCGATTGGTATCTTGGATTTTTTGAAAAACAATAATTTTAATGCGGTAATTTTCCAGGTTCGTCCATCGGCGGATGCATTCTATAAAAGTGATCTTGAGCCTTGGTCGTTCTTTTTGACCGGTACAGAAGGGCAAGCGCCCTCTCCTTACTACGACCCACTTGATTTCTGGGTTGAACAGGCGCATAAAAGAGGAATCGAGCTGCATGTTTGGTTGAACCCTTATCGTGCGCATCATACCGCTGGCGGTGCTGTTACATCGGCTTCTATGGCGCGCAAAATGCCCGAGTCGGTTGTCAAATTGAGACAGGGCTATTATTGGTTTGATCCATCCAAACAATCGACACAGGATCATGCAGCACGTGTGGTTATGGATATTGTCAAACGTTATGATATCGATGGTGTACATTTTGATGATTATTTCTACCCTTATGCTGAATATAATGGCGGACAGGATTTTCCGGACTCGGATAGTTACAATGAATACAAACGCAATGGAGGGGATCTATCGCGCGGAGACTTTCGTAGAAATAGCGTAAATACCTTTATCGAACGTATTTATAAAGATATTAAGAGAGAGAAGAATTTTGTAAAATTCGGTATTAGTCCTTTTGGTATCTGGAAACCAGGTTATCCATCAGGAATTCAAGGCTCCAGCCAGTATGATATGCTTTATGCAGATGCTAAATTATGGTTGAATAAGGGTTGGATTGACTATTTTGCTCCCCAGCTATATTGGCCTATACAGCCAGCTAAACAGAGTTATACGGCGCTGTTAAAATGGTGGGAAAGTGAAAACACGTTGGGACGCCACCTTTGGCCAGGTATCAACACCGTTGGTAGACGCGGTCCGGAGTATGTTCAGGAAATTGTCAATCAAGTGGAGGCAGCAAGGACACTATTACCGGATAACCGGGAAGGTGTGATCCACTGGAGCTTGGCTGGATTGACTAAAAATCCTGCTATGACACAAGCCTTGGTTAATGGTCCTTATCAGGTTAAAGCATTGGTGCCTACTAGCCCATGGTTGAATGCTAATCCCTTATTGAAGCCGACTTTGTTGGTCACTCCACAAGGCGGTCATGTCTTTGTGAAATGGCAACATCAGCAAATCGATCAGGTAGCAAAATGGGTATTGTATCTCAACTACGGTGGTGTATGGCAATATGAGATTTTGGAACCTGGAGTCACAAGTAAGGATATTCCAACGACATTGAACAACAAAAAATTGGAGTATGTTGCAGTTAAAGCTGTTGACCGTTTAAGTAACGAAGGGCCTTATGCTGCAGAAAAGATAAAATAACGAGCTGTTGTGTCATAAACACTTAAAAAAGGGATATCTGAATTTTGGATATCCCTTTTTTGATATGGTGTCATTATCCCCCTGTTGGAGCTTTTCGTTGGCTATTATCATTCGCGGTATGTGTGAGGTCATAATGGTTTTGTTTTGAATTGTGATTTATCGAAGGTAAATTTATAGGTATGGAAGAAATCTATAAAACAGTAAGCGACTCTGTGATTCGAATGTCACAGCTGATGTTGCCCTCTAATGCTAATTTTGGGGGTAAAATTCACGGAGGTTATATTTTATCATTGATGGACCAGATCGCATTCGCTGTAGCATCCAAATTTTCTGCGCATTATTGTGTGACGGCGTCCGTTGGCAAAGTTGATTTTTTGAAGCCTATTGATGTGGGGGAATTAGTGACATTGATCGCTTCTGTGAATTATGTCGGTAATTCTTCTATGGAAGTCGGTATTCGGGTCGAAGCCATGAATATTCAAACGGGTGAAACCAAGCATTGTAATTCCTCTTATTTTACGATGGTGGCGAAAGATGAAACAGGCAAGCCTGCCCGGGTTCCAAGATTAATTTTGGAGACTGAAAAAGATGTATTTCGTTTCTACCGTTGTGTGGTGAAAATGGAGGTTGACAAAGAAAGAGACCGTGCGATTCATGATCTGGAGACAGATTCCGCCGAGCAGCAGGCCTATATTACGGAACATTTTGATGTAAAGATCAATCTGCCCTCCTAGCGCTGTTTTTTCGTTTGCCCCTTGCCTAGGCTGTATTTCTTGCAACCTTCAAAGTATTTGAGTATATCTTTGATTGGGGGCCGATTTGCACCAGATTCGGTTCATTAATAGATTTGTACAGCTACTGACCAAATGTTGACACTCACGCCCGTTTTCGAGTAAATACCATTGTTGTTATAAATGAGCCTGCATATTTGAATATCTTATTGTCTAAAGGCGCTGTTGTTTGTTGGATACTGCGTGTTATTGGTCATTTTGTTGCAATCGTATAGGAATTTTATGTGGCAGACGGTAAAACTGTCTTGCTAAATGCTTTTATAAGTTGTTTTTGTTTCGATTTTGCTGTGCTGTGCATTTTTGTATCTATTTTTATTGGTATTTGCGGTTGTTTTGCTGTCAGATTATGCGTTAATGTGTTTATTGCTATTTCTTTTTCAAATAATTGCGCATAAACTTGCATTAATTAGAAGCATTTCATAGTATTGTGTAGTAATTGATATAAACCTTGGGTTGGAACCGCCCGTTATGGAAAATTATTAACAACTAACTAAAAACCATGAATAAAAAAATTCTCTTATTCTGTTCAGGGGTGATGCTGTCAACCAGTTTATGGGCACAGACCAAAACTGTAACGGGTAAAGTGACGAATGCCTCAGATGGCGGCACTATGGCTAATGTAACCGTGAGCATCAAAGGCAAATCTATCAGTACCCAGACCAAACCGGACGGAAGTTTCACAATCAATGCGGAGCCAGGCGACATTTTGATTTTTAGAGCCGTGGGTTCTCAAGAAAGACAGCAATTAGTTGGTGCCAATGCAACGATCAACGTTGTGCTTTCAGGAAGTGAGGAGGCGCTTGAAGAGGTGGTTGTGACGGCTATGGGGATTAAGAAGGAAAAGAGAGCGCTTGGTTACGCTGTGCAGGATATTAAATCTGATGAGTTGATGAAGAACAAGACTGCTAACGTGGTCAATTCATTGGCAGGTAAAATCGCGGGGGTAAACGTAACACAATCTTCAGGTGCTGCCGGTGCAGGTGCGCAGATTATTCTGCGGGGAGGTACGTCGTTGGAACGTGACAATCAGCCCTTGTTTGTGGTAGATGGTATAATCTATGACAATTCAACACCGATTGGTGGAAATAGCGGATTTGATGGAATGCAGGCTACTTCAACTTCCAATAGCAACCGTGTTATGGATATTAATCCAGAAGATATTGAAAATGTTTCCGTGTTAAAAGGTCCTGCGGCAGCGGCCTTATATGGTTCACGTGCAGCGGCTGGAGCGGTTGTTATTACCACAAAACGCGGTAGTGAAGGGCGTGTTGAAATTGGCTTTTCGAGTCGTTTTTCTGCAAATTGGGCTAATCGATTACCGGAACAACAGGGTAAGTACAAGCGTGGCTACTACAACAGTGCTGGGACATTAGATAGTTATACAACACAATCTTGGGGAGAGGAGTTCAAGTCAGGAGACAAAGTGTATGATAATGTTGGAGACTTTTTCCGGACGGCTACTGTTTTTGATAATACAGTCAATGTTACCGGGGGTAATAAGAACGGATCTTTTTATTTGTCTGGATCACGATTTGATCAACAGGGTATTATCCCAGAAACAGGTTATGGAAAAACGGCGTTTCGTTTTAATGGTGATCAAAAATTTGGCAAATTAAGTGTGGGAGCCAATGTGGCCTATACGTTAGCAAATACCGATAAAACTTTAACTTCTGCAGGGTTGTACGGTTCTGGAGGAGCTGGCGCAATTTCTTCAGTTTATGGCTGGTCGAGGAGTGATGATATGAAGAAATATCTGAATGATGATGGGACTAAGTATCGGATGTTCGAAGGTTTACAGGAGCTTCAGGATGATGTTGAAAATCCTTATTGGACGATTAATAAAAATAAATTGACCGATAATACAGAACGGATAACGGGAAGTATTAATGCCAATATGAATATTTTTGATTGGTGGAATGTATCGTATCGTGTTGGGATGGATAGTTATTTAACCAAAAACTCGACATTAATTGCTGAAAACGGGGCAGTTAAACAACTTTGGCAAAACGGTATGATGTCTGAGAATGATTTGAAATTCAACTATTGGTCCTCCAATTTAATGTCTAACTTCAATAAGAAAGTAGGCGATTTTGATTTGGGGGCTATGGTCGGTTATTTTGCTGAAGAGACTAAGGTGAATACAAATAGAAGGATGGGGTATGATTTTGTCGTTAATAACTTCTATAGTTTTGGAAATATCGATAAAGCAAATAAGCTTTTTGATGAAGTTACCTCCAAAAAAAGGTTGTATGGACTCTATGGTGAATTGCGGGCTTCTTATAAAAATTTCCTTTTCTTAAATGTAACCGGTCGAAATGACTGGACATCCACGCTTCCGGTTGCAAATCAGTCCTATTTTTATCCATCTGTAGGAGGAAGTTTTGTTTTCACGGAGTTACTGAAAGATAAAGGTCCAGATTGGCTGAGCTTTGGTAAGTTGCGTGCCTCTTGGGCCCGTGTAGGTAAGGATGCAACACCATATGCTACAAATACCTATCTGTGGACACCTAGAGAATCTTTAGGTGGAATTATTGCAACAGGAAATAGCTGGACAAAAGGCAATCCAAATCTTAAGCCAGAAACTACGGGATCTTTTGAAATTGGGGCTGAATTACGTTTCTTAAATGGTCGATTGGGCGTAGATTACGCTTATTATACCAATAATTCGTATAATCAGATTCTTTCGCCACGTTTAGGACAGTCTGTAGGTTATATTTTCGTCTCGGTCAATGCTGGAGATATTTACAATAAAGGTATGGAGCTCTCTTTAACGGGTAAACCTATTAAAAGAGAAAATTTTGAATGGGATCTTACCTTAAATATGTCTCGGAATAAGGGAACTGTCGATAATCTGATTTCAGGGGTGGACATTCTTTATGTAACAGATGTGCAAGTTGGTAATGCTAAGGCTGCGTCATTCAATGGTGGAAGCTTTATGGGTATTTCTGGATCAAAATATGCGCGTACTCCGGATGGTAAGTTAATCCTTGATGCCAATACGGGTATGCCAACGAGTGATAATGCGACTACGTACAATATCGGAAATCGGGAGCCGAAATTAATTGGAGGTTTAAATAATAGTTTAACCTACAAAAATTTCAACCTCTCCTTTTTGTTGGACTATCGTATTGGCGGTGATATTTATAACGGAACAGATTATGCGATGACACTTAATGGATTGAGCATGCGTACATTGGAGCGCGATGAATTGACATTGTCTGGTGTTGTGAATACCGGGACAGCTGCCGCTCCAGTTTATGAGGATAAAACATTTACATTCAATGCAAATGAATCCTATCTGGTGAGTGGAGCGCAAACAAGTGGTAAAAAGATCATTCAAGACTATTGGGGGGTACACTATATAAAAGAAAGTGCCAATTTTATGACGAAAACCAATTGGCTGAGATTACGCACTGTTTCCGTTTCTTATGATTTCGGAAATTCTTTGCTTAAAAAATCTAATGTTTCCAAAGTTATTAAAGGATTGACAGCGACGTTGACAGGTACGAATTTATGGCTTTTGACTAATTACAAAGGATTGGATCCAGAAGCTAGTGCAGCAGGGTCGGGAGTGACAGGTTCGAGTTCTGTTGGTATTGATTATAATGGAGTGCCAAGCACTGCTGGTGTAACTTTTGGTGTTAATTTAAAATTCTAAGCACATTATGAAAAAATCAAAATATTTATTGGCCTTGTTGATAGGAGTGGCTAGTCTTTCTTCCTGTAGTAAGGGTTGGTTGGATATCAATGTGGATCCTAATACCCCTTCTAGCACAGTGGCGTCGGTTGATAGTCGATTGGCATGGATTCAACATTATTATTTATACGCGCAAGGTACTGCTGGTGCGAGGGCAGGTTTTGTGACACAACAGTTGAGTTTTACGAGTAGTACTGCATCCAATAGCATGATCGCAGGATGGAATCCTATTGCAGGGATGTCGACTACACCTTATCAGTTCTTTTTTGTTGGAGCGGGAGCCAATTTCTCTGATTTAGAAGCAAAAGCCAAAGCAGAAAATGCATATCATTATATTGGTGCAATGAAGGCTATTCGTGCCATGGGGTTTATGTTGATGACGGATTGGTATGGGGAAATGCCTTATACGGAGGCATTGGGCACTGCAATTACGCCTATATTTGATGATGGAAAAACTATTTTTGAAGGTTGCTTAAAGGAAATTGATGAGGCTATTGCTTATCTCAAGATGGAGCAGCCTGCTACAGCTACGGCTTTGTCTGCGGGAGATAGCTGGAACGGTGGAGATGTTTCGAAATGGATAAAGATGTGTTATGGGGTAAAGGCGCGCTGGCTTAATAACTTATCGAAAAAATCAAGTTTGTACAAACCCGATGATATTTTGGCTGCATTAAGTAATGCGCCATTATCCATTAATGAAAGTACAATTGTAAATCATGTTGATGTGCAGGGAGATAATCTTGGTGATATTTTGTTTGCAGATCCAGTTAAGACGTCCATTGTTTATGATAATGTGGGGATGAACTCGAATATTTTAGTTACCAAATGGTATGAGAATTTATTGACCAATTTTGATAACAAAAATGTTGAGGATCCGAGAGCAGATAAATTGATTCCCTGGGCAGAGTATGGAATTCCGAAAAAAATGCTGCGTTCTAAAGGAGTTGATATGCAGTCGGATATCCGCATGAAATCTGGGCCTATTGTAGCCTCGTATAATGCCAAAGATGTTGCTATTACAAGTAACAACCGCTCTGTGGCTCCGCATAGTTGGTATATCAATTCGGCGAATACTGCCAGATGGGGTGATACCGTATATGTTTCGTTCAGAAGTACCTCGAATGCAAAGGCAGAGAAAACACCTGATATTTATAAATGGGACGATGGTGTTGTTGCTGCAAGTGGAACTTTTTATTCAAGACCTGATGCGCCGACTCATCTCTTGACGGCTGTTGAAATGAATTTTATTAAGGCGGAGGTGTTATTTAAAAAAGGTGATAAGGCTGGTGCTTTTGCCGCTTATAAAGCTGCTATTCAGGGGCACATCGACTTAATGAATCTCAAGTTGGCCACTTATGGGAATGTCAACCAAAGTAAATCTCCAATGGTTCAAAGTAAGATTGATGAATTTATCAATAAGGGTATTGGAACTTCGGGAGATATTACGCTGGCGAAGATTATGACACAGAAGTTTATAGCGATGTCTTTTACACAACAGAACTGGAATGATATGCGTCGTTACGATTTTAGTGCCAATGTTTATCCTGGCTGGAGCGTTCCCTATGAGTACACGGTTACAGCAGCAGCTAAAACTAAGATACCGGACGGTAAGCAATTCAGGCGTGTTAGACAAGTGTCTCATGAGATCAACTACAATGCGCAAAGCCTAATGGCATCACATCCAAGTGCTTTAAGTGATGATATCTGGTCTTTTCCAGTATGGTGGGATATTGCTGAATAATATGTATTGTACAAAGCCGTTTTTTAACGGCTTTGTTTTGTAATTTTAACGTATGAAATTCGCTAATTATTTAATGACAGGTGCTTTTTTGCTATTGACATCTATGCTCTTGGCACAATCACCTAAGATTATTCAAAAACCCATTACCTGGGATAAAGACCGTATTCAGCTTTCGCTGGATTACCTTAAAAATAGGCATGGCTTGACGCAGTCGGCTCCTGTCATCCATCCCAAAATGGTGGTGGTGCATTGGACAGCAAATAACAGCGTTAGAGCGACCTTCAATACATTCAATCCTACGCGGCTTCCGGGAAGACCTGAATTGACCAAAGCCAGCGCACTGAATGTTTCTTCGCAATTTGTCATTGATCGTGATGGCACGATTTATCAGCTTTTACCGGATTCTATATTTGCACGACATACGATAGGTCTCAATTATTGTGCAATAGGGATAGAAAATATAGGTAGTCGACAGCATCCATTAACGGATGCGCAATTGAAAGCAAACGAGGAGCTTATCCGTTACCTCAGTAAAAAATATCCCATCGAATTTGTTTTAGGTCACCATGAGTACCAACGATTTAGGAAAACGAGCTGGTGGAAAGAAACTGATCCCAATTATATCACTGGAAAAGATGATCCGGGGGATAAATTTATGAATGAACTGAGAAAAAATCTTCCTGATCTGAAACTAAATCCGCTGCCTTAGTTTATCTGTCTTTAAGAGATTCGCGTTGATATACGATTTTTTGCGGATGTAATTATAAAGTATGCAAAATGCAATCGTTTTGCAGTATAAATTGCGTATTTGCTGTATTTTGCTGTCTTGTTAACAAAATGTTAATTGTATTCAATTTGTTACGAGCTAGTGTGTTTTTTACACTTGTGTTTTTTTTGGTAACTCAAATTTTTCCCGTCTAATTATCTTTCTTTCAGTTAGTTGTGTTTATTTAGTGGCTGTTTATTTGATGTCGTGTTCTTTCTTTAGTCTGCTATGTTTCTTTGAAATGTAAGTGAATACTTACTTTCTTTTGCGTTTTTATGTAGTTTTTAATTTTAAAAACGAAAAGTTCTACTTACTTTTATTCTGATTTTCAATTATTCATGCATAAAGCTGCAATTTTTGTGTGATCTAAAATCTATTTATGATGAAAAATGCCTTGTTAAAACTTGCCTTTCTGGTTTTTATTATTGCTTTTATTTCCTGTGGAAATTCTTTGAAGTCTACTCAGGCTAATAAAAAAGCAGAAAACAGCATTCCTGGTGATATTAGGAACAGCGCTATTGTGCCAGGGGCAGATCAGTTATCTTTATATCTGCCGCAATTAAAAGGTAAAAAAGTTGGTATTATGGGGAACCAGACGTCGATTGTTGGGTTCGATAAAAAGCATATTGTCGACGTCTTGCTTGATAATAAGATTGACTTAAAATTTGCATTTGCGCCTGAGCATGGCTTCCGTGGTAATGTAGAACGTGGCGAAAAGTTTGGAAATGACATTGACCAAAAGACAGGTTTGCCGCTATTTACATTATATGGTGGAAATAAGAAGCAGGATTCGATTGTCAATTCCATCGATGTAATGATTTTCGATCTACAGGATGTCGGAGCGCGTTTTTATACCTATATCACTTCCTTGCATCGTGTGATGGAACTTTGTGCAAAGCATCATAAGAAATTAATTGTACTAGATCGCCCAAATCCAAATGGAGACCAGGTCGATGGGCCGGTGCGTCATGATGATAAGTTTAAATCAGATGTTTCTTGGCATAAAATAGCCATGATTCATGGTTTAACAATCGGTGAGTTAGCTCAGATGATCAATGGGGAACGTTGGCTTGAGAATGGTCGTCAGGCAGATATACAGGTGGTAAAGGTGCAAAATTGGGATCACAAAACGATGTACGATTTGCCGATTATTCCATCGCCAAGTCTTCCAAATCAGCTTTCTGTGCGGCTTTATCTTTCATTGTGCCTTTTTGAAGGAACTGATATTTCGGTGGGGCGGGGTACCGACTGGCCTTTTCAGGTTTTGGGGTATACAAATCCGGTGTATGGTTCTTTTACATTTACCCCGGGTGAACGTCATGGTATGTCCAAGCATGTAGAAGGGAAAGGTGCAACAAATTATGGTCTGGATCTACGTGCTTTGGATCCTGAAAAACAAAAGTTCACACTAAAATATTTATTGGATTTTTATAAAAAGACGCCTGATAAATCGACTTTCTTTGCGAGGCCTGAATTTTTTGATAAGCTCGCAGGTACTGATCAGTTACGTAAGCAGATTCTTGCAGGCGAATCCGAGTCGCAGATTCGTGCATCGTGGTCGGATGATTTGAAAGCCTATAAGCAAATGCGTAAAAAGTATCTGCTGTATACTGATTTTGAATAGCAATAACTAACAATATTAACTAGAATCATTTATTTTAAAACTCTATAATCAATGAGAAAATTTGTACTATTTTCTGTTGCTCTTGGATTGAGTTTTCCTTCTGAATCCTATTCTTTTACAAAAAAAGAAGGTTCTTTGAACAGCAATAAAGTAACCAATGCTCTTCTAAGCCCTTCATTAAAGAATGCGGTTCAAAATACGGTGCAAGGTACTGTAACGGATGGAAAAGGTCCAGTCTCTGAAGTGAGCGTGTCTGTAATTGGCAGCAATGTGTCAACGAAGACCGATGCGCAGGGGCATTTTAAAATTACAGCTGCCGTGGGAAGCAAGTTGCGTTTCTCGTCCGTGGGTTATGTAACACGTGAGGTTCCTGTGACTTCTAGCATGTTGAATGTGACGCTAGTCGACGATAACCAAGCATTGGACGAGGTTGTTGTTGTGGGGTACGGTACTCAGAAAAAAGCCAACTTAACAGGTGCGGTTGCATCGATCAATGTGAAGGAGAATTTACAGAGTCGTCCGATTGCCGATGTTGGTAGGGCAATTCAGGGTACTACACCGGGTTTTAGTGTAACAGTTCCGAGTGGAGAGGTAGGATCTGATCCAACGATGCGTATTCGTGGTGCAATATCATCAATTCAGGGAAATAGTAGCCCATTGATCTTGGTTGATAACGTAGAAATTCCAAGCATCCAGTATGTAAATCCTGATGATGTTGAATCCATTACCGTATTAAAAGATGCTGCATCTTCGTCCATCTACGGTGCGAAAGCTGCGTTTGGTGTGGTGTTGATTAAAACAAAAACAGGCGGAAGTTCGGAGAAGGTGACCGTAAATTATTCCAATAACTTCTCATTTCAAAATCCCTATAAGAAGCTAGAAATGGGACGCGTCAACGCCCTGAAATATACGATTGACGCTCTAGAGAGAGTTGGCGGAACCGAGACTGGTGCTTTCTATAAAGTAAATAGAGAGAGTTACGAGCGTGCGGTTGAGTGGGATAAAAAATATGGGTCCTCAATAGGTAAAGATGATCCAACGGTATATGGCAGAGACTGGTATGTCGATCCGGGGTCGCCAACGAAAAAGTACGGCGTTAGAACCTATGATCCATATGATTATATGGTGCGCGAGTGGGCTCCCACGCAAACACATAACTTGTCTTTAAATGGTACCATTAAGAAGACACAATATACAGCTTCATTTGGTTCATTAAACCAAAGCGGTATGTTAAAAGCAGGCGATTCGGATAAGTTTAAACGATATAATGCTGCGCTAAGACTTAATACTGAATTGAATAAGTATGTAACTATTAGAGGTGGTGCCATGTTCGCACAACGGAATAAAATTTATCCTTATGCGACAAACTCAACAACGGCCGATCCATGGTTATACATGTATCGTTGGAGCTCCCTGTATCCAATGGGCTATGACGAAAATAGCAACCCAATAAGAAGTCCATGGAGTGAAAATGAGGCGGCAAACCAAGCTTCCATGCTCCGTAATTATATTAATTTAAGCGCTGGTGCTACAGTTAATATTATGAAAAATTGGAAAGTAGATGTGGACTATACATTTACCAATGAGGATTATAGCTGGCGTAAAAATGGAACAAGATATACCGCTGCCAATTCTTGGGTAGCTGCCAAGCAACGGTTTGATGCGCAAGGAAATCCAGTTTATGTCAATAAAGAAGGAGCTGTTGTTAATAAGGGAGATACTGATGCATCTTTGGCTTATGATCTTTCCAATGATATGTATACAGCTAATGGTTCTGCGCAAGATCATATCTATATGCGTTCACAAAATGAACACAAACATACTGTCAATGCGTTTACAACCTACCAGCTAGATCTGAATGATGATCATAGCTTTAAATTTATCCTTGGTTTAAATAGAGTGACAAATGATGGTTCTTACCATTGGACACAGCGTGCTGATTTATTAGACATTACAAATCCTCAGTTTGATTTGGCTGTGGGCCAAATTACGGGGAGTGGCGGTGAGTATTGGGAGTCACAGTTGGGGTATTTTGGCCGTGTGAACTATGCGTATAAGAATAAGTATCTATTTGAAGGTAATATCCGTTATGATGGTTCGTCCAAGTTTCCAACAGATTTGAAATGGCGATGGTTTCCATCCTTTTCAGCAGGTTGGGTAGTCTCAGAAGAAAAATTCATGGACTGGTCGAGGGCTACATTAAATCAGTTGAAGTTTAGGGGCTCATGGGGTGTCATCGGAAATCAAACGGTACCTTCTGACCTTTATGTTTCAAATATGGATGCGGGCCAGATTAACTACATCGTCAATGGGGCGCTGTTGAATTCCGTTGGTACACCAAAACTCAATTGGCCAAATGTTACGTGGGAAGATCTGGAAACGTTAGATTTTGGTGCAGATGCTAGATTCTTTAAGAATAAATTAGGGTTGACATTCGACTGGTATCAGAAGAAGACCAAAAATATGTTTGCTCCTTTAGAAGGAACAACATTGACTTTGGGGTCTGCAGCGCCTTGGGGGAATTTTGGTACCTTGACGACTAAGGGATTTGAATTGGCAATAGATTTTAACCACCGATTTGAAAATGGATTGGGAATTAATTTTAGAGCTAATTTGGATGATTCTAAGTCTGTTTTTAGTGGATATACGTCGTTACGCACTACGGGGGTGAATTATAATGGTAGGGTGTATGGTGATATCTGGGGATATGAGACTGACCGTCTGTACCAATATAATGATTTTGTGTTGGATGGAGATAACAATCCGCAGTTGGTAAAACCAAATGCAGATATGACTAAATATTATGGAAGTACAGATAACGTCTATCTATTAAAAGAGGGACCGAACGGTGAAAAACCTGTTTATCAGCCACGGTTCCAAAATTCAACTAATTTTTATTTTGGTCCTGGCGATGTTAAATTCAAAGATTTGAATGGTGACGGAGAGATTGATAATGGTGATGGCACCATTGATAATCCTGGGGACATGAAGATCATTGGTAATTCGACGCCTCGTTATCAGTATGGTTTTAGATTTGGTGCTGATTGGAAAGGTTTCGATGTTTCAGCATTTTTCCAAGGTGTGGGACAGCGTAAGGTTTGGGGTGCAGGATTCTTGGCGATTCCAGGTTTTAACACTTCGGATGGTGCGATGCCGGCAAGCTTTGTAAACGATTACTGGACTAAGGATAATCAGGGAGCATTTTATCCAGCAGCATTTAACAACGGCGGTAGTGCGAATGTTAACAATATGCAAGTTCAGTCCCGCTACCTATTGGATATGTCGTATTTGAGAATTAAGAACCTGACTGTGGGTTATACAATACCTCAACATATTGTGCAGCGAGCAAAGATAAATAACCTGCGTGTCTATGTTTCTTTGGAGAACTTCTTCACCTGGGATAAGCTTCGGGGATTGCCGATTGATCCGGAAGAAGTAGAAGGTTTCTCGATTTTTAATGAATCGAATTACAACGGTGGTCGTACAGGTGTGGGGACACCAACATTTAAAAGTGCATCATTTGGTGTACAGTTAAACTTTTAAACGAATTTGACAGATGAAATTAAATAGAATAAAAATTGGATCTATCATGCTATCCGCAATGTTGTTGGGGGTAAGCTGTAGTAAGGATGTTCTGGATAGGCCTGATCAAACTAAAGTAATCGATGAAAACTTTTGGAGAAATGAAGCAGATGTTCGTTTATATGCAAATGATTTTTATTTAAATTATTTTGTTGGCTATAATACTTTCTATGGTACGGCCTATGCTCCCTTGGTGGGGTATAACTATGCGGATGATTTTACGTCTGAAGGAACTCAAGGCGGATTTGAGTCAGTTGTTCCCACGAGCAGAGGGGCAAGTACGTTGACGCCTGATATGTTGACTACTTATTCTGGGCCAACCTGGAATTTTTACTGGGTCAGAAAGGCTAATGTGATGTTGAGTAGAGTTGAAACAAAAGCTAAGTCAAAATTGTCCGAGGCGGAGTATAAGCATTGGACTGCAGTAGCTCGTTTCTTTAGGGGGTATGAGTATTCAAGGTTGGTTTCTGTATTTGGTGATGTGCCTTATTTTGATGTTGAGGTTGATCCGATGGATCAGGCAACAATGTATAAGGAGCGTACCAAGCGTGGTGAGGTAATGGACAAAGTGTATACTGACTTCGAGTATGTATTGGATAATATGCGTGCAGACGATGGTAAAGGATATGTAAATAAATATGCGGCGGCAGCGCTTATTTCCAATCTTATGTTGTTTGAAGGGTCTTGGGAAAAATATCACGGTTTGGATCAGGATCGTGCGAAAAAGTATCTTGCGCTTGCGGTTAAAGCATCCGAAGTGGTTATGAATAGTGGTAAGTGGTCTTTTGGAAGTGATTTTAAGAGTTTGTTTGCATCAGAAGATTTATCAAGCAATCCTGAGGTGATTTTCTTTAGAACTTACAATGATGCCTTGAAGGTGACTCACGCTGTAGGGTCTTATAGCAACGGTACTGAGGGGCAGAAAGGAGTAAATTTGGATTTACTGAAATCTTTTATCTGTAATGATGGAAAGGTATGGCAGGCTTCTACTGTTACAAACGCTTCTGATTTTTCGATGAAGTCTTTGGCGAGAACGAGGGATCCTAGGTTTGAAGCCTCGTTGATGGATACCGTTAATACCGCTTCTTCAACATTTGCTTATGGACATAAATTTGCCGCTAGGGAAGCTCTGACATATATTGGAAAAACTTATCCAGCAAAATGGAGTAGCAATACAAATACAAATGATGCGCCGATCGTGCGCCTTGGTGAAGTTGTGCTGAATTGGATCGAGGCAAGGCAGATTCTTGCTGAGTTTTTTGGTGGGGCGGCTGTTACGCAAGGTGATTTGGATAAATCGATCAATGCAATTCGAAACAGGCCGTTAGACGCTGACGCTATAGCTAAGGGGGTAAGGAAAACTACACCTTTGGCATTGAATTCTCTGCCCAACGATCCAAATCGCGATGCTGATGTTTCGCCTTTGATGTGGGAAATTAGGCGCGAACGGAGAATGGAGTTTGTATATGAATATGCACGATTGAATGATATTCGCCGTTGGAAAAAACTGGACTATATGAATTTTTCGCGTAGCGTCGATTATTCACTAGGGCCTTGGGTAAATATCAAAAAAGATCTGCCAAACCGATTGACAAAAGCTTATGAAGGAGTTTTGAAAGTCCGTGATGCGGCAGGCAATACAATTACCTATAATGGTACCAATGGTGACGCTATGGTGGGTTATTATGTTGTTCCAAAATTTGCAAACAGGGTGAGTTTTACCGATCGGTCTTATATGGCCCCCGTTGGATTGAATCAGATCCAACAATATGCGAATTTGGGCTATATTTTAGCTCAAACGCCAGGTTGGCAATAGATATCATTGTTTGAAAAAAGCCTTTCTGAATTTCAGAAAGGCTTTTTAATACATAATGAATTTTGATCAATATAAAATGCATAAAAATGCAATATCATTTCTGTTTTATGCATAAAAACGCTATTTTTAAGAAAACATTACGCATGAAGTTTCCAATTATCACCTTTTTTATTGCATTATCCTGCGTTTTTAACGTTGCGATAGCACAGCAGTCCTTTAAGTTTGCCCACGTTACAGACACACATGTTGGTGGTGCAACAGGAGAGGAAGATCTGCGACGTACTGTAAAGGACCTAAATACATTGAAAGATATTGATTTTGTTATCCTGTCGGGCGATATCACCGAGTTTGGTGCTGATCATGAGCTAAAGCTGGCAAAGCGGATTTTGGACAGCCTGCAGCTGCCCTGGTATGTTATCCCGGGAAATCACGATGGAAATTGGTCTGAAAATGGAGCCAATACTTTTCGCACGGTGTTTGGTGGGGAAACTTTTTTCTTTAAACACAAAGGCTATGCATTTATTGGGACTAATTCTGGGCCAAATATGCGTATGAGCCCAGGTCAGATACCACGTGAAAACTTGGTCTGGATGGATTCCATTTTTGTGGCGAATCCTGATAAACAACAGCCATTGATCTATATTAATCATTATCCGCAAGATTCATCTTTAAACAACTGGTTTGATGCCTTGAAAAGAGTCAAAACGAGGAATGTTCAATTGGCACTCTGCGGACATGGCCATATCAATAAATTATACGATTGGGAAGGGATTCCGGGTGTCATGGGGAGATCAAACTTGCGTGCGAATAAAGAGGTCGGTGGTTATAATATCGTCACTATAGCTGATGGGAAAGCAAGTTATCAAGAGCGCAATCCCGGAGTAGGAACGCAAGAGAAACCTTGGGTCGTCGTCCCTTTATTTAATCATCATTATGAAAATGAAACTGTAAGTTACCCGAGGCCGAGTTACGCTGTAAATACAAAATATGCGAATCAAATCAAAGTGAATTGGACTTTTGAAGACGCTAGCGATATCGGGGCGGGACTGGTAGTTTATAAAAATAGCGTGATTACATCAAATACCGCGGGCGATATCTTTGCACTTGATTTAAAAACTGGCAAAAAGCTATGGTCGTACCGTACTGGTGGTAAAGTTTATTCTACTCCGGCTGTGTGGAAAGGGATTGTGGTGGCAGGTTCATCCGATCATGCAATTTATGCGGTAAATGCTCAGGATGGTAAGTTGTTGTGGAGGGTGCAGACGGAGAAAGCGGTCCTAGGTTCTCCGCTGCTACATGAAGGCGTGGCCTTTATCGGTGGTTCGGATGGCAAGTTTAGGGCGTTGGATATCAAGACTGGAGCTGTAAAATGGAGTTTTGATCAGGTCAAAGGATTTGTATCTACCCTGCCAACGTATTATTTAGGGAATGTAATTTTTGGCTCTTGGAGTAATGGATTCTATGCTTTAGACGTCAATACAGGCAAACTCTCATGGGAATGGAATAATGGACAGGCTAATCGGATGTTTTCTGCAGCAGCCTGTAATCCAGTAGGAGCAAATAATCGTGTTTTTGTGGTTGCGCCGGATCGATTTATGACAGCGCTGGATGCGAAAACAGGGGCGGTCATCTGGCGGGAAAAGAAAGATACCATTCGGGTGCGTGAGTCTATGGGGCTATCTGCAAATCATAAATTGGTCTATGTAAAGACGATGGATGGTGATCTTTTGGGCATTTCGGTTGCTGGTAACCGCATGGATGTTGCCTGGAAATCCAAGCTCAAATTGCCTTACGAATTGACACCTTCTGCTATTGTAACCAATGGAAAATTGGTGTTTGTGCCGAGTCATTCGGGTTTGTTGTCTGGAGTTGACGCAAAAACAGGCGCTGTCGTATGGCAATATAAAATATCGAATGGAATGGTTAATCCGGTTGTGTTAAATGGAAGAAACACGGTGATAGCCAGTACGATGGATGGTAAAATAGTTTCATTACAGTTTTAAGCAATCGATTGAAATGATCTTTTTGAAAATAAATGCCTTGATATGATAAAAAAATGTCTAAACTTCTTAAATTTACGTCAAGCTTTTTTGCTTGTTTTTGCATGTTTTGTTTGTAACTTTGCGAAAGCACAGCAAAATGCTTGGATTAGAATAAACCAATTGGGCTATACTCCGGCGGGCAAGAAGGTCGCGGTATGGGGCGGGAAATCAATCAGGCAGCTTCGTTCTTTTGAAATTAAAAATGCGCAAACGGGTAAAACAGTCTATGTGCATCCTGTTGGAAAAGATTATGGGGCGTATGGTCCTTTTGTTCAGAGCTTTCGTTTTGATTTCTCTTCCATGCAGGATACAGGACGCTTTTTTGTTCAAGCTGGAGATGTAAAGTCTCCAACATTCCGCATTGCTCGGGACGTTTACAAAGGGGCGGCAGATTTTGTACTGCGTTATATGCGGCAACAACGGACATTGTTCAACCCTTTTCTGAAAGATAGTTGTCATACACATGATGGGTTTGCGCTTTATGCGGGAAAAGCCGGTATTCCGGATAGTTCGCATATCGATGCAGGCGGTGGCTGGCATGATGCTTCTGATTATCTGCAATATGCGACAACGTCGGCAAATGCCACATTTCATCTATTAGCGGCTTATCGTGATTTCCCAAAGGTTTTTGGGGATCTGAAGCAAGCAAATGGTCTCGATGGAAAAAATGGCCGTGCTGATGTGCTGGATGAAGCAAAATGGGGATTGGACTGGCTATTGAAGATGCACCCCAAAGCTAATCAAATGTATAACCAGATTGGTGATGACCGGGATCATGCGAGCATGCGGATGCCAAAGGAAGATCCCTATTATGGACGTGGATTTGAAAGACCGGTGTATTTTATCGATGGCGACCCGCAGCAGCGTGGTAAGTTTATGAATAATACAACGGGGACAAGCTCTACCGCTGGTAAATTTAGCAGTGCTTTTCGCTTGGGGGCAGTGTTGTTTGACAAAGAAGATCGGAAGTATGCAAAGTTGCTGTCGAAGAAATCTGAAACGGCCTATGCCTATGCAATGATAAAACCTGGCGTTACACAGACGGTTTCTGTGAAATCGCCCTATATTTATGCAGAGGATAATTGGGTAGATGATATGCAGTTGGCTGCAGCAATGGGTTTTTCGACGACAAAAAAGGAAAAATTTGCACGGGAAGCCTTACAGTATGCCCGACAAGAAAAGATTACACCTTGGATGGTAACCGATACTGCTGCGCATTATCAGTGGTACCCTTTTATCAATCTTGGACATTATGAATTGGCGAAAGTATTAAAAGGACAAGATCGCGAGGAGATTGTTTCCTATTATAAGCAGGGGATCGAAGAGGTCAATCGGAGAGCCGAAAAAAATGCATTTTTTCGGGGGGTTCCCTTTATCTGGTGCAGCAATAACTTAACTGTATCTTTTGCGATCCAATGCCTTTGGTATAAGGAACTGACTGGAGATGCGTATTTTGATGAGCTTGCTCAGGCTAATTTTGACTGGTTATTTGGGACGAACCCATGGGGAACGAGTATGGTATATGGTCTTCCATCTTGTGGCGATACGCCTGTTGATCCGCATTCGGCATTTACCTTTTTGGGGAAACATCCAATCGATGGCGGTTTGGTTGACGGGCCTATTATGGCATCCACGTATCGCAATCTGATCGGTATCAAATTGAATAATCCGGATAGCTATGCGGCATTTCAAAGTGATCTGGCGGTTTATCACGACGACTATGGGGATTACAGTACCAATGAGCCGACCATGGATGGTACCGCTTCTTTGATTTATCTGCTGGCTTCAAAGGAAGGTAAGGCCATGGAGGAGCCTGTTGCAAAAAAGTAACAAGGGATATTTTTGGGGCTATTGTGCGGGGTGACTCGACAGAACGGAAGGTGGCCTTGGTGTTTACAGGTCATGATTTATCTGAGGGGACAGCTGAGATATTGGCGAGTCTAAAAAATAATCAGATTAAAGGTTCCTTTTTTCTGACAGGTGATTATCTCAGGACGCCAGGTTTTAAATCGTATGTCCGTCAGATGTTAAATGATGGTCACATGGTGTCGGGGCATTCGGATAAACATCTTTTGGTCAGTGACTGGGGAAGTAGGGACGAGCTTTTGGTTACGCGTGATTCTTTTGTCGCTGATCTAAAGGCCAACTTGAAAGCGTTAGAAAGTGTGGGAATTGATATGGCGGATATGGCTTATTATATTCCTTCGTATGAGTGGTATAATAGTGAAACAGTCGATTGGGCAAAAGCGGTTGGTCTAAATTCGGTTAATTATACACCAGGAATACGGACTGCGGCTGATTATACCTATCCTGAAATGGGGCGGCGATATTTATCGTCGACAGAGATTATCGATAATCTCTGGTCCTACGAAGCTCGATTTGGGCTTAATGGGTTTCTGATATTGATTCATATGGGGACCGATGATCGGCGGAAAGATAAATTGTATCATCATTTGGATGATATCATCAGCATATTAAAGGGAAAAGGGTATAAACTAGTAGATGTACCTGATTTATTGAAATAAGAAATACAATATATACTAATAATGGTAAATACAACGGAGAAAGATTCGAATTATCAGGATTTGGACAAGATGTCTGTGCATGAGTTATTGACAAATATCAATAATGAGGATAAATCTGTGCCACTTGCGGTAGAGCAGGCTATTCCTCAGATTGAAGCATTGGTCAAAGTCACTGTGGAGAAAATGAAAGCTGGTGGTCGAACTTTTTATATCGGCGCCGGTACAAGTGGTCGTTTGGGGGTGTTAGATGCGTCTGAATTGCCTCCGACTTATGGCGTGCCATTTGAATGGATCATCGGGCTGATTGCTGGTGGAGATACCGCCATTAGAAAAGCGGTTGAATTTGCGGAGGATGATCTTGAGCAAGCCTGGAAAGATATGGAAGCGTATGATATTGATGAGAATGATGTTGTGATCGGTATTGCAGCTTCTGGAACCACACCTTATGTTATTGGCGGCTTGAAAACTGCAAACGAGAAAGGGCTTGTAACGGGATGTATTGTCTGTAATGGAGGCTCTCCGATTGCGGAAGTTGCTCAATATCCTGTTGAAGTTATTGTTGGGCCAGAGTTTGTTACCGGGTCTACAAGGATGAAATCGGGGACAGCACAGAAGCTTGTATTAAATATGTTCAGTACTGCAGTGATGATCCAACTGGGCAGGGTTAAAGGGAATAAGATGGTCGATATGCAATTGTCAAACCATAAGCTGGTCGGCCGTGGTGTACGTATCATTATGGATCAAACCGGGGCACCAGAAGAAGAGGCAGCAGCTTTACTCGAACAATTTGGGAATGTGAGGCAGGCGATAGAAGCCTATCAGGCTACCCATTGAGCATAACCTATTAAGAAATCACCTATTTTAAAAACAAACTATGTCACCAGTAATATTATTATCTTTTATAATAATCTATTTTGCGGTTTTGCTTGCCGTAGCTCACTTCACCTCGAAGGGGGCTTCTGATAACTCTACTTTTTTTGTTGCAAACCGAAACTCTAAATGGTATATGGTTGCCTTTGGGATGATTGGCACTGCGCTTTCTGGAGTAACTTTTATTTCGGTGCCAGGCGCCGTCGGTGCTTCCGAATTTAGCTATTTTCAATTTGTCCTTGGAAATGCAGTAGGCTTCGTTATTATAGCCTATGTATTGCTACCACTTTATTATAGAATGAACCTGACTTCCATCTATACCTATCTGGAAGAGCGTTTTGGGTACACGACCTACAAAACAGGTGCCGCTATTTTTTTGGTTTCCCGTACGATCGGTTCGGCATTTCGCCTTTATTTGGTCGCAATCGTATTGCAGCATTTTATTTTTGATGCCTGGAATGTGCCTTTTGCGATCACAGTCGTTATATGTTTGGTGCTGATCTGGATGTATACCAATAAAGGCGGTTTAAAAACGATTATTGTAACAGATACCCTACAGACTACCTTTTTAGTAACTGCAGTCATTCTTTCTATCTATTTTATGGCGAAGGGATTGGATTTTGGCATTGTGGATACTTTCGAAGCTGTGAAAGAAAGTAGCTACTCAAAGATCTTTTTCTGGGATGATTTCGTTGGTAGTAAAGCAAATTTTTGGAAACAATTCTTGGGAGGGATTTTTGTGACCATTGCCATGACGGGGCTTGACCAGGATCTGATGCAGAAGAACTTATCGATGGGGACCATTAAAGAAGCGCAAAAAAATATGATCACCTTTACAAGTGTATTTGTGGTCATTAATATTTTCTTTTTGGCTGTAGGTGCTTTGCTGTATATCTATGCGGCTAAAAATGGGATTGATGTCACTCAACTGGCAACACGTGATTATCTATATCCGGAAATCGCATTAAATCACTTGGCTATTGTTCCGGCAATTATCTTTATGATGGGGCTTACGGCAGCTACTTTTGCAACAACGGATAGTGCACTAACGGCGTTAACCACTTCCTTTTGTGTAGACTTTTTGAATTTCAATAAGAAGGAAAATCCTAATGATCCAACATTGATCAAGCAGCGTAACTATGTGCATTTTGGCTTTTCCATTGTTATGTTGTTGGTCATTCTGATTTTTAAACTGATCAACGATGATTCGGTCGTCAATGCCATCTTTACGGCGGCGAGCTATACTTATGGACCTTTATTGGGCTTATTTATTTTTGGAATTTTTACAAAATATGCGGTTCGCGATGGCGCTGTGCCTTATATCTGCGTACTATCGCCTACGGTATTATTTTTACTTAAAACCTATGTTATTGAGGTGTACACACCTTATGTCATCGGATTGGATCTGATTATCATCAATGGCTTTATTACTTTTGTGATGCTTTTGATCAGCTCCCCGGGTAAAGCCAGTGAAAAAGCATTGTCGCACAACTAGTGCTTTTGACTGTAGAAATTTGCTCCATTGCTGAGCAATGTAAATACAAGTATTGCTTTTGATTTGTACGTACAGAAAAATTAAGGTAAGTTTGATATACTTAGTTTTTCTGTACGTATGTATCATAGCATAAATGAGACTACGGAATTTATCCGTAGAAAAATTGGAGATTTTACTCCAGAATTTGGTATCATCCTAGGTACTGGCTTAGGTAAGTTGGTTGATGAAATTGAAGTCGAGTATCAGCTGATGTATTCCAATATACCTAATTTCCCTATTTCAACTGTTGAATTTCATTCTGGCAAGCTCATTTTTGGAAAACTGAGCGGGCGTAATGTGGTCGCTATGCAAGGGAGACTGCATTACTATGAAGGTTATGATATGCAGCAAATTACATTTCCGATCCGTATCATGAAGGTTCTGGGCGTGCAAAAATTGTTTGTTTCCAATGCAGCGGGGTCACTAAATCCCGAGGTGAGGAAAGGTGATCTTGGTATTATTGAAGATCATATCAATTTATTGCCAGATAATCCGCTTCGCGGACAGAATCTGGCTGAGTTTGGTCCACGATTTCCAGATATGAGTGAGCCGTATAACCGAAAGATGATCGATCAGGCTCTGGAAATTGCCGCCAAGCATGCTATTGTTGCGCGAAAGGTTGTTTATGTTTCTTCTGCTGGCCCTAACTTGGAGACAAAAGCGGAATATCGCTATATGCGTCTTATCGGTGGTGATGTGGTGGGCATGAGTACCGTTCCTGAAGTTATTGTTGCTAATCATATGGCTCTTCCGGTATTTGCCATTTCCGTTGTTACGGATGAAGGATTTCATGAACAGCTTAAACCCGTATCATTACAGGAAATTGTCAGTGTTGCCGAGAAAGCGGAACCTAAAATGACATTAATTTTGAAAGAATTAATAGCTTTGCAATAAATTGCATTTTCATGTGTCATCTTTTGACGGGGAAGGTTGGTCGATTTGTGGATATTGGAAGGTAATTTGTTCATTTAGGTGAATTTAGCTTTTTTGGTTTTTATATTATTTTAGATGAAGTTGATCGTACGCATACTTGCCGCATGGTGTGTTTTATTTATTTATTCCGTGGATGTCATTGCGCAGAGCAAAGAGGATTGGAGCAGTGCATTGGATTCGGCGCGAGCCAAGGAGGATGGTAAGAAGGATTCCGTTATCCTGTCTGCGAAATATATTCGATATGCAACATTGGATATGTTAAAAAAAGCAACTTATACGCGTCAGATTGATACGTCACATCATAATTATCAATATTACAATCCGCAGAATTTACCCTGGAACCCCAGTGTGAATCTTGGCTCCTATGGTCTGGCTACGCGGGACCTATTGTTCCAGCCTAAAAAGACCATTGGCTTCCAGTCTGGTTTTACCGCATTGGAACGTTATTTATTGAATCCTGATTCGGTTCAATATTTTAGAGCTCGGGCTAGGTACTCCGAATTGTCGGCAGTGGGTTTCTTCTTTAATGATCAGGTCTTTCGAGCAAGGGTGGCCCAGAATATCAATTCCCAATGGAATATGAATGTCGATTTCCATTCGACCAAAACAGATGGCTATTATTTAAATCAGAATTATTCAGACTTAAAAGCTTCGATAGCTTCCTGGTATGAATCAAAAAATAATCGGTATAACCTTTTGATCAACGCCGTTTTTAATCGCTTGGATGCGATGGAGAATGGTTCAATCGTTGAAAATCTACCATTTGCCCCCGAAAATAGACAGGCCCCAAATCGTTTTATTACTAAGTTTCAGGATGCTACTAATACGCAAATCCCTCGATCTAAATGGTGGGATAATTCATTTTTCTTAAGACAGTCACTTTATTTGGGACGATTGGATACGATCGATAAAGGGAAACCAACGATGGAGATCCGTCCAACGAATAGTATGGCTCATAACACACGTTTTCGGAGACAGACTTATAATTTCTTCAAAAACATGGATGACGGGAATGCCGTATTGCCATACAATAATAAGGCTTTAGCGTTGAATAATGATAAGACCTTGATTACAAATGTTTCCAATGAATTTGAATATAACTTTTTTCTCCGAGGGAAGTCGGTATTTAAGAACGAAGCAAAGTTGAATGTAGCCTTCCAGCACGATATGAACTGGGTAGAGCAAAATCAATTGGATTCAAATCGATATTATAATAATCCTACGGCCTATCCGCAGCCACTTAAAAAGCTGCCGGATAGCACGACATTTGATCGTTTTTATCAAAATGGTATCCTGAAAGGTGAATTGGGGTATAAGTTCTCAGATCGTCTTGATTTCAGTTTAAAAGCCAATCAAATTGTATTTGGTCATAACTTTGGTGATTTCCTATATGATGCTAAAGTGGATATCGCTATGGGTGATAAAATCGGAAAAGTTACGCTATCAGCATATTCACAGAATAAATCTCCGGAGATGGTTTTTGAGAATTTAAATTATACCTATGGAAAATGGAGTGATTTGGATCTTAAGAAAACGAAAATTCAGAATCTGGGTTTTCAATATGCCAATCCGATGCTTGGTTTTCACGGTAAGGTCGAATATTTTCTGATGAATAATTATACCTACTTCGAAGAGTTGTCCAATCCACAAAACGATCCTAAAAAAGATAAGTGGATTACTCCGACACAATTGGATAAGGCTAATTTGTTGAAAGTAAGTGTCGGCCAAAAATTTAAATTAAACCATTTTACGTTAGATAATCTTGTCGTTTACCAAAAGACCGATCAACAGGATGCATTGGCAGTTCCGGAGCTATATACTTGGAATAGTTTGTATTATAGTAATCTTTTCTACAAAGTTATTGACTATAGCATTGGTCTGGATGCGAAGTTCAATACACCTTACGCGAATCCGAATTATTCGGTTGGTACAGGGCAATTTTACAATGCATACAAACAGATTGAGTTTTCGACCTATCCAATCATGGATTTGTGGATTACAGCAAACATACAACGTGTAAATATGTTTTTGAGCTATAATTTTTTAAACCAGAACTTCTACCCGCATGGATACTACACGGTTCGGCGTTATCCGATGAATACCGCCAACTTTAGATTTGGTATTTCGTGGAAGTTCTATGATTAAAAATTATTTCGGTGTTTCTTAGCTTGTTGTGATTGTTAGGGCATAAAATCTTATAAAATAATTTTGAGAATAGAATTTTTAAGCTATATTTGCACACGCAATTAGGGAACGGCGTTCTTTAAAAAAGTATGGAGGCTTAGCTCAGCTGGTTCAGAGCATCTGCCTTACAAGCAGAGGGTCACAGGTTCGAATCCTGTAGCCTCCACCATACAAAGTCGGAGAATTAGCTCAGCTGGTTCAGAGCATCTGCCTTACAAGCAGAGGGTCACTGGTTCGAATCCAGTATTCTCCACCAATCCAAAACGGAGGCTTAGCTCAGCTGGTTCAGAGCATCTGCCTTACAAGCAGAGGGTCACAGGTTCGAATCCTGTAGCCTCCACAAAGCATCATCAAATGGTGCTTTTTTTTCGTTAGGGGGTTTAGCTCAGCTGGTTTAGAGCACTACCTCGACAAGGTAGGGGTCACTGGTTCGAACCCAGTAATCCCCACAATAAAAAAAGCGTTCATTACGAACGCTTTTTTTTATGTATTGAACTTGCCGAAAAAATAGAACTCCCCGATCAGCTGTCCAATCTGGGCAGGGAATCCCTATATTTGTTTTTTTTTATTTCCGTTTCTTGCCTAATTTAATACCATAGCCTGTTGTCCACTCGATAAAATCGGCTTTACCACCGTGAGCTTTAATAGAGACACCGGCAAAGAAATCTTTGTAAACTTTATAACGTACGCCTGCTCTTAAGTATACGGGCATGCTCTCGCCATTAAATTTGTTGCGGTGCAGGTAGACGCCCACATTTCCGTTGATATACAACCTGGAGTTTAAGACATGATCAATGTAGAATGCCGGGCCGTAGGAAAATAAGGCGGAAAATTTGCCTGCTTTATCGCCTGCAACCTTTTCATCATTTCCACTGGCTGAATAAAATGCATCAAACCCGGCGCCAAGTCGCCATTTGTAGCCCAAATGTCTGCTATAGTATGCGCCCAAAGTCGATTTGAAATATTGGCTATCATGTTCCCGGTCAATCTGTTTGAAACCAAAGGCGTAATTAAAATGAAGCTCCTCTGTTTTCTCCATTTTAGGGATACTACTTTTTCTATAATCAAAAGGCCTATTTGTTGGTGTATAAGAAACGGATAAACTCAAAGGAACAAGGTTTATCCCTGTGTTGGGTAATGCTAACGCTCCATTGCTGAAATGGTGAAAAGCTGCGCCTGCACCGACCTGGAAATGCTTGTTTAACCGGTAGTTGGCCTGAAGTCCAAAATCAATAAAAACATTGTTTTTGCTACCTATCAGTAAGTTGAAAGGATTGTCTTCTTCGTTATAGGGATTGAATCTACCGGAAAGACCAAGTGCAATCCGATAGTTGAAATTCCATCTTGAATTTACTTTCGGCCTAATAGGAATGGCGACAAAGCCATAGGCTGCAAACGGTCGCCCGAGGTGCTCCTGGCCAAAAGTGCTGCTGTAGATTCCGATACCATATATGGGGTAGTTGTATAGCTCATGATAAATGCTCTTGACAGAGTCCTGAAACTGCGTTTGGAAACCAACACGGAAATTAAGCCCGCTATAATATGAATCTGCGAGGGTTTCTTTGGAGCGTTCATTGAATTTGAGTTCGCCTCCGCTTTCATGTTCAAGCTGAAATATAAGTCTCGTCTTGGCAGGGGGGCGGCTTTGTAAAGTGTCTTTCGGATTTTCTATTCGGGGTGTGACCTGTGCAATGGTACGAAAGGAGAGTAGTGCCAGAGTCACAAAAGCAAGTATTCTTGATCTCATGAAATAAAACGTTAGCGTTTTTTAAAATTTTTGCAAAAATAAGAATGATATATCATTGTAACAATAGTATTTAAACAGTAGGGAAATCTATTATAAAAAAATGCCATTTTTCAGCTGCATAGCGTCAGCCGGTAGCAAGCGTGTTGGCAGCACTTAAGCATCACGATGTCAAATGGGTAAATAATTGTTGTTTATGTCTTTATTGTATTGCATATAAAAAGCAATTTATCTATGTTTGAGGTGAAAAGAAAAAGGAAACATGATTAAAAACCTATTTAAAATTACTGCTGTTACGTTTGCACTAACAACAGCAGGGGGTGCTTTGTTTGCTCAGAACACCAAATTTGATTGGAAAGAAGCATCTGAAGGTGGGTACACCTACAAGTACGTAACCAATGACCCTACTCATTCGCGGTTTTATAAGCTAAAGAATGGCTTAACTGTGATTTTGAGCCCGACCAAAAAAGAACCACGTATCCAAACGTACATTGCAACTAAAGCGGGGAGTAAGACCGATCCGAAAGATCACACCGGTTTGGCCCATTATCTGGAGCATATGCTGTTCAAAGGAACCGATAAATTTGGATCTAAAGACTGGGCAAAGGAAAAGCCGTTGTTGGACCAGATTGATGCGCTTTATGAAAAATATAATGGTACAACCGATGAAGCACAACGGAAAGCAATCTACAAGGAGATTGACAAGGTGTCTGGGGAAGCGGCCAACTATGCTATTGCCAATGAATACGATAAATTGATGGCATCCATGGGGGCTGAGGGTACCAATGCTTTCACTTCGTTTGAGCAGACTGTATATCAGGAACAAATTCCGAGCAATGTGATGGATAAGTATCTTGCTGTACAGGCTGAACGGTTTAGATATCCGGTATTGCGCCTATTTCATACGGAGCTTGAAGCTGTTTATGAAGAGAAAAATATCAGCTTGGATAAAGATAATCGTAAGGCCGTGGAATCGATGTTTTCAGCAGCTTTTCCCAATAACAATTACGGAAAACAGACGACTATTGGTACGGTAGAACACCTCAAAAACCCGTCGTTAAAAGCGATTCGTGAGTATTTCCACACGTATTATGTTCCTAATAATATGGGGGTTATTATGTCAGGTGATTTTGATCCTACCGAAGTCGTGAAAAAAGTGGATAAGAGTTTTGCTTTTATGCAAGCGAAGGAGGTTCCGGCTTATACTTTCGATGCGGAGAAACCAATTTTGACACCTGTTGTCCGTGAGGTAAAAGGTCCTGATGCTGAATTTATGCTGATGGGATTCCGTTTTCCGGGAGCTGCAACGAAGGATGCCCGTATGCTCAATTTGATGAGTCAGATTTTGACCAATGGATCAGCGGGTTTGATTGATTTGGATTTGGTGAAAAACCAAAAATTGCTGGGAGCAGGAGCATTCCCTTATGTATTGAAAGATTATTCTTTGCTCTTGTTGCAAGGTAACCCTGGTCAGGGACAGAGCTTGGAAGAAGTGCAGCAATTGTTGTTACAGGAACTTGCAAAACTGAGAAAGGGGGAGTTTTCGGATGATTTGATCACGGCCATTGTGAATAATGCCAAGAAAGACGAAATCAAGCAAAATGAAAGCTATGGTGACCGTGCTGAATCATTGATGGATGCCTTTACGTCCGGTCAGGATTGGGCGTCTGTGGTGGGTTATTCGGATGAGTTGAACAGGATCACCAAACAAGATGTTGTGGATTTCGCTAACAAATATCTGAATGACAATAACTATGTTGTAGTGTATAAACGTAAGGGGGTTGATAATAATATTGTTAAAGTTGTTAAACCTGAGATTACGCCTGTAACGGTCAATCGTGATGACCAGTCTGATTTCTTGAAGAGGGTGGAAGCAATGCCTGAGGATAAAATTCAGCCAGTATGGGTTGATTACAATAAAGATATTCAGAAAGCTGCTGCGAATGGTCTACCTGTGCTTGCTGTAAAGAATTCGGATAATGAGCTATTCTCGCTGTCATATCGTTTTGATGTTGGAAAATGGAGCAATAAATTACTTTCTTTAGCTGCGGGTTATCTTGAATTTTTAGGTACAAAAGACAAGTCCAGCGAGCAATTTAGCAAGGATTTTTATCAATTAGCTTCTGATTTTTCGGTGTCTGCAGGAAATGAAGAAACCATGGTATCGATTTCGGGTTTGAATTCAAATTTCACAGCTACGCAGAACTTGATACAAGACTTGTTGCGTAATTGCGTGGTGGATCAGGAAGCTTTCAAAATGTATATTGCCCGTCTCAAAAAGGCACGGGCAAATGCGAAAGAAAACAAAGCGGCTATCATGGAGGGTTTAAAGTCTTACGCGAAATATGGTCCTAAAAACCCGTTTAACAATGTGTTCACGGATGCGGAACTCGATGCGTTAAAAGCTGAGGATCTGGTGAAGGCATTGCATGATTTGGCTAATATGAAACATACAATGCTTTATTTCGGCCCATTAACTGCTACGGAATTTGTAGCAAAAGCGAAGCCTTTAAAAGAAGGTACTGGAGCGTACGTCGATGCGAAAAAAGGGGTAGTATTTGCAGAGTTGCCAACCAGCAAGAACCAAGTTCTTTTTGCTAATTTCGATATGAAGCAAGCTGAAGTGTTTTGGTATAGAAGTTCAGGTGTATACAGCAACGCGCTGACACCGACAGTTTCTCTGTTTAACAATTACTTTGGCGGCGGCATGGGAAGTATTGTTTTTCAAACTATCCGTGAATCGAAAGCATTGGCTTATTCAACGTATGCGTATTACGGACAGCCCTACAAAAAGGAAAATCATTATACGGTAGGAGCTTACGTCGGAACACAAGCTGATAAATTTAACGATGCGATCAAAGGGATGAATGAGTTGTTGGATGTGTTGCCAGAAAGTGCAAAAGGTCTAGATATTGCAAAAGTAAGTCTGGGAAAATCAATTGCCAGTGAGCGCGTATTGAATGCTTCTATTTTGGGGAGTTATTTGGCGGCACAACGTTTAGGAAATGCGACTGATATCCGTAAAGTTATCTACGAGCAGGCACCAAAATTAACGTATGGCGATCTAAATGCTTTTCACAAGAAAGAGATGAGTCAAAAGCCATACGTTTACTGTATTGTAGCAAAGGAAGAAAGTATTAAACCGGAAGATCTGGCAAAATTAGGTGAGGTGAAAAAACTGGACCTAAAAGAAATCTTTGGCTATTAGTCTTGAAGTATTAGTTTTGCATTTAGCCATTTTAGCGAAGCCTTCAGTGTTCACTGGAGGCTTCTTTTCATATGGGGATGTTGAATAGCTCTTAAAATCGAAGAATCTCTTCAATCTGCTCGTTGATGAATTGCAGGGTGTCTTCTTTGAACAGTTGGCCTTCGGCATCTAATTCGTTCTGTACATTGGGCAAAAAGATTTTGAGTGGAAGAACGTGCATTCTTAAATAGTGGCATATGCCAGTCAGGTGATCGATACCGCGGAGGTTGCCATAACGTCCTGAAGATAGTCCGACCAATGCAACTTTCTTGTGGTAAAAACTAATTGGAAATGTGCAGCAATCGATAAAAAGTTTAAGTGCTCCCGGTATGCTTCCATTATATTCGGGTGCGATGAAAATAAACAGTTCAGCTTTACTGACCTTCTCTTGGATAGGTTCAAATGCGGGACTTCTTTTTCCGTAAAGATCTGTCTCTAAAATGTTTGCTGGTAGATCTTCCAAAGAAAAGATGTCGCTTTCAATTGACTTACGATCAAGTAATTGCTGGTAGCATTTTGCTATTTTTAACGTCTTACTATGGGGACGGTTTGTTCCGGATATTATTAAAATCATTGTGTTGTTGATACTTATAAAAAGCGCAGTTTCAAAGTGGATACATATCTTGATTTTTTGTATCTTAGCATCCTGAGGATATGTGCTTTCGATCAATCAAAAGTACGAAATATGCTGAACTTGTTCTGTTAATTTGAATTGCGGATAAAGATTTTGGCAAATTGATCTTCAAAAAAGTGAAATGTAGGATTAAATCACATTTTAATTAAGAAAGGTTTTCATTCAAGATGGGAAAAGTAATCGCAATCGCAAATCAAAAGGGTGGGGTCGGAAAAACCACAACGTCAATTAATTTGGCGGCTAGTTTGGCGGTTTTAGAATATAAAACATTGTTGGTCGATGCGGATCCTCAAGCAAACTCTACTTCTGGGATTGGCTTTGACCCTCGTACAATCAGCGCAAGTGTATATGAGTGTTTAGTGAATGATCTGGATCCCCGTGAGGCTATCCAGTCGACAGAAACACCAAATTTAGATCTTTTACCTGCTCATATCGACTTGGTGGGGGCAGAAATAGAGATGATCAATATGCATGAAAGGGAGTACAAGATGAAAAAAATCTTGGATCAGGTGAAGCAGGAATATGATTTTATTATCATTGATTGTTCTCCTTCCTTAGGCTTAATTACAATCAATGCGCTGTCTGCTTCAGATTCTGTCATCATTCCAGTACAGTGTGAATACTTTGCTCTTGAAGGACTTGGTAAGTTATTGAACACAATTAAAATCGTTCAGAACCGTTTAAATACTAGTTTGGAGATCGAAGGGATTTTGTTGACTATGTACGATGTTCGTTTGAGGCTATCAAATCAGGTGGTTGAGGAAGTGAAGACGCATTTCACAGATTTAGTTTTTGATACGATTATTCAGCGAAATACCCGTTTGAGCGAAGCCCCAAGCTTTGGAATTTCTGTTATCATGCATGATGCTTCCTGTAAAGGAGCAATCAATTATTTGAATTTGGCGCGTGAGATCCTGCAGAAAAATGGGCATCTTAATGAAATGAATAAAACAGTAACCGCATAATATGGCAGCACATCAGCGTAAAACAGGACTGGGAAGAGGCTTAGGTGCGCTATTAAACGATAGTGTAGAAGTTCCTGCTAAGAGTAATCAGCAAGTGGAGGAGGCTCCTTTGGTGAATCCAACTGCTGTAAAAACAACAAAAGAGAATGGCAGTATTAGCCATGTTCGTGTAGAAGAAATATCTGTCAACCCTTTTCAGCCGCGTACAGAATTTGACCCGGTTGCCTTACAGGAGCTGTCGGAATCCATTATTTTACAGGGTTTGATCCAGCCGATTACGGTACGTAAAATTTCGGAAGGCAATTATCAGCTGATTTCCGGGGAGCGACGTCTCCGCGCTTCACGTCTGGCTGGAATCAACGAAATTCCGGCGTATATCCGTACAGCCAATGATCAGCAGATGCTGGAAATGGCCTTGATTGAAAATATTCAGCGGGAGAACTTAAATGCAATTGAAGTAGCCTTGAGTTTTCAGCGCATGATTGAGGAATGTAATTTAAAACAGGAAGAATTGGGTGAGCGTGTCAGCAAAAACCGATCTACTGTTACAAATTATCTTCGTTTATTAAAACTTCCTCCGGTCATCCAAGCGGCAATACGTGATGGAGCGCTAACCATGGGGCATGCTCGCGCATTGATTAACATTCCTGAAGTCGACAAGCAGCTTTATATCTTTAAGTTGATTATTGATCAGGGACTATCGGTACGTAAGGCAGAAGAATTGGTTCGAGAGTTGCAAAAAGGGGGTAAGAAAAAAGCGGGCAAAGATAAGGCTCCGATGTCCTTTCAACTACAGAAAATTGAAGATGATTTGGCTTCAAAATTTTCTTCTCGTGTCAAATTGAATCTGAAGAGCACAAAAGGAAAGGGTGCCATTGAGATCCCTTTTGAATCGGAGGATGATTTAAGTCGCATTCTTGAATTGTTAGATTGGTAATATGGCCAAGTTAATAAGCTTGATATTTGCGGTGTTTATGCTGGCGGTGGTACATGGGCAGACAGGGGATACAATTCCTAAGAAGCAGGTAGCGCCAGTCAAAATAGATAGCATAAAGCAAAAAGCGGCACAGGATACCGTAAAGAAAGAATCTCGGAAAGAGCGTAAAAAACGGGAGAAGGAGGAGGCTAAAGCGAAAGAGAAGGTTGTGTTCAAAGATTCGACCCGTTTGGCTATCGAAGCAAAAAATAAGCAAGCGTGGAAACGTTCCTTAGTCCTTCCTGGATGGGGGCAATATTCAAATGGTGGCGTTTGGTGGATAAAGGTGCCCGCAATCTATGGTGGGTTAATAACAACCGTACTTGTTTTTGATTTTAATAATCGTTATTACAAAGAACTGTTAGGCGTATTGCAAGACAAAGCTCTTGGTAGACCAATTGATCCTTATTATGTTGGTATTTCAGACCAATCTATTATACGTGCGAAGGATAACGCGCGGCGAAATAGAGATCTCATGGTGTTACTTACACTTGGGGTCTATGGTCTTAATGTTGCAGAAGCCTATATTGACTCTATGCTTAAATATCGTTGGAGTATTGGTGACGACAAACCCAAAAAGACTGCTTTCTTAATTGGGCCGACCCTAATGGATGCCAGTCTCGCGTCGGGAACTTATTCGTTTAAACCTACGGTAGGACTTAAATTGACAATGAAATTCAATTAAAATTCGTGTTTCTAAGAACATATTTCGATTGGAAATGATTATTAATCATAGTTTGTATAATTTGTCTTTCAGGGACTATTGTGCATATCTTCGCTTGTTAACATCGATGTTTGTAGTTTTTAAACATGGGTATTTCATTGAAATTTTTTAATTTTAAAAATAAACTATACTTTTTTCTAAATATATGAACATCATTCTCTTGGGATATGGCAAAATGGGGCAGATTATCGAACGATATGCACTGAAAAGAGGCCATCAAATTTTTTTAGTTGTCGATGAACATAATCGTCCTAACCTGACTGCTGATGATATTAAGGGAGCTGATGTCGCTATAGACTTTAGTGTACCTTCTGCAGCATTAGATAATATGAATCTTTGTCTCGAGGCAGGGGTACCTATTGTAGTCGGAACAACGGGTTGGTATGATCAACTGGAGGATGTTAAGTCGAAGTGTTTGGATGCTGATGGTTCTATTTTGTATGGTTCTAACTTCTCTATTGGAGTAAATGTATTCTTCCATATCAATAGAATGTTGGCGAAGGCATTACAGCCTTACAAACAATATGATGTTCAGGTAGAGGAAATTCACCATATACACAAATTGGATGCACCAAGCGGTACAGCAATTACCATCGCTGAAGGGATATTGGATAATAGCGATGTAAAGACCAACTGGGTGAATACGGTTGTTGGTGAGCAAGATGAAATTATTCCAAAACCACAGGAGCTTTTAATAGAAAGTCATCGTATCGAAGAGGTTCCGGGAACACATACTGTACTGTACAGTTCTGAGGTTGACCAAATAGAATTTAAACATACTGCACATAGCCGTGATGGGTTTGCTTTAGGTGCTGTCGTTGCTGCTGAATGGTTGAATGGCAAAAAAGGGTTCTATCAAGTTACCGAAATTTTTGATTTTAATAAATAGTACTAATAAGTAGATTATGGGCTTAATTATATTTGCGGTTTTAACAGCAATATCGGGATATGGATTGTGGCAATTGTTTGTTAAAGCTGGCAGAAATGGCTGGGAAGCGATCGTGCCTTTTTATAGCCAGTATATTCAGGCAAAGTTGACGGGAAGACCGACATGGTGGGTAATTTTATTGCTCGTTCCAATTGTCAATGTCTTTGTTTTCTATAATCTTTATCTTGATTTTATCCATTGTTTTGGAAAACGCCGTTTTTGGGAAAATGCAGCTGCCGTTTTAGTTCCTTTTATTGTTTTGCCTATGTGGGCAAAGGACAATAATGTGCGTTTTTTGAATGGTTTATATGCAAAAAATTTAAAGGCCGCTAGTCAAGAAGGTATTGAACTGACAGAGGAGAAACGTGCCGAAATTGCACTTGAATCTTATAAAGATTATAAAATTAAATATCCGTACAAGAAATCCATGGTACGTGAATGGGCAGATGCCATTGTATTTGCAACTGTAGCAGCGTCGCTTATTCGTGGCTTCCTGATCGAGGCTTATATGATTCCTACAGGATCGATGGAACGTACATTGTTGATTGGGGATTTCTTATTTGTCAGCAAGTTGAATTATGGCCCTCGCGTTCCTAATACGCCGATTGCGTTTCCTTTTGCACATCATACAATGCCCATTACTGGAGGCAAAGCTTATTCTGAACTGATCGAACTTCCTTATAAACGTCTGCCGGGATTTCAAAAGATTGAACGCAATGATGTTGTTGTTTTCAATTTTCCTGCTGGTGACACTGTCGCACTGGAGAACCAAAACGCAAGTTATTATGATCTTGTTCGGGCTTATGGCTGGCAGACTGTCAACTCGCAGTTTACGATCCAGGCGAGACCGATTGATAAACGGGAGAACTATATTAAGCGTTGTGTGGGATTGCCTGGCGATAAGATTTTCATGAAGGATGCCAAACTTTTTGTGAATGATCAGCCAGGATTTGATCCTCCTGAAAGCCAGTTGGACTATCTCGTATTAACGGATGGCACACCATTAAATATGGATAGGTTAAAAGAGTTGAGAATTGAAGCTGTCGGTGGTGATCAGCAACCTGGTGTTTATCAGTTGTTCATGACAAAAGATGAATTGGCTATCGTAAAATCTTGGTCGAATGTCAGAGAAATCAGGAGAAGTCCTGTTGGCGAAGGGGCTTACCCTTACGATCCACAATACAAATGGGATTTTGATAATTTTGGACCGATTTTAATTCCGAAGAAAGGGTGGACAGTCGCATTAAATGCGCAGACGCTACCGATTTATGAAAGAGCTATCCGTGTTTACGAGAATAACAAGCTCGAAAGGCGATCGGATGGTATCTATATCAATGATATTAAAGCAGACCATTATACATTTAAAATGGATTATTTTTGGATGATGGGTGATAATCGCCATAATTCGCTCGATTCAAGAGGCTGGGGATTTGTTCCCGAAGACCATGTGGTTGGAAAGGCCTTATTTACTTGGATGAGCTGGGATGAGATTGGTACAGGGCTTTCGAAAATTCGCTGGAACCGTATCTTTAAAGGAATTCATTAGTCATTGCAAATCTGCAATGGAGCCTTCCTATCTGGAGGGAAAAAAAAGGGCTTTCATTAAGAAAGCCTTTTTTTTCTGGAAGTGTGTTTGTTTCTATTTGCAAGAGAAAACCTTCCTGATTTCGCTTTTATAGCTGCTAGTAGCTGCGAAAGCACGAATTATTTTTTTTGGCCGTTCTTTAAATAACAGGCTGTTGACTGATTAGGCCCAGTCTTTACCCAAAGTTATACTACTTCAAACAAGCTAGGTAACGTTTGATTGTTTCCTCTAATCCTAGGTATAGTGCATCTGAAATGAGGGCATGGCCTATGCTTACTTCCAGAAGCTCAGGGATATGCTGGTTGAAATATTGCAAATTATTGAGATCAAGGTCATGGCCTGCATTTAAACCTAATCCGACTTCGCGTGCTTTTAATGCGGCTTTGAAATAGGGTTTTATGGCAAGTTCCTTGTCGAAGCCATATTCCGAGGCAAATCCTTCTGTATAGAGCTCAATACGATCTGTTCCTGTTTCTGCAGCGGCTTCTACCATTTCTTCAACTGGATCAACAAAAATTGAAACGCGTATACCTGCATCTTTAAACAGTTTGCACATATCTTGTAGATAGGCTTTATTTTTTATGGTATCCCAGCCATGGTTAGAGGTTAACTGTCCTTCGGCGTCGGGTACCAATGTCACTTGTGCGGGTTTATTGGCCAGTACAAGATCAACGAATTTTTGCTCCTGGCAGTTCCCTTCGATATTGAGCTCGGTTTGAATGTTCGCTTTGAGGTCAAAGACATCCTGATAGCGGATATGCCGTTCGTCGGGTCTAGGGTGTACAGTGATACCTTGAGCACCAAAACGTTCGCATGCTAGTGCTGCTGATAGAAGATTTGGATTGTTACCCCCTCTTGAATTTCGCAGCGTAGCGATTTTATTGATATTTACTGAAAGTCTAGTCATTTTCCTGTATGTTATGCAGTAAAAATACAAATAATATCTATTTTTTTTTAACTTGCATATATGGATGGAATCGATTATAGCCTCTTTAGCGGCTTTCGCTTATTGGACGTTATTGATATCATATTGGTAGCGATCATTATCTACTATATCTATAGTTTGATCAGAGGAACTATTGCCGTAAATATCCTGATTGGTGTTGCCCTGTTTTATGGCGTCTATATTGTTGTCAAGCAGATGCACATGCGTTTGCTGACCGAGATATTTGGTGGTTTTATATCCGTAGGGTCTATTGCATTGATTGTCGTCTTCCAACAGGAAATCAGGCGATTTTTGCTGCATGTTGGGAAGAATATCTCCATGAAGCGGAAAAAAGTTTTTTGGTCGTTTATTGGAAATAAGAAAGCTATACAAAAGGATTTAACAGAAGACTTGAAACCAGTTATCGAAGCGTGTAGAAGCATGTCGCGTACACGTACTGGGGCTTTATTGGTCTTCTCAAAATATTTTGATGAGGAATATTATCAGAGTAGTGGCGAGTATATCGATGCACATATTTCCAAGCGTTTGATTGAAAGTATCTTTCATAAAAATAGCCCTTTACACGATGGTGCTGTCGTTATTGTAGATTTTAAGATTATGACGGCTTCCTGTGTATTGCCATTGTCCGATAGCGAGGATTTACCGTTGCAGTTCGGTCTCCGGCATCGTGCCGCAATTGGAGTGACGGAAATATCGGATGCGATAGCTGTTATTGTCTCCGAAGAAACTGGCGAAATATCTTTTGCGAAAGATGGAAACGTTAATATGAATGTTTCACCGGAAGAACTTGAACAATTGCTAAAAGATGAGCTATAAAAAGAGGGTGTCTAAAAAGTAAGATTAAACTTTCTGAGAATTGGATATTTGAAAAGTTCCCGTATAGGTATACGTTAAAATGTCGAGAAAAACGGGGCTATCCAACCTTTTTGGATAGCCCCGTTTTTATGTTTAGATAGTCTATTTTTTTGCGGCGTTGATCACTTGTGTATTTAATTTGATGTATTCACCATTTTTATCTGCTGTGGCAACTTCAAGACCTTTCGTTGCTGTTTCTATTGCGCCTTTTTTATCGCCAGCTTTTAATTGCGCTTTTGCTTTCCAGTAAAGGACGTGAGCAGCTTTGGGTTGTGCTTTGGCCGCTTCGTCAAACCAGTTAAGGGCTTTGTTCAGATCTAAATTATTATTAAAGTAATATTGAGCTGCGGCAAAATAAGGTTTTTTCTCTCCTTTCATCGCTTCATCAATAGAAGCTAATATTTTAGCCTGCTGATTGACTTTTAGGTCAACCTTTACCGACGTTTTTTCCCAGGCAAGATTCAAGACAGCACCTGTAGGAGTAACGTTGTCAAATGAGACTGTAAAAGTTTCCACCGGGCTTGTTAGGGCTTGAGGTTTAACATTGAAACGTAAGGCATCTTCGGTCTCCTTATAGGTATATGCACCCCATTGTTTTGTGTTTTTACTGATGATGATGGTCCATTCAGATTTGTTTGGAATCGTGAAAAGAGCATAGGTTCCAGCAGAAAGCTTATGTCCATTTAAGGTAACATCACCTTCGAAGGTTAATGTGGTATTTGTATTTGCGCCTGTGCGCCATACTTCATTATAAGGAACAAGATCCCCAAAAATCTTACGACCGTTCATGCTCGGCCTGCTGTAATTAAGGGTTACGTTTTCAATACCTAATCCCTGCGTAACGGTTTGGGCACTGCTTGCTGCAGGAAGCTTAAGCTGAGCAAAGGATTCGTTGGCCGTAAACATCATTGTTGCGGCAATGGCAATTGCAAAAAGATTCTTTTTCATCTCTATCATTGTTTGTTTTATATTCAGTTTGACCAGCTTAATATGCCAATTATAAGCCCTTGATCCGGGATATGTTGTGCAAGAAAAATATAAAGCCTGATTAAAATAGTGCTATATCTACTAGCTGATGCGTAATATGTTTGTGCTATAGCATCTATCTTCTAAAAATAGGAAGAATTTTAAGAAAAAAGGGCATCTATTTTTTTAGATGCCCTTTTTTCTTAAGCTGTAAAAGTTATTTCTATTAGTTCGTTTTACCAACTTTATGTCCTGCTATAGAGAAATACATAATGTATAGATATCCCGGAACCATTGCATATAGGAATGCATGTTGAAAATCGATATGTAAATGATCTTTTAACAACCCATAAATCAAAGGCCAAACAGCTCCGCCGGCAATACCCATAATCATGATTGCTGATCCTGTTTTTGTGAATTTGCCAAGGCCTTTGATTCCTAGTGGGAATATCGCTGGCCACATGAGGGAATTGGCAATTCCTAATAGGGCAACAAATATAAAGGATGTTGTACCGGTCGTGAAAACAGAAATAACGGTGAATGTGATACCAATAATTGTGCAAATGCGCAGAGCCATTTGTTGTGATACAAATCGCGGAATAGAGATGATACCGATAATATAACCGATCAACATACATGATAGAGTAAATGCCGTCGCATAGGTTGTGAAAAATGGATCAACTTTGAGTTCGCGCGCATAAACACCAATGATATCTCCTGCCATAACTTCAACGGCTACGCAGAAGAAAATTGCTAAGGCACCTAAGAATAAATGTGGATATTGAAAGATGGATGTTTTCTTTACTGCAACGATTCCGTTTTCTTCACTAGTTTCTTCTTCAGCGTCAACATCAACTTCAGGCAAGTGTGTGAACTTTAAGAAAATTGCGAAAGCAACAAAGATAATTGCAAGTGAGATATACGGTGTGTGTACGCGTTGAAGAAGGTCGTCCAAGATCGCATTCTTTTGTACAAGATCAGTCGTTGCTTCTAATTTTGCGGTTACCTTTTGGGCGTCTTTTAAAAAGAGTGTTCCGAATAGGATAGGCACAATAATACCAGCAGATTTATTAAAAAATCCAGCGATAGAAATACGTTGTGCAGCGCTATCGATAGGGCCGATAATACTTAAATAGGGGTTAACGGCTGTTTGTAATAATGCCATCCCTGAACCTTGGATAAAGATTCCTGTTAAAAATAGGCCGTAACTTCTATTATCTGCTGCAGGAATAAAGATTAAAGATCCCAAACCTAATATAATAAGACTGACAACCAAACCATTTTGGAAGCCTATTTTTTTAATGATGACCGAGCTTGGTAGTGCCAAAAAGAAATAGGCAATGTAAGAAGCAAAGGTTACGAAGAAAGCCTGTAAATCAGTTTCGAGGTTACAAGCAATTTTTAAGAACGGAATTAAGGTTCCGTTTGCCCAGGTAATAAAACCGAGGATAAAAAATAAACCACAGCAGATGGCCATAGGGCGAAAGGCTGTTTTACCAACGTTAGGATTAGTGGTCATGTTTTGTTTTATTATATTTAGTTAAGTTATCGTTCGAGGATTGATAAATCAGTAGATATAAGGAGAGAACAAACGATTGCGCTCTATATTTACTGATTTTTAGCGTATCCATCCTACAAGACTACTTAAATTTCTTGAATATTGGAAATAAATAAAGGCATATTTTTGGAGGATTTGGATAATTAATTGGCAAAAAAAATAAGGATAAATTGTGAAATTTATCCTTATTTGCTTATAAATGTTGTTGAATTTTAATTCGATGTTGTTGATAAATCGAGTTAGCATGAATCATACAATTCATATTATTTTGGAACGATAGCTACTGTAAGTCTTGAGATACAATTTAATTTATTGAAACGATCATACATTTTTATTTCCCAAATGTGTGTGGATCGACCGATATGTATCGGACTACATTTTGCCGTGATGATTCCACTACTGACTGGGCGTATATGATTGGCATTCACTTCAAGGCCAACCCCCCTGTATTTGTCTGGATCAACAACGAGATTGGATGCGATACTTCCCAATGACTCTGCCAGAACTACAGAAGCTCCACCATGTAAAATGCCATGTGGTTGTTTTACTTTATCTGTTACAGGCATAGTCGCTGTGATGGAGTTGTCATCTATTTCTGTCGCTTGAATCTCGAGGAGTCCTGATAGGTATTTATTGAAAAATACGTTTATTTCCTCAATGCTGTAATGCTGAAACCAAATTTTTGACATCGTCTGAGTTTAAATAACGTTCCTGGATAATAATACGGTGATGATTAAGATGGCCCGCAATGACATACAATAATGCCTTTACACTTATCAGTCGTTCAGATGCCATGCCCTTACGTTCCAATTCTGCGTCATTAAAACTATTGAAAAGCATCATATTGGCTTTGCGAAGAAAGGTGAATTCTTTGCTTAGACTTTCCAAGGTTCGGTCGTTGTAACGGGAATACTGAATGAGGTAGTCTTGGTCATATCCAGCGAGTTCTTTAAGGTCGTTACGTGAAAAACGCAATGCACGGTAAGCCATAATACGTTCATTATCGATGACGTGGCCAACGACTTCTTTGATGGTCCACTTATCCTCGGCGTATTTAAAACTACCTCGTTCTTCAGGAATCGTGTCCAGAAATGCTGGAAAGGAGAGCGCTTGTTCTTCTAGTGCATCAAACACGTTATCGACGACAGTCTCAATATAAGGTGCGTAAACTGCTGGATATTCGTCAGATTTGAGTGGCTTCATATTTTAAATTGCTTTTTAATATTATTCGAAATGTTGTTCCTTTACCTACTTCAGATTCCTTTACAAAGATTTGTCCTTGGTGATACCGTACCATTCTTTTTGTCAGACTAAGGCCAAGCCCCCAGCCTCTTTTTCTCGTTGTAAAACCAGGTTGGAAAACAGATTCAAAATTAGATCTCGGAATTCCTTTACCCGTATCACTAATGTCTATAAAAATTTCTTCTTTCGCAATATTTTCTGAAATATTAACAGTTATCTTTCCTTCTGTGCCAATGGCATTTACGCCGTTTTTCAATAAATTTTCGATGATCCAATCGAATAATGGGATGTTGAGCTGTGCCTCAAGATGTGTGTCGCCTTTTAATTCGAAAGTAATTTTATTACTGGTTCGTATTCGAAAATAATCCATGTAATTTTTGATGACATCGTAGAGGTTATGATTGGTCAGTACGGGAGTAGATCCTATTTTTGAAAAACGGTCAGCGACGATTTCAAGGCGCTTAATGTCGTTTTCCATCTCATTTAGGGTATCATCTTCTTCGGCATCAAATTTTATACGAATCAATTCGAGCCAACCCATCAACGACGAAATGGGCGTGCCTAATTGATGGGCCGCTTCTTTGGTTAGCCCCACCCAAACGAGATTTTGTTCAGATTTTCGGATGGAGTTGAAAACTGTATAAGCAATAATGAGAAAGAGTGCAATCAGCGATAACTGTACATAAGGAAACACCCTTAACTGTTGTAAAAACCAAGAATCTTTATAGTAAACATGCCATTTTTGCCCATTTTCCAATTCCAACGTAATGGGCGGATGGCTTTTCTTCATAAACGCAAGTTGTTTTTGAAAATAAGCTGGGTCATAATCCAGATGTTTTGTAACAGAATCATTATGTCCAGGTTTGATATTTGTCTTTGTGGAATCAAGGTTACGCCAGAAAATAATGTCTTCTTTGTCGTCGGTAATAATTGCGGGTAAATTTAGACTGTCTCTTACGGCGTAAATAAATGTAATGAACTCATCATCAACGTCGGGCATGGTCATGATATTTTTAGTGCTCATGGCCCATACCTCAGCTTTTGAACGTTCGGCGTGAGCGAGATTTCGAACGAGGTAATTGGTGTAAACCAGAGAGGCGACAGCAATGATCGCTGCAAAGATAAGTAAGATAAATTTCCAGCGTTGCTGGCTAATCTGATAGGGTTTCATGATTCCGTATTCGTGTCCTTCATTTGCAAATTACTGAATAAATGTCTGTTTTCTGCACTTTTATTTCAATGAAGAAGTTATCGTGCCGCCCAAATCAAAAATTTTGTGGTAATTTTGCGGCATGAGTTCAGAAAGAAAAGTAAGAGTGCGTTTTGCACCAAGCCCGACAGGTGGTCTTCACCTTGGTGGGGTACGTACAGCTTTGTTTAATTTTCTCTATGCGCGTCAGCATCAGGGAGATTTTATTTTACGTGTCGAGGATACGGATCAAACTCGTTTTGTCCCTGGTGCTGAGGAATATATCAACGAATGTTTAGCATGGTGTGGTCTTTCCCCAGATGAAAGCCCATTAAAAGGGGGCGAGTACGGACCTTACCGTCAAAGCGAGCGAAAACCATCTTACCGGAAATATGCTGAACAGCTGATCGCAAGTGGTTATGCTTATTATGCATTTGATACTGCGGAGGAATTGGATGAGCAACGTAAGTTGCAGCCTAATTTTCGCTACAGCCACGAAAATAGACTTCAATTGCGCAATTCATTGAGTCTATCTGAGACTGAAACTCAACAATTATTGGATGCGGGGACTCCGCACACCATTCGTATAAAGATCCCTACCGATGAAACGGTCACATTCACGGATATGATCCGTGGAAAAGTTGCATTTGATACAAATCTTGTCGATGATAAGGTGCTTCTGAAGGCAGATGGTATGCCGACTTATCACCTTGCCGTGGTTGTTGATGATAAAGCGATGGAAATATCACATGTGTTCCGTGGTGAAGAATGGTTGCCTTCAGCGCCTATCCATATTTTATTGTGGGAATACCTAGGCTGGGGTGATAGCATGCCAGGCTGGGCACACCTTCCGTTAATTCTTAAACCAGATGGAAATGGTAAATTAAGTAAGCGTGATGGCGATCGCTTGGGCTTCCCTGTTTATGCAATGAACTGGACCGATGCGAAATCTGGCGATACAACAAAAGGGTTCCGTGAGATGGGCTTCTTGCCTGAAGCTTTTGTCAATATGCTTGGGGTGTTGGGCTGGAATGATGGAACTGAACAGGAACTTTTCTCTTTAGATGAATTAATCCAAAAATTTGGTGTTGACCGTATCAGTAAAGCTGGTGCAAAATTTGATTTTGAAAAAGCAAAATGGTTCAACCATGAATGGATCAAACGATCTTCAACAGAATCATTGTTACCGCAGATCAAAACAGTTTTGGAGCATCATCAAGTAGATGCTGATGCCGCTTATGTGAGCAGGGTATTGGATGCGGTGAAAGAGCGTTTAACTTTTGTCGAAGACTTTTGGAGCCAGGCGTCGTTCTTCTTCTTACAGCCTGCAGAATATGATCTAAACGCAGTGAAGCCTAAATGGTCTGCTGAAAAAACTGCGTTTTTTGAGGATATAAATCAATCATTCGAAGGATTTGATACATGGAACGCTGCTGATTTGGAACCTTTCTTTAAAGATGCCATTCAGGCGTCAGGAATGAAGATGGGCGAGCTGATGATGCCTTTCCGCATTATGTTAGTCGGTGGGAAATTTGGACCAGATGTATTTCAGATTGTTGAATTACTTGGTAAAAACGAGGTCATAGTGCGTGTGAAAAAAGCACTTAAAGAATTTGATGCTTAAATAGATAAAGTACGAGATGCCGAAAAGGGGCTGTCTGCATTGATTTGCAAACAGCCCCTTTTTTCTGAAAGATGCTGTTTTATTATTCGTGTTGTTTTTATTATTTCATCAATGGGCACGCGATACGCGGTTTATTAGCCAAAAAGAATCTTCAATTCATTTTCATGGCTGTTGCTGCTCGCGGAATTATGAAGTTTGTCTATAGGCCGTTTAGCGACCTCATTTACAGGTATGGTATCCGAAGGCGCATGAAAAGTGTTTTGGCCGGACCGAATAAAAATATTAGCCCTGTTATAAGTATTCCTAGCATCCCTAGATAAGTAAATATCTCCATGTTACTGATTAACGTTGCTTGCTGACTTAGGGTTCCCGAAATACTTTTGCCGGCAATAAGACTTGCCAGCTGATCGCCATATAGCCCGATATATTTCTCTGTTAATGTATTCCAATAGTTTATTGTCTGCGGGTTGCTTGTATTGAGGGTTTGTTCGAGTTGAATATAATGCTTTTGATTGAGGGCATAACTGGCATTTTGGATAAGCGCAAATCCGATATTGGTACTCCAAAAACGAACTGTTGTACCCATAAGGCCTGCGTTGCCCACGTGATGGGACTCGACACCTGTTAAGATATAAATGACCAATGGTGTGAAAAGCCAGCCTTGTCCGATTCCCTGAATAAACAAAGGAAGACCGATAGTGCCGATTGTGGTATCGGGATAAAAGGTGGGTACAAATAGAAAGCAGGAAGCTGCTAATATCAAAAAGCCACAACCAAAGATATATTTAGGCGATACATCGCGTAGAAGTAAGAAGCCTGAACTACCAACACCAAGCATCGTGCCGATGACGTTGATATACTGTACATCTATAATATAATGCCAGGGCCATTTCCATACGGTGGCCATCACGGTATACACATTGTTTAGACAGCTACGAATAATGTAAAAGAGAAAGAACAGGGTAACTCCGATGATAACATTTTTGTATCTCAAGATCTCAAAATGAAAAAGGGGTCTTTTGACCATGCTTTGTTTAATCATAAAGAGTGCCCCAAAAACAAGGGTAAGGGCAAAATTGATGGTAATATTGCTGTGTGCAAACCAATAGTATTTACGGCCATAAATTAAAACGTAAGCACCGCAGCTTAATGAGAGCAGTAAAAATAGACAACTTGCCAGATCTAATTGATAGAGGGGGAATTTTTTACCCAAGCGATTATTGTTAAGTAACAGCAAAGCTATTGCAATCACAATCAAGTGCCAATAGAGCACTACGTGTATCATATCTTGCCATCCATAATCCATAATGCTTTCTTTGAGCAAAGAGGTTGTTAAGGTTGAACCCGTAAGCATAAAGGTATATAGAAAGAAATAGGCGATTGTCCGGCTCTTGGCATGCTTAATCTGCATCATGAGCAATGGAAGAAAGCAAGCTCCTTCCAGTACACAGAAAATGCCTTCGACCACGCGCAGAATGCCAATAAGAAATGGATCTCTTGTCAGCGAAATGCCTAGTAGGATCAGGATGGAAAGGCTGCAGGTCAGGAGGATATATGTCCTTACCCTGAAAAAGGAAAACAGTCGCTGAAATATAAGTAAAGCAACGACAATGGCACCGTACATCAAGGATAGAAAATACTGAATATCTTCGGCCTCGATATCTAGTGCCGACGCGGTAAATGCTGTATTGGAATGGAACAGCGACATTAACATAAGGTGTGGGAACATCGCCAATATCATTAGCGGAAGTTTTATCCATTCGGGCACCCAGCTATAGTATAAAGATTTGTCCGTACTCATGGGTGATTAAGATTGATGGGCGGCATGGATGACCACATTCATCCCGGCACGTAATTTCTTGAGATCCTGTTGTGGGTCAAATACAATTTTAATGGGAATTCGTTGTTCAATCTTCACGAAATTTCCGGTTGCATTGTCTTGAGGTATAACGGCAAATTTGGAACCTGATGCTGGGGAAAAAGAATGGATCTTTCCTTTAAAACTAAGTTTGGGAAAGGCATCGACCTGTATAGTGACTATAGTGCCCTCTGCAAGATCTTCAAGCTGAGTTTCTCTAAAATTTGCGTTGATCCATTTCTCTTCGCTTATGACATTGGCTAGGGTCTGCCCTTCCTTTACAAATTGTCCCGGTTGGATAGATCGTTTGCCAACAAAGCCATCGTAGGGAGCGGTTACTACGGTATAGGAGAGAAAAAGCTGTGCATTTGTTTTTGCTGCCTTTTTAATATTGATGTTCGCTCTTGCAGGTAATTCGTTTGCCTTTTCTTTGCTGGTATTCAGTTGAGCTGAATTATATTCTTCCGTAATGGTATGCAATTGTGCCAATGCTATATCGTATGCTGCTTTGGCATTATCGTACTGTTGTTTGGTCGAAGCCTCTGCTTCAAATAAACTTTTAAATCGATTGTAATCCTGTTGAGTTTGCCATACACTTACTTTTGCAGCTTCTAATCTTGCCTTTTGAACCGAAATGCTATTAGCTGTCGCATGGGCTGTTTTGCTGATTACTTCGGCATTTCTCTGGCTGCTTTGGAGTTCGGCATTTGCCATATCCACCTTAGTTTGATACTCACTGGCGTCTATAATTAATAGGGTGTCACCCCGATGGACATATTGGTTTTCTTCAAATCGTACTTCCTTAATAAAACCGGAAATCCTACTGGCAACAGGTGTCAGATATTGATCAATTTGCGCGTCATTTGTCGTTACATATTGATTGGTAAAAATGAGGTGTTTGACTAAGACTCCGATACCGGTTAATAATAATAGGCTGGCAAATATGACAAGCACTTTATTAAATCCTCTTGTTTTTTCTCTTTTATCTTCTTTATTCATTATTATTTAATTGCGCGTTTTTCACTCAAAAAGTCTCAGGTCCCATATCCCAGTTGGACTTATCATCATCTTGAAATAGCATTTTTTCATTTTACGTAAACAGGATTGTTCGGATTACCAACAAACTTCGTCTGGGCGCTTGGGAGTAAGGCTGCACAAAGATACTGCAGGATAGAAATGTTTTGTTTTGTATAGTCGGACGGATATTTGTTCATTTGCGCCATATGGTGTAAAAAGTGTAATTTTAGATTATGGGAGAGGATAAACTTGCAGCTATTGATGCTGAACATTATGATTTTTACGTAGATCACATGTATGTCGATCGTATTGATTCTCGTGAGTATAAACATAAAAAGGCGCGCCTGCTTTATGCCGACGGTGGTATTATTCATGTATTTACCGCTACAAAGCACTGGTATTTGCCGGCAAGATTTTATATGTGGATTCCGGCAAATACAACTTATCATCTGGAAAGCACCAGCTCTCGTATCCCATTGTACAGTTTTTATTTTAAGGAAAGGCAGGATATGCCGTCCGTGCTTTCAGCGCCGAATATATTTCTAAGTAATGATTTGATGCGTGAAATGTTTTTATTTGCTCAGGACTGGAGCGGAGGTGTTAGCAAAAAGACTGAATATTCAAAATACTGTGTCTTGCGTGCGATGATGGCGATTATTCCGGATACGAGCCCACCAGTAGATGCTTTCCCGATGCAACATCCCTATCCTAAGAGTGAAAAACTCCGAAGTGTGGCTAGATATCTGAACAGCAACCTCGATCAAGCCTTTACCATTGAACAGATTGCGGCCCGCTTTGGAATGAGCAGCCGCTCGCTGTCCAGACTTTTCAAAGAAGATATGGGCATCAGTTATATTCGTTTTCTAAGAGCCATACGAATTGCGAAATCCCTGGAGCTGATGTCCGAGAATAAGTATTCCATCCTCGAAATCGCTATGCGTGTAGGGTACAATGAGCTCTCTTCTTTTAGCAATATATTTACGCGTGTAACGGGTATCCGTCCATCGATATATATGGCGAAGATTAATGAATATAAACAGTAACGTTTTGATTTAGGCCAAAAGTTCCTGCAGATCTTCCTGAGATAGCGACTTGATAAAGCTTTCTTCTGTCGTGATCAGGCTTTGTGCAATCGATTTCTTTTTGTTCTGTAAAGCTAATATCTTTTCTTCGACGGTATCTTTACTGATAAATTTATAGATAAACACATTGCGCGTTTGACCGATGCGATGCGAGCGGTCGACAGCCTGTTGTTCCACAGCAGGATTCCACCACGGATCGAGAATAAAGACATAGTCAGCTTCAATCAGATTGAGTCCCACCCCACCTGCTTTTATTGATATGAGGAACAGCTTGGTGTCATTATTTTTACGGAATTGACTGACGGCTTCATCCCGGTTCTTTGTGCCGCCATCCAGGTAGGCATAATTAGTCCCTTTGTTATCAAAATACTGACGGAAGATATTAAGCTGTTTGACGAACTGGGAGAAAATCAGTACTTTGTTGCCTCTTCGCATAACCATTTCAAGTGTCTCAATGACGGCTTCGAACTTACCTGAATCGCCCAAGAATTTCTCATCGACCATTTTAGGGTGGTTGGCTAATTGTCGGAGTTTAGTCAATCCCTGTAATAGCGCAATTTGGGTAGATTTTGGCTTGTTATCCAACTGCCCATCAAGGATTGCATTGCGATATTCAGATTTGACTTTTTCGTACAACTCGGATTGTTTTTCCGTCATTTCACAGTAGAGTACTTGTTCGGTTTTTGGCGGTAATTCAGTTGCCACCTGATCTTTTGTACGTCTTAATATAAATGGTTTGACAATCGCTTGAAGGCGCTGTGCTTTTTCTTCGTCTTTTTTCTTTTCGATGGGCTGCACAAACTCTTTCTGGAAATAGGTGTAGCTGCCCAGTAGTCCTGGGTTGGTGAAGTGCATCTGTGCCCAAAGATCCGAAACGGAGTTTTCAACGGGGGTTCCGCTTAAGGCCAGCTTGTTTTTACTTTTTAAGCTTTTGATTGCTTTAAACGATTTGGATGTCGGATTTTTGATATTCTGACTTTCATCCAGAATGATGTAATTGAAATAAAAGCCACTTAAGGTTTCTTCGTCAATACGGGCAATACCGTAGGTGGTAATGACCAAATCATATTTGGCGAAAAGTGAAGCATCTTTAATCCGATTATTCCCCGTATGGAGGTGAATATTGAGCTGTGGTGCAAATTGTTGTGCTTCTTTTTGCCAGTTGTATACGAGAGATGTCGGCAGGACCAAAAGTGATGTGCGTATATCCTGTTCGTCTTGGAGCTGTTCTTTTTGCTGTTGTAATAGTGCTAATGTCTGTATGGTTTTACCCAATCCCATGTCATCCGCAAGACAGCCACCAAATTTATACTGCTTCAAAAAATTAAACCAATTGTATCCTGCCTTTTGGTATGGGCGAAGATTTCCCTTGAAATGTTTTGGTTCGGGAATATCAGCAATCTCTTCAAAGTTAGCGAGGTTCTGCAATTTACGTGTGAATACCAATTGTGTATGTTCACTGATTTCAAAGAGTAGGCCGATATGTACTTTATTGAGTTTAAGCTCATGCCGCTCTGCAGAAAATTGGAAAAGATGATTGTATTGTGCAAACCATTCTTCCGGAATCATGGCAATTTCGCCATTCGGTAAGGTAAACTCTTTAATGTTATTAAGAATATGGTTGCGAAGCTGAATAAATGGAATTTCATAAGGGCCAAATTTTGCGATTGCACTGATATCAAACCAATCATTATCTTCATCAATGGAAATATCCAGGGAAGTGTGCCCTATGAAAAAGCGCTTTTCTTCACTGTTTTGAACAATTTGGAATCCCATTGTATCAAGCTCTTTCTGATGGTTGTTCATCCAGTCAAATACGGAAAGCCGTTTTCCAGTATAGCTAGCGGGTGTTAGTAAGCCTAAATGGGGGTCAACATCCTGTAATCCCAGTTTTTTTAAGCTGTCATGTTGCTGCTCTTCCCATTGCAGGGATCGTTTGACGCGGTGGAAGATATAATGATCATCTTCCTTATTATATTCCATGCGTACGGTAACTTTGTTTTCAGCTCCTGCTGTAAAAGTATGTGGTCCATACTTGAATTGTAACTGCAATTGCGAAGCTCCATCTTCCACATAGATCAGATGAAGGAGTGGAATTGCCTGATGCTGGTGGGTCTGAATCTCAAACCCCTCTGCATAGACGTGATAGCGCTCAATCAGTCCGCATACAAAGGTCTCGAAATATTTTTTTTCAGTGCTTCTGCCTACAGAAATATAGCGTTTATTCAAGAAAGGGCTAAGCTTTTTCCCTTCAAGTGCCTGATCGAAATAATAGAGGGTATTGTTTAAAAGTAACCATGCCTGTACATTGGTCAGGACAACAGCATTTTTGAACATAAACTCCAGGCGTTGGTTTTCGTATTTGATGGTCGGGAAATAACGTGTTTCTTCTTCGTTCCGCCGGAAGTGAAATAAGATTGACGCTGCAGATGTTGCTAATTTAATTTCCTGATCTGCCGGATAGCCATCTTTGCTCATCATAAAAAGCGGTTTATCACCAACAGCCTCAAAAAATTGAATCATTTTTTCATCAATCTTGGGACGAAGAAGCTCCTGAAGTTTTTTATCGAAAACTTTGGAAAAGAAATCTACAGGTCTAATCGCTTTTTTATAGTATTTTTTGATGAGATGTGTTTGTTCGATTTCATCAAGCAGTCGAATGAGTCTGTAATCTACTTCATCCAATTCAGCGGCGTAGGCATCCACAGTATTACTAAATATGCGTTGATATCGGAGTGAGTAGGTCCCATTGGGATTGAGTTTGACCATGTGTGGCTCAATGAGATAGCCAAGATAGGGGTGCTCACATATAGAATAAACGATTTTATAGACTGGAAATGACTTTGACTGTTGCATTAAAAATAGCGGACCTTATAAATAAAGGTATCTAATATACAATAAAATATACCATTAATCGCAATTTGCAGGATGAAATTTTAAAAATTGATTTGCTTGGATGGAAGATCTTGGCCGCGATTAGTTTTGTTGGCTATTAGGTGAAAACTTAATAGTTTCCTTCGAAGACAAACTGTGCCGGACCTTTTAAGAAAACCTCTGTGAAATGATGACCATTCTTATGGAAGGAGATATAAAGCTGACCACCTAGTACGCGGATAGGAATACTGATATCACCTTGTAAATTGTGCTGCAGGGCAACAGCCATGGCTGCTGCAGTTGCTCCGGTGCCGCAGGCATAGGTTTCATCTTCAACACCGCGCTCAAATGTACGGAGGAAATAACCTTCTCCTTCGGCTTCAATGAAATTCACATTGATGCCTTCTTTTCTATAAGTAGTGTTATTGCGAATAGTATAGCCATCTTGAAAGACATTTTTATGTTGAAGATCTTTTACAAATTCAACATAATGTGGAGAACCTGTTTGTAACAGATAGGCTTCTCCATCACGGGCAAAATCTTGCACGTCGATCATTTGAAGATTGACAAGATCTGTCGATAAAGATGCGTGGTGTATGCCGTCTACTGCCAAAAAGACAGTTTTGTCAGTGATGATGCCTAAATCGCGTGCAAAAGCGACGATGCAACGGCCACCATTGCCGCACATGCTGCCTTCTCTGCCGTCGGCATTGTAATAAATCATCTCAAAATCGTAATTTTCTCTGGTTTGCAAGAGCATTAAACCATCGGCACCAACGCCAAACCGGCGGTCACATAGTTTTTCTACCAATGCTTCATCTGCGCGGTTAAATGAGTTGTCGCGGTTGTCTACTAAAATGAAGTCATTGCCTGCTCCCTGATATTTTGAAAATCTTACTTTTGGTGCCATTACGTTGATTTGTAGTAACAAAAGTACGTTTTTTTGTTACAAAAAAACGGGGAAAAGTTAAGATTTGTTAAAATGATTGCATTTGTCTAGTAATTAACATTTTTTAACGTGTCGGATTTTCCGAAGGCCTTGAAATGGTATTACATTTGAACATATCCGAATAAAATCGGTAATTTTAAGAGCAAAAGTTATCAACATATATTAAGACATTTTAAAATAGAAATAAGTTTATGAATAAGGTCGGTTTAACGCTATTAACAGCTGTTTTCGGAGGAGCGGTAGCATTAGGAGGTTACAAGCTTATTGAGAATAAGAAGTTTGATGGTATGTCTTTCGAAGACAAACAAAAGGTTTATTTTGCAAACAATCCAACAGGGGTAATGTCATCGACAGGTAACCCTGATTTTACTCAGGCCGCGGCAGCGGTGTCACCGGGTGTTGTACATATTAAGACAACATATAGCCGTAAAGGATCGCAGCAATCGCAAGGTTCTCCGTTCGATATGTTTGAAGAGTTTTTTGGCATGCCCCAGGGTGGAGGACGTCGTCAAATGCAGTCGCAACCTGTACAGGCATCTGGATCAGGTGTAATTATCTCTGACGATGGATACATTGTAACCAACAATCACGTTGTGGAAGATGCAGATAAAATAGAGGTGGTGCTTACTGATAAGCGTACGTTTGAAGCTAAACTGATTGGACGTGATCCAAATACAGATTTAGCCCTGTTGAAAGTATCGGGTAAAGGACTTCCTGTTGTCAAAATGGGGAACTCCGATAATGTCAATGTCGGTGAATGGGTATTGGCTTTTGGCTATCCACTTGGACTTCAATCTACAGTGACCGCGGGTATCATTAGTGCAAAAGGCCGTCAGATCGGTATTTTGAATGAAGGTCAACAACAACGTGGTAATCCATTTGGTGGTGGACAGGATCAAATCCCTGTAAGTTCAGCGATAGAGTCCTTTATCCAAACAGATGCTGTTATCAATAAAGGAAATAGTGGTGGTGCATTGACAAATGCTTCCGGAGAATTGATTGGTATTAACTCTGCTATCGCTTCTCCAACAGGAACATATGCCGGTTATGGTTTTGCGATTCCGGTCAATTTGGTGAAAAAGATTGTTGATGACTTTGTTGAATACGGTAATGTAAAACGCGGTTATATAGGTGTTACTTATACTGAAATCACACCTGAACTGGCCAAGGAAAAAGGTTTTACAGATGTTGATGGTCTGTATGTTCAAGATGTAGTCGCTGGTGGTGCTGCAGAAGCAGCAGGTGTCAAAAAAGGAGATATCTTGACCAAAATTAATGGAAAAGTGATTACGGGTTCACCTGTTTTAAGCGAAACGATAGGCCGTGCTCGTCCTGGAGATAAGGTAAATGTTACTTACAAACGTGATGGTAAGGAAAAACAAGTAACCATGACACTGAAAGGCGAAGAATCTTTAAAATCTGCAAGTGCTGGTGGAAAAGCTTCGAAAAGTGCAACGGAGATCTATAATAAATTAGGGGCAAGCTTTATTCCTGCTTCTGCTCAGAAGAAAAAAGAGCTGGGTGTCAACTCTGGAGTTGTTGTGACCCAGGTGAACCGCGGCGGTATCTTTGATTATTTTGGTGTTGAGCGTGGACTGGTTATTACTGAGGTCAACGGAAAAGCTGTGAATACAGTAGATGACGTTGAAACAGCACTTGGTGCGACGCAACGTAATATTGTACGATTGAAAGGGGTGTCTCCTCAAGGCGGTGCTGTTCAATTGAGCTTCCCGGTAGAATATTAAGCATTGAATTAAGAATTGGTTGATTAATATAGTTTAGGTGGTTCTAGCCGTAAGGCTAGGCCACCTTTTTTAATGGAAAAGCTCGGCGCTTGGTAAGAAGTAAGTCAATTTTAACCGGTTGTTTCCTTAATCATTTTAGTTTAGTTATTTTGCGGAGTGAAGTGCCGAAATCACTTCAGCACTTTTGATGCTGGGCCTTTCTGGCCTTGTGATTTATTACATATTTTGCTATTGACAAGCATGGAAGCCTGATTATGTGGACTAATCGCGTGCTTTGCACCGTTAGTTGGATTGCAGTGTGGTATTGCTACTTTTGATAGCTTTTAAAAATTATAGAGATGAAGATTTTAATGGTTTGTTTGGGAAATATCTGTCGTTCTCCCCTTGCACATGGTATATTGAAACAAAAAGCAGCAGATAATCAATTAAACTGGGTTGTTGAATCGGCTGGTACAGGTGACTGGCATATTGGTGAAGCACCTGATCGTAGAGCTATAGCAATTGCAAAGAAATACGGTGTCGATATTTCCGGTCAGCGGGCCCGGCATTTCAAACCGCAATTTTTTTCCGAATACGATCTTATCTTTGTGATGGATAGACAAAACTATGCGGATGTATGCGCTCAGGTGATTGATAAGGAAGACCTGAACAAAGTGAAATTGTTTTTAGGGGATGATGTTGTTCCTGATCCATATTTTGATGATAATTTGTTTGATCCAGTTTTTCAGATGATTGATCGACGTTGTGCAGAGGTTATAGCCACAGGAGGGAATCAAACAGCATAGGTGTATTTATTTATCTTAGTTTGTTTAAAAATAAAAAATGAAGGCAGCAGAAGTAAACAAGAAGTGGAGTATCCTACAGGGAGAAATTGCTTCTCTATTCGATATGGAAAAGCCTGACATCAAGGTCTGTTTATTCCTTATTGGTGTTCAGGAATTGGGCAAAGGTGCCCAGAAATTCTCAAAACGGGAGAAGGAAGAATTGATGCACATTGCAACATGTCGTCTTTTCAGTGCGATGGGTTTTTATAATCTTAAAGGCCTTGATGAGGAAGGCTGGCCACATTGGGAATTGGTGAAACCTATTCCCAACTATACACTCTTAGAACAAGAATTAATCATGAAGTCGTTGATCATAGATTATTTTGAGGAATTAAACGTTATTTAGGGGATCAAACAATTAGGGAACCATGCGCATTCAATGCAATATATAATTATTAACAGATGAAATTTTTAAAGACTAGTTTAATAGCAGTATTTTGTTTTCTGCAGGTTTTGGCATTTGCCGCTAAACCCGAGTTCAAATATGTACAGATCGTTACTGACAAGGGCACCTGCGTGCTGCGGTTGTCCAATGAGACACCAAAACATCGAGATAACTTTGTGAAATTGGCAAAAAGTAAATACTACGATGGAACCTTGTTCCATCGCGTTATCCAGAATTTTATGATTCAGGGTGGTGATCCTGATTCAAGAAATGCTGTTGGCGGGGCTCAATTAGGTAATGGAGGACCGGGGTATACGATTCCGGCAGAGATTCAGGATGGATTATTCCATAAAAAAGGTACTATCGGAGCGGCCAGAGATAATAATCCGGCAAAGGCTTCTTCGGGGTCTCAATTTTATCTGGTTCAGGGAAAAGTATTCACCCCTGAAGACCTCAATCGTTTGGAGGAAACACGAATGAATGGCAAGAAATTTTCTGAAGCACAGCGTCAGGCTTACACGACTATCGGCGGTGCGCCTCATCTGGATTGGAATTATACCGTATTTGGCGAGTTAGTAAAAGGAATAGATGTCATCGATCAGATTGCCGCTGTAAAAACAGATAAACATGATCGGCCGGAGGTCGACCAAAAGATGACCATGCATGTGCTGACAAGACGAGAAGCATTAAACTTGGAGCGCGAACTAAAAGGACTAAAACCTCAGACGGGTTTCTTTTCTAAAATCGGTGATCTGTTCTCTTCTAAGGATTATTAATGTTGTTACAATTCGCAAAATCGAGATTGAAGAGGTTTTCTTTTCTATTATCTAGCATCACAATATTCAAAAAATGAAAATAGTAACCTATAACGTGAATGGTTTACGCGCAGCCTTAAAGAAGGATTGGTTGGGCTGGTTGAAAACTGTAAATGCAGATGTCATCTGTCTTCAGGAGATTAAAGCTACACCTGATCAGATACCCGAAATTGCTTTGTTGGAACAGATGGGCTATGAGCATTACTGGTATCCAGCTCAAAAGAAAGGATATAGTGGAGTTGCTTTGTTTACCAGGATGACACCAAAACATGTTGAGTACGGCTGTGGTCATGAGGATTATGATTTTGAAGGACGTATTATACGTGCTGATTTTGATCAGGTTTCAGTCATGAGTACCTATTTTCCTTCGGGCACAACCGGAGATGTAAGACAGGATTTTAAATACCGTTTTCTGGCAGATTTTCAGTTGTATAGCGATAAGCTTTTGGTCGAAAAACCGAATTTGGTTGTTTGTGGTGACTATAATATCTGTCATCGCGCCATCGATATTCATAATCCAAAATCAAATGCAAACTCTTCGGGATTTCTTCCGGAGGAGCGTGAATGGATGGAGAATTTTATTAATTCGGGTTATATCGACTCTTTTCGTCATTTAAATCCGGATCCGCATCATTACAGTTGGTGGAGTTACCGTGCTGGGGCACGTGCGAAAAACCTGGGTTGGCGTATCGATTATAATATGGTTTCAAAACCTTTGACAGAACAAATCAAATCTTCCAGTATAATGCCGGATGCTGTCCATTCCGATCATTGTCCAGTATTGCTGGAACTTGCTGTCTAACGAGATTGCATTCCAAAAAAAGGCTTTCATGCAAATGAAAGCCTTTTTTATGATGAAGCGCAAAAGCACATTATTCACGAACTATTTCCCCTGGCTATGGATAATGGAAAGCTGTTGTGCAACTTTCTCCGCAATCGTTAAAAATGATCTTGTTACAGGATCTTCAGTATCTATGGCGACCGGGAACCCATTATCTCCAGCATCAGAAATGCCTTTTAATAAAGGGATTTCACCCAGGAAAGGAACTTTATATTCTTCTGCCAGGCGTTTTCCACCATCCTTGCCAAAAATATAATATTTATTGTCTGGTAATTCTGCAGGTGTAAAATAGGCCATATTTTCCACGACGCCCAATAATGGAATATTGATACTATCCATTAAGAACATACCAATTCCTTTAACAGCATCAGCTAGGGCAACGTGCTGCGGTGTTGTGACAATCACAGCTCCCGCAATAGGGAATGTTTGTGATACGGTGATATGGATATCTCCGGTGCCTGGCGGCATATCAACGACCAAGTAATCCAGTTCACCCCAATGTGCATCGTTAAAGAGCTGCTTGATTGCTGAGGTCGTCATTGGACCACGCCATGGAATAGGTTGGTTTGGATCGGTAAAAAATCCTATAGAAAGTAATTTCAGTCCAAATTTTTCAAGTGGTTCGATTTTAACCTGTCCGTCTGGCATTTCTACCGAACCTGGTTTAGCACCCTCCAATCCAAACATAATCGGAAGAGATGGTCCATAGATGTCGGCATCTAAAAGTCCTGTTTTAGCACCTTTAGCATGGAGAGCAAGAGCCAAATTGGCTGCAACCGTAGATTTACCAACTCCACCTTTGCCTGAAGAAACCAAAATGATGTTTTTAATGCCCGATACTTGTGCCCCTTGTTTTCCGATCACATTGGAAGTCATTTTGATCTCGACTTCGAGATTTTTGTCGATGAAATGCGCTATGGCATTCCGACAAGCATGCTCAATATGATCCTTAAGCGGACAAGCTGGAGTCGTTAAAATGACATCGAAAGAAATTTTTTGTTCTTCGATCTCGATATTTTGAATCATATTCAATGTTACAAGATCCTTTTTCAAATCAGGCTCTTCAACATAGGATAATGCATTTAATATTTGTTCTTTGGTAACCATCTATTATTCATTTGTAATCACGGATTACAAAACTACTCATTGCAGATCAATTTCATGTCATTTCTTTGTTTTTAATGGGATTAAGAAAGCTGTATTACTTCAAAAGAGAGGGTATGTTAATTTACATAGTTCAAGTTTAAAACCTTAAGTCGATATCCCTGTCATTTAAACCGACTTCACAGGGGTTTGATAGGTCCTCATTCGGATAAACCTCTGCGAAGTACCTATTAAGTTCCTATAAAATAAGTTGTAAATACCTATTAGAAGTTAAACATATTCGAAACTGTGGAGCCATTGGTCAGCGTGGTTCTTATCATTTTTATCCGTCTATGTGTGCTTAGAAAAACTTCATGTATATTTGACTGTTGATATGCACGAATTTGCATTACGTAATAATTATGTCCAATCGATTTATAACATCTTTTAAGTCCCGCAAGTGGCGATGGCTTTATATTGCTCTAGCTGCTATTCTGGTTTTGGCTATTGCAGTTGGTACCTATGCTTATCAGAAAAGAGATGCCATGCTCATGGGAGCAATCAACAAAGCGAAAGCAAAGTTGCTTGAAAAGTATGATATGGAGTTGAAGATCCAATATTATGCCTTCCAGGGAATTAATGCAGTACAGTTTAAGAATATACAATTGTTGCCCAAACATCGAGATCAACTGGCACAGATCAACGATCTGACGGTATCTGTAAAATTGTGGCCTCTGCTATTTGGAGATGTGAAATTGGGTCAGGTTATTTTGGATAATGGAACAGTTTCTCTTGTTAAAAAAGATTCGATCAGTAACTATGATTTCTTGTTCAAGAAACAGAAAAAAGATACTGTGGAAAATGATAATCCAAAACAGAATCTCGCCGCACTGGCAGATCGATTGTTGAAGAATGTGTTTTTTAAGGTCCCGAATGATCTTGATCTCAAGAATCTTGAGCTTTCTTATCGCGATGACAGTACCTCACAGCGCATTGTCATTCCTTCTGCTGTGATCGACGGTGGAGATATGGAAACCAAGTTCCTGTTAAATGATCATGAGGCGGCCTGGAATCTGACTGGAACTATAGATTCGGATAATCAAGAATGTGACCTTCGCCTTTTTTCTGATAAAAAGGAGGTAAATCTTCCCTTGTTGCAACGTAAATTTGGTCTTGCAGTAAGTTTTGATGAAATATCATTCCGTTTGGATAAGGCTCACAGGAGGAATAAGGAATTATTGGAGTTGCACGGGCAATGGGGCTTTAAAAATCTGAAAGTAAATCACTGGCGCGTTTCTAGTAAAGATGTTATCTTTCCGGAGGCCATCATGCAGGGGGCATTGAATATTGGAGCTTCGTCAATTGAAGTCAGCAAAGAAAGTACCGTACAGGTCAAAGATTTTGTGTTTTCTCCTTATCTCAAATATGTACATAAACCTGAGAAAGAGCTTTTCCTCGCTGTTCATACCGATAAGATCGAGGCGCAGCACTTTTTTGATGCCATGCCAGTTGGATTATTTCCGGGCTTAGATGGTATTCAGGTGGAGGGGCATATTCAGTACGATCTGAATTTTGCTCTTGAATTAAAAAGGCCCGAAAAGCTTCTTTTCTCCTCCAAAATGGATGATAAGGATTTAAGAGTCGTTAAATGGGGGGAGGCCGACATTGCGATGCTAAATACACCTTTCACGTATACGGCCTATGAGGATGGTAAGCCGATGCGGGAGATTGTGGTAGGTCCTCAGAATCCTAATTTTACACCGATCGATCAAATATCCCGTTATATGCAGATTAGTTTGATCAATACAGAAGATCCATTTTTCTTTAAGCACAAGGGTTTTGAGGAAAAAGCTTTTAAGCTCTCCATTGCTACAAATATCAAGGAGAAAGGATTTAAGCGCGGGGCGAGTACGATATCGATGCAACTGGTAAAAAATGTATTTCTAAACCGGAATAAAACCGTTGTGCGGAAGCTGGAAGAAATTTTGCTGGTATGGCTCATGGAACGTTCGCAGCAAGTTAGTAAAAAACGCATGTATGAAGTCTATCTGAATGTCATCGAATGGGGAAATAATGTCTATGGTATTACCGAAGCGGCCCGCTATTATTTTGGAAAAACTCCGGCACAGCTAGGGCTTGGTGAAAGTATATTTTTGTCCAGCATTGTTCCGCGACCTAAAAAAGGACTGAACTTTTTTGACTGGACAGGGCACCTGAAAGGGAATATGTTGCGCTATTTTAATACCTATGGTCATATTATGACCAAAACGGGACAGATTAGCGTAGATTCAACAACTTCAAATTATGGTTTCTATGAAGTTGTTCTGCAGCCGCATCTGCGTGCCGCGAGACCAGCGGTTGTGGATTCTGTGGATATGTTCGACATGGGAGACGATCCATTGTTGTTCGATAATTTGGAGAGTACTTCTCCCGCCGATAATCTTGAAAGCGTGTCGGTGCCGAAGAAACTAAAAAAGATAGATCTTACCGAAAAGAAAGAAGAGGAAGCTGTTGAACAGGAGAAACCAAAGCGATCGCTGTTTGACAAGATCTTGGGACGTAAAAAAGAGGAAAAAGATAACGACGCACACAAATAGTGTCTGTAACGAAAGAATATTATTAGGATGAAAAAGATAGAAATTGACGGATTGCTTTTCGAGCCTTTATTTGAAGGGGAACAAATTCAGAAACGTGTTCGCCTGATGGGGATTGATATAAGCCTGCGTTATGAGCACAAACAGCCTGTTTTTATAGGTGTTTTGAATGGATGTTTTATGTTTATGGCAGATTTGCTGAAGCAAATTGAGGTCCCTTGTGAAATGTCATTTATTAAGCTGGCTTCTTATATCGGAACGGGCCAATCTGAACTAAACGAGCTTTTAGGGCTCGGTATCGATCTGGAGGGGCGCGATGTGATTATTGTAGAAGATATTGTCGACTCAGGGCATTCACTTAAGCATACCTTAGATGCTATAAAAAAATTAAATCCAGCTAGTGTTATAGCCTGTGCACTTTTGGTGAAACCCGAGGCGCTGCAGTACCATTTCGAGGAATTGACCTATGTCGGTTTTGAAATAAGTAAAGAATTTGTGGTTGGGTATGGCATGGATTATAACGGTCTTTGTCGCAATCTCCCTGATATCTATAAAAACGTAGCAATTTAATGTGCCATCAATTGATAAATAGATTTTAACTGTAGAATTTTGATCTATTCAAGTGTTTGGTGGCTGTATAATTCTTTCAGTGTGATGACCAAAGTTTCCAAGTCAGCTAATGGAAACTTAGAGACAGTTTCAAGGACCTCTTTCTCATCAAATTTAATGACCAAGATTCCTTTGTTATCTTCCTCATAGCCTATCTTTTCGATCATAAAACCTATCTTATCGAAATCAAATTCTTTTAAATTGTCCTTAAACCATCGGTAGTCTGCAGTATAATTTATTTTTTTTGTTTGAAAATGAATAATCTCAGCGCCATAGGTATTCCATAGTGAAACACGAAGCATATAGAATGCTATTAATCCGAATATAGCATAGATAGCAATACTTATAATTGTCATCTCGCCATGGAGCACATTGGCAATGAGGCCACCTAAAGGTAGCGTTATTGTAAATATGGTCAGTAAATAGATGAATAGTCTAGCAATTAGAGCGCCCCTTTTTTCTTTTAATATCAGCTGGTTTTGTTTTAACTCGATTTGATTCATATGTCGTATTTTTTCAGAATAGTTAGTTTTGACGAGTATAAATTGGTCTTTGCGAAAGGTCTTTGTGGTCTAAAGTGGCTAGTCGTATTTAAATGAACAGGTTTCGATATGATCATTGACCATTCCAACGGCTTGCATATAGGCATAGCAAATGGTAGATCCAAAAAACTTGAACCCTTTTTTCTTCATGTCCTTTGCTATTTTGTCTGAAATCTCCGTTGTAGCAGGTACATGCTGCAAACTTGGCCAATGGTTCACAATGGGCTGTTGTTCAGGCAGGAAGCTATAAAGGTAGTTATAAAAACTGCCATATTCAACCTGGACTTTTTTGAAAAGCTGTGCATTGGTAATGGTGGATTCAATTTTATTGCGATGTTTGATAATACCGGACTCCTTGAGCAACTGTTCGACAGCTTCGTTGTTGTACGCCGCTACCTGATCGGCATCAAAATTGGCGAAAGCTTCTTGGTAAGCGCTTCTGCGACGGAGAATCGTGATCCAGCTTAAGCCCGCCTGAGCAGATTCCAGTACTAAAAATTCGAATAAGGTTCTGTCGTCTTTGACTTGCCGGCCCCATTCTTTATCGTGATAGTCAACGTATTGCTCGTCAGATCCACACCATTGGCAACGTGTAATTTCTTTGTGCATGTTCTCTAAAGATTTTTTGGATGCAATATAACTTTTTATCCTAACTTTACGACCACAATTAAAGAGTTTCGAATATAGATGGTTATTGAGCATCTCATTGCCGTTAAGAGACAATTCATTTTAATGAGCGTTACAATCTTCAAATATCATATTCTATTTGTACTATTTCTGCTGTTTTCAATATCGGGATTGAAAGCACAGCGGCGGGCGCAGCGGGCTGTTATTCAGCGCAGCATAGTTGCGGCTGATAGTCTAAATGCTGTAAAAGATGCTGTTATTTCACCCAATCGTAAAGTTTTGGAATCCCTGAACCCAGCACTACAAAATCAATATCGAATTGTAACCGTGGAAGAGAAAGGACTAGCGGTTCATAACATCAATAATTTTGATGTACAGCAGTATTTTCAGGGGGAAATGAGGCGTAGCAATTTGGATAGGCAAGATGGGACGCTCAAAGTTCATCGAGAAAACTGGATCCTATTTACGGTTCTTGCATTAATTTTTGGTGTTGGAATGATTCGGGTGTTTTTTCCTTCAGATATCAAATTGGTTTTTCAGGGCTATTGGGATGATCGGGTTTTATTGTCTGTGAGCAAGGAGGATACGATCCTGACATCTTGGCCATTTATATTTCTATTTATATTATTTTCGGGAGCGATAGGCTTATTTGTAAGTCTATTTTATGCGTATGAATTGAATAGATTCGATTTTATTACTTTCCCTAATTATATGAAGACTGTAGGAATGGTTGGTGGTTTGTTCGCGTTAAAAATCGGATTTATCAGATTCTTATCCTTTGTTTTTGAAATTAGAAAGTTAGTAAAAGAATATGTGACGGTGTTGTATCTGATCTATTTCAACACACTTTTTTTAATGCTTCCTGTGTTATTAATTTTGAGTCTTGTTCCCTTGACATCGGTTGGTGTTGTGTTGCATTTGGCTATTGTTGGAGCCGGTTTGCTGTTTTTCTATCGGTTTCTTAAGACAGCGGCTCATATTATGTCTATGTATAAATTTTCAATTTCCTATTTAATTTTGTACCTTTGTTGCCTAGAAATAGCACCAATATTAATACTGTTAAGATTATTGAGCTAAAACTGGTTAATATGCAAACTTCAGACGTAGAAAGAGCAAAGAAGGTAAAAAGTGTACTGGTGACTTTACCAAAGCCTGAAAACGATAAGTCCCCTTATTATGATTTAGCAAAGAAATACGGGTTAAAATTAGACTTTCGAGGTTTTATACACGTAGAAGGAGTTCCTGCCAAAGATGTGCGTAGGGATAAGGTTAATTTAGCAGATTATTCTGCGGTAATATTTACGAGCAGAAATGCTGTAGATCATTATTTTAGAATTTGTGAAGAGATGCGATTTGAAGTTTCTGCAGAAATGAAATATTTTTGTATTTCAGAAACGATTGCCCTCTATCTTCAAAAGTATATTCAATATAGGAAACGGAAAATTTTCTTTGGCAAACAGACTGCAAAAGATCTTGAGGAGGTGTTGAAAAAACACAAAGGAGAGAATTTTTTATTCCCATGCTCGGATGTTGCCAATGAGGAAACAAGCAATTGGTTACAGCAAAATGGCTATAAGTTTACTCCTGCTGTTCTTTTTAGAACCGTTGTAAGTGATTTGACTGATCTGAAGGATGTTTTCTACGATGTTATCGTGTTCTTTAGTCCTTCCAGTGTACAGTCTTTATATGATAACTTCCCGGACTTTAAACAGAACAATACCAGGATTGCTGCATTTGGTGCATCAACCCAGCAGGCACTTTTAGATCATGGATTGATTTTAGATATTCCGGCTCCGACACCAAAAGCGCCTAGTATGACAATGGCTGTCGAAGAATATATCAAAAAAGTAAATAAGTAATAACCTCGCAGAAGGTAAATAACAAAAAAAGGGTTTTTTAAAACCCTTTTTTTGTTATTTAATCAATAGGGAAGTCCACAAGTTGCTAAGCAGTTTTCCGTTGCTGTGTTGCAGGCTTTACTTTTCCGTATTGGATCGACAAGATTGTTGCTTTCTGGGTAGATTTGAGGGTTTACCCCGCTGATATGCTTCTATTTATAGGCTACAAAGGATTAGGAAAGAGACGGCCTATTTGTGTTCGTCAGGGTATAAAAATGACTTCGGATGGGATCAATCGTGTTAAAAAGTAATAAAAGTGACGTAGGTCATTGAGATTTTAAGTATATTTCTATTAAATTGCTTGGGGTAATTTATTCCAATTAAAAATAAGGTCTAGGCCTTATTTTTAAAATTTGATAGAAATATTTTTTATGTTTGTAATTAAGCAAAATTAGTCAGTCGTGAAGTTAAAGCAAGTTGATAAAATTTCGGGCATTCGATCAGAGGACTTCTTAAAAAATTATCTGAAACCAGGTTTTCCTGTCATTATATCAGATTTTATCAGTGCAGAAAGTCCAGCGTGGAAGAAATGGAGTTATGATTACTTTAAGGAAATTGCAGGAGATATAAAAATAGATGTCTACGGAAAAGAGGAGGAGTCAATGGACCGTGCTGCCAGCGCCCCTGTTGGCCATATGACATTTGCAGAATACTTGGATCTGATTACAAAAGAACCTACTGAATTGCGGTTGTTTTTGTTCAATCTGCTCAAAATACGTCCTGAACTGAAACACGATGTTATTTATAACGATGTGACAGGAGGCAAGGTCTTGCAATGGCTACCATTTATGTTCTTTGGTGGAGAGGGGTCAAGTACCCGTAATCATTTCGATATTGATATGTCACACGTATTTATTTCTCAATTTCAAGGATTAAAACGTATCTGGCTTTTTCCGAATGATCAATCTGATTTGATGTATAAATTGCCGTACAACTTTCATAGTATTGCCAATCCAAAATATAGCAGCGAAGAAGAGTATCCTGGTATTAAGTACCTGGACGGCTACGAAGCGGTAATCCATCCTGGAGAGACCTTATACATGCCAGCAGGATGGTGGCATTATATTCAATATGAAACGGAGGGCTACTCGATTTCTGTTAGGGCTTTAGCAAATTCGATCAGTGAGAAATTGAAAGGCGCGCGTAATCTGTTTATCACAAGGCATTTTGATAATACGATGCGAAAAATCTTTAAAGACCATTGGTTCCACTATAAAATTAACACAGCAAAACGTCGAGCCAATAATGCAATTAAAAGAAACAAACGTTAATATAGAAAAAAGGGACTGAAATGTCCCTTTTGTTTTTAAGTATATTTTAATAAAGGATTTAGTTTGATTTCTCCTTAAACCTTTGCTGTACTCATTCTTCTGCATCAGCCCATTTGCTAGCTTCCCGATAGAATAGGGTATAAGGGTCGCTTGGGTAAACTACTGTGTCCGGATTATGTCGAAATGGAATATCTGGGTTGAAGATTTCCTGAAGAATATCTCGCAGGAATCTGACAAAATTTTCTTTCTGGAAAGCAAGGAATTCATCAGTCAATATTCCCTCTTTACCACTGAATAATGTCCCTTCTTCCCGCATTTTACGGGCGACATAGAGATGAGGTTCGAGTTGTTTTCTTCCTGTCTTTTGTTCGAATACATAGGCATAGAATAGCGTCTGCACCATGGCTTTATTTTCGGTATTTGGCGCAAATACCTGATCGATTTCTTTAAATATGATCGAATCCCCTCCTGTTTTGTAATCGACAATTCTACTGATAATGCGGTCGTCGTGTGTTATGACCTCGTCTACACGGTCAATGATACCGTAAAGTGTGACCTGTTGTTCTTCTCCATTGATTTGAAGGCGGAAAGGCAATATATAGTCGTTATCATTCTCGAGTTCGATAATCCGAAAGGCTTTGTAGTTGTTGATGTCATATTCGAGATACATCTTGACATACTCGCAGGCAATCTTCAGCATGATCCGCTGCAGGCTGTTTAAATCATGTGTTGTCTTTAATTCGACCTGATATTGAATGCCGATTTCACGAATGACATGTGCCTCTATCTTGTCGATCTGCCCTTGCAGGATACTCGTCGTTGTAAAGTCCTGTTGCCCCTTGAAAGGTAGGAATATCTTCTCCATTACATTATGAATGACTGTTCCCAGTTTATTCATCTCAAATTCCTGGGAGATCGAAGGTGGTTCTTTGATGTTGGCGATATGTTTCAGGAAAAACTGCAAAGGAGATTGTAGGTATGTCGTAAGTGCTGTTGCCGATATCTTTTTCTGGTTAATGATAAAGTCCTGATACATCTTTTCCCAGACTTCGCCACGTTTCTCGATAACAATTTCTTGAGCTTTATCTGCAAATTGGATGGTCTGCTGCTGAATTCTTCTGTCAAATTTAAAATTGCTTTCAAATTCCAACTGTTTGATAAAGCGACTTTCTTCACCCGTTGAGCTCTCGTCAACCAAGCCATTGTAGAAAATATGTATTCCTTCACTGTATTGAAAATGGCGATAAAATAAATAGGCTGAAAGGGCATCTTGATTCTCCAATATAGGGAGTCCATAAGCACTTCTTAGGCTATTGGGTATGAAGGTAGGTGAGTTGGAAGTCTTGGGAAGAATGCCTTCGTTTGCTCCTAGGATATAGACATTGTCAAAATTTAAACAACGACTTTCCAAGAGACCCATTATTTGGATGCCTTCGAGCGGATCACCTTCTATGGCCGAATTTATTGGAGCAATGGCTTTTTTGATCAAGCCGATCTGAAAGCTGATGCTTAAAGGAGCTACGGTTTCAAAACCTAAAAGTAGCTGGTTTAGCGTTTTCTTGGTCTCGATCAGGAGGTTGTTGTCAATTTGGCGGATTCGCTCCTGGGAAGAGATGCTGTAGAGCAGATTTTCGACGAGCTGAATAAGTGATGGTATCAGATGGGCCGAACTGTCTATGGGAACAAAAAATTGGGGCAAAGCGCTCTCGAAATGAAGTTCTTCCAAAGCGATCTCAAATAACTGTTTGTCGGCGATTTCCCGTTGAATCTGCAGCTTATCTGCCAATGGAACCATTGTCAGCGGATGATTGATGAAAGTCTCGATAACCTGATAGGAGATCTTTCGCCGTTTGAACTGTGATATTTCCAAATGCACCTCCATCCATAAGTCCAGTATGCCATAAATTGGAGATTGCGTCAGTGGATAACCCGTCGTGATATTGGGTTTTACGTCCGGCAGGCTTTGCAGCAAAGGTACCAGCAGGTTTTCATCGGCCAACAGGATAGCGGAAGTCTGTTCCGTGTTGTTGTGCTGTTCGAGGATATCATACAGCAATTTTGTCTGGCTTATTCTCCCCGTACTCGCATATAGATTGACGGTGGATTTTCTATTTCCAATAATATTAGGGGTATCACCCAGTGCATTGACCAAGCCTGTCTGAAAGATGTTGCGACGAATAAAGAGGCCTGCTTCCTGCATGTTGTCTTCTAGGTAATAAGCGTCTGCATCGAAGTAGAATAATGCGCGGCCTTGATCCTGCCATTGTCTGAATAACTTCGCTTCGGCCTTATTCAATGCATTAAACCCGACAAACAGGATGTGCTGAAAAGAAGATGCAAATTGCTGATTTGTAGCCTTGCCTTCAACCAGGTCGCGGTAAATTGTTGGATAATTGGTTTGCCCTTCTGCTTTAAGTTTTTCTTTGAAACGATCGTATAGAAAGGGCAATCTTTTCCAGAGCTGCAGAAAGCGTTCTTGGACCCCACTATGCCCAGCAATAGAAAAGGACTGCCAAAACTGACGGATAAATCCTTGCTGTTCTTGCGTGAGATGTTGAAAAGCAATATCAATTTTGGTATTGTCATAAAGTTCTAAATAGATCTGCTCGATGGGGACGAGATCATAATCCAGCTGGCCGAAGTCGCTCAATATAATTTCTGCAATTGGATAAAATTCTTCCAATGTTTCCGGCTGTTTGCCTTCTGCGATCAATAGCTCATTATGAATATTAAAAAGATGGAAAAATTGTGCTAGAGGACTTGCTTCAGTATCGTCGGTCGAAAGTCTGAAAAATTCCTGAATTGTAAAAAACTGAGGTGACCAAATGGCCTGCCCGTACACTTCAGAAAGATGTTTTTTGAGGTAGGTAATCGGCCGTTTATTATTAAACACGATGGCAATCTCACTCAGATCGTTCCCAAAACGTTTTTGAATGTCTGCTGCTACTAATTTTAGAAAGGCTGTCTGCATCGTGCTATTATTTTACTTCAGTTAATTGATTTGATTTCGCGTAATAGAGAAAGGCTTTAACATTGTTGTAGCCTAGGTTCTCTAAATTCTTTTTATAGTTGTCGACTTGATACTTATGTCCGATATAGTCTGTTTGTGTAAACTTGAAATCCAGAACGATTGTTTCTTCTTCTGAGGTGAAGACTTTATCGGGACGGATGGTCTCACCTTTGGCGGTAATGATACTCGCCTCGTTCCAGATCTTATAGTTTCCGGTAAGCCATTTATTGATCATGGGGTGTTTCCAGATCTGATTGATCTCTTGCATGAGAAAGGGTTCTTCCTCTTTGGAGAGAATACCTTCTTGGATCAGTTGGCGGACAAGTTTATGGATATCTTCTTCCTTTGAAATCTGAGCCATAATATCATGGGCCAATATACCGTACTGTGCGGCTTTTTCTAGCATCATGATATCATTGATGCTGCGCGAGCTCGATTTTTCTAGGGCCATTTCCAGTTCTTTGGAAATAGGATAATGGCTCAGCGAAATAATATTGTCTTTTTGAGCCTGATGTTTTTTTTGTTCGATCGTTTGGTCGATGTATACACCTTTTTCTTCCAGTGCAAACGGAGCTATCGGTGTATCCAAGACCTGGTAGAGCACATCGCTGATATATTCGTCTTTCATATCATAGCCTGTAATCTCGCCTGTCTTTTTATCAACAGTTTCTTTAAAGGACGGAGCTGTAATATAAAGGTGTTCAATTGCGCGGGTTGTTGCCACATAGAATGTATTGAGCGCATCCATGTAGTTGAACAGCATCTCTTCAAAATATTGTTTGAAAAAAACAGATTTTCCGACGGTGGAAGTATATTTAATTGGAATTTTTCCCAATTGAGCAAAGGGCGTATCTGACGTCTCGATCCAAAAATCGCCATTGATCATGCCGTCGAGATCCCAGGAACAAAAAGGAATCATCACCACATCATAAGCTAGACCTTTTGATTTGTGGATTGTGGTTACTTCGATCGCATTAATTTCTCCGTTGGAAGGGAGCACGGCCCGATTACCATCTTCTTCCCAGAATTCCAGAAACTGTATAATTCCACGTTCGCCGTTGGTGGAGAAGGTTGAGATCATATCTTTGAATGCGAGGAGGTAGGGGAGATGAATGTTGTCCATGGTTGTGAAACCGTAGATTTCAATGAGCTTTTCAATCAAATGAACCAAAGGCTGTTTCTGTGCCATTTCCCAGGAGTCAATCAGCGCCTCAGGGAGATAGGCTTTAAGAGCATGGATATCATTGACAGCAAATTTTAACCACGCATCCTGATCGATTGTGTTATTTTGTATATGCTGATAGAGATAGACCATTTTTGCTTTATGGATGGTATGTTTATCCGAATTATAGACTAGCGCTTTCAAAGTTTCGATCAACAATAATACGGCATCATTACTCGCCAGTGACAGCGCATCACCGGATATGACTTCAAATGCAAGCTGCTGTTCTTTTTTGAAGTCCATGAGTTTCTGGATGACCGATTTGGCTTGCGCATTGCTCCGCACCAGAATCCCGATCTGCTGTGCTTGATAACGCCCGCTACGGAGCCAGTCGCCTATTTTTTGACATAGTTGTACAAGCGATTCCTCAATAACCTGGTTTCTTCTGTAACGCCCATCAGTAACGGGGATGTAGGAGATCTCAATGGATCCTAATTGGTCAAGGTTTCCTTTTTTATGTTTAGGGACTTCCTGTTGGCTGTTTTCATAAGCTTTGACAAGCATCTGATCATTGCCAGAAGAAACCCACCACTGTTTACCTTCTTCATCAAGGCTTTCGAACACTTTTTCATTCAGTACCTGTTGCAGGTGTTGGGGAATACTGCTAAACAGATAATTGTTTAATTGAATGATATTCGGAAGACTTCTAAAATTGGTGTCGAGACTTCCGTTTTCGATAAAAGTCGTTTTGCCATGCTCATCCAGGTGAAAGGCCTGGCCAACCTGTTGCTCGACCTGTTGCAGGAGGATACGCCAATCGCCGTTCCGCCAGCGGTAGATACTTTGTTTGACATCACCTACAATCAGGTGTTCGCTGACTGTGCCTTTGGCATCTGCTAATGCATTGATCAATAGCGGGCTGTAGTTTTTCCATTGGATCCGCGAGGTATCCTGAAATTCGTCGAACAAAAAGTAGTTGAAGCGATTGCCGATTTTCTCCCAGATAAATGTGGGATCACTATTTTCATCCAGTCCGAGTTTATTTAATAGAATCTGCGAGTCGGAAATTAATTGAGCCCCATTGTCCCGCCGCCACTGTGTCAGTAAGTCGCTCATTTCCTTGAGCAAGCGTAAGTAATAGAGATTGTTCTGTACTGCTTGATAGGCAATATAAGCCGACAGGTTATCGTGTAGCTTTTGGAAAGATGCCAGGATGGGGCTAAGTGCTGCGATAAGATCATGGCGTATATTTTTGTCACTATCCGTAAATGCATCTTCATTGTCGATTAACTGGAGGTATTTTTCTAATATCTTGGCAATTTCGGAAGCACTCAGTTTTTCCGTTCTTTTGTTGGTTTTGCTAGCGGATATTATTTTATTGCGTGATTTACCCTTCAGTTCACTTTCGGAGATATTGAACTTCTTAAAGGTTTCACTAAATGCTTCAATCGTCATAGAGAGCGCTTCGGTGAAGGAGTTTATCTTCTGTTCAACCTCCTGATTAAGGAGATTAAAGACTTCCTTTGGATTGGCGGAGTTGATGTAACCATCAAATTCTTGGAAATTTTCAGAAAAAATAAGGCTTGCCAGACCCATTAATTGTTGGCGGTAGTTCCAATTTTCATTTTTTGCTATTTTCTTTTCCGCATAGGCAATAATCCAATCCAGGAGATCGGGGCGTTCATCCAGCAATTGATTCAGCATGACTGTGAGGTCATTTTTCACTTTATTGACATTCATTTCAATCTTATAAGCTGCATCAAGATTGAGTTCATAAGTAAATGCACGAATGACTTTTTGAGAAAAACCATCGATTGTACTGATCGTAAAATGACTGTAGTCATGTAGAATACGACGATAGACCCGATAAGCTTTCTCTTGTACGAGATGCGGATTCCAATCGGGCTGCTGCTCGAGTAAAAGCTTTCTGAAATCTTCAATTTTAGCGCTGGCATTGCCTGTTGCCAAACCATGGAGTACCGAAAGTATACGTTCCTTCATCTCCGCAGTTGCCTTGTTGGTGAATGTTACAGCCAAAATCTCTTTATAGCTATTCTCGTTGGAAAGCAGGAGAGTGAGATAGTGTAAAGTCAAGCTAAAGGTTTTTCCCGAACCGGCCGAAGCTTTAAGTATTTTTAATGGCGCAACAGATTTCATAGAATGAAGGTATAAAGTAAAAAGTGAATTGGCAAAAATGTCGAAGACAATTTGGCTGGCAAAATACACAAGCGGTTCATCCTGTTTACATTTCGTAAAATAGCCTTTTTTTTTCTGAAAGTGTCTGATCTTATTGGCCAGAAAGAACCTTCTTTTGCTTTCATTGCTGTTGGTGTCTGCGAAGTCATGAAGGTTTTGAGGAGAAGGCCTATTTTGTACACTGATTTTTAAAGACTTATTTTAACTGCCGAATAGCAAGAACAAAACATTGGAGAACAGGGGCGGTGTGTAGCCTAAAAACGGCTAAAGAAAGAAGCTAACTCTGTCGTTTTCAGTGAAGTTTTATTAAATAATAATGATGATTAAAAAAAAATAACTATCTTTGCGTCCCCTCTAGCATGAAGCTCGGGGGATATGTTGAATACATAAAATAAAATTAAAAAATGGCAACTAAAATCAGATTGCAAAGACACGGTAAAAAAGGACGTCCTTTTTACCACGTAGTCGTAGCGGATTCTCGCGCTCCACGTGACGGTAAATTCATCGAACGTATTGGTTCATACAACCCAAACACAAATCCAGCAACTATCGTTTTGGATTTTGAAAAAGCTTTGGATTGGATGAATAAAGGTGCTCAACCAACTGACACAGCTCGTGCTATCCTTTCTTACAAAGGTGTTCTTTACAAGAAACACTTGCAAGGTGGTGTGAAAAAAGGTGCTTTTGATGAAGCTGCTGCTGAAGCTAAATTTACAGCTTGGACTGAAGCTAATGATGCAAGAATCTCTGGTAAAAAAGATGGTTTAGCACAAACTAAAGCTGAAGCTAAAAAAGCTGCTTTAGTAGCTGAAGCTAAGAAAAAAGAAGAAAAAGCTGCTGCTGTAGCTGCTAAAAATGCTCCTGTAGCGGAAGAAACTGCTGCTGAAGAGACTGAAGCTCCTGCATCAGAAGAAACTGAAGGTTAATTCTTTCATAAAGTATTCGAGAAAGCCGACTCAATCTTGAGCCGGCTTTTTTTGAAACAGCCAATAGGCAAATGGTTTGCCAAATCATGTCTCACATCTAATTGCTAAATACGAAAAATATGACTATTGATCAAAGCTTTTACATCGGTTATGTCAGTAAAACAAGAGGTCTTAAAGGAGAGGTACAATTGTTTTTTGAATTCGAGGAATACGAGAGCCTGGATATGGATGTTGTCTTCGTAGAAGTGAACAAAAAGCTTGTTCCCTATTTTGTTGATACGATTAAATTTCAAAAAAATAGTACAGCTTATGTGACATTTGAGGATGTCGATCATATCGATAAGGCTCAGGTGCTCGTTCGTAAAAAATTATATCTTTCTAAAGATAAAATGCCTGAGCGCGATCCAGATGATTTTAGGTATACTGATTTAATCGGTTTTTTAGTGATCGATGAAAGCCATGGTGAACTGGGTGAAATAACAGATGTTCAGGAATTTCCGCAACAATTTGTCGCTACAGTCGATATGGATGGCAAAGAACTGATGTTCCCTTTATCGGACGATTTAATCTTAGGAATCGATGGTGAAGAGCAGATCATTGAAGTCGAACTGCCAGAGGGTTTGGTGGATCTCTATAAAGAATAAGCTATCCCCGAGCTTATTCAAATGAATAACGATATACTATAACTATTGCAGTAATTTCTTATCTTGGTTCGTGTATTATTATTGGCCATAATTATTAATTGATTTTGAAAGCGTTATTACTGCTGCTATTCACATTTTCGTTGTCTTCTTGTGTTTTCTTTGGAAAGAAAAAGGAGTTTCCTGAAGGCAATTACCAAATGATATTGGGTTATTCAAATGAAGAGTATCGTAAATTAAAAAGCGAATCTCCCCAAAATGTGGAGGCAGATACCTATGGTAATGATCCTACTATATACCGATCCTTTCTCTCACTTCATGATAAAGACGAGTTTGTCATGGCGATCGATGATATCTTACTTTTCGGCAAGTATAGATTCAATGGAGATCGATTAGAATTGACTGATGAGAAAAAAGGCAGCGTCGCATTGGATATTATTAAGGTAAAAGATGGTTTTGTTCAGCTGAGAGGTGATTTTTCACAGTTTAACTCAGCACGTGTCCCCACTACCGAAAGACTTTATATCAATTTTGCGTTAGATAAAACCCTTGTTCGGGAGACGCCCAGTAAATTTGATAGCCAAGTGAATCTCTGGCGGAACGCGCCTGTAAAATCAGAAAATGAAAAGGAGATAAAAGCCAGAGCATTGAATTTTGTAGATTATTCTATCGCTTATTTCCAGCATATATCGAGTTCTGGTACACATCACGATTATCGAATGGATGGTGTTGAATCGCCAATTATCTATGCTGAGAATGGTATTGTGCTCAAGGCATGGGCAGATGTTCCCGATTCTTGGAAGGAATTATTTTACAACGAACAGAATGCATTGCTCGCTTATCAATATTTATTTGATGGTTTTAAATATGGGTCCAAAGAAGAGTACCATGTTACAGGACTCTTATTGATCACATTTTATCTCAAAAATCTACGGAATTCCTTGGCGGCTAATCTTTAGTCACTTGTTATGGCGCATAGTCACTTGTAATCGAGCAGTCATATCTTCCTGGTTAATGAACTTCAATCTTCAGTTTTATCCACTTCTTTAAGTCTTTTACTTTTGGTGGAACGTAAATTCCTGTTGTTGTCTGGGAATAAACCTGAAGCCGTATTTGGTGCAGTCTTTTTGTCGCTATTTTTGCCTTTTCGAAAAAATATTTTTGTCTTTTGATTTTTTAAAACGATATTAGCAACGCTTATAGAGAAAGGCCGAGGGACTAGACCCAGTGAAGCCTTAGCAACCTGTATTGTTCAAGGTGCTAAATTCTACCCTGCTCCAAGTGGGAAAGATAAGTTACATGTAGATAAACATTCCTCGACTTGTGCGTTTCGATGTAAGCCAACCAAACTAAAAACATTTTTTTAATGAAGATTATCGATCATATCCAGAATGCCAAAGGAAAGACATTGTTTTCTTTTGAGCTATTGCCGCCGGCAAAAGGACAGGGCATCCAAAGTATTTTTAAAACTATGGATGAACTGATGGAGTTTAAGCCCCCTTTTATCGACGTAACCTACCATCGGGAAGATTATATCTACAAGGAGCATGCGAGTGGCTTACTGGAACGTGTATCCTATCGTAAACGTCCGGGGACAGTGGCAATATGTGCTGCAATCATGAATAAATATAAAGTGGATGCAGTCCCTCATTTGATATGCGGGGGTTTTACGAAAGAGGAAACTGAAAATGCATTGATCGATTTGAACTTCCTGGGAATAGATAATGTCCTTGTATTGCGGGGAGATGCGCGCAAGGGAGATGCCGATTTTATACCAACTGATGGAGGACATGCTTTTGCAACAGACCTATTGGAGCAGGTAACGGATATGAATAAAGGGAAGTATCTGCATGAAGATATTGTAACATCGGAGAAGACTGATTTTTGCATCGGCGTAGCGGGGTATCCCGAAAAACATTTTGAATCGCCAAATTTCAATACGGACTTTAAATACCTTAAACAAAAAGTCGATATGGGAGCGGAATTTATTGTGACCCAGATGTTCTTTAATGTCGACAAATACAAGGAATTTGTGACAAAATGTAGAGATAACGGAATTCATGTACCTATTATTCCGGGGCTAAAACCGTTGACAACAAAAAAACAATTGGTGACCTTGCCTCGCATCTTCCATTTAGATATCCCGGAAGAACTGAGTGATGCTGTTGCGGCATGTAAAACGAATGCCGACGTCAGACAGGTAGGCGAGGAGTGGCTGGTACAGCAATGTCAGGAGCTGATTAAATTTGGTGCTCCGGTATTACATTTCTATACGATGAGTAACCCTGGCCCTACAAAGAAGATTGTTGAAAAACTAGCTTAATATACAAAATACGAGAAAGGGAGCAAATAAGCTCCCTTTCTTGTTCGTATCCCCCTATGGGAAACTGCCATTTGATCTGACTTTAGGTATTTTTAATAAACCGGCCTATATAACCTGAGAAGCATGTTTATCGTCAGCCATTTGTGTTAAATAGTGTTAATTAACCTAATGGAGTCAAGATAACTTTTTAACTTAAAGTGCTAAAAAAGGATTTTAACAATAGACCAATTGACCTTATGACGTACAACAGAATAAATTCTCTACTCGGCTTTGCTTGCGGAATGATAGCCACATGTGTATATATAGCTACGGTAGAAAAGACGGTAAGCTGGTGGGATTGTGGTGAATTTATCGCCTGTGCCTATAAGTTGGAGGTGGCACATCAGCCGGGAGCACCGTTGTTTCTTCTTATTCAGAATATTTTTTCTAATCTTGCTTTAGGGAATACAGGGCAGATTGCCTATTGGATGAATATAGGTTCAGCGGTTTGTAGCGGACTTACCGTGACCTTTTTATTTTGGACGATAACCGCGATTGCCAAAAAGATACTCAACAAAGACAGACAGGCTTCTTTATCAAACTACTTACAGATCTTCGGCGCAGGAATTGTCGGGGCGATGGCATTTAGTTTCAGCGATTCATTTTGGTATTCGGCAGTAGAATCTGAAGTGTATGCGATGTCTTCTTTGTGTACAGCAGTCGTGTTTTGGGCAATCTTAAAGTGGGAAGCCCGTGCAGATGAAGAAGGCAGCGATCGTTGGTTGGTCTTTATTGCTTTTGTTATGGGACTTTCCATCGGAGTTCATCTACTAAACCTTTTGGCTATCCCAGCTATCGCGATGGTTGTCTATTTCAGAAGGGCAAGCCAGATAAGTGCGAAGGGTACCTTAAAAGCTTTTGTCGTAGGCATATTGATATTGGGTGCGGTGTTGTGGGGCATTATTCAATGGCTGGTCGGTCTGGCAGCTAAAGTAGATCTTTTATTTGTAAACTCACTAGGAATGGGATTTGGTACCGGAATTTTCTTCTCGTGCTTATTATTGGGAGGATTGATAATTTATGGTCTATATTATTCCTATAAAAAGCAGAAATATACACTCAATACAGCCTTGCTGGTTCTTTGTTTTGTTTTATTTGGATACAGTTCCTACACTATGGTCATGATCCGGGGGAAAGCAAATCCATCCTTGAACAATAATGCGCCGGATAATGTATTTTCGTTTTTGGGATATTTGAGCCGGGAACAATATATCCGGGAACCGTTAATCAAAGGACCATATTATGACTCGCAAGTGGTTGGCGTCGATAGTAAGACGAGCTATCGGAAAGATAAGTCGGAGTATGTTCCCTTCACACAGGTAGACAAATATCAATTTGATAAGGAAACCTTTTTCCCGCGTATCTATAGCCAAGATGGAAGCCATCAAGCCTATTATAGAAGTTACCTCAATTTGAAAGAAGGGCAACAGCCAACGTTTTCCGATAATTTTAAGTTCTTTTTCAATTTTCAGTTGGGCGATATGTATACCCGGTATTTCTTATGGAATTTTGTTGGTAGACAGAATGATAAGCAAGGGTATGGAACGTATAGTGACGGGAACTGGCTTTCAGGAATCAAAACATTGGACAATTGGCGTCTTGGGGGACAGGATAAACTATCCCAAGCTCAAGAGCATGACCCGAGCCGCAATACCTATTTCTTTCTTCCGCTGCTTTTGGGGATCGCCGGTGCGATCTGGTTGTATAAAAACAATAAACCCTATACACTTGTCATCACTTTACTGTTTGTATTCACAGGTATTGCGATTGTCGTTTACCTCAACCAAACTCCTATGCAGCCCCGCGAACGGGATTATGCTTATGTCGGATCCTTTTATGCTTTTGCAATCTGGATCGGATTGGGGCTGATCGCACTTGTTCGCTTTTTCAAACGATTTGTACAAACGCGCTATGCCTTAGCAACAGGTTTATCTTTTGCGTTGCTGGGAGGACCCATTATTTTGATTCATCAGAACTGGGACGATCACAATAGATCGGAGAAATCGTTGGCAAGGGACATGGCACGTAATTATCTTGAGTCCTGTGCTCCAAATGCGATCCTATTTACCTATGGCGATCATGATACGTTTCCGGTATGGTATTTACAAGAAGTGGAAGGCATCCGCCGCGATGTACGGGTTGTTGTGTTAAGTTATCTCACCGGTGATTGGTACATGCAGCAGGCAAAACAACCTACGTATCAGGCTGCGGGACTTCCGGTAACGGTCTCCCCGGAGAAAACAAAAAAAGGAGTTCGTGATTATATTCCTTTCGTGGATAGGCAACTTGACCAAGCTGTTGACATCGGTCAGTTATTGCAATTTGTGACTTCGGATGATCCAGATTATAAGGTTCAGCTGAATTCGGGAAGTATGGAGAATTATTTTCCCTCCAAAAAGGTTCAATTAAGCGTTGACAGAGCGGAAGTCGTCAAGAAGAATGCGGTCCCATCTTATTTGCAGAACGCCATTGTATCGACTATGGAATGGGAGATACCGAATGACCATCTGACCAGAGCGGACCTGACCCTGTTGTCGGTGCTCGAAAATAACCATTGGGACCGACCGATATATTTTTCGAATATGTTGCCTGGCGATATCAAATTGGGGCTGGATAAATATCTGGTCAACGAAGGTTTTACTTCGAGGCTGATGCCTGTTGCTGCAGCAGAGAAATCGCAGGGAAAATCGAGTGAGCTAACGGGATTGGTCAATATCGAGGCGTTGTATAACAATATTATGCATACCTATACCTGGGGTAATATAAAAAATGCGCAATATGTGGATACAGATTCATTCCGCTTTGCAAGCATGTATGCAAGAGATATTTTTGGAAAAGCAGCTCGTCTGTTGCTGGCCAATGGCCAGGTTAAACAAGCCGGGGAAATCGCTAAAAAGGCATACGATCAATTACCGGACCGGGTGTATGCTATGTCTGATGCAATCAACTATGCCGATATTATCGACAGTCTCTACCGGACGGGGCAACCTCAGCTTGCCAATAACATGTTGGATCGCAATCTAAATTATGTGGCTGAAAATATGGAATATCTGCATCATCTCGCAGCGGAAAAGAAAAACCTAAGCTTTGAATGGAATGATATTCAGATTGGATTAGACTCTGTCGACCGCTATCGCGAGATTTTATTGGATGCGAAAGATGCTAAGCGGCTGGCGCGCGTCGAGGGCCTGAGAAAGCAATACCAGAACTGGTATGGAATAGAGTAGGCAAATTTCCTGTAAAAGGACTGTTGTTTAGGTGAATTTAACAAAAGAAATCCGATTAAGGAGTTTTCGATAAAGAAACCAGATGAGGCCCCTTTCACATTTTGGAAGGGGCCTCGATACATATAGGATAGGGAAATGAGCCAATTTATTAGAATTTCATACCTACTCCGACGCCAAGGAGAAAAGGATTGATGTCAACTTTTGCCGGTATAGTTAAGTTGGGCGCCAAGTTTGATCCATCTACATTAACATCGGTCTTTAAAAGAATATACTTGGCATCTAAATTCACGAAATACTTATCAGATAGCTTAAAGTCAACCCCGAGCTGAGTCGCAAAACCGAAAGCATTATCGTATTTCACATTCTTCACCGTTGGTCCTGCGTTAACGCTATAGAATATGGTGTAGTTTATTCCCGCACCCACATACGGCTTTATAGCTCCCTCGGGGAAGAAATGATATTGCGCTGTAAGTGTGGGAGGAAGAAGCCATACACTGCCTAGATCGACATTGGTGGACGAACTACCTCCGATCGCTGTCAAATCTGAGCCCGTTGTATGGACTTTATGTTTGGTCGTCCCTAAGATTAGCTCCGCTGCGATGTTCTTTGTGAAAAAATAAGTAAAGTCCAGTTCAGGGATAAATTTTGTGTTGATGTCTATGTCACCGCCTATTGTATTGATATTAGCCGATTCTGTTGGCATGACTGCTACTCCTCTGAGTCTCATTTGCCAACGTTGATTAGAGATTGTTTGTGCCTGTAAACTTAATGCTCCCAAGGTGAGGGTTAGTGCAATTAAAAGTAACTTCTTCATATCGTTAATGGTATTTGTTTGCTGTAAAACTATTGCTAAAACCACAGCAAAAAAGTGACGATAATCAGGTTGAAAAATGAATGATACAATGCTTTGCTTATTGCAGATGGCGTATCTTTATAAATTACTGTTTAAAAAAAGGTAGGTATGGGAAGAAGGGGCTGGAGTTTAGTTTAGCAGGATTAAGGGGATACAAATCCTGCATGCCAAAGAATATTGAATGGATAGGAATGCTTATAAAATAGAACAGGTCG
>NZ_DIIM01000005.1:320911-421831 GCF_002420705.1 Sphingobacterium sp. UBA5670
CGACCTGTTCTATTTTATAAGTTAAGGTTTTACGCGTTTTTCTTTACTTCCTTACCCCAAGAGTCTTTTAATGTAACCGTACGGTTAAAGACTAAATGAGTTGGAGTTGAATGTGTATCTAAGGTAAAATACCCCAATCGTATAAATTGATATCCTTTCCCCGGGGTTGCATTTGCAAGATCCGGTTCAATGTAAGCACGTTCAATAATATGTAGGCTTTCAGGATTGATCGATGCTTTAAAATCTTCGGCAGCAGCAGGATTTTCATCATTGAACAACCTGTCGTACAATCTCACTTCGGCCTCTTTTGCATGTGGAACCGAGATCCAATGGATTGTTCCTTTTACTTTTAATCCCGAAGTGTCTTCTCCTGATTTTGAGTTTGGAACATACGTACAATGAACTTCCGTTACATGGCCATTTTCATCTTTCACAAAATCATGACAGGTGACGATGTAAGCATGTTTCAAACGTACAGAAAGCCCAGGGCCTAAACGGAAGAATTTTTTTGGTGCATCTTCCATAAAATCATCACGCTCTATCCAGAGCTCCTTTGAAAATGGAATGGAGCGTGAACCTTCACCACCTTCGACTTCTGGATTGTTCTCGCCAACAAGATCCTCTACCTGACCATCAGGATAGTTTGTGATCACCAATTTGATTGGATCAAGAACAGCCATTCTACGCCATGCCGTTTTGTTGAGATCCTCACGGATACAAAATTCCAAAAGACTGACATCGATCATGTTTTCACGTTTTTGAACACCGATTTTTTCACAGAAGTTGCGGATACTCGCAGGTGTATACCCTCTTCTGCGCAATCCTGAGATCGTAGGCATACGCGGGTCGTCCCAGCTTTCAACAAACTTATCATTGACCAATTGAAGCAATTTTCGTTTACTCATGACGGTATAAGTCATATTCAAACGTGCAAATTCGTATTGTTTGGAAGGGAAAATCTCCAGTTTATCAATACACCAATCATAAAGTGGACGGTGTGGAATAAATTCCAGCGTACAGATCGAATGTGTAATTTTCTCAATAGAATCTGATTGTCCATGCGCAAAATCATACATTGGGTAGATACACCATTGATTCCCTGTTCTGTGGTGATGCGCATGTTTGATACGGTATAACAAAGGATCACGCAAATGCATATTCGGGCTAGCTAAATCAATCTTTGCACGTAGCACTTTTTCACCATCTTGATATTTACCGGCACGCATAGCTGCGAATAAGGTTAGATTTTCCTCAATAGACCGATCGCGATAGGGAGTTGGAACACCCGGTTCTGTTGGGGTACCTTTTGCTGCCGCGATTTCTTCAGCTGTGCTATCGTCAACATAAGCTAAACCTTTTTTGATTAGCTCAACTGCATAACTGTATAATGTCTCAAAATAATCTGAAGTATATAATTCCTCTGCCCACTGGAATCCAAGCCATTGAATATCTTTCTTGATACTTTCAACATACTCAGTGTCCTCAGTGACAGGGTTAGTGTCATCAAAACGTAGATTAGTCTTGCCATTATACTGCTGTGCTAATCCAAAATTCAAGCAGATTGATTTGGCGTGACCAATGTGGAGGTAACCATTTGGCTCAGGAGGAAAACGTGTCAATACACGTCCGCCATGCTTCCCTGTACGAAGATCCTCTTCGACAATTTCCTCGATAAAATTTAATGATTTTTCTTCACTCATAATACAAAGTTAATTATTCGCCGTGAAATATTAGCTAGGAGATCGTAGATATTCGGCTTAGTATGAGCGATCGAATGTGCTAGCTGTATCGGTAAGAATGGAGAGACTTAATAACGTTGGGATATGAAATAAAAAAGGGACGAAACTTCGTCCCTTTTTACCGATTTTTATTACTACTCTATTTATAAGCGAAGACTTCACCTAGTTCATCATTATTGGTAAAGGTACAGTGTTGATCAATCAATTCTCCCGTGCCGATATTGATAATCATGCCATGTACTGCAAGATCATTACGCTCTTTCCATGCGTTTTGGATAATCGACGTCGCACAAAGATTGAAAACCTGTTCTTGTACGTTGAGCTCGATTAAGCGATTTACTTTTTTATCATGTTCCTGGATCGCATCGATTTCTGCGCTATGTAAGCGATAGACATCCTTGATATGGCCCAACCAGTTGTCGATAATACCATACTGCTTACGGCTTAAAGAAGCTGCAACACCACCGCAGCCATAGTGACCAGCGATAATCACATGTTTTACTTTCAGCACATTCACGGCATAGTCTAATACGGAAAGCATACTCATATCCGAGTGAATGACCATGTTGGCAATATTACGGTGAACGAAAACTTCCCCCGGCTTTGTACCTGTCAATTCATTTGCGGGTACACGGCTATCTGCACAACCGATCCAAAGAATTTCCGGATTTTGACCTTTAGCAAGTTGTTGGAAGCGTCCTGTAGCGTCATTCTTTACGAATTCCATCCACTCTTTATTTCCTTTAATGATATTGTCAAATCCTATTTTTAAATCTTTATTTTCCATATTCTTCTTATTTCACTCTTGCCCAAAGGCATCGTTTCGATTTTATTATACTAATACAAATGTCTAAATTCATTGTTTACTTCAAACAACTTATTTTTTATTGAAAATCTGTTCTTGATGTTCAATAATCCTTCCTCTTGTTTCAACCAAGGGTTGCTGGTAGAACGATGGAAGATAATGTCTTACGAGATACGGCGAAAACCTTTCCCTTATGAGGATGGTTTTTTATAGACAACCTGCAAAAGCTCGATGTCTTTTCCCTTACTTCTCGCGTTCTGCTCAAAATCCTTGATGACTTCGATAACATCCTTGTCTATAAATTTACTGAATGTTCCATCAATGCGGATCTTACTGATAGATTTTGGTAAGCTGTATAATTTCTGTTGGATCGGAACCTTGTTCAAAAAGGATACTTCCTCCGCTAATGTAATGACAGCCTTATCTTCTTCATTGTCTTTTTCAACATTATATTTGAAAGCATTTTTCATATTTGCTCTCAAAATATAGAATGTCGCCACGACAATACCTATTCCTACACCCATAAGGAGGTCGGTAAACACGATCGCTACAATGGTGACAAAAAATGGGATAAATTGATCTAAGCCTTTTTTGTACATTGAGGTGAATAGACTTGGTTTAGCCAATTTATACCCTGTATGGAGAAGGATAGCCGCTAAACAGGCCAAAGGAATCATATTCAGCATTGTTGGGATAGCGAGCATAGCGACCAATAGCCACATACCATGCATGATAGCAGACTGTCTCGTTTTTCCACCTGCATTGACGTTTGCTGATGAGCGTACGATAACGGATGTCAATGGTAGACCGCCTAGAAGTCCACTGGTCATATTACCGATTCCTTGTGCAACGAGTTCACGGTTGGTTGGCGTATTTCTTTTGTAAGGGTCTATTTTATCAACCGCCTCGATACTCAATAAGGTTTCTAGACTTGCAATAATTGCAATTGTAAATGCAGCTATCCACACATCTTTGTTGACAATCTGTGTGAAGTCCGGTAGGGTAAATAATCCTGTGAATTCAGCAAAAGAACCTACAATAGGGACCAAAACAAATTGTTTATCATGCAATTGGAGCGCTGAGCCGTTGAAAAAATAAGCTAAGCTTACGCCCAGAATCACGACAACCAAAGGGGCCGGAACCTTATTAAGCTTTGGAATAGATGGCCAGAAGATTAGAATGGCCAATGATAGTGCACAGATGATCAATGCACCAAAGTTGATCGCAGAGGCGATCGTATCAAAATAAGCGCCAATACCATGTCCATTGTCCATTTCGAAGGCATGTGTTTCCACTAAGCCCAATGCCAAAGGAATCTGCTTCATGATAATTGTGATGCCGATCGCGGCAAGCATACCTACAATGACCGCTGAAGGGAAATAATTGCCGATCATCCCGGCTTTTAATATACCAAGAATGACCTGTACTACACCAGCGATCACGACGGCAAGTAGAAAGGTTTCATATGCGCCCAGGCTTTGAATAGCACCTAAGACAATAACGGTGAGACCTGCAGCTGGCCCACTTACACTGAGTGGTGATTTACTGATTGAAGCGACAACGATTCCACCAATTACACCAGTCAATAATCCTGCAAACAATGGCGCACCGGAGGCCATTGCAATTCCCAAACATAATGGAAGTGCCACCAAAAACACCACAACACTAGCAGGGAAGTCATATTTTAAGTCCCTTTTCGATAATTTTAGAAAAGCCGACGTACGAGTTCCAAACATAAAATTTGTGTTTATCTGTAAAAAAAGTTTTCATCAGGCAACCTTTAACTTACTGTGTCATTGTATCGTGTATATCGTTTTATATGCAGCATTGAAAAATGCGTCATGCTGCGTAAAAGCCAACGATAAAATTCGATCATGCCAGAGCAGATAGATTACTTCAGAAAAATCAAGGATACCGCACATGCTTTCTCTTTCGCATGCAGGTCGATGGAAGGACATCCCTTCAAGGATGCCTTTATGAACAGTTAGGAGGCGGTGTTGGAACCGTAGGATGGAAAGCTAAAATGCTTTTCTCATTTTTAAGATAATTCTTCTGTTTTCCTTGGTTCTCAACGAGAATAGTTTCAAATACAATAGGTTCTTCTGTTTTTGTATTGAAAAATTTTGAGGCGGTCTCAAGTGTATCATTACTTGCGCCGTTATTGTTCTCTATTTCCAGTTGTAAAACGACCTGTAAGATTGTGCTTTGATCTAAACTGTTGGAAAAAATAGGCGAAATAGAGATGGCCATCTTTGTGAAAAAGATGATAGCACAAAGGAATGCTGCTACAAATCTAAACTGCTTATTTAACATTTTTTAGTACCTTTAATCTTACTGTTTTACATCGTAAAAATAGTAATTCTATGTTAAATTCAAATTAATAGTGCACTAAAAATAAAATTTGGCACGAAATTGTGACGAAGAGATTATTTTTTGAAAAGTTTTCAATTTTTATTGATTTATAAATATTAAGCCTTTCATATGGCAAATAAAGAACAATTTATTGAGAAGGTCCAAGCTTCCTATAATCCCAAGGGAGCATTTATCTATTTGGGGGCGGGGATGCTTAACGGCGAAATTTTGGCTGATGCAAAAGTGAATTTAGCCTTGAAGATGATGAACCGTCACGGACTTATTGCCGGGGCGACAGGAACTGGTAAAACCCGGACGCTGCAATTGATCGCTGAGCGGTTGTCGGATGCCTCAGTACCTGTATTTATGCTCGATGTCAAGGGAGACCTGTCAGGTTTGGCAGTGCCGGGGGTGACCAACCAAGCACTTATTGATCGAGGAAATGCTGTGGGGGTACCGTTTGAGCCATCGTCGTTTCCGGTAGAACTGTATTCATTGTCTGGAAATAAGGGAATTCCGATGCGGATTACCGTAGAAGATTTTGGGCCGGTCTTGCTTGGCCGGATCCTCGAACTCAATGAAACACAGACTGGGGTATTAGCCGCGATGTTCAAATATGCACAGGATCACCAGATGCCGTTGATCGATTTCTCAGATACGAAGAAACTGCTTACCTACCTTTCCGAAGGGCCCGGCAGCGAAGAAATCAAAGCTGATTATGGTAAGATTAGTTCGGCAAGCTCGGGAACCATTCTGCGTAAGATCGTCGCATTGGAACAACAAGGCCTGGCGCATATCTTTGGCGAGAAAGAGTTTGATATCAACGATCTGTTTCAAAAGGTAGATGGAAAGGGGGTGATTAGCCTATTGAATATTTCTGATGTACAAGATCAGCCGGTGCTTTATTCTACATTCTTATTGAGCTTGTTGGCACAGCTGTTTAAAAATATGCCTGAAGTGGGTGACTTGGACAAACCTAAGCTGGTCTTTTTCTTTGATGAAGCCCATCTTCTGTTCAATGGGGCCCCTAAAGCCTTTTTGACACAAGTAGATCAAATCATTCGCCTTATTCGGTCTAAAGGGATCGGTGTTTTCTTTTGTACGCAGTCTCCAACCGATGTGCCGGAGTCTGTATTGGCCCAATTGGGGAATCGGGTGCAACATGCGTTGCGGGCTTTTACGCCCAACGATGCCGAAAATCTGAAGAAGACTGTAAAAACCTATCCAAAATCTGATTTTTATGAAATTGATCAGGTTTTGACTTCTTTAGGGACGGGGCAGGCATTAATTACCGTATTGAATGATAAAGGTATTCCTACAGAAGTTGTTGCGACACATCTGGTGCCAGCACGTGCCGTGATGGGGCCGGCTGATGATGCGACGGTGAGCCAAATTATCAACCAGTCTGATTTGCGAGCAAAATACCAGGAGCGACAAGAAAATCGTTCTGCGGCTGAGATCATAGATGAAAGAATGCAGACTGCAGCGCAGGAACAGCAACGCGCGGCTCAGGAAAAAGAAGCGGAGAAAGCAAGCCGGCCTAGCTCGAGGAGACAGACACCTTTGGAAGCGGCACAACGGACCGCTACAACGACTTTAGCAAGAGAAGGCGTTAAGTTTTTGGGCAAATTGGCAACAGGCCTATTAAACGCATTCTTAAAAAAGAAATAACAATAATTTTTTGATTCTTTTCGTTTCAATACTATACCTTTGGAGGTAAGGCTGAACTTAGCTAGATTTGCTTTTGAGGGCAAATTTAGCTAAGTTTGCGGACGAAAAGAAAATTCTATTAACGCAATTTAAATATGAGTAAACCAACCCTTTTGATTTTGGCAGCAGGAATGGCTAGCCGGTATGGTTCTTTAAAACAAGTAGATGGTTTTGGCCCACACGGCGAGACAATTATTGACTATTCAATTTACGATGCCATTCGCGCAGGATTTGGAAAAGTTGTATTCATTATCCGGGAGGAATTTCTGGAAAAAATGAAAACAGTATTTGACGAAAAATTGAAAGGTAAAATAGAAGTAGATTACGCTTTTCAAGATTTTGACCTGACGAAATTTGGTGTCAGCCACGTTATTGAAAGAACTAAACCTTGGGGTACAGCACATGCGGTAATGAGCGCTAAGGATAAAGTAAATGGACCTTTTTGTGTGATCAATGCAGACGATTTCTACGGATCGGATTCTTTTCAAAAAATGGCCGAATTCTTAACTACGGAGGTTTCTGACCAGCAAATGTCGTTAATGGGCTTTCAGGTTGGAAATACCATGTCTGATTATGGCTACGTTTCACGCGGTGTATGTGAAGTTACCCCTTCCGGACACATGGAAAGTGTAACGGAGCGTACAAATATATACTACAAAGGCGAGGGTGATGATCGTAAAATCGTTTATGAAGAAAATGGGGTGGAGACAGATCTTGACCCTAAAACCCGTGTTTCAATGAACTTTTGGGGTTTTACACCAAAGGTTTTCGAAGTAGCTCAGGCGATGTTCCCTGCATTTGTTGAGGAAAATAAAGAAAATTTGAAAGCGGAATTCTTTATTCCTTCGGTACCTGATTATATGGTGAAACATAAATTGGCAGATTTCAAAGTAATCCCAACTTCATCGAAATGGTTTGGTGTAACATATAAAGAAGATAAACCTATCGTACAAGAATCAATTTCAAAATTGGTTGCAGATGGAGTCTATCCGGAAAAGTTATTTTAAGAGCTAAAAGAAATAGCTTATCTTTCACCTGTATTGCCAGCAATACAGGTTTTTTTTGCCCTGTATGCTAGATGAATGAGCGGAAATAGATCTTAGATGAAAAAAATTCTTAAAGTGTTTGGTTATATTATTTTAGGATTGTTGTCTTTTTGTGTGCTCTATATTGTAGCTGAATACAGCCTGTCAAGAATTTCGGCTCCAAAGAAGAAAATAGATGAAGAGAAAACGATAGAGGTTTTTGTTCAGTCCAATGGTGTTCACACCGATATTGTATTGCCTGTCGTTAACGAAGACATGGATTGGTCTGTGCTATTTCCTTATGCGAATACAGTTGGAAAACATAGTGGATATCGTTATGTAGGTATCGGTTGGGGTGATAAAGGGTTCTATTTGGATACGCCTGAATGGAAGGACCTGAAAGCATCGACAGCCTTTGTGGCAGCCTTTGGATTGGGGGAGTCTGCGGTTCACGTGACCTATTACAATACGGTTCAGCAAGATGAATTATGTTTTGCTTACCAGATCAGCAGGTCACAATATCGAGATCTGATAAAGTACATAGAAGATTCGCTAGATCGAAATCAAGCGGAAACTATTTTGGTGAAAACTGACGCACAGTATGGTGACTCAGATGCCTTTTATGAGGCAAAAGGTGCCTATAGCATGTTTTATTCCTGCAATACCTGGACAAATAATGCGCTCAAGAAGGCGGCTATGCCAGCGGGAATATGGGCGACATTGGACAAGGGAATATTAAGCCATTATAAGAAGTAGCTAGAAATCCATAAGAAAGATCTCGTTGAATGTGAAGTGAGATAGTGAAAATAATAGACATAAAAAAAGCTCCAGGATTAATCCCGGAGCTTTTTTTATGAGGAGGAGTGATTACTTCACTTCTTCGTAATCTACGTCAGTTACGTCATCACCACCTTGGTTTCCACCTTGAGCCTGACCTGCATCACCTTGAGGTTGTTGTGCACCACCTTGAGAAGCAGCATACATTTCTTCAGAAGCAGCATTCCATGCATTTTGCAATTCTTCAGAAGCAGCATCGATATCAGCAAAGTTTTTCGCTTCGTAAGCAGCTTTTAATTTTGTTAAGCCAGCTTCAATTGGCGCCTTTTTATCTGCTGAAATTTTATCGCCATATTCTTTCAATTGTTTTTCAGTTGAGAAGATTAAAGCGTCAGCTGCATTCACTTTGTCAGCTTCTTCTTTCATTTTTTTGTCGGCATCAGCATTTGCTTCAGCTTCTTCTTTCATGCGTTTGATTTCGTCGTCAGACAAACCTGAAGATGCTTCGATACGGATGTTTTGTTCTTTTCCAGTAGCTTTATCTTTCGCAGATACTTTGATAATACCATTGGCATCAATATCAAAAGTAACTTCGATTTGAGGAACGCCACGAGGAGCTGGTGGAATATCGTTCAAATGGAAACGGCCGATAGTACGGTTTTGGTTTGCCATAGGACGCTCACCTTGTAGGATGTGAATTTCTACAGATGGCTGATTGTCTGAAGCAGTAGAGAACGTTTCCGATTTTTTAGTTGGAATTGTTGTATTTGCTTCGATCAATTTAGTCATCACACCACCCATTGTCTCAATACCTAATGAAAGCGGAGTAACATCCAATAATAAAACGTCTTTTACTTCACCTGTCAATACACCACCTTGGATAGCAGCACCTAAAGCGACAACTTCATCCGGATTTACACCTTTAGAAGGCTCTTTTCCGAAGAATGCTTTTACAGCGTCAACGATTGCAGGGATACGAGTAGAACCACCTACTAAGATAATTTCGTCAATATCAGATTTGCTGAAACCAGCATTTTTCAATGCAGACTCACAAGGAGCAATTGTTCTCTTGATCAAGTCAGCTGCCAAAGCCTCAAATTTAGCACGTGATAATGAACGAACTAAGTGTTTGGGACCAGTTGCATCAGCAGTAATATATGGCAAGTTGATTTCAGTAGAAGTTGCGCTTGATAGTTCGATTTTCGCTTTCTCAGCAGCTTCTTTTAAGCGTTGCAATGCCATTGGGTCTTTTTTCAAGTCAAAGCCATTGTTTTCGCTTTTGAATTCTTCGTTCAACCAGTTGATGATTACGTTATCAAAGTCATCACCACCTAAGTGAGTATCACCGTCAGTAGATTTAACTTCAAATACACCGTCACCTAATTCCAATACGGAAACGTCATGTGTACCACCACCACAGTCAAACACAACAATTTTCATGTCTTTGTGTGCTTTGTCCAAACCGTAAGCTAAAGCTGCAGCTGTAGGTTCGTTGATGATACGTTTTACAGATAAACCAGCGATTTCACCAGCTTCTTTTGTTGCTTGACGTTGTGCGTCGTTGAAATATGCAGGAACTGTAATAACAGCTTCAGTTACTTCTTGACCTAAGAAATCCTCAGCAGTTTTCTTCATTTTTTGAAGAATCATAGCAGAGATCTCTTGTGGTGTATATTTACGGTCGTCAATTTCTACACGCGGTGTATTGTTGTCACCTTTAACGATATTATAAGGTACGTGTTCAGCTTCTTTTACAGCTTCATCGTATGAAAGTCCCATAAAACGTTTGATGGAATAAATAGTTTTATGTGGGTTAGTAATTGCTTGACGCTTTGCTGGGTCCCCAACTTTGCGCTCGCCACCTTCTACGAAAGCTACGATCGAAGGAGTCGTACGTTTACCTTCGTTGTTCGTAATTACTACAGGCTCGTTACCTTCCATTACGGCAACACATGAGTTTGTAGTACCTAAGTCAATTCCTATAATTTTAGACATATCTTGTATTTTAATTTTTTACTTAAATAAATTCTATCAGTCTATTATCAACCCTTATGCCAATCCAAAAGTTTTGTAAAAAAAACACTATTTGTCATCAATTTGTCCTTAGGTACTGCCAAACTGACATTTTCAATACACCAGTTGTTCTAATATCCTTTTTTTGGCTGACTCGTTTTGGCGATTGCGTGGCATATATCTGCCAAAGATTTCCGAGAATTCAGCAAGTTTCATTTTTTTTGATTTCTTATCCCGCCAGTCAGCAGGAACAAGTTTATTGGTATAGGCGATATTTGTAGCCCAATATTGAATATGCATTTCCGGAATGACAAGACCCAATATCATGCCGGGGAGACCATGGCTCAATGCAGGCCCCGCCGAAACAGGAATTTCTTCCGAATAGTAAGCGATCAGATAGAGTGAGTCTTTGGTAGCACCATTGACTCTGCGGCAGTTTACTCCGGCAATATTGCGGAATTCCTCGGTGAAACGCCAGGTAATGCTGTCCAATGTTTCCGAAAGAATGTATTTTTCGTCGATGTCAAGCTGGATGTCTGCTGTACCAGCTTTCAGATCCTGGTAGAGGACTTTACCGTTTTTGTTGGCTCCACCACCCCTAAATTGCCCCCTTTGGTTTCCCCCGATTCGGCCTGCTCCTGGAGATCTGCCAGCCCTTCCATTGGATGAAGTTATTGTAGGCGCAGCCATTTTTACTTCATTATTTTGCTTTTCACTTCCCGTACTTTCCTCTGGCATCAATACGGTAGCATTCTCATCAAAGTAGAAGTTTAGTTTTTCTGTATGCGAATCTGGCATCCTGTCGAGATATTCCGACATTCCCATACCTCTGTCCATCCTTTTCGAGCTCATCTCGTTAGAGAGCTGACGCATGCGGGCTTTCGTATAGGTGACTTTGTCAAAACTGATCGTACCCCTGCTTCCAAAATAGGCATATTGCGCCTGAAGTGATAAACCACACAAGCAGCAGATGATGGCTAAATATATTTTTTTAATCATTTCCTTTTCCTAAATATTTATTAAAATCCCATTTTATACCCACCAAAAAATACTGTGTCAATACCTGTTGGACAGATTCGGAGTAATTGGTGTCACTCGAATTGCGACGTGTGTTATTAAAAGTGTTGAAAAGGTCAAAGGCCTTTAAGCTGAGTGTCATGCTCTCATCCTTCAGTACTTTTTTCTCCAATTCGATATTGGTATAAAATTGATTGATTGATTTCTTATAGAGTTTCGTGGGGCCTGCATAGCTATAGAATATGTTTGCCATGATATTAAACTTCTTCGGTAGAAAGTATTTGACATAGGCCGAGGTCCCACCTTGAAAACTTGTTGCGTCGTATTGCGTGTTGATCGAATTTTGCTGGATATTAAAGCCGGCATTTGCGGAAAGGTCGAAATCAAATCCTTCTGAATCTTGCTCATTTAAGCTTGAACCTAGGCCAAAGTTGGTGTTTTTTGCATTGTTGAGCAGAAACTCGCCGCCGGATTGTCCGCCTTCAAATTTGGTGTAGCTGTAGCTGTTGTTAAATCTAACGTTTGCACTTTTGTTAAAATTGATACGTCGATTGGCCAATGGCTGCATATGATTGATATTCAGACCGCCATTCCAGTTGGATTTACCCGATAGGTTTTCATAAGAACTGATTTGAGCCGAATTGTCAAGTATGGTTGTTTTGTTGACAATAGGATTGTTAACAAATGACAAGTTCCCGTTGATATTAATATTTGTTCCTTTCAATAAACTGAATGCATTATAATTGGCCGAAATATTATTGTTCACCGCGCGTTTTAGGTCGGGATTACCAACTTGTTGAAATAAAGGATTGGTCTGGGGCTGTAGTGGTTGTAGCTGGTCAAACGATGGAATGATATTGGAACTTTGATAGGCTAAACGTATATTTCTACTATTTGAAATACGGTAATTGGCATCAACATTTAAATTGTTGTCCCAAAAATTACGAGCAAGATCGATTGATCTATAACTATCATTTAACTTCTGATTCTTGTAGAATGTACGGTTGGAAAAATTGATCTCCAACTTTTCTTTGCGATAGGAAAAGTGCACATTAACACCCTGATTGGTGTTATTGTCGATCTGGTTTTGAGAATATAATGAATCAAACTTTTGTGTGATATTGTCAATCGAATTTTGGGTATTTGTATTCTTCGAATGATTAAAGCTGTAGCCGAAAGCCAGATTGATATAGTCGTTGATCCGGTTATTGAAGTTGATCGAAGAATTGAAGTCATTGCCTTTATTCCGGCCATGTCGAGTTTGGTTGATAATTGTGCTATCCCCCGTTTTGTAGAAATAAGTTCGTGAATTGACTTTACTTTCTGAATCTGATTCTTTGTGATTGTTGCCGACCATCAGGTTTAAAGAACGTCCCGCTTTTAACCGTTTTCTATAATTTAAGCGAAAATTACTGTTCGAGCTTGAAGAGTTCGATTGATTGTTTTCCCTAAAGTCGCTGATCGGATTTCCCGAATCATCGCCTGTTTTGCTGTCTGTATACGTTTGACTCGTGTTGCTTGCCCAGTTGGCATTCGATTGGAGTTCCATATTTTGTGTGGAATCCAGCCGCATGCTGAGGTTCGACCTGAGACCATTACTTCGGCTATGTCTCTCGCTATCGTTTTTACTGTTTTTTTCCTGAATGGATTGGTCAGGTAGCACATTTTTATTGTAAGTCTCTGAGTGGTTCTTGTTGCTGTTGTTGTCATAACCATAGTTGGCGTTTACCTTTAGGGCCTTTTTGAAGAACTGATTTTCATAGTTAGCACCAAGGTTTGTATTCAATGGTTCGCCTGTAATTTGGTTGTTCATTCGTAAAGAACCTTCACGACCACTTGAACTGCCCATGTTATTGTGACTGCCCGTGATGCCAATGCGCTCAGTCTTATTGAATTTGGCTGCAAAGAGATTTCCAGCATACAATCCTTTGGATCCCGCCAATGCCTCCATGTTCCCAAAGATACCCTTTCTGGCTTTCTCCTTAAGGACTACGTTAACGGTTTGGATCCTTACGCCATCATCGATGCCTGACAGCTCCGCTTCCTCGGATTTTTTCTCATAGAGCTGCACCTTGTCAACGGCATCTGCCCGTACATTTCGAATGGCTATTTTGGGATCATAACCAAAAAATTCTTCCCCATCGATAAACACTTTCTGTACGGATTTTCCTTGGGCCGTGATACTTCCATCGCCGGTAACCGTGAAACCGGGAAGACGACGTAGTAAATCTTCTAACTTGGCATTCTTTTCTGTTGCAAAACTCGCTGCATCATATTCTATGGTGTCACCTTTCAGTGTAATTGGAAGACGACGGGTAACAATTACCTCCTGCAGGACATTTTTTTGAGAATTGATTTTAATATCATGTAAGTCGAGATCTTTGTCTGCGATTTGGATGGTATCACTATAGAGTTCAAACTTGGGATAAGTGGCCAAAATAATGTAGCTTCCCGGTTTGATATTTTTTACCTGGAACTTTCCCTCCTCGTTGGCTCGGTTAAAATAACGGAGAACTGAATCGCGATTCAATAAAATAATTGAAGCATTGGTAAGCGGTTTATCATCTGCTTTATCTAGAATCCTCCCTTTGATGTTTATTTGGGAGTAAGCACTGTTGATAATGATAAATAGTAAAAGTATTAATTGAACTAATCTTTTCATGTACGGGTTGTATCTTTCAAATATAATTTACTTAATCGTTAATAAATGTAAAATATCTTTTCTGAATGTAAAATCTTTGGTATATGAGGTAGAGGAGAGGATGTTTTTTATTGCATTCAATACAGATTGTTTGCCTTGGTTTTTTTGAGAAAGTTGGAAGTAAAATTTACCTTTGCACAAATTTGATGTTATGACGTTTGAAAATTATTTGCAACAATTCGAAGATATCTTAAACCATCCTGAGAATCACCCAGCCTATCAAGATGATGAATATTATCAGTATACCAAAATGAACTGGACAAGAATGGGACGCTGGTTAAAACGCTTTGAACCAACGGCGACTTTTGAACAGTTTGTTGAGTCCATTACTGAAAAGCAACAATGGATCATTATCACTGAACCTTGGTGTGGGGACGCGGCACATTCAGTGCCGATGCTCGTTAAAATGGCCTCTAAAAATCCCAATATCACGGTAGATATCCAACTGCGTGACAGTGCCCCCTTCCTGATTGATTCTTATCTAACCAACGGTGGGAAATCTATTCCGATTTTAGTGATCCGTAATGAAGCTGGACAAGATCTGGCTGTCTGGGGGCCAAGACCAAAAGCATGTCAGCAACTGTTTTTGAACCTGAAAGAAAAAGAAGTAGATTTCTCCGAAATTAAAGAAGAGATTCAAAAATGGTATAATGCTGATAAAGGAGCGGAAATTCAAAGAGAAATCCAGATGCTGCTAGAAAAATAAAGTAAAACGACCCGCTGTTTTTTTGTTAGCTTTATATAGATTATTGTCCAGTTTATGGTGGGCATTCGGCTTTATTTAGCAGATAATTAAAACAAAAAAATATGAATATTGAAGATCTGAGAGAATATTGTTTATCTATTGGGCCTGTCATGGAAGAAACACCATTTGGTCCGGATACATTGGTATTTAAGGTTGGCGGTAAGATTTTTTTATTGGTCGGGCTAGATCAGATTGATGAATTACGGTTTAATGTGAAATGTGATCCTGAGCGAGCGATTGAGCTGCGTGAAAGGTATGAACATACGGTACTTCCGGGGTATCATATGAATAAAAAACACTGGAATACCGTTATTGCCAATCGAGAACTTGATGATAGAAAACTGGAGGAATTGATTTTGCATAGTTATCAACTGATTATGGAAAGTCTACCCGGTAAGATCAAGCAAGAAATCCGCGGACTCTAGGTTACTTTACGTGTAAAGAATTAGTTGCCTGGTAAGAAAAAGGCGTTAACTTGACTCTTTTTGGGGCTAGGAATGGTAGCTTTGTCAAATCAATGTATTGCTCAATAACATTGATCTTTAAATTTACACTAAATATTATTTTTATGAAACGGACACGAAATTACTCGTGGGTAATTTGTTTTATGCTTCTTTTCAGCTTGGGAAGTTGTATAAAGGAAGAAGCGCTCAATATGGAAGCAGATATTGTTGGGGTTCATGCAGATGAAGATGTCTTTTTGCTGAATCCAGTTATCTCAAATACGCAAGTTACGCTTTATCTTCAACCCAATATTGATGATCTGACCAAGTTGAATATGACTTTTGATCTGACTCCCGGAGCCTCCATCGAACTTTTAAAGGATTCTTTGAAAATGCCTGCCGGAACGCAGAACATTGATCAGGCCCTTGTCGATCAATTACTGAAAAATGGAGTGTATTATAAGGTTACGTCCGAAGATCGTCAGTTTACAAAGAACTATCTAATTAAAATTGTCAAAACTGATGGTGGATTTGTGCCAACGGAGTATGGTTTTGAGGATATAGCGATTGATAAAGACGATAAATACACCATTTTTTATAATAAAATTGATGGTCAGGATTTCTACAATTGGGCTTCTGGAAATCCAAGTTTCTCCTTAACACTGAGTTTAGGAGGAGGAGCAAAGGAACCTGAATCATATCCGACCAAAACGACTTCAGATGCACATTCAGGAACAAAAGCAGCTTTATTGGAGACGAAGCTGACTGGTGCTTTTGGAGCGATGTTTAAAAAACCTATTGCAGCAGGAAACCTGTTTATCGGAACATTTGACACCGGTCCAGTATTAACAGATCCACTGTCGGCGACCCAGTTTGGTCTTCCTTTCAACCAGATACCCCTAGCGCTGGAAGGTTACTATAAATATAGTCCTGGTGCGAACGTGACCGATGAAAACATGAAACCTGTGAATACCAAAGATTCCTGCGATATCTATGCCGTGTTTTATAATCGCAAGCAGTTGATGGATTCCGAACCTGATCCAAAGAAGAAAGTGTCCTATTTGACGGGGCACAATATTCTAAAAGATCCAAGCATTGTGGCTATCGCCCGGTTGGAAAATGGTGGCGCAACAGCGGCAGGAGGCTTTGTTAAGTTTACATTGCCGTTTAAATACACCGCTACAGTAAGTGATGCTGATGTAGCTAACCTGGACTACAGCATCGCTATTGTGATGTCGTCGAGTAAATATGGTGATAATTTTATTGGGGCCGTCGGAAGCAAATTAACGGTAGATGATCTCAAAATTGTAACGAAGAAATAATGAAAATGATAAAATATACAATCGCACTTACTGCGATGGTTTTGATCGGATCTATCGCCCATGCGCAAGAAAATACTGCGGATGAAAGTAAATTAGACTTCGATGTAATGGTGGGCGGTAAGATAGGCGGGGCGGCACCGCTATCGTTGCCGCGTGAAATCAGAAAAATTAAAAGTTATAATCCTAATGTTCCTTTTTTTGTGGGAGCAAGAGCAAATTATCATATTGATCCCAAATGGGGAGTATCCTTGGGGTTAACTTTCGAAGGAAAGGGGATGGATACCAAGGCGAGTGTCAAAGGATACAAAACGACTTTCAACGCAGTGAACGATTCCAAAGAGGAGCTTAGAGGATATTATACAGGAGATATTACAACCAAAGTGCATAATCTGTATCTGTCTGTTCCTATTCAGGCGACCTATCAGCTTTCAGATCGTTGGAATGTACAGGCAGGTCCGTATATCTCCTTCGCGGTGAAAAAGGAGTTCTATGGTGAGGCCTACAATGGGTACCTTAGGCATGAACAGCCTACAGGAAATAAAATTGTTGTGGATAATGCCGATTATGACTTCGCGGAGAGTGTCAGGAGTATTGATGTTGGCATGAGTTTGGGAGCCCGCTATGCGATCGATAAAAAGTTTTTTGCCTTAGCGCAGTTTGACTATGGCTTCAATAATATTATGAAAACCGGATTTGAAAGCATCAGTTTTGGTTTACATAATATTTTTATGAATGTTGGCGTCGGTTATCGATTGAAATAGTTTAACGATCCGAAAAAGGTAAAGGCCGATCTTAAAGAGCGGCCTTTACCTTTTATACTGTTCCGAGCATTTAATCCAAATTAAATGATGGTAAGTGTTACATTTTTAATCCGATTTCTCTTAAGCGTTCATCCAGATACTGACCAGCAGTATAGTCTTCGTAGACTTTTGGATGTTCTGCGTCGATACAAGAGTCTAGGGAAGCTAAGCTCATGGAAGATTTTGGGTGCAAAAAGAATGGAATAGAAAAACGAGAAGTGCCCATTTTTTCACGTGGAGGATTTACAACGCGGTGTGTCGTTGATTTCAGCTTATTATTGGTCAAACGTTGCAACATATCGCCTACATTAATAACGATATCTTCACCTTTAGCTTTAATAGGAAACCATTCACCATCTTTTGTCAATACTTCAAGTCCATCTGCGCTAGCACCGATCAATAAGGTAATGAGGTTGATATCTTCGTGGGCGCCTGCACGTACAGCGTCAGGAGCTAAGGCATCGGGATCACTGATTGGGAAGTAATGGATCGCACGCAGAATAGAATTACCATTGATAACAAATTTTTCAAAGTAATTTTCTTCCAGATCAAGGTAGGTCGCAATTGCCTTCAACAGGTCGCGGCCCGTATCCTCTAACTTTTTATAAACTTCAGCTGTAACACCGTTAAAGCGGGGAATTTCAGTTACTTCAGGGTTATCTGGAAAATCAACTTTGGAATATTCTTCACCAACGATCGTTTGACCACGTTGCCAAAATTCTTTTAAGTCTGGGGTCTTCGAATCTTTGGCTTTTTCTCTTCCCTTTGCTGTATAGCCACGTTGACCTGCAAGTTCCGGAAATTCATATTTTTCCTTTGTCTCGGTCGGCAAACCAAAAAATTCAGGAACTACTTGATATAATTCCTCAATCAGTTCTTTTATTAAACCATGATTAGCAATCGTTACAAAGCCTGTTTCGTTAAAAGCCTTGCCAATATCTTGAATAAATTGATTTCGTTGTTCTTGGGTTCCTTGTGTATAATGTAGCAAGTCCAAGCGAGGTATGTTTACTAAAGCCATACGATGTTGATGTTTGTTCGGGACAAAGTTAACGGAATTAATTTTGATTATTAAACAGAACTTGTTAATAAAAGTTTTGTGTTTTGTTTTATTGTGCTGTATTTCAGTGTTTAAAAGTTTTCCACATTTCACATTACTGGTGGGTGGACCGGAAAGATAGAGGCAGATCCATACTGACGAATAAATGACAAAATTTATATTTTCGAGCTTGTTATTCTAATTACGAACTAGTATATTTGTTATGCAAGCATAATAAATAGCTTGTGAGTACGCTTATGAACCAAAATCAGACAATCGACTATTTTTTAAAAACAGGCTGGCAGACAATTGCCAATAAATATAATCAAATTGCTTCACAGTACGGTTTTACCCAGGCTGCAGGTTATATTTTGATTAATATTCATAAAGAAGGTACGCCTGTTTCTCAGATTGCAAATTTGACGGGAGTTAAAACAACTAGTTTGTCTCGGGTGTTGAATAATTTGGAATCATTGGGATTTATTTACCGCGAAACTAGTGAAACGGATAAAAGATCTGTAAAAGTGTACCTGACTGAATTAGGTCGGGAGAAAAGAAGAATTGCCAAAGATGTGGTCCGTAATTTCAATCAATATCTAGCGGATAATTTTTCAGAAAATGAACGTGATCAATTGATTGCTTCTTTAGCAAAGCTCAATGAGCTAGCAACGAGCTACAAGGAAGAGGTAATCGTCTAGAAGTTAAACCAAATGTACAGAAGTGCATACTAAATATGTTATGATGAACAGAAATATTAGAAAAGTGGCAGTTCTCGGTTCGGGTGTTATGGGCTCGCGAATTGCTTGTCATTTTGCTAACATTGGTGTTGAAGTTTTACTGTTGGATATTGTTCCGCGTGAACTGCTCCCGGCGGAACAAGCCAAAGGTCTCACGCTGGAGAGTAAGGTCGTTCGGGACCGAATTGTCAACAGCTCCCTAGAAACGGCTTTAAAAACAAACCCTTCACCAATTTATAGCAAGTCATTTGTCAGACTTATCAAAACAGGAAATTTTGATGATAATCTAAAAGATATCGCTCAGGTGGATTGGATTATCGAGGTTGTTGTAGAGCGGCTTGATGTTAAAAAATCTGTTTTCGAGCGTGTTGAGCAATTCCGCAAACCCGGAACATTGATTACTTCCAATACTTCGGGTATTCCTATTCATTTAATGACAGAGGGCAGAAGTGATGATTTTAAAGATCATTTTTGTGGTACGCACTTCTTCAATCCACCGCGCTATCTCCCTTTATTGGAAGTCATTCCAACTCCGCATACCAAGCCTGAAGTCGTTGATTTTATTCTTTACTTCGGCGATAAAATGTTAGGCAAATCCGTTGTATTGTGTAAAGATACACCGGCGTTTATTGGAAATCGTATCGGTGTTTATTCGATGTTGGCGGTTACTCATTTGGTGGAACCTCTTGGGTTGACAGTGGAAGAGGTCGACAAATATACTGGCCCTGCAATGGGACATCCCAAATCTGCAACATTTCGTACGGCCGATGTGGTAGGACTTGATACCCTGGTGAATGTTGCTAATGGGCTAGCGCAGAATGCGCCTGAAGATGAAGCTAAAGGCGTTTTCCAGCTTCCTGCATTCATCAGTAAGATGGTAAAGAATAATTGGTTGGGTGAGAAAACCAAAAAAGGTTTTTATGAGAAAGTAAAAGCTGCCGATGGTAATTCGGAGATTTTGTCTTTAAATCTAAAAACACTGGAATTTGGTTCACAGCAAAAAGTGAAATCCGCTACTTTGGAAGCCACCAAGCCTGTAGAGGATATCCGCAAGCGGATGAAGGTATACGAACAAGGAAGCGATAAAGCGGCGGAACTCTTCCGTGCCATGCATTATCCATTGTTTGAATATGTTTCCCGTCGTGTTCCCGAAATTACGGATGACTTCTTCCGGATCGATGATGCCATGCGTGCCGGATTTGGTTGGGAATTGGGACCATTTGAAGTATGGGATGCGCTAGGTGTTCGCGAGACTTTAGCAAAAATTAAGGCGGAGGAAAAGCGACTGCCAGGTCAAGATGGGGAGGTTGCTTCCTGGGTACACGAAATGTTGGAAGCGGGATGTGAATCATTCTATAAAATTGAAAATGGTGTGCGTCACTATTATGATATTGCGACCAAATCGTATAAAGCTATTCCCGGCACGGAAGATCTGATCGTATTGGATCACATTCGGGAAAGTAAAACAATCTGGAAAAATACGGGTGTTTCTATTATTGATCTTGGCGATGGTATCATTAATTGTGAATTTCATACCAAGATGAATACCATTGGTGGCGATGTTATCCAGGGATTGAATAAAGCAATTGACCTTGCTGAAAAGGAATATCGCGGTTTAGTGGTGTCCAATGATGGGAAAAACTTTTCTGCTGGAGCCAATATCGGAATGATTTTCATGATGGCGGTCGAACAGGATTTTGATGAATTGAATATGGCCGTCCGTGCATTTCAAAATACATCCATGCGCTTACGTTACTCTTCAATTCCCGTAGTCGTTGCGCCTTTTCAAATGACGCTCGGTGGAGGCTGTGAATTCTCCATGCATGCCGATTTTGTTCAGGCTCATGCAGAAACCTATATGGGTTTGGTTGAATTGGGCGTCGGTGTTATTCCTGGTGGCGGTGGAACTAAAGAATTTACCCTTCGGGCTTCAGAGGAGTTTAAAGAGGATCAGATTGTTCAAAATACCCTGAAAGATAAATTTCTGACAATTGGGCAGGCAAAAGTTTCAACTTCTGCTTATGAAGCCTATGAACTTGGCTATTTGCAGAAAGATAAGTTTGGCATTACAATGAACCGCGCCCGCCTGCTGGCAGATGCGAAAGCGAAGGCATTGGAATTGGCCGATGAGGGATATGTACAGCCAGCTCCACGCAACGATATCAAGGTTTTAGGAAATCAGGGATTGGGAATTGTGTATGTGGGAGCTTCGTCGATGCGAGAGGGTAACTATATATCGGATTATGATCGCAAGATCTCAGAAAAATTAGGTTGGGTGATGTGTGGTGGAAACTTATCCTCTCCAACAGAAGTATCTGAACAATATCTATTGGATCTCGAACGTAAAACATTCCTTGAACTCTGTGCAGAACGCAAAACGCTCGAAAGGATTCAATTTATGTTGACAAAGGGTAAACCTTTGCGAAACTAGAACTCACTACTAAAATTAAAAATAATGGAAGCATACATAGTAGCAGGATTTCGTACAGCAGTGGGCAAAGCACCGCGAGGAGGATTTCGCTTTATGCGGGCGGATGATTTAGCGTCGGATGTTATCAAACATCTTGTATCCACTGTGCCGAATTTAAATAAAGAAGATATAGATGATGTCATCGTTGGAAATGCCATGCCAGAAGCTGAACAAGGGCTCAATATGGCACGTTTCATTTCCTTGATGGGACTAGATACGGATAAAGTGCCCGGAGTAACCGTTAATCGATACTGCGCATCAGGTTTGGAGACTATTGCAACAGCGGTCGCAAAGATCAAGACTGGGATGGCAGATGTTATCATTGCCGGTGGTGTAGAGGTGATGTCCGGAATGCCTTTTGGAGGTTGGAAGATTGTGCCTAATCCTGTTGTGGCAAAAGAGCATCCCGACTGGTATTGGGGTATGGGATTGACTGCTGAAGCTGTAGCCAAAGATTACAATGTTTCACGCGAAGATCAGGATGCTTTTGCCCTTAAGTCGAATCAAAAGGCAGTTGCAGCCATTCAAAATGGTCATTTGAAAGATGGTATTGTGCCGATCACTGTAAAAGAGATTTATCTGAAAGACGGTAAGATTGCAACGCGTGAATATGTTGTTGACACAGATGAAGGTCCTCGGGCCGATACTTCCCTGGAGGCTTTAGGGAAATTGAAGCCAGTTTTTGCAGCAAATGGTTCGGTCACGGCGGGGAACTCTTCCCAGACATCCGATGGTGCTGCCTTTGTATTGGTGATGTCCGAAGCTAAAGTGAAGGAGCTTGGTGTAAAGCCTATAGCAAAACTTGTGAGCTTTGCAGTAGCAGGGGTGCCACCTCGTATTATGGGAATCGGTCCTATCTATGCAATCCCCAAGGCTTTGGAAAGAGCAGGACTTAAAAAAGAAGATATTGATCTTTTTGAATTAAATGAGGCGTTTGCTTCCCAGTCCCTTGCGGTTATTCGGGAGCTTGGATTAGACGAAGAGAAGGTAAATGTCAATGGTGGTGCTATCGCATTAGGGCATCCGCTCGGTTGTACCGGTGCTAAATTGACTGTTCAGATCCTACATGAGCTGAAACGCAGAGGGAAAAAATACGGCATGGTCACCATGTGTGTGGGAACGGGTCAGGGGGCAGCTGGTATTTTTGAGTTATTGGACTAAATGCAGCATTTAAGAATAACGATATCATTAAAATATGGGGTGTCGATCTCATAGCGAATAGAAGTATTTAAAAATATTGGAGATCAGAAACTGAACAACAATACGTTGATCTCCCTTCAATCTTAAAAAACAATGAGCGAAAATAAAGCAATTAAAGGCGGAGAGTTCGTTATTAGAGAGACTCCCTATACTGCAGTTTTTATTCCAGAGGAATTCGATGAAGAAGCGAAAATGATTCGTCAGACTTGTTTGGATTTTCTGGATACAGAAGTGCTGAATAAGCTTGACCGTATTGATGCGCAAGAAGAAGGGCTTATGCCCAGCTTGATGGATAAAGCTGGTGAACTGGGGATGCTGGGTGTTTCTATCCCTGAAGAGTATGGTGGTTTTGGTAAAAATTTTAATACCTCTATGCTTGTTGCCGATGCCGTAGGAGGCGGTTTTTCCTTTGCAGTCGCACTGTCGGCCCACACGGGAATAGGTACCCTGCCTATTCTATATTATGGCAATGATGCCCAAAAGGCAAAGTATATTCCGAAGCTTGCTACTGGCGAATGGAAGGCATCGTATTGTTTGACTGAGCCCAATGCTGGATCGGATGCAAACTCAGGCCGTACCTCGGCAAAATTAAATGCAGAAGGAACACATTATTTGATCAATGGACAAAAGATGTGGATTACGAATGGTGGATTTGCAGATATCTTTATCGTATTTGCAAAAATCGATGATGATAAAAATTTGACCGCATTTATCGTTGAGAAAGATTTTGGTGGAATTACTATGAACCCCGAAGAACATAAATTGGGCATCAAGGGATCATCTACACGCCAAATTTTCTTCAATGATTGTCCAGTTCCTGTAGAAAATATGCTTTCTGATCGTGAAAATGGATTTAAGATCGCTGTAAATATTCTCAATATAGGTCGTATTAAACTTGGGGCTGCTACAATTGGTTCAGCACGTATGGTGATCAATCATGCCGTGCAGTACGCCAATGAACGTATACAGTTTAATCTACCGATTTCTAAATTCGGTGCTATCCGATATAAGCTGGCCGAGATGGCAACACGTTTGTTTGCTGTTGAGTCTGCTTCCTATCGCGCGGGTCAAAATATCGACGATGCCTATGATGCGTTGATTGCCGGTGGGATGGATGAGGCAAAAGCAAAACTAAAATCCGTTGAGCAGTTTGCAATAGAGTGTGCTATTATTAAGGTTTGGTGCTCGGAGATGTTGGATTATGTGGTTGACGAAGGGGTACAGATTTATGGGGGAATGGGATACTCGGCAGATGCGCCGATGGAACGTGCTTACCGTGATTCGCGGATCAACCGAATTTTTGAGGGAACCAATGAAGTCAATAGGTTACTTGTCGTGGACATGTTATTAAAACGGGCCATGAAGGGTGAATTGGATCTGATGGGACCTGCACAGGCTGTAGCCGGAGAGCTTTTGGCTATCCCGGATTTCGGTGATGAAGATGATGCACCTTTTGCTGCAGAAAAGAAAATCGTTGCAAATCTGAAAAAAGCAGGATTATTGATCGCAGGAGCAGCTGTTCAAAAATTGATGATGTCTCTTTCCAAAGAAGAGGAAATCCTCATGAATATTGCGGATATTATCGGCTATGTATATATCACTGAATCGGTGTTGTTGCGTGCAGAGAAATTGGTACATACAGACGCTGAGAAAGCTGAATATGCAACAGATATGGCGAAAATATACCTGTATGGAGCAATTGATAAAATCAATGCTGCTGGTAAAGAAGCACTTTATTCGTTTGGTGAAGGTGATGAACTGAATATGATGTTGGTTGGCTTACGCAGATTTACAAAAGCACAGCCATTTAACGTGAAAGATGCACGTCAGCGAATCGCAAAAAGATTGATAGAAGAGAATAAATATTGTTTTTGATTGATAATAGATTATTGGTTTTGGTTGATGGCCGGAGAGAGATCTTCGGCCATTTTTGTGTTACAATCCTTAAAAGTCAGGGTAATTATGTTAAATTTAACCTTTTAAACCCTAACCATTATATGACATCTTCAAGATCGTTTGCATTTACAGAAGACTGGGTAGTCGTCATTTTGGGGATTGCTACCATCTTTCTCGCGCTTTCAGGAATCGTTGCGCCAGTACCTCAATTTTCGTGGGGCAGTGCTGCTGAACTCCGCTCTACAATTTTAGACCCGACAAACTTAATAAAGCTTTTTGAGCAGTTTATTTTTGTGTTTGTTACCGCAATAGTGGGCGCTTTCCTTTTGAGGAAACCTGTAAAATATTTACTGGTTGTCTTTCCTGTCGTATTTATCCTGACCGTAGTTGCTTTGATCCTAGCCGGAAACGCAACGGTTAAAGAATATAATCTAGAAGCTGTAATTTTTAGTTTGATCATTGGCCTGGTTATCAGCAACTGCTTTAAACTGCCTGATTGGTTCAAGGAAACGTTAAGTACAGAACTGTATGTCAAAATCGGTCTAATTCTGCTAGGGACTACGGTAATCTTCGGAGATATTCTCAAAGCAGGATTGCTTGGGCTTGTGCAGGCATTGGCAGTCGTGCTGTCTGTTTGGTATTTTGCATTCTGGATCTGTAAAAAATTAAAGATTGATAAAGAGATGTCCCTGATGTTGTCGAGTGCGGTTTCTATTTGTGGCGTCTCCGCTGCAATAGCAACATCGGGAGCGATCAAAGGTGATAGCAAAAAACTATCCTACGTAATTTCTTTGGTCTTGATTACCGCAATTCCAATGATGATTTTTATGCCCTATATGGCAGAGTGGATGGGCTTGTCGCAAGAAGTTACTGGCGCCTGGCTTGGAGGAAGTATTGATACGACCGGAGCAGTTGTTGCATCAGGCTCCTTGGTCGGCGAAAGGGCTTTAGAGATCAGTACCATTGTGAAGTTTTCACAAAACGTACTACTCGGGCTGGCTGCTTTTGCCATTAGTATTTATTGGACCTATAGCAAATCTGTTGATGATGAAACCAAGCGCGATAAACCGACATTGAAAATTATCTGGGAACGTTTCCCGAAATTTGTGCTGGGTTTTGTATTGGCCTCCTTGTTATTTTCTTTTGTTGTCGCTCCGGAAAAGATTGATGCTGTCAAAGGGAGCCTGAAAAATTTACAAGGGCTTTGGTTTACACTAGCGTTTACATCAATCGGTCTTGAAACGAACTTTAAAGATCTCTTTGTGCAAGATAACAAGAAGCCACTATATGCTTTCCTGATTGCACAGACCTTTAATGTCATCATTACCTTATTGATCGCATTGGTGCTATTTCGCTAACGCAATCGTGTCTTAACGGTTTCTTCGATAAGCCTTTATGGGCAGCCTGATCGAAGGAGCCGTTACCTTTTTATGCGAGACAGTATACCTGTCTGTCCTCCTTGTTTTAATAGGCATTTCACTTGCTTTAAGCGAGCAAAAACAACCGATTATTTCTGCCACATAGCGGTCTCCTGTCGCTGCTGTTCCGATTTCAAAAACACTAAGTTGTATCTTATGGCTTCTAATGCTTCCATTATCCTTGAGTTTGTTTTTCATTAGATGACCTGATGATCCGACTTTTCTAATCCTCGATGCAGATTATCGATTCCTATAAAGAGGGGGGATATACTTTTAATTTTCGATGGAGTGCTGGGTCGTAACGATGGGGAATGTAACATTTTTTCATTTCGGAGGAAACACTTATTTTTTTAATGTAAATTCCTTTAAATGAGTGTTTAGGGTGCTAATTAAAAAAAATATCATAAAATCTATCAAATTAGTAGTCTTTTGAAAAATATTTATATATTTGTATCGTTATCTGATTTAAAGGCCAATAGGTCTGGAGGTAAAGATGAGTTTATACCAAGGCAAACAAAAAATAACAATTTAAATAGAATGAAACAAAATTACTCTTCAAAAACAAGTTTATTGGTTGCTTCGGCAGAAGTATCTCTAGTAGCCCTGATAATTTATCGGGAACGAATGTGTTGTTAAAATTTCTCTCTTACACTCTCTTATATTAGAAAAGGGAAGCCGAGGCTTCCCTTTTACAAAGTTTTAACAATGAAGCAAGTATCGATTGGCGTTGGCACTTGTTTAGATTCACCATTAAACTGAATAAATTTATGAAAAAAAATGCTATTTTTCGAATTAGCGTCATTTTTAGCTTACTTTTAACTGGTTCCTACCATACCTATGCGCAAGTTGAAAATCCAAAACCTATTATAAATGCCTCATTAACAGGGACAGTAATTGACGCTGTAACAAAAGAACCTTTGCAGGGTGTAACTGTTCAGCTGGAGGCCGTGACTCACCAGGTGAAAACCGATAGTAAAGGTGTTTTTCAGTTTGTCACGGGACAAAAATTACCGTTTTCATTGATCGTGTCTATTGTCGGTTATCAAACCCGGCATATCGTCGTAGATCATTCTCCTGCTGTAATTGAGCTTACACCGCGCTTGGAAGCGTTGGATCAAGTGGTGGTCACAGCACGCCGGCGTAAAGAGCAATTGCAGGATGTACCTATTCCTGTATCGATTATTCGTGGAGCAGCATTGGAAGATGCAGGTGCATTTAACGTAAATCGTTTGAAAGAATTGGTTCCAACCGTTCAACTCTATGCTTCGAACGCACGCAATACAACATTGAATATACGCGGGCTGGGCTCTACTTATGGTCTGACCAATGATGGAATCGATCCGGGAGTCGGATTTTACCTTGATGGTGTATACATTGCCCGTCCTGCGGCAACTTGGTTAGACTTTATTGATATCGACCAAATCGAAGTTCTGCGTGGTCCCCAAGGTACACTCTTTGGAAAAAATACAACTGCAGGTGCTTTTAATATCACTTCACGTCTGCCTCAATTTACACCCGAGGCTAATGTAGAAGTGAGTTACGGGAACCAGGGGTTTATTCAGGCAAAAACTTCCATATCCGGACCTCTAGCTAAAAACCTAGCCGCAAGAGCTTCCTTTTCAGGAACACAGCGCGATGGCAATTTGTTCAATGTACATACCAATAGAAAGATTAATGATATTAACAACCTTGGCTTTAGAGGGCAATTGCTTTTTACCCCAACTGAAAATATCAAACTGGTGCTTTCCGGTGATGTATCTTCACAGAAACCGGATGGTTATGGTTGGGCTGTTGCAGGAGTTGTAAAGACACAGCGTGCAGACTATAGACAGTTCGATGCAATTATCAAGGATCTCGGTTACGAACTCCCGTATAAAAGTGCTTTCGAACGTAAGATCGATCTGGACACACAATCCAAAGCTGATAATAAATTGGGCGGTGTGGCGTTGAATGCCGATATTAAGATTGGTGAAGGGACACTGACCTCAACTTCTGCGTGGCGGACATGGACATGGGTTCCACTCAATGACCGCGATTACTTGGGACTTCCGGTATACACGGTTTCAGCAGGTAATTCCGTCCATAATCAATGGTCACAGGAATTTAGATACTCTGGAAAAATCAGTGAAAAGGTCAGCGGCGTTGTTGGGTTATTTGGTCTGTGGCAGGATCTCGGTACAGATCCCGTACATACCGAAGAAACGGGATCTGCCTTTTGGCGTTTTCAAAAAAGCTCGACGAGTGCTTTATGGCAAACACCGGGATTATTTGACAATTTTGGAATCAAGACCGTTTATGGAATTAAAAGCACAAGCTTAGCTGCCTACACACAGATCGATTGGGCAGTGACCCCAAAATTACATATCCTGCCGGGTCTTCGCTACAACTATGATAAAAAGGTAGCTAACTATGATAGGCAAACCTATGGTGGCTTGCAAACATCCGATCCGGCATTGCTAGCACTTAAAAATGGTGTGTATACCAATCAGACATTTGATGTCAATGCCGATGCAGACAATTTCTCAGGTCAGCTTTCTGCAAGATATCGTTTCAATCCGAAGATAAACGCATATGCAACCTATTCCATAAGCTATAAACCCGTAGGTATCAACGTGGGTGGATTGCCTACAGCCAACGGAGCGGTGCTTCTGGATCTTGCTGAAGTCAAACCCGAAGCTGTCCGTCACAAGGAAATCGGTGTAAAAACAAATCCGACACGCAATTCATTGCTCAATCTGACTTTTTACCAAACGGATATCAAAGACTATCAGACCCAGGTGCAGACGCCCGAACCAGGAGTGAACCGCGGTTATCTGGCCAATGCCGAAAAAGTGCGTGTAAAAGGTATTGAACTGGATGGAAATATCAATATTGGACATTTTCTACGACTGAATGGGGCACTTGCCTACACAGATGCCAAATATGTCAAATTTACCAATGCGCCTGTTCCCTTAGAAGAGGTAGGCGGAGCTCAGGCTTTTAAAGACATTTCTGGTGGTGTCCTTCCAGGTGTTTCCAAGTGGTCTTGGTCATTGGGTGGCGAAGCGAATAAAAGTGGAAAGCTGATTGGAATCAATGGATCTTACTTTTTGGGCGCCGACCTATTCCATCGTTCTAAATTCTCGTCCAGTTCCTCTCCATCCCAGTACCTAAACATTGATGCCTATTCGGTCTTGAACGCAAGACTTGGCTTTAGAGGATCAAATGGTATTTCAGTGTTTGTGTGGAGCAGAAATCTAACCAATAAAGATTACTACGAGCAGCTGCTGGCCGCGCCGGGAAGTTATGGGCAATACGCCGGAGTGGTTGCCGATCCGCGAACCTATGGCGTTACCCTCCGATACAATTGGAAACAAGGGAATTAGATCCGTAATTCATAATATATTTTTATTGACCGTCTCCATTTCAATATGGGGACGGTTTTTTGTTTATCGATAATTTGTGGCATCTTCTTTTTTTATTTGTGGAAATCCGTATCTTAAATCATCATTAAGGTGAATGATTTGCGCATGAACGAAAAAGAGCTTCTACAACACTATAAAACAAGTGGTGACTTGTCTACACTGGGGAAATTATATTCACCCTATATGTCTTTGCTTTATGGTTTGTGCTTCAAATACTTACAAGACCCCGATCGTAGTCAGGATGCGGTCATGCAGATATTTGAAGAACTGATTCAGAAGCTACGTCAATATGAAGTCGATAATTTTAAGAGCTGGTTGCACGTTTACAGCAAGAATTATTGCCTTATGCAATTACGTAAAGATAAGCGGACAACGCAGGTTGATATTGAAGACAATTTGCTTGAAAGCGAACAAAAGCTCAATGATGCCAGTGAAGCCAAGTGGGAAGAAAGAGATTTTGAAAAACTGGAAGGCTGTATGCAAACTCTGAACCGTGAGCAACAAGAATGTGTACGTTTGTTTTATCTAGAGCAAAAATGTTATAAAGATATTGCAGATTTGACCGGATATGATTTGAATAAGGTCAAGAGTGCTATTCAGAATGGAAAGCGCAATTTAAAAATCTGCATGGAAAGGAAAGAAAATGGAAAATAATTATCAATTATCACGGATACATAATTATATCCATGGTTTGATGAGTAAAGAGGAAATGTTCCAATTGGAGCGTGAGGCATTGGACGATCCTTTTTTACAAGATGCTATCGATGGTTACCGATTGCAAAATGGCGTGGATGCCCGGCAATTGAGCCTATTGCAGCAGCGTCTTAATCGACGAGTCGAAGATACAATCGCAACAAGGCATGCCCAGTATTTTACTTGGCAGCGTTTGGCGATCGGTGCCACTGCGGGGGTACTTTTTGTGACTTTGTTGGCTCTGCTATATTTTAAACACTTTAACGGTAAGGCTGAGCGTACGACAGATGTTGAGTTGAGTGAGCCTGAAAATAGGGTATCTGTTGAGCCTTTGTTGGACGGAGGTGATGCAACACCCCGTGAAGGCTGGAAGACTTTTGAACAGTATCTCAATAAAAACTTGATGGCCTCCGTTAGAGGAGGAGAGATTATTGTCAATTTTACGATTGACAATAATGGAGTGCCTACCGATATTAGTGCCGAAGGACAACCGGATCAGTCGCTCTTTGATGAAGCGGTTCGACTTCTACAGGTTGGGCCAAAATGGCAGGGAACAAAAGGGCGTCTGAAGATTGTATTTCCCGTCAAAGAGGAAAAGAACTCGGCACAGTTAACTGTAATTAAACCACCACATTGTTTTGGTATTGAGGAAAAATAGATGGGATCCGATAAAACGCAGCGAGCCATTTTCTCTGAAAGAAATGGCTCGCTGCGTTTTCTATAGTCTGAATGACTTAAAATGCATATCTCAGGCCTAATTGTACTTGATAAGGGTTACCATTTAAGTTAGATACGCCAACACCTGAACTCATATTATAAATATATTGTTGACTCGTTGCATCAAAGCTTTTGATGGCATATAGATTTTGCTTACCCAGATTGTGTCCTACACCCCAAGTTTTTTTCAAAAGGTTGGCTACATTGAAAATGTCTATCGAAGCTTCAATGCCATGTTTCTTGTAAACTTTTAGATTTTTGGCCAAGTGCAAGTCAAATACGCCGTAAAAACCGTTGATACCACCGTTACGTTCAGCTATGCGGTCGAGGTTTCCATTGATGTATTTTTTGATGCTTTGCTCTGCATTTGGATCGTCTAAAATAGCTTGAATGCCGGTTTTGATGTAATCGGGGGTGTTTTTGTTATTTGGATCGTATACGAAGGCAAGATCGTTGGAATTTACAAAATCACCGTTGACATTCCCATTGACCGCTAAAGAATAGCGTGTTCCTGCAATTCCGCTGAAACGTAAACCCATCGAAACACCCCATAATGATGGCATGGTGCCATAAAAGACGACTTTGTGGCGGAATTGATTGTCCGAATAAGTCATCGTACTCAAGTCGCGAGGATCATCTTTGACCATCAGGGAAAGGGTGGCAGAGTTGGCAACATTACCGTTATAGGAGGTATTGTCTTTTGTATCGTTCCAAGTGTAAGACATCGTGATCTGACCGTCCTTATAATAACGATAAGTTCCGTCTAGTACAACCGTGTAAGAATTGTTTTTTCCCTCACTGTTCATTTCCAGTACGCGGCCTATTTGTTTGGTTTTACGGCTATTGGTCCAGTTGGCGGCACCATTTGTCGTGTTGATGCTGGATGCCGGAACATACACCCCACGGTTACCCTCGGCAGTCAATCTAAAATAAGGGTCTTCCACCATGTTGCGATCTACATACATATAATTGTTGCGACCCCAAGTTCCGTAAGCGCTTAAACCGATGCGTAGCGAAGGTGTAAAAAAGTGATTGATGGAAATATTGGCTTTATATACAGTCGGCACTTTCACATCTTTACTATTAGTATTGATTGTGACCAATTTTTCGATCTTCGGATTGTCCAGCAGTTCGCGTCCTGGAGCTGTATCGGGGTCCTTGCGATAGCTTGCGAAATTTGGCTTAGGAATTAATGTCGGATCTGTGATATCCACACCAGCTATGCGTGAACCATCAAACAACATATTATTTAGCATTGAATACGGGTTGAGAGCCGAACCAAATATACCCGCGCCAAAACGGATGATATTTTTCTTCTCCTCATTGATATCCCAGTTGAACTGCACACGCGGCTGTATCTGAAAAGTGTTGATCCCATTATCGGTCGAGAGCCCCAGCTCGTCATAGACCGTTTGATTGAATCTTGCCTTCTTTAGGTATTTCGTGTTGTCCAGACGTAGGCCGCCGACAACATCAAGACCTCTTGCGATTTTAGCTTCCATCTGTCCATAAAGACCTACAGCCAGATTGTTGACCAAGGTGTTTTCTTTGTCGGTCATATATACATCACGGGCATAGCGATAAGGAGTCAGGTTGTCAAAATTTTGTAAACCGGTAAAATAAAAACGACCATTCATTTCGCTTCCGTAGCGGAAGTCCATGTTGGTATACATGACATCTGCACCAAAGGTATATTTGATTTTATCTGTATTATAATATAAGTTGTTGACCAATTGTAACATATTTCCATTGAACCATTCTGGCGCATAACGCTGACCACCAAGCTGGATCGAATTGGTATATTTATTTGTGCCGTCCACCGATTGAATTGATTCAACGATTGCACGTGGAATACTGTGTGACTGATCAAATCCCGCAACATTATGCTGTGCTTCAGAACGCTCATAGAAATGTTGTATTTTCAAATCGTTGGTCAATTTGGAACTGATAGACGTCCGTAGGGAGGCCATTAGACTGTTGTTGATGTATCTTCGGTTGGTATAGGATTCAAAAGCATTGATCCCTGTATTATCCCCTTCTTGCTGATTGTCCATATCGTAGACAAAGTTATTCCGAATAGTCAATAGGTTCTTATCGTTCAATTGCCAATCAATGCGAGCAAAGGCCGCGTCGGTCTTTTTCTTCTTGTCAAAGGAACCAAACAGACGATCCGCACTTGCGCCATATTTTCCTACAGCAGTGCGGGTAAACTCATCCAAAGTCGCCTGCGTTACTTTGTAACGTGCAATATCCTCCGTTGTTTGAATATCAGCAATCTGAAGTGGGCGGGTGTCCATTTGACGATCCCAAGTCACAAAGAAGTGGGCTTTGTCCTTAATGATTGGACCTCCAAGTGAGAAACCATATTGATAGGTGGAGAATTTTTGTTTTCGTGCTGTTCCATTGAGGTTATACTTGCTCGAAAGCCATCCTGCCCGGGCAAAAGTAAATGCACTTCCAGTTAAAGTATTTGTACCTGATTTGGTTACGGTGGTAATGCTGCCCCCACCGCTGCGACCGAATGTGACATCGTAGTCATTGGTCACTACTTTGAACTCTCGAATGGCTTCCATGGAGATTGAATAAGCTCCGCCGCTATTTCCACCTGCTACTGTGCTGCGCGAATTCATTCCGTCTACCGTAAAATTGGTCGATGAAGCGCGTTGTCCAGCTAGATTCGTACCACTACTAACAGGCGATAGATCAATTAGAGAGGAGAAATTACGTCCATTTACAGGCATTTTTTTAAGATCATTGGCTGTAATTGCTGTGGATGCACCCAAAGTCTTGATCTTATTTTTTAGGTCAGCCGCAGTTCCCTGAACGATAACTTCATCCAATTTATTTTCAGCTGATGATAAGGTGAAATCCACATTGAGTTCGTCACCATAGCTCAATTTATAGTCGGTCTTTTTTTGTTCTGCATAGCCAACATGGTTTACTGTGATGCTGTATGGCGAGCCCAAAGGTAATTGTTGAAAGGTATAGACACCATTTTGGTTGGTCAGTGTCGTTTGTTTAAACCCTGTTGATTCATTTCTGACCGATACAGATGTTCCTTTTACTGGCCCATTGATGTCTATGATCCGACCTGTAATAGTGGCTTCGGTACCCTGAGCCCAACTGTTAGTTGGGATTTGGAAAAATGTAATAATGGTTAATACCATTAACCAAACGATGTTTCTTTGCATGATAATTTCACTTTTTAGTTGATTAGTGTCCGTCACAAGTATGTTGCGAAATTATCCCTGCAAGATTGTTAAATGGTTAAGGTCTCATTATTAAATTTTTAATAAAAATAGGTTTTGATGGTTCATCAAGTATAATTAATTAACTTATAAACAGCGAGCGGCTTAGATTCTTCTAAGCCGCTCGTTGTTTATTATAAAGCTGGAAAGCGTTATTCTTCCCAACGAATTTTATCTTCGATAGGTGTGCGTATAGGCTCACGCGCTTCCGATTGATGGTGTCCTAAGTAAAATAGACCAATGCATTTTTGATTTTCCTCAAGATTCAAGAAACCACCCAAGTGATTGATTAAACCAGGAGTCGCCCAGTATCCACCAATGTTTAGCGAGTGTGCGGCTAACCACATGTTTTCGACTGCTGCAGCTGTACAGGCCAATTCTTCCCATTCAGGAACTTCACCGGTATAATTGACAACAATAGCGATCGCAACGTTTGACTGTGTTGCTTTTTTGCCCATTGTTTGTTCGGTTGCCTCGGTATATTTCTCTGCAGGAGTCACTGATTTATAGATACGCGATAGCTCCGTGCCCAAACGTTGTAATCCTTCTTTACGGAAGATAACGAAACGCCAAGGCTGTGTTCTTTTATGTGTTGGTGCGGCATTGGCAGCTTCCAAGATACTCAAGATATCTTCTTTACTGACTTCTTCTTCAGTAAAGGAAGCTTGAAATACTGATCTTCTGTAGTGTATTGCTTTTAATACGTCGTTTTTCATTATAATTTATTTTTCCTTTATGCTTTTTCTTCCCATAAAGATACAACATGCAAAATTGTTTTGACGGCTTTTTCCATATCTTGTACCGATACCCACTCTTGTTTTCCGTGGAAAGCATGCCCTCCAGCAAAAATATTTGGGCAAGGTAAGCCCATGAAAGAAAGACGGGATCCATCTGTTCCGCCGCGGATACTTCTTCTTTCGGCCACCATTCCTGCTCTGTTGATTGCCTCCATGCCGATTTCCATAATTTCAGGATGCTGATCCAGCACTTCTTTCATATTACGGTATTGTTCTTTTACAACAAAAGTATAAGTACAGTTTGGATATTGTTCAACGATTGATTTTGCAATACCCTCCAGTTCATCTTCATGTTTCTTGAGATTGTCCGTAACGTGATCACGTACAATAAATTGAATTTCTGCTTTTTCCACAGATCCACTGATATGAACAGGATGTACAAAACCATCTTTTTTATTCGTACTTTCAGGTGAAAGTCTATCTTTCGGTAGCGCATCAATTACTGCACTGGCGATTTTGATGGCACTTTGCATCTTCCCTTTAGCAAAACCTGGATGCACCGATACGCCATGAATAGTTAATGTAGCTCCATCTGCGGAAAATGTCTCATCTTCGATGGTTCCCGCTCTTTCACCATCCATGGTAAAAGCGAAATCTGCTGCTAAACGTTTTAAATCTGCTTTATCAACGCCTCTGCCAATCTCCTCATCTGGCGTAAAAAGAATTTTGATATCACCATGTTTGATTTCAGGGTGTTTCATTAATAGACGAGCAGCATCCATGATTTCCGCTACACCAGCTTTGTCATCTGCACCGAGTAAAGTGGTGCCACTTGCTGTAATGATATCATTGCCAATTTGATTGGCTAGATCGGGATGGTCGGCATATTTGATGATAATACTCTTGTCGTCAGGGAGCACGAGATCCTGGCCCTGATAGTTAGAATGAACCAGAGGTTTAACATCTTTTCCAGAAGAGTCCGGAGATGTATCCATATGAGAACAGAAACAGATAACAGGAACTTGCTTTGTGGTATTAGATGGAATAGTTGCATAGATGTAGCCATTTTCATCCATTGCCGCGTCTGCAATACCCAATGCCAGCAACTCTGTTACAAGTAACTTTCCAAGGTTCTTTTGCTTTTCTGTAGAAGGACATGTTGGTGAATTTGCATCAGATTGTGTGTCAATCTGTACATAACGTTGAAATCTTTCGGATACCGAAAAATCACTTATGTTGTTGATCTCAAATGTACTCATTTTCTAATAGCCCTAATGTGATAAGGGTGGTCAAACTTAGATAAATTGCTTTTTATTTGCAATTTAATTTGGTTGCATTTACAAACAATTTGCTCTTAATATATGTGCTTGACTATTTTTGTGAACAAACGGGCAATAACTGAACTGAAACTGATCGGAGCGGATAGGATCCTAATTCCTGCTGAAGGAAATGTATCGCTAGATATAATGGTGCTGGAGAGCTTTTGAACAGTTTGGTTTGATCCATGGATAAAAAAAGAAATCATGATGGTCCACCATAAATAGAAAAAGTAAATCGTTTTCTATTTCTTTTCGTCTGCGTAACCAAATACCTTCTGTAAAATATTGGTATTTCTACTGCCACCTATGTTGTGTCTAATTTTTGACTCCTGGTCGGCAACTTTGACAAATAAACCGTCTATTGCTTTCTGCGTAACGTATGCAGTAAGATTTGTCTCCACTTTGTTGCCTAAAGGGAGGTTATTATAAGCTGTTGTCAATTGGGTCCAGTACTGATCCACATTGTTTGTACCCATAGCAGATTTAATGACTGGACTAAACTTGTTTGTTAATTCGTTCGATGTATTTGTTTTAAAAAACGTTGTTGCGGCGTCTTCTTTGCTTCCTAAAAGAATATTGGTCGCATCTGTAATCGTCATCTTCGAAAGTGCATTAACAAATACCGGGGCAGCTTCTTTAACGGCTCCCTCCGCAGCTCTGTTCATGCTCTGTATAAACTGATCGCACAATTTCCCCATTCCAACAGCACGAAGCGTTTTTTCTACTTTCTGTGCTTCGGCAGGCATCAAAATCTTTACTGCTGCATCTCCCAAAAAACCATCCTTTTTGGCTAAAGATTCGATACTCAGATTTAAGCCGTTGCTTAAAGCCTGTTTGATCCCCAATGAAGCATCTTTGCTGGATAAAGATGCCAAGGTGTTGGATTTTGATGATGTTGCGGCCGTGTTTGATGCTGTCGTGGTTTTAGTACTGTCCGTCTGGCCCTGATTTGCTTTTGCCAATGTCTCACTGATTTTCTTAAAAATCTGTGCTTCGCTTGCATTGGAATACAGTAGTCCTGAGACCAAAAGTGTACAATATAATAGTGGAAATTTCATCATGATTTGTTTTGCTGTCAAAATTAAACATATCGACTGTTAATTTATGTGAAAGTTTAAACCAATAATGGCTAAGCGTCATTATTGTCTGGAATAGTAGCAAATGCGCTACAGATTCCCGCAAAGTGCGCATGTCCTATCTTTTTAAAGGTGTTGAAGCATCCTGCGAAGAGGTGGGAGAGTAATCTCGGAACATCTACGTAGAATCTGGGAAGACTTCGATGATGCGGTCTTATCACTTAATTTGTTGAAGAATAACGCAGATAGACATAAATTAAAAGCGATAAAATAAAAAAACAGCAAGATTCTAAGAGAACCTGCTGTTTGTGTTATAAGGTTGTTGTATTAATAAGATATTATTTCCAGGAGAGCGTTGTTGCTACTGGAAAGTGATCCGAAGGGAATTTATTCATGTAGGTATCAGTCAGAATACCATATTTTTTTGCCTGAAAAGGTTTGGTTATGAAAATATGGTCAATACGGCCTGTTGGTCTAATGCTTTTGCCCCAGCCATTGAAAGAAGAATTGGGTTCATATTTAAATGTCGCCAATTCGTGTACATCAGTCACTACTTTACTATTGGCCAAGGTGAAATAAGCATCATCTTTTTCATCTACGTTGAAATCACCTGTTAAAATTAATGGAAGGTCTTTGGCAAATTCTTTTGCTTTTGCTAGAATCAATTTGGCGCTCTCTGTACGTGCAGTGCGGCCGATATGGTCAAAATGTGTATTCATAAAGATAAAGCGTTTTTTGTTAGCCTTGTCTTCAAAAATACCCCAGGTACAGATCCGTGGTAAGGCTGCATCCCAGCCCTTGTTTGGATGCTCGGTATCGGTTGCTGAGAGCCAAAAAGTACCGCTTTTAATAGCTTTGAACCGATTGGTATTGTAATAAATCGCAGAATGCTCGCCCTCTTGCGCGCCATCGTCGCGGCCAACACCCACGTAATCAAATCCAGGTAGGAGTTTTTTGAGATCTTGGACCTGGTCAAAGAAACCTTCCTGGATACCAAAAATATCAAAGCCATGATATTTAATCAGATTGGTAAGTGGAATTTTTCGGTCATTCCACATATTGTCGACATCCACGGTATTTCTTTGGCGAATATTATAGCTGGCGGCAATAAATTCCTGTCCATAGGACAAGAAGGATAAACATAGTGCTATAACGAGAAAAAGACTTTTTTTCATCTATTTAAATTATTTATGATATTTATGAGTGATCTTCATGTGTATAAATGAACTCGTTTCACTCGGTTATTTGTTGATTATTTATTTTCTATTAAAGGTATTCACACTGCCTTTAGCGGTATAAGTGTTTGGTCCCATCGATATCGATAGGCTCGGTTCACCCGGTTTGTCTTTATTTCTTTAATACACGGAGCAACAATTCAGGTTCGTCAGTTGTAATAAAATCAATTTTCTGATCGATTAGATTTGTCATTTCTTCTTCTGTGTTTACTGTCCATGCGTTCACTTTCATGCCAAGTTGATGCGCATCTTTCAGCCATGTTGCATTCTTTTTGAACACCGAAAAGTGATAATCCACTCCATTGATTCCAGTAGCTTTCACATCTGAAGGAGATTTATCTCCTGTAAGATATTGGATATTGGCCTTAGGAGCCAGTTCGTGAATTTTTTGACAAGCCTCAAAGCTGAAGGAAATATAATCAGTGACTTTTTCTGCCTTTAAGCTTTTGACCATCTCAACCGCTTTTGTGGTCGCTTCAAGTGTACGATCGACGCCGAGTTTATTGATTTTCAATTCAAGGATAAGCCGCAAGCCTTTCAATTTTTTCCCAGCATTAAGGTATTCTTCCAGCGTGGGAATAGATTCGCCGTTAGGATGCTTTTTTTCCAAAAGCTCTTTATATGTTGCCGTTGCGATATCGATACCATAGAAATCATTGTCGTGGTTGACTACAAGAATATTGTCTTTGGTCAAATGTACATCGAACTCGGATCCGAAGAGCTTAAGGTCGTGGGCCGCCTTTAAAGAAGCAATAGAGTTTTGGGGGAGATGGCTGTTTTTCCATACACCACGATGCGCAATGGCTTTCGTCTGTGCGAACAATGCCGAAGATGAGATCACCATCGCTAGTGTCAGACAGCTAAAAATATGTTTTTTCATGCTATAATTATGTATGAGTGTTTGTTTTCAACGGCATCATGCGCACGTTTCACTCGGTGATTTATTGCTATTCTATTTCTATTTTTCGACATTTATATATTACCTATGACGATATTACCCGTAAAAAATGAACCTGATAAAAGGTTCGTTTCTTATAAATGGGTTTAAAAGCTGATTTTACATAGGACAAAAAAAGTGGTACTTTTTATCTCGATGTACAAGATCTAAAGTACCACTTTTATATTTAGGAATTGTTAAGTGTAATTTATTTTTTACCATTCCATTCGGCCATGAACTCATCCAGGAAACCGAGCATATAATCATGACGATGCGCAGCGATTTTCTTCGCCGCTTCTGTATTCATCTTATTCTTTAACAATAAGAGCTTTTCGTAGAAGTGATTGATTGTAGGGGCTTCCGAATGTTTATACGCTTCCTTATCCTTATATTCCTGCACAGGAATGCTAGGATTATACATCTCACGACCTTTGTTGCCGCCAAAACTAAATGCACGGGCAATACCTATTGCGCCGATGGCATCAAGACGATCAGCATCTTGGACGATCTCCATTTCTTTTGAATGGAATGATACTTCACCCAAACTTGCTTTGAAAGACATGTTGAAGATGATCTTCTTGACGTGATCAATGACTTCAGGCGAAATTTCTAGACTTGCCAAGAATTCTCCGGCAACACGAGGGCCTATTGTTTCGTCGCCATCATGGAATTTACTGTCAGCGATGTCATGTAATAACGCTGCCAATTCACAAACCATGACATCTGCTTCTTCATCTTCTAAAATTAACTTCGTATTGTTCCATACGCGTTGAATATGCGACCAATCGTGGCCTGCTTCTGCAAATTTCAATCGATCTTGCACAAATGCTACTGTGCGCTCAATAATGTTATTCATACAATACTTTTGTTTTTTCGCGAGTACCCTCGTATAATTCGTATTCTAATAATCTACAATCTAATTTACCATTATAAAATTCTATACGTCGGGATGCACGCAGCCCGATTTTCTTTGCCAGATCTGGATTTCCTGTAAATATATAGCCTCTATAACCTTTGCACTCCTGTTTCATGAAATCTCCCATGCGCTTGTAGGTAATTTCTAGTTTACTGTGCGTGCCTAGACGTTCACCGTATTCAGGATTGAATAAAATGACACCACCTTGTTCTTTAGGAACGTGCGTTTCGGCAAAATCGCATACTTCAAATGAAATTAATTGTTCTACACCAGCAGTTCTGGCATTCATTTTAGAAACATTGATCGCCTCTTCCGAAATATCACTTGCGATAATTTGTGGAGTGGCTTTTTTATTGATCTGATCTTTAAGTAGTCTGCGCTCCTGGAAGAAAACAGTTTCATCATAACCAATGAAATGCATAAATGAATAGTTCATCCGTAGTAACCCCGGTTTTCTGTTTGTTGCAATCAGAGCGGCCTCAATAGCCAAAGTTCCGGAACCGCACATCGGGTTCACAAAAGGAGAATTGCCATCCCACTTGGATGCGATAATTGTTGAAGCAGCAAGAGCTTCCAACATCGGTGCTTTTCCAGGGATCTTCCGATAGCCGTGTTTCGCTAGGGTCTCCCCCGAAGTGTCTAGAAAAATTTCAGCACGATCATCTTTCCAGTACAAATGTACCACTGCTTTATTATTCTCAGGGCCTGAATTAGGGCGCATGCCCTTTTTTTCTTTGATACGATCCACGATCGCATCTTTAACCTTTACATTTGCAAATAGAGGTGTACTGATTGTTTCATTGTCTACATTGGAACTGACAGAGAAATATCCGTCAAATTGAATAAGTTCTTCCCAGGCGATCTTACTCAATTCTTCATAGAGTTCCGTCGGATTATTGGCTGTAAACTCCTTTAACGAGTACAGAATCTGAGAGGCTGTACGTAGGTTCAGATTGAGTTTGATCGTATCATTTATACTGACCTTTAATTCTACTCCAGTGGGAAATGCTCTGACAATGTCAAAACCTAACTCTTTAACTTCCTGTTGCAAATAAGGAGATAAGCGCTTATTGCACGTTATAATAACTTTATTGGGGGTGTTGAAAACTTCCATCATATTTTGTACAAAGTTAATTAAACTCTTCCTCAAAAATTGCTTAATTTTACGCTTTAATATTTATTTTTTTGATTATGGAAATTAGAGGAAAAGTACACGAGATAGGAGCGACACAACAAGTGACAGAATCATTCAAAAAACGCGATATGATTGTAGCTTATGCCGAAAACCCACAATTTGTTGAATATATCCGTTTTGAAGCAACACAAGACAGAACTTCAATTTTTGATAACTTAGCAATTGGTGAAGAGGTAGAAGTATCTTTTAATCTTCGTGGTCGTCCTTGGACTAATAAAGATGGCGTAACAACTTATTTCAATTCATTGGTCGCATGGCGTGTAACAAAATTGGGTAATGCTGCTCCGGCACCATCTTCTCCAGGTTACGCAGATATGCCTGCTCCTGTAGATTTGGCGGGTTCATCAGATGATGACGATCTACCATTCTAATCTGAATAAGATTTCATGCTCTATCGCACAAGCGGTAGCGAATAGATTATTTGAACTGTAAGCATACAGTTCTCTACGATAGAAAGGCTTCCTTGGGAAGCCTTTTTTATTTCCCTCCATAAGACAAGTTCTAGCAACTGACATTTATTGGCGCTGAAATTGCTTGCTATAGGAGGTTTAACATCAAAAAAACAACAGATATGAAACTATCCGTATTATTTTCTTGCTTAGCAGCGATTTCGCTAAGCGCATGTAATCAAACTTCAAAAAATAGTCAACATACGGCCACAGATTCTTCTGCACACGAGACAGCGGCAGTGGACACGGCCCATACATCGCAGAATTCACTGGATTGGGCCGGTACTTATGAAGCTACCATTCCCTGTGCAGATTGTGAAGGGATCAAAACAAATATTACCTTAAAAAATGACAATACTTTCGCTATTATCAGTGAATACATTAATAAAAACACTAAAATCGAAGACAGTGGTAAAGTCATGTGGCACGACAATGGATCCGTTGTTCATCTCACAGGAAAGGAAACAAATATGAAACTGAAAGTGGGCGAAAATAAATTGATCGGACTGGATCAGGAAGGTCATCAGATCGAAGGACCGAATGCACATCTCTATGTGTATAATAAGGTTGAAGGAGAGAAATTATAAATAAAACAAGACCCTGCTCGTTCAATTAGCCGCTGACATATTTACCCCACGGAATTTTTCGTAACAAATAGGTAAGCACAGCACTTGCCAGTAGAGTGAGCACCGTTGCAGCCGGTATTTTCCACAAAGTGGATAAGGGAAGCAAGGGATGGATATAATTCAGCAGCAAAATATGGCATAGATAAATGCCAAAGCTGTGGATGTCGATAAATTCCCAGAATGCGTTGAGATGTTCTGGGAGTTTAAGACCTTGAACGAAAATGAATAAAAAGCCTGCACTCAATGCGATGTTGGGCGAAAGGTAATTGTAAAGTGTCGGATCAAATTCCCCTCGAGAGCTACTTAAATAATAAGTCCCCGAAGCCGTAATTAAACAGCAGATCAGGAAAAATGTAGAACACGGTAATTTTCCCATCTGGATGGGATAGTTGCGCAAGTAATAGCCTAAAACCAGATAACCCATATACCCCGAAAAAAAGGTCAGGTCAAAATTAGGCAGGTAACTATTAAACCATTTATTTGTAAAAAATAATGCTGCAAACCACAATCCTAAGAAGATCTCAAGCTCTCTCTTACTGCAGTTGCCCACAATTTTGCGTATGAAAGGAACCGCAAGGTAGAGCCCAAGTATCATATATAGATACCATAGGTGTGCATTCGTTCCTGACTTTAAGCGAATTAACACAATGTTAATAACTTGTGGAAAACCAATATAGTCAAAATCGATGTACCGAATAAAATAATAAAGAAGATAGACGATCGTCCAAAAAAGAAAGGGCGGGACAATTTTTAACAGACGTTTTCGATAAAACTGTCCCGTGCTTTCGTCTTTCTGTAGCAGTAGAGCACCTGAAATAATGACAAACAGAGGCACTGCAAAGCGTGAAAAGCTGTTGAGCCAATTGGCGTAATTCCAGTCGAATGACTGAAATTCATTGCTGTTCAGATAACCCGAAGAGGAATGGATCAAGATAACGAGCAGTATCGCAACAATACGTAGTACACTGATATAACTGGTTCGCGCCATTGGGGTATTCTATTTTTAATGACTTTTATTGTCGTAGACTCTTAAGTATAGTAGGGTGAGGAGTGCACCAATGCTTGCCATGCCCACGCCAACGAGCGAAGGTGTATTGTAAGCTAACCCCCATGTTATTGGAATTCCGCCGAGAAATGCACCTAAGGTATTCCCGAGGTTAAAGGCTGCCTGACCACCTGCCGCAGCCAATGTTGCAGCTTCTTTTGAAGCGCGGATCAACATCAGTTGTGTCGGTGAACCAATAGTGAAAGATACCAGTCCCGTAATAAAGGCCAAAGGGTAAGCTGTCCAGCCTAGTGGCGATATAAAGTAGACCATCACAAGGCATAGCGCCATTGCTGAAAAACTCGCAATAGCTGCTTTGGTCGGTGAAATCGTGTCAGCCAATTTTCCGCCAATAAGATTTCCAAAAAACATACCAATACCAATCAGGATCATAATTAGCGGTACGCGATCAGGGGCGATACCCGATACATTGGTCACTAATGGTGCGATATAACTGATCCAGGCGAAAAGTCCACCAGTACCAATGGCGATAATAGCCATTAATAACCAGGCAATTTTTTTATTGAAGAAGTTTAGCTGGCTAAAGATATTATTCCCTTTGGCGGCTTCAATTTTGGGCATCCAAGCATAAATTGCTGCAAAAGTAATTAATCCCAATATACTGATGATACCGTATGTCAAACGCCAGGAATAATGATGACCGAGGTATGTGCCCAATGGTACTCCGGCTAAATTGGCAATCGTCATTCCCGTAAACATGATGGAAATAGCCTGCGCTTCCTTTCCTTTTGGAGCCAATCGAGCTGCAACAACAGATCCAACACCGAAAAATGCACCATGTGGAAGTCCAGCCATAAAGCGAGAAAGACTGATTAAAAACTGTCCTGGAGCAATACTGAATAGGCCGTTGAAGATAAAAAAGAGCAGCATTAAAAAGAGCAGTACCTTCTTCGGGGGATATTTTCCCGTAAATAGCACTAATGTTGGGGCACCAACAACAACACCTAGTGCATAGAGCGCAATCAGGTGGGCCGCGGTAGGGATTTCGATATGAAGATCTTTGGCAATATCAGGCAGGATACCCATCATCGTGAATTCGGTCATTCCGATGGCAAGTCCGCCAAATGCCAAAGCGATAATTCCTTTGTTCATTGTATTTTAAGGTTGAGGTTGTACGATAATGGTACGAAGATAATAAATAGATTGTACTAAAAATTATTGATACCTTTTTTGAGGGACACAAGTAATATTTTTAGTCTTTCTTAAGATGATCTGACGTTGATCTAATCTGCTTTCCAATACGACCGAATCAGCGGCATGGTAAACAACTTTAAAGCGGGGGATATATTGACCGGAAAGATAGCAGCCTGAAATCTTCTGCTTGCCATTCTCCTTGGTATAAATACCATCGACGATGACGGAATCTCCGCGCAAAACATAAATACCCTTTGCATGTTCTGTCCAGGAGCCGTTTTTGTAACAGCTATCCGGTATGGTTTGTACTTTATTGTTGACGTGCATGGTCGCGTAAACAGAATCACAAGTGAACTTGAAATCAGTCAAGGTGTATTGCATCATTTGTTGCTGCCCCGGAATACTGTCCTGGACCCATTCGCCCTGTAAAAAGGGGGCACCTTCGCTCTGCATATCCGAATTGAATTTGCAGGCGGTAAAAAAGAAAAACATACCTATGGCAAGTGCCAATAGGTATGTTTTTGTTCGTGTATTTTTTTTTGAAATAATAGTCACAGCCTATTTTAAACTTCCAACCATATCCTCCGGTTTCACCCAGGCATCGAAATCTTCAGGAGTTACATAACCTAAGCGGACCGCTTCTTCCTTAAGCGTAGTCCCATTTTTATGTGCTGTTTGAGCGATTTCTGCAGATTTATAGTAACCAATTTTCGTGTTTAGTGCCGTTACCAACATCAATGAGTTGTCAACCAATTCTTTGATGCGTTTGTAGTTAGGCTCAATACCAGCTGCACAGTGCTCTTCAAATGAAACACAAGCATCACCCAATAGGCGAGCCGATTGCAAGAAGTTTGCTGCCATCAAAGGTTTGAACACGTTTAGTTCATAGTGGCCCTGCGTTCCACCAATCGTAATAGCCACATCATTACCCATCACTTGCGCTGCAACCATCGTTAACGCTTCACATTGCGTTGGATTAACTTTACCTGGCATAATTGATGATCCTGGTTCGTTCTCAGGGATCAAGATTTCACCGATACCTGAACGTGGGCCAGAAGCCAACATACGGATATCGTTTGCAATTTTATTTAATGAAACAGCCAATTGCTTTAATGCACCGTGTGTTTCAACGATTGCGTCGTGAGCTGCCAATGCCTCAAATTTATTTTCAGCAGTTACAAAAGGAAGGCCTGTAAATTCAGCGATATATTTAGCAACCACAACGTCATAACCGTTTGGCGTATTTAATCCCGTACCTACGGCTGTACCGCCTAAAGCAAGTTCTGATAAATGCGAAAGTGTGTTTCTCAATGCTTTTAAACCATGGTTCAATTGAGCGACATAACCTGAGATCTCTTGACCTAAAGTCAACGGAGTAGCATCCATTAAGTGTGTACGGCCAATTTTTACGACGTTTTTAAACTCTTCAGCTTTTTTAGCTAATGTGTCACGCAGTTTTTCTACACCTGGAATTGTAACTTCTGCAACAGCTTTATAAGCTGCGATATGCATTCCTGTAGGGAACGTATCATTTGATGATTGCGATTTGTTTACATCATCATTTGCTTTTAACACAGGTTCACCCTCACCAATTTTATGTCCAGCCAATACTTGTGCACGGTTTGCGACAACCTCATTCACATTCATGTTGGATTGTGTACCTGAACCCGTTTGCCAGATAACCAGTGGGAATTGGTCATCCAATTTGCCCGCCAAGATCTCATCACATACGGTAGCAATCGCATCACGTTTCTCTACAGGTAATACCCCCAACTCGTGGTTAGCATAAGCAGCCGCTTTTTTTAAATACGCAAAGCCTGCGACGATTTCGTGTGGCATCGAAGCTGCTGGTCCGATTTTAAAGTTGTTGCGTGAACGCTCTGTCTGTGCACCCCAGTATTTGTCTGCAGGGACTTGAACTTCACCCATCGTGTCTTTTTCAATTCTGAATGACATAGTATGTAAGTATAAGTAAAACGTAAAAATTAAGAGTATATGTGCTTAGCACATAATACATCAATTACAAAGTTACAGGATAATACAGTAAAGAGCAAGGATTAAAGAATATGGATTAGAATAAAAAACAATAATCAGCTCTTAAAAACCAAGACGTTTTGTCAAGGATTCATTCACATGGTGGAAAACCTGTTTCGGTTTTAATGTCCGCCAGGGAAGCTTGTTCAGTGCGCCACCAAAATTAATGTAATAGTCTATATTCTGCTGCTGAAATTCTTCAATGACATGCTCCCGGAAACCAATGCCTGCTATCCAGCCGTCATCGATATCCTGAAACCATTCCTCATAGTAAGAATCATCTGAAGCATGAAAATTGAGTACATTCTCTCCAATCAGCATAAAATACTTGATGCCCTGACTGATCATTACATCAATAATTTCTCGCTTGAGCAACATAATATCATTGTAGATCGCATCATTCCATTCACCAATGAGTTCGATAATGCAGTACTGTTTCTCGTAGTCCACAAATAGTATTTTTAGGTATAAGGTCAGTGAGCCGAATTCATCCCATTGTGGGTGCAATAGGAAATTATAAATCTGTTTATCAAAATCGAATTCGCTATAGACGGTGCCATAAAATGGGGATTGTTCATCTTCAGCGGCAATGTAGTAGTCCCGCCAATTGTAATAAGGTTCGATCTCGTGCATACAGTGGAATCTTTTTCAATTCAAACTAAGATAAATTTACGCGCATTTGCAAGTTAAATTATAGTGATCATCGTTATGAGGTTAAATTCACTTTTTCATAATCCTACCAGCTTTCTAGTGCGATGGCTAGGCGGTACTCAGTTCAAAACAAGATCGGGGAGCTTTTTGTTTTTAAATGTAAAAATATGCGCTCAAATACTCGTTTAACCGAATAAACTTATTATTTTTGATCAAGTAATTAATGTTGAACAGTTTGTCTCTTCTTCGATAATTCATGAAGATTTCCCATGCAGAAAAGTATTAAACGAAATATCTTTGTAGCCGCTACATATGCTGCAGTACTGTTTCTTGGCTTGCTGTTGGGACAAAATTATGCCGAGGAACAAGGAAATAACCAGAAAACAACCTTTTCAAGTTTACGCTCCAATGGCAATTCAGATAAACTGCAATATCTCATTCAATTAATTGCTGAGAATTATGTCGACAACGTCAGTATAGACACGGTTCAGGATGAAGCCATTGAACATGTTGTTTCCCGCCTCGATCCTTTTTCTACCTTTTTGAGACCAAATCAAGTCCTAGCAAAGCAGGAAACTCTTGAAGGAACATTCGACGGTATCGGAGTCGAATATTTTCGTCTGAAGGATACGCTGCTTGTTGTTGGGATGGTGGCTGCTGGTCCTGCAGAAAAAGCAGGTATGCGTATTGGTGACCGCATTTTAAAGATCGGAAATAAAGATCTTATTGGAAGAAAGGTGACTGAATCCGAAATAGAAAAACTTATCCGTGGCAAGAAAGGGACGGCAGTATTGATTTCCATTCAACGCAATGGGGAGGTATTGAGCAATCCAATTAAAGTTATTCGCGATCAGGTAAATGTATCGAGCTTAGATGCATCCTATATGATCGCTCCAAAGACAGCTTATGTGAAGATTCGAAGGTTTGGACATAAAACTGCCGACGAATTCAGACAGTCACTCATTGATTTACGAAAAAGCGGTGCTCAAGATCTTATTTTGGATCTACGCAATAATGGTGGCGGATTTGTCCATACAGCGATTGATCTGGCAGGTCAATTTTTCAAAGAAAAAAGACTATTGATGTATACCGAAGGTGCCAATGAACCTCGTCAGGATTTCTATTCCGAGAAAACTGGCGATTTTGGCGATGGCCGTGTCATTGTGCTGATCAACGAAAGTACAGCCTCAGCAAGCGAAATTTTGAGTGGTGCGCTTCAGGATCTGGACCGGGCAACGATTGTCGGCCGAAGGTCTTATGGCAAAGGTCTAGTGCAGGAACAATTTGACTTTTCAGACGGATCGGCCATTAATCTGACTGTAGCTCGCTATTATACGCCTCTTGGGAGATGCATTCAGCGAAAATATACACGCGCCAATTTTGATGCGGCAAAATACATGACAGGTTTCGATCTATGGACACTGGATACCGAATTTAGCCAAAAAGAGATGTTTACAACCAGCAAAGGAAAACTTGTTTTTGGGGGTGGGGGTATTCTTCCAGACGTAACTATCCCGATTGATACCAATGAAACCAGTGCTAAATACCGCGAGATTTTTCATTCCAATGCGATCGAAGAGTTCGTGTATGATCGGTTTACAAAGCATTTGCCTGCCTATTCTATTGAGAATTTTATCAGTGGCTACCATCTGCCAGCTGCGGAGTTTGATCTATTCATCTCATACCTCAATCGACAAAAGGCGATTCATGTAACAGCCAATGAAGCGAAAAACCTGCATGATTTGATTCAGTCTGATATCGAAGCCCTGGTTGGTCGGTATTATTTTGGCCGTGAAGCGTACTATAAAATCAAGAATCGCCGAGATAAATTTATTGAAATTGGCCTTAAAACATTGGGGTATCAGATGCCTAAGGTTTAAGTCTAAGGTCCGACCATACGGGATAGTGATCAGATAATTTCTGTTTGACAATCTGATAATTCATTATCTGGAATTTCTGGCTTGCAAAAATGTAGTCGATCTGAAAGATCGGCAGGAGTGCATGATGGGTCACTCCCCAGCCATTACCTTTCTCCTTAAAGGCATTGTACAGACCGTCTCCAATTAAATTGACCGAGTAGCTCATTGGGGTGTCGTTGAAATCGCCTACAGCAATATAAGGATATTGACATTCATTCATGTGCTTCTTTAATGAATGTGCCTGTTCGCTACGTAGCTCGAAAGCATTCTTGAGTTTTCGGCTCAACCTGCGGGTGGTTGAATTATCGGATTCGTTTTTATTGGATAGATTCTGGATAAACTCTTTGTCCTCATTTTGAAGCGCAAACGAACGTAAATGTATATTGTATATCCGAATCAGTGTATCCTGTTTTTTGATATCTACGTAACTGATCCGATTGATGCCGTAGTCGTTGTCCCTTATGGTGCCGGAATCATAGATCGGGAAGCGGGAAAGAACAGCCATACCATATGCCTCGTAATCATTTTTGGAGCTGGGTTCAAAGAAAAAATAATCATAGCCCAGTTTATCTTTGAATTCCTCCGAAAAAACATGTTTCCCCTTGATCTTGCTAATATATTCCTGAAAGCAGATTATATCAGGAGATATGCTGTCAATAATGCGGACAACGTCGGCTTTAAAGTTTTTCTTCTCATCATTTACCTTTTTGAACAAATGAGCATTGAAAGTCATAATGCGAAGCGTGCGTATTTCGGACGATACAGGAGCGTTCTCTTTGCGGATGTTCCAATGTTTAGTTAAGAAAGGCCATCCAATGAGGATTGCTACGAGCGAATAAAGTGCTATTTTCCGTTTACGAAGCAGCCAATAAAAAATAAAACCAATATTAATAAGGAGGATCGGAAGGTAGCCTAAGCCCATAAATGCAATGGGCCAAAAAGATTTAGGATTAATGAAGGTCGCCGAATAACTCATCAGCAAGGCAATGATCGCAAGCATATTTGCCAGGAACATTGTTTTACTTATAAAGCCCAGTTTTCTTCTTAAAAATGTCCTTCTATCCATCAACCTTGTCACCACTATTGCTTGCCCTAAAGAGCGTTTCTTTTTCGGGGTTCGTTAGACTGTCGTAGCCAGAAATGGAAATTTTATCTAAGATAGTATCGATTTCATCCTGATTGGGCAGGTCATAACGATGTTTCCGATTTGTAGGTATATTGTTGCCTACAACGACTTTCATTTTTGCAGGCTTCTTTCGTTTTTTCTGAAAAACTGTGGACCAATCCATGCCTGATTTTAGGGCATAAGTGAATCCCATTCCGAAAAGTACAACAGCAAAGTAGGAAATGGCCGCAGGTCGGTTTGTCATGGTCAGAGCAAGAAATTCAATCGCAAAATAAATAATGGCGACTAATTTTAACTTAACGGTACCGATAAGCAGGAACCGTAACTCATACTTGGGCACCAAGGTAACAATTGCCGCTAGTACTGCTGCCAGAGGGAGAGAGCCACCCATGAGCTGTAAGCTGGTAGGCGTGGGAATTAGTGACCCAAAACCAACATAAAGCACACTGCCTAGCAGCCAAGATGCGATATAGACAAATAGAAATTGCCTTTTGTTTAAAAAAGTGAAAAAGATCTGACCGACCCAATAGAGCCAAAGGCTATCAAAAAGTATGGTCAGCAGCTTAACGTATACAAAATTCGATGTGATCAACGACCAAGGCTGTTCAATAAAGCTTGAGAAATTACTCGGTAAACTCAATCGACGTACAATAGGCTCTAAAAAACTTTGGGGCACAATCTTTAATTCAAAGAGCAGATCTAAAAAATAAATGAGGACAAATAAACATACCTGAATACTGATCACCAAAGGAACCGGTGAACCTGTCTTATAGGTTTGTCTCCAAAAATCTTTTAAGCCGATATTATTCATTGTGCACGATATTAATAAATTCCTTTTCTAATCTTCCACAGTTTAAGCAGTAGATAGCCAAATAGTGCACCACCGACGTGAGCCAGGTGAGCCACCGAATCTCCTGGTCTAGACAAGCTCATATATATTTCGATAAGGATAAATCCACCGATCATATACTTCGCTTTGACTGGTACAGGAATAAACAAAAATTGAAGCGGTATGTTTGGGAAAAGGTAGGCAAATGCCAATAAAACGCCATAAATGGCTCCCGAGGCTCCCAACATTGGAATAAGATAAGTTAATGCTTCGTTGTTTCCGGTATTTGCCATGGCAATAAGTTCGCTTCCACTTATGCCGTGGAGTGGTGCGAAGGAACCCGTCGCATTATAAAGCTGTATACCATTTACTGCAGTATAAAGAAACCAGGCTCCGATCCCCGAAACCAGGTAAAAATTTAAAAAACGTTTCGATCCAAGTACCTGCTCAATCATAGGGCCGAACATGACTAAGGAAAACATATTGAAGAAAATATGGGTAATGTTGTTCTTGTCATGCATAAACATATGTGTGATCACTTGCCAGATTTTAAAATAAGGCGAGTCTGGATAATAGACCGCAAGATAATCATATGCTACAGGAAAAAGTTGTGATCCAATATAAAATACAATATTGATGATCAATAAATTCTTGATAACAGGTGTTAATTGTGGAAACATATATTTTATCTTCTAGTTTTTACCAAATTTTTCCGCTAATTCTTGCAATGTAAATGTTACAATTACAGGGTTTCCATAGATGGAGATATTGGGCGAGTGACAGGCAAAAAGTCTATCTACAAGCTCTGCCATAGCTGTATTATCCAGTGTAGTACCGGGTTTTATCGCTGCATTGCGGGCTAGGCTCTTCGCTAGATTTTCCCGCTTAGCGAGCTTATACTCAGACTGATTGTTTTTGTAATCCTCCAATATTTTCTCAATCATCTTTATTTCGTCAAATCCCGTCCCTAAGTCCGCAGGGATTCCGTCAATAATATAGGAATTTTTTCCAAATTCACGAATTTGAAAGCCCAGGCCATTGATGTCCTCCAGAAGATCCTTCATTAACTCATTATCTGCGGCATTCAGATCCAACGTCTGTGGAAATAGACTTTGCTGACTCAATCCCTTATGTTGATCCAGCTGTGCAAGAAATTGCTCGAAGAGTATGCGTTCATGTGCCGATTGCTGATCGATCAGAATAAATCCAGAGTGAATCTGAGAAACAATATATTTGTTATGCAGCTGGAAAAAGAGCTTCGAAGATGATTTATCTTCGACTTGAATGACTTGTGGGCCATCGCTACTCAATTCGGATTCCGCATGCAATGGCAGCTGAACAGATTCTTCCTTTTCGACGATTTGATACAAAGAATCCCAATTGCTAGGTATGCCACCTGTCTTCTTATTAAGTCCTTCCGCATAGCTTTCTGATCGCGTGTAGCTCGAACTGGACTTCGAGTTGTCTGTATCAAATGGATTGAAGTCCGGATTAAAGGTCACTGTTGGAACGATAATTTCATCCAATGCTTTTTTTGTAATCAGATTGGTGAAGCTTGTTTCCTGTTCAAAATCAAGAGAAGGCATGATATTGTATCGTCCCAATGATCTTTTTACAGCTGAGCGGATAATGGCATAAATGGCCTTATCGTCTTCATACTTAATTTCGGTCTTGGTGGGATGTACGTTGATGTCGATGCGTGCAGGATCTATGTCGATAAATAAGACATAGAAAGGAAATGTTTCTGCCTGCAAAATATCCTCATAAGCATTCATAACAGCGTGGTGCAGGTATGGATCACGTACAAAGCGTTTGTTGACAAAGAAAAACTGTTCTCCCCGAGTTTTCTTTGCAAATTCGGGTTTCCCTACAAAGCCTTCCACCTTAATGATGGAAGTATCTTCTTCCACAGGGACGAGACGCTGATTGTAATTATTGCCAAAGATATGGACAATACGTTGTTTGAGCGTTTCTGCCGGCAAATGGTAGATTTCATTTCCGTCACTATGTAAGGTCAGGAAAATTTGCGGATTCGATAAGGCTATACGTTGAAATTCATCAATGATATGACGCATTTCTACGGAGTTGCTCTTTAGGAAGTTTCTCCGCGCAGGAATATTGTAAAAAAGATTTTTGACTAAAATATTTGTCCCGGCAGCAACAGCTTCGGGATATTGATTGACAACTTTTGACCCCTCTATTTCGACAACTGTACCCAGTTCATCTTCGATACGGCGTGTTTTGAGCTCCACCTGGGCAATAGCTGCAATGGAAGCCATCGCTTCCCCACGGAAACCCATGGTGCGAATAGCAAATAAGTCTTCAGCCTTACGGATTTTTGATGTCGCATGGCGCTCAAAACAAAGGCGGGCATCGGTTACGCTCATGCCACAGCCATTGTCAATGACCTGGATCAATGACTTGCCTGCATCTTTCACAATAAGTTTTATTTTGTCAGCTCCAGCATCAATAGCATTCTCAATCAATTCTTTAATAGCAGACGCTGGTCGCTGCACCACTTCTCCCGCCGCAATCTGATTAGCAACATTATCTGGAAGTAATTGAATAATATCCGACATATAATACAAAGTTACGAAATATCCATATTTACAGCGTATAAACACTGATGAAAATCAATTGGGTATTCCACATGTTCTTTAAAAAACAAAAGTCCGTAAGCGTTCATTTATACAAATGAAAATGGGGACAGCAACGACGAATTGTTTACAGCCCAAAAGGACCTATAAACCTATTTAGTCATTAAATATGCCGCTATCCATTGGACGTCAAAGTCAGTGTGCGTTGTCTAACAGCTGTGTAAAAACACAACTGATAGAGCTGGAAAAATATTCCCTTTGCAATAACCGAGCCACCCTACGAACAGCAGCTGCAAACAGCATAATTCGCCGCTGCTGTTTCGTTGATATTACATTTCCAATTTTAAGAAACGTGCCGTTTCGCTTTTGTTATTTTTAATTAAGTTCTCAGGTGTTCCCTCAAACAGGACTTGACCACCCTCTTTGCCACCTTCTGGACCGATATCAATGACCCAATCTGCCGATTTAACGACATCAAGATTGTGTTCAATGATCAGTACTGTATTTCCTCGGTCAACGAGACGATTGATAACCCCCATAAGGACATTGACATCTTCAAAGTGAAGACCTGTAGTCGGTTCGTCAAGGATATAAAATGTATTTCCAGTATCTTTTTTAGAAAGCTCCGTGGCCAATTTTACCCGCTGTGCCTCACCTCCCGATAAAGTTGTCGAGGACTGACCTAAGGTAATATAGCCCAAGCCGACATCTTGAAGTGTTTTGATCTTTCGGTAGATACTTGGTACGTTTTCGAAGAAGCCCACAGCATCGTTGATGCTCATATCGAGTACATCAGAGATGGATTTTCCTTTATAACGCACCTCTAAAGTTTCTCGGTTGTAGCGTTTTCCGTGGCATGTTTCACAAGGAACCTGTACATCGGGTAGGAAATTCATTTCAATGACTTTCAATCCGGCTCCCTGGCAGGTTTCACAACGTCCGCCTTTGACATTAAAGGAGAATCGTCCAGGTTTATATCCTCTGATTTTCGCCTCTGGCAATTGAACAAACAAGGTTCTGATATCTGAAAATACACCAGTATAGGTCGATGGATTGGATCGCGGTGTACGTCCGATAGGACTTTGGTCAATTTCGATGACTTTGTCTATATGCTCTAAGCCCTCTATTTTTTTGAAAGGAAGAGGAGTTGCTTTGGCCCTGAAAAAATGTTTATTTAAAATCGGATATAAAGTACCCGTGATTAAGCTGGATTTGCCCGAGCCCGAAACACCGGATACGACAATGAGTTTCCCCAAAGGAAAGGAGACCGACAGATTCTTTAAGTTATGTCCGGTCGCGCCATGTAATGATAATGTTTTTCCATTGCCCTTACGGCGTTTTTCTGGGATCTTAACCTCTTTAGTCCCGTTAAGGTAAGCTGCTGTCAAAGAGTCTGATTTGAGGATTTCTTGTGGAGTACCTTCCGCAACCACCGTGCCGCCATGAACTCCTGCCGCAGGCCCCATATCAATAACATGGTCGGCATGTAGGATCATGTCTTTATCATGTTCTACAACAAGTACCGAATTGCCAATATCACGTAGATTTTTGAGCGCATTGATCAACCGTTCATTGTCACGTTGATGAAGTCCGATACTCGGCTCATCAAGAATGTAAAGTACATTGACCAGCTGCGAGCCAATCTGTGTCGCCAGACGGATCCGTTGCGCCTCCCCGCCGGAAAGTGTTTTAGCGGTACGATCCAAGGTGAGGTAATTTAAGCCTACATCCAGCAAGAAGCCTAAACGTGCACGGATTTCCTTTAAGATCTCTGTTGCAATAACAAGTTGGCGTTCATCAAGTTTGCTTTCTACCTGATCAAACCATTCTTTGATGGATGTAATATCCATCGTAGAGAGTTCATGGATGTTTTTATCGGCAATTTTAAAATGTAAAGACTCTTTCTTCAAACGAGCGCCTGCACAGGTCGGACAGGTGACTTTCGTCCTAAAATCATCCAAAGAAGGGGCTTCATCCGATGATTTTCCAGAAAACTCTTCCAGCATCTTAAAGATACCTTCAAATTCAACACGATATTCACGTGTACCATAACTTCCATACGATACAGTGACAACGATAGGCTCTTCTTTATTCCCGAATAAAAGCTGATCAATTTGTTCTTCATTGAGTTTTTCAAGCGGCGTTGTAATGGTAAAATCCAATTTTTTTGCGACAGCTTTCAAGACTTCCGAAGTCCAGTTTTCGCGCGTAGGCCCTAGGGGCGCTAATCCACCTTTTTGAATACTGAGTTTTTTGTCTGGAATAACCGCACTCTTATCAATTTCAAAAATATAGCCTAAACCATCACATGTGGGGCAAGCGCCATATGGCGAGTTAAAGGAGAAGGTATTAGGTTGTGGTTCGTCATAAGAAATACCTGATTCGGCGTCCATAAGATAACGGCTATAGAATTGCTCCTGATTATCCTTTGTAGACACTTTTATAATACCTTTGGCTGTTTTCATCGCCTGCATAACCGAAGTCTGTAGGCGCTTTTTATCTTCACGCTCTACTTTCAAACGATCCACTACGATTTCGATATCGTGTATTTTGTAGCGATCTACCTGCATTTTTGGAACAAGATCCAATATCTCTCCATCCACGCGTACTTTCACATAACCTTGCTTGCGGATTTGTTCAAATAATTCACGGTAGTGGCCTTTACGCCCTTTAACCACCGGGGCCAAAATATTTAAAGCCTGCCCCTCGAATTCAGTCAAAATACGTTCGATAACCTGATCGTCCGACATGCGTTCCATTTTTTTTCCAGTCACATAAGAGAACGCTTCTCCAGCTCGGGCAAACAATAGACGCATAAAGTCATAGACCTCAGTAATTGTTCCAACCGTAGATCGGGGATTTTTGCTTGTTGTTTTCTGCTCAATGGAAATCACTGGACTTAATCCCGATATCTTGTCAACATCCGGACGTTCCATTCCACCCAAAAATTGACGGCTGTAGGCACTGAATGTTTCCATATAGCGACGCTGTCCCTCGGCATAAATAGTGTCAAAAGCCAAAGAAGACTTTCCGCTACCACTCAGACCTGTGATAACAACCAACTCATTTCTAGGAAAAGAAACATCTATATTTTTTAGATTATGCGCGCGCGCTCCAAATACCTGAACTTCACTTTGTTCGCCCAAATCTGGGCTTTTTTTTACTGCCATGAAAACTCCTTAAAGTCCCTGTTAAGGGATAAAATGCAAAACATGCAAAATTACAGATTTTAAAGGAATTATGCGAGCCAATCTGACTTTTGGAATAAAATGTGATATACAAGTGATTTAAAAAAATAATGTACCTTGCAACGTAAATCTAAATTTATGCGAAAATACGACGTCAGCAAACAAGAGAAACAATCGATCGAAGATATTGTCCGATTTTGGAAGAAAGAAAATCTATTGGATGAACAGAAAGCGGACGAATTGATGGAGAGTTTGGACGTGAAAAGTTTTGATTGGGGACAGTTGGCGAGATATGCCTTTTGGATTGCACTAGCTTCTTTGGTATTTGCTGTTTTTTCGCTGTTTACAGATGCATCATTTCTAGCATTTGTAGATACACTCTACGAAGCACCCAATATCCTGTTCTGTTTCTTTTTTGCAGCTGTAGCCGTGTTATTCTATACGTTGGGCTTTCGATATAAGAAACGATATCCTTATAAAAATCTATCTACCGAGACCATGATGCTGATTGGGGTTTTCGGAACAGCTGCTTGTATCGGATTTATGGGCAAAGTATTGGATAAAGATACGATGCACTATTCCTTGTTATTTTTACTCTCCGTGGCGATTTATGGCTTTCTTGCCGTTAAGCTTGACAGTAAACTGATTTGGACCTTTATGCTTTTGGCTTTGGGTGTATGGTTTGCGACCGAGACAGCCTACCATAGCAATTGGGGGTTTAAGTTTTGGGGAATAAATTACCCACTTCGTTTTACCATCTTTGGGGCACTGATAACCGCTTTGGCCGTTTGGGGTCAACCGAGGTTCGATCGCCTGAAAATCTTTCAGCCGATCAGTTATATTGTGGGATTGATCTATCTGATGGTATCCTTGTGGACATTGTCCATTTTCGGAAATTATGCCGATTTCTATGAGTGGACGACCGTACGCCAATACCATATGTTCTACTGGGGTATCTTATCCACCGCGGTCTCTGTATTTCTGGTTGTATACGGTCTAAAAGCCAAGGATAATGTGAGCCGAGAAGTGGGATTTGTCTTTTTAGTGCTCAATATCTACACCCGTTATGTGGAGTATCTCTGGGATAATATCAATAGAGCTGTATTCTTTTTGATTCTTGCAGTCTCTTTTTGGTTTGTGGGTCGCTGGGCAGAGAAATTATGGAACAAGCGGAAAGAAGAGATTGCAGGATGATCCTTAAAATTGAACAGTAAATCCGACACCTCTATTTGAGCTGATGCTCAGGTTAGGATCCAAGCTTAGGTATTTTCGGATTCGGGTAATAAAGACATCCATACTCCTTCCCGTAAAGAAATCCACATTTCCCCATACCTTTTCAAGAATTTCTTCACGCGTAACGAGCTGGCCGTTATGCTGCCACAGAAATAGAAGGAGCTGTGTTTCACGTTCGGTGAGCTTGTATTGTTCCGAAGTGTGGCTTAATAATAGCTGTTCAGGATGGAATAAATACGTGCCGATGACGATCGATTTTGGAGAGCTACTTTTCTGATTCCGTTTTAATATATTCTGTATGCGAAGTAATAGTTCTTCAGGATCGCAAGGTTTAGTGACATAATCATCTGCACCGATTTTTAGTCCCGTAAGCTTGTCGATTTTTTGCTCTTTAGCTGTTAAAAAGATAAATGGTAATGCGGGATACAGGGCATTGATTTCTTTGGCCAGACTAAAACCGCTGATTTGAGGAAGCATAACATCCAGTATTACTAGATCGTAATCGGCTAGCTGCTGATAATTTTCTGTAAGATCCTTAGGCTGCGCTATCCAGTCTATGGCAAATTTGGATAGCTCAAGGTATTGCTTGAGCATAAAACCAAAATCAGAGTCATCTTCTACCAGTAATAATTTGTTCATTTTTTTATATTCAGTCGTTAATATAAACTAATAGTCTACGGCTACTATGTTCGGCTTTGTCGTGGATCCTAATTCCTATTTCTTTTCGGCAGCTCATTTCTCTTGCTGATATTACAATACCTCATGACGGAATAGCAACGAGCGGCAATTGAATTTTAAACGTAGTCCCCACACCAAGCTTACTGGTCACTGTAAGCTGTCCCTGATAACGATTCACGATTTTTTTAACAAGGAAAAGTCCGATTCCCAAGCCTTTGGTATCATGAACATTGTTTTTTTGGATGCGGTAAAACTTGTCAAAAATATAAGGTAGTTCTAGCTCTTCCATGCCATCACCATTGTCTTGTATGTAAATAGAAAGTTTGTTTTTCTGTTCCTCGAAATGAATATTAAGCCAAGTTGCACCATGTTTTACGGCGTTGCTCATCAGGTTCTGAAATAATGTTGTTGCATCATTGGGGTTCAGGCACAATTTGTTCTCGGGGCAAGGGCCGATTTGAAATGCGGTGGTCGGATTGGTCAACTTAAAGTCTTCGAAAATAGCTTGTAGTTCCGTGCTGGTAATAAGACGCTGATCAGTTGTTTGAAGGTTTTCGTTTAGTGGATTGAGGGTTTGTTCGAGACGGTTTACCTGACGTTCAATGACCGTTATGATATTTTCGTCTGTTGATTTTCGAAGTGTTTTAGCTGCAATCTTCAAGGTCGCGATGGGCGTTTTTAGCTCATGTGAAATATTGTCAACGACATCGTGTAGCACGCTGATCTGCTTTTGCTGTTTTCTGAGATTCTGAATGGTTCCATAAAAAAGCCAAAGAAAAGCGACCAGAATAAAAAGCGTGCTCAACAGAAGCGAAGTGAGTTCTTTGAATAATATCCAATTCAGATTCGTCACCTCAAAGGATGTCTTCCTATGTACAAAAAAAGTGTATAAGACTTCTTTGCTTTGGATGCTGTTTTCGATTTTCTGTGTTTCTGTTTTTTCTGTTATCCACTCGCTTGAGGAAAGTTCAACGGGCTGCCGAAAAGTTCCAAGCGTTGTGTAGACGGTAATGGGGCCCTCTGCGATCTGTTTTTCTAAGCTCTTAAAATAGATGCCCAAAATTTCCTTTTTCAGGATGACATTCATTCCAAGTGGCTGAAATAGACTGTTGACATATTGCGTTAGTTTCTGGGATGTTTTATGTGCATTCGCACTGTAAAGTCCTTTCAGTTCTTCCGCCGTTATCTCTTTTTTAACCAATTTGATATAATAGTCTCTGGCAATGTCCTTACTCATTAAATCATCATCAAAAAGCTTGTCATTATCGTGAAGCTTACTTAGCTTATTTTTCACGGTGGCAAAAATATCACGCTGTTTGAGTTGATAGGTATTGTACAATTGATAACCCTGTATGCCGATAAGTACGGCAAAAAACAACGTAAAGAGAACGATATAATTTTTGGGCTTCAATTCCATACACAAATATAACTGCTGGGGACCAAGATAATATACCTTAACTCTGTATTAACCCTTTATTAACCATCATTTGCCGCAATGATGAACACCTTTGGAACATTAAATAGTTCATGTGGAATAGCTGCGATAGCCAGACACGGATGGCGATATACATTCATATCGGCAAAAAAGTACATCTGACAGGCACGATGATCGCGATATGCCGTGCAGTGTTAAAAATTAATTATCTTAGAGATGAAATTGATCTTATTTTTTCTGGCTTTTCCTTTGTCGCTTTTAGCACAGACCAAACAAATCGAGGGGCGAGTACAGGATACAAACAAAGTTGCATTAGCGGGAGCGACCGTTATGCTCTTGGATAGTAGTTACCAAGAGATACGTGAGGTGAAGACAGATCATGGTGGAAAGTTTATTCTTTCTTTAGATCCTCATAACGGATATTACGTGAGAACGACTTATCTGAACTTTAGGCCACAGGAGTATTTTTTTAACAGCGATACCATTTCTCGTCCCTTAGTATTTGAACTTGTGTCCGAGGCAAAGATGCTCGAAGAGGCGCAGGTAATAGGTCGGCCACCCCGATTGGTCCGCAAATTAGACCGTCTGGAATTCAATGTTCAAAATTCAAACCTTTCAGCACTCAACAGTTGGGACATTTTGAAACGTACGCCATTGGTTATGGCAAATGGTTCAGATTTAATGGTCCGCGGGAGTAAAAAGATTGTCGTCCTTATCAATGAACGAAAAATCATGCTTAGCGGCGATGAACTGAAAACCTATTTGGAGAATACATCAGGCAGCGATGTTCAATCTATAGAGGTCATTACCAATCCCCCAGCAAAATATGAAGCGGAGGGAAGTACAATTATTAATATTAAACTTTCCAGATCTAACCTATATGGATATCGAGGAACGGTGGTTGCGCTGGCCGAAAAGAGTAGCACCTGGAAACAGCTGTTTGGGCTGACCCAATATTATAAAAGTGAAAAATTTAACCTGCGTGGTACCTATAATTTTGGAAGGGGAACCTACGCACGCTATGAAACGAATTATGTCTATTATCCCAACGAGCAAACTTCATGGGAGGGCGTGATGGATAGATTTGATACCAATAATTGTCAGCATAGTTATGTATTTTCCATGGAATATACTCCCGATACAACCTGGACTGTCAACGCCGGATTAAATGGATATTATGGGCCTAAAACTTATGGTATCTACGAGGTGCCAACCGTGATTTACGATAAAAACCATGTCCAGGAATCGAGTTATCTGACAACGAATGATCACGAGCGGTCGTCAAAGACAAATAACCTCTATTTACAAGTGACAAAAAAACTTAATCCCAAATGGAGCATAAACTGGTCATCCTATTTTACAGATAACCATTCTACCAATGACCAGGATGTTTTGACAGCCCTGAGATTTAAGGGAGAAGAACCGACAGATACCCGATTTATCAGTAACAATGGAAATAAAAACCAACTTTTTTCTTCACAGTTAGATTTTACAGGGAAAATAAAGGGCCTCGGAATAGAGTTCGGTGGGAAATTTAGCGATGTGAAAACGACGAGTACCCTTGCCTTCTCTGATGACGAATCCGGTACTCTTCAGCATCGGCCCGAAAAGAGCAGCGTATTTGATTACAAAGAACGGAATATAGCGTTGTATACTTCCCTTGACTATGCCTGGAAGAAATGGAGCTGGAAAGCAGGCTTAAGGGGAGAATATACCGATTTGAAAGGTATTGTATCCGAACCGGCTGATATCAATAAGCGTGATTACTTTGTGCTCTTCCCTACATTTTACATGCAATATGCCTTGACTGACGATCAGCAGTTCGGTTTTTCTTATGGAAAACGTATTAGTCGCCCGGCATACTCCTGGCTCAATCCGGCTAAATCCTACTATAATCGTTTTTCCTATTTTCAGGGTGATCCGCGTTTAAGGGCTACAATCGTTCATAATCTGAATCTGACCTGGACCAAAAACAACTGGAATATTGACCTATTCTACCGATTTGAGAAGTGGCCCAATATGGAAATTTCCCTTCAAGATAACAACAATCACCAGCTAATTTTCCAATATACCAATATCAAGAAAGGACAAGGGGCGGGGATAGACTTAGGAAAGAGTTTTCAGCTAACAGGCCGCTGGGGATTGAATCTGCAACTGGAGGGAATGTATAACGAGAATTACTTCATCGGTACTGATGAAGTATTGCACAAGAATGATGTATATATTGGCAACGGAAATGTAAGTACCAACTATGTGTTGAATAAGGATGCCGGCTGGAATCTTGAATTGGGTAATACATTCACATCTCCGACGATACAAGGGCCATTTAAAATTACGGGATATTCAAGTACCTATGTGATGACAAATCGGAAATTTTTCAAAAAGAAATTTGAGGTGAATCTCTCTTTCATGGATATCTTTAAAACAGAAAAAATGACTATATCATCCAAGTACGGTGATCAGAATAACTTTTATAAAGATTACCGTGATACCAGAAAGGTGAATCTGACGCTGCGGTATCATTTTGGCAATCAGAAAGTCAAGAGCAGCAATCAGCCCAATAGAACAGAAGAACAGGATCGTTTGTAAATTAGTTAACCGTTGCAAGTTAAATCCTTCAAATTCTCTTACCTATATGTATAATACATCGATAAAGAGAACAAATATAGTCCCGATTAAAGTCAATAACCCTTCACATCCTATGTGGAGGGTTATTAGATCGCTAGAAAAGTATTTTCTTAGTTTATTTTCAAAGAATACGTGATATTGATACCGCCAGCGGCAAGCATATCATGTACTGAGCAATATTTTTTAACGGCTAATTCAGCTGCTTTAGCTGCTTTTACCTCGTCAATTTCACCTTTTAAAAAGAAATTGATGTGGATATCTGTAAATACCTGTGGAATTTCTTCTCGGCGTTTACCTTCCACTTCGACCTGGATATCATCAATTTGCTGGCGTTGCTTTACCAGTATGCTATGGAGATCGAATACGCTACAAGAACCCAGTGCCATTAAAACCAATTCCATTGGACGAACGCCTTTTCCTTCACCGCCGATGGCTTCCGAACCATCGATGTTGACTTTGACAGGAGATAATTCACTGCTGGCTTCGAAATGCACAGCTTGGTTAACACGGTCTAATTTGATTTTCATCTTAAAATATTTAATTCATTTTTTGCACACCAAGTTTAGCGAATAGCCCATCGTTGGTAACAACAGATCTAATTGAAATCTGCGCAACACAAATATACAAAAAAGGCAGACGATTATTCGTCTGCCTTTTGTCAGTATGTTGGTCACTTCTTATTTTGTGACGGTATCAGGCAGTTTAACACCGCGATATTTCGCTACGTCAACTTGTGGAATTTTTGAACCATATTTAGAATTGATGGCACTGATAAAGATATTGGCCATCAATGCATTTCCAATTGGTGTAAGGTGTATTCCATCCAGCGAGAATGCATTTCCAGTAATGTATTTTGCACTAACGGCTAATCCATTGATACGGACACCACCTTTTACATTGTTCAGGAATCCATGTACGTCAGCTAAAGCCAGGCCTTTTGAATCTGCGGCAGCCTTGATAGCTGCATTATATTCATTGATGCGTTGCACGACTGTTGCTGTTTCGCTCACATCCAATACATATTTGTCTTCCACAGGGTTCAATGGATGTAAGCCATAAGGAATTTGCGCTTCATTTGGTTTTCCTAATAATCCCATAGAGGAGAAAGGAAGTACAAAATAATCTTGATCCGTAGCCGCACGGGGACCCGATTTAGTGGCGATATAAATATTAGTTACCGGAGTTGGCGGGTTTGTTGCATTCACCGCTGCCAATAAAGCTGCCCGTGTAACAGTTGTAAAATAAGGTGTTGCCGTTACATCGGGAATTGTTGCCAGTACCCCTTTTTGACCTCCTGCGGTTAATGTCGTTACATAGTTGCCCAATAAAGTCGTAAAAAGCGCTGTAGAGGTCAATGTTGATGTTGGTCCATCTTCTACACCACCGTTTGTAGCCCAACCTAAAGCATCGTTATTGCCTAAAGCAAAACTAAAGAAAGTATGGTTTTGTGTGGTCGAATACGCAAAATATGTTTTCATCGCATCCGCGTCAGGTAGTAAGCGCTCGAAATACATGTTTCCCGCTTGAGAGCCCACACCAGCAGCAAAGGCCATATCCATCCGCATTCCCGGTACACCAAGGTTGTTGATCGGGTCGGTATATTTTGTCAACAATTTTGGTGAAGCTGAGCGGTAGGCCAATTTATCTGTTACTTGTGCAGTTACAGGCTGTCCATTGACCAGTGCTGTAAGCGTAATATACCCAGAACCATTGGCTTGATCTTCACTGAAAAATGGCGATTTGAACTCACCGCCACCGACTTGTTTTAACTGTTCAGCAATTAAATTTGGATAGGCTACCTCTTGGCCCTCCAAGTAAAGTCCTCCATCGGCATAACCTGCCGTTAATGAATTTCCGATGGCAACATATTTTGAAAAATTAAGCGATCCCGCCGAGGGCGTATATTCATCCAACGAAGGTTTGCATGAGGCGATAGCCAAAAGCGCTAATGCCGCAGCTATATAGAGTTTGTTTTTTTTCATCTTAGTCAAATTTGGCTGTTACTTACCACTTATAGCTTACACCAATACCAGGGGCAAAAATATTTGTCGCATAGGTACCCGAAAGTTGGCTCTCCACATTGGTGGACTGGCGAGCCACAATGCGTTGGTACGCAAAGGAGCCTGTGACGTCAAATTTTGGTGATGGTTTTATGGTGAAACCTCCCGATATCAAGTATCTCGTGTTGTCTGGTGTCTCGGGATAGACATAAGCGCTCTGTTGCACTGGTGTTGCGATTACACCGCCACCTATACGTAATTGTAGGCAGTCTGAAGCAATATATTCCAATCCTGCTTTAATAGATCCTGCTTTATCGTATTTTTTTGGTGAATGTGTATCTTGCAATACGGGCGTGTTTTCTTTGTAATCAAAATCTAGGGCTTTATAGATGTCGTAGTTAATAAGTGTTGCATCAAGAGCCATCTTCAATTTCTCTGAAATAGGGAAGGCGATGCCCGCGGCAAATGTGGAGGGCAACGGTAACTCAGCACTGAACTTGTTGCCCGCAGGAAAATTGCTCGCCACCGATTCAGGTACGTCAAAAGTTGCATCACCATTTTTAAGTTTGGTGACTACTTTGGAACGGTAACTTACCGATATCGCAAATTCGTCTTCTAGGTTATAATGGATACCTACGTTGTAACCTGTTCCCGTTCCCGTTCCCTTTAAGGTTGCGAGTCCGGCATGACCATCCGGATAGAATACCGGTACAGAATTTTCTAAATCAACAGTACCAATGTTGTAGACAAAACCACCCCCAACACTAAAGTTTTCAGTCAGTTTGAAACTTAATGTAGGCTGAATATAAATAGCACGCAGCGAAAGGCTAACCAAACTAAATTTGCCTACCCAATCTTTTCCCCAATCGACGGCTCCACCATAAGGTGTGTAAACCCCGATACCAGCTTTCCACCAGGAGTTTTTAGGGCCGAATGCGGCAAATAAGGAAAAAGGAGTTGAAATCTGATTTCTAGTATGATAAACAACTGTACTCCCAACCTCTTGAAATGCAGATTTGTACATGACGGCATTCCCAGCAACTGAAATGGCATTATGGTCCATTTTCGCTAAGGCACCCGGACTGTAGAAAATGGAGGATTCATCTAAAAAGTAAGCAGAGCCTGCTCCTCCCATTCCCACAGCCTTGGGACTTTGTAGATTCACTTGAGATCCTTGTGCAAATAGGAGTGACGGACTTGCACAAAGTATTGAGAATAGTAGTTTCTTCATACTAGTGTTTATTGTTTGGTTAACATTCCTCTATCAAATACAATGCTAACATAATAAATGTTTGACTAAAATTAATAAATGTTGTGTAATATTTTTTTTGCTCGTACCTTTAAGTGCAAGGATACTAAAAATTAAACAATCATATTATATGGCTACAATCACTTTTAAAGGCAATCCAGTAAACACGAAAGGCAGTTTACCACAAGTTGGCGAACAAGCTCCTGATTTTAAATTAACTGCAGGCGATCTTTCCGATAAATCTCTAGCAGACTTCAAAGGAAAAAAAATTGTATTAAATATTTTTCCTAGTGTAGATACCGGAACTTGTGCCGCTTCCGTACGTGCGTTTAATAAAGAAGCTTCTCAGTTGGATAATACAGTTGTGTTATGTATATCAAAAGATCTGCCTTTTGCACAAGGTCGCTTCTGTGCAGCAGAAGGTTTAAATAATGTAGTGACATTATCAGAGTATAAAGATTCAAACTTTTCGGATGCTTATCAATTGGCTATCGCCGATGGACCTTTGGCAGGTTTGTTAAGCCGCGTTGTTATCACATTGGATGAAAATGGAAAAGTATTGTACGAAGAACAGGTAGCAGAAATTGCTGATGAGCCAAATTATGCTGCAGCTATAGCGTCTTTGAATTAAGAGGGATGTGAGGAATAAAAAAAGCCTTTGCTTTTGCAAGGGCTTTTTTCATTAATATACTTCTTGTTATTGTTTTGTTTTCTCTAAAGCCTGTAAGATATCGTTTATGATATCTTGTTGATCTTCCAGACCCACAGACAGGCGGATACTTCCCGGTTTGATGCCTAAGTTTAAGCGTTCATCTTCCGACAATTTTGAGTGTGTGGTGGAGGCTGGATGCGTTGCGATTGATCTTGAATCTCCTAGATTAGAGGTATATAAAATCATTTCCAAATGATCTACAAAGGCTTTTGCGCGCTCAAAACCGCCTTTGACAACAAAGGTTACAATACCGCCACCAGCTTTCATTTGTTTTTTGGCCAGCTCATATTGTGGATGGCTTGGAAGAAATGGATATTTAACATCTTCAATTTCCGGATGATTTTCCAAGGCCTCGGCCAAAGCCAAAGCGTTAGAACAATGGCGGTCCATACGAATGCCCAACGTGTCTAAACTTTTTGATATGATCCAGGCATTGAACGGGGATAGCGCTGGACCTGTATGCCGGATGAAGAACATCAACTTGTCGATTAGTTCTTGTTTTCCAACCACAATTCCACCTAAGACACGACCTTGTCCATCCATATACTTTGTTGCCGAATGGATAACCAGGTCAAATCCATATTGAATCGGTTTCTGAAGATAAGGCGTAGCAAAGCAGTTGTCGATCGACAGAATGATGTGGGGATATTTCTCCTTAAATTTACCCAACCATTCCAAATCAACCAGTTCCAGACCTGGGTTGGATGGCGATTCTAAAAAGATGATTTTCGTATTCGGTTGGATTGCTTTTTCCCATTCTTCCGGATTAGCTGCGTCTACGTAAGTTGTGGTCACACCCCAACGTGGGAAAAGTTCCGTAAATAACTGATGTGTGGAACCGAATATTGCACGTGAAGAAACGATATGGTCTCCACTTTCGATAATTCCTGCAAAGGAGGCAAATACAGCCGCCATTCCTGATGCAAAAGACAATCCTGCTTCTGCACCTTCAAGAATACAAACTTTGTTGATGAATTCTGAAGTATTTGGATTGGCATAGCGGGAATAAATCATCGCATCCTCTTCGCCAGCAAAGACCGCCCGACCTTGTTCAGCGCTGTCGAAGATAAAACTTGATGTAAGGTATAAAGGAGTCGAATGTTCGCGAAGTGCTGAACGATCGACCTGTTCACGTATGATTTTAGATTGATCTTGTTTCATGATGTGTAAAGGTACGAGATGAAATTTTTATATTCACATTTTTAGTTAAGGAAATCACTGAATTTTGTGAAATTTACAATGTTATTTCATTGTCTTGTAGACGGATTTGATTACGGAATATAATTCCTGGCTGATTAATACAAATAGATCGATTTTCATGAAACAAAAAAAACCGGTATATGTACCGGCCTTTCTTTATCGTTAGATTAACTTATTTTTTAACGAACTGCATCACAACGATGTCACCGGAGATGAACGTTAACTCGTTATCTCGCACATCGAAGCTTGTTGTAGACTTTAAACCATTCATAAATTCGTTGTAAGCGGCATTTTCACAGTGCATCATCGTTGAAACCAATTTGTCTCCAATTTTGATCGAATTGCCTTTTTCGCTTTCGTAAGTTCCACCAATACCATTACAACCGTTGTTGCCATCTACTTTGTGCTCTTTGCTGTTGAAAGTCAAGGTTGGGATTTTGTCCTTAAATAAATCCTTAAATTGTTTTCCTGCAGTTTCTGCTGTGGTCAGGGATTTAAGTTCCCAAGTGCCTTCCAATGATGCATTGTCCACTGTGCTCGGTTTTTGAACGGTAGTAGCCGTGTCGCCCGTACCTGTTGCCTCAGCTTTTTTTCCAGTTGTGTTACATGCGATTGTTGAAAACGCCAATGCAACAGCTAAAATCATTAAATTTCCTCTCATAATAATTTTTAATAACATAAAACCTTCATTATTTCGTCAGCATCAACAACCGGGAAAGTAACCTGAAGGTTCTTTCTGGCCGATAACCGCGCGTAGTGAGCTCGTTGATGCCTTAATGAAAAATACGAATCAATAAAGTTAGACACTTTCAGAAAAACATATCTTTTTCTGTCCTATATTTATAATTATCATGCCAATCCTAAGTATAGCCCAATCGAACACCTGCGCGCATGCCGTTAACTACTTTATCCTCTATTAATAATGAATTGGTAATTTTTGTTTGGCTATAAAGCGAAGAATCTGATCTTTCAAGAAATTATAGCAGAAAATGTAGATTTTAAGACACAGTATAACTCGCCAATCGACCGAATGATTGCTTTTCTTTAGCATTAAAAAATGAATAGTAGCTAAAAAACGGTTATGACTGTACAGGATAGGCTAAATTCTTGTCAAAAAATAGCACAATGAATAAATAAGCTTACTTATTTTAAACAATCGATTGATCTGATCTAAAAATACGATTTGGTGGTAGAATATAGTATAACTAAACTGAGCTTCGGCTACTAAAGTACGCAAATGTTACATACAGCATTTTATAAAACTTCTTATCTTAGAACTTTACAACCTAATTTTCTAGAACATAAATAAAGACTATGTTGACAATCTTGTTATCCTCCATTTTACTTTCCAGCGGGCCTGTAGCCAAATCAGATACTTTAAAAGCTTATGGGGCTTTGCCGACCGAGCGTCAATTAAAGTGGCAGGAGATGGAAACGTATTGTTTGATCCATTATACGCCGACAACTTTCCAAAATAAGGAATGGGGTTATGGTGATGCACAGCCCTCTTTGTTTAACCCTTCGGCGTTTGATGCAAATCAGATTGCGAAAGCCGCCGCCGCTGGTGGTTTCAGAGGTTTAATAAGCGTCGCAAAACACCATGATGGATTTTGTTTATGGCCGACCAAGACAACCTCTTACAGTATCGCTTCGTCACCCTGGGAAAATGGAAAGGGAGATATGGTCAAAGATTTTATGCAAGCGACCCATCGCAATGGGATGAAATTTGGTGTATATCTTTCTGCTTGGGATCGTCACGATGAGCGTTACGGTACGCCGGCTTATGCTGAAGCCTACAGGCAGCAACTGACCGAATTGATGAGCAACTATGGTCCTTTGTTTACGTCTTGGCATGATGGCGCAAATGGTGGTGATGGCTTTTACGGTGGACATGAAGGAAAACGTATTATAGACCGTACAACCTATTATGAATGGCACGAGAAAACATGGCCAATCGTGCGTAAACTACAGCCTGAAGCGGTGATTTTTTCAGATATCGGTCCGGATATGCGTTGGGTGGGCAACGAAAAAGGATTTGCAGCTGAAACATCATGGGCAACATTTACCCCGATCGGTTTAAATGGAAAAGTTGCTGTACCCGGAGCCACAGAGTCCCACAATGCCGAAACAGGTGACCGAAATGGTAAATATTGGATACCTGCTGAATGTGATGTGCCACAGCGTCCAGGATGGTTTTACCATGAGGAGCAAAATAGCCGTGTAAAGACACCAGATCAGCTCTTTGAAATTTATCTAAAATCTGTCGGTAGAGGAGCTTGTATGAATCTAGGCTTGGCACCGATGCCTTCAGGTACTTTGCATGAAAACGATGTGAAATCGTTGGAGGCCTTTGGAAAAAAAGTAAAGGAAACTTTCCGTACAAACCTGGCTAAGGGAGCAACTATTACAGCATCCAATACGCGTAATGGCGATTCCAAAACCTATGGTACCTCGCTTATTACCGACAACGACCGTTACAGCTATTGGGCAACAGACGATTCCAAAACATCGGCTACACTAGAAATAAAATTAAAGTCCCCAGCTAAGTTCGACCTTATTCAATTGAGGGAGAATATTAAATTAGGACAGCGGATTGATAGTGTCTCCATTGAACGTTGGGAAAATAACAGCTGGAAGCCTTTGGCCAAAGCAACAAGTATCGGTGCAAACCGCCTTATTAAACTTGCACAACCTCAAACTGCAAGTCGATTACGTCTGCATGTCTATGCCCCTGTAGCGATTACGCTCAGCGATTTTGGTTTGTTTAAGGAATATAACGAGCCTTTTGCATTCAATACCAAAGAAGTGAAAAAGCTGACTGGATTTAAGATTTCGACAGGAAGATCCAATAATAATGTTTATTTATCCGATGGGAAACCAGCTACTTTTGCTACCGTAGGCGATCAGGGAGTAATTATTGTCGCTACCGACAAACCTGTTTCTGGTATCGGCTTCCTTCCTCGTCAGGATGGAAAGACGGTAGGTACGCCAACACATTATAAGATTTCAACAAGTGCCGACGGCAAAACATGGTCCCTTGCCAAAGAAGGAGAGTTCTCCAATATTAAGGCAAATCCAATATTGCAACAGGTATTTTTTGATACAGCAAATACCACCAAGTTTATCAAATTCGAACCAAAACAATTTATTGATGGCAATGAATTAGCGATTGCAGAATTTGAATTGTATGGTAAATAGATTTCTAATATTCATTGTGGTGTGCCTCTGTCATACCACAATGCTTTTTGCCCAGCAAAACTCGCTTTTACTTTGGTACAATAAACCCGCTAAAGTCTGGGAAGAAACGTTGCCACTGGGTAATGGACTTATCGGGATGATGCCAGATGGAAATCCCCGTCAGGAAAAAATTGTACTCAACGAGATCAGTATGTGGTCCGGTAGTCCCGAAGATCCCAATAATTATGAGGCCTATAAAAATGTTGAAGCAATTCAGGCGCTGCTTAAGGCAGGTAAAAATGATGAAGCCGAAAAGCTGGTCAATGAAACTTTTGTGACCAAAGGCAAGGGGTCTGGTTTTGGTAACGGAGCATCTGTTCCCTATGGCTGTTATCAGCTGTTCGGTGACCTTTTACTGGATTATAAATTGCCTGTTGGAACGATCGAAGATTATAGACGTTCCTTGGACCTGGCTACAGCTTCTGCACAGACCTCATTCAGGATCAATGGACAGCAAATCCAACGCCGCTATTATACTTCTTTTGACAAAAATGTAGGTGTTATCCAATTGAACCAAAATAAGGATGCCTTGCAAACGCTTGATTTATCGTTCCAGCGAAAAGAAAATATTGACCGTTATACACTCTTAAATGATGGAATTCTGATAGAAGGATCATTGGCTGATGGAAAAGGTGGCAAAAACCTCAAGTTCGTTGGATTAATTCAAGTTAAAGGCAAGAATTTGCAGATCAGTAAGAAAGATCAAACCCTAGAAGTGTCTGCAAAAGGCGATCTTTCGATCTATTTTTCAGCCAGTACTTCTTATTATGGAAAGGATCCATTGCCGGTGGTGAAAGCTGCAGTTGCTGCAGCAAAAACCGCTGATGAGCAGAAAGTATATCGGAACCATCTCGCTGCATACCAAAAGATCTTCAATCGCGTAAATCTTAATCTATTTGGCAATGTGGCAAAGGCCGCTATTCCGACTAATGAAAGAATTGCCAATTTCTACAAAGATCCGGCGCAAGATCCAGGTTTGGCAGCGATCTATTACCAGTATGGAAGATATTTGAATATTTCAAGTTCAGCGCCGAAAAATGCAAATTCGCTCCCTCCAAACCTACAGGGATTATGGGCTAATCAGATCAATACACCTTGGAATGGGGACTATCATCTCAATATCAATGCACAGATGAACCATTGGGGGGTAGAGGTCAACAATCTGAGCGAATATCACCAACCTTTTATCGAAATGATAAAGCGGATTGCAAAGACAGGCGAACAGACCGCAAAAGCATACTATAATGCACCGGGTTGGGTGGTCTATATGATGACCAATGTCTGGGGCTATTCTGCTCCGGGCGAGCAAGCTTCCTGGGGAGCGAGCACAGCATCAGGATGGCTATGTAACCATCTGTGGGAGCATTACCTGTTTACTGGCGATAGAAATTACCTCAAAGAGATTTATCCGATATTGAAAGGAGCAGCAGAGTTCTACGATCATACACTCGTTCAGGATCCTAAAACGGGATGGTTGGTCACTTCGCCATCCGTATCGCCGGAAAATGCTTTCCGAATGCCTAATGGAAAAGTTGCTGCGGTTGTGATGGGACCTACCATTGATAACCAGATCGTGCGAGAGTTATACCAAGCGCTGATCCAAGCCGATTCGATCCTGGCGGCGAAAGATAGTTTTGTTGGTTCCTTGAAAACCAAATTAAAGAACATTCCTCCCCCTGTGGTTGTTAGCTCATCCGGGCGCGTGATGGAATGGCTCGAAGACTATCAGGAGGTTGAACCAAAACACCGACATGTCTCGCATCTATATGGTCTATATCCCGCAGCATTTATCTCACCACAAACGACACCTGAATGGGCTGAGGCTGCACGTAAGACTTTAGCTGTACGTGGCGATGAAGGTACCGGCTGGTCGAGAGCCTGGAAAATTTTGTTTTGGGCGAGATTACAGGATGGTGATCATGCACTCGAAATTCTAAGGCAGTTGCTTAAACCCGCTTTTACCAATGAAACAACTTATCAGGGAGTCGGGGCAGGTACCTACCCTAATTTGTTCTGTGCTCATCCACCTTTTCAGATCGACGGAAACTTTGGCGGAGCAGCAGGTATTGCCGAAATGTTGATCCAGAGCCATAATGGTTATATCCATCTATTGCCAGCTTTGCCTAAAGCCTGGTCAAAAGGAGAGGTTAAAGGGCTCAAGACCCGTGGAAACTATACGGTAGACATGGCATGGGAAAATGGTAAGGTCTCTGCATTGCAGATTAAAGGTAAAAAGGGAAAGATCCGCATATTTGAAAATGGAAAATACAGGGATTATGAAGTTCGTTAACTATTTGTGCTTGATCTCCGTACTAGCTTTGGGGACAACAAGCTGTTCCCAAAAGGCAGAATCAGCAAAGACAGCCGCCTTGTTGAAGAGTTTCAGCTATAAGGTAAGCGGAAAAACCACCGCCAAGGATGGAACTCAGGTGAGCCTTGTGGACCACGACAATAAATTGCAGCAATTTGTAAAAACACAGGTCGCCAACGGGCAATTTGTTCTGGAAGGCGAATTGGCTATGGCCGGATTTTATGATATCCAGATAAAGGGAATGGAACCCTACACTTTAGTTATCGAAGGCGGCAGTGACTACGATCTGAAAGAAGAGCATGGAAAATTTACGTTGACAACATCCTCTCAGAATGCCAAGGATTTTGTGGAGTTTAATGCGAACTACCAACAGCGGGAACAGGAGGAAAAAAATAAAACGGCAAATAAAAGCCAACGGGTAAGACAGCTGGAGAGTCAATTACCTTCTATGGCTGCAAGAAAGGATGGTTCCTATGAAAAAGCAGTGGATGAAATACAACGCTTAAGCGGCAATGCCGCATTTAATCCACGCACGCTCTATGCCGATTTTATTCTTGATAGTACCCATCGATCATCCTTGGTATTACCTTATTTTTTTAAATACATCTCCCTGGATCAAACGAATTATAAAAAATTCGATGCTGCATTACAGGGGTTTGATACAGATTTACAAAAACATCCCTATTTCAAGTTCGCTCGCGAGAAAGTCGATAAGGTGAAAGATTTTTATGAAAATATGCCTGTATTTCCTTCGATTACACCAATGAATGTACAAAGGGATACCTTAGATCTGAAGGATATTTCAAAAGCTAAAATGCTTATTGCCGCATTTTGGAAAGCATCGAATACCAATAGTAAGGCTGATATGAGAATGTTACGGACAAAGGAATCCCAACTGAATGCTTTAGGGGTACGTGTGATCTACTTTTCGCTGGATAAGGATCTGGACAAATGGACGAAAACAAGTAAAGATCTTGCATTAGGAAAACAGAGTTACTTTTTGAACTATAACGATCAGGCAGCAATTGAAAACAGTTTCGGAATAGACCGTACGCCAAGCTATCTCTGGATAGACCCACAGACATTACAGATTTTATCTTTGAGTGGTGAAGATCCGGCTATGCCACAGTTTTTAGGGAAGGTAAAGGAATTTCTTGCTAAAAATTAACGTTTATTGTCTTAAAAAAACCTTATATTTGAATTAACTGTTTAATATTTGTTAGTTCAATACGTGATGAAAGTTGTTCAATTTACAGTTCCGGTTGTTTACCAAGGATCTATTTGTGTGCAGGAAGATATTCTGCCTTCATTCTATAGTAATTACCACCGGCACAAGGAAATCCAGCTGACCTATATTTTGAAAGGTCGGGGAACCTTTATGATTGGCAACTTTACACACAGTTTTGAAGAGGACGAGATCTACATCGTTGATGCGGACGAACCGCATATGTTCAAAACAGGAGAGGATATAAAGGATGGTATTCATGCCATCCATATTTTTTTCGACTATGAACATTTTAAATCCTTTTTGGATTTCCCTGAGTTTGATGATGTCAAATATTTCTTGGAGCACATCAATGTCAGTAAGAAATTGGATGCGGAGCACTCTGTCGCTTTAAAAGAAAAATTCGTACAGATCAATGCAAGTGCTGGTATCGATCGCCTGCTATCGTTGGTGAAACTGATTAATTTTTTAAGTAAAAAAGTAGATCAGTGGACTTCATTATACACCGGTATTCCACAGAAGAAATTCTCTGATGCCGAAGGATTGCGGATCAACGAAATATTTCAATATACTTTTCAACATTTTGGAGACAAGATTTCCCTAGAGGATATTGCTGCGGTAGCGCATATGACGCCACATGCATTTTGTAAGTATTTTAAGAAACATACCCGAAAAACTTATGTTACCTTTCTTAATGAAATCCGCATTGAACGCGCCTGTAAAATGTTGATTGACGAATCTTCAGAAAGTGTTTCTAATATCGCTTTTAAAACAGGGTTTAACAATGTTGTCAACTTTAATCGGGTGTTCAAAAAAATAACTAAACTTTCGCCCAGTGAATATGTGCATGAACATCGCATGCGTGACTAAGATGTTTGATGGAATAATCTACATGGTAATTCCAGGCTATTTCGGAAGCCTCATCAGGTTGATTTTTGATAGGTATATCCCACGGAGGTCATAATCGAATGGCTTTGTTGACAATATCGGAGAAAGACTCGTCAATAAAATTTAAAGATGGCAGATGTTAAAGTGTTATTTTTGAACCTTAACGATGACCAATCCGATGAATAAAAATCTATTTTTTGTACTTATAGCCTTAATTGTATCGCTGGTGCAAGCCCAGGCTCAAAGTTCTCTCTTTAAGATCGATACACTGCAATACCAGGGGACGGATAAGCATATTGTCAATCTGGTCATTTTGGGAGATGGTTACACCAAAACACAATTGGATGATTATGCCGCGGATGCTAAGCAGTTTACCAACTATTTTTTCTCGATCGAACCCTTCAAACAATACAGCAGTTTTTTTAATGTGTTTGCTATTCGGACGATTTCCGAAGAATCTGGTGCGGTGCACGACTGCAAAGCAGGTGATTGTGTACATGGGGAAACCGATTTGAGTGAATATCCGCCACGTTACAACAAATTTACACGCGACCATGCTGTTCCAGTCGCTCACCCGAATACGATCTTTGGAAGCAGCTTTGACAATGGAGGTCTACACCGTTTGGTTGTACCTCAGAAAAATGATCGTATTGAAGAGATCCTGAAAACGAATATCCCCAATTATACTCAGGTCGTTGTGTTGGTTAATTCCCCATTTTATGGTGGTTCAGGAGGGAAGTGGGCGACTTCCACGGTTAATTTTAAGAGCAACGATATCGCAGTACATGAAATTGGACATTCCTTTGCGCAGTTGGCCGACGAATATTGGGCTGGAAATCAATATGCTATTGAGTCTGCAAACCGCTCACAGTCAGCAGATGCAGATCATGTACCCTGGAAATACTGGCTTGGAAAAGACGGAGTCGGTATTTACTCGTATGGGGGGAAAGGTTCACCTTCCAACTGGTTTAGACCTCATGAATATTGTAAAATGCAATATTTAGTTGCTCCATTTTGTCCTGTTTGTCAAGAACAATTTGTGGCTTCGATCAAGAAAAAGTCAAGTCCATTTATTCAGGTGAAGCCTGGATTAGACCAGACACTTACTTTGGATAGTGTTCAGAAGTTTTCGCTAAGACTCGCAAAACCTTCCCCGAACACCTTAAAATTGTCCTGGTTGTTGAACGGTGAAACCATTGCGACAGACATTGATTCCATTTATCTCGATCCGGGAATGCTAGGTGTTGGTGCAAATACACTAAAGGTGATGATTCAAGATACGACAAATTTATTGCGTAATCCATCCTATGTCAATCATCGGGATTCGGTTGTGTGGACTTTTAATCAGGTCAAATCGATTGATTTGGCGAAACCATCAACCACATGGGGTGATACATTAGAGACTTGCTACGGCGGAGCTCAGGTGGTTAGCATAAAGCATCCCGTTGCCGGACTTGAATATCGCTGGTATGATGCCGCTACTGGATTTTGGGAAGAGACTGGCGGTAATATTTTTCTACAAGATATTGTAGAGTCAAAAGTGTACCTCGTCCGTGGGATTTGGGATGGCCGGGTCTCCGAAAAAGCAAAAGTTCACATCAACACATTGCATAAAATCGAAAAGCCAAAGAATATTCAGGTCAAAATCGACAAGAAGAAAAATACGGTAAAATTGAGGGTAAAGGATAAAGTCGATGTACGTTATAACTACATCTGGTTGAATGAAGATGGCAGTCCGATCTATGAATGGGATGAATTTAATGGCGAGTATGTGCGTCCTACGGGAGCAAATAACGTGCTTACTATAAAATTAGCCACTTCTTCGAGAAAGGTATACGTCCAAAAAGTCGACAAAGAGACCACCTGCAAAAGTGAAAAAACAATTGTAACTTTTTAGTTGCGCTATTGTAATGAAATGATTTATAAGTTAATTTTAATCTGCCGGTTAATTAACTTATAAATCATTTATATTTATGAAGAAAAAATCCAAGTCGACTTGGTGTATTTTTTCATGTGTATTCATCCTGGTTTTAGCCGCAATGCCTTCGTGCAAAAAACACGCAAAACTTCCCGATGAAAACGATGAAACAATTCATGCGGTAAAATTCAAAATCAAGGATTTTGAAGCGATTGTTACTCCCCTAAAAAAACAATCATCCACGGCAAAACGAGGCGCTCTAACTGGCGCTACTGCAGAAGATCAACTGCTGTATCACTGGACTTTTGACAACAGCAACGCTATTCCCGAAGTTGCACTCGATGACGCTGTTGTGATCGACTATGACAATGGAAAGACGAACTATGATTTTCTGGGCGGTTGGCCCTCTTCGGGAAAAGCCATTAGCTTTAAAGGAGTGAAAGAAATCATGGTCAAAATCCCGACAACAGGTATTCACTCGCTGGGAGACTGGGCCTTTGATGGCAATAGTTCGAGTACAGGGCCAAGGGCACTGCTCTTGAGTTATTCTCTGGATAAGGGAAATAGTTTTTCCTTGCTTTCAGACACGATTAAGTATCCTTCGGGGCTGTCGCTTTCAGCTAAAGTCCCCGTAAGCGCATCGTTGGGAAATATTCCTCTTGGCAATAGCAAGGAACTTTGGTTAAAAATTTCATTATTTGCGGGTAGCAGGGATGGGGGAGTAGGTTACAGTCCAACGACAGGCACGTTTAAGATGGATAATCTGATGATTTACGGACAAGTCAACCCGGCCGCTTTGCCTAGCAAGTTTTATTATCATGTATTCGATGCGAAATCGAAGGCGATGGTTAAATCTGGAGTACTTAATTCGCAGGAAACTTTTGATGTCGAGTTACCAAATGGAACCTATTACCTGAGTCTGATTGCTAAAAATTCGACACTACCGCTGATCATGGCAGAGAACGTGGATTTTGAACGTTTTTATGCTACGAATGCTTTTTTTGAACATTCTGCAGAGTTATTTGCTGGTCGGGACACTTTTGAAGTGAAGGGTTCGATAGAGCGGGATCTCAACTTAAACCGGATTTACAGCGAAGTTAAGTTGAGCTTTACCGACAGTGAAGATCTAAGTGTGATAGACAGTATTCAGGTGAAGCAGCTTCACCCTGCATTTCATTATTATCCTTTTATGACGCATAGTAACGATCAGGTTGATGAAAGTGTGCTGACTGTTGTTCCTCATTTTACAGCAGCCGATCAAAGCTTTACTTTTAATCAATTTATGGGCTATTATCTTAACAATACCGCTATTAAATATCAGTTTCGTGTTTTTAAAGAAGGTCAGCTTCTACGTACATTTGAATTGGGAAGCGAGATTCGAAATAATGTTCAAATACTGTTTAAGGGAAAATTGTTAGAGACTATCAATGGGAATCTGGGGTTTCAGGTCGTGAAGAACGAAGATTGGGACGATCATATTTTGATCGAATATTAGCATAGTTATTGTATTTAATATCTAGCTACCCTACATCTATTCCCACAAAAAAGGTGTCCAGCAATTGCAATGGACACCTTTTCTATGGTAGCGGATTGGCTATATCAATTTTTTTAGCAAGGTATTCCAACCTGCTAGGTCATTCAATATTTTTTCAAGATCGGCTATGGCTACACGTTCTTGTGCCATCGTATCGCGGTGACGGATGGTAACAGTATTGTCTTCCAATGAGTCGTAATCAACAGTGATACAAATTGGTGTTCCAATTGCATCCTGACGGCGGTAACGTTTCCCGATCGCATCTTTTTCGTCATATTGAACGTTGTAGTCCAATTTCAGTGTATTTAAGATTTCACGTGCTTTTTCTGGCAAGCCATCTTTTTTGGTCAATGGTAAAATTGCGGCTTTTACCGGTGCCAATGCTGGTGGGAATTTTAATACAACACGAGAATCTTGTTTTTCTGCTGTAGACAGATCTTCCGTTACCAGGGAGTTGCACAATACAGTCAAGAAAAGACGGTCCAATCCGATTGAAGTTTCAATCACATACGGAATGTAGTTTTGATTGATTTCAGGATCAAAATATTGCATTTTCTTTTTAGAAAATTCCTGATGTTGTTTCAAGTCAAAATCCGTACGCGAGTGGATACCTTCAACTTCTTTGAATCCGAATGGGAAGTTGAATTCAATATCAACTGCAGCATTTGCATAATGCGCTAATTTATCGTGGTCGTGGTAACGGTAGTTGGATGGGTCAAAACCTAATGCTAGATGCCATTTTAAACGCGTTTCTTTCCATTTATTATACCATTCTAATTCCGTACCCGGGCGGCAGAAAAATTGCATTTCCATTTGCTCGAATTCACGCATCCGCATGATAAACTGACGTGCGATCACTTCATTACGGAAAGCTTTACCAATTTGGGCGATACCAAAAGGAATTTTCATACGTCCTGTCTTTTGAACGTTCAGGAAGTTGACGAAAATACCTTGTGCAGTTTCAGGGCGAAGATAAACTTGATCTGCTCCATCGGCCATAGCACCCATCTGAGTTGCAAACATCAAATTAAATTGACGTACTTCAGTCCAATTTTTGGTACCTGAAACCGGACATACGATATTATATTCTTCAATGATGGTTTTTAGTCCAGCTAAATCGTCTGCATTCAATGCGGTATTCAAAGCGTCTAATAATGCAGCAGCTTCAGCTGACTTGCCATCTGCCTCATAACGTGCAATCTTATCTTCGATCAATTGATCAGCACGGTAACGTTTTTTTGAATCCTTATTGTCGATCATCGGATCGTTGAATCCATCAACGTGACCAGAGGCTTTCCATGTCGTAGGGTGCATGAAAATTGCGGCATCAATACCAACAATGTTTTCGTGCAATTGCACCATGGATTTCCACCAATACGTCTTTAGGTTGTTTTTTAATTCCGAACCTAATTGACCATAATCGTAGACGGCACTTAATCCGTCATATATTTCGCTCGATTGAAATACAAAACCGTATTCCTTCGCGTGTGATACTACACTTTTGAAAAAGTCGTCTGTCTGTTTGCTCATAAGTGGCAAATATAGATATTAGTTTTAGATTTTAGATATAAGATTCGTGATAAGAGGTATTCTTTAAATGCCTAAATCACGGATCTGCTGGGAAGCATTTTTGTTGTCTACTTTTTTGATGATATGCTGGATAATGCCATCTGCATCAATCACAAAAGTAGTACGTGCTGTGCCCATATACTTTTTGCCATACATGTTCTTCTCAACCCATACACCATAGGCCTCAACAAGGCTCTTGTCTTCATCCACAAGCAACTGAAAAGGGAGCTCATGTTTACTGATGAATTTTTGGTGGGATGCCTCTCCGTCCACACTTACGCCGATGATTTCAAAACCATCTTTTTTCAAAGACTGATAATTGTCCCTGAAATTGCAAGCTTCTGTCGTGCATCCAGGAGTATTGTCTTTTGGATAAAAGTATAGAATAACTTTTTTCCCTTTAAAATCGGAAAGATGGACTGTTTCACCATGTTGATTTTTTGCACTGAAATCCGGTGCTTTCTGTCCTATTTCTAGTGTTGCCATATTACGTAGTATTTAGCCTATTAAGATACGATTAATCTGCTGAAACCGCTGATTTATTACCCAAAATCAAGCGGCTATCTCACAAAAGAGGCTTCGTATGTTTTTATATTTCCTTTGTTGTCTTTTACTTCGAGTTTAAACTCATGCTTTCCACTGCTTAAATCCGTTTCAAAGTCGTGCCAGATATGTCGCGTTTTGGGGTCATATTTCATCAATGTCCATTTCCCGTCGATATAGGCATCAAAAGTATCTATTCCAGAGAGATTATCGCTAATGGTAAAGTCGATCGATCGCTGTGCCCCAACATTCTTTCCATCGACCAGGTTGCGTGCCACAATGTTTGGAGCGATGGTATCCACAGCAACATAAAAGCCGCCAAATTCGCGAACATTGGCGACTACCCAACCATTCTCGTATTTGCCACCCTGTGCCCCACCATCGGAAGAAACAATCAAAGCCTTGCCATAAAGATTTTCAGACAGGGTATAGTCCGGTTTGATCATGAGTTTGTAGTATCCGAAGACCGGTGTATAAACATTGTGAATATAGTGCATCGCCGAGTAGCCCCTTGCTGGTTTTGCTCCTTGCGAATAATTGAAGTAAAGGTCGTCGTACAATATATTTTTGCCCATGTAAACACGGGCATTCTCTGCTTCATATTTGTTCTCTTCTGCATAGTGGAACATTTTGAGACCCGTAGCACTCCTTCGGCCGATCGAAAATGAAGGATTGTTCTGTACCTTAAAACTCAGCTCGCTCGTATTCCCTTGGACATCCTTGACAACATACTTTACCTCGTGTACCTCATTGTCTTGCAATTCGATTTTCCCCAGGTTGTCTAGATGTTTATAGATGTTGATGGGATTGTTGGGATCTTTGAAACTTTTTTGAACGCGTACACCAGATTTTTTTAAGTAAGGGTAGTCGACGTACGATTGGATAGCCCGTGTCTGATCGAAAGGAATGGATTCAAACAGGACGGTACTGATGTTTTTGTTGTCCAAAAAGAGTTCAATGGAATAGACTCCATAGGTAAATGAAATGCCACTGCGTTTGTCTACGGTGTTAATCCCCAGTCCAAAAGTGCCATTAACCGGTATCGGAGCAGTGCTTGCTAAGCTGTAGGTGCCATTGCCAACAGATTTGATGGTTTGGTGCCTGCGAGGCGTATTTTCATCAAATAATTCGGAGCCCAAGTCATAGATTGTCATGCCGCGGATGATGGGTCTGACGCCGTCCGGAAAGAGCAAGCCAAACAATTGTGGGTTGAGTGGTAGCTGTGCCTTGGTATCGCGGATTTCAAAATGCAGGTGTGGACCCGCAGAGCCGCCGGTATTACCTGAATTAGCGATAAATTCACCTTTTTTTACTAAGACCTGATTTGGCTTGAGAAGTACGTCCACATCAAAACGTTTCTGTTTGTATTGCTCGTCCTTGATAATTTTGGCTAGGTCTGCATTGAAGCTTTCCAAATGCATGTATACAGATGTGTAGCCATTTGGATGATCGATATATACATAATTGCCCCCGCCGCCTATTTGTACCCGAACACGTGATACAAATCCTTCCGCTGCTGCATGCACCGGTATATTGATGCGTTGTTGGGTTCGGTAATCGTCCCCACCATGAAAATGTGTAGCCCGCAACTCGCCGAATGATCCTGAGGCTTGCGGAGCAATATCCATCGGACGTACAAAATAGTTCTGCGGATAATTGCGGCTTTTAATAATATCTTGTCCCTGGCTTAAGCTTATCATGCAGGCCAACAGGGCGAATAATGCCGTTGTTTTTTTCATCATGCTATTTCCCTACTATTTGATTTTACAGCTAAACATCTTCTGTTCGCCAATGAAACCTTCTAATAAATCGCCGATAGCTACAGAACCAACACCGACTGGAGTACCTGTGTAAATCAAGTCCCCTTTGCGGAGTGTAATAAATTTGGAGGTATACACAATCAGATCTTCGTAGGAGAAAATCATATCCTTAGTATTTCCTTGTTGTACCGTTTGTCCATTTTGTTGCAGGGAGAAATCAATCGAATTCACGTCTGCTAGTTCCTCCTTTGGAATCAAGTTGCTGATTACTGCCGAATGGTCAAATGCTTTTGCCAATTCCCAGGGAAGGCTTTTTGCTTTTAATTCTTGCTGTACATCCCTTGCGGTGAAATCAATTCCCAAACCGACGGCATCGAAGTAAGTTGATGCAAATTTTGGTGTCACATGTTTCCCTTCTTTACAGATCCGGAGGACGACTTCGGTTTCAAACTGAATATTTTTAGAGAATTCGGGATAATAGAAATCTTTGTTATCCTTTAATACTGCAGTATCGGGTTTTAAAAATATAATGGGATTCTCTGGGACTGGATTATTGAGCTCTTTCGCGTGGTCGATGTAATTGCGACCGATTGCAATTATTTTCATGATATAAATTTTTAAGGCAATGAAGCTTTCAGATTTCTTGCGAACTCATGAGCTCGGTTTTCATCGCGTGTACGTTTGAGGCGGTATTAGAAAGTACTATATGCTATTTGAGAATTACCTACACTTGGTCGGAATGCGCTATGCTAACGAACGTAATGGCTATCTTCTAAAAGCTTGTCGTGCATTCATACTCGGTATACATTAGTTTTCGTTTACCACAACAAACTTAATAAATGTCCAAAGCTTATCCAAAAATGAAGGAAAACAACTGCTTTTATACATACTATCAAATTGCCTATTTAAATAGGGTTTACTTAGGGTTAGTTTAGGGTTTAGTTAGGGTTTGTTTAGGTAAAATCTAATAAAACCCTAACCAAAATCTAACTTAGTTCTAATTTATAGCTAAACTAATGGAAACATTAATACCTATTATTTGTTAAGGGGTAGAATAGATTATTGAATTAAAATAAAAAGCATAAAAAATGGGAATATTAGAAGATGGTCCAAATGGTGGTTTTCGAGGGAAAGTAGGTTCAGTATATGGCTATAATCTCAATGGAAAATGTGTTATACGCGGTGCGCGTAAAAAGAGTACGAAGCCACCAACCCCGGCCCAATTGGCGCATCGCGAGAAAATAAAACTGAGTAGCGTTTTCTGCCGATGGATAAAGCCTATTGTTAACTTTGGGTATCAATTTGAAGAAACTAAAAACTCAGGGCGAGGGAAATTTCAGCTTGCACAGCAGCGTGTTTTCAAAAATGCGATTGATGTGGATGCTACAAATAAACCATTTATTAATTTGGAAAAAGTGCAGGTGTTTGTTGGGGAGCTTATGTCGCCAGAAGGTGTTCAGGCCCGTTGGGAAGAAGGTCTGCTGAAATTATCCTGGATACCGAATCCAAAATACAAGGATAGCTTGTTTAAGTTAAATCTGGCCTTGGTCAGTCTGGATAGGGAGGTGGATCTCCGGATGGCAATTGCGGATGCAGCGGAGGGGGAATGTGCGGTAAATATCCCGGTCTTTGAACGTGGAAAGTTTGATTATCACGTATACATCGGTTTTTGGGATACCTATCATGGTGCATTTTCAAATTCGGCCTATTGTGGCGTCATTTAATAGGATTTTTCAGCGTACTTGTGTATCTTTAACACTATGAATAAAATACAGGCAGTATTGTTTGATCTGGACGGTACGTTAATTGATTCGGAATATTTCTATTTCAAAAATTGGGCCCCTATATTAAAACAGGAATTTGACTTATTGATCAGTTACGAAGATTGGATTCGGGATTTTGCAGGACATACCTTGGCACATAATGTCAAGCGTCTTACCGAGGACTATGGCTACGACGTGACGGAAGAACATATGTGGAAGCGCACACGTGCAGCTTATGCTGATTCTAACATGAGCGATATTGAATTGATGCCTGGATCGCGAGAGATTTTGGCTTTTTTAAAAGCAAAAAATATCCGTATCGGACTTGTAACGTCGAGTTATCGAAGTACAGTAGATACAGTTTTGGGCAAGCATGAGCTCCTGGATTATTTTGAGTTTTTTGTCACGCGAGAGTGTGTGGAATTGCCAAAACCCAATCCGGAGCCTTATCGATTGGCATTGACGAATCTGAATCTACCAGCTGACTGCTGTGTGGCTATCGAGGACACTATTACTGGTAGTAAATCAGCTTTGGGCGCAGGTATGCAGTTGATTGCAGTTACGAAACAGGAAGTAGAACGCGCTAGACTAACAGCTGTTGATAACATTGTGGAAAACTTATCTGAGGCAAAAGCCCTGTTGACGCAGTGGATTTGAGGGTTGTAAAATAATTTAATCGTTTTAGCATTTGTATTTTTATTCGGATATATGTAATATTACCGAATTGTTAAGGGAACTCTGATTATGAACCGTAGAACCGCAATAAAGCAATTTTTCATTATAGCTGGGGGATTGACCATTTTGTCGTCTTGTCTGAATGATGGAGGTGCATCGATTGTATTGAATAAGCTGAAGATCTCGGCTGAAGATGAACAATTTTTGGGCGATCTGGCCAACATCCTGATTCCGAAATCGGATACACCGGGAGGAAAGGATCTGAACTTGCATCTTTTCGTTATCAAAATGGTCGATGATTGTGAGTCGCCAGAGAATCAGGCTAAATTTGTCGCTGGTTTCAACAAGTTGAGAAAACAGCTGAATTTAACAAATAGTAAAGAGACGGAGGCCGCATTGGCTGGATTGAAAGACCAAACCGACGAGAAAGCTTTTTTTGAGATTTTCAAATCGCGTGCGATTCAGGGTTATATGAACTCAGAATATGTGATGAAGAATAAGGTGATTTATAAACTTATTCCAGGTCCGTACAATGGTGCGGTAAAAGTAAAGGCATAAATAGCAGATGGCGAATCTAAATATTGACAGTGAAAAAAACAGAACCTACGACGCGATCGTGATCGGTTCGGGAATTAGTGGCGGTTGGTCCGCAAAAGAGTTGTGCGAGAAAGGTTTGAAAACATTGGTTTTGGAACGTGGACGCGATGTACAGCATATCAAGGATTACCCAACCACTAATATGATGCCTTGGGAGTTTGAACATCGGAACGAAATGCCTTTCAAAGTGAAGGAGGAAAATCCGATTGTCAGCAAATGTTATGCATTTCACGAAGATGCAGCGCATTTTTTTGTGAAGGATAAGGAGCACCCTTATATTCAGGAAAAACCTTTCGACTGGATCAGAGGATATCAGGTTGGCGGTAAGTCACTGTTGTGGGCGAGACAGACGCAACGTTGGTCCGACTTTGATTTCGAAGGACCGGCAAGAGATGGTTTTGCCGTTGATTGGCCGATACGTTATGCTGATTTGGCCCCTTGGTACGCCTACGTGGAGAAATTTGCCGGTATTGCCGGAAACCATGATGGCCTTCCTGAATTGCCGGATGGCGAGTTTCTGCCTGGGTACCCCTTAAATATTGTCGAGAAGTATTTTAAAGAAAGCGTCCAAAAGAAATTTCCGGAGCGCAAAGTGATTTCAGCACGCTGTGCACATTTATCCAAACCAAATCAGATTCATATCGAACAAGGACGTGTACAATGCCAGAATCGAGTACTCTGTCAGCGAGGATGTCCTTTTGGTGGATATTTTAGTTCGAATGCAACGACAATTCCTTGGGCAGCCAAGACCGGAAATATGACCTTACGTCCATTTTCAGTTGTCCATTCAATCTTATATGATGAGCAAAAAGGGAAAGCAGTCGGTGTACGTGTGATTGACACAAATACAAAAGAGGAAATTGATTTCTATGCCAAGCTGATTTTTGTCAATGCAGCGGCAATCAATACCAATTTGATTTTATTGAATTCTAAATCCAACCGTTTTCCAAATGGTTTGGGCAATGACAGTGGCGTATTAGGGAAATATGTAGCCTTCCATAACTATAGTGCCCGCATTTATGCGGAATACGAAGGACTGATGGATTTTACATCCGAAGGGCGAAATCCGGCAGGAGGAGGATATATTCCACGCTTCAGAAATTTGCATAAGCAGGAAACGGACTTTTTAAGAGGTTATGCAGCCGGCTTTGGTGCTTCGCGTAGCAAAGAGTCCGATCGTTCGGGACTGGGGCTGGATCTGAAGAATAACTTGTTGAATCCTAAATTGGGCGTTTGGCAGGTTGGATCTCATATGATGGGTGAAACAATACCAAAAGAATCAGGGATGGTTTCATTGGACAGCAGCAAAAAAGATGACTGGGGGATTCCTTTGTTAAAAATCGCTGTCGATTATGATGAGAATGATGAAAAAATGAAAAAAGATTACATTTCCGTTATGACGGAGATGTTTACCGATGCAGGTTTTACAAATATTCGTCCAGATACACACTGGCAGGCTCCAGGTCTGGATATCCATGAAATGGGTGGCGCACGGATGGGCCACGATCCAAAGACTTCGGTATTGAATAAATGGAACCAGATGCATGCGGTGAAAAACGTTTTTGTCACCGATGGTGCAAGTATGACCTCGACATCAACACAAAATCCTTCATTGACCTATATGGCATTTTCGGCACGATCAGTCGATTATGCGATCAGCGAGATGAAAAAAGGAAATATCTAAGAATGCCGGGGAATGGTTTTGAAAAAAAATCTTTCCCCGGTAAAATTAAAGTGCTATCTTTCCAAAGAATAGAGCGTTAAAACCAAGAAATAATAACCAAAAAGGAAAGATAAAAAGAAAAAAAACCAAGATAGGGAAACCAAAAAATTTTACAAGAAAAGCAAAAGCGATTTAGCTCATTATACTATAAGTTCGGTGTAGAAATATCTCATAGGTATTCTAAACTCGCTGTTTTCTCTTTTATGTTAAATGAAAGATTAAGGCAGAGGTGGAGTACGACAAATTTTAAATGAGCCGGTCGCTAAATAAATATCAATTAAGGGAAACTAAATTAAACTAAACGTTTTATGCATCTTTTTTGCTAAAACGTTTTTATAAACCAAATCACTATTAATATGAGCAAAGTTGACGTAAAATCATTTGCGCAGCTTGGGAAAAAAACAAAGTTATTTTTCTCATTGGCTGTCATTGCTGGTACTTTCCAACAAGTCAATGCCGCAGTCGGAACTTCAGTCAATTACGAAGCCAAATCCTTCGTAAAAGAAGTAAACCGCTTGCAGCAACAAGTTAAAGGAAAAGTATTGGATGCTGCTGGAAAACCAATTTCAGGAGTTAACATCGCTGTGAAAGGAACTTCAAAAGGTACACAATCGGATGCCTTGGGTAATTTCACGTTGGATGCTAAATCGGGGGATGTATTGGTAATTTCATCCATTGGCTACAAGGCTAAAGAAGTCACTGTTTCCGGTTCAACGGTTTCCGTACAGTTGGACGATGACCAGAGCCAGTTGGACGAAGTTGTTGTTGTCGGTTATGGTACTATGCGTAAATCGGATGTAACCGGTTCTATTGCGATGGTCAAAGGAGCTGACATGATCAAAGATCAGAACTTTAGTCCCTTGGATAACTTGAGAGGAAAAGCTTCGGGGGTTAACATCTTTTCTAACTCGAGCCAACCTGGAGCCTATGCAAACCGTGTGGTCATTCGAGGTGTTTCTACGATCAATTCTTCTTCCAACCCTTTATATGTTGTTGATGGGGTGGTCATGGAAGACTTTCAGTTGGCAAATGCCAATGATATTGAGAATATCGAGGTGTTGAAAGATGCATCTTCGGCAGCAATTTATGGTGCACGTGGTGCAAATGGGGTTATCTTAGTAACAACAAAACGCGGAAACAAAGATGGAAGCCGTTCGATTAGTTATCAAGGATCTGCTGGCGTAAGTTCGCCACAACGGTATATGGATGTACTAAATGCCCAGGAGTGGGTAGATGCCTTTATGATCGGCTTGGAAAATGAAAATAAATATCAGGGAAAGTCTTGGTCTTTAGATAAAAAGACCTGGTTTAATGATCCAAACTATTTTGATGCAAGCGGAAATCCTTTGTACGATACAAATTGGCAAAAAGAGGCTACTCGAACAGCAATTTCACACAACCATCAACTGAATGTACAACAGGGAGATGAAAAATCATCTGTTGGTGCATTTTTGAATTACACCGATCAACAAGGGATTGTAAATGATACGTATAGTAAGCGTGTTAATGGAAAATTGGCTTATGATGCTAAACCGACTTCTTGGTTATCTACCGCTGTAAATTTAACTGTCAATCATACCTGGGGCCGTTATACACCGGAAGATGGTGGTGGACAGGATGCAAGAAGAACAATGATCGAAATGTTACCATGGTATCCCGTCTATGATAAAAACGGCAAATACACAGAGTCATCGTCGTCTACAATAGCCGAGACATTGGGTTTTGAAGGGATGTCTAATCCAGTTGCGATCTTAGATCTTCAAAAACGCATGCGTTATAATACGCAGATTTTTGGAAATGCAGCATTAACTTTCCATTTGGCCGACGGTTTGGATCTCAAGACACAATTTGGTGTCGACAACCATCAAAAAACCTATAAAGGTTATTCATCCATTTTACTCAATAATATTTCCAAACCGAATGGTTGGGCTGAGCGAAATCATACCAATACTTTTTATTGGCAAGAAGAAACTTATCTGACATATAATAAACAATTTGACAAACATCGGATTAATGCCATGGCGGGTCTTTCTTGGCAGGAAAGAACATATGACTATGATAATTCACGAACGGAAGGTTTCTTTGATGATTTTTACGAATACAACAACATGGGGATAGGCATTACGCCTTCTACTCCGGGTTCTTCCTGGAATAAATGGGCCATGAATTCTTATTTCTTGCGTGCCGCCTATTCCTATGATGATCGTTATTCGGCAACAATAACCAGTCGTTATGATGGTTCCTCCAAATTTGGTAAAAATAATAAATATGCGTTCTTCCCTTCGTTAGGTTTGGCATGGAATGTTTCCAATGAGGAATTCTTGAAAGGCAATCAGACAATCAGTAACTTAAAGGTCCATTCGAGCTTTGGTTTGACGGGTAACTCTGAAATTGATCCATATAAATCTTTAGCGATTGTGGATGCAGGAACAATATTGTTGAACAATTCTAGAGCACCATATTCCTTTGTCAATACAATTTCGAATCCAGATCTAAAATGGGAAAAAACAGCGCAATTTGATTTTGGAGTAGAATTAGGATTATTACAAAACCGATTAAATTTTGACGTTTCCTATTACCACAAAAAAACAACAGATCTTTTGTTAGATGCACCACTGCCTACGGCATCGGGTTTCAGTACGGTAATGAAAAATATCGGAGCTGTAAAGAACCAAGGTTTGGATGTGATGGTTACAGGAACAATTGTAAACAATGAAAACTTCAATTGGAAATCGTCACTTAATATGAACTATAATAAAAATGAGGTCTTGCAATTGGGTGAAAACAATGCAGATATCTTGTTGAATAGTTGGGTAGGCGGAGCCAACAGTGTGATTCGTGTCGGCGAAAATCTAAACAGTTTTTATGGTTATAGAAGGCTTGGTGTCTATACACAGGCAGATGTCGATGCGGGTAATGCGACATTGAGCCAAATCGGTCGTGCGAAACGTACAACCGAAAAAGAAATCATCGGAAAAGGTCTGCCAGATTGGACAGGTAGTTTTATCAACAATTTGCGTTATAAAAATTTCGATTTTACTTTAGATCTACAGTTTGTTAAAGGTGTTGATGTGATGCAGCAATTCTTCCATTCGACATACGATCGTTTTGGAATTACAAATGGTCTGAAGGAAATTTTAACTGATGCATATAATGGATCTAACCCAAATACCATGCAGCAAGCAATTTATTTGACAAATGGTGGGCATGCCGGACAAGATACAAACGTAGATGATGCTTGGGTAGCAGATGGATCTTATCTTCGTGTGAACTTAATTCAATTCGGATATACTTTTAATGCTGATGCATTAAAAAGCATCGGATTATCCAAATTAAGAATTTATGCGAATGCGAATAATCCATTTTTATTCACATCAAAAGATTTCAAGGGCTATGATCCTGAAAGTACATCTCAAGGAACTAGTCAATTTGGACAAAATATGACCTTCTTTGCCTATCCAAGAGCGAAAACTTTCTCATTAGGCGTAAATGTTACATTTTAATCCTTAGAACTTATCAAAATGAAAAATAAATTATTTCTGTTGTTATTGGCTGGAATGGCATTGACAACATCTTGTAATAAATTTTTGGAGGAAGAACCCAAATCTAACTTATCTTTAGAAAGCTACTATAAAACGGAAGGACAGGCTGAGGCAACTGTAAATTCATTGTATCGTCGAGGAGCACCTCAGCGTTATGCATTGGCGCCGAGTGCTTATGTGGGACCTACAGCTTCGATCAATACCATGTTGACGGGCTACTTTACGAATAGCTATGAAGGACAAGAACGTATTTGTTTGTTCTCACGAGAGTTGACCCGTCAGCAAAACACCAATTTGATCTCCTCTACAATGAATACAATTTGGGATGAAAGCTACAAAGCGATCAATATTGCCAATGCTGGTTTGAAATACATACCTCAAATTAGTTTCACCAATGATTCAAAAAAGAATAGTTTAGTCGGAGAAGCAAAATTCTTTAGAGCTTATAACTATTTTTATTTGGTGAAGACCTTCGGTGCAATTCCACTTCCAACGACGCCAAACGAAACACTGGCAGACGATCTTTATCTGGAGCGGACAGATCCCGCCAAAGTATACGCGTTGATCGAATCGGATTTAAAAGAAGCTGTAGCTGCTTTGCCAGCAACCAAGTTTGCAACAAATGGACATCGTGTTACAAAATATGTAGCAGCCATGACATTGGCAGATGTATATTTACAGCAGGGAAAATATGCTGATGCAGCGGCAGCAGCAAAGATTGTGGTTGAATCTACTCACAATATGACTGCAAATGGTGATTTACAAATGAATAGTGCCTACAATCAACTTCGGAAAACAGATGATTTGGATGAGGTAATCTATGCACAAGAGTATGATGCAACAGTTAATAATAGTGGATGGTGGACTACCTATGGATTTAACTCGTCTGCGGTATCTGTATTTGGAACTTATTCAATATTTGAACGTGTATTTGGACCTACTAAGCAATTCTTGAATGTTTATGATAAAAAAGATTTGCGTATCCAGCCTAATCAATTTTTTCATTGGTCTTATACAAATACCGTGAATGGTAAGAAGTGGACTTCTGAGGATGCTGGTATCTGGTATTATGTGGATGAACAGGCTTTGTTGACAACAGGAAGAGGTACCAAAGACTGGAATTTTTACCGTTATCCGGAGGCGTTGTTAACCGCAGCTGAAGGGCTGGCTAAATCGACAGGTGTGAGTGCCGAAGCAGCAGGCTATTTGGCTAGAGTAAAAGCACGTGCGAACACGGAAGGAAAGTCAGTTGCTGCTTATACGACTGAATTGCAAACCTTGTCAGCAGACAATTTCGTGAAAGAATGCTGGAAAGAACGTCTACGTGAGTTTCCGTTAGAGTTTAAGATGTGGGATGATATTGTAAGAACTAAAATGTTCCCTGTGATTTCCACAACAGAAGCGGGAAAAGTGGACTTTGTTCCATTGATCGGAGCTAAAAATGCATCTGGTGCGACATTCAAAGAAACAGATTTACTGTGGCCAATATCTCCTGATGAAATTCAGCGGAACAAAAAATTGACGCAGAACGCAGGCTATCAATAGCTATAACTAATATAAGATAAAGGGTATTCAATTTGCCCTTTATCTTATCAATGTATAAAAATTAGCGCTTTTGAATATTCATAAGTTCTTTTTTATGAAATATGGCTTGACGTTAAATGAATTTTATTAAAAAGAATAATTTTAAATTATTTTTGATCTGAAATTATAAATGCCTATCTTAACGATCGAATCATACACTTGAACTAAATAATAAACCAAATAAGGAAATCAACAACGTAAATTTCTAAAATAACATCCATTTTTTTTACTCTTTTAGCAAAACCGATTTTGCTGATATAGGATGGCGATTTTGAATCACGTGCCGATACTAAATACTAAATGTTTCCGATAGAATGCGGTGTATTCTATAACACAATAATCACTGTTTCCGGTAACTATTATAAATAATAATAAATATAAGTGCCTTTGCCAATAAGCTAAATCGTTTTATATACTAAATCACCATAATAAAAAATATGAGCAAAATTGATTTAAAAACAGTTGTGCGATTAAAAGGGGAATCTAAGCTCTTCTTATCTTTGATTTTCATCGCAGGAGCAATGCAGCATGTGCACGCTGCTGTCTCTTCTAAAAGGGTGTTAAGCGACTCTTTTCTAACCGAATCGAAAAAGCCCCAACAGCAAGTTAAGGGAAAAGTCGTAGATGTTGCGGGGAAACCAATTTCAAGTGTAAATATCACTATTAAAGGAACATCGAAGGGGGTACAATCAGATGTGTCAGGTAATTTTTCTTTGGATGCTAGACAGGGGGACGTTTTGGTTGTCTCGTCTATTGGTTATAAAACCAAAGAAGTTACCGTTTCTGGCGATACTATTTCTGTTCGCTTGGAAGAAGACCAAAGTCAGCTGGAAGAGGTTGTAGTTGTTGGTTATGGTACGCAAAAAATAAGGGAAGTTACCTCTTCGGTAGCGCATGTGAGTGCAGACCAATTTCGTCAAAGTGGAGCGAGAAACCCATTAGATCTCATTCAAGGAAAGGTCGCAGGATTGCAGGTGTCTAGAAGTGGATCGAATCCTAATTCAGGCGTAGCAACTCAATTGCGGGGCGCGATTTCTGTTACGGGTAGTGCCAGCCCACTGTTTGTTATTGATGGAATACCTGGAGGTAATCCGGATCTGTTACAACAGGATGATATAGAATCCATAGATGTACTGAAAGATGGATCCGGTGCGGCGATTTATGGAACAAGTGCCAATGCCGGTGTTATTTTGATTACGACAAAAAGGGGGAAACCTGGTAAATCTGTATTCAACTATTCCAGTTATTTTCGTAAAGATTTTGTCTATAATAGACCTGATTTTTTAACTCCACAAGAATATAGGGATAAGATTGCATCTGGTGAGCTAAAGCAAACTGATTTTGGCCACTCTACCGATTTTTTTGATGAATTGATTAATAAAGATAATTTTTCACAAAATCACAATCTTTCACTGTCTGGAGGTAATGAATCAACTACCTATCGCGGTAGTGTCAATTTTCGAAATTTGGAAGGTATTGCAAAAGAAAATTCACGAAAGGAATATACAGTGAGAACGAGTATAAACCAGAAAGGCTTTAACGATAGATTGAATTTTCTACTCAATATCGCTACCAATACGAACAATGCGAACTTGTTAGGCGGTGGTGGCTGGGAAAGTGAAGCTACAAAAAATCCGACTCTTTCAAATTATAATGATGATGGATCTTTTCGTTATGACCGAACAAGTACAAATGAATTTGCTCGATTGTTTACTGAAACAAGTTATCGGAAACAACAGACATCTTCTTTAGACGGAAAAGCAGACTTAAATATAATTGAGGGGTTAAAAGCCAGTATTTTTGGGTCGGTACAGCGTAATTCCTATACAGATGGTGCTTATAGAGCACTTAATAGTGAAGCATCGTTAGAAGATCAAGACTATCCGGGTGGAGGATATGCTTCCAAATCTAATCTGTTGAATGAAAAATATGCATTTGAACCGACACTTCAATATAACACTACCGTTGCCGAAAAACATGCAATCACAGCATTGGCCGGATATAGTTACCGTTATGAGAAAGATGAGGGACAAAGTGCAGATAATAGGGGATTTATAAATGATAATTTCCATGAAGATAATTTGTCGGAAGGCCAAGCACTGCGGGATGGACGTGCCAATATGGACAGTTATAAGAATGACAATACGTTGATTGCCTTTTTTGGACGTATAAATTATACCTACGCGGATAAGTACATGGCTCAGTTTATTCTAAGACGTGAAGGCTCATCTAAATTTGGTGCAAATAACAAATGGGGTAGTTTTCCGGCAGTATCCGTAGGGTGGAACATCAGCAATGAAGATTTTATGAAAGATATCGGTTTTATAAATAATTTAAAACTGCGTGCTGGTTATGGCGAAACGGGAAACACGGGCTTTGCTAATAATGCCTCGCGATTAACTTTGGGTGGGGGAGGAAAATATCTGTTTCCTGATGAGACCTACCGAGAAACCTACGGACCCGACCGTAATCCGAATCCCAACTTGAGGTGGGAGACGAAAAAGGAAACAAATATCGGTGTTGATTTCACGATGTTTAGCAATAAGCTGTCAGGTTCAATTGATGTTTTTCAACGAAAAACTGTTGATCTTTTGGATACGTATACTACCCCGCAGCCTCCTTATATAAGAAATAATATCTATTCCAATGTAGGTACACTTTCTTCAAAGGGTATTGAGCTAGCGCTTAGCTATCGTGCTATAGATCGTGAGAATTTTAAGTGGAACATGGATTTCACAGCCAGTACGTTAAAAAATGTTTTAGATAGCTATTCGAATGATATATTTAAAGTAAAATATAAAACATTTGGTGAAATAGGTGGCGCAGGAGCATTGGGCGATGCATTCACAACGTACGAAGGGCACAAGATCGGTGAATTTTTTGGTAAGCGATTTGCCGGATTTGATGATCAAGGAAAATGGCTCTTTTATAACCGAAATGGTGAAGCTGTACACAATGATGCGATTAATAATTCCAGAGATGATTTGAATTCTTCTGATTTAGCGGTAATCGGAAACGCTGTTCCCAAATATTATATTTCCTGGACGAATAATTTTTCCTATAAGAATTTTGATCTGAGAATTTTTATGCGGGGTAAATTCGATTATGATATCTTAAATACGACTGCACTTTCTTATGGCAATAAGGTTTGGTCAGAGAATCTTTTGAGAGACGCTTTCACCAAATATAAAGATATTAATGATACCTATATGTATTCTGATTACTATTTGGAAAGTGGTAGTCACTTAAAAATTGATGAAGTTACACTGGGGTATCGATTTAAATTGAAGAGTAACACCTGGGTAAATAATGTGCGTATATATTTAACCGCTCAAAATCTGGCAACAATAACGGGGTATTCAGGGAATGATCCTGATTTTGTATTGGATACAGGTTTGGGTAATGAAGTAAATGGACAACGTTTAGGTATTGATAGTAGAGGACCTTATCCCAATACCCGATCGTTTTTGTTTGGTGTAAATTTTGGTTTTTAACAGATAATATATGAAAAATATTGTTAAGATTTTATTTTTAGCTTGTGTAATTAATGCATCAAGTTGTACAAATTTAGATGAAAACGCTTATGATATCATTGTAGCGGACGATTTTTATAAAAATAAAAATGAAGTAATTTCTGCTGTATTGCGACCGTATACGCATGCAAATGCGTGGATATCTCCCTCAGGACAGGATGGATGGTGGAGACCTGCAGAGTTATCTGCAGACCAATTGGCTTGGCCGACCAAGGGAAGACATGGGGAAGACGGGGGGAAATGGAAGAGACTACATTATCACACCTGGACAGTAGATGAAGGTGGATTAAATAACGCATGGGTATTGATGTATTGGGGAGTAGGTTTGTGTAATAGTCCCATCGATATTCTCGAAAAATCTGATGTGGCTAACATGGGGATAACAGATGCTGAAAAGAATGCGTTTATTGCTGAACTGAAGCTTTTACGGGCATTACATTATCTAAAATTAATGGATTTATTCGGCAATATTCCAATAACTACCAAAGCGCCAAGTTCAGCAGAGGAGCCTTTACCTCAGCCTTCTTCTACAAAAGAGGTTTTTGAATTTATTGAAAAGGAAATTTTAGATAATATTGATTCAGCTCCCAAATTAACAAAAAGTATGCTGGGAAGGATCTCACAGGCTTCCGGTTATGCAATGCTGGTTGAACTATATTTGAACGCTGAAAGGTGGTCTGGTCAACCGCGGTGGGATGATTGTATTGCAGCGGCGGATAAATTGATATCGGGTGCTGGAGGAGGTTTGAATGGTGCCATGGCATTGGATCCAAATTTGACAGATTCCTATGTGCCGACGAATGACATGTCTAAGGAAACTATTTTTTCAATTGCTTACGATTATCAGACAGCAGACTTTGAACCCGGATTTCCAGGTGAATTTTATCATTTTGTACAAAGCGAGATCTATGGGGGCGGACGAACTGGCAATAACGGTATCGTTTTAATTCCAGGTGTTTTTGATCGATATAACGAAAAAGATTTACGAAAAAAAGAATGGTTTTTAAGCGGGCCGATGGTTAGGTTTGTGGATGGTAAAATTGTACAAGGCTCGGAGGAATATAAAGGTGAACAGCTTGTTTTTGTTGATTATATTCGGCGGGCTAAGAGCGGAGGTACATCGTCTACAATGAGCGATGGTGAAGAGAATAGTGGTATTCGATTTAATAAATATAAGCTTGGTAACTCTGTCGAGGGTACTGTCAACGGTGTTAAGATACCTGCGAATGCAAATTACAACAATACGGACTGGAATGTCTATCGTCTAAGCTGGATTTATTTTGCAAAAGCCGAGGCATTGATGCGAAAAAATGGAGGACGTGCTTCACAAGAAGCTGTGGATTTGATTAATAGTTGTAAAAAGAGAGCCTTTTCTGATACAGACTGGAGTGAAGCAAAGTATACCACAAGCACATTGACACTTGATGAGCTTCTGGCGGAGCGAGGACGTGAATTTATTTTTGAAGGATTTAGAAGGGAGGATTTAATCCGCTTCGGCAAATTTCATACAGCAACTTGGTGGGATCATACACCTTCTTCTGACAGCAAAACAGTGTATCCAATACCTCAGCAACAGATATCAATGAATCCCAATCTAAAACAAAACCCTGGTTATTAATGTTCAGGAGTAGTAGATACCCGCAGGGGATCTACTACTCTTTTACCTAAAATATATGAAAAGATATTTTACCCTGTTTCTTTTGAACTTTATCGGTGCAGCATTATTCGCACAGAAAGGTAATTTTCAAAACTTTGCGATCCAAACCTTGGACAGTATCTATTCCAAGTTTGGCAATGCTAAAAATCAGCTCTTGGCGGAAAAATACCCCTTTGATGAAAACTTTAAAGCTGATTATCTAGATAATCAGCAGCAGGCAGGCCAGCATAAGAAATATGCTTACCTCTGGCCTTTCTCAGGTAGCTTCTCGGCGGTTAATGCTTTAATGGAATTACCAAAGACAAAAAAGTCTTTTCAATTCTTACTTGACAAAAAAGTCTTGGTGGGGTTACAGGAATATAGGGATGAAAACAGATCGCCTGTTGGCTATGCCTCTTATTTAAATACGGCCCCTCCTTCAGACCGTTTTTATGACGATAATATCTGGCTTGGTATTGATTTTACAGATAGCTTTATCCATACAAAAAAAGCAAACTACCTGATGTCGGCGAAAGAGATCTGGCGTTTTGTAATGAGCGGAGAGGATGATAAATTAGGAGGTGGTGTATATTGGTGTGAACAAAAAAAGGAATCTAAAAACACCTGTTCGAATGCCCCAGCAAGTGTGTTTGCACTTAAATTATTTATGGCAACCAATGATAAATCCTATCTACAGGAAGGGGAACGTCTTTATATGTGGACAAAAAGAAATCTTCAGGATCCCGAAGACAAGTTATATTGGGATAATATTCAGCTCAATGGAAAGATTGGAAAAGCTAAGTTTTCGTACAACTCCGGACAAATGTTGCAAGCAGCAGCCTTACTTTATAAATTAACAAAAAATAAGCAATACCTCGAGGATGCGCAACAGCTGGCTGAGGCTTGCCTAGGATATTTTTTCGAAACGGAAGAGAAATTGAATTTTCCAAAATTGAAAAATAGCAATTTATGGTTCCATGCAGTAATGATGCGTGGGTACACGGAGCTCGCTGCGGTGAATGGCAACCAAAAGTATCTTGCAGTTTTTGCGAAAAACCTTGAATTTGCCTGGAAGCATATGCGCGATAAAGAAGGGCTTTTCAGCCCAGACTGGACCTTGAAGGGTCAACATCAATCGAAGTGGCTCCTTGATCAGTGTGCTTTTGTCGAAATGTATGCAAGGCTGGCAAAAGCCGGATACTAGAACAACTTCAGAGCAGCTCATCGTAAGCTTCTCAAAAAATCTGCTAAAAGTATTTTTAGCAGATTTTTTTGTTCTTGTAACATGTTGGTTAGAGAGATTAAAAAATGTTTACTTAACATAATAGATGCTGTAAAATTTTTATTTTTGAAATGATCAACTTCCAATTTTGAGTGATCTGTAAAATATGGTCTGTAGACAAGGGGCTAATAATATGCTGAACGACTTTGTTGCCCATATAGGGGTTAGGATTACCTGTCCAGATGAGTCCAAAATTTGAAGGGGGTCGAATTTTGATTAAATACCAAGTTATTTTATTATGAAAATTAAAAACCTATTATTACCATTAATTTTGTTGGGACTTTCCACAAGCACCGTATTGGCGCAAAGTAAAAGAATTAAACATGTTGTTCTTGTTGGTTTTGACGGTTTCGGTGCTTATGCTTTACCAAAGGCGGAAATGCCAAATCTTAAAAAAATGATGCAGGAGGGAACCTATAGTACCCATGTACGCACAGTCCTGCCTTCTTCAAGTGCGGTGAATTGGGCTTCTATGATTATGGGGGCCGGTCCGACAGCTCATGGATATACCGAGTGGGATAGCAAAGTCCCCGAGATCCCGTCTACAACCAAAACAGCGAATGGAATGTTCCCTTCGTTGTTTAATGCTGTGGCAAGCAAAAATCCTAAAGCGCAATTTGCTGTGGTACATAGCTGGCCTGGCATAGGTTATCTGATCGATAACAAAGTTGTCCAGAAAGTCATTAATACTAAAGATGATGACGAAGCCGCTTTAAATACGACTGTCGATATTATAAAAAGAGAGAAACCAACAATTATGTTTGTACACTTTGACCAACCTGATGGTGTAGGGCATAATATTGGACACAATACACCGGAATACTATGCCGAGTTAAAGCAGGTTGACAGACGCATAGGCACCTTGCAGCAGGCTGTAAAAGATGCGGGGATCGCGGATGAAACGATTTTCGTTGTTGCTGCCGATCATGGAGGTACAGGAAAAGGACATGGTGGTAAATCGCTGGCTGAGGTAGAGATTCCATGGGTAATGACTGGACCGGGGGTATCAAAAGGGAAAGAAATTAAGGAAACGTTGATGATTTATGATATCGCACCTACATTAACCTGGTTACTGGGTGCACCGCTTGATGCCGCATGGCGCGGACAGGCGATTAAAGCATTTCAACAATAGTAGCTATCCGTCAAAGACAAAGCCCCAA
>NZ_DIIM01000005.1:422033-637656 GCF_002420705.1 Sphingobacterium sp. UBA5670
TTGGGGCTTTGTCTTTGACGGGATCGTCAATATTATATATCTACCACCGCATCCATTTTGAAGTCATCATCTTTTAGATGGACAATCTCAGTCGCTTTTTCGTAGTTAGTTGACTTCTTGGAGAAGAAGTCATGTTGTGTCGTTTCAGTATTCAAACCATTCAATACGATTGGGTTGACTTGTTTTACTTCGAAGATCGGATCAAAGCCCAAATTCATCAATGCTTTGTTGGCATTATAGCGAACATATTCTTTTACTTCAGCTGTTAAACCAACTTCAGTATAAATCTCTTCTGTATATTTCAGCTCATTTTCATATAAATTATAAAGCAAGGCTAGGAAACGAGCTTTTACCTGATCTTGATTTTTTAATTTTTTGAATTGATCTTGGGCTATTAATCCAACGAATACACCGTGAATAGATTCGTCAGCAATAATTTTCTTAATGATATCGGCAGAAGCAACCATTTCACCTTGTCCGCATAACCACAATGGTAAGAAGAATCCAGAATAGAATAGGAAGGACTCCAATAATACAGAAGCAGCCATCGCCATATAAATCTCTTCGTCGGAAGCATCTTCTTTATCAATCGCGCGATAATAACCATCGATTGTTTCGGCTTTATATTGAAGATATTTATTTTGCTGAACCCATTCGAAAATGTCGTTTATTTCGGCGGTTGTAGAAACTGTCGTGAAAATAGTAGAATACGATTTTGCATGGATAGCTTCCATCATACACATATATGACAATACAGCTTTATTTTGTAAGGTGTCGATATGATCAATGATTTTAGGCATCCCTGTATGGCTTTGAAGGGTATCCAATAAGGTCAATCCCCCTAAAGCTTTCTTATACGCATCTTTCATTTCTGGGCTGATACGTTTCCAGCTATCGATATCTTTTGATGGAATGTATTCCGTGTCGATCCAGAATTGACGGATATTTTGTTCCCAGAACATCAATACATAATCGTTCTCGGGGGTATTCCAGTTGACAGCTTTATATGTTTTACTCATTTTTAGTTTAAAGTATTAGGCATTTATTATCATGTATTTGGATTACTGTTTTTAGAAAAGCCAAAAGCTACCAATGGCGTAGGCAACTTTTGACTTTCTTCCATTATATATCCAAATACTAAAATCTCAAAATTAAGCTGAACAAGAGACACATTCGTCGATGGTCGATTTTCTTGTCCGTGTATAATAAAGGGATTTCAATCCCAATTTGTGTGCATAGATATAATATCTAGACAAATCTCTTGTCGAATCTTTTGAGTTGGTATGCAAGATTGTCGATACACCTTGATCAATATGACGTTGGATAACGGAGATTAATTTCAAGACTTTGAATTGATCCATGTCATAAGCCGATTTGAAATAGAAATAATTATCGTTTGTCAAGTATGGCATTGGATAGTAAGTTGTACTATCTCCGTATTCACGTACTTCAATGATATCGACGATTGGCATAACCGATGCTGTCGCATTCATAATGTATGAAGTTGACTGATTTGGCGCAATAGCCAAACGGTAAGCATGGTAAATACCATGTTCTTTGATTTTAGCTTTTAATTCTAGCCAATCTTCAACCGTTGGAATATGTATACCTTCGAATAGTTCTGTTACCTTCGCTGTTTTAGGGACGTAATCGCGGTTGATATAATTGTTGAAATAACTGCCATCAGCATAGGCTGATTTTTCAAAGCCAACAAATGTTTTGCCACGTTCTTTTGCAATTTCCATGGATGCTTCCAATGAATAGTAGTTCATCATCATAAAGAAGGTATTGGCAAAATCCAATGCTTCGGTCGATTCGTACATGATGAAGCTTTTTGCAAGGTAACCATGGAGGTTCATTGCGCCAAGTCCTACAGAATGCAATTCGCGGTTTGCTTTTGCAATGGATGGAACCATGTCGATGTTGGTCACGTCAGTAACGACAGTCAAAGCACGCATAGCCGTTTTTACGGTTTCTTTGATACGTTTATTGTCCATCACTGTAGCAATGTTCAACGAACCGAGGTTACATGAAATTCCGTAACGAATAGTGTCTTGTTTGCCATAGATCTCAATATCGGATACTTGAGATACCTGCATGATTTCAGTACACAGGTTAGAGAATTTCACCTGACCGATTTCATTCAACGCATGGACACGGTTGGTGTTCTCTTTGAAGAAAATATAAGGATATCCTGATTCTTTTTGTGTTTGTGCAATTTTCACTAAAAGATGACGGGCATTGATTTTTTTCTTTTTCACGTTTGGATTCGTGATCAATTCGTCGTACATCTTGTCCATATCCATCTCATCCAAGAATTGTCCATACTCTTGCATCACGGTATGTGGGTAGATCAAATAGCAAGGTTCATCTTTTTCTGCTAATTCCATAAATTTATCAGGCACGATGATACCGATCGACAATGATTTGATCCGTACTTTCTCGTCAACGTTGATTTTTTTACAATCTAAAAATTCTTCGATGTCGGAGTGGAAAATATTGAGGTATACTGCCCCAGCACCTGGGCGTTGACCCAATTGATTCGCGTACGAAAAAGTATCTTCCATAATTTTCATAATTGGAAGTACACCGCCGGCGCGACCTTCCACGCCTTTGATAGCCTCGCCGCGAGCACGGATTTTGGAAATATTGAAGGATACACCACCACCGATAGAAGATAACTTCATTGCGGAATCAACAGCGTAACCAATGCCATTTAAGTTGTCACCGATTTCATCCAAGAAACAAGATACTAATTCACCCGAGCGTTTCTTTCCTGCATTCAAGAATGTAGGTGTCGCGGGTTGGTATTCTTGGTTGATCATGATTTCTGCGTATTCAATTGCCTTTTTAACACCTTCTTCTCTTGCCAAGAATAGGGAAACAGCAACGACACGGTCTTCATAGCGTTCAAGAAACTTTTCACCAGAATCGTCACGTAAAGCGTAGCTCTGGAAGAATTTAAAGGCTGCCATAAAAGATTCGAAACGGAATTTTTTAGCGTATACATAGTTGAATACCTCTTCCATTTCTTCAAATGTAAACCATTGGTAAAAGTCAATATAATAGTTGTTTTCTACCAAATAGTCTATTTTTTCTTTCAATGTGTAAAAGAACACTGTGTTCTTGTTTACATATTCCAAGAAATATGCACGAACCGCTTCCTTATCTTTATGTAAGCTGAATTCGTCATCATGCTTAATCATGATTTCATTATTAAGCAATATCCAGTTTTTTGCTACTTCGTTTGCTACCATCGCAAAAGTTCTTTAAGATGTCAATAAATTGATTAATATCTTCCATTGTTCCGGACAGTTCAAATTTGAACGCCAGTGGAATGTCGAAATCCTGTGAAATGCGATCAGCTGCTAGACCAAAATTCGGTCCCCAGTTGCGGTTGCCGCTGGAAGTAACAGAATAGATATTTTTAGCTTCGCGTTTCATGAATTCTTGTGTGTTTTCGGGCACCTGTCCAAAATTTGTGGTGAAAGTGACCAAATGGCCGGGCTCTTTAACCGTTAAATCGACGGTGATCTTATGGATTTGCCAACCCGTTATCTGAGCTACTTTATCCATAAAACGTTGTACGTTTCCCGTTCTGGAGTCATAATAAATGTGTATCATGTTGCTGTTTGGTTTTAATGATACGCTGAATTTATTAAAGTGCAATGGCAGCCAATTCTTCTGGTTTAAAGCCAATGATACGGTGTTGAATTTCTTCATTTTCCAACACAATTACCGTAGGAACTGTGCGGATTTTGAATCGTGCGGCCAAGTCTGGTTCATCAAAAGGATTAACCGTTTCATATTGGATACCTTTTTGATCCAAATAAGCCGATACTTGTGCACAAGGAGCACAATCGTTTTTCTCAAATTTGATAATTCTTGCCATGTTTACTTGTTTATTTTTTTATTCCAATCTTTATAGAAATCCCCGGACGAAGTTAATGGTATCAATTTTAATAGGGGAGCCAGATGTCAGGTTAGTCTGGCCGTTTAAAATAGACAATTCTTCAAAAGGAAAGGTCTGTATTTTGATACTTAAAAACTTCGTTGAGTTGCCAATTCTTTCATTAGCTTAACAAATATCTTATATTTTCTTTCGATGCGGTAGTTTGACTTTTCCACATTTTGGGCAAAAGTTTGTCAGAGAATGCGTTTGCTGATGATTCGTGTTTGTAAGTTGTTGTTTTTCTTTGATTTACAAATGTGGATAACTTTAAATTAGTAATTTTTACCACGATTTTACAAATGATTTAAGTTTAATTTTAGTGTCATAAAAAAGCTACAAAACTTGTTTTTTTATGAAAATTTTATTATCTTATTTTGCCTTAATTTGAAAAATAAATTTATGAAGAAACTATTCTATGGTCTCTTGTTTTTAGCTTCCCTACAGACGCAGGCGCAAGAAAACATTACCTTTCAAAAACCCTCTACTGAAATTTTGGCTTTAGCCGACTATGTACGTCCACCGCAGATAAAAATTTCTAGCGATAAAAATTGGATGCTGTTCACGTTCAGGCCTACGTATAAAAGTCTAGCTGAACTGGGGCAGGAAGAAATGAAGTTGGCGGGATTACGGATCAATCCAAAGACCAACATGGAAAGTTCAACTATCTTTTACGATAAGATAGCCCTAAAGAGAATAGGTCAAAATATTGAATATACTGACTTTGTGGGAATGCCAGATAAACCTGCGCTATCCAATTTTTTATTCTCTCCAGATAATAAATATTTGGCATTTAGCAATACAAATGATGGCGGTACAGCTTTATTTGTCGTTGATCTCGCTACGCGGAAGGTCAAACAACTGACTCCTTATAATTTGAATGGAACATTGACGGCCCCTTTTCAATGGTTAAAAAATTCTTCGAGTTTACTAATTACAAGCCTGCCAAAGAATAGGGCTGCGCTATTGGATCCGTCCAAAGATTTACCAGCTGGACCTGTTGTTTCAACAAGTGACGGAAAAGTCTCTCAATTAAGAACTTATCAGGACTTGCTGAAAAATCCACAGGATGAGACTAACTTTGAAACATTGGTACAATCAAATCTGGAGCTTGTAGACCTCGAGGGTAAGATTACATCCTTTAAAGATAAAGCCATTTATACAGGGATCAGCTTCTCACCGGATGGAGAATATGTGATGGTCACAACGATCACAAAACCTTACTCGTATGTGGTTCCGGTCTACTCTTTTCCACAAAAAGTCCGTATATATGACCGCTCAGGTAAGGAAATCGCACTTGTAAACGAGGTGCCGTTAAATGAAGTCATGCCAAAAGGATTTTCGTCGACACGCTCAGGTAAACGGGCCTGGCATTGGCGCAGTGATCAATCTGCGACATTGGCTTATGTAGAAGCTTTGGATGGTGGCGATGCAACTAAGCCTGCCGAATTTCGTGATGCCTTATATACCTTATCATATCCTTATACAGGTGCGGGCAAACTTATTTTTAAAACCAAAGACCGTTATGCAGGCGTAACATGGGGGAATGATAAGTATGCTTTAATCAATTCGCAGTGGTATGATACAAGAAATACAAAGACTTTTGTGGTGAATCCGTCTACCGGAGAATCCAAACTGTTGCATGATCGGAACAGTCAGGATGTGTACAACGATCCGGGAGACGTGTATATGGAAAAAAATAGCCTGGGCACGTATTCGATGTATGTGGATAAGGATAAAGCGTTGTTTGTGGGCAAGGGATTTACTAAAAATGGTGAGTTCCCTTTTGTGGATGAGCTCGATCTGCATTCATTGAAGAAAAAACGTATTTACACGGCACCAGCATCGGAACTGCAGGAACGGATCACGCAAATTGTAAACCCTAAAACAGGTGATCTTCTTATTTCGCTTCAATCCGCTTCGGTCTATCCGAATTATTTTATGAAAAATATGAAGTCTGGGAAACAGATCACATTAACCGCTTTGGAGAACCCTTTTAAATCTTTGGAAAAGGTCCATAAGGAGATTTTAAACTACAAGCGCAGAGATGGAGTCGAACTCTCAGGAACATTATATCTGCCTGCCGGTTACGATTTTAATAAGAAGGAAAAGTTGCCTTTGCTGATGTGGGCTTATCCACGGGAGTATAAGGATAAAAATACCGCAGGACAAAGTACGGCCAATCCAAAGGAGTTTACCTTCCCAAGTTATGGCTCCTTTATATACTGGGTCTCTAAAGGGTATGCAGTACTGGATAATGCCGCTTTCCCAATTGTTGGAGAGGGGAAAAAAGAACCGAATGATACCTTTATTGAGCAGCTTGTATCGAATGCCGAAGCAGCAATCGATGCAGTAGACCAGCTAGGTTATATCGACCGAAAAAAAGTTGCTGTGGGCGGACATTCCTATGGGGCTTTTATGACAGCACATTTATTGTCCAATTCGAAATTGTTTGCGGCAGGAATAGCACGATCGGGGGCATACAATCGGACATTAACACCATTTGGGTTTCAGAGCGAGCAGCGTAATTTCTGGGACGATCCAGCATTGTATATGACCATGTCACCTTTTGTAAGTGCTGACCGGATGAAAACCCCACTTTTGTTGGTTCATGGCGGAGCCGATAATAATCCCGGAACGTTCACCCTGCAGACAGAACGCTATTTCCAGGCTTTGAAAAACTTGGGAGCTCCGGTACGGATGGTGATTTTACCACGTGAAGCACATGGGTATGTTGCCAAAGAAAATATCTTCCATTTACTCTGGGAACAGGATCAATTTTTGGAAAAATACCTAAAAAAATAGGGTAAAAATTGATATGGATATAAAGAGGTTGTAAAATGAAGTGCAGCCAAAAAGTTTTACAAAGTTAGAAATTAATGATTCCTGTGATGAGCTCGATATTTTATCGGGCTCATTCCTTTTAGACGGGTTAGTACACCTGATTTGATCTGTGTTAACTTGATGTGGGAACCACGAAGTCAGGATTCAACTCTGGAAAGCTTCTGCTTGACTGCGCAAATGTTCTGAAGTACCAATGGATTATACATATTATTTTTTTAAGTTTGGGTAATTTACCAAAGGGAAAGATCCGATTATGAGACCTGATATATTTAGAGAGAAATCGCCATTATCTTCCGATGACTGTTTTGTAGTCTTCGATCGGAGAAAATCATCTTTTACTTTTCCTGTGCATATTCATCCTGAATATGAGCTCAATTATGTGGAAGGGGCCGAGGGGGCACAACGTATCATTGGCAACTCGGTAGAGTCTATTGGCGAGCGGGACCTTGTGCTTATAGCAAGTCCAGAACTTGAGCATGCATGGAAAGATGGCGATTGCCAATCAAATGACATTCATGAGATCACGATTCAGTTCCATCCTTCCTTAATTGAACAGTATCTGGATAAAAAGCAGTTTGCGAGTATACAGCAATTATTATCGAAAGCTGCCCGTGGTGTGGTCTTCGGTAAGGACACTGTAGACCGCGTATTACCTTTGTTACGGATACTGACCTTGGAAAGAGATGGATTTTATTCTGTTATGAAACTCTTGGTATTATTGTATGAATTGTCCAAAGGTGAGGATATCCGAGTGTTATCTACTGCGACCAATACGGTCCTGAGCAATAGCGAATTATTAATGGGACGATTGCAGGAATATATTGTCGCCCATGTAAATAGAGAACTGAGCCTTCCGATGGTTGCTGCGGTGATGAACATGAGCAAATCAACATTTTCCCGTTTTCTAAAATCGTCTACGGGGATGAACTTTACGGATTATCTGCTCGATTTTCGGATCAATATGGCTGTGCGGTTACTCAAAGAAGAGACTTTGATTGCCGATATTGTCGAACAGTGTGGTTTTAACAGTGTCTCGTATTTTTATCGTGTATTTAAAAAGAGAAAAGACCTTACTCCAGTCGAGTACAGAAATAGTTTACGTAAACAGCAAATGATTATCTAGTTTTTCTTTTTTCATTTCCTATTTCGCTTTTCCACAAAGTGAAAAGATCTCCTATGTCTAATTTTTTCAGGATACAAGAGGATGCCCGATAAAATAGAGAAGATGCTCCCTTTTCTCTACTTGATAATTCAATATATGTGAGTCCAAAGTTCAATAAAATGACTCGATTTGTTCTTTAATATATTGTTTTTCAGTTGTTTATTATTTTATTCCAATACGCCATTGTTTTACCTGTTTTGTTGTCATTTCGATTTTGCGCAATCGTTTGTGTTTATTTTTTTTCGATTTTTCCAACGGAAATATGAATGAAAAGTACAATACAATTGAGTTGATCTTGCTATTTACGGCTCCTCCTTTTCTCTAATTTCGTCAGACAAACCAATATAAGAATACCAATTAAGTATAGACATATTATACAAATCATCTATTTATTGTAAACCTTTAATACACAAAATATGAGAAAAACAGCTTTACTACTCTTACTTTCCACTTATGGGAGTTTAGCTTTTGCACAGCAATCCCAAAAGGTGAGGGGCAAAGTCCTCGATGCGGATAATAAGCCAGTGGCAGGAGCTACGGTCAATATCAAGGGCAGCGGCAGCGGAACTAAAACGGATGCCGATGGTTCTTTTACACTTGACGTTGCGAAAGGCAAAACCTTAAAAATTACTTATGTGGGCATGAAGGAGCAAGAGGTGCTTGTCAATGATGCATCGACTTATAGTATCGTGCTTCAGTCGGGTACGGAATTAGATGAGGTTGTTGTGATTGGGTATGGTACGGTGAAGAAAAGCGATTTGACCGGTGCTGTGGCGTCCGTAACAGGAAAAGATCTACAATCTAATTTGGCAAAAAGTGCAGCGGGTGCTTTGCAGGGGCGTGTTGCCGGGGTGAACGTGTCAAATGCCGGCGGAACGCCGGGGGCTGGGATGAGTATAAATATCCGAGGGTTAAGTTCGATGGGCAATAATGCACCATTGTATGTGATTGATGGGGTATTTGGCGATATCAATATGGTGGATCCAAATGATATTGCTTCGTTGGAGGTATTGAAAGACGCCTCTGCGGCGGCGATCTACGGTTCTCGCGCTGCCAATGGTGTTGTAATTATCACGACTAAGGGTGGTAAAAGAGCAACTCCTGCAGCCTTAAGTTTAAATGCGTACACTGGTATTCAGCGTTTGCCTAAGAAGATGGATTTGATGGATGGCCCACAATGGAAAGCGTTCCAGAAAGAATATAAATATTTACCTCCTCAAGCGGAAAGTTTTAATGCCAACACCAATTGGCAGGATGAAGTCTTTGAAACAGCGCCAATAAATAAAGTTAATTTGGATATTACTGGAGGAGGAGAAAGATCTACTTATAGCGTTTCTGGAGGCTATCTGAACCAAAAGGGCATTCTAAAAACTACCGGTTATGAGTCATTCAACGTTCGTTCAAAAAATACATTTAGCTTTTTCAATGATCATTTCCGAATGGGGAATACATTTATGTTAAAATCGGGAGATCGTAAATATTCAGACCTGACTATTACTGATATCCTGCGCCAGAACCCCTTGTTACCGATCTATGATGAAAACGTTGTGGGCGGATATTCTACCTGGGCGCCTTGGATGAAGAATCTAGACAACCCAGTAGGCAACTTAAATTTGTACAATAACCATGTCTATCAGACAGATATTATGCTGAATGGTTACGCAGAAGTAGATTTATTTGTAAAAGGGCTGAAGTATAAGTTAAACGTCGGCATAAACCGGACCTCCGGACGAAATTATAACAAGGCAGATGAACGACCTGATGGTACCGCCGTGATACAATCTTCTCTTAATGAAAGTGCTTTTTTCAATAACCAATGGTTGATCGAAAATACTTTACATTACGACAATACCTTTGATAAGCATACGATTTCATTGCTCGCGGGTTACTCCGCGCAAGAAAATTCGAGAAGGGGTTTTGGTGCGGGTCGGAAGGATATCCCAGTGGGAACGGACGTTATCGGTGCGGCGTCACCGGCAGAACAAACAACTTCGGGGGACCTCTATGAATCGGCATTGGTATCACAGTTTGGCCGTTTGATGTATAGCTACGATAACCGTTACTTGCTTACGGCTACAATACGTCGCGATGGTTCTTCACGCTTTGCTGATGGGCAGCGATATGGTGTATTCCCTTCCGTCGCTCTTGGTTGGAATATCATGAATGAGCGTTTTTTTGAGAATGCAAAAAATACAGTTAACGAGTTTAAGGTTCGTGCTTCCTATGGCAGATTGGGAAATCAGGAAATCGGTGATTATACGACACAAAATGTTACTCAGTATGGTATAAATGCTATACAAGGCGGAATGTGGTGGCAGGGAGCAATTCCCGGTAATAACTGGGTATCGCCCCGAAATTTGACTTGGGAAGAGACCGAGACGAGCAATATCGGCGTCGACCTAGCTTTTTTGCAAAAGAAATTAAATATCAGTGCGGATTATTATCAACGCAATACGAAGAACATTCTCTTAGGTATTAATCAGCCTCCTTCGACTGGATTAGCAGGTACTCCCATGATGAACGCGGGCACGATTACTAATAACGGTTTTGAGTTTCTAGCAAGTTATCGAGATGCAATTGGTGAAGTAAATTATAATATTGGTGTCAATGCATCTACTGTAAAGAATAACGTCAAAGCGATCACTATCGGTGGAAAACAAGAGTTTGAAGGCTTTAATCCTCGTGGAGAAGGGGTTGTCAGCTGGGCCAAAGTTGGCTATCCCATTGGTGGTTTTTGGCTCATCGAAACCGATGGGTTGTTCCAGTCAGATGCTGAAGCACAGGCTTATAAATCTGCGAACGGTACGGTGATCCAGCCTACGGCCAAAGCGGGGGATATTAAGTTTATCGATTATAATGGTGATGGGAAAATTGACAACAACGATCGTCAATACATGGGTAGCCCTTTCCCTAAGCTAGCCTATGGTATTCGAGGAGGCTTGGATTATAAAGGTGTTGATTTTGCGTTCTTTTTTGATGGTATGTATGGCAATAAAATCTATAATTATACACGGGCACGAATGGAACAGACAAATGAGGTGAATAATCACTCTGCTCGCTTATTGGATTCTTGGACGCCAAGCAATACGAATACTGACATCCCGCGTTATACCCGCGAGGATCCAAATGACAATAAGCGTCGTGTTAGCGAACGCTGGCTTGAAAACGGTTCTTTCTTCAGGCTTAAAACGGTGGAATTAGGTTACACATTGCCCGCTCAGTGGTTAAGTAAAGCTACTTTGAAAAATGCACGGGTTTTCTTTGCTGCTGATAATTTGTTTATAGTGACCAAATATAAAGGATACACACCAGATTTAGGCCAGAGCAATGGCGCGAACGGTGACTATACAGGTGTATTGACGGCAGGAACAGACTATGGTCGTTTTCCATTGGCACGAACTATAATGTTCGGTATACAAGCTAATTTTTAATAAACGACCAGAGGTTTTTAGCATTAATTTTAACATGACAAAGATGAATATTTCAATTAAAAAATATGCGATGGCAGCTACAGTTCTTTTGCTTATGGGAAGCTGTAGTAAGGATTTTTTAGATCGCGTTAATCCCAATAAGCCTGTAGAAAATATTTTTTGGACTAAAGAAGCAGATGCTCAGGCAGCGATGGCCACGATTTATTCACCTATCCGTAAACAGATGGATGGCTATTACGGTGGTTATTCGGGCTGGCAAACAATGAATCGGGCTGATGATGTTTGGTTTCTCATTGGAGAAGAGCCTTTTACTTGGGAGTTAATCAATTTTCTTAACTCAGCAGGTACGGGGGGAAGTAATTTCGGTGATTTATATAAAGGAATAAATAGAGCTAACGTCCTTTTCCAGAATATAGATAAAGTACCGATGGATGGGAACAAAAAGAAAGAATTAATTGCGGAGGCTAGTTTTCTTCGGGGTATGTATTATTTTTTATTGGCGGCCAACTATGGCGATGCTCCAATATTACTAGTTCCGGCAGGAGACGATCCAGAAGGAACCAATAAAGGTTCGTCTCCTGAGGCAGAGGTATGGAAACAAGCAATAAGTGATTTTAAAGTCGCCAAAGATGGTTTACCGGTCACGAGACCAGCAGCTGAGGCTGGCAGGGTAACCAAAGGAGCAGCAATTGCATATTTGGGAAAGACTTTAGTATATACAAAGCAATATGCTGAGGCCGAAACAGAGCTAAAGGCGTTGTTGACAGCACCATACACTTACGATTTAGTAGAAAATTTTGAAGATAATTTCAAAAATAACACCAAGCTTAATAAAGAGTCTGTTTGGGAATTAGTATACGATAGTAAATTTGGTTCGGATAACCCTTGGGGGCAGGAGGAACCGAATAGTGTAATGGGATTTGTTATTCCAAACTTTGCAGGGCCGGCAGGCACGGGGGCTTGGTTTAAACTGACTCCAGGGATTTCTATTGTGCGTGACTTTATCTCGGAAGAACGCCCTGCGGGATCTGATAGTCGTTTTGATAAGCGTATGTATACCAGTTTTTTCTGGAAATATTCGGATTATGAAACGGGTTTAACGGATGGAGCTTGGTTTGGCAATCTTTCTTTCGATAAATTGTGGAGCGAATCCATGGCTAAGATTTCAGCGAACCCTGATCTTATCTATCCAAATATTAATGGGAAAGAAGGTCGCTTTTTAATAAAAAAATATACCAATTTCTTTAGAAATGTATCGGGAGCTAATAGCATGTATGATGCATCAAATCGAGATAATGATTTTCGTGTCTTCCGTTTCGCAGAGGTATTACTGCTACATGCAGAAGCATGTGCAAAGAATGGTAATATGGCAGGAGCTGCTTCCAGTTTAAAACGAATTCGTGACCGTGCGGGATTGGCTAATAAAACTTGGGCAAATGCAGATGAATTGATGAAGGAGGTCATTCATCAAAACGAATTGGAATTTTTCTTTGAAGGTCATCGGTTTTTTGATTTAAAGCGTTGGTATACACCTGCAGAAATGAAACAAATTTTTGTGAATAATAAAAAGCAGGGTGCTAATAACTTTCAGCCTAAACATTATTATTTGCCGATCCCGGAGGGGGAAATCAATACAAATACAAAAATTCAGCAGCATCCGTTGTGGCGATAAAGTAATATGGAGGGCGTGTTCCCTGCAAATTACTAAGAGCTGAGTACACAAATAAAAATTTATTCTCGATTCCACAGTTGAGTGTTAGTTTTTTCCGGTAGGGGAGTAGATGCCTCTGCCGGAATACTTTTTAAAAATTCTTTTAAACAATAATAAGTATGATTGCAGTACAACGAATGTATAGTATGCGCTTCGTTGCGATTTTTCCCACTATGTGCTGTTTGTTTTTAATGTTGTTTTCTTGTAAAAAGGACAGGGAAACAACGAAGGAATTGTCTTCTAAGCTGGTCTTAATATCCAAAATCGATGCAGGGGAATTATTACTTGATGTCAATCAGCATGCACAAGAATATATCTTCAACTTTGAGAAAGGAACCGTAAATGTGCCGGCAGTGGATATCTTAAAGATGAATACCGATCTTGCCCATTGGCGTACAAACTTTACATTTAGCGATGGTTCGGAGTTAGCAATACCTACCAAGGGCACTGCTCTCGATTTTATTGTTGAAAATATTAAACTGGATCCTTCGGGGTATAATCCGTTGGCAGCAATGGTGAACGTGGAGTTACCTACTTATGGACGTGTGCGGGTAACGGTACATGGTAAACATGGCCCATTAGGCACGATTACCCATTTGTGCCATGAGGAGACTCCTCGTCAAGGCGTACCTATATTGGGTTTGTATGCCGACTACGATAATGTAGTCGATCTTGCATTTACAGATCGGGAAGGTAATGAACGCGGTAGTACAACTGTTCATATCCGTACGCAGGCGGTCACATTACAAGATTTTCCCAAATGGAAGATCGTCAAAGGACAAACCGATAAAATGGAACCTGGGGTCAATTTGGTGAGTTATCCTGGGATGAGTGAGCTGGATACCTCGTTGCCGTATATGCTCGATAATGAAGGCGAATTGCGCTGGCTGCTGCTGTTGAAAAAATCACCAGATTTACAAAAGTTTGCCGGATCAATAGGTCTTAAGCGAACCAAAAAAGGAACTTTTATTTCCGGTGATCAGTCACAACAGCGTGTCGTTGAAATGGATCTATTCGGAAATTTGGTGAATCAATGGGATCTCGCCAAACTGGGCTATGGATTCCACCATGAAATTACCGAGGCTGCCAATGGGAATTTCCTGATCAATGTAACCAAAGCGAGTGCACGGTTAAACAATGGAGAGCCTCGCATTAATGACTTTATCATCGAATTGAATCCGCAAACAGGGGTGTTGGTTAACGAGTGGGATCTGGCCAAGCAGCTAGACACGACGCGTTACATCAAGCCTGATGGTATTACACCGCCAGCTTTTTCGCAGAGCCCAAATAACTGGGCGCATAATAATTCGATTACAGAAATAGGAGAAGATTTACTGGCTACGGCACGTTATCAGGGAATCTTTAGCTATAATCATTCGGGAACGACGCAATGGATTATATCGCCGCATAAAAATTGGGGCGCCAAATATCAGAACTTGTTGTTAAAGCCAATAGCGGAAGACGGTACTGCAATTACAGACCCAGCGGCGATCAATGGCGATGCTGCGGTTGCTGGTTTTGATTGGCCTTGGGGGCCACATACTCCTGTAGCCTTGAGCAAGGATCGCATTTTAGTTTTTGACAATGGGTATAATCGGCAATGGAAATCTAATTTTGCCCCGGGGGTGAACAGCTATAGCCGGGTCGTGGAATACAAAGTTGACCTGGCGAATAGAACAGTGCAACAAGTATGGTCTTATGGCAGGGATCGCGGAGCGCAAGGCTTTTCGCAGGCCATATCCGGCGTACAATATTTGGGGCAAACTGGACACGTTTTATTTTGTCCGGGTATGGGGGTAGCCACTTCTATTGGTTCGGGCGGACGTGTTGTGGAGATTGATCCGAATACCAAGGAAGTGATATTCGATCTTGAGATCGCCACAGGCAGCGGTACTGCATTTCATCGTGTGACACGGATGCCACTTTATCCCGAAAACTTGTAAAGTAACTTTTTTGAACTGAACTAAATTTATGGCCGAATCATTTGAACGTCAGCAAGCTTATATTATCGAATCACAACGTTTATTATTGGAAAGAGCCAATGTCGAACTGTCCAATCCAGGGAAAATTGTTAAGCGTTATCTATATCCTGTTGTTACTAAAGAACATATCCCGTTGACCTGGCGTTATGATTTTAATCCCTTGACAAATCCTCTTTTTTTAGAACGGATCGCTTTCAATTCAACAATGAATGCGGGGGCACTCTATTGGCAAGGCAAGTATCTTTTATTTGTTCGTGTTGAAGGTGCTGATCGAAAATCATTTTTTGCGATAGCAGAAAGTGAAAATGGGGTGGATAATTTCCGTTTTTGGGATCAGCCTTTATCTCTTCCGGATTGGGATCAAGAGGAAACGAATGTATATGATATCCGGCTGACTGCTCATGAAGACGGTTGGGTGTATGGTATTTTTTGCAGTGAAAAACGAGATGCAGCAGCAGCTCCTGGGGATCTCTCCAGTGCAGTTGCTTCAGCAGGCATCATTCGATCGAAAGATTTAAAGCACTGGGAGCGTTTGCCCAATTTGAAGGCGAGTAGTCAACAGCGAAATGTCGTATTACATCCCGAATTTGTACAGGGGAAATATGCTTTGTATACACGACCGCAGGATGATTTTATCCTGGCAAAACGCGGTGGTGGAATTGGATGGTCATTGATTGATGATATTAAAAATGCTGTTGTTGTTGAAGAACAGATTATAAATAAGCGTTTTTATCACACAATTAAGGAACTGAAAAATGGTGAAGGTCCAGCACCTTTAAAAACAGCAAAGGGATGGTTACACCTCGCCCATGGTGTGCGTGGGACAGCTGCAGGCTTACGTTATGTGCTGTATATTTATCTGACCAGTCTGGATGATCCAAGCCAATTGATCGCCGAGCCTGCAGGTTATCTGATGGCCCCGGAGGGAGAGGAACGGATCGGTGATGTTTCCAATGTGTTATTTTCCAACGGTTGGATCATGAATGCTGACGGTATAGTTTATATCTACTACGCATCGAGTGACACACGAATGCATGTCGCCGTATCTTCGGTCGACCGGCTTTTGGATTACTGTCTAAACACAGCATCCGACGGCCTTCGTTCGGCAACCTCGGTTGACAATGTCCTGCAGCTTATTGGCCGAAATGCTTTATATGCAAGGGGAGAATCCGAAATTTGTTCACCAGACAATGTGAAACAGGCTTGATAATAGGATGCGAAATTGAAAGCCGACCTTCTATTTTAGATCGCATAGCTCGGCTTGTCGTTAGTTATATAAAACTTATTGTTAGTTAAAAAATCGATATTTAGGAATACACAAATGAGAAATTTGATCAAGTTTTATTGGACTATTGCTTTGCTTTTTCTATGTTTTACAGCGAAATCGCAGGTGAATCATCGGATGAAGATCATTTCCTATAATATCTGGAACGGATTTGAACATACGAAGGCAAAGGCAGATAAATTTGTCCATTGGATCGGGCAGCAACAGCCAGATATTGTCGCTTTGGAAGAACTGGTAGATTTTAAAGAAGCCGATCTTCAGCAGTTAGCCAGGTCCTATGGACATCATTATAGCATTTTACTCAAAGAGAAGGGCTATCCGGTAGGGATCACATCTCGCTATCCGATTACCCTGATCAAAGCCCAGGAGGGTGAGTTTTGGCATGGCATGCTGCATGTTAAAATTAAAGATATTGACATTATAGTCACACATCTCAGTCCCTTTTCCTGGAAGTATCGTTTAAAGGAAGCGCAACAGATTGTGGATTATATAAAAAATAATCACCTCGACAACTGTATGATTATGGGTGATCTCAATGCTTATTCTCCGTTAGATGCAATTTGGCTGGAACGCAAAGACCACTTAAGGAAGAACTTGCTGAATTGGGATCTGGCACATCCGGAATATGGCAATATGCGTGGACAGCGTTTCGATTATAGTGTACTGTCGACTTTTATGGCAGCGGGTTTTGATGATTGTATTGGACGTATGGTATTTCCAGAAAATAAGCGGGTCAGTTTTCCGACAGCAACACTTTATGGCTGGAATTGGGGCGACAGTCGGATAACAGCGGTGGCTGAAAGGCTTGATTATATTTTGTTGTCGGAATCGTTGTCACCCTTGGCCAAGGAGGTCGAGGTCCATAATGGCCCTGATCTTGAAGGAATATCAGATCATTATCCAGTTTCAGTCGTGATCGGCCAATTGGAGAAATAGAAATATAATTGTAGATTGCGGTTGACCACGAGAAGAATATTCATGGAACTTTCCGTAATAGATATAATTATCATCGTCAGCTATTTGTTGACGATGATTGTCATTGGCCTGATTCTTAAAAAACGAGCTTCAAAGGATCTCGATTCCTATTTTTTAGGGGGGAAATCCCTTCCTTACTATATGTTGGGTATTTCCGATGCATCGGGGATGTTCGATATTTCGGGCACGATGTGGATGGTTTATCTTGCCTTTGTCTATGGTCTCAAGAGTATGTGGATTCCTTGGTTATGGCCGGTCTTTAATCAGATTTTCCTGATGGTTTACCTTTCCATCTGGCTGCGCCGTTCCAATGTGCTGACAGGTGCTGAATGGATTCGCACCCGTTTTGGACATGGTAAGGGGGCAGATGGGGCTTATACAATCGTGATTTTATACGCCATTGTAGCGGTAATGGGTTTCCTATGTTATGGGTTTATCGGAATCGGTAAATTTATGGAGGTGTTTTTCCCCTGGGAACAGCTGTCACGATTTGTTCCATTGACCATTGACCCTATGCATGTTCCCCAACTTTATGGCATATTTTTCACAGCAATCACGACTTTTTATGTGATGCTTGGCGGTATGCATAGTATTGTTTGGGCAGATATGGTGAAGTTTGCTATCATGATCGTATCCGGTATTGCTATTGCCGTGATTGCGATGCAGCAGGTGAGTCCCGAATTGTTGGCTGCCAATACACCTGCGGGATGGGATTCTCCTTTCTTTGGCTGGCACTTGGATATGGACTGGAGCAACTTACTCCCTTCCATTATGGACCGAATAGCCGATGATCAATATAATCTGTTTACGGTATTTGTGATGATGATGCTTTTCAAAGGTATTTTTATGAGTATGGCCGGGCCCGCGGCCAACTATGATATGCAAAAGATTCTAGCCTGTAGGTCGCCAAAAGAAGCTGCATTAATGAGTGGATCGGTATCTGTTATCTTACTGATCCCACGTTATCTGATGATTATGGGCTTTACGGTATTGGCTCTTGTCTTCTTTAGGGATGAGTTTAGCGCGATGGGAAACCATATGGATTTTGAGATCATCTTGCCTAAAGCGATCAGCCGTTTTGGAAAGGTTGGCTTGACTGGTTTACTATTGGCGGGACTTCTTGCTGCTTTTATGTCTTCTTTTGCTTCAACGATAAATGCTGCGCAAGCATATTTGGTCAATGATGTCTTGTTGAAATTTTTTTATCGTTCGGCTTCGCCTAAAAAACAGATTCGGTTGAGTTATATTGTTTCTGTTTCTGTGGTTGTCTGCAGCACGATCATCGGATTATATGTCCAAAACATCAATTCGGTACTGCAATGGATCGTTTCAGCACTCTATGGTGGATATATTGCTGCGAATGTGCTCAAATGGCATTGGTGGCGATTTAATGGGACCGGATTTTTTTGGGGAATGTTGACTGGTATATTCGGTGCGATTATTCTGCCCCAGTTTTTCCCCCATACTTTGCCGCTTTATTATTTCCCCTTTTTGTTTGTCCTATCGTTGCTGGGTTGTCTGATGGGGACCTGGGTATCCAAACCTACTGAAGACAACGTGCTTGTCGATTTTTATATCCGCGTTCGCCCATGGGGATTTTGGGGGCCAATCCATCAAAAAGCGTTGGAAAAATATCCTGATCTTAAAAGGAACAATCATTTTAAGCGCGATCTATTTAATGTAGGTGTGGGAATTATATGGCAGTGCTGTTTGACCTTGATACCCATGTACATTGTCATTCAACAAGGGCAGGGTTTAATGACCAGCATACTAATTTTGGGTATTACCACACTCGTTCTTAAAAAGAACTGGTATGATAAGATGTGTCAAGATGAGGTTGATTACGATGCTTTTATGACAAAATATGGAATGAATAAAACGGATCAAAAATTTGTAAAATAAGAAAGGACTGAGAAAGGGATCATGTAATCGGACGGCCTGTCGTTTGATTAAAAAATGGTTCGATCGTACCGTACCGATTACCTTGACGATGTGTTATGCGTTTAGTTGCTCGCTTTAACCGTAAACGGAACGACATACTGTCCCCATTCTAAAGAGACGGTTCCTTGCGGAGTTGCATTGATCTTAAATTGTTCCTGTGAATTGCTTGCTGTGGCATTGCTAACAGAAACACGTAGGGCATCTTCGTTGGCATCATATTTTGTTCCCCACTGATTCCACACTTTATTGAACATGATCGTCGTTTCATGTTCTCCCGGGATGCTGTAAAGACCATATTTTCCAGCGGCTAATTTCTTGCCTTCAACCAATACGTCTTTATTGAATTCGATGGTGGTGGCTTCATTTGCACCTGTGCGCCATACAATGCCGATAGGGGCAATATCAACACCGAGCTGACGGCCTTTCAGAGAAGGACGGCTGTAATTGATATCGATTGTGACACCGTCAGTCGTGGTTACCTTGGTATTGTCTGGAGGACTTGGACGTTTGCTTTTGTCCGTCTGCGCAAAGGTAAGTTGCCCAATTAAGGTCAGAATTGTTAAAATTAGTACTCTCATTTTTCGTGTATTTTTGATTAAACAATTAAATATAAGATTTTTAGGTGATGGAATTGTTAGTTTTTTTTGAATATTTGGGGAATGGCAATTGTATTCTTATAAACAGAAAAAGCCCGTGATTTGTGCACGAGCTTTTTTCTGTTTATACGCTTTTACTTATACAAGGTATTCAAACAGCGTTTGGTCTTTGTTGATTTCAATGACATCAAACTTATATTCTTTCATGCGTTCGATCAGCGTCTCGTAATCCTCAGGTTTGTTGAGCTCGATACCGACTAGCGCTGGACCTCTTTCGCGTTCGGTTTTTTTGATAAACTCAAAACGGGTAATATCATCCTTGGGTCCCAATACTTCAGAAACAAAGAGTTTTAATGCTCCAGGGCGTTGTGGGAAACGAACGATAAAATAATGTTTGTACCCTTCGTAAAGTAGAGACAATTCTTTGATTTCACTCATGCGGTCGATATCGTTGTTTCCACCGGATATGATGCAGACGACTTTCTTACCTTTAATTTCATCTTTGTGAAATTCAAGCGCAGCTACGGATAAAGCACCCGCGGGCTCAACAACAATTGCATCCTTATTGTACAGCTCTAGGATACAGGTACAGATCTTTCCTTCAGGAATCGAACGTGTGTCATCCAACAATTGTTTGGCAATTTCGAAGGTCGTTGCACCGATTTTTTTTACTGCGGCTCCATCAACAAATTTGTTGATATGCTCGAGTTCGATCGGTGCGCCATGTGTCAGGGCCGCTTGCATGGAAGGTGCTCCTTCAGGCTCTACACCGTAACATTTGATTGCTTTGTTTTTGCTTTTCAGGTAATAGCTCGCGCCCGCAGCTAGACCGCCACCACCGATAGGAATAAATATAGCATCCATATCGGGAAGATCTTGTAAAGCTTCAACGGCTACGGTACCTTGTCCTTCCACAACTTTGAGGTCATCAAATGGTGGGATAAAAGTCATGCCATGCTCCTGTGTGTAAGCTAGCGCCGCTTTTTGACAGTCGTCAAAAGTATCGCCGGTCAAGATGATTTCGACGTTACCGTTGCCCCACATCTCTGTTTGTGAAATCTTTTGGCGTGGTGTAGGACCGGGCATAAATATCACACCTTTGATGTCGAGTTTATTGCAGGAGAAAGCAACGCCTTGGGCGTGGTTACCTGCACTCGCACATACAACGCCGCGTTGTCGCTCTTCCGCTGTTAAGGAGATAATTTTATTGTAGGCACCGCGTAATTTATAGGAACGTACGACTTGTAAATCTTCCCGTTTGAGATAGACTTCGGCACCGTATTTTTCGGACAGATGCCGATTATATTGAAGCGGTGTTCTGTTGACCACAGACTTGATGCGCTCAAGTGTAGCTTCTGAATTAATGTTTAAGGTTGATAGATTCATTGTTAGATGATTGCCTAGTTAAGGTAGCAAATAAAACGCAGATATTCGCTGTTATATGATAGATTCTACCTATACAGTGTTTAAATTGAATTGATTTTGAATAGAAGACCGTCTGAACACATGCTAAAATAATAATCAGCTATGCGTCCTGTGGATCCTTTTAAAAAATGTACTTATGATAAAAAAAGGCTGCATCTGCAGCCTTCCTTTTTTTTATATTTTTTCCTGGATGAGGCTTTTTAGGTCATCATCACAAATATTTTTCTTTTCGTCGGCCAAAACCAAGAAGCGTTGATAGCAATCTGCTAAATCATCTTTTTCAAGATGGAAGCCTAAACGTTCCAAATGATGTTTAAGTGCATGTCTTCCCGAACGGGCCGTTAAGATGATATCAGCTTCAACTAGACCGACATCTTCAGGTCTGATGATCTCATAGTTTTCACGGTGTTTTAAGAAGCCATCCTGATGTATACCCGAGCTATGAGCGAAGGCATTGCGGCCAACAATCGCTTTATTCGGTTGTACAGGCATGTTCATCATGTCACTTACCTTGCGGGATAAGTACGTAAACATGCGGCTATCAATATTTGATGTTAAACTTCCAAATGCTTGGTTGTGCACTTTCAGAATCATGGCCACTTCTTCAAGGGATGTGTTTCCTGCACGTTCACCTATACCGTTGATGGTACATTCTACCTGACGGGCACCATTTTGTATCGCAGCAATAGAATTTGCAGTTGCAAGTCCCAAGTCATTATGGCAATGTGCTGAAATAATGGCCTGATCGATATTGCGTACATTTTCCTTGAGGTATTTGATTTTTGAACCATATTGATCTGGTAAACAATAACCATTTGTATCAGGGATGTTGACTACGGTAGCGCCGGCAGCAATCACCGATTCAACCATCTTAGCTAGAAATTCCAAGTCTGCTCGACCGGCATCTTCTGCGTAAAACTCCACATCTTCCACATAGGATTTGGCATGTTTTACAGCCGCAACGGCACGTTCTAAAATTTCTTCTCTTGTGCTGTTGAATTTATATTTGATATGCATGTCCGAAGAACCAATACCGGTATGGATACGTGGGCGTTTGGCATATTTTAATGCCTCGGCAGCTACGTCAATATCGTTTTGGTTGGCACGGGTCAATGCACATATAATGACATCGTTTACCGCTTTAGATAATTCTACCACCGATTGAAAATCACCAGGGCTAGACACTGGGAAACCGGCTTCGATAATATCCACCCCTAGTTTTTCCAGGTCTTTAGCGATCTCAATTTTCTCTGGAGTAGTTAATTGGCAGCCTGGTACCTGTTCGCCATCACGTAAGGTGGTGTCGAAAATGTAAAGATGATTAGGATCGTGTAACATAATTTCTTAATTCAAAAAGATTTACAAATTAAAAAGGGTATACTATTTAATAAACTCCAATACTTTTTCACCCATTTCCTGAGTACCTAAGATTTTTGAAGTCTCTGTGCTGCTATTGGCAATATCACCAGTTCTCCAACCTGCTTTTAATGTTTCAGCAACAGCGTTGGTAACAGCTTTAGCTTCCTCTTGTAGACCAAAGCTAATATCAAGCATCAAGGCTGCAGATAAAATTGAAGCCAGTGGATTTGCTTTATTTTGACCAGCGATATCGTGTGCAGAGCCGTGAATAGGTTCGAAGAAGCCTGTGCCATCACCTACGGAAGCAGAGGCCAACATACCCATTGAGCCTGCGATCTGTGATGCTTCGTCTGTCAAGATATCACCAAAAAGATTGGCTGTCAATACCACATCGAATTTCTTCGGATTTTTCACCAATTGCATGGCCGCATTATCGATAAACATGTGCTCGGTTTCAACATCCGGATATTCTTTTGCGATTTCCTGTACAACTTCTCTCCACAGGCGGGATGTTTCCAATACATTGGCTTTATCAACAGAGCATAGCCTTTTGTTACGTGTACGTGCTGCATCGTAAGCTTTACGTGCGATACGCTCAACTTCGTAACGGTGGTAGTTCATCAAATCTGAAGCGAAGGTGTTGTCTTCGTTGCGGTTCTTCTCACCAAAATAGACGTCTCCGGTCAGTTCGCGGAAGAAAAGAATATCTGTTCCTTGAAGAATTTCAGGCTTTAAACTTGAAGCATCCAATAACTCATCGAATAAAAGGATTGGACGAAGATTTGCGTAAAGACCTAGTTCCTTACGGATTTTCAACAAGCCTTGTTCAGGTCTTACTTTAGCAGAAGGATCATTATCATACTTGATATGGCCAATGGCGCCGAAAAGGATCGCGTCAGAAGCTTTTGCTTTCGCTAATGTTTCATCAGGAAGAGGGTTGCCCGTAGCCTCAATCGCAGTATGGCCCATGATAGCTTCATCAAAGCTGAATTCATGACCATAATTTTCACCGATTTTTTCTAAAACTTTTTTACCCCAAGTTGTTACTTCTTGGCCGATGCCGTCTCCAGGTATGATTAAAATATTTTTCTTCATTGTATTTTTAGTATTGAGCTATCAGAGATAGGTATATGGAAACTTTGGAAGATAGGTATACGACCTATTGAATTGTCTTTATTTTTGACTTTTGATTTCCAATGTTTTGCCGATATCTTAATGCTCTTTTTATTTTTTTTGTTCTTATTTTCAAATTAATTGAAGTTTTCCACATTTTTTATGTTGATAAAGCCTCTTTTTTGTGGATAACTTCGCGTACAGCCTTTACTTCTCCCTTTTCCAGCACAATTTTATTGTCAATACAAGTTGGCAACTGGGTTTGGAAGTGGCCTACATATATAAGGGTTTGACCGCTTTTACTGAGATCATCAATGACGTCATTGAAATATTGGGTTTGCTCTTTGTCCAGCCCTTGACAGGGTTCGTCCAAAATCAGCAACTCAGGATGTTTCACAATCGTGCGAGCCAATAGAACCAAACGTTGTTGGCCTAAAGGTAAAGATCCCAATGTTTTGTGTTTAACCTCCTTGAGATCAAAAAAATGGAGAATTTGCTCCAGCTTTTGCTGTTGTTCAAATCCTAATCGTTGGTAGAGGCTCATGGAGTCAAAAAATCCCGAAGCGATAGTCTGGCCAACATTGGCATTCATATCGTAATACCAATGTAATTCAGGAGATATGATTCCCAAGTGTTCTTTGATGTCCCAGATACTTTCTCCAGATCCTCTTTTTTTGCCAAAAAGATGGATATCATTGGCGTAAGCCTGTGGATGATCTCCGTTGATTAAGCTGAGCAACGTAGATTTTCCTGAACCATTATGTCCTTGTAGCAACCATTTTTCGCCGGCTTTTACTTCCCAGTCAATATTCTTTAAGACTTGTTTTTCGCCGTATGAAATATTGATCTTATTCATTTTTACCATGACCTGGGAGGATACTTGAGGAGCCTGTTGCAGAAAATAAGGCAGCGCCTTTCTTGTTCGGGGCAAACCTTTGGATAGCTCTTCACTACGTTGGCGAGTCACGATTTTCCCTTCCTGAATCTCTGCAAAACGATTGATGCAGTTGGGCTGTTCGTCATCATTACTGATCAACAACAAGGTGACACCCTTATCCGCAAGCTGATCGAAAATCTGATTGAGATCTTTTCTAGACTGTGCATCTAGTCCTGTATAAGGCTGGTCAATAATGAGCACCTGAGGTTGAAGCCACAAGGCTTTGATCAATTGCAGTCTTTTGTGTTCACCACTCGAAAGTTCAATCAATTGCTGATCTTTGAAATTCTCGAATCCAAAAATGTTCAGGTAAGAACGTACGTTTTCAAAAGAAAGCTGTTCTTCCTGTGCAAAATGTTTCAACTCGGCGAAAACTGTTAATGTATCGTTTTTTGCAAATTTGTTGTAGCGCTGTTGATAATAGAAATTGCGATCGCCTTCAAGATTGGTAAACTGAAACCAATTGGAAACGTAATGAATTTTTGCCGGCAATAGGCTCGTTGGGTCAAGGTGGAATTTGATCTCGCCTTCATACTTCAATTGCCCGGCAATCGCTTTTGCAAGTGTGGTTTTTCCTGTACCGCTCGGACCGCCTAAGATCCATTGCTCGCCAGGAAAAATTTGCCAATTTAAGTCTTGCAGTACGGTATCTTTACCGTACTGAATGGTTAAATTGGCAATATGGACGACAGGATCTACCATTGTCTGTTTGCTTCAAATGCTTCGATTGAATCTTTTTGATTAAGGATAAAATCAATGTCATCATATCCATTGATCAAGCATGATTTTTTGTATGGATTGATTTCAAATTCAAATTGATCGCCTGTTTCTGTCAACATGACTGTTTGTTTCTCCAGATCGACGATGATTTCTGTTTTAGGATTTTGCTGTACCAATTCGAAGATTTTTCCTAAAAATTCTTCCGGTACCTGAATCGGTAATACACCATTGTTAAGGGCATTTCCTTTGAATATATCGGCAAAGAATGAGCTGATGACCACATCAAAACCATAGTCTTGAATAGCCCATGCGGCATGTTCGCGGCTTGAACCACAACCAAAGTTCTTACCGGCAACCAATATTTTCCCTGTATAGGTCGGGTTGTTCAATACAAAGTCAGTTTTAGGCTGATTGTCGGTATCAAAACGCCAGTCGCGGAATAAATTATCACCAAAACCTTCACGCGTAGTCGCTTTTAGAAAACGTGCGGGAATAATTTGATCAGTATCAATATTTTCGATAGGTAGAGGGACTACCTGGGACGTTAAAGTTTCAAATTTTTTCATTTTTTTCTGCTTAGATCAACTCTCTTACATCTGTTACTTTACCTGTTACTGCCGCTGCTGCTGCTGTCAAAGGAGATACCAGCATGGTGCGGGCATTCGGTCCCTGACGCCCTTCGAAATTTCTATTTGAAGTCGAAACGCAATATTTACCAGCAGGGATCTTATCTTCGTTCATACCTAAACATGCCGAACATCCTGGTTCACGTAGCTGGAATCCTGCCGCTTCAAATATTTTATCCAAGCCTTCTTCTTTAGCTTGTTTTTCTACTTGTTTTGAGCCTGGTACAATCCATACTTCAACGTCTTGAGCTTTTTGTTTGCCTTGGACGAATGAAGCTACTTCACGTAAATCTTCAATACGGGAATTGGTACAACTTCCGATGAAAACATAATCAACACGGTTACCTAGTACGACAGAATCATCTTTAAAGCCCATGTAATCCAATGCTTTTTGGTACGATGGTCTTTCTGATTCCGGTTGTGCGTTAGTAGCAGGGATATGTTCTGCGATACCCATACCCATGCCAGGATTAGTACCGTACGTAATCATTGGCGCAATGTCAGCTGCGTCAAAAGTCAATACTTTATCAAAGATGGCATCTTCGTCAGAATATAATGTTTTCCAGTAGGCAAGAGCCTTGTCCCATTCTTCACCTTTCGGTGCGAATTCACGGCCTTCCACATAGTCAAAAGTGATTTGATCCGGAGCAATTAAGCCTCCGCGAGCTCCCATTTCTATACTCATGTTACAGATGGTCATACGCGCTTCCATGCTTAATGAGCGGATTGCTGAACCAGCATATTCTATAAAGTAACCTGTACCACCCGCAGCAGAAATTTTGGAGATGATATATAGGATGATATCTTTTGCTCCAACACCTTTTTGAAGGGTGCCGTTAACTTCGATTTTCATTGTTTTTGGCTTCGACTGCAATAAACATTGTGTAGCGAAGACCTGTTCAACTTGAGAGGTTCCGATACCAAAAGCAATAGCTCCAAAAGCACCATGCGTGGAGGTATGGCTATCGCCACACACCATTGTTTTACCCGGTAGGGTAATACCCAGCTCCGGACCAATAACGTGTACAATCCCTTGGTATGGATGCCCCAAACCATATAATTCAATGCCAAATTCAGCACAATTTTTGGTGAGCATATCAACTTGATAACGGGATAGCTCTTCTTTGATCGGTAAATGTTGGTTGAGTGTCGGTACGTTGTGGTCGGCAGTAGCTACCGTTTGCTTTGGACGAAAAACTGGGATTCCTCTTTTGCGCAAGCCATCAAAAGCTTGAGGTGAAGTAACCTCATGAATCAAGTGGGTATCGATATATATAATATCCGGAAACCCTTCTTCACGTTTGACGACGTGAGCATCCCAAATCTTTTCTACTAATGTTTTTGACATTTTTTATTCTCTCTTATGTTATTTTCATATAAATCAAGGTGATATTGTAAATGTCTCAATATCACCCCGATTTCAATATTCTAAATTACGAAATATTCATGATTTTTGGCGCATGTATAATTTCGTTTGAACTTTCTAAACAGTTTTAATTGCTTTCATAGCCGTCATCGCTTTACGTAATTTGCGGCCAACGATTTCTACGGGGTGATCACGTAAAATTTCGTTGATAACAACCAATTGTGCATTGTCAACTGCTGCGTCTCTACCTTCATTGAAGTTCTTACCTACTAAATCCGTATCAACAGTTTTCATGAAGTCTGCCAACAAAGGTTTACAAGCTTGGTCGAATAAGTAACAACCGTATTCTGCTGTATCAGAAATGACACGGTTCATTTCGAACAACTTCTTACGAGCGATTGTGTTAGCAATCAATGGTGTTTCGTGCAATGATTCGTAATAGGCTGATTCTGGTTTGATACCTGCTTCAACCATTGTTTCGAATGCCAATTCCACACCTGCACGGATGAAAGCAACCATCAATGTGTAGTTGTCGAAATACTCTTGTTCGTTGATTTTAACATCACCGGCTGGCGTTTTTTCAAATGCAGTTTCGCCAGTTTCGGCTCTCCATTTCAATAGGTTTGCATCACCGTTTGCCCAGTCTTCCATCATCGTCTTGCTAAAGTGACCTGACATGATATCATCTTGGTGTTTTTGGAATAAAGGACGCATGATATCTTTCAATTCTTCAGAGATCTCAAATGCTTTCACTTTAGCAGGATTGCTCAAACGGTCCATCATACCGCTTACGCCACCATGTTTCAAGGCTTCAGTGATAACTTCTACACCGTATTGTACCAATTTGGATGCATAACCAGCTTCGATGCCTTTCTCGATCATTTTGTCGAAAGATAAGATCGAACCTGTTTGCAACAATCCACAAAGAATCGTTTGCTCACCCATCAAATCTGATTTTACCTCAGCTACGAATGAAGATTTCAATACACCAGCTTTGTGTCCACCTGTTCCTACACAGTATGCTTTTGCTTCAGCCCAGCCTTTTCCTTGCGGATCATTCTCTGGGTGAACAGCGATCAAAGTAGGAACACCAAAACCACGAAGGTACTCTGCACGAACCTCAGAACCTGGACATTTTGGAGCAACCATGATGACAGTAATATCTTTACGGATTTGCATACCTTCTTCAACGATGTTGAAACCGTGTGAATACGATAATGTAGCGCCTTCTTTCATCAAAGGCATGACAGCGTTGATTACTGAAGTATGTTGTTTATCTGGAGTCAAGTTGATAACTAAATCCGCAGATGGGATCAATTCTTCGTAAGTGCCTACGTTAAAGTTGTTGTCTGTAGCATTTTTCCAAGAATCTCTTTTTTGTTCAATAGCTTCTTTACGTAAAGCATAAGAAACGTCCAATCCGCTATCTCTTAAGTTTAAACCTTGGTTCAAGCCTTGTGCACCACATCCTACGATTACGATTTTTTTACCTTTTAAAGCATTTACACCATCCGTGAATTCGGTGTTATCCATGAATTCAGCGTGACTTAATTGTTCTAACTGCTCTCTAAGCGGTAAGGTGTTGAAATAATTTGCCATTGTTTTACTTTCTTTCTGTTATGGGTTGTTGATTATTTATTTTAATTCTTGTACTAATCTGCGTTGTGCCATGGCGTAACCGAAATGAACGTTGTCGTGTCCTGATGTCAGGGCAATGACCTCTTCGATCGTGTCCATCGGATAACCATAGGTCGCCGTTGAAAAGGAGGTGATTTCTCCGAAAACACCGTTCTCATAGTCAGCAGCAATTTGCTCAATACTGCGGATTGCGATTTCTTTCAATTCATCAACCTCTGCTTGTTCAACAAAGCGGGTTGGCTTGGTGTCTTTTTTATAATCTTCGTTATAGTTCACCCAAGTCGTATCGGCCTTGATTCCCGTACGGACATAGACCAAGGTCTGTGTACTGACGACAATGTGCGCAAAATTCCAAATGATATTGTTGTTAAATCCCGCGGGAATTTTGTTAAGCTGTTCAATGGAAAGACCGTCAAGTAATTCAATGAATTTTTGACGTGACTTTAAGATAAATTTAAATGTCTCTTGCATAATACTATTAAAGCTTACATTGTAAATACATCATCTCTTTTGTCGAGATACTCGTTTTCTACAATTTCTAGCGATGGTTCCTTGGCTTCAAACTGAACCAATTTGGAATGGAAACCTGCACTATCTTTAATGATAGCGATACGTGCGCCACGGACAAATTCGATCAAACCATATTTGGTCAATTCTTCTGTCAACTTATCGATCTCCTCGCGGTGACCTGCAGTTTCAAAGACGATGTAGTCGTTGCGGATCACAACAACATTGGCACCATATTGACGTAATAAACGTTCTACATATACTTTTTCATTGACCACATCCGCAGGTACTTTATACAGCGCCTGTTCTTGCCAGATCACTTCATCATTGGTGTTGTAATAGGCCTTAAGGATATCAATCTGTTTTTCCAGTTGACGACAAAGCTTACGTAGAACATCTTCAGCCTCCGTGATTACGATGGTAAAACGATGTATTCCTTCTACTTCAGAAGGGGAAGTATTCAAGCTTTCAATATTGATTTTTCTTCTTGAAAAAATTGTTGAGATCCGACCGATAAGACCGATTGAATTCTCTGTATATAAGGTGATGGTATATTCTTGTTTTTCCATGTTAAATTCTACTTTAAACGTATCTCAGATACCGATGTTCCTTGTGCAACCATTGGGAATACATTGTTTTCCTTACCTACCATCACTTCCAATAGATATGCTCCGTCGTGATCAATCATGGTTTTCAGGGCATTACGTAAGTCTTTACGTTCCGAAATCTTCTGACCGTCGATGTAATAGCCTTTCGCTACAGCAACAAAGTCAGGACTCGTGATATTCACGAATGAATAACGTCTGTCATGGAACAATTGCTGCCACTGGCGTACCATGCCCAAGAATTCATTGTTGAGGATCATGATTTTGACTTTTGCACCAAATTGCATAATCGTTCCGAGCTCTTGGATCGTCATTTGTATACCACCATCACCGATGATTGCTACGACAGTTTTCTCTGGCGCGCCATACCAGGCACCGATTGCTGCTGGAAGACCAAAGCCCATTGTACCTAAGCCTCCTGAGGTTACATTCGATTTGCTGTTGTTGAATTTAGCATAGCGACAGGTTACCATTTGGTGTTGACCGACGTCCGTTGTAATGATCGCATCACCACCCGTCAATTCATTCAACACATTGATGACCTCACCCATGGTCATAATATCGGTTTGTGGGTGGAGTTCATTTTGGATGACTTCCTTGATTTCTTCTTTTTCAAGTTCACGGAATTGTTCCAACCAAGCGGAGTGATCTGTAGCGTTAACCAATTCCGTCAGCATTGGAAGTGACTCCTTACAGTCGCCCCATACAGGTACGGTTGTCTGTACGTTTTTGTCAATCTCTGCCGGGTCTATATCCAAATGGATTACTTTTGCCTGTTTGGCATATTTGTCCAAACGACCTGTTACACGGTCATCGAAACGCATACCGATGGCTATTAAAACATCACATTCATTGGTCATGACATTCGGCGCATAGTTACCATGCATCCCTAACATGCCCACGTGAAGTTTATGATCCGTTGGAAGTGCACTTAAGCCCATGACAGTGGATGCTGAAGGAATGCCAGTTTTCTCGATAAAAGCTTTGAATTCTTCCTCTGCTTTTCCAAGTATAATTCCTTGTCCAAAAAGAACAAACGGTTTTTTTGCATTGTTGATTAACTCGGCTGCTTGCTCAACATATTCTTTACGAACTTGTGGTGCAGGTCTGTAGCTACGTACGTGGTTGCATTTTTCATAACCGAAGTAATCGAACAATTGTAGCTGTGCATTTTTGGTAATATCGATCAATACCGGCCCTGGACGACCAGTGCTAGCGATATAAAATGCTTTTGCGAGTGCAGCTGGAATTTCAGTTGCGTCGGTGACTTGGTAGTTCCATTTGGTGACCGGTGCCGTGATATTGATGACATCTGTTTCCTGAAAAGCATCTGTTCCCAATAGTGAAGCAAAGACCTGACCGGTAACACAGACGATAGGGTTACTATCGATCATGGCATCAGCCAGTCCAGTAACTAAGTTTGTTGCTCCAGGACCACTTGTCGCAAAGACGACGCCTGTACGACCTGAAGTTCTTGCATAACCTTGCGCCGCGTGGATTCCACCTTGTTCATGGCGCACTAAAATATGCTTCAGACGATCCGTATAATCATAAAGGGCATCATAGATTGGCATAATTGCGCCTCCAGGATAACCAAATACGGTATCAACTCCTTCGCTCAATAAGGCCTCCAATACAGCTTTCGATCCCGAAATTTGTGTCGGAGTTTGCTGCGCTGTAGCGGCCTTATTTTCTGTTATTTCCAGTGTACTCATTACGTTGATTTTTTTATTGTTGATTATTCAGTCTTTTTAGTATTTAGATATTAGATCTGAGACATTAAGCGTCGATTGTTTAGGTCTCTATTTGCTTAATGTCTCTGTTTTTTATTTTCTATTGATCCGTTACACAGCCTTCTGAGGCATCGGCAACAGTTTTAGCGTATTTGTATAAAACTCCTTTGCTAACTTTTAACGCTGGTTGTACCCAAGCGGCACGGCGTTGCGCGATCTCTTCATCGGAAAGCAGCACATTGATGCTATTATTCACGGCATCGATCTCGATAATGTCATCATCATTTACAAGACCGATCAATCCACCTTTGTAAGATTCTGGTGTGATATGTCCTACGACAAAACCATGTGTTCCACCCGAGAAACGGCCATCGGTGATTAAAGCAACAGATTTACCAAGGCCGGCACCAATAATCAAGGAGGTTGGTTTAAGCATTTCAGGCATGCCTGGGGCTCCAACAGGGCCTTCATTTTTGATCACGACAACATCTCCTGGTTTGATTCTACCAGATGCGATGCCCGCTACTAAATCATGCTCTCCATCGAATACGCGTGCAGGACCAGTGAATTTTTCACCTTCTTTGCCGGAGATCTTGGCAACAGAACCTTTCTCTGCTAAGTTTCCGTAAAGAATCTGTAAGTGTCCTGTAGCCTTAATAGGATCGCTCAATGGTTTGATAATTGGTTGATCATATTCCATGATTGATTTAACATCAGCCAAGTTCTCAGCGACCGTTTTTCCTGTTACCGTGATACAGTCACCATGAAGTAAACCTTCATTTAAAAGATATTTCATGACAGCCGGAGTTCCACCAAATTGCTGAAGATCTTGCATCAAGTATTTACCAGATGGTTTGAAGTCAGCCAATACAGGGGTTTCATCGCTCATACGTTGGAAGTCGTCTTGCGTGATGTCTACACCGACAGCTTTACCGATCGCAATGAAGTGAAGTACAGCATTGGTACTACCACCCAAGATAACAATGGTACGTAGCGCGTTTTCAAATGCTTTACGTGTCATGATATCAGATGGTTTGATATCTTTCTCAAGCAGGGTACGGATATGTTTACCTGCGTCTAAACATTCATTTTTCTTTTCTTCGGAGATCGCAGGGTTGGAAGATGAGTAAGGTAGACTCATTCCCAAAGCTTCGATGGCAGAAGCCATGGTGTTGGCTGTATACATACCACCACACGCACCAGCGCCAGGACAAGTATGTTTGATGATGCCTTCATAGTCTTCGTCAGAAAGATTTCCGCAGATGCGTTGTCCCAATGCTTCAAAGGCAGACACAATATTTAATTCTTCGCCTTTGTAGTGGCCTGGAGCAATAGTACCTCCATATACCATCAAAGAAGGGCGGTCCAAACGGGCCATTGCCATAATTGCACCAGGCATGTTTTTGTCACAGCCAGGAATAGAGATCAAGCCATCATAATATTGTCCGCCACAGATCGTTTCGATGCTATCGGCAATCACGTCACGGCTTACCAACGAATAACGCATACCGTCTGTACCATTGCTCATACCGTCGCTGACGCCAATGGTTCCAAAGGTCAAACCCACTAAATCATTGTTCCAAACGCCTTTTTTGACGATTTGTGCCAAATCATTTAAGTGCATATTACACGTATTACCATCATATCCCATGCTGGCAATACCGACCTGTGCTTTCTCCATGTCGGCATCCGTAAGACCGATACCGTAAAGCATTGCTTTTGCAGCAGGTTGCGTTTCGTCTTGTGTAAATGTACGGCTGTATTTGTTCATTGTGTTTTCGCCGTTAGATGATGACTTCATAATTTTCGTTCTCTAATACTAAATTTTTATATCTTCTTTGGATTGATGCACCGATGCTATGTTCCCACGCTTCTTTATAGATGACATCATCGACTTGTTTGATTCCGATTATTTCTGCGGCGGTCCCACATAAGAAGGCGCTATCTGCAGTATAAATATCTTCTACGGTCAGTTGCTTTTCAACGACTTCGAAATTCAGTTTTTTGCAGATGTTTTTTACGGTCTGGCGTGTAATGCCCGGGAAGATATTCTTCGTGGGCGGTGTATAGATTTTGAAATCCTTTTCGATGAAAATATTTTCACTGGACGCTTGGGCAACGTAACCTTCATGGTCGAGCATTAATGCTTCGTCATAACCTTTTTTGATGGCTTCTGTTGTAGCAAGAATAGAGTTAACGTACTGTCCAGAGATCTTCGAATCAATTTTAAACGACTTTGGATTAGGTCTTTTGATGTCGGAAATACATACGCGTAATAAGTTTTGGCCAAGATATGGTCCCCATTCCCATGCGGCAATCATGATGTTTGCTTCGGTTGATGAGGTGAGGTGCATATTCGAACCTGTCAATACCAACGGACGTATGTAGGCTTCTCTTAGGTTGTTGATGGCCAAGAGCTCATAACAAGTGTCGATTAGTTCCCGGTTACTCCAGCGATAGGGGATATTAACCGCTTCACATGATTTCTTTAAGCGATCGAAATGCTTATCGGCTTTAAAAATACGAGGGCCATTGTGGGTGTTGTACGCGCGTAAACCATCGAACACGGCATATCCATAATGCAGCGACTGAGCAAAGGGATCTAATGCAACCTCTGAAGCTTTTTTGAAAGCTCCATCCAAATAAATCAATGTGTTTTTGTCGTAATATTTCATAACCCAAAATTTACCTTAGTATAATAGTTCCCTTTGTTCTGGTTTTGGTGGTAAATCATGCTATCTCAAGTTTCTATAAAAACTTTCGATTTTCATTTCCTCAAGGTAGCAGGAATTACAATAATTGGCAATAGGTAAAGTGCTAATTTTGCATTTAGAATAAAATTTTATTATTTATTTTTATTCAAAATTTTATTTTTAATTTTATGCTTATTTTCGGTTTTATATTTTGTTAGTCGTATACCGTATTTAAAATTGGTCTACAAGGTCAGAAAATTATTTTTTGTTACAATGGCCAATTTTCTTCCTAAAATGAAGAAAATGTCAAAAAAACTTTAAAAAAAAAGCTTCCGATATTTCTATCGGAAGCTTTTAAATTTTATAAAATCGATTTGATTTAATCTCCGATAATTCCTTCAGCAAGCACGGTAATGACATTGTCTTTTGCTTCCACAACACCACCTTTAATGAACACTTCTTGTTCACCTTTACCTTGTTGAATAATTACTTTTCCATCTTCCAAAGTAGAAACAATGGCAGCATGGTCTTTCAAAATCTGGAAAGAGCCTGCAGAGCCAGGTACAGTAACAGATGTTACTTCGCCTTCGAATGCTAATTTGTCTGGAGTGATAATTGTTAATTTCATTATTCTTAGATATAATCTAAATTAAACTGCTTCTGCTAATAATTTTTTACCTTTTTCGATAGCATCATCAATGTTACCTACTAAGTTGAAGGCAGCTTCTGGGTATTCATCTACTTCACCATCAATGATCATATTGAAGCCTTTGATGGTATCTTTGATGTCTACCAATACACCTTTTAAACCTGTAAATTGCTCTGCAACGTGGAAAGGTTGAGATAAGAAACGTTGTACACGACGTGCGCGGTGTACAGTTAATTTATCTTCTTCCGACAACTCATCCATACCTAAGATGGCGATGATATCTTGTAGCTCTTTGTAGCGTTGAAGAATTTCTTTTACACGTTGTGCAGTATTATAATGTTCGGCACCTAAAACGGCAGGAGAAAGAATACGTGAAGTAGAATCCAAAGGATCTACAGCAGGGTAAATACCTAACTCAGCAATTTTACGAGACAATACTGTTGTTGCATCCAAGTGAGCAAAAGTTGTCGCTGGAGCAGGGTCAGTTAAGTCATCGGCAGGTACATATACAGCCTGTACTGAAGTGATAGATCCATTTTTAGTTGAAGTAATACGCTCTTGCATTAAACCCATCTCCGTTGCCAATGTTGGTTGGTAACCTACCGCTGAAGGCATACGACCTAAAAGGGCTGATACTTCAGAACCTGCTTGTGTAAAACGGAAGATGTTATCGATGAAGAATAATACGTCACGACCCTGACCTTCGCCATCACCGTCACGGAAATATTCCGCTACTGTCAAACCTGATAAGGCCACACGTGCACGTGCACCAGGAGGCTCATTCATCTGACCGAAAACGAATGTACATTTTGAATCTTTCATTAATTCGTGGTCAACAGTATCTAAAGGCCATTCGCCTTTTTCCATGCCTTCCATAAAATGCTCACCATATTTGATGATACCAGATTCCAACATCTCGCGCAATAAGTCATTACCTTCACGCGTACGCTCACCTACACCGGCGAATACAGAAAGACCACCGTGACCTTTTGCGATGTTGTTGATTAATTCTTGGATTAATACAGTTTTACCTACACCGGCACCACCGAATAAACCAATTTTACCACCTTTAGCATATGGCTCTAAAAGGTCAATAACTTTGATACCAGTAAAAAGTACTTCGGATTCAGTTGACAAATCTTCGAATTTAGGAGGTACGTTGTGGATAGGACGACCATTCTCTTTATTCAAATTTTGGATCCCGTCTATGGCATCACCAACTACATTGAATACACGACCTTTGATTTCTTCACCAACAGGCATTTTGATAGGAGCACCAGTATCGACAACTTCCATTCCGCGAACTAAACCTTCAGTTGCGTCCATGGCAATTGTACGTACACGATCCTGACCTAAGTGTTGTTGAACTTCTAATACAACACGTTGTCCATTTTCTTTTTGAATGTACAATGCATCGTAAATTTTAGGTAGATTTTCACTGTCGGCGAAGTTGACGTCAACAACTGGGCCGATAATCTGCGCTATTTTACCAATCTTGGGCATATTATAGGGACTAAATATTTATTAATCAATTTTATATAAGAGACATAAAAGGCCTCTTTTTTGGTCAGCAAAAATAAGGTTATTCGTTTTTAAAAACAAATAGAATTTGCAATTAAATTACAATTTTATTAATGTAGGTCAAAATGTTATCGATTGTAATTCTGTCTGTTCCGATTCTTATACCTGCAAATATAGTTTTTCTCTTTTATCCTGCTATAGATTTTTAAAGATTACCGCTTTGTTTCGGGGAATCTTTTGTGCTCTTTTCTGGATGGGGAGCCGCTAGCCGCTAAATGAAATCGACCTGTAACGAAATGCTTTGATGATTCGTTACAGGTCGATCCAGAGGCGCCTGCTATTTTGTTGGAACGCGACGCTATATTTTTTTGTTTAATTCATCTTGCAATTGGCGTTTGAGCAGTTGTTCTTTCTCCATCGACTTTTTGCGGAAAGTAGCAAATTCTTCTTGGGATTGCTCTGCAGTCTTTTGAAACTCGACCGTGTCCACTTTCGCTTTCCGATAAGAAAATAAAAAGATAAATGCTGCTACTGCCAATACCGCAATGATCGTCCAGACCACAGTACTATAAAATGTTTTTGAGGTGTTTATTCCTAAGAACGAGAAACTCTCTGTTTTTTCCTTCTCTTGTGCCAGCTGGTCTTTTAAAACCTGAATAGAATCTTGTAAAGTTTTAGTATTTGACGTATAGTTACTGGAAGATGATTTCAAGGAGCTGATCTCTTTGTGAAGTTTTGCTACAGTATCAATTACATTTCTTTTAACAATATCAAGATTGGTTTTACGCACCATCTTGAAATCATAGTTGTTTTTCGAGATATAATTAAGGTGGTCAAATTGATTTGCCAAACTTCCTTTTTTTAATCCATCTGGACTGTATTTGAAGGCATTATCCTGTTGTGTCGCTGCAGTAGCCGGTGTCACCGCAGGAGTTTGTGCCTGTAATTGTGTATAGGATGAAATAAATAAAACTGTAAAGAATATAAATGCTAATCTCAATTTGCTCATAGTTGTTTATTTTATAAAAATACGTTTATTCCACATATCCGCATTCTAAAATTAGGATATGGCTGTGATAAATATAAGGAATTATTGAAAAAACGAAAATGGAAAGTGAAATATATTCTTATTCCTTCCCTTAATTTCCGGTCATTTTCTCATGATTCGATAGACCAGCTGGGTAAATAACGTAAGAAGGACATGATCTTTTCTTTATAGATAGCTGTATTCAGTTTGAAATAGTAGGCTCCTTTTTTAGAATTTTCTTTATCCTTTTCCTGCAGTTTGATAATGAGATCAGAAGCAAGCAATTTTCGGCTAAAATTGCGTTTATCCAATTCGATATTGTATACGCCCTCATATAGTGCAGCAATCTGGGGAATCGTGAATTTTTCAGGTAGCAACTCGAATAAAATCGGATACATGGCAGCCTTCATACGTAGACGATGCTGTGCAGAGGAGATCATTTGGTCATGATCGAAAATCAATGCTGGATGCTGCTGTAATGGAAACCATTGAGCTTCGTAATCGTCACTGAGGATATGTTTGTATTGTTGTGTATCAATCAATGCAAAATAACAGATGCTGACAACCCGATCGTTCGGTTCGCGTTTAGGTTCTCCAAATACGCTACACTGCTCCATGTATACATTTTCAAGCCCGGTTAACTGTCTGAGCACTCTGCTCGCAGCCTCTTCCGGACTTTCGTCCGATTGAACGAAACCGCCCATGAGACTCCATTTATTTCTCTCTGGTTCGAAATCTCGTTTAATTAAAAGCACTTCCAGGGATTCGCCGTTAAATCCAAATATGATACAGTCTACCGCCAAAAGGATCCCTGAATCTTTTTTATAATATTCCATCGTCTATCGTTTTATCTTTTTATCTGACTTCATCCCGTTTATTCACTGAGCAAAACTATGTAAAAAAGTAAATAGCTAAAAATAAGTATAATAATTGTCTGATATGTCCTCCTAAAATGCTCTTGTATGCCAATTAAAAGGACTTGGGTTCACCATAATTTGCTGGGATGAAGTTAGCTCAATTTTTTAAATATGAAAATTTTCTTTCATATTCAAAAAATTAAATGTTTATTTGACACTAATTATTTTTAAAGTGCTAACTTTACGAGAGGGGTATTGAAAAATAAGACGTTAGAAACAATTATAAGTTATAAACCAAATTCAGCAAAAATGAATAAATCGTATGTCATTGGCGTGGACTATGGAAGTGATTCAGTCCGTTCGGTCTTGGTCGATGCTAACAATGGCGAGGAAATAGCTTCTTCCGTATTTTATTATCCTCGATGGAAAAGAGGTGAGTATTGTGATGCCGCTTCCAGTCAGTTCAGGCAACACCCTTTGGATTACATCGAAGGATTGGAAGCGACAATAAAGGATTGTTTGCTCAAATCGGGGTTGAATAATATCGGGGCTGCTGTAAAAGCAATTTCCGTGGATACAACGGGATCGACTCCAGTGGCCGTCAATGCGCAAGGAGTTCCCTTGGCTCTGCTTGATGAGTTTAAAGATAATCCTAATGCGATGTTTGTCTTATGGAAAGATCATACAGCTGTTCAGGAGGCTAAAGAAATTAATCTTCATAATCAAAATAGTGCAATAGATTATCTGAAGTATGTGGGCGGTGTTTACTCCTCAGAGTGGTTTTGGGCCAAATTGCTTCATGTTTTTAGAGTGGATGAGCAGGTAAGGGATGCAACATTCAGTTGGGTTGAACATTGCGATTATATTCCCTTTTTATTAACAGGTGGTGTAGATGCTTCCGCGATCAAACGAGGTGTATGTGCGGCAGGGCATAAGTCGCTTTGGGCTGAAGAATTCGATGGATTACCTCCGAACGCATTTTTTTCTGCCCTAGACCCTTTGCTGGATGGCTTTGTGGATCGCTTGTTTTCTGAGACTCATACTTCAGATAAGCCAGCGGGCCAGCTTTCAGAAGAATGGGCGCAACGGTTGGGTCTTACAACATCGGTGGTTGTTGGAATAGGTGCATTTGACTGTCATATGGGGGCCGTTGGTGGGCAAATTGAGCCCTATTATCTGAGTAAGGTCATGGGGACTTCAACCTGTGATATGTTGGTGGCACCTAAAGAAGAGGTGCAGCATACATTAGTCAAAGGCATCTGCGGTCAAGTGGATGGTTCGATCATTCCGGGAATGATTGGTATGGAGGCAGGTCAGTCCGCATTTGGAGATGCTTATGCCTGGTTGAAACAAATTTTATTGTGGCCAACGAAACACCTGATTCAAGGAGTTGAAGGAATCACAGCGGCAATGGGGGAACAAATTCTAGCGACTTTGGAAGAAAAGCTACTGATTAGTTTAAGTGAGCAGGCAGCACTTTTGCCTGTAGCAACAAATTCAGAATTAGCCCTAGACTGGCTTAATGGTCGTCGAACTCCGGATGCAGACCAATCCTTGAAAGGTGCGGTTACGGGCTTGCATCTTGGAACAGATGCTCCCCGAATCTTCCGCGCCATTGTTGAAGCGACATGCTTTGGTGCGAAGGCTATTGTTGATCGATTTGTAGAGCAGGGGATTCCTGTTAAAGGTTTGATCGGCTTAGGCGGAGTGGCAAAAAAATCACCTTTTATTATGCAGATGATGGCCAATGTGATGAACATGCCAATTCGTATCCATAAGAGTGAACAGACTTGCGCTATTGGTGCAGCCATGTTCGCGGCGACTGCGGCAGGGCTGTATGACCGTGTTGAGGATGCCATGGAAGCCATGGGGCAAGGTTTTGAACGAACCTATGTCCCAGAAGATAAATGGGTAGTTCTCTATGCCGAGCGTTATGAACGTTACAAAGCTCTGGGAGCTTTCATCGAGGGAAAAGAGTTATTGTCCATTACCGTTTAATCATCGAAATTTTAACCATGTATAATTCAATTAAAGAGGAAGCCTACCATTGCAATATGCAATTGCCCCAGTTGGGGCTTGTGCTTTTTACATTTGGAAATGTGAGCGTTGTCGATCGTCAGCACGAAGTTTTTGCCATAAAACCGAGTGGCGTTCCTTATGAGGAGCTTTCACCGGAACATATGGTGATTGTTGACTTTGAAGGAAATGTAGTGGAAGGTGATCTTAGACCCTCATCAGATACGAAAACGCATGCCGTGTTGTATAAACATTGGAAGGAAATCGGTGGGATCACCCACACACATTCTACTTATGCGACTGCTTGGGCTCAGAGTCAACGCGATATTCCGATTTTCGGAACTACTCATGCAGATCATCTGACGGTAGATATTCCCTGTGCCCCACCGATGAGTGATGAGATGATTGCAGGAAACTATGAGTATGAAACGGGCTTCCAAATTATCAATCATTTCGCTGAAAATAAACTGGATCATAGAGAGGTGGAAATGATCTTAGTTGGTAATCATGCGCCCTTTGTTTGGGGTAAAACCGGAATAAAGTCTGTTTATAACAGTGCAGTATTGGAACAGGTGGCTAAAATGGCCTGGTTGACGGAACAGATCAATCCACAAGCACCTCGATTAAAGCCCGCGCTGATCAAAAAGCATTATGAACGGAAGCATGGGACCAATGCCTATTATGGTCAATAATTCTGAACAATAAAAAATCTATAGCAAAAACTACATTTTAAAATGAATATCAATTTAAAAGAACTTGAGGTCTGGTTTGTTGTTGGGAGCCAGGATCTTTATGGAGAAGAAACATTAAGACAGGTGGCTGTTCACGCCGAAGAAATCGCAAATTATTTACATGGGCAGGCGGCGATTCCTGTGGCCGTAAAATATAAGCCGATCGTCAAAAATACCGATGAGATTTATGCGACGTTGACTGCCGCCAACAATGAGGAGAAATGTATCGGAGTCATTACCTGGATGCACACGTTTTCACCCGCAAAGATGTGGATCAGGGGATTAAAAGCCTTGCAAAAACCATTGCTGCATCTGCATACCCAATATAATCAGGATATTCCATGGAATAGCATCGACATGGATTTTATGAACCTAAACCAAAGTGCACACGGTGATCGTGAATTTGGACATATTGTTAGCCGTTTAAAAATAGGTCGTAAGGTAGTAACCGGACATTGGGAGGATGCAGAGGTGTTGGAGCGGATCAGTGTCTGGGCTCGTGCAGCCGCAGGGTGGCATGACTGGCAGGGAGCTAAGTTTGCACGGTTCGGCGATAATATGCGTTATGTGGCTGTTACAGATGGTGATAAAGTGGAGGCAGAGTCGCAATTTGGTTTCGCTGTAAACACCTATGCCATTGGTGATTTGGTGGAGGTGATCAATGCAAGTACTGAAGCGGAAATCGCGGCATTATTAGCGGAGTACGAGGCGACTTATGAACTAGCGGAAAATGTGCAGGTTGGTGGTGAATTTCGCCAGAACTTAATCGAAGCTGCCAAAATTGAAATTGGTCTGCGCAAGTTTTTGGAACAAGGCAATTTTAAAGGTTTTACAGATACTTTTGAGGATTTGCATGGCATGGTACAGCTCCCTGGTTTAGCAGTACAACGTTTAATGGCTGAGGGCTATGGTTTTGCCGGTGAAGGGGATTGGAAGACCCCAGCTTTGGTGCGCGCTTGTAAAGTAATGGGTGCAGGATTAGCGGGAACAACTGCATTTATGGAAGACTACACCTATCATTTTAATCCGCAGAATCCCATGGTACTTGGCTCACATATGTTGGAAGTGGATCCGGCTTTAGCAACGGGCAAACCGCGCATAGAAGTGCATCCACTAGGAATTGGCGGCAAGGCAGATCCTGCCCGTTTGGTTTTCAATGGCCAGAGTGGAGATGCATTGAATGCCTCTTTGGTCGATATGGGAACGCGCTTTCGTTTGATCGTGAATAAAGTGCAAGGTGTCTCTGTAGAAGAGGAATTACCCAAGCTTCCTGTTGCGCGCGTGTTATGGAAACCGCTACCAGATATGAAAACAGGTTGCAGTGCATGGATTGTAGCAGGGGGGGCACACCATACCGCCTACAGCTTGAGTTTAACACCCGAATACCTGGAAGATTTTGCACGTATTGCCGGACTGGAATATGTATTGATCGACGAGGATACTACGGTAGCGAAACTCGAAAATCAATTGAAATGGAATGAATTGTATTATTTACTGAGTAAATAATAACTTAAGCCATTTATACCCGCTCTTCGGGTATAAATGGCTTATTGATAATAACCAATTTGGGAAATATGGAAAAATTTGCAACGGTAGATTACATCATCTTCGTAATTTACTTCTTTATTGTAGCCGGCTATGGCTACTGGATCTATCGTAAGAAAACGAATAGTTTAAGCAGCAGCAAGGACTACTTTTTGGCGGAAGGATCACTGACCTGGTGGGCCATAGGCTCTTCGTTGATCGCATCGAATATTTCTGCTGAACAGTTTATTGGCATGAGCGGTAATGGATTTGAAGTCGGTATTGCTGTCGCCGCTTATGAGCTTATTGCCGCAGTAGCGTTAATTATTGTTGCGGTTTGGTTTATACCAGTCTATCTGAAAAATAAGATTTTCACAATGCCTCAATTTTTGAACAACCGATATAATGAAACGACGAGTCTCATTATGGCGATTTTCTGGTTGTTTTTGTATGTTTTTGTCAATCTTACTTCCATTTTATATTTGGGCGCCATTGCAATCTCCAGTATGGCCGGCGGTGGCGACAGCTTTCATACCATAACAGTTGCTTTAGCCGTTTTTGCCGTCATCATTACTTTAGGCGGAATGCGTGTCATTGGTTTTACAGATGTTATTCAGGTGGTTGTATTGATTATTGGCGGTATAGCGACAACCTATGTGGCATTGACGTTAGTCAGTGAACATTTTGGTTTGGGACAGGATGCTTTGGCTGGATTCAATAAGCTGATGGAAGACTCTCCGGAGCATTTTAACCTATTTGTCGATAAACCTGGACCGGGTGCCAGTCAGGAAGATATCAATAAGTACCTGATGTTGCCTGGAATAGGGATGTATCTTGCCGGAATCTGGATTGTCAATCTAAATTATTGGGGCTGTAATCAATACATCACACAACGTGCTTTAGGAGCTGATCTAAAGACCGCACGCACAGGAATTCTCTTTGCGGGATTTCTAAAACTGTTTATGCCGATTATCGTTATGCTTCCGGGGATAGCCGCTTATGTGCTCTATAAAAATGGTGCGCTGCAACAAGAAATGGCTCCTGGCGGGGTGTTTCATGCCGATAATGCATATTCGGCGATATTGGGCTATCTGCCAAATGGTATGAAAGGGCTTGCTTTGGCAGCGCTTACAGCTGCAATAGTGGCCGGATTGGCCGGAAAAGCAAATAGTATCGCAACGATTTTTACATTGGATATTTTTAAGAAATACCTCAACAAAGACGCTAGTGAAGCTAAAATGGTATGGGTAGGAAAAATAACGATCGTTGTATCTATTTTACTGTCGGTATTATTTACCTGGAATGATGCCTTAGGAATTGGAGGGGCTGGTGGCTTTACCTTTATTCAAAAGTATACAGGTTTTATCAGTCCTGGTGTTTTTGCGATGTTTTTGTTGGGCATGTTTTGGAAAAGGACCACGGGAGCTGCTGCGATCACTGGACTCGTCACCGGTTTTGCGTTATCTGTGTTTTTCAATGAATTTGCGGCAAAAGTACTTGGTCCTGAAACATGGCTGTATACTGCTTATCCAAATAAAGCGGGTGTTTATGAGATTCCATTTCAGATCTGTATGGGATTAGCATTTGTATTTACTATGTTGGCCATGATTGCGGTGAGTTTATTTGGACCAAAGGTCAATCCAAAAGCTTTTGTATTGGATCGATCGATGTTTAAAGTAGAACCGTCTGTATTGGCATTAATTGTTGTGACTTTACTCATGGTAACTGCTATTTATGTGCGTTTCTGGTAAAACGAAATTGGAAATTAACGAATTATGAACCACTCCTATTGAATTAGGAAGCCTCCATCAGACCGATGGAACAAAACTTAATTGCAGATGAATAAGAAAATTATTATTAGTTTGTTGACTTGTGCTTCATTAGCTTATGGCTGCCAGTCTTCATCAACTCAAAACAAGCAGGCGGCAACGGTGGCTAATTCTACTTCCGGCCGAGCTTTCGATAGCCAGATCGATGGTAAAGAAGTTAAACTGTTCCAGCTCAGAAATGACAAACTTGCCATAACTCTGACAAACTATGGTGCCCGCTTGGTAAGTTTAAACGTCCCCAATAAGGACGGGAAGGTAACTGATGTGATTTTGGGTTATGATTCAGCCAAAGAATATAAGGATAACTATAATAATTTTTACGGCGCAATTGTGGGGCGTTATGGTAATCGGATTGGTAAAGCTTCTTTCAAACTGAATGGCGAAGTGTATGTGCTAGAAAAGAATGATGGAGAGAATTCACTTCATGGCGGTACCAATGGGGTATACAACAAAGTATGGGATGTGGTTAGCAGCACTGAAACCTCAATCACATTAGCCTATACTTCACCTGATAAAGAAGCAGGCTATCCCGGAACGGTCAAGATGGAGGTTACGTATACGCTGGAGGAAAATGGAGGGCTGGCTATAAGCTATCAGGCAACAACGGATAAGGAGACTGTCTTAAATCTGACCAATCACGCTTATTTTAACCTCAATGGGGCCGGAAATTCTTCTATTTTGGATCATGAACTTCAAATTGATGCAAAGGCAATTACCGAAGTTGACAATACTTTGATCCCAACAGGAAAGAGCTTGCCTGTAGCGGGTACAGCATTTGATTTTACAAAGCCCACACTCGTTGGTGCCCATATAGAAGATGAAAATGCGCAATTGAAGATCGGAAAGGGCTATGACCATAATTTTGAACTTAACAAGAAAGATGGCTTTCAAAAAGTAGCATGGGTGTATGCTGCAAAGACGGGTATCCAAATGGAGGTTTTTACAACCGAGCCCGGGCTGCAATTTTACAGTGGCAATTTTATGAAAGATTCAGATCCTAAAGGAAAAGAGGGGAAAATATATCCTTTCCGTTCTGCCTTCTGTTTGGAAACGCAACATTTTCCGGATGCGCCAAATCATCCCAATTTTGCATCAACGGTATTAAAACCTGGCGAAAAATATAGCTCAAAAACTACCTACCAATTTAGTGTGAAATAATAAAGTCGATATGATGAAGCTAAGATTAAAATTAGGTATTGTTTTTACGCTGGCCACTGGATTACTGTATGGACAGAGTAGGGTAAGATTGGAAACAGCACAGCAGGAGCAGGTTATAAGCCGACATATCTATGGACATTTTGCCGAACATTTGGGACGCTGTATTTATGATGGATTTTATGTCGGGGAGAAAAATGACTCGATACCCCACGCTGATGGTGTCCGGAAAGATATCATCGAAGCCCTGAAGAATTTGAACATTCCCAATTTACGTTGGCCGGGGGGATGTTTTGCCGATACTTATCATTGGAAGGATGGGGTTGGGGCCAAAGCCCAGCGCCCTGCTATCGTAAACAACTGGTGGGGAGGCGTGACAGAAGATAATTCCTTTGGTACACATGATTTTCTCAATATGTGTGAATTACTGGGTGCAGAACCTTATCTGGCCGGTAATGTGGGGAGCGGTGAGGTGCAGGAGCTTGCCGACTGGGTTCAATACGTGAATTTTAAGGGAGAAAGCCCCATGTCGGATTGGCGACGAAAAAATGGTAGGCAGGAACCTTGGAAAGTGAAATTCTGGGGGGTGGGAAATGAAGCCTGGGGTTGTGGCGGCAATATGACCGCTGATTATTATACAGACATCTATCGTAAATATGCTACGTTTATGTCGGATTGGACCAATGGGAGTGGCTTATATCGAATCGCTTCTGGAGCCAATAGTGCTGATTACAATTGGACGGAGACATTGATGAAGAAAATTCCGGCTGGTTTGATGAAAGGCATGGGACTTCATCACTATGCCGTGATCAACTGGGATAAAAAGGGCTCTGCAACGGCCTATTCCGAAGAGGAGTATTTCAAAACCATGAAATCAGCTTGGTTTATGAATGAGCTGGTAGAAAAGAATATTGCCATTATGGACAAATATGATCCCAAAGGACTTGTGGATTTGATTGTAGACGAATGGGGAGGCTGGTATGAGGTAGAGCCTGGTACAAATCCCGGTTTTCTTTATCAACAAAATACCATGCGTGACGCCATGATTGCTGGAATGACTTTGAATATTTTTAACAACCATGCCCGTCGCGTGAAGATGGCCAATCTGGCACAAGCTGTCAATGTGTTGCAGGCTGTTATTTTGACAAAGGGGAAGAGTATGATTTTAACGCCAACCTATCATGTGATGGAAATGTATAAGGTGCATCAGGATGCGAAATTAATTCCGATCACGCTTCAATCAACTGATTTGGAGTTTAAAAATGAGAAAATTCCTGCAGTGTCTGTTTCTGCATCACAAGATAAACAAGGGCGTACACATATCTCTTTGGTGAATATTGATCCAAAAAAGAAAAATAAGATACAAGTAGATTTGGGGGCAGTGAAGGCCGGAAAAGTAACAGGTAGAATGCTGACCGCTGCGCATCTACGTGATTATAATTCGTTTGAGAAACCCGCAACAATTACACCGGTTGTGTACAATAAAGCAAAACTTTTAAATGGTACTGTTGAAGTCGAAATTCCGGCATTTTCAGTTATCGTATTGGAATTAATATAAGACAGTGTAAATACCTGATTGATTTAAAACTCGGGGACGTGTAACCGATTGTAACGAGTTTATTTATACCATCGAAAATCTGGGCAGAACATACAGCTAAAGGTGGCGTGAATACCTATATAATTCAAAACTAATGAACAAATAATTACAGATGAAGAAAGTTGTATCGTTGATGCTAGTGCTAGCGAGTTTAGGCTTTTCAGCTGCTGCGCAGTCACCAATTGAGTTAGATATACAATTAGATAAACCTACAGGCAACATATCGCCACATATGTGGGGAGTCTTTTTTGAGGATATCAATCTTGGCGCAGACGGAGGAATCTACGCTGAATTAGTAAAGAATAGATCATTTGAGTTTGATCAGCCTTGGATGGGCTGGAAAAAGTTGGAAAATGGTTCAGAGGGTACTTATCTGTTGCTAAACGATAGTAAGCGTAAAGGGAACAAACGTTATTTAAGGCTAAACAATGCCGCTAATCTGAAGTTAGGTCTACAAAACGAAGGATTTAGAGGAATGGGCGTGAAAGCGGGGGCAACATATGAGTTTTCTTTACAGTATCAAAGTGCTACCCAGGGCATGAAAATCCATGTTGAGCTGATCGATCAACAGAATAAGGTTATCGGGGCAGCTGAACTTCCGCTTGACGCCGTAACATCATGGTCCGAAGCTGCTGTCAAATTTCCTGTTAACCAAACGACAGATAAAGCCAAGTTAAATGTTTGGTTTACAGGAGCGGGTATTTTAGACGTAGATATGCTTTCGTTATTTCCAGTAGACACCTGGAAAGGTAGACCAAAAGGTTTGCGTAAAGACATGGTCCAAATGCTTGCAGATATGAAACCTGGCTTTATCCGTTTTCCAGGAGGCTGTATTGTTGAAGGAAAAGATTTGGCCAATCGGTTCCAATGGAAAAAAACAGTTGGACCAATAACAGAACGGGAGCTGATTATCAACCGGTGGAATACTGAATTTAAACAGCGGTTGACACCGGATTATTTCCAGACTTTCGGCTTAGGTTTCTTTGAGTATTTTTTACTAGCAGAAGATATTGGTGCCACTCCGGTACCTATCCTCAATTGTGGAATGGCTTGTCAATTTAATACAGGTGAAGTTGTGCCATTAGATGAGTTAGATGAGTATGTTCAGGACGCCTTGGATCTGATTGAGTTTGCTAATGGCACAACAGCTACAAAATGGGGGAAATTACGTGCGGATATGGGGCACCCAGAACCTTTTCACCTCAAAATGCTAGGGGTTGGAAATGAAAATTGGGGCCCTCAATATATCGAAAGGTTGACTGTCTTCAAGAAAGCGTTGAACGAAAAGCATCCGGAGATCAAAATTATCGCCAGTTCGGGTACTGATCCCGAGGGGGATCGTTTTGACTTCTTAAATGATAAGCTGCGGGCGATGAATATCAATATCATTGATGAACATTATTACCGTCCGCCATCCTGGTTTCTTTCGAGTGCCAATCGTTATGATAATTACGCTAGGAATGGGGTAAAAATTTTCGCGGGGGAATACGCTTCGCATACAACGCGACCAAACGGTCCAGGGAAAAGTACCTGGGAGGCGGCACTTTCTGAAGCGGCTTTCATGACTGGTCTAGAACGAAATGGCGATGTGGTGGAGATGGCATCTTATGCACCATTATTTGGTCATGTCGATGGCTGGCAATGGTCACCGGATTTAATTTGGGTTGATAATTTACAAGTATATGGGACACCCAGCTACCAAGTACAAAAATTATATGCAACCAATAAAGGGACAAGTATTGTTCCGATCAAACGGGATGGCGAATCCGTAGCTGGAAAAGATAGCCTATATGCTTCAGCGGTATATGATGCAGTTTCGCAGCAGCTTATTTTGAAAGTTGTCAATTACAATAGTAAGCCGGTGAAAGTGAAGCTTGATGTGGATTCGAAGAAGACGCTGGCGACGACGGCAGAGAAAATAACTTTGGCCAATGCTGACCTAAACGTAAGTAACAGTCTCGAAGAACCATTGAATATTCGCCCGAAACAAAATAAGGTAACTTATAAAGGAAAGAGGATTGTTGAAACATTCGAACCCTATTCCTTGACCTTGATTAGATTGACAGTGAAATAAGATGAATATTCGCATACTCTTTTTTACTGCCCTGATGCTATTTACGGATAACTTGTCTGCACAGGTAAAGGAATTGGATCTGGCCGCTTACTTAATGGTTTATTTTAAGGATGAAAGCCATGGTCTATATGTTGCAGTCAGTCAGGATGGCTATTCTTTCACCGATGTCAATAAGGGTAAGCCGATTATTGCCGGTGATAGTATTGCACAGCAGAAAGGCATTCGAGATCCCTATGTCATGCGCGGAAAGGATGGTTATTTTTATATGGTCATGACGGATTTACATATCTACGGACAAAAGCAGGGGTATAGAGATATCACCACATAATTTTGGCTTCAGTGAAACAACAGATTTTAAAAATTTTGTTGATCTGGGGCACTTTAATGCAGGAAAGATGAAATCTACCAATTTCAGTTCGCCTAAGCACGGTGCAGTCATCCCAATCACAAAGCAAGAGTTGGAGCGATTAGCGAAGCATTGGCAGTTTGATTTGTCTTTGCCAAAAAATCTTTAGGTCTGATCTTCGTAACTTATTGTCTATGTAAGGCAATAAGTTACGAATTTATTGTTTGCAGATCCTTAATCCGGGGCAGAAAGCCAACGAAGGGCTGATTCTTAACCAAATAAATTGCTGGTAAATTTCAGCTTAATACCGAGTTGAAAATTATTGATTGTTTTGAATATTTCTTTAATTGTCGCCTTTTCAATATTTGTCAAGCTATCGATAGGTACGTAGTTGTTGGGCGCCAATTTAGCGATACGGATCTGGTTGGCCTGATTTTTCAAGCGGATCGACATTAGGTAATAATAGGATTGATTTAACTCCTCGTACTGTTCTTGCGTGAAGATGCCCAACTCAAGAAGCTGTTTTAGCCTACCACCTGTATTTTCCTCATAAATTCTATTTTTCAGTGCGTAAACTCGGACTAAGTCAACAATGGGCGTCATCGCTTTCTTAATATTGAAGACTTCTGAAGATCCTATTGTTTGCGTTTTTATCGCTTTGAAAAATGTGAGCGGCGGTTCATATTGCAGTGCGTTCTTTGCAATAAACGTAAAAAAACGCTCATTGGGTTTTTGTAGCTCAATATTAAGAAATTCTTTGAGTTGATCAATAATACCCTGGTCGCCATATAATCGCCTACAGTCGAAGAATGTCGAAAATTTAATCGCATTCTCGGGGATACTTTCTTCAATCCATTTTTTGTAATTTTTCTTCCAATGCGATAGCGAATGTGTCCATTCGGGATTACTGGCCATATATCCACCGGTACAATAGCTAAAACCAATTGTATTAAGATGATCCGATACACGACTGGCAAAATTGAGAAAATATTCGCGTACAAGCTCACGTTGTTCGTTTGCTTTATCTTCATAAATAATTGCGTTATCCTGGTCGGTCATGAGCGTCTGTTCTTTCCTTCCTTCGCTACCTGTTACCATAAACACAAATTTTGCAGGTGGTTCGCCCATTTCCCCGATCACTTTTTCAATTACTTTAAGGGCAATACTGTCGGCAACGGTTGTAATGACCTGGTTCGCAATCTCGGCATTTACCCCCCTACCGAGCAATTGGTGAATAATCTCAGGAACATTATTCCATTTTTCACGCAATTCATCCAATGTTTCTGCGAGTTTAACCGATTGAATAAATACGAGGGGAGACTGCCCTTGTTCACTCAATAGCCGATTTCGGCTCAGGAAGCCGATATAATTGCCTTCTTTCTCAACAAGGAGGTATCTCGATTTCGTGCGGAACATCATCAGTACAGCCTCGTAAAGATAAGCCTGATCGGAAATACTGACAATGGGGTTATCCATTACCTGAGCAATAGCTTGTGTTGCTGGAATCTGCTGCGCCACGACATTGTCTCTTAAGGTAATATCGGTCGCATAGCCGAGAATATGATCCTCCTTTTTGATAAATATGCAACTTACCTTATGTTTCGCCATGGTTTGTGCAGCCTCAAAGATGGGGGTATCGGGTGTACAGGACACGATATCTTTGTAGGTAATATGCTCAATTTTGCGCGAATAAAGTTGATCTGCAGCAAAGTAGCTTTCCTCAAAGGAAGCTGGTGACTTAACAAAATGAGAAAACTCTTCATCTAACATTCTTTTTCCAAAGGAATTGGTGAAAAAATGGAAAAACTCTTCATTCGCATTACAGAGCTCAATAAAGTCTTTTCGGGGCAAACGATAAATAACTGTGCCTTTTTTGGCAAGGACCGACTTTAGTGCTTTGGTTCGGTTCAATAAAACTGATATGCCGCCAAAGCAATAAGGTTTATGGTGGATTTCTACTAATCTTTTATTGTCTGAAACGTCGAGAAAGAATGTTTCATATTCACCTTCGAAGATTAAATCAACACCATCCATGTCGGTTATGTTTTGCCGGTAGACTAAGGTGTCTTTGGAAAAACGATGTTCATTGAATCTGTCGACAATACTCAATTGTAGGGTTTCGGGTAGAATTTGAAATGGCTGAGTAGATTTCAGTAGGGATAGGATAGCGTCGGGGTTTTTCATGGAAGTCACATTAACAGATGTTTTCGAATTCAGCTTGCTGATTTTGTATATCCTGCTCGGATAATTCATCCTTTCGGATCATTTCAAAATAGCATTTAGCGGTAATTTCAGCATCTTTTTCAGCATTATGCATGTCTGTTGCCTGGCTCGCGAACAGGGTTTCATGTAGTGACGAAAGGGGAAGATGCACCATATTCGGATTTCTAACGTATTTTTTGCTATGTAACAGCGTGCAAAAATAAGCTAAATTATGAAATGGAATAGCCAAATTGGATCGATAGAATTCGGCCGCTAAAACCTGTAGATCAAAGGAAAGAAAATGACCTATAACCTGCGGCTTATATTTTTTGATGTCATGACTAAGCTTGCGTAATACTTCTTTTTTCTTTTCGCCGTATTTCATTAGAAAAGGTGGTGTCAATCCGTGAATTTGTTCCGATGCAGGACTGATGGGTATTAAAGGTTCATAGATATATTTATTGCTTCGTTTAATCTCATTTTGTTCTTCGTCAAAAATAATCCAGGCCAATTGCAGGATATGGGGCCAGTTATCACTGTCCATATAACTCTTGTTCCATTTTTTCGGTAAGCCAGATGTTTCTGTATCCAGGAATAGCAAATATTTTTTCAATGAATTGTAGTTGAATGAATTCTAAAATACTAAAATAATCTAGTTAATAATAGATAAATCTTTACTTGTAGAAGGATAACCTTTGTAAAAAACGAGATACTTTTTAAATTTTTAAAATTTTATATGTAAAATTGACATTTATTAGTGAATTAAAATAACCAATTATGTACAGAAGGCTATTATGCACGTTACTCTGTGTCTGTTCCCTTGTTGTTGAGATCAACGCAAGAGATAAAACATCCTCGGTTTCCTATACAATGGATGGGATTATAAATCGTGATAGATTTCAGTATGCAATTGAATTTCTCCAACATGAGTTGGAGATCTCGTCATTAACCACGAAGATAGAAGTCAGTACAGTGGTCCAACATAATTCTTTGCCCGATTCTTTGAAAGAAAAGCTAGTTAATCAGGAACATTTTATTATATATAGAAAATCCAGCAAAGGAGCAATATCCTTGATTGGTATGGACGAATCTGGTGTGCTTTACGGATGTATGACATTGCTTGCACACAGACAATGGTTGAAAGAGGAACCATTCTTTTTTGCCGACGGTCCAAAAATGGTTATGCGCGGGACAAGTGTTGGACTTCAGAAAACAACCTATTTGCCCGGGCATGATATTTATGAGTATCCTTACACACCAGAATCGTTTCCTTGGTTTTACGATAAGAAGTTATGGTTAAACTATCTGGATATGATGGCCGAAAATAGATATAATGCCCTGTATCTATGGAATGGACATCCTTTTTCTTCGTTAGTAAAATTAAAGGATTATCCATATGCGCTAGAGGTGGATGAGGAAACATTTGGAAAAAACGAGGAGATTTATACATTTCTGACCAAAGAAGCCAATAAGAGAGGGATCTGGATTATCCAGATGTTTTATAACATTATCTTGCCAAAACCATTCGCCGATCGCCATGGCTTAAAGACCCAGGAACGAAATCGGGTTATTACGCCCTTAATTTCCGATTATACCCGAAAAAGTATTTCCGCTTTCGTGTCTAAATATCCTAATGTAGGTTTACTAATTACGTTGGGAGAGGCCATGGAGGGTGTTGGCCAGGACGATATCAACTGGTTTACGAAGACAATTATCCCGGGGGTACAGGACGGGGTACATGCTTCAGGTATCAGCATTGAACCGCCTATTATTTTAAGAGCACACGATACCGATGCACCTGCAGTAATGAAGGCCGCTTTACCTTTTTATAAGAACTTGTATACCATGGCAAAATATAATGGTGAGGCATTGACTACTTATACACCAAGAGGGAAGTGGGCTGAATTACACCGCTCTCTAAGTGCTATTGGTACGGTCCATATGCAAAACGTGCATATTTTGGCGAACTTGGAGCCTTTTAGATATGGCTCACCTGATTTTATTCAAAAATCAATGAAAGCAATGCATGAAATTCATCATTCCAATGGTATCCATATTTATCCACAAGCTTCGTATTGGGATTGGCCATATGCTGCCGACAAGGTCGATAATAGATTACTGCAACTAGATCGGGATTGGATGTGGTACAAAGCGTGGGCACGGTATGCCTGGGATGAAAACAGAAATTTACCACAAGAGCGAACTTATTGGTCAAATGAACTTGCACAATATTATGGGATTTCTGAGAAAGATGCACAGAAATTACTATTAGCGATTGAAGAAATTGGTGAGATATCGCCTAAAATTCTGCGACGATTTGGTATTACAGATGGCAACAGACAAACATCTTCTTTGGGAATGTTGATGACGCAGTTTATTAATCCTTATCGCTATGGATTATTTACTCTTCTTTATGAATCCGAGGCTCCAGAAGGGGAGATGATCATTGATTATGTAGAGAAGGATTATCACAATAAAGGCCATGTTGGAGAAACACCTGCACAAGTGGCAAGAGAAATTGTGCAGCATGGAGAACGTGCAGCAACGCTGATTGAGGAATTGGGACAACCGACTAAAAATGTAGCTGAATTTAATCGCTGGCTTAATGATATCCAGATTCATCAATTGTTGGCCAATCATTATAGTTATAAGGTCAAAGCTGCTATTCAGCTACTTCGATATAAATATTCACATAATCTAAATGCTCTTCGAAAAGCTGTGCCGGATTTGGAACAAAGTGTTTCGGAATATCGAAAACTTACGGATATCACAAATAAGACCTATTTATATGCAAACAGTATGCAGACTAAACAACGTAAGATACCGATGCGTGGGGCCGATGCTACGTTCGTTCACTGGAAAGAGATGCTCCCGGTCTTCGAAACCGAGTTAAATAACTTTAAACATGCAATAGATTCTTTATCAAAGATGGGGGGTAATGCTGCTCATTCAAAAGTGGTAATAAAGTCCCAACAGGTCACGTTTTTGGATCATCAGCAATTGATTCCATTGAAAAAGGGAGCAAAATTGTACGCAGATCAGGAGTTGGTGGTGACACATATTGCGAATGAATTAGAAGGACTACAAGCCATACAGATTGATGCTGAAAAGCAAAAACTGCAAGGAACACACCTTCGGTTTAAAAATGAAAAACCCGTAAAGATATTGGTAGGCTATTTCAATGGCACAGACAAAGTTTTTGCACCAAAGCCAGTGCTGGAAATTGACGCAAGTGCGAACGATTTTGGGCAAGCGGAGGCGAAAATACGTAATGCTATCCGTATACAGTACATGCCTATGGTTGATATTCATACCTATTCTTTTCCGATAGGGACAAATGAACTAAAAATTCCAAAAGGAGAAGTGCTGATTTTGGGTATGGTGGATGACAAGGAACTTCCTAATCCATATAATGCTGATGTGGACAATCAGGGGGACGATCTGGACGATCTATTTGGCTATTATCATGGAACTAAACTGTAAATGTAACAATGCTCAGGATAGTACAGGACAAACAACATAAACAAAATAAGTATTTTACGAGAAACGTCTACTAACTTTTTGATATTAAATAAGGAATGAAAATTAAAAAATCTATTCTTGCGCTTCTTTTTTGTACGCTTTCCTATGTAAAGGCACAGGAAAAATTAGTGGATAAAGTACAAGACTATGTTCAAGAGTTTAATAATAACGATAGCGAAGCAGTGATCAATAAGATTCCAAACAAGGATGCCTACGTTTGGATGATGGCGAATATTCCTTTATTGGACTGTCCAGATAGGGAAATTGAGCAAACTTATTATTTCCGATGGTGGTCCTATCGAAAGCATATTAAGTCGAGCCCTGAAGGTACGTTGGTGACAGAATTTATAGAACCGGTAAAACATGCCGGAAAATACAATTCGATCAGTTGCGCACTGGGTCATCATTTGTATGAAGGGAGATGGATTCGCGACAATGCGTTTTTAAAAGAATACATTGATTTTTGGCTTTATCATGCCGATAAAGGTCAGTCCAAGCGCAGGTTCCATCAGTTCAGCTCTTGGCTACCGGATGCTTTATTAGCTTATTATAAAGTCAATCCGGACAAGCAATACTTAAAAGACCGACTATCTGATCTGGATCTAGATTTTGAAAAGTGGGAGCAGGAAAGGAAAGGTAAGAATGGTCTCTTTTGGCAATTTGATGTTCAGGATGGAATGGAAGAGTCTGTCTCTGGTGGACGCAAAGTCCATAATATGCGACCTTCGATCAATAGCTATATGTATGGAAATGCTGTAGCGATAGCAGCAATTGCCAAATTGGTGTCTAATCCAATATTAGAGAAAAAGTACAGCATCTATGCGCAGTCTTTGCGCCAATTGGTGCTGGATTCACTCTGGGACAAAGAGAATCAGTTCTTTAAAACAAAACTGGAGAAAGGTTCCTTACATCCCACCCGTGAGGCAATTGGTTTTGTTCCTTGGTACTTTCATTTACCGCCAGACAAAGCGACTTACGGAAAAGCGTGGCTCCAGTTGCCGGATACATCAGGGTTTAATGCTCCTTGGGGAATAACGACGGCTGAGCGGCGAGAACCTACATTTAGGACGCGTGGCACTGGGCATAGTTGTGAATGGGATGGTGCCATTTGGCCATTTACGAGTTCACAGACGATTCGGGGAATGGCTAATTACTTAAGTGACTATAAAAAAAATAAGGGGATAAATGCTAACGACCTATACGAACAAATTCATAAATATGCCAAGTCCCATGTGATGAATGGTAAACCTTATATAGGTGAATATCAGGATGAAAAAACGGGAGAATGGTTGAAAGGCGACAATCCGAGAAGTAAATTTTATAACCATTCGACATTTGCAGATATCATTATTCAGGATTTAATCGGATTAAAGCCGCAAACTAATTCTTTGCTTGAGATAAAACCATTGATTTCGAAAGATAAGTGGGATTACTTTGCACTAACCCAATTGACGTATCACCATAAGAACATTGCTATTTATTGGGATGTTACAGGTGAAAGATATCACAAAGGAAAAGGATTGACCATCTATGTAGATGGGAAGATGTCCTTACAACAAAAGGATTTAAAAAATTGTAAGATTAACTTAAATTAATATGATCAGAAAGCGCTATCATTGCGGAATAGTAACTGTTTTTCTTTGTTTATCCATGTTGGGTTTGCAAGCCCAAACTTGGCTAAATGTCATGGATTTTGGCGCGAGGAAAGACAGTACCGGAAGCAATACATTGGCAATCAAAAAAGCTATTGCAGCAGCTGCAAATAGAGGTGGGGGAACGATTTATTTCCCAGCAGGAAAATATATCACAGGACCAATTCATCTGAAAAGTAATATTACGATTCATATTGATGCTGGTGCTGAGTTACATTTTAGCGATAATTTTGATGATTATTTACCTATGGTAGAATCCAGGTGGGAAGGAACTGCTGTTACGAACTTTTCGCCATTATTTTACGGGAATAACCTTGAGAATATTAGTATTCAAGGACGTGGGATCATTGACGGACACGGTAAAAAATGGTGGGGCTATTCGGAGGTTGAAGTTAAGAAACAGACTGAAGACAGTAAATGGCAAAAAGAATTTAAACGCCTCAATAAGGATGTTTTGGCTCCAGATCTTCCCGGATGGATCGAAAGAGGATTTTTACGTCCACCGTTTATACAGTTCTTAAACTGTAAAAATATACAGATCAAAGATATTAAAATTCAGAATTCACCTTTTTGGACAATTAATCCACAATATTGTGATAACGTAACCGTGGATGGTGTGACTATAGATAACCCGCCGTCCCCTAATACCGATGGCATTAATCCAGAATCATGTTCCAATGTTCGCATCGCCAATTGCCACATTAGTGTGGGGGATGACTGCATCACCATAAAATCTGGTAAGGATCGATCGGGAAGAAAGATCAATATCCCAGCAGAGAATTATACCATTACAAACTGTACAATGCTTCGCGGGCATGGCGGGGTCGTTATCGGAAGTGAGATGTCCGGCGGAGTAAAAAATATTGTGATTTCCAACTGTATTTTCGATGGAACCGATCGCGGTATACGTCTAAAAACCGCCAGAGGTAGAGGCGGTGTGGTTGAAAATATTCAAGTATCTAATATTGTCATGCGCGACATTAGGGACCAAGCAGTCGTCATGGATATGGAGTACGCTAAAAGTGAACAGGAGCCTATTAGTGAACGCACGCCTAAGTTCAGGAATATCTATATTAACAATTTATCTGGAACAACAAACCGTATTGGTTATATAAGGGGCTTGGAAGAGATGCCTATAGAGAATGTGGTATTTTCGGATATTAATATGCAGGGAGTTACTGGTTTTTCAGCACTGAATGTGAATGGATTAACATTGAGTAACGTGAACGTATCGATCAAGCAAGGTGGCCTATTATCCGTCAATAATGGCAAAGAACTGAATCTATTAAATTTAAAAAACACGACGCCAACAGCAGAAAAAGCGCTTATCGAGCTAGAAAACTGTAAAGAAGTTAATGTGCAGAGCTGTTTTCCTACTATAGGCACAACTTTATTTTTGGACTTAGTTGGTTCTGCGAATGAATATATTTATGTTCATAGCAATAATCTAGCAAGAGTAAAACAAATTCTCCGTGGTACCTACAAAAGTGGTCAGCTCACATCAAATATAAATCCTTTGGAAACTAAATAATGCGTTTATACCTGTATCTCATTGCCTCGGTTTTATCGATGTGCCCATTCAGTTCCGCTTTAGCACAAACACGTGTGTGGTTTGATCATCCTGCCCATCAGTGGGAGGAGGCTTTACCGATTGGTAATGGGCGGTTGGGAGCGATGGTTTATGGAGGAGTCGAGAAAGAAGAATTACAATTTAATGAAGAGTCGTTATGGACGGATGGGCCGCGAAATTATAATAAAAAGGATGCATCGAAGTATCTTTCACTTATACGGGACTTGCTTGATCGCGGACAGCAGAAAGAAGCAGAATCTTTGGCGATGCGGGAATTTATGGGCCTTAAAAGTGAATCAGAAGATCCTATTGCTTGGTTGGAAAAGATTGGACACATTCGGGAGCAAGCACATGGGCCTTTTGAGTTCGCTTTTGATGATAGCAAATGGCCCCTTATAACAGTTCCGCATTATGAAGGTTGGGAGAGTCAGGGGCTGGAAGGACTGGACGGGGCTGTTTGGTTTCGTTATGAATTTAACCTTTCAAAAAATGAGCTATCAGAGCGCTGGTCGTTGGATTTAAATAAGATCCGAACTAATGATTATACTTACATTAATGGTAAACTCGTAGGTCATTCGACGGGAGATGAAACCAGAAGATTGTATCAAATCCCGTCGAATTTATTGCGGGAAGGAAAGAATAGTATAGCAATTCAGGTGATCAATCTTGAAGGAAAAGGTGGTGTAGCAGGGTATAAAGATTCTAAACAATCCATAGGGTTAAAAAGTAACAGGGGGAAATTTGTCTCGTTAAATGGACAGTGGAAATACGATATTCAAGATCAAAACAGTCCCAAAATAGGGAATTATCAGGCATCCTATCAGCCTTTTGGTACGTTAAATTTACAATTCGATCATAAAGATGCAAAGAACTATAGGCGAATCCTAGATTTGGATAAAGGCGAGGTTCGCGTCAACTATGATGCTAATGGAATTCATTATAAAAGAACTTACTTTGCAAGTTATCCCCAGAATTTTATTGGTATACTGTTAGGTGCTGATCAGAAGAAAAAAATTACTTTTAGACTTAGCCTGAACACCAAACACCAGCGATCAAAACTTGAACGCCTTGATAATTCTTCAATCCGTTTGGAGGTATGGGTGAAAAATGGATCCATGCGAGGAACAGCTTTCCTACAGCTTAAATTGAAGGGGGGGCAGGTATCATATAATGGCAACGAGCTTATCGTGCAACAAGCGGATGAAGCTCAAATTTATCTGACTGCCGCAACAAATTTTAAATCTTATCGAGAGCTGACCGATCAGTATGCTGCTGTCGCATTGGAGAGATTTAAAAATGTATGTACCTTGGACTTTAATCAATTGTATCAAATTCATCAACGAGATTATCAGCTTTTGTATCATCGCTTTGCAATAGATTTTGGTGCTGGAAAACAGCTTGATACGATTCCAATAGATAGGCGGTTACAAAAGTCCGCAATGCTTGATGATCCAGGTCTGCTCGCACTTTATGTACAATTTGCCCGTTATTTACAGATTGCTGCGTCTCGACCAGGTAGCCAACCCATGAATCTTCAAGGTATTTGGAATCCACTTTTGGAACCATCCTGGGGGAGCAAATATACTACCAACATTAATTTGGAGATGAACTATTGGCCCACGGAAGCCTTAAATCTATCGGAATTACAGCAACCCTTATTTCAAATGATTAAAGATCTTCATCTGGCGGGTGCAGAAACCGCTAAAGAATATTATGCTGCTCGTGGTTGGGTTTTACATCATAATACAGATTTATGGCGAGGTACAGCTCCCATCAATAATTCCAATCATGGTATATGGCCCACGGGTGGTGCTTGGTTGGTGAGACATCTTTGGGAACATTATCAATATACACAAGACCGACAATTTTTAAAGGAATATTATCCAATCATTAAGGACGCAACCTTATTTTTTAAAGATTTTCTCGTCAAAGATAAGGCAACTGGATGGTTGGTAAGTTCGCCTTCCAACTCCCCGGAAAATGGAGGTTTGGTCAAAGGACCTACCATGGATCATCAGATTATTCGTTCATTGTTTGATATTTTCAATAGATGCTCAATGTTATTGGACAAGGATATTATCTTACGGGATTCAATTATTGCCATGCGGGATCAGATTGCACCGAACCAAATTGGTCAATATGGTCAACTCCAGGAGTGGCTGACAGATTTGGACGATCCAGAGAATAAACATCGGCATGTGTCCCATTTGTGGGGTTTATTTCCAGGGGATGAAATCAACAGGGTTCAATCCCCGAAATTGCTTGAAGCGGCAAAACGCTCTTTGGTATTAAGAGGAGATGAAGGAACAGGTTGGAGTCTGGCTTGGAAAATTAACTTTTGGGCTAGATTAAAAGATGCCCAGCATGCCTATCATATGGTAAAAATGCTATTGCGGCCCGCGGGTAAAGACGGAGGTTCTTATCCTAATTTATTTGATGCCCATCCGCCATTTCAAATCGATGGAAATTTCGGTGGAGCATCGGGAATTATCGAGATGTTGCTTCAGAGCCATGTCGATGGGATTGAACTATTACCAGCATTACCAGCTGAAATCGGCACAGGCAACGTCAAGGGACTCAAAGCGCGAGGGGCATTTCAGATCAATATGGAATGGAAAGATAATCAATTATTAGGGTTGACTGTTGAATCGCTTTCAGGTGAAGAACTGCATCTGCGTTATGGCAGTCGTGACGTAAAGATGAAAACAAAAAGAGGCAAATCTTATGCTTTTGATAAAGAATTGAAGTTAAAGAAATAATAAAGATTGGATTGATGTTGTTGAGAAACCTGTTTTGCTGTGTCTGTATGTTATGGTATGGACTATTTTCATTTGGTCAGAACGTTCGTAAAACGATCTCGTTAGATTCTGGATGGGAAACCATAATGGATCAGAAAGATTCCGCAAGGTACAATGGATTTCACAATGTGTCTTTTAAGACAGATAAGGACTGGCGGAAAGTAGATGTTCCTCATAATTGGGATGGCTACGAGGGTTATCGTAGATTGCTTCATGGCAATTTACATGGTTATTCCTGGTATCGAAAAAATTTCTCGATCAAACAGCAAAAGAACAAAAATCGGTTCTATTTATTCTTCGAAGGGGTAGGCTCCTATGCGACAGTTTGGTTAAATGGTATATGCGTGGGATATCACGCTGGGGGAAGGACTACATTTACATTGGATGTTACTGATGCAATTAAATTGGATGGTACCCCCAATCTTTTAGCTGTTCGAGCAGACCATCCGGCACATATTATGGATTTACCCTGGGTAGATGGGGGCTGTTCGACGGAAAGGGGATTTTCTGAGGGATCGCAGCCCATGGGAATCTTTAGGCCAGTGAGTCTATTGATTAAGAATGAAGTTTCTGTTACGCCCTTTGGCGAGCATTATTGGAATGATGAGACTGCTGATCATAAAAAGGCGATTCTACATCAAATCGTCGAAGTGAGTAATAAAAGCCGAGTAAGTAAAGATTTGGAGATTGTAACCGAAGTTTTGGATCAGAATGGTAAATCAGTTATTCGATCAACATCGAACGATCAAATAAAGGAGAACGTAATAAAGGAAATTCGGCTGAAAGATCTTATCTTAAAAAATCCGGAATTATGGTCTGTGGAGTCGCCCTATTTGTATCGTATAAAAATGCAGATCAAAATTGGTGGTCAGGTTATTGACGAGGTAGAAACACCTTATGGAATTAGGTCTGTTCGTTGGTCAAAAGGTTTAAAACCTTCTGGTGATCCACGCCTCTTGGTTAATGGGAAGCCTATATTTATTAATGGCATTGCTGAATATGAACATAAATTGGGGCAATCGCATGCCCTTGATAAGGAGGAGATTGATGCTCGAACTAGACAGATCAGGACGCTTGGATTCAACTCCTTTCGCGATGCCCACCAGCCACATAATCTGCGTTATCAACAAGCTTGGGATCGACATGGTATTTTATTATGGACACAGCTGGCAGCTCATATTTGGTTTGATACCCCCGTATTTCGGGAGAATTTTAAAAAATTATTGACAGAATGGGTCCGCGAACGTAGAAATAGTCCATCGGTAATTTTGTGGGGTCTTGAAAATGAAAGTACGCTACCAGAAGATTTTGCACATGAGTGTACGGTATTGATTCGGAAATTAGACCCGACTGCTTCTATACAACGATTAGTGACTACTTGTAACGGTGGCAGTGGAACCGATTGGGATGTTCCGCAAAATTGGACAGGTACTTATGGGGGGGATCAGAAAACTTATGGCGATGACCTAATAAAGCAACAGCTTGTAGGCGAGTACGGCGCTTGGCGAAGCTTGGGTTTACATGCCGAACCACCTTATCTTCCTAATGAAAATAACTACAACGAGGAGCGTTTCGCTGATATTTTACAAACGAAAGTGCGTTTGGCAGACTCTGTTAAAAATAGCGCTATTGGACATTATTTATGGCTTTGGAACTCACATGATAATCCGGGGCGTATTCAGGGGGGAGAAGGAAATCGGGATATCGACCGGATTGGTCCAGTGAATTATAAAGGCCTATTGACGCCTTGGGGGGAACTAACAGATGCTTATTATATGTATCTATCCCATTATGGTAAGAAGGAACAGCCCATGGTATATATTGCCATGCATTCTTGGCCAAATCGTTGGTTGGCTCCCGGAGTAAAAGACAATATTCGTATTTTCTCCAATTGTGATGAAGTTGAACTTTTTAATGATTTAGGATCCCTATCATTAGGGAAAAAACGACATCCTGGGTTTGGGCATCATATTGAATTTGATGGTGTTAATGTGAAGTATAATATATTATATGCCGAGGGACGAATAGGTGGAGTAGTCGCTAGTCGTGATACCATCATACTACAGAACCTTCCAGAAAGTCCACATTTTGATGACTTGTATAGCACTCCATCGGAAATTCTAAAACCAGATTTGGGATATCACTATCTCTACCGTGTTAATTGTGGTGGTGATAATTATACAGATGAATTCGGGGGAGAGTGGAAAGCTGACCAACCTTATCGGTCCAAATTGGGCTGGGGCAGTAAATCTTGGGCGGATCATTTTGAGGGGATGAACACTAATTTTGCCAGTCAACGGATAATTTTCGACCCAATTAAAGGAACAAGGGATTGGCTGCTTTTTCAGACCTTCCGCTATGGGCTGGATAAGTTGGGCTATCAATTTGACTTACCTAATGGAGATTATTTCGTCGAACTCTATTTTGCCGAGCCCTGGTATGGGAAGTTTTCATCCGGAAAAGGAGATCGTATTTTTGACATTGCTATTAATGGTCAAATTGTAGAACATAAGTTTGATATTTATAAAGAAGCAGGGTTCCAGCGTGCAGTCAGAAAAAGGTATTCTGTCAAGGTAGTTGACGGAAAGATTTTTATTGATTTCCCACGTGTTTATGCTGGACAAGCAGTGTTACAAGCGATTTCCATCGCTACAAAGGAGCATGTTCACCTAGTTTCAGAATCAGACGATCAAGATTATTATAATCTAGATTTATTGCGTCAAAATATAAAACTTCATGGTTGGCTGGATATCGGCAGTGTATTGGAAAAGGAAGGGACTAAGGTAGTGTCATTTTTTTCGTTGCCATCGCCCTTGTTTGGTTCGGAATATTTTGAGCTTGATATCAATAAAACCTATAAGCTACGTTTTAAAGAAGCCACCAACGTTTTCTATCTAGGAAATAGGAAGCCTGATGATTTTGAAAGTACAAAAGACAGTGTTCAATTGAACACGGGAAAATATTTTGCAGTATTCCGTAAGGTATTGAAGGCCGGGGAGGAAATTTTTATAAAGACAGCGCGCCGTGGAGAAATTGTGGCTTTTCAGCAGCAAAGTGGTCTTCTGCCAGTGTATGACTTGAAAGAAGTTAAAAACTATAAAGCTTATCAAACCGCTTGGCGGGGAGGTGTTTCCGAAATCGAATTTGCGGGACAAAAACGTTTGGCTTTTAACAGTAATAAAGGGTATATCGCTTGGCGGTTTCAGGTCGGTGCGGCAGATGTATATGCATTATCAATGAAGTATCATAATCCATTTAAGGAGGTACGATGTGCTTACTATGAAATTTTAGACAAAGATAAACATGTGTTGGTAGCCAAAACTCCAATAAAATTGGAACCAACGCGCTCAGGAAAATGGAATTATATCAATACTGATACAAAGACAATGATTAATGCAGGAACCTATTATGTTAAGTTGTATTCTTTTGATTCAGAAGGTGTAATTGTTGATAATCTAGAAGTTAAATAGTTAGTAGGTCAGGATAGTACATGACGGTTGTCCATGAAATTTTCAGTTATATTGGGTACTCGAATTTTTTATGTCGTTTTGACGTTTATTTTGAGGGATTATAAAAGGAAATAAAGTTAAAGGGCTTTATTTAATGTTTAATAACCAAAAAAGGGATAAACCATTTCATGCCTATGAAACGTTTTGCACTATTCACATTTTTATTTTTAAGTGTGTCTATGACATTTAGTCAAACAGAAGACACCTATTGGAAAACTATTACAGATCGGTCTGCAAAAATTGTAGCTAAACTAGGGTTAGCGGATCTGACCAAACAAGAAATAGTAGTTCACATTATTCGTGATCAGTATTATCTTTTAAATGCTTGTTATACACTTCGTGATTTAAAAATCAAGGAGAATACGGATAAGAGCTTAAAAGAGCAGATCACACGGGAGACGCTTCAAGAAACAACCAATTTAAATCAAGCTTTTGTAAAACGACTAAAAGAAGTTTTAACAGATTCAGAAGTCGAAGCGGTTAAAAACGGTATGACTTATAATGTTTATCCGAATACCGTAAAGGCCTATCAAGATATGATTCCTCGGCTTACAAAAGACGAAGTGCATATGATTGACAGTTTGCTTTATGAGGCGCGCGATTTTGCGATGCAAGCTGAATCGTCGGAAAAAAAACACGCTTGGTTCGGTAAATACAAAGGCAAAATCAATAACTATTTAGCGTCTCATGGCTATAACCTAAAAGAAGAAGGCGATAAATGGGCTGCGAGATTAAAAAAATAACCCAGTAAATCAAATGAATACCCAAATTATGAATCAGCTCATATTCCCGAGTAAATCCTCTAAAAGGTTGGCACAACTGCTGGCTATTGGAATAATGACTGGCGGGATTATTCCGTCATACTCCTATGGAGTAAATTTAAGTGAACACAATTTAAATTTTTTTAAAAATATAACAGGAAAGGTTGTTGATCAAAATGGAAAACCGCTTGCCGGGGTAACGATTTCCATTAAAGGATCAAAAACTGCGACTTCAACGGATGCAGATGGTACGTTTAGGCTAAACTTGCCCGCTGGAAATGAGATTTTAGTGCTCAATTTTGTTGGGTATAAAAAGTTGGAAGTTCCGGTTGGAAACCAAAATGTCTTAAATATACGGATGGAAGCCGAGAGCCAGGAACTTGAAGAAGTTATCGCTGTTGGTTATACCACGCAGAAAAAAGCACATTTAACAGGCTCTGTTGTGGCAATAAAAGCGGAGGAGATAGAAGATTTACCGACGACGAATATTGGTGCTGCGTTAGCGGGGCGTGTTACTGGACTAAGTGTCAGTGGCGGCAATACTCGACCTGGAACGAAAGCGTCTTTAACTATACGAAAACCGATGGGGCCAAGTAAAGACGGAGGAACAACAGATCCTTTGTACGTTATTGACGGGATGGTACAGGTTGATGGACAAAATCAACCCGATGCAACATTGTTTGGAAATTTAGATCCTTCCGAAATTGAGAGTATATCTTTTTTGAAAGATGGAGCAGCTGCAGTTTATGGCGTGCGAGGGGCAAATGGAGTCGTTTTGGTTACGACGAAAAGGGGAAAGGTAGGTACGCCTAAAATTAGCTACAATGGTTCCTATGCTATTAATGATGAAGCTTACCGGACAAAAATGATGGATGCTTATCAATATGGCATGTACTTCAATATCATGAATGGGCCAAATGGGAGCAATAGTGATCCAACAAAACCAGGCTTTGATAAATGGTTTTTTTCACAGGATGAGCTCGATTATTTTAAAAATCATTCCTACAACTGGTTGGACGATGCTTGGAAATCGAGTTATTTGACCAGACATTCCTTGAATATTTCAGGAGGAGCTGATAAAGCAACTTATTTTGCGAATGTTGCATACAGCAAACAAGACGGAAATTTAGGTACGCTCGACTATGATCGTTGGAACTTTAGGGCAGGTAGCGATATCCAAGTAGCAAGTAACTTTAAAGTTGGGATACAGGTGTCTGGGAATACGGGAAACCTACAAAAAACATTTAACAAAATTGGTGGCGAAAATGATGATAACGATTATCGTAATTTGTTGTTGGCTTCTCCCTATGTGCCAGCCTATGTGAATGGTTTGCCAGTTCGACTACCAGGGACATCAGGAGATCTATCAGCCTATCATTATTTTGAATTGCAAAAGCTTGGTAATCTGGCAACGTCAGACACCCGTCAATTCAGTATCAACTTAAATGGAGAATATCGTGCTCCATGGCTTGATGGGTTGATTTTACGCGGATCTTACAATCGAAATTTGAAAAATGATAGAGGTACCCAAATAGGTACAAAATACCAAACTTATACCTTTACGAGAGCGGGTGACAATGGACATATCTATGATCTTGCTACAGATCCGAAAGCAGTTACTTTTAGTAATGGCAACAGAGTTTATTTTTCGAATGCGGCAGGCAACAACTATCAGGTAAATTTTACCGCTACCTATGATAAACAATGGAAAAAGCATAATTTCTCTGGATTATTTTCTGTTGAAAAAGCCGAGGCTAATAGTTCACAAGAAGATGTTTGGAAAGACGATCCTTTGGCGACAACGAATGGCCAATTTAACACCGCTTTTGGAGCGGTGAGTGGTCGTACGGCAGCTTATGAATCAGGAACACTAGGTTATGTGGGACGTTTGAACTATCGTTATGGTAATAAATATCTTGGGGAGATTTTGTTTCGTTCGGATGCGTCAACAAAATTTGCTCCGGAGAATTACTGGGGAAATTTTTACAATGTTTCTGCAGGTTGGGTGATCAGTGAAGAAAGCTTTTTTCATTCAAAGGCGATTGATTATTTGAAGTTACGCTTGTCTCATGGTAAGCTAGGTAATGACCAGACTGCTGCCTGGGGATGGTTACAACGCTACACTTATCAGCAGGGAAAAGGTGGTGTTTTTGGTGAAAATAATAATTCCATCGATGCGAGTACTGGCTTAAAAATGGAAAAATCTCCGAACAGAAATGCGACTTGGGCCAATGAATATAAAAATAATATTGGTATTGATGCGCGGTTTCTAGATAGTCGATTATCCGCTACAGTCGATGGCTACTATAACAAAGGTTATGATCTTCTGGTAATAAGGACAGGAAATATTCCTGTTTCAGTTGGAGGATCTGTAGCAGCGGAAAATTATGGACGTAAAAATACCTTCGGCTATGAGTTTGAATTAGGTTGGCAAGATAAAGTTAATGAGTTTAACTACGGGATTAGCACTCGTTTTTCTTGGTCTAATGATAAGGTTATCTTGGGAGATTTTAATGATATTGACGCTCTATACCCATGGAAAGCACATCCGAATGGGCCGTCTGACAATGGTGCCTGGGGATACGATTATTTAGGGATGTTTAAAACGCAACAAGATATTGATAATTATGTAAGTCAATACAATATTACACAAGTATTTGAAGAGACTGCTGATAAGCTTAGGCCAGGTATGCTTTATTATCGCGATGTTCGTGGAGCACTACAGGCGGATGGTACATTCGCAGGGCCAGATGGAATCATTAATGAAAATGATCAAATCCAATTAGCTAAAAATAGTACAAACCATTATGCGGTTGGAATGACCTTTAAAGCAGGTTTCAAAGGCTTTAGTGCGGAGGCCGTATTGACAGGTTCCTTTGGGGGGTATGCTGAAATCACTGAACGTAATAAGTTGAATAATGATATTTCGCGTGTTTATACCAATCTTCCTGTGATTTGGGGAAATATCTACGATCCAGACCTCAATCCTACGGGAACAATGCCGAATCCACAATGGTCTGATATTTATAACCGAGTATCTAGTTTTTGGTCAATTCCAGCCTTTCAGATGCGTATGAGTAGTTTCAATGTAGGTTATAAACTACCTGAAAAACTGGTGAAATATCTAAAGGTATCTAATGCCCGTGTGTATGTCAGTGCAATGAATCCATTAACCATCTATAACCCATTCAAATATAAAGATGGTAATGGCGCAGCTTGGGATACTTATCCAAATTTGCGTACGTATTCTTTTGGTGTGAATGTAACATTATAACGTAAAAACAAACTGTCCAAGACAAAACCCAAGATGATTTTTGAATGGTCAGCTCCATCGAATGATGGAATAAAATTATATACAAATGAAAAAAATATCAATATTGAATATAGCATTAGTATGCCTACTCTTGACAAATCAAGCTTGTAAGGATAATTTTCTAGAAGAGAAAACGGACTTAGCCGCTGTCAAAGAGGATGATGTATTCAAAGATCCCATTTTGGCGCGTGCATATGTGGATTATGTTTACGGTTTGTTTTTGCCGCCAAATAATGCGCAAACATTTGTGGCGACGCAAGATGCGTCCGAAAATGGAGGGTATAGCAATACATTTACCCAAACTACAGATGAATTGGCGGGAGAAACGGATTATAACAAAAAATGGAATACGATCTCTTATATTAATAATCATGCTAATAAATATTTTGGTCAACGAATGTCAGCGAGCGTAGGAAATAACGTTTGGACCAGAATGAAGGAGATCAATGTTTTTTTAGAAAAAATCGATCAAGGGGGAATTGACGAGGCAACGCGAAACCAAATGAAAGGTCAACTTTATTTCTGGCGTGCATTTCAGTACTTTCAACTGGTTCGGATGTATGGCGGTGTGCCTTTAGTGTTAAGTTCACAGATGCCCGTTGTCGGAAATAATGAAGAGAATTCTATTCAAAGGAGCAGCACTGCAGAGTGTGTGGCCCAAATTGTAAAAGACTTAGACATGGCAAAGAGCCTTTTGCCAGGAAAATGGGATGCCGCAAATTGGGGTCGTATCACAAGTGGGGCGGCAGCTGCATTAAAGGGACGCGTTTTGTTAACCTATGCTAGTCCGCAATTTAATCCAAACGATTCCCGTGATCGGTGGCAAGCTGCATATACGGCCAATTTGGAGGCGAAAAACTTGTTGGAGCAAAATGGCTTTGGTTTATTTCAGAATGGTGGCACAGCGAATGGTAAAGCTTGGGCTGACCTGTTTTTAACCGAAGGCAGTGCAAATCCTGAGGCGGTAATAGTTTATGGATTTAACAATTTAACTTCAACAAGTGGAGCTGTTAAAAATAACGGTTGGGAACAAGTGGTTAGACCTCGTGCCCTCTCCGGCTCGGGGTCTATTTCCCCTACTAAACAAATGCTGGATGCATTTCCAATGTTAGATGGGAGAAGTATAGATGATCCATCATCTGCTTATAGCTACGATAAACAAAAGTTCTATAAAAATAGGGATCCACGATTTTCAAAGACATTTGTCTTTAACGGCGCGCTTTTTCCATATGGGAGTGGCAGCGAATATCGCCAGTGGACTTATTATTGGAAGAATAAAAAAGGAGCCTATATTTCTACTGAAACCCAAGGTGCTAATGCCAGCGGTATTTATTTGAAAAAAGGTGCTGATCCAAAAGCTTCTGGAACATCTAATGGTGGAGCAGGTTTTCAACAAAGTGGAACTGATTTTATTGAATTACGCTTTGCGGAAGTGATATTGAATTTAGCGGAATCGGCTATTGGTTCAGATAAATTAACAGAGGGGCTTGCTGGAATTATTGAGATTCGTAAACGTGCTGGGCTTGAGGATAAGGATGGATCTTATGGTTTAAGTGCTGCGGTGGGAAGTAGAAATAAGCTATTTGGGGCTGTGATTAATGAGCGTAGATTAGAGTTCGCTTATGAGGGAAAACGATTCTATGATCTAAGGAGATGGAAGCTTTTCGAGACAGACTCTCCTACTGCGCAAAGAATAGGAGTAAAACCATTGAATGGCACAAGGCGTACCGGTCTATTAATTACTGTGAAAAACAATGGAATGGATTATGTTGGCGATCTAGATCCGTTATTAAGGGATAGTAAAGGCGGTGTGCCAGTAATTGAACGCCAGCCTTCATCGTATCCTTCTGGAATTGCAAATCAAGATGAATATTTGGATTATTTATATGACAATTACTTCACTATCGCGGAAAAAGACGATTTGGATCCCACAAATGGTGTATGGACTTTCACCTGGTATCCACAATATTATTTCTTTGGACTAAACGAGACGATCTTATCTACCTCACCTTATTTACAACAAACAACAGGTTGGGATAGCATGAATGGAGCTGGAACTTTTGATCCTCTAAAATAATTCCATTTGTAAAAAATATTAAAGTAATGTATGTGAATTGTGACACGCATTGTTTTTTATAAATGTACAACTGACATATATTTGAATAAGAATTATAAATCCTACTAACTAGATAAACATGTTACATAAAATAACGCTGACAGCATTGTTGAGTCTCATTACATCAATCGCATTTTGTCAGTATCCCAAAATTCCAGAAGACGTCAAGAAGAATACAGATGAGCTGATGCGCAAAGCGACCAAACAGTCTGATGAAGCTTGGCAAAAAGCGCTGCCTGTCATAGAAGAATATGCAAAACAAGGTAAGCCCTATATTCCTTGGGCTGGGAGACCTGCAGATTTACCACAAGCGACTATTCCGGCTTTTCCAGAAGCGGAAGGTGGTGGTAAATTTACTTTTGGCGGACGTGGTGGAAAGGTTTACGTTGTGACCAGTCTGGAAGATAATGGTCCTGGTTCATTGCGGGAAGCCTGTGAGAAAGGTGGCCCACGTATTATCGTATTTAATGTTTCGGGTATCATTCGTCTGAAAACGCCATTAATTATTCGGGCTCCATATGTGACTATTGCTGGACAATCTGCACCAGGTGATGGTGTCTGCGTGGCAGGTGAATCCGTTTGGATCAATACACATGATGTTTTGATTCGTCATATGCGTTTTAGACGTGGTGAAACGTACGTCGGCCGCCGGGATGATGCAATTGGAGGGAATCCGGTAGGAAATATTATGATCGACCATGTTTCTGCAAGCTGGGGACTGGATGAAAATATGTCCATGTACCGTCATATGTATAATGACAGCACGGGAAAAGCAGAGGAAAAACGAGGTACAGTGAATATAACTATCCAAAATTCAATTTTCTCTGAAGCTCTGGATACTTGGAACCACGCCTTCGGTAGTACCTTAGGTGGAGAAAATTGTACATTTATGCGTAACCTTTGGGCAAACAATGCGGCTCGTAATCCATCTATTGGCTGGAATGGTTTGTTCAATTTCTATAATAACGTTGTTTACAACTGGGTGCATCGCTCAATTGATGGCGGTGATTACCAGGCGACTTATAATATTGTGAATAATTACTTTAAACCAGGTCCAGCGACCCCATTGGACCAGCCTGTAAGTTACCGCATCTTAAAGCCCGAATCCGGCAGAAGTAAATTGTCTTATGTGGTATTTGGCCGTGCGCACGTCAAAGGTAACATTGTTGAAGGAAACGCAAAAGTAACTGCAAACAACTGGGATGGAGGAGTACAATTGGAAAATAAAAAAGGAGACGCAATGACTTATGCTGAAGCTCAGCCTTACTTTGCAGCAATGAGCGCAAAGGAACCATTCCCTCATGCTAATTTCCCTGTAATGTCTGCGCAGGAAACTTACGGTTTTGTTCTTGAACATGCAGGAGCCACCTTACCTAAAAGAGATCCTGTCGATACACGGGTTATTGGCGATGTGAAAAACGGTAAGCCAGTCAAACTATTAAGCAATGTGAAACTGCCAGAAAAAGATTTTGAACATCGGAGATTACCAAAGGATTCGTATAAAATCGGCATTATTACCGATATATCCCAAGTGGGCGGATATCCAGTATATAAAGGGACACCTTACAAAGATTCCGACAATGATGGTATTCCGGATGCAGTAGAAAAAGAAATGGGACTGAATCCAAATGATCCTAGCGATTCTGCGAAGATTACAGCATCAGGTTATGCGAATATCGAAATCTATCTTAATAAATTAGCTGCTAAATAAAGCTATGAAATCGTTATTTAATCGAAATACCGTGTTACTATTGGGCCTAATAAGCCCAATAGCTACATTGGCCCAATATCCAGTTATTCCAGATTCTTTGAAAAAATTGGCTGCTGAACGGGAAAGTACGGAAAACATACGTTTAGAAAAAGTCTGGGCGGAAGCACAGGAAATTATAAAGAAAGAAGGGAAGCCCTATATTCCTTGGGCTGCCAAACCTAATGACTTACCACAGGCGAAAATTAAGGCATTTCCTGGGGCTGAAGGTGGAGGTGCTTACACTGCCGGTGGCCGGGGTGGAAAAGTTTTTGTTGTGACAAGTCTTGCGGACAGTGGACCGGGAACGTTAAGAGAAGCCTGTGAAGCCGGTGGTGCCCGTATTGTTGTATTTAATGTTGCTGGCATTATTCGACTTGAGAAACCGATTGTCGTAAAAGCACCCTATATTACGATTGCTGGACAGACAGCACCAGGAGACGGAGTGTGTGTTGCTGGTGAATCTTTTCTAATTGATACACACGATGTTATTTTACGCTTTTTACGTTTACGTCGCGGTGAAACTGACGTGACGCGTCGTGATGATGCTGTAGGAGGAAATGTAATCGGCAATATTATGATTGATCACGTATCTGCAAGCTGGGGCTTGGATGAAAATATGTCTATCTACAGGCATGTATACGACCGGGAAGGCAAAAATCTCAAATTACCTACGGTAAATATTACGATCCAGAATTCTATTTTTTCTGAAGCATTAGATGCTTACAACCACGCGTTCGGAAGTACAATAGGCGGATTGAATAGTACCTTTATGCGTAATCTATGGGCTTCAAATATTAGCCGGAATCCATCTATCGGAATGTATGGCGACTTTGGATTTGTCAACAATGTCATTTGGAACTGGTGGAATCGAAGTGCTGATGGCGGAGACAATAAATCCTTATTCAACTTTATCAATAATTACTATAAACCCGGGCCGATTACCCCCAAAGATAAGCCAATTGCCTATCGGATCTTAAAGCCAGAGTCTGGAAGAGATAAAGCGTTTAAAGATCAGTATGGAAAGGTATATGCCCATGGTAATGTAGTAGAAGGTTTTCCAAAGGTTACTGAAAATAACTGGGCTGGCGGAATTCAGATCGAAGACCTAGCGAATGTAGGTAGCCGTGAAAAAGAAATCCGCGTGGATAAAGCTTTTCCAATGGCACCCGTGACCACACTATCCGCACAGGATGCCTACAGCTATGTACTTAAAAATGTTGGTGCATTTTTGCCTAAACAGGATGCTGTTGATCAACGGATCATTAAGCAAGTGTCGGAGAATAAGGTTTATTATGATACAACGAAAGCGCAACATGGATTTGTATCACCATATGTTAAGCGACGCCTCCCAGAAGATTCTTACAAACAAGGAATTATATCGGATATCGCGCAGGTGGGCGGTTATCCAACTTATGTGGGGGAACCTTATCAAGATTCAGACAAAGACGGCATTCCTGACAATGTGGAGAAGAGCATGGGTTTAAATCCCAATGATCCCGGCGATTCGAGAAAAATTGCTAAAAATGGCTATGCCAATATTGAGAATTATTTAAATGGGGTTGTTGCATTAGATGCCGTCGTGCCCAAAAAATAAAAAATAACCATGAGTAAAAGAATGCTGTTCTTTTCTTGTCTCGGACTATATGCCTTCATCTGTACTGCACATGCACAACAAATGAAGGCATATAGTCCTTTGGTATGGGATGAGGGAAAGTTTGTTTACCATGCGGATTCGCTTGGAAACCAAATTCCTGATTTTTCCTATGCAGGATATAAAGGAGGCAACGAAGCTATTCCTACAGGACAGATTGCTGTCGTTGTTCCTGTAAAATCAGGTGATGCGACGCAACGTATACAAGCTGCCATTAACTATGTGTCAATGCTACCGTTGGGTAAAGATGGATTACGAGGAGTGGTGCTTTTACAAGCGGGAGTTTATTCTGTTTCCGGTTCTCTAAAAATAAGTGCCTCAGGTGTTATTCTGCGTGGTAGTGGTTTCACAACAAATGGAACTGTCATCATTGGTGAAGGAACAACAAGAGAAACACTCATCCGTATTCTCGGAAAAGACGATATCACGTTTGCAAAAAAGACAAACGTAACAAGTGCTTACGTCCCTGTCAACGCGCGGGTATTGGATATTGATCATGCAGCTTCCTATAAAGCTGGAGATAAAATTAGGATTACAAGACCTTCCACGCAAGATTGGATTAATCAGCTTGGTACCGATCATTTCGGCGGCGGGATCACTTCTTTGGGTTGGAAGCCTGGGCAACGTGATGTTCATTGGGATAGAACGATTGTCGCTGTGAAAGGCAATCGTATCGAGATCGACGCCCCAATCACAACGGCCTTGGATAAACATTACGGTCAGGCGACCGTCGAACGATATACTTGGAAAGGACGAATCGAAAATGTCGGTATAGAAAATATTGCACTTAAATCTGCTTTCAATGCTAATAACCCGAAAGACGAAGACCATCGCTGGATGGCGATTACTATTGAAAATGCGGAAAACGTATGGGTGCGCCGCATGCAGTTTCAGCATTTCGCAGGATCAGCCGTTTACGCTTTAGCAAGTACCCAAAAATTAACTGTTGAGGATTGTATTTCTCGGGACCCGGTGTCAGAAATCGGTGGACAAAGAAGATATACTTTTTTCACAAAGGGACAACAGACCTTATTTCAGCGGCTTTATTCTGAGCAGGGATATCATGATTTTGCAGTGGGCTACCTGGCAGCAGGGCCAAATGCTTTTGTCCAATGCCAAGCAGTAGAGCCTTTCAGTTTCAGTGGTGGAATAGACAGCTGGGCGTCGGGAGTTCTTTTTGACAATGCAGATATAGATGCGCAGGCACTAAGCTATAAAAACCGAGGTCAAGATGGTCAGGGAGCTGGATGGTCGGCAGCAAATTCTGTATTTTGGCAGTCGACAGCTGGACTTGTAGAGTGTTATCAACCACCAACAGCACAGAATTGGGCTTTTGGGATTTGGTCTCAATTTCAGGGAAATGGTTATTGGGAGCAATCTAATGAATACATTAAGCCAAAAAGTTTGTATTATGCCCAGTTGCGCGAAAGGATTGGCGCGGCTGCTGATGAGCGGGCGGTACTGTTGCCGGTGCTGACCGAAGCGTCCAGTAGTCCGCCCGTCAGTGTTGCCATGGAGTTGACAAAACAATCGATAAACCCAATGATGGAGCTGGTTGATTTTATTACTGAGGCGAACAAGCGTTATACCTTAAATACCACGGCAACTAAGGTAAAAACCATTGATCAGATTGATTATAAAGAGCTCATTCCTCCGAAAAAACAAGCTGATATGCGTGTCGTGAACGGTTGGTTGGTCCGAGGCGATGAAGTACTCGTGGGAGCGAAATCGGATGTGTCCTGGTGGAATGGTAGCGCTCGCCCATATGGCGCCGAGAAAGCAAAACCACATATCACCCGCTATGTCCCTGGAGAAATTGGCAATGGGCTCACCGATGACCTGGATGCCATGACCGATAGCATGCTTCAAAACAATGTATTGGCTATTGATCACAACTACGGACTGTGGTATGACCGCCGCAGGGACGACCACGAGCGTATCCGTCGGATAAATGGGGAGGTGTGGCCTCCGTTTTATGAATTGCCATTTGCACGTAGTGGTCAGGGGTTAGCCTATGACGGCCTGTCTAAGTATGATTTGACAAAGTACAACAAATTTTACTGGGGACGCTTGAAACAATATGCAGATCTAGCAGACCAAAGAGGTTTGGTATTGCTACATCAAAATTATTTTCAACATAATATTATCGAAGCTGGTGCACATTATGCGGACTTCCCATGGCGTGCAGCTAATAATATCAATAATGTCGGATTTCCAGAACCGGTTCCTTATGCTGGTAATAAACGAATTTTCATGGCAGAACAGTTCTACGATATCGATAACCCTGTTCGTCGTTCATTACATCGCGCTTATATCCGTCAATGCTTGGATAACTTTAAAGATAACTCGGGAGTCATTCAGATGATCAGCGCCGAATATACGGGACCCTTACATTTCGTTCAGTTTTGGGTCGACGTAATCAAAGAATGGAAAGCGGAGACAGGTAAAAATCCAATTATTGGTTTGAGTGCAACAAAAGATGTACAAGATGCTATTTTAGCCGATAAAGAACGTGCTAAAGAAATTCAGGTCATTGATATCCGCTACTGGCATTATCAAGCGGATGGAAAGAGCTATGCTCCCCAAGGTGGGCAAAATCTGGCGCCGCGTCAGCATGCACGATTGTTGAAACCAAAGAAAACATCGATGGAGGCCGTTTATAAAGCCGTATCCGAATACCGCACAAAATATCCGGATAAAGCAGTATTATACTTTGCTGACAACTACCCAACGATGGCTTGGGCATCTTTTATGGCAGGTGGCTCTATGGCAAACCTACCTAAGATAGGAAACAACGATTTCTACCGTGCAGCATCGGCGATGAAAGCGACAGAAATCAATGGCGCCTGGTTGCTAAAAGGTAGCCAAGGTCTGATCATTTATAAGGAAAAATCCGATGCAGAAGATATTGATCTATCCGATTATAAAGGTGGTTTTGAAATGACACGCATTAATCCGAAAAACGGAACGATTATCAAAATAGAGAAGATCAATCTCGGGAAGCATATTCATTTGAGCAATTATACAAAAGAGCCAGAAATTATTTGGCTAAATAAGAAATAACAACATGTCTATTCGTAAGAAACTTATACTATTTACAGTTGCAGGAGCACTTTTTTCGTGTACGTCCAATAAAGAGGCGAAGCACCCCACACTTTTGAAAATTTCGGAAAACGGTAGGTATATCATGACCGAAGATGGGAAACCTTTCTTTTGGCTTGGCGATACGGGCTGGTTGCTTTTCAACAAGATGAACCGGGCGGAAGCGGAGCAATACCTGGAGGATCGGAAACAAAAAGGTTTCAATGTCATCCAGGCCATGGTCCTGCATACCGTTCCTTCCGTAAATAGTTATGGTGATTCTTCGCTTGTCAACAAAGATATTTCGAGACCGCTTGTGACCGAAGGGAACAATCCGGATAATGCAACAGCGTATGATTATTGGGATCATGTCGATTACATTATTGATAAGGCAGCTGAAAAGGGACTCTATGTTGCTTTGGTCCCGGTTTGGGGATCACCGGTGAAGGATGGAAAAGTATCAGCTGAGCAAGCAGAAAAATATGCCACGTTTCTTGCGGAAAGGTGGAAAGACCGTCCGAATATCATTTGGTTAAATGGTGGTGATATTAAGGGATCAGATAAGATGGAAGTGTGGGAGAAAATCGGCCAAACAATAAAATCGATCGATCATAACCATTTAATGACTTTTCATCCTAGAGGACGAACGGCTTCTTCGGATTGGTTCCACGATAGACCCTGGCTGGATTTCAATATGGTGCAATCTGGACACCGTACCTACGCTCAGGATACTTCCGCGAATGAACAGAAACATTATGGCGAGGATAACTGGAAGTTTATGGCAGCCGACTGGGATATAAAACCCATTAAACCAACGATCGACGGGGAACCTTCTTATGAAGGCATCCCACAGGGATTACACGATATCACCCAACCGCGCTGGAAAGATGCTGACGTCAGAAGATATGGCTATTGGTCTGTATTTGCTGGTGCATTTGGTTATACCTATGGGCAAAATTCGGTCATGCAGATGCATGGGAAGCAAGATTCCACCTCGGCCTATGGTTCGGATGAGCTATGGAGTTCGGCAATCAATGCGCCGGGTGCGTCACAAATGAAATTTTTGAAGGAGCTTATGCTGTCAAGAGACAATTATTTTGATCGTGTTCCCGATCAGTCTTTAATTGCGGATAATGGTGATAAATACAATCGTTTACTAGCGACAAGAACTGGGAATTGCGCATTTATCTACAATTACAACGGTAGGGAAATGAAAATTAATATGGGAAAAATCAATGGGGACAAAGTAAAAGCGTCCTGGTTTGATCCCCGAAATGGGTCGACCAAAGTGATCGGAGAGTTTGAAAATAAAGGTGTACAAACTTTTGTGCCTGAGGGAGGACAAAAAGATGGAAACGACTGGGTATTGATCTTAGATAGCATTTAATGAGGAATTTGGTCAAATTGTTTATTTTATTTAGTGTGGCATCGATCTTGGCTTCCTGTCAGCGGGATGTTTACCTATTTACCTCGTTCCACGAACCCGCCAATGAAGGTTTGCGCTATCTGTATAGCAAAGATGGCTACCATTGGAATGCGATTAATGGGGTTTATTTAAAACCAAAATTAGGAAAACAGAAAATCATGCGCGATCCGTCGATGATACGGGATAAACAAGGTATTTATCATTTGGTATGGACCATTGGTTGGCAGGGAAATGAAGGAATCGGCTACGCACGTTCAAAAGACTTGATCCATTGGGAAAATCAACAGATCGTTCCAGTGATGCAACAAGAAGCAACCACCGTCAATGTTTGGGCGCCAGAGTTATTTTATGATGATATAGATGACCGGTTTATTATTATTTGGGCTTCCACCATTCCTTATCGCTTCGCAAAAGGCGTAGAAGAAGAGAAAAACAATCACCGCATGTACTATACGACAACAAAGGATTTTAAATCCTTTACGGAGACGAAATTATTTAACGATCCGGGCTTTAGTATCATTGATGCGGTCATTGTCAAAAAAGAGCAAAAGGATTATGTGCTTGTATTAAAGGATAATACGCGGCCCAATCGAAATCTAAAGGTGGCCTTTGCGAAAAATCCATTGGGGCCATTTCAGCAGATCTCTGAGCCTTTCTCGCCGTATTTAAGTGAGGGACCTGCGGTGCTTAAAGTCAAGGATCAATGGTTAATCTATTTCGATTCATATGGTAGCAAAAGCTATGAGGCTGTGTCCACCAAAGATTTTAAGGTCTTCGAAAAAATCAACGACAAGATTTCCGTTCCAGAAGGGCATAAACATGGAACGATCTTCAAAGCGTCCAATAAAGATTTAAAAAATTTGCTTCGGGATGAAGCCAAAAAGAAATAATATGACGATCAAATCAGTATTAGTCAGTCTATCGCTGGCTGCTACAGTGCAACAGGTGGTAGCACAGCAAGATACGGTACGGTATATAGGAAAGACATTATCCAATGTGGATTATCACCATGGACAGCTGACACCTGCTGTGGGTACGCACAATATCCAGGTATTTCGAGCAAACAGAGAATTTCCTGAATTGGCCGGCGGACATCCCTTTACCTATAACCATCAGCCTTTTTTAGCGTATTGGAATGATACTTATTATTTACAGTTTCTGAGCAATCCTGTGGGGGAGCATATCGCGGAAGGAAAAACCTTGTTGTTAACATCAAAAGATGGTCGCAATTGGTCCAGCCCTATAGATCTATTCCCTACTTATCTGGTTCCAGAAGGCTTTACCAAGCCGGGACGAACTGATAAGGCCGGAAAAAACCTGTATGCAATCATGCACCAGCGTATGGGCTTTTATCATGCAAAGAATGATAAATTGCTGACGCTTGCTTATTACGGTGTAGCCCTGGATGCCAAGGACGATCCAAATGATGGGAATGGTCTCGGACGTGTCGTCCGGGAGATCCACAAAGATGGTAGCTTTGGGCCAATCTATTTTATTCACTTCAATGCCTCTTTCGATGAGAAGGGGGCCAAATATCCTTTTTATAAAAAAAGCACGGATAAGGCCTTTATACAAGCTTGTGACGAATTGCTGGGCACGCCACTCATGATGCAGCAATGGGTAGAGGAGTCCGATCGAAACGATCCATTAATTCCTTTGCAGCGTCCGGTAAAAGCGTTTTCCTTTTATCATCTCAATGATGGAAGGGTCGTCGGTTTATGGAAGCATGCATTGACATCGGTGAGTAAGGACAATGGAAAAACCTGGCAATACTCGCCGTTGCGCGCCCCCGGATTTGTGAACAGCAATGCAAAAATCTGGGGACAAAAAACATCCGACGGACGCTACGCAACAGTGTATAACCCATCGGAATTCAGATGGCCCCTAGCCGTATCAACCAGCAATGATGGTTTGAACTATACCGATTTGTTATTGGTTAACGGTGAGATCACCACAATGCGTTATGGCGGTAACTATAAGTCTTATGGACCGCAATATGTTCGTGGTATCGTCGAAGGAAATGGCATGGTTCCCGATCGTAACATGTGGTTGACGTACAGTATGAACAAAGAAGATATTTGGACTGCTGTTGTACCTGTTCCGATCAAGTCTACCGTAGAAGAGGCCGTGAACGATGATTTTGCGAAAAATGCAGGACAAGCCTATAACAACTGGAATATTTATAGTCCATTGTGGGCAAGTGCCAAGGTTGAAGGAAAAGCGTTGGTCTTGCGTGATAAAGATCCTTTTGACTATGCGAAGGCAGATCGTGTGATTCAATCGGCACAAAAAGGCACCATTGAATTTACCGTAACGCCACAACAAAATGATCACGGCTCTTTACAGATTGAGTTGGTGAATGATAGTGGCTTAGCAGCTGCGAGAATTATTATGGATAAAGATGGCATTATAAAAAATAAAGCCGGTTACCGAAATGCTTCGTTGACGAAATATGAGGAGGGAAAAACGTATCACTTTGCATTGACTTTCGATGTGAGCACCCGCTCTTATCAAGTTGCCATTAACGGAGAGGATAAAGGGACAAAGTTATTTTTCCAACCGGTCAGTAATGTGAGCAAAGTGTCGTTCCGTACGGGCGATGTCAGAAGGTTTCCCAATGCGGATACGGAAACAGATCAGGACTTTGATGTCGAAAATGCGGGAGCTTCGGTAAAAGAAGCCACTTATCAGATTACTTCGTTGAAAGCTCAAAAGCTGAAATAAATGAGACGGTTTATTGTACATATAGCTTTATTGGTAGCCGGTTTTTCGGCAAAGGCGAATGTCATATTGCCGAATATTTTTGCGAATCACATGGTTTTGCAGCGCAACCAACCGGTCGCCATTTTTGGTTCAGCGAGCCCTGGCGAGCAGGTAAGCGTAGCTTTTCAAAACCAGTTGAAGACGACAGAAGCCGATCAAAATGGTCGTTGGAAAGTTGAACTAAAAGCCATGCCGGCAAATGCGGTTGGACAGACGTTGACCATCAGGGGAAACAATACGATTGAGCTTAAAGATGTTTTGGTCGGTGAGGTATGGTTGTGCTCGGGCCAATCGAATATGGAATACCAAATGCGTAAAATTGAGAAAGTTAAAGCTCCGTTGAGAGGTACATATTTCCCTAAAAACGAAGTTTCCGAAGCAAACAATCCCGATATTCGAATTTTTTTAGTACGCCGAAAATTTCTGGCCAAGCCGGATGGCCATTATGAGGGCTGGGCTGTAGCCCGGGATTCGGCACTGCGTCAATTTTCTGCACCGGCCTATTTCTTCGGGAAAACGCTACAGCAAGAATTAGGTGTTCCTGTAGGCATTATTTCATCAGCTGTGAGCGGCAGCAGAATCGAGCCCTGGTTCTCCGAAGAATATTGGACAAGTTCACCTTATCTGAAAGATAAAAAGAAAGAAGGCGATCCCGGTAAATTCTTTCATACAATGATTGAACCTTTGGCGCCTTATACCTTAAAGGGATTTGTTTGGTACCAGGGGGAATCCAATACCTTTCTAAAAGAGAATATTAGTTACAGTTATAAAATGAAGGCACTGATCGAAAATTGGCGGACCATTTGGGGAAATTCCAAATTACCGTTTTATTTTACAGAGATTGCGCCATTCTATTATTCATTGGACGAAAAAGGTCATGTCCGAATGCCGAGAACAGTGTTGCCGGAGTTTAGAGAAGCCCAGGATCTGGTTCTCCAACTACCGCATACAGCCCGTATCATTACGACAGATCTGGTCGATGATCCACACGATCTCCATCCAAACTATAAGTGGGAAATCGGCCGTCGCCATGCCCTCCAAGCTTTAAAATATGTCTATCATAAAAATATTGTAGCCGATGGTCCTGAACTACAGGCCGTAAAATATCAAGGCAAACAAGCGAGGGTAAAATTGAGGCATGCTGCCGGATTAAAGTCCGTAGACGGCAAGCCCTTAACATCATTTGAAGTTGCGGGTGAGGATGGCATCTTTTATCCAGCACAGGCTGCTATCAACGGACAGACAGTTGTACTTGAAAGTGACCAGGTACAACAGATCCGTCAGATCCGGTTCGGATGGGACGAAGCTGCCCAGCCCAACCTGGTGAATACCGCTGACCTGCCGGCCGCACCTTTTAGAACAAATAATCCATTACAACATATTAAATTGAAATAGTCTTTAGCGATCATGAACTTGAAAACAAAAATAGCGTTATCCTTACTTTTTTTTGGGACTATGGGATTGCATGTATCTGCCCAAAAAACAGCGAGCCAATACCTCTCTGGAACAGGAAAGGATGATGGTGTGTTATGGGATTTTTATGTGACCGAAGGCTTGAAAGCTGGGAAATGGACTAAAATACCAGTTCCCTCCAACTGGGAACAACAGGGTTTTGGGAAATATAATTACGGCTTCAATAAAGAGGCTGATAAAGGCAAAGAGGTCGGTCACTATAAATATAGATTTAATGTATCCGATGCCTGGAAAGATAAGCAGGTTCGGATAGTTTTTGAAGGTTCGATGACCGATACCGAAGTCAAGATCAATGGTAAGCTGGCCGGCGCTATCCATCAAGGATCATATTATGTTTTCAAATACGATATTACGAAGCTATTGAAATTTGGCGAAGAAAATCTATTGGAGGTCCATGTTGCTAAGCATTCGGCAAACAAGTCGGTGAATGCGGCGGAACGGGAAGGTGACTTCTGGATTTTCGGCGGCATTTTTAGACCGGTCTATTTGGAGGCCTTGCCCCAGCATCATATTGAACGTGTTTCATTGGACGCAAAGGCCGATGGTACATTCCGGGCAAAAATAGCGACAGCGGGAGAAGCGGACGAAATTACGGTTCAACTGCTTGATGCAAAAGGAAAGAAATTTGGAAAACAGCTGAAAGCAAAGCTGTCAGACAAAAACAATTGGCTCGAGGGACAATTTTCAGCTCCGCAATTATGGTCTGCAGAATTTCCGAACTTATATACAGCGCAATTTACCTTGTCGAAAAATGGTAAGGTACAGCACCAGCTGGAGCAAAAATTTGGTTTTCGGACTATAGAAGTCAAAGAACGTGATGGTGTTTATGTCAATGGCGTAAAGGTCCGATTCAAAGGGGTCAATCGGCATGCGTTCGTTCCGGAATCCGGACGGACGACGAGTAAAGAAGTTAGCATTGCCGATGTGAAGCTCATGAAGGAAATGAATATGAACGCTGTCCGGATGGCCCATTATCCACCAGACAATCATTTTCTGGCTGTCTGTGATTCATTGGGTTTATATGTCATGAACGAGATAGCGGGTTGGCACGGACACTACGATAAGGAAGTCGGCACTAAATTATTGCGGGAGATGATGGTCGTATCCGAAAATAATCCGTCTGTTGTTTTCTGGGCAAATGGGAATGAAGGTGGGCATAATCCTGATTTTGACCCCATCTTCGCAGAAGAGGATATTCAAAAACGTGCTGTGATTTATCCTTGGGCCGTACATGACGGTTTTGAAACAACCCATTACCGGGAATATAACTATGGTATTGGTACCTATGATCATGGGCATAATATCATTATGCCGACTGAGTTCTTGCATGGCATGTACGATGGTGGGCATGGTGCCGGGTTGGAGGATTATTGGAAAGCGATGCTTGCCAATCCCCTTGCTGCGGGTGGATTCTTGTGGGATTTTCGTGATCAGGGCATCGTCAGGACGGATAAAGGTGGTATCATAGATACTGACGGAAATCGTGGCCCAGATGGTATAATTGGTCCACACGGCGAAAAGGAAGGAAGCTTCTTTACCATTAAAGAAGTATGGAGCCCTATCTTCTTTGAAAAACGAGAAATTACCAAAGGGTTTGATGGTTCGTTCCATATTGAAAATAGATATTCATTTACCAACGTTAGTCAGTGCGCATTTTCGTACGAACTCAAAAAGTTGGGCGGTTATAATGAGGTTAAGGAAACAAAAAGAGGAACGATTGTCGCGCCCAATATCCGCCCCGGTGATAAAGGGATTTTAAAAGTTGATTTCCCTACAGGTTGGGAAGACTTTGATGTCTTATATATTACCGCAAAAGATGTGCATCAACAGGAACTCTTCACCTGGAGCTTTCCAATTACATTGCCGAATCAGGTGGTAAATAGCCTCCTGAAACCAAATGGAACAGGGGAGATTGCCGTACAGGAGACCGCGAATGCCTATCTGGTGAAAGCGAATGGTATTAGCTATCAAATCAATAAGACAAGCGGATTGCTGGAGCAGGTTCAAAATGCCAAAGGAGTAATTCCTTTCAAAAACGGACCGGTTTTGCAGGAAGCGGCGACAAATTATAAGAATTTCAAATTGGACCGTGAGGATGGAAAGGTGATTATCGCATCTACTTTTGATAAAAAAGATAGTTACAATACCTTGCGTTGGGAAATCCTTTCTTCGGGACAGTTGAAAATGCATGTTCAATATTTTCCTGAAAGTTATTTTACACGTTTTGTTGGGGTGAATTTCGATTTTCCAGAAGATCAAATCGAAGGTGTTGAATATCGAGGAATGGGCCCTTATCGGGTTTGGAAAAATCGGATGAAAGGGAATCAGTTTGGCGTTTGGAAAAAGAAGTACAATAACACGGCAACGGGCGAATCGCCATTCGAATATCCCGAATTTAAAGGGTACCATGCCAATATGTACTGGACCAAATTTATCGGAAAGGATCAAAGTTTCCGCGTATTTACAGATCGGGAGGATGTGTTTCTGCGTTTATATACGCCAAAAGAACAGCAAGATACCGAATGGAAAAACATGGAACCTACTTTTCCGAAAGGCGATATTTCTTTTATGAATGGTATTTCAGCCATCGGCACGAAAACACAAAAGCCAGAAACGACCGGGCCTATGGGCATGAAGCACGTTTACTACGATTTTGAGAAGGAACCGAGCCGGGCGCTGCATATGGTCCTCTATTTTGATTTTGAAAACTAATGAAAGCAGGAACTGTCATATCTACTGTAATGGTCTTCTTGTCGATCTTGTGGCATCAAGCTACAGCACAGATCACTGTTGCAAACCTGCGGACTGAATTACGTTCGAATCCGATCGGTATAGATGTCATTGCTCCAAGACTGAGCTGGCAATTGCAGGGCAGTGAGCGGTCTATCCGACAAGAAGCCTATCAGGTACTTGTTGCTTCCTCACAAGAAAAACTGGATCAGAATATCGGCGATTTTTGGGATTCTGGGAAACAACTTTCGAATAATTCCACGTATGTTATTTATGCAGGCAGCGCTCTGCAGAGCCGCATGGAAGTGTTCTGGAAAGTAAAAGTGTATACGAATAAGGGTGAAAGTAGCTGGTCTGAGCCGGCTGGTTGGACTATGGGACTGCTGTATTACAAGGATTGGACAGGACGCTGGATTGGTTTTGATCAGTATTTCCCATCAGACAATGAAAAGACTGGTCAATTGGCTGCCCGTTATTTCAGAAAGGAATTTACAACAACCAAGCAGATAAAACAGGCTACAGCCTATGTGATGGGGCTCGGACTTTATGAGTTATATCTTGACGGCAAGAAGATAGGGGATCAAGTACTGGCTCCAGTGCCTACGGATTATACCAAAAGCATTAAATATAATGTTTTGGATGTAACAAAATCACTTTCGCAGGGTAAACATGCGCTTGGTGTCATTTTGGGAAATGGACGGTTTTATGCCATGCGTCAAACAAAACCTTATAAAGTAAAAACCTTTGGATTCCCAAAATTGCAGATGCAGCTTATGCTGACTTATACGGATGGTTCAACAGAGGTCATTAAGACCGATGATTCGTGGAAAGGAACGACCGAAGGACCCATAACGGCAAATAACGAATATGACGGTGAGAATTATGATGCCAGAAAAGAACTAACGGGTTGGGCAAATCCGGATTATGACGATAAAACATGGTTAAAGGCTGCTTTTGTGCAGGAGCCCGGTGGCAATTATGAAGCGCAGTCGGAAGGTATGAAGGTGATGCGAGATATGGCACCAGTTTCGATCGTCAAAAAGTCCGAAGGAAAATACATCCTTGATTTCGGACAGAATTTCTCGGGTTGGGTAAAGATGACGGTGTCCGGTACGCGTGGAACTGCGGTGACACTGCATTTTGCAGAATCTTTGACGGAAGAAGGTGAATTATTTACGACCAATTTACGTGACGCGAAAGCAACGGACCATTATGTATTAAAAGGTGGCGGAAAGGAAACCTGGGAGCCGCGATTTACCTATCATGGATTTCGTTATGTCGAAGTCAGCGGCTATCCGGGTATAGCTTCAAAAAGTAATTTTGTTGGCCGCTTTGTCTACGACGATATACCCGATGCGGGAACTTTTGTGTCTTCCAACACACTCATCAATCAGATCCATCAAAATGCATGGTGGGGTATCGCTTCCAATTACAAAGGTATTCCGGTAGATTGTCCACAACGCAATGAGCGTCAGCCCTGGTTGGGGGACCGTCCAGTTAGTGCATACGGTGAGAACTTCCTCTTTGATAACGCCAATTTTTATCATAAATGGCTCGAAGATATTCGGCTGTCCCAAAAGGAAGATGGTGCGTTACCGGATGTTGCACCGGCCTTCTGGCGCTACTATAGTGATAATATCAGCTGGCCAGGAACATACCTATTTATCGCCGATATGCTCTATCAGCAGACTGGCGATCTGCGCATTTTGGAAAAACATTATCCGGCCATGAAAAAATGGATGGATTATATGCAGGCCCGTTATACAGGCCATGGTGGTATCATTACCAAAGATAGTTATGGAGATTGGTGCTTTCCACCGGTAACCGTCGAAGCCGGAAGAGGAAAGATCGCCGATAAAAAATATCCAAGCGCATTGATAGCGACATCTTATTACTATCATTTGCTACAAATGATGAGCCGATTTAGTGTCCTCGTCGGCAACGAACAGGATCAAGCTAACTTTTTGGATCGTGCAGCGAAGATGAGAGTAGCATTTAATGCCGCGTTCTATCACGATGCAGGATATTATGGTAGCAATTCATTGACTGATAATTTATTGGCGCTATCTTTTGGCTTAGTCGAAGATACAAACAAAGAAAAGCTCAGCAACCGGATTGTGGAAATTGTCGAAAAAGAAAATCGGGGGCATCTGAGTACAGGACTTATCGGAACACAATGGATTATGCGCACGCTGACCAAAATAGGTCGTGTGGATCTTGCCTATAAAATTGCAACCAATAAGACCTATCCTTCCTGGGGTTATATGGTCGAAAATGGGGCCACAACAATTTGGGAGTTGTGGAATGGCAATACAGCCCATCCCAAGATGAATTCACAAAATCATGTGATGATGTTGGGCGATCTCTTGGTATGGCTCTATGAGGATTTGGCGGGTATCAAATCAAAGGAGCATGCCTTTCAGACTGTTGTCATGAAACCGCAGGTCGTAGCAGGGTTGGATCATGTGGATGCAAGCTACAAAAGTGTTTATGGAACCATTCAATCCAATTGGAGCAAAAGCAAATCGCTTTTTGAATGGCAGATTTCTATTCCGGCCAATACCAAAGCAGAGATTTATCTGCCCACAACGGTACTGTCATCTATCCTGGAAAGCAACCGAAAATTAAAAAACGATAAAGATATTCAGATCCTACGACAGGAAAAATTAGGCACTTGGTTTATGATTGGATCCGGAGATTACCAGTTCAGCATTAAATTATAACAATATGAAAAAGGTCTTATCAATTTTTATACTAAGTCTACTGCTGAGGAGCCTGTATGCGCAGGACAATTCAACGGAGCAGAAAAAATCGCAGGAGTGGATTGCAGAGCTCAAGCTTGCCAATCCGGCAAAAGAAGAAAAGATCAAAAGCTTGATCTTTAGTCATCTGATAGCCGTGAAAGAGTGGCACAATAGCCATCCGTTTAGTACTGTTCCAGCAGGAATAAATCCGTACACGGGCGAAAAATTAAGTGATATGGACCGTTCCATTATTGCAGATTCAGCGCAGCCTGATTCTATACACAACAACTTGATGGCTGGTTTGCGTCAAGAGCTTGAAGAGCAACAGGTTGCTTTTATCTTGGACAAATACACGATCGGAAAAGTTGATTTCACCTTAAAAGGATATAAGGCAATTGTCCCAGATCTGACAGCAGTTGAGGAACAGACCATCCGTAAAAATTTAGAAGAAGCCCGCGAAAAAGCAATAGATTATAAAGGGATTAAGCAAGTTTCTGCCATTTTTGAAATTTACAAAAATAAATGTGAGGCTTACTTAAATGCCAACGGCCGCAACTGGCGTCAATTATTCAAAGATTATGTGGCAAAGGTAAAAGCCGAAAAAGAAAAGCAACAGAAATAGACTTGAGTTTACCAAATCAATTCCAATAAAAAACAAACATCGTATGCGTTGGTAGGGGAAAAACCAGTTAAGATGCATACGTATAAATTATCGATAAACAGATGAAGATAAAGATCAAATTGGCAACAGCCCTATTGTTTTTATGCTCCTTGAGTTCTTACGGACAAAATCCGACATTAAAAGAATGGCAAAAAGGGGTCATAAAAGATGAGTTTATTTATGATACAGCATCTTTCCCTTCCTGTCATTCCGCTACCATGGCAGAGACCGATCAAGGTTTGGTTTATGCCTTTTTTGGTGGAACGAAAGAACGTCATCCCGATGTGGAGATCTATGTGAGTAGATTTGAAAACGGAAACTGGTTAGCGCCGGTGTCGGCAGCGGATGGTGTACAACCGGATGGCAAGCGCTTGCCGACCTGGAACCCAGTTTTATATCAAATACCTAACGGAGATCTCTTGTTATTCTATAAAATTGGGCCTAAACCATCGGAATGGTGGGGCATGCTCAAACGCTCCAAAGATGGCGGTAAGACCTGGTCTGCTGCCGAAAAGTTGCCTGAGGGCTTTATTGGACCGGTGAAAAATAAGCCTGTTCTTTTGCAAAATGGCACCTTGCTGAGTCCTTCAAGCACCGAAGGAAATGGTTGGAACATACATTTTGAGGCGAGTTCGGATTTTGGTAAGACCTGGCGTAAAATAGGGCCGATTGCCCGTGGCGCGGATAATCTGGATGCCATACAACCGAGCATACTTGACCACGGAAATGGTCAGTTGCAAATATTAGCGCGCACACGCAACCGTGCGGTTGTGACATCCTGGTCAAAGGACTGGGGTGAGCACTGGACCCCACTGGAAAAAACGACGCTCCCCAATAATAATTCGGGTACGGATGCCGTAACGCTAAAAGACGGACGGCATGTATTGGTGTATAACCACGTGCTTCCGGAAGGTAACTTAGCCAAAGGGGCGCGTACACCATTGAATGTGGCTTTTTCCAAAGATGGCAAGCAGTGGCAGGCCGCACTTATACTCGAGGATTCGCCGATCAGTCAGTATTCTTATCCTGCAGTGATTCAAACGAAAGATGGGCTACTGCATTTTGGCTACACCTGGCGTAGAAAGAAAATGAAACATGTCGTCGTAGATCCGAAGAAAGTGAAATTAATCCCAATTGAGGACGGCATCTGGCCAACAAAAAAAGGATATAAAAAACCAGACCCTAATGCATATGTTAAGGAAGAAGATTAAGTTCGTCTGTGCAGTCTGCTTGTTTTTTGTCTCGCTTGTTGTCCAGGGGCAGGACAGCTTACTCAATTATGAACATAAATTTAAGCAACCCCTGGAAAAAGTTCTGGCAATGATGCAAGAACGGTATCAGGTCAAGATCAAATATGATCCACGCAATGTCAAAGACATTATGGTGGACTACGCACCTTGGAAGTTTAGGGCAGATCTTGTGGGCACAGAAATCAATTTGCTGTATCCCTTGGGTTTTAAACTGCAGGAGGAAGCCAAGCCCGATACCTATAAATTAAAATCATACGAATATAACCGCTGGAAACCACAGGAGGGTTGGGATTTTTTGAGCTTACTGTCCAAAAAATATACGGATCAGGCAAGTTGGGAAAAGAGAAGAGATCAATTGCGTGTTGCGTTGAGACAAGCGATGTACTGGGATAAGCTGCAAAGTATACCGAATCAACCGATTCGCCTGGGCAAGGTACGTCGCTATGCGGATTACCAAGTTCAGAATTTTGCCTTAGAAATTATACCGGGAGTCTATATCAATGGCAGTATCTATTCGCCGCTCAAGCAAAAGAAAAATATACCTGTGGTGCTCTCTCCTGATGGCCATTGGCCGCAGCAGCGTTATCGTTCGGACGCGCAGAAGAGATTTATCACCTTGGCTCGACTGGGCTGTATGGCTGTAAGCTATGACCTATTTGCCTGGGGCGAATCCCTATTACAGTTTGCGTCGACGGATCATCGTAGCAGTGAGGCTATGTTGATGCAGACCTGGGGTGCAGCGCGTATTTTAGATTATGTCATGGGTTTACCACAGATCGATCGAAGCAGGATAGGCATTAGTGGCGGATCGGGTGGAGGTAGTCACAGTATTTTAATGGCTGCTTTAGACGATCGCTTTACGTTGGTCGCCCCTGTCGTGGCAATGTCCTCCTACTTCTTTGGTGGCTGCCCCTGTGAGAGTGGACTGCCCGTACATTTTGTCTGTGGCGGGACCAATAATGTCGAACTGGCTGCGATGACAGCGCCCAAACCACAGCTGATCATCTCCGATGGACAGGATTGGACGAAGGAGACCGCTATTAACGATTTTCCATACCTGCAACATATTTATGGTTATTATGGGCAGCAAAATCAGGTGCAACACGCACATTTCCCCGATGAAGGCCATGATTTTGGCTATAACAAAAGGCAGGCACTCTACAAATTCCTGCTCGATCATTTTCATTTAGATCAAGCTAAAGCTGCCGATATCATCGCGGAGACCGGTATTCAGATCGAGCCGGAGGAATTATTATACAGTTTTGGAAAGAAGGGGGAAAACTTACCAAAAAACGCGATTCGTGGGATGGAACAATTGAAAGCATTGTTAAAATCATATCAGATTGAACTATGATGAACCGAAAAAAATTTATATGCGATACCTTGGCCTTAATTGGTGTAGCAGCGCTGCCTTCTGCTGTCTTTGCCGCACCTAAGCAGCGTTACAATGTCGCCGTAATTGATCTGATGATTTTAAAGCGGCAAAAACTAAGTGCATTTGACCTGGCAAAAGAAATAGGAGCGGATGGGTTGGAAGTTGATATGGGCGGATTGGGCAACCGGATTACTTTTGATAGTAAGTTGGGCGATCCTGCGCAACGGAAGGCCTTTCTTGACAAAGCAAAGGAAACCGGAATAACGATCTGTTCGTTGGCCATGACCGGCTTTTATGCACAGTCTTTTGCTACGCGGCCGACTTATCAGCAGATGGTAGGGGATTGTTTGGACACTTGTCAGAAAATGGGAATTAAAGTGGCTTTTTTGCCCTTAGGCGTGACATGCGACTTGGTTAAATATCCCGAACTGCGACCTGCTATCGTCGAGCGTCTTCGTATAGTAGGTGAAATGGCAAAAAAGGCCGGTGTGATCATCGGGATTGAAACAGCATTGGATGCAAAAGCTGAGGTTGATCTTTTAAAGGAAATTGGGTCCAAACATATTCAAATCTATTTTAATTTTTCCAATCCGTTGAAAGAAGGGCGTGATCTGATTCAGGAGCTGACTATTTTAGGAAAGAAGCGGATCTGTCAGATTCACTGTACGGATGAAGATGGTGTATGGCTCGAAAACAACAAACGACTGAATATGCCTTTGGTAAAACGGACCTTGGACCGTATGGGCTGGCGCGGTTGGCTCGTGATCGAGCGATCTCGCGATGCTAATCTATCACCACGTGCCGTCAAAGAAAATTTTGGTGCAAATACACGTTACGTAAAACAGCTGTTTCAATGAAATTAAACTGGATAATATCGCTTGTCGTAGTAGTAATGGGCATGCAGGGATGTCGAAGTCTTCTGGTTGAAAAGCAACTGGATAAGAATCTTTTGCGTGCCGATCAAGTAGGGGCTGGACAGATGCCCGCTGAGCCAGAAAAGGTGCAATCCCCTTTTACGACATGGAATGTCCAGCGGCCAACATTTCCGATGCGACAAGATACGGTATTGCCGAATGACGATATTCAGGGTAAGCTCAATCAGCTTGCTGCACAGGGTGGTGGGACTTTGATATTGAAAGGGCATCATCATACCGGACGGATTACGCTGAGATCCCATATTAATCTACAACTGGATGCGGGTTCAGTATTAGAATTTGAAAGTGAAATTGAGGACTTTCTTCCAGTAGTGTTTACACGGAACGAAGGGGTAGAATTATATAGTTTGGGAGCCTGTATTTATGCCAATGGGGCAGAAAACATTGCCATCACGGGATCCGGTAGAATTATTGGCCCCGGTGAAGGCAGCGTCCGGAATAAAACCATGACGCATGACGTCATTGAAAATATTGTCGACAGTAAGCGGCCTGTCGAGCAGCGGATCTACGATGGAAGGACCGCAGATTTTATCTTTCCACCGGCACTCATAGCACCTATTAACTGCAAAAGGGTCTGGATTGAAGGTGTATCGCTCGAGCGTACCGCTTTTTGGAATATCGTGCCCACTTATTGTGAGGATGTCGTGATCCGTGGGGTACATATACAGTCAATGGGTATACCACGTGGGGATGGGATCGATATTGAATCGTGCAACCGTGTACTTGTGGAGTACTGTACCCTGAATACCGGCGACGACTGCATTGCCGTGAAAGCAGGACGTGGGTATGATGGACTTCGGGTGAACAGACCTTCGCAGGATATTGTTGTCCGCTATTGTTTTTCGGAAAAAGGTCATGGTGGATTTACGATCGGTAGTGAGACTGCCGGCATGGCCAAGCACGTGTATGTCCATGATTGTGTGTTTGGAAAAACCAATGTTGGTATCCGTTTTAAGACCAGAAGGCCACGGGGTGGTGGCGGATCTGATATTTACTTTGAGCGTATCCGGATGCAGGAGGTGGAATCAGCTTTACGCTGGGATATGTTGGGACAAGCCCAACATGTGGGCAATCAGGCTAGTCGTGATTTTAAAGTTCAGAAGAACGCTCTGACACCACGTTTCTCGGATATCCAAATAAAGGATATCTATATTGATGCGGCTAAAAATTGTATTAAGATCGAAGGTATTCCGGAGTCTGTTTTGGAAAACGTATCTATTGATCGCGTTTTTGGACGTGGTGACCAGTATTTGTCGATTAAGGATGCTAAAAATATCAAGATTAAAAATAGTGTTTTTGTGTGTAAAGATACCAGTATCTCAACAACCAATGTTTTGGGGCTGATACAAGATCGCGTACGTGTCATCACGGAATCGCCCTAATCGTTGGTTATGAATACAGTCGGGGAAAAAAGAAAAAGAATGAAGAATATTTTAAAACAGGGAATCGTTTTAGGAAGCATTTTCCTGTTATTGCTAGCTATGCCCCTAGTTGGTATGGCCAAGTTATCAGTAACGCGTGTTTTGATAGAAGGACGCGAAAACCCATTGGGTATAAATACATTAAAGCCTTCATTTAGCTGGCAATTGCACAGCGATAAATTTGATGTGCAACAACAGGCTTATCGTATCGAGGTCAGTAAAAGTGCTCGTTTTGCGAAGCAGGATTTGCTTTGGGATTCCCAATGGGTAGCGGCAGAGCAATCCCTAAATTTGTTATACCAGGGAAATCCTTTAGCTACAGGTACAAGTTATTACATCAGGATACACGTTCGTGATAATAAAAAGGAGACGGCCACAAGTGCGGTGCAACGGTTCCACACAGGGTTATTGCAAGCCCAAGACTGGGGCAATGCAAAGTGGATTGCAAAAGATATATTACCGGATTCGTTGGTCAATCCACTGCCACTAAGCTCCAGTAAGCTCCGCCTGGATAAAAGTTATGACCTTCCGGTTTTCCGGAAATCGGTTCAGCTGAAAAAGAAAATCAGTTCGTCAATCGCTTATGTGGCAGGCCTGGGACATTACGAGTTGCTATTGAACGGCAAGCGGGTAGATGATGCGGTATTACAGCCGGGCTGGACGAAATACGATAAAGAAGCCTATTATGTAGTTTACGATCTTACAGAAGCCTGGCGACAGGGAAAGAATACGATCGCAGCCCTATTAGGAAATGGGTTTTATTATATTCCACCAATTAAAGGCCGATTTCAAAAACATAAAGTGGCTTTTGGCCTGCCAAAGCTTAAACTTAAGATCGTCAATACCTACACGGACGGGACGCAAGAAATCATTGTTAGTGATGCCGGCTGGAAAACACATCGGTCGCCAATTACTTTTTCCAGCATGTATGGAGGCGAGGATTATGATGCACGGATTTTGCCTGAGCATTGGTCAGCTCCTGCTTACGATGACCGCAGCTGGCAGCAAGCGCTCATAACGGATGGACCACATCTACGGGCACAGGATATCGATCCGGTGAAAATTATGCAGCGCTTCGCACCCGTTGGATTACAGCAGGCTGATGGGGGGAAACGGATCACCTATGATTTTGGACAGAATGCATCAGGCATTGTCACCATGCAAATGACCGGACAAGCGGGAGATACGGTACGAGTGTATCCGGCCGAATTGCTGACTGCGGATGGACGCCCTAGTCAAAAACATTCAGGAAGCCCCTATTATTATCAATATATTTTTGCAAAAGATGGGACGGTATCCTGGCAGCCACGTTTTACGTATTATGGATTTCGTTATGCCGAAGTTCAGTTGCATCCTGCCGGTAGCAAAGCGGTTCGGATGGATGCGATACAGTTGGCCCATATCCGGAATAGTACGGCGCAGGTAGGAAGCTTTCAAAGCTCCGATACGCTATTTAATCAGATCCATGGATTGATCAATTGGGCCATTAAGAGTAATATGGTCAGTGTCTTTACCGATTGTCCACACCGCGAAAAATTGGGCTGGCTGGAGCAGCTACATTTAATGGGGCCTTCGGTACAATTTAACTTTGATGCTGAACGCCTGTTTGCCAAGTCGCTGCGAGATATGCGACAATCTCAGACAAAGGATGGTCTGGTTCCTGAAATAGCGCCCGAATATGTACAGTTTGACTGGGGGGGCGATATGTTCAGGGACTCACCCGAGTGGGGGAGCAGCTCGATTATCCTGGCCTGGTATGCCTATCGCTGGTATGGAAACAAGGCTTTTCTTGCCGATAATTATGCTATGATGACCCGTTACATCGATTATTTGGGCACAAAGGCGAAGGGGCATATTTTGACACAGGGCTTGGGTGACTGGTATGATTTGGGACCAGAGCGTCCCGGTGTTTCCCAGCTGACTACCCCGGGAATCACGGCTACGGCAATCTATTACTATGACCTCAAACTGATGAAAGAAATTGCTACGCAGCTTGGAAAAAAAGAAGATGCCAAAAAATTTGAGACGTTACAGCAGGCTGTATTCAAAGCGTTCAATCAGCAATTTTATCGACCTAAGGGGCATAGTTACGGCTCCGGTAGTCAGACGGCGTTGGCTATGCCGCTCTACGTTGGTTTAGTACCCCAGGAGGCCGAACAGGCAGTCTTTGACAGATTAACAAAAACGGTCTGTCAAAACGATACGGCGTTGACAGCCGGAGATATCGGTCACCGTTACCTATTACAGGTGTTGCAAGCCCACAACCGTGATGATCTGATCTATGCCATGCATCACCGTGATGACAGGCCCGGATATGGTTATCAGCTGCGAAAAGGTGCCACGGCACTGACCGAGTCCTGGGCGGGCCTTTCAAACGTCTCCAATAATCATTTTATGCTCGGACACCTGATGGAATGGTTTCATACCGGTCTGGGTGGCATACAGCAAGCTGCAGGTTCTACCGCATTTAAACATTTTCGAATCGAACCCAAAATGCTGGACCTGCTGAAGGATTGCGAAATAAGATTTGAAAGCCCTTATGGGAAGATCTATTTTAACCGGGAACAAGCGGAAGTGTACACGTTGGAGATCCCTGTCAATAGCCAATGTACCTTGGTATTGCCAAAGGGAACTTATCAGGTCAATGGAAAGGCTATGGAGGCCCAAACGGTCAATGTAAAAGAAAACCATGTTGAATTGCAATTGGGTTCGGGAAAATATACCATTAGACAATAACGTAAATAGTTCAGATTGTACTAACGAAGAAAAAGAGTAGACAGATGAAAAGATTAATGCTATTGCTATCCATTGCTTTGGTCGGCCCTAAATTAAAGGCTCAGACTCCGGCAGTTTCCAGTGCGGAAATGACAAAAATTTATGAAGAAGTAAAGACGCCTTACAAATATGGGCTCGTGTTGGTCCCAAAGCGTAAAGGTGAGCTGATGGATTGTCCGACCATTTATAAGGAAGGAAAATATTGGTATATGACCTATATTGTGTTTGATGGAAGTGGTTATGAGACCTGGCTGGCGCAGAGCTCGGATCTTTTGAACTGGAAGACCTTGGGGAAACAACTCTCCGTGGCACCAGATGGCAGCTGGGATGCTAAGCAGCGAGCAGGATACAATGCCTTGGTAGATACAAAATGGGGCGGGAAGTATAAGCTCAACAGCTACGCTGGAAAATACTGGATGTCATATTTCGGTGGTTCCACAGCTGGTTACGAACCTGAGCCGCTGGCGATTGGAATGGCTTATACAACTAAAAAACCAACACAACCTGTGGAATGGCAACGGTTGTCCAAGCCCGTGTTGACCAGTACGGATCCGGATGTTTCCTGGTGGGAAAATCGGCATAAGCTATTCAAAAGCTATGTGATTGAGGATCCTAATAAACAGACGGGGCATCGCTTCGTGATGTATTACAATGCCGTAGGGGACTCCTTGGCAAACAACAAACCCACTCGTTGGTACGAACGTATCGGTATGGCTGTGTCAGATGATATGGAAAACTGGAAGAGGTTCCAGCCGAACCCTGTGGTTCACCATCCGGTAGGAATTACGGGAGACCCTATGATTCAGCGGATCCATAATACTTGGGTCATGTTTTATTTTGGCGCATTCTGGAAAGACCGTAAAGGGGCATTCAATCGCTTTGCGGCATCCAAGGATTTAATCCACTGGACCGATTGGGAAGGTGCCAACCTGATTGAATCAAGTGAAAGTTTTGATCAGCAATACGCCCACAAATCTTTTGTGCTGAAAACGGAGGGAGTTGTTTATCATTTTTATTGTGCCGTTGATAGTAAAGGTAACCGTGGTATTGCCGTGGCAACTTCCAAGGATCTGGGCAAGAGTCAGGTTAGTTTTTAAACCGAAGGCAGGATGCATGCCTCAATATAGATTAATGAATAAAGAAACATGCACTACTATCATTGACAGCAATGAAAGTAGTGCTTATAAATCACCATTTAAATATGAAGTTACGTTATTTTATTTCCATGCTCATTTTATTGCAGCTTCAACTTGTATCTGGACAGGGACGTGCCACAATCAGCTTTAATGAAAACTGGCATTTTACGTTGCAGGATCACCTCGGTTTTCGCTTGAACGACGGGGATACCCAAGTTTGGGAATCGGTGGAATTACCCCATGACTGGAGTATCAAAGCTGATTTTTCCGCTAGCTACCCAGCAGGTAATGCCGGTGGAGCATTGCCTGGCGGAATTGGCTGGTATAGTAAGGAGTTTAAGCTACCGACCGCAGATCAGGGTAAAAATATACAGTTGTACTTTGGCGGAGTTTACCGTTATGCAGAAATATGGATTAATGGTGTTTATTTTGGGAAAAAGCCCAATGGTTACCTCTCTTTTATACTGGATCTGACTCCGCATCTTAAATTTGGGAATCAGCCCAACCGGATCGCTATTCGTGTGGACAATAGTAAACAGCCAAACTCCCGGTGGTATTCAGGTTCCGGAATCTACCGTGATGTTTACCTGATCAAGACGGGTGCAGTACAACTCGATGAACAGGAGACTTTTATCACCACGCCCGAGACACATGGTGAATTGGGGCAGTTGAAAGTACTTTCTAAATTGAAGAAGTTGGCGCGACCTAAAGGCGTTGCAGGGAATAAATATCAAATTACAGTATGGGATCCCAAAGGAAATATACTGTTGAAAAAAACAGGTGTTGACAAAGATGGATATATTGATGCATCACTTCAAGTGGAAAAACCACAGTTGTGGGATCCAAAGTCGCCAAACTTATATCGTGTACAACTCGCTCTTTTAAATAAAAATAATACAATTGAAGATCAAATCGAAAAGCGAATTGGATTCCGGACAATTCGGTTTGATGCAAAAACAGGATTTTACCTCAATGGGGAAGCCCTAAAAATCTTAGGAGTCTGCATGCATCATGATTTGGGTGCGTTAGGGGCTGCTTTTAATAAGTCCGCTGCAAAACGGCAGCTTGTGATGATGAAAGAAATGGGCGCGAACGCCATTCGTACTGCGCATAATCCGCCGGCTGAAGAACTACTCGATCTCTGCGATGAAATGGGAATTTTGGTCTATAACGAAGCATTTGACATGTGGAAAAAGCGAAAAAATAAGTTCGACTACCACATTGACTTTCCTACGGAACACCTTAAGGATATTGAAACATGGGTGCGTCGAGATCGTAATCATGCTTCGGTTATTCTATGGAGCATCGGAAATGAAATCCGGGAGCAATTTGACTCCACGGGTATTGCCTTAACGCAAGAAATGGCCAAATTGGTAAAATCTTTGGATCCAACACGCCCCGTTACAGCCGCCTTGACCGAAAATAATTATGTAAAGAACTTTATCGCACAGGCAGAGGCTTTGGATGTACTGGGCTTCAACTACAAACATGAAGATTATGATAAATTACCTGTAGAATTTAAAAATATACCGCTGTTGGCATCAGAAACTGTTTCTGCCTTACAGACTAGAGGGGTGTATGACAAATTGCAAGATACGATTCAGCTGTGGCCAGCATCATCAAAGGACAAATATGTCGTCAATGGTAATCCTGATTTTACGGTTTCGGCCTATGATAATGTTGCTGCCTATTGGGGTACAAGCCATGAGAAAGCCTGGCTAGCGGTTAAGAACCGTCCTTTTTTGGCGGGAACATTTGTCTGGACCGGCTTCGATTATCTTGGGGAGCCTGTTCCTTACCCTTATCCTGCAAGAAGCTCTTATTATGGTATTGTTGATCTTGCTGGTATTCCCAAAGATGTGTACTACATGTATCAGTCTGAATGGACAAACCAGGATGTCCTTCATCTTTTACCGCATTGGAATTGGAAAGCTGGCGATAGTGTAGATGTATGGGCCTATTATAATAAGGCTGATGATGTCGAACTATTTCTCAATGGCAAGAGTCTGGGAACTTCAGCTAAAACCGGAGATCGTCTGCACGCCAGCTGGAAGGTGCCTTTTGAAAAGGGGGAATTGAAAGTCGTTAAAAAACGAGATGGTAAAGTTGTTCAGGAAACAAGTATGCGTACAGCGGGAGATGCTAATAGGGTAAAAGTCTCCTTAGAACATGAAAAATATGCCACAGGGGAATCCCGTGATCTATACTTTGTCACAGCAGAACTGGTGGATCAGGAAGGAAACTCCGTCTTGCTAAATGATCAGGAAATTGAGTTCATTGTAAAGGGGGATGCGAAAGTTCTGGGAACCGACAATGGATTTCAGGCCGATCTAAGGGGATTGCATCGTCCCAACAGAAAAACATTTAAAGGGAAAGCATTAGGAATTATTCAAAAAATAGCTGATACGCCTTGCACTGTAATAATCCGTTCGGCTTTGGGAGACCAACAAATTATGATCTAAGCACAGTTAGATATTTTTCACGAATGAACAGCTAAATTGACAGTAAAATAATAACCATATTAAACAAATTAAATCTAATAACTCAACTATGAACAAAAACAAGATTAATCTCGGAAAAATGACATTGGGGGCCCCTGCTTCCGGTTCAAAGTATCCGATGTTAATGCTCTTTTGCAGCAGTTTTATACTCGGAAGTCCATTGATTTCCAATGCTGCGTTACATGCCACTACGATTTATAAAGTCACGGTAGATCAGGAAAAAGAAATAAAAGGTAGAGTTACGGATGAGCAGGGAAATCCTATTGTTGGCGCTACTGTAACAGTGGTCAACTCGACGCAGTCTACCTCTTCCAACGCGATGGGAGAATTTACACTTAAAATAACAGGGGATAGTGGCACCATCAAAATCACTTCGATGGGCTATTCGGAAAATTTATTAACAGTAAGAGTTGGGAATAGTGCCAATGTTGTATTAAGAAAAGATGAACAAGCACTGGAGGAAGTCGTTGTCATCGGTTATGGAACGGCCAAACGTCGGGATCTAACCGGCGCCGTAGCTTCCGTTAAATCCGAAGAGATTATGATGACGCCAACAGCCAATGTGATGGACGCCCTTCAGGGAAAGGTCTCCGGCCTAGATATCACTAAATCATCCGGACGTGCAGGAGCCAATGTCGGTGCGAGCCTACGGGGCAATAGGTCTTTCAGTGGTGATAATAATCCGCTCTATATTATTGATGGTATTCCAGGGGATTTTACGAGTTTAAATCCCAGCGATATCGAATCCATAGACATTCTGAAAGATGCCTCGTCGACGGCAATCTATGGTTCAGCGGGTTCAAATGGTGTAATTATTATTACGACAAAACAGGGCAAAGCCGGTAAAGCGATTGTGAATTTTGATTCCTATTTTGGGTATAATGGATTCCCCAAATATCCCCATGGATTGCTGGGAGACGATTATATGAAACTTAAAAGGGAAGCCTATCGGGGTGAGCATGGTAACTATCCGGAATTTGCCAATAATATTTTTAAAAATCCTGCACAGCTAGAGGCTTATGAAAATGGCAAATGGGTAGACTGGATGGACCTGGTTTTAAAAGACGGAATCCAACAGAACTATAGCTTTTCAGTGAACGGGGGGAATGAAAAAACAAAAGCTTTTTTGTCGCTCAACTATAACGATGAAGAAGGCCTTATCAAAAATGATAATAGTAAAAAGTACGCAGTAAGAGCAAATATTGATCATAAACTCTCTGACCTGTTTAAAGTAGGTACGAATTTACAGTATACGTATAAGGATAATAACCAGGCTGCACAAAATGTATTCGGTAACAGTTTGACCTTTTTGCCTTTAGGTGATGCTTTTGATGCCGACGGTAATATCAATCATATTCCAGTGGACGGAGTCACCAACCCTTTATCCGATCAGATTAAGGATCAGTATAAAAATAATATCCTGAACAATTATTTTGCGGGCAATGCCTATCTTGATTTTACGCCGGTCAAAGGATTTTCCTTTCGTTCAATTTTTGGTGCGACGATTGGCTCTCAACGGACGGGAAGATATTTTGGCTCGCAGTCAATTGCAAATCCGGAGGCTGGATTCAAATTGCCTGCAGCTGTTATCATCAATGACAGAAATTACAACTACCGTTGGGAAAATATCCTGAATTATGAATTTAACCTACGTGAAGATCATCATTTTGCGCTTACTGGAGTCACATCATGGTCAAAAAACCAAGCAGAGCAGGCCTATGCGGGCGGATCGGGATTCGACCTTGACTCCTATTCTTTCCACAACCTGAGTGCGGCCACAACGTCTGTAATCCGCTCTTCTTATATTGGTTCACAGTCAATGTCTTATGTAGGTCGGATCAACTATAACTATCAAGGCCGGTACCTGCTATCCATTTCCAGCCGTTGGGATGGTGTTTCTCGATTATCCGAAGGCAACAAATGGGATGTATTTCCAGCAGGAGCTTTTGCCTGGCGTGTGAGCGACGAGCAGTTCTTTGCGCCATTGAAAAGCAAAATATCGGAGTTAAAGCTACGCGCTGGTTATGGTGTCACCGGTAATTCTGGTGGTGTAGGGGCTTACGGTACGCAAGCAGGGGGATATAATGCACCTAAACCGGTAGGTTTTGGTGAAAGTACGCTCGGCCCGGCCTTTATTCTGAATCAACAACTGGCGAATAGGGACCTGGGCTGGGAGAAGTCGTATACGACCAATATTGGTCTCGATGCACAATTTTTGAACCAACGAGCCAACCTGACCATTGATTGGTATAATACTGAAACGAAGGATCTACTCTTTCTGAGAGATATGCCAGCTTCACTGGGCGGCTCCTGGGGTGCCCCTTTCAAGATGTGGCAGAATATTGGTGCAACAAACAATAGGGGCTTTGAACTCGCATTAAATACAAAAAATATTCAGGGAGATAGTTTTATCTGGAATTCAACATTGACTTTTGCGGCGAATAAAGAACGTGTGACCTCACTACCGGGGGGGAAAGACCTGATTTCAAATAACCTATTTCTAAATCAGCCGATCAAAACGTTTTTTGATTATCAATACCTCGGTATTTGGCAGGAAAGTGAAGCGGAGCAGGCGTCCTTATTCAATTCCAAACCTGGTGATATCAAGTTAGCCACCGATGGTACCTTCGATGAGGAAGGTATGCATGCCTACGGAGCCAAAGATAAACGTATTCTTGGATCTGCGGTTCCGAAATGGACCGGTGGATTTCAGAATAACTTCAAGTATCAAAACTGGGACCTTTCGGTCTTTTTAACGGCAAGATGGGGACAGATGCTGTCCAATAACTTGATCACACGTTACGATCCGACAACAGGTGTCGGAAATAGTCCCGACGATATAGATTATTGGACACCAGAAAATCCAGGCGCTTATTTGCCAAGACCAGGATTACATTCCTCGACCAGTGGTTATATCGGGTTTGATGCGTTGAAATACGTGGATGGATCCTATTTCAAGATTCGAAATATCACTTTGGGCTATAGTTTGCCGAAATCATTTATTAAGCGGCTTTCCATGGAACGTTTCCGTTTTTATGCAACCGCTAACAATCCGTTCATCTTTACGAAAAGCGACTTGTTAAAGTATCAGGATCCCGAATCCAACGGTTCGGATAATTTTCCTTTGACCAAGCAGTTTGTTGTCGGATTGAATGTTACTTTTTAATGCCAATATGTTATGAAAATCAACTATTTTAATATACTGTTATGTGCTGGCCTTTTTCTAAATTCCTGTGGTCTTGATGAATATAATCCCTCAGGGGTCACTGTGGATAAAGTCGCAGAAAATAAGGCCGGTTTCGATAAACTAATCAATAGCTGTTATTTTGATTTGCCACGTTATTTCTACGGGCGAAACTTCTTACTTGTTACCGAAGGAGGAACAGATTTATGGACTTCCGATCTCAATTCAAATAACAACCAAAATTATTTAAAATATGCTTCCGGTGGCTCCATGTCCATAGACATGGCTAAGGATTACTGGAATGGTGCTTATGATGCCATCAATTACTGCAACATTGTCATCGGTAGGGTAGATCAGGTCAAAGATTTTTCTAGTGAGCAAGAAAAACTGGAAAAAGTTGCCCAAGCTTATTTTTTAAGAGGATTGTATTATTTCCATTTGGTCGAACAGTTTGGTCCTTGTCCGCTCAATCTCACGGAGACAACTACAGCCAATACTGCCGCCATACGTACACCTGTGTTGGAAATTTATGAAAAATGTATCCTGCCCGATCTGAGATTTGCGGCAGAGCACTTGCCTGTAGGACCTACAGAAGCCGGGCGACCAAGTCAGAAAGCTGCATTGGGTCTATTGGCCAAGGTTTGTTTGCAGACAAAAGAATATAATACCAATCAGTACCTAGGGGAAGCTTTGCAGACGGCAAAAAAATTGATTGATAATCAAGCGAGTTATAATGTGCGTTTGTATGCCTCCTTTATAGACAATTTTAATGCGGTAAATAATAAGAAAAACGCCGAAGCACTTTACCAGATTCCTTATTCTCAGGAGTATGGGTCCACCAACGTATACGATCACAACAATGATTTTAAACGGTTCTATTGTACGCCGACAACATTTGGAGCGATCCAGTCCGCTGGATTTCAAACCGAAATTGGCCGGTGGTCCGGAGGAACATTTATGCCGACTAAATACCTGCTTGATGTATTTAAAAATGATGATAATACTTTAGATCCAAGATATGCGATTTCTTTCCAGACGCAGTGGCTTTCCAATGCTGATTACAATTGGAGCAGGGATGCTATTGTGCAGTTCGATCGTGATGCAAATGCTGTTGCTGTAGGAACTAATCTCCCAAAAGGAGCCTTAGCGCTTAAAGTTTCCCGTGAGGGTGAGACTGGTTATGCGGAAGAAAAAAAGATGCAATTTCAACAACATTACATTTGGCTTGACCTGGAAGATGTATATGGTGTTGATAACAAGGTGAAAATGAAGTATACAAGGACTAATCAGCAGCCTGGGCAGGTGGACAACCCGTTCATTGGTTTCTATCCATCCTTGGTGAAATTTAATTCAGGCTCGTTAATCAGTCCTAAGGCAAACAGCTTTACCAGCGATGCTTATGCTACTGTTATGCGTTTGGGAGAAGTATACCTCATTGCCGCCGAAGCCTCCTTTCACTTAAATGGTGCAAATGGAACAGCCGCTAACTACATCAATGTATTACGCGACCGGGTAGGGGCCAAGCAGATTACTGCTGGAGATATCACTGCCCAGTTTATACTTGATGAGCGTGCTCGTGAACTGTGCGGCGAGTATACACGTTGGTATGACTTGAAACGCATGGGCAAATTGAACCGGTCTTATTTGATGGCGGTCAATCCTGATGTCGGACAATATTTTAAGGATGGTGTACACGGCCTTCGGCCAATTCCGCAAGGGCAGATGGACGCCATTAGTAACCCCGGTGAATTTCTTCAGAATAATGGCTATTAATAGTATTCTTATATGGTTATAAGCCAAGCAGAAACGAAATAGTATGATATTTTAAAATTATTTAAAGATGAAGCAGACAATTCTCATATGGGTTCTTATAGTTTTTTCGCTAGCTGCATTCTCAGCTCAGGGAGGAGAGATCTATGTGGGTAAACAAAGCAACAAGGAACGACGGGATGGCACCCGGGGAGCTCCATTTTCATGTTTGGAGGATGCCCTACGTGAGGCTAGGGAATGGCGACGATTAAACGATCCACGCATGCATCAGGGCATCACAATCTGGATTCAAGACGGACAGTATGTGCCTTCCCAAACAATTTTTATCCGACCTGAAGATAGTGGGACTGCCCAAAGTCCCACATGGATAAAATCAGTGGGCAGAGAAGCTATATTGTCCGGAGGGGTTACTATTGAAGGTTGGCTGCCCGTAAAAAATGACAAGCGATTGGATCCTGCTATTGCCAAATATGTTATGGTGGCAAATGCACCCCAGGTCGGTGGCAAATACCTTTCTTTCCGCCAATTGTGGGTTGGCTCACGTAAGGCGATTCGTGCAGAAAGTCATGATGATGCCCATTTGCCACGGATTATTAATTGGGATTTTAAGAAGCAGGCTGCTATTATTCCTAACGTATTTCCTGAAAAATTTCACTATAAAGCCGGAATGGAATTTTTTATCCATCAATGGTGGGCAATAGCACAGCTTCGTATTCGTGAGACGATTGTTACTAGAGATAGTATCACACTATTTTTTCATGAACCGGAAGGGAAAATTCAGAACGAACATCCTTGGCCAAAGCCATGGCTATCCAAAGAACATGGCAACTCTGCTTTTCGCTTAGTGAATGCGCTTGAATTCTTGGATCAACCCGGAGAATGGTATTTAGATGAAGAAAATCATCAGGTATATTATTACAAAAGACCTGATGAAAATTTAGACCAGTTAGATGTTGTGGCTCCTTACCTGGAGACAATTCTGACAATGCAAGGTACATTAGAGACGCCTGTTAGCCATGTGTATATCGAAGGGTTGAAATTTCAGCATAGTGCCTGGTTAAGACCTCATTATTACGGTCATGTTGCTTTACAGGCAGGTATGTATTTTTTGGATGCGTATAAATTAGCTAAGCCGGGGACTGTTGATAAAGCTGGGCTGGAAAATCAGGCTTGGTTGGGTCGGCCGCAAGCTGCGGTTCTACTTAGTCATACCGCGTTTACGAAAATTTCTGCCTGCGATTTTGCCCATTTGGCCGCGACAGGCATAGACTATCGGGCGGGCAATTTAAAAGATAGTTTAAATGGAAATCTATTTCAGGATATTGGCGGATCCGGAATATTGCTCGGTCAGTTCTCAGACGAACAAATGGAAGCACATTTGCCTTTTCAGCCCAACAACGAGCGTATCTTGACCGATGGTGTTGTCGTCAGCAACAATCTAATCCAAGATATTGGAAATGAGGATTGGGGAACGGTGGGGATTGGCGCTGGATTTGTCCGCAATGTAGCTATTACGAACAATGAATTGCTGGATCTTCCGTACACAGGAATCAGCTTGGGCTGGGGCTGGACACCTACAGTCAATGCTATGCGAAATAATCGTGTTTTAAAAAATAAGATCACACGTTATGGCAAATACATGTATGATGTAGCTGGTATTTACACTTTATCGGCACAACCCGGAACAAAAATTCAGGAAAATTATATTGATAGCATCTATGTGTCACCTTATGCGCATATTCCTGATCATTGGTTTTATCTCTATACCGATGAGGGTTCTGCCTATATGAATGTCAGCAACAACTGGTTCCCATCTAATAAAATATTGCAAAATGCCAATGGGCCGAGTGTTGAGTGGATAAAAAATGGTCCCGATGCGGATGCCTGGGTCAAAGACGAAGCAGGTATCGGTCTGCGTTATACCTATTTGTTGCCTGAAAAACGATCAATTCCTAAAAATGCATCTTTCAATGCCTATATTCCTTTTACCAAACCTGTTTTTTTCCAGATCTATGATCCGCAACAGAAATTGACAACACAAGCAATCAAAGGATTTTTGGCAAAAGAAGGAGTGGGTGCTGAACAGATATATCGATGGAACGATTACACGCTAGTGATGACGAGTGATGAGATTGGTAAAAAATTAGCGAGTGCGTGGATTGCTCATTATCCTGAGGTTGAATACAAGTTGTTTACCGATCTGTTCTACGACTTTGACCGAAGCCGCTGTGCTGGTAAAAAAGAGATTGATACAGATTTTGTGCTACTGACCGCCCAATTGATCGATGATAAGAAAGGACAGGAGGCCTATTACAACGCACATAAAACACAATTTAAAGAATGGCCCGAGGTTGCGGCAGGTTTCTGTAACGCTGGATTTGAAGAAGTGCTCGTCTATCGCAATGGGCGTCAGCTGATGTTATATATTTCTTTTCCAAAAGGACAGGATTTTAAAACAATTGATCCGTTGACAACAAAGGATAATCCACGAGTTGTGGAGTGGAACAAACTCATGAGTTCCTATCAGGAAGGTATTCCCGGAACCCAAAAAAATGAAACATGGATTTTTTATAAACAGTAAAATGGAAAATATACAGCAGTTAAAATTAGGAATTTTAGGATTAGGTGAGGGGCGCAGTACGATGTCAGCCGCATTGCAAAGCCCTCACATCGAATTGGTCAAGATTTGCGATCTGAATGAAGAGCTTGGGCGCAAGCGGATGAAAGAGTTTGACTTTCATGCTTATACCAATGATTATCAGGTCATGCTCGATGACGAGAATATTGAAGCCATTGCCATATATACTCCGGATCATCTACATGCGAAGCACATCGAGCTAGCATTGGCGCATGACAAACACGTCATCTGTACCAAACCTTTTATCGATAATCTTGCCGATGCCAACGCTTTATTGGAACTCGCAACTCAGAAAAATAAACGTGTTTTTGTCGGACAGAGTTCCCGTTTTTTTGAACCGGTAAAAAAGCAAAGAGAAGATTTTGACGCTGGACTTATTGGTGACTTAATTACGATCGAAGGTTATTATCATGCTGATCACCGCTGGTTTTTGGATAAACCTTGGTCTTTGCAGTCTTCTTTCAAATGGCTTTATGGAGGATTGAGCCATCCGGTTGATTTCATCCGCTGGTACCTCCCCAATATTGAAGAGGTGATGGGCTATGGCATGTTGAGTGCTAATGGGAAAAAAGGGGGGCTTCAAAATGTTGATACGATGCATTTTATTTTTAAAGCCGAAGATGGACGGGTCGCCCGTGTGAGCGGGGCGTATACGGGTCCTGTACAGCCTGTTACACGAGATAGCGAAATGAGCTGTATTCTAAGAGGGACAGAGGGGGCGAGCCAGGCTGACTATATGGACCTTCGTTATGCGATCACAGATAAAACCGGTGAAGAACGTATGTTGACTTGGGAGCATAAACTAAAACACTATTTCCGTTTTGAAGGAAAAAGCCATCACGCTGGTGAGTATCAAAATTACCTAGAGCATTTTGCAAAAGCCATACGTACTGGAGAGGAAGCCTATCCAGATATGAAAGAAGGTATCGGGACAATAGCTTTATTGCAAGCTATGGATGAATCATTGACAACAGGAAAGCCTGTCCGTCCAAAAGAACTGCTGGAAAGATATGGTGTCGACTTGAGCTTAGGAAGATGAACAGTATCTTAGACAAGTTAACCATTTACGACTATTGCATCGTCGTAGCCTATTTGTTAGCATTACTGACAATCGGCCTCTTGTCATCTCGTAAAAAGGTAGAAGGGGCAGAACACTTCCTAGCTAGCAAATCCTTAAGCTGGTACAGTATTGGCTTCAATATGTGGGCGACCAATGTTGGACCATCTATGCTGCTCGCTTTCGCTACAGTAGGTTATACAACAGGTATCGTCGCAGTCAATTTTGATTGGTATGCTTTTATCTATTTATTTTTGTTAGCGGTGGTGTTCGCACCCCGCTATATTGCTACTGGAGTACGTACCTTACCCGAGTTTATGGGCAAGCGGTTTGGTCCAAATACGCAGACTATTCTGGCTTGGTATTCATTGGTAAAAATGCTTATTTCATGGTTGTCGTTGGGACTGTTTGCTGGCGGATTTTTAGTGCGGCAGATTTTAGGTATTCCAATGTGGCAATCGGTTACTGTTTTAGTCTCCCTAGCTGGTCTGTTTGCGTATACGGGGGGATTAAAGACAGTTGCTAAAATCAATATCTTTCAGATGATCTTGCTGATCGCCGTGTCGGCATTTTTGACTTTTCTGGGACTGTCCAAAATCGGAGGGTTAAGTGCTTTGGTGCAGCAGACTCCCACTAGCTATTGGTCATTGATTAGACCTGCGAGTGATCCAGATTATCCCTGGTACGCCATCGCCTTAGGATATCCAGTGGCAGCGATCGCTTTTTTCTGTACGGATCAAGCCATGGTACAATCCGTCTTGGGAGCCAAAAATCTTGAACAAGGTCAACTAGGAATTAATTTTATCGCCTGGCTAAAGATACTCTCTCTACCACTGTTTATACTAACCGGTATCATCTGTTCGGTTTTATTTCCGGGACTTAAAGACCCATCACTTGCTTATATGACGATGGTGACTAACCTGTTTCCTACAGGCCTGAATGGATTGGTAATCGTGGTGTTAATTGCTGTATTGGTGGGAACCATAGGTTCGTCGCTTAATTCCTTGAGTACGGTGTTCACCATGGACATTTACCTCAAGCATATTCGACCAAAAGCAAACAATCAGCAGATTACGCAGATAGGGCGATATACAGTTATTGTGGGCTGTTTAACTTCGGTTTTCGTCGCACTGGCGATTGATCAGATTAAAGGACTTAATCTTTTTGATGTGTTCCAATCTATCCTTGGATTTATCGCGCCCCCCTTAGCGGTCGCTTTCCTGATGGCTGTATTATGGAAACGGACTAATCGAACGACCATCAATACCATTTTAACCTTTGGAGCCTTACTAAGTTTGGGTACAGGAATATGTTATCTTTGGATATTTCCTAAAGATGTCTATACTTTTTGGCCGCATTACTTGATGCTTTCATTCGGTTTGTTTGTTCTATTGTTGCTTATTGGAATTGGTGTATCGTTGCTCGTCCCAAAATCAGCTTACGAATTAACACATCAAGATATGGTTGATATCAGGATGGAAACACCGAGTAATCGGGTCAAAATTGCTTGGGGAATGCTGTTTGTCGTCATGGTATTGTTGTACACCGTGTTTAAGTAGCCTTTTCACCTCAACCCGAGATTGGATTCAATTTGTGATCTGCATTTTTTTAGGCTTGTTACAATGTCCTCCGTAGACACGGTATGCTCAGTTTGACGTCGGATGAGTTTTGAAACAGTGAGACAGGCGATGGTGCCTGTTTCGCTGGTTCCTATAGGGACAGAAATATCGATGATGCCCTCTGCGTAAGCACTAGGCATCTCATAAAATCCCTTAATTCTAATATCGTCCAAATCACGGTCGAATTGTTGGCGATCTGCTTTCTTCAAACTCCGGTAATAAGGATCAGCCTCTAAAATGGATTTTCTTTTTTCGGTCTCGGAAAAACTTAGAAGGAGCTTGCCTGAAGCTGTTTGTGAACTATTGTATAACTTCCCCTCTTCAACAACGATGCTGATGGGGGAAGATCCTTTGGCATAGGCAATTACCATGACTTGATTGTCGTAAATCACACAGAGGTGACATGGATCCTTAATTTCGTTGGAGCTCTCCTGCATTGGCAATAAAGACGTTGCCCTTAATTTCTCTATAAAGGAATGACGGTGCGAAAGATAGTACAATTTCAGTGAAAGCGAATATTTGGATGAAATTGGGTCACGATGAATATAACCGTTGGACTCCAGCGATGCAAGCATCCGATAGATCTCATTGGGACTTCGATGTAAACCCAAGGCGATCTCGGATTGTGATTGTGCAGTGGGTTGTAAGGCCAGAAATTCCAGAATCTGCAATCCCTTTTCGAGCGCTGGCGCTTTATATTTGTCGGAGCTATTTGATGTCATAAAATGTTTTGCTTACAAATGATCGGGCTAAAGATAGAAAAAGTATTTGAAGCGGCGTTTTAGCTCCTCAAAAAAACAGGTTAAATTTTTATATTCAAATATTGTATTTATATTTGAATATTATAGACCGCTTTTTTCATTGCGAAAAAGCATTAGAAGGGAAAAAGATTATAAACATATTTAATACCAACATTAGATTAGAGTATTGCGCTGCTTAGGCTATATTATCGTGCCTGGTTAGTCAAGAAGAATAGGATAAAAATAGCTACAACTACAATGTTATGTTTTACTGTTTTTGGAGATTGGAATAATTTGAAGTTTGGTAATCAAATGGTTGATAAGGATCTCAACAAGACTACATAAAATAATACATAAATACAATGACAGAGAAAATCCGGTTAAAGGGGATTACCTGGGGGCATACGCGAGGTTTTGTGCCAATGGTTGCAACGGCACAACGTTATGAAGAATTACATCCGGAAGTAGAGATTGTTTGGACAAAACGTACTTTGCAGGAATTCGCTGATAAGTCGGTAACGGATTTAGCCAAGGAATATGACCTGTTGGTGATCGATCATCCGTGGACGGGACATGCCGCTGCTAAGGGGATGTTGGCTCCATTTGATGATTATCTGTCCACGGAGTTTTTGGCCGGTCAACAGGCGAATAGTGTTGGGAAGTCTTATGAAAGCTACAACTTTCTAGGCAAGCAATGGGCCTTGGCTACAGATGCGGCGACACCAGTGGCTGCAAGCCGCCCTGATATTTTACGTTCTCTAGGTGTGGCGCTCCCTCGTACCTTTGAAGAAGTCTTGGCCTTAGCTACAGCAGGACGGGTTGGATTTTCACTGTTGCCGATTGATTCTTTGATGCACTTTTATGGTCTTTGTTGTTCTTTGGGCGAAGAACCTTGCCAAAACGACGAAAAAGTAATCAGCGAAGTTGTTGGGGTTCAGGTCTTAAAATTATTCAAATCACTTGCGGATGAATTGGATGCTGGATTTTATGAGAAAAATCCATTCAAAGTGTTCGAAGAAATGACGCAGCGGGATGAAATTGCTTATTGTCCATTTGCGTATGGTTATTCCAATTATTCGCGAACTGGTTATGCCCGTAAAGTATTGCATTTTCATGATTTAGTGTCGTTAAACGGTACGCCAATGATTAGCACACTGGGTGGTGCGGGATTGGCAGTATCCTCTCAGAGCAAACATATTGCTGTGGGTATGGATTACGCCCGATTTGTTGCTTCACCAGAAATTCAGGCAACATTATATGTCGAAAATGGTGGTCAGCCGGGACATTTAGGTGCCTGGGAAGATGAGCAAGTCAACGCCTATACGGCCGACTATTTTAAAAATACCCTGCCTACATTGGAGCGTGCCTACCTGCGCCCGCGTTATGATGGTCATCTGTATTTTCAGGATCATGCCGGTGATATTGTAGTTGACTATCTCAGACAGGGCGGGGATGAAATTGCCGTATTAGAAAAGATGAACAAGATGTATAGGGAATCATTAGTGGACAGAGAAGACAATGGATAATAAACCACTGGAAGGACTTTTAGTTCTCGAGTTTTCACAATTTATGGCAGGGCCAACCGCTGGCCTGCGGTTGGCTGATCTCGGTGCCCGAGTTGTCAAAATTGAGCGTCCCGGCACCGGAGAAGGCGGACGACAGATTGCGATTAAAAATATTTTTGTAGATGAGAGCAGCCTGGTGTTTCATACCATTAATAGAAATAAAGAATCGTATGCGGCCAATTTGAAAGACGAAAATGATCTGGAAAATATTAAGAAATTAATCCGTCAGGCGGATGTAATGACACATAACTTCCGTCCGGGGGTGATGGAAAAGATCGGTTTGGATTATGAGAACGTACGGAAAATCAATCCAAAGATGATCTATGCCACAGTAACGGGCTACGGGAATGAAGGTCCCTGGGCAAAAAAACCAGGGCAGGATTTACTTGTGCAGTCGCTTTCGGGACTTTCTTGGCTATCGGGCTGTGCGCAGGATGGACCAGTACCTTTTGGATTGGCTGTGGTCGATATGTATTGCGCGACACATCTGACACAAGGTATATTGGCGGCATTGTTGAAACGTGCCCGTACCCAACAGGGCGCTCTTGTTGAAGTCAGTTTGCTTGAATCTGTGTTGGATATGCAGTTTGAAATGCTGACCACACATGTCAATGATGGACGTAAGTTGCCACAGCGCTCGGCTGTCAGAGGAGCAGGCCATGCTTATTTAAGTGCGCCCTATGGACTTTATAAGACACTAGATGGTTATCTAGCTTTGGCTATGGGCAACGTGGGACATATTGCAGAAACAATAGGTCTGTCTAGTGAGCCTTATCAAGATGCTTCAACCTGGTTTTCGCGACGTGATGAAATATTGGAGGCCTTTGCTATGGTATTGTGCCAGAAGACCACTAGCGAATGGGTATCCCGTTTGGAATCGGAAGGGATCTGGTGTGGTGCAGTCAACGATTACCATCATTTTTTTGAGGAGCAAGGTTTTAAGGAGACAGGGATGTTGCAGGAAGTCAGTTTACAAGACGGTACCGCACTAACCACCACCCGTAGTGTTTACCAGATTGATGGAAAGCGTTTATATGCGGACAAACCTGCACCAAAAGTGGGTCAGCATACCGCATCAATTGTTCACGATTATTTAGAAAATTAATATGTTACCATTAGCAGGTTATACTGTAGTCGACTTTAGTCAATTTTTATCCGGCCCATTAGCAAGTTTACGGCTAGCCGACTTAGGCGCGCGGGTTATAAAAATAGAAAAACCGGAGACGGGTGATATTTGCAGGCAATTATATACCTCTGATACGATATTGAATGGTACTTCAACAGTGTTTCATGCCATTAATCGGAATAAAGAAAGTATGGTTTTGGATTTGAAAAGCGAATCCGACAAACAGATCATACGTGATTTAATCGCGCGGGCAGATGTGGTGCTGCACAATTTTCGTCCAGGTGTCATGGAACGTTTGGGCTTTGACTATGCAGGTGTCCGAGAGATCAATCCGACAGTGATTTATGGAGAGATCTCGGGATATGGAAAAGAAGGTCCCTGGGTTAAGCGACCTGGTCAGGATCTATTATTGCAATCGCTTACTGGGATGACCTGGTTGAGCGGCGACGCCAATAATGGTCCAGTGGCCATGGGACTTTCCATTGTGGACATGTTTGCCGGCTCTAACCTATGTAGTGCCGTATTGGCTTGCCTGTATCGTCGTGCGATGCAACAGACGGGGGCACACGTGCATGTCAGCATGTTGGATTCTGCTGTGGATATACAATTTGAGGCCGTCACAACCTATTTTCGTGATGGTAAATTGTTACCCCAACGTAGCGAGGTGAGCAATGCGCATGCTTATTTGGCGGCGCCATATGGCGTGTATCGTACCCAAAATGGTTTTCTGGCGCTTGCTATGGGCTCTATTCCTTTTCTCAGCAAATTATTAGATTGCACAGCGCTGGAAGGCTTCGCGGACGGTGAACAGGCTTTCCGCGAAAGAGATACCATTAAAGAGATATTAGCGGTACACTTGGCAACAGCATCTACGGAGCATTGGTTAGCGATCTTGGAAGCAGCTGACATCTGGTGTGCAGATGTATTGGATTGGCGCCGTTTGACCGACCACGATGCTTTTAAAGTGCTAGACATGCTACAGGAAGTAACGATGGGCGACGGCTTCCGTTATGAGACCACCCGTTGTCCGATTCGCATCGATGGCGAGCGGTTGACCGCGACAAAGGGCTCGCCCAAACTAGGTGAGCACACCGCTAAAATACTGGGGGAACTGTATGGATAAATTACGTTTTGCTGTGCGGAAATTTGAACCTTTTGAGCGTGCCATGGAGAAATGTTGGGCGGCTTATCAGGAGCTATATCCATCGGATATGAAGATAGAGTTTGTTCCATTAGATTTAGAGGAATTGACAGCAGCCTTCTTTGAAAACCAAGGCCTTTATAATGGTGATTGGGATATTGTCCATATCAATACCGATTGGATCGCACGTGCTTACGAAACGAAAGGTTTAGCTAATCTCGATCTTATGCTCGATCAATATCCACCCGAAGAAGTGGAGTGTGCATGGTCCGAAAGTTTACAGGCTTTACAACGTTTTGATGGACAAGTGTTTGGTTTACCTTTTCATGATGGTCCCGAATGCTTGGTCTTTCGGAAAGATCTGTTCTATGATCCACAGGAGCAGAGCCGTTTTCACGCGCTTTACGGAAAGCCTTTGGCTGTTCCGACAACCTGGACTGATTTTTTAACCGTTGCCACATTTTTTACCCGTCCGGAAGATAACCTGTACGGAACCGTGTTTGCCGGTTATCCGGATGGACACAATGCGGTATTCGATTTCTGTATTCAACTTTGGTCCCGTGGAGGTGATTTGCAGCAAGGAGAGATACCTGTTAAGCTGGATCAGCCATTGGCTGTAGAAGCATTGGATTTTTATAGAGGGTTATTTAAAGAGAGTAGGGGATTGCACCCCGAATCGGCCAATTATGAATCCGTGCAGGCCGGTGCCGCCTTTGCGCGGGGAGAAGTAGCCATGATGGTCAATTGGTTTGGATTTGCATCCTGGGCACAAATTGATGCGGCGTCGGCAGTGCAAGGTAAGGTAGATGTAGCAGCCATTCCTTCGGCAGAAGGGGGAATGTCCCCTTCATTAAATGTGTATTGGTTGTATGCAATCCCAGAAGGTAGTCGTCATAAGCAGTTGGCTTATGACTTTATACGTTTTGCAGTCGGATGCCAACAAGATAAGCTGCTTACTGTCGAAGGAGGAGTAGGCTGTCGTTACTCCACCTGGTATGATTCCGAAATCAATCAGATGATACCCTTTTATAATAAATTGGCTGAATTGCATGATAATGCACGTACATTACCGCGCTTGGCCAACTGGCCGCAGATTGCACATATCATTGATGAGACCGTCATAGCAGCGATTAATTCCGAGGAGAGTAGTCTTTCATTATTGACCAAAGCACAGAAAAAACTAAATACATGGATAGGATAGATATTCAATATAAAACCATATTATCCCAAACGTCTTTGCCCATTATTATTATCGGAGCGGGCGGTATAGTGAAAGATGCACATCTCCCTGCTTATCGTAAAGCAGGCTTTCATGTGCATGGTATTGTCAATCGTACAAAGACGAAAGCAGAAGCATTGGCACAGGAGTTCGGTATTCCGAATGTGTACGATACGGTGGCGGATGCCGTTGCGCAGGCACCCGAAAATGCGGTGTATGATATTACGACTATGCCGAATATCTATGTCGAAACCTTAGAGACTTTACCCGATGGAGCAGCGGTATTGATCCAAAAGCCGATGGGCGATTACTATGTCGATAGCCAGGCAATCTTGGAGGTCTGCAAGCGCAAGGGTTTGGTGGCTGCGATCAATTGTCAGTTGCGTCAGGCGCCTTTTGTCAATGCTGCTCGTTGGCTGATCGATCAGGGCTACATCGGCGAACTCTACGATATGGAGGTGCGCGTAGCTGTGCATACCCCTTGGCAGCTTTTTCCACACGTGATGGTGCATCCGCGTTTGGAAATACTGTACCATAGCGTGCATTATATAGACCTGATCCGTTCTTTTTTGGGTACACCGGCATCGGTTTATGCCAAGACCTTGAAGCATCCAGCCAAAGAACTATCTTCGAGCCGGACAACCTTGTTATTTGATTATGGGGATACTATGCACGCGGTGGTTAATACCAATCACGACCATGAATTTGGATCGCACAACGAAGAAAGTTACATCAAATGGGAAGGGACTAAAGGAGCGATCAAAGCTACGATGGGCTTATTGATGGATTATCCGCACGGCGTGCCCGATGTATTTGAATATTGCATCAAACCGACCGACGGTAGTAAGCCGCAGTGGGTACAATTCCCGATCGAAGGGACTTGGTTCCCCGATGCCTTTATCGGTAGCATGGGTAGCTTGATGCGCTTTAAACTGGGCGAAATTGCTGTGTTACCGGCGGCGGTGGAGGATGTGATCGAGACCATGGCCGTCGTGGAGGCTGCTTATAAAAGCAGTGCTCAGGGCGGTGTACCTATCGTAGAGACTAGAAAATAAAGATTGGAGATCAGCGAGTAGGAACTAGAGGTTATAAACATAAATTAAACAATATGCATTTTGAATCGATTTTTTTTGAAGACTATATATTAAACGACAAACGGACGACATTGGGCCGTACGATTACCGAAACAGATTTTGTTGTTCATGCTGGACATACAGGCGACTTTTTTCCACATCATCTCGATGCGGAATGGTGCAAGACCCAACCTTTTGGACAGCGCATCGCGCACGGAACAATGATCTTTGCGATTGGTATCGGACTGACGGCCTCAGTTATTAATCCGGAAGCATTTTCCAAAGGCTACGATCGCCTTCGTTTTGTCAAGCCTGTGTTTATTGGCGATACCATCCACGCTGAGGTGACTATTTCTGAAAAATCCGATGCAAAAAAGCCTGAATTTGGTACTGTAGTGGAGCATGTTGAAATTATCAATCAACATGGTGAAGTGGTGTTGGTCGCAGACCATATCCTGCTAGCAAAACGCAAGGAAGTTTCAATTTAACCTATCATCACATGGAAATTGGTACAAAATCATCAATCAAGCTAACAGAGGCATCGTCTAATAAGGGCTATCTTCTTCCGTTTATTCTGATTGTCAGCCTGTTTTTCTTATGGGGTATGGCCCATAATTTAAATGGTGTGCTGATCCCGCATTTGAAAAAAGCCTGTCAGTTGAATAACAGCCAATCGGCACTGGTTGATACATCCGTATTCTTCGCTTACTTCATTATGGCACTACCCGCAGGTTATATATTACGCAAGTGGGGATATAAGTTGTCTATTATTCTCGGACTGCTGACTTTTTCCGTCGGCGCATTTTTATTTATCCCTGCGGCAGATCACCGGATGTATGAGCTCTTTTTACTGGCTTTATTTATTATTGGTTGTGGACTAGCTTTATTAGAAACAGCGGCTAATCCTTATGCTGCAGTTTTGGGTAAGCCCGAAGCAGCAACACATCGCCTTAATTTGGCGGCCTCCTTTAATGGATTGGCGGCAATGGTCGCTCCAGTGGTAGGTACGACCTTTATTTTGTCGGGTACGAGCTATTCAGAAACGGAATTGTCGGCTATGACAGAAAGCAATCGCCTGGCATATCTGCTCCATGAAGCGTCTTCCGTAAAAATGCCTTATTTGATATTAGGTTTAATCCTGTTAGTTGTAGCATTTATCTTTTTGTTTATAAAACTTCCTGAAATTCAAAGTGAAAAGGCAGAAAGAGAGACGAGTGAAAAGTCGGGATTATTTGCTGTACTTCGACACAAGCATTTGAGTTTTTCTGTGATCGCGCAGTTTTTCTATGTTGGAGCACAGGTTTGTGTAACCAGTTTTTTTATTCGTATGGCACAGCAGGGAGCAGGTGTCGATGAGAAGACTGCGGGGTATTTTCTAGGTGTATATGGTTTGCTCTTTATGGGCGGACGTTTCGTCGGTACCCTATTGTTGCGTTATACGACAGCCCAGCGTTTATTAGCTATTTATGCTGTTTGTTGCGCTATATTGGCAACTGTAGCCATTTCGGGTACAGGTATGGTCATCTTGTATGCGCTAGGTGGACTTGGTTTCTTTATGTCAATTATGTTTCCTACGATTTTTTCTTTGGGTATTGCTGGACTCGGAGACGAGACGAAACAAGCCTCTTCCTGGTTGATTATGTCAATTGTCGGCGGAGCCGTATTTCCTTTTGTGACCGGAAATATTATTGATGCGCTGGATGATAATACGCAGATTGGTTATAGTGTACCTTTGGTCTGTTATCTTGTTATTTTATGGTTTGCACTGAAAGGATATAAAACGGCAAAAGGCTAAGTTGTGTCTCATCGTATATTTTAGTGAGCAACTGAAAAAAATATAGCGCGTGTTTTACTAGTGAAAAACACATATAACGCCGAAGTTAACGTTGGTTTTGGTGTTAGTGAATTGATTAATAATGATTCGAATATGAATAAAATTATTTTAATTATAGGTTGTTTAATTGCAACAACGACAGCATTTGCACAACAGGTAAGTACCTGGATCTGGTATCCTGGAGATTATGAAGTGTGGTTGAGCAACAACATGCAAAATCGCCGTACGGACAGAGGAACCTTCTTTCCACCGTTTTGGAAGATGGATAGTCACTATGTTCTTGTCGAGTTCAGTAAAGAATTTGATTTGCCTGCTGATGAAGAAATCAGTATTTATGCCGAAGGCAAATATAATGTCAAGATCAACGGGAAAATGCTTCCAGGGACACCTGCTAAAGTGCATCTTCAAAAGGGAAAGCAAAAAATCAATATTAAAGTTTACAATCAAGGAAATGTTCCCGCGCTGTATGTTGCAGGAAAAAACGTAACGACAGATAGCGATTGGAACGCAACCTATGAAGATAAGGAATGGATTGACGAGACAGGTAAAGCGTCTGATCAATCTGGAACAAGCTATGTTAAGGCCGGTAAATGGAACTTTAACGGACCAACAGCTCGACCATCTACGTTTAAATTGCCCGTGAAACCACAACAAGCGCTTTCGCAAGAAAAACAAGGTAATGGTATTTTGGTCGATTTCGGAAAAAATACATTTGGTTTTCTTACTCTGCATAAGCTGGTGGGGACAGGTCGCCTGAACATCTATTATGGCGAATCCCGAGAGGAGGCACTTTCGACGAAAACCAGTGAGACCATCGATTTACTTGAGGTACATAATCAACAGCCACAAGATAGTACACTTGATCTATCCAAAGCTTTCCGCTTTGTTTATTTAGAACCCGAAGGATCGGTAAAGTTTGATCAAATATCCATGGAATATGAATACTTACCAGTTGCAGATCGCGGATTCTTTCGTAGTTCCGATAATGAATTAAACAAGATATGGGATGTTGCCAAATATACCATGGAACTAACCACACGTGAGTTTTTTATTGATGGTATCAAACGTGATCGATGGATCTGGAGTGGTGACGCCTATCAATCGTATGCCATGAATTACTATTTGGGTTTTGATTCCGAAGCTGTCAAGAGAACTATTTTAGCGTTACGGGGTAAAGAACCGACGATCAGCCATATCAACACCATTATGGACTATACCTTCTATTGGTTTTTGAGTATCGCCGATTATTACCGTTATACCGGTGATAAGGAGTTTATAGCCGGTATTTATCCACGTATGAAAAGTCTGATGCAGTTTTGTTTGGATAGAAGAAATAGCGATGGTTTGATGAAAGGTTTAGCTGGCGATTGGGTATTTATTGACTGGGCCGAAGGTCTCAGCAAGCAAGGGGAAGTGAGCTTTGAACAATTATTGCTGTGCCGCAGTCTCGAAACCATGGCAATGTGTGCCGATTTGGTTGGCGAGCCGAAAGACAACCAACACTATCAACAAGAAGCTCACCAACTCAAAGATAAGCTATTTGCCTATTATTGGAACGATCAGAAAAAAGCCTTTGCACATAGCCGTATTGATGGTAAGCAAACCGATAACGTGACACGCTACAGCAATATGTTTGCGATTTTCTTTAATTATCTGAACGAACAGCAACAGGCAGGCGTGAAGGCTAATGTCTTGTTAAATGATCAGGTACAACAGATTACCACGCCTTATATGCGTTACTACGAACTTGAAGCTTTGTGTGCACTTGGTGAAAAGGACTATGTGATGAAAGAAATGAAAGACTATTGGGGCGGTATGCTAAAACTTGGTGCGACGACCTTCTGGGAAGAATTTAATCCAGCAAAAAAAGGAGCCGAGCACTATGCGATGTATGGAAGAGATTTTGGTAAGAGCCTTTGTCATTCGTGGGGAGCAAGCCCGATCTATTTGCTGGGCAAGTATTATCTTGGTGTACAACCAACGGCTGCGGGTTATTCGCAGTACGAAATCAAGCCCTATTTGGCATCCTTAGCGTGGATGGAGGGAAAAATACCAACACCAAAGGGTGAGATTGAACTTTACGTGTCGAAAAACAAGATCAAGGTAAAATCACCTGTTGGAACAGGGACATTAAAACTGCGGAGCAAGGTTGTTCCACGCGTGAAACACGGTCAAGTAAAACATATCTCAGGAAACGACTATGAGCTCGTTTTGGAAAAAGGAATAGCATATGAAGTCGATTACAAATACTAGGTTATATAAAAAAATAGTTGTGTCCAAGCTGAGTGTTGCCTTGTTGCTGTCGATGTCTGCGATTTCAGTACAGGCGCAAACGGTAGACGGTAAGCCAGCGGTCATCCCACCGGTACCAAATGGTCAGATTGCCGCGCCTTGGGAAAATCCGATGATTACTTCCATCAATAGAGACCCCTCACGTGCGACAGGATATTCCTATGCCACACTTGAAGAAGCCTTGAAGAATGAAAGAGAAACAAACAAACGGATGCTCTTTTTGAATGGCGAATGGGATTTTAAATTTGCCTTCAAACCGGCCGATGCACCGCAAGATTTTCATTTGTCCGAGGTCAAGGGATGGGACAAAATCCAGGTGCCTTCCAATTGGGAGATGAAAGGTTATGATATTCCCATTTACCGTTCAGCAGTCTATCCATTTAGCCCAATTGATCCGCCGCGCATTCCCAAAGATTACAATGGTGTAGGGTCTTATCAAAAAACATTCGAATTGCCCGAATCATGGGATGGAATGAATATTACCTTACATTTTGGTGGTGTTATCTCTGCCTATCAGTTGTGGATTAATGACAAATACGTAGGTTATGCGGAAGACTCCTGCTTGCCATCTGAATTTAATGCCACACCTTATCTTAAAAAAGGTAAAAATCGCATCTCTATCCAAGTCTTGCGTTGGAGCGATGCTTCCTATCTAGAAGATCAGGATCATTGGCGCATGAGCGGTATTCACCGGGAGGTGTTTTTGATGGCCGAGCCAAAAGTGCGTATTGCTGATTTTCATTGGCAGGCAACTTTAGGTGCTGATTATCAAGATGCCAAATTCTCGCTTCGTCCAAAAGTTGATAATTTTTCAGGCGACAGTATCAACGGTTTTACGCTAAAAGCACAGTTGTATGATAGCAATAATAAGCCTATTCTCGACAAACCATTGGAAAAAGATGCTTCGGTTATCTTTGATGAAATCTATCCGAGATTGGATAATGTGAAGTTTGGACTATTGGAAACGACGATCAAAAATCCAAAGAAATGGTCGCCGGAAGAACCTAATCTCTACCGTTTGGTACTGACGCTTTACGACAAAGAAAATCGTTTGCTCGAAGCGAAGACCTGTCAAGTAGGGTTTCGGAGCATCGCTTTCTCTCCAAACGATAGCAAACTCCTGATCAATGGTAAAACGACCTACCTCTATGGTGTCAACCGTCATGATCACCATCCTGAACGCGGGAAGGCACTGACACGGGAAGATATGGAAGCGGATATTCGCCAAATCAAACAATTTAATTTTAATGCTATCCGGACTTCTCATTATCCGAATGATCCCTACATCTATGAGCTCTGTGACCGTTATGGTATTATGGTGATGGATGAAGCTAATATGGAGACCCATGGACTTGGTGGAAAACTCATGAACGATCCCTCCTGGCTGGCGGCACTTCAGGAACGTGTCACACGCATGGTGGAACGGGACAAGAATCATCCTTCCATTATCATCTGGTCGTTGGGAAATGAATCTGGAAGAGGTCCGAATACAGCCGCGATGGCTGCCTGGATCCATGATTTCGACATCACACGTCCTGTACATTACGAACCGGCAATGGGAAGCCACCAACTACCGGGTTATATCGATCCTTCGGACCCACGTTATCCAAAATCCAACGATCACTCGCACCGGATTCAAAATGTGAAGGATCAGTATTATGTTGATATGGTATCGCGGTTCTATCCCGGTATTTTTACTCCTTCATTACTCTTAAATCAGGACAATGGCGACCATCGCCCGATTCTCTTTGTTGAATATACCCATTCCATGGGCAATTCGACTGGTAACATTTGCGATTTCTGGGATATCTTTCGTGCACATCCCCGTTTGATCGGTGGTTTTATCTGGGACTATAAGGATCAGGCCTTGATTCGCAAAGATTCCGTTTATGGTAAAGTATTGGCCTATGGTGGTGATTTTGGCGAAAAAGTACACAATGGCGCTTTTAGTTTGAATGGTATCACCGATGCCTGGGGGCGACCAAAAGCGGCGATGTACGAGAATAAACGAATCTATCAGCCTGCAGAGGTCAATTTGGTTGATCCAGAAAAGGCCACGGTACAAGTCAAAAATAGATCAGCGGAGCTCAACCTAAATCATTATGATGCTGTCTTATTATTCCGCAGAAATGGGCTGCTGGTGAAAGAAGTGCCGATATCGGCCATGAATCTGGCTGCAGGCGATTCTGCCCAGGTAAGCTTTGCCAAATATTTACCTTTCAAGCGTGCCGCAGATCAGGAATATCAGCTCGATATTCAGTTTCGTTTACGGGAAGCGACAGCATGGGGACCAGCAGGATTTGTAGTCTCTTCATCGCAGGTTCGATTGCAGGAACAATCCAATGTCCTACGACCTTTATCATACAAAGGAGGTCAATTGATCAAAACTGAAACTGCCGATAAGTATCAGATCGCAGGCAAAAACTTTCAGGTTAGCTTTGACAAATCGACTGGAAGTTTGACTGCGTTTAATTACAAGGGACAGGAAATAATCAAAGATGCCATTCGCCCAAACTTTACGCGGCCGGCTACGGACAATGACCGCCGGGGCTGGAAACCGGAGAAAAAACTAAAATACTGGTATGGCACACCAAAAGTAGTGTCGGTAAACGCGCAGGAAAAAGATCAAGGGTATGAAATACAGACACTGTATGCCCTTGCAGCTGATTCTGCACAGGTAAAAGTGATCTATACGGTGAAAAATCCAGGTATTGTATCGGTAAACTACCAGCTTCAGGTGAAGGCTGGGTTACCTAATATCCCGAAAGTAGGACTTCAAATTGGGATCAATCCTACATTTGAAGATATCCAATATTATGGCCTAGGGCCAATGGAAAACTACCCTGATCGTGCTTATGGATTTGATCTCGGTGTTTATCACATGAATATTGATCAATTCATGGAGCACTATCTTTATCCGCAGGAGAATGGAAATCGGATGGATGTTCGTTGGATGCACCTTCGAAATAAAAATGCAGGTCTTTTGGTTGTCGGCGAGCAGCCGCTGTTTATGAGTGCATGGCCTTATTCACAAAAAGCAATCGTCGAAGCAAAACACTGGTTTAAATTGAAAAAGGAAGATAAGATTACCTTAAATGTCGACTTAAAACAGATGGGTGTTGGCGGAAATGATACTTGGACAGATGTATCGCAACCATTGGGAAAATATCAAATTCCGGCAAAAGACTACAATTATTCCTTTTATTTGATTCCGACAGATTTGAAACAACCGATCGAGGATTTTGTAAGATCTAATTAAATAAATGAAGATTAGCAGGAAGATATCCAGTAAGTAAAGTTAACCCCTGTAGGCGTCGACTAGTTGAAATGACGCGATAAGGGAGATACATTCAAAATTGAAAGAAATAAGCTGTCCAACCTTTTTGGATAGCTTTAAAGAACAAGATAAGATATGACGAGGATTAAGTTGCTATTAGGGACAAGTCTTCTTTTGGGCTGTTTGAGCAGCAATGCGCAGATTAAAGGTATTCCAACGGAATTAGTTCCTTTGGATCAACATTCGTTTGAACGAGCAAAACCTTGGGTATTTTGGTACTTTATGCATGCCAGCTATTCCAAGGAAGGGATTACTGCGGATCTGAAAGCGATGGCAGAAAATAAGATCGCAGGGGCCTATCTAGCACCGATCAAGGGCAAAACTAATCCGCCTCTTTTCGATCCGCCGACAGAGACGTTGACACCAGCATGGTGGGATATGTTCAAATATATCGTCCGTGAAGCAAAAAAATACGGAGTAAAAATAGCTTTATTGCCCAATGATGGATTTGCAACCGCGGGGGGACCGTGGATCAGTCCCGAGAAGTCGATGCAGAAAGTCGTGTATGCCGATACTATAATCGATAGCAAGGGGAAGCGGTTGGGGAATATTCAGTTGCCACAACCACAAGCCCAACAAGGCTATTACGAGGATATTGCGTTATTTGCAATGCCACTGACACATTCGCCGCGAAAGAGCCTTACGGAGAAGGTCCACGTATCCAGTAGCTATGGCGAAGATCTAAAACGATTGGCTGAAAGAGGCAACAAGCAAAATTTTGCAGCAGCTGCAGCAGGATGGATCCAATATGCTTTCGAGCAGCCTTTCCCTTGCAATTCATTGAAAATTGAATGGACAGCATCCAATTACCAAGCAAACCGTTTGCAAGTTTGGGCCAGCGATGATGGCCTAAATTTTCGGAAGATTACACAATTAGAATCCCCAAGAATGGGCTGGTTGGATTGGGATAATGGCGTAACACATCTGATCCCCTACACCAAAGCAAAGTATTTTCGCTTTGTATACGATCCTACAGGAAGTGAACCGGGAGCCGAAGATCTTGATTCCGGTAAATGGAAACCTTCCCTAAAATTAAATGGAATCAGTCTGTTTGAAGAAGCGCAGGTTAATCAGATCGAAGGCAAGACAGGAGAGATCTGGCGTGTTGGGAAAAAATCCGACCCAAGCGCTGTTGCCAAGGAAGCTGTTTTCGGACAACAGCAGCTTATCCGTTTGCCTAGGCCAGACCAAGCAGGTCGTGTAGACTTAACATTACCAGCAGGAAAGTGGAAAATATTGCGTCTTGGACATACTTCCACAGGTCATAAAAATGAAACTGCTGGGGCTGGAAAGGGGCTGGAATGTGATAAATTGGACGCTACTACAGTTGCTTTTCAATTTGATCAGTGGTTTGGAGCAGCCAAAAAGCATGTGGATCCACAGTTATCTAAAGAAGTCCTCACGGTATTTCATATTGATTCTTGGGAATGCGGTAGTCAAAACTGGACCCGTAGTTTTCCGGATGAGTTTTTAAAACGCCGGGGTTATGACCTGACTGACTATTTACCAGTTTTAGCGGGTTGTTTCGTCAATAGTGTAGAAGATTCCGAAGCCTTTTTGCAAGATTACAGACAGACCATCAGTGAGCTGTTGCAGGAGAAAGGCTATGCTACACTACGTCAGAAAGCGGATGAATACGGTGTCGAATTTACGGCCGAAGCCACGGCTCCTGTGATGGTCGGTGACGGGCTAGCCCATTTTGCTTCAACCGATCGTCCAATGGGTGAGTTTTGGCTCAGAAGCCCTTCGCACGATAAACCTGCGGATATCTTGGATGCCATCTCCGGAAGCCATATTTATGGCAAACAGGTGACTATGTCCGAAGCCTTTACCCAGATTCGGGCCCAATGGGACGAACATCCACGGCTCCTGAAAAGTCTTCAGGATCGTAATTATGCCTTGGGGATCAACAACCTGGTCTACCATGTGTATGTCCATAATCCCTGGATAGACCGCAAACCCGGCATGACCATGGATGGTATTGGCACCTATTTTCAACGCGATCAAACCTGGTGGAAACCTAGTAAGGAATGGGTCAATTATGCAATCCGTTCACAACAGCTACTGCAATATGGGGTACCCGTACGTGATATAGCTGTGTTTATTGGTGAGGAGATTCCACGAAGGTCTGTACTCCCCAGTGCTTTGGTCGATGTGTTACCTGGTATTATCGGTGATGGCCGTGTCCATCGGACAGATTCTTTGTTGGCCAATGTCGGCCTACCCTTACAAAAAGTTGCGGGTGTGACCACAGGAGCCAATATGTATAGACCCGAAGATTGGGTCGATCCACTAAGCGGCTATGCCTACGACTCCTTCAATCCCGATGCACTTTGGAACCAGACTAGGGTGCTAGACGGTAAGGTGATTTTTGCGGATCATATTGCTTATTCTATTCTAGTGATGCCAGGCAAAACTGCGATGAATCCGAATGGCAGCCAATATTCCCTTCGTACCTTAGAAAGCTTGTGTAAACTTGTTCATGCGGGGGCTACGGTGCTCTTCCAAGATATCCCACAGACATGGCGTGGCAAACTGACGGACGAAAAAGCACAACAGTATCGCGCTTTGCTCGCAGATTTATTCAGCGACCTCAAACCATTGACAAATACAACAGTACAAGTTAAGCAATTCGGCAAAGGGCGCGTACTTGTGGGAAACTATAACGCCAAGGATTTTAGTCCATTAAATATTGCTCCCGATGTGCTGATCAACGAAGGGCACAATCCACATATTTCCTGGAACCATCGCCGTTTCGATGGTGGTGATTTGTTTTTTATAGCCAATCAAGATAGTTTAGCGCAAAACGCAACTTTATCTTTACGGACAAAAGAAAAATATGCCTACCGTTACGATCCTGTAAGCGACAAACTAGCGGTTTTACCGTTTAAAGTGATCAACGATAGGACAGTGGCTGAACTATCGTTTGATGCTTATCAATCTGGCTTTGTATTGACCAGCGATAAAAAAATCGATATACCGACCTATCAATACTCTGGAAAAACAGCTTTGACAGGACCCTGGTCATTTACGGCCGATGGGCTGTCCGGCAAGCAAGCAATTAAACAGCAAGAGCCTCAGTTTTGGACAGCCAGTGCAGACGATGACATTAAATATCATGCTGGATCGGGAAGCTATGAGACAACGTTGCGTGTTCATGAAATTGGTAAAAAACAGCGTGCTTATTTGCATTTTTCGGAGATCGAATCCATGGCTGAAATTTTTGTCAATGAACAGTCTGCCGGGGTTGTCTGGACCAAACCTTATCAGATCGATGTAACTGATTTTATCCGGCAAGGTGATAATAAAGTACAGGTCAAGGTCTATAATACATGGGGGAACCGTTTCCTTTATGAAAAAGAGAATACAACAGTAGAAAAGAAAATACAGACAACAGCGTCAGACAAGTTCCTCAAAGGCTTATTACCTTCCGGATTACAAGGGAAAGTTGACTTACTGTGGTTAGATGCAAAATAAAGAAATCATGAATACCAAGCACAAACTAATGATCCTGGGGCTCTTCTTCGCGACGGGCTGGCAGGTCCAGGCCCAGGAAAAGTCTATTACAAATACCGGTGCAAGCCCTTATGCCGTTCAGCAAGCGGTCGATATGGGGGATGTGCAATGGACCAAAGGTTTTTGGGCCGATCGTACAAAGTCATGCTATGAGCAGATGGTGCCACAACTCTGGCACGTTTATACAGATGCTTCCATTAGTCACGCCTATCGGAATTTTGAAATTGCGGCTGGCTTGGAGAAAGGAGAACATACAGGACCATCCTTTCATGACGGCGATTTTTACAAAACATTGGAAGCTGTCTGCGCAATTTATGCACAGACAAAAGATAAAAAGCTACTTCACATGCTGGATGAAGTTATTCCCGTTATCCGCAAAGCGCAACGTGCCGATGGCTATATTTATACCAAGGCGACAATTGACCAGCAGCGATCGGGACAAAATATCGAGTTTCAAGATCGGCTGAGCTTTGAATCCTATAATATCGGGCATTTGATGACTGCAGGATGTATTCATTATCGGGCGACCGGACAACGTGAGTTGTTGGATATCGCAATCAAAGCAGCCGACTACCTGTATGGATTTTATAAAAAATCCAATCCGACCCTGGCGCGCAATGCTATTTGTCCTTCCCATTATATGGGAACGGTCGAGCTTTATCGGACGACCAAAGACCCGAAATATTTAGAATTGGCCAGGCATCTAATTGAAATTAAAGGTGAAATAGAAGACGGAACAGACGACAACCAAGACCGTATCCCTTTCCGTCAGCAACATAAGGCTACAGGACATGCCGTACGGGCAAGCTATCTTTATGCAGGTGTCGCAGATTTATGTGCCGAGATTGCAGATACGACATTGAGCAATCGTCTTTTTGAAATTTGGGATGATGTCACTAAGCACAAGATGTACATTACAGGTGGTCTGGGATCGCTGTATGATGGTACCTCACCCGACGGAACTTCCTATAATCCCAGCGAGGTACAGAAAATCCATCAGGCATTTGGGCGCGATTATCAATTGCCCAACTTAACTGCGCACAATGAGAGCTGTGCAAATATTGGCAATATGTTGTGGAACTGGCGCATGGCTAATTTTACGGGCGAAGCAAAATACATCGATGTATTGGAGCTGGCACTCTATAACAGTGTACTGTCGGGAATCAGTTTGGATGGCGACAAATTTTTGTATACCAATCCATTGAGTTACTCTTCCGATCTTCCATTCCAGCAGCGCTGGTCGAAAAAGCGGGTTCCTTATATCTCATTATCTAACTGCTGTCCACCCAATATCGTTCGTACGATTGCAGAAGTAGCCAACTATGCTTACGGACTATCCAAAGAGGCTGTCACGGTCAACCTGTATGGTGGAAATGAATTGAATACAACATACCAAGGCAAACATATCAACATTGTACAAGAATCCAGCTATCCATGGGAAGGAGCCGCCACCTTCACCTTAAAAGAGTTTCCTTCCGATTGTACGTTGAAACTACGGGTGCCGGGTTGGGCTGGAAAGGCAGAAATATGGAAAAATAAGGTAAAAGTAGAAGTACCGATCGAGAAAGGCTATGCCCTTTTAGCAGGATCACTTAAAAAAGGTGATCGTATCGAAATTAGACTACCGATGGAGGTTTCTTTGATGGAGTCAAATCCATTGGTAGAAGAAACGCGTAACCAGGTTGCGGTCATGCGTGGACCAATCGTGTATTGTCTGGAAAAGCAGGATGTGGCTGCGGATATCAATATCTTTGATCTGAAGATGAAACAAGGTGAACAGTTCGAGCCAAGACATGAAAATATACTGGGCCAGAATATTGTCCTGCTGGAAGGAAAAGCCTATCGTACAAATAGCACGAAATGGAATTCACTATACCGTAAAACTTCCGATGGAAAGCCTGAAACTATCCCTGTACGTCTAGTACCCTATTTTGCTTGGGGAAACCGTATATTTGGTGATATGAGCGTTTGGATGCCAGTTTTTTAAAGCGATAAATTTATGACGATGAAAACTTGTTTTTTTGCGATCGTGTTACTGTTGGTCCAATTGAGTAGCCAGGCGAATGTAAGTTTATCGGCGCTCTTTACCGATGGAATGGTGCTGCAGCAAAAAAGTAAAGTCCCTGTTTGGGGCTGGGCAGACCCCCAGACAACAGTAACTTTACAGACCTCCTGGAATGGGCAGAAATATCAAGCGAAAGTGGACAAGCTGGGCCAATGGAAAATTGTAGTGCAAACACCGGCAGCAGGTGGAGCTTATCAGATCAAGATCTCAGAAAAAAATGTGATTGAACTGCACGATATTTTAATCGGTGAAGTTTGGCTGTGTTCGGGCCAGTCGAATATGGAAATGCCTTTGAAAGGCTACCCAGGACAACCCATCTTGGGTAGTACAGAAGCGATCATGAATTCCAAAGACGATCAATTACGTATCTATACTGTCCCCCGAAATCCACTGTTACAGCCCGCAGCTAACAGTAAACCAAGTGTTTGGAAAAAAGCTGAGCCCCAGTCAGTAGTCGGTTTTAGTGCAACAGCCTATTACTTTGGACGGCAATTGCGCAAGACTTTGGGTGTCCCTGTCGGTTTGATCCATAGTAGCTATGGCGGTTCAAATATCGAAGCCTGGATGGAGGCATCTTGGCTAGCGGATCAGAAAGATCTTAAGATCCCCAAACAGGAGGAAGGTTTGAAGGACAAAAACCGTGTTGCGACTATGTTATACAATGGTATGATCCATCCCATTGCCGGTTACGGCATTCGTGGTATCATTTGGTACCAAGGTGAGTCTAATTACGAACGTCCAGATCAATATGAAGTCTTATTCCCCCGGATGGTCGAGAAGTACCGTGCGTTATGGGGAAATAATGAACTTCCATTTTATTTTATGCAAATTGCGCCATTTGATTACGCTTCATTGCCTCCTTATCATGTAGGGGGAAAATACAATTCGGCCTATTTACGGGATGCACAGCGTAAATCATTGGATAAAATTCCGTATTCTGGGATGGCTGTTACCTTGGATTTGGGCGAACAGAATTGCATCCACCCATCACATAAACAGCAAAGTGGTGAACGGTTGGCCTACCTGGCGTTACACGATAGTTACGGTTTTAGTACACTAAATCTCAAAAGTCCCCTGTATGAAAAATTAGAGATTAAAGGCAGTACAGCGATACTTTCTTTTAAGGATGCTCCGCTGGGGCTGACGTCATATGGTAAAGAAATAAAGACTTTTGAAATTGCGGGTAAAGATCAGGTTTTTTATCCTGCAGATGCTGTTTTGAAAGGAAAGACCATTATTGTCGCGTCGCTCAAAGTTGAGGAGCCGGTGGCTGTTCGTTATGCATTTAAAGATTTCGTCGTCGGAGAGGTGTTCGGTGCAAATGGCCTGCCCTTAAGCTCCTTCCGTACGGATGATTGGTAAAAAGAAATGATGATTGAAAAACGTATTATAGGTATTCTAATTCTGATAATTGCTTTCTTAAGCCCTGTCGAGGCGCAGGAGTTCAATTTGAAGGACTACAATGTCTCTTGGACAACCCAGAGCAAAAACTCATCTGAATCCATGCCTGTAGGAGGTGGAGATATTGGCCTGAATGTTTGGGTGGAAAATGGCGAATTACTTTTGTACTTGGGTAAGACAGGTGCATTTGACGAGAACAATACCTTGTTGAAGCTAGGTCGCGTTCGCCTCCATCTATATCCCAATCCCTTTGCCGATGGAAAATTCCATCAGGAATTGCAGTTGGACAAAGGTCATATTGTCCTGAGGGGCGAAAGCAAAGGCGTCAAGGCCGAAGTACTGGTTTGGGTAGATGTGTTTAATCCGAATGTACATCTCGAAGTAAGTGCCAATCAGAAGATCAAAGTGGAAGCAGCTTACGAGAGCTGGCGTTTTCAGGATCTGTTTCCTAAGAAGAAGGAAAATAATTCGAATTCTTGGAAGTGGGCACCGCCAAAACCGGTGGTGACGTATAAAGATCAGATTGTGGCAGAAGCAAACAATATTATTTTCTATCATCAAAATCAAGTGACTACCGCGTTTGACCTTGTCGTCGATCAACAAGGCCTGACAACCATTAAAGATTCGTTGTACAACCCATTGAAAAACAGGATTTCAGGTGGTGTTTTAAAAGGTAAGGATTTTGAATACGTTGGCCAGCGTGCAGGGACTTATATGGATACGCCGTACCAATCTTGGATACTCAAAAGTAAAGTGGCAAAGACCAATCATGCGCTTCAAGTGACTTTACATGTAGGGCAACAAGCAAACCTGCAACACTGGAAAACAGCACTGGAGAATCTGGCTATGCCCAAGGCTACATTTGTATCGCCCAAACGAGCGACAGAATCCTGGTGGAAAGCTTTTTGGGATAGAAGTCATATCGTCATCCGGCCTGGCTTAACAGATCCTAATAATGAAGCTTGGCAAGTTGGCCGAAACTATCAGTTGTTTCGGTTTATGTTAGCTTGTAATGCCTATGGGGATTATCCGACAAAATTTAACGGTGGTTTATTCACTTATGATCCTGTTACTATCGACAGTACGTTTATGTTTACACCGGATTTTCGAAATTGGGGCGGAGGTACCCATACGGCACAAAATCAGCGCCTGGTCTACTGGCCATTATTAAAGAGTGGCGATTTTGATCTCTTGCCGGCCCAGTTTAAATTCTACCAGCGTCTTTTGGGGAATGCCGAATGGCGATCTAAATTTTATTGGGGGCATTCCGGTGCAAGCTTTACCGAGCAGATTGAAAATTTTGGTTTACCCAATCCGGCGGAATACAATTGGAAACGACCAAAAGATTTTGATAAGGGCATAGAATACAATGCATGGCTGGAATATGAATGGGATACGGTGCTGGAGTTCTGCATGATGATGCTGGAGACAGAACGTTATAATAAATTCGATATTCATACTTATATACCCCTGATAGAAAGCTGCCTACGTTTTTTTGACGAGCATTACCAATACCGGGCACGTCAACGGGGTAGCAAAGTGCTGGATGATGCCGGGCACCTTGTCTTATATCCGGGTTCATCTGCGGAAACCTATAAAATGGCCTATAATTCGGCTAGCACAATTGCAGCTTTACAGCAGGTAACTAAAGGATTGTTGGCATTACCTGAGGGCTATATCAATACTGAATCGCGTCGTTATTTTCAGGGATTTTTGAACAGAATCCCGCCTTTGCCGCAGCGTGAACTTGGGGGCAAGAAGATGTTGGCTCCGGCGGAACTGTGGGCCCGGGTCAACAACACCGAATCGCCGCAGCTCTATCCCGTCTATCCTTGGGGAATTTACGGTATTGGTAAACCCGATATAGATATTGCCATTAATACCTACACATATGATCCCGATGTGCTTAAATTCAAAAGTCATATCGGCTGGAAGCAGCATAATATCTTTGCGGCACGGTTGGGATTAACGGACGAGGCGAAGCAATTGACGATTTTGAAACTCAAAAATGCGGAACGGCGATTCCCGACTTTTTGGGGGCCGGGCTTTGATTGGGTTCCGGATCATAACTGGGGTGGTTCGGGCATGATCGGTTTACAGGAAATGCTTTTGCAGGTAGCGGATGATAAAATTTACCTTTTTCCGGCCTGGCCCAAAGATTGGGATGTGGATTTTAAGTTGCATGCACCTGGGCAGACCACGGTCGAAGGCAGATTAAAAGAGGGTAAATTATTGGAACTAAAAGTTTTTCCAAAAGAAAGGGAAGCTGCAATTGTCAATCTATTGCAATAGCCATTTGAAATTGTTAGCGAAACAACATGGCGTATCATTGAATTTTAAGCATCAAATTTGGAGCTGGAATATAACATCCTAGGAGCTTGAATGCTTGACTTCGAGGCCAATAAACACGATGCCAAAAAAGAATAATAACGGGGCTATCCACAAGAATGGGTAGCCCTTTTAACTTTTTTGTACAAAAAATCGAGTCGGTCATAACAGTGCATAACAGTTCTAAAAAACCAAAGAATTAACTTAGTTGCTAAGAACCTAAATAACGTTTATATGAATGCAGTTTTCGGAGTTATATTTCATTTCATAGGCGGATTCGCCTCGGGAAGTTTTTATGTGCCGTACAAAAAAGTAAAAGGATGGTCCTGGGAATCCATGTGGATTTTAGGGGGGCTTTTTTCGTGGATTATTGTTCCGCCTATAGCAGCGATGTTAACAATACCCAATTTTGTCGAGATTATTAAAAACGCGGATAACTCCATATTAGGTTATACATTTTTGTTTGGGCTGCTTTGGGGGATAGGTGGATTAACATATGGGCTTGGTGTACGTTACCTCGGTGTTTCGTTGGGAAGTAGCATCATTTTAGGGCTTAGCATGGTCTTTGGTTCTTTGATGCCCAGCATCTATTATTTTTTCAATAAGGCCGAGGGCAAACATGGAATAGATTATTTTTTTACCACCCAATCTGGCATCTGTATCCTTCTTGGACTTTTGGTCTGTGTGATTGGTGTCTATCTTTGTGGTAAAGCTGGTGTTTCAAAAGAAAAACACTTATCCTCATTATCCTCAGAAAGCAAATCCGATTATAATTTTGGGCTGGGGATCGTTGTGGCAATTGTTTCAGGAATATTAAGTGCTTGTTTCAATTTCGGTATTGAAGCAGGAAAGCCCATGGCTGATGTTGCAAATACATTGTGGAAGTCTGTTAATCCTAATCAAGGCGAATTTCTTTACCAAAATAACGTCACCTATATCGTGATCCTGTGGGGTGGTTTTACGACCAATTTCCTATGGTGTCTTTACCTCTTGATTAAAAACAAAACGTTTTCGGATTATACGAAATCAGAAACACCGAAAGCCAAGAATTTCCTTTTATGTGCTTTAGCAGGAACGACCTGGTATCTGCAATTTTTCTTTTACGGTATGGGAGAGAGCCGACTTGGAAACGGAGCCAGTTCTTGGATATTGCATATGGCGTTTATTATCTTGATATCAAATGCCTGGGGTGTTGCGCTCAAAGAATGGAAAGGAGTAGATCGGCCTACCTACCGTTCCATCATAGCTGGCATCGTGACAATCATCATTTCCATTTGTATCGTAGGATTTGCGAAAACATTAGAAAATTAATATTAAAACAAAATATAGAAGAAGTGAAAACGTACAAACATGTCAATTATTTATGGGACGATCAGAAGGCTCAAGCACTTCGTGGTGATGAGGTAGCTTTGTTGTTATATCGTTCAAATATTCTAGGTGCAGATTTAAGAATCACAAATTATGGCGGTGGTAATACGTCTTGTAAAGTTGTGGAAAAAGATCCTTTGACGGGCGAGGAAGTTGACGTGATGTGGATTAAAGGGTCTGGTGGAGATATTGGAACATTGAAAAAATCAGGTCTTGCGGCGCTTTATTTACAACGTCTTCGCAATTTGGAAAATGTTTATCGTGGTCTTGAACATGAAGATGAAATGGTTGAGTTATTTAACCATTGTATCTATGATTTAGCGTCAAAAGCCCCTTCTATCGATACGCCTTTACATGGGTTCCTACCATTTAAGCATATTGATCATTTACATCCAGATGCTGCAATTGCGATTGCCGCGGCAAAAGATGGAAAAAAGATAACACAGGAATTGTTTAATGGAACCATAGGCTGGGTTGATTGGCAACGTCCTGGATTCGATCTTGGGCTGCAATTGCGTGCCTGCTTGGAAGAAAATCCAGGTATCCGTGGTATCATGCTGGGCTCACATGGCTTGTTTACTTGGGGCGATACAGCATACGAATGTTATATCAATTCCTTGGATGTAATCGAAGCTTGCGCGGAATATCTTGAGCAAAACTATGGCAAAAAAGCACCTGTATTTGGTGGGCAGAAAGTAACTAGCTTGAGCAAGGAGGAAAGAACGTCACAGGCAGCCAAACTCGCTCCTGTTTTAAGGGGTTTCTGTTCCAGTGAACGTCATATGATTGGACACTTCACGGATGATGAGCGTGTATTGGAATTTATCAATTCACATGATTTAGAACGTTTGGCCCCGCTTGGTACCAGCTGTCCGGACCACTTCTTAAGAACTAAAATTCAACCGTTGGTATTGAATCTGGATAAATCAGAAGATTTGGACAACGTGGAGGAGCTAAAAGCGAAATTGACGCCATTGTTTGAAGCGTACCGTGAAATGTATGCACAATATTACGAAAACTGCAAACATGAAAACAGTCCAGCTGTACGCGACAAAAACCCGGTTATTGTTTTGTATCCAGGTGTTGGTATGTTTGCTTTTGCCAAAGACAAACAAACGGCCCGTGTAGCGGCAGAATTCTATACCAATGCAATCAATGTAATGAAAGGAGCCGAAGCTGTAAGTGAATATACTGCTTTACCTCGTCAGGAAGCATTCGATATTGAATATTGGTTATTGGAAGAGGCTAAGCTTCAACGTATGCCAAAGCCAAAAGCTTTATCTGGAAAAATTGCTTTGGTTACTGGAAGCGGTGGCGGTATCGGGAAAGCGATCGCAAAGAAGATGGCTCAGGAAGGCGCTGTTATTGTCTTAAATGATATCAATACGGAACGATTGGAATCCAGTAAAGCCGAATTTGTTGCCGAGTTTGGAAAAGATTCAGTCATCGCTACGATCCTCGATGTAACCAATGCCGAGTCCATTAAGGATGCCTTGAAAGATGCTTCTTTAGCATTTGGCGGTATTGATATTATTGTAAACAATGCTGGACTATCGATTTCTAAAACTATCGAAGATCATACGGAGAAAGATTGGGATTTATTGTACGATGTATTGGTAAAGGGGCAGTTCTTGGTTACTCAGGGAGCGACTTCAATATTAAAAGGGCAGGCAATCGGTGGCGATATCATCAACATCGTCAGCAAGAATGCCTTGGTTAGCGGTCCAAACAATACAGGATACGGAAGTGCAAAAGGTGCACAATTGCATTTAAGTCGTTTATGTGCAGCAGAACTAGGGCCGGCAGGAGTACGTGTAAACGTTGTCAACCCTGATGCAGTTATTTCAGATAGTAATATCTGGGCCGGTGGATGGGCTGAAGGTCGTGCGAAAGCCTATGGCATCACTGTTGCCGAATTGCCTGCTTACTATGCAAAACGGACGCTATTGAATCAGATCATCCTGCCAGAAGACATTGCAAACGCGTGTTTTGCTTTTGTCGGCGGACAATTGCATAAATCTACTGGAAACGTTTTAAACGTTGATGGTGGCGTTGCTATGGCGTTTGTACGCTAATTTTAATATCTTAGGTGTCGCGTTCGGAAAGGGAAAAATGTACGCGACACCTAGCATTTTTACACGATAACCATTAAATCATGATTCTAGATAAGAAAATTATAGATCAGCACAATAACCAATTAAAAGATAAGCATAAAAGGTCGTTTGACTATGTTTCGGCAGATGTTCCACAGGTTGGTGAAATTCTGAATAAACTTCAAAATTTTCAAATTGCTATACCAAGCTGGGCATTAGGTACGGGCGGAACTCGCTTTGGCCGTTTTTCTGGTGCAGGTGAACCAGGCACTTTAGAGCAAAAGCTCGAAGATGTTGGGTTGCTGCATGCACTGAACAAATCAAGCGGAGCAATTTCTTTGCACATCCCTTGGGATATTCCTTCAGATGCGGAAAAAATTAAAACATTGGCATCCTCCCTGGAAATTGGATTTGATGCCGTAAATTCTAATACTTTTCAAGATCAGGCGGGACAGGCGCACAGTTATAAGTTTGGTTCATTGCACCATGTCGATCCAAAAGTTCGTCAGCAAGCGGTGGATCATAATATTGAAGTTATTAACTATGGCAAAGCTGTGGGTTCTAAAGCTTTGACCGTTTGGTTGGCCGATGGATCATCTTTTCCTGGGCAATTGAATTTTAGAGAAGCTTTCCAAAATACGTTATCAAGTTTACAAGAAGTATACAAGCACCTGCCGGAAGATTGGAAACTCTTTGTTGAGTACAAAGCATTTGAACCCTATTTCTACTCCATGACAATTGGTGACTGGGGACAATCCCTTTTGTTAGCAAATAAACTAGGACCCAAAGCATATACATTGGTTGATTTGGGACACCATTTGCCAAATGCAAATATTGAACAAATTGTTTCTTTATTGTTGATGGAAGGAAAACTAGGTGGATTCCATTTCAATGATAGCAAGTATGCTGACGACGATCTGACAGCTGGAAGTATCAAACCATATCAATTGTTCTTGATCTTCAATGAATTGATAGACGGTATGGATGTAAAGGGTATTGACCATGCGAGCGGACTAGGGTGGATGATTGATGCCTCTCATAATCTGAAAGATCCATTGGTAGACCTTCTACAATCTGTTGAGGCAATAAAGATTGCGTATGCACAAGCTTTATTAGTCGATCGTGAAGCATTAAAACAAGCACAGCAAGCAAACGATATCGTCAAAGCACAGGAAATCCTGCAGGATGCGTTTCGTACCGATGTTAGACCGCTTGTTGCAGAAGCAAGACTGAGAAGCGGCGCGGCCTTAAATCCAGTTCAATTATTCAACGAAGAAAATTTACGGAATAAACTTATCGAGGAACGCGGAGTAAATTCTGTAGCTACAGGTTTGTAATTAGGGAAAAAAGAATGAAGGGGAAACCAATACCAGTAGTCGCCATATTCGACGTTGGGAAGACGAACAAGAAATTATTTCTCTTTAACGAGCAGTACCAAATCGTATTTGAACGGTCGGCTCGTTTTTTGGAAACTGTAGATGAAGATGGCGATCATTGTGAGAATTTGGAGAGTTTACGTCTGTCAGTTTTTGACTCGTTGCATGAAGTGTTTCGAAAAGGTGAGTTTGAAATCAAAGCGATTAATTTCACGTCATATGGAGCAAGTTTTGTCTATATTGATAAAGATGGTAGACCTTTGACGCCATTATATAATTATTTAAAAGAATACCCTAAAAAATTGCTGGAATCTTTTTATGCACAATATGGTGGAAAGGATAAATTCGCATTAGAAACCTCCTCTCCAAGCTTGGGGAGTCTGAATTCAGGACTACAGGTCTACCGCTTGTCAAAACTTAAACCAGCTATATTTAAGGAAGTGAAGTGGGCGCTACATTTACCACAATATTTGAGTTATCTGATTTCAGGTCAAGCATATTCTGATATGACAAGTATAGGCTGTCATACTGCACTTTGGGATTTTAAGCAAAATAATTACCATCAATGGGTGCATGATACAGGTATCATCCAAAAAATGGCGCCTATTATGCAAGGAGATCAGTTGTTCAGGGCAACGTTTCCTGGAAGTGGTTATCTTGTAGGGAGCGGTTTACATGACAGCTCTTCGGCTTTGATTCCTTACTTACTGAATTTTCATGAACCCTTTATATTAATCTCAACGGGGACTTGGTGTATTTCATTCAATCCATTTAATGATGATCCATTGACAAAAGATGAACTGAATGAAGATTGTCTGCAATACATGACTTACACAGGGAAACCTGTTAAAGCTTCGCGGCTATTTGCCGGCTACGAGCATGAAGAACAAGTGAAACGAATTGCAAATTTCTTTCAGGTCTCAACCGGCAGGTTCAAACAGATTGGTTTGCAATGGAATATCATTGAAAAATACCAAGCATTAGATATTTCGGATGAGTTGTCAGCTTTTTCATCCATTGATTTGAGTCATTTTAATGATTATACCGAAGCTTATCATGTTTTCATGATGCATTTGGTAAAAGCACAGGTAAAAGCGACCTCTTTAGTCTTAAAGAATAAGGGCGTGCAACGCATATTTGTAGATGGTGGTTTTAGCCGTAATGTTATTTATATGACGTTATTGGCACAAGCCTTTCCAAATAGTGAAGTTTTTGGAGCATCAATGGCCCAGGCTACGGCATTGGGGGCTGCATTGGTCATCCATGATCACTGGAATACGCAGGCAATGCCAAATGATATCATTGAGTTGCGCTATTTTAGGACCAAACAGCAACCGCAGGTATAAAATAGAGTTTGTGTAAATAAGAATCTAGTTTTTTTTATTAGTTATCGTGAGAGGTCAGGCAACTTGTTGTCTGGCCTGTTTTTTTGATGGATTATATAGACCTCGTTGGGACTTATAAGATAAAAGGTTTCCAAACGGGAGTAAGGAAACCTTTATTAAAAACCTAAAATTATGAATAATTATACCAATTATTATATGATATGTAAAAGTGTTAAATTTTAATGGTTCGGCTGTCCTGAACTGTTGATAGCGTACTTTGTATTTTTAAAGGACAGGAAAGCGCAGGGTGGTCTGATCAATTTGAAAAATTATATTTGAGTGTCCTAAATTAATAGAACTTAAAGATGAAGAGATTAATCTTAACGATTGGATTTTTTATACAGCTCTGTAGCCATATTTTATTTGCCGAACAGATTGTTTGGGAATTTCGCTTTGGTGATGTTAAAAAAGACCAGACTGCAATTTCTTTAAGAGAAGCACAGGCTTATAGCGACACGCAGGGGTATGGATTTGCGTTTTCAACGGAAAAGAACGTGACTATTGATCAAAAGAATAAAATGCTGTTAAGTGACAAACCATTTTATTTCTCTGTAAAAGTTCCTGAAGGAAATTATAAAATTACGATCACTTATCGTGGCTTAAAAGATAAACCCTATTATAGTACAGTACGGTCAGAATCAAGGAGATTACAGGTAGAAAATCAGGAAGTTGTGCCAAATAGATCCGTAAATAGGACTTTTGTTGTACATATTAAGGATCCAAAGATTGCTTCCGGGGGAAGGGTTGGGCTGAAGAAACCGCGGGAGTTGCAAAAGTTGGACTGGGATGATAAGCTGACTTTGGAGTTTCAACAAACAAATTGTATTTCGGCGATTCGTATTGAATCGATAAGCAATGTTCCAACGGTATTCTTAGCAGGAAATTCCACAGTAGTGAATCAAGAAGATGAGCCCTGGGCGTCCTGGGGACAAATGATCCCGCGTTTTTTTGATGCAGGTGTAGCCATTGCTAATCATGCTGAATCTGGCTTAGCATTAAGTTCGTTTTTGTCCTCAAAAAGATTGGAAAAAATTCTCTCTGTCACCAAACCAGGAGACTATTTATTTATCGAATTTGGGCACAATGATCAAAAAGAAAAGGGAGAAAATGCAGGTGCATATAAAGGATACAGTGAGCGATTGCGTTATTTTGTTCGTGAATTTCGAGCGAAAGGTGGTATTCCGGTAATTCTAACTTCGACAGCACGACGTTCATTTGATGAACAAGGACATTTGGTTCATACTTTAGGTGACTTTCCTGATGCAGCTCGTAAAGTTGCGGCAGAACTTCAAGTCCCCTTGATAGATCTCAATAAGAAAACAAGTTTATTTTATATGGCACTAGGAGTTGAGGGATCCAAACAGGCATTTGTCCACTATCCTGCGCATACTTTCCTAAATCAGGAAAATGCACTGGCTGATAATACCCATTTTAATCCTTACGGTGCTTATGAAATTGCAAAGATGGTACTAACTGGAATTAAAGAAAATCAATTGGCGATTGCGGGACATATCGTCGATTTTCAAGGCTTTGATCCACAGCAGCCAGACGATTTTAAATCTTGGTATTGGCCACCAAGTCTAATTAATAGCGTTGTAAAACCAGATGGCAATTAGTTTTGTATTGATATAATGTGAGGGCCGAACGAGAGATTTGTTCGGCCTTTTTTATGCATGAATAGTTTGTTCAATTTGAGCTTTCAACTCAAAATCTTAAAAGCTTGCTCACAAACTTTGTGTTTCTGGTCGACAAGGTTGTAAAATACAGATAATTATTTACGACCTTATCAGGACAGCGCGAAGAAGAATCTGCTAACCATGATACTACAGGACAGTGGATGCCAGCATATTTAATAAAATTGTATCATAGATACCACTGATTATAGGCAATCAACATAAAACCATTCACAAGCATAACTTGATACAAACCGCTCATTGGAAGTTTTTAAGGATAAATAAACGTAACATATCAATGACAGTTTACTCTTTGATTATGCATTTGTGTTTTATAATTGTAATTTTTACATTTATAAATATTTCTGATTAATTATAACCAATGGAACGAGCTATATTCACATTAAGAGCCTGCTCTTTTTTTCTTGTAAAAGCAATTTGCTTTTTTTGTCTATTTTGGATTTTCAGTACGCCTGCATATGCCTATAGCAGCACGATTTCTGAACCAGATTCGGCCTATTTTTTTGCTTATGCAAAAGAAAAGAATGCTGGTAGAGAGGGGCTATTATATGCCTGGAGTTTGGACGGAAAACAATGGAATTCCATCGGGACAGATCTTGCCTTTGTAAAGTCAGATTATGGTCGTTGGGGATCAGAAAAACGGATGATAAATCCTGTATTGTTTCCTCGAAATAGTGGCGGTTGGTCCTGTGCGTGGCAATTAAGTCCTGAAAGTAATGGTTCCTATGCATATACCTTTACCACTGATTTTTTTAATTGGGGCCGGCAAGATTATTATGTCTCATTAAAAGATTTGGATAAATCAACAGAGGCGCTTGTAAAAAACAGTTTGTTGGGCCGTGAGAATATTTCCATGAATGGCGAAAGTTTACATGGAACAAAGCTGAAAGTTTCATGGTCTGTTATTAAAGAATTAATCAAACATTATGATCTCGCATTGCTTAAGCAAAAGCAATGGTCCGAACGAAGTGTTGACGATGAGGTCCGTTTCCCGGGTCTCAAACCATTGGATGTTAAACTGACACCGAATATAGGCCATAGTAAGTCTATCAGTGATATGTTGGTGGGCGTGTTTTTTGAAGATATTAATTATGCCGCAGACGGAGGTCTATATGCGGAATTGATTCAAAATAGAGATTTTGAATATAAATTGAGCGATAAACAAGGGCATGACAAAAATTGGAACGAGAAAACAGCTTGGAGTATGGATGGCTCGGGACAATTTCATGTTGACAGTATAAATCCCATTCATCCAAATAATAAACATTATGCCAGGCTGCAAGGTGAAGGTATTCTAAGAAATAGAGGCTACGATGGGATTGCCTTGAATAAGAACGAACGCTATGATCTTTCATTTTTTGGACGGGGCGCTGCAATTAAAGGGCGTCAACTAAAAATCCGGATAAGTACAAAAGACGGAAAGGTTCTCGATGAGAAATCCTTAATTGTTGACAGTAAAAACTGGAAAAAATATCAATTGGTATTGACAGCCAATGCAACCTGTAAGGATGCCGTATTGGAATTTGTATTTACAGATCGACAACAATTGGATTTGGATCTGATTTCCTTATTCCCTCAGCATACATTTAAAGGACGTAAGAATGGATTACGGAAGGATCTGGCCGAGGCTATTGCGGCTTTGAATCCACGTTTTGTCCGTTTTCCGGGGGGCTGTTTAACACATGGCGATGGTATCGAAAATATCTACCATTGGTCCAATACTGTAGGGCCTTTAGAAAGCCGTGTGCCACAACGAAATATGTGGGGATATCACCAAACTGTTGGTTTAGGATATTATGAGTATTTTCAATTTTGTGAAGATATAGGTGCTTATGCTGTCCCGGTAGTGGCGGCTGGGGTACCCTGTCAAAATTCGGGCGCTCATGGTCATCCATTGGGCGGACAACAATGTGGTATTCCAATGGAGGATATGGATGACTATATCCAGGAAGTACTTAATCTGATTGAATGGGCCAATGGGGATAAAAATAGTACCTGGGGAAAGGTACGTGCAGCAGCGGGGCACCCCGAACCATTTCATTTAAAATATATTGGTGTAGGTAACGAAGATTTAATATCGAATGTTTTCGAGGAACGTTTTACCATGATTTACAATGCTATCCGTGCAAAATATCCCGAAATACAAGTTATTGGAACCGCAGGGCCATTTTTTGAAGGAACCGACTATGTAGAGGGCTGGAAAATCGCTAATAAATTGAACGTACCTATTATGGACGAACACTACTATCAGACACCAGGCTGGTTTATTCATAATCAAGATTTCTATGATAAATATGATCGGAGTAAAGCACAGGTGTATTTGGGCGAATATGCTGCTCATATTCATGGACGTGCGAGTACCTTGGAAGTGGCATTGGCTGAAGCGGCATATCTCACAGCATTGGAAAGAAATGGTGATGTCGTTAAGATGGCCTCTTATGCGCCACTGTTAGCCAAAGATGGCTATACACAATGGCGTCCCGATCTTATTTATTTCTCCAATACCGATGTAAATTTAACACCATCCTATTATGTGCAGCAATTATTTGGGCGTAATAACGGAACAGAATATATTCCGGTAGAAGCAGTTTATTCTAATGCTGCCGGTGAGGTACAGAAGCGTGTGGCATTTTCTATTGTTAAAGATTCGACAGATCAATCGCTCATTGTAAAACTGGTTAATATCTTACCTGTTGCCATCAACATCGAATTGGAATTAGATCAGCTTAATCTGAAAGCTGATACGGCCCTTGTTTCTCAGTTGACAGGAAAACTGGAAAGTACAACGGCAAAACCTGAAGAAAAGACCATGGCCGTCGAAAAACTAAAAAAACAACAATTGCCGTCTTATTCGTTAACCATTATCCGAATTCAATCGGGTGCAAAATAGCCCAATTCAACTCATATGATACACCCAGCTTTGAAGAAAAAGTCTATTTTAGTTTTTATTAATCTCTGTTTGGCAATTGCGCCGTTGTTTGCCAGTTCAGGATTCAATCTGATCAAAAATAATCGGGCTGCGAATATCTATTATGGAGGCAGTAGCCCTGTGGTTGAAACCGCATTGGAACTGTTGGCTGCAGACGCGCAGCAGGTTGGCCAATCTGCTTTTAAACGAATCGACAATGCAGATGCCGGAGCAATTATAATTGGGGAGTTAAATGATCCAATTATCGACAAATTGATAAAGGATCATCCCATTTCTCTCTCAGATATCAAAGATAAATGGGAGGCTTTTTATCTGAAAGTAATTCAAATGGAAAAAGTACCAACTCTGTTGATTATCGGGTCTGATGCTAGAGGTACGGCATACGGTGTGATGGAAATTTCCAGAAAATTAGGTGTTTCTCCATGGAGTTGGTGGGCAGATGTGGTTCCCCGTAAAAAATCAACGATTTCTTTGCCTGCCGATTTTGAAGACAAGCAATTTCCTAAAGTGCAATTCCGGGGGATTTTTATAAATGACGAGGACTGGGGATTGACGCCTTGGAGCAGTAAAACCTATGAGCCCGAAGCAAAGTTGGATGCAGGAATTGATCCAGCGAAAACAAAAAAAATGGCTACGGTCGGGCCTAAGACGTACGCCCGTATTTTTGAATTATTGTTACGCCTTCGAGCCAACTCGATCTGGCCAGCGATGCATGAAGTAACTGTCCCTTTCTATTTTGTCCAAGGAAATCGGGAAATGGCCGAAAAATATGGAATATATATCGGCTCATCGCATTGTGAGCCCCTCGCTCGAAATAGTGCGACGGAATGGGATATTGTAGGTCAGGGCCCCTATAACTATTTGACAAATAAAAATGAAATTATTAATTATTGGTCCAATCGGCTTAAAACACTCGGTCAATCTCATCATATATTTACACTTGGTATGCGTGGGAAACACGATGGAGCAATGGAGGGTGTCAAAACAATAGCCGCATATAAAGATGCCTTCAATGAGGTCCTCAAGGATCAGACGGATCTATTAAAAAAATATGTCAATTTAGATCCAACGAAAATTCCCCAAGTCGTTATACCCTATAAGGAGGTATTGGACGTCTACCGCGCCGGTATAGCTATTCCTGACTATGCTACATTGATGTGGTGTGACGATAATTATGGCTATATTACTCATTTTCCAGATCAGAAAGAAAGAAAAAGAACAGGCGGTAACGGACTTTATTATCATGTTTCCTACTGGGGTAGGCCGCATGACTATCTTTGGTTGTCGACGATGAGTCCGGCGCTGATCTATCAGCAGCTTTATACAGCTTATCAACATGATGTTAAAAAAATGTGGATTGTCAATGTTGGGGATATTAAGCCTGCTGAATACCAAATTGAACTACTGATGGATATGGCATGGAATATGGATCAGGTAGAGAAAATAGGCATCTATCAGCATATGAGCCAATTTTTGCAACGGGAGTTTGGACATCGTTTGGCGAAGAAGATCGTGCCGATTATGCAGGAACATTATCGGTTGGCTCATATTCGAAAGCCTGAGTTTATGGGAAATACACGTACGGAAGAGAAAGATCCAGCCTATAAAATTGTTAAAGACCTACCCTGGTCCGAACAGCAGATTCAAAAGCGATTATTACAGTATAAACATATTCAAGATGCAGTCACCGCAATTGAGGCATCAGTTCCTTTGGAGCGAAAGGATGCATATTTTGAATTAGTCCTGTATCCGGTTGTTGCAGCGGCAAAGATGAATGAAAAACACCTTTATGCACAGTTGGCTCGTCATGGCAAAGCTGAATGGCAAAAAAGCCACGATGCCTATGATAAAATCGTTTCCTTAACTGCGCAATACAATGCCTTGAATAAAGGTAAGTGGAAGGGTATGATGGATTATAAACCAAGAAATCTTGCGGTTTTCGATAAGATTGTAGAAGAAAACGCTGTTGTTCCTATGGTCAATGATGATCAGCCCGCCAAGAGGATTCCTGGTAAAGATTTAAAAGGCTCAATCGGATATGAAGGGTTGGGCTATCAAGGGCAGGCCGCAGCGATCCCATTGGACGTAGAAGCTAGTTATAGACTCAAGGGATTAGAGGGCGATTCTGTTACCATTGTCATCCACTTGCTGCCTACACACCCGGTCTCTTCAGATGATTTACGTTTTGAAGTTTCCTTGGGGCAACAGCATTCGCCTGCCATTTCCTATAAAACCATCGGACGAAGTGAAGAATGGAAAGAGAATGTCTTGCGCAACCAGGCTATTCGAACGATTAAATTTAAGGTAGCTTCATTGCAACAGAACATATTGCGTATCAAAGCGCTTGATGAGGGCGTAGTGATTGATGAAGTAACACTATATTTGGATTAAAGTATTCGTTTCCTACTGTGTAATGGAAACTCGTTATAAACTTATTCATAAGATTGTATAAATGAAAAAACAATTTCTAGTCACGCTCTTGGTTATTTTGACCTGTCTCGTTAAGGCACAATCTCCGGTATACCTTTTCTCCTATTTTGTGGGCAATGGCGCCGACGGGTTACATCTTGCTTATAGTTTAGACGGTTTGAAATGGGAACCATTGAATCAGGGAAAAGCTTTCTTAGTACCAACGGTAGGAAAAGATAGACTGATGCGTGATCCTAGTATTTGCCAGGGTCCTGATGGTACCTTTCACCTTGTGTGGACAACAGGCTGGTGGGATAAAATTATCGGATATTCCTCTTCCAAAGACTTGATGCATTGGACCGATCAAAAAGCAATACCTGTCATGGTAGATGAGTCTGATGCTAAAAATGCATGGGCTCCGGAGCTTTTTTACGACAAAGACACAAAAGAATATTATATCATTTGGGCCACGACAATTCCTGGTCGACATAAAGAGGTGCAGACAAGCGATAGTGAAAAAGGCTTAAACCACCGGATGTATAGTGTGACGACAAAGGATTTTAAACGTTTTTCAAAAACCAAGTTATTTTTTGACCCTGAATTTAGTGTCATCGATGCAGCCATTATACAACAGGCCAATAAGGAATATATGATGGTGCTGAAAAATGAAAATTCTAATCCGCCGGAGAAAAACCTTAGAATCACGACAACAAAGAATTTAGCCAAAGGATTTCCGACTACTGTCTCTCAACCAATCACAGGCGGTTATTGGGCGGAGGGTCCTGCTCCGCTGCAAGTAGGGGAGTATATATATGTATATTTCGATAAATACCGCGACCATAAGTATGGAGCTGTAAGAAGCAAAGATGGTATCAACTGGGAAGATGTTTCTGATCTGGTGAGCTTTCCGAAGGGAGTACGTCATGGAACAGCTTTTACGGTCAACCAAACGGTTTTATCAACTTTATTAAAAGTAAACTGATAGCTTTTTTAACATGAAGAAAATCCTCTTTTCCTTTATTTTGGCAGGCATTGCGTTCAGCACACAGGCTAAAGTCACATTACCACATGTTTTTGGATCGAATATGGTACTTCAGCAAGGAAAACCAGTGGTGGTATGGGGGCATGCGGATCCTCAGGAAAAGATTGAAGTCAGATTGAAAGGTTTGACAAGAAAAACAGTGGCCAATCAAAAGGGAGCATGGAGCGTTACCTTTACAGCTCAAAAAGCAAGTTTCGATGCATTTACTATGGAAGTAAAGGGAGATAATACAATTTTGCTGAAAAATGTTGTTGTTGGTGAAGTTTGGCTATGTTCGGGGCAGTCTAATATGGAGTATACGATGCAGTTACGTAAGGGTTATAAGAAGCCTGCTGTAGGCGTTGATCGGGCGGAGGAAGAATTGCGACAACCTGAAAATCCAAAAATTCGCTTATTCCTTGTTGCCAAAAAGAAAGGGCAGCAGGACGATGTGGAAACGAAGGGATGGGAAGTAGCCGATCCGAATTCACTCGCGCAATTTTCGGCTCCGGGTTATTTCTTTGGAAAGACCCTGCAACAGCAGCTGAATGTTCCCGTGGGATTGATCAGTTCATCCTGGGGTGGCAGTAGGATAGAGCCATGGACACCTTTGGAAGCCTATCAAAACTCCAGCACTTTTAAACAGGAAACCCGAAATGGTGAAACGAAAATTGAAAATGCTGTCGCGGGGGAAATGTATGAAGCCATGATTCGTCCATTAGCGCCTTTTGCGATGAAAGGATTTATCTGGTATCAAGGTGAAAGCAATCTTATGTTTGAGGATGCACGTTACTATGCAAAACAAAAATTGCTGATTGATACCTGGCGTAAAAACTGGAAGGACAAAAATATGCCTTTTTACTATGTACAGATTGCCCCTTATTATTATAGTAAAAGAAAGGATAAAACACAGCATAATGTAGAGGCGTTGCCGTGGTTTTGGGAGATTCAGACAAAATGCATGGACATTAAAAATTCGGGAATGGCTGTCGTCACAGATTTGGTCGACGACCTTTCTGACATACACCCATCCTATAAATGGGAAGTAGGACGTCGTTTGGCATTATGGCCACTGGCATTTGATTATGGTCAAAAGAATATTGTTTTTTCAGGCCCACAATATAAAAGTAAAAAGATAGTCGGAAATAGCGTGGTCCTGAACTTTAAGTATATTGGCAGCGGATTGCAATGTAGAGGCGATCAATTGACCTGGTTTGAGATTGCTGGGGCAGATGGCAGGTTTGTATCTGCTGAAGCGAAGATCGAGGGTGATCGTGTTATTGTATCTGCAGCATCGGTAAGGTCTCCAAAACAGGTTCGCTTTGGTTGGCATGAAACAGCGCGTCCCAATTTTTTTAATCAGGAAGGACTACCTGCATTACCTTTTAGAACGGAGTAGTATGTTTTTGAGTGTTATAAAAAAAGGTTTTCAAACGGAGAGAATGAAAACCTTTAAAATAACCAATTAATCCTAAATTTATGATAAAAAATATGATGCTATTTTATGGGTGTTCCTTTGATAAACCTCATCTGGTTTTATCTAAATTATAATTTACGTACTTACCATTTAAATTGGGGAATAGCCAATTTAGTAAGACAAGTTTAAGTATACCGAATTGATTTGTCATCCTGTGCTGTTCTGTAACAACGGGATGGTCTGCCTGGGTATAGATGTTGAAGACCAAAGCTATTCAGGTAAGTTCAGGATGCTTAAGTGTCCTGAACTTTTTATTTTAGAGGTTTGCTAATACAATGAATAAACCTATGCTTCAAATTCGAATTGTCTTCTTTGCTTTGATATACACTATCATGGTACATATTGCTTCAGCGCAGGTGGTGAAAGAAATACACTATCTCTCGGGAACGGACAATGTTCATACGGTCAATTGGGACTTCTGGGTGACTGGTGGACGCAAGGCTGGAAAATGGGATAAGATCGCAGTTCCCAGTCATTGGGAACAACAGGGTTTTGGGGCTTACAACTATGGTCGGGATTATGTGACCTACGGTAAGAATTTCATCTTTCATGATGAGAAAGGTTTGTATCGGCATCAATTTACTGTTCCAAAAAACTGGAAAGGTAAAAAAATAAGTCTTGTGTTTGAAGGTTCGATGACGGACACCGAAGTTAAGATCAATGGAAAGCTGGCCGGAGATATCCATCAGGGTGCTTTTTATCAGTTTAAATACGATGTTACCGACAAGATCACCTTTGGCAAGGCCAATATATTGGAGGCTACTGTGTCAAAAATGTCTTCCGATAAATCCGTTAACAATGCGGAGCGTCTGGCGGATTATTGGATTTTAGGCGGTATTTATAGACCCGTATACCTTGAGGCGACAGCACAGGAACATATCAGCTGGACGGCTATTGATGCAAAGGCAGACGGAACTTTTCGAAGCAATGTGCACTTAGAGGGGCTCTCTAAGGCCAATAAACTATCGGTAGAGATCAAAGATCTGAAGGGTAATGTGATCGCTATTCAACAGTTTCCAATTACTGCGAAAGACTCAGTGAAATTGGTCGAAATGAAAGTAGAAAACCCTTTATTATGGACCGCCGAGACACCAAACCTATATCAGGCCATCTATACCTTGTGGAATGGGAAGAATAAAGAATATCAATATCAAGATCGCTTTGGTTTCAGAACAATTGAAGTTCGCGAAGGAGACGGCATTTATGTCAATGGTGTAAAAGTGAAGATGAAAGGTGTTAATCGTCATGTATGGTGGCCCGAAACCGGACGGTCGGTAAACGCGCAATTGGATCTGAACGATGTTAAATTGATCAAAGAAATGAATATGAATGCGGTCCGCTGTTCGCATTATCCTCCAGATAGATCTTTTTTGGCATATTGCGATTCATTGGGCTTATATGTTTTGGATGAATTGGCTGGCTGGCAAAAAGCATACAGTACCGTTGTGGGTAAAAAGTTGGTGCGAGAAATGGTTATTCGAGATGCTAACCATCCTTCCATTATACTTTGGAGCAACGGCAACGAAGGTGGACATAATAAAGAACTTGTAGACGAGTACAAGAAATATGATCTTTCGGCGAGAACAGTAATTCATGCACATCATAGACCGGGAAATGCAATCAATGGAATCGACTGTAACCATTATGAAGATTTTTATTCGACAAAAAAAATTCTGGAAGGACCAAATATTTATATGCCAACCGAATTTCTCCACGCACAGGATGATGGCGGTGCTGCGGCAGGATTGGCGGATATATGGGAGCTGCACTGGAATGCCAAATTAGGTGCCGGCGGATTTATTTGGGATTTTGCAGATGAAGGTATCGTACGTACAGATTTCAATAATGTGATTGATGTCAACCGCGTAAATGCCCCTGATGGAATTCTTGGGCCACATCGCGAAAAAGAGGGCAGTTTCTATGCCATTCGGGAGATCTATGCACCTGTACATATTACGATGAAGAAATTACCTGTTGACTTCAACGGAACTATTTCGGTGGAAAATCGTTATCATTTTACCGATCTGAAAAACTGTCGATTTGAGGGTAAACTGATTACGTATCAACAACCCTATGCGGATGAATCGGGTGTGGATTCAGTGCTACATCTACACGTCGATAGTCCCATATTGCCTCCAACACAAAAAGGAAACTTGCAGTTGAATTTACCGAGCGACTGGAAACAATATGATGCGCTGATATTGACTGCGATTGATCCACATGGGGAGGAAATTTATACTTGGACCTGGCGTGTAAAATCCAATCAAATGCTTACTGCGGAAATTCTGCCGTTGAAATCTTCTACCGATGTTGAAGTGAAAGAAGACAGTGCGAATTATATCCTTAAGGCAAACGGAATAACAGCTATGATTTCCAAAAAAACAGGATTATTGGTTGATCTGGCCAATGATTATAGCATGAAATTGGCTTTCAATAATGGTCCGGTGCTTATCGATGGACAGGCGGAGCTGAAAAGTGCTAAACGTTGGAAAGACGGAAAAAATGAAGCTGTTGAGTTTATGTTTGATGGTAACCTAAGTTTTATCCGTTGGATGATGCGCCCAGACGGGTGGTTAAAACTTGATTATGCTTATAATATGGCAAAAACGGTGCCTTATGCCGGAGTAAGCTTCAACTTTCCTGAAAACTATATTATTGGGGCCAAATGGCTTGGTAATGGCCCTTATCGCGTATGGAAGAATAGGATGCAAGGTGTCACACTAAATACATGGGAAAAAATGTATAATGACGGAAAAGCAGGTATTGGGCCATGGACATTTCCTGAGTTTAAAGGCTACTTCTCGGATGTTAGTTGGATACAATTCAATACAGTGCAAGGGAAGTTTTTGGTTGCAACAGATCAGGAAGAGTTATTTGTGCGATTATTCGAGTTCTACGGAATTTCCGGTCCCAAAGGTTATCCGCAGTTGCCGACGGGGGATATTTCCTTTTTGGATGCTATTCCTCCTATTGGAACAAAACTGGCGTTGGGAATCAATGGAAATGCTGCGGTGAATGGACCCGCAGGTGAGCTTAATCAAATGGATAAAAAGATTAATCGGACACTCTATTTTTACTTTGGTACCCCGAAGGGCGAAAAAGAAAATACGCAATTTGTGATGCCTAAAGTAAATGTATTGACAGATTAATCGGATGCTTTATATATAAATTGGTTAAACGAAAAATAGGCTTTTCAATTCAATTGAAAAGCCTATTTTTTGAGTGAGATGCTGTTTTTTTGATGCTGTTCAAATGCTTATAAGCCAAGTTTCTATAACGGGAAGGAGCTTTTTTCAATTAAGCTGCGTATTATTATTTGATGATAAAGTCTTTGACATTTTGATTTTGGATTGCCGTTGAGGTAACGTTCTTAAGTTGTACATCCTTCAATTGAACTGTGTGAATGGGAAGTTCCGGATTACCGTTGATCTTTGAGATAAACTGACCTACTTCCGCTTGAATGTGAGAAAGATAGACATTCGTTATTGGCGTTAGTTTTTTTACCTTGGTAGGTACCAAACTTCGCCATTGATAGAGGACATCAGTATCAATTCCAAGTATACCCTCTTTTATGTTTTGGGCTTTGATATTTGAAAAATAAATGTTTTTTACGTAACCGCCCATACGTTCGTTGGTTTTGATGAAGAGTAGATGCATGAGTTTCTCATTGGGCAGTACAGTGCAATTGTCCACATAGATATTCTCGATTCCACCAGAGAGTTCGCTCCCAACAGCCAGGAGTTGGTGCCCGTCACGGATCTCGCAATTGCGGATCACAATATTTTTTGTTGGCGTTTTCAGTCGCCAGCCTTCGGGATTTCTGCCAGACTTCAGTGCGATGGCATCGTCCCCTTGGTCAAACACGCAATTTTCAATCAATACATTCTGACTCATTTCAGGGTCAATTCCATCATTGTTATGGCCATGGGCGTAGATGTCGATTCCGCGTATAAGCGCATCTTTCGTTAAGTAGAGATGTAAGGTCCAGAAAGGACTGTTACGGATCTTAATATCTTCGACCCTAACATGTTGGCAGCGGTTAAATTGAATAAATTGCGGTCTAAGGTTGGACGTGTCATTGACCATAAGGCGTTGTTCGACAGGTACCCCTTCTTGCGCCCAGTTATAGAGATTTTTGATGCTTTCCATATGCGGTTTTGGTCTTGGAAACCATTTTTCCCAAACAGTCAGATCTGCTTTTATGGTTCCTTTACCAGTAATGGCAACATTTGTTGCTTCATATGCGTAGATCAGTGGGGAGTAGTTATAGCATTCTAGTCCTTCCCAGCTACTGTGAACAGCAGGTAAATAGTCTTTCGGGTCGCCCGAAAATAATAAGGTCGCCCCTGCACTGACATGTAAGTTGACATTGCTCTTTAAATGTATTGCCTTTGTTGACCATTCACCTGGAGGAATGATGATATTGCCACCTGATGTTGTCGCTAGAGCAATTGCAGTCGCGATTGCTGTGGTAGTACTTTCTTTGTCGCCCTGACGTGCACCAAAATCGCGGATATCGTAATTTTTACAATGCTCGAAATTTGGAACTTTAAATACTGGAATTTTAAAAGGAGCTTTGATGTTAATATCGTCTTGGTTGATCTTGCTGATCTGCGCGAAGCTCAATCGAGTAAAGGCGATTGATAGTAACATAAAGGTGAAAATTGATTTATATTTCATGTTAATAATTATTCATGAGCTCGCAAGCTCGGTTTGTTTTTTTAAGGCCATATGGAATATCTAGTTTATTTTTCATCGGTGTTTGTGTTATACAATCGTGGACATTTCATAATTGATCAGTACAGTGTTTCGAAGGAAATCCTAAGCAATTGATTAAAAGAATAATTCCTAAAAATAAGGAACAATCAAGGGGGAACCTAATTTTACCAAGCAGGACAGTACAAGGTGGTTGTGGATATATTTTCTTGAGGATAAGTTCTCACCAAATTCATACGAATTCCTGACTGCAGGCGGATTGTTAAAACGATGTCTACATAGTGAATGCACTCTTAAAAGGTGGACTCAACGTGGACTCATTGTGGTTACAGTCAAGAGTTGGTCATCAGTTGGTATGGAGGTGGTGTCGGGAATTCTATAACAAATATATTACGAGCAGCTTTAAATCCTTGTTGTTGGGTTTACTATCAATGAAAATGAAGATGTATTGACTGTGTAATCGAGTTTGTTCAGGATACTACAGGACGGCTTTTGTTAAAAATGTTGATACTTTTAAAACTAGCTACTTATTTAGGTATCCTTAAATACGCTAATCAATTTGACGGTATTGTCTGCGCGTTTTAAATAAGCTGTAGACGAGCAGGGACACAAGACTTAATAAAACTTAATATTATGAAAAAATTCTCTCGATTTTTACTTCTGCTCACATCAATTGCGATTTTGTCCAATGCACATGCGCAAGGAAAGTTTCCGGACGGAACAGCAATTTCAAAATGGTTCGAGACTGTAAAATCGACTGAGATCGAAACGCTCGGAAAGAAATTTCTCATCACAGATTTTGGTGTGGTCGCAGATAGCACCATCGTGCAAACGGCCAAAATTCAACAGGCTATTGATAAGGCCTATACCAGCGGTGGAGGTGTAGTCATAGTACCTAAAGGTGTCTATCTGAGTGGATCATTATTTTTTAAACCGAAGACACATTTACACTTAGAAGAAGGGGCTGTACTGAAAGGAAGTGATGACATTGCAGATTTTGCGCTAGCGGAGACTCGTATGGAAGGTCAAACAGTGAAGTATTTTTTGGCGCTTGTCAATGCAGACCAGATGGATGGATTTACAATTTCGGGCAAAGGTACACTCGATGGAAACGGGTTACGTTATTGGCGATCATTTTGGCTGAGAAGGCAGTTTAATCCACAGTGTACAAATATGGACGAAATGCGTCCACGTTTACTTTATGTGTCCAATAGCAAAGATGTACAGATTTCAGGCATTCGCTTGATCAATTCACCTTTTTGGACCTCGCATTATTATAAATGTGAAAATCTCAAATTGATCGGTTTACATATTTCAGCACCAAAGGAACCAGTGAAAGCACCTAGTTCCGATGCGATCGATTTGGATGTCTGTCGTAATGTATTGATTAAAGATTGTTACTTATCCGTTAACGATGATGCGATTGCACTAAAAGGCGGTAAAGGACCGAAGTCCGATAAGGATCCTAACAACGGCCCTAATTCAAATATTATTATTGAGAACTGTTTTTTTGGATTTTGTCATAGTGCACTGACCTGTGGCAGTGAATCTATCCATAGCTATAACGTGATTTTTAGGAACAATACCTTAGATAAAGCACGCAAGCTGCTGCAGTTAAAGATGCGCCCGGATACGCCACAGGAATATGAAAACATTTTGATCGAAAATGTAAAGGGGAATGTCAATAGTATGTTGTTTATCAAGCCTTGGACCCAATTTTTTGATTTGAAGGGTGAGAAAGGTATAAAAATGTCGTATGCAAGAAATATTGTCCTGCGCAATATAGATCTGGATTGCGACATCGTATTTGATGTGCTCAATTCTGAACAATATGTACTGTCGGATTTTACATTTCAAAATATGCACGTCCGTGTGGCCAAAGACCCAGTGATTCACAAGGAATATATTAAAAACTTTGTCCTAAATGATGTAACCGTTAATAATAAAAAGCAATAATATGGACCAGTCTATTGCTATGATTTACACCTTTGAATGATGAAGACAAAACTTATTCTTTTGACAGGAGCACTGATCGGTTCTCTTGCTGTTTCAGGCCAACGTAAAATGGAGTTTTTGGATCGGGGTATGGTCGGCGTAAAAACAACGGATAACTCCGTTTTTTTAAGTTGGCGTTTGCTTGGTACCGACGATTTTGATACGGCCTTTGCAATTTATAGAAAGGAAGGGAATGGCAAGCAGAAAAAACTGAATACTTCACCATTGACCAAAGGGACTAATTTTTTGGATGATCATGTCGCTTTGAATCAAGATGTGACATACATTTTAGATATAGTAACCGGAGGTAAAGAAAAAGAAGTTGCCAAACTGACCTTATCGAAAGATCAAAAAGTACAGCAGTACTTAAATATTCCATTACGCACTCCTGCAGGATATATGCCTGGGGATGTTTCTGTGGGCGATCTGGATGGCGATGGGACTTATGAACTTATTGTTCACCAGACTGGTGTTGGACATGACAATGCACACAATGGGATTACTTCGGAACCTATTTTTCAAGCATATAAACTAGATGGTACTTTTCTCTGGGAAATCAATTTGGGTAAAAATATCCGAGAGGGAGCACATTATACCCAATTTATGGTTTATGACCTCGATAGTGATGGTCGTGCGGAGTTAGTCTGTAAAACGGCCGACGGTACTAAAGATGGACTGGGAAATGTTATTGGTGATGCACAGGCCGATTGGCGTGATACCGTATTAAATTCGCGGACAGTTGGTCGCATATTGAAAGGTCCTGAATACTTAACGGTATTTGATGGATTGACGGGAAAAGCCCTGAGCACTGTGGACTATCTGCCACAACGTGGAGAGCTAAGTTCATGGGGGGATAGCAATGCCAATCGCAGTGATCGATTTTTAGCTTGTGTAGCCTATTTGGATGGTGTACACCCGAGTGTTGTGATGACTCGGGGATATTATGAGCGTACGGCACTGGCAGCATGGGATTTCAAGGATAAAAAATTAGTAAGCCGTTGGGTATTTGATAGCAAAGTTCGTAAAGATCCTTATTCTGGTCAGGGATATCACAATCTCACGGTTGCGGACGTAGATCAAGATGGTAAAGATGAAATTGTCTTTGGTTCGATGGTTGTTGACGATAATGGCAAAGGGCTATACAGTACCGGACTGGGACATGGCGATGCATTACATGTTAGCGATTTGGATCCGGATAGGCCGGGCTTGGAGATCTTTGGAATTCATGAACTGAAAGGAGGGCGGAAAGGGACAGGTGTGGCTTTGTTGGATGCCAAAACTGGGGAAATATTGTTTAAAAGTGCAATAGACCAAGATATTCCTCGCGGTGTTGCTGCAAATATTGATCCCGATCATAAAGGGGCGTATCTGTGGTGGCTTGGATCTAGAGATATGTACGATACTAAAGGTAATCCTGTAGGACCGGCTCCGATATCGACCAATTTTTTGATTTGGTGGGATGCTGATTTGAGCCGGGAGCTTTTAAACAGCAACTATATTGAAAAATATAAAAAGGGGAAAACAGAACGAATCTTTACGGCGGTGGGAGCATCATCGATTAATGGAACTAAAAGTACGCCCAACCTAAGTGCGGATATCTTGGGGGATTGGCGTGAAGAATTGATCTTACGCTCAGATGATAATCAATATCTGCGTATCTATACAACAACGATCCCGACGGAAAAGCGTGTATATACACTCATGCATGATCCACAATATCGCTTGAGTATAGCATGGCAGAATGTGGCCTATAATCAACCGCCGCATACGGGATATTACCTTGGTGTAGGTATGGATCGTCCGGCTAAACCCAATATTCAGTTGGTGAAGCCTGCCCGCACAAAATAGAAATTTAGACGTGTACGATTGGAATTGTTTGATTAAAAGAAATAGATAAGTTAGCAAATGAAGCATACAATAAAATGGATAGGGATGACATTGGTAGCGGTTGTTTTAATATCCTTTGCAAAGCAGCAAAATAGACCCACGATTTATCTTATCGGTGATTCGACAGTTAAGAACAGCAATAAGGAATATTGGGGCTGGGGTACCTTGCTTCCTGAATTATTAGATACGACACGAGTCCGTGTGGACAATCATGCGATGGCAGGTCGGAGTACACGTACATTTGTCAAAGAGGGAAGATGGAGAAAAGTTGATTCTTTGTTCAAGCCTGGAGATTTTTTATTGATTCAGTTTGGTCATAACGAGGGAAGTAAGCCTGATACAAGCAAACAAGGCTATCGAGGTGTGCTAAGGGGTATCGGTCAAGATTCTATTGTGTTGGACTGGGGGAATGGAAAGAAGGAAACCGTGCACACTTATGGTGAAAACCTGCGTCGTTTTGTGATTGAAGCAAAGAAAAAGGGGGTAACACCGATTTTGTTATCCATGATTCCGCGCAACCAATGGGATGATCAAGGTAAGGTGAAGCGGGCCGACAAAGACTTTGGCTTGTGGGCTAAGCAGATTGCCGAAGAACAAGGCGTTCCTTTTCTGGATCTGAACAGTATTACTGCAGATAAATATGATCGCCTTGGACCAGAGCTGGTAAAAACCAGTTTTTTCCCCGGTGACCATACCCATACGAATAAAGACGGAGCGCGAGAAAATGCATGGTCTGTTATCGAAGGATTCCGTAGGATTAAAAGTCAGTTAGTACAATATATTAAATAGTAACGAAGATGAAATTGAAATTGTTGCCTTGGGCTGCGGTCCTTTTCGCTGTAATTAGCATGTCTTTTTTGGAAAAGCAGCACAAACCGAGCTTGTTTATTATTGGTGACTCTACGGTAAAAAACGGACAGGGAAATGGCTCGAACGGACAGTGGGGCTGGGGAAGTTTGATTGGTCAGTATTTTAAATCGGATAAAATTAATGTTAAGAATCGTGCTTTGGGGGGAACAAGTACCCGGACATTTTATAACAATCCAAAGCTTTGGCAGAAGGTACTGGATAGCATACAGCCTGGAGATTTTGTCCTTATGCAATTTGGGCATAATGATTCAAGTCCCATTGTGGACACGTTACGCGCTCGCGGAACGATAAAAGGAAATGGTGATGATTACCAAGAAGTGTATAATCCATTGCTGAAGCAGCATGAAGTAGTCTATAGCTATGGTTTTTACTTGCGTAGGTTTGTAAAGAATATTCAGGATAAGGGAGCGATAGCAATTATCTGTTCACCCATTCCACGCAATGCTTGGGATGGAAATCAGGTTCGTAAATCGGATTATGCAATATGGGCGAAAGAGGCAGCTGAACAGGCCAATGCATTTTTTATCCCATTACAGGATCAAGTGATTGCACAGTATGAAACATTGGGAAAAAAGAAAGTAGAAACGGAATTTTTTGATCCTAAAGATGCGACCCATACAATTAAAGCCGGTGCTTTGCTGAATGCTAAACTCGTTGCTGAGCAATTGAAAAAACAAACCAAAATCGGATTAAAGAAATTTATGTAGTATGAAGAAATCTACCTTTCCTCTGGCGATCTTTTTTCTGTTGACACTATTTAAAGTGCATGCACAGCAACGACCCAATATTGTATTGATTCTGGCCGATGATATGGGCTATGCTGATTTGGGTTGCTTTGGTTCCGAAATTCAGACTCCAAATCTCGATAAAATGGCAAAGGAAGGGATTAAGATGACTAATTTTTACAATGCTTCTCGTTGTTGTCCATCGCGTGCTTCCCTATTGACCGGATTATATCCGCATCAGGCAGGAGTCGGTGATATGATGAATAAGCGTCCTTTTCCAGCCTATCAGGGTTATTTGAATAGAAATTCGGTCACATTGGCCGAACTATTGAAAAGCGCAGGTTATGGAACCTTTATGGCAGGGAAATGGCATGTTGGACAGGAAAAGGAAAATTGGCCCCGGCAGCGTGGGTTTCAGCGCTACTATGGGCTAATTGATGGAGCAAACAGCTACTTTGAAAACCGGCCTTATCGCCCCAATCAAACATTAACGATAGCCTTGGACAATGAGGCGATCGTTCCGCCAAAAGATTACTATAGCTCGGATGCCTATACAGATTATGCAATGACTTTCATTGGTGAGCATTTAGAAACTAAAAAAGAGGATCCTTTTTTTCTATACCTCGCTTTTCAGGCTCCCCATTGGCCTATACATGCCAAACCGCAGGATATTGCAAAGTATCGTGGTAAATATATGGAAGGCTGGGAGGCTATTCGTGAAAAGCGTTTTCAAAAACAGCAGCAGTTAGGGATATTGCCGCCAACGACCAAATTGTCACCAATTGATACGACATTGCGAAATTGGAATGATTGCAGTTGGGAAGAAAAAGTAAAATGGGATGAAAAGATGGCTGTCTACGCGGCGATGGTAGATGAATTGGATCAGAACGTTGGTAGACTGGTTGATTATCTCCAATCGAAAGGACAATTGGACAACACTGTTTTCATCTTTCTCTCTGATAACGGAGCGAGCAATGAGACTATAACTAATGCGGGATTTACACCAGAAATTAGAGCTGCTAATGAATTTCCTGCCAGTCATCCGCGTTCTTTTACAGCTTATGGAGTCGAAGGTGCTGCGGTGAGCAATACGCCTTTCAAAAAGTTCAAGCATTGGGAGTTTGAGGGTGGGAATGCCACCGGATTTATCGCTTATGGACCGAAATTCCTACCAAGAGGGAAACAGTTTGATAGGCCAGCCCATTTGATCGATATCATGCCAACTTTAGCACAATGGTCGGGAGCGAGCTATCCTAAGGACTATGCGGGCAATACGATTCAACCGATGGAAGGAATATCCTTGCTTCCGCTATGGACAGCGCAACAAAAGGATATTGATCGGGAAATTTGTTTTGAACATGAGGGCAATAAAGGTGTGCGTAAGGGAAAATGGAAACTTGTCTCTTCCTATCCTGAAAATAAGTGGTATTTATATGATATAGAAAAAGATAGAAGTGAAACAGTAGACTTATCAGCCTCTTTCCCGAAAATATACAGTGAAATGGTTAAGCTCTATGAAAACTGGGCAAAAAGGGTTGGTGTGATACCTTACGAGCAGCTCGCTCAAAAAAAAGGGAATTCCCGTTATGAATAATTATATAAAGCAAAACATGAAAATATTTAATTCTTATACGGCCACTTTGATGATTGCGTTTTTCCTTTCAGCATGTTCATCGACGAAGAAGGTTGTCGAACAGAAGCAGGAATTAACCGCTGTAGATGTACTTCAGTCGTTGCAGCTGACCAATCGTTATTTTATGAACAAATGGACAGACACCGGTAAACCGATCTATACCAACCGTTGGCGGCCGAGCAATATCTGGACCCGGGCCGTTTATTACGAAGGGCTCATGGCACTTTATCAGATTGATCAAAACAACGAATACTACAATTATGCTGTGGATTGGGGAAATAAACATGACTGGGGTATGCGCAACGGTTTGGAAACTCGAAATGCCGATGACCAAGCTTGTGGGCAGACTTACCTGGATCTCTATGAGATTGAAGCGAAGCCTGAGCGTATCCAAAAGATTAAAGCCAATATAGATTACATTATCAAATCTGGAAAAGTAGACGATTGGACCTGGATTGATGCCATACAAATGGCTATGCCAATTTATGCTAAACTGGGGGTAATGACGAAGGATCAAGTTTACTTTGAGTACATGTATAAAATGTATCATCATTCAAAAACGCAAGAAGGTGGAGGCCTTTATAACAAGGCCGATAAATTTTGGTGGCGCGATAAGGATTTTGTTCCTCCTTACAAGGAGCCGAATGGTGCGGATTGCTATTGGTCACGTGGCAATGGATGGGTTGTGGCAGCTTTGGTTAGGGTACTTGATTTAATTCCGGAGAACGAAGCACATCGTGCCGAGTACATGTCGGATTATAAAGCTATGATGGAAGCACTTGTTCCTATTCAAAGACCGGATGGATTCTGGAATGTCAGTTTACATGATCCGACTAATTTTGGTGGGCGTGAAACTTCAGGCACTGCACTGTTTGTTTATGGCATGGCCTGGGGCATCAATAATGGTTTCCTAGATGCTAAAATATATCGACCTGTTGTAGAAAAGGCGTGGAAAGCAATGACAGCAGAAGCGGTTCACCCTTCTGGTTTTTTGGGCTATTTACAAGGAACGGGAAAGGAACCTAAGGATGGTCAGCCGGTCAGTTTTTCAAGTCAACCGGATTTTGAAGACTACGGTTTGGGTTGTTTCTTATTAGGAGGAACAGAAGTCTATAAAATGTTGTCAAGATAAGATGAAAAGGTTATGCTTTATTTTTTGTTGCCTGCTGCTTTCATTCGGTACCTATGCTCAAGTAGGGAGGACGACTTTTAGTTTTAACGCTGACTGGCGTTATCACATCGGCGATGTAAGCGATGCCTCTGCTGTAGGCTTCGATGATCGTACATGGAAACAGGTTGCCTTGCCTCAAGCTTGGAATGAAGATGAAGCTTTCGCAAAAGCGATACATGACCTTTCGGCAACTATTGTTTGGTATCGAAAAAAGTTTACTATTCCCAAGAGAGTTACTTCTGATAAGGTCTTTTTGGAATTTGAGGGGATTCGCTTCGGTGGAGAATTTTATCTTAACGGGAAATTTATAGGGCGTCATGAAAATGGCGTCATGGCCGCCGGATTTGATCTATCGGATCTGATGAATAGAGATGGCGAAAATATTTTGGCCATACGTATAGACAATAGTTGGAGCTATCGTGAAAAGGCAACAAATAGCACTTATCAATGGAACGATAAAAACTTTAATGCAAACTATGGCGGAATTCCCAAAAATGTGTGGATCCACTTTGCTTCCAAAATTTATCAGACCCTACCATTGTATTCCAATTTAAAAACTACGGGTGTTTACGTGTATGCGAAAAATATGAACATTCCTAAAAAGACATTGGATCTTTTTGTTTCTTCCGAGGTGAAAAATGAAACCGATAAATCGAGCTCGGTAGATTTTGTTGCAGAAGTACGTAATACCGAAGGAAAATTAATAAAAACGTTTTCAAAAACGTTCAATCTTCCTGCCAATCAAACGCAGCAATTGACCATGAACTCAGCCATGAATCAGGTTAATTTTTGGAGCTGGGGCTACGGCTATCTCTATACGATTACGACAAAAATTGTACAGGACAACAAAACTTTAGACGCTGTACAAACGAAAACAGGGTTTCGAAAAACGGCTTTTAAAGATGGGATGGTATATCTGAATGATCAAGTATTGATGATGAAGGGCTATGCACAGCGTACAAGTAATGAATGGCCTGCTGTTGGTTTGTCTGTAGCGCCTTGGTTAAGTGATTTTAGCAATGGGCTGATGGTCAGGAGCAATGCCAATTTGGTTCGTTGGATGCACGTAACACCTTGGAAACAGGATGTTGAATCCTGTGATCGTGTGGGATTGATGCAAATGCTACCCGCAGGAGATGCCGAAAAAGATACGCAAGGTAGACGTTGGGAGCAGCGAACGGAGCTGATGCGTGATGCAATTATTTATTATAGGAACAATCCCAGTGTTCTGTTTTATGAATGTGGAAACGAGTCTATTTCGGAAGAGCATATGGCTGAGATGAAAGCTATCCGCGATCAATACGATCCAGCTGGTGGGCGCGCCATTGGCTCTCGCGAAATGTTGGATAGTAAGATTGCTGAATATGGCGGTGAAATGCTATATATCAATAAAAGTGCACGCCACCCCATGATTGCAACCGAATATATGCGGGACGAAGCCTTACGTAAATATTGGGATGAATTGAGTTATCCATTTCACAAGGATGGTGAAGGGCCACTTTATAAAGGCGTAGATGCCAGTGATTATAATAGGAATCAAGATCGTTATGTCATTGAAGCTGTACATCGTTGGTGGGAATATTGGAAAATGCGTCCCGGTACTGGTGATCGCGTAAATTCAGGCGGCGTCAATATTATCTTTTCGGATTCCAATACCCATTTTAGGGGAAAGGAGAACTACAGAAGAAGTGGCGAAGTAGATGCCATGCGTATTCCCAAAGACGCTTATTATGCTCATCAGGTTATGTGGGATGGCTGGATTGCTCCAGATCCAAAAGGATTGTATCTGGTAGGGCACTGGAATTATGCTCCCGGGACAAAAAAAGATGTATTGGTCGTTTCTGCAGCTGATCGGGTCGAATTAGCTGTGAACGGTAAGGTACAGGGAAAAGCCGAAAAGCTATATAATTTCCTATACCGTTTTCCAGCTGTTGATTTTGAGGCTGGGGTCTTGTCTGCGAAATCATTCACCAAAGAAGGGAAATTATTGAATACAAAGGAGCTTAGAACCGCAGGTGAACCGTATAAAATCCGTTTAACGGCACAACATGGTAAAAATGGCCTATTTGCGGATGGAAATGATATGGTATTAGCAGAAGTTGAAGTGCTCGACAAGAATGGGGTACGCTGCCCATTGGCATCAAACAGAATAGATTTCAACTTAGATGGACCGATGGATTGGCGCGGTGGTATTGCTCAGGGACCTGATAACTATATTTTAGCTCGATCGCTGCCGGTAGAGGCTGGGATAAATCGCGTATTACTTCGTACGCAGTACGATAAATCTGGGCGGGTGGTGTTGAAGGCGATATCTAATGGACTTTTATCAGATTCAGCCGTGTGGACGGTGCAACCTATCAAAACGGTGGGTAATTATTTTGTAAAAGAATCTAATGAAAATTTACCATCATTCTTAGAACGGGGGCCGAGTCCAGCGAAAGCGACTTTGGTCCAGCTGAAAAAAAGTCTTAAAATCCGCACAGCGACAGCTGGAGCTAACCTAGAGAAAGTGGGACAATCCTACGATGATAATGAGCTGTCGGATTGGGTCAATGATGGCCAGCTAGGTACGGCATGGATTACATATACTTTACAGGAAAAATCTGATATTGATGAGATTGATTTGAAATTGAACAATTTTAGGTCGAGATCCTATCCGCTACAGGTTTTCGTAGACGACAAACTTGTTTTTGATGGAAATACAGATATTACGCTAGGTTACTGCACACTTTCTTTCCCACGTACAAAGGGTGAAAGGGTGACTATAAAGCTTAAAAATGCACCTTTTACCGCGAAAGAAAATAATCAGGTAGAAATGGGCGGTAAGAAACTTGATGATGGCGTCGCACGCAATGACGCTAACGCGAAAGGTACCTTGAGCATTATCGAAGCTGACATACATCAGGTATTGGCTAATTAAGAATATTTGGCGATCATAAAATAGTTCAGTACATAAACGAAATGGAGAAAATAGCATTTAAAATGAAATTGAAACCGGGCATGTCTGCGGAATACAAACGGCGACATGATGCGATCTGGCCAGAATTAATAACCTTATTGCGCGAAAGCGGGGTGTCTGATTATAGCATTTTTTTGGATGAGGAGACGGATACTTTATTTGCGGTTCAATATTTAGCAGGACATTCGTCACAAGAGCTGGGTAAGGAAGTTATTGTTCAGCAATGGTGGGATTATATGCATGATATCATGGACGTAAATCCAGACCACTCCCCAGTGTCGATAAATTTGAAAAAGGTGTTTCACATGGATTAGGTTAATTTTAACATGAAGAAAATCTATATATCATTAGTGCTTGCCTGTAATCTTTTGGCTGTCGGTCGAACGATAGCGCAGGATCTATGGCCAGCAGTTACCAAAGAAATGAGGCCTTGGACGCGTTGGTGGTGGCTGGGGTCAGCTGTGGACCGGCCTAATCTCGAACGTGAATTAACCTTATTTGACAAAAGTGGATTTGGGGGCGTAGAGGTAACACCGATTTATGGTGCTAAAGGATTTGAATCCAACTACCTGACCTTTCTTTCACCACAATGGATGAATATGTTGGGTGTAACAACGGATAAGGCCAATGCCTTGGGAATGGGGGTAGACATTAATTTGGGTACGGGGTGGCCATTCGGGGGACCCCAAATCAAAGAAAAGGATGCCGCTACCAAATTAATCCTGGATGAATTTGAACTGAAAAAAGGGGAAAGGATCACGTTTCCCCTAAAACCTAAAGATCCTAAACAAAATTATTTCTTTCTGCAGGCTTTACGGGCATTTAGATCCGACAATAGTGAGATTAAACTGGATGATTATATTTCAAAGACAACTGGAACATGGGAAGCGCCTGCCGATATTCGTCTATTAGCGGTATTTTCTGGTAGAACGGGGCAGAAAGTCAAACGTGCCGCACCGGGGGGAGCGGGGTATACGCTCGATCACCTTGGGCAGCAATCTGTCGTATCTTATTTCAATAGATTTACCGAAGCTTTTAAGGATAAACCATTGCATGTGCGTGCTTTTTTTAACGATAGCTACGAAGTATATGGGGCAAATTGGACGGATGATTTTTTGCAATCATTCGAACGGATAAAAGGATACAAACTACAAGATAACCTTCTAGATTTTGCGGGTAAAGGTAAGGATGAAGTTAAAACAGCAGGCCTTAAATCGGATTATCGTGAAGTTGTGAATGCACTACTTGCCCAGAATTTCCTGATCCCATTTACGGATTTTGCCCATCGCTATAGTGCGATTTCAAAAAATCAAGCCCATGGATCTCCAGGAAATCTGATTGACTTGTATGCGGATACCGATATTGCGGAGTGTGAAACCTTTGGATCCAGCAGTTTCGATATTCCCGGATTAAGACGGGATACTGCTGATATCCGTAATGTGGACCCAGATCCCATGATGGCAAAATTTGCGACATCGGCGACAAATGTATACGGTAAAAAATATACTTCTTCGGAAACATTCACCTGGCTTACGGAACATTTTAAAACCTCCTTGTCACAAACGAAACCTGAAGTCGAACAACTATTCCTCGCTGGAGTGAATCATGTATTCTATCACGGGACAACCTATTCTCCGAAAAATGTACCTTTTCCGGGATGGTTGTTCTATGCTTCCGTTAATTTTGTTCCGCAAAACTCGTTCTGGGACCACCTTACTGGTTTGAATCAATATATTACGCGTGTGCAATCCATCCTTCAATCCAGCCGGGCCGACAATGAACTGCTGGTATATTGGCCCATTTATGATATTTGGAATAATGCCAAAGGAATGGATAAGGCACTAAAGGTTCATGATGTTGACGAGTGGTTACATCCAACGCAATTTTATAAACAAAGTGTTCAGCTGCAGAAACGGGGGTATAGCTTTGATTTTGCAACTGATAAAATTTTGGCGGGAACTACAGTAAACGACGGGAAATTACAAACTTCAAAGGATGCGATCCCGTATCGAGCAATTTATATACCTGCCTGTCATTATTTTTCTGAAGAGACATTGCAGAAAATACTGGAAATGGCCAACCAAGGAGCAACTGTCATCTTCCAGCAATTACCGAAAGAGGTTCCTGGATATAGCCAATTAGAGAAACGGCGTACACTGTTCAATAAATTAATTGCATCGCTAGGTTTCGAAAAAGATAAAGCGAATCAGTATACAGCTTTTGGAAGAGGCAAAATCTATCTTACAGCCGATGTCAGTTCGGCCCTCGAAACAGAAGAGATCACACCAGAACGGATAAACCAAACGGGGCTGAAGTTTTCGCGAAGAGCCGCTGGTAAGGATAGGTATTATTATTTGGTCAATCATAGTGGACAGACTATTGATCGTAGCATTACACTAAATGCACAGACAGCACATTATTCTTTATTGGATCCCCAGACCGGCCGGACCTATCAGTTGCCATTATCTGACGGCAAAATACGGGTGCAGATTCCATCGGGTTATTCCTGGATAATCTTAGCGTCAGCGCAACAAGCGAGCGAACCTTTCCGCTATCAGGATGAGTTACACCAAGTGGCCCAATTGGACCGCGATTGGAAAGTGAGTTTTATTGCTGGAGGACCTGTTTTACCAAAGGCTAAAAAGCTTGATCAACTTTCCTCCTGGACAGAATGGGGTGACAAAGATGCGATCAATTTTTCCGGCGCAGGGGCTTATGAAAAAACAATTTCTATCCATAAAGATCAATCAAAATCCTACCTACTGAAGTTGGGGCGTGTTGCTGAAAGTGCAAAGGTCTACATCAATGGAAAAGAGGCGGGTTTGTTATGGTCTATCCCGTTTCAGCTGGATATTACCAATATGTTGGTAAACGGAGAAAACAAGATTCGTATAGAGGTCGCCAATTTAATGGCAAACCGGATCAGTTATTTGGACCGCAAAAAAATTGCCTGGCGTAATTATCACGAAATCAATTTTGTCAATATCAATTATAAAGATTTTGATGCCAGTGACTGGAAGCCCATGGAAAGTGGGCTGATTGGACCCGTGACCATTTGGAGTTATTAAAAGAATGCGATGGAATGCATTTACTGTACATCTTACTTGGCTGGTCAATTTTTCGCCATAGCAAGAGTTTATATTGAGCTGTAGTTGGCATTTAAAAGAAAATGAATCTGTTACACTAAAAAAAATAATATTTACCAAAAGCCCCATTTATGGGGCTTTTTGGTTTCTGTAACAGACTGGATACTTAAGAGCCTGTAAGTTCAGGATAGTTAGTTTAAAGGGATACTATAATTTCCTGTTACCAGTATAAATCACAAGTAACAATTTAAACTTCAATCCATGAAAAATATCTTACGATATGGTACCGTCATAATGACCCAGTTGGCATTGACTCAGGTATTATATGCTCAAGAGCTGCTGAAGGGGAAAGTTGTTGACGACAAAAGTCAGCCTATCAGCGGAGTGACTATCCATGTCAATGGCAAAGGTAGCGGAACAACGAATCAGAATGGCGAATTTGGTATTATTGCCAAATCCGGGGATAAAATTACCTTTACTTCGATAGAATATCTTGCTAAAAGCCTAAATGTCGTTAACCTCTCTTTTTTACAGGTGAACTTGGTACGAAAGCAAGAATCGCTCGATGAAGTTGTTGTCATTGGCTATGGTACGCAAAAACAAAAGAATCTGACTGCTCCGGTTTCTAAATTTAAAGCTGAAAATTTGGATGAACGACCGATAGCTCGTGTTGACCAAGCTTTGATTGGACAAATTGCCGGGGTACGAGTCAAACAATCTACGGGTGTCCCAGGTAAAGGTCTAAGTGTACAAGTTCGTGGTTCGGGTTCCATCTCCGCAGGTACGGAGCCATTGTACGTGGTGGACGGCTTTCCTTTGCAAAATGCAAAGACAAATACATCTGGAGGTTATTCCTCCGGAAATCCATTGGATAATATGAATCCAAATGATATAGAATCAGTGGAAGTATTGAAAGATGCAGCGGCCGCTGCAATCTACGGATCCCGTGCGGGTAATGGGGTTGTTTTGATTACAACCAAACGCGGACGTACCGGTGAAGCAAAGCTAAGTTTAAACTCTTATGTGGGCATTTCGTCCCCTTATCGTAAACTAGATATGCTTAACGGAGAAGAATGGATCGATCGTCAGATTGAAATGATCAATGCCCAATGGGTAGCGTCCGGGAAGGATAGGCTGGCAAGTCAAAGTAATGAAGAGCGTCGAAAGATATTGGGCCTTGCTGATGGGACATACAATACCTCTTATATGTACGATGATCGTTGGCTGGAGCCTGGACATCCAGGACTTTATATGATCGATTGGCAAGATGAGGCTTATCGTAAAGGAATCACACAAAATTATCAAGTCACGGGTTCTGGAGGGACAGAATATATAAATTATTATGTATCGGGGAATTACATGAACCAGCAGGGGATTGTGCATGGCCTGAATTATAAAAATTATACCGCACGGGCAAATGTAGAGTTGAAGGCCAATAAAAAGCTAAGTTTTGGTTTGAACTTAGCGCCTTCTTATTCCATTGGCAATGATCCCGGTGTTGAGGGGAAAGATAATATTATGCACCAGATTTACTCGATGTCGCCTGTGCAAGATAATCCTGCTGGGACGGTCAATGTACTTGAGAATGATAAGTATCCTTGGAGTACATCGACTAATGATCCGATTGCTAAATTGAGAAACTATTTGGGCGAAAATAAAATCTCGCGTTTGCTTGGAACTATCTATGGGCAATATCATATCCTGGATCATTTGACTTTTAAGACAACAGTCAATTTGGATCAAACCGATAGTCGGAGCAATAGATTTGAGCCCTATACGATCGCTGGATCCTTAGCAAATAGACTCACAAATCCAAATCAAGCGACGTATGGGTCCAACAGTGTATACCGTAGACAGACTTTTGTCAACGAAAATACATTAAACTACACGGTCACTATCGGGAAGCACGACCTTACAGCTTTGGTAGGGCAGGCGTATAATTTTGATAAATTGGAAACCTCATCGATTACTTCTAAAGACGGCTATATTAACAGTTCCATTAAAACGTTAAATGGAGCAGTAGCTACAGTTGCATCAACAGGGGCAACACAGAGTATTCTGTTGTCCTATTTTGGTCGTGTTCAATATGCCTTTGACGGAAAGTATTTGTTTTCGGCAAGTCTTAGGCGAGACGGTTCTTCCCGTTTTGGAAACAATACGAAATGGGGATTATTCCCTTCACTTTCATTTGGTTGGCGTGTGTCGGATGAAAATTTTATGAAATCGTTGAGCTTTATCAACGATTTAAAACTAAGGGGTAGTTTTGGTACAGCAGGTAACAATAATATTGGTGATTATAGCAGTATTTCGGTATTGGGAATTTATAACTATTCTGCAAATGGTAACTCTGCTTCTGGGCAAGCGCCCAAAAATATTATTAACCCCGACCTAAAATGGGAAAAGTCACGTACCTACGATGTTGGGTTGGATTTTGGATTGATCGGCTCACGGATCACCGGATCGTTTGATTGGTATACAAGAAAAAGCAGTGACCTTTTATTAAATGTTCCCTCCATGTATGTAACCGGATTTGGATCATATTTAGATAACGCTGGTGAGCTGAAAAGTAATGGTTGGGATTTGGAAGTTACCTCACATAATATCAAAAAATCGGATTTTACTTGGTCAACATCCTTCAATATTAGCCATAGTGCCAATAGAGTGACCAAATTGGAAGGTGATCAAAGAGAAATTTTGATCCCTTCGTCTTTTGATATACAACATAGTCTATTGCGTGTCGGTGAGCCCATGTATAGTATTTATGTGGTTCAACAGAATGGCATATTAAGCCAGCAAGATATTGACAATGGAGCTGCATTATTTGGTAATGAGAAAGCTGGAGATCCACGTTATGTCGATGCCAATGGTGATGGTGTGATTGATGCCAATGACCGTGTTATTGTCGGGCACCCCAATCCGGACTATGTCTGGGGAATAACCAACAATTTTAAGTATAAAAACTTTGATTTGAGCTTTATGTTCCAAGGACAAAATGGTGGGCATATCTATTCTTTGTTAGGTCGGGCATTGGGGCGTACGGGACAAGGGGCCTCTGACAATGCGTTGGGTTTCTATCGGGATCGTTGGCGGTCAGCAGAAGATCCGGGCGATGGTCGTGTTGGAAAAGCCTATTCTACGTTCGGACGGATTAAAAATACTGATTGGTTGTATTCATCAGACTATTGGAGATTGCGTAATATAACCTTAGGATATAATATTAAGGATATGAAGTTGGGCAGCCAATCCAAACTCAGCATGGTTCGCCTGTTTATGACGTTGGAAAATTTTTGGGGTAAAGACAAGTATGATGGTGGTGTCAATCCGGAATCGTCCAATACCAATTTGAGCGGAAGCGATACGTATCCAGAAGCTGGAGATTATGGCGGTTTAGCAATTCCGAAAACGATCACCTTTGGTTTAAATGTAAATTTTTAAAATCATGAAAAAGCTAAATATATTTTTATTGCTATTAGGATTGTTTGGTTCCTGTAAAATGGAATTGGATCAACAACCCATTTCAGAAGCAACTTCTGAAACTTTTTTTCAAACACCAAATGATTTTATACAAGGCGTGAATGCCTTATACAATGGGATCCAAAAGTATCCAGATCGTTTGATGAACCTTTCAGAAACTCGCTCAGATAATTTATATGCGGTCTCGGACGGTGGCGTACGTGATTGGGAAGGAATCAACAGTTTTCATAAGACGATTGCGAGTAATCCCTATGTGCAAGAAGCTTGGTACACAAATTACAACGCGATTTTTCGGGTGAATAATTTTCTGGAGCAGTTGCAATCTAGGGGTACAACTGTGATTACAGATGAGGATTTACGGAATCGCATGGAGGGTGAAGCGAAGTTTTTGCGGGCTTTTTTATATTTTGATCTGCTACGTTACTTTGGGAAGGTGCCTTTGATTGATCATGTCGTGTCGGCACAAGAAGCCAAAACAATTCCACGTAGTAATGTCGAAGATATTTATGCCTTAATTGTCAGCGATCTCAATAGAGCAGTAGCAATTTTACCTACACCGGGAGGCTATGCCGAGGCTGACCAAGGGCATGCGAATAAATATGCAGCAAAAATGTTGTTGGGATTGGTGTATATGACCAAATCCGGTCCTACGCTAGGTGTAGTAGGAGCTGGATTGAATAGTAATGAATGGGGAAAGGCGCTCGAACAATTCAATGCAGTTATCGCGAGTAACGAATTTAGTTTGTTAGATAGGTATACTGATATATTCGATTATAATAATGAACATAACAAGGAAGTTATATTTAACATTGAGTTTTCCAGTGGAGCGAATCCGATTGTTGGTTCGACATTTCCCTGGGTATTGGTTCCCGATAACTGGTTTAATTCGCTTGGTTTGGGTACGCAAGGTGGATTGACGATCCGACCAGTGTCAAGCGATTTTATGAACACTTATGTCGCCAATGATGTGCGGAGATCTTTTTGTGTCCAAGAGGGATTTGTCTACAATAAGGTGGCTGAAAATCGACCTTTCGTTAAAAAATTTGTCGATGTGACGAAAGTGCCTGCGAGCCGTACGGATTGGCCAATAAATTACATTGTATTTCGCTATACGGATTTACTGTTGCTAAAAGCGGAATGTGTATTGAATGGTGCTTCTGGGAATCATCAAACCGATGTCGATGCGGTCGTCAATCAAATCCGAAAACGCGCTGGATTGACAACTGAGCTGACCAATGTCACTAAATCACAACTGATGGACGAACGGAGGAGGGAGTTTATTGGTGAAGGAACACGCTGGTTTGATTTGATAAGAGCTGGCACTGTGGAGTCCGTCATGAACGCTTGGATTGCAAAAGAAGATACGGGAAAACAAATGTCTGCTTTTCAAGTCAATTATGTGTTATACCCCGTGCCACAGTCAGAAATAGATAACAGTCCCGGATTGTATACACAGAATCCCGGATATTAATATGTTGATTAATTTAATCGCCCTTAGCATTTAAGGGCGATTTTTTTATTTTTGGCGCCAGCTAATGACAGGATTGAACAGGATGGTTATTACAAATCATCCTGTTATTTTTAGCCAACATTATAAGCCTGAGGAGAATTCTGATTATCTTTTTTAAGCCAGTCATCGTATAAAGCAATAAGTAAAGATCATACAATATTTTCATTGTCTTGTATAATGCAAAACGATTTTCACTACCGAAGATCAACAAGGGAAAGAATAAAATAATACCTAAATAATACTTTAATGATAAACTATTTAACAATTAGGTTTGATCATCATGTAAAGAAGTACACTTTTTTGCTGTTTATGGCGATGCTGTGTACGTTAAATTTATTTGCTCAAACAACGAGGACTGGAAAGGTAAACGATGAAAAAGGTTCACCTGTTCAAGGTGTGACGGTACAGGTAAAAGGAAAAGCCATGACGGTAAAGACCAATGCCGACGGTTCATTTACCATCAATGCGATGCCATCAGATGTATTGGCCTTCAGAAGTGTAGGTTTTGAACCCCAAGAAATTTCTGTTGGAAGTCAAAATAACTTCAATGTGGTTCTCGCACAAAAAGTCGATGTCATGGACGAAGTCGTGGTGGTTGGTTACGGCACCATGAAAAAGAAAGATGTAACGGGGTCGATAGCGAGTGTGGGAGAAAAGGAACTGAAAGCAATGCCCGTAAAAGATGCCTTGCAGGCAATGCAAGGTAAGGTTGCGGGGGTTGATATTACATCGAATCAGAGACCAGGAACTACAGGAAGTATAACTATAAGAGGGGTTCGATCAATCACTGCTGATCAAGGGCCACTTTATGTCGTTGATGGGATGGTATTGCAGGCAGGTGGCATTGATAATATCAATCCAAGCGATATAGAGACCATCGATGTCTTAAAGGATGCTTCTGCAACAGCTGTGTATGGCTCACGTGGGGCGAACGGTGTTGTTTTGGTGACGACAAAGCAGGGTAAAAAAGGCCGCTTAATGTTGAATTATGCAGGTACAGCGACATTTGAAAAGATGTATGATGTCACAGAGTACATGGATGCTGCGGAATGGTTGGAGTATGCGCGTTTAGCGAAATTCGGAACAACGACACCAGATTATGAAAAGGATTTTGCCAAATGGGGTTCTGTAGCGGCCTCCTGGTCAAATATTGCCAAAGGTTGGACCAATAATAATACAGTTTGGGATCCGAGCTTGGTCGGTAACTATGATTGGGCAGACCTCGGACGTAAAAACGCCTTATCAACTGAGCACACCTTAAGCGTTTCAGGCGGTGGAGAGAACTCGAAAGGCTATGGTTCATTTGGCTATTTGAAGCAAGATGCAACACAGCCGGGACAAAAATTTAATCGTTATACTTCGAAGGTAAGCTTTGAGGCGACTCCGACTAAGTGGTTTACCATGGGAGCGTCATTAAATACCTTTTTCTCCGATCAGGATTATGGGTATAACTTTTCGAAATCGGTCACTGGAGCGGGCGATTACTACAATGCTTTACGAGGAATGTTGCCTTGGACAGTACCTTATGATGATAATGGAAACTACCTGAGAAACCCTGCAGCCGGAGACATTAATATCATCAATCCAATTAATGAACTGGAATATAATACCAATCAACGGCAGACTTTTGGTGCGAATGGCAGTTTCTTTAGCCAGGTAGATTTTGGACAGATCTATGCACCGTTGAAGGGTTTGAAATATCGGATGCAATTTGGTCCAGAATTTAGGTATTATCGTTTGGGTTTAGCGAATGCTGCAGAGGGTATCAACGGTGATGGAAATAATGCAGTCACTTATTCCACTAACCGCAATTTAGCTTGGACATTAGACAACTTGATTTATTATGACCGTGATTTTGGAGCGGATCACCATCTTGGTGTTACCTTGCTGCAAAGTTCCTCCAAGTATAACTCTGAATCAAGCAATATGAAGGCGACGGATGTGTATAGTGCTGGAGAATTATGGTATAATATTAATTCTGGAGGTTTTATCGGTAGTTGGGGAACGGGTTTATCCGAGCGGCAAATGGAGTCCTATATGGCTCGGGTGAATTACAGCTATAAGGATCGTTATATGTTAACAGCATTTGTGCGTTGGGATGGATCTTCGGTATTGGCACCAGGGCATCAATGGAGTTCATTTCCTTCTGTAGCCGCATCATGGCGTATTGATCAGGAAGATTTCATGAAAGAAGCCCGCTTTATCAACACCCTAAAATTACGTCTGGGAGCTGGTATTGTTGGTAATGCCGCAATTGGACCTTATCAGACGAAAGGATTATTGACGCAAAATTTTTACAACTGGAGTGCGACGAATTCGACACCAGGATATGTAGCTTCAGACCCTTCTGCTGCTAACCCACAGAAAATGGCGAATCCTGAATTGGGATGGGAACGTACGACTCAGTATAACTTAGGAATAGACTATGGCTTTCTAAATAATCGGATCAGCGGTGCTTTAGATCTGTATAAAACGAAGACAAATGATTTGTTGTTAGCGATGAGTCTAAACTCCGTTTTAGGGTATGGTGCTACAATGGCAAATGTTGGAAAGACTTCGGGTTGGGGTATTGATCTCCAGATCAATACTGTCAATGTGAAGAATGACAACTTCCAATGGAATACGACGTTGACCTGGTCCAAAGACAAGAATAAAATACTTGAATTGAACAATGGACGGAAAGAAGATCTAACCAATAACTGGATTGTAGGTCAGGAGATTCAAGTCCCTTATGATGTGGTTTATGATGGTATTTGGAAAACTTCGGAAGCGGAAGAAGCTGCAAAATACGGTGCTAAGCCTGGGCAAATTCGAGTGAAGGATATTAGTGGCCCCGATGGAGTGCCTGATGGTAAAGTAGATCGCAATTATGACCGACAAGTTTTGGGATCTTATCGTCCAAAATGGTCTGGCGGAATTATGAATACATTCACCTATAAAAACTTTGATCTATCCTTCTTTATTTTCTCCCGTTGGGGACAGACAATCAATGCTGGGGCTGCAACATTGGATGGTCGTTACATGCAACGCAAATTGGACTACTTTATTCCAGGAGTTCATGAAGATGCTGAGTATTATCAGCCAGGCTCGAACGGCGAAGCGGCAGATCCTTGGAATTCTTCCATGAACTACCGTGATGGATCATTTATCAAGCTAAGGAATGTAAGTTTAGGTTATAATTTCCCTAAAACAAAATTACAAAAACTTGGCATCAGTAATTTTAAGGTTTATGCACAGATCATGAACCCAGCGATGTTGTATTCAAAAGTGGATTTTCTGGATCCAGACTTAGCAAGTTATAATAATAACACGACACAAGCTGGTTCTTCGATTACGACAAGAGGGGCTGTGATCGGTGTGAACATAGGATTTTAAGCAGCAAAAAGGATTTAAAAAAGTGATTCTCATGAAAAATTATAAAATATTAGTTGCTTCCATATTTGGTGCTGCTGGATTGTTGGTATTGAATGCCTGCAGCAAAGACTTTTTAAAAGAGGAACAGATCACCATACCGGATACAGACTATTTCAAAACACAGGCAGGGTTAGATGATTTGGCAACAGGGGTTTACTCCAAATTGAAATTTAAATATAACTATACCTGGGGGATGGCCTTGTTCAATTTGGGTGTAGATGAGTTTACGGATGCAAATAATGCTTCCCCAAGTTTTAATAGTTATAGTATGGATCTTAATCCTGCTGAATCAACTTATGGTGGTGGCAATATCCAGCCGGTGTTTGACAATATGTATAGCGGTATCGAATCGGCCAATACGCTGATTCAAAATGTACCGCTGTATTATGATAAATCCAATGCCAATTATAATACACGTTTAGGCGAAGGATATTTTATGCGGGGATATTTTTACTTGCAGTTAATTGTTCAGTTCGGTGGTGTACCCTTGAAACTGACACCAACCGAAAAAGTAGAATCTTATTTTACAAGAGCTTCGGAAGACGCTTGTTTTGCGCAGGCCATTTCTGATCTGGAGCAGGCTTATGCCTTGCTGCCCGCTTCGGCGACAGAATTTGGACGGGTGACCAAATCAGCTGCGGCACATTACGTTGCTAAAGCCAGACTGACTCGGGCGAGTGAGTTATATGCTTCTTGGAATTCAAAATATACTGCAGAAGACTTAGATGCTGTTATCAAATATGGAACGGAAGTCGTGGCGGCACACCCCTTGGTGGATGATTACGTAAAACTATGGGACTATCAAAAAGCCAATAGTGCCAATGAAAAAGTCTCTGAGGTTGTTCTTTCGGCACAGTTTTCGGACGACCAGGCAACCTGGGGACGTTATGGAAATCAGATCCATCTTTACTACCCTGCTGTTTATCAAGATTTAGGTGGAACGAGTCGAGACATATCAGGCGATCGTGAATTTTCCTATGCACGTACCACAAACTATACCTTAGATGTTTTTGATCGCGTCAATGATTCCCGTTTCTGGAAATCCTTTATTACGATGTATGGCGCGAATAATACCGCGAATGCCCCTGTATGGACTGCAGCTAATGCATCGCTTGGCCCTGAAGGAACTGTTGTTGGAGCGAAGCGATTCAAAGGTGGTGAGCTGGGTATTAAATATATTGTCAACAACGCTGGCGATACGCGCTACAAAGCAGTGGCTAGCGATGCAACAGGAGTTCTTAAAAATGGCGTCATGCAGAATACGCATACGTTTGTGCGTTACTTTCAAGGGGAACCACAAGCTTGGGTAGGTAAACATGGAAATAATGGTTATTTCGGTGTGCAATCACGTTATGTATCACTTTCGAAGTTCAGAGATGGTTATCGGGTCAGTATTGCATCTGCCAATGGTACCCGCGATGTTGTCATGGCGCGCTCGGCAGAAGATGTCTTAATGGTGGCTGAAGCTTATATCCGTAAGGGGGAAGGACAGTATGCTAACGCAATACAATGGATCAATAAATTGCGCAGCCGTGCGGGCTATAAAAATGGTGAAGACCGCGCGAAGAATGTTGACGGCGGACAAGCCTATAAGAATAATTCCTATGCTGTTGGGAAAGGAGGAGGCTTTTCGGCGGAAGGAGCCATCTATTGGGAAGGAAACTCATACTACGAATCTAATAATGATATTGCGAAAACTACGGCATCTTCCGAAACACAGATGCTGATCAATTCTGTCGCTGATATTTATAATTCAGCCGTTGATGCTCCAATTTATGAGAAATTGGGAGCAACAAGTAATGCGCAGAAAATGATGGCTTTTCTGTTGAATGAACGCACACGTGAATTGTGCGGTGAACTCTACCGCTGGGAAGATTTAGCCCGTACCAAAACATTAGAAGCGAGATGGAAAGCATTTAACGATGGTTATGTACGGGGGAATACCGTCTTTAATCCAAATACACATTACTATCGACCGATTCCGCAATCTTTCTTGGATGCAACCACCAGTGAAAGTGGCGCAGCATTGACGCCTGCAGAAAAGCAGGCTATGCAAAACCCGGGATATTAATTTTTGAGGGTAATAAACGTGAACCTGACCTACCTGTTCTGAATTGAATGGGTAGGTTTTTTTGTAAAGATGATTTCGGTTGCAGGATAGCGCAGGATAGGTTCCCTAGCTAGTTTTGGTATCTTACGGCTTGATTCGTATAACATTGCGGATCTAAGTAAACCAAATTGTAAATCAACGGAAGGGAAATGTTCACATGGATAGAAGAGTCTTCTTAAAGTCAAATGCATTTTTATGGATGACAGCGATATTACCTTTAGGTACATCGGCCCAAAAAAGCAGGATGCAGTCTCCCTATTTCAAATTGAAACCGATTGGTCGTTCTTTACAATTACAGGATTATTTTATTTGGTGCTCATCTCCGATTTGGGGGAACGATGGTAAGGTGCATCTTTTTTATTCACGTTGGCGAAAGGAAAAAGGGATGGGAGGCTGGATCAAAGGTTCTGAGATAGCGCACGCAGTTGCTGATTCTCCCTATGAAACATTCCAACATAAGGATGTTGTTCTACAAGCTCGGGAAGGATTTTGGGATAGTACAACCTGCCATAATCCACTGATAAAAAAGATAGCGGATACCTATTATCTTTTTTATATGGGAAACTCCAATGGAAAAACAGATACGAAGAGGATCGGTGTGGCAACCTCTACAAGCTTGGATGGGCCATGGAAACGGAGCGATAATCCCATTTTGTTGCCTGGAGCGGAAGGTGCATGGGATGATCATTGTACGACGAACCCAGCATTTCTAAAAGGTAACGATGGTAAATTTTGGCTGTATTATAAATCTTGGAATACGGCTGAATACCTGCAGGATAAAGGTCCTGTTCGAGGAAATCGAAAGTATGGATTGGCCAAAGCTGAACATCCATTGGGACCCTATGTGAAAGTATCCGAACACCCGGTAATTGATTTTTCTGATCGTCCTCATAATGCACAGCTTGAAGATGCTTTTGTATGGAAACAGGATGAACAGTATTGTTTGTTAGCTAGGGATATGGGGTTTTACAATCACGAATATGGATTGATCTTAAAATCATTGGATGGCGTTAAATGGTCTGAACCGCAAGTAGCTTATTTAAATTTATCAACATATATTCAGGAGCCGCCGCCACCCGCAAACTTGAAGCGCTTTGGCAGACTTGAAAGACCTATGATCCTGATGGATAAAATAACGGATAAACCTCGCTTCCTTTTTGGAGCCACGCAAGGCGGAATAGCAGAAACCTCGACAGCCTTTGTATTTGAGATCGTGTGAAGAATCTGCCATAATCGTGTTTAATTCGAGAAAATAACTGCAAAGTTTTGCTTCTGTATGTTGAAGATCGATAGAAGTGAGCTGAATTTGACAGCTGATATAACAAGTATAACGAGAAACAATTATAAGCCAATGAAACAGATTTTTAGTATGCTCCTAGCAATTTTTGCATGTGTAGCAAGTCAAGGGCAACAAATAACCTGGGCCAGTGCACAGCAACCCTTAAAGGAAATAGAACAGCTTAAAAAGATCATTGTTGCTCCTACATTTAAAAAGAAAGATTATTCCATCGCTGATTTCGGTGCTATTGGAGATGGTAGGACGAAAAATACAGTGGCCTTTAAAAAAGCTATTGAAACGTGTAATAAGCAGGGGGGAGGACGTGTGATTGTGCCAAAAGGTGTCTATCTGACTGGTGCTATTTATTTGAAAAGCAACGTTAATCTGCATGTGAGTGAAGGGGCAACAATACTATTTAGTCGGGATAGTGCTGATTATCCGATGGTATTCACGCGTTGGGAGGGCATGGAATGTATCAATTTTTCTCCGTTCATCTATGCGTATAAAGAAGAGAATATTGCTATTACAGGAAAAGGATTACTGGATGGAAATGCCGATAATGATCATTGGTGGTATTGGTGTGGTGCCCGAAAATATGGTTGGCACGAAGGTCGTCCTGGCGAACAAAAGCCTGCCCGGGCAATTTTGCATCAGCAGATGGCCGAAGAGATGGACCCGCATAAAAGAGTATTTGGCGATGGAAATTTTCTTCGTCCCAATTTTGTACAGCCTTATTTATGCAAAAATGTCTGGATTGCTGACGTCAAGCTGATTAATTCTCCGATGTGGAATCTCAATCCTGTTCTATGTGAGAATGTATTGATAGATGGCGTGAAAGTGGTGAGTCATGGACCTAATAATGATGGCTGCGATCCTGAAGCAAGTAAAAATGTATGGATCAAAAATTGTTATTTTGATACCGGCGATGACTGTATTGCTATTAAATCCGGAAGAGATGAAGATGGCCGTAATATTGGTCGACCTGCGGAGAATCATATCATCGAAAATTGCGAAATGAAGGATGGTCATGGTGGCGTCGTTATCGGTAGCGAAATTGCAGGTGGAGCCAGAAATATTTATGCACTTAACAATGTGATGGACAGTCCAAATTTGGATCGGGCTCTACGGATAAAAACTAGTTCCAGCCGAGGCGGGATCATTGAAAACGTGTTTTTTTATAACACGGAAGTAGGGCAATATAAGGAAGCGGCTGTACGATTTAATATGTTTTATGAAAAACCCGGAAAACATATTCCGACGATTCGCAATATCTGGGTCGAAAACCTTCAGGTTAAAGGCGGCGGAAAGTATGCTGTGCTCTCCGCGGCGTACGAATCATCCCCTGTAACCGATTTTACGATGGTTAATTGTAAGATTGATGGTGTAAAAGAAGCGTTCAAAGTTGATTACCTCAAGAATGTCTCGCTAAAAAATGTCATTGTCAATGGAAAAGAAATCAAGTCTTTCGATTAACATAACATCTCTTTCGATGGAAAGCATAAGCTCCTGTGATTACGAAGTAGCATAACGATCATGAAAAAGATCTACGCATAGCTAATTCATGAATAACTATTGATATGATACGAAAGTGTTTGATTTTTTGCAGTCTGTTATTAGGGGCTGTCTTACAGGCAGCTGTCGCCCAGTCAAAACATTGGAAAGACAATGACCGTACACTTCATTATACGGAAGATCAGGGTGACTTTCTGTTGGTTAAAGGACGATATCGATTTAATCGTGCGCTTTATGGTAATAACCTAGCATCCCGGGTAGAAGCAGGCGATTTACCTGAATTTGCGCTGTACATGCCAGGGATGGCGGGGAATTTACAATTTGTCCTAAGCAATAGACAGCTGCGAAAGAAAATGATTGACGCCGATCATATCGAGACAAGATATCGATCGGGAGCTATGCATTATCGAATCAAAGACGCATTACTTGGCAAAGGTTATATCGATATCGTTGTGATGGCGCAGGTCGACGCTGAAGGAATGATCGTAAAAATACACGGAACGGATATTAAGCCTGAAGCACATCTTTATGCTATTTATGGCGGGGCTAGCGGAAAAACTTTTAGCAGAAACGGCGACATAGGCGCGGATCCGGAATCGGGGTTTTATCTTCTCCCTGCATATTGTGAACATAATCAGTATACAGTAGAAAAAAATAGTTTTGAACTTACATATCAAAATAAGAAAAATGAAGCCCAGTTTATTCAAGGTAGTTTTTCAGGGCTTTCAACACTGCAGATGTCAGATGCAAGGGTCCTGGAGGATTTATCGCGTCTGGGTAAGACGGAGAATCAGGGTAACCCTATCATTGTTGGGGAATATATTCTGGCTAAAGAACCATCTTATATTCAAATCGCTAAGGGTAAGCTCTCTGCTGCAAAATTTTCCGAAAGCACATTAGAAAAGGTTTATGAGCAAGCGGATCAGAAAAGGGTTTCTCTGGCTAGTCGGGTTAAAATAAACACACCGGATCGCTATATCAATAATTTGGGGGCAGCACTGTCGGTCGCTGCTGATGGTATTTGGGAGTCACCTACATTTTTGCATGGGGCAGTGGCATGGCGTATGCGTTTGAATGCCTGGCGGGGAGCGTATACTGCAGATGCATTGGGGTGGCACGACAGAGCGAAGGAGCACTTTTCCAGTTATGCCAATTCACAGGTGGTCGAACCGAGTTACGGCCCAGTTGTGATGGATACAACCTTGCACTTAGCTCGACATTTGGAAAAAATGGGTACCTCGATGTTTTCAAGCGGCTATATTTCTCGTAACCCAAACAATAACACAGTAGCCCATCACTACGATATGAACTTGGTCTTTATCGATCAATTGTTGTCGCATTTTAATTATACAGGAGATGTCGCATATATCAAAGAGATGTGGCCCACGCTGACTCGGCATCTCGATTGGGAAAAGCGAAATTTCGATCGGGACAATGATGGCTTATACGATGCCTATTGTGCAATATGGGCCAGTGATGGTTTACAATATTCCGGTGGCGCTGTCACGCACACAAGCGCCTATATGTACCGTGCCAATCACATGATGGCTCAATTGGCGCAGGTGATTGGAGAAAATCCTAGACCCTATCAAGAAGAGGCAAATAAGATTAAAAAAGCGTTAAAAGATCGACTTTGGCTACAAAAGAAAGGTCATTTTGCTGAGTTCCAGGATGCGCTTGGCAATCAGCTTATACACGAAAATGCTGGTTTGTGGACTATTTATCATGCCGCGGACGTAGCTATCTTGGATGATTTTGAAAGCTACCAAAATCTCCAATATGTAACTAATTATTTGCCAAAGATTCCTATTCGTGTCAAAGGACAAGAACAGCATGACCTATATACATTGCCTACGACGACATGGCAGCCCTACACTTGGTCGATCAATAATGTTGCTTTGGCAGAGAATCTACAGACAGCATTGGCCTATTGGCAATCTGGTCGGGTAGATGATGCTTATCAGCTCTGGAAAAGCAACCTCATGGAAAGTATGTACCATGGGATCAGTCCTGCCAACTTTCAGCAGCTTTCCCATTATGATGCATTTAGAGGCGAATTGTACCGTGATTTTGCCGACCCTATTGGTGTGGCATCTCGTACCTTAGTCGAGGGATTATTTGGCGTGGATCCGCGTCTATTGGACAAACAATTGTTTATTAAACCTGGTTTCCCATCGACATGGAATTTTGCACAGATTGAAATGCCGGAGTGGAGTTATACGTATAAGAAAACTAAAACTGCTATTACATTTCAGATTAACACGCGTTATGCGATGCCCGTAAAACTTGCATTGGAAGTTCCCGTAGATTTTACCCAGGTGAGTGCTGTTAAGGTCAACGGAAAGGAAGTCAAGTGGTCGCTAAAATCTTCCGCTATAAATGGGCCATGTATTGTTATTGAATCTGAAACTGAGCGGAATTTCGACGTCACAATCATAGGTGATGGACAACTCGAAAAGATGGATACTAAAAATGTGGCCCAAGTATTCACCGATCAATGGGCTTTTCCTTTACCTGCTAACACCCAATTGTTGGAAAGTTACGATCCTCAAGGAATTATTCAAAATCGGATAGGTCACAAATTTTCTTTTGTCCAGGAAGAGCGTGTAGGAACCTTTTTTGCGAAGCTCCGACAAGGGAATATGGTTTGGTGGCAAGCTGTTGATATTCGATTATTGCCGCCATTAAAAGCAACTATTGTAAAACAACAGGTTAGTTATGATCTAGTTGTAGAAAACCTTTCGGGGCAGCCACAACGACTGGCGATTGATCATCAGGATTTTCAGGCAACCTTAAACTTGAGATCTGGAGAAACAAAAAAACTGGAACTTCCCATCAATATCTTTTCAAAGGGAACAAATAGCATTGACCTGGTTGTGGGAACTTATCGCCAAAAAGTAAATTACATTGATTGGACTATCGATGATAGACCTGATTTTTTCGAAAAAAACTTATCGAGTTATTACAATGCCCGTTTGACGGATATCTTTCAACAGAAATATCTTTCGCCAAGACCGGAAGGGCCGACCTTGCAGTTGCCTCGGCAGGGGATAGGCAATTGGTGTTATCCATTGACGACGGCGAATATCGATGACAGCGGAATCATGAAAAAAGCCGAGCAGAAGGATCTAACATACCTAGGTATTCCGTTTCAGCTAAAAAATGACACCAAAAATGTTGTCTTTGTCAGCCAGTGGGATAATTATCCGACAAGCGTCAAAATACCTTTAGCAGGCCAGGCCAGCAAAATGTATCTCTTGGTCGCCGGTTCTACAAATCCGATGCAATCCCAGTTTATCAACGCCAAGATTAGGGTCAATTATACCGATGGAACTTTAGATACGCTAGATCTCATCAATCCTATAAACTGGTGGCCTATCGAACAGGATTACCTCGATGACAACCACGCTTTTGAACTCCCCGATGAACAAATTCCTTACCGAATCAGTTTGAAGTCTGGAGAGCTTTATAAGGGAGGAACTTGGAACCGTTATACCGATATAAAAGGATATAGCAACCGTGGAGTTGATGGCGGGGCAGCTACATTATTGGATTTGCCCCTAAACAAAAAAAAGAAACTTCAATCAGCAGAACTTATTGCCGTAGCAAACGATGCGGTCATCGGGCTGATAGGTCTCACTTTAATGCGATAGATAAATTAAGAAATATTAAAAATGTGCTCCGAAATTTCTAATAGAAATCTTGAACTCGGGATAGAGTATGTATAAAAATCCAATATAGATGAAAAAGAAGTTTAGTATTATTTTCACTTTCCTTGTAAGTGTTTTAAGTCCTATGTTGGTCCTAGCTCAGCAAGGGACAAAAATTAATCGAGAAAATGTCGTTAAAAGGCATAATGTTTCCAATCACGCCATGGATACATTAGCTTCGCTCACGGTCGGTAATGGTACCTTTGCTTATACGGTTGATGCTACGGGAATGCAGTCTTTTCCCATTTATTATAAAAATGGGGTTTCTTTGGGAACACAGTCCGAGTGGGGGTGGGATTCCTTCCCCAATATAAAGAACTATAAATTTGAAGAAACATTAAAATCCTACGATTTTAACAACGAAGGGCGGAACGCAAAATATAGTATTCAATTGAAAGAACCGGAGCGCAATGCGGAAGCTGTCAACTATTTTAGAGAAAATAAACATCGTCTGCAATTGGGTAATGTAGGTTTGGAACTTTATTTGAAAAATGGGCAACGGGCAACTATACAACATATCCAGGATATTCGACAGGAGCTGAACCTTTGGACGGGTGTTATCACAAGTGAATTTCGAATTGAAGGAGAACCTGTTTCTGTAAAAACCGCATCGTATCAAGGCAGTGACCGCATAGCAGTACATGTCGCTTCGCCATTGATTGCACAGCAAAGGCTGAAAATATTTGTTCATTATCCTTACCCAAGCGGAAAATTTCTGGATGAAGGTACCAACTATGATCAGGTGAATGATCATAAAACAACCCTCGTAGCTCAAGCGGTGAATGCTGCAGTGATAAATCATCAGTTGCAGGGAGCGAATTATTTTACACAATTGGATTACTCGCAGGGAACTTTAAAAAATACGGCTTCACACTATTTTGTGTACCAACCGGCTGCTGCGCTCGGAGAATTTGATTTTTCATTTGCATTTGCTGCGACAAACAACTTTGATAAGAAGAGCGTCCGATATACTGATGCGGCAGATGAAAGTGCAAGGTCCTGGAAGCATTTTTGGGAAAGTGGTGCTGCGGTAGACTTTGCGGGCAGCACAGACCCAAGAGCCAATGAATTGGAAAGAAGAGTTGTACTCTCTCAATACCTGACAAAAGTACAGTGTGGGGGAAGTAATCCACCCCAGGAAACAGGCCTCACTTTTAATAGTTGGTATGGAAAACCACACACGGAAATGCATTGGTGGCATGCTGTGCATTTTGCATTATGGGGACGTCCAGAAATTATGGAAAAAACATTGGATTATTATTTTAGGACCTTTGAAAAAGCGAGGGAACTTGCAAAGCGACAGGGCTATCAAGGGGTTAGATGGATCAAAATGTCAGATAACGAAGGGAATGAAAGCCCCTCGTCGGTAGCTGCATTTTTAGTTTGGCAACAGCCACATATTATCTATATGACCGAATTGGCCTACCGGGACAAAAAGGATCTCGCCGTCCTAAAAAAATACAAGGATCTCGTATTTGCCACAGCTGATTTCATGGCTGACTTTGCACATTATGATCAGGCAACAGGTCGCTATAATGTAGGCAAGGGGGTTATTCCTGCACAAGAAGTTTTCAAAGCTTCCGAGACGATGAACCCGACCTATGAGGTCGCCTATTGGGATTGGGCACTTCGCATAGCCCAACAATGGAAAGAGCGTCTGGGAGAACCAAGAGTGAGCAAATGGGATCAAGTTATTGAAAAATTGGCCCCATTACCAAGTAAGGAAAACGTCTATTTGGCCACTGAAACTGCTCCCGATTCTTATACTTACGATCGTTGGATGACAGACCATCCTGCGGTACTTGGTGCATTAGGAATGGTTCCTGAATCACCGAAGTTAAATAAAGATGTGATGAAAAATACGCTGGATGTCGTTTGGAAGAAATGGCATTGGGAAAAGACCTGGGGTTGGGATTTCCCTATGACGGCCATGAACGCTGCTCGTTTGAATCTTCCCGATAAAGCACTTGATGCACTATTTATGAAGATTCAAACCAATACTTATTTAAAAAATGGACATAATTATCAAGATGGACGCCTGCGGATCTATTTGCCAGGCAATGGTGGGGTGCTGACGACGGTGGCGATGATGCTTGAAGGTTGGGATGCGTCTACAGGTGATTTACCAGGGTTTCCAAAAGATGGCTCATGGGTTATAAAAAAAGAAGGATTTAAAAAAATGCCCTAATATATGATGAAGAAAATAATATTACTACTGCTTTTGGGTTGTGGAACAGCGGCGACGATGGCTCAGGAATTGCCCGGTAAATCAACGATCGTGCGTGAGCTGCGTTCTGCTAATGACTATTTTATGAATAAATGGCCCGATCCGGTCAAGACCATTATTACAAATAAAGAAAGACCAGCCAATATCTGGACCCGCGGCGTATACTATGAAGGACTCATGGCCTTTTATAAGATCGATAAACAGAAACGATATTATGATTATGCTGTAGAATGGGGGGATAAACATCATTGGAAACCTGTCCGTGGAGAAGTTTATACAAGACATGCCGATAATCAAAATTGTGGGATGACTTATATTGATCTATATCGCATTGATCCGAAACCCGAACGCCTGGCAGCAATCAAAGCAAATATAGATTCTGTTATTAACAGTGGTCGATATGATGACTGGACTTGGATCGATGCGATCCAAATGGCGATGCCTATTTTTGTTAAACTCGGCGTAACGTTAAACGATACAAAATATTTTGACTATATGTATAAGATGTATAGCCATATTAAGTACCAGGAAGGGGGACGAGGACTTTTCAATGCTGCAGATAATCTATGGTGGCGTGATAGGGACTTCGTTCCCCCTTATAAAGAGCCCAACGGTGAAGACTGTTATTGGGCGAGGGGAAACGGTTGGGTTCTAGCTGCCTTGGCCTTGGTATTGCAAGAATTACCTAAGACCGATGCACATTATGCAGAATATTTGGGAGACTTCCAAAAACTTGCGAACGCATTGCTTCCATTGCAAAGAGCGGATGGTTTTTGGAATGTTAGTTTGCATGATCCGAATCACTTTGGTGGAAAAGAAACTTCGGGTACAGCATTGTTTGTCTATGGAATGACTTGGGGAATAAATGCTGGACATTTATCGAAAAAAGATTTTTTACCAGCGGTGGAAAAGGGATGGAACGCAATTTCTAAAGAATCGCTGCAACCGAACGGATTTTTAGGATATGTGCAATCGACAGGAAAAGAGCCCAAAGATGGCCAGCCTGTTACTGTTGATAAAATTCCAGATTTTGAAGATTACGGGCTTGGTTGCTTCCTTCTGGCTGGAACGGAAGTATATAAACTTGCTAAAAGATAGACCAGTGATTATAGATTTTAATACGAATACAATCGCGGATGACTTGGATTATATGATGTCGATCTGTTTATAAATCCAGCAGTAGGAAATTTCAGTATCAAAGTCAGTGGTGTTACTGAGAAAGACGATGTCGTAGTTCCATGGTAAAGACTGTAGAAAGCAAGTTTATTGATCATATTATTGGGCTGTCCAACGATTTGGATAGCCCTTTTTTATTTGCAGAAAACAGGCTAAAATACAGTGGTGTCATTTGGACATACAACAGTACAGTGCAGGATGATGAAACCGGTTGCATTAGGTAATATTGAGTAAACCAATACTATACAATTATAAACCAAAAGCTGACAACAATTGGCTTGAAACTTTCATTGTTATGAATATATATGTATCATTTATTTTTCTGGGCATTCATTCTTTCCTGTTCCAAAGAGGGAAAATTTTTAAAACAGATTCAGACAATGGGTTTCCAGATGTGATTAAAGCCCGGTGCGAGTCAAAAAACGCTAAACGTCAACACTAAATTATCTACTCATGTTAAAAAGAATGTCGCAGGGCAAGTCTGCGTTGTTTAGCTCAAAGCTTAGACTTGCACTGGTTGCAATAGTTTTGCCAGTTCATTTGTGGGCACAGTCAAACAAGATCTCCGGCGTGGTCGTCGATGATGCTAATACGCCACTGATGGGGGTTAGCATTCGTGTCAAAGGCACAGATTCCGTGATCCGAACAGATTCGAAAGGAGCATTCCAATATGCTGCTAAAGAGGGAGACATTTTACAATTGTCGAGTGTTGGTTTTGAAACAGCAACGTTTGTTGTGAAAGGGAATACGCCAATAAAAGTACAGCTCAGAAAATCCAACCAGGATCTTGATGAAGTTGTGGTTATTGGATATGGTACCGCTAGAAAGCGAGATTTGACTGGGGCTGTCGGATCTATAAAAGGTGCTGAAATTAAGGATATTCCAGTAACAACTACTGCTCAGGCGTTGACAGGTAAGATTGCGGGGGTTAATATTGTGACGCAAAGTGGAGCACCGGGGGCGGCGGCGAATGTCACTATTCGTGGGGGAACAAGTTTTACAGGATCGAGTAATCCATTGGTTATTGTTGATGGGTTTGTTTTAGATGGTGGATTAAGCAATGTTGATGCTAGTGATATTGAAAGTATCGATGTACTGAAAGATGCTTCTGCATCGGCTATTTATGGTTCCCGCGGAGCCAATGGTGTTATATTGATAACAACAAAATCGGCAAAATCGGGTCGGACCAATATCGATTACAATACCTATTTCAGCTTTGAAAAATTAAGTAAAAAATTAGACTTGTTAGCTGTCGAGGAGTATGTGAAATACCAATATGAGTATCAGGCTTTAGGGGGGAGACAGCAGCAATTTGCTGCCATGTTTGGGGGCGATGCCACAGCCCCGGATTTTGCGAGTAATGCTTATGCTCGTATACAGCAGGATTACGCGGGGCGGGCTGGAATCGATTGGCAACACGAAGTTTTTGGCGGCTCGGCGATCTTGCAGAATCATAATGTCAATATTAATGGTGGAAATGAAAAGACCAAATTGATGTTGAGTTACAATAACATGAGTCAAGATGGGATTTTGGCCAAATCTGGTTATAATCGTAACAGTATAAGAGCTAAAATCAATCATAATCTTTTTAAGGGAGTAGATTTGGACTTCAATTCGCTATTACAAGATGCAAATACACAAGGAGGGGGATCGTTGGGAGGGATGCTTAAGATGTCTATTTTGCAGCCCGTAACAGGGGGGATCCGATTTACTAACGAACAGTTGTTGCATGCAGATATAGCAGAAGAGCTTCAGGCGGTAGATTCGCAATATGACATTTATAATCCGATCATCATGAATGATGCTGTTACGAAGACGAAAGCAAGTCGTTTAGCTGTGGTCAACTTAGGTTTAAATATTAAATTTCTCGATGATTTTACATTTCGTACTGCAGGTTCATATCAGTGGAAGCAGACAAGAAATGATATGTGGGATGATGGACGTACTGTTAACGCCCGCAATAATGGTGGTCCTTACGGTTCAAGGAGTAATGCCGAAGGCTATCAGTGGCAGTTGACCAATACGTTGTCCTGGATGAAACAGCTGGAAAAGCACAATTTAAATCTCATGATTGGTCATGAAATCCTTTATTCCAAAGACCAAAGTTTAGGACATACATATTATGGGTTTCCACAAAGTAATTTTGGATTGAATGATGTATCCCTGGCGACCCGGATAGACCGTGCAGATATTGACGAAGGCCGATATGGATTGGTCTCTGGATTTGCACGCGGAATTTATAATTATAATGACCGCTACTTGTTAACGGCCACCTTGCGCGCGGATGGTAATTCTAAATTCAAAGAAGGCCATCAATGGGGGTACTTCCCGTCAGCATCTGCAGCCTGGAATATACATAAAGAACATTTTATGGAAGGACAGGCCTTTTTCGACCAGTTAAAGATACGTGCTGGTTATGGATCTACAGGGAATGATAATATCGGTAACGTGACTTACGCTACATTATATGGATCCACAATCGCAGCCATTAACAATACAGAAGTTATTGGTTTGAAGCCAAGTGATTTGCTGGGTAATCCTGAATTACAATGGGAAAAGACACAGACGTCCAATATTGCGCTTGATATCGCTATTCTAAAGAATCGGATTAGTTTAACTACAGACTTTTATTCCAACAAGTCGAGCAACCTCTTGCTGAAACAGACCATTCCAACGTCAACTGGCTATCGTTATCAAAATCAGAATGTTGCCGCTCTACGCAATCGGGGAGTGGAGTTTACCTTGCGAACAGTGAATATCAAAAAGCAGGACTTTCAGTGGCAGACCAATTTTAATATTACATTCAATAGATCGAAAACACTGGGACTGTATGGCTCCAGTAGTGAAAATAGTGACTTTATGTTAAATAATCTCAGCTCTAGGATAGACTTTATTACAAGGGTTGGCGAAACAGTGGGGCAATTTTATGGATACAAATACGATGGTGTATATACCACCGATAATTTTACCCAAAACGCAGATGGTAGCTATACTTTGAAAGATGGCGTAGCCTCTTTGAAGGGAAAAAACAGAGCGAGTATTAAACCTGGAGATGTCAAATACTTGCCGACAGCAGGGGAGACCGATAGTAACGGTAATCCTGTATGGTCGACCAATGATCGTACGGTGATAGGGAATCCTGAACCGAAGTTTTTCGGCGGACTGGGGAATACCTTTTCTTATAAAAAATTCGATTTAAATGTATTTCTGAATTTTGCTTATGGTAATAAGGCATTTAATATGAATACACAACGTTTTATGGGCCCCTATTTACCGAACCAGAATTCACTGGGAAAGATGGCCGAGCGGTTTACACTGGTCGATCCAGTTACAGGAACCGAAACAAAAGATCTCAATCGTTTGGCCGAACTGAACCCCAATCAATACCAGAAAGACCAGGTCTGGAGTCTAAATTCGACCAATAATATTGCCATTAGCGACGCTTTAGACTATTATTTGGAAGATGCCTCTTTTCTACGCATTAACAATATTACGTTGGGTTATACCATGCCCCAAGAATTGTCAAAACGTGCATTTATTCAAAAAATGAGAGTATTCCTTACCCTCAACAATATTCATACGTTCACTAAGTTTTCAGGATATGATCCTGAGGTGGCATCAACATCATCGATTTTAACGAGGGGTGTAGACAACTCCGCTTATCCGAGGACAAAAAGTTTTGTCGTAGGCCTTAATTTGACCTTTTGATTGAATTAAGATGTGTAAAGAAAAATGGAGCTGAAAAGATTGATAAATAATATATCAGGATTTGAAGACCCGTTTATAAACAGAAAAATAATTTCTATGAAATGCAAGCTATGAGACCAATTTCAGGAGCGTGGCAGATTCATAAGAGATAAAACAATTATATTCCAATGAAAAGAATTGTAATAATAGGAGGTATAGCCTGTTTATTGATAACAGGGGCATGTAAGAAATTTCTAGACCTTCCTTCCCAAAGTGATTACGATAGCAGTAACATTTTTGAAAATGCCGATCGCGTAGAAATGGCATTATTGGGTGCTTATACAAGTGTCTTTAATTCTGAATTATATTACCAATTCGGTATGGGGACAGATGAATGTTTTTCGACGGAAGGAGAGACAAACTCAAAGAATCAGGTATCTAATTATATCTATACCCCGGCAACAAGTCCGTCTTCTACCTATACAGCAATGTATTCGGGTGTTGAACAGGTCAATGTATTGATAAAGAATATTCCGTTAATGCAGCCGGGAACAGAAATAGAAAAGAAAAAACTGGATATGCTACTTGGAGAATCATTGGCTATACGGGCCAAGAATATGTTGAATGTGGTACGTTATTTTGGTGATGTTCCCTTTCCGCGTATTCCTATCGTCGATGCTGGAAGTTTTTCTTCTTCTCGCGTAAGCCGGGATACGATATTAGACGGTTGTATTGAAGATTTGCAAAAAGCTATCACGTTACTTCCTTGGAAAGGTGAATCAGGGTTATCGGTTGAACGTATCTCAAAAAATGCAGCATATGGTCTTTTGGCTAGAACAGCGTTGTATGCGGCGGGATATTCCCTACGTTGGGATTTAAATTCATATGCAGCAAGTAGTGTACAGTTGAATAGGCGTTCGGATCAGGGTAGAATACAGCAGTTATATCAAATTGCTAGGGATGCTTGTAAGGCGGTCGTAGAGCGTGGTGAAAATAATTTGATTGATTACGAAACGATTTTTAGAAACCTCATTAATGGAAAGTATGACAATGAGTCTATGCTGGAATATGGACAAAAAGGTGCAGATCGAAATGATGCGCAGATCGGTTATACCAATGGATTCTTTTCGCATACAAATTCTTTCTATGGCAAAGCGCAGCCGGCAATGGCCGCATTTCCTACTTATTATTTTGAATTTGAAGCGGGTGATAGCCGGCGGGATGTCACCATTGCATCTTATTCTATTACATCAGATAGCAAGCACCAAATGAATACCTACGCGAGCAATACCATTGGTAAATTCCGTGTCAATTGGAAAGCAGAAAAAGGTATCGCTGTAAATAAAAGGGATATCAATTGGATTGAATTACGGTATGCAGATATCTTATTGATGTATGCCGAAGCTGAAAATGAAATTAATCAGGGGCCAACTGCAATCGCAAAAGATTTATACGAACAAGTACGTCTGCGCGCATTTAAAAATGATAGATCTAAAATTGGGTTAACACCGAGCTCCTACCAAGGATTTAAAGATGCGATTATTCAAGAGCGTAAGCTGGAGCTCGGCTTTGAAGGATGGCGGCGAACTGATTTGATTCGTTGGGGGATATTGTTTGAGAAGCTGACCTTAACCAAACAGGAATTATTGGATTTGGCAGCACATAAAGGAAAATATGCACAGGTTGATCTATTCCGCGCGTATAAAATGACTCCCGCCAATACATTTAATGATCCATTGGTTGTACAGGAATTTATCTCATTTAAAGAGGCTCCCGATGCGGTAAAAAGAGCCGAATTGACTGCACAGGGTTATACCTTATTAGACATGTATAGCAATCAATCAATCTTTTTCGGAAATGCATTGACCCCGACGGCAACTTGGGTGAATAATATTTATAGAGGCCTGGAAAAGAATAAAGTTGAACTAGTGCCCCTAAGTACATCAACAATAGATAATAACCCGGGGCTTGCAGGGCAGCAACATCCACTTTATTAAGACAGTATTCTCTGCGATTAGTGTTTGCTCTTGTCTTAGTGCTAATTGCAGGGAATATTTTACGTAATAAGAATGCTATGATATTCCGAAAAATAAACTTCATACTGTATCTTTTGATCTATGCGCTTGGGGCAAGAGCACAGCCATTGTATCAACAATTTGCCGATTCAGAAATGCAGCGTTTCCCTGAAGCATGGCAATTAGATCATGGTAAACGACTTTATTTTGGTTATGCACAAGGTTTAGGTTGTCTTGCTATGTTAAGAGTGGCCGAAGAAACAGGCGATAGGAAGTATTTTGACTATGTAGAAAGGTGGGCAGATACGCTCATCAATGAAAAGGGTGAAATCCATCTATATGAGCTTAGTACCTATAATGTGGATTATGTCAATTCTGGGAAGATACTCTTTGAACTTTATGAGAAAACCAAGAAAGAAAAATATCGCTTGGCGATTGAAACATTGATCCATCAATTGAAATATCAACCGACGACCCTTGAAGGTGCCTATTGGCATAAATTGATCTATCCACATCAGGTTTGGCTGGATGGGGTATATATGACAGCACCATTTTTAGTGAAATACGCTAAATTGAGCAAACAAGATCGGTATTACGATAAAGCCATTGACGAAATTTTGATTACAGCTAAACATACACGTGATGAAAAGACGGGATTGTATTATCATGCTTGGGACGAAAGTAAAAAACAAACCTGGGCAAATCCCCAGACGGGCCAGTCGCCCAATTTTTGGGGACGAAGCATTGGTTGGTATTTTATGGCGATCATTGATGTTTTGGAAGGGATACCGGTAGATCATTCACGTAGAGGTGAATTAATTGCACTTGTTCAATCGCTTGCCGAGAACTTGGCTAAATATCAGGATAATGAAGGGTTGTGGTGGCAGGTAATAGATCAAGCTGGGAGAGAAAAAAATTATCAGGAAGCGTCAGTAAATAGCATGTTTCTGTATGCATACTCGAAAGGTATGAATAGAAAATACCTTTCAAAAAAATATAGAGGGTTGGTTGATAAACTGTATCAGGGGATTCAAAAGAAGTTATTAAAGCATGAAAATGGATTATGGATATTGACACAGTGTAATGCTGTCGCCGGTTTGGGTGGAAATCCTTATCGGGACGGTAGCTATGATTACTATGTGGGTGAACGCATTCGTGCAAATGACAGCAAAGCGACTGGCCCGTTTATTATGGGCTGCTTAGAGGCGGGGTTTTAAATTTGTCAGTTTAAAGTTTTTTAAAATATTTATAAACAAATCGTTAATTTTATACTTCTTAAAATCTAACAATGACCAATTCCGTAAATCAATTTTTGAAAACTTTAGAAATTAGTGATTTTTCCGCTACTCCAAAGTATTTGCAACTGGCAAATACCATCATTGATGCTGTTAAAAATGAAATATTGGTCAGAGATGATATGTTGCCTTCCATTAATGAGCTGAGCGCCTATCTAGAAATATCACGTGATACAGTTGAAAAAGCATACCGTTACCTAAAGAAAAATGAGATCATTGCATCCAATCCAGGAAAAGGATATTATGTAAATAAAACTGATGTACAGTCGAAACTTAAGATCGCGCTTTTTCTCAATAAGCTGAGTGCACATAAGAAAATAGTGTACGATTCCTTTGCAAGAGAACTTAGTGATTATGCCAATTTAGATTTGTTTGTTTACAATTCAGACTTATCGTATCTGAATACATTACTCGGAAGTCTAACGAAAACTTATGACCATTATGTGCTCTTCCCTCATTTTAAAGAAGGAAGGGATAAAGCCCCGGATATCATCCGTAAGATTCCAGCCGAAAAGCTGATGTTGCTTGGGAAATTCATTGAAGATGTTCCCGGTGATTTTCCTGCGGTTTATGAAAATTATGAACATGACATTTACTCCGCATTGGAGGAAGCTAATGAAGTATTGAGTAAGTATAAAAGCTTGAAGCTGGTATTTCCTGATTATAGTGATTTCCCAAAAGCCATTATCAAAGGTTTTTATAAATTTTGCCAACAATATGCCTTTGAACATGAGCTGGTTTCTGATATCGATGAAGAGAAAGTAGAGAAAGGCACTTGTTATATCAATATCATTGAAGACGACTTGGTTAAATTGTTAAACAAAGTTATTCAAAAAAAACTGGTTATAGGAAAAGATGTTGGCATCATTTCCTATAATGAAACCCCATTGAAAAAATTTATTCTTAATGGTATTACAACAATATCTACCGACTTTGAAATGATGGGAAGGATGGCTGCCGAACTGATCATCAATAAATCCAAAGATCGTGTAGAGGTACCATTTTACTTGAAGCTGAGGCCGTCTGTATAGTCTCAAGATGGGATTATATGCCCTTTATGAATGCTATGAACTGAATATAAAACTCCTTTAGAACTAATAAGGGGAAAAGCAATCGAAGGTTCTTTTGGGCAAAAGAAACAGATGCTTACAAAAGGAGAGACTGGTTAATTTGAGTAAACCAGTCTCTCCTTTTGTGAATTTATAAATTCGTTTATTTCTTTATTGTTTTTACAGGGAACAAGTCAATAACTCCTTTTGCCACCTTGCTGATGTTATTAATTGCTTTTTCTGGGTTATCGACATCGCCTGAACCACGTGCTTGCCATATTACCGAGTTTGTTTTGCGATCGATAGCTTCGATAATAAGATGGCCGTAGCGATAGCGTTCTTTTGCAACTGGGTAATAGCCTCCACCATAGTAATAAGGTGAAAACCATGGACGATACCAGCCCCAGGGACCACCCCAACCGTAATAACCGCCTCCGCCATAGACCAAACGGCTTTTGTTATTGACAATGGTAATGTAGCGGAATAGTAAATCAGGATTATCTTTGGAATATTGTAAGCCCTTTGCCTCCAACGCAGTATTCGCAGCATCCAAGATATTGGCTTTAGCGATATCATTGTCAAAATAAGACTTCGAAAGTGAGTCTACCGGAGGTAACCAAGCATACGTCTTAAAAGGAGTAAAATCCATCTTTTCTACCCGAGTGGTATTGTACTGATAAGACGAACATGATGCGAGTGCAACGCAAAGCACCAAAAATAATAGAATCTTTTTCATCGTAGTAATTTATTTATCAACTGTGATGAATCTACCATGAGTATTTTGTTGTCGCATTTGGCAAACACACTCATGATGGTTCATGGCCTATATGGAACTTATATTTATTTAATTTGTTTTTATTCTTTACCCGCATGCCTTTCAATTGTAAAAATAGTACAGTTGACGGTCTTTATGGCAATTTTTTTTAATCGTTCGGGATGCAATTATCCTTTTTGATTTTACAATCTATTACTTTAGACAAAAAACTATAGAGATGGTTTAATCCTCATTATAAAATTAATAGGGATATTTTGCCACTAGCGGAATCTGTCTTCCGGGACCAAATGCCTTTGGACTAATCCGCAGGATCGGAGGAGCTTGAAAACGTTTGAATTCAGCATTATTAACCAATTTACATACTCTTTCTACTAACGATTTTTCAAAGCCCATTGCTACAACCTCAGATCCTGCTTTCTCATTTTCGATGAGTTCAAACAGAATTTGATCCAATAGTTCATATTCCGGTAGGGAGTCTGAATCTTTTTGATCAGGCCGAAGTTCTGCAGAAGGTGCTTTTTCAATGGTATTGATTGGAATGATCTCCCGTTCCCGGTTGATATAGCGCGCTAAATCATAGGCTTTGGATTTGTAAACATCGCCGATTACAGAGATGGAACCTGCCATATCACCATAGAGGGTACCGTATCCTACAGCAGCCTCGCTTTTGTTGGATGTATTGAGTAAAATATTGCCGAATTTATTGGAAACAGCCATCAAAATTACTGCACGTGCGCGGGCTTGAATATTTTCTTCAGTTGTATCTGGCTGCCGTCCTTCAAAAAGAGGAGCCAAACTATGTTCGTAGGCGTTGGCGATATCTTTGATTGGAACAATAAAATGTTTGCAACCCGTATTGTTGACGAGATCCATCGCATCTTTTATCGAATGATCAGAAGAGTAAACCGATGGCATGAGTATGGCTAACACGTTATCGGCCCCCAAAGCCTCACAGGCTAAAGCGGCAACTAAGGCTGAATCCAGTCCACCGGACAAACCCAAAACGGCTTTTTTGAAACCAGATTTCTGAAAATAATCGCGAAGCCCAAGGATCAGTGCATCATGTATAAGAGCTATCTCAGCTATAGATTCTTTCGAAGAAGCTGTGGTGGAGGTTATATTTTGTTGATGATAGGTGACAAATTGAAGATCTTCTTCAAAGCTTTTTAATTCAGCAATTTTTGTTCCTTCATTATTTAGGGCGATCGAGCGGCCATCAAAGATAATATCCATGTGAGCGCCAATCTGATTGACATAAATTAGCGGTCTGCTAGACTTTGTTACCTGTTTGCTTAGGACCTTGATCCGTTCATCAAAATGCGTATAGGAAAAAGGGGAGGCGGCGATGTTGATGAGCAGATCCGGGTTTTCTTTTCTCAGCTCTTCCATTGGATCGCCAACGTAAGAATTTCCACCTTCGTCATCATCCCATAAATCTTCACAGATTGTTAGCGCAATTTTTACTCCGTTCAGTTCGATGCAGTCAAATCGTCTGCTGGGTTCAAAATAACGATATTCGTCAAATACATCATAATCGGGTAAAAGGCCTTTTTTAACAATGTTTCGGACGGCCCCATGCTCAATAAATATAGCAGTGTTATAGAGTTCTTTGCCTTCAGGATCGCTGTTTTTGACTGGAGCCCCAATGATACAGGCGATATCCTTACAATGAGCAGCGACTTGATGAACGGCTTCATCGCATTGACGTTTAAATGCCTTGCTCCGCAAAAGATCTTTGGCAGGGTAACCACCAATAGCGAGTTCGGCAAAAATAATAAGATCGGCCGTTGCTTCTTTGGCCTGTTGGATCGCGCTAATTATTTTTTTAGTATTTGCTTCAAAATTACCGATATGGTAATTCAACTGTGCTAAAGCTATTTTCATATGCTATTAATCGTATAACTAAAATAAGATACCAATTACGTGTGGATCTTCTCACAAATTTATTTCTTTTTTTTGATACTCAGTCTGACCTTATGTGAATAAAAAAGCGAACTATTTTAGAATAAGGGAGTGCTAAATTGTTTTAACATAATTTTAACAACGTTAAATGCTGTTAAATTTCTTGACATGAAAGCAGATCTGTAGTACCTTTGATATATCAAAAGAAACGAAAGATATTTAAAAATAATATATAAAGAACTTTTCATAATTTAGGTTAATAATTGGTTAGGTAAAGCTCGGAGTTCCCCACTTCGAGCTTTTATTTTTTACAGCTAAATTTCTTTCTTTTTCAAGTTTAGGCCTATGGTATTTCTTGCTTGTATTACAACTATCGTTCAGTAATCTAACAGTAGGTTGAATGATGGAGCGAAGCGAGATTTTTAATTGATCGGATACTAGATGATGGAAATGCGTTGATCGTATTAATCGGTATTCGCTATTTTGAAGAGATTGCGGGAAGATACTTGCCCACAGAGAAGGGCCGGCACAATGCGATGATATTTGCGCAGGTTTATTGTTGAAGATCCTATTGAACGATAAAGCTCCTAAAATCAAATCATTTTAGGAGCTTCTATCCGTTATTGCTTCAAAAGAAGCGTTAATTATTTGATATCCGTTACTTCAATTACAAAATCCAATGGGGAGTTTGCCGGAATAGTTCCCACAGATTGGTTTTGGTATCCATATAGCGAAGGTGCCATGATATGAATTTTGCTGCCTTTTTGTAAGCCTTTTTCTGTTAAGCCGCCCAAATTCATATCACCGATTTTTTGCGGAGCAAAAGCAAAGGTCCAAGCAGGGATAATTGTGCTGTAAAATGGATATTGATACCCCGTGTTTGTGATGATTTCAAATTCTTTGGCCGTATCTGTTTGATCAAACACACTTCCGCTCAATAATTTTCCAACGTATTTTACAGTCGGTTTAAATTTTAAGTATTTGCCATTTAATGTGTCAACCACTTTATATTCATAGTTTCCTGTCCCCTCGGCTAGAATTTCATACCAAATTCCTGTTTCGCTGTTGTATTGTGCATCAGGGTAATTTTGGCTAACATAATTTTTCAGCGTAATGGAATCCGTTTTAAATTGAGCATTTGCATCATAAACGGGGGCATCATCGCTTTTGTTACAGCTGACAATTAGGAAAGCGATTGTTGCAATTCCCATGAATAGTGGTGATAACAGTTTTTTCATTGTATTTTTTATTGGTTTTTCAAGGAAAAGCTATTTTCTTTATGAAAGTAACTTTGCAAATGTATATTATTTTTTCTTCGTTAAAAGTTTTCGCGTTAATAATTAACATTTTGATACAGTAATTTACACTTCTAAAAGTGGAGTAAGTTGTTTGGGATTGAACCGACGTAATTACTCATATCAACATGTTTGATATGCTAGTGCATTGGCGATCTCTTGGCGATTGTTTACAAAAAAGCCATTCTCACTTGGAAAATGGCTTTGATGAATGCACTGTGTGTGTTTCTTAGTTGGAAGTAGCTCTAGCAATATCTGTTACTTCAATAGTATATACAACTGGAGAGTTTTTAGGAACAGTTACATTTTCTGTACCTTTATATTCTTGATTATCATAAGCGAATACCGAAGATGAAACAAATCGAATCTTAGAACCTTTTTGTAAACCTTTTGGTAGCAAACCACCTAATTTAGCATCTTGGCCATTTTGGTTAAGTGTTTGTGGCACAAATGCATAATACCAGCATATTCCAAAATTTTGTCTAATGGCCAATAATAAATTAGTGAAATTTGCTGGAGTACCTTCTTTACTTTTACTAAAAACAGTTCCATTTTGATCTGTAAGTTGACCAGTATAATTTACACTGATTGATGGGTAGCCATTTTTATAATCATAAGAATCTGATTGACCAACAGCAAGAACTTCATACCAGATTCCGGAAGAATCAGATTTAACTGGGTTTTGAAAATGTGTTTTGGCATATTGTTCAAGTAAGGGGGCCTGAGCTTTTCTTGTAGAATCAATTCGGATCATTTCTAATCTTTGTTTTTCTTGTTCAGCTGCCCAGTCGATACCATCGCTTTTGCTACAAGATGCGAAGATTGTTCCCAGACACAAAAACGCCATTAAAAATTTCGTGATATTTTTCATAATTTCTTAAAGTGTGTATTAATTATAAAATCCAAAACGCAGGAATACAGGAGTTCGCTACAAGTGAATGTTAAATTATTCTAAAAAAGCAGCTAACTCTTTTGAATTCAGGTATTTTTGCTGTATACTTTTTAGACGAAATTCACTGTCAAAACGTAGGAGAGTTGGAAAGATTATTTTTCGTCCCTGTAGCAGCTGTAATGCTAATGGATGGAATTGCCCCGTTTTCTTTCTTTTGTTTTTAGGCTTCCATATACTGTTGTCAAAAGCAATGTCCTGAATAGATTCAGCGTCTAAATGAACGGCGTGGTAGCGCTTGTTGATTAATTGGACGATCTCTTTTTTTGTAAAGATTTCCTGTTCCATTTTCCGGCAGTAGCTACACCAATCTGTATGAATAAAGAGCAGTGTTTCGCGTGGGGCAACGGTCAGAAGTGAATCCAGTTGCGTAAAATCAATCCAATTTATCCGCTCCTGTCCATAATGACAGAGCGGATAAAAGAATAGGATCAAGAGCACATATATTTTTTGGAAATGCTTCATATCCCAAATTATATTAATGAAAATGACCAACACGAAGGCCAAACGTATAGGTACGGGGGCGCGTTGGACCATAGATATAGTCTGAGTCACGTAGCGCTCCCTTGTCAAAATCCTTCTGGAAAGCATTGAACATGTTTTGTACACCACCAAAGATTTCAACGCTGAAATCCTTATGTATTGGGAAGGTATAACCCAAACGGAGATTTAATTCCACAAAGTCCCTGGCATTTTTGAGCGTCATCACATCCTGTTGAATATGTGGAACAATCATTTTTCCCGTGTACACGCCTGTCAGATCGATCGCAAATTGTTTGGTAACCTTTAGATTGCTATTCATATAGCCATAAATATTGGGTGTACGGACATATTTTTTGGTCAGGATATCCTGTCCATCTTCTTTCCCCTCATAGATAAGTTGATCTTTCTTATAACGTGAGCGCTGGATTGTTCCGCCCGTTTGAAACGAAAACCAGGAAGACGGTGCGATATTGATTTCGATATTGGAGCCATATACCCGGGCACCTTCACCATTTTGCATTTCCTGGATGATCAATCCATCTTTTTCGGATGCCATCACGTTGACAAATTGATTGTTGAGATCCGTGTAAAATCCCTCCACGAGCAAACTTGTCTGTACATTTCCAAAATTTTTGTTGTAACTAAATGAACCTGTATACGCATTGGAGTATTCTGTTTTTAGATTTTCACCGATCAATACAAATACTTGGTTTCCGCCAATGGAAGTGACATGCATGTCCTCATTAAATGCCTGTGGTGCGCGGAAGCCGCGAGCATAGCCCCCTCTAAATTGAAGATCTTTTGTGATATCGTATAAGATGGTCAACCGTGGGCTAAAAGTACCAAAGCGCTGATCTGAGTTTCGATCTATACCTGCGAGACTATATTTGCCGTCGACATAGGTATAATCATATCGTGCTCCGATTAACGTTTTAAAATTGCTTAAAGGCTTCCATTCGTATTGGGCATAACTACCTAGTCCTTTGTTCTGCTGATCAATGGTTCGTTTATACCCCGGTATTTCATCCTGGGTATCGTTGTATGAAAACTCCACTCCGGCAGTAAATACATCTCTGTCAAAGTTGTAAGTATATTGTCCCCCGGTGACTAGCGCGATATCATTTGTTTTGCCATAAGCATTTGCAGCTAATGTGCTGTCGGCAAGTGTTGTTCCGCCCCCAAGACCGCCATAATAGCTATCGCGAACAGTTTTCTGTACAGAGCCATAAAGCGATATTTTTTGCTTATAATCTGTGGAATAATGATCGTACGTGATTCCGCCAACAAGTGAACTGGTCTCCAATTGTTCTGTGATTTGCGTCAGGTGCGGCACCTTGTCGAGTTGATCGCCACCGCGACGGAACTCATTCACGGTGCTGAAATCAACAGTTATCTTATCAAGATCACTCGGTTTGTAAAATAGCTTTGTGCCGAAAGTGGTGTTACGGAGTTTGGTTATTTCCGAAAAACCATCACCATTGGCATCATAAGCTTCCCGATTACGGTGCATACCGTAGAATGTGGCTCCTCTTTTGAGGTCTTCCGATACTGTGGAAGTATTAAAATCAACTGTGTTATCCCAGCTTTTGCCACCAATGAGTGAGTTGGTGGATTTGACTTGCCAGTCGTTTTCGACAGGATCTTTTGTAATAATATTGATTGTTCCAGCAATCGCATTGGCGCCAAAGAGTGCCGAACCGCCACTGCGCACCACCTCGATACGATCGATCATACTCGTTGGAATTTGATCCAATCCATATACGCTATTTAGTGCGGAAAATACCGCCCTACTGTTGATCAGTATTTGTGAATAGGGGCCTTCGAGACCATTAAGTCGAACTTGTGAAAAACCACAATTTTGGCAATTGTTTTCTACACGTACACCCGGTTGATAATTCAACGTTTCCGACATGGCGACAGATTGTGTCGCATTAAATAATTTTGGACCTATGACATTAACAACCACGGGCGCGTCCTTGCGCTTTACGCCATAGCGTGTAGCCGAAACAACAACCTCATCCAAATTGAGGTTGTCTTCTTCCAGTTGAATTTGTAAAGGCGCCTTCAACGTATCTAAAGAGATGACTCTGCTGATAGAGCGGTAACCTACTGCGGATATATTTAAAGTTACTTTTTGCGTTGTTATTGCCGCCAACTTAAAGTGCCCATCGGTATCAGATGTAGTTGCGAGCTTGCTATTTTTTAAAGTTAGGTTACCAGAAGGAATCGCCTCAAGATTTTTATTGAATAAGTAGCCTTCAAGTTTTGACTGGGCATATATAGTGGATGTACTAGCCAGTAATGTAGCCAATAAAGTGTATTGCTTTAGCATCGTAATTTTATAAAAATTTTAAAAATACAAGCCTCATATAGATTTGTTTATTCCTCGTGATGACAGGGTTCAAGGTATCGGACGCTGATAGGAAACAAGAAAATAACTTGTCTCGCTGCAAGGTTGTTTATTCCAATGGCTTCAATGAAACCATGATAAAGGAGTCCAACGAAGGCTGTCGCCTTGGGATTAAAGACAATTCTCGAAAAAGAGGCCAATAAGAAATTCATCAAAGATGGTGTACCGATAACTGTATTTCATACAATAGAAATAGAATAAGGTTACCCGGCGCATGCAGTATGTCCTGCTTATTTGCGTTGAGTTCTGTTATTCCAGCATACAGGTTCTCGAAATCTCTAATTTTAGTTTTATGCTAAGCTGGGGGGACCACGTAAGTGGTGATAGTCAATGGTTGAGGTAATCGCTTCCGGACAAAAGGAATTATAGCGCGTCTGTTTTACTTCGCGTGGAACTGGAAGTTCAAGGACGGTAAATTCGGTCTGTACGTAGGTATTGTGATAGATGACATTCAGGTATTCGATTTGGTCATCTGTTTCTTGTGGCTTCTCTTTTTTTGTAAAATCATAGGGGTGAGTGTGCATGACAATTTCACCAGTTGATTTTACTTCTTTGTGCATAAAAACAACACCCGAAATAATAATCAGCGACATTAATACCAATTGGCAAAATGCGATGAACTGACGTGGGTTTTTTGTTGTTTTTCTGTACATAAAAAATGTTACTTTTTAGGGTAACGCTTCAAAAATACGATTTTATTTTTAAGTATATCCATTGCGCTACACAAAATAAGCAATATCAATTGATAAGGGGTAGAGTATATGTTAAGATGAGGATAAGCGCTTGTTAAGGCAGACTTTGACGGACTTTAATGGGCTTCGGCGGACTTTGATGGACTTATTTTTAGTAGTACCGTTTAAATAATAGGAAGTAAGATGTCGGAATGAAAGAAAAATAAGTTGACAATAAGATAGCTAATTTTTGTCCGATTGTCAACTATAATTTCATGTTATTTAATCAGATGATTGTTGTCGTCTGGAAATACAACCGAAGGTTTGAACTGTTTGGCTTCCTCAAAGTCCATGTTTGCGTAGGAAATGATGATGACGATATCGCCCACTTGGACCAAGCGGGCAGCGGCGCCATTCAAGCAAATAATACCTGAACCACGTTGACCTGGGATGACGTATGTTTCAAGACGGGCTCCATTATTGTTGTTTACGATTTGAACTTTCTCGTTAGCGATGATATTTGCGGCATCCATCAAATCTTCATCTATTGTGATACTACCCACATAATTCAATTCCGCTTGTGTGACTTTAACGCGGTGAATCTTGGATTTCATTACTTCTATAACCATGGCGCAAAGGTAGGGCTTTCTACTGAATTTGAAAGATTTGTCGATTAATTTGACAAATTATTAAGAATCATATTATCAATCAAACGGACTCCTTCGACCCAGGCTGTGACAAGTGCGACATGTTGCTTGCTGAAATCGATGTGATTGACTTCTTTTAAAGAAGAACTTTCACATATTGCAAAGTATTCAACGTTAAGTCCATCGGTGTCTGTTAAAATTTTCAGCGCCTCCTTTTTTATTTCTGCTAGCGGGATAGGGTCATGTATATGATCTTTTACGTATTGTAGCGAACGGGAGAGTGCCAGAGCTGTTCTTTTTCCAGCTTCGCTTAAGCGCATGTTTCTAGAGCTCAGTGCCAGGCCATCTTGATCTCTAATAATAGGACATATTGCCAATTGAATCGGGAGATCTTTCATTGCTATCATGCGTTTGATGACCATGACCTGCTGAAAATCTTTTTGCCCGAAACAAGCAATGTCCGGTTGTACCAATGTAAATAATTTATAGACCACCTGGGTGACACCTTGGAAATGCCCGGGGCGTTTTTCACCTTCCCAAATTTGGTCCAGCTCACCAAGATCGAGATGCCAGACCTCATTTTTATCGGGGTACATCTCATCAACGCTTGGTAAGAATAGGATGTCACAATCGACGGATTCCAGTAAGCTGATGTCGTTTTCGATGGGCCGTGGATATTTTTCGAGATCTTTCGGATCGTTAAATTGCGTGGGGTTAACAAAAATGCTGCAAACACGAATATCACTGATTGGTTTTGCATAATTTAATAAGGATAAATGTCCTTCATGTAAAGCGCCCATCGTAGGGATTAGGGCGATTTTTTGACCTGTTGATCGGGCTTCTTGCAGGTATGCTTGGAGAGATGCTTTCGTTTTGAAAATTTCCACTTTGCTATTTAGTTTTTTGTTGGCAAAGGTGCATATTATTTTGGGAATATAAAACGATGATTAATAGTAAATTGCATAGTAAGTATTTTTTTCGTACCTTTGTAGACCGATTTTACTGTTCGAAAATAATAAATAAAAATAACTGGAGATGGCAAAAACGAAGATATTGTTTATTACTCACGAGATGTCGCCTTTCCTCGAATTAACTAAAATTTCTGAAATTACACGTCAACTTCCGCAAGCGATGCAAGAAAAGGGTTTTGAGATCCGTATCTTAATGCCGCGTTTTGGGAATATCAATGAGCGTCGAAATAGATTACATGAGGTTATTCGTCTTTCAGGCTTGAACATTGTTGTGGATAATAATGATAATCCGCTAATTATTAAAGTTGCTTCATTACCTGCGGCCCGTATGCAGGTGTATTTCTTGGATAATGAAGACTACTTTCAGCGTAAAAAAGTTTTTAGTGATGAGCATGGTGAATTCTTTGCAGACAATAATGAGCGTTCGGTGTTCTTCTGTAAAGGAGCGTTGGAAACTGTGAAGAAATTAGGATGGTCCCCTGATGTAGTGCACTGTCATGGATGGTTCTCTGCTTTGGTACCTGCTTACGTGAAGACAACGTATAAAGACGACCCAACATTCAAGGATGCAAAAGTGATGTACTCTTTGTTCAATGAAGAGTTTAAAGGTACATTAGGTACGAAGTATGCTGAAATGGCGCCAGAGGGCTCTTTTAAAGCTGCGGATGCGCAGGTGTACGGTGATGGTAGTTATGAGGCGATCTATAAAGGTGCTTTGCATTTTACCGATATGGTGGTTGTCGCTGACGAAAATGTCAACACGGAAATAGTTGATTTTGCTCGATCCAAAGATATTCAGGTTTTTGAGCCTAATGGCGATCAGGACTACGATGCTTTTGGAGAAGTATATGATCAGTTTGCGCCCGAAGAAGTAGAAGCTTAAGCTTTCTCTTTCGAAGCGTTTCGAAAAACAAATAGACAATAATATAAAAAAAGGCTATTCTCAAGGATAGTCTTTTTTTATGCGTTTTTTTCGTTTGGGCGAATTGTTAACGCAATGATTTTGGTTACGGTGGCAGCTAGAAACCTTTTGCAGCGGTAAAATATAGCTGCGAATTGCTATCTTCGCAGTAATCTGTCATTGTCTTTATATGTTCATACCAGGGGATCTCAGCGAAGATGAACCAGGTTTGATCTGTACCTATGCTAGCTTATCAAATAGCATACATTGACCGTATTTTATTGTATATAAATCGCGTGCTTGGGCATGTTTCTAGGATATGAACAAACACCATAGCTATAATTCGTGTAATGAAAATTAAGGTAGGATTTGGATTTGATGTCCATCAGATGAAAGAAGGTCATCCATTTATTGTCGGCGGAGTGCAATTGGAGCATCATGCTGGGGCTTTTGGGCATTCTGATGCCGATGTATTGGTCCATGCGATATGTGATGCCATTTTAGGCGCCGCCAATTTAGAAGATATTGGCTACCACTTCCCGAATACAGATATGCGCTGGAAAGGTATTAGCAGTTTATTGTTGTTAAAAGAATGTATGGCGCTGATTGCTGCGAAGGGGTACGCGCTTGGCAATATTGATGCGATGCTGTGTCTGGAAGCACCGAAGATAAAACCCTATATCCCACAAATGAAAGTTAAACTGGCTGAAGCAACGGGTTTGGATATCGACGACATCTCTATCAAAGCAACAACCAATGAAACAATGGGATTTATCGGTCGTCAGGAAGGGGTGGTTGCCTATGCGGTTTGCTTGATTGAACGCGCGTAGTTCGCCTCAATATTTTCACGTTTAAATTCTTGCATTTGGCCCAATTAGTAATACCTTTGCCAAAGCAGGGATTCTTGGCACACTATCTGTTAGAGTGAGCATTAATGTCTTAATTGAAGTCTGTAAAGATCAAAATAATACAGGATCAAAGTTTACAAAAACACAATTGTGGATGGAAACATGGGCTATGTAGTACGATCTTTTAAATGAATAATATTTACGTCTGAAATTTAGTAAATAGATGAAACGAGTATCAAAAAAAAATCAACTTACTGAAGCTGATATTAAGCGGTATACGTTCAATTTTTGGAAAATTATCGTCGGGATCGTCGCGGTAGGTTTCTTGTTTATATTGAGTATACGTCTTGGGTTATTTGGAAAATTACCATCCTTCAGTGATTTGGAAAATCCAAAAAGCAATTTAGCTTCTGAAGTTATTACGGAGGATCATAAAGTATTGGGGACCTATTATGTTCAAAATCGTTCCAATGTAAAGTATAGTGAGTTGTCTCCTTATTTGGTCAAAGCCTTGGTATCGACCGAGGATAAACGTTTCTACGATCACTCTGGGATCGATTATTCCCGTACATTTACAGTTATTTTTCACACTTTGACAGGTAACAAACAAGGGGGGAGTACAATTACACAACAGTTGGCACTTAATCTATTTTCAGATGGACGGCAAAAGAATTTTTTGAAACGTGTTATCCAAAAATTTCAGGAATGGATTACAGCGGTTCGCTTGGAAAGAAATTATACCAAAGATGAGATTATTACCATGTATTTTAACACGGTGGACTTTGGTGCCTACAATACCTACGGAATCAAATCTGCATCACGGACTTATTTCAATACGACTCCGGATAAACTGACAGCCGATCAAGCGGCTCTTTTGGTGGGTATGTTGAAAGGCCCGGGGGCATATTCTCCAGTGCGGTATCCCGAAAAATCACGTACTCGTCGTAATACGGTGTTGAACAATATGGTCGCCGCTAATTTTATTTCGGCTGAGGAGGCGACAAAAGCGAAAGAAAAACCACTTGGTTTAGAACTTAAGATCGCAAATTACGGTGAAGGTTTGGCGCCATATTTTAGAGCGGTATTAAAGGATGAAATCAAAAAAGAATTTGCAAAATTGTCCATCACCAAACCAGATGGTACTCCTTATGATCTTGACCGCGATGGATTGAAGATCTATACAACGATCAATATGTCGATGCAGCAGTATGCAGAAGATTCGCAAAGAGAGTGGATGAAGCAATTGCAATCTAAATTTGCTGCGCAATGGAAAAATAGAGATCCTTTTAAAGGAGATAAAGCGAAGTTGCTCATTAGTGGAATGAAGCGCTCTGACCGTTACCGTATTTTGAAAGAAGAAGGTTTGAATGAAGATGAGATCAAAAAAGCTTTCAATGTAAAGGTTCCGATGAACATTTTTACATGGAAAGGAAGCGTAGATACGATGATGACGCCAATGGATTCCATTAAGTACAATAAACTCATGTTGCGCAATGCAATGATGTCTATGGAACCGAAGACCGGACATATCAAAGCTTGGGTAGGAGGTATTGACTTTGACCACTTCAAATATGATCAGGTGAAAATGGGTACGCGTCAAGTCGGATCAACGGCGAAACCATTTACGTACGCAGTGGCGATTGACAATGGTTATTCACCATGTTACAGTATTCCGAATTACCAACAAACCTATAATGGATGGACACCAAGAGGAAATGCACAAGGTGGAAACCCCATTACTTTAGCGAAAGCATTGGCCTATTCGCAAAACTATGCGACGGCCTATTTGGTGCACGAAGTGGGCGCTGCGGAAGTAGCTGCATTGACAAAACGGATGGGTATAACAAGTGATGTGCCTAATTATCCTTCGATCTCATTAGGGGCTTATGAAGCATCTGTTTTTGATATGGTGGGAGCCTATTCGGCCTTTGTGAATCAAGGAACTTGGATTGAGCCAACAGCGATCTTACGGATTGAAGATAAAAATGGTACACCGATCTATGATAAAGCACCAAAGGTCGTAAAAGCGCTAAACAGTGAATCTGCTTATATTATTGTTGATATGTTGAAGAAGGTAGTCTCACAAGGTACGGCGAGACGTATTCAATGGATGTATAAGCTCACAAATCCAATTGGTGGTAAAACAGGTACAACCAATGATAACTCAGATGCCTGGTTTATCGGTATTACACCAGAACTGGTTACAGGGGTTTGGACTGGTGCAGAAGATCGCGGCATCAGTTTTGACAGGATGGAGTACGGGCAGGGGGCAGCGGCAGCTATGCCTGTATTCGCTTACTACATGCAGAAAGTGTATAAAGATTCAAATTTGAAGTATACCAAGGGTGATTTTGAGCAACCTCAGGGTGGGCTTACCCGTGTCATTGACTGTAATCAGTATTGGGGCGGTGGAGGCTCCGATGTCGAAGATGGGTCTACGGATTCAAGCGGTAAAGATGCGACTAAATTAAAAGATGATCGCTTAGGTTTCTAAGTTATTTTAACGAATACCATTGGGCCAGATAATAAATTTTTTCGAGATTTGTTGTCTGGCCTTTTTGCTGGAAATGTTTGATATAGGAACGTAATGGACGTATTTGATTATAGAGAAGAATTAAAAAAGATACCACATCGACCGGGAGTCTATCAGTATTTTGATAAAAATAGCGAGCTGATTTATATCGGTAAAGCGAAGGATCTGCGTAATCGGGTCGGTTCGTATTTCGTTAATGAAAATCAGCTGAATGGCAAAACCCGTGTTTTGGTTCGGAAGATCAATCGTATATCTTTTACTATAGTTGATACAGAGATTGATGCTTGGTTGCTTGAGAATTCATTAATCAAGAAACACAAACCCAAATATAATGTTCTGTTAAAGGACGATAAAACCTATCCATGGATTGTCATCAAGAATGAACCTTTTCCGCGGGTTTTTTGGACCAGACAATATATCAAGGATGGTTCCCGCTATTATGGTCCCTATCCTTCGGTGGGGATGATGCATATTGTATTGGATCTGATCCGTGAATTGTTTCCCCTCCGTACCTGCAATTTGGCTCTCACACAGGAAAATATACGGAAAGGGAAGTTTAAGATCTGTCTTGAATATCAAATTGGAAATTGTAAGGGGCCCTGTGAAGGGTATCAGTCCGAAGAAGACTACGATCAGAACCTAAGTGATATCAAAGATATTCTGAACGGAAAAATAGCTGTGGTGACCAATCGTTTAAAGGAGAGCATTGGTACCGCAGCAGCAGCTTTGGATTTTGAAAGAGCGCAGTTAATGAAGGCGAAGTTGGATAAGCTGGACAATTACCAGAGCAAGTCTACAGTTGTAAACTCATCCATTACAAATGTGGATGTGTTTAGCATTGCTTCAGATGACGGTTACGCTTTTGTTAATTACCTGAAGGTCATGAACGGTGTTATTATTCAAACACAAACTCTCGAAATGAAAAGGCGTTTGGATGAGAGTGAACAGGAGCTTCTGTCCTTGGCGATACCAGAGATCCGGGAGCGATTCAAAAGCCTTTCACGAGAAATTATCGTGCCTTTTGAATTGGATATTGAAGAGAACGAACGGATTCGATTTACGATTCCAAAGTTGGGCGAAAAGAAAAAATTGCTGGAGCTTTCCCAAAAGAATGTGGCATTTTTCAGAAAAGAGAGGTTGTTGCAATATGAAAAGCTTAATCCCGATATCCGGACCGAGCGCATCTTAAAGCAAATGCAGAAAGATCTTCGCATGAATGTGCTCCCACAGCATATTGAATGTTTCGATAACTCGAATATTCAGGGAAATTATCCCGTATCGGCTATTGTTGTATTTAAGGACGCAAAACCTTCGAAGAAAGATTACCGCCACTTTAATGTGAAAACAGTGGAAGGACCCAACGATTTTGCCACGATGGAGGAAGCTGTTTTTAGACGCTATAGACGATTATTGGATGAAGATCAGCCTTTGCCACAATTGATCATTATTGACGGTGGAAAAGGGCAATTGGGTGCGGCTCTGAAGAGTCTTCGCTTATTGGGTATCGAGCGGAAGGTAACTGTCATCGGTATTGCTAAAAGACTGGAGGAGCTTTTCTATCCAGGGGATCAATATCCGCTTTACTTAGATAAAAAATCTGAAACCTTAAAGGTTATTCAACATCTTCGGGATGAGGCCCATCGCTTCGGAATCACTTTCCACCGTAATCAAAGAAGTAGGAAAACCTTCGTTTCAGAGCTGGAAAATGTTCCGGGCATAGGTAAAACAACTGTTGAGAAAGTATTAACTGAATTTAAATCGGTGAAAAGAGTGAAAGAAGCCTCAGATGAAGAGCTAAAAAAAGTGCTTAATCTGAAACAGATTAAAGCACTTCGTGAATATTTTGCAAAGTAAAAATTTAAATGAAGAGAGGTTCGTGCAGCAGGGGTCGATACAAAAAGATCCCCGTACGAACTTTTCAATGCAAATTAATCGTCATAACCGAAACGTTTAAGGTAGTTCTTTTTACTTCTCCAGTCGGGGATTACCTTCACGAAAAGTTCGAGAAATACCTTCCCATCGATAAACTCTTCAATATCCTGACGCGCATAGGTGCCGACTTTTTTGATCATCGCTCCTGCTTTTCCAATGATAATATTTTTTTGAGAATCGCGCTCAACAATAATTTCGGCAGCAATACGTGTAATATTTGCTTCTTCTTTGTAAGATGTAACGATTACTTCTGTACTGTAGGGGATCTCTTTATCGTATAGTTTGAATACTTTTTCACGAATCATTTCAGAGACGAAGAAGCGCATGGATTTATCCGTTAATTCATCTTTTTCATAATAAGCTTCGTGAATTGGCAGTTTGTCCTTAATGTATTGCATCACAGCGGCGACATTATGATTTAATTTTGCTGAAATGGCAAAAATAGTATCAGGATTTAATTTTTCCTGCCAGAATTCAATCTTCGCTTTAACCTCTTCTTCCGAAGATTTATCAATTTTGTTGATGAGCACAGCAACAGGGGAATTTGTTTTACGCAATTTCTCCAGGACATCGTTCTCATCGTATTTTTCGTGGATATCTGTCACAAATAAAATAATGTCTGCATCGATCAACGATCCTTGGACAAAATTCATCATTGATTCTTGCAAAGAATAGTTTGGTTTGATAACACCAGGGGTGTCCGAAAACACAATTTGATGGTCTTCATCGTTTACAATACCGATAATGCGGTGTCTTGTCGTTTGCGCTTTGGGTGTAATGATAGACATTTTTTCACCCACTAAAGCGTTCATTAGGGTGGACTTACCAGCATTTGGCTTTCCGATGATACTTACGAATCCTGCTTTATGTGACATTTTTCTAAATTTTATTAGGATTACAAAGAAACAAAATATATCTTTGTACTCCAATTCGGAAGGATCATAATCTTGTTTTTTCAAAAGAAAAAAGCAATTTTGTTCAAAAATATATTGCGGGGTGGAGCAGTTGGTAGCTCGTCGGGCTCATAACCCGAAGGTCACTAGTTCGAGTCTGGTCCCCGCTACTAAAGGAAGAGCCGGTTGCAATGATCGGTTCTTTTTAAGAAATTTA
>NZ_DIIM01000007.1 GCF_002420705.1 Sphingobacterium sp. UBA5670
ACTTCTGGCAGAAATGCTCTCGTTTAGCGAGAAATGGCAAGGTGATTATTTTAAAGGTTCATGGGAATTTGAATTTTTACTAACGCTTAAAGGCGTATTATCAAAGGAAAATCTCAAAAAATTCTCCATCCAACTTCCTACAACGGACGATCAAAGGCTTAATGCAATAATCGACGGCTTTAGAAATCGATTAAATGAAAGTCTAAGTTTAGATAGTATTGCCCAACAATCAGGAATAAGTGTGAGAAGTTTGACCAGATTATTCCAAACGAAATTGCATATCACTTTTGTTCAATACTTAAAGATGCTACGTATTATAAGAGCAATGGAATTGATTAATGATACAGATTTGAACATGACCGAGATAGCTTATGAAATCGGATATTCGAATATATCTGCGTTTAGCAATAACTTTCAGCAACTGACCAACATGAGACCTACTGAATTTAAAACCAAGTAAGAGGTATGGCTAGTAGTCATAACCATAATCCTCCCTCAAAATATGATTTTAAATTCAGTGGTTTATGGGCTATCGACTAACTACGTTGGGCAATATTATCCTTAAATGGATTAACACTTATTTCTATCATCAACTTTTCAAAAAAGAAATAGAAACCAAACGTATTCCTAATTTTCTTAGGTTCACTTTCAAATTGTAAGGTAGGTTCTGTTTGTAATTTTTCATAAATATCCCAAACTTCTTGCTCATCCTTCTGATAAAATCCGATGTGGAAATTTTCCGGATATTCAGGTATATTTTCTTTTTGGTTCAATTCCTGACCCCAAATAACTAAGGCAAAATTATTGCTATTTTCCATAACTGCCATTTTACTGTTTCTATTGACAATTAAACTAAACCCTAAGTGTTGTGTAAACAAATGGACAGCCTTCTCAACGTCTTTTACAACGATATTGATGTGATTCAAATTCATTTTATTCTTGTTTTAATTACAGAACAAAATTACTTTTCGGGCATCAGGCTAAATTGGATAAATCGGTCGTTTTCGTTTTTATTTAAGATAATTGGTTTTACTCCAGCAAATTTTTTCACTTCCCTTATAAAATGTGATTGGTCTGCATAATCGAGTTGGGGATAGAAATCTCCATTTTTTAGTTGTTTTAATGAGTTGGAGAAACGGATAATATTCAGATAAGTTTTAAGCGTTACGCCTAACCATTTATGGAAATAACGGTTCATTTGTCTGCTACTCCAAAAAACATTTTCTTCGATTTCTTTTACCGTAATTTCTCCTTTAGACGCATAAATGAGTTTAAATAATTTCTTTTTTCGCTCTTCTATTTCTTTGGATAATAACGAAGAAATAACCTGAACAGCTTTATGGTAAAATTGGTTGAAATCGTTTAGATCATCTCTTGAAAATCCACAGTAACCTGTCTGAAGTGTTTTCTTGGTGTTATTTAAATCCGCAAAAGATTGTTTGAAAATATATTCGGCAGCGATGGGATAAAAGCTGATTGCAAACATTGTAGATTTTGGAAATGGAGGTTTGGTGATAGGAGCAGAACATATTCCGGAAATGAAAATTTCAAAATTTCCATTTTCATCAGCTAGCAGAAATAAATCTATTTTTCCATCCGGAACTATAACGCCTTCTTTTTCTTCATCAGAGTTGTTTTTTACCATCCAGATGCTTTCCACGATATGTGTTAGTGATTCATCAGGTTTAAGACAGATATATTCTAATTTATTTACGGGGAAACACATTTTTAATTAGCAAAAAATAAATATAAAATTAACCAAAATAAAAATTTGAGACCTCTTTATAAGGTCTACTTATTCATTACAAATAATCAAAATCATTTATCAAGTTTTTAATTGAGTAGATATGCCAAAAAATAAAGGTCCAAAAGAATATTACTCCAAGAATATTGTTTTACACAAATTTTCTAATACTTAACATATACCCTAAATGCATTCCTTCGTGATAATTATTACATTCAAATGCATCATTAATCGAAGACAAATGGAAGCCGGTACCTGTTATTCGTTCTTTGTAAGTCCTAAAAATATCCTTTTGAAAATCAGCGATTGTTAAATCAATGAGTGAAGTCAATAACTCTTTAAGTTCAGCAACTTCTTTTTGAGAGACAGGTTCTGTAGGTTTGGTTCCAGACTGATACTTATTAAACAACTCATCTGAAATATATCCTTGTAGGTCAGAACCTCTATAAATCAGTTTTTGTTGTGTTACGACGATATGCCCTATATTCCAGATAAGATTATTGTTGAAACCATTTGGAATGTTGTTAAGCTGATCTAATGAATAATTTTCAAAGTAACTTAAATAAATTCTACGACTTGTCTTCCACGTTTTAAATAATGCTTCCATTTTTTTATTACATTAAGAGCGTATGCTTGTTGAAATTTGTTCTAACAAAAATACTAAATATGATAAAAACTATAATTTTTGAAAATTGAATTGTCAGTAATAAGAAATTTTGAACAATATTAGACCTACTCAATTTATGGAAGTATTGTGTGAGTAAAATAATGTCAAACTAATTTTATTTAACACAAAAGGACTGATTTTGAAATTTACAGTCCTTTTTTTATTATTTATACCCCTTAAGAATATCCTCTATCATGGTCCTCGTAGAATAAGATCCTCCTCCAGAAAGATACCAAACATCAGGGTCAAGATAGATAATTTTATTTTTCTTGTATGCACTGGTTTGTTGAACAAGCTTGTTTTCGATTTCATTTCTATTTGTCACATTTCCCAAGACTGAATTTCGATCAATAATGTATAATACATCAGGGTCTTTTTCAGCGATATACTCGCTAGAGACCACAGTTCCATGATAAATAGCTTCTTCTTTTAAATCATCTGCCGCCTTAGCTTTTAAATCACTAAAGACAAATCCATATCTGGAATCGGAACCAAATGTGCTAAAAGTTCCTGCATTATAAAGCAGAATCATAATTTTATTCGATGAAGAAGCAATCTTTTTGGAAGCTTCGTTTATAGCTTGTTCCAATTCTTCATTTATTTGATCAGTTTGATCAGTTAACTGAAAGACCCGTCCTATAGTATTGATATTTTTTTTGATAGATGACTTAAAGTCTCCATTTTCTATGCCGAGATATAATGTCGGGGCTATAGAAGAAAGTTTTTCATAATCTTTTGCTTGTAAGGCAGATATAATAATAAGATCGGGATTAATCTTACTAACCATTTCAAAGTTAGGTTGTAAAATGGACCCACCATCTTTGACGTTTTTATCGTTAATATATTTATGTAGATATTTAGGTACATAATCCTTACAAATTCCTGCGACAGGTATATTAAGTTCATTCAGAGTTTCGAGACTACCCATATCAAATACCACAACCTTTTTCAGATTAGTTGAGACATTTATTTCTCCAAGTTCATGTTGAACGGTTATACTATCCACTTTGTCTTTTTTGCTTTCATGGTTATTGCAGCTTATAATTAAACTACTGAGACCTCCTAAGAGTGTTAAAAAAAAGTTTCTAATTTTCATGATATAAAAAAATTATTGATTAATTATTTTTGTTATTTATAGTAATTGCAAATAATGACTTTGTCATCTTGTATTATTTTGAATTCGATATCGAATAATTCTTTTAAGTTCTTTTCGGTTATAACTGATTTATTGGAGCCATAAAAAAATACACGACCATTTTTCATAGCAATTATATAATCGCTATAATTTGCCGCAAAATTTATGTCATGGACAACTGTAATTACAGTTTTTCCGTATTCGTCAGCAAGGAATCGTGTTGTATTCATGATTTCTACTGAGTGCTTCATGTCAAGATTATTTAAAGGTTCATCCAGCAGTATATATTCTGTATCTTGAGCCATTACCATAGCTAAAAAGGCTCTTTGAAGCTGACCTCCACTAACTTGATCTATATATGCATGTTTGATATCTTGAAGATTCATTTTATTTATAGATTCTTCAATTTTCATATTATCCTGAATAGTCAGTTGCCCTTTACTGTGAGGAAATCGTCCAAAATCAACCAATTCTTTGATCGTTATCTTCACATCAAACACATTCTGTTGCCTTAAAAATGATATTTTTCTTGAAAGTTGGTCTAATGAATAGTTAGATAACTCTTCACTATCAAGAATAATAGAACCATTGTCTGCTTTTGCCAATCTTGCCATTAATACAAGAAGCGTAGATTTTCCAGCTCCGTTAGGTCCAATTAATGAGATAACTTTCCCTTTTGGAATTTCTAAATTTATATCGTTCAAAATAGGTATGCCTGCATAACTTTTGCTTAGTGACTTGATGTTTATCATTTTTTAGTTCTTAAAGTTCGAAGTATTAATAAAATAAAATAGAGTCCTCCTGCGAGGTTTATCAATACCCCGAGGCTGTGTCTATAATTTAAAATATGTTCAATCACAAATTGAGCCGCCAACATGGACATTGCAGTAATAAAAAATGCAACAGTTATGGTTCTATGATGAAGATATGTGTTAGTCAATCGATAGCTAATATTAGATATAAATACACCTATAAAAGTTATTGGTCCGATAAGTGATGTGGATATTGCTATTAGTACTGATATTCCGATAAGCTGATTTCTGGCAATCTTGTCATAATCTACTCCAAGTCCCAAGCTATATTCTCTACCAAGAACCAGAATATCTAGAAATTTAAAGAAACGAGATAAATAGACTATGACAATCAATATCGTAACTACGGCTATTGAAATAGTTTTTATCGAGATTCTACTCAACGAGGAAAACATAGCACCTTGGATATACCCAAACTCATTTGGGTTGATAATCATTTGTAAAAACTGAGTCGAAGTATTGAAGAATATCCCAAGTACTAAACCTATAAGTAAAATAAAGTATACGTTTTTCTTATTTCTCTTAAAAAACACTCTATAGAGAATCAGGGAATAAACTATCATGATGCTTGAAGCAAAAATGAAACTTAATTCTTTAGATCTGAAAAACAAGCTATTGCCGCCAAATATTAATAAAAGTAATACCTGTGAAAAGACATACAAATATTCGTATCCCATTAAAGAGGGAGTAAGAATTTTATTGTCCGAAATAGTTTGAAATACCACTGTAGAGTAAGAGATACTGATACTTACAAGAATCAATGCCACTAAACGTTCCACTCTTCCTGCAACAACGAATTTGTTACTGAAATCTATATCGTAACTTAGGAATGTCAACACAATTACTACCAGCAATGTCAACAAAATGAACAATAGTTTTTTCATCGATTCCTATTTATTAGAATAATTAAGAAAATAACAGCTCCTAATGATCCTACAATCATACTGACAGGTATTTCATAAGGATAAATGATAAGTCTTCCTACAATATCGCAAATCAGTAATGCCAGAGCACCGTAACATGCTGTAAAAGGTAGATTTTTACGCACATTATCACCGTATATAAATGCTACAATATTTGGAATTATGAGGTCGATGAATGGTAATGAGCCAACCGTCAAAATAGTTGTGCTTACCATGATAGAAGTAAGAATCAAACCAATGATAACAACCATTTGATAATTGATTCCTAAAGATGTTGAAAAATCTCGTCCCATCGATGCTATAGTAAACTTACGGGCATATAGGTAGCATATGACAAACAAAGGCACCATCAAATAAATTATTTCATATTGACCCTGCAATGTTTTTGTGAAATTTCCGACCATCCAACTCTCCATATTCTGTACTATGTTAAGCTCAACACCAAATAGATTACTTATTGAGTTGAGTGTATAACCGAACATTATTCCCAATATGGGTATAAGAACTGTATTGCGGTTGGCTAACTTGGTAATTGAAAAAACAAAAAGTAAAGTAAAGCCGAAACAGAAAAGAACACTAAACAGTAGTTTAGTAAATACACTGTACTGGGGAAACAAAAACAAACTAAATAATATACCAAGTTTTGCAGAATCCAATGTTCCAGATGTTGTGGGAGAAATAAACTTATTGTGGGAAAGCTGCTGTAATATAATACCACAGATTGAAAGCCCTGCACCTGTTAAAATAAGTGTAACTGTTCGAGGAACTCTACTTATAATAAGTATTTGTAGATCTGAGTGTTTTAGCAATGTAACACTATTTGGCAATATTGATTTAACCCCAATAAGAAGTGATGCAACAGAAGCAACCAATAAAATAAAATATAGTGTTACAATATGAATTGCATTAGCTTTGTTTTTCAAATAATAAAGTTTTGTCATTCCTTCTTTGAATAAGAATTAAAGTTCAAAACTATTAAAGATGAAGGCTTGTTTATATCTATAATTAGCCTAATATTTGTTGTATTTAGCCAATGGGTTTTCTATTTACGATCAGTAGCGTCCAAAATAAAATTTAAGTTACGAAAAAAAGTGGTTTTTCTTATCAAGAAGCGTATTATTTTAGCTTGCTCCATTAGCTATCCCCCCCTTATTTTAAAAGACGCCAAACTGTCCGTTTTTATCAGGCGATTTTTTCTTGATAAATGGGTCGTTCGCCCAAAGCCAAAAATCAATCTTCACAAATATGTTCATTCGTATAAAGCTCACAAGATTGGACAGATTCCACTTGTAGATGACCTTTTTCTGTATATATTTCAATAAAAGTATTCCGATCAGGGCAGTCCATATCTGTATCTGAACGGCATTTTGCGATGTTCCCACAAAACTGGTGACCTTAAGACGCTGTTTGAGATGTTTGAAAAAGATCTCGATCTGCCAGCGTTGTTTATAGATCATCGCTACCATCGCCGGCTTCCATTGCATATTGTTGGTCAAGAATTCATATTCATCGCCCGTGGTGCTGTCCAAAACGTGCACAAGCCTGAGTTTCTTTCCCCCATATCGTTTTGCGCTCTCCCCGCTCAATGTAATCACCTGATCCTTAAGGATGCCGCTTTCAACCATCGAATCACTCTCATAGCTCTTTATTACGCTGTATTTCATGTTTACTTTGCTCCGTGTGACGAAGAAACTTCCGTTGCTGTCCAACATATTCATCCATTTAAAATCGACATAACCCCGGTCCATAACCACAACGCTGCCCTTGGGGAAAGAAAAGCTGTTCGCTTTTTTACTCTCATGTACCTTACCATCAGTAATCTCCATGAAAACCGGTAGGCATCCATCATAGTCAAGTACGGTATGCAGTTTGGCAGCCCTCTTATTGCTCCGGAATTTAGCCCAGTCAAATATCGACATACATAATGGAATCACGCTGGCATCCATCAGATAGACCTTACGCTTCAAGGCCCTGAGCTCACTGCGCTGGTTGGGCTCCTTATTCCAAGGATTGTCCAAAAGGGCAAAATAAAGGTCTTTGAAAAGCTTATGGTCGCGGTGTTCATTCATATAGGAGATGCTCGATTTGCAGGGAGCTCGGGAAATACCCATATGGTTCATGTTGCCCGTGGTACTGCGAAGACCGTTACTGATATCCCGGACCGAATCGCTGCAGGAAAGATGGCAAAAAAGCATGCTCACCAGATGTGTCCAACTGTTAAGACCTTTATGATGTTTGTCACTATTGTATTTTGATACAAGCTTTTTAAAAATATCCCGGTCTATCAAGGATAGAAGTTGAATGAAAACGTTTATATTTACCATTGCTGAGGTGGCGTAGTTGTGTTTTCAATATAACATTTTTTGAAATCGCAATGCGCCACTTTTTTATATGATTTTCTTAATCGTTTTGGACGGTAGTG
>NZ_DIIM01000016.1:0-48555 GCF_002420705.1 Sphingobacterium sp. UBA5670
CTTCGTTTAAATACTTTCGTACTTCCCTTGGCGTCATTGTGCCGTAGCGGTGTAACGCATCATTATGCCCTTTAATCATATCACTTAAACCGGGTGCTCCCTTATTTATCCCAAGCTGCAAGATGCAGGATGAGTTCTGGATAATCGGATCGCGGCATGATAAGAACATTTGAAAATGTTGCTGAACTTCCTTTACCTCCTCTGATCCCTTAACACTATCTCTGCTGAAGGGGACGTCGCCCTTATGTATGTATACCTGCAACTACAGCATGATTTGTGGAGAAGTGGATCCCGCTTCTATTTACCATCCTGAATATCGAATGGTATGGGGCGAGCTTTGATTGGCCCCTAACGATATATTATGCAGCAAGGGAGACTGGTGACGGGGCTTCTTTCAGATGGTGTAGCTTTAACTTTAGCATGAGGACAGCCCAGCTAGTTCTAGTACCTAGTCCCCATGGTTCGATTATAAAAGCTGATATGTACAGGAACTGGATATTCCTCATTCAAATCCTTTGATACAAGAGATTTAGATTTATAATTTTGAGTTTTGAAACGTGAGCTACATCAAAGAAATCTTTTTGAGACACAAAGCTCATTCCCTAGAAAGTCTCCCTTTATTGACCTATCATTAGTATTTTTACTAGATATTATCTAATTTAGTTGTTATTACGTTGTATTATGATGAAAGTAAAAGAGGTATTGGTTTTTGGCTTTTTGATCTTGTTCTTTTTAAAAGATAATCGATTGAATGCGCAAAGTAAAGCTTTAGACGATGGTGTGCTACGTATATTGGCTATCGGTAATAGTTTTTCGGAAGATGCTATTGAACAGAATTTATATGAATTGGCGAAAGCTGGGAAGAAAAAGATCGTGATCGGCAATCTCTATATTGGTGGCGCTCCTCTAAGTTTGCATGTCAGTAACGCAAAAGAGGATAAACCAGCCTATCGCTACCGCAAAATCAATCTTGACGGACAAATGTCCGAGAAAGCAAATGAGCGTTTATCTGAGGCGCTTATCGATGAAGCATGGGATTATATTAGTTTTCAGCAAGCGAGCCCATTATCCGGAGATTATGATTCATACGCCAAGGATTTACCGCTTTTATATGATTACGTTAGAAAACATGTCATATTCCCGGAAACTCAATATATATTGCATCAGACTTGGGCTTACCAGAACGGTTCATCTCATGAGGGATTTGTTCGTTATAACCGCAGTCAAGACAACATGTATAAGGCCATTACTCATACTTCGAAGGAGGTCTTTAACTGGGGTAGTTTTAGTCTATTGGTTCCTTCGGGTACAGCTATTCAAAATGCACGTTCAAGCTTTATAGGTGATCATTTTACGCGTGATGGCTATCACTTGAATTTGAATTACGGGCGTTTTGTTGCCGCTTGTGCCTGGTACGAGTCTTTGTTCCATGAAAATGTGATGAACAATAGCTTTTTACCGCTTAAGGTCACCTATGTTGAGGGGGAGATTGCTCGGGAGGCAGCACATAAGGCTGTGGAGTCCCCTTATGCCGTTACGGTATTAGAAGATTTTCAATTAATGTATTAATATTTATATGAGTATCAAAAAGAGCTATTTGATCGAATTGGATCATGAAACAAAAAATACCAAACGTATTTTAGAACGGATTCCAGACAATAAACTGGATTGGCGTCCACACGAGAAATCGATGAGCTTGGGAGAATTGGCAGCTCATGTTGTGGAATTACATAGCTGGGTACATAAGGCAATACCAAAAGATGTATTTGATTTTAAAGTGGATTATTCGCCGCTCAAAGTGTCTTCGGTGGATGAATTAAAGACGATTCTATCGGCAGGGCTGGAAGCCAACAAGGCAACAATTGAGAATATTGCTGAAGCAGATTGGTTTAATGAATGGGTGTTGAAAGCAGGAGATTACGAGATTGCACGTTTGCCACGTGCTGGAGCGATACGTTTTATTGTCAATAATCATATTGTTCATCATCGTGGTCAGCTGACCGTCTATTTGCGATTATTGGATATTGCTGTACCGGGTTTATATGGACCATCGGCAGACGAAGGAATGCCTAGTTAGTGCGATGATTTGTTAGATTGTTTAAGAACAAAAAAGGGAATCAAATTTGATTCCCTTTTTTATATGGTTGATGGTCTAATTATTTAGCCAATTCTTCTGCGATTGCTTTTCCAATTTCAGCTGGAGATTCAACAACACGAATACCACACTCACGCATGATTTTCATTTTTGCAGCAGCAGTGTCATCTGCACCACCTACAATTGCACCGGCGTGTCCCATACGACGTCCTGGAGGCGCTGTTTGACCTGCGATAAATCCAACAACAGGTTTAGTACCATGTTCTTTGATCCAACGAGCAGCTTCAGCTTCCATTCCGCCACCGATTTCACCAATCATGATGATCGCTTCAGTTTCAGGGTCATTCATTAATAATTCAACAGCTTCTTTCGTTGTTGTACCAATGATAGGGTCACCACCAATTCCGATTGCTGTTGTGATACCTAATCCTGCTTTTACAGTTTGATCTACGGCTTCGTAAGTTAAAGTTCCAGATTTAGAAACAACACCTACATTACCTTTTTTGAAGATAAATCCTGGCATGATACCGATTTTAGCTTCACCTGCAGTGATGATACCAGGGCAGTTTGGACCGATCAAACGAGAGTTTTTGTCGCTCAAGTAAGATTTTACTTGGATCATGTCTTTTGTCGGGATACCTTCTGTAATACAAACAATCACTTCGATACCAGCAGCGGCAGCTTCCATGATCGCATCTGCAGCAAATGCTGGAGGTACAAAGATAATAGAAACATTAGCTCCTGTAGCGTCTACCGCATCTTGAACAGTATTGAATACAGGACGGTCTAAGTGTTGTTGACCACCTTTACCAGGAGTAACACCACCAACTACATTTGTTCCGTACTCAATCATTTGAGTAGCATGGTAAGTACCTTCGTTTCCAGTGAAACCTTGAACGATTACTTTTGAATCTTTATTAACTAATACACTCATTTCTTCTTTAAATTTTGCACACAAATCTACTATTTTGCTTTCTAAAATGGAAGCAATGTGAATAGTAATGTGACCTTTATTGATAAATTTTTAATTGAGATTGCGTTTTTGGATAAAATCCCAAAGAATAATGCCAATTGCGACAGACACGTTTAGGGAATGTTTGGTTCCATATTGAGGGATTTCAATGCAGGTATCAATTTTTTCCATGACTTCTTCATCGACTCCATTGACCTCATTTCCAAAAATCAATGCATATTTTTTTTTATCTTCGGGTTCAAAGCGATGTAACATGACGCTGTCATCTGCTTGCTCGATAGCAACAATAACGTAACCTTCTGCCCGAAGCTGATCGACCACGGTAATTGTATCTTTGTGGTATTCCCAAGAGACTGATTGAGTTGCCCCAAGCGCTGTCTTTTCGATTTCACGGTGGGGAGGTGTACCCGTAATACCACATAGATATATTTTTTCAATAGCAAATCCGTCTGCAGTACGGAAGGCTGAGCCTACATTATGCATGCTCCGTACATTGTCCATAACGATTGTGATAGGAGTTTTTTCTTGTTTTTTAAACGATTCAACGTCTGTACGTTGAAGTTCATCCATCGATAATTTTTGCATGTCGCAAATATACTAAACCTAAAAAATAAAATAGATTTTGAATATTGAAAATAAGGTGTTATTTTTGCAGTCCGAATTACAAGAAAAAATTGAATAAAAATTAGCTAAAAAAAATGGCAAATCATAAATCAGCGATCAAAAGAATTAGAGCAAACGCTACTAAACGTTTAAGAAACCGTTACCAAGCAAAAACTACACGTAACGCAATCAAAAAATTACGTCACACTACTTCTGCAGAAGAAGCAAAAACATTATTACCACGCGTAATTTCTATGCTTGATCGTTTGGCAAAGAAAAATGTGATCCACAAGAAAAAAGCTTCTAACAACAAATCTAAGTTAACAAAATTCGTTAACGGTTTAGCGTAAGCTGTTTGTATAGATATAGAGGGGTACAGCTCGCTGTATCCCTTTTCTTTATGTTATATACTTTGGATTTCTCTTTCCAAGCGAATGGTTAATAAAAAAGCATCGAAAATCGATGCTTTTTTATTGATGTATTTATTTTATAGGTCAGAAAGAATCTTCAGCTCGCTTTCACGACCATTGATGCTTTCAAAGGCATGAAGGTTTTATTTTAAATCTTCCCACGGTATAATCTTATTGCTGCAAATTTGGAAGTAACTCTGCAATGACCTTTTTCAATTTATTGGGATCCTTCATATAAGGTTCCAAGTCATAAAGCTCAACCTTTTTGAAATCAATTGGATGACTTTCGCTTTGGAGTGAAATTGTACCTTTATTTAAAAGCTGACCATCTTTTTTAACTTTAGGGTCGAAATCGGTCACATTTCCACCTCCAATTTGAGGTTTGTTATATTGCAGAACAACCTTATTCTCGATGATATGTTGGACCAAGGAGTCTCCCAATACCAAGAAATCTGCTGTTACCCATTGATCACCGGCATAAGTTTTTGATGTCGAACTAATGCAATGTGGCGTAAAGAGTTTATTGTCGATCACAACGTTTGTGCCTGGTGTACAAAGGTTGCTTGTGGTCCGTTCGTCCTTGCCATTTCCACCCAACAATTGCCCTTCGATAGATATTGGAAAGTCTTGATCTACACCCATGGTATTAGGATCTTGTCCATGTAGCATAGCTCCGCTATTACGCCAAGCCCAACCTTCACCACCATTCACCTGTTCACCGACAAATCTGTAAGTAACACGCAGCAAATAAGCAGAGAATTCTTTATTGTAGAACAAGTGGCCATACTGAAAATTGAAATTATCATAACCATCATATCTTACCTTGAGTAAACCGTCTTCTACACGAAATGTATTTTTATAATTATCCCCAACTTTGTGGTTTCTGATTTTTGGGGTCCAGTTCTTCAAATCTTTCCCATTAAATAACTGAATGGGTTTGGGTTTTTTATCTTGAGATTTGGCAAATAAAGAAGTGCTAAGCAGTAAAATTCCAGCACTATAAATGATATGTTTGAATTTCATCCTGAATTAGGTTTATTGACCTAAATTAGGTAAACATTTTTAAATAAGCAATTCTTTTTGTTTGACATATTCGCTTGGACGGATGCCGACGACCTTATTGAACGTGTTACTAAACGTGGGGAGGCTATTGTACCCGACTTTGAGCGCAACTTCATTTACACTTAGTTTTTCGTCCAAAAGGAGCTTTAGAGCGGTCAGCATTCTGAGTATCGTGTAGTATTGGATAAAAGACATATTTAATTCTTTTTGAAATAGTCTGGCTAATGTACGTTCACTAATGTTAAATAATCCGGCAAGTTTTTTAAAGCTGACATTTTCCTCTATATTCTCTTCGAGGTAAGTGACGATATCCTTTAATTTCTGATGATTAGGATAGGGTAGGGCTAATGGAAGCTCATGTAGTGATAATTCCGGCAGGATAAGTTTAAATGCTGTAGCTATACTATATTTAGGTTCTTCGACCGGAAAGATATTGCCATTCCAGCGATTTGTAAACATAATCAGCTCTATCAAAAGATCATTGACAGGATAAATTCCCATTTTACTATAAAATGGTGCGTCATTATTAGTTTTTGGAAAGTACAAATTACGCATAACGACCTCAGGGGTACTTGGATGAATACTATGTCTTACGCCGGCTGGAATCCACAAATAATGACGGGCAGGCAGAAAATATGATTTTTCCTCCGTTTTGATAAATACTACACCACCTTCTGTATATAAAAATTGATCTTTATCGTGGCAATGCTCTGAAATATGGTTCTCTGCTATAATAGCGTGGTGACAGTAAATGCTATCTTCAAACGAGTCGACCTCCGTCATATAATAACGGTTGACATATTTAGCATCTGTTGGTATATCTTGTGTATTCATTTTAACCTATATACTATGCAGCAAAGGTAAGATTTTTTTACTAGACAGCGCCTTTACTTCTTGAAAGTGAGTGTATGCTTACATTAAAATTGCAATTAATCGGCTAGAGAGTTAGTATTTACTTACTTTGGTTTTCCTTTTATTATTGTAAGTTGTTTGTTTTCAGCGTGATATATATTATCAATCAGTGTGATACAAAATATTTTTTTATTAAGGTTTGTTGTATATTTTTGATTTGTAGCGAGTTGTCTATTTTAAGTCGCGTTTGGATAACTTTGTGTCGAATGATAATAAATATGCAGTTGAAAAAAAAGCTAAAATTGTTTGGTTAAGAGGTTGGAAAATATACCAAAGAACTTTTCAAATAAAGGAAATATATAGGTTTCAATTTCTTAAGTTTACAATAATGGAATAAAATCAAACTATAACAATATGGCTTACGAAAGAATAAAAGTTCAAAGCTTACATGATAAAGTGATTACAGCGGAAGAAGCTGCTAAACTATTTCAAAACGGAATGGTCGTTGGTTCAAGCGGTTTTACCAAAGCTGGAGACAGTAAGGTAGTGTTACCCGCTTTGGCTGAGCGAGCGAAAGTCGAGCCGTTAAAAATAACCTTAATTACTGGGGCTTCGCTGGGACACGGAACAGATGGTAAATTAGCGGAAGCAGGGGCGCTATCCAAACGGATGCCTTTCCAGGTTGATCGTATTCTACGTAATAAAATTAATGCTGGTGATGTATTGTTCATAGATCAGCATTTAAGTGAAACTGCAGAGCTTCTTCATAACAGGAATTTACCGCAGGTGGACATTGCCGTTTTGGAAGTTGCTGCAATAGAATCGGACGGGAGTATCGTGCCAACGACTTCAGTAGGTAACTCTGCAACCTTTGCTGCTTTGGCTAAACAGGTTATTTTAGAAGTAAACACAGCAATACCTACGACTATCAAGGGGATACACGATATCTATCAGGCCGAGGATTACCCACGTCGTAATGTAATTCCTATCGTAGCGCCAGAAAATAAGATTGGGCGGAAGACTATCCCCTTAGATGCGAGTAAGGTAGTGGGGATTGTTTTTACCAATGAGCTTGATAGTCCTGCTGACATTGCTGAACCGGATACCAAAACAACCGCGATAGCCAACCATATCTTGCAATTCTTTGAGAATGAAGTAGAATTAGGTCATTTGACAGAAAGTCTGATGCCACTTCAAGCGGGCATTGGTAAGGTTGCTAATGCTGTGTTGACTGGATTCATACATAGTAAATTCCGTAACTTGACCATGTTTTCGGAGGTATTGCAAGATAGCACCTTTGATTTAATTGATGCCGGAAAACTGGATTTTGCTTCTGCTTCTTCCATTACTGTCTCTGAAGAATGTTATTCAAGAGTGTTCGATCATTTGGATCGATACCGTGATAAGATTGTATTGCGTCCACAGAACATTTCCAATACACCTGGACTGATTAAACGTTTGGGCATCATCGCGATCAATACAGCTATCGAGTTCGATATTTATGGAAACGTAAATTCCACCCATACTTCAGGAACGAATATCATGAACGGTATTGGTGGGTCTGGTGATTTTGCCCGTAATGCTTATTTGAGCATCTTTGTCACGCAGGCTGCATCCAAAGGGGATGCAATTTCTCACATTGTTCCCATGGTTTCACATGTAGACCATACCGAACACGATGTTGATATTTTGGTAACAGATTATGGCTTGGCCGATTTACGTGGTTTAGCACCTCGTGAGCGAGCGAAAGTAATTATTGAGAACTGTGTACATCCTGATTATAAAGAACAGCTTTTTGACTACTATAATCGCGCGTGTGAAAGAGGAGGCCATACCCCACATTTGTTGGAGGAAGCGTTTAGTTGGCATATCAATCTTCGTGAAAAAGGAACAATGAAAAAAGACCAATAATCTAGGGCCAGCCTGGCTATTGTCTAAAGGCATAAAAAAATGCGGAGTTCAAAATTAAACTCCGCATTTTTTTATCTTATTGCCAGCCGCTGTAACTTTTTTGATCCGGCGAAGCTCCTAATTTGTGCGATTGAGAGCAATCGTAATTTTTGTCCGAAACCATTCTCCGGTTTCTGGAGATTCCATTGTTTTACTGTAGGCAGCAACAAGTTCGGTATAGAATTTTGCTCATGTTTTGGCGCCTCTGCCAATTCTCTGCTTCACATGAAAATCTGCTGAACTGGATAAAGAAATCAGCAAACGAAACATGATGTCTACGTAAGTTGCTGGTAGAGCCCCTGAGCAGCGAATTCTACAAGCGAAAAACTAACTTTCTTTTTCAGTATGTTTTATCCATGGAGATGATCCAATCCTTATTGTTGATCTTTATAAAGATTCCAATAATTAAAGTCTGTCATTGGAGCATCCGTTATTCCAATAGACCGGCCCATTGTGACGATCTGTCCTCTATGGTATGTGCCGTGAAGGATAAGTTGTTGTATGTATTCATACTTCGTGAAATCGCATTGAAACCATGGTGATTCCACTTTGATATTTTTTTCCAGATCTAATTCAGATAACTTTTGTACATAGGCTATAAGTTGAGCTGAGCTTCTTTTTAGAGCTTCAAATATTTCTTCTTTTGTCGATAGCTTTTTTTCAAAATCAAAATCATTGCTTTCTGAAATATGGCTCCACCAGTATTCCTGTGTCTGCAAGATATGGTTCAAGGTTTGTAAAATGGTCGGAAAGCTTGAGGGAACCTCTTGGTTAAGTTGCTCCTCCGATTTATCAGCTAGCCAATTTATATATTTGTTGACGACCCAATTGTTATACTCGACGCTTTTAGTAACTAATGTTTTTAAACTCATAATTTCGGGATAGAATGGCGTTTAGTGAATTGTTTACTAAATATAAATCCTTTTTCGAAAAAATGTATATTAAATTTCTCGGTCGCCTGTTTAAAAACCAGCTTTGGCAATTTTTATTTTCTATACAATCATGGCTGATATAAAGTTGTAATTTTTCAGCGTAACTTATTTGCAATAAATAGAAAGTATTGTTCATATTTTCTATATTTATTTTGCAGTATATCTCGCAATAGCAGAAAGGTTTAGCTTTTGCGCATGTAAGCAAGCTACGATTAAAAGATCCAACAGCTGCTTTTGCAGTATTGAACTAACCAATATAAATTAATATGATAAAAGTAACGCACTGTTTTCTTTCTCTAATGACCATGTTATTTATAAACATGGGATACGCCCAAGTTAATTATTTACAGGAATCCAAAAAGGATTTCGACAAACGGATGCAATGGTTTAGAGAGGCAAAGTATGGAATGTTTATTCATTTTGGGCTTTATAGTCAACTCGGAGGAATATATAAAGGGAACTCCACCAAAGGATATGCTGAGTGGATACAATCGGAAATGAATATTCCGAAGAATACGTATTCAGAACTAATCAATACATGGAACCCCAAAGACTTTAATGCCGACAGTATTGTTCGATTGGCTAAGGATGCTGGTATGAAATACATTGTTCTGACTACTAAACACCACGAGGGATTTTGCTTGTGGGATTCTCCCTATACAGATTACGATATTGCTTCGACGCCAATGAGTGGAAGAGATCTGGTAAAGGAGTTATCTACAGCCTGTAAAAAAGCCGGAATCAGATTTGGTACTTACTATAGCATTATCGATTGGCACCACAATTCACAATATGTTGATCCCAAGGGTAAAGGTGATTGGGGGCAGATACTGATGAAACCGGAACAGAAGGCTGCTTATATTCAATACATGAAAAATCAATTGAAGGAATTGGTTGATAAATATGATACAGATATCCTTTGGTTTGACGGAGACTGGGTGAATTGGTGGGATATGGCCGCAGGGGAGGATCTGTACCAATATCTACGCAAATTGAAACCCTCTCTTATCATTAATAACCGCGTAGCAAAGCGTGATCAATTTAAGCGTGATTTTGGAACGCCTGAGCAAGAACATCCGGGAGCTGCATTGGATTACGACTGGGAAGCCTGTTATACCCTAAACAATTCTTGGGGATACAAAAAGTCAGACAATAATTGGAAATCTCCAATGGATGTAAATAACAAGCTGCACGAGATCAATGAAAAAGGTGGAAATCTGTTGCTCAATATTGGGCCTGATGCGAATGGAAATGTACCCATAGCCAGTAGGGAAATTTTGTTAAAAGCTGCGGCGGAGCGGAAAAACAACCAGACTTTATAATAATCGCTGATTATCGATTTTTGACAAAGGCTATAGGAAAAAAAGAATGTTATTTAATCTTACTTATCAACAGCTATGAAAACAAAACACATTTTAGTTCTGGTGCTGATCACCATGTTATTGGGGGTTCAGCACCGTGTAAAGGCAGATCCACCTTTTCATAAAAAAGGGATGATCAAGGTCTCGATCTTTTATCCAAATGGACCTGGAAAGACATTTGATTGGAGCTATTATATCCCTCAACATATTGCGCTTGTCAAACAAGTTTACGGTAAAGCATTGAAAGGTGTAACTATTGATAAGGGACTTTCGGGACGTAGCTCGGAAGCTGGACCAACTTATTTAGCAATTTGCCATTTATACTTTGATTCGATTGCAGCCTATCAGGATCCTTTAAAAGAAAATGGGAAAAAATTTGCTGAAGATTTTCCAAAATATACGAATATTACTCCAGAGGTACAGATTAGTGAAGTTATTCAATAGAACATTAGTTGACTGGACGAAATATCATAGTTCATATTCATATGATCTATGGTATGGATACACGAATAGAAAAGTCGTCTGTGCATTGCAAACGACTTTATTTTATGACCTTAACCGCTTTGCTATATATGCAGTTTATATCCGGTATAGTCCTGCTAGAAATTAATATGAACGACTAAATTATGAAGAGATCTCTCATGCTATTCCCTAAATTATTATTTATTGGCTTAACCTGTGCCGTTACCCTTGGTGTGTATGGGCAACAGTCTGGCTCGGTCAAACGCATTTATATCAGCACAAAAGGAAGCGATCGAAACCAGGGGACTATAGATAGTCCCTATGCCACAGCCGACGCTGCACTGCGCTCGGTAGAAAAATATAAAAACGGGAAAAATACCCCAGGCATCGAAATCATTTTTATGGCTGGGACTTATCAGCTGGACAAGCCGATCCAGATGTCCGCCGTAGTATCGGGTACAACAACACATCCCTTGCGGATCAAATCCGCAGATGGAGCAAAGGTTATACTGAGTGGTGCCAAATCTCTTGACCTCAAATGGCAAGAAGGTGATCACGGTATTTGGGCAGCCAAGGTGCCCAGAGGAACAAACTTCCAAAGTTTATATGCTAATGATAAGCATCTTGTCCGGGCACGTTATCCAAACTATGATCCCACTGTCTTGCCATTTCAAGGTTATGCTGCAGATGCATTAAGTCCCGAACGTGTAGCAACCTGGAAAAACCCTAAGGGCGGAATTGTACATGCTTTGCATGCTGGTCGCTGGGGAGGATTCCATTATGAGATTACAGGAAAAGATGGCTTATCAACAGTTACACTTGAAGGTGGACAGCAAAATAATCGTCCCAGCAAAATGCACGAGACCTATCGCTTTGTAGAGAATATTTTTGAAGAACTCGATACCTTTCAGGAGTGGTATCTGGACGAGCAGGAAGCAACATTATATTTTATGCCGGCTAAAGGAATTAATCCGAATCAACTGAAGTTTGTGGCTCCACAATTGGAAAATTTGATCAACCTGTCTGGATCATCTTCCAATCCAGTACATGATATTGAGGTTAGTGGCCTTTGCTTTATGTATACTGCTCCAACCTTTATGAAAACAGCCGAACCCTTATTGCGCAGTGACTGGACGATCTACCGACAAGGGGCCTTGATGATTGAGGGTGCTGAAAACTGTACCTTCCGTGCGAACGATTTTATTGAATTAGGCGGGAATGCAATTTTCGTTAATAAGTACAACCGAGGTCTAAAGATTGAAGGCAACCGGATCGAACAGGTCGGCGCTGGGGCAATCAACTTTGTAGGAGATCCGGAGGCGGTCCGTTCACCTTCATTTCGCTATGAAAAATTTGTTCCGTTTGACCAAATGGATACCATCAAGGGACCAAGAACCAATAATTATCCCAAGGACTGTGAGGCCAGCGACAATCTGATTCATAACATTGGATTGATTGAAAAACAAGTTGCAGGCGTACAGGTTTCTATGGCTGAATCGTTACGGATTTTGCACAATACTATTTACAATGTGCCCCGTGCGGGTATCAATGTAGGCGATGGCACCTGGGGAGGTCATGAGATCGCCTATAACGATGTCTTTAATACGGTCTTGGAAACCAGTGATCATGGCGCTTTCAATTCTTGGGGACGCGACCGGTTTTGGCATCCCAATCGCAAAGAGATGGATGAACTGACGACGAAACATCCGAATTTAATATTGCTTGATGCAATCAAAACAACCAAAATTCATGACAATAGATTTCGATGTGATCACGGTTGGGATATTGATTTGGACGACGGATCTTCCAACTATGAGATCTACAACAATCTCTGTTTAAGCGGAGGATTAAAGCTTAGAGAGGGATTTTATCGCAAAGTATATAATAATGTGATGATCAACAATGGTTTCCATCCGCATGTCTGGTTTCAGCATAGTCATGACGTCTTCCGTAATAATATCGTGATGCAGTCCCATCAGGATATCCAGGTCAAATATTGGGGCGAAGAGGTAGACCATAATATCTATGGACTGCAGGGTGACTTAGAAAAAGATCAGGCGAAAGGCATAGAAAAAGATGGTCGTGTTATTCAATTGAACTTTACGAATCCTGCACATGGCGACTTCCGATTGAAGAACTGGAAAGATCAAGGTTTTAAGAATTTTGATATGCTGCATTTTGGAGTTATCAGTAAAAGACTTAAAACTCTTTCCGCTAGTCCTGAAATACCGCAGCCGATCCAATCCTTGGCAAAGGAGCAGGGGGGCAGGTGGACCTGGAAGTCGGGCTTATTTAAATCTGTGGAGACCTTGGGCGAGCAGTCGGCTGCCGGCCTACCCTCGGTAAACGGCGTGCTTCTACTCCAGTTGGATGAAAAAAGCAATCTTTATAGAAGCGGTTTGCGTGTCGGTGATGTTGTATTGAATTATCAGGGCGAGAAAATAGATCAATTAATAGACCTGCAACAAGCGATTAAAAAGCATGTACACGCTGACAAGCCAAAGGTGTTAATTTTTAGAAACCAACAACAGCAGGAATTAACCCTGCAGCTGTAGTAAATTTTCTATGGGCTGATTGAAATATAGCATTGTAGTTGGACATGCGCTACAGCTCTTGTGATAATTTAGCATTAAACTAAGGTAGTTTTGATAGATCGAGCATCTTATGACGATACTTTTTTATTAATAATTTTTATTTCCATTGGGACTATAGAGCATCTTGGTTGTCATTATAGCAGTGTGTCAACATTTAATGGAGTAGACACATGATAATAAATTCTTATTCGTATTAATGATATATAAGGCTGTACAGCACTCATGTGTTGGCAGCCTTATTGTTTTAATTCCGAAAGAGATCTAATAAAAGAGGGTAATGGTGAGGCACATGAAAGTATAAAGCAGCAATTATTTAACGGGCTATAATAAACGCGAGAAGCTTGAAAGTCTAAGTATAAAAGCAGAAGAAAGTAAATACAATGCGTAGTGGTGAATGTAAGTGAAGCCATAACTATAGCTGTAAAGATGAGGACGCAACTTCGCTGGTATTGGATGATCTAGCCTAATTTCTTAAACTGGCTTAAGTTTAAACTGTCTTTGTTCTCTTAAATTTGATTGATATAATTTTATCTCATGTATAGTCAACTATTTGTACGTTTAGCTGTGTCTACAGCATTTTTATCTGCTGTGGCAGATCGTTTGGGCCTTTGGGGAGCACCAGGAGCAGCTCATGTTTCCTGGGGAAATTGGGCCAATTTTGTGGCCTATTCCAATACGCTTAATTTTTTTGTGCCTGAATCTTTCGGTAATGTACTTGCTATCGGTGCAACATTCTTAGAGGTTATTTTAGCGATCTTGCTGCTGGTTGGCTATAAGTTGCGTTTTAGTGCATTAATTGCTGGTATTCTGTTGATTAGCTTTGCGATGGTAATGACCCTATCGTTAGGGATCAAATCGACTTTTGATTATTCGGTCTGGGTAGGAGCGGCTGTCTGTTTTCTGCTGCGTAGCGCTGATAACTTTCCGTTTAGCATAGACCGGTATATTGAACTTCGAAAAAAGTAAATGGATAGACAAAGAATGGAACGATGGTTTTCTCGTATTTAATTGTATTTATAAATGCCTAAAAAAGCCGCTAAAACAAAATGGTTTAACGGCTTTTTTAGAATTACATTTCCTTTAAGTTTACCTCTTTCTTTTCACCATCTTTGTCAATAGTGACATGTTTTTCAACATTGGCTTTGTCGACATAAGAGGACCTAGCTGTACCATAATTTGTCGTGGAACCTGTATAGCCCCAATAGTTATAATAATTAGTATAGCCCGATACATAGGAATAGTTGTACGAATTGGTAAAATCGAAGCTGGCCATAACGACATAGGCACCAGGCATGAGGTCTGCAAACTCGAAATGGCCTTCATCATCATATACCTTCGCTTTTTTAACAGCATAACCGAAATCAGGATCTAATGGAACTTCCTGAACCTTTTTCTGTTTACGGATCATTTTATTGACTTCCAGCCATTCTTCGTAATAGGCAGAGTTGGCAAAAAGAGTAATTTCTGTCCCTTTTGGAGCATATTGCTTTTTGGCTGTATTCACGAGTCCGCCAAGTCTTTTTCCGGAACTGGATCGTGCGTAGGCAGTTCCGATAATAACACTGTTCCCCTGGGAAATTTGCTGGGCGGCTTGTTCTTTGTTGAATCTATTTTTAATAGGTTGATAGTCCAGTTCCTCATTTACCGTAATTTCCCACTTGCCATTTCCCATAGACATTTCCCTTTGCCATAATCGATGATCTTTCTTATCGATGACGTAATTATAGATGGCTCCGGTACTTTCTTCTAAAAGTGTGACCAGCCAGCTGTTGTGCTTGCCTGTTTTTGGCGAACCATAACTGTAGCTCTTTACTTCCTTGATAGTATAGTCTTCGACAAAAATGTCCGAATCACTATTGTAATAGAATTGCGGGATGCGCGCTTTATAACCAACGTCTAAAGGTAGGGCTGAAATCATGTGGTCGGTCCAGTTAAAATCGACAAACGATCTAGTTGGCTTTAAGTTGATCTTTTTTTCCTTTTTGGTTTTCTTCGAATAATAATTACCTGTAATTGTTTCACCAAAGTTGAGGTTCACTTTTGTTTCCTTGCCATCACTGGTATAGCTGATAGGCTGAAGTGTTTTTGCATCAGCGACAGTCGTGCGGATGGAGGTCCAGGCGTTATCCTTGGGAACATAGGTATTGGTTAAGGTCAGTTGATTGTTGGCGGCTACAATATCGTAGGTCAATGATCCTTGTTTGTCCCAAGTGTTATCTTTGACATAATAGACCGTATATAGTGATTTTTCTGGTTTTATATTACTGGTATTGATATCCCCGCTACCTGGACTGACGGTCTTTTGACACAATCCTGTAACAGGAAATAGGCCTATTCCCAATACAAAGGCATATAATTTCATATATGTGAACTATAGTTAATGAAAAAACAAGTTGTTTTCTTGTTCGATTTATTTATCTAAGGTAATAAAAAAGATTTTTATTTTTTTGCTGGGGATAGCTTCATCGAATGGTTTTATGCTTATTGGAAATTTGGGGTCGTAACATTTTGGAGTTTGTTCGCATGTTAGTGCTAAGCTGAAGGGAAAAATAAAACGGAGGTAATTTATATTTCGTTAGGTAATCATGTTTTCAGCGATTGAAAGGCAAATGAGCTTGAAGCGGTCAGATGTTACAATAAGAGGAAAATTATTCCTCTTATTGTTATTCAGAGCGGTACTTTTCTATCTTTTGTTCAGTGTATTTACCTCTACTTCTGGTTTTCCTTTTAAGACAATCCTTACAGTTTTTTCTTCGTGTAACTGCAGGTCTTGATTCGAATTGACATTCGCATTTGCAGAAACATTGATCCGTCTTGGTTGCCGTGGTTGAATATTTTCGACCTTTACTTCTTCAATTATCGGTGAAACATTTTTTGATGGAGCAGGCTCTATTTGAGTATCCGCAAATTTGATTCGTTCAACACGTACCTCATCGACTATTTTCGGTGATTTTTGAGGTGGGGTAGATTTTTTCTTGGGTGCCGGGAAACGTATTTTATCTTCTTGCTGGTAAGCAGCGCTCGGCTGGGATTTCATTGGAGCTGTAATATCTTTTTTCGGAGGACTAGGCCGGGTTTCGTTAGCTTTGGGAGCACCTGGTTGCCTTGAGGCTGGTGGAGCTGTTAAAGGTTTGGCTGGTTTCTCTTTTTCTGTTTTAGCCGGCGTTGTTTTTTGTGCCTCTACATGTGTTGAAAACAAGATAGAAATGGCTGCTGTCAGTAATAAAGTAAGCCCGGGCATTAGCAAGAGCCTACCTTTGGTTGTTCTTTTTTGTAACATAATTAATCGTTTTTTTGTTGTTAAGAAATTAAAATTACTGGCCGGTAATGCGTTTATATCAGGTGTGGACATACTCCACTCGATAATCAAATGTTGGTATCTCAATTTTTCATGAACCTGAACGACTGCATGATCTGCAAGGTATTCGTGCGTTTGTCGAATCGATTTTTGGATAAAATAGATAAAGGGATTGAACCAAAGAAGTATACACGATAGCTGCATGAAAAGTACATCGACAGAATGGTATTGATTCGCATGCGCTTGTTCGTGGGCTATAATTGACTGATCAATAATCCCCCGTTGATAGGCTTCCTTGGGAACATAAATTTTTTGAAAAAATGAAAATGGTGTTTTTAAACCTGTTATAACATAAATGGAATGATCATTGCTTGGCGCAGCAGCATGAATATAAGCCAAGAATTTGCGATATAACAATAACTGTTTCGACAGTAATGCTATGGCGACAATTGCATAAACCAGCAGAACAATGCTGTACCAATCGATAGGATCGTGATGGGGAAGTGCTAAATCCATTGTCTGCCGCATATTGACTGCTGCAAGGGAGCGGGATGTATTGCTTCCGTCGCTGAATAAGTTCGGAATATCAAATGGAACAACAATCGTTATCAAAGGAATGATGGCAGACGAAGGGATAATTCCAAGTAAATAAAGCCGGTTAAATACGAGCAGCTTCTGATTGCGTAGTACCGACCAATAGATAAGATACAGTAAACCCGAACAGGTTATCAATTTTCCAATGTATAGGATCATGTCTCTTTGTTTTTTATTTCGGAATCAATTATATTCTTCAGCTCTTCCAGTTGCTCCTTGCTTAATTGTGATTGTTTCGTGAAAAAAGAAGCAAACTTTAAAGCTGAATTGTCGAAGTAGGTTTCTACGATATCATTGACGTGTGCTAAATAATAGTTGTCTTTAGCGATTAATGGATAATACTCTCTCGAATTCCCATAAAGCACATAAGATATTGCCCCCTTTTCAGTCATTCGTTTCAATAATGTAGCAACAGTTGTCGGAGCAGGTTTGGGTTCGGGATAAGCTTCCATAATATCTTTCATAAATGCTTTTTTCATCTCCCAGATGTAGCCCATCAATTGTTCTTCCGTAGCTGATAATTTATTCATACTACAAATATAGAATTCATTCTACATACTGTAGAATTAAAATATGTTAAATAATTCTTTTTTATTTTATTTAATTGATTTTTAGTGTTTTAATTTATTTTTCTATTGGAGATAAAAGGGGGTTTAGCAACAGGGTTCTTCTTTTTATCTTGACTATCAGCACTAGCTATATACAAATAGTAAGGGGGCAGGGGATGGTATTGCAGCTTTGGGATAAAGAATCTGTCATTTCATCTGGATAGGCTGCGAATAGAAACTTTAGACGGTTCAGTGCGTGGCAAAGGAGATAAATAAAACAAAACTGGAGATATTGCTATTATATTCCTGTGGGTGGATATAGTGTAACCTTACCGTCTCTTCATAGAAAAATTGGATCTTTTTGGATAGATAAATCAATTAAGACAGCAGCAGATAAACTTGAAATAAATAATGGCAAAACTTTTTTTAGTCCGACATGGACAGTCGCAATGGAATTTAGAAAATCGCTTTACGGGCTGGCAAGATATTGATATTACCGAATTAGGACAGCGAGAAGCGCGACAGGCTGGCGTGGCCTTAGCACATGAACCAATTGATATTGCTTATACTTCAACACTTATAAGAGCGCAACATACATTAAAAATTATTTTGGACGAAATGGGAAATCCTCCCATTCCGATTGTGATAGATGCAGCATTGAATGAGCGGGGCTATGGAAAACTTGAGGGGTTGAACAAGGACGAAACAGCAGAAAAATATGGGGCTGAGCAAGTGCATATCTGGCGAAGGTCTTTTGATACTCCGCCACCAGGAGGGGAAAGCTTAAAAGATACTTACGAGCGTGTTATTCCTTACTATGAACATGTTATAGCAGCACAGCTTAAAGTGGGTAAAAATGTGCTTATTGTTGCACACGGTAATAGCTTAAGGGCACTGATTATGTATTTGGAACACCTTTCTCCAGAACAGATATTGGAACGGGAGATTGCTACCGGACAACCGATCACGTATCAAATCGACGGATAAACATTCTATATTCAAATACCAATTTTTGCAATTTGTTACTCGATTGTTAGGGTCATATCAATAGCAATTTTTGAGAAATTTACGTTAATGTAAGAGGTTTATTTGCTTAATAATTAGCTTGATACCAAGTTCAAGAGTTGATTGTGAAAAATCCTGCCATACGGATGATGTGCAGGATTTTGTTGCTTATATGATCTTTATTCTATTTCAAAACGAATTTAAATCCTAGAGAAAAACGCGATGGCTCGAAATTAGATCCATGGGAAAGATTCCACCAAGGTTTCCAGTCGAAATGCATCGCTAACGGGGCAGAAGGAATTCTGAACTCTAGACCTAAGGTTGGACGGATTGCAAAGTCCGTATGTGTTTTTCCATCTTTCCAGTGATAATCGTCATACCAGTCATCATGCCATTTGCCATAATCAATAAAGGACACCTGTGGACCAACACCGATATACCAAGAAAGACCCCGAGATCCCGGAATACGTTTGTTGTATGAATAATCAACGCCGATAACAGTAATATTGTCTCCAAATAATACTTGCGCGTTCCCGGCATCATTTCCACCAAAATTGTGCTTAATCTGTGGACCGAAAAGTGTTTGACCGTCGCCAACGTCTATTCCTAAACCAATAGCTGTGCGATAAGGTGTTTGTGCATTTACTTGTTGATGAGCAACAAATAATAGTGTAAAAAGTGTAAGAAAAGGTAGAATTACTTTTTTCATGATAAATTAAAAAAATTGAGTATTGAGTTTTCGCTCAGAAAACTTTCGCTGTTGAAACAAATAGTTTGCCAAATATTTTTTTAAATGTTTTGATAAACAATAAATGATTTGTAACTGCTTATCTTTTAATGTGTTTTTTTTATGGATAATTTAAAATAACGCCAACTATCTACGCAATGGAATTGTTCCAGTTGCAAAAGGACTGCTTTCAATAGCTAATCTAAGGTGGGATTGTTCTATATCACTGAACTGTTTTAATATTTTGCAAAGAAGAAAAAGATGGAGAAACTAATAATCAGTAAGAAAAAAATTGAAGACTGGATAGCGCAGGGATACGATGTGCTACAAGATGGTAAATTAATTAAAATTGAGGGTGATCTACAGGAATTTCTACGGCAATTTGCACAGGACACGGCAGATACTGTACCAAAAACTTACTTGTTAAAAGAGCTGCTAACTTGGCCGGACGAAGAGCTTGAAAAATTGTAATACGCATTATGGAACAAATGAAAATAGCTACGGATAAAATTGTACCGCTTGATTTTGAATCGGATGAATTGCCTGCTGAAATTAGATCACTTCGTCCAGTGGTATTTAGAGAGGAAACTTCCTATTGGTGCCTATTGGGGCCAGATCCACATCAAGGTATATTCGGAAACGGTGAAACCGTTATGGATGCCCTAGCCGATTGGTTAGAAAATTTACGTCTGCGTTTAAAGACCGTAGATGAGGACGATGAAGTAGCAAATTATGCTAAGGAAACCTTGCGTGCATCCAATCGCGACGTATGGTGAAAGCTTGTATTTTTTTGGTTGATGTATCCGCGCGTGGATAGTATAAGAGTAGCCTATGGTCTTAGTACACCCTTGTTTTCCATTATAGCGTCAAGATTGCTTTGTTGTATTGCCCAAAGGGAAAAAATGGCCTATTTAAAACAGGGATCAATGGAAATAGCTTGGGCAGTTGCCATGGACAGTTCGGTTTTAAGGCATTTTCACACGAAAGGGCTGTCATGTTTCAATCTAAATTTTCTCTGTCCAACTTGAATTTATCCATCCTGTGCTAAAAAGAACAAAGTTTTTAAATTATTGAAAAAATGAATTTAGCCAATTGATAGGGTATATCTAAAAGACAGGCTCCACGTTTTATGAAAGACTATCTGAAATGGATTTAGTTTCCATTTGGTGACTTTTCAGACGGTTGACCCGTAGTAGGAGTTCTCATGGGCTAAAAGGCTTCGCCATAAAAGCTGAAACTCCTAGGTTAAAGGCTTCAATATGGTTCGAGATCTATAAATTGGTCAAAAGGATTGCAGCAAAGAAGGTTTGATGAACCTTGGTTTAAGTTGATGATTTAAAATCTATACGGGCAGCGATTAGCTTAGGTAACTACTTTATCCAGGGCAAAGGGATCATTGGAAGATCTAACGATAGGATGTAATATGGCGTTCGATGCGCTCACTTGACGGAGTAATGATTAATATGCCGCAATGATTTCTATATTGATTCGAAGGAAAAAAGTTATAGGAGCACTATTGAATAAATTTCGAAGTAATCCCTCTTTTCTTGATATAGAAATTCAGCGCTCGACCAGCCTCTGTAGGTCGATCTGTACTTAATATATCGGCGCCGCGGTCAATAAATCCAGCATAGACTTGGAATCCTTTTTTGTCGGCCTGTTTGTCCAGGTTACCAAGTGTGCCCAATATACACATGATGCCGTGGTCATGTAGTACTTTTGTCAATTGGGGATCCGCTTCCCGTGTTCCAACGAAGGCCAATAAACGATTGTCGGGGATATCCTTTTCATTGAGTCTTGCCAGATCATTTGTCGTATTGATAGAAGCCGAAATCATTAAGTCTCCGGCAAGGCTATGGACTTTGGCGGCCTGGTTGGCACTATAGGTAATGATGACTACACTAGATTCTGCGCGTTGTTTACGAATAGCATTGATAACAGCTTCATAGGGTACATCGTTCTTGATGTCTAACGTGAAAATTACCTTTCCTTTTCCCCAGGATAATGCTTCTTCCAGCGTCGGGATCTTATAGGGCGTTATTTTTTTGTTGTTATCTAATAGACGGAGTTGTTTGAGTTCCGATAAAGTGCTGGCACTTACAGGTCCTCTGCCTGTGGTTGTACGGTTTAATGTATTGTCATGCATCAACACCAATGCTGAATCTTTACTGATGCGGACATCACACTCAACAAGAACAGGCTGCAGACTCGCGTTATATGAAAATGTTTCGATAGCATTCTCAGGGTATCCGGATGCCGGGCCACCACGATGTAAACTGACCAAAGGATAGCGATTATCGTCATAGGTCAGAAACTGATATAATTCCTCTACATTCTGAAGCTGTATACGTTTACCCACTGGCAATCCATCTGTATTGGCTCCATTACGAAAGCAGCTGCTTGCCACAAAGCAGATCAATAAAAGGAAGTAGTGTCGTATACGGATATTCATCATCTATTTATTGTGCTGATTAATTAGATCGGCTAATGTCTCCAAGCTCGTATTTAACTGGTCGATGGTCAGATGTGCCTGTGTGTAGTAGGGTTCCCTCTCGGTCAACTTTTCTTCAATAAATACGCGGAGTTCCTCAGGAGATTTTCCGATCAGAATAGGCCTCTTGTGTAATTTTGATTGAGAAAGGCGATCAAAAAGTGCTTTGGGTGACATCTGTAAATAGACGGTATAACCATTCGCCTTTATCCATTCCATGTTATCAAAGAAACAGGGGGCACCGCCACCGGTAGATATTACGGCCGCATTCTCAGCAAATTTACGCAATTGTTCGCGTTCTAAAGCCCGGAATGCGTCTTCACCATGTTGACCAAAATATTCGGTAATACTCATGCCAATTTGTTTTACAATCTCCTCATCTGTGTCAATGAAAGGGAGTTCAAGTTTGGCAGCAAGTTTCTTACCCAGGGTAGTTTTTCCACTTCCCATATAACCAATCAAAAATATAGGTTTAGGCATGTTTGTTATTTGTCTTTACTTAGAAATTTATCTTCAATGGTCTTGGCATCCGGAAAATTATTGTAATGCCATTTTCCTACAACATTGCCTCCCTTTAGCAGCAGTACGCCGGGATTTGCTCTGACCATACTTTTCAAAGGAATGAGATCGGCATAGAAGATCTCCGCAATTAATTGCATTTTATCACTCAGATATTGAGCGTCTTTGGATGCAGAAGCAGTCAATAGAACAACGCGGAGTCCATTATAATCTTTTGTTAATTGGATGGCTGCCTGGTTGATCTTTTGGATAGCGTCAATATTGGTTGAAGAGAGATCTTTTGCAACGATTACAAGATTATAATAAGGGTTGGCAATGATTTCCTGTGTATGATCTGCACCATCAGCGTCTGTAATTAAGAGATCAGGAATAGGGATGTCATATCCTTTTTTTACTAATCTACTCTCAGGCTCACCTATAATTTCCCATGATTCATCTTCCCATAGTTTATCAGCCATATAGACTTTGTCATTGACCTTTTTTGTCTCGCCCGTCTTTTTATTTTTCATGGTATAGATTTGCTCAAACACATCACCTTGTTTGCCTTCAGGTAACACCATGAGCGAAGGCAAGTTGTTACCAACTTTGTAGGGTAAGAAATCAATAAAGGGGAGGTAGTTTACGGTGTAAACACCAATACCTAAGGAGATGATCGCAGTAATCAAAGTAGCAACGAATTGATTGCCTGATCCTTTGATAATTGATCGTAATTGTTTTCGGTTAAAAAATATAATAAGGATCAACGCCAAGAGCACCAGATCTTTAGAAAATGATTGCCAAGGTGTGAGTGGGATGGCATCGCCAAAACAGCCACATGAGGTAACGACCTCAAAAAATGCCGAATAGAAGGTTAGAAAGGTGAAAAACAGGATCAGCAGCAGCAGGCCCCAAGCAACGGCATTTGCATAGACCCCCAGTAATAACAGTGCTCCTAACAAAATTTCAAAGCCACAGATTACCACAGCGATGGCAGTAGCGTATTCGTTAAAAGCTGTGAGATGAAAGACCTCAAAGTATTCCTGGAGCTTATAGCCAAACCCTGTCGGGTCATTTGCTTTAATAAAACCTGAGAATATGAAAAGAAGTCCCGTAAAAATCCGGCAAAATCCTAAAAGATAATTTGTTTTGGTACGCTGCTGTGTAGCTGTCATAATCCGATTATTGTTGTGCGATTCCTAATTTAATTAATGCAAAAACTGCGTAATTGAGCATATCTTGATAGTTGGCATGAATGCCTTCGGAGACAAGGGTTTGTCCATCATTATCTTCAATTTGTTTAACGCGGTGTATTTTCATCAGAATAAGATCCGTCATGGAAGAGACTCGCATATCGCGCCATGCCTCACCATAATCGTGATTTTTGGCAAGCATGAGGTCTCTGGTTTCAGTAACCTTTTCGGTATATTTCTGATTCACAAAGGTAGGATCCAAATTTTCTTCGCCATCTTCACCCAAATCAATCTGAATCATGGCCATGACACAGTAATTGATAATACCGATATATTCGTCAACAATTCCTTCGCCCACCTTGGAAACCTTCTTGATTTCTAGCGTGCGTATACGTTGTGCCTTAATGTAAATCTGATCCGTAATGGAAGATAGGCGCATAATCCGCCATGCCGTTCCATAATCTTTTGTTTTTTTAATAAATAAATCCTGACAATGTCTGATAACACTGTTATATTCCTGAATGGTATCCATATCGTTGATTGAAGAAACTTGATGAGACAAGTTGTGATTACACTACAAATATAATTAGAAAATAATACTTCCAACGGTCAAATGAATGTACAATTTGTGCTTTATTGCTAAAATATAAGCAATAATTTTGGATATTACCACAATTAAAAGTTCGCAATAACAAGGGGCAGCTGTATTGTGCAAGTGCATGGCGTCAATTTCTCGTTTCCTATAGCCTCAAACGTTTAAATATAGGTAACTTTAGATAAGTTTGATCAGTTTGCACGGTATTGCCAACTTTGAAGATCGTAAAAATATAAATTCATGGATTTTAAACAACCTGTTATTAGAGAAGTAGAGATCATCCGATATGTTCAGCCATTTCGGGAAGGTGGATCTTTACCAGCATTAGTCGATGCCGATGACGGCTTTAGTTATGTTATAAAATTTAGAGGGGCAGGTCAGGGACGAAAAGCATTGATCGCTGAACTGATCGGTGGAGAGCTGGCAAGATTGCTAAAATTGAGAGTTCCCGAAATTGTATTTGCGGAGTTGGACGAATCCTTTGGCCGGACGGAGCCCGATGAGGAAATTCAGGACCTGCTCAAATTTAGTGTAGGCAAAAACCTGGGACTTCATTTTCTGAGTGGAGCCATCACATTTGATGCGAATGTTGATGCTATCGGCGCGGAGGAAGCATCGAAAATTGTCTGGTTGGATTCTCTCTTGATGAATGTTGACCGCACCGTGCGGAATACAAATATGCTGATATGGCATAAAGAACTTTGGTTGATAGACCACGGCGCTTCCTTATATTTCCATCACAGTTGGGATAACTGGGAAGAACAATCCCTAAAACCATTTGTTCAGATTAAAGATCACGTATTGCTAAAAAATGCCAGTATGGTGGAGAAAATAGATCAGGAATACCGTTCTCTTTTTACGGAAGCCGCATTTCGGGGAATATTAGCTGTGGTACCCGATGAATGGCTTGAAGATCCTGAACGCGAGCTTTCGGCTGCCGATGCGCGCGAAGTGTATGTTTCTTTCCTGAACAGACGTGTAGGACATTCATCCATTTTTGTAAAACAAATAGAAGATGCCAGAAAAGACCGTATATGAGTATGCTGTGGTACGTTTAATACCACGAGTGGAGCGAGAGGAATTTATCAATGTAGGTGTAGCTCTTTACTGTCGTAAGCATCGTTTTGCGAAGATGGTTTATCTGGTCAATGAACAAAAGGTCCGATCGCTTTGTCCGGATATAGAATTGGAATTGATTGAGAATCATCTTTCTTCCTTCCAGCGAATCTGCCATGGGGAAAAGGATGCCGGCAAACTTGCGGCACTGGATATGACCGAACGATTCCGTTGGCTGACAGCCAAGCGGAGTACCCTGATTCAATGTTCGGCATCGCATCCCGGATTGTGTGAGGACCCCGAAGCGACATTGAAAGAGCTGTTTGAACGATTGGTCCTTTAAGCTGAAAGAATTGCGCCTTTTATTAAGGGGCAATAAATGATGGTCAATGGACTCAAGATTTAATAATAAGGCTTAATCTATCAATATTGTATAGTATATTTGTTTTAATAAACTAGTGAAGATGCATGATTTTTATCAACATATCTATGAACAGCAATTGGCTGTCCTAGAAATGCCTTCTAATAAGAAGATCTGTGGATGGGCTATCCGAATTGTGGATGTACTCTTCCCGGAACGAAATTCTGGCGAGATGAAATCGGTCGATGATGTAAAGCTCGCTTTTGAACAATTTGAATTGGAGTTGGAGCAGCTCTTGAGTAAATCCAAGGCATGTCAAAGCTGCAATCATTCGGAGGTAGCACACCGGTTTTTTGAACGGATTCCGCAGCTTTATGAATTGATGTGCTGGGATGCGGACGCGTTAATGGAAGGAGACCCTGCCGCACAGAATAAGAGAGAAGTCGTACGCACCTACCCGGGATTCTTTGCGATCTGTATCTTTCGTATGGCCAATGAATTACATCGGTTGGGTGTACCTTTGATACCCCGTATATTGACAGAACATGCGCATTCCAAAACAGGGATTGATATCCATCCCGGAGCAACGATAGGTCATCATTTACATATTGACCATGGAACTGGGCTGGTGATCGGCGAAACCTGTACCATCGGTAACTATGTGAAGCTTTATCAGGGTGTAACCTTAGGAGCGTTGAGTGTGGATAAGGTTTTTTCCAATGTAAAACGCCATCCCACGATAGGTGACCATGTGATCATCTATTCTGGAGCCACAATCCTCGGTGGTGAAACACACATCGGCCATCATTCAGTTATCGGCGGGAATGTGTGGTTGACTAGTTCTGTAGAGCCTTATACTACCGTGTATCACCAGGCTTCATCAAAATTTATAGACTCAAAACCAATAATATAGATACCATGGGAAATATCATAGATACCATAGGAAATACTCCCTTAGTAGAGATTACACAATTTCATACAAATCCCAAAGTGCGGATCTTTGCGAAAATGGAAGGGAATAATCCTGCTGGTTCAGTTAAAGATCGTGCGGCGTTAAATATGATCCGTTCGGCAATGGAGCGGGGCGATATTACAAAAGATAGCAAATTGATTGAGGCAACGAGTGGCAATACAGGAATCGCATTGGCAATGATTGCAGGTATATATGGACTTAACCTCGAGCTTGTGATGCCAGCCTCTTCAACGCGGGAGCGAACGCTTACGATGGAGGCTTACGGGGCGAAAGTTACTTTATTGGAATCCATGGAAATATGTCGCGATTATGCAGAAGAAAAAGCCGAAAAAGAAGGCTATTTTATATTGAATCAATTTGCAAATCCAGATAATTACGAAGCGCATATCAAAACAACGGGACCTGAAATCTGGCGCGATACCGAAGGCAAAATTACGCATTTCGTCAGTGCTATGGGGACTACTGGAACAATTATGGGAAACTCCATCTATCTGAAAGAAAAAAATGCAGCCATTCAGATCGTAGGCTGCCAGCCCACACCTGAATCCTCCATACCAGGCATACGGCGTTGGCCCGAAGCCTATCTGCCTAAAATTTTTGATCCAAGCAGGGTCGATCGCGTCATTGATATATCCCAGCAGGAGGCTACAGCGCTTGCTCGCGAGCTCGTTAAGCGTGAAGGCGTTTTTGCAGGAATGAGTACCGGCGGAGCTTTTGCCGGAGCACTAAAAATTGCAAATGAAATCGAAGAAGGTCTTATTGTCTTTATCGCCTGTGACCGCGGGGATCGCTATTTGAGTTCAGATCTTTTTGGCTAAGAACCAATACGAACAATACCAAGCCCACTATGGATCTTTGCTTACTTAAAGCGATCTATAGTGGGCTTTTTGCCGCTAGCTATCAGCGCCAAATGTGAGTAGATTGCTGTCGGGATCCAAAATCGAAAACTCACGCTGCCCCCATGGCTTAGTTTCAAGTTGGCCATTGGGATGGATGGCAACGCTATTTTCTTGAAATGATTGATATAAACGATCAATATCGTCTGTACGGATATAGACCATACCATAATTTTCTTCGGGTGGAAGTTCTTGGAATTCAAAAAAATGAATTTCAATATGGTCTTTTTTTAGCATCAGGTAACCTTCGTACTCGACTGTTCCACATAATGAAAATCCAAGTTTATGTAGATAAAAATCTTTTGTGATGGTTTTGTTGCGCATGGGCAGTTTGGGATGAATGGCTGTCAGTGTCATCTGTATATAATTAATAAGTCGAGTTTAATCCATATGAATAACCTAGTTGAAATATAATCATTTATCGTAATACTTTAATCTCGTTTCTGTTAGGTTTGCTCGTTTTATGCCTGATTTTTTTGAGTTTCTTGACCTGTAATTTTTTATTAATAACATTTGGTTATGACTTATTTGTAATTGTGTCTTTTAAAATAATTAAGAGTTATTCAATTTTGTGCCAAATCAAGGTATCATTGTCATGGACAAAAAAATAAATACAGCAATTCGTTACCGACAATTGCTCAATCGCAAAGTATCCGTTCGGGAAATCATTTTTATCGTCTTATTCATCTTGTGTTTGACACCATTCATTTCAGCACCGCTGGCTTTACTCCTAGGTATCATCGTTGCACAATGGATCGGCCACCCCTTTTTGGCAATCAATCACAGGGCTACACAGATTTTATTGCAGATCTCTGTCGTTGGACTTGGATTCGGGATAAATATCGACTCGGCTATTCAGACTGGGAAGCAGGGATTTATGTTGACCGTTATTTCCATCATCGGAACATTGTCATTGGGGTATCTCCTGGGGAAGCTGCTTAAGTTGGAAAAGGTGACTGCTTATTTGATTTCCGTTGGTACAGCAATTTGTGGCGGAAGCGCTATTGCCGCGGTGTCACCGACCATAAAAGCCAATGAGAAACAGGTCAGTGTGGCCTTAGGAACGATTTTTTTACTCAATGCCGTCGCTTTATTTGTCTTTCCGGTCATCGGTCATTTGCTTGAACTCACACAGACACAGTTTGGTCTATGGTGCGCGGTCGCTATTCAGGACACAAGTTCAGTAGTTGGCGCGGCGAGTAAATATGGCAATGAGGCACTGCAGGTCGCGACGACAGTGAAATTAACAAGAGCCCTGTGGATTATTCCAATCGCATTTTTAAGTGCATTAGCTTTCAAAACCAAGGGAGCAAAAATTAAAATACCTTATTTTATCGGGCTATTTGTGCTGGCCGTTATCTTAATGAGTTATATCCCTTTTTTTCAACATATCGGAAGCTATGTTGTCCATATTTCCAAAATGGAGCTCACCTTAACGTTGTTTTTAATTGGAGCAAGTTTGTCTAGGGAAGTCCTGTTGTCAGTAGGCTTTAAGGCTATATTACAGGGCGTAATATTGTGGCTAGGCCTATCAATACCAGTGCTTGTCTATATCTATTTTTGTCTCTAGGAATCTAAAGTATATCGCAGCATAATCATATCTTTCAATAATGTGCCGTTTTCATAAATAGGCAGCTCATAATTTTCGATGAAAAAATCTTTACGGATAGCGTATTTAACAAAGCCATTTCGTTCATAAAAACGGATTTGGGCCAATCCGCAATCTGCAGTGCCAACAATTAGGTTAGGATATTGCTGGTAGTTCGTTTTGATAAACTCAAGTAACTGACTTCCCAACCCCATGGATTGAAAGTCTGGCGATACAGCGATATTTTTAATTTCCAAGGTTTCAGAATCGACTGGATATAAACAGAAAACAGCGATCGGCTTTGCTGTTTCAAATACAACATAAACTAGAGAGTCATAGAGGTATTTGTCGATCGCAGCAACTGTTTCATCTGCTAAAAGCAACAAATCATAAGGGTAATCCTTATGATTTGTGATAAGTTTTATTTGAAAGCTATCGCGCATTTATAAAGATTTCGCTAACTGCCTTGCGTCTAAAGCCTGAATTAATTAAAATGATATAAGAAGATAACATCACCCACGTAAGCCGGTTTTGCACTGTCTTTGATTTTCAATGTAGCTTCAATGGTAACTTTAATAACCCCTCTCAAATTGACGACCGATTTTACTTGCGTATGTAGCTGTACAGCATTGTCAACCAAAACGGGTTGTGCAAAACGCAAATTCTCAATCCCATAGTTGATCTCCATTTTAACATTCCGTACTTCAGCAATCTGTTTCCATAAATAAGGAATGAGTGACAAAGTCAGATAGCCATGGGCAATAGTCGATTTAAAAGGACTTTCAGTTTTTGCTTTTTCGCTATCCAAATGAATCCATTGATGATCAAGGGTTGCATCCGCAAATTGATTAATTTGTTTTTGATCAATAACATGCCATTGGGATTCGCCTAATGATTTTCCTTCAAAGGCTTTGTACTCTTCATAATTGTTAATTATTGTCATATGTGATCTCTTTATCGCGTTTTGTTGGTATCGATCCCCTAATTTACCAAGAGGAGATATGAATTAGTGGCTAAATATAGCTATAGTTTTAGGAATCCTATGCATTTCCTTTATTCAAATGATCATCAAATCAAATATCCACGAGTTTGGTACACCGACATTGATGAAGATAAACTGGATATTCCATGCAGTCTTTAAAGAACAAATTATTTACATAGGGCCGGCAAAGCTTGTTTATCCTCAATGCGACTGCATTGTCTGCGTATTACCATAGGTATTTTCAACGTAGGATCTGAAATTTTCAAGTATGGCCTGCCATCCATTGCGTTGCATATCAATAGGGTTTTCCGATTCTGCATCGAAAATTACAGTGACATCCGTGGCGGACTTTTTTTCATGAAAGCTGACTTCAACATGACGGCCATCCGGCATGACATAGGCTATTTTTTTAAAGGGATCCAATGCGGTATAGGTACCTTCAAAATCAAAACCCATAGATCCGTCTTTTGCCTCCATACGGTTTTTAAACTTTCCGCCGATGCGTAAATCATTGACTGAGCTCGTGCAGTGCCAATCATCTGAAGCATGGTTCCATTGTATAATATCCTCCGCTGAGTTATATGCATTCCAGATTGTTTCTACGCGTACGTTAATATGGGTTTCAATCTTTATCTGTTCCATATAATGTTAATAATGTTCTCTAAGTAATAACAGGAAAATTTGTGTTTTGTTATATCTGTTGTCAGATAAATAACAAGATATTATAAAAAGTGTAAAGCTGAAACTTATTTTAACCTAACCAAATGGTTTTAATAGAGTTTTGTTAACTTTATGCTATCTAATACTTAAACATGATATATATGTCCTCCAAATTGCTTGTTATCTTCTTTTTTCTATTTTCTCCAGGTTTGATTTTTGCGCAGCAGTATAAAACCACAACTGATGTTGCTTATTGCAAACCAGACGAGCCAGATTCTTATAAGAAAGAACGTTGTAAATTGGATATCTATATCCCGACTGATCGTAAAAATTTTGCTACCATTGTCTGGTTTCATGGCGGCGGTCTAGAGGGAGGAAACAAATTTATTCCCCTTGAACTTAAAGAGAAAGGTGTGGCGGTAGTGGCCGTCAATTATAGACTGAGCCCAAAAGTCAAAGCACCCGGTTATATCGAAGATGCTGCAGAAGCCGTCGCTTGGACCTTTGAGCACATCGCCAGCTATGGTGGTGATCCTTCAAAGATTTATGTATCAGGTCATTCTGCAGGTGGGTATCTGGCTTTAATGGTTGGCTTGGATAAACATTATCTTCAAAAATTTGGTGTTGATGCAGACCGCATAAAAGGACTGGCTCCGATAAGTGGGCAGACCAATACGCATTATACGATTAAAAAAGAACGTGGACAATCCATGGTGATCCCGCAGATTGATCAGTTTGCACCGCTCTCATTTGCACGGAAAGATGCACCTCCGATTCTCCTGATCACTGGCGATCAACAATTGGAAATGGCTGCACGATTCGAAGAAAATGCGCATTTGGCAGCAATCTTAAAGCAGGTAGGGCATACCAAAACCTCGTTGTACCAGCTGCAGGGCTTCGATCATGGGGGCGTCTATGCTCCCGGCTGCCTACTGATGATGAACTGGATCGGCAGGCTTGAAAAATAGTTTTGATGCTTTCAAAAGACAGAAGGAATTAAAGTGGACCAAAATATTATAAACAAAATAAAAAATATTACAATTGCCCATTCGAAAATTCTACCGACATTTACCTCCAAAGTATATACCTTTACTTTGCAAATTTTAATCTGTTATGTGGGCGAAACGCAATATCGTTTTTATAATCTGTGTGCTGGGGCTTTTTTTAGCACCAAATAGGTTATTTGCCTGCCATGAAACGTCAGAAAGGCCAAAACAGGAAGAAAAATCCTGTTGTCTGGATGAAAAACAAACGACAAAGGATGCTGAAAATGGAGATTGTTGTAAAGATGGAACAGCTGAGTCGACAAAATCAGATCGCCATGCAAACGACTGTGGTAAACACTGCGGTGAAAAATCATGTCGTACATCTCCTCAATGCAATCCTATTGTTTCAGAAATCGAAGCACAGTCTATTTTACCCATGTATGCTGATGCTTTAAGTTCTTATGCGCGCTATAAACAACCTTATTGCGCAGATGCTTATTTTTCCATTTGGCAACCTCCTCAGATAGCTTAATAATCGACTGATAGCCCATGCTATGTCCTTTTGGGTAGATTGTTCTATCCAATACCAAGTTTATTTAGCTTATGAAAACCCCTGTTGATCCATTGGATTAAAGACTCGAATGCAGTAAATCGCGGCAACTGGGGTTTTCGTCAGTATTTTTTATCTACAAACATATTATAATCATGAAATTAATTCCATTATTTGGTTTAGTAATTCTAGCATTACTATCCAACGAAAATACCTATGCACAAATTAAAAATGCAAAGATAGCAACTGCAAAAATTCTTGGAAATACGACGGCTGCTAAAACGATAATTGAAAAAGAAGGCAGCACCAAGTCCGCTAAAGTCGACTGGAACCAGACCACCAAACTTGCGGTTATTACCTATGACTCTTCAAAGACAAGTGAGGATGAGGTTCTTAAACGTGTTGCCTTAGTGGGATTCGATAATGAAAAGTTCCTGGCTCCAAATGATGCTTATGCCCAATTGGCAAAAGCTGAACAATATGAAAGAGTGCTAAAGCCAGCATCAAAAAATCGAGCTGAACAACCGATCGATCATAATAACCATAGTCAGGGCGGGCAAATAGCAGATCATGTTTCAACTGCGGAGAAAGCAAAATTAGCAGATGAAAAGACCGCATTTGCGCAATTGGCAAATTCTTACTTTGCGCTAAAGGATGCTTTGGTGAAGACAGATGCAGTGGCGGCAGCAGCTCAAGCAGAGACATTTCAAACTGCAATCAAAACTGTCGATATGAATAAACTTAGCCACGATGAACATACCATATGGATGAAGGTTATGAGTAAGCTGGCAACCGACGCGACAGGTATAAGTAAAAATAAAGATGTTGCTAAGCAACGGGTGGCTTTTGCTTCTCTTTCAAACGCTATGTATGAGTTGCTGAAGGTGAGTAAATTGGATGGACCTATTTATTATCAGCATTGCCCGATGTTTAATGAAGGCAAGGGTGCGCATTGGTTAAGTAAGGAGAATGCAGTGAAAAACCCATTCTTTGGTGCGCAAATGATTAGTTGTGGAAGTACAATAGAAACGTTAAACTAATCGCCCTCCTTATGGATTATTTTCACATTGGTTGGCTTGTACAACGGCATCTGTACGCTGTGTAGGACTTCGCAGTGATGCAAAAGTCTGGGTAAACTATTTGATATTGATTTTGTTGATAAGTTTATCAGTTACACCATTGATCACGAGACACTAACGTGCGAGACTGATCTATCAGTATGGGGTAGGACCTATGAGTAACGGAATACGAAATCAAGTAAATGAATTAAGATGAGTAAAAAGAGTAATATATTAACGGTTGTTTTACTATTGATGGCACAACTGACAGTGCTGGCCCAGAAAGTGGTTCGTCATGACCTTTACGTACGGGATACAATTGTCAATTATGCCGGCAAATCAAAACGGGCAATCGCTGTAAATGGACAGATTCCGATGCCTACACTGACTTTTACAGAAGGAGATACAGCGGAAATTGTTGTCCACAATGAGTTAAAAGAGAGTACTTCGCTACACTGGCATGGTATTTTTCTGCCGAACAAAGAAGACGGTGTGCCACACCTGACGCAAGAACCTATAAAGGCGAATTCGACTTATACCTATCGTTTTCCGATAATTCAACACGGTACACATTGGTATCATTCGCACTCGGGCCTACAGGAACAGATCGGTATGTATGGTAGCCTTATTCTCAACAAGCGTGCTGATGATAAGACTTTCCGAAAAGGAATTGATGATTTACCCACGCTTCCCGTTATATTGAGTGAATGGACAAATTATAACCCCGATAACATTCAGCGGATGCTACACACGGCCAACGATTGGGCCGCGATAAAAAAAGGGGCTACACAATCGTACGTCGAAGCAATTAAAGAAGGGAAGTTTAAGACGAAAGTCACGAATGAATGGAAACGTCAGCTAGCGATGGATGTCAGTGATGTCTATTATGATAAAGTCTTAATGAACGGGGCTCATTCCACGGATTTAAAGTCGGTGAATGGTCAAGCATTGAAAGCAGGAGATCAAGTGCGTTTACGAATTTCCAACGGTGGTGCTTCGTCTTATTTTTGGCTGCGCTACGCAGGTGGTAAAATTACCGTTGTTGCAAATGATGGGAATGATGTGGTACCTGTTGAGGTCGATCGATTAATGATTGCAGTATCGGAGACTTATGATGTCGTTGTAACAATCCCAAATGAAGGTACAGCTTACGAATTCATGGCAACAACAGAAGATCGAACACAATCTGCCAGTTATTTTGTCGGAAATGGTATCAAACAGTTGATTTCCCCACTTCCCCGCCTTAAATATTTTGAAGGGATGAAGATGATGAACGACATGATGAAGATGAATGGGGATCTCAATGATATGGGCATGAAGATGAGTCTGAATCAGATGGATATGAATGTGGTGATGTATCCCGAAATTACAGGTGATGGAAAGAAAAAAGAAGATCACAGCAAACATAGCGGTATGGATCATGGACAAATGAAAATGGACGAAGATCCTAATCGTTATAATGCCAATGCATTGGGTGATATTGTTACGCTAAACTATGCGATGCTGGAGTCTCCTCAGGGGACTGAACTGCCTAAAGAAGCGCCGATACGAGATCTCAAATTTACCCTTACAGGAAATATGAGTCGTTATGTATGGAGCATGGACAATAAAATTCTCTCTGAAACGGATAAGATACCTGTAAAAAAGGGCGAGGTATTACGCATTACCATCTATAATAATTCAATGATGCGTCATCCGATACATCTGCACGGTTTTGATTTTCGATTGCTGAATGGTAAAGGGGCAAAAGCACCACTGAAAAATGTGGTTGATATCATGCCAATGGAAACGGATACAATCGAATTCCTGGCGAATGAAGAAGGGGACTGGTTTTTCCATTGCCACATTCTGTATCATATGATGGCCGGGATGAATCGCGTTTTTGCCGTAGACGATTATAAAAATCCCTATCTTCCGGACAAAGCTAAAGCCTATAAAGAATTGCAGATGGAAAGCAATATGACTCATTTCATGGCGCAAAATGACTTTGCTACCAATGGAAATGACGGTCAGGCGATGTTTCAGAATGCCCGTTGGCAACTTGGTTCCGAATGGCGATTGGGTTATAACGATATGCATGGCTATGAGGTAGAAACCCACTTGGGAAGATTTTTTGGGAAAATGCAATGGTTTATGCCTTTTGTTGGTTTTGATTATCGCTATCGCCGCATGGGCGAGGACGAACACGAGAAAAATATTTTTGGGCAAGCCAATAAAAAAGATAGCCGCAAAGCTGTAAGCCTCGGTTTTATGTACACTTTGCCCATGTTGGTCAATTTTCAGGCGGAGATGTATCACGATGGTATTGTGCGGCTGCAGCTGATGCGTGAAGATATTCCAATTTCTAGAAGGATCCGCGGCGATTTTATGTTCAATTCCGACCTAGAATATATGGCTGGACTAAATTATGTTATCACCAAAAATATGGCTTTCAGAACGCATTACGATAGTGATATGGGCTTTGGTGTAGGCTTGTCGTTGAATTATTAATAAGTAGATTTTTTAACTGTTTCGGGGGGCTTTGCTGAACGCAGAGCCCCTTTTTTTTGTTCGGTTAAAACAGGGAGCAATTACTAGATAGATTCTGAAATAAAACGGATTTCAAACTTATATTATCCGGACTAAAATCGGACTTTATACGCTTTCATCCGAATGAGGTCCCTATAAAGTCCGAATAAGGTACCTATAAAGTCCCTGTTATTTAATAAAAAAGTACCGTATTGTTTGCTCCTTATGAGGTAAGAGTTCATAAAATCTGTTAACAAAAGAGAAAATCATAAAGTCGTAAGTTTCTCATCGTGTCAATCGATGTGTTTGTATGGGTAAAAACACCGTTTGTAGAAATAATTTGGTAATTAATAAGATAATCTTTAGAATTATCAATAGTTAGGGAAGAAGATCTTTTATCATCCGAATGAAAGTATTCAGTCCAAGTTCTGACGGTGAATCTGACCATTAAATATATTTTATGATGATGAATACAGCATATAAACAAAAGAGTTTAGGGATTATAAGTGTATGTTTACTAATTGCATGCTTCTTATTCTCATGTAAAAAAGATACGCCAGATGTTCCGGTAAAAAGAAATGAAAAATGGAGAACCCAAGCTAAAACGGATAGCATGGGGAATCAATACTATGTGGTAAATACGTTGGACAATACATTAGAGATCAGAGTCGATAATAAAGATGGAAAGACCATTTTTTCAGAAGTTTGCCCGACAATTGAAGCAAGTGAGATTCCTGAAAGTTCAAGAAAGCTTTTTACCTTTCTTGTTGCGCCTAGTAAATATATCAATGCCAATCATGCCACGCTTTCATTAAGAATTGTGCTCGATAACCTAGATATACAAGAAAAACATATTCAGCTTCTGGCTAATATAGATCTTGATAGTAAGAAATTTTATACCAAAAAGTATAAAGTTGAAGAACCCTTAGACTGGACTTATAAAGTTCTAGACAATCAATTAGTTCAGTGGTATGGTAATTCGTTGTTGGTCCGGGAGGGGACAGATAAAGACCTTAACCGGGGTGGCGGTTTTATGGGGCTTGGACAGCGGGGAACGCAGTTGGTCTGTTATGAGCGGGATTTTTCCATTCGCTATACCAAGGATATTGATGCTTCTGATGCTTACTACCCTTCTGGTGGTTTATGGAATATACCGATTAACAACTATGAATATATGCTGTTCTTAAATGACGGCTATGTGGGTAGGATGCAAATAGTCGCTAGTGTCGAGGACAAATGGGCGGGAAAACAAGTTGTTATCTGGCGAGATAACCTAAAGGAGACAAATAATATTCCGGCAGATTATTCTGTGAAAATTACCGATTATAATATTCAGAATAATGTGGTAAGTGCTAGTTATAATATCTATGATGAAAAGGGACAGTTAAAAGAGAAGAGAAGTCGAAAATGGGCAATCGGTAATGGAATGCCACTTGGTAGTTAGTAGCGGCAAAATCGTTTTTATTCTTCATACTTATGATGTTAGTTATGTTTGGGAGGTAGGTTTGGTCCGAGGTGGTACAAGCTGTAGTGAGCAAAATCTTGACGGTACTTGGAAAAGGGGAGGCATCTTTCCTATATTTTCACATGAATTGGAGATGGGGAGGTCTAATAAAGGCTGGTTTGGATTCCAAATTACCAATATAAAAGAGGAATAGTATATTCAATAAAAAAATAATTACAATATGCAAAAACTGGGATTATTGATAATTCTTTTTACATTATTTTCTTGTAAAAAGGGAGAGGAAGCATACAGTGCACATGTTCATAGCGAGGTACGATTAGCTTTGACAGACGGAGAGGGAAATAATATTTTTGAGTCAAAAGGAGGTTCATTGGGAATGGGTGATGTGGATTTATATTATGTAAACAAGGCAGGTGAGAGGGAAATCCAAAATCACTCGAATCTTGACCTTCCTAAAAATATGGAAATAGTAGATGAAGAAAGCCTAAAGGAGAAAGTACTTAAAGTTTTTGGGAATCTTACTCCACAAAATAATGATTATGCGGAAAGTATATTAGTTGTAAAAGGGTATTCTGATATATCAATCAAATTAAAAGTTGAAAGGACGGATTCTATGATAGGTTATTCTCAGATTTTAATCAATGGAAAACAAATATCAGAAAGCAATCTTGGCAATCCTATTGAGGTGAAATTGATTAAGCTAAAAAATGATTAAAAATAACATTTGGCTAGCTATTGATCATTATTCTAATGGTAAGGTTTCTGATAAGACATACCAGCTTTTATATTAAAGATATCATCACATTAGAAGAAATAGAGCGGATTAAATCGACTTATTGCTAATAATCAAGTGGCAATTTAATTGATTACAATTCTCTATAATGTAAAGCATGGCTTAGTTCCATTCGACGATATAATTCAGAATATAGGGATACAGTTAATCTTATTATACAATAATAGATTCCCTCAGTTTAAATATAATGGCAATAAAATATTGGCAGTTCTGAGCGTTATATTTGGAAGAAAATTGTGACGGTTCCAATTATTTTTCTTTATTATATTTAGTGAATTTTTGACTACATATTGAATAAAAAGATATTAGTAGGTAAACCGATCTTAAAATGAGAAGTGAAATTATTTGGGGAAAATGGTATACACTGTATGTTCGGGTGGTCGTGCATATAATTTTTTGGATGCTGGTCTTTTTTTTGTATTATTTTACATTTCGAAGACTTGGAGGAGATTATATGTGGATCTTTGTATTGAAGGAACTCTTTGTCACTGTAACCTTGTTTTATTCTGGAATTTGGATAATAACGAAATGGGTTACGAAAGGAAAGGTGTTGCCACTGTTGTTATTTATTCTCTTTTCCTATCTTTGGTGGCTAAATATTACCTATTTAACTTGTGAGCTTTTGAAGAATATCGTGCTTGAAACAGACGGTGGTATATACAAATACGTTCAATTTTTCGTTCGTGACGGATATTTTGGGGTTTATAAACTTGAAAAATTCCCTAGTGCTTTTCCCGATTTTCTGCTTCTTGTATCCATACCTTTAGCACCAAAACTGGTTAAGCTTCTTATCGCCCAAGGTAACAAAGTACTCTTGTTAGAAAAGAATCAGACAGAACTGAAACTCGAAAAGGCAAAGTTAGAATTAAAGAATACTAATCTAGAATTGGATAGAGCAAGTCTGGAACGAGATAACCTTAAAATGGAATTGGAAGCCCTTAAATCCCAGATCTCTCCCCATTTTTTATTTAATACATTAAATAGCGTTTATAGGCTAGCGGAAAAAAGAGAAACCAGTACCGCTGATACTATTATGAAATTGTCTAATATGCTTCGGTATATGCTCTACCAGGCTAATGATGATAAAATATTTATTGCCAAAGAAATTCAGTTTTTAAATGATTATTTGGATCTTATCCGGATCAGATTTGGTGACAGTGTTAATCTAAATTTTAATATAACGAGGATAAATGAGCCTTATCGAATCGTACCGCTGATCTTGTTGCCATTTATTGAAAATGCGATCAAACACGGGCCAGATAGAAGCAGAAAGGATGCCTGGATTAATGTTTCATTAACAATAGAAGATGGTATTTTAAGATTCGTTGTTGCAAATGGTATAAACAAAAACAATGCTGAATCACCCCAAGGCGGAATTGGATTACAGAATGTTAAAAGGAGACTGGAACTTCGATATAAGGATAGGTACACGTTAAACATGTCAGACAATCTGAATAGCTACTCCATAGTACTTGAAATTAAATTGTAATAAATCGTGCGATCTCGACTTTTGGCAGAGGTGTACTCTAAAAGAAAAAGACCCTGCATAGGTCAGACTACAAGAATAGTTTTTGTAGAATCTTTATGTTTTTATAGATAGGAAGTTTATGATGATTTTTAGTAACTATTCAGGTATATTAAATCATTGATTATCAGTAAATAGAATATTACAGAAATTGAACATTCTTAACAGAATTAAAAACTATCAAAATAAGATCTTGTAAATCAGATTTTTAGTATTTATCATATTTTAGCAATAAAACGCAATTAATTGATAATCAAACAGTGTTCTACCTGAATAGTTACGATTTTTAATAATTTACTTACATGTTTTGTTGTATTTTTTTTAATAAATTTAACCCTATAGTAAATGAGGAGTGAGAATATTTGGGGAAAATGGTATATACCTCCTGTCAGGGTAATCTGTCATGTTGCATTCTGGGCTTTGGTGTGCACTATTTACTATTTAACTTTCCTGAGATTTGGTGGTTCATATATTTGGGCATTTGTAATCAAGGAACTTATTGTTACAACAAGTCTTTTTTATTCTGCCACATGGTTAATTTCTAAGTGGGTGGCAAAAGGACAGGTAATACCAATTTTGCTTTTTTTTATATTTTCCTATTGTTGGTGGCTGGCATTCACATATATTACATGTGACTTGTTGAAGAATACGGTTCCATCTACAGATGAACGTATATATAGATATGTGAATTACTTTCTTAAAGATGGGTTTTTAGGCATATATAACCCTGATAAAGCACCAGTACTAATTTTAGACTTTTTATTTCTGGTCTCATTACCTTTGACACCCAAATTAGTTAAATCAATTGTAGAACACGCAAATATAGTGTTAGTAATGGAAAGAAATAAGACCAGATTAGAGCTTGAAAAATCTATTTTGGAGCGAGATAATCTGAAATTGGAGCTAGAGATATTAAAATCTCAGGTGGCTCCACATTTTCTTTTTAATACATTGAATAGTATCTATAGATTGGCTGAAAAGGATTCCCCGAAAACCGCGGAATCAATAATGCAGCTCTCTAACATGCTTGGATATACGCTATATCAAACTGATGACGATAAAATACATCTGTCAAAGGAAATTCAATTCCTGCGCGCATACCTTAATCTGATTACAACTAGGTTTGGACGGTATGTAAAATTAGATTTTCAAATAGATGAAATTAATGACCCTTATTGGATTGTCCCGCTTATGCTTCTGCCATTTATTGAAAATGCGATTAAACATGGTCCCGAACGAAGTAGAATTAATGCTTGGATTAAAATATCATTAAGTTTAAATGATGGTATTTTAAGATTCGTTGTTGCAAATGGTGTAAACAAAAACGGTGCTGAATCACCCCAAGGCGGAATTGGATTACAGAATGTTAAAAGGAGACTGGAACTTCGATATAAGGATAGGTACACGTTAAACATGTCAGATAATCTGAATAGCTACTCCGTAGTACTTGAAATTAAATTGTAATAAATCGTGCGATCTTGGCTTTTGGTAGAGGTGTACTCTAAAAGAAAAAGACCCTGGACTTTGGTACAGCGGCTAGGTTCTCATAGGTTGAGAATGTTACAGTATTCTACCAATCAAATAAATATTTTTTTAATTTACTTTGGTTATTATATTAAATTAAACTTAGTTGTTAAGTGTTATAGTTTTTAATTATGAGAAGTGAAAATGTTTTGGGAAAATGGTATTCGTCAAAAACACGTCTTCTAATTCATCTCCTATTTTGGATAGGGGTGTTAGTCTTATATTTTTTTACTTATGAAAGGCTGGTTGGTAAATATTACTGGATTTTCACTCTTAGTGATTTTATCGTTACAGCAAGTTTGTTTTATTTAGCTTCTTGGATAATGCCAAATTTAGTGGCAAAAGGTAAAATAGTACCAACATTATTATTTTCTCTATTTGCTTATTTTTGGTGGGTCAACGTCAACTATTTTGCCTGTAAAATGGCAATCAATTTTATTCCACCATCTGAGGAGAGAATATACAATTATTTTAATATTTTTCTTGGGGACGGTTATCTAGGTGTCTATAAACTAGAGAAGATTCCTGATTTTATACTTGATTTCTTGTTTTTAGTATCCCTCCCTTTGTCGATAAAATTAACAAAAGTAATATTTGATGACGCTTATAAGTTAACAGTTTCAGAGCGCGATAGGTTTAGTCTTGAGCGGGATAAGATGAGGCTAGAGCGAGATAATCTGAAATTGGAGCTAGAGATATTAAAATCTCAGGTGGCTCCACATTTTCTTTTTAATACATTGAATAGTATCTATAGATTGGCTGAAAAGGATTCCCCGAAAACCGCGGAATCAATAATGCAGCTCTCTAACATGCTTGGATATACACTATATCAAACTGATGACGATAAAATATATCTGTCAAAGGAAATTCAATTCCTGCGCGCGTACCTTAATCTGATTACAACTAAGTTTGAACAGTATGTAAAATTAGATTTTCAAATAGATGAAATTAATGATCCTTATTGGATTGTCCCGCTTATGCTTCTGCCATTTATTGAAAATGCTATTAAACATGGTCCCGAACGAAGTAGAATTAATGCTTGGATTAAAATATCATTAGGTTTAAATGAGGGAATTTTAAATTTTTTAGTTGCAAATGGCGTAAATAGAGATAGTAAAGAGCCTCCAAAAGGGGGGATTGGCTTACAAAACGTCAAAAGAAGATTAGAATTGAATTATAGTAACAAATATTCTCTGGATATTAATGAAGAGCCTGATAGTTACACTGTTTTTTTGAAAATTGACATGAATAATTGAGAGAAATGATTAAATGTATTGTAATTGATGACGAGGAATTGGCGCAAGATATACTTGTGTCGCATTTAAGGAAAATTCCTAATGTCGAAGTTTTAGGGGGCTATAGCAATGCGCTAGACGCTATGGCGATTGTAAAGTCTAATACAGTCGATCTTGTTTTTTGTGATATACGGATGCCAGATCTAGATGGAGTAACGTTTCTAAAAAGCTTGAAAAATCCACCGTTATTTGTATTTGTGACTGGGGATCCAAATTATGCTATTGAAGGGTATCAATTAAATGTACTAGATTATGTTTTAAAGCCCTTTGGAGTAGAAAGACTTATTCAAACTATTGAAAAGGCTGAGGCATTTCTAGAATCCGAAAGAAATAATAACTCTGGATTGAATTTTCTGATAATCAAGGATAGATCAAATATTATTATTACACCATACAATGAAGTATTTTATATCAAAGGCGATAAAGATTATGTGCTGATTGAAACCTTAGAAAAAAAATATAATGTTTGGAAGAAGCTGATTGATATGGAAGAAGCCTTGATCGGTGCTAAACAGTTTATTCGCGTTCACAAATCCTATATTGTTAACTTGGATTTTGCCAAAAGAGTGGAGGGAAATATTATAAAAATGAGGGGAAGTCTTGACGATATTCCAATAGGAGGTCAATATAAAATTGAACTTTACAAACGTTTAGGAATAAGCTGAAATTAGATCCTGTTTAAAAGCATCTGGTTTAAAAAGGTTATGACTTCTGCGGGTTTTCATCAGTTTATGTAATAAAGCGAATAGGGACACTTTATTACATAAATTGTTTTTAATTTCAGAGGTATGGATTTTTAGGTATTTCGACTAGCTTATATCCCTCTTTCTTTAGCGATTCCTGTAATTCTATGTCTGGAAGGGTTTTAAATATGATAATGCTTAAAGACTGACTTGGTACTATGCCCAAATTTGATAAGAAATCCCTGAGACCTTTTTTGAGGAGAATTTTTCTAAACTTCTTCTCAGACTTTAACGCGGGTATTTTTTCACTTCCAGGGAACCAGAAATTTGGATTGAAACTTTTGATCGCTACCATGGGTAAATTAATACCGGCTGCAAATTTTTCCATTTCTCTTTCGGAGACCTTATAGACGAAATTGCCCACAGCTTCGTAAGAAAAACGGTTCTTCCATATTTTATTTACTAAACTATATTTTATCTTCTCTAAAACATTGCTCATAAATAACAGAAAGGGCATTCTCATGATTGGATCTTGTGGCTCAATAATAACAATTCCTTTTTTTGCTACGCGGATCATTTCATAAAGAGCGGCATAGGGCCGTGGAAAATGATGATAGGTCTCTTTACACAAAATATAGTCTATGCTACTATTTTCGAACGAGAGATTTTCTGCATTTTCGGCCGAGTAGTGTTCAATAATGCCAACTTCTTTAGATACGGAAAGAAATTCATCACTTATATCGGAAGCAATTACATGCTGAACGCCACTTTCGATTAAATAATTTGCATCATGCCCGTAAGCGTCACCTACGGTCAGCCAAGATGCATTCTTATATTTTGTAATGGGTTTGACACATTCAAAAAACTGATTCTGTAACCAATGGTTTATTGTACCTTTATATGTTTTTATTCCATTTAGCAAGGCTATCTTCTGTTTTTTTTCGGGGAAGAGATTCGTATACCAATTGGAATGTCTATTGTAACTGTCTTCTTGAAATGGTTTTATACTTTCCATATATTTGATTGCTTTGAATCGTATAAAATACCATCGAACTCTCGATTAATCAAAAAATCTCGACCAACGTCATTTTGACCTATACCAACTCTCTTTTTACTTAGATGCCATGGCTGTAGTATGGTCTTTCATGATGAAGATGCTTGGAAGCAGTTTAGCAATAGAGAATATGTTTTGGTGTGAGCTTGTAAAGAAAAACGCCAGAAATGGTTAATTCCTGGCGTTTAATCATAGTGTGAATTTTATGACGACTGAAGTTTTGATTGCTTAAATCATCCATTTAAATAGGCTGGCTCCCCAAGAGAAACCAGCACCAAAGGCGGTTAACATGACTAAATCACCTGTATTTAATTTTTTAATATTCTGCCAGATACACAATGGGATCGTGGCGGCAATAGTGTTTCCTAAATATTCAATATTACTCAAGGCTCTGTCTTCTGCTATATTCAGGCTGCGCCCAACAGCATCAATAATGCGCTGATTGGCCTGATGGGGAATTAACCAGTTGATATCTTCAATCTGAAGGCTGTTACGTTGTAAAACGGTGTTACAGGCATCGCTCATGGACTGTACTGCATGTCTGAATACGGTCTTACCGTCTTGTTTCAGAAATCTGTTGTCATTAACAGGAAGATTGCTATCGATAGGATACAAAGAACCTCCAGCCTCTATTTTTAAAAATTCTCTTCCTGAACCGTTGCTACAAAGATAAGCGTCCATGATTCCGCCCTCTAAGGAAGGTTCTAGCCATATAACGCCAGCACCATCACCAAAAAGGATGTTGGTTGAACGGTCTTTTAGATCTACATAAGTGCTGATATTGTCTGCACCAACGACGAGCACGTTTTTATAACGTCCTGTCTCCACAAGCGCAGAAGCCATGTCCAGGGCGTATAAGAATCCAGAGCATGCAGCATTGACGTCAAAAGCCCAAACATTCGTAAGACCTAATTTTTCTAAAATGATATTTGCTGTCGCCGGCATAGGCATATCTGGCGTCGAAGTAGCCACAATTAGGGCATCTACATCATTCAGATTTTTATGATATTGTTTCGCCAAATCGTGTATAGCTTTCACAGCCATGTCTGACGTGGCAAGATTCTCTTCTAAAATTCTCCGCTCCTTAATACCTGTACGTTTGATAATCCACTCATCGGATGTATCGCAAAACTGTTCTAAATCTGTATTCGATCTTTTGTTTGGTGGAATGTATCCGCCAACACCAGTTATTGCTGCATATGGCCTGCTGGGTATTCTCTCCGTCATAAATTAATGTACTCTATTCTCTCTCTTATTATATAGCTATCCCACTAGAAATAGCCCGTGCGTTTTCGCGCCGTAAAACTACGGTTAATTTATGCGATTAATAAGTGAAAAAGTTGATTTTTGACAAAATAATTACGTTTTGACAACACTTTTAACTGTTTTTTACGTATTTGCTATACTAATCTTTTAATCGGTCTTGATGGAACGGAATTAAATATTGAATGAGCTTGTTTTTTCGAAATTTTAATCTAATCAGGTGCGTCCAAATTGAAAAATAGTCTAGCAATTTTTGCCTATCGTCCTGGTCAGGAAGAGCGTCGAGCCTGTTCTAAAAGTGATGCCAAAATAACGATCCCTTCTTCAATCAGTTCCTCCGATAAGGATCCATATCCCAGTCGAATTCCACCAAAAACATTTCCTCGGCTGTAGTTTTCGGGATGCGGTATATGGACCGATTTTTCGGTTAGTTTTTTAAAGAGGAATGCCCAGTCGATTTGATGTTTAAAAGATAGCCAGACAGCTAGCCCACCCTGCGGACAGGTATAATCAACATGATCCTTAAGGTGCATATCCAATTGACTGATCATAAAATCGCGCTTCTTTTTGTAAAGCTGTGTAGCTTTTCGGATATGCCTGCGGATTGTTCCATCCTGAATCAGTTCCAGTACAGCTTGCTCCATAATATTGTCGCCCTGGATATCGATGATGTAGCGGAGATCGACAACCTGTTGCAGCAGCTGCTCGTTCCGTGTCGCAAGATAACCGATACGGAGGGCGGGAGCGACAACTTTGCTCAGTGTCCCGATGTAAACGGTATTGATCAGCTCCTGCTGGGAAGCAAGCGGATAATAAGGCGTTTGTTCGAAATGAAATTCGTAATCGTAATCATCCTCAATGATAGTGAAGTTATATTGGTTGGATAACGCTATTAATTGTGATCTTCGTTCTTTGCTTAATGTTACAGTGGTTGGATACTGTCGATGCGGGGTCAGGTAAAGCGCCTTAATAGGATTCTTTTTCACTAAATGAGGCAGCAGTTCTTCAACGATAAGACCATCGGCATCGACGGGGATTGGAATCAATCTTGCGCCGGCTTTTTCAAAGATCTTCCAGGCCGAATGGTATCCTGGGGACTCCACAAAGATATAATCATCGTGCTGTAACAGGCACTGGGCGACCAGATACATGGCCATTTGGCTCCCTCGACTGACACAGAGATTATCTTTATTAATATGCATTTTACGTTCGATGTTAAGCATATTGGCGATTTCTTCCCGAAAATCAAGATGTCCCCGCGGATCGGCATAACCCATCATTTTCCAGCGCGCACTGCGTTTAAAAATCTGACGATAGGCCCGGCCAAGCTGTTCTACCGGTGCGATCTTGCTGTCTGGATTTCCGTCATCGAAGATAATACCTATAGGAGGCTGATGATCCGACAATTCGTTTCTCTGTGCGATATAGAGGTTGGAGCCATAGGGTAATTGTTGTGCTACGAATATACCTCTGCGGGCTTGACTAACCAGCCAGCCTTCGCTGAGCAACAATTGAATGGCATCAACTACCGTATTCCGGTTTAAGTTTAACTGGGCGGCCAGTGATCTGCTGCTGGGCAACACTGTTCCCTTTGGCAGCCTGCCAGATTGTATATCAGCAGCAATACCATCCGCTATTTGGATGTAAATCGCTTTTGAGGAGGATCTGTCAATATCCAGTGTTAAATTCCAAGGTCTAAGCATGAGGCTATGGTATCAGGTAATTGTTCAAAGATACAATTGTTCTTCATGATTAAAATATATTGGATAGCTGCTGTTTGATCGCTGATCTGCTATTTTATTCAAGATGAGCTATTTTGTTTGTTGTCTATATGGTCTGGACCAGTAATAAATAACCGTCTTGGACTAGGAATTAGAGGTAATTTAAATAGATTTTTGAATTTTACTAATGCTAAGCGATCCATGAAACCATTTCCCGTTTTTGAGAAAGTTGATATTGCCATTGAGCATGCTCTTGGCTGTTTTGTTTACGATGACCAGCAGCAGGCATATCTGGATATGTACGGCGGTCATGCCGTTATTTCTGTCGGGCATAGCCATCCTCATGTTGTTAAACAGGTTTTACAGCAGATGAATAAAATTGGATTTTATTCGAATGCTGTAAAAAACGATTTGCAGGATCGTTTGGCCCGTCGCTTGGGCATTGCCTGTGGTTATCCAGATTACGCTGTTTTTTTTAGCAATTCAGGCGCCGAGGCAAATGAAAATGCACTGAAGCTTGCTTCTTTCCATACCGGAAGGAAGAAGGTATTGGCAATGTCCAATGCGTTTCACGGAAGAACTTCAGCAGCGGTTTCGGCGACGGACATCCGGTCAATTCGGGCACCATTAAATGACAGTGAACAATTTGTCTTTACACCTTTCAACGAGATTTCCAGTTTGAAAGGACAATTGGAAACTGAAGAATACTGTGCTGTCATTATTGAACCTATTCAAGGTGTCGGGGGAATTCATCAGGCAAGTCATAGTTTCTTGCAGGAAGTAAGAGCAATCTGCACGAAAACTGGCACCATGCTTATTTTGGATGAAATTCAATGTGGATATGGACGTACGGGACTTTTCTTTGCGCATCAGCATGCAGGAATAGAAGCTGATTTAATTACCGTTGCTAAAGGAATTGCTAATGGGCTGCCTATGGGAGCGACAATTATTTCGCCTAAAATTAAACCGGTCATCGGGCAACTGGGGACGACCTTCGGCGGAAGCCATGCAATCTGCGCGGCAGCGTTGGCAGTACTCGATGTGATCCATAATGAACAGCTGATCGAAAATGCGGCAGCTGTAGGGGGATTTTTGTTGGCTGAATTGAGAAAAATGGACGGTGTAGGCGAGGTGAGAGGTCAGGGTTTGATGATTGGTGTCGAGTTTGAGAACGATATCCAGCAACTTAGAGAAAACCTCCTTTTTTCTGAAAAGATTTTTACAGGATATGCAGGACACTACACCCTCCGTTTATTACCACCACTGTGTTTCAGCAGAGAACATGCTGTGCTATTTTTGGAGAGTCTACGGAAGCTCATACAACAAGAGAAATCATCCTTCACTGTTTCGGTACATTGATTGATTGATTGATTG
>NZ_DIIM01000016.1:48739-158437 GCF_002420705.1 Sphingobacterium sp. UBA5670
ATTGATTGATTGATTGATTGTCCGCTCAATATTGATTTTCTGCAAATTTTTAATGAAGAATTCCCCAGATTAGCTTTTGCGCTTTGATAAATGTCGCAAAAGAAGTAATTTCACAACAATAGTGTTTAATCAGTATAGCTTATAAACAATTCATGACAACAGCAAAATCTTTGCCTACAGCGGGTTTAGTGAGTATTAACGGGGATAAATTATTATTAGCATATAGCAACAATAGAAAGGCGTGGTATCTGCCGGGCGGAAAGATTGATGCTGGAGAGGAGGCTTTGCAATCCCTTCGGCGGGAGATTTTGGAGGAGTTAAATATCGCTCTGGATCCGGAGAAAATCTCGTATTACTGTCATGTCACGGCCCCGGCATATGGGCTGGTGCCTGAAGTCATTATGGAGCAGGATTGTTTTCTATATCCATTAACAGAACAGATCGAACCCAGTAATGAGATCGGTGCAGTTTGTTATTTTTCACACCAGGAATACCTGGAAGAATCCATCCAGGTAGTTGGCGTTTTGCATGTGTTTGATAAGTTGAAAGCCGACGGATTAATTTAATATATTTTGCTGCTTCTATATTCCGTAGCCCTCATTGAGACAGCTGATACCTTTTGTGTCTTTTAAAGGAACAATCTTTTGGCTTTTAGTATCCATTCGCCATGCTTTGACAATTTTGTCAAAATATTCTTTGCTTTCATCGACCCGGCTAATGGCTATAATTTCGCTGTTTGGCTTATCACCCTGTTTGCAGTTGCATAGGCTGAGCTGCTCGTTGGGCTTCAGTCTTTGGATATTGATGGTATCCAAAATCTTATATTTGACTTTGCCTTTGCTGTCATCCGGCAATAATTCCTCCAAGATACAAACACCGTTTTTGGAATTTGTAAAATAGCCGGCAGCAAAGCGATAATCACCTTTTGTATTTTTGTCGGTTTCGATGACCGCACCGGTCGCGTAGGTATAGGACTTTAATTCAGCGATCTCATTGATCTCACGGAATACCTTGCCATATAACGGGTTTTTCTGGTCGTTAACGGTGTTGAAACTGGACCAGCTGCAGATCGATAGAACCGCAATGGGTATAATTAGTGTATATCTCATAGCTCCCAATAATTAAAAACGTTGTTTAAGATAATCATTCTTTCTGTAATCTTAAACAACGTTTTTAACTAAGCGCTATTGTGTTAGATGAAATTATTGAAAATAATTACCGCTTTACTTTGTCTGCGTTTCTTGCACTTTTTGAGATTCTTTATATACTTTGCTGTCCTCGTCATCCATTTCCATATCGAGGTCTTCTTCTTTGTATTTTCCCATCTTTAGGTGAAAGTTATCGGCTGTACCCGTGATACGCATCGGTATTCCAAATATTCCAAAAGGAGGGAGACCTAGTCGGAAACCCAAGTTCATCCGTCCGTCTAAGGTAACCTGACCTTCAAACCGGGGTCTGAAACCCATCATTTTCATTTTCGTACGTTCGATGGTCATCACATTATTTTTGATTTGGGATTTAATAACAACTTTTTTCACTTCGCCATCTTTCAATTTTTCCTTGGAAGTAGATTGACTGATCCCATTAAGTAGTTTGAAGCCTCTGAACTTAATCTGATTTAGTGTCAGGGATCCCTCACCGACGATTGAAGGCATTACGGGTTGCATATTGCCATTCAATAGACCGCCCAATTTGTAATCCAGCGAAACGAGGCCATACGCATTTTTTGCAGAGCTGACCATTTCTCTAAACATGGGTATCTCTTTGTAGGCGCGTTGAATATCAAAGCTGTCGGCTTTTACAGCATAATCAAAGCTTGCCCTACGTGGATTTATAGGACGATAATTTCCGCTCATACCCACTTTTAGTCCCGCTAGTTCAAAGTTGGTCTTGTTCAGGATCATCTTACCATCTTTTACCTGTAAGTCGCCTTTAAAGTCTCTGATATTCATTTTATTGTACAATATCGTGTTGACAAGACCTAATACCTGAATGTCCAAATTTTTAGGTAGAAGAACTACACCACTTTCCGAAGAGCTTGCAGTTGTCGACGCGGCCGGAGAAGCAAAAACCATAAAATCATCCACATTGATTTTCCTGCTGCTGAGTGTAAATTGACCTTTTAATGGTGCTAGACTGCTTGTTGCGTAATTAATAATATTGTTGAGATATCCCTTGATGGAAATATCATTTTTAGCATAGCCAACCAAGAATTTATCAAAATTCATTTTCTCCTGATTAAAGCTGAAATTTCCGCTTTTAATTGCAATAGGCTGTGGCAGCATGTCGGACTGAACTTGGATATTTCCAATACTTAGCCGGCCACTATTTTGGAGCCGGGCATAATGACCATTGGTGGCATCGCTCTGTAAGCCTTTTAAACTGAAATCTGTATAGATAAAACCGTCAACGTTGGTGCCATCCAATGCAAAGAGTTTATAAATAGGGCCGAGATTGAGCTTACCCTTGGATTGTATGCTGTATTTGATGTTATTGAAGTTCTTGAGGTCTGCATTTAAGAAAAAAGGTTCGCCTGCAAATGTAAATGATACTGGTAGGATTTTGACATTGAGGTCCTTAAGCGAGCCTTTTTCGCTATTGACAAAAGCTTCGACCTGAATGTTTTCCATCGGGATAGGATAGTCATTTGATTTGATTAACCCATTTTTCATCGTGATGGACGTATTGGTCTCGGGAAAAATATTGCGTTTGAGATCCACGTATCCTTTTGCCATTAAGTTGATGTCAACCAGTCCAGCTAATTCGACTTGTTTAATTGGATAGAAATTCTTGATATCCGCTAAATTAACCAATGCCTTTAGATCTGAATGAACTGCGATTTTATTAAAATCTGTTATCGAAATAAAACCTTTTATATAATTGTTGAGTGCCTGCACCGAAATATCGTGTATTGATATGGATGCACTTTTTAACTGGCCATCGGGATCTTTAGCTTCAAGCTGATAAGCAATTTTTTCAAGCCCCTGTGGCAGGTTGGCCAATTTGAATTTTCCATCTATCAGTGTATTTTTGATATCAAAAGTAGGGATGGATGCAATATATTCCTGCTCGCGTTTTTGAAGTCCTACTTTACGGATAGCTTTGGCATAGGTGCCGTCGATTTTGGCATCAAGATTCCATTTTCCACCAAAAGAGAAATCTGGAAACTGCAATGAGGCGTGGAGTTTATCCAGGTCAAGGTCACTTCTTATGTTGGCATGTACCGTTACAGGATGTAGTCCTGCAATATTGCCCTGTGCATTGAAATAACCTGATGCAACTTTAAAATCAAACTGTTTGAGGTCAATATGTAGGGAATCGGGATTTAATGCCGGCAGGTCTATCCGTAATTTTGCATTCCAGTCAGTTAATGGATTGGCCGATTGTTTAAAGGCGAGATAGCCATTGTTGACCATAAGCCCCAGGGAAAGATCAGGCATTTTGTTGTTATCGACTATATAATCTCCCTCTAAATTGACGAAAACCTCAGATGTTCCTTTCACCGAGAGATCCTTGATCCAAGAAGCATAGCTGTTTGGGACTAATGAAAGCAATTCGGCCAAAGTGCTTTCCTGTGATTTTAATTTGAAATCTAGGTGATAGCCATGGGAAATAAAAGACAGCAGCCCACGGAAACGAACCGGTAATTGATTTATTTTAATATCATTTCGTTCGAAGACGAAGGATAATGTGTTGGTATTGATCCGTGTCAGTAAATTGGCATCGATCGACTTTTTGTCTACATATAATTCATTGTCAAAGGAAAATGAAAAGGATGCTATTTTCGCACGTGTATTTAAATCAAAAATATTTGACATCAGATCTCCTTTACCTTCATATTCCAGATCTTTTGCTTCGATCTGAAGGGGAATGGAACGATCTTCATAATGAAGATTTGTTTTTTCAAGCTTAATTAATTGAAAAGCCAGAGCGCTGCTTTCTGCATTATCCTGTTTTTTAGTAGAATCCGATGGGTTTGATTTATAAATAGAATAATTGGCATTTCCCAACGAATCGACTAAGATGTTGACCTTTCCGCTATTAACGATAAATTTGTCGATCACAATTTTGGATTTGAGCAAGCTTATCAGGTCGATGCCAAAACTGACTTGTTTTGCAGCGAGCAGGGTGTCGTTTTTGAAAGGCTCGGCTCCTTTTAGCAAAACATCATCCATCGATGCGGTAAGCAAGGGAAACTGATCAAAGAAGGTCAATCTTACTTTGGCATAATTTAACTCGCCCGTAATATGTTCGTTTACGAGTGATTTAACCTTGCTGTTTACTTCATTTTCGAATATATAGGGAATAGATAATATGCTGATAACGACCAATGTTATGATACTTGCAAAAACGATAGAGATTCGTTTCACAACCTTTATGAATGTTGCTTTTGACACTTTGTAACTTTTTGTGGTTACAAAAATCAGAAAATTATTATTAATCTCGGTTAAATGCCCCATTTATTTTGATTAGCTCTTGGAATATGTCGTGTTTTATTGACAACGAGCTGAGCTAAAGCCTTTCTTATGAAGCGGTTCGCATACGCTTTAGAAAATTTCATGTATTTTTGCGGCGTGAAATTTAGATTTAAAAATGCCGAACAGAAAAATAGTATTATCCTCATTGCCTGTTTGTTTTTGTTGTTGCTGATAGGGGGAGGTTTGCTCGGTGTTATCCATCATAAGGTCGATCGTCTTAATAAACGGATCCTGATGGATTTTGCAGATGAGAATATGTTGCTGGTAAAAAAGCAGCTGGAATTGCTGCAGCAGGATATCTACCTTTCAGAAAAAAAAATACTGGATCAGTTTGCTTTTGATCCGAGCAAAAATAGCGATTCGCTGCTAGTCATTGTACCTGTGGGGCAATCGGATCAGCTAGGCAGCCGGATGCTGACCTTGCTGCAGACCCGTACGGTACAGCATCGACTGTACCATATCTATATTGATATTGAAAAGTTAAACGCCTATTTCGCGCGGCTCAATTTTGGAAGAAGAGCCTATTTTGAACTTTATGATGATAAGGGGATATGTGTGTATTCGCCGGACAATCGCAAGTGGGGGAAGCGAAAAGATGCTGAAATTACTAAACAGGGGCGAATTGTCAAGTCCGATTATCTTGAATTGGATGTCATGGTCAATGCCTACCCCAGCAATATTTTGTTTGTGGGCGGTGAAATCAGGGTATACGTCTTGTTGTTGAGTATTGAGGAAGAAATTCAGGAGCTGTTGACCTATAGTATTTTGCTTGGCGTAGGTTTGATGTTGGTGGCCATGGTGTTGATCTACTTTAATGCCATGGAAAGGCGTAAGATCCAGCAATTGAAAATGCAGTCCTTGAAACAGGAAAATGAGTATACACAAATGCGGCTGGTTCAGCTGCGGCAGCAGATCAATCCACATTTTCTATTCAATACCTTTGGATCACTCCAATACCTGATCGGAAAGGATGACGATCTTGCGAAGTCTTTTATTGGCAAGATGACAAAGGTCTATCGGAAGATGCTTCGTACAGATGAGAACGAATGGTCGTCATTGGGGGAGGAACTGGAACTGGCTAAAGCTTATTTCTTTTTGCAGCAGGTGCGGTTTGGAACGGCATTAAGTGATATGAAGATCGATATTCCAGCAACATTATTCGCGCAGAAGATCCCGCGCTTGGGTCTGCAGATGCTCGTCGAAAACGCAATTAAGCATACCCGCATTTCGACCGAAAATCCACTTACGATTGAGGTTCTCTTCCTTGCTGAAGGAAACGTCCTGGAGATCCGCAATAACTGGCAGCCCAGACAGGGGGCAGAGCTTGAAGGCGAGGGGTATGGGCTTAATTATTTGGCATCTATCTATAGTTACTATGCGATGTCTGGTTTTCGATATGGGATAGAAGCGGGTTATTTTTCTGTATCCTTACCACTCTCATAAGCTTGAAAATAAAGAATAAAAGGTGCTGGGTTTACGTGTTCATGTTTTTATAGTACGCGTTCATACCTCTAAAATGCGCGTTCATCCCTTTGCATACTTTTGTATATAATATTTTTAACAAATTTGGCTCCTAATCTAGGAATTTTAGTTCGTGATTAGCCTAATCCTATCCGATCAAATAGCATGCGTTTTAAGTATAAATGCCTTGGGATTGACCTGCTTGGAATAGACAAAATTACTTCTAATCATGTTGGAGTAAGTTAAAATTAGCTTACAGATAATACTAGATAATAGGTCGATGATCCGTCATCACTTTTGAAAAACACAGGGAGTGCAACGAGCCCCTTTATACCTTTGAAAATGAGGGCTCAAAATATTTATTTGATGAAAAACACTTATACTAAGCTAGCCATAGGTCTTTTATTTTCCGCCGGTTTCATGCAATCTTGTTCAATCTTGCAAACTGTAGGCCTGAGAAAAAAAGAAACGGTTACTTCTGCCAAAGATTCTACTGCCAAGAAAGATTCGACAGCCGCATACGACAAATTGTTGAAAGATGCTCGCGTTGACAGTGGTATGTTTGGGGTGATCCACAAGGAAAATAATTACTATTTTGAAATTCCATTGAAAAAAATGGGGCAGGATATTCTGCTGATACAGAAGTTGTCTTCCGTTCCATTGGCTTTAAATGAGGCTGGGGTAAACAAAGGAATGAATTATGAAAATAAGGTCATCCGGTTTACACTCCGCAAGGAGAAGAAAGAGGTGTGGGTTTCGGAAATTAAGCCTCAGGTCGAAGTTCCTAAAGGTGACGCCATAGCCGCTTCAGTACACGATAATTACCGCCCTTCTTATATTGAATCTTTTAAAATTGAAAGTTATTCAAAAGATTCAAGTGCTGTTGTGATCAAAGTCAATAAGGTATTTGATGGTTCTGAGAAGAGCTTTACAGATGTATTTACTTCTTTGGGTTTGGGAACTTCACCTAAAACCAGTATCTCTACGGTTGAGGATATCAAATCCTATGCGAATAATATTGTGGTGAAATCTGTATTTTCTACCAAAGTAACCGAGGGTAATGAATCTGTACCGGTTTCTTTGGAAATTACAAGTAATCTCTACGAACTGCCTGAGACGCCTATGGTCGCACGGTTTGCAGATCCAAGAGTTGGTTTCTTTACTTCACCGCGTTGGTATTTCAATGATAAACAGCAAGAACTGGATAAGAAAAACTTGGTCAATCGCTGGCGTTTGGAACCGCGTGATGAAGATAAAGCGCGCTATCTGAAAGGGGAGCTGGTAGAACCAAAGAAACCGATTGTCTTTTATTTGGATCCGGCGACACCAAAACAATGGCGTCAGGCCATTATTGATGGCGTACATGATTGGCAGGTCGCATTTGAAGCCGCCGGTTTCAAGAATGCAATTCTTGCAAAACAGCAGCCCGATAGTGTCAAATTTGATCCCGATGATGCTAATGTTTCTTCTATTGTGTATGCCGCCTCTGCTCAGGCTAATGCCATGGGGCCATCTGTTGTAGACCCGCGCTCGGGAGAGATATTAGAAGCTGATGTAATCTGGTGGCACAACGTCATGACTATTCTGAACAGCTGGATGCGCATACAGACCGGTATCGTCGATACATCAGTACGTGCTAATGTTTTTTCCGATGAGAAAATGGCACATGCCATTCGTTTTGTTTCTTCCCATGAAATCGGACACACGCTCGGATTGATGCACAATATGGGCTCTTCGGCAAGTTTCCCTGTTGATTCGTTGCGCAGCAAAAGTTTTACCGCCAAAATGGGGGGGACTGCTCCTTCCATCATGGATTACGCCCGTTTCAATTATGTCGCACAGCCTGAGGACGGCGTAGAGCAAATTACTCCCGTGATCGGTGCTTACGACAAGTATGCCATTGGCTGGGCCTACCGCTGGTACGGCAAAACACAACCTTGGGATGAAATCCCTTTGCTGAGAAAGGAAATTGATAGCCATGTACATGATCCTATTTATCATTATGGTGAACAGCAAGATTCTAAAAATATTGTTGATCCGCGGGCACAGTCGGAAGATCTTGGTGATGACGCCATGAAAGCTGGTGAATATGGTATGCTGAACCTGCGTCGCATGATGCCTAATATCATCAATTGGACAACCAATGTCGGCGATGATTATTATCGCGCGGGTAAGCTGTATATGGGTGTGGTCGGACAATGGTATGCCTATGCTGATCACGTCTTAAATAATATCGGCGGTATTTATCTGGAAAATGCTGTTTTAGGTGATCAAAAAGATGCTTATAGCCCGGTGCCTAAAGAAAAACAAGTGCGCGCTTTGGAGTACCTCAAGAAGAATGTCTTTTACATGCCCGAGTGGTTGTTCGTTCCAGAGCTGATGGCAAAGACATTTCCATTGAAAGATTCTCCGATAGGGCCATTTGAGTATGCGCCTTATAACTTACAACGTGAATTTCAATACGCTATGTTGTATAAACTGGTCAATGATGAACGTTTGCTGCGTATGGTTGAGATGGAAAATCTTTTCGGAAGTAAGAAAGCATGGAGTGCACCGGAGTTTCTAACTTCTGTACGTCAGACAGTCTTTGCTAAAACCATCAGTGGACAATCGTTGGATCTTAAAACACGGATGCTGCAACAAAACTATGTGGATGTTCTGATGGTCTCTACCAACAAATCGATGGAGAAATTAAATGCGAAGAAACTGGCAGGCGTTGAACAACTGGTTGAAGCGACACAACCTGACCTATGTTTACATCCACAACATGCATCCTCTTCAAAAGCAGGACTGCGGAACGTACATGTCACTGGTATGATACGCACTTCCGATATGCTAACCTATAAACGAGCTGAATTATATGAGATTTACCAGTTGTTGAAACAAAAGGAACGGACTGGTGACGCGACTACCAAATCGCATTATATGGATCTTTTATTACGTATTGCAAATACCTTAGAATTAAACTAATATATTAACATCTACCAAAATGAATAAGTTTTTAATACCGTTGACCTTCATGTGTGTGCACGTTGCGCATGCGCAGGAATCCAGAGAACTGAAAGGAAAGGTTCTGGATGCGGTCACGTTAAAACCTGTCGTGGGGGCGACGGTTGTCGTTGAAAGTTCGGCAGTAGCAGAAGATATCGGTGTACCTAATCAGGTGCAGCAGTCGGCATTGGGTTCATTGACCGATGCGGCTGGAGAATTTCGCTTAAAAGTTCCTCATAATTTAAAATATGTAACGATTAGCTATGTCGGGTATCAGCGTATTCAGGTACCGGTATTTCAGGATCATAAGACAATCTTGCTTCAGCCAAGTGGTGAATCTTTGGATGAGGTGATCGTAACAGGTTATACGGATATCAAAAAACGGAAGAATACGACGGCATACAATAAAATCAATGTCGCTGATATCAAACAAACAGGAGTTTCATCGATAGACGAAATGTTGGCTGGTCAGGTTGCAGGTTTGCAGCTGAGTAATTTTAGCGGCGGACCAAATAGTGCTCCTCAGATCCGTATCCGTGGTACGGTATCGTTGAATGGTACACAGGATCCTTTATGGGTCATTGATGGCTTGCCTATCGAAGGCACTGAAATGCCCAATCGAATTGATAAGGATAATCTCAATAGCTTGACAAATCTGCCAATTGCGGGAATCAATCCTGACGATATCGCGGATATTACCGTTTTAAAAGATGCTGCAGCTACTTCAATCTATGGCGCACGGGCTGCAAATGGTGTAATTGTGATTACCACAAAAAGAGGAAAATCTGGGCCTGCAAAACTGCAGGTGTCAGCAAATACCTTTGTGACCGAACGCCCAGATTACAACAACCTTAATCTGATGAATGCTAACGAGAAGGTTGACTTTGAGTTATTGATGGCAAACCGCTCGGATCTAAATTATCGTACGAACAAAGGTGCGATTATGCGGATACTAAACAAAGCAGACGCATTGGATGCTTATCGTTCCGGTGGTTTAGCGGCTTTGTCGCCGGAAGTGCAGCAGTCAATCAATCAATTGCGTTCACAACAAACAGATTGGGGGAAAGAACTTTATCGTCAAGCGTTGAACCAACAGTATTCGGCATCTATTTCAGGCGGTAATGACGGGCATCGCTATTATTTGTCAAGTGGTTTGTATGATGAAAAAGGTGCTACAAAAGGAGTGGATTTACGCCGTTATACATTAACGTTAAATAACGATTTTAATATTAATGATCGATTTAAAGCAGGTATTAATCTAATGGGGACGGTTTCAAATCGACAAAATCCAATTCAGGATCGGGATGCTTTTACGAACCCAAGTTATTATGTGCGTTCAGTTAATCCTTACTTGTCGGTTTATGATCAGTCTGGTAAATATAATTATGATCCCGATATTGAAGGGTTTGAGGGCGATACTTATATTCCTTTTAATGCGGTTGAAGAACGAGAAAATACCAAATATACATTTACGAATAAAGGACTTAAGGCGATTAGTTATTTGGAGTACACCATCCTGCCGCAACTATCATTACGAACCGAATTCGGCTTGCAATTTGACGAGAACGGATCGGAGAAATTTGCGGATCAGGAAAGCTATAATACACGTAAATTACGTGCCGGTACGCGCTATTATGACGCTGCCAGTAAGACAAATAAATATTTCTTACCTGTAGGCGGGACGGTGGAAAATACCAATAATAGTATTTTTCAATACAATTGGAAAACTTACTTAAAGTACAATAAAACGTGGAATGATCGCCACGAATTGGAAGTAATGGGAGGGACGGAGTTGCGAAGAAGCAAAAATACAATGGTGACTACGAAGGGTTTTGGTTATAATCCAGCGACATTGACTACCCAGACGATTATTTTTCCAAATAGTACCTATCAAAATGATTCTAGGTTTGTGCAATATAAAAAAGCATTTATCGAGAACTCATATGCGTCATTTTATGGTAACGCAACATATACACTGGATCGTAAGTATAATGTGTATGGTAGCATTCGTTATGATGGATCGAATATGTTTGGGGTAGATCCGCAATATCGTTTTTTACCGATTTGGTCTATTTCTGGATCGTGGAATATGCTAGAAGAAGAATTTATCAAAGGAAAAACAGCCTTATCTGATCTTCGTGTCCGTGCTTCCTACGGTATTCAAGGAAATGTAGACCGCAATACCTATCCTTTTATCGTCGGTAAATATGGTAATACCACGCTTCTTCCGGGTAACACGGAAGGATCTGTGGTCGTTGACATGCCTGCAAATGATAAACTACGTTGGGAACGGACACAATCTTATAATGCCGGAATTGATTTGGGCTTATGGAAAAATCGATTAAATATTACAGTCGACTATTATAACAGAAAAAGCACGGATCTTATCGCATATAGTGCGTTGCCTTTGGAAAATGGTTTTCAGAATGTTCAGGTTAATTGGGCCTCAGCACGTAATCAAGGTATTGAGTTGACGATTTCAAGCCGTCAGATTCAGACAGATAAATTTTCTTGGTCAACGGACTTCAATATTGCGCACAACAATAATAAATTATTGAAAGTGATCAACAATCCAACTGCTTACGCCCCAGAATCTCAGGCTGGTCGACCAATTAATGGTTTATATGTATTGGAAACTGCTGGTTTGGATAAAGATGGTGTAATGCAGTTTAGAAATCAAGATGGTTCTGTTGCGAGTATGGAAGAGTTTTATGGTCTTTATGACCCTTGGGCAGATTTCTTGCCAGGATATACTTCTCAGACGGATATGTCGGCGGCAACTTATCGTTCTAAGTTTAAATATGCTGGTAGTAAAGATCCTAAATTCATTGGAGGGATGACCAATCGTTTCCGTTATGGACAATTCGATTTGGCTATCTCTGCGGTATTTAATTTAGAACGCTGGGCGAGCCGTACGCCAACTTACAATCCTGCCAAAGTAGATCGTGGACAGAATTATACAAAGGATCTGTTGATGGCTCTGCAGGGTAAAGCTGCTTTGCCGGCATTGGGAAGTATAAGTTCTGAATTAAACGAACGCTGGATGGCTTATGCTTGGATGGAAAGTAACGACCCAATTAATTCGTTTAAACAATATGATATATGGGCAAAGAAAATGAGCTATGTCCGTATCAACAGCATTCGTTTAGGTTACACTTTACCGGCTGCACTAAGTAAAAAGATTGGTACAAGCAATTTACGTGTGAATGTAGAAGGACGTAATCTGTTTGTTTTTGGAACAAATTACGATGGGTATTTTGATCCTGAAACTTATGGTGATTATTATGCGCAGCCAATTAGCAAATCTTTTGCTTTTGGTCTTTCTGCAAGTTTTTAATTCTTTTAATTGATTCATAAATGAAAAAGATAATTTATTTTGGAGTGATCATGGCCGCTAGTGCATTGGCTTCCTGCAATAAATATTTAGATATACAACCGGTAGGGACCGTTATCCCCAGCTCGGAAAGTGATTTTAGAGGACTGATTACAAGCAGTTATCTAGGGTTTCCAGCACATAAGTCCTATTTGTCCTTGCGTACAGATGAACTATTGTTGGATGAAAGTTCGACCGATGCTGCTAGAACCAAAGATATCTATCTTTGGAACGATCAAAATCCTGATCCGACAACAATTGCTTATCCCTATTTGGCATTTTACAACAGTATTTTTTATACCAATCAGGTCATCAGTACCATTGATGAAAAATTAGGAAGTAATGCCACGGTAGATCAGATTAAAGGTGAAGCTTACCTAATGCGTGCTTATGCTCATTTTGAGTTGTTAAATCTTTACAGTGAGGTCTATTCAGCGAGCAATACAGGGCTTCGGGGCGTTCCTTTATCCACAAAGATTGACCTGGAACAACGTTTTGTTCCCGCGACCATTGGAGAGTCTTATACGCAGATCCTGACTGACATGGAAAAAGGGACAGCGTTACTGACTGTGGATGATCAGGCAAAAGGTGTTAACTATCGCTTTAGCAAACGCGCTGCTTTTGCAATGGCCTCACGCGTTCATTTATACCGCGGTGATTGGCAGGAAGCGATTGATGCCGCTAAAAAAGCTTTGGTTATAAATGACAAATTGGTTGATTTAAATGTTGCTGGAAGCCTACTTCCGAATGATTTTGAATCAGCGGAAATGATTATGGCTTTGGAAAAAGTATCTGTTCCTGGAGTGCGTACAAGTTCCTTTATTTCACCGATCTTGTTAGACAGTTATTCTGCAGGCGATTTAAGAAAAGGCCGTTACTTCCAAAAAAGTGGTGGTGATTATGTATCTCTCAAAGGCGGTGAAAATCGCTTTAACGTGAGTTTTAGAAATGCTGATCTTTATTTGACAATGGCGGAATGTTATGTTCGTCTGGGAAATACAGCTGAAGCATTGAAATATCTGTCCGCGTTAAAGAAAAATAGATTCACCGCAGATGCATATGCCAAAGAAACTAAAGCTGACGCAAGTTTATCAAAGGAGCAATTGCTCGATGCGGTTATGCTGGAGCGCAAGCGTGAACTGGCGTTGGAGGGACTACGTTGGTATGATCTAAAACGGACGACAAGACCGACGATCACCCATAGTAGCTTCGGTAGAACGGTAACCCTGCAGCAGAATGATCCTCGTTATGTGATACGCTATCCACAGGAAGCTATCAACAATAATCCCGATCTGTTGAAATAATCGATTTTTTTTAAATCCTATATATATTAATCCATTTTCTTTTTAAGGAAATGGATTTTTTATTACATTCAACCCATGGGATGGAAAATACTGATAGTAGAAGACGAAGATTGGGCTTTTGTAGGTTTAAAGGAAATGCTGACAACGCTATACGGCGAAACTGTATTGACTTTTTCCAATGCAAAAGAGATTCAGGAGGCTGTGGTAGCGATCAATAAGCAGCATTTTGACCTGATTTTCATGGATATCCACCTCATGGATGGACTGAGCTTTGAGGTTTTCAAGCAGGTGACTATCGATGTTCCACTTATTTTTACAACCGCTTACGAACAATATGCCTTGGAGGCTTATCAAAACAAGGGTTATGCCTATTTGTTAAAACCATTTGACAGCGATGAGCTGGCCCAGGTAATGAATCGTATCGAGCCGCTACTGCCCAAAGTCGAACCGCGGCTTAAACAGCGTTTTCTAGTGAAATATGGCAATTTTTTAAAATCGCTTGCCATTGCTGATATTGCTTATTTTATGGCCGAAGACAAAGAATTGTACGCGGTCGAAAAAGATTCCGGCATCGCTTATATTATTGAAGATACCATCACCCATCTGGTCACACAGGTAGACCCAATGGTCTTTTTCCAGATCAATCGAAAATTTCTCGTTCGGATCGATGCGATCCAGTCCATGTTAAAGATTAGCAGAAATCGGATCAAGTTAGAATTAATACCAGCGACCCCCGAAGGTATTGTCGTCATTGTCAGCGAAGAACGCTCCCCAAATTTTCAAAGATGGCTTGATCAATAATAGTAAGTTAGCTAACTAAATAATTCTTTTCTAAGATTTTCTTAAATTAAATAGCTTTCTAATAGTGTTTTTCTGTTTTTTTAACAAAATCTAGTAATTCAATAGATTTTGTTATATATTTGCGTTCAAATAAAATCTATTGAATATGTAGTTTTTATTTAAGCAAAAGGTTATCACGCTTTTTGTATTTAATCACACTTAACTTATTTATTAAAGCATCCTTTATATGTACGCAAAATTTAAATACATTCCTATTGCTGCGATAGCATTGTCTGGTGTCAATATGAACCGGCTCTATGCTCAGCAGCGGGCTATACAGGGGAAAGTTGTTGATGCCAATACCCGACAGGCACTTCCTGGTGTAAATGTCCGGATTTCCGGCCAAAATCAAGGGACCCTAACGAATGCAACAGGTGAATTTACACTTAATGTGACTGGTGATGCACTACCTCCGTTGGAATTTTCCTTTGTGGGGTATGAATCTCAGCGGGTAAAACCTAGCGGCACAAACCTGACTTTATTGTTAAAACCATCAAGTACAGATTTGGAAGAGGTCGTTGTGGTTGCTTATGGTACTGCTAAGCGTACGAGTATTACGGGCTCGGTAAGTACAGTAAGCAGCAAAGCGATTGAAAATAGACAAGTATCAAATATTACCAAAGCATTGGAAGGTCAGGTTCCGGGCTTGCAGTCCGTTGCCTCTTCCGGACAGCCGGGGACAGAGGCCGCCATCCGCATTAGAGGCATTGGGTCGATTAACGCATCTAGTGCACCTTTGATCGTATTGGATGGAAGTCCTTACGCTGGTGATATAAACTCCATCAATCCGAATGATATCCAGTCTATATCTGTCTTAAAAGATGCGGCATCTAGTGCACTTTATGGTTCCAGAGGAGCAAATGGAGTGATTATTATTACGACGAAGTCGGGCGTGACCTCGGACAATACCAAGATTAATCTCAATTTTACACAGGGGTATTCAACACGGGCGGTCCGTGACTATGATCAAGTGTCTACAGATGAATATTTCCAGCTTTATTGGGAAGCCCTCAGGAATAAAAACTTGTCGAATGGATTGACAGCGGAGCAAGCTGCTTCAAATGCAAGTAAAACAGTTTTGACAGATTTAAATATCAACCCTTACGGAAGTCAATACCCACAGCCGGTCGGAGTAGATGGTAAATTGGTAGCCGGAGCGAAAACGCTTTGGAATGATCCATGGACGGATGTCCTACAGCGTACAGGAGTACGTACGCAGGCGGATCTTGGATTTAGTGGCGGTAGTGCAAAAAGTACATATTACATTTCAGGAGGTTATCTCAATGACCAAGGAATTGCTATTGAATCAGGTTTTAAACGATATAATCTGCGTGCGAATATTGATAGCAAAGTCAAATCCTGGTTAAATGTCGGACTAAATATTGGCGGTAGCAGTACCCAGCAAAAATATCCGCAGTCTGAAGATAGTAATACGGCTAACATCATCAATTTCACAAGATTAGTCCCTTCATTTTATCCGTACTATGAGCGGAATGCGGATGGCTCATATGTCCTTGATGGAGCGGGAAATAAAATTTACGATTTTGGAGAATATCGTCCCAGTGGTGCGACTCCACGTAATAATCTAGCTGCATCTCTTCCTTTGGATAGAAATGATATCCGTCGGGAAAATCTATCCGCCCGAACGTATCTTGAAGTGTTGTTTTCCAAAAATTTGAAATTTAAGTCGACGTATAGTCTAGATTATCTCAATGGGAATACACACGATTATACCAATCCATTGTTGGGCGATGGTGTGAACACCGGAGGTTATGTATATCGCTCAAATGTACGTACTGTTGCACAGACCTGGAATAACTTACTGACTTACGAAAGGCAGTTTGGTTTACATTCCCTCAATGTGCTGGCCGGACAGGAATACTATGATTTTAACAGCAGTAATATAAATGGTAGCCGACAGCAGTTTGTACTTCCTTACTTTGATGAGCCGGCTGCTGCATCGCAGCTCAATAATTTTACAGGATCTAGTGTTGATTATAGATTGTTGAGTTTTTTGGGAAGAGCGGAGTATAACTATGATAACAAGTATTATTTTTCGACTTCGCTACGGACCGATGGATCATCCCGTTTTTCTCCGGATAAACGATGGGGGACATTCTGGTCTGTAGGTGGCTCCTGGAAGCTGAAACAAGAAGAGTTTTTGAAGGATAACACAACGTTGAATCAGCTGACTGTAAGAGCAAGTTATGGTGGGCAGGGAAATGATAATCTGGGAACCTACTATGCTTATAAAGGACTTTACACCATTGCCAACAGCTTGGGTAAGGGCGGTACCTATACCGGTAGGTTGGCTACTCCTGACCTAAAATGGGAGTCGAATCTGAACTTGAATGTTGGGGTTGATGTATCCGCCTTTGAGAATCGGGTGTCGTTAAGTGTAGAGTATTTTAACCGCAGAAGCAAGGATTTGCTATTTACAATGCCAATGGCTTATTCGACTGGTTATACAGGCTACGATGCTAATATTGGCGCGTTGAAAAATACAGGTATTGATGTCGATATTCGTACAGTACCTGTTCAGAATGACAATTTTAAATGGAATCTGGATGTCAATCTTTCGCATTATAAAAACAAGATTACAGCATTGCCCAAAGATAATAAATCCATCATCACCGGTAATAAATTGCTGCGGGTGGGTGGAAGCATCTATGATTTCTATTTGCCGGAATGGGCGGGTGTAAATCCTGAAAATGGTTTACCACAGTGGTATACCGCAGATAAGGATGGCAATAAAACCGGAGAAAAAACATCAGAATACAGTAAGGCCGGTAATTTTATTGCAGGCACCTCACTGCCGGATCTTGTCGGTGGGATTCAAAATAGTTTCACCTACAAAAATTTTGATTTGTCTGCTCTGTTGAGTTTTAGTTTGGGTGGAAAGATATTGGATAACGATTACATTCAGCTTATGCATAGCGGCAATAATCCGGGACGTGCCTGGTCCAAGGAGATCCTCGAGCGCTGGACGCCTGAAAATACGCAAGCGGATGTACCTAAGTTGACTACCGACAATCTGAATTGGACTTCAGCCTCTACGCGTTTTCTTTATAGTGGTACATATGCCAGGCTTAAAAATGTGAGTTTGGGCTATAGACTGCCATCAGATTTATTGAAACGCATTGGGGTAGAAAAACTTCGCGTCTTTGCAACTGCCGAAAACTTATTGACATTTTATGGGCATCAGGGGATGGATCCAGAGCAGACGGTAAATGGAGCGACCTATTTCCGTTATCCGGCAATGCGAACAATATCTGGTGGTATTCAGCTTGTTTTTTAAGGGTGTATTGTTAATCTGAGAATTTAAAGGAAAATCATGAAATTAAAAATTATATATATTGTATTGGCGCTTTCCCTGGTAAACGCATCATGTAAAGATGCGCTTGAGTTGGGTCCGACGACCTCCGTACCGGAAGGTGAAGTGTTTAAAAATACCGACAATGTTGCTACTGTGATCAACGGTACCTGGAAGTACTTAAATGATACCTACTTTACTTACGCTAATCCCGGCTATACGGCAGTAATGCGTACAAGTGATGCGATGGGTAGTGATGTGGCGGTGACAACTAAATATGGCTATCGCGATGCTTATGCCTTCACGGAATTAACAAATAATCGATCTAATCGTGTCAATTCTTTTTGGATTATGCTGTATAAGGTGATCGATAACATGAACAATGTCATTGCGAAGGTAGATGGTGCTGAAGGATCTGCTGAAGCCAAGAATGTATTAAAGGGAAAAGCAAAAGCTTTGCGCGCCTTTTCCTATTTAAATCTGGCAACGTTTTACCAGTTTAGCTTTCTAAAGGATAAAAATGCGAAATCGGTACCGATTTATACCGAACCAAGCACATTGTCGACTGAAGGAAAATCGAGATCAACCCAGGCAGAAGTGTATGAATTGATTTTGAAAGATCTAAAAGATAGTGAAGGCTTGTTGGTTTCTGCAGGCAGAAGTGATAAATATGAGATCAATGCAGAGGTTGTGTATGGTTTGCTTGCCCGAACTTATCTGCAGGTGGGTGAGTGGGCATTGGCCGCCGAATATGCTGAAAAAGCAGTGAAAAACTATGACTTAATGAATGCTTCGGATTATCAGGCTGGTTTCAATGATCTTGGAAATAAAGAGTGGATTTGGGGACATCAACAAACGAATGAGCAGAACGTCGCAAGTTATGCATTTCATTATCTAGATGTGTCATCGGCAGGTTCTTATTACTATAGCTTTATGGCTGATCCCTATTTTAAAGATCTATTCGATACCGGCGATGTCCGTTATGCCTTATTTGAATGGGATAATCTGCCGGGTCGGGAAGGATTTCTACGGTATAAGAAGTTTAAATTTAAATCAAATTTGATCGGTGACATTGTGTACATGCGCGCTTCGGAAATGGTTTTGATTGCGGCTGAAGGTTATGCAAGAGCCGGTGAAAACGATAAAGCAGTAGCAGCCTTGAATAAGCTGCGTACAGCTAGGAATGCAAAGCTGTTTTCGGGAAATGATACAGATCAATTAATTGCTGCGATCTTGATTGAACGACGTAAGGAGCTTTGGGGTGAAGGATTTGCTTTATCAGATATCCTGAGGACGCAAGGAAAGGTGGTACGGAAATCATATGTTGACGGAGAAGGTAAACCAATTCAAGTGGAGATTGTTGGCGCTGATGGTAAACCTAAGCTGGTAAATGGTCAGGGGCATCGTGTCATTAAATTTCCTAATGGTTCTGATTTCGTGGCAAATAGTCCATACTATCTATTTTCCATTCCTTATGAAGAAACGGTTCGGAACCCGAATCTTTAGTATATTGATTGTTGGTTTGTTATTGAAGAGATCCGGTGTACTTATGTGTATCGGATTCTCTTTTTATAGGATTATGTGTTTCTCCTGCCTGTTTACTGGTTATTCTCGCATGTGGTCAGTATAAGAATGTCTGGCTAACATTGACTTTTCCACATTATGTTAATAACGCTGTTGAAAACCTGTTTAAAAGAAAAGTTAGGTTATTAACAGTACTTATCCACATTATGTTGATAACCTTTTCTTTTTCTTTTTGCTTTTGTTTAGCCAGATCACATAACCTGTGATGGGCAGCGATGCACAAAAAAGACTGACGATAAAAGCGATTATTTTTGTCCCCATGCCGGCGATACCGCCTGTATGAATATCATAGTTAAGGGCGCCCAATTTATCACCATAATGTAGCTTTTCGCTAGACTTGATTTCTCGTAGGCTATTGTCTTTTCTGTCAAAATAAAGCCAGTCAAATGTACCGCTTCGTTTTTCATCATGCCGCACCTGGATGTCCATTTCTGTTTCGGTTTCTTTTTTCAGTCGGATGGACATCATTTCAGCATCTGGGTAGTTTGTCAAAGCATATCGAAGCGCGTTGTCTTGAAACTTTTTTTCTACAGCAGGCAATGGTATCGGCGAGACGATTGTGGCGTCCCCGGGCAGAGGCTGCAATAAATTGAATGTAGCGATATATGTCTTTTTGAAACCTGGAAAGGCAAAAGCAAGCCCTGTTACGGCAAAAATCAATCCGATCAATAAACTGTAAAAGCCGATGACGTTGTGAAGGTCATGATTCAGTCGCTTCCATTTAACTTTAGTGTCTAACCAAAAACTTCTTTTGAGATTCTTTCCCTTCCATTTCTTAGGCCACCAAAGCACGATTCCGCTTAGTAAGATCAGCGCGAAAATTGCCGTGGACCAGGCGACAATCGGGTGACCATACTTTTTACCCAAAAGGAGATTTAGGTGAAGCTGAAGTGCCAGCTGAAAGAATTCTGTTTTTGAGTTTTCTATCTGTTGTACCTGCCCAGTATAGGGGTTGATAAATACCCGTTTGTAGTAACGGTAATAATTCCAGTGACCAAAAGCTTTTTCATCTGTTTTTATGGCGCGGAATACCCAGGTACGGCCTTGAGTAGGGTAGAGGTCTACACGTGTAATCTTTTGTCCCTTTTCGAGGCTTTTCTGGGCATTGGAAATAAGTGTACTTAATGGTAGCGGAACTACTGAGTGGCTGGTTTCGGCTATAAAATACTTTTCAGGATAAGCCCAGAGTTTGAGTTCATCCTGAAAGGTGTATATGCAGCCTGTCAGGCTTAGGATGAAGACCACGAGACCGGTAATTATACCCAGCCATTTATGCAACCAAAGGATGACAGATTTTAGCATGTTAAAATTTGTAATTGATATTAAATGAAGCCAGCATACCTTGTCCTTTTACATATTCTTCATTCAAGGCACGGTATTGACTGACTACAGGGTAGTAGTTTTTATTAAATAAGTTCTCTATTCCCATACCGATCGACCATTGCTTGTTTACCTGGTAGTTGCCATTTAAGTTAAACAGATCAACCGTTTTAACGGGGCCTTCGCTGTTTTTGTATAAGCCTTTGTCGTTAGGAAGAAAACGGTCCCGCGATCCGGTATGCACCCAGAAAAGCTGGAACGTCAGTGGTTTGATCGGTGTGTAATAGATGTATCCTGTCGCTTTGTCTGGTGAAATACGTGAACCATTTAGGTAGGATTTCGTACCGTCTTCTTTTTTGGATTTACCTTCCACATAAGCATAGGTACCACCGATGGTTAATTGTGGGGAAATAGTAGCGCTCAAGGCTATTTCATATCCATACACATCTTCCGGAAGACGTTGTGGCATCAGGTAACCCCCAATATCGACGAGCTCAACGCCCATTTTGGATGTACTATAGTAATAAGATGCGGAAAGTTGAAAAATGCTATAATTGCTGGAAAATCCTATTTCATAGTTATTGGTAATAATAGGATCAGTTTTTAAGCTGTCTAAATCATTGTCGGTTGCCCTTCTAACGATACGGCCGAGTTCATTGATTGCAAAACCCTGTGAGAAACTAACAAATGGATTAAAGATTGCGTATTTATTGTAACGCAAGCCTGCATTGAAGGTTGCTCCTCTGTAAGGAATCTTACCACCTTTTACGGCGATGCTTCCTTCGTTATTGGGGCCTGTGGCAATGGTGTTGAAATCTTTGATTTTGACGGTTGCGTTTTCGTATCTAACACCGCCTTTAAAGATTAAATTTTCTAGAAAATCAATTTTTACCTGGGCGTAGGGGGCAACATTTAGCATGTTCATATAAGGAATATAGACCCTTCCGTCGGTTAAATTCTGGTCGGTAACATCATTTAACAAATCTATACCATAGGTAATGTCTGCGTTGGAACCCAATACCTGAAAAGGGGTATTTAGGTTAACGCGTAGGCCTTTTTTCTCCGAATTGATTTGTGTTTGTCCCGGGCCATACCATGCTGAAGCTTTCTCGACATAACGATTCATGGATCGAAATGTATTGTAGTATGCAGAAGCAGTTAAAGATGTCGAGGCGAATAGATTACTTTTAGTATAGGTCAGCATGGCATTGTGGTTGTAGGGAGTTCCTGCAGGTTTGCCCGGATCTTCGCCTTTAACGCCGATCGTTGGAGTCTGTCCATATACACCTGTTTGGCTGATGTATCTGTTATGCTGGTTGCTTCTATAGAAATTGTAAACTGCGGTTATATTTGAACTGCTGTCGATACGGTAACCTGCTTTTAAGAAGGCATTGTACTGATAGGTATTGGAAAGCCCGTCTGTCTGACCAAGAGGTGTGCCGTCGCCATCACGCTGTAGACCAACGTAATCAGCCGAACCGCTGACGGTGTAATTCCATCTGTTTTTTTGCCCGTAAAATGTCTGTCCTACACGGTATCCCATCGTGCCTGCACTATGGACAGGGTTGAATGTTGTTCGCAAACTTGTGATTCCTTGGATAGGAGCCGCGTCTTTTGATGGATTGCGCGTAATGTAATTAATAATACCACCAGCAGATCCATTGCCATATATTGATGTGGCACCTTTGATAACTTCAACCCGCTCAATAACACTCGGATCAATGGTCCGCAGGTCGCGTTGTCCATTCATCAAAGGTGTAGATTGTGGAATCCCATCGATCAAAACCAATACGGACCTTCCTCGCAGTGTCTGTCCGGAATTGGTCGCTTTATTGGTCGAGGTTCCCAGACCAGGAATCGTATTACCCAAAATGGTAGAAAGGTTGGTACTAATTTGACTCTGTGCTTCGATTTCCTTTGTTGTTAAGATAGAAACAGAAGAGGGAACGGTTGAGATACTCTCTGGTTTACGCCCAGCAGTCACAATAATTTCGTCTAACACCTGAGTGGAACTTAGCTGAAATAATAAAGGCCGTTGAACCGTATCTAAATTAACCATTTTTTCAACCGTTGAAAAACCGGTGTAAGAAACACGCAATTGAACCGGATTGTTTGAAGGTTTTTTGGCAAAAGTAAATTGTCCCAATTGATTGGAATAGCCAGCACTTTTACCGTCAATTTTGATATTGGCTTGACTTAAAGGTTTGTTGTCTCTGTCTTTTACGATTAGGGATAGTTCTTGCGCATGAAGTTGTGCGCTTAAAAGCAAAAGTATTCCACTGCTGAACATCGTATAGCGTGTTCTGTTTTTCATGGTAATTTATTTAGATCAAATATAAATTAATGCGCAAATATAGGTTATTTTATATTTGTCTTAACATCTATCTCCTATTTTTTTTTGATTTTTTTTTAGTTGTTATTCTATGATTCTCAGACTGATTTGGTACATTATTTAATTGCTGGCTGCTATAAAATTAGATTAGGCGCTTTTTTCCGATGGGGGAGCGTGATTCAATGGATTGGCTGTTTACATTAATTGAACGGCCTGTTAAAGATTTATTGATCTTGAATAGTTAATTTAGTCCTGTTTGATAGTTTCGGCTGATCAACTTGTCTCTAATGATAAATTAATGAAAAGAACATTTTTATTCCTTTTTGTATGCTCCTGCTCTGTAGTCTTTGGGCAAAAAATCCACTCGCTACAGTTTGAATCTCCGCAGGCGATGCGCGATTATTTTAGGTATTCTGTAGATAAAAAGATAGTAAGCGGCCATCGGGGGACAATTGAGGCAGGACTTCCTGAAAATTCGATTGCGGGATTTGAGTCCGTATTGCAAAAGACACCAGCTATTTTTGAAATTGATCCGCGTTACACCAAGGATAGTGTTGCTATCTTGATGCATGATGCGACATTGGATCGAACCACAAATGGAAAAGGAAAAGTATCGGACTATACTTGGGATGAATTGCGCAAGCTGAAATTAAAGGATCAGGCAGGAAATATTACCCGATATGGTATTAACACACTTGATGAAGTCATTCAATGGGCAAAAGGTAAAACTATTCTGAACCTTGACAAGAAAGACCTACCGCTGACAGCTACCGCAGCAATACTGAAAAAGTATCATGCTTACAGTTGGGTGTGGGTTACGGTACATAATGTTGAGCAGGCGAGCTATTATTTGAAGCAGAACCCTGAGCAGTATATGTCTATGCATATTAAAGATCAGGCTGCTTTAGAAAAATTTAAAGCTTCTGGATTACCGTATGACCGTATGATCGTGTATATCGGCCCAGAACTTAAGAATGCCAATCAGGCGATGTATCAATTTTTCAACAGTAAGGGCGTGATGTGTATGATTTCGGCTGCACCTACTTACGATAAATTGAATACAAAAGCAGAACGCGCTGAAAAATATAAGGCTGTATTTGCAGAAGGAGCCTCAATTCTTGAGTCCGATCTCCCCATGGAAGTAGGCGAAGTCATCGATTCGCTTTGACGGATGAGTATCAATCCAAATCGACATTATTACCTATAAATGTTAGATATTTAGGTGATTCATCTTCGAAAATGTCTCTTCCTTCCATCATATAAGCACGGAGAAGATATTCCTGGGCAAGCTCACTATTATTGTCTTCGAGGTAACATTGCCCCAAGCGCAGCATGATAAAAGGGTTTTCGTATGCATTCTCGATAATATTGTGTTTTGCCTTTTCAAAATGGGAGAGGGCATTGCCAAAATCGTCCAGTAAGAAAAAGGCATCTCCTATAGAGGCTTCAAGCCAAAGACTTTCAGCGTGAACATTTTGTGGACTAGGGACTAGATCCAATGCTTCGGTCCACACCCGGATTGCTTCCTGATAGTTGCCTTCATCGCAATGTATGTTTCCTTCTTCGCTGAGTTGGTCTATTCTGTCTAATGTTTGATCATCCATGACATGTTATTCTTTAGAGTGCCCTACTAAGATAAGAAATCTATAGAACAAAAAAGCGGAAAAACAAACTTCTTCCGCTCTTTGATATAATTTTTATCGGTGTTTTACTCTACATCAAACCACAGTTTGGTTAACAATGTATTGCTGCCCTGACGTGCGATAGCTTCTTGATAACTTGCTCCGTTAAGTGATTGTTCTGTGCCGGGATATAAAAAACGCAACGGAATTTTTCCGCTTAAAGCTCCTGCTTTGGCAGCTGTTAATTGTGGGTAATCTAATCGACGCCATTCAGCAAAGGCTTCAAGCCCCTGTCCATATAAGGCGATCCATTTTTGTTCTCCAATCGATTTTTTGTATACTTTGGAGTCGAATTTGATAGATGCTTGATTGAGGTAGTTAACAATTAGTTCATTACTGATATTATATTGCTCCAAAGAGGCGCGGATTGCCTGCTGGTAATAGTTTTCAGCGTCGCCTGTAATAAATCCTCGGCTTACAGCCTCAGACAGACCAAAAAGTGTTTCCGAATAACTTAAGATTACTGCTGGAGCATGTGGGTCTCTAAAATAAATACCGGGTCTTGAGGTACGTGCGAAACCTAAATTACTTGCATCACTCGCTGTTAAACCATTTGGTACCCCAATATATTTTTCTGGCGTAGAGGTAGTGGTCGTATCCGCATAAATGCCCAATCGGGGATCGTTTAATGAACGTAGTTTGTCTATTATTGTTTTACTGACTCTATAGTCTTCTCTTGCTTCGAAAGAGGCACTGACAGGATTACGATAAGGTGCATCGCGATAAACGAGTAATGCATTATCAGTATTTGAGGTAAAATATCCGCTTCCTTCTGCAGCGATCTCCTGTAGTGTTGTTTTGGAAAGATTTGGTAATCGATCTGCAATTCGTAAGGCTATGCGTAGACGTAAGGCATTGGTAAAACGTTTCCATTGCGCAATGTTACCATTATAGATGATGTCTCCTTCAATGTTTTTTCCACTCGTACTTAATAAAGTTTGAGCATTTTTGAGATCGTTCAATAAACCAGTGTATACTTTTTCCTGTGTATCGTAATGGGGTGTTAAGTATAGGTCGATATTTCCCGCTTCTGTATAGGGAATTTCACCGTAGGCATCCGTAAGTAAGGAAAATACCCAAGATTGTAAAACAATTGCTACACCTTTATAATTGTTGTTGTCCGTGTTTGTTGCCAGTTTTTGAATTATTTTCAATTGGCTAATGCTTTTCGAATACCAGGTAGACCAGCCTTCGTTAAAATCATTGTTTGTAAAAATGTAACGGTCAGGGTCCGTGTACTGTATCCTAGCCCAATGCTGGACAAACAGGAGGCTAGAAGCAAGGTTATTACTTATGCCCCAGTAGCTATCAGTTGTCGTCTTAATCGTACTAGTTAGCAGATAGGCGGGTTGAGGAGTTTCTGCTTCATTCTGATTTTGGTTTACTTTTGCTAACTCATCTTTACAGGACGTAGTTAGGCCCAGTAAGAGAAAAAGTCCTGCTATATGTTTGCTGTTTATTTTCATTTTTGAATCGTTATTTGTTTATCAATTATCTGATGCCAACGGTGTTTACACTTATCTTCCTAAAACTTTAGGTTTAAATTGAACCCAAAGCTTCTTGTTGTAGGTAATTGCAAGCTTTCCAAGCCTTGTGCATTGCCCGTATTAAAGGCTGTCTCTGGATCAATATTGGGTGCGTTTTTATGGATAATCCACAGGTTTCGACCTACTAAAGAGAATGAAGCTCCTTGAAAGCCTATTTTGGAAATCCAGTGATTTGGCAATTGGTAACCTAGTTTTACCTCGCGCAATTTAACATAAGACGCATCGAATACATTTGCTTCATTGGTTCTATATAGCGTCTTATAATATTGTTGTGCCGATACAACTTTCGTATTTTCTGAACCGTCTGCATTTACGCCATCTACGATAATACCATCATCATATGTAGTTCCGTTAATCGTATAGTTCAATCCACCATGTTCAGCATCTCTTCCTGGGAGAGTAGAGGCCAACACGCCAGTGCCTGTACCGGTCGCATTTGTACCTGAGTATAGTTTTCCTCCATGCTTGATATCGATCAAAAAGCTTAAATCAAAGTTTTTGTAACGGAATTGATTTGTAATACCGCCCAACCAGTCTGGTGTAAATTTGCCAAAATAGTGATTCACTGGGTCAGTGGCAGGTGTCCCGTCGGCGTTCACGATAAGGCGACCCGCTTCATTTCGTAAGAAGCCAGTTCCGTAAAGAGTTCCATAAGGTTTTCCGACTGCGGCCAAGACTTGCACGGTTCCTGATGATCCGATCGTATAACTTTGTAATAATCCGGCGTCGTCTAATTCTACAACTTTACTTTTATTTGTTGCAAAGTTGACATTGATGTCCCATTGAAAATCCTCTTTTTTTAGCGGAGTAACGCCAAGTTGAATTTCAAGCCCTTTATTGTTGATCTTTCCGGCATTGACAAGCTGTTTTTTATAGCCTGTAGAAGGACTCACATCTACACTTAGTATCTGGTTGATACTATTGATGTCATATACACTCAAGTCTAAACGCACTCTGTTTTTTAGAAAAGCCAGTTCGGTACCTAGTTCAGTTGAGGTAGTCGTTTCGGGTTTTAAGTCTGGATTTTTCTTGATGTCATTGACAGATAGCTGTGGGCTATTTCCATAAGGCGCGCTAAAAAGGTAAGAATCAATTAGGTTAAACGGATCGGTGTCTTTACCTACTTTGGACCAACCTCCCCGTAATTTCCAGAAAGACAATATATCCCTTTGAATAGGGAACGCATCTGTCAGTACGATACTTGCGTTTGCCGATGGATAGAAATACGAAAGATTGTCAACAGGCAAAGTAGAAGACCAGTCGTTTCGAGCTGTTAGATTCAAAAAAGCATAATTTTTGTAACCTAATTGTGCCGATGAAAAAATACTGTAAGCTTTCAATGGGCTGTATTCACCTGTTGAAATCAAGGCATCTCTAGAGTTTGCTAATGTATATACTTCAGGAACAGCTAAACGGGGAGCCTTTTGGTTGTTGCGTTGCCGCGATTGGCTACGTATATTGCTTCCCGCCAATATATCTAATGTAAAGTCTGTTGAAAGTGGTCTATTGTAATTTAATGTAAATTCTGTGTTATTTTCATTTACTGTGTAAGCATCTTCTTCATAGGAACCGTAGGGTGTACCATTGGTGCCATAGGCAATCCTTATTTTTCGCCTATCGGTGTAATAATCATTACCAGTACGGAAGTTTGCTGTCAAAAACTCATTGATTTTATAATTTAAACCAACATTTCCAAAAATTCGGTCGCGTTGTTGCTGTACCGTGTTTTCTTCTGCGATGAAGTATGGATTGCTATAATAGCTGTTATTCCAATTGACTAGATTACCATTTTCATCCCGATAATTTTTTAGACGGGAAACATCGACCTGTCTGCCAAACCAAGTAAATTGGAGCATATAGCCGTTCGAGCGGAAACCTCCTACACCTGGTAAATTACCTGAATTTGTACGTACATAATTTGCATTTGCCGTAAGTGTTAGATCTTCCGTAATTTTATAACGGGTGTTGATGTTGAAATTGTTTTTTTCAATGGAAGAATTTGGGATAACTCCTGTTTGATTACTATTGTTATAGGAAAAACGATAGTCAATCTTATCTGTAGCATCGGCAATTGATATTCCATTGTTTAATGTTCTGCCAGTTCCGAAGAAACTCCGTACATTATCTGGATGTGGCAAGAAAGGTACTGCTTCACCATTTGAATAGAATTGTGGGATGAGTCTGCCATCCATTTTTGGCCCCCAGCTTTCATCCACACCATCATTGATACCGCCACCTTTACCATCGACATAGCTGAATTTTCCATCGGCACCTTGTCCAAATACATTTTGATAATCGGGCAGAACCGCAATTCGTTCAATCGTATTATTTGAATTGATGTTTATCCCCAATCCTTTACGTTTTTTTCCAGATTTTGTCGTAATCAAAATCACACCGGCAGCGGCCCTTGAACCATATAATGCGGCCGCATTGGGCCCTTTGAGCACACTGATCGATTCAATATCTTCACTATTGATATCGGAGATTGCATTGGCATAATCACGGTTGCCGCTGGTCCCCAACTGAGAGTTATCCACGGGAGTTCCGTCAATCACAAATAAAGGTTGATTGTTTCCGGCAATGGAGGTTTCTCCACGGATAATAATTCTCGAAGAACCCATATTTCCTTGACTATTTGTTACCTGAACACCGGCAACTTTTCCAGCTAAGGAGTTTACGAGATTACTTTCTTTAGCTTCGGAAAGATCTTTTCCCTTTAGTTCCTGAATAGAATATCCCAACGTCTTCTTTTCTTTCGAAATATTCAATGCAGTGACCACAACTTCATCCAATAAGGCTGTTGAAGGTAAAAGTTGGATTGTAGTCAGCCCAGTTGGGTTGGTTTGAACAGTTTTGGAATCGAAGCCTATGTATTGAACCTGAATACTACGTGAAGTCCCTGTTGAAGGGAGATCAAATAACCCGTTAGCGTCCGTTTGTACTTGTTTTTTACTGGTCGTTTCGGTAACGGTAGCCCCTTGAATTGGATTATTGTTGTTGTCGACTACTTTTCCTTTTATAGTGGTTTGAGCGTATAGTGCGCTAGAACTTAAGCAAAGCGCGGCCATAACGACAAAGTTTATGTTGTTTTTTGCCATATTAATATAAATAGATGAATTCGTTGATTGATATTTGTTGTAGGAGATATTTGAATTTACTTGTAAAACATCCCCTTAGGGCATTCGTTTTTCAAGGGTATAGTGTGTATGCTGTATCATGTGTTAAAAAATGTTAATGCAAATATATAAAATCTACCTGATAACTATACTTTGTTTTTTTGTTTTTTGTAATTTTTGAGTCAGAATGATTAAATATAGACGAGCTAATGCGGTAATGAGGAAAAATGGAAGTACTTTTTTGCGGAACGTTTCCATTTGGACTTTGCAATATGTTGCCTATCAGTATATTGATTAGTAGGTACGAATCGTAAACGCCGGCCTACGAATTGTAAATCCTTGTATATTCTGCTTGGAATGGGCAGCATTCTTGTATTCCGATTATACAGAATTAAAACGCATTATACTATGATTATTTTTGGCACACGAACCAAGGTATTAACCAACAAATCGCAATCGGCAGCTGGCAACTGTGATTATTGTGGCACTGCTCAGTCTCTCCTTGCTTATAGACAGATTAAGTACTTTCATATTTTTTGGATACCCATATTTCCCTATTCCGCGCAGATTATTACGATTTGCAATCATTGCAAAAAGTTGAGTTACCAATCTGAAATCAATCCCCAGACACTTCAATCCTTGTCTCCAGGAACTGTCCGTAAAACACCTATAGGTTATTTTGCGGGATTAATGCTGATTGGACTTTTAGTAGCTGCTATTGTTATAGCTGGGATTTCTGGTGCAAAAAAGAAAGAAAAATACCTGAAAGATCCAAAAGTTGGCGATGTGTATGAACTTTCCTATGCAAAAGATGGAAAGACGATGCGTACACTTTATCGTATAGCCAATTTGACAACAGATTCTGTGACCTTTGAGATTAACGATTATGAAGCGGATAGCCGAAAAGGCCTACGTAAATTGCGCGAGCAACATTCCAATAGTTATTCTGAAAAGCAAAAGGTATCACGTACTGAACTGGAAGATATGAAAAATAAGATAGCAAGTATTGAAAGATTGTAAAGGTCATTTTCTTGCTTGTTATTGCAACCTCCGTTTGTATTGCCGGCGTATTGGTTTGCTATTTCTCTGCTGTTTCCTTGCCTATCCTTTGCTGTTTCGTTACTTATTATTCGGTCTTATAGTAAACAAATAGCAACGAAAGAACAGGCAGATAGCAACGTTAACGCATAAATGTTGTCAAAGAGATCTAAAGGATATATAACAAGGTTTAAACCAGCGCTCAAATTACCTCTTTGCAAAGGAAAAGGTATTGATTTAATCCCCGAGAATATATCTTGTAGACACGGTTCGGATCTTAAATTAGCTACTTCTTTGTTTTTACAATATTAAATTTATGAATATAACCCAGCATAAAGTATTGTTTCAGTGTAAGTGAATTCCCAAAATATGTTCTATTGCCTTGACTGCCCCAATAATTTTGCGTATTCTGATTCAGACAATCGATTGCGAATTTTATTTATTGAATTTTATTTATTGAATTTTTTAAGCGTATTTCTCCGAATGATAATCATATTACAATGAATTCATTGCCCTTGGCAGAATAGATCGAAGGAGGAAAAGAAGTTTGAGAGGGCATCCAATAGATCGGATACCCTCAGGATATTAATGGTCGATGTTGATTTTGTAAATTGCTTCTGCTTCTATGTCGTCAAATTGGCGCATTTGCTTGACAAGTTTCTTTTTCATGGATTTGACAACGGCTTGGTAGCTAGGGTCATTGTATACGTTGTGGAGCTCGTTGGGGTCTTTTTGAAGATCAAAGAGTTCCCAGTTTTCGATACGTTTATAATAACGGATCAATTTGTAACGGTCGTCGCGAACACCAAAATGGGGACTCACCGCATGTTCACCATTCTCAAAATAATGATAGAAAAGATTTTCTCTATGCTCTTCTTTGTTATTTTTCAGCACATGAACAAAGGATTCTCCCTGCATATCTTTCGGTTTTTTGATAGAAGCTAACTCCAATAAAGTGGGAGCGATATCGGCATTGACAATTTTAGCATCAATGCTGGAGTTTGCACGTAATAAAGTTGGGTACTGCATGAGCATTGGCGTGCGAAAGGATTCCTCATACATCCAGCGCTTGTCGAACCAGCCATGTTCACCCATATAAAAGCCCTGATCTGAAAGATAGATTACAATCGTATTTTCTGTGAGGGATTTTTGATCTAAGTAATCCAATACCTTCCCGATATTTCGGTCCATTGATTGGGCAGTGTTGAGATAATCAATCATGTATCGTTTGAATTTCCACTCGGCGAGTTGCTTTCCGGTTAAGTTGCCCTGCTTTAGTCGTTCATAAATGGGACGATAATAAGCGACGTAGCTATCTTTTTGAGCTTGGTTCATCCGCTTGAAGTTACCGTCGGCCACCATGTCTTCCAGGGAATTGAACATTTTGAGATCGTAGCCCATTTCCATGTCCCTGTCGATGGACATTTCCTGTAATGCGGCAGCTGGTCTACTTTGGTAGTTGTCGTAGAAAGTAGCAGGCAAGGCGAAGTTTACGGTGTCGTAGGTGCCGAAATCCTTTGGATCTGGCATCCACGTACGGTGCGTAGCCTTGTGGCCGATGACTAGACAAAAAGGTTTATTGGTATCTACTGTATCGAGCCAATCGATGGCCTTTTCGGTTACGATATCAGAAACATATCCCTCTGCACGCCTGCGACCTTGTTTGCTGATAAAGTCCGGATTAAAATAGGTTCCTTGTCCAACTAGAATATCATAGTAATTAAATCCTTGCAGTTTGTCTCCCAAGTGAATTTTGCCGACCCACGCGGTATTGTAGCCTACCTTTTGTAGCTGTTTTACAAAAATATCCTGATTAAAGTCGAATTCAGAGGTTTCATTGTCTTTGAATCCATTTTTATGGCTGTACTTACCCGTCAAAAGGGTGGCTCGTGATGGCCCGCAGATGGAATTGTTGACAAAGGCATTTTTGAATAGAGCACCCTGAGCTGCGATGCGATCTATCTGAGGAGTTTTTCCGTAGGGAGAACCATAGGCCCCAATTGTTTGATAAGCATGATCATCGGAAATAATAATGACAATATTGGGCCTTTTTTGTGCGCAAGTATGTTTATAGAGTAGTGGTGTTAATAGGGAAAATAGAAAGATTCTTAGTTTCATTATGTTGTCGGTTTAAATTGAATAGTATGCCTTGTTTTTAACTATACGCTATTTGATCCGGCAAAGTTTAAAAGGCTATAATGATCGACTAAGATAAGGATTATTATGTATTACATAAAATATTTATGCTATTGAATGACTTTTATAATCTGATTATATTCATTTCAAGGGATTAATAGTGGGACTGTATTCGGAAGGCGAAAAAAATACCCCTGGCTCAATCTGGGATAAAGACATCTAGAATCAGACGGTTAAAAGAAAAAGCCCAATAGCATATTGGGCTTTTTTATGTGTCTATGCTGCTTTTTACCTAACAGACTTTTTATACAAAAAGAGCCGCTGGTAATGATTATCAAGATGTTTGCGCATCGCATTTCGGAATACTTCAGCATTGCCCACTTTCAATATGTCGACTAATCCCCGGTGTGAGATGAAGCTTTTTGACGGGCTGGGGCTGGTCAGCAGACCGCTGCTATGTACATATTGAAAAACAGGCAACAACATGTTCTGGAAATCTTTAAGGATCGTATTACCCGTGATTTCATAAAGTTTACCGTGAAAGGCAATTTCAGTTTCAATATCAAAAATTGTATTATCTGCTTGTATCGGTTCCTTTGCAACAATCGCTTCCAGCTCCTCAATATCTTTTTCTTGTATATGTTCAAAGAGGATATCGGCCATACCAACTTCCAGCACCATGCGCATCTCAAAAAGATCCTGTAGGGTCTTATTTTCCATGATGGTTGGAAAAAGTGATTTGCGTAGCGGCTTTATGAGATCAGGACTTGTCAAAACTGCCCCACGATGTTTTTTGGATTCGATCAATCCGACCATACGCAACCGCAGCATCGCTTCTCGAACAACTGTACGGCTTACGCCAAGGGTTTCAGCCAATTCAATTTCCTTGGGTAAAGCATCACCAACTTTTAAGCCTTGATTGACAAAAAGATTGATGATTTCTTTTTCTGCACGATCTACCAGTGAAGACGTATCAATTGTATTGAGATGTTCTATTAGCGAAGAATTCGGTTCCATATATATATTCCATACAGCGCATTGGGCGCGTTAAGACAAAGATAATTAATAAAAGTCATTAATATGTTATACATAATTTGATCTAAATTTGTTTTTTACATTTTGTAATTTATATATTTGTATATATGTAATACTTAATACAAACCAATATGTATTCAAACCTAAAATTACGAACCCTGCTTACCTTGTCTATATTAACGGGCAATTTGCTCTTGGCTCAGGCGCAGGACCATGCGGTACGGGGGAAAATTACCGATGCAAAAACAGGGGAACTGCTTGGAAATGTGACTATAAAGGTCAAAGGATCCAATCAATCTCTGCAGTCAAGTACTGATGGAACGTTCTCGATCAGTACCAATCCCAATACTATTTTAGTGATCACGTCTACGGGGTATAGACCATACGAGGTAAAAGTTGGGCAATTAAATCAATTGGATATTAAGCTTGAATCCAAGGTTGAACAAATGGATGAGGTTGTTGTGGTAGGTTATGGAACACAAAACAGGAGAAGTGTAACCGGTTCTATCGCAAAAGTGGACAAAACTGTTTTACAAAATACACCCCGTTCTAATGTTGCTACAGCATTACAGGGAACCGTACCTGGATTACAGGTCGTAAACAAATCGGGTACGCCTGGTGCAGCCCCGATGTTAAAATTACGCGGTGGTGCATCAATTAAAAGTTCGAGCCCTCCACTGGTGGTCATAGACGGCGTCATTCGCGAAATGAATGATGTGAGTTCAGATAATATAGAATCCATAGAACTTCTAAAAGACGCATCTGTAACGGCAATCTATGGAGCTCGTGCAAATAATGGCGTAGTTTTAATTACAACCAAAACAGGTAAATCAGGTGTATCAAACATTTCCTATAAATTTACGGCTGGATTTAATCAACGTAGAGAAGGGTATCGTTACATGAATGCCGGGGATTATATCTACTATACGCGTTTGGGGTACTTAAATGCTGGGAAAACAATAGAGACAGCTAATGGCTCCAGGGGATTGGGATTGTTGACTGACAATGCTAATTTATCTTCCTTTGACATTCGTAGATATACATCAGATTTAGAACCATTGCTAGCGAAAGGCTGGCAGCTGGTTGACGACCCTTATGGAGGACAGATAATTTATAAAGATCATTCGGGTGAAGTTGAGGATATCCTATTTCGAAATACGTATACGAAGGATCATTATGTGAATGTATCCGGCGGTAATGACCGAGGAAAATATTTCGCTGCATTTGATGCGTATAATGAGAATGGAATCATCGTGGGTTCGAATTATAAACGATATACTGCCGATCTAAATGGTTCATATAAACTGAAACCGAATCTGGAGGTAGTAACTTCGGTCAATTTGTCAACTGCTTCTCAATATGGGGTTGGCGGATCTGAAGTAAGTGCATTATATCGGAATTTGGCTATTTGGCCAACATTTAATCCCTGGGTTGATGAGGCGAAGACGAGACCCAATCCAGGCAACGGCATCAATGATGGGAATCCATTATATTGGTTGAGCCGTATGGAGAGAAATAATGAAACGAATCGCATAGTGGTAAATGGTTCCCTAAAATGGGATATTATTCCTGGTCTATATTTCAAAGTCTCTGGAAATGCCTATATGAAAGAGGTATTGAATGAATTTTTTCAAAAATCCACCCAGACCTATGCCAATGTGTTTTCTAACCCCGAAACTATAGGGAGTACCTCACGTGATGCTTACCGTAATATAGGACGTGATTTTCAGACACAATTCAACGGTATTTTAAATTATACCAAAACATTCGGAGAGAAGCATAATCTGAACGCTATGCTGGGAGCGGAATATTTTAACACGAAAACAGACTATATGCAGGTGTACGGAAAAAATGCGCCTACAGACGATATACCAACCGTTAATGCATCGACTGTTTTCGTAGCGGGGAATAATACATCCTCAAAATCTGAATATCGAATTATTTCTTCCATGGGACGTTTGGCTTACGATTATGATGGAAAATATCTGTTAAATGCTGTGTACCGTTTGGATGGTGTATCGAGTTTGGCAGATGGTCATCGTTGGGGCTTTTTTCCAGGTCTTTCTGCAGGCTGGAATGTTCATCAAGAAGTATTTTTTAAGAATACCAAATTAGCGGAGTATATTTCAACTTTGAAGCCTAGACTGAGTTATGGAGAAAATGGAAATATAAACGGATTAGGAAGATATGAAGTCCAGGGAACTTATTCCTTGCAAACGAACTATAATGGAACTGCTGGTTATCTCAATACACAACCTGTCAATGGAAATTTGGTTTGGGAAACGAGCAAAACGACTGGTATAGGTTTGGATCTGGGATTATGGCATGACCGCGTGACCTTGCTATTTGATTACTATAATAGAAAAACCAAAAATCTTTTAACAGATCTGACTTTGCCTAGTTATATCGGTTTCTCATCCATAAATACCAATTTAGGAACCCTACAAAACAAAGGGTTAGAGTTTGGTCTTCAAACGCGCGTACTTAGCAATCCTGATGGTATTAATTTGAATATCGGAGCCAATGCCGCGTTTGTGAAAAATAAGATATTGGAGTTACCGAATAATGGTAATGAAAACAATCGTCAAGGTGGATTGCAAGTATTTGATCCGGTTTCCGGACAGATCAAATGGGTCGGGGGGTATCAAGAAGGCCAATCATTGGGCGATATATATGCTTTCAAACAGGTGTCAATATTTAAAGATGATGCTGAAGTAATGGCTGTTGCAGGAAATCGTACGGATAATATTGCCGGCATTACCGGGCCAAATCTTCCTGTAGGAAAAAATGGAAGAATTACGCCCGGAGATGTCAATTGGCTCGATGTCGATGGTAATGATATGATCGATTCGCGTGATCAAGTTTATATTGGTAATATCAACCCCAAATGGACAGGCGGTTTTACAACGAATTTAAGCTATAAGAACCTGAGTCTTTTTTCAAATTGGGAGTTTGCGCTGGGACACAAGATATACAATGATTTGGTCGCACGAACATTAGGTAATTATCAGGGTACCTTCAATTATATTGACTTGCAGAAGCAGGCGTGGTCACCCACCAATACCATAACTGATATTCCTAAGGTCTATTTTGCAGATCAGGTAGGTGGATCCAAACAGAATTATACGCGTGGAAACAATGCCAATGCAGTGTTGAATAGCAACAATTCGAGATTTTATGAAAAAGGCGATTATTTGGCCCTACGTGAGCTGACTCTTTCGTATGACATGCCCAAATCATTGCTCGAAAAATCGCGGGTATTTTCGCATGCACGGATTTATTTTACCGGATCTAATCTTTTTTACATCACAAAATTCTCGGGGCCATCGCCTGAGCCACCGGTAGACGTGAATAATTTGGTTACAGGTATATATTTAGGCACTTATCCCACACCGAGATCTTATGTTCTAGGTGTTCAGCTATCCTTTTAATCTTAACAATTGAAAACGATGAAAATCAATATAAAAACCTTGAGCTTGGCAGCGGTAATGGGATTAAGCCTATTAAGTTCCTGCAATAAAAATCTGGAATTAAATCCGGTAAGTACAATTAGTGACGGAAATTATTGGAAGACAGCCGATCAGTTTGACTCTTTTGTTAGTGGTCTGCACGCAAGATTTCGGAACCATGAGCGGGCGTTTGTGCTTCTAGGGGAATATCAGGGTGAGGTCTTTGGTAATGATCCCGGAACGACGTCATCTTTTACAGGTGAGGCTCCGCAGGGGCTGGAAAGAATGTGGAATCATAATTTGGATCTCGATAATCCGGGAGTGAGCAATTTCGGTGCTTTTTACGAGAATATCAATCAAATAAATTTGCTGATCAGCAAACTCAATACGACTGACATTGTAACAGCACAAAATAAGGGTTACTATTTAGGAATTGCTTATGGAATGCGTGCCTTCTACTATTTTCAGTTGTATCGCTCTTGGGGAGATGTTGTTTTGCAAACAGAACCTGTTGGAAATATTGATATTACCAACCTTGCCAAAGCGGCCTCGCCAGCTTCGGATGTTTTAGGGCTTGTTGCTTCAGATCTAGAAAGCTCTTTGACGTCTTTTGGAACGGATTATTCCGTGAAGAATACTAAATCGTATTGGTCGAAAGCGGCGACATTAATGCTTAAAGCAGAAGTGAATCTTTGGAATGCACATAGAAGCGGGGGGAAAGATGCTGCACTAACAGCTAAAAATGCGTTATCAGAAATAAAATCAAATCTCACACTGTCACTGCAATCAGATTTTTCCAACCTGTTTTCTTCAACCAATCGTGGTAACAGTGAAATGATTTTTGTGGCGCGTCATCAATTAAATGAAGCGACCTTAGGTTTTATATCCGATTTTGTTCCGCAATCGGGGCTTATCGCCAATTATTATGATTCGCTTTCCAACAGAAAATTCACCGTAACCGCTGAAAATTATGGCGGAATATTACGCGCACCGACACGTATCCGTTCGTATCGAGATTACAACGATTTGGATCAACGTAAGAATACATCCATTCAAGCAGCCTATTCAAAAGATGCTACAGGAAAATTTAATATGGCCGGCTGTTTCTTGAAAAAATATCAAGGTGAACAAAATGCAGGCTCTAGAGCGTTTACGAATGATTTTCCGGTTTATCGCTATGCAGATTTACTTTTGCTGCTAGCCGAAGCTAAAGTGATACTTGGGGAAAGTCCCAAAGAGGAAATAAATTTGGTTAGGGCGAGGGCTTTTGGCAGTAACTATAACGAAGGTATTCTTGGCTTTCCAAATCAGAAAATAGATAGCGATCCTATGGCGGCAATTTTAAAAGAACGCAAATTGGAATTTATTGGTGAAGGGAAATATTGGTATGATTTGAGAAGAATGGGTGATAGCTTTGTTTATAAGTATACTTCATTACCAGTAGTAGAATCATTTCGCCTTTTATGGCCAATTAATAGAGACGCGCTGACCAATAACCGTCTGCTTGTGCAAACAAAAGGTTACGCTTCGTTTTAGTTACTCTTTAAAAATAAGATCATATTAATTATAAATATCATATGCTAAACCAAAAAATCTCAGGATTAATTGCAGCGCCATTTACTCCTTTCGATGAAAACGGAGAATTGAATCTTGAGCTGATTCCGCAATACTATGCGATGTTAAAGCGCAACCGTGTAACGGGTGCCTTTATCTGTGGCTCTACCGGAGAAGGTGTATCGTTGACTTTTGAGGAAAAAGTTGCGGTGATGACAGCTTGGGCTAGATTAACAAAAGAGGATGATGCATTTACACTCATGATGCTTCTGGGCGGGACGAATATCAAAGAATGTCAACAATTGGCTAGGCTGGCTGAGCATGAAGGGGTAGATGTCTTGTCATTTACGTCACCATCTTATTTTAAACCCGCCAACGTAGATCAGCTGGCAAAATGTTGTGTCGAAATTGCACGTGCGGCACCGAATACGGCTTTCTACTATTATCATATCCCAGTATTGACCGGCGGGAATTTCCAGATGATCGACTTGTTGAAGAAGATTGATGGAGTGATACCCAATTTTAAAGGAATCAAATATACGCATGAAGATTTTATGGATTTTCTAAGCTGTATGAATTATGCAGATCGCAAGTACGACATGTTATGGGGAAGGGATGAGAATATGTTGTCTGCCTTAGTGTTGGGCAACAAAGGTGCTGTTGGAAGTACCTATAACTATGCCGCACCTTTATACCTTGAGCTTATCGATGCTTATGACAAAGGGGATGTTGAAAAGGCAAACGTTTTGCAGCAGCAATCCATCGATATGATCACATTGCTTGGGAAATATGGTGGTATCTCAGTAGGAAAAGCTTATATGAAATTGATTGGTCTAGATTGCGGTGAATTTAGGCTACCTGTGAAAAATATGTCGACAGAGCAATTTGAGCTCTTTAAGAACGATGTGAACAAACTTGGTTTTCAGACGTTTTGTGCACAGTGATATGGATCTCCATCTCGGTATAAACATCGTATGTTCCTATGACAGGATGAAGATTACAGAATAGACCGTATGTTCAAGAATAAATAGATATGACAAAACAACATTGGATGGGAATTATTGTGGGAATACTGTTTACAGGTGCTGTTCATGCACAGGTTGGTCGATTGGAATGGCATAAAGGCATTACATTGCCAGCTATGCAAGATGGAAAGAAGCATATTGGTCTGGCAGGACCAATAGCTGGTGTCACGGGTGATTGTCTCCTGATTGCCGGTGGAGCGAATTTCCCACATTTACCACCCTGGGAAGGCGGAACGAAAGAGATCCAAAAAGAAGTATTTATTTATAGAAAAGAGGGAGCGGGACTACGCTTAGCAGCGCAGGATAGTCTTTCTGTGGCGGTTGCATATGCTGCTAGCCTGAGCTTACCCGATGGATTGCTGGTTATAGGAGGAGAGACTCCTGATGGTAAAACAGCTGCCTGTAGATTGATTAAATATGATAGCTCAACCAAGAAAATTACAGTGTCCGACTATCCGAATCTCCCAGTTCCACTTGCCAATATGGGAGCGGTAGTTCATGGGAATAAACTCCTAGTTGCTGGAGGTGAAATGCAAGATGCGGTATCGGACCAAGTGTTTCAATTAGATTTAGCACATCTTGAAAAAGGATGGGGCTGTGTGGGAAAATTACCCTATGCGGTCTCCCATTTGCAATTGTTGTCTGATAGTCAGAATGGCCTTTATCTGCTTGGCGGAAGAAAGGCTCATCCAGAGAGCCCTTCAACATTATACCATGAACTATGGTGCTCAACCGATAATGGAAGTACTTGGTCCAAACGGACTGACATTCCTTTTTTCGCGGCAGCAGGAACTGCCTGTGTATTACCAGACCAAGGGATATGGTTATTGAGTGCTGATCGGGGCAATACCTTCCATCAGGTAGAAGCGCTGATCTTTGACGCTAAAAAGGAAGCGAATCCCTCGAAGAGGCAGAAACTCATTGATGCTAAAAACAGATTGCAAATCAATCATCCCGGTTTCGGTAGAGCAATATGGCGTTATGATTTGAAACTGAAAAAATGGAACCGGATGGCGGATCTGCCATCGAATGGTCCGGTTACTACAGCAGCTGTGGTCTGGGATGACATGATCATTTTGCCCAGTGGTGAAATTAAGGCTGGCGTTCGTACTCCTGAGATTTTAGTAGCAACATTTTCAAAGAAATAGGATTGAAAAAATAAGATATAAAACTCATATAAACCTGATAAAGCTTGAAATGATCGCTTCTTTACGACATAAATCTTTTTACCCATGGCTCGTTGTAGCCCTTCTTTGGGGGGTAGCCCTGTTGAATTATATGGATCGGCAGATGCTGTCGACCATGCGTGATGCGATGGAGGTCGATATTCCGCAATTGCAAAGTGCCGAAACTTTTGGTGTATTGATGGCTGTTTTTCTCTACATATATGGCATTATGAGTCCCATCGCTGGTATTGTCGCTGATAGAAGCAATAGAAAATGGCTGATCGTGGGTAGTCTATTTGTGTGGTCAGCAGTTACTTATGGTATGGGGATGGCGCATGATTATTCAACACTATTGGTATTGCGGGCAATTATGGGATTTAGTGAAGCACTGTATATCCCGACTGCCCTTTCCTTGATCGCCGATTACCATACCGGAAAAAATCGATCGCTGGCTATTGGACTACATATGACGGGGCTCTATACAGGTCAAGCCTTAGGTGGCTTTGGAGCAACATTGGCGGCATCAAAAGGATGGCATACCGCTTTTCATTGGTTTGGAATTGTCGGAATATGTTATGCATTGCTGCTCGCGATCTTATTGATGGAGAAAAAACATACGTCTTCAGATGAAGAAAGCACTTCGGAAAGCCAATTACCTCTTTCCAAAAGCTTATTGCTGTTATTTTCCAATGTTGCATTCTGGATTCTATTGTTTTATTTCGCGGCTCCAAGCTTACCGGGCTGGGCCATCAAAAATTGGCTTCCAACCTTGTTCGCTGACAGCCTGAATATCCCAATGGCCAACGCAGGCCCATTATCTACGATTACAATCGCTATCTCATCTTTTATTGGGGTTATAGCCGGCGGAATACTGAGTGACCGTTGGGCACAGAAGCATATCCGTGGACGTATTTATACCAGCGCAATTGGCCTTGGACTGACCATACCTGCTTTATTGTTTTTGGGATTAGGCCAGACCTTACCTGCTGTTGTGGGAGCGGCAGTCTGTTTTGGAATTGGTTTTGGCATATTTGATGCCAACAATATGCCTATTCTTTGTCAGGTTGTTCCCAAAAATTTGCGGGCAACCGCTTATGGCTTTATGAATATGGTGGGGGTGTTTGCTGGAGCTATGATCACACAATGGTTGGGGAAATTTAAGGATGAAGGCCATTTTGGGTTAGGTTTTGCATTGTTGGGGGCAGCGGTACTGCTAGCACTGTTGTTGCAACTCCTATTTCTTAAACCGAAAACAATGGAAAAGTAATCGCAGCTATATCCTGAATTAATAGATCATGAATATGAAATCCTTAATCGCATGATGCCTATCTATATTTCAAAAAAAGGAGCTTTGCTTTTATGTTTGATTATCTCGATCTCTGTCTCCCTGGGACAGGGGCGAATTAAAATAGCTTGCATAGGTAACTCAGTAACCTTTGGTTATGGGCTTGGCAATCCTGTGGAGGATTCTTATCCGAGCCAGCTTCAAGCATTGCTGGGCCAACGGTCTGAAGTGAGGAATTTTGGCCATTCAGGGGCTACGCTTTTACGTGAGGGGCATAGACCTTATTATAAAACGGAAGAATATCGGAAAGCATTGGATTTCAAACCTGATGTTGCCATTATACATCTGGGTCTCAATGATACCGATCCGAGAAATTGGCCGAATTATAAGAACTCCTTTGCATCAGATTTCGCGACGCTGATTGATTCCATACGATCTGTTAATCCCAGCGTACAAATTTACATCTGTCGGTTGACTCCTATTTTTAGCGGTCATTCCCGGTTTCTATCTGGTACGCGAGATTGGTATGACCAGATTCAGATGTTGATTCCTCAGATTGCAAAGAATAATCAGGTCGGACTGATCGACCTCAATAACCCGCTCCATGCTCGAATAGATCTTTTTGACGACTATTTACATCCAAATAAGCAAGGAGCTGCATTGATTGCAGCACAAATAGCTCATGTATTGACCCCAAGTAAGCAGGATTTGCAGCTGGCCGAAACGATTGGTTCAAATATGGTGCTTCAGCGTAACTGGGAAAATCGTATCTATGGTAAGGGGACTGCAGCTGCCGAGATCAAAGTTATATTTAATCGGAAGAGCTATAAAACCCATGTAAATCAGAATGGCTTTTGGGAGATAAAGCTTCCTAAAATGGGGGCAGGAGGACCTTATGAAATAAAGGTGAGCTCGGGTGGAAAGAACATCGAATTGAAAAATATTCTTTTTGGCGATGTTTACCTGGCTTCCGGCCAATCGAATATGGCTTTTCCGCTTCTTCGTGCTTTAAAAAGTGAGTCGCTGATCAAAAATGCATCTTTGCGAAAGAATCTACGGCTTTTTAAAAGTGGAAATCTAGTGGAAACCGATGCCGTGGCTTGGGATTCTACTACATTAAAAAAGGTGAATGACCTTACGTATTTCCATGGCAACTGGAGTCAAGCAACAGCGGATGAAGCAGCACAGTTCTCAGCGGTAGCCTATTCATTTGCGGAAAAACTCACCGAAGAACAACATATTCCTATCGGTATTATCGATCTGTCCGTTGGAGGATCCAATACGGAATCCTGGATCGACCGGAAATCCCTGGAAAACGATGATTTGCTGGCTTCGTATATCCATAGCTGGCAAAAATCAGATTTCCTGCAGGATTTCTGCCGAGCGCGCGCCAGTCAAAATTTGGTCCATTCAAACCTGAAAAATCAACGCCATCCTTATCAGCCTGCCTATAATTTTGAAGCGGGGGTCAGCAAGTGGTTGGGCACAGGGTTGAAAGGCATACTCTGGTATCAAGGTGAAAGCAATGCGCATAATATTGAACTTCACGAGCGTCTTTTCAAAACATTGGTTTCTTCCTGGCGCAAAAGTTTTCATCAGGATCTGCCCTTCTTCTTTGTTCAGTTAACAAGTCTAGATAGACCATCCTGGGGGAATTTTAGAAACTCTCAACGTTTACTGGAGAAACAGATCTCAGGTATCTACATGGCAGTGACACTCGATGTGGGCGATTCTTTGGATGTGCATCCCAGAGAAAAGATCTTGGTAGGACAGCGTTTGGCAAATCTAGCAAGTCAGCATCTGTATGGGGCGGTATTAAATGCGGATCATCCAAACCCTATTCAATATCGGGTTTACGATGATCGGCTGCTATTGACATTTGATCATTGTACAAAATTAAAAACCAATGGGAATACAACTGTGAAAGGCTTTCAGCTGGTGGACAATAAGGGAAGGATTTTTAATGTACGGGCAAATATCCTTTCTGACAATACTGTCGAAATCAATAAGCCAAATGGCGAAGTAACGAGAATTCTGTATGGTTATGAACCTTTTAGCAGGGCAAATCTTCAAAATGAAATCGGAACACCGGTGTCCACTTTCGATTTGACGATTAAATAAACACAAAATGAATTGCTATAAAAATTAGAAAAGATGAAACAAATAAGCATAAAAGATACTGCAAAAATAATAGACACTGATTACTTGAAGGAGATGGAAGTTTTTTATAGTGATCAGCTTTTAAAAGATACTGTACCATTTTGGTTTCCAAGATCGATTGACCATGAATGTGGTGGGTACCTATTCATGCGTGACCACGATGGTACTTTAATTGATACAGATAAAGCCGTATGGATTCAGGGACGTGCTTGCTGGCTGCTGTCCACCCTTTACACAACTGTAGAACAGAAAGAAGAATGGTTAGAAGGGGCCCGGGTAGGTTATGAATTTTTGAAAAAACATTGCTTTGACGAAAATGGGAAAATGTATTTTCACGTCGATCGTCTGGGGAATCCTATTCGCATGCGCCGCTATTTCTTTTCGGAAACATTTGCCACCATCGCTTTTGCAGCTTATGCTAAAGCTATTGGAGATGAAGGTATTGCAGATGAAGCTCGTCATCTTTTTGGAATTTGTCTCGCATATGCAAATGGAGAAAGGCTGATTGAACCAAAGTATGAAGCGATGAGACCCATGAAGGGAATCGGTGTACCGATGATCATGATCAATACCGCGCAACAGATTCGCGAAACGATTGGCGATCCGCGCTGTGATATCGTTATCAGCGATTGTATTGCACAGATTGAACGAGACTTTGTTAAAGATGATATCCGTTGTGTGATGGAACAAGTAGGGCCTAATGGTGAAATTGTCGATCATATTGACGGTCGTACTCTCAATCCCGGGCATGCCATCGAAGGAGCTTGGTTTATCCTCCATGAAGCTAGATACCGAGACCATGATCCGCATTTGATTGGTCTAGGCTGCCGTATGCTGGATTATATGTGGGAACGTGGCTGGGACAAAGAATATGGTGGTATGCTATACTTTAGAGATGTATACGGAAAACCTGTACAAGAATACTGGCAAGATATGAAATTCTGGTGGCCACAAAATGAAACAATTATAGCAACATTGCTCGCTTATATGGTGACCGGCAATGAAAAATATAAAAGCTGGCATCAACAGATCAATCAATATGCCTATGACCATTTCCACGATAAACTCAATGGTGAATGGTATGGTTACCTCCATCGTGACGGAAAGATTGCGCAAACGGCTAAGGGAAATTTATTTAAAGGTCCTTTTCACCTCCCTCGCCAAGAGTGGTATTGTATGCAAATATTGAAGGAATTTAACTCGATTAAGTAAAAGATCATGAGACGACAAGAAGCTGCGCGAAATATCTTCCTCTCCACGCTGATTATTATTCTTTTTTTTATCAGTCCTTTACGTTGTCTGCCGGATTCAATCAGGCCACTGCTTCCTATGCCGCGTTCTGTGAAATGGAAAACAGGGAACTATGCTATTCAGCATCTTGTTCGTGTTCATATCAAAGGCGAGGTGTCAGATTTTGATAGACAGACACTAAGTGTCTTGCTAAAAGATTGGAATGTAACTAAGATTGATTTTGAGAGTTTCAAGAATAGTGATATCGCTATCTTTTGTGATAAACAATTGGATCTGCCATCTGCATCTTTAGAGGCTTACCGTATTGCTGTGGATCAACAGGGAATACGCATTGAGGCCAGAGCGAGTGCCGGTATTTTCTACGCCTTACAAACGTTGCGGCAACTGGGCGGTCAGGACGGGCAGTTACCCTATTGCTCCATTACAGATTATCCTTCTTTTCGCTGGCGCGGATATCTGGTTGACGTAGGACGAAATTTTCAGTCTCTGGATGTACTCAAAGAGCAAGTCGACATCATGGCACGGTATAAACTTAATATTTTCCATTTCCATTTCACGGAGGATATTGCCTGGCGACTTGCCAGCAAGAACTACCCAGGTCTGACCGATTCTTCCAACATGGACCGGTGGCGCGGAAAGTATTACACGATTGACGAGATGCGGGAGCTGATCCGATATTGTCGGGACAGACATATTCAGCTCTTACCCGAAATTGATATGCCGGGGCACTCGGCTGCCTTTCGACGGTATTTTAAAACTGATATGCAGAGCGATAGTGGTCTAGCCATTCTCAAGGAATTAGTGAAGGAATTTGCTGTCACTTATCCAGGATTACCTTATTTGCATATCGGAGGAGATGAAGTAAAAATTCACAATCCGCAGTTTTTACCGTTTATGACAAAATGGACAGAAAGCTTGGGGATGAAGACTATTGGTTGGGAACCCGGTGGCAACCTACAACCACAGACAATTCGTCAGCTTTGGATGGGGGGACCACAAGCGATGACGAAAGATTCTCCTGTCGAGGTAATTGATTCAAAGCACTTGTATATAAACCATATGGATCCCTTGGAAGCTGTGACGACGTTATTTTACAGGCAATTGGGGGGGCAGACATCGGAAAATGAAAAGTTAATGGGGGCAACACTCTGTTCATGGCCTGATCGTGCGGTCAATCATGAACAGGATATATTTCATCAGAATGCAGTTTATCCTGCTTTGTTGACTTTTGCAGAACGTAGCTGGTGCGGTGGCGGAGATTTTGAATGGCGCAGCAATATCAAAACGGATCGGGAAGGGCTCGCTGAATTTACAGCATTTGAGGAGCGCCTGATCCAGCATAAGCATTTGTATTTTAGAGATCTTATTTTTCCTTATTATCAGCAAAGTAAACAGAAATGGGTATTGTATGGACCTCTGCAAAATAAAGGTAACCTAAGTATGAGTTTAAAGGAGGAAGCGAAAGGAAATTTTACTTCTTTAAAAAAGATCGGTGAGTTTTATGGTGGCACAATCGTATTACGCCATTGGTGGTCTGATGTCGTAAAAGGGGCCATAGACGATCCTGCTGAAAATAGCACACTGTATGCTGTGAGTCAGATCTGGAGTGACGTGCACGGCAATAAGGAGTTTTGGATCGGTTTTAATGATCTTTCCCGTTCGTATGCCAGTGATTCACCAAATTTGGGGACATGGGATGACAGGATGAGTAGACTTTGGGTCAATGAACATGAAGTGCTCCCTCCGGATTGGCAGCATGCGGGTCAGAAGGGAGATCTGGAAATCCCATTGATTGATGAGGGGTATAGTTATCGAAGTCCTGCCATAGTTAAATTGCGTAAAGGGTGGAATACAATTGTGGTCAAGTTGCCTGTTGGAAAATTAAAAGGGAAAGACTGGCAAAATCCATTGAAATGGATGTTTACTTGTCTCCCTATTGATAAGGAGTAAAAGTAGCATGTTTCATTCCATTGATGGAGCGGATGAATTTTAAAATAAGTAACAATAAACATAAATAGATATGAAGAGACTATGTATAATGGGAGCATTTGCGCTGTTAGCAGGGATTTGTCAGGCACAGGAAGTAAATGTATTTGTTTCAGGCGAAGAAGGCTATAAGAGCTACCGCATCCCTGCTATTGTAAAGGATAAAACGGGACAGCTAATCGCCTTTGCAGAAGGCAGGGTAGATCATGCCGGAGATTTTGGTAATGTGGATATTGTTTATAAAATAAGTCAGGATAATGGGAAAACATGGGGTCCGCTGCATGTTGCCGTTGACAACGATAATTTGCAAGTCGGCAACCCAGCACCCGTAGTTGATCTGCTAGACCCGGCATATCCCAAAGGACGCCTGTTACTTTTTTATAATACGGGCAATAATCACGAAGGCGAAGTACGCAAAGGCAATGGCTTGAGAGAATGTTGGTCCATTAGCTCGGCCGACGGCGGAAAAACCTGGTCCAATCCACAGAATATTACGCTTGAGACGCATCGCCCCAATCAGCCTTCGGTAAATGCGCAGTATAACTTTCAGGAGGATTGGCGAACTTATGCGAATACACCAGGACATGCATTACAATTTGATTCCGGTAAATATAAAGGACGTATATACATTCCAGCTAATCACTCCGAAGGAAATCCGAAGTCAGATGGCAAAGATTATTTTGCGCATTCTTATTATTCGGACGACCATGGAAAAACATTCAAAATCGGTGCGAGTGTAAAATTTGAAGGATCAAATGAAACAATGGCCGCACAAATATCGGGGACAGGATTATACATGAATTCCCGGAATCAGCAAGGTAATGTAAAATCAAGGATTGTGTCTTATTCAAACGACGGTGGTGTTACTTGGGATACTACATATTATGATAAAAACTTGCCCGATCCAGTCAACCAGGGTGCCGTGCTTTCCTGGCAAAAGAAGGGAAGATACCTATTAGCCGTCTGTAATGCTGCATCGACCAATAGAAGAGACAATCTAACCGTTCGGTTAAGTAAAGATCAGGGTAAAACCTGGTATTTCAATCAGATCATTGCAAAAGCACCTGAGGGTGTAAAAGGGGATTATGCCGCTTATTCCGATTTAGTGCTTTTAAATAAAAATAAACTCGGTGTTTTATTTGAAAAAGAAAATTATAGCAAAATTGTCTTTTTGCCAGTGAATTTTAAATAATCAGACACATTGTGTTGCCGATATAATATACATTTTCTTCCACTCCTTCCTTTCCGTTTTAATCGAAAGGAAGGAGTGAAAGAATGCTCAAGTGCCGTTTCTTAAGCAGCTTGCTCCACAGGCTGTCAAATAACGCTTTAAACTTAAATAAACCAATAATCAAAAACTAAATGAGAAAAACTAAATTTTGGCTAGTGTTGAGTCTAATCGCAACAAGCCTGTCTATTTTTGCTTGCAAAAAAGACACTACTTCAACAGCACCTGTATCGCTATCGCTCTATCTACCGATCGTTTCGCTTTATTTTTTCAAGATGAGGGTGTGTCCATTCTGATAGAGTGTTATTTTGTTTTCGTCACGCTCGAAAACAATTTTTACACCAAATTGTGGCTGGACTAGCGTGTTTTTATCTTTCGCTTTCAGTTGAAATGCGGGCTGACCGACAACTTGCCCCAATACCTTGCTACCTTCCCTGGTAATATTGATCTGAATAGGAGGCTGTTCGCTTTTATATTCGCCAACGATGCTTGAAATTTCTTCCTCTGTTAATTGTACCTCCGTAAGATCAGGCAGTGGAAAAGGCTTTTTATAAAGCTCGCCAAGGCTGAACTTTAATATTTCATTATTATTATAATTGTTGGCATTACTAATAAGTGCGACGTTATAACTGCTGTCATCAAAATGACCAGCAACAGAAGAGAAACCATCTATACCGCCCGTATGACCAAAACCTAGGTGTTCATAGAATGGCAATTGAAACAGGCCCTTCCCATAACCTTGATCTATTTTTTTCATCTCTTCCAAACTCGCGGAATTGATTATTTTGAGGCTAAATAAACCATTAAAAAATTTGACCAAATCTGTTGGAGTTGACCAAAGGGCGCCTGCTCCAAGGGGAACAGAATTATCCGTGTGTGGTTCTAACGTCCATTCCTGGGTGAACTTATACGATTCGCTGATCTCTTGACTATTATTTTTAGGACGGCCAAAGGTTGTCTCTTCTAAATTTAATGGTTTACAGATATACTCTTTCAATAAAAAAGCATAGTCCTTTTTCCAAACTTTTTCTAAGATATAGGTAAGCAGGATATAGTTTGAATTACTATATTCATGTTTACTGCCAGGTGTAAATTCAGCACCTCCTTTTATAATGCGATCAACAAGTTCTTTCTCAGTCTGTGGTTTAGTATTCCAGCTCAAATAATCCTTGTCGTTAGTAATGCTGTGGACTCCACTGCTATGGTTAAGCAATTGCTGGACAGTGATTTTCCCAGCGTTTGGAATATCTTTAAAAAATGTGGATATCGGCTCATCTAGCTTCAGTTTTCTGAGCTCGATTGATTTCAGTACAAGCGCTGCGGTGAAAGTTTTGGAGATGGAGCCTATCCCATAACGAGTATTTATGGTCGCTTTCTTTTTTTGAGCAAGATCTGTATATCCGATCGCTTTTTGATAGAGTAAGTGGTCTCCTTTGGCAATTGCAATACTCCCCATCCAAGCATGATTTTTATCCATGACAGAAAAGAGGCTATCTATACGGTTAAGGTTAAATTCTTGTGCTTTGAGAATGGGGCTGGATAATGTTCCTAATAGGAATAAGATGGTTGCGGTTCTTTTCATAATTTATGCTGAATAGATTTTTTTAGTTTTAAAAGCAAAGCTGATGAATAATATAGTAGAGTGATGATCAATAGAAAAGCGGGAATAAAATAATGGCCCAATTGTTCATAACGTATAGGATCTTCGTGCTGCAGTAGAAGTTTCCCGAATATGAAAAACTTGTTGGGCGAATAGAACAAACCGACTCCCTGAGGATCAATAAATTTGGCAACTACTAGAAATATCGCGATAAGCATGAGCGTATAGATTACGTAATAGATCAGGTTGATCACGCCCTGTGTGAATATGATGGGTATGCGCAATAAGGTTGTGAAATTAGGTAAAGATTTTATTGGCAATGCTATGGATGTTGAATGAATCATTTCCTGAATAAAAGTTTCCGGTAACCCGAGCTTATCTAAGATATCTTCGAGCTGATTTGGCTTGATATCACGTATTGACTGAGCGGGAATCTGATATTGCAATGCTTCGAATATATGGCTATTGATTTCACATAAAATATCTTGTTGTTGTTCTAACGGTAATTTTTTGACAAGAGCCGCTGCAGCGGACATATAACTCTGATAAAGTTGAGCCGCATATTTATTTGTAAAGTTTATTTGGTTATAATGCATGAGTCAGGGTGGTTAAGTGCTGATTTAGGCTGGTCCAATAATTTTTCATTTCTAAAAAAGTACTTTGGCCTTCAGCTGTTATTTTGTAATATTTTCGTGGAATTCCTGTAGCCTGTGGTACCCAGTTTGATTCTACTAATCCTTCATTTTTCAAGCGGATCAATAGCGGATACAAAGTTCCTTCAGCAATATCGATCGCTGTTTTTCTCTTGACTTCTTGGATAAGGTCGTAGCCGTAGTATTCCTGTTCAGAGATCAAAATACCGAGCACAACAAAAGAAAGACTTCCTTTTTTTAACTGTGAGACCCATTTATCAATAAATTCTCCATTCATATACGTAAATATATAACAAAATACATAGTAATACAATGTATTTGTTTTTTAATTTTCCCTTTTGATATAACGTGTTGTTGGGAAGGAAGAATATTAAGAAGTAGTACGGACAGCTGGTTTTGTCAGGTTTCAAGTGACATTAATAAAAAAAACACTTGAAGCGGGGAACTTCAAGTGTTTAACCTAACCAATTATTAACCTAAATTTATGAAAAGTATACTTTCTCAAGTATAGTATACTATAATCAATATCTGTGCCATTCTAATTGTTGGTTTTATAATATTTTTCTTTGTGATATGTTTGTTACGTAAAATAGATTATTTTCTTTTGGTTTTCTCTCCTAATTGGTAATATTTTATAAATATGACAGGCTTTTGAGTAGTATTCAGTTAATTTTATATAGCTTCTTGATGTGATCGGTTGCTGCGTTACTTGCTCTGTATGAAAAAACAAACAGTTCGTATCACAAAACAGGACTATCCATGTTATTCGACATAACGTTTGAACAAATCTTTCCACTCATCGTCTAAACTACCCTTATATACGTTTTGTTTGGCACGGCGATACCAGTATTCAGCATTCCATTGATCTCCTTCTTTACGGTGTAAATAGGCATGCACATGTGCTGCTGCAGTTCCTTCCAGCTGATCAATTAGGTCGTGTGCGCTTTTCCAATTTCCTTTTAGATCATACCAGAGTGACTTTTGTACTGCTGTCCAGTGTTGATGTGGACTTTCAATGGATTGAAATTCTTCGATTGTCATATATTATTTTGTTATTTCTTTACTCCAGATTTCATAAATATCGTCTCCTTTGGAACTTTTTCCTTTATGGTGCCATACGCCATCCACAATTGCACCTTCAAAGTTGAGTACTTGTCCCACACGATTATTGTCTCTTGAAAAAAACTGTATCTTTTCCATATATCGATTGTTATCATATTGATAATATCCGCCACCTGTACCGTAGAATCCTTTTTGTGCAGGATTGATCGCTATCCATTGAAAATATCCATCCACTAGTATTTTAATTGTTTTGCGATTAGTTTTGGGTATATCATTCATTTTTCCCTCCTGTTGACGACTTGTTATTCTCCATAAGGCATCTAACTCTTGAGGTCGGCTTTTTTGTTTGACATATAAATGATAAGTATCTGCTGTTTTTAATTGAAGGGAGTCTTTTTGGATCCGATAGGGTAAAAGAACGTTTTTACCAATAGCGGTTGAATCCTGTGAATTGTATTCTACCAAGACATTGACGGTCTGATTTTGCCCTTCAATCGGTCCGCCCCAGGTGTAGTGAAAACGTTTATTGCTATCATCAAAACATATAAATGAGATATATTGACCTTTGATCAGAATCAAATTTTTACATAAACCATCATGATACATATATGCGCCGTCAGGGAGCTGTGCATAAACTTTGGAAAAAATCGTTCCTAAAAAAAGGAAGAGGATTAGAATATAATTTCTCATGATAAATTAAAACTTGTTCTCCCCTAAAGATACGAAATAATTACGTTAACAATAATCTCGTTAAGTTCGGTTTAATAGTCAAAAAAAATCCTGATTTCATGAGCAACAATAGCTTTGAAATCAGGAAGTTTTTATCGTGAAGTAACCAGAAACTATTTGAACTTACTGGCTAATGCAGCCAGCTTGCTTGCCATATCAGTTTCAGGTTCCGCCTGTCTTTTAGGATCATTTTTCCTGCTTTTGGGTAGCGCAGATTTTTCATCTGTTTTCATTGACAGAGCGATACGACTACGTTTTTCATCAACTTCTGTTACTGTCACCATGACGTGTTGCTGAACTTTGACGATTTCATGGGGATCTGATATAAAGCGATTCGATAACTGACTTAAATGTACCAATCCATCTTGATGTACACCAATATCAACAAAGGCTCCAAAATTTGTAATGTTGGTCACTATGCCCGGTAGCTTCATGCCGACCCGTAAATCACCAATACTATTGACGCCCTCCGTGAAGGAGAAAGCTTCAAATTTTTCCCTTGGGTCTAATCCCGGTTTCGCCAATTCATTCAAAATATCATTTAGCGTCGGTAGTCCAACTTCATCTGAAATATAATTTTTCAAGGGGATAGATTTTCTCAGGTCCGCGTCGGTCAATAGGTCTTCGACTTTTTTTCCGAGATCTTTAGCCATTTGTTCAACTAACGCATATCGCTCGGGATGCACAGCGGATGAATCTAGTGGATTGGCTGCATGTCGGATACGGAGAAAGCCCGCAGCCTGTTCAAATGCCTTGTCGCCAAGACGAGGGACTTTTTTTAGTTCACGTCTGGAAGCGAATGGACCATTCTCATTTCTATACTTTATAATCTGTTGTGCTAGGGAAGGGCCTAAACCAGATACATAGGCTAAAATTTGTTTGGAAGCTGTATTCAGTTCAACACCTACAGCATTCACACAGCTGATGACAGTATCATCCAAAGAGGTCTGAAGTTTGTTTTGATCCACATCATGCTGATATTGTCCAACACCGATCGATTTTGGATCAATTTTAACGAGTTCAGCTAACGGGTCCATTAATCTTCTACCAATGGAAACAGCTCCCCGGACCGTAATATCGTAGTCTGGAAATTCTTCCCGTGCAGTCTCTGAAGCGGAATAAATAGAGGCACCACTTTCATTGACCATGACGATGGTAACATTATTTAACCCCAGTTTTCTAACAAATTCTTCGGTTTCACGTCCAGCAGTCCCGTTTCCAATGGCTATCGCCTGAATATCATATTTTGATACGAGATACCGGACCGTTTTCTGTGCTTCCGCTAATCCATTTGCGCCATTGTGCGGAAAGATAGCTGTATTTTCTTTGAGCTGTCCTTGTTCATCCAATACAACTGTTTTACAACCCGTACGAAATCCAGGATCGATTGCGAGCAATCTTTTTTGTCCCAGAGGAGCTGCTAAAAGCAACTGGCGAACATTGTCGGCAAAAACTTTGATGGCTTCTTCATCTGCTTTTTGACGTGTCAGGACACGGATTTCCGTTTCCATAGAAGGTTTTAACAGACGTTTGTAGCTATCTGTCAAAGCGAGTTTTACCTGAGCAGCGGCAGCATTGGCGCCCTTAATATAAATGGATTCAATACGAGGTAGAATTTCTTCTTCATTGATATCTATATCTAAAAAGAGCAATTCTTCTTTTTCTCCACGGCGCATTGCTAGCACTCGGTGGGAAGGCGCATCTTTCAATGATTCCGACCATTCGTAATAATCTTTATACTTTATTGCAGCTTCTTCTTTTCCGGGAACTACCCTTGAAACAAATGAACCTTTTTCCAGGAATATTGCTCTCGACTTGGCTCTCACAGCTGCATCTTCTGCTATGACTTCGGCAATTATATCCCGGGCACCCGCTAGTGCTTCCTCTGTATTTTTTACACCTTTTTCTTCATCGACCAAACTGTCGGCAAGGGCAAGGAAATCTCCTGATTCTTGTGCCAAAATCAGATCAGCCAAGGGTTGTAGACCCTTTTCACGTGCGACACTGGCACGGGTTTTACGCTTCGGTTTGTATGGCAAGTAGATATCTTCCAGGCTGGCCATGGTTTCGGCCCCCTGTATCTGCTGCTCGAGCTCTTGCGTTAATTTTCCTTGATCATTGATGGATTTCAGAACAGTTTCCTTACGTTTATCTAAATCCCGCAACTGCTGGGAGCGATCTCTAATATTGGTGATTTGAACTTCGTCCAGACTGCCGGTCATTTCCTTACGGTAACGTGAGATAAATGGAACCGTCGCGCCTTCATCTAATAATGCTATAGTCGTGCGAACCTGTTTTTCGCTAATAGAAAGCTCATTAGCAATAATAATTTCGTGTGTTGATAAGCTCATTGGTGGTTTAATCTTAAAAAGTAGAGCTGTTGAATGGTGATTCAACAGCTCTAAGTATATCTAATTATAAACTAAAGTAGTAAAATTAAGCGGGTTTATTGGTGTTGTCCTGCTCAGGAACTTTTTTTTCTTCTACTTCGTTGTTTTTAGTTTCGGCAAAATGATCGTTATACCCATAGGAGATGTGAGATGGTTCTTCTCCATAATCCAATTGTTTGTGTGGATTATGTTCAACGACACCTGCTGGTGTTGAGAACTCATATTTTTTCTTTGGCTGTTCTGTTTCAGAACCTTCCGCTGTCTCCTGTGGTTTTGTTTCCTCTTCGTGTGCTGCTTGAGCTTTTTCTTCAGCTAAACGTACATCACTAGGAACAGCTTCTTCTTTTACTTCCGGTTTAACGTCTACGTCTTTCTCGAAATTATTAATTTGATCTGAAATTTCACGTTTGATACCTTCTGACGCATCTTTAAATTCACGTATTCCTCTTCCTAAACCTCTCGCCAATTCAGGAAGTTTTTTGCCTCCAAAAAGTAACAAGATAGCAAACACAATTAGGATCATCTCCTGTGTTCCGATGTTTAGAAATGCTATTACTGGATTGTACATACTCTTTTTCCTCTTCTTTTGATTACTAACTAGATGCTAAGTTACATTTATATTTCTATAGTTCTTAGCCTCAAAAGTAAATTTAAGATAATTTTAAGGTATTTGAAACATAAAAATTACTTAACAAAGTGCGGTTATTTGGCAAGTGTAATTTGTTATATTTTTGCTAAATATTTTATAATATGACGATAGGGCAGAAATATCTTTGTATTTTTGTGGCTATTTTTTTGGAGAAATCGATTATGTTGGGAAAATTTAAAACATTCAAGCCGTATTACAAAAGTACGATGGTATTGGCAGGGCCGGTAGTGATCTCACAATTGGGACATACATTGGTGCATACCGCAGATAGTGTGATTGTTGGGCATTTTGCAGGAACTATTCCATTGGCGGCAGTTTCGTTGGTACATGCTGTTTTTATGATTGTGATGGTCGTAGGACTGGGAATAGCTTATGGTATAACGCCATTGATTGCGCAGGAGAATGGCCGTGATAATAAGAAAGAATGTGCCATTCTGTTGTCCAATAGTTTTTGGTTAAATATTATAGCCGGACTATTGTTGTTCTGTTTGGTTTACTTTGGTTCTATGTTGGCTATCGATCATCTCAACCAAGATCCGGCTGTGGTAAAGGAGGCAAAACCATATTTGCTTATTTTAAGTTTATCGATGTTGCCACTGATGGTCTTTAGCACATTCAAGCAGTTTGCAGAAGGTCTGGGATTTACAAAGCAAGCCATGAACGTGACGATTTGGGGGAATGTGCTGAATATTATATTGGCGATCGTCTTTGTTAAAGGGATGTTTGGCATAAGTCCCATGGGGGTAAAAGGGGTCGGATACAGTACGCTGATCGACCGTGTGTTAATGATGTCCGTGATGATGACTTATGTATTGCGATCCCAGAAATTTAGGGGATATATCCAGTATTTTAAAGTGACGCTGATTGACCGGGAACGATTGCTCAAAATATTGCGGATAGGGGCGCCAGTGGCTATGCAATATGTATTTGAAATTGGAGCCTTTGCCGGAGCATCACTGTTAGCAGGTACCATAAGTGCTACAGCACAAGCTTCCCATCAAGTTGCGATTCAGCTGGCCGCAATGACCTATATGATGGCAAGCGGTATAGCTGCTGCTGCAACGATCAAGGTGGGCAACAGTTATGGAAATAGAAATCTCTTCCGTCTCGAAAGATTTGCGATAACTTCTTATCAGTTGGTGCTAATCTTCATGTTGATTACGGCGTCTTTGTTCGCGTTGCTGAACAATTATTTGCCCTATATTTTTACATCAGATCATGCTGTGGTGATTATTGCTTCGCAACTCTTGATCATCGCGGGACTGTTTCAATTGTTTGACGGTACGCAAGTGGTCGGTTTGGGTGTATTGCGTGGGATGGGAGATGTCAATATTCCAACTATTATTACATTTATCGCTTATTGGATTATTGGTTTGCCAAGTGGATATCTTATGGGAGTCGTGTTCAACTGGGGGATCAAAGGAATTTGGTATGGGCTAACATTAGGCTTGTTGACTTCTTCGCTTTTACTTTATCTGCGGTTCCAATTGGTGATCAAGAAGAAGAAAATACAGTTCGAACAAAGTATGTTTAAGTAACAAAAGTATACCCAAAACAACAACAAAGGCTCTGTTAAGAGCCTTTGTTGTTGAAAGTGTCTAATGTTACTGGCCAGAAAGATCTTCAGTTCGTTTTCATTGCTGTCCTTATCCGCGAAGCCATGAAGGTTCTGTTTGGCCATGAAAGGCAATCTATATGACGCGATTGCTATCCCAATTTTCGAGATAATCTGCTACGCGTTTTAAGAAAGTACCTCCAAGTGCTCCATCAATTGCACGGTGGTCGTAAGAAAGTGATAGATACATCATATGTCTAATACCAATCATATCGCCATACTCCGTTTCTATCACCGCCGGCTTTTTCGTTATCGTACCTACAGCCAAGATTGCCGCTTGTGGTTGGTTAATGATCGGAGTGCCCATAATATTGCCAAAAGCGCCAATATTGGTGAATGTAAAGGTCCCATCTTGTGTATCGTCGGGTTTCAATTTGTTGGCTCGTGATCGCTGTGCAAGGTCGTTGACACTTTTACTTAATCCTACCAAGCTTAGCTGATCCGCGTTTTTGATTACCGGGACGATAAGATTGCCGTTAGGCAATGCCGCCGCCATACCAATATTAATATTTTTCTTCTTTATGATATTGTAACCGTCGATGGAGATATTGACCAATGGAAAATCTTTAAGCGCCTTGCTGATAGCTTCAATAAACAAGGGGGTGAAGGTGATATTTTCTCCCTCGCGTTTTTTATAGGCATCCTTAACCTTATTGCGCCATAAAACTAAGTTGGTTACATCTGCCTCAACAAAGGAACATACATGGGGAGAGGTTTGGACACTTTTAACCATATGATCTGCGATCAATCTGCGCATGCGGTCCATTTCAATGATTTCATCACTGCCATTGGCAACGGTGTGTACCTGAGACGGAGCAGCAGGAGTTATTTTTGGAGCCTCTGTGCCTGTGCTTGCCTGAATTGACTTGTGAGGCATTGACGATGAATCTCTTTGCGCTACATAAGCTAAAATATCTTCTTTGGTTACTCTTCCCTCGGCACCAGTGCCTTGGATACGGTCAAGTTCATCTTGCGATAAGCCTTCATGACGTGCGATATTCTTTACCAAAGGAGAATAGAAACGTAGTGCATTTTCGTATGGTGAGGATGCAGTTTCAGCCGCTGTGTTGGGCAGCTGGTCTACACCCGGTATGTTCAAATCTATATGCTCTTCGGCAACGGTCACTTCAGGGGCTGTATTTTCTTCCTGTTGAATCACAGGTTCTTCATTTTGACCTTCAATTTCTATAATTGCAACAACTTCTCCTACTTGGACGGTTTGGTCTACGGTATAGCGCTGCTCTTTTAAAATACCTTTTACAGGAGAAGGTACCTCTGAATCAACTTTGTCAGTTGCGATTTCCAATAAGGTGTCATCTTCATCAATCAGGTCACCAGGTTGTTTTAACCATTTTGTGATTGTTGCCTCGGATACACTTTCTCCCATTTTTGGGAGCAAGAGTTTATATAAAGCCATATTTTTTAGCAATCTCGTTATAGAAAAACGAAGTTAATTAAATTGTGGTTTACTTTCAACAATTTAAAATATTATTCCTTAAATAACGTTTTTTTAGAAATATTATTTTACATTATTGTGTATCTTGTTCTTTTTCTTTTACCAGCAACTTCCATAGAAGCAATAAAGCATTCATACGAGTACGCTCGATGTTAATCAGCCTGTCGTTATCAAATTTAAACTTTTTGGTAATCACTTCTTTTTTTCCCGCTACAGCTACCCAAATCGTTCCAACCGGCTTTTCAGCTGTTCCACCTCCTGGACCTGCTATTCCCGTAGTTGCAATGGCATAATCTGAAGAAAATATCTTCTTTGAACCCGCAGCCATTTCCACGGCTGTTTGTTCGCTCACTGCCCCATATTGGATCAATGTCTCTTCATTGACCTGCAGCAATTGTTGTTTTAACGTATTGGAGTAGGGGACGGTACCGCCAAGAAATACAGCGCTGCTTCCAGCTACTGCGGTTATTGAGGCGGCAACATTACCTCCAGTACAACTTTCTGCAGTCGTCAATGTAGCACCTTTACGGCTAAGCTCTTTAATCAAGAAGGGCTCGATACTCGTATCGTAATCTGCAATGACGTATTGCCGTAAACGATGAAGAAGTTTTGTTTTAAAAAGGGCAACCTGGAGCATAATGTCGGATTTGTTTCTGCTCTTTCCGGAGAGTCTTAAGCGAATAAATGCCAATGTTGGCAAATAGGCCAATTTTATGCTTGGGGGAAGTTCTGCCTCGATATCTTTTATCTCTTCTGCTAGATAAGATTCTCCGATACCACCAACCAAGATTGTTTCGTGACAGATAAATAGGTCCGGATCTTGTTTAGCTAGTAAGGGTAGCACATGTTTTTCCATGAGGAATTTCATCTCAAAAGGCACTCCGGGCATAAAAATAAACTGTTTTTGATCCTGGTTGACCAGCATGCCGGGGGCGGTGCCATAATCGTTAAATAAGACTTCACAATTTGCCAGGACATCGGCCTGCTGAAGATTGATGTCGAGCATCTTCAGATTGCGCGATTCAAAAATATTGGTCACATGACGGAGTACGTTTTCATCGCGGGTCAATGTGGTACCAAAATATTTTGCTGCCGTTTTTTTTGTTACATCATCTTTCGTTGGGCCTAGGCCTCCTGTGATTAAAATAAGATCTGCACGAGCAGACGCATCCTTGAGTGTCGTTAAAATAGCTTCTTCCGTATCTGGGATCGATGTCATCTGAACGATATCGATTTCAAACCGGAGAAGCTGTTTAGCAATCCATCCCGAATTGGTATCAATAATCTGACCGATGAGGATCTCATCGCCTATGGTAATAATCTCTGCTTTCATCTGAAAAATAATTATGTTAGTCCCTTGCAGTTATTAAAGTTTCAGCGCAATTAGCTGTAAACATAAATTCCTAGTATTGGACGATTCAGGATATAAACTTACGTAAAATTACGGCTCAACAAAATGTTTAACATGCATTTGATATGGGAAGTTGTGTGCTACCGCAAAAGGTAAAAGCTAGGGAATAAAATACGACCTTCATGATATTGCATGATATTGAAAGCATCGCAGCTGAGAAAGCGAGAAAGTTTTTTCTGGCGAATAGGGTTATATTATTTTCAAAAAAAGCAGTTATTTTAAAAATAACTGCCTCCTGAACTTGCTCTTTTTGTAAGCTTAAGATCTTGTAAGATCGATGCCTTGGCACGAATGGTGACATTATAGCTTCGATATTGGCCAAAGGGCAACCAGCCGAATGACATATCCCAGCAATGCAGATCTCTATAAATATTGAAGGAAGTCATGACAACTTGTTTCTGTTTGAAATCATATCCCGATTGAAAGGTTACTTTCCATTTTGGTGTCACACTGAAATCACCGTGTAAATTCAATGTACTCGTAATTTGATTATCCATTCTCCGTGTACTGGAATTAAAGAACTTTGACATGTTGAAACTAAACGATGCTGCTAGGTTCCAAGGAATATTAAAGTCCACAAAAGCATTCGGATCTGAGCTGATTCTCGCTAAAGCCTGTGCCTGCTCTGGAGTCAATCCCCCGCCAGACATTTCTTTTCTTAAAGAATCGATATTGTTATTGCGTGATTTCGCAGCCTTAGGATTTAAACTATAGTCAAAGGACAGACCAAAGTTTGTCAGGCGGGCCAAGCTACCATCCTTTATGGCATAACGATTGACTCGGACCCCATTTTCATTCACCGAATAGGGATCAAATGTACCGTTGAAGTTTACATTCATCTTTTGGTCGAAAAAAGCGGTACGGCCAGAGAAAGTAATTGGGGACAACTTCAGGGAGTCGGCAACAAAGTTGTAATTTCCGCTGAACGTCAAACCTTGAAGAATAGGGATTTTCTTTAAGCCACCATCAGTGGTATCGGATTTACTCTTGACTTTTGCTTCGATATTATTGTCGATGGAAAAACCTATACCTGCAGATTTTCCTGCAGAAGGAGATCCGTAGACACCCTGACTAAAGATCGAGTATACATTTTGGTTTCCATATTGATCGTTATAATGCTGATAGAAACCATATTTAGGATCCGAAAAGTCAGGTCTATAGTTTAGGTTGATCGATGGCGTAACCACGTGTCTGAGCTCCTGAAGCTTACCGATTTTCGGATAGTAATGTCCATAAACCTTAGTCGAAAGTCCTGTTGATACCGAGTAATCGTAAGCGCGGTTGAAACCTTGAACGGTATCAATGCGTTGTTTGTAACCTGCCGCTGTGTTATCGATGCTTTGTCTGGTGCTTTGTAGGTACCAACGCTCCGTATAATTGACACTGGTATTGAACTGAAAATATTTAAAAGCGTTAAGGGATAAACTGATTGGAATATTGTGCTGGAAACCATTTTGGAATTTTTTAAATCCCCCAGGTTTAAATAATAGTGTATCAATGGTACTTACCGAGTTCTGTGCTTGGAAGCTATAACCGACATTGATGCGTTGATACCATTTTTGCTCACCAACACGGTCTTTGCTGTCAAATGGATTGAAAGAAGATACGTTCAAGCTGACATTTGGTAAGCTCATCTGTATACTCCTTGTTGCCATATCCTGATTGTGTGTTAAACTGGCGGTTAGATTTACTTTACCATCAGCGAATACTTTCCCGTAACTGATGGACGATCCCATGCGGTTACGCGCAAGATTTTCATAAGTGTTTTGTGTACTTCCTGTACCTGTATTCTGGAAGAATGAGGTCGTACCAAAATTAACACTAGCGGAGAAAGAAGTCCCCGGATTGGCTTCCTGTCGCTGGGTATGGTTCCAGGTCACATTGAAATCTTTGTTGGAGCCATAATTGGATGTCCCTTCTATACCTGTCTTTGTATTGGCATAACGGATATTAAAACCACCGTTAAATTTATAATTGACGGTATAGCGTGTATTGATGGAAGCTTCCCATGAACCTTTAGAATATAGTGAACCGCGGATCTCGCTGTCCCAATAATCATTAAAGGCTAAATACCAACCTATATCCCGCATCGAGAAGCCACGTGTATAGTCTTCTCCGAAAGAAGGGAAAAGAAATCCGGATGCTCTTTTATCTGGTTTTGGAAAGAAAGCAAAAGGAAAAGCTACTGGCATAGGTACGCCCATCACGACAAGATAGGCCGGACCCGAAATAATCTGGTTTTTGGTGACAATCCCCTTGGTGATATGGATACCAAAGTGGGTATGCGGGTAGGGGAGATTACAAGTACTGTAAAGCCCTTTGTAAATTGACATTTCGTCGTAGATATTCTTTCGTACGATATTGGCTTGAATGTATCCACCGTCGACCTCGGTCATAATACCATAGGTATTTCCCTCCTGTTTCTCGTAATCATAGTAGAGGGAATCGACCGTTTTAGGCGACTCACCATTTCCCATAATAACGATAGGACGGCCTACATACTTACCCGTTTTGTCGTAGATTCCCGAAGCAAAAATCTTTTTCTTGTTTCGGTCAAGACGGATATAATCGGCAGAGAGTTCAAAATCCTGATATTTTACTTTTGCTCCGCGATAAAGGTGACTGATATTTTTTGCAACTTCAGATTTCTGCGAGTCGACAGCAATGATACTCACTTCTGCCTGCAAGCCACTTCCTTTTTTCTTGGTGGTGTCTGTAACAGATTTGACCGTATCCGCAGTTTTGGTTTTACTGGTATCTTGCGATTTATTGGTCGCCGAAATAGGATCCTTACCTTGAAGTCCGTTCTGTTTTAATGGAATATTGCTTTGAGCAACGCTAGAATTGCTCATTGCAAGAATGATAAATAGTGTTAAAATGTTGATTAACGACTTCAAAATTAAAGACAAATGTTATTTTTGTGAAATAATGTTAAACTTCGAGAGACAAAATTAGTCAAAAAAGCAATAGAAAATATGTTAAATATCGTTATCTATTAAAGAAATAATAATGACTCATTTTGATTCGTTTATAGTAGAGCAAATAATTATTCAATGAAATCAGATTTAAGAATTAGAAAATGGTGTAGCATCGTGTTTGCTACTTTGGGATTTTTTTTGTTGAATTCTTTCAAATTAAACAATGGGCAACCAGCGCCTCCTGACTACCAAATTAAAACAATTGTTATTGACGCTGGTCACGGCGGTAAAGATACCGGAGCACAGGGAAGACGATCTTTGGAAAAAAATGTAGCACTGGATGTCGCTTTAAAATTAGGAAAGCAAATTCAGAAAGATATTCCCGGTATTAAAATCATCTATACGCGAACAACCGATGAATTTGTGGAGCTTTATAAGCGTATCCGTTTAGCAAATGCTAATAAAGCGGATCTTTTTATTTCGATACACTGTAATTCAAGTGGTGCTAGTGCGCATGGGACCGAAACCTTGGTTTCCGGTTCGCATCGTTTGGGGCAGCAGGATGCCGCTGTTCGTGAAAATGCATCTTTGTTACTTGAGTCAAATTATAAAGAAAATTACCAGGGATTTGATCCAAAAGATCCCGAAAGCGCCATTATCTTCTCCTTGATGAAAAACCGATTCCGTGAAAAAAGTATCCGTCTGGCACAGATGATCGAAGGGGAGTATGTAAAAGCAGGGCGATACAGCCGGGGTTTCTGGGAAAAAGGATTAGCTGTACTAGCGGAAGCGGGGATGCCTGCTGTACTGACAGAAATTGGTTTTATCAGTAATCGAGAAGAAGAAAGTTATTTATTGTCCGACGAAGGACAGCAGGAGATCGTTGATAATTTGGTTTCCGCTCTGAAAATTTATAAAAATTCTGTAGAACGTTAAACAGATTTGCTTTTATGCTGTTTTAAAGTTATATTAATGATCATTACTAAATAGATTATTTGTGAAAATATCAAACGAGACAAAAGTCGGCATATTAGCAACAGTTGCAATAGTTTTATTATTTATTGGTTATAGCTTTCTAAAAGGAAATGATGTTTTTAGCAGCGATAATACCTTTTATACAACTTATGAGACTGTAGATGGCCTAACACCATCCAAACCTGTTTTAGTGAATGGCTATCAAATCGGGCGGGTATCAAAAATGATTCTGCAGCCGGATGGTAAAATTAAGACCGAGTTTAAGATACACTCCCATTATGATATACCCAAAAATACAATAGCAAGAATTTCAAGTACGGATTTATTGGGGAGTAAAGCGATTGTCTTTGAAATGGGCAGCAGTAAGGAGCTGGCTAAGGATGGCGATTTTTTAGCTTCCGGTGTTCAGCCGAATATTATGGATAAGGTTGAACCTATTCAAAAACGGATCGAAACAATTACCATTAAACTGGATTCAACCTTGTCAGTTGTCAACAATGTATTGGACAAACAGTTTCAGGATGACTTTAAAAAGAGTATCCATAGTATCTCCACGTCATTAAAAAATGTAGAGGGGATTACCAAGGATGTCGAAGGTCTGGTTGGAAATGAAAAAGGAAGATTAAATAGAATCATGGCCAATATGGAATCGATTACTTCTAATTTTTCACAAAATGGCGAGAAGATCAATGCGATTATGTCCAATTTAAATAATGTAACAGATAAGGCCGCCCGACTGGATTTTGAAAAAACGATGAACAAAGTGAATGCTGCAGTCAATGACTTTCAGGAAATTACTGGAAAAATCAATAGCGGTAAAGGTTCTATCGGCTTATTGTTAAATGATGAAGCCTTATATAATAATCTTAATAACGCTTCAAAGGAAATGGATAATCTGATGAAAGACGTCAAAGAGAAACCTGGGAAATATATCAAGCTTTCTATCTTCGGAAAAAAGGGAGAAAAATAAATTTTAGAATTTAGATCCAATAATTTATAAAAGAAGCCTGCAAACTGCAGGCTTCTTTTGTCAAATCCCCACGCCTGGCTTTCTTTCTGTAGCCTATAGCTTCCGTTTGCATTATTACCAGTATATATCATCTTTTAAATTAAAACCGTTACAAGACTCTTTTTACAGGGTGTTTACAAGGGGTTAACAGGGATATACCCCTGATGTCCCCCTGTAATACCCCTGTTAACCCCCTGTAATACCGCTATTAATTTAGGCGCTGATGTTGGTCAGTAGTTAATATAATATGAAAGGTTCAGCCAATGGGATAAATAGAAACGCCACTTCAAGAGTGGCGTTTCTATTTGGAAATCTAAAAACTTTACAAACGATTTTATCAACAGTGAAAGTAGATAATTTTATAATCCAATTTTACAGGAGAATTTATAAGGTTTCTTTAAGCCAGGTAAAGAATTCTCTTTGCCAGACCTGCGCATTTTGTCCAGACAGAACCCAGTGATTCTCATCTGGGAGGTAGACAAGGCGGCTTTTAATCTTTTTAAGCTGAGCCAATTGGAATGCCGCAAGGCCTTGCCCTATTGGGACGCGGTAATCTTTTCCACCTTGGAAGATTAAAATCGGGGTATGCCAATTATTTGCCTTTTCAATCGGATTGAAGTCTGTATAGGATTTTTGATTATTGCTATCCCAGTATGCACCACCCAGTTCATGGTTGGCAAAAAAGAGCTCTTCGGTAGTACCATACCAGCTTCTCATATCGAATAAACCGTTATGTGCAATGAACGTTTTGAAACGGTTTTCGTGCACGCCTGCTAATTGGTAAACGGAGTATCCGCCATAACTTGCTCCAATCGCTGCGCGACGGGTTGTGTCCACATAAGATTCTTTGGAGATATCGTCAATCGCTGCTAAATAATCCCGGATTGGCTGTCCGCCCCAGTCTTGAGAAATAGCCTCATTCCACTTTACTCCCCAGCCAGGCATCCCTCTACGATTTGGCGCGATCACAATATAACCTTGCGATGCAATTAATTGTAGGTTCCAGCGGAAAGAATAAAACTGAGTAAGGGCAGATTGAGGCCCGCCTTCGCAATAGAGTATAGTGGGATATTTCTTTGCGGGATCAAAATTTGGTGGATAGATAACCCAGGAGAAAAGATCTGCGCCATCAGATGCCTTTGTGATACGCTTCTCAATTTTATTTTCGCTGATAGCTGCGTATTTTGCGTCATTAACGCGGGTAACCGGAGTCAAAGATTTGCTTTTTAGGTCAAAACTAAAGATTTCGGTTGCGCGGGTAAATTTTGTTGAACTGACGATCAATTTATCATTTACCTGACCAATAATGCCTGTAATATCAAAGTCGCCTTCCGAAATTTGACGGATTTTAGGGAGACTTTTCAATTTGGTGTTTGCCGGGACTTCTAGTTCAAATAGTTGAACGGTACCTTTGACCGCTGCTGTAAAGTAAATTTTTCGATTGTCACTGCTCCAGATAAAGCTATTGACAGTACCATCCCAATGTGCTGTTAGGTTGAGACGGATTGAACTATTTTTGTCAAATAAGATGATGTCATTTTTGTCCGATTCATACCCATCGGTCTTCATGCTGAGCCAAGTGAGGTTTTTACCATCCGGAGAATAAGCTGGTGCAGTATCATATCCGTTCATTCCCTCTGTCAGATTGGATGTTGTTTTGGTAGCCAGATCATAACGATAAATATCAGTATTGGTACTGACCGCATAATCGGTTCCGAATTTCTTTTTACAGACATAGAGTACCGCTTTGCTGTCTGGAGACCAAGCGAAATCTTCTGCACCACCAAAAGGAGCCTGTGGGCTATAGTAAGGTTGGTCTTTCAATAGATCGATCGGTTCACCCATTTTCCCGTCGATGAAACTTGCCACAAAAGGGTGATTAAACTTCCCATCATTGAAGGTATCCCAATGCCTGTAGTCTAAGTTATCATAGATATAAGCGTCTGATTTAGGTAATTCGGGATATTTGTCAGTACTGTGATATTTTTTTACGAGGACGGATTGGCTGAAGAGTATTTGTTTTCCATCGGGAGAAAATTTGACGTTTTCTAAGGAGATATCGCTATTGGTCAATTGGACGGTTTCACCTTTTGCTAGATTTTTCTTCCATAACTGTCCCTTTAACAGATAAATCACATCGTCATTCTGCTGGATCTGAACGACCGACTCACCACCTTTTTGATCGGTGAACTGTTGGTTAGCTCCATTAGTCAATGAAACAGTATACAAATTTTTTTCACTCGAATTGGTTTCTAGATTATAATTAGAAACGCCATATATCAATGTTGTGCCATCAGCAGAGAGCCCCTCCGCCGAGACTCGACCAAGATCCCAAAGTGTACTTGGGTTAATCGGCTGCGGGGATTCTGTCACTAATTTAAAATTGCTTTTTCCACTCTTGATTTCTTGAGCATTGCTTAGGTTGCATGCCATAATCGCTAATGTAAGTATTGTAAGTTTTTTCATCTGTTTAACTTATTTACACGTGTGTTATCTCATCGGTATAAATGAGCTCGTTTCACTCGGTTTGTTTTTTCATTGCCGATGAAGCTGTCATCTTTATTCATGCGTGTTTGAATAAAGATGACGGTTGCATCGCTATTCCGTTGAAAAAAATCTTTGGCAAGTTACAGAATTTGGCAGTAAATGCGACGAGAAGAAAAAAAAACGTTATTTTTTGATTAATATTTGAATCAATACCCAATAAATTCTAAGATGTTGTCTATTGATCTGCATGGCTATTATCAAATTGATACCAATTTATTTTTGTTGAAACGCGCATCAAAATTGCAAGGATGATGAAAATTCCAATTGTTCCTGCGATAAGTGAATAATCTCGAAGTTGCATCAGGATATAGATAAATAAATAAAATAAACCAAGAATGGAACTTAGCAAGACAGCAGATTTTTGATCTTTGGTAATTGATTTAATAAAACTGCCAATCAGCATCACCGTTGCTATGGAAGCTGTCAGGTAGGCTAGATTGAACCCAATATGCTCGGATAATGCAAGCAGGAGTGTGTAAAAAAGAACCATTGCAGCTCCAATCAGGATATATTGAATGATATGGATCCGTTTCTTCTTGATCACCTCGGTGAATAGGAGGGAAGTAAAGGTCAGGATGATAACTAAAATACCATATTTGGCAACTCTTGTCGTTTTCTGATAGTTGTTGATTTCTGGTAGGAAGTTAATGGTGATCATATCGGTATTATCCAACAGACTATTTACTGTGGTGACGGTTGAACCGGAATTTTGGGCCGTCTTCTGCTCATTGCTATCGCTGGTGTTTTCGAGGTTGGTATCAAATTGATAGAGGGGGCGGGCGTCGCCTGTCCATTGCTGCGACAGTTTTCGGTTGAAAGAAGGTATTTCCCAAGATGCTGAGAAATTTGATGTTTCGGTGTTCCTTTTACTGGGCAGAAATGCCCCGCTGAAGCTTGGGTTAGCCCAGTTGCCCCTAGCCTGGATATTTGTCTGATCACCAAGCGGAAGAAAGTTCAATGATTTGGACCCTTTGAGGTTTAGTTTTATTTTGTAAATATTGTTCGTTTTCTGCGGATCCAGCGGGACAGTACAGACTAAATTTTGATTAAATAATTTGAGATTATTGAAGTCTGGACCGAAAGTCAGCTCTTCTCCATCCCAATTCAATGAAGGCCTTTTACCCAGGCCTTTAAAATCCTGAATGCCAAAAATAAGCTTGCTGCCTTTCCAGTCAATATCCTCCTTGGGGATCTCAAGTTTTTCGAGTGAGACTCGATCGAAGGAACCTTCTAATGTCATGTTGCTGTTGTAAACTACGGAATTATAAATACCTCTTGAAAGATGTTGTGGCATTATATCGGTTGCGATATTGGACGTTTTGGGTAAGACAAATATCCATTTTAGCTCTTCTCTAAGGTTAGATTTTTCCGCTTTTTCGGCAGAAAGTGGGATAGTCTCGCGATAGGGGATAGCTAGCAGAGGACTGGAGATAACCTGATCCTTCCCCCAGTTTAAAGCAATTCCTGTAGATACTTCCTGTTCCCTATTTTTCCGTTCTGCGATTAAGTCACTTATTAGCGAAAGCGGAATGAGTAATATCAGGGAAAGAAAGAAGATGACAAATAGCTTTAAGACAGTAGAATTGCTGATTTTCTCAAATAGCGTTGATTGTTCTATTGGTGATGAATTGTTGTTGTCCATGATTTTAGCTGTTTAAGTTTATTTGAATATTTTTACTGTATAATGCAATTTGAAGCTCTGTTAGCTGCCAATGCAAGATGTCTTTAAATTCTAACTGGTGAAAACTTTGAAGCGATCGGCCTTTCTGAAAATGCTTTTTGTAATAGCCGATGTGTTCCGGAAATAAGATGCTACCAATAAAAATCATGGCCATGAGATAGAGACTGATCTTTCCATTGCCTAACAACAGAAACTGCATAGCGATTTCATCCTGTATCTCCGTTCCTGTTTCAGTCAGGATATGAAAAACATCATGGTTTTCCAATTTTGGCATCACATCAAAACCTTTACTTTCATAAAAAAGTCCCAGGTTGTGGCCAATGCTTCCAATGGGGTAGGTCATAAAATCTATTTTGGAGATACCCCATGCTTTTTTGTTCCATTTAAAGATGTCTGCATACACTTTGGAAGACCAATTATAGAGGTGCAGCATCAGTCTCAGTCTAATTTCTTTCATTTAATTGTGTTTTAAAAGTACTTTGATTTTCAAAGTAAATGAGTAAAAAAATTATTTGTATTGCTGTTTTATTAAATTTTCAAGTGCAATAAGATGGTTTTCAAATGCTTTTAGCCCTTTTGTTGTCCTCTTGTACCTAGTGTTCGGCTTGCGATCGACAAAGCTTTTTTCGACTATAATATATTCTTCCTTTTCCAGCGTTTTTAGATTGGAAGCAAGATTGCCATCAGTTACATCCAACAATTCTTTCAATGAATTGAAATCATATTCTTCATTTGCGGCGAGAACACTCATAATCTGGAGCCGTACTCTGTTTTCAAATATCTTGTCATATAAAGAAAGATCTAATTTCACGATTCGTACTTTTTGTAAACGATAAAACCATAAATGATGTGTAGCACACCAAATCCTAATCCCCATAATAATAACCCGTTGTCCGGGAAACATAGAGCAATCAAACCCAGGCAGATTTCCAGTATACCCAGGCCTTTTGCTTCGGCAAAGGTATAGATACTACCCGCAGTCAGTGCCAGTCCATAAAAGATCAGCAGCATAGCAGCAACCAGCTGGTAGTAGCCTTGGACAAAAAACAACAAGGATATCATGCCACCCGTTAGTAAGGGGATTGAAACTGCAAATAAAAGAGATTTGCTGGTAATGTTCCAAATTGACTGCTTATTTTTTCTCGCCTTTTTACGTGCCATTAGCCAGCCGGTTACTAGGGATGATAAGAGGACCATGAGCGCAATCATTAAAAACAGTAGGGGCCTATTCAGATTTTGGCCCAATAGTAGAGCGGTACTTTCGGGTTGGTGTATAATATAGTATCCCAATAGCGTTCCTACTAAAGCGTAGCAGCCCATGAGTACACCCGATAATCCGCTTATAGAAACAAATTTGGACGATTTCTCCATTAATGATCTGATCTGCCCAAGTTCTCTAAATAAATCTTTCTGTTCCATAAAAGTACTTTGATATTCAAAGTAAATGAATAATAATGAATTATACAAGAGCAAAAAAAAATATTGAAAAAAAGTAAAAAAAAGAGTAAAAAATACTTGCAGGATATAGGTTTGGTTTCTATCTTTGTGGCATCAAAAGAAATCCTAATGCGGAAGTGGCGTAATTGGTAGCCGCACCAGACTTAGGATCTGGCGCCGCAAGGCGTGGGGGTTCGAGTCCCTTCTTCCGCACTTGATGTCCTCCCGAACTTAAAACCTCGGGAGGATTTTTTTATGAATGCGATATAGCTAAAAAGAGTATGAATATTTCACACGAGAATGTAGATGCAATCAATGCGGTAGTTAACGTCGCATTAGCACCTGAAGATTATAATCCTCAAGTCGACAAAGAGATTAAAGCGCAAGCTAAAAAAGCAAAATTGCCAGGTTTCCGTCCAGGTCAAGTTCCTGTAGGGCATATCAGACGTACTTATGGTAAATCTATTTTATTTGATGAGATCAATAAATTAGTGAATGAAAAAATCACCAATTATATTGCTGAAAATAAATTAGAAGTTTTGGGCCAACCACTTCCTTTGGAAGATGATGCACAATACAGCTGGGATTTTAAAGACAATTTCAACTTCAAATATGAAATTGGTCTTGCACCGGCTTTTGAATTACCTTTTACTGCTGAGACAGAATTTACTTCTTACGAAATCAAAGCTGATGAAGAGACATTAGCAGATCGTATCAAAAACTTGCGTCGTAGCTATGGAAAAATGACTAATCCAGAAGTATCTGAAGAGGGTGATGTATTGTACGCAACGTTGAAACAAGATAAAGAAGAAGGTCTTGAGAAAACAACTTCTATTCGTACAGATATCGTAGAAGATGCAAAGATCAAAAAATCATTGGTTGGTCTTAAAAAGGATGATGTTGTTAAGATTGATGTTAAGAAAGCTTTCAAAACTGAAGATTTAGCACGTATCTTAGGTATCACTGAAGAAGAAGCGACAGCGTTAGACGTAACTAAATTTGAATTGACTGTTAAGAACATCAACCGTTTAGAGGAAGCTGATCTTAATCAAGAATTTTTCGATAAATTATTCACAGAAGGTGAAGTAACAGAAGAAGCTCAATTCACAGAAAAAGTGAAGGAAGAAGTGGAGAACTTATTCAAACAAAATTCAGATCAAAGATTACGTAATGATATGTATACTTTTGGTATGGAGAAGGTTGATGTATCTTTCCCGGAAGAATTCTTGAAAAGATGGTTGAAAGCAACTAACCCAAGTATTTCTGAAGAAGAATTGAACGAAGGTTTTGCTGATTTCTTGAACAACTTGAAATGGACGATCATCGAAAACCGCGTTGTTACTGAAAATGGTCTTGAAGTTAAATATGATGAAGTTATCAATTTAGCAAAAGAACGTATCTACGCTCAAATCAAAATGTACAACATTAACGAAGAACCTTCTGATGAGCAATTGAATCAATTTGCAATTCAATTGTTACAAGACAGAGAACAAGGTAATCGTTTGTTCGAAGAAGCTAAAGCTTTAAAAGTATTTGATCACTTGAAAGGTTTGGTGAAATTGAACGCTAGCGATATTGAATACAAAGAATTCGAGAAATTAGCATAAGCTATTTTTGGATAAAAAGAGAGTCCCTTCAATCTATTTGGAGGGACTTTTTTTTCGATGGTATTTTGTCTTACTGAAAAGACCTTTTTGTTCACATTTGCTCCTGTTGATGCTGATGATTTCAAGAGGGGTTTCTCCTTAAGTTTTTGATAAGTGCACCTTAAATCTTCATTCTTACCGTTCTTTTGTTACTTGGTTTAGGCGTAAATCGAATATAGCTTGGTCTATGAGCTGTAAAAATAGCAAAGGAGGAGTGAGTGAGCTTTTATTACTAACGCATACAAAATGCGAATCGAATATAGGGATTAGTTCGCCTTGATTTTCTTTGTATCGGTGGGGGTAGTAGGGATACTTTTCTTACCAAATGGGAATAATCTTTTTAAGAACTCCGAGAACGTATTGAATTCCTGCCGATAGAGTAATCCAAAAGCGCTGATATATTCGCCATCGTTGGGGCTGAGTAGAAAGTTACGGGTATTGAGTCGATTGGAAGCCCGTAAGACTAAGCGACCATCCTTTCGTAAATAAAACATGGCCTCGGCATCCGTTGAGACCCGATCTGAAAACACATTTAAATCCGTTAGGGCCTGACTTCTTCGGTCGGAAATACCTCCAGTCAAAACAAGTCTGTCGTTAAACAAACGAAGCGAGGCTGATGCGTCGTTTAAAGATTTGATATTAATATCAAAGAAGTTGATGTTGAGCGACTGCGCGATGATGTTGTTGATCTGGTTGAAAGCTATCTCAGTTCCTGCAGATAACAAGGTATTATTTACTTCTTTACCGAAGTCTGTCTGTGTACCAGGGGTAAAACTTCGTCTTACGATCAAGCTAAGCGCTTGTTGATTCACATTGTTAGCATCCGAAAAGTATCCTTGCAATTCATCTTTAACTCCGGGGTTCTGTGGAAAGTTGATATCGAATGTAATCTCAGGTTGACCTAATTGTCCTTTTAGAATCATGTCGGCCTGCGCCAATACACGCTCTGGGTTCTCTTCCCGCCCAGCTGCATTATACAAAGGGGCCAAGCTTGTTCGCTGTTGGTAGATGGCGTTGATATTGATATTTGCTTCAGTTGGATTTCCAGCCCAGCGTACTGTTCCACCTTCTTTGAGGTCAAAAATTTTGTTGATATAATCCTGTGCTGTGAAATTGAATTTTCCGCTGTTGATGATAAAATCCCCAAACATTTCAAAATCACCTAAAGAAGATATGCGCATGTTGAGATTACTATTTCCCCTTCCCGATAACTCGCCCATACTGGAAAATAGATTTATTTCTGCATTTGGATTGATCAAGAGGTCCATATTCATCGTCAGGCCATTGAAATCCCGTTTTTTCGTGTTTTTCTTTGTTTTAGTAGAGTCTTTCTCGATAAAATAGATGAAGTCAGTGTCTGAAATTGTACTGGCGCTATTGAAAGGGATATTGATAACCGTATTTTCTTCAGATTTAGCACGGATATTAATGTTCATGGCAGAAGTTAATCCTTTGAATTGGAAGGTTCCCGAGGCGTAGGCAGTTCCATAATATACATTATTGTCTTTTATCGTGGTATTCAATATCATGAAATTCTTGGTTTCCGCAGTCACATCGATATCGGGATCACTTAATTTATTGAGGTCCACAACACCATCAATGGTCGCGACATTGTTTTTAGGATCGTATACTTTTAGTCCTGTTAGAAAGATTCGATTATTGGTAACAGCAATTTCGTCAGAAAGTCGGTAGGGTGTTTTGAGGTAATTGATGACCATTGAAGCGTTATCCAATTTTCCAGAACCCGTAATTTTAGGATTCAGGATATCGCCTTCGATATCGAGGTCTGCATTGACCTTGCCCTGAATATTGGATACCAGGCTTCGTAAAAATGGCTGGAAGACGAATACATCCGTGTTTGCGAGTTTAGCTTTTAGATTAAGCTTATTGGTTTCGCTCAGATGGTTATAGGAGCCCTGCAATTGAATCAATTTATTGCCTTCCTCTATCTTGCTATCCAGTTTGACCAATTGATTTTCGGGGTCATAATTAGCATCCAGCGCTAATGATCCGATTGGAATATTGTTGTATAGGATAGGTGAAGTTTTTATGTTGGCAACTATAAAAGGGGATTTAAAGACTGAGTTAACTTCAATGTTTCCGTTTAAGTTGCCGGATAGATTGATGCCATGTGGCTTGGTGACCCCATTTAAGGACGTAAGATTAAAGTCCTGAAATTTGAGATTGATCTGATCGCTGACTTCGTTGGACAAGATCCCGTCGATATGAACTTTTTGTTCATCGTGACTCAGTGTCAGTTTTTCAAAGTACCATTTTCCTTTTGATATTTTCAACTGTGCATCATTATTGACAAGCCATCGTTCTTTATTGATTAAGATATTCGATGGATAGAAATTGATATAGGCAGGTTGGGCATGGGCAAAGCGAATGACGCCATTAAGATCCAGGCTGTTACTTGCCTCCAGTTCCGACATTTTGATATTGAATTGTAAACTGTCGTTTGCTAAAGTGTTTGAAATATTGACATTTTTAATATAGGTGCTGTCAGTAAAATTAATCCGGTCTATGGAGGTTTGTAGTTCCATATTCTTCAAATTGGCATTTTGATCGACAATAAGGTGAGTCAGTCTGATGCCATTGTATTTGAATTCTGGTGCGTAAAAATTAAAGCTAGCTGTTTGCTTTTCACTTTCAAATTTTGCATTCAAAGTTGCGCCACTGTCTAAAGCAATGTCCTTTCTAAAGAATGTGGCAATAGGTTTGAAGGAAGTTATATTAACATTCAGATCAAAGTCCTGACGGTTAAAGCTGTTGTTTTCAAACCCTATCGCTGGAGCGTAACGCATAGCTAACGCTTTAAAATAAGGAACTATCGTATTGAGATCTATCCTACCTTTAAGATCAATATGTCCGATAGCGGATTGTAAGCTTAGGGAACGTGCATTTTCATCTCCTTCGGCTAGGAAATTAATGTTTCGGATAACAAATTGTCCCTTAGAGGAAGTGAAATTGAGGCTGTCTGATTTAAATTCGCCGGTAATATTATTGATGTTGTCCCCAATTAAACTGGTGTGAAATTTTGTGTTAATAATGTTGATGGAATCCCCCTGAAAGAAGTTGAGCTTTTTTAGATTAGCTTGCTTGATATCTGCATCCAGATGATAGTTGGGCTTGACAGACCAATCGATATCTGTGGTAAACTGTAGTTTTAAATTTGGATCATATATTTGCCCTGAAGCAAGAATTAACTGTTTATCCGTATTTCCTTCAATTTGTATATGTTGATAGCTGTAATTCTTGAAATTAAAATTACTAAGATCTCCTTTTATCTTTAAGCTCATTTTCTTAGGATCGGTACCTGTTCCGTCAACCTGTAAATTGAAGCCTGTTGCTCCCAGATCTTTTAATTTTGTTATCTTACCTACATCGAACTTTTTAGATTGAAAATTGCCCGCATATTTTATTTCCTTCTGGATATCCAATAAGGCATCAGCCTCAACATTACCGATCGCAGTCGTGAAAACTCCCTTTGTTTTAAATTTATTGTATAGGCCATTTAGGCTACCCTTGAATGAAAATTTGTCAAAGACCTGAATAATTTCAGGGAGTTTAAAATTCTTTAGATTTCCAAGGCCGCTAATAACCGCATTTAAATCTTTGTGCTCGGATGAAATTTCTACCTCGGGAACAATAAATTTAGTTTTATCAATATCCGGTAGACCGATAATCTGCAAATCACCCGCTAAACTTGTTTCCTTTCCAATAGTTAAATCGACCTGTGATGCGTTTATCGAAGATACCGTGCCCTCCAAATTTGCTCTCTTTATACTGACATCGAATTTGACCTGATGCATAGGTGAGGAGAAGAAAGCAATATCTTCGGAGTGAATGCGTGAATCCCGTGCACGGAGTTTGACATGGACTTTATTGATGAAGTCTGAAAAGTCATCAAAGCTTTTGTAGCTTAGTTTAATGTAATTTTTGAATGTAGAATGATTGGTGGCCAGCATAAGTTCACTAAGTTCGATACCTGTATTGCTTATCGTTGTGCGGGCAAGTAGACCTTTGATCACCAAACCTTTTTTTTCATGCAGGTTGAATGTCTTGATATCTGCTGAAATTTGATTAGAGTCAATTTTTATTTTATCAAAATGGGCATTAAGTTTTGATATCCCCAAATCCCCAAAATCGACCACTTTATTGTAATGCTTGCGTTTATGATTAACGTAATTGAACGCATTATTTTTGATAACAAGTTCCTTTATATCAAAAATGATTTTTTTTGAACTTTTCTTTTTTTCTTTCTTAGGTGGGTTAAAATAACGAATCAAGAATGAAATGTTTGAGCTGTCTTGAAATTGTTCAAAGGAGGCTTCGGTATCTTCGATTGTTAGTTTGTTGATCACAATTTTGTTCAGCTCAAAGAACTGAGATAGATTGACATTGGCTTCTAGTTTTCCTGATTTTAATATTTCTTTTCCCTGTGGGCTGTAAAGCTGAAAATCTTCTACGACAATTGATCTAAAGGGTTTGAAATAGATGCTTTTGAGGCTTATTTTCGTGTTTAGTTCGTTGGATAGATAGTCGACAACTTTTTGAGCAACATAGTTTTGTACCGGTTTCAACTGTAGAGATAACGTCAATGCAAGCAGTATAACGAATATACTACCCAGGACTATTGACACTATTTTAATTATTTTTTTGATACTTTTGTATTAAAATTTATTACCTCCAGCTATGGCTATTATTTTAGGAATTGAATCCTCTTGTGATGAAACCTCCGCTTCTATCTGTATTAACGGTGAAATTCGTTCAAATGTTATTGCAACTCAGGCAATCCACGCAAAATATGGTGGAGTGATTCCCGAGCTCGCTTCACGTGCTCATCAACAAAATATTATTCCAACGGTGGAAGAAGCCATTCGCCAAGCAAAAGTAAGCAAAAATCAAATAGATGCAGTGAGTTTTACGCGAGGACCGGGATTATTAGGTGCACTTTTGGTAGGAACATCCTTCGCTAAATCATTTGCACTTGCGCAGAATATCCCTTTAATTGATATAAACCACATGCAGGCGCATATTTTGGCGCATTTTATTGACGATCCGAAGCCTAGTTTTCCATTTTTATGTCTTACGGTTTCTGGTGGGCACACACAGATTGTATTGGTTAAAGATTATTTTGAAATGGAACTTTTAGGAGAGACATTGGATGACGCCGCGGGAGAGGCTTTTGACAAAACAGCTAAAATTTTAAATCTTCCTTATCCTGGTGGACCACTTATCGATAAATTTTCAAAAGAAGGTAACGCGGCTGCTTATAAGTTACCTGAACCTCAAATCCCAGGCCTTAACTTTAGTTTTTCAGGATTGAAAACGGCGATACTGTATTTAGTTCAAGATCAATTGAAGCAGAATCCGGATTTTTTGACTGAAAATATGGCCGATCTATGTGCAAGTGTACAATCCCGTATTGTTTCGATCTTGCTGAATAAATTAAAAAAGGCGGCGAAGGAAACAGGTGTAAAAGATATTGCGATAGCGGGTGGAGTTTCGGCCAATTCGGGCTTGAGACAAAGCTTAATTGAGATGGGGGAGAAATACAACTGGCGGGTTTTCATTCCTAAATTTGAATATTGCACCGATAATGCTGCAATGATTGCTATCGCCGGTTATCATAAATTTTTAAAGAAAGATTTTGTAGGCCAAGATGTTGCTCCTATGGCTAGAATGCATATTTAGTTAAGTAGGCATTTTAAGTTTCCCTTGGCAATTTCATTGTGCAAGGGAAACTTAAAATAGTTATATTTTATAAAGGGGAACTATATCCATAGGCTTGTGCTGCCGAGGTAAATACGTTTTTATTTGGCTGGTAGAAATTCAGTTCATAGCCTTCAGCTCCCCAAAAGATACTGATAAAACTAATCCCTTGCTCAGAACGCAATACAGTTAATATCTGAAAAGCTTCATTTTCAAATTGGCCACCGTCATCAACACGCCAGGTACTGATATCATCATATAAAGCCGGAAAATCCAAATTGATCAATTGTTCATCCTTCGCGTAAGAAAATACAGCTAAGGCAGAATCTTGCTGGTTTTCAAACACGGTAAGATTAAACTCGGATTGATCGTCGAGGACTGCCACAGTGGTACTTTTGTTAATCTTCCTGTTGTACTTTTTTTCAAGTTGCTCCTTAATTTCGGGTGAGGTTTCTTTTTGAACTTTTGTAAACTTCTCAATTTTGTACTGGTCTAAAAAAGCCTTGTTGACAAGCATGCCAAATTCGCCGGATTTAATTGCTTCACTAATTTTAAATAACGAACCTTCACTATTCGCAAAGTTCTGCGCCGTCTGTCTGCCGTTATTCTCTTTGTTATCTGTTTTATTCTGTACAAACTCAAGCGGACTGATTTGATTCTCCACAATGACGTAATTGTATTTCTCAGGACCTTCCATTGCTTGATCCATGGGAAGTGCAATCAGTGAATCCTTTTGTTGGTTTAGAAAACCAAAATATGGCGAAATTGTCTTTTCCTTATTTTCATTCTTAATTGCAGTTTTGGATTGAGTTTGATTGTTTCCGCAAGCGTATAATGTAAGTAGAAAAATAGCTGAAAAAAGTGATTTCATAAGCATCTTTAAATTTTTTGTGAAATATAAGGCTTTCGCGCATCATAATGAAAAGATTTAAACTTTAATGTTATGATGAACTCTAAATTGAATATCTACCGCAAAGAATGGCTGGATGTTATTTTTGCTGGTCGCAACAAAATGTATGGCGCCTATGAGTTGCGCAATCTGTCTAATAAAGCAACAAATATAGGTTTGGGAATTGTTGTTTCTTTTGCAGTTTTACTGATCGTAGGTTCCTATGGGTATAATAAATATTTTAGGAAAACTGTTCCTGTTGTGACATATACCGTCCGCGATCTGGGACCTGAGGTATTGGAAGAAATTCAAAAGAAGGTAGAGGAGAAAGAGGAGGTTCCTGAAGAACCTGTCATGATGAAAGAGAAAGCCCCGCAGCAGGTTGCGCAAGATGTATCCAAATTTGATCTGGTGAGAATGCCTGATATAAAAGTGGCCAAAGCAAATCAAGTTACGGAAGAACTTGTGAGCCAGGATGAATTGAAAAATCCCAATACAATGACCTCAAGGATCACATTAAAAGCAAGTCCATCAGGTACATATATTGCGCGCGGTGAATTTGGTTCTTCAAAAAGAGATGGTGATATTACGGGCAAAGGGGTGGGATCTATATCCGGAGGTGGAACTGATGATAATTCAAACAATCCATTTACATCTGTAGAAATTATGCCAACACCTGTAGGCGGACTCCCTGCCTTTATGAAATGGATTGCTGAGAACTATAACTTTCCACAACAGGCTTTGGATCAGGGAGTATCGGGTGTTATAGAGGTTTCTTTTGTCGTTGAAAAAGATGGAACACTAACAGACATTGCGGTTAAACGTGATATGAAATTTGGTACGGGAGATGCTGCTATAAACTTATTGAAGAAAGCGAAAAAATGGAAACCAGGAGTGCAAAATGGACTTAAAGTACGTGTAGCGTATACTCTACCGATCCGTTTAAGTGCTGTTTCACAATAAATGCTTCTTAACTTTATTTAACAGATCATCAATTAAACTTTCGATAGCTGAGGCGACTCTTACTAATAAATAAGTTGAAAAAGAGTACTTATTAAAAGAATGATTGTTGGTTTTATAAAAAATAAAGAAATGAAAAAGTTGATGTTAAGTTTGGCGTTATCTGGATTGATGTTAGCCGGTTTCGCTCAAGAAAAAAAAGATGTTAAACCAGAAATGAAAGAAATGCAAACTTCTATGCATAAACACAAAGGCGGAAGAATGCATGATGGTTTTAAAAATAAAACTCCAGAGGAAGTTGCTAAGATGAAAACTGATCGCATGGATCAAAAGTTGAAATTTACAGATAAACAGCGTAAAGATATCTATGCCTTTAATTTGAAGCAAGCAAAAGACCATCAGAAATTAGCTGCTGAGCATAAAGAACATCGCGCAAAAATGAAAAAACAACGTGTGGCAGAACATGAAAAAATGATGGGAATGTTAACTCCAGAGCAACAAAAAACGTTAAAGGATTCCTACGCTGAAAATCGTAAAATGCACAAAGAACATTGGAAAAAAGACAGACAGCTAAAAAGAAAAGACTTTAAAAAAGGTGAAGTAACTAAAACAAATGATGCCGACGTAAAAGCATCATAAAAATTAAACAAGGATAGTTTTCATATTAAATATTGGTGAGTGTTAGTAGAGGAGGGAACCGTTGGTTCCCTCTTTCTTATTATGTAAGCTCATGCTTAATACCTAAGCTCATCATTTGTTCGATGTGTTTTGTCTAGCTCAAAGGTTACACGATTGCAAAATGCTTCGGTATTCCCATCAGGATGCGCTTATTTGATAAACCTTCTTGTTATTGAATTACTATCCATTAGTTTAGTGATCAGATAGCTAAGACTAAAGCCAAGTACCGCTATGGAGAGGATTTTCAATGTTGCTGGAAGATTAGGAATGTTTAAGAAGGTATCCGTCAGCGCCTGAACAATAATAAAATGCGATAAATAGATGCCGAAGGTGGCTGAAGAGATACGTTTTATCCATGTAGATTCAGGTATCTTTAGTTTTTGTACAACAAGGAAAATGGCTATGGTCATCAGCGCGACGTTGATATTACAGAAATACCAGATCACCTCGAGGTTGGCATAATTTCCGGGATAGTATTTTTGAGTCGCCAAGAAGCCAAAAAATGTGGCTAAAAATCCAACAATAAATAAAGGTAAGGCAATCGCTATGGTCTTGGTGATAGACCATTGAAATGGATAGTTGACCAGATAATAAGCTAATACAATGTAGCCAAGGAAACCTGAAAAATAATAGAAGGTGCCAAATTCATTCCAGTTACAGACTCCCCAGATCCCCATCTGTTCATAATTTCCCGTATATCCCAATGTTGGAGCAATCATTTTGATGTATGGAATGAGAAGTGTGACTATCCAGAATGCAAGAAAATATTGAATGTCTTTTTTTGTTGCCTGATTCAACCAGCTGCCGATGATAGGTATGATGAGGTATAGACCAATTAACATATACATATACCATAGGGGGGTAGTATCGTAGTTAAAATTAAATATTGCGGTATAAATTTTTGTAATTGTTGCTTGCATCGTAAAATTAGTCATATCGATCAACGCACTGGGGCTACTCTTAATGAAATTCAGGTATACAAAAAAAGCGATTGGCAATACAATTGACCAAAAGATAAGTGGGACAATTATTCTTCCAATTCTCTTTCTATAAAAGGTGGCCAGATCGGTTTTAACGGGAAAAAGGAGTATACCTGACATCATCGCAAATAAGGGCACACAGGCGCGGACGATGCTTCCCCAGAATACACCTTGATGAAAGGTGCTGCTGTTGTCAAATGTTCCGACAAAGGCGTCGCAGCTATGGGATATGAGTACCATGAAGCAGGCGAGAATGCGCAAGAAATCAATCCAAGGAAGATAAGTTTTTGTGTTTTCGGAAGTCATTTGTAATGAGGTTTGGGATCGAAGCTAACAAAAAAAGTGGCATTAGCTTGATCGTCTAATGCCACTTTTTTGTTATTCTTTATTTTTTTGATGTTCTTTCCATTGTTTGGAGAAGGATTTGTCGGCCAATTTGGGTAGTTCCCGTTGATCTCCCCAGGTTTTCTGAAAGAGTTTTTTGAGAAAGAAATTTTTAAATTTCCCGCCGAAGAAATCGATCAGTTTTCTACGCATGATACCATAGGTAAACCATTGCCAGACTTTTTGTTCTGTTTTTGCTGCTAAGCCTTGATCAACAGAATCTTTTCTGTTGACGAGAAGCATGCGTTGAATGTCAATACCGACAGGACAGACCTCTGTACATTTTCCACAGAGTGTGGAAGCGTAGCTTAGGTGTTTGAATTCTTTCATGCCATTTAAATGTGGCGATATGAGCGATCCAATTGGACCCTGATAAGTCGTTTCATAGGTATGTCCACCGATATTCTGGTAGATTGGACATACATTTAGACAAGCACCACAGCGGATGCAATATAAGCCCTGGCGTTGTTCCTTTTGCGCTAAGAGTTTGCTGCGGCCATTGTCAAGCAGTATAACATACATTTCTTCGGGACCATCCGATTCATAAGGTTGTTTTGGCCCAGTGAGTAGCGTATTGTATACCGTTAGATTTTGACCCGTTCCATGTGTGGATAGGAGTGGCCAAAAGACTTCCAAATCTTGTACGCTGGGAATGATTTTTTCTATTCCAACGACGGCGATATGTGTTTTGGGGAAGGTCGATGTCAATCGGGCGTTTCCTTCATTTTCGGTAATTGCTATACTTCCAGTTTCTGCAATTAAGAAATTGGCTCCTGTAATCCCAATTTCTGCCGATAGGTAACGATCTCGAAGTAATTCTCGGGCCTTCATTGTAAGTTGTTCCGCAGATGCATCTAGCGGTGTGTCAAATTTCTCGTGAAAAAGCTTGGCAATATCTTCCAGGCTCAGATGCATGGCCGGCGTAACAAAATGATAGGGTTTTTGGTCCAGTAGCTGAATGATATACTCGCCAAGATCAGTTTCTATGGCTTCAATATTTTTGGAGGCCAGAAAATGATTAAGCTCGATCTCTTCTGTCGCCATCGATTTTGACTTTACGACAGATTTTGCTTTTTTACGTGCAATGATCGAATAGATTTCGTCCAAGGCTTCCGTAGCATCGTTGGCCCAGATTACTTTTCCGCCTCGAGCCGTGAAGTTTGCTTCAAATTGCAACAAATAACGATCGAGATTTTCCATGACCTTCCATTTGATCAGGTTCGCTTTTATCTTGCTATTTTCAAGGTCCGCAAATTTGCTCTTGCCTTTTTCGAAAGCCATGCTGTATTTGTCGATATTGTAATTGATAATATCGCGGTGTTTGGTGTCAAATGCTTTTTGCGCACTTTCCTTAATAAACGTATTAGCGGTACTCTCTGCCATCTAATCTGCTAATTTTTCACAAAAAAAGTTGGTAAAAATTACCAACTTTTAAATATACTGTTAATAAATTGTTTCTCGAAAATCGAGTTAAATAATTTATGCTTTTATCGCAATATTTAAGCTTAGCTCGTCCAGCTGCTCTTGGTGGATGGTTGACGGTGCGTCAATCATAACATCTCTTCCCGAGTTGTTTTTTGGGAAGGCAATCACGTCGCGGATGGAATCTAAACCTGCCAATAAGGATACTAGTCGATCAAAACCAAAGGCCAATCCACCATGTGGAGGAGCACCGAAGGTAAAGGCCTCCATAAGGAATCCAAATTGTTTTTTTGCTTCTTCAGGACTGAATCCTAAATGTTTGAACATGAGCGATTGAAGCTCTCTGTCATGGATACGGATTGATCCACCACCGACTTCTACACCGTTTAAAACAAAGTCATAGGCATTTGCTCTTACTTCTCCGGGATTGGTATCTAAAAGTGGAATATCTTCCGGTTTTGGTGAAGTGAATGGGTGGTGCATGGCGTGGAAACGGCCACTTTCTTCGTCCCATTCCAATAGTGGGAAATCAACGACCCATAATGGAGCAAAGGTTTCTTTGTTGCGGAAACCAAGTTGTGCTGCTACTTCTAGACGTAGTTCATTAAGTTGTTTGCGAACTTTGTCTGTTCCACCAGCCATAATTAACAATAAGTCGCCAGGTTTCGCGTGGAACGCTTCTGCAATTGCCGACAGTTGTTCTGGCGTGAAAAATTTATCAACGGACGACTTGACTGAACCGTCTTCATTCACACGCGCATATACCAAGCCCGTTGCACCAATCTGTGGACGTTTGATAAAATCTGTCAATGCATCCAGTTGTTTTCTGGTATAATGCGCACAATTTTCCGCATTGATACCAACCACTAACTCTGCTGCATCAAATACAGGGAAACCTTTTCCTTTGGCAACCTCGTTTAGTTCAACAAACTGCATTCCGAAACGGATATCCGGTTTGTCTGATCCGTAAAGGCGCATCGCGTCTGCGTAAGTCATACGCGGAACATTGCCTAAGTCGATACCTTTGATTGTTTTGAAGATATGTTTTGCAAGTCCTTCAAAGATATTTAATACATCTTCCTGTTCTACAAAAGACATTTCACAGTCTATTTGCGTGAATTCTGGTTGGCGGTCTGCACGCAAATCTTCATCACGAAAACATTTGACAATTTGAAAATAGCGATCAAATCCTGAAACCATCAATAATTGTTTGAAGGTCTGTGGGGATTGAGGTAACGCATAAAATTCTCCAGGATTCATACGGGAAGGTACGACAAAGTCGCGTGCTCCCTCTGGAGTTGATTTAATCAGGTATGGGGTTTCTACTTCCAGGAAGTTTTGGGAGTCAAGATAACGGCGTACCTCTTGTGAGGTCTTATGACGTAAAATAAGATTTTCACGTACGGGATTACGACGCAAATCTAGGTATCTGAACTTCATTCTGATGTCATCACCGCCATCTGTTTCATCTTCTATTGTAAAAGGAGGTAATTTAGCGGCATTTAATATTTCAAGATTTGAAACCTTGATTTCAATATCTCCTGTAGAGATTTTAGCATTTTTATTGGAACGTTCGATAACTTCTCCGGTTACCTTGATGACATATTCTCTTCCGAGCTCACGGGCACTTGCGCGCAAGGAAGCATCATCATCTGCATTGAACGTTAATTGTGTGATACCATATCGGTCTCTAACATCGATGAAAGTCATACCGCCCAAATCGCGCGATTTCTGAACCCATCCACTTAGGGTAACCGTTTTCCCTAAGTCAGCTAGTGTTAATTCTCCACAAGTGTGTGTTCTGTGCATATTGTTATTAAAATTATATTTTACGCAAAATTATTGGTTTTACTCGACAATAACGAATTCTGTTAAGCTTATTTGAGCAACCTCCTCCCACTTTCTTCCACATGTTTTGCTTCTGATTTTGAGATCTCCCACTTTGCTCCCTCTTTAGGAGGAATTGCGTAAAATTAAATTTCTAAAGAGGAAATTTTTACAATTCATTTCCGGTTTTTGGAAAAAAAGCCTGAAAAATTAGCGTCTATTCTAGATCTTATTTTTAGTAGGAGATAGCTGTTTAACTGCTTGTAAATAAGGTTTTATACATGTTTCTTCTTAAGTCGACTTCTGTTTGTTGTAGCTATTTTTCGATGTGGAAAACTTTTTTATGTGATAAAGTGGGGGAAAGTGGGAGAAAGTGTATACTTTTACATTTAAATTAGAATAGGATAATTGACGACATGACTCAGTTGATCGGAGAATTCGAATGCAAGTTAGACGCCAAAGGAAGGATGGTGTTGCCAGCTGCGCTCAAGAGGCAAATGCCTCATGTAGAGCGGGATGGTCTTGTGGTGAATCGCGGTTTTGAGAAACATCTCGTGTTTTATCCGCGGGAGGAGTGGGATTTGATGACGGCTAAGCTGGCGAAATTGAATCAATTCGACCCTAAAGTTCGTGCGTTTGTCCGTGCTTTTACACGTGGCGCTACAGAATTGACATTGGATGCTGCGGGTCGTGTTTTATTGCCGAAAAGTTTGTTGGAATTCGCAGGTATAAACACAGAGTTGGTGTTGGCGTGTCAATTTAATAAAATTGAGGTTTGGTCAAAAGAAGGTTATGAGGATTTGATGGGTGATGGTGGTGTGGAAGATATATCATCTTTGGCGGCAGAGGTAATGGGAGATATTAATTTTGGAATATAAGCGTATGGAGAATGTATATCATGTTCCGGTAATGTTACAAGAATGCATGGATGCTTTGGCTATAAAGCCGGATGGCATCTACGTGGATGTGACTTTTGGTGGTGGTGGTCATTCTCGGGAGATTCTGAAGAGATTAGGGCCGAAGGGCAAGCTGTTTGCTTTTGATCAAGATCCGGATGCATTGGAAAATGCAATTGATGATCCTCGTTTTACATTGATCCATCAAAACTTTAGATTTTTAAAAAATAGCCTTCGTTTGGAAGGTGTGCGTTCTGTAGATGGTATTTTGGCGGATCTAGGTGTTTCTTCGCATCAATTTGATGCAGCAGATCGCGGGTTTTCCATTCGTTTTGATGCAGATCTGGATATGCGTATGGATCAGGTCGGCGATTTGGATGCGAAATCGCTTTTGGCGACCTATTCGGAGGAAGATCTTCATCGTATTTTTGGTATGTATGGTGAAATCATGAATGCGAAATCGCTTGCAAAAACTATTGTTACGGCGCGTTTGGCGCAGCCAATCCAAACTGTTGCTGAATTGAAGGAGGTGATTCAGCGTATGGTACCGAAAAGTAAAGAGCATAAATATCATGCGCAGGTATTTCAGGCGCTTCGTATAGAAGTGAACCGTGAGTTGGAAGCCTTACAGGAATTTTTATTGCAGACAGTTGACGTGTTAGGTGCTGAAGGTCGATTGGCTGTTATGTCTTACCACTCTTTGGAGGACCGTTTGGTCAAAAATTTTATGGCCAAAGGTAAGTTTAAAGGTGAGGTTGAGAAGGATTTTTTTGGAAATGAAATTAAGCCATTTCATGTGTTGAGCCGTAAAGCGATTACGGCATCTGCGCAGGAATTGTCGGTAAATAATAGATCACGCAGTGCGAAACTGCGTATTGCTGAAAAGTTGGATTTGTCTTAAAAATGGAGCGAGAGGATGAGCAGAAATACAATAAGACAGAAAGAGCTGAGTGAAGAAGTTCAGGAGGAACTACAAGAAACTGTCGAGGAAAAGGCGGAACAAACAGAAGCGTTTATTAAAACGCTTTTTACCGTTGGAGACCTTTCGTTAAATAAAATATTGCAGTACTTGCCTTTTGGAGCTTTCATTGCCTTTTTGATGTTGTTGTATATTTCCAATCGTCATTTTGCAGAGCGAACTATTCGGAGTATCGATAAAGTAAGTAAAGAGGTGAAGGAATTAGGTTGGGATCATAAGTCTCTTTCTGCCGAACTGATGAAGATGTCTACGCAGACAGAAATTGCAAAACGTGTGGATTCTTTGGGGTTGAAAGAGCGTGTGGAACCGCCGATCAAAGTCGAAGTTATAGAGAATAAAGAAGATAAATAGGAAGAGTTATGAGTATCAGAAATACGATTCTTGTTCGCGTCTACTTTGCTTTCGGGCTTATTGTACTGCTTGCGTTTTTGGTATTTGGAAAAATGACCAAATTGCAATATGTCGATGGGCAGCATTGGAAAGCTTTGGCAGATAGCCTTTCTATTCAGGAACGGGAGGTGGAAGCTGCCCGTGGTAATATCTATTCAAATGACGGGAGTTTATTGGCTACTTCGGTCCCTGAATATGAGCTTCGTTTTGATGCAATGGCGATTCCGGAGGAAGGTGAAGAGTATTTCAATTTGAAAGTTGACTCTTTGGCTATTAAACTTGCTGATTTTTTCAAGGATAAATCGTCTCGGCAATATTTGACATTATTAAAACAGGCACGGAATAAAAAACAGCGTTACTTGTTGCTGAAACGCAATGTGTCGCATCAGGATTTAAAAAGGATCAAGCAATTTCCTTTACTTAAATCTGCCCGTGTCAACAAGGAACGTTATCCGAGTTGTTTGATTACAGATCGGCAGAATAAGCGTATTTTACCTTTTGTTAATCTCGCTGCGAGAACCATTGGTTATAAAAATGTGAAAGAGAATATTCATGTTGGACTGGAGGGTGCGTATGGTGAATATATCGATGGAAAAAGCGGGAAGAGGTTGATGCAACGGATTGCTGGTGGAGTTTGGATTCCTGTTAACAAAGATATCGAGGTTGCTCCAGTTGATGGGTCTGACATTATCTCTACCATTGATGTGAATATGCAGGATATGGCGCAAAGGGCTTTGGAGAAGCAGATGATTACGAGTAATGCGGACGAGGGCTGTGTTGTGATGATGGAGGTGAAAACAGGCGAAGTGCGTGCGGTGGCCAATTTTATGCGAGATAAAGATGGTGTCTATCGTGAAAAGTTCAATCTTGCAATTGCGCAAAGTGCAGACCCGGGTTCAACATTTAAGTTGGCTTCTTATTTAGCCTTGATTGATGATAAAAAAATAGACTCGAGTACAACCGTAAATATTGGTAATGGTAATTGGCCAATTTACAAGCATACTATTCGTGATTCACATGCACCTAAGAAGTCGATAATTTCGGCTAAACGGGCTTTTGAGGAATCATCGAATGTGGGGGTTACTAAGTTTGTTTACCAAGCATATAAAGATAATCCAGACCAGTTTACATCGAAACTGCATTCTTTCGGTTTTGGTAAGACTTTGGGACTGCAGATTCCAGGGGAAGGTGTACCCTTGGTAAAATCATCGAAAAGCAAGAGCTGGAGTGGATTGTCGCTTGTGCAGATGGCTTATGGTTATGAAATGAAAATAACGCCATTGCAAACGTTGACATTTTATAATGCTGTCGCCAATAACGGTAAATTGATAGCGCCACTATTTGTTAAAGAAATTCGGCATTTAGGAAATACAATTCAAACGTTTCAAGCGAAAGTGATTAACGAAAAGATCGCCTCGGATCATGCTTTAGCAGAGGTGCGGGGAATGATGGAAGGTGTTATGACTGAAGGAACAGGTAGAAGTGTTGCCAGTCCGTTGTATAGCTCTGGTGGTAAAACAGGTACTGCACAGATGGCTGATGGCTCGAGAGGGTACGGTGCTAGACGATATCAATCTTCATTCGCGGGGTATTTTCCAGCTGAAGATCCAAAATATTCCATTATTGTGGTGATTCGTAATCCGAGAAACGGATATTATGGGGGATCAGTGGCTGGACCTGTATTTAAAGAGCTTGCCGATATGGTTTATGCCAACGATATGGAGATGGAAGGGAAAAAGACGTTTAAGGCGGTCAATGTGGGTGGAAGAATGCCATTGACTTTACAAGGGTCGAAGGAAGCTAGTAAAAAAGTATACGACAGGTTGGGAATTAATACAGTGAATTGGGATACAATTGCACGGGGAGAGGTGGATACCTCTACAAGAGGCGTACCGTTCATGGATTTAAAATATAAAGAAGGAATTGTTCCGAATGTTGTCGGAATGGGATTGATGGATGCTTTATATGTTGTGGAGAATGCAGGATTTAAAGCACATGTGACAGGAAAAGGAAGAGTGGGAATACAGTCGTTAGCTGCAGGACAGAAACTGGCTTTTGGAACGGCGATAAATTTAGAACTTAAGTAATGATGGATTTAAAAAAAGTATTGCATGCTATCCCTGTACAGCAGGTTGTAGGGAACCTTGAAGAGGTTGATGTGCACTCTTTGTGCTTTGATTCCAGAAAAGTGGAGTTGGGAAGTTTGTTTATCGCAGTGCGGGGTGTTCAAACAGATGGTCACTTGTTTGTCGATAAAGCAATTACTTCTGGAGCTAGAGCAGTTATAGTGGAGGAACTGCCAGAAGAAACACTGGATTCTGTGGTCTATATTTTAGTGGCTGATTCTGCTTATGCTTTGGGTGTGGCTGCTGCTAATTTCTACGGAAATCCTGCTGAGCAGCTGAAACTTGTAGGCGTGACCGGCACAAATGGTAAAACGACAGTAGCTACCTTGTTGTTTCAATTGTTTACCGAATTGGGCTACCATGTAGGTTTATTATCTACAGTACAGAACCAGATTGGAACGAAGATTATACCGGCTACTCATACAACGCCAGACCCTATTCAATTGAATAAATTGTTGCGGGATATGGTTGATGATGGTTGTGACTATGCTTTTATGGAGGTTAGTTCACATGCTGTGGTTCAGGAGCGTATCGCGGGACTGTTATTTGCGGGGGCGATATTCACGAATATTACACATGATCACCTTGATTTTCATAAAACCTTTGATAACTATATCAAAGCGAAAAAGAAGTTTTTTGATGATTTGGATGCGAATGCTTTTGCTTTGACGAATGCTGACGATAGAAATGGTCAGGTCATGCTCCAAAATACAGTGTCACATCGGAAAAGCTATGGCTTGCGTTCTGGTGCAGATTTTAAAGCAAAGGTTATCGAAAGTCATTTCGATGGCATGCTGATGAGTGTTGACGGACAAGAGGTGTGGGTGAAATTAATCGGTGACTTCAATGCCTATAACCTTTTGGCGGTTTATGCTGCGGCGATATTGCTTGAGCAGGAAACGGTAAAAGTGTTGACTGCACTAAGCACACTAAAGGGTGCTGAAGGAAGATTTGAAACGATGAAGTCGGCTTCGGGTGTTTTTGGAATCGTAGATTATGCCCATACGCCTGATGCCGTGGAAAATGTGTTGAAGACCATTAGTTCATTGAGACGTCCAGAACAAAAAATCATTACTGTATTGGGATGTGGAGGCGATCGGGATAAGACCAAACGGCCTGAAATGGCTGAAGCTGCCTTGCGTTATAGCGATCGTTTTTTGATTACCTCCGACAATCCACGTACAGAAGATCCCTATCAGATTATTAAAGATATTGAAGCTGGTGTGGCAATGGATCAAAAGGTAAAGACGCTTTCCATAGCTGATCGGAAGGAAGCCATACGGGTGGCCTATCAATTGGCCAGTCCAGGTGATATTATCCTTGTGGCAGGAAAAGGACATGAAAAGTATCAGGATATAAATGGTGTGAAACATCATTTTGATGACAAAGTAGTTTTAGAGAATACATTTAACGAAAAATAGAAATATGTTATACCATCTTTTTACGTGGCTCAGTGAATACATTCATATACCAGGGGGAGGCTTATTTCAATACATCTCCTTCCGGACATCTATGGCTGTAATTGCTTCATTGATTATTACCACGGTTTTTGGGGGAAAATTGATTCAATTCTTGCACAATAAGCAAGTCGGAGAGACAATTCGTGATTTGGGGCTTGAGGGAGAAAAGAAGAAAGCTGGTACACCGACAATGGGTGGAATTATCATTATTGCTGGTATCCTTATTCCGACGTTATTGTTCGCCAAATTGACGAATATCTATGTGATTATCATGATTGTGACAACGCTGTGGATGGGTGCAATTGGATTTTTGGACGATTACATTAAGGTTTTTAGACATAATAAAGAAGGTTTAGCAGGTAAGTTTAAAGTTGTTGGGCAAGTTGGATTGGGAGCAATCATTGCTTGTACAATGTATTTTCATCCTGATATCGTTGTTCGAAAAGGAGTAGATAAACCGACGTCTACCAAGCCTGTTGAAGTGGTTATCAATGAAGGTACAGGTGAGAAGACCTATGCTGAAAACGTGAAATCATCTAAGACAAATATTCCGTTTTATAAAAATAACGAGTTTGATTATGCTAAGGTGTTTAAAATATTCGGACTACAGAGCGATTATCTGACTTTCGTCGTCTTCTTAGTTGTCGTTATTTTTATCGTTACGGCAGTTTCAAACGGCGCAAATATTACAGATGGTATTGATGGTTTAGCCACGAGTACATCCGCTATCATTGGTATTACTTTAGCCATTTTAGCGTACGTGTCGGGTAACGTAATCTTTTCAGATTACCTCAATATTATGTATATCCCCAATTCCGGAGAACTCGTGATTTTCGCCGGCGCATTTGTTGGGGCGTGTGTTGGATTCTTGTGGTATAATACGTACCCGGCTCAGGTTTTTATGGGTGACACAGGAAGTTTGGCGATCGGTGGTATTATTGCTGCTTTTGCTATCCTGATCCGGAAAGAATTGCTGATTCCGATTTTATGTGGGGTATTTCTTTTGGAGAACCTTTCGGTTATTCTTCAGGTGTCGTATTTCAAATACACAAAAAAGAAATACGGTGAGGGTAGAAGAATCTTCCTGATGTCGCCATTACATCACCACTTTCAGAAGAAGGGCTATCACGAAGCGAAGATTGTAACACGTTTTGTCATTGTAGGAATCATATTGGCTATTCTTACTATTGTAACATTGAAAATTAGATAATGATGTCAAATATCGCAACAACATATTATCCTCAATCTGGAAGTTTGGTCATTTTAGGCGCAGGCGAAAGTGGCGTTGGAACGGCGATCCTTGGGAAAGAAAAGGGATTCGATGTATTTGTATCAGATAAAGGGCTTATAGCGGATCATTATAAGGAGCGGTTGAAAGCAGAAGGAATACCTTTTGAGGAAGGTCAACATGATGAGGGGCGCATCTTGAATGCGGCGCTGGTTGTGAAAAGTCCCGGTATTCCAGAGACGGTGCCTTTGGTGGTCGCTCTGAAAGCAAAAAATATACCTGTGATTGCGGAAATTGAATTTGCAGCGCAGTATACAGATGCAAAATTAATCTGTATCACAGGGTCAAACGGGAAGTCTACGACAACCATGCTGACCTACGAGATGCTCAAACACGGAGGCTTAAATGTCGGACTGGCAGGCAATATCGGAAAGAGCTTTGCGCTTCAGGTAGCTAAAGAACAGTTTGACTGCTATGTCTTGGAAATATCAAGCTTTATGCTGGATGATATGTACCATTTTAGAGCAGATGTTGCTGTTATATTGAATATTACGCCTGATCATTTGGATCGCTATGACCATAAAATGGAAAATTATGTGGATTCAAAATTCAGGATGATTCAGAATCAAACGGAGAACGATTATTTTATATACTGCCTCGACGATCCAGAAACAATTAAAGGATTGGAAAGACATCATAGTAAAGGGACCTATTTGCCTTTTACACAGGAACAACTTGTTGAATTGGGCGCTTATTTAAATGCCAATAAAACAATAATTATTAATACACCAAATAACGATACATTCACTATGAGAGCTGAGGAATTGTCATTGCAGGGGAAGCATAATATTTATAATAGCATGGCTTCTGGGTTAATTGCGAAAGTGCAGGAATTGAGAAATCAAGTGATGAAAGAGAGCATGGGTTCGTATGTGAATATTCCACATCGCCTTGAACATGTAGCCTGTATCGGCGGTGTAAATTACATTAACGATTCAAAGGCAACGAATGTAAATTCGGTATGGTATGCTTTGGAAAGTTTCTCTACGCCAATTGTATTGTTATTAGGTGGTGTAGATAAGGGAAATGATTACAGTATGCTCGCTGATTTGGTCAAAGACAAAGTGCGTGCTATCGTTTGTTTGGGAAAAGATACAGCTGCAATTCATAAAGCATTTGAACAAGATGTGGAGATTATTGTCAACAGTACCTCCATGCAAGATGCCGTAGTATTGTCTTCGCATTTGGCGCAAAAAGGGGATACGGTATTGCTATCGCCAGCATGTGCTAGTTTTGATTGGTTCAAGAACTATGAAGATCGTGGCGACAAATTTAAAGCTGCAGTCATGGAATTATAAATGGTGTAACCCAATAAGAGGAGGAAGGATATGCTACAGAATATAATGTCTAAATTGAAGGGTGATCGATGGATATGGATCATTGTGATTATCTTATCGGGATGGTCGCTTTTGGCTGTATACAGTTCGGTAGGTACGTTGGCTTATAAAGAGGGGAAAGGGACTGAAATGTATCTGTTAAAGCACTTTTCTATTATTGCCATAGGGTTTATCCTGATGTATCTTTCCCATAAGCTGGATTATCGGTATTATGCGGGCATATCTAAAATAATGATGGGTATTACAATCCCTTTGTTGTTGTTTACTCTCTTATTTGGTAGTAAAGTGAATGAGGCTAGTCGTTGGTTGACTATCCCAGGTATAGGTTTGACCTTTCAAACGTCAGATTTAGCCAAGTTGTCACTTATCGTCTTTCTTGCGCGGATGTTATCCCGGAAACAGGAAGAGATTAAAGATGTGAAAAAATCGTTCCTACCCATTATGGGGTCGGTATGTGGTGTATTTATCCTGATTGCCTTGGCCAATCTATCTACAGCATTGATGCTGTTTGGTGTGAGTGTTTTATTGCTCTTGATCGGTCGGATCAGTTTTAAGCAGATTGCCATTGTTTGTTGTGGCGGTGGAGTGCTGCTAATGATGGTTATTTTCTTCGGTCCACGTAGGGCGACCTATATCAGTCGGGTAAAATCTTTTTTTCATACTGAAAAAGTAGATAAAACCGTGTCCTTCCAGGATGATAAAAACTATCAGGCAAATAATGCGAAAATTGCCATAGCGACCGGAGGACTTTTTGGAAAAGGACCGGGAAACAGTGTGCAGCGTAACGTGTTGCCGCATCCCTATTCCGATTTTATTTATGCGATCATCATCGAGGAGTATGGAACAGTCGGTGGGGTAATTCTGTTATTTCTGTATCTGGCCTTTATGTATCGATGTATACGTATTGTCACGATGAGTCCCAAAGCTTTTGGTACTTTTTTGGCTGCGGGTCTGGGATTTAGTTTAACGATTCAGGCATTAGCAAATATGGCTGTTGCTGTAGGCTTAGGTCCAGTTACGGGGGTTCCGTTGCCTTTGGTAAGTATGGGAGGAACCTCGATTTTATTTACGAGTGTCGCCTTGGGAATTATCCTGAGCGTGAGTAGAAATATAGAAGAATTAAAAGGTAAAGAGGAATTAGATGAAAAGCCTAAACCCAAAAAAGTGGTGATAGGATCTATTCCGGCATAATAATAAATTAAGCATGGCAATTCGCGTAATTATCAGTGGTGGTGGGACCGGAGGACATATCTTTCCGGCAATTTCGATTGCCAATGCGTTGAAGGCAATGGATCCTGCAAATGAAATTCTATTTGTTGGTGCCAATGGCCGGATGGAAATGGATAAAGTGCCGGCTGCGGGATATAAGATTGTGGGACTTGATATACAAGGAATCAATCGTAAACAGCTGTGGAAAAATATCTTTTTGCCGTTTAAGCTTATGAAAAGTTTGAATAAGGCAAAAAGCGTAATTAAAGATTTTAGACCTGATGTAGCTGTGGGCGTGGGAGGTTTTGCTTCCGGTCCATTGTTGATGATGGCCAATAAATTGGGGATACCAACAGTCGTGCAGGAACAAAATTCATATGCAGGGGTGACCAATAAAAAGGTTGGCGCAAAAGCTGCCAAGATCTGTGTCGCTTATGAGGGGATGGAGCAGTTTTTTCCTGCTGAGAAAGTATTGCTCACTGGGAATCCGATAAGACGCGAGTCTATTGCGATAGGGGGCAAAAGAGATGAGGCATTGGCCTTCTTTGAGTTGGATCCACACAAAAAAACAATTTTGGTACTCGGAGGTAGTCTTGGAGCTAAAACATTAAATGAAAGCGTGGTTGCTTACTTGAATGATCTAAAGAACGAAGGAGTGCAGGTGATTTGGCAATGCGGTAGTTTCTATGTTGAAAAGTTAAGGGAGGAGCTGGCAGGGAAACTTCCGGAAAATGTGAAGATGATGGCCTTTTTGCAGCATATGGATTATGCATACGCCGCTGCTGATTTAATTATTAGTAGGGCGGGAGCAGGGACGATTTCTGAGCTGTGTGTTGTTGGGAAACCAGTAATTCTTGTGCCTTCACCCAACGTTGCTGAAGATCATCAGACAAAGAATGCGATGGCATTGGTCAATAAAGAAGCTGCACTCCTGGTTAAAGACAGTGAGGCAAAAAAGGACTTGATACCTGCTGCTTTAAATTTATTAAATGAAGCCAATCATGTCGCGCAATTAAGTGAAAACATTAAAAAACTCGGTAGGTTGAATGCTGATGTGCAGATTGCTGAAGAGGTATATAAATTGGTAAATAAAAAATAGACGAAGCGTATGAATCTAGATGCAATAAAACAAGTTTACTTGATCGGAATAGGGGGAATAGGCATGAGCGGTCTTGCGCGCTATTTTAAGCATTTGGGCTGTGAAGTGAATGGATATGATCGTACAGAAACTGAATTGACTAAAACCTTAGTCAATGAAGGTATTGCTATTTCATATCAAGATGATGTCAATACGATTGATGCTATTTTCCATGCTCCTACAGCCGAGACATTAGTCATTTTTACTCCGGCAATTCCTAAAGATTCAAAGATTAAAGCTTTTTTTGAATCTCAGGGACACATACTTTATAAGAGATCTCAAGTTTTAGGGATCATTAGTGAGAGTAGATTTACAGTGGCGGTTGCCGGTACACACGGTAAAACGACAACTTCTACAATGGTGGCACATGTATTGAAAGATTCGGGTTATGACTGCTCGGCCTTTTTGGGTGGAATCAGCTCTAACTATGGTACTAATGTGCTTTATGGTAATAATAATACAGTTGTGGTTGAGGCAGATGAATTTGATCGTTCATTTTTGACGCTTCACCCCAATATAGCAATAGTAACTTCTTCTGATGCTGATCATCTGGACATTTATGGCGATCGGAGCCATTTGCTTGAATCGTTCCAATTGTTCTTGGATAAAGTTGTTGAAGGAGGTACACGTATTATAAAAAAAGGCCTCGAGTTTAAGGGGCAAATCAGTTATTCGGGCCATGAAATCGCTGATGCATATGCTTCCAATGTGCATGTACGTGATGGAGAGTTCTTTTTTGATTACCAAGATACCAATGGACGGATAGAAGATATCCATCTGGGGATTCCTGGTATCCACAATGTTGAAAACGCGGTAGCAGCGATTGCGGTAGCACGCTTACTTGGGATTGCAGACGAAGCTATCAAGAAAGCATTGACGACATTTAAAGGCGTGAAAAGAAGGTTTGAATATATTGTCCGTCGGCCTGGAGCGGTGTATATTGATGACTATGCACACCATCCAGAAGAGCTGCGCGCGTTTTTGACTTCCATGCGGAAATTGTATCCTACGAAAAAGTTAAATGTGGTCTTTCAACCGCACTTATTCACGCGTACGCGGGATTTTGTAGACGGTTTTGCAGAGGTGTTGTCCATGGCAGACAATCTGCTGTTAATGGAAATCTATCCGGCTCGGGAGCTTCCAATTGAAGGGATAAATTCGAGTTGGTTATTGGATAAAATTACAGCAGCGGAAAAGCAGATTGTGACACCAGAAGAGGTCTTGGAATTTGCACGCAATGATAAGCCAGAGCTGATCGTAACAGTTGGGGCAGGTGATATTGATAAATTGGTTAAACCGTTACAGGCAATTTTAGAGCATGCTTAAAAAATTACGTAACATACAATGGAATCGTGTCCTCTACTTTACACTATTTTTTATCGGTGTAATTGTTGTCGTCGTGATTATGACTATTGTGGGAAAACGTGATGAGCAGCAGCTTTGTAAAGATATTAAGATTGTCATAGAAGGTACAGAAGCCTTTATTGATCAAGGCGATATCTCTAAGTTAATAGAACAAAACTATGGTAGTTTCGTGGGGAAGAAAGTCAATGGAATCCCCTTTCAGAAGGTTGAAAAGACCTTGCGTAAATTACCCTATGTTGCGGATGCCAGTATACATGCAGATATGGATGGTACGATCAGAATTAACATTAGTCAGCGCGAGGCTGTCATGCGGGTCATCAACAAAAATGGAAAGGAATTTTATGTGGATCCCAAAGGATTGAAAATACCGACAACATTGAAGTATATACCTCACATTATGGTCGCTACAGGTAACATCGCGGAAGGATATAATGAAGCACTGGATACCATATCAACACCTTTAGTTAAGGATTTGGTGAAGGTTGTGGAGTTTATCAAAAACGACGAATTATGGAGTAATCAGGTGGTGCAGATATATGTGAATTCGGATAAGGATATTGAACTTGTGCCTCGTATAGGGACACAGCAATTGATTGTTGGATCTGCAGATTCATTGGAACAAAAATTTGAATTATTAAAGACCTTTTATACGCAGATCATGCCAAAGGTAGGTATAAATGCTTATGGTGTTGTCAACGTGAAATATGGAGGTCAGATCATCTGCGAAAAACGTGGAAACTGGAGTTTTTCGGATGATCAAACAAAAAAAGTAGCAAATAATACATTATAGTAATACAGCAACAATACAGGAAATTATGAACTCAAAGGCAGCAGAAATTGAAAGAGAAAACCCAATTATCGTGGGACTCGATATTGGTACTACCAAAATTTGTGTTACGGTTGGGAGACGTAGCTCAGGAAACAAAATTGAATTATTAGGTGTGGGGAAAGCTGACTCTGCCGGTGTAAGCCGTGGAGTAGTTGCTAATATCCAGAAAACTGTGGGAAGTATTTTAGAGGCTGTTGAGATAGCCGAAGCACAGTCCAATGTGGATATTAAAGTGGTGAATGTGGGAATTGCTGGCCAACACATCAAAAGTATTCAACACCGTGGAATATTTACCAAAACTGATGGTGATGATGAAATCATTCGACGCGATATCGAACGATTGATTTCGGATATGTATAAACTGGTACTGCCTCCAGGAGAAGAAATTATACATGTTTTACCACAGGAATTTACGGTAGATAACGAACCGGGTATTCGCGAACCAATCGGTATGGCAGGGCGTCGTATTGAAGCAAATTTCCACATTATATCGGGACGTGTAACAGATATTAAGAACATCAAAAAATGTATTGATAATTCCAATTTGGAAGTTGCTGAATTGATTCTCGAACCTTTAGCGTCTTCCGAAGCTGTATTGGATGAAGACGAAAAAAATGCTGGTGTTGTATTAGTCGATATCGGTGGTGGAACCACTGATGTTGCCATCTTCCATGAAGGGATTATTCGTCACACGGCTGTGATTCCTTTAGGCGGTAATATCGTAACAGAAGATATCCGTCAAGGCTGTTCTGTTTTGCGTTCCCAGGCCGAATTGTTGAAAACTCGCTTTGGATCAGCGTTAGCTGATGAAAACAAAGAAAATGAGGTGATTTGTGTGCCAGGATTAAAAGGTCGCGAGCCAAAAGAAATTTCCGTTAAAAACTTAGCTTATATTATTCAAGCTAGAATGGAAGAAATTATTGAGCATGTGTATTATGAAATCAAATCTTCTGGATATGAAAATAAACTGATCGGTGGTATTGTTATTACCGGCGGTGGCGCTCAATTGAAACATCTGGTACAACTTGTTGAATATATTACTGGAATTGATTGTCGTATCGGATTTCCGAACGAATACCTTTCTAAGAATGAGGTTTTACCAAAGCCGTTATTTGAAGAATTGAAAAGTCCATTGTACGCAACAAGTATTGGTTTGTTGATTAAAGGAATTCAATCCCATGAGGAAGAGGAGGATAGCCGTAGAGAAATGCACGCCCCATCTAAAAAAGTGCATGCAACTACGGTAACGACAAAAGAGGTTTCCGAACAACAACAGAAAGAGCAAGGATTGTTGTCATGGTTCAAGCGTTTTATTAAAGACGGTAATGAAATCGATGATGCAAGTTTTTTAGATAAGAAGTAAGTTTTCCACAATAGTTGAAGTTTTCCACAATTTCACAAATGTGGAAAACTTTTGTTGAAATTATATTATTATTACATTACATATGGTGGGTTTGATTCGTTTTGATATCATCTTCATTGTAAGTTAAATAGGGATAAGTTATGTCAATACAGTTTGAAATGTTAAAAGAACAATCTTCAATAATCAAGGTTATTGGGGTTGGTGGTGGTGGCGGCAATGCCGTAAACCACATGTATAAACAAGGAATTAGTGGGGTAGATTTTATCGTGTGTAATACTGATGCGCAGGCATTGGAATTGAGCCCGATCCCAAATAAAGTTCAATTGGGGATAAGTCTGACCGAAGGTATGGGAGCAGGAGCAGATCCTGATGTAGGTGAAAATTCAGCTATCGAAAGTATTGAAGATATTAAACGTATGTTGGGTACCAATACTAAGATGTTGTTTATTACAGCTGGTATGGGCGGTGGTACTGGTACTGGTGCTAGCCCGGTATTGGCGAAAGCTGCCAAAGAATTGGGAATTTTAACTGTTGCGATTGTAACTACGCCCTTTACGTTTGAAGGTAAACGCCGTCGTTCACAGGCGGAAGAAGGTTTATCTGAGTTACGTAAATATGTAGATTCTTATCTTGTGATTTCAAACGACCGCCTTCGTGAGATCTTTGGTAATTTGACGATGACTGCGGCTTTTGCAAAAGCAGATGATATATTGACTACCGCGGCAAAAGGTATCGCCGAAATTATAACTATCCCTGGTTATGTAAACGTCGATTTTAAAGATGTTCGCACGGTTATGAATGATAGTGGTGTGGCCATCATGGGGAATGCTGTTGCCGAAGGTGAAGATCGTGCATTACGTGCAGTGGAAGGTGCCTTAGCTTCGCCATTGCTGAAAGACAATGAGATTGAAGGTGCTCGCTATATTTTATTGAACATTACTTCTGGAACGAAAGAAGTAACTATGGATGAGGTTGCGATCATTACGGATTACATTCAGGAAAAAGCTGGTTTGTCAGCTGATTTAATCTGGGGTAACTGTATTGATGAGAACTTTGAAGACGAATTGTCAGTAACAATTATTGCCACTGGTTTTCAAACATCTGAAGAACGTGATAAAGAACGTGAAAATACAAAGGTGTCTATGCCCTTAACCGCTGAACCGGCTAATTCTTTTATCAAACCTGTTTCTCAGGTAGCACCTAGAGAAGTTCCAGCTACGAATAGTTTCGTAACTCCGGTTCAACGTGTGGATACACCAGCACCTTCTACAAATACTTCAACTCCAAATAATTTGCAATCTGACTTGTTCACTTCACCAAGAAATGCGGTACAACAACAAGTAGCTGTTGAGGAACCTCAAGTGATACGTCATGATTTAGGTTTTGATGGTGGTTATGAAGAAGAAACTTCATTTGGAGATAGTGATTTTCAATTGAAAACTTCACCATCAGTGTTTCAATTCCAGATGCCAACAGTTTTTGATTCTTACACAGCTCCTTCTGCATCGGCATATGAAGAGAAACCTACCTTTTCGTCAAGTACAACAAATGAACAGGTAGAGGTTCCTCAGGTGGAAGAAGAACAGGTTTCATTTGAAGATCAGCTGGTCCGTACTAAAGAACGCATCTTACGTCTTAAGGAATTGAGTATGAAACTAAAATCTTCTAATGGTCTACATGAGTTAGAGAATGAGCCCGCTTATAAGAGAAAACAAATGTCATTGGAAGATACACCACATTCTTCGCAGTCTCAGGTATCGCGTTTTACACTTTCTTTTGAAGATGGAAATACTGAAATCAGACCGAACAATTCTTTTCTACATGATAATGTAGATTAGTAGATTCGCTATAAAATAACAAAAAGCCATCCGATCGGATGGCTTTTTTAGTATCTTTAAATACCGATATAAGACAACTATATAAGCTATGACTACAAAATTAAATAACCCTGTATGGGTGATGAGTTCTGCATTTGATAAATTATCCTTACCAGAGTTGATTCAGACAACCAAGAGAATTGGAGCCGGTGGTATAGACCTCTGTGTCTTTAGAAAAGATGGTACCCGTGAAGATCACACCGCAACACATTTGGATTATGATGATTTTACTCCTGCAAAAGCAACCGAAATAATTGAGCTATTCAATCAGGCTGACTTAAAACTTTCGCTTGGTGCTTTTGAAAATATGATTGGTGGAGATCCCGAACAACGCGTAAAGAATCAAAATCATTTATTAAAACTGATCCGTATAGCACATTTGCTTGGTGGTGATGCAAATAACGTTAAGGTAGGGACATTTGTGGGGTACAACCATGAATTGGGCAATCAAATTGATGGATTTCAGAAAAACCTTGAAGAATACAAACGTGTATTTGCCCCTATCGTGAATTATGCAGAGAGTTTAGGTGTAACTATCCTTTACGAGAACTGCCCAATGGAAGGCTGGCGTTCATCACGTTATAGCTCTACGTATAACAATCTTCCTGCCGTGCTAGCTGCTCGTAAATTAATGTATGCGATGATACCAAGCAAAGCTCATGGCGAAATCTATGATCCTTCACATGATGTCTGGCAAAATACAAATCCTATTGAGGTAATCCGCAATACGGATATTGCACGACTACAACGTATACATGTGAAGACTACGCGTAATCTACAGACTGCTGCACGTATTGATTGGGGCGGGATGTATCCAATGCAGCATGTTGATGCCCAATTGGCTGAAAAAGCCAATGTAAGTATACCAGGCCACGACTGGGATAGACATCATTACGAAGCCATGTTGCCGGGTTTTGGTGGATCTGACAGTATGGATTGGCGAGGCTTTGTTGACTTATTGCAAGAACGTGGTTTCAGCGGGCCTTTTGAAATTGAAAATGAAGCTAAGAATTCGAAAGATACAGGCGATTTTTCTGCAACGGTTCAAGGCTTTACTACCTGCCTCAACTTTTTAGCACCAATGCTATGGGATCTAGAAGCAGAAGTGGGCTACTCTTATAAGAAATCTCAACCTTTAAAAGACTTGAATGTAAAAGATATTCCAGTCGTTACGATGGCTGACTTAAGTTAATCGTATAAAAAAAACACTCCAACAAAATTGTTAATTGTTGGAGTGTATTCTGAAAAGTTCGATCAGTTCAGGAATATTAGAAACATTGAGCTTTTCGAAGATTCTACTTTTATAGGTACTCACTGTTGAAGGACTTAATTCCAATAAGCTAGATACTTCAATAATGCCAAGTCCCTTTATCAATTGCTTCGCAACATCCACCTCTCTATTTGACAAACGTGCCAAGGGGTTCAGTTTCGTCAGTTCAGACTTGCTCTGCGTCAATTTCTGAATATATAGATCCTGTACGTTGCTGGACATATACTTTCCTCTATCCTGAATAGCCAAAATAGCATTGGAAAGTTCAGCCATTGCTGTTGTTTTGTTTAGATAGCCAACTGCTCCGGCTTCGATATAACGTAAAGCATAGAGGGACTCGTCGTAAGACGAGAAAATCAAAATTTTGATGCTTGGTCGAATTTGGAGGATTTCCTCAACAACGCGTATATTATTTCCTCCCGGCATGTTAATGTCCAATAATAATAGGTCGAAATCCTCTACCTTTATTTTTTCAAGAACCTCGTCGAAGGTTTCAGCTTGGAATATTTCTGCTTTTTGAAGAGTTTCTTTAATAATAACGGAGGCTCCTAGTCGTACAATGCCGTGGTCGTCTGCTATAAGAATCTTTTTCATAGATATGCTATCTGATGCTGGGCTTTAATTACCGTATGAAATAAAGTACTAACAATATACAATATATCTTGATATTTTACTAGTTAACGCGCAAATATAAGAAATTAAGTTAATAAAAATTAGCTGACTGCAGGCTGCACGAGTTTTTTATAACTAGGACATAAACTAAAAAATATAGGACAATATGAGTTTAACGATAAAAAATTAGCATATTTTAATTAGATTTATGTGACAATTACTAGTTTTGTCATAATTTATGGACTAAAAAATTTAAATATGGGATTTTTAAAAGAGTTTAAAGAGTTTGCAATGCGCGGCAGCGTGGTAGATCTGGCTGTCGGTGTTGTTATCGGTGGTGCTTTTGGTAAAATTGTTACCTCTTTGGTGGACGATATTATCATGCCTCCTATTGGTTATTTAACAGGTGGAGTTGATTTTTCATCCAAAAAATTAATCTTGAAAGCAGCCGATGAAGCAGCAAAGCAGGCTGAGGTATCTATTAATTATGGTAACTTTATCAATGTAGTTATCCAATTTCTAATTGTGGCATTCTGTATTTTTTGTGTTATCAAAGCTTTAAATTCATTAAAACGTAAGGAGGAAGCAGCTCCGGCAGCACCTCCGGCACCAACAAAAGAAGAAACGCTGTTGACTGAAATCAGAGATATTCTGAAAAATAAATAGTGTAAAGTATATCCTTCATTTATAAAAAACAGAGTAGCCAAACTGCTCTGTTTTTTATTTTGTAGTCAATAGAAAATTGTTTTTTAAAGCTGTAGCTGAATAAATTAGCTTGCTCGTTTCACATTAACTTTAAATGTTCGTAATATTGTTTGTTTTTGTCTAAAATAAACTTTACTTTTGCATTCCTCTTGGGGAGTTTTGTATTAATTGAAGTAAGAACAAATTAGCATAATAGCGTCATGAAAAGAACATTTCAGCCATCGCAAAGAAAAAGAAGAAACAAACACGGTTTTAGAGAGCGTATGAGCTCTGCAAACGGTAGAAGAGTATTAGCTTCACGTAGAGCTAAAGGTAGAAAACGTCTTACAGTGTCTGACGAATACCGTCACAAAGGTTAATCTTTGACAAGGATCGGTGGCCGCTTATAAGAACTTTTTCTAATAAGATAAAGTCATCGTATGAAAAATACATTTACAAAAGAAGAACGGTTATGTGCGAAAAGGCGTATTGATGCGCTCTTTAAAAGCGGTTCTTCTTTTGTTTTGTATCCGTTTAGAGTTGTTTTTATTTTCGAGAACAACCATATAGCTGACGATATTCCCGCCAGTCAGTCTATCATTTCCGTATCCAAACGTAGGTTTAAAAGAGCAGTTGACCGCAATTCAATTAAGCGAATGATGCGCGAGAGTTACCGTACGCAAAAATCGAATGATTTGATTCCATTTTTGTTGAAACATAATGTAACTTTGTATTTGGCTATTCAATATGTAGGTAAGCAGATCTTAACGTATGATGTGTTTAATGCCGCAATGAATAAAATGCTGAAAAAATTGCAGGATGAATGTGCTGAAGCTTATTTGGAAAAAGGGGATTCAACCCCTGTTTAGTTTTATTTTCTTGGCTATTATTCGGTTTTACCAAGTTTTCATTTCACCATTTTTGGGTGCTAATTGTAGATACACGCCGACCTGTTCTCAATATGGGAGGGAGGCTATTCTGAAATATGGACCTTTTAAAGGTGGCTGGATGGCTTTAAAACGAATTGCACGCTGCAACCCCTGGGGTGGGCATGGACATGATCCTGTGCCATGATTTCAATAATGACGATGAATAATTTAATTTTACAAATTGATACTTCAACCACGATTTGCTCGGTTGCCCTAAGTGAAAATGGTGAAACGCTAGCGGTTATCGATTTCGATGAACCCAATGCCCATGCCGCTAAATTGACCATTTTGATTGCGGAAATCCTTAAACAGACAAATCGGGCGATGCAGGATTTAAGTGCGGTGGCGGTGAGTATGGGGCCGGGCTCTTATACAGGTTTACGTATAGGGGTGTCGACGGCTAAAGGTCTTTGTTATGCGTTGGATATACCTTTGATTGCTATCAACACGTTGGAAGCGTTATTTTTAGGGTATAAAGAGCAGTTTGGTTTAAATGAGCAGGAAGCTTATTTACCCATGCTTGACGCCCGTCGTATGGAGGTATATACGGCTGTTTATGACCATAATGCTGCCCTAGTGAAAGCAACCTCAGCAGAAATAATCGATGTGGATTATTTCAATGAATTGTTGTCAAGCTATAACCGTGTTCATCTATTTGGTTCGGGAGCCGATAAATTTGAAGATTTGTTTAGCTCAACAGATCGTGTGGATATCCTGAGGAGCTTTCAGGTTTCCGCTGCCTTTTTGTCGCAGCTGGCATTTGATAAATTTCAGAAAAAACAGTTTGAGGATGTTGCTTATTTCGAGCCATTCTATCTCAAGGATTTTGTGGTTACCACAGCAAAGAAAAAGGTTGGCTTATTATAGCCAACCTTTTCTTTTGAACCACAAATAAATGGCCAGGGATATCGCTACCATGATCCCCATGGCAACCGGATATCCATAATACCATTCGAGTTCGGGCATATTCTTAAAGTTCATGCCATAAATTCCCGCAACAAAAGTGATTGGCATAAAAAATACCGAGAAAATTGTGAGGATGCGCATGATCTCATTCGTGTGATTAGACGAAATATTAAAGTATACATTGAGCAGTTGCGCTACATTCTCTGATAAGTTTTCGTATAAGGTCGATGTACGGACCTGAAGATCTTTTAAATCCCGTGTGTATACATCCTTTTTCGACGATGAATGAAAATGCTCGACAACCTCTCTGTAGAGAAAGATCACCTTTCGTGCAACATCAATCTGTCTTTTGATAAAATAGAGGTTTTTCAATACTGGCTGCTGCTTCATCCGTTTCAGAAATATCAATTCCTCGTATGCATCGATCCGTGTTGAAAGTTGTTCCAAGGTTTGACTGAAGGTGAATACTGCCGCTGTCGTGATAAATACAGCTAGTTTACGGCTATTTTTTGTTTTGATGGATGTGAATTCAATGTTCTTAAGCTTTTCTAAGAATTCGATTCTACGTTTGTGCACTGTAATGACAAAATCGTTTCCATAGAAGATGGTCAAGCGGTCAGTAATCTCGCCGATGCTATCTGAATTTTCTTTGAAATTGTCTGACATGACACGAAGGATAACGAATGTATAGTTCTCAAATTCTTCGATTTTAGGTAGATGCTCAGGTTCTTTGGAGTCCTTGATAGAAGCTTCATTTAAATTGTAGCGCTCTTTGATGAAGGTGAAATCTTCTGAGGTCGGTTCAGAGATATCTATCCATTCGTAGTTTGCGATTTCTTTTTCAACAATCGTTCTGACCATAAATCTAATTTTTCCAAGGACAAGATAAGAAAGAAAATAAAAAAAGCCATCAACTCCGTTGATGGCTTTTCTGAATTTTTATGATCTTCTATTTGTTTGAAGTTTTATATTCTTCATTTAGTTGTTTGATTACCTCGTTGGTAATTTCCAAAGAAGGATCAGCATATAATACGGTAGGGTTGGTTTTTGAATAAGTCAATACCAACTTGTAACCATTTTCTGCGGCATGTTTTTTCAGGAATTCAGTAATTTTATTATAAACATTGTTGAATTCTTCGGACTCATCTTTTGCAATTGAGGAAGAAGCTGTCTGGTCTAAACGCGCAAGCTCATCTTGTTTACGTGCTAGCTTCTGTTCAGTAGCTTGTCTATCTGCAGCAGACATAGTGGCTGCATTTTTTTGATATTCGGCAACTTCACGTTGGAAAGCCGTGCTTTTTGATTGCAGATCTGCTTGTGCTTTTTTAACCTTGTTTTCAAGCTTTGATTTAATATCCTTAAAATATTGGTATTTTTCTGATAGTGAATCCGAGTTTAAATAGACGATTTTATCTTTGCTACTTCCCTGACTCTCTTTGCTTACTGCATTGGAATCATTTTTAGCAGGTTCGCTTGATGTTTTCGCACCTTGGTTACATGATGCAATTGTTCCAACCAATAAAAGGCCAAAGGAAACTTTCGATACAATTGAAAATATAGTGTTCATTTTTTTGTTATTTGCAAATTATTACTGAAAACAAACCTAACATAAAAAAATCGAAATTCTAGTTTTTAGTAATAAAAAAGTAAAATTACAGGACCAGTTGTCAATTCAGAATATCGGTTCAATACTTGTTCACGGACTTGATAAATCGGCCAAAATTTCGTATTTTTGAATATTACATTTAAGAGGTTTTCAATGAGCGAAGAAAATAAAAATGCATCCACCTATTCGGCCGATAATATTCAGGTATTAGAGGGTTTAGAGGCGGTTCGTAAGCGTCCATCCATGTATATCGGTGACACCGGTGTAAAAGGATTACACCACTTGGTATACGAGGTAGTTGACAATTCAATCGATGAAGCTGTAGCAGGATATTGTACCGATATCTTTGTTACTATCCATAAAGATAATTCGATTTCTGTCCGCGATAACGGTCGGGGTATTCCTACAGGAATCAACAAAAAGGAAAATAAATCAGCCTTGGAACTTGTAATGACTGTATTGCATGCCGGGGGTAAATTTGATAAAGATACCTATAAGGTTTCTGGCGGTCTGCATGGTGTTGGGGTTTCCTGTGTGAACGCCTTGTCTACCCTTTTGAAAGCTGAAGTTCATCGCGATGGAAAGATATTTCAACAAGAGTACCAGATTGGTAAGCCCTTGTATGATGTGAAAGAAGTTGGTGTTTCGGATAAGACTGGTACTATTGTAACATTCCATCCGGATGCAACGATTTTTACGCAGACTACTGTCTATAATTACGATACCTTAGCAAATCGTCTTCGTGAGCTTGCGTTTTTAAATAAAGGTGTGAGCTTGACTTTGAATGATGAGCGCGAAACCAATGAAGATGGCTCTGAAAAGAAAGAAACGTTCTATTCTGAAGGTGGTCTTAAAGAGTTTGTGAAATTTTTAGATGGTAACCGTCAGTCGTTGATTCCTGAGCCTATTTATGTTGAAGGTGTAAAACAGGGTATTCCTGTCGAACTGGCTTTACAATATAACGATACTTATTCAGAAAATGTTCATTCGTATGTGAACAACATCAATACGATTGAAGGTGGTTCACATGTGGCGGGTTTCCGTCGTGGTTTGACCCGTACATTGAAAGCTTATGCGGATAAGTCAGGTTTGCTTAAAAACTTAAAAGTAGAAATTACGGGTGATGACTTCCGTGAGGGATTGACTGCTGTTATTTCGGTAAAAGTCGCAGAACCTCAGTTTGAAGGTCAAACGAAAACAAAATTAGGAAACTCTGAGGTAATGGGTGCAGTGGATGTTGCCGTAGGCGAGATCTTGGGCGTTTATCTGGAAGAGAATCCTCGCGAAGCAAAATCTATCGTTCAAAAGGTTGTAATCGCAGCTCAGGCGCGTGCTGCTGCACGTAAAGCCCGTGATTTGGTGCAGCGTAAAACCGTCATGGGCGGTTCCGGACTTCCAGGTAAATTGGCCGATTGTCAAGATAATGATCCTACAAAATGTGAAATCTATTTTGTCGAGGGAGATTCTGCGGGTGGTACTGCTAAGTCTGGTCGTGATAGAAAGCATCAGGCGATCATGCCTTTACGTGGTAAGATCCTTAACGTTGAGAAAGCGATGGAACATAAGATCTACGAAAATGAAGAGATCAAAAACATGTTTACAGCTTTGGGGGTGAGTGTAGGTACGGCCGAAGATGCTAAAGCATTGAATCTTGAGAAATTGCGCTATCACCGTATCATCATCATGACCGATGCCGATGTGGATGGTTCCCACATTACAACATTGATCTTGACATTCTATTTCAGATATATGAAAGAATTGATTGAAAGAGGATATGTATATATTGCTACACCCCCGCTATACCTGGTGAAAAAAGGAAAAGAACATGAGTATGCTTGGAATGAAGACCAACGTATCAATGCTATTCAGCGTTTGAAAGGATCCGGTAAAGAGGACAGTGTGCACGTACAACGTTACAAAGGACTTGGAGAAATGAACGCAGAACAGTTATGGGATACAACCATGAATCCTGAAACGCGTACATTAAGACAAGTAACGATCGAAAACGCTGCAGAATGTGACCGTATTTTCTCTATGCTAATGGGAGACGAAGTTGCTCCACGTCGTGAATTTATTGAGAAAAATGCACGTTATGCTAAAATTGATATTTAATTGATATTATCATAAAGGAATAAAAAAAGCCT
>NZ_DIIM01000016.1:158526-347867 GCF_002420705.1 Sphingobacterium sp. UBA5670
AGGCTTTTTTTATTCCTTTATATTTTCTAATTTCATAGGAGTGAATCGTTTTTCTGCCGGGATAAAGGATTCATGGCCTAGCATTTAGCCAATATTAATTAAAACCTATTATGAAATATTGTAGCAAGATTTTGCTCTTTATAGGTTGTTTTATTGGCATAACCTGTATGGCGCAAACAAAAGAAAAAGTCGATCTCCAAGATTTATTTGAAAGCTTATCGGAAGAACTTCCAGAGGATGCCGATTTGAGCGAGCTGACAGAAAAGTGGTACTACTATCTCGAGCATCCAATTGATCTCAACAAGACCGATGGAAGAGAACTCACTGAATTACAATTTCTAGATCCTTTATTAATTGAGCAGCTTTTGGAACATAAGACCATTTCAGGGAATTTTATCAATGTGCTTGAATTACAATCTATTGATGGTTTCAATGAACGGATTGTCAACTTACTGTTACCTTTTGTAAGGATAGGTGCTGAATCTCCCCTTGAAACCCTTAAAGTGAAAAATTTTAAGCAGGAATTTACCCTAAGATACGCTCGGATATTTGAAAAAGCAAAGGGGTATCGTATCCTTGATACAACGAGATCCCGTTATTTAGGCGATGCCAATCGCTATGCGTTAAGATACAGAGCCCAATTAAACGATAGAATTCACCTAGCTGTCAATATGGAGAAAGATGCAGGGGAGCCCTTTTTTAAGGATAAGCAAAAGAAGGGGTTTGATTTCTATGGCATGAGTTTGTCGGTAAAAAACTTTAGCCGATTCAAGAATATTGTGATCGGCGACTACGCATTGCAATTTGGTCAGGGACTTAGCATGTGGAATGGTCTGAATTTCGGCAAAGGTGGATTAGTACAGAATACGGCAAGGCAAGGTATTGGTGTAAAACCCTATACTTCGTTAAATGAAGTAAATTTTATGCGTGGTATAGCCGGGACATTACAGATGAAGCACGTTGAAATTACACCCTATTTTTCTTATCTATCCATTGATGGAAAAGTTGACCGTACAATTTCTCCAGCAACGATTTCAACAATAGCAAGTACGGGTCTGCATCGCACTCCAACCGAACAGCGGTACCGTCATGCGGCATCACAAATGGCTTATGGATTGAATGTATTGTGGCGCTATAAAAGGCTCAAAGTAGGTGTTCACTTTAATCAAACACAGCTGGATGTCCTGAAAACGAAAGGGAAGGGGATAAGGCAAGAAGCTGACTTTGAAGGCGATGTTTTGCAAAATATAAGCCTGTATGCCAACTATACCATTCGAAATACCTATTTATTTGGTGAGTTTGCGAACAGTATGGACGGAGGCTCAGCATGGTTAGCGGGATCTATCATAAGTTTACATCCACGTTTATCATCGGTTATATTGCTTCGGGACTACAAAAGGAATTTTCATACTTTTTACGGGCAGGGATTTGGTGAATCGGATAATACCTCTAATGAACAAGGTGTTTATTTGGGATTAACTTATCAACTGGGAAGAAAATTGGTTTGGTCCAATTACGCGGATCTATTCTGTTTTCCGGGGGCAAGATATCAGGCCGATACGCTCTCTACAGGAGCTGATTTCTTTAGCCAGTTGAGCTACATTTGGTATAAAAGAGGACAGCTTTCGTTTCGTTATCGCTACCGACTGAAAGAGGTTAACTACATGGGAGATGGACATACCGAAACAGGACTTGTAAGTACGGGGAAACAGCAATTGAGGATGGAGCTACATTATCTCTTAAGTTCCACATGGACTATTCGCTCTCGTATAGAAGCGAATATTTTCCAAAAAGAGTATCAGGAAAACAGCTTAGGATATATGGTTTACCAGGATGTATTCTGGAAATCTAAAGCTGGAAAATTCAGGTCAAATATGCGGATTGCGTATTTCGATGCAGCAAGCTATGACAATCGGATCTATGCATACGAACAGGATGTACTGTATGCCTCCGGTTTCGGAATGTACAATACGAAGGGATGGAGAACCTATCTTAATCTACAATATCACTTAAGTCGCCATCTTCAGATATGGGCCAAATATGCGCTCTATTATTATCCGGGGAGAGAGACTGTTGGGACTGGATTGGATCAGATCGAGGGTAACATAAAATCAGAAATAAAGGTACAGTTGAGGTGGCAATTATGAAAGAGTTCAGTTTTCTACAAAGATTAGAGCGAGTTCCTATTCTTAAACTTGCTGCTCCATATGTTGTGATGCTTCTTTTGGCTTCTGTATTGCCAATGTCGGTTCGGGCATATCAATATGTACAACTGGCCTTGATTGTGATGACTTTGCTAACGATTTGTTGTTATTTGTTAAAAGGATCAATTCGCAAATATGGTTATACCTGCGCGTATTATGTATCTGTTGTATTATTTGGAATTTGCCAATTTTGGCGCAATGATCCGTTGGTCTTAAGTAACCATTTCGCCCTTTTAAAAGCGGATAGCTACGTGGTCAAAATTATAGAGGAACCCAGGGCGAGACGGGGGATTGCCCGTTTTTCAGTAGAAGTAGCCGGGGCTTATAGAAAAGGTGAATTTGTAGAAACTGCAGGTGTGCTCATGTTATCCCTAAAATCAAGCGGGAAAAATAACCTTCATTTTGGTGACTTACTATGGCTAAAAGGTTCAGTAAGGGAAATAGCCCCACCACTTAACCCGATGGAATTTGATTATCGGAAATACTTGAGGAGACACCATATTCAGCATGAGATTTTTGTAGCCGACGGTCGATTTAAGTTGATCAGTCGGAAAGGAACAAGAACTTTTTCGTTGATAGGACTCGCTTTGCAAGCGAGACGATATTTTATGATTAAGCTTCGGAATCATCTCAAAGAGGATGAAAATTTTGCTATAGCGTCAGCTTTATTATATGGTTCTCGAAGCGATATCAGTGCCGAAAACATCCAGGCCTTCACCAATACGGGGACGATACATGTGCTGAGTGTATCGGGAATGCATGTCGCTGTTTTATTCGGTTTTTTGTCCCTTATCTTTAAGCGAATTGCTTGGCCTCCCTATTTTGGATGGCTGCCCTTAATTTTGTTATGGAGTATCATCTGGATGTATGCTTTTATTGCAGGGCTTGATCCGCCCATTACGAGAGCAGCTATCATGATTAGTTTTGTCTTATGTGCACAGCATTTTAAACGAAGTTTCTCAAGCTTGAATTCGTTGGTTATTGCGGCAGTATTGATTTTGCTTGTGGAGCCTCGGGCCATTACTGATGTGGGATTTCAACTATCTTTTCTAGCCGTTTTAGGTATGATTGTATGTTCGCCGCTTGTCGAGGAACTTCTTCCCGTTAAAAAGCCTGTATTACGGCTTTTGAGAGATACACTGGCGGTGTCTATTGCCGCGCAGATCCTAACAACGCCACTGAGTCTGTATTATTTTGGACAGTTTCCAACCTATTTTTTAATAGCCAATCTGCTTGTTGATTTTCCTTCAACCCTAGTCATGTACCTGGGCTTTGTTATGACAATTAATCCGGTACAGTGGCTTAATGATTTCATGGGTTTTTTACTGGAACATCTCATTCGTTTTATGGTATATTGTTTGAAGTTTATTGATCATTTGGCTTTTTCGACAATAAAAATTGCCCCCATGGGACTGGGGCTTTTATTGCTGGCTTACGGTGCAGTCTTTTCTTTTTTGTACGCTTTCCAGTGGAAAGATAAAAGATACGTCTGGTTAGGGGGATGTTGTGTGCTTGGAATGTTGTTGATATCAGGTCAAAGGTGGCTGGAAAATAATTATGCAGAACGATTTCGGGTTTATAATACGAAACGTGAGCTGACGATGGGGTATTTCAAAGATGGCCGAGGTATCGTTTACAGCACATTTGATTCTTTACAAGTCGGAGGCCTGCAATATGCATGTGGAAGAGAAATCCAATTATTGGCTAAAGAAGACTTGAAGTTTGTGGCTTTGAATGGCCGGGAGCGGGAGAACTATCTTGTAACGCTCCCATTGGGTAAAATAGCTATTCTGTCACATGCGAAAGGGACCATGCCACATGCTGATCTCGTGATTGTTAGAAAAGATTTATGCTATGGTTTACCAAGGTTATTGAAGCAAATCAGGCCAAAACTTGTTATACTGGATGGGTCCAATTCAATGGAACAGTCGCTGCAAACACAACGCATGTTAGATAGTTTGGGGGTACAGAATTATCTCATGAAAGATAATTTTGCGTATGTTTGGGATAAGGAGAACTTATGACGCAAGATAGTATATCAATCTTAAGGCAATATTGGGGATTCGATTCATTTAGACCCCTGCAGGAGGAAATTATTCAATCGGTCATTTCAGGTAAAGATACGTTAGCTTTATTGCCGACAGGCGGAGGGAAATCGATTTGTTTTCAAGTACCAGCGTTGATGCAAGAAGGGATTTGTATTGTCGTAACACCACTTATTGCATTGATGAAAGATCAGGTTGAACATTTGAGAAAAAATGGAATTCAGGCGGTCGCAATTTATTCAGGAATGAAGAAGAGAGAGGTGGATATTACATTGGATAACTGCGTCTATGGGCAAATTAAATTTCTCTACCTTTCTCCTGAACGTTTGTACAATGATATGGTGAAAGAGCGCATTCGATTTATGAATGTCAATTTGTTCGCTATAGATGAAGCACACTGTATTTCGCAGTGGGGATACGATTTTAGACCGCCCTATTTGGAGCTTGCGAAGCTACGGGAACTACATCCTAAGGTGCCTTTTTTGGCACTTACAGCAACTGCTACCGAACGTGTCATTACAGATATACAACAAAAACTGAACTTTCCGGAGGAAAATGTATTTGTAAAAAGTTTTCTTCGGGATAATTTAGCCTATATGGCCATTGAGGAAGAGGATAAGATGGGACGTATGGTGCGCATTATACATAAGTTGGGTGGATCTGGTATTGTCTACGTCAGAAACCGTCGGGAGACGCAGGAAATAGCTCGTATTTTGGTTAATAATGGTATATCGGCAGATTATTATCATGCTGGGCTTTCGGGGCACGAACGGGATCAGAAACAAAAAGGATGGATGGCGAACACTGTTCGCGTCATTGTCGCTACCAATGCGTTTGGGATGGGGATTGACAAGCCGGATGTGCGATTTGTGATCCATCTCGATTTACCAGATTCCCTGGAGGCTTACTATCAGGAAGCAGGTAGAGCTGGAAGAGATGGAAAAAAAGCCTATCCTGTTATTCTTTATCAGAAGACCGATGAGCGGAAACTTATGGATAATCTGGAAGCAAGTTTTCCTGATATTCCGTTTATCCAGCAGACTTATCATTACCTGTGTAATCATTTTCAAATACCCTACGGTTCTGGAGAAGGAGTGACGGTGGATTTTGATGTTGTTACCTTTGCCAAAAAATATCAGCTGCCCTTGGTCCCGGTTATGAATGCACTGAAGTTTCTGGAGCGGGACACCTGGTTGGTATTGTCTGAAGCTGTAACAATACCTTCCCGCTTTAAGTTTGAAATTGATAGTGCAGAATTGTATAAAATACAAGTTCAGTATGCAAAATATGATAAGCTTATTAAGGCTATTTTGCGCAGCTATGGCGGTGTATTTGAAAACTATATCCTGATCAATGAATATGAATTTGCACGTAAGCTAGGTTTGTCTTATGATCGTATCGTAGCACTATTGAAGTCGTTGGAGACGTTGGAAATCGCGAGCTATTTACCTTCGACCGATGCGCCACAACTGACCTTTTTACAGAACCGTGTTGATTACAAACATTTACATATCGATCATATTTTTATTCGCGATCGCCATCAGGTGAAGGAAGCAGAAGTCAATGGCATGATCGGTTATATTGAACACAGCAATTGCCGCAGCCAGTCGCTGTTGTTATATTTTGGTGAGAAAAATGCTGGTTTCTGCCAAGTATGCGATTTGTGCCTGATCCGAACTCATCAGGAAAACCAACGGACAAGTATAAAAGCGGAAATCAAAAGCAGTTTGCTTGCCGCACCGAAAAATATTCATGATTTGGTTGCGAGCTTAACGATAGGTACGGAAAAGAAAAGAATAGAGATTATCCGCGATCTTCTGGATGCAGAAAAAATTCGTCTGGAGGATAATCTCTATTCCTGGAATACCTTGTTTTAACTTATTTTTCAACGGGAAGATTTAACTCTTCGCGCCCCCATTCCGACCAGGAACCGTCATATACGCGGATATTCTCCTGTCCTGTAAGATGACAGGCAAATGCTAAAATGGATGCTGTGATACCAGAACCACAGGAGAAAACGTATTCAGCGCCCGTAGAATTAAAATGATCAAATTGTTGTTTCAGTTCCTCTAGAGGTTTGTAAACTATTCCATCGAATAATTCTTCAAAAGGTAAATTCTTCGAATGAGGGATATGTCCACCGTGGAGACCTTTCCGTGGCTCGGGTACTAAACCACTAAATCGCCCTTTACTTCTAGCATCGAAAATATTGACTTCGGGATTTCGATAATGTGTTAAAATATATGCTTTATCTGCATAACGATTTGCTTGAAAATATGCTTTAAAGTTACCGGTCTTTAGCGGTTTTGTATAGTGATCTACGAGCGGAAATTTGTTTTTTTTCCAAGCAGGTACACCGCCATTTAAAATAAATACCTGTTCAAAGCCCATTACTTTAAACATCCACCAGGCCCTTGGGCTTGAGTATATTCCCCATCTATCGTATAAAACGACTGTACTGTTGTGATTGATTCCCAAGTTTTGCATCTCTTGTTCAAATATCGCTGTTGCTACGAGGGTATGCGGCAATTTGGAATTCGCGTCTGAGAGCTTTCCTTCGATGTCAAAAAATTGAGAATTAGGAAGTACTTCGAATTTGGCATCTTTGATGGATTGGCCAACCTTATCGATGGTACAGTCGAGGAGGATGATATCTGTAGATTGTTCCAAAGATTCCTGAAGTTCGGCAGGGCTAATTAAGGTTGATTTGAATGACATAACAATAAAGTTTATTGGTACAAAATTACAAAGCATCCTTATAAAAACAAAGCGGCTGTCCTTTTGGAACAGCCGCTTTTTATGGATTGAAATTGCTAATTACTTAGCGTTTTTATCATTTTCCATTTGCTCTTTCAATTGAGCTAACACATCTAAGTCGCCTAAAGTAGATTTTTCAACAGAATCTTTTACTTTTTTCACAGCTGAAGACTCAGCTTTAGCGTCTTTTTTACGGTTGCTAGACTCTTCTTTGCGAGCTTCTTCTTTCTCTTCTTCCCAGATGCGAGAGTGAGAAATTACTAAACGTTTGTTTTCTTTGTTGAACTCGATGATTTTGAATGAAGTAACTTCATCAACTTTCAATGAAGAACCGTCTTCTTTAACAGAGTGTTTAGAAGGACAGAAACCTTCAACACCATATTGTAAAGCTACGATATCACCTTTGTCACCAACTTTGATCACAGTGCCTTCGTGGATAGAACCTTCAGTAAAGATCGTTTCGAAAGTATCCCAAGGGTTTTCTTCCAATTGTTTGTGACCTAAAGATAATTTACGGTTTTCTTCATCTAATTCTAAAACAACTACTTCTAATGTTTCACCAACTTTAGTGAATTCGTTAGGGTGGTTGATTTTTTTAGACCAAGATAAATCAGAGATGTGGATCAAACCGTCGATACCTTCTTCCAATTCAACAAATACACCGAAGTTAGTCATGTTTTTAACAACAGCTGTTTGTTTAGAACCTACAGGGTAACGCTCAGTGATATTTTTCCAAGGATCTGGAGTCAATTGTTTGATACCTAAGCTCATTTTACGCTCATCGCGGTCTAATGTTAAGATTTGTGCTTCGATCTCATCACCAACTTTTAAGAACTCTTGTGGAGAACGTAAGTTTTGTGACCAAGACATTTCTGAAACGTGGATCAAACCTTCAACACCTGGGATGATTTCTAAGAAAGCACCGTAATCAGCAACTGTTACGATTTTACCTTTAACTTTAGAACCAACTTCTAATGCAGTATCTAAAGATTCCCAAGGATGCTCAGATAATTGTTTCAAGCCTAAAGCAATACGTTTTTTCTCATCATCAAAGTCTAATACAACAACGTTGATTGTTTGATCTAGCGCTAAAACTTCTTTTGGATGCTCGATACGACCCCAAGAGATATCTGTGATATGCAATAAACCGTCAACACCACCTAAATCGATGAACACACCGAAATCAGTGATATTTTTAACTGTTCCTTCTAATACTTGACCTTTTTCTAATTTAGCAACGATTTCAGATTTTTGGTTTTCTAAGTCGTTTTCAATTAATACTTTGTGTGATACAACAACGTTTTTGAACTCGTGGTTGATTTTCACAACTTTGAATTCCATTGTTTTACCTACGTATACATCGTAGTCACGGATAGGTTTGATATCGATTTGAGATCCAGGTAAGAATGCTTCAACACCTTTGATATCAACGATAAGACCACCTTTAGTACGGCTCTTAACGAAACCAGTAATGATTGCATCATTTTCCAATGCCTCATTGATAGCTTCCCAAGATTTTTGAGTTTTAGCACGTTTGCGAGAAAGTACTAATTGACCGTTAGCATCTTCTTGAGATTCAACGAATACGTCAACTTTGTCACCAACTTTTAATTCTGGTAAGTCACGGAATTCTGATAAAGAAACTAAACCGTCAGATTTGAAACCAACATTTAAGACTACGTCTTTGTTGTTGATAGAAACTACAGTACCTTCGATAATTTCACCTTGGTTTACTTGGTTGAAAGTATCCGCGTATTGTGCTTCAAGTTTAGCGCGTTCAGCTTCGCTATAATTTCCGAAACCTTTATCATTTGCATCCCAGTCAAATTCACCTTCTGGTGTGATCCAAGTGTTTGATTTGATTTCGTCGATTAAGTTTGAATCAGCTTCTGATTCAATTTTTTCAGTGTCTTTCACTACTTTAGTGTCAGCACCTTGTAGCTCTGCGTTTTTCGCTGCTAATTCTTTTTCTGCTTCTTGTTTTTTTGCCATTAATTAATTTTCTCCTTTTTCCTACTTTGTAGGAGTTGCAAAGGTACAAAAAAACTTTAAATGCAAAATTTTATTTTTCTTATTTTATTGAAAGACTTTCAGTTATAAAGGACTTTTTATTCGTATTGGCCGAAAGCTAGATGTTTGTCCTGTTGCTTAACGTGTTCGCTACTCTTTTTTCTGAAAATGTCTGATATTATCGGACAGAAAGAATCTTCAGTTTGCCTATATTGCTGTTGCTGTCTGCGAAGTCTATGAAGGCTTTGTTGTTAACCGTGTTGTGTAAAGCAGGGGAAATCTTTATTCCTCTTTTTTAAAAGAGTTGAAAATGCGTGGTTTGGCAATAACGATGGTTTGTTTAGACAGGGCGATCGCCGCATTAAGCTCATAACCCAATAATAAAATAAGCGTATTTAAGTAAATCCAGAGCATAATGACGATTAAGGTACCTATAGATCCATACAGTTTGTTATATGCACCGAAATGATTGATATAAAATGTAAATATGGAAAAAGTCAGTATAGCTAAAATGGTAGCCATAGATGCTCCTGGGCTAAAGAGTTTCCATTTATTGGAGTTGGAAGGACCAAATTTGTAAATACAGCTTACGGTAAAAAAGTAAATGGCGAATATGATCAACCATCGGGCAATCTTGAGTAGAATAGCCCAGAAACTCGACTTTATACCCGTTGTTTCCTTGAGGTAATCTATCGTAATTCCTGCAATGGTAAATATTGTCATCCCCACGGTTAAAGCAAATATAATGAGGAAAGCCAGTGCTAAGGCCAGTAAACGCTTTCTGATCCATGGTCTTTTTTCCGTCATGAGTGATGCCTTATTGAACGCATTCATTAGGGAGGCCATGCCATTAGTTGCAAAATAGGCCGCAAATACAAAACCGAATGACAATAGTCCCCCATTTTGGTTTTTAATGATATCTTCCAAAGTCGTTTCAACTACAAGAAACGCATTCTTAGGAATAACCACAGCAAGAAAGTCCAACAATTGTTCCTGAAAATTATTAATGGGAATATAGGGGATTAACGTAAAGAGAAAGATAATCCCTGGGAAAATGGCCAATAAAAAACTATAGGATAGGGAAGAAGCCTTACTGACAATGGAATCTCTAGAAAGTTCCTGGAAGAAAAATACGGACACTGTATAAAGTGGTAGTGAGCCAAAGCCCGGCAATACGACACGTTTACTCCATTCGATTAATCTAAAATAAGGTTCAAAATTTAATAGCCATTGGTGGATTTTCCCCATATCAATTAAAATATTTACTCATCTTATCCAGGAAAACTTGTGGCGGCATACAAGGTCTGTTTTTCTCCATATTGACAAAGACCAATGTTGTCTCTCCCTGGTTGAGTAATTCTCCGCCCTCATTGAAGAGCTCGTATTCAAAAATAATACGAACGGCAGGTTTCTGGCGGATAGTTACCCGTATGGTAATCAAATCATCATATTTGCCCGGTTTCAGATATTTGGTTTTCATTTCGGCAACGGGGAGCATGACTCCCATTTCTTCCAGTTCCTTATACGATATCCCCGTGCTCCGAAGCATTTCGGTCCTTGCTATTTCATAAAATGCAGCATAATTTCCATAATAAACATAACCCATTTGGTCTGTTTCTGCATAGCGGACACGAATCTGATGGTCAAATACAAACATTATTTTTTAATATTTCTTGCGTCCAATGCCTGTTGGAATTTACGGGCATTAATCAAATGCTCAGCCTCTGTTTTTGCAAAATTATGATAACCCGAAAAATCATCTTTAGCACACATGTAAATATAATCATGTTGCTTAAAGTTTAAGACCGCATCAATTGCAGCAATACTTGGAATTGAAATAGGACCTGGAGGCAAGCCTCTATAGATGTAAGTATTGTAAGGATTATCTGTTCTCAGGTGCTTATTCAATACCCTTCTAATGGTAAAGTCATTATTAGCGAAGATCACTGTAGGGTCTGCCTGCAATAACATCCCTTTTTTGAGACGGTTTAAATAAAGCCCAGCGATCATGGGCATTTCATCTTGGTGCAGGGCTTCACCTTTGACAATGGAAGCTAACGCACTGACTTGTTGTGGTGTCAAATTCAGCGCTTTTGCTTTCGCCGTGCGTTCCGCATTCCAGAATTTTTTCCATTCATCATCAAAACGAGCAATTACCTTTTCTGGACTGGTGTTCCAGTAAATGTCGTAAGTATTAGGAATAAACATAGAAATCAGATTTTCCTTTGTAAATCCGTACTTCTGCGCGGTAGCTTCATCATTCAGTACTGCGATAAATTGTGCAGAATCAGCTTCAAAACTTTTTCCAAGAAGTGCTGCCATATTCTCTTTTAGTCGAACATTGGCGAATCTGAATTTTACGGGTTCTTGATAGCCTCCAATTAAATTGCCAATTAAGCGTCTATTGTTCATTCCAGGTGTCAGCAGGTAACGTCCCGGTTTTACACTTTGTTCATATTTTTTGTATTGTGCTGCACGCTCAAATGAAGCAATATCATCCAATAGATTGGAATCTTTGATTGATTTCAGTACATCTTCATACTTTTGACCCTCGTGTATGTACAGGTACTTTTTCTCTCCCGATACATTCGAAGCAAAAAATGCTTTATAAAATGTCCAAGCAAAATAAGCTCCAACAACAATAACGATCAGCGCAATGATTTTTAACCAACTTGGTATTCCTTTTTTATTTTCCATTCTAAAATTTTTTATTCATCTGTTGTTCGCTGTTCATGGCATTTACACAGCCTTTAGCGGTCACTGGTTGATGAAATCGCACACATATAGATCGGTTTCATCTTTATATTTTATACTATTCCTGAATCTGCCAAGGACGCTAATCCCTTATTGTGGAGATCATTCCATGCAGCTTCATTTTTGAGTCAATACATTTAAAAGCCTAGACTATTGCCTTTGTTTTCTTTTTCTTTTTTCTGTCCAGCTGGGGGTGTCGTCGTTGTCGGTTTGGCAGTAGGCGTATTTGTTGTTGTACTTTTTGCTGGAGCAACAGGTTTCGACTGGACCGGAGGTTTCGCCGCAGGTGGATTAACTTGAGTTTGGTTTGCCTGTGGTTTAGGCGTTGTCGTGCCAGAAGGAGTTCCTGTTGTTGGCGCTGGTGCGGTCAACGAAAGCGTAACATCAATTTTGGCACCTAAGCTCGTCAGTCCTTTTTCTATTCCTGGCGATTGTACACTGATGACTGCGGTGGCTGTATCTGTGACATTTGGATCATAGGTCACGGTACCTAGACCAAGGCCGGCGCCAGACAGGGCAAACTTCGCTTCGTTTAATGGAAGACCGACTAAGTTGGGTATTTCTACTTCATTTGCTCCAAGCCCATTTCCCAAAACTAGGTCTATACGTGATCCTTTCGGAATCATACGTCCATTGCGGATCGATTGCCCCGCAAATTGAGCGTCTAGTACAATATCTCTTGCGATATCCGCAACATAAGAAGTATCGCCAATTCTGAGGTTATGGTTTTTCAGAATCGCAGTTGCTTCGATCAGTGTTTTGTCTTTTATATTTGGAAATGCAACTTCAGGGGCTACCTGAGTAATAATAGTCAAATAAATCGTGCGGCCCGATTTTACATGGAACCCTTGTTCAGGATCCTGTTCTATGACCAGACCTGGTTTGGCATCCATTTGATAAACGGAATCAATTTGATATTCCAACCCAGCATCCTCCAGCGCTTGAATAGCTGCACTGATATGCAGCCCTTTCACTTTTGGAACGGCAATAGATTCATCATGTTTGGTATATATTTTCAGTCCAACATATACGAAAAGGAATAGACATACTATCGCAATGAGAGCGGCAATAAGATTTTTCCTGAAAGTGGGGGTCTGAAGATATTGTACGACTTTGGACATTTCTCTGTTTGCTAAAAATTAATTCTGCATAGAACCGCAATATTAAAGCCAAGTTTGCAGAATGATTAAATAAAATTATTCCTCACAAAATTATTCGTTTTTCCGTGTATAGCAAATTATATTTGCTATTCGAATCGCTAAAATTTATGAAAGCAAAAATAGCATTAATAACTGGAGGTTATACAGGGGAGGCAGAAGTTTCTTTTAAAAGTTCTGCCTTTGTGAATTCTCAGCTTGATCACGACAAATATGATGTGTATCTAATTACAGTGAGCAAAGAAGCATGGTACTATGAAGATTTAGATGGTAACCGTCACCCGATTTCAAAAGCAGATTTTACGCTTCCATTGAACGGGGAAACCCTGACCTTTGACTTGGCATTTATTATGGTGCATGGTGTACCTGGAGAAGATGGAAGACTTCAGAGCTATTTTGATTTGCTAGATATTCCTTATACATCTTGTGATGCCCTGACTTCCGCGCTGACGATGAATAAAGGGTATACAAAAGCGATATTAACGGATATCCCAGAACTGCATTTAGCAAAATCCGTCTTATTATTTGAATCGCAGCGTTCTGAGGCGATCAAAATCGTCGAAAGTAATCTTTCCCTGCCTTACTTTGTGAAACCTAATGCAGGTGGAAGTAGTATCGGAATGACCAAGGTGAAGGAATCTACGCAGCTGCAAGAAGCGATCGATAAAGCGTTCGATGCAGAAAATACAGGGAAACAGGTTATTGTCGAAGAGTTTGTGACCGGACGTGAGTTTTCGGAAGGAATTTTTCGCAATTCGAAAGGGGAGCTGGTTGTTTTACCTGCTACGGAAGTACGGACTACACGTGAGTTTTTTGATTACGAAGCGAAATATGTACCCGGATTGACCGAAGAGATTACTCCGGCAGAGCTGACTATTGAACAGCAGGAGCGTGCTGCACGTATTTTGAGAGAGATCTATGTCAGATTGAATTGCAAAGGGATGGTCCGTGTAGATTTCTTTTTGGAAAACGATACCGATAAATTTTATTTTATCGAAATCAATACTATTCCCGGGCAGACTCCACAAAGCTTTATCCCGCAGCAAGTAAGGGCTTTTGGAATGAAAGAAGGCGATTTCTATGGCGAGTTAATCGAAACAGCCTTGCAATCGAAATAGTATTGTCCTATTTTAATGGCCCTGAAACGAGGGTGCTTGCGGCTGTAGCGGATAAAAATATGCAGCGATACTCAAAGATAACAAAAGACGGCTTTCAAAAATTGAAAGCCGTCTTTGTATTTTTTTATTTTCTGAAATCAAACTTAGATAGGTCAGGTTTAAACTTTTTCACCCTTTTTAGCTCTTCGTGATAGATTACCTGCCCGATATTTTTTAAAAATGGGTAGGTTACCGTTTCGTATTCGTATAGTCCATCGTTGTAGATGCCATTTTCATTGGACTGCACAACAACGGCGAGCATAAATTCTACCCCATGTTCGAAGTCAACAATATAGGCATTGTCAATATTATAGCCATAAGAATCGCCATACTTGTTGAAGATCCGGATGTTGGGATTTAAGGTTGCATTTTTTTCGCGACCATATAAAAGGAGCTTGCTATACGTTGGCCAGAATTCTGTTGAGTCATATTTCGGGAAATCCGATTCAAAGGGGTAGCGCGACATATAGTCATAGAGCAGGGCATAATCCTCTTTTTTTAGATTAAATCTATCTTTAGGCTGAAACACTTCAGGAAATAACAATTTCTTCAGGATGAGCTGTTGATCTTGAAGCGCGTAGACATTTAATCCTTCAAAACTCCAGGGTTCATGGACTAGCTCATCTTTGTCATTCATATAGCCCTTTCCTTGAAGGGTATTCGACAGCTCTATAGCATAGTCTTTGGGATCGAACTGTGCTTCTTGTTTATAAATAATATCCTTCCCATTGTAAAAGGTGATCGGGTTGGTATGTTTGGCCCAGATGCCCTTGTCACCTATAGCGAGGCGGTTGACGATCCGGCTGTATTGAGTGCCGTATTTTTTAAGTTTTGCATTGAGCTCAGCACGGCCAATAAATTCAAAGAGCCTATTCTGGGCATCGTTGTCGCTGGTCAATAGGATTTTTTTTACATATTGCGCTACGGAAGGAAGACCATTGGCAGCAGATTCGTCCACGGATACCCTTGTCTGTTTCTCGAAGGCAGAATCAATGCGTAGCGGACTGTCTTTGCTGAGACCGGCAATCTTTAGGTCATTTATTTTTTCCAGTGCTAGAATTGCTGTCGGAAGTTTTACGGTACTTGCCGGATAAAAATACCAATGTGGATTAAGGCGATAGCTATAGGTTTTAAAATGCGGTATGTTGGATTTATCACGATCAATCTGTGTGTAAAGGATCTGTACCTCGTTTTTAGTCGGATGACTTAATATCTTCTGAAATAGATCCGGATGGCTTTGGAGCAGCTTTTCCAAGTATATGGTGTCAACCTTTTGAGCGTATGCATCTGACATGAATAAGATAAAAATGAGGGTTAGAAATTTGTGTATGTGCCTAATCATTTCGTGTTTTAAATTTTCAAGACAGGTAAATCAAAAGAAAGCTTAATTAAATTTAAGTCTCAGGCTTGTGTAGCCTTATCGGTTAAATTCTTCTATGGCTTTTAAGAGCTGGTCTTTCAATAGCAGCTTCTTTGCTTTTTCATTTTCCTGAACATAAGGCTCTAGGGTCTCTTTTTTTAGTGGTAAAATTTCATTCGCCTTTTCCATCTTGAAATGCGATATCGCGGGCTGATTGATATCAGCGGTCATGCTATAGCGACGGATTCGTCTTTCATAACTAACGGTGTCCACCAAAAATAACCAGCAGCTATCTTGTGGAATGCCTTTAATTTTCTTATTCCAATAATCTATCCGATAAATTTCTTTTGTTTGATCTGGTGTTACGGTGTATTTTTTGCCTTTTTCCCGCCAGGATATCTCACTGGGCTTGGTTGCCGTTCTCAATTTTATTTTGGTTTTTGAAACGACAGTGCTGTCATTTTTTAAAACGATATAAAATTTGTACCTACTGCTGATCGGTTCGCGTTCGAAAGAATAGAGCATCGGAGCATACGACCCTGGTATCGTAATATTTCCTCCAGGTGTACGCATGGTGTAGGGGTGACGGAATTGCGCAGAAACTTGCGATAGATTACCTAGCATAACAAGCCCGAAACATAACATAGACAATACATAACTGGACGTACCGGAGCATGTATGCAACTTGTTTTTAATACACATGGATCTATTTTCTTGTATAAACCTCAAAGGTATAAGCAAATGCATGTTTCTCATCGGCCTGATGTGAATCTGAAGAAGCTAATTCCCATTCTTCGGCGGGTAATTCAGGAAAGAAAGCATCACCTTTGATGTTTGTATGCACCCGTGTTAAAAGCACTTTGTTCGCTAGTGAAAGGGCCTGTTGATAGATGTTTGCGCCGCCAATAATAAATACCTCACGTTCGTCACGGCAATATAAAAGTGCCTCCTGGATACTATTGGCGACATCAATATCTTCGCCCTGAAAATTCGCGTTGCGTGTGATGACAATATTCCTTCTGTCCGGCAATGCTTTGCCTATGGCTTCAAAGGTTTTTCTACCCATCAGAACCGAGTGTTCAATGGTATTTTTTTTGAAATATTTAAAATCGTTGGGTAAATGCCAGGGCATCTGGTTTTCGATGCCAATCGCATTGTTTTCCGAAGCAGCTACGATTAACGTGATTGTTGGATTACTCATTTATGATAGGGTGATTAGTCGTTCTCTGAAATAATGTGATTGCAAAATTGTCAGCCTTGATTACTAAACGGCAACCGGCGCTTTGATATGCGGGTGTGATTCGTAATTTAACAATTCAAAATCTTCGAATTTGAAATCAAAAATATCTTTCACGTCAGGATTAATTTTTAGTTGTGGTAGGGGTTTTGGATCCCGGCTCAACTGTAGCTCTGTTTGCTCAAAATGATTGCTATAAATATGTGCGTCGCCCAGGGTATGAATAAATTCTGCCGCTTCCATATCACACACTTGGGCAACCATCATGGTCAGAAGGGCGTATGAAGCAATGTTGAAAGGTACCCCCAAGAATATATCTGCGCTACGCTGATAGAGTTGACAGGACAATTGTGGCTTTAAAATTCCTTTTTCAGGTTGTGCCGGAGCGACATAAAATTGAAAAAAAGCATGGCAGGGCGGTAATGCCATATGCTCTATTTCGGCGACATTCCATGCTGATACAATAATACGACGGGAATCCGGAGAATTTTTGAGCTGGTTGATAACCTGTGCAATCTGATCAATATGACGGCCGTCAGGTGTCGGCCAAGAGCGCCATTGTGATCCATATACAGGACCTAAATTTCCTTGTTCGTCAGCCCACTCGTCCCAAATGCTTACACCATTTTCTTTGAGATACTGAATATTGGTTTCACCTTTAAGAAACCAGATCAACTCATGGATAATGGATCGAAGGTGTAACTTCTTCGTCGTTACCAAAGGGAAACCTTCCTGAAGGTTGAAACGCATCTGATATCCAAAGACACTTTTGGTGCCCGTGCCTGTACGATCTGTCTTAACAACACCATTCGTATATACATGTCTGAGTAAATCTAAATATTGTTTCATCTGTAAAAAAGTAATTATTAAATACTAAATATCAATGCTATCATCGAACTGTAATGGATCGAATAGCGCTATTTTATATGTTTGATTCTCAATCGGAGGGTATTTGAATACATGATGTTCGAATTGATTTCTTCAGCCATTAATAAGCTACTGATGCATTCAACCTTTCAAGATATTCAAAACTAAGGAAAATCCTTATAACGAGAAAGTCAAAACTTAAAATGATAAGAGGGGTTACTGAAAAAAAATGTAATTTTGCAAAATATTATGGAGAATAAAAAAGTAGCTTTTTATACACTTGGATGTAAACTGAATTATTCGGAGACATCATCCATTGGTCGTTTATTTAAAGATGCGGGCTATGATACTACTGCGTTCAATAGCCGTGCAGACGTTTATGTAATCAATACATGTTCGGTAACGGATAATGCAGACAAGAAGTGTAGAAAAGTAGTGAAGGAAGCTTTAAAGCACTCTCCCAATGCTTATATTACGATTGTTGGCTGTTATGCGCAGCTAAAACCAAAAGAAATTGCAGAGATTCCCGGAGTGGATATGGTCTTAGGTGCAGCTGAAAAGTTTAATATTATTGAGCATATCAATGATTTGACGAAACAGGAAAAAACGATTGTTTATAATGGTCCAATCGATGAGACCAATCAATTTGTCTCGGCCTATTCGATTGGTGACCGTACCCGTACCTTCCTAAAAGTACAGGACGGATGTGATTATTCATGTACATTTTGTACGATTCCTTTGGCACGTGGTGGAAGCCGCTCGGGTAAGATCGAAGATATTGTGCGTCAAGCGGAAGAAATTGCAGCATCAGGCGTCAAAGAAATTGTTTTGACAGGCGTAAACATTGGCGATTTTGGTATTCGGGATGGCAAGCGTGAAGACCGATTCTTGGATTTGGTACGGGCATTGGATGAAGTCGAAGGAATTGATAGAATTCGTATCTCCTCGATAGAACCTAATCTTCTTTCCAATGATATTATAGAGTTTGTGGCACAATCAAAACGTTTTGTTCCGCATTTCCATATGCCATTGCAGTCTGGAAGCAATAAAATTCTAAGTTTAATGCGCAGAAGGTACAAAAGAGAGCTTTACACCGAGCGCGTTGCATTTATCAAATCTTTAATGCCTAATTGCTGTATTGGTGTTGACGTTATTGTAGGGTTTCCGGGAGAGACTCGTGAGGACTTTATCGATACCTATAATTTCTTGAATGATATGGATATTTCTTACCTGCATGTCTTTACCTATTCAGAAAGAGAGAATACCATTGCTGCTCAAATGGAAGGTGCTGTACCGGGAGCGCAACGTAGTGACCGTAGCAAAATGTTGCATATCCTTTCGGAGAAGAAGCGCCGTGCTTTTTATGAGTCACAGCTTGGTGAGACTGGTGACGTTTTGTTTGAGGCTGACGAGAAAGACGGTTATATGCATGGTTTTTCTAAAAACTATGTCAAAGTACGGACCTTATACGATCCATTATTGGTGAATGAGGTGGTACCGGTAAAATTTATGGAAGTAACGGACTCTTGTGAAGTGGAGGTGGAAGAAATTCCAGAGACATTGGCACATTAGTCCACTAAAGATTTATAACATAAAAAAAGGCAATCTTCTCTAATAGGATTGCCTTTTTTCGTTAAAGGGAATTCCATAATTCCACCATTGATTGCAGTGTATCTCTGCTCAGGTTGACGGCCGAAATCTGACCGGAAGTTGCTCGGTCCTCCTAATGCGTACTGCTCTTTGCAGCGTTCAACCAGATAACTGTACCCAAGATCAAAAGTACCCCGAGCCATTGTATCGTGGATACATTTTCATGAAGTATAAAAAATGACATACAGGTTGCTACTGGTAGCTCCGCCGAACTCAATATTCCGCCTAAGGAGAAGCCCGTTTTAGGTAAGCCATAGGCAAACAATAAAGGCGGGATGACGGTGCCAAATAGCGAAAGGATCAAGCCGAAATAGAGGAAGTTATCATCAAATTGACCATTCCATAAATAAGCAGGCGGAAATAAGGTAAAGACCATGATACAGGCCCCCGTTACCATAATAGCGCTTTTTTGAATGGGGTGATAGTCATTGCCGACACGGCCATTCACGATCATGAAGACCGAATAGGCGGTCGCCGCTAAAAGACCAAATAAGACACCTGTTAAGTTGAGGTGTTGTAAGCCTTTTTCAATAAGCCCAGTCGCTAATAATGTTGCAATGAGTACAATGCCGATGCCAATCAGGTTGTTTTTTGAAGGCTTTGCCTTGAAAAAGATAAATTCAATCAGCACACCGATCCAGATATACTGCATCAACAGTACAATGGCCAACGAAGCCGGAACAAGTTGTACACATTTGTAATAGAGGATACTCACCAAACCAGTCGAAGTACCACTGATTAATATCTTGATCCATGAAGATTTCTTGCTTGAAGAGTGAAACGACTTTGCCGAAAAAAGTTTGATGACAATATAGATAAGCCAAAGGATAAGCATGCCAAACAATACCTGAATTCCCGTTACCTCTCCTAAAGTCAACCCTTTGCCATAGGCTTTTTTAACAAACGTTGATAGTATCCCAAAACTACTCGCACCTAAAAAGACAGCTAATGCACCTTTTAATTTTTCCATTCTCAAATAAATTAGGCGTCAAAGTTACGATTTCTGAACAATTCTTTTTCTTATCTGACGTTCTTATCAAGAAAAGCAATTCTTGTGTGGCAAGCTTAATCGCAGGTGTAAAATGAGCCTGAGAGCTAAAAGTTCTCATTGTCGGGAGGTTTAGTGTTACCCCGTAGAATGTTGCTAGAGGCGGTTTCTTACCTAAGGTCATCGGAGTAAATTGTTTTTTAGCAGCAGGCAAATTTATTGCATATCAACAGCAATTTAATTAAGTTTGTTATGCAAGTAAGTTTGTTAAGCAAGAACGTAAATCGAACAGCATGGGTGTCAGATCTTATTTTATCTTCTTTTTAGGTGCAGTTCTATTTTTGAGCAGTTGTTCAACGAAGAAAAAGGTACTCAGCTCCAAGGCACATTCCTCCAATGGTTCTGTTTTGACCGACGCGAGTTCAGCGCGCGGAAAAACCTTTTCCGGATCACGGCTTGACAATTATGCCGATTTACTCAATGTGAGTACCAAAAAACTAAATCCGCACCTTTATTCATTTATCGACGATTGGATGGGAATACCGCATCGTATGGGGGGACAGACCAAATCGGGAGTCGATTGTTCGGGATTTGTTAATTTGCTCTATATCGAAGTATACAAAGGGAATTTGCCGCGGACTTCACGTGACATGGAAGGGATAGTAAAAAGAAAAAAGGTCGATAAACTGGAAGAGGGAGATCTCGTTTTCTTTTCTTTCGGTCGAAATGGGATAGATCATGTGGGGGTATATCTTCATAATAATAAGTTTGTTCATGTTTCAACTCGCAAAGGCGTTATTATCTCTGATCTTTCCGATAGCTGGTATGCTAAGACCTTCGTCGACGCAGGCTCTCCAAATATCTAAATACGTGAATTTCATGTAGGTTTTATGTCATATCTTGATATAAACTTTTATACCCTATATAAATCCTTATTTTTGTCAAAATTTTATAGAAATGACAATAAAGAGTAAGAAGATTTTTTTGGGCCTTTGTATTATTGTGCCGTTTTTGATGTATTGTGTTTATTACTATAGTAATATGATCAAAAATGCCCCTTTTCGTTTTGCTGATTTTGAATCCATAGAATTCAAATACGGTGAGCCGAACCACATGGTCAACGAATATAATTCTAAAACGCGTATCTATAAATATTTAGACAAAAAAGATTCTTTAATTACCGATACTGTAAAATTTACCAAAGACGATCTATTGTACCTTCATCGCAAAGCAATGGAGCTAGGCTTTTGGAACTTGGATACAGATATGACAGGCCCCGAATGGCAGCAGGATTCGACAAATTCTAAAGTTCCACGTTTTTATCTAGAGTTCAACTATAAAGATAAATCTAAACATGTAACTGTAGATGCCGATTTCGCAGGTAATCCTCGTATGCATGACGCCGCAAAATCAATGATTGATGAAATTAACCGCATGCTAGCAACTGCACAAGCACGATAATTAAAAAATAAACCTAACGGTAAAGGAGAAACCAAGCAATTGGTTTCTCTTTTTTTATATCTACTCTTTTTCCTCGAAGCATTTATTCAAGACTGCAGGGGAAGAACAAAGATCATTTTACTAATACCTTCCGCTATAATAGGTACTTTATAGGCAGCTAATAGGGACCTGATAGGGACCTCATTCGGATGAAAGCGTATAAAATACGAATAATATCCCTATTATTTTAGTATTAAATGTGTGTTAATTAGTAAGTTGGTTTGGTGATATACCCTTTATTTCTTGATGAATTCTTGATATTCTCTTTATACTCGTTTAACCTGAATCGAATATTTTAGCGCCAAAACAAAATTTCATATGAAAGCATTTTTGGCATTAGCAATTTCCTTGGCATGTGTAAACGTCGTGCAGGCGCAAGATTTTGCAAAAGGAAAAGTTTATCTGGACGTAAACAAAAACGGAAAATTAGATAAAAATGAAAAAGGTATTGCGTCTGTTTCTGTTAGTAACGGACGTGAGGTGACAAGCACAGATAAGGATGGTAATTATCAATTGCCCATTGGGAATGACAATATCATTTTCGTCGTTAAACCGGCAGGTTATGCCTTGCCTTTGGATGAAAACAATCATCCAAAATTCTATTATATCCATAAATTGAACGGCAGTCCAGTTTCAAAATACCCTGCCGTCGCTGCCACAGGGAAGATTCCCGCTGCGGTAAATTTTGCTTTGTATCAGCAAGAAGAGGATCCAAACTTTTCAGCCTTTGTTTTCGGTGATCCACAGGCTTACACGGAGGAAGAACTCACCTATTTCAAAAACGGGGTGATCAATGAAATTTCGGATAAGACAGTTGCAAAATTTGGCATCAGCTTAGGCGACTTGGTGGGCGACGATCTTTCACTTCAGCCAAAATATAAGTCAGTGATTTCTACCATGGGCTTACCATGGTATAACGTCATGGGAAACCACGATATGAATTATGATGCAAAAGTGGATAGTCTTTCCGATGAATCGTTCGAGAAGACATTTGGCCCCAATAATTATGCCTTCAATTATGGAAATACCCATTTTATCATTCTTGATAATATCATTTATCCCAATCCGCGGACAGGAAAAGGTTATTTAGGCGGGTTCCGTAAAGATCAGCTTGATTTTGTGGAAAATGACTTAAAAAACGTTGCTAAAGATAAATTGATTGTGTTGGCATTCCATATTCCTTTATATCATCAAAACTCGGATGTCTTTCGTAACGAAGATAGACAACGTCTTTTCGATATTTTGGCTCCATTTAACCATACCTTGTCTTTATCCGCGCATACCCACTTTCAGCGCCAGTATTTTTATGGACAAAAGGACGGATGGAAACAGGAAAAGCCACATCATGAATACAATGTAGGAACGACATCGGGAGATTGGTATTCGGGAGAGCTGAATGATAAAGGTATTCCCGTTTCTACGATGCGCGACGGTACTCCAAAAGGATACGCCATTTTAAAGATAGCAGGTAACCAATACAGTTTTGATTATAAAGTCGTAGGAAAGCCTGCTACTTATCAGATAGATCTGTATGGTGCTTCAGTTGTGCCAGAAAAGTACACAAAGAGATATCCAATCTACGCTAATTTTTTTATTGGAAAGGAAGGTGATAAGGTAACTTATAGAATCAATCAGGGCGAATGGAAAGAAATGGACTTTGTCAATGAAAACGATCCAGCATTTCTAAATTCTTTGGCGAAGTACGATACAGCAACCGAATTAAAGAATACCCGTAGACCTTCAAACCCTGAAAAATCCAGTCACTTGTGGACGGCTAATTTGCCAAAACTCAAAGCTGGTAAATATCAGGTTGAGGTTCAGGCGGTTGATCTTTTCAATAGAGTGCACCTAGCAACGAAGACTATTGAGGTGAGATAAATAACCATTTGTAGAGTTGTTTTAAGTTTAAAGATAGCTTAAGATGCACTTAACATAACCATCCTATATTTGTGTAGAGTAATTTTTGATTCATAAAGAGTTAGGGTTAATGTGTAGATCTGTTGTGAAACACGTCTGAAAATTTAGTTTGTTTTTAAAGTGAAGGTAATCTCCCCAGATTACCTTTCACTGTTTTTAGCCCTATTCTGTTCATGAAATAATCCAATTTAAATGCTTTCCAAAGGGAACTTTTCTTTTTTTATCCAATTTGTGTCTACAGGGATTTGTCAGACAACCAAGTTAGTGTATCAACCTTAGCTCGGTAGTGGTATTATTTTCTGAAAGTGTCTGGTGCTATTGGTCAGAAAGAACCTTTAGTTTGCTTTTATTGCCGTTGGTGTCTGCGAAGTCATGACGGTTTGTTGCCGGATAACCTGTCGGAAATCATCTGATGCCGGATTTTCAAAGATCTCCAGATCGAAGTATTTTGTGGCGGCAAATAGGTGGTCGAATACGTCTGAAACGATTCCTTCATAATATTCCCAGCGGATATCGTTTACAAAGAAATAGAGTTCAATTGGAACACCATGTTCGGTAGAGGCAAGCTGACGCACCATCAAGGGCATGGTCTTGTGAATATGGAGATTCTGCCGTAGATAGGTGAGGGTATAAGCTCTGAATAGCCCTAGATTAGTCATTTTGCGTCCGTTTATGGGACTCGAATGATCAATCTGCCGCTCCGTATTGAATTCGTCAATTGTTTTGGTACGCTCTTCGATATATGGCCTGAGGATCTGTATATTTTTGAGCCTTTCAATTTCTTCATTTTCCAAAAAACGAATGGTTGAAATTTTGATATTTATTGCCCGCTTTAAACGCCTCCCGCCCGATTGTTGCATGCCCCTGTAATTTTTGAAAGAATCTGAAAGCAAGGTATGTGTCGGTATTGTGGTGATGGTCTTATCAAAGTTCTGTACTTTCACATTATTGAGGTTAATCTTTTTGACCGTTCCATCAGCACCATATTTGGGCATTTCTATCCAGTCTCCCACACGGATGGAATCATTGGCCGAAACCTGTATACTGGCAACAAATCCCAATATAGTATCTTTGAATACCAACATGAGGATTGCGGATGCGGCGCCCAAGGATAATAAGAAGGACCAGGGAGATTTCCCTGTCAGTATAGAGAAACAGATCGTTCCTCCGATAAATAATAGGATAATCTGACAGACCTGTAAATAACTCTCCAGGGGTTTGTCTGCAAAAGATTTTTTCATACGCAGCATATCCCTTAAACTTTTCAGAAGCGAGTGGATAATCAGTAAACTGACGACAGTGGTGGCTATGTCAAGTATTTTATTGCTGTTTTCTTTCCAGGTTGGAAACCCCATAAAGATAATGGGCATGATATATTGTGCCACTAAGATCGGGACAAAATGAGCAATAAGTTTCAGTGTTTTATTGGGGATCAACAGATCATCAAAACGATTTGTGCTACGTCTGATCGCTTTGATCGTTAACAGTAATAATGTTCTTTTGGTGAAATAGTCAATAATGATCAAAAACAAGACAACCAGTAAGAGCAAAACAATGGAGTTAACAAAATGACTGCCCTGATTATCAAGGCCAAGTTGTTTAATCCATTGAAATGTCCAGTTATAGATGTGGGATTGGGAATCTTTGAATAATTCCGTTGCTGTACTTTGCATGCTACAAATATACAAAAAGCCGCAATTAGCGGCTTTTTGTTATTTTGAATTTAGCGGTTCACGCTCATGTTTATGTCTAAAGAATACTGCAAATAAGATCGCGATAACTAACGTATAGATTGCAAATGCAAGCCAGATATCATGCCAGTCTTTCAGCATGAGGTTGCCGCTTAACATGCCGTCAGGTAAGATTGAAATACTCTTTTCCTGTAGAAAATTAAGGAAATGGGTGTTATCAATTGTCGTGTCCAGGTATTGCGCAAGATCTTTGCTATTTTGAAAGCTTTTGGTAAAGTAGTGGTCAATGATCCAACCTGATGCAAAACTGCCTACAACGGCGCCAAAACCATTTGTCATCATCATAAATAAGCCTTGTGCCGAGCTGCGTATACTTGAAGTAGTCGAAGTTTCGACAAACAAGGATCCTGAAATATTAAAGAAATCAAATGCCATACCATAGACGATGCAGGATAATACAATCATCCAAAGTCCACCGGCAGGATCACCAAATGAGAATAAACCAAAGCGCAATACCCAGGCAAACATGGAAATAAGCATGACTTTCTTTATACCAAATCTCTTCAAGAAAAATGGAATAGCAAGAATAAATAAGGTTTCTGATATCTGCGAAATGGACATAATGATCGTCGAGTATTTCACAACGAAAGATTCAGCAAATTTAGGATAGAATTTAAACTCGTCCAAAAATACGTCTCCGTAGGCATTGGTTAATTGGAGGGCGGCACCTAGAAACATGGAAAAAATAAAGAATAAAGCCATTTTATAATTTCCAAAAAGCTTAAACGCTTCCAAGCCCAGTAATTGCGTCCAGGAAGCATTTTCCTGCTGTAATTTCTTTGGCGGACATTTTGGTAAGGTAAACGCATACAGGCTTAAAGCCAATGCTGCGGTTCCTGCAATATAAAATTGATAAGCTGTTGCCTTGTTGCCGGTTAAATTGGTGATCCACATGGCGACGATAAAGCCTATCGTTCCGAAAACCCGGATAGGGGGAAATGCCTTTACAAGATCGTAGTTATTTTCATTCAACGCAGTATACGCAATGGAGTTGGACAGGGCCAAAGTCGGCATATAAAAACACATCGCCGCGAGCATCGCATAAAAAAAGGTGTTTGGATCATTTACCTGCGGTAAATAGAATAAAACACCAGCATAACATAAGTGAAGTATAAAGTACAATCTTTCGGCATTTATCCAACGATCGGCGATAATCCCCATTAAGGTAGGCATAAATAAGGAAGCGATTCCCATGGTCGCAAAAATGGCCCCGAATTGCGTGCCATCCCATTGTTTTGTGCCAAACCAATAGTTTGCTATTGTAATCAACCATGCTCCCCAGACAAAAAACTGGAAGAAGCTCATAATGGTCAACCTTAATTTAATAGACATAAATTGATGTTATTTAAAATTTTTATTTCGCTTTATTGAAAGGAGTTATTTTCTTTTGGAAATCTCATCCCTAATCAGCGCTGCCTGTTCGTAGTTTTCTTCGGTCAATGCTTGATTAAGCGCCTGCTCCAGCTGCTCATCCGTCAGTGAGGAGAACGGATTTTTTGGTGATGATTTTGAAGGCGTTTTTTCTTCGACCTCAACGACACTTGGATCCTGAACTTTGTTGGATTTGTCCAGGTTTTCCAAAAATGCAAACTCATGTCCTTCAATGATAATTCCAGCAGAGGACATAATAAATTCGTAGGCATAAATGGGAGCTTCAAACCGTACAGCCAGGGCCACAGCATCGGATGTGCGGGCATCAATCTCTACAATCTTATTGCCGTCGGAACAGATGATTTTAGCATAAAATATACCTTCAATCAAATTGTAGATCAGTACTTCAATGAGTTTAATACCAAAAGAATCTGCAAAAGATTGAAATAGGTCGTGTGTGAGCGGACGACTAGGAACCATTTTTTCTATCCGGATAGCAATAGCCTGAGCCTCATGGCTGCCGATGATGATGGGCAATCTCCTGTTGCCCTCCACTTCTCCCAATACAAGGGCATAAGCCCCAGATTGTGTTTGACTATAGGATAAACCAACGATATCTAATCTGATTTTCTTCATTTTAATTCCAAAGCGGTCTACAAACTTAGATAAATTTGCTTTTATATGCAATTATAACAAATAAAAACTCCCCATTCATTTTGGATAAATGGGGAGAATATATCGGATGAAAGCTTTAAATACCTTTGTAAGCCTTCAATGCCTGAGTTAATTTCGGAACGACGTCGAAGGCATCGCCTACAATTCCATAATCGGCCACCTTGAAAAACGGCGCTTCTGGATCTTTGTTGATGACAACGATCGTTTTCGAAGAGCTTACTCCGGCCAAATGCTGGATGGCTCCGGAGATACCAATCGCAATATAGAGATTGGGACTCACCACAATACCTGTCTGGCCTACGTGCTCCGAATGTGGGCGCCAGCCTGCATCAGATACGGGTTTTGAACATGCTGTAGCTGCACCAAGGACATCCGCGAGTTCTTCAACGATTCCCCAGTTTTCAGGTCCTTTTAGACCACGGCCTGCAGAGACGACAATCTCGGCTTCCGGTAGGGAGACTTTGTCTGTAGCACGAACGATTTCTTTGACCAAAGTCGTAAAATCATGCTGATCAATATTCGGAGTAAAAGCCTCGACGGCAGCTGTACCGCCAACTTCCTTGGTTTCGTAAGCATTTGGATTTAAAGCAATCACTTTGATGGCAGAGGTAAGCTCTAATGTAGCAAAAGCTTTATTAGAGAATGCCGTTTTCCTAACCGTCAATTTGTCACCGTTGATCGACGGGAGCTCAAGCGCTCCGTCAGCAAGACCCGCTTCTAATTTGGCGGCAATACGCGGAGCGAGTCCTTTGCCCGAGAATGAGTTGGACAGCACCAATAATTTTGAGCCGGTACTTTTGACGGCTTCAGCAATAATGCTTGCATAGGCCTGGTTAACAAAAGAGGCCAGTTGTTCATTATTGACATTTAATATTTTGGAAGCACCGTATTTGCCCAAACCAGCAAGTTCGTCATCAGCAACGTTCCCGATTGAAATGGCAACAAGATCAGTCTGGATGGTATCAGCGACAGATTTTGCGTAAGAAACAACTTCAAAAGCGGATTTTTTGAATTTCCCATCCGTATTTTCTACATATACAAGTATAGACATCGTGTTTTAGCGTTTAGAGATTAAATAACTTTAGCTTCATCATGAAGAAGAGAAACCAATTTTTCTACATCGGCAGCGTCAACCAGTTTGACCGTACCCCGCGGGGCAGGCGTCTCATAACCAACAATATGCGCAAGAAGTTGGACAGAGGAGGGTTCCAATACATCCAATGGTTTGGTCCGTGCACTCATAATGCCACGCATATTTGGTATTTTGGGTTCGGCAACACCTTCGGCTGTGCCAATGACAATGGGTAACTTGGCAGTCAATACTTCTTTTCCACCTTCGATCTCGCGCTCAACAGTGACCGCATCACCTGCAAGGTCAACTTTCTTGGCGATGGAAACAGAAGGGATATGAAGCAATTCACCAACGATTGCTCCTACTTGGGCGCCATTATAATCGATGGATTCGCGGCCCGTTAGAATGAGATCAAATGCATTGTCTTTGGCATAGTTCGCTATTTGATTTGCAACAAACCAAGCATCGCGCGGAACGGCATTGATCCGTACAGCATTGTCTGCGCCGATTGCCAATGCTTTTCGAATGGTTGCATCGGTAGATGCATCGCCCACATTAATGACAGTTACGGTTCCTTTTCCACCTTCGGCCAACTCAACTGCTTTGGATAAAGCAATTTCATCATACGGATTTATAATGAATTGTACACCAGCTGTATTAAACGCAGTGTTGTCATTTGTAAAAGTGATTTTGGATGTAGTGTCAGGGACATTACTTATACAAACTAATATTTTCATATACGATTGGTTTTACTCAAACTTACCATATTTTCTTTCAATTAAAAAGCTCCTGGACGTTTTAAATTCTGTTAGATAGCTGTCAATAAGTTTTAATGAATTTTTAATTTTACTAGCTTAATTCTTTTATTTTTTTTGATGTGACATGATATAAGGGTGTTTTGTTATCTTTTTTATAATTTTTTATTTTAAATACCCGGTTTTTGATAATGGAATTATTGCGTCAGTAAATTGTCATTTTATATGCTAGCATAGTAATTTAGATGTGTACACAATTTATCCAAGACTGCGATTAGGAAAAGCTTTTGGTCGCTCCAGAAAGAAAGATGATTATTTTAGGAGATATACAATTAAATTGCATATAAAACGCAATTTGTCTATGTTTGAAATAAAAAAGATATGTCGACACGATTGGATCAACTGAATGAATTTTTGAAAGAGAGCCCCGAAGATCCTTTTTTAAAATACGCGATTGCAGCGGAATATCTCAAGCAGGAGAATGAGCACGAGGCCATGTCAAGATTCGAGGATTTAGTACAGACGAATCCAGATTATGTAGGAACCTATTACCATTTGGGTAAGCTATATGAAAAACTGAATAAACAGGAACTAGCGATTGCTATTTATAGAGCCGGAATTGAGATCGCTCGAAAGACCCGCAATTTCCATGCTTTGGGTGAGTTACAGGGAGCATTATCATTTTTAACAGACGAAGATGAAGATGATTTTTAATCTTTTCTAAATTTTTGGTATTTAATTTGTTATGAATTTATTGGTGTAACTGTTAGATGCTGTTTTTTTTGAATTTGGAATGAGATGAAAAGGTATATTTGGATTGTGGGTTTGTTGTTGACAATTGGAATGGTGGGATGTGATAATCCCAAACAAAGTGTGGCTGCTTATAAGGATAATTTACAGGACCTTAAAGGCAGAGATAAGGCGGAAGTCGTGATTGGTGAATACAAAGGTGTAATGCCTTGTGCGGATTGTGATGGGATTGAAACACTTATTTCACTGCATGCTGACAACACCTATCAATACTCATCCAAATATCTAAATAAGAGTGATGATGTCTTTGTGCGTGAAGGGAAGTGGAAATTAGATGACAACATTATTACACTGGATGGTGTCGACTATAAGTTCAAATTAGGAAATCGGATTCTCAGTCAGCTGGATCTTTCAGGGAATGACATTACGGGTGATATTTCTAAATATTATGTCTTGACAAAAAATTGAATCTAGCATAAACGATCTATTAAAACATAAAAAAGCCGGAAGTATACTTCCGGCTTTTTTATGTTTTTGGATTTATAGCTGTTTTCCCAGTTTTGAAGTTTTGAATTGCACTACTAAGGCCATGATGCTATGCTCCGCCTACTGGTCGGCATTGAAATCTTATTTGTTTTTAGTACAAAGTTCTTTTAATGTCGCTACCACAAAATCAACTTCTTCCTTAGTATTATGCTTGCAGAATGAAAAACGAACCGAAGGACGTTCCGAGCTAGATCTGATCGCGCCCAATACATGCGATCCTATATCCGTTCCTGAACTGCAGGCGCTACCACCGGAGCAGGATATACCCGCAATATCCAGATTGAATAAGAGCATGTCGGCAAGGTCACTGCAAGGGAATGAGACATTCAGCACGGTGTACAATGATTTTTCGGGTTCAATAACACCATTAAAATCAATCTCTGGGATCGCTTTCTGCAACTCGTCAATCATATAAGATTTTAGGTTTTGAATATAAGCGTGGTGTTCGTCCATGTGCTCATAGGCAAGTTCGAGAGCTTTGGCAAGTCCTGCTATACCATAGACATTTTCTGTTCCACCGCGCATGTTACGTTCTTGCGCTCCACCATAGATCAATGGTTTAATCTTGTTGTTGGCATTGATATAGAGAAAACCAACTCCTTTTGGACCATGAAATTTATGGGCGGCCCCTGTTATAAAATCTATTTTAAGACTGCCAAGATCATGGGGATAATGACCCATAGTCTGTACAGTATCCGAATGGAATATCGCATTATGCTTTTGGCATAACTCGGAGATACGTTGAATATCGTTGAGATTTCCGATCTCATTGTTAGCATGCATAATGGAAACAAAAGTACGTGGATTGGTACTTAAAAGTTCTTCCAGTTGGTTCAGGTTTAAATTACCTTTTTCGTCAACTTCCAATAAGTCGAGGTGTACCTTACCTGCCTTCTCAAGCTCCTCTAAGGTATGTAATACGGCATGGTGTTCGATAGGAGAGGTGATGGCATGAGTTATTCCAAAGTCGGCGATTGACCTGACGATGGCCATATTATCAGCCTCGGTTCCACCCGATGTAAAGAATATCTCTGCTGGAGAAACATGAAGTAGATTGGCAATCGTTTTACGTGCTTTTTCTACAATTGTTTTAACTTGTCGTCCGTGACTATGGATAGAAGATGGATTTCCAAAGTTATTGTCCATCACATCGACCATTACTTTTATTACTTCAGGATCTAAGGCTGTAGTCGCTGCATTATCAAAATATACTTGCATGCTGCAAAATTACAAATCTCCAAAGTAAATTAAAGGTATTAAATGACTTATTTTTATCATTTTATTTTCCTAATTATAGCTGATAAGTGTTGGATTGTCGGGGCTCATTAAAATTAGGCTTTTTACCGAGGAAGGTATAGGATTGGTGCTTTCCCATTCTGATACAGAAAAAATAGCGCCAAAATACTATTTCAGTTTGGCGCTACTTTTCAATTTAGATAAGTTCTTTTTTTCGTCTGACCACGATGAGTATCACAAGTCCTCCCATTGCGAGCACCAACCCCAAGTAGGCTGCAATATCACCCGTTTTGGTGTAAAAAGTAATTTCTTCATTTAAATTGATTTCCTGGTTTAAGGCCGCAGGCTGCCACCATTTGGTCTGCTGTACAATATCGCCACGCTGATTGATAAAGCCAGAAATCCCTGTGTTGGCTGAGCGGGCAATCCAACGGCGGTTTTCAATCGCTCTGAGTTTCGCATATTGCAAATGCTGGTCCTTACCAGAAGTATTTCCCCACCAGCCATCGTTGGTGATAATGGCAATAAATTGCGCTCCTTTTTTGACGTACTTGGAGACATAATTGCCCCAAATGGACTCGTAACAGATTACCGGTGCAGCACCGATACCACTCTGGGCATAGAATACCGAAGGTTCAGCCTGTTTCCCATAGCCCCCCGTAGTACCGCCGAATGCTTTAAATAGAGGTTTCAAGAAGTTCATCGCTGCCCCAAAAGGCATTTGCTCTACGCCCGGCACGAGTTTGGACTTATGGTAAAACTGAAGTTTGGAAGAATAATCGATCAATGTTGCGGCATTGAAATTATCCTGGTATATATTAGGCGCTATTTCGCGTGCAGTCGGTGTTTTAGCATCGTTGTACAACTGGTAACTTTCAATACCTGAAAGTACGTTGCCATTTTTATATTGATCTAAAAATTTTAAGATACGCTGGTAAGAATAGGTTTCTCTAAAGTTTTCCTCGTCAAAATCGCCGTTCTGCGAAAGTGCAGTTTCAGGCCAGATAAAAAACTCTGTATTGGGTTTGGCGACCGAATTTGATAAGGAGAATAAGATATTTAATTGCTCTTCGGGACTTAAATTGAATTTAATATAAGGATCAATGTTCGGCTGTACAACAACAATCTGTGCCGGATTCTGATGTTCTTCGTAGTTGAAATACCGTATTAACGAGTAGGCGCTGGGAATTAGCAATACTGCGGCCAAAGAAGCAATCGGAATTATCTTACGCTTGATCGGATAAAGTCCCTTTCGATTGAGGTAAAGTGTAAAGACCAAGATATTCACCAGCCAGATCCAAATTGTACCGCCATAAACCCCTGTGATATCGTACCATTGGATCAATTGGTGGAAACTTGCAAACCCGTTGCCTAAAGTCATCCATGGGAAAGCTAAATCCCAAGATTCATGCAGAAATTCGTAGCTTATCCAGAATCCCATTAATCCGAAAAGGGATAACAGGATGTTTGTTTTACGTCGTAATTGCCCATATAGTCTGAAAGCAAGTGCCATTAAAGCAGCTCCGAGACCAAAAGGGATCAGACTGATCACAACTGCGGCAAATGGCGGCATAACTGCCGAAATGGAGTTATATACCCAGTAAATGGAGGCCGTGTTCCAGACAACTGCGGTGAGTCCTGCAGTAAGAAATACTTTGCGGCCTTTCTTTTTGAATGTTTCACTGCGGATAATGTTTTCTACGGCAATCAGCAAAGGCACAAAGCCAATAAATAACAAGGGACTGGAATAGGGTACGGGAGGCCAGCCCAACCACAATAAAAAGGCACTTAAAAGTGCCAGTAGATAGTTATTTTTCACTATATATTTACTCCCATTTATGATTATAAACTGGATAAAACTTCTTTCTTTTTACTCTCGTATTCCTCTTGGGTAATCAATTGTTTGTCGAAGAGTGTCTTTAACTTTTTGAGCTTTAAGGTAATTTCATCATCATCTTCTTCTTTTGCGGCTGCTGGTGGGACGATGGGAGCTGCCGAAACTGGAGGAACAGTAGGGGTAGATCCGATCGGTTGCTGTGCCTGAATAGGCGCCGGCGGAGTTGGCTGAGCCGAACCATAAGATTGTGGTGCCGATGGGGCAGGCGAAGTAACCGCTGGCTGAACCGGTATATTACTTTCTGGCCGTTCGATAACCACTTCTTTTGCCACAGTTGGAGCAATAACTATTTTCTCCTTTTCAGCGGCCAATTCTGCTTTTTTATAGTTTTCAAGCGCGGCTTTAATATATTGATACAATTTTCTGGCCTGAACTTTAGGGATATAGTCTATGCTTAAATTTTCGCCAGTAAATGGTATAACTGTCACTTTCGAACCAAATATTTCCTCTTTGAAAGCAATATCCTTAATATCTTGCCAACCAAAGATTTCAAAATCAGTAGCCAAGCCAAGTTTAGTAAATTCACACATAAAAATGCGTTTATTACTGATGGTGATACTGTCTGGTAAAATGGTTACTGCAGGTTTCTTTTGAACTGCTATATAATCTATTTTTTCCCCTGGAGTAAGCATATCCTGGACTTTAGTAACCAATTTTTCAATGATTTTTATGTCCTGCCCGTCCTGTGCAAATTGTTCCATGTTCATGTCGAATACTTTTTAATACATAAAGATTGTCAAAATTTATTCCAATCCCGCTACACAAAATACAAATTCTCCTTTAATCGGATTGTTTTCAAAGTGTAATTTTAAATCAGTTAATGTTCCGCGAACATTTTCTTCATAGAGTTTGCTCAATTCCCGTGATATCGAGGCTTGTCTTTCAGCTCCAAAAACTGTGATAAATTCTTCTATGGTTTTGAGAATACGATGCGGTGACTCATAAAAGATCATTGTTCGTTTTTCTTCTGCCAAAGCTTTTAAGCGTGTTTGCCTTCCTTTTTTTACGGGTAGGAAACCTTCAAAGCAAAAACGGTCGTTGGGAAGCCCCGAATTAACAAGCGCCGGCACGAAAGCTGTTGCTCCCGGTAAGCACTGTACCTCCAGTCCTTCTTTAATGGCTTCGCGTACCAGCAAAAATCCCGGATCCGAGATTGCTGGTGTTCCTGCGTCCGAAATTAAAGCAATGTTTTGTCCTTCTTTCAGGAATTTGATGATTTCCGAGACCGCTTTATGCTCATTGTGCTGATGATGCGCAAATACTTTTTTGTCGATTCCAAAATGTTTTAAAAGCGGAGCACTGGTCCTAGTATCCTCTGCTAAGATGAGGTCCACTTCTTTCAGGACATTGATCGCACGGAACGTCATGTCTTCCAGATTGCCAATAGGTGTTGGAACTAAATATAACATGGTCAAAGTTAAGTTTTTTTTACTATATAATATGCGCTAAAACATTCTGTGCTTTTTGGAGTTTTATTTTAAAGATTATGGTAAACTCCATCACCTTATTTTAAATAAATTATGCAATACATTGAAAAAATACAGGCACATCTAGGTGCAGAAGCGAGTTATTTGTTAGAATTTGATCAACCTGCAGTTTCCAAAACAATGCTTCATCTTCCGCAGGCAGCATTTATTGACCAAGTATATAGTTCCAGTGATCGTAGTCCTCAGGTGTTGCGGAGCTTGGGCCAACTTTTTGGAACGGGTCGTTTAGCCAATACCGGGTATCTTTCGATATTGCCTGTGGATCAGGGAATCGAACACAGTGCCGGAGCCTCTTTCGCTCCAAACCCACAGTATTTTGATCCAGAAAATATTGTCAAGCTAGCCTTGGAAGGAAATTGTAATGCTGTGGCTTCTACCTTTGGTGTTCTAGGAGCTGTTGCCCGAAAGTACGCACATAAGATTCCATTTTTGGTTAAGATTAATCATAATGAACTATTGACCTATCCCAATCGTGCCGATCAAATCTTATACGGAACAATTCGCGAAGCTTGGAATATGGGAGCTGTTGCGGTAGGGGCGACCATATATTTTGGATCTGAGGAATCTGATCGGCAGATTATTGAAGTCGCTAAAGCATTTGAGGAAGCGCATTCTTTGGGAATGGCGACGGTATTATGGTGTTATTTGCGTAATTCGGCTTTTAAGGTGGGAGATAAAGATTACCACTTAGCTGCAGATCTAACCGGACAGGCTAATCATTTGGGCGTAACAATTAAAGCAGATATTATTAAGCAGAAACTCCCCGAGTTGAACGGCGGTTTCAAAGCGCTGAATATGGGTAAAAGCAGTTATGGAAAGTTGGACGAACGTATGTATACACAGCTTTCTTCAGATCATCCTATTGACCTATGTCGCTACCAAGTACTCAATTGCTTTGCCGGTAGGGGAGGGTTGATCAATTCTGGCGGGGCTTCGGGACAGAATGATATACAAGAGGCTGTAAAAACAGCGGTTATCAATAAGCGCGCTGGCGGAACTGGTCTGATATCCGGTCGTAAAGCCTTTCAAAAACCGATGCAAGAAGGTGTAGAGCTGTTGCATGCCATTCAGGATGTATATTTATGTGATGAGGTAAGTATTGCTTAGTGAAGTACATAAAGTGAGTTCTTTTGGTTGGTCTCATGGTAGGGGTTGCAGAATATGTCGAATTGTAGAGCGTATCGATTAGCAGTTTAATGGATACGCTCTTTCTGTTGATGATTGACTTAAAACATGGGGCTAATATAAGGTAGACGTTCAATAGAATGACGGGTATTAATTTGGCGCGGCGAGGTGGAAATGGAGAAGCTTAAAGCAGTCAGAAAGCCTTTTTGATGGTGGTTTAGGAATAAAATTGCTTGTAAATGAAGGCAAATTTATCTAAGTTTGTTCACTATTTTAAATAACACATTTATATTATGTTGCAATTGAATTATATCCGTGAGAACAGGGATACGGTAATCGAAAGGTTAGCTGTCAAGCATTTCAAGGAAATTGGATTGGTCGACGAAATCATCAGTTTAGATGAAGAGCGTCGTAAGATCCAATCGGAATCAGACGCACTTTCGGCAGAGGCTAATGCGGCAGCAAAGCAGATTGGAGATCTGATGCGCCAAGGTAAAAAAGAAGAAGCTGAAACCGTTAAATCCAAATCCTCGGGATATAAGGAGCAAGTGAAGCAGCTTTTGGATCAATTGGGTGTAATTGAGGGCGAATTGAACGAGAAGATCGTACAATTGCCTAACTTACCGCATCAGTCCGTTCCGGATGGTGTAAGTGCGGATGACAACGAAGTTGTTTTGACCCATGGCGAAATTCCTGCTTTGTCGGAGGATGCATTGCCGCATTGGGAATTGTTGAATAAATATGATATTGTTGATTTAGAGCTCGGCGTAAAAGTTGCCGGAGCAGGTTTTCCTATCTATAAAGGCAAAGGCGCTAAATTGCAGCGCGCACTGATCAATTTCTTTTTAGATCAGGCTGCAGAAGAAGGATACGAAGAAGTACAGGTACCAATTTTGGTCAATGAAGATTCTGCATTCGCTACGGGACAATTACCAGATAAAGAAGGACAGATGTACTATGTGGGCAACGATAACCTCTATTTAATCCCTACAGCTGAGGTTCCGGTCACCAATATTTATAGAGACGAGATTGTGAAAGAGGGACAGTTTCCAATCAAACATTGCGCTTATACACCCTGTTTCCGTCGTGAAGCAGGTTCTTATGGGGCACATGTACGCGGATTAAACCGCTTACATCAATTTGATAAAGTGGAGACGGTGCAGATTGTACATCCTGAAAAATCCTATGAAGTACTGGAAGAGATGAGTTTATATGTACAGGGCTTGCTTCAGAAGTTAGGGTTGCCATACCGAGTATTGCGTCTCTGTGGTGGAGATATGAGTTTCACTTCGGCGTTGACTTACGATATGGAAGTTTACAGCTCTGCTCAGAAACGTTGGCTGGAGGTATCTTCCGTTTCCAATTTTGAGACTTACCAAGCGAATCGTTTGAAAGTACGTTTTAAAAATGCCGATGGTAAGATGCAGCTGGCGCATACCTTGAATGGTTCGGCATTGGCTTTGCCACGTATTGTTGCAGCTATATTAGAGAATAACCAAACGGAAAAAGGAATTAAGATTCCTGAAGTTTTGGTGCCTTATACTAAATTTGAATATATCGATTAAATATCAATAAATAAGTCATTTTTAACTTATTTAATATCCACATGAAAGACGGTCAGCCTGAGAAGGTAGAGCGTCTTTTTTTGTTATTATTCGATTTTTAAATGTTTAGAATCATTATAAATTAAACTTCTTTTTGATACAAAAATTTAATAGACTAATGTGTTAACAATTTCTTATAGCATTGTTAATGTTTTGTTAAATATAGTTGATTCCGTATAAAATTCTGTTTGAAAATAGTTTGATGAGTTTTTATTCTAAAATGATTCTTTTGTAACAATTTGTAAAATTGTGAACTTATTATTGCGGTATTTCTTGTTTTCCTGAGATAATGTTAAAAAACTTGTAAAAACAACTTTGGCTTTCTATATTTGACACCGCTAATAAAAATCGCACTAACTATTATTTACTGTAAATGCTGAAAAGAGCAAATTTTACAGCTGGATATTTATCTAAGGACTGACCCTGCATCTACCTAGGGCCCGCTTCTCCAATAATATTTTCAACTGTTACCAAATGAACTGCAATAGCGTGTTATGCTTTTTTGCTGTTTATTGTCTAGGCAATATATGTTTGGACGGTTATGATAACGGATATAATGTATATCAATATATAGGATTAGAAAAATAATAAAATTAACTAACTAAAACATGAAACAAACATTACTAAGTTTTCTTGTTGGCGGTATGATTCTGACTTCGGTTGCATTCGCTCAAGAAAAAAAGATTAGTGGTCGTGTTACATCTGCTGACGGTAAAGCAATACCAGGGGTGACAGTGGTTGTACAAGGTACTAATCAGGCTACTCAGACTGATACTGATGGTAATTATTCATTGAATGTTCCTGCAGGCAAAGTTGTGGTATTCCGTTCAGTTGGTTTTGATGATAAAACCATTATTGTTAATAACAATAGTTCAGTATTCAATGTCTCTTTAGTAAATCATGACAATGCTTTGGAAGAGGTGGTTGTCACTGCAAATGCAATTAAAAGAGAGAAACGTTCTTTGGGATATTCTGCTCCGACGATTAAGAGTGATGAATTGACTGAAGGCCGTAATTCGAGTGCGATCAACTCCTTAGCTGGTAAGGTAGCGGGTGTTAATATTACTTCTACATCAAATTCTCCGGGTAGTTCTTCTCGTGTTGTCTTACGTGGTGGTTCTTCTATTTCAGGAAATAACCAAGCATTGATCGTTGTTGATGGTACACCGATTGATAATACAAGTAAAATGGGGGGAGCCAGTGATTTATCAAGTGTGGATTTTGGTAACCGCGGTAATGATATCAATCCCGATGATATTGCTTCCGTAACTGTATTGAAAGGCCCTGCTGCTGCTGCATTGTATGGTTCAAGAGCATCCAATGGTGCATTGATTATTACAACAAAGAGCGGTAAAAAAGGAGCAAAAAATGAAATCACTTTTAGCTCGACGAATACATTGTCATCAATTTTGAAATTACCTGAATTTCAAAATCAATATGGACAAGGCGCATCGGGTTATAACAAAGCAGGGGATTTGATTTATACAAATGACCCGAAAGAAAACTGGTCTTGGGGAGCACCGTTCACCGGCGAAGTTCAGGAATGGGGACAAGCTGTAAATGGTGTACGTCAGAAAAAAGCATATTCTGCTGTGAAGGATAATGTACGTGATTTTTTTGACCTAGGTATTGCCTCTGATAACAATTTAAGCTTTTCTGGTGGTTCGGATAAATCAACTTTTTATCTTGGATTGAATGCTTTGAATTCAAATGGCGTTTATCCTGGTAAAAAAGACAACTACAACAAATACGGTGTTCGATTTAATGGAACGACGGAGTTTTCAAATAAATTTAGTGCAGGTATTGCTGTAAACTACAGCAGAATCAATAGTAACAATGTTGGTGGTGGTCAAGGCGGTGGTTCTGTTTATAACAACTTATTACAAACGCCGAGAGATATTGATGTTGTTGGTTTAAAAGACTTGTCTAATCCCTATAATGGATATGGTTATACGGATGAAAATGGTGTAGCTCATAATGACGTATATGGTTATTACGGTGCTTATACCATGAACCCATATTGGGTATTGGCTAACTATAACAATTATAATGATGTGAACCGTATCATGGGGAACTTCAATGTAAATTATAAGCCAACTGAATGGTTAACATTCCAAGAACGTATAGGATTAGATAACTATAGCGACCGTAGACGTTCGGAATCTCCGAAATATAGCTTTTTGCCGATAGATAATACTTCGGGTAATTATTCTGAAGGAAATATTCAAACTGATCCAGGACAATACCGTATTGATCAATTTAACGTGAATGAAATTGTCCATGATTTCATGGCAACCGCTACTCATAAGTTTAATGACGATTGGGATGCTTCATTCATGATTGGTAATAATATCCGCCAACGCAAAACTACTTCCAATAGTACTGCAACAAATTCAAGTGGTGGACTTGTTGTTCCGGGATGGTATAATCTTGCAAACTCGAATGGTCCTTTGGATCTGATTGAAGATACTTGGTCAAACCGTCGTTTAGTAGGTGTTTATGGTGATTTGAACGTTTCATATAAAAATATTGCTTATTTACAAGCTACAGCACGTAACGATTGGTCATCTACTTTGCCAAAGAAAAATAATTCATTTTTCTATCCAAGTGTAAGTGGATCATTTGTTGCATCGGAATTGTTCTCTCCTGAATTGAAGAGTAAGTTCAGTTACGCGAAAATCCGCGCTAACTGGGCGCAAGTAGGTTCGGATACAGATCCATACCAATTGATTTCGACGTTCTCTAGAAGTACTATTGCTGGCGGTTTTGGTTCAACAACTTTTCCATTTGGTAACGTATCTGCTTTAATGTCAGGTAATACCATAGGAAATCTAAACTTAAAACCTGAAATTACAACTTCTTTCGAGGTGGGTACAGAGTTAGGTTTCTTTAACAATCGCTTGTCAGCTGATTTTACCTATTACAAAAACAATTCAAAAAATCAAATTTTAAGTATTCCTATTCCACTTTCAACAGGTTATGGACTTAGCTTGGTAAATGCAGGTAAAGTGCAGAATAACGGTGTTGAATTAACCTTGAGAGGAACTCCTGTGAAGACAGAAAACTTAACATGGGAATTGTTTGGAACATTTACAAAAAATAACAGTAAAGTTGTTGAGTTGATGGATGGTGTACAACAAGTGTCAGTAGGTGGGTTCTCTGGAATGAGTATTGTTGCTGCGGTAGGTCGTCCATATGGTGAGTTTTATGGGGTTACCAATGCTACCGATGCGCAAGGTCGTACGATTGTTGATCAGAAAACAGGATTACCAATAGCCTCTTCTAAGCCTGAGTATTTAGGTACATATAATCCAGATTTCCAAGCTTCTTTGGGTACAAGTTTGAGCTATAAAAATTGGTCAATGAGTGCATTATTCGATACGAAACAAGGAGGTGTATTCTATTCTAGAACGAAAGATATCATGGGATTTGTTGGTACGTCTGCTGAATCAGGTGGTGATCGTATCGGTCAGATTTTCCCGAATTCAGTTTATTTGGATGCATCAGGAAATTCTGTTGTTAATACAACTGCAACATACGATAAGATCGATTACTATCCGAACATGGAAGCAGGAGTTAATGTTGTGGATGCGACTTATATCAAATTGCGTAACCTTACATTCACGTATAAATTCTCTAAAGACATGTTGAAAAACACACCATTTGGAGCCGCTTCTATCGGAGTGTTTGGAAATAATCTATTTATCTGGACGCCAAGCGAAAACAAATACGCTGATCCAGAGGTGAATTCATCTGGTGCTGGTAATGCGCAAGGATTTGACTTTACTGCTCAACCTTCATTACGTAATTATGGTATCAATGTTAAAGTTTCATTTTAAGAGCAAGTAAAGTATGAAAACTATAAATTTTAAAAATGCTAAGAAGCTTTTAGTTTTAGCTTTAGTTGGCACACTAGGATTGACTGGTTGTAATAAATTTTTGGATGTGAATGAAAATCCGAACAATCCAGAAACAGCGACTCCTAGTTTATTATTACCTACAGTGGAAGCTGCAATCAGTCAAGTAGTAGGTAACAGTTTTCAGGTATATGGTAATATCTGGGGACAATATTGGACACAAAATCCTACATCTTCTCAATATCGTTCTATCGATAGATATCAAGTCCTGAATACAGCAATGGATAGATCGTGGTTGATTTTGTATCGTAGTGCGTTAAATAATGCTGAATTGATCATCAATTCAAATGAGGCAGCTAATGACAATTATAAAGGTATAGCTTATTTATTGAAGGCTTATACATTTCAAGTAGCAACTGATGCTTTTGGGGATATTCCATTGTCTGAAGCATTGAAAGCAAACGGAAATCTTAATCCAAAATACGAGGCTCAGGAAGTTGTTTATGATTCTATTTTCAACTATATTGATAAGGGATTGGCTTTGTTGGCAACCCAACAGGCTATACCTGTCTCCAGTCAAGATATGATCTTCAATGGCGATTTGGATAAATGGAAGGCATTTGCAAATACATTGAAATTGAGAGCGTATTTACGTATTTCAAATGTAGATGCAAACAAAGCAGCTGCAGGTATTAAGGCTCTTTATGCGAAAAATGCCGTATTCTTGGATGAAGATGTTTCAATAACTTACACAACAACTGGGGGTAACGAAAATCCATTTTATAATGAGATGGTAGGATTGGGTAAGACTCAAAATGTTGTGGCAAGTGGAACTGTAGTTCAAGCATTTGTTAAGAATAACGATCCAAGAAGATTTTCTTTTTACAATAAGTTGAGCGGACAAGATACAATCGCATTTATTCTTCAAGGTGACTTTAACGATAATTCAGCGAAATTAGTTTCTTCTCCTTCAGCACTTGTAGGTGGTCGCGCTGTAGACCCGACATCGGCAACAGCACCTGTTAAATTATTCTCAGCTGCGGAAAGCAAATTCTTGCAAGCTGAAGCGGTAGTAAAAGGTTGGGGAACAGGTGATGCGAAAGCATTGTTTGAATCTGGTATCACAACAAGTTTTACAGCAACTGGAAACGCAAGTGATGTTGCTAAATATATAGCTGAAGCCCCTGACGCGAAATTCACAGGTGATGCTGAAGCTAAAGTAAAAGCTATTATCACACAAAAATATTTTGCAATGTGTGGGTTCCAAGGGTTTGAATCATGGACTGAATGGAGAAGAACAGGTTATCCTACTTTCTTTACCACTTCCATCGCTTCAACATTAGGCCAAGGAAGAATGCCATTGCGTATGCCTTATGCAAATAGCGAAGCTACTTCAAATACAAATTACCCAGGTAATATTGTTATTTATACACCTGTTTGGTGGGACGTTAAGTAGTCTCTTAGATTATATGCTTATGAGAGCGGCAATTTCGAAAGAAATTGCCGCTTTTATTTTGGTATTAAATTATGGAAAAAGCTGTATTTTCGTCCTTATTAACGTTGCCATATTTTATTTATGAAAGGATCGATTTTAGTTTTAATTGTGCTTGTTCTGATAGGAGCTACTACGGAGGCTTTTTCTTCTAAAGTAACGGGGGAAGTATTTATTAAGGATACTATAGTGAATTACTTTGATAAATCGGGAAATTCAGTTGGTTCAAAACGAGCATCTCACTCTTATCAATGTATTGTTCCTGTTGGAGATGATTCGAGTAGATTGTTTAATATTGTTAGCTATTATACAGATACTGATTCCATGAAATCTTTCGCTTATAGCCTTGATAGCACAGTTGGGGTTTTCGGCTGGAAGTATGTTGGGGAGTCGACGGTATATTATCCAAATGGACAGTTGAAAAGCCTGGAAAAATTCGATACAGATGGTGTGCCTATTGATTCTTCTTACTATTATTATCCGACAGGGAAACTGAAAATGCTTGTGCTGCATATAGACACTGCACAAAATCCGTTTACGGGTTCGAGAATGACAAAACCATATCACTTGCTGTACATGGATTCTTTGGGAAATTATCTATTGAAGCGCGGAAATGGATTCCTTCGACTGGATAATTCGGATGGTACCTATTTTGAAGGTGAGCTAAAAGATAATGAAAAAGAAGGTCGATGGGAAGGTTTTAATATGGGAAGCCGTTATGAAGAGCAATATCTAGGTGGTGTTCTTCAGAGCGGAAAAAGATTTCGTGCCAATGGAGAGGTGATTTCATACGATGCTGAGACAAAGGAATCGACACCGATTCTTCCTCTTAAATTGAAGCAGTTTATGGAAGCAGTTTATCGGAAGATCGATATACCGGACCATTTAATCCCTCAATTGAAGTCTAGTCTTATTAACGTGACATTTGTCGTCAATAAAGATGGTAGGCTCAGTAATTTTAAATATAATGGTGATATTCCTATTGAGATTAAAGAAAAAATAACAACTGCTATTCAAAGTGTTGGGGCTTGGAAGCCAGGAAGACTGCAAGGAGAGCCTGTGGCAATAAATTATACCATTCCGATACGATTGTAATACACCGACACATGATGCAATCTGTTTGCTAAGAAAATTTTTGCTTCTGTAGTTGGCAAATAAGTTGCCAACTACAAATTAGACTTTACGAGCAGGGTTGATCTGTCGCCAGTATAGCTGTAGCATGGTTGAAGTATAGATACAGTATAGCTACAGTATTCATAGTTTAAATAATTGGATACTTTGTCCGTGCTGAAGTGGTCGATTATGCCCTTATAAAGGAGATTGAGGCATTCTGGAATCACTACGAACTGGAGGCTTTATCTGCTAATACTTTGGAGCTATTGATTGCTTATGGTGATGGTAACGTGAAAAAAAATAGCCTTCTGAAAGATGAGGTAATGCAAGGTTTTGTAACCGCACTGTGTCGTGCGCTGATCGCTTATTGTATCGCCAATCATCGGCATATAGACCTGAGTGAAATTCAGCTGTCAGCAGAAGCAAAAGAGCGCATTGGAAAAGAGCTGGAATTGACCAAAAAAATCGTTGATTTTTTCGGTCGGTTATCGGAATAACCACTAACAAACAAAATTATGAATACGCTAAAATTACTAGTCTTTTTATGGGGCAATATAACCTATATATTCAAGCAGTTGCTCAGGACTGTTTAAGCACAAACGCTTACAAATTAAGCAAATGCTAAGTCTACTTTCTTCGGACTTTTGTATGACCAACTTCTGCCTATTATACTATTGGCTCCGAGTTTTCATCAGGATTTCATCGGGCAATACCGATCAAAACTCGATGCCAACCCGATGAAAATCCGATGAAATGTAGAAATTCGGTAGGTATTGGCCAGTTAAAGGTTGACTATACGTTCCCACAAGCAACACACAAGCTCGACTATTGTGCGGCCCTAGCTTCCCCCTTCCTAAGCCCTTGCTATACTCATGGACGACTAAAGCATTGCACAAGTATTTGAGTTTCGTAAATCCGCGATCAGAACAGCTTCTCGTCAGCAATGTGTTGTAGAATTCCCTTACGGTATGCGGGTCCGGCTGAATGTCCAATCTATTCTTCGTTATCCTTTTTGCCTAGAGGATCATAAGGAAAGTCGTACGGCGATGAAATAAGGAAGTTTAACTTAACTTTTAATACAGCTGGGTATGATTAAAATGAATTTTCTAAGATTTTAGATATTACACGTGTACCGATTCTATGATAGCAGAGTTGGACTTTAAGAACAAGTTTGATCTCTCAGCCACCATAGCAATAGTATGGCTGACTATAGTATACATACTATAATTGATGGGAGATACTTTGTCTGCGCGGCAATAGGAACTGAAAGGATAGTAAAGATAGTGTTCTTTGTTGGTTCATCGGATGTAAGTATTAAGTATTAAGTATTAAGTATTAAGTATTAATGATATATTTATGTGTCATTTATAAAAGCCAATTTAAACTATGAAAGCTTTTGTCTTTCTTTTATTTACGTTATGTTTTAATCGAGTTTTTGCACAAAAAATAAGGATAAATCCTAGCGGTCAGCTTATTCATATTGGCACCTCTAAGGATACAATTATTCGTTTTTTTGACTTAGAAGGTGATTTCTTGACAACAAAAGACAAATCTTATTATTATAGACAAGTTTATCCTGTTTCAAATGAGCCTAGAAGACTTTATCGTGTACAAGCCTTTTATACCGATACTAATCTTCCAAAGTTTTCTGGACATAGTTTAAATTATGATGGAAAAACATTAAAGTACTTTGGCGAGACGGTGTCTTATTTTCCTACTGGAAAGGTCGAATCTATGGAGCTTTATGATGAGTTATCCTATTTGATTGATACCGCATATTATTATCACCCAAATGGAAAATTAAAAGCTCTGGTTTATTATGAACCTAATAAAACAGAAGCTCAGGCAAATTTTCCTCATTATTTGTTGTATTTGGATTCGTTAGGAAATATACTTCTTCGAAACGGAAATGGATTTTTTAGATTTGATTATAAAAACGGTCAATATATCGAAGGTGAATTAGTTAATGATAAGCGTGAGGGAATTTGGACTGGTTGGGATCAGTCAAAATATGAGGAGTTTTATAAAGAAGATATATTGATAAATGGAAAGCGCTATTTGCCCGATGGAAAAATTAATACATATTCTGCTGAGACAATGGAGCAAGCGCCCAAATATCATGGTGATTTAATGGCCGATGTTGAATTGGTGATGCGTGGAGTTCAGTTTCCCTTAGAATTTTTTGAAAAATATAAAAAGAAAACCATACTTGTCAGTTTCGTCATTAGTAAGTCTGGTGCAACTGAAGATTATGAGATCGAAGAGGATTATGACTTAGAGATCAAAAGGATGATGATTGAGGCAATGCAAAGATTAGGTAAATGGACTCCCGCCTACCTAAAGGGAATACCAGTGCGAGTACGTTTTAAAGTTCCTGTGAGATTTAATTTCGAATTAATCATGCATTAAATTTACTCTCAGTAAATTTTTTATTTTGTTATAGTAGTTGTCTTTGTGTTTGTTTCTGTATTAAGAAAACTTACAATTTCCATCATCGGCTGATTGTTTAAGGTTATTAAGATAGTTTTAAATGAATAGTCATTCCCAATTACCTTTTGTTACGTTTAAAAGTGAAAATAATAGTCTGATTGTCAGTTGTTTGTGTTTTATTGTGAAATAAATGTTATCACAAAGTTATGCTTGCATTGCAAAAGTTAAAAAAAGTTATAAATTTGTATTTAACATTTTTTAACAGCTCACAGCTGGGAAATGTATGACTAACTAAAACAGCTTATAATAATAATTGAAAAGTAATATTTGCTAGCCAAGGTATTTTAATTACCGAGAATTTAAATAAACATACTTAATTAAACATAAACATATGAAACACAAACTACTCAGTTTTTTATTGGGTGGTGCTATCCTCACTTCGGTAGCATTCGCCCAAGAAAAGAAGGTTAGTGGTCGAGTAACAGGTACAAATGGCGAGGGGTTGCCAGGAGTTACTATTGTTATTCAAGGTACTAATCAAGCCACACAAACCGATGCAAACGGTAACTATTCAATCAATGTTCCTACTGGAAAAATTTTAGTTTTTCGTTCTGTAGGCTATTCCGACAAAACGATCACAGTTGCACAAGGTTCAAGTTTGTATAACATACAACTTAGTGGCAACGAATCTGTTTTAGATGAAGTCGTTGTAACTGGTGCGGGATTAACTGCTAGTCGCCGTTCGATTGGAGCGGCACAAACAACAATTAAAGCAGAGGATTTACAACAAGCGAAACCAACGAATATCGTAACAGGCTTAACAGGTAAAGTTGCAGGTCTAACTGTACAGGGGGTCGGTTCGGGTGTCAATCCTAATTACCGTGTAATGTTAAGGGGTATGCGTTCATTAACAGGTAATAACCAAGCACTGATTGTTATTGATAATGTTATTTCTCCATCTTCCATGTTGGGGAATTTAAATCCAGATGATGTTGAAGATATTACAGTCCTAAATGGATCTTCCGCAGCAGCATTGTATGGTTCGCAAGCATCTAATGGTGCTTTGATTATTAAAACGAAAAGAGGTGCAGCTAGTAACGGATTAGAAGTAACTATCGATAATACAACAACATTTGAGAATGTTAACTTTTTGCCTGAAGTTCAAAAACGTTTTGGTTCCGGTTATTCAGCGCATGATATCTTTTATGTGCCTTACGAAAACCAACAATACGGCCCCGCTTTCGATGGATCTATAGTTCAAATTGGTGATCCTTTAGAAGACGGGTCAATTCAAACTGGCCCTTATTCTTGGAATGGTGGAAAGGATAAATTCTGGGAAACTGGAGTGACAAACATGACGAATTTGGCTGTAGCATCTAAACATGAAAATAGTTCTTTCCGTTTTTCAGGTCAATATTTAAAATCAACTGGTACTGTTCCTTTTGATAAATATAATAGAGCTTCTGCTCGTGTTAATGGAAGTAGAAAATTAAACGATATTCTAAATATCAATTATACTTCTTATTACGCACAAAATAGATATGATCAAACTTCTGCAAATGCGAATATCTATGATGCGGTTTTGCAATCTCCAGGTCATGTCCCGCTAACGAGTTATAAAGATTGGCAAAATAATCCTTTTGCAAATCCAAATGGTTATTATAATGCCTATTATAATAACCCTTATTTCATTGCCGCAAATAATCGTCAAAATATCAGAAATGATTATTTTATGGGAAATGTGGAGTTAAATTTCAAACCTTTAACATGGTTAGACTTCATGGGACGTGTGGGTATGACGACCTCTAATCAATCTTATAAATATACAACTGGAAAATTTAGCTTTACACCTTATGCAGCAGGCTTGCACGGCGCATATAAAGGGACTAATATTACTGGTAGCGTCTCTGATGCTGCAAGTTATGCAACAAGTATAGTGTCTGATTTTAATGCACATGCGACACATACTAACGGAGATTTCAAATTCGACTATACGGCGTTATTCCAGTATGTTCAGAACCAATCTTCGAACTTGTCAGCTACCGTTAATGGTTTGGTCGTAGATGGAATTTACAATCAGGGAAATAGTTTGAATCCTCCTTCTACTGGTCAGGCCGACTATTTAGCGAGAACTTTTGGATTGGCTGGTAAAATTGATGTAGCCTATAAAAACTATTTGTTTCTAACACTAACAGGACGTAATGACTGGGTTTCAATTTTAGATCCAGACAACCGTTCATTCTTCTATCCAGGAGCAACTGTTTCTTTTGTTGCAACTGACGCAATTGAAGCATTAAAAGACTTTCAACCATTGAACTTTTTGAAGTTAAGAGGAAGTTTATCTAAAGTAGGCCAAGTGAACGTGGGTAGCTCATCCAACTTTGGAGCCTATGCAACAGTACCTACTTTTGGCCAAGGTTCCGGATATCCATATAATGGAATTGGTGGTCATACCGTTGGTAACCAGATAGTTCAACCTGGATTAAAGCCAGAAATGACGCGATCTATTGAATTTGGTTTTGAATCTGCATGGTGGAATAATAGGGTATCTGCAGATGTCACATATTTTAATAATAAAACGACAGACAATACAGTTCCAACAGATATTTCTTGGGCATCTGGTTATAATAAATATTTACTGAATGCAGGAACAACCACAGGTAAAGGTATCGAATCGAGACTAAGCGTATCACCAATCCGTACGGCAGATTGGGACTTAACTTTAGGAGGAAATTTTACTTATATTCAGAATAAGGTTGTTGAAATTGCAGAAGGTTTAGATCAGTTGGCTTTGGCTACTTACGCAGGTGGTACAGGTTCTTACGCAGTAAAAGGCGAAGCTTTCCCTGTAATCATGGGTTCTACTTATAACAGAGATCCAGAAGGACGTATTATTGTGGATCGTATTACAGGATATCCAACTACAGATGGTACATTGAAGGTGTTGGGAGCAGCGCTTCCAACGCATACGCTAGGTTTAAACTTGTCATTATCTTATAAAGATTTAACATTTTATACAAGTGCTGAGTATCGTACAGGTAACTATATCTTTAATAATGGAGCAGATTTGTTTGATTTTTCTGGATCAGGAATAAATACCGTCGCTTACGATCGCGAGCGTTTTGTTATTCCAAACTCTTCTTATTGGGATGAAGCAACAAAATCTTATGTTAAAAATACGAATATTACGGTTTATGATGGTGGAGCTGATTATTGGACAATGGCTACTGGACGACGAAATATTGATGAAACATATGTGACTTCAGCAGCATTTTGGAAAATTCGTGAAATGTCCTTGTCTTATAACTTACCTAAATCTTTTCTTGCGGGTCAAAATGTAATTAAGAAGGCTAGAGTGAGTGTACAAGGTCGTAACTTATTTCTATGGACACCTGCGACAAATGTTTATACCGATCCAGAATATTCTGATGGAAACGGATCATCCAATGGAAATGCGCTTGGTTTGACAGGTTTAAGCCAAACACCGCCGTCTCGTTACGTTGGTTTTTCTGTTAGTTTAACTTTTTAATATCGAATCTCATGAATAATAAAATAAAATATTTATCCATAGCAATGTCTATTTTATTAGTAGCTTCATCCTGTAAAAAGGCATTGGATATCAATGATAATCCAAATTCACCAACTGAATCTACACCCGAGCTTGTTTTGCCTCAAGCTATGGTTGCAACAGCGCTTTCTGTTCCAACATATAATACCTATGGCGGACGATTAGTAGGTTATTATGCTACATCGGGCGGGGTCTCTGGTTGGGGTGATATGATTACCTACGATTTTTCAACCGGGTTTATGACTGGCTTGTGGAGTACTCCATATAATACATTGACTGATCTTCAGTATGTTGTAGAAAAAGCAGGCGAAGGGAAAGCCCTTTTTGTACAAGCTGCAGAGGTCATGAAAGTGTATAATTATGCGAATCTTGTGGATACCTATAATGATGTTCCTTATTCAGATGCGTTAAAGGGCGCTGCTTCGCTAACTCCGAAATACGACAAGGCAGCTGATATCTATGTCGATCTTGCTAAAAAATTGGATGCAGCAGTGGCTTTCTTTAAATCGGCTACTGCTAGTGATGATTTTAAAACGGCAGATGTTATATTCAAAGGTAATACGACCTCGTGGGCTAAATTTGCTAATACATTGAAATTAAGGTTGGTGTTAAGAGCTGGTAGTAAAGCTACATTTGCTAATAAGACAATAGATAATATTGGCGTTATTGAAAGCGATGTCATTGTACAACCTGTATTTACCAAAATTGCGGGGAAGCAAAATCCGATGTGGAATACTTGGGCTTATGGCGCTGATAATGCCGCTGTGGGAACATGGGGAACCCAATTTATTCCTACCAATTATATAATGGCTTTCTACGATGGTTTTAAAATATCTGACTCGGAACGTGCATCATTGGTCTTCGCAAATGGAATATCAACCAATAAAAATCAACTTGGAAATGTTGATAATCCTCCAACAGGAGTTGCGCCATCTGCCTGGGTTATGCGTCCAGTCTCTGGTACGATAAGCGGTACAAACTATAGAGGGTTAGGTGTTATCAAAGGTCCTGCTGCTGGTCAACCTTTAATGCTGGCGGCTGAAGGGCAATTTTTAGCCGCAGAGGGTGTGGTCAAGGGTTTAATTTCAGGAGTTACTGCTGATACGTATTTTGAAAATGGTATTAAAGCCTCTTATAATTATTTATATAAAAATGAGGCTGATGTTGCTACAAAAACAGCGGCTGAGGCAGCGACCTATCTGCAAACTTATAAGTCACAAAACCCGGATAGCTACCTTGTAAATTTTGAAAAGGCGACAAGTCTAGAACAGAAGTTGGAAGCAATTATTACACAAAAATATATTGCATTAAACTTTTTATTTGGGCATGAAGCGTGGAATGAATTCCGTCGTACTGGATACCCTAAGAATGTTGGTTTAAACAATACTGCTAATGCGAGAACGACTTTCGTCTCAATTGCTTCACGTGCAACGTCGGAAGACAAATTACCAACTAGAATATTATATCCAAATACTGAATTTAGTTATAATGCAGCAAATGTTCCTGCAGATATAAATAAGTATTCTTCTAAAATATTTTGGGCTAAATAAATTTAGATTAACATGAAAAAAATAATAAAATATATTTTCTTAGCGTTAGCTTCTCCATTAGTGCTAACGTCTTGTTTAAAGGATAAAGACTTAATAGGACCGGATGCTGATGGTGCTGTTGCGAATATTATAGAATTTGGGGATGTATCTGTTCCAATATCTAACGAATCGAGTTCTATACCTTTATACTCTTTAGCATTTGATATTGCTCCTACTGGAGTAGTAAATTTGAAATTGAAATGTGTTGGAGCTAAAACTGCAGAAAGTGATATTAAAGTAACAATAGCTGTTGACAACTCATTACTAGAAAAATATAATGAGGAAAATGAAACTGAATATGAGGCGATGCCTGCTTCACAGTATAGTTTAAGTGCGACTGAAGCGGTAATAAAAAAGGGTGAAAGAGAAGTCGCTGTCCCAATTAATTTGAAACCGGATCAGTTTACTTTTGATGCTGATTATGCTGTTGGTTTAGCTATAAAAACAGTATCCTCTGGAGAAATTTCGGGAAATTTTGGCAAGATTATATTGAATTTAGGAGCTAAAAACTTCTTTGACGGTGTGTATAAATATACAACATCTGCTTCTACTGCTTTAGTCCCTAATGCAAATAAAACAGTCAAATTAGTAACGATTGGAAGCAATAAATGTATGCTAGATCCTGGTTTGCTAGGAACTTATTCTAATCAGGTAAATTATACAATTGATCAAGCTACTAATAAAATTACTGTAGAAATGTTTTCTCTTCTACCAATAGCGACCAAGTCAACCAGTGTTTATGACCCAGCAACAAAGACATTAACGGTTAACTGGACATCAAATGGGGGAGCCAGAACGTTTGAAGAAAAGTTTGTTTATACTGGATCAAGATAGATTTAGAAAGGGGGGTGAGAATCTCCCCTTTTAGATAATGTGAATTTTCTGAAACAATAAGATATGAAAGCAATAATTTTTAGCTTAATCGGAGTGCTTAGTTGCGTATTCTCCTTTGGACAGGAAAATGCAGCAAAGCCCAAAATAGGATACGACAGTTTTATCAAACAGGTAAACCATTCTTTCAAATTGACTGATAGTGAAATCTCTAAAGATGTTTCTGGAGAAATCATTTTGGATATTCGTGTAAACGAATTTGGAAAAATTGATTCCGCTGATATTGCGAAAGATATTGAAAATGGAATGGGACTCCGTTTGTTAAAGGCAGTAAAGATGTCAGGGGACTGGGAACCTGCAAATAGAAATGGAACTCCATTGGCATCTTGGGTGCGTTTCCCTTATAAAGTGTTAAGCTTTAAAGAGTCAGAGAATTCAGCAAAAATTATTAAAGCTGAACCAATTGAAGGAATGTCTACTTTCATTGAAAAATTCTATAAAAATTTTCAATATCCACCAGAAGCACTGAAGGCAGGATTGTCCGGTGAGTATGAATTAAATTTTGTAGTTAAAGAAGATGGAAAAGTAACGGCTGTGAAATTGAAAAATGATCCCGGTTATGGCGTATTGACAAGTGCACAGCGAGCACTAAACAAAGCCGGTAAGTGGAAACCTGCAACCCAAAATGGTGAAGCTGTGAAATCATCCGTCATTGTTCCATTTAAGTTAAGCTTGAAAGAGTTTAGATCTCATATTTAATTAGTAAAGTGTTTTTATCAATTCCTAAAATAGAGGTAGTATTTGCTACCTCTATTTCTTTTCACCAAACTGAAGTACATATCCATTATTATCATAAATAGCAAACTCACGCATTCCCCATTCGAAAGTTTCTATTTCGTAACATATTCTGACATTATCCTTTAATTCTGCCCATAAATTATCAACCTCATCTATGTTAAAATAGAAGGAACCGGTAAATTGTGCGGTTTCAAAAGCAATGCTTTCAACAGGATGAGAAAACATGATTTCAATGGTTCCGTTTTGCAGTAAAGTCCAGTTCAATGCTTCGTTTTTTTCAATACATGTAAACCCGAGTTTTTCAATATAGAACTGAATAGTTTGATCTAAGTTTTTTGTATATAATATTGGATTTAAGCTTTTGTAGTTCATCTTTATTTGCCTTTGATTGTTTTGAACTATTGTTTTGTCTTTTTGATAGTAGTTATGTGTTTTTTTTTATTGTTATCGATTGTAATGGTAGTTTTATGATGAAAAATACAAAATATTGCAGTATTTGTTGTTGCTTCATGAAAAAAAATATTTATTTTTTCATATTAAGGTGTGTTGTTTGTGTAATTGTTTGGTATTTAGTGTTTTTTGTGTGTTATTTTTTGTGTGAAATACTATGATTTATATCGTTTGTTTTCCAGTTTTTTAATTCTATTTCTAACTTCTTGTTGCATCTTTAAAAGATTGTTTTATCTTTGCTTTTAACAAAACCTTAACATTTCATGTCTGGTTTTGCACACTAACTGTATTAGTCTAATAGACTCATCATTTTTAGAAAAACATATATTAAAAGATCCTTTTGGCGCTTTTATCTTTTTTAGTTAGATAAACTACTTACTATTAAACAAACATAAACATATGAAACACAAACTACTCAGTTTTTTCGTGGGGAGTATGATCCTTTCTTCTGTTGCTTTTGCGCAAGAGAAGAAAGTAAGCGGTCGTGTAACTGGCGCTGATGGTAAACCATTAGTCGGTGTGACAATTGCTGTTCAAGGGTCAAACATTGCTACTCAAACAGATGCAAATGGAAAATATTCTTTATCAGTTCCTGTTGGTAAAGTGATGGTTTTCAGGTATGTCGGTCATTCTGATAAGACTATAATCGTTAAAGATGGACAGTCATTATTCAACGTGTCACTAGAGGATCAGAATACAGCATTAGATGAGGTTGTCGTAGTCGCTTATGGTACTGCTAAGAAAGAGTCTGTAACAGGATCCGTAACCTCAGTCTCAGCGAAAGATATCGAAAAGAGACCGGTTACCAATGCATTTGCAGCTTTAGAAGGCTCTGCTGCTGGTATTCAACTGAACAATACTTCTGGTATGCCAGGTGCAGAACCTAGTATACGAATTCGGGGATTTTCATCACTAAATGGTTCTAACAACCCACTTTATGTCGTGGATGGTGTACCTTTTGGTGGTAATATTTCTGATATTAACCCCAACGATGTGGAAAGTATTTCAGTGTTAAAAGACGCTTCATCTTCTGCGCTCTATGGAAGTAGGGCTAGTAATGGGGTGATTATTATTACCACCAAGAAAGGAAAGGCTGGCCGCTCTCAGGTTAATATCTCAACAGATCAAGGTTTCTACTCGAGAGGTATTGCTGAATACGATCGCGTGAATGATAGACAATTTATGGAAGCCATGTGGTTGGGTTATCGAAATAGCTTATTGACTAACAATTCGGCATCCTATCCAACAGTTGCATCTGCAAATGATGAAGCAACCAAATCTTTAGTGAGCAATTATTTGAAATTAAATATCTATGATAAGGCTGATGATAAACTATTTGATTCCAATGGAAAGCTTGTTTCTGATGCTCAAATAAAAAGTGGATATGCAGACGATTTGGATTGGTTTAAAGAGGTAGATCGCGTGGGACACCGTCAAAATTATAATATTGATGGTACAACAGCAACCGATAAGGCCAAAGTTTTTTATTCCACAGGTTACTTGGACGAGAAAGGATATATTAAAAATTCTGGTCTAAAAAGATTTACTGGACGATTAAATGCCGAACTTCAAGCTAAAGATTGGTTCAAATATGGCTTCAATTTAGCAGGTTCACATCAGATCTCAAATCAAATTAGTGGTTCTACTGACGATGCAGGTTCATTTGTTAATCCGTATAACTATGCCAGATCGATAGCGCCAATCTATCCAATTCATTTGCATAACGCAGACGGATCTTATGCATTGGACGAGGCCGGAAAAATACAGTATGATAACGGCGAATCTACAAGATTGCAATATGTCGGAAGACATACCATTTGGGAAAATGAATTAAACAGAGACCAAACAGTTCGTAATACAGTAAATGGTAGAGGCTTTCTTGAATTCAAGTTTCTGAAAGATTTTACATTGACTTTAAACGGCGATTTAAATCTTCGCAATTCAGAACGTCGTACGTATAATAACGCAATAATAGGTGATGGTGCCGGCCAGGGTAGAGCGGCTAGGAATATCTATCGCTATAAAAACTATACGGTTCAACAGTTATTGACTTGGAACAAAGATTTTGGCTTACACCATCTGGACTTATTGGCAGGACATGAGAATTATTCTGACAACTGGAGTTATCTATATGGCTATAAAACAGATGAAATTTTTGAAGGCCAAACTGATATGGTAAATTTTACCAAAATTACATCGCTGTATGATTATCAGGAAGATTATCGTGTAGAAAGTTTCTTGTCTCGTGCTCGTTATAATTACGCTGGTAAATATTTTGCAGAGGCGTCGTTTAGAAGAGATGGTTCATCTCGATTCAGCCCGGCAAACCGTTGGGGTAATTTCTGGTCTTTAGGCGGTAGCTGGAGCGTATCTAAAGAAGATTTCTTTAAAGATATGCTGAATACCGTTAATGATTTGAAGGTGCGAGCATCTTACGGTGAAGTAGGTAATGATGAAAGTGCAAGTAAGTATTCTTATTTATCGTTATATGAGTTAAGCCAAAATGCGAATGCAGGGGCGGTCTTTAAAAACCAAAACCCTTCACCTGATTTAATTTGGGAAACCTCGAGTTCATTCTCTGCGGCAGTAGAAGCCCGATTATTTAAACGAGCAAATTTAAGCTTTGAATACTTTAACAAGCAGTCTCAAAACTTGATTTTTGATTTTAATCTACCATTGTCTGCTGGAGCAACTTCATCTTCGAGTGCAGTTTCAACAGTAACAAGGAATATTGGTTCAATGTCAAATAGGGGCTTCGAGTTAACTTTTGATGTAGACGTTTTGAAAGGTGACGGATGGAAATGGAATGTTGGTGCGAATGCAACCTGGTTGACGAATAAAATATTATCATTACCTGAGGAGAATAGGGAGAACGGAATTGTAACTGGTAATTTCAAATGGGTTGAAGGCGGTAGCCGTTATGATTTTTGGTTGTTTAAGTATGCGGGTGTAGATCAGATGACTGGTCGTTCGCTTTACCTGGCAGATACAGAACGTTTTAATGTGAATGGTTCTGCACCAGGAAAAGCGGAAATCCCTACAGCGGAACTTGTTGAAATTAATGGAAAATACTACGTAACTAATGCTTCTAGCTATGGTCTAAGGGACTGGTCCGGATCGGTTATTCCTAAAATGAATGGAAGTTTCAACACAAGCTTTGAGTATAAAAACTTTAGCTTCTCTGCTTTGTTTACCTATGCGATCGGTGGTAAAGTATACGATTCTTCATATGCTGGTTTGATGGCCATGTCCGGTACACCAAGTGCGTTGCATGCGGATATTATGAACTCATGGAACGGTATCCCTGATGGAATGACAGCATCCTCGGCAGATAGATTGGATGTCAATGGCATTCCTGCGATTAACTTTTCTCAAAGTAGTATGAATAATTATGCTACTAGCGACCGTTTCTTAGTTGACGGATCATATTTGGTTATCAAGAATATAGCGGTGGGTTATAGTTTGCCAAAAACGTTGGTTAGTAAAATAGATTTGTCTTCCGTGAGAGTTGTTGCTGGAATTGAAAACTTGTCGACAATGACAAAACGTAAAGGAATGAACCCACAACAACAATGGAATGGTACCAGCACAAATGCTTGGGTTACTCCACGTACAATTTCTTTTGGTGTAAAAATTGGATTATAAGAAATCAAACAATGAAAAATAATAAATATATAAAAGTATTGTTAGCAGGAATGATTCTTGTTTCTTCTTGCAAAAAAGACTATTTAAATACAAGCCCTACAGATTCCGTTGAGCTTTCTAAAGTATTTGAAACGACAAAAAATGCTGAAGTAGCCGTTAATGGTTTGGCAAAAATGATGACCCAACAGTATTTAGGTAGCCAAGGATTTAATGGAGAGGGAACAATTAAAATGTATTACGGAAATTATCCTGGAAACAATTTTTTTGTGAACTTAAGCGGCTGGGCAGACATTATTAATGCAAATTATAACCAAAACTTAACAAGTATTTATTTGTATTATCCTTGGTTTTATTACTACAAGATCATTGGTAACGCAAATCAAATTGTCGAAAATATTGATGCTGCGGAAGGAAACTTGGCCGACAAACAATTTATAAAAGCGCAAGCATTGACTTACCGTGCTTACAGTTATATGATGCTGGCTCAGATCTATGGCAATAGATGGAGTGATTCAAATAATGGGCAGACAAATGGATTGGTTTTAAGAAAAGATGTGTCAACTGGAGATATGCCTTTATCTACCTTGGGCCAGACTTATGATTTGATCTATACGGATTTAAACGATGCCATTTCATTGTATGAATCTTCAAAATTAGTTCGTAATGCAAATAAAAATTACGAAGTAAACAAAGATGTTGCTTATGCGGTTTATGCCCGAGCAGCTTTGAATAAACAGGATTATGTCAATGCTGAAAAATATGCTGTTTTGGCGCGGGCTAATTATGAACTGATGAATAATGCAGAGTATAAAAGTGGCTTTGCAAATCCAAATAGAGAGTGGATTTGGAGTAGCTACGGTGCGTCTGATGAAACGTTATACTTCTATTCATTTCAATCGTATATTGCTTATAATTCGTCAGCAAGTGCTGTTAGAACGACGCCTAAATGTATCAGTAGAGAATTGTTCGATAAAATTCCTTCAACAGATATTAGAAGAGATCTTTTCTTAGATCCAAAAGGCGAAGCGTACACCGCAGCTACGGGATTGGCCGGAGCGACGATGAAGGCTAGGGCTTTTGCTACCTTTCCAGATTTACAGTCTAATGCAGTGCCTTACGCTTACATGAACTTTAAGTTTAAAGCGAATGATCTACCGGGTGTTGGAAACTTAAATCACTTTAGGGCTTCTGAGATGTATCTTATTGAAGCTGAAGCTAAATTTTTCCAAAATAAAGCGGCAAGCGAAGTTCAAGGTGTTCTTAACGCATTAAACGCAACTTCAGGAAGAGATGTGAAATATGTTTGTACAAAAACAGGGACAGATCTACTTAATGAAATTAAACTTTATCGCGCGGTTGAACTATGGGGCGAAGGATTCGATTGGTTTGATATGAAACGTTGGGGAGATACTATTGTGAGAAGAAATAACGCAAACGGCGGTAATTTCCTTACATCTTTAGCTGTTACAATTAATCCTCAAGATAAAAACAAGTGGACTTGGTCTATCCCGCTTCGCGAAAGCGATTATAATAAGGGATTGGAATAATTCTAAGTATAAAATCAATAGGATAAAATGGCCGGTACAATCTGTATCGGCCATTTTGTTTTTGTGATATTTCCATTGCAAATCATGTGGAGTGTGTTTGTTTAATCTATAGCCTTTAAGATATATTACCAAATCATTAATTTTATGTATATAAATTAATAGACTAACAATTTATTAATATTAACTTAATATTGAGAATCTATTTTTACGCCATTGAAAAGATGATGAGATAGAAGAAGGAAAAATGATTCTACTAATATCGTGTCATCACAAGCGAAAAAGATAATTTATTCAAAATTCTCATGAAAAAAGCACTTTTACTCTTAGCTCTGATAAGTCCTGTTGCAGCGATTGCGCAAAATAATAATGCGCCTTCCAGCTACGATCCACATGATATCAAAATTACGGGGTACCTTCAGACACAGTTTCAAAAAGCACAGTCGCCAGGAATTACTTCTTTTTCGGGCGGTGATTTTTCAAAGAATTCGGATAACAGATTTATGATCCGTAGGGGGCGCCTTAAGATTGACCGTGTAGATACCTATTCCAGTATTGTCTTTCAACTGGATGCAACGCAGGACGGAGTACAACTTATGGATGCGTTTATTCAATTACGTCATCCAAGCCAAAAGGGGCTCAGTTTAACAGCCGGGCTCTTTAATAGGCCTTTTGGATATTCTATTGTGTATTCATCAGGCTATCGTGATTTCCCGGAAAGAGCACGTGTATTCCAAACGCTGATGCCACGCGAACGTGATCTGGGAGGGATGGTAAGTTACCACCCTGGCGGTAAAGTGAAGTTCTTAAACTTAGACTTGGCGCTTGTGAATGGTAGTGGGCATTCCGCTAAAGACTATGATTCAAAAAAAGATCTAATCGGTAATCTCGCTTTTAAATTTGATAGCCTCGCCGATAAAAAACTTCATTTGGGATTTGGTGGCTCATTTTATAAAGGTTCGGTACGTAATGATACGAAAACCTTTTATACACCCAATAGCAATGGGTATACAGCACATACCAGTGATGAGAATGAAGGTAAGGCAATTGGCCGAAATTATTATGGAGCAAACTTACAGGTCGAGTTTGATAATAGCTTCGGGACATCCAGTTTCAAAACAGAATATGTCGCAGGAGACCAGCCTGGGGTTGCCGGCGGTGTCGATATTAAAGGACCATATGCCAGTAGAAGTTTCACAACGCAACCTACCACAGATCTCTATCAGCGGAAATTTAGCGGATATTATCTTTGGTTTACGCAAGAGATTGCGAAGACTGGTATAACTGCGCTGTTAGCGTATGATGTCTATGATCCCAATACGAAAGCAAGTGGCATGACGATTGGCATGTCTGATAATTTTACGGCCGATGGTGATGTTAAGTTCAGTACATTGGGTTATGGTCTTGCATATCAGGTCAATAATAGGATAAAACTGACCGTATATAATGAACATGTAACAAATGAAAAGACAAGTTTACCAAACTTTTCGGCGGATCTGAAAGATAATGTTTTCACAACAAGACTGCTTTATCGTTGGTAAATCGGATTTGGACCATTATTTTTTCAGAATGGACAGAGTTGAGTGGAAGAACAGGCATTTAGTTTGACTAATGCATAAGTTTTTTGCGATTTGATTTAGATAACGCTCAACACTTAGATGTTTTTTCGAATACGGCTCAGTGAAGATGCGGTGATACCTAAATAGGAGGCTAACATCGCTAAAGGAACGCGATTGGCCAAGCCGGGATAGAGTTTCAAGAAGAGCAGATACCGTTCTTTGGCGTCGAGGTTCAACATGGTATTCGCGGTTTTTAGTTTGCTTTCAACAACAAAACCATAAAGTTTGGCCATCAACAGTGGCCAAACTTTAATTTCTTTTTCCAGCAGGGCGAAGTTATCAAAGTCCAAACTCCAGATTTCAGTGTCTGTCAGGGACTCTATATAGTCATTCGAAGGTGTTCGATCCAAGAAGCTCTGAAGATCGCCAATAAAACGACCTTCATAGATAAAATAACGTGTAAAATCGTCGCCTTTACTATTGTAATAAAGCGAACGGAATACCCCCGATTCCACAAAAGCAATGCTATTGTTTACTTTACCGCAGGCGACAAAATAGCTTGCCTTTGGAATGCTTTTTTTTTCAAATGCCTGTCGGATGAGATTCTCTTCCCGCAGATCGAGCTGTCCAAATTTTCGGATGTATTCCAGCAATTGCTCCATTTTACTTTTATATTATATAGCTAAGTTAATCAATTCTTCCCGTTGAGGGCCTGTTGAAAGGTACTTTATGGGAACCTCTAGTTCTGCTTCGAGAAACGTGATGAATGTTGCTAAGGCTTCTGGAAGATTTTTTGCCTGACTCACATTCGTCAGCACTGTATTCCATCCGCTCAAATATTTCCAGACAGGCTTAATTTCTTGATCCCTGGATGCAGGCAATGCTAAAGCAATCTTCTCACCCTTTGTTTCGTAATGGGTACAAATAGGAATCTCGGTCATTGCATTTAGAATGTCCGCTTTAGTCAATACAAGATGAGTAACTCCATTCAACATGATGGCATATTTCAATGCAGGCAGATCGAGCCAGCCTATGCGACGAGGACGTTTGGTATTGGAACCAAATTCGCCTCCTTTTTCACGCAAATCGCTGGCAGTTTGGCCTGTTATCTCTGTTGGGAAGACGCCGTGACCCACGCGGGTGCAATAGGCTTTTGTCACGCCGTATATTTTATCCACAAGCTTCGGTGATATGCCTAGACTCACGCAGGCTGCGGAGGCAAGGGTGTTGGAAGAGGTAACATAGGGATAACTACCATGATCGATGTCGAGTAATGTTGCCTGAGCTCCTTCCGCCAATACTTTTTGCCCATTTCGAAGCGCTTTATTCAGAAAGATTTCAGTGTCTGTAATCTGTATCTTTTTGAGGAAAATACATCCTAGCATAAAATTGTGATAAAGCTCTTCTAAGGCTGGCATTTCCTGTCCCAAATGCTGCAGTTCATTGTATTGACGATTTAAAATTTGATATACGTCATCCTTAAAATTGTCGGAATATATATCCTCCACGCGTAGATTCTGTCGTCTTATTTTATCGGAATAACTCGGGGCAATGCCATTCTTGGTCGTTCCTATCGTCCGATATAGTGCAGACTCTTCCATATAGATATCCCAATACCGGTGAGTGGGTAATACAAGATGTGCTTTTTGGGATATCAAAATTCTATTTACGAGATCTTGTTCCGGGATAATTTGCGCTAGTTCTTCAATTTCTGTTTTCAGGGACAGGGGATCAATGACTACGCCGGTACCAATGATGTTTTTGATGTGGGGAGAAAAAATCCCCGAAGGAAGCAGTTTTAGGGTAATCTTTTTGTCTTGATAATAGATACTATGTCCGGCATTTGCTCCACCGTTGAATCGCGCGATAATGTCATAGTCGCGCCCGATCAGATCGATAAATTTTCCTTTGCCCTCATCTCCCCATTGGAGCCCAATTAAAATGTCCATATTGCTTTTGTCTTGAATTTATATCCAAAGCTAGGGTTTGAGAAGTTGGGGGCAATTGTCATTTGGCAAAAAGTGAAGCTTGATATTTTTGTGAAGTACCCTTGAGGCATATCGATTGAGTTTAAGCTTGTTTGTGTCCCAGCTGTTTTACTTTTTGTAGCCACTTATCTCGTTTAATAGGATCTGAGGTTTTGATAATGCCGATATAAGTAACTTTCACTGGCGATATTCCACAAAATAGCAGTGTCGATCTCTTTAGTTGGTTAACGCTGGGTTTACCGTAAACCAGTGTATAATACCAACTGGGTTGATCGAGTGTTGTAATGATCCGGGCAGATTTTCCCTTCAGTAATTTATCCCAAAGAAGAGAATTTTCCCGATATTGAAAAGCAAACCCCGGTAAAAAAAGTCTATCGATAAAGCCTTTCATTAGTGCAGGAAGTCCACCCCACCAAACAGGATGTACCCAAACTAAATGATCGGCCCACTTTATGTCTTCCCAGGCAAGAAGTAGATCGGGTTCGAGTTCTGTCCTTTTACGATAACCAAATTGAAGGTTAGGGTTGAACTTGAGATCGATGATATGAATTGTCCGCACCTCAGCTCCGGAGGCTATTGCGCCTTCTTGATAAGCATTTGCAACCCCAAAATTGAAGGATTCCCGATTCGGGTGGCCGTTGATGATAAGTATTTTTTTCTGCATGATGTTGTTTTACATCACAAAAATAGAATAGGCCAACCTCCTTTTACAGGACAAATGTCTAAAAAGAAATTTCGCTGCGGATACGGCTTAGGTGACGTTGGGTAATGCCCAAATAGGAGGCGAGGTATTGTAATGGAAGCTGTTGGATAAACTCGGGGTGATTTTTGAGCAAATTTGCATACCGTTGGGAAGCGGTTTCTTTTTGCAATTGGAATACACGTTTTTCAAGTTCAAGATATTGTTCCTCAGCAACCATTTTAAGATACTTTGTCCATTTTAAACTGTCTGTAGCAAGTTTGTCAATTGAGTGCTTTTTGATGGTCCAAAGCTCAGCGGAAGTAATGGCCTGCATAGTCTCGGTGCTTGGTCCTCCTGTGATAAAAGAAGAGTACGCTGCTATCCAGGTATTGGGAAAGCGGAAACAATAGGTGATATCTTCCTTGTCTGCACTGCTATAATAGGAGCGAAAGATACCCGATTGTATAAATGCTACTTCATGACAAGGTTGATTTTCTTTGACAAAAAAATCGTTTTTATTCAGCTTCTTGTATTCAAAAAGCTGAATAATTTCATTGATCTCTTCTTCCTCGAATAGACGCAAAGACCGAAAATATGCTGCTATCATGTCTTCCAAACTTAACTAAATTGCGGTATTAATGCAAGATAAATCCAATAGGGCCAGCTTCAAAAGATCAATATCTTATACCGGCTAATGATTAAAAATAAGCAGTTCTATTGCGCATCTATTTATTCCGATTGAATGATCAATCGCCTCAAGGGAATTTTATTGATTTCCTACGTCCAATTTACATACAATTCCCTATTCTCACTTTAAGAATAGGAACCTGATGTTATCTGAGCGATCCTGATCATCGATCGACTTATGCGTTTTTTATCTATTTGATTAGAAAATCACCATAGAAATCAGGAATATCGCTGCTGTAAATAGCCTTAGCAACCTCAGTTATTGGATAATCTACCTTAACGATTTGGGCTTCCATCCCCTCTTTAGAAAGTGTTATGATGGAATAGGTCGCTTTTCTATCTTTTTCCTTGCTGCGTCCGACAGAACCACAATTGACAAACAAAATATCTTCCGATTGCTGGATATAGGAATGATGGGTATGTCCCATCACGAGAATGTCTATTGTTTTTTTCTTTAAGTGAGCGGATAAATCGGCCTTAGGAGTAGATTGATGAATATATTCATCGTTACTTTGAAGACTCGCGTGTACGAGCAGTATTTTTCTTAAGCTCTTTCCTGTTTTAAACGTCAGTTCAATATTATAGGGTAAAGTGGCCAACCATTTTTTATGAGGAGCGGAGATTTCCTCTTTACTGAGGTTGATCGCTATTTCACGATTTAAGGTCTCCTGCACATCATGGTGCGGCAAAGGGATAATCGCTTCATCAAAAGCAATTCTTTGGTCGTGGTTGCCCAAAAGGCATAGGATGTTTTTTTCCTGTATACGGGCTATTACTTCATTGCCCCAAGGGGCAAAATCAACGAGATCACCTAAACAGTAGATCTGTGTTATCCCTCTCTTACTGATATCTGCTAAAACCGCATCCAATGCAATTATATTGGCATGGATATCACTTATTATGGCGAGTTGTATCTTCATTTTACACTACAAACTTAATAATTCACTATGCGAATTAATCGTGTCGTTTGTTGTTTTAATGAGAAAATGAGACTGCTATTATATTCAATCGTTATTATGAACATAAGCTGGCGGGAACCATCGAAATAGTATTTTATATGGGCTCATGTTTTCTTGCTTCGGCCTTATACATGAGCCCATTCAATTCATCTGTTATTTAAAGGTTCATTCCTCCGGATACTTCGATGCGTTGCCCATTGATCCATCTGGCTTCTTCTGTACATAGGAAAGCTACGACACCGCCGATATCGTCAGGTACTCCAGCACGTCCTAAAGCTGTTACACTGGCGATATGCGCATTCGTTTCTTTGTTATCCCGTACATGACCACCTCCAAAGTCTGTCTCCATTGCGCCTGGAGCAACTACATTTGCTCCAATGCCACGTGGGCCCAGTTCTTTGGCTAGATACCTTGTTAAGACCTCAATTGCTCCTTTCATAGAGCCGTAGGCCGATGATCCCGGAAAGGCAAAGCGAGCTAGGCCGGAGGAAATATTAATAATGCGTCCTCCATCATTTAAATGAGGAAGTGTTTTTTGTGTGAGAAAAAATACTCCTTTATAGTGAATGTTATAAGCAGTATCAAATTGTTCTTCGGTCGTTTCCACAAAAGGAGCATATAATGCTGTTCCAGCATTATTGATTAGGAAATCGAAATTGGACTGCCCTGTCTGTTCTCTCAAATGATGGGTAACTCGTTCTAAGAAGTTATCAAAGGACGATACATTACCTGCATCGAATTGAAAGGCTGCAGCATGTTGTCCTAAAGACTTTATATGAGCAACAACCTGATCTGCTTCACTCTGATTACTATTGTAGGTGAGCATGACGTCAATCCCTTTTTTTGCGAGGCTAATTGCCATGTTTCTACCCAACCCGCGACTTCCTCCAGTCACCAACGCTATTTTATTTGTAGCCATTTCTGATTTGTTTTAAATTTAACATGACAAAGATCCATTGAAAAAATAAATCTTTCCTTGCAAAAAGCAAATGAATAATTGCGAAATTCAAATTATAACGTTTGGGAACGAAAATTGTTTGGTGCAAGACTGGTCTGTTTTTTGAAAAAATTGGAGAAATGTGCTATTTCTTCAAAACCAAGTGAATAGGCGATTTCGGATATATTCCAGTCGGTTTGCCGTAATAAAATCTTAGCTTCCTGTGTTACCCTTGCAGCGATAATGTGACTTGTCGTTTTACCTGTATTTTCTTTCAGGGTTTTATTTAAGTGGTTGACATGGATGGCAAGCCGGTCAGCAAAATCATTTGCTGTACGCAACTGTACCCGCTGCATCGGTGATTCAATTGGAAATTGTCTTTCTAGTAGCTCTACAAATAGTGACGTAATTCTGTTGGAAGCATTGTACGCTGGGTTTGTGATACTTTTCGGTTGTAATTTTTGTCCATAGTGGATGATTTCCAATACATAATTGCGCAAAAGGTCGTATTTAAACGCATACTCAGAAGATAGCTCCTTGTTCATTTTCAGGAAGATATCTTCAATTTCCATTCGTTGTTCTATCGATAGTTGAAAAATCGGAAGTCCTCCCGGTTGAAAGATAGGGAGATCGTCTATCACAGCTCCACTTTTATTTCGAGTAAGGAATTCATCGGTGAAAACACAAAAATAACCTTTTTGATGCTCATCCTTCGGTATCCAGTGATAAGGAACTTTTGGGGTAGCAAATACAAGCGCAGATTCATCTATTTCGATTACTTTGTCAGCATACTCGGCTGTGTTTTTTCCTGTGATTAGGCTGATTTTGTAGTAAGTACGCTTGTTATAAGGCATGACCGGCTTATCTTTCATTTTTTTTGCTAGTTCCTCATAACTGAAAACATTAAAATGACCAATTTCTTGGGCTATTTGCTTTGGAATACTTGCATTAATCTGCTGATAGAACTGTTCGATTGAAGTTGTATTCATAAAATAACGATTTGCGATAATCAAACTTATGGAAAATATTTTGCATCCTGGCAATTTTCATTTTAATGTAAATTGTCATATTATATTTTGCACAATATAATTTTCAGCTATACATTTGTACAATAAAAAACAAATTAAATATGAAAACGTTATATAATATCGGTGCTACGGCTAAAGGAGGACGAAATGGTCAAGTAAAAAGTGAAAATGGTGTATTGGATCTGGCGGTCCGCATGCCGAAAGGTCTTGGTGGAGCGAATGACGATTATGCCAATCCAGAGATGCTTTTTGCTGCGGGATATGCAGCTTGTTTTGATAGCGCCCTGAATTTAGTGATTAGAACCGAGAAGGTGAAAACTGGAGAGACTTCGGTGACGGCAAGAGTGAGCATAGGTCAGCTAGAGAATGGCGGATTTGGGCTTGCGGCAGAATTACATGCAAATATTCCTGGGGTAAGTTTGGAATTAGCGCAGCAATTAATCGAGAAAGCACACCAAGTTTGCCCTTACTCAAATGCAACAAGAGGAAATATGGAAGTCAAACTGAGTGTATCAACAAACGAATAATATATGAATTATGTTGCCAACGTGCTTACGGCACTTGTACTTTTAGAACATCTATACATCGTATGGATGGAAATGTTTGCTTGGGAAACTGCTGGAAAACGTAGTTTTGGAAAGGCCCTTTCCGCTGAGCTATTTAAACCGACAAAGGGGCTTGCCGCAAATCAAGGGCTTTATAATGGCTTTTTGGTCGCAGGTTTAACTTGGTCTTTTTTTATTAGCGATCCAGTCTGGAGTGATAACGTTCGTTTGTTCTTTCTAGGCTGCGTGCTTGTTGCCGGTATTTTTGGCGGAATTACTGCAAGTAAAAAAATATTTTTTGTACAAGGGGTTCCAGCATTGCTGGCATTATTATCTGTTATTTTTTTTAAATAAATTTATTATCAACATGTCATTAATAGAAGATTTAAAATGGCGTCATGCTGTAAAAGCATATGATCCAACAAAAAAAGTTAGTCAGGAAAATATAGATAAAATCGTTGAGGCGGCGCGCTTTGCACCCACTTCTTCAGGCTTGCAACCATTTAAAATATTGGTTGTAGAAAACCAAAAATTAAAAGAGGAATTGGCAAAGGGAGCGCTGAATCCCGAATGTATGCGTGAATGTTCGCATGTATTGGTTTTTGCGGCATGGGATCGTTATACGGAAGAGCGTATTGATAAAGTTTATGATTTCACAACAGATGAACGCGATCTACCCCGGGGACGTTTTGGATCCTATACCGAGAAGTTGAAATCGATTTACCTGAACGAGGCTGCTGAACGAAACTTTGCACATACCGCAAGACAGACCTACATTGCTTTAGGTCTGGCCCTGGCTCAGGCCGCAGAGCTTCGCGTCGATTCTACTCCTGCTGAGGGCTTCGATAACCGTGTGGTAGATGAGGTATTACAATTGGAAAAGCATGGATTGAAAAGTGTTTCGTTGATGTATGTCGGTGTGGCAGATGCTTCTCGTGACTGGATTTCCACAATGAAGAAAGTTCGAGTTCCCAAGGAAGAATTTGTTGTGGAGTATAAATAAACAGTATACAGCTTTTCAATCCCTAATAAAACTCAATATATTTGCGAAATGGATGATTTATTAAAATTAGACAAACAGCTCTGTTTTTCCGTGTATGTATTGCATCGGGAAATTATGCAGCGCTATCGTGCTATTCTTGAAGAGATTGATTTGACCTATCCGCAGTATATCACGATGATGGCTTTATGGGAAAACGATGAGCAAACGGTAAATCAACTTGGTGGGAAACTATATTTGGATAATGGAACACTTACACCGCTTTTGAAGCGCTTGGAGAGCAAATCTTTGCTTACTAGGACACGGAGCAAAGAAGATGAAAGGGTTGTGAAAATAAAGTTAACCGAACAGGGAACTGCATTGAAAGAAAAGGCGAGCTGTATCCCGATGCAGATTTTTGAGGCATTAAAGCTCGACTATGCGGATATGGCTCAGCTTAAGGCTTTGGCAGAGAAGATCGTTAAAAATGCTGGAGAAAGTTAGCTGTTTGTATTATATGAATATAAAAAAGGATCGAATGCAGATGAACTGTATTCGATCCTTTTTTTGAAAGTTCGCCTCTAGCTGTTCATATTACATTAGCATGTTTCGGATTTTTTTGCAGCACTGTAATGCGGAGATTCGCTGAATGGAAAATATCATTCAAAAAATAAGAGACCTGGACTGGGCTGCGATTACAGAAACAATGCATACCCAGGGTTATACGATCATTCCAAAGTTACTTACAGATTCGCAATGTGATTTATTAAAAAAGGGGTATGGTGATTCAGGTGGCTATCGTAAAACTGTTATTATGGCGAAACATCGATTTGGATTAGGAGAGTATAAATATTTTGATTATCCCTTGCCCGACTTGATCCAAACCATTCGATCGGAATTTTATCCTTATTTGGCAATTATTGCGAACGCCTGGTTTCGGGCATTGGGAATAAAACTATCGTTTCCTCCAAAACATGAAGAGTTTTTGACGCATTGTCGGCGCCACGGTCAAGAGCAGGCAACGGTATTGATTTTGAAATATACACAAGGGGGCTTCAATACGTTGCATCAGGACTTATATGGAGAAGTCTATTTTCCAATGCAGGTTGTTCTGATGTTGGATGAACCCGAATTCGATTTCACCGGCGGAGAGTTTGTATTAACACAACAAATTCCAAGAGCACAATCAAAAGCAATTGTTCTAAAACCTAAAAAGGGAGAGCTCGTTCTTTTTGCGACAAATTTTAGACCGGAGAAGGGGCGTATGGGATATTTCAGGATTAATATGAAGCATGGAGTGAGTGAGGTCACATCAGGGGAGCGACATGCTTTGGGTATAATTTTTCATGACGCTGAGAAATAGATAAAACAATGGAATGGCACAAAAATATAACAGATGCTTTATTGCATGCTAAGATTCGCCGTGGAGAAATTTGCTTTGGCGGAAATGAAAAGTTGAGAATTTATGGATTGCTTCATTGCACATCAGGCAAGCGGATGAAGCGGAATAACAGAGTCTTTTTTACTTCGGAACAAGATGCGATAAAACATCACTACCGTCCTTGTGGGCATTGCTTGAAAGCCGATTATGTGAAATGGAAAGTAGCAAATAAGGGAGTAAATCGAATTCAATAAAAGAGGCTTATCGCAATTTCGTTGTGCTTTGTTGATTTTTGTGTTTATCTTGGCCAAAGTTAATTTTCGGATCAAAAGAGAAATGCGTTTACTTTCGATTGCTGTTTATTTTATTTTGTCTGTTTTGCTATTGATCAGCTGTGAAGAGCGGAGGCAGGATACAACGGCTTTGACTTATGTTGCTCAGAGTAAACGTGATAGTGCCCGTTTGGACCTTAGTCTTTTCGAGAGCCGTTTTCACGGAAAATTGTGGTTCTATAGACCTGGAGGTGAGGTTGATTCTGGCGATATTCGGGGCAATATCCAAAAAGATACGCTAATTGGGGATTATTATTATACGCCATTCGGCTGGGGGCAGAAAAAAAGAAGACCCTTGGTTTTATTAAAAAAAGGGTCTCAATATATTTTGGGTACGGGTACAGAGCAAGTGTATATGGGGATTCCCCATTTTATACCGTCTACTATCAATTTCCGGGATCCGAAGTTTATTTTTGCAGAGATTGATCGTTAAAGACAAGTCTATTGCTCCGATTTACATAATATTTTTCAATCTAATATATTGTAATAGCATAATAGTCTTTCCATCTTTGATTTCACCTGTATCAATCATCTGTAAAGCGTCCTGGATATTGAGTTCAAGAATTTCAATATGCTCTTCCTCTTCTTCTAATCCTCCGCCATCGCTCACTTTCATATTGTTGGTGTATTCTGCGATAAAAAAATGTAGGATTTCAGTCACCGACCCTGGAGACATGTAGGCTTCAAATATTTTTTTTGCTTCCTTGATTTGGTAACCCGTTTCTTCTTCTGTCTCTCTACGGATACAGTCCTGTGGTGAATCCTGATCTAACAAACCGGCACAAGCTTCTATTAGCATGCCGGATTCATTACCGTTTATGTAAGTGGGGATCCGAAATTGCCTAGTTAATATTACTGTCTGGGATGTTGTGTTATAAAGCAGGATGGCAGCTCCATTACCGCGGTCATAGGCTTCCCGGCTTTGTTGCTGAATTGTTCCATCTGGTATGGTATATTGATAGGTTAATTTTTTTAATGTGTACCAATTATCTGATAGAATTTCTGTTTTTACAATTTCAATATTTTTTATTGCCATTTTGTGGATGTTTAAGGTCAAAAGATAAAAATAAGTATTGCGATCCAGACTATACATGAAAAAGTAAAAGAAACCTTAATATACGTTGCTATTTTCCATGGCGCTATCCAGTGAAGACGGAGAGGTATGAAAAATAGAATAAACCCCGTGGGCAAGCAGAATAGGGCTATCCAGATAAAGTAATTCATCGGCATTCGATCAAAATAAGTCAAAGTGATGATAAAAGCGATAATGAGGGCCAAATAGAAACACCAGTTTGAAATTATTTTTTCTTTCTCTGGACGTTCCTTACCAGAACCTCGTCCAAGAATGAAAAAAGTGCCTTCAACTATGATGTCAATTAGGTCGGAAATCATAATACATAGTGCTTTAAAATAAAAAATGTAATTTCTGGCTTCACTGTTGGGCTTTACGTTTATTTTAAACCATCCTCCAGTACCTGTTTGCTGATAGTGAATTCCCTATAACCAAAGGCTCCTGATTTATACCCAATTACTGCCCCAAATTCGATGTTTTTTGAAGTAGAGGTCTTCGGAAATACAGAAGAACGGTATACATTGGATGAAGCTAAAGGTTTTTCAAAGACGCGAAAATGTAAGCCGTCTTTTGAATAGGCCAAATAATTCATATCTGAGGTAAATCGATCTACATTCCCAATAGCCAGACATAGAAAATAGTACCCGTCAATGTAAGATCCCTGCAAGTGCCAGGTTGAATATCCCTTGTTAAATTCAAGCCAGGGTTTATTGATAAATTCAATTTTTTTACTATTTCGATAAGGTGTGAAATCTAGTCCATTAGTAGAGCTACGGGATAAAATATTAGTCATTATGGGAGCCTTGTATGTTGGGGTAAAATCCACTTCATAGCTCGTTACATGTGTAGAATTTCTAACAAAGGTAGGAGAGAGGATATGATTGTCCTGGAATGAAGCTGGCTCATTACTATTATATACGAGTTCGAGAGGTGTCCAATTAATCCCATTTTTCGACGTTTGTCTTACAACGACCCGTTCAGCTTCTTCGTTTAATTTTCTACTGTTGTTTTCGCTTTTGGCGCCCCATTTTTTCAAAATTTTGCTTGAGAAAAAACAACCTCTGTAGTATAATTCGAATTCTTGGCCATTGAAATTCCAGTCTACATCAGACCAGTAACCTTGATTGGGGCTGCCATCTTTTTGGACGAATGAATCCTCCAATGCTGGGCGCTGTTGAATTGGGTTTATTAATCCCGCCGGAGTAATCCATTCTTTTCCATCGTTAGATACTACTACAGTCGGGTTTTCATACAGGGAAGCTGTTCTATCGGAGCCTATTATTCCAAAATAAGGGGTAAATACCATCCAATATTTGTATCCATTGAATCCGGCAGGAAAATATTCTACATCAGGATGGCAATAACTTGCACTATTGCCAGAAATGTCTCGTATCAAAGCAGGCAGTTCTTCTCCTGGCTGATTTGCATTGGCAATCGTATTGATTTTTATAGAACCAAGGTCATTGGTAAAACCTGCTGGAATAGGTAATTTTTCCTTTTCGATAATTTCTGGATCTGAAGGTACAATGCCCGGATGTATGTCTCTTTTACAACCAATAAACAATAATATTCCCAAAAAGAAATAGGTAATTCTTTGAAATGACATATGGAATCAATAAAAATAAAATGCGAATGGTAATTCGTTACGGCCTTACTTTTTCTGTTAATCTTAGCTAATGACAGCAAAAATGATCTATTTTTTTTGTTTCTCAAAATCGATTTGAAAAAATATGTTAATTGCTATAAATATTTGTTTTTGTGGAATTTGTAAAGAGGTTCGCATGAATTTGCGTGTTAAAGATAATCCTAGAATTTAATTGTTAATTTTACGGTATTGAATGTAAATGTTCAATAAAATAAGCATGTTAGCAGTAGCTACGAATGGAAGATGGTCTACATTACGCATTGGTTAAACCTGATAAAGCACTCACAGATTTTGTGGACAGCTTTTGGTATTTACGCAATGAATCAGGAAAGATAAAGGACACTGTCGGGTTACCAGACGGGCGTGTCGATTTGTTTCTTTTTAAGTCGTCGGTTGATGATTTCCGGGTTATTCTACTTGGCTTAGGGACATTGCCTCATGAAGAGGCTTCTATTCCTATTGATGGCCAGATATTTTGTATCAGTTTTAAATTGCTTGCTGTAGAATACCTTTTAAAGGAAGATATAGCCGGTATTATCAATACGGGAAAATTTCTGTCAAAGGATTTTTGGGGTTTTTGCGAGCAGGATTTAGTGGACTTTGATCAGTTTATTGTTAAATCTGAAAGAAAAATCAAATCACTTCTTCCAGTTGCGGTCGATGAACGTAAGCGAAAATTATTTGAGCTTATCTACAAGAGTAATGGAACTGTTTCCGTCGCAGAACTTTCCGAAAAGGTTTTTTGGAACAGCAGGCAGGTCAATCGATATTTTAATCAACGATTTGGACTTTCCTTAAAGTCATATTGTAGCATTCTACGTTTTAGATCCTCATTGGATCATATTGCTCAAGGAAAGCTTTTCCCCGAGGAGCATTTTTTTGATCAGACTCATTTTATTAAAGAGATCAAAAGATTTTCAGGAGTTGTTCCCAAAGAACTGTTTAAAAACAAAAACGACCGATTTATACTATTATCCTCCTTAACATCATCATAATTTTGTTTTATAAGTTTTTAAGATAAAAATGATGTTAATACAAAATAAGAAAATAGCCATAGTTGGAGGGGGGATTGGGGGATTGACTTTGGCTCGTTTGCTACAGTTAAATGGTGCCGAGGTTTCTGTTTACGAGCGGGATCTAAATCGAAACGTTCGTGTTCAGGGCTCAACTTTGGATCTCCACGAAGGGACTGGACTTGAGGCAATGAAACGTGCTGGTCTTTTAGAAGAATTTTATAAACATTATCGGCCCAATGCCAGCAAGCTGCGTATCGTTGACAAGCAACTTGTCGTAAAATTTGATGATCACGATGAACATGCATCAGTTGCCGAAAATCGACCGGAAATAGATCGGGCTCCATTGCGAGCTATCCTGTTAAATTCCCTGAAAGAGGAGACTGTCGTTTGGGACAGTCAATTTGTTGCGATGGAAAAATCTGGAGAGGGCTGGCTGTTGCATTTTAAGCATACACCGGATGCTTATGCAGATCTTGTTATTGCGGCGGATGGTGCTAATTCACGGGTCCGTCCTTATCTAAGCGATATAAAACCTTTATATTCTGGAATAACGTTGATTGAAGGGAATATCTATGAGGCTCAAAAAAATGTGCCAAATCTTTTCGAATTGACGAAGGGAGGGAAGATTATGGCTTTTGGCGGAGAACAGTTTATCGGATACGGTACCAAGGAGGATGGTTCGATCATGTTTGTTGCAAGTACAAAAATGCTAGAAAATCAACTTAGCGAATCTATTCGTGATTTTCAGGATAGAAAACAGGTCTTACATTGGTTCAGGAAGTACTTTTCAGGTTGGGGCCTGGGATGGGAGGAATTTTTTACCAATGATAGTGTTCAATTTATACCCCGGCCACAGTATTATTTTCCGCTCGACCAAAACTGGGAAACCCAAGCTAGTCTTACGATGATAGGAGATGCAGCTCATCGTATGCCGCCATTTGCCGGTGAGGGTGCCAATGTAGCAATGCAAGATGCATTTGAGCTAGCTGAATGCCTGACAAATGGAAAACATGGAACGCTACTGGAAGCCATATCTTATTTTGAAAAAGATATGATAAAACGTGGTGCTAAAGCAACAAAAGATACATTGGAAAACGGCGATCGGATGCATTCGACAACAGCTTTATCAGAGATGTTGAATTTCTTTAGCCAACCGGCAGAAGGTTAGTGGGCCTAAAAAGTTGTTGCTTTAAATATGATAAAAAGACAGTTTTGCTTTCTGTTAAAGGCATGTTGTTAAAAAGCATAATAAGGATTTATGATAAGCCAGTCGTTTAATTTATGCTTCATTGGATAATCGGTACCTCTTCTTTATTGCAGTAAGTACTTTTTTGTAGTATTTAGTTTTATCGGCTTCATCAATAACAACGATTTCAACATCATTTGCCTGAAGCAGTTGCATCTTGTCCTTGGAAAGTTCATGCCATTTTTTGGTTGTGTAATAAAATAATTGATTGACAATAAAGCTACTTCGTTTGTAATATTTATTTCTTGCACGATAAGTAAGGAGCCACCAAAGGTCTATCTCTACGAAATCAAGCGAAAGGCCAAATATGTGGATATCCTGCGTGAAAAATAGATCAATCCATGATTGAAGCTTGGTGTCCTTTTGCTGGCTTAACCTTTTCATCAATGGGGCTCTATAAACAGTTTCCGAACTGTAATTTGTACCATTAACGACATAGTCTCTCATTTTTTGCAGCTGACCACAATAATGTTCATAGCCAAGGTTAATGGACGATGGGTTTAGACAGTCTCCATGTATATGCCAGTAGGCTTTGTTGTCGCTTTCGTGTCTTCGAAATACACTATAGGTAGTTTCTCGGATTAGACCGGTATTTGTAGTCGCTGCTTTCCCTTCCAAACTAAATTCATAATTTGTGGTAATGATATTTTCGGTCGGAACATCCCGAATTAACTGGTGTATTTCATTTTGGTTGATCTGTGAAACACAATCCGATATATAACTTTTTAGTTCTCTCTCATTGATATGCTTTTCTTTAATTGCATTAAGAAATATTTCTTCATACAGCATGGGGAAAGGTTTCTGCCCATTTTCTAATGAACTGACGTTATATTTCGATTTGATATTGTGGAGCAAATCGCTCCAGCTTATTCCCGGTGAAATATTATTTATATCGTTTCCAACGAATAAAGTAAACTTGGTCATTTTTCTATAAATCAAGAGTCCTGTCTAAAAATTTTCCGGCAATGTTGAACAATCACAATCTATCCCACACTAATTTAATAAAAAATCTTGAAGGACTTATATGGCTTAATTTTGGCGTTTTTTAGATAGCGTAGACTTTAGCATATTATTTTTTTTAGGAAAATGAATCGTAAAGGTTGTTCCTTCATTTAGTGTACTTTCCACGGTTATTGTTGCATGAAGCCGCTCCAGAATTCTTTTGACGATGGATAATCCTACTCCTGAACCATCAAATTCAACAGCATTGGGTAGGCGATGGAAAATTTCAAAAATCCGTTCTGTTTCCTCTGCCGAAATTCCGATACCATTGTCGTAGATCTTGTAGACGATGGCAAGACCATTATCTTCGCTCTCCAATCCTATTATTGGTATTCCCTTGTTGCTGCTATATTTTATTGCGTTACCCAAAAGGTTTAAAAACAGTTGATAAATCAATGTTTTTTCACCATCGATAGGCAGGATTTTGCCTTTTTCAAATTCCAGGTTCTCGATATTATATCTGACTTTACAATCATCAATAATATGTTGGATGAAGCGTTCAGGATACACCAGCTCGTATTCGAAATCATAACTCTTTGTACGGGCAAAATCAACGGTTTTATCCAGCATATTATTCATCAATGAAATTGCCTCCATCATATTTTTCCCCGCTTTTGTTAAGAATTCCTGACTTAATCCAGCTCGGTCCCGGATCATTTGCGCGGTCATCTGTAAAGCGGCCAGCGGGTTTTTCAAATCATGACTTAATGTATAGCTAAAAGTTTCAAGTACATTATTGATTTCCACTAATTTTTCATTCAACGCCTGGATCTCCGTGAATTTCTTCAAACAGGCTTCCTGTATAATAAAACTTAGGTTTTTTAAAAAATCAATTTCCCATTCTTTCCATTTTGGCGCGGTCCCACTTACAGTCTTCTTCCAAGCTTCAAATGATGTACGGGGAGATGGAAAATTGACCGATTTGTTGGGATCATAAATAAGCTGTTTCTCAGGTTGTCCTGCCCAAACTTCTTCAATTTTCACTTCTTCCCTAAAAAAGTAAATCTTAAAATCCAGTTTAAACTCCAGGTCTATACTTGCGATGCCTGGAAAATTGCACAACTGTTCTTTGTCATTCTGAGGCCATTTAAAATCAGATTGCCAAAACAATTCCTCTTTGCTGTGGTTGACCATATTTTTTTCCAGCTGTTGAATGCAATCTTTAGTGGGCGTTTTGCCTATCATATGCCATTTGCCGCGGTATTTGAATGCTATTCCATCCGCTTTTAGGATGTCCATTAGACTGGAAGTAAGATTTCCGAAGACCTTATGGAGATCTTGCTTTGAGAATAGACTTTGTCTGATCTCAAATTCTATACTTTTTGTCTTCAGTTTGAAGTTGTTTTCTACAATTTGTTTGTTGGCCAAAAAACTGTTTACGGCATATTGAACAATAAATACGGAGAGATGTCTTTGTGCTAAATCTATGGTCTTGGGCATTCTATTCTGGCAGGCCACTAAGCCCCACAATTGACCGTTAATGATAATAGAGAAACTCCCACTTGCACGAACTTGCGCATTACGAAGATATTGAAGATGGATCGGAGACATGGCCCGTATCCCAGTCATGGAAAGATCTAGTTCCTCTGGATTAATGCCAAGTACAGGAATTGGCTTAGCTTCCACATCAGGAGTTACCCGGGCAAAAATTTTTGTATAAAGCCTGCGTGCTTGTTGAGGAATATCGAATTCGGGATAATGGTATCCCAAAAGAGGTTCTAACTCCTCAGACACATGCTCGGCAATAACTTTGCCGTCCCCATTTTTTGAAAATTTGTAGATCATCACACGGTCGTATCCCGTTACGGTATAGATATTTTCTGCGAGCGCTTTCCAGATGTCTTTATTGTTATTGATATGTTGGGCATAGTGGTAGATATTTTTGAATTGATGAGAACGCGATTGGTGTCTTTCTATTTCAATAAATATCTTATCGTCAAAAGGATAAATACTTAGGTAGTGTGTTTCATCTTGCAGTTGAATATCGGCTACATATCGGTGCTTGAAAGTCTCTATGTTGTCCCGTAGTACATGATCAAGATCGATAGGGTGAGATAGCTTAAGGTTACTGATGAACGTTGATAGGAGCATCCCTGTGTATATGCTGTGTTCTGGTAAGCCGATTTCTTGCCAGTTTTCACTCCAGCCAATACAATGAAGAAATTTATCAAAGACGATCAGGCAACCAAAGTTCTGTACGTGACCACAGAGATGGATAGCTTCCTGATCGCAATTTAAAAAGTGGGGGATGTCCATAAAGACTAACTTACAAAAAAAAGTTGTATTATAACCAAATTCTGGATGGAGACATCCAAAGTATCTCCAGATAGAGGGGGAAAGACTTTTATATCCAACAAATGGATATATAAAAATTTATTAGATTTATCTACTATATTCGATAATGAGGTTAAAACTCCTGTCCATTGACAATATCATTTCTATCCTTGAAGTATATCTAAAGCATCTCTCTAAGCGGCAAAATCTCTATGCGACAGAAAAGGCTAGGCGAACCAACTTCCTAGCCTTCATGGTATAACTCATCCTATGCTATAACATACAGATAACAAAGGAGTAAAAGAAATGTTTTATTCAGGGTTAAAATACAAAATCTTCTACTTGTTGTTTTGCTTTGGAAAAGACATCATCTTTGGCATCCGATAGGTTAACTCCTTCAACTCTAAAAACCTCAATATCTGTAATACCCAAAAATCCTAAAACATGTCGAAGATACTGCTCAGTATGATCGAAATCTTTCATGAAACCTTCCGAATAGATCCCACCAGTAGAAATCGCCAGGTAGGCCTTTTTGTTCGTTACGAGTCCTTGTACACCATTCTCTCCGTATTTAAATGTCACCCCCGCTCTGGCTATCTGATCGATCCATGCTTTTATCGTAGAAGGTATAGTGAAATTGTACATAGGTACATCGATCACCAAGGTATCTGCTTCCATAAGTTCGGCAATAGCTTCATCTGAAGGACGTATTGTTTCAAGTTGATCTTTAGTTCTTTCGTCTGCCGGAGTAAAGAAAGCTGCAACATGCCTGTCAGATAAGTGAGGCAGTGGGGTAGACGCCAGGTTGCGCTCCTGTACTTCAACGGGATGTTTGGCTTTTATTTGTTCAATAATAGAATTCCCTAATTTATTACTGAAGGATGCTTGGCCTCTTAAGCTCGAGATGAGATGTAATATTTTCATTGTTTTATTTTATTTTTGTTTTGACAAATTTCCAGATAAATACTATAATTTTGTTATCTGTTACAAAAAGGATAGTACTTACAAAAAGAATAGTATATGGAACATACTGCAGAACGTTGTGCTAAAGCAAATTTGGCTATTCGAGATACGCTGGATGTCGTTGGTGGTAAATGGAAACTCGTACTGCTTTCAGTCCTGAGAAATGGAAAGCGTGGTTTTAATGAGCTTTCACGTGAGGCGAGCATTTCCCCGAGAATCTTGTCGAAGGAACTTCAGGAATTGGAAATGAATGGACTTGTGAAACGTATGGTCTGTGATACTAAACCTGTAACGGTACAATATGAGCTGACAGAATATAGTAAGACACTAGAGCAGGTTTTGATTGAAATGGAGCAATGGGGGCAGCAACATCGTCGCAAAATAATAGCTGGCCTTTAACTTCTTTATAATTACCGATAAGGGACGAACCTTTTCATGGCTTTTGGGTTAGTTCAAATTGAAATCGAAAAGGGATGATGGTTTTTGTGTCAATTGAAGATAATTTTCTTCTAGAAGTTTGTACTCCTCCAAAGCTATTTCCAGTGTGCTATCTAAGATAATCGTAACCAATTTGGTGTCTGGATCAATCCGATAAAAATAAATTTTACCACATATACTTGATTCATAATTGTTCGTCTTGTGGAAACCGATCTTGTAATCTTTTGCTTCAAATGATGTAAGCTCTGATAGTTTTATGCCGTTGTTAATCTGATAACTCATGTTATCTTTTGCTAGTATGAAAAATTCTTCGCCGGCATGGTGCCATCTATAAATTTTAAAAAAACCAAATGAAATAAGCAGACCTAGGCTCAATACGAATAGAGAGGAAGGTCCTAGTTCAGCAAAAATATTGAATACGACGATGAGGGACAGTGTACCTAGGAATGACAGCATACATAGACTGGCAAAGATGAATAGGTATAACTTAGGATGTACCATTTTGATAACAAACCTAATATATTCCTCATTTTTGTCAAAATATATGGCATTTTTGGTCATTGGCATAGTAAAATGTCTTTTACGCTAAATTAATATATACTTTTAGAATATTTATTTTTTTTAATTTATTGTGTTTTTGGCTTCGAGATGTTCATATTTTAAGTTATCAAATGCTATTTAAATAACCAGCTAAAATGGGAAATTCTTTCAGGTATTCAACGTAAACAGTCAATTCTCAACGTGTATCTGTTAAGCCATTCTTTCTTTGCTATTATCAAGCAAAAAGCCTTATCTACGAGATAGGGCTTTTTTTTTGAAATGGAGGTGTTGACGATATATTCGGTAGCTGCAATGTACCGCCTACTTAGGTTTGATATTCCATTTTCTGGCAAGGTGCTGTATTTAACTTTGTATTGAAATAGGAGCTGAATAGACATTGATGAAGTGGTGCCCCTTCTTCTATGCCCAGCCCCCTCCTTTTTCTTAGAAAACGAAGGTTATAATTGAATGAATACATAAACATATAGCGCTATGGAAATAAAAGAAAACAAACTAGTGGGTGTTCCTTATAGAGAAACTCCAAATAAAGGTGGAATTATCAAGCCTGTTTATATTATAATGCATTACGATGGTGCGACCAATGGAACAAGTGCGATCGATTGGATGACAGATGCCCGGAGTAAGGTCTCCGCACATCTTCATATAAGCCGTGATGGTGTCATTACGCAATTGGCCCCATTTAACATTAAATGCTGGCATGCAGGAATCAGTAATTGGGCTGGGCAGAAAGATCTCAATAACTATAGTATCGGGATTGAACTGCAAAATAAAGGTCAGGAGACCTATACTGAAAAACAGATTGACGCGGCGATTTCCGTATGTAAAGCGATTTGTGTTACATACCCAATTAGAGAGATTTTGGGGCATTCGGATGTCGCACCAGGAAGAAAGGAGGATCCAGGGATGCAGTTTCCTTGGGAGAAATTTAAACTGTTAACGAAAGGAACTTATAATGGAATTACTTGAGATTTTAGAGAAATTAATCATCCCAGTGGTCACAGCCGTAGGGGGCTACTTGGTTGGAAAACCTAAACAGCAAGCCGAAGTGGAAGCGACAAATGTCGAAAATGCAGGAAAGGTAATTGAAAAATGGGAGGGATATGCGAATAGGTTAGAGAAAGATATTGAACAATTGCGAGCTATCATTGAAGATCTTAATGAAGGTTTACGTTTGGCAAATGATGAACGTATTGCTTGTACGAAGACCTTGGGAGATTTACAAGCAAAATATGATGATCTAATGAAGCTCTATAACAGGCTACAAATTGAATTAAAACAGATAAAAAATGAAAAATATACTACAGATGATCTCAATACTGCTACTGGTTAGCAGTTGCGGTCTATTTAAGAAGACTTTAAAATCCACTGCATCCGAACAAATGGCTATCACAGAAAAAATAGATAAAAATTTGCAGGTTGAGCGGGATACGGGGGAAATAAAGGTTGTTCAATCATATGCTGGAGCTTTGAAGAAGAGCGAGGACGTTATTCAAATTGAAGGTGAGGGAATTCAGATCACGCGAGATGGTGTCGTACGGCTTCGAAGCGGGAAAATCTATCAGAAACAGAGCGTGCTAGGTAAGAGGTTGGAGACTGAGGAACGATTTGACGCAGGTTGGAAAGGTCAGAAAATGAAGAGCAGTCGGCAAAGCGTTCAGAAAATAAAACTTCATGATACGGAGTCAAAATCGGTAGTAAAACCCGCTACGACAAGTATGCTTTATTTTTCAATTGGCTTGGGAGTTTTAATCACATTAGTTATCTGGTTGATAAGAAAAGGTCGAGCTTTTGTGCACTGGTAATAGTTCTGCAGGTTAATTCAACCTGACCACGGCCAGCGGGAATGTAGTACAAAAAAAGTCCTTGAGTATTCAATATTCAAGGACTAGTTTTTTACCAAGGAAAAGTGGAAGGTGTTGATAATGATGGTGGTATTTTTATGCATGTAATTAGACATTGTTGAAACGGGCCTCAATAAGGTAATAATTTGCAATTTGTTTAATCTCCTTTTTGAAATCACGGTAAAGGTCGAATTGATTGCAGGCACAGATGATAGATTTCTGTAATGTGTCATTATTTATTTGTAAATAAGGACCTAATTCTTTGTATATGCTACTTTTTACTTTGGTTTTCAGATTATCCAATTTTTCCGGCTGAAAAATACGAAGCACAACTGCTATTGCTTTGTAGCGATGCTGTATATCCTTGTAATTGATATATTCTCCCATAATCTGCTTGGTAGGTATATTTACAAATTGGCAATAGCAATCGATAACTTTACTGATTTTAGAAAGATCAGACTCGTATATTTTATCGATGGACTTTAATATTTCGGGGTGATTTTCTTTTAAGAAATTCATAATGAATGAATAATATAATGTGTTCATACGCTGTGAACTATTTTTTTCTGTTAATCTGATTGTTTCTTTTTTTCTTAAAATATTGTTTTGTCCGTGTGACTGATTGTGATCCAGTGTGTAAATTATCTGCTGTTTTGGACTGTGTGTAAGAAGCTGTTCCATTTTCTTTTTCTGTTTAAGTATGAACTGATTTTTCGTTTCTTGAGATGGTGATCCTACAATAATTCAATCCGGCCGCAGGCGCTTGATTGTGCTGTGGATCTACAGTTTATTTTAATTTGTTACTTGTTAAACAAAGTTAAACAAATTTGTTAATCTTTCAATTTATTTTAAGCTTATTTTTTGCTATTATTCTTCGTTTATAAACTTATTTGTTTAACTTTAATTTGTTGGTAATAAGTGATTTAATTTTTAAATATAGTGGTCTATTTGTTAAGGTTTAATAAGTTGTGTAACTTAGTGTCAGAATGTTATGTATTTGTGTAACATTTGTTAAATATCCTATGAACTATGGAAACTTATCCAAATAATAATTTTGAAGTTTTACGCTTGGAGATGCGTGTTACCAACCGCGAATTTGCGTCGCTGTTAGGTGTGCGTGAACAAGTGTACTCGCGTATAAAAAAGGGGGAGTATCCTATTGGGCTTACCATGAAAACACGCATTCAACAAGCCTTTCCTCATATCCAGTATGATTGGTTAGTGTATGGAAAAGGGGAAAGGATAGAGGCTGGTGCTTTGATTCAGCCTGACTCCATATCGATGGTTAGTATCGGTAATGGGAAATCAATTGGGTACTTTGCGGATGATGTCAAGTTTATCGACGAAAACAAGAACAATATATTTTTTGAAGTCTCTCCCGGGCGATACCTGATGCAGACTAAACTTGTTACCGAGAAGGCTAAAGCAGGATATTTGTCTGGTTTTGGAGACGCTGAATATATGGATGATTTACCGGCCCATTTTATTACGGTTAATGAGTTCCATAAAGGTGCTTATCGCTCTTTTGAAGTTAGTGGGGATAGTATGACAGACGGGACTGATGCCAGTGTGTTAGACGGTGATATTGTAACTGGTCGTCTGATAAAAAGAGAGCTATGGCAATCAAAATTTCATACCCATAAATATCGTTATTGGGTTGTTGTCCACAAATATGAAGGCGTTATTATTAAAGAGATTGCCCATCATGATGTAAACAATGGAATTCTTACGCTTCGCTCTCTTAATACTGATAAAACAAGATACCCTGACTTTGAGGTAAGCCTGGATGATGTAGACCAGATTTTTAATGTTGTAGATATTAGCCGTTCGCTTTAGGAAACTCGTGTCCTCAATTTTTCCTTTTTTGACGGTTCATCTTTTAACACCAAAGTTTAGGCGATAGATCTCTTTATGTCACCTATAGTTGCTCGGTAAATTGATCCAGTTGTACTCTTTTAAACCGAAAAATACTTATTCTTAGCGATTTCATATTTTTGCTAAAAAATATAGGAATAAAAACTAATTTAGTTAGTTTTTATTCCTATATTTGACCATCAATTGAACGTATACGAACATGTTGTTACGTGCTATTTTAGCGTTCCTAGTATATATAGCGTTAAGACAGCTGATAGCGTGATAAGAATATTGGTTGCTCATTATTCAAGCATGTTCGTATCGTTCAAAAGAAATAATAGGATATATAAACATTATTTTTAGCGCTGCATACGTCCTTACCGCTGTTAATCTTTTACAAAACTTACATCAGTTATTGTATAAGAGAAGTTATCTTTTTCCCGCTCATTCTCAGGTTTCTCCAATTCACTGTAATGCACTGTTCCGGTCATCTTGAACGTTGTATGAGAATCTAGGTTGATTTTCTCACCATTATTGTCAAATACGTAAAAATTTTTGAGTGTATAATTTTTTTGATCCGCAGGAAGTTCAAATAACACATTATTTTTTTCTGTTCCAACTGGTAAGATCACGCTGAAAGCAGTGAATTTTTCTGAGCTGAAGGCATGGGATTTGACCACAAAATTCATAGCCATGGTTTTTGATTTGCCTGATGAGAAGGTAAAAGAAGGTGCGTCAAACTCACCTGTTAATTCAATGGTTTTATTTTGATTGTCATAGTTTGATTCGATAGCTTTTACCGTATCAACAGAACCGCCATTGCAAGATGCTAACAGTGTCAAACCCGATGACGCTAACAATAATGCTGAAATTAAGTGTTTTGTTTTCATGTCAAAAATTATTAATTGAGAGATATTTAAAGCTTCTTTTGTAGCTCAATAGATCCGCATCCAAAATGATGCTGACTTATGAGATCTACTTGTTATCTTTATATAAAGGTAATATATTGAGAAATAGATATTAGCGTATGATTTAAATTCGTTAGGTACAAATTTAAATTCGCTTAGCCAACAAATGTTTTCGTTTTGTGAAAAGGGAAGCTTTTGGTTATATTGCTCTTAATAAAGCGCTAAGGGGATTGATTTTTTGTAACTGCGCCGTTTTCTAACTAGGTTTTTGACTTAAAGAAGGCGAGGCTAATAATCAAGAAGACTAAGGTTAGAACCGAACAGAATGTTCGGATATTGTTCCAGAATACCCAAGGCCTTTCGAAGGCCTCTCGCATAAGTTTTATAGATTTTTCCGAAGCAATCGATAGGTCTATTGATGCTAACTGATTATTTAAGGGAACATTTTGTATTCCCGTAATTATAAATACTCCAATGATATAGCTCAAACTCGCTGCCAGTATTAAATAGAACTTTGGTGAATGGATATCAAACAATAATACGGTAGAAATTGCTAATAGAATTGGTGCTCCCAGGAAGCAACAATAAAAAGCAGGATTCAGTATTTCTCTATTGATATTTTGCATGGCCATCAGATAAGCCCTGTCATTAAGTTTATGCAGACCCAAGTTGACCGAAAATGTATAAGAAAAGAATAAGCCAGAAATGATGGCCGAAAAAATTGTTGCCAGCGCCAAAATGATGTCCTGTAATTTCATATTTCTATTTGTTTTAATTGTGAAATTCGTTTGCTAAACTTACTTCAGTTGATATGCAGGCGTATCAAAATATTATTTTAAAGTCTATTTCGTAAAGAGTATAGACTTTGAAAAAACGCCAATACCGATGTTGATCTACCCGGCATCTGTACAAAGTTTGGAATAAGCGCCGAAGTAAAATAGAATAAAAACGACACAGTTTATCATTTGTTAAATGAAGCGGGAGTTGAACCTGTAAAGGATTTAAATACACGGATGAAATGAGACTGATCCGAGAAGCCATTTTCGTAAACAATATCTGTTAGTCTGTGAAAGTCTTTACTGGTCAATTGTTTCAGAGAGGTCTGAAATTGTACTATCTTAGCAAATTGTTTAGCTGTTAATCCCGTCTCTTTAAGAAATCTGCGTTCAAAGGTTCGGATGTTCAGTCGCGCTTCCTTGGCAATTTCTCCAATAGCAACCTGACCATTGTTTTCGATGATATTTAGGATAGCCTGTTTAATTGAAAAGTCGAGATTATCCTTCTTGGTATTAAAAAGGTTGAGAAGGAAAGCGGATAATACGCGGATGTTGTTGTGACAGTTTGAGGAGGAAGATAATTCAGTAATCAATTGACGGATGTCTGTATGTGGAGTGGCTTCTAAATAATAACAGCTGTCATTTATACTTTCTGGGTGTATATCCCAAAACGCACGTAACACAAAAGGATAAAATTTGAAAACTATAATTTGAAAGGGGCCAGCTATATTGATCGTAATAGGTGTTATCGTTTGACCATATAAGAAAATATGGGGCATTTTTTTATTATGGGGGCTAATGAGAAAGTCTCCTTTTGATCGTTGAAATAATAGGCCTGGGTATCCATCAGCATAAAAAGGTAAGTTACAGCGATATTCATCGGTACTTTCAAATACCAATATTTCTTTTACAAATAATGCAATGGATTTGTCGGGGTGGATAATCTTGGGATTCATCAATTAACTGTATTGGCTTTGAATTACGAATTGTCATATACATCTTATACGGAAATATCCAATAAGAGCGGATATTGCCATCGGATTTTCATTAGCTGATTTATCATGATATAGCACATTTCAAACATATGTGAATGTAATCCGGCTTATTTAAAATAATAAAGGGGCTTTTCTCTTCTCACTTGAAATAATTGTGCGTTTTTTAATAATTTAACACAATTATTTTGCCAATAGTTGGCGATCCAATTCGAATCCAATGAAGGATTATAATGACTTAGATCACTTTTTAAAACAATAGAATCCACCGGTATTCCAATATTCCAAATGCTGATTTTGCCGTAACGTCCCTTATAAGGAGGTATATAACATTTGATAACCTGTACACAACTGTCACTAGCGGAATAATTATAGCTGTCGAAATTATCTATTGTTGCGATGCTGATTTTTCGGTAATCCGCATCTATTGCAAAGAGTTCTGAATGTGTTTCGATTATTTCTCCGCAAATTGAGTTCATGGATTTTTCTTCGTTCCAGAGGTATTGAATGGGGAAACTCTGCTTATAAAATGCGGTTTTACCATTTATTTTAACTGTTTTGCTATTGTGATATTCGCCTACCTCAATAAAGTTTTTAACTTTTGGATTAAACAAATAGGTGTGTTCTTGCCATTTCTTGTTCCATACAATATCTTTAAAACCGTCATTATTCTGATCGGCAAAAGACAGTCCTGAATTATTGGTCTGATACTCCATATCTCGCATAATAAGATGCCATTGATGATTGTGCAGTTTTTCAATCTGAAAAAAACAGTTTGAGTCATTCTTAAAGACGGATAATCTATAACACTTATTTGCTATCAAAGTGCAGTCTTGTTCTTTGAGGTTGTACTCCGAGATTTTCAGGCTATCAATTTCCTGATAGACCAGAAACGAATCTTGTAGGTGCACCTGTTTATTTTGAGAGGTACAACTAAAAAATGCCATGGCAAATAGTCCCAGCAACCATAACCAGTGTTGCTTTATTATTTTGGGGCGAGTCTGCTGTTTAAGATAACTCATGCGAATTTAAGTTTGTCGTTAGGTTTTATTGATCGAAGGATTAAGTTTCTATTTTAATCATTTGTTAACAGCGATAAGAGGTGATTTAAGATTAGTCGAGTTGCTAATTATTTATTATGAAGTGGCTTTTTGTTATTATGTTTAAAATGGTGTCATCGCTACGGTTGGCTTCTCGTATAAGAGTTTGCGCTCAGGTCGGCCATTGAGAGCGTTTTTAGAAGTTCTCTCGCCGCTGCGCCTCCAGCACGGTTTGCACCGATAGTTGATGCGGATGGCCCATAACCGACGAGGTGAATTCTAGGTTCTTTAGCGACCATGGTAGCCAGCCTGCCGGCCATTTGAATACCACCTTGCTCTTCTTTTGGTAGCACGGCATCCAAATGGCTTAAAGAACTTTTAAAGCCTGTGTTCCACAATATAACATCGGCCCTTTCTTCTCGTCCGTCCTCCCATTTGATTCCTGTTTTGGTTATTTCTTTAAACATGGGAAAACGTTTAAGTACACCGCGTTTTTCCATTTCCTGGGTTTCAGCGGAGTAGGGGAGGCCTGTAACGGATACCACTGACAAGGGGGGAAGTCCTTGCCTAACGCGTTCCTCTACCATGGCAACAGCATTGTGTCCTGCCATGTCATCAAATGGCCCTTCTCTGAATAGAGGTTGCCGTCGTGTAACCCATGTTGTGGTTGTTATTTGTGAGATTTGATCGAGTAGCTGGATGGCAGAGATGCCACCACCTACAACAATTACATGTTTGCCTCGAAAATAATCTGCAGTTTTGAAGTCTTTTGTATGGAGCTGTTCTCCCTGAAATAATTCTGCTCCTGGATATACTGGAATGTAAGGGCTTCCCCAGGTCCCGGTTGCATTAATGATACCAAGAGCAGAGAAAAGTGTTTCTGAGGTATCAATGTGAAATCGATCGCCATTCTCGTATACCTTTTCTACTTTAACAGGTCGATATACCTGAAGTCCAAATTTCCTTTCATAAAGTTCAAAATAATGGGGAACGGCAGTGTTGGCCTGCACTTCGGTATCCTTTGTCGTTAAAGTTTCCTCAAACGACATGCCCGGCAAATCGTGTATTTTATTGACAGTGCTTAAGGTGAGTGAGTTCCAGCGAAATTGCCAGGCACCGCCAGCGTTGGGGGCTTCATCTAAAATGATGAAATCCTGCCCGATTTTAAGCCCCAGTTTTTTTAAATGATAAGCAGCGGAAAGCCCGGCCTGACCAGCGCCTATGACTGCAATCTTTGTTTTATAACGAATGTTTTTTAGCATAAATACTGCAGAATTAGCGCCAACCAAGTTCAGGAGCCACATGTTCCAGGATAGCGGAGAGAATATGAACGTTGTAATCTACTCCTAAAGTATTCGGAATGGTCAAAAGCAGTGTGTCCGCTTCCTGTATGGCTTCGTCCTGTGCTAATTCTTTAACGAGTTGATCTGGCTCAGCAGCATAGCTTCGACCAAAAATGGCTCTTTTATCTGACTCAATAAGGCCAATTTTATCCGATTTGTCCGCTTCTTGCCCAAAGTAATAGCGATCTAAATCGTCTACCAAAGCAAAAATGGATCGGCTGACTGAAACTCTAGGCTCTCCCGGGTGTCCGGCTTCCTTCCAGGCTTCTTTGTATAACCGAATCTGTTCTGCTTGCTGAATATGAAAGGGTTTGCCATTTTCATCATACTTCAAGGTAGAACTTTGAAGATTCATTCTATTGTGAGCAGCCCATACAGCAGTGGCATTGGATGCTGCTCCCCACCATATGCGATCTCGTAATCCTTCCGAATGAGGTTCTAGCCTCAATAAGCCCGGGGGATTTGGGAACATTGGGTAAGGATTTGGCTCGGCGAAACCAATACCATTTAGTTTTTCTAAAAACTCCAATGCTTTCTTCCTGCCCATCTCGGCATCTGTCTCTCCTTCCGCTAGATTGTATCCAAAATAACGCCAGCCATCTATTACCTGTTCGGGTGAGCCACGACTGATCCCCAATTGCAATCTGCCACCTGAAATTAAGTCGGCAGCTCCCGCGTCCTCGACCATATAAAGCGGGTTTTCATAACGCATGTCGATTACACCGGTTCCAATCTCGATTTTAGAGGTTTTGGCTCCAATGGCCGATAATAATGGGAAAGGGGAGGCTAACTGATTGGCAAAATGGTGTACACGGAAATAAGCGCCGTCCAATCCGATTTCTTCGGCTGCTACCGCTAAATCTATTGATTGCAGCAAGGTGTCACTTGCTGTCTGCGTACTGTATGCAGGGTGTTTGGACCAATGTCCAAAAGATAAAAATCCTAGTTTTTTCATAAATCACAATGCGATTTGATGTCAATCAAATTTAACAAATGTTGCGGTAATCTCAGTAATATAGATTGTCCGGTGGGTGTAAATAATATCGGATTTGAACTAATTTGCCAAATGACAAGTAAGCTGTATTTCAAAAAAGGTAAATTTGTGTATTACGTAATTAAATAAGTGATTGAGGATGGATTTTTCGGATAAATTATTAAAACAGATTGAGTTCATTAAGGAGATCGATAAGATTAAATATATTCAGCGAAAAACAAAGCTTTTCAATAGCGATCGACCCGAAAATGATGCCGAACACAGTTGGCATCTAGCAGTAATGGCCATGGTACTTTCAGAACATGCAAATCAATCGGTAGATTTACTGAAGGTGATCAAGATGGTATTAATACACGATATTGTTGAAATTGATGCTGGTGATACCTTTATCTATGATACTGAGAAAAATCATACAAATACAGAGGTAGAACGTTTGGCGGCTCAGCGGATATTTGGAATTCTGCCAGCTGAGCAGGCTGAAGAACTTATCGCCTTATGGGAAGAATTCGAAGCTGGGCAGACTCACGATGCGCAGTTTGCACGCGCCATGGATCGGTTGGAGCCGCTATTGCAGAATAGTTCTAATAACGGTGGAACCTGGAATGAACCTGGTGTAAATTATGAAAAGGTTTATGCAAAGAAATCTGTCATTAAAGACGGTTCGGCAGTACTCTGGGGATATGCTGAAAAATTGATCGATATGGGAGTGATGCGGGGGATTCTTAAAAAGGATTAAGAGGTAATCCCGTATTCCGTAATAAGCCTGTCGAATGTGTATGTGATAAAAATAGCAGCACGGAAGCTTATTGTTTCAACAGTAGATGCGGAGATTATTCTTCTCGCTTACCTGGAAGAAGGCCGCTCTAACTATTTTTCGCATCGTCAAGATATTAAAACATGTTTTAAATATATGGTTGATCGGAAATTTAAATGAATCCTTGTACGTAAGCATTAATAGTCATAAGATATCGGTTAATGGATAAAAGTGTGTTGTTTACCGGTTGAAATTGTTCTTTCGCCGAAAAACTGTGGTGTTTTAAAATTTGTTTCTTGAAATTGGATTGATAAACTATTCAATTTTTATTTATGATACACTTCTTTAATTCATTAGCAATTTTAACTGTAGTAGGAGTGAGTACTTTCTTGAGCGGATTAAAACTCGAAGAAGAGGCGGCTACTACCGTGAATACAAAAATCCAATATAAGTTACAGGTTAATAGCGCGACGAACACCAGTACTCCGCTAGAAAGAACGCCGCAGGATGAAATCCAAGGATATAGGGATTCGAAAAATTCAGCTTTGTAACAGGGTTTTCTTTATTGAAGCTTCCATGAGTGATTTTGAAAAATATATTTTCTAAAATTATTTTATTGTTATATAGATTAATTTTCATATATTGAACTATATAGGGAAATTAAGTGGATATGCTATGTTGTCTATCTGTTTCTTTTTTCTATGGCATCCTAGATTGTGTAGCCTATATCTTTAAACTTAAAATAGTTTGTTATGAAAAAGAAAAGTTCATCGTGGTTTTTTTATGCCATTCTTGCTATTGTCATTTGTGTATTTCTATTGCTCAATCTACCTGAGCTTATTCAGGGATTTATGAACAGTTACAATTTGGTCGTTAAATAGCAAGCGGGTATTTACCGCTTAATCCCATATATTCACCGATTTTTTTATTGTGTTTATCTAAACTTTGTAGTCGTTGTTCGAATCATATTGTAGTTTAGGATCAGTAAATGGAATTGGACTAGCACAATATATCTTGAACAGAATTTAATCAGATCTAATGAAACGAGTCGAAATATTTAAAACCAATGTTTATCGAATGAAAGACGCACAGCGGATCATTGCAACTCTTGTCAGCTTGTTTTCTTCTTATAAAATTAACTTCGATCTTGACGATGAGGAGTGTATTCTCCGAGTGGAATCTTCGCAATTGGAAATCGAGACCAACAGCATCATTAGAAAGATGTTTGAGTGGGGCTATCGATGTGAAAGAATCGTCTAACCACTCGCTAAAAATAAAAACCTATCGATTATATTTATTTTCATTGTAAATTCACGGCTGTGATTTGCTAAACGTTGCTATCTATCAACTTTAAAGTTGGTATGTCAGATAGCTGACGATTCCAAAAGATTAATCACATGTCCATTATGAAAGCAAAAAATATCAATATGATAGGTAATAGAATGCTCCTTTTTTTTATACTCCTTATTTTTAACGCAGCTTGTTTTGCACAAAAAGGAGTGCCATTATCAATAGGTATTTCAGAAATATTGCATTCAAATGTTTTGGGGGAAGATCGAACGATCAATATTTGTCTGCCGGATAATTATAATCCAGATGATTCTATTCGCTATCCAATTGTATATGTTCTCGATGGCGGAGTTGATGAAGATTTCTTCCATATTGCAGGTATTGTACGTTTTAGTACACAACCCTGGATCGACAGATTTCCTCAAAGCATTGTTGTTGGAATAGGAGGAAACACACGAAGAAGAGATTTTACCTTTCCTGTTGAAAATACAGATTTTATAGAAAAGGAAGGCTTTCAAAAAGCTAGTTTTCCTACTTATGGCGGTTCTGAAAAATATAGGGCATTCTTAAAAAATGAATTGATTCCTTACCTAAGTGGCAATTATAAATCGAACGGAAAACAGACGTTAATCGGAGAATCACTAGCTGGACTTTTTTCCGTAGAAATATTACTGAAACAACCTGAACTATTTGATGATTATATTATTATCAGTCCAAGTTTGTGGTGGGGAGAAGAGTCTTTATCGAAGAATGCGGAGAAGTTTCTGCAAACTAATTTGAAAAAAAATATAAAGGTTTACCTCGGTATCCCCAACAAGGAAGAAGACATAAGAATGTATGATGAGGCTATAGCGTTATCTGAGGTTCTTAAACGAAATAATAAGACTCATTTTGTATTTGATTACATACCTGATGAATTGCATTCAACAGTAATACATCAAGCTGTCTACAATGCTTTTAAGAAGCTGTATCCAAAAACTGTCTATTCAAAGGAGTAGTCTGGCTATACGGTGTTTAATTTCATTTTACACTTAGCTGTACTTCGTTGTTCCACTCTTCTTCCAAAACTGACATGAATAGTTTATCGTGAAATTGATTGTCTCTAAAACAGGCTTCACGCATTCTCCCTTCGAGTTTAAAGCCTGCATTTTGATAGGCTTTTATTGCAGCATAATTTGGTTCCGATACAGTGAGCATGATCCTGTGGAGCCCTAGTTCCTCAAATCCCATACCGAGGATTAATCTAGTGACTTCTGAACCTATTCCTTTTCCCCACTCTTGACGATCTCCTATAAAGATAAAATACTCGCCCGATCTATTTGCTTTGGAAATATTGCAAATGCCGGCATAGCCTATCAATCTATTTGAGTCGTTGAGGAAAATTCCCCGGTTAAAATTAGTTAAGTCATTGATAACCGAATGAAACCAATGGTCGATTTGATTCTTTGTGTGCAATGATTGAAAAAGTGAAAGCGAATATTTAATAGACATATCATCATTGATCCATTCATAAAATGGTGAGACATCGTTAAGAGAGAGTGGTTTTAAGTTGATCATTATTTAATACTTTGTGTATCTGAAATTGTTATATCAATCCTCTAATTAATGATTAGGTTTCCTGAATTATACCACAATTAATAGAATTTTAATAAAATAAATAAAGGATATAGTGCCCTAACTTCGTTTCACCAGCTATGAATTTGTCTGCTGTTCTCATTAGCGATAAGCAATATCGCTTATTTTAACGGTTTGATGACCACCTGATCGACCATTTTTCCTTGCTGGTCGAGAATTCTAAAAATTCCTTTTTCATCATTTAAATCCACGCGTAGCACATTATTGTTGGAGTTCACAATAATTGGAAATTGTACGCTATTTGTTGCTTCCTTGATAATGTGTTTGTGTAAATGACCCGAGAGCATGATCTGTGCTCCTGCCTTATTGAGGATGGGAACAAATTTCTCCAAAATTTCTTGTTCCCCATGCCAACCGCCAAAAGGGGGCATATGACAGATTACGATCTTATATTTGGCATCTTTAAATGAGGGGTCTTCAACAGCTTGGGCCAACCAGCTTGCCTGTTCGCTTCTATAATTATCCATATCCACAATACCACTATATTCTATATCGTTGTCGGGTTTATCTTCGCCGCAATCTAATACGATAAAACCGGTATCCCCATGTTTAAATTGATAATATAGTTCACCTGTTGGTGTTGGAAAATATTTGGGATAATCAATGGCAAAAGGCCCCCGTGTTTCATGATTTCCTCTTGAATAAAACATTGGTTTTTCGCTGGCAAACTTTTTAATGGCGGTATCCATAAACCCTTCGTACATTTGTGTTTCACTTAATAGATTGCTAACCATATCACCGTTGAATACCACAAAGTCACTTGTCTTAAGGTCGCCGATATCCAATAGCTTATCGAGAACCTCATTGCGTTCGTGAATATCATTAACTACCGTAAAATGGGTCGATTTGGCCTTGCCAAAGGTTTGGAAAAAAAGAGGTGCCTTTTGATAGACATCACTGGCCACGACCCTTCCATATTGGACATTCACTCCAACATGTTTGAGAACTTCTTGACTATATACACGATATCTATAGCGTGTTCCAGGATTTAAGTTGGTCAATGTAACTTGATGCAGCGTACCTACTTTTTTAAAACCATAAGCAGCCGCGTAATATTTGGGTCTTTCCTTAAAGTAAAAGTGACTGGAGTCATCTGGAGCCAGTTCGACCCAACCCGTCGCGGGCCTGTCTGTCGTCCAAATAATGGAAACAGATTGCTCCGTCAAACCTTGAATAAAGGGGAGATGGTTTATTTTTATTGCATCCTGTCCAATTGCGATAAAACAATTGAAACAGCACAATAAAATGAAGAACAGCATTTTTTTCATCTTAATACCTTGATCAGTGACGGATTTTGCAATGTGCATAGGTTTTTTCTCGGTCTAAAGAAACAAAATTGATATTAAAATTAGATAAAAATGCTATTAATTCAAAATGAAGCCTCCTCAAAATCATAAGTTGTATCGTTTTTGTTTTTTTTGCTAAAAAAGTGCTGTAAACTGGTAATTATTAAGAAAATGGGACCTGTGTTTGACACTTATATTTGGGATAACCTAAGTAAGAGCACCTAATCAAACACAAATGAAAAAGATAGTTTTATTTTTATCTGTGTTTCTAACTTCACTAATTGCATTAGGCCAACAGATCACGGGCACCGTACGTGATAAGAATGGTAAGCAATTAGCTGGAGTAACTGTGAGAAACACGAGTACTTCCAACAGTACACAGACCGATGATCAGGGGAATTTTAAGATTTCAGGTAAATCTGGAGAAGTCTTAGAGACGAGTTTTGTCGGTTATGAACGAGCACGTCAAACTATTCCTGCAACAGGTAAGATGTCCTTTGCACTGGTCGAAACATTAAGTATTCTTGACGAAGCCGTGGTAATCGGCTATCAAAGTACTTCGCGCAAAAAAGCTACAGCTGCGATATCAAGTATATCGGGCAAAGATCTGGAAAATCTTCCCGCTGCCAGCTTTGATATGCTGCTTCAGGGGCGATTGGCGGGCGTAAATGTTCAGAACTTTTCCGGTGCTCCGGGTGCATCACCCACACTCGCTGTTCGAGGGACATCGGCAGTTAGTCTAAATTATTCCAATGATGATTATTACAATGTTATTAGTAATCCGCTCTATGTAATTGACGGAGTTCCTCAGCCTACGGAGCAATTTGTCGGCCCGAATACGGGGACAGGAACCAACTACCTTGCCGGGCTGAATCCAAATGACATAGAATCCGTAGATGTGCTTAGGGATGCTTCCGCGGCTGCTATTTATGGTTCAAGAGCAGCAAATGGGGTCATCATGATTACGACGAAAAAAGGCCGCAATGGTGATCCGCGTTTTATGCTGACCGGATATGGAGGTTTAACGCAACGGCCCGAACTGCGCGAAGTAACACTCGGAAGGACTGAGCGAGAACAAAAGATGACGATCCTCAAAAATCAGCTTTCTTCCAATGATTTTAGGAATCTGCCCTTTATGCTTACCGATTCATTGAATCCGGCATTTAATGGAAATACCGATTGGCAGGATCTTTTCTACCAAAAAGGAAAGATAAAGAGTGCGGATCTTTCCGTAAGCGGAGGGTCGGCGATTAGTTCTTATCGTTTTAGCGGTAATTATTACGATGAGGAAGGGATCATTAAAGCAACCGGATTTAAACGCTATACGGGAAGATTAAATCTATCAAGTAAGGCTATCAATGAGCGTTTAACGATCAATCCTATCGTTGCTTATTCGTATAATAAGAGAGCCCGGGGGAGTGGGAGTGATGTGAGTCCAATAGCTTTGAGTGCGGGGAGTATGCCTTCATCACTGTTTAATCTTTCCGATGCGAAAAAGGCTTATCTTTTGGGTACATATGACAGTAGCCTCGATAATAATGAATCTTCTAATCTGAATACCAATCTAAATCTGATATTCAATATTGCGCCAGGATTGACTTTTACTTCGCAGTCCGCCTATATTAAAGACATGGCCAATAGGGCTTATAATAGACCGTCGGCCTTGATGAGTGGTGCTGGTAATTATTCTTCAGCTTATTCTTATGAAAATAGCCAAGTCCGGATATCAAACTTCTTAACCTATGTCAAACAGTTTGGAAAGCATTCCTTAAATGTATTGCTGGGTCAGGAAGCCGAAAAAAATAAAATGCAAAATGTATCGGCGTGGGGAAGCCAAGGGGTGTCGGATCAAATTCAGGTGGTTACAGGCTTTCTGCAAAATAATATCGGTGCCAACTCTGATTTGCAAAAATGGTCACAGCTGTCTTATCTCGGTCGTTTTTCTTATGATTTTGATAGTAAATACCTGTTTTCGGGAGCTATTCGTGCAGATGGATCATCCCGCTTTGGAGAGAACAACAAATGGGGATATTTTCCGTCAGCTTCTGTTGGCTGGATTTTAACCGAAGAAGATTTTCTCAAAAATAACCCTACGCTAACCTTGCTTAAAATCAGAGGAAGCTATGGGTTGACCGGATCGCTACCATCAAGCAACTATCTGCAGTACAATCTTTATAATGTCAATAACGGAGGGTATCAGGGTAATTCCGGAGCTACTTCTTATAATGGTCAGGTGGCTATAACACCAAACTTTGCGAATGGTGTTGCCCAAAAGAATCTTAGCTGGGAACGCAACAGGCAATGGAATCTAGGTGTAGATATGGAATTGTATAGAGGGAGATTTACAGCTATGGTGGATATATTTAATAAGGAAAATTATGACGGGCTATTTGATGTAATGCTCCCAGTGACTTCAGGCTATGATTATGCTAAAACAAATTCTGTCGGGATCCGCAATTCAGGTGTCGATATTCAATTATCAGCAGATGTTCTTCCGCGTAGCTCCGCATTAACCTGGCGGTCCAATTTAAATATTTCTTATGTCAGAAACCGGATCATGAACCTTCCAAACGGTGGTCGCGATATGGTTATGGATGGTGATCGATTTGATAAATCCCATATCCTTTCAGTAGGTAGCCCAATCAACGCATTCTATCTCTATAAGACACTAGGTGTTTTCTCCACAATTGATGATATCCCTGTTAACCCTTATACTGGTGAACGTTATCGCAATTCCAATGGGACATTCAATCCGGGAGATTTTTATTTTGAAGATGTTGATGGGGATTATTTTGTAGACGTATTTAACAGCGGTATAAATCCTGACAAAAGGGCAATTGGAGATCCCAATTTTAAGTGGACAGGAGGTTGGAATAATGTCTTTAATTATAAAGACTTCTCGCTTACTTTATTTTTTACCTATGGTTTTGGAAGAGATGTGCTAAATCTTTTTGAATCAGATCAATTTAATAACTCCGCTTCTGGAGATGCGGTGTCAAATTTCACTTACTTCTCGATACGGGATTTAGATAAGCTGAATATTTGGAGGCAGCCAGGTGATAAAGCCGAATATGCTAAATATGATATAGGTACCTATCGTTACTACTATACCTCTGCACAGACTTTCTTTTTAGAAAATGGTTCTTATATGCGTTTCAAGAACCTTATTTTTTCTTACAACCTTCCTGAGCGCATCAGCAAGAAATGGAGTATTTCAAAAGTGAGATTCTTTGGTATAGTTGACAATGTAGCCCGTTGGCAAAAATCAAAAAAATTGCCTGATGCGGAGGCTGTAAACCCATACGGAGAGTATAACGGTGGTGGTTATCCTATTCCAAGAAAATATACATTAGGATTTGAACTAACTTTTTAAGACGATGAAAAGATTTATTTTAAACTATAAACTAGCCGTGCTATTGATACTGGTTTTCTTGCTTGGATCCTGTAAAAAGTTTTTGGTAGAGGAACCTGTCAATTCAACCTTTTCTGGTGCATATTGGAAGAGCTCCGGTGATTTGAGAAGCGCTATGGCGGGTAACTATGCCTTGGTGCGGGATGTGATGAATTCGGGTAACTGGAATCCCAGTCCGCGGTATTTTATGTATGGAGATGCTATAGCCAAGAATTATTTTACAATCCAATATAACGGTGACGGTCTTGAGGGAATTCAAGATGGAGATTTTACATTTCAATATAATGTCGAGAATTTTGGAGACTGGACCAAGTATTATAAAGCGATTACGATGAGTAATATCATTATTAATAGGGTTCCCAAAGTAACAGATGATCTTTTGACCGATGTGACCAATCCGACGAAATTCAAAAATGAGATGCTTGGGGAGGCCTATTTTTTACGGGCATTCACTTATTTTATGATGCTACGAGTGTGGGGAGATGTACCCTTGGTAACAGAAGAATATGACGACCCTATTTCCGCTCCAGAATTAGCACGAAGTCCCCGGAAAGAGGTTATGGCACAGATCGAAAAGGATGCACTACAGGCGCATGAACTATTGCCTTGGCAATATTCACTTATGGGGAACGCGAAAGTTACGGCCAATAAAGGGGCAGTGAATGCACTATTGGCTCATTTCTACCTATGGAAGGCAACAATGAGCGATGTGAATTCAAATCAACCTGATCTTGAAATGGTAGACAAAGCAGATAAAGCTATTGATGAAATTCTAAGTAATGGTATGTATTCATTGACGGATACATCTAATTATTATAAGACTTTTGAAGGACTTTCGGGTGAAGGGATTTTTGAAATTGCGATGAGTGAAAATACGCGCGAGGGAACCAACCAACATATCGCCAATATGTTTTTGAGAACAGCACAACTAGCAACAACGGGAACAAATTCGAGGTGTTATGTCAATGCAGACTATCTTACGAATCATTTTTACAAGATAGACCAGGTTTGGGATTGGTATTGGAATGCGAGTTTGCAACAATGGGAGTGGAAAGCGATGCCTTCGCAAGTCTTTGATGATAGTGATATTCGCTGTCGACGTAATTTTACCGATTTGAATAGTGATAAACCCACTTGTATAAAATATCAAAGTGTAGTCTATCGCAATCCCTCACAAAAGCAAGATCCCTATATAAGCAATAATTTGATTGTCTTTCGGTTAGCTGATATGCGGTTGTTGAAAGCTGAAATCGCGCTCTACAAAAATCAAGTATCCAAGGCTATAGATATCATCAATGAATTTAGAAAGAGGAATGGTGCAGATGAGTCCGCATTGGTAGATAATACTTCGAGTAAAAACGATGTGATGTACGAGTATATCATTGAACGGGGAAAAGAGCTTTACCTCGAAGGGCATATTTTTTATGATCTATTGCGAACAAGACAATACAGCAATTTTGTTCCATGGCTTTCAGAATCCCGTTTTCGCCAGGAAGGATTCTACTGGCCAATTAATCCAGCCCTATTCAAAAATAATAACAAGCTGACACAGACCTCTTATTGGAGAGGAAAGGTGTAGGCACTAACTAATAGAATTATGAAAAAGATAACAGGATTGTTTGCATCGCTATTGATCTTTCTTTTTGCTTGTAAGAAAGATAATTACAAAGTAGATGGAGGAAAGAGCGATGCACAGGTGAATCAGACAACCTATGATTTTTTAAAGCAGCACGGTAGCTTTGATTCACTGGTTAAGATTATAGATCGTGCTGGTATTAAAGATATTGTCAATTCGGATGTCACTTTTTTTGCTACTAGCGATTATGGGGTGCGGGATTATGTAGCCGCCAAAAAACAACAAAAGATTATTGAAGTAGGAAACGAAAACATCCAGTTTGGGATCAACAATATTCCTGTCAAGGAATTGCGTGATTCGATGATGATTTATCTATTCGATGGAAAGATTACTCGAGAGAATCTCAGTCCGGACAATAAATATTTTGTAAGCAAGCTTGGCGCGATCCCAAATGTCAGGTTCAATATTAAGTTGCGCAGAACACGTGATTACAGCGATTATTTGGATTATGTAGACTATCTCAATTTTACAAAGGTCATAGGGACTCTTGATGCTGAGGAACCGGATTATAATGCGATTCCCAAAGATCAGCTCGATAAATCCTACGACTGTCAAACCTCGGGAATTATTACGACGACCGGTGTATTGCATGTATTGCAAAACACGCATCGTTTATTTTTTAACGCCGGAAAAATGGCTGACTAAAAACAGATATGAAAACGAATTTAAAAATTTTATATAGCCTGGTGTTTGTTTTTGCATTGACTTCTGGATGCAAAAAAATTGAAAACGGCTTTTTGAGTGAAGGTATCCGCTATAAAGACAATACCATCTTTTGTAAACGTGGAATGTCGCTTACGATGTCTGACCGTATCAATACAGATGGTTCCACTCCACCATATACGTTTGAATTATTAAATTTACAGGACGAAGCAACGGGTCAGCCTGCACCGGATGTTTTTTTTAAAGAATTTGACATCCTAACTTTTAAACCTGGTTTAGTTTTCAATGCCGAGACTGATACAACGGTTGAACTGTTAAATAAAAAGAGAGAAACGGTAAAGAAAACGCCCATGGAATTCAATACCGTAAGTGGACAGCTGGTTTTTAATCGGGCGTCCGCCAATCTGCCTTTAGGCCGTTTCAATTTCGATGTCAAAATGACGAATCCAAGAGGAGAGCGGATATTTCCTAAATTGGCTACTATTGAAATTGTAGAACCTACGATTGATGATATGTTTAAAGTAACCTATCAAGCAGCTTCCGGATCAACTGCTGCCGAGGTTTTTACGGGAATCACCGCTCCGAAAGTTACCTGTACAAAGATCTCGAATGATGGCGCACGTGTTATTTTAAAGATTGTAGATAAAAATGGGAATGCTTTTAATCCTAAAAATGGGGAGGTAATCAAAAGAGGCGACCGTCCAATGTTTGAATCACATGTGAAGTTTAACCCTGTACAGGTTACAGACAATTCAATGATCTGTGATTTTGAAGTTGCGCCATTTCCATTGGCCAAATTAATCGGAAAAGATGGAACAGATTGGGGATTTCTCAATTATTACCGTATTCCAATGAAGTATGCCCAAATAGACGGATTGACCGCTAGTAACGTAAACCCTGTTTTTGGATTCCAAATTTTGATGGAAGGTACTTATGAAGTTAGTGTACAATTGCCAAGTGTAACGCGTATTACGCAATAAAAATAAGGGGAGTCCAATATACTCCCCTTATTTCTACTAAACCCTTGCGTGTTGTAATGCAAAAATTAACCAATAATGGGCAAATTTTGATATTTTAATTGATGTTTGATTGACATGTATCAATATGTTGTGCCGGTTGTTTATATTTAGTAAACCAATGTTGAGTAACCTAGATACTAACATACTATGAAAACGTTACAGTTTAACATTCCTGTGATACAGGGGCAGAGCATAACTGTTCAGGAGGATATATCGGAATCTTTTTACCCGCATCTACATCGGCATCAAGAAGCTCAATTGATGTGGATTACAAAAGGAAAAGGAGTATTGCTTGTGGATGAAACCCTGCATCCATTTAAGGAAAACGATATCTTTTTTATCGGTGCACATCAAGCGCATGTTTTTAAATCTATTTCCGAAGATAAGGCTGGTGATGCCGCCAGTTCGATTTCTATCTTTTTTGATCCGGGAGGGAGACTGAAACAGCTTTTTATGTTGGGTGAATTCCAATCATTGGAGCAATTTCTTCGGCAGGATTCTAAGGGCTTTAAGATTCCTGAGGTGGATTTTGAAGTAGTGTCCAAGCGAGTTATGTTATTAAAACAATCGGAAAAAATAGAAAAAATGATGCATTTTTTCTATTTGCTCAGGACACTGTCTCAAATTTCAAAAAAGACAGATCCACTTTGTCCCGAATATATGGAGTCTGCTGTTTGCACAATTGGAAAAAATAAACGTATTGAAGAGGTTTGTCATTATATCAATACACATTTTAGACATGGACTTACATTAGAAAGCGTAGCAGAGAGAGCACATCTGTCTCCACAGGCATTTTGCCGTTATTTTAAAAAACATTGCGGGATGACCTTAGTTGGTTATCTTAACCGAATACGGATTAATGAGGTTTGCCATCAATTTGGAAGAGATCACCTACACCTGGAAAATATCTCATTTATTGCTTATAACTGCGGTTTCAATAGTATTACCAATTTTAATCGCGTATTTAAACAGATTATTGGTTGCACACCGAAAGAATATATTTTACGCTATGATCAGCGTTATACTGAAAATTCAATTGTTTCATATGTTTAGTTTAAGGCCACGTCATATGACGTGGCTTTTATGATTACTTGATGCTGCTTTCAAAATGATAGGTTCCGGAACCTATCTCATAGCTGGAACCGGCAAGCACAATTTTTGCCCTTGTATTGGCAGGGATGGTGACATCCAACTTCAGTAGGTTATTTTCTAGCGCCCAAGCCGATTTCACGGTGCCATATAGCGTCTCCAGTTCTGCCGAGGCTCTCGTTAATTTACCTCCTGGTTTTGGGGCTATAACGATAGTTCTGTAACCTGGATCGGCAGCTACGGAGTTAATTCCTGCTATTGTTCGGTACATCCAGTCACCAATGGCACCATAGGCGTAATGATTATAGGAGTTCATGTCTGGAGTTTGAAACGAACCATCGGGTTTAATACCGTCCCACCGTTCCCAGATGGTGGTAGCACCCATTTTTACAGGATAGAGCCATGACGGGTAACTCTCCTGCATCAACAGGTCGTAGGCAACGTCGTTATATCCAAATCGTGTCAGGACATGGCATATATAGGGAGTGCCTAAGAATCCGGTGGTAAGGTGGTTGCCATAGTCACGGATGTTGGCAACAAGGCGATCAGCACATGCAGCCCGGAGTTCTTCGGGAAGCATATCAAATTGTAGCGCTAATACATAAGCTGTCTGTGTACTGGATACCAATCGGCCGGTTGCGGTCATATACTCCTTTGCAAAAGCTGCTTTGATGTCAGTGAGTAATGCCCTGTACTTCGCAGCGTCCTCTTTTTTGCCTAGAACCTCTGCTGCGTTAATCAGTAGTTGTGTCGAGTGGGCATAAAAGGTCTGTGCGATGAGATATTTATCTGTCACAGCAGCTCTTCCATCATTATCGTCATTCGGACGGTAGAAAAGCCAGTCCCCAAAATGAAAACCTGAATTCCAAAGATTGTTTTTCGCTACAGAACGAATATAATTCACCCATTTTTGCATACTTTCATATTGTGTTTCCAGTACACTGCGATCTCCGTAAGCGACATACATATCCCAAGGAATGATTGTGGATACGTCGGCCCAACCGGCTGATGCACCGTCGTTGGCCCCGAGAACATTCGGTATGACGTGAGGAATGAGTCCGCTGGGCTGTTGATCCGCCTTCACATCTCTTAGCCATTTACTAAAGAACCCTGCGACATCCATATTGTAAGCCGCCGTATTGGCAAAAGCTTGCGCATCGCCTGTCCAGCCTAAACGCTCATCGCGTTGTGGACAGTCGGTAGGAACATCCAAAAAATTTCCTTTTTGTCCCCATAGAATATTGTGCTGCAATTGGTTGATCAGGGTATTGGAAGTTGCAAATTTGCCCGTTGTCTGCATATCTGAATAGAGGGCAACAGCCGTTATGTTATCGACGTTTAATTCTCCTGGATAGCCCTCGACTTTCACATATCTAAAGCCCTGAAAAGTAAAATGCGGTTCAAATATTTGTTCGGCTCCTCCTTTTAAAATATAACTGTTTTGGGCCTTGGCTGACCGCAGGTTTTCTGTATAGAAATTGCCTTCCTTTGTAAGTACTTCAGCATGACTTAGTGTAATCTTTGTCCCGGCAGGACCTTGCGATTTCAACGTAGCCCAGCCTACCAAATTTTGGCCAAAATCGACAACAGTATCTCCATTTGGTGTTTTGAAAACCCGAAGGGCTTTAAACTGCTCGTGTTTCTTTACAGGAGGACCGCTCATAGCGATAAGTTTTTCTGTTCCTTTGTTCATTAAACCCACCGACGTCCATTTGTTGTCTTCTTTAAATCCAGCAGTATCCCAACCAGCGATTTCCATTCTTGCGTCATAGTGCTCCCCATCGTAAACGTCCGAAGCCATAATCGGCCCATAGGTGTATTTCCAGCTTTCATCCGTCTTTATCGTTTCCTTTGTACCATCTGTATACTCGACTTCAAGTTGCAAAAGCAGTGCACGTGTATCGCCATAAAAATTATGTTGGTTTCCAAATCCAATACGACCTTTATACCAACCATTGCCAAGACTAGCACCAATTACATTGGAACCAACTGTCAGAAATGAGGTAACATCGTAAACTTGGTATTGCAGCTGGTTTTTGTAACTGGTCCATCCCGGAGCAAAGTAGGTGTCACTTATACGGAGCCCATTGAGTTTGGCTTCATATAGCCCTTTTGCCGTAATATAAGCCATGGCAGACTTTATCTTTTTTTTCAGTGTAAATTCTTTTCTGAAAATTGGACTACGGGCCGAAGTATCCTTTCCGGAAACGGTGATCCATTGTGCGTGCCAGTCAGCCGCAGCCATTCCCATTTGGAAGAATCCAATCGTCGACCACGCTGATCTGTTCCCATGATTATCTTTCACCCGGACTTGCCAGAAATATTTTTTCTTTGACTGCAAAGGAGATCCGGCGTAATTAATCCATATAGATTGGTCGGTGACAGTGTGGTTTTTCCAAACTAGATCTTTTCCCTTATTTAATGAGGTTTTATCGGTTCCGACCCGGATTTCATATTCAGATTGTTGTGTGTTTTTTTCGGTAGAAGTTATTTTCCAGCTCAATCTCGGAGTTGCGGTTTCAATGGCTAATGGATCTTTTAAATGTTCTACCTTAAGGTCAATTACGCCGAGTTTCTGGGCGAAGGCTGAGAGATTCAGTATGATCAGAAATCCTAATATTCCTGATTTTTGGAGCACAGTTTTCATGGATGGTTTAAGATTTGATTAGTAATCTGTTGTTTGGAATATAAGAGTTAATATAGCTATTATCTGTAATAAATCCGAAGTATCCGTCATGTACTGTCCTGATCAAAAGCTAAAAACTTGTCTTATGCTAAGATCAAATGGAAAATGTATCTATAAATTCGTGAATCATAAGGGGAAGCGAGGCCATTATGTCATATTCAAAGAAAATAGATGATGACAATAGAAAATTATAACCAAACAATTCAACTGAGCAGATCTCCAGATCAGGTGTTTAAGGCATTGACAGAGGAAATACCATTTTGGTGGACAGCACTGTTTGAAGGGGCTTCAAATAGCAAAAACGATCGGTTTACCGTGCGTTTTGGTGATCAAATTTATAAAACAATACAGGTCGAAGAATTACAGAAAAATGAAAAGGTTGTTTGGTATGTTGAAGATTCATTGATCGCGGTTCCTGGATTGAAAAATCAAAAGGAATGGATTGGCACAACGATCGTTTGGAGCATCCTTGAAAAAGAGAAAGGGACTATACTGCAACTCGAACATATTGGCTTACAGCCTGAAATTGAGTGTTATGCAATTTGCATAGACGGATGGAGACAATTTGTGAAAAGTTTGGAGCTCTATGTCGAAACAGGAAAAGGGCAGCCTTTTTGAATCAATGTACTGTTAGCTAGCTAACAGTACATTCATTAAGTTGTTAATGTCTTCGTAACAGGCTAAATTTAATAACCAATCTCTAGGAATGGATTTCCATTTCTCAACATAATATAGACCTGCAAGTCCTCCAGCGATGGCTGCTCCGGTAATACCATAGGCTTGATTCTAAACTTTCGATTACGTATCCACTGGATTTCAGCTCAACATCAGCTTTATTCCTAATATCATGAAGAATGACATGGTCAAAATGGCATCTTTCTGCTTTGGGAAAGTCGATTTCACCCCAGAAATGGATAACTTGATTTCTGCTAACTTAATGTAGATAAAATATGCTATTGCCGAACGAATATGCTTATGTGAAATTTGATTTTCAAGAATATACAGGAACTATTCGTTATATTATTTGACGGATTGTTGCTCCAAATAGATTAGTTGTAAATTTTGTTGTAAAGAATATTAAAATAAGTATTTAGCGTTATGCTTTTGATTTATAGTTTCTTGTGTTTTTGAGTGGAAAAGGTCGTTAATCGCTTATTTAATTTATGAAAATAAAAATTAAATTAATAATCTGTTTGGTGAAATATTTAAAATAATTTACGATATTTGAATGAATTATAAAACTGAGAGAAAATAAAATTTAACGTGCTTTCTGAATGATAGCTGTCTTAATAGACTTGTATTGGCATGTAAAGCATATATTTCTAGAATTGAATAAAAAATGGAATATTTTTCCCAACTCGGATACCATTCTAATGAAATCATAAAGTTCGCTGCCTCTTGCGGAATATTTTCCCTACTTTTAAAATCCGGTGATGTGATTCACTTTACACCGCAGGATCCAGAACATTTTAAGGCTTGGCTGATCGAAAAAAATATTGAAGATATCAAGAGCGAAAGACAACATCAGGAATTTTTTGGGACAAGCATTTAATTCTTTAAACAAGGATAATAATTTTTTAAGAAAAGGCATTCGTTGCTTTTTTAACAGATAAAATCAATTTATACGATCCTATGAAAAAAATATCAATTCTATTAGTACTGCTTCTCTTCGTTGTTTTTTGCAGCTTCGCCCAGGGCAATTCCATGTTGTGGAAAATTTCCGGTAATGGTCTGAAGCAAGATTCTTATCTGTTCGGTACAATCCATATGTTATGTCCAGATGATTTTGTCATCAAACAAAAGAATTTGGATGCGTTCAATTCGAGTAAAAAAATAATTTTTGAAGTTGACCTTTCTAAACCGGAAAATGCAAAATCTCTGCAAGCATTTGCTGTTTCGGATCCAAATTTTATAAAGGGATTTTCTGAGGATGAGATCAAAAAAATGGATAGTGTACTGGTTGCACAGCAACTCTCCATCAAATTGTTGGATTATGTATCGCCTGTTGCGGTGATTTCATTATTCTCGATGAAAGGGTTTAATTGCCCAGATCCAACGAAGATGAAGTCTTATGAGGTAGAATTAGCAGCGCTTGCAAACAGCCATGGAAAGACAATTGGAGAATTTGAAACGCCTGATTTTCAGTTTAATTTATTAAAAGATCTCATTACGCCCAAATTATTTATGGAATCTGTTTTTCAATTGGATAAATATCCGGCATTGACTGCAAAAATGGTTGAAGCCTATAAGAGCGAAAATTTGGAAGAATTAACAAAATTATTGGAAGATTCGGCATGGATGACAGCAGAGCAAAAAGATAAATTGTTAATTGGCCGAAATTTAAATTGGAGCAACTTGATACCAGAAGTTATTAAGGATCAATCCTGTTTTATTGCTGTTGGTGCAGGTCACTTAGCTGGCAATAAGGGCTTGATCACCCTGCTGCGTGATAAAGGATTTACAGTCGAGGCCGTGAAATAAATCCTTTTTAATCCTATTTTGGGGAGTATTCATTTTTGGGGAGTATTAATTCTAGAAAGAGAAATGATGTTCGGACTTAACTTAACCTCATTTTGTTTTTGACATCGCGATAAATTTGCATTTGGTCAACGTCTATACGCACTATATCAAAAAAATTGGTGCTTGAGCAAGCCAAAAGCTTCCTTTGTTGAAAAAACATGAAGAAACAAGTATTATGTGCTGTTATACTCAGCGGATTGACGACGCTGGCTGCACATGCTCAAAATGCCGTGTCCGGGCAAGTTGCCGTAGATTATGTTCCGCTTTCAAACTATATTCGACCTGAAGATAGCGTTAAGACGGGGTCAAAAAGTGATTTCAAGAGGATACAATTTAATCTGGAAGTTCCGCTATCCACTAAAATAGATTCTTTGGGTAATATAAAACGTTGGTCATGGAAAATAGGTGCAGCTTATGCAAGGATGGAAAATCGGGGGTACGAAGAACCTTTATTTCCGAGTGAAATGTTAAATGCGGAAATTGGACTTCAATACCTGACCTCATTAAAGAAAAATTGGTCTCTATTAACTTTTGCCTCTGTAGGGATTTATTCAGATCTCGTTAAGGTCGATGGCAAGGATGTGCTGGGACAGGGGGGCGTGCTTTTTATCAAAAAATTTAGACCGAATTTAGCTTTTGGTTTTGGACCTGTACTGAGCAATAGTTTTGGCGTACCAATGATTCTGCCAGGTTTGTATTTCGACTGGAAAACAAACGGAAAAGTGAAGTTTAATATAAATTTCCCGCAAGGTCTTTCCGCATCCTACCATGTCAACAAATTGATGGATCTACGCGCTGTCCTTAATTTGGACGGAATGACTGCAGAGCGCGAGAAGAATGGGAAATCTACTTTAGCTGGTTTTATGTTATTAACAGCCGGGCTTCAGCCGCAGTTCAATTTAGGCAAGAGCCTCAAGCTCCAGCTGACAGGAGGGAGTACACTGGCCAGATTGTATGTCGAAAACGATCGATCCTTAAAAAGTTTATTCAAGAATAAAACACAAGAAGACCCCCGGTTTTCACCGACCTTTTATAGTTCGATAGCAATTAAATGGAATATGCCATAATTATCGGCTGAGGAGCTTCTTAAAAACAACATTCTGAAGAAGCTCCTCTCTTTTTGTACGTGATATAGGCAATTCTCGTTCCTGTATATACACTCTCCCTCCAGTAATGATATCAATATGGTTTACATTGACTAGATAGGATTTGTGAATGCGAAAAAAATGGTTGTTGGGCAATGCCTCTTCCAAAGCTAGCATGGTCTGATGGATAGTAATTGTGCGCTCTTTAAAATGAAGTTTTGTATAATTCTGCATACTTTCAGCGTATAGAATATCTGTCCAGGAGATTTTAACAAAAGAATCTCCCTGTCTTACAAATAACATGTGATCATTAGGATTGCTCTCCTGTGAAGGTTTGTTGCGCTGCAAAAAGAGCTGAAAAGCCTTGGTGCTGGCCTGGTAAAAACGCTGGAAAACTATAGGTTTGAGTAGGTAATCAACAGCTTGTAGCCTGAATCCTTCCAAGGCATATTCTGAATAAGCTGTAATGAAGATACATAACGGTGGGTTCTCAAGCGAGTCTAAAAAGTCTATGCCAGTAAGATAGGGCATATTGATATCTAAAAAAATAAGATCTATATCGCCCTGCTGTAACCTTGAGGTTGCAGCTAGCGCTGACGGAAATGTTTCTACTAAATCCAAAAAATCGATCTGTTCGGTCATTTCAGCAATATGTTGACGCAACATAGGTTCATCGTCAACGATAATACATTTCATTTTCATTTCTTCCATTGTCGAAAGTTAGCTATTAAGATCAATTGTCAGTTGGACAGCAAAGCTGCTATCAAGTTTGTGGATTGTTAACGAGTAATTGTTTTCATATTGCAGTTTCAGCCTCTTTTTTACGTTTTCCAACCCTATGCCAGAGTGTCCTGTTGAAGCTAAATGAGGATATTCCTGATAACTATTGCTAATGTTAAATTGAAGTTGTCCTCCTTCCTCAACACAAGATAGGAGGATGCTTCCTTTTTGATTTGGAAGCCGGTTCACATGTTTGAATGCATTTTCGACAAAGCAGATGAGCATCAATGGCGCAATATATAAATCCTTTGAAGATTGTGTCCATGAGCAATTTACATCCAACTCGTCTCCCCAACGCATTTTTTCTATGGCTATAAAGTCTTGTAAATACTGCAGTTCACGTGTTAAAAGAACGAGCGGCTGGTTACATTCATAGAGTTGATATCTTAAAATATCCGAAAATTTAAGAAGCAAATAATCGGCCATTTCCACGTTCTTTTTCATCAGAATATGAATGTGGTTCAAAACATTAAACATAAAGTGAGGATTAACCTGATCCTGTAGAAATTTTACCTGACTTTCTAAAAAATTTTGTTGCAACTGGCTGTGAACACGTTGTATATCGGCATGTTCCTGATAAAACCTAATTCCACAAGCTGTGCCATTAATAAGGAGTGAAGATGGAATTGATTGATAGAAATGAGTGAATATGAGATCTGTCTTTTGTTGAATAGATATACCCTCCTTAGAAAGGATAAAATAGTAATCTATACCGCCAATTAAAATTGCTAAAATGATGACAAACACGATCGCTTTCAGGACAAAAGGTTTCATTTGTCGGGTCTTGATCGCCTGAGGCAGAACCCGGTCACTAAGCCATTGTGAAACAATAATGGAAGAAACCATAATCAAAGAAGTATGGAATAGCGCCTGTAGTGCATTGAATTCATCTTTTATTTGAATCCATACTGTAAACCCGAGTACAAGCCAAAATAAGGTAAGGAAAAGATGTTTAGTTAGATAGTTTTTTTTGAACATACAGCGATTTTATAAAAATACCTTTGGAGCCTGATCCCTAGATAGCTCCAAAGGTAAAACATATTCATTGTTTTAAAAGATAAAGTAACCCAATCCAATAGAAAATGCCTGTGGTTTGGATTTAAAAGATTTGTTGAGGTCAGAAAATCCTCGTTCATAGCGAAGGTCGAGCGTAAATCGCCGAATATCCACTCCAAGACCGCCTGTAAGTTGAAAGTTTGATTTGTCAAAATGTTTGATTCCCTGTTGTATTGCTTTTAAAGGCGGCAGGTTGTCATTTAGGGTGTAGCTGTAAATGACACCGCCCAATATCCGGAAATTGAGCTCCTGATTTTGATATATTTTGTAGCCTGCAACCACGGGAATATCGATTGCATTCCATTTTAGTTTGCTTTCTGTTTGTCCTTGCGGTTTAAGCGCTGCTTTCCGCTTATTGAAAAGAGCCTCACCCTGAATATAAGCTCTTCCAAAATTAATCCTTGCCATACCACCTACGTGTAATCCTATGGCATATTTGTCATCCAAATCAGCTAATTCTGTATTGAGTTTGTTGAGACTGCTTCCTCCCTTAATACCCAGTTGAATGAAAGGTTGTTCCTGAGCAAATAGCTTTTTGCTAAACATCATAGCAAATAATACGATGCATGATAAAATTGCGTTTTTATTCATTTTATATTGTTTTAATTTGCCCAAAAGAACGAAGGATCAATTCCTTGGCAAAAAGTCTTTGACGAACTGCATTTCTGTAGTGACGAAGGTTTATATAAGCGGGATTAGTAAATAGCATCTTTCTATTTATTTGTCAAAATTTATGGTTTATGTGCATTTCTGTTGGCAACAGTAGGAAAAGTTTGATTATTTTTTTAACTTACAGTATAGATGCTGTCTAATCAATTGGGTGGTACAAATAATCGATTTGCATGAAAAATCCGTTGAAGCCTACATCCCCTTTCCCTCATCTGGTATGTTTTTTTTATCTTTTTGTGTTCATTTCCTGTTCGAAAGAGGGTCTGAATTCCCGCGGCGGTTTAATAGATCCTGATTACAAAACTGTCACTTTGAAAACCGGAATCATTGGGAATATCATCCCGATCAAAGCAGACCTTTGGTATGTTTCGTATGTAAAAGACGCGCTTACTGGTGAAATGCTGAGAGATGCTACTGGAAAAAAACTAAAATTGGAACATACTGGTTCTGTTGAAGTCGAAGATGGTTGGTTACAGTTGGAAAAAACAGCTAATAATAAGCTCCGATTGACTTTATTGGAGAATTTTAGTGACCAGCCGCGTAATTTTGTCATTGGCATATTGTCGGCGGATAAACAAGATGAAGTGAACTTTATCCAAACAAGAGCTGAGAGATATGAGTTGGTCAAAAAAGAAATTACAGAAGTGAAAGGAAGTCGAAAAATCTATGTCAGTGCCGAAGGTTGTACTGCTATGACACTGACAAATAGTTCAAACCAGGAGCGGAAAGCCGATATCACTGCTATCTTTAAAGACGTAAAATATAGTTCGGAGTTTATAAGTGAAAACTATGGTGCTTTCGAATGGCTCAAAACTGCAGATTCTTCGCTATTTATGGATGAACTTTTGATAAATGGCGCTGTGCGCTGGCAAGGAAAGGTGCCTTATACCAAGGGCAAAACTTTTGAAAATTATATTAAATCGGGAGATAAACAAGAACTGCTACTCAAACCTTATGCGCATATCGTCGTAAGGGGAGAGTTTAAATATCTAGAAAGAACTTGCAATTATATCCTCACCATTAAGAATAGAGGATCGGGGCATGAGTTTACAATAAAAGGGATCTGGAAACAAAAGGTTCCGCTAACTCCACATACCATTATGGAATAACTCTTTGATGAATTATCTGTTTTAGATTGCAAGTCGCGATAGACTTTTTTCTCGATTTATACTGTAGCTTCTGGTTGAATTGAGAAAAAATTAGGATAACATGGAGAACTTTTCCTATACTTGCATTAAATTAGATTTATTCTAAATAACTGTGAGAAGCGGAAGTAATATAAGTATTGATTTTAAAACTCCTAACGATTTTGAGGCTCTTTACAAGAGTACTTCGGAGCAACTATTCAATATTATTTTCAAACAGATAAGAGATCGGTCAATCACGGAGGGACTTGTACAGGATATTTACTTAAGATTATGGGAAAGAAGATTTGAAATCCAGCTCACGGTTCCCATCCAGCATTATCTGAATCGTGCGGCTAAACTTGCCGCATTAAATTACCTTAAAACAAACCATCGGAGAAATATATACCTTAATCAGCTGCGTCTTGACCAAGCCAGAGGTGATAATGTCACCGAAAAAACTATTTTTTTCAGGGATTTAAAGAATCGAATTCATGCAATAACAGATCAGCTTCCTCCAAAGTGCAGGACAGTATTTGTCATGAGCAGAGATGAAGGTCTCAATACCCGGACAATTTCGCAGCGATTATCCATTGCTGAAAAGACTGTAGAGGCACATTTAACCAAAGCGTTGAAAGCCATAAGAAGTAGTATAGAAAGAAAAGTATAAAAAAAATAAAATCTAACTAAGGGTATTATGCACTTTGACCAACTATACTCATAAAGGAGGCTAAAATTAGCTTTTGGCTTTCTCTATAAAAAGTAGGTTTCATACAATTGCTATATTTTGGAAATTAACCCAGAAATTTTAAAACGATATAATGAGCATACCGCGAACGAAGCTGAATGTAAAGCTGTGGAGGATTGGCTCAATGATTATTCAGAGGATCGGAATGTTCTTTCTTCGAATGAATTGAATAGCATGAAACATTCCGTTTGGCGGCAGATCCAACAGAAGACAACTGGGGCAAATGTAGTCCAGTTTACCAAGCCTAGGAAAAAGAACTACGCTCTGCCGCTTACAGCTGCTTTAGCGATTTTTTTATTGATTACTGTAGCTTACCAGCGCTGGACTGGATCTTATCTGAATGATTCAGATGCGATCGTCATTACTTCCGCGCAAGGTGATATTGAGATTTTGGAGGATCATTGCAAATTGCAATTTTCGGGATATCTACAAGTTTTCAATCGCTCTTCGAAGATTAAGTCCATTGAATGTACCAATGGAGAAAAATACACATTAGCTCCTGGGGAGACTTATTATCTCGAAACAATTGATGGTAAGCATTCAATTGTACCAGAAAGCCATCTTTCACCAGACGACAATTTCTCACGTTTCATTCGCGGGGATGTGAAAATATATCCAGAAAAAGCCAAAAATAATGTATAATATATCCAGCTTAAGATTAACAACCTATGCTATTGTGCTCCTTTGGCTATTCGTTTTCCTTTTTGTGGCCTGTCGAAGTTCCTCAAATGGTCATGGAGATAAAGATCATGGACTGATTCTGATTGGAACGCGTGTAAAGACCCCTCAGGGACGTATGTTCTATTTGGGGGCCTATCAAGATATACCTAAACGGGTTGATCCAAAGGAAATGGTGTTATTGGGACGCGAAAATGCGATATATTCCTACGCAAAGCATCCCTATGTTTGGGACGGCAGCTCAGCTATTTTGAGGAAATATGCTGTAGATAACGCGATGAAGGTTAAGGTGGTTGATTCAATGCAATTCAAAAATATAGTCAAAGCTGAATCTTTTGGCTCCCTAGCTTTTATTTCCAATGAAGAAGCCTATGCATTCTTTCTTGCTGAAGGAAAAGTCATTCAGTTCAACCCCAGTACAATGCGTATGACAGCATCTCTAACGGTGCCCGCTCTACCAATGGGGAAAACGGCAGAAGTAAATACCAATACCTATTATTCTTTTGTAACCGATGATCATACAATATTGTTGCCTATAGGGATAAACCCTAATAACTTTGATAAATTTCCGACGGTCGCCCAGGTGGCAGTTTTCAATTCTCGTGAAAGGTCAATCCGCTATAGCAGTGATTCTCGGATGTCTTTGGGATATAACAATTTCGCTGTAGATATCTTGAATGGTGACCTCTATTATAGACCCTCGAAGTACATCGCGCGAGCACAGGATTATGCTCCTGTTTCCGAGTCTCCGCCAACGGGTGGCCTGTTGAAGGTTAAAAAAGATGGAAACTTTGCTTCGGATTTTTTTGTCGACCTCCAGAAAGTATTGGACGCGCATCGCATCGTATCTGTCATCTATATCAAGGGGAAAGATGTATTGGTACAATATATTGAAAAAGGATGGCAGATCCCTAAGGATCCGGGAGAATGGTTTGATTGTCCTACAAAACTGGCTGTGGTCGACCTCCACCAGATGACTTATAAAAATACCCCACTTTTGGATCACTATGGTACGATCTATCCAGTGGGAGAGTTAGATGGTAAACAATATTTTGCAAATTTCGGTGCAAAAGATGGGACTTATCATTTTTTTGAACAGGACGATGACCAGGTTTTCAAAGCAACAACAGAAGCCCTTGGCGGAAGTGGTATCTATATAGGCCGTATCAGATAGTCGTAAAATAATTATCGAATACTTAAGGTGCTGTTTTTTGACAGTATGGGGAATCTTATTGTCCTGTGTTTTCGTTTCGTGTAAATATTTATTGTTGTACATATATTATTAATGTTTTTTATTTTTTTGATATGAAGTCAATTTTATCAATTTTCTTATGTTGCCTTTTATCCTTTGTTGCCATGGCGCAAAAACCGGATAGGGTTAAAGGAAAGATTATGATGTCTGAAAGCATTCCTGCAAAAGATGCGTTATTAAGGCTCTTAAATACCGCCTTTCAGACGAGGACCAATGCATCGGGAGAGTTTTATTTTAGCGATGTGCCTCCCGGACAGTACATTCTTCAAGCCGCTGTTAATGATGTAGAAATCATTCGGGAAAACATCCAAATTAACGAAGAGATGGCAAGCCTTCCTGTTATTTATGTTATCAAGAAAATGAATAATTTGGATGGGGTGACCGTATATGGGTATAAGAGAAACAAATTTCTGGATCAGGATACCAGTATGATTGCTAAGATGCCTTTGTCTTATATGGAAAATCCACAAGCCTATACCAGTATCAACCAGACGATTCTGAAGGAACAATTGACGACGGATCTTTCGGATGCTTTGCGCAACGTACCGGGTATGATCAAAATGCAAGGCAGTCCGGGGCGTGGTAGTGGTGACGGTAGTTTTTATTACAGTTTGCGGGGATTTCCAACTAAAGTTTCCATGGTGGACGGTGTGCCGGCTACGACCAATGGAGAAATTGATCCGGCTGATATCGAACGGTTAGAGGTTATTAAAGGTCCTGCGGGAACTTTGTATGGAGGTGCTGTGACATCCTTTGGGGGATTAATCAATGTGACGACTAAGAAACCGCGCGATTACTTTGGCGGTGAAGTAGCCTATACATTTGGCAGTTTTAATTTAAATAGACTTACAGCCGACGTTTATGGTCCTGTGGATCGGAATAGAAAGACGCTTTTTCGATTGAATAGTGCCTATCAGTACCAGAATGGATTCAGAGACTCCGAATTCAGAAAATCATTTTTTGTTGCACCAACTTTTAGCTATCAGGTCAGTGACCGTCTTACATTTAATCTTGGTGCACAAATCTATAATTACGAAGGTACCAATACCCCGATTATCTTTTTGAGCAGAAATCGTCAGTTTTTTGCGAGAACACCTAAAGAATTAGGTTTTGACTGGACAAGGTCTTACTCCAATAATGACATGACACTGAAAGCTCCGGCAATTAATATTAAAGGTGAGATAAATTACCGCATATCTGACTCCTGGTCTTCACAAACTATTATTTCTAGAAATTTTCGAAAAACTGAAGGACTTTATCAATATCAGTTTATCAGAGGGAATTCCAGCGATGCATTGCTTGAACGTAATATACAATGGAACAATTCTGAGGCCGCTTCTACAAGCATACAGCATAATCTCAATGGCACATTTCAATTGGGAAGTATCAAAAATAAACTGCTTATTGGGATTGATTATCTAAATCAATCATTGCGCAACAACCATTCACCTATTGTGAAATACGATACTGTAAATGCCCAGAATCTGACAAGCGGTTATGGTTTTATTTCCAGAGAATTGGCAACAGCCAGTATTCAGAAATCAAAAGGCAGTATGATTCGAACTTATGCCTCCAATAATGTATATGGTGCATATATTTCAGATGTAGTCTACTTGACCGATCGCTGGACAACACTATTAAGTCTACGCGTAGACCATTTTGATTCAAGAGGACAATTAAATCTGAACACCAACGTACGTGACGGTGAATATAAACAAACCGCATTATCACCTAAATTCGGTATGGTTTATCAGTTCGTCAAAGAGCAGCTTTCGGCTTATGCCAATTACATGAATGGATTTAGCAATGTTGCTCCTGTAGACAACAAAGGCATCGTAGGTTATAGTAATGTTTTAAAACCTCAGATGGCCGGACAATGGGAAGCTGGGATAAAAGCCAATCTATGGAAAAATCGCTTCAACATGACAGCTTCTTATTATGATATAACCGTGAATAATATGAGCAGAGATATCGAGGTTACGCAGGATGGGCAATCTGCTCTTGTCACTATACAAGATGGTGAGCAGCGTAGTAAAGGTGTTGAATTCGAGTTGATCGCCAATCCTGTAAGAGGGCTTAATGTTATGGCCGGATATACGTACAATGATAGTAAATTCCAGAAAGCGGATGCTTCTGTTGAAGGACGAAGACCCGCATCGGCTGGACCGGGAAATGTCTTTAACTCATGGCTTAGTTATGTATTTCAAAATAGAGTGCTTCATGGATTGGGGATAGGAGTGGGAGTTAACCGCGTCGGTGAGCAGATTACCGTGGATCAGGAAGCGACAGGTCGATTCACCTTCCCGGCATATACGCTCGTCAATACATCAGTTTTTCTAGAAAGAGACAAATATCGATTCGCTGTGCGGATGAATAATCTGACCAATAGCGAATATTTTGCAGGACAAGGGGTCATCGTGGCTCAGATGCCGCGCAATTTTGCCGTACAGCTCAGTCTGCGGTTTTAACGAAATATGTTTAAAGCCACATCGTTCGATGTGGCTTTTTTTTTACCAATACCCCTTCTTTTAGGAGACAGGCAGTAGACAGGTTGTGCCCATCTACATGTTTTAAGCTTATATGAACCGTAGATTATTCGTACTTTATACGCTTTCATCCGAATGAGGTCCCTATTAGCTCCCTATTAAGTCCGTATCAAGTCCCTTTAAGTTAACTTCCTTATCATAGCTTAGGTACTGTTTTAACTGTAGACTTTTTTATAAATACTAACGTCTAATAATCGATTAAATTTGGCATAAAGAAATTGGCCTTCGTCCTCAGAAAATAAGCGGATGAAATAGTTGGTTGAAACACATCCGTTGAAGAATTGACTGTATAGGTATCAGATGTTACGGGTCAGGCTCGGAATAAATGAGGTCTAAAGCTAAGGGAAAGTCTTATTATGACAAAAGGACCTGAAATTAATCAGGCCCTTTTGAGGTTATTTAATGCATTGAAAATGTCTTATTTGACTTGTGTAATGGTTCCGTTGCTTACACTACCCCAGTTGGTAAGACTTCCATAGACAATTAATTTCGACTTATTGTTGGCAAATTCTACTTTTCCGCTACCGTTGATCGTCAGGTTGCCATAGACGACTACTTCACCGTCAATGATCATCTTACCATTGATAAACGAGGTTGCCTTAGACCCGACCGTTCCCTGAGAAAGTGAACCCATTATACTGAAGATACCATTTCCATTAACAGTAAAGGTTCCGCCGATAACACCCGAACCAACTAAGTTCATTGTAGTATTAACGTTGATGTTCTGCTTCAAAGCAATGGAACCATACATATTGAATACACCACTGTTTATGTTGACAGAATTTCCGTTGATATTAAGGGTTCCACACCAGTTAAAATTACGGTTGATATTGACATTTGAGGCAAATGTTTTTGTATCCGAGTAGCTCGCTTCATTGTTTACATTAAGATCTCCCTGTGTGCTGCCCGTGAAAGCTGGATAAGTACCATTACAGGTTGGAGTAGTGGGTTTCAGCTCGATAAGCTTTAAAATTTTTAGGCCACCTTTTCCAGTTGCAACAAATACATAGTTATCCCTACTGATAACAAAATTGCTTGAACTGGCGTCAATGGCATTAAAGCTTGCGCTTCCAATATAGGAAAAGTTGTTTTGAGTATCGAATTGATAAGCTGCGATACCCGCACCACCATTGGCAACAAATACACGCTTGTCGTTTGCTGATACGGCATTGGTGACAACATCTTCCGGATCTATGCTGCTATCATCTGGGCTTATTGGAATACTTACACGTTTATCCAATGCTCCTGTGTTAATATTATATATCCCCAATCCTTGTGCGCCCTCAGAAGCTAAAAGATAGTTGCTATAAAAATCGATTGTGCGCTTTGCCGAAGTTGGATTTTGACTTACATTGATTGTTTTAACTGGATCAAGGTTGTTTGACACAACTTTTATCCCCTGTGTTCCCGAAAGTACATAAACCTGATTTTGGTAGGTTCTAACGGATAATAGATCAGCAATATTTACCGATTTTTCAATTGCTCCAGAAGACTTGTTGATCTTAGAAACTGAACCTGAGTTACCCGAAACAGCATAATGACTTTCGCTATTAACTGCTACATCGGTTGCCACATAACTAGGTAAACCTGTATAGCGATAAGCGTCCGTAGGAAGGCCGTTCTGAAGAGGTAAAACAATAAGCACCGCAGGAGATTTTATATTTGCCAATACACCTTCATCTGCTGCGCCTGCCAACAATAAATTACTCCCGTCAACCGCCAAAGAACTAATATCGATATTCGGTAATTTAGCATTCACGATAAGGCGAGGATTATTGATGTCGGCAATGTCGATGACATCTACGCCTCCAAGATAACGATCCCCTTCGGTATTGTAGCTTACATAAGCGTAATTGCCGGAAACAGCTACATGGGTCGCCCGTAGTTTATTTCCTTCATAATCAGGAGGGGCAATCTGTGCGACAAGAGCAAGAGAAAAGTCTGGATTTTGAGTTGCGGTGACTGTTGCGTTATTGGCCGCCCGTTTACCCGTCGCCATCAGGTTAGCTAATGGTAATAAGCCCGCATTTTGGTGATCTAAACGTGCATTTAATTGACTTGAATTATTGTCGATGACCACAGACTGGTTCTTGGGATTGTCGATATCATCCTTATTCTTATTACAGCTGATAAAAGCAGTCAAAGTCAATGCTAGAAGTGGCAGGTAAAATTTCATTTTCATAATATTATATATCTGTCTCAAAAGTAAACCAAAAATCTTGTAGTTAAGTTTTTTCAAAATTAAATTTTATTAGATTGTAGTTATTTTTCTACTACACTAGATCGGTTTTTGCGTTTTGTTAGAAAAAAAATATTCTATAAATCGCTAGAACGGAATTTATTATAGCGAAAAAATGGCCTGATGTACATCAGACCATTTTGCATTTGGAGATTCATAGGATATCTATTGGGTGTTCGCTCGCTTTTAAATATTATAAACTGCAAAATTTTTAATTAGTGGAGTGCCTGTTGATTCAATGATATTTAACCTAATTTTAGATGTTTTAATCTCTTTAAACTTATGTATCCTTTTATTCCCGACGGATTCACCTGCCGCTATTTCTATCCAATGATTGTCGATCCAGGCATCTATTCGGTATTTTCGAATACGTTCTCCTTTCTGTATCATTTCGGCAAAAATAACTTGATTAACTGCCTGATTTGTATTCAGCTCCAAGGTAAATTCTTTTTCTGCTATATTTTTAATAGATGCGATTGGATGTGATGTAGCTTTAGACAATTCCTTACCAAACTCTGCCAATCTATCAGCATCTTCTTTTGGTACCAAACCGCTCGTATCGACTACAATGCCGAGCAGCATGTTGGAGTTTCTACCTACACTGGTATAGTATGCATCTACCAGCTGATCCACCGAAAGAAGTCTCTGTTCATTTTCCTTCCAAAACCAACCACCTTGCCAGCCTGTACGCATTGGGAAATCGGCTTCTCCAGGACACCATATTGAACCATTGGGATCGCCATTCAAGCCGTCAATAACAATAGTCCCTGTAGCCGAAGTTGTGAAATCTGAACGGCTCCAATTGGGATATGGGGCCCTGCCTTCTTCGTTTCCTATCCATCGGATTAGATTTTTGGCATCACTTGGACCTTGGAAAACCACTGCATCAGGCTGTAATTTTTTTAGCAGCGGAGCAATATCTGGCCCGCCATCTTTTATGGGTAATACGCCGCCATCAAACCAGATTTCAAAAAGCTTACCATAATTCGACCATAATTCGGATAGCTGCGTTTTCACAACTTCATTGTATTGCTGCTGGGTAAGAGGACCTCCAGGTTGAACCTTGCCCGGATTGTTTACATGTAAATATCCATTGGCTGAAGCGCTGGCATAGATACCCGGTTTGATGCCATATTTTTGGCAAGACTGGATAAAGTCCTTTACAATATCGCCTTTTCCGTCTTTCCAGGGTGATTTGCTGATGTTGTAGTCGTGTGCTTTAGTTGGCCATAAGCTGAAGCCCGAACAATGCTTTGCAACGAGAACCGCATATTTTGCGCCAGCAGCTTTGGCTGCTTGGATCCATTGATCTGTGTCTAATTTGCTAGGATTAAAGACCGAAGCTGGAGGGTGAGAGCCCCATTGCTGCCAATTGTAGTTAGGTACATAGTTCACGACATCAAAGTGAAAAATCACACCGATCTCTGCTTCTGCCCATGCTACATGGGCTGGAGAAGGAACAACTTCTTTTTGTTGAGCTTCACAAAGGAAGCCCAACAAAAAGAAGTTGATCATTAATATATATTTCTGCATTTTCATCATAATTATTGCCATCCAGTATTTTGTCCTAAGGCCGGATTTAAACTTATTTCCTCTAAAGGAATCGGGAATAAATACATTTTATCATTCCATATTCTTTTTTCCAGGGCGGTATAGATCCGAATATAGAGATCGCTATTGACAGTTATACCACTTACTTGAGTTGCTGGATATTTGGCTCTCAAGGTTGGTGTAAGTTTCATGCCCAATATTGTTTCGGGCCGTTCGATTCTCTTTCCAGCTTTCCAGCGTAATAGATCGTCAAACCTAAACCCTTCATCGGCGAGTTCGACCCTTCGTTCTCTTCTAATTTCGTCGATCAGGATCGGTACTTCCGGAAATGCTGAATTTGGGTCTCTTTTTAGGGACGCAATGACCATATCCGGCATACCCACTCGTCTTCTTAGCAGATTGATACTCTTGTTAATATCGGCCTGTTGGATATCACCCAATTCCGCTTTCGCTTCGGCATAGATCAACAGTATTTCAGCATAGCGGAAGATGAAGAAGTCTAATGTCGATTGATTGGCTTGCCACATCGCTGGGTCTGCGCTTCTGCCTTTGATTAATTGATATCCAGTATTGGCGGTATTTGTTCCAATTCTCGGTAGATCAATAATATCTTTGGAGCCGTCGCTATTTTGCAGTAAGACAAAGCCCTTGGTTGCGATGGTCTGTTTAGCCCGTGGGTCTCGGTCGGCAAATTCATCCTCAGGACTGTTGTCGCCTTTATATTTGGTACTAAGCGCTGTAGGTAACCCATCAGAACACAAGTAGTTCTGGACGAAATCCTTACTGTATCCTGTTCCAGCTTCACCTAAAGTTCTGCTGATACCATTCATTAGGATGCTTTGGAGGTAGCGTCTTCCGAGAATAGATTCGGTATTTCCATTGAGTTCCTGTTGGATAAAGAGGTTGTAGTAATCCGTTGCTGGATTACCGGTGGAGTATAACGAATATTTATTTGAGTCCATAATAAGTTCGGACGCACTGAGTGCTTCGCGAAGATATTTTTCGCTTCCTTCGATACCAAAATATTTTCTTCGGGTTCCTTCCCACAAGCATATTCTAGCTTTTAGGGCGGCAGCAGCGTATTTGTGGAGGCGTCCAGCGGCTACGTTATCGGCAGGAATATTTTCAAGAGCGAAATTTAGATCTGCTAAGATAGAGTCCATGACGATGTTACGCGGTGTCCTTGGAGCATATAGTTCTTCACTTGTTTCGGTCAAATCTTTGCTGTACCAAGCGACGTCACCATAACGCTTGGAAAGCCCCCAATAAAAGAGTGCACGGAAAAAGCGAACTTCTCCCGCATATTGATTTTTAATAGCAGGACTTGCGTCGGCATTATTGTACCGCTGTAAGAAATAATTTACGTTGCGGATGTTTGTCCAATTATAATTGGCATCGGTATTGGGAACTACATATTGTCCTGCCAAAAAGGTGTTAATACTGCTGGGGACTTTATCATCAGACTGATTGTCTTGGATAAAGTTTTGGGCAGGGAGGGAGGTATAAAACTGATTGGCATAGAGCATCAGGTCATTTTCGTTCTTAAAGAACGTTGGTTCGGTGATAGAGGACAAAGGTAATCTGTCCAGATAGCTGTCTTTTTTACAAGAAGCAATAAAAGCCAGTGAACCAAGTATGAGTAGTGTTTTTAAAATTTTCATAATCTAAAATCTTATCAATTAAAATCCAAGTTGTAATCCAAATGCTACCGATTTACTTTGTGGAGCGTCTTGAAAATTGAGCACTTCGGGATCGAAGGCATCAAATAAGCTCGTAAATGTGAGCAGATTCTGTCCTGAGACATAGATACGAGCACGTCCGAGTTTGGCTTTCTCTGTCCAATTTTTTGGTAATGAATAACCGAGGGTAAGCTGTTTTACCCGTAGATAAGCTGCATTTTGGATGTATTTTGTCTGCTGTTGCGAGTTTCCTCCATTGCCAAAGCGTAATCTCGGAAAATATGCATCTCTGTTTTGTGGTGTCCAGTAATCTGTTGCATAAATAAAAGGAACGTTCCATTCGCTGGTGAATCCCCAGAAAGCACTATTACTGATCCAGGTATCCCGCTTGCCAATACCTTGTAAGAAAGCCGAAAAATCAAAGTTCTTATAATTTAAGCCCATATTAAGTCCAAAGGAATAGCGAGGCGTAGAGTTACCGATGATTTTTCGATCTCCTGGATTATCTACCGTATTGTTGCCAAAGTCTATTTTACCATCATTATTCAGATCTGCATAACGTATATCTCCGGGTCTCCAGGTTCCACCCCAGACTTGGGTCTGTTTTGGTGCCGCATCGATTTCCTCTTGGCTTTGGAAATATCCTTGTGTTTCAAATCCCCAGATTTCACCATCCAATTTACCTTCATACCAATTGTTGAATATTTTGGTCGTATTGAGCGGGTATTTGGTTAACTTGGCATGGTTATCTGCTAGTGAAAGCATTACGTCATAGGAAAGATCATCACCTATGCGGTCATTCCAGCCTACGCTAAGTTCCCAACCTTTAGTCACCAATGTACCTGCATTTTGGCTTGGTGCAGCAGTTCCCAATACTGCAGGGAGTGGAACGCCTGCAACCAGCATATCTCTTGTTCGTCTTTCATAAATATCAAAACTACCTGTCAGACGATTTTTAAGTAAGGCGAAATCAAGTCCGAAGTTTGTTGTAGCGGATTTTTCCCAAGTAAAATTTGTGCTGACAAGTCCAGGGGCACCTACGCTCACCCCAGTCTGATTGCCAAAAATATAACCGACACTATTATTCACTGGCATCGTTGGCAAGTAAGGATAGAAATTAGATGCGGAATATAAATCATCGCTATTAAAGCCCTGATTAGGCAATTCACCGTAGGATCCTCTAAATTTTAAATCGTTGACAACATTCTTGATTCCCGCCATAAAATTTTCTTCGGAAATTCTCCAGCCAGCCGAAACAGAAGGCGTGAAGACATATCTTTTATCTGCGGAAAAACGGGAAGATCCGTCATAGCGTCCGTTTATTTCCAATAGATATTTCTTGTCAAAAATGTAATTCAGTCTGAATACTGTTCCAAAGAGCGCCCACTCATTCTCTGCTCCAGTCACACTTGGCCGGGGATCGTTGTTTAGATTTATTGCGGGTTTGGTGGGGTCTACGAGATTGTTTGCAAATATGCCTAATCGTTTATATCGACTGCTTTCGCGATTAATACCGGCCATTGCTTTAAAATAATGCTTTTCGGCAAAGGTGTTTTCGTAGGTTGCAAAAGCATTTAAGGCAAAATAATTATGGTTGTCAGTAGTTTCTGATACGGATGAAGGATTCGTCCAAGGAAACGTACCCAGCAAAATTCCATTTACACCATATTCCTTAAACGGAATCTGATGGCTTTGCAGAAAGTTGTTATAAGCATTCCAGGTATAATCAGCGACGACCGAAACATGTTCGATAGGTTTGATTTTCACTCCTCCGGTTAGCCATAAGTCATTGGAATATCTTTTTCGTTTTCCGTTGTTAGCGGCTACAGCAAAAGGATTGGTAAAGCTTCCCTGTCCTGAAAAGTTTCCGTCGGGATGTCGAATAGGCATGGTAGGCCTTAAGTCGCCGGAGATCCATCCGGATGATGTCCCTCCTGTGACTACACCTGCTGTTTCTTTATCGTCGATATGTGTGAGCGCAAAGTTTCCTGTTAAGGTTAGCCAATCAGTAATTTCGGAATTGACTTTCATGGATGGATTCAGGCGTTGATATTTTTGACCGGCCTCTTTAAATAATCCTTTTTGCTGGAGATAACCTAGGGAGGTGATTACTGATGTTGCACCACGGCCACCCTGTAACGAGAGATTGTGTCGCTGCATAGGGGCCCAGCCTGGATATTGCTCTTTGATCCAGTCTGTATTTCCCACATAACGATACTTTGCAGGATTGGCCGGATCTACATAAACAGGTAGGTTGTTGGCAGGATCGTTGAAATAGGCATTAGCAAGAATGGAATCTTGCTCTGTAAAGGATTCCGTTGCTGTAGTTCCACCGTCTTGTCCGTTGCGATTTGCTTCGCGATGCATTCTGATGTAATCAATCGAATTGATATATTTCGCCATTTTGGTCGGTCTGGAGATAGTATATTCACCGGAGTAATTGATTTGAGGATTTTGACTTTTGGGGTTCTTTGTCTGAATCAAGATAACACCATAAGCCGCTCTACCGCCATAAATAGCTGCTGCGGCGGCATCTTTTAGCACCGTTACATTTTCCACATCCGAAGGATCAATAGAATTCGGATCACGTTGTACACCGTCCACCAAGATCAGTGGACCCGCTGTGCCGCCATTAATTGATCCGGTGCCGCGTATGTTGAATTGGGATCCCGTTCCCGGTTTACCATTTGCGGAAGTAATGTTTAAATTCGGTACTAACCCCTGTAAGCCTTGCCCTAGATTTGCAATTGGGCGGTCTGCAAGGCGTTTAGCACTCACTGTTGAGACCGCTCCCGTTAGATTCTCCTTCTTTTGTGTACCAAATCCGACAACAACGACTTCTTCGAGGTTACTGTTTGCTGCTTTTAGGACAACATTGACTTCATTTTTTCCTTGTGTGGGTATTTCTGCTGTTGCATATCCAACGGAACTGATAACTAATAAGCTATTCGCTTCTGGAACGAGAAGAGAAAATTCTCCCTTTGCGTTGGTGCTTGTACCGACCGTACTTCCTTTGATAAGAATATTGATCCCGGGAAGCGCCTGTCCATTTTCATTTGTCACACGACCGGTTATTGTTCTTTTTTGAATTCTGTCATCGGTATTTTTAATAACAGCCTGTGCAATGGTTTTACGCTCAATGGCAATCGACCGGCCTTTTATCTGATAACCTAAAGATTCTTCGGAGAGGAGCTCATCCAATAAAGTCGTTATTGTTTTGTTATTTGCATTGATTGTAATTGGTTTTATATTTTTTAGGTCATTCTCGTCGTAAATAAACGTGTAGCCAGACTGTCTGCTGATCTCAATCAGTATATTTTTCAGCTGGGCCTTATTCTGATTGAGATTGATGCGTTGTGCACGAACGTTTCCCATAGCAACCATAATGGAAGCTAACAGTAGAACAAAGGTTAGTTTCATAGACAGATGTGTCTTGTAAGATTTCAGGTATCGGTAATAATGCCTTGGATTATCTTTTTTCATATTCTTTTAAGTTTAATAAACAGTGCATGTTGGCGCATAAATAGCTTTTGGAAGAAGAAGCTATGTATGTCAATTTTGCATTGGCGGTTATAGGTTTTTATCCCAGGTATTGATGGGACAAACTCATTATAATTGGTTCTGAAGTCCTTCTCGAATTTTCGAAGAATGAGCTCTTTTTTTTGCATATTATCGCATCGCTACAATCCTCCTTCCTTCTCTTGAGAATTTTACATTTGACTTTAATTCAATAGCTTGTAATACTTCTGATAATTTGGCATCTCTGGGAATAATCGCTGAGAACCTCCGATTGCCATAAGGCCCCATGTCGACTTCAACATCATACCAACGTTCGATTTTTAGCGCATATTGACTTAAAGTCTCTTCATGTAGCACATAAAGACCATCCTTCCAAGTGTAGCTATCTTCAATACCGTTGGTGGAAACTTCGATAGCGTCCTTTCCATTAACAATTGCCTGTTGGCCCGGACTTAAGAGGACTTGATGTCTTGTCTTTGTATCCGTCACACGTAGACTTCCATTGACTAATGTCGTATAGGTGTAGCCATTGTCGTTATAGGTGTTAACATTAAAACTTGTACCCAGAACTTCAATCCGCTGTTGTGCTGTATGGATGACGAATGGTTTCTGTGCATTTTTAGCGACCTCTAGGTAAACTTCGCCGGTCAGTTGAATCTGTCTTTCGTGACCGGTAAAAGTTGCTGGATAAGTGATGGACGATAATGCATTCAACCATGCTTTGGTTCCATCTGAAAGTATCACCTCAAATTGTCCCGCTGCTGGCGTCGAAAGTGTAATTGTTTTAACATGTTCTGTTTCAGTGATTGTAGTTCCGTTGTTATATCCTACCGAATTATCTTTTGAAACAATACCGCCATTTTTTCCATCTAGTGCAATTGCTGGTTGACCATCGATTGACAACAGCGCTTTGTTGCTACCGGGTGTGATATCGTCCACAAAAAGCTCATGTTTGTTTTGCTGATCATTATTCCGTTGTGAATATATAATTACTCCAATTGTAAAAAAGGCAAGGATAGCTGCTGCAAGAGCTATGATATAACCCTTAGCATAAGGTTGATTTGCAGTTATTCGTTTTAATCTCTTTTGCAGTTCCGCTAGATCAGCAATCATCTCATTGTCCGCTGGAACTTTATGATCACCGAGGTTGAGGTACCATTCTTCAACCAATGCTTTTTCTTGTGCTGTACATTTTCCTTCCAGGTATTTCTTTAGCAAAGAAGATCCATCTGAATTCCTTTGGTTCGTCATGATGCAATAATTTGGTTACTTCTATATGACGGACGAACGGAGGGGGGAGGGGGGGGGAATTAAAAATTTTTGCAAAAAAATAGGAAGCCTATCCATAGTAAGCTTCCTAATTTACTGCGAAGAAGGCGTAAAGCTTCTTTCATATAACTGCGGACGCTATGTTCTGATAGATTGAGCCTTTTGGCGATATCTTTGTGACTGAGATAGTGCTTTCTACTAAGTTCGAAAACCTCCCTCACACGTGGAGATAGCTTGTGAAGTACGTTTTCTATTTGTTCCCGGAGTAATTTCTCCCGTAGGGAATGGTCAGTATCTCCGGTGTGATGTGCAGTGACTGGAGGTAAGGACGCCAGATAGCTGGTTCTCGACTGTTCTTTGGCCATATAGTCGATTACACGATATCGTATGGCACTATAAAGATAGGCGGATATTTCTCCATGGATTGAGAGCGTATACCTGTTTTGCCAAATTGAAGTAAATAAGTCATGTACTATATCTTTAGCAGCCTCGCGATCTTGTAGTTTACGGGTTGCATGAAGGTATAATAGTGCAAAATAATTGTTATAGAGTTTCTGAAAAGCTATGGCGTTTCCCTCCTGTAGCTCTTGCAGCAGTTCTCTCTCCTCTATTGTTTGCGTTTTGTACATGATTAATGGACAATATTAGTAAACAATGGATAGTTGAGCAAATCTATTCCCTTTTTGTTTAAGCGCACACGATTGCGCAATATTTGTTATTTGTCCAGGTCCGTAACTTATACGCCTATATGCTTCTATAAACGTTTTTGTGCATAGGGCAGATTGGAAGCCCGCATCGTTTTCTCTTGCCTTAGTTGTATCTAAATTATAATTTTTTGTTTTTTCTATTGTGCAAAAGTTATTCTTATTTAACTACAGTTGCTTCGAGTTCAACCTTTAGTGTTTCAAATAATGCTTTGACTTCCAATACTGTGGAGGACTGTTTGATTCTATTTTTGGTAATCCAGTTTTGAAGGATATCAAAATTTTCAAAGAGTTCGGCTGTCGAGGTGGTATAAATATTTAAGCGTACGATATTTTCCAGTTCATAACCAGCTTGTTGAATTACTTTTTCGGTATTCTGTATTGCATCAGTTAATTGTGACCGCATATTAGCTATGCTCGATACGCCAAGTTTGTCTATTGCGGTTTGACCGGAGACATATAAGGTTCCGGTTACGTTTTTTACTTCAACTGCCTGGGCATAATTTCGGGCTTCTTGCCAAGTCCAGGGATTAATTGTCTGTTTTTCCATCTTTTAATTGTTTAAAACTATTGCCTGAATGTTTCTGATACAAAAGTCTCATTCCCGTTTGAATGATTGCTGTGATTCAAATCACTTTTTATCTCTATTGTTATATAATCTGCTTAACGTCTCGCGTGAGACGCCCAGATAGGAGGACAATATAGATTTGGGAATTCTTTGTACTAATTGTGGGTAGGCGCTTATAAACTGTTCATATTTAATCCTCGGAGATAGTTCAAGCAGTGATAATATTCTTTTTTGATTGGCAATGTGGCCATTTATAGATTTGTTATGAAAGTACCTAATTAATTGCGGGCAGCTATCCAGCATCTGTAAATAATCGGCATAATGTAAACCGTATACTGTGGTACTTTCAATACACTGAAGATTTAAAACAGCTTTAGATTGATTGTAAAATGCTGAAAAGTCGGTTTCCCACCAGTTTTCGAAGGCAAATGATATTATAAACTCTTTCGCCTGCCTGTCGGAGTAAAATAATTTGACGAGCCCAGATACAATAAAATATACTTCGGTAACAAGCTCATCTTGCTTGATGATAAAATCTCCTTTCTTATATTTTTTATAATGAAAGAAGTTTTTTAAATACTCAAACTCGCTATTCGTTACATCATAGAAGATATCAATACTGTTTTTTGAAAAAATATCCATCGTACTTTGGCGCATTTTGATTAAAGATGCAGCTAAAATAAGGTTTTTCGATACTGATTTAATTGATACAGAATTAATCTTTAGAATCTGTGCATAAGGAATGACTTTACAGTAAATAGGAATCGCGATTAAACAAGAGTATGATTAAGCTATCCCTGCAATGTTCAGAGTGACAGATTAAATTATTAGTTTTCGGTAATATGAGATATTATTAAGAGTGTAATTGTCTATTTTTAGAAATTGAACATCAGTGTAACCTTTATCGATATGAAAAGAATACTATTTTTTATAGTAGGAAGCCTAACTTTTAGTTTTACGGGGTTTCAAGGTTGCATGGAGCGCACCGATTCTGCAAATGGAAGTAAAGACGACAATCGAATCTCCAAATTGGCTGCTTTTGATTCACTAGAACATTATTCAATCGATATTGATCTGTTTAAAATAGGTGAATTGGAAGACAAAAATAATAAATCTGAAAAAGAACAACTTTTGTTATCTGTATTGTCGGATAATCAGGTCAATATTTCATTGTTGTCCCATTTGAAGGAAATTGGATATGCGAGCAATTTAGTTGATAAGTCCCTTTATAGACCTATAGACTCTTTATTTTTTTTAAAGGTTCGAAAGGACAATGTTGAAAGTTCATGTATACATGAGTTTAGGGATATCCTCGTTTTTTATAAAAATAAACAATGTATTGGAGTTGCTAAGATTTGTTTTGACTGCAAAACGATGGTTTCATGGAGTGAAAAACTTAATTTTGCAGGTTTCGGTGATTGGGGTGACTACGATAAATTGCATCCTTTGCTAAGGAAAAATTGAAATAAGAGCTTTTTCAACTAAATATATAAATAGGAGCCTCATTGAAAGATGTGGCTTTTTACATGAATAGCATTTAGGAGCCAATTTTGAAGTTATTGAGATGATACGAAGAACAAACTATATAGAGGAGGTTATATAAAATAGGACAAAGTAAAAAAAAAACATTATACTACTGTTTCCTTAGCCAGATAAGGTGATTGGGTTTTTATGAGGCACATAATTGATTTCCATAGTGTAGGCTTGGAATAAATGAATATAGCGATAAAGCCCGTGCAGTCCAAGTGAGGAAAATTTTGATAGTATCTTATTTAATCTGATCTGTTTTCTGAATGATTTTGGAGCTATGATTAAATACCCTTAATTGAATTTTAGCTAGTTGGTCTGATTGATTGATGATATTTATACTTTCTTTTTCAGCAATATTCAAGCTATATTTTTTATTCTTTTCCATCTTGATATTCTGAGTTTCGGTTTGGAGCTTTAGACTGCTGTTCGATTTCTCTGTCGCCTCAATGGAATATTGACTTGCATCTTCGGTTGATATAGCCAGCGAAGTCCGAGCTGGAATAGATGTATTGATATAGAGGGAATTTTTTTCTTTCGTTCCTATATTTTGTATAGTACAGGACTGTAAGATGAGCAAAAAATAGAAATACGGAAAACAATTTCATAATCAATAAAGACGTAATGGTTGTATTGCCCAAAACTACTAAAATTCATCGTTATTCGTGATAAGATTAAAAAAGCAACTATTTTTTGTATAAATACCCTCGTTGTGTATTTATACCCTTTATTGAAGGGCGGATACCTATGTGTTCATCGTTATGTATGAAATGGCATAAAGTTTGAATTTTACTCAGCTTTATAAAAATGTTTATTCACATTAACACATCAACGTATGAGAAAATTAATTCAAACATTAGGATTAGGTATGCTAATTTTAACCGTAGTCATCGGTTTTACTTCTTGTAGTAAAGATGACGATCCTTCGGACAATGATCTTTTTATCGGGAAATATGAGGGCAATATTGCCTTTGACGATTTAAGTAACAATGAGAATGATGTTGCCGCTGCCGAAGGAACAGTTACAGTTACGAAAGTTGGGGATACTTATAATTTCGCTTTTGGAAATGGGATTCCTAATCTGAACGGTGTAGATTTCGAAAAGAAAGATAATGTTTTGGTCAACATTGGTTCCGCTGGTACAGGCGTTATACGAATTGATGCTGGTAAATTGACAATCGGATATACCAAAGATGGTAAGGCATGGACAGCTAATTGTCAACGTAAATAATCATATGCAAATCCTTCGCCATGCAGAATGCAATCATGCTGGAAAATTAACATTTTATAACATTATTTTTTAAACGATTGTTAAAGTGACAGTGTTCTAATATTAAACAAAGAAAGGAAAAATATTATGAGTGAATTGACATGGAAAGGCCGTTGGAATGAAATCAAAGGTAAAGTAAAACAACAATACGCAGATCTAACTGACGATGATCTCTTATATGCCGAAGGTAAAGAAGACGAACTGGTCGGTAAACTTCAAAAGAAAACTGGTAAAACTCAGGATGAGGTCAACAAGTGGTTGAATGATTTGTAATTGGGGTAGACTCATAACCGTGAGTATTTGTGATAAAGCGGATAGCAATTATGTTATCCGCTTTTTTGTTTGATATTTTATACTCTATTTTCAATCATTCACCGAGTTTTCTTTATACTATGGTTTGATGCTCATCATCTATCAAATAACCTGTCAGTCTAAACCGAAATATACGCTCATGCTGTCAAAGAGCCTAATTTGACGAATTTACCCCTTAAAAAAAGAAGATTTTACCCCCTTTTCTATGTAACGTTTTTGATAATATTGCAAGTGTCAATACGACATTTTATTGTATTGACTATGTTTTTAATAACCAAGAGCGTTTGCCTGATTACAATAATAGTTTCTGTTAAGTGCATTAAATAATATGTGCGAGAAAAGTAAGCCGGTAAAGCTCAAAAGAGCTAAATAACCAACTTTAATTATGATGAATTTACCAGTGAAATGTGGATTATTTGATCCTTGAATTCCCTATGAAACGCAATATTTCCATCTGATATTGCAATGATACTCTTCATCAAAATATTATTTAATTACTAAACAGTTTTTACTTATGAAAAGGAAAACATTATTACACCAGTGCTGGCTATGTTGTATTTGCTTTTTACTATTAGGCTTACAGCAGGCTTATGCACAGTCAATAATTATACGGGGGCAGGTCACCGAAAATAGCAAGCCATTGGCAGGGGTAACCATTAAAAGTATCGGCTCTACAATACAAACGCAAACAGATAAGCAGGGAAAATATATCCTAAGCGCTACCACAGTTACGGCTTTAGAATTTACCTTTATTGGTTATGCCAAGCAGCGTTTTGAATTCAACCAGCTAAAAGAGACCAGCAAGGGAAACTATGAACTTAATGTACAGCTAAATATTTCGGATGGGGATGTTTTAGATGAAGTGGTCGTGGTTGGTTTTGGGTCCCAGAAAAAAACAAACCTGACCGGTTCTGTTGCAGTTGTGGATGCCAAACAATTGGAAAATAGGCCTGTAAGGAATGCTATTCAAGCACTACAAGGATTGGCACCTGGTCTAAATATTTCCCAAAATTCGGGAACCATGGAAACTAATCCATCAATCAATATTAGAGGAACAGGTACAATTGGAACTTCATCGTCGGCGCCATTAATTCTAATTGATGGCTCAGAAGGATCATTGGCCGCACTAAATCCTCAAGATATCGAAAGTGTGTCTGTATTAAAAGATGCGGGTGCTGCATCAATTTATGGCTCTAGAGCTGCTTTTGGCGTTATTTTGGTCACCACAAAATCTGGGAAGGCAGGACGTACCTCGGTAAATTATAACAATAGCTTTCGAATGAATGCTCCCACATTGATGCCTAAGATGATGGATTCCTATACCTTTGCTCAATACTTCAATCAGGCAGAAGTCAATGCAGGGGGATCGCCGCATTTCTCAGCTGAGCATCTCCAACGTATCTTGGATTACCAAAATGGAACACTAAAAAATTCGACCATTGTCGATCCTAATAATAAGTTGTATTGGGCTGAAGGATATGCCTATGGCAACGACAATAACGATTGGTTTGATGTGATGTATCGTGATCAGGCTTTTGCCCATGAACATAACCTTAGCCTCAATGGAGGGACTGAAAAAACAACCTATTACCTCTCAGGTAATTTAATGAAACAGCAAGGGTTAATGGCCTTTAATACGGATCATTATGATCGTTATTCGGTTGCCGCTAAAATCAATTCTAAAGTATCTGAGATCTTTCAGGTTAATTACAACGCGCGATTGGTGCGTGAAGACTACGATCGTCCTGCGGCATTAACTAGTAGCTTTTATGACGATCTGGGTAGACAGGGATGGCCGACCTTACCACTTTATGATCCGAATGGATACCTATTCAGTTCTCCCTCACCTGCACTTGCCATGAAAGAAGGGGGCCAGGACAAATCAAGTAAGGACTATATCTACCAACAATTACAACTGATACTAGAACCAATTAAAGGATGGCGCACGACGGGTAATTTTAACTATAGAACCACGACACAATTCCGTCATTGGGACTCGCAGCGCCTTTACAACCATGACGTGAATGGCGATCCCTATCTGTATAAAAACTCGTCAAATGTGTACGAATTTGGTTTAAAAGAAAACTACTATAACATCAATATTTTTTCAGATTACGATAAGAGCTGGGGTGACCATCATTTCAAGGTTATGGTCGGTGGACAGATTGAACATACAGCTTATCGCAATCTTGGTGTACAACGTGATGGGATAATTATCCCAGATCAACCGGTATTGAACTTGACCTCCGGAACAGATATCAATGGAAAACCTGTTGTACCTTCTGTGTCCGGTGAATATCAAAAATGGGCTACAGCAGGTTTCTTTGGTCGATTGAATTACAATTATGCTGAAAAATATCTGCTAGAAGCAAATTTACGCTATGATGGCTCATCACGTTTCCGCAGCGATAGCCGCTGGGGTTGGTTTCCTTCCGTTTCTGCGGGATGGAACATCGCCAAGGAAAACTTCCTTAAAGAGTCGGCTCCATTTATCAACCTGTTAAAACTGAGAGCTTCTTATGGAGAGTTGGGAAATCAAAATACCGATGTCTGGTATCCGACCTATGTTACGCAACCAACGGGAACCGCCAACGGTGCTTGGCTGATTAATAACGCGCGACCAAATTCGGCTTCGGCTCCAGGTCTGGTAAGTGCTTTGTTGACCTGGGAATCCATCAATACCAAGAACTTAGGAGTCGATTTTGCCTTTTTAAATAATCGACTTTCTGGATCTTTTGAGGTCTTCGAACGAAAAACATTTGATATGGTAGGGCCCGCTCCGCAGTTGCCAATTACGTTGGGCACTACTGTTCCCCAAACCAATAATACGGATTTAAAAACAAGAGGGTTTGAAGCTACCTTAGGCTGGAACGATCGTACAGCGAGTGGTTTTGCATATGGAGCAAAGTTCCTTTTGTCAGATTATTCTACAACAGTAACAAGATATCCCAATGCAATAGGTTCATTGTCAACTTATCGAGAAGGTCAAAAATTGGGTGAGATATGGGGCTATCAAACAATAGGAATAGCACAGTCCGAAGAACAGATGAGTCAACATTTGGCAACATTGCCTAATGGAGGGCAAAATGCCTTAGGAACGCAATGGAGTGGCGGAGATATCATGTATGCGGATCTTAATGGCGATGGAAAAATAGATGGTGGAAGCAACACCGAGGCTGACCCAGGAGATCGTCGTGTGATTGGAAACAGTACACCGCGTTATTCCTTTGGATTGAATCTCAATGCGGATTACAAAAATTTTGACTTTAGTATTTTCATGCAAGGTGTCATGAAACGTGACTACTGGCAAGGGGGCTACTATTTTTGGGGAGCGACTTCAAAGTGGTGGTCCACGGGCTTAGTAGATCATCTTGATTATTTCCGTACGGCAGACAATCCGTTGGGTGAAAATCTTGATGCTTACTATGCTCGTCCCGTTTTTGGTACCTCCAAAAACCAACAGCCACAGACACGATTTTTGCAGAACGCGGCCTATATCCGTATAAAAAATATTCAATTGGGCTATACTTTACCAAAAACGACAACCAAACGTTTTTGTGTGGAGCGTTTACGTGTATACGTGTCAGGAGAAAATATCTGGACAGGTTCTAGCGTAGCAGGTATGTTTGATCCCGAAACTATCGATGGTGGAAGCAATGGAACTGTCTATCCATTGACTAAGGTTTGGTCTGCAGGTTTAAGTGTTACATTTTAAGTCGATTAATTATGAAATTCAACAATAATATTTTTAGATTGATGCAACTGGGGGTTGTTGCTCTGATAAGTCTAGTTTCCTGCAATAAATACTTGGATATTGCTCCTCCATCGTCCATTATACCCGAAGCTTATCTGGATGAGGAGTCACAATTGGCTGCCTATACGGTAAATCAATATGCGGGGCTATTTCCTTCACATGGAAACTGGTCATTCGGTACTTTCGGCATTGATGGAAACACAGACAATATGGCCATTCCTAACCTGGATAACAAATTTATTCCAGGCCAATGGCGCGTTGGGTCAAGTGGCGGCGACTGGGATTTTTCAAGTATTTATCAAATGAATTATTTTATAAATACTGTTGTCCCAAAATGGAAGGAAAATCGCATTTTGGGAAATTCAAGTAATATCTCGCATTATATCGGTGAAGCTTATTTTTTAAGAGCCTACGTGTATTTTGGAAAATTGCAAGCTTTGGGCGATTTTCCGATTATCCGCAATGTGATGTCGGATAAGGACAAAAATATTTTAGTAGAAGCCAGCAAGCGATCGCCAAGAAACGAAGTTGCACGTTTTATTCTTTCAGACCTGGACTCAGCCATCACATTGCTGAACCAAAATTCTCCTGACGGTAAAAAACAGCGGATATCAAAAAATGTTGCTCAGCTATTCAAATCACGGGTTGCTTTGTATGAAGGTACTTGGCTCAAATATTTTAGTGGGACGGCATTTGTTCCGAAAGGACCAGACTGGCCGGGTGCAGCAAAATCATATAATAGCAACTACGCATTTCCGACAGGAAGTATTGCTGGAGAAATCGATTATTTTTTGACCCAGGCGATGGAATCGGCTTCTGCTGTTGCTGACAATGTTCAATTGGAAAATAATACAGGAATTATAGAATCTGCCAACAATGAAAATCCTTATTTCAGTATGTTCGGTGCTGTGGATATGTCCAGTTATGGTGAGGTATTGCTGTGGCGCCAATATAATCAAAGTCTGGTAACTCACAATGTACCCGTTTATGCACAGCGCGGAAATTATGCAGTCGGATTGACCCGTGGACTCGTAGAAAGTTTTCTTATGTCTAATGGACTGCCTATTTACGCTTCGGGCAGTGGCTATGCAGGAGATAATTATATTGCGGATGTTCGAAAAAATCGTGATGGTCGCTTGCAATTATTTTTAAAAGAACCTGGTCAAAAGAATGTATTGGTCAATATTGGTCAAGGTACACATTATACACTTATAGAGCCCACGCCGACTGTGTACGATACCGATTGGGAACGGCGTTACACAACAGGTTATACGATTCGTAAAGGTATTTCTTACGATGGTCTGCAAACCCTCAACGGACAGGGATTTACCGGTAGCATTACTTTCAGAGCGACGGAAGCTTACCTGAATTATATGGAAGCCTGCTATGAAAAGAATCAGAATTTAGATACGAAGGCACAAGCCTATTGGCGCTCTTTGCGTACACGGGCAAAGGTCAATCCAGATTTCAATGCGACCATTGCAGCAACACAGATGGATAAGGAGAAGAAAGATTGGGGGGCTTATTCTGCCGGACAGTTTATATCGCCTACGTTGTATAATATACGTCGCGAACGCAGAAGCGAACTCATGGCAGAAGGTTTACGTTGGATGGATCTCAAGCGCTGGCGCGCGATGGACCAACTGATAACAACAGCGGATCATTTTGAAGGCTTTAAACTCTGGGGACCGATGAAAGATTGGTATACATCGGGTCAGTTAATTTATGGCGCGACCAACGATAAGTCTGTCGTTTCAGATCCTGCAAGGAGTGAATACCTCAGACCGTTGGAAATCCGAAGCAATGCATTGTCTTATGCAGGCGTGAAATTCGCCATGGCACATTACCTTTCGCCGATTGCTACAGAACATTTTCAGTTGGCTTCGGATGATGGAACGGCAGAAAATTCCGTTATTTATCAAAATCCCGGATGGTCACTCGTCAGTGGAACTGCTCCAACTGGTCTTTAGGAAAGATTAAATAGGATATGTGTCATCTCATTATTACACAAATACGAATATATCCCTCTTTTTTACTCAATATCCCCCTCGATTTCTATAAAAAAGGGGGATATTTTTGTTATAGATAATCAAAAAGATATTAGCTCAAAGAAACTAAAATGAATAATGAAAAAACTTTTATTTATCTGTCTTAGTTTGCTGTCAAGTTATTTTGCTGCAAGCGGTCAACAGCCCATCCCATCGAAATATGAATTAGTCTGGTCGGATGAATTTAATTATACTGGTGCTCTCGATACCAATAAATGGAGCTACGAACTGGGTTTTAAACGTAACCGCGAGGAACAATGGTATCAGAGGGATAATGCATATTGTCGAAATGGATTGTTGATTATTGAAGCCAAAAAGGAACAGCGTGATCATCCTGGATTTCTAAAGGGTAGTAAGGATTGGATTACCAGCCGTAAAAACATAAAATATACGTCGGCTTCGATCAATACGTTGGGAAAGCAAAGCTGGAAATATGGGATTTTTGAGATCCGGGCGCGTATACCTGTAGGTGAAGGCCTATGGCCTGCATTCTGGACCTTAGGTACAAGCAAAGAATGGCCATCCAATGGTGAGATTGATATCATGGAGTATTACCGCGGTAACATATTGGCTAATATTGCGACCGGCACCGACCAGCGTTGGAAAGCCCATTGGTTTGGTAAGACAAAAGCGGTCAAAGATCTCGGTGGGAAAGCTTGGGCCGAACAGTTCCACATTTGGCGAATGGTTTGGGATGAAGAGGCAGTTGCGCTTTATGTAGATGATATAGAAATGATCCGCGTTTCCATGGACCAGTTGGTCAATCGGGATGGTACTGGATTCAATCCTTTTACCCAACCCCATTATCTGCTTTTAAATTTGGCACTCGGCGGTATCAATGGTGGCAAGATAGATCCCAACCTACTTCCTGCAAAATATGAAATTGATTATGTAAGGGTTTACCAAAAAAAGAAATCCGAAGTGATTGGAAGTTTTAAACCAGGAGAACTATGGAAGGACCAATCCGGCGACGTGATCAATGCACATGGAGGAGGAGTGCTCTATCAAAATGGAACTTATTATTGGTACGGTGAAAAAAGAGGCGGAACGACGTCACAGGGAGTGAATGTTTATTCATCCAATGATTTGCATAAGTGGAAGTTTGAAGGGCTAGCGTTGGTGCCGAGTGTGGATTCCACAAGTGATATTGCTTGGGGCTGTATCATGGAACGGCCCAAGGTTATCTACCATGAGCAACTGAAGAAATATGTGATGTGGTTTCATCTGGAGTTGAAAGGACAGGGGTATGCAGCAGCAAGGGCAGCCGTCGCCATAAGTGAGTCTCCTATTGGTCCATTTCAATTTGTCCATAGTTTTAGGCCCAACACCAATATGTCAAGGGACATGGGCTTATTTGTAGACACTGATGGTAAGGCCTATCAAATCTATTCATCCGACGAAAACTATGCCTTACGCATGGTTCAATTGACTGATGATTATCTCCATGTGACAGCGAAAGATTCCTTACTCTTTCGGAATCATAGGGAAGCACCAGCATTGTTCAAACATAGAGATAAGTATTACCTGATAACCAGCGGATGTACCGGATGGGCACCAAATCGTGCGGAGATCCATGTCGCTGATGACCTTTTTGGCCCTTGGAAATCTCTTGGGGATCCGATGAAGGGACCAAATTCGGCTTTAACCTTTGGAGGCCAGTCCACATATGTACTTCCTATTGCTGGAAAAAAGGATTCTTTTATTTTCATGGCGGACCGCTGGAACCCCAAAGATCTTAAGGATAGTCGGTATATCTGGCTACCTATTGATCTTGAGAATGGAAAAGTACAGATAAATTGGAAGGATCAATGGGATTTGGATGCTTTTTCGAATTGATTATCTATTCATAAAAAATATAAAAAATGCAAATAGTGACTAAATCTGTGTTGCTGCTGTTGTCTAGTTTTGTCTTCGCATTGCTGCATGCGCAGTCCAGTGTTACATTAACACATGAGGAAAGTAAAAAGTATCAGCAGGATACTGTCGTCCGAAAAGGCATTCCCTGGTTGGATGAAACGATTACCGAAGAAAATAGGCTTCCCATGCATACGGATTTTGTCACTTTTCCAAATGCAACTGAAATCAGTAACATTGATTGGCGCGAATCTTCGGCCTATATGAGTTTGAATGGTTCTTGGAAATTTAAATGGGCAAATAGTCCTTCAGAGTTGCCTGCTAACTTTGAAGCATTGACTTATGATGATCGAAACTGGGACAATTTTCAGGTGCCTGCAAACTGGGAGCTCAATGGCTATGGTTTTCCGATGTATACAACCTCAGGATTTGAATTTACTTATTTGATCGGAAAACCAAATCCCCCGGTAGTCCCGATGAATTTCAATCCGACAGCTGTTTACCGTCGACAAGTGGCCATACCTGAAAATTGGAATGGAAGACCTGTTATTCTCCATATTGGTGCGGCCAAATCGAATTTATCTGTTTGGGTAAATGGTCAGTATGTCGGCTACGGAGAAGATAGCAAACTACCTTCCGAGTTTGAAGTGACAAAGTACTTGAGAAAAGGAAAAAATCTGATTACCATGCGTGTGATGCGCTGGGGAGTAGCGAATTATTTGGAAGATCAAGATATGTGGCGTTTAAGCGGGATAACACGCGACTGTTATCTGACGGTAAGAGAGCCGATACATGTAAGCGATATTCAATTGTCGCCCACAGTCAACGATTCATTTGATCAAGGGATTTTAAAGACAAGGCTGATCTTAAATCAAGTTAGTAAGAGCGATCTCACTGCAGAGATTGCGCTGTATAGAAATGACAGGCTTATCACAAGGGAATCTACACAACTGAGAGGGCAGGAAATGAATATGGCGATGCACATTGATAGACCTGCTTTATGGTCTGCCGAGCGGCCAAATTTATATCAGGTAATTGTTACCTTAAAAGATTATAAGGGGAAAATAATTGAGGTTATTCCGCAACGTGTGGGCTTCCGTAGAGTTGAGATCAAAGATGGGCAGCTGCTCGTTAATGGAAAAGCTATACTTATTAAGGGAATAAACAGACATGAAACGGACCCGGTAACTGGACATGTGATTTCGAAGGAAGCGATGTTGCGTGATGTGCAGTTAATGAAAAAATTCAATATTAATTCGGTACGTACCAGTCATTATCCCAATACAGAATATTGGTTGCAGCTCTGTGATCAATATGGTCTTTATGTTGTTGATGAGGCTAATATTGAGTCTCATGGTATGGGCTATGATCTGTCTTATACGATGGCGAATAGACCGACATGGGAAAAGGCACATGTTGCACGTGCCGAACGTCTTATACAGCGCGACCGAAATCATCCTAGTGTCATTATTTGGAGTATGGGTAATGAAGCGGGGAATGGTTACAACTTCTATCGGACTTATCTCCGTATGAAAGAGCTGGATCAAAGTAGGCCCGTACAATATGAAAGAGCGGTAAACAATTACGGTGAATTAAGGTTTGACTGGAATACAGATCTTATTGTGCCGATGTATGCAAGTCCATCAGCGATGAAAAATTATGCGGCACGAAATCCTAAACCTCAGCGTCCTTTTATTCAATGTGAGTATGCACATGCTATGGGAAACTCGCTGGGCAACTTTAAGGATTATTGGGATATCATTCGGGCAAATAAAGGAATATTTCAAGGCGGATATATCTGGGATTTTGTCGATCAATGTTTTATTAAGATCAATGCTAAAGGCGATACGGTTTATACCTATGGCGGTGATTATGAACCTAAAGAGGCTATTACGGATTGGAACTATGCTTCCAAGGGAATTTTTTATGCGAATAGAACACCTTATCCTCATGCTTGGGAGATGAAGAAAGTCTACCAGGACATTCATAGCGTTCTCTTGAGCGACAAAACAGTACAGATTTACAATGAACGTTTTTTCACTGGACTTGAAAATGTTGAACTTCAATGGGAGCTTGTTGTTGATGGAAAGAATGTGCAATCTGGTTTGATCAATAATTTGAAAGTATTGCCACAAGAGTCAGTTAAAATATCTATTCCCTATGAAACAGATTTGCCGGGAGAAAAATTTTTGAATCTGACTTATCGGTTGAAAAAGGCCGATGCCTTACTTCCCATACGACATATTGTTGCAACTGAGCAACTGTCCCTGGGAGGAGTTTTCCAGCCCAACACGACAATTTTAGCGAATGGGAAAATAAATACGGAACGAAAAAAAGGAAATCTTATAGTCGCTGCAAAGCAGCTACTGATTGAGTTTGACCTTAAATCAGGGTGGCTGACAAAATATAACTACAAGGGACAGGATTTTATCGATGAACAATCTTTGTTTAAGGCTAATTTCTGGCGGGCACCAAATGATAATGATTTTGGTGCAAATACACCTGAAAAGCTCAAATCTTGGAAGCAGGTTACCGATTCAATTGACCTATTGGAAATTAAATCAGAATTTGTCGATAATCTGGCCTACATACATGCGACGTATAAAATGCCTCAAGTATATGGGCAGTTAGAAATGGTATATTGTATTAATCAATCGGGTGAAATGCGCATTTCCCAGGTATTCAAAGCCGATACCTCAAAAAACGTCGCGGTCTTGCCTCGTTTCGGTATGCAATGGATCACGCCACCGGGCTTTGATGAAATCAATTACTACGGCAGGGGACCAGTGGAGAACTATATAGACCGTAATTTTTCGTCACATATCGGATTCTATCAGCAAACGGTCGATCAACAGTATTTCCCTTATGTGATGCCTCAGGAGACAGGTAATAAGACCGATGTCAGGTGGATGGAATTGAAAAATAAACATGGCCGAGGCTTGCTGTTCACAGCGGATTCCACATTTAGTATGAGTGCTCTGCACTATTTTGACCGGGATTTGGATGATGGCCCTAAACGGCGGCAGCGTCATGCTGCCGATCTGGTCAAAAGAAAGCAAACACAGATCAATATCGACTTCCGGCAAATGGGGGTTGGCGGTATAAACAGCTGGGGAGCATGGCCGATTAAGGAATATACGCTGCCCTATAAAGATTATTCATTTTCATTTGTTATAAAACCTATCGAATAATCAGAAGCTCCTAGCAGTTATTGCTTTTATTTCTATTATTTTGGCGGAAGGACTTGAGGCATTACAATTCCTGTAATTCCAACTATGGACGATCGACATGGAATTCATTCTGAAATGCTTTTCGGTACTTTTTGACATATTCGGATGGCGTATGTCCAAATAATTTGCTGAACTGCTGTCTAAAGTAACGCTGGTCATAAAATCCTGTTAAGTTGGCAACTTCATTAATTTTTGAGTCTGTCAATATCAGCATTTCTGCTGCTTTTTTGAGCCGTACCGACCTGATGAATTCATTGATCGATTTTCCTGAAATCGATTTAATTTTTTTATAGAGCGTTGAATGGCTCATTCCTGCCTTTTCGGCAAGGCTTATTACAGTCAGTTCTTCCAGTAGATTTTCTTCAATAAGTTCTATGCACCGTTCTATCAATAGTTTATCTGTAATTGAAATCTTTAGTTCGTTGGACTGCAAAGTGATCGCATTAAAGAAGAAATCCTGTAAGTTCTTTTTGTTCTGTAGTAATGTTCTGACGCGGAGCAGCAGTATTTCAGAATCAAAAGGTTTATGAATATAGTCATCGGCACCATATTGTATTCCGGCCAATTTGGTGCTATCAGAGGTGCTTGAAGTGAGTAGGATCACTTGGATATGATTCAGCAAAGCATTGGACTTTATCGCTTTGCAAAGTGACAGTCCATCCATTTCTTCCATTATAATATCACTTATCACCAGGTCGGGCTGTTTTTCTTGGATCATATCAAGTGCTTGAGCACCATCGTGGGCACTATAAACCGTATATTCTACCTTAAAAATGTCGGCAAGATAGCTTCGTATGGCGTCGTCGTCGTCAACTAATAAAATACTGAATTGTTTGCTGGATATGGAGGTTGGGAATTGGGGAATAGTTGGCTCCAATATTTGTGAATCGTATAGTATTTGAATCCCCGATTCGCCGCTGTGATTGAGATCGGCCAATGGTTCTTCAGCTAGGGTTTGTTGCGCCAAAATAGGCAAAGCGAGGTCGAATGTTGTTCCCGCGATTGCTGAACTGCTATAACGTATTGTTCCAGCGTGCATTTCAACAAAAGTTTTAGCAAGGTACATACCAATACCGAATCCTGTTTGTTTTTTTGGACCATTAAGTGGGTCGGAAAAATATTTGTCAAATATCCTATCTCCAAGATGATTGGGAATACCTTTTCCCGAATCCTTGATCTGGATGATTATTTCTTTCCCTTGTTGCGATAGGGAAATATGGATAGCTCCATTTGTGGGTGTAAATTTAAAAGCGTTTGATATGAGATTGCATAAGATGATTTCAATTTTTTCTTTATCGGCATTAACAAAGATCGGATCTGTATTTTGGTAGAACTGGTAGTCTATCTTTTGCAATTTTGCCTGTGCAGAAAAATATAAAAATATTTCCTTGATAAAGCCTTGAATATCAAAAATGCTAGTTTTGAGATGTTCAGCACCGTCTTCGGTTTTTCGGAATACGAGTAGTTGATCCACCAAACTCAATAGTCTTTTGGCATTTCTATGGACCACCTGAAGGGAAGATCTGTCTTCTGCTTCCTTATTGGCCTTTAAAATATCTTTAATCGGATTAATAATTAAAGTGAGCGGAGTTCTAAATTCATGTGATATATTTGTGAAAAATGCATGCCTTTTCTCATTAAGCTCTCTTTCTTTTTGAATCGTAAATTTTGAAAGCTGTATCTCGTAATTTAGTGCGATTTGCTTTTTCCGATAGCGTAGATACCATAGTCCAAGATAGGCAATAGCGGAGATATAGAACAAATAGGCCCACCAGCTTCTATACCAAGGTGGAAGAATCTCAACTTCTAGTTTGATCTGTTTATTTGTCCAATTGCCCTCGGAGTTGGTAGATTGAACGTGTAGGATATAGTTTCCCTCATGGAGGCCATTATAGTTTATTGATCGGGTAGCCCCAGCATCATTCCATACTTTGTCTAAACCTTCTAATCGATATCTGTATTTTATCTTTTGTGGAGAATCAAACTCGAGGGCTACAAATTCCAGGGAGAATGTTGATTGATTGTAGGGAAGAGTTAGTTTCTGAATGGTATTCTCTTTTCCAATCGTGACCAGCTCGGTTAAATCAGCAACCTTTCTATTGTTAATTTTCAGGTTCGTAATCGCTAAAGCCGGTTCATAAATTTTCAGGTTGATGCTATCTGGGTTGAAAATATTAAAGCCATTGTTTCCTCCAAAAATAAGATGCCCGTCTTTGAGCTTAAAAGCGGCTCCATAGGAAAACTCGTTGCTTTGGAGACCGTCGGTCTCTTCGTACCTCACAAATTTTCTAGTGGAGGGATCGAACTTCGAAAGGCCATTAAAGGTACTTAACCACAATCTTCCTTTGTTATCTTCGAGAATATTAAGTATAGCATTGTTGCTCAATCCCTCATTGGTGGAGTAGTTCTCGACAATTTTTTTTGAACGTATATCAAATGACAACAGTCCTTTGCCTTCTGTTCCCAACCAGAGGTTGTTATTTTTTCCAATGTGAATGGCACGAACAGGTTTTCCAATGATATATCTGGCGCTTTTTTTTGTCCGTTTGTTAACCTGTATGATTTCATTGTAATTCCCCATCCAGATATTACCTTTTGAATCGTCAATCATACAATTGATATCATAGATATCTTCGCTGAAGACTTCAAATCGGTCGACTGTCGAATTATAGGTATATACTCTTCCTTCGGAAAATGTCGCTGCCCAGATTTTTTTATCCTGATCCTTAAAAAGTACTTGTACACTGTTGTTTAGATATCCACTAGAGCTACTGCAAGCATAGTATTTAAAACCTGATTCCTTGGTGTATCGTGCGATACCCCCTTCGGTAGCTATCCACAGATCATTATTATTTCCAGTCAATATATTGTTGACAGTATTGTCTGGTAATTGCTGTGGTTGTTTTTGAAAAGATTGAACCTGACTGGTCTTAGCATCCCATATATAGAGACCATTTCCTTCGGTACCTATCCAGATCTTGCCGTCATATTCTCCGAAAGAACGTATAAATTTTTGATGCAAATTAAATCCCCCATAACGTTTCTGTTGTAAATAGTTGAATTTATAGCCATTGTAATCAATAGTTTCTACACCACTCTTTCCGGTACCGATCCATATCTTACGTTGGTAGTCAATGTAGACTGCATAAATGATATTGCTGTTTAGTGAAGACTGAACGGCCTGGATATCTCTATTATTTTCCACTTTTCCATCAGAAAGGTTAATGATAAAAACACCATTGTTTTGTGTAGCTAACCAAAGTTTATGTTGTCCTTCCAGCGTCAGTTTATTGATCTGGCTTGATTTAAGCACCTGTTGATGTAAGGATGAAAGTAGGCGGTCTTTAATCTTCCAAACATATAACCCCTGATAGTTGCTGATAAAAAGATCACCGTTATTTGTGCTGACCATACTTGTTGCGCTTGTCATTGCTTTTGATACAAGATAGAGCTGTAATGTTTTTTTATTGAAGGTATAAAGCCCACTACCCTCTATAAAAACCCATAACTGGCCTGTTGCATCGATATGCGTAGCGGATACATGGTAGTATAAGGTGGAAAGGTTAGATTTATAATCTTTAAAAGAGATCTGTCTGGCGTATGCTTCTTTATTGCTTTTGTAAAATAGCCCCCAGCCGTTTGTACCTATATAAATATTATTATCGATATCTATTTGAATAGATTTCGTATCTGCATTGAGGTGGTATGTTTTTTTTGATTTTTGATCTATGTAATCTAAGCGGGAGAAGGTGTCAAAATTTCGGTCGTAAATTCCAATACCTTGCCCAGTTCCTATCCATAATTTTTTGTTGTGGTCTTCTGCTATACAATAGATATAATTATGCGGAATGCTGTTGTCGTTATTTAACTGATTTCTATATGTTTTTATGTTATAACCGTCGAATCTGTTTAATCCGTCGAAGGTACCAAACCACATAAAGCCCTGACTATCCTGAAAGATAGATTTCACAGAGCTGTTGGACAAACCTTTGTTTATATCCTTGCGGAATTGTGCAAAAGTTAGCAGACTATTGTGGACAAAAATAAGAATCAATCCCAGGAAAAAGGCCTGACGAGAATATAGGAGTCTGGTGAAACTAGGCATGTTAGTAGCTATATTTATATAGTATTTCCGATATCAGATAAAGTTATCGATTCCTCATCCATCATAGGTTATTATCTTAAAAACGACTTTTTGTGAAGGTAACAGTCAATCTAAAGATTTATAGAAATAAAGATACGATTGTTTTTTAATATAAATGTATATTGTACGTTTATTTAAAGAGACTTGCTTTACAATTAATATCCTGCTTTATACCCACCTTATTCATGCCACAGCCCGATTTTAAGACTTAAGGGTTAATATCTTACTTTTTTAATTGTCCTTCATTGTTTTATGGGAAACAGCGAGCAATGCCAGCACTTTAAGTCTATTCCACTTTTAAACTTTTGACAGGATTAGCTCGAGCGGCAGCTATTGCTCTTGTACATAGTGTGAGAATGGCGATTAGCAGAGCGATGACTCCTGCGCCGGCAAGTATCCACCAGCTTACTGTAATACGATAGGCGAATTCTTGTAACAATATTGTTCGCTTGCGGACGGAGAATGTTCGTGCCCAAAATATGGAAATATCTAATTGGTTGATCAATTTATAGTTAAGTAAAAAATGAAAACTCCTTAGTTATTCATCTTCGCCAGGGGGCGGTTTGTCAGTATGTACAGAATGGAATACAATAGGACCTCCACATATTGTTGGTCTCCATAATATCTTGAACTATCATAATTGCCTACTAAAGCATGTTAAGTAGAATGTAGTTCTAAAAAATGGATTTTGTTCTATCGTCCATACTATCCATCGATAATGTATTAAACATCTGCAAGGCTATCTAGTAGTTTTCTGGATGGTATTAAAAGCAAGAAACTGTGTGAAGTTTTTATTTAATAAGATGTACGCATGTGAACAATATCACTATAAACTGTTCGCATCCGTACATTCCCTTCTTTTGAAAAATACACCAGTTGGGCTTTATGGTGCCATAAAGGGCATAATTAAACTCTATGGACAACTGGTATAGTATTTGGCACGCTGCTAATAAAATGGATAAGTTCTTTATGTATACTGACTTTCACCTTTCGATTTCTGCCATCCACCGAGTTTTGTTGGGTGTTGATCTAAATCCGTTAGCCTAGAGGCATAGAGAATCCTAGTTTTGAGTCAACAAATAAGAAGATAAAACGATAATATAAACAAAAGACATTATGAAAACGCTAGTAAAAACAATCGCAGCAGCAGCCCTAATCGCAGTATCCACATTTGCTATGGCAGCTGAGGGACCCGGCTCAAAAGCAGCAAAAACAAATGTTAACCTGTCAACAGCAGATTTCGCCTTAACCCATTATGTTGCAGTAACGACTGAAGGAGAATCAGCAGGTGTAGAGCAGCTATTTGCTGAAGATTTCAGCCAAAAGATCCAGGCTTCCAATTTAAAAAGCAATAGCCGTGGGGACGTGGTTAAATCTTTGAAAAAACAAAAGGGCGAGAAGCTAAACTGTACAGTAAGTACTGACATTCTCGAAGAGTCTGCCGATTATATGGTTGCCAGGGTGACTTTGAAATTTGAAGATTTTACGAAGACTGACCTGGTGACTTTGATCCGCGACGGTAAAGAATGGAAAGTTTCCAAATCTATCAATTCGTATAAATAAGAGCCATTTCAAACAAGTATATATATGTTGTAGAGCCACATCGAGAGATGTGGCTTTTTTTTGCCTTTTGTCAAATTTTTGATCTTAAAAGAGGGGTAGCTTTGAATATTAACATATACACTTATGGAGATCTACAATTATTTAGAGAGAAAACTCATACAATATCGGGGTCTAATTAATATCATTACGATAATACTACTTTTGCTTTTGCCCTTACCGAATGAAAAGGTTACGTTACTTTTTTTTATGTTATTATTTATCGCTTTATTTCAACTTGTTTTTTGCATAGATCCTAATAATTTTTCATCGATTTGGCCCTTAGCATTTACAGCACTATTAGCTGTTATTTATATCACAATCAGTGTAAAAGTAGTGTTAAATTCTTTTTATATAATCAAAAGGAGATTGAGTCTCAAAATGGATATTATCTTTTCAATATTTATCAGCATTGCCGGTCTTTATAGCTTAGATGCTACTATAAATCATCCCGATACTTTCTCAGTTGTTATGGTAACATTATTTTTTGTTTTCAATACGTTAAGGTGTTTTCTTCAGTTTAGAAAGTCTAGATGAAATGCCGATAAAGAAAACCAAATAGGTCAACAATCAACGAATAATTAATCTTTTGTATGGCTATCTATGCGGTGTGCGCATGCGGACAATCTATTTCGAAACTGTTCGTATGCGCACATTTCATTTTTTAGAAGAAGATCTAAAAAATGCCCTTATGGGAGCTGGTAAGCGTAAATATGCTTATTATACCCACTGGTATAGTATTTGGCATGCAGCTGCTAAAATAGTTCTTGCATTCTTTATTTACGCCTTAGTATAGAAACTTTTCGGGATAGCAAATGAAAACTTACCTTTTCATTTCCGCTATTCACCGAGTTCCGACGATCGTTGGTCTAAAGTCCATAGGCTAGTGACCTATTGAAGCGTAGTTTTGAATCGAAAAGTAAGGATATATAAACTAACACAATAGAACAAAAGACATTATGAAAGTATTCGTAAAATCATTCACAGCAGCAGCTTTAATTGCTTTATCGTCATTTGCTATAGCAATTGAAAGACCGGTATCAAAACCAGAAAAAGTTAGCATTAATCTCTCCACAGCAGACTTTGCTTTGCAGCATTATGTTGCGGTAACGACAGCCGGAGGATCTGCAGGCCTAGAGCAGTTATTTTCCCAAGATTTCAATCAAAAGATTCAGGCTTCCAATTTGCATACTTACGGACGCCGGGCAGTAATTGAATCTTTAAGAAAACAGCGGGGAGAAATTATGAACTGTAAAACCAATATCAGGATAGTCGAAAAATCTGCAGATTATATGATTGCAAAAATTGTATTGAAATTTGACAGCTTTAGCATGACTGATCTGGTGACCTTGGTTTACGAGAACGGCATCTGGCAGGTGTCCAAGTCTATCCATTCTTATCAATAGGAGCAATTCCTCAAAATATATAAGTTGAAAAGCCATATTCCTCGATGTGGCTTTTTTAAGCACTATTCTTCAATAGCGCACTTTTCGATGAAACTAATGGAACAAGGAGCCCATTTCTAATTTATCCCCTATTCTCTTCTTGGCTCCATTATTGTATTAAGTCAGTTTTTTATAGGGAGCAGGACAATAGGGGATCCTTTATTTTAAATCGCGGAAATGAGATGGATAAGTTTTTTCTTTGCGATTTACCTAATGTGGTTGGAATTCTTTAGTTTTGGCTATACTGATTAGGTTAAGATTACACTATTGCCTCCTCGGCAAAAAAACGTTTGGAAAACTCAAAAAATACGGACGAACAATGATATTGAAAGAAAGAATCGGCCACAACTACCTGAAATACCTGTTTACGGGGACGCTTTCGGCTTTGCTGGCTACAGGGTATGGGCAGGAAGTTCAGAAACAGCAGAAGGATAAGAAAGAACAGCAAGATAAGAAAGAGCAGCAACATATTGAGCAGGGAAGTAGGGGACAGGTTCAAACTATGGATTCCATCGATGTTGTACGTGACTACCGGCCTATGCTAGCCGATGCCGTCAAGGTGCGCCGGAGCCCGGATATGCAACGTATCAACCGCGACGCTATCGAGACGGAGCTACGTCAGATCGCAACCACTACTTTTTTAGCACAGCAAAAATATAAGCAGGCTTACTACCATGAACTGATGAAACGCCATCCGGACGCTTCGCAAAGTAATATCGATAATTACCGAATCGGCTATCTGGCTTATGGAGCCGGTGAGTATAAAAGAGCGAGTGGTATGTTGGAGTCGATTAAACCTTCGGACGCCTTTTATCAGGGAGCGGTCATGACGTTGGCACACATCGCCCTGGAAAGCGGTGATAAGCAAGCCGCACGCAATGCCTTTGTCAAAGCGACAAAACTGGATCTCGACCGGCAAGTGAAAGCCGACGCGCTATTTAATTATGCTAAAGTCCTGCTCGCCATGGACTCCACTCAAGCTGCACAAAAAGTCCTAGAGAAGTATATCGCCCAGGAAGTAAAACCTATCGATCCGGGTGTAAAAAGACAGGAAAGTCCGGAAACACTATCGGCTGAAATCCTGCGGGGGACAACCAACTTCCATGCTGGGGTCAGCATGCTGGAATCGTTAAAGGAGCGCGGCCGGGAAGTCGATGCGATCTATCAAAAGGTAACTTACTACCGCGGACTTGAGTTTTACAACGAGCGCGCTTTCGAAAATAGCATATCTATGTTTATGCGATCGGAAAAGTTTCCGATCAATGCCGAAATGGCAGCTCTCGCCACCTACTGGAAAGCGGAGGCAATGTATGAAGTCCGCAAATTCGGAGAAGCGGTAGAAAACTTCTCCCGGTTCCTGGGTTTGCCTGCCGCAAGGAACAGCGACGTATATAATTATGCCAATTATGGCTTAGCTTATGCGGCTTATCGAAATAACCGTTTTGAACTGGCAGCCGATTATTTTGAACGCTTTCTAGCTGCTGGGGGAAGTACGGTGGATCAAAATATACGGTACGACGTCATTGCACGTCTGGGCGATTCGTACCTGTGCTTGCGCAACTACAGTCGGGCAAACAAATACTATGATCAGCTGATCAATGGCAAGGCTCCTAATCAGGATTATGCCTTCTTCCAGCGCGGTGTGATCTTTGGTTTGCAGGGTGATAATGAAACCAAGCTCAGTACCCTACGGTCCGTTCTGAAACAATTTCCATCTTCGAACTATGCCGATGACGCAGCTTTTGAAATCCCCTATACCTATTTCACAATGGGGGATTATGATAATGCACTTAAAGGTCTGCAAGGGATGATCGAAAAGTACCCCCGTAGCAGTTATATTCCCCGTGCTTTAATGACCATAGGGCTTGTGCAGTACAACAACGATGAGCCCGAAGCAGCGAAGGCCACTTTCCAGACGGTAGTGGAGAAATATGCTAGAACCGCTGAGGCCGAGCAGGCAATGCGTTTTATCGAAAACATCTACCTCGATCAGGGGGATGCTTCGAGCTATATTCGTTACGCTGTCGAAACCAATGTTGGCAATCTGAGTCCTGCGGAGCAGGATGACATGGCTTTCCAGGCAGCTCATTCCCTGTTTGCCCGGGGAGAATACGGAGCGGCTGTGGAAGCGATCAACGCCTATTTTGACAAATTTCCGAAGCCCAAACAAGAAAAATTCGCTCGTTACATCCGTGGGGTGAGTTCGTACCGTACAGGGCATCCGCAGGAAGCACTGCATGATCTGAATATCATCCTAAATGACTGGACAAGTAAGTATTCCGAGAATACCCTGCTCACAGTGGCTGCGCTGTACCTGGACCTCAAAGAATATAATGAGGCTATTGTACACCTCAAAAAATTAGAGCTCAATGAAGAATATAAAAAGAACTATGGCTACGCAGTGACAAACCTGATGATTTGTTATTTCGAACTCGGTGATATGGAACAAATGGCCAAGTACGCGAGCCTGATCAAGAATTATAGCGGAGCAACCGAAGAAGAAATTGCTAAGGCACATTTGTACAGTGGAAAAGCTTTATTGAAAGAAAAGAATATAGCATCCGCTATGAAGGAGTTCAACCTGGCTGCGCTGAAGAGCCAATCGGCGGTAGGTGCAGAGGCACGGTACCGCGTGGCGTTATTGCAGTATGAGAACAAAGAATATGATAAAACGCTGGAAACAGCCTTTGATGTGATCAACAACAGGCAGGCACAAGAATACTGGGTGGCCAAGAGTTTCATTTTACTAGCAGATGCCTATGCGCGCAAAGGCAATACTTTCCAGGCGAAGAGTACATTGAAAAGTGTGATTGATAATTATGACAAAAACGATGATATCGTTCCATCGGCAAAGGAGCGCTTACAGAAATTAAAGTAACAGTTTGGAAGATCCGTACGAAAAATAGTGATGGAACTTTTCAATGCTATCAAATAAAAAAATAATAGAATCTATATTTTAAAAGCCCGAGAATTCGGGCTTTTTACGTTTCCCTGCATTTAACCCTTAGTCTCCTCAAGGGATGGATTTCTCTGATCCCAGCTAGTTTAGAGCCATTACACCTAATTCTGTACAAAAACGAACCATTTCTGAACAAATCAATACCATAGCGGAGACCTGCTGCGGCTATTTTTGTGTCGTATTCCAGTAAATCAATTTGATTTAATTAAGACCAATAATTTATAAACTATAAAGCCGCTGATGAAACGTGAATACAGTAACCAAAGGGCAATAGACTTAAGAATATGTTCAGATACCAAATGATAAACAAACAGCTAATATCAAATAGGATAATCAAAAATGTTTTTATCCTCTTATTTTGTACCTCTCCGTTACTTGGCTTTACTCAAAAAAATAAAGGCCGAGGCGGTTCCAGCAACTTAGGGTATGTCTTATTGAAGCCAAAATACGATGATCATTCGGTCTTGCGCAACCCTTTAAATGGCTGGGTAATGTATGCACCCCGCAACGCAGACGATACATATTGGGATATCGAATACTTTGTTCCAGCATTGGGCAAAAAGGTAAAGGTTATCGATTATGCTTCGGCTTGTTATGTACGCACCAGCTGGTCTTCTCTGAATCCCAGTGATGGTGTTTATGCCTGGGATGATCCAAACTCTAAAATAGGAAAGCTCATTAAAGGTGCGGAAATGAGAGGACTGCCCATTGCACTGCGTATTGTGGTTGACGGTCGCGACCAAGGTCAAAATACCCCCAAATTTGTATTTGACCATGGTGCCAAATATTATTTGGAAAATGAAAAACATCCCGATAGGAAAACACCCTATCCGCAGGATACCGTATTTAGAAAATACTACAGCAAATTTATCACAGCCTTGGCCAAAGAATTTAATGATCCTGAAAAGATCTCTTTTATTGACGCCTATGGATTGGGAAAATGGGGTGAAGCGCATTACGTAGTCTATGAAGACCCCAATAAAGCAACTCCAGAAAGCACTGAGAAAATAAAAGAAGAAACTTTGGATTGGGTAACCAGTTTGTATGCTAACACATTTACCAAGGTACCTCTGGTTATTAACTACCATCGTTTGGTGGGGCATCCCGAAAGTTGGGGGCCTGTGAACCCAAACAGTGAACGCTTATTGGACAAAGCTATTGATAAAGGATATAGTCTGCGCCAAGATGCTTTTGGTATGACCGGCTATTACCAGGACTGGGAAAAGAATTTTGCCAAAAAATGGAATTTTAAACGTCCGATCATTATGGAGGGCGGTTGGATTATCGCTCCAGGTAAACACCGTTATTGGACAGACCCGAGCGGGAAATATAGAGAAGGGCACGATGAGGATGTAAGGAAAGGAGAGTTCGACCTGTCGGCCGAGGCCCATGTCAATATGATGGATTTTAGAGCAGGTGGAGAAACGGAATCCTGGTTTAAGTCCTTTGATCTGGTTCAACGGTTTAATACGGAAGGGGGCTACCGTGTATATCCGGACCAAATCAATTTGCCTCAGGATATCAAGTCCGGTTCGGTAGCGCTAATTTCTCATCGTTGGCAAAATAGGGGTTGGGGCTATTTACCCAACAATATTCCGCAATGGAATTTCAAATATAAAGTCGCTTTTGCGCTTTTAGATGCCAAAGGGAATGTGAAGAAGGTTTTTGTAGATCATCAGAGCGAACCGTCTAAATGGTTGAAGGATGCTGCTGCAAGTTATGAACTTAATGCCAAAATAGATTTACCTACCGGAAATTACAGCTGGGCAGTCGCCATTGTTGATACGGCAAAGGAAAATAAACCGGCAATTCAGCTTGCACTGGAAGAAGATTTAACGGCTCAGGGCTGGACAAAGTTGTCAGCCTTGCAGGTAAAATAGCAAATTTTATTAAGAAGTACACCAATTATGATAAAACTGATCAATCTCTCTTTGGTATTGTTTATATTCTTTAATCTGATAACCTTTGATCTGATTGCACAGCCAAATATGACCAATGTGTATGGTAGGCGCGTGCAATCATTAAATGGAAAATGGGATGCGATTATAGATTTATATAACCAGGGCAGAAAAAACAAAATCTATCTAAATAAAAAGCCGGAAAACAAGACCGATTTTTACGAATATTCCTTCGAGAATGGGCTCCGTTTAAATGTGCCTTCGGATTGGAATAGTCAGCTGCCCGAACTTAAATACTATGAAGGTACCATCTGGTATGGGCGCAAGTTTAATCTCGTGAAGGAAAGTAAAGAAAGGCTGTTTTTGTATTTTGCTGCTGTAAGCTACCGCTGTCGTATATACCTCAATGGGAAAGAGATTGCACAGCATGAGGGTGGTTTCACCCCATTTCAGGTTGAAATAACGGATGTTGCCAAAGAAAATGATAATTTTTTGGCCGTTGAGGTCAATAATACCCGTCGAGCAGATGCCATTCCGGCCATGGCCTTCGATTGGTGGAACTATGGCGGCATCACCCGCGATGTCTTTCTAGTCAGCACGCCAAAAGTTTTTATCGACGATTATTTTATTCAATTGGACAAAACCAAAGCCGATAAAATCAACGCTAACGTAAAACTTTCGGAAAAGTTAGCTTATTCTCCTGTAACCATTGAGATACCCGAACTACAACTCAAACAAACCCTTAAAACAGATGCTCAGGGAGAAGTAAAAACTTCATTTATAGCAACGGAAATTAAACGTTGGTCGCCTGCCGCACCTAAGCTGTATAGTGTGAAGATTTCAACCCAAGAAGACCAAATCAAGGAGGAGATAGGCTTTCGTAATATTTGGGTTAAGGGAGAAGATATCTTTCTGAATGGCCAGCCTATTTTCCTTAAGTCCATTTCATTTCACGAGGAGATACCCCAACGGAAAGGCCGTGCTTTTTCACAAGCAGATGCGGTGGTACTGCTTTCGGAAGCGAAAGCCTTGGGTTGTAATATGATTCGCCTGGCGCATTATCCGCAAAATGAATATATCGTGCGAATGGCCGAAAAAATGGGTTTCCTGTTGTGGGAAGAGATTCCCATATGGCAAGGCATCGACTTTGAAAATGAATCGACCAAAGAGAAAGCAGGCAAAATGATGCGTGAAATGGTCGATCGTGACAAAAATCGTTGCGCGCTCGCCTTTTGGGGGGTAGCCAACGAAACCCAGCCGTCCGAACCCCGAAATGCTTTTATCAGGCATTTGATTGCAACATGTAGAGCCATTGACACTAGCCGGCTTATAATCGCTGCTTTTGATCTGGTTCGTTTTAATAAGGAGAAACAGACCTTTGTCATGGACGATCCTTTTACTAAAGAATTGGACGTCGTAGCTGTCAACAAATATTTAGGCTGGTACCACTCCTGGCCAGTTTCTCCCGATAAAGCCATATGGGATGTGGCAAAAGGCCAGCCTTTAATTATTTCTGAATTTGGAGGCGAGGCTTTGTATGGCAAAACGGGCGAAAAGGATGTTGTCAGTTCATGGAGTGAAGATTACCAAGAGACTTTGTATAAAAATAACCTGGAAATGTTTAAGCATATCCCAAACCTGCGCGGAACTTCACCCTGGGTACTATTTGATTTCCGTTCGCCATTCCGTTTTCATCCGACCAACCAAGATGGCTGGAACCGCAAAGGATTGGTCTCTGATCAAGGTTACCGAAAAAAAGCCTGGTTTTTGATGAAGGAATATTATGAGAATAAGTAAAAACTTCAATCCTGACACTTCGAAAACAGTCCTTAAAGACGATTTCACAAAGCAATAACTATATGGCCTGGCGCGCAAGAATAGGTTACTGAAGAGAATGAAAGTACTAAATAATCGAAATACAAAATGAACGAATACAAGATAAGTATATACAAATATGTTAAAATAATATGCGTACTGGGACTCTTCGTGCAAGCAACCTTGTTAAAAGCACAAGATGCCATCGATTTATCGGGGACCTGGGGCTTTCAGACCGATGTGATGGATTTTCGCAGAGGGTCGCTGTCCCCACGCTATAATCACATTTTACAAGAGACAATTAAACTTCCGGGAATTACCGATGATTATCAGATAGGATATCAAAATCCCTATAAATATATCGATCGTCTGACCCGAAAATACGAATACATGGGGCCGGCATGGTACCAGCGTGATATCGAAATCCCTGCTAACTGGAAGGGCAAAAAAATATTTCTATATTTTGAACGTACCCACTGGTTAAGTTCAATTTTTGTGGATACCAAAGAAGTCAGCAGCGTCGATTATGTGAGCGTACCCCACAACCACGACCTGAGCTCATTTGTAAAGCCAGGAAAAACACACCGTATTACCATATGTATCGATAATCGGTTTCAGTATAACACGCACAAATGGAACCATGCACATACCGAATTTACGCAGATTAACTGGAACGGTATCTTGGGCGACATGAAACTGATGGCCATCGATCCAGTTTATGTAGAAGACCTTCAGGTATACCCAAATATCACTGATCAGTCCATAAAAGTAAAATTACGTGTAAACAATGCGACTAAAAAACAGGTAAAGGGCAAGGTTTCTTTTGCTATCGCCGGGACAAAATACAGCCTTAAACATGAAGTTGCATTGGTAAGTAGCGATTCGGTAACTTTTGTAGAGGCTGATATCCCTTTAGGTAAACACATTAAACTGTGGGATGAGTTTAATCCCAATCTTTATCGGATTAGCTGCCAACTGAATACTTCCGACGGTAAAAATAGCTATCAGCATGAAAAATCGACCACCTTTGGTATGCGTGAAGTAAAACAGGGAAAAAATCATGTAGTGCTGAATAACCACCCTATCCATTTAAGGGGCAATGTCGAAAATGCGGTATTTCCAAAAACGGGACATGCTCCGCTTGATGATGCCTCATGGGAACGAATTATGATGCTGATGAAGGACCACGGCATGAACCATTTACGTTTCCATTCCTGGTGTCCGCCTGCGGCGGCCTTTCGTATGGCAGACAAACACGGAATATATTTTGAGGTGGAAATGCCTATGTGGGGCAGAGATGCCGAACCCGACGAAGCCAGATATAACTTCTTCCGCCGGGAAATAAAAGCTATTTTAAAAGAATACGGCAACCATCCTTCTTTTGTTCTGTACTGCAACGGCAATGAAATTACTGGCAACTTCGACTTTATCGAGGAATTGACCGCCGAAGGTAGAAAAACTGATCCTCGCCATTTGTATAGCGGTTCTACAGCACGAACCCGGGTTAAATCCGATCAATATTATGTGTCCCAGCAGACCAATAAAGGGGCTGTAAAGGTTTACGAAGGTCAACCGGGTACCGACTGGGACAAGAATGTGGAATCTGATGTCGATGTGCCCGTTATATCGCACGAGTCGGGACAACGTTGTATCTACCCAAATTTTGATGAGATAAAGAAATATGCCAACAGCCCCGTAGAAGCACGCAATTTTGAGGTATTTCGGGACCTGTTGCAAAAAAATGGCATGCTGGATCAGGCAAAAGACTTCTTTAGGGCTTCTGGAGCACTTACTGTGCTGGAATACAAAGCCGTGATCGAAGCCCTATTGCGCTCGGGTAAATCGGCAGGTTTTCAGCTGTTGTCGATGAACGATTTTCCGGGACAAGGCTATGCTCCCGTAGGAATTTTCGACCCTTTTTGGGATTCGAAAGGATTGGTGACCGCCGAAAAATTCAGGGAGTTTTGCGCTCCAACTGTCGCCTTATTGCGTTACGACAAAAGTAGTTACTTCAATACCGAAACATTTAAGGGGAAAGCCGAAGTGTATAACTTTAGCAATTCCGCACTTGAAAACGCAAAAATTAAATGGTGGCTGACCGATACCGCTGGCAACGTATTGAAAAAGGGAATGCTGAAAAAGCAAACCATTGCCAACGAAAATGTATCGTCGGTCGGTGAATTCGCAATTCCGCTAAAAAATATCAGTAGCCAAAAGGTTACTGTTCATCTCGCAGTAAATGACACGATTAAAAATAGCTGGGACATCTGGGTATATCCCAAACATCAAGATCTGATGCAGTCTACAGATAACGTGTTGTATACTGAAGTTTACGATGATGTTGCAAAAACGCAGTTAGCTCAGGGGAAAACAGTGGTGCTTTATCTTTCACCTGATAAGGTAAAAGGACGGAAATCACTGTTTCACAATCATTTTTGGAACCCCATTATGTTTGCTTGGGCACCGATGACGATCGGCAACCTGGTCCATCATGAACAGGCCATGTTTAATGATTTCCTCACTTCTTACCATACAGATTGGCAGTGGTGGGATATCTTGAACCATGCAAAAGTAATCGAAATGCAAGATGCACCACAACAACTGCGTCCCTTTATACAGGTCATTGACAGTTATGATAACAACCAAAAGCTAGGTATAGGTTTCGAAGCCAAACTGAACGGTGGAAAACTGCTGGTACTGGCATTGGATACCAAAACCGATATGGATAACCGTCCGGCCACGCAACAATTGTTGTACAGTATGGATAACTATGTGAAAAGCGCGCAATTTTCGCCGCAAGTGGCCGTGGATGAGAATTTTATTCAATCATTTTTAACAAAATAAGAAAGGTTTAAACGATGTTAAAAACAGTTGTATTTCCGATGATGGCGTTTCTTTTAGGTCAAACGCTGATGGCACAGGAAATTAGTGTAGAAAGCAAAGCCTCCATATCACAGGTTTATAAAAAAACTGTCGAGGCAGAAAGGGCATTATCTTTTAACGATTTGGACATCGAATTTGGCTATGTACTTTATCAGACTGAGATAAATACGGATGCTGAAAGCGAAGATCTGGAATTGGAAAATGTGCGTGATTATGCCGTGGTCTATTTGGACGGTAAGTTACAGGGTACTCTAACTGATCAGGGGAAGACGTTAACGATCAAAGCAAATCCCGGCAAACACATACTCCGACTTTATGTGGAGAACATTGGGCGGATTACCTATGGGCCAGAAATTACAGACAATTCAAAAGGATTGTTTGGCTCTGTCAGTCTAGGGGGAAACGAACTTCAAAACTGGAAAATGATCCCCTTAGATGTACGTAATTATCCACTGAAGAATCTAGTTTTTGAACAAAGTAAATCGAATGGCGGTCCCGGTTTTTACCAAGGTTGTTTTGATCTCAATTCATCCGGAAACAAATATCTCAATATGACAGGTTGGGGAATGGGTGAAGTCTGGTTAAATCAAAAATATTTGGGGTCTTACTGGGAAGAAGAAAAACAACAGTCGATTTTAATCCCTTCGGAATATATAATTTCTGGTCAAAATGAGCTCGTGATCTTTGAACTCAAAAACAATCAGCAAAAGAAGATAAGTTTGTCCCCAACACCTGTTTTTAAATAAATTGACCCCTGGGCTTCAAATGGATATGAGCGGCGCAAAAGGAGCTTATGCCGAAATTTTAACGCAGCTCTTTGCGTAATAAAAAGAGAATCGTAGCTTAAAAGAAATATTGTCAAAAAAAATAGCTCGGCGTTGACAACAGCATGGCATGGCAAAAATCTTGGATTAATCTAAACAGCTTTAGTAGCATCGGTAAATGAAAAAATACAGTCTGATCATTTGTTTTATCGTTTTTTTTGGGCAATCTGTTCTCGGTATTGATCTTTCGAGATACAGGTTTCATCTGATGCCCGAAACTTCGTATTACGGCGGTATACAAAGCATTGCAAAAGACAGTTTAGGACGTGTCTGGTACACTGGGCCCGATGCACTTTTCATGTACGATGGTAATAGCTTCTATCAGTTAAACGATATCGTTTCTGCAAAAAGACCAAAACAGAAATGGGGCTATGGTTCTTTAATCCGGGATAAAAAAGGAAATTTATTTTTAGCTTCGGGACAGGGCTTATTAAAATTTGATTACGAACGGTTTTCTTTTCATGTGGTGGTTTCCGGAATGATCCGTTCGGTTTGTGTACATAGCGATGGTCAGGTTTATATGCTGTCGGACAATAGTGTACTTCGCTATAATCCACAAAATGGACATATTGAAAGCTTTTTGTTACCCAAAAATAAGCCTTTTCAAAATATATTGACAGCCAAAGATGATGTGTTTTTAACCCAAGGCGCGATCGTGCACAAGGTAGAAATGGCTAAGAAAAGCTTGGTCCGGTTTGCAGATCTTGGTGGCACGGCAAACCAAGTGAACGATGTAGTGGCCTACCGGAACTTATATTACTTTCTAACACCGCGTGGAGGAATCCATGTGACGGATTGGGCAGGTGTGTTTAAGCAGAACATCCCAGTAAGCGTAGCGGGAAATTCATCTGTTTTAACCAAAAAACTTTATCTGGACCAAACCGGCGTAATCTGGGTGGCTACACAGGCCGGATTATTTTTTTATGATCCCGCGACTGAAAGCAGCAGTGCCTTACGGATGAACCTGAACGATGCCTATTCATTACCTAATAACTCAATATGGACAATTTATCCTGATCCCGACCAGGGAGCCTGGATAGGCACTTACGGTGGTAAGATAGCCTATTGCTCGCTTTACGATTCCAGAGTGCGTTACTTTAAGCCCAGTCCAGGAGGTCTAAATCACCCCATTGTCAGTAGTTTTCAGGAAGATCATCTGGGAAATATATGGATCGGAACCGAAGGGGGAAGCCTGAATTACTGGAATAGAAAAAAAGATCAGTTTATTCGGCCCGAACAATCTGCGGGTAATTCGTCAACTCCCCAAATGATTAAACGTCTGAAATTTGACGGAGCGAGCAAAAGTCTATTGATTTCCGCCTATAACGGTGGTATTGGCGATTATGATGTGAATAATCAGCGTTTCAGCAGTTTTAATTTCCGGTCGCCGGAAAGCCAACAACCGTTGACCGTTTATGATTTTGTAAATGATAAAGAAGGTACCTGGTGGATGACAGACCCCGATAAATCATTTTTATATCGCAAGAAGCCACTGGGTTCTATAGAGATGGTGAACGTCCTTGATGCGCAGGGCAAAAAAATCAATCTGGAAGTCGAAGCACTATATGTGAATAACCAAAATCAGCTCTGTTTAGTTAGTCATCAAGGATTTTTTGTCGCCGATCCTCATACGTTAAAGGTATTGAAGCAATATATGGTCAAAGATGTCTCCTATTCTGCAAATTACCTGTGCAGCTATACCGTGACTGCAACTGGCGAAGTATGGCTGGGCACCTTAGGAAAAGGAGTAAACGTGCTCAAAAAAGACGGAACGTATATCAATTTTAGTGCAAATAACGGGTTCCCGGCAAAAATGGTATTTGGTATATTAGAAGATGATGCCACGAAAAATGTCTGGTTAAGCACCAGTGAAGGTCTTTTTTGTTTCAATAGGAAATCCCGAAAATTTGAAAAATCCCGATTCTATCAGGAAAACAACATTGGCTCATTTTATATTCATGCCGCTTACAAAACTTCCAAGGGTGAAATGCTATTTGGTGGTACCAATGGGTTTTTACTTTTCGATCCTGCATACCTCAATAAAAATCCGCAAAAACCAAAGGTTTTTTTTACCGGATTTCTGGTCAATAATAAACTCGTGAAACCAGATGATGGTTCATCAATTTTAGCAAAAGATATTGGTAGCCTTTCCAATAAAAAAGGAGATAAGATAAGGCTTTCCAGTAGCCAGTCTAATGTCGAAATTAAGTTTTCGGCAAATAGTTATCTATCAGCAGATAAGAACCAGTTTGCTTATCGGATGTTGGGACTTGGCGAAGACTGGCAAATTAGTCATGCCAACCAGAAATCCGTACAGTTTCTTAATCTTCCGGGTGGCGATTACACCTTCGAAATCAAGGCTTCCAACAATGACGGACAGTGGGGCGATCAAATATCGCGATTGTACATTCACGTAGATCCACCATTTTTCTTGTCTTGGTGGGCCTATTGTTTCTATGCAGCAATTGTGTTTGCCTTGCTCTTTTTTATTATGCGATATTATAGCGATAAAAGAGTGTTTAAGGAGCGGCTGGCGCTCGAGCGCTTAAAAGAACAGAATATGCAAGCGCTGAACCAGGCGCGCACCGACTTTTTTACCAATATCTCACACGATTTAAAAACACCGCTAACCTTGGTATTACAGCCGCTAAAGCAACTCAAAGAAACGATTGCGGCCAATGACACAGCTTTGGTTTACATGGATTTAATAGAGCGGAATGTATTCAGAATACAACGGATGATTAGCCAATTGCTGCGCTTTCGCGAAATCGAAAGCCAAAAAATTACGCTCAATCCGCAAATTGGCGATTTTATCAATTTTGTAAGAGATATATTTAGCCTATTTGAGCTCTATGCCAATAAAAAAGGCGTTGAAACCAATATTTCCGCGTATAGGGACAATTTATATGTCGCTTTTGATTACGATATCATCGAAAAAATATTGACTAATCTGTTTTCTAATGCTTTAAAATATACACCCGATAATGGATATGTGGGTGTACGTATCTATCCTGCTACGGGGGAAGAAAAGGAACGCTTTTCATCCTTAAACCCGACGGAAATCGAATATATCTCCATCGAAGTTATAAATACAGGTGATTGTTTTTCGGAAGAGCAGATCGCGACGCTTTATACTTCTTTCAACCGCTTATCATCTCACCGGCCAACTTTTGAAGAAAGTTCAGGACTTGGGCTTGCCATTGTAAAAGAACTGGTGGATGTGTTGGATGGCAAAATATGGATGGTCAATAAGGCCGATAAAATTTCTTTTACCATTTCCTTACCTTTAAAAAAGCAGGCCAGTTCAGGAGATATGCAGTCTAACGTATATGATTATACCGTTTCTGAAATTGACGAGATTATCACACAGGATATTGCAGCGCCTGAAAGAGGGACTATCTCCCTAAAAAAAACAGATAATATCCTGCTGATTGAAGATGACCAACAGCTTCGGGTCTATCTAGAGCAGCGTCTGGCCGAAAAATATAATGTATACACTGCAAGTGACGGAGAAGAAGGCTTAATTAAGGCTGAAAAAATATATCCACAACTCATTATTACCGATCTGATCATGCCAAATCGCAGTGGTTTGGAAGTCTGCCGCAGCCTTCGACAAAATTTTAAGACTAGCCATATTCCTATTATCATGATTTCAGGTACGGGAGATGATAATCAGAATAAAATAAAAGCATTGGAATATGGCGCAAATGTGTTTATTGATAAACCCTTTCATGTCGACTATCTCCTGCAGCAAATAGAAACCATTTTAAGGAATCAGCAGGAACTGAAAGAAAAATACAGCAAACATATTCAGGTAGATCCCTCCAATGTTACAGTCACCTCCATGGACGAGGAGCTACTGGTCAAAGCCATTCAGGTCATTGAAGAAAACATTGACAATGCCAGTTATTCTGTAGAAGATTTTGTGGCTGATATGAATGTGGGCAGAACCATTCTCTATCAAAAAATACATGATATTGTGGGGATGTCGATCAAAGAATTTATTCTAAATATGCGCCTGAAGAGAAGTGCTTATCTGTTGGAGAAATCTGATTTGACGGTAGCAGAGGTTGCCTACAAAACCGGGTTTAACAACGCCAAATATTTTAGTGTCTGTTTTAAAAAACAGTTTGAACTGAGCCCTTCGGAGTTTAAGAAAAGGGTCTCCAGTGGAAAGAAATAAGAAAAATAGCCAATAATTGACCGATCACGCCTTTCAAATAAGGTAAAAGGAGATATTATTGAAATCCTAACGATGATGAAAATAACAATTTTTAGAAAAGCGCTTCTACTCACCTATTTTATTTGTTTGTGTAACGTAATTTATCTGGATGCGGCAGTCACCCAGAAAGTCGATGAGACTTCTATCAGTCCCAATAATTACAGCACTGGTTCCCAGTCAGAGCGGATACAGAAAGCCATAAACGAGGCGAAAAATACGACTGGAAAAGTGGTCATCCCTAAATATGATGCGGTAGCGAAAAAAAGTGTCTGGCTCATTGATCAGGCCATTTTGCTTCCCAGTGATTTTGAACTCGAATTGAACAACTGTACCATTAAGTTATCGGATAAATGCCGAGATAATTTTATCCGTTCGGCAAATGCCGGACTGGCAATCAAAGACATCATGCCCTCAAAAAACATCCGGATTATTGGAAAAGGAAATGTCCTTTTGGAAGGAGCTGATCATCCTAGGGCTACCGGTGACCATAATAAAACCTTGTCCCTTAACCCCAGTGGATTTGGGCAATCTTATGGTACCGATGCTGGCAAAGCCGGAGAGAACCAAAAAGGCGGATGGCGAAACCACGCCATCATATTGGCGCATACGGATGTATTTGAGGTGAGCGGCATTACATTAAAAGATTATCATGGGCATGGACTGGTATTGGAACGCTGTACAAACGGTAAGGTAAGCGATATTACTTTTAACGTGAGGCAGGCTGTCACTGTTGATGGAGCAGACAAACAGATCTTAAACCAGGACGGCATGGGCGTACGTTTTGGCTGTAAAAATATTCTTATTGCAAATTGCAAAGGTAAAAGTGGTGACGACTTTATTAATATAGGATTAACAGACACCGGGGTGGGAGCGGGCGAAGAAAATGTCAATGTGGTCAGTGGTTCGATATATCGGGGCGAAATCGACAACATTTCAACTATTTATCTTCAGAACTGGCAGGACTTCTATTCAATTTCACACCGATCCATACGGATTATGCCTGTAGGTAAACTTCGTATAAGTAATGTTTTTATCGAGAATATGGTTATCAGTCCGCTAGCACAACAGGGTTTAGTGGTCGAATATGCCGAGCATGTGAAAGGCTTATTTGTACGAAATTTAATCAGTCATCACCCTATAAAAGCGAAAGGTATCTCGCAGGCCAGTTTCAGAGATATCATTTACAGAGGTCGGGGTGAAGCTATCGATGTGCAACCAAGCGATACGGTTATTTTAGATCATGTAATACGTTTAAAAAACGAATAATAAAGCGCACTTAATCTCCGTTGTAGCGCGAAAAACACTTGTTTTTGCCTTTTGTACAAAATCAAACCATTTTCGTACAAAAACGAACCCTATGAATTGGTGATGATTATAGTTTTGTCTTAACCAATTTTAAAAAAGCAAAATATGTGTATGAAAATTCCTCCCGACCACGTGATTAGGCTCACGCAGGGTAATCCGAACTTTACAAAAAACATTGGCATTGTACGGCTGAGTTTTATGCTTCGTTAATAAGTCCGAAAACGAAGTCTTGCCATCAGCATTGTAAATGCATTAGCAGCAATGCGATGTTATTTATCACAAGAAGTTAAATTTAATATCCAAGCCTATTGAAGCAGACTTATTTTAAACTCATATTCTTTACGAGAAAGGGAACGTAAAGAACTAAAGTAAATTTTAACTAACCAATATAAATCAATGATACAAAAGATACATATCTGGCTCAGGAGCTGGATAATGAGTGCTACCCTATTGTCGGTGGCATCGAATTACGCTTATTCGCAGGCCACAGATCAGATGCAGGTCAAAGGTCAGGTGACCAATGATGCGGGACAGGGACTTAAGGGTGTTTCCGTCATGATTAAAGGAGCGAAAAAGGGGGTGCAGACAGATGCAAATGGTTACTATACCATCCAGGCAGCACCTACGGCTACGTTATTATTTACCTACATCGGTTTCAATAACCAGGAATTAGAGGTCAATCCATCAGGAATCATCAATGTGAAGATGTCAGGAAATAATGTCCTGGATCAAGTTGTGGTCGTAGGGTACGGTACAGCCAAGAAAAAAGATTTAACAGGTGGCTTGGCTGTCGTCGGAAAAGAGCAGCTAAGCATGGTATCGACCTCCAACCTAATGGATCGTTTGGTGGGACAGGTGGCGGGCTTCTCCATTACTACCGGTGAAGCTGCTCCGGGAGCCTCACAAACGCTGTTGATAAGGGGAGAAAATTCAATATCGGCCAACAATAGTCCTTTGATTATTCTGGACGGTATTCCCTACAGCGGATCCTTGGCAGATATTGATCCAAACAATGTCGAAAACCTTTCTATCTTAAAAGATGCCTCCGCTTCGGCTATCTACGGTTCGCGTGCGGCCAATGGGGTTATTCTGATACAAACAAAACGCGGTGCGTTGGGTAGAGCACAGGTAAACTATAAAGGTTTGATCGGTATGGCCGAACCTATGCAGCGCATCAACGTCATGGGGCCAAATGAATATATCCGCTTCCAGCAAGATATTGCACGTATTAGGCAAGGTTACACAGGCGCTTTGTTGGATCCTATTGCAGGTGATATTATCAGCGTAACGGAGCGTGGCAATTACGCGAAAGACATTACGCACAACTGGCAGGATTATGTCTTTCGGAAAGCGTTGACCATGGATCATCAACTGAGCATCTCGGGAGGTACTGAAAATACAAAATATATGGCTGCCCTAGCCGCTTTGGATCAAGAAGGTGTGGTGTACAATTCCAAGTTGTCACGTTTAAATATAACCACCAATGTGGATCAGACTTTTAATAAATGGCTAACAACTGGTATAGGCCTGCAGTATACCCGGAAAAGCGACGGCGGTATTACGCCAAATTTGGAACATGCTATTAAACAAAGTCCTTATGGTAGCTATAAAGACGAATCGGGAAAGTATGTGGCCGAGCCCATGGAGTATTCATTGATCGTTAATCCGATGCGCAACGTCAATGCGATTCAGGATAGGTATAATAACAACTTCTTTCTTTCGGGCTATGCCAATATTTTGTTACCTGTAGAAGGTCTCTCCTTACGATCAAATTTTGGTTATAATTATCGGAATGGATTTACAGGAACCTATTACGGACGCAACACTTTTGAAGGCCGGGATCAAGGTACGCAGGCCGGAGGGAGTGCTTCTATCAACAATTCCAATTATAACGATTATACCTGGGAGAACCTGCTCAAATACGAGCGGCAGATCGGCGATCATCGTTTTGATGTGACGGGTTTATTCAGTATGCAAAAAACGAAAAGCTGGTCGACGGCGCAGAGCGGAGCCGGTTTTGTAACCGATGATACCGAATATTTTATGATAGGTTCGGCCAGCCGCCTTGTTTCCAACAGTGCTTCTTTATCGGAATCAGCCATGCTGTCGTATATGGGCCGGATAAATTATGCCTATAAAGGTAAGTATCTATTGACCTTAACTGGACGTACAGATGGAGCCTCGGTATTTGGTGTCAACAATAAATACGCATTTTTTCCAGTTGCGGCGGCGGCATGGCAAATCGGAGAAGAGCGTTTTCTGAAAGATAACGTCAAATGGCTGGATATGCTGAAAATCCGTCTTTCTTACGGTGCCAACGGTAACCAGGCGATCACTCCCTACCGCACTTTAGACCGCCTATATTCCAACGTCAAATATATTTGGGGAGATGATGGTGCTGCAGTTACTACGGCATATTTAGCCGGAGATGGTGTGGGTAACCCTAATTTGAAATGGGAGACCACCTATTCGACCAATCTGGGGCTGGACTTTCAGTTGTTTAATAATAGATTGGGCGGTACTATTGATGCTTATCTCTCTAAGACGAAAGATTTGCTGATGACTCGTACTGTACCGATCATGAACGGGTATAACCGAATTTGGGACAATATTGGTGCGACTCAAAATAAAGGGATTGAGGTCACCTTAAATTCAGCGAATGTTAAAGGAGAAAATTTCCAGTGGAATACCACGGCTGTATTTTCCTTAAACAGAGACAAAATTGTCGAGTTGAGAGGGGATGGTATCGATGATATTGCCAATAACTGGTTTATTGGTCAGCCATTGAGAGTATTCTACGATTATAAAATGATCGGTGTATGGCAGAATGGTGAAACCATTACTGTTGATGGGGCAGCGCCCGGAGCCGCCAAACTGTACGATCGCGATGGCAACGGCAAGATAGAAGCCAGCGATAGGGTAGTCATTGGATCTAAAAATCCACGCTACACAGCTTCTTTAGCCAACCGGTTTGCTTACAAGAATTTTTATGCATCAGCTTTGGTTACCGGTGTTTTTGATGTATGGCGCGATGATCACATGGCCAATCTAGGTGCCTGGACTTTTGGAATTACCAACTATGTACACGATGCCAATTATTGGACGCCGGAGAATCCCAATGCGACGATCGTTTCGCCGGGCTATCTCAATCCATTAGGACACGGCTATTATAAAAAGGTGAGCTACGTACAGGTAAAGAACATCACCTTTGGCTATAAGTTGCCACACAAAATTGCTAAAAAGGTAGGTGTAAATGGTATTGATGTAAACGTCAGCGTCAACAATCTCAATACTATTTCTAATATCAGGGAGGTACTCAATTACGACAACACCTGGATGGCCTCTTATCCAACGGCACGATCGTATATGTTTGGCTTAAATGTAAACTTCTAATCGAATAGGACATGAAAATGAAAAATATTATCACAACAAGTTTGGGGCTTATCGTATTGTTCTCCTTAGGAGGCTGTAAGAAGTTTCTGGAGGAAGAACTGAAAACTGAACTGGCGCCATCCAATACCTATACCAGCACCTATGGTTTCGAGGTGGGGAGCGCTGGTCTATATACCCTCACCCGCTCAGAATACAATACCTATGGCGAAGGTGGTGCCTTTATTCACAATGGTGCCTGTCCATACGAAGCCTTACAAGTCTCTACAGATATCGCCGATGCCATCAATAGTGACGGCTCGCTGACGGCTTTTGCCAACCTTACATTGACTGCCTCCGAACGTTTTGTAGGAACTTACTGGAACTGGGCTTATAATCTTATTTCATCGGCAAACCTCATGTTGGTTTATTCCGAAAAAAACACCAATTGGGATACACCGGAAGATAAAGCACGCTTCCAGGCTGAAGCCCGGTTCTTTCGGGCTTATGCTTACCGTACCTTGGTTTATCTCTACGGTGATGTACCTTATGTGGAAACCATTCTGTATGATTTTCAGCTTAATTTTACACGCACACCAAAAGCCGAAGTTATCGGGCACATGGTCGACGATCTGAAGTTTGCCGTGGATAACCTACCTACCAATCCGGACGGCGTCAAAGAAGGGAAGCTGACCAAATGGGCCGCGAGCCATTTACTGAGCGAAATATATCTGTTGCAGGGCAATCATGCCGAAGCCGAAAAGGCCGCATTGGCGGTCATCAACAGCGGTTATTATAACCTGATGAAAAGCAGGTACGGTGTCAATGGCAGCAAACCGGGCGATGTATTCAGCGATTTATTTCTGGAAAATAATCAAAATAGAAAAAGTGGCAATAAAGAAAGTATCTGGGTATTACAATTCCAGTTTAACACGATCGGCGGTGGTACCAATTCGGATGACTGGACCCGGAGGGCGTGGATACCCAATTACTCGACCATTACGGGATTTGTACTGGCTGATACCCTGGGTGGTCGCGGAATCGCACAGTTAGTACCGATGAAATGGTGGGTAGGTACCACAGGTACCAATGCGACAGGCAATGTGGCCGGCATTTTCGAAGCAAATGATATCCGTAATTCAGGCTATAATATTAAGCGTAACTGGTATTATAACAACGCAAACGAGGCCTCGCTAAATGGCAAAAAAGCCAATATTACAGAACAGACCTGGTTTACGACAAAGAGCCTGTTTCCAGCAATTACAAAATTCTTTTATGGCCGTACTGAAAATCTAAGCCTGACCGGCAGTTATAAAGATCGTATGAAATTCCGTTTAGCCGAAACCTATCTGTTGCTTGCCGAAGCCTATTTGGGGCAAAATATGCCTGATAAAGCTGCGCAAGCCGTTAATGAGGTACGGAAAAGAGCTGGAGCGTCTGAAATTACGGGCGCACAGATGACTATGGATTTCTTGCTCGATGAGCGTATCCGCGAATTAGTTGGCGAAGAAAGCAGAAGGTTCACCTTGGTGCGTACCAATACTTTGGTGGAGCGTGTCAAAAAGTATAATAATGCAATAAAGGATAAAATCACGGACAATAATATCCTGTGGCCGATTCCGCAGGTGATCAGGGATGCAAATACAGGAGCACCATTCCCTCAGAATCCGGGGTATAATTAATGGTAGCGGGAAGCTGTATGAATTACATTTGAATTTTCGCCAGCTTCCCGATCTGATGACAAACAGCGACTGCGCCAGTCAGGCGCATGAAACTATCCAAATGTTAGTAAAAACATAAATCAATGAAAATAATCAATTATTTATACAAAGCTTTATTTTTCTTATGCATGGTAATGTGCCAGTTATCGTGCAAACAGGAAATTCAAGATATACCCAAAGTCAATGAGACGATGGAACTTCAGCCTTCGTCAGAAAACATTACGCTGGACGAGGTCAATATGACCAAAGATATTGTCACATTTAACTGGAAGCCCGCCAGGGCACAGTCAGATGATCATTTGGTCAGCTACAGCACCATGTTGGATGTCGTGGGTAATAATTTTGGTACGGGTACAGCCATATTCAACTATGAGGATGATGATGTATTCAGTAGAAGCTTTACCTCCGAACAGCTGCAAAATTGGGCAAACGAAAAATGGGGAATACCGGCAAATAAGAGTTTTACGCTGGAGTTTAGGGTGGTTGCCCAATGGGAGGGGGGCGCTACTTTTGAGGCACCTGAAGTACGAACCGTAAGAATTTCAGTAACCCCAATGAAGACGGTTGTTTTTGATGCCGATAAGGTGTTCTTAAGCGGAAGTGCGGTTAGCGGAAGTAAGGTGGAGATGCCTAAAACATTGGAAAACCTAGATCAGTATGCCTATGTATTGAATTTACAGCCGGGCGAACTAGAAATTCCGGTCGAATTTAACGGGGAGACCAATTATGTGGTTACTGCCGATGGAAGCGCTGCATTAAACGATGGTAACGCAGTGGGTATAAAGATGAGAGAACCTGTATTCTCCTGGAAGATAGAAACTGCTGGAGAGTACCGTGTCGTGGTCAACATGCAGAAAGCCACGGCAACAATCTATTCACCTGCAAAAGCCCTCGCAGCAAAGACCGTGACCTGGACGGGGGATCAACCCTATACAACCACTGTGACGGATTTATGGATGCACGGAAGTATTAATGGCTGGGGAACTCCGGTTAAAATGGATTGCCAGGTCAGTTTGGCCGATCCGCAAGTTTTGGTCTATACTGGTGGTAAGGTAGGGACTACCAAGTTTATCGTGACTGGAGATAACAGCAATAACAAAAACTTGGCTTACGCATTTAGCGCTCCGCCCACATCTGATGGTGTAGCCCAGACTCTGACCCTCACTTTGGGAAAAGTAGCTGAATTGGGCGGCGGCACCGCGAGTGCAAATCGCAATTCTTATTTCACTATTCCGGCGACGACCAATGTGCTGATTTTTGATTTAAGAAACATGACAATGCTGGCGTTAAAACGGTAAATGACCGTATAAAAGCGCATAAATTAACTTTAACATTTTTGAAAGTGAAAAATATAAATTATAAAAAAGCCTGTCTCAAAGCATTTACTGTTATGCTTTGCTTTCTAGCAGTTTCATGTAAGAAAGATAGCGCTGATAGTGAAAGTGTTATGTCGGGTACCTTGGTAAAACCCAGTTACAACCGGAGTTCCATGTTTCGTAACCCTTTAAACGGCTGGGTCATGTATGCATCAGCTTCGGGCAATCCATCTTATTGGGATACCCAATTCTATGTACCTGACCTAGGTAAAACGGTCAAAGCGATTGATTATGCATCAGCCTGTTATATCCGTACCAGCTGGCGAACTTTTAACCCTAGCGACGGTGTTTATGCCTGGAGAGATCCTGGTACGGCAATCTATAAGATGATTAAAGGGGCACAGGATAAAGGACTGCCAATTGCCTTTCGTATCGTCGTCGACGGCCGAGACCAGGGGGCAAATACGCCACAATTTGTATTCGATGCAGGGGCCAAGTATTATGTGGCCAATGCGTCTTTCCCCGATAGAAAAACACCCGTGCTACAAGACCCTATTTTTAGGAAATATTATAGCAAGCTGATCGAAGAATTGGCGAAGGATTTTAATGATTTAAATAAAACCTCTTTTGTAGATGCCTATGGACTTGGTTTATGGGGCGAGGGACATAGCGTCATTTATGAAGATCCGAATAACCCTTCCGGCCAAAATATTGAAGTCATCAAAGAAGAAGTCATCGATTGGATTTCGGACGTGTATACAAAGAACTTCACAAAAGTACCCTTGCTGATCAATTACCATCGCGTAGTTGGTGATCCTGCGGGCAATGGCGCTCCCAATCCTAATTCGGAGAAGCTATTGAATAAGATGATTAACAAAGGATATAGTCTGCGTCAGGATGCATTTGGAATGACCGATTATTATCAAAGCTGGGAAAAGAACTTTGCTAAGATCTGGAATTTTAAACGTCCGATTATTATGGAAGGCGGCTGGATTACCACGGGCACGCACCGTTACTGGACAGATCCAAGTGGTAAATATAGACAAGACCACCCCGAAGATGTTCGACAGGGTGAATTTGACAGCTCCTTGGAAGCTGCTGTAAATATGATGGATTTCCGTATCGGTGAAATCGAAAGCTGGTTTACCAAATCTTTTACCTTATGCCAGCGTTTTATTTCTGAAGGTGGCTATCGTTTATATCCCGATCGGGTCTATTTACCGGAGAAAGTCAAGGCTGGTACCGAAACGACAATTAATCATCGTTGGCGGAATATGGGCTGGGGGTATTTTCCGAACAATATTCCCCAATGGAACTATAAATATAAGGTAGCCTTTGCGCTTCTGGATGAAGAAAATAAGGTGAAAGAAGTTTTTGTAGATGATAAAGGAGAACCTTCAGCCTGGCTTAAGAATAACCCAATAGCGTACGAATTAAAAGCTAACGTAAGCGTAGTTGCTGGAAACTATACCTGGGCCGTCGCCATTGTAGATACAACAAATGAAAATCAGCCGGGAATAAGGCTTGCCGTAAATGGCGATATAACTGATTCCGGATGGTTAAAACTATTGGAGGTGCAGGTACAATAAAACTGAACAGATATCAATAGAAACAGCTGTCAAACGATTGATTGGTAGCTGTTTTTCATACCAATAAGCTCCTTAAAATTAGCAATGTTTCAAACTAATTATTTTTTAACCTATTGCCTGTAGACATCAATACATAGCGAGGCCTAAGCCCCGCTTATGTTTCAGCTTTTATAATTCGAATGAATATAATTTGTAGACTATATTCCTAATTCACCATGGGCAAGCATATGTCTGTAAATTGTTCTGCAGTTGTCGAAGAATCCTGAACAGGAATTTTCAACATAGGTTTGCGAAGTGAAGGTGTCAATTACTTGGCCACTACCATTGTAGACTGTCAGCGTGTAAACACACTTTGTAAGAAACTCTGCATTGTTTTCCTTTGTTGATTCGGCAACTTCAACTTTGCTGGTGTTTTCAGTTGTTGCGGAAGTACTTGTTTTTACTTCTGCATTTTCCTTCGGTGCTTTTGTGTCCGTGCCTGCAAAAGCCGCTGTCGATAGCGCAGCTACGGCTATCAGACTCATCAATAACTTTTTCATTGTTTTTAAGTTTTTTGTTAAACCATATATGCCTTTTGGGCATGTTTTAATTATCTACTAATAAAAATAAGGACAAGAAAATTGACTGAGATGAGCGATTAGTATTCGCGAGCGCTGATCTATTATTCGCGCTAACTTATTCGATATTTAGTTTATCCAGTAAAGTGAAAGCCGCCAAAAATATACTTGGTCAATTCCGATAAAAAACGCTAGTAAAAACTTCGCAGCAGCAGCTTTAATCGCCGTGTCAACTTTCGCTATGGCAGCCGACAAACCCGCATCGAAATCAGAGAAAGCTAACGTGAACTTATCAACGGCAGACTTCGCTTTAAAGCACTATGTTGCGGTAACTACCGAAGGAGAATCAGCAGGTGTAGCGCACTTATTCGCTGAAGATTTCAATCAAAAAATCCAAACTTCCAATGCACAAAATCATAGCTATCCCTTAAAAATATATAAGTTGTGAAGACATATCGAGAGATGTGGTTTTTTAACGTCAAAAGGGCCTGATTCTCATCAGACCCTTTCTCTTAGCGTTTGTTTGTACAGAAATTTTTATGTTTCTTATCGTTTCCTCTTTTTTGTTTCGTCATCCAATGTTTTAAAGACAATTGGATTTTCACTGTACGACGCCAATTTTTATGTTGAACCTTTCTTTCGAAAGGCAGCTTGTAGCTGCTTTGTATAGTAAGAACAGTTGTCGATTTGAAATAGTTTTATTGGAGTGACTTTTTTTATATAAGTTGTAATGTTTTTATCTTTTTGGAGACTAAAGATTATAGTATGTTATTTTCAATTCCGAAGAAAGCAGAAAACTTCTCTGCCAAAGTGGAGACGGGAATAGTTTAGAAAAATTACGTATTATTGCCCTATGACAGATTATGCACAATAGTTTTAAAATGAGACTAAAATTCCTCCTTGTCATTTTGGGCCTAAGTTTATTCCTTTGCTCCTGTAAAAACAAGAGTTTAGTAAATTCCATTTGGAAAAATTGTGGAGATAATACTGGCCTAAAGGATATCCTTGTGTTTGACGATACGCATAATTTTGAACGCAATGATACTATCTATAGTAGGCTGATTATTGACTCCCCGATTGCAGTAATTAACCAGATTGATATCTACTATGGCGAAAGAAGATTATATCTAAAAAGGCTTTCTGATCAAAAAACTTATAGATTCTGTGAGCAATAAACGACAATAATAACATGTTTTAATTTATGCAATTCAATATTATTGACCACCAGCCATCGATCAAATCGATTCAAATGGTTAAGAATTTTCTCTTGCATACTGATTTTCCTATATTTGGTAGTATCATGTTTCACAATGCCTAAATATCAATTTTGTAATGAAATACCTTTTTGCAAGTCTATCAGTTTTATTTTTAAACCTGGTACAAGCTCAGACCTCGACTAAGACAGAACTCTATATCATTGGCACGGTGCATGATTCCTCTGCAATTTTGAATCCAGATATGCTATTTGAAATTATAGATAAGATCAGGCCAGATATACTCTTACAAGAAAATGATAGCGAACAGATTAAAGATTACGCAAAGGAAATTCGTCTAACCTCCAACGAGCAGACTGCGACATTACGATATCTTAAAAAATATCCTGAAACACGCAATTTACCATTCGAATTTGAGGGTAGAAATCAGTATCGAAAAGATAGGGGGATGGTGCCGGCTGATTACCTTACCGTACAGCTTATCGATAGCTTGTATCAAGTCGGAAAGTTAAGTGACGCCAATAAAGCCATCTATGAGAAATATAAAGAAGCGAATAAAGCGCTGTTTAACTTTTCAAAAACAGATATAAAGACATTGAATTCCGTCGCTTTTGAAACTTTGAATAGATTTAGACAAACTCTTCAGCATCATGAGATCCCCAAAATTGCTAATTCCGAAGTAATTTTTGGAGAGAAAGATATAGTGAAACCCAATGGTCAAAAGATTTCTTACCGAGACGGTTATCAGCTTTGGTGTAATTTTTGGGATCTAAGAAATAATACAATGGCTATTAATATCATCAAACACGCTAATAAGTATCGTGGGAAAAAGATAGTTATCCTGACCGGGGTACAGCACAAGTATTATTTAAAGGAGCTGCTCGAAAAATATCAAGATGGCACTTATCACGTTATTGAATATTTTCAATAACATGATATATATGTTGTAGAGCCACATCGTGAGATGTGACGTTTATTTGTACAGTAATTTTTTATATTTTCCTCTTTTTTGTTTCGTCATCCAATGTTTTTAAAGACAATTGGATTTTCACTGTACGACGCCAATTTCTTTATTGAACCTTTCTTTCAAAAGGTAGCTTGTAGCCGTTTTGTAAGAACAACAGTCAATTTGAGATAATTTTATAAATCCTTACCAACTTCAGTGTTAAATGCAAAAAAAGATGTGCCCTTGGGGAAATACAGGTTGGTACATGATGGCTATTGGGAATTATTGCTTTATCTTGGATCTTTCCATTGGACCAAAACTATGATCACCTTATCTAAACACATATTATTTTCTTTTATCCTTTGTCTGTTATTTTCGCAGTCTCAAGGTCAGTCAGATCCTAATAAAGGATTTTTGAAGATTAAAAATGATATTTTTTGGGATACCCAAGATGGGGATCCTATATATAGCCAAGGAGGAGGTATTTTTTCTTTTAAAGACCCTAAAGATGGACAGACTAAATATTTTTGGTATGGAGCAAAATATCAGGAATCTGAGAAATACCGAAATGACCCTAGTGTTACTCCTGAACGTGACAATTTTGTTTCTGTAACGTGTTATGTGTCTACGGATCTGGTAAACTGGACCTCTCATGGAGATGTACTGACTCTTGATGAACTCAATAAAAATTCTATCCAGACACGCTGGGCAGGACGTTTAGGTGTCGCATATATCAAGGAAATAGACAAGTATGCGCTGCTCATCCAACATAATGATCAATTATTAGTTACCTTATCAGAGCGTCCCAATGGCCCATTTAAATGGCACCAGCGCATCGATATGACTGGTATGATAGGCACAAGCAATACCGGAGATCAAACGGTATTCACCGATGAGGATACCGGAAAGTCTTATCTGGTGTATTCCTATGGAAGAGGAAGAAACAGGATTTACATTTCAGAGATTGGGGTAAAAGACGGCAAGGTAGGATTATTGGATTGTAATATGGTATTTAAAGGCGAGGGACGGGAGGGTAACTGTATGTTCAAACATAATGGAAAATACTATTTATTTGCCTCCAACTTATATGGCTGGGACTCCTCTTTTGCTTATTACTTAGTTTCAGATCATATTTACGGTCCATATACGCCAACCAATGAAATGCTGATCTTGGAGGGCTCAGAGGCAGATTATGCCCATGTCACGCAAACAGGCTTTTTTGTCACGCTAAAAGGGACTAAAATGCAGACAGTGATATATTGTGGCGACAGATGGGCTAATTTTGCGGGTAATGGTCTAGGGTATAACCAGTGGTGTCCCCTTTCCTTTGATGGCTCAAAGCCTATTTTTAATTCCTTAAGTTCATGGAGTCTTCATCCGTCGACAGGAGAATGGCTGGTGAACAGTGACAATAATTACGTGAAGAACGGGAGTTTCGAGGCCGATAGAAGACATATACCAAGCCCAGTAAAACCTGTTCAGGAACAGTTATTAGGATGGCAAACCACTATCATCAAGGGAAATCTGCTGTCTGTTACTGATTCTTTATCTCCCGTGCTTAATTATTTCAATACTACCGAGGATAGAAAGCAGGTAATTGGAGAAAAGAGTCTGCAGATAAGTGATAAAATAGATTTTAAACGGAAGGTTTCACAAATTATTCAGTCAAGCCAGGATGTGAAACTAGCGGATGGGAAATATACGCTATCTGCAAAATTTAAACGCGGTAGCGGATTTGAGGATATCTATATGTATGCCTTAAGTGATGGTAAAGCGTATAAACTAAAACTGAGCAAAGCGGATCAGAATTGGAATAATATTACTCTAGAGAATTTATCCGTAAAAAATGGGCGCGTTGAAATAGGTTTTATTGCCAGTGGAAAGGCGAATGCTTTTTGCTATATAGATGATGTAACACTTATTAGATCTAAATAACACGCAAATCAACTAAAAACTTAAGATTCTTAAATAAAGAATTCAGCCATCCCTTACAAATCTATAAGTTGTGAAGCCATATCGAGAGATGTGGCTTTAATTTTTTCCGTATCATTGTATGTCGATGAATATTAGACGATGATAAAATACGCCAGCAGTATTCTATGTTTTTTAAAATAACTGTCAAATCGTTTCGAATTAATTGATTTTGAATTTAGAAAATGACACACTATAATATCAAATGGCTAACAGATAGATTTGAAAATGGAGATAAGTTTAAATTTCTCTTTTTTTGGGGGCATACGGATAAGCAAAATCAGGAAGTTGGAAAATTTGTTTTCAGCCAATGGTATGAGAGTCCGTTTATAGTAGATAATATTACCTACAGGACTGCTGAGCATTGGATGATGGCCCAAAAAGCATTGCTTTTTGATGATAAAAAGAATTTTGAGAAAATCATAAACTGTATTAAACCAGGTGAGGCCAAAGAGTTGGGACGGCAGGTTGTGGGCTATGATGATCAGATTTGGAATGAACGAAAATTTGAGATCGTCAGGAATGGAAACATCCATAAGTTTAATCAACATTGGGCGCTGGCCGAATATTTGTTAAAAACAGAAAATAGAGTTCTTGTTGAGGCAAGCCCTGTTGATGCCATATGGGGTATTGGACTTGCACAAGATGACGTCGATATTGAAAACATCTATTGTTGGCGTGGTCAAAATTTATTGGGCTTTGCGTTGATGGAAGTACGAGATTTTCTAAGTCAATTTGGACAATTTCATGCACTTCAAAACGCTATGCAAGCACCTTGGTCGAAGTTTTCCGATAAGGATAGTGGCGATATGTTTTGGAGAATGGGATCTGGGGAGGAATATTTAAGTGAATTCGGTGCTTATTATAATAATCTATCTAAAAGGGAACAAAAGATATATCAACTGACCTATCCTCATCCTTATTCATGGATAGATTTTTATTAAGCAAATCGATTAATTCGTATAAACAGTATCTAATATAATAAGTGGTTTGCCAAACTACGTCATAGGCAGACCACTAGTGAACATATGGTTATCGAGGTCATGTCGTGAGATTTGGCTTCTGAAAATGAGAATTATTGTTGAAGATATCGGCTATAACGTTATGTTTTTATTTACTTTTGTCTTTAGATATATAATATTGTCCCTCCATAATTGGTTAAATTCAATTTCTAACCTAATTTATAGAAGCTTCTAATTGATTGGTTTTTCGGATTTGAACAAGTGTGCCGTTGGGACAAGGAGTTGATGAAAAAATATAGCGTAGGAATTTCAAAGCAATTAAAATGAGTTTAAATGAATTAACATTTTATCTAGCTGTAGCAACATTGGGTATTAGTTTACTTTTTTTACATCGTTATATTGCAGTTAGAAGAGCTCTTAGAACAGATATCGAGATTTATCTTTGGGAAAATGATTATACCTTATTAAGATATGATTATAAATTAAGAGGAAGAAAAGATGTTTTGAAATATAAGCCCTATCTCGAGCACGGGTATAAAAGTGGCCGTATTTTTCTAGATTTGCATGTAAAGGATTCAAAAGGCTATAACAAGGTGATAGAAGCTAAAATTTCTATTGATTTTATTAATATTCAGTCTGTAGAATTTCGTCAAGTATAAGGCCTTAGATAGTAAATGAGCATGTAGCATAATTGTTAATTTGGAGCGTAGCAGTTTTGGCACTAATATATACAGTTCGCTCCAAAGTATGCTATAAAACCCGCTCTATATAGTGATTCCGAATTCACCTAAAGATTAAAAATTCATCCGGACATTCCCTCCATTCACCGAGTTTTCCGGTCTATTTGTCTAAAGCCGATAGGCGAAGAGCGTATTGTGTTGTAGTTTTGAGTCAATAAATAAGAACTAAAAACTAACACAATAAAATAAAGACATTATGAACCATCTTGAGTGTATTTAAAAAGCACTCATGACAGCTTTATCATCAAATAAAAAAACAAATAATTTCGATAAAAAACTCTAGTAAAAACATTCGCAGCAGCAGCTTTAATAGCAGTATCCACTTTCGCTACGGTAGCTGAAGGACCTGGAGCAAAATCAGCAAAAGCAAACGTTAACCTTTCTACAGCAGAATTGGCTTTGGATCATTATGTAGCGGTAACCACTGCGGGCGAATCAGCAGGTGTAGAGCAGTTATTCGCTGAAGATTTCAATCAAAAAATCCAAGCTTCCAATGCACAAGCCCATGGCCGTGAAGCTGTGGTTAAATCGTTAAAAAAACAAAAAGGAGAGAAGTTGAACTGTGAAGTAAGTACTGATATCATCGAGGAGTCTGCAGACTATATGGTAGCAAAAGTGACTTTGAAATTTGAATACTTCACCAAGACTGATCTCGTGACTTTGGAGCGTGTGGGCAATGACTGGAAGGTTTCCAAATCAATCAATTCGTATAAATAGGATCTAAATACTAGTGAGCTGCCCAGATTAGTATTGGATCAGGTCACTAGTGAATCATATGTTTAAGTTTAGTTAAAAGCCAGATCGTGAGATCTGGCTTTTTTCCTAGTCAAAAAAATATTTCAATTCGGCTCTTTTGACGTGGTACTTTTTTAAGCGCATTACTGCGCGTAGCTTTACTATTCCTATTAAAGCTTTCTTGATTTTTTGATCTCTTTTGCTATTTCCATTGCTTTCTTCATATCAGGAATACCATAACCATAAGGGATAACCGGGTTATTGATTCGATCTCCTGATTTGCGTATTACATCCATTAGCTCCATATTGCTCAATTGCGGATAGGCCTGCCATAAACAGGCGGCTAAACCACAAAGTATAGGACTCGAATAGGAGGTTCCACTACGTGTTTCACCGGCGCCTGATTGTCCGATTACCCATGCTCCTCCACCTAGGGCCATAACATCCGGTTTCATTCTGCCATCTACTGTTACTCCCCAAGATGTAAAATCTGCTACCCCACGATTATCATATACCGCACCTACTGTAAGTACATGAGGAGAGTCGGCCGGACTCCCTACCCAGCTTCTGTCATTGCCAGCACAATTGACAATCAAGATACCTTTACTGGCTGCTATGTTAGCAGCCCTTGTGGCAAATGTGGTCTTTCCATCCATCTCTTCAAATTTATAGGCAGGATCGTAGAAACTTTCTGGACCATAATAAAGTGACGAATTAATGATATCTACACCAACACTGTCCGCAAATTCAGCAGCGCTGGCCCAGTAGTCCTCCTCGACATGGTGTTCAGATGATTGATCTTCTGAGCGCAGCAGCCAGTAATTTGCCTCCGGTGCGGTACCCACATATGTTCCTGGTTGGTTGACAGCCATGCAGGAACTTACCCAAACTCCGTGCATATCGACCGCATATGGATCATCGTTTTCATAGACAAAAGATTTAGCACCTTTGATATTCACATTTTTAAAAGCTGGATTATTTTTAAGATCCAAAAAACCGGCATCGATGATCGCGATATCGATACCTGCTCCTTTATAACCATTCTCATGAAGCACCTGGCCATTATTTATGTTTATATTTGAGGCAGCTCCGCCATAGTCCAATTGATTATTTGGGGTATTGTTGGACACTTTTTGAGGAATATCTTTATACTTTCCTTTCTCGGTTAAGTTTTCCCTTGGCCCTTCCCATACTTTTTCTGCCGAGTGCACAAAAGGGAGATTTTTATATTTGTCAATAAGGAAATAATCTACACAATGTACCGTGACGGTATTTAACCATTTACTTTTGGAGACAATTTTACATCCTACCTTTTCAATTTGTTTTAAATAGTCCTCCGAAATAGGAAGATCGGAATTGTCGATTGCGATGTTTCGTTTCTGTCGCCGCTGGATAGCCTTCTCTGATAAGAATGTTTCAGGCTTATTCAACGTATGAGAAGATGTTCCTTTGTCCTTTAGTACTAACCTAAACTTGTAGTCATTGGCATCTGTTACAATGATTTTTACTTTTGCTGTTGCTTTGCCATTCGCAAGGGTTGCTATTGCATATGTTTCACCAGCTCCTTCAGGCCATACTGAAGCTTCTTTTGTTTCTGTATTTTGTGTTAAACGTGCAATTCTTGTGTTTTCTACTGTCCAGTTTATTTCATCTGAGTCACCTACCGGTAGATTCTGTATTTCAGTTGCCAGCCTGGCCCCTAAAAATTGTATTTCACGTTTTAAGTAAACTTCATCTGGTTTAATGACAATTTTTATAGGTTCGGGAATGACAGTCTCTTCATTTTTTTTACATGAATTAAATAAAAAGCACAGTAAAAGGAAACACAAGGAGATTTTGAAAGAATGAAGCATTTAGTATGTTTTTTGGGTTACCAAATAAGTTTTTGTATTTGTAGTGAAATCGACTGCAAATTAAATAAATATTGACTATTAATTCTCTTTATTTGTTATCTAATTTTAGTTTTTGTACCGGTTTTTATTATGTTTCTTTAATTATGAATATAATTAGCTGTAATCAGCAATTCGTAAACTTTCACCTTCCCATTCCCGCCATTCACCGAGTTTTTCCGATCGTTGGTCTAAAGCCCGTAGGCTGCGGGTCTAATGTGTTGTAGTTTTGAGTCAACAAATAAGAACAGAAGTACTAACACTATAAAAAAGACATTATGAGAACTCTAGTAAAAATATTCGCAGCAGCAGCCTTAATCGCCGTATCAACTTTCGCTATGGCAGCTGAAGGACCAGGTTCAAAATCAGCAAAAGCTAATGTTAACTTATCAACAGCAGACTTCGCTTTGGAGCACTACGTTGCGGTAACGACTGCGGGCGAATCAGCAGGTGTAGAGCATTTATTCGCTGAAGATTTTAATCAAAAAATCCAAGCTACCAATGCGCAGTCTAACAGTCGCAGCGAAGTTATTAAATCGTTAAAAAAACAAAAAGGCGAAAAGCTGAACTGTGAAGTAAGTACTGATATCATCGAGGAGTCTGCAGACTATATGGTAGCAAAAGTGACTTTGAAATTTGAATACTTCACCAAGACTGATCTCGTGACTTTGGAGCGTGTGGGCAATGACTGGAAGGTTTCCAAATCAATCAATTCGTATAAATAGATTTTTATGACTAGCGGCTTGCTTGAGTGAAAACGGTGGGCCACTAGTGAATCATATGTTTAAATTTAGTTCAGAAGCCATGTCGTGAGATGTGGCTTTTTTACGTCAAAAGGGCCTGATTCTCATCAGACCCTTTCTCTTAGCGTTTACTTGTACAGCAAATATTGAACAGACCCAATGGTTTTCAAAAGTGAATGTTGCTACCTCGGCGGGATACCTTATTGACCTAATGCCTTGACGATGGCTATGCCCACAGCTTTGGCCGATTGCGGATTTTGGCCAGTGATCAATCTTCCGTCAATGGTGACATGGGATTGCCAAGGTTCGGATTTTTCATAAATCCCACCTATTGCCTTTAGTCTATCTTCCAATAAAAAGGGAACGACATTGCTGAGCTTTACAAGCTCTTCCTCTTCATTGCTAAAGCCATTGACTTTTTTTCCTTTTATCAGATATTCACCGGTGCTCAGTTTGATGTTGATTAAGCCAGCAGGGCCATGACATACAGCTGCGACAACGCCATTTGCCGCATATATCTTGCTGGCAATCTTTGCGATTGATGAGTCGAAAGGCAGATCCCACATCGCACCATGTCCTCCGGCGTAAAAGATGGCTTTGTATTCTTCAGGTTTTACCTGAGAAGGTTTGAGTGAATGGGTGATTTTATTGTGGTAGTATTTATCCTCCCAGAATTTTTTGTTAACGGGATCATTCAGATCAAATCCATCCACAGGTGGATTTCCACCTTGTGGGCTAATGAAATCAATCTCATATCCAGCAGCTGTTAAAACTTCCCATGGATGTGAGACTTCGCCAAGATAATAACCTGTTTTTTCGCCTGTACTACCTTTTGTATCGTGGCTAGTTACTACAAATAAAATTTTCGGTTTTCGATTTATTGCATAGCAATGCGTTACTATTAGGATGAATAAAACCGAAAATATTCCTATTTGCCTAAAGAGTTGTTTTGCTTTCATACTGACTTGATTTTCTTTTTGTTGAAACAAATTTCTTGATTTTGTATGGTAATTTACCGTGACCTATATCACAAAATTAAAACTCACCTCTCTATTCCTACCATGCACTGAGTTTTCCTGCTCATTAGTCTAATGCCAATAGTCTAGCGCTATATTGTGTCGTAATTTTGAGTCAACAAATAAGTACAAGACCATCATGAGCATCGATGGAAATGAGTGTGTTCAAACTAGCGAATCATATGCTTATTTAATGACAGAGCGTGAGATGTGTCTTTTTACGTCAAAAGGGCCTGATTCTCATCAGACCCTTTCTCTTAGCGTTTACTTGTACAGTAATTTTTATGTTTCCTATCGTTTCCTCTTTTTTGTTTCGTCATCCAATGTTTTTGAAGACTATTGGATTTTCACTGTACGACGCCAATTTTTATGTTAATCCTTCCTTTCGAAAGGCAGCTTGTAGCTGCTTTGTATAGTAAGAACAGTTGTCGATTTGAAATAGTTTTATTGGAGTGGCTTTTTTTATAAATTGAATTAAAATGGAAAAACCTGTCAAAATTCACTTACTAGAATTTTATGTTTTGCTCCCCATTTACTCAATTTTGCCCATATAGGAACCAGTTCTTTAGCAATTTCTGTCAACTCATAATCCACTCTTGGAGGTACCTCTGCATAAACGGTACGTTTTACCAAGCCATCCTTTTCCATTTCACGTAATTGCAGCGTAAGCATTCGTTCAGTAATTCCATTAATCTGATTGCGTAATTCACTGAAACGTAATTTCCCATTTTCTAACTTGCAAAGAATAAGCAGTTTCCAACGACCACCAATTTTGCAAACAGCATAAGTCAAATCACAGCTTTCCATGATATAACTCTCATTCAACAAATTAGTCGAATTTTCTTTTCTTTTCCCCATTACTTACAAATTTGTTAGTACCATACAATTAGCTGTATACTATGCAAATTTATTGTTTCAAATTAATTTTGTTCCATCAAAATCAATAAACATGAGAAAAATTTTATTATCGATAATAATTCTGGGGACTATTTCATGTAAGACCACTAGCACAATCAAAAATGAAACGACTATGCAACTGACACCAAAAATTAAAGAAATCTTAAGTCATTTAGAAACAATACAGGTATTTCAAGGCAAAAACCCTTTAGATATAAGCCGGAAACATTATGATGCGATGGCTCAACAATTAAGTGGAAGCAAAGAAGCTGTTTTCAGCATGGAGGAATTTAATATTCCTTCAAAAAATCATCAAATTCCTGTAAGATTATACCGGCCTAAAGGCAAACCATCAAATTCATCTGCCATTATCTACATTCATGGAGGATGGTTTATTTCTGGTGGTTATGAAACTCATGATGCAATCGCTCGAAAAATGAGTAACGAAACGGAAGCTGTCCTCCTTTTTGTCGATTACCGTCTCGCTCCTGAAAATCCTTTTCCTGCCGGACTAAATGATTGTAAAGATGCTACAGCATGGTTAATCAATCACGCAAAAAAGCTTGGAATTGATGTTCAAAAAATCGGAGTCATTGGCGACAGTGCGGGCGGAGCTTTGGCAACAGCCTTATCTCTTGAATTAGGAAGTCAATTAAAATTTCAGGTTTTAATTTATCCTGCTTCTGATAACTCATTAAGTACAGCATCCTGGGAAAATTATAAAAATGGTCCAATCTTAAATAAAGAGTGGGGATTACAAGCCTGGAATTGGTATTTGAAATCCAAAGAAGACAAGACAAATCCTTTAGCTGTTCCAATTTTAATCAAAGATTTCAAAAAAACTCCAGAAACTTTGTTCATTATAGCAGAACATGATCCATTAAAAGATGAAGGAGAGAAATTAGCCGAAAACATGAAAAATTCAGGAGTATCCGTTAAAAAAAGTTTATATAAAGACATGGTTCATGGTTTTATGCATATGGGAGTTCTTTTACCTGAAACACAATTAGCAGCTAAAGAAATTGCTGAATTTATAACCAAAAGTTTAGAAAAATAGAATTTTACGATGAAGAAGTACGCATACATAGGAGCATTAGGCTTTTTAGCTATTATTACAACTGAATTTGGGATCATTGGTATTTTGCCGCAAATAGCGGAACATTACCAAATCGGTATTGATAAGGCTGGTTATCTGTTAGGAGCATTTGCATTAGCGATTGCGCTTACTGGACCTTTTATGACTTTGTTGTTATCAGGATTTGATCGTAAGAAAGTGATGTTGATAGCTATTTTTATTTTTCTGTTAACGGGAATTATATCGTCATTTTTACCACCATTTTGGCTATTAATGCTTGTAAGGATATTACCAGCATTTTTACAGCCTGTTTATATTGCTACAGCTTTATCCGTAGCGATTTCGCAAGGTAATAAACAGAACGAAAATGAATTGATGAGTATCGTGTTCAGCGGTGTTGCCATTGCAATGGTAACAACTGTTCCGTTCGCTACTTATATTGCCAGCATTTTTTCTTGGGAATATTCGTTTATAGTACAGGCTATCATCAGCGTTGTGGCATTATTGGCTATTTACTTTGTGTTGCCGGCAATGCCTGTGAGAGAAAAAAAATCTTACGGAAGTCAATTAAAAATATTGAAAAAACCGATGTTCATTGTAAGTACATCAATGAATTTCTTTATGATTGCGGCTTGGTTTTCCACTTATAGTTACTTTGCCGATTATCTAAATAAAGCCAAAGATATGGACGGAACCATGGTCAGCTATATGCTGTTTATATTCGGAATTATCGGTGTGTTTGCTAATTGGGTAGCTGGTAAACTATTAAACAAGAACATAACCTACACAACTGTTTTTTTTCTTTCGGGGACTATAATAGTTCCTATACTCCTGCATTTTTCGGGAGGCAATACTCTGGCTACCATTATGGTAATCGCTTTATGGGGTTTTCTATATTCTCCAAGTTTCTTAAATGCTTCTACCTATATGATTTCATCTGCACCAGAGGCGATGGAATTTGCCAATAGTTTGGCTACATCATTTGGAAACTTAGGCGTAACGCTAGGAACCACCGTAGGTGGTTTGATCATTGTGTCGAAGGGCGTACAGTTTACTCCTTGGATAACCGTCTTATTTGGTGTGTTGGCTTTTTTAATGATCGGACTAAGATCCCGATTGGAAAAGAATTCAGCTTAATCCAGACCTCAAAGGTCTTCGATACTGTTGATGATGAAGTATAGTACAATCGGAACTGTGTTCTATATTCGTGAACTTTCGCCTCCCTATTCCCGTCATTCAACGAGTTTTCCAGAGCGTTGGTCTAAAGTCCGTAGGCTGGGGGCCTATTGTGTCTTAGTTTTGAGTCAACAAATAAGAACAACAGAACTTACACAATAAAATAAAGACATTATGAACTCATTAGTAAAAACATTCGCAGCAGCAGCTTTAATCGCCGTATCAACTTTCGCTATGGCAGCTGAAGGACCTGGAGCAAAAGCTACAAAAGCAAACGTTAACCTCTCTACAGCAGACTTGGCACTTGATCACTATGTTGCAGTGACCACTGCGGGAGAATCAGCAGAAGTAGAGCAGTTATTCGCAGAAGATTTCAATCAAAAAATAAAATCTTCCAATGTACAATCTAACAGCCGTAGCGCGGTAGTTAAACTATTGAAAAAACAAAAAGGCGAAAAGCTGAACTGTACAGTAAGCACTGATATCATCGAGGAGTCCGCAGACTATATGGTCGCTAAAGTAACCTTGAAATTTGAAAACTTCACCAAGACTGATTTGGTTACCTTTGAGCATCTGGGCAATGACTGGAAAGTATCCAAATCAATTAATTCGTATAAATAAGAGCCATCTTAAATAAATATATATATT
>NZ_DIIM01000024.1 GCF_002420705.1 Sphingobacterium sp. UBA5670
TGCTCTCATTTGTGAACTAGCCTGTATTATTGATAAATATAACGAATGTTCATAATTCAACATCAATTATTCGATATCAGATAACCAATAAACAAGCATGTGCTGTTTTGATGGCAGTAGCCAATTATTCCGTCTAGTTTTCTCAAATTGACAAAGAATAATTTATCAAATCTAAATGTATGGCAAAGAATAAATAGATTAATGTACAGGGAAAGGAAATAACAATCATCCTCGACAATGGCAAAGAGTTTATTTCACTTACTGATATTGCCAGGCACAAAGATTCGGCACATATAGATAGCATAATTCAAAATTGGATGAGAAATCGCAATACTATTGAACTCTTAGGTTTTTGGGAAAGTATTTACAACCCTAATTTTAAACCCCTCGAATTCGACGGTTTTAGAAAACAAGCTGGTCTCAATAGTTTTGTGATGACTCCCAAACGCTGGATAGAAAATACCAACGCAATTGGTATAGTTTCTAAAGCTGGAAGATACGGGGGGACTTTTGCTCATAAGGACATAGCACTAGAATTCGCTTCCTGGATTTCAATCGAGTTTAAACTTTATATAATAAAGGAGTTTCAACGTTTAAAAGACGATGAAAACAATCGTTTAAAATTAAATTGGGATTTACATAGAACTTTAGCCAAGGTGAATTACCAAATCCATACTGATGCAATAAAGGAAAACCTCATTCCAGCAGAAATTACCAAGCAGCAAGCGAATTCCGTTTATGCCAGCGAAGCCGATATACTGAATGTCGCACTATTTGGTATGACAGCCAAACAATGGAGAGATACTAATCCTGACAAAAAGGGCAATATTCGAGACTACGCAATTATAGAACAGTTGGTCGTGTTAAGCAACATAGAAAGTATAAATGCGTTGCTGATCCAACAAGGCCTACCACAAAATGAAAGACTTATACAACTGAACAAAGTAGCGGTAACCCAAATGAAGTCGCTCGTAGAAAATAATGGTGTTAAAAAATTGAAATAGAAAGGTTTCTTATTTATCCATTCCTCTAACTGGAAATATGATGAGTTTTAAACAAATCTTATCATCAATGCGTTAGATAAGCAATTCTATTTCTTATCCTATGCAAAGTCGATCGAAGAACAAATCTGTTAGATTTGTAAGACTGCAAATGATCAACATCCAGATTGAATAGATAAATGTTCTTAGTATGAAATCAATATTTGAGAAAAACGTAAGAGAAGCAGTCATCGAACGAATTAATTTATTACACGAGGACAGCGATGCGCTTTGGGGAAAAATGACAGTAACGCAAATGGTCAGGCATTGTATATTATGTGAACAATATTACCAAGGATCCATAAAGGTGAAGCATTCATTTTTAGGGCGAATGGTTGGTCAAAATGCGATAAAGGGGATATTGAAAGATGAAACAACAAGTTTTGCCAAAAACGCACCCACATCCGCTGTATTTATCGTAAATGAAGACATACATGATTTAGAAATGGAGAAACGAAATTGGAAATTATTAATCGAGAAATATGAAACATTTGAAAAAGATCCATTTGTACATTGGTTCTTTGGTAGAATGTCTAGAGCTCAATTAGGTCAGTTCATATACAAACATTGCAACCACCATTTAAAGCAGTTTGGAGCGTAACCCAAAAAGCCACGAAAACGCTACATGGGTCAGGCGTTATACTGTTTTGAGGGGGGAAGTCAATCAAAATTTCAATTGGTCTTTTTTTTGTAATACTGCGACATTGTTGTAGAGACAGGCGTTAAAAAAAACGTCTCGACTCGGCCTTAGCACTGGTTTATTCTTTCACCTGAGATACCCATTTCGGAGCACGATCAATTGTCTGTCTAAGGTATAAATTCAATTGTGCAACATGATGTTGAATATGCCACATATTATACAATAGAATCTCAAGGCAAGAAAAGTTTTTAGATTCGTTGATCCAACGTGCATTCATTCTGCTAGGAGTGAGTTTTTCTATATGCGTTCTAGCTTTTTGTCTGCAGTACTCCAAATACGCAAGAATTTCTCAATTCCTTAATAAATAAATCTTGGTCTTTCATCATTTTTATATTGGAACAACTTCCTTACTTTCTTCCCTCCTTAAATCAATAGATCTTGAATACGATGATAAAATTAAGGTTCCACATAACCCCGATATTCTCCTTGGACATCACCTAACCACTGCTCTACAGATTTTCCCAATCTAAGCCTTGTCCTGATTTGATCGTCTGTTAAATACTGTATCATAAATAGAAACGTGATGTATGAATTTAGTAAATTGTCCTATGGAAAAGAAATCATTTCGGCATCATCTTTTAAACCATTTGATTGATTTATGAAAGTACGCTTTTTAATCCCATTTTTATTTTTCATCATAGCATGTCAAAACACTGATCAAAAACAGGTACCAGACAAAATCCAAAAACAAGCATTTGACTATGCAGTTGTTAAAAATGATTATGCTGAAATTTTAGATGCTGTAATTGCCTATAACTCCATTTCAGATGAAGTAGCTAAAACTAATAAACCAAAGACCTATATTCACCAATGGTTCATGAAGGACTCGCTATATAATGCCTACGACAAAGACTTTGTGCCTAAAGGCCTGAGGATCCAAAAATTGCTGGGCTTAGTAGGCCATAGCCAGCAAGACTCTACAGGCTATCTCAATCAGGTCAGAGGAAGGGATACTGTATGTATTCCACTACAAATCAAAAAGAAATATAACGTTGCATACCATAAAAAAACAGAAACGAAGGCGCAATTTCTGTCAAGATATACATTTCACTTGCCTATCATGTCGCATGATCACAAAAAAGCATTTGTATCGTTAGACTACGTATGCGGAGCACTTTGCGGTCAGGGTTATGATTTTATCCTGGAAAAAATTAATGGAAAGTGGAAGGTGATAAAACGCGACTATACATGGATATCTTAAGTAGTCAATCCTGTGCGTATACCAAACAAATAAAAATAGTACTTTCTACATTTTCTCAACGTTGTGCTCCCAAGATCAGGAAGGAATCCGTGAGGACATTATTTTTATGGTCAAAATTGTTCGAAATCACTGATCATGGATTTCCGAAATAATATGATATAAGCCAACGTAATATCCAGTATAACTGCCAATTGCTATTTAAAATAACTTGAAGGAACTTTCATATCAGCTGTTTCATTATTCTACCCTACCTTGTTATATCAAAGTCAATAAAGAACTTCTGGTAAATGAGCGTTAAATATGTATATTTAATTATGAAAAATATTCTTTTCGCTTCCACACTGGCTCTGTCTATACTTTCCTGCCAAGAAAATAAGCAACAGAACCCACCTATTGTAGAGAATGCAGTGGATAATGCTGAATCGGCTGCTTCAGGTTCTTTTAAGAGTTATCGTGGAAACAATATAACTGTAGACAATATCTATTCCGAATTGATAAAAGATGATAAAAACCTTACAGCTCTCAATTCCAGGATTGTGAAGACATTAGAGGAAACAGAAAAAGTTTTAGCTGTATATAACAGTGTACTCGAAACCACTAATTCTTATTATCAGGATGCCAATGAAGGAACGAAAGCCATTACAGATTCACTTGTAAAACAACAGGTAGAAAAAGAAATTAGCGCCAGTGCTGATCGATACGATCTTAAAGTAAAAGATATAATAGATCATATCAGTCAAATAACTAAAAATAATGAAAAGCTCGTTAGCACCTATACTGCTTTTAAAATCAGAAAAACACTACCTGAAATTGAAAAATATCAAAATGCGCATCCTCTAAAAATAGATAGCCTGAATACTTTCATTTCCAAACAGAATAAATTGCTGGAAGAATTAAAGAAATTTAAATAAATGATATCAAGAGAAGAAATAGTGAGTCAACTTGGGTGATCAGAAAAATAACCATAACTGATATATTTAAAACGAATTGCTTTGGATAGAACAACACATACAATCACTATTAAATCAATTGACCAAATTCCGACAGTCGATGAAATTAAATCAATTTCAAGAGAAGTGGCCTTAACGCTTATTTTTGAAGGAAAGACGAATAAACAGCGAGAACAAATCGGACAATATCTCGAATATGCACTTTCTGGTTTTCAGGTCTTGATCCATACTATCGACCCTGAACTTAACGTTGTAAAACTAATTACCGATAAAGAAATTGAAGATCATCAAGACTTTTTTGAGCAATGTGCAAAAGATTACGGGCATCTAGGTGGACAACTAGTGTTTATGTTGGTTGACAAACTTGATTTAAATTTAAATAAGGATTTTCCACTAGATACGTTTAACGAGTTAAAACAAGACGATCGACAGATAGGAACAGTTGGTGAATGGAGGTATTTCGTCCATGGTTTTCACTGCGGTTTTCAACATTTGACAACGAAACAATGTATTGAGGTTCCTCTTACCTTCGGACTCGAGTTTGGAGATTTAGATCCATATTTTTTCATGAAGTTTATCCTGTCTTCACCGGGCTACAGGCCTCTGCCAATTCCCCTATTTGATGAATATGCCGACGGATTAAGAATAATAAAAAAAATGACCGCATTAGGAAAATTTGAAGAGATTCCTTCTAATGTCCCTGGCCACACTGGCATTGCCGTCACAGATAGAGAGAAAGTTGAGATTAAATCCGACTTGGATTTAGAAAAAATATTCGTAAAACATATTGAGGAAATTAAAAAGAAACCTAAATTCAACCTTTGGAAATTTCTTGGTCTAAAAAGATGAGAACTCTTAGGTTTTTGTGAAAGTATATATAGCCCTAATTTTAAACCTTTCCAATTTGAGGGGTTTAAAATTAAGGCTGGTTTCAAGAGTTTTGTGATGCACTCAAAACGCTGTATAGAAAATACCAACGCAATTGGTATAGTTTGACAAAGATGTCTTTCGTACGTTCTAGAAAAAGCTTTAGACTGCGTAAAATAGTGTAAGATTACACCCTACTTTTTGCTTCGGAAAGTGAAACGGTTTTACCCAATGCGCCAAATTCATGAAGATCTCCAAATACTTCGATACGTATCGATTGGTTTAGACCTCCAATACGCAATGGATTAAATCCGCTGTCGAGAATCAATTGATCGACCTCTTCATCAACACTCCTGTCATCCGAAGCATAGAATAAAACGGCCTGCTCGGGTAGCTGGAATGCTGCGCTGGCAAGAGATGCCGCGCCCAATGTTCCCAGCGCTTTCACCAATTTTGCACCCACAGGAAGAAGGGTACTATTTAGCTCACCCCCAGATTCATTTTCGCCAATAATCTTTTTAAATCCCCCCTTATCATCTGGTGCAATGGGGTTGGATGGATCGATGATAATTTTGCCTCGCAATGCTGTACCATAATCAGAAAATAATTTCTCGATGTTATTGAACCAAACAGCCATAACAATAATATCTGCTTCGTTCATAGCCGAAGCAATATCACTTGCTGTTGCCAGACTTCCAAGCTGTTCCGCCAGGGTAACAGCATCTTCTACATTTCTGCTTGCAAGAGTTACCGCGCGATTGCCTTTTACAAGATTTTGAGCTACTATCTTTCCGATGTTTCCCAAGCCGATGACGGCTATTTTCTTTGTTGTTGCCATGCTATAATTTTTTATTTTAAGAATCAATTCAACAGTCCAAATCTCTTTAGAAATTGCTTCTCCCACCCATAAACTTTCCCAAGAAATAGCATTGAAATAATTTAAGACCTTTTCTTAAACTTATTTATTGATAAGTTCGTTACGATCTCCCCACCTTTGTCTAAACTCATGAATATAATGAAAAATTTAGCCGAAAACGAAATTGCAACAGTACTCCAGGAGTACGCACAAGCAATCAATACGGTCCAGACAGACCTTATCCATACCTTTTATGCAAAAGATGGACTACTTATGCCCGAAGGGGTTAAAACACTGACACGGGAACAACTTTTGTTTAGTAGATCGCATATTTTTTTTGAACGGAAGAAGTTTAAAATTGCCTACATGATTAATCATATCGCATGTGATGGGAAGTATGCTTTTGTATCTGCAAGCGCTAAGACATCAATGAAAGATGCTGTTTCTGGAATTGCTGTTGAAAAATCGAGCCGCGACTTTTTTGTATTCCGCAGAGATGCCGACACCTGGAAAATCTTTCGATATGTTTTTAATAGAACGACGTAAATGTCTTAAATTGGATAAAGTGAGAAGACTGACTTAAAAAACAAGTATATTTAGTATAAAAATGGAAGATCATTGGAACAAGTAGAACCCCTAGAAAAAGCGTTGGCAATGCTTATCGACAATTTCAAACAATTTTTTCCGCTTAATAAGGAGGAACAGGAAGCACTGAGGCGTCTTTTTACGCTGAGAATCGTAAAGAAAAAAGGATTTCTGCTTCAAGAAGGGGAAGTTTGCCGGCACTATTTCTTTGTTGTTATGGGCTGCTTTAAGATGTTTGCCGTAGACAGTAATTTTAGGGAACATAATATACAGTTTGCTGCGGAAGGTGATTGGATCGCAGATTTCCAAAGTTTTTATAATGAAGAGCCGAGCAGGTTATACATCGAAGCGGTAGAACCGGCTATCGTCCTACAGATCCAACACAAAGATCTTTTGTATCTATATACTAATTACCATAAATTTGACCGCAACTTTAGGATCATCATCGAACGGAAGCTAATGGAATACCAAAACCGTATTCTATTGAATATTAGCACCAATGCAGATGAACGCTATGTTGCCTTTCAGAAACAATACCCTCACTTGATCAATCGACTTCCGAACACACAGATCGCTTCCTACTTGGGTATCACTTCCGAATTTCTGAGCAAAATCCGAAAAAAGGCGCTGGGTAAAAAACAGTGAGCACGATTTAAATTAACCCTTAAACTAGTTCAAGGATGTTTCTTAAGATTGTTCATGCATCGTAAAGGACTCAGTTGGGTAACTTTGTACGAGTTTTTAATCAAAGAATAATATATGAAGAAGGTTAAGCTTTACAAAATGCGTTACGCGCGATTTTATTCAATCGTTCTATTAATAGGGTTAATTGTAAATACAGTATCTGCACAGACAATAAAACTGGAAGAAAAGCGGCTTACTCCCGTGCAAACTTCCATGTCAATGACACGTATCAATGGAAAAAGAGCTGTTAGCGTAATCAAATCGCCCAAAGTACTTGCTGATGATGAAGCAACCTATGTTAGGATCAATGATCTGGACTTTAAAGATGGTGTGATAGAGGTAAAAGTTTTGTCACAACTGCTGCCCGATGCGCCGGCTCATGCCAGAGGTTTTATCGGTCTCGCTTTTCGGATCAATGAAGATAATTCCCGATTTGAAAGCATCTACGTACGTCCAACAAATAGCATCGCCAATGACCAGCTGAGAAGAAACCGGACTGTTCAATACTTTTCTTATCCGAATTTTAAATTTACGGATTCACGTGCCACCGCTCCAGGTCAATACGAGGCCTACGCGCCTATTCTGCCCAATCAGTGGATCAAATTAAAAATCGAGGTAAAGGGCCAAACAGCCAAGTTATTTATCAATGATGCCAAAGAGCCCAACCTTATTGTCAATGATCTCAAAATGGGTGCCGATAAAACTGGGGCTATAGGTCTTTTTGTTGATATCGGAACCGAAGGTTTTTTTAGGGATTTGAAAGTGACAAGCAAATAATTAGGACTCGAAAGCTAATGTCACTTTGTAATACCGCATCTTCCATTTGGACAAACGAATGGCCCAGAAAACCAGAAGTGAGTAATGATTTTGAAAGCTATATAGAACTTCACTTCTGTAACACTTTCAATTCATCAAGAATATCACTTAGAATTTCAATTCTTGCCTTTCCAAAATCAGGATTTTTATCAGATGACTGGATACAATTTGAAAAATAATAAATATTGTCTTTAGTTGTGACGTAACCAACATACCAACCCACATATTGTTGATCTTGTTTGCCAGATCCAGTCTTCGCCCTTACGACAGAACCCAGTGTATCCTTAGCAATCAAAGCTGGGTACCCTTTGTACTCGAAATAAAGAAAATATTATCCAGATCAAAGGGTGAAAAGTTTGGTATTTCCATTGGGATTAAAGTCGTTAAATGTTAAACGAAACTTGCTTATAATTTGTTTTTAAATAATTGTTCGCTGCTCATTTGATTGACAATGCAAGTATCACGAAATTTTAAAAGGTTTGAGACCAAATACAATATTAAGATTCACTTTCATAAACAAATCTCCGTATATAGTTTTCCAAGTCGGTAAGATCAAAAGGTTTAGCTAAAAATCCGTCGGCTTCACATTCTACTGAAATACTCCGGCCATCGATATGACCTGAGATCATAATTACAGGCAGCTTATCATGTTTAGATGAACTCCTGAGATCACGCATTACTTGATCTCCGTTACGTCCAGACATATGAATATCCAAAAAGAGTATATCAGCATCTATACTATCCAATACTTCCAACAGAAATAAGCTGTTCGCCACCGTTATAACTATCGTATCTTGATCCTCCAATATTATGGAACATGCATTCAGTATTTCTATATCGTCATCACACACCACAATTTTCTTTTTCATTTTGAGTTTTTTTTAATTCTATCGATCAGAGATACATTTTCAAAGATCATCATTTATAAAAAATGGATCTTACAGACGTAAGATCCATCCATTTTTTTTATTTAGTAACTCTTATTTAGCTTTTGTATTGAGGTTGGTATCCGCCAAGGCAGTTAAATCAGAATCACATTTTTTTTCTTCTGCAAGAGTCTCACGCAAAAGCTGAATAACCTCATTGTACTTCAAGACTTTAGCAAATGCCGCGAGGGTACCATATGTGGAAATTTCGTAGTGCTCAATCTTTTGGGCAGCAGCGATAATACCTGCATCTCTAACGGTTCCTTCTTCGGTTTCCTCGATAATATGTTCACCTTCTTCGATCAACCCAGCCATTGCAGCACATCGCTCTGCTTTAGGCTTCAGCTCCAAAATCTCAAAGCACTGTTCCAAGCGTTTCACATGATCTTCGGTTTCCAAAAGATGTTTGGAAATAGCTTTTTTTAATTTCTCCGCGGTAGCGTTTTTTTCCATTTTGGGCAATGCTTTTATCAAAGCTTTTTCCGCCCAATAAATATCTTTAAGCCCGTCTTCAAATAGCTCGGCCAAATCTTTTGCCGCATCGGATCCTGAACGCTTTTTCGTGTGGTCTGTGGATTGTTTCGTCATCGTTCCATTTCCAGAATTTTCACTTGCGTTACTTTTAGTTGTTGTTTCCATTTTTTGAAAGTTTATTGCCCTAGAGCTTTTGAATTTGAACATCCATCGAACAGTATTAGTTCTATTAGCAGAGCAATCACCTGTATTTCACGTGTATATTCCGACGAAGACGTATAAAAACGTCTTTTTGTATTGAAAATCAAGGTCTTTTTAAACGGAATAATAAGTGCCTCCAATTGGGATTCGCCCCTCTCTGCCAAGATTAGATTCTAAAAAAACATTAAATTATGCTTATATTTAGACATAAGGTCCGCTAACACAAGATTCGAACAGAAAATCAAACATCTTATTCGCCAATTTGTAATTATATAGTCATTCCTTACAAAGTGATATATTTTAGTCATTGATATTTGACTTCGATTTTACTAACAGCGACAGATATGAAAGAAAATAATGATGCCATCTCCCATTTGCTCATGCGGATCGAAGATATTCCTGCAGTAAAGAATATATTGAACACCATATGTCTATATACGGGAATGGATCTAGGGCTGGTGACCTCTCACAATGGCCATCAATGGATAGCCTGTGCTGTACGGGATTCGCTCGGAGTCGGGGTAACAGCAGGGCAGCAGCTCGAATTACATTACACCTTAGGAGATGAGGCACATGATAAACATGCACCTATTATTATCCCCAATATTGACCACTGTGAAAATGAAGATTGGAAAAAGAAATTGCATGCAAAAGGTTTTAAAAGTTATATCGCATTTCCGATCGTTGACAATGACGGATTGTTCTTCGGAACCCTCTGCACGATAGATTATAAAGCCGTGTCAATTGATAGAGAGCGGATAGCACCACTATTTGAACTTCTATCTGAACTGATCAGTTTTCATTTGGGTTCGATCGCCAAAATAAAAAATACCGAAGCCCTGTTAGGTGAAGAATTACAATACTCTGAACGCAGGGATACCCTATTATCCGTGTTAGGGCATGACCTAAAAAATCCATTGAGTGCTGTCATTACCTTATCGCAATACCTCACCGACAAACTCGAAAATGTAAAACATAAACAAACGGCCAAACTTATTTATGATTCGTCCTATAGAATGAAAGGTCTAATAGATAACATGCTTGATTTTGCCCGGAGTAAGCTAGGCACAGGAATACATCTGAACAAAAATCTGGTCGAATTAGATAAAGTGATCCTTCAGGCCCTTCGTGAGATCCAGACGAGTGTACCCCAAAGAAAAGTACATACAAATCTCGGAGCAAAAACTCCAGTAAAATGTGATCATGAGCGTATGGCACAGGTGTTTTCAAATCTCATAGGAAACTCATTCCGGCATGGTTTGGAAGAAAATACTATCGTTATAAACTCTTCTATTGAAAGTGACAGATTTATCTTCCAAATAGAAAATGATGGCCATAAGATAGCAAGGCCTATATTCAATAACCTATTTAAGCCCTTCGTAGGAAGAAAAAACCAGAAAGAAGGCGGACTGGGATTGGGTCTTTATATTTCCAAACAGATAATCACAGCTCACAGGGGTGATATCCATGTCAAATGCTTTGATGAAAAGGTGGTTTTTACTCTCTGGATACCAATTTGATAGATGCTTTATTCATTATACGATACTCAAATTCAGTTTTGTTAAAGAAAAAAGCGAGCAAAAGGCTGGTCTAATAATCCAGCCTTTGTGCAAGTGCAAACAATTAGCTATCTTTTCATCAATCGCCTATTTCTTTTTTTTACGGAAAACATTCTCCGTTAAGTCTTTCGAAACAGAATCTTTTTCTTTTTGATAAGAAGATTGCGTTTTCTCTTTTGTGCTTTTTTCCTTTTTAATGTCTTTACTCATGATGTATGGATTTTATAGCTGATCAATATGTACTTCAGCAGAAGTTCAATATCTCCATCATAAATCTTTTCATATACTACTTGTTAAAAAAGAACAACTGTAGTTTCAGCTGCAGGAGTAAAGTTAACAACCTTTATCATACACTGTTATCTACAAATTATCTACACCATTGCTTTTTTTAGTCAAATTTAGTAGTTGAAGCTAAAGTTCTACTCTAATCCAGTGCCCCGCTTGTCTAGCTATTTTTAGCATTATGGAGTAACACCCTCTTATTTTATCAACCAACTTAATGCTAATCTTGATAAAAAACAAAGAAAACTTGACTGTCTGAACAACAGGGAGGAGGTCACAATCACCGAATTCTCTACTTTTAAATGCTCCAGTTTTTTGGGGAGAGGTCATGAAGACTTACCATTTTGGTAGACTTACCTCCATTCCGGAGTATTTACTTTTCCACGAATAAAACGTTCCCTGACTGATCCCATGCTCGCGACAGATGTCAGATACCGATTGACCTGACTCCTGAAGTGATAAAATCTTAATGATCTGTGGCTCGCTGAATTTACTTTTTTTCATTGTCCCTAATTTATAAAACTACATTAATAATCGTAGCTATTTTTAGGGGAGATTACAATATGAAACATTTGAAAAAGATCCATTTGTACATTGGTTCTTTGGTAGAATGTCCAGAGCTCAATTAGGTCAGTTCATATACAAACATTGCAACCACCATTTAAAGCAGTTTGGAGCGTAACCCAAAAAGCCACGAAAACGCTACATGGGTCAGGCGTCATAACGGGTTCGTTCTATGGCAAGTATCTGAAAATGGAAGGGGAAGGTCAGTTAATTAGAAGAGTCCAATCTCAGCTGTCGGGAAAATGGGGTACTTACATAACCTTACCTAAATGAAAAGAATCCAAACGTCCTGCTCCCTGAAACTTGGCTCTTATACCGACAATATTCCCAATCCCTTTAAAATTTACTCCCTCATAAGCTTGCTTACCATTTAATTTAATTCTAATTTTTTCAGATCGCGCATCGCATTCAACTTTAACAGGTGTTGCGTAATCAACTCCAAATGCTGACAGATCGTGGAACTTTCCATCTATAAGTTGTTCACCTATTCTTAGCTTATTTTCCCCAACACAGCCAGCTTTAGAAAGAGGAATGATTATCGCCCCGTCTGTACCAAGAAGTGTGAGATCAGTATGCTTACATGGAGCAGCTGGATGAGCAAATGTATTTTGTATATTAACTGATAAATAAAAGGAGCGGCTGTCTACAGTAAGATCTCGATTGACATAAGTCAATAAGAATGATGGAATACCGCCGTCTGTGGGTAGATAGTAATCTTTTTCTTGGGCTGAGATACCATACCAGCTGTCGTGACGATAACTGTCTTTCTGTAAGTAAAAAGGTATAGCATCTTTATATAATACACCTATCCAATCCTCTGTTTCTATAAATATGTCGTGTTCGCTTACTATGGAATCATTCAATATTAACTTGGCCCGGTAATATCCGGGTAAGTAATAGACGCTTGCATGTTGATGGTGAGACTTGTCAACTTTGATCCTTCTCTTTTCGTCCCAACTCTGCTGGATAAATACACTGTCGGCATTGGATTGCATCGCATCGTATTCAAATATAACCGTATTGGGAACACCAACAGAAACTGTTCTGCTATTAAATTTAACGTTATCGAACTGTAATGTATTAATAGCTTTCTTCTGCAGCAAGAAGCCTACTAAAAAAAATGATGAAAGGAGAACCAGTATTGCTACTAAATATCTAAATATCTTTTTTTTCACTATAGGTTCTGGGGATGTTACAACGCCTTGTGGCTTCGTTGTATCTACACAATATTTGACAAAATCCCTCCAATTTTGGTAATCGATAAACCTCGACAGTGTATCTAGGGTTGATATATTAGGTTTGCTTTGATATTTTACTTTCCCCCAAATTCTTTTCAAGGTGCTCGCGCTAATAAGCGTTTTTGTTTCAATCAAAATCTGATCACTGAGATTTTCAAAATCTTGGGCCTGCCAATTAGCACTATTTCCCCAGCCTAGTTTTTCTTCAATTAAGGCTTTGCAGTGATCGATATAGAATTGGTTTTCAGACATGAATATTCTAAATATGAACTTGAACTTTTTTGAACAGCGAATGAATTTATAAAAAGTTAGCGATATACTAGATTTAAATCAGCAAATGAAAACCAAAAAATATAAATCAATCTTAATACTATGTTCAAGATCAAAATTACAATTAGTTTCTTAGTTTTACTTTTTTCATCTATTAAACTGCTAGGACAGCAAGTTCACACTCCAGCACTAAATGAGGAAGCGCTGGAAGGTATGAACAGAAAATTCTCAATTTCTTCAACCAATAATGATTCGCAATTTTTACATGTCGAAGGAAAGCCCAACCCTGGTATAGTTTGGATTAAAAATTTTTTGTTCGAAAGTGGCACGATTGAATTCGATGTCAAAGGTAAGGATGTGTTTCAGGAAAGCTTCGTCGGTATCGCTTTTCATGGAATTAATGACAGTACTTACCAAGCAATTTACTTTCGGCCGTTCAATTTCAGATCCAACGACCCGATCAGGAAAAAACATGCGGTGCAATATATAGCACTTCCAGAAAATGACTGGCCGTACCTGAGAAAAGAATTTGCAGATAAATACGAAGCCCCGCTGCTCCTTGATGTAGATCCGAACAATTGGTTCCATGTCAAAATTGATGTGTCGGCAGAAACTATTAAAACTTACATCAATAAGGACAAAAATCCGGTGCTAGTCGTTAAGCCACTGCACCAAGCCTCTATGGGAAAAATCGGTTTTTGGACTGGACATGATTCGGATGGTGATTTCTCAGGTTTAAGAATCATTTCTAAAAAATAGGAAAAAATTGTGACTAACTTATATCTCGATATGACTAATTACGATTAGTTCTATTAAAGCTTCTCGCGTCGAAAGTGAAGGTAAGTTAGATACCTCTCGCATTCGAGGTTACAAGACACGTAAAACCGGGATGCAATCCGATTTCTTTTTTGACCTCGTTTGGCATATCTTTATGCTAGTGATTCCGTACTATCGTTTTTCTTTTTTGGAATATTATCATTTTATTGAATAAGTAATGACAATAAAAAACATCGACAATTCTGAACATTATATTTGGGGTGAAAATTGTGATGGATGGCACTTATTGAAGTCTGATTCTTTAAGTGTGATTCAAGAGAAAATGCCGCCCGGAACAAAAGAAAGTCTGCATTTTCATAGTAAGGCACAGCAATTTTTTTACATATTAAAGGGTATCGCAACTTTCGAGATTGATACTCAATTATATGTTGTTGTTGAAAATAGTGGCTTTCATATCCAAGCAGGTCAGAAGCACAGAATTTCCAATAGAACTAATCAAGATTTAGAATTTCTTGTTATTTCACAGCCAAAATCTCATGGAGATCGAATTAATTTGTAATCATTCATCAAAAACGAAACATGTTTGGGTTTCTAAACTCTCTGTTATTTTAACAATGTTAAACTGCTCAACGCAAAAGAATCTTGATGACTTTGCTGAAATAGATCTAAACAATAGCAGCAGTTTTAAGCAACAGTGTAACCCCAATTTTAAACCCCTCGAATTCGAGGGGTTTAGAAAACAAGCTGGTCTCAATAGTTTTGTGATGACTCCCAAACGCTGGATAGAAAATACCAACGCAATTGGTATAGTTTCTAAAGCTGGAAGATTCGGGGGGACTTTTGCTCATAAAGACATAGCACTAGAATTCGCTTCCTGGATTTCAATCGAGTTTAAACTTTATATAATAAAGGAGTTTCAACGGCTTATGCAATTAAATAGAGTTGCTATGACACAAATGAAGTCGCTCGTAGAAAATAAATCCGTTAAAAAATTGAAATAGAAAATCACACGTATTTTTAGAGAAAGTTTCTACAATTGTTTCTTCCGTTCCTATCACATAATAATACGATGTGGATTAATGGTCTGCACAGGTTTAGAGTCTCCCCACATAGCCCTTATCTCATTTTCAATATCTTGACACATCCGAGAAATAGGGATGTCATTCGGGCTGCCTTCAAAAGGATTTTCAGTACTCTCTCCTACTTGGTCTAATGACGTGTAGACCCAGGATATAATCATGCTGAAAGGTATGACAAGCCACACCATATGGCCCTTCATCAATCCAGTTACAAATTCATTGAATGCATTAAACTCCTTTAACATAGCAAAAGGTAACAAAAAACAAAAAAGCCAGACAAATATCCGATTGACAGTTGCATATTGCCTTGGATAAGGAAAATTTTTTATTTTTTCACTTCTCGCTTGTAGGGTAGAAAATTCACGCAAATATTTATGCAGTTCGAAAAAGCGGGCATTGTCAAGCTCACCAGTATCAGACAAACTTACCAGTGCGGTGCTCTGCAAACTCATCAGTTGTATCAGCGGATTACTGGCGGAAATCACTTTTTCAATTTCATCATCACTAATATATTTTTGTAGTACTGTTGACAATGCTATTTCCCGCTCTGGAATCGTGTAGAAGTTAGCATATTCGCGATTATAAGACTTATCAATATTTTCCCAGGCCCGCTTGGAACGTAATTCATACCGCAGTACTGTGAGCCATGCCAAATTGCGAGATGCAATCTCATGTGCCCTATCGCTGTCTTTAATAAAATCGCGACACATCATTGCCCAAGCCCTGCTCATGCCAATCTTTAGCGCCCAGATGTCACGTGCCTCCCAGGTCCTGTTATACGTCTGCTGGTTTTTAAAACCAACAACAAAGGCTGTTGCTGTTCCTAAAAAGGCAACTATGGGCCAGGGTACTACTAGCCAGTGAAGGGCCAATAATTCATATAACAAAACAGGGACAATACTGATCAAGAGCAACAGAAACAAATTTCGTCGCGTCCAGAAAATAAATTCGGTTATTTTATAGGTTTTTCCAATGTACATCGTTCAATATCTTATAAAAATGAGCATCAATCAGGTAAAATATTCGCTCTTGCGGATATGCAGTTTTTTGATTTTTGAATGTAGGGTATTGCCTGGAATCTGTAGAATTTCCGATGCGCTTCCCGGACCCGAAATCTTACCGGCACAACGCTTTAAAACCTGGATAATATAATTGCGTTCCAATTCATCAAGTGAATAATTTAAATACTGCAGCTCATCCTGTCCGGATTCGGCATGCACCTGAGGAAGGTAAACATAGTCAATCTCTGCTGTTGTGGTCAAAAGAATGGTCCTTTCAATCAAATGTTCGAGCTCGCGTACATTTCCGGGCCAGCTATAGCTACGCAATTGCTGAATTACTTTTGATCCTATTTTCTTTATTTTACGCCCCGTATTGCGACTATATTTTTGCATAAAAAAGTCGGTAAGCTGGGGGATATCTTCGAGACGTTCACGTAGTGGGGGCAGCTGTATCGGGAATACATTGAGCCGAAAATATAGGTCAGCGCGAAAACGTCCTGCTTTTACTTCTTCTTCCAGGTTACGATTGGTCGCCGCGATAAGTCGAACATCAATTTTGATGGTCTGTTGCCCGCCGATCCTTTCCAGTTCACGTTCCTGAATAATCCGCAACAATTTTGATTGCGCTTCCAAGGGAAGTTCGCCAATCTCATCCAAAAAAAGTGTGCTTTGGTGTGCCAGTTCAAATTTACCGATACGGCGCTCCACAGCGCCTGTAAATGCGCCTTTTTCGTGTCCAAATAATTCGCTTTCGATCAGATGGGCTGGTAAAGCTGCGCAATTTACTTTCACCATGACTTTATCTTTTCGATCTGAGGATGTATGTATACCTCTGGCGACCAGTTCTTTGCCAGTTCCTGTTTCACCAGTAATCAAAACGGTGGTTCCTGTACTTGAAACCAGCGACATCAGGTGATACACGTGCTGCATAGCCTCTCCACTACCAATTATTTCAGAAAAACTGTAAATCGTTTTGATTTGCTCTTTTAGGTAATCATTTTCTATTTCCAGATTCTTTTTATAGGCCAATAGTTGTTCATTTGCACGGAGATTATCAATGGCAATTGATATCTGTGAACAAATACCCTTAATAAGCATCTTATTGAGCTGATCGGCCAGCAACCATATCGTACCAATATTTTTGTCACCGATCCGCAAAGGCAGGCCATACATATTCCTTAGCCCCGTGGTCTTCCATAATCGGGCATAATCGTTTCCTTTTTTAATTTCCTCCTCAACATTGAACACAAGGCCGTCCTTGCTGGCCAATACTTGCGCGGTATATAGTTCATCGATTGTAATAAGATTACTTGCCAATTTATCAAAATCGGTTTTTGCACTGGCAAACAATGCGGTATCATACATAAAGGGAGATAAGTGGATACCATCAGCTTCGATCACACGGATCATCGACAATCTTGTAGACAGGATTTTATCCAAAACCCGACTAATAGCCCATTGAAGATCCTGCTTCGTCCTCAGTTGGGTAATATCATTGCTGAAATCCAATAAAAAGGATTGCTCCTGCTGCTTTTTGACTAGCTGTTCGTTAGCCACCGTATTGGAAATAGCCGTGGAGATCTGCGCACATATGCCCTGGAGTAAAGGGATATTGATTTCGGCGGTCTCTAATAACAACAGGCCTAAATTGGTTTCACCATTCCGCAACCGTATCCCAGTAAATGTCATTATTCCCAATGATTTCCAATAATGGAGATAACCGGAGGAAATACCACGCTGCACCTCCCGGTCGACGTCGAATAACAATGGAATAGTACTCGTTAAAATACGATTCTGTAATCCATCATTAAGCGGCAGTTGTTGAAACCAATCCACTTTGACTTTCGGTACAGGATGTGTTCCAAAATCATAAATGTAGGGCTCTGTAAGTGATTTCGTATCGCCACAGATTCGCCGAATAACAAAACTTCCCGTCGGGCTAAGTTGCTTCAATATGTCCCGAACGGTGTCCGTTAATTCTTCCTTTGTGCGAACAGCGGCCATTCGGCTACTGAATTCGAGCAGAAAAGTCTTCTCTTTTTCCCTTTTAAGCAGCTCTTCGTTTTTTACAATATTGGAGACTGCACTCGATATCTGGGGTATAATACCAACAATGACATCTCTGAAATTCTGGCTAAAGCCATTTATTTTATCGGTGTAAATGTGAAGGAATCCAATAGCATGTCCCTCTCGCATCAGTTTAGCCATTAAAATTTCCCGTACACCTCTTTCATAATTAACGCTCAGAAATTTTGGGCTTCCCGGATCGTCCATTATATCGGATATCACAAATGAAACTGGCTCGGCAGAATCCAACACAGTACGAATAAATGGTCCATTAAGGGGAAAACGAGCTTTTATCATTTCCTCATAACGTGGATGATCCCGAATCGGAGAGCCGTCATTGTCAAGAAGAAAGGGACTGTAGGTATCGTCCTTGTAATCGATGGTGGTAACAATGGTATGGGTAATAAAATATAGACCTTTTATACCTTCCTTAAAAAGCCGAATTAGATCGTTTTTGTCCCGAACCTTAGTTAGATCATTGCCTAATGCCAGTAGGATCTCTCGCTCTTTTTGGTAATATGCGATGCTCTCCAAGGAGACATCATCTTTAGGACTGGTGGTTTTATTTGCTTTCATTTTATACAGAACTGTAGTAGCAGTATCCTAATCATGTTTACTGATGCGTTGATATTTTGGCTATAGTTCGAATATACGCAATCTGTTTAATCATTTTATCCACTTAAAATAAATGGACAAGGGCATTAGAAATAATACAAGCGGCACAATAACTGAAAAGCTGGTGCCCAGACAGTTTATAAAACCATTGTATCGTCGATGTGATATACCTAAGGAAGTGAAAGCACTAGTAAAACCATGCAAGAGATGCCAAAACAGGGAGACACAACCAAATAAATAAACCAATACTTCCAGTGGATTGCTAAACTTCTCCAGCATCAGATCATAAAGTGGCAGTTCCTCGTCATTACGAAACTGATGAATACGATTTGGTATCCAAAAGTTGGACGTATGTATGACTAAAAACAGCAGCAAAAGAGTTCCCAACAAGGTCATACTCTTGCTATACCATTTTATTTTGGGAGTGGCCAATGGATAAGCATATTGAATAGGACGCGCGTCCCTATTTTTTTTCCATAAAAGAAGCCCTTGCACAATATGGAGGACAAATCCAACAATAAGAACGATTTCCAAGGTCCTGATCACGGGATTTGTGGCCATAAAATGTGCTCCAATTGTAAACGTTGCTCCGCCATCGTTGTAAAATATGAGGGCATTGACCGACATATGCACCAGCAAAAAACTGATGAGGAACAATCCGCTCAATGCCATTGTAAATTTTCGGCCCAAAGAGCTCGTAAAAGTTGTATAGAAACTCTTCATCGTATAATATTTAAAAATATCATTCAAAATCCAAGAGCACACGGTACTCTTGGATCAGATCTTGTTTATTTATTAGCGCTTAGGCAAAACCATTCTTCAAAGGTGAGTTTACCTAATTTTGCTCCTGCAGCAGGTATTAACGTAAATTCTTCCAAAGGTGAACCAAAATATAAAGCTTCGCTACTACCCACAACTTTCTTGGGGTTTTCTATTTTGGCTAAATATTGTCTCACTAAGTCTGCCAACTCAAATTGTTCAGGTCCACCAATTTCCACCATTCCATTGATTGGCTGGCAAAGTGCAAACTCGACGACAAATGAAGAAACATCTTCAGCTGCAATAGGTTGTATTTTAGCGTTAGACAAATTGATCACATCCCCATCCTGTGCAGACGCAACGATACCACCGAGAAACTCTAAAAATTGTGTCGAATGGATAATCGTATATGGAATACCTGATCTGACAATAAGATCTTCCTGTACTTGCTTTGCCCTAAAATAGCCACTTGCCTGGAGACGGCTTGTCCCGACGACAGACAGTGCAATATGATGCTTTACTCCGGCATTAATTTCTGCTGCTAGTAGATTTTTTCCGGACGTCTCAAAAAATTCCATCACATCTTTATCGGCAAATGACGGTGAATTGGCCAAATCAATCACAACTTCCGCTCCGTTAACAGCTTCTGCCAGCCCCTCACCTGTAATGGTATTTATACCCGTGTTTGGTGATGCTGCAATTACTTCATGCCCCAAAGCCCTTAACTTAGCGACAGTTTTTGTTCCGATCAATCCAGTGCCTCCAATGACTAAAATCTTCATGTTTTTAAACTTAAAATTTATCAAATATTTGTATTATGTTTCTCCTTTTTCATGAGCCAAAAGCTAACTTTTAATGAGCGGCTAACTAAGTATTGGATCGTTAAAAAGTGGTTATAACCTTAATTCATCTTAAGCGAAACCACCACCAACTTGAAGATGGCTGCTAAGCGCAATTCTGTTCCAGGCATTTATTGTGACTACCGCTATAACAATCTGTGCGATCTGGTTCTCTGTAAAATACTTAAGTGCATTGCTATAGGTGTTATCGGTAAGACCTTGTTGATGAATTAGGGTAACTTCCTCCGCAATAGACAACACACTCCTCTCTTCATCAGAGAATATTGATCCAGCTTCACGCCAAGCATTTAGTAAAAAAATACGCTGGTCAGTTTCGCCATTTTTTAAAGCATCTCTAGTATGCATGTCTATACAATAAGCACAGCCATTAATTTGTGATGCCCTTATTTTAATAAGTTCTTTTAAAGATTTAGAAATATCTACTTTAGAAAGGTAGGTTTCAAGTCCCATCATTGCTTTTAAAGCTTCCGGTTCTGCTGAGTTAATATTAATTCTTTTTTGCATTATTTTGTTTTTGTTAAATGAACAGTTCTTGTTTTTAAGGACTGTATCAACAGAGGGGCCAAAATAACCATATCTCTAAAAATCAAGTGATTATAAATTAAAGCTAGTTTAAATATTCATCATATAAAGTGATATTACCTAATTAATCACTGTATTTAATGATCCAACATGGAGGGTTTAAGAAATAGAAATAAATGCCTATGCCCTTAACAATCGCAAAAAGGTTCACCCAAGGCCATAGAAACTATTTTTCCAAAAACAAAGATCCAGCTGTGCATCGTTCACTAGATAAGAACAAACATGCCATATAACTGAAAAAGATAAGAAGCTTGTAATTGATTCGGGATATCAGCGGAAAGTCTTGTTATAAACAATTTTCAAATATCGAAAATCCGACAGTAGTCACATCCGAGGCGGCATTAGACAGAATAATAATTGCTTTTTTGGATTTATCATCAAAGGCAACAAATGACCTAAATCCACCTGTACCTCCAGAATGATGAAATATCGTCTTGCTTCCTGCTTTTTTAACACGCCAGCCCAATGCCATAATTTGATCGTCGTTTTCAAAAGTGATCTGATGAGTCAAAAGAATGGCTTTTTGCAGTTTATTTTTTGATCCTAACTGTGCCCTCATAAAAATAATCATATCGTCCAATGTAGATCTTATGGCACCAGATCCTGCCAAAGATTCTAAGTGCCAACACGACGTTGGCCTTCCTTTTTCATTGTATCCTTGTACAAGCCCGGCATCTTCTAGTGAAGTATTTTTCATTTCCAAGGGCAAGCAAATATTGTCAATGACCAATTGTCCAAAACTTTTGTTATTATGGCGTTCTAATGCTACACCTAATACACCCGCGCCTAAATTTGAATAAGAAAACTTCATTCCGGTCTGAGAAGAAACTTTATACTTTTTCAGAAAATGGAAGAGTGAATCAACCTTATAATGACTATATGGATCTGCAAGAACGGCATTAGTTGTAAAAATATTATCCGGGAGCCGAGGAAATCCAGCCGTATGATTTGATAATTGCACAAGTGTGATTGGATGACCATGCCATGCTAAACGAGGAATAGAATCGGGCAGATATTTACTGATCGGATCCGCTAATTGCATATTGCCATCAACGACTTCTTTTGCCAATAAAAGTGAGGTGAAAATTTTTGTAACCGAACCAATCTCAAAAATACTTTTGGAAGCGTCTGGAAGTTGCTTGCTTGACTTAGCTATAGTCCCATAACTATATTTTCTTTGCCGCTTTCCATCAATTACCGCTAACATGATACCTGCGGTAACACCCTTTTGCATGTAGGGCCTGACGAATTTTTCCACCAGCAAATCGATGGAGTCATTTAATGGATTATCGCTCCCCACGTTGAAATTCTTATCTTCCATTAAAAATGGTAGTTCCTTAAAATTCATCCTTAGGACCTGTTTCTCATTATCCAGCAGAACAGAAAATAATTGTTCGGAGTTTTCAAATTGAATGGTATAATTATATCCGCCGGTAGTCGAATCAACAAAAGAAAAATGTTGCATTATTCCCACATTTGCCACAAACTTCCGCATTCCCAGCGAAAACTTTTCTTTTGAAATTTTAGATTGGTAGGTGGCAGATGATCGCCCGTAAATCTCGTCTGATTTCTTTTCATTAAAAAGTCTTTTAAACTCCCTCAGAAAATAATCGTAATCGGCACGAGTAGTCTGAGCAGGTAAATACTGTACTGAGAACAGCAATAAAACAAGGAAACTGTAAAATCTATAATTAGGTTTAATTTTCATTTTTATGTATTTGGGGCATGTCAAACAAATTAAATATACGATATGTTTAAAGCATCTTCAAAATCGAATAGCTTACCCTGCCAAGGGAGTAAGCTTGGCATACATCCCCCCATCCCGTCCCAGACAATACCTTTTCGTAAAATAATGGTTTTGACACCCAAGCTTTAGGTGTCTGCGTAAGGTGGAGTAACTGATAACCAATTTTCCTAAGGTGTGAAACAAGTTACCCACCTATAAAACCTTCCCCCAGCAATTGAGATCTTTTTCATAGATTAGCTTTTTTAATATTGTCTACAACATCGTAAAGTGCAGTGTAGCGCTGTTTTATAAATAAGCAATTTTGTAACGCAAATAGCTCTTAAGGGCCACGAGCGCTTTCTGGGTGTTCGGTATGCGAATCCTATGCTCTAA
>NZ_DIIM01000012.1 GCF_002420705.1 Sphingobacterium sp. UBA5670
TAATGTTTCGCATAACGGTTCATCATCAAAAGAAGTTTACCCAAATCTTCTGCCGGGACATCTCTTTCTGTGACAATAGCATGCTCTCCCCCAACTTTACGTGTCTGGGTCATCCCAATTGAATTTTTGAGATACATGTATTTTAAAAAATCAGTGAGCGTACCATTCACCGATTCATTGGTACAGTAATCTTCTAGCTCTTCAGCTATTTCGATCAAAAGATCTTTTCTTATCATCACAACTTTCTCTTCTATACAAATGAAAGATTTTTATTGCGAAAAAAAAAGTAAAAGGTTTTTGTATCATTTGCTATTTTAAAAACTGATTCTTAAAATTGATCACTTTGATCTTATAAACAGCCTAAAATTTTGAAGGTCTTTCTATATATATCATTATTACTACTCATCATCCACTTTCTTTTCGCCAATCACTACATCACCGAGAATGGATCTTAAATACCCTTCAAACGCTATGCTCAATCCTTCAATAATAATTTTATCGTGTGAATTGATATCGCCAATTATTTTCTTATCATCATAAGCATCACCAACAATTGCCAAAACACAACGCCCGCTGTATTTTGAAAAAAGCCCTACTCCTATTATTTCTTCACCAAATTTCACAAACCAGGTTTCTTCATTATGGTCTTCCGTCGTATTTGGTATATGTATAGCCTGCTCCAGGTCTTCACACTTAATGATATCAAAATTCATTTGCTTTTTTTATGTTCCATTTATTGGACAGCGTCCAATAGCATATTGTTTTTAGAAATAATGCCTGAAAAAAGAAAGGTTATATAAGCGGTAACCGGGAGTTACCGAAAATCGGTGATAAGTTTACAATCCAAAAAATTCAGCAGCAATATCTGAGCTCCAAAAATATACCTGCATTTATATTATTGGATAGCAAAGGAAAATTAATCAAAACTTTATTTAAAAATATAAATAAAGAAACCCTCAGAAGTTTTCTAACAAATTAGACAAATATTGACACATTTAAGCTTTAACGCTAGCTATAGACACTTCTGCCACATAGCGTAATCTCTACATTAAAATCAAAAAGAAAGGCTGTACTCAACGACAGCCTTCTTTTTCTAACGAAACATATGCAAACCTAGGTTAGGACTCAGCATATTGAAAAACTATTTGGAAAAAATTTCCTCCAATTTTTTATCCAATTCTTCACCACGCAAATATTTCGCAATGATTTTACCATTAGGGTCTACCAAAAAATTCATGGGAATAGCCTTCACATCGTACATTAGCCCCGCTTCATTTTCCCATCCCTTGAGATCTCCCACTTGTTTCCACGTAAGTCCATCATCTTGGATTGCTTTTAACCATTTCGCCTTATCAGCGGCTTTATCCATGGATACGCCTAGAATTTCAAATCCTTTTTTTTGGTATTTAGTATAGGATTTTACCAAATTCGGATTTTCCCGTCGACATGGCGCACACCAGGATGCCCAAAAGTCAATCAGGACATACTTACCACGGTAATCGGATAATTTCACAGGCTTGCCATCAACATCAGGCTGTGTGAAATCCTGGGCTTCTACCCCCTCGCTTGTTTTTTTGACTAACGCTATACGTTTAGCCAAGTCCTTACCCAGAATAGAATTCTGCAAGCTAGCATCGAGTGTAGCAAATATCTTCTCGGCTTTGAGTGCATCAAATTCAGGGGGTAACGTTGAATTAAAAGCCATTAAAGCCATATAGCTCTTCGGGTTTTTGGCCACATAGTCCAATTTCGCATCGATGGTCTGTTGTTGTATCGCATTTGCACGATCCTCCAATGTCTTGATATATTTAGGATCTTGCTGATCTGCGAGCGACTTAGCTTTATATTCGTTATTTAAAACCTCATATTGATCGTATATCGGTTTTAATAAAGCATTTACCCGGTCGTTCTCTGCATTTAAAGGGGATCCAGAGATTTTTGCATGTTTGATGGAATCTGCTGCTATAAACTTAATTGTCGCCGATTCAATCAAAAAAGGGAGAATGTCTTGTTTCGGTGGTTTAGCTGGGTCAAAAGGAGCATTGTCGTGGATAATGCGCAAATGCGCTTCCATCGGGGAGGGGATGCTTCCCTTAAATTCAAATTTTCCATTTTTCATTTCAACGGAGTCAATGCGTTCTTTTCCGTCGTAATTAAGACGCAGATATGCCTTCGCAGGTTTGTCTAACTTGCCCACTGCTCCTTGCAGTGTATAATTTTGTTGTGCATATCCTAATGCTGGCAATACGCAAGCTAAAGCTAGCACCCATTTCATATTTTTCATAATTATTTAGTTTTCTCGTTCAAAAATCTATTTCACTAATTTCGTCAGACTGTTTTTAGCAGACTGTCCCACAGTTCCTGTCTGTAATAATTGTTTGTAAAGTTTTTCATCCCGTAGTACAGACAATGCTTCTTTAAAACTTTGGTTGGATTCGTTCCGGACCCGGGCCATGTAATCACCGCCAGTATATAACAATGAACCTACTTGTGCTTTAAATTCAACATCAATAGTAGCATGCGCGTCAAGCTGTTGTGCAGGTGGAATTGCTACAGCAATTTTGTTTGCGGCAGTGATCAGTTGCTGGTGTACTTCTTTTGGAACTTTAAACCTTATGTTGAATGCTTTGAAGTCTGGATACGCTTTGAGCAGAGCCTCACGATTTTGCTGGACAAACTCGAATCCACCTTTGGCAACGAGTCCACTGTTCATCAGTTGTGCCATCCAGGTACTATATTCATTGGTATCTATGGGAACAAAACGGTCTGGCATAATTCCACCACCCCCAAAAACAATCCTTTTATTTCCAAGTGTCGTGTATTTTAAAGAGTCCGGAAAGGAAATATGTCCTTCTTCCAATAATTCTTTTGATTCCATTCGACGGTTAAAATCCTGGAAATAATCATCCTTGCCTTTATTGTAGGGCTTTTGGATCGAACGCCCTGATGGAGTATAGTATCTCGCACCGGTAAGCTGCATTTCTGAGCCATCCGATAGCGGTACTGGTTTCTGCATCAAGCCTTTTCCGAAGCTGCGGCGCCCGATAATTACAGCACGATCCCAGTCCTGAAGTGCTCCTGTGACAATTTCACTGGACGAAGCAGTTGATTCGTCAATAAGGACTACAAGCTGTCCTTCGTAAAACTGACCAAATCCGCCCGTAAAGTAATAGTCTTTTCCCCCTTCATTGGGCACTGAATAAAAGACAATTTTCTCCTTAGGCAAAAACTCATCGGCAACACCAATCGCAGATTCGACATAGCCCCCACCATTGCTCTGCAAATCAAGGATCAGCTTTTTCATTCCTTGTTCTTTCAGATTTTTTAGAGCAGCATCAATCTCCTGACGTGTAGTTCTATTGAAAATTGAAAGCGCAATGTAGCCGATCTCCTGATCTACCATATAACTTTCTCGAACCGATTTCTCCAATATATTTTCGCGAACAATATTGATATTCTTGCTTTCCTTACTTCCCGGAGACGCAATTGTAAGGAGTACTGGCACGTCTTTTTCACCGCGTAATTTTTCCATAATCTCCTTATTGCCCCATTTTTGTTCAAGGATGCTTTCTCCGTCTATCCCTTGGATCTGATCACCGACACGTATTCCTGCACGCATGGCAGGTCCATCAGGATTGACTTTGGTGACAAAAGTCTGCTCTTTTGTTTTTAGAAACTGAATGCCTATCCCTGCAAAGCTTCCACTCATGGCGACACGCATCTGTTCAGCCTCCTCACGACTGGTATAGTGTGAATGGGGATCTAAATCTGCTATCATCGCTTTGATCGCCGCATCCACCAGATGTTCTTCATTGACCTGGTCGACATAATTCTGCTGGATAAGCTTCAGTGCCTCCTCAAATTTATATTTTGGATTCATCTGAGCCTGCAAAGACAATCCTAGACCAAGCATGCCGACGAGTAAACTCGTTGCTTTCCTATTCATATTGCGTAATATTTTAATATTTTATTTTTCGTTTTTAAGTATCTCGATAGCCAGGGAAAGTTCATCCATCAATTTGCTGGGGCTTCCTGAATAACCTCCCGAGCAATAACGCACCCGACCATTTTTCACAATGATTTTTCGCGGAATAGATGAGTCACCGAACAGAGGAACCAATTGTTTGAAAACCAAATCCTGCTCATTCGTCTGTGGGTTGACCGAATCATGCAACAAATTGAAACGAAAACCTTCTCCACGAACATAGTTCACTGATTTATCTTTATAATTTCCGGTCTGCATGGTACCTAGCATATAAATGGCAACATGTTTATCCTGCGCATATTTATCGACCAAAAGCTGCATGCCTGGAAAGGCCATAATACATGGACGACACCAGGTAGCCCAGAAATCCACGACAACAATTTTATCTTTCCAATCTTCTGGCGTAATAAATAGACCTTCGGCAGTTTCCAATCGAAAATCAGGCATAGGATGATTGACCCAATTGTGATCCACATAGGCCTGCATGGCTGCTTTTTCCTCGTTGGATTTTAATCCCGCCAAGTACGTCTGATAACCAGCCTCATCGTCAGCATGTCCTTTTAAGTAAATTGCTTTGAGCTTATCAAACATACGCGGTGTCATTGCATTGTATCTTGCACTCATCTCGAGTAAGGGTAAAATTTGTTTGTCATCGCCTAAGCCCTCCAGCACCTGAAGATTAATTTCATTGAGTTCGGCATTATTGTATTTACCATCTTCGGAAAGCAGTAAGAAATATTTTCGGGCCTCTTGATACTTTTTAAGGTCATTTAGTAAAGAAATATGGGTAAAAAGACGGTCATCCAAATTTTTAGCGACATTGGAATCTGCCTGTGTCTGCCGATCAAAATCTTCCTGATAAGAATTGTCTCCTTTACGGTCGATCAATTTGGGCAGAATTGCTTCGGATACTTGATAAAGGCTATCTTTACCCACCATTTTAAACATATATGCACGCATGATATTCCAGCGCATCAATTCGTTTCCTGTACGGAAATCAATATCGTCATACAGTTTCGCGAACTTGTCAAGTTGTTTGGAGTCGAAGTAAGCCGATCCGAGTCCACGGTATACTGCATAATAGATAAACCCCTGACCGTTGGGATGCTGACGCCATTGCTGAACAGGAAAACGTTGTAAAAAATTCTCATACGAAGCAATTACCTCCGCTTTGTTTGGACTGCTTCCCATGGTATTGCTGTAAGCAATAAACCGGGCCGTCGCACCAGTTGGAAAGTCGGTGTTTACACGTTGCTCGATCAATTGAGTCAATGCTTTATCCTGAAGCCGCGCGCTCGCAAAACTATAAAGTTGGTTAAGGTTTTGATCAGAGATAGCCTTTTGTTTAAGTTGATCACTAATCAGCTTCTTGGCGTATGCCGGAAATTCGCCTTCCAAAGCCAATTTTTGTAAGTTCATAAATGGCTGAAAATAGCGCAGGTAACGTTTTCCCGACAAAGCAAATTCTTTTTCAGCTAATCCTTTCAGATAGGCAGCTGGCATCGCAGGAGGCTGATTATTATAATAAGAGAAGATTCCACCACCTGCTATTGCAGGTACCTGAAAAGCAGCTTCTCCCAAATATGCCCCCGCTACGGAATTTCCTTTTCCATCAGCTAGAGCAATAGCATAGCCACGATCCTGATTGTTGTCAATTGCATCCGGGTGATCAACTTCTCCCTGATAGAATTTTACGGCTATAAAAGCGGTCGTCGGTTTAACCGGTACCGCTACTGTCCATAGCCCTGTCGCATTTTTCTGCATGGAAAGGCTTATCTGCCTCCATTCAAAATCTTCAAACAAAAAGAATGTCGCATGTATTGCATCACTAAATTCAAGATCCTTGTCTTTGGCGCTGTAGACCACCTGAACAGGCGCTGTCGTTTGGGGCTTTGCTGGTTTGAAAACGCTGCTGTCAAATCGAGGCTGCGCATATAACACAGCCTGGACAAACAACAGTACTAAAAAGATCATCTGTTTTTTCATCTTATATAAATTATCTGGGGTTTTGGCCAATTTCAGGATTGAGAGTCAAAACTTCCTGGTTAATGGGGTATATCAAACGTGGGCTTGAAGCCGTCAAGGTATAAGTTTGTCCATTTAACGTACGGCTAACAGGTTTAAAATAATTACCATCCAACGTCAGGCGGCGCATATCGTACCAACGTAGATCCGTTCCAACAAATTCGCGACGGCGCTCGTCGACGACCGACTGTAGTAAGTCACCACTGATATCTGTCGGTGAAAGTGCGATGTATTTACTTGCTGCAAAACGCTTCTTACGCAATAGATTTAGCAATTCGACTACTTTGGCCGCATTATTTTGACGAGCGTACACCTCTGCCCGATTGAGAATGATTTCGGGGCTATTCAAACCTACATAAGAGTTGTAATAATAAGGGTTATTAAATAAAGGTTTGATATATACCGATCCTTTATAGGTATTGACATCGGTACCAATGAATAATTTCAGCCGAAGATCATCAGCTTTGTACAGTGCGATAAGTTCAGGATTTATCGGGCCGCGTATAAATCCTGAGCTTAACTTTGACAAGAGTACTTCCTTATCATCAATCAATCGAGGATAGGAGCCTGAAACGTAGTCCTCCAGATTATACACTGTAGGATCTAAAGCTAAGGCCAAGTCGGCATATCTACCAGCTTCTTCAAAATTACGCATTGTCAAGTATACTCTTGATAACAAGGCATAAGCAGCAATTTTGGAAGGATGGTAATTAAAAGTCGGATAATTAGGTAGATTTTCCGTAGCCAAACTTAAATCTGTGATCATCTGTTCATAAATACGAGCTAGCGACACACGACTTAGATTTTCAAAAAGATCTGCTTTCAGCAATAATGGTAATCCGGGCTGGCTTTCGGCCTTTGTGGGGTCATATATTTGGGCATACTGATTGGCTAAAGAAAAATAGGCAAACGCACGATGAACGCGAGCTTCAGCAGCAACAGCAAGCTTTTGTGCTGTTGTGCCATTTTGGCTTTCCATCACCCCGTCAAGAATTTCATTGGCAATATAAATCTGCTTATACAGGTTATTCCAGGCTACGTCTTGCTGATTGTCTACATAGAAATAGTCATTCCAAATATAGGCTCTTTGGTAATTTTCACCCCAGGCCAATGAAGCTGTAGTTGGGACTTCCGCAGCGATATTATCACTTGTGATAAGTGGCAGTATATACGAACTTTCAAAGTTACCCTTATTGTTGAGAAGATAACGAAAATCGTCGGTTGTCTTCAGGGTACGTTTATCATACTGATCTACTTCTACAAATTTCCGACATGAAGCTGCCAATAATACGCCCGAGGATAGTAGGCAATAGAGGATAATATTTTTGATTTTCATGATTTCAGGTTTAAAAAGATAGGTTTAGACTCATAAAATACGTTGGTGAAGGCGGAAGATTTGAATAACTATTCAATGTGCGATAACTTGGATCAATTCCATCTTTATTTTTACGCCAAAGTAAGCCCAGATTACGAACACTCGCATTTACGTTTACAGATTTAAACGGTGTACGTTCCAAGGTTTTGAATGGAAAACTATAACCTAGATCAATCTGCTGCAAGCGAACATTACTGCCACTGATTACCAACGCATCCGAATTGGCATAACGGGACAAACTATTGTATTGGTAACCTTGCTTACTCAGTCCTGGTACGTTTGTGAAAGCTTCATCTCCAGGTTGACGCCACCTCTTTGCTAGATCGGACTGAAGACCGATGACTCCCGAATAGGGAGCATAATCTGGATAGTTTTGTACGGAAAGTCGTCTAAATACATGTCCCAATTCGTAGGTTATACGAACTCCCAAGGTAAAATTACGATAGGAGAATGTATTGAATAGTCCACCAAAATAGGGCGGTGTGGTACGCCCCACTTTCACAAGGTCTTCCGGTGAAAGAGCTGTAGCAGGTGCGTCAGCATTGACAATTTCTCCATTTTGTTTGTATACCTGCGAACGTCCTTGATTATCTAGTCCTGCCCAACGGTAGGCATAGACATAATCTGTTGAATTTCCCACAATCGGAATAGTTCCATTGATGTAGTCAAGCACCCGAGTCGGATTGCTGAAACGCGAATCTGTGACTTTATTGCTGTTATAACCAAAATTGAATAATGTATTCCATTTTACCTTAGATTGCAACCAAACAGCCCTTAAGCCTAAATCAACGCCTTGCCCCGACATTGTCGAGCTATTAAATTTCAGACGCGTCCAGCCATAGGTTGGGTTGAACGGAAAATCATAAATAATATCAGAAGATTTCTTCGTATAATAATCTACGTTAAGCTGTAGTCTGTTGTGCCAGATGCCGTAATCTACTCCAATATTAAGTGTATGGACTTTTTCCCAGCTAATCTGACTATTAGCAGGAGATACAATTTCTGCCGTTACTTCATTTGTAATGTTATCATTACTAGTATTGATCACAACAACCCTATTTGCACCTGTTGGCAAAATACCATTGACTCCGTAAGTCATACGAATCCCCAAAGCATCTACCCATGTTGATTCCTTTAAGAAGTTTTCTTTTTTAACATCCCATTTTCCACCTACAGACCAAAGTGGCTTACCGCGCTCACTCTTAGAAGCACCTACTAGCGTAAAATCATCAAATCGAATGCTTCCAGAAAGTACATATTTACCGTTAAAGGCTGAAAAAGCGCCATTGGAATAGTAAGATAACGCTCGGTTTCTATTCTTTGCAATGGCAGCATTGGAACTGAAATAATTATCCCAACCATAAATTGTCGGGTAACTTCCTCTTGGATTTATAACGGCAAATGAATAGGTATCAGCATTGAATCCTAAGTAGTTATCTCCGGATGACCGGTAATTATTCTGTTTCCATTCGGCACCGGCGAGAAAATTCAAATTATGCTCCATAGCCCCGCCAAAAGCTTTGTTGATATTCAGCTGTGAACGGAAAACGTACTGGGAACCATTGTAATTCTGAATGCCCAATCGACCTCCCATCGGATAGCCATATACATAATTTCCATTAGCATTGAACGTAGTACCGATATTGATCTGATTTCTCTGGCTATAACTATTTACCCCGTCAACATTTTCCGTGTTGTTCATTTGCCGCTGCCATTGCCCCATTACCGAGAGATCTGCCCAACTGGTCAGTTTGGTATTGATATCCATATGCATCCGCAACCCATGATTTTGACTATTATAATTTGCAGCACTGAGCTCTTCTATTGGATTATAAGCCCAATCCATATAACCTTTGTTCTCAAAATCCCGCGAAACCTCAGGTCTAAATTGAATATAACGTCGTATGTTATTTCCGCTTTCATCTTTCAACAGATCATAAGGGAGAAGGCCGCCTGAACTAATATTTGATGATAGGGCATTGATTACGGCAGAATTACCAATGGAATTTCCATAATTATACGTAATACCAGTAGCTAGCTTAACCCGATCGTTGAAAAGCATATTGGTAAGATTAGCCGTTGTATTAAAGCTTTCTGCTTTATTTGCGCGAAACACGGGGACATCTTTTGTATAATTGGTGGAGACAAAGTAGGTGCTTTTATTGGCTCCTCCCGAGATTGAAAGATTATACTGTTGGGAAGTCGCCTTCTGCAATAGATAGTCTTTGATTTGATTACGATTATCAGTAGATGCAAGTCTTGAGAGTGCTGCGTCGCGTTCCTGCTCAGTTGCTGTCCCCCGTATTGCACGAAAAATCCATTCGAGTGATTCAGAGTGAGGTTTGCTACTATTAAATGCGTCCCAGCTATTTTTTTCGATATTGTCTGCTATAAAGCCTTCCTCGACCAATTGTTTTTCAAGGTCAATATATTGCGACGAAGACATCCTGTCCATTTTATTCAGATCAGCCGGAGAGGCGATACTTAAGGAAGTACCGAAATTGATTGATGTTGGGGTAACTCTTCCTTTTTTAGTTTCAATAACGATTACCCCATTTGCGGCTTTGGCACCCCAAATTGATGATGCCGCAGCATCCTTCAATACAGTTATGCTTTCGATGTCGTTCGGATTTATTCGGCTTAATACCGCACCACCAGAGCTCTGTGTATTGCCTTTATTTGTAAGCGAAAACTGGGCATCAACTGTTTCTGCCATCGGGAATCCATCAACTACGATCAATGGTTCTTTTGGAGTTCCTCCGGTACCAAAACTATTTATACCGCGTATCTGTATGTTATTTGTTCGTGGATCTACATACATCCCTGGTACGAGCCCCTGTATTCGTTCAAGGATATTGATTGCTGGTGTTTCCTGTAATTGTTTGGCCGTCACGTTTCCAAATGAACCGGTAGCTGTCTCTTTGGGGATTTTAGTGTAACCCATAGATACCACTTCAACATCATCCAACACACTGACGACCTGCTCCATCGTCACATTAATCTGATTACTACTACCGATTACCCTTCGCTGCGGCTCCATCCCCATGTAGGAAAAAATCAGTGCATCAGCAGGTTCGGTGAGGCGAAGTGTGTAGCCACCATCACTACTTGAGGTCACCCCTGTACGCACAGCATGTCCATCGGACATGACAGTTACACCAACCAAGGGCGTACCTTTATTATCTTTTACAAAACCTGTGATAGTCTTCCAATACAGCCCATCATCATCTTTACTTTTCTTATCTCTATTGTCCCGAATAATGGTAAAATAATTATTTTGAACGTAGAGAAAGAGATAATTGTTTGGATAGAGAAGTTCTTTCAATACAGTCTCCACAGGAATTCTCTTATTTTTCGGGATAAGATCACTGTTAACAAAAGAATCGCGGATTAGTCCCTCTTCATAAGAAAATTTCGTTCCGTAAATGCGAGTTACCTCGCTAAGAGCCTGCCCGAGACTAGCTCTTTTTTGTGCAAAGCTACCTGTGGTACTCACCAGGAAGACAATAGGCACAAGAAGTTTAGTTTTCATAAATTTTGATTGATTAATAGTTGTTTTTAGTTAGGTTTTATTACAATCTGTTTGTTTTTCACTTCAATGTTTACATTCATCGTATGTTTGATAACAAAGAGAATGTCATCAATCTTTTTTACTGGTATAACACCGGTAAACCGCTTATTGAGCAATGCTGGGTCTTCAACCACGACTTGGTAGCCATAGTTATCTTCCAAAACACTTACTATATTGGCTAAGTTGCTGTGCTCAATGCTCAATTCGCCCCGAGTCCAGGATAGCACTTTGTTAGCATCGTTATAAACGATCTCATTAGTTTTTAAATTTTCGTCGTAGATGAACATCTCCCCTGGTGCCAGTACATGATCCTCTCCATTTTGCCCCTGAACGCGTACGCTCCCTTCAAACAAGGTCACTTCAATGCGTCCACGGCGATCCTTCACATTGAACTTTGTCCCCAACACCGTCAATGAAAGTTTGCCCACATGCACGACAAAGAGATCGTTTTCGCGGAGGCGATTTTTAATTGCTGTATGTTTTACCTCAAACATACCTTCCCCTTCAAACCAGACTTCCCGCGGTTTATCGGTTTTCCAACTGCGTACATAGGAAATGCGGGAATTACTATTTAATTTGATAATAGAAGAATCTGGAAGTGCTAATTCACGTTGTTCACCAAATGCGGTATTCGCTGCTTTTGTACCAAATTGGCTAATTTCATAACTCAATATTCCAAGAAGCAATAGTGCCGCCGCTGAAGCTGTCCATCGGAGAATTGTTCTAATAATCGATTTTTGTACTTGCTTCCTCTCATAAACTGGAATCTGGCTTTGAATGTTCGTCCAACGCTGATGACTATTTAAGCTGCTTTGAACAGGTTCCTGCGCTTTAATTAACAGCATCCACGATCTTGCCATATCCATTTCGGCGGCCAAATTTGGATAATGGCTGCCCAGTTCCTGCCAAAAATCCTGTTGTGCAGCTTCATTCTGAAACATAGACTGTGCAAAGTCTTCATCCGAAAAAAAATCAGTCGCCGTATAATCTTTATATTTTGCTAACCTAGAATTCATACTGTTTTATATAGGTTACACCCTTCACAAAAATTTTACCCCAATAATTTTTTTTTTTTTTAAAATAGCAATGCCAGTCAAATCAACCCAAAAGGCCTAAACGCCATTCAGGATAATTTAATACTGGTTATTTTATATATTGTGGAAAAACTTACAGTTAGATGTAAGATTTATTGATATCGTAGCTGGTTGAGCAAATAGAGCAGTACCAAAAGACCAAACCTGCCAAAGTGTTTTTTCAAACTGTCTAGCGCACGGTAATACAGTTTATAGGTATCTTTGGTCGAAAGTCCCATAATTTCGGCTATGTCTGTATAGGGCAACTCTTCAAAAAAACGTAGATGAATAATTTCGCGCTGACGAGCGGTCATCTGTTGCAGTGCTTGATCGAGCTTATCCCGGACCTTAGTAGCACGTTCCTGACGGATTATAGTAAGATCATGTGGAAGCTCAATGGTAAATGGCAAATAATCAACGGAGGAATTGGTAACTTCTGTCCGCCGAAGAGATTGTTCGATTTTCTTTACCAACGTACGACGGAAAGCCTTATATAGGTAATTTTTGACCGCAACATCTGTGCTTAAATTATCCCTGTTGCACCATAACTTAACAAATAGCTCTTGAATACTGTCCTCGATAATCGCCTCATCCTGTGTAAACTTGAACCCATAATTGAACAACAGTTGGTTGTATCGTTCAAAAAGTATTTTGAACGATGGTTCATGCCCAACTTGAAACATTTGCCAAATCTGTTGATCGGAGTTCATTGATTAATGCGCGACTTTTCGCTTTTCAGTTTAAGTAGATAAAATTTACATTCAAATCTAGTAATTTTTTTCTATCAACATGCGATTCAATATTTCTACTGCTAAAAAGCGAGTATTCGGCTTCCTGTAGCCAAGTTGGAGATTTCAGGGCCGTTGACTATCCAGATTCGAAAACCGATGACTAGTTAATCCGGACAATTTTGACCATTTGAATGTTACGCTGAAAAGTCTCAAAACCATTTTCACTTACTTTTATGGTTTATTTAAAGTGGTCAATTCGCCTCGGAATCTCATAGTCTCAATGCCCAAAATCTCCACTAAGGTCCATATTACACATTTTAATTCGAAATGATTCACCGCAGCTTTTCCATAGCAAAAGTCAAATCACGTATCTGTATTTTTTGCTCATTATTAATAATAGCACTATCGGTCCATTCCAGTAACAAATCGTAACCCCAGCTTCTACTTGCCTTATCTTTAAATAATGATGGATCGAAACGAGGTTTTTTCTTTTCAGCTATGTCTATCACTGAATTTAAATAAAGATAAACAGGTGTTAGATCTTTTTCTTTTATGTCGGAACCTATCTCCGCAGCATATTCTTTAGCTTTTTGTTGTTGATTGGATACGATATAGATTTCCAGAATACATAGCCGATACAATTCTTTATTCGCTTGAATTTCCCTTTCATTTGCAATCCGCTTGAGGTAATAATCTATTGTTTTCTGAGATGCCTCGCGAGACTTTTCTTTCTGGTTAGTCTTCTGATACAAGAGCCCCACGTCGACCCAGCTTTCAATTCTAAACTGCCTCGACAAGGTGAGATAGTCTTGAATTGCTGCTAGGGTATCCTTGACGGCGAGATAACTTCTGGCTCTATTTTCAAATTCGGGGACAACAAAATTCATTATGCGAATCGGCCCTATGGTGTCGCGCTGAATAGCTCTCGTCAGATCGAATATTGCACCATTATAATCGCCCCGTCTGAATCGTGCCTCACCAATATTTCTAAAATTGAGCGTTTTTTTAGCTAGATCTGGATTAAGTTCAAAGGCCTTATCTGCCAACTCAACAGCTGTCTTATAATCCTTGTCAAAAATAAAGGATTGGCTACTCCGCTCCACAAGCGCATTGACCATATTATTATCATTGGGCAGATCATCCATGTCCATCAGACCGATCTGTTGGAAATACAGCATTACACCGCTACGCTTTTCTGCATAAGAGTTTTGATTTTTGGGCGATTCTGGCAGTTTATTTCGTCGGAAACTCAAGCTTTCCAATAGTGGTGCTAAGACCATTTCTTTTGGAACCTCTTTAATATTATTGTCCATCAAAAGTAGTTCCTTACCAAGAAATCTTTCCCATCCCGTTAAAGGTAAAGTGGAAATATTACAATGAGAAAGATCTATAGCATATGAAGTCGATGGAATAGTGAATAATGACTTTACTATTTCAAAAGATGAGAAATCATTATTGGATATTAGAATAGTGTTAATATTCTTCCATTCTTTCAGATCATTTGGAAAACGACGAAGAGCTGTACTGGCAAGCTGACGGTTGGTTTTTGGCTCATCTTTACGATAGATTTCTCTTGATGAATCATAAACACTATAATGTGAAGGGCGGCTATTGATCGCATAAAACGCATGTAAATTGACAAGTTGACCTAGCGATTCAGGAAGCACAGTTATATCATTGTGACTTATATTTAGAATCCTCAGCTGTTTCATATCACCGATAGAAACTGGTAATTCACTCAGGTGATTGACATCGACATATAGTTCCCGGATATTGGCCAACCCCTCCATATGCAAGGGTAGTTTTTCCAGTAAGTTCGTAGACACTCTTAATTTTTCGAGCTTCGATAGCTTTGTAATACTTACTGGTAATGCTTTCAGAAAATTATCGCTTACATCAAAATTCTTTAAACTCAACAATGTACCGATGTCTTCAGGTAAACGACTTAAATTGCAATACGCTAAATTTAATATTTCGAGGTTTTTCATTCCAGCAAACGACGGTAGTGTAGCTATCGGATTAGCTTGCACATTTAACTCGTGTAATCGATGAAGACCATTGATCGTAACCGGAATATGCTGTAATTTATTTCCTTGAAGCTGTAAGGTATTTATACCCGTCAATTTTCCCAGCTCATTTGAAAGAAACCCAAGGTTATTGTAGGACAGGTTTAGATTTGTTAATGCAGTTAACTGAAACAAGGCATCCGGCAGGCTATCAATTGCATTGTCAGATAGGTCAAGTAGACGAAGTTTCTTTAACTGGGCTAACTCTTTGGGAAGGTAAAATGCAGACTTTGTATTTTTAATCTGCAATTCCTGCAATTCTTTGAATTGAAATAAAGAGGAAGAAATCTGTTTTAGAGGTCCGTTTGAATAGTTCAGATATTTCAATTGAGTGCTGCTACTGAAATTATTCATCAATCGTCCTGGGTCATCGATATCATTAAAATTTAATTTTAAGGTTTTAAGGGACCTGAATCCTCGGTCTGAATATATTGCTGTGTCTTTAACCTTGAAGTAGCTTAAACTGAGTGTTTCAATTCGCTCTTTATTGGGTAGTATATCCAATACATGATCAATGCGATCACTTGGCGAAGTGGCGTTAATAGCTATTTCGATTAATTGGGGCGGAAATTCAAATTGATCCAATAAAGGCTTATAATCAAGCGAAATACCTTTCAATCGATGATTTTCTTTTAAACCTTTTGGGATATACTGTCCCGGGAAAGCTTTGAAAATTAAATAGTGCAGCATGGGCAACTTATTCAAGTTCGCAATTTCGCCAGCCAAGTTTATTTTAGTGTTTCCCTCAAATGCTATTGCCCTCAACCGATTTTGTTTATAAAAAGTGTCGTCAAGATGTAATATACCTACAGGCTGCAAAGTATCATTACTAATTCTAAATTCCTTAAAGACAATAGCCTCCACATGGGGAAATAAATACAATGATTGACAAAGACTATCTAATTGGGACTGATTTTCAAATTTTAGCCCTAAATAGCGAACCTTATATAGGCTATCAGAACAATCATTTAAAAGAGGAATATCTTTGGTACTCAGCTCAACAAAAGAGATTCGATCATTAGGATGATGATTATTTATAGAACTTACACTGTTTGAAGAGCTACTCAGAATAGCTTCATACCCCAAAAGATCCTGAGCAGTTAACTGCAGACTAAAAAGGCAAAAAACTAGAAATAAAAATCGCTTCAAATATAAAATGTTAATTAAATTCTTTGGTTTATCCATTGGTCAACTATTCAACAATAAATTTATATACGATCGGATTCGAGATTTGGTAATTTTTGACAAGAAAACTATTCCCAGCCATATTGACCAAATCGATAGTATTATCATGACGGAGATCTTAACGACACGCCCAGGGATAATTAATGTATTCCAGCGTGGAACGACTACATTGGAAAAAGTGACGTAAAACACCACTACTATTAAGATTAGAGTTAATAAAAATAAAACAAAAAATATCAATTTTGATTTAGAATTCATATTATAGCTGGTATTTCCTAAATATATACAAATGTTAGGAAAATTTTGGAAGAATCGGAATCTACTTACATCTATTTTCATTTACAAACTCAGTATGCCCGACGGTATTATTTTTTAGGCAGGATAAGCTTGATCTACTCCTATTTTGCCTTTTCGAATATCCTATTCACTTAGGGAATGGAAGTAGTTGTGAAATGTTGGCATCGGCTTGAATTTTAAGTCAAGACCTCTTACATGCAAATACACGCGCAGATTTTTTGCTATCAACTGTTAAAGACTTTGATTGCGATAGGTCATAGGCGACTGCCCTAAATGTAACTTAAAGAATTTACTGAAAGTACCATAATCTGAAAAATTTAGTTCCTGCATCACATCTTTCACAGACAGACTTGATACATTCATCAAAATAACAGCTTCAGAGATAGCAATTTCTTCTAATATGGATTTGGGGCCGAGTCCTGTGACATCTTTGACGATACGAGTCAGATGCTTTCTAGAGATAAATAACCTATCTGCATAAATAAAAAATTAGTCCAAATTTTGCTTTGGCCTCGTAATTATAAAGCTCTTTTTATTAAATTAACACTATATTATTCGTACTTGGTTGAAGAATATTCGGAATAAAAACTTTAACAAAACAGAGGATTATGAGCAAAGCGGGTAAAATTTTATCCTATGTAGTACATTGTATTTACGTAATGGTTGTCCCGATGTTCATACTTCGGAGTGGATATTTTCAGGCCGATGTCAGATTTAAATACTTACCAATTTTTTCTCTGTTTTTATTCGGTTTATTTTTAATGAACCGAGTAATTCCTATTAAAAAAAATAAAATACTAACAGTATTACCGATTTTATTTTTAACTGTTTTTGGGTTTTAAGTGAATTCCGATGGCCTAGTACCGTTTGTTTTTCCACTTATAACATTTCTCTTTTTTCTCGCATTCGTTATCCTTATAATACTTCCCCAAAAAAGTATGATCATGATATCGGTCAGCTCCTTTATCATTTTATTCTATTCTTTTGGAATTTACCCCAAATTGATCGTCCGAAAAGAAATTGTTGAAACTTCATTAAGCTTGAATAGTATTACGTTACACCCTTTTGTTTCCGTCCAAAAAGATTCTGTAAACATTCATCTTGAGCGCCCTGTGCTAATGGACTTTATGTTTACTTCCTGTGGTCCATGTCTCAAAAAATTAACATATTTACAGGCAATCAAAAACCTTGATCTGTCTATTTATGTTATCGTTAACGGGAAAATAGATTCATACGCAGCCTTCCAGAACTATTATACAATCCATAACCAAGCTTTGCAAGGAATTAATTTTCTATACGATCCAGATGGAAGATTCACCGAACAATTCAATATCGATAGCTATCCTACGGAAATACTTATACGAAATAGAGAATTGATTGCAAGGGATAAAGGTATACCCGATGGAGCTCTCAAAGAGTATGCTGAGCTAAGGAAACAATTAATGATAGATTGACGACTTTAACATATTACATTAAACCGACAACAATAACCAACCTCATAGTCTCATTTCCTTCTTTTGGAAAGGCCTGCTGTTATTAAGGAGGAAGCTAGCATGCAAAGCTAGACATGTTCATATAAAAAATGCTCCGTTTATCAATAATAAAATACAAGACCATCTCTTTTCGCAGTGATTTCCTTTAATTGATCATAGTCCATATTCAAACATTGATATAGCATAAAAATCACACCGGAGCGCATGGAATAAATTTCATCGGGAAGTCGACCCAAATTTGTACCGTTCAAAATAACGTTATTCACGGCCTTCAAAGCACAAATCTCTACAGGAAATTTCTTGAGCTTGCTATAATTGAAATCCAGTTTTAGCAGACCGTCCAATTGTCCAAAACTGCTTGGAAAACCAGTAATCGAAGATGCCCTTGCATTGATTTCCTTCAGGCTCTTAAGCTTTCCGAATGTTTCCGGTAGAGTTGTCAGTTTACTATTCTCCATATTCAGGTAGGATAAACTACTCAATCCGCCAAACTCATCTGGAAGCTTCTCCACTGATGGGGAAAGCCAAAGATCTTCTAATTTTTTAAGGTTACCAATCGAAGCCGGTAAAGTTTTAAAATTACCGCCCACTAACCAGAATCTAAGATTAGACAAATTTCCAATATTATCAGGAATAGATTGCAAGCTTTCTCCTTGAATCCAAAGTTGTTTTAAGCTCTTGAGGTTACCAAAAGATTGTGGCAGCTGCTGAAGCCTGCTTTCTCCATAAATTTCTAATGTATCTAACTTGACCATGTTGTCAATATCGGATGGCAGTGTGACTGGCGATGATCCCGGATATACGAAACTGAACCGTGCGAACCTCAAATTATGGCATTTACTCAAACTTGACGGGATATAGGCTTGCTGAGCTAGAATTTCTGTAGAAACCAATTGAGTCAAGTTTCCAAAGTCTGAAGGGATTTGAGTAACAAAGCAATCGAGGTGTTTTAAATTGACCAGTTTACCCAACGTGCCGTTGAAATCTACATCTCCTACATACCGCATAATAAGGGTTTCGAGCGACTTTAAATTTCCAAAAGTTCTTGGCAATACCACGGTATATCCCAAATCGGGTGTTCGCATCGGTGTGAGGTGAAATGATTTCAATTTGGTTAGATTGCCAAAATTATCGGGAATGGTAAGATAATAGCCTACCCCATCCAGACTAAGTTCTTCAAGAGCAAGGTAATGATCGCCGAAAATAGTCGGAACATCTTTCAATGAAGATCCACCTAAAATAAGCTTCCTCAGATATTTAAATGCCTTAAGCGCAGGAAAAGAGCCCGGATCATTAAAACGATGTGCTATACCTGAAGCCTGCATATTCATTTCAATAATATGCCCGTCCTTATCTTCAACAACACGCCCACCGCGCCCCATTTGCAATTCATTTAATGCCTCGTCTTCCTGATATTCGCCGGTCTGTACCTTTTTGGTGAACTGATAATTTTTCCCAGCATAAGTCATCGTATAGGTAACTTGGTAGCTGGTATTCGAATAACCATGCAGTTCAATAGTAGGGTTTTCTTCTACTGGTCTAGCCAATCCGTCGTGGTATGTACTATGTAGGTGACCATAAGCTTTATCGAAAGACCATTTACCTTTATATTTAGGATCCACTGCAAAGTGAAGTATCGTCTTAAAAGATGAAGGTGTATTTTCTTTAATCTCGATATGTAACTCGGGTATTTTAACATTCACTGTGGCCGTATTACTATTACTGAGACGTGTTACTGTCCATGTAAGTTCATATTCCTCACCAGGTATTCCCCTAAAAAATGAATTAGGGTTACTAGGATCATCTATTTTCACATAATCTTCTACCACTGTTCCTTTAGTTATACTCCATTTGCCAGTTTCTCCTTTTTGTAAGGCGCTACCTTTTAGCTGGACGGTGAATTCGTCATATAGTTCAGTGGGCTCGGCCTTAGGTTCATATACTGTTTTCAGGACATCCTGATATTCCTTCTTTGAACAGGCTACAAATAAAAAGCTTTCAAAAAAAACAAAAAGAAATGAACACCAAAATAACGTAGATTTATTATACATGGATATTAAGGTTGAGTTGTAAAATTAAAAGTTGTTGAACGCGCTGTATTGCCATTGCTGTCGTTAACAATCAGTTGATAATAGTATTTTTTCGATTTTTCTAAAGGGGAAAAGAATACACTATACTTATTGTTACTTTGACTCACGGCATTGTAGATTTTTCCTCCCGTCTGTTTGTACATAACAGCAAGATCATCGTGTACATATACTTCAACTTTACTATATGGATATGAAGCAAGTGTAAAAGACAGTATGTACTGGCCTTTATCTAAAGTAACTTTATTTTGAATATCTGCAAAAGCATCTATTTCGTTGTATATGGTTTCCTTTTTGCAGGAGCTGATCAGGAATAATACAATCCCAAACATCAAGCTTACAGCAATTTTATTGAATGGACATTTCATAAATCGAGCTTTCGTAATTGACGTAATATTTATCTTTATAGGTGAACATTCCCAAGAAATACGTGTGATCGGAGACAATATTCGAGCGAAGAGGACTAAGCGTTTTTTTTGATATATTGTAAATCATAAAATTATTGACATCAAGCGCCAACACAATCTCATCATTATAGTTAATGGCACTCACAGCTCCATGAGGAAATGTTTGGTTAGTCGTCCCTATACGATATAATTCCGTCAATTTAAAATTATTCTCATCGACTGCATATATTGTGAATGTATATCCAATATTGAAGCCTTGGTCAAACACGTTCGCAATACCTAGCGCATATAATTTGCCCTTTATAGAAACAAAGCAATCGCTGGTAAAATTGCGATCAAAAGTACCGATCTCTTCAAATTTGTCTTTTGTCGGATTATACTTGGCCACAATATTCTTTACTCCACGAGAATTCATTGTAAGTGTGTACGTTTGATAGACCGCATTATTGTGAACAAAAATCGCTAAATTACTATACCCATGTGCCTCCTTTATTTGAGGCCGACTGAAATAGTACTTCGTAAACTCACGTTTATTTACGTCAAAAGATTGACAAAATAGTTCATAACCATTGTAAATATCTGGCTCCAGAGAAGGTAATATGTGGCCTACTGGCTGCGTTTGAAAAAATATTTTGTTTCCTAAAGTCACTGATCTCATAGGAACGAGCCTCATCGTATCGGGAATATGCGCAATATTTTGTAAAGTGCTCGTTTCAGGATCGTAGAGTGAAACCGATTTTTCCCAAAAATAATAAATCTGTTCATTGCAGATGGCAGGATAATTATTTTTCCAATGGGTCTTTTTCAAATCAATAGCCAAGTCTTTCCCCTTATAAACAAAATCAATTGCCTGCCCAATAATCTCCTTTTCTTTATAAAGAACACGTAACATATGGTTACCATCTCTATAGGGATAATACCCTGACAAAGTGATTTGATAAGTTCCATTTTTTGTTGCTTTCGGGTAGTCCATATGCAATGTATCCATCCAATAAAGAAATTTAAGATCCCGCAAATTGATATCTTGGAGATTCTTGCCTTCTACAACGGTGGTAAACCTGCCAGTCTCATCATAAGTTGCCACAGGTGTAGGCCAGAATAGCGTAAAATCTTCTGGGAATGGAGCAGTTGTGGTGATTTCATTTTTATGCTCAGATTCGATTGTGTTACCGTTATATTCGATATAGGCCACCAAAATATAAGTGGATTCGGGATCCAATTCATTCAATGTGAGTCGAAATATATCGCCGTCACGAACAGCCTCAACACTATTTCCTTGACCAGGGTTATCTTTTTTATAGTACCTGACGCCCGATTTTGTATATCCAAGGCTGGAAATCTGATAGGTCATTGAAATTTCTTTATCCCGGACACTAGTAATAGCCTCGTTAATAACACGTGGAAAAACCTCATTTTTTTCAGTTTTACAGGCCGACATAAGAAAAACAAGCCCCAGTAGATAAAGGTATTTGTTAAAGTTGCCCATTTGATTTTGTTTTAATATAAATGAAGTTCAAATTTTCATAGGACCAGGTTTGTATATAATAGAAAAACAGGTTGTATGAATTATCGACATTTTGGGTCATATTTTTAAACATATGCATCTCCAAATTAGGATATTGTAAAGTCGATAAGAGCTTCAGATCACTGTCATACTTATTTATAGTACCATAAGTGGTTATTCCACCACCCTCTTGCTGTCCATAGACCACAATATTGCTATCATTATCAAAAAAAGCTCCTGCGGGCTTTAAATTGACGTATTCACCCAATTTTGCCTTGACATTGCCATTCTTATCAAATTTGACATACCTTAACGAATAGGAATAGAAGTCAAAACCCCAGAGATAAAAAATATCATTTTTATCTTTCAGTAAAATAGGCATATGGTATTGACGTTCGTAATCGCCAGGAAGCTTTCCATCAAACTCAAAAGTAGCCAGCACATTACCATCCCGATCTGTTTTTTGCACCTTAATTTTTGTTGCTTCCGAATCAAGCAAACTATAATAGATCTGTTGCGCATTGTCTAACTGAATTGAAGAAATGCCAACGGAGCTATTTTTACGTTTCCAGACAACTTTAAGGTCGCTGGAAGTAACCTTTAACAGCTCACCCCCACCTGTACCCATGATCATGTTATGTGACGCGTCAAACTGAACTGATGAAACATAATCATTCGGAGACAAATCTATCGAAACGGGCTTCTCCAATTTCAGTTTACCATTCGTCTGATCAATGACATAAATATCGTGTTTAACAATAATGAAAGCTTCATCTTGCTTAGCAGGCAACACTACATGTGGTGGTAAATCATAATAATTTAGATCCTGGATCAAGCGATACCAAATAATCTGGCCTTTATTATTTGTACGATATACAATCAGTTTAAAGTTTGTTTCTCCACCCTCATGCTGCAAAAATGTACAGATTAAATGTCCACCATCTTCCAGAAGACGGATGCTATTATTGCCCGTTATACGTGATTGCGTATGAATTTTGTATTCAACATAGGTACTTCCGTTAGTTGTACTGCCTCCAACAGTTTTTGCATCTATGCTTTGTTCTTGTGTTATTCCCGTTTGGGAACTCGCAATTACACGGATCTTATAATTTGTATCGCCAAGCAAATTAATTAAGCTGTATTTTGTTATACTAAGATCCTTCACTACAAGCTTATTATCTACATATATCGCATAGGATACTGACTTAAAATGCGAGCTGTTCACCTTATCCCAAGATAACTCTATTAAATCTTTGTTTGCAGCACTTACAACAAGATTCAAAGGATTTAATATTTCTGCCTGATCAATATATTCATCGGTTTTGCTCGCAATATTCTCCTTTTTGGAACATCCTCCAATTAATAAAATTAGAATTAAGAAAAATAGCTGAGCACAATGGTAAAAAATAGCTCTTTTCATAAAATGAAGTTACTCAGCAAAGATATTAAAAAAGTTGCATCAAAAGCATTTCTTAAAACATAATTAATTGACACATTAATTAGTCCAAATAATTCTCTACAATATTTAACACTCACAATGATAATGTGAGTTACCTTTGCCACAATTGATTATGTCTATGGTCAAATATTGCCCAAAGCAGTAGTAAATTACTTTGTATTGAATTTTAGGTAATGGTCTTTCATCGGTATTCCATCTGCAGTCCGGAATGCATTTCCTGTAATGATGATCTCATAGGTTTTGTTTGGTTCCAATTCCCAATCTATAAGTACGGATTTCTTATCTGGAGAATAGCGATGTCCTTTTATCATCGGAAAACTTTCTTTGGAAATCCCCCTAAATGACCGCCCCTGCCCCAATAAGGGCTTATCGAAATTTATCTTCAACACTCCTAACTTGCTGTTGACATTTGTCTGTCCATCCTGAATACCCTCAAAAGAAATAATTTTTGGTCTCCTTTCTTCAAAAGTCTCATCTAAAGAAGAAATATTTGTAGCATAGGATTGATAAGCCTCAGCAAGTACAGGCATATAACTTTCCAAAGTAGGATATTTGTCGCGCTGACGGTCAAAGTTTTCTAGTTCATCAACGAGTTTTTCAATCCAAAGAAATCCCCTATCTAGCTGTTCATTGGTTTCCTTTGAGGTTTCTTCGGAGCTGAAATGATGATCTTTCTGATATTTAATAACCGCAGCCCGAACCAATGCCTCATTAAGCATCGTTTGCCAGCTACCGTATGCCTGCCGATTCATTTTTTCTTTTACAACAACATATAATTTTTCGCCGCTGTCTTTAAAAATAGTGGTGTCTTTTTCTAATAAATAATTAACAAAGGAGTGGTTAAACTCGTGAAGTAATGTAGGGAAATAGCTCTGTAATGGAAATTCAGCCATGCCAAGACTGTCCATACTCCATGTGCCCATAATAGCGTAGACTTCCTTATGACCCCGTGGATTTTTAATCGCTACCCCATAATTACCGCCACCATTCCCTAGACCATTTACAATCAAAAACTTTTCGGATGGTTTCTTACCATAGAATTTAGGATACCAGTCCAATTCAATATGTTCATAAATTGGAAGAAAGCGCTTTTGTACCTCACTGTACAGTGCCTGGTTATCCTGAAAAAATCGTTTACTATTACTGTCCTTGTAAAACTTCTTTAACAGTGTCGCAAATTGAAGGGCATTAGCTCTACTCCATCTTTTGTCCAGAGTTTCGTCAATATTTTTTTGCTTAAGATTGAACTTATCATCAAGATGTACGGCCATGCTCATCACGGCATCGTAGCCTATACCATTTTCATTTTTAATCTTATTGACAAAAGTGATCAATTCGTGTTCTCTAAAAGGACCATAGTGTTCATTGATCCGATCAACATAACGCTTAAAAATAGCTGAGCTATACTCTTGGTTGCCGGCAAGTCTAAATACAATACTTAGCATCTCAATACGCTCATCAACTTTGGGTCTATCCATAATTTGTTTACGCTGTCCATAGGTCAACATAAATGACAAACTGAATAGTATAATCAATACATATTTATAAGTCTTTTCGAACATATTTGAGATAGGTTTTACCATCGTTTATTAATTGTATATTTTTGGTGGAGATGCCAAATGGTCTGCCAAAAAAATAACATCCTATTGGCCAGCATACTAGGAACAAATCCCTTTTTTAATACTGACCGTTATTGAACACTAGCCGTTCAGTATTGGACAGGCTTCCTGCCGTTTTCTATCTTCTATTCGCTAACATTAAATTGATCACGTAAGTCAAATAATTCATAAGGAAAATAGTACAGTTGTTGTCCAAAGTTACTTCAGCTGAAAGCTGTTAGTATATTTAAAGATTTGCTTTTCCTTTTTATTATATTTACTCAAAAAGGCACGCAACGTTGCCTAGGTTTCGGTCGGTTTATAACACAAGATCCAATAGACACACAATGGCACTAGAATTAATACCTGTAATAGAAATTGGATATAACAATCAGGGCATTCCAACACCAGACAAATATCCTTATTGGGACTACCCTATGTTATGGGATAAATATAATGCTGAAAGCTACAAAAAAGCAGGTTTTAAAGACGATTTAATCCCATATTTAGCCGGATCATCATTTTACAGACTTTCTGAAATCACAGACAGCAATTTAACGAAACTAGTAATTGACCATACACACGAAATGAGGGCAGGAACATACAAACGAGAACAAGCAAGTGCGTTTTTTGGAGGTTATGTTCTTCGAATTGACCAGCAGGACAAATATTTTCCACAATGTTGTGGTGATCTTTCAGACATCCATTATTGGGAAAAACTTGCAAATGGAAAAGATGGCTTTTATGCAGGACATCCGCAACCAAAAGTAAAAGTGGACACGAACATAATTATGCTTGATTTTACAGTAGAAGAGTTTGACGAACACTTTGCCCCCACACCAAAAGATGTATTGGTTTCATTTGAAATCGCATCTCTAAAGCAAGCAATTGAAGTTGTAAAACAGGAATTAGAAAATTTCGAAGTAAGACTGGAGAGGATAAATCGGGACAACAATTTAAATATTGAAAGAATCGGCGAACTGTTGATATGGAATGATGAAGACTATCAATAAAGAAAACGGAATATTTGCATTAAAACCAATTTTGGACGCCCGAAATATCTGACAAATGAACGAATTTACCGAACAGTATAAACTGATGAAGACTCTGCTATTTTCTACAAGCTTATACTGATACTGAGTTATGTTCAGTCGTACATATCAAGTGCAAAATTCACATTGTCGTTATTCAAATCCTGCAATTTCTTTAAAGCTATATTAGCCTTCTCAGAATCGATGATTTTTAATGCGTGAACACATTTTCGTAACGTTGGCTCCAGCTCATCATCATACCATCTGTATATTTCTTGGTTTAAGGCGATATTTAAAATAGGGTCTACAAACCTATCGTCAACCAATCCTTTTAACCAAATTAAACTGACGAGGTCCTCGTGCCTACTATCAAAATTTTTTCATTCTCATTTTCAATAGCTATTTTTAATTTGTTTTTTACCTTTAATAGATGACTCAGGATAAAAAAAGTAAGCACAAACATAATTGCCTGAATGATAAACACGGGGTAAAGTAGATCCCCTTCGGCATAACGATATCCAAAACTTACAATCGTTACCGGAAATGTAAATACAAGCCCTACGAGAAACCATTCGTTATTAAACGGATCGTCAGGATAAATCGAACATACAGATAAAGTACCTATACTGACATAGGTCAAAGCAATAAAAAATGATAATTTTCTTTCTTTTGTGTACCACATATTGTATATCTACTCATACATAAGTCCCTAAAATACCATGACAAGATTCAACTTTGATCATACCTTGTGTTGGCGTCATTTCTGACCATAGCCAATTAAAATACTGAATCACCTGTCGAGCTGGGATCATGGGTCTATCGGCGGTGGTGTGTCCATCAGCAACTACAGTAATAGAATAGTCCTTCGTCA
>NZ_DIIM01000017.1:0-4127 GCF_002420705.1 Sphingobacterium sp. UBA5670
CTTTAAATAGGTATTGCTTTTAAAACCGAATACCATGCCGTTTGTATATTGCAGCTTCCATCCTTTTCCAAGCCCCATCCTTGTGTAAAATACAGGTTCTATAAGCATGTTATCTTCCTTATTGGCTGGAAGGCCATCAATGGCAAAATTCTTCATACGCAAGTTACTCAGACGGATAATGGTACCATAATCAATATCATGCCGATTACCAAACAATTTCAGGGCATCTTTCTTTTCGGACGAAAAGTTCACCTGCACAAACACTTTTTCAAAATCCATATCCTGTGTTTCCACAATCGCCTGGCCCATCGTTGACGAACGCTTATCTACGACGCTGGTATTCCCCAGCCCATAGCCCCCGTAGACTTCAAATATACGATTATTCTTCCTGCCGAAGCGCGTATAATAACCTATCCCCGCTTCACCCATTTTTTGCGCATAGTCTTTGGTATTTGATTTATTATCAACATAGGACCCATTGGCAATGACAGCAACATGATCAGTCACAGCGACTCCCAAATTGGCAGATACATTTGCCTTGGTATTGATATGACCTGAAACATATACCTCGCCAGCCTCTGTAAACATAGGTGCCGAAGGTACATTAGGCATATAAATCGAACTACAGGAATAGAATGAACAGGCAAATAACCCAGCACACAAACCATATCCCAACTTGTTGTATTTCATAAATCGGTATTTATCTTAAAAACACCTATCCTTTATAAAAATTGTACCAAAGCTTTACATTTAACAGAAAATAACACTTTAGACAAACTCAAAAACCTAAAAGCCTCATTACCAACTGTAATAAATTCAACAACAAAGCGACAGTCCGCTCAGCTTTCATCATTTAAAGATTATGCAGCCACCATATAGGCTAGAAGCAATATAAGCTCAAATCGGAACAGCGGACAAAAGATGCGAACAAAAAAAGGCATCAATCTCTTGATGCCTTTTTCAAATATTGTTGCAAAACCTTACGCCTCTGTAGGAACTACAGATACATAAGATTTATTGTTAGCTTTTTTACGGAAAACTACTTTACCGTCTACTAAAGCGAACAATGTGTGATCTTTACCAATACCAACATTAGTGTCAGGATTGTGTTGTGTACCGCGTTGGCGAACGATGATGTTACCAGCGATTGCTTGTTGACCACCGAAGATTTTGATACCTAAACGCTTGCTATGTGACTCACGGCCGTTCTTAGAACTACCCGCACCTTTTTTATGTGCCATTTCTTTATCTTAATTTAAGACTATTGCCTGATTAAAAATTCAATTATAACGTAATACCAGTGATCTGGATTTTAGAAAATTGTTGACGGTGACCGTTTTTCTTTTTGTAGCCTTTACGACGTTTTTTCTTGAAAACGATAACTTTATCGCCTTTTAAATGAGACAAAATTTTAGCCGAAACTTTTGCACCAGCAACGCTAGGTGTACCAATGGTAAATTTACCACCGTCTTCTGCTAACAATACATTGTCAAATTCAATACTAGCGCCTTCATCTCCTTGTAAACGGTGTACAAAAAGGAACTGGTCTTTTGCAACCTTAAATTGCTGTCCTGCTATATTTACTATTGCGTACATTGTTAATTAATTAAATGTGTTATTAAATGAAGGGCAAAAGTAATCAGTTTTTATCATAATTCAAAGACAAATTTACTTTTTCGCTTACCAAACCAAAATTCTCTGCTCAGGTGCTACATACATTTTTGCAGTAGGCTGTACATTAAATGCTTTATAGAAGGCCTCCATATTGTATATGGGACCATTTACCCGAAATTGTTCGGGGCTATGTGGATCAACTTTTAAACGTAACCGCATGCGCTCATCGCTGCTCTTTACGCGCCACACTTGCGCAAAACTCAGGAAGAAACGTTGATCTGGTGTAAAGCCATCGATCTTCTCTTGGCTTTGCCCTTGTTTAGTCAATTTGAATGCGTCATAAGCGATGTTCAGACCACCAATGTCCGCCAGATTCTCACCTAAGGTGAGTTCACCATTTACATGTTGGTTGTCCAACAGTGTAAAACCGCCATATAACTTAGCTACCTGATTCGCTCTTTCAGTGAACTGTTTTGCATCCACTGCGGTCCACCAATCATTCAAGTTACCGTCTTTATCATATTGACGCCCCTGATCATCGAAGCCATGTGTCATTTCGTGACCGATAACGGCACCGATAGCGCCATAATTGATCGCATCGTCCGCATTGGCATCAAAGAACGGAAACTGCAAGATACCGGCCGGAAATACAATTTCATTATACGGTGGATTGTAATAAGCGTTGACGGTAGGTGTCGTCATCAGCCATTCCGCCTTGTCAACTGGTTTGCCGATTTTACCGGCCATTTCTTTATATGCATGCTTGGCAGCAGACTGTAAATTGGCATAGTAGGTATCTTTGGCAACCTCCACGTCACTATAATCTTTCCACTTCTCTGGATAGCCGATTTTTTTGGTAAAGGCCTCCAATTTTTCAATCGCTTTCTTCTTCGTCTCCGGTGTCATCCAATCCAATTTCTCAATACGGCTTTTGTACACCTTTTGCAAATTGTCGACCAGTTCGAGCATTCGTTTTTTTGCTTCGGGCTTGAAATACTCATCCACATACAATTTTCCAACGATCTCCCCCAAATTTTCATCTGCTGAACTGACCATCAGCTTCCAGCGTTCTTTTTGCTGTTTCTGGCCATTCAACGTTTTCCCAAATAATTCGAACTTTGCATCTCTGAAATCTTTACTCAACGCTGTCGCTGAAGCATTCGCTAAATCTGCTTTTAGTTTTGTTTTCCAAGTATCTAAGGATTGTGACTTCAACAGATTATTTAAAGCAAGATAGAATTTAGGCTGCTGCACCAAAATGGTATCGGTCTTTACATCCAATCGTCCCAAAATATCTTTCCAGTTTAAATTTGGCGTTTGTTTTTGGAATTCCTGAACGGCAAATTTATGATAGTTTTTGATTGGGTCTCTCAATTCGACTGGCGTAGCGTGGGATTTGGCAATTTCCGTCTCTAACCGCAAGACATCCTCTGCCGATTTTTGCGCATTTGCTCCCTCTCCGATCAGTCCGAATAATTTAACCAAATACGCGACATAAGCTGCCCTGATTTTCTTTGCTTTATCATCCTGGTCAAGGTAGTAACTGGCTTCAGGGAGATTTAGTCCACCCTGAAAAAACTGCAGGGCATTTTTAGTACTGATTCGGTCATCTGCCGCCACATAAAACGTAAAAAGATCTCCATCTCCCTCCTTAAAACCATCAGCTGCATAAGCGATCAGTTCATCCACGCTTTTCAACCCGTTGATTTTTTGGATTGTTCCTTCAATTGGTTTTGCCCCTAATTTATCAATCGTAACGGTATCCATACCGCTCGCATAAAAATCACCCGCTTTTTGCTGATCGGATCCTTTTTTGCTACCCGACTTCGCTGCACCTTCCAAAACAGATTTCAGTTTTTCCAGGTTCTCATTTTCAAGAATATAAAAAGAGCCCCAACCGGTCTCCGAAGCTGGAATCTGCGTATTTTTCATCCAGCTTCCATTCGCGTATTGGAAGAAATTATCTCCTGGATTCACCGTCGTATCCATTCCTGAAACATCAAAAAAATTTGTTCGGACCTCCTGAGCCGTATCACTTTTCTTATTTGACTGACATGACATCATCATTAAGACGATGGATAGCGTCCCCCATTTGATTTTTTGTACCATATTTTAGAGATTAAAAGAGTATTTAAATTTATTTTAAAAGTTTCACTTCGTACAAATCTTTTCGCCTATCCTTCTTGATTTTCACCGTACCGTATTCATGCAGATCTCTCAAGGCATAGAGATCAACATCGGCAATCAGGACCATTTCTGCATTCGGCGTTGCTTCTGCTTTAATGGCATTATTCGGAAAAGCGAAGTCTGAAGGGGTAAACACCGCCGATTGTGAATATTGAATATCCATATTGTTTACACGTGGCAAATTACCGACAGAACCAGCAATGGCCACATAGCACTCATTTTCTATGGCTCTAGCCTGCGCACAGGTCCGCACACGAATGTATCCGTTTTGTGTGTCCGTCATAAAGGGTACAAATAAAATTTGCATGCCCTGATCCGCCAAAATA
>NZ_DIIM01000017.1:4343-7638 GCF_002420705.1 Sphingobacterium sp. UBA5670
GACTTAATTCAGGGAACTCTACATCGTAACAAATCAATAGCCCTACTTTACCACAGTCGGTGTCAAAGACCTTAACCTCACTTCCGCCCACCATACCATAATATTTAAATTCATTGGGCGTGATGTGAATTTTTTTAAACTCATCCAGCTTACCGTTGCGATGACAGAGGTAGGAAACATTGTAAAGTTTTTTGTTTTCCATCAGTGGCATTGATCCCGCAATGATATTGACATTGTAGGATACCGCAAATTGCTGAATGCGATCGATAATCTCCGAAGTATGCTGGGCAAGTCTTTCCATGGCCAGTCGTTCGGGAAGATCATTATAAGGGCTCATCAGCGGCGTATTGAAGAACTCTGGGAACATAATAAAATCTGTCCCATAATCACTCACGGTATCCACAAAGAACTCGATTTGATCATAAAATGCCTCCAGATTATCAAATAAACGCATCTGCCATTGCACCAATCCTAACCGAATAGTTTGCTTGGTAGTCGAAATGGACCGCGTATCTGCTTCATAATAGATATTATTCCACTCCAGCAGCGTTGCAAACTCCATCGATTCAGCATCTTCGGGCAGATAATGCTTGAGTATCTTTTTGACATGAAAGTCATTCGAAAGCTGAAAGGTCAAGGTCGGATCATAGATCTCCTTGCGCTTGACTTTTTCAATATAGACCCGAGGGCTCATTTTGTCCGCATAATTGTGATAATTTGGGATACGGCCGCCGGCAACAATACATTTGAGATTCATCTGCTCACAGAGCTCCTTCCGCGCATCGTAAAGACGACGTCCAAGGCGAAGAGCACGATGATTCGGATGAACAAAAACCTCTATTCCATACAGGGTATCCCCCCCATCACTATGTTTGCTAAACTTACCGTCATCAATAATCTCATAATAACTATCATAAATATTATTTTTTTTGGAGTTCAAAATAATTGACAAAGCACAAGCAACCACATGTCCGTCAATCTCCACACACAATTGTCCTTCGGGGAACAAATCGATCAAATCTTGAATATTTTCCTTTGACCAGGTTTCACCTACTCCATCATAAGCCTGTTCCATCGATTTTTTCAAATCAACATAATCCTTCTTTGTCAAGTTCCGCACTTGAATATCCATATAAATCTCCTTTTTGAAATTAGTTATCTAAATTTAGTAAAAGTAAAAGCCAAGTCCAAGACTAGCAATAGGCAATATATACCGTCATGTTGCCTTAAAGGACCAGACAACATCAATAGATAACAAACTTCTCCTGGATTAGTTCATTAGCTTCGGGCCAATACGATAGAAAGCCTTTAAGATGACGATGGAACGGCTAGGTGACAAAAGTGCAAGAAAAGCATCGAAAGAAAAAATCCGATAAAAAAAAGCGCCAATTATTAATTGGCGCTTTTAATATCTCAATGATAGCTGCTATCAACTATGCTTGACCTTGTGGCGTTCCAAAAGGAAATGCAACAGTAGGATCACCACCTTGTTGTGGTTGTTCAGCAACACCTACATCCATTTTAATTGGACCATTCAATGCCTCGAAACGATTCACGTTGTCAACCAATGCACCTAACAAGCGTTTTGCATGCTCTGGAGTCAAAACGATTCTTGATTTCACTTTTGCTTTTGGCACTCCTGGCATCACACGGATAAAGTCAACCACAAATTCAGTATTAGAGTGAGTGATAATCGCAAGATTTGAGTAGGTTCCTTCTGCTACTTCTTCTGTCAACTCGATGCTCAATTCGTTTTGATTTTGGTTATTTTCCATAATAATTCTAATGATAAGTTAATATATTCTTAAATTCTACTTTGTAAAAGTTCTAAAATCCTGTCCGTTCTCAATGTTCAGTAACGTTTCGTAAATCAATCTGATCACGTTGTCCACGTCTTCTTTATGTACCATCTCCACAGTAGTATGCATATAGCGGAGTGGTAACGAAATCAATGCCGAGGGTACACCGCCATTGCTATAAGCAAATGCATCCGTATCAGTTCCTGTAAAACGAGAGGAAGCCTGCCGCTGGAAAGGAATATTATTCTTCTCAGCAACCTTAACCAACAGTTTATTCAAATTGATCTGTACTGCTGGCGCATAAGACAATACCGGTCCTTTTCCAGAGAACAGATCTCCCTGTGTGATCTTATTGATCATCGGGGTCTGTGTATCATGTGTCACATCGGTCACGATAGCAACATTCGGTTTAATACGATCTGCAATCATTTCGGCACCACGTAAACCAATCTCTTCCTGCACCGAATTTACGATATATAATCCAAATGGCAATTTCTTTTTATTCTCTTTTAGCAAGCGTGCAACTTCAGCGATCATAAAGCCACCCGCACGATTGTCCATGGCCCGCCCGACATAATAACGGTCATTAAGAATGGAGAAGGTATCCTCATAAGTAATGACACAACCCACATGGATGCCTAGCGCTTCGACCTCTTCCTTGGTACTGCATCCACAGTCCAAAAAGATATTTTTCAACGAAGGATTTTCCTCTTTCTCTCCTGAACGCGTATGGATTGCTGGCCATCCGAATACCGCTTTAACGATCCCCTTTTCAGTGTGAATATTCACGCGCTTAGACGGTGCAATCTGGTGATCCGAACCACCGTTACGTATCACATAGATCAATCCATCTTTGGTAATATAATTGACAAACCAAGAAATTTCATCCGCATGAGCCTCTATAACGACCTTATATTCAGCTTTCGGATTAATCACACCTACAGCGGTACCATAGTTATCAACGAATGTGTCATCCACATAAGGTTTCAAATAATCCAGCCACAAACGCTGCCCATCCCACTCAAATCCTGTAGGAGAAGCATTATTGATATATTTCTCAAAAAATGAAAGCGAATCTTTAGTCACAACCGTATTGTGCTTCGGTTCTTTTTTCTTGTTTTTTTCTGCCATCTTTTCCTTTTCTATTTACTTTCGTCAAAATATGAAAATTTCAACGAAATGCAAAAGTAAAAATGTTTTTTGAAATATTGTTTGTGCAATTTATTTTATGCCCACACCTCCTATTTCTATTATAAAACAAAGCTACGCAGCAATATTCCATTAGCGTTGAATAAATTAGATCCCTCCCCCAATGATATTGTCCTTAAAAACAAATTATGCGAATAAAAAATGAGATTAAAGCTTATCTTTACTCCAAAGTAATTTAAACAGCTATAAAATTTATGAATTCAATATTAAGTGCAATACATTGGAATATTGACCCCGAAATGTTCAACTTTGGCGCCTTTGCCCTTCGCTATTATGCCTTATGCTGG
>NZ_DIIM01000010.1:0-52720 GCF_002420705.1 Sphingobacterium sp. UBA5670
GAAAAATGGGGTACTTACAATCAAGTTATCGATGTAGATAATGATAACCTTGATGTCAACATTATTTTGGAGAATGATAAGGTTTATTTTGGAACATTGTTTACGTTGACTAATATTGATAAACTGATGGAGAAAAATCGTGAAATCTATTTTTGGTCTACAGATATGCTTATTGTAAAAGAGCTCTCTTATCAGGGGATTCATGCAGCTCTCCAAACTGTATTAAATGAGGGCTATTTTAATTCAGTTTTCAGTAAAATAGGTGTGGTCAAGGATATTTATTCGCATTGGGAGTGGAAAGATTTTTCGGATGTAGTATCGGAGATAAATGTGCAAATATGAAATTAGAAGACCAAATTTTAGTCAATCGGTTTGGCCAAGGTTTGATTGCAATTGATCAATTAACAACAGGTTTTAGATTACTTGAATTGATGACGAAAAAGAAATTTCTAAACGAACTTCTTTTTCTAATTATGCAGTCTAAACCGGAAGAAGGAGATATTGAATCCGCCATTATAAAAAGTGATTTAAAGTCCACTTTTACCCCCTGCGTTCTGCTTAAAAGAGGAGTTGCAAACCATAATTTGAAAAAAATTATAAATCTGCCCGAATATGAGTTAACAAAAGCATTTGTGCTGCTTTTAAGTTTATTTAAGATAGCTTATGAGAGAAGATTTAATGATGAAAAAGACAATCCAAACAAATGGTGGTACTGGGATTTGTCTGATCATGAAAAGCTTGAGAAGATAATAGAATCTGAAGGAAGAGGGCTATGAAGTTGAGTTCGAATAAATCAGCCGAGGGTTATATGAAGGTACCTATGGGAAATTAGAAATCAATCTTTCAAAACGCACTTTCTCCGAATTAATAATGTCTGTTGACTTTTTATTTTTAAAATTCAAGGCGAAAATAATGTCAGACTGACATTGCTATTAAATTAAACGGTTTTAATATGAATTTTGAAGAAATAAATAGAATTTTGTTTTTTACATTAAATGATATTTGCCCAATTGCGACAAGTAGGATATCAATGATGTCGACGGAGGATCGGTATGCGGTATACCCAATTAAAGATAAATTTCATGCGCAATAATTGTATCGTATGTAATTTAGAATGAATAATTTAGAATGTAAGCCCAAAAATTATCTTTTGGGCTAACTTTAAAAATGTTTAATCATTCATTTCATCGTAATAGACATCCGTCTTACTCAGGATCTGCTGTACCTGTTCGTACTGTTTTTTGCTAAGCCCTGTATCGTTCAAAAAGAAGAGACCGCTCCATTTTATTTTTTTGACAGAAGCCAAAAAGGGTTCCCATTGCAGGGGATTATTTGTAAATGGTACAAACACCAGTTTGGGATTATTGTACAAGGCTGCAGGGAAGCTCGTAAATTGATTGAACGAAAAATTGGCCTTTTCTAGATTTTTTAATGCAGCAATAGATTTCGGAAGCGTCGATAGCCCTGCATGCTCTACCCCGAGTTCCTTCAGCTCCGGTAAACGATCAAATTGATCAGGCAGATCTGTCAGCTTGGTCTCTCCTTTGTAATTGCCCGAAAGGTATAGGAAGGACAGCTTGTTCAAACTAAAGATTTCTTTGGGAAAAGTACGGAACAGATTGCCATTCAGTCCAAGCTGCTTTAGATTTTTGAGTTGTGCAAAGGATGCAGGCAGACTCGTCAAGGGATTATTGCAATCGAATTCTTCCAGCGCTGTCAAATTGGAAATACTTGCGGGAAGTACACTGAGATTATTTCTGCTTAACGTGATCTTTTTAAGTTTAGGATGGATGGTCTTGATCTCCGGAAATGTGTCGATGCCCAAATTGCTGATTTCCAGTGACTCCATTTGATTGCCTTCGTCCATAATCTTTTGTAGGATTTCGCTGCTGAGTTTCTTTCCGGAGATGGAAGAACCCAGGAATAAGGTTTTCACTTGAGCTAGGTCTGTACTTACTAATTCCTCCAGTTTCTCCAGATTCAGTTCTTGCCCATCTGTCTTTTTGATGCGCACCTGATCTGTAGCCCGCATGGGCATGGATATCATAACAGGCATGCTTTCCGAAGTACCCGCCTGTTCGATCACTTTTGGTGGCTCGGGGATGGGTTTCACCACTGGTGGTGGGCCCTGTTTCTTCTTTTTCTTCTGCGCCGAAACAGTTAACGTGAGTAAGGATAGACTGAATACGATAATATATTTTTTCATGTGTGTGCTTTGTCTTTTGTCGTTGAAGCAAATATGCACATTTTAAGACGAGTCTTTTCTATGGATTTATATCTGATCGTTTTGGCTTACGATTCGTTGCTGCTTGAACAATATTAATTTTAAAATACGGTCCGACAGAAGTATAAATGTAGAAAGAGCTGGTGGATTTTAAGGGCTCCCCGACAATTTAATGATCAGGGAGCTTCTTGTTAAAGGAAGTAAGAGGTTTTGTGAAATAGGCTGGGCTATTTTGCTTCAATCTTATACACGAAAATCGGTATTTCCTGACCCTCGGCAGTGGGTAAAGACAGCTGTAAAGCGTCTTTTTCCTGTGTCCATTTGACCTTTGAAGTGCTGCCAAGCAAGCTCAGGCTCTTGATCTCAAAACTGCTTTTTGAAAGCTCTGGAATGTCTATTGTAGCCGTTGTCGGACTCCGTACAAAGAGATAAATGGCCTTGCCTTTCTGTGTAAAGCAATAGTCTGACACGATTTCTTTGGACGTCGCATCATTCACAGCATCTTTCATGCCCACATTCTCCTTTTCGGCTATCTTTTTGTCGGCCTGTACGGCTTGCGCGGTTTGTTTGCCACTGCTCCAGACCCTGGTGCCGTAAATCGCCTCACCGTTGGTCTTCATCCAGCTTCCTATGGCTCGAAGATTTTCCTGACTTTCAACCGGCCAGGTGCCGTCGCCTTTGGGACCGACATTGAGCAGCAGGTTGCCGCCCTTGCTTACCACCTCAATCAGGTTGCGGACCAACAGCTCGGGGCTTTTCCATTTTGTATCATGCCTGTTGTAACCCCAGTTTTCGCTCATCGTGATGCAGGCTTCCCAGTTCTTCCGTGCAGTCGATACCAGCGACTGCTCGACAACAGCATAATCGCCAAGTCCATTGCCTATCCGGCTGTTGATGATACAGTGGGGCTGGATGGAATGGATCAGATCTTTGATCTCCTCGCTCTGCTTTTTAGTAATGAGCTCGGGGGTGTCAAACCAGATAATGCCGATGGGGCCGTATTGCGTCAGCAATTCGCGCAGCTGCGGTTTAACTTTGTTTTCGACGTATTTGTTGAGGTCTTTGGCATCTTCGTCGGGATAATCCCAGGTATTGCTGCGCCCAGCTTTGACAGGCCAGTTGGTGGGCACATCGGGGTTTTCCCAGTCGCGGCCAAGGGAATAGTAGAAGCAGAGCTTGAGACCGTATTTCTTGCAGGTCACCACGAGTTCCTTCATCGGATCTCTTCCCCAAGGCGTACGCTTGACGATGTTATAGTCGCTGACAGCCGAATTGTACATCGCAAAACCATCGTGGTGCTTGGCCGTAATCACCAGGTATTTCATGCCGGCATCGTGGGCCATCTGCGCCCAGCGGTCAGCATCAAAGCCCGTTGGATTAAATTGATCGGCGATCTTTGCATAGGTCTTGACGGGAATCCGTTCGTACAACATAAAATGCTCGCCTCCTTTGGTGGGATGACCGTTCCAGTCGCCCGCGGTCTGGGAATAGAGCCCCCAGTGCAGAAACAAACCGAATCTTCCGTCGGTAAACCAAGGAGCGGGCTGGCTGTATAATTTCAATCCTGACAAAGCAAAGAACAGAACCAACCATGCTCTTGCGTTTCTTATTAGTAATTTATTCATCGTATTTTCCGGATTTCCTAACGACTTTGTACTTTCATGGATGAAACCTTATCGTTAAAAGTCGAGAGATAGGAAGAAGAAGATGTGACAACAAGACTATCGCCTGTAAAATTATTGCCGTTGTATAACGTTACTTTAACATTGGCACCAACTTTAATGGAAGAGACGCTATTGTCTGTCACGCCTTTAGCCAATAGATCTGCGGTGGTATATTGCCCTATGCCAAAGCTGCCTTTCACGCCGGCATAGGATGCATTAGAATAGGTATATACCGAGTCTTGATTGGTCGTCATGAGATCGTTGACATAGTTGAATTCGTAAACATTAGAAGTGGTGTAGCCATTTTGCAATAATAATTTTACCTTAAGCTCATAAGGTGTATTGCCTTTGTAGTAGAGTTCATTGAGATCAATAGTACCCTGGATGTTGCCGGAGGAAACCGGTGCAAATTTCCAGGTAACTGCATTGTAATCTTTGTTGGCTCCTGTACCTTCGTTGTTCACATTGGGGTCCATATAGACCAGTATCTCGCTCACAGGTAAATTTGACGTATAATTTCCTGTGATAAAGATTTTTTGCTGACTGTTATCAATGGTAAATTGAGGCTGTATCGAATAAGTAGGTGCCTGATAAGGAGTAGCTGTCGCCGCCGCAGGCTGAAAAACTTCATTTCTATTGAGAATTGCTGCATCGGAACCCGTTAGAAAAGTAGGCTGTCCCTTGCTAAAACTTACATTACCGCTTCCCATTAAAGATGTCCCCAAGGTAGGTTCTTCGCTGACATACTTCGCGCGGTTATGGGGTAGATTTAACCCGTGTCCCAATTCATGCAGCATACCGCCAAGGTAGTTTGAGCTTGGATTTGGAATCCCATTGACAGACATGGAGGAGTTATCTACAGCAAAGCAGTATTTTCCATAGCCATAGAAGGGTTGACTGTTATCGCCATCTGTTCTTGCTGGCAAAAGGACTAAATAGTGATTGTTGGATGAAAACTGGCTTGGGTGGGCTGCTCTGTAGGTGTTGATCTCATTTATAATTTTACCAGCTGATATGGCTGAGCTGTAGGGGTAGTCTGCTTGAGCTCCCGCCGCCGGGATTTCAATGATGTTAACCAGACCGGTAGAATCTTTTGCCAGACCCAAATAGCTATTGTAACCATAACGTGCCATCTCAGTATGCATCCAGTCCTGGAAATGGACAAATAATTGAGATAACCGTGTTTTGTAGCCGGGTAAGGCAGGATTGTCTGTGGGGACAAACATGACGATATTGAGATTTACTGGATTAGTTACAAATGTAAGATTGGAAAGGGAGGTATCTATAACGCCGTTCGATGACGCTTTCAACCGTTGGGTTTCTGGCGTGTTTTGTTCTACCAATGGCTTTGAACAGGCGAAAAAAAGTGACAGGACTATGCTGGACAATGCAATTGCCGGCATCCATCTTTTGGTTTGTTTTTTCATAATTTTTGAATTAAATAATCTATAATTGTTCATGTGTATTGGTTAATGAGACGAGCCAAAACACCTGTCTATAATAAGGTTTATGTTTTGATTTACATGGCTTTGTATGTAAGTCAAACGTTTGCGTAACTTGCGAAAACGTTTCAGTTAATCTAGTTATTCAGAAGATCTGCGTGTCAGAATAGAAGCTTGTAATTCAATGGTTGGGTATTGTTTCGTAATCTTATGATCGGAACTGTCTAAAATTTTACTGAGAATAGCAAACGCCTGAGACCCGATTTCACGTGAAGGCTGTACAATGCTTGATAATGACGGCTGAAAAATATTAGTGTATTGAAAATTGGCAAAACCAATAAGGGCTATACGGTCTGGTACCGCAATGCCGACTGTATGTAATGCCTCCAGTGTTAAATAGGTGAGTTGGTCTGAGGCGGTGAAAATTGCGTCAGGCAGGGTACTTGAATAAACGAGATCGGTAAGGTGTTTTTTTAATTGGTCCAGCACATCTATTCTCTTCTGACTGGTTTCTATCGACAGGAGATCATCCGAATTAAATGCGATGTCATAATCCCGGAGACATTGAATATAACCACGCTGGCGCTCTAGTGATGTACCCCGCGACTGGTTGGAAATAAATAGAATTTTCTTTCTGCCCTGATTGATTAACTGGGAAATCCCTTGGTAAACAACTTTAAAATTATCTATTCCTATTTTGTAAGTGTTTATTTCGTAATTGGTCCGGTCAATAAGAACAATAGGTATACCCTCACCAATTAATCGTTCGAGAAACTTTAACGATGTATTATTTCCCGTTGCTGCAATGACGACCGCGTCGGCTCCCTTTTGATATAACATTTCTAAATGTTTTAATTCGAGTTGGGGATCGTCTGCGCTCTGCATAATGATTAGGTTATAAGTCGTTTCTGACAGCTCTCTTTCAATACCTTCGAGAATCTGTGAGAAAAATGGGTTGCCGATCGAAGGAACAATCATACCAATAATATTCGTTCGCCCCTTACGCAGGAGTTTAGCGTATTGATTCGATCGATAGCCATGCTCATCCGCAAATTTTTGAATTTCAACTTTCCTTACCGTACTGATTTCGTGACTATTTGAGAGCGCTTTGGATATGGTGCCCACAGAGTATCCTAAAGCCTTGGCAATATCTTTTATCGTTATTCTTTTCATGTTTGGAAATACTTTTTAGCGAAGTCCGAATGGAGAAACTTCAGGTGAATATTCTTGATCGCTTTGATTTCTGGTGCTGACTATTGGTTGCCTGTTTAACGTTTTTAGCGGTCACATGCCTTGGTCTATAAAAGAAGACTACCAGGCGGGTTTGCCTGATAGTCTAAACTAAACACTAAATTAACAAATGGTCATCTCTTACCATTATTTTTTGAGCATCGTAAATGCCGACTGTTAGTTGGTTACATTGACAATATACCATACATTCAGTTCGCCAGAACGGATAGTAACGGTATCCTTGCCGACGGTTAAACCTGTAACTAGGCCGGTACTGCTATAGGTTGCAATTTCGGGATGTTTGTTGCTATAGGTCGCTTCAGTGACGGTACGGTTTCCGGGATTGACCGCTAGATTGATCTGTAGCGGTGTTCCGATTTTAACAGGAATCTGCATGAAGCCGCCAGAATTTGCAGCTTCCCTAACGGTCAGATTGTCTTTGATGGGACCGAGTTCTTTTTTGCAGGCACTCATGCCTATAATTAGCCCCAAACAGCTTATCAACAGGTATATATTTGATCTAATTTTCATCTGTAAAAATTTGTTTTCAATTGTGATGAAGCTATCAGATTTATTCTTTCCCCAGTGCGGTTATTCATTTATAATTTGTTTTTGAGTTGTATTTATGAACTCGTTTCACTCGGGTTGAATAAATCATGATGGTTTCATGATGTTATTTCTTATGTATTCGGATTATTTTGCACCCAACCATCCTTGATTCTGAACCAGCTGATTACCGTCCAATGTGAGATCATATAAAGGTAAGGGCCAATAATAGCGGTAGTCTGCCCATAAGGCGACACCATTTGTAATGTTGGCACTCCTTGGATAAGCAATGATAAATCCATTATTATCCAAAAAGATGTCTTTATTGACTTCTTCTTTTAGGGCGATAATCGGTTTGGCGGTATGAGTACCATCGTACAATTTTCCTTTTTCAGCTGTAAATTTCATGCCGCGTAAGGGAACTGTCATCAGATTGCCGGCTTTCCAGCGCATCAAATCTTCGTAACGACGGTCTTCCAATACCATTTCGATACGGCGTTCGCGTCTGATTTCACGGATGATGGGGCTAACGGCATAGTCAAGCTTGGTGGCATAGATCTCATCGAGTCTTGGATCAGCAGGAAGGTTGCCAAGCTCGAGCCTGCTGCTTGGGTATTTTGCAAAGTCGAATCCTGCACGTTGGCGTAACAGATTGATCGTCCGATCCAGGTCATTTTGTGTCAGGGTACCTAAAATGGCTTTTGCTTCTGCCAGCATGAGCAGCACCTCGCCGTAGCGGAATTCGATCGCCGTCTGCTGTCCGTTCGTTGTTGCTTCGTTTTCGGTCCGGTCACCCATCCAATGCTTAATGGGTAGATAACCCGTAACAGTTGTACCGCCGCTCACATTATACGATAATCGAGGATAGGTGATGCCATTTTTCTCCAGACTGGTTGTACCGTCAGTCCTGTTGAATAATGACCTGTTTTCCCCCGGATAATTGATGGTCTGTTTCAGACGTGGATCGCGGTTCTCTAACTCGGACCATAGACCATCATAGCCTTTGAAAAGTGGGTTGGCAGTATAGTTTCCTGCAGATCCTGACGTATAGATCGGCTTACCGTCAATACATAAGTATTCGTCGATGAGGCCCCTTGTGGCTCCACCAGCCGGACGTCCGCCGGAAATACTGTTGTTCTGATCCCAATAACGCTGGGTCGCATGACCAACTACCGTACCATCATAAACGCGTGCGAGGATGGCCTCTTTATTGCCGTCGGAGTTTGGATCTTTCTTAAAAGTAAATAGTTTCCAGTAAGGTGTTTCACCGCTGGCATACAATTGATATCTGCCAGATGCGATGATTTTTTCACAGGCATCTACTGAAGCCTCCAGGAAGGACTTTGCTGTACTCTGTAACGATAATTCGTTGTGATAGGTCCGGAAAGAGCCTTCAAACAGGCCTATTCTTGCTTTTAAAAATAAGGCCATGTCCTGATTGATGCGTCCATCAGGGCGGCCGGTAACACCCTCTAGTGCTGCGATGGCCAGATTGATAGTCTTCATCAGCGAGTCGGCAACTACTGTCCGTTTGTCGCGCGGTTTGTACAGTTCCTTGCTATCGATGTTGAGGTCACTTGAAAGCCAGGGCACATCGCCAAAAAGCATCAGCTTGCGGTAATAATCCATGGATTTGAAGAAGTAGGCTTCCCCGATATATTTGTTCAGTCGGGTAACATCATTATTCACGGCCGGCAATGCATTTATGTAATTCCTGATGAAATAATTGACCGAGCGCAGGTTTTCCCATGTCCAGTCAACTGAAGTTCCCCCATTTGGTGGGACAAATGTATTGTCCATTATGCTTCCGATGTTGCCATAGCGGACCATATTGTCAGTCATAAAGTCGGAAGCCAGCAAATGGCTTCCGCCGACAACATTGGGGTTGACTTTGGCATCAGCCCAGTCAGAACCATGCCCCAGAATATAACGGCTATAAAGGTTATTCAGGTATAATGTCAACTCGGTTTCGGTATGTAAGGAGTTATCGTCCGATAGTTCAGTTTCGGGACTTAACTGTAAAAATTTATCGTTACAGGACTGCGTCAGTAATAGGGAGGACGCTGCAGCAATGCCGATTAATCTTAATATATTTTTTTTCATAATAGTAATGGTTAGAATACAATTTGGGCTCCGAAAGCAATAGATCTTTTTTGTGGATAGTCGGCAGATATCTGATCGACATCAAAAATTGTTGGTATTTTTGTAATTTCAAAGATGTTGTAACCGGCAAGCGTGAAACGCAGTCGTTCGACACCAAATCGTTTGGTCAGTTCATTGGGTAAAGTATAACCCAATACGGCCTGTTTAAGTCTCAGATAAGCACCATTGATCAGGTATCTGTCCTGTACGTTGACTGAGGAGCCATACATCGGAAATTCAGCATCTGTACGGTCGGGAGTCCAGGACCTTTCGTACATCCATTTTGAACCTGCTCCACCGCCCCAATAAGACGATAAGCCCGTCCAGATATCACGTTTCAGCACACCTTGGAACAAGAAATCAAGATCGAAATGTTTATATTGCACGTTTCCCGTGATACCAAATCGATACCGTGGTGTAGAATTTCCGATGACAACACGGTCGCCCGGATTCGCCAGTGTATTCAAACCTGCATTGATAATACCATCAGGTATCCCCTCGGGGCCGCCGAGATCCTGATACCAGATATATCCCGGATAGAGGGTGCCTTGATAAGCTCCATTGTAGATCCAGTTACCATTGCTTTCGTTTCGTCCGGCAAAATCACTTTCCTGCAGTATACCACCCGTTCGGTAGCCCCATATTTCGCCAATCGTTTTACCATCATACATGACCTCCCTATTGGATTGATTGACAATCATCATACTAGGGTTACCAGCGTAATGCTGTACTTTGGTCAGGTAGTCGGATAGGTTGAGTCCCACACGGTAGCGGAGATCGGGATTGATAGTTTGTTTCCAAAGGAAAGAAAGCTCAAATCCTTTTGTTTCCAGAATGCCTGAGTTTTCTAGCGGTGCGGCTGTTCCCAATGCAGTCGGAAATGCAGCGCTGCCATCGGTCAGGATATCGGTGGTTTTTCTGTTGTAATATTCAAAAGTTACATCAAGTCTGTTTTTGAGAAATGTACCATCCAAACCGATGTTCCATGTTCGCGCTTTTTCAAAAGTGAGGTAGGGGGACACAAGCCCCGGCGGGTTGATATAGACAATTTGCTGTCCATTGATCAGGTAGGGAGCTTTTCCTGTACCCATTGTTGCCAGATAGGGATAATTGTCTGAAGGCTGATTGCCCAATTTTCCCCAGCTTCCGCGCAGTTTAAGTTCGTTGAGCCAGTTCTTCGTCCCAGCCATAAAATCCTCCTGCGATATCCGCCAGCCGGCCGAGAAAGATGGAAAAGTGACGAACCTATCATTTTTTGTGAATTTGGAGCTGCCATCGTAACGGAGATTGCTTTCAAAGAAATACTTTTCGGCAAAGTTGTAGTTCACCCGGCCGAACACTGCCCGTCCCGAAACCGTATAAGCGGATCGGGATACTGTATGTAAAGAAGGATCCTCGGCAGCGTCAGGGTTCTGTATATCTGGCGAGATCAGTTTCCGGAATGTATTGGTGATCTGATTATATTTTGTCTGTTCCTGATTGTAACCTACCACAGTGGAGAAATTGTGTTTCTCCGCCCAGGTCTTCTTATAATCAGCATAGATGTTGACCAAATATTTATTGGTGTTATTGTTGTCAAAATAAGCCTGATTTTCTGCTGCGTCAGCCTGTTGGGAGGAATATTTCCAGGAATCTATGATTTGGTTGAATTTTGGGCTGTATCTACTCAGACTGTAAGATTGCGGCTGATAGCTAAGATCGGCTTTTAATTTCAGTGCATTTGGGATTAAGGTAAATTCAGGGGAGATCAACAAAGATACCCTTCTGTCCGTGGATTGGTTGTTTGCACCATAACTTAACCAGGCCAGGATGTTGTCGGTATAGGTATTGGGCAATGGATCATTTGGCCCCGTTTGGATAGGCATATTGATGTTTTTGTTTGTCTCACCCATCATGGCTGACCAGATGCTTCCCTTACCGCCGACGATATAAGGATTATTGAAGTTTGTCTGGTCAAAACCTATTTTTCCAAAAACGCTGAACCAGTTATTTACTTTGGCATTGATGTTCATCAACGCATTGTAGCGTTTCAATTTGTCGGTGTTGATTTTATACATGCCCGATTGGTTTTGTAATCCCCCGGAGATATAGTAGTTGATGGACTCGGCACCGCCGCTCAAGTTCAGCGTATGTTTTTGCATCGGAGTCCATTTTTTGACCGCTTCCTCAAAGGGGTTAACGTTAGCCACCCAAATAATGCTGTTTCCTTCCTGATACCAAGCATTTTCAGGCGTAGGATTATCCATGTATTTTTGGATCATCTCTAGCCTTTTTTCGTCCGATGTACTGGGTTTACTGTTTGTCCATAGGGTTCTGTCCATGCCTGATTTCTGGATCTCATAGGCATTGAGGATATCAGGGACTCCAGATGGTGTATCAAAATTGGAATCGAAGTTGTAGCCGATTTTGCCTTTTTGATTGAATTCACCCCGTTTTGTTCGCACCAGGATAACGCCATAGGCTGCTTTGGTACCATAGATGGCTGCCGCAGAGGCGTCTTTGACAAAAGACATGTCCATGATGTCATTGGGGTTGAGCTGATTCAGAGCACCGGTAGAGCTTTCTACTCCATCTATGATAACCAAAGGATCACCATTGACGGATTCGAATACTTTTGTATTGTTATTATAACTCATGGAGGTACCACCACGTAAGTTAAATCCCGGTGTACTGTTTGGCGATCCGTTTCCGAAGGTGATATTCAGATTGGGGACAAGGCCCTGTAAAGCCTGTCCGATATTGGCAACCGGCCGATTCTCAAAAGCTTCTTTACCAACATGGGAAATGGCTCCTGTCAAGTTGACTTTCTTCTGTGTACCGAATCCGACAACAACAACTTCCTCCAATGCGCTGTCATTCTCTTCTAAGGTTATTGTCAAAACACCAGTTGTTGCACTGTTAAACCGCACGGTCTGTGGTTTGAAGGAAAGGTGCGAAATGGTCAACGTACCCTCGGCTTGGACTGTTTGTAGTGAAAAGTTTCCTTTGCTATCGGAAGATGTCCTGCTGTTGCCGCCGTTGATGCTGATCGTTGCGTTTTCAATGGGTTTACCGTCTTTTTTGGAAACCAATTGCCCATTTATCGTATACTGTTGTTGCTTGGGCTGAAGGGAAGTTTTCGGAGCGCTAGGCAAGACGATTATATGATTTTTGTGCATCTCAAACTGTAAGGGGAGCTCATCGGACAATTCTTTGAGCACGCTTTCCAGCTTTTGGTTGGAAACATTGACATTCACCTGTTTGAGGCCATTGAAGAGACTCTCATCATAAAAGAAATGATAACCGGTCTGTTTTTTGATTTCGGTAAAAACCGATTTTAAGTTACCCTTATTGATATGTAAGGTGACCTGCTGTGCTTCGGTCTTACCGTATACACCATAGGTAAATAATAAACCCAGAAATAAGGTTGCTTTCACCTTTTTTGAAATGAGGGGTGCAAAGCTAGGCTGATCCATTCGGTTCCCGAATAGGTAATCTTTGCATTTGATAAAGTAATTCATATTTTCAGTAATAGGGTTGGTTTTTTTGGTTTTTAATTCTAGTACAGATGTTGTTCATTGTGCTGCTTATAGCAGCATTCGTATTTGTCGGTCAGGTAAATATTTACATCATATTGGATCCTCCTTTGGTTTTTAAAAATTGGTTTATCTTCTTTAGTTTTTATTCTTTACGGTGACGGTTTTTCTATCGATTCCAAATTCGACTCCGGCTCCGCGTCTGATCAGTTCCAGAGCTTCGGCCAGACTTACACTGCGGCTAATACTTCCCCCAAACCTTTTTTTGCTGATCTGCCCCTGATAGATAACCTGGATGTCGTACCAGCGTGCTAGCTGTTCCATAATGTCTTGAATCTGATCGTGTTCGAAATAGAAATAGCCATGCTGCCAGGCGGTTTCTTTTTCAATATTTGCCTGGGTAACACGCATGTTGCTGCCATCGAATTCGACTTTCTGTCCGGGTACAATCTGTCTGCTGCTCTGATTTTTATTGGTCAGCTGGATGCTGCCGTTGATTAGGGTCACGTTGGAAGCTGTATTGCTGTAGGCTGTCAGGTTAAAAGCAGTGCCCAGGACTTTGATGTCGCCATGGATGGTGGTGACAATAAAAGGTCTATCTTTTTCATGGGCAACTTCAAAGTACGCTTCACCGCGCAGTTCAACCTGACGGATCGACTTGCCGAAGGCGAGGGGGTAGCTAAGCTCGGAAGCAGAATTGATCCATACTTTGGTGCCGTCGGGCAATACCATGCGATAGAAGCCCGACTCTGGGACGCTCAAGGTGTTTTTTAAGTTGGCAAGTTCTGCATTTCCGCTACTGGGCTTATAATGCAGTTGTCCGCCGCTGACCTGGAGCTGTTCGCCATTTTTTTCATGGAGAGTCGTTTGCTCTTCCGATAAGGCGACAACTTTACCGTTGGATAGGGTAAGGGTGGCTTTTTGTCCACCGGGTAAAACATCATTTTTATAGTGGTATACTTGATCGGGAACGAGTTGTTTGTCCTGATGGGGTATTTGTAAAAACAAGGCTACTCCAACAAAGACCAGTAGGCTGGCCGCTAGCCCTATATAGATGCTGAGTCTCGACATATTATTGCCAAATCGTCGGCGGGCAGGTTTGATGGATTCACGGGATAGGATATTGGCTCTTGCCTGGTCCAGATCCAGTCTATCCCAGAACTGTGCATCGCTGGATCGGACCCCCTGACGGGTATATCGGTCCCAGTGATCGCGCAGGCTGGGATCGTCGTCAAAGATCTTTTGTAGGGCCTGCCTGTCAGCTTGGCTCAGTGTCCCGCTAAAGTGTTTTACTAAGAAATCGACGAGTACAAATTGGTCATCCTTCATCATGTTCAATTGGTGGTATAAATAGAGGAGCCACTGCTGGTGCAAAAGGATGGAAGAGAAATTGAAAAAAAATATAAAATATTGTTATTCAGAAAGTAAAAATAACAAAAGTGTGAGCAGTTGGGCATTGAGACGCGTTCTTAGAAGCTGAATAGCTCTTTTTTTCTGGCTTTTGACCGTATTGATAGAAATGGATAGGGTATTGGCGATTTCATCGTTGGAGAGTTTCTCGAAAACCGCCATGTGTAGTACTTGCCTACAACCATTTGGCAGCTGATTGATGGCTTCCATCAGCTGGTGGATGACTTCAGCCTGTATCATGGCATCCATGATTGTTTGTTCTTCGATCATCTCTTTGTCGAGCTGATCGACGTATCTGTTCCTTGTTTTTTCGCTGCGGAGCTGTTTCAGGCAATTGTTGCGGACGGAGATGAAAAGATAGCTTTTGCGCGCATGTTCCTCTTCAGGCAGGGTATTGCGCCCTTCACAAAGTCCGGCAAAAAAGCTCTGTACAACATCTTCGGCTTGAGCTTCGTCGTGAAGGATATTGTTTGCAAAAAGACAAAGCTGTCGGTAATATTGCTGAAAAAGAGATTCAATATTGTAGGGTAAAGCTATCTGCAAGTTTTTCAACCGGTTTAATCAAGTATTAAGAAATCGACATAACAGGGGCTCAGGGAGCACGGTATAAATATAGGGAAATATGCTTAGGTTTTGGAGGGAGAGCTTGTCATGGTTATTTTATTTCTTCGAAAACGATTGAGTACCGGCTGCTGTTCAGCTGTTGAATTCGATTCGGTCTATAGGGAACACTTAAAATAAAGTGCCGTACCCTATGTCTATCTGAAAAAGCGGTCTTGCTGTCACAGGTGAGGGCCGCTTTTTAGCTATCAAAGCTTTTTTATCGGCATTTGTCTAGTGGCTTACGGAAGTGCTATTGCAGAGCTTTGTTTTTTTTATTAATTTTTTATGTATAGAGTTAAAATCATTGTGGTTATTTGCCTGTATTTTATTAGCTTTATACATTCATTTTTGCTATTTAATTGTTTGCTCGGCCTCCAAATTCGATGTTCTCTTGAATAGAAGAATTGAAACTTTTATCCAATTCTGTAAATTATATCATAAGTTATTGCTAGTTAATTTTCATAGATAATGAATCATTTCAAGTTACAATCTGCTGTATTCATATTTTTGTGCTGGATATTTGTTTACCCTGCAGTAGCGCAGCAGCAGACATTTCCGCAAAAAGAAAATTATTCAAAGCTGCTGGAACGCGCCGCAAAGGAAAATAAGCTGATGTTTTTGGTGGTTCATCAAAGGGATGATCAGTTTGTACCGTTTAGAGGCTCTATTTCAAAAACAGCAGCGGATATGCTCAGTACGCAGTTTGTGTCGGGAATTGTTCAGGTAGATCGGGATGAATTTGACCATCCATTGCAACGGAGTTTCTATTTGAATAAACCGATGTACCTTGTGACCGATAAGGATGGAATTCCTATTTTGCGGGTGGATAGGGCTGTTGATGGGGGAGCTGAGTTGGAAAGACTGCTAGATTCGGTCAATACACTTGCAAAAGCTGAAACTCTCGGTAAGCTCATGGCGCAATATCGAAAAGGGATGCGTCAGCAGTCTCTGTTGAACAAGATACTTCGCTACAACCAGACGTTTGATCAATATACAGATCAGTAGCTATTGAGCGACTATATAGCGCAGCTGACCATAGAACAATTGAATAATTTTGAGACAGTTAAATTTTTATTGAGCTGTGGTCCTGTATATAATAGCAAATCGTATTTACTGGCACGCACCAACAACAAAATGGTGGATAGCCTCTATTCCTCTTTGCCATTACCCGTTCGTAAAAAGATAAACAACAGAATTATCCAGCGGACATTCCGGGAATCGCTTGACCAGAAAAACTTTTCTTTGGCCCAGGAGATTGGTTACTTTGCCTATACGACATGGGCGCCTAATTATTTGCGTGGATCTAATTCGCAGGCTTTTTATCCTTTGGAATATAAGCGACTTATGAAAGATAGTCTATCTTACATCCAGATGGCGCGGAACTATTACGATCAATCATTTTATCGGGTTGATCCTGATTCATTGTCCCGAATAGATTTTGCGCAAGATCGGCAGATCCAGTTCACACGAAACCGTCTTTTATTGGACAGTGCGCAAAACGCAGATTTCAAATCTCTAGTGAGTAAAGGGCGTAAATATTATCAGGATGACCAGGCAACTAATTTAAATTACGGTGCGCAACAGATCCTGGCTTATGAAAAGAATAACCCTGAAGTTATATTTGATGCGATCCGTTGGCAAAAGAAAACGATAGATCTCAAACCTGATGTACCCGCATTCCGTTATACGATGGCCTTATTGTTGTATCGGGTTGGCTTTTATGCGCAGGCAGAAGCAGAACAACAAAAAGCGCTGGAACTATCGAAGCCCTATAAGTTGTATCACAAAAAAATGCAGAGTGTATTGAAGCAGATAAAGTCCCGGCATTTATGATCGGGGCTAATTTGGAGCAGGCGCTGTATTTAAACGGATAGGAATTGAATACTGTACGCGCACAGGCATGCCATACTGATAACCCGGAGTCCATTTTTCGGCTTTCTTCAGTACTGCTATACCACTTGCTGCTGTTCCATAGCCGAGGTCATTAATCACTTCAAATTCATTTGCCAGACCATTTTTTTCAATGACAAAACTGATGAGAAGTTGTCCTGATACTTTTGCATTTAAAGCTTCTTTGGGATATTTATAATTCTGGGCAATAAAGATCATGAGGTTTTTTATCCCACCAGGGTATTCCGGTTGGACATTCCGCTGGGTATAATGATGCACATTGCCCATACTATCTGTGCTGGTGCCTTTGCTCAATATGCCTTTTTCGTACCATTCCTCAAACTTATTTTTACCCCTTTTTAGAGTACCCTCCCAATGTCCTTGACGTAAACCATCGATATATTGGCCTTTTTCACTATTTATGCTGTCCTTAAATTCAAACTTGCCGTTTCCATTGACAATCTGTTGGCGGCCTGTTGAATCAGCATAATAGATTAGTCGGCTATGCTGGTCCTGAAAAAGAAATTCGTTGGGGCTGGCTTCAGAACCGGAGAAAAACCTAATTTCTTTTAAAAGACCATTTTCGTAGTATCTTTTTAACGTATCGCTCAGTTTATTGTCTTTATATCCGGCTGATACCGCTAGGTTGCCATTGTTGTGATAACTTTCAATAATGCCTTCCAGATATAATCTTCGTGGGTCAGCTACTTTGGTCCATCCATGTCTTTTTAAATTGCCGTTTGGATAGTATTCGTTTAATTCGTGAAGCCCCAGCTCGTTTGTTGATAACCGGATGATGTTGGTGTAAGCTGCCGAATCTTTGAATGCAGTAAAACCACGATTTTTCTTAATGTAGCTGACGATTGTTTCTTGTGCTTTTGAAGGAATTACAAGGGCTGTAAAAAGGAGGAAAATAATGCATTTATGTATATTTAAGCGATAATAGTGCATAATATGGTTAATTTTATTTAATCAAATATATATTTTTTAGGTGAAATAATCCGCAGCGTTGGACAAACTATTTCGAGTGGAATGATGTACTCTAAGTAAAAGATTATGAATAATTCACCTATGCAGAAGATCGCCCGTTATGGTCTAGGTACCTTTTTGGTGGTGGCGGGAATTGGACATCTAACTTTTGCCCGCAAGGAATTTCAGGCACAGGTGCCGGATTGGGTACCGATCTCCAAAGACAATACGGTCGTATACTCTGGCTTTGTTGAAATTGCTTTGGGTGCTGCTTTGATTTTGGCGCCTGCTCAACAGCGTGCGAAGGTCGGGAAAATTGCTGCGGCTTTTTTTACAGCCGTGTTCCCCGGAAATATTGCGCAATATAAAGACCGCCGAGATGGCTTTGGTTTGGATACCGATGGTAAACGGCTAGCACGCTTGTTTTTTCAGCCAGTATTGGTAGCCTGGGCATTAAAAAGTACGAGTAAAAGATGATCGGTGGAAAACTGGTTGGCAAAGGTCTGCCACAAAATTCCGAAAAAAACAAACGATTTGCTTCATGGATCTGTCCTATAGCTATCCAGATGAAGGATAACTTAGTTAGTAAGGCCCGGTGTTCCATTTTCACCTGGCCTTTTTTGTGTCTGTTTAAATAGTTATATTCGCATACTATATATAGTAACTAACCTATAAAATACAGACCAGATGGAAGAAAAGAAATTGGATGAATTGACCAATGAAGAATTGTTGGTACTCCAAAAAAAATCTAAGCCCAATAAAATAATCAATGCATCGATCATTGGTTTTTGTCTGGGTATCGCAGGCTACAGTATTTTCGTTGCCGGCATAACCTGGCCCACGATTTTTCCCCTAATATTGGCCTTCATTGCCTTTAAATATTTTGGCAAAAATGAAAAAGCGGTGGATGCGGAATTGAAAGCCCGAAATCTCAAATAGAAAAAAGAAAACCATTGCAGTTGCTCTGTTGTTTATTTAAAAAAAAACAGCAGAACATGAGAAGGGAACAAATAGAAGCATGGATAGCTCAAGGCTATAATGTGCTGGATCATCGGAAACCTAAAGTCGTACAGGGTGATATCTGGGCGTATCTCAATCACTGTGATGGCCACGGTACAGATGTGCATGCACTTTCCGAATTGCAGCAATGGTCGGATAAAGAACTTGCGGAAATGGAGCTGAAAAAATATGCCGATCAATATGGACAGATGGGCGAGAAGTTGTTTCTGCGTAATGAAGCAATCCGAAATAAAGAATTTGATAAATATGAGGCATTCCTCCTGCTATTCTTTCCGGACAGTGTCGAAAAAGAGGTAGAGGAAGCCCGGTTTTTGGCCGACCGTGTAAAACGTGTCAGCAAGGAAGAAATGGAGAGATGGGTGCAGGCCAATACGGTGAACGTGCTAATCTCGGATCTGCATTGTCTGGATTATGGTGCCATTATGAGTGGGATGGTCATCCCTTCTGAAGATGTGGTCCGCTACACCGATGATGGGCTCAGCGATACGATTGATTGCCATGTCACACCGATGGAATTTTTCTCCCATACCAATCATGACTATTATTGGATTGACCCAGTCATAAAGGCCTAGTTTAAACTAGGCCTGTTTTTTGTAAAGCGTGTATTAAGCCACGATTTCTATTGGATTGCCTTCCGGATCAAGTATGACACTTTCATAATAACCGTCGCCCGTTGTTCGCGGTTCACTTTCAACGGTATAACCATCGGATCTCAATCGTTCTGTTAGCGTATCGACAGCTTCCTTTCCACCAACGACAATAGCCAAATGGGTATAGCCTCTGCTCAGACTCCTGTTGAAGGCTTGTGTTGTAATATCCATGCGTTTCATGATCTCCAGTCGCGCGGCACCTTCTTTAAATATCAAAAAATAGGATGAAAATCCTTTCATTGGATTGTGATACTTTTCTCCGCTTACTGTACCAAAGTACCGGGCATAAAACTCACGTATTTTCTCGAGGTCATCGACCCAGATCGCAAGATGATCTATCTGCATAACAATTTTTAGTTACTTTATTTTGCAATATTATGCAAATTTGCATAATATTGCAAAATAAATTCTTTTTAATATGGTGGACAAAACGATAGTTAGGGGAAAGACAGCGACACAGGTCATGTTTTTGGTATGCGGACTAGCCTTATCAAGTTGGGCCCCGATGGTGCCATTTGCAAAAGATCGCCTGGGTCTTAATGACGGTGAGCTGGGACTTCTGCTCTTGTTTTTAGGTGGAGGTGCGCTGTTGACGATGCCCCTTTCGGGGTTTTTAATCGGGAAAGTCGGAAGTCGAAAGGTGATTTTGATTGCAGGACTCATTGCTGCCCTCGTGCTCCCTGTATTGCTGATGGTAACAAACAGCTATCTAATGGCTGGCGTTCTTTTTATATTTGGTTGCAGCATTGGGGGAATAGATGTAGCCATGAACGCACATGGTGTGCAGGTTCAAAATGCGATGGGCCGGCCTATTATGTCGTCTTTGCATGGATTGTTTAGTGTGGGCGGTCTATTTGGATCGATCGGCTTGGGTTTTTTGATCAAGATGGGATTAAATCCCATTTATGCAGCAGTTACGATAGCGATTCTATTAGTATCGCTGCTGCTCTTACAGTATCGGAAGCTACTGGATTATCAGAAGGAAAAGGAGATAATTGTACGTTTTTCCCATATTGATGAGACCAAGCTGTCCAAGGATAAATTTCAATGGTTCAGGTGGAGTGTGCTGATACTCGGACTGATGTGTTTCATTGCTTTTCTTTCGGAGGGCGCAATGCTGGATTGGAGTGCGATATTCTTACGGGATCACAAAGGGGTTTCTTCGGAGTTTACGGGAATTGGATATGCCGCATTTTCGATAGCGATGGCAGTCATGAGGCTACAGGGGGATCGGTTGGTCAGTAAGCTAAATAGTCATGTTGTCGTGATCGGCGGGAGCTTGTTGGCTGCATTGGGAATTTTGATCGTGGTAGGCAGCCCCTGGTTATCTTTAACGCTCTTTGGGTTTGTCTTATTGGGATTAGGTGCTGCTAATATTGTTCCGGTATTTTTTAGTGAGGGCGGCCGTATAGAAGGACTTTCACCAACAATCGCAATTCCGGTTATTTCAACGATGGGTTATGCCGGCCAGCTGGCCGGACCAGCACTTTTAGGGGTCATTGCACAGTATTTTTCTTTGATCATTGCATTCGAAACAATAGCTTTGCTGTTTATAGTGGTAGCCCTTATCTACAAATTCAGAAAGTAACATGATGTTGAAAGAAGAACGCTTTGAGATTATTCTCCGTGAATTGGAGAGCCGAAGGAAGGTTAAATTTGAAGAGCTTGCCGTATTGCTGGCTGTATCGGAAGATACCATTCGCCGGGATATAGACCTTCTCTATCGTAATGGACTGCTTTCCAAAACTAGGGGCGGGGCCATGCTTCGCGAAAAAGATCCCCTTACTTTTCAGGATCGGCAATCATTTCTGACCAAAGAAAAGGATGTTATTGCGCTAAAAGTCCAGCAATTTCTAAAAGATGGAATGACCGTATTTGTGGATGGCGGTACAACGATCTGGGCGGTTGTGAATGCCATGCCATTGGATATCCGGATTCGGATGATTACAAATAATTTTTCCATCGTGCCGCTGATTGAAAAATTTAAAAATGTAGAACTGATCTTTTTGGGGGGCAACTATGAATCTGATCTGGCAGTAACCTCAGGGATAACCACCTGCGCGGAGGTTGCTAAATACAATGCTGATCTTTTTATTATGGGAACTTGTGCTGTAGATCCGGCGCTTGGAGTCTCCGCGATTTCGGCTACAGATGGTGAAACGAAGAAGATGATGGTGCAATGTGCCCGGAAGACTATCGCGTTAGCTAGCCGGAACAAGCTTTATCAAGTTGAACTGTTCAGGGTCTGCAGTATAGATTCGCTCAACGCATTGATTACAGATCTGGACTCCAATGATCCTGAACTGAATTCCTTTAGAAATAAGGATCTCCAGATTGTCTAAACTAGCTGAAAATAGCATCTACATCCCATACTCACAGGTTGGTAAACAAAATCTCAAAATATTGTCAACAGTGTTTTATAATGTAGCGTTGTTCGGCAGCATGCGCCAATGTATGCTGTAAATCTACGACGTCGCCGATAACAATGATGGCAGGATGTCCCATGTTATGCTCTTTGCTTATTCTCACGAGGTCTTTAGCTTTGCATAAAACATGTTTTTGTTGCGGCAAACTAGCGTGTTGTATAATGGCGGCGGATGTTTCACCTTTGCCATAGAGTACATAAGTGCGGGCGATTTCATCGAGCTTGCGCATGCCCATATAGATTACCACAGTGGATTTGCTCTGAACAGCTAGGGTTAGATCTGTTGCCAGGCTGCCATCTTTTTTCATTCCTGTCAATGCCCAAACGCCTTCGCTGATGCCGCGATGTGTCAATGGAATATTGTTGATTCCAGCGCCTTGCATGCTACTGATTCCGGGGATATAAGAAACTGTTATGTTTTTTTCTTGTACTGTTAGCCATTCTTCAAAACCTCTTCCAAACAGATAAGGATCGCCGCCTTTTAGACGAACTACATTGTCATAGCGTTCGCAACACTGTAAGATAAGTTTATTAATTTCTTCCTGTGGTACATATTTTCCATAAGGATGTTTGCCAACATCATGTTTTATGCAGTTTTTGTCTGCGATTTGAAGTATTTCTTTATTAATTAGGTTGTCATAGAGGATAACTTCTGCGTTTTCTATTGCTTTATATGCTTTCAGCGTGAGTAATTCGGGATCTCCTGGGCCAGAGCCTACAATAAATAGAGTTTTTTGCTTTAATTTTTCCATTATATTCTTGTTTTGTGTATTTATTTATGTGAATTTATTAAAAAATATGATTAAAATCATGTTTTATTTTATTTTTTATAAGTTTTTAATGAAAAAGTATGATAAAAATAATATTTATTTTGATTTTTTGATTTTTTATTCCATAAATTAGTGTTGTTGAAATTATAAATTGATTTTTTATAATAAAAAAATGAAATTATGGGTGTAAAAAAGGTAGTTGTTATCGGAAACGGTATGGTTGGTAATAAGATTTGTGAAAAATTAAAGCAGAAATCTAATGAACTAGATGTAATTATATTCGCAGAGGAACCAATTCGAGCTTATGACCGGGTTCATCTGACAGATTACTTCAAAATTTCGTCAATTGATGAGCTTTTTATGTTGCAAAATGATTGGTATGCGGAAAATAATGTTAAAATTCATTTAGATGATCCAATTGTCGCTATAAATCTCTTGAAAAAAGAAGTGAAATCCTCAAAAGGTATCGAAGTCAATTATGATTATTTGGTCTTTGCGACAGGCTCTTCCCCTTTTGTTCCTCCCATTCCGGGTATTGAAAAAGAAGGGGTGTTTCTCTACCGTACTATTAAAGATATGGACCTAATTAAAGCTTATGCGGCAAAAGTCAAAACCGGTACGGTCATGGGGGGTGGACTTTTGGGACTTGAGGCAGCTAAGGCATTGGTGGATCTTGGTTTGGAAGAAACGGCTGTAATCGAATTTGCTCCGCGTCTAATGCCGCGTCAGATTGATGATAGTGCGAGCGTGCTTTTACAAAATAAACTTGCAGAATTGGGCTTAAGTTGCTTATTGCAAAAATCCACGAGTCAATTGCTTGGTGATACTCACCTTACAGGAATTGCTTTTAGTGACGGTACTTCGATAGCGACAGATCTGCTGGTGATATCTGCTGGTATACGGCCCCGGGATGAGCTCGCCCGTAAAATTGGACTGGACGTTGGTGAAAGGGGTGGAATATTGGTTAATGCGCAGATGCAGACCTCTGATCCTGCAGTTTATGCTATCGGCGAGTGTGCCTTAGTGGATGATATGATCTATGGTTTGGTAGCACCGGGCTATGAAATGGCTGAAATTGCGGCAGCTCATATCGTGGGAGATAAAAAATCCTTTAAGGGATTTGACATGAGCACCAAACTGAAACTGATGGGAGTCGATGTGGCTAGTTTTGGAGATCCATTTATCAGCGAACCTTATGCACGCACGATCTTATTGGAGGATCGTAATAAAGGTATTTATAAACGATTGAACGTAAGTACGGATGGAACGCGTCTGCTGGGAGGGATACTTGTCGGGGAAGCGGAAAGTTACAACATGTTGCTTCAAATGGTTAATAATAGTATGCCGCTGGCAGCACATCCGGAACTTCTTCTCTTTGGCCAGCAGAGCGAAAGCAAGTCAGCTTCTTCTGGTCTAGAGGCTCTTCCCGATGAAGCATTGATCTGCAGTTGTGAAGGTGTCTCCAAAGCACAGATCTGTGATGCTGTAATAACTGGTCATTGTGAAAATGCAGATGCGGTAAAGAAATGTACTAAAGCCGGATCGGGATGTGGTGGCTGCGTGCCGATGGTCAAAGACCTTGTTAATTACACGATGAAACAGCAAGGGAAATATATCAGGAATACCATCTGTGAGCATTTCGATCTGAGCCGTCAGGAACTATATGATCTAATCAAGATCCATGAATTGAAAAGTTACGATCATGTATTGGATGCGCTGGGTCATGGGCATGGTTGCGAAGTCTGTAAACCTTTGGTATCTTCCTTACTTGCGAGCCTTTGGAACGAGATGATTCTTGGCAAGGGCAATGATGTGGCTCAGGATAGTAATGACCGTTATTTGGCCAATATACAGAAAGGTGGGACCTACTCCGTGGTTCCGCGCATTCCGGGAGGTGAAATTACCCCAGATAAACTAATTGTTATCGGGGAGGTCGCCAAGAAGTATAGCTTGTATACAAAAATTACGGGCGGACAACGCATCGATCTATTTGGTGCACATCTCAATGATCTGCCGTTTATCTGGGAGGAACTTATTGCAGCCGGCTTTGAAAGTGGACATGCTTATGGCAAGGCGCTGCGGACTGTCAAAAGCTGCGTGGGCAGTACCTGGTGTCGTTTTGGGCTGCACGATAGCGTTTCTTACGCGATACGGATAGAGGAACGTTACCGTGGTCTACGTGCTCCACATAAGATAAAGTCGGCCGTTAGTGGCTGTATCCGCGAATGTGCCGAGGCGCAGAGTAAGGATTTTGGAATCATTGCGACGGAAAAAGGCTGGAACCTCTACGTGTGCGGTAACGGCGGAAGTAAGCCGCAACACGCTTTGCTGCTTGCCTCGGATGTCGATAGTGAAACCTGCATCCGCTATATTGACCGTTTCCTGATGTTTTATATCCGCACTGCAGATCCGCTGACTCGGACTGCTACCTGGCTCAATAAAATGGAAGGGGGAATAGATTATTTAAGGAATGTCGTGGTCGAGGATAGCTTGGGTATGGGGGAGGTTTGGGAACAGGAAATGCAGTTGCTCGTCGATAGTTATCGCTGTGAATGGAAAGTAGCTGTAGAGAATCCGGAAATTCGCAAACGCTTTGTCCACTTTGTAAATGCACCAGAAGAGAAGGATGAAACTGTTCGCTTTGATAGCTTTCGCGGACAGAAAAAAGCAGCTGATTGGAACCTGAGTACTTATTAAATATAAAATCGCTAAACCTTTAATTGAAATCATATGAACACGCAAATTGACATGAAATGGCTGAAAGCTTGTCGGATAGAGGATGCTATTGAAAACGGCGGAGTCTGTCTTAAATTGAATAACGAACAGGTGGCTTTGTTCTATTTCGCCCGCCGCAATGAGTGGTATGCCACACAAAATGAATGTCCGCACAAACGGCAGATGATTTTAAGTCGCGGTATGTTGGGGTCTTTGGGCGAAACGCCTAAAGTCGCTTGCCCATTCCATAAGAAAACCTTTGCGTTGGACACCGGCGAGTGTCTTTCGGGTGATGAATGTGCCATTAAGACTTATCCTGTGAAGGTGGAAAATGGAAGTGTTTTTATTGGAATGATTGCTTAGGCGGAATAAAAAAATAATTAAATCTAGCACCGTTTAAAACAAAAATACGATGGATTATATTAGCCCCAAAGAGGTAGCTGGTGCCATGATGAACACCGCTATCTACAAATCATCACTTCCGGTCAAAGATCTACTGATACGGGGTGCATTGTCAGGTGCCTTATTGGCAATTTCTGTAACGCTTGCATTGTTGGCCACTTCCCAGACTGGATTGGGATTAGTCGGCGCTTTTGTTTTTCCAGTAGGATTTGTTATCATCGTCATCCTTGGCTTGGAACTGGTGACAGGCAGTTTCTCCCTGGTTCCTTTGGCTTGGTTTGAAGGTAAAATCAATTTTAAGGCTATGGCCAATAATTTGTTCTGGGTTTTTCTCGGAAATTTAGTGGGGAGTGTTCTCTTTGCAATTTTGTTTTGGGCTGCCAGCACAGAAACTGGGCAGTCGAGCCAGCTCGGAAATATCGAACAGAGCTTGGTTCTGATCAGTGAAAAGAAAACCCTTGGATACAGCGCCCATGGTGTAGCAGGCTTGTTTTCGGCCTTTGTTAAAGCTGTATTGTGTAATTGGATGGTTTGTATGGGTGTGGTGATGTCCATGACATCCAAGTCTACCCTTGGTAAAATACTGGCAGCAGGTATTCCGATCTTTATATTCTTTGCATTAGGCTATGAGCACGCGGTGGTCAATATGTTTGTGATTCCTGCCGGAATGATGTTCGGTGCAAAAGTGACTATCTCCGACTGGTGGCTGTGCAATCAGCTAATCGTAACAGCTGGAAATATTGTCGGCGGATTGCTGTTTACGGGGATGGCTATCTATTATACCTATCATCAAAAAGAAAAAGTGTCGACTTCACAAAACTAGATTTTTATGCATCAGATAAAACAATTATTGGTGTTACCTCTACTGTTGGTTATTTGCATGGGGTCTTACGGTCAGGAAAAAACAGTCAAAGGTAGTTTGTTTGAGGGAATTGCTGTGGCGGGATATACGGATCATGGTGCTTATATTAATTGTACTGGACCAGCTGTGAAATATATATTCAGTCCAAAAAGTTGCCTGTTGCTGGGTTTATTGCCGAGCTTAAAACTTAAAGAAGATAAGGTTGAAGCGGGGAAGCCAAAGAACTCTTGGGTAACACCCACTCTCGGGTTTGGTTTAACGGCCGTAATCCGACATATCGCCATTCAGCTGCCAGCATTTTATGCGGCGAAAACGGGTACTGCTGATGGTAAGTGGCGTTTGGGTGTCGGTATAGGCTATAAATTTTAATGCGATGTATTTTTAGGGAAATATATGGTTTGGGAGTCGTTAGCTGTCACGGACGGTTTCGCTCCCCTATTTTTCTTCCGAGAGATCATGCAAAAGTTGGAAGTTTTTAATAAAAATATCTTTTTTGTCCATCGCTATCACCTCTAGATCGATAAGTTCACCTAGCATGCGGTAGACGGTCTCGTAAGTAGTACCTACATAGGACGAAAGATCTTTTTTGCTTAAACTAAGTCCGATATATCCGTTCGTGTTTTTCTCGCCAAAAATACGATAGATTAACAATAGGCTCCAAGCAAGCCGGTTTTTAACAGGAAGTTGTGTCAGTTGGGTCATCTTCTGCTCAGAAAGATGTAATTCGTCTGCAAAAAATAACATCAACTGGTAGCTCAATTCGGGATTTATGCGTAGTGTGGACAGAAAAAACGGCAATTCGACGAAGCAGAGCTGCGTGACATCCAAGGTCGTTGCCGAAATGGGATAGACGGTTTGTTCTGTACTGATACCGCGATGGCCTACAATATCTCCCTTTTTTGCAAAACGAACAATGGTTTCCTTATCTCCAAGATTGCGGTGAACTTTGACGAGTCCAGACTGGATAAAATAAATACCTCTAACCGACTCCCCCTCGGTGATAAACTGCTCGCCTTTTTTCAATTTAATATTTTTTCGGTGCAAGTCGATCTGTCCAAGCCAGTCTTGTAAGACATAACGGCACATAACGCAGGAGTGGTCGCAAGTATTTACTTTTTTCGATTTCATGAAGGCCTGATTCGTATAATGGATGGTGTTTTAGCTGTTCAAAGTTATTATCTATTCGTTTAAAATCCTAATGTCAATTATGCTTGAATCCAGATAATAGAACCTTAAGGCTATCCAGCGCCTCTTCTAGTAGGAAAAAAGTCGAATTGTTGACAAAGGTTTCGTAATTTGTATTGATCTGTTCATTTTTCCACCGATAGAGTGCTTTGAGATCTTTTGGTATTGCAATATCATATCGGTATCGCAATGTCATATTTCTGTTCAAGGGCCCTAATCTCTTCTGTCGATAAACGGGACTGTAAATCGGTATACTGCTCGGGTCTTAAATTTTCAATAGAACTGTCCGATGTTGCTAGCATCTGTTGCATAATGGTCGGTTTTTGATGTATTAATAAAGTTAGTCATAATTAACTGCGTATACCAATAGTGCTGCGCCCTAGTGATCGCGGGAAAAGTTAAAAAACTTAATAAGTATTTAATGGGAATTAATGTAAATTTATTTCAGCATAGAGCTATAGTATGCTTGTCGTCAGATAAAACGATAGTATGTGTTGAATTGTTAATAACACAGGTATACCCTTTTAATTTACTGAATATACATGAAAAAGATCGAACTTATTCCACTCGTTGGAATTCAAATCGAAGGTATTGGTCAGGTTGATCTCGGAGCGAACCGTGCCGAGGTCCAACGTTTACTTGGTGCACCCTCGGATGCACTGGACGACCAATACTATTATGATGAACTCGAACTGAGACTTGTTTTTAATGGCCAGGGAGTCTTGGAATTTATAGAAAGTACAAATGGACCCAATCCGGAAAAAACGGAGATCAGCATTTATGGTGTTAATCCATTTCAGGTGGAAGCGACTGAACTTGTAACGATCTTAACGGATAAAAACCAGGGTGAGGTCGACGACGCTGAAGCAGGATATTGCTATACATTTTTGAATAGCTCCGTTGGTGTGTGGCGACAGATGACCGAAGAGGATGTGCAGGAAGAGATCGAAGAAATCAAAGCCGATGGCGAATACGAAGATAATGCGGATATGCTATTGGAGGATCTTGAAAAATCGAAATTCTTTTGGACGATAGGCATCGGCGTTGAAGGGTATTACGTACCGTAAAGTAAGACGTGGAACAGCTCAAAGCAGGCACCTACTTCGGTGCCATCAATAGGAAAATTAATTCCAATGAACTGCTTGTCTCAGATGCTATTTATACGCTGGAAAAAGTGGATTGGCATTACCATGAAAATCCGTATTTTACGTTTATTCTGGAGGGAAACCTACTGGAGGGCAGCAAAAAAGGAATTCATCATTGTACTGCAGGGGACCTGCTTTTTCATAATTGGCAGGATGCTCATTACAATAGAAAGCCCGATGGCCGTACCCGGGGTTTTCATATTGAACTAAGTCAAGACTGGCGCTGGAACGAGGTGGCAGCGTTGCATCTCCTGGAAGGTAATATGGATATCCAAATGCCAGAGGTAAGGTTGCTCTTTCATAAGCTCTTTTTAGAATCTTTCGATCTGGATAACAGTTCGGGACTTACAATGGACAGTTTACTCTTAAATGTATTTTCTTTGCTGCATCGGGACCGGGTAGTGAGCGAACGTAAAGTTCCTCAATGGGTGTATATGTTACGTGATTATTTGCGGGCGAATTTTAACAAAGAGCTGAAACTGACAACTATTTCCCATACGCTCGATCTGCATCCCGTTTATCTGTCCCGTGAATTTTCCCGGTACTTTGGCGTCACGATGGGGGATTATATCCGCAAGTTGAAAGTGGAAAATGCCGTATTGCTACTTCGTGAACCTAACCATTCGCTAACCGAGATAGGTTATAAATCAGGTTTTTCCGATCAAAGTCATTTTATACGTTGTTTCAAAAGTTTGTTCGGATCGACACCCGGGGAGTATCGAAATAAGATCAATTCCTAAAAAGTTAATTTCATTCTATTTTGTTCATTTGGCCCGCACTAATTTTATACAAGTAGATTGAACAAAACTTTATGAACTATTTTTTTTTTATTTTTTTTCTTAGGCTTTCCGCAGTGGCTGAGTGCACAGTACCAGTCGGAACGTGATACTTTGCAGGTTCATTTTAATCAGAAAATACCGGGTGAAATTCTGTTTGCAAGTTCACAGCAATTATTGCAAAAAGAAGAGTTTATGCACAGCTATGTGCTCTCACCTAAAAGTAATCTGTTTGTTGCTATCAAACTACAAAAACCATTGATCTATTATCAACAGATCTTAGCGCCACAGCTTACAGATACTGAACTCTTTCAGCAGGGTAATTTTCAGTTTACACTATGGATAGATGGAAAAGTAATCTATCGCAGTAATTTATCGCCGGGAGCACCGATGCAGGAGATGCAGTGTAAAGAAGTAACCTTTAAGCGTCCCCTGATTGATCAAATCAACGGACAGGGATCCTGGTCTGAATCTTTCTGGAATCGTTTTCTTTTTAATGGTGGTGAAAAAGCGCTAACGGATGGACAACATCATCTTAAGATGGAAATCAGACCTTATGTAAATGCAGATAATCTCTTAGTCGGTGATATTATTGCAAGTGGAGAGCTGCAACTTTCTGTCAGCTTGAATCCAGTGATAGATCCAGATAAATATAAACTACAACATCCAGCGACCTATCCTGGCCTGAAGGTGTCAAAAGCGAAGTTTGACCGCCGTAGGATACAGCAGCTAAAAGGGATGATTGAAGAGGGTATTTTTAAAAAGCTGAACGGAATCGTTGTATTAGAGCATGGAAGCCTTTTGATAGAGGAATATTTTAATGGTGAAAATAGGGATAGTCTGCATGATCCCAGGTCGGTCGGCAAGAGCTTCGCTTCGACATTAACCGGTATCGCTATTGCGGACGGGTACATTAAAAATGAAGATCAAACGCTGGATCAATGCTATGATTTTGAGAAATATCAACATCCTGATCCTGATAAAAACAAAACAACAATCCGTGAATTATTGACCATGAGTGCTGGCTTTGATGGTAACGATGAAGATCCCACTAGTCCCGGTAATGAGGAAAATATGTATCCTACAGCAAATTGGGTAGACTTTACCTTAGATCTTCCTTTTCGAAAATCGCTACAGCGACAATGGCATTATTTTACTGCTGGAGTCGTTGTATTGGGAGATCTACTCGATAAACAAGTGCAAGGTGGATTGGAGTCTTATGCAGATAAAAGACTATTTGTTCCATTGGGAATACGGAAATATCGCTGGGAGCATACGCCGCAGGGGGTGCCAAATACCGCTGGCGGTATTCGAATGAATGCACTTGATTTTGCCAAGTATGGTCAACTGTATAAGAACGGTGGGCACTGGAATGGCAAGCAGATCCTTCCGCAAGCCTGGGTCGAAAAGAGCCTTTCCAAACAGCTTATGATTCCTGAAAGAGAAAAAGAGTATTATGGATACCTGTTTTGGAACAAGTGCTTTCATGTTGGAAGTAAGGCCTATGAAGCTTATTATTGTGCCGGAAACGGAGGAAATTACATTATAATAATGAACGATATTCCCTATGTGATCGTTATCACAGCCAGTGCCTATGGTCAAGCTTATGCACATAAGCAGGTGGACCGGATTGTCAGCGAATTTTTGCTTCCGGCTTTGCTTAATACTGGTCAAAGATCGCTACCTCAAGTGCCTTATTTTTACTGAAATAGCTGCCTAAACTCCAGAGGACTCTGCTGTGTATTCTTTTTGAAAACTTTGCTGAATGACTGCGGATGCTCGAAACCTAATTCATAGGCAATTTCACTGATGGACAGGGAGCTGGTGCTCAAGCGCAATTTAGCATACTCGATCATTTTGTGCTGAATATGCTGCTGGGTGTTTTGCTGTGTATAGATGCGGAGCAGGCTGCCAAGATAGTTTGGCGATAGATTGAGCTTTTGTGCTAGAAAGCTGACGGTCGGAACACCGTGCTCAGCGAGTGAGTCTTGCTGAAACTGTGCGGATAGCAATTGCTCAAACTTGGTAACAAGCTCTTGTGTCGATCGTTTGCGGGTAATAAACTGCCGTTCGTAGAATCGTTCGGCATAAATCAGCAAGCGCTCAATCTGTTTGATAATGAGTTCGCGGCTGAATTTATCGATATTAGACTGATATTCCTTTTCGATATTCTGAAGAATATCCACGATCACGGCTTCTTCTTTGTCTGAAAGAAAAAGTGCTTCATTGACCTGATATTGGAAAAAATCATAATGGTGAATATGTTTTGCGAGTTCGCTGTTCCATAGAAAATCAGGGTGGATCAACAGGATCCAGCCGCTGGGCTGGGCCTGTATTTCCTGGTTGATCTCCACTTTTAAAAACTGCAGTGGGGATATAAAAGTGAGTATGCCCGAATCAAAATCATAGTGCTGTTGCCCATAGTTGAACCGGGCATTTACATTTCGCTTTAAACCGATCGAATAAAAATGCTGTATCCAATTCAATTTGCTGTCATTTACGGGATAATGTACCTGACTATAGTCGACTAAGCTGATCAATGGATGCTCAGGTTTTGGCAGTCCGCAGAAGCTGTGGAATTCCGTTAGGGAATGAAAGCGAAATGTATTCTCCATTTTATAAATTTACTTATTTTCTTGTTTTGTTGCCGTTTAATTTACATTGCTCCTCACGAGCGCTGTGGGTTATTTGAGGGATTGTTCAAATCCGGTTGAAACCGTATAGCTTTTCCATTTTTCGATTTCAGCGGTCAGCATATTGACTTTGTTTTTGGCTAGTTCGTAAGCGTCTTCGCCCATCAAAAAATGAAGGGGTGGCTGCTTCAGGGTGCTCAGCTCGATCAACAAGGTTGCCGCTTTCTGTGGATCATTTGCCTGATTACCGTGGATCTGATGCAGGTGTGCGGCTTCGTTTTCTCTCGCAGTGACGTAGGCTGCAATTGGATTAGCTGCGGTATGTAAAGATCCTTCGGATAAAAAATCAGTTCTGAAGTAGCCCGGATACACGAGGGTTGTGTGTACGCCGAAGGGCTCCATCTCGGCAGCAAGGGCCTCAGTAAAACCTGCGACGGCAAATTTGGTGGAACAGTAGACTCCAAATGCTGGATAATTTCCTACAAGGCCACCAATGGAGGCAATATTGAAAATATGCCCCGATTGCTGGTGCCTCAAATGAGGTGCGATATGCCGGATGGTATTGAGAGATCCAAAGACATTGACCTCAAAGTTGCGGCGCGCTTCCCAGTCACTGAGCTCCTCCAGAGTGCCTGTTTGGCCATACCCTGCATTGTTGACGAGTACATCAATCCTTCCGAAATAATCAATTGCCGAGAGCACTGCGCGGGCAACGTCTTTGTCATTGGCAATGTCGACTTCAAGGGGTAAAAAATTCTCCTGATCGCCGATTTCATCTTCCAATGCCTGTTTTGATCGTGATGTGGCAACGACAAGGTAATCTTGGGCGAGCAACTCTTTAACGAGGCTGAGGCCTAGTCCTTTGGAGGCGCCAGTGACGAACCATACTTTTTGTGATTTCATGTGTTTCTATTTTTAATAATGGATGTTACAAAAGTGATGAATCGACGAACGGCAAATGTAGGCAGATCAACGGATCTTGTAGCCAGATCGTGGGTAAGCAATTTTTTCTTTAAAACAATTTTTCCTTTTGAGTGCTTTATTTAATAGTGGTACCAATCTTTTTGAGGGTCGGCACCTCAAATGGTAGTTAAACTTTAAAGACGTTGATATGTTGCAAAAAAATGATATTGCACCCGATTTTACCCTGTATGCGACACCGGATCAAAAAATTAAATTATCAGAATTTAAGGGGCATAATGTGATATTGGCATTTTACCCGGCAGACTGGAGTCCGGTATGCAGTGATCAAATGGCGCTGTATAATGAAATGCTCAAATATTTCAAAAAGTATGATGCGGAGATCATGGGTATTTCCGTTGACAGCAAATGGTGTCATATGGCTTTCGCACAGTCCCGAAAACTGCATTTTCCGCTTTTGGCTGATTTTGAGGGCAAGGGTGAGGTAGCCAAACAATATGGTGTTTACGATGAAGAGGAAGGTGAGTGCAAGCGCGCGCTTTTTGTGATTGATAAGGAAGGGGTTATTGCCTGGAGCTATCTGTCACCGACTGCTGTCAATCCGGGTGCAGATGGTATTATCGAGGCGTTGGAGAAACTTAAATCAAATTAATTATGTCACTGAAACCGAAGGTCAGCAATGCTGACCATATACTGGGAAATGGCCAGGCGGATCTGACTATTGTCGAATATGGGGACTACCAATGTCCACATTGTGGTGCAGCCCACCCAATTATAAAAGAAATGATGGCCGAACTGGGAAGCCAGATTAAGTTTGTATTCCGCAATTTTCCGCTTTCGGAAATGCATCCTTATGCACGGCCCGCTGCACTGGCAGCTGAAGCAGCAGCGCTGCAGGGGAAATTTTGGGAGATGCATGATGCCATTTACGAAAATCAGAACCTGCTGGGTGCAAGATTGCTGCTGGATATCGCCGAACAACTGGATTTGGATATGTCGAAGTTTAAATCTGATATTCAGGATCAAGAACTGCTGGATCGTGTAGATGCTGATTTTGAAAGTGGCATGCTGAGCGGCGTAAATGGGACCCCTACTTTTTTTGTTAACGGACAGAAATTTGATGGTGGAGCGGAGGATCTGGTTCAGGTTTTGGGTGAAAACTGAATATATGATTACTACTTAAGTAACAGTGAACATACAGCAAGAAGCCTCCTGCAGGAAAATAGAACCTATCGTAAAAAACGAATGATTCGGCTGTATAAATAACGATATATCGTCGTTTTTAAATAGAGTGTTAATCTTTAAACAGGTTCAATTAGAGTTATTTATGTTTTTTGGATTGCTCATTGCAATTCGAAATCATATCATGTAAACAATAAAAAACATAAAGTATTCATTATGGCAACATTCAAAGTTCAAGACGGAACAGAAATTTATTACAAAGACTGGGGGACAGGACAACCGATCGTTTTTCATCACGGCTGGCCTTTATCCAGTGACGATTGGGACGCGCAGCTGATGTACTTCCTCCAAAAAGGTTACCGCGTAATTGCGCACGATCGTCGCGGACATGGGCGTTCTACGCAAACCGCAGATGGTAATGAGATGGATACCTATGCATCGGACATTGCACAATTAGTAGAAGCATTGGATTTAAAAGATGCCATCCATATTGGTCATTCGACCGGGGGAGGTGAGGTTGTTCGTTACCTGACCAACCACGGTACATCACGTGTCTCAAAAGCTGTATTGATTAGTGCGGTTACACCGACGATGGCCAAAAGTGCGACTAATCCGGATGGCGTGCCAATGGAGGTTTTTGACGAAATTAGATTGAATACGGCAACCCGCAGACAGCAATATTTTCAAGACTTTACGCTTGCTTTTTATGGCTATAACAGGGAGGGAGCGAATGTGCAGCAAGGTGTGATGGACAATTGGTGGCGGCAAGGAATGATGGGCGGTATCAAGGCGCATTACGACTGTATCAAGGCCTTCTCGGAAACTGATTTTACCGAAGAGCTTAAAAAAGTGGAGATTCCTGTATTGGTATTGCACGGTGAAGATGATCAGATTGTACCGATTGATATCACAGGTAGAAGAGCTGCGGAGCTGGTAAAAAATGGTACATTGATTACTTATCCCGGATTCCCACATGGAATGCCTACGACCGAAGCGGAGACCATCAATAAGGATATTTTGGCTTTTATAGAGAAATAAGGTATCCAGTTGATCAAAAAATAGTTTTTAAATAGTTGTATAAGCCATTCCCAGCGACGGGTAATGGCTTTCTTGTTTATTCTTTTGAATGTGAAAATTTCTTGCCAATGCCCAGTTTTTTCATTTTTGATTGGAGCGTTGTAGCAGGAATACCTAGAATAGTTGCGGCCCCGTTCGGGCCGGAAATACGTGCATGACAACTGCGTAGCACCCAAAGAATATATTCTTTTTCAAAATCTGCCAGACTTTGTAAACGAAAATCAGGAGCCCTGCTTTCTCCTGCAAAATGAGCTTCAGTAAAAAAAGGGATTTTCTTTATGGTAGGCTCTTCTGTTGATAGAATGGAGCGCGTTATGACGTGCTCGAGTTCGCGGATATTACCCGGCCAAGAATGCAAATGGAGTCGCTGCATCACTTTTTTGCCTAGCTGCTTAGGAGTGCTTTCTCCAGCATGTTTTATGAGAAAGTGCTGGACCAAATGTGGGATGTCTTCCTTTCGTTCACGAAGGGAGGGGAGTGTAACAGGAAATGCACTGATCCGGTAATATAGATCGGATCGAAAGTTGCCGGTCTTCACTTCGGCTTGCAAGTCCTTGTGTGTGGCACAGACAATGCGCACGTCTACAGGAATGTTTTTATTTCCACCTACACGCTCAATTTCTTTTTCTTGCAAAACGCGTAGGAGTTTTGCCTGAAGTGTTAAAGAGAGCTCTCCAATTTCGTCCAGAAAAAGTGTTCCGCCGCAAGCCAGTTCGAACTTTCCGATTTTGCGCTTTACAGCACCGCTAAAACTTCCTTTTTCATGTCCGAAAAGCTCACTTTCGATCAATGTTGGAGCAATAGCCGCGCAGTTGACTTTTATCAGTGGATGGGTTGATCTTGGTGAAAGATAATGTACAAGGTGGGCAGCGACTTCTTTGCCCGTTCCGCTTTCACCTTGGATAAGCAGACTCATCTCTGAAAGTGCTGCTATTTTGAGTTGTGATTTTACGGCTTGTATCAGATCACTCTCTCCAATCATCTGCGGAGCTGAACGGTCTTTTTCCTTCGTGTAATCCAGAGCTGGCGGAACGAGATCTGTTGAACTAGGTAGTTTGTTTATCATGGCAGCATTTACTGACCGTTCATATAACAGTATATTACCGATGGTTATGCCAAGTTGAGGGATCAAATTTTTAATGCGGTACTCAAGTTGAGAATCGATATGTTCTAGTCTTTTATACCCTAGACTTAAGATGCCCCAACGTTGGTCGTGTACGCGAAAAGCTTTGGATACGATTGCTTTGGTACCCTCCTGTAAAGAGCTGAAAAAGTTTGTTGGAAACGAGCTATCTCTTTTTAAAATATCGTTTGCGCGATGTAGAATGGGATCTGCGGCATGGATGCATTCTTTGAAGTACTGATCTTTACAGCTTCGTGATCTATCCTTGCTCGTGTTTGCCCTCTTTTTGGAATCAAAAAGAGTGGTATAATTAATCTCCCGGTCGTCGGCAATAAATAGTGAAAACCAATTCTGCCCCAACAAATTATAGATGTCGTTTTGAAGCGAATCCAATGCAGCTAGCGTATGAAGAGGAGCGATTTTCTGATTTATAGCAATTTGAGCAATCTGCTCGATTTCGCGTTGCTGGATACGAGCATAGATCGCTTGTGTATCTGATCCTACGGCTTTGTTTTGCATGAAGGTAATATGCTAGTTTTGTTATCAATAAAAGTCGGGTTTAATACCATATTTTTTCATTTTGCTATACAGACTGGATGAGCTGATCTGTAAGATTTCTGTTGCCCCGCCTTGACCTGAAACTTTGCCTTTGCAGGATTCAAGAACGCGTAAAATGTGGTCTCGTTCGATCTCCTCGAGAGAGCCTAATTTTTGATCTGGAGAATCCGAAGGGATGAGCTTACTTTCCAAATGTTCAGCAAATATCATTTCGTTGATGACAGGATCTTTTGCAAGTAGAACAGTTCTTTCAATTAGATGTTGCATTTCCCGGATATTTCCGGGCCATGGGTAAGTTTGCATCTGCGCAAGGGCGAGGGGAGCAAAGGCTGTGATATTTTTTTTAAGCTTTGTGGCATACAATGCCAGGAAATAATTAGCCAATATTTCAATATCTTCCGTTCGCTTGCGAAGAGGTGGAATGGCAATTGGAAAAATGTTGAGCCTGTAATAAAGATCCAGTCTAAAGTGGCCTAGGGCGACTTCTTGTTCTAGGTTGCGGTTGGTCGCGGCGATAATACGTACGTTAATCTTGACGGGCAGATCTCCGCCTACACGGTCGATTTCTTGTTCTTGGAGCACCCGGAGTAATTTGGTCTGCGCTTCTAGAGGCAATTCACCAATTTCGTCCAAAAAGATCGTTCCGCCGTCTGCCAATTCAAATTTGCCGATTCTTCGATTTTGTGCGCCAGTAAAAGCCCCTTTTTCATGTCCAAATAGTTCAGACTCAAGTAGGGATAATGGTATGGCAGCACAGTTGACCACAACCAAAGGCTGATGCTTCCGTAATGATTGCTGATGTAAAGACTGGGCAATCTTTTCCTTGCCTGTACCGCTTTCTCCCAGGAGCAAGACGGAGGTATCTGTTGGCGCTACTAATTCGAGCTGTGATAAGACCTCTTGAAAGGCCTGGCTTCGACCAATGATTTGGGGTTTACCAGTTTTATGTTGAACTTCCTTAATTTGGGGTTCCTCAGGTTTGTTTTCAGTATTGAATCTTTCATTGGCAATATCGAGCATAATGAAAAGATCCTTTTCGCGAAATGGTTTTGTCAAAAAACCATAGGGCCTAGCCTCTTTAACGGCTTCCAAAATACCCTGGTTGGTATTAGCCGAGATAAATAAGAAGGGTATCTCTAGTTTGTTCAGCTCAAAAGCGAGGTCAATGCCTGTTTCGTGCCCTTTTAATATGATGTCTAACAGTACCCAGTTAGGTTTTTCTGCAGCGATGATCGTCTTGGCTTGTGTCACTGAAGACGCAATGCCAATAACCTCATAGCCGTGCTTTTTGAGAATCATTCTGAGATCATTAGCGACGATAAATTCGTCTTCTACAATTAAGATCTTTTTTCCTTTTTGCATAAAATTCGTCTTAGATTTCACCTTCTTTTTGTGAAAATTGGATAGTAATAAAAACACCCTGATCGGATACAAGTCTGAATTCACCCTCGAGCTGGGAAGTCAACCCCTGCATAAGATTCATTCCGAAAGAGTCACTTTCACCGTCATCTATATTTTTCTGTAGACCTACACCATTGTCTGCGATACTCAGAATCAGATCATAGGGTGAAGCTTTTGTTCGTTTAAAACTAATAAAAACGGTTCCTTCGCGATGGGAAAAAGCATGTTTGATGGCATTATTGATTGCCTCGTTGAGGATTAGTCCAACAGGGACAGCTTGTCCCACATCCAACGTAATCTCATCGACCTGTATTTTAAATTGGATTGATTTTTCGGACTGAAAGCTATCCTTCAGGTAGTCGGTCAGCTCCTGAATATACCATTTCATGTCGATGCGCGAGAGGTTGTCTGTTTGATATAATTTTTGGTGAATCAGGGACATCGCATGCATCCGATTTTGACTATTCTGAATGGCACTGATGGCATCCGCATTATCCAGATAAGCCGATTGGGTGTTTAACAAGCTGATGATAATCTGCATATTGTTTTTGACCCGATGGTGAATTTCTTTGAGAAGCCACTCTTTTTCTGCTATAAGCTGCTTCAACTTCTCGTTCTGCGCATTGATCTCTTCTTGTTTAAGGGTAAGCTTCGCATTGCTTCTTTTTTTGATGCTATTTTGTACATATAGGAAACCCGCAAAGATAATCAGGATGATTAAGCTACCGATGAAAACGTATCTGATAATGGCTTCCCGTTCCAGTAACGATTTTTGCAATTGGCCTTTTTGCTTGAGAAGCAAAATATCATGATCTTTCTTTTCGGTGTCATAATCAAGTTGCAAAGCCGTTAGTTCTTTGGCGCGGTCGACACTGTTGATGGAATCGTTGATGGTTTTAAACGCTGTAAAGTTTTTAAAAGCAGATTTGAAATCTCCTCGGGCGGAATCTGCAAGGTAGTAGAGTTTACGCAATTCGGATAGACGAAGTAGACTGCTTTCTTTGTTCAGGGAGCGTTCTATTTCTTCGAGGTAAGGGTACATTTGTTTTATTTGACCATCAGCAAAGAGGTAGCTTGAGATACCGACCATCATAATATGACGCTCCTGTCCGGTAATGTTTCCTGTTTTGTAGTATTTTAAAAGCTCTTGATAATAAGGGAATGCTTTTTTCGTATTCTTTTCTCTTGTATACAGCATGGTATACAAATACGCATAACGGATGGCATAAACATCTGTTGCATAATCTTTCGTGACATTATTGAGCAGGTTCAGGGCATCTGCTGTTCGGTTTAAGCGCGAAAGTATTGTCGCTAGATTGAGGGTGACGGTATGCACTGCATAACGGTCGCCTTTATCTTTGGCAATTTCAAATGCCTTTTGGTAATTTTCTAAGGCTTCTTTGTTGGATTTGAGATCGTAATATATTAGTCCGACGATATTGTATACCGCTGCCATATCGTCTTTGGAGGTTTTTATACGCTCATTTTCTACAATTGCTTTACCTTGTAAGGCATACTTTAAAGCTTCCTTGAGTCGTAACTGCATCCTGAGATTACCTGCAATCATAACAAGTTCCTGACTGATGTTCAATTCGCGATTTTGCTTTTTCAGGAGCGCGGCGTTATACGCTTTTTGGATCGCTTCAGGATAGCTACCGTAGTTTGAAAGTGAGCTGGCCTGCTCCATTAGTATTTTTGCTTCGAGTAATTTATCGCCGGCCTTTTTAGCTTGTTGAATTGCTTGCTCAAAGAATGCTGTTTTTTGCTTAAATTCCACATCTTTTATGTCATTGGCCATGGAGAGATAAATCACGGCAGAAGCTTTCGAAAGCTGATTTTTGTTTGCAAAGTGTAAACTGGCTTCCTTTTGGCTTTTTGCCATCGAGGGTTTCCCCATTTCTTCCTGGATTCGTGCATCCAGAAGCATATTCAGGGCGGCATCGGTTTTGAGGTTTTCGGCGAGATGTAACTTTTGGGATCGGCTATTCAGCCATAAGGCACTATCGAGATCTTCTTTTAACTCACCGGGTTTTTCGAGGTAAGATTTGGCAGCTACATAAAGCAAACGTGCTTTTTGTCCGGTGTTCTGTTCAGTTTTAATGCTGTCCAATACACGTCGAAGATAGCTGTTGTCCTGACCAAATGTACAATTGATCGTAAGGATTAAAAAACTAAATAGTAGATAGAATCTCATCAAGATGACTTATGTTAAAGACAGGGCAAGATATCGTCAGACCGATAACTTGCCCTGTTGGGCGCAATGCCAGTATCTTATTTACTGGTCTTTGTCTTTTGAAAGAAAATAACAGATCAGCATTGCTATGCCTGCAAATATAATAGAACTTAATCCAAATTGTTTACCAAAATAAGCACCCGCCAAACATCCGATGAAAAAACCGGACAAGGTGATTAGCTGTTTACCAAAACTGACATTGGTGTCAGGATTTTGGAATTTGTTGGCAATTAAGACACAAAGGTCCAAAGATGCCTGCGTAACATTTCCGGTCATCATGGTCGTGGGACCATGTGTTGCTTTAACAAACAGTTTTCCGAATGCATTCTGCATTCCCAAGGCGAATACAATAAGCATAACGAGTCCATACATAATGGTTTTGGACTCCGCCACTGGAAGAACAATCGCTAAGAGTCCTGCTAGGGCGAGTAATAGCGCTTCCACGAAGAGAACTGTATTTTTCTTGTGTGAACGTGAGGTCAGCCATCCACCTATCATTACCGCGATTACGAATACCGGAAATGTAGCTAATTTGATCCAGGCAGTAATATCTCCACCGTTAATGAGCTGGTATGCAAAAACAATAAAGTTACCTGTGACGTGGGCAGAGAATATTTTGTCGGCAGCAACAAAGGTTACAGTGTCACAGTAACCACCTACCAGCGTAAGAACTAATGTAGTGATGCTTGCGTTATTTTGATTTTCCATAGTTTTTATTTTAGGTGTGCGCGTAACATCCAAGCCATTTTTTCGTGTGTTTCCAGTAGTCCTGTGACATAGTCACTCGTCCCGGCATCCTTCAGGTCAGTAGCCAGATGATCGATGTTTTCACGTAATGAAATAATAATGCTCTCATGGTCGACCAATAATTCTTTGATATAGCCTGCGCTATCGTTGCTTGATCTGTTTTCTTCGGTCAACTGTGTTAAAGCAAGGAATTGTTTTAAGCTCGCAACGGCGTAGTGGCCAAGGCTCCGGATACGCTCCGCGAGGCTGTCAATTAACTCGTCAAGCTCATTATACTGAGCTTCGAAAAAGAGATGCTTGTTATAAAAATCGGCTCCTTCAATGTTCCAATGCGCATTTCTCGTTTTGGTATAAAGAACATACTCGTCGGCTAATAACTTAGAAAGAATCTGTGCAGATGCTGCGAGGTGGTTTTCATGAATTCCTATATGTGGTTCCATATGTTTAATGTGTTAAAAGTTGATAGATATAATGATCAATTGAATAAGTTCCCGGACCGATCAATAGTAGTAAAAGCAGGCATAGCGTATACATAAATGGAATATCGCGAACTTCGCGGGAATCGTTCCTATGGACGACAAAATAACCTACAGCTGTGACGCCAATAGTGGGCAGTATGGCCAAGCGGCCCAATAGTCCGGCGGCGATAAAAAAGGGAACTACGGTATCGGCAAACTGCGCTACCGCCGCATTGAGCTTTTCAGGGAGATGCAAGGGGTTAGGAACATGTTCCGGTTCGGCATGTGGTCCTTTCTGTATTTTTTTGAGACCATGAACGGTAAGCAGTTCCCAAGCCAAAAGCAAACGGAAAATCAATATCGCCGCATTGTTAACTGTGTTGCCTAGGTCGGTATAAAAGAGTTTTTGAAGTATTTCCATTATTTTTCGTAATTAAAAAGCAAAGCATGAACAACCTAAGGCGCCCCAAAATGCCGTGTAATTGTTGATAGCGATATCGCTCATACGCGCATGGTTGTGATCGTGTGCATGCACCTGACAGCTGCCGCTACACAGATGTACGGTATTGACAATACTGCTTTGTGTCGCCGAGGTTGCTATACGGCTATTTTGAGCTGTTTTTGAAACGCTATAATAACCGCCGTAGCTTTTCGTTGGTGACCAATCGGGTAAAACTGGGATCGGCGGAGGAGAGAAGGAACTAAAATCGCCTTCTGCATAGACAATCTTGCCTCCCACGATGGTGAGTTCCGATTCGATCTCCTTGATGGATTCATCGTCTACTGTAAAATAGTCGTTGTTGAGGACCGTTAAATCCGCTAACATTCCCACCGCGATATCTCCTTTTTTCTGCTGCTCCTGTGAAAACCAGGCGCTCCCCTTCGTATAAAGCTGTAGCGCTGTCAGGCGGTCCAGTCTGCTGTTTTGATATATCTGTAGTCCGCCCACAGTTTTGCCTGCAGTAAGCCAATACATCGATACCCATGGGTTGTAACTGCTTACGCGTGTCGCATCCGATCCACCGCCAACAGGTACTTCCATGGCTAGCATTTTTTTGACCGGAGGTGTTTGTTCGGCTGCGGTAGCACCATAGCGATCGGCAAAATATTCGCCTTGATAGGCCATGCGGCTTTGGATAGCGATACCACCACCTAAGGCTTTTGTGCGTTCGATATTGCGTTCATCGATTGTCTCGGCATGATCAAAAATCCAGGCTAGGCCATCGAATGGAGTATCGCGGTTGACCTTTTCGAACACATCCAAAAATCGACTGATGCTTTCGTTGTACGTTGCATGCAGCCTGAACGGCCATCTGTTGCTGACGAGCAGGCGGACTACTTTTTCGAGTTCGGCTTCCATATTTTCACCAAGATCGGGTCTTGGCTGAAGAAAATCCTCAAAGTCTGCTGCCGAGAAGACCAGCATTTCGCCAGCACCATTGTGACGGTACATTTCGTCACCCTGATGTAGAGGAACGCTATCTATCCATTGCTGGAAATCTTCATATTCATGCTTAGGTTTCTGTGTGAAGAGGTTGTAAGCAATACGCACTGTGAGCTGGTCTTCCCGATGTAGATCACTGATGACTTTGTAATCGTCCGGATAGTTTTGAAAGCCTCCGCCGGCGTCGATGACACTCGTAATGCCGAAGCGATTCAATTCCTTCATGAAATGGCGCGTTGAATTGATCTGCTCTTCGTAAGGAAGTGTGGGACCTTTGGCCAAGGTAGAATATAAAATCATGGCGTTGGGAGAGGCAATCAGTAGGCCTGTGGGATTTCCCTTGCTATCGCGTTCAATGGTGCCGCCCGGAGGGGCTGGTGTATCCTTGGTGTAACCTACTGCGCGGAGCGCTGCTGCATTTAAGAGTGCTCTGTCATAAAGATGAAGAATAAAAACGGGCGTATCTGGTGCGATCGCATTGATTTCCGCCAAAGTAGGCATACGGCGTTCGGCAAATTGAAATTCGGACCAGCCACCCACGACACGTACCCATTGTGGGTGTGGGGTTCGATCGACTTGCTCTTTCAGCATACGCAAGGCATCTGCCAAAGATGGGACGCCATCCCAGCGCAGTTCTAAATTATAATTAAGTCCGCCACGGATTAAATGGATATGCGAGTCATTAATGCCAGGGACAGCCCGTTTGCCCTTTAGATCAATTAGCTTTGTATTTGTACCGCTAAGTTTAAGGACATCATTGTCCAATCCTAAAGCGATAAATTTGCCATCTTTGATTGCAACTGCAGTCGCTGCCGTCTGCGTGCTGCCGAAATGGGTTATTTTCCCATTATGAAGAATTAGATCTGCTTTCATAATTCTTTATGTTTAGTTGTGTAAGGAAGAAATTGCTTTTTTGATACCTTCACCAGCTGTTTCAAAGAACGCAGGACCGGCCAAAAGCGTGATTTTGCTCAATACTGGAGTATGATCCAGCTTTTTTTCGCCCAACCATTTTTGTGTTCGGTAGGCATCGATACTGCCAAGAACAACGTTTTCGGCTACTAGTGCTGTGGGTGAATCTACACCTGCATCTTTCAAGTCGCTGGCGAAGCTAAAATTGCGTACACCCAGACGCAGCGCTTCGCGCATAGCAACACTGCCAACATCTTTCATGAGTCCAGCATTAAAATCTTCACGTTTGCCTAATCCGATCAATAACAGTTTTTTGCTTGCGAGTGTGCCATGTTGCGCCGGTGTCAGGAGCACAGTTTCTAGCGCATGCCCTTTGAATTTTCCTGTTTTACGTATTGCAGTCAGCGTACCGTGCAAAGCTTCGTCTAAATGAACAAGCCCATTCAATGCGGCTGGCAATGCCGGTGGGGAGATAAAAATATCACCTTCGGTATATTCAAAGACACAGGCTACCTGTAGATCGCTGACGGCGGCAGATGGACCTTGTACCAAGCCCTCAATAGCCAATCCGTCTACATTCCCCCAGATGGAACTTGTGCCTATTGCCGTTGTTTTTGGAGTAGCTACCGTTGTTTGTGCATAAGTCTGTATTGGGCTTATCGCTAGCGCGCTGAAAAGCGCGACCAACGACCATTGAATTTTTTTCTGTTGAAAGATTGTCTTTGTAGTTTTCATGATATTAGAATTTAAAGGCTATTCTGCTGTTGAAGAAAATTCCATTTTTGGGTGTTGGAATAATATCTTCAATGAATGCGCCTGTTTTAAAATATTGGATGCCGGTTACCAGAGATACCTGTTTGCTGGCGGCGTAGGTAAAGTTGGCCAGATAAGCTGTGCCAATATAACGTTTGTGTGAAGCTGATCCGGACAGGTTGAATGAGCCACTTGGCCTGTATATACCATCCTGCAGGCTATGCCGCCAGTTGAAAACCATGTCAACCTGCATTTTTAACTTAGAAAGTAGGTCGAAAGTGGCGTAGGGATGGATGTCAATTAGGTTGACAGGGCCGATCTGTGGGCTAAAACCAAAGTAACCGCCCTTTGGGTAGATGGGATTAAAGGTTCCAAGATTGCCATCGCCGGCCTGTTTGTCGCCTGAAATATAATCATTGCGTAGATTGATAGACGGTTTAAACATAGTATTTTCAAAGAGGTAACCGATATCCACGGATGCTGTCCAAGCAGCGATGTTGCCTTGACCAAAGGATCCAAATTGATAAGCTCCTTCGAGGTTGTAGATAAACCCACCCCCATATTTCCATACCCGAGCGCCAACAGTATGGCGGGTTTCGGCGGCTATTCCTTCTTCGAAAACGGAGCGATCACGATAGATGCCAACATAGTATAGGTCAAGATTTGCCTGTTTGGGAATAATGATTCTACTGTAGGCGCCCCATAGGTTGACTTGTTTGGATGGTTTATTGTCAAAAATCCCCGGTCTAATGGTATCGGCCATCATCGCGAATGCCTCCACGTTAACTTTGTTACTGCTGTATGCGATCTTGGCTCCGGTAAAGTACCTTCTTGCATTGGGACCTTCGCCGACGGAAATCAAACGGCCAGATCCATAGTCAAGTTCCTGTCTGCCCAAGCGGAATAGGATTGCTTTGTCCTTTTGTTTGAATACGGTAGCATCGAGAAATAGGTTCTGTACATTAAGCTGATCTTCATCAATCTGACGAGAACCATTTTTGCGGCCATGCTGCAGGGCTGAGCGAAGCTGCGTGAACAAACGAAAACGCTCACCGAAATGGATGTCGGCATGTAGGCTATAGCGCTGCAATAGGAAGTTGTTGTGCCCCAACGACTGTCGCCCCCAATCTTCATTATTGAAATCAACATATTCTAACCGAGCCTCGCCACCCATAGACAGCCATATTTGTCCATCAGCGGTTAAAGAGCTGTATTTTAGCTTTTGATAACCATGGCGTGTGCTATCTGCTAGGTTACTATAATCTTCCTCAAAGCGCAATAATTTGTAGGTCTGAGCCAACGAATAATGCGGTAATAGGTTAAATAGTAAGGCTGCGAGTGTCACCTTTCTGAGGTATGCCGATATGATCTGTAATGGAAGCACGAGGTACGGTTTTGAGTAAAAGAATGTTAGTTTTTTGTTAAGCGTGTTTCACCATGTTGTGTGCGTAGTGAATCCCAAGACCATAACTGCCACCATGTTTTTTCATGAGGTCTGTTACGGCAACATAAGTTTCTTGGCGAGCCCAGTCACGTTGCAATTCGAGTAGGTACTGTACAGATGTAATTGGCTTGACGCCCATATGGATCATTCGTTGCATGGCACGCTCATGTGCTTCTTGGCTGACGTCGCCACAGGCATCGGCGATGACGTAAACCTCATACCCTTCAGCTAGCGCAGACAACGCTGGTCCAACGATACATACCCCAGTCCATAGGCCGGCTAAGACTAACTTTTTTTTGCCTGTACCGGTGATGGCACGGTAAGCGGCTTCATCTTCCCAGGTGTTCATACTTGTACGGTCAATGTAATCTGTGCTGGCTTGTGGATAATAGGTTTCAATTTCCGGAAACACAGGTCCTGAAAAGCTTTCCTCCGCAACAGTGGTGACGATGGTCGGAACATTGAATATTTTGGAAGCACCGCAGATTACTGCGACATTGTTGCGCAGTTCTTCCATAGTAATGCTTTTCGTGGCAAATGCCATTTGGCCTTCGAAGTCGATCAAAACAAGTGCGTGGTTGCTTGGCGACAATAGTTCTAATGATGGTTTCATAAATGTGTGTTTTATTGTTGTTTGATGATTGTTGAAATTCAATTTCTTTACCTTTTTTCTTATTGTATTGATAGTTAGTTTTTTGTGTTGTTTTATTGGTTTTTGAAATTGACGATATATCGCCAATTGATTTTTTGTGTTAAAATATTTCAGTAAATCAATGATCTCTTCGTCCTTTCGCCATACCGGATGTCCCTTATGGATTTGCGAAGCTCCTACTGTATACCCAAATTTAGGCGGGTTAATTTTGCTGTTCATTGAACTAGTTCAAGAAAAATCAAAGGAAGAAAAATGGAATAAAACGGACTGTATTTAGGGATTTCGAATTAGTCATTTAGGAATATAGAAGGCGAGTTCCTCTTTTTTTAGTTGTTTTTTACAAGTAAATTAACTTTTATAGCTGTCTATAGCTTTTTTTATGATTTATGTTATCTAAAAGCTAAATTTCTATTAAATGTATGCCTGCAAAACCTGTTTAGTTGTTGATGTTATAGATATTAATTAAATATTTGTTAACATTAAGGTAGATTATAAACCAAGTCAAAGCATCAACTTTGATGCAAAATTCTAAACCAGACTAAAAATGCAGAAAACATTACTAATCAGTATGGCATTGGGTCTCTCATACCCAACTTGGGCTAATGTAGAGCGTGATTATGTCAAATTGACCAAAGAGACGCACGGTGTTGCAGTTCAGTCTACCGTGAAAGGGGTGGTAAGAGACAAAAGCGGAGCAGCCTTGTCCGGAGTTACCATCACCAATTTAACCAGCCAAAAAACAACCTCAACGAATGTAGCGGGTCAGTTCACGATTGAAGCTAGTGTAGGGCAAAAGCTCAAATTGACAGGTATAGGCTACAGTGAAAAGATCGTCAGTGTGACCGGGGGGCAGATCGATGTCATCATGGAATCCAAAGACACTGAACTGGAAGAAGTCGTGGTGGTCGGTTATGGTACACAGAAAAAAGTGAATCTTACCGGTGCCGTAGACCAGGTGGGGTCAGAAGCTTTTGAGGGACGCGTACTGGGCAATGCAAGTCAGATGCTCCAAGGGGTAATTCCCAACTTAAATGTAACCCCGGCTGATGGTAAACCCAATCGGGCTCCAAGTTTCAATATCCGGGGAACAACTTCTATTGGTCAGGGGGGTAGCGCACTTGTCCTTATCGATGGTGTCGAAGGGGATCTTTCTGCTATCAATCCCAATGATATCGAAAGTGTAACGACACTGAAGGATGCCGCTTCATCGGCAATCTATGGTTCCCGCGGAACGTTCGGGGTTGTACTTGTCACAACCAAACGTGCCAAGTCCGGAAAAACGTCTATTAACTATTCGGGAAGTGGCTCTTTTCAGAAACCGATCGCTTTACCCAAATTTGTGACGGATGGCTACGAATATGCTTCGCATTTCTTTACAGCCTATAATGCCTGGAACAATTATTCCTCGATTCCGAGCAAGCTCAACAAGACACAGATCTTTACAACAGATTGGCTGGAGGAATTTAAGAGAAGAAAAGAACAGGGAATTACGGAGCAGGTCACGGTAGATGATAAGGGCAATTATGTATACTACGGTAACGAGGATTATTATGGCATGCTGATCAAGGACAATACCTTTGTCCAGGATCATAACCTCTCTATCAGCGGTAATTCGGAAAAAATGGATTACTATATTTCTGGTCGTGCTTACGATTACAACGGTATGTACCGCTATAATAGCGATAAATATAAGACCTATAATACGCGTGCAAAAGCCGGGCTTCAGGTGACAGACTGGTTGCGGATCAGCAATAACATCGATTTTAACTACGCCAAATACAGGGATCCTTCCACAGCCGGTGAAGGTGGGAATATCTGGCGTAATATTGCAGATGAAGGACACCCTTCTTCACCAATTTTTAATCCCGACGGATCAATGAGTTTCTCGGCAGCCTACACCGTAGGGGATTTCATCTACGGCAAAAACGGTACCAACACTGCCAATCAGGATCTCCGCAATACCACTTCTTTTGAAACCAAATTTTTAAACAATACTTTCCGTGTAAAGGGGGATCTGACTTTCAGAAACCGTGATTTTAGTTCGGTAAGGGTTCGTGTGCCTGTCCCATATAGCACGCAAGAGGGAAAAATGCTGCGGTTGGAAACAAGCATGAATGATAATATTTATCAGGTAGACCAACGTTACCGTTACTTGTTCGGAAATCTTTACAGTGAATATGAACGTACAATAGGTGACCATTACTTTAAAGGTTTGCTCGGTTATAATTATGAGCAACGGACTTATAATTCAACTTATATCACCAAGACCGGTCTGCTTAATGACGACGTAGAAAATATCAACCTGGCGGTGGGGCAGAATACCACAGCAACTGCGGGATATAACAAATACCGCAATGTCGGTGTATTTATGCGAGCCAATTACATCTTCAAAGACCGTTATCTTTTTGAATTCAATGGCCGGTATGATGGTTCGTCCAAATTCCCGACCAACCAACGGTGGGGATTGTTCCCATCTGCATCCCTGGGCTGGCGTATATCGGAAGAACCTTTCTTCCAGGTGGACAAAAAGGCGCTGTCTGATCTGAAGCTAAGGGCCTCTTATGGTTCCCTGGGTAATGGTAATGTGGATCCTTATTCCTATCTGGATATCTACGAAATCAAGATTATGGACCGGGTGCTGAATGGTCAGAAACCTGCCTATACCTCGGTTCCTAAAGTTATCCCGGATAACTTAACTTGGGAAACCGCGCGTACGGCCAATTTAGGTCTTGACCTATCTTCGTTAAATGGGAAATTGACCTTTACCGGAGATATCTATCAGCGCAAGACCCTCAATATGTATACTCTTGGTGTCGCACTGCCGGATATTTTTGGAGCGGAGTCACCAAAAGGTAACTATGCGGATATGACAACTAAAGGTTTTGAACTGAGCTTGACTTATAAGGATCGATTCGACCTTAATGGCAGTCCGTTTAACTGGTCTGTACGGGGAACGCTGGCAGATTATAAATCTAACATAGACCGTTATGAGAATAAGGAAGGTTTAATCAAAGACGGTTCCTATTACGAAGGACAGCGGATTGGTGAGATCTGGGGTTATGTAACCCAGGGGTTATTCCAGAATCAGGCGGAGATTGATGGAGCAGCAACTCAAAAACTGATCAAATCGTCCAACAATGGGACGATCTATCCGGGGGATGTCCGTTTTACGGATCTCAATGGCGATGGTGTGATTGATTATGGAAACAATACGATCTACAGTCATGGTGATAGAACGGTCATCGGTAACGCCGATCCAAGGTATATCTATAGCTTTAACCTCAATTTGGATTGGAAGGGGATCTACTTTTCTTCATTTTTCCAGGGAGTAGGGAAGCAGAACTGGTATCCGAGCAATGAGTCGATTTTCTGGGGACAGTACAATAGACCTTATAACAATTTACCGGAATGGCATCTCAATAATTACTGGACAGAAGATAATCCGAATGGCTATTTCCCACGTTATGCGGGTTATAACGAGTCTATTAAAACTACACCCCAAACCAGATATCTACAAAATGTGGCCTATATTCGGATGAAAAACTTACAGATTGGGTACAGCTTTCCTAAGTCTGTGACAAACCGATTAAAAATCAGTAGTCTTCGTGCAGGCCTGTCGGGTGAAAACCTATGGACCTGGTCACCGCTTTACAAAAAGACGAAGGATCTCGATGTTGGCAACCTGGGCAAATCGGATCCGGAAATCGGAACAGGGTCCGGTGATGGATTTAATTATCCGATCATGAAGAGCATCAGTTTTAACTTATCTATTGGCTTATAGTTTTATATCAACATGAAAAGATTGTTTTATATACCTGTTGTTGCACTTTTGTTCAGTTCTTGCGAACTGAATGAGCTGCCAAAGGCAGGAGCTACCGAAGAAGACATCTTTGGTAGTGAAAGTGGATTAAAAAATTACAGTAACTCCTTCTATCGGAATATCACTTCGGGAAGTGACGCTTATAAAGGTGACGCAATGGCTGATTATTCGGCCGTAAACAGCCTTAATGATTTTATGGTCGGCGGTGCTTACAGCGCGGAAATCAGTTCGGGCTGGTCGTGGACGACTTTGCGCAATATCAATCAATTGATCGCTAAGTGCAACAGTCCCAAATTGACTGATGCCATAAAAAATAATTATATCGGCCTGGCACGCTTTTTTAGAGCTTGGTTTTATTATGAAAAAGTGGTGCGTTTTGGCGATGTGCCCTGGGTAGATCATCCGCTGGCTGTGGATGAAACAGATATTCTCAAGGCACCACGTGATTCGCGCGAAGTGGTCATGAAGCACATCATGGAGGATCTGGACTTTGCCTACGCCAATATCACCAATACAGGAGGCGATGGCAGTACGGTTAATAAATGGACAGCACTTGGTCTAAAGACGAGGATTGCACTATTTGAGGGTACATTCCGTAAATATCATAAACTGAATCTTGCGACACAGCCGGAGGTATTTTTTCAGATGGCAGTAGATGCTGGAAAGATCTTAATGGAAAATGGCCCTTATGGACTTAATATCTCTGCAGATCCCAAGACCTCACAGCGGATGCTGTTTACAAGCAATGCACCTGTAACCAAAGAGGTTATGCTGGCTGTAACCTTTAGCAAAGATCTTGCCCTGCTGAATGATGCGAACTGGTGGTGGACGTCGGCTACCTATGGCCCCCGTCTGAGTTTGGTAAGACCCTTTATCAATACCTTTTTGAATGTTGATGGTACCCCTTATACGGATAGACCCAACTTTCAGACGGAGGAGTTCTATGAGGAATGTCAAAATCGTGACTTGCGGCTTGCACAGTTGATCCGCACACCGGGTTACTCGCGTAATGGACAGGCGGCACCTCCAAATTTTGCGAGTTTCACCTATACAGGTTATCAACCGATTAAGTATACATTGGATGATTCGTATTATGACAACGGCGGGTATAATACGAATGCTGTGCCGCTAATGCGTTATGCGGAGGTGTTGCTAAATTATGCCGAAGCGAAACAGGAACTCGGTACCTTTACTGATGCGGACTGGTCTAAAACCATTGGTGCGCTACGAGTTAGAGCAGGGATCAGTAGTGGAATCAACAGCTTGCCGACAAAAGTTGATAGCTACCTGAAAAATACATTCTTCCCTGAAGTAAACAGTCCTGTGCTTTTGGAAATCCGCCGGGAAAGACAGGTAGAGCTGGCGCTGGAAGGATTCCGTTTCAACGATTTGAAACGCTGGAAACTTGGACCGCTAATGGCCAATTTACCTTGGACAGGTATCTATATTCCAGCGCTGGATAAATTGATCGATATCGATCATAATGGCACACCTGATGTTGTCTTTTATGACGGCAGTAAATCTGCTCCTTCGATCACTGTCCCTGCTGGAGTGGCCAAGGTGGCCATTGGAGGCAAGAGCACCAACTTCCAGACGATGACTTCAGACAATCATCTGGAATGGTTTAAAGCGGTGAAACGTACCTGGGATGATAGCAACAAACAATACCTATACCCGATTCCTTCAGCGGCAATCGTGTTAAATAGTAATTTGATGCAGAATCCGGGTTGGAGCAAATAGTGTTTATTTGATCTGTACTCTAATGATAAAGCCCCTT
>NZ_DIIM01000010.1:52880-91842 GCF_002420705.1 Sphingobacterium sp. UBA5670
AAGGGGCTTTATCATTAGAGTTTACTGAACCAGTTCGGTGAAAATATTAAACTTTATAAATCAGAATTATCGGGTTTTGCTGTTGCTATCGACGCTCCTGATATACGCCAATTTCATGAATGACAGCGCGATCTTTTTGAGCTTTGATGCTGAAACGTAATTTTTGTCCCAATACTTCGTCAAACCGAAAGATCTTGATGCGCCCCTGCTGCACAGCCGTGGCTGCAATAGGTTGCCATTTACCATCCCTCAGGTAAGATAGACCGTATTGTGCCGGATGATCTTTTCCTTCAGTAATGACAACGCTGTTGAAGCTTTTGCTACGTTCAAAATCCAATTCATACCAGACTTCTCCTTTGACTGCCGGATTGGAAACCCAGGCGCTGCCAAAGTTATCATCGTTAGCAAAATCCATGATATTCATATCGTCACTCCAGCTGCTGTATGAAGGTACTTGTTTAGCGATATTGTGGTCGACAATAGGAGCTTGGTAGTCTGGTAGGGTGCTGTAGTTGGGTCTGTTTTTGTACAATGTGCCGATTTTTTTTAAGGCGTCGAGCGCATTCTGATCCATGAGGCCATCACTGTTTGGAGCTACATTGAGCATAAAGTTGCAATAGGCACTGTTGTAGGGGATAATGAATTTCTCAACCAGCTCATTGACATCCTTAACAGCTGTATTTGGAAATGAGGTTTTCCAGAACCAATTCTGCTGTAAAGGAAGGCAAGCCATCGCAGGGAGTTTGTTGTGTTCTTTGGAAATAAATTGCCCAGCTCCTTGTTCGTACGATTTGATATCTGTATAAAAGAGGGCATCACCGGGGTATTTTGCGGAATTGAGATCCATCAATAGGCATTTGGGCTGTAATGATTTGACAAGGTAATAGATGTCATCGAAAGGAACATCGTCGTAAGAAATGCGTGACCAAGGGGCATCCCAGCCATCAATCACCAATGCGTCGATTTCTCCATATTGGGTGAGCAATTCGGTTAGTTGATCTTTGATCAGCTGGATATGGGCTTTGGTAATTGTGTGTGGCCGTATACCTTGGTGCATATCCAGTATCGAATAATACAACATTACCCGAAGGCCATTTTTGCGAAAGGCTTCAGTAAACTCCTTGACAACATCACGGTGCAAAGGTGTATTCATGACATTGTAGTCTGTGGTTTTGGTCTTCCAGATCGGGAAGCCGCTGTGGTGCTTGGTTGTCAGGCAGCCATAACTCATATTTGCCGATTTGGCCGCTTTTGCCCATTGATCTGCATTGAGTTTGGGCGATTTGAACAATTCGAGAGCAGCATTGGGATCGGACCAGTCCTGTTCCATAAAAGTTGGCATACCATAGTGGATAAACATGCCAAATCCTAGATTGACAAAATCGAGCTGGCTCTGCTCGAGTACTTTTTTTGAAAAACTGGTTTGCGCAAATAGGCTTTGGCCCAGCAGGAGGTAACATAGACAGAGTAGCGTCTGGGAAATTTTGGACATAATTTGCTAATTTGTTAGGCTGTAAAGATAGGACAAGGAGGAGTAACTTGTGTTTAACAGAAACCTAATGAAAGCCTAATAAAAGCCTAATGGTATCTTGGATCGATAAATAGATGTTATTTTTAAACCATGAACAGCGCCGGTAGAAATATATATCCCTGGGCATTTGGCACCAGCTTCCTGATCTTGACCCTGTTGATCGGTTTTTTGATCTTCAATACGTATAAGCTTGAAGATAAAAATTACCAGATTGGACAGCTCAATCTGATTCAGAATGCCTATGGTGCTGCAGTAATGGACGATAAGATATTCCCTGGTGGCAATACGATATTCCAAACTTCATTGGTGCCATGTCTTTCGATCTGGTATAAAAAAAAGCACACTGGTGCCTCAGATGCTTCTGAATTTGCACAACAATGTATGGAACCTTTTCTCAAGCGCTTGCGGCAAGAGCAATCACTGGATAGTATCTTTCAGCAGATTGTACAGCAGCAGCAACTTGATAGAGATCTTGTCTATCTATTCCATTTTGATAAATTGGAAGTTTACGATGCGACAGTTAATGTTTGGAAGGCATTTTATGAAACGGCCAGTGATAATCCTGCTGGGGCCATAAGCGGTAGACTTGAAAATCCTGGGCTAAACAATCGGGTATTTGAACTATCGGTGAGTGATAAAAATCCATTTCCCTATCGATTTACGTATAGCCTATATGTAGATTATGAGAATCGAGGCTGGCGAATTTTCCAACAGATGGCACCCGTTTTTTTGCTGTCTTTGGCTTGTATTGCCGTCATTGTGCTGCTTAGTTACCGGACCTATAAAAATTGGATCAGCCAGCGTAAGCTCGCCGATCTCAAAACAAGTTTTCTGAACCATATGCGGCATGAATTCAACACACCACTGACGACAATCTTGATCAGTGCACACAGCCTGATTGACCGTGAAACTAACAAAGACAAGCGGGAAGTGGAGCAGCTGGGGCTAGTCGTGGAGCGGCAGGCAAAGCGGCTCAAAGCATATTTTGAACAGGTCATGGGATCTGTTGCTTTACAGGAGCGGCCACCAAAAGTCGTACAGTTTCCACTGAACCAGCTGACACAGCAGCTGCTGGATGAGCTTCGCTTGCGTTATCAAGATGAGATTGAAATCCGATACGAAGCACTATTGCCTGACGTAGAAATGAAACTAGACGAAGATTATTATTTTTCGATTTTAGATAATCTGGTGTCCAATGCCATCAAATTTAACCCTAGTGATCAAAAAAATATTCGGTTTACTTGGCAGTTGACACAAGACCAATATTGTCTTAAAGTAGCAGATAATGGATCTGGTATAGCCTCCAATGAACGTTCTAAAGTATTTACAGCATTTTATCGGGGAAGATTATCGGGTAATAAACCGGGGCTTGGATTAGGTTTGTATTACATTAAATCCTGTTTGGACCGTTTGGGCTGGACAATTCATATCGAAGAAAAGCCAATTGCTGGGACGATTTTTTATATTTACATGGGCAATGCGGCATTCAATGGCAAAAGACAAGATTGATATTCTTTTGATCGAAGACGAACCCGATCTGGGAGAGGTTTTTTCGCGCTATTTGCGCTACAAAGGATTTACGGTGCTTTGGGAAAGTACGGCTGAAGGGGGCTGGGAAAATTTTCAGCGTGTTTCTGTCAAACTCCTGATCATCGATATCCAGCTGCCCGATGGTAATGGTTTTGATCTTGCACAACGGATGATCGCTAGTAATCCGGGACAGCCTGTTTTCTTTTTGACAGCACTTCATGAACGCAACGCTCGATTAAAGGGGCTTTCTTTAGGCGCTGTTGATTATATTGCCAAACCTTTTGATATGGACGAAATATTGCTCAAGATTCGCAATTTATTGAAGGTGGCATCCGTTTCAGACAAAGATGCTCTTTTACAGGTAGAATTGCAGATAGGCAACCTGCGGCTCAATATGGAGCGGTTTACACTGGATAATGGTTTACAACAGGTGCAAAAACTCACTGTCAGGGAAGCAGAATTGCTGCATTTTTTGATTCTGAATAAAAATATGTTGGTCAATAAAAAAGATCTACTCTTGCAATTTTGGGGCAATACAGACTTTTTCAATGGCAAGAGTTTGGAGGTTTTTATCTCCAGGCTCCGCAAATTATTGCAGATGGATCGTAAACTCCACATTGAAAGTATCTATGGTGCGGGTTATATATTACATGAACATATCTAATTCTTTTTTACACGAAGATCAATACAATGTTATACGAAAATATTCTAAAAAATGTGTCTAAGTGCATTACTTTGACCGCAGAAGAGACCGAGCAGTTCACAGGTATGTTAACGACAAAAAAAGTTCCCAAGAAGACCATGTTATTGGAGGAAGGGGAGATCTGCCAGTTTGAAGGTTATCTGCAAAAGGGCTGCGTGCGGATCTACTACCTCGACGAAAATGGCTTCGAAGTAACTTTAGCCTTTGCGGTCGAAGACTGGTGGATCAGTGATATTGCATCTTTTCATTATCATACGCCTTCGAGCCTCTACATGGAAACATTGGAAGATAGTGAGTTTTTAATGCTGACACCAGATACGAAAGAGCGGCTGCTGGAGACGATTCCAAAATTTGAACGTGTATTTCGTATGCTGGTTCAGCGCCGGCTAGCTGTTTTGCAGAATAGGTTGATCCATACGATGGCCAAACCTGCGGCAGATCGATACCTCGAATTTATCGCGCTTTATCCTACGATATCTCAGCGAGTACCACAATATTATATTGCTTCTTATTTGGGTGTTTCGCCGGAATTTGTCAGTATTATACGAAAACGGCTTGCAGCAAAGAAATAGCAGCAGCATTTGTTGCCAGTGGCTCAATAAGCTCGGAGTAGTTTTAAATGCTTAAGGACTGGGCTATTTTTATGCTTGAGCTTTTGAGGATGTATAAATTGAGCTTTCCGGCAATTGGATTTTGTAAAAGGTATTGGATATTTGTTACCTTTAGGCTAGGGCGGTGTTTGGATATCGGTACCAATGATCGCTGGGCTGTATATAGAGAAATAATAATGAGCATAGAAGAGAATGATTTCGGGAAGGCGTTTTTGTATTCCTGTTATGTCGAAAAAGTATTTGGCCACGAACAGTTTATCCCTGAGCATGTGGTGTTTTTTCAGCTGTCGGGTGAGACGCATCTCGACCATCAGAAGGGAAAACTAATTGCCACGGAGGGGCAGCTTGTTGTGGCACGTAGAAATCAGTTGGCTAAAGCTTTTAAGCATCCGGCAGCCAATAATGTTTACAAATCTGTTTCCGTATTGTTGCAAGCAGATCGCCTGAAGCAATATGCGATGGATTATCATCTCAGTTCGGATAAAAAATACACGGGGGAGTCCAATGTCATGCTGGAAAGCAACCTGTTTATCAAAAGTTATTTCGAATCATTGAGTCCTTATGCCGAGGCCGCCGACCGCGTGAGTCCGCAGATGGAACAGATCAAAATTTATGAATTGATTACCTTATTATTGGAGAGTTATCCGCAGCTGAAAGATCTGTTGTTTGACTTTTCGGAACCACATAAGATAGATCTGGAACAGTTCATGGTCAGGAACTATCGGTACAATGTGCCACTCGAAAACTTTGCGAAACTGACCGGCCGTAGCTTAGCGAGTTTTAAACGTGATTTTGAAAAGATATTTCAGACATCACCCCGAAAATGGCTACAGGAAAAGCGTCTTTCCGAGGCTTATTATCTGATCGAAAATAAGCGTCAAAAACCTTCCGATTTTTATCTTGATCTCGGCTTTGAAAACCTCTCTCATTTTTATGCGTCTTTCAAGGAGAAGTTTGGGATAACGCCAGCGACCATCAATTCGGTCGCATAGAACTATTTTCTCCACCAATAGCTAGGTTCTGTGGGGGGCTGATCGAGATTGATGACCTGGCCGATCATCGGAGTGAGCAAGGGTTGCTGCTGTTTTGCAGCTTCCGCGGAAATGCGTTCCAAAGGTTCGTTCCAGGCATGATTGGCAAGTACAAACTTGGAGGAATGGACGGGAAACAGCACGGTGGCTTTGAGGTCATGTGCTGCTTGGACGACCTCTTCTGGCATCATGTGGATATGTTTCCAGCTGAGGTTATATTGACCATTTTCCAATATAGCGAGATCAAAGGGACCTAATTGATTGCCGATTTCTTTAAAATGGTTATCGTAGCCACTATCACCTCCTAAATAGAGTTTTAGGGAAGGTGTCTGCAGGACGTAGGAGGCCCATAATGTATTAGCGGTAAAGATGCTTCGACCCGAGAAATGTCGTGCCGGGGTGACCGTTACTTGAAAGCCGTCGCCTAGATCGATCTGATCCCACCAGTCTTTTTCGATGATCTGTTCGGGACGATATCCCCAATATTCGAGGTGGGAGCCAACGCCAAGACCAACAATGACTTTCCCAACCCGGGGCTGTAAAGCCTTTAGCGTTTTGTAATCCATGTGATCGTAATGATCGTGTGATATAAATAGAAAATCAATCTGTGGCAGGTCAGCCGCGGTAGAGACATCGGCTCCTTTAAAAGCCTTTACACTACCCGGTATAGGAGAGGCGCTGCCACTAAATACGGGATCGACGAGGATGTTCTTGCCATCTAAACGAAGAAAATAGGAGGAGTGCCCAAACCAAACAAGTCCACGGGACTGGCTTAGTAGTATTGTCCAGTCGATGTTCATCGTAGGTATAGCGTGCTTGGGACTCGTTTCATCCGAGCGCTTAAAAAAATAATCGTATAGGGCCACCCTCCAAGGTTGTGTTAACTGTGGTGTTGGGCTCATATTTCGAAATTTACCGTCCTTAAATTGCTTGGATAGTTGTATGCGCTGAAGTCTTTCGCCCGAAGGTCTTCTGCCAAATTGTGGATGCATCATATATAGTCCGATGAAAGCGATGAGAACTGTCAGTCCTAAGATTGTTCTTTTCAAAAACCGAAGCCACTTATTGCTGTTATTTCTTGTTGTCATCTGCATTGTTGTATGGCAACAAAGATAGGACTCAAAAGGAGGTTATTTTTTCGCCGATGGCTCAGTTTTATGTGCTGTATGGCTCAGGGTAGTTGACCCGTGAAGGCGGTATTGGAAAATTTATCGAAGTCTGCCTCCATTTAGAGGCAGACTTTTTTTTAGCCTTTATAAGGTTTTTTAGCAGCCTCTATAAGCTCTTTCATTTCTAATTTGATATAGTCTACGTTTGGCGTAGATCCAGTCAAAAAGTAACGGATATTTCCGTCCTTGTCAATGATAAATTTTGCGGGAATGCCCTTGACGCCAAATTTTGCTGCCATGACCTCTCCGGTTTGCGGATCTTTTTGATCGTCGTAAAGCACTTCAAAAGGATAGTTATTTTTTGTGATAAAGGATACCACATTCTCTTTATAGTTCTTATCGCGTTCCCAAGTATTCATGAATAAAAATTGTACATCTTTATCATCTGCATAAGATTCTTGAGCGGCTTTCATTCCAGGGAATGAACGTACGCAAGGTTGACACCACGTTGCCCAGAAGTCTAAAACCACAACTTTTCCTTTTAAACTTGCCAAAGATACTTTTTCACCCTTTAGATTGAGTAGTTCAAAATTGGGTGCAGGTTTAAAGGTTGCCATCTCTTTAATGTGATTACGAATGTTTTGTGTTAGCTCCTTTTTTAATAGAGCATTAAAATTGTCGTATCCTTGAGCAGATCCATTTAATTCAGTATACAATGTTTTAAGATCATTTTCGACCGCAAACTGTCCTTTAGCATATAATTTAGTCAGAATATTATAAGCTTCGAGCTTTCTTCCGGTACCCATTAAAGATTTGTAATATACATTTGCTAATCCATCAGCCTGCTCTGGAGCTGCCTTTAAAGCATTCTCTATATAACCGAGCGCTTCAGCGTATTTTTTCTGAGCAACAAGGATGTTTACATACGCTGACATGGAGCTTGCGTACCCCATGGCTGCGAAGCGGGCTTTATTGTCTTTCTGGTTCTCAGGAAGGGTAAGATAATAGTAACTATCATCCATAGCGGTTTTTAACAGCGGTGCTGCGGTAATCGTATCGCCAGCGCTCAATAGGATTTGACCTACGGGAATATATCCGTTTCCACGCCAGAATCGTTCTTTCATCTCACCAAGATAATGTATTGCTTTTGGGGCATTTCCGTCGTTGGCAAAACTCTGCGCTAGATTAGCTAATACATAATCATATGTCAATGGCTCCTCACTAAAGTTTTTGACTGGCCATTTCTTTATGAGTTCATTATATGCATTTTCTTTCTGTACCGGGGTACTTGCATTATAGAAAACATCAGTTATAAAGGCATCTCGAGTTAATGATCCTTTTGGATATTTTTTCTTTGCTAATGCTTCTACCGAAGATTGCTGCTCTTCTTTTCCCAACGAGCGTAAGATGTTGATAGTCGTGCGGTACTCATCTTCAGATTTATAAGTCTTTAGTTCACTCATCAACACGTTGGTAAGAGAATCCTTTTGCGTGAGAGTCCCTTTTTCGATAATCGGCAAGTACTGTTGATATTTTCCGTTTGCCTGTTTTTGTGCAAAGGCTGCTGATATCGAAAAGACCAAAGCAGCTGTTAAGATTTTTGTTTTCATTTTTTGATTTTATAACGTTTTTTAATCATTAATCTTCATATCCAGGGTTCTGTGTTAAGTTTTTGTTTATCAAGATCTGAGCTTGGGGGATAGGAAATAAGACATCTGTTGGTTGCCAATTGGATTTGATAGGAGACAGCACAGTGCTAGCGCGTTCGGTTCGTTTCAGATCGAGCCAGCGATGGCCGAATTCACCAAAAAATTCATGCAGGCGTTCGGTTTCTATTGCAGCAAGTAACTGAGTTTGGTTTAAGCTCGTACTAAGTCCTGCTAGTCCTGCACGATTACGAACAGCGTCCACATCAGTCCGTGCTTCTGTAATTTTTCCGAGTCTGGCTCTTGCTTCCGCACGAATAAGGTATTGTTCGGCTAAGCGAAGCACAATATGGTATTCGGATCCTGTACCTGAGGCAACTTTATATTTCGTTATCGCATAATAAATTTTGTTTGATACGGTCTTTGGACTTGTCCAATTTGTTTTTCTTAAATCAATGTTAGGAGCTGTCTCAAAGCTGTTGTATACCGCGTCTGGCAACGTATAACCGGGAGTAGATGTAGCTGCTGTAATATAATTGGAACCAAATGTAGTCACTCCGGTCTGCGTACCAAGTTGAAGAATAACCTCATTACTTGAGTTTATAAAGCTTTTATCTGGTGTAGGCATGCCATAATCAGATGATTGCAGCACTTTGGTTGCGTAAGATTCCGCATTTTGATAATCTTTTTGGTAAAGAAACACCCTAGCCAATAGCGCACTGGCGGCTGCTTTGTTTGCTCGACCTCTTGGACTTGCAGTCGCATCATACGTTGTAGCCATTTTACTCTCTGCATCCTTTAGGTCGGCGATAATCTGATCATACACTTGTTGCACGGGCATTCGAGAAAGAGCTGCGTCTTCAAAAGCATGGAGGTCATCGCGTAATTGCAGTGGCACATCTCCGTAAAGGTTAGCGAGATAGAAATAGGCGTAAGCCCTAAAAAATTTAGCTTCACCCAGGAGTTGGTCCTTTACACTTTGGGTAAGGGTGGTTGATGCCTCTAGACCCGAGATTGCATTATTTGCATTCTTGATAAGTTGGTAACAATTTGACCAGAAATTAGCGACATTGCCGTTCGTGTTCAAAAGGCTGTTGCTATAGAATTCGGCTGTATTTGGGTCGGTAGCATTATACTGGAGGTCATCGGCAGCAAGCCCAGTATAGAAAGTTGATGTTCCAGCGAGATTGATGCTTAATGTTGCCGTATACAATCCGCGTATAACACTGTTGGCTGAAGCATCTGTAGCGAATGCCTCACTGGCAAGTACCTGTGTTGGTGGAGCACCCAAATCCACAAATTTTTCGCAGGAGCTGACAAGAAGGGATCCGCTGGTAATCGTTAATAATAGTATGGTTTTATTAATATTTAATTTCATGATTTCTAGTTTTAAAATTGACAGTTAAATCCAAATACAATCGTACGCAATGGTGGGAGTACCTGAGCAATGGTTCCGGTTCCTAAACCAGAAGGCCCTCCTTGGACAGTAGTTTCGGTATCTAGAACATATTTATTTTTGGCCCATGTAAATAGGTTTTGACCTTGTATAAAGACATTGCAGTTAGACATCTTTAGTCTCGAAGTCCAGCTCTTAGGTAAGTTGTAAGATAGATTGACAGACCTTAATTTGAGGTACGAAGCATCACCATAAACTGCGTCAGAACTTGTATACTGGTTATAAGAGTTGCTTAAGGCGGTTCCCTCAGCCGAAGCGGCGGGAGTTGTAATAGCACCCGGGATGTTTGTATTGGTGTTATTCGGTGTCCATCTGTCCAACCAATAATCGTTTTGGTTGACCATCGCTCCAGGTCTTGTATTGAGGATTTTGGTTACACCAAAGCGGTGATTAAATTGAAAAAATACGCCAATTTCAAAACCTTTGTAGGAGAACGTGTTATTAAATCCGCCATAAAAAGGTGTACCTAAATCAGCAACATAACGGTCATCACCTGTAATAGCTCCATCACCATTGCGGTCTTCATATAAAGCTCTTCCTGTTGCCGGGTCCACACCTTGATAGTGATACAAGCGGATCATATTGAGCGGCTCACCCACCAGAAAACTACTGGCATAGAATGTATTTTCAATTCCAGGAAATTCTACAAGTTTATTTTTATAAAAAGTGAAGTTAGCTGACGTTTTCCATGTAAAACTTTCATTTGTAACATTAGTTGTATTCAGCTCCAATTCCAAACCTGTATTTTGGATCAGAGCCGGTAAGTTTTCTTTGTAACTATTGTAGCCCGTTTGGGTACTTAAAACTAAATCAGTTATTTGATCAGAGGAACGATTTCTGAAAAAATTTCCAGTAAATAAAATTCTATCCTTTAAAAAACCTAGATCTAGCGCAAACTCCAATTTTTTGGTCGTTTCCCATTTGATATATTCATTTGGGAGTGTTCCAATATTCATGGAAGGATTATTTAAATAAGCCGTAGTCGAAGAGTAGAGGGGGAGATAAAGGTAATTTGAAATTTGATCATTACCTGTTGTTCCATAACTTGCTCTCAATTTACCAAAACTTAAAAATGGCAGATTATCCTGCACAAAATCTTCTTTTCCAAAGACCCATCCTAACCCTACTGCGCCAAAATTACCGAATCGATTTTTGGGGCCGAAACGAGATGAACCATCTCTTCTGAAAGTTCCATTGAACAAATATTTCTCTTTCCAGTCGTAATTCACTTTTCCGAATACTGCATTGTACTTGTAGTAAACAAGGTTATTGCTTGCTGTGAATAATCCCGCCGCACTGAGTGACCCTAAAAGTGCATCGTTTGAGTAGTTAGAGCCATTGGTTGTCTGCGAGCGTGATGAATTCTGCTGAAAACTTGTACCGATCAATGCCGTCAATTTACCTTGTCCAACACTTTTTACATAATCCAAAGTCGGTTCAATGATCCAATTTTCGGCCTTTGTATTGGAGAAACTTGATGAACCAAGCGGATTTGATACAGTATTATTTAGAGACGTAATTGGCCGTTGACTATTTTGGTTCAATTGAGTGATTGTGTAACCAAAATTTGCTTTTGCTGTTAGTCCCGGTATGATTTTATAACTCAAGTTGGCATTTGAGATCAGATTATTGGTATTGCCAAAATATTTGCGTTCGAGCAATGCGATCGGATTGTCAATAAATGCCGATGACGGTAACCAATAGTACTTTCCATTGTCACCATAAATTGGATAATTTGGGGCCAAATTGTAGAGTGATGTGACATCAGACGAAGGCATATCCGAATTATCATTTGCATAGCTCACTGATAGAGCTGCATTGAATTTTTTATCAGAAGAGGTGTGATCTAGATTTAATCGAGAAGTAAAACGACTATTTTTGCTATCCCCATAAAATACGGTGCTTTCGCGTCTATATCCTGAATTAAAGAAAAAGCGCGTAGATTCGTTTCCTCCAGACATATTCGCTTGAATGTCGGTTATATGCCCTTTGTTTCCAATAAGCATTTTTTGCCAGTCAGTTGATTTATTTTGATCCCATAGCATAAGATCAGGAGCATTATCTACTGTAGGTGTAACCCCTGCATTGGCAAAGGCCTCTTTTCTTAAGTTTAGATATTCATCGAGATTTAACATGGGGATAAAGCGGTTGACCTCTGTAAATCCGGTATTGAAATTGACACCGATACGGGTGCGGCCTGCAGATCCCTTTTTTGTGGTAATCAATACAACACCATTTGCGCCCCGACTTCCATAAATCGCCGTGGCATCGGCATCTTTCAACACATCGATACGTTCAATGTCTGCAGGATTAATCATACTGAAAGGACTTAACCCGCCAGAAGAAGCTGAGATACCAAATGAATTGAGGTTATCAGTAGCAGGTTGTCCACCATTAAAATTTGTAAATGGAACTCCATCAATAACATACAATGGGATTGATCCTGATGTCGTACCACTTAAGGAAGCCTGATTTCTGATCTGAATCTGAACAGCGCTTCCAGGTACCCCATTGTTTTGGGCGATTAATACGCCTGACATTCTTCCGGATAGCGCAGCAAGGGGATTACTTACCGGTTGAGAGGTGATGTCTTTTGCTGTAATCGAAGCAACAGACCCTGTGTTTAGTCTACGTGTTGTCGTACCATAGCCAATAACAACCACTTCTTCCAAACTGCCTTCTTCGGGTTTAAGTCTAATAGGAGTAGGGTTAGCAATCAGTTGTTTTGCTGGAATATCGACCTTTTGATAACCTATAAAAGAAAAAGTAATAATGACATCGTCATTTGGAATACGGAGTCCCCATTGTCCATTGACATCAGTTGCAGTGCTTGTTTGCATATTGCGGTATTCTGCTTTTTGCCAGTCTTTAATGATGACAGATACCCCTGCCAGTGGTGCTCCATTTTCGTTGACTACTTGGCCCGCAATATGTTGTTGATTCTGTTGTTTTTCTTTTACAGCAATAATATTGTTGTCCAATATTTCCCATGTTAAGTTGCTTCCGGCCAGAGATTGGGAAAGAATATCTTTTACACTGATTTTCTTTCCTACAATATTGACCGTGGTATTGGGAAGAATTGATTTGCTAAAGAACATTTTGTATTTGCTCTTGTCATTGATTGTTTGAAAAACATCTTCAAGCTTTCCGCCTTGGATGGAGAGGTCAATTTTTTCAGTTTGAGAATAGGCGAAGCTCTGTACATGTAAGGTGCTTAGACAAACAAGCAGTAATGCCAATCTCGACTCTTTTCTAAATTTGGGTTTTGTTTTGTTCATGTGAGTTATGTAGGTTGATTTTTTTTAAAATAGTTGCAATTGATTTTTCCCCGTTTTTTTAATTTGAAAGTAATTGACAGTTTGTAATGCTTTTAGGATATTTTCGAGTTGTTCATTTTCAAATGTTGCTGAATAGCGTTGGCTAGCAATTGATTTATTGGTAATTTTAATTTCCACCCCATACATACGCTCTAGTTTCAACGCGATATCAAGTAATCTTTCGTCTTGAATTGTCATCCGATTTAATAACCATTCGGTCTCTAGGGCAGACCCATCTTTTTCCGAGACGGAGAATGGCTGGATAGCTACGACTATAGGAGTAGAGACCATTTTAGCCGTTGTAGACGGGGATTTCTCTTCGGATTCATTTACCTTTGTGATCACAAATTTTTCTTTGGGTTTTAATATAAATTTCTGATCGTTGGCCCCAGTCTTCCAGATCGATACTTTACCCCGCACAAGAGCTGTTTCCGCATTATTTTCTTCCGTATAATCGCGCACATTGAAAGCTGTGCCTAATACGCTAATTTCCATTCTTGGAGTGTGAATAAGGAAAGGTTTGGACGGATCTTTTTTGACGTCAAAAAATGCTTCTCCTATTAAAGTAACCTCACGTGTGCTCGAGTCTTTAAATGAGGTAGGGTAGATTATTTTACTGGAGGCATTGAGCGTAATCTTTGTGCCGTCGTCTAGTACGATTTGACGCTGTTGTCCATTTAATAGCGTGATTTCTTGATTGTTGGGGGATTTTATTTTGTATAAATAGAGACTAGCTAAAGCAATGCACAAGACGGCTGCAGCGGCAGCAATTTGAGAAAAACTGAATGTACGTTTCTTTTTAACCGCTAATCTATCCATAATTCGGGTATGAATACGAGTTTTTAGTGCTTCCCGCACTTCATCATTGAGTGTATTCAGTAAATTTGGACGGGAGGAGAATGAATCGAAAAAGCGTTCTACGATATCTATTTCATCTGAATTGGCTTCGCCCTTTAAGTATTTGTCAATTAGCTTTTCAAGCTCTTGGTTAGATTGCATAGGATTAGTACAATGTTCACTTAGATAGTGCCTTTAAGCGAGGAAAATGTACTAGTCTATTTTGCTTATTATTTGTAAGTTGTTTATTTACAGTCAAATAAAATTAAAAGTAGTATCAAAAAATGCTGAATAACAAGTTTTTTTAGCTTTTGGATTGATACGCTGAGATGATTTTGGACTGTGTTTTGGGAAGTTTCGGTCAGATCGCTAATTTCCTTTGTGGTCAGTCCATCAAGGTATCTCATTTTAAAGATTTCTTTTCTCTTTTTTGGAAGATTGGCTACCCATTGTTCAATTAAAGATTTTAGATCCTTTTCGGCATACTGATCTCCCTCTACAGCTTCCTGCCATTCGTAGAACTGATGTTTTTCTTCTATGAGTATATTTCTGCGTTTGTTTTTTTTATAGATTTCGAAAACCTTGTATTTCATGCAAGTAAAGAGGTAGGCTCCTAAGTTGTGAATCTCTCTCTTGGTACAGTGTTCCCAAAGTTCGATAAATACATCCTGAACAATCTCCTCGCATGAAGCTAGATCTTCGAGCCTTTTGTAGGATTCATCTAATAATACGGACCAATACTTATCATACAAAATATTGAAAGCCTCTAAATCGCCTTCTCGAAGCCTTGCTAATAAGCTTTCGTCATGATGAGATGCATATTTATCGTTTTCCATGATATGATAGTGTGAAGTTAAATTCCATAGATGAGTAGGGTCGAGGAATATAACTTTTTTCAATAATACATATTTTATTAAATAAGGGCAATATTCGTGAGTATTTTTTATATTTTGTATTTAATTTTTTGAAATTCATTAAAAATTTGACCTATTTATAAAGGTTATGTCAAGGAAAAATTGGTCTTATAGTTTATAATAGGTTCAAAATTAGGTTGAATAAAATTAAAATAGAATTGACTTTCAATTTTTCGAATAAATCGTTAAAAGTAAATTTATTTTGTGGCTGCTGCTGAAATTTATCCTGTTTTATAGATGATCTCCAATAAAAAATTCGGTTTTATTGTGCATGATAAACAGTACATTCAATTAACCGATCTGTTGAGAGTTTTTAGTTAACAATTGCTGATTGAGTTAATTCCATAAAGGATAGCTGCCAAAGTTAAAGTAGAGGTACGGACGTTTATTACGTTAAGTTTGTGCTTTGCCGACATGAATGGTATAATAACCATTAGACTTTAGGATGCTTGGGAAAGGGGTAGCATATATGGTATGGGGGACATGAGGTACTGGACTCAGCCCATTGATATTCCAATCTGGTGGATTGAGCAACTCATTTTTACTGTCGGTTGGTGTGTCGGCTTTGGGATGAGTCCAATTGGTGACACGATGATGCGCAGCATTCAGACCTGTTAGAAAACTCACACGGGAAGGGGTACATACCGGTGTCGCATACGCATTGGTAAACTTGATCGCATCTTTGGCCAATGTTTCCAGATAAGGGGTATGGAATTTCTCATTAATCGGAGTTTTGACCTTGAAAAATGGCTCCGACATGTCCTGCCAGCCGAGATCGTCTACAAAGAATACAACGATATTGGGTCGATCAGAATGCTGAGTAACATGCTTTTGGGCAGCAGATTGGGGATAGCTGTCCAAGTTTAGCCCGCTAAGTAGAGCAGACAACAGCAATGCTTTATTACTTTTGAGAATGATCATAACGACAATTTAATGAGTTTGAATATCAGGTTATTATTGATCTAATGTCTGCAAGTCACTTTTCTTTCCATTGACTGTATTGTTTGAGATGCTACTGTGTGTGACACGTTCAAAAAATAGGGGCTTTTTGTTCCAATGAAAAGACGGATATTCCTGGTTGGTTTTGATCCTATTGTTGCGAAACACCAATCCATCCACAGACTTCGCATAGAGAATGGGCTTGTCGAAAGTTTCGAAGAGATTGTCTTCAATAATGATATGGCTATGGAAGTATTTTTGCTGGTTTTTTAAATCCGGAATTTCAGGATAGATTGATATAATCGCATTGGTAAATTGGAACATATTGGTCAAGGCATTGATAAACGTATTGTTACGGATGCGAATATCGTGACAGCTGCCAGTTTCATACCAGCCGTTGGCATCACCGCAAAGGAGAATGGCGGTACCCGAAGTATGATCAAAAAGATTGTTTTCTACGAGGGTCTTTTTGGGCGTGCTGAATAAAGCACCACGTGCCCTGTTATGACGTATGGTATTGCCGCTGAATACAACGCTTGGTGTCCAGGTAAGATTTTCGATGCCAATATCCATTTTTGCCGGATCAATAGCAGGGTCCAGCGGTTTGCTTAACGTAATCTTGAATTCGCGGGTAGGGTCTGTGGCCTTATCGCGTAGGACGGTGATGGATTGGATCTTATTTTTCTGGTCCCAGAGTTCCATCGTCTTTGATTGGATAAACTGGACGGTATCACCGCTATAACCCCAGTCAAAACCATACGATTGATCGTGCATATAACGACCGATCAAGGTTTTGTCGTCCAGTCGTTTGGTAATTTTGAGGTAAGTACCGTGTATATTGATGGCATCATCCATCATATTTTCGTAGAGTCCGTTTTTCGAAACAACAAGGCCCTTGCATCCCGAAAAATGCGTTGCATCTGCCTGAGCTGTAAAATAGCGCGGATCCTGATCGTTGCGAAGTGCAATTCGGAAACCTTCTAAGGTGATGTTGTCCGTTAATTGAGCTAACAAGCCCATGCCTTCAGCGTAATGGACGGAGATATTTTCAAGTCGTATATTTTTTCCCTTATGGACAAATAAGCCAGGGTTGGGACGAAATCCAGCGCGCATGGCAACGACGGTACCCGGTATAAGCTTGCTGTTCTTCCATTGCTGCGCTTGAATAATACCCGGAGAGAGCTCTTTCACTTTGGTCGTGCCCACGCGAATATCACTTGTATTATAGACAATGCGTTTGGTTTTTTCTTCGAAGGCAATGCCAGATGTTGGCTTAAGTTCCCAACCTTCGCCGGTATTGTAAAAGGTGCTGTCTTTAATTTTATAGGTTACCCAAGGAGCGGTTTGGTAGGTGATTGTACCGTTGATGGTATCGTTTTGTAGGATCTTAACCTGACAGATCTGAGGGCGCTCAAAATCAATATGGATATTTTTCAGGGTTAAATTCTTATTCTCTATCAATGCAATCGGCAGCATCCTGCCGTGATAAATAAAATCGGAGCCTTGTCCGTCGATCGTTATATTGTCACATTGCTCGAATGCCATACCTACAGTCTTGGGATTGTCCTGATCGTGATTGGAGATATAATACGTCCTGGTCAATGCACCTTCAGGGTGGAAGTCATAACGTCCCTTTTTGAATTTTAAGACAATAAACTGTTTTTTATTGGTTTTGCCGAGAATGGATTGAATGGCCTTATTGACTGATGGAGTACTATTGGTGCCTGTATTTGGAAGCACACCATAGTTTGACAGATCAATGATCTTTGGAGTAAGCTGTGCCTGGCTGTGTATATGAAAAAAAATAGAGATAATGATAAGGAGGCAGGATTTTAAGAGATTCATGATGATCACATTAGAATGAATTGGTTTATGCTTGCTTTTTCCTTGTCGGATTAGGCTTGTCGAAGATAGGTAATATCCCTTAATATCCCAATGATTGTGCTAAGCGTAGCGATATTTTTACGCGCCTGAAACTGGGAACCAGTGGATTTTGGATGGTAAGCTCCACACCGTAAAGTGTCACGGAAATTGGCAGGCAATAGTGATAGAAATTTTAGATTTCTATCTAAAATTTTATATTTTTGAAATCAGGCTTAATCTAAATTGTGAAGAAAAAATCAAGACATCTTTTTCTGTTTTTGTTGTTTATACTAATCTATCAGATTGGATCAGCACAATATGGATTGGAGTTTGCCAGCCATAATATGGAGGCAGACAAGCGGACGAGCCTGCAGATAGGGGCTAAGGAATCCATTTCATTCCAGCACAAACTATCCATTTCCTTTGATCTTTCTTTTTTGCCGTTCCAGCAGGACTATTTCGGCTATATTTTTCGCCTGATTACTGACGATGGAGTCAATATTGATCTGATATATGACCGGCGACTAGATCAGGACAAGCATTTTAAATTGGTGGTGGGGGAGGATTTTACACCTGTCTCCTTCAATATTACACCTTTGCAACTGTATTATAACTGGACTCCTATGCGGCTGGAATTGGATGCTGATAGACAGCAGGTCTCGTTTTTCTGTCGTGGAAAGCACTATACTTATCCGTTGAAAAGGCGCTTTGCATCTCAGTTTAAACTGGTATTTGGGGCAACCACAATCAAAAACTTCCAGGCTATGGATGTGCCGCCGATGCGTTTAAAGGATATTCGAATAGGAGAAAACGATAAACCTAAATTCTATTGGCCCTTGGATGAATCCATAGGAACAAAGAGTTTGGATGCGCAGCGAAAAAACATAGCTGAAATTAATAATCCCATTTGGATTAAACGGCGACGCAGCGAATGGAAAATGCAATCTTCTTTTTCCTTGGAAGGGCAGGCAAGCGTGGCTTTCGACAAGAATGATGAGACCGTGTTTTTTGTCGGGACAAAGCGTCTTATGATTGGAAAGGTCGGCGGCAACGAAGTAAGATCCCAAGAATATGCGGATGGGAAGCTCCTACTCGTCAATGGCAGCCAATCGCTTTTTGATCCGATCAAAAAGAGCGTCTTGAATATCTCCATCGACCAAAAAATTGTCACAGCTTATGATTCCACCAGTCGAACATGGAATAAACAATTTGATTTTCCCGCAGTAGGCACAAACTATTGGCTGTTCAATAAATATTTTAGTTCGTCCGACACGAGTATCTATATGATCGGAGGCTATGGACATTTTAAATACAAAGCGGGCATATTGCGTTATCATCTGCCTACACAATCTTGGGATAGCATTCCGTTTGCAGGTGATGAGATATTTCCGCATTATCTTGCGGGAATGGGGCAGGGAAAAGATGGGGTATACCTGGCCGGTGGTTATGGCAGTTCCACAGGAGATCAAATGTTGAATCCCCGCATTTCAAATGATTTTCTTAAACTTGATTTTAAAAATCGCAAGTCTCTAAAAGTTTACGAATTTTCATCTGCATTCGCCGATATGGTATGGGCCAATAGTTTGGTCGTTGAAGATAGTAGTGGACTGTTTTATGGATTGATTTTCCCGAACAATAAATTCAAAACACATTTACAACTGGTGGCAGGCAGCCTCAAAGGGACACAATACCAGTTTCTGGGGAGCAGCATACCCTTCGATTTTCATGACATCCGTTCTTTTGCCGATCTCTATTATGCACCGAAATCTAGGTCTTTCGTTGCAGTCACCTTGTTTTATGATGACAAGACCGATTTGACGAAGGCAACGATTTATACTTTGCTGGCCCCCCCTTTACCGTCTGAACAGGGTATAATGCCTTTGGCTAAGCCTACGCTGCTTAAATACAGCCTTTATGCCCTCGCTATAATGGGATTATCGTTCTTGATCTGGTGGTATCGAAAAAGAAGCAAGCAAAAAAAACAAATTATTTCCGTCATGGAAACCGATAAAATAGGAGAGCCGCACCTACAAGCAGCTCCCTTGATGGAGACTGAACAAGATAAGAGCGGGCAATTGGTACATCTTCCGCAACCCAAGAAAGTGGCCAAGGGATTTGAAACCCGACATGGCGCCGGAATCTACCTTTTCGGCGGCGACTTACAGATTGTGGATCTTGGTGGAAAAGAAATCACAAAGAAGTTTTCGCCATTGCTTAAAGAAATGCTGCTGATTTTTATTCTTTATACCGTACGATGGGAGCGGGGAATTAGCTCAGAGAAGTTGACTGAGCTATTTTGGTCCGATAAGAGCCAGTCCAGTGCGCGTAATAATCGATCAGTGAACATCGCCAAGCTCAATAGCTTACTCGAGCAATTGGGTGATTTTAGGGTTACCAAAAAAAGTGGTTACTGGTGCATAGAGCCAATGGATACATTGTATATCGATTACCTCCGCTTCAGCAGGATGGTATCCAATAAAAAATATTTTACAGAAACTGAAATTAGAGAATTACTCGATATAATTGACAAAGGAGGCTTCCTTTTCGAAGTGGACTATGAGTGGCTCGATAATTTTAAAAGCGAAATGTCTATTCTGGTGCTCACAACGTTGGGCAATTTTATTGAAAATCTGAATGTGCAGGATAATGCTGAACTGATTATTGAGATCTGCAATAAGATATTCTATTTTGATGAAATCAATGAGGAGGCGATGGTTCATAAATGTCGTTCCTTGTTACAGCTTGGCTATCACAGCCTGGCCTTACAGTGCTATGATAATTTCTGTCAGATCTACGCTCGTTTATATGGTGAAGCTTACCCCAAAAGTTTTAAAGACTGTATAGATTAAGAAAAAATATTTAAAATTTTAATGTGTTGATATACAGTTGTTAATAGTGTTTTTGGATACCTGTTAATCTTCTGTTAATCTTCTATTATACCCCTCGCCAATATATTCGTTTTCATACTTAATAACCAATCAAATGAAAGCGAAAAATTATCTTCAACTCTTCCCTAGGGAATAGCGGTAATGGACTGTTTGTAGCAAACAGGTCCTCCCTAAATACATAAACCTAATACATAATTCAATAACCAATTTAAAACAATACATGAAAACAAACTTCATTTTTAATGAAAGGCCACTGCCGTGGAACAAGCTCCGTCGTTACCCTTGGCAGTGGGCATTATCCTCTCTGCTGCTATTGTCTCCAATGGCAACCATCGCGCAGCAACAGCAGATCGAAGGTAAAGTGCAGACTTCAAATGATAAGCTGATCGCTGGGGCTTCCATTACAGACCTCCGTACTGGGCAGACAACATCGTCTGATGGTCAGGGGCGATTCAAGATTAACGCATCGCCGGGAGATAAACTCGTGATCACTTTTGTCGGTTACCGCAAGACTGAAATAATCGTTGGGCAACAACGCCTCATGGATGTGTTGCTCAACGAAGATAATACAAGTTTGGAAGAGGTCGTGGTTGTGGGGTATGGCACGCAGAAAAAGGCTTCGTTAACAGGGGCGATATCATCGGTGAACAATAAAGAAATCACGGTAACAAAAAATGAAAATGTAGTCAATATGTTAGCCGGTAAGATGCCCGGTGTCCGTATCAGCCAACAGTCGAGCCAACCGGGATCGTTTGAATCAAATATCGACATTCGTGGAATGGGTGAGCCCCTGATTGTGGTTGACGGAATCCCCCGTGATAAAGATTATCTGTCGCGCATGGATGCCAATGAAATCGAAAGTGTATCCGTATTAAAGGATGCTTCAGCAGCTGTTTACGGTGTGCGCTCGGCGAATGGTGTTCTTTTGGTAACCACACGCCGGGGAAGTAACGAAGATGGAAACTTTGAAATAAACTATTCCTATAATCGTGCCTGGCAAAAGTTTCTTTATGTTCCCAATACGGTGGATGCCCTAGCTTATATGCAGCTTAAAAATGAACAGATAGGTCGCGATTTTAATAGCAATTATCCGGCGAAGATGCCTCATATTTTTGGGCCAGCAGATTTTGAAGCGTATCAGAACGGCACAAAAAAGACATCCAATTATGTCGATGCGGCATTTGACAAAGTATCACCACAATACCAGCACAATCTTTCCATCAACGGTGGCGGCAAGAAAGTTAATTATTTCTTCAACCTGGGTCATATGGATCAGATGGGAGCCTACAAAAGCAAGAGCCTCAACTACAACCGCTGGAATTTCCGGTCCAACATCGATGCGCAGATCACAGATCGTCTGAAAGCATCCTTGGATCTGGGCGGTTATGCTGATGAGACCAACCAACCACGTACGGATATCTGGGCGGTCTACAAACAGGCCTGGAGACAAAGACCTATTGTGCCGATCTATGTTAATGACAATCCCCTTTATCCGAATTTTGAGATGATCGATAACGAAAATCCGGTCGTGGTAACGGACTCCAAACAGACTGGCTATCGTAAATTTTTACGTAAGCAATTCAACGGTATTATCGCTTTAGACTATAAAGTACCCTTTGTGGAAGGCTTAAATGCGAAGGCAACCTATAATTATGACTTCAAGTACAGTGACAACACGGATTTCAAAAAATCCTATTTTTTATATAGCTATACACCACCGGTGTATGATGGTAACGGCCAGATTATAACTCCGGAAAAGTATAATGCACACGAGAAAAATGCCCCTACGACCGTGAGACGGAGTTCTTATCCGGATACACATTCCCTGATGCAATTCTCGTTGAATTATAACCGTCGTTTTGCCGAAAAACATCAGGTCTCCGGTTTATTGCTTTTCGTCGAAGAATATAACAAATGGGATAGTTTCTATGCACAGCGGGAGATCATGGTCAATTCGGAATATCTATTTGCTGGTGAGGACAAGAACCAATTGGCAAATATGGAAGGTATTGGCGAACGTACAGCACGAGGTTTAGTCGGTAAGTTCAATTACGATTATTTGGGTAAATACATTGCCGAATTTAGTTTTCGTTATGATGGCTCATCTAAATTTCCAAAAGAATCGCGCTGGGGATTTTTCCCGGCAGCCTCGGTGGGCTGGCGTATCAGCGAAGAAGGTTTTATTAAAAACAACTACAATTTTATCAATAACTTAAAAATAAGGGCATCCTATGGTAAGCTGGGGGATGACCGTTCGGCAGGTAATTACCCTTCAACCATCGTTGGTTATGCACTGGAACCCAATGAGACGGGGTGGATCTTTGGTGGAAACCTCGTGAATGGGGCCCTGCCTACAGCAATTCCCAACCCTAATCTCACTTGGTATACTTCCAAAACTGCTGACGTGGGTTTAGATATGGATCTATGGAACGGCAAGCTGGGCTTGACTTTTGATTATTTTAACCGTAATCGCTCAGGCCTTCTAGCGACAAGCCTTGACTTGATCCCTGGTACTGTTGGTGCCAACCTACCGCAGGAAAATCTGGAAAGCGATCGCACGTTCGGCTATGAGCTCTCTTTGACCCATCGCAATAAGATCAATGATTTCAATTATTTTATCAATGCGCAGGTTTCTTCAACCAAGAGTCAATTTGTAAACCGCGTAGAATCAAAAGCAGGTAATTCGTACGACAACTGGCGTAACCGCTATTCTAATCGTAATAAAGATATCTGGTGGGGCAAGGAATATGCTGGACAGTTTGGATCTTATGAACAGATTTATAACCACCCAACATTGGTAAGCAGCGGTACATTGCCTGGTGATTATTACTATCAGGACTGGAACGGTGATGGGGTAATCAACGATGCCGACAATCATCCTATTGCAACATACAACATGCCTTTGATCAACTATGGTTTTACGGTAGGCGGATCGTGGCGAGGTCTGGATCTGACGATGAATTTTCAGGGGGCAGCAAAAGTATATGTACAGTATAGTGAGGTACTGGCAGGACCACTGCAGTTTGACGGCGGTGCTTTGACGCAGTTTTTGGATCGCTGGAGACCAGTTGATGCCGGTGCCGATCTATTTAACCCAAGCACACAATGGCTTGCTGGATATTATCCTTCTACTGGCTCAGCCATGGCCGAAGGAACCCGGGCAGTTCAAAATGCCTCCTATCTGCGCCTGAAAACCTTAGAACTGGGTTATTCTCTCCCGCAACAATGGTTGAAAACATTAAAAATAAAGAATCTAAGGATCTATGCGAGTGCTTATAACCTGTTGACATGGACAGGTCTCAAATATACCGATCCTGAGCACCCAGGATCTGCCGGAGGTTCTTCATCGGGTGATATTGATGTGTACAAATATCCCATCAATAAAACCTACAACATTGGAGCATCCATTAAATTTTAATCTCAAAACGAACAAAACATGAAAAAATCAATCGCTATAGCAATCATTGGCCTTTTTCTGTGCTCGGGCATACAATCCTGTAAAAAGATGGATTTGGATCCATTAGGAGTATTGGGTGAAGATGCACTTTTTGGAAATGAGGCTGGAGCACGTAAATATGTCGCCGGAATGTACAGCTATCTGCCCATAGAAGACTTTGTATATCATCCAGAAAGAGGATTTAGGTGGGACAATTATTGGCAAAATTCGGAAACGCTTGCGGCCATGAGTGGCGAGATGACCGGGCAATTTTGGGGGGTAGCAGGGGCACAGGGCTTTGGTTACTGGCCATATGATCGCATCCGGAATGTCAATACCCTGATTGCAGGACTGCCAAAATACAAAGCCAATTATACGGAACAGGGGTATAATCAGATCTTAGGGGAAGCTCATTTCCTACGTGCTTTCTATTATTTTGCTTTGGTTAAGCGTTACGGCGGGGTACCTATTATAAAAGACGTACAGGATCCAACAGCTGATAAAGAACAGCTCTTGGTTAGCAGAAATAAAGAATCTGAGGTTTATCATTTTATCAATGAAGACTTGCAGGTGGCAATTTCCATGATGTCTGGAAGCAGCGAGCGGGGCCGCGCCAATAAATATGTGGCCGCGGCATTACTTTCCCGCGCCATGTTGTATGCCGGTAGCATTGCTAAATATAGCTCGTATAGTAATCTGTCCGGCGACGCCACAGACAAGCAGTTGGTGGGTATCAAAAAGGAAGAAGCGGAATGGTTCTTCAAACAGGCTTATGATGCTGCAACAACAGTGTTGGCAGGGCCGTACAGTTTGTATAATAAGAATGCCCAGGATAAGGAACTTAACTATGTGAATTTGTTTTTGGACTTAGATAGCCCCGAGGATATTCTGATCAAGGAATATAGCCTCACTGCATCGCACAACAATCGTCTTAAACATAGCTATGACGCCACGCACCTACCCAATCCGACCTTTTCAAGTGACAATGAGTCTGCGGCATACCCCGTATTGAATGTCGTGGAGTTATTCGGTGAACTTCCAATCACGGATGCCGGTGGAAAACCAGTACGCTATACGGACCGTAAACAGCTGTATGCTGATTTGGAACCTCGTCAGCGGGCTACATTTTATTTCTCGGGAATGGAATTACGCGAAGGCGCCGAAAGACGGAGTTTTGATATTCAGCGTGGACTCTATAAAACCTTTCCCGGTAAGGCTGCTGATGCGCAGATGGGCGCGGGTACTGCGGCGATAAATAGCGAGTCAAATCGAATCTTGGCTGGCCCCAAAAATAGCCTGTTTGATTACAATGGTACGAAGATTAACATAACAGGCGAGCATGGCATGTGGAAAGATGGACATGCCAACAATACCCGAACTGGATTTTACATCCGTAAATACATTAATTATAAAATGTCTACCAAGGATGTGAAGTTATATAACAGTACACAACCCTGGAAGGTCTTTAGACTCGCAGAGATACTTTTAAATAAAGCAGAAGCTGCTTATGAACTTGGCCTGATCAAAAATGATGAAGCACTTAAACAGGAAGCATTTCAATACATCGCGCAGATCCGTAATCGTGCTGATGCCAAGCCTTATCTCTATACAGCTGCTTCGGCAAACCTCTCCGGTAAATATGGTTATCCCTTGGATGGAAATCTGCAATTTATACGCGAGGAGCGCGAACGTGAACTTTGCTTTGAAAATCACCATTGGTGGGATATGCGGAGATGGCGCATCGCAGATGTGGAGCTCAACAACTTTGTACCCAATTCACTGATGCCTTACCTTGTATTGGATGAACTGAAATATGCTCCAGGCGGCGAACGGATCAACTCCTTTATTTTTATTCGCGAAAAAGAACCTTGGAACAAGACGTTCAACTTTGAAAAGAAATGGTACTATGAACCTATTCCGGGTGGAGAACTGAACAAAAACCCTAATCTATATCCACAGAACCCTATTTACTAATTGAGCGGAAATGAGAACAATATATTTACTGACAGCATTGACAGGCCTGTTATTTTTAAATGCCTGTTCGAAAACAGACAATTACGATGGCCCGAATGCGAGTATGAAAGGGCAGGTTATTGACAAGGTAACGAATAAACCCTTCCTGACCGGCCAGGGCGAATTTAGCATCCGTTTGCTAGAAACCAGTTGGAGCGACAATCCCGCACCGCAGGATATTGCCGTCAAGCAGGACGGATCGTATAACCATACAAAACTCTTTCAGGCAACGTATACCCTCCAGCCCTATGGTGGTGCCTTTTGGCCAGCACAGAAGATCGAAAGTTACCAACTGGGTGCTAATGCAGAGCAAAACTTTGAGGTGACACCCTACCTACAGATCAAAAATGTGAAGTGGACCTTAAAAGCGGAAAATAAATTGGAAATCTCCTGTACGCTTGCTGCACCTATTACGGGTGGATTGCCGCAAGTGATTGAGGTTCGCCCATTCCTGAGTCTGACACCATACTGTGGGGCTGGAAACCGTATTGATGCATATTATAAGGATGAATATCGCGCATTGATCAATCAAAACTGGGAAAATATCGGCAATATGCAGACCGGAGAAGGGAAGGAAACTTACACAATCAAGGATATTCCATTGAAATCAGGGTATACCTATTATGTACGGATGGGTGCAAAAGTGCGAGACACCTACGAAAAATTCAATTATTCGGAAGTGGAAGTTATTAAAGTACCTTAAATAAAGAATCTAAACAATAAGCGGGACTTGGTGCCCGCTTCTACTACTCAATACTAAATAATTATTCGGATGAAACAATTTATTAAAGCAGGTTCCAGATGCCTATTGGGCATGACATTATTTTTTGCCACACACTTGCAGGCGCAAGATAATCCATTTATCAAACATATGTATACCGCAGACCCTTCGGCACGGGTATGGGCCGATGGTCGCCTGTATGTGTACGCCTCACATGATATTGCTCCGCCCCAAGGTTGCGATCTGATGGATCAGTACCATGTGTTTTCGACTGCGGATATGAAAACATGGACGGATCATGGCGAAATATTACGCGCCTCACAAGTACCATGGGGTAGAAAAGAAGGTGGATTTATGTGGGCTCCGGATTGTGTCTATAAAAATGGTACTTATTATTTTTATTTTCCACATCCAAGTGGTACGGAGTGGAATAAGACCTGGAAAATTGGTGTAGCTACAAGTAAATCACCAGCAAAGGATTTTGTGGTACAGGGCTATGTAAAAGGTGCCGAAGCACTTATTGATCCACATATCTTTATCGATGATAATGGGCAGGCCTATTTTTATCAGGGGGGCGGTGGTGTCTGTAAAGCAGGTAAGCTCAAAGACAATATGATGGAGATTGACGGTGAATTGCAAAAGATGGAAGGCTTAGAAGATTTTCACGAAGCTTCTTGGGTACACAAGTATAATGGAAAATATTATCTGTCCTATTCTGATAATCACGATGAAAACTGGAAAGATGGAGTAAAAGGGGATAACCGCATGTGCTATGCGGTAAGTGATAGCCCAATGGGACCATGGAAATCAATGGGCATCTATATGGATCCGACGAATAGCTATACAAACCATGGCTCCATTGTCAAGTTTAAAGGTAAATGGTACGCTTTTTACCATAACAGTGAATTGTCACAAAAAAATGGCGAATTCAACGATTGGCTTCGCTCTATTTGCGTAGACCGCTTAGAGTACAATAAGGACGGTAGTATCAAGAAGGTAAAGCAGACTGGCTTATTGACAGGTCCCAAATAATCGATGGGCACGAAGACGATATGTTGCCAAAAAAAATTAACTTTAAGGGCGGAACAACTGTTTCGCCCTTAAACCATCGAACACTTAATTGTTTAAAATGCTAACGAAGAATATCAAACGTAAAACCAATACATTGTTACGCACAATATGTTGCTGTTCTCTTCTTTCGGTCAGTATGCTAAAAGGTTTTTCCCAAGCTAAAACGACGAAAGATTATGTTGACTATGTCAATCCTTATATGGGAAATATCAGCCATTTATTGGTGCCAACCTACCCAACGGTTCACTTGCCAAACAGCCTTTTGCGCGTTTATCCTGAGCGGGGAGACTATACTTCCGACCGTCTGTTTGGTCTGCCGCTTATCGTTACCAGCCATCGTGGAAGATCGGCTTTCAACCTTAGCCCAATGGTAAAATTACCAAGCGGTTTGAAACCGGTACAATTGTATAGTTACGATCAGGAGGAAATTCATCCGTATGCGTATTCCGTGTTATTGGATCAAGAGAATATTCAGGTAGACTATGCGTTATCGCATCAGTCGGGCATGTATACCTTTACTTTTCCTGGAACTTCGACAAAATATCTTCAGTTCAACTCACAGGAGGGGAAACTTCAATGGGACGGACAGGGACTTTCGGGTATGCAGGATATTGGTAATGGCACGCATGTGTATATTTATGCCGTTCCCGAATCCAAACCTGTTGCTGTAAAGCGACTGCAAGGGCAACAACTGGAAAATGCCACGGACGCTGCTGGTAAGAATTCTTGTCTGGTACTGGAGTTTAATCAAGCAGGGGCTAGCTTACGTATGAAATATGGCGTTTCATTTATTGATGCGGCACAAGCAAAAGCCAATTTGAAGCGTGAAATCAGCGACTTTGACCAAAAGAAGCTCGCCGAAAAAGGACGTAAAATATGGAACGACGCTTTAGGTAAAATTGCTGTGGAAGGCGACAATGAGTCCAATAAACATGTGTTTTATACCTCCTTATATCGCACCTACGAACGTCCAGTCAATATTTCTGAGGATGGACGTTATTATAGTGCGTTCGACGGTAAGGTACATCAGGACGAGGGCAAACCTTTTTTTACCGATGACTGGATCTGGGACTCCTACCGTGCACATCATCCATTGCGGGTACTGTTAGAGCCTGGCACAGAATCCTTGATCCTCAATTCTTTTGTCCGGATGTCTGAACAAATGGAGCAGCCTTGGTTGCCTACTTTCCCTGAGATTACCGGTGATAGTAGACGGATGAATTCCAATCATGGTGTAGCAACTTTGTTGGATGCTTACCGCAAAGGAGTGCGTAATTTTGATATCAAGAAAGCCTATCTGGCAGCAAAAGGTGCGATTACAGAAAAGACATTAGCTCCTTGGTCGGGTAAAGCCGCGGGGAAATTAGACGAGTTTTTTAAGGAGAAAGGCTATATTCCAGCATTATATCCAGGTGAAAAAGAAACGATACCAGAGGTAAACGGTTTTGAACGGAGACAACCGGTCGCTGTAACCTTGGGTACCTCTTACGACTTATGGTGCTTGGCACAGCTTGCTCAAGAATTGGGTATTCAGTCTGATTATGATCTCTTTATGAAGCAATCTTTCAATTATCGAAATCTTTTCAACGAACAGACCAAATTTTTCCATCCTAAAGATGACAAGGGAAATTTCATTATGCCTTTTGATTATGTGTTTTCTGGCGGACAAGGAGCACGGGAATATTATGGTGAAAACAATGCCTGGATCTATCGCTGGGATGTACAACACAACATTCCGGATCTGATCAAATTGATGGGAGGAAATGAATTGTTTGTCAAGTACCTCGATGAGATGTTTCAGCAGCCTTTGGGGCGGTCGAAATTTGATTTTTATGCACAGCTTCCAGATCATACAGGTAATGTTGGACAATTTTCTATGGCGAACGAGCCGGCTTTGCATATTCCTTATCTCTACAATTACGCCGGACAACCTTGGATGACACAGAAACGGATACATAAACTGATCGGCGAGTGGTTTAGAAACGATCTAATGGGTGTACCGGGTGATGAAGATGGTGGGGGTATGTCTGCTTTTGTGGTATTTTCCCAAATGGGCTTCTATCCTGTAACTCCAGGTCTGACTTCCTACAGCATCGGATCTCCATTTTTTCAGAAAGTAAGCATACAGCTTCCGAATGGCAAGTCTTTTGTAATTATTGGCAAGAATGCATCTGCAAAAAACAAATACATTCAATCGGCGAAATTAAATGGGCAACCGCTGAACGTTCCACAGCTGACCCATGCCGATGTGCTGAAAGGTGGCACACTGGAATTTGTGATGGGGGATAGAGCAAATCGAAATTGGGGGAACTAACAAAGCTTGCTTACCAGCATGAGTATGCCAGAAAGTAAAAAAGTAAAAAGCGCTGTTGATCATCGATCTACAGCGCTTTTGTTTATGGATAGCTTTGTCCTATTGTCTATACGCGGTAGGATATTCGCCTTGTTTTAAATCGAATAACCAAAACTTTGATAAGCAGCTCAAATATGGATGCTCCCTTATTGAAACATATCGGGGGTAATCAAGACTGCTGTACCTTTTGTTCCATTCCGTTCGATCTGTTTACCTGCATAGCTGATACAGACTGGACCATTACTGCTAGGTAGGATTTCGGCTTCCTTAAGCTTACCGTTTTCCCACTGTATATTCACCGTACGATTTCCTCTTGCTTTAAGTCCGGTTATGCTTCCCTGGTCCATCTTGTGGCTTAAAGCGGGTAGCAGTTCGATGAGGTAATTGTTGTTTTTGTCCCTGACCTGGCTTTGCAGCAGCATTTCTGCAATTGCAGCGGTCGCGCCAAAGTTCCCGTCAATTTGGAAAGGTGGGTGATTATCGAACAGATTGGGCAGTGTCTTATCACTGATCAGGTTATACAATAAGCGGTAGGCATGTTCTCCGTCATGCAATCTATTCCACATATTGATTTTCCAGGCCAGGCTCCAACCAGTACCATGATCGCCCCGACTTAATAGCGTCTTTTTTGCTGCTTCGGCTAGTTCGGGCGTATTAACGATTGAAATTTGGTTGCTTGGGTGTAGCCCAAATAAATGTGACGTATGCCTATGATTTACCTCAGTCTCTTTGTAATCTTCGATCCATTCCATAATGCGGCCTGTTTCTTTGCTGACCTGTGTTGGGATCAGTTTTGTCAAGGCAGCTTGGCAGCGTTGCCTGAATTCAGGATCGCAATCTAAGAGCTTTGTGGCTTCAACACAGTTTTGGAGGAGGTCGCGGATAATCTGTGTATCCATGGTGGCACCGTAGGTAAAACTGGAAACTTCACCTGATGGTAGGATAAAACTGTTCTCAGGGGAATGTGAGGGGTTGGTCGTCCAATAACCGGCGAATGAATTACCTTGGGGGATTTTGACCATAAAATCCAAAATAAATTCAGCCGCTCCTTTCATAATAGGGTAAGCCTGGACTTTTAAAAATTGTCTGTCGCCTGTATAGCTATAATGTTCCCAGGGATGCTGCGCCATCCAGGCCGATCCCATGGGCCATATTCCCTGGACACCATCGGCTGGAGCTGTGTAACCCCAGGCATCGGTGAGATGATGTACCACCCAGCCTTTGGCTCCATAGAGCTTGCTTGCGGTACGCTCACCAAAAGGGATTAATGCCTTCGTTAGGTCAAATAGGGGTTTATGCAATTCAGAAAGATTGGTTACCTCGGCAGGCCAATAGTTCATTTGCAAATTAATATTGGTATGAAAATCCGCATTCCAAGGTGGATCCATCTGCCAAGCCCATAAGCCCTGCAAATTTGCCGGCATATGTCCTGGACGTGAACTGCTGATTAAAAGGTAACGACCAAACTGAAAGAATTTGTTGACCAACGTATTAGGGATCTTTTGTAATTCTTTTGTTAACCGAATGAGCGAATCAGTTGGTAGTTTTGCGAGTTTATCTTGTTCGGGATCTGGAAGATTCAACTTGACCCGATTAAAATACTGTTGGTAATCTTCTATATGAGCCTGTTTTAACTGTTGATAATGCCGTTTGTTCAGGCTACTGATTACCTTGCGGCAGCTTGCAAGCGGATCAATATCCACCGGGGTTTGTGGATAGGCGATATGCTTTAATCCGGGATAATCCGTAGCAGCGGTGATGATGATGGTGATCTCATCTGCTCCGGTAATCGCTATGCGGCCGTCGGCATTGATAAGCTTGCCGCCTTTAAGGATTACTTTTGCAATTGCGGCAAACTTTGTTCCGCGCTCAAGGGCAGGAGCAGATTGGCCAATCTGACCCTGAAGTAGCAATTGTGTGGGATCTGTCGGATCAGCGGTGCAACTGAAATCTTGGGCTCTTTTCCAGGTGAAGTTTAAATCGAGTGCCTGTTTCTTGTTTGCTGTATAATGCATGACCATTGCGTTGGCAGGTGCTGAAATGAATGACTCGCGGAAGAACTTAACACCATTATACACGTAGCTTGTTTGTTGCAATGCACGCTCAAGATCAAGCGAGCGCGTATACTGTTCAGCTTTAAGATGGGGCATATCAAACCATAGTTCGCCAAGCGACTGATAGGGTTTGATGTTTTTGGGTAAGCCCATCAAAGTTGTGTCTGCAAGGTCGATTGCTTCTTTATTTTTACCTTCAAAAAGAAGTTGTTGTATGCGGGGCAGATACATTTTTCCCTTGGGATTATTGGGATCCTGCGGATGACCGGCCCAAAGCGTATTTTCGTTCAGTTGGACGCGTTCATCGGCGACACCACCAAAAACCATAGCACCGAGCTGACCGTTACCGAGCGGTAGAGCTTCCTCCCAAACCCCTGCAGGGTGTGTGTAGTATAAAGTTAAAGGGCCTGCGGAAAGACTTGCAGCCGATTGAATCTGTGTGCGGTCTGTCCAGAATTGCGTGATCTTATGTTGCCGCTGACTAGCTGGGACATCTATCATTTTAGTGGACGGCTGTGCCTTAATTGTTTTGTTGCCCATCAGTAGCAGTGCGCAGTATAGGAACGTTTTTATTTTCATCTTTTAGTTTCTTTTTGGTTGTTTGACAGGGGCTGAGGTTTTGGTTTTTAGGTATTTGCTTGCCTGTCCGGTTAACCAAAGATAATGATCATTTGGAAGATTATCTTCAATACCGACAAATGAGCCCGTTCCATTAAGTGGGACATCTTTTTGATGCAGTGTCTTGAATATGGCGGTACCTTCATCGACTTCATCAAACATGGCGATGTAGAGCATTTGGGCACCTATTGAAAGGTTATACTGTAATTGCTTCCAGAGGAAATTTCCGGAATCACGTGCGACAAAAGCACGGGAGCTACCCGTCATGTTAGTCCAGGAGAATCCAGGAAAGCAAAGTGGGGCATAATCGATTTGATGTTGTTTGCACCAGTCCATATCATCTTTGATTAAGGATTTGAATTGATCGAATCCGGCCTGATTATATCGACCAACAAACCAAGGCATAATGATATCTGATTTTTTGATGAGTTCATGCAAAAATGGATCGGATTCAGTATCCTGGCGTAATTCACGCCAATAAGTCGGTACGCCAAGAAGCACGCTATAGCCGTTTTGTTTGAGGTAATTGACAATACGTTCGGCTGTTTTGAGATTATATTTGCGACCGTCGTTAAATCCGATACCCCAAACGGCAATCAGTGGTTTGCCATGATGAAAAAGATAGGTTTTGGCGCGATCACGCTTTTTGAGGTTCCATTCTTTTTCAAGGGCGGCTACATCGTCCATTAAGATTTTGTCGTCGCCATCTTTTATACCACTAAGGTCGTACATGACGCAGATTGCGCGGTCAAATTCATTGGCTGAACGAATAGCCGAAGTCAACACTGTATTGAAGTGGTTGCGACCACTGGGGTTGGCAATCTCACCTACGAATCGTTGCATAAATACGCCATCGATTCCATATTGTTGCATCCATTTGAAATGGAGGTTGACGGAAGAATAATCATGGGCGCTATAAAGCTTAGCGGGCTTGCCTTCTTTTGTCATAAAAGGACTATCATAGGTCTTTTGATAGGCGCTGACGTCGGGCCAAAAATCGATATTTGTAGAACCGGGTTGGAATCCGTTTTTTCCACGATAATGGTACCATCCGCGGTCTGCACCATCAGTAGGACTATTGAACCAACCTTGGTAGCCGGCCATAACAAGGCCGCTATAGGAGTCGTATTGTTTTTGTGCGAATAGTAAGCCTACCGAAAAAAGTAGACAGATGCCAAGAAGATGGAATTTGAGCGTTTTAGCTATCATATCTATTTATAATTAAGTTATCCCGCTAAATATCGATTAACCCAATTAATAGTCCATTAATAAAGTATTAATGGAACATATAAGTATTTGTTTTTAATATAGCAACAATCTCGTAGGTTGGATGCAGCCGGTTGCATTGTTTTTTTATACTAAAAAAGTGACAAAGTGAATTTCAAGAAATAAAAGTCAATCGATTGCGTTATTTGCGCAATCGATTTCGTGACATCATTGTTTTGTTCCCATAAATTATCCCTCTAATTTAATGGGCTGAACCAGTCAATCTAATACTAAACTGACAGACTCAATTTTACTAACTATTTAATTATGATTTCAAAATTTACAAGTAACCAAAAGGTAAGCCTGCTTGCTATTGCTCTTGTTATCACATCTTCGCAAAATCTGCATGCAACGGATATGCCTGTTGTATTTAAGCATACAGCAGATTTGGTTGATCAAAACCAAGTTACGGGAAAAGTAACAGCTGAAGATGGTCCGGTATCGGCTGCAACAGTTTCGGTAAAGGGTACATCAGTCTCGACCTCTACAGATGCAAAGGGAACATTTACAATTCGAGCGAAAGCCGGTGATATTTTGCTTGTTAGTAGCGTTGGCTTTAAAACTAAAGAAGTAACTGTTACAGGGACGACCCTGTCAATTCAGCTCGAAAGTAACAATGAGGCTTTGGAAGAAGTTGTTGTTGTGGGATTTGCCAAACAAAAGAAAGTAAATCTAACTGGTGCTGTACAGGCGATCACGTCAAAGGATCTACAGGACCGTCCCGTCACAAATGTATCTTCAGCGATCCAGGGTAAATTTTCGGGTGTAACAATTACTCAAAATTCAGGACAGCCCGGTAAAGACAACGGTACAATCCGAATCCGTGGTTTGGGTACGATCAACAATGCGAATCCGTTGGTTATTGTAGATGGAATAGAAAGCTCAATGAATAACATCAATCCAAATGATATTGAAAGTGTTTCCGTATTGAAAGATGGACCTAGTGCAGCGATCTATGGATCGAAAGCTGCTAATGGTGTTATTTTGATTACAACGAAAAAGGGCGGTAGCGGCAAACCACAATTGAATTATACGGGATATGCGGGTATTCAGGATCCAACACGTTTGCCGGAATACATGAATTCCTATGATCATGCCGTGATCTTAAATGAAGCTCTTAAAAATGAGGGGAAGACACAACGTTTCTCCCAGCAGGATCTGGAACTTTTCAAAAATGGATCTGATCCGGATGGGCATCCCAATACGGATTGGTTAGGACTGTTATATAAAGGAACAGGTTTCCAGCAATCACATAATTTGCAGGTTACAGGTGGAACAGAAGATGTACAGTATATGGCGTCCGGAGGCTATTTAGGGCAAAAAGGGGTTATTAAAGTAGCTAGCTCAGACCGCTATAATTTACGGACAAATATTGGTGCAAAAGTGTCCTCTAGACTCCGTTTTGATTTGGGCTTGGCTTATAATTATCAACGTATTACAGAACCGGTAAACCCTTATACTGGTGATATGGCGCAGATCTTTAGACAGGTAAACCGTATTCCTAGTTTCATTCCATACAAATACAGCAATGGTGTATATGGTCGCGGTAGCGATGGTAACCCAATAGCTTGGATGGATCAGGAGGCAAAGGATAATATGGTCTATAAACATACACAGGTCAATTTCTCCGGCGAATTTAAGATCATAGATGGATTGAAAATCAAACAGGTCATTGGATTTCAACCGATCGACAATATGTCTTCCAAATTTGTCAAAGACATCCAATACTACGCGCCAAATGGTGATTTGGGGCCTAAGCAAGGGGTGAATAATTTGACTGTTTATAACTTCCAATCCGAACGATTGACTTTTCAAACCTTATTGACCTACGATAAAAAAATTGGTAACCATCAGATCAATGTTTTAGGCGGTTTTATGGACGAAACATTCCGTGCAGATTACTCCAGTGCTTACGCACAAGGGTTCTTGAATAATGATTTTTCAGAATTGAATTTGGGCAGCAAGGATGGAATGAAAGTTGATGGCGGTGCCAAAAAATTAATTTTAAGATCGTTTTTTGGACGTATCAATTATGCCTTTGCAGATAAATATTTATTGGAAGCAAATGTAAGACGTGATGGAACATCCCGATTCTTAGGCGCAAACCGTTGGAGTACGTTCCCTTCGTTCTCAGCAGGATGGCGTATTTCTCAGGAAGATTTCTTTAAAGAATCTTCTTTGTCCGATGCAATCTCAGAATTGAAATTAAGAGGTGGTTGGGGTAAACTCGGAAATCAACAATTAGCGGCAACATCAGACAATTCATATCCTTCTTCCGATGCTTATTATCCAGGTTTATTTACCATTTCTCCTGGCTATAATTACTCCTTTGGTGGTGAGATAAGTTCCGGCGGAGCCATTGTTGAATCCGCAAACCCAATTTTGAAATGGGAGTCAACGACAAGTACCAATATTGGTTTGGACCTGAATTTCAAAAATAATTTGGGATTTGTATTTGAATACTTTGACCGTAAAACTGACGGAGTGTTGTTAAAACTGCCCGTATCGAATTTATATGGCCTTCCAGCGCCTTACCAAAATGCAGGGAAAGTGCAAAATAATGGGGTAGAGCTACAAGTAAACTATCAAAATAGTATCGGAGATTTCAAATATAGTATTGCCGCAAATGGTTCTTATATCAACAACCAAATTAAAAAATGGGCTAGTGACGAACCGCAGGTCAATGGAACTTTCTATATCTATGAGCAGGGACGACCAATCCGTTCGTTTTATGGCTACGAAACAGCCGGAATCTATCGTTCGGACGAAGAATATAAAAACAGTGGCATTCAAGGCGTGAACGGAACTGTAGGTGCTGGTGATATTATCTATAAAGATCAGAATGGCGATAAAAAAATCGATGGAAATGACCGTGTATATCTAGGATCGCCAGATCCAAAATTTATCTTTGGTCTGACCTCTAATATGAGTTATAAAAACTTTGATCTGAGCTTATTCTTCCAAGGTGCGGCTAAAGTACAAGGTTATCTTTGGGGTGAAGCCATTGGCGGGATCTCGGGATCTGATAAACCGACAACTATTTTTGCAGATCGTTTCAATGCAGAGACCAATCCAAATGGCTCTATGCCGAGGGCATTGACCAGTTGGTCACAAAATAGTCCTTCAGGCACTCCTTCCGATTTCTGGATCCAGAATGCAAGTTATGTCCGCTTGAAGAATATCACCTTTGGTTATACCTTACCAAAAACGTTTACGGATAGAATCGGTATTAAGGGGGCCAAGCTATATTATAGCGGGCAAAACCTCTTGACCTTTACTGGATTTGCTAAAGGATTTGATCCAGAGGCACCAGCGGATTCTAGAGGTAATTACTACCCACAGGTGAAAACAAATGTGTTTGGTCTTAACGTAAACTTTTAATTGAAAATCATGAAACTTAGAAATATAACGATCGCATTGAGCGTAGCCACCTTATTGTTCTCCTGTCAAAAACTCGATCAGGAGCCGTTGGATGCATATAATGCCGATAATTTTTGGAAAACGGAAGCGGAAACCGACTTTGCTGTAACAGGATTGTATAGTGGTACAAGGGGAAGTGATGGCAAGCTTACCGAAGGATCTGCTTGGGAAGACGGTACCCAGATCTTTTACATGGACTGTACTTCGGATAACTCCAATAGTGATTTTCCTTGGGAAGGTTTTCAGGCTTTAGGTAATGGCACGGCAACACCGACAAACTCTGGAAACGCGGAGGCACGCTATACATTCGAGCATATCCGTCGTGCCAATTATATTTTGGAAAATATAGAAAAATCACCTGTTAATGCCGACAAGAAAAAACGATTGATCGCTGAGGTACGCGTGATACGGGCTTACAAGTATTTCGATATGGCAACCCTATTTGGTGGTGTACCAATCGTTACCAAAACTTTGACGACAGAGAATTCATTTGCGCCCGCAAATACGCAAAAAGAAGTATTGGAATTTGTTGAAAAAGAATTGAAAGAAGCAGCTGCTGATCTGTCTTATGCCAAAGGAGGGGGACGCATGTCCAAAGGTGCAGCGCTGGGTTTATTGGCGCGTTGTTATGCTTTTGAAAAGAAATATCAGGATGTCATCAATACGACACAGGAGATAATTTCCTCGGCTAATTATAAATTATTCGATGATTATGCGACCTTATTTGAAGAAGCAAACGAAAATAATAGTGAAGTCATGATGAATATTGAATATTTGGTAAATATTCAAGGATATACATCACTTGGTATTATGTTACCCAATTCAATGGGCGGATGGGGATCTATTGTACCAACACAAAGTTTGGTGGATGCTTACGAAACTGCCGATGGACAGACTATTGGCGAGTCGAAATCATACGATCCAGCAAATCCGTATGAAAAAAGAGATCCCCGCTTAGGTGCAACTATTGTTTATCCGGGAGCGCTTTATAACGGTAAATATTTTGATCCATTAAATCCAAAATCGGAAGACTATCCTTCTGGTCCGGATAATGCATCTAGTACCGCATACAACTATAAAAAATATATCCAAAACCCAAGCAGTTATGCGAACATTTGGAACGTCGGTACCAACATTATTGTGATGCGTTATGCTGAAATGCTTTTGTTAAATGCGGAAGCAAAGATTGAATTGGGTATTATCGACAATACAGTGTATGATAATATCGATTTGGTTCGCGTACGTGCGAAAATGCCAAAAGTAGATAAAGCAGTTTATAGCGGTCAGAGCAAATTGCGTGAATTGGTACGTCGTGAGCTGCGGGTCGAACTGGCTGGAGAGGGACGCCGTCGCTTTGATATTATTCGTTGGGGAATAGCCAAAGATGTGATGAATGGTCCGGTAAACGGTGCACTGTCAAAAGGTACAGTTGATCCTAAAACGGGTAAGGTTACCTATACTTCCTTGACAGATCGTTTTTTCTCAGAAAATAGAACATTTAAAGCTGGAAAAAATGAATTGTGGCCAATTCCACAAGCTGTAATTGATAATAGTAAAGGGACGTTGAAACAAAATACTGGGTACTAAGCTCCCTTACATTCAATATTTTTTACTAAGCAAGCAAGCAAGCAAGCA
>NZ_DIIM01000010.1:92128-183977 GCF_002420705.1 Sphingobacterium sp. UBA5670
CAAGCAAGCAAGCAAGCAAGCGGTTAAGTGAATATAACACTTAACCGCTTTTTTTATTGCAGCATAATATTCTTATTTTTTTGTGTAATTTTTATGGAAAAGAAAAAAAATAATCATCTTATATTAAAATAAGCTCTATTTTAGGCTTACTGATTAGATAGTTATTATAAACCCTATAAACTTAGATGCATGAGAAGTGTTTTATGTGCACTTGCAATAACGATTTTACTTATTCTATTGTCTAATAAGCTTGTCTATCAGGATATGCCCTTAACAAACCGTGCGGCATTTTCAACCGAAGTAAATCGCCATAAAAAAGACATCAGAAGTATCTTGATGACTGACAGTAATTTTTTGGATTTAAGTTTTTTTGATACTATTTTAAACGAGAATAGAATTCTCATGCTGGGAGAAATGCTGCATAGCGATGGCGAAACCTTTAAAGCGAAAGCAAGGCTCATACGCTATCTTCATGAATATCTGGGATATGAAGTTGTCTTATACGAGGCAGGACAGTATGATATGTGGATGATGAATGCGCAGTTGGATACCCTGAAGGATAAGGCCTTGGAAAAAAGAATTGGTGGCGTTGGTCTGTTTGACTTTTGGTGGCAAAATCAGGAAAACGAGCGCCTTTTAAGCTATTATAAAAGTACAAAATCGACAGAAAATCCGATTAACCTCGGTGGATTTGATATCCAGTTTTCAGGTAGGGAATTAGCCGGTAAACGAGCTAGATTATTGGAAGATTTCTTACTTAAAAATGGGATCGATTCGACCAAGTATCCATTATTGAAAAAAAATAGCAATAAGCTGGAGTATCTAATTTACGAACGTTTTGCCAGCAAGCATCTCGATGCGAAGCAAAAGAAACAATTTCTAGCAGAATTGGACGGGTTGAGCCGTATGGTCCGGGGGACTAAACCGGACGTGGAACAGCTGATTTATAGCCGATACCTGTCAGACATGAAAAATAACTTTGACAAATCATGGCGCTATAAAACCGGGTCGATGCAGAGCATGCATTTTAGGGATTCCCTGATGGCAGAAAATCTAATCTATCAAATCGATTCCGTCTATGCAGGTAAAAAGATTATTGTCTGGTGTGCCAATATCCATAGTTTTTCTGCTCCATACAACAGGGAATATCTTCCTCTCGGTGCTTATATAAAAAGGAGATATGGGAATCAAGCTTACAGTCTAGATTTTACTTCCTATGGACGATATAATAAAACTGGTCGAGTTGTCGATCGCGTGGGTAAAATGGCGGTAGAAAATTTATTTCATGCTACCAAATCGCCTTATTTCTTTTTAGATCTTCGGCAACTGCCCAACAATAGTATTTTCAAACAGAATTTTAGTTCAGTCATCAATCAGGGAATTGATGAAAATAGAAAATGGTACGAATTTATCGACGGCATTTTCTATATCGATATTAATAAAGATCCAATTTACCGCTAACAAAAATGGAAAGTATCCGCACAAATCAACTTAGTTTTAAAATAGGCTCGAAAACAATCTTGGATAACATCAGTCTGCAGGTTCCGGACAAAGGTGTTTATGGCTATCTCGGGCGAAATGGGGCTGGGAAATCGACAACGATCAAACTACTTTTAGGCCTTTTGGAGGACCAGACAGATGCGATTTTTATTCAGGGAAATAGTCTTAAGTCCAATCGCACACGTATCTATGCAAATGTTGGAAACCTGATCGAATCGCCTTGTTATTATACGAAACTGACCGTTTTTGAAAATTTAAAGTACTTGGATATCATCCATAACAAAGGTAATAAACGCATTGATGAAGTGCTGGAGATGGTGGATCTTCATCGGGAGAAAAAGAAAAAAACAAGTGCTTTGTCCATGGGGATGAAACAACGGTTGGGGATTGCAATGGCGATTTTTCATGATCCGCAATTGCTTATCCTGGACGAACCATTAAATGGTCTCGATCCACAGGGAATTGTCGAAATGCGCAAGTTGTTCTGTCTCCTTAATGAACAGGGAAAAACCATCTTTCTTTCGAGCCATATTTTGAGTGAGCTTGAAAAAATAGCGACGGATATTGGCATTATAGAAGGCGGAAAAATGATTTTTCAGGGAACTAAAGATGAGCTGCTGGGACAAGTTAATCGGGAAGTGTTCCTACGGACATCCAATCCTGCTGCCACAGTTTCAGTTCTGCGAAAGGGAGGTTTTTCTCCTGTTAATATCGATGGCGGAAATGTTGTCGTCACTATCGGCGATGATCGGCACTTCGATTTTATGATCAAATCTTTGGTTGAACAGCAGATTGGTATTTATGGGCTGGAATCCCGCAGTGCAGACCTCGAACAGATTTTTATTAACTTAATCGCTCGCGCAAATGGCTAACACATTTTATACTGCTTTTTTGTCTGAAAAGTACAAACTTCTTCGTAATAGGGAAATTTTTGGAGTCCTTATCGCACCTATGCTGCTCATTTTTGCGATAAGCGCTTATATTATCTATGATATTGTCAATTCGGGTGGTGCCAGTGCTATTCCCAATCCTTGGAAAGTCTTATTGGGTCGATATGTATTTCAATTTTTTTATTTACTCTATCCCATTCTTGTCGCGTTGTTTGTATATGCCTGCTGTGATGTGGAGTATAAGAATAACAATTATAAAATACTTTTTACTCTACCCATCAGTAAATCGAATATTTTCTTTTCCAAAGCGTTCTTTATTTTACTAACATTACTTTTCTCAATTCTCTTTGCTTACCTCGCATTTTTGATCAGCGGCTATTTGCTAAGTCTGATTTACCCTGAACTTGGTTTTCAGAATTATGACTATAGGCAGGTGATTTTTTGTACTTTTCTGAAGCTTTTTATCACCCTATCAGCTATTGCGATGATCCAGCTGGCTTTGAGTTTGTTATTTCGAAGTTTTATTTACCCTATCGGGGTAGGCATGTTTATGCTGGTGTTTTCAGTACTGGTGGCGCAAAAAAGCTTTTCGGATTTTATACCCTATACAGGAGCCTATAACGCGGTCATGAACATCATGTCCGAAAATGACTCATTTGCGCGGCTCGATTACTGCAATATGTTGATGATTGTGTTATTTCTATTGATCAGTTTTTACCTATTTAAGCGGAAGGGACAGTTTTAATTTTTTCATTTGTGTATGACCACTAGTCGGCTATTTTTTGTCAAGTTCTTTTTTAAAGGCGCTTGGTGAGTGCCCATATTTCTTTTTAAAGGCCGAAGCGAAATAGGAGGCGGATGAAAAGCCGACATTGCTAAATATTTCGTTGATGGTTAGACCTTCGGCTATCAGACTTTTGGCTTTCTTTAACCTGCGTTCGACAATATATTCATTGACACTGCAGTCGAGCAGTTGTTTCACTTTACGATAGAGCTGAACGCGTGAGAGATTGAGTTCGCCTGCAATACCGTCGACGCTCAATCGCTGGTCCGAGAGCTTGGATTCGACAATAGCGGAAAGATTGTTAAGGAATCTTCTGTCGCTATCGTTGACCTGTTCAGCTTGAGCACTTTCAAACTGTTCGACATTGCTGCTGTATTTTTCTTTAAGCTGATGGCGCGATTGAAGGATATTCGAAATACGTATCCGCAGTAATTCGGCATTGAATGGTTTGGTAATATAGTCATCGGCCATTAATCTGCTCCCCTCGATCATGGTCTCTTCATTGGCGAGCGCACTCAGTAAGATGACGGGAATATGTGCGGTCTGATAAAATGCTTTGATATCTTTTAAAATATCCAGTCCGCTTCCATCAGGAAGCATAATATCGGTGATCACGAGATCCGGAAAATGTGTCTTCATCATGCTATTGGCTTGTTGGGCATCTTTTGCCAAAAACAGGTTGTAATCCTGTTCCAGTAGCGAACGAAGATAGTCCCTGATTTCATCATTATCTTCCACGACCATAATACTCTTCGATTTGTTGGATCGAAAAGAAAGATTGTTGTCAACCAGTTTTCGTGTTGTATCCAATACATCTTGTTGCTGAAACAGTGGTTTTTCTCCGCTGTCGAAACCAGTCAGTTCAGCAGGTTCATAATGACCATTCCCAATAGGCATGCGGAGGGTGAAGATTGATCCATGGCCGGGCTTGCTGCTCACGGTGATCTGGCCATGATGCAGTTCGACGATCTGTTTGCTGTATGCGAGGCCGATACCCGAGCCATTTCGACTGCTGGCTCCTTGATAAAAGGGATCAAAAATATGCTCAATATCAGCTGGAGCAATTCCGAGCCCATTATCCAATACGCGTAGATAAAAATAGTCCTTGAAATTGTTTTCTTCCAGTATAATTTCAATTCTGCCGCTTGCTGCGGTATGTTTGATCGCATTGGACAATAAGTTGGATAAGACCTGTTCCATGAGGTATTCGTCCATCCAAATCTCTTTCAAACTTGTTTTGTTGACATAACTGACCGAGATTCTGTTTTTCTTAAATAAGGGTTTGAAACTACCTATTACCTGCTGGATGAATGGATCGATATAAACGATAGATGCATGTAACCTAATTTTCGATTTACTGATTCGGTGGATATCAATCAGGTCGCTGACCAAACGCTGTAGTTTTTTTGCATTCCGTTTGATGCGTGATAACTGTTCCCTGATCTCTTCTGTCAGATCTTTTCGTAATTCAAGGTCCTCGATAGGTGCTATGATAAGGGTCAGTGGGGTTTTAAATTCATGAGAGATGTTGGTGAAGAAATTATTCTTGATTTCTGCTGCTTGCTGAATCTGACTGTTCATCTCGACGATCTGTTTTTGCTGTGCAAGGATTTCACTATTTTGGATTTCCAGGTGTTTATTTTTCTCCCAATTACTTCTGATCACGATAATAGAAATTCCACCAAATACAACAGCTAGCACCAAGCTAACGACCAATACATTAAGAACGGACTTTTGGCTTTGGTAAATCTTATTCTGTTCCGTAATGAACTCCTGTCTTTTGTCAATATCGAGCTGCTGTTGTTTTATTTTATCCGACTGCAGGGCAAGCAACTCCGCGTTGGTTTTATCGATGACAGAGGTTGCGAGTATATTTTCGCGGCGGTAGTTTTGGTGGTTAATGATTGCAAGTGCTGTTCGAATGGCTTCGGTTCCACCAGTAGGATACAGTATAGACGCAAACATTTTGCCCTGTATGATCTGTTCAAGGCCATTTCCGGGACCAGGAAGAGCATCAACACCAATTATCTTAATGTCCTTTTTGATCTGGGCCTCGTCCAATGCTTTTTTTACCCCCATGGCCATCTGATCATTGAATGTAAAGATGATATCACTCTGGCTCATGACGTTTATATGCTTACGCATTTCCAGATAGGATTTATTTTTCTCCCAGCCGCCGTGAATGACGCCGCTCACCCTAATCATTGTGGTATCTCCAATTTGCTGCATAAAGCCTTTTTCACGCTCTATTGAAGCCGAGGCGCCCGATAGCCCTGTGACTAATCCGACCGAACCCTTTCCTTGTAAAATCGTGCGGCTATATTGACCGGCCAGTTTCCCGATAGCAAGATTGTCTGCCCCCACATAGGCATTGTATTGGCCCGAAGACGTCTTACGGTCAGTTACGATGACGGGTATATTGCGTTGAAATACAGAATCTACTATAGGGGTAAGGGGCTCGGCCTCATTTGGGGATACAATCAGAAGATCGATATCCTGTTTGACTAATTCCCGAATTTGATTGATCTGCACATTATTGTCGCCATGAGCGTCGCGATAAAGAAATTCAATATCGGGATTGAAGGAAAGTTCCCTTTTCATTTCTTCGAACATGGTTTGTCGCCAGGCATCATTTCCGATACACTGTGAAAAAGCAATAACCCGCTTTTTCTTCTGGACCATTGGTTGACATCCACAAAAAAGAAGCAGGATCAATATGCCACCATAAATGAAATATTTTCCCATGATTTTTTCCCCTTAAGTATCCGAATATACATCATTTAGTTTTTTTTGGGTAACACAGTCTTTGTTAGTGTATTATTCACACTAAAAAGCGAGCCTTTAAAAATGTATCATTTTCTAAATTTTCTGTTAAAAAAGTGAAAGTTTTAAAAAAGTAACTCCGATGTAATTGTCACATTTTTAGTATTTTAATGTTTTTGAAAAAATGTTACATAAATAAATGTTTTTGCAAAGTCCAAATTTAAGTTAAGGTGAAACGAAGGTTAAATTTGGATTAATCAATTATAGATCATCACATGAACAAAAACACAGTATTAGCTTGGTCCTTTGTAGTGGCTTTAGGCGGATTTTTATTTGGATTTGATACAGCGGTTATTTCAGGGGCAGAAAAGGCGGTTCAGGAGCATTGGCATTTAAGTGAGTTTCAGCATGGGTTGACGATGGCTATCGCTTTGATCGGAACAGTTGTTGGAGCGGCACTGGGTGCACTGCCGTCAGATAAGTTGGGCCGTAAAAATACCTTATTTGCTGTTGCAGCCCTTTACTTTATTTCAGCAATTGGTAGTGCACTGGCGAATGACTGGACGATATTTATTTTATTCCGCTTTTTGGGTGGTATAGGTGTTGGTGTCTCTTCGGTAACTGCACCAATCTATATATCGGAAATTTCTCCGGCGGCATCGCGGGGAAAATTGGTCGGACTTTTCCAGTTCAACGTTGTATTGGGGATCTTGATTGCCTATCTGTCCAATTACTTTATCGGTCAGATAGGAGAAGAGTCCTGGCGCTGGATGTTAGGCGTACAGTGTTTTCCGTCCCTGTTATTCTTCTGTTTGATCTTTCTCATTCCGGAAAGTCCGAGATGGTTGCTCCTGCACAGAGGTAATTTAGCCGAGGCAACACGGATTATGAAAAAAATTAATTCCGACGGTTACGAGCTGGAGATTTCAAAAATTCAGGAGTCTAAAAACAATTCCACTGGAGAAGGCAAGCTCTTCGTTCGCGAAAATGCCAAACCTATTTTATTGGCTTTTTGTTTTGCGCTGTTCAATCAGGTTTCAGGCATCAACGCCATTATATATTATGCACCTCGTGTATTTGAAATGGCTGGCTTGGGCTCGCAGAGCTCATTGCTTTCAACGGTTGGTATAGGGGTCGTTAATTTTGTTTTTACGTTGCTGGCGATCAATTTCATCGATAAGGTAGGCCGAAGAAAATTAATGTTGGTGGGTTCGATCGGGCTGATTGTTTCATTGGCGCTGGTTTCCCATGCTTTTTACACCAGTCAGACAACAGGTTTTGCGATCACCATCTATCTCATGAGTTTTATTGCCTTTTTTGCCTTCTCGCAAGGTGCAGTAATCTGGGTGTTTATTTCGGAGATCTTTCCGAATGACGTACGTGCCAAAGGACAGACATTCGGCAGCTTGACACATTGGGTGATGGCGGCAATTATTACCTTTTGTTTTCCTGCATTGACGGAAATGCTAGGCGGCGGCGGTACATTCTTGATTTTTGCACTATTTATGGTTTTACAGCTTATTTATGTACTGAAGTTTATGCCAGAGACAAAAGGGAAGTCGCTGGAAGATCTTGGGCATACCATCAATTTGCATTAGTCTTTAGCTAGACTACGCTAATAGACGTCGGAGTAGCCATGATGCGACTGGCGCCTGTCTAAAGTTATTTAATCAATGACAATGTGATAGCATGTTGTGTGTATTGTCAACATTGAATTTAAAGGGAAATAAAATAATCAATTCGTTACATGGCTTTTGGCGCTCGGCCGAAGCTTTGTGAAAAAAGAAGAAATATGAAAAACGGAGAAAAATCAATACAGGGTATTTGTTTTGGCGAGGTTCTTTGGGACAATCTTCCTACAGGTAAAAAATTAGGCGGTGCACCTTTGAATGTGGCTTATCACCTCAATAAACTGGGGGTTACTACGCGTATGCTAACACGTATAGGGCGTGATGAAAATGTTTATGAACTACGTAAGGTATGTGAGGATCTGGGTATCCCGACCGATTTCTTCCAGTACGATGAGTTGTTGCCGACCTCAACCGTAGAGGTTTCGATCGATGCCAAACGTGACGTGCATTACGATATCGTTTATCCGGTTGCTTGGGATAGAATAGCGGTGGAAAATGTTGTTCTGGATGCCGTTGCAACGGTGGACTTTTTGGTCTATGGCAGTCTGGCCTGTCGGGATGAAGTAAGCTTTCAAAGCTTACTGTTATTGCTTGAAAAGGCCCGCTTTCGGGTGATGGATGTCAACCTGCGTACACCTTATTTTGGTCCGGAAAAAATACATACACTGTTGGCATATGCTGATTTTGTGAAAATGAATGCCGAGGAGCTGCATGTTATTTCCGAATGGAATGGCGCTACGGAAGCCTATACCGATCAACAGCGTGTAGACTTGATCATGGCGCGTTTTGCAATTCAGGAGGCAATTGTAACCTATGGTGCAGATGGAGCGGTGTATCATTATAAAAAAGATAATATCAGTTATCATTTCCCGGCTTTGAAAGTTCAGGTAGAAGATACCATCGGAAGCGGTGATTCGTTTTTGGCGGCTTTCCTCACCAAAAGGTTTCAGATGCAGGAGGGTGTTCAGCTGGAGGAAGTACTGGAATTTGCGGCGACCTTAAGTGGGTTTGTGACACAGAGCCGGGGGGCTTGTCCTGAATATAACGATGAGGTCATCAATCGATTTCAATGGTTGCATCCGATCTTCCGTGGAGGTCAGCAACAGTAGATAAACTGCTTCCTGAGGAAGCAGTTTATCTAAGAACAGAATCAAATCCAGTAATTTAGAATTTTAGAGGTTCTAAGTTGATAAGATTTGAATAGACGGCAAGCTGTATTTTCAACTAGGCGTTGAAAGATCGCTTGATGGTGTAGACTATTCTATATTATCAGTTTGATTTAAATGTACAGGCATTAACGTAGGAAAAGTCCATGCAAAATGATTTTTTCTGTAGGCAATAGGGCGATACCTCGGAAGGTAAGAATCAAATTGGTGAGTTTTATAAATATCTTTCATGGCCTCCAATAGATTGGACGGCCAGACACCGGCGTCCAGGTTCAGCATATCGACATCAGGATGGTGAAACCAGGGCCATTCTGTGGGATGTTGATTGTAATAGTAGAGGTAATCTATGGCCTTTCTAACGGATTTCCCATCTTTTGAGACCATAAACAGATTTTCTCCCGTTGCATTGTATATGCACCACATGGAAGCTGTCAGTGGAGCCAGCGAGAAGTACGTATACCATAAACCTTTCTCTTCCCGTTTTACTTCTTCAATAAGATGACCATCCACTGCGATCTTTTCAAAAAGATCAGCCTTGATTAAAGCTATTGTAAAAGAAAGCTCTTTTTGGTCATCGAGAAAGTTTGCTGAAAGCAAATTTGCGAACCTCGACCAGTCTGCAAGATTATTGGCCCGTTCGCGTAAGAAATGAGTCGCTTTTTGATAGACGTTGATCGTCCAGTTTTTAAACTGATTAAGATCGTTCTCTGCCCAGAACGGATCGTTTTTAAGAAGTTCAGCCGCAATCATTAATCCGACACCTGCATAAGAAAGAACAACTGGCCCGTCAAACTGGGAATATTTTTTATTGATGGTGGCCCAAGCATTCATGAAGTATAGGGCTTTTTGTACATATTTCTTTTCCCCGTTCAACGTATAGGCGAGGGCCGTGCAATAAGCGGCAAAAGCGTCTGCATGGAGTTGTTTTGCCATTGCACGTTGGCCTTCTTTATCGCTATAGAAGCCAGGGACGCTAAAATCTTCGACAGCATGATGTTCAGTCAACAGGATCGAATCTGCCAGAGTAGTCAATTGCTTATAAGCGGTATATACCGGCTGGGACTTTTTGCTGATCTGTGATTTTACAAAGTTGATCTGTGAAGTTGGGTGCATAAGGGATTGAGCGAGACTAAAAGAAGGATTTGCGATAAAATGCACAATCAGCAATGTGAACCCTATTTTTGAAAATTTGGGCATTGAACGGTTGAGAACCGAAAAAAAATATAGTAAGTTTTGCATGGTTTTAAATGGATTTGTGTGTGTTGATGTTTTGCTATGGGGGGCTAGCTACTGCAAATTAAGAAAAAAATAGCATAAGTTAACTGACATAGAGAAATTTGATTTGAATTATTGGAGCGAAGTAATTAACTTCATGGCTAGAATAATCAATTATGGACATCGATCAAAATCTGCCTGAGAAAGAACTCTTGTGCTTACTCCATCATGGGGATATGCAGGCGTTTGATATTTTGTACCATCGCTATAGCCAAATTATTTACGCCAATATTCTTAAGTTTCTGAAAGATGAAACCACTGCCGAAGACTTACTTCAGGACGTTTTTCTGCGTATCTGGGAAAATAGATCGAAAATAGATCCCGAGCAATCTTTCGCCGCGTTTCTGTTCACCTGCTCACGAAATATTACTTTTAATTTCAAGCGGCGTCTGAAATTAGAGATGGAGTCAGAGATTCATCTCGCTTATGGACAATCGGAATCCGAAAATACCATTGATAAAGTGCTGGATTCGAAAGAAGCCATGATCTTAGTAGAGGACTTGTTGAGCAAATTACCCAAACAGCGGCAAAAGATATTTAGGCTGTCGAAGCTGGAAGGCAAAAGCTATCAGGAGATCGCAGAAGAAATGGGCATTTCTATTGCTACTGTACGTGACCATATTGTCAAGGCGAATAAATTTATACGAAATGGCGCATTGCAGGATAGTGGCTTTTCGTCATTGTTATTGGCATTGCTTCTCTATTCGACTAAATAAAAAAAAATTCTGGAGCAGACCTTTATTTCACGCTGTGTGTATTTACTTTAAAATACAGTTCAGTGGAGACCAATAAATCTAAAATAGACCAATTACTTCAAAAATATAAAGAAGGGAACTGTTCGCTCGAGGAGATCGAATGGCTACAGCATGCGCTTTCTACTACTGGCACCAGTGATCAGGATGCTATCGATCGGGCTATAATCGCTAGTTTACTACAACCTTCGTCTGTAAGTAAAATGAACGAATCGAGATTGAAAATAATGCTCGAAACCATCAAAAAACAAATCCAGCAAGGAAAAGAAGGTAACGATAACTTATTGGAAAAAGGAGCGGAAGATAATACGCCGATCCCGAAGAAAACCATTCTCTCAATACGATGGCCCTATTGGGCTGCTGCGGCTTGTCTATTGCTCTTTGTTTTTTCAATGGTATTTTGGCAGCAGCAGACGAGCCTTGTCCAGGGGGACAGGAACCTGGTTGGACTGAATGATACAAAGGGCGATGCTGTAAAGCCTGGCGGAACCAGTGCCACGCTTCGCTTGGCAGATGGTACACTTTTGGAACTCGATAAGCAGGCGTCGGGTATTGTGATGGGGGAAAGTATTACCTATCAAAATGGACAATCTATTGCTGATGGTTTAGGTAAACAAAGCCTGAAAGTGGATCCAAGTAAGGTTACGTTGGAGTTGACCACACCGCTTGGGGGGATGTATCAAATTACTTTACCTGACGGCACAAAAGTATGGCTTAATGCTGCCTCTTCTCTAAAATATCCGATGAGCTTTGCCAAAAATGAACGAAAAGTTATCCTGTTGGGAGAGGCCTTTTTCGAGGTGAGCAAAGATAGCTCCAGACCTTTCAAAGTGCTCAGTAAAGGACAGAAAATTGAGGTGCTTGGGACAGCATTCAATGTGAATGCTTATCCGGAAAATACGGCGATTAAGACGACCTTAATCACAGGGAAGGTCAAATTATCAAACGATAATCACGCTTCACAGGCAATATACCTTCGACCTGGTCAGCAATCGATTAATACCAATAAAGGAAATATACAAGTTGCAAATGTAGATACAGAGCCGTTCACGGCCTGGAAAGATGGCTTGTTTTATTTTGACGAAACACCGGTGTCGGATGCACTGCAGCAGATTGGTCGCTGGTATAATGTAGAAGTGAGGTATAAGGGCGAAGCGGCACAAACACATTTCTATGGTCGTATCAAACGAAACAAGCCACTCCGTGAAGTCCTCGATGTATTGGAAGAAGGTGGTCTTCGTTTTGAATTAAGCAAGGACCAGGGAAATACCATTTTATTCGTAATACCACAAAAATAATAATAACCCTAAAAAATGATGAAAAGAGACCTGATTATAGATTCTACTTAAGCTGGATAGCGGGTATAGGTAAGACAAAGAAGGCAGTGCTGGGGGGCACTGCCTCGAATTGGCTGCATATACTTACAAGTGTTGCCCGAGGGCAAATTTTTGATAACCATTTATAAATAATACAAACCGTACAAACATATGATTTTTTATCCATTTGTTAGGCTACACCCGTGGAGTTTAACTTTACGAAGTATACTGATTATGAAATTGATCGTACTCATTTCCTTACTGACAGCGATGCAGCTGTTTGCAGAAGGAAATGCACAGACCATAAATCTAACCGCAAAGCATGTGACTTTAAACGAAGTCATGCGTGATCTCCAAAAACAGACAGGGATCAATTTTTTCTTAAATGGGAAGTCGTTGGCGCAGACTCGTTTGTCTGTCAACATACAACATGCCAAATTGGAAGCAGCATTAGATGCAATTGTCGCACCGTTGGATCTGGACTGGGTAAAAAAAGATGAAGTGATTGTGATAAAACCCAAAAGAAATCTGCTAAATTCTGATCGTAAAGAAGAACTGCAGCGGAGTATCGGCGGCAAGGTCGTCAATGGCAAAGGACAGGCCCTTGTAGGAACAACCATTACAGTGAAAGGAACAAACATTTCCACGGTTACGGATCAAGATGGAAGGTTTACGATTCAGTTGCCTGCTTCGAAAGGTACCTTGGTATTTTCGAATGTAGGCTATCAAAGTTTAGAAAAAAGTATCACTGGCAACGCAGAATTGAACATTGTGCTTCAAGAGGTGGTAAGTGGTCTGGATGAGGTGGTTGTTGTGGGCTATGGTAGCCAGAAACGAGCCAATGTGATAGGTGCCGTATCAACGGTGAGCGGAAGCTCATTGGAAAATCGGTCCACCTCTACGTTAACATCTTCTTTAGCAGGGCTTGCAGCAGGAGTTAATGTGCAGACCTCAACGGGAAAACCGGGGGCCGATGGCGCTAATATCCTTATCCGTGGAAAGGGAACCTTGAACAATACGTCACCTTTAGTCGTCATCGATGGTATCGTAGGATCTATGGATGCAGTAAATCCCAATGATGTGGAATCAATTTCTATTCTAAAAGATGCTGCAACAGCAGCAATTTATGGCTCTTTAGGCTCCAATGGTGTTATTCTAATTACAACTAAAAAGGGCGCCAAAGGGAAAAATAATGTCTCCTATACCGGAATGGTCTCTATGCTTCGACCTAATAATGTGCCCGAATTTATTACTGATTATGCGCAGCATATGCGCCTAGTCAATGAAGGTTTTAAAAATTTGGGACGGGCAGCTGTGTATACAGATGCGACAATCAATCTTTGGGAAGAAGCAAAGAAAAATCCAACAGGGCTAACCGAATTTGGTATTCCAAATGAGGTCGCTTATCCAAATACCAATTGGGGCGATGTACTTTTTGGACAACGGAAGCTTTTACAAAATCACAATCTGTCCTTAAATGGTGGCAACGACAATACGCAATACCTCTTTTCAGTAGGATATTTCAACAATCCAGGTACGATGCCTGAAACTGGAGCGGATAAGATACGTATGCGTATCAATTTGCAATCGAAAGTTGCTAAGTTTTTGACTGTAGGAACGCAGACCTTTGGCGATCTGCAAAACTTGAGTGTAGCCGATGTTGCTACAGCATATTCCTACCAAACTCAAACTGTACCTGGTGTTTATCCTTATTATAATGGAGCTTATGGTTTTCCAGCTGCTGCCGAAGAGTCCGCTACAGCAAATAATGCATTGGCTTTTCTCCATGGGATGGGCGGGAAGAATCAAGTCAATCGATTCAATACGACAATTTTTGCGAAATTAAATCTGATGAAGGGCCTGGAGTTTGAATCAAAGATAAATTACAATTATGCCTATACCGAGACCAATTCCCATCAGGTGCCTTATGAAAAATGGAATTTCGCAACGAACAAATTGAGCACAGCAGCACTGTCTTCGGGGCAAATAACAACCCAATATGGATTGACAAAGAGCTACAATGTGATCATTGATAACGTATTGCGCTACTCAGGTTCTTTTGGTAAACATGATGTGGGCGGAATTTTAGGTTATAATGAGCAATATTTCAACCAATATAATATTGGTGCGGCCAAACTTGGCCTTGTGCATCCCGATTTAACAACGTTTAACTCGGCGACGACGATGAGTTCCATTACGGGTGATGAGCTTGATTATGGACTGCGTTCCTTTTTCGGAAGAGCTAATTACGCCTACGCGAATAAATATTTGGCTGAAGCAGTTGTACGTTACGATGGATCATCGCGGTTTGGCACCGCCAAACGCTGGGGCTTCTTTCCCGCATTCTCCGCAGGATGGCGTATTTCGGAGGAATCATTTATGACGTCACTTAAATCTTTTCTGAATGACTTGCGGATAAGAGCTTCCTGGGGGAAAACAGGAAATAACGCCTCTCCGGGTAATTACGACCATCTTCCTGCGTATGGTACTGTCAATTACTCGTTCAATAATCAGGCTGTTCGTGGTTTAGCACAAACTAAATTGGGCAACGATCTGCTGCACTGGGAAACCACCACCACCACAAATGTGGGCTTTACAGCTACAGCCTGGAAAAATAAATTGACAGTCGAATTTGACGCCTATAGAGCTTATACGGATGGTATCCTTTACGTTCCGACGATTCCAGCGACAACAGGAACCGCTACCGCGGCGACGATGAATATCGCCGAAGTCAGTAAACGTGGACTTGAACTGACCTTGGGGTATCAAGATAAGATCAATGAATTTAAATTCGGCATATCAGCCAATTTTGCCTACAATACCAATCGGGTAGAGAAATATAAGGGTGCACTATCAGAAGGCTATGTAACGGATGCTGCTGGTAATCGTGTTTATCAGTCGAATATTGGTATGGTGTCTAATGGTGTCAACCAGCGGATTATCGAAGGGCACGAAATCAATGAATTCTATTTGTATAATGTGTATAAGGGGGCGGGAAATCACTTTTTAGCTGATGGTTCTGTTGATAAAAACGGTGGGCCGCGGGATGGTATGATCCGTACAGAACAGGATATGGACTGGCTGAAAGCAATGGTAGCCGCAGGTTATTCATTCCAGCCTGCCGACGGCATAGACCCTACCAAGATCTGGTATGGTGATTTGATTTATTCGGATATGAATGGCGATGGTATTTATGGGAATGTGTATGACCAAAGATTTATGGGTAAGAGAGAAACACCCGCTTTTAATTATGGGCTTAGTGTCAACATGGCTTATAAAGGGTTCGATGCCTCTATGATCTGGTCTGCGTCTTCAGGAATGTCTTATTATTGGAATGAACTTTATCTCAATTCATCCATCGTCGCGCAAGGTAAATCTGTTCCGGCTTTGGTAGCCAACAATCATTATTACTATAATGCAGCGAATCCCGCAGATCCCAATAATCGGACCGATGGGTATTATCCCCGTTTAAAAGCTGAGACAGATGCGCAGAATGGTCGGACAAGCGATTACTATTTGTATAACGCTTCTTTCGTGAAATTGCGTAATCTCCAACTTGGTTATACATTTCCAGAAAGCTTGGCCAGCCGACTCTCAATGGCTAAACTACGTATTTATTTGGCGGGCGAAAATCTGCTGACCTGGACGCAATATCCGGGGCTAGATCCAGAAATTGGAACAACCGCCAATTATCCAACCATGCGCCAATATTCACTTGGTCTAAATCTTACTTTTTAATCCGAATGATAAGAATGAAAAAGATGAAAAAAATTATAGCGCTAGTGTTGCTAACTAGTATAATGGGGTGTAAAAAAGATCTTTTAGATACCTCGCCGTATTCATCGGTCTCCACGGCAACGATGTGGACAACCGATAATTTAACCGACTTGGGCGTTGCGGGAATCTATAGCTCATTTAGGCTCCTGATGGGGCATAGTGGACTGATCTCACCTTACGAGCTCTATCAATTTGACCGTTTCTCATATACAGGACAGGCGCGTTTTGATGAACCCTTACTGACGGGAACAATTACCGCAGGAGATCCCTTATTTTTGAATGTTTGGAAGATTCAATACGAAGGAATTCAGCGTGCAAATGATGCGCTAAAGAATATTCCGGTAAAATCTCCTTCAACAGCGGAAAAGAAAGCCAAATATATTGCTGAAGCTAAATTCTTACGCGCTTATTTTTACTTTAGACTTAACCAACTCTACAAGGGAGTGCCGATTTATCTTGAGCCTTTTACGGCGGCGGAGGCTATTAAAGGACGTAATTCGGAAGAGGAAGTCTGGAATCAAATATTAGCTGACCTGAACGATTGTATTGCCGAAACCAATTTCCCAGATCGTTACCCCGCAGGTAATGCAAATTATGGGCATGCAACCAAAGCGGCGGCTTATGCCTTACGGGGTAAAATTTATCTCTATCGAAAGGAATGGGCAAAAGCGGCGACTGATTTTCAGAAAGTAAAAGATGCTGGTCACACACTCTTTGGCGATTATAAAGCACTGTTTAAAGAAGCTAATGAGCAGTGTCCAGAAATGATTTTTTCTATTCAGCATCGGAGTGAGTCGGGATATGGAAATAACATGCAATTGTTTTGTGGCTGGCCCTCGGTGTATTCGCGAGGCTGGAATTACTATATGCCTTCACCTCATTTGGTAGATCTCTATGAAAATAGTGATGGATCCAAATTCGAGTGGGATAAAATAATTCCAGGATATGCAGACTTAACTGAAAATGAAAGAGAGGTATTTTTTCTACGGAACAACCTAACGGAAGCGGAGAAGGCAGCGGCGGCATTAAGGGGAGCAAAAATGAGCCTTTATCTGCCGCAAGGTAATGAGGAGCGCATCAAAAAAGCCTATGAAAATCGTGATCCACGTTTACAGGCAAATATTGTGACACCCTATTCCACTTTTAGAGGAGCGTATAATTTTACGAATGTGGAAAGTCTTCAGTTTATGCGCTGGCCATTTCGGGGGCAGGCACAGGTAGATGGCGATATTCAGAGTGATACGCAGATTAATTTCTTCTATTTCTATCGAAAATTTGTCGCCGAAGGAGTCAATGAGATTGTGGATCGCAATTATGGGCCTATCGATTTTCCGATTTTCCGTTATGCTGATGTCTTATTGATGTGGGCCGAAGCATTGAATGAAGATGGTAAATTGAATGAGGCCATTGCTAAAGTCAACGAAGTACGACAAAGGGCAGGTGTTGCACTGTTAAATTCAAATGCAGCAACCACTGTTGGCGGAAAGGAAGATTTACGTACACGCATTCGGAATGAACGTCGTGTGGAGTTCCCGAATGAGGGGATTAATTACTTTGACGAGTTACGATGGGGAACCTGGAAAGAGACGGTATTTCAAGCAGGCAATGGACGTAAGCAAGTCTGGGGAACAAATGTTGGAAACTATAGCTATAAAGGTGATTTCTTAACGGTATGGCCTATTCCGACTTCAGAAATACAGATGAATGTGAATCTGGTGCAAAACCCTGGGTGGATAGATTAGTTTTTCATTTTTTAATTAAAGCCGAGGGGGATATAGACCGCATTCCCCTCGGCCGACTGTAACATAAACTTAAAGATGATAGTTTTCAGATATCGCTTATATATCATTTATTTTTTGATTTTTTTTTATCCCTTTTATCTCCGTGCTGATACAACTGATTTTGTAAACAACGGATTTGATTTAGCGGAGCAACAGTATGCTTTACTGTATCAAGCGCATAAGGATCTAACAAAGTATCCGCGATCTGCAGATCCCAGTGGAAAAACAACGTTTACCGATATCCGAGATTGGACTGGTGGCTTTTGGCCGGGCTGTCTTTGGTATGTTTTTGAGTATACGGGGGATGATCAATGGCGTGATGCGGCATTAAAATGGACGAATTCCTTACGTCAAAATCAATTTAATACACATCACCATGATATTGGTTTTGTCATGAATTGCAGTTATGGCAATGCTTATCGATTGACTGGTGATACGGCTTTCAAATCGATCTTGATCCAGAGTGCCAAATCTTTATTGACCCGTTTCAATGCAAAGGTTGGAGCGATCAAGTCTTGGGATACATTTTCCTCTTGGGACGGTAAGCATACATATGAATTCCCTGTCATTATCGACAATATGATGAATTTGGAGCTTCTTTTTTTGGCTTCCAAATTATCCGGTGATTCTGTCTATCGGAATGCCGCTATTCGACATGCAGAAACAACGTTAAAAAATCAATACCGATCAGATTACAGTTCTTATCATGTGGTTACCTATGACCCCAAAACAGGTGCTGTATTGAGCAGGGAGACTGCACAGGGTTTTTCGGACAATTCCGCTTGGGCTAGAGGGCAAGCTTGGGGATTGTATGGATTTGTTGTGATGTACCGCGAAACGAAGGATCCTAAGTTTTTACAGGCTGCACTAAAAATGGCGGACTTTTATGCACGACATCCGCGCTTGCCTGAAGATGGGGTTCCCTTGTGGGACTTTGATGTCGATCAAGCGGGATTTATTCCAAACTGGGACTACCGAAAAGAAGATTTTAGGACTGTTCCGCGTGATGCATCCGCTGCTGCTGTCACGGCATCGGCACTTTTAGAACTGGTTGAATATATGGAGCCGGGACAAGAGCAGGATTATTTGGATCTGGCTGAAAAGATTTTGCGATCATTAGGCTCGCCAAAGTACGCAAGTGAAGTTGGAGGAAATGGTCTGTTTATCTTAAAACATAGTGTGGGTAGTATTCCACATAAAGGAGAAATTGATGTGCCTTTGGTGTATGCAGACTATTATTATTTAGAAGCCTTAACGCGCTGGAACAAGCGAAGACATCGACTTGCGCAGCTGATGAAGGAATGGCAGGATATGAATAGACAGAAGGAACAGGCACTCAAAGATTTTCAACAACAAAAATTTGGCCTGTTTATCCACTGGGGACTGTATGCAATCCCTGCAGGTATATGGAACGGACAGAAAATAGAAGATCTAGGAAGTCCTAGTGTCGCCGAATGGATTCAATTGGTCGCAAAAATCCCGCGATCCACCTATGCCAAATTAGCAGACCAATTTTCGCCAGAATCTTTTGATGCCGATAACATTGTTAAAATGGCCAAGGATGCAGGAATGAAATATCTTGTTGTGACGAGTAAGCATCACGATGGATTTGCGTTATATGATTCAAAGGTCAGTTCATTCAATAGCATACAGGCTACGCCCTTTAAACGCGATATCATTCAGGAACTTTATGATGCCTGTCTTCGGCATAAACTCGATTTTGGCGTCTATTATTCACAGAATATTGATTGGAGGGATGGTAGCGACGCACAATATAGGGTAACGAAGGCACGGCATGATCTTGCCTATACCAAAACTGACGCTTTCGGTGCCAATCTTTGGGATCCCAGTGAAAATTCTTTTCCTTCGTATCTCAACGAAAAAGCAATTCCCCAAGTAAAGGAAATTTTGACGCGATTCAAACAGCTGAAATATATCTGGTTTGATATGCCGGGACTGATGACTGCGGAACAAAGTTTTCGGTTTTATAAAACAGTTTATGATTGCAATCCACATGTTATTGTCTCCGAACGGATTGGTAATGGTATGGGCGATTATTCCATTCCTGGAGATAATCGGATTCCAGATCCTTCGGAACATTTTAACCAACCTTGGGAGGCTATCGGGACATTCAATCATTCCTGGGGCTATAAATCCTACGATCATGATTGGAAAAATGTAGACGAATTGCGCTATTGGCTTTTGGAGATTGTCAGTAAAGGTGGCAATTATATGCTCAATATTGGACCCGATGCAGAAGGGAATATAGCTGCGCCGGTAAAAAATAATCTTGCTATATTAGGGAAATGGTTGCAACTTAATGGTGAAGCGATTTATGGGACATCCCCATGGATCACTGCGCATGAGGGACCTACAGTTATTCGGATAACGGATACCGAGCAACGGGAGAGAGAAGGATTTAGGGCATCTTTTACGGCTTCTGATTTTTGGTTTACCCAAAAAAATGATTTTATATATGTCATGGCTCTGGTGTTGCCGAAGAATGGGGTTGTCAATATACACGCCCTGAACCAAAATAAAGCGAAAGTGAAATCAGTGGAAATCTTAGGGTTTGGTCAGGTCCATTTCGAGCAGGATGACCGTGGATTGCAGTTGAAATTACCCAAGAAGATGCAGAATAGCAGTCTGGGTTACGCGCTCAAAATAAAACTAGGCTAATTCGAATATTGGCCGAATCAATTATAACGATGTTGAATCTATTATTAACTACAAAAAAAATGCGCGTTTTATCGCTGCTCTTCTGCTTAAGCTTATGGTATGTGCAAGCTGTTGGACAAAAACAGGACAATCAGTTTCCTTGGAATGAAGGAAAGAAAGTTCTTTTTTTAGGAAATAGCATTACCTATGCAGGGCAATATGTCGCCATGACCGAAAGTTTATTCCTGAGCAGTCATCCGAAAAAGAAACCTCAATTTATTAACTCGGGGCTACCAAGTGAGACCGTATCTGGACTTAGTGAGCCGAATCATGCTGAGGGAAAATTTCCACGCCCCTGTCTATTTGATCGACTGGACAATGTGCTTGATAAAATCAAACCTGAGGTGGTTTTCGTCTGTTATGGCATGAACGACGGAATCTATCTGCCTTTTGATTCCACGCGCTTTGAAGCCTACAAAAATGGAATTATACGCCTGCAAAAAAGACTTGCAAATCAGGGGGTCAAACGTATCATATGGATGACTCCTCCCGTTCAAGATGATTTGAAACTCCGGCTCAATGGATATAATAAGGTATTGGATCGCTATGCCGAATGGCTGATTAATTATGGTCAAAAACAATCCGGGGAAATCATTGACCTCCATTTTCCCATGCGTCGATATTTGGAGTCCGGTATCGAGAAAGATACTCAATTTAGGCTAGCGGCAGATGGTGTTCATCCCGGCGATTTGGGCCACTGGCTCATGGCTAGGGAAATTGTTAAGCATCTGATGCCAGACTTTTCAATTGAAAGCACCTGGGAAGACAATTTGCGCGATAAACCCAAACTCCGCCAGTTATATGCGCTTGTTTTAAAAAGGCAGACGATCATGAAAGACGCTTGGCTGACTTTTACAGGCCATAAACGACCCGGATTAGCCAAGGGCATTCCATTGGAGGATGCACTAAAGTCTTATGATGTCATGCAGGAGGAAATAAACAAACTGGGTTTCTGATGACCTGTGTTTAATCATTATTGCCAATGAACTTTTATGTATAAATCTATATCATGATGAAAATCAATTTTTTTAAGTGGAAATGTGCAGCAGCAGTGGGAATGTTGCTGTGTATGACCAATGCAGCTATTTCACAGACCAAGTCGCCACCTTATGAAGGAGTGGCTGGCTGGCAGGAGACACAAGATAAACGGATGGAATGGTTTAAGGAAGCCCGATTTGGACTCTTTATCCACTGGGGGCTTTACAGTGCTGCCGGAGGTTCTTTTGAAGGAAAACAATATCCACAGCATTATGCTGAATGGATTCAGACCTGGGGAAAGATTCCCAGCCAGAAATACGCAGAGGTCTTGAAACCTAAATTTACATTACGCTCTTTCGATCCGAAGTCCTGGGCGCAGCTCGCTAAAAAAACTGGAATGAAGTATATGGTATTGACCTCCCGCCACCACGAAGGCTTTAGCTTATTTAATAGCCAGCAACCCTATGCGCTGGAAAATGAGGTAACGGGTACGGCAAATTTATCGCCAAAAGGTCGGGATCTTTACCACGAAATTATGGATGCTTTCCGTCAGGAGGGAATGAAAGTAGGCGCTTATTATTCGCTTCTGGATTGGCAACATCCCGATTCTTATGAAGCCTTTCAGTTGAATCCGAATGTGGATAATTACCAGCCAGATCATGAACGCTATAAAGCCTATCTCTATGGCCAAATTAAAGAACTTGCACAAAATTACGGGCGGCTAGACATGTTGTGGCCAGATTTTAGTAGCAAACAGCACGAGGGCGAAGCATGGGGAACCAAACATATTTTGACAGATCTGATCAAATGGCAACCGAATATCATTATCAATAATCGATTCTGGAATGGACTCGAAAATAAGAATGGTGATATCGGAACGCCAGAGAAATATATTCCACCGACAGGTTTGCCAGGTATGTACTGGGAGGTAAGCCATACCATGAATGAAAGTTATGGCTATAGTGCTCATGATCAAAATTGGAAAAGCTTTCCCAAGATCATGCAATTATTTGTGGAAACGGTGAGTAAAGGGGGTAATTTCTTGTTAAATGTCGGGCCCGATGGAGATGGAGCTATTCCTGAACCCGCGGTGCGGATTATGGAGCAAATCGGGGAATGGATGAAGGTCAATGGCGAATCTATTTACGGTACCACCGCGAGCCCTTTTCAAGCCTTGGATTGGGGGTATTGTACCCAAAAAAATGGGAAGCTGTATCTGCATGTTTTTGATCGTCCGGCCGATGGAAAAATAAATCTGCCCATCAAAAATAAAGTGACGGCTGTCTACGCCCTAGCTTCACCTAAAATGAGGTTAAAATCCAATTTAGAAAACGGAAGACCAACAATTCCTGTCGATATCTTCGACAGGAAGAAAGGACCGAAGGTTATTGTGGTCGAAATCCAGGGAAAACCAATTGTTGAGGAAAGCCTGACCCAGACACAGGCAGATGGACGTATCGTGATGAACGCAAATAATGCAAAATTACAGGAAGGAAAGGGATTAAAAATTATTGGCGCGCATACCCATGATCCAAATCGCCCGAATGCCATAGGTCAGTGGAAAGACCTTGCGGATAAAGTTTTTTGGGATATCAAAATTCAAAAACCGGGTAAGTATCGTGTGCTCGTCAATTATTTAGCGAATAGCAAGCAGCATGGAAAAATTGTGCTCTCGATGCTCGGTCAGCAGCTTCCATGGACGTTTGTAGCTGAAAAAGAAGCTAAATTTAAGGAAGTGGCTATGGGGACCATTGAGGTATCCCAGCAAGTAATTGGTGAGCCCAGTACGAAGGTGATTTTGCAGGCTACAGCCATCGAAGGCGATACTTTGCCTGAGATTGCTTCGATCACTTTGGTTCCGATTCAAGAATAAACTATCTTTAAGAAAACCCGAACAAATTATCGATACATAAACCATTTTGCCGTCAGGGATTAAATAAATGCCTCTAAGTACGCGCAGAAAATAAATTATAAATTAAGAATGAAAAGAAGAGAATTTATTGCAAAAGGAATTGTATCATCCTTGGCATTTACAATCGTCCCCCGCGCTGTATTGGGTGGAAATGGATTTCTGGCACCAAGTGACCGGATTAATCTCGGTTTTATTGGTGTTGGGAAACAATCCTATACCTTGATGAATGGCCTTAATCGCTGCAAGGAAATTGCAAGTCTGGCTGCCTGTGACGTAGACCGTAATAAGTTAGCAGCATTTATTGCTGCGACAACGAAAAAACAAACGGAATTGTCAAAAGTACAGACCGAGATCAAGGCCTATCACCATTATCGGGAACTATTGGATCGAAAAGATATTGATGCTGTTGTCATTGCAACACCAGATCATTGGCACGCACAGATTGCGGTCGATGCGGCTAAAGCTGGCAAAGATATTTATTGTGAGAAACCCCTTGCATTGACCATTGCCGAAGGCCGTGCAATGGTCGATGCAACCCGAAAATATAAACGTGTATTTCAGACGGGCAGCATGCAGCGTTCTTCCTACAATTTTAGGCAGGCTGCAGAATTGGTCCTCAATGGTTATATCGGTAAGATCAAGGAGATCAACGTGTCAGTTGGTGAACCGGTCAAACAATGTGATCTTCCTTCCATGCCTGCTCCAGATTATCTAGATTGGGACATGTGGGTAGGTCCATCGCCTTACCGTGGCTACAATCCGATTTTAAGTCCACCCATCGAAGATGATAAATGGGCCTGGTGGCGAGGTTACCGTGATTTCGGTGGTGGTTATATTACGGATTGGGGAGCACATATGTTTGACATCGTCCAATGGGCACTGGGTATGGATGAATCTGGCCCGGTAGCGTTCAACCCGCCTAAAGCCGCTAATAGCAATAGTGGGCTCTCCTTTAGCTATGCCAATGGTGTTCGGGTAAACCATGTGCAATGGGGGGTACATAATGCGATACAGTTTATAGGTGAAAAAGGCAAAATTGAAGTGAGCCGGGAATTTATCCGTTCGAATCCCGAAAATTTGGCCGATCTTAAACTGACCTCTTCTGATCGTCGTCTCTATTACAGCGACAACCATTACCAGGATTGGGTCGACGCCATAAAAAAGAGAAGTAAACCAATTTGCGATGTAGAGGTAGGCCATCGGACGAGCTCTGTATGCAATGCGATTAATATTGCGTATGAACTTCAAAAAGATTTAAAATGGAATCCACAGAAAGAACAGTTTGACAATGAATACGCCAATCTCCTGCGCAGTCGTCCTTATCGCGGGGAATGGGATTTTAGAAAATTTTAGTCTTTAAGACTAGTTTTCGATACAGGCCTGACAAGATTTTTTGTTAGGCCTGTTTGTTTACTGATCAGTCATTCTACAACTAGGTAGATCTGTATTACCCTGTCTTGGGCAGTAAAATCTGCTAAGCACCTTTTCACAATTTTTTGATCAAATAGCGGGGAAAGATTCGTACCTGATTCGTATCTTATTCGGATGCGATACAGATATGGTACAGCTATTGACCAGCTATTGACCAGACCCTGAACAGGAATTACTTGGTCAACTTTCGATCAATAGCTGTAGCAAGATTCTCCACAGCCGAAGGTGATACTAACACAATACGAAGACAACCCGAATACAGTATTAGTGCTATAGACACAAAACGCCATGTAAAACACTCTTCGAAATTGGCATTAAACTTTTTAAAGACGTCCAAAGCCTGTTCATTAAGCATAAATGGGTAAGTAATAAAGAACGATGAAAAATCAAGAAAATCATTCAGCTTTGCTTTTTTGTAAAGAGAGGCTGTGCATCCCTCAATATCAAAATCTGGTACAAATTTGTTCCTTTCCCAATAATCTATTCCAGAGAAAAAGATTGCTAGCTTTTCTGTAATTGGATTGTCCTTATCTTATTCAACCTGTCCCAAGCCGGTTGTCACGCCCTTAATTTCTGGATCTGATACAATTTTCACAGAATAGTAATTCATGATATCTCAGTTAAGCAATAATAATCTGTGGATCCTTATCCTCATAAATTTTTACACCTGTCAATCCTAAATTTTCTATGGCATCCTTTAGTCTCTTGGAAACGTACATCCCTCCGATCCGACCCCAAAAAAAATCTAAAGAAGTATCAAATTTGGAATTTAAAACCAGCTTTTCAACCTTTGCATTCTCGGGATAGGTTCTAAACTCCTCATCATTATTGAAATTTATATGTTTTCTTTCATACAATCCTTTTTTTATATAGAATATCGATTTCTCAAAATCAACTATATCATATTGCAATTTGGGACAGCAAAAGAGCTCATATTTTTCCTGCAGTTGTTGCCCTTTATTAAACAGAGTTACTGGATAAGTGTAATATTTCTGTATATTGAACTTTTCAAATACGTCCAAAGTCTGTTCACTAAGCATAAAAGGACAAGTATATAAGAACGGAGAAAAATCAAGAAAATCAGTCAACTTTGCTTTCTTGTAAAGAGAGGCTTTACAACCCTCAATTTCAAAATCTGGAACATATTTATTCCTTACCCAATAATCTATTCCTGAGAAAAAGGTTGCTAGCTTGTCTGTAATCGGATTGTCCTTATCTAATTCAACCTGGCCTAATCCGGTTGTCACGCCCTTAATTTCCGGGTCGGATACGATATTTAGTTGATAATAATTCATGAAACCTCAGTTAAGCAATAACAATCCGCGGTTCCTTATCCTCATAAATTTTTACACCTGTCAATCCTAAATTTTCTATGGCATTCTTTAATCCCTCGGAAACATACATTCCGCCAATCCTGCCACAGAAAAAATCTAAAGAAGTATCAAAATTAGGATTTAGAACAAGTTCTTCAGCTCGTATATTTCCACTATGCTTTCTGTACTCCTCATTATCGTTTACATTCAGATAAGTTTTCTCGTACAGCCCCTTTGGTTTATAGAATATTGATTTTTCAAAATCAACTATATCATATTGTAATAGAGGACAGCAAAAGAGCTCATATTTTTCCTGTAGTGGTTTACCTTTGTCAAATAGAGTTACTGGATAAGTGTAATATTTCTGTATATTAAACTTTAAAAATACCTTTACAGCTCTTTCGCTCAACATAAAAGGACAAGTAAACAAGAACGGTGAAAAATCAAGAAAATCAGTCAGCTTTGCTTTCTTGTAAAGAGAGGCTGTACAACCCTCAATTTCAAAATCTGGAATATATTTATTTCTTGTCCAGTAATCGATTCCAGAGAAAAAGGTTGCTAGCTTTTCTGTAATCGGATTGTCCTTATCTAATTCAACCTGGCCTAATCCGGTTGTCACGCCCTTTATTTCCGGGTCTGATACAATACTCAGTTGATAATAATTCATCATTTCTATTTTAAAGCTTTATAATAGTCATTCATGCGTTCAAATTGGTTTCCAAAATAGATATCATTGATTTCCATTCTTAGTGTTTTCTGTAAATTTTCTATACTTGGTAAATTTAAGTTCCCATCCTTTATCAACTCATTAATTCCATCTCTAACTCTATCAGAATAAGCAGGATGGTTTCCGTGAAACGGCGCCGGCAATTTTTTTAAATTCGCTCCAGCATCAAGAGAAAAATTGATGCTGCTTAAGACTTTTTCGAAGTCCCTGTATACAGCTCTTGGTATCAGGTGATGCTTTTGGAATCCTGTAACAAATCGCTTAGCGAGCTTTCCTCCTGTTGCAGCCATCCCTGCTAAAGGCACCATGGCTGCAGCACTGAGTGCCGCATTGGTATAGTCACCACGTCCCAAATAGATCAATGCATTTATGCCATCGGCAACTTCTCCAAACCCGGGAACTAAACCAGCGATATCTAACCCTGTCTGTATCCCATCTAAAATGCTGCCATTGTTTCCCTCTCCAGATTGCGTTTTGACCCTTTTACTCTCTCCCACATAAATTGTCTGGAAGGATCCTGCTATTCTATTCGGATCTTTTCCTCCATCATCTTTAAAAAATCCCCCAACGGTAATGTAACCACCGTTGGGCGAAGAGATAACTCTATTGGGATTCGAACTATTATACCGTCTCGCAGCCTGACCATAACTACTTGCCCAACCAGAATATAGTCCCCAAGTGTTATTTTCCTCCATTCTACCGGCGGCAAAATAAAAAGCCGCTTCGGATGAACTGAATTCTGCTACGTCCCAACCATTCTTGGCCGGTGTAATGTATGCACCGTTACCGGCAGTGAATGACATAACATAGTTCCAGAATTCTCCATAAGGTCCCGTTATCCCGCCACCGCTTCCTGGCGCTGCTTTCAATCCCAATGGGTCATTGAACATCATAGGATTATTGTAGGCATAATGGTACGTACCATAACCCGCACTGCTCAACGCCAATGGATCCGGACTTAAGAAACGCCCCAGGGCCGGATCGTACATCCGGTGGTCTGTCCGGTAAAGATCAGGCAGATTGCTGAAAGCATTCTCCCATTCGGACCCGCCATTGTACAAGTTCCGGTTTGCCCCGCTCGGTATTACTGTGCCCGGAAACTGTAGCCCGAAAGGATAATAGCTATTTTCCTGACGGACGACCGCCACCCCCGACTGCTCTTCAAAGCTGACCCGTACATTGCCCTGATGATCTTTGAGCATATACTCCGGCTTCAATACCCCGCCGACGTTACGCACTCTTCCTTCAACCATGCTAAAATACGAAATTGCTCCGTTTTCATATACAAATCCGCCAATATAATCCAGGGTTTTAACCAATGTCCCGCCGTCGTAATGCCTGGCTCGCAAAAGGGTTCCACTTGCCGTATAGGTATAATCAACGTATCTGTTTGTAGCCGTCGTAATGGTCGTTTTTGCTGTGAGCCCCAATACATTGTAAGCAAAGGAAAGTCCTTTCTTTGGATCAGCTGCAATTGCTCCCACAGCATCATAGCTATAAGCGGTCGTACTTCCTGTCAGGTTGCGAAAACCATAGGTACCCAGGCTGCCCGTTGTACCTTCGGAGACATTGGTCATTTTATCCCCCGTATAACTGTAACTGATATCGTCAATCGTTGTATTGACACCCGAAATTAACGCTGTACGCTGCAGGGTCATCAGGTTTCCGTTGGCATCATAGGTAAGTCCTTTTTCGTCGAAGCTCCCGGTATTGCCCCAGGCTGTTGCTCCCAACCGGTCCTTGTATTGTGCCGACTTCATGCGGTCCTGAAGGTCATAAATCATCAGATAGGATTTCTCCCTGGGGTTATTGTCCGAAGCCGTTTTTGCCCTCCATTTCACGGCCGAAATGCGTCCGCTATAAAATGCGGTGTTGCCCAAAGATGCATCCACTTTATCATAGAGGAGTTCCATACCGAACAGGTCATTGCTATCATCGTTGTTTTCCCCGGTCCCCAGATTGCTGCTATTGATGCTCAGCAGCTGTCCGCGGATATTGTAACGGTAATCCACCGATTGCAGAAAAGTTGACCCGCTATTGGTACTATGCAGCTTCTTATCGACCAGTTGTCCCATTTCGTTATAGCTGTAGCTTGCGATACGGATATTTGCTCCATTATTATATTTCTCGTCGACACTGAGAAAGCGGCCGGCATGGTCATACTGATAGCTGTCGTCTATAGTAACTGTACTCAACGTTCCGGCAGATGGAACTTTCCGCACGGTTCGCTGGCGCAGTATTTTGCCTGTAAAATCGGCCACCTTTGTCTCACTGTCCTCCAATGCCGTATTCAGATGGTTGTTTCTTCTTGTTTGGATAACATCTCCCGTTTTATTATAGAAACAAACAGAGGTAAGCCAGATATCGGCGAGTCCATCACCTACGCTCCGCTGCCGAACGACGGTCAGTCTACCCTGGCTGTAGGATGTTGCAGCCATCTCGTCCTGTAAGCCCTGCGGTGCATAGCTGTGATCAGCCGTACCGTTGCGGTCCAGGTCATAATCGTCAAAATAGACGTAGCTCAGTGGCTCTATGGCTGTCGTGGGAAACACAAGATTACTATAATACCCTGTCGCTGCCGTATTTATCCTTTTTTCAGACCTATTTACGGCATAACTCAATCCCTGTACATAGCTCTGCATCGTAGCTCTTGTGGTATACACTGTATTGGTATACATACCCTGGCTTACCGCAACATTACGGGTATCGTATTTGATATAATACCACTTATTGGATGCCCGTATGCGGGCATCCTGAACGAGCACAACCCGGTCAAGTGGGTCGTAGATATAATAAATGTCACCTGTTGCAGGCTCCCGTTTTTCTATGACCTGCCCCTTGTTGTTATACCGGTAGCTATAGATCTGGTCGATTATAGGGGATTGTGTAAGGGTCCAGTTACCCGACTGGCGCATGGCTGTAACAGCTTTCGGCGGAACAACATATCGCGCCTGTCCAAGATCATCGTATACGTAATAGGTATCCAGCCAGTTTTCCAGCTGTCCCTCTACAGTTTCATTGATATAGGAACGGCGCAGTACCGTATTACCTGCACGGTCGGTAAATAACTGTGACTTTTGTCCGTCGGCAGTCTGTGTTTCCGCCACACGAAGTGCTCCCGGAGCAAAATTGGCCGCGGCGGTGCCGTCAGCATTCCAGCGCCGTACGGCATCCGCAGTGGTATTGCTCCGATAAGCATAGGTGCTGCTGTGCTGCCCCGGCTGGAACCCTTCGCCCGTTGTCCCCATTTCCAGCAAACGGGACAGGGGACTTTTCTCAAACAGCCTTGAGGTATAAGGTTTTCCGTCATTGGCAATTTTCTGCCCGGATGTTGCATAAAAGCTCTGCTGTTCAGCAGCTGCATTAGAGCGGTATTCACCGGTAGCCGAACTGGCCTGAAAGGGCAGAAACTCTTTTTCCTGCCTGCCCTGCCTGTCATAACTGATCGTCTGTACAATGTCCTTGCCCATTGGGCTGGCCTGGCGCTGTACGATCTGGATGGGCCTGCCGAATCCGTCCAGGTAGCTCCGGGTGCTCATACGTTTGGTATAGTCCAGCGCTAGGACATCATCCATTGTCTTTACTCCACTTACCGTAATGATATCCTGCTGAACAAAATTTTGGGACAGTCCCTGACCTTTTGCTTCTTGTACATATAGGTAGGAAAGGCAGACTCCTATTAGATATAAGATGATATTTTTTGTGTTCATAACTATTCGATCTCTATAAGTTCACAATCCTGAAGTTTTACGCTGAAATCAATTCTCGGTTGGGTTGTTAGATCCACATTAAATTGATAAATACCCGAAGCAACTCCCCTACAGAGCTCCAATGAGCCATAACTGCACCGTACGCTCTTAAATCCCTGAGGACTATAGGCTGGATGATATCCTCCTAAAGTATAAACTTGGACAGTATAAGCCCCGGGAGGAACCGAAATATTGGCATTCCAGTTATACCATAGCTCATTTTTTGAAAAAGATCGATATAAATTGGTCCCCTTATAAAATTTAACCTCAGTAATTTCGCCTCCGGACATCTCTCCAATGTGTGCTTCGACGCTTGCAGTACTGTCATAAGGCGTCACCACAATCGGTTTGGATGCCGTATATGTGCCATAGAGTGCAGATACCTGCTGCAAGGTGACCACAAAATTTCCATTAGTAGTGTACATATGCTGAACATCATCGCTGCTTGTTGTAACCGGAGCTGTGCCATCCCCGAAATTCCAGATGTACTTGCTTCCTTCCTTATTGCGCAATAAACCATAACTCGAAAAATTGATCTGCTTATTGCTTGCTATTCCATCATGGTGAATATATAGCACACTATCAATTAGATCATTTTTATTAACATAGCTATTGGCCACCAAGATATTATGGTCAGCATCTAGGGTTCGCCTTAACCGGCCATAACCATCGTATTCATAAAACTCCGTCACGCCATTCAGCGTAGACTGCGAAGTTGAAATACCTAGATCATAATCTAAAGTATTGACGGTTATAGCAGTCTGCTCCGGAAAGAAATAAATATCATCTATAGCCAGATTCTGGGAGGTCTGCAGTTTTGCGACAAAATCTCCCGAAATTGAAGCAACAGAAATATACTGTTGATAAAATTTCCATTCGCTTCCACTTGCCAAAAAAGGTACCTGGATACTCTGGCTGGAAACACCATTCACAAAAAGCTGCAGTGTGATATTACCAGCATTAGGAGCTTTTGCCCAAAAAGAGAGTAAATAACGGTCTGTACCCGCTTTTTTTGAAACGGTTCTGCTGAACACCGTTCCCGTTGGAAGATTCAGGGAACGCTGACCGGTTCGGCCGTCATTTTCATTCCATGAATATGTGGACACTGTAGCATCGGGTTTGAATCCATTTTCGTAGTCCGTTGTCAGATCCTCAAAGGTATTTATGGACAGTTCTCTGACGGCAACTCCAACAGCACGGACATAGGGGAGGTGGCCGGTATACAATATTGTCTGATTATTTCCCAGGTTATCATCTGATGTTAGCAATTTCCCGTTTAGACCGTAGGCTGTATAATTGGTCGTGATCCAGTAGCGTGAATCGGAACTGAAATTTCCGCCCTGTACTGTAGACTGCTGAAAATCTGTTATTCCGTCGGCATTCTGGAAAATTAGCTGCTGTGCTGGCTTCTGATAGGTTACCCCCTGCCAGGTAAATGTATTGAATCTGGTCAGCTGCGCTGATATCGTTTTCACAGTACCGCTGCGTTCCAGGGTACGCCATGTCTCGATGGGAATATTGATCCCACGATCCTGCAGCTGTTTCATCGCTGTAGCAGTCGCATCGGTGGCTGTGGTCAGGTTGTAGTCTTTCAGAAACTTGCTGTTATTTCTCAAGATTGACCCATCACTGGCTGTGGTGGTCATCTGGGTCGCATAACTGTGCAACGTGCTTCCATACGTATAGTCGATTACCTTGCTTTCCTGTACGGTACCGTCGATATTGAAAAGCTCCTCTTTGCGGCTCTGCACAACTTTATCCTTATTATACAGGACAGGATATTTTGTATAGTAGACAGCATTCCCGATCGTCTCCATTTTAAGGGCATACATTCTGTCGGGTGTCTGCCTGCGCACATAGGTATTTGTACTCTCTTTGACTTTCTGCCCGTTCTGGTTGTAGGATGTTTCGGAAATTAACTGGCCGCGTTCAAAACTAAAATCCATATTCGGGGCAAAGGGATAGGTATTACGGTCTGCAGCTACGAGGCCAACCGTAGCACAGCCAGTTCTTGCAAGATAGGACCAATTGGGAGTCCAGTCAGGAGCTGAACTCACATCAAAATGCATAGCTGGCCGGCTAAAACGATACAACGTACTCCCCAGGTCGGGTGAACTCTGCTTGACCGTAGCATAGAGGATATTGTCAGGTTCTGCCGAAAGGTCTTCATCGGATCTGATAATAGATGCTTTCCATTGCTGTTCGGTTGTACCGCCTCCCGTAGAGGACTGCATAAAGGCAAACTGGGGCAGGGCTATAGGAGCTCCGCTGGATTTGCCGGTCGCAGGATCAGTATAGTCATAGGTTCGTATCCCATCATTGGTGGTTAAGCCGTCTTTATCTGTAATCTGCTTGACCCTTACACCGCCACCGATAACATCTACACCTGCCTGGGCGTCATAAAATTGCTGGGGTTCATAGGTGATCTCCGAAGTGCCGCCATTTTCATATGTAACGCTACGGAGCATGCCATTTTTCACCCGGTTAATATCTGTTGACCGGGTATTTCCAGATAGCGTGTATGGGTAAGTGCTGGTGAGCCCAGAAGGCAAATAGGTACGGATCCGGTCGTGGGCTGAACTCGAAGGGTTGAGATAGACCTGTGGGTTCAGGGTGGAAGCAGAACTGCTGTTGTAATAACCCCATGCGTCCAGCTGAGTACTGGCAGAGTCCGGCAGATCGATTTTATAGTCAAGAACGCTCAATTTTGTTAATCCATAATAGTCAAACTTGGTATTTATTGTTTTTCCGTGGGTAGAACCTATGACCTGATCGAGAAAATACCGGCGGTATCTGGATTCGCTGGTATTCGCCGTGGCCTCAGAATAGCTGAAACTCAAGCGCCAGATTATTTTCCAGAAACTTGCCGGCGGATCTATGGGAATAAGTTCCGATTCATAAGAGTTCAGAGTAAGGTCACTTATGACGTAAGTGCGCGTATATTCGTTGAACTTGTAGGATATTTTAAGCTGCTGGGCTCCTAGATTATCGGGCCTTCCTGAATAATTTACCTCCGTGAGCAATACCGGCGTATAATTATCCTCAATCCTGTACTGTTTCGTCTTTGTATTGGAATCCCCTATATAAAAGGCGACATCCCTTCCCATATAAATCCGGCCTAACTCGCTATAGCCAAAGGACACATCATTACCATTATTATCCGTTATTTTGCTCAGATACCAGTTGCCATTATAACCGATTGTATTTTTGTAAAGATCATACTGTCGTTTCTGGTAGAGGATACCGGAGAGATTGGGTCTTGTTGCCTGACGAACAAAACGCTCCGTCACATTGAATTCATAGATGAGCCCCTGATCCGTCTTCACAACGATACTCTGGATACCAAAGCCCGCACCGGACAAAGTATAACTCACTTTCAGGTCGGATTTGTCGGTAGATACCAATTGATTTCCTCTAAAGACTAAAGTAGCAGAAAGACCTGGCGCATTGAGATGAAAAACATCCGGTTCCATATCCCATAGGGATGAAAAATTTGTCTGGAGATAGGTTAAATCTGTGGTTTCATCGGGACAGGTTGTTTTGTTATTGTCATTGGCGATAGTGAAAGCTGCAATCTTAGCTTCGTTTCCATTATATAGCCAACCAGCACGTCTATCTGCTCCTGTACCTTGATCGATCTCATCAGGGAGATCACGGAGCTCTCTGGATATTGAGCCACCGATGGATACATTCCAGTTCATCCCCGCATTTCCCTCTGAGGCTTTCACCTTAACTCCATTCCCGTAATAGGAGAGATTGATCGGGATCTGGATATCACCCCGCTGGATTAAATAGAGCGGAATATTCATCTGGGCACCACCTGTTAAAGGGAATACATCGACGCGTTGGCCATAGCTTTTGCCAGGAAAAATTGTGGCAATCACTCCCGCAAACAACAAACTGAAAAACCAGTTCACTTTAATATTGGAATACATAGAAAAATAGGATTTTCTCGGTTAATAAATTATAATTTGGCTGTTATAAAAGCTATGTTAAATATAAGAAACTGATTTTGAATTTTCAAAATCTTATTACTAATTGTCAATATTGTTGTAAATTTAGTTTCATTATTCATTTAATAGGCATAATTCACTTAATTGACACACTGTGTTGTTTATAATTGGGCAAGTGAATGTTGTTGTAAAGAAAAACGATTTTAAAAATAACGATAAACCGATGCTTGTAAATGCAATTAAAACAAGGAGAAGAAAATTGGAGGATACATCCATTCAAGGAAATACAATAATACTAAGAGAAAGCCGGATACATATTGCTTACCCTCCTGACTGGCAATGTTTAGACCCAAGCATTTTTGAAGAGTTCAAGCTTTTGATTTTTTCAGATGTTTTTTTAGCATTGGAACAATGGGAAAAGCGAAAGGTTTGGAAGGCTATTTACGCTCCGCAGTTTATTTTGCAAAATTCGAAGAATGGAATTAATTCATTTGCTGTTTGTTACATCTTTGATAAAGTTGCATTGACCGGCTCATCAAACTTATCACTAAGAAGTTTAGTTAAGATGGAGCAGATGTGGAGTGGCCATCTCCTTAAATTTGTAGATTCTCTAAGAACGAATCCAAAATCTATCATAATTAATTCCTATTTGGCATGTGTATCCGGTAATAGGTCATTTGCGATCAATAATCGTAATCAACAAAATATCCGCATTTTGATGGTGGAATTTGATCATCTAATATTGACATTTTATCTGATTGAGCCAATTCTCCCTGAGGGGATGGAGAGCTCGGTTCAAGAATTGATCAATATGATATCTGTGGGACAATGCTAGAATTTAAGATTGTATTTTGTAGGCTAATAGAAAAACCTATAACCCGCTGATTTAAAACAAAGGGAACAAAAAGAAAATTTGCTATTCTGGAGAGATAATTGCTTTATTTGTATCCAACAATTATTATAGACAAAAAGCAAAGGGAATTTCGATATGTCGCAATTAACAATAGTAGATCTGGCCAAAAAATTAGGCTTGTCAAAATCGACCGTTTCCCGTGCATTTCGGGATAATGAGGATATTAATCCGGCTACCAAAGCTCGGATTTTGGCTATGGCCGAAGAAATAGGTTTTTCTCCCAATGTCTATGCCAGTAGCCTAAAAGCGAATAAAAGTCTGACCATTGCGATTATTATTCCCGAATTTGGCAATAAGTTTTTCTCCCAAGCAATCAAAGGTATCGAGGCTGTGGCACGCTCCAAAGGCTATCATACCTTGATCTATGTGACGGATCATCAGGTACAAAACGAAGCTTCCATCGTACGATCGCTGGCCAACGGGCGCGTGGATGGGGTGATTATTTCGGCTTCCGGTGAAGGAAAGGACCATTCCCATTTGCAACTTTTGGCAGAACGCGGCATCCCGGTTATGTTTTTTGACCGTTCATATGACGACTGGCAAGGTGGTTATGTCACGGGTAATGACTTTGATTCTGCTTACCTGGCAACCAAACACCTGATCGATAATGCCTGTAAACGGATCGCTTATCTTGCGATCAATCCGAATGTCTCCATCGGTAAGGTGCGTAAAGATGGCTACGAAAAGGCGTTGCAGGAAGTGGGGATTCCGATCAGGCCAGCGCTTATTTTAGATACGGTCAATGATGCCGAACAAAATATGCTTGATATTGCTGCTTTGATCGAAAAAGAAAAACCTGATGCCATATTTGCTTCGGTTGAGCGGCTAGCTATCTCCAGCATACGTGTTGCCAAGCAGCTTGCTATCCGTATTCCTGAAGATCTCAAAATCATTTGTTTTTCTTGCTTGGATATTGCCGATCTAATCGATCCAGCACTGAGCGTAGTGAAACAACCGGCCTATGAAATGGGGGAATTGGTAACAAAATACCTGTTGGATAAGATGGATGATCCGGATAACAGTAAGATTGCTAATTCGGTTTATCTTGATTCTCAGCTTATTTTTCAAAAATCTAGCCTCAAATAAGTAAAAAAATATTTGGTTTTTGTCTATCCATTATTTAGCTTTGGTTACTTTCGGGAACATTCCCGGAAGTATTTAAATAATCAATTTGTATAAAATTATTGGATAGGGAAAACTGAAAAATCGCAACAGGCGATTTCTTTTTACCTTGATTTCGGGAACGTTCCCATTGTCAGGATCCAACCAAAACTAATTATCGATGGGGAAGCATATCTCTCGTTTAATAGGGTGTCTCTGGATGTTCGTCCTATTATCATCATGTGCGAATAAGAAAGATATCGTGGATACCGAGCAACCACCTGTTACCGAACTGCAGGCAACCGGTTTGGTGAATCTTTCTGCCCCTTTTATCTATTGGGATAAGGAAATTACCCTGCAATTTGATCTTTCAAAAGGGAATGCTGCTCTTAAAGGCAGTTCTGCTGATCTTTATTTGCATACAGGATTAGTACCGAAAGCTGGTGGTAGTTGGCAGCATGTCGTGACAGATTGGTCAAAGAATGAAAATGCCTATAAGTTAAAGCTTGTTTCAGCAGGTCTATATACTTTTACATTTACGCCATCTACATTCTTTAATCTGAGTAATGGGGATCAATTTGATCAGATGGCACTTTTAGTGCGCAATGGTGATGGATCGCTGGTCCAACGAAATAAAAATAATTCAGATTTATTTCTGCCTTTCGTGGCGAGTAACATGCAAGCGATTCGCTTTGTATCTCCTGTCATGCAACCCACAGACCCTATTGCAGCCGAAGATAAGTTTGTAGTTGGTCAGGCCCTGAAGCTTGAAGTTAGGGCAAGCCAGTCAGGAAAGATCAGTATCTGGGACAATGGTTTATTGCTAGCGGAGGCCGCAAATGCAGTATCTTTAGAAAAACCGGCCAGCTTACAAAGCAACGGCTTGCATGAGCTTGAAGCTCGTCTCGAATCCGGAGGCAAGATATATTCCAGTAAAGCACAGTTATTTGTCGAATCAAAACCTATAATTGCCGCACTTCCGACAGGCATCAATTCGAACGGAACAACAATAAACAGAGAAAAAGGTGAAGTAAGCTTTGCGCTGACTGCTCCCTTCAAAAACAGTGTCTACCTTTTGGGCGATTTCAATGGCTATAAAGCGTCGCCAGCCTACGCTATGAGCCAAACGCCTGATGGCAAAACCTGGTGGGTCACCGTATCGCTGCTGGATTTCTCTAAAAAATATACGTATCAGTTTTTGGTGGACGGTCAATTGCATGTCGCTGACCCTTATGCTGAATTGATTCTCGATCCACAAAATGATGCGGTGCTCGGGCTGACCACTGCGGCTATGCCTGCTTATCCTGCTGCTGCACAGGGCATAGTCGGGGTATTGGATCTCCCTGCCAAGGGGTATTCATGGAAAACAACCTCGTTTACAAAACCTGTACAAGGTGATCTGGTCATTTATGAGCTCTTAGTCCGTGATTTTGTCAAACAGCATCAGTATACCACGTTAAGAGATTCTTTGCCCTATTTAAAAAGGCTGGGAGTTAATGCAGTCGAGCTAATGCCTGTACAAGAATCGGAAGGGAATTCGACCTGGGGATATAATCCTTCTTTTCATCGTGCGCTGGATAAATATTATGGCTTGAAAAATGACTTGAAAGCCTATGTTGATGCCTGTCACGAGAATGGTATTGCCGTTATTTTGGACGTTGTTTTTAATCACGCATTCGGTCAGTCGCCGCTTGTGCAACTTTATTTTGAACAGGGCAATGTTGCTGGCAATAGTCCTTGGTTTAATACGGTTGCCAAGCATCCATTTAATGTTGGATTCGACTTTAATCATGAAAGCAGTTATACGCAGACTTTTGTTAAAGATGTGCTGACCTATTGGATGCAGGAATACAAAATTGATGGTTTCCGATTTGATCTATCCAAAGGTTTTACGCAGAAAAATTCAGGCACTTCTGAAAATGACCTGAGTGCCTGGAATGCTTATGATGCTTCCCGTGTGGCAATTTTAAAACAATACCAGCAGCATATCCGCAGCATAGATCCTTCCTGTTATATCATTCTTGAACATCTTGGCGGCGATCAGGAGGAGGCGGAACTTGCGCAATCGGGAATGTTGCTATGGAACAATATGAATGCGGTCTTCAACGAAGCGACGATGGGGTGGAATGCCAATAATGGATCGGATCTCGGACGATTATTTGCTTCAAATCATGGAATGGCGCAGCCTTCTTTTGTGTCCTATATGGAAAGCCACGACGAGCAGCGGCTGTTATTCAAGTGCTTGAATTACGGGAATTCATCTGGAAATTATAACATCAAAAATCTGAGCACGGCCTTGAAACGCATGGAACAGGCTGCTGTATTTTTATTGGCTTCGCCGGGACCAAAGATGATTTGGCAATTTGGTGAATATGGCTATGATGTATCTATAGACGACAATGGGCGCACAGGGGAAAAGCCGCTTTTATGGAATTATCTGCAGCAAGAAGATCGCAAAAGACTCTTTGATACATATGCTAAAATTACCCGTTTCAAAACCAAAAATAACATTTTTCAAGACGGGAAAATTGTTGCCTCGGCAATGAAAGAAGCGATTAAATATTTTGTACTGGAAAAGGATGGACAACAAGTAGGGGTACTTGGGAATTTCGGTGTAGAAAGTGCAGAATTGACCCTGCCACAGGCATTACAGGGGATTTGGGTGGATAATTTTACGGGGAATGAGCTCAACTGGTCCAATCAGTCGAAACTGAGCCTTTTACCGGGACAATACCAATTGATAAGCAAAACAAAACTAAATAAATAAACAGTTATTTTATGAACAAACAGCTACTACGTCCATTTTGGGCCCTGAACATGCTACTCGGTGTAAGTGCTTCGGCATTTGCCCAACAGGCGACGCTTCAGGGGCGGGTAATGGACCAGAATGGAAGTTCTTTGGTGGGCGCTACACTGCGCTTCGAGGAACTTCAAAAATCACTGTCTACTAAAGCGAATGGGGATTTTAGCTTGGATAGACTACAAACGGGGAAATTACGGCTGAAAGTAAGTATGGTCGGATACGCGAGCTTGGATACGTTAATTCAGGTGAAAGATGGCCTCAATCCGTTAAATTTATACCTCAAATCCAATACAAGTGCTTTGGAGGAAGTCGTTGTGATCGGGTATGGTACGCAAAAGAAAAGTGATCTTACTGGGTCGATCAGTACGGTGAGTTCCAAGGATTTTCAAAAAGGACAGATCTCTTCACCTGAGCAGCTCATTATGGGTAAAGTTCCTGGCGTGCAGATCACAACAAGTGGTGGGCAGCCCGGTGCAGGAAGCACAATCCGGATCCGTACAGGGGCTTCATTAAATGCCAGCAATGACCCGCTTATTGTTGTTGATGGAATTCCCTTGGCAGGTGGATCGGTATCGGGGGTCGCAAACCCATTGAGTTTGATTAACCCAAATGATATTGAAACATTCACCATCTTGAAAGATGCCAACGCAACGGCAATTTACGGTTCGCGCGCATCGAATGGTGTCATCTTAATTACGACTAAAAAAGGGAGCCGCTCGGGAACACAGATTAACTTCTCTACGCAGAATTCGCTGGCGACGGTAGCCAATAAAGTTAAATTGCTCAATGCGGACCAAATCCGAGATTATGTCAATACCAATGGCAGTGATGCAATGAAAAAGCTGCTAGGAACTGCAAATACCGATTGGCAGGATGTGATCTATGGCAATGCATTTACAACGGATAATAATATTAACATCGCTTCCAAAGCTGGAAATATGCCTTATCGTATTTCTGCAGGTTATATGAATCAGGATGGGGTGCTGAAAAATGACAACTTAAAACGGACGACTGCGGCATTGGCCTTGACACCGAAATTTTTGGACAATCACCTTTCGCTGGATGTGAATGTACGTGGTACTTGGTCGAAATCCAAATTTGCAACGCAAGACGCGATCGGAACAGCGATTCAATTTGATCCGACACAACCGGTTTTTGTCGAAGATAAAAATAGTTTTGGCGGGTATTATGAATGGATCCAAGGGGGTAAACCTAATCCAAATGCGCCACGAAACCCACTGGCTTTGTTGGATCTGCGGAAAGACAATGGCGACGTATTTAGAAGTATTGGAAATGCGAAAGTGGACTATAGTTTTCATTTTCTTCCGGAACTGCATGCTAACCTAAATGTAGGTTATGATTTGGCCCGCTCAAAGGGGAATACATTCACCCCTGCGATAGCTGCCCGCAACTTTAATGAGGGCGGTGAAAGAACGCAGTATAAAACCGATATCAATAATAAAACCCTTGAGTTCTACCTCAAGTATGATAAGGAATTGCCTGCAATCAAAAGCAATATTGATGCGACGTTAGGTTATGGCTATTATAAAAATAGCAGTAAAGTCTACAACTTTAACCGTACAAATGCCGAAGGGGATAAAATACTCAATGAACCAACGAGAGCTTTTGATAAACCCGAAAATTTATTGATCTCCTATTATGGGCGTCTAATCTATACCTACGATAATCGCTATGTGGTTTCAGGAACATTACGGGCAGATGGTTCTTCCCGTTTTAGTCCGGATAATCGCTGGGGATATTTTCCTTCAGTCGGTTTTACCTGGCGGGCGAAAAATGAAGGGTTTTTAAAGGAAATTGCGGCAGTATCAGAGCTGAAACTTCGTTTAAGTTATGGAAAAACCGGGCAGCAAGATGGTATAGCCAACTATTCTTATTTACCTAATTATACTATCAGTGGCAACGAGTCCATGTACCGTTTTGGTGATGAGTACTATTATTTAAATTCTCCTGTAGCCTATGATAAGGACATACGCTGGGAAAATACCACAACCTACAACGCTGGCGTTGATTTTGGTTTTAGCGACAACCGAATTTATGGTAGTGTGGATTATTATTCGAAAAAGACCAAAGACCTACTCAGTACGATTCCTGTTGCCGTAGGTTCGAACTTTAGCAATTTCCTATTGACTAACGTCGGTAATATGGAAAACCAGGGTTTAGAATTTAATTTACATTTTATTCCTGTAAAAACAGATAATTCGACCTTGGATATAGGTTTTAATCTGACCTACAATAAAAGTAAAGTAACCAATCTGACGCAGAGTGATGATCCAAACTTTATCGTAGAGACAGGCGGAATCCGTGGTGGTACAGGCGGAAATATTCAGGCACATAAGGTTAATTTTATGCCAAATAGTTTCAATGTATTCCAGCAAGTGTACGATAGCCAGGGGCATCCTGTCGAAGGTGTCTATGTAGACCGTAATGGAGACGGAGTCATCAGCGATAACGACCGTTATTTGTACAAATCACCTTTACCTAAATATCTTTTGGGTTTCACAGCTGCTTATAGCTACAAAAAATGGTCGGCAACGACGGTGTTGCGTGCCAATCTGGATAATTATGTCTACGATAATGTTTCCTCTAACCTAGGCAGCGGGGCGAATATCAATGATCAAGCAGTTTTGGTCATTAACAATGCTCCTGTAGATTTTTTCAATACCAATTTCTTGCTCAAACAGCTTAGAAGTGACTACTATATCAAGAACGCTTCATTCCTGAAGATGGATAATATCAACTTAAGCTACAATCTAGGGAAGTTTCTCCGGAATAGTAAGGCTTCCATGTCAATTTCTGCAACCGTCCAAAATGTATTTACCATCAGTAAGTATAAAGGCGTTGACCCGGAGATATCCAATGGTATAGACGACCGTTTTTATCCTCGGCCCCGGACCTATGTTTTGGGTGTAAATGTGAATTTTTAAATGAAATAACAATGAAAAGATTAAATAAATATATAGGTGTTTGCTTGCTGGCCATGGCTTTGAGCAGCTGCCATAAGGATTTGGATTTAAAACCGACAAACGATGTAACCGCGGACGTAGCTTATCAGGACTTTAAAGGCTACACCTCGTCGTTTGCAAGATTATATGGTTCATTGACCTTAACCAGTACTTCGGGGCCGAATAACTCTGACCTAGGGGGCTTGGATGCAGGTACGTCTGATTTTTTGCGCCTTTTTTGGAATGCGCAGGAACTTACTACAGATGAGGCTGCATGTGCATGGCTCAATGACTCGGGAATTAGTGGGCTTGATTACCTGGATTTTGACGACAGCAACCCTATGCTGCGGGGTCTTTACACCCGCTGTGTCTATAGTGCCACACTTGTCAATGAATTTTTGAGAGAAAGTACGGATGCCAAATTGGCTGAGCGTGCTATTTCTGATGCAGATAAAACAGAAATAGCCTATTATCGTGCTGAAGCAAGATTCTTACGTGCTTATAACTATTGGGTACTGCTTGATTTGTTTGGAAATCCACCTTTCGTAACCGAGGAAACTCCTGTAGGCAAAATATCGCCACCGCAGATCAAAAGACCCGAGCTTTTCGCTTATGTGGAGAAAGAGTTGTTGGAGGTTGCAGGTCAGCTAAAAGGGGCCAGACAGAATGTATATGGCCGTGTGGACCAAGTCGCGGCATGGGGGCTTCTGGCCAGATTATACCTCAATGCTGAAGTCTATCTAGGTGCTGGGAATAAAAAATATAGTGAAGCCATTACATATTCAGAAAAGGTATTGAACTCGGGCTATAGCCTGGGGGCAAATTACCGGGAGCTTTTCTATGCAGATAATGATGTGAACAATCCGGAATTTATTTTTTATCTGCCTTATGATGGAACGAAAACACAGAGCAAGGGCGGTACAACTTACCTGATCAATGCGGCGATTGATGCTACCATGAATCCGACATCTTTCGGTGTACCCGGTGGCGGTTGGGCAGGAAATAGAACCCGCGATAATATAGCAACAATTTTTGGAGACTATTCCGGGGCCACAGATAAACGGGCAATGTTTCACTTAAATACAAGTGTTAAAATTGAAGACATCGCTGTTTACAAGCAGGGATTGGCAGTTACCAAATTCCGCAACGTGAACAAGGACGGTAAGACTGCTCCTCCGGCGGCTGAAGGTTTCGTTGCTTCCGTAGACTTTCCGTTGATTCGTTTGGCAGAAATGAATTTGATTTACGCTGAAGCTACCTTGCGGGGTGGTTCTGGAGGCAATTTGGCAAAAGCATTGGACTATGTCAATAAACTGCGTGTGCGAGCCTACGGTAACAACAGCGGAAACTTAACAAATCTTTCTTTGGATGATATTCTCAATGAGCGTGTGAAAGAACTATACTGGGAGGGATTTAGACGCTCAGATCTAATCCGTTACGGCAAATTTACAGGCGATAATTATCTCTGGCCTTTTAAAGGTGGCGTGCTTGCTGGTCAGGCAGTTGCAGGGTATAGAACGTTGTTTCCGCTCCCAGCTTCGGATATTATTGCGAATCCCAATCTTGTACAGAATCCAGGCTATAATTAATCGTAATCGAAAAAGAGAACTTATTAACAGATGAAAATACTACACTATATCGGAATGATCCTGACCTTGTTTGTGGTCTTCCAGAGCTGTAAAAAAGATGAAACTCAGGCGCGTCTGTCTACGGAGGATGCGGTAAAAGCAGCTGTATTAACCCTAGATAAAACCAACCTAACCCTGTCAAAAGAAAATGCAGGTGATACGGTGCTGCACCTTTCGCTGGTGCCAGCAGATTTTGGATTTCAGGCAGCGATAACCAATGTGCTCCAATTTGGGCTCAAAGGGGACAATTTTAAAACAGTAAAGGAAGTGGTCGTTCCAAGCGGACGTACGGCGATAGGCTTTACGGGTTATGAATTGAACGGTTACCTACTTGCGCTGGGCGTTCCAACAGGCGAGGCATCTGAGTTTGACATTCGCCTAAAGTCGAGTATCAATGCGAAAATTGCGGCTGTATATTCGGTTCTGTCAGGCCTTAAAGCAAGTCCTTATGCGTCGACGAGCTATTTGTATGTTCCAGGAGCCTATCAGGGATGGGATCCGGCAACAGCTGAATCTATCGTCTCCCCAACAAGTAACGGTATCTATACCGGCATTATCTTCTTTTCGGAAGCGAATTCAGAATTTAAGATTACGACGGAACGTAACTGGGCAAATTCTTACGGACAAACTGCCGATGGTAAACTCGCTTTCAATGGCGGTGGAAATATAAAAGCACCGCGTGCAGGTAATCTGGAAATCGAGGTCAATACAACAGCCAACACAATTTCATTTAAAGATCACAATTGGGGTATTATTGGCAGTGCCACACCGAAGGGCTGGGATGCCGATACGGATATGAAATTTGATAATACCAATCAAGTATGGAAGCTGACCGTTGGTTTAACAGCAGGCGAAATCAAATTCCGTAAAAATCACGATTGGGGAACCAATTTTGGAGGTGCTAACGGAAGTTTGTTGGCCGGTGGCGCCAACATCGCTGTGGCGACTGCAGGGACGTATGATATTGTCTTGGATCTCAATGCAAATACCTATACACTGACAAAGAAATAAGAACGAATGATGTTAAAAAGAAATAGAAAGACCACAACCGTATTAGTCGCACTTACTGTGCTTGGATGGAGCCCCTTATTGGGGCAATCCATTCAGCGCGTAGAACCTTTAAACTGGTGGGTAGGAATGGAAAACCCGACCCTGCAGCTCGTCGTCTATGGTCCTCAGATCGGAAAAAGCGAGGTACAGGTAGAGGATAAAGGAATCGAACTTGTCAAAGTCAATCGTGTAGAAAACCCCAATTATCTGTTTTTGGATGTAAAGGTTGCCGCTTCGGCTAAACCGGGCTGGTCAACATTTACTTTTAGCCAAGGAAAGAAAAAACTAACTTACCGCTATGAGTTAAAACAAAGAGACCAAAAAATAAAAGCGCAAGGTGTGAGCAGCGCAGATCTGATTTATCTTATTATGCCGGACCGTTTTGCCAATGGAAATAAGGCAAATGATCAGGTAAAAGGTATGTTGGATATGAGCTTAAACCGCGATTCCATGTACTTGCGCCACGGTGGCGACCTGGAGGGTATTATTGGAAAGCTCGATTATCTGCAGGATCTCGGCGTAACATCACTGTGGTTGACACCTGTATTGACCAACGATATGCCACAGGCTTCTTATCATGGCTATGCAAATACCGAAACATATCATATCGACCCTCGCTTTGGTAGCAATGATACCTATGTTCAATTGGGCGAACAGTTACACAAGCGGCAGATGAAACTGATTTTTGATGTGGTGCCCAATCATATTGGTAGCTATCATTGGACCGTGAAAGACAAACCGATGGCTGACTGGCTCAATGAGTGGCCTACGTATACCCAGACTTCCTATAAAGATCAGACCGTTTTTGACCCTTATGCCTCAGCAGAAGATAAGAAAAAAATGGTCAAAGGCTGGTTTGTGCCCACTATGCCAGACATGAACGAACAAAATCCATATGTTCAAAACTACCTGACGCAGAGTCATATCTGGTGGATAGAAACAGCTGCAATCGATGGTTTCCGGATTGACACCTATCCCTATAATGATCTTGATTTTATGGCAAAATGGACCGATCGTATTCAGCAGGAGTATCCAAAGTTTACCTTTTTTGGCGAAACATGGGTACACGGGGTTGCCAATCAGGCCTATTTTCTGGGCGGTAAACGGGTAGGGCAGGACGTGGATTCCAAGCTGATGGGCGTAACGGACTTTCAGCTTAATTATGCGATAGGTGATGCGCTCAACCAAAAGACCGAATGGACTGCCGGTGCCAATAAATTATATTCAACCTTGGCTTCGGATTATCAATACCCGCATCCCGAGCGAAATGTGCTTTTCTTGGATAATCACGATAAAGATCGTTTTTTTTCCGTTGTAGGTGAAAATGTGCAGAAATATAAATCAGCCATGGCTTGGCTATTGACCACGCGGGGTATTCCTCAGTTATATTATGGTGCTGAAATTCTGATGAAGAATTTCTCGAATCCAGATGGCTTGTTACGGGAAGATTTCCAGGGAGGTTTTGCAGGAGATAAACTAAATAAGTTTACTCTGGCCGGAAGGACAAAGGGTGAACAGGAGATGTGGACCTTTGTTCAGACCCTCGCCAATTATCGTAAACAGCACGCTGTATTGCAGACGGGAAAAACGATGCAGTATGTGCCCGAGGATGGTATTTATGTCTATTTCCGATACAACGAGCAGCAGACAATCATGGTTGTCATGAATTGCAATGACGCAGCCAAGGAGCTGAAGTTCGACCGTTTTAAAGAACGAAATAACCAGGTGAAATCCTACTTCGATATTATCCAAAAGCAAGAAACCATGCCAACAGACAATACCCTGAAGCTTGAAGCGTATGAGACGAAGGTCCTGGAGCTGAAGTTCTAACATAAATTAAATTTCTATAGCATTCATTTTTCAATGATTAATTATAATAATGTAAAAGCCGTCCTATTTGATTTGGACGGTGTGCTGGTGGATACCGCCATTTATCACTTTCAAGCTTGGCGTAGGTTGGCGGCGGAACTAGGTTATTCGTTTTCTGTGGTCGACAATGAACAGCTGAAAGGTGTAAGCCGTGTTGAATCCTTGGAACTGATTTTAAACTGGGCAGGATTGGAAAAATCCGAAACCGAGAAAGCTGTTTTGCTCACTAAAAAGAATCAATGGTACCTGGAATTGATCGAGCAGCTGAGTCCTGAACATTTGCTCGCAGGCAGTTTGGATCTATTAAAAAAACTGCGGGAAAAGGATATTCGGATAGCACTTGGTTCGGCCAGTAAGAATGCATTGGGCATTCTTGAAAAAACAGGAATTGTTGATTATTTCGACGCGTTGATTGACGGAAATGTTGTGCAGCTTTCCAAACCCAATCCGGAAGTTTTTCTGAAGGGAGCTGAGGCTTTGGGAATAGAGCCGGCATGTTGTCTAGTGCTCGAAGATGCCCAGGCTGGAATAGATGCGGCAAGGGCAGCAGGCATGCAAGTAATAGGAGTCGGACAGGCCGAACATCTTAACGGAGCCGATTTAGTGGTGGCTGATTTAGGAGCCCTAGTCGATAAATTTTAAATTTTAGGAGCAATTCAAATGTTGGAAGCAAGACCTGGATCGCATTGGCAAAGAAGACCAGCATGATCGAGGTGGATCGCGCATTGAAAAAAATAAAAAGATGAAAACATATATCAAACATAACCCTTGGCAAATTATCGAAGACACGTTTCGTCCCGAGCATAATGAATTTTCGGAAAGTATCTTCGCTATTGGTAATGGTCGGATGGGGCAAAGGGGGAATTTTGAGGAAGAGTTTAGTGGGAAGTCGTTACAGGGCTCTTACCTAGCGGGGATCTATTATCCGGACAAAACACGGGTAGGATGGTGGAAAAATGGTTATCCTGAATATTTCGCCAAGGTCATCAATTCCGTTGATTGGATAGGGCTACATATTCTTGTCAATGGTCAGCCGCTTGATCTGGCGAAAGTGACTGTTAAATCCTTTGAACGCCGTCTGGATATGCAAAATGGAATTTTATACCGAAGTTTTATCGCGGAGATGCCTGATGGGGTACAGCTTAAGGTAGAATCAAGCCGGATGTATCATCTTTTTGCTTCTGAAACGGCTTCATTGCAATATAAGATAGAAGTACTTTCGGGCAAAATAGCCTTGGAGATGAGATCTTATCTAAATGCTCAAGTTGTTAACCGTGATAGCAACTACGACGAACAATTCTGGGAAAGCACAGCACAGGGTAAGGAGGGCGATCACATTTTTGTGGCCGCACGTACCAAGAAGACAGGTTTTGAGGTTTATGCGATGCTTGAAAACAAACTGAGTTCTTCTGATGGCAGAATTGAAATACAGGATACAATTACAAGCGCTGGTTATATGGCAGAGGTTTTTACAACAGATCTCGCCGAATCTCAAATATGTTGTTTTGAGAAGCGCGTTGCTATTGTGACTTCACAAAATCATGCGGCATCCCAATTAAAAGAAGCTGCTTCGGAAAATGTACGCCAGCTAAAAACGCTGAGTTATGAGCAGCTTAAAGAAAAGCAGGCCGCAGCTTGGCAGCAGATCTGGGCAGAAAGTGACATCGAAATCAGCGGTGATGTCGCTGCACAGCAAGCGATAAGATATAATATCTTTCAGCTTAATCAGACTTATACGGGAGAGGACGAGCGCCTCAATATTGGTCCCAAAGGTTTTACAGGTGAGAAATATGGCGGTGTTACCTATTGGGATACCGAAGCTTACTGTATCCCTTTTTACCTCGCTACGCAATCGCCAAAGATCGCCCGTAATTTATTGATTTATCGTCATCAGCAATTGGGCAAGGCGATCGAAAATGCCGAAAAACTCGGCTTTACCAATGGAGCTGCACTCTATCCGATGGTGACGATCAATGGCGAGGAATGTCATAATGAATGGGAAATTACCTTTGAGGAAATTCATCGTAATGGAGCAATAGCATTTGCAATATATAATTATGTCCGTTATACTGGAGATCAGGATTACATTTGGTCCCATGGGTTGGAAGTCTTGGTAGCGATAAGCCGATTCTGGGCACAACGTGTCAATTGGAGCTCGGAACGCGAGCAATATGTGATGTTGGGCGTTACAGGACCGAATGAGTATGAAAACAATGTCAACAACAACTGGTATACCAATCGTATTGCATCCTGGTGCTTAGAATATACCTTGCACTGTTTGGAAAAACTAGAGCAGCTGGCTTCTGATAACTCAGCTTCATTAAAAGGCAAATTGGCAATCCGGACTGAAGAGCTGCAAAAATGGCAACATATTATCGATAAGATGTATTATCCTTTTGATGCGCAGCGCAATGTATTTTTGCAGCAAGATGGTTTCCTGGACAAAGATTTAATTCCTGTCGCGCAACTAGATCCAGCTCAACGTCCGATCAACCAGCATTGGAGCTGGGATAGGATTCTTCGTTCTTGTTACATCAAACAGGCGGATGTATTGCAGGGCTTTTATTTTCTTGAAGAACAGTTTGATGTGGAGGCACTACAGCGGCATTATGAATTCTATGAGCCATTCACGGTACACGAAAGCTCTCTTTCGCCTTGCGTACATGCAATATTGGCGGCCAAGCTTGATAAACCTGAGAAAGCTTATGAGTTTTATCTGCGGACCGCACGCCTTGATCTGGATGATTATAACAACGATACCGAAGATGGCCTGCACATTACTTCCATGGCCGGTACTTGGATGACCATTGTAGAAGGTTTTGCCGGCATGCGGATTAAGGATGGAAAGCTCTATTTGAACCCGATGTTACCGAAAGAATGGGCGGGATACAAATTCCGTGTTTTATTTCGCGGAGCGACCTTGTCAATTGCTGTACATGCCGATGGTTATACGATTGAAAATATCAGTGAAACCGCAGCACAGATCCTGACAGAAACCCAAGCTTTCCTATTGGCGGGACACAGCAAAAAGCAAGTGTCTCAGGCTAGATAAATCCCTGTATTCAGCAGTGAAAGAACCGATCTTACGCTGCTGAAAATAGGAAATAAGTGATAATTAAATTGTATTTTGTCTTAAATTTTGATAGCCTATTATGGGAAAAAAACCTGAATTAAGCATTAGCCAGGTCATCAATATGAGTTTTGGGTTTTTGGGGATACAAATGGGTTTTGCTTTGCAAAATGGCAATGCCTCCCGTATTCTCCAGACATTTGGCGCTGATGTGGAACATCTCTCGCTTTTCTGGCTTGCTGCTCCGATTACGGGGATGATTGTGCAGCCTATTATAGGGCATTATAGTGATCGAACCTGGAATAAATTAGGACGTCGTCGTCCTTATATTTTAGTGGGCGCCCTGCTGACGACAATCACCTTGTTTTTAATGCCCAATGCGGCATTATTTACGGCATTGCTCACACCGCTTTGGATAGGAGCAGGATTACTGATGTTTATGGATGCCTCTATCAATGTGACGATGGAACCATTTCGAGCACTGATCGGAGATAATCTGCCGAGCAGTCAACGCAGTCTCGGTTTCTCGGTACAAACTTTTTTAATTGGTATTGGGGCCGTCTTGGGATCCCTGCTTCCTTTCATATTGACGAAATATTTTGATGTTGCTGGAACCTCTGAAGTTGGACAGGTACCGAGTAATGTTATTTACTCCTTTTATCTAGGTGGTTTTGTGCTGCTCCTGTCCGTATTGTGGTCTGTCTTCAAAACCAAAGAGTATACCCCGGCTCAACTCCAGACTTTTTCAGATACTATTGCCGGTGAAAAGGAGACGGCTCCAAAATTTGGCCTGCGATCTATTGTCAGTGATATTGCTAAGATGCCTTTGATCATGCGCAAGCTTGGCTGGGTACAATTTTTCTCCTGGTTTGCTCTTTTTATGATGTGGGTATATACCACACCGGCCATCGCAGATTCGGTTTTCTACCTTCGGGAAGGGAATCGACAGGATCTCTATATGGAGGCCGCGAATTGGGTAGGCGTACTTTTTGGTATCTATAATGGAGTTTCAGCCCTTTATGCTCTGTGTATTCCTCGGATAGCCAAACGTTTTGGACGTAGCAAAACTCATTCGCTTGGTCTTTCCATCGGCGGACTGTCCTTAATTTCTTTATTTCTGATTAAAGATGCCAATTTACTGATTCTTCCCATGATCGGTATAGGTATTGCTTGGGGAAGTATTTTGGCAATGCCCTATGCAATTTTGAGCGATCATTTGCCTGCGGGTAAAATGGGTGTTTATATGGGACTTTTTAATTTCTTTATTACTTTGCCTCAGATCGTCTGTGGCTTTTTCGGAGGCATGATTATTAAGTATTTTTTCCATAGCCAATCCATTTATGGCTTGTTGTTGGCAGGGGTGTTTATGTTATTGGCGGCGTTCTTTGTCCCCAAAAGTAAAAACTAAGCTATTATCGTAGACGTATTTCAAGTCAGGATACGTCTACGTTATCTCAACTGCCGGCCGGAAGCGTTTACTTACGTTGACTTTCCATCCTTTACTGATTGGGACGATATGATAGCAGTACCTGCTCCATGTGGTAGTTATATCGCAGTGGACAGTTCTACTTCACACCTATTTGCTATTTTCAAGAATATAGGTGCTCGGTGGCATCCCGTAATGTTTATGAAAATCTCGCGAGAAATTGGATTGCACCGTATAGCCCACCATCGTGGAGATCTGTGTAATATTATATTCTTTTTGCGTCAGCAGTTCTGCAGCTTTTTTTAACCTTGAAATATTGATCAATTCGTTTGGGGTTAGATCAGAGAGACCTTTGATTTTACGATAGAGCGTAGGACGACTCATGTTCATCAGTTTTGCAAGTTCGTCGACGTTGAGGTCGATGTCCGAAATATTTTCATAAATAATATTATTCAGTTTACTGATAAAATCTTTGTCCCGTGCGGAAACATGAATATCCACTAAATTGCTGGAAGAATTGGTGAAATAATTTTTAATAATGCGACGGTTCTTTAGAATATTGCGTATTTGGACCATTAAGAACTCGAGTGAAAAAGGTTTTTCGATATAAGCATCAGCACCATTTTTTAATCCCTGAATTTTTGAATCCAGCGCGTTTTTTGCCGTCAGGAAAATCACTGGAATATGGCTATAAAGAATGTCTGTTTTTATCCGTTTACATAAGGCAAGGCCATCCATAATAGGCATCATAATATCTGTCAGTACCAGCTGTACATTCGCGTGATCTAATATGTCGAGCGCCTCGGCACCATTGCTTGCCCTGAGGATGGTGTAACTGATTTTTAATTCTTTATTCAGGTAGGCCAGTATTTCTTTATTATCTTCGACCAATAGAATCACAGGTTTTTCTTCATCCTGTTCTTCCGCTTTGTCACCGGAGTCGGTATCCTCCAGCTCTTCTTGGAAAGATTTAATATCTAAGGATTGTTCCTGAAAAATCGGGATGGAGAGAAGAAATATATTGCGGTTTTCTTCTAAATGTACGAGGGATAGTGTTCCCTGATGCAGTTCCACCAAAGAACGTGATAGGGGAAGGCCTATACCGGTCCCGGTATCTTTGTCGGATTCATTTAAACGATAAAAGGGTTCGAAAATTTTTTCTCTTTTCTCAAAGGGAATGAGTTCTCCATCATTCTTAAATTCAATGTTGAACATAATATCATCACTATTAAACGGGAGAAGCTTAACGAAGACCTCATATTCGGCATATTTGATGGCGTTATGGATGAGGTTAGTAAATATTTTCCGTAAGGCTTCTTCATCTACATAAGCTGTAAGACTGATTCGAGGCAAGAATAACTCATAATGTAACAGTTTATCTTTGGCAAGATAATTTAAATCGTTGAATACTTCGGACAACAGGGAATTGATATCCGTTTTTGTAAAAATAAGGCTCATATTATTAGTTTCTGCTTTTCTAAAATCCAGTAATTGGTTGGTAAGACGGATCAGCCGCGATGTATTTTTTTCAATGAGTGCGAGATCTTTGACCGTGTCGCGGTCGGAGAATTTATGATTATTGATTATTTTCTCAAGTGGCATTTTGATCAGTGTGAGTGGCGTGCGGATTTCGTGCGCTAAGTTGGTGAAAAATTCCAGTTTGAGATTGTATATTTCTTGTTCTTTTTTTCGTTCGTAGCTATCCATCTTCTGGGCATTGTTGGCCTTTATGAGCAGAAAATAATAACGCAATACCAGCAGCACAATTGTACCGAAAGTAAGGAAATAAAAAATGTAGGCCCAACTGGACAACCACCATGGTGGCGAAACAATAATTAGAAGTTTTTTTTCTGTTGGATTCCAGACGCTATTATTGTTGGCTCCTCTGAATTTAAACGTATAAGTGCCTGGCGGGAGTTTGTTGTAGTAGATTTTTTGGTTGCCGGTGATATCTGTCCAGTCTTTGTCATAGCCTTCCATGATGTACCTATAGGCGTTGCTTTTTGGAGAGACAAAGCTCAAAGCGGCAATATTGAAACTGATATTGGAATTGTCGTAAGTGAGGTGTATTTCCTTTGAGAGGGAGATGGATTGTTTCAGTATGCCATTTTCATGTACACGGACGCTGGTATTGTTTATCTGAATACCACTGATAAATATAGGTGGAACGAAGCTATTCTTGATCGATTTTGTTGGATTGAAGCTAACCATTCCTTTAATAGTACCGAAATATAAAGTACCGTCGCTATCCTTAAATGCTGAATTATAGTTGAATTGATCTGCTGGAAGACCGTCTCTCGACGTATAGATAACCCTCCTTGGGACATTTTCCTCGAGTTTGACCAGTCCTCCGCCGGTTGATATCCATATGGTATGGTTGTCGTCTTCCAGCACTTTGAATACTTGGTTGGATGGCAAACCTGATTCGGTGAGATAGTTGGTGAAATGCCCATTACGACGGTATTTTGAAAGCCCACTTTCCGTACAGAACCAAAGGTTTTTCTTGCTATCCTCAAATAGGCCATTGACATAATTATTGATCAACGTATTTTGTTTGCCTTGTTCAGAATACAAATGGCGTATGTCCCCCGAACGGCGATTATACTGATAGACACCGCTGCCATAGGTATTGATCCAAAGGATACCCGAATCATCTTCATAAATACCTTGTATCCATGCGCTGATCGGGAGTAGATCGAAACGGTCTTTGTCTTTGTTATAGCGGTACAATGCGCGGTCAGTCCCTACAAATAGGCTGTTGTCTCTGGCTTTATAGAGGCAAACCACGAAGGTGCTTCGTAAAGGTCCCTGACCGATGTGATCATAATGTTTTTTTAATTTTCCCGTTTTTACATCGAGTATGTCCAGTCCATGCGTCGTGGAACCGACCCATAAGTCATCGCCAATTATAGCTAATCCATGAACATTGTTGTGTGCAATACTGCCCTTTTTTCCATTGGCGACAAAATGCTGAATTTGTTGCGTATAAGCATCTATTTTATTGAGACCACCATCTTCTGTCCCTATCCAAAAATTCCCATATTTATCTTTGTTGATCTCATGGACAATATTTCCTGATAAGGCTGACTTCCCGAATCCGGATAGATATTTCTTAAAGTTGTCGAATTGATTGCTATACTGGTTGAAACCGCCAAAAAATGTTCCGAACCAGATATTGTCTTCCCGGTCCCTATAGAAATTAAGCACTGCGTTATCAGATATGGCAAACGGATTGAGTAGGTCTTTTTTGATATGTTGGCTTTGACCTGTATGGATATTATAGGTATATATTCCTGTTTCTGTTCCGATCCAAAATATAGATGCTGTCTGTTGAATAATGCAGTTTGCCTGGATAACCCTGTTGGGATACTGTGCTGCGAATAGATTTTTTAGCGTTCCGTTTTTGAAATCAAACAGGTAAGCCGTATTGATGGTACCCAGCATAAGGAGCGAGTCGTTGATGGCGTAGACTGTCTTGGTGTTTGCCAGTGCTTTTCGATCTATTTTTTTGAGATCAATTTGGATAAATTTACCATTGTTGACTTGGTACCGTTGTATTGTATTGTTATTGTCTGCAAACCAAAGTCCTGCTTTCTTGCTGCTTGTTACAGCGACAATCGTATTCTTGAATTGATCAAATGGCATTACTTCCTTTGTATAAGGATTGTAACGATAGAGTTTTCCATTGCAAAGTAACCAGATATAACCCGCATATTCGAGTAAGGCATTTACTTCACCTATTGGAATACGGTTGAATGGTTTGAAGTTCTCTTTTATGGGATCGTAACAATAGGTACCTCGCGTTGTTCCGACCCACATAAGCCCTCTGCTATCTGTCAAGAGACTTAAAATGGAGGAGCTTCCAATACTAGAGGAATCGGCAGTATTGTGTCTAAATACCTTAAATTGATTGCCGTCAAAACGATTAAGACCATTTCTTGTTCCTAACCACAAAAAGCCTTGAATATCTTGTGTAATGCACTTGACAGAGCTATTGGATAGGCCATCATGTGTCTGATAGTTTTTAAAATAGATCGATTGTGCCTGCAGCAGGATCGATGCGAGCAATAAGTGAATTAGGATTATGGTGGTTACTCTTTTCAAAACGTATTAGTTGAGTTAAAAATAATCAATAAAAAGATAAAACCTTCATGTTTTTGCAAGCATCAGCGGTCGTGAAAACGGAAGAGGATTCTTTTTTTGCTAATAACTGAGGATAGCGAGCTCATTGATGCCTTATTGAAAAAAAACACGAATTAATAAAACGGACATTCCTAAAAAAGAATTTTGCTGATACGCTGTGATATAAAATTGAGACGCTGTGATTGGGTTTGATGCAAGTATTTGCTGATTTTTATAGAACAATAATAACCAAATGTAAACGTATGCTTCGTCCTCGAATTATGATCGGAAAGTCCTGTGTCTTTGTTTTTCAGTTTGTTAGCTTTTTATGTTCTTCTGCGAGATCGCATCTTGATGCTGTTTTGTTGCCGCATTCAGTTTTCAGGAGTGAGAATTTCAAGAATTTGTGCAATCGAAAATGTTACGGCTGATTATGCTCATTTCAAATAAGAACTGAGTATGATAAAATACCATTAAAAATCACTTAGTATCATTTGTGCATCCCAGATGCACAACATAAAAATCAATTAAACCACCAATCAAAAAGCGTATGAAAAATAAACTACTTGCACAATGCGTAATGACGCTCACCTGTATGCTCGTATCTTTTATTGCAGTTGCCCAGACGAAAGTCTTGAAGGGAAAGGTTGTGGATGAAACACAAAGTCCACTGGCGGGTGCTACAATTAAAGTAAAAGGGGGAACGGCGGCAACAACAACCGACACTGAGGGAGCTTTTACATTTACGATACCCAATGATGCAAAAACATTGGAAGTGTCTTTTATAGGCTATTCATTAAAGGAAGTGCCTATTGTGGGCAATGATATGACGATATCGTTAGAACCTAGTGCTGGTCAAGGTCTGGATGAAGTCGTTGTTATCGGTTATGGTACAGCACGAAAAAAGGATCTAACAGGATCTATGGTCACTATTGGAGCGAAGAATTTCAACAAAGGGATTATGACAAGCCCTGACCAATTGATACAAGGAAAGACACCTGGCGTGATGGTGATTAATAATACAGGCCAACCAGGTGGATCGACTACCGTGCGTATCCGGGGTAACTCATCGATCCGGGCAAGTAACAATCCGTTATTTGTGCTTGATGGGGTACCTATGTCGGGTAACTCACCATTACCAGAAGGAAGAGGCGGTTTTTCGTCCGATCGAGGAAATCCGTTAACCTATTTGAATCCGGGCGATATTGCGAGTATGGATATCCTTAAAGATGCTTCAGCTACAGCAATCTATGGTTCAAGAGGAGCAAATGGTGTTGTGATTATTACAACGAAAAAAGGGAAAGTGGGTTCTCCTGAAGTCTCTGTAGGAGCTTCGGCCGGTGTATCGACCATGCGGGAATATCCCGATGTATTGGATGCTGCCCGGTTTAGAGAAGCGTTAAAATATTACACACCATCTGAGGTGGCTAACGCAGATTTTGGTGGTAATGAGGATGCTTTTAAAGCGATCACAAGAAAGGCCATTACACAAAACTATTACGCCGATGTTGCGGGCGGAAGCGAGTATGGAAAATATCGTCTTTCAGGCGGTTACTTAAACCAAAATGGGATTATTCGTGGTTCGCAATTAAAGAAATATACAGCCAATTTTACGGGTAATTTCCGTTTCTTGGAAAATAAGCGATTGGGATTGGATTTTGCGGTCTTCTTAACGCAGATGGATAACAAATACGCGCCGATCAATGCAACGGTAGGTTCGGAGGGAAATGTGATCTCCCAAGCCTTACAATGGAACCCCACCAGACCGTTATGGGACGATCAAGGTAATTTGACGTTCGTCAGTTCAACTACCCGAAACCCGTTAACGAGTATTGAAGCTTTCAAGGATTTGGCAACAACTAATACCATGGTCGTCAACTTGGCGCCGTACTATAAAATCACCGATGATTTGGAATATCGCTTTATTTATAGTGCCATGAGACAGACGGGAAACCGTCAGGGTATGTACCGAGCAGGTCTTATCGACCCCTCCACGGTAGAGAATGAGCAAGCATTTATCTCGAATAACGGGGAGACTAACCTGCAGATGACGCATATGCTTTCCTACAACAAACAGATCAATGAAGACTGGAGTGTAAATGCTGTAGCGGGTTACGAATACTTGGATTATAATTACAATAATAATATCTCTTTCGGCGGAGGGTTTCGCTATATGGGATTAGATTATTTTGATTATCTCCAATATTCACCTGTTTCAACACGTGAAATATCATCATATAGAAGTCCGACCAACCAATTACAATCCCTGTTTTTGCGTGGAGGATTCAATTATCTCGATCGCTATTTGTTGACTGCAACAGTACGAAGAGATGGTTCGACCAAATTCGGCTCGAATAATAAATATGCAATGTTCCCATCGCTTGCGGTAGCTTGGAATATTAATCAAGAGGAGTTTTTAAAATCTTCGGGTGTATTTGATCAGTTGAAAGTACGGTTGGGTTGGGGGAAAACTGGTAATCAAGAATTCCCTTCTGGTGCATCATTAAATAGATTGGTGTTTGGTAATCAGAGTGTAAGTCAGGCTAACTATGGTAATCCTGATTTGAAGTGGGAAACATCGACAACCATCAATGCAGGGATTGACTTTGGAATTTGGGGAAATCGTCTATATGGATCGATCGATTATTTTAACAAAAAGACGACAGATGCGTTATTTGAGCAAACGCTCGCACAGCCAGCTCCTGCTGGGCGCATTTGGGTGAATTTGGACGGTGAGATCGTTAATAAAGGGGTAGAGGTCGCATTGACCGGTACGATCATCAAGAATGACAATTGGACCTGGGATTTGACGGGTAATGCTACTTTTCTTAAAAATAGTGTAAGTGGCCTGGTAGGATATTATGAAACAGGAGCGTTACGGGGACAAGGTTTCTCAGGTGTATTAGGACAACGTATGGTGAACGGACAGCCATTGAATGTATGGTATTTAGCTGATTATCAGGGGATCGATCCGCAAACAGGTATGAGCATGTACCGTGGACAAGATGGCAGCATCAGTACAGCAAATGATCCTGCTGTTAATAAGTATTATATGCATAGTCCAAATCCAACGACTTTATTAGGTATTTCTACCAACGTCAATTACAAGCAATTTTCATTGGCGGCCAATATGAACGGTGCCTTAGGACATTATCTATTTAATAATACCGCGGCAACGACATTGGGTTTGAGTAATTTGTCATCACGGAATATCGGCTCCGCATTTTTTAATACAGCCGTGAAAGAGTCAACTTCTAATTCGGCAGCACCATCTACTCGATTCCTTGAAAAGGGAGATTACCTAAAAATGGCGAATCTGACTTTAAGTTACCGTGTTGGCAATGTCGGTAGAACACTCAAGAATTTGAATGTCTCGCTTACTGGCCAAAATCTATTCATTATCACGAAGTATACAGGTTTTGATCCGGAGGTCAACACTGATGGGGCGACAAATGGTATTCCTTCATTGGGTATCGAATATTTGCCATATCCGCCTGCAAGAAATATTCTATTAGGTGTTAACTTCTCACTTTAAGCGTATAGGTCATTAGCTACTAAAAATGGGAAACCATCACGATTTATTCGAGCGCATAAAGCAATGATAAATCTGATAGCTTCATCATGAATGTCTTATGGTCAAAATGAAAGAATAAATAATCAAATTTAGACGGATGAAAAAGATGAAATTAAGAACTTTATTATATATCGGAATAATAGGCTCAATAGTGACGAGTACAATTTCTTGTACGAAGCTAAAGGAGGAATTTAAAGGAGAATTGGAGGAAGGGACTGCTAATGTCGATCCTGGAAGTTTGCTGATCACAGCATACAATTCATTGAATACACCTTACCAACAGGAGCAACGCTGGGTAATGCAAGAAATCTCAACAGATGCCGCAATGGCTCCTACACGGGGTGGCGACTGGGATGATAATGGTATGCACCGGGCTATCCATTTACACACTTGGAACGCGGATAATGGCTATATGAACAATACGTTTGTCAGTCTGGGGACAGCGATCTATAATGCAGGAAATGTATTGCGTTACAAACCGAGTGCGCAGCAAGGAGCAGAGGCAAGGTTTATTCGCGCATTGGTTATGTTTGATATGTTGGATCTCTATGGCGTAGTACCTGTTCGCGAAGGGGAGTCTTTTGAAGATTTCAGAATAGCTCCAGAGGTATTGCAACCTCAGGCAGCTATTGACTATATGGTGAAGGAACTCAATGAAATCATCGCAAGTTTACCGGCAAACGGGCCAAAAGCTGCTTATGTAGCTAATAAGAATGCCGCGAAGGCATTGTTGATGAAAATTTATTTAAATAAGGGAACTTTTTTAAATAGACAATCGCCATCTTTTGCCGCCGAAGATATGAATAAGGTTGTGACCTTGGCTAAGGAAATTACAGCTACGGGAGCGTATACAATTTCGGCAAAGGGTAAATACTTCGATAATTTTGCACCGGATAATGACGAAAAGTCTACAGAAAATATTTTTACCCTGTACAATAAAAATGGAGATCGGGGCGGTAATGTGGACCGTACCTGGAATACCATTGCTCATTACAATATGAAACCAGGGGGCTGGAACGGTTGGTGTACCTTATCGGATTATTACGATAAATTTTCGGATACGGATGAAAGAAGAGGTATTTACTACGACTATGCCGCAGATACAACCTCAAATAAAAAGAAGGGATTTAAACGTCAAAATGTTGGATTTTTTGCCGGCCAACAGTATAACTGGAGTACAAACAAACCGCTGATGGCTAGAAATCCGGCCAACGCACCTCTGGTCTTTACGCGTGAGGTTACCATCCGTACCTCGGGAGCTACCTTGGAAACAGCTGGTATTCGTCCGATGAAGTATGCTTTTGATTATGCAGTCACTGGTCAGCGAAATAACGACTGGGTTGTCTTTCGTTATGCAGATGTGTTGTTGATGCAAGCAGAAGCTATATTGCGGGGAGGAACAGGAACAGCAACCGAGGCGCTGGCTTTGGTCAATGATATTCGGACCAATCGCGGTGTGAATAGCTTTACAGCTTTGACACTCGATAATTTATTGGATGAGCGTGCGCGCGAGTTGTACTGGGAAGGCTGGCGAAGACAAGATTTGATACGCTTTGGCAAATTTTTGTTGGCTTGGCAGGAAAAAGCAGCAGATGCTGATCCGAAAACATTGGTCTATCCAATTCCGAGTCAACAAATTGCCGTGAATCCAAACCTGAAACAAAATACAGGATACTAGATTTGTATTTATATCCATAAAACAAGCAGGTTCACGGAGTTTGTTTTAATAAGAAGGTATTTAGAAGATAAGTGATTTCCCTTATCCTCTAAATACCTTCTTTTTTTGAACAATGTTCGTCTTTCATGATTGCCACAATTGTCTGATTAAAATTATTAAGGTAAAAATTAAAAGGAAGACATCCTTATACCAACTTATACCTAATCACAATTTTTAATCAATATTTAGACAGTAATTCGTCACTGGTTATTCAATCTACACTGAGAGATCACTGAACAAGCACTGAACAATCACTGAATAAGTACTGTTAAAAGGAGGAATTTGGTCACTATTTGATCCCTATTTGCTTCTCTTAAAAATTAAAAGAGAAAAAAGGGAAAAAGCTACGTTTAATCAGCGAAAAGATTGCCGATGTGCGGTAATCGATCATTGTGGGATGTTAGTTTGCGGTTCCCCAAAGGGACATGACCGTGAACGGACATTTCTATTAAAAATATTGTCTTGTTTTTTTGATAAAAAATAATCACTTTAGTTGTGAGTAACTAGCCAAGGAACTTTGGTTATTGTGATGGATCAATTTGAAATTCCGTCAGATGCCAATTTCAATATTCTTTTTAAAAAGGACAACTGCATTGAAAAAAGAAGATCTAAATGTAGATTATGATGGATAAAATCCTACAGCGGGCACCTACTAACGAAAAAGAGTTTTTTTTAGCTTATCGTTATTGGTACAGAAAGTTATACTATTTTCTGTATCAGAAGACCCAATGTTCAAACCTTGCGGAGGATGTCGTCCAACAAACCTTTTTAATTATTTGGGAGCGCAAAAGTAATGCGAATCACCAAATCCAATTCAGTACCCAGCTCTTTCAGATTGCACGGACAAAATTGATCGATGAATTGCGGCGGCGTGCATTGAACAGAAAGTATGTCGACTATGAGAAACCCTTTGTACTAACCCAGTATGAAGATCTTGAGCGCCAAATCGCCTATAAAGACGAGCTGGAATACGTAAAAGAGTTGATTACCCAAATGCCCTTTATGCGGCAACAGGTATTTTACCTTCATAAAATTGAAGAATTGAGTTATAAAGAAATTGCCGTCAAGTTGTCTATCTCTCCCAAGACCGTAGAAAACCACATTAGCATTGGTCTAAAATTTATCAAAAAATTTTTTAGACTCTCTTAGGGGGTAAGCCTATCCTTATTCGTATAACAGGTATATGCGCATCCAGCTAAATGGATGGAAACTGTTATGAATCGCAAATTCTTATTAAACAAATTCTTGGCAAATGAATGCTCTGCCGAAGAGGCGAAGCTTGTATTCTCCTGGCTGAATGAAGATCCCAAATTACTGGACGATCTCCTCTCGGAAGATGACTGGGTCTCTTATATCAATCAAGAAAATAAGTCAAGACGCGGTGGGGACAATCTGTTGAAAATTGTCACCGTTTTTTTATTATTTGGCTTTTTGTTTATCCTTTCAAATCTATTCACTACATCCACTGATACACCTAGATTGTTGACAAACATCGTCAATGAGATTTATTATAATCCCTCAGCCAAACCAAAAGAAATTATAGCTGCAGACAATTCCCTGTTGACGCTAGAACCGGGAGCACTGATTCGACTTTGTATCAAACCGAATCTTGATTTTAGGCGGGTCAAGTTATTGAAGGGAAGGGCCAATTTTAAAGTTTCAAAAGATCCTTCCAAACCCTTTATCGTTGAAAGTGGAACATTGATGACCACAGCATTGGGAACAGCATTCAGTGTGGATTATCAGACGGAGGCTGATCACGTTTTGATCAGATTATTTGAGGGGAAGGTTCGGGTTGACTATCTGGAACCATCCATATCTGCGGCGAAAATTCTGAAACCGGGCCAACAGATTTATTTTTCCGGAACCAGCAAGATGGTTCTTTCAGATTTTAGAGGTGCCATAAAACCAAGAGCGAAGCAAAATGTACCCGCTCAAATTTTGCTTTCATCGGTGGAAAAACCGTATCGCAATCCAGCGACAATTCATCAAAGTTCAAACTGGCTCCAATTAGAAGAGACCTCGGTGTCCGAGATTATTCAGTACATCAATCATGAACTTGATGTACCGATATCCTATGATTCATTGATCGTTAAAAATTATCGGATCAAAGGTAGGTTTAGCAAAAACCCAACAATGAATCTGCAGGACAAAACGGATCTTGCAGCGTCTATTCTGCAGCTGATTGCGGAGGTAAATCCATTTATTCTTGAAAAACAACATAATACATATATACTCAAACCTAAAAAATAGAATCATGGTAAATTTTAACTTAACCAAGAAACCATTTTTTGTTTTTATAGCCCTGACACTGTTATCTTTTCAATGTCTGGCGGGAACAATAAATGGTGTAATCAAAAACTCGTCGGGGCAACGACTGGCAGGGGTTAGTATAATCTTGAAAAATCCCAGCAGCAGTTTTTCGACCGCTGCTTCGAGTGCAAGCGATGGTAGTTTTCGTTTTGCTGATGTGCCCAATGCTAAAGGCTACGAGCTGACGTTTTCATACATTGGTTACCAAAGCTATGTGGAACGCAATGTGCAGGTTTCAGCTGCTGGAGCTACGACACTTTCCATTATTCTAGAAGATCAGGTGAATCAGCTGGAAGATGTTGTCGTGATCGGATACGGCAAACAAAAGAAAAGTGATCTGACAGGAGCTATTGCATCCCTTTCCAGCAACGAGCTAACGAAGGGAGGAGCCATAAGTAATGTGGGGCAAGCCTTACAGGGGAAGGCCTCAGGTGTGGTGGTAACGCAGAATTCGAAAGCTCCGGGCGGAAGTACATCGATCAGAATCCGTGGAACAAATTCCATCAGTGGAAGCAACGACCCTCTTTATGTTATAGATGGATTCCCAACAAATAACGGAATCAACATCAATCCTGATGATATAGCATCGATGGATATTCTCAAAGATGCTTCGGCAACGGCTATCTACGGATCAAGAGGTGCAAATGGTGTAATCATCATTACGACAAAACGTGGCCTTACGGATAAAAACAATATTACCTATAGTGGTTATGTGGGAACCCAAAAGCCAATTGTTCCTTTCACTTTTCTCGATGGTAAACAGTATATGAATCTCGCGAATGCGCTTTATAAAGAAATTCAAGGTCAAGAAAATCAAGAATATGCCGTTTACACGAAGTCACAGCTGGAGTCTGATGTGAATACGGATTGGGTGAAGGAAACCATGCGTAATGGCATCTTGCAAAACCATAATCTTCAATTTTCCGGAGGTGGGGAAAAAACGAAGGTGTTGACAAGTATAGGTTATTTTGATCAAAAGGGTGTTTTAAAAACGACAGACTTTAATCGGATTTCAGGCCGTATCAATGTGGATCAAAAGGTAAATGATTATATCCGTACAGGGGCGAGCCTATCGGCGCAGCGGGAAAAATCCAATATGCAAGTTTATGATGGAAATATCCTCAATTCAAATGTATTATATAGCATATTGACCTACGACCCAACAGTACCTGTTTACAATGCGGATGGAAGCTTTGGACGACCTCCGGGAGGACAGGGAGATAATCCGCTAGCCAACTTAATGTCGCGCATCAATGACGTGCAAAGGGACAAGTTGAATGGAAATATTTTTCTTGAGGTAAATCCGATCAAAGAACTGACCTTACGCATGGATGCCGGGACTGAAATAACGCATGATCAATTGGGAAGTTATCTGACCCGAGATTCTTATCAAGGGGGGATAGATGACGGTGTGGCAAGTCAGGCCGATTTTAATGAAACACATAATCTGATTGATTTTTATGCTACTTACGCGAAAGTTTTCAATGAGAAGCACAATTTGAGTGTGATGGGGGGCTATTCGTATGAGAAATATGTGCGTCACAATAAAGGGATCAATGTAAAAGGATTTTCGACCGATCTGCTGGAGTATAATAATTTAGGTATGGCTTCGAGTATTACGGGAGTAAATTCTGCTAAAGCAGAAAACCTGGTTATTTCATTTTTCGGTCGGGTAAATTATTCCTACGCTGATAAATATTTATTGACGGCAACTTTACGTCGTGATGGGTCATCGCGTTTTAGTCCAAACCATCGATGGGGAACTTTTCCTTCAGCAGCTTTTGCATGGAAAGTCAACAATGAAGATTTCATGAAAGAGCAGCAGCTATTTTCGGATCTAAAATTTAGGTTGGGTTACGGACAGACGGGAAATGATCGCGTAGCTGATTATGCGTCTTATGGACTGATGGATAATGGCCATTATACCTTTGACGGTGTGACCAACGCCGGTGGGGTTAAGCAAAACCCTACTTATCCCGAAAACGATAAACTAAAATGGGAATCCACTACCCAATATAACGTTGGACTTGATTTTTCATTTTTTAAAAACCGGTTAGCCTTTACTTTGGATGCCTACTATAAGAAAACCAATGATCTTCTGATTAAGAGTATACTGCCTTATTACACAGGATATACCTCCGGACAGCGTAACCTAGGTACGATGAATAATAAAGGACTGGAGTTTTCGGTGACCAGTAAGAATATGACCGGAGCATTTACCTGGGAAACAAAATTGAATTTAACGATGAACCGAAATAAGGTGTCAAGCCTGGGCGGAGAGCCCGAGCAATTGTTGACTTCGTCTAAACCAATGGGGAATGTCTCTGAAGAAGCTTATTCGGTCATTCGTGTTGGGGAGTCGCTGGGCTCGTTATTCGGCTATAGATACCTGGGTGTTATTCAACAAGGAGAGAATTATGCAGCACAGCCAAATTCGAAACCAGGGGATCCTAAATTTGCCGATGTGAATGGCGACGGAACGATAAATTCAGCGGATCGCACGATAATCGGCCGTGGTTATCCGAAGTTCAACTTTGGTATGACCAATACATTTGCCTATAAAAACTTTGATTTGACTGCATTCATCTATGGCAATGTTGGAAACGATCTACTCAATATGACACGTATGAATCTGGAGTGGAAACGTACCACAGAAGCCTTAAATCGATGGACACCAACAAATACCAATACAGATATTCCGAGAAATGGATTTTATTACATGAACTATGGTGGTTATATCAATGACCATTTTATTGAAAATGCTTCCTTTTTGCGCTTGCGTAATCTGACGCTGGGGTATACCATTCCATTGAAAACAAAAGCGGTTCAATCGATACGGGTATATGGTATGGCAGAAAACTTATTTACGATTAGCAATTATTCTGGATGGGATCCTGAGGTCGATACCAAGGGATACGAAAATGATGCGCTGGTTAAAAATAGAGCTGGAAATAATCAGAGTGCCAATGCGGGGGTCGGTCTTGATTTTAATTCATATCCTTCGATGCGCTCCTTTACTTTCGGTGTAAGTGCAACATTTTAATAGCTAATATCTAAATCAGAAATGACATGAAGACGTTTAAAAATAATATAAAATATAGCTTAGGTATTGCGGGTTTATTGGCCATTTTGAGCTTAAGCCTAAATAGCTGCACCAAACTGGATCCTAAATTATATAGTGATCTGACGACAAAAAATGCATATTCAACAGAGAGCGATATCAATGCCGCGTTAACGGGCGTGTATACGAGTTTATCGCCTTATCCAGGGGATGCTTACTTGTACTATGCTGGATACCTGGTGATGATTACCGATTACGCAACGGATATGGGCTTTTCTACTGCAGCGGGTGATCCTACACGGATGAGTAATTTTACATACGATGATAATAATAGGTACTTTAAATTCAATTATCAGAATATGTATCAGGTGATTAGTAATGCCAATATGCTGATTGACCGTATCGAGAGTGTAACTATTCCTGACGATCGCAAGAAGAAAATTATCGCACAGGCGAGGTTCTTACGGTCACTATCGTATATGGATCTTACAGATGCTTGGGGACCGGTACCATTGATAACGACTGTCAAGAATCCGACGGAAAGCTACAATGAACCCTTAGTTGCTGTCGAAAAGATCGATGCACAAATTGCTGAAGACTGCCAATATGCGATCGATAACTTACCAGAGAAGTGGTCGGATGAGCTGGGCATTGGCAGGGCTACCAAAGGTGCGGCGCTGACCCTTATGGGAAAAATGTATATGCGTTCGCATAATTATGAAAAAGCAAAAACGTATATCGATCAGGTTTTAGCGTTACGTGATAAAGGTGTATACACGCTGAATCCAGATTTTAAGAAGGAGTGGTCCGACAATAATAAAATGGATATGGGGCTAATATTTGGCATCTTGCATGAACCTACATTAAACGGGGGCGAGATTACCAATCACTTCGGCCCGACGGACAATCCTGAAGTACCCGATAGGTGGCAGTACTATGGTGTTTCCCTTGATTTCTGGCGAAAATATAGTGACTTGGATCCACGTAAAAAGTTTTTCTATTATAATTACACAGGAAAAGCCGTACGGGACAAAAACACAAAGTATGGTTTCTTTTATATGTTGCCAGCCAAAGGTCAAACCACACCGCCAAGTGATACGGTAAAATTCCTCCAAAACGTTGCAACAAAGAAGTATTCTTATGATATGGTCAATAACTCCTATCTGGATGGACGGACGATACAGGTCTTTCGTTTAGCGGATGTTATCTTGTGCAAGGCCGAGATTGAAAATGCCTTGAAAGGACCTGCAGCTGCATTGCCTTTTATCAATGAGGTGCGGAAAAGAGCTGGAGCACCAGAATATGGCAAACATCCCGATTTTCCAAGCCCTGCGAGTAAAGAAAGTATGATCGATGCCCTTGTTGATGAACGTGGATTTGAGCTTGTGTTTGAATACAAAAGACGCCAGGATCTGATCCGTCTGGGACGTTATGAAAAAGTGAGCAATGCTTATCTGAAAGGCCGTGGACTGAAAGAAAATGTCACCGAAGCAATGCGCTATTTCCCTTATCCATTGGAGGAAGCACGTTTGCATCAAGAAATGACGACGGCCAATCCTTCGCGATTGCCTAAATAAGCAGATGAAAAGCGCACTACAATGTGTGGTGCGCCCCATTTGAATGATCAATGGAATTGAAATTATTTACAGATGAAACCAATTAAAGCAATTGTCGTATTGATTGTGATCGGGCTAGCATCATTTGCAGCTTACTATTATTACGCGAAACAAGTTGAAATTGAAAATATTCAGTTGACTTCACCCAATAATCTACCGCTGAACGCTGCTGTACAAGTGAATTTAAACAGCGCTGAGGAAGTCTATGTTGAGTATTGGAAAGAAGAAGATGCGGAGCTTCATAAAACGGCTGTTTCAAAGCCTGCTGTTCAGCATAACATTCACTTAATGACGCTTGAACCTAATACAAGTTATAAATTTAGGGTTATTATTGACCGGATTATTCCCATAAAATCAAGTGAACAATCTTTTAAAACAAGGCCGCAGTCGCCTTGGATGGTACACGACTGGATTAAATCCAACCATCCGCATGATGAAAAAGCATTAGGCAATGGTTTGGTGTTATTATGCTATCGGGGATTTCCGGGTTACATGGCCATGGTTGACGGTAAGGGAACCATTAGATGGTATTGGCAGGATGAAAAGCTGGGAGTACGCCTTGCTTCACTGACTCCAAGGGGTACGATCTTAGCCCTATTGGCTCCAGCGAGTAAAGATGAATTTAACAAGCCCAATCAGCCCAGCAAGAAATCGACAAATGCGAGTTATTACCTGAGAAGTGGACGCATTGGATTTGTGGGGGGGACGGTGCTGGTTGAAATTGATCTGACGGGTAAAGAAATTGCACGTATTGATTTGGATAAAAAGGGGATTATCATGCATCATGATGTGCAGATGGATGACAAGAATAATATTGTAGGCATTGTGCGGGATTTCAGAATTGACGACCGGCCCAATCACCCAAAAGATACGCTTTGGGGCGACGCAATTCTGACGATGGATACAAAAGGGAATATCTTAAAGAAGTGGTCACCCTGGGAAAAATGGGATATTCAGCATGATAAAAAACTAGATAGCCTAAAGCATGACCGATTTCATTTTAATACGATTTCGTTCGATCGTGACAACAATTATCTGACTTCTTCGCCCATTGAAAATCAGGTTTGGAAAATTGATGCGAAAACTGGTGATATTCTTTGGAAACTGGGGAAAGGCGGTAATTATAAATTAAAAGACGAGGAACTGTTTTATTTCCAGCATGCACCACATATCACAAAAACAGGTGAGCTGTTGCTTTTTGATAATGGCGATTTTTCTCCGCGTGATAGCACAACAGCCAATAAACAATCACGGGCAATAGCTTTTAAACTTGACGAAAAGAAAAAAACAGCAAGGGTAGCTTACGTAGCTCCGATTCCGAAAAAGCAGTTCACAGCGAGAATGGGGAGTGCCTATGAATTGGATAATGGTAATTTGCTGCAGACAAGCTCGAAAACAGGCAGTGTACTGGTGACGGATAAAACAGGGAAGGTACTTTGGGAATTAAACGCGTACTTTATTCCTTATCGTGCTATCTATGTACCTGAGGAAACCTGGCGTAAATACAGACAAAACTAAGTGCATTATTGTCTCATTTTTGAGGAAGCAGCGGACTATGTAAATCGTACCGATCTTATGGGAAGGCTCGGTAAAAATAAAAATATACTGAATAAATATTATTCGAATGAAAAAAAGAACAGCCTCTTATCATCTGGCAATTATCCTTGCCGTATCGTTGTTGACAAATTCTGTCCAAGCACAATTGGCATACCCTCCGGAGCCCCAGAAGTGGGATGCTGACCTGCTCGGTAATCACCGTGCCGTGCTTCATATAAATACAGATCAGAAGGAGGTTCAGGTGGATATTCCGTGGCGAAATCGCTGGGTTGAGGCGAATCAACAAGTCATTATTGTCGACAGCGCCAACAATAAGCAGATTGCTCCCAGTGCTTATCTTTGGATGAACACAGAATCTGGTGGACTACGGTTTAAGCCAGTTTCAGGAAAAGGCATTTATTATGTCTATTATTTACCCTATCAGATGGGGGGGCGCAGTCGTAATTATCCAGATGCAATATATCTTAAAAATCCTGTTTCAGCCCCGAAAAAAAGAACGCAGCATGTAAGTGGAAATTCAAAGGGAGTTACTGTTGCACGTTTTGACGCCGTTGATCAATACAATAGTAATGATCCGATGGAAGTGATTGCGCGTGCAGAAGAAGTTCGGAGTTTTTTGAGCAGAAATGCCAATAGCGCTTATTATCTTTTTCCCGAACTAAGAGAGTTTCCGATTAAGATGGAAAGCAACCTTCCAAAACGTTGGGTTGAGAAAGAGAAAGCGTTGAATACGTTGAAAGGAATAGGGCAGTCGGGTGAGTTCTATGCATTTCAACTGGGACTGTGGTCACCTAAAAAGGAACTCAATGATATCCAAATTTCTTTCTCGGATTTTAAAGCAAATGATGGGGCGATTATTCCAGCGAATAGCATGAATTGTATTAATACCCAAGGTACTGATTATACGGGAAAACCGATGTCGCTCAAGGTGAACGTACCCAAAGATCGGGTGCAGGCATTGTGGTGCGGTATTCAGATACCCGCGGATGCAACAAGGGGAACCTACTATGGCATAGTCACCGTAAAACCCAAAAATTCGGCGGCGAAACAGGTCCATATAGAATTAACGGTTTCAAATACTCCAGGAGATGTAGCCAGTGTTGATCAGCCTTGGAAAATGACACGGTTACCTTGGTTAAATTCGACATTAGCGCAAAAAAATACCGTTATCGCTCCTTATACAGCTATCGAATTAAAAGCCGACTCTACCCTACATATTTTGGGGCGGGAGGTTAAACTTCATCCGAGTGGTTTCCCAAAACAAATTAGTACATTTTTTACACCTGAATTGACCGAAATAGGAGCCAAGGCGAATGACTTACTATTTGAACCGATTCACTTTCATTTCTATCAAGCTTCAGATGGAAAGGAAATCCAACTCAAGGCGGGCGGGGTTCAATTCCAGACCAAAAGTGAGGGTGAATACAGCTGGCTGGCAAAAAGTGAGTCAGCGGAGCTGCGCATGGAAGTCGAGGGAAAACTGGAATTTGATGGTTATATGCATTATGTGGTTAAGCTGACAGCGCTAAATGACTTATCGTTAAAAGATGCCACAATGCATATCCCAATGATTCCCAATAAGACGGATTATTTTATGGGACTGGGACAAAAAGGAGGAAAGAGACCTGAACAACTCTCCTGGAAATGGGATGTGGCTCACAAAAATCAGGATGGTGGCTGGATAGGAGCAGTCGACGCCGGACTCCAATTTTCACTTCGCGATGAACATTATTCCCGTCCGCTCAATACAAATTTCTATCTTCAAAAACCATTGGTGCTGCCACAGTCCTGGGGCAATGAAAATAAAGGTGGTATAGATATTGGTTTAAAAGGCAAATCAGTTTTGGTAAATAGCTATAGTGGTGCCCGTGAACTGAAAGAAGGTGATGTGCTCTATTACAATTTTAACTTATTGATTACCCCTTTTCACCCGATCAATACAGAAGCACAGTGGAATGAACGGTATTATCATGCATACAAACCTGTGGATTCTGTTGTTGCAAGTGGCTCCAATGTGATCAATATCCACCATGGAAATGAAATAAATCCTTACATCAATTATCCGTTTATTGCAACAAAAGAAATGAAACAATATATCGATCAGGCGCACGATAAGGGGTTAAAAGTCAAGATCTACAATACTGTCCGTGAGGTGTCAAATCGGGTCTATGAGCTCTATCCTTTGCGGAGCCTAGGCACGGAAGTGTTTTCACCGGGAAAAGGAGTCGGTTATTCCTGGTTGCAGGAGCACGTGGGTAAAAATTACATCGCAGCCTGGTATGTTCCCCAATTTAAAGACGCGGCGATTATTAATAGCGGAATGAATAGATGGCACAACTATTACGTCGAAGGAATGAATTGGTTGGTTGATCATATCGGTATCGACGGGATTTATTTGGATGATGTTGCCTTCGACAGAGTCACCATGAAAAGAATAAAACGGGTACTAACAAAAAATGGAAAACCAGGCCTGATCGATTTACATTCGGCAAATCAATATAATAAAAGTGATGGATTCAATAATAGTGCGAACCTGTATCTTGAGCATTTTCCGTACATCAATAGACTATGGTTTGGCGAGTACTTTGACTATGAGAATAATCAACCTGATTTTTTCCTTACCGAAGTGAGCGGCATTCCGTTTGGTTTAATGGGTGAAATGTTGCAAGATGGTGGAAATCCCTGGCGGGGTATGCTTTATGGCATGACCAACAGGATGCCCTATCAAAAATTGACACCAGCTGATTTATGGACAGCCTGGGATCAATTCGGCATAAAAGGTAGTAAAATGATCGGTTATTGGTCGCCAAACATTCCTGTCAAAACCGACAATGATCAGGTCCTGACAACGGTTTATAGCCGAGCCGGCAAGGCGATGATAGCTATAGCCAGCTGGGCAGAGCGTGATGTTGCGGTCAAATTGACCATAGACTGGGATAAATTAGGGATAGATCCAGAAAAAGCAAAATTATCCACGCCTACAATCCCAAATTTCCAAAATGGAGCACAGTATAAATTTGGAGATGCGATTCCCGTAGAAAAGAATAAGGGTCTTTTATTGATGATTGAATAATAGCGGACTATCGTGTGAAAACTATCATAGGTTTTTGACAATCTAAAAGAAGTAAATGGCCTATGATAGATTCACTCCTGCGTTGGAAGTATGCGAAGTAATCATTAGACTGACGGATTTATCCATAAGGGATGATTATATCGTGTCGGAAGGATTCAATTGAAATTATGAACTTTTTTAAATTATAAATGCAAATGAAAAAGTGGATTTTGTTATGGGCAATGGGTAATTGTGTGCTTGGAGTTTTTGCACAGCATCCTACAAAGGTTTCTGAGGTGAAGAAACGCTATACAACCTATCCATTTACCGATCCGGATCCAATAGCCTCAGCTCAAAAATTATACCCTTATTTTCGCTTCGATGGTTTTACAAATACGGCTATCGAAAAGGACTGGAATGCCGTAATCTTGGAAAACGATTATATTCGGGTACAGGTGATGCCGGAGATCGGCGGCAAGATTTGGTCGGCCTATGATAAGGTCAATAAGCGGGACTATATTTACAACAATGGCGTTGTAAAGTTTAGGGATATTGCTATGCGGGGGCCTTGGACGAGTGGGGGCATTGAAGCTAATTATGGGATTATTGGTCATACACCCAATACATCTACGCCTGTAGATTACCTGATGCGAGAGAATGCCGATGGAAGCGCCAGTTGCTTTATCCATGCCTACGATATGCTGAGCAGGAGTAACTGGACTTTGGAAATTCGACTGGAAAAGGATAAGGGCTATTTCTCGACACGTTCTTTCTGGTCTAACACCAATGCAGTCGAACAACCTTATTATACCTGGATGAACTTAGGCGTTGCCGCCGGACAGGATCTCAAGTTTCTCTATCCCGGAAATCAATATATAGGTCATGACGGTGATGCACACGCTTGGCCTATCGATAACCAGGGGCGGGATCTTTCTAACTATCATGAGAATGCTTTTGGCAGTTCTAAATCATACCACGTCTTGGGGGCACATAGCAATGCTTTCGGGGTGTATTATCAAGATCATAACTATGGAATGGCACGTTATGCACTCCGGGAAGATAAATTAGGAAAAAAGATATTTCTTTGGTCTCAGGCTGGAGATGGCAAGATATGGGAAAATTTACTCACCGATAAGAGCGGGCAGTATGTGGAAATCCAGAGTGGGCGCCTGTTTAATCAAAATGTCCCATCAAGTAGTCTGACTCCCTTTAAACAGATTGGTTTCGCTCCTTATCAAAGCGACACCTGGACAGAATATTGGATGCCATTTTCGGGAATAGGTAAACCGAATGATATTCAACTATCGGCAGCGATCCAGATGAAACAGGAAAACGATGAGATCATTTTGGATATTGATCCGAAGCGACCTTTAAGAGATAGTATTTATGTTCTTGATAGCGTTGGTAATGTGTTGAATAGGAGTTTTATAGAAGCCAAATTGGGCGAACCTACAAAATTTTCCTTGAAAGTAGCGACCGCGTCGAGACCTAGCTATCTTAAATTGGGATGGGATTATTTTAATCTCAGAACAGAAGGGGCCCGGTCAAAACTGAATAGGCCAACTGTCATTTCAGCGGAAGTAAGATCAGACACCTCTCAGACCAAATTATTGGAGATCCGTGATCTAATACGTTTTAGGCAATATGCGCTTGCCGAAGTCAAATTAAAAAAATTGGCTCAACAAGCGCCGACTTCACAAACCTATCTTGAAATGGCCAAACTGGCTTGGTTTAAAATGGAGTATCAGTCAGTTTATACCTATGCCCAACAGGCATTGTCTATAGATGCTTATGATGCACAGGCAAATTATTATTATGGTTTGGCTGCAATCAAGCTGAAAAAAGAAAACGACGCTTTAGATGGCTTTGAAGTTGCTTCATTAAACCCGACCTGGCGAAGTGCTTCGTATGTACAACTGGCCAAATACTATTACCGGATAAAACAATATGAACGCGCTGGAGATTATCTTGGAAAGGCTTTGGTAGCCAATCCATTAAATATTGATGCCTTACAGATGAACTTGCTTGTTCAGCGCAAAAAAGGAGGCTTAACTGATACACTTTCCCGTCAGACAATTCTTCAATATGATCCGTTTAATGCTTTTCTCCAATTTGAGGAAAAAAAGACTGTTTCATCCAGGCAGGAGTTTGCCTCCGAAAAACTGTTGGAACTAGCGATATGGTATGCGGACCTTGGCGAGTTTGAATCTGCGACCGATCTACTCCGTTCAGGGCAGAAGAATACAGAAGCCTTACTTTGGCTGGCTTGGTTGACACGATCGAATAAGTCGATCAGTCAAGGATGGTTAGCTCAGGCTGCGCAAAGCAAGCCTAGTTTTGTCTTCCCATTTCGTGAAGAAAGTAATGGTGTATTCGAATGGGCAAACAGTAACAGCAAAAGCTGGACTGTCGATTACCTGTCGGCATTATTGTACCGCTTCAGGAACCAACCGCAAAAAGCAAAAGAAATCTTGTCAGCAGTAGGGCAGGAGCCAACAGATTTTGCAGCCTATTATGCGCTGAAATCAAGTTTGCAAGATACGAGCGATCATGATCTGGCGGTACAGATGATGCGGCAGGCAACAGTAGTAGATCCACAAGAATGGCGATATGGACTGCATTTGGTGGAGCTCCTAAACAATAGTGCGTCTTATGAGAAGGCGCTTCAGGTAAGTACAGCATATCATCTCAAATTTCCAAAAAATTATATACTAACGCTGTCGCATGTACGTACTTTATTGTTGGCTAAAGAATATGCGCGAGCTGAGAAGGAATTAGGGGACGTAAACATACTTCCTTTTGAAGGCGCAACAGAAGGTCATCGGTATTATGTGCAGGCCAAGCTCATGTTAGCCTACCAAAATATAGTGGAGAAAAAATATAAAGAGGCAAAGTTGAAGATTGCAGAATCGAGGTTATGGCCGATGAACTTAGGGGTTGGTGAACCTTATGCGGAGGAAAAAAATGAATTATTGGCTGACTGGCTTGAACAGCAGCTGGGGCTGAAGGAAAAAAATGGGAATATAGACCTCTTGAAAAAAATTGTCCATAGCAAAACATCAAAGAACAAGTATGAGCTGATGCTTCGTGAACTTGCAGAAGAGCAATTAAAGCTGTCAGGAACGGAAATTGCTGTCGCGGAGAAAAATGATCTAAGAGAAATAAGCCAGTCAGATCAGGACCTTTGGAATCAAATTAAAAAAGGTTCTTTAGCAACTTACTGGCCAGTACTTATTCGAAAAATCTATTTTGAACAGGACAAACGGCTGTTTTGATGCCGAAGGGGAGATGAAATAATCGAATGACCGTAAAAATAAAAAGTCGGGATGGCCGGATTTGAACCGACGACCTCCAGCACCCCATGCTGGCGCGATACCGGGCTACGCTACATCCCGTTATTCCAATTTGATAAAAAAGCTTATCTGAAATAGAGCCGTTATCTGGAATAATTTTTGGTAGGGCTAAAATAATAATTATTGACAAAAAATAAAATGTAAATGCACAAAAAAAGCCATTCAATTTAGAATGGCTTTTTTTGTGCTACTATACTATAGGTTCATTAGAATTTGTAACCTACCATAATGCCGATTGTTTTATTTTTTGCATCTAGCGTTTTGTCGACACTGGTAAAACCATGACTATAATAGGCGTCTAAGGTCAGGTGACTGATATCTACACCGATGCCTACTCTTCCATCAAATGAAAATTTCTTATAATCGGTATTTACGCTGGACTTAACCGTTTTAACATCATAGTTTAGCTGTGGTCCCAGTAGTCCACGCAGGTTAAAGTCGCCATTTTCCAAAAATTTGTAACCTACTTGAAGCGGTAGATTTATTTGATAGAATTTAGGTGTTTTCTGTCCGTTTTCGAAGTTATATTCTTTGCGCAATAGACTGGCCCCTATTCCAGGCTGGAAAAATACACGATCGCCAATACGTGCAAATCCAGCAACTGATACCCCAACTTTGCCATTATTATCTTTTACAGCCTTGTTGCCAAAGGAACTCATATGATAATTGCTTCCGACCTGCAAGCCATAAGTGATCTCTTGTGCTTGAGTAGTACCTGCTATTCCTAATAATGTCAATCCCAACAGGGCTACTTTAAATGTTGTTTTCATTGTCAAATTATTTTTGTTATCAATTTTATGTTGCTCTTTCCTTTATGACAATGGAAAATCCGTATACCCTTAGAAAAAAATAATTTTATAAAATAGATGGCTTACCTTTAACAACAAACAGGAAGTTTTCTAAAAAAGTCTGGTATGGTGAATCTCATGTCATTTCTAGAAGATTGTACAGGGCTCTCTGGCGTATGTATATGAAAAGACTAACAAACAGGGACAAATAACGGATCCGAAATCAAATTGTCCTTATCATCGAAGTTGATAGCAAAAAAAAAATGAAAAATTTGTAAGGGTAATCTTCAATTGGGATGTCTTACTAATAAAGCAGATTATTTAAACAATAAGGCAGATTTGATCAATGTCGGAAAATAAAGAAAAGAATTTTGAGCAGCTTTTTCGAGCGCATTACAAGGAGTTGCATCGTTATGCTTACCGGTATTTGGGCGATAGCGATGTGGCAGAAGAGGTTGTACAGCAGGTGTTTTTACGACTTTGGGAACGTGATTGGGAGGAGCAGGTACATACTTCATTAAAAGCTTATCTCTATCGGGCTATTTATAATGAGAGTATGAATGTGATAAAAAAAGAGCAAAGGAAGCTACATTATCAAGCTCAGGAACAGTATAGACAGGATTTTGTGCCTGCGGTTGATGAAAGTACGCGGGATTTGAACGAAAAGCTACAGGTTGCTTTGGCGGAATTACCCGAAAAAAGTCGTACGGTCTTTGAATTAAGCCGATTTCAGGAAATGAAGTATAAAGATATCGCAGTAACCTTGGATCTGTCGATCAAAACTGTCGAGGGGCATATGAGCAGGGTACTGAAGCATTTGCGAATCGAACTTATGGATTATTTAACATTGATTATTTGCTTTCTTATCTATACACTATGAATAAGGAACTGTTAGAAAAATATATCGTTGGTGAGACCAATGAATTAGAGACAGCCATGATACAAAATTGGTTGGAGAAAGATGCTAAGAACAAGGAGGAATACATAAAAATGAAAAAAATGTGGGATAGTTTGCCAAAACCTTTGGATGTCCCTGAAGTGGACGTGGATAAGGCTTGGGCTGACTTCAAAGCTGTACGCGACAGCAGGGCGTCAAATACTGCTGTAATCCCCAAAAAGACAGCATCTGTGATAAAATGGAGCTGGTGGCTAGCGGCAAGTATCTTGATTCTATGTGCAGTGGGATTCTATATATTTGATCAGTCGCACCGTAAAGAAATGTATCTTTCGAGTACGGGGCAAGTGCGTCAGGATTCTTTACCTGATGGGTCATTTGTTACGTTAAATAAGAACACAGAGATTGCCTACTCAAGCAGATGGACCAATGGGAATAGAAATGTTGCATTGAAAAATGGTGAAGTATTTTTTCAGGTACGCAAGGACAAAAAACATCCCTTCGTTATTGAAAGTGGAAATACTAAAATCACTGTTCTGGGCACAAGTTTTAATGTGCGGCGGGTTTCGAATGCGACAGAAGTTATCGTTTCGACGGGTTTGGTCAAGGTAGGTTATGCGAACAAGGAAGTCTTTTTACGACCACAACAAATGATTACGATTCGCGACAATGATACACTTAAAGTGGACAAGGAACCTGTTAAGGATCAGTTTTATAAATATTATGTGGATCGTGTGTTTGATTTTGAGAATACCCCTTTACAACGTGTTGTCGAGTTGCTTAACCGAGCTTATGACTATAAGATTATTATAGATCATTCTTCCGATCAGAAATTACTGCTGACAGCGAAATTCGAACAAAATAGTTTAACTGAAATTTTGAAAGTCATTTCTAGCACATTTGGATTAAAAGTCAATGTGAAAGACAGGGAAATTCATCTGACGAGATGAATCATCAAATAAATATATTTTCAGAACAATTTGTATAGAAAGCAACATGATACTATTTTTTATAAAGAGAACAGAACTTTACCTTTTCATTTTCATGCTGTGTTCGTTTCATTGGGGACGGGCACAGCAAAAGCTTGCAACGGAGATCCGGATGCCAGCTTTTGCAGCGACTACCATAGGCGATGTTTTCCAGGTATTAAAAGAGAAACAGGATATATTATTTTCCTTTAATGGAAATATTTTACAGACCGACAGTGTTATTCATACCCAGGCTTATCAAGGAAATTTATACGACTATCTGGATCGAATTTTGGGGAAAGAATATAGTTTTAAAGAACTCGGAAGACATATTATTATTCAATACACACCGCAGCGGATGTCGGTAGATTTTGAGGTAAAGACACCCAATAAAAACAAGGTGGTTATATCCGGATATATCAAAAATATCCGAACCAATAATCCGATTTCGAATGTCAGTATCTTTGATCGAAGTGCTCTATTGTCCACACTGACAGATCAAAATGGTTATTTTGAACTGGACGTAAAGAAAAAAAGTAATCTTATCGCCGTGAATGTTAGTAAAGAGACTTTTCGGGATACCAGTGTGATGGTGATTTTTCCGATAGAAGCGCGAATTGGGGATAAGAAGACGCGTGAATACGGCTATTTTGAGGGGTATGAGGAAGATCATGGTCTTTATCGGTCTTTTTGGGGACGCGTATTTCTGTCACCTGCGCAACGGATACAAAGCATGAATTTGGGTGGTATGTTTTTATATAGTCCCTACCAAATTTCGATGACCCCGGGATTAAGTTCACATGGTTTTATACGATCGCAAATTGTGAATAAATTTTCCATAAATATCATTGGTGGAGCGACTGCAGGTGTTAAAGGCGTTGAACTTGGTGGTGTATTTAATATGAACCAATATGACATGCAGGGGATGCAGATGGCTGGGGTGTTCAATGCGGTCGGAGGAAATGTGCACGGGGTACAGCTTGCGGGTGTAGGAAACCGTGTTTTCGAAGGAATGAAAGGCTTGCAAATGGCTGGTGTTTTCAATGGCGCTGGAGGAAATGTGAGTGGAATACAGATCGCTGGTGTAGGAAATCATGTTGTTGGTGGAGTGAAAGGCTTACAAATAGCTGGGGTTTTCGATAAAGCCGATACAGTAAGGGGAGTTCAGATTGCTGGAGTTGTCAATATGGCGAATGAAGCAGCTGGAACGACACAGATTGCCGGGATAGTAAATGCTAGCCAATCGACTGTTGGAAGTCAAATCGCTGGAATCGCGAATAAAGCGAAAAAGGTAAAAGGGCTGCAGTTAGCAGGAATAATCAATATTGCAGACAGTAGTGATTATCCGATAGGTTTGCTGAATTTTATTAAAAACGGTGAAAAGAGCCTAGCACTGTCCATTAATGAGGAGAGCTATCTTGGCCTACAATTTCGTTCCGGCGGACGTGTCCTTTATAGTATATTATCGATCAATGTGGCACTTGAAGGTAATAGACCTGAAAAATATGCTTTTGAAGCTGGGTTAGGAGCTGTATTGCTCAATCGGTCTAAATTCAGTCTCCGTACTGAAGTCGCGACACGTAATCTTTTGACCGAAAAATTTAAAACGCTGGATAACCACCAATCTTCGATACGAGTGATTCCCGCATTTAAATTAAGTGACCGTATATCCATATTTGCTGCTCCTAGCTTGAACTATGCAGAGAGAGATGAAAATACAATTTCTGGTGGTAGCACGGTATGGAAAGTTTGGCGAAGAGACCGTACACGAAATACATTTTACGGCGGTGGAATGGCAGGGCTTATGTTAAAATTATAAAACTAAAAACTATTTGATGACAGCGTTGTTCTACAAATAGCTTTTAAACATTTAACATTTTATGTAAACGCCCTATATCAATCTGATAAAGGGCGTTTATCTTTTTATAGCTGTTGAAAGCACAGTCCTTATACGACTGTGGCAGTCTTTAATACATTACGGTATGGGTAAGAATGGAAGATATGTCTGCGGGCAAATCGGCCTAAAGAATCTGCGTTGACAAATTTAATATAGTCATTCCGCTGAACACCAAAATATTCATATTGACTGCCATCGTGAAAAGTGACTGTCAATATTTGTCCTTTCCAATCAACATCTTGAATACCAGAATTGGTAATTGTCTCGGTGTAGATTGGTAATTGTTGTTCTAATGTCTCCGGACAAATGCTTACCAAGAAATGGTAGGCTTCAATCATTTCCACACTTTTTTCCTCTGCAGCCAAACGACCTTCTTCATCATTGACAAATTTATCTGGATGACATTCTTTCATGATTGTTCGGTAGGTAGACTTCAGGGTTTTAAGATCCACAGATTTATCTACGTTAAGTAACTTCCGGTAGTCGGCAATTTTTTTCATGGCGGCAAAGATATGCTTAATAATCAGATTATTCGCTATGAAATATGAAAAAAACTTATTTCTTCAACAAGGTTTTTACATAGAGCTGCTCAACCTTCTCTCTAGCCCACGGTGTTTTCCTTAAGAAAGTTAGAGAAGATTTTACACTTGGATTCTCATTGAAACATCGGATGGATATGCGTTGCCCCAACTCTTCCCAACCATAGTATTCCACCAAATACTCTATGATGGTGTCAAGCCGCTTTCCGTGTAATGGATTATTAGTTTGTTCTTGCATGTTGTAAAGATAATAATCTTCGAATTATGGATTAAGCTAATTTTTATGACTTGGTTAAAATAGAATACTGCGACAGCACTGGATCAAGGTTAGTATTTATTTAGTTGTACAGCTAGATTTTTTAGATCGAGAAGAAGCTGCTCATCCCAAATTTCTCCCGTTGCATCTAACTTTCCTTTGACTCCTTGTATAAGTAAGTTTCTTTTTTCGTCAATTTGAGCTCCCAACCCCTGTATAATGCGTTGTAACTCGACGTGAGCTGTTTCACCTTGCGCCGCTGCGGTAATAATACTGACGGGCTTATCTGTGAATATCGTCGTTGCCGCACACCACTCAAGTAGATTTTTTAACCCACTCGGAACACTGAAAATGTATTCCGGGCTGCTGATCAATACGATGTCAGCATCGTTAATTACTTGACGGAGCGCAACAATTTCTATAGGAGGATGAGATTGGCTCTCTTCTGGATCAAAATGTGGCAGTTCTTTTAGGCGGTCAAATAGTGTAAAATGGATATTGGCATCAACCTCTTGTTTGAGGTGATTGACAATATGGTGATTGGATGAATTTGTACTGGCACTACCTACAATAGCAAAAATAGTTTTCATGAGTGTTTAATTATTCGCAGAGCACGGCTAGGCTCTTTGCATTTTTACTTCTTATCTTGTTTTCGATGGCACTAAATTACAATATTCAATTCAAACGATTTTCGTTGTTCTTCGCTTGAATGTAATTTTTCCTTTCTTTCTCCTTTTACCGATTAAGTTTATACTTTTGGAATAGGGGACTTTTATTAGCCTTGTTCGGATTATATGCTTTGTTATGAGAAATAAAATGGGGTACCGCTTATTGTGGGAACGTATTCGTACTGGAGACGAGACGGCTTTCTTTGATCTATATGCGGCGCTCTATCAGGAGCTTGTTAATTTTGGGATACGTACTTGTGGTGACAGTGACTTGTCAAGTGAAGCGACCGATCAGGTTTTCGTTAAAATTTGGGAGAAAAGAGAACAGCTAGATCGGGTAGAAAATGTACAGTCCTATCTCATTACTTTTTTAAAAAGACGTATTCTGCGTCTATTGGAGAAACAGCATAAAATAAATACTGCGCTCCAAAATGTAAAAGCAGAGGACGACTGGGTTGAAATGCCCTATGAAGAATTTGTTATTAAGGTACAGACCAATGAGATTATACAGATCCGCCTGAAGGACGCACTGGAGAAGTTGTCTTTTCGTCAGAAACAGCTGGTTAATTTGAAATTCTTTGAAGGCTATTCCTATGAAAAAATAGCTGAAACTACACAGATGTCTGTGAAAACTGCCTACAATACGCTTTATGATGCGTTGAAAATTCTGAGGGAAGAATTGAAAGATATTTAAGTTGTGCGTGTGGCTTTTTATTTTTAGGCTTCAAGAGCGTGCTTGTAAGACGTCTGCAAAAATTACAAGTATGTTGATGTTTTTGTTTAAAATAATGTATTGATTTACAGTTATTTGAAAAATAATTTAAATTTTCTTTAGGAAAAAGCCAGGCTTTCGGGCACTATAGAGTAAATACCCAAAAGAATGAGCCAAAAAGATTATAAACAGTTAGAAGATTTTTTGATTGACGATACTTTTCAAAAGTATTGTTCAGGGGAAGATAAAAACTGTATTCTATACTGGCAACAATATAGCCTAAACCACCCCGAACAAGCAGAGGCTATTCTAAAAGCGAAGCGCCTATACCAACTGTTGGTCGGTAACCGTAGACCTGTGAATGAACAATTGGAAAAATTGAAAACTGACCTTCAAAATTCTTCTGTGGAACATTTTGTGTCAAATCGATTTAATTGGGCCAAATGGGGCGCTGTTGCAGCAGTACTCGTTGCTTTGGTTTCTGGCGGACTCTGGTATTATTCGCAGTCAAGCAAAGTGGACACCGTATTGCCTATCACGTCAATTGGGCAGGTTTACCAAACGAAGAATGGTGAAAAAAAGACCTTTGAATTGGGCGATGGGAGCACTGTAACCTTAAATTCAGGAAGTAGGCTTGAGCTTGCGGCTGATTTCAATCTGGAATCGCGGGTTGTAAGGCTTGCCGGAGAAGGCTATTTTCAGGTAGCGAAAAATAAAGAGAAACCTTTTGTGGTACAAGCTTCCGATTTTGACATCAAGGTACTGGGAACAACATTTAATGTAAAGAGTTATTCAGATGAGCCCACAGCAGAAGCGTTGCTTGTTGAAGGCTCGATTGAAATGAAGAGCAAAGGACAACGGGAAAATTCTGTGATTATCAAGCCAAATCAAAAAATCACGATTTACAAGAACCAAGGCAAAATTGCAGTACAACATAAAACGAATAAACCAATTGCGAGCAAATTACCGATTAAGGAAATTGCTATAGAGAACATCCCTACAGTAGAATCGAACATCGCTGAAATACCAGATATTGCATGGCGTGAAAACAGATTAGAAATCGTGGACCAAGATTTTGAATCTCTGCGCCGGACATTGGAGCGTTGGTATGATGTGGATATACACATTAAAAACGACCAATTAAAACAATATCGTTTTACAGCAACCTTCAGCAAAGAAAATATCACTCAGGTACTGAGTGCTTTACAGAGCGTTGAACCTTTTAAATTTAATGTATATGGGAGAAAAATAACTATATCAGAAAAGTAAAAAGGATGGTGGACCAACACCATCCTTCATTGAAAAAATGATTAACCAAAAGCAGCAACATTGGGGCGTGCTGCTTAATATTAATTTTAACCAACACTAAAATATGATTAAAAATTGCTTATTGCAAATGCGCAATGGATATATTGTGCATTTTAGATTCATTATCCGGATGAAACTAGCCTTAATTATGACTACGTGTGCTGTTATGAATGTTTCGGCAAATGTATTTTCCCAACAAAAAGTCTCCTTGGATGTCCAAAAAACAAAACTGAGCAAGGTACTTAAAATGATCGAAGAGCAAAGTGATTATTACTTTGTCTATAATTCGACGAATGAAAATTTAAATAAAGAGGTGTCTGTCAATGTGAATAATACGAAGGTATTGGACGTATTGACAAAGCTTTTCAATAAAAGTGGATTGGTTTATTCTGTTTCCAAAGAAGGTCTCGTGGTCGTGAGCCAACAGCAGCAAGTTGCTGTTGCAGGAGTTGTCACTGACGAAAAAGGTAATCCTTTGGCTGGCGCTACGATACGTGTTAAGGGAACGGCAGTGGGAAGGGCAACGGATATCAATGGACGTTTTACGATCGATGCGGCAACAGGAAACACCTTGATTATTTCCTTTGCAGGTTACACTTCGCAAGAAGTAGCCGTAACCAAAGAGGGGAATCTGAAAATTGTTTTATTGGAAGACAACCGGATGCTCAATGAGGTCGTTGTGACAGCATTGGGTATGAAGAAAGAGAAGCGCTCGTTGGGGTATTCTGTTACGCAGGTTGCTGGTGAATCCCTTACCACAGCCCGTGAGAATAATGTGATGAATTCACTTGCCGGTAAAGTAGCAGGCTTGGATATTAGTTCCACTTCTGGAGGAGCAGGAGCGGCTTCCAATGTAACAATCCGGGGGGTATCGAGCTTGAACCAAACCAACCAACCTTTATACGTAATCAATGGTATCCCCATGGAAAGTAAGCCAGTGGGTATTGGAAATGCGAATTCTAAAGGGAACTCCGGAAGTCAATGGGATAATGCACCCGATCTTGGTGATGCCATCAGTAATATAAATCCCGATGATATCGAAAGCATTTCTGTTCTGAAAGGGGCTGCAGCATCAGCGTTATATGGCTCAAGAGCAAAAGCTGGTGTCATCCTGATTACGACAAAATCAGGTAAAGGTAATTCGATCGATTTTAATAGTAACCTTGTTGCTGAGCAGATCATCGACAATACAAATTGGCAAACAGTCTACGGTCAGGGGGCGAACGGTGAAAAACCCACTACACAAGCAGGAGCGGCACAAGTGGGCGGATCGAGCTGGGGAGCCAAATTGGACGGTTCTCCGGTAGTTCAATTTGACGGTGTATCAAGACCATATTCATTACAAAAAGGTAATTTAGATCGGTTTTACCGTACTGGTTCAACATGGACAAATACCTTGGCATTAAATAAATCATTTGATGGCGGATCTATCCGTCTGTCGGGAACAGATGTCAATAATCGGTCTGTTGTTCCGAATTCAGGACTGAAAAGACAGTCTTTTAATTTGGTCGGACTATTTGAACCACTTAAAGGTTTGACAATTGATGCACGCTATAACATGATTTTGGAGCAAGTGAAAAATCGTCCCATGGTTTCGGATGGTGCAGGAAATGCCAATTATAATGTCATGTTTTTACCGACGAGCATCAATGTCAACGATTTGAAGCCATGGAAAGATAGCAATGGAAAAGAGATACTTTATAACTCTGGTAATGTGTATGCAACGAATCCTTGGTTTGCAGCAAATGAATTTATCAATAACACCAATCGCGACCGCTCCATAGCATCTGTTACGGCCAAATATACCATGAGCAACGGTTTGTTTGTTCAAGGAAGAGCCGGCCGGGATGCTTATACAGATCATTATAAGAATGTGTTGCCTTCTGGTACGGGGTATTATGAGAATGGTAAAATCGCCGAACAAGAAACGAAATTCGCTGATATCAATGCAGATGTTTTGGTCGGAAAATCATTCACTTTTGGTGAATATACATTGACACCTAACCTAGGTGCAAGTTATAGAAATACCAAAATCAGACAGACAACTAATTTAGGTACCGACTTTGCCATATTTGGTGTCTACAATATTCTGAATGCAAAGAATAAATCTGTCGGCTATCTTGAAAGTGAATCGGAGACACAGTCTACTTATGGTACCTTAGAGTTTGCTTATAAAGATGTCGCCTATTTAACTGGGAGCCTACGTTCAGATTGGTTTTCTACCTTGGCTACACCAGGGTTTGATAATAAATTGAATTCGGTTTATCCGGCCGTTTCGGGATCATTTATCTTTTCAGAATATCTAAAACCATCGTGGCTAAGTTATGGAAAGCTGAGAGCAGGTTTTGCACAAGTAGGTCAAGCAACTGATCCGTACCAGACTTTATTGACCTATAATTTTAGAAGTGAAGTGCTCAATGGTCAACCTTTGGGGGTAATCTCTAATGGGAATATTCCAAACTCTTCCTTAAAAGCTTCTACAGCTACAGAGTTGGAAATCGGAACAGAGTTACGTCTTTTTAATGATCGCTTGAACTTAGATTTAACTTGGTATAATAAGAAATCAAAAGATGAGATATCTTATATCACTACACCATCTGCGAGTGGTTATGCGGGAGCCGTACTCAATGCAGGCAAAATGCAAAACAAGGGATTTGAAGCCTTGATTTCGGCTACTGTTGTTAAAACCGAAGATTTTAAATGGGTGTCCTCGTTAAATGGTTCCTATAATGATAATAAGGTGATTTCATTGGCGGAAGGGATGGATGAGCAGACTGTGGCCACATCACGTTCAGGGGTAGGTTATTTGATGAATAAAGTGGGGATGCCCGCCTTTCAGATTATGGCTTTTGATTACAAGTACGATAGCAATGGTGAGATCGTGAAATTGGCGGATGGCTCCCCTGACCGTGGAGAATTAACTTCTTATGGTTCGGCGATGAACAAATGGTTTGCAGGCTGGAATAATGAGTTTAGCTACAAAAGGTTGACTTTTTCTTTCTTGGTTGATGGAAAATGGGGTGGAAAACTTTTCTCAGGAACGGATTACTATGGTTATATTTTTGGATTACATCAGGAAACTGTGGCTGATCGCGAAAATTTAGGGAGAACGGCATCGACTTATTATACCAATACAGCCAATAATGTCTCGAAGATATTTGTCAATAGTGCTGATTTTATCAAGCTGAGACAGGTTGTTTTGGGGTATACTTTCCCGTCAAACTTGTTCAACAACAAAATTAAGTCGATTACGGTAAGTGCTGTAGCCCGTAACCTCTGGACCATCATGAAGAAAACCAATAATATTGATCCAGAATCCAGCTACAATGCAACCTTCCCAGGCTTAGAACTTGGTGGAGTGCCGGCGGTGCGTACTTACGGTGTTAATTTAAGTGTTAAATTCTAATTGCAAACAATCATGAAAAGATATATTAAACCGGTATTTGTTAGTTTAATAGCAGCGACTTTGTTGCTGGAAAGTAGTTGTACGAAAGACTTTGAAAAGATAAATACAGACCCCATTGCTTACGTTAAAGATAATTGGGATCCAAATTATACGTTGAGCTCGGCCCAATTGTTTTACACGGGAAGTTTTGATTTTGCATACGATACCTGGCGTGGAAATTTAATTTATTCGTCGACAATGATGCAGGGGCTATCGACAGTAGTGAGTTATTGGGCAGGGGATAAATATATGCTGAACGAAAGTTACACTGCGGCATATTGGGGGACGGGCACTGTTGGCGCATATATTGAACAGGTGCGTAATATTGCTGATGTCGTTGAATTTACGCGGGATAAACCGAAATATGTTAATCTGCATAATGTCGCCCGTATTTGGAAAGCACTCATATTTGCCCGATTGACAGATTTGTATGGTGATGTTCCTTATTCAGAGGCGGGGTTAGGTTTTTATAATAAAATCTATAAACCCAAATATGACAAGCAGCAGGATATCTACAGCGACCTATTAAAAGAGCTGGAGCAAGCTACTGCTGCTTTAAAAGATGATGGCGATAAAGTAACTGGCGATGTTATTTATAAAGGGGATATAGCAAAGTGGCGGAAATTCGGTAATTCTTTATTGCTTCGTACAGCCATGCGCCTAGTGAAAGTTGATGAAGCAAAAGCGAAGGAATATGTGCAAAAAGTTGTTGGTAAGACGATGGATAATAATGCAGACAATGCATTTATTCTTCATGACGAGTCTGGATCAAGGGTTACTCAAAATAGAAATAGCCAAGTCCTATTGGGAGATGGCGGACAAGAAAATTATTATGTAAAATGGTCTAAAACATTTATAGATTATTTAAAAAACAATAATGATCCGAGATTGCAAAAAGTTGCGGTCACCAAACTCTATTTATCTGAAAAGGACAAAGTGCAAAACGGAAGTTTTATCACCGACCCAGCGAAACAAAAGGGTATGCCTAACGGCAAGGATTTAGGCTCTAATGCGCAATATAATATTAGTAGTGATCCGAGCTATACGACTTTTTCGGATTATTCCTCGCCCAATCCTAATATGATTAAGCGTACCGGTGCGACATTTATTCTGACCTATGGAGAGTCCGAATTGCTTTTGGCAGAGGCTGCCCAACGTTGGGGTATCGGTGGTAGTGCGAGTGATCATTATAAAAAAGGTGTGAAGGCAAGTATTACTTATCTAAATCAATATGATGGTTCTCTAGCGATTAGTGATGCCGACGCAGAAACGTATCTAGCAGCGCATCCATTTGATGCCGCAGATGCTTTGAAGCAGATAAATACTCAGTATTGGGCACATACGATAACCATGCTCGATTTTTATGAAACTTGGAGCAACTGGCGCAGAAGTGGGTATCCAGTGTTGACTCCAGTGAACTATCCTGGAAATGCGACTTCGGGGACTATCCCAAGAAGATTCCCTTACCCTTCAACTGAGGCCGCTATCAATGGCGAAAATTATAGGGCAGCTTCTGCCGCCGTACCAGGTGGTGATAAGTTGTCTGGCCGCGTGTGGTGGGATAAATAATTACAATGGTTTGTTTTTGATTGAGGCCGAACTTTCGTAGTTTGGCCTCTTTAAACCTTTTATAAAATATGATATACCTAAAAAATCAACTGCTATTTGCGATCGCGGCCTCCTGTCTTGTCTTTTCATGTAAAAATAATACTGAAAATAAGGGTACTGATGCGGTAAAATCAAAATCTTTGACCGGTACCTATAAGCTTATTGAAAGCAAAACAATCAAAGGAAAGGATACCGTAACTGCTTTTACGGATACCAGCAAAACAGAAATGTTTAAAATGTTTAATGACGACCATTTTTCTTTTTTTAATCACGATAAGGAAAAAGGCAAAGGTAAAGAGCCGCTGTTTGTTGCTGGTGGAGGGACCTATTCTTTTGATGGTGTCAAGTATCAAGAGAGATTACAATACTGTTCAATGCGTGATTGGGAAAGCAACAAGTTTGATTTTGAACTCACTTTAAAAGGAGATACTTTGATTCAAACCGGTGAGGAGAACTTACCTGAATTAGGTGTCAAACATACGATTGTGGAAACCTATTTAAAAGTCAAATAAGCGATATTCGAATACTTTAAATTTTAGAATCCCTATTCAGTTTATTTTATTAATGCAGGCACTCAAGATCATTCTTGAGTGCTTTTTTTGTTGATAGAATGGGATTTTAACGGCTTTTGTGTTTTTTTTGGATTATTTTAGAAAAAAAATGAAATTATAGTGCAACATTTTCAGCAGGCTCCCGACTACATAGTAGAAACATAAGAATTAACAGTATTAATTTTAGAACGTGCAAAATCAGCTTAGCGATAAAGATTTATTAGCGATGTGCCAATCTGGTAACGAGTCTGGATTTGCGCAGCTCTATCATCGGTATGCAAAAAAGATTTTTAATTCTATTTATCGGGTTTTGTCCAATCAGGAAGAAAGTGAAGATATTTTGCAGGAAACCTTTGTTGATTTTTTTGCAAGATCAGATAAATGGCATTTAGTTCTCAGTGTAGAAGCTTGGTTGAGAAGAATGGGCGTGAATAAGGCAATCTCACTATTACGGAAGAATAAGCAATATTTTACGTCGGTGGACGATTTGGAAATTCAAGATGATGGCGAAGACGAATTATTGGAAAAGGAATGGCGCGAATGTCGTTTAACAGATTTGGAAGCTGTAATCGATCAGCTGACGGGTATACCAAAGATGGTGGTCAATCTTTATCTGTTTGAAAATATGAGTCATGATGAAGTTGCGGAAACATTGGGAATGACGGCGGTGGCCGTTCGCAGTCAGTACCATCGCGCTAAAAAGAAAATTTACGAACAATTGAAGGAAAGGTATAATTATGCGGGATAATTTAAAAGATTTTGTAAACGCCAACCGAGAGGCATTTGATCAGAGAGAACCGTCGGCGGATCTATGGAATAAAATCAGACCGCAAGTAGTTCCCCCTGTTCAGGAAAGAAAGATTAAGCCTTTATGGAAATGGGCTAGTATTGCGGCAGCAGCATTATTGGTTGGGACAGCGACTTTCATTGCTTTTGATCAGCATAATGAAACAGAAGTAGAAAAACGAATGGCTGAAGTTCATCCGGTTGCTGCTGGGAAGAAAGATAGCGAGGCAAAAGCTATTGATGTGGAAATGCCGGATGCTGCTACCGAAACTAAGCAGATTTTAGCTCCCGTTAAAGTCCTAGCAGGCATAAAAAGTAAAGGAAAACAATCTTTCCGGGAGAGCGTATTGGAAACTGATCATCATGAAATGGTAGAAGGGGTAGATTATGTACAGATGCTTCAGGATTCGAGTTCGGCAAGTACACGCTTGAGTGCTGTTTTAGCGTTGAAAGATGGTGGAAAGCTAGATAGAAGTAGCATGGGGGCTTTGGAGAAAACAGCGGTTTCAGATCAGAACAGTAATGTACGTATGGCCGCAATTGAAACCATATTAAATGGACTAAGCCCAGAAGCACGTCAGCAGAAGGTTCAGGATTTCTTTGTGGAGCAAAATGATCCGGCTTTACAAATGGAACTGATGCAAATAATGGCCCAGCAGGATGATCCGACGATGAAAGCGACAACAAAAGATAAGCTAAATGAAATTGTGGAAGATCCATTTACGCTGAAATTTGTGAAGGAACAGGCATACGCGGTATTGTTGAATCAATAATTGAATAGTTAAAGAGAAGTCAGACTGTGTGCGTTAATTTATGATAAAGCATCAAACGCATTATTTGGCTAATAAATAATGAAGACAAACTAAAACGAGATGAAAAAGATAAGGATAATGATGATTGGGGTGGCACTCATTTTTGCAAGTGCATTGCAGGCCCAGGTAAATGAAACTGTCGAAGGAGTGGCTGCGCCAAAACCGCCTAGCCCGCCTAAAAAGGCCAGAGCGACTTCAGGCGTTATTGTAAGTAATAGTAATAATTTCACATTCAATTCCGCCGGATTTGGTCGCAGTAGCGGGCCGAAAAGCTGGAAGGAAATTAAAGTAGCCGACTTAGGAAATAAGCTGCTGTTAAAATTGGATAATGTCTATATCGAAGGATATCGGGGGAAAGACGTACTGATTACTGCCAAGGTGGAGGAGACTGAAGAAAATGACCGTGCAAAAGGTTTACGTGTGATTAATGGCTCCGGATTATCGGATAATTCAGGGCTTGGTATGAATATCAAGACAGAAGGTGGGGTGACTGAAGTAAGTATGGTCGGAATGCCTTTAGAGGATTCTATTCGTATCAAGATACCGATGGATCTACCTGTTACGATTAAAGGCGGGCGTGGGGCTATGTTTAATGCAGGGGTGATTGAATTGAAAGATATCCGGGCTGAGGTTGAAGTTGCCAGTACGATGGGGAACGTGAATTTATTGAATGTAACAGGACCTATCAATGTAAAGGTCTCACAGGGAGATGTTACGGCTAAATTTGTTCAACCTGTCAAAGGACCGATTTCTTTGGTGGCGGCCATGGGGGCTGTAGATGTCGCTTTTCCAAAGAATTTTGGAGCCAACGTGGACGTGAAATCTTCTATGGGGAATATTTATGCCGCAGATGAATTCCAATTCGAAAAAAACACTGAGGAGCCGAAGTCAAACCCTATGGGTAATGCAGTGAAAGGTAAAATGAATGGAGGTGGACAGGACGTGATTTTAAAAACATCGATGGGCGATATTTATATAAGAACGCAGAAATAATTAAAAAAATAGCCTGTTT
>NZ_DIIM01000010.1:184162-288067 GCF_002420705.1 Sphingobacterium sp. UBA5670
AAACAGGCTATTTTTTTAATTCCATGCGAACAAGATATTGATCATTTTCGTCCTCGTACAATATTTGGACAACCCAGCCCAGTTCGTGAGAAATTTTAATCAATAGATCTTGGTCCAAATAAAGCCATTTGAAAAGATTTCCCCGCGTTCCTTTGTACTCATATTGATATTGAATTTCCCCAAAGTAATGTTCCGGCTTTTTAATATTATAATCTTTATAAAGATAACTGATGTCTGAAGAATCAAATATGAGCTGTCCATTCGCTGTCAATAATTCTTTACTATGCTCCAATAATTTTCTAAAACCGTCTATATCTCCAGCAAGGCCTATTCCGTTCATCAAAAGCAAGAGTGTATCATATTTTTGACCGTTGAATTTATAAAAATCTTCGCAGATAATATGTTGTACTCCGCGCTGTTGCATAATGTGGCAAGCTGTCTGCGACAATTCCAATGCATCGACTTCAAATCCTTTTTCCTGTAAATAAAGGCTGTGGCTACCAACCCCTGCGCCTACATCCAATACACGTCCGTCACATAAGGAAAGCCCAATAAATTCCAGTTCGGGGAAATCTTCGGGTTCGCGAAAGAAAATCTCGACCGGCATTTCGTCTTGATCACCATAACTCGTGTGGAGTAACAAAGGAAACTTTTCTTCTTGATGTACAAAGTAATCATCTAAGGCTTCACCGTATACGTCTCTATGCATTGTCATCATCAATCATTAATACTTTTTTAGCTATATATATGGAGTCTTCATCTCCCGTATGTTTCATCGGTTCGTCAGATAGTTTGATGACGGGGGTCCATTGATCATCTTCTGGTAAAGCGTCGGTCATTTTAATGACGATATTCATGGGTTTAAGGCCTACATCATTGGTAAAATTTGTGCCAACGCCGAATGAATGCAAGATTTTGCCTTCGCAGTATCTGGCAATTCTTTCGACTTTCTCATAGTCCAGTCCATCCGAGAATATGATTGTTTTGGAGAGTGGATCAATTCCATTTTTCTTATAGTGTGCAATAACCTTGTCCGTAAATTCAAGTGGATCTCCGCTGTCGTGGCGGACTCCATCAAATAATTTGGTTAATTTTTTGTCAAATTGCTGAAAAAAGACTTCTGTCGTATAGGTATCTGAAAGCGCTATTCCGAGGTCTCCCCGGTAGACATCAGACCAATGTTCAAGACCAAGGAGATTGGCCATCTTATAACCGTATTTAGCAGCATGAAACATAAACCATTCATGCGCGTGGGTACCAATTGGTTTAGTTTCATATTTCATGGCCAAATGCACATTGCTTGTGCCAATAAATGTTTTTTCGCCATATTGCTTGAGTGTGCGAACGACCAAATCATGAACTTCGTAAGAATGGCGTCTGCGGGTACCAAAATCAGCAATGGTGATATTTAGTTTTTTGTATTTTTCGATTTTGCCTTTGGCTGTAGCGATTACTTCTGCATCTGATGCACGCTGTAAACCTTGAGATTCATAAAAAAGCTCACAGATAAGAGACATGAGTGGCACTTCCCAGAGAATAGTACGGTACCAGTAACCTTCAATAATGACTTCAAGATCAGGGCCGTCCTGAAATATTTTGATCTCCTCGGGATCGTAGCGATAACCTTGAAGAAAGTCAAAATAAGTAGGGTCTATATAAGGACAGGTTCGGGCAAAAAATACTTTTTCTGCTTTGGTTAATTTCAAATTAGCCATTTCGTTGACCGCTTCCTTCAGGAGGACGTCGAAACCATCGGGAAATTTATGATGCCCCCGATTAATAAAATGATAGCGAGCTTTGGCCTTTGGAAATAACTTGACCACAGCATGCTGCATGGTGAATTTGTAAAAGTCATTATCTAATATAGAGGTAAATGAAGCCATCTTTATCGATCTGTTTTTTGTTTGAAGCCGTAAATTTACTAATTAACGTCAAAATGTATGGATTGTTCATGATAAATATAAAAAGGTATAAATATAAAAAAGCGGGTAAAGTTTGTCATTCTACCCGCTTTTTTATGCTTATTGTTTTATTTTGTTATATTATCTTGTTCTAGAAGATCTTTCTGATCCTTGTGAAGAACGTCCCGAACTGCGTTCAGCAGCACCTCCTGAAGACCTTGATCGTGATACTGATGATGAATTATCGGTATTCGATCTACTTCTTGTATTTTCATAACTCCGATTTTGTGATGGTTGAGATACAGGCTGTGACACAGGTTGGCTCGAGCGTGTTCTATTGCTACCACCATCATAGTTTCCATTTCGTTGTGGTGTTGTTGTCGGTGTAACTACACGTTGAGGGACAGACTGGTCAGAGCGATTAGCATTTGACCGCGAACGTGAATTATAGTCGGTGTTTCTGTTGTAATCTGTACTTCTGCCGTTGGCTACACCGTTGTTATCAACGGAGCCGTTTTGTCGGTTCCTACTGACAGGTGTACTATTATTTGAGCCATCAGCTTGTCGGCCTGATCGAGTTCTAAAATCATAGTTATTTGTATTGGGTTGTGCCCCGGTGTTATTTCTAGTGACCGTACCATTGTCTCCGGTTCTCGTGTTATTATTAGAGCTACGGCTTGATCCACCGTTGTTAGCGTCGTTTCGAGATCTTACAGAAGCATTTCCACTGTTGTCAATATATAATTCACGACTTCCTGATCTTGAATCGATATTGTCTCTGTTGGTGATAACACGATTGGTTCGATCTGAAATCTCACTATTGTTATTTCGTGTCCGGGTAGAGGCATCAACGACATTTGTCGGACGTGCTGAAGAGCGGGTATTACGGTCTACTGTCGGACGGTACATACTGATTTCATTGCTGCGATTGCTGCTGCTACGGACAGATCCAGGTCTATCTGCATTTGCAATTCGATTTACAGTTACACTTCTTCCTGTCGAACGTTCAATATCGGATCTTCGAGGGCCACCAACATAATAATTGTTGTTAATTATTGTCGTATTATTGATAATCGTGGTTCTGTTATAGATATTGTTGTAATTTCTTCGATTAACGTAATATCTATCCATATCCCGATTCATAAAATGATTGACTGCCACAAATGTCCAGAAGTTCATCGGAATGTTAACTGAAACATTTATATTCATGCCGGGACCCAGAGGTGCCCAACCATAATAGTCGTTACTTTGACGCCAATTTACCCATGCAGGTCCCCATTCATAGTCAGGTACCCATCCCCATCCATAACGATCGTTGTAATTCCAGCGACCATAGTGGAAAGGAGCCCATCCCCAGTCATAGTTAGATACCCACGTATTGCCATAGTCGGTCATTGTCCAATAACCATTGGTTGCATAAGGCTGGAAATTCGGGCCAACGTCAGGAATCCAAACATAACCATAATTGGGGTCATTAACCCATTCTCCATAAGGAGAGAGCTGATCATAGAACATCTGGAATGAAACTCCAGCGTTGTTATAGTTGTTATAGCCTGTATAACCTCCCCGTTGTGCCATTGAAGTAGCGCAACTTGAAAAAGAGGCGATACCGATAAAACCAAGCACCCAATATTTTATGTTACCTAAATTTTTCATCGCAGTAATATTTAAAAGTATGACAAAACTCTATGCTCTTGTCTTTGTTATTATGACAGCATAACGTATAAAATGGTTTAATCGGTACAGTTGAAATCTGATTTTTTTATATTAAAAGTCAAATTGATGATCTTTTTACATAAACGACAATTTTAGATACATATTTTTTATTTACCTTTACCGCTCGAATTGCTACGTGTTTGTTCAGCATAAGACGTGTTTTATGACACATTAATTTGAAATAGACATCATTTAAATGGCTAAAAAACTTCAGACTTTTTTTCTAGAATTCGCAAACATTCACCGTTTTTTGCTACGGTTTTGGCGCGAATTGGTAACTCCCCCATATGAATTCAAAGAAATTGTTCGCCAGTGCTATGAAATAGGCTATAAGTCGTTGCCTTTAATTAGTTTAACGGGATTTATTGTTGGATTCGTTTTTACAAAACAATCACGTCCTTCTTTGGAGGAATTTGGGGCAACATCGATGTTGCCTTCTCTTATTTCGATCGCCATTGTTCGTGCATTAGCACCTTTGGTGACTGCATTAATTGCTTCGGGTAAAGTGGGATCACAAATTGGAGCGGAACTTAGTTCTATGAATGTGACGGAGCAAATTGATGCCATGGAAGTCTCTGGTACCAATCCATATAAATATCTTATTGTAAGTAGAATTTTAGCTACTACTATTGGGATTCCCGTTCTGTGTTTTTATGTTGCGGGTATAGGTCTTTTAGGTGGTTATCTCAGTATGATGAGTAAAGATGACTTGAGCTTTTTGAGTTTTTTTACGCAGGTTTTTGAAACGATAGCATTTAAAGATTTAGGAGCGATGGTTTTGCGTGCGGTTATATTTGGTTTTACCATTGGCGCTGTAAGTTGTTATTGTGGCTATTTTTCTTCAAAAGGAACAGAAGGTGTCGGCAAGGCAGCCAATGCGGCGGTTGTTGCTTCGATGTTTCTGGTATTTATTGAAGAAATAATTATTGTTCAGGTTTTATCGTTCTTTGGATAGTAAGATATGGAAAAGATTAAATCAACTATCGACCATTCGAAGCCGGTCATTGAGATTAGGAACGTCAGCAAGTCTTTTGGTGATAATCATGTCTTGCGAGGTGTAAACCTCGATTTATATAAGGAAGAAAATCTCGTTGTACTGGGGCGTTCTGGAACAGGGAAATCCGTGCTGATCAAATTAATTGCAGGATTATTAAGGCCAGATGAAGGCAGCATCAATGTGTTAGGGGATTCTGTCACGGAATTAAATGATCGTGAATTGCGCGAATTACGTTTAAAAATAGGGTTTTCATTTCAGAATAGTGCACTTTATGATAGTATGACTGTACGAGAAAATCTAGAGTTTCCATTAGTTCGAAACAAGCGCAATTTGACACGGTCTGAAATAAATCATGCCGTAGAGGAGGTGTTGGATGGTGTAGGGCTGTCGCAAGCGATTAATCAGATGCCATCGGAGCTGTCCGGTGGACAGCGTAAGCGAATTGGTATTGCTCGTACGCTGATTCTTAGGCCTGAAATCATGATGTACGATGAGCCAACGGCAGGATTAGATCCAATCACTTGTTTGGATATTAATGGATTGATCAATGAGGTTCAGGAGCGTTATAAAACAGCATCGATTATTATCACACACGATTTAGCTTGTGCGAAGGAAGTGGGAGACCGTATTGTGATGTTGTTGGATGGCAAATTTGAAAGACAAGGGTCTTTTGAAGAAATTTTTGATACAGATGACGCGCGCGTAAGGGCGTTTTATAATTATAATTTTATTCTATAATATACATGAGTAAGGCAGAAAATAAAAGAGCAATCATTGTTGGTATTTTTGTTTTTTTAGGCGTATTGATTCTTTTGGCGGGTATTTTTATTTTGGGTAGCCAGCAAAAGAAATTTACTAAAAATATCGAAATTACGACTTCATTTCCTGATGTCGCCGGATTAAAAGTGGGAAGTAATGTGTGGTTTTCTGGAGTCAAGGTGGGAATTATTAAGAATATTCATTTTAAAAGTGTGCAGGATGTAGAGGTTGTATTGACAATTGAGGAGAAATCTGCTGAGTATATCCGTAAAGATGCCGTGACCAAATTAGGCTCGGACGGCTTGATTGGTAACAAGATCGTTGTGATCTCTGGAGGATCGCAGAATGCACCGACTGTTGAGACTGGCGATTTCTTACGTTCGGCGAAGACTGCAGATATGGAAGCCATGATGGAAACATTGCAGGTAAATAACGAAAACCTAGCCAAGATTACCACTGACTTTGTAGAGATATCACGTGGATTGGCAGATGGAAAGGGTATGGTTGGTGCAATGTTGACAGATACCTCTATGGTGAATACACTTCGTGCGACGCTCCTGTCGATCAGTGCAGCAATGAATAATGCAAATAAAGCATCCGCAAATTTGGTGACATTGACAAACTCTTTAAACAGCAATAAAGGGTTGATTCATGATCTAACGACGGATACTGCGATATTCTCTAATCTGCGCCAGTCAGCAGCACAGTTGCAAGGAGTTTCTCAGACAGCAAATGCATTAATAAACAATTTGAATAATGCATCCAGCCGATTAAACGATAAAGATAATGCGGTGGGTGTTTTGTTGAACGATCCTACTTCGGCAAATCAAATTAAATCGGCAATCAATAACTTGAATTCGAGTACAGCAAAGCTGGACGAAAATATGGAAGCCCTGCAGCATAATTTCTTATTGCGCGGTTTCTTTAAGAAGAAGATGAAAGAGGACGCGAAAAAGGCTGAATTACTTAAAGCGGACAGCGCAAAATAAGTCTGATTAAGAACATATGGAAAGGCTGTACGCTTGCGTAGGGCCTTTTTTAATAATATTGAAGTCATTATTTGGGAGCAAGTCAACAGATCTTTTGAACTGTATGGCATTTAGATTATCCTTTTAGATTGGAAAAAATGAATCACACTGAAATTACAGATAAAGACGTCATCTATGAAGATAATCATCTCATCGCAATAAACAAAAGGGCGGGAGATATTGTACAGGTGGATGAAACGGGAGATCTATCGTTAGAAGATATGGTGAAAACCTATTTAAAAAAGAAATATGATAAACCAAATGAAGCTTTTGTTGGTGTCATTCATCGTTTAGATAGACCGGTCAGTGGTATGATTCTTTTCGCTAAGACAAGCAAAGCGCTGGAGCGTATGAATAAGTTTTTTCAGGACAGAACAGTGAAAAAGGCCTATTTGGCGATTGTTAGACAACGCCCGCGAAAAACCGAAGGAAAACTTATCAATTGGTTGGTTAGGAATAGGCAAACAAGAGTCACGAAGGCGTTTCCGCGAGAAGTGAAGGGTGGGAGTTATGCTGAACTGGATTATACATTGGTAGGCGAATTGAATGGGTTTTATTTGTTGCGCGTTGAACCCCTGACTGGTCGTACCCATCAGATTCGTGCACAGCTTGCAGCGATGGGCTGTCCTATTGTTGGCGATAATAAATATGGATATCCAAGGGGCAGTTCTTTGGGTAGCATCTGTTTACATTCCCGTTCATTGGTCTTTACACATCCAATCAAAAAAGATAAGATGGAATTGAAAGCTTCATTGCCGAAAGATGGTTTCTGGGATAAATTTGAATCTTTGGCGCGCTAATCGTTAAAATTTCAGTACCTTTGCCTTATGAAATGGTTTAAATATTTACTCCTAATATTTACCTTAAGCTGTTCGGCTGTATCTGTTTCTTACGGACAGTGTGCGATGTGTACATTGAACGCTGAAAATTCTACGAAGGAAGGAAATATGCAGGGAAGAGGTCTGAATGACGGTATCTTGTTTCTATTGGTGATACCTTATCTGGCCGCAGCAGGTCTTGGTTATCTGTGGTATAAAAAATATCGCAAAAAGAATCCTGTAACAAAGAAATTCATAAACGAAATAAAATAGATTTTTAATGCCTACATCCAGATTTCATGCAATGATACATTCCAAATGTCCCAAGTGTCATATCGGTAATGTATTTGTAGGAAAGGTATACAGTTTACGTAAGCAGCATATGAATGATACATGCCCACATTGTGGTGTCAAGTATGAGGTTGAACCCGGTTATTTCTATGCGGCTATGTATGTGAGTTATGCTTTGTCTGTCGCAGAGATTGTTACTGTATCCGTTGCGATCGCAGTTCTGACGGGAAGCGAGTCTCCATGGTCATATCTTATTGGCTTAGCTGTCACCATTTTGGTGTTTGCACCTTTTAATTTTAGATATGCCCGCTTAATATTACTTCATTTTTTAACGCCAAAGATCAGTTATGATCCGCGTTATGAATTGGCGGTAGAGATAGGTGAAAATTATCATAAGAACCTTGAGGAAGAAAGCAAAGATATTAATGAAATAAAAAAATAAGAGCTCTTTAGAGCTCTTATTTTTTTAAATACTTCATGGTACTGTCAAAAAGGAAAACCTTGTCCTTATACGCTTCCAAAATAAGTTGCTGCAAAGGGATTAGATGGACCTGTTGAAAATCTGCTATATGTTCTTCCGATGGGAGTATGACCTGAATGCAATAGGTCATCCCTTCATGTGGAGACTGGAGCATCTCTAAGAAATGCACTTGAAATTTTTGGGATTGCACGATATTATCCTGAATCCACGAAACGACCTCCTGATGGATTGTTTCTTCTGCGATGACGGAGACATTGTATAAAAACATAAACAAAAATACGCTATTTTTCGACTATAAAAAAGAATCTCAGAGGCAGAGCGTCGATAAGTTTGAATATTACATTTAATTACTATATCTTGTAAAAATAAGGTTGCATTTCATGCAATTCCGTATTTAATTACAATATTTGGAATAAATGATAAGGATGTATTTGGGATTATGAGGATGAAATTTTGGATAGGTTTATTTTTTTCTGCCATGATCATGTTGGGGTGTCAACGACATAGTGTTGATCCTATTCCAATAAATCAATTTTTTTCTACACCTGAAAAATCAAATTTTAAGATTTCACCGAACGGTCGATTTATAGCTTATATTGGCTTGGATAACCATTGCAAAAATATTTATTTGATCGATTTGGTTCATCAGGACAGTTCTAAGCAGCTAACTTATCAAAATGATATTAATGTTAAGTCTTTTGCATGGAATAATGATTCAAAAATTTCTTTTCTGACTGAACAATCCTCGCAGGACAGTTTACGTTTATATGCTGTGGATATCAATACAGAGAAAATTTGGCCTTTGGTTAAGCCTGTTCGCGGACGATTTCGCTGGATTCATGCAATGACGACCGGGGGCGATAGTTTTATTGCGGGAATTAATGATCGAGACTCCTCGTTTTTTGATCTTTATCGTATTTATTTAGACGGACGGCCACGGGAATTGGTTTTGCAGAATCCGGGGAATATGAGTTCGTGGGTAGTCTCTAATGATGGGCAGATACGATTGGCAGTAGCCAACGATTCAGTGCAACAATCCGTGCTCTATAGGGCGTCCGAGAAAGAACCTTTCAAAGAGATTATACGATGTGACGTCGAAAGCAGTTTCACACCATTGGGTTATAAGGATAGTTCAAATGCTATTATTTACGCCTTATCCAATATAGAGCGAGATAAACTGGCTTTGGTAAGTTATGATCTCGCAAATCAAAAAGAGCTAGGCGAACTTTATAGCCATAAAGATGTCGACGTAAGTCCAGGAGGGTACTTCACTGAACAAAATAAGCTGTTGTTTGTAAATTACAGCACGTCAAGGCAGAATAGACATTTTTTTGATGACGCTACCAAAAAGAAATATGATCAACTGTCGAAGCAGATCGATGGATTCGAATTTCAGGTATTGAACACAGACGTTTCAGGGGATAAGATCATTATCAAGACCTATACAGATGTGAATCCTGGTGGAATCTATTTTTATGATTTTTCGTCGCAAAAATTAACGAAGCTAACGGATAATAATTCAGACCTAAAAGATAAAGAACTATCGCCAAATGAGTATATCACCTATACAGCACGCGATGGTATTCAGATTTCAGGCTATCTGACCTATCCGGTACACTCCAATCGCAAAGATCTGCCTATGGTTGTATTGCCACATGATGGACCTAATGGACGCGAAGTATGGGGATTTGACAATGAGGCTCAATTCTTGGCAAATCGGGGGTATTTGGTTTTTCAGATGAACTATAGAGGTTCAACAGGTTTTGGTAAGAAGTTTTGGACGGCAGGATTTAAAGAATGGGGCGGAAAGATTCAGGATGATATTACCGATGGGGTGAAATGGCTGATCAAAGAGGGAATTGCTGACCGGGAACGTGTTGCAATCGTAGGCAAAGGTTTTGGAGGGTATTCGGCGCTCCATGCAGCTTGTTTTAATTCGGATATATATAAGTGTGCCGTGTCTTATTCAGGATATACCAATCTGTTTACCTATTTTAGGGATATACCGCCCTATTTTAAATCTTATGTACAGAAAATGTACCAGATCGTTGGAAATCCAATTCGTGAAGCTGAATTATTCAAAAATATATCGCCGGTATTTCATTCAGATAAAGTAAAAATACCGGTGTTATTGGTACAAGGCGGAAAGGATCGATTCAGTTCGGTCACAGATGCAAATCAATTTGTGCAGAAATTGAAGAATAATAATATTCCCGTGCAGTACATCTTAAAAGAGGATGAGGATAGAACATTTAAGCGAGATGAGAATGTCTTTGGTTACTATAACGAGTTGGAGCGATTTTTGGCGAAATATCTTGTAGACTAAGGCAGCAGATTATGAAAGCAGAGAAATATAGCTATCGAAAAAACTACGGCCTGTTATTGATGTTTTTCATTGTAATCAGTGGTCTGTATATATTTGCCCTTTTTCTTTCCCGCAATTATACGGAGTCACATATTAAGAATGAATTTACCAATCGGAAATCGGAAATATTTGATCAAACCTTAGTTCCTTTCAATGATTTCTTTCAAAATAGAATTCCTGAGGTGTCTTTTTATCAGGGTTTTTTGGATTCAGTACAAGCGGGAAAATATGCCTATAGTATATTAAGCTCATATCCTTTTGTTCGCGAAATAGGATTTTTTGATTTGCAATTTAATAATGATCACAATCTGAACTACGGCTTTATTGTTAATAATCTTAGAATTCAGCCGAAAACCATTACTTTTTTTACCGTTTCGCGCTCTGGGTTGAATAAAAATACGATTCGGGATCGTGGGCAGATGGGGTTGCATTCCGAGGAGATTAATAATATCGGCGTAAAGCTAGCAACTTATATCGACAAGTTGCAACCGAATGCTAAACTTTCTGATAAGGACATCCTAAAGGTTTTTTATACCATACGACCTGGGCAGATTACCTACCTGAATATTCCCAGGATAAACGACCTGATTGTCTATAAGTCCATTATGGAGGGTAATTTGGACCATACGGTGGGCTATGAACAGGATATGTTTAATTTTCAGATCGATCCAATGTATCTGGAAGTGAAAAATAGTTATTCAAATCTTTATGAGAAAGTTGAAATAGTTCCGCTGGTAGGTGCTCCGATTACCCCAGAAAATGATGAGATTTCCACAGAGATGCCATTGCCTGGAGCATTAGCGGATTATAAGCTCCTTTTTAGGTCGAGCAAAAGTTTTCTTTCTAAGGAGATAAACCGCAGTTTTTGGCCTGTATTGGGAGGAGTGTCCCTGATTTATATAATTTTAATTGCAATACTATATTTAATTTATAGAAATTTAGAAATTAACGGAAGACTTTTTAAATTGCAGTACGATTTCATCAATAATCTTACCCACGAGTTTAAGACGCCTGTAAGCGTTATTAAAATCGCTGGTAACAATATTAAAAGTGCGCAGGTACTCTCTGATGAAGAACGGAAGATGTATGGAAATATATTGGATCAGGAGGCGGATCGATTAAATAACTTGATGAACAAGCTCTTGTCATTTAGTCAGATCGAAAATAAAACAATAAAATTGAATAAAGAAGAAGTTGACTTAGAGGAGTTTACCGAAAATCTAGTAGCTTCGTCAAGAATAAAATATTCGGATTTCAAGATTAGCACAAAAATTGATGTAAGGACATCAATGCTTGCGGACCCGGTACTGCTGAGCAGTGTTTTTCAAAATATGATTGATAATGCCTATAAATATTCGAAAACGGGGCATAAAATCTTGGATATTGCGATACAACAAAACAAGAAGAATTTTGTTATCACTTTTAAGGATGAAGGAATAGGAATTGAGAAGGCTGAGTTTAACAATATCTTCAAAAAATTTTATAGAATAAAAAGTCAATATAATCAGCAAGGAAGTATCGGTTTGGGCTTGGCTTTCTGTAAAGAAATTACTGAATTTATAGGCGGTGATATTACAGTAAAAAGTCAATTGGGACAAGGGACCACCTTTACCTTGGTATTTCCGGTTTAAAAATAAATTTAAATATGAATAAAGACATCACTGTTGCTGTTATTGAAGATGATGAGAACCTACGGTTCTTGGTAAAACATCGGTTGGAATCCGAAGGCTATCAGGTCATCCAGAGTGGAAATGGGAATGAAGCAGAAAGTTTGATTTTGGAAAAGAGACCAGATGTGGTTTTGTTGGATTGGATGCTTCCAGGAAAAGAAGGCAACGAGATCTGTGAAGATGTCCGTAAAGCCGGGTTTGAGAATATCATTATCATGATGACAGCTAAATCTCAAGATGTAGACAAAATTGAAGCCTACAGCTTTGGTGTAACTGATTACATTAGCAAGCCATTCAATATGGATGTACTGATTGCTATGATCGACAATAAGGTGAAATTTTTCTTACCTAAAAACAGTCCGGAAGTTTATAAGTTCGGTCAGACGGAGCATCATCCCAATATTCATTCCCTGATACGTGACGGGAGGAAAGTGGAGTTGACGATCCTGGAGAACCGGATTTTATTACATTTTTTGCAAAACTTAGGCCGGGAGATTACGCGCGAAGAGTTAATGGAGGTTGTCTGGGGATATAGCTCAAATGTCAACACACGGACTTTGGATATGCATGTGGTTCGTTTAAGAAAAAAGATAGAGACCAATCCAGATAAGCCGCATTATCTACAAACGGTACGGGGCTTGGGGTATAAATTTGTTGATGAGGAAGAGATTTAATTATATTTAACAGGTAAGAATTTGTTTTGTTGAAAACAATTATTATCTTCGTATAGATTGAAAGCAAGACCATGTTTCCCGACGAGGGTAATATGGTCTTGTTTCTTTTTTAAAATGTAGAAAATAAGAAAAAAGATAAAATTATGGCAGAAGTAACTTATTTTACGGAAGAGGGATTGCGTAAGCTTAAAGAAGAATTGGCTTATCTGAAGACGGAAGGAAGGTCTAAAATTGCCAATGCTATTGCAGAGGCTAGAGACAAAGGTGATTTGTCAGAAAATGCAGAGTATGATGCAGCGAAGGAAGCTCAGGGACTTCATGAGGCTAAAATTGCCAATTTGGAGAATACATTGGCTACAGCTCGTTTGATTGATGAGTCTAAATTGGATACATCGAAAGTTTTGGCATTATCGATTGTAAAGATCAAGAATAAGAAGAATGGTGCTGAAATGACTTATCAATTGGTTGCAGAGTCAGAGGCAGATCTTAAATCTGGTAAAATTTCTGTTAAATCTCCTATTGCTCAAGGTTTGTTGGGTAAATCGAAAGGCGATACAGCAGTGATCGAAGTTCCAGCAGGTAAAATAGAATTCGAGATCGTAGAGATTTCAAGATAGTATATATGTCGGTTATGTGCGGTATGCCATAACCGCGCATCGACAAATTAACTTTATATTAAGAAGGTCGTGATATAGCAATCGCGACCTTTTTTGTTTATATTTGTTGAGCAGTAGAACAACAAGGTATGGGAATTTTTCTGGTTAACATTTTAACCGTTGCCTACCAAAGGCTTCGAGTCTTCGAGTTTGTATACTGATTATTGTTTAAAAGATTTATTCCAAGATTAGAATAATATGTCGACAATTTTTTCAAAAATCGTTGCTGGGGAGATTCCAGCATACAAAGTGGCGGAAAGTAATGATTTTCTAGCTTTTTTGGATATCAGCCCATTAGCTAAGGGGCATGTTCTCGTGATACCCAAGAAAGAGACAGACTATATTTTTGATATAGAAGATGATGAATATATGGCGCTTTGGGTCTTTGCAAAGATTGTGGCTCAAGGCATCAAAAAGGTAATTCCGTGTGTAAAAGTGGGTGTAGCCGTAGTTGGCTTGGAAGTAGCTCACGCACATATACATCTGGTGCCTATTAATAAGATTAGTGATTTAAACTTTGCTGGACCTAAATTGAGTTTGGGTGAGGACGAACTTCATCAAATTGCGACGACTATTCGAGAGTCTATCGTCAGCATAACTGCGCAAAATCAATAATTAGAATAGATTATATTACACTTGATTTACGTTCATTTTTTAGAAGAATGCTATATTTGTACTTTGTTGTTTCAAAATTGTACGAAAATAGGCATGGAATCTGTTCTAAAATAAGGACGCAACATTGATTTTTACTAAAGGTTATGCATGAACTTTTGTTGTCATTTCAACAATTATTGAACCCGGAGGAGCTATTAAGCTCTGGAGGGTTTTATCTAGTTATCTTAATTGTATTTGCTGAAACAGGTCTGTTTTTTGGATTTTTTCTACCTGGTGATTATTTGTTATTTCTTGCAGGATTATTTTGTGCGCTAAATAAGATTGACGTTAGTATATTCACGCTTTGTCTAGGCTTGTTTGTGGCAGGAGTACTGGGAAATTTTACGGGCTATTGGTTTGGTTATCGAGCCGGGCCCATGCTATTTAAGCGAAAAGATAGTTTCATCTTTAAGCGAAAATATGTGGTGATGGCCGAAGAGTTCTATCATAAATATGGTGGAACAGCTTTAATTATAGGAAGATTTGTTCCAATAGTTCGAACTTTTGCACCTATCTTTGCTGGAGTTGTTAAATTAGATTTTAAAAAATTCGTTCTGTATAACGTTGCAGGCGCAGCGATCTGGGTATTGGTGCTGACGCTTTCAGGCTATTTCTTGGGTATTGAATTCCCTTGGATTATACATTACGTAGAATATGTTGTCGTTGGTATGATTGTTATCGCATTTTTACCGATTGCAATAACATTGCTTAAAAAGCGTATAAGAGATAAAAGAAACAAACAAAATATACAGTAAATTAAAAAATGAGTAAACAAAACCCTTGGCACATGGTTTCTCCAGGTGAGAATGTGCCAAATGCCGTAAATGCTATCATTGAGATTACAAACGGATCCAAAGGAAAGTATGAATTAGACAAAGAAACTGGTTTGTTGCTTTTGGACAGAGTAATGAGTTCATCTGTCGTTTATCCTGCCAATTATGGTTTCATTCCACAAACTTATTGCGACGATAAAGATCCTTTGGATATTTTAGTGATTTGTTCAGTTGATATTTTACCATTGACATTGGTTGAAGCACAGGTTATTGGTGTGATGAACATGGTTGATGGTGGAGAACAAGATGATAAAATTATTGCGGTAGCTAAGAACGATCCAGTTTTTAATTACATTAAAGATATTGATCAATTGCCTCCGCACACAATGAAAGAGATCGTACAGTTCTTTGAGAGTTACAAAGCACTTGAAAAGAAACATGTTATTGTTGAAGGTGTCAAAGGACGTGAAGAAGCACAAAGAATCTTGATCGAGGCTATCGAGTTGTACAAAAAAGAATTTGTTAACAAATAACCCCAAGCATGGCGCTCGATATATTTTGGACCTTTTTTTTAGTATTAGCCAACGGCTTTTTTGTCGCGGCAGAATTTGCTATTGTCAAAGTCCGAGTCTCCCAAATTGAAGTTCAGGCAAAAACAGGCAGCAAAGTTGCTACGATAGCCAAAAGTATAACGGAGCATTTGGATGGTTATTTGGCCGCTACACAATTGGGGATTACGCTTTCCTCACTGGCTCTAGGTTGGGTAGGGGAGGCAGTAATGACCCAAATTGTGCAGGGGGCTTTAGGTTTTTTCGGTGTTGAATTAACAGGTACAATCGCGACCAATGCAGGACATGTGCTGGCTTTTACGATTATTACTGTGTTACACATTGTATTTGGGGAGCTCGCTCCTAAATCCATTGCGATTCAAAAACCTGTTGCAACAACAATGAAAATTGCAGTTCCATTGCAATTTTTCTACTTTATCTTTAGACCATTTATTTGGATTTTAAATGGCTTTGCTAATTTTCTATTGAAAATTCTAGGTTTTGAAGTGACTAAAGGTGAGTCTGCTCACTCTTCTGAAGAACTGCAATATCTTTTGGATAAAGGTAAGGAGTCTGGTGCATTGGATATTTCCGAGCACGAGCTGATTAAAAATGTATTTGATTTTAACGAGCGTATCGTTAAAAATATTATGGTGCCACGAACCAAAATTGTGGCAGTGGAAGTCACTGCAGATGCCTCTGAACTGATTGAAACCATGACTGAAGAGGGGTATTCTAGGCTTCCAATATATGAAGACAACATCGATCAGATTGTGGGTATTGTCCATACAAAGGATATTCTCCCGCTCTTAGCAAAAGGAAAAGAGGTTGTCATGAAAAATATCATGCGTAAGCCTTATTTCATTCCTGAAACAAAGAAGATCAATGATCTTATGGCTGAGTTTCAGCAGAAACGTCTACAGTTGGCGATTGTGTTGGATGAATTTGGTGGTACTGCAGGTATGGTTACTTTGGAAGATATTGTAGAGGAATTGGTTGGCGAGATTCAGGATGAATACGATGAAGAAACGCCAGTTGTTGAACGTATTTCGGAAACGGAATATATGGTCGATGCGGGGGCTAGTATTCATGATGTAAATGAATTTCTCCCTATTGAATTACCAGAGAGTCAAGACTACGATACCATGTCGGGTTTGGTGAGCGAAATCTTTGATAAAATACCTGAGGTTGGCGAGCGGAAGGAGGAATATGGCTATGTCTTCACGATTATCCGGAAAGCGCAACAGAATATTGAGTTTGTCAAACTAGAATTGGTCGAATCGGCCGATGACGATACAGCGGAATAAGATTATAACGAAAGTAAATGCAGTTATTTTTTACACCGGATTTAAATCCTTCATTAGAAAATTTTATCCTTAGTGAGGAAGAGAGTAAGCATGCTATTCGTGTGCTTCGTATGAATAATGGAGATCATTTGCACCTTATAGATGGCAGTGGTGGCTTGTACGAAGCCCAGATTATTGATCCTCATCCCAAACGTACCGTTCTTACTATTTTAAATGTCAAGGAGGACTATCAGCAGCCCCGGTACCATCTGCATATTGCTGTTGGTCCGACAAAGAATATCGATCGTATTGAATGGTTTTTGGAAAAGGCGACTGAAGTTGGAATTCAAGAAATAACACCAATTATCTGTGAGCATTCTGAACGAAAAGAAGTTAAATTAGATCGTCTGAATAAGGTAATTGTGGCCGCCATGAAACAATCACTGAAAGCCTATCTTCCCAAACTCAATCCTGCTGTCTCGTTTAAGCAGTTTTTGAGAGAAATCCCAAAAGAAGGTGTTAAAAAGGCAATTGCACACTGTGTTGACGCTGAAAAGAAGTATTTAAACCAGATTTTGGAACCTGCTCAACATTATATTATCCTAATCGGTCCCGAAGGCGATTTCTCTGAGGAAGAAATCGATTTGGCACTGGACATGGGGTTTTGTCCCATCTCACTGGGAGAGGCCCGATTAAGGACTGAAACAGCTGCTTTAGCAGCCTGCATGGAAGTTTCCCTGTTGAATCGATAAGAAGAAAGAAAAGCCGGCCTATTGTGCTATATTTCAGCTGCGAAAGATCTGTAAGCACGATTTGATTATGCAGAAATAAACACTGCTTTATTTTATTGGTTCGGCATCCACAATCTGAATTTCAGCATTGCCCTTAAGTGGATCTTTGGTAAAGATCATTTTTCCCTTTAATTTAATCGGATCTTCGGAGAATTTGATTGCACCGCCTTTTAACGTCACTTCAACCATCGGCGGTATGCCATTGGAACCGCAGAATTGGCATTGCATAACAGGCAACACAGACATCATAAAGTTTTTGTGATTTCTGCCGCTGTGGAGTGGAACCATATAACCAGGTAATTCAACTGTTTTATTTTCAAGCGCTTTGAGTTCTTTTGGATAGAAAGGAGTATATACTTTCTTTGCCCCATTATAAGTTACTTTATAAGCCATCTTATCGATAGCTTCCCATGTTTTGTTCATCATAGGTGTATGGTCCGGAACATCCGGATTGCTGCCTATTTGAGCTTGGGATTGTAGCGTACAAAATACTATAAATATGAATACTGAGATTATTTTTTTCATTGCTAATTTTATTGTTAAGAGTCGAGAAGTTATTTGATGATTCTTTGTTCCTGAACGTTGATTTTAAAATTTACTTATTTGATAGAGTTCCAGAAATACTTGTCCTGTAGGCTTTGATTGCTGGAATAAGTGCAGCAAAGATACCGATTATACAGGCAACAAGCAAAAACACCAATTCTTTGGGATGGAGTTTAAAGGCCTCGATGAAATCTGCACTCTGACTTGTTTGATTACTGATATAGTAGAGTGCCAAATGTGCCATGATTAGTCCGACTAATCCGCCAACAATTGTAATTGTTAGGCCTTCAAGGAGAACAATAGTCAGGAGTTTTCCCTTCGAAGCTCCCAGCGTACGCATAATAGCAAGATCATATTTGCGCTGCTTTAACGCGTTGTATAGATTAATAAAGACGCTTAAGCCGGCAATGAGCATAATCACATAGGCAAGTATCGATAAAGAATCTATCCCTACACCTAATAGCGAAAATAGACGGGTACTTTCCATAGCGGGAGATGCCGCCTGCATGTCTGTTTGTTGATCAATCAATTTTGGTAATATGCCGATTGCTGCGGGTGATTGATACTTTACCAAAATGGCTGTTATTTCTAAGCCGCTTTGCTTCATCATGTCTGCGCCAATAGATTTCACAAATACGCCTTCCTCTTCGTGTTCAGTATGATCAGCATGGTTGTGCTGCTCTTTTTCGGCAACGATATCTTCACCATGATGATGGAGGTGAGCGTTGACAGTCTCTTCTCTGTCCTCTTCACGTTCACGAAGTTCTTTCTGTAGTGAGGTTTCTTCGTGGTCATGTGTATGTGCTATCCCATGGACATCCCAGACACTTTCTAAATTAGTTAAGATTAGGTTATCCGTAATGTTGTTATTATGCTTTAAAATGCCAACAATAGTAAAAGGATGTTCATCATGATGATGACCATCTTTGCTCAAACCATGTGAACTATGAATTTGATCACCTATTTTGAGCTGCTGTTTTTTTGCAACCTGGTCACCAATGACTGCTTCAAAATTATTTTGCCAGATACGGCCTTCACCAATAGATGTTTCATAGATGGAAAGGAAAGAAGAATCCGTTCCGACGATACGGTGTCCCTTGAAATTGTCACCTAAAGATAAAGGCACCGCTAGCCGGACAAGTGGATTTTGACGTAATGGATCCAGTTCATCCAGCGGAATGTTGCCTGTTGGGTTGTCGATATGATAAACACTAGATAGGATCAACTGAAGAGGACTTCCTTTTGCGCCGACGACTAAATCAATATTTTTACTGTTATTGTCAAGCTGCTTTTCAAAAGTTTCTCCTGTAATTGAAAGCACGGCAAGGATGGAAATTCCAAACGCCGTAAGTAGTATACTTAGAAAGACCGAGCCAAACTGTCTACTTAAATTTTTCCAAACCAATTGTATCGTGTTCATAGCAGATTTTAAAACTAAAGGGTGACGCGTAAATGAAAGTAAAAAATTATTTTAAAAGGTACATTTTGGAGAACTGATCTTTTATTCTCTTATCGTGTGTTGTGATCAATAAAGTTGAACCGGCAGTATCAGCTATCGATAAAAGGAGTTCTAATACCCTATGGGTATTGTTGTCGTCCAATGCAGCCGTTGGCTCATCAGCAATCAATAAGGCCGGTTTATTGATAATACTGCGCGCAATAGCGCCACGCTGCAGTTGGCCGCGGCTCAATTCGTTTGGATAAGCGTTACTTTTTTCCTCCAATTGCAGCTGTTTAAGGATGATATTGATAGCGCTTGTATCTACCTTTTTTCCGGCCAAGGACTGCGCCAATTTAATATTTTCTAATAACGTTAAATTTCTCAGAAGATGGGCCTCTTGAAATATGAAACCAATATACTGAGACCTGAACTGATCCAGTTTACTGTTGGATAACAAGGATAGATTTTGACTATTTATGCTGACCTGACCTGTTTCTGGCCTTGACAAGCCGCCAAGGATATTAAGTAGTGTTGTTTTTCCAGAACCTGAATCTCCTAATAATAGTGTATGTTGACCTTTTTCGATGTAAATATCTGGAAATTCAATTGGCGCTGAATTTGGATACTGAAATGATAACTGTGTAGTCGATACGATTGGAGTGCTCATGGGAATCAGAAATTGAAAATATATTCAAACTTAGATAAATTGCTTTTTATATGCAATATAATTGCAATTATATTGCATATAAAAAATGATTTATGGTGCTGAGCCTCAAATTGCCGCCGGAAAGGTTGCCGATTTCCTCGGTATCCTGTTGTATCACGGGCCTTTAAGTAACTACTAGATGTTGTATATTAAGATCTAGGGTATAAAAATAACCTAATTGTGTTAATAAATTAAGTGCTTAATAATTTTCTTACACTTCATTAATATAATCTCCATGCAAACAGCTCTGATATTACGCTGAAAGGCAATTAACACTCTTTTTTGCTGAAAATCGAAAAAAACTGATTGTTGGTAACATTAAATTAACAACTGATTCATGTAATGGTAATTTGTTGTTAATGTTAACCTAATATTCTGCTAATAGCTTTGCAGAAACAAAAAAACAAATAAATTGAAACCACAATTACAACTTAAAGGAATCGCTGCTGCCATGACGCTCGTAGTAGCTGCATCAACAACAGTTTATGCGCAAAGTAGTGGGAAGTTAATGGGGACTATTACTAACAGTAAGACTGGCGAAACAATCACCGGAGTAACTGTTCGTATTTTAGGAACATCAAGGGGTGGAAGTTCTGATGTATCCGGAAAGTACAGTATTCCAGCTTTACCGGCAGGTAAGTATACTGTAGAGTATATTTACGTTGGTTACTCGACAAAGCAAGTTACGGAGGTTGAGATTAAAGCGAATGATCTGACCAATTTAGATATCGTTCTTGATAATTCAGAAGGACAAGTGTTAGATCAAGTTGTTGTTACAGGATCTTTTAAGAAGGAATCTATCGGTGCCTTGTATTCGCAACAAAAAAATAGTGCATTGATTTCTGATGGTATTTCAAGTGAGCAGATCAGAAGATCACCAGATAAAAATACTTCCGAAGCCTTGCGTCGTGTCAGTGGTACGACAATTCAAGATAATAAGTTTGTGATCGTTCGCGGTTTGAGTGACCGCTACAATGTCGCGATGATGGATGGTTCCGTATTACCAAGTACAGAAGCCAATCGTCGTGCATTTTCATTTGATATTATTCCATCGGCTTTAATTGATAAGATTACAATTTCGAAGACTGCAACACCTGATCTTCCTGCGGACTTTGCTGGGGGAGCAGTTCAAATTTCTACAAAAGATATTCCAGATCGAAATTTTGTCTCTTTCGGCTTGGGATATGGTTATAATACTGCGTCGACATTTAAAGATTTCTTACAAACTAAAAAGAACGTTCAAAATTATTTAGGTTTTGATGATGGATCAAGTCAGTTGGCTAAGAATTTTCCCTCTCGGGCAGATGTTGATGGACAGCTATCTCAAAAATGGCAAAGACTGGCGCTAAAATCACTTCCAAATGATTTTGGTATCCAGACAAAAAGTGCGTTGCCTTCACAGGCATACCAATTTTCTTTGGGACGTGTAAAACAATTCGAAGATAATAGTCGTTTTGGAGCTTTATTTTCTGTAAACTATCGTAATTCGCAAAATATTTTGCCAAATATTGAGCGCAATTGGTTTACCTATGATTATCGGGATCAACAATACAAGTTCTCTACTAATTTAGGGGCCTTAGCGAATTTTGGTTATACATTTGGAAAGAATAAAATAACTTGGAAAAACTTGTACAATCGAACTTATGATAACACATATACGGAACGATATGGAACAGACGGTAGCTCATCTTCCATTAACAAGTTTTATGCATATGACTTGATGCAAAAATCCCTGTTTAAATCTACTCTAGATGGCGAGCATGTATTGAGTGATAAAAATGATAAGATAAAATGGACGGCGTCTTGGAGTAATATCGGTAATAACCAACCTAATCAGACCAAAATAAATTATCAAAAGCATGAAGATTACGCAAATGATCCTTCTGTTCCATATCTTGCAAATTTAACTACTGTTGGTAAAGCAAATTCAAGACTGTTTGCAGATCTGAACGAGAATATTTTTTCAGGTGAAGCTAGTTATTCAACACCTTTAAATTTCTTGAGCGCACCAAGTACTTTAAAAGCCGGTCTGGGATCGCAGTTTAGGAAACGTAATTTTGATGCAAGGTTTGTAGGGTTTGAGTTAAATACTTTGGCTATAACCGGTGATGAACAAACACGTATCCTTCAATTGGCTCCAGATCAGATTTTTTCACCTACATTGATTGATCAGAACGTTTATAAATTTGGCGAAGTGAAAGGGGACGGAGATATCTATAATGCAAAATCATTGTCGAGCTTTGGTTATTTAATGATGGACCAAAAATTTGCGGACAAGTTTAGGGTTGTATACGGTTTAAGAGTTGAAAATTACAATGTAAAGGTAGATGCTTTGCGGATATTGTCGGGAAAAATTGAGAAAAGCGTTGATGATACTAAGCTGGATTTCTTGCCGTCAGTTAATATGACTTATAGTTTGACTCCAAAAACCAATATCAGAGCGTCATATTATCGTACATTGGCACGACCTGAATTTAGGGAGTTAGCTCCATTCTCGTTCTATGATTTTGAGAATATGGGGATGATTATTGGAAATGAGAAATTAAAACGAAGCTCCATTAACAATGCAGATTTACGTTTCGAATATTATCCTTCTGCCGGTGAAATTCTATCCGTGTCTGCTTTTTATAAAGGTTTTACAGATGCGATAGAACCGTTTCGTTACGATGTGAATTCAACACCAGATATCAGTTATTTCAATACACCTAAAGCAGACCTATATGGCATTGAGGTGGAAGCGCGTAAAAATTTAAGCTTTATTAACGAACAGGAATTCTTGAAAAATACAATCGCTTATTTGAATGTTTCTTTGGTACATTCTAAAGTAAAAAACCCTACTGATTTGGATTATATCGATAAGTCGAGACCGATGGTAGGGCAATCTCCTTATGTGATAAATGCGGGATTACAACATTCTGCACTCGATAATAAGTTAAGCGTCAACATCCTTTATAATAGAATAGGTAAGCGCATTACTCAAGCCAGTGGTATTCGCTTTGCAAGTACTTGGGAAGCGCCTCGGAATGTGTTGGATTTTCAAGTTGGTTATAAGGTCCTAAAGGGCAAAGGAGAGGTTAAACTCAATGCAGGCGATATTCTAAATAATGCAATTAATGTTTATTATGATAATAAACAATTAAACATACCTAATGAAACTAGTTTTAAATATAAGCCAGGTTCAAACTATTCATTGTCATTTAATTATACATTTTAGATCATAATAAAAAATTAACAAGAATTTAATTTCAAGGTTAAAGTAATTGAATTTATTTGTACAGTATATAAAACTTATAAAATGAAAAAAAGATTTTTATTCTTATCCTTATCTGCATTGTTACTTGCAGGAGCATGTAAAGAAACTACAATTACAGATAATGGTGACGGAACAGAAACTCCGACTAATCCAGTAAATGAAAATGTGGTCGAAATTTCAGGCGAAATAACAAGTAATACCACTTGGACATCCGATAAAATTTATGTGTTAAAAGGGTTTGTGTTTGTATCTAATAGTGCTACCTTAACGATTCAACCTGGTACCATTATCAAAGGTGATAAGGCAACTAAAGGAACATTGACGATCACACGTGGAGCAAAAATCAATGCTGTTGGAACGGTTGATAAACCAATTGTATTTACCTCCGGCTTGACGGCAGGTGCTCGTTCTCATGGAGACTGGGGTGGCGTTATTGTACTTGGTAAAGCGCCTGTTAACCAGGGAAATGATGTTAAAATTGAAGGCGGTTTGACAGCTCCAACAGGTAAAGATGACAAAAACTATATCTATTATGGTGGTACTGATGCAGCTGACAATTCTGGAACTTTAAAATATGTACGCATAGAATTTGGAGGAATTCCTTTCTCTCCAGATAATGAGATCAATGGATTGACTTTAGGTGGTGTTGGTAGTGGAACAACATTAGATTATATTCAGGTATATCGCTCTGGAGACGATGCTTTCGAATGGTTTGGTGGTACTGTCAATGCAAAACACTTATTGGCGATAGGTACATGGGATGATGATTTTGATACGGATTTTGGTTACTCTGGAAATGTTCAATTTGCAGTGTCTCAACGTGCTAATGCAGCAGCTGACGTTTCACAATCCAATGGTTTTGAATCGGATAATAACGGTAGCGGAACTGATCAGACACCAAAGACATCTGCTGTTTTTTCAAATGTATCTATCATAGGCCCGATTTCCAAAGATGGATTTACACCAAATGCGAATTTCCAACATGGTATCCAACTTCGCCGTAATTCTTCAATCAGTGTAGTAAATTCTGTGATTTCAGGATTCCCTATCGGAATTTATGTTGATGATACAAAAGTGACTACAGCTGAATCAACGTCTAAAAATGTAGTAGACGGAAAAGCTGTATTTACTAATAATTTGTTTTACGGAAATCCAGTGGGGATCAAGACAACTTCAACAACGAGTATAGCAAGTCAAGTAGAGGCGCTAATTAAAGCTAATAATACTTTTGAGAATAAAATGTATGCAAATAATTTGTTTACAGCTCCTTATAATTTTGGAAAAGACTTCTCTAGTACGCCGGCAAATCCAAACTTTACGTTATCAACCGGATCAGCTGCAGCTACGGGAGCAAGCTTTACAAATGCTAAAGTTTCAGGAAGTTTCTTCGATAAGGTAGCTTATCGAGGTGCATTTGGAACAGAGGATTGGACAGCAGGTTGGACTCATTTTGATCCACAGTCATTAAATTACACAACTCCAGGTAGAGTTACTCAAAATTAATATCGAAAAAAATAATACGTAAAAAATCCTGCCTCGTGCAGGATTTTTTGTGTAGCATATATTTTAAATAATTCGTTAAATAGTCAAATAAATTAAATTCTAAATTATGAAACGAACAATCTATTTGGTTTTAATGGGTGTTTTCCTCCTTTTTGGGTGTAAAAAATCGAATGATATCAATGATCCTTCAACTTCTGGACTTCAAGTAGAAATAAAAGGAATTTCTGGCTGGGGCGAATTTGTAAATATCAGTGTCGATCAAAATAAGACAGAGGTAAAGTATCCCGCTGGAACTACTGGCAATCCTCAAACTGTAAAAGATAAAAGCTACAAAACAAGTGAAGACATTTTTAGAAAGTTATCGTCATATGTCGAGACGTATGATTTAATGAACGCCAAAATTGACGAGTGTGCACGTTGTGTAGATGGAGCAGACTATGTGATTACAGTACGATCCGGAAGTAAAAAAAATACGGTAACAATTGCAGGGCAGCGTACAGATGGGAAATATGCAGATGTACTTGATTTTATAAGCAAACTTTAGAACATATAAAGCTTACTCGACTAAAAGCTTACTTGACGATATATCTTCCACCGTAAGCTTTGATTCTACTGAAATTATAGGATAGCGATGTAAAATTTCCGATTATCAATTAGAATACCAACAGTGTAAACTTGTTGGTATTCTAATTAATTCTGTGGAACCTTTGAAAAGGACTGTCTCATCTAGGCTCATAGTGATATACAATTTGATAAGACTGATTTTTAAGCTCTTCAGACAATTGACCTATATCCAGTGTTTGCGCTTGAGGAGTAGGCTCACATACAGAATAGTATTTCCCGTTGTATAAAATAGCGTCACCGATAGGATGTTCAAATTGGACGGCCATGGTTACATGGGTGGGATATAACAAGGTAATCATAGGTAAGTTGTAAATTTCCTTCACCAAGTAAAAAAATAAGACCACACGGTCATCACAGTCACTGTATTTATTCAATAGCGTTTGTTCCGCAGAAAGACGTTTCTCGGATCCGAAATTTTCTTCGTCATTTTCATACAAGAAGGCATACCGGGTAAAACGCATTAAATAATCGACACCTTCTTGCTGATTTTTTCCTTTTAAATTTTCTTTAAGTGCTGGGATAAGTGATTGATAAGTCTCCTTGCTGAGTGGGATATTGAAATAAGTTTCAAAATCTACTCCCGGATAGTTTTTAAAAAGATCGCTGACATCGTCATTCAACTTGACATTAAAATGGTAGGCTTTATGCCCATAATTGAATTCGATTTGTTTTTCCTTGTAATTTGACGGTGTAAAATCAGGGAGCTTAGTAATTTTATAGCTAAAATCTGCGATTGCTTCAGGTACTTTTATTTTAACAGGAATGTAAGTCTCTGCACGTTGAAACAGTTTTCCATAATCGTGAAAATTTAAACAGGTATATTTCTTGCCATCAATTTCAAAAAAAGGAATATCCGAGATATCTTCTTTGTTCTGAATAAAAAATATAATCTGGTCGTTACCGACGGCCAGGCGGGCATCATAACCTGATTTACACATCAAAAACCATTTATAAAGTGTATAACGGGTATAATTTTCCGTTTTCGGAGCTATCTGCTGTGCAGTATGACGGATAAGTTGATAGTATACCCAGTCATTCAAATGGTGTTTGTCTTTGTATTCTAAAAGGTCGTTTACAAGCTGAATGTAATTGGTTTGGTCAGCTGTCTGATAGAACTTTTGGACATGCGCTATCGTTAAACTGTCTTTGAATGGGATATTAAAAGCAAGTGGGACATCAATCGATACCTTGCCCTCATAAAAATTGAAATCATAATGTTGCGCCAGGAGCTGTTGCGAAGCGCAAGTAAACCAAACTAAAAAGGTCAAAAATACCCTATGAATTCCCTTTAATTTCAATTCTTAACAATTTGATAACATTTTAGTAATATAAAATTAATGATAAAATTGTCATTTTTTATGCATTGAAGGAATTATTATTAAAAATTTACAATCTATTTTTAGGTTTTAGATACTCCGTTTTCATTTTTAAAATCCGTATCTTCGTGCAATGGATAATTTTATTGTTTCTGCACGTAAATACCGCCCGGTTACCTTTGATTCGGTTGTAGGTCAGCAACACATTACTGGTACCTTAAAGAATGCGATACACAACAACCAGTTGGCACAGGCATTTTTGTTTTGTGGTCCCCGTGGAGTTGGTAAAACTACCTGTGCACGGATTTTAGCTAAAACAATAAATTGTGAAAATATCTTATCTGGAACTGAACCCTGTGGAGCTTGTGATAGCTGTAAGTCTTTCCAAAATGGAAATTCTTTTAGTATCCATGAACTGGATGCGGCATCCAACAACTCAGTTGATGATATCCGTAATCTGATAGATCAGGTACGTATACCACCACAAGCAGGAAAATATAAAATCTATATCATAGATGAGGTGCATATGCTTTCTCAAGCCGCTTTCAATGCTTTTTTAAAGACATTGGAGGAACCTCCTTCCTATGCGATTTTTATCTTGGCGACTACTGAGAAGCATAAAATTTTGCCTACTATACTTTCGCGCTGTCAGATTTTTGATTTTAACCGGATTAAGGTTGAAGATATGGCCAGTCATTTGGCTAATATTGCGGATAGGGAAGGTATAACCTACGATCAGGATGGCCTGCATATCATTGCCCAAAAAGCAGATGGTGGTCTTCGTGATGCTTTGTCGATGTTCGACCAGATTGTCAGTTTTTCAAATAAGCATGTAACTTATCAAGCTGTAATCGATAATTTGAATATTTTAGATTACGATTATTATTTTAAACTGACAGATGCAATTTTAACAGAGGATGCGGCACAGAGCTTGCTCATTTTCAATGAAATTTTAAACCACGGATTTGATGGCAGCCATTTTATAGCTGGTCTGTCGGCGCATTTCAGAAATTTGCTCGTTGCCAAAGAGCCGTCAACCTTAAAATTGTTAGAAGTCAGCGACAGTATTCGTCAAAAGTATCTGCAGCAATCTCAAAAAGCTGCTCCAGGATTTTTGTTATCGGCATTGAATATTTCCAATCAATGTGAAATCAACTATAAGACAAGTAAAAACCAGCGTTTGCAGGTCGAGCTTTCGCTCCTCAAGACATGTCATATTGCAAGTGCAATTAAATTGAGCCAGCTTGGATCCGTGCAGATTCCTTCGGCTACCGAGGGCGTAAAAAAAAAACTTCCTGAGTCAGTAGCTGCACAGGCCAAACAAAGTCCTTCCGCTGTCGTTACTCCCTCAATAACTTCGGTAGGCAATGCGCCTGCCATTGAAAGTCAAGTTGCACCATCTTCCCAAGCTAGCCCTGTCAATTACCAGTCTTCGGAGATGAAGGGCGAAGTGAAAAAAGAGGTCGTTTCTAATATACCTCCCAAGGTAAAAAAGGGTGGTTGGGGTGCCTCGGCTTCTGCAATTATTCCATCGTTGCCAGATTTGAATACCATATACGATAACAATGCGGTTGCAAAAGAAGGGGATGAGCCTGAATTGATCAGGGGAAGTGAACAACGTGAGGTTTCATTCGGTCAATTTATCGCTGTTTGGAATAGTTATGCAGAACAGTTAAAAGCAGAAAATAAGATTAACTTATATACCATGATGACCGCCATGCAGCCTAGGTTAAATGGTACGTTGATTGAGATTGATGTAGAAAATGGAGTTCAGATGGATGTTTTACAAAGTGCAAAAGTTGATGTGTTGAATTACCTTCGTGTGAAGCTGCAAAATTTTTCATTGGATCTACAGGGAGTGATGATGGAACATACGATTTCGCGTAAACCCTATACTTCACAGGAGAAATATCAAGCCATGGTCAATAAAAACCCTCTCTTAGATACTTTGAGGAAGGAGTTTAACTTGGGACTTAGCTAATTCAAAAACTTTAGTTGTTGTTTATTTTTGTACATTTGCAATCTCTTCTAAAAGAAGGGGAACATTTAGTATTATTATGCAAGGAAATTTTCAGAGACGTGATCGCGACCACGGAGAAAGACGTGAAGTGAATCAGATGGTATTTGGTATTCGTGCTGTTATCGAAGCAATCGATAGTGGTAAAGAGATCGAATCATTGTTTATACAGCGTGGTTTGAGTGGTAGTTTAATTCTTGAATTGAAAGCCTTATTAAAAGAGCATAATATAGCTTTTCAACAGGTGCCTATCGAAAAATTAAACCGGATAACACGTAAAAACCATCAAGGTGTAATCGGCGTCATTTCCCCAATTACCTATCATAATATTGAAGAACTTCTACCACAGATTTATAAAAAGGGTGAAACTCCTCTACTTTTGATGCTAGATGGAGTGACAGATGTACGCAATTTGGGCGGCATTGCACGGACAGCCGAATGTTCAGGTGTACATGCGATTATTGTTCCTAAAAAAGGTTCTGCTGAGGTTAATCCTGATGCAATCAAGACATCAGCCGGGGCTCTCTATAAAATTCCTTTGTGCCGTCATGATAGCCTTTCAAAAGTAGGTAAATTTCTGATTGACTCCGGTGTACAGTTGGTTGTGAGTACTGAGAAAACAACTTCGAGTATCTATGATGTGGATTATACAGCGCCAACCTGTGTGATCATGGGCGCTGAAGATGTCGGTGTGTCCAATGACTTGATCCGCATTTCGGATAATCTTGCCAAGATACCGATGTACGGTGAAATAGGTTCATTGAATGTTTCTGTTTCGGCTGCAGTTGTCATCTATGAAGCCGTTCGTCAACGTATTGTTAAAAAATAGATATGTAATCTATTTTGACTATAAAAAAAGCCTTTGTCAAAAACAAAGGCTTTTTTGTGCGTTAGATTTTATATATCTCCTCAATTTCTCGTTCGTATTTTTGTAAAATAATTTTTCGCTTCATTTTTAAAGTAGGTGTTAACTCACCACTTTCCACAGTCATTTCGTCTGGAAGGATAGCGAATTTCTTGATTTGTTCCCAGTTGCCAAAATTTTTATTGATACGGCTAAGTTCTGATTCGATTTTCTGCTTCAGCTCGGGGCTATTGAGAAAATCTAATCTCGTTAGTTTGGTTAGGGAAGGAACGGCACTTTTTGACCATTCCAGTAGATTGTTATAGTTAGGGACGATCAAGGCGGCAGGAAATTTCCGCCCCTCGCCAAGTACCATGGCCTGTTCAATGTATGAGGATTCAACCAGCTTAGATTCGATTTGTTGAGGAACGATGTATTTTCCGCCCGAAGTCTTAAACATTTCTTTCTTGCGGTCTATAATTTTGAGAAACTTGCCGTCTACCCATTGACCAATATCTCCAGTGTATAACCAACCGTCTTTGAGTACTTCTGCTGTTGCTTCCGGATTTTTATAATAGCCAATCATATTATTTTCTCCTTTGGTCAATATTTCGCCATCCTCTGCCAGTTTGATTTCGATATGGATTAATGGCAGGCCAACAGTACCAATCTTCATACCTCGCCTGTAGCAGTTTACAGCGATACAGGGGCCTGCTTCCGTGAGGCCGTAGCCTTCGTATATCGGAATACCTGCTGCCATATATAAGCGGATCAGTCTTTCTTGTAAAGCAGCACTTCCAGAAGCAATGCCCTTGATGTCACCTCCCAATGCTTCGCGCCATTTTGAAAAAACTAATTTACGGGCAATCTTCAACTGGAAATCATACCACCAGGAACGACCCTCCAGCTTGTATTGCTCACCAATTCTCAAAGACCAGAAGAATAGCTTGCGTTTAATTCCTGTTAGTTGCTCTCCTGTAGCCATAATCTTCTCATAGACTTTCTCCAGCACACGCGGTACAGCTGAAAAGATATGTGGCTTCACGGATTTGAAATCTTCACCTATCGTATCCATCGACTGGGCAAAAAAGATGGTCAGCCCCTTGTACATATAGACATATTGGAAAACACGCTCATAAGCATGACAGACAGGGAGAAAGGAGAGCGCGCGATCTCCACGTTCGACCGGAAAGGAATATTCGCTGCTCAACGTGTCTGCCAATAAATTTTTATGAGACAGCATAACGCCTTTAGGATTACCCGTTGTTCCCGAAGTGTAGATAATGGATGCTAATGTGTCGGATTCTATTCCATTGCGTAGTAGGTTTAGCATTTCGTCCGGAATGGTCTTGCCCTTTGCAATGAAATCCTGCCAATGGTTGAGCCCTTCCTCCTTGTCAAGACTGAAAATACTGTTTAGCTGCGGGCAGTCATTCTGTATTGCTAATATCTTTGTGTATAATTTCTTCGAACTGACAATACAATTTTTGATTTCAGCATGATTGAAGATATAGCTGTAGTCTGAGGTTGAAATATTTGGATAAACAGCGACGACTACAGCTCCAATCTGCTGAATAGCAAAATCAAGGATATTCCATTCGACGCGGTTCTCACTAATCAATGCCACTTTCTCGCCAGGTTGAACGCCTAATGCGATTAAACCTTTGGATGTCTTATTGACCTGTTCAATAAATTCGGTATTGCTTATTTTGACCCATTCGTTATCTTTTTTAAAAGAAAACATGGGAAAATTGGGTGCAATATCATATTGCAGCTGTGCTAAATCAAATAATCTTGTTGCTACTGTTGACATTTCGGGAATGCAGTTCGTGTAATACAGCTAATTTACGTTTTTTTATAGACACTATTGCTGTGGCAGGGGAGATTAGTGCCTGTGTTCTTGGTAGGGGATATAAAAGAAAAAGACTCTGGTAAATCAAGCTGTAAGCTTTCATACCAGAGTCTTTAAACTCTTATTGAATTAAATACTAATGATTAGTATTTGCTTTTTGATTCTTTACGTTTTCCAGAGAAGTCACGGAAACCGCCGCCATTGCCGCTGCGCTCACCACGATCACGTCGATCGCCACTGAATCCGCCTTCACGTCTTCCGTTGCGTTCACCGCCACCATATCCGCCTTCACGTCTTCCGCCACGATCACCACCACGGTATCCACCTTCACGTCTTCCGCCACGATCACCACCACGGCTTCTTCCACCACGGTCGCTGCGACCCTCACCTTTTGCTTCGCCAGATACTTCGATACGTACTTGACGACCGTTGTAATCTACACCCTGGAATCCTTGGAATACTTTTTCTACTTCTGCATCTTGAACTTCGAAGAATGTGAACACACCTTTCAAATCAATTTTACCGATTGATTTTCCTGAAATATTCGCATTGTTGCAGATAAAGCCCAACATGTCTCCACGAGAGAATTCATCTACTGAACCTAAATTCATGAATAAACGAGTGTAACCTTTTGAACCTTCACGAGAGCGACCATCACGTCTGTCACCGCGGTCTTCACGACCACCGTCACGCGCTTCGATATTTAAATCTGGTGCGTTTTTGTAATAATCTAAGAAACGGTTGAACTCAAGAGAAGCGAATCTTTTGATGATATCTTCTTTTGAAAGTGACTCCAAATTTTCCATAATTGCAGGCAAGAATGGGCTGATTTGTTCGTCGTTTACTTCAACATTTTCAATCTTTTTAACGATAGAAAATAATTGTTTTTCGCAAACTTCAGCACCTTGAGGTACTTGTTTTTTCTCAAAAGGCTTACCGATGATCTTTTCAAGATGACGGATTTTGCTTAGCTCTTTTACGTTTACCAAAGAAAGTGAAATACCAGTTTTACCTGCACGGGCTGTACGGCCAGAACGGTGTGTATAGTTTTCTGTTTCATCTGGTAAAGAGAAGTTGATAACGTGAGTTACATCACTAACGTCAATACCACGGGCAGCTACGTCTGTTGCGATCAGTAGTTGTAAGCTACGGTCACGGTAACGTTTCATTACCTTGTCACGTTGTTGTTGAGATAAGTCGCCATGCAACGAGTCTGCATTGTAACCATCTTTAATCAACGCTTCAGCGATATCTTGTGTCTCGATTTTTGTCCGACAGAACACGATACCAAAAATATCAGGATTTGAATCTACAATACGTTTGAACGCCGCATATTTATCTTTTGCTTTGATCAAATAGTAATGGTGTTCAATGTTGGCGTTACCAGTATTTTTTGTACCTACAGTAAGCTCAACAGGGTCGGTCATATAATTCTTTGCAATACGACGTACTTCAGAAGGCATCGTTGCTGAAAATAACCAAGTTTTTTTCTCGTCAGGAGTTTCTGACAAAATGTTGTTGATATCTTCTTTGAAGCCCATATTGAGCATCTCATCCGCTTCATCTAATACAACATATTTTACATTTGAGAAATCAATCGCATTTCTGCCAATGATATCCAACATACGACCTGGGGTCGCTACTACAATTTGCACTCCACGTCTAATTTGACGTAGCTGGTCTGAGATATTTGCACCTCCATATACAGCAACAACATGTACGTTGTCAACGTATTTAGCAAATTTTTCTAAATCTTTTGAGATTTGTAAACATAATTCCCGAGTAGGGCAAAGGATCAATGCCTGTGGGTGTTTTTGAGAAAAGTCTAATTGCTCTAATAATGGAAGACCAAATGCCGCGGTCTTTCCTGTGCCAGTTTGGGCTAATCCGACAAAATCGTCGTTACCAGTCAATAAAACAGGAATGGCTTTTTCCTGAATTTCAGAAGGTTTTTCGAAACCTAATTCTGAGATGGCATTAACAACTTCCTCACGGATTCCCAGTTCTAAAAATGGGTTCATGAAATATTTTATACAATAGGCACTATTGCCTAAGGCGTTGCAAAGGTAAGAATAATATTGGAATAAACAAATATTTTAAATAATTGATTTTTAGGGGGATCTAATTCTTTTATATGAAGTGATAATAAATTGAGTCGCATTATATAGATTTAGCACACTTTGAAAAGTATTATTTGGAATGTGAAACTATTTTATATGCATACAGTTTGTTTATTCATTTATTAATAGAAACTTAATATTTCAACCTTAAATTTGGTGTTAGGATGAATCAAGGACCAGTTGTACATCAGCGTTGGCTACGAGCTATTAAAGAACATAACGATACTGCTGCATATGAGGAATTGTACCGCTACTGCTGGAAAGACCTTTATCAGCACGCTGCTCGTCGGATCATAGACCGACAAGATGTAGAGGATATTCTCCAGGAGCTTTTTGTGCAATTTTGGGAAAAAAGGCATAGCATCGACATCCAAATGAATCTCCCTGCCTATCTCAAAGGGATGCTCAAGTATAAAATCATCGACTTTTTTAACTCCAATAAAGCAAAAGATAAATTACTGGATCATTGGAGTAAACATATTTTTGAGTATGTGCAACATCATCCAGAAGATCTTAAGACCTATCTAGCATTGGAGAAGTTGTTGGAGGAGGAACTGGAAATTATGCCACATAATATGCGGCAGGCACTTTTATTAAAATGGGACCATCTATCTATCCGGGAGATAGCCATGCGTATGGGCTTGTCGGAGCAAACTGTCAAGAATAATCTTACAGAAGCATCCAAGCGACTGCGAAAGGCCATATTAGGCTATCAACATGTTCAGAATGGCAGCTTTACTCTACTTTTGGTCCTTATGATAGATGAGCTTTCTAAGTAAGAGCCCATTGGATTGACCTTTTGAAGGGTTTAACAATTCTTTTATATAACATTAATCATTTCTTGAAGTACTTTGGAGCTTTTTTGCGGACTTGTATATAAACAGCAGGCATAAAAAGTGAAAAGAAGAATTTTTGAATCGCTAATTGATAGGTATCTGCATAAGAAAGCCAACAAGGCTGAGCAGTCCCTGATCGATCAATGGTATGATACACTTGATCAGGAAGAACTCCCTGTTGAGGAAGTAGATGAGGTCCAGTTGTGGGAGAAAATACAAGAACGTATTAGAAGTACTGCTCCTAAAAAATCAATGGTTCGGAAAATAAGCTATTGGAGCGGAGCCGTTGCCGCAAGCCTACTGTTATGCTTTGGTATTTTATTTTGGAAACAACAGCATGAGCTTAATTTAATTGCAAAAGAAACGCATTTAGAACCGGGTTACCGGATTTTTGAAACAGGGGCCTCGCAACGTAAACGGGTGCTTTTGGCCGACGGATCAACTGTTGTAATGAATGCCTATTCCAAAATTAAATTGGATACGGTTTCTTATGACAGGAGGGACCGTGTTGTGGAGCTTCTTGCCGGAGAGGCGTTTTTTGAGGTCAAGAAAGATTCTGCGAAAGCTTTTATTGTGAATGCACAGGAAATACAGACAAGAGTATTGGGGACCTCATTCACGGTGAAAAATTATGCTGAATTGGATGATATATCGGTGTCTGTATTTACAGGTAAAGTGCAGGTTACTACCAATAATAATTCACTGGGTGTGTTGACTCGTGGCGAAGAGATTCGATATTCCAAAAATAGTCATCATAGTAATTCAAGAGCTTTTGATTTGGCAACACGTAATAGCTGGATTGAGGGAAGAGTTTACCTTAAGCAAAGTAGTTTTGCCGAATTGGCCCTGGCGGTAAAAAATATCTATGATGTGGATATTAAAACTGATGACCAACGGATTGCCCAACAACGGTATAGCATGCCGATATCAAAGCAGCTGTCATGGTCAGCAACGTTGGAAAGTATTAAGGCAATTCACCATAATAAATCCAGAAAGGAGGGCAGGATAGTGCATATTTATTAATTCGGGGATAAAAAAAGAGCTGACGACGGCCATCGTCAGCTCTGAATCATACACCATTTGGAGATGGTATAAATAACATATACAACAACTTATAGAGATATTATATACGCATACAAATTTATGAAATTTAAGCAATACGTTACGCAAAACGATATTAAGTTTATGATAAGGACATCGTTGGTAGGTTTACTTCTTTCGATCGCGTCGGCCGAAATGCTTTTAGCTTCGGGTGCATACGGTCAGTTACTCAATAAAAAGATCACAGTTTCTTTTAATGAATCCAACATTCCTGCGGCTTTCGAGTGTTTGGAATCCCATAATATACATATCGCTTTTGATGCAGCGAAATATAATCTGACAAAGAAAAAGGTAAATGCCAAAATTTTTCAAAGTAACAGTGTTCGGGATATCATGCATTATCTGCTCAAGGAAACGAACTTGATGGCACATGACAACGGTGTTTATATTACTTTGGTCGAAAAACCGGTACAGCAGGATGGGCGCATCTCAGGTAAAGTGATTGATGATCGAGGTCAGCCTTTGGTCGGTGCCAGCATCAAATTGATCGGTGTCAATAAATCAACCCAAAGTGGTATCGATGGTAGCTATGTTTTGATTGCTGAACCGGGAACCTACATACTGGAAGTCAGTTATCTCTCTTACCAGACCCAACGTATTGAGGGGGTCAAAATACAGGCCGGACAACGGACGGGTTTAAACATTGCTATGAAGACGCAAGTAAATGCGCTAGAAACGGCTGTTGTCAGTGTATCGTTTAGAAAAGCTTCCGTAGCCGGATTGTATGCGGCACAAAAAAACGCCGCATCGGTGACCGATGGTATTTCTGCGGAGCAGATCGCCCGTACACCGGATAATGATATGGGGCAGGTTTTGAAACGTGTTACCGGATTGACGACTGTTAATAACCGGAATGTCATTGTACGGGGGATGTCCGACCGCTACAATCAGGCCATGTTGGACGGTGTGGTGATTCCCAGCACGTCGCAAAATAGACGTGATTTTTCGTTTGATATTATTCCGACTGAGATGGTAAGTTCTGTGGTCGTTAATAAAACAGCAACACCGGATGTGTCGGCAGAATTCTCCGGTGGACAGGTTTCGGTGAATACATTAGACATTCCAGATGAGAATTTTACCACAATTCAATACGGATTAGGGGGGAATTCCCGCACAACAGGAAAAGACTTTTACCGGCTTGGGGAACGGAAAACATCAGAATTTTTTGGTTTTAACTCTTCATCTTCCAAACAGCCTGAAGGTATGCTTCCTTGGTTTTGGAACGGTGAAGCACGACGTTTAGATGCTCCTCCGGGATATATTTTGAATGATCCTAAGCTAAATGAGGAGTTCCTGATGCCTGGTTCAAATCTGAGGTATAATGATGTCGATGCCATCGCGCAGTCAAAACTTGTCAACGCCGATGGATTGAAATTATATCGATATAAAGCCAGTCCAAATCAAAATTTAAGGTTTGCATTGGGAAGGCGTTATAATTTATCGCAAGGATTGCTGTTTGGTTTCTCTGCTTCTGCAAACATTCGGAATGAACAGAACATCATCCCTTTCAATAATGTCAGAGGGTCTAATATCACTAATTTATACGGGGAAAAACAGCATATGATAGAGAGTGACACTATTGGTCAGAATGGTGCCGGGACATCCTATCGTTTTAACAGCAGCAGTGGATTGGTTGCTAATTTTGGATTAAAAGGGCAAGATTTCAGGCTAGCTTTTAAAAATATGTATGCCCGTACCTTTAATAACAACTATAGTGAAAACGTCCGGTCAGTTTTTACAAATTTAAGTAACCCACCAACCAAAAATCAATATCAATTGCCTGAGGCAATGTCTTTACAGCAGCATCAATTGAGCGGGGAGTATCAATTGCCTTGGAATGTAAAAGCTGAGGGGATGTTTGCTTATAATAGAATCAAACAGCAGATTTTGGATGAGCGAAAATTGCGTTATGGATTGACGACGGTACTGGATGGAAATTATATATTTCAAAGTCCCAATTTATTGAGTCTTTCCAATTGGTCTAACCATTCGGAAATAGGGTTCGATTCTCGCATGTGGACCGAAATTAATGAACATGACCTTAATTGGGCAATGGCCTTTTCACGCCTCTTTGGTTCAGGAACTTCTGTGAGTACACGAATTAAAGTAGGTTACCAGGGCTGGAAAAAAAATAGAGATCTCTCCGTTTTTCGTGTACTGCCATTTACCAGATCTTATATGCCTGATGACCCGTCTAAAGCTGCTCCGCCGATAGAAATGCCTTATGATGTATTGTTATCTACCGATCACATTGGTAATGGAATTGGTCAGGCGTATTATTATCCGGAACCTATAGGGGGGAATGTCTACGATGGGACAATGAGTTCGCACGCCGGATATTTAATGTTTGATCAGAAATTCTGGAATAAGCTAAGACTCGTTTATGGCTTCCGTGCAGAGTATTACAACTTACAAAATCGTCAGGATGAAATGTTTAGGAAACAGAACGGCGATCCTAATTCAGATAACAATAAGCTTCTTTTATATAAACTTATGATCCGTGAAAGAAACTGGAAAATATTGCCATCCATCAATGCAACCTACAGTTTGAGTAATACTTTTAATTTGAGGGGAAGTTATTCAAAAACGGCTATTCGTCCTGATTTTCGCGAAACTGGTTTTTTTGGATTTTATGATTTTGAGTTGGATGCGGTTATATCAGGAGACAATGTGGAGTCAACTTTTATCGATAATGTGGACCTGCGTTTGGAATGGTATCCGAGTCCAGGTGAAATCATATCCCTGACAGGATTTTATAAATACTTAGACAAACCGATAGAATTGATAGAAAATGAAGATGTCAGCCCTGGCAGTGCATATGTTTTCAATAATATGGAGTCTGCGAAAAATATGGGGTTAGAATTTGAAATTCGCAAAAACCTAAGTTTTTTCGGTGAAGCAGAATGGCTTTCTAAAGCTTTTATCAGTGCAAACGGCACTTTGTTAAAGTCTGAAGTTAATGCATTGAGCCAATGGCGACATAAGCTTGTTGATAATGTTACAGTCGCAGAACGAGAAAAGAATAGAGCACCAAACCAAGATCGGCCATTAATGGGACAATCGCCCTGGCTATTGAACTTAGGAATCGGTTATTGGGGGGATGATTTTGGTATAACAACTAGCTATAATCACAGGGGCTATCGTACAAATACCGCTTCTGTCAATCCGAATAGAGTTGAGTATGAACTTGCACCAAAACAACTCGATCTTCAGCTCTACAAACGTTTTTTAAGTCAGCAATTAGAAGTGAAATTCAATGCAGCTAATCTCTTAGATGAGTGGACTAGGTATTATCAGAATCAATCTGCGTATAGTGAATCTATTGGAGGAAATGGCGAAAAAATCTTTGAGCTTGTCAGGGGGGATAATAAATATAATAGAGCAGATGACGATATTATAACCTATCGTAAAAAAGATGGAAGGAGATTTAATCTTTCGGTGACGTATAGCTTTTAAAATAAAAAGACTACTGCGCGAGGCAGTTTCATATCACTCTTTAATCATGTACACAAGTTCCGGGATTGTCCAGCGAGCACAACAGGAAAAGAAAAATCGAAAACAGAAAACGGGTGAGTGAAAACAACTATGCAGCCTTATGAAATGCTATCCCATAGGGGTGCATAGTCTAAAAAATGATCTTGTGATGGCAAAACTAGTAATTATTTAACACAAAATGAAAAAAATCTTAACAGTAGCGAGCGTATGCGCAATCGCATTAGCTTCTTGTAACAAAGACGACGTAGGACCTAATTCAGATTTGAATGCTGGTTTGCCAAACAAACCTCAGGCAACAATTCCAACAGATGCTGCCGGTATTATCACGAAAACAACGCTTTCTGCTGACACAGTATGGAAAATTGACGGTGTGGCATTTGTAAGACCAGGAGCGACATTAACTATTCAAGCTGGTACATATATTACCTCTGGAGTAACAAAAGCATATAATGATCAGATCACTGGATTAACACAAAATATCAAAGGTGTTTTAGTCGTGCCAAAGACAGCTAAATTGATCGCCAATGGTACTGCTGCTGCACCGATCGTGTTTACTTCTCCAAATGCAGCTGGATCTCGTAATCCTGGTGATTTTGGAGGTGTGGTGTTGTTAGGGAATGCAACCACAAATCAGGCGTCCACCAAGAGAATTGAAGGTATTCCTCAGCCTGTTGGAGTGGATGTAACCTATGGTGGTACAAATGCTGCCGATAATTCTGGTTCATTGAAATACGTGCGTATAGAATTTGCTGGTTATAATTTAACTGCTGACAATGAGATTAATGGATTGACTTTAGGTGGTGTTGGTACAGGAACTACTTTGGAAAATATCCAAGTATCTTGGGGTAAAGATGATGGATTTGAATTCTTTGGGGGTACTGTCAATGCGAAATACCTGGTTGCCTTATCAAATGACGATGATGATTTTGATTTCGATCATGGGTATACAGGTACAATTCAATATGCGTTGTCTTTAAAGGATCCGAATTCGACAAACAGTACTTCTAGCGGTAGTTCTGATTCAAATGGTTTGGAGTCGGATAATGAAGGTACGGCACCATATGCCGCTACACCCAAAACTCGTCCGGTATTAAAGAACTTTACGTTCCTTGGTATTAAAGATGTGACTGTGGCGAGTTCTAAATTGAAATTCGGTAACCGTTGGAGAAGAGCGACGGAGTATGATATCCAAAACTCAATTATCGCGGGTTATGCAACAGGTGCCGCTTTTCAGGATGGTGCAACAGGCACATTTACAGGTAATGTTGTGCATGCCTATACTGCAGCTTTTAGCGGAGCTACCCCGGCTGGAAACCAAACAAATGTTTCAACGGATGCTGCTGCTTATTTGAAACTGGCAGGTGGTGTTAATATTTTCTATTCAACAGGGACTACATTTAATCCTGCTTTCTTAAGACCATCGTCAACTTCACCTGCATATGGTGATGGAAGTACAACTTATAAAGGTGCATTCCATCCGACAAACGCTCCTTGGACTGCAACCTGGACGCAATTTGCTCCAAAAACTTATTAATATTGATTATTTAATTGAGTGAGCCATTTCTATGGCTCACTTCTTTATCCTTTATATATGATTAGAAATTTAGTTCTCTATTTTATCGCCCTTTGGGTTGGATCGTTGTTGTCTTCCTGCCAAAAAGGCGAACCTGTTTTAGAAACGGAAGAATTGGCTCGGATTGCTTTTAAAACCTATGGCACTGTGTCAGTAGATGTAAAAAGAGTAACTGTCGATGGAAAAGCAGCTAATCAAAGCAATACTAATTTTATTTTTATACGAAATAAAGATGCCGATTCTTCATTGGTCGTTGCGTATGATAGCAAGGATCAGGTTGTCCTAGAACAACGTCTCGCCCTCAAGTCAGGGTTAAATACTTTTGGTGTGCATAGCAAAAGTCCCATTGATCCTTCACTCGTTGTCGGGCCAAACCCCTTAGGAGATGATGTCGAATCGATTCCGGGTGTGAGGCAGGTAAAGATATTAAATTATAACCAGACGATTTCACCAAATGGCGAGCCGATTCGATTGGCGATTTATCAAGGTAAACCTGTGTTTGATGAAAGTTGGGGAATGGATTTGGTCAGATATGACGAAACTCCGATCCTGATTACTGGGTTGATATCGGATAAAATCCCCGAAGAATTTATTAAAATACCAGTTGACCCCTATTTTCCAGCAAAGGCGCAGGTATTGGACAAGGATTCAAAACCAATCCTTATCGATGGACAGAAGGTCTATCTGTTTTTTTTCTTTACGGTAGAAGACATAGGTATTGTATACTTCCCCCAAAAGGAACCCGATGCATATTTTGATGTTGATGCGGTGTCGGATATCGGTGGAATCGGTTTTGCCTTGGATGCGGTTTGGTTAAAAAAATAAAATGATTTAGAGGAAATATTGTGAAGTTAATAACTACTTTGTAGTTAAATCAATTATCATAAATTCATCATGAAAGGGATCAATGCTATAAAACATCGTAATTTATTTGCTATCTCCCTGAAAATTCAGGGAGATGTAGATCATGCCATTGATGCTGCTGCGCTGCTAGCTTTACGGAATGAAATGGCGGAGCTGAATGAACTTTATAGACAATATTTGGAACTGCTTCAGCAACTAGAGGGGCTAGTGCGGGACTATGAATCGAAAGAACGTACGATACGTTCTGAAATCTTAGCACGCTCTCTTCGCAAATTAGCCAAAAACGGACAAACTGGAGCTGATCTCCGTCATATCATTATTTCACTGAATTCCTGTGCGCATTAAGGTAATTAGTTTTCAGACTTGATCGGTTTGTTGACTACAATGGGCATCTCCTGATAGCTGCTGCCTATATATTTGGGCTTCAACGTTGGGGTTGGTTCAATTGTAGTAACAGCGCCTTTAGCCAGGATATTTTTAACATTGATAGTTTGTAATACTTCCTGAATCAAGGGATCCCTGCTATCGCCTATAGGAACCAAGGGTAGAAAAGCAAATTCATCGGTCACTTTTGAAGGTGCAATTCCATCGCTATAATCTCCCTGTCCCACTTTATTGTAGATTTTATAGATCATGGGGATCAAATGCCAGGCACGTTCGGTACCGCGTATGTCCTCTGGAGTTACTATTGTTGTTGAGGCCATATCTTTACCAAATGTTTTATCACCGACTTGAATGATATCTACATAAGGCTTCAATCCATTGATTAGCATTTCAGCCGCAGAGGCTGTATTTGACCCTGTGAGCATATAAATTCGTTTTAAATGTAAACCTTGTTTTAGAACATCTTTTGCTGAAAATGAATAGCCGTCGGGCTGACCTTGCAGTGCTGTTGCGAAGCTGTCTTCTCTATTTTTGATATTTTTGTTGCCTTGGTATTTGGCAAAAATGTCGTTTTCCTTGATGTCTGCCAGTAAGAGTGCACAAAATGAGGCGAAAGCAACCTGTCCGCCGGGGTTGTAACGTAAATCGACAATAAGTTCTTGTGCCTGTTGGGACTTGAAATTTTGGACCGCTTCCAATAACGGATATGCTCCACTAAAGTCAAATTGACTTAAAAACATATAGCCTACTGTGGGGGAGGAGGAGATGAGTTTAGCGGTATAGAGAACGGGCTGCGAAATATAGGAAGAAGGCAAATGAAATATTTTGCCATCGTTTCGCGTCAAATGCATTGTCGGTAAAAGCAAGGATTTGCTTAGTAGCGATTTCAAGTTGCTGTGGTCGATGGGCTCGTTGTTGATGTGGCTTATGCTGTCTCCCCGCTTGAGCCCCATTAAATCCCCTTCACTGAAAGGGACCACTTGGGTGACCAGTTGGATGGTTTCTGACTGATTTTGTAATTGGACCATATCGAACCCAAAAGTGTTCGTCAGCGTATTGCCATAGGTGTCGCTGTTGAGTGTCTGTAATATGCTGGAATAATGGTCATCTTGAAATAAGAGACTTTTAAAAAAAAGATCTGGAGCTAGCTGGTAATCGTTTTTTTGTGTGATTTTTTCGGTCCAGTAATAATATTGCCGCATTTGTGTCATTGTCCATTCATTGATCGTTTCATTTGATCCTGGTTTGTTCAATGGTGGATCCTTTTCGCAAGAGGAAAAGATCAACGAAAAGAAAGCCAAAAAAAGAGCTTGTGGTTTACGCATTTTTTAATTTTGCTTTATTAAAAATACGGATTAAGTTATTTATTTTGGAGTTATCTTTTTGTTATTCAGATGTTTATTTACTTTAAACAAGGCTTTTTTAATAGTGGTTATGAAATGAAGAGCAGACTGTCTACTGGACAAAAAAAGGCATCACGGTCAAGTGATGCCTTTGGCTTGTATATATCGAAATAGATCGATTAATAGAGTGTAAACTCTACACGACGATTTTGTTGACGACCATCAGCAGTTTTGTTTGATGCAATAGGCTGGTCAGGACCATATCCTGTAGCTTCTATGCGAGAAGCATTAGCACCTTGAGATACTAAGTACGCTTTTACTGACTCAGCGCGTTCTTTTGATAAGCGCATATTCAACTCGCGTGAACCTGTGTTATCGGTGTGGCCCGCTAATTTTAAGCTAAAGTTTTTCTCGATTAACAATTCAGCTACTTTATTTAATGTCGCGTATGACGTAGGACGTATGGTTGCTTTTCCTAAATCGAACTCCAAGTTTTTGATTGCGTCTGCAACGACTTTTCGGTCAGCTTCTGTTACAACAACCTTCTCAACCACTCTTGTTTCGTTTTTCACAACGATTGGACAACCGGCACCGTCTACTTGTACGCCTGAAGGTGTGCCTGGACACTTGTCGTATTTGTTAGCTACACCATCGCCATCGTCATCTTTCAAGTCACTATTGAGCCCATCTAATTGGCTTTGTAATGCTTGATTTTTTGCGTTAAGAGCATCATTTTGCGCTTTCAGATCATCATACTTCAACGTGTAATCATTGACGAGTGTAGCCACAGGATTTGAATTGTTTAGTGCTGGTTTGCTACCATTGCCCAATGCAAATTCTAAACCTCCATGGATGTAAGTAAATAAATCGTTTTTATATTGACCACCTTGAATACCATCAAAGTTTTGATTAACCCAGTTTAATTGGTATCCAAGCTCAAAGTTAATTCCTTTGGCAACAGCAAATTTAAGCCCCATGTCCAATGGTACATATATTTTAGAAATACCATCGGCTTCTTGAGCAGTAGAACCTGTTGTCAAGGTTGTTTTGCTGTTCATCACACCAACACCAATTGACGCATAAGGTTTGATAAAACTGTTAAAGAATCTCCAATTGGTATTAGCCGCTTGAAACTCTCCAGACAATGCAGCAGACCAAGGTGTTTTCGCTTCAAAAGATTGTGTGCCATCTTTAAATGCGCCACCTGTTTTACCGCCAAAGTAGCTCGCTTTAATGCCAAAAGAAGGAGATATTTGTTTCTTGATATAGGCACTGTAACCGAGGTTCCAAGCTAGATCATCGTATCCTTCGCGATTAAAACCAGCAATATTGGTTTGGTTAGTCACTCCTGCACCGATACCAATAGACCAAGTTCTGTATTGCGTAACCGGACCAAATGGAGTTGTTCCCTCAATGGATGATACCTTCGCATTTTGAGCAATTGCATTATTGGCAAATAAGCCTGCTGATGCTAGAGCAAGTACTAATTGTAATTTTAGTTTCATATAATTTGTGTTTGTATAAACCGATGCAAAAGTAATAAGTTAAAAATTAAATTCACTATAGGTTTGTAGTTGAAATATGACATTTGGTAAATAAAAAGGTGTTTCTGTTTAAAAACACCTTTTTATTAGTGTAATTTGTTAGTTATTAATAAAGTGTAAATTCAACACGGCGATTCTGTTGACGGCCCGCTGCATTTTTATTGGATGCAATTGGTTGGTCTGGACCATATCCAGTTGCTTCGATACGCGACGCATTAGCACCCTGAGATACTAAATATGCTTTTACAGACTCTGCACGCTCTTTTGATAAACGCATATTTAATTCACGTGAACCTGTATTGTCGGTGTGACCTGCGAGTTTTAAACTAAAATTCTTCTCGATCAATAACGCAGCGACTTTATTCAATGTTGCATACGAAGTGGAGCGAATAGTTGCTTTACCTAAATCGAATTCTAAGTTTTTGATCGCTTCAGCAACAACTTTTCGATCTGCTTCAGTAACCACTACTTTTTCAACAACTTTGGTTTCGTTTTTCACGACAATTGGACAACCTGATCCGTCAACCTGAACACCTGAAGGTGTGCCCGGACATTTATCATATTTGTTGGCAACACCGTCACCGTCGTCATCTTTTAGATCATTGTTTAGACCGTCCAATTGACCTTGCAAAGCTTGGTTTTTAGCATTCAATGCATCGTTTTGAGCTTTTAGATCATCGTATTTTACTGTATAGTCATTCACAAGGGTTGCGACAGGATTTGAATTATTCAATGCAGGTTTGCTGCTGCTGCCCAATGCGAACTCTAAGCCGGCATGTGCGTAAGTAAATAAGTCATTTTTGTATTGTTGTGGCGGAGTTGTATTGTAACGATTGTCAAATCGTTGGTTCGCCCAATTTAATTGATAGCCCAATTCAAAGTTTATACCTTTGGCAACGGCGAATTTCAAACCGAAATCTGCAGGCACATAGATTTTAGAATAAGAGTCTCCATATTCACCTTTGTTACCACCAGCAATTGCGGCAGTTTCAGCATTCATTACCCCAACACCAATCGATGCATAAGGTTTAATAAAACTGTTGAAAAATCTCCAATTTGTGTTGGCTGCTAAAAACTCACCCGATAAGGCTACTGACCAAAGGGTCTTGGTTTCGAAGCCCGTTTGCTTGTCGCTGTTATCATACCCAGCTGTCTTTCCGCCAAAATAAGTTGCTTTCAATCCGAAGGATGGTGAAATTTGCTTCTTGATATAAGCACTGTACCCTAAATTCCAGTCTAATTTATCATAACCACCATTGTTAAATTTGGCGATATTCTGCAAGCTTGTTACACCAGCGCCTACACCGATAGACCAAGTTCTATATTGTGTTGCCGAACCTAATGGAGTTGTGCCTTCAATTGATGCTTCTCTTGTGCTTTGCGCAAAGGATGCGGTGGATAAAATTCCTGCCGCAACAAGTAATCCTGATTTTTTAAGGCTAATTTTCATAATGCGTGTTTGTAAAATTATCTACTATAATACTGTTGTTAAATTAACTCACTGAACACTCTTGCAATAAATTTGCCAAAAATTATTTGGTTACTCTACACGTCCAAAAAAGTTTGGCACCTCAATTTCAAAAGCCAGATGCTTAACAATATTTTCTGTAAAAATGTTTTGGAAAAAAGTTTTTCTACTTTTTGTGATCAAAATAACATCAACATCTTCATCCCGAATAATAGTATGAATACCGTTCGCGATATTTTCCCGGGAGCCTGCAAAATAACTTGGTGATTTAACGATGTAAGAAATATCCTCTATCCCGGTTTCGGCAATAATCTGTTTGATCCAGTTTTCAAGTTTTTCTCCTAAAATATTGATTTCTAGTTCGTTTTTGTTGATGTGAATAAGTTGTAAATGGAAATTTTTCCCAAACAATGGTATCGCTTGTTTAAGCACTTCGAGTTCTCCGGGTTTGAAATTTGTCAATAAAGCAATGTTGTCATTTTTAAGTTTTACAGCGTTTTTCGGGACGGCTAAAACAGGTATTTTGGACTCTTTAATGACGTCATAAGTATTACTTCCAATCAAGACAGATTCGAGTCCGGTGACTCCTTTTGTTCCCATAATCACCGTTTGGTACGACTCTTTTATCTCTTGTTTTTCCAATGTTTCGGCTAAAATACCGTTGGCAAATAGCGTAGAAATTTTGAGCGAAGGATATTCCTGTAGAAGTTCCGCTACAAGCTTTTCCATTTGGTGGCGAGCTTCTCCCTCGGAAGGGTCTACTAAATGCTTCGCATTTGCAAACTTATTGATGTGCGAAGTAAACGAATGGAAAAGTGTAATCTCATCATTTGATATGGTAGCGATTTGAGCGGCATAAAATGCGGCAACTCGTGCATTTTCGGAATAATCTACTGGTATTAATAGTTTAGACATGGCTATAGGATTATGCTTTAGTGAAAAATATTGGAACTAATGGATGGCTAAATAATGCTTTTGCAACTGAGCGGGTAAAAACACGTTCAAAGAATGATTTTCTCGATCGAGTCACCAGGAGTATTTTGATATTTTCCTCATGGATCATCTCATTAATGACTTCGGGAACCGTATCGAGGTCTTCAATATCCCCCTGTATAGAATCGACCTCTATCGCAATATTGGTCACACCGATATATTTTTTGATCTTATATTTCCATACTTCAAGTTTGTCTTCGATTCTGTTTTCTGATGAATGATCATAGTGAACATGCATAAGCTTTAGTTCAAAGTCTTTACCAATGATGTTGACAAAATCCTGTACGGTTTGTACCTCTTCTTCTTTGAAATTAGACAGTAAGCCAACCTTGTCAATAGGAGTAAAGGAAGCTTCAGTGGGAATGGCCAGGACAGGTATTTTGGCTTTTTTGCTAATGACATATGTTGTACTGCCAATTAGCTGGCTGTCGTCATTGGTGATACCTTTAGTCCCCATGATGACAAAATCAAAGCGATTAGGAGTGGCGAGCTCCGGTAGCGTTTCTGTAATCATACCGCGCTCACATTGTGTTGTTATTTCAAGCGTAGGATGCTTTAATTGTATTGATTCTGCCAGATTTTTGATAAGGATATCAGCTTTGAATGTTGGAGAATTAGCCGCATTACGGCCATTTTCCTCCTCAAATACTGCAGAAGCTGAAGTATAATTGTGGTAAAGATGGAGCGAATACCCCTTTTCGAGGGCAAGGTCCACAGCGTAATTTACAGCATTATTGGAATGAGCCGAAAAATCTACCGGTAGTAGAATGTTTTTTTTCATTAGAAGGAATTTAATCTACAAAATCTAATCTTATTTATTTTGTCTTTAGGGAATGTGCGCGAAAGTGAACTAGATTCCCTATTTTACTATCAAATGTAATAAAACAAATGTAATTGTGAATGACCTTAAGTCAAATAGTTTTTGTTGTTTTACACGCTGAATTTGACGAGCGTTAGACAAATATGAGTAACTAATAACGCTTTTAAAATGTTGTATTTAATATCTGTTTGTGATTTTCGTCACCTATAAAATACGTGCGTCCTAACTGTCTGTATGTTATCTCCTGATTTTTTTGTTTGAAAAGTCAATAGGAGGAATTTAGCTGCTTCTGAAAAACAGTCGTTTCAAGGTCAATATGTGGAATTCTACATTGCATAACCTACCAATTTTGAGTAAGTTTGCACATATTTTTAGATAATTAAATGACAAGTAGAGAAATTCGTCAAGCCTTTCTGGACTTTTTTAAAAGTAAAGGGCATCAGATAGTACCTTCAGCACCAGTAGTTGTAAAAAATGACCCTACATTAATGTTTACCAATGCGGGGATGAATCAATTCAAAGATTTGTTTCTTGGTGAAGCACCCATTAAATTTCCGCGTGTGGCCGATACACAACGTTGTTTGCGTGTTTCCGGCAAACACAATGATTTGGAAGAAGTAGGAATTGATACCTACCACCATACATTGTTTGAGATGTTAGGAAATTGGAGCTTTGGAGACTATTTTAAAAAAGAAGCTATTGCTTGGGCTTGGGAGCTATTGACAGAAGTATATAAACTGGATAAAGATCGTTTATATGTGACTATTTTTGAAGGGGATGCAAAAGAAGGCTTAGCACGTGATATGGAAGCATTCGATTTTTGGAAAGAGTGGATTGCCGAAGACAGAATTCTCCTGGGTAACAAAAAAGACAATTTTTGGGAAATGGGTGAGACAGGACCTTGTGGTCCTTGTTCCGAAATTCATTTCGATATGCGCAGTACAGAAGAGCGTACACAGACTTCAGGACAGAGTTTGGTTAATGCAGACCACCCTCAAGTAATTGAGATCTGGAATCTTGTCTTCATGCAATTTAATCGCTTGAAAGACGGTTCACTTCAGTCGCTGCCGGCCAAACATGTGGATACGGGAATGGGATTTGAACGTTTGGTCAGATGTATACAGGGAAAAACTTCCAACTATGATACAGATGTCTTTACACCTACGATCGATTTTATTGCGAATAAAGCTGGAATCAAATATGGATTAGACGAAAAAACGGATATTGCAATGCGGGTGGTGTCGGATCATATACGTGCCGTGAGTTTTGCAATAGCCGATGGTCAATTGCCGTCCAACAATAAAGCCGGCTACGTGATCCGACGTATTTTACGTCGTGCAGTTCGCTATGCTTATACATTTTTAGGCTTTAAAGCTCCTTTTATAAATGAAATTGTACCCTTATTGGCAGCGCAATTCGCAGGAGTATTTGACGAATTGATTCAACAGCAGGATTTTGTGCAGAAAGTAATCTTAGAAGAGGAAGTTTCATTCTTAAGAACGTTGTCTACGGGCGTCCAACGATTTGAAAATTATGTAGAAGACCACACCGTAATTAATGGTGATTTTGCTTTCGAATTATATGATACCTATGGATTCCCGATCGATTTGACGGAATTGTTAGCCCGTGAAAAGGGATTGACAGTTGATATGGAGGGCTTTAACCGAGCACTTCAGATTCAGAAAGATCGTTCCCGTGCTGCCACTGCTATTGATACAGGTGATTGGGTTGTGGTCAATGACGATGAAGGATTTGAGTTTGTGGGCTATGATACATTAACAGCCAAAACTGAGGTTGTAAAATACCGTAAAGTTGTTTCGAAAAATAAAGAGCAATTTCAACTGGTGCTTTCTGTTAGCCCTTTTTATGCAGAGGGTGGTGGCCAGGTTGGTGATTCAGGTGAATTGGTTTCCGAAGAAACGGGAGAGAAAATTTATATTACAGATACAAAAAAGGAAAATGGTCTATTTGTACATTTTACAAACAAATTGCCATTGGAATTGAAAGGAACATTTGTTGCTCAGGTCGATAAAACCAAAAGAATTGATACGGAAAACAATCACTCGGCGACCCATTTATTACATGCTGCGCTAAAAGAAGTATTAGGAAGCCATGTGAATCAAAAGGGATCATTAGTCAACGCCGATATTTTGCGCTTTGACATCTCTCATTTTTCAAAAATGACAGACGAAGAGATCAAACAAGTGGAAGATATTGTCAATGCTAAGATTCGTGAAAATATTCCATTGAAAGAGGAGCGTAATGTCCCTTATCAACAAGCATTGGATTCGGGTGTAACAGCACTATTCGGTGAGAAGTATGGTGATTTTGTTCGTGTGATCACCTTTGAAGATCAATATTCTAAAGAATTGTGCGGTGGTACGCATGTTAAAGCAACAGGTCAAATCGGGTTTTTCAAAATTGTTTCTGAATCTGCTGTTGCAGCTGGCGTACGTCGTATTGAAGCCATTACTGGAACTCGTTCTGCAGCTGTTATCCGTGAGCATTTTGAATTGGTGCATCACCTGAAGGAGCTGATGAATAATCCAAAGGATTTCGTTTCTGCATTAGGTAAAATCATCGACGAGAATGGCGCTTTGAAAAAAGAAGTAGAGAAAAGTATTACTGAAAAATCCTTAGCGTTAAAGTCAGATCTGGAAGGGAAGATCCAACAGGTTGGCGAGATTAATTTCTTGTCCACAATTGTCGATCTACCGAGCGCAGAGGCTGTGAAAACCTTGGCTTATGCCGTAAAAGGCGCGGTTAACAACTTGTTTTTGGTTATCGGTGCCGAATTTGATGGTAAACCAAGTTTAACGGTTGTCATATCCGATGAATTGGCGAAACAAAGAGGATTGAATGCAAGTAATATCGTTCGTGATCTAGCAAAGGATATCCAAGGCGGTGGTGGTGGCCAGCCTTTCTTTGCCACTGCTGGAGGCAAGAATCCTGCGGGACTAAAAGGCGCAATTGAAAGAGCTATTGATTTCTTGAAATAGTTTTTAGTGGTGGCTTAGGCTACTTGGCTAAAATAGGATGTAAATGGTGATTTTATGTCCCAAATATACAATACGAAGCCATCAGATTTATTCGACATCTTCCAAGGAAGACTCGGATAAATCTGATCGTTTTCGCGATTCTTTAAGCTGTGAAATGTGGCGTGTATCAAACAGAGCAAAGCCATTTGCGTTATTGGGAATAGGTACTTAACAAATAAAAATATACGGATGAAAAAGGCAATTTTTTTAGGAGTAGGAATCGTAGGTTTGATGATGAGTTGCCAAAATAAGGAGCAGTTTACCATCGCCGGAAATGTCGATAATCCTGGCAATGTCAAAGTTATTTCGTTGTATGAAGGTGATACAAAACTGGACTCTATGTTTTTTGGAGATAACAATAAATTTCAGTTTGTACGGCCCGCCAGCCAATCCAGACTGCTGTCTTTGCGTGTCGGGAAAAATCGTTACGATTTGATTGCTTCTCCAGGGGAGACGATTACATTTAAAACAGATTTGCATAAGGATGTCAATGATTACCAGGTTGAAGGTTCTGAATTGTCAAAAACCATACAGCCCTTTGCCAAAGAGCGAAATTATCGGGATTATGTGCAGGATTCGTTGCAGACTGTATTTTCTAAGTTAACAGCAAATTCTACAGCCAATGAGATTGAAAAGATTCGTGCTGAATATAAAGCGAAGTTTGCAGAGGAATTGCGTTCTTATACAAAAAAAGCAGTCGATTTTTCCGATAAACACAATGATCTAGCTGGATTTTATGCCATTTCTACCTTAGATCCAGAAGTAGCAGAAAGTGAAATTATCGCTTATGCGGACAAAATCAAAAATGAATTTACGGAGAATAGATATGTGACTCAATTTAAGGAGGAAACACAAAAGCTGAAAAAAATGGCTATAGGGCAACCTGCACCTGAACTGATCTCTTTTACCCCCTCAAATAAGGAAGTGAAATTGTCTAGTTTTAGAGGCAAGTATACCTTGGTCGATTTTTGGGCTTCATGGTGTATGCCGTGTCGTCAGGAGAACCCTAATATAGTTAGGTTGTACAATACCTATCATGGTAAAGGCTTTGATATACTCTCCGTTTCATTTGATGATAATCCTGGCTCGTGGATGCGTGCTATTGAAGATGACAAGCTTACCTGGACACATGTATCTGATTTGAAAGCGTGGAGCTCGCCCGTGGTTATCGATTACCGTGTGAAAGCCTTGCCAACATCTTATATACTTGATCCAAAAGGTATTATTATCGCGAAGAATCTACGTGGTGAAGAACTGGAGGCATTTTTAAAGAAAACAATTAAGTAATCGAGGTGTTATTGTTAAATATTATATTACTTAATAATTTGGTAACATTAGATTAACTGATTGTTATCATTTTGTTTATAATTTAGCAAAAAAAATAAGACAAATGAGTTCTTCGAAACAAAAGATTTTAATTGTTGATGACGAAAAAGATATCTTGGATTTAATTGCATTCAACTTAAATCGTGAAGGTTATCAGGTCTCTACAGCGCAAAATGGAGAAGAGGCAATCAACGTTGCCAAACAAGTAAATCCGGACCTCATCATTTTGGATGTGATGATGCCAAAGATGGACGGAATTGAAGCTTGTCGCATCATGCGCGCAATGCCTGAATTCAAAAGTACATTCATGGTATTTTTGACAGCTAGAAGCGAGGAGTATTCGGAGATCGCAGGGTTTCATGTTGGTGCAGATGATTACATTGCAAAGCCAATTAAACCCCGCGCCTTGATGAGCCGCATCAACGCTATTTTAAGAAGAAATGCTTCCGAAGAGTCTGATGCTTCTGTTCAAGATAAAATAGAAATTGCTGATTTGGTCATCGATAGAGATTCCTTCCTAGTTTACAAAGGAGAACAAAAGATCGTTCTTGCGAAAAAGGAATTTGAGTTATTGTATTTATTAGCATCTAAACCTAACAAGGTGTTTACACGCGAACAGATCTTAAAAAGTATATGGGAAGATTCTGTAGTGGTAACCAATCGTACAATTGACGTCCATATTCGTAAGCTTCGTGAAAAAATAGGTGACGATTATGTGACCACTGTAAAAGGAGTGGGATACAAATTCGATAAAGAATAAAGAAAGAGGCCATAGCCTCTTTTTTTTGCGGTTAATTTCCCTTAGTTTAGATTCAGTACGATTCCTCTTGGGCCAATTTGGACAAATGTGGGTAGGATATTTCAAATTTGACATAGGAGGAAGGAGTAGATTTAAAGAAGAAATTGCTGTTGTTATAAGGAACTCTTTCTTGAGATAACTTGTGATCACCACAACAAATCTTTACTTTTGACCTAAAGCAAAGTAAAAATTTCAACATGTCATCTATTCTTATAAAATCTGCACAACTTGTCAATGAAGGTAAAGTTGAGGTTGCTGACGTATATATCAGCAATGGTCGAATCGAAATGATTGCTCAGGAAATAAACCATCCTGCTGATCAGGAAATCAATGCTGAGGGGTTACATTTATTACCAGGGCTTATTGATGACCAGGTTCACTTTCGAGAACCAGGATTAACTTATAAAGCGGATATATGGCATGAGAGCCGCGCAGCAGTAGCGGGGGGGACAACCTCCTTCATGGAAATGCCCAATACTGTTCCTAATACGTTGACCCAGCAGTTGCTTCAAGATAAATATGATATTGCAGCAAAAAATGCGTTGGCCAATTACTCATTCTTTATGGGAGCAGCTAATGATAATCTCGAGGAAGTATTGAAAACGAACCCGAGAGATGTCTGTGGTATAAAAGTTTTTATGGGCTCCTCTACGGGCAATATGTTGGTGGATAATGAAAAAGCGTTGGAAGGAATCTTTGCGAATGCTCCGACCTTGGTGGCTACGCATTGTGAAGATGAGGCGACGATAAAAGCGAATCTGGCCTTATTTAAAGAAAAATATGGTGAAGATGGATTGAAAATTGAGATGCATCCATTGATTCGTTCAGAGGAAGCTTGCTATTTATCCTCGTCGAAAGCTGTCGAACTGGCAAAAAAACACCATACACGTTTGCATATCCTTCATATATCAACCGCCAAAGAAATTGCATTATTTAGTAATGATATTCCATTAAAGGATAAAAAAATAACGGCTGAAGCCTGTATTCACCACCTTTGGTTTTCTGATCAGGATTATGCCTCAAAAGGTAATTTTATCAAATGGAATCCTGCGGTAAAAACAGCCAACGACCGTGACCAAATTCTCAAAGCTTTACTGGATGGACATATCGATGTGATAGCGACAGATCACGCTCCGCACACAATGGAGGAAAAATCTCAGCCCTATGCTTCAGCACCAAGTGGGGGACCTCTCGTGCAGCATGCATTGCAAGCCTTGTTAGATATGGTTAAAGCAGGAAGAATGACCCTGGAACAATTGGTGCAAAAATCTGCACACAATACTGCTACATTGTTCCAGATTGAAGATAGAGGTTACATCCGTGAGGGATATTGGGCAGATCTAGTGCTGGTTGATCTCAATAAACCTTACACGGTATCGAAAGCTAATATTCTTTCTAAATGCGGCTGGTCGCCATTTGAAGGACATACATTTAGTTCAACTATTGCACATACGATTGTATCCGGCAAACTTGCTTTCTCTGATGGTCAGCTCATTGAAAAGGGAGTTGGTGAACGTCTGTTATTCAACCGATAGAATTTAGCGATGGAGAAGAGGGACTTTATAAAATCGATCGCTTTAGGAGCATTATCTATTCCTGTGTTGGGGATGGGAAAGCCAGATGCAGGTACTGGCGCATTGTATGGTCAAGCCGCATTACTTGCGCGGAAATTAAAGCTGGGTGATACAATTGGTTTGATAACCCCTGCAGGTGTATTGGATGATGAAGAATCAATTAGCATAGCGCGTGAAATATTCGAGACACTAGGTTTTAAAGTAAAAGAAGGTAAACATATACGCAGTCGCTACGGTAATCTGGCAGGTACAGATCAGGAGCGTATTGCTGACGTACACGATATGTTTTCCGATGCGACGGTCAAAGCGATTGTCTGTATCAGAGGGGGATCCGGTACATCACGCCTTTTGGATCGATTAGATTATAAGCTGATTTCCAATAATCCGAAAATTCTATTGGGGTATTCAGATATAACAGCGTTGATATTGGCGCTATATGCCAAGACAGGACTGGTTACTTTTCATGGTGCGGTAGGTATCAGTACCTGGACCAAAAAGCTTGCTGAGGCCTTCAATGCTCAGTTCCTAGCCAACCAACCAGCAATATTTGAAAACCCAAAATCGAAAGGTGATAATATTGTACAGACAAAGGACCGTATCGCAACCATTCATCCCGGCACAACCGAAGGAATATTGCTGGGCGGAAATATGACGGTGCTGACTGGACTATGCGGTTCTTCCTATCTACCGGACTTCAAAGATAAAATTCTTTTCATAGAAGAGGTAGACGAAGATATGGAGCGTGTGGACCGGATGTTCTGCCAGTTAAAAAATGCGGGTATATTGGGCGCAATTAAAGGATTTGTTTTTGGTAAGTGTACCAATTGCAAGCCGTCTAGCGGGTATGGATCTGTAACGCTTGACCAGCTCTTTAACGATTATATTAAACCTTTGAAAATACCAGCCTATTCGGGAGCTATTATAGGGCATATTGCCGAACAATTCATCTTACCTGTAGGTGCAAAAGTTCGTATCGATGCCTCTCAGGGAACTATCACCTTATTGGAATCCGCATTAAAAGACTAAGATGAATTTAATAAAAGAAGATTTAATCAAAGCCTTTTCTTTGTATGAAGAAAAGGCTTTGATGCATAGAAGATTTAAACATGTCGATATTTTGCCGTTATTGGAAAATGTCCGAAGCTCTGGACGTCTTTCGATAGCAGAGATTGGTAAGTCAACTGAAGACCGTTCGATCTTTCGTTTGACCTACGGACAGGGACCTGTTAAGATTCTGTTATGGTCGCAAATGCACGGTGATGAGCCTACGGCGACAATGGCATTGTTCGATCTGTTTAATTTCTTTGGAGGGGAGGATGATGGGTTTGATGCGTTTAGAAATGAGATAGCATCAAAATTGACCCTATATTTTATTCCGATGCTAAACCCTGATGGTACCGAACGGTTTCAACGTAGGACAGCAATGGATGTGGATATGAACAGAGACGCTCGGGCTACTGCAACTGTAGAGGGAGCCTTATTGAAGACGCAAGCCATGTTGCTAAAACCTGATTTTGCCTTTAACCTGCACAATCAAAACAATTACTATAATATTCCAGGCACAGGCACACCGGTGACGATTTCCTTATTGGCACCTGCTTATGACTATGCGCGGAGTATCAATGAAACTCGGGCCGATGCGATGCGTGTTATCGTGGGGATAAATAAGATACTTCAGGAATTTGTGCCAAATGCAGTAGCGAAGTACGACGATGAGCATACGCCACGGGGATTTGGCGATAATTTTCAAAAATGGGGCGCCAGGACGATTTTAATTGAATCGGGAGCTTATGTCGGCGATCCTGAGAAAATGATGGTAAGAAAATGCAATTTTGTAGCATTGTTAAAAGCATTTGAGGAGATCGCTGACGAATCCTTTAAACAGTATTCAATTACCAATTACGATACAATTCCCTTCAATGATGAAAAGCTTCATGATGTATTGCTGAGAAATTTGACAATTCAGCAGAATGGAAAACAGGTAGTCGTTGATGTTGCTATTCGGCAAAATGAAAAGACAATTGGATCAGACTATTACGTAGAGGGTATTGTTGAAGATATTGGTGATTTGCAGGACTTTTATGGATACCATGATCTGGATGTTTCAGGAATGGAATTTGTTCCGGCTAAAATTTTTACGAAGAGCTTTGCTTCTTTATCCGATTTAGATGAAACTACTATTTCATCTTTGCTTGAAAAAGGGTACGCGACCGTTATTATAGAAAAGACTGTTCAAGGTAAATGCCTACACGGCTTTCCAATACGAATTTTGAGTAACCAATCCATTGAACTTCACCAGCAATTACTTTTGGATGGTTTAGCAGATTTTTTTATTCGTAAAGAAGAAAAGGTTATTTATGCTGTAATTAATGGTTATGTGATCGATTTGGAAAAAGAGCTACAAAAACATTATAAAAATTTAATTTTTTAGAGGTTTAGAATAGCATGAATAAGCATGAAAACAGGAAAGTCTACATAGTGGACTTTCCTGTTTTTGGTAATTAATAGCCTGTATTCTGTTGATTTGCAATAGCAGGGTTTGCGTTCATTTCGTCTAATGAAATCGGAAGAATGGTTTTAAAAAACGTTCTATCAATAGTTTTTTCCCTATTGGTCGTACTTATATTACCTAAATCATCATCGAAGGTGATCGATTTGTTCCAGCGCATCATATCGAAGAAACGGTGGCCTTCACCTAAAAGTTCTTTACTTCTTTCATCGGCAATCATGTCTAATGTAATCGAATTAGAAGTTGCAGCATCCAATTTAGGTGATCGTTGACGAATGGAATTCAGATACGTCGCTGCCAGGGCTTTGTCTGGTGAAGTTTTTAACAGAGCTGCTTCGGCAGCGATCAGATATACTTCGGACAAACGAATGACCTTAATATTGACAGCGGTACTATTTGCTGCTGAATTTTTATCACCAGCAAGCGTGGTGCTACCGCTATATTTATAGACCGCTCCTAAATGCGTGGTGCCGACTTCATCGTAGGCCATAACACCCCATCTGACATCTGTCTCGTCTTTCTTAAGTTTGGTCAAGAATGGATCTGCGGCTATAAAGTTGCCCAATATGGCCGTGCTGCCATGACCTTTCCTACGAAACATAGCCCCCAATGAGCTTGTCCCTGCATCAGCTTCATTCGGATAGACACCCAATTCTAAAATAGATTCCGTTCCAAACATACTTGTCCAGGATTTTACCCAGTTTTCATTGCTATATAACGTATAAACTTTTGAGTCTATAACTTCCTGAGCTGATTTTAACGAGTTGTCATAGTCGTTCATATAGAGATACACACGAGCTTGCAGCGCTTTGTTGGCGAAAAAGTTGAAATATCCATCCGACTTGGATTTTGGCAATAAGCTTTCTGCATCCTTTAGATCTTGTACGATCTGTTTGTAGTTTTCCTCAACGGAAATACGTTTTTCCTGCGCGCTATATTCGAGTACTTTCGTGACGTTAGGAATACCAAGGGCAGATTTTTCCATGTTATAGGGTTTCCCATATAACCTGACAAGATCAAAATTAATAAGAGCTCTTGCGGTCAATGCTTGTCCCTTATATGTATCGAAATTTTCTGTCGAACCGGCGGCAATTAGTTTATCTATATTCGTCAAAAGATTGTTGATCTGTACGAGTGTATGAAACCCTTGTGTCCAGATACCCGAATAAGGATTAGAAGAGGCTGAATGATTAAATACATAAAGATAGTCATAACCGCGACCCTGTGATGCTATCGTAAAGTCACCCCCTTTGGCATCCGCGTAAAGCGGGAAGTTTCGTCCATAGTAGGCAACGTTTGCCATTTTGCTCATTAATCCATTCATGATCACTTTTGCGTCAGCAGCCGTTTGGATTGAGGTATTGGAGTCACCCATATTGGTCGGTGTGACATCCAAAAAATTGCTACAAGAGCTAATTACTAATGATATTGTTATGCACGAGGCAATAAAAAGCTTTTTCATAATACTGTTTTTTTTTCGTTAAAAACCAAATTCGACACCGAAAGTGTAAGTTTTTGCCAATGGTGTTTCCCAACCCCGCGTACCAAATTGGTTGACTTCCGGATCCATATACTTGTATTTTGAAACAGTCAACAAATTGCTCCCGTTGAAAAATACTCTTGCATTGGAAATACCTGCTCGTTTTAAAAACTCATTCGGTAATCTATAGCTCAACGAAATGTTCTTTAATCGAAGATATGAGGCGTCAAACAGTTGTCTGCTGCTGATCTGATTCACATCTTCCAGATCTCTTCCGGTAACCATTGGGTAGGATCCACTGGTATTGGAAGGTGACCAACTATTTTCTGTAAAATAAGCTGAATGAATTCTTTCCCAATAATAGCCATCGTCCGCAACATCTTTGGATGTAGCATCATAAAGTTTGCCACCAATTTTATAGGCGAAGTTCAATCCCAACGAAAAGTTTTTATAATCGATGTCAGAATTTATACCGCCATATAGTTTCGGATTAGCATTTCCGATGATGGTCTGTTTCGCTTTTTTGTAATCGTAGCTTGCAGCTTTTCCGTTGAACATAAAATCGCCGTCAGTGCCATCGTTTGTGTACCAGACATTTTTGCCATTGGTCTGATCAGTACCAGCCCATTCAAGGCCAAAGAAAGATAAAGACGATTCTCCTTCACGATAAATAAATCGAGCTCTATCATCTGCACCTGTTGGGTCATACCAGACGATATCCCGTCCACCATATAATTTTGTAATTTTGGATTTGATGAACGCAGCATTTGCACTTAATGTCCATTTCCAATTTTCATTTTTAACGATGTCAGAGCCCAATTCAATCTCGATACCTTTATTATTCATCTCTCCTACATTCCGCAATATAGAGCTGAATCCGGTGATTGTGGAGATTGGAACGTTCTGTAATAAGTCTTTCGAATCTCTGTTAAAATATTCAATGGTACCGAATAGTTTGTTGTTGAACAGGCCAAATTCTAAGGCGACGTTTGTGGAGTAATTTTTCTCCCAAGCTACGTCTGGATTACCTAGATTATTTAGACCCCCTCCTGGTTGCGTCATGTATTTATTGGAATAGCTTGTTAGATTTCTCCAGGCAAAGAGATCGGTAGGTAATGTCCCATTTACCCCATAGGAACCTCTAATTCTGAGGTTATTGATTTCTTCGATATCTTTGATAAAAGATTCCTTAGCCAAGTTCCAGGAAGCTGCTAAAGACCAAAAATTGCCCCAACGAGGACCGGGTGCCAAGCGGGATGAACCATCCCTTCTAAAAGACGCGGATGCAAAATAACGTTCATCGTAGTTGTATTCCGCCCGCGATAGTACAGACATCATATTGTTGCCCCAAGAGTAGGCAGATGCGTCCAGTATACCTGCAGTAGCAACTGTATGAAGTGAAGAGGATGGTAAATCTTTACCTGTAGCACGGATAAAGTCTGTTGTATTTTTTTCAGCTTCGAAACCTGCTAATAACCCGATGTTATGTAAGCCAAAGCTTTTGTTGTAATTAGCGGTTGTGGATGATACCAATTTTTCAATGGATGTAGACACCTCTGTAACCCGGCCATTGTCTGCCATACCGTTATAATGTTTAGCACTATAATAGATATGATCTTTGACTTCAGTTCTGTCATACGAGAAAATAGTCTTCAATGTAAGTTCGGGTAACAACTTTAATGATAAAGATTCTATAGCTGATAATTTGCTTGTCTTCGACGAGTTTTCCCATTCCTTGTTGTAGTATAAAGGATTATAAGCAAGACTACCATAGCGAGCTGTATATTCGTTACCTGTTTTATAATCTGTCGGCCAATACATTTGCCATAATAAATTACTCGCCTGATACAGGTAATTTGTTCCTGTATTCCTGGTGTCATTCATGCCGATAAGTTTGTTTTTCGCGTAGTTGACGTTCGAACCAAATTCAAGATATTTTCCAATCTTTTGTGTTAAATTAATCCGACCATTAATTCTGTCCAAGTTATTTTCTATAATCCTGCTTTTGTCTTGTGTGTATCCTAAAGACGCGTAATAATTCGTTTTTTCTGTTGCTCCGCTTACTGAAATATCGTTGCTGTTGAATATTCCAGTTCTAAATAATGCTTTGTTCCAGTCATAATATTTGCCATCTCGGTTCTCTACACCATCTGTTTTTCCCGAGATATGAACATTTTCCCATTGTGAGGTTCCATCCGTGCTGAATTGATAACCATGAATACCAAAACCATAAGAAGAAGTAGGTTTACCATAATTTGCCGAATTTGGATTCCAGTCTAAAGAATTTAAACGGAATAAGGTATTTTTATTCGCCTGTTCAGCTGTTTGACCTGCTGCTATTCTAGAATCATATAATACACTATAAAGCGTGTTGATTTGATCTTGTACTGAAGCAGGTTCATTATTTTTTGTTGCCCAAGAAGGACTAATGCCAATAGAGGACTTAACATTGATCTTCGGGTCTCCATTCTTACCCCTTTTTGTAGTGATGATGATGACACCATTTGCTGCACGGGAGCCATATAGAGAAGACGCAGCCGCATCTTTTAGCACAGAAATAGATTCGATGTCGCTCGGATTTAATGTGCTCATTACGTTGTTTGTATTGACAATATAATCGCCCATTTGTCCGACACTACCCGAAATAACCGGAACTCCGTCAATGACATAGAGTGGCTCATTCGATGCGTTCATGGAGCCTATGCCGCGAATGCGTATCGCTGAAGTTGCACCGGCCTGGCCAGATCCATTTGACATTTGCAGACCAGCGACACGACCAGTAAGTGCTTTTTCAAAGGAAGTGACGGGTTGTTTATCAATGGCATCTGATTTTACTTGCGCTGCGGAACCTGTATAGGTACTTTTTTTAGCCGTTCCATAGGCAATGACAATGACTTCGTCTAAGGACTGTTCATCACTGTTAAGTGATATACTAATGGTTTTGCGGCCATTGACCTGAATTTCTTGAGGGCTATAACCTACGGCGGATATACTTAATGTCGCATTCGCATTTGCAGTCAAGGTAAACAGACCACCTTCGTTTGTTGAGGTCCCTTGGTTAGCGCCTTTTACATGTATTGTAACTCCGCTAATTGGTTTTCCATTGCTGTCCGTTATTTTACCTGCAATTTGGATCTGTTGCGCATGTAAAGACTGCATCGAACCACAGGCTATGAGACACAACGTTGTGAGCACATGTTGTTTCATATTAAAATTTGTCTTTTAGAGGCAATATGGGATATCCGGTTGATTTTCACAGTGGTTTGTGTTTCTCAGACATGGCTATTCCATAAAAGAGTGAATTGATTAATTTAGTTTGTTAATATTTTGGTGCTGTCGAGTGTTGGTCAAACCTGCGATAGCAATTCAGTGCAATCTTTTCTTTAAGAAAAAAACATTGCACTGAATATAGGGTTATTTTCTTACAATTCCAATTCCAGGACGGTCAGGAAGGAGGCAGCTGCCATTTACCACGGTCATGCCGTCGTATATATCATTTGCAATTAACAAAGCACCGTCTAGATCAGCCCAGTCTGTTAACGGAGCAAGCTGTGCGGCGGCGCTGATAGCACATGATGTTTCGGTCATACAGCCAATCATAACTTTCATTTCCAAAGAGCGGGCAAGTTCTGCCATACGCTTGGCTTCGCGCATGCCTGTACATTTCATCAATTTGATATTAATACCCGAATATACCCCCTTTAAAGCAGGTACATCCACAAGCCGTTGACAACCTTCGTCAGCGATGGTCGGAATCGGACTATGCTCCGTTAACCAGGCATTATCATCTATTTGCTCTTTGGGCATTGGCTGTTCTAAAAATGAAACATTTCTTTCCGCTAGCCAATGAGCCATCTCCAATGCTTCTTCGCGCGTTTTCCAGCCTTGGTTTACATCAGCACATAATGGTCGATCTGTCACCTGACGGATTGTATCGATAATCATCTTGTCCGTATCGAGCCCCAGTTTCACTTTTAGAATTTTGAATTGATCAGCCTCAGCGACTTTTTTACGGATCATTTCTTCGGTATCAATGCCTATCGTATAAGATGTCGGTGGAATAAGATCAGGATTTAATCCCCATATCTTATAATAAGGCTGATTCATGATTTTACCAAGAATATCATGCAGGGCGATATCAATGGAAGCTTTTGCTGCGGTATTTTTCGAAGCTAGCTGATCGATATAGTGCAGGATCTCTTCGGTTTGAAATGGAGAGTTAAAACCTGTCAGATCGATCTGATTGAGAAATGATAGGACACTTTCCTGCGATTCGCCGAGATAGGGAGGCATGCTAGCCTCACCATAACCTATAATGCCATCATACTCTAATTCGGTCAATACAACCGGTGTTGTGCTTCGGCTAAAGGAAGCTACAGTAAAAACATGACGCAGCGTTAGCGTATAAGGCCGAAACCTTAATTTAAAGGCACCAAAATCTTTACTAATCCATTCAGGTTGATTACTCATGGTTATGTTATTTGTTGTTGTAATAATTGCTTTCAACGACTTTCTGTATTGCACTATCGTGGGCGCCGAGGTAACGGCGGGCGGCAACCACAGTACGGGTCTGAAAATCATCATAATTGCTGGCGTCCTTCAACATGCTGTTGATGCGCACTAGTCCGGCAGCGTGAATAAAGGTGCCATTACCGATATAAAGCGCAACATGAGTGACACGCGCATTTGGATTGCTGTTTTTACCGGCGGCAAAGAAAAGTAAGTCTGCGGGTTTTAGGTTTTTTAGTGCTTTCTCAGGGTCGAAATGTCCCTCTTGATCCAATATGTCTATTTTTTCACCTGCAAGTACCTGTTGAGATGCATCGCGAGGAATCACAAAGCCGTTCATAAAGAAGCTTGTTTTAGTGAAACCGCTGCAGTCTACACCTTTGACAGATGTTCCGCCCCATAAATAAGGGAGACCCAACATTGTTTTTGCACTGGCGATAACGTTTTCTGCTGTTGGCTGGCGTGTATCCAACCAATTTTTTAATGTCAGGCTTTCTGATTTTTTGATATATCCCAATCTTCCATCGGGATAAGCGATTTCATAAAAACTACCTTTCTGCCCTTTTAACTGCAAGATATCGCCATAGACGAGGTCCGAAACGCGTTGGCTTTTTTCATTGGCTTCAGAATATGATTTTCCGAACTCAGCGGTATAAATCACTTTTTCCGCTTGCCGCCAATTTGCCAACGTGGTTTTGTCCATCGCCTCAATGGATGAACTGGGTACCCAAGCGATATAGCCGTCAGGCGTACGGACACGGTAATCGCCGCTCTTTTTTTGCAAGAGGTCAACCTGTGTGCCCAACAAAACCTGACTGGTCAATTCTGCCGCATTATCAGGAAAAGTACGCATGTTAGCAACCGAAAGTCTGATGACCCCAGCCGTCTTTTCTCCCACACTCGCGTCAGGCAATAGCTGTACCTGAATATCGGCCGATATTTCTTTTGCCTTTTGTTGCAGAACGAATTGCGCATCTTTCTCGGTTGTTTCAAGCACATATTGGTTCTGCGCTATATCCGCTTTTTGGATGGCCACAATCTTGGTTCTTTTATCCGGAGCATATTCACGTTTTACGTTTTCTTGCAACTCTTTAATTTTGAAATAAGTGGTGGAATCCAGCTGCTGTGCCTGACTACTACCCGTGCTGATAAGGCTTGCATAGGCTAGAATAGCAAATTTTAGCGTGTTTTTCATGCGAATTAGTTTGTTTCTAAAGATAGGATTAATTCATAATATAAGTCAATTTTTATTGTCGATTTTTAAGTGATTTTCAGGTTATGTTGCTAAAAAACGAATGATTGGGTTTAATTTTAATTAAATAATCTAATTGCTAAAACCATTTTGTAATATTGCTTATAGATTGTGAAGTCAAAATGGCTTCCATTTACTTCCGAGGCCCAAAAATGCAGTATAATATGTTCCATAGTAGATCGAAGGATGGAATTGGAGCAGCTTTAATTATCGGGTTTTTGCCGGATTGATAGACAACGATTTTATATAAAATAGTAATAAGGAAATGAGTTCAAGACGTGATTTTATTAAGAAAGGTTTGATTGCTGCTACTACAGCGGGGACATTAACGGCATTTGATGCAAAAGGATTGTCGATTGGATCAAAAACGAACACGAAAAAATACCCCATCGTAATTTCAACCTGGGACTTTGGTATTGCAGCAAATAAAGCCGCTTGGGAAATATTATCAAAAGGAGGGAAGGCATTGGATGCTGTTGAGCAAGGCGTACGTGTGCCCGAAGCCGATCTGAAAAATATGACCGTTGGTAAAGGGGGATATCCAGATCGTGATGGCCATGTTACCCTCGATGCCTGCATTATGGATGCTGATGGTAATTGCGGTGCGGTTGCTGGAATGGAAAAAATTGGACATCCGATTTCAGTAGCACGCTTGGTGATGGAAAAAACGCCGCATGTGATGCTGGTAGGCGAAGGGGCATTGCAATTTGCTTTGGAAAATGGTTTTAAGGAAGAAAACCTGTTGACTCCGGAAGGCGAAAAAGCGTGGAAAGAATGGTTAAAGGAGAAAAAATACAAACCCGTAGCCAATATTGAAAATCAGTCCTTTGCGGCGGAACGTTTGCCGGGAAACCAATATAATCACGATACCATTGGTATGTTGGCACTTGACGCCAATGGAAATATTTCGGGAGCCTGTACAACAAGCGGCATGGCTTTCAAGATGCATGGCAGGGTAGGAGATAGTCCTATTATTGGTGCCGGTCTATATGTCGATAATGAAGTAGGTGGGGCTACGTCTACCGGAGTAGGTGAAGAAGTTATACGGAATGTAGGTAGTTTTTTGGTGGTTGAATTGATGCGTCAGGGATATTCTCCAGAAGATGCCTGTAAGGAAGCCGTCATGCGTATTGTGAAGAAGAAACCGGCAATTGCGAAGGAAATCCAAGTTGGATTCTTAGCAATGAATAAAAAAGGCGAATATGGGGCCTATGCTTTACAACAGGGCTTTTCCTATGCTGTTTGCGACAGTAAACAGCAAGATTTATTGATTAAAGGAAAGCATTACTATTAATATTAAAAAAAGAGTGTGTGGCTTGGGTGTTTCATGCTCAGAGCTAAGTACTGGGATTTTTCGCCATGCTAATAAGAGATGCCATTGCTAATAAATAATTATATTTGTCTAAACATTATTAGGAACTGCTGATATGGTGCAGCAGATGTTGGTAAATGTAAAGTTAAAATACGCAAGAATATAAAAATATGAAAGCAACATTTGGAGGAGGATGTTTTTGGTGTACAGAAGTTATTTTCCAGAATACGGAAGGAGTAACATCAGTATTACCTGGTTATATGGGGGGACATATCGATAAACCGACCTATGAACAAGTATGTACGGGTACAACAGATCATGTTGAAGTCGTTGAATTGGAATATGATGATGAATTGGTTAATTACGAAGATTTGTTGAAAATTTTCTTCAAGACTCATAATCCGACTACATTAAACCGGCAAGGAAATGATGTAGGAACGCAATATCGGTCAGTTGTGTTTTATCATAATGAGGAGCAAGAGATTCTGGCGAAGAATTTTATTGACGAATTGGAAAATGAGGAGGTTTATGAAGATCCTATTGTCACCGCAGTTGAACCGGCCGCTACATTTTGGTTAGCCGAGGACTATCATCATAATTATTTTAATGATCATCCCGAAAATCCATTTTGTTCTGTTGTTATTGCACCGAAGCTTCAAAAATTCTTAAAAGAATTTAAAGCGTAGTAAGACCTTCGTTGAAGTTATCATGTGAGGCATGAACCTCTTTGCTGCTGGAAATAGACAGCGTAAAACGAGTGTTCAAGGAGATGATAAAGCGTCTATAAGAATTGAATGTCAGAATAAAACACAAAAAAGGCTCGAATATTTATTCGAGCCTTTTTTGTATTTTATTAAACGTGACTTAGAACATCTCCATCTGTCCTTTATCATCAATCTGGATGTCATCCGGATTGGTGATCTCTAGTTTGATGTCATCGTTCTTCTCTGTGGTTTCAGCTTCTTTCGGTGAGCTTTCCGCAATAGGTTCTGTACTGTCAACCTTTGTTTCTGGGGTATCAGTAGTTTCCGCCAAAGGTGTTTCTTTCCCTTTTTGACTTAGATCTTCATCCGCTGTCAATAGGGTAACCGATTTTACGGTATGGAAAGACAGACGGTTTCCTTGTGCTTTTATTCCTTTTACATCAATAATTTCAGTCAAAGGCTGGTCAAGTGTTTCTTCTGTTTGGGATTTGCCTTTTAAAATATCCAATTTGACCAAAGGTTCAGCGGCATTGCTCATCAATATCAATTTGGACCCTGCATCTTCATTGATAAAGGAAATGCGTTTTCCAATAGGTTGATCGTCAAATTTAAAACGTTTGACAAAATAGGTTCCGCTCTTGCCGTCCTGATGCACAACTGTATAGATATGGTCTGGATAGTATTTTTCGATCCGGATCATTTTCTCGTCGAAGTGGTTGCTTAAATCAAAGTTTGACAATTCATAGGTTCCGTCTGAAAGAACCACCAATATTTTGTCGTCGCCATCAAATTCACCGAGGTATTGGCCGCGTTCATCTGCGTTTAGACGTTTCATGACCGTATCATACCATATTTTTCTTCCCGCCAGTGTGGAAACACCAGAGCTTTTAAAGCTGATTTTTTTGACGGGATATTTTGATACAATATTTCCTTGGGACGCACGGCCCTTGATTGCAATCTCGGCAAAGTCCATGTCAAAATTCAACTTACGCAATTTTGTGTGCGGTTTAAGCTGTATATTAACGACTTCTGCTTCACCGTTTGGATTGGCTGTGAAATATAGAATTTTCGATCCTTTTGATCCTTTGGATACATCATATTCTTTATCGCGTGTAACGCCTACGACAGAGAAACGTTTGATGTAGCTCGTGCCCGTTTCACCTTCTTTATAGATGGCATTATAGATGGTACGTTCATCACCTTTTTTGAAAACAGCGACATGAATGATACCCTTTCCAACAAAGACTTTATCTTGGATTTTACTGACAACATATTTGCCATCTTCACGGAAGGCAATAATATCGTCTATATCTGAACAGTCACAGACAAACTCATCTTTCTTCATGCCCGAACCGATGAATCCCTCTTCGCGATTAACATATAGTTTGGCATTCGCCAAGGCCACCTGTGTAGCTTCTACTTTATCGAATATACGCAGTTCGGTTTTACGCTCGCGGTCTTTACTATATTTTTCACGCAATTTTTCAAACCATGCAATAGCGTATTCCGTTAATTGGCGTAAATGGCGTTTGACTTCCTTGATCTCATTTTCGAGCGTTTTCATCATTTCGTCGGCCTTTTTAACGTCGAAACGCGTGATACTACTCATTGGTTTATCGATCAATTTCTTGTAATCTTCGGGGCGTATCTCGCGGTAGAATTGATCGAAGAAAGGTTCAAATAAGCGATTCAGAACTTGCACCACGACCTCAAAGTCACCTGCATTTTCATAATCTGGATGCTTGTACATCCCTTCCTGGATAAATATTTTTAATAAACTACTGAAGAATATTTTCTCTTGAAGATCATTTAAGCGAATCTCCAATTCTCGTTTCAATAAGTTTTTGGTGTTTACGGTATTCTCTATTAGAATATCGTTGACACTCATAAAGTGAGGTTTCTCATCCTTGATCACACAGGTGTTGGGCGAGATGGAAACTTCACAGGCGGTAAAGGCATATAAGGCATCAATCGTTACATCAGGAGAAATTCCAGGAGCCAAATGCACAATGATCTCTACATTTCCTGCCGTATTATCCTCGATTTTTTTGATCTTAATTTTCCCTTTATCGTTGGCTGTGACCACACTTTCAATTAGACCGCCAGTCGTGGTTCCAAATGGAATTTCTGTAATTGCGAGCGTCTTTTTGTCGCGTTCTTCAATTTTCGCACGAACACGGATTTTGCCCCCACGTTGACCCTCATTATAATTTGAAACGTCGGCCATACCACCCGTAGGAAAGTCTGGGAAGATATTCGGACGTTCACCGTTTAATACCTGAATTGATCCGTCAATGAGCTCAATGAAATTGTGCGGCATAATCTTGGTTGCCAGACCGACAGCGATGCCTTCAGCTCCCTGAGCTAATAACAAAGGAAATTTTACAGGAAGGGTAACAGGTTCGCGATTACGGCCATCGTAACTCAATTGCCACTCCGTCGTTTCGGGATTGAAGACAACGTCATTTGCAAATTTGGATAATCTTCCCTCGATATACCGTGGGGCAGCAGCAGAGTCACCCGTAATTGGGAAGCCCCAGTTGCCTTGACAGTCAATCAAGAGATCCTTTTGTCCCAGCTGCACCATGGCGTCGCCGATAGAAGCATCACCATGTGGGTGATATTTCATCGTATTACCAATCACATTGGCTGCTTTATTATATCTTCCATCATCCATTTCCTTTAAGGAATGGAGGATACGACGTTGTACGGGTTTTAAGCCGTCATTGATATGCGGTACGGCTCTGTCCAAGATCACATAGGATGCATAGTCCAAAAACCAGTTTTCGTATAGTCCTGATAAAGGTATCGTCTGACTTCCGCTTTCTGTTTTTCCTGACCCCAGTTCTTCTTGATTATCTTCCGTTGGGAAGTTCGTTTCGTCACTCATTTACTCAGCAATAGATTAAATTGTACAATACAGAAATGTTCGAAATATTATTTTATTCGAACGTGTAAAAATACAAAACCATTTTGTTTTATCCCAGTGAAACTATGAAAAGTTAAAAAAATTAGTTTTTAAAACTAATATAATTAGTTTGCAGGCTGGTCGATAGCCAAATCATACCAGTAAAAGGGAAAGATGTCTTGACCCCGGGTTTCCCGTATGTGTGATGCTAAAGCCACAATTTGTCGATATCTTTTTGTAGTATTTTTTCTTTCATTTCCTCCTCAAAGTCTCCGAACTGCTCTTTTTTTACAGATTTACTAATTCTACCAGTTTCGAGTACCAAGATTTCATCGCAGGTATCTTTTAGCGTGGAAAAGATGTGTGAGGAAATCAATATGATCTTTCCCATTGCTTTTAAGCGAAGAATAATCTCCGTAAGAATAATGCTGCTTTGTAGATCGATGCCATTAAAAGGTTCGTCAAGGATATAATAATTATTGTCCTGCAGCAGTGTTGCTGTCAGCGCAAGCTTTTTTTTCATTCCTGTGGAATAAGAGCTTGCATATTCCTTTAGCGGCAGCTCGAAAATATTTCTTTCGCTGAGATTTTTGATCTGTTTACCACGCGCATCTGTCAGCAGATAAATATACTCTTCCCCCGTGAGCTTAGAAAGGAAATATGGATCCGAAGTGAGGTAACCTAAATTGTTTTTCAGGGGTTCTAAATTAGATTTTATACTTCCTGAGGCGGTTTCTAGTCCGGCAATACAACGAAACAGCGTTGTCTTTCCGGCGCCATTTTCACCGACGATACCATATACTTTTCCGCTATCAAAGGTGTAAGTAATCTCGTGCAGTACTTGATGCTGTCCAAAGGACTTACTTATATTCGTAAGCTCGATCATAAGTGATTTTTTAGATTGTTGATTGCTTTGAAATAATAAAAGGGCAAGAGCGCTAGAATCAAGGGGTAAAAGCTAAAACAAAGTGCCAAAGCAAAACCTTCAGGGAAATTGATCTCCCGTGGGTAAGCGACGTATTTTAATGTGATTGCAAAAGGAAGTAAAAGTAATATTCCGCCCAATACAATACAGGCATTAAATAAATCCGATGGAAAGATTACAGCATACAGAAAAAGAAGAGGCAATACCAAGAGCAGGCACTGTAAAATTCCTCTTTTAAATTTTCGCATCAGAAAGGCTGTTGGTGTATGATGGTTATTCCAGAGGTAGAAAATAGGCTCCGGTAATTGATAATAGAAAACGCAGGTGAGCGCCATGCAAACGACGCAAAATAAAACAAGGTTGGAATTGGCAGCATAAAAACCGATTCCGGCCAATACATATAAAACGAGTAAAAGAAGGTAACTTCGACGGAATCCGATAATAAATTCAAAAGGTTTTTTTGCGAATGGTGTCGGAATGGACTTACCAAAAGCCTTAAAAGTCAAAAACGCAAAAACAACAGCTAATACAATCAAAAACATTGCATATAGCCAATGACTATGAAGGAGAAGAATGACAAACGAAGGGCTAACGACCAAGCCATTTTCCCAGAGTCTGATTTTGTGAAAATCTTTTCTGCTGAATGTATTTTTGAGAAAATCATTCCTATTTTTTTCAGTGAGTAGAAAAAGCAGTTGAAAATTAACGAGTATCACCGCATAACAGCCAAAAATAGGATATTGAAACAAAGCGTAATAGATCAGGTAGCATAAACCAAACAACAGGAGAGATGCGATCGGAACAGGTAGTCCTGTAGCCTTGATATGACGAACTAGTAATCTGTATTGGAGCTTTAAATAATTGCTTACCATGATAAATCAAACTTAGATAAATTACCTTTTATATGCAATATAATTGCGTAGCTTATAAAGTACGTATTGATCTTAACTGTTCTTCGTGGTACTCATGATTGCTTCGCCGTTTATTTGATCTATACGCTGTCCATTGGGAAATTTATTTATAGAGGAAATGACGTTTTGCCTTACATAAGTTTGCAAAAAAATGAAAAGCTAGTAGGCTTTATGTCTTCGTTGCCAGCTCAGCATATAGGTCAACGCAAGTAGCAAAACTACGGCATTGGCATACATAATGACTGGAATCCGGAGGATAACATCACTATAGTATAATCCAGCAAGCAGTGCACCAAGCCCTATTCCAGCTTCAAGTGAGATATACATGGTTGCTACTGCCTTGCCCCGATGCTCGGGTAGACTAAGGTCAATTGTCCAGGCATTGACTGCAGGGGAGAGTATACCTGTGCCCACGCCATAGATACTTGCTCCGATCATCATGCCAATAAAACTATTTCCGAAGCCAATGGCAACCAGAGCGATCGCAATAATGATCAATCCGACAACAATGACTTTGGGTCTTCCATAACGGTCGGAAACTTTACCCGATACGAAACGGATCAGCACCGATGCGATAGTAAATGCGAGAAAAAATAGTCCTTTGTTTTTAAGCCCCAGATATTCACTCCAGTCGGGAATTAGAGTTAAAATAACTCCGTAGGCGGTATAAGACAAGAAAGTGACGATTCCAGCAGGAAGGGCACGCCATTCAATAATATCCTTGCGGTTTATTTTGAGCATGGAAAGATTGAATTTTTCTTTTTTCGCCAATGTTTCCTTCATGTTGATTACAATAACGATGGAAAGCAGTGCCATGAAAGATGAACAATAAAACATGACATTGATTCCGAAAGCCTCGAAAATGGCACTTCCAATGGCTGGCCCCACAGCCGTTCCGATGCTAAAAGCCAATCCATGCATACCTAGCGCCTCGCCCCATCTTTTTTGTGGAACCAGATCCGCGACATATGCCGAAGTTGAAGTGGGTTTAAAACCGGTAGAAAAACCATGTATCAACCGCAAAAATAAAAAACCTGCCACCGATGTTAGGATAGGGTAGAGGAAACCGCAGATGAAACAGACGATCGAACCAATTGCCATGACTGGCACACGCCCCCACCGATCCGTCAACTTACCGCTAAAAGGACGTGAAATCCCAGCTGTCAAGGTAAATAGGGCAATGATAAGCCCTTTATATTCCGCTCCGCCTAAACTGCTCAGATAATTTGGCAGTTCCGGAATAATCATATTGAAACTAGAAGAAAATAAGAGCGAGCTTAAGCAAAGTAAAATAAATTGAAGTGTATAGATGGATTTCTGTTCAGCTGGCATGGTGCAATTTTATTTTGTGTGAATATTCAGATAAGGACAAACGGATCGCGGCGAAATATCCGTCCCTTAAAGGAATCGGTCAAATGTACAGTTTTTGGAGCGATTAAACTTGTCCTAAACTAACTTTTGTCGGGCTATTTCACTGCAGAAAATGGTCGTCGCAACGGCTACATTCAAAGACTCGGCCCTACCTATGCGCGGGATCGTCACGGCTTGATCGATTAATGCTATTATTTCATCACTGATGCCATTGCCTTCGTTACCCATAACAATCAAGCCCTCATCGCTCCATTTGGTTTGATAGATTGATTGACCATCGAGTAGGGCTCCATATACTTTCAGGCCGCTTACTGGGATAAACTCATTTAAATTGGTATAGTAGACCTGAAGTCTGGCCAGCGAGCCCATGGTCGCCTGCACTACCTTAGGGTTGTAGGCATCCACAGTACCTATAGAACAGATGATGTGTTCGATACCAAACCATTCTGCTGTACGGATAATAGTTCCTAAATTACCAGGGTCCTGCACATCATCAAGCACAAGACTAAATTTGTTTTTTAAGTTAGCGGGTACAATTTTCTGCTGAAAAGGAAGTTTGACCAAAGCGAGGATGCCTTGTGGTGATTTCAGCGCACTAATCTTTTGGAATTCAGCCTCCGTCAATTCATGACATTTTATATTATGCGAGATTTTACCCACTTTTGTGTTGGCGTCGCCCGTATAGAAAATAGACTCAACCTGATAGCTGGATGAAATAAATTCCATCACGGATTTTATACCTTCAACGATAAACAGTCCCTGTTGTTTTCTATACTTTTTATTTTGTAGAGACGTTATTAGACTGATTTGCGCTTTTGACAACATTTTTATTGATGATTAAGTACCCTCGTTTTATCGGATTTGCAAGTATAACGCTTTTAGCGTTATTTTTTGCATCATGCCGGTCTTCAAAATACCTTGACGATGACCAGGCTCTGGTTACAAAAGTACAGATTTCTGGTGTGACCCCGGCATTGAAAGAATCTTCCGAAACATATATCTCCAATCAAATAAGACCAAATTCGCGCGTAAATTTGTTCATTTATAATACCTTCAATACTAAAAATGGACGCTATAAAACAAAGAAAATTCGGAATGTAGGTGAGCCGCCCCATTTGTTGGATTCGGCAATGGTCGATTTATCTGCCAATCAGATCCGACGTTTTTTATTTTCAAAAGGTTATTTTAAAGCTAAGGTTGAGCCCACGATTTCAGTTTCTAAAAAGAGAGCACATATTGACTTTAAGGTGGATGAAGGCGCCCCTTATCAGGTTAGAAATATTGAACGCAAATTTGAGGACGAAGATATAAAGGGAATATTTGAACGAGAGGTACTTCCAAAAACCGCGGTTAAACCAAATACTCAATATGATGCGGCGAAGTTGCTCGACGAGCGGGAGAAACTCTATGTTTCGATGCGTAACAACGGATACTATGATTATTTAAGGCAATATATGCGTGCGGGGGTTGATTCAACCATAGCAGGTAATCTGATCGATTTAAAAATCAATGTCGAAAACCCATCCGATTCTACGATACATAAAAAGTATCAAATCGACAGTGTTTATATGACCATAAAGAATTATGGGACGATGTCAAAGAAGGAGCCTCGTCGCATCGTAGATTCGGCAAAACGGCTATTGTTTGTCGATGAGACAAATAGTTTCAGATGGAAGCCTTTGGAACGTTATATGTATTTACGCTCAGGTCAATACTATTCGCTGGGGGAGGAAAATAAATCCTATGACCGATTATATGAAATGAATGGTTTTCGCTCTGTTAAAATGCAGTTTGTCAAAAAAGACTCGAATAAACTTGATGTACACTATGAATTTGTCCCAAGACCTCGTATGGGAAACCAGATAGAGGGCGAGTACACCTTTAGTTCGGGGATGAGCGGATTCAATATCGGGAATACATTTTCGCAACGTAATATCTTTGGAGGCTCTGAGCAGCTGGAAGTGAAATTACGTTATGGTGTCTTGTTTGATCCACGTTTGGCAGGCGGGCTTTCCAGTAAAATATTCAATAACGATTTTCAGGCGGGCGTAAATTTGGTTATTCCTCGTCTGATGGTACCCTTTCATATTAATCCAGGAGGTAAATTTGGTTTGCCCAAGACGACCTACTCCATGACTTTGCAGTTATTCGATCAAGATAAAACGTATTCGAACCGTTATTTTATTACATCTCTGAATTATTCCTGGTATGAAACGGAAAATAAGTATCATAGTTTTACACCTATTGTACTAGAATATCGGGATGGGCGTCTGGATTCCAATTTCCGGAATAAGCTCGTGCAGGAAGGTTATCAGCTGTATGTGCGTAGTAACGACCGTCAATATTTCGGTTTGGGAACTCAGTATACCTTTGTTTTGAATGGAAAGAAATTAAATAGTAAGGAAGATTTTCAATATTTCAGAGGCACATTGGACGTTAGCGGCAACGTGTTGGATCTGATTAGTTCTTTGGCAAAGTTGCCCAAGAACGCAGATGGAGAGAAAAAAATATTTGGTGTGCCCTTTCTTCAGTATGCCAAAACTGAACTTGATTATAGGCTTTATCGAAATCTTGGTGGAAATAGGCAATTTGTCTTCCGTTTTAATCCAGGGATAGCGATCCCTTATGGCAACAACTCCAAGCTATTGATTTTTGAGAAGAGTTTCTATAGCGGGGGGATGAATGGTATACGCGCTTGGCAGGCACGTACCTTGGGTCCTGGGGCTTATAACCGGCAGAGTCTCAGTGAAGATTTGCGTCTAAACCTGCGCAATTTAGATCAGCTTGGAGAAATTAAATTGGAAGCGAATGCCGAATACCGATTCAGATTGCTCAATAATTTTCTGGGCGCAAAGATGAATGGAGCGACATTCGTGGATATGGGAAATGTTTGGCGACTCAAGAAGGATGAAGAATTGAATCCGGGAGGGGAGTTCAAGTTCAATAAATTTCTTGGGCAAGTGGCTATTGGAACCGGTTTTGGACTTCGTTTCGATTCGGACTACTTTGTGATTCGCTTAGATGCTGGGCTTAAACTAAAAGATCCCCAATTCTCAGGTGCTGATCAATGGGTGATCAAACACTTCTTTGATTCCAAAGAATTTAAGGCACAGTATTATGAAACCCATAGACCGGATCGATACAATTTTATTCAATACAATTTTGGAATTGGGATGCCGTTCTAATAACAATTGATGTATTGTATTGCGAATCGCTTCAGTTCTATTATTTTCCCGCTATCCGGATTTGTTACTTTGTTAACCGATCAGATTTTTGAGGCTTGAAAATATAGATTCAAAAATTTTGCTCAAGTCTAAACCCTGAGAATGGTTGAATAAAAAGAAAACAATAGCCAGGGCGATGGCCGTCATAATCACTTTTTTAAACATGTAAGCGATTCCTAAGACGACTGCAGGAATAATTAAAAACATCAATCCGCTAATGGCAAAAGGAGAAAGGCCGCTATCGCTCTTGTAGATATAAAATAAACGTCCTTTGGAAGTTTGCTGATTTTTATGACTGAAAAATACGAAGGTTGATGACTCAATTTTCTGATTTGGGACAGCAACACCCTCATGAAATTGCAGTGGCTGAGAGAAACCATTGATTGTAAATAGGTAATTGCCATTGATGGTTTCATTGGTATTTCCCAGCGAATCCAATGCAACTACAGCCAATTTTCCATTTTTGGACAGGTTTTCCTTTACGACAAAGTTCTGGATATTTTGCTCTTGAGCAGCAGCCCAAAAAGGTATCAGTAATAGAAAAAATATAATCTTTTTCATCATTTTATTGTTATTCAGCTCGCTATTTCCCTTTTTTAGGGCCTATTTCTGCAGCGCTATGATCGTTTGAGTAGATCGGCTGGCATTCACACATGGGATCCGATTTCCTTCAAATGAGACTGCAATTTTAGGGATTTTAATTTTCTTTTGAAAATCTTTAACCATAGGAATGTTGAATTTGCTTCAGTTCCCTGTTTGAGTAGGATGGAACGCTTTTAGCGAAGGCCAGCTATCCTTTTATTTTCTTCTATTGGAGAATTAAGTTTTATCCTCGTTGGGTAAAGAATATGAATTGTTTTCTGTATCTTTTGTTAAGATCATATTTTGCAAATATCTATTATCAGGTTTCCCCAAAAAAGTGTTTATTTTTCCCATGGTTTGGTCATCGTACCAGTTACCCTTCTGATCTTGGACTTGTAATACCCGTTTATAAGGCTGTTTGTTGTTGAAAAATTCCTTTATCCTAATATATCCAAATAAGGCATAGGTAATCTTATTTAACATTTCATCTATTTCCTCTTCTGTATTATCATAATGCCAATGGAACTGGTCAAAAATGAGCATATTTTCTCTTATGCCAATATATAATGTAATATCAAAACCCTGAATGGGAGTACCAAATATTTTAAGCTCGTTCGCGTTTGGTCTTCGGTAAGAGATTTCAGGATGTTTTGTTATTTCATCTATAATTAAATCGATAATATTTTGGTCCATCTTAATGTTGGATTATTCACTTGTAAAATAGGCAAATTTCCGAAAAAATTAGTTCTTTGAGAGTTCTTCAATCAATTGTAATCTCACGGTTTCATTTAGAATGCCTTTTGGATCATCAATAGTAATTTTTCCAAGGATATCTTTTTTGACAGAAGCTCGATTTCCATTATTGTCACTCGCATCATAATTCCCGAAAATATCCTTTCTAACTGAAACCCGATTTCCGCTATTGTCTTCAATCGCTTTACCACCAAGGATATCATTTCTCACTGTAGTACGTTGCCCATTGCTATTTTCAATGGTGAGATTATCCAAAATATCTTTCCGTACCCTAGTTGAATTACCCTTGTTATCACGAATTTCCAGATTGCCTAAAATATCTTTTGATATCGTTGAGCTATTGCCTTGATTATCTCGAATATCGACGCCACCTAAAATATTTTTAGATACAGTTTTGACGTTTCCTTGTTCATCACGGATCTCTAAATTACCGTGTATATTTCTAAAAACTGTAGATGGACTTCTGTCGTCCCCCTCATTTTTTACGACAACATTTCCTGAAAAGTCTTCTTTTATGGTTATTTTCACATCATCCTTAGTTACGGTTGTATATTCGCCCCAACTACCTCGTTTAAATTTAATACTTCTCCAGGTATCTGAAAGAATAACATCTCCCCAGCTATCGGTCTCTATATTTATAGCGTTTCTGTCTAACCCATCTGAAATAGCTATTTTAATCATGTACTTTTTCATATTGTCAGAAGGGGGATCGGACCATATTTGGGAATGCTCTACCGTTGTTGAAAGTTTGGCTTCTACCGTTAAGGTAACCAATATGAGTGAAAAACCGAATAGATAATATATGCGTTTCATTAGATTGTGGTTTAATGTCAATATACGTTTTTTTATGCTACTTTCATTATATTTAAACACGAAGCGAATTAATTGATATTATAGTTAGATAGAATGTTTAAGCACTTAAAATACATAGACGGTACATCGGATAAATTTTGGGAAATACAAACTTCGGGTGCAACTCATACAGTCACCTACGGACGAAACGGAACGGCTGGGCAAAGTAAGAGTAAAACCTTTGATTCAGAAGAAGCCTGTTTAAAAGATGCAGAAAAATTAGTAGCGGAGAAGACTAAAAAAGGCTATTCTGAAGATGGTACCGTAGGCGTTGATAGCAAGGAGAAAGGTTCGGCTGTTCGTCAACCAACGGCTGCCAGCCAGCGAAAAGAAGAGGCGGTAGCAGCATTGAAGTTGCTTATCAAAGAGGCAAGGACAGAAGATATCATCCCTTTTCTGGAGGAATATTCTAGTGGTAACCTCGAAATTTTAAAAAAAGAAATACGTGCAGCCAAACGATATTGGGTCGATTATAGCGATCTTTCCAAGGATCCCGAATTTAAAAGTAAGGCACAGTACAACTGGGGAACGAGGGGTACCAAGGAGCAACAACGTACGGTAAAATTACTTGCTCTTGCAACATTTTCGGGTTCTGACGCCGGTAGCTGGGATATTTTTTATGAACTTTTGAACCAGGCCCGGAGCAAGGATGTAATACAGATCCTTGCCTATGCCAAGCCCAATTGGTTGGGCGGATATTTATTACAGTTAGTTCGTAAAAATGAGTGGCAACAGATAAATTATGACAATCTCCGTTTTTTGGAGCAAATGGGACATGTTGATTTTGAACCGGAGCTTTATGCAAGTTCAATTTCTGGTTTTAATAATTATGAATCCAAAAAGTTTTTTGAGGTTCTGACAACAGATGAATTGACAGTACAACGTGATATTCCTTTGGTATTTGAATATGAAACGGGCATTCACAGCAGGTATTGGGATTATAACTATCAGAATGCAGTCAATGAACTGCTATGGGATAAGGTGTTTGATACGTTGTTGGAAAACGAAAAAATTGATCCGGTGCTCATCATCACTGGAGCGCTCGAAGCTCAAACCAAAAATTGGAATAATAATCTGAAGGGCTATTTCAGAAAGCTTATCGAGCGGATGAAACTTTCTGAACATACCGTGATTGCCTATCAACAAAAGATCTTTCCTTTGTTGCACGCTGAACAGAGCGCTGTAATCAATTTTGCAGTAGAATACTTGAAACCTTTCTTTGCGCATACTGATTTTCAGTTATATGAATTTTTAGATTGGGCAGAAGCGATCTTTATGCGGAGCGATGTTAAGGCAAATCTTAAAACTCTTCTGATTCAGTTTGATAAACTATTGAAACAAAAATCCGAATGGCAGGAACGATTTGTTTCGCTAGCGGCCGATATCTTTATGATTCCGGATTTGCAATTACAAGAAAGAGCAGTCAAGTTTATTTTAAAATATCAAAAAGAACCATCTGAAGAGCTTGCAGCTAAGTTGCAGCTTTATAAACCACAGATGATGGGGGCTGTTGGGACTGATCTCAAGCACCTGCTATTGGAAGAAGGTTATTCGGAGAAAGAGATACTTGCTGAGCTTCACGGCGAAACAATCGAGCAGTATAGGTATCAGCCCATAGACGTCCGACGCTTAAACGAACCCTACGAATATCCGCAGACATGGAACGAGTTGTTTTTCAAGGTAGGGGAAGTCATCGGAGGTTCGGACCCTATTCAGGTAGAGATACTTATGAATGGCTGGATACAACATGCAAGCAGTTTTCCGGCAGATTATCAAAAACAGTTGGAGCCTTATATTAAGCAGTTAAGTGGAGGATATCGTGAGTCTTCTTGGTACAACCATTTCTCGGGGACATTTATCAACATGTACTATAAATCCGATGTGGTCTATAAAGATAAAGACCGATATCACAATTATTCCAAATGGGTAAGTCTGATGGGAAGTCAACTGGAGTTATTACAACAATTTCGGATAAATGGTATTCGTCTGCCATTACTGAGCTTACCGACACACAAACCATTCTGGATCTCACCAACCGTTCTTGTGCAGCGTATTTTAGCTTATCAGGAAGCTGGTGAGAAAATCAATCTACTAGATTTTTCCATTGCGTTGAGTCGTACGGTGCGCGAAGATCTGGAAGAACTTGAGCCGCTGATAAAGCAAATCGATGAGCCGCAAATAAGGGACGTTATCAACTATGCCTTGGGTTTTGGACCGATGAAAGTGCAGTTGCAATCATGGTTAGGAAATTTATTGTCATCCAAAGATTCAAATCAAGTCAACTGGATAGGCCTATGGGCAACTGTAGCACGAACACACCATCCTGATGCTTATTTTGAAGAATTTGTGAAGGAACCTTTAGCGGATATACCTTATGCAGCTCAACCTTTTCGTCCGGTATTAAAAACAGAGCCGACCTATTATGATAATTATAACTATGCTACACGGAAATCAGAGAAAGTATACAATGGTGATCAGTTGAGTTATGCATTTCCTTCTTATAAACAAGGGAGTGAAACTTTCCTGTATCATAAGGATATCTACAGCAGGGGAGCAAATACCATACTGTCTTATTACCTGTATAGGGCCGACGTAGCTTATATGCATAGTTTGATGCCCCAGAATACGGAGAGTCTTTCCCTGTTTTTAACGATAGGTCTGAACAGTAAAAGTGACTGGGGCGGGAAATCTTCAGCAGCTTATCTGGAGGAGATGCTGTACAATTTTTTCCGTTTCGATCAACAGTCCAACCTATACCTGGCAACTTCGCTCTTCAATAAAGAGAAGGAGGTGCGTGCTATGGCGGTTGAAGTCATTCTAGCTACAATTAATGAAAATAGATTGGACACCAAAGTATTAGGTGGAAAATTGGGGATGTTGCTGAGTAATGGTTACGGTCCCATTGGCCGTTGTGCTGAGGTGCTGGAACAATGTCGAGATATATCTTCAAAGCATAACAATGCCTTATTACAGCTATTGGATGCGGCTTTTACGCATTACAATATTGCTGAAAAAATGCCGACCAACTTTAAGAAAATCATTGAATATTATTACGATTTGATGAACAAGGAACAATATCATTTTCCAGACGATCTTCAACAAGTTTTTGAGAAACTGGAAATATATAAGAGTTTACAACCTATTTTGAAAAAAATAAGAAAATAACAATATGGCAGAGCAAGATTTAGCGATTAGCTATGCAAGAAATTCACAATTGACCCAGCAATCGGGCATACAGCAATTGGTATTGGCACATCAGTCGGAATTGGCCGAAGTCGCCAATGTACCTTGTTTCTTTTGGGGGAGTTTAACAGATCCTTTACTGACATCCAAATGTTTGTTGACCCTGTCGAAAGTAGTACGGTCGAGTTTCGGCCCTGTACCTCCGAGTTTACGGGATCCAATCGTTTCAGCCGGCACCAATCAGATTCGTTTTGAAGGATTCTCTTCCTGTAATGGCGTTTATGCCCGCCTGGATTTATTGGAAGATGCTATTGACGGGGAGTTTATTACGAGTGGTACAACCAATGTAGATTTCAATGAGCCAATGCTCAATGCGTTAAACGCTGTCAAGAAAACCGAAAAAATGGTGTTGGGGGTAGGAAGCAATGAGGTCGCCATTAGTACTGATAAGGCCAAAGTGACTGAAAAGAAAGTGACTTTGCCACCACGTTGGATCAAAGGGCTGACTTCGGTCCAATTGTATTTGGCTGGAATGGAGCTGCAGTTTGAATTAAATAAAATTCAGCTTATCCAATTATTTCAGGGCATTCCGAAAGGGAATGTGAAAGGTGAATTCTATCTAACGAAAAGAGCTAGCCGATTTGTGTTTTCCCCTATAAGTACAGGTGACGCGGTACGTATTGGTGGTATACAGCGATTACGTTTATTGGAGGGACTGCTGACATATGCAGATAAGTTGCTTGTTTATCAGGAAAAAGGCGGTGAAAGTGCGGCTTTTGTTGCTGACTTTGGTAAAATGAGACTGACTCTTGCCTTGTCACCAGATAGTTATCGCGGATTTTCGGGCGAAGGTAATGTATTGGAAAATATGATTAAGGCCGTTCCGGATGAATGGATACATGCCGTCAACGGACTACTCAAATCCAACGAGTTATTTGACCCAACAATGCTTTCAATTGAGCATGATGTCGATTTTGACACGATGGACACCCTATCGGCTTCATTATCTTCCATCGGGTTGCTGGGGTATGATCTACATAGTCATCAGCACTATTATAGACGATTACCGTTTAAGATGGAACGTATTTTGGCATTGAACCCTCGGCTAAAAAATGCAAAAAAACTTGTTGCGACAGCAGGTGTACAATTTGTTAAGAATACAACGGATTATATCGAAGCTAGAGTTGATGGATCAGGTGTGCAACATACCGTCATTATACAGGGAGACAAGTTTCAGTGTACCTGCAATTGGTTTACCAATCATCAGGGAAAAAGAGGGTTATGTAAACATATACTGGCCGTCAAGATGTTGAATGGTTAACCTGTTTGTTGCTTCATATTTTGCTTGCTGTGAAGTATGAAGCAACATTGGTTTTAATAGATATCATCTTCATTAATAAAATTATAACCAGTATTGATCAGTTGCTGAAGATACTCTTCGAAACTATCTGCTATGACAAGAAACTCATCGGGATCATGCACGAAACGTACAATTTGACCTATTTTACCGTTTTTTGAGGGACTAAAATCTACAAATAATTGTGAGGTTCCACCATTATTCATGCAATCGGAAAAATGAAGCCATTTTAAGTCCGTTGATTGATCAGTAATCCTGTTGTCAATTTCTACGTTGTTATACTTTCGGTCAATATAGTCAGCATAGTAGGTATGCGCAATATGTCGATTGTCGATCATCTCTTTAGACGAAAGCAGATAATAGGGATATTCAGCTAAGTCGGAGCCTAGAAAGAAGAATGCAATTTCTTCATCTGCATAAGTCCGCCAATAAGTTCCATCAACATATTTAAGTAAATCGACCAATCCCTCAGGGATTCCTGGAAATGCTTCTTGGAGTTTCTCTACATCTGTTTTGCCTGCACCATGTTTAATCTGTTCAAAATGATCCCAGGCTTCCTTGCCACCATTTTCATAGTATGCTTTCTTTAACCCAGATAAATAATTGTCAGCTTTTTTCATTTGCTTTTTTTCTTGTCAGTGAAGTTAGCCAAACTTGATGATAGAATAAAAGTAATTCGTCATGTATCTCCTTTTTTGTTGATTTTAAAAAGGGGTATGAAATTTAAAGTAGGAAAAGATCATTTTAGCTAATAATTCTTGAAGACTAGGATGATTAAATCTGATGTGACAGTGAATTATTTTTTACTAAAATATTTAGTATTTAAATTACTTATAGTTATCTTTGTATTGTTCACTTACAGAAGTAATACCAAGAAAATAAACAATTATGTTGTCCGATCAAACTTTAGTATCCGATATAAAGGCAATTATTGCGCAGTCCAAAGAAAATGCGGTTCGTGCTATCGATCATCAGCGCACATTGATGTACTGGCATATTGGCCAACGTATTTTTGAACAGGAACAGGAAGGTAAGGAGAGAGCGGATTATGGGAAATACATTATAAAGTATCTTTCAGCGGAGTTACAACCTGAGTTTGGTAGTGGTTTTTCATCTAGACAGTTAAATTGGTACCGTCAGTTTTATCGCACATTTCCAATTGTGTCTACACTGTGGACGCAATTGAGTTGGAGCCAATATAAGCTGCTTTTAAGTCTTAGAAGCGATGAACATAGGGAGTTTTATATTGCCGAGACCATAAAAAATAATTGGACAGTCCGACAGCTTGAGCGGCAGATCAATACGAATCTATACGAACGCCTGCTGCTTAGTAACGATAAGGAAAGTGTATTGGCTGTAGCAAAAAAGGAAAAGCTACCTTCGGACGCGAAGGAGATTATCAAAGATCCAATGGTACTGGAATTTTTGGGTTTGAAACGGGAAAGCGCTTACTATGAAAAGGACCTTGAGGGCGCCATTATTGACCATCTTCAAGAGTTCTTACTCGAATTAGGAAATGGCTTCTCTTTTGTTGCTAGACAAAAACGTATCCATATCGAGGGCGATGAGTTTTTCGTTGATCTCGTCTTTTACAACCGTCTGTTGCAAAGTTTTGTGATTATTGAAATTAAGACACACAAATTAACGCATCAGGACATCGGTCAACTACAGATGTACGTGAATTATTATGACCGTATGGAAAAGCTTCCGCATGAACATCCGACGGTTGGCATTTTGCTTTGTGCGAGTAAAAACGATGCGGTGGTCAAATTTACCCTTCCTGAAGACCAAAAACAGATTGTTGCCAGTCAATATGAACTTTATCTACCGACAGAGCAACAGTTGCTAGATGAGGTGAACAAGGAGTTGAATAGTTTTGTAGGCAAAAGCGGTGGTGAATAGCTCTTTCAACGATCTTCATGGGATATTTAAAAGTATTTTAATGCTATGGGCTTGAGTTGATTCATGCGTATTACTGGACAAAATTCCTGTGTTTCCGCTTTTTTCATTTTTATTTTTCTAACATAGATTATTTTGTACATTTGTATCGAATAAAATCGAAATAGAAATGGCAGAAACTGTACAACCAAGAGGTCCAAAGACAACTGATAATAATGCGAATCAAACTCATTACTACAAAACATTGGTAGTAGCGATCGCTTTAGGTTTAATAGGTACATTTATCCGTTTTGTACCGGATGTATGTACGGCATTGGGCCAACAAACTTTTTTGTTTTCCGCAATAGCTAACATCTCCATGATTGTAGGTGCACTTATCGCATTCAAAACCGTTTTCGGAATTTTGGGATTTGGAAAAAAACGTGACTAATTAACAGTCAACTAAGATATTTGAAAGCCTCAGTTTACTGGGGCTTTTTTGTGACCTATGGAGTTGATAAACGATATCGGGAAGATAAGAGCTAGTTAAGCCTTAGTTAAGACACACTTTTACGGACTTCTACGGACTTTCACGGAGTTGTGCTGACTTGTTATAGATTGAGGGTTGACCTCTATCTGATCAAGGTAAGTGAAATGTACACCTACTCACGAAAATAGTATTTTTTGAAAGCGAAAACAAGACTTATTTTTCAAATTCAAAATATCATACAAAAAAGGCCTCACAGTTTGCAGTGAGGCCTTTTTTGTATGATTATCTTAGACTATGCGAAGAGTGACCAGGTAGACCAAGGAATACGAGCAAGCATCAAGATCAAACCGATAATGTAGAAAATAACGACTGTTTGATTTGCTTTTCTGGCATTTTCAATCTTTTTAGCTTTCGAGTAACCAATTGTGATCAATACGATAGCAATGATCATGGTCAAAGGGTGTTCAATGATTTTAAAACGTAATGCCGGATCTTTCATTACGGCACCAGAGATCATCGATGGATACTTCAAATAAAAGAATAAAATCAATCCCACCAATAATTGAATATGCGATGCGATAAAACCCAATAAAGCAATTTTACGGTTGTACGGTTTGTTGCCTAGGTAGTTTGATAGGGTGATCACGATCGATATCACCAGGGCTAGCAATAATACAATTGCTATAGTCGAGTGTAAGTGTAACATAAAAGCTCTCTTTAATAATTTCCTAAGTTAGCAAAGATAAAAATATAATGAATGTATTTATCAAAAATCATTGTTCCAACAGAAATACCTCCGCTATTGGATTGAATAGGTACATACGTTTGCTGGTCAATTCCATGCACTTATAGCGTTTTCTTATCTTCTCGATACGTTGAAATGAACGCCCGTTTTTTAGCTTAAAGAAATGACCATCCTCCAGGGATTCCACGGTAAGAGCGCTGCTATTGACCGTATCATATGATTTTAAGGTGCGAAACAGATGAAGGTCCGTACAGCTTGAAGCAGCGGGGTTTTCCATGTAGCGATGAACGGCGCTACTGATATCAGCCGGGAAGATATTCAATTTTAGAAAAGGATCCATAAGCTCTTTAAAGTTGCTCTTCCATTCCGAACCATGTGGTTTGACACGATGCTGATGTTTATTCCAGGTTTGTAAATGTGCGAATTCATGGATAGTCGTAATCAGAAATGAATAAGAATTTAAATCATGGTTGACCGAGATGCGATGTGGACTTCCTTTAAAAGGTGCACGGTAATCTCCTAGCTTCGTACTTCTTGAACGAGAGATCTTAAATAAGCAGCGGGTGTGGTTAATCCAGTTGGATATAATCGGTGCTGCTTCTTCGGGCATGTATTTTTTTAGGGTAGCACTATAATCTTGCATGCCATAAAAATAGGAATTAATTTATGTCAATGGAGCTGAAATAGAACATTCTATTGTCAAAAATAGAATGATATTGCTAAAAATAATAGTTTAAATTCTAGTTTTTGTTTGGATAATTGATATTATTTTTAGTATTTAGTGTTTGTAAATATCAAAAAATAAAAAGTCAGTAAAGAAGATTTATACTTTTTTAAAGTAAAAACGTATTGAAATCGCCTGATTTTTAGGTAAATTACCGTCAGAAAGGTTCATGAATACGGGATCCGATTGAGGAACGGTTTTTCCTCCAAATTGTAAAAATAGACCTGCAAGAATATGCTAGATACCTTACATATTAGAAATTATGCGCTCATCAACGAATTGGAAATCCAGTTTGACAAAGGTTTGAATATGATTACCGGCGAGACCGGTGCAGGTAAATCTATTATTATGGGTGCGTTGTCACTGATTTTGGGAAATAGGGCGGAGGGAAAGCATTTTTTCGACCCGTCCAAAAAATGCGTGATTGAAGGAGAATTTAACATAGGTTCCTATCAATTGCTTAGCTTTTTTGAGGAAAATGATCTCGAATATGCGGACCATACTATTATTCGAAGAGAAATCTCTCCTGATGGTAAATCCCGTGCATTTATTAATGATTCGCCAGTCACGCTAACTATACTCAAAGCTTTAGGCGAGCAGTTGATTGATGTACATTCTCAACATGCAACATTACAGATTAATACAGAAGATTTTCAGTTCCTTGTAGTCGATAGTGTTGCAGGTTCATTTGGCCTCAAGCAAAATTATCGAGCGAGCTTTTTCGCTTACAAGAGAGCGAAAAAAGAACTCGAAGAGTTTAAGGAAATGGTCAAGAAAGCCGCCATTGAGCAGGATTATTTTCAGTTTCAGTTTGATGAACTTGATGCAGCCCGATTGGTAGGAGATGAGCAGGTGCAGCTTGAAATACAGCAGCGGCAGCTGGAAAATGCTGAGGACATCAAGCGCGGGTTGGTAGGAGCATCACATCTTTTGGAAAACGATGATACAGCAGTTTTAAGCCGATTGAAAGAGGTGATGACCCAAGTAGAAGGGGTTGCTTCATTTTTGCCTGAGGCGGCAGATTTGGCTGTACGATTAAAGAGTACATGGATTGAGCTGAAGGACGTCGCCGCGGAGCTCAGCTCCCTGGAGGAAGATACGCAAATAGACGAGGGTACTCTGCTGGATATCAATGAGCGCCTAAGTTTATTGTATTCCTTACAGAAAAAACACCATGTGGACTCCGTCGAAGAGTTGATTAAATTGCGTGACGATCTTGAATCCAAACTGTTTGCCATAAATTCTTCGGATGAGCAATTGGAACGGTTAGAGAAGGAGGTTGTAGCTAAACTCGCCATTGCCCAGAAAAATGCAGAAGAACTTTCGGTAGCAAGAAAAAAGGTGTTAGCGTTGATCGCAAAGGATGTGCAGGCTACCTTGACAAATGTAGGGATGCCCAATGCTCTGCTGCAAATCAGTCTTGAACCATTAAAGGACGGAGATATGAGGGAATCAGGGATGGATGCAATTCAGTTTTTGTTCTCTGCCAATAAAGGACAGGCTTTGCAATCCATTCATAAGGTTGCCTCCGGAGGCGAGCTTTCACGGGTGATGCTGGCTATCAAGTCATTGGTTGCGAAAACTTCTGCATTACCGACCATTATTTTTGATGAAATTGATACGGGGATCTCGGGTGAAGTCGCTTTGCGTGTAGGTGAAGTGATGGAAAAGTTAGCGGACAATATGCAGGTCATCGCTATTTCCCATTTGCCCCAGATTGCGGCGAAGGGTGCTGCACATTATAAAGTGTATAAGGAAGATAAAGCCAACCGGACAATATCTAACATTGTTCGTTTGGATCAGGAGGGAAGAGTAAGGGAAATTGCTCAGATGCTCAGTGGAACTAATCCAACGGATGCGGCACTGGAGCACGCAGAGATATTGCTGAAAGGTTGAAAATATTCCTGACCAACTCGATGTAAACAAACGACATAGAAATAAAAAGAGGTCTTAGAATTTTTCTAAGACCTCTTTTTATTAATTTCCACCATTATCGGCGTCTGTTAAAGTTACTTTAACCGTCATGTTGTCTGGACGGACAGGTCTATTATCGCTACCCACATAGTCAGCGTAAAGATATACCTTGCCAATTTTGTATTCCACCCTGTAATTATATGGGCCGATTGCTGAAGGAACATTAATAAAATAACTTTGGTCATTATCAAATTTTATAGCTACTCCCACATGCCCGTAGTCGAAATATTTTGCATCTAGTTCAGGAAAGTCCAGTTCATTTGAGAAAGAATAGCCGCTTTGGTCAACTCCCCAGGAAGAAGATTTTACTTGAGTGGTATAACTTACTCCAGGAAGATAGTTTGTAACGTATTCTTTTTTACAAGAAGAAAATGAAACCAAGGCTGCGGTTCCAATTAATGCTGCTAATAAAAGTCTTTTCATATTGTTCGTGTTATTTGTGACAATTTTTTTATTATAGGACGATAAAATGATATGAAAGTTTAACGTCAAATTCATATACAACAAAAAATGCACCATAAAGGTGCATTTTGTTGAAATTATTTTTGGATACAGCTTAGCTTTACTTCTCAGCTGTGTCTTTTGATGACTTAGAATCTGAGCTAGAAACCTCAATATCTTTGGTTTCAGGATTAATGCTTACGGTCAAAACTGAACCAGTTTGCACATTTCCTTTGAGGATTTCTTCTGCAATCGGGTCTTCAAGGTATTTCTGGATTGCTCGTTTTAATGGACGTGCACCAAAATTACTGTCATAACCTTTGTCTGCAATGAAATCTTTTGCCTCATCTGTCAAATTGATCGTATAACCCAAATCAGCGATACGTTTGAATAATGACCTCAACTCAATATCAATGATTTTGAAGATATTCTCTTTTGTCAATGAGTTGAACACAATCACATCATCGATACGGTTCAAAAATTCTGGAGCAAAGGCTCTTTTCAAAGCGGTTTCAATAACTCCACGTGAATGCGCATCAGATTGTTGTGATTTTGCCGCGGTGGTGAAACCAACACCTTGACCAAATTCCTTCAATTGGCGTGCACCAATATTTGAAGTCATAATGATTATGGTATTTCTGAAATCTACTTTGCGGCCCAAACTATCTGTCAATTGACCTTCGTCCAATACCTGTAACATGAGATTAAATACATCCGGGTGAGCTTTCTCAATCTCATCCAATAAGACAACCGCGTAAGGTTTACGACGTACTTTTTCAGTCAATTGACCACCTTCTTCGTAACCAACGTATCCTGGAGGCGCTCCAACAAGGCGAGATACAGCAAATTTCTCCATGTACTCGCTCATGTCGATTTGGATCAGTGCATCTTCAGTATCAAACATAAACCGTGCTAATTCTTTAGCAAGCTCCGTTTTACCAACACCAGTAGGACCTAAGAAGATAAATGACCCGATTGGTTTTTTAGGATCCTTCAAACCCGCACGTGTACGTTGAATAGCTTTTACCAATTTACCTACAGCATCATCTTGACCAATGATTCTTCCTTTCATCAACTCAGCCATATTCAACAGTTTTTGACTGTCTGTCTGACTAACACGTTGTACTGGAATACCGGTCATCATAGCTACTACTTCCGCAACATTTTCTTCTGAAACAGTATAGCGTTTTGATTTCGTCTCTTCTTCCCAGGCGATTTTTTCTTTCTCGAGTTCTTCGATCAATTTTTTTTCTGTATCACGCAATTTAGCAGCCTCTTCGTATTTTTGGCTACGAACAACTTTATTTTTCTCCAGTTTGACCTCTTCGATTTTATTCTCAATGTCTATAATGGATTGCGGTACATGAATATTGTTCAAGTGCACGCGAGAACCTGCTTCATCTAAGGCATCAATTGCCTTATCTGGTAAGAATCTGTCTGTAATGTAACGTGTCGTTAAGGATACACAGGCTTCGATCGCTTCGGGAGTATAAGTGACATTGTGGTGGTCTTCATATTTCTCCTTGATACGATTCAATATCTCTACCGTCTCGTCATGTGTTGCCGGCTCGATCGTTACCCGTTGGAAACGACGATCCAAAGCACCATCTTTTTCAATGTATTGACGGTACTCATCCAAGGTGGTTGCACCGATACATTGGATTTCTCCTCTTGCCAAGGCTGGTTTGAACATATTCGAAGCATCCAATGATCCTGAAGCTCCACCTGCACCGACGATGGTGTGAATCTCATCGATAAATAAGATGACATCCGGTGATTTCTCCAGTTCATTCATGACCGCTTTCATACGTTCCTCAAATTGACCACGGTATTTCGTACCGGCAACCAAAGATGCTAGATCTAGGGTGACGACACGTTTATTAAATAATACACGTGATACCTTACGTTGAACAATGCGAAGTGCAAGTCCTTCAGCAATTGCTGATTTACCAACACCCGGTTCACCGATCAACAAAGGATTGTTTTTCTTGCGTCGGGATAAAATTTGAGATACACGCTCAATTTCTTTTTCGCGACCTACGATAGGATCCAATTTACCCTCCTCGGCAGCTTTGGTCAAATCGCGGCCAAAGTTGTCCAGTACCGGAGTTTTAGATTTGATATCCGATACTTTTTTGGGCTGGATATATTGATCATCTTCTGCAAAATCATCGTCGCCAGTAGGGGAGCCCGGAGCCTCATCCTTGATCGTCGTCCTATTTTGCTCAACTTCAGATTTGAAGATGTCGTAAGTCACATTGTATTGTTGTAAAATCTGAGAAGCAATATTATCTTCATCTCGTAAGATAGCCAATAATAGATGCTCCGTTCCGATGATGTCCGATTTGAATATTTTAGCTTCCAAATAAGTAATCTTCAAAACTTTTTCAGCCTGTTTTGTTAATGGCATATTGCCAATAGGAGCGCGTGAAACCGATGCCCCCTTCACTGCGTCCTCCACAGATTGACGTAGGGCTGTTGTGTCAATGCCTATGTTTTTAAGGATTTTTATCGCCATTCCATCGCCTTCACGAATCAAGCCGAGCAATAAATGCTCTGTTCCAATATAATCGTGACGCAATCTTAAAGCTTCCTCTCTACTGTACGATATGACATCCTTTACGCGCGGTGAAAATTTTGCTTCCATTGAATACCTTTCTGTTTTATATTAAGGATATATAAATGTAGTAAATTCTGCATTTCAAACCTTAAAATTATTTTAAATAATGTCATCAACAATTAAGCCATGACCTTTGTACGTCCAAAATGTCAGTATAAAAGATTACATTTGTATGTTAATATAATAAGAGTTTTCGAATTTTTTTAATTTTTATGTCAGACGAGAAGATCATTTTTTCGATGGCGGGTGTCAACAAAATCTATCCGCCTCAAAAACAAGTTTTAAAAAATATCTATTTATCTTTTTTCTATGGTGCCAAGATCGGTGTGATCGGTTTGAATGGATCCGGTAAATCTTCCCTATTAAAAATTATCGCTGGATTGGATAAATCTTATCAAGGTGAGGTCGTGTTTTCCCCAGGCTATTCTGTGGGTTATTTGGCTCAGGAACCTCAATTGGATCTTGAAAAGACTGTTCTTGAAGTCGTACAGGAAGGTGTCGCCGAAATTACAGCCATCTTACAGGAATACGAAGAAATCAATGAGAAATTTGGCCTGCCTGAGGTGTATGAAAACGCCGATGAGATGGATAAACTGCTAGCAAGACAGGGCGAACTTCAAGATAAAATCGATGCCACCAACGCTTGGGAAATCGATTCAAAATTGGAAAGAGCCATGGATGCCTTGCGTTGTCCTGAACCGGATGCGAAGATTGTCAATTTGTCAGGTGGTGAGCGCAGACGTGTAGCATTATGTCGCTTATTGTTGCAGGAACCAGATGTCTTACTCTTAGATGAGCCAACCAACCACTTGGATGCCGAATCGATCGACTGGTTAGAACAACACTTGAAACAATATAAAGGAACAGTGATTGCTGTTACCCACGACCGTTATTTCTTGGATAATGTAGCGGGATGGATTTTAGAATTAGATCGTGGCGAAGGCATTCCTTGGAAAGGAAATTATTCTTCTTGGTTGGATCAAAAAGCAAAACGTCTTGCTCAAGAGGAAAAACAGGAAACCAAACGTCAAAAAACGTTGGAACGTGAGTTGGAATGGGTACGTATGGCTCCAAAGGCGCGTCACGCCAAATCGAAAGCTCGTTTACATAACTACGAAAAACTAGCTTCCGAGGAAACGAAAGAACGCGAAGAGAAATTGGAATTGTTTATTCCGCCGGGACCACGTCTGGGGAACTCTGTCATTGAGGCAACGAATATTTCCAAAGCGTATGGTGATCGCATTTTATTTGAAAACCTAAGTTTCATGTTGCCTCCTGCCGGTATTGTCGGGATCATTGGACCAAATGGTGCGGGTAAAACAACGTTATTCCGCCTGATCACAGGACAGGAAACACCGGATACAGGTTCTTTCAAAGTTGGAGAAACAGTGAAATTGGGCTACGTGGACCAAATGCACCACGACCTCGATCCTGAAAAATCGGTTTGGGAAAATATTACGGGGGGCAGTGACAACATGATGTTGGGTAACCGCTCGGTGAATTCAAGAGCCTATGTCTCTAAATTTAATTTTAACGGTGCCGATCAGCAAAAGAAAGTTGGCGTGCTTTCCGGTGGAGAACGTAACCGTGTTCACTTGGCAATTACCCTTAAAGAGGGTTCAAATGTACTCTTGCTCGATGAGCCTACTAACGATATCGATGTAAATACATTGCGTGCGCTGGAAGAGGGCTTGGAGAATTTCGGCGGTTGTGCGGTTGTAATTTCCCACGATAGATGGTTTCTGGATCGTATTTGTACCCATATCCTTGCTTTTGAAGGTGATTCACAGGTTTATTTCTTCGAAGGTAACTATACCGAATATGAAGAAAACCGCAAAAAACGAGTGGGTGATGTAACGCCACATCGTATTAAATACAAAAAATTGGTTAAATAGAAGAGAGAATCATGGAGAGCGGAAGGCTTTTAGCTGCAATAATAGACCACGCTATCGATGGCATTATCACCATAGACAACAGGGGGCATGTGGAAAGCATTAACCCTGCTGCTTTGGAATTGTTCGGCTATCAGGCCGAAGAAGTCATTGGGTACAATATCTCGATGTTAATGCCCGAACCCGATCGTGGTAATCACGATGGTTATCTCCACAATTACCAAACCACAGGGCACAAAAAGATTATCGGAATCGGGCGCGAGGTGATGGGCTTGAAGAAAAATGGGGAGACATTTCCATTTCGCTTGGCAGTCAGTGAGGTTTGGCTAAAGGATAAAAATATCTTCACGGGTTTTATTCACGATTTATCGCGTGAGAAAGCTGCCGAGGATATGCTCAAGCAACATGCCGCCGAGCTCGAACATAAAGTCAGTGAACGTACGCGCGATCTGATCTCTATGGTGTCGGAGCTGGAAAAGGCAAAAGCAGAAGTGTCCAAATCTCTGGAAAAAGAAATTGAACTTAACCAGCTGAAGTCAAGGTTTGTGTCTATGGCTTCGCATGAGTTCCGTACACCATTGAGTTCTGTACAGCTTTCGGCTTCTTTGATTGAGAAATATGCAGATCGACCGGATGATAAAGCGAATATCATTAAACATACCAATAAAATTAAAGGCGCTGTTCAACTGTTGACCAGTATTCTGAATGATTTTCTTTCCCTTGAAAAATTGGAAGCTGGTATTGTCGTGATGAATAAGCAGTATATCAATTTGGTCGAGCTAGCGGAAGAGATTACCGAAGAGATGCAGTTGATCTGCAAGAAAAATCAACATATTGTGTACCAGCATACCGGTGAGATCGGGCATTTTACCCTGGATCCCAATCTATTGAAGAATGCTTTGGTCAACTTGATCTCCAATGCGATCAAGTATTCTGGAGAAGATACATTGATTGAATTTACAACATGTATTGATAACGAGGGCTGTTTGATTTCGGTAAAGGATAATGGTATCGGTATTCCAGAAGAGGACCAGGTGCATTTGTTCGAACCATTTTTTAGGGCTCATAATACAGGGAATATCCCTGGTACAGGATTAGGCTTGAATATCGTCAAGAGGTACATTGGGCTTATGGAAGGTAATATGGAATTTGAATCTGAAGTACACAAGGGAACTTCATTCAGGGTAAGCTTTAAATAAAGCTGAACCTGGAGATAAGCATGACAGAATAAATAATGCCAGATGAGAAATAAAAAGACAATCTTAATTATTGAAGATAATATTGATATCCGGGAGGGAACGACCGAAATATTGGAGTTGACAGGAAGGTATGATGTCATTACGGCCGAAAATGGACGTATTGGAGTCGACTTGGCAACGAGACATATTCCTGATTTGATTCTCTGTGATATTATGATGCCCGAACTGGATGGTTACGGTGTCTTATTTATGTTGAGCAAAATTGAAAGTACTGCTAAAATTCCTTTCATTTTTCTGACTGCCAAGGCGGAACGCGCAGATATGCGCAAAGCAATGGAGATGGGAGCGGATGATTATTTGACCAAGCCTTTTGACGATGTTGAATTGATGAACGCAATAGATGTGCGTCTCAAAAGACACGAACAGCTGGCCGCAGATACCCCACAGGAGGAAGATTTGAGTCTGAGCGCCGAAGAGCAGGTCTTATTGTTGCAGGAGCTGCTTGCCAATTCACGTGTGAAGACTGTGAAGAAAAAACAGTCTATTTATGAAAAAGACGATTCGCCAACATATGTCTATTTTGTAAAATCTGGTCAGGTGCGCAGCTTTAAGTCTTATAAAGATGGACGGGAACTCTCTACAGGTATTTTTATTGCGGGAAATTACTTCGGCTATGCTTCAATTTTGTTGAATGATAATTACGAAGACTATGCTGAAGCAGTCGAACAGAGCGAAATTGTCTTGATACCAAAGGATAGCTTTTTGGAACTGTTATGGAAAAAACCTGCAATAGCCAGTAAATTTATTAAACTTCTTTCGGTGGATTTACGTGAAAAGGAAGAACAATTGCTCGGCTTTGCCTATCATTCTGTCCGCAAGCGCGTCGCCAATGCTTTGATTAGTGTTGCTGAAAAAAGTGGTGTCAATATCAATGAGGTAAATGCTTGCACGATTGATGTAACGCGGGACGGTTTGGCTTCAATTGCTGGCACGGCGAATGAAACAGTTTCCCGTATGCTTTCAGATTTTAAAGAAGAAAAACTGATTTCGAAAGAAAAAGGCAAGATTTATATCAATTCGATCAAAAACCTGCGTGATGTGAAGCAGTAACGAATAGCAAGCGAAGATTTAAAATCAATATGCTTTAAAAAGGCGCATTCAGTTTTTCTGGATGCGCCTTTTTTATACTTTTCATCGTAACTGGTGCTTGCGAAATCATGACGTTTTTTGCGAATTGTGATAAATATCATTTTAACGTATGGTGCTGCATCATGTTTTTGCCCGTATGCATGATTTACTTTTGTTCTTAGGATAAACCTTAATTGGTGATTGTAGAATCAGAATGAAAGTAGTCGTATATAATGTAAGATCATTTGAAAAAGAGTTTTGGGCATTGGCAAATGCCAAGCAGCATGATTTGACCTTGATTTCAAATGGATTAAATTCGGAGACACAGAATTATGCACGCGGCAAGGATGCGGTAGTTATTTCTGTGAGCGATATTTTGGATGAGAGTATGCTACTTAACTTGAAAGGATTAGGGATCAATAAGATCATGACTAGAAGTAAGGATACCGCTCATATCGATTTGATGAAGGCTGGAGATCTGAATATTCAGATAGCCAATGCGCCATTTGAAGATCAGAGTCCAAAGGGACTGGCCGAGCAGACTGTCCGGAATCTCAACTTATGGGGAATAGAAAAATGTGTTGGTAAAGCCTGTTGTTGCCTAAACGACTGTGCTAAAAAAATAAAGTAAAATGATTACATCGCAGCTCACAATGGAAGAATTGGTGCAGAAATATAATGTTGCAGCACCACGTTATACGAGTTATCCCACTGTTCCCTTCTGGGATAATGAAGCGTTTTCCCGGACGGCTTGGACAGATCAAGTTTATCAGATCTTCGAACAGTCAAAAGAAAAGGGAATTAGCTTGTATATCCATCTTCCTTTTTGTGAAAGCCTCTGTACTTATTGTGGTTGCAACACGCGTATTACAAAAAATCACCGCGTTGAAGAGCCTTACATTGCAGCTCTTTTGAAGGAATGGAAGATGTATGTGGCGTTATTTAAAGGAGAAAGACCGCTGTTGGCAGAAATACATTTAGGAGGCGGTACACCGACCTTTTTCCATCCGGACAATTTAAGGATGCTGATTGAGGGAATTCTTACCCACGCAGATGTAGCACCGGGAAGCTCATTTTCATTTGAAGCTCACCCGGCAAATACAACGGTCACGCATTTACAGACCTTATTTGATTTGGGATTTCGCCGTTTGAGCTTGGGGATACAGGATTTTGATCCGCTAGTCCAGTTTGTAATCAATAGGCATCAGAGCTTGGAAGAAGTGGAAGAGGTGATGCAGAATGCCCGAAAAATCGGCTTTGAGTCCATTAACTTTGACTTGATTTACGGACTTCCCAAGCAGACGCTTGCGACCGTCGCCGATACCATTCAAAAGTCGATGCTGCTCGGTCCAGATCGGATATCTTTTTACAGCTATGCGCACGTGCCTTGGATAAAACCCGGTCAACGACATTATACCGAGGCCGATTTGCCCAGTGGTGCCGCCAAACTTGCCCTTTATAAACTTGGGAAAAAAATGATTTTAGCACATGGCTATGAAGATGTTGGTATGGATCATTTTGCGAAGAAAGAGGACGAGTTATTTGTGGCTTTTCAACAAGGTCGATTACATCGTAATTTTATGGGGTATGCCGATCGATTTAGTCCCTTGTTAATCGGTATCGGTGTCTCTTCGATCAGTGATGCCTGGGGGGCTTTTGCTCAAAATGTGAAGACCGTAGAAGAATATCATCAGTTAATTGAAGCCGGTGTATTGCCGGTTGTAAAGGGACATTTGCTCAACGAGGAGGATCTTCTGATCAGACGTTATGTCCTGGATATGATGTGTAAGGGAAAAGTACAGTTACAGACAGGCGTGCCGTTGAATGAGCAGATTATTGACGAATTATCCGAACTCCTTGCAGATGGTTTAGTCTCCATAACGGGCGACCTTATTCAATGTACTGCAATTGGACGCTCTTTTTTGAGAAATATCTGTATGGCCTTTGATCAGCGACTGTTACGGTCAAAAACGCAAAATCAATTATTTAGTCAGGCAATTTAAAACGAAGGTATGGCAGCAATTAAGGAAGAGACACAAACTGCGGAAAAATGTTTCCATTGTGGTGATAAAATTGAGGAAACGGGCTACCAGCTCGATCACCACGATTTTTGCTGCCTTGGATGTCAGACGGTCTACCAAGTACTAAACAATAGTGGTATGCAGCAATATTACCGCTATAATCAGCATCCGGGTAAATCGAATAAATCCAAGCAAGAAGATTTTTCTTATCTAGATGAACCACAGATTGCCGGTAAATTAGTGGATTATAAAGACGAAAAGATGACCATCATCACCTTTTATATTCCGGCTATTCACTGTAGCTCCTGTATCTGGTTGCTAGAAAATTTATATAAACTCAATCCCAATGTGTTGCAGTCCCGCGTGGACTTTATGAAGAAACAGGCGAGTATTACGTTCAATCACAATGAGCTGCCATTGAAAGACTTGGTTTATCTTCTGGTCAATATCGGTTACGATCCTAAAATCACCTTACAGGATGTGGTGAAGGAAGGGAATCGAAATAATCTGAATCCTTTGGTCGCAAAAATTGCTGTTGCCGGTTTCTGTTTTGGAAATTCTATGTTATTCAGTTTCCCCGATTATTTTGGAATGGGAAGTTTTGAAAAGGAATATGCCAATTTCTTTGGGTACATAAACCTTGCCTTTGGCCTTCCGGTGTTATTGTATTGTGCATCGGATTATTTCAAATCGGCCTATTGGAGTCTGAAACAACAGCGATTGAATCTGGATGTGCCGTTAGCACTGGGGATTCTCGTGCTATTTTTGCGATCTGCTTTTGAGGTGATCACACAAACTGGGGCAGGTTTTACGGATACACTCTGTAGCCTTGTATTTTTTATATTGATCGGAAAATGGGTGCAGCAACGCACCTACTACCATATCTCGTTCGAACGGGATTACCGCAGTTATTTTCCGGTGGCTGTAACAGTATTGACCGAGTCAGGGGATAAACCAGTGCAATTGGCCGATGTACATATCGGTGACCGGATTTTGGTTCGGAATAATGAAATCATACCTGCAGATGCCATGCTTTTAAAAGGCGATGCAGCGATAGATTTTAGCTTTGTAACTGGAGAATCAAGCCCCGTAAATAAAACACTCGGCGAAATTATCTACGCCGGTGGGCGTCAGACAGGGGAGGCGATAGAACTCGAAGTGGTCAAACCTATTTCACAATCCTATTTGACCAAATTATGGAATAATGAAAATTATAAAGATTATGACAAGCATTTTCAGACTTTTGTCAACTTTATAAGTAAATATTTTACTGTTGTTTTATTGGCTATTGCACTAATGGCGGCGCTATTTTGGGCTGTTGACGGAAGTGCAAGCCGGGCTTGGGGAGCTTTTACGGCGGTATTGATTATCGCATGTCCATGTGCGTTGGCGTTGAGCTCTCCATTTACCCTTTCCGCAGCGCTAAGTATTTTTGATCGAAATAAGTTTTATGTGAAAAATACGGCTGCAATTGAGCAGATGGCGACGATTGATACCCTTGTGTTCGATAAAACTGGTACAATCTCATCGCCTAAAGCAACCTCAATTTATTTTGAAGGTAGTCTTTCAGCAGTTGACAAAAAGCTATTGAATGCGGTTTGTAGAAACTCTAGCCATCCATTGAGCCGTGAGATTGTCAAGTGGCTGAATGTCTCTGCTGATATTTTGATACAGGATTTTAAGGAATTTCCAGGAAAGGGGATGCAGGCAACAGTAGATGGTAAAGAAATTAAAATCGGTAGTGCTAACTTTCTGAATATCGGTAATATTAAAACAGATGGTTCTGTGGTTTTTATTCGCATAGGTGAGGAGCTAAAAGGGTATTTTACTATGGAACAATCCTGGCGGGATGGTCTTTCGGCTTTGATCGAAGATTTTAAAGTCGAATATAATCTTCATTTAATCTCAGGGGATAACGATCGGCGCCTGGATGCACTGCAGTTAATTTTTCCCTCGAATGCAAGTTTGCTTTTTAATCAATCACCAATGGAAAAACTGAAAACAATTCAAAATTTTCAGGAGGAAGGAAAGCATGTCTGCATGATTGGCGATGGTCTGAATGATGCAGGTGCATTGCGCAAGGCAGATTTGGGTATCGCTGTGAGTGATGATATCAATAACTTCTCCCCGGGCTGTGATGCGATACTGGACGGGGAGTCATTTTCAAAAATGCCGAATTTCTTTGCTTTTAGCAAAGATGCGGTGAAAGTAATACATATGAGCTTTGGTATATCCCTATTATATAATGTAGTCGGATTGAGCTTTGCGGTCCAAGGTATAATGTCACCCTTATTTGCGGCTATTCTTATGCCAATCAGTACGGTGACAATTATCTCCTTCACAAGTCTCATGACAAGGTGGTATGCCAAACGTCGTAAACTCTAGTTGTTATGGAAATAATGTATATTTTGATCGGTTGCAGTGTATTGTTGGCATTGGTGTTTTTATGTGCTTTTTTCTGGGCAAATAAAACCGGTCAGCATAATGATACCTATACACCTTCAATACGGATTCTGTTTGATGATGAAACGACAGCAAAGGAAGATAAAGAGGGTGACGTAACTAAAACGTTATCGTAATTAAATCAATTACTTTTTTTTGTAATTAAGGTTATTATCGATAAAATTGGGAATAAATACCAATTTGAAATAGAAATACATGCATAATAATCCATTTTCATTAAAAGATAAGGTAGTTGTTATTACGGGAGGTACAGGGATTTTAGGTGAGGCATTTGTGGAGGCTTTGGCCGAGGCAGAAGCCAAAGTGGCGATCCTTGGTCGTAATGAACAAGTCGGCGTAGCGCGTGTCCAGCAGGTGGAGTCCCTAGGCGGCGAAGCTATATTTGTTGAAGTAGACATCATGAACGAACAGGATGTCACCAGGGCGAAGGATGAAGTTTTGCAAAAGTGGGGCCGGATAGATGCCTTAGTAAACGCCGTTGGAGGAAACATCCCAGGGGCAACCATTGGTGCCGATCAAGATTTGTTTGCAAGCAATATTCAGGATACCATTAAAGCTATTGAGCTTAACCTTTATGGAACGATGATTCCTACGCACATTATCGGCCGTGTGATTGCGGAGAGTGGAAAGGGAGTCATTGTAAATATTTCATCCCTCACAGCTAGCCGTCCTTTCACACGTGTTTTGGGCTATACTGTGGCCAAACACGGGATCGATGGTTATACAAAATGGATGGCAACTGAACTTGCCCAACGCTACGGTGATCAAGTTCGTGTCAATGCAATCGCGCCCGGTGTCTTCCTAACTAAGCAGAACAAAAACTTATTGATCAATCCTGACGGTACTTATAGCGACCGTACCAAACGTATTCTTAATGGAACTCCCTATAACCGTTTGGGTGACCCCCGTGAGTTAAAAGGAACTTTAATCTATCTATTGAGCGATGCATCGGCCTTTGTGACAGGAGAGACTGTCTTTGTTGATGGTGGTTTTAATGCATGGTGTGGCGTATAACTAAACTTTAAGATGAAAAAATTAGAACAAACCTGGCGTTGGTATGGGCCCAATGACCCCGTATCATTACAGGATATCAAACAGGCTGGAGCTACTGGTATTGTGACAGCATTGCATCATATTCCACATGGTGAAGTATGGCCACTTGCTGATATTCAAGAAAGAAAACGCATTATTGAGGATGCCGGCCTTACTTGGTCTGTCGTAGAAAGTGTGACCGTACACGAGGAGATTAAGACAAAAGGAGCTAATGTAGATGAATACCTCCAAAAATATAATGAGACATTAACTAATCTCGCCCAATGTGGTATCAAAACAATCTGTTATAATTTTATGCCCGTGTTGGATTGGACACGTACACAATTGGACTTAACCATGGCGGATGGTTCAAAAGCATTGTATTTTGATTGGATTGATTTGGCACTCTTTGATATATTTATATTAAAACGTGATGAAGCCTATACAGCGTATCCTGAAGATGTTGTAAAACGTGCAACACTGCGATTTGATGAAATTGCCGAACAACAAAAAGAGGAATTGGCAAATGTTGTCTTAATGGGGATTCCAGGAGAGAAGAATGTGGAATTAGAAGCATTGAAAGCAAGCATTGACACCTATAAGCATATTGGAAAAGACGGTTTACGTGATAATTTGGTTTATTTTCTTCAGGGAATCGCGGCAACCTGTGAGGAAAATGGTATATGTATGACCATTCACCCTGATGATCCACCGTACCCTATTTTAGGTTTGCCCCGCATTGCCAGTAATGGTGAGGATTTTGACTATTTTCTGAATGCAGTTCCACAACAATTCAATGGCGTTTGTTTTTGTACGGGATCTTTGGGTGCTAGTCAGACAAACGACTTGCCTGCTATCTTAGAAAAGATTAAAGGGCGCGTGAACTTTGTTCACTTGCGAAATGTGAAGAAAGATGCGATTGGAAGTTTTTATGAGGCAGACCATTTGGATGGTGATGTCAATATGTATAAAATTATGAAAATCTTGGTCGCTGAAAATCAATTGAGATCTACAGCTATCCCATTCAGACCGGATCATGGTCATCAGATGCTGGATGATCTGAATAAAGTGACAAATCCAGGATATTCTGCTATTGGACGATTGAGAGGGCTTGCAGAATTGCGAGGCCTTGAATATGGTATTGTAGGTGAATAATACCAAAGGGACAAGTTTAAGCAACGATTTATAACGTTGGGCTGGAACGTTTATACAAAATAGCCGGAAAATTGGAAGTGTTGTTCTTCCTGTTTTCCGGCTATTTTTATTTTTAAATGAGGCTGTATCAAAAGTCATTTTTTAGATTTTTTCTCCAAATAAAATGCTGCAATCTTTCTCAAAATTAAATCTGATGCACCAACAAAATCTAAATTCTGACTTCCAAAAGTGTATTTTAGTGAATGATATAGCCTCTTATAATGACAAAAATTACAAAGAAGATTTGCGAATAATGAGCTGTGTTGGAAGTTCTATCGTTTCAAATTCATGTATTGGTCTCGTTTGGTTGATGGTGGCAATTAATTTATTTGTTGCCAATTCACCGATTTCGGTAGCTGGCTGTACAACTGTGGATAGCGCCGGATTTAACGAGGCGGCAATTTGCGTATTTGAAAAACCAATAACGGCAACCTGGGACGGGACCTCAATCTGCAATTCAGCTAAAATGCCCAATGTTCTGGTTGTAATAACATCTGTTGCACCAAAAATTGCATCGATGTTTTTGTTCTCAATATATTCCCGAAGTAAGATTTCTTTTATCGTTCGATCTATATCAGCGGTATTATTAAGGCTGCATTCAGTATAATGGTTGTTATTGAATGGAATACCCGCGTCTGATAAAGCCGATGTGAAACCATTTAATCGTTCGGCTGCAACACCTAGGTTCTTTCCGGTGATATGTAAAATATTTTTTTTGCCTTGTTCGATGAGATGTTTTGTAGCGTTATATGCGCCTTGAAAATTATTGACCCCCACTTTGAATGTATCAAGTTGGTGATTGATGCGGTCAAAAATAACAACAGGTATCTGCGATTTGATTAATGCTTTCAGTTCATCAATGTTTGAATCCGAGGAGACCGGAGATATCATTAAGCCATCAATACCGCGCATGCGCAGAACGTCAATACAATTTTTTTCGACCCGTTCGTCTTCCCGACTTTGCATGAAAATAACATCAAATACTGTCTGCTGAGAGGCTATTTGAATTCCATCCAGGATTTGTGAAACAAATGTATTGCTAATATTGGATACAATAACCCCTATGGTATTGGATTTTCCTATTTTCAAGCTTCGCGCTAACTTATTTGGATGGAAATTATGCTTTTTGGCATATTCCTGAACCATTTTTTTAGTCGCCTCACTTATTTCGTAGCTGTCTGATAATGCTTTGGAAACCGTCGAAACAGAAATATTAAGTGCCAAGGCTATATCTTTCAGGGTAGTTCTGCTCATCGCTTTGGTGGTTATTTTAAGAAGATAAATCTACACAAAAAAATAGATAAAAGTGCTTTTATCTTCATAAAGAACCATAAGTTAGAGGTTGATTGATAACACCCGAGTCCGAGTATATCGCGCTTTCGGCCTTTATCCAAGGTTTATCCGGTCTTGATTCAGTCCCGAAAGCCACTCTAAGCGCTGTTTAAGCGGGTTGTGAGCATACTGCGACTGGGATCGCAGCGTGTTAG
>NZ_DIIM01000022.1 GCF_002420705.1 Sphingobacterium sp. UBA5670
GTCGCATCACGAGAATGGAATCGGGGTTTTGATCGACAATATTGATTAATTGGCTAAGAATTTCCATATGGCCAAATATAGCAAATATTAGGCTAATTATATATAAAGATAGCTTGGTGCCTTGAATAATTTTGCTATGTTAATAATCGTAGAATCACTATGAAACATAAAAACATAAAACCCCACAAAGATTTTGCACTTGAAAGACAGGTCGGAAAATCTAAAGATAAATTCCCTCATTCAGATCAAGAAATTGATAAAGCCAACATCTACTGGCTGGCTTGCATCTATTCTAGTCCTTTTATGCCAATGATAGATTTAAGCTTTGCTATTGATGAGTTGAAAAAGATGCTAAAACAATGGTTAAAAAATAGAAAGAAACCTATCATTTATAAAAACAAAACTAATGAAACAATATAAAACAGTTCTGGTTTTAAGCATATTGTTGCTGTTATTGGCACCCCATATTTACGCTCAGCATACTGAAAAAGTCCAACCTTTAAGTTTGGAAGAAATATGGAAAGTTGCTGAAATGAATAATCGACAACTGAAACTATCTGATCTAAATCTTCAGCAAAGTAAAATAGAAATATTGGAAGCCAAAGACCGTTTGTTGCCCGAACTTTCAGTAGGTGGGGACTTAAAACTCAATTCCAAATTTCTGATTTATGACAATGGATTATTCTCTTCTCCACAAGATGTACCTGTAAAGGGCTATGGGTACGGAGTAGGCTACAACTTAAATTTTAATCTTTACAATGGTGGTAAAGACAAAAGGAACATCGCCATGAAAAAGGAAGAAGAGACACGTAAACAATATGAAGTTGATCTGCAAAGGCATAGTGTAAAATATAATGTTGCAGTTACTTATTTTGATTTATATAAGTTTTTGCATTTCTATGATTTTCTAAATGCAGAGATTGAAGCAGAAAAAAAGCAATTGAGATTGATAGAAAGTCTACATAAAAACGGCACCGTATTAAAGAGTGATGTACTGAGAACCTCCGTGAAATTGTCTCAACTGGAACTTAGTCTTTCCGATGTTACAAAAAAGATTGAAATCGCTAAACAACGGCTCAATATTCTGATGGGATGTGAAAATGATATTGGGCTAGCAATCAAATACGAAGATACAATTGAATTAAACGCTATCACAGAAGGTGACTACAATGACTATGTAGACATTGCTTTCAACAAATCTCCAGAATACAAAATGGCTGGTAGTGACATCAAATGGAGTGAACTGAACGTAAAACAAGTGAAAGCTACGCTATTGCCCAAAGTTTCTTTGTACTCTAACTATAATTACAACTATCCACAGATTTCCTTTTATCCGTATTCAAACGATTTGTGGGGATTTGGTCAGACAGGAATTAAAGTACAGTATTCTATTGATAATTTGTACAAAAGCAAACATACCATTGCTCGTGCCCAAGTTGTCAGCAATCAAGCGAAAGAAAAAGCAGAAATGAAGAAGGAAGAAATCTCTCTTCAGGTAAAAGAAGCTTATTTACAGCAAAAACAGGCTTTGGAAAGTGTGCTAACGGCAGAACAAAATATTATTAAAACCGCCGAAACCGTTCGCGTTATCAGAAGTAGCTACCTAAATCAGGAATCATTACTGACCGATCTTTTGGAAGCAGAAAATGCCTTATTGGAAGCAAAATTCAATCTGACAACAGCACAAACAAACGTAAAAGTAATCCATATCAGACTATTAGCAATTATAGGAATTCTTTAATACAAATATTATGAACAAAAATAAAACAGATAATATTATTGTAAGCCTAACCAAATGGTTTGGTATCGCATTATTCGTAGGGATCATTATCTGGGGATCTACCTATTTCTTTAAAGGATATCGCTATGAACAAACTAATGACGCACAGGTAGATGCTTATCTCTCACCGATAAACGCAAAAGTGGGTGGCTATATCAGCAAAATATATTACAAGGACAATCAGCTTGTTAAAAAAGGTGATACACTTGTGGTCATTGAGTTGGACGAGTATGGACTGAAAAAAGACGCGGCATCAGCAGAACTCATGAGTTCACACGCTAAATTACCGATTTTAACTGCGAGCGAAGAAACGCAACTTAAAAGTATTGAGGTTATAAAAGCACAATTAGCAGGAGCTAAGGCGAGATTGAACCAACAGCAAAAAGAATTTGACCGTTATAAAAATCTACTGGCGGATGAATCTACCACACAACAAAAATTCGACAACATCAATGCTTCTTTATCCATTGCACAGTCAGATTATGATCAGGCTAAAGCTTCTTTAGAAGTAGCAGAATCTAAATTGAATGATTTCAGAGCTCAACATAATGCTATACAGGCAGAGATAAAAATTAAAGAAACACTTGTTCAAAGACAAGAATTGGACATTCGATATACGGTTATCACTGCACCTTTTGATGGGCAAATTGGTAAAAAGACCATTCAGGAAGGTCAACTGATACAAGCTGGGCAAACTTTGGCTTTTTTGGTGAACAAAGCCGAGGAAAAATGGGTGATTGCCAATTTTAAAGAAACACAGATTGGCAACTTTAAGATTGGACAAGCAGTGTCTATAGAAGTTGATGCTTTTCCGAATGAAAAATTCAATGGTACTATCGAATCACTTTCGCCCACCACAGGTTCACGTTATTCGCTACTTCCACCAGATAATGCAACAGGTAATTTTGTCAAAATCATCCAACGTATTCCTGTAAGAATTAAACTGACCGATACTCCTGAAAAATTAGGGAAACTTTCTGCCGGGATGAATGCTAATGTTTATGTTTTAAAAGATTAATGATGCAAGCACATAAAATACCGATTTTCAAATCCTGGGTATCTGAATGGGTGGCGAGATCTGTCATATTTGCCATTCTTATGACCTGTCTGTTTAGCTTTGCTTATTACGGTAATCCAGTTGCTGCGATGGGTTTTTACGGTATACAACCTACCGATGTGCAATATGGTATGGTCGTTATCTATGGCTCTACTGTAGCTTTCCTGGCACTTGATTTTCGGATCGTAAAATATTTTGCACCTAGGAAATATTTACTGATTGCCCTTGCTGTAAACGCAATCTGTTCTGTGCTCTGTTTTCATTTTAAAGATTGGACATTGTTTGTTATTTGCCAGTTCTTTCAAGGAATTACCTGTGCATTGATGTCAGGAATTGTGTTACAACTTATTTTTCCAAGATTACAATCTGTACGTGCCCGTGTGATTGCTTTTAGCCTACTGTATGGCAGCATACAGATTGCCGTTCCTTTTTATTCTATTTTTACCAGTGTAGTCATTCATTTTTTTGATTTTAACTGGCTATTCTACGGATTTATCGTCATACTCTTCATTCTAACGATTACCATATTGCTTACGATGAACAGCAAAGCTCGATTTACCAAAAAGATTCCATTGTATCAGGTGGATTGGATAGGCTATCTGTATTACGTGTCTTTCATCTTAATCTTGGGATACATCCTTGTCTATGGGCGACAATTGGGATGGTTCGGTAGTTCATTAATCACTACGCTTAGCGTCATCAATCTAATTATTCTTTCACTTTTCATCATTAGAGAATTGAAGCTTAAACGACCATTAATCAACTTACAGATTTTCAAGACCAAGAATTTTGTCATTGGTCTATTACTCCTTTTTACATTTTATATTTTTAAAGGAAGTACAGGACTTGCCTACGGCTATCTTGAAGTAATTTTAGGAAATGACCCATTGAGCACCATTCCGATATGGACGTCTGTAATTTTAGGGACTACACTGAGCATGTTCGTTACTTCCAGATTTGTTTTGATGGGTTATAATCTGATAAGAATGATTATTGTTGGCTTTGGAATTATGGCGATTTATTATGCATATATGATACTATTTGTTTCTGTACAGGGCGAAACGATGGATTTCATTTTACCGATGTTTATTTATGGTGTGGCAACAGGAATCTTATTTGTTCCTATTGTTTCGTTTACCGCTTCATCAGCACCGCCAGCAATTGCTATCAATGCATCGCTCGTTGGTATATTGGCTAGGTTTACAGGGTTTACAGCTAGTCTGGCACTGAATAACGAACTTCAATTATTTGCAAAGTCAGGAGTTCGCGAAAAGATTCGGGAAGCAGTTACGGAAACCAACCCTCAATTGCCAACTACCTTACTGGATATTCAAAATCAATATATGAATACCGGTAGCGATATCTATACTTCAAAAGCAGTATCCTCAGGCTACTTTAATCAAATGGTAGGTCATCAAATATTGGCTCGTGCTACTAGAGATTATTACGACTGGATGCTAACAGGTGTGATTTTAGTAATTGTTGTTTTGCTCCTCTTGCCACAAATTCAATATGTTGTTTTGAAATTAAGAAAAGGTAATATCCCTTATTAGAATGAACAATATATTCTACAGTATACTAAATAGTTTAGATGGGAATCTAAAAAAAAATCATACTACCAATGATAATTTTATCCATCAAATAGAGCTTGATATAGAACTTATTTTCACTACCGTCCAAAACGATTA
>NZ_DIIM01000013.1:0-13545 GCF_002420705.1 Sphingobacterium sp. UBA5670
GTTTCTGTCGGAACGTTTGAAATTGTCTCTTTTATCGAAAGAACGCTCTGATCTATCAAAAGATCTTGAGGAATCATTTCTGTCTGAACGTTTGAAGTTATCTTTTTTGTCGAAAGAACGTTCTGATCTATCAAATTTATTAAAGGAATCTTTTTTGTCAAAAGATCTTGAAGAATCATTTTTGTCAAATGAGCGACCTCCTCTGCTAAAGGATTTTTCTGAATTATCTTTTGAACGGAAGGAATTGTTATCTCCTCGGAAGGAAGGTTTGTCTGAGAATTTTTTAGATCCGAATGATCTGTTCTCACGATTATCGTCTTTTCTGAAAGAGCCTCTTTCAGATTGGTCATTCGACCCATATGATTTTTTTCCGAAACTATTGTTCTTATCGCCTCTAGATTTGAAGCTGTCTGAGTTGCCTCGTGACTTTCTGGAGTTGTCATCACGACTGTTCCTTTTATTGCTGAATGGCATTGTGTTTTGCTAAAATGTGAACCACAAAGTTAGGTATAATTTTGGGTTTTGCGAAAAAATCCTTATCTTTTTGTCTTTTCTTGAATTTACTGCGTTTTTACGCTGAAAAAGCCGCTTTAAGTTGTCTAGAATGTAACTATTTGTTTTTTAAATAAATAGTGTTTACCTTTGTACCCTTGAATTTGAACCAAGCTATTTTTTGATCGATTTGAGTCGTGGATAGGGTAGCATTAAGGGAGTGAATGATAAGAAAGAAAGTTTTATGTAGTAGTTTGATTTTGTTTGCTTTATTGCTGTCAAAATTATACTCAACCCCACACAACAACGCTTCAAGCGGCGATAAGATCGTTGGACCGAAGCTCGTCGTAGTTCCAACTCATCATGGAGACGACGAAGAAAAAAAAGAAAAAAGCAATTCGTTTGAATCTTATATGAATTCATTGACATTTGCCGAAGATTCATTACCGATGGATCGTCCGCTAGTGGAAAGTAAATTGCGCAAATTTTTCAGTCGATTCTCGTTTAAAAAAACAGGATCATATGATATGCACAAAAAGGCAGAGACCTATTTGCCGATGATTGCAAAGATTCTTAAATCACATGGTATTCCAGAAGACTTCAAGTACATTCCATTGGTGGAAAGCGGCCTTAGTAAAGCTGTTGTTTCATCTAAGGGAGCTGGTGGCTATTGGCAATTTATGCCTGCAACAGCGCGTTTGTATGGATTGAAAGTCAATAGTACGGTAGATGACCGGAAAGATCTTGTCAAATCTACGCATGCAGCTGCCAGATATCTCAAATACCTGTATGGTCAATTCGGGAATTGGACATTAGTTGCTGCAGCATATAATGTCGGTGACGGAAGTCTGAGAGGTTCCATAAGAAGACAGAAAAAAGACGATTATTTTGCATTGAAATTGAATAATGAAACGGGTTCGTATGTCTACAAACTTGTTTCAATGAAGGAAATTATCGAACATCCACAGAAGCATGGCTATTCGCGTTATGCAAACAAAGAAAGTGAGACGTTGGATAAAGAACCTAACATGCTGTAAAATGGTGTACTTCACAATAAAAAGGGCTTTCCATTAGTGGAAAGCCCTTTTTACTGTGCTGCCTTTAATCAGTCCTGTAACATAGGCTATATTTTTACCTCAGATCGACGATGTCAAATCCTTTGTAATTGTTCTTGTTGAAAGTGAATAGATTGGCTGAAAGGGCTTTGTTGCCTTCCTGCGAACCTAGCGTGTAGGTGTAACGATTACCACTTTTGTCAAATATTGTGGTGTCATAAATCAAATTGCTTGCTTTGTTGATGCGCAGCTTGATCTTTGAATAGTTTTTTTTGCTATCAAGTGGACTTAATTCAACAACGCTTAGCGCAAGCCCTTTAACCTTCTCCGTATTAGCTGTGGCATATTTAAAACCAGTGGTATAGAAGCTGAATATGTTTGTTGGATTGATCTCGTTGGTTGAATTGCTTGCTTCTGAGATTTCAACTTCCTTTTCGGCTTTCATGATATTCCACTGTGTCTTGGAATCTGATATCAATACTTGATTTTTGGTATTGACCTGGTACTTGTTGTTACTCTTGTCCAGGTATATTGTTCCGGCGTCAGTATGCGAGCCACCATTAGCTTGTTTAATATCTAATGAGAAATTGGCCTGTATTGTTTTGTATGCATTGTACTTTTGGCTTACTTTCGTCAGTAGTGCTTTGGCAGCGGCATCATTTTGTGCATAACTGTTTTGGCTGTATGCCATGATTAGCAAACCTACAATAAACCATACTTGTTTTTTCATCTTAGTTGTCCTTTCTTAACGTCTCCAAAAATTGTTCTAATGAATATTCATCTGGATAAAGCACCTCGCGTGCCTTACTTCCTTCAAATGGGCCTACAATTCCTGCAGCTTCCAATTGATCGATGATTCGTCCTGCTCTGTTATAACCCAATTTCAATTTACGTTGGATTAATGAAGTAGAGCCTTGCTGATGCATGACAATCAATCGGGCAGCTTCTTCGAACAACTGATCGCGGTCTTTGGGATCAAAATCTACACTACCAGAACCATCTCCGTTTTCGTCTACGTATTCCGGAAGCATAAATGCCGAAGGATAACCTCTTTGTGCCCCGATGTAATCGGAAATCTGTTCAACTTCTGGTGTATCCACAAATGCACATTGAATACGTATCAAATCACTTCCAGTTGCTAGAAGCATGTCACCACGACCGATTAACTGATCTGCACCGCCTGTATCTAGAATAGTCCGTGAATCGACTTTCGATAATACACGGAATGCCAGACGTGCAGGGAAGTTGGCCTTGATTGTACCGGTAATGATATTGACGGAAGGACGTTGTGTCGCGATAACCAAGTGTATACCTACAGCACGAGCCAATTGGGCTAAACGTGCAATTGGTGTTTCGACCTCTTTTCCTGCTGTCATCATCAAGTCGGCAAACTCATCAACAATAAGAACGATATATGGTAAGAATCGATGACCCTCCTCAGGGTTTAATCTGCGGTTGATAAATTTTGCATTATATTCCTTTAAATTCCGTACTTGCGCATTTTTTAACAAATCATAACGTTGATCCATTTCTATACACAGGGAATTTAAGGTGTTGATAACCTTCTTCGTATCGGTGATGATTGCATCTCCGTCGTCAGGCAATTTTGCGAGGAAGTGGCGCTCTACTTTTTTGAATAGAGAAAGTTCCACCTTCTTAGGGTCAACAAGGACAAATTTTAGTTCGGCCGGATGTTTTTTATACAGTAAGGAGGTCAGAATCGCGTTAATACCTACTGATTTACCTTGCCCGGTAGCCCCCGCAACTAGAAGGTGGGGCATTTTAGCTAAATCGGCAATATACACTTCATTGGAAATCGTTTTACCTAAAGCGATCGGAAGATCCATGTCTGTTTTCTGGAACTTCTCCGTAGCAAGTACCGATCGCATGGATACCATTTCCGGATTGGAGTTTGGTACCTCAATACCAATGGTTCCCTTTCCAGGCATAGGTGCAATAATCCGTATACCCAATGCCGCAAGACTTAAAGCAATGTCATCTTCCAGATTTTTGATTTTTGAAATCCGTACTCCTGGTTTTGGTATAATTTCATACAAAGTTACCGTTGGACCTATCGTTGCTTTGATGCTTTCGATCTCGATGCTATAGTTCCTCAGCGTATCAACAATCTTATTTTTGTTCGCTTCGAGTTCCTGTTGATTGATCGTTATTTTACCTCCACCATAGTCTCTAAGTAAATCTAATGCAGGGTGTTGATAGCCAGAAAGGTCTAATTTGGGATCATACTGGCCAAATTGGGCCACAAGATCACTGGCGGTAATTTCTTTTTCCTCTTTAATATCTTCCACGACAAGGCCTGGAACCACATCATGTTCAATTGGCGGTTCCGGTTCTTGTTGGGGTGGAGTTACCACGACCGGTGGCTGATATTCGCGAATTAGTGGTAAGTCTTCGTCTTCAAAGTCTTCATTCGGCTGATCAATTGTAAAACTGATTGAAGGTGTATTGTCGGTTCTTTCCATGGGACTGTCATCGAAGGAAAGCACGACTTTGTCTTTCGGATCAATTTGTACTTCAGGTACCGGATGATGTGTGAATGCAGGACGTTGAAGTTCTTCCTGTAAATCTTTTTCACGAGCGGATTGAAATCGCTCATTGATTGATGTTGGTCGTTGAATGGACTCCCTAACAGATTGGATAGAATCATCTTCAATATGAATTTTGTTTCTGAGATGATTTGGAGCGTATTCATCTTCATCCTCTTCATCCATATCTTCGGAGAACGACTTGGATTTTCTGTTACTGAAGAGGACAAATTTAAAATCGAGGTTGTAGAGTAAAATTAATGTAGTTAGGTAAGCAAAAGCCAATATACAGCCAACGCCGACAATGCCAACTTGTGCTTCTAATAATTTATTGGTCCAAAAGCCAAATTTTCCTTCAAGCATATGCGGAGTATCGGCCATGAATCCATGTAGGAAACCTAAGGTTACGGAAATAAAAACGATAGCAACAAAAGAATAAACGACTGTACGGTATAATGGTAGCAAAGACTTTTTGAATAGCAAACGATACCCTAAAATGAATAGAACCGGAATAAAAAGAAAAGACGCAACACCAAACCATTCATACATAAATTGATTGGCAAGCAGTGCGCCAAATTTCCCTAATTTATTATCGACAACAGGGAGATCGACAGCTTCGTCATGAATTTCCTCAGCAGATCTGAATAATGTCGACCAGCCGCCATTGGTCTTTGCAATATAGCTTTGGTCGTCTTCCCACGTGAATAAGTAGGAGACGAAAGCTGTCGCAAATGCCAATGAAAGTAAGATCAATAAAATCCCTAATATCTTGACAGCCTTTTGCTGTGCATCAGAATAATCTCTTGGTACACTGTTTTTTTGACTTTTTTCTTTTTTAAATGTTGTCGATTCCTTTTGAGGGGCACGTTTGCCGGAAACTGAATTCCCTGTCTGCCTAAATGTATTTCCTTTATTTGACATTGAAAAGCTCACAATTATACTGCTTACAAACTTAGTTATTTTGATAGTATTTTAAAGATGCTGATAGCCTATTATTTTAAGTTTGTCGTTTTTTATGAATGAATAAATTTAGATGTAGCTAAAAAGCTTGATAGGTATAATGACTAGCAAATACTATGCCCTGCAAATAGGTTTGATCAAAGAATGTGGATATCTGTAGCGATTGTTGCTGTTTTGGTGTATTCTTTGGAGTTGCTGCAAAATATGTAGTTTTACGAATAAAAATAAAAGATAGGATGAACAAGTTTGAAATACGAAAAGCGACATTAGCTGATAAAGGACGGATTTGGGAAATTATACAACAAGCAATTGCCCTCAGGAAAGAACAAGGTAGCCGACAATGGCAAGATGGTTATCCGAATGAAGATGTCGTTCAATCGGATATTGATAAAGGGTATGGACATGTCGTTGAAGTCGAGAACAGGATTGTAGGTTATGTAGCTATTATTTTTGATGTCGAACCAGCTTATAATGATATTGACGGAAAATGGTTAAGTGATGGTCAATATGTAGGTATACATAGACTGGCTTCCGCTCAGGATCCACATATGAAAGGTGTGGGCACAGGCATTATGCAGGGGGTGGAGAAAATTGCGGTTGATCATGGTGTCTATAGTATTAAGGTAGATACTAATTTTGATAACGGCGGGATGCTGCATGTATTCGACAAATTGGGGTATCAGTATTGCGGCGAGGTGCATTTTAGAGGAGCGTCGAGGAAGGCATTTGAAAAATTATTGAACTGATCAATGGCTGCCGCTGTTGAAGAATGGCAGCTGGCTGCATAAAAAAGTCCCTTTTGATTTGTTCAAAAGGGACTTTTTTATGTTTATGGATTATTAAATCAGGATACTGCTGATCATTAATCTGCGATAATCAAGTAATAATTCTTTTTACCACGTTGTGCAACAATATATTTATTGTTTACAAGGTGATTCTCCGTAATCGACTCTTCAATATCAGTAGCTTTTTCTCGGTTGATCGAAACACCGCCGCCCTGAAGCATTTTACGAGCTTCACCTTTGGATGGGAATACCTGGGTCTGAACAGCAAGTAAATCAAGGATATTGATACCAGCCGCCAGTTCAGTCTTAGCGATCTGAAACTGCGGAATGCCTTCAAATACTTCTAAAACAGCATCATGATCTAGGTCGTTCAAGAACTCTAAAGAACCGTTACCAAAAAGAAATTCAGAGGTTTTGATGGCAGTTTCGTACGCTTCCTCGGAGTGTGTACGAATGGTGATATCTTTTGCCAGTGCTTTTTGAACTAAACGTAAGTGTGGTGCTGCATCATGTTCTACAATGATGGACTCAATTTCTTCCTGAGATTTTAACGTAAAGATTTTGATCCAGTTTTTCGCATCATCATCTGAGGTATTCAACCAAAATTGGTAGTATTTATAGGGCGAGGTTTTCTTTGGATCCAACCATACCGCTCCTGATTCTGTCTTTCCAAATTTTTGACCATCAGCTTTCTTGATCAATTGTGTGGTGATCGCATAGGCTGTTCCCTGATCCTGACGACGGATCATTTCGCTACCTGTTACAATGTTACCCCATTGATCGGAGCCACCCATTTGAACTTTACAGTTGTGGTGTTTCCAAAGGTAGTAGAAGTCATACCCTTGAATCAATTGATAAGTAAATTCAGTAAAAGAAAGGCCATTGTCACCTTCCAGACGTTTTTTTACAGAATCTTTTGCCATCATATAGTTTACGGTAATCATCTTACCGATATCACGAATAAAATCCAAAAATTTAAAATCTTTGAACCAATCGTAATTATTAACCATTTGGGCGTCATTTTCACCTTCTCCAAATTCAAGAAATTTGCCTAACTGTTTTTTCAGACAAGCTACATTATGCTGTAATGTAGCTTCGTCCAACAGGTTACGCTCTGCAGATTTGAAAGAAGGGTCTCCGATCATTCCTGTTGCTCCTCCAACCAGGGCAACTGGTTTGTGGCCTGCATTTTGGAAGTGGATCAAAGTCATGATTTGCGTCAAGTGTCCTACGTGTAGAGAGTCGCCTGTGGGATCAAAGCCGATATAACCAGCGACTTTTTCTTTATTCAGTAAGTCTTCTGTGCCTGGCATAATATCTTGCAACATGCCTCTCCAACGTAATTCTTCTACAAAGCTCATTGTTAAATGGATTTAATTTTTTAATTTACAAGATGCAAAGATAGGAGATTAAGCGTATATTGAGCGAATAATTCCGTATAAAAGCACACGCTAATAAGCTGGTATGAATTTTTTATCACATTTTTATTTTGAGCGGTTTGCAACTAATCCCGAACGTATTGTGGGTGGATTGTTACCCGATCTATTAAAAAATGCGGATAAATCCTTTATGCTAAAACCACGTCAGTATGAAGATGAGCTCTTGGACAATCCTTTACTGGAACAATTGTATATAGGTTGGAATCGTCATATCGAGGTCGATCGCCTGTTTCACAATTCACCTTATTTTTTTCATCATACACATCAGCTGAAACTAAAAATCCAGTCTAGTTTAGCGGGACTGCCTATCCGGCCGTCTTTTATGGCCCATATTGCTTTGGAGCTATTGCTGGATCATATCCTAACACAAAATAAAGCGGTTTCCATCGATAAATTCTATGCTGCGCTCGTGCAGGTCAATGAAGATGCTATTCGAAAGTTTTTGAAAATTAATCAATTGAATGATATACCTAAATTTGAAAAGTTCTATCATCAGTTTATTGAGTGGAAGTATATTTATGATTATGCACAGGTGGAAAAAATTGCAGGGGCACTTTTCAATATCTGTAAGCGATTGTGGCAATTTGAAGTTTCAGTGGAGCAAAGACAGCTTCTGACAGCACAGTTGATTTCCTATCTGCATACAGAGATGGCCGATTATCAAGAAATTTACCAGTATATTCAATATGAGTTGGTGGACTTTAATTAGTCGATCAGAAAATACCAATAGTATAAGACCTTGAAAATATTTATTTTCGCATAATTTTAAGTATCAAAAACTAAATTTACATGTCACATAGACTTTTTCGGAAGAAAAGTGTTGATCAGATTCTGCATGACACTCAAAAAGAGGGGGGGACTGGCCTTGCAAAGGTATTGGGGGTAACAGATCTGGTTTCGTTGGGTATCGCCGCTATTGTAGGGGCTGGAATCTTTAGCACAATTGGATTGGCGAGTTATGAAGGTGGGCCAGCAGTGTCACTTCTTTTCGTGTTTACGGCTTTTGCCTGTGTTTTTACGGCATTGGCCTATGCCCAATTTGCCAGTACAGTTCCTGTTTCGGGATCGGCGTATACGTATGCTTATGTGGCTTTTGGTGAGCTTTTTGCTTGGATAATAGGTTGGGCATTGGTCCTAGAGTATGCTGTTTCCAATACCGTTATAGCCATTTCCTGGTCGCAATATTTTGTTTCCATGCTGGAAGGCTTTGGTCTTCACATACCGGCTTGGTTATCCATGGCGCCAGGCTATGCTTATGATGCCGTAGACAAGATGAACCAACATGGTGCGGCTGCCCTGACTGCAATCGACCAGCACGGTCTGGATGCTTTTAATAGTGCGCCTCGAATTGGTGGGCTGCCTATTATTTTCGATTTACCGGCAGGTGTCATTACATTTTTGGTCACTTGGTTGGTTTATATCGGAATCAAAGAGTCCCAGAAAGCGAGCATGGTCATGGTGATGATCAAGGTAGCGATTATCCTAGCTGTAATTTTTGGGGGTATATTTTTCATTAAACCCGAAAATTGGACACCTTTTGCACCGAATGGCCTCAAAGGTGTACTCGGCAGTGTAGCTGCAGTTTTCTTTGCTTTTATTGGCTTTGATTCGATCTCCACAACCGCGGAAGAGTGTAAAAACCCACAGCGCGACCTACCTAAGGCGATGATCTATTGTCTATTGATCTGCACTGTATTGTATGTTGCCATTACCTTAGTACTGACAGGTATGGTCAACTACACCGAATTAAATGTGAAGGATCCACTTGCTTTTGTGTTTAAATATGTGGGCTTTGACCATATGGCTGGAATTATATCCGTGACCTCTGTAATTGCGATTACAAGTGCCTTGTTGGTCTATCAATTGGCGCAACCAAGAATTTGGATGACGATGAGTCGGGATGGTTTGTTGTGGAAGAAATTTGCGACCATTCACCCAAAATATAAAACACCTTCGTTTGCAACGATTGTAACGGGTTTGGTGGTTGCTATCCCTTCTTTATTTTTTAAAATGGACTTCTTTGTTGATCTAACGAGCGTCGGTACCTTTTTTGCCTTCATCCTTGTTTGTGCCGGTGTATTGTATATGGATTATTCAGGCTTATCTGCAAAATCCAAATTTAAAGTTCCTTACATCAATGGTAAGTATTTAGTTGGTGCTGGGTTGCTGATCGCTATTGTGTTTATTTTTATCTATGCACAAGAGACGATACAGGAGTGGAAATCGCTTTCCATCCTTGAAATTATAGAACATAAAATGTTGGTCATTATATTTTGGTTAACTTGGCTTGGATTGGGTATTTATAGCTTTAAAATGAACTTTTCCTTATTGCCTGTCATAGGTATCCTGATCAATTTGTATTTGATGACGGAATTGGGTGCAAGTAACTGGATAATATTTGTGATCTGGCTGGTGATTGGATTGGCTGTGTATTTTATGTATGGCTATAAACATTCAAAGTTAAATAAACAGGCGCAAGTATAGTATAAACAAGCGTCGGAAAACAATGGATCAAAGAACGGAGCTATCTTTTAATCAGATAGCTCCGTTTCTTTGAATATCATGGACTTATTAGAATCTCCATAAAAGGATCCGGCTTACCTTATTTCCTTGTTCCATGCGGATCACTTCGGTCTCTTTTACATTTATTTTCTTTAGTTTGTGTTGCAGAAAACGAATATCTTCACGATGGGCAACTAATGTAGTGAACCATTTTACCTGATCTTTGTGAAATTGGCTTTCAAAGATCATGCGTGATAAGAAAGCTTTTTCACCACCATCGCACCACAACTCGCTTCCCTGCCCAGAAAATGCCTGTGTGACAGGTTTTTCATCTATCTTAGCGTCTTTAATGCCTGTAGTTTTGCGGATGGACTGCTGTAAAGCTTCGGTTTGAGAGCTAAAAAATGGTGGATTACAGATCACCACGTCATATTTCTCACCAGGAAGAATAATATCTTTAAATATGGCTTTCGGATTATTTTGGAGACGGATTTGTATGCTCTTTTTTAAGCTCATATTTGTCCGTGTAATCTCGATCGCATTTTTGTATGCGCTCTTGATAATTTCAGATCCTACAAAGCTCCATCCATATTCCTGATGTCCGATGATGGGGTAAATACAATTTGCACCAACGCCGATATCTAGGACGTGTATATTTCCACCTTTTGGAATTTCGCCATGATTGTCCCGAGCAAGGACATCGGCGATATAATGAATATAATCTGCACGGCCCGGAATAGGAGGACAAAGATTCTCTTTTGGGATATCCCAATGTTGAATATGGTAATATTTTTTTAGAAGAGCTTTGTTTAATGTTTTTACAGCATCAGGATTGTTAAAGTCGATGGATTTTACTTTATACGCATTTTCTATAACAAAATCCTTGAGTGAAGGTTCGACTTTACTTAGTTCTTCAAAATTGTAGTTATCGAGATGTCTATTTCTAGGGTGTAATTTCTTTTTTGGATTAGCGTCTGCCATGATGTATTATTTGCAACAAAAGTAATGCAATTCTATCGAATAAAAAAGGTGATGCTAAAGCATCACCTTGAGGAACATAAATCTTTTGAAGGGTATTAATCTTTACGTATGAGATGGACTTCTGAAGTCTGAGGGAAATTGAGTGGTACGCGCTCAATTGTAACAAAGCTAGAATCTAAACCGAAACCTTTTTCTTCGGATAAACTCATTTTTTTGAGGTAGCCATAGATGTCCATAATAACCTTCTCTATCCATGTCATCTGATTGGTTTTGGAGAGTACTTTTTCCAAAACAACAAATTTAAAGTCCCCGGGGATGTTATGTTTACGTAAGGTGTCGTATTGGCTGGTAATGTCAATCTCACCTTTTTTAACCATTTCTTCCACCACTTTTCTGAATAGAAGACTGATGCGTTGTTCTTCTCTAAAACCAAGTTTAAAATCAATCCGTATTAATTTGCCGGGAATTAACTGATCGATAGAATACTCTTTTGTATGTGGATGATCCATTACGTCAACGTGGACCAGCCAATACACATCCGCACGCTTGGGTTTTTTATTAATAATAGAATAAATAATTTTAGCTTCAATTTCAGATTTGAAATTTGCACTTGTCAAATACACTAAATGTGAAGCGTAGGGCGGAACAGATTTGTCCTCGCTTAATTCGGAAATAATAGGATAATATTTGTTGATATTAATAAAATTGACGAAACGATTTTTAATTTTTCGTGCGGTATACCAACAATACATTGTTCCGAATAGGGCTGTAGCAAGTAAAAGGGTCAACCAGCCACCATGGGCTATTTTTACGCCATTACCTACTAAGAAAGTTAATTCAATAACGAAATAGGCAATCAAAAATATAGTAATAAGCATACGATTAACTTTTTTCATAGCGAGGAAGTATCCCATTAGAATGGTTGTCATCAGTACCGTTAAATTGATCGCAAGACCATAGGCTGCATCCATTCGGCTTGATTCCTCAAAAACCCAGATAACAATCATACAGCCCACCCAAAGAATTAGATTTATCGAGGGGACATACAATTGCCCTTTATGTTCGCTTGGGTAGCGGATCGCGACCTTAGGCCAGATGTTTAAACGTACTGCTTCCGAAATCAGGGTATAAGATCCGGATATCATGGCTTGACTGGCAATAACAGCGGCAATTGTCGCAATAGCGATACCATATCCAATAAACCAATCTGGCATAATTGAATAGAATGGATTTGCGCCACCTAAGACACGTCCTTCCTGCGTTAATAACCAAGCGCCTTGTCCAAAATAATTCAGTATAAGTGTGATTTTTACGTAGATCCAGCTGATACGGATATTGTTTTTACCACAGTGCCCCATATCCGAATACAGTGCTTCGGCACCTGTCGTACATAGAAATACGGCTCCGATTAATAGTAATGAGTGTGGGTAGGTAATTAAAATATGGAAGGCATAGTAGGGGTTAATTGCTTTCATCACTTCCGGTGCAAGGTGAAGATGGGACAAACCGATAACACCAATGATCGAAAACCAGATGGTCATCAACGGACCAAAAACCTTTCCTACAACAGATGTCCCAAATCGTTGAATAATAAACAATAAAGATATTATTGTAACAACAATAGGAACCGTTGGTAATCCAGGGAATTTGATATCCAGACCTTCGATAGCCGAGGATATGGTGATAGCCGGAGTGATCATTCCATCAGCTAATAAGGTCGCAGCGCCTATCATCGCTGGGAAAATCAACCAGGGAGCACGTTTGCGCACCAATGAATAAAGAGATAGGATACCGCCCTCACCTTTATTGTCTGCTCGGAGTGTGATCCAAACATATTTTACTGTTGTTTGGAGTGTGAGCGTCCAGAAAACGCAGGATAGTCCGCCCAAGACCAAGTCTTTTTGAATGGCTCCTTGTCCCATGATTGCTTTGAAAACATATAATGGAGATGTTCCTATATCTCCAAAAACGATTCCTAAACTGATCAATAATCCGGCGAAACTCACCTTATTGATGCTGTTGTGATGACTGTTGTCTGCCATTTATCAATTATTTTATTTCAAAATATACTGCAAAAATATACTTTTTGCCTGTACTTTAAGTCGGTACATTTCCTGCGCCAAATTTTAGCATTTCATTTGACATGCGCAATAGCTGTTAAAATTTGTTAAAAGAAACTTGGAAAGGTTCTATTTGCTGAAAAACTTTTAAACAAAATACTAACTTTGTTGTTGATAATTCAAATAGTTAGCGTTATATTTGATTAAACCGTAACCATTATTTGAAGTCTAATTTAACACTATGGGGAGAAATCTACTTAAAGCAGCTTGTTTAACACTTTTATCCGCACTGACATTGTGCAGCGGGATAGTTCGTGTGTATGCAAAGTCTCCTTATGACCATACTTTTTCGCAACAAATTTGGGACGGTAATGAGGCATTTGGAGAAGATCACAACATCAAGGATACCGAGAAACTTATCAATAATGTTAAGGTATTTTATAATCCTATTGCCGAGCAAATAAATCTTTCTTTTAAATTGGCAAAGTCTTCGAGTGTGTCTATTAAGGTAATGGATGCGCTGGGCAATGAGATTCTCCAATTGATGAATGGTAACCTGGATTCGGGAATTCAAAATCTTTCCTTTGAGCATGGCGGAAAGCTGACTACTGGTTTTTACTTCGTAAGAGTAGTCGCTGGTTCGGAGACAGTAGTGAAAAGATTTTCTGTCCGATAAGCCGATAATTTAGAACACAAATTATTAATTAGATAAAATAGCAAAGGGG
>NZ_DIIM01000013.1:13701-234494 GCF_002420705.1 Sphingobacterium sp. UBA5670
CCCCTTTGCTATTTTATCTAAAGTCTCTTTGCCGAATTTTAATCTTGTTTTTCTTCGACCCACAGTCCATCATCTTTAATGATTTTGATCAATTCGTCCAAGGCATGTGCGGAACTTACATTTTTCTTAACGACCTGCTGACCTCTATATAAAGTAACTTTATCCGGTCCTGCGCCAACATAGCCATAGTCTGCGTCTGCCATTTCCCCGGGACCATTCACAATACAGCCCATGATACCAATTTTTAATCCTTTTAGATGGTTGGTGCGGCTTCGAATCATTTGTGTAGTCTCTTGGAGATCAAATAATGTTCTTCCACAGCTTGGACAGGAAATATATTCTGTTTTCGATATTCTGGATCGTGTTGCCTGTAAAATTCCGAAGGAAAGTGAAGCTATATTTTCTAAGGGGGTCGCCGGAGAGTCTAGCCAGATTCCCGAACCTAAACCATCAATCAATAGTGCGCCTAGATCTGTCGAAGCGTAAAGCTGTATTTTTGAAATAGGCTCTTCCGGATTCATAAATTCACCAAGAGGTCCCGAAAAATCTTCTTTTTGATAGGAACGTTTAATGATGACTGGATTGTCGATACCTATCTCCTGCAGGTTTCGGAAAAACTGCCTTTGATCTGCCATACCGTGTAGGTAGTTGGTTTCAAGGATAAATACGATTGTTTTGTCGAGCTGTAGGGATTCAAATACCGAAGAAGTTAAATCTGAATTACAGATCCTGACCATATTCAGGACCTTATCCTTGTGGTCGGCCTTCACAAATTCTTCCAGCGTAAAGAGTGGATGAATATTGGTTTTATCAGAAAGCTTAGACCAAGTACTGTAGTTGTAGACTTGCTTCAGGTTTGCTGGCATCGTAAAGGAAGGCAAGCTGTCCGCAAGATAAACAAAGTCCACGGATTGCTCACCCATGTGATATTTATCTAATAGTATATCGTAGCGATAACCTACTTTCGCAAGAATCTGGGCGTCTTTTAAATTTTCTTTGGAAATATCCACTACAATTCTAGGGACCAACGAGCCACCGATAAAGGTGTTTACTTCCTGACTGATATAGGGAGTGAGCGCTGTTTCTGGAGATAGTTGAATGATATCTTCTTTCGATCGGCTTTCTAAGTCTTTCTTTCTTTTAGTATAACGATTGACGAGTGCTATAGCGACTGGGGCTTCGCGTTCAGGTTCCTCGGTTAAAGATACCCGCACGGTATCTCCAAGTCCATCTTCCAATAGTGTTCCGATACCAACAGCAGATTTGACACGTCCGTCTTCACCGTCTCCCGCCTCTGTTACACCAAGATGTAATGGATAGTTCATGTTTTCAGAAACCATTTTTTCAACCAAAAGACGATAGGCTTTGACCATGACCTGAGGGTTGGATGATTTCATAGAAATACAGAGGTTGTAGAAATTCAGGTCTTCGCACATGCGGATAAATTCCATGGCAGATTCGACCATTCCTTCGGGGGTATCTCCGTAATGGCTCATGATCCTGTCGGATAGTGAACCATGGTTGGTGCCGATTCGCATGGCGGTACCGTTTTCCTTACAGATATTTACAAGTGGCGTAAATTTTTGGTATATGCGTTCTAACTCAAGTTGATATGCTTCGTCAGTGTAGGATAACTGATCGAATTTCTTCTTGTCTGCATAATTGCCGGGATTGACCCTTACTTTCTCGACAATGCGCGCGGCTACCTCTGCCGCATTTGGTGTAAAATGAATATCCGCAACTAAAGGTACTTTATATCCTCTTCTACGAAGTTCATTTTTTATGTTTGCTAAATTTTGCGCTTCTTTTATACTTGGAGCGGTAATACGAACGTATTCACAACCCGCTTCAACCATTCGAATGGTCTGTTCAACTGACCCAATCGTATCCATTGTATCTACAGTAGTCATACTTTGAATACGAATGGGATTATCGCCACCCATGGGAATATCACCAATTTGAATTTCCCTTGTTTTCCATCTCGAATAATCTACCTTAGAATTACAATAGATTCCAGGTAATGTCAACATCTTACTTGTGTCCATATCTAACACAAAGTTAGTTTTTCTTGACTAAAAATCAGGTGTTAATTAATATCTTCTGATTTTTATTGATGCGATTCCACCATTGATGTCGAAATCGAATTTTTGCGCTGCAGAATCATAATTTGTAGATTTTACTTCGCCTTCGCTTTTCAGGAAATCACCTTCATAATCTGTCGATGACAATGCATTGTCACTTGTAATGCGACAAGCTGCATTTTTGGGAATTAAAATTTCGATAGAGGAAGCTCCTGCGTCCATAGAAATTTTAGTCATGGCTTGCGGCTGGCCTAATTTTAGTTTTAAACTTGTCGCGCCTGCATCAATATCCAACGTTTCGATTTTGTAAGGTGAGAGATCCAAATTCGCGTCGATAGCACCGACGTCGAAATTTAAATTCCAGCGTATATTTGGATTCAAAGCGATGTAAGTGTTGTTATTTTTGCTGTTAAAATCCTTGTTTTTGAATTTCCCTTTCAGGTTGATATCTACCTTGTCCGCCGACTCATCGTGCACGGTAACGCCCAATAGGTATTCCTTAGAGGTGTTAAAGGCCGTGAAGATTTCTGATGTCGTGCTGCTGTCATTTCGTAATGAGGTGGCTCCTAAATCCAGGTTTAAAGTCGCGCTATGGATTTTATCGTTTAGCGGTACCGTGAGTTTTTCTGTTGAATAGTTTGTTTTGTCATTGGGGTCGTCAATATTGATATTGACTCCTTTGTTTTTTAAGAGCTGTGTTAGCAGTGGTTCCTTTGGTGTCGACAATCCTATGTACGTAAGAAAACCTAAAATCACTACGGTAGAACCGATGGCGACGAACTGACCGATCTGCTGATCTTTCGGAACCAGCATACGTATTCCAGCAAGGACAATAAATAAAGGCCAGTATCTAAAAATACCTACCCAGTTAAATGAGATTGTATTGAGCTGTGATAATAATAAGACAACTCCTATAAAGAGAATGGTGATACCAGTTGTTATTCTTCGTGTATTCATAACTAATTCCGTTTGTTAATATATCCCAAAAGTAAGTCGCTTTGGTAGATACCGTATGAATGTTTAGGCTATTATACATAAAAAATCGGTAAATGTGACTAATTGGTCGGTAAGTAATTTCGTTTTTCGTTTACTTTTTGGCTTTTCGCTTGTTTATATATTTAACGGAATTAATTACCTTTAATGGATAGATTGGGATAATTACAGTCTATATTTGGCATAATTCATTGAAATTAAATAGATAATATGATCTTTCATCACATTGGTGCATATCTCATACTCCTGAAATCAGTTTTTAAAAGACCGGAGAAAGGTCGGATTTATTGGAAAGAAACCGTATTGGCAATGACTGATATTGGTATAGGCTCTCTGGGGCTTATTGTTATTATTTCCACATTTATTGGAGCGGTTATGACTATGCAAATTGCCTTTCAAATGGTTTCGGACTTGATTCCAAATTCTATTATAGGTTCGATCAATAGGGATTCGAATATTTTGGAATTGGGGCCGACGATTTCGGGATTGGTATTGATGGGGAAAATTGGTTCATCCATATCTTCTCAGATCGGTTCCATGCGTGTTACAGAGCAGATTGATGCATTGGAGATTATGGGGATCAATGCTCCCGGTTATTTGATATTGCCTAAAATATTAGCGGGCATTACCATGATTCCGATGTTGGTAATTATTGCCATCGTGTGCGCCTTAGTGGGCGGTTTGTTAGGTGGATCCCTTTCGGGCGCTGTGACACAGGCAGATTATATTTTAGGAATTCAAGATGGCTTCAACGGCTTCACTGTGACCGTTGCCCTTGTTAAAGCTGTCGTGTTTGGGTTTATTATTACCTCGATATCAGCTTATAAAGGGTATAATGTGAAGGGCGGAGCGTTGGAAGTTGGGCAAGCTAGTACGGAAGCAGTTGTCGTTGGCTGTATAACCATTCTTGCTGCGGACTATGTGATAACGGCATTAATGCTTTAAAAAGATTTTATGATTCAAATCGAAGATATTAACAAGTCATTTGGTGACAACCATGTTCTGAAGGGTATCAGTGCAAATTTCGAACCCGGAAAGGTGAGTCTGATTATTGGAGGGTCGGGTTCGGGAAAGAGTACCTTGTTGAAGTGTGTCGTGGGTTTACATCAGCCGGAGAAAGGTAAAGTAATTTTCGATGGAAAAGATTTCACACGGATGAATTTTGAAGAGCGTGTTCCTATTCGAAAAGAAATAGGTATGCTTTTTCAAAATTCAGCGCTGTTTGATTCGATGACGGTTGAACAAAATATCATGTTTTCGTTGGACATGTTTACGGATATGTCCAAGGCGGAGAAATTAGACCGGGCAAATCATTGTCTGGAACAGGTCAATCTGGAGGGAAGAAATAAATTGTTCCCTGCGGAGCTTTCGGGAGGGATGAAGAAGCGGGTTGGAATTGCACGTGCAATTAGTATGAACCCTAAATATCTTTTTTGTGATGAACCCAATTCGGGATTGGATCCGGAAACTTCCATTGTTATTGACGAATTGGTTCTGAAAATTACACAAGAATTGAAATGCACGACAGTTGTGGTTACCCATGACATGAACTCTGTGATGGGGATCGGCGAGTATATCTTGTTTCTTTATAAGGGAGAGAAATTCTGGGAAGGCTCCAATAAGGATATGATGCGCTCGGATGTAGAAGAATTAAACAATTTTGTTTTTGCGAGTCCACTGATGAAAAGTGCCAAAGCTTCTATGGGGGAATAAGGGCTGTAAACCCTGTTTTAGTGTGCTTAATTTCTATGTCTGATCTATGTTAGGATCATGCAAATTTCTTTTATATTGAAATTTAGCTTAGTTTTGTCGGAAAATTTTGATTTTGGCAGCAACAAATATACAACTATTGACCCCGCAGCATTGGAAAGACTATGAACTCATTGACTGTGGAGATTTTGAAAAACTGGAACGTTTTGGTGATCTGATCCTTATCCGTCCAGAGCCTCAGGCAGTATGGCCTAAAGCACTAGGCGATGCGGAATGGAACAAACGTTATCATATCAAATTCAAGGGGCGTTCGGCTACTTCTGGAGAGTGGTTGAAGAAAAATCCAAAGATCCAAGACCGTTGGCATATTCAATATAAAAATGATGATGTAGCCATCAAATTTCGACTGGGGTTAACTTCTTTTAAGCATGTTGGGATATTTCCTGAGCAAGCCGTGAATTGGGACTATATTTCCGAATCGGTTCGTTCATTTAAAACGGAGAAACCAAAGGTTTTAAATCTTTTTGCTTACACTGGCGGAGCGTCCTTAATTGCGAAAGCTGCAGGTGCGGATACGACTCACGTTGATTCCATTAAACAGGTGGTTACCTGGGCGAATGAAAATATGGAAATTTCCAATTTGGATAATATTCGCTGGGTTGTTGAAGATGCGTTGAAATTTGTGAAGCGTGAGCTGAAAAGAGGTAATACGTATAATGGGATTATTTTGGATCCTCCGGCCTATGGTCATGGGCCGAAGGGCGAGAAATGGAAATTAGAAGATCATATTATGGAGATGATGACTGAGGTTGTTCAGCTCTTGGATCCTAAAGAACACTTCTTGATTTTGAATACCTATTCATTAGGCTTTTCCTCTGTTATTGTTGAGAATTTAATTAAGACCGCTTTTCCAAAAGTGGAAAACTTAGAAATAGGCGAACTGTTTTTACAGGCAACTGCAGGTCCAAAGCTTCCGCTTGGGGTATTTGGTAAATTCCGTAAAACAGCCAAGTAAAACTTGTCGAAAGATTTTAACAATGCGGGGCGCTTATTCAAGTGTCCCGCATTTGTTTTTATCGGGGTTGGATATGGATGTCGTTTAGACGTAGTGATGCAAGTTCAAGCTGCTTAGGTATCGCGGCTGCGATATTTTGGGGAATATGTGCTAAGTGTTGTGTAAGCTTGTCATAGTAAGAGATCCCTGTCTGCAACTGTGCCTTGAATTTAGCGACATATTTTATCTTTTTATCATTAATCATATTTTGATTGTCCGCTACATATTTTTGAATATAATCGATATAAAGATTGAGTTCATTGATAAGAACAAATGGCCTGTTTTCATTTTCAAAAACTGAAATGCGGCCATAAATATGGTCGATCATTTCCCGTAATGAATATTGTTTTTTAAACCAAACTAAGTTTGGCCCCGGGCAAATGGCGACGGCAGTCTGTTCCCTGGTCTTTTGGATATTATACTTGAGGTAGGCTGGTGCGGCGAGGCCTTCGCATAAGCAGGTTTTTTCTGTAATGGCGTCAAAGGCTTTATCGTATTCAGCTGCGGGCAGATTTTGGCGCTGTAGCTCCTGGATCTTTTGATGCTGATACACGCGTGAGGCGGTACAGATCGGTTTATCGCTAAACTCTGTATTCGAAATAAGGTACTCTTTTTTACAGGGGCTTCCGGGGCGTCCTTTTTTTATCCGTTCTAATCGCAGCAGCTCAGCACTACTTTGTCTGAAATTATTGAAGGGGATTCCTAGGGGGGAGGATCCGCTGCAATAAAAGTCGTCTTTTTCGGCCATTTCAAGTGCCTTCAATGTATCTCGATCTACCGTAGTAGCTTCTGGGACCAGCAGAAATGGTGATCCCCAGCCGACAGCATCAAAGCCATAATAGTCCATGAGAAACTGATGTTCGGAGGCGGTACCTACACCACCTTGAACTGTATACTTAATGGAAGGAGCTTGCATTAGATAGATCTTTTGCAATGCCCAATATTCCTTGTATAATTCGAAAAGCTCTACCTTAAAACTTTCCTTTTTCTCTTTAAATTCTTCTAGAATAGGACCCATCAAAAATCCGTCCGTTGCAAAGGCATGGCCACCACAATTCAAACCAGATTCTACCCTGAACTCGGATACCCAAACGCCTCGTTTAGCGAGATATTTTGCCTGAATCAGAGCTGATCGGAAATCACTTACTTTTAAAGCGATTTTTTTGTCAAATACACCTTCACTATTGGGAAAGAAAGCCGGTAATTCAGCGAGGTAAGCGTATAAATGAGGATTCATTCCTGCTGAAAGTATAAGGGAGGAATGCAAGTTGGAATTTGCGAAACCCCGCAAGGCTGCTAAAGCATCAGAATGCTGCTGTTCCAATACCTTACCGTCCTTGTAATTCATTTTGTCGACCTTGGACATGATATTGACATCGATGTCTCCTGGTTTCAGGTAATTGATCAATAGATCTTGAAGTTCCGTTTTAATGGCGAGATTGGTCTCAACCTCCATCGCATGATAGATCGGTTTTGAAGGGTGAGAATCCGGTAGAAGCTGAAAATATTTGGTTACTTCTGAGCTTTCGGTAAAGGGTTGTTGCTTTAGGGCTGTTATTTGCCTATTAACGACAAATTGTACAAGATTGAGATAGGCTGTAATTCTTTTTGCCCGGTAATCTTCTTCAGTTTTAGCTATCGGATGATAGGGGATTTGATATTGTCCGCAGTAATAGTGGCGCATGCGCTCTATGAGTTCATCGTCAACGATAGACATTACGGAGGAAATTCCGTATTGTGCGACTTTGACTGCAGAGTCTATAGAGAAAGCCAGACCTAGTACGGGGATATGAAAAGTATGCGTCATTCTTAAATATTTCTTTTACGAAATAATTGAGAATAACGCGAAAAAAAAGTAATGGTTGTTTTGCTTGGAGATGATTGTAATCACTATTCAAAAACGATTGTCTTGTAATCGTTGCGCATGACCCTATCTTCACTAAGTAAACGTATTGCCCTGCTCAAAACAGCTTTTTCTATTTCCTTTCCTGCAGTTACCATATCTTTTACGGTGTAGGTATGATTGACATGCCGTATATCCTGGACGATGATTGGCCCCTCATCGAGCTGGTCCGTAACAAAATGGGCTGTAGCACCAATAATTTTAACACCGCGGGCATGGGCCTGTTTATATGGATTGGCACCAATAAATGCGGGTAGAAATGAATGGTGGATGTTGACCAGCTTATTTTCAAAGATACTGACAAATTCGGGTGATAAGATCCGCATGAACTTTGCCAATATGATAAAATCAAAGTTATACTGTTTGATTTGTGCGATCAGCTGTTTTTCAAATATTTCCTTGGTCAGGTTTTCATGTGAAATACAATGGAATGGAATATCAAATTTTTCAGTAAACGAACGTAGTGACTCATAATTTCCAATGACTGCCTGCACTTCGGCACCCCAGGTTTCGAAATGTTGGCGTACCAAGATGTCGGCAAGACAATGATGCTCTTTAGTGACGAGAACAACGATTTTCTTTCGGTTATTGGGGTTGATCTGTATTTGAGCGGATGGCGGAAGTACTTCGGTCAAGGAATCGGAAAGTTGTTTTTGTTCAGCTACGAGGCCGTTGCAGACAACACGCACGAAGAATTTATTGGCTTCTTCATCCACATATTCGCGCATGGTGACGATATTAAGCTGATATTTTGCCAGCGTATTTGATATGTTGGCGACCAATCCAACGGCATCTTGACATTGGATCAGAATTAAGGTTTGGTTGTGCATTAAGTGGTTGTAGGTTGTAAAAAAAAGCGGGTTATTTTAACCCGCTTTTTTTGTTAGTTCTTCTTCTAGGTCAACTTCAACACGCAGATTTTCGACAATATGCTTTTGCCGGTCTGGTGTGTTTTTGCCCATGTAATATTCTAATAACTGTTGAATTTTATTGTCTTTGGACAAGATAACCGGGTCAAGACGGATATCTTTTCCGATAAATAATCCAAATTCGGAAGGTGATATTTCACCCAAACCTTTGAATCGGGTGATTTCAGGTTTGGCTCCCAACTTTGCAATGGCTTTTTGTCTTTCTTCATCCGAGTAACAATAGATCGTTTCCTTTTTGTTACGGACACGGAAAAGTGGTGTCTGTAAGATAGAAACATGTCCTGCTTTGACTAGATCAGGGAAAAACTGCAAGAAAAATGTCAATAACAGCAGACGGATGTGCATACCATCGACATCGGCATCGGTAGCGATTACGATATTGTTGTAGCGCAATCCATCCAGACCATCCTCAATATTAAGGGCATGCTGCAAGAGATTGAATTCTTCATTTTCATAAACGATCTTTTTGGACATGCCGTAAGAATTTAACGGTTTTCCTTTGAGACTGAATACGGCCTGGGTCTGTACATCGCGCGATTTGGTAATGGAACCGGACGCAGAGTCCCCCTCTGTGATAAACAAGGTCGTTTCTTGATTGCGCTCATTTTTATCGCTGAAATGCACTTTGCAGTCCCGTAGTTTACGGTTGTGTAAAGAGGCTTTCTTTGCTCTCTCGTTCGCCAGTTTTTTGATGCCGGCTATATCTTTACGTTCACGTTCAGATTGTAGAATACGTTTTTGAAGTGCGTCCGCCGTAGCCGGATTTTTATGTAAGTAATCGTCCAATGCTTTTTTGACAAAGTCATTGATAAATCCTCTTACCGTAGGGCCCTCCGGGCCTACACTTTGAGATCCTAGTTTTGTTTTGGTCTGCGATTCAAAAACAGGTTCTTGCACTTTGATAGCGATAGCACCGATGATTGATGACCGAATATCCGATGCGTCAAATTCTTTTTTGTAGAACTCGCGGATTGTTTTGACTAGTGCTTCACGGAAGGCTGCCTGGTGTGTTCCACCCTGTGTAGTATGCTGACCATTGACAAAAGAATAATATTCTTCTCCATATTGCTGGCCGTGAGTCATCGCAATTTCAATATCATCCCCCCGTAAGTGGATAATTGGATAGCGCATGGATTCGGCATCAATATTCCGTTCCAATAGATCTTTTAGTCCGTGCTCAGAAATAAACTTTTGCCCATTAAAGTTGATCGTCAGACCTGAGTTTAGAAAAACATAGTTCCAGATCATATTTTCTACAAATTCGGGACGGTATTTGTAATTTCTGAAAATAGAATCGTCAGGATAGAATGTTACAGATGTACCATTTCGCTGCGTTGTGTCTTTTTGTTCATCATTGACTAATTCCCCTTTAGAGAATTGGGCAATGCGTGTTATATTTTGACGGTATGACTGGACGGTGAACTGGCTGGACAAAGCATTCACAGCTTTGGTACCGACGCCATTTAAACCGACGGACTTTTGGAAGGCCTTACTATCATATTTACCACCCGTATTGATTTTAGAAACAACATCAACCACAGAACCAATTGGGATTCCACGGCCATAATCGCGTACCGAAACTTTATTTTCGTTTACGGTGATATCAATCGTTTTACCGGCGCCCATAACAAACTCATCAATCGAGTTGTCAACGACTTCCTTCAGTAAAACATAGATCCCATCATCATAGGCCGAACCGTCCCCCAATTTTCCAATGTACATTCCCGGACGGAGGCGGATATGCTCTTTCCAATCCAGGGACCTAATGCTGTCTTCGTTATATGTACTCATAAATTTTTGTAGAACTTAGCTAACAAAAGTAAAAAAAATAAACTACGATAAGTAGTTTAAAAGGCTAAATTTTTTAGATATCGGTAGTTTGTGAGCTAATGGAGAAAATTGTTGGTTTGCGTGGAAATGTTTACATTTAGTGTAAGTAATTGTAAAGAGAATAATTTATGGGATTATTTGATAAAATCAGGAATGAGTTTGTCGATATTATCGAATGGGTCGATAATAGCACAGATACGATTGTGTGGAAGTTTCCGCGGTATCAGAATGAAATTAAAATGGGGGCGCAATTGACCGTACGGGAAGGGCAAGCGGCGGTTTTCTTGAATGAAGGTGTGGTTGCAGATGTATTTCAGCCTGGGCGCTACGAACTCACAACGCAGAATATGCCCATCATGACAACGATCAGAGGTTGGAAATATGGATTCAATAGCCCATTCAAAGCTGATGTCTATTTTGTCAACCTGCGGCAATTTGTCAACCAGAAATGGGGGACTAAAAATCCAATCATGCTACGGGATCCTGAATTTGGACCAATCCGGCTTCGGGCTTTTGGGAACTTTTCCTTTCAGGTGAAAGATGTTCCCGTTTTTATGAAACAGCTTGTTGCAACAACTCCTGTGTTTACCGTTGAAGATATTACAGAACAGCTTCGGAACATTGCTGTGTCGCGAGGGATGGATGCTATTGCAGAGTCTAAGATTCCAGCGTTAGATCTTGCCTCAAATTATGATGAAGTTTCGGCTTTGATACAGCAAAAAATCGGCGTTGATTTTGAGGAGATGGGTTTGAGCTTAACGAAATTCTTAATCGAAAATATTTCATTTCCCGAGGAGGTGGAGAAAGCACTTGATAAACGGAGCAGTATGGGAGTAGTCGGTAATCTGGGAGCGTATGCGCAATTCCAAGCAGCGAATTCCATGGAAAAGGCTGCTGAAAACCCAAATAGCGGGGGGATTGTCGGAGCGGGGTTCGGTGCTGGCCTTGGTGCTGGGATGGTCGGCCAAATGGGGAACGTGTTTCAGCAAAATAGCTTTGATGGAAATAATCCTACTGGTAAGGGATCTGCTGCTGCGGCATCTTCTGCAGGGCCTGTTGGACCGCCTCCATTGCCCAAAACGGTAGCTTACTACCTGGCCATTAAAGGTAAACAGGAAGGGCCATTTGATCCGGAACAGCTGCGTGGTCTGATAAAAGAGGGGACGATGACACTTGCTACCCTAGTCTGGAAAGAGGGGCTTGAAAACTGGATTGAGGCTGAAAAGGTAAGCGAATTAAAGGATCTGTTTTCGCAGAACCCGCCACCGATACCAGGAGTTTAGGGTAAAATGCAGGACCGAGTTTTATGAGTTTTGAAGAAAAAACCTCCGAAATAGAGCAGGGGTTAAAATGTCAGGGTTGTGGTGCTATTTTGACTTATCAGCCCGGTACTTCCTATTTAGAATGTTCCTATTGTGGAACCAGAAATGAAATAGCTGATCAGCTACCGGAAAATGGGCATATTGAATCTACAGATTATAAAGTCTTTGGACAAGCAATGGAAGGAGTCGCCGATGAGCGCTATAGCTATCTGGCAGAAGTTGTGCATTGTAGTAACTGTGGGGCAAACTCGCGTTTGAATCCTCATGTTACCGCAGATTTATGTGCTTTTTGTGCTTCACCGTTGGTCATTGAACATCAGCAAAAGCGTATTGTGAAGCCACATGGTCTTGTTCCCTTTTCCGTTGATTACAAAAATGCTTTTGGGCTATTAACACAATGGGCCGGCAAAGTATGGTTTGCTCCGAATGACTTTAAGCGAATTTTTAATTCAAGAAATGATCGCTTAAAAGGAGTTTATGTGCCTTTTTGGTCCTATGACGCAGATGTACACTCCGATTATGTAGGATCACGTGGAGAGTATTATTATGTGACGCGTACTAGACGTAATTCAGACGGCGAGACGGAAGAATACGAGGAAAGGCGCACAAATTGGTATCCGGCATCCGGAAGTATCTACAGTCAATTTAGAGATATTGTCATTTCGGGCTCGACATCTCTTCCTGAAAAGTTCTCTGATAAAATTGGTCCTTGGAACCTAGGCTATCTAAAGCCTTTCAATGAACAATACCTAAGTGGATTTATTGCAGAAACTTTTAGTGTGGATTATGTGAAAGCTGCAGGATCAGCTCGGGTAATTATGGATCAGGAAATCGAGCGGCAGGTGGAGAATGATATAGGTGGGGACACTCAGGACATTGATTCTATTGATAGTGATTTTAAATCCATAAAATTGAAATATATCCTCTTACCGGTATGGTTGTCTGCATATCAATACAAGGGAAAAAGTTATCAGATTATGGTCAATGCATTTAACGGTAAAGTGTATGGACAAAGACCCTATAGCTTTTGGAAAATCGCTTTTTTGGTCTTGGCAGTCATTGTTGCTTTGTACATTTTGAGTTTTATGCTGTAATCTTAAGAAAATTAAAAAGTCTGGAAAATTGACCAAACCGTTTAGAAATACCATATCTGATAAAGTACTGTGAGGAAGGGCGTATAAAATTGTATAAAAAAGAGACTATCCAAAAAGCTTGGATAGTCCCTTTTTTATACAAAATAGTAAGAACTATTTGTTTAATGAAAGTAGGAAACCAATTGTGAAATTAGCATCCCAATCAAACACGAAGGTGTCGCAGTTGGTTGCATCTTTAATTGCTTTATAGATGTTGACACCACTTTTTGTTTTTATTTTATCTGCTTTATAGGATGTCGGATCATTTAGGACCGTAAAACGTTCTTCACCTTGACGAGTCTGGGAAGCCAATTCGAATGGAACCCCACCTATAATAAAACAAACTTCTCTTTTATTTGCTGGAATCTTCTCACCTAATTTCTTTACTTCGGCGTAGACAGCATCGTCTTTAAGGTCTTTCTCATAATACTTTGCACCCGGTGCTTCCACTGATTTGGTGTCACCGTCAATCCACGAGATTTTAGTATTACCAGAGCCAATATCAACGACAAAAGAATTGTCTTCATAAGCTTTTGGAAGTACAGATTTTAACGCCAGTTTTCCTTCTTGCTCGGCAGTAACTAAATTGACCACAAATCCCATTTTTCTTAGTTCAGCACTGATAACACCAGTTTTGGGCTCTTTTTGGGCGCCGGAGCTAATGACGAAATGTATGTTTTTGGATTTGACGCCTTTATCCAGCATCATGCCGATATAATCTTTTAATCCTTTGCGGATGTCTTCCGTATTTGCCAGTCCTTCATAGGCAAAAGACTTTCCAAAATCTTTGGAAATGATCTCCCAACGGTTTTCTTTGTCCATATTGACAACAAAGGAATTGAAACCAGAAGCGCCAACTTCAACGACGCCTTTGTACTCACCATCAACCGGTTTTTCGGGTTGATAGTTGAATGAACGTGTGCTTTCCGAGCCCGATGCGGGAGTTGCAGCGGCATTGTGGTGACTGGTCGAATCTGTTTGTACAGTGGGGTTAGCATCAAATTTGCCAGATTGCATGGCCCAGTAACCGATTGCCAGAATAGGTAAGGCGATAATAATTGCTTTGATAGGCCATCTTAATCTTGCCCATGTTGATTTTTCTTCCATAATGTTGAAGTAATATGATTTTTGTTAGTTAATCAAGTAATGTAAATCCTTTGTCCACTTTTTCTTCAGGTTTGAGTTCATAGCTTGCATCGGCCATTTGCGTAACGTTTAATACATTGAGATTACGCTCATCAACTTTGCGGATAAACTCTTCCAACTCACCCTGTGTAGGCGTTCCTCCAACAGTAATGTTGTTGTTTTGATCTAAGAAATCCAAATTGGATCGGATGGAAGCAATATTCTGACTAATGGCACCAGTTGCGGCATTCATGGCCTCCTGGAATGCCCAGCCATCTTTGATGTTGAACACATCGGCCAGCCCGTCGGTCGCATTTTTCATTTTTTGAGTTGCTTCCAGCTTCTTGGAAATAATAGAAATGCTGCTATCCAAGGTGCTTACATAAATGCGAGCGGCACTTTCATTGTCCTTCAGAACTTCCAATACTTTTGCAAACTGATTGGCATATTGGACATAGCTGCGTGCATTTTGCTCTTCTGATTCGCCTTCTTTTCCCAATAGAAAGGCTTTGGTACGGGTTTCCTTTGCATCTCTCGCATAAGCGTTAGCTTTCTCTGCGTTATTTTTGCTCGCTTCTTCTTTTGATTTTTCGTCTAGATTTGCGGCTTCTGCTGTAAAACGTTTGGCATAAGTATATTTTTCTTCCGCCGTCTTTTGTGCAGTTTCACCACTTTGAATCATATCGATACGGACTCCATCAACATTGCTGATTTTTTCCTTCACACGTTTAAGGGTGTCTTTGGCATCTCTTGAAAGCAATTGTAAAGTTTCTATGGGGTTATTTCTAATGATGGATTTTTCGCCTTTAAAAAGTAAGACAGTGCCAAGTCTATGCAACAGCGCAATGATTTTAGGAGCCAGCAGTAATAAGGTAATTAGGATGATGCTGAATACGACAAAAAGTATGCTTTTTCCGGCATACTCCAACATGACCGGTAAGTATTTGAAAAAAGCAAATGCTCCCCCAATTAAAAGTGCCCAAAAGAAAATTGTGGAGATCGTCTTCTTCGCTTCTGGTGATTTTAGCTGCGCAGGTAAATGATCGCCCAATACTTGAAATATCGGAAGTTGCGTCTTTATCTCAGCGGGAATATTAACATACTGATCTTTTCTTTCCATTGATTTATTTTTATGTTATTGATTGATTAATCATGCGTAATGCATTGTTGATTTCGGAGACCACTTCGTCAACAGCCGCATTACCGATGTTTATTTTTTGTTCGATGTCTTTAATTTTGGGTTCGTACTTTTCATTAATCTGTCCCAGTGCGAGTTGTTTTTTCTGTAGATCAGCTTGCAATCTGGCGATATTCTCTGTGATTGTTTTGATCTCATTGTTCAGATTTGCAATCTCTATGGTTCGGTCCTGTTCAGTCTTTTTCTTTTCAGCCTGTTTTTGTTCCGATTCTTTGGCAATGGTTTCTTTCAGTTTATTAGCATAATTTGTGCCAGTTGCGATCAGTTTATCTTTGGATAACGAACTGTCCACAAATTTCAGTGAGGTATAGGCCGCCTTTAATGTATTTTCCTCTACTTTTCCCATTGCTGCTGCGGCGTTCCAAACTTCAAAAAAATCCACACCTTGTTCGTTGAGTTTTTCAAGAATGGCATAGACCTTTATTTTCATTTCTTTGAGATCGGTGGTGCCATCATTGGCTGTGATAGGGATTGGAGGAGGTGTTTTTCCAGTTGTAGCCGATTCCGCGGGCGATGAATAGGCCGGCGGAATAGTAGGTTTTTCAGGAACAGCGGTAGGAGCAGGAACCGGCGGTGTGTGTACCGATGGAGCTTGCTGGGGCTGATCATCCTCAAAAATTAACTTCTTCAGACTGTTTAATATACTGGATCCTCTTTTGGTGTCGTCGTTGCTCATCATGTCATAGTTGATTATATCTCTACTAAAATAATAAAAATTAAGTTTCTCTTCTAACGGATTGTGTTGTGGTAACCAACGGTAAGCTTAGCGAGGAGGTCAACTGGAATAAAAGTGATAAAATAGTTGGTTGCTTAGGATGAATTGATGGGGCTGGTGTTTCTAATGGGGTATAAAAAACAAAGATTCCCAATTGTTGATCGGGAATCTTCGTTGTAGCAGTAATAGCTTACTATCTACCAAAATCGTCTTGCACGCGAACAATATCATCTTCATCAGAAGGGTTGTTTGCATCTGTGTGTTGCCAGATTTCGGCCAAAATACCGAAACCATCCAATCCAATTAAGCGGTGACGTTGTCCTTGACGTAATCTAATTGTTTCTCCTTCTTTCAATGTAGAAACAACAGACTCTTCATCAGTGTCAGAAACCATCACACCTACGTTACCTTGGATAACACGCCAGATTTCTGCACGGCGGTGGTGATATTGCCATGAAAGTCTCTTTTCAGGAGCAACAATTAAAATTTTTGGACTTAATTTTCCTGAGATTCTTAGTTCCTGTACATCCATTCCACCGAAATATTCATTGGCGAATTCTTGTGCCTGGGATTCATCAATCACGAAGAATCCTCCCCAAGGACGTGCTGCATCTGATTTATCAATACGAAAACCTTTGGATGTCAGCATCTCCTGTACTTTTTCAAACAATGCGATTTTATCTATAGCCATGTTAAAAATTCTAAAAATTTGTTATTCGTTAATTCAGCAGCTAAATATAAAAAAAATACATTAATATTTTAAGTTAACCGTTTTAGCTTTATAAAAATACGTTATAAAAGGCATCGCTTAGCTATCCCTAACTGGGATTTTGGCAAGAAGTTAAAAAGGAAATCGCTAATTTTGTGGTCAATCTAATTTTAGGATATGTCAAACTTTCAAGTCGATCGGGAAAATACTGCATTTATGCAGGCTGTTGCTTTCGTTAACCAAACGAACCAAAACTTATTTATTACGGGTAAGGCTGGTACGGGAAAAACGACGTTCTTGAAATATATCCGTGAACATAGCTATAAAAAAATGGCTATTACGGCACCTACAGGCGTTGCGGCGATGAATGCGGGTGGAACGACTTTACATTCTCTATTTTGGCTTCCTTTTGGAACCTTTATTGAAGATTATGAATTGCGTTGGGACGAACAGGATAGCCATATTTACAATAAATCACGTCTATTCAGTACCATTAAACTGACCAAACAACGTAGGGCTATTTTGCAGGAACTTGAATTATTGGTGATCGACGAGGTGTCGATGGTTCGGGCCGATACGTTGGACGCAATTAATGTTATACTACAGTCAGTTCGTCGTGATATGCGCCCTTTTGGCGGGTTACAGGTGTTATTTATTGGTGATTTATACCAGTTGCCACCCGTAGTCAAGGATGCCGAGTGGAATGTTTTACGGGATCATTATTCTTCTGTTTTCTTTTTCAATGCCAAAATTTTGAGAGATAATCCTGTGGTGATGTTGGAGCTTAATAAAATTTATCGCCAACAAGATGAGGGTTTTATTTCCATTCTGAATGCCATACGAAACAATCAATGTACAAGTGATATGCTCAAGACCTTAAATGGTTATTATCAACAGGACTTTGTTCCAAATGAAGAAGAGCAATATATCACATTGACCTCCCACAATCGAAATGCAGATGAGATAAACGGCGCTAAGTTGGCTTCGTTGTCAGGTAAGATGTTAAACCTTAAAGCAGTTGTAAAGGACGACTTTGCACAGGGGTCCTATCCTGCAGAGGAGACATTGTCATTGAAAATAGGGGCGCAAGTCATGTTTATTCGGAACGATTCGGGAGATGAACGCAAGTATTACAATGGTAAGATCGGTACGGTAAAGGACATAGATACCGTACATGGCACAGTAACGGTGACATTCCCTGATGGATCGGAGTCTGTAACCGTCAAAAGGGAGACTTGGGAAAATATTCGTTATAATTACGATAAGGGGCAAGACCAGATCAAGGAGGAGATATTGGGTACATTTTCGCAATTTCCACTTCGCTTGGCTTGGGCGATCACTATTCATAAAAGTCAGGGCTTGACCTTTCAGAAAGCAATTATTGATGCGGGAACCTCTTTTGCCGCTGGACAGGTGTATGTTGCATTGAGCCGATTGACGAGTTTGGATGGACTTGTCTTAAAATCTATTATTCCTTCCTATGCTATCCGTACAGATTACCAGGTAGTCGAATTTGCGCAGCGTGCTCAGGGGCAGGCTAATGTCAATGAGATTCTGGAACAATGCCAGCGGAATTATCTTGGTCAGATTTTAATGCACGGTTTTCGCTGGGATGGATTGCTGGCAGAGACTTCAGAGTTATTGAAATCACTTGAAGAGCGTAATATTGACGGTAAGGAACAGGCGGTGTTATTTTTTCAACAATTAGTAAAGCACCTCCAGACACAGGAGAAAGTTGCGCATAAATTTATTGTTGTGTTATATGAGCTGCTGCGAGATAAAGATGCAATTGATTATGATATCATCTGTGAACGTTCCACTGCTGCGGTCAATTGGTTTTTACCGAAAATGGATATCGATCTGATTGAGGCTTTAACCAAACATATTGAAGAGTACCAGATACGAAAACGTACAAAGAAATACATTGACGAGTTAAAAGCATTATTGCTTGATTACAAGCGAAAACGCGAGCAATTGCAGCATTGTCTGCTTATTGCGGAAACGCTTTCAAGAAGGGAAGATTTTCAAACGGCGATGCTTGACGTTGCGGCCAGTGTGAAGACCAAAGAAAAAGATGAATTAGCTGCGCAAAGTGCGGACGAGGAAGGTCCTAAAAAGTTGGATACAAAAGAAATTTCCTTGGAAATGTTTAAGGAAGGGATGAGTATTGTTGATATAGCAGGTAAGCGCGGGATGGTTGCAGGTACGATTTACGGACATTTGATTAATTTTGTTGGTACAGAAGTGGAAGCGACAGAGTTGATCGAGCAGGAGAAGTTGGATCGTATTCTTGGTGTGATACGTGCAAACCCGGATAAGTCCTCATCCGAACTTAAGATGCTTTTGGGGGCGGATATTGACTATCCGGATATTAAAATTGGACAAAAAGTTTTGGGATTGTAGGCAATAAAAATTTATAGCGTATATTTGTAACAAATATTGTGATATAGTTTGTTGAAAGCCCATTGATAACCTTAAGATTGCTTATGGAAGACAAGAAAGATCCTAACAAGTGGCTTGTGTTGACAACTATTTCTACCCAGATGGTTTTTACCATTTACATATTTTATTTATTGGGAGATTGGTTGGATGGGAAGTTACATGCTGATAACCAATTATGGATGAAAGTCTGCACCCTCGTGGGGATTGGGATTTCTCTGTACCAAGTCATTAGGCAAGTGAATCGATTAAACGATAGATGATAGTATATATAAAGCAGGTTCTTATTTTATTTTTTGTTGCGGTATTGATTTTTGCCGTTCATTTCTTTTTGTTAAAATCTTTTGCTGGAATACAACAGTTAGATAATCTGGGCTTTCCGCTATACGAGATTTATATTTTTCAATTGATTTTATCCATCATCATCATGGTGGGAATAAGCTATTGTTCGCAGCAATTTCCGCAATATGTCGGTTTTGTTTTTTTAGGATTATTGACGTTAAAGTTTGTCCTAAATTATTTATTTATCCATAATGGGCTGGCAAAACCGCAGGCTGATATTTTAAAATATAACTATTTGATCGTTGTCGTTTTATTCCTTTTTTACGATGTTGTATTTGCTTATAAGGCTTTAAACAAATCCTAAGGGAGAAAACGATAGTTTTTTCAAAAAAATGTAATATTAAAGTAGCTTTTGTGCTTTATATGTAGTATTTTCGCAAAAAATTTTAAATAACATAATAGTAGTATCGTGAGTCTTAAAAGAACACTTCAATTTTTAGCAGTTATTCTGTTTGCAGTTGCGCCATTTTTAACAAAGGCGAATGAGGATGCACACGGAGAAAAATCGCAGGCTGAGGAAATCAATAGCCATATTGAGCATCACTTACAAGATGATTATTATTTTAGCTTCTTTTCGGATGAAGAGACAGGTAAACACTATGGTTTTTCATTGCCCGTCATTTTGATTGATAACGGCTTGAAAGTTTTTATGGCTTCGGCATTCGATCACGGCAATAAGGTTGCTGAGGTTGATGGTCAATATTATGCATTATACCACGGGAAAATTTATAAAACTGATGCTACAGGTAATTTGGCTGGTCATGAGTATCGTAAAAATGCTGATGGCAGTTATGTAATGACTGTAAATGAGGACGGAAAAGAAGAAAAGAAAGAATTTGAAACTTCTTATGTGATTGGTTCTCACGAAATTCATGAAGCAACAGATTTTCATCCATCTGTAGATATGCCGTTGGATTTTTCGATCACTAAAAGTGTTGTCGGTTTGTTTTTGGCAGCGTTTTTAATGTTCTGGGCATTTATCAGTTTGGCTAAAACGTATAAAAAAGGGGCTAACAATTTGCCTAAAGGTGTTGGTCGTGTATTGGAGCCTTTGGTTATTTATGTGCGTGACGAGATGGCTATTCCAAACATTGGTCATCGTTACAAGGAATTTATGCCTTATTTATTGTCTGTATTCTTTTTGATCTGGATTTTAAACTTGGTTGGTTTGACACCACTAGGGTTTAACGTCACAGGTAACATTACAGTAACTTTATGTTTGGCTCTTTTTACATTCTTAATTGTAAATATCAAAGCAAACGCAAACTATTGGAAACATATTTTTTGGATGCCAGGGGTTCCGGTTCCATTTAAATTTGTTTTAGCTCCGATTGAGGTATTGGGATTGTTTACAAAACCATTCTCTTTGATGGTACGTTTGTTTGCAAATATTACAGCTGGTCACACTGTCGTAATGGGACTGATTGCAATTGTTTATTTATTGCAACACCAACTGACAGTTGTGGGTAGTATAGGTGTTTCCATGTTCTTAACAATCTTCTTGATGGTTATTGAATTATTGGTAGCATTCTTACAAGCGTTTATTTTTACGATGTTGTCATCCCTGTTTATTGGCATGGCTGTTGAAGAGCATCACGATCATTAATCAGTAAATTTTTTAATTATTCAAATCATACATTATGTACAATTTAATTGGAGCCGGTTTAATCGTTATCGGTGCAGGTTTAGGTTTAGGTAAAATTGGTGGTTCTGCAATGGAAGCTATCGCTCGTCAACCAGAAGCAGCATCTAAAATCCAAACTGCAATGATTATCATTGGTGCCTTACTTGAAGGTTTAGCATTCGGTGCTTTATTATTAGGTAAATAGTCACAACGGTTTTATGGTATAACCTGCAACGGTTGGTTGCAGGTTATATTATTCCTGAATCTTAAAAAATAAGAATTATCATTATATAGTATAACAATGGATAAATTAATACATTCGTTTTCGTACGGTTTGTTTTTTTGGATGGTCATCGTCCTTGTGGTTATTATCTTTTTATTAGGTAAATTCGCATGGAAACCAATTGTTGATGCCCTAGACGAACGTGAAAAAGGTATTGCAAGTGCTTTAGAGGCTGCTGAAAAAGCTAAATTAGAAATGGCTCGTTTGACAAATGAGAACGAACAATTACTAAAGGAAGCTCGTGCTGAGCGCGATGTTATCCTTAAGGAAGCAAAAGAACTTAAAGATAAGATTGTAGCTGAGGCAAAAACTCAGGCTCAGGCTGAAGGTGCAAAATTGATTGCACAAGCAAAAATCGAGATCAACGAACAAAAGAACAAAGCTTTGGCTGAGGTTAAGTCTCAGGTTTCTTCTTTGTCTTTGGATATTGCTCGTAAAGTGTTAAACAAAGAATTTGAGGACCAAGGAAAGCAAGAAGCTTTAGTAGCAGATTTGCTTAATGACGTTAAATTGAACTAATCCGGTCACTCAAATTACGAAATAGAATTATGTCAGTATTTAAAGTAGCATCGAGATACGCTAAGTCATTAATCGACTTGGCAGGCGAGCAAGGCTCACTGGAAACAATCAAGACAGATATGGATTCATTCATCGCTGTTTTAAAATCCAGTACAGAATTGCAAGCAGTTTTTGCCAATCCTATTGTTCCTTTGGACAAGAAGAAAAACATATTGGATGCGCTATTTAAAGATAAGATCAATCCAAACATCTTGGCGTTCTTTAAGATCATGATCAATAAAGGTCGTGGCGAGATTGTATATGCCACTGCTCAAGAATTTATTCGTGAGTATAACGAGGTAAAAGGAATTGTGAAAGCTACAGTTACATCTGCAGCACCACTTTCTGAAGCTAATTTGGCAGCGATGAAAGATGTACTTGCGAAAGAAACCAACGCTCAAGTAATATTGATCAATAAAGTTGATCATAGTTTGATCGGTGGGTTTGTAGTCAATATTGGTGATCGCCAAATTGATGCAAGTATTGCTGGTAAGTTGAATAAATTGGAAAGATATTTGAATCAGAATAATTAGTTTGTTCTGATACTTGAAGTAAAATAAATCAAAAAACCCCTTATAATAATTAAAATGATAGAGGTAAGACCAGATGAAGTTTCGGCAATTCTAAGAGAACAATTGTCGGGCTTTAAATCAGAAGCCGAACTAGAGGAAGTGGGTACCGTACTTGCTGTAGGTGACGGTATTGCTCGTATTTACGGCTTAACTAAAGTTCAGTCCGGTGAGTTGGTTGAATTTGATAACGGATTACAAGGTATTGTATTAAACTTAGAAGAAGACAACGTTGGTGTTGTACTTTTAGGTCCTTCTGATGAAATCAAAGAAGGAGATACTATTAAACGTACTAACCGTATTGCATCCATCAAAGTTGGTGAAGGCTTGTTGGGACGTGTTGTAAATACTTTAGGTCAGCCAATTGATGGTAAAGGACCTATTCAAGGCGATTTGTATGAAATGCCTATCGAGCGTAAAGCTCCGGGTGTTATCTACCGTCAACCGGTAACTGAGCCATTACAAACAGGTATCAAAGCGATCGATGCGATGATTCCAGTAGGTCGCGGCCAACGTGAGTTGGTTATTGGTGACCGTCAAACAGGTAAAACAGCTGTTTGTATCGATACAATCTTGAACCAAAAAGAATTCTATGATGCAGGACAACCTGTATTTTGTATCTACGTTGCCGTAGGTCAAAAGAATTCTACAGTTGCAAATATCGTACGTACATTGGAGGAAAGAGGTGCTATGGCTTATACAGTCGTTGTGGCTGCGTCTGCTGCTGATCCTGCTCCACTTCAATTCTACGCGCCAATGGCAGGTGCTGCTATCGGGGAGTTTTTCCGTGATACTGGTCGTCCGGCATTGATCGTTTATGATGATTTGTCTAAACAAGCTGTAGCTTACCGTGAGGTTTCTTTGTTATTGCGTCGTCCACCGGGCCGCGAAGCATACCCAGGTGACGTATTCTATCTACACAGCCGTTTGTTAGAGCGTGCAGCGAAAATCAACTCTTCAGATGAGATCGCGCGCAATATGAATGATTTACCTGAGTCAATCAAACATTTGGTAAAAGGTGGTGGTTCATTGACTGCTCTTCCGATCATCGAAACGCAAGCTGGTGACGTTTCTGCTTACATCCCTACAAACGTAATTTCAATTACAGATGGTCAGATCTTCTTGGAGTCTAACTTGTTTAACGCAGGTATCCGTCCAGCGATCAACGTAGGTATCTCTGTATCTCGTGTAGGTGGTAACGCACAGATCAAACCGATGAAAAAGGTATCTGGTACATTAAAGTTAGATCAAGCTCAGTACCGCGAATTGGAAGCTTTTGCGAAATTTGGTTCTGATCTAGATGCTGCTACGAAAGCTGTGTTGGATAAAGGTGTTCGTAACGTTGAGATCTTAAAACAAGGTCAATACTCTCCAGTTTCTGTAGAGAAACAAGTTGCGATCATTTATATCGGAACAAAAGGTTTATTGCGTAATGTTCCTGTAAACAAGGTGAGAGAATTTGAAGAAGAATTCTTGACTCAATTGGAACAACGTCATCCTGAAGTATTATCGGCTTTTAAAGCAGGTAAGTTCTCTGATGAGTTGACTGCAGTATTAGAAACAGTAGCTAAGGATTTAGCATCGAAATATTAATAGTAATGAGTATTTAGTATTGAGTCCTATTGACAAGGCTCAATACTCAATACTAGGTACTTAATACTTAAAACAAATATGGCAAATTTAAAAGAAGTAAGAAACCGGATTACCTCGGTATCATCAACACAGCAGATTACGAAAGCTATGAAAATGGTTTCGGCTGCTAAATTGAAGCGCGCTACCAACGCTATCTTACAATTGCGCCCATATGCGAATAAACTAAGAGATATTTTGGCGGATGTTTCTGCTAGTGTGGAGGGGAGTAATTCTCCTTTTACAGTAGACCGCGAGCCAAATAAGGTGTTGATTGTTGTCGTTTCTTCTAACAGAGGTTTGGCAGGAGCATTCAATGCAAATGTTATCAAAGCGACCAATAACTTGATCTTTAACAAATATGCTGAGCAACATGCAAAAGGTAATTTGAGTATCATTGGTATTGGTAAAAAGGGTTACGACTTCTATTCGAAACGTAACTTCAATGTGGTAGCTAATCACTCTGATTTGTTTTCGGATTTAAATTTTGGTTCTGTATCTGTGGTGACTGAATTTATCATGGAACAATTCAAAGAAGGTAATTTTGATCGTATTGAAGTGGTCTATAACCAGTTCAAAAATGCAGCAGTTCAAGAGTTGACTGCAGAGCAGATCTTACCATTATTACCTGCGGAGGAAAACAAACAACATACGCATAAAGCAAAAATAGAAGCTGAGGTGGATTATATCATCGAGCCTTCCAAAGAGAAGATTATCGAGGAACTGATTCCTAAAGCAATCAAGATTCAATTATACAAAGCTGTTTTAGACTCGAATGCTTCTGAGCATGGAGCCCGTATGACGGCAATGGATAAAGCTACAGAGAATGCGGGTGATTTATTGAAATCGCTAAAGCTCTCTTACAACCAAGCGCGTCAGGCTGCAATTACAACAGAATTGACAGAGATCGTATCCGGTGCAGCTGCTTTGTCAAATGGATAATTTTTGATTCGGAAGAACATACAAGAGGTGCTGATCATACGATTAGCACCTTTTTTTATTGGGGAGGTTCTACCATCGAATCAGGGCTGATCCCCAGGTGAACCCGGCACCGAAAGCCGCTAAGCAGACCAGGTCTCCTTCTTTAATCTTTCCTTCTTCCCAAGCTTCACATAAGGCGATAGGTATAGAGGCTGCAGTTGTGTTTCCATATTTTTGGATATTGTTGAATACTTGATCCTCTCTTAATCCAAGTGTTTTCTGTATAAATTGCGAAATGCGAAGATTGGCCTGATGTGGAATCAATAAATCGATATCGCTGGTTTTTAAATTATTTTTTGCTAGCGCTTCATGAATGACCTCCGGAAATTTGACAACAGCTTTTTTGAAGACCGCCTGTCCGTCCATATTTGGAAATGCAGTTCCGTCTTCGAGCATTTCTTTGGTCATTAATAGTCCTCCCAATTCCTGATCTGGCCAATCTGGCATTTTATCCAACCAAATTCCACTGGATGCTCCTGGGTAATACATGGCCAACTTTTCGGCGTCGGCTCCATCTGAATGTAAATGGGTACTCAGAATCCCTTTGCCATCTTCCGTTGTTGGTTGCACAACTACAGCTCCTGCTCCATCACCAAAAATAACGGAGACAGCACGGCCCCTGGTGGAAAAATCGAGTGCAAAGGAGTGTTTTTCGGATCCGACAACAAGCACATTTTTATACATGCCCGTTTTGACGAATTGATCTGCGATAGACAGGGCATATATGAAGCCAGAGCATTGGTTTCTAATATCCAGCGCTCCCACCTCTTTCATTCCCATTTCTCGTTGGAGCAAGACCGCGCAGCCCGGGAAGTAATAATCCGGAGATAAGGTTGCAAAGATGATAAAATCTACATCTTCATTTGTAATATGCGCGCGCTCAATGGCAATTTTAGCAGCTTCGACCCCCATCGTTGTGGTGGTTTCGCCGATTCGGTCTGCATATCGACGTTCCTTAATACCTGTCCGTTCCTGAATCCATTCGTCACTGGTATCCATAAAGCGTGTAAGGTCGTTATTGGTATATACGTTTTTTGGAACATAATAGCCAATTCCAGCAATTTTTGACTGTAACATAATAAATTCCGCTAATTGATTGTATTCTTCCCTTTTATATTATCGTTAATTTAGAAAAAAATATTCTATTTTTGCAGCATGGGTACCCAAACTGCTGAAGAAACCTTTACGTTAGAAGAGATATTAGCCTCTGTGAAAGAGTCTAATCGACTTATTTTGTGGAATGATGAAACCAATACATTTGAGCATGTGATTCATTGTCTCATCTATCATTTGCAATATACCGAGAAGCAAGCCGAAAAGATTGCCTGGAAGGTTCATACCGAAGGAAAATGCGCTGTATTGGAAGGGACCTATACAGAAATGGAAATCTATCGTAAGATCCTGAAAGCGGAAGGATTAACAGTCTCTGTGGAGTAATTTGCTATTCTTTTGTTACCGTAATAATATGGTTACGCTTCAATTTTGTCTATAAGTTTTAGTTTTCTTTGCACTATAACTATAAACTAAGCTGAAGCATGTTTTTTAACGCTAAATCGTTTAAATCTTTCTTATTTTTATTCTTTTTGCCTTTTGTTCTTTTTGCTCAAAAAGGCCAGATCAAAGCTATTGTAGTCGATAGCGAAACTTCTAAACCTATTTCTTCGGCCAGTGCAGCACTTTTGGATGCCAGCAATAACGCCTTTGTTAAAGGCGCTCAGTCCGTGGATCAAGGATTTCTTTTGTTATCTGATATCAAACCTGGTAAATATAATCTTCGTATCACTTATATCGGCTACGAGACACAAACTATCCAAGGTGTGGAGGTTGTCGGTACTAAAAGCAAAGATCTGGGTCGAATTGCTTTGAAATCTACAGGTAATTTACTGAATGAAGTTGTGATTGAGGCGAGAGCTCCGGCAATGCAAATCGGTATAGACCGTAAAACCTTCAACGTTGGGGAGAGCCTGGTCAGTGCCGGTGGGACAGCAACCGATGTGCTAGCAAATGTGCCCACTTTGCAGGTTGATCAGGACGGATCTGTCAGTTTGCGTGGATCAAGTAGTGTGAAGATCCTAATAGATGGGCGAGAATCAGCCCTTGCGGGGAGTGATGTTACTTCTTTGCTACAAAGTCTACCAGCTAATTCAATTGATAAAGTTGAGGTTATTACCAACCCTTCCTCTAAATATGACGCGGAAGGTCAGACAGGGATAATCAATATCGTTCTTAAGAAAAATGTGAGGACGGGATTAAATGGATCTGTAAATACTTCAGCTGGGTCTTATGATAATTATATGGCCGGATTGACTTTGAATTATCGAGACCGGAAGTTTAATTATTTTGGATCTTATAATTTCAACAAGCGCAATATGGTTGGAAGCGGCGCTGTGGATAATATATTTAAAAACAATAATAGCCAGATATCGAATAATTCTGAATCGTCGAGGAAAGGTAATAGTCATACAATAAAAGCGGGGGTGGACTATAATCTTTCTGATAAGACTTCATTGAGTCTTTCTGGTAATGTTAGCGTAAGGGATAATAATCGTGGAGAGGACTTGTGGTATCGTTATATTAATCACCCAACCTTATCTGGCACGAGTACGAGAACCTCTAGACAGGTTGAAGATGATTTGGGCTACGAGTTTACGATGGACTTTAGACATCAATTTAAAAGGTCTGGAGAGGAACTCACGGCCAATGCGAGTTATGGAAGGGATAAAGAAGATGGCACGAATGTTTTTTTACAGCAATTTGATTCTGGTACTCCTAGCACGGGCCGGAATAATGTGAGCTCAGAAGATGGAAAAAATATAAATATCCAGGCAGATTATGTTTTACCTTTCTCGGAAGATAGTAAGTTTGAGGCCGGTTATCGCTCTCAGATCAGGAAATCATTCGACACCCAGCTTTCAGATACCTTGGCTGTTGCCAGTGGGAAATATTTAACCGACTACGGTATCAGTAATGACTTTGATTTTACTTCTACTGTTCATGCCTTATATGCAAATTATCAGGGCAAACTGTCCGATAAGATCGGTTATCAAGTCGGTCTGCGTGCAGAGCAGTTTAACCTGAGTTCTACCTATTTTTCAAAAGATCCGGATGTGGTCGATAAGGAGACGAAAGCAAAACAAGATTTCTTTAGGTTATATCCTACCGTATTTTTGACTTATAATGTAGGTGAAGATGGGGATAAGATTCAATTGAGTTATTCTAGACGGGTACAGCGTGCGAGAGGCTGGCAAGTCAACCCATTTTTGAATGTGTCGGATGATATGAACAGACGGCAGGGAAATCCAAATCTTAAACCCGAGGACGTGCACGGATTTGAACTTAGTTTTGCAAAAACCTTTGGGAAGGTGAATTTGATTTCCTCCGCATATTTTAATCATACAAGTGAGGTGATGCAGCCTTATGTTTATTTTGTTGACACATTGAGTAGCGTAACCTATAGTAGATGGGAAAACCTGACAAGCAGAAATCTCTCCGGATTTGAATTTATTTCTAAAGTAAATGCAACAAAGGACTTTGATTTTACATTCAATCTTAATCTGATCAATATTAATTATAAAGCTAATGAGGCTTATAACGTTAAAGCATCCAATGGATTTGCCTACAATACCAATTTAACGGCTAATTATCGTTTCACGCCAACGTTCTCCGCTCAAGTTCGTGGCGAATATAATTCCTCCCGGGTGATGGCACAAGGAAAGATGAATGCAATGAAGGGTGTTGATATAGCTTTGAAAAAAGATGTGCTAAATAAGAAAGCGTCCATCATGTTTAATGTCAGGGATGTATTTAACACAAGAAAAATGCAGGGCTTTACCGAAACACCGCAATTAAGTTCTAATTTTGAGCATCGTTGGATGAAGAGAATGTTCACACTATCACTTTCTTACAGATTCGGTAGCCAAGATTTAAACAAATCAAAAAAGAAAGTGTCAAATACAAATGAAATGGGTGGAGGAGAGGAATATTAAAAAATATTCCTCTTTATAAGCCCAAATGCTTAAATTTAATTTTAAAACAAACCTAAAACTAAAAAGAATGAAGTTATTAAAAACAGTTCTTGCGGTATCGGTGATTGCTTTTTCAGCACATCTTAATACTGCCGTAGCGCAAGCGAAAAAAGAGGTTCCTGCTTACAAAATCTTAGATTTACCACGTGTAGATATCAAGAAATTTAAAAAGAATAAAGCCGGTGCTTATGTTATTTTTGATGGTACTTCTATGGAAGGATGGAGAGGTTACGACAAAACTGTAGTCCCAAAAAGATGGGTGATTAACGAAGGAGCGATCAAATTTGACAGCCAAGCCAATGTTGGTAAAGAAGAAGGTGGAGATTTGGTGTTTGCACATGATTTCAAGAATTTCGAATTGGAAATGGAGTGGAAAGTTGCTAAAGGGGCTAATTCAGGTATTTTCTTTTTAGCAAAAGAAGTTGAAGGACAACCGATTTATATCTCCTCTCCAGAATGTCAGGTTTTGGATAATGAAAATCATCCTGATGCTAAAATGGGGGTTGACGGAAACCGTAAATCCACTTCATTATACGACATGATACCTGCTAAGCCGCAAAACGGCAAACCTTATGGTGAGTGGAACAAAGTTAAGATCAGAGTAAATAATGGAAAGGTTGAACATTTTCAAAACGGTGTAAAAGTTGTTGAATATACTTTATGGGATAAGTCGTGGATTGATCTATTGCAAAAAAGTAAATTCAGCGAAGAGAAATGGCCATTGGCTTTTGAATTGTTGAGTCATGTTGGTGGCGATAGCAAATCAGGGCTTATCGGTCTTCAGGATCACGGAAACGATGTCTGGTTTAAGAATATTACCGTAAAGGTTCTAAAATAGAAAAAGCAGCTTTAAGCTGCTTTTTCTATTTTTTATAGTATCGATTGCAGTTCTTTTAAATCGATGATCATATGCGATACATCTGCTGGTTTTTCGACGATATTTGGATTAAAGAAAATGGCATCCATACCTACATTTGCAGCTCCACGGATGTCTGCATCAAGGTTATCTCCAATCATCAGTGATTGATGCGCCTGCGCTTGAGCAGTCGTCATAGCAAACTCAAATATTCGGGGATCGGGTTTGTTCACACCGATGACCTCTGAAATAAAAATATTTTTGAAATATTTTTTTAGGTTGCTCTTTTCCAGTTTGGTCTCACAAGCCTCTTTAAAGCCATTAGATATCAAGTGAAGATTGTATCTGTCACCTAAATACGTTAGCGTTTCATGTGCGTGAGGGAACAGGTTTGTTTTCTGGGGGCAGATAGCGAGATATTCCAGTTCAAATTCCTCAGGAAATAATTCAGGATCCACACCAAGTTCTGTAAATGTATCCGCAAACCGTGCTTTCCTTAATTCCGGTTTTGAGATCTTTCCATGATGATAGAGTCCCCAAAGTCGATGATTATTAACCGTATAAGTTTCTATAAAACGAGTGGATGAATCTTGGTTGAACAAGTGATCAAACTTGTATTTAAAATATAGCTCGTGCAGACTTTCTTCGGCATTTTTATCGAAATCCCATATTGTATGATCGAGGTCGAAGAAAATGTCTTTTTTCTCGTGATTAAACATATGCAAAATTAAAACAAATTAACCTAAAATTCCAAGTCAGTTGGGTTATCCAGTGATGAAATTAAAGGTCACTTTTAGCGATATCGCTTTTCCGATTGTTTATATGACTGTTTGATGATTTTAGTCTTATTGCGAATCGGTTAATTTTCTTCTTTGTGTCATAATCCTTCGGATATTTCCGAATACATGGGTGAATACCTATTTTTGTCACATGAAGAAAGCGCTGTTACTCTTTTATTTTCTATTGTTCTACGCGGTTATGCAACTGATATGGTGGGGAGTGATGTTTATTCGCTTTGATCCTAGTAAAAAGAACATGATTATAGGAGAAGGAATATTCTTTTTGATCATCTTTTTATGGGGAGCATGGCGCTTGAAGCGACTGGTTGAAAGAGAACAAAAATTATTACAGCAACAGCAGAATTTTCTTTTGGCTATTACACATGAACTGAAATCACCGTTGGCTTCTGTCAAATTATATATTCAAACGATTTTGAGACGCGATCTGGATAAGGAACAGCAGCAGACATTCTTGAGGAATTCACTAAAGGATATCGAACGTTTAGATGATTTAGTGGAAAATGTGTTGATGACCACCAAATTGGACAGCCGCAATTACAGTATGCCGAAAGAAGATTTTAATTTTACTTCTTTGGTAGAGCAGATCGTTGACAGGCTTCAAAAGAATTCTTGTAGTTCGCAAGTTTTGAAACCTTATTTGGAAGCGGATATTATTATTCATGCTGATAAGTTTGCGATAAGCAATGTAGTTACCAATCTAATTGAAAATGCTATTAAGTATTCACCGGCTTGTGCTATGGTGGATGTGAAATTATATACGGAGAATAATAAAATAATTTTTTCTGTTGCTGACCATGGTATCGGTATCAGTGATGAGGAGAAAAAACTTATCTTTAATAAGTTTTATCGCGTGGGTAGTGAAGCGACACGGAAAACCAAAGGTACAGGTTTGGGGTTATATATCGTGAAAACTGTGTTGCAGAAACACGACGCGACCATAAAAGTTAAAGATAACACTCCTAAAGGGAGTATTTTTGAAGTAACATTTGAAAGAAATGCAAAGTAAACAAAGAATATTACTTGTCGAAGATGAAGAACACTTGTTAGAAGCTATCAAGTTGAATCTCGAAATGGAAGGTTACCGTGTTACTACGGCTACCGACGGAAAAAAAGCATTAAAGGTATTCAAGGAAGAACGTTTCAACTTGGTGGTTTTAGATGTGATGATTCCGGAAATTGATGGATTCCAAGTTGCTGAAACTATTCGACTGCAAAACACTGAAGTTCCTATCATGTTTTTAACTGCGAAAAATAGCAGCGAGGATCGAATTACAGGTCTTAAAAAGGGAGCTGACGACTATTTGGTAAAACCTTTCAACTTGGAGGAACTGATCCTTCGTGTCGGAAATCTGGTGCGTCGTGGTATGAAACCGGACGATCTGAAGGAGTTAAATTCTTACCAAATCGGTGATAAAACGATCTATTTTAATTCTTATGAACTGCATCATGCGGATGGTACCATCACTTCTTTGACCAAGAAAGAAACGATGTTATTGAAGCTGTTGATTGAAAGGCGTAATGAGGCTGTATCGCGTGAGCAAATATTGGAGACCGTATGGAATTACGATGTTTATCCATCGACACGTACGATCGATAACTTTATCCTAACTTTCCGGAAATATTTCGAGCCAGATCAAAAACATCCTATCTATTTCCATTCTATCAGAGGTGTTGGTTATAAGTTTACCGACAATAACGCATAGGTAGAAAGAGATGATGACGATCAGGGCTAGAATAGCCGTTATTTTTATTGCTGCATTGTTTTTGGGCTATGGCTTATACCAAGGGCATTATCAAACTGCTGTGCTAATAGCAGGTGGAATTGGCTACTTGATTTGGAGTCATTTTAGAGAAGGGTCCGTTTTTTTGGCAACGCAGGCTTTCCATAGGCAAGATTATGAAAAGACAAAAAATTTGCTCGCTGAGATAAGGAATCCCGACGCACTTCGTAAAGGCAGACGCAATTTCTATGAATTTATGATGGGAAATATTGCGCTTAAAGAAGAACGTGTCGATGAGGCTGAATATCATTTTCAGCTAGCTTCGCGTCTGCCTTGGAAAAAAGATAATGAAAAGGGGATGGTTATGATTAATCTGGCAAATATAGCGTTGCGAAAGTTGGATTATGAAAGAGCGAGAGCTTATACAGATGTTGCCAATAAGTTACATCTGACGGCTAGACAGAACAGCATTATTACAAAAATAGAAAACGAAATTTCAAAACATTTATAGTGAGTACTACTTTACAAAACGACTTATTGATTAGAGCTGCATTTTCGCAGCAAACGGAAAGACCTCCTGTGTGGATGATGCGTCAAGCTGGACGCTTTATGAAGGAATATTGGGATATCAAGAATAAATATTCCTTTTTGGAGATGTGCAAAACACCAGAAATTGCTGCGGATGTCACTATGCTTCCGGTAGATTTGCTAGGCATTGATGCGGCTATTTTATTTTCTGATATTTTAGTCACAGCTGAAGCGATGGGAGGGGATCTGTCTTTTGAACAAGGCGTAGGCCCTCGTTTTTCTAATCCTGTTCGTTCTATAAAGGATGCAGAAGCTTTGTCCACCAACTGTTTGGATAAATTGCAGTATGTTGCTGATGCCATCAAAGTAATCCAGCAGCGTCTTGATAATCGTATTCCCCTAATCGGATTTGCAGGAGCTCCATTTACGATCTTGAGTTATTTGGTTGAAGGTGGATCTTCAAAAGATTTTAAGCTGACTAAGTTGATGTTGAATAATCAGCCTGAATTGGCGCATATGATTCTTCAAAAGATCGCCGATGTCACGGTTGAATATCTGAACATGCAGATTGCTGCTGGCGTAAATGCGATTCAATTATTTGATAGCTGGGCCTTGGCTCTATCATGGAATGATTACCGTGATTTTTCGCATTATTATAATAAGCAGATTATCGCTAAGTTAAATCGTAAGGATATTCCAGTCATTTCCTTTTGCAAAGGATCGTCTGTTTTTGCACCTATGATGGTCGAAGCACAACCTGATGTTGTTTCTATTGATTGGAATGCAGATTTAAAAAACATGAAACAATCTCTACCACAAGGTATTGCTGTCCAAGGGAATTTGGATCCATTTGTTCTTTACGCCGATAAATCTGTTATCAAAAAGAAAATCATAGACTTATTTGAACGCATGAGAGGCGAAAATGGCTTTATTTTCAACTTGGGCCATGGTATTATGCCAGATATTCCTTTTGATAATGTAAAATATGCCATTGAGGTAGTGAAAGAGTTTCGCTATTAGTTTTGCGTATTATTTAATAACAAAGGACTTGCTTGTGCAAGTCCTTTGTTATTTTAAGTCAGTTATTTCTTTATTCAAGAATACGACATTTCAATTTTTGTATATTGGATGTAAGATTTATGCAATTGGCAATTGAAGATATTGATTACTATTAACTTTTCTTATTTTTGTAACTATGGTCTATTTGTATGCGAAAGCGGTTCATATTATCTTTGTAGTTTGTTGGATGGCTGGATTGTTTTATATTGTACGACTATTCATCTACCATACAGAAGCGAAATCTAAGTCAGTTGAAGAATATGGGATTTTGCATAGACAATTTACTTTAATGGAAAGTAAACTGTGGTGGATTATCACAACGCCCGCCATGTACCTCACTATTGTAGCAGCTCTTGTGATGCTCTATCTTAATCCTGGTTTGCTGACGATGGGCTGGATGCATGTTAAGCTTACATTCGTCTTAGGATTAATTCTTTATCATTTTTCCTGTCAGCGGATCATGTTTCAATTACAAAGTGAGTCGTCCAACTGGTCTTCAACGAAATTAAGACTTTGGAACGAACTTGCCACAGTTTTATTATTTGCAATTGTATTTACAGTTGTTCTAAAATCAGCCCTAAATTGGATATTTGGTGTTTTAGGACTTTTAATCTTATCTATTGCTCTGATGATGGCTGTAAAACTTTATAAGAAGTTCAGGAACAAGAGTGCCTAGTGCCAAATATTAAATTCTCTGTTTTCTTAATCCTTTTATATTCTTTGTAGTCGAACGAATATAAATTGAAGAGGATTATGTACAGAAAAATTTTGGTTATGGTCTTGTTGCTTGTCGTGGCAACAGCTGGATTTGCACAGCGGTATAGACCGGTCGGCGGAGCTCTAAATATCTATTCTACAGATGCTCCTTTTTTTCTTTATATCAATAACGTTTTGTACAATAATAGAGCTTCAACGGATCTCCGTGTGGCTAATTTGACAAGTCCACGTTATGATTTACAGATTGTTTTTGCTGACCGTCAGCGGCGTACACTTAATGGGAGCGGTGTTCAACTTGTTAATCGAAATGGGCAATATATGGATGTTGTGTTTTCTGTCAGTAGTAGACGTGGAAATAGAGGAATTATTTTAGAATCTATGAATCCTATCGGACGTTATAATAAGGACAATTACCGAGGAGATTTACCTTATAATAACCGGGATGGATATGATAACGGACAGGAGATCGACGATGAATATCGACCATCAGGAGATCGGGAGATTTATCGCGACCGCGCAGAAAACGACAGCGGATATTCAGAGAATGAGGATAATAATCAATTTGACAGTAATCGGATGGATAAAACAGATTCCAATCGATTGAACGATCTGTTGAATCAGAAAGAAAATGATCAAGATCGACTCGCAATAGCCGCTCAAGAGTTAAAAGATATGCGGCTTCGTGTTTCCGAAATTGTCGATTTAATGGAACTTTTTATAAGGGATGATAATAAGCTCACTTTCGCTAAATATGCTTATCCGGCTTGTGTGGATAAACAAAACTATCAGAAAGTAGGGGATGCCTTATCTTTTAGTTCAACACGGGAAAAATTAATGGATTTTCTAAAAAAATAAAAGGAGCATTCGCTCCTTTTTTATTCTCCACCGAAGCAGAGATATTTTAATTCCATATATTCATCCAAGCCATGTTTAGATCCCTCTCGACCGACTCCCGATTGTTTTACTCCGCCAAAAGGTGCGGCTGCGTTTGAGATAAGGCCTGTATTGACACCTACCATACCAGCTTCAAGTTGTTCTGCGACCCGAAAACAGCGATTGATATTTGTACTATAAAAATAGGAAGCTAGACCAAATTCAGTATTGTTAGCCATTGCTATTCCATCTTCTTCTGTTTTGAAGCTGAAAAGGGCACAGATTGGACCAAAGGTCTCTTCCCGGAATATAAGTGCTTCTTTCGGAATGTTGGTCAGAACAGTAGGCTGGAAGAACAGATCTTTGATTACCTCGCCCCCTGTAGCCAATTCTGCGCCGTGATTTAAGGCATCTTGGACATGATGCTGTACTTTTTCTAAACCTTTTGCATTGATGAGTGGACCGACCTGAACACCTTTATCAAGCCCATTGCCAACTTTCAGTTTACTAACGGCCTGTGTAAGTTTCAGCGCAAACTCATCATAAACATCTTCTTGAACTAGAAATCTATTAATAGATACACATGTCTGTCCAGAGTTTCTAAACTTGCCGGCGAGGGCACCTTCTACGGCAGCATCAATATCGGCATCATTAAAAACTAGAAATGGGGCATTACCACCGAGCTCCATAGATACTTTTTTGATGTTTGAGGCTGACTGTTCAATAAGTGTTTTCCCTACTTCGGTGGAGCCTGTAAAGGATAATTTTCTGACTAGATCATTCGTTGCTAGTTCCTTTCCGATACCAGCGCTGTCTTTTCCCGTAATGACATTAAATACACCCTTAGGTAGGCCTGCATCTTCCGCTAATTTGGCTAATGCAATAGCAGAAAATGGGGTTTGGGAGGCTGGTTTTAGCACAACAGTACAACCTGCGACCAATGCTGGAGCTACTTTTCTGGTAATCATTGCTAAAGGGAAATTCCACGGCGTGATAGCAGCTACGACACCAACGCCTTGTCTAATGGTCAGCATTCTATTTTCCTTTTTAAGAGCAGGTATCGTTTCTCCATAGGCTCTTTTTCCTTCCTCCGAAAACCATTCTACGAAGGAACTGCCGTAGTCAACCTCAACTTTAGATTCGTTCAAAGGCTTACCGCTTTCTAAGGTCATGATCTCTGCTAGATCATCTTTATGCTGTTGAATAAGATCGTACCATTTACGAACGATGTTACAACGTTCCGTTACCGTTATGTTTTTCCAGCTTCTCCAAGCTTTGTCCGCAGCAATTATAGCCTTCGTGCAATCAACTACTTTTAGATCGGGCAACGAAGCAATAACTTTTCCTGTCGCAGGATTTACCACGTCAAAAGTATGTTTTGATATAATAAATTTCCCATTGATATAGGCGCTGTCAATTAAAAGTGAATTTTTCATCGATGTAAATTTAATGGTCACAAATAAAATTTAAAGTTTGCTAAATTTCACCTTCATATAATTGTTGCCTGATTAAATGAATCTTTGTCGCTCAATCTTCGTCGGTATGGTACAACATTCATTCTTTCCAAACCATCGATAACGGTTTTTGGCAAAGTAATCATAAAGTGCATCTCTCCACTTAAGCGGTAAGATATTAAACAAATAGCATGCATTGTAAGGAAACCCCAATTGTTTACAAATCTTGAGAACAGCTTCACTTTTAATATAGCTGCCTGTTGGAGATAAGTAAACGATGGAGTCTATGTTTTTGGGAATATTTGCTAGCGCAGTCTGCGCTAATTCAGATTGCAGGGAACTAAATAAGAATTTCTTTTTGCGATCTATCCTTAATAGTATTTGAACAAAGCGATTACAAATCAAGCAATCACCATCGAAAAAGATGATATGTTTCCCTTGTTGTTCCATAGTATAAAGTTACTTTTATTTATGGAAAGTACTGCCATTGCAAGATCATAAAAAGAAGGTTACTATGAAGGAAGGTTGTTGAGCTATAGTCCAAAGAAAAAGCGATGTTTTTTAACACCGCTTTTTCTGAACTTTTTTATAGATTTTTCATGATCGTATGCCCCATACGATCCCGTTTAGTTTTTAAATATTCTTCGTTAAAGGGGTTTGCAGTTATTTCAATGGGCACATTTTCTACGATTTCAAGACCATAGCCTACTAAACCAGCTCGTTTTGTTGGGTTATTTGACATCAGGCGCATCTTGGTGACGCCAAGATTTCTAAGAATCTGGGCTCCTACACCGTAATCTCTTAAATCTGCCTTAAATCCTAATTGCACATTGGCATCTACCGTATCCAAGCCATTTTCTTGTAATTTGTAAGCATGTAGCTTATTGATCAGTCCGATGCCGCGACCTTCTTGATTCATATAGACAATGATACCTTTGCCTTCTAGCTGGATCATTTCCATTGCTTTGTGCAATTGAGGTCCACAGTCACAACGGCAAGAACCAAAAATATCACCCGTAACACAAGAGCTGTGCACTCGTACTAAAATAGGTTCATCTTCATTCCACTCGCCTTTATAAAGCGCCAAATGTTGTTCACCAGTATCCTTTTGTGTAAAGGCTTTCATTTTAAAATCGCCATATTGGGTAGGCATATTAACAGTAACTTCTTCATTAATTAAAGAATCGTGTTTAAGCCGGTATTCAATAAGATCTTCAATACTAACGATCTTTAAATCAAATTTCTTAGCAACTTCCATGAGTTCTGGAAGTCTGGCCATTTCACCATCTTCTTTTAGAATCTCAACCAATACACCAGCAGGTTCAAAACCAGCTAATCGAGCAAGGTCAACAGTCGCTTCGGTATGTCCTGTGCGACGTAATACACCGCCATCTTTTGCGATTAGTGGGAAAATATGTCCTGGTCTTCCTAATTCTTCATAATGAATATTAGGATCGATCATTGCTTTAATTGTTTTTGAACGATCTGATGCTGAAATTCCAGTTGTACAGCCATATCCTTGCAGGTCAATGGAAACCGTAAAGTTAGTCTCATATACCGCGGTATTTTGCCCAACCATTAAATCGAGGTGTAAAGCCTCAGCTCTTTCTTTTGTAATTGGGGCACATACTAATCCACGGCCGTGGGTTGCCATAAAGTTTATGATTTCGGGAGTAGCATTGCGGGCAGCAGTGACAAAATCTCCTTCATTTTCGCGATCTTCGTCATCCACGACGATTACTACTTTTCCTGCTTGTATATCAGCGATCGCTTCTTCGATCGTGTTTAATTTGAAATCCATTTATTGATATATTGTAATTGGTACAAAGTTAGTGTAGAATCTAAATTTATTTATAATAGCGTTGTCACAATCTAATGTGATTCCTTTAATTTATTCTTTTTTCCAAACTTTTCTTTCACCCATTTCCATGCAGCCTCTGCCTTTAATTTATATTGATCAATGTCAAATAAAGCAGAATCTGTAGTCGACTTGTACGTCAAAAATGCGGCAAGGGGTGTCAAGACAATAATTGCCATCCACATGCCGACGGCTGATGATATGGCGCCATCTTTAGCCGTTTTTTCTGCTACTGTCGAGATAATGTGATAGATCAAAAAGAAAATAATAGCCATAACAACAGGAAGACCGAGGCCGCCCTTTCTGATGATGGCTCCTAGCGGTGCTCCGATAGCAAATAATAAAAGACAGGAGACAGCCAGGGTAAATTTGCGATGCCATTCAATACGATAGCGAATATCTTTCGATTTGTAATCTTTAAACTCAAGTGTACGGCCATTTAAATCTTCTTTTAAATAATTAAGCTGGTTTAACGCATTCATCGTGATCTGCGAACGCTGCTCCTGAGGTACAAGATCTGTGAGCAAATTTTTAAAAGGCTTGATTTTAGCTTCTTTGACTTTTGGCTGTCCGGGTTGATTGGCACTAAAATATTTCGAATAGATATTATATCGGGTGTCTAACGTACGTGTAATTGCTTTGCCCATACTGTCGATTTTGATATGGTTGGAGTCGATGTACATATCCAACTGTTTCAAATTTAACATGGCATGGTGGCTTTTGAAAAGATTTTCATCTGTTTTGCCCTGTTGGAAACTTCCCATATCAAACTTTTGTTCTGTTTCCTTGAACTTAAATCGGGTAAATTGCTGGCGTGGGTCGTAGGTTTTGGAGTTTTTTGTCCGAGCTTCCTCATAACGTATACCATCCTTAAGCTTTAGGATCATATAATTGTTGTCTGGGGAGTTATAGATATATCCCTCTTTAGCTATAAGCACATTATTGGCTGTATTGCCACCACGATGATCATAGATCATCAAGTCATAAAGAATCGTTCCTTCTTTGTTTTTCCCTCTGGCGCGAATGGAGTAGCCAGGGATAGTATTATTAAAGATTCCGGGTTTAATCAGAAAATCCGCCTTTTTATTTCGGACATCTGTAAGTAAGGTTCCCATTTTCAAATTCACGACGGGAAGGATATAGTCGGAGAATAAGAAAGAACTTGTTGCGAAGATGGCTACGAGAACAAATAGAGGAGTCATCGCTTTGCGCAGAGAAACACCAGCCGCCTTGATCGCCACCAATTCATAGCTTTCACCAAGATTTCCGAAAGTCATAATGGAAGAGAGAAGCATGGATAAAGGCATTGCCATTTGAATTTGAACAACGCACTGATAACCAATTAACTCCATGATTGTATACCATTCAAATCCTTTTCCAATCAAATCATCAATGTATTTGAATAGGAAAAGCATTAATAAGACAAACATCACAATAAAGAATGTGACAATGAATGGTTTTATGAAAGCTTGAAGAATAAGTAAATGAACTTTTTTCATCCGTGACGCAAAGCAAATTGATGCCTTTACATTAAAGCATCTTCCAGCGAAGGAACCCTTATAGGAGCCCTTCCTGGAAATATATTGCAAAGATAGGCTTTTTTATGCACCTATAACACTTTGAAGATAGACTATTGAATTTTTCCAAATTAATTTTCTATTTTCAAGGTCTTCTTCTTTAGCGTAATCTGTTATTTTAAGAGCAACATCATTCGTTAGCTCGTCCTGATCGATCTCCAGATCGAAATAATAGGGATCATCATCGAGCCATTTAAAGCGTACAGATTTGTTTTCTTTCGATGCCACAATTTTTGCTCGGTGAGGTTCATCATCCCAAATGAAAGTATAAACGGTGTCTTTATAGTTTACATCATCTGCAAACCATTGCGCCAATTCGTTTGGTTCTTGCAAATACGGAAATAAAATTCTAGGTGAAGAGTTGATGATATATTCTAGTTGGAATTTTATTTTATCTGCCATAAAAATGTTTTTTTAAATTTTAGTTTGTTTAAATCAAAAATAAGCTATATTTGCATTCCCAAAATGGCGGGGTAGCTCAGATGGTTAGAGCGTTGGATTCATAACCCAAAGGTCGGCAGTTCGATTCTGCTCCCCGCTACAAATCTCTTCCAAAATTGCTTTTTATTGCATCAACTTATTATTTGTAATAATACATATTTATTTTGTTATTGCAAGTTTTTTTATAAAAAGTTGCCCCTGTTTTTTGATAAAGATGTTGTTTTTAGGACTATCAATTTTTTCAATGTCAGTTTCTATTTTTCAATAATAAATTTATTGAGTTAAAAATGAGTTTGTTGTGTTTAATACGAGTTTTAAATAGGTAAGAATTGATAAAAAAATAAAAAAATCTTTTGAATTGACGCATGAAGTGGTATATTTGCATACCGAAACGGCGGGGTAGCTCAGATGGTTAGAGCGTTGGATTCATAACCCAAAGGTCGGCAGTTCGATTCTGCTCCCCGCTACTAAAAGCATCAGTCTGTTAAGATTGATGCTTTTTTTATGATTGAATGTATTTCCCTGTTATCACAATACCCACTTTTCGACGATGACAATAGTACATCGATGTTTGTATTGTTTCATTGATAATATTTTATGAATGAATATAAGACCTATACTGACCCTATTTTGCTTTTTTATCTGTGTTGTCAATTGTCGTCGTAGGCTAGGCTTTTCCAATCCTCTCTCTGTAGATATTTTAACATAAGAAAAAATACAATCCATCCAAACCCGGCCAAGATCCAAATTAAAGTCTCATAATGGAAGATTGTTTTATGCAAATATCCCAGAAGCCCCAATAGCCCTAATATCAATAGATTAGTCACTGTTTTTGAACTGGAATGATTCGCTTTTGAAAATGGATAATTTTTAACAAGAAAAAGCATAACGAGAATACTTTCGATGCCCCCGATTGCAGAAGACAATAATAGATCATTAAGAGAAGAGATACCAAATATGGGTATGCATATACAAAGAAATAGGATATTGAATGGCAAAACATATTTAATAAGACATGCTTTAAGAACGCCAGTCATTAATTGCCCTGGTTTTTGTATAGGTGTTATGTGGTATATCCAGGCAGCCTTATATTTATTACTCTGGGTAATAAGATGAAAGACGGTTAATATGGTGAGCAAAGAAAGATAAAACATGACAATATACAGGCCTGAATCCCGGAGTTTTAATATCTTTCCGGCCATGGGGAGATCATCTCCTGTACGTAGAAATAGAAAAACAAAGTAAATAGGCAGATAGGCCAATGAGGGATAAAGTTGCTGTTTGAATTCTCTTGTTTTCGAACTTATAAGCCACACAATGCTAAATCCGGCCTCTTCAACCGGTGATGAACATACCTTTGCAGCAAGCTTTTTATATAAAGGGAATTTGATTGTATTATCTAGGAGTATCGGCGAGCTTTCGTTCGGAAGGTTATCGGCACTTGCGAGCGCAGCTATTTTGGCATTAAATCCTCGCGAAAATAGTTTGCTGCAAGCATAGATGCCACCAAGAGGAGCTAATATACCCAGTGCTGATAAGAAGATAATCGGCAAACTGCTATTGCCAAGGATCAGCGGCTGGAAAGATGCGATCCAAGTGCTAGGGAATAGCCAAAGGAATCGAAGCTGTTCCATGGTCAAATGAGATTCTACAATAGATTGGATCAAATTTGGACCAAGATAATAGGAGAGGAAAAGAACCAGTGAGAGACCGATCTGTATATAAGTAATGACATCTTTAAACTTTTGTATGGGGAGATATTTGATGCTAATCAGATAAAATCCATTGACAAATATCAGCGCGATTAATGTACATAGTATAAGTTGTAAGCATAAAATAAGGACAGAGCCTATATCCCAGTCGAATGCGACATAGATAAGTACAGGCAAAGTTAAAGCGATGACTTGGTTAAAGAGCTTAATTGCAATAAAAGTAATTCGAGAAATAGCCAAGGTCTTATCATCGACCGGCCTTGGCATAATGATATATTGATCTCGCGTATCTAAAAGTATAGGAGAAAAATCGGAAACCAACGTAATGCTCAGCATACTGATAAAACTTAGTAGCATAATCGAAACAGCCAAATATCTATCTGGAATTGATAAAATAATGGCCATGAATATCAAGCCGAATATGAGATACAATACAAATTGTATGATGGAGGAGGAGGAAGAGGATTTGCCTGAGTTGCGCTTCCGGAAGCTAATAGGTTTTCTATTTTCTAAGGTCATTTTCGTTTCTAAAATGACCTTAAATTGTTCATAGTTAATTCCTAAACTTTTCCAGATGCCACGGAAAAGAAGAATAAACCGTAAGATGAGTTTTTCCATGTTATTGAATTGCTGTAATGATATTTGAAGCATCTAACGCGCTACTGTCACTATTGGTTAATTTTGCAAATATATGTTCCAACGATTCGTTAGGGTCGGATTTTAATTCTTCAATCGTACCATCGGCAATAATACTTCCCTGGTTTATAAGTAAAATTCTGTCGGAGACTTTTTCAACAACGTCCATCATATGGGAGCAATAGAAAATAGTCTTTCCTTCCTTTGCAAGCAAAGAAATGAGTTCCTTAACAAATATGACCGCATTGGCATCAAGGCCAGATAGTGGTTCGTCTAGAATGATAATTTGGGGATTGTGTATAATACCTGAAATAAGAAGCACTTTTTGGCGCATTCCTTTGGAGAAGGTGTCCATTCTATTATTTGCATTGGGTTCAAGACCAAAGGCACCCAATAACTTTAGGGAGCGCTCCTGAATAATTTTGTCTTCCATTCCGTACAGCTTACCAACAAAATCTAAGTACTCCATGGGAGTCAGGACTTCATACAGCTCAGCATTTTCAGGAACATAGCCTAGCAGCGCCTTGACGGCAAGCAGATCTTCTTGAATATTGATACCATTAATCTCCACAGTACCTGTGAAATCTTCGATCAGTCCTGTCAGTATTTTAACAGTAGTGGACTTGCCGGCGCCATTTGGACCTATATATCCGATAACCTGACCTGGGAATATATCTAAATTGATTCCTTTTAATATTTCCTTTGTTCCGTATGATTTTTTTAGGTCAACAATACGGATGAGGGGTAATATACTTTCCATATAATTATAATCTTCAAAGTAAACTTACGTAAAAATTTGGAGTTATTAGTTTATAATTGAATGGTAAATAGATTGAAATTCTGAAAACGAAGTCTAATTGATTATGTAATAAAAAAGGGACCTCGGTCCCTTTTATTGCAATTTTATTTTTGGAAAACTATCTGTCATTTTTAGGATATCCTTCTTCATCAAGGTCATCTCTCAAATCTTCCTCATTCTCGGCCAATTTCTTATCTAAAGGCGAAAGCTTTTCATGGTTAAAAGTCTCAATTCGCATATTTGCCTCATCAAGATCTTCTTCTTCGAGTTCACCTTGAGTTGCATATTCGTCTCCGACAAAAGGATTTGAATCGTCATAGGTTGAATCATCATCGACAGCGCCCTCGGCTATTGTATCGTAATCAGCGGGGTGATCATAGTCTGGATCATTATCGTTGACGTCCATTTCATAGCTGTCAAGCTCTTCGTTAAAAGCAAGGTCCTGCTCCATATCCGGATAATCTTCTTCGACTTTTCCATTTTTACGTTCTTTTTTCGACATCATCTTGCTAATTTTTATTCATATGTAAAACAGTTCTCACAATAAAAAGTTTTGGATTTGTTCGTCAAAACGCTTACTCCTGCGGTATTAGGCGATTAGAAATCTGAGGGATTATTTGAAAAATAAAACACAAAAAAATGATCGAAGCAGGCAAACAATGTAAATCTATCTTTGTTCTATTTTAAAACAGGAATTATGATCTTCAAGCGTTTAAATTATCAGACTTTACAGAGTTTACGCCTACAGGGCTACAATATTTTATTGACCATCGGGCGCGCTGAAGACGAGAATCCAATTTATTTCCCCATGAAATTAGAGTCTTTGAATGCTGACCGTTCAAAATTTGAAAGTGATGATACTACTACCTTTCAAGGAAAGAAGATTCTGATTTTAGACGAGGCTATTCAACGTTCTTTAAATCATGATCTCAATGGGATCATACAGCTTGATCATTAACTAAGCACTATTTTTAGATTTTTTATAAGAGCTCGGTGTAATATTTCTTTTTTTCTTGTAGAAATTGGTCAGGTGACTTTCATCGTTAAACCCTAGCTCCGCTACAATTTGTCTCATGCTGTATTTATTCGAGGCTAATCTCTCTTCAATCAGTTCAATACGAATATCATCTACGTAAATTTTGTAGCTTTTTGAATATCTTTTCTTAAAAAATGCACCAAAATAATTTGCCGATATCTGAAACTGATCAGCGATAGATTTTATTTGCAGTTTATCGGGAAAATAGATATTCTGCTGGATGTATTGCTCCATCTCTTGAGCCATATCATAAGACTCATCAACCGGTAACTCCAAATCTTTTAATATGTTTTCGACGATGGCGAAAAGCGACATTGTTTGATGGAAAATAAAACTAGAAACAACAGCATCCTCATGTTCATATTGTTGAATCAGAGAGATTACGCGTTCAATTATTTTTTTGTTTTCTTTTTTTAGTGAAAGGCTTTTATTTAATAAAGTTTTTGAATTAAAGATATCGACGGGGTTGTGGAACAATCTAAAATTTTGCTGTATGTAGTGTAGATCTTTGAAATAGGAGCTGGAGAAATAAAGTGCAGATACAATTGAATCTTTTTTTGTTTCAAGTATTTCGGAATCCCTGTTCATAAAAAGCAGGTTTTCTTTAGGGAATTTTAAATTATTTACCTTTGATACGAGTGTTCCTTCGGAAATATAGACTAGTGCGAAATCAAAGCCCGCTTTGGCTAGTTCTATTTTTTGTTTGTGCCTGATTTTTTGAGAAGCGAAAGATAAATTCATACGTATAAGCCTATTTGAGAAATAATCACTACAAACCTAAGCAAAATGGATCAAAGGCTCTGCTTTTTCCCTCCTAAATATCGATACATTATAATTATAAATAAACTATTTGTTGCTGGAATATCTACTAAGTGCTTTTTGCATTTCTGGTCATCTTTTCAATATTATCCCATTGATCGTCGGGAATAATATCCAGTCCATTGAACTCTCCAGCTCCCTTAAGCCACTCGCCTCCATCTATTGTGATCACATCACCGTTAATATAACTGGCATAATCGGAGACTAGATAAGCGGCGAGGTTCGCAAGTTCCTGTAGTTCACCCAAACGGCCCAAAGGAATGCGTTTGGTAGGCGAAAGAAGTTCACCCAATTCACCCGGGAGTAGACGCTCCATGGCACCTGAGGTTTGAAATGGACCAGGGGCTATGGCATTGAGGCGTATTCCTTTTTTACCCCACTCTACGGCCAGAGATCGGGTGAGTGCAAGAACACCAGCTTTAGCTGTTGCAGAAGGTACTACATAGCCTGAGCCGGTCCAGGCATAGGTTGTTACGATACTCAGTATCGCTTTAGTATGTTCTTTGGCTCCAATCCAGCGTTTTCCCAATGCTAGGGTATAGTTTATGCTACCTTGAAGAACAATACCAATCACAGATTCAAAGGCTCTGTGACTTAAACGTTCTGTTGGCGAGATGAAATTTCCAGCTGCATTGTTGATGAGGATATCTATTCCCCCCAATTGCTCATAGCCATAGGAAACTACGCGCTCGACATCTTCATAATTGCGGACATCCCCAGCAATGGCAAGACATTTCGCTTGATGTTTTTCGGACAATTCGTTTGCTGTATGTTGGATAATGTCATCTTTGCGACTTGTGATCAGACAGGATGCCCCAAGCTCGAGGAAATAATCTGTCATCGCTTTTCCTAGGCCTGTGCCGCCACCTGTAATTAAAATGCGTTTTCCTTTTAAAGCGTTTTCCTTTAACATGCCCATATGCTGTCCAGTTTTTATGTATTCTTAAGTTACACAAATTTGGGATAAAATAAAAACCATGGTGTAGCGGAAAAAATAGTTCGGGCATAAATGGGGCGGGATATAAACAAAAACAGGAGCTATTCATCGAATAGCTCCTGTTTTAAAAATTTCCATTCTGAATAGAATGGCTGTAAACTTATGCGCCTAATTGTACGCGTTTGAAAGCAGTTACAGTTAATCCTTTGGAAACTGAATCCAAGAATTGAGCGATGTTTTTAGAAGAATCTTTTACGAATTCTTGGTTTAACAAAGTTGTATCTTTGAAGAATTTGTTCAATTTACCTTGAGCGATTTTCTCAGCCATTTCAGCAGGTTTGCCTTCAGCAATGATTTGCTCTTTAGCAATAGCGATTTCACGCTCGATTGTGTTTTGATCAACACCATCTTTGTCAATTGCAATTGGGTTCATTGCAGCAATTTGCATTGCAACATCTTTACCAGCTTCTTCAGCACCAGCTGCATCAGCAGAAAGACCCACTAATACACCTAAACGGTAGTTACCGTGGATATAAGCGATAACTTTTTCAGCAGTGATAGTTTCGTATTTAGAAACGTCTATTTTCTCACCAATTACACCAGTTTGCTCGATTAAAGAATCAGCGATGTTTTTTCCATCAAGTTCCAAACCTTTTAATTCTTCCAAAGAAGCAGGTTTATTGTTTAATGCAAGATCTGCAATTTTTTCAGCGAAAGCTACGAAGTCTGCGTTTTTAGCTACGAAGTCAGTTTCACAGTTAACTTCAACTACGATACCTGATTTACCATCAGCAGTAGCTTTAGCGATGATAACACCTTCGTTAGAGTCGCGATCTTGACGGCTAGCAGCTACTTTAGCGCCTTTTTTACGCAAGTAATCTACAGCAGCTTCAAAGTCACCATTAGACTCAACTAAAGCTTTTTTACAATCCATCATACCAGCGCCAGTTTGTTGACGCAATTTGTTTACATCTGATGCAGAAATTTGTACTGACATGTTTATTTCTTTTTATTATTATTTACGACTGAAATTTGTACAATATTAACTTAAAACATGTTAAGCTAATATGAAGTTTAACATTCCTTGATAAACGAGTGTTGTTAAACCAAAAAACCGGACAGAGAGGCTAGTTCAAGAAAAGTAAACTTTTCCAGAAACTAACGCTACGCCATCCGGTTTGGAATAAAAATATTATTCTCCGTCTTTCGCTTTGCGAGGACGTTTAGCTTCTGAAGCTTCACCATTGTCAGCTTTTGCTTTAGCAGCAGCAGCATCTTTTTCAGCTTCTTCTTCTTTGTCGCGTTTGCGCTCGTCCAAACCTTCTTGGATTGCTTGACCAATGATACCTGCGATTAAGCTAATAGATTTGCTAGCGTCATCATTTGCAGGGATTGGGAAATCAATGTTTGAAGGGTCAGAGTTTGTATCTACCATTGCAAAAGTAGGGATGTTCAATTTCATTGCTTCAGAAACAGCGATGTGTTCTTTTTTAACATCGATGATGAATAAAGCAGCTGGTAAACGGTTCAAATCAGCGATACCTCCTAAAAGGTTTTCTAATTTGATACGCTCACGTTGAATCATCAACTTCTCTTTTTTAGACAATACATCGTATGTACCATCTTTTTGCATTTTGTCAATGTTAGACATTTTTTTGATAGACTTACGCACTGTAGCGAAGTTTGTAAGCATACCTCCTAACCAACGCTCAGTCACGAAAGGCATGTTAACCTCTTTTGCTTGTTGTGCGATGATCTCTTTTGCTTGTTTTTTCGTAGCTACGAATAAAACTTTGCGACCTGATTTTACGATTTGTTTGATAGCTGAAGCAGCTTCTTCTAATTTCGTAAGGGTTTTGTTCAAGTCAATGATGTGGATACCGTTGCGCTCCATGAAAATGTACTTAGCCATTTTCGGATCCCATTTACGTGTAAGGTGACCAAAGTGCACACCTGCATCCAATAAATCTTGATAAGTAGTTCTTGCCATTTTTTGATCCTCCTTTGATTAACGTTTACTGAATTGGAATCTTCTACGAGCTTTACGACGTCCTGGTTTCTTACGTTCAACCATACGGTCATCACGTGTTACTAAACCTTTAGCGCGTAATGCAGGTTTAACTTCTGGGTTAAGTTCAACCAAAGCTTTTGAGATCGCTAAGCGAACAGCTTCTGCTTGACCTTTAATACCACCTCCGTTAACGTTTACTTTTACATCAAAGTTTGCTAATTCACCAGCTACGTTCAATGATTGTGTAGCGATGTATTGCAAAGGTAATGTTGGGAAATACTCTTTAAAGTCTTTACCGTTTATGATAATGTTCCCGCTACCAGCAGTTAAGTAAATGCGGGCAACAGCAGTTTTTCTTCTTCCTGAAGTGTTAGTTGTTGACATGACGATTCTCCTTAAAATTTAACTGGTTTTGGATTTTGTGCTTCATGCTTGTGCTCAGTACCAGCATAAACGTAAAGGTTTTTAAACAATTGACGACCTAAACGGTTTTTAGGAAGCATACCACGAACAGCTTTTTCAATAATGCGCTCAGGGAATTTAGCCATTAACTCTTTTGGAGAAACAAAACGTTGACCACCTGGGTAGCCAGTGTAGCGAACGTAAACTTTGTCGCCTAATTTGTTTCCTGTCAATTTGATTTTGTCCGCATTGATAACGATCACGTTATCTCCGCAGTCTACGTGAGGGGTGAATGTAGGCTTATGCTTACCACGAATTACTTTCGCGATGTTACTAGCCAAGCGCCCCAAAATCTCTCCTTCAGCGTCAACAACGATCCACTCTTTGTTAACGGTGTTCTTGTTGGCAGAGACAGTTTTGTAACTTAACGTATTCACTTGCTTTTGTTTAAATAATTTATTAAAATATTTTTCTTTCCCTTATCTCAAGGGTCTGCAAAGGTACATCTAATATTCTATATTTTAAAATCTATTTTACTTATTTTGTTGAAAACGAGTCGAATTTCAAACGAACCCCACTAATCTCAATATTTTTACAACTTCCTCGAATGATTATTGTTACATTAGTTAGTATATTGCAGGAAGAATTTTTAAATTATTATAGCGGAAGTAGATGAGATTGAATTTTTTAGATAAACAATTTTTTATAAGTTTTATTGGTTTATTCCTTATGGCACTGGGCTCAGTGCACGCACAGTCTCCGGATAAAAAGCCGAAACCATACGATGCACGATTCAAAAACGTACAGGAGATATTGAAGCAGGGGAAAATTGGTCCGGGAATGGACTCTCTGGACGCCATAATTGCAGATTATCCGCAAGCAGATGATATCTATTTTACAAAGGCAATTCTGCTTGCACAGATGAGAAATCAAAACGGTGCGATAGAAGCTATAAAAGAAGCTTTGGAAATCCAATCTAAACCCGAATACCTCAGCTTTGCTGTTGATGCTTTTAAAAGCAAAAACGACGCCGATAGCGCATTAATCTATCTCGATAAGCTAATTGACCAGGATGATAATAATACCGCTTCGCTCAAACGTGAACGTATTATGCTCCTATTCAACGGAGGCTACAAGGATGTCGCGCTAGAGTATTTCTATAAAACAAAAGAAATCGCAACGGTTTCTGATACATTGGATATGGTTGGCAGCGTGTTGTTAAATGATGCCGGGAATTATAAAGCTGTAATTGATCTGCTAAAACCTTGGGCCGATAAGGGCACTACTCTTGCTCAGGTATATGGTCAACTGGCTCAGGCTTATAACCTTTCCAAAAATTCAAAGCTTGCGCTGGACTATATTAATAAGGGTATTCAGACGACAAAGGAGGATTTTCTTTATTTTGATTTAGCGGATCTTTATCGATTTGATAAAAAGATAAAATTATCTTTCGATGCCCTTAAGCAAGGATTTCAATCCAAAAAAATTGATTTTGCAGATAAAAATAGGATTATAATGACCTTATTGAATCCAAAAGGCCCTTATACTAAAGAACAGCTTTTGGAATTAGCCAATATCTTGGTAGAAGTTCATCCACGGATTGCCGAAAGCCATATGGCCAAGGGACAGGTGCTCTGGTTGAAAGACGATAAGTCCGCAGCGCAAAGTTCCCTAGCGGTAGCTGTTAGTATGAATCCTTACCAGATTGATGCTTGGCGAATGCTGATGAGCTTGGATATGGACAAGGGAGAATTTGATCAGGCAATTGCTCATGGTGGGGAGGCTTTACATTATGTCGCAAACAATGCGACTATACTTTATTTTACAAGTATGGCTTATCTGATGAAGAAGGATATGGATAATAGCCGCAAGTTTATGGAAGCCGCGCTTAATAATGCCCAGGATGAATCTCCTTTTCTGCAAGCTAATATTTATGGGGGATTAGGTGACATTTATAACTCCCTTAAAATGTACAAAGCTTCTGATGCGGCTTATATCGAAGCTATTCGGTTGGATAGCACAAATGTGACGGCCATGAACAATTTAGCATACTATTTGTCGTTAAGAAAAGAGCGGCTTGATGAGGCAACAAAATATGCTGCAATGGCTACGAAGCTGCAACCCAATAATGGAACTTTTGAAGATACCTATGCTTGGGTGCTGTTCGCGAATGGTAAATATGATGATGCGTTGGTATGGATTCAAAAAGCACTGAAGAACACCAATCCCCAAACTTCGGTTTTGCTGGAACATTATGGGGACATTCTAATGAAGCTTGGGAAAACAACAGACGCTGTTAAACAGTGGAATTTAGCTTTAGAAAAGGGAGTTGATACCGAAGAAAATAAGCTGAAATTGAAAAAGAAGATTGAGACTAAAAGTTATGTGGAATAAAATTGTTTGGGTGAGTGCTGTGGTCTTTTTGCTTTCTTCTTGTAGTTCCAAGAAGAAGCTGCTAAAGGATGCTGACCTCAAAGCTGAGAATGAATTGATCATAAAGGATAATACAAGGGAAGCAAAGAAAAACAGCTTACGGAATCTTTTTTTGACCAATTTGAATTATTCTACTTTTTCCGGAAAAGCTAAAATGCGTCTTGACCTTGGCAAGGATAATTACGATGTCACTTCGAATATTCGAATAGAGAAAGACAAGAGAATATGGATTTCCATTTCCGCTACATTAGGTATCGAAGTGGCTCGGGTACTGATAACACCCGATAGTGTACAGATCTTAAATAAATTCCAGAGTGAATATATGGTTAAACCATTCGATTATCTTTATCGTTTTGCCAGTCCGGATCTGACTTTTGGAAACTTACAGGATCTATTGTTGGCTAACTTGTCTGTGAATCTATTGTCAGATATCGATCAGGTTAATTTTAAACAGGACTCGATGTCTGTCCAGCTAGATGGTAGACTGAATGAATTAGATTTTTTATATAAATTAAATAATAACAATAGACCTTATCAATTCAGATTGGCGCAACTGTCCAAAAAACAGCTGCTGGAAGCTAATTATGGAGAATATGCCATGGCTTCTGGACAAGAATTTCCGATGCTGTTAAAAATGATTATTTCTGATGGGCGCCAAGAGATAAAAACAGAGATAAATTTCAATAAAGTGACTTTTAATGAACCAGTCGAAATGCCTTTTTCAGTATCGTCGCGTTATAAAGTAATCCGATGAGAAGCTGTCTATTTCCATTAGATTTATTACTTTCGCAATTAATTTGCTAAAGTTGGGCGTAAACTGATAGGGGTAGAAAGATGGCAAACACAAAAAATAGTACTGTAAATGAACTTTAAAAAGACGATACTTAGTATAGCTGCTTTCCTATTCATGATTGGGATTTCGTCGGCACAGACTCGGGCTGAACTTGAAAAACAGCGCGAGAAACTCAATCGTGAAATTGCTGAATTACAAAATACGGTCAAAGAGATTGCAAAAGAAAAATCACTGACCCAACAACAAGTAACAGCATTGAGTAAGCAAATTAATTTACGCGAGCAGAAGATAAATACCATCACTTCGGAAGTAGCTGTAATTAATAAGCATATCAACGCAAATACGGCTGCCGTAAGTAAGTTGAAGGCTGAGTTGGAAAAGATGAAACGTGACTATGAGAAGATGGTGATGTTTGCGTTTAGAAATCGAAATGCATACAATAAATTGATGTTTATTTTTGCATCGAAGGATTTTAATCAAGGATTCCGACGGGTAAAGTACCTGCAACAGTTCAACGATTCGAGGAAGCTGAAAGCTGCCGATATTGAAAATACCAAGAAACAGATTGAACAAAAAATCGCTCAATTGCAGGCCGACCGAAATAAACAGGTTGCTTTGATGAAAGAGCAAGAAAATGAGAAAAGAACTATATCACAACAACGATCTGTTTTTTCAGGACAATTAAGTGATCTGATCGTTACAGAACGTGGGGTGAAGAAAGATATTACACAAAAGCAAAAAGAGGAACGTCGTATTAATGCGGCCATTAAGGAAATCATTAGAAGAGAGATTGAAGCTGAACGCCGGCGGGCTGAGGCGGCACGTCGTGCAGCAGAAGCTGCTGCGGAGCGTAACCGCAAAGCGAATGAATCTGGATCGAATACAAAAGGTAAGAACAATACAAGTTCGAAAAGCAGTAATACCACGCGAAAATCAGATTCTGAAGTCTTACGTAGTACCCCTGAAGCAGTCAAACTTTCAAACGACTTTAGATCTAACCGCGGTAGTTTACCTTGGCCTGTTTCTAATGCGAAGATTATGCAAGAGTTTGGTTCTGAAAGTGTCGGAAGAAATGTCAATTGGGATCACGAAACTGTTAAAATACAAACATCAAGCGGTGCGGCCGTGAAGGCGGTATTTAATGGAGAAGTTTTGAGTATAGTATCGATGATGGGGCAGCGTATTGTTATGATTAAACATGGTGAGTACTTTACGGTATATATGAATTTGGCTGGAGTAAGTGTTTCAAAAGGACAGAAAGTAAGCACTGGACAAACTATTGGAACGGCAGATGTAGACTCGGATACAGGTGTTCCAATGGTAGAATTTTCTGTATTACAAGGAACAACACCAATGAATCCGATGTCGTGGTTGGCGAGATAAGAAATAATTACTATATTTAATAATTATCATTACATTTGTAATGAAAGAGAAAAGTTTTAGTTTAAAAGAATTGAAAAACAAGAAATTATAGTTATGTCAACATCATTATTAATCATGGGAATCGGGGGGCAAGAGTTAATTGTCATTGTAGTAATATTGTTACTATTATTTGGTGGCAAGAAGATTCCTGAATTGATGCGCGGATTGGGTAAAGGAGTAAAGGAGTTTAAAGAAGGTCAAAAAGATGAGTCTTCACCTGAAAAAAAATCTGAAGTAGAAGATAACAAATAAGGGAAATTTGATCCCATATAGCATAGATACGATTTTGTGAGGAACAAAATCGTATTTTGTTTTATACTCGACCTACAGCAAAATAGGACGAAAACCATTTTTATACTAAAATCCATTTCTAAGCGTTTAGATTATTGTTGATTTTTCAGCAGACGAATCAGACTCGGATTTAACAGTAAATTTATGATCGGAAAACAGACGTTAATTTCAATACTAGGAGGGGTATGCTATGTGCTGCCACTCATGGCCCAAGAAAGCGCTGTAGAAGGCATGAAAGAAGCGACCCAGACCTTCTTTCAAAAAAGCATCGAAAAGGAAAAACAGGAGATTTATCAATACCTAGACAGTATAAAATCTTCAGGAAATAACAGGCATGATTCAGAAATTACAGATGAAGATATACAGCTGGTTCGGAAATTGAAAGCCATCGAGCGTGAAGTGCCGTTGGATTACTCGCCACGGGTAAAAGATTTGGTCGCTAAATATACATCTGATAACTACAACCCCTATATGTGCCGGATGATGGGATTAGGGCAATACTATTTCCCATTGTTTGATAAAATCATGGATGAGGTCGGCGTGCCGCGGGAACTGAAATATTTAAGTGTCGTTGAATCATCTTTAAATCCACGTGATATCTCTAGTGCCGGAGCAACAGGCTTATGGCAATTGATGTACTATGAGGCCAAAACCTATCATCTTACTGTAGACAGTTATACTGACCAACGTATGGATCCGATTGCCTCAAGTTATGCGATCGCAAAGATCTTGAAAGAAGCTTATGATGAGTATGGTGATTGGTTATTGGCGATAGCGTCCTATAATGGTGGTAAAGGCGCCGTTAGCCGTGCGATTCAACGCTCGGGAAAGGAGAAAGCTACCTTTTGGGATATCGCTCCATATCTGACACAACAGACCCAAAACTATATTCCTAAATTTATCGCTATGACATATGCGATGAAATATGCGGATGAAAATGATATTAATGCGGCGGATACCGAACTTTCATTGCGGACGCAGACATTAGATATCAATAAACGGATTTCACTGAATCAAATAGCGGATGCTTTGCATGTGTCGAAAGAGACATTACGCGCATTGAACCCTAGTTTTAAAAAGAATGTATTAAACGGTACTGAAGACTCTCCATTACGACTAGTTTTACCTGTAGTAGATAAAAAGATAGCCACAGAGGAATTGTATGCCGCTCTTAACACGCCAGTACCTTCGGCAGATGTCAGTCAGACTGAAAATTTAGGAGAGTTCCTTCAGAATGGCAGATATAAAGTTAAAGTTGGGGAGACATTTGCTTCCATCGCTGATAAGTTTGAGGTAACCGTACAGGATATAAAATCCTGGAATAATCTGCGTGGCAATCAGATTGTCCCTGGGCAAAATCTACTGATAAAAAAAGAGAATGATTTTGTAGATGCTAAATTAGCCCGTAATACGGAAAGATCTTCTAAGAAGAGCCAACAACGTGCCTCTAATGTTACGCGTACAGCGTATTATATTGTGAAGAAAGGCGATACATTATCTGATATTGCCGATAAAAATGGAACATCCGTCCGTCGGCTTAAAAGTGAAAATGATTTAAGTGGAAATCGGATTAAGCCGGGAATGAAATTGAAAGTATCAAAAAAATAACAGCATGGTTTAGACTAACCATGCTGCATCTTCTTCATTATCGAATTCTTCGAGAGTAACAGTAACGTGTTCTCTCAATATCGTGGAAAGTTTCGTTCCATAGTAGTCACTAAATATAGGAAACTTATGGTGGCTTCTGTCAATTAATACAGCCGTTCTCATTTTCTTAAGCGGAACATTCAAGAATACGCCTAATCCATAAGCTAATGCTCTGCCGCTATTGAGCACATCGTCAACGAGGATAATCGTCTTATCTTTTGCGATATCAACAGGTAAGTCTGTGCTTGCACTTAACGATCGGCTAGTTTTTTTCATAGTGACTTTAATCAATAGGATTTCCTTGTCTGAAATGTCCTGCAAGATCGCCTGTAGACGTTGCGCAAATACATAACCCCTGTCAGCAATTCCTACTAATACGAGCGTTTCATCCTCAAAATTGTCTTCCAAAATTTGATAGGCAATCCGAATAGATTTTTGTTTTATTTGTTCTTTATTTAAGATGAGCGTTTTCTTTGAAGACATAATAGTATTCCGATGATTATAAGGTAAAAATAGGATATTATATTGTATAAAAAAAGTCCAAAACGAGTTAAACGCTTTGGACTTTTCCGTGATCGAATCAATTTTTATTAATTCAATTTATTATCTTTTTCTGCTTTCAATATTTCCGCTGTAAGCGATCTATTATCTTCCGGTAAACGACCTCCATTGTAATAATAACGTCGCCAGTAAGGCTCATCCAAATTGCTGATCATAACCCCCTTGCTCGAAGATGCATGTGCAAACTTATTGTCCCCGATATAAACACCCACATGGGTGATACTTTTACTTCTAATTTTGAAAAATACCAAATCGCCTGCTTTAAGTTCATTCTTTTCGACAGTTTTGACTTGAGAATACTGATTTCTGCTATTATAACCTAATGAAGTGTTAAACACTTTATCGTATAATTCATAAGAAAATTTAGAACAATCAATGCCTCTTTTTGAATCTCCCCCTAAACGGTATGGAGTACCTAGCCATTCATAAACAAATTGGTAAAGTTTGGTATTTGTTGTTGCTGAGACTGCAACTCCCATGATTTGTGAAAAGTATTCTTTCGCTAGGTTATCAGGATCTGATTCGGGTTTGGAGTTTCTGTTGGTTTGTGCCTGCGACACTAGACATAAGCCGATAAATAGCATTGACGCTATAAATTTCTTTGTTTTCATTAAATCGCTTTTTTGTACAACATTTAACTTTTAAAAATTCAACACTGTCATCTATTTTGGACAGCACTGTTGCGAATATAATACAATATCAGTTTAAGGTCAAATTTATTTTAAGGTATTTAACGAAATTTTAACAATTTTAACATCTTGCTAAAGCTCATCTTGGGCATATTGTAAATTAATAGCATTGTCAATTATTGACTACACAAAGTAGATCTTTTGCTACCTCTAAAAACATTGCTATTATGATAGAATGCCACTCTATTCGCGTTCCTGTTGTGAATCTTAAAAAAAATATTAATTTTCTTTGGTAAAGTGATAATATTTGTTCTATATTTACAAAACATAAGCAAAGGCAATGAACACAAATACAATTATTACGTCGATTATTATTACCACCGGGATAAAACTTAGGAGGAAGTAGTTTCGTTGTATATAATTGTAGACACAATATTTAGAAGCGCTTTCCTCAACAAAGGAAAGCGCTTCTTTTTTTATCACAAAAATCATCAATCTAAACAAACAGTATAAAAGAGTATGAAAGTTTTAAAATTTGGAGGAACATCGGTTGGCACAGTGGAAAGTCTCAAGGCGGTCCTAAGTATTGTTAAAAAATCTTACGATGCAAAGGAAAAGCCATTAGTTGTATTGTCAGCCATGTCAGGTGTAACAAACTTACTTACCCAGTTGGCTGAGGATGCTGCAGAAGGAAAATCCTTCTCCGATGGTCTAAAATCCTTGGAGGATAAGCATTTTATGGTGGTTAAAGAGCTTCTGTCAGTGAAATACCAAAATCCTGTGTTTACCAAACTGAAACTATTTTTTAATGAAATAGAGGACCTTCTCCAAGGAATTTTTGCGCTAAGGGAACTAAGCAATCAAAGTAAGGATTTGATCCTTAGTTACGGAGAACGTTGTTCGAATTATATGGTGTCCAAGGTCATGGAGCAGTATATTCCTGAGTCTCTATTTGTAGATGCCTCTCATTATGTGAAAACTGATTCAAATTTTGGTAACGCTCATTTAAATGAAACTTTAACAGAGCAATTGGTGAAATCGCTGTACATCACACACGGCGATAAACTTCTGTTTGTCACAGGTTTCATCGGTAGTAACGAAAATGGCCGTATCACTACATTAGGAAGAGGGGGATCGGATTATACCGCAGCTATTTTCGGGTCAATACTGGGCGCAACGGCGATCGAAATTTGGACCGATGTAAATGGCATGCTAACTGCTGATCCACGGATTGTGAAGAAAGCTTTTTCGTTACCGGTATTATCTTACACCGAGGCCATGGAGCTATCATATTTTGGGGCGAAGGTAATTTACCCGCCGACTATGATTCCGGCTTTTTTAAAGAAAATACCGATTGTTATTCGTAATACCTTTGAACCTGATTTCTCCGGAACAGTGATTCAGTTTGATAGTGGAAAAACTGCGCTGCCAATAAAGGGAATTTCTTCAATCTCGGATATATCGGTAATTAACCTGAGTGGATCTGGTATGATTGGTAAATCGGGCTTTAGTGGACGGCTTTTTACACTCCTCGCTAGAGAACAGATCAATGTTGTACTGATCACACAGTCTTCTTCAGAGCATAGTATCACATTTGCTGTCAATCCATCGGAAGCCAAACGTGCCATCCAATTGATTGAAGTAGAATTTGAACTGGAAATTCAAGCCAATAAACTGGTCGTTCCGGCGATCGAAGATAATCTATCTGTTTTGGCCATTGTAGGTGAAAATATGAAAAGAACACCTGGTATGTCCGGCCGGTTATTTGCTGCTCTTGGCCGTAACGGGATCAATGTTCGTGCTATTGCTCAAGGCTCATCTGAATACAATATATCTGTTATTATTGGTAAAGGTGATTTGGCTAAGGCACTCAACGCTGTGCACGACGCTTTTTTTGCGGAATTAAAGAAAACGTTGCATGTATTTAATATCGGTACAGGTAATATCGGTGCAACGTTATTTAAACAATTGGAAAATCAACACGATTTCCTGCTGGATAAGAATGATATTGAAATTAAGGTTGTCGGAATTTCAAATAGCCGTAAGATGCTTTTTAATACCGAAGGCGTCGACTTAAGCAATTGGTCCGATGAGCTCGCTAAGAATGGAACCGAATCAGACTTAGCATTATTTGTTGAGCGGATGAAAACATTGAATTTACCAAACTGTGTATTTATTGATAATACGGCCAGTAAACTTCCCGCTACCTACTACGAAGATATTTTTAAATCCAATATTTCTATTGTCACTTGTAATAAAATTGCCAATTCAGGAAAATATGAACAATATAAGATCCTCCGAGATACCGCGCATAAACACGGTGTAGATTTCTTTTATGAAACCAATGTAGGCGCAGGGTTACCTATTGTTAGGGTTCTTAAAGATTTGATGCTGAGCGGCGATCGTATAGTGAAGATTGAAGCGATTCTCTCCGGAACAATATCCTATATTTTTAACAATTTTAAAGCGGATGCTTCCTTTTATAATGTGGTAAAACAGGCGCAGGAACTGGGATATACCGAACCAGATCCGAGGGATGATTTAGGAGGTATAGATTTTATGCGTAAAATGCTGATCTTAGCGAGAGATGCCGGTTATGCCATTGAAGCAGAAGATGTGGACCTTGGTGCAATTTTACCTCCAGCGTGTTTAAAAGCGGATACAGTAGATTCTTTCTATACAGAACTGCAACGGGAAAATGGATATTTCGAAGAAATGAAGAAGAAGGCTGCCGATGAAAATAAAGTCATCCGTTATATCGGAAAACTTGAAAATGGGAAGGTCTCCATTTCAATTCAGTTTGTTGATGAAAACCACCCTTTCTATGCATTATCAGGTAGCGATAATATTATATCATTTACTACAGAGCGCTATAAGGAACGTCCTCTGGTTGTAAAGGGGCCTGGAGCAGGGGCTGAGGTGACAGCCGCAGGTGTATTTGCAGATTTGGTAAATGTTGGAGCATAAAAACAAGGAAAAATAATTATTACGTGATGGCCAATAATTTAAATGTAGAATATCTGAAGGATAAAGTAATCAATCTAGACAGTATGCTGTCGGAAGTTCGGGTCTTTGCACCTGCAACTGTCGCAAACATGATCTGTGGTTTTGATATATTGGGATTTGCTGTTGAAGAACCCGGCGATGAAGTGGTTATGCGGCGAACGCAACAGCCGGGAGTTACAATCCGGACAATTACAGGCGACGATGGAAGACTTCCGCTGGATCCCGGGAAGAATACTGTTTCGGCCTGTGTTCAATATCTACTACAGGCATTGAATATTTCGTCAAAGGTAGGGGTCGAAATTGAGTTGCATAAACATATGCCTATTGGTTCTGGATTAGGATCCAGTGCGGCAAGCACCGTCGCAGGACTTTTTGCCATAAATACCATGCTTGGCAATCCGTTGACTAAAGAAGAATTGTTGCCATTCTGTGTGGAAGGTGAACGTTTGGCCTGTGGAACAGGGCACGCCGATAATGTTGCTCCGGCACTTTATGGGGGCATAACATTGATCCGGGGAAATGAGCCCTTGGATGTTATCTCCATTCCTTCACCGAAAGAACTTGTTGCAGCAGTTGTTTTCCCCCAGGTGGATGTGCCGACACGCGATGCCCGACAGCTTATAAAAGATAAAGTATTATTAAAAGATGCTGTGACCCAATGGGGTAATATAGCGGGATTAGTAGCTGCTTTATTCAAAGAAGATTATGACCTTATCGCAAGAAGCATGAAAGATATTCTTATAGAACCAACCCGTGCAATTCTAATTCCTCAGTTTTATGAGATGAAAGAAATTGCTCTGAAAAGTGGGGCATTGAGTTTTGGTATTTCTGGGTCCGGCCCTTCCGTTGTAGCAATAACACGGGACGAAAGCATAGCAAGGGATATCGCGGATAAAATTCAGGCACACCTCAAAGAAAATGAGATAGAAAGTTTTGGTTACGTTTCCCGTGTTAATGTGGAGGGACCAAGAGTATTAAATTGAAATATATTTACTGATAGAATCAAGGGGGATGAAATCGGGTTTTAATCGATCACCACCCCAAAAGAAGATAATTAAATGGAATATCCATTTTCTAAAAATACAAATGAAGATAACTGGATACTCCATATGCCCTTTAAAACAGATGATTAGCATATGAAATTTTATAGTACAAATAATAAAGCATTAGAAGTGTCCTTTAAAGATGCAGTTTTCAATTCGCTACCTGCCGATAAAGGACTGTATATGCCTGAGGTGATCCCCCAATTGGATCCCCTGTTCATTAAGAATATACAGCAATACTCCTTACAGGAGATTGCCTTTGAAGTTGCATCCACCCTATTGGGAAATGATATACCCAAAGCCGATCTAAAGCAGATTGTGAATGATGCGATTAATTTTGACGCTCCCGTAAAATTTTTGACAGACAGTACGGCAGTGCTTGAACTTTTTCATGGGCCTTCTTATGCCTTTAAAGATTTTGGTGCCCGGTTTATGAGTAGGGTTATGGGCTATTTTTCGAAAACGGATGATAAATTATTGGATGTACTGGTCGCAACATCCGGTGATACCGGTGGTGCTGTGGCTTTAGGCTTTCTCGGTGTAGAAGGGACTCGTGTGACGATCTTATATCCCAAAGGTAAAGTCTCTGAAGTGCAGGAATTACAGCTAACCACCAATGGTCAGAATATAAGGGCTATTGAAGTAGAAGGAACGTTTGACGATTGTCAGGCATTGGTAAAACAGGCTTTTAGTGATGCTGAACTCAACCATGTACTACGTTTGACATCTGCCAATTCAATTAATATCGCAAGATTGATCCCACAGACATTCTATTATTTTTATGCGTATGCACAACTGAAATCACAGGGAATTAATGAAGTCGTATTTACGGTGCCTAGTGGTAATTTTGGTAATATTGGAGCGGGTCTATTAGCCTATAAAATGGGACTTCCTGTAAAGCATTTCGTTGCTGCAACAAACGTCAATGATACTGTGCCCAGATTTCTTTCTTCTGGTAAATATGAGCCCCTGCCTTCTATTCAGACATTAAGCAACGCCATGGATGTTGGGAATCCGAGTAATTGGGTACGTATCCAGGATCTCTTTGGTGGTAACGTCGACGAATTAAAAAATATGCTCTCTTCCTATATTTTTACAGATGAAGAAACAAAAGAAGGAATGCGAGAACTGTTTGAAGAATTCGGGTATACCGCCTGTCCTCATACAGCAATCGCATGGCTCGGTGCTCGATCTTATGCGAAAGAAAATCCGGACCAGTATGCTTCGGTTTTCTTATCCACAGCACATCCCTGCAAATTCCCTGATGCTATAGCTGCTGATGTATTTGAAAAAATAGTGTTGCCTGCCGGTGCAGAAGAATTGCAAGGAAAAGAAAAATTAGCAGAACCTTTGAAAGTGGATTTTGAAGCGTTCAAAAAATATCTAATCAACCATAACTAAATACCGAGGGCTCCTTTAGGAGCCCTTTTTATTTTTATACCGAAGTATTTTAAATTCTTGGATTGAAGGGGTTTTTGGAAAATATCTAATATATTGAGGATCTTGGATTGTTTTATCCGGAAAGTTTCGTTAGGATGTCGAATTATTAAGTTAATTTTGCAACAATGAAATCAGTTTATTTGAATAAGGGTAAGGATAAGGCTGCCTGGCAATTGCATCCTTGGGTATTTTCTGGAGCAATTAAATCATTGTCCGATAAAATTGAAGATGGCGAAGTTGTTAGCGTTTACAATGCTGAACGTGAATTTATAGCCTATGGTTTATTTCACAATAGCTCACGTGTAGCCATTCGCCTATTGGAATGGAATCCTCAAACACAGATTGATGCCGATTGGTGGCGAGCTCGTATTCGAAAGGCAGTAGCTGCAAGACAGCATCTGTTACAAGAAGGTGTTACAAATACTGTACGTCTGATTTTTGCAGAAGCAGATTTCCTTCCTGGGCTGATTGCTGATAAATATGCTGATTTTATTTCCATTCAAGTTCACTCCGTAGGGGTTGAAAAAGTCAAATCAATTATTATCGATGAACTGGATGCTTTATTGCAACCTAAAGGAATTTATGAGCGGAGCGACCTGAAATCACGCGAACATGAGGGGCTTCCTGATACAAATGGTCTTTTGCATGGTGAGCTTCCGTCTGAGTTTGTCGACGTTATCGAAAATGGTATTCATTATAAGGTTAACATTATCGATGGACAAAAATCCGGATTCTATTGCGACCAACGTGAAAACCGCCAGCTGACAGCCAACTACGTCTCAAATAAAAGAGTTCTAGATTGTTTTTGCTATTCTGGGGGCTTTACATTAAATAGCTTGAAAAACGGAGCATCAGAAGTTGTATCAGTTGATAGCTCGGCTCTGGCTATTGAAACACTGGAAAAGAATATTGCTGAAAACGGTTTTGAACCGGAGCGGCACAAAGCAATATTGTCTGATGTAAATAAACAATTGCGAAAATTCATTGATGAAGGTGAGAAATTTGATCTAATCGTCTTGGATCCACCCAAATATGCTCCTTCTCGATCCGCTTTGGAGAGAGCATCACGGGCTTATAAAGACTTGAACCGTCGTGGATTAATGCTACTAAACAGTGGTGGATTATTAGCGACTTTTTCTTGCTCAGGTGCAATGGACATGGACACCTTTAAACAGGTGCTTGCATGGGCAGCATTGGATGCCGGTAAGGAAATTCAGTTTATCAGACAATTTCACCAACCTGAAGATCATCCTGTGCGGGCATCATTTCCCGAAGGCGAGTATCTGAAGGGATTATTGGTACGTGTAGTATAGTTATATAAAGATAGTGAGGTTGATTTGAGAAAATCAACCTTTTTAATTTTTAGCGAAATCATGATAAAAGAGAAAACGACTAGACCTATTTTTTCGATTTTGTTTGCCGTGAGCATGGTGCATCTGTTGAATGATATGATTCAAGCTGTGATACCTGCAACTTATCCTTTACTTAAAGAAGAGCATCATCTGAGTTTTTCTCAGGTTGGAATGATCACGATGGTATATCAAATTGCCGCTTCCATATTTCAACCAGTTGTGGGTTCATTTACAGACAAACACCCTGTCCCATATTCGCAGATTATAGGGATGTCTTTTTCGCTCCTCGGTATGCTTTTGTTTTCTAAAGCACATAGCTATGAATGGATCTTATTTTCTGTTTTTCTTGTAGGGATAGGTTCTTCGATATTTCATCCCGAATCTTCGCGCGTTGCCTATATGGCATCGGGTGGACGGAGAAGTATGGCGCAGTCTATTTTTCAGATTGGTGGAAATGCGGGTACCGCTATGGCGCCCATCATTGTCGCTTTCTTAGTTTTGCCGAGAGGCCAGCAGGCAATCGCCTGGATGTGCTTATTCACCATTCTAGGCCAATTCATATCGTATTATATCGGTTCTTGGTATAAAAAAAGACTCCAAAATACAGCAAAATCAACTAAGAGAACAATACGAGTTCCTGATCTGTCCAATAGCCGGATCGTCATGACCGTAATTATACTCCTATTATTGATTGTGTCAAAATACTTCTATATAGCAAGCATTACAAACTACTTCCAGTTTTATACAATAAAGAAATTTGGAATTAATGAAGTGGAAGCACAGCTCTATCTATTTTATTTTCTGATAGCAGTTGCAGTGGGAACCTTATTGGGGGGTGCATTCGGAGATCGATTTGGCCGTAAATACGTTATCTGGTTCTCCGTTTTGGGTGTAGCGCCATTTGCACTGGCATTACCCTATGTCGGCCTCACGATGACCGGTGTATTAATTGTAATGATCGGTTTAATATTATCTTCGGCCTTTCCGGCAATTATTGTTTACGCACAAGAACTGTTACCTAAAAGGTTAGGTATGGTATCAGGCTTATTTTACGGTTTTGCATTTGGAATGGGAGGAATTGGCTCTGCTGTACTTGGATGGCAGGCAGACCATACTTCCATCGAGTTTATCTACCATCTCTGCTCTTATCTTCCATTGATTGGTATCGTGGCCTACTTTCTCCCTGACTTACAAAAAACGCCTTATAAAGAAATTTAGATCACAGGTCATTTCACACACGTGTATGTTAGATAAAAAAACTTGACGATTGTTTGCGAGCATCAATAGCTCGAAAATTGACAGGATGTTTTTCTGTTCTATCACTCGTTGCCGCGAGTTCTATTAAAGTGTGAAACTAAATAGTTCTCAATAAAAACGGGCATAGTGAGCTTGTTGATACTTTAGTGAAAAAACACGAATCAATAGACAATACCCTTTAAGAAAAAAGAGCGAATGTTTTGACCATTCGCTCTTTTTGTTCCTGTTGATCTACTATTTGATACAGTTCATCCATGCGGATGCCATCATCTGTGCCCCGGCAAGTGTAGGATGCACGCCATCTGCTGCCCAATAGGCACCTGGTGCACTCTTCTGGGCATTGTCAAATATTTTTTGATAGGGAATTAAAATCCCTCCGAATTCTTTTGCGATATCTCGAGCAGATTCCTGGTAAGCTAAAAATTTAGGATACCAGGCGTCAGTGATGTGTCCGACTCCTTTCACCGCAAAGGGTTCTCCAATGATCAATTTGACATTTGGAAGCTTTTGAAGTGTTTCATGTAACAACTGTTGATATTGGGATTTATATTCCTCAACGGTCGTTTGCGCTCCGCGGTCGATCGTTCTCCAGAAATCGTTTACACCGATCAAGATACTTAATACAGTTGGTTTAATTGCCAGCGTATCCTCCTGCCAACGTTTTTGAAGATCGGGCACACGATTTCCACTAATGCCTGTATTATATACCTTTAGTTTCTTTACCGGATATTTATTTAAAAGTTGACTGGCCGCCAATAAAGCATAACCATGCCCCAGCGCTGCGGTGTCATTAGCATTTTTGTTATTTCTATCACGGCCTACATCTGTAATGGAATCACCCTGAAATAAAATAATGTCTTCGTTATTTAAACTGATTTTTGAGGAATTAGCTGCTGATTCGTGCGCGAATACATCGTTTCCAAGTAAATTGGCGCCAGTCAATAGACCAGTGCCAATAATGCTTTTTTTGATAAAAGATCTGCGGTTTGTGTTCATTATTAGGTTTTTGTTATGTTTAAAGTTACATACTTTAAGCATATTTTTCCAAACCTTTTATAATGATGTTACAAGCTTTTTCGATTTCAGAGTTTGTAATCGTCAATGGAGGTGCCACACGCAGTGCTGTTTCACAATGCAGATACCAATCGATCATAACACCGTTTTCTGCACAGTATTTGCTGACATTGTAAACTTGATCGAAAGAATCCAACTGTAGACACATCATAAGTCCCAATCCTCTGATCTCTTTGATTGCAGGATGCTTGAGTTTCTCTTTAAATAAAAGAGCCTTTCGTTCTACTTGTTCAACCAGTTTTTCTTCTTTGATAACCGCAAGCGAAGCTCGCGCTGCTGCACAACTCACAGGATGGCCTCCAAAAGTCGTGATGTGTCCAAGCATAGGATTATCCTTAATAACGTCCATCACTTCTTTAGCTGCAACAAATGCGCCCAGGGGCATACCGCCACCGATGCCTTTGGCAAGCATCAGAATATCCGGAACGATAGCAAGATGCTCAAAAGCGAATAAACGACCCGTGCGGCCAAAACCAGTTTGGATTTCATCAAATATCAGTAGAGTACCTGTTTCATCACAACGTTTTCTGACGGCTTGCATATAAGCGATATCGGGTACCCGAACACCAGCTTCCCCCTGAATAGCTTCAAGGATAACAGCAGCAGTTTGTTCGGTAATCTTTGTTAGATCTTCCAGGTCATTAAACTGGATAAAATCAATTTCGGGTAGGAGTGGAGCATATGCTTGACGGTACTCGTCGTTTCCGATAAGACTTAGTGCACCTTGGGTACTTCCATGATACGCTTTTTTCGCCGCGATAATCTGTTTGCGACCCGTATATTTCTTTGCTATTTTCATGGAGCCTTCTACCGCTTCCGTACCGCTGTTGGTGAAGTATACCGATTGAAAATTAGGAGGGAGTTCTGCGAGTAATTCTGTCGCAAACTGCACCTGAGGGGCTTGTACAAATTCCCCATACACGGTGACATGTAAATATTGATCCAACTGTGATTTGATGGCTTCCAGAACCTTCGGATGACGATGACCTATATTGCTGACATTAAAACCGGAAACCAGGTCCATGTATTCTTCTCCATTGGGGCCGTAAAGATAGACCCCTTCCGCCTTGACCACTTCAACTAATCTAGGTGAGCTAGACGTTTGAGCGGTATTCATTAAAAATAATTCTCTGTTGCTTAACATGATCTTACAAATGTCCGAAAATAAAAAAGAAGTCTTCAAGACTTCTTTTTTATTTTCCGGATTATTTTCTTCTATTCTGTAAGGATTTGTAGAGATGTTCTCTAAATTCCTGTTCTACTTCAAAAAATTGGGATGCCCGGGCATTACCTATGACCTTTGCAAATTTGGCACGGTATTCTTTTTTGATTTCTACTTCTTTTGCATCATATTGCAACACATCCCTGGAACCTCCTCTAAAACTATTTTTAGGAGCGCCATTCAACTTCTCTTTCCTGATATCCCACAATGTCTGGCTATACTCGTTATAGAGCGGGAAGAATTGCTGAGCCTCTCTTGGAGTTAAATCTAGTTCTTTAGTAATGTAAGCTATCTTTTCATTTTCTATAGCTTGAAATCGATTTTTGTCTTGTGCAAAGCCCAAGGCAATAGAAAATATACTAAAGAACAATGTTATCCATATGTTTTTTCTATTGAACATCATTATAAGGTATAGTTTAGATAATCTTCTATTTCTTGTTTAGATATATTACTCCCAAATCCCGTTGTAGGGAGATTTGTTTCATCAGTATACTGAGACATATAGATCATATCATCACCAGAAGCTGATGCAGCAAGGTAATTGATGATCTCCTGCTTAGGAATTTCCGATAAATGCTGGCTCAATTGCTCTTCTGCAACAGTTTCTACAGGAGTAGCATTTTGTTGTTGATACTGATAGCCCCAATATCCTCCTATGCTCAACATGGCAGCAAAAGATGCTGCAACAGCATAGCGAGCATACCATTTTTTTGGTCTTCCTATTTGATGGATAGGCGTATTACTTTTTTCAGGTTCCTGTACAGCGTTAATAATTCTATCCGAAAGCGTTTCAAAGTAATGTTGTGGAAGCCCAAATCCGGGCTCAACAATCGATTCTTTTAATTCTTCTTCAGCAATACGCGCCAAAATAGCCGATTCTAATGTCTCCTCATAGCCAGCTGCAATGGTGAAACCATCAGTAGAATTAGTTTCCTTTAATTTTTGCTCAGCGATACGGGCGAAGATAGAATTTTCAAGAGATTGATTGTAATCAGAAGGTATAGCAAATCCATCCGATACAATCGTTTCTTTTAATCTGTCTTCAGAAATGCGGCCGAAGATGGAATTTTCAAGAGATTGATTGTAGTCAGAAGGTATTGTAAATCCATCCGATGCAATCGTTTCTTTTAATCTGTCTTCAGCAATTCGATTGAAGATCGTTGAAGTTAATTCGAAAGTATACTGTGATGGGATTTCGAAACCATCAGTAGAGACTTGATTTTTTAAATTTTCTTCCGCTATTTTGCACATGATGGCGTCAGACAGGTTATCAAAATATCCTTCTGGTACCTCAAAGATGGATTCGTCCTTGCATTCGATCAATTTGACTTGTGTAATTATTTTTGATTCTAAATCGTTGAAATAATTTTCAGGTACGCCAAATGGATTTTTACGCAATGATGCTGGAAGATTGGTAGGCTCCAGCCCATCATGATATGTGCCATTTTCCTTCATAGTATCTGTTAGAACCTAATTTCGCTAAAAGGTTTAATCATGATTGTTAAAAAAAGACTCTATTTTTTTGACGGCCAAATGATAGGATGCCTTTAGTGCACCAACACTTGTTCCGAGTACTGCTGAGATCTCCTCATATTTCATGTCTTCAAAATATTTCATATTAAAGACCAATTTCTGCTTCTCTGGTAAGGTAAGTAAAGCCTGTTGTAATTTCATTTGGGCTCTATCACCATTAAAGTAGTTGCCATCTGCAAGTGTCTCTGCTAGATAAGCAGTCGTGTCGTCATCCAACGACACGTTCTGCTTTTGCTTTTTCTTATTCAAGAAGGTGATACATTCATTTGTTGCAATACGATAAAGCCAGGTGTATAATTGTGAATCTTCACGGAAGTTCCCAAGGTTCTTCCATACTTTCACAAAGATATCCTGTACTACATCATCTGCATCGTCATGATCGATGACCATTCTTCGCACATGCCAATAAATCTTCTGTTGATATTTCTTCAACAATAAACGGAAAGCTTCTTCTCGCGTACTCTCTTCTGCGAATTTTGCTATAATTAAAGCGTCATCCATATATTGACCTGCGTAGTTTTGTTATTTTCTTTTGATTACTTTTTGAGCTGCAGCGACAATCGCATCTGCATTCAAACCGTATTTTTCCATCAATTGAGCTGGTGTACCTGATTCTCCAAAGCTGTCATTTACAGCAACATACTCTTGTGGAGTAGGTAGCTCTCTTGTAAGTACCTGGGCAACGCTATCACCTAAACCGCCTAGACGATTGTGCTCCTCTGCCGTTACGACACATTTTGTCTTCGCAACAGATTTCAAAATAGCCTCCTCATCCAAAGGTTTGATCGTATGAATATTGATAATTTCAGCATTGATTCCTAATTCAGCTAATTTTTCACCAGCTTGAATAGCTTCCCATACTAAGTGACCGGTAGCAATGATTGTTACATCTGTTCCTTCGTTTAATAACACAGCTTTGCCAATGATAAACTCCTGATCAGCAGGTGTGAAGTTAGGAACTACAGGGCGGCCAAAACGTAAATAAACTGGTCCTTCATATTTTGCAGCTGCAATTGTAGCCGCTTTTGTTTGATTGAAATCACAAGGATTGATTACCGTCATTCCTGGTAGCATTTTCATCAATCCGATATCTTCTAAAATTTGGTGAGTTGCACCATCTTCACCTAACGTTAGACCGGCGTGTGAGGCAGCAATTTTCACGTTTTTATCCGAGTAAGCAATCGATTGGCGAACCTGATCGTACACACGTCCAGTTGAGAAATTTGCGAACGTACCTGTGAATGGGATTTTACCACCGATAGTCAGTCCGGCAGCAATACCCATCATATTTGCCTCGGCAATACCGATTTGGAAAAAACGCTCTGGAAATTCTTTGATAAAATCGTTCATTTTTAATGAACCGATCAAATCAGCACATAATGCAACTACATTCTCATCTTGCTTTCCTGCTTCTAGTAAGCCCGCACCAAATCCTGAGCGTGTATCTTTTGACTCTGTATAAGTATATTTTTTCATTCTAGTAATCTCCTAAAGTTTCTGTAAGCTGATTCAACGCCGACGCCAATTGTTCGTCATTTGGAGCAACACCATGCCATTTATGAGAACCCATCATAAAATCAACACCGCTTCCCATTTCTGTATGCATCAGAATAATGACCGGTTTGCCTTTTCCCGTACGTGATTTAGCTTCTGCTAGGCCAGCAACAACAGCACTCATGTCATTGCCTTTGGCAATTTCCATGACATCCCATCCAAAAGCTTCCCATTTTGCACGTAGATCACCAAGAGATAATACTTGATCTGTAGATCCGTCAATCTGTGCTTTGTTATAGTCAACGGTAGCAATCAAATTGTCGATTTTATTGTGTGGCGCGTACATTGCAGCTTCCCAAACTTGGCCCTCTTGCAATTCGCCATCACCCATTAATACGTAAACTAGATTATTATCTTTATTCAATTTTTTTGCCTGTGCGGCTCCAATTGCAACAGATAATCCTTGGCCCAATGATCCCGACGCAATACGAATACCTGGAAGACCTTCGTGTGTTGTTGGGTGACCTTGAAGTCTGGAATTGATCTTTCTGAACGTTGCTAATTCGCTCACTTCAAAATATCCCGCATGCGCTAATGTACTGTAAAATACAGGAGAGATGTGTCCATTTGACAGGAAGAATAGATCTTCTCCTTTTCCATCCATGTCAAAGGAAGGATTGCGTTTCATTGCATTGAAATAAAGCGCCACAAAGTAATCTGTACAACCTAACGAACCACCTGGGTGTCCTGATTGACAAGCGTGTACCATACGTACGATATCACGTCTTACCTGTGATGCAATTTGTTCTAGTTTGTTAATATCTGCACTCATTTTTTTTGTTGGTTTCACAATTGGTCGTAAAGTTAACTATTTTTAAGCTAGATGCTTGTTAAAAAATGAATTTATATTGACTTATTCCGAAACGATGATGTGTTTGATTTGAGATTTTTATTTTTTTTGTACCTTGTGTTACTTTATAAGACCAACAATTTTCAGCATAATGCCTAATCAACTCAAAAGCTACCTTATTATATCAGCACTCTCAGCCCTTTATTTGAATTCTTCTGCCCAGCACATCAACATTTACCATAAGGATTGGATCGATTTTAACAAAAATGGGAAAAAGGATATTTATGAAGACCCCAAACAGGACATAGCCAGCCGTGTGGAAGATCTGTTGAGTCAGATGACTGTTCAAGAAAAGGCCAATCAGACAGTCACACTCTATGGCTACGGAAGGGTCTTGAAAGATGAACAGCCTACAGCGGCTTGGGATCAGGAGATCTGGAAATATGGCTTGGCCAATATCGACGAAATGTTAAATAGCTTAGCTTATAACAAATCTGCAAAAAGTTCATTTTCATACCCCTTTAGCCGCCATGCGCAAGCACTAAATAATGTTCAAAAATGGTTTGTGGAAAATACAAGGCTTGGTATTCCCGTGGACTTTACAAACGAAGGTATTCATGGACTCAACCACGATCGGGCTACTTCCTTACCAGCACCAATCAATATTGGAAGTACATGGAATACTTCGCTGGTGCGTAAAGCTGGCGATGTAATTGGCAAGGAAGCCAAATATCTGGGCTATACCAATGTCTATACGCCTATTCTTGATGTTTCTAGAGATCCACGCTGGGGAAGAGTGGTTGAAACCTATGGCGAAGATCCATTTCATATCGCCGAGATGGGGAAACAGGTTGTTTTAGGAATCCAGCAAAATGGCGTCGCCTCTACATTGAAACACTATGCGGTCTATTCTGTACCTAAGGGTGGAAGAGATGGAAATGCACGCACGGATCCTCATGTTGGCTTTCGTGAAATGCATTCTCTGCACTTGTACCCCTTTAAAAGAGTCATAAAGGAAGCCAAACCGCTGGGAGTCATGAGTAGTTATAATGATTATGATGGTGTACCTGTATCCGCTAGCAGCTATTTCTTACAGGATTTATTACGCAAAGATTATGGCTTTGAAGGTTATGTGGTGTCCGACAGTGAGGCCTTAGAGTTTATTTACAATAAACATCACGTTGCGGCAAGTTATAAAGAAGCTATTAAACAGGCGCTGGAGGCTGGGCTGAATGTGCGGACGAATTTCGACCCGCCAAGTACTTATTTAACGCCATTAATGGAATTGATCAACGAGGGAGGCCTCGATATCAAAATATTGGATCAGCGGGTTCGCGAAGTCCTGACCGTGAAATTTAAACTCGGACTATTTGATCATCCATTGCGAGAAGATACAGCTATTGCCGATAAAAAAGTGCATACAGCAGCTGATGAGGAAATATCTCTACAGATGAATAAAGAATCTATTGTTCTCCTAAAAAATGAACAAAATATACTCCCGATAGACCTGAATAAATACAAACGCATTTTGGTGACGGGGCCAATGGCAGAAGCAACAAATTATACGACAAGTCGATATGGGCCTTCCAATAATCCGATCACTACAATCAAAGATGGAATCATAAATTATGCAAAGACAAAGGCACTTCGGGTTGATTATACCAAAGGTGTAGACGTAGTGGATAAAAATTGGCCAGAGAGCGAAATTATTCCAACAGCCCTGTCAAGCGAGGAAATGGATACTATGGCAGAGGGCGTTCGTCTCGGTAAAGAATCAGACCTGATCATAGCTGTGATGGGTGAGTCGGAACGGGAAGTCGGTGAAAGCCGGTCGAGATCAGATCTAAATTTGCCAGGTAAGCAACGTGACTATTTGATGAAATTGAAAGAAACAGGTAAGCCTATTGTTTTGGTCCTTGTTAATGGTCGTCCTCTTTCTATCAATTGGGAAAATAAGTATTTACCTGCAATTGTGGAAAGCTGGTTTCTGAGCAATCAATCTGGAAATGTGCTCGCTGGAATGTTATTTGGGGAATATAATCCAAGCGGGAAATTGCCCATTTCTTTCCCGAAGTCGGTCGGACAGGTTGAGATGAATTTTCCGACGAAGCCTGCAGCACAGGCTGGACAGCCCGGGGTTGGCCCTAATGGATGGGGGAATAGTCGCGTTGTTGGATTTTTATATCCTTTTGGTTATGGCCTAAGCTACACGGATTTTAGTTTTTCTAATTTGCAACTCACAAAGAAACAGATTAAACCCGCTGATTCGCTCACAGTTTCAGTTAATGTTGAAAACATAGGTAAGAGAAAAGGTGCTGAAGTTGTACAGCTTTATATCAAAGATGTACTGTCTTCGGTAACGACCTATGAGATGGATTTGCGAGGATTCGAAAAAATTGAACTTAATCCAGGGGAGAAGAAGACCGTACAGTTTACTATCTTACCTGCCCACCTTGAACTTTTGGATCAGCACAATAAATGGACAGTTGAACCAGGTAAATTTGAACTATTTATCGGTAATTCTTCTGTTAATCTTCCACTTAAAGATTCATTTGAAGTAGTTAATTAGATTAAAAATCCCATACCAATCAGACAACGGATAGAGATTATTTCTTTTTAAGACTAGGATAAAAAAAGGATTCAGCAAAATACAATGCTGAATCCTTTTTTATTCTGTTGAATAGCTGTAATTACATGGCCTCTGCAACAACTTCGGTCACTTCTGGAACCATACGTTTCAATAAACCTTCAATACCTGCTTTCAATGTAACTGTCGAAGAAGGGCAACCGCTGCAAGAGCCTTTAAGTTCAACGGTCACTATACCCTCGTTGAAGGATTTATAGTGAATAGCACCACCGTCTTGTTCAACAGCAGGTCGTACATAATCATGTAATACTTGTTGTATCTTGACTTCGGTTTCGGTGCCTTCAAAATTAACCTCTGTATCGTGGTGTACCGTTTTTACAGCGAGCTCAGACTCCACAGCACCTTTTACAAAATCTTTTAGCAAGGCTTCAATGTCTTCCCACTCCGCATCTTCTGTTTTGGTAATGGTCACGAAGTTACTTGCAAAGAATACCCCATTGACAAAATTAAATTTGAAAAGTTCAAGTGCAAACGGAGAATCTTGTGCTGCCTCTTTATTTGGAAAATCTACACTACCATTGATCAACAATTTATTGACCAAAAACTTCATTGTAGAAGGGTTGGGTGTAGACTCTGTATATACGTTAATCGTAGCCATGTATTATCTATTTTTATTCCAAGCAAATATAGGTCAAAAGAAGCTTTCTTAAGGTCATCTATAAGTCAAAGCTTATAAACTGACACCCGTATAGTTAGCAGGGCTGATCGCTTTCAATTCCTCTTTCACCTCTTCTGATACATTTAGATTATCAACAAATGTTGCGATGGTCTCTTTCGTTACATGTGTATTTGTACGTGTGAGATCTTTTAATGCCTCATATGGTTTTGGATAGCCTTCTCTTCTTAATATAGTTTGCAAAGCTTCTGCAACCACTGCCCAGTTATTTTCAAGGTCATTGGCCAAAGCTTGTTCGTTTAAGATCAATTTACGTAAGCCTCTTAAAGTCGATTTAATGGCAATTAAAGTATGCGCAAAAGGGACACCGATATTACGTAATACCGTAGAATCTGTTAAATCGCGTTGAAGACGCGATATAGGTAACTTAGCTGCAAGATGTTCAAAAATAGCATTTGCAATTCCTAAATTTCCTTCAGCATTTTCAAAGTCAATCGGGTTGACTTTATGGGGCATCGCCGAAGATCCGATTTGACCAGCCGTAATTTTTTGCTTAAAGTATTCCATCGAAATATAAGTCCAGATATCACGGCATAGATCAATGATAATAGTATTGACCCGTTTCAATGCATCACAGCTTGCCGCAAAATTATCATAGTGCTCAATTTGTGTCGTCGTTTGAGAACGGTCTAAACCTAAAATATTGTTTACGAAATTATTGCCAAAATCAACCCAATTGGTTGCTGGATAGGCAACATGGTGTGCATTGAAATTACCCGTTGCTCCACCAAATTTGGCTGAATAGGGTACTTGGTGTAATAATTGTAATTGGCGCTCTATCCGTTCGATAAATACATAAAATTCTTTGCCCAAACGTGTTGGAGAGGCGGGCTGCCCGTGGGTACGTGCCAACATTGGAATGTCTGACCAGGAAGTTGCGAGCGATTTTAACTCATGAAGCAATTCTTCGATCGCAGGTGTATAGCTCTCATTGATGGCTTCTTTCCAGGAAAGTGGAATCGCCGTGTTATTAATATCTTGTGAAGTCAAACCAAAATGGATAAATTCAAGATAATCCTGCAGTCCTAATTTTTCAAATTGATCTTTTAGAAAATATTCAACGGCTTTAACATCGTGATTTGTAACTTTCTCTGTATTCTTGATCCAAATAGCATCTTCTTCAGAAAAATTTCTATAGATATCGCGCAATTTTTCATTTAATGTTTTGTCAAACTGTTGCAATTGAGCAATACCTGATTCACTTAATGCAATAAAATATTCGACTTCTACGCGTACCCGATATTTTATTAGGGCAAATTCAGAAAAAAAAGCTGAAAGTTCGTTCGTATTATTGTAATAGCGTCCGTCAATAGGCGTAACTGCTGTTAAAGATGATAAAGCCATAGATTGAATGATTTTTGGCAAAGGTAAAAAAATGCTTGGAGCTTAGCAATTTAATTGGCGCAGATATAAAAAAAGCTCCCTTATTGAAGGAAGCTTTTCTATACTCGTAAATTCTATTTCAAAGAATTAGTGAGCAGCTTTAGTTGAATCAACTTTTGCTGACGCTGAATCTACAGCAGTTTTTGCCGAATCTACAGCAGTTTTTGCTGAATCCAATTGAGTGTTTGCTGAATCTAAAGCAACGTTAGCTGAATCAGTAGCAGCATCAGTTTTTTTAGCTGTTTCACCACATGATGCGAAAGCTAATGTTAAAGCTAAACCTAAGAAACCGAATTTGAATGCGTTTTTCATTTTATTAAAATTAAAATATTTTTAAATCTTGTTATTTAAGGATTAATACCATTAAATTGAAAAGGTAACCCCCATTTTTTGTTTTTTGAAAAAAAGAAAGGCTTTTTGTATAAAAAGCCTTCCAAATGCGTTATTCAGTCCTAAATTATTTAGTAGCAGCTGAATCAACTTTAGCAGCAGCTGAATCAACTTTAGCAGCAGCTGAGTCAACTTTAGTAGCAGCTGAATCTAATGTGTTAGCAGCTGAATCAACTAAAGCAGAAGCTGAATCTGCAGCACCTTCAGCTTTTTTCTCTGAATTGTTACAAGATGCGAAAGCTACAGTTAAAGCTAAACCTAAGAAACCGAATTTTAATGCGTTTTTCATTTTCTAATTTTCTAATTTAAATTGAAATAATTTTCTTTTTCATCTCTTAATACACGTAACCAAAAAAGGTAACCCAAAAAATATATTTTTTTTAAAATAATATATAAGTATCTGATTTTAAGTTTTTTATTTTATTTAAAATAAAATGCTATCCCATAGATCTCGGCTTGTGCCATCCTTTAGCTTAACAAGGGTTAAGAAAGGGTGATTGTTGTGTCGTGCTTGTGTGATTGTTGTGCTGAGCTTGTGTGAACGTATATTTAGCCAATCTAGGGGATAAGATGGTGCGAATAACAAACAATTTTCGATTATTTTTCTTATTTTAAGAAATGGACACTTAAAAGAAATTGCAGTTATGTTTGATAAAGTAAAGAATATAATGGATTTGGCAAAATCAATAGACTTTGGCAAATTGGAAGAAATATCAAAGAAAGTGGATTTGGGAGCAGTGATGGATGCCGTATCAAAAATGGATGATAAGCAGCTCCATGGTTTAATGAAGATGCTAAGTGCTGGAAAGGAAAAAAAAGAATTACCTCCTATAAATGGTGATTTTTATGATATGGATAGCAAATTAAACGAATCGGATCGTGCATTGCAATTGAAAGTAAGGGCTTTTATGGAGACCGAAGTCAAGCCAATAGTGAATAAATACTGGCTGAGAGATGAATTTCCTTTTGAAATTGTACCGAAACTAGCGGCTCTAAATATTTGCGGCTATACTTATGACGGCTATGGCTGTATGGGCGGAAGTTCTTTAATGGAGGGTGTTATAGCAGCTGAAATTGCACGTGTAGATGCGTCTGTTGCTACATTCTTTGGTGTACAGAGCGGCCTTGCAATGGGGTCGATTTATATTTGTGGATCAGAAGAGCAAAAACAAGAATGGCTACCCAAAATGCAGCAGATGCAAATTATAGGTGCTTTTGGTTTGACAGAACCTGAAGTGGGCTCGGGAGCTGCAGGCGGATTGACCACAACTTGTAAGAAAACAGCGGAAGGCTGGGTGTTGAATGGTCAAAAAAAATGGATAGGGAATTCGACGTTTTCCGATATCACCATTGTTTGGGCCAGAGACCTTGATGATGGGGAAGTGAAGGGTTTTATCATTCGAAAAGATAATCCGGGCTTTTCAGTAGAAAAGATTAAAGATAAGATGGCACTACGTATTGTTCAAAATGGCCTAATTACGCTTGATAATTGTGTTGTTCCAGAAAGTGATCGTCTTCAGAATGCAAATTCTTTTAAAGATACAGGGAAGGTTCTTCAGATGACGCGGGCAGGGGTTGCATGGATGGCGGTCGGATGCGCGCGAGGAGCCTATGAAAATGCGCTGGATTATACACGTAAAAGAAAGCAATTTGGTAAGCCCATAGCCTCTTTTCAGCTTATTCAGAACCACCTGGTTGAGATGTTGTCTAATTTGACGGCGATGCAAACCCTTGTTTTTAGATTGTCTGAATTACAGGATGCTGGACAGCTAAGAGATGAGCATGCCTCCTTGGCAAAAGTCTTCTGTTCTTTGCGCACACGAGATATTGTTTCTAAAGCCAGGGAGGTGATGGGAGGTAATGGAATTTTGCTGGAGTATAATGTCGCACGGTTTTTGGCCGATGCTGAAGCTATATATTCATATGAAGGTACAAAAGAGATTAATTCATTGATTGTTGGCCGAAGCATAACCGGATTCAGTGCTTTTGTTTAACGGTACCCTGGCTGACTTGGTTCCGTGTGAATAACATATATACATAATAAGGCTTTGTTTTTACAAAGCCTTATTAGTTAAATTTGGTATAAAAAATTTCCTCTATTTACGTTGAAAACGCATGATAGCAATGTCACCCATAATAAATGTTAGTGTATTTTCGCTAATACTATAAGTATTTACCTTTTCTAACGTTGAAAAAAAGGTAGCTTCCCCATTGCCTTCACAGGCCATTTTCGTTGACATAATCGGCCCAAAATTAATGGTATTTCCGCTTGTTTTAAATGTCATATTGTAATTGTTGCAGCTGCTGTTTCCGCTTACTTTACCACCGGCAGCATCAAATGTCATCGTTGGTTTGCGATTGGGATATAAACCATCGAAAGCGATCCTTGGGCCGGATATATAATCAAGCTCCCAAGTTCCGCTAAGTGATTGCTTATTATCCTGAACCAACTTGAATTTTGCTAGGGGAGCCATTTTCGCTTTGTTCAGGCTAAGAATACCATCCCTAACCGTATAATTATCTGCAGCGATAAGGTTTTTGGATAATGCTTGTTCAATAGACATATCTGGACAGGCCATCATCGTGGACATACCCTGTGCAAATTTGATTCGTCCATTGTTTGACAAAGTCAAATCTCCACCTATGCCATTACAGCCTCCACTTGCACTGTAACTTTTTTCGTCCAGCTGGAGGTAGGGCATTTTGCCATTGATCTGATCCGCTACAGCTTGACCATTAATCTCAATTAATTGCCATTTCTTTCCAGTCACAGCAGATATAGCATTGTCTGATTTTTGCTCATCAGCGTTTTTTTTAATAACTGAGCAGCTTCCAAGGCCAACGATCAACATGGCCAATATTCCGATATTTCTAAAGTTCATATTTTAAATTTAACCTATTAACATCCTTTCTAACGTTTGGTTTGACAAAGTGCTACAAAAGTTTGTAAACAGCGAAGGCTTCCTGTTTGGAAGCCTTCGTTATCAGTACGATAAAATCACACTATTTATTTTTGTTTTGTTGTGCCTGTTGTTGCGCACGCATCATTTCTTCCATTTTTGTTTGGAAACTTGATTTTTTCTCTGCTTTTGGATTCTTTTTATTTTCCTCCAGTTTAGCTAAGATTTTCTCATCATTTACCATGGAGCGGATAACCAACTGCGTCAAGAATGTAAATAATGCACTTAAGAAGTAGTAGTAGTTCAGACCTGCTGGGAAGCTATTCAAAACAAAGAAGAAAATCAATGGCATAATATAACCCATATATTTCATTTGTCCGGTAGCACCCGACGTAGCGTTGTTATACCAAGTAGTTAATAGTGTTGTCAATGTCATCAAGATACACATCAAAGAGATGTGGTTGAACGATCCAAAAATAGGAGCGAATGTAAACAAAGTATCATAAGTTGACATGTCTTTCATGAACAAGAAACTTTGCCCTCTCAATTCAAATAAATTTGGAAAGAAGTAGAAAAAGGCAATCGTAAATGGCATTTGCAGTACAAGTGGAAGACATCCACCAAGCGGATTCACACCAACCTGTTTGTACAATTTCATTTGCTCTTGTTGCATCAACATTTGATTGTCTTCTCCTACCTTAGCCTTGATCTCGTCCAGTTGCGGTTTTAAAACACGCATCTTGGCCATAGAGACGTAAGACTTGTAGGTCATTGGAGAAAGAACCAATTTTAATAGTAATGTTAGTAACAAGATTACAATACCATAGCTCATATGGAAGCCGTCTAGGAAATTGAATGCAGGAACTGTAATCCATTGATTGATCCAGCGCATTGGTCCCCAACCCATATTGATGATCGATTGATAATCGTTGCCCTCTGCTTTCAATACGTTGTATTGATTTGGTCCAAAGAAGAAATTCAAGGAATAGTTGTTGTCCTTATGATTATCAAATGCTAATTCTGCATTGGTATTATAGAATTTGATGATGTCGGTCTCTGATGCATGTTTTACATCCACTTTTGCATTGACAAAACCATCTTTGGCATTTAGGATACTGGAAAAGTAATGTTGCTTAAATGCAATCCATTGTACTTTTTTCTCCAATGCCTCATCAGCATCTTTTGATTCGGACAAATGGTCCACCTTATTGTCTTCTTTGTAATAAAGAGTAGATTTTTGTCTTTCAGACTCGATATTTTGCTCCTTTTGTCTCAACGTGGTATTCCAGTTAAGGGTCAACGTTTTTTGACTTTGTGGAATTAAGTTCTGAATTCCTTTTGTATTAATGTCTAATCCGACATTATAACCTTTACCAGCAATGGAATAAACATATTCAATATATTGGTCGGCACTGTAATTCAGTCTGAATTTTACGGATTGTTTACCTTCGCCAGAAACTTGGATATCCGAAGATTCAGTGTTGAAGTATAGGTCATTTGTTGATACATTTTGACCTGCTGCATTAAATTGAAATCCAAACTTGTTGTCGTCGCCATCAAAAAGCATCAAAGGTTTTCCATTGAAATTCTTTTCACCTTTTAGTTCGACGGATTTAACTTTACCACCTTTTGTGCTGATTTTGGCAATGATGGTTTCATTTTCAATCGTAACGACTTTCTCAGTTCCAAATTTTGTGGCACCAAAAGGCTTTTTCAGTTCGGCCGAATCAGCAATCACTGCTGTTTGTGCTGTTTTGGCTTTAGCCGTAGAGTCACTTTCGGCAGGTAATCCTTTTTCTGTACGAGCTTTAGCCTCTTGTCGCGCTTGTTCTTGTTTGATTTCTGATTCTGAAGGCTTCATCAGGTAAAATGAACCAGTGATGATGGCAAACATCAGGACCAAACCAATTAGGGTATTTCTATCCATTTTTAATAATTAAACTTAATTAATTGTATCCTTCTATTACTACTTTGATTTCTTGTTGGCCAAAGCAGCGGCTACAAAGCTAACAAAAAGTGGGTGAGGATTTGCAACCGTTGACTTTAATTCTGGATGAAATTGTCCGGCAACGAAAAATGGGTGGTTTTTCAATTCCACAATTTCAACTAATCCAGTCTCCGGATTGAATCCTGACGCAATCATTCCTGCAGCTTCATATTGTTTTAAATAGTCATTGTTAAATTCATAACGGTGACGGTGTCTCTCCGAAATTTTTGTTTTACCATAAATGGCAAAAGCCTTGGTTCCTTTTTTAATTTCACAATCGTAAGCACCTAAACGCATGGTGCCACCCATATTGGTGATATTTTTTTGCTCCTCCATCAAATTGATGACTGGATTGCTCGTGTTGGCATCCATCTCAAAACTATTGGCATCTTTTAGCCCCAATACGTTTCTTCCGAATTCGATGACCGAGCATTGCATACCTAAACAGATACCAAAGAAAGGAATATTATTTTCACGAACGTATTGAATCGCATTTAACTTGCCATCTAAACCGCGTTCACCGAATCCTGGTGCAACCAAAACACCATCCATTCCTTTTAGCTTCTCAGCAACATTTTCCTTTGTAACACTTTCAGCTGCGATATAGCTCACTTTTACTTTACATTCGTTTGTGGCGCCCGCATGGATAAATCCTTCGATAATAGATTTATAGGCATCTGGAAGCTCAACATATTTTCCTACTAACGCAATGCAGATTTCACTTGTCGGATTTTTAAGCTTGCCTAAAAAAGCTTTCCAATTTTCTAGATTTGGTTCATTTTTATTCGGTAGCTTCAATTTAGTCAATGCTGTTTTATCGAGGTTCTCCTTTAGCATCAATAACGGTACATCATAAATCGTCGATGCATCTATTGATTCAACGACAGCATTGATGTTGACATTACAGAATTGCGCTAATTTTTTACGGATTTCTTGTGATAATTTATGTTCAGTACGGCATACTAAAATATCAGGTTGTACACCATATTCCAACAATGTTTTGACGGAATGTTGCGTAGGTTTAGTTTTAAGCTCGCCAGCAGCAGCTAGATAAGGCACCAAAGTTAAATGGATAACCAAAGAATTATTGGCTCCCAGTTCCCAACGCAGTTGTCTAACTGCTTCTACAAATGGTAAAGACTCAATATCGCCAACAGTTCCACCCAACTCAGTGATGATGATATCATATTCACCGGACTCGCCCAACAATTGCATTCTGCGTTTTATCTCGTCTGTGATATGGGGGATTACTTGAACCGTTTTTCCTAAATATGCACCTTCACGCTCTTGTTGGATAACGTGTTGATAGATGCGGCCTGTCGTGACGTTATTTGCTTGTGAGGTAGGGACATTCAGAAAACGCTCATAGTGACCTAAGTCAAGATCAGTTTCGGCACCATCTTCCGTAACATAACATTCACCATGTTCGTAAGGATTTAATGTTCCCGGATCGATGTTAATGTAAGGGTCGAATTTTTGGATGGTAACTTTATAGCCACGCGCTTGGAGAAGTTTAGCAAGGGAAGCAGCAATAATACCTTTCCCTAACGACGAAGTAACGCCGCCCGTAACAAAAATATATTTAGTCATAACAATTAAAGGATTTTCAATTTTATGTGGTCAAAATGACCAATAATAGTTGCTCTATGTACGGGATACAAAGATAGCAATTTTTATTCAAAATCAGAATTGAAGATCGATCGAATAATTAAATTAAAAATAGATATTACCACGGCTATCTATTGTTGTCTTTAATTTGGGCTGCGTTTTCGACTTGATTTCAATGCGATAGAAATTATTGCTGTTTGAAAATACAATATCATAATTTTTACGTTCATTCATAATTTCAGGATATAATTTGCTTAACTCCTGAATTGACGTAGCATAACGCTTTTGGTCGTTTCTATAAATCTGTTGCAGGTAAAAGATATTCCAGGTCACTTTTTCAATAGCGAAGAATTGTTCATCGATCGGTTGCTGATTTGCAGCATCGATAAATTTAATATGTCCCCATCGTTCGGGGTAATGCATATTAACAAGTCCAATAGGTGACCATACCCAATTCTCTTCAGGAAGAGTTTTGCCATTAGAGTCTTTTCTTTTGCTATACACTGTTTCACTGTTGTCATAATGCCACTGCACACGTGAGAAATTTATTTTCCAGATTTCATTCGGCTTAATCTGATTCCCTTCACCAAAATATTTAAGGCTCTTGACGGGTATTTTCATTTCTACTGTCCAAAATTCATCTTTGTCTTGAGGATGGTTGATGGAACCGGCATGATAAACGGCGCTTTCAAGATCTTTTGTGTCCCAATTTAGGTTGGCCTTTCCGCCAAAGCGATAAGCTTTGGTCATTAAAAGATCCATGACGGTATTTAAAGCGTTTATTTCAATCTCTATATATTCTGGAGATAAAAGATTTGGTTTGAGAAAGATCTCGAAGTCATTGTCATGATAGATAATGGTATCTTTTTGTTTTAAATAGCCTTTGATATGAGGTTCTTGAAGCTTCGCAAACAGATATAGATTTTCTTTATCCCAAAGCATCTTTACTTTAGTTTCAAGTGTTGGAGCGGGTTTATTTGATCCCTCAATATCCTTGAATGAGTCTGTCCATGGAACCTTGGACCACGACGTCTCATTGTCCTTTCCATCGATCGTTATTGCATCTGTTACCGGGTGCACATAATAAGTTTGAGGAGGGGACTGTAACTGAAGAAATTCATTCACATTTCGCTGTGCAAAAGTAAATACTGGGTAGATAATAAAAGAAAGGATAAAAGCGATAATTTTCATCAAGATACAGTTTGATTTTTAACGGTAGCAAAGTTAGGATGAAACAATCTCAGGTTGTTTTTTGCTATTGTAATCATCTACGATTCTACCTTTCAGATACGGTGTTAAAAGTAAGTAAAATGTTTTAGCGGGGCAAAAGGAGGGGGGTGATTTAAGGAACAAAAGATAATTGTCCTAACTTTATTACAGAAGGGTATTTGGTGTTTTTGTAATAAAGGTGGTAATGTTCAATAAAAAAAGGCTTTGAATAACTCAAAGCCTTTTTTTATGCTGTGGTAGTCGTAATTAGATTCTTTTCGATTTAATACGAGCAGCTTTACCAGTAAGGCCGCGTAAATAGAATAATTTCGCGCGACGAACTTTACCGTAGCTGTTTACTACAATTTTTTCAATGTTTGGTGAGTTTACAGGGAAAATACGTTCAACACCTACACCGTTTGAGATTTTACGAACGGTAAAAGTAGCGTTAGCACCTTCGCTGTTTAATTGAATTACTACACCTTGGTACACCTGAACACGCTCTTTATTTCCTTCGCGAATTTTATAATGAACGCTGATGGTATCTCCAGCTTTGAAAGCGGGAATTTCATTCTTTACAACCGCTTGTTCTTCTACAAATTTTACTAAATCCATGATTTCGAGTAATTATTAACGATTTATATCCTGTAAAAATCGGAATGCAATATTACGACTTATTTTCTGAATATAAAAATACTTTTTTAAAAAACTATTGACTGATATTCAAATCGGATGCAAAGATATGAAAATGAAATGGATAATCTAAAGATATTTTGAATATTCCTTTGTGGGCTATATGGAATGGGTTTTTGGTTCTTAAATTCAATAGAATATGTGCTCTCTTTAAAAATATTCTGCAATCAATCAGCTGTTTAGTAATTAATTTTCTGTAGGGTATTGACAAAATGGAAAAATGATTCGATATTTGTGCCACACAAAACAAAGGTGATACCTTTTCGGGGTGTAGCGTAGCCCGGTATCGCGCCACATTTGGGATGTGGAGGTCGTAGGTTCGAATCCTGCCACCCCGACTAAAAAAGCTCTAACGAAAGTTAGAGCTTTTTTGTTTCCCCTTTTTTATTCATCCCGTAAACTGTCTATAGGATTAGCTACAGCTGCCCGAATAGCTTGCCAGCTTACGGTCACTAAAGCGATGCCGATCGTTAATAGTCCTGCTAGCACAAACATCCACCATTGAATTTCGATGCGATATGCAAAGTCTTCCAACCATTTGTTCATGGCTATCCACGCGATTGGTGAAGCGATTATCAAAGCAATCAGTACAGGTTTTATAAAATCTCTTGAAAGTAATGTGGTAACGCCTGATACGGAAGCGCCAAGTACTTTGCGGATTCCAATCTCTTTGTTTCGTTTGGCGGCAGTAAAGGAGGCGAGACCATAAAGGCCCAGACAAGCAATAAATATGGCCAATCCAGAGAAAAGGCTTAGTATGCGCTGTTGTCTAATATCGGTTTTGTACATGGTGTCGAATTTTTGATCCAAAAAGCTATATTCAAAAGGATACAATGGAGCTACTTTGCCAAATGCAGTTTTAATGGTTTCTAATGCTGCGGGGAAATCTTTTGTGTTTAATCTAACGACAGCTACCCTGAGGTCATCAGAAGGAGAAATGACCAGCGCATCCATGTTTTCTTTTAGGGATAGGAAATTAAAATCATCTACTACACCAATAATTGCTCGTTTGGATTGATCTCGGATCGTATTTTTAATCCATTTGCCAATGGCCTGGTCGGGTGTAAATCCAAGCAGTGATGCTGCAGTACGATTAATTAGTACAGCGCTGGTGGAATCCGTTGGGTATTGTGTCGAAAAGTTTCGTCCTGCAATAATTTTTAGTCCAAGTGTACCCACATAGCCAAAATCGGTGAATTCTGTTCTGGACTTCCACTTCTCATCGTGTTGTCCCTCTACTTCAAATGTATGGCTGTCGAAAAATCCTCCGGGTTCACCAGACATAAATGAAACCGATGCGATATCGCTGCTGGTAGACAGCTCATTCTTGAATGTTCGCAGATTATTGTAAAATTCTTCATTATCAATAGGAATCACCACACTTTGTTGATCGTTATAGCCCAGACCCTTTTCTTTTACATATTTCATCTGTTTCGTGATAATCAAAGTGCCAATGATAAGTAAAATGGAGATGCTGAACTGGAAGACGACTAAGACATGGCGAAATAGTGCTCCGCTCTTGCCTAAGCGTAATTTACCTTTTAGCGCCTGTATGGGCGCGAAGGTGGAAAGGTATAGTGCAGGGTAACTTCCGGCAAGTATACCTACAATAAAAATCACTGCCAGCAGGAAGATATAGATGGGCCACGAATTCCAGGGGACTGTGAGTGTATATCCTAGTAATTGGCTATATAATGGCATTGATAGTTGCAGTAGACACATTGCGAATATGCAGGATATCGAGGTTAATAAAATAGATTCCCCGATAAACTGCCCTGTCAATTGAAAGCGTTGTGCACCAAGTACCTTTCGCAGTCCGACCTCCTTTGAGCGATCAACAGCACGTATTGTGGAAAGATTCATGAAATTGATGCAAGCGATGACTAATATCAATATAGCGATAGAAAGAAAAATGTAAACGACCTTCTTGTCTCCATGTTTAGCGCTGTCAAATGCGCTGTGGGGTTCAAAATAAATATCGTGTAAGGGTGTGAGCGCAAGATCAAAATGAAGTCCCATAGTGCTAGAGACCGTTTTCATATGTCGATCCATAAACTGTGGGAGTTGATTTTCGAGCTGTTTGGGGTCTTTATGTTCGTTAAGCAGGATGTAGGTAAATAAGTTGTTGTTTTCCCAAGCTTTGAACGAATCTTCATTGATATAATTTGTTAATGGGATGACGAGATCAAAATCCAGGTGTGAGTTTATTGATGGATCTTGTGCAACTCCTGTAACGGTCAGCTGTCTATTTTTGTCAAGCTGAAGTACTTTGCCAATGGGGTTGTCATTTCCGAAATATTTTTTTGCAGTTTTTTCCGTTACTACGACGCTTGTTGGATTTTTTAATACGTTCTGTGGGTTTCCCTTAACCAAAGAAAAGCTAAATAGTTCAAAGAAATCGGTGTCAGCAATTAAGAGTTTCTTTTCATTGAATGCGGTATTGCCAAATGAGAATAGTCCATTGGTGGGTAATACCCGTACAGCTTTTTTAATGTCATTGGGGTAATCTGTTAGTAGGGCGCTAGCGTAGGGGGCGGATAAATAGGGGGCGCGTTCTTTGCTACGATCAAATCCGCGCATCACCCGATAAATACGGTCGCCCTGGCTGTGAAATTTATCAACACTGAATTGATGGGCGATAAATAGGAAAATCATTGCACAAACAGTAATACCTATCGTCAAACCGAGGGTATTGATAATCGAAAAGGCCTTATTTTTAATAAGGTTTCTCCATGCGATTTTGATATAGTTTTTTATCATACTTTTCATTATAAGTGTTCATTTCGACCTCGCGGCTATCAATAATGTTGAATACCGTGTCAATTTCTGCTTGTTGAAGAAATATTTTCGATGAAAATCAATTTCAAAAAAACTGCCAAATGGTTAATGTTCTTTTAATCAGAGGTTTGTATGTCTTTTGTGCTTGCTGTAAGTGTTTGGAATCGAACACCTCATGTTCGTATCCGAACATTGTGTGAATTGAAGTCAAAAGAATTATGTTTGGGAAGTTCCTGCTTAATGAAAGGAATGTTTAGCGGAAATAACATGGGGTTAGATCGCATAAGACGGGATAATGCTTCGAAGTAAACAGTATGTTGCAATGTAACAATCGATTAGTTTTATTTTGTGTATTTCATTTGCAAATAATTTGTGAGAAGCGTATATTTGTGCCACACTAAAAAAGGTGATACCTTTTCGGGGTGTAGCGTAGCCCGGTATCGCGCCACATTTGGGATGTGGAGGTCGTAGGTTCGAATCCTGCCACCCCGACTAGAAAAGCTCTAACGAAAGTTGGGGCTTTTTTCATTTCGGGACAGCGGTGACACTAAAGCTAATTTCTTTTGCGCAAGACAATATTTCCATCTTAGTTTATCGTATTAAACCTATGCTATTATCTCTATTCAGGCCAATCAAGGTCGTTTTTTTGGACTTCTTTAGGTGTTAAAGTAATAGGGGTTAAAGGCTTTTTGTAAATTATTTGGCAATAAGTCAGTGTGTTAACTAGTTTTTGTTAAATATGTTTGAAAACAAAATATTTTTAGTGTACTTTTGTGCCACACAAAACAAAGGTGATACCTTTTCGGGGTGTAGCGTAGCCCGGTATCGCGCCACATTTGGGATGTGGAGGTCGTAGGTTCGAATCCTGCCACCCCGACTAAAAAAAGCTCTAACGAAAGTTAGGGCTTTTTTTGTTTCAAGCTTTCTTTGCTTTTTTTAACGTTATATCCTTGTAAACCCGCTGTTAAACAGTTAAATTGCTTGAAATTTATTGTCAATTAGAATATAAACATAAATAATATGAACAGAAAAGCGGCATTTCTTTTAGGAATTTTGGCCTCTTGTGCATTACCGCAAGTTACCTTTGCGAATCATTCAATGGCAAAAGCTATCAATTATCAACAAGACGTGGAAGGCAAAGAGCTGATCGGAAGGTGGGATATCGAAGTGGATATTAATGGTACTCCTGCGCCATCTTGGCTTGAAGTAAAATTGTCCGGCTATAGAACATTAGTAGGTCATTATGTGAGTACCTCTGGAAGCGCTCGGCCCGTTTCTCAGGTATTTTATGAGAACGGGAAGTTTAAATTTACCATCCCACCACAATGGGAAGGTGGTAAGATGAACCTAAGCGTGGAAGGTGAGATCGTCAATGGTATACTGCAAGGTACAGTGACGGAGCCGGATGGAAAAACACATCGCTTTAAAGGCGTTCGTGCTCCTGAACTAAAGCGAACAGCTGCTGTAAAATGGGGTAAGCCTATTCAACTTTTTAACGGCAAAGATCTATCTGGATGGAAGGCGACCGGTAAAACGAATCAGTGGATAGTGAAAAATGGTATTTTGACCAGTCCACAATCCGGTTCTAATTTAGTGTCTGAACAAAAATTTGAAGATTTTAAATTACATGTTGAGTTTAAAATACCAGCAGGAAGTAATAGCGGTGTCTATTTGAGAGGTCGTTATGAGGTTCAGATAGAAGACAGTCCTAAAGATGCGCATCCGAATGCTGTGCTTTTTGCGGGAGTATATGGCTTCTTAGCTGCAAATGAAATGGTTAATAAAGGAGCCGGAGAATGGCAAACTTACGATATTACTCTTGTGGGCCGTCTGGTAACAGTTGTGGCAAACGGTAAGACCGTGATCAGTAACCAAGAAATCCCAGGAATAACTGGTGGTGCATTAGATAGCAAAGAAGCAGAGCCAGGGCCAATTTATTTCCAGGGAGATCATGGACCGGTTGAATTCCGTAAAGTAATCATTACTCCAGCTGTTAAATAAGGACACCATATAAGGCTACTTCGAAGAAAAAGGTAGCCTTTTTAAATTCCTATCACCACCACGACGATGTCTTCATTCTGGTAGGATGTATAATAACGTTCAATGGAGCCATTGGCTTTGTATTCTTGCAATTCTTCAAAAACCAATTTTTTTAACATTCCCTTTCCCTTGCCATGGATGAATTTTATTTCGTTCATCTCCCAATAAATGGCTGCGTCTAGATTAGACCGCATAAAATCAATGGATTCCTGTAAGAGTTCTTCTGCCGAATAATCCTCCCAATCTTCAAGGAAAGCATCGGTATGTAAGTCGACAATAGCTGATGGTCTGCGCATTTCTCAATATTTTACAATGCTGCAAAAGTATAATAAAACACCGACTTAATAGGTCAAGTCACCAACGAAATAAATTGCTTGAGCAAATTTATCATGCCATTTCTTGATAATAGCGGCAATTTCATATTCTTCTTCTTCGGCATGATTGAGCATGAGCAGTTCGATCGATTGTAATAATTGTTTGACGTCTAAAAAATAACCGTCGAAATCCCGGAAAGCGGAAACGGTTTCACGGATAAGTAGCATCGCATCATGTCGGAGTGTGATCATATCATGTCGAGAGGAGATACGGTCAAGTAGCCATTCTTTTTGGAAATTGGAATCAATATGTCTATTGCATGCTTGATTAAAAAGCAGTTCAAACTCAACAATCTGATTTTTTAGATCATATATAGTTGTCTGGAGTTCTTCAAAAGTACTGATGATCTTTTCCTGGGTCTCCATATTTTTTGATATAATAGCCATGATATTTTACTTAAAACTGTATACAGCTGGTTTTTAATTATTTAAATAAAAGCATGTAAGGTATATACAAATAGGTGAGCCTAATGTTTTATGTTTCCAAAATTCAATTGTAAAGTCTGGTTGCTGAGAATCTTTTGAAGTGGAAGTGTTAGATTTTAATTATTTGGTTATTTAGGCTACTTTAATAGCAGTGGATAAAGTAGGTAATTTGCTTTTTTTTTACGTTATTCGCGTAAACGAAAAATAGCTTATAAATAGAATCAGATGAAGGAAAAGGCAATTGGAAATTACCAATTAGAGATATGTTCAAATTCTGTAGGCTCGGCGATTGAAGCGCAGCAAGGAGGAGCAACTCGAGTAGAGTTTTGTCAAAATTTGGAAAATGGAGGGACTACCCCTTCGTTTGGTCAGTTGCAGTTGGTGCGGGAATTGGTGGATATTGGTATTCATGTTCTTATTAGACCGCGTGGTGGTGATTTTCTCTATACAGAAGCGGAGATATTAGAAATGATAGCTGATGTCCAATTGTGTAAGGAATTGGGAATTGATGGTGTCGTGATAGGTATTCTGAATGCAGATGGGACGGTAGATAAAGTAAATACCCTACGGTTGGTGGAAGCTGCCCGACCAATGCATGTCACCTTTCATCGCGCTTTTGATCGGGTGGAAGACCCTTTCCGTGCATTGGAAGATGTTATTGAGATTGGTATAGATCGTATTTTGACATCAGGCCTGCAGAACTCCGCTTTGGCAGGAGTACCATTGCTGAAACAGTTGATTCAGCAGGCAAATGGACGGATCGTAATTATGCCCGGTGCGGGTGTAGATGCTTCTAATATAGTTCATATTTTAAAGGAGACCGGAGCAGTTGCCATACATAGTTCTGCTAAAGAATTGCATGTTTCGAAGATGGAGTTTAATCAGACTCAGGTCAATGGAATGGATGAGGCACAGTGGATGAGCTCAAAACAAAAAGTCCACCAAATGGTGGACCTATTAAAAAGCCTTTAAAGTAGTACTTTAAAGGCTATTAAATTCTTCTTACTATTTAGCTTCTGCAGCTAATTGATTTAAGATAGCATCGTTTTTAACGATTTGGTTGCTAGCTTTCATTTTTGATCTAGAACCTAATTCTACGTTAGTTCCTAATTTCAAAAACTGAACTTCAACACGTGAAACAGTTTTATTTCTTCTATCTTTTCTTTTTAAACGTGTAACTCCCATTTTGATAATATTTTTATTGTTTAAAATAAAACGAGGTCGGAAGCGGATTCGAACCGCTGTAGGAGGTTTTGCAGACCTCAGCCTAGCCACTCGGCCATCCGACCCTATTTTTTTCCTTTTGAAGGTCTGCAAAAATAAAACTTATAATTGGAATTAAAAAATCTTTGTGATAAAACTTTTGTGTTTTTGGGCATTAATCTGAAAACCAAGGAAGTATTTTCATTGTGGGGACACTTAGCCAATTTTCATTTGAAATATTCCAACTGTCTTCCTTCAAAAATAGCCAATGAACTTTTGATGTCTAAATGTGATTGGCAATAGACAATATAGACCGTATCGAATCGTATTCGTGAGCGTGCAAAAGTTGAAAAGTATTCGGCTGACTGTATCTTTTAAAGGACAATGGAAAATCCGGTTTCGCGACTTTTTCCTGATGTTTTGCTGTGGAAATTAAAGGCTTATGTATTTTGGAATAGATATTGCAAAAGGGACTGTAATAAATCTCATACAGGAAATCATGGGATTAAATGAGGAAAAAAGAAAGTAATTAAATTAGGGAACATGAAAAAATTATTATTATCTGCAGCAATTTTATTTGGTTCATTGGGAGCCTTTGCACAAGGTGGATTGGGATACGGACTACGTGCGGGTGTAAATATTCCTAAATATTCATTTGAGAACGGAAGTTCCGAGTCTAACACAGGCTTTTTTGTAACAGGTTATTTGGATGCGCCTGTATCTCCATATTTCTCTATTCAGCCAGGCTTGTCTTTACAAAATAAAGGCGGGAAATGGTCGGAGGGTGAAGGTAATAACGCTCTTGAACTAAAACAAAGCATTATGTCTTTAGATATTCCAGTCAATTTAGTTGCTAAATTACCTACTGGTGGATCAGGTAATTTCTTTATCGGTGCGGGTCCGTATGTTGGGTTTGCATTAAGTGGTAAAAATAAACAGAATATCGGTGGTGTAAAAACGGAACAGGATGTAGAATTTGGTAGTGGGGATGGTGATGAGTTAAAACGTACTGATTTTGGAGTGAATTTCCTGGCAGGTTATCAATTATCTAATGGTTTTCAGATCAATGCAGGTTACGGACTTGGCTTAACAAATTTGTCTCCGGTATCTAACCTTTCAACTAAAAACCGCGTTTGGTCTGTCGGTATCGGATTTGGACTATAAGAAATATAAGTACTTAAACTTATTATGAGGAAGAAGTCCCTGCATTTGTGGGGACTTTTTTATTGGATTAAACTTAAGTCAACCGAAATTGTTATTTTTATTCAAAAGATTGCAGTATGAAAAGATTTCTTCCTTTGCCCTTTTATGTCAAGTTGGCCTGTGTACTTATTAGTATCATTTTACTGGGGTATTTAGCAAAAATAGGGGATACGATCGTGATTCCTATGATTTTGGGCTTACTGTTTTCCCTGCTGTTGATTCCGCTAAGCAATTTTTTGGAACAGAAGCTGCGGTTTCCAAGAACATTGTCAGGTATAATAAGTGTTATTTTGTTTTTCGGTGTTCTCGGGTACGGACTTTTTCTGTTAGCCTCTCAGCTTACGCTTCTTAAAGAGGATTTTCCGGCTTTTAAACAACAGATCATGGACGGTGTGAGCAATTTGCAGACTTGGGTGAGCCACCAATTTGGAATCCAGCATAAAGATCAGATTGACTTTATTAATAAAACAGCATCGAAGTCTGTGGATTCGGGAACTTTATTTCTGGGGACAGCATTGGTTTCCCTTTCATCCATGTTCATTCTGTTTGTTTTTACTTTTCTATACACATTTTTCTTGCTTATCTATAGAGGGCATGTGGTTAAATTTCTCTTATTTGTCAACCGTGTTGAGGACAGGCCAATTGTTGTCGATGTAATAAAACAGGTTCAGTATGTCGTCAAGAAGTATCTTATTGGCTTACTGATCCAAATGAGTCTGGTTTCGCTTTTAGTCTTTATTGTCCTGTCGCTGATTGGGGTAAAATATAGCCTGCTGTTGGCTTTAATTACAGGAGTTTTTAATGTATTGCCTTATGTAGGTATTTTCTCCTCTATGCTTATCATCGCCATTCTGACTTTTGCTACATCCTCTTTTACCCATGTCGTCTTGGTGATCATTGCCCTTATTGTTGTGCATATGATAGACAGCAATTTCATCGTGCCGAAGATTGTTGGTTCTAAGGTGAAAGTCAATTCCCTGTTTGCTATGCTCTCCATTATCATTGGTGAGATGATATGGGGGATCTCAGGTATGTTTTTGGCTATACCAATTCTAGCTATCGTTAAGATTGTGATGGACCGGATCAAAGAACTTAAACCTTGGGGATTTCTGTTAGGGGAAGAAGATAGTAAGGATGAAGTATATAAGGATTTATTTGATACGTTAAACCCGGTTGAGAAGAAAATTATAGAAGAGAACGAGACGAAGTCGTAATTGTCTTAGCAGCGAACGTGTAATACGAAATATATCATTAAATTGAAATTTGAGCTAATGTCCAAATTCAATTTAGTTAGGCATGTTAAACGCAGATCGTTGGAAATAAGATTGGAGTAGCTCGGTTAGACGGCATAGGTAAAGGCTAAAGAATAACTTCCATATGTTCAAGAGGTTTGGATATCAGGTTGAGTAAGTTATCGATATATACCTGATCATTTAATAGATGGGTAACTATTTTGCTGTTGTATTTCAAAATATTTTATTCTATTTTCGTTTTATATATAATTTATTATTTAATGAAAAGAAAATTACTCTCAATCGCTGCGGTACTATGTTTTATTGCCGGGGCAAAAGCACAGACTTCCTATGGTTTTAAGGCTGGTGCAACTTTTCCTAAGATGACCGCGTCACTAGGAAGTGTATCTGTTTCGACAGAATCATCGACATCGTTTTATCTGACGGGTTACTTAGATGCTCCTTTAGCGAATAATTTTTCTATCCAACCTGGTTTGTCGCTTCAAGGTAAAGGGGGGAAAGGATTGACACTTATTGACTACGAAGAATTGGGAGATAATGTGAAATTAGACTTAATGTATCTAGAATTACCCGTCAATTTTGTGTACAGCATTTTAACTGGAAATTCTGGAAGCGTTTTCTTAGGAGCTGGACCATATGCGGGATTAGGGCTGTCCGCTAAAGCTAAAGCAGAGAATGTGAAGATCGATGTTGGTTTTGGAGATAATAAATTGAAACGTTTTGATGCAGGAATTAACTTTTTAGCCGGTTATCGTCTATCCAACGGCTTTTTGATTAATGGTGGGTATGGCCTAGGTCTAGTTGATATGGCTGGGGCTGAGGGAGGTTCATTAAAGAATCGTGTATTTTCAATTGGAATCGGTTATCAGTTATAGATTTAGGCTAAAAAATAAAAATAAAAAGGGCTTTTCTTACGAAAGGCCCTTCTTTTTTTCAGTTACTGAAATCTATCACACTTTGATTTCTACTTCAACGCCTGAAGGCAATTCAAGTTTCATCAATGCGTCAACAGTTTTAGCGTTTGATGAATAGATATCCAACAATCTTTTGTAAGCACACAATTGGAATTGCTCACGTGCCTTTTTGTTAACGTGTGGTGAACGTAATACCGTATAGATTTTTTTCTCAGTAGGCAATGGAATAGGACCACTAACAACTGCACCTGTAGGTTTTACTGTTTTTACGATTTTTTCAGCTGATTTGTCAACCAAATTGTAATCGTAAGATTTCAATTTAATTCTGATTCTTTGGCTCATTTTTATTTATTTAAAATGATTGCTAATTAGAGCTATTCACAACTAGCAATCGGTGTTTACTTTTTTGAAAGAACAAAGAGAAAAGACGAAAGGTCCTTCTTCTTTGTTCCCTTATCTTTATTCTATATTATTCTACAGAACCTTTGATTTTACCTTTTGATTTTGCAATCACCTCTTCAGCAACGTTACGAGGAGCTTCTTCAAAGTGATCAAATTCCATTGTAGATGTTGCACGACCTGAAGTGATTGTACGTAATTGAGTTACGTAACCGAACATCTCAGAAAGTGGAACCAATGCTTTGATTACTTGAGCACCGTTACGTGAATCCAAACCTTGCATTTGACCACGACGACGGTTTAAGTCACCCATGACATCACCCATGTTTTCTTCTGGTGTTAAAACCTCTATTTTCATAATTGGTTCCATTAACACTGGAGAACATTTAGGTAATCCTTCACGATATGCTTGACGAGCAGCTAATTCGAAAGACAATGAATCTGAATCGACAGCGTGGAATGAACCATCAATCAAACGAACTTTCATTCCTGATAATGGGAATCCTGCTAATACACCATTTTTCATTGAAGTTTCAAATCCTTTTTGAACTGAAGGGATAAATTCTTTAGGAATTTTACCACCAACGATTTCATTAACGAATTGAAGAGGTGATTTTGTTAAATCGAAATCTTCGTCCGCCGGAGAAATAACAACTTTGATATCCGCGAATTTACCACGACCACCTGATTGTTTTTTGAATACCTCACGGTGCTCAGTAGTACCGTTGATAGACTCTTTGTATGATACTTGAGGAGCACCTTGGTTAACCTCAACTTTGAATTCACGTTTCAAACGGTCGATCAAGATCTCTAAGTGAAGCTCACCCATACCAGAGATAACTGTTTGACCAGTTTCTTCATCCGTTTTTACAACGAATGTAGGATCCTCTTCAGCCAATTTACCAAGACCGATACCTAATCTATCCACGTCAGCTTGAGTTTTAGGCTCGATCGCCAAACCAATTACTGGCTCAGGGAAAGTCATAGACTCTAATACGATAGGCGCTTTTTCGTCACAAAGTGTATCACCAGTTTTGATGTCTTTGAAACCAACAACAGCACCGATATCACCAGCCTCGATGAAAGGGATAGGGTTTTGTTTGTTCGCGTGCATTTGGAAGATACGAGAGATACGCTCTTTGTTTCCTGAACGAGTGTTCAATACATAAGAACCTGCATCTAATTTACCAGAGTAAGCACGGATAAAACATAAACGACCTACGAATGGGTCAGTTGCAATTTTGAAACCTAAAGCTGCGAAAGGCTCGTTTACAGATGGTTTACGGAAGATTTCTTCACCTGTATCAGGGTTTGTACCTTTTACAGCATCAATGTCAAGAGGTGAAGGCAATAATTCCATTACAAGATCCAACATGGTTTGAACACCTTTGTTTTTGAAAGATGAACCACAAACCATAGGAACGATTGCGTTATCCAATACTGCTTTACGTAAAGCATCTAAGATTTCGCGCTCAGTTAATGAATTAGGATCTTCGAAGAATTTCTCCATCAAAGTCTCATCATAACCAGCAACAGCTTCCAATAATTTCTCACGGTATTCAGCAACTTCGTCCAACATATCCGCAGGAATTGGAACTTCAGTAAAGGTCATACCTTTATCGTGCTCATTCCAGATAATACCACGGTTGTTGATCAAATCAACGACACCTTGGAAGGTATCTTCCGCACCGATAGGCAATTGTAGAGCGACAGCATCAGAACCTAACATTGATTTTACTTGACCAACAACTTTTAAGAAGTCAGCACCTGAACGGTCCATTTTATTAACGAAACCAATGCGAGGTACTTTGTAATTATCAGCCAATCTCCAGTTAGTCTCTGATTGAGGCTCAACACCATCAACCGCAGAGAACAAGAATACTAATCCGTCTAATACACGTAAAGAACGATTCACCTCAACCGTGAAATCCACGTGTCCAGGAGTATCGATTACGTTTACTTGGTATTTGTTGTTACGGTAGTTCCAGAATACTGTTGTTGCAGCAGAAGTAATCGTGATACCACGCTCAGCCTCTTGCTCCATCCAGTCCATTGTTGAAGCACCTTCGTGAACCTCACCAATTTTGTGGTTTACACCTGAGTAATAAAGGATACGCTCAGTTGTTGTAGTTTTACCAGCATCGATGTGGGCAGCGATACCGATATTTCTAGTGAATTTTAAATCTCTTGCCATAATATTTTTAAGCAACTGGCCATAAATGGCCTTGTGTGTTTAAATGTAATGTTAAATAAGTACACCGACCTTGATAAAGGAGTATTCTTTTATCGGAGGTCGGTGTAATCATATTTTTTTGAATGTCTTCAAAATTAGAATCTGAAGTGTGAGAACGCTTTGTTAGCTTCCGCCATTTTGTGCGTATCTTCTTTCTTCTTAACAGCAGCACCTTCACCTTTAGAAGCTGAAATGATTTCTCCCGCTAATTTTTCGAACATTGTTTTTTCACCACGTTTACGAGCGTATGAAATTAACCATTTCATACCCAATGCGATTTTACGGTCTGGACGAACTTCCATAGGAACTTGGAAGTTAGCACCACCAACACGGCGTGATTTAACTTCAACAGCAGGCATAACGTTGTTCAAAGCTTTTTTCCAAGCTTCTAGACCGCTTTCTTGTGTTTTTTGTTCTACTAATTCTACTGCATCGTAAAAAATATCATAAGCGATAGATTTTTTACCATCTACCATCATGTTATTTACGAAACGTGTTACCTGAACGTCATTAAACTTTGGATCAGGTAAAATGATTCTCTTTTTCGGTTTTGACTTTCTCATTTTTCTTTCCTCCGTTTAATTATTTCTTTTTACCTTTTGCTGGAGCTGCAGCTGCTTGTCCTGGTTTAGGACGCTTAGTTCCATATTTAGAACGACGTTGGTTACGACCTGCTACACCTGAAGTATCTAATGCACCACGGATGATGTGGTAACGTACACCTGGTAAATCTTTTACACGACCACCACGGATCAATACGATCGAGTGCTCTTGTAAGTTGTGACCTTCTCCAGGGATGTAAGCGTTAACCTCTTTACCGTTTGTTAAACGTACACGAGCTACTTTACGCATTGCTGAGTTTGGTTTTTTAGGGGTAGTAGTATATACACGTGTACATACACCTCTTCGCTGTGGACATGAGTCCAACGCTGGTGACTTACTCTTATCAACCAGAGCTACTCTACCTTTTCTAACTAATTGTTGAATAGTAGGCATTTACCTGTTTTTGTTTATAAATTTTATACCTAAATTATTTTAAGTTCGCAAAGATACTGATTCCCTTTTGAATATGAAATAGTTAGTGTATAAAATTTAGATTATTTTTTGATAAGCCCTTGTCTTTTTTTCTTATACTGTCACTCCGTTTGCGTCGTGGTAAAAGAGACGCTCCATATCTTTCTTGATTTACGGCACCTGGGCGGTTAGATCAATTTATTTAAGATGATTTATCCTATTTGCGCAGGAGCCTAATATTTTTCTAGGGAATAATACCTATAGGCCCCTGGTGGACCGTGAGATGTTGTTGAATTGAATAGTTGAGGTATAGCGGCTGGTTATGTACACAAATAGGGACGGTCGTAGGATGGCCGGACGGCCGCTCGCTGTGTGAGAATATGTTTTTAACCTTATCTACTGTAAACTGTTCTTTCTCTGCGTAATATTCTTTAAAAACCGTCTTTTGCCTGAAATTTATCTTCTACTGGTTTCTGAGTATATTGCTTGCTTTGCATGTCTTTGCGTTCTGTTTGGCAAAGCGTTTGTTAAAAACGTATAAATATTTAATAGAAACAAATTAATGTATTCAAGTTATGAAAATCAAAATGAAATTAATGTATGCGGTGGTATTGGCCTTGGTAACCTTCGCTTTTGTTGGATGTTCAAAGGATAAAGATGAACCTATGCAAACCGGCGGAAGCATTGATGCAGCTATAGGTACATATAAAGGTAAAATTAAGATTATTGGTGGTGCCGAAGTCTTCAATCAAATATTGGTAGTTAGCAAGGTTAGCGATAATAAAGTTAAAGTTAGCGCGCAAAATGCCGATCTAAAGCTTCCTGTAAGAGAGATCCAGGTTTCCAATAACTATAATATCTCGATTCAAGCTCTTCCAAATGAGCCTCAAGGTCAATTTATCTTCACCTTTGAAAATAAAGGCCTAACTTTTTTGGCGGAAAGAACGGAAGCAGGACAGTTGGAATATTCTTTTGATGGAACGAAACAATAGGTTCCTCTACATATTTACTAAAAAGCCCGAATCAGTATATGGATTCGGGCTTTTTAGTGAATTGGATTTATATTATGAAAGCAACGTAAAATCAATCTGACGCTTATCCAGATCCACTTTCTTCACACGGATCTGAACTTCATCACCCAATTGGAATTTCTTTTTCTTCCGCTGGCCAATGATCGCATAGTTCTTCTCGTCAAGCACGTAAAAGTCATCGGTGATATCCCGCAGTCTGACCATACCTTCACATTTGTTTTCCTCAATCTCCACATACATACCCCATTCGGTAACACCCGAGACAATACCCGTATATTCGGTACCAATCTGATCCTGCAAGTATTCTGCCTGTTTGTATTTGATTGATGCACGTTCGGCCTCAGCCGCTTTTTTCTCCATTTGGGAAGAATGTTCGGCCATTTTCTCGTAATGCTCCGCATTGATCTTGGTACCGCCCTCCAGATAGAATTGTAAAAGACGGTGTACCATCACATCGGGATAACGACGGATAGGAGAGGTGAAATGGGTGTAATAATCAAATGCAAGTCCATAGTGACTTGTCTTCTTTGTCGTATAGATCGCTTTGGCCATCGAACGTACCGCAAGTGAAGTCAGCATATTTTGCTCTTTGCTACCTTCTATCTTCGTCATCAGCGCATTTAAAGATTTAGCAGTTTCTTTATCTGTTTTGATAGTCAATTTATGGCCAAACCGTGCTGCAAATTGAGAGAAGGTCGTTAGCGTCTCCGGATTAGGTACATCGTGGAAACGATACACAAATGTTAGCTTGTTTTTACCACGGCCTTGTTTGCCAATAAACTCGGCAACTTTACGGTTCGCCAATAGCATAAAATCTTCAATCAGTTTATGTGCATCCTTACGGACTTTGGTATATACGCCCGTGGGTTTGCCATTTTCATCCAACGTGAATTTTACCTCTTCACTTTCAAAAGCTATGGCACCATTTTTAAACTTACGCTCCCGCAGAATATAAGCCAGTTCATTTAATTTTAAGATCTCTGCACTGAAATCTCCCGATTTTGTTTCGATTACCTCCTGCGCTTCTTCATAACTGAAACGGCGGTCTGAATGGATAATCGTGCGGCCGAACCATTGATGGTGCACATTGGCTTTTTCGTCCAATTCAAAAACAGCCGAAAAACAAAGTTTATCTTCATGCGGACGTAACGAACAGACACCATTGGAAAGGCGCTCCGGAAGCATAGGTATAACACGGTCTACCAAATAGACGGATGTACCGCGGTTGAATGCTTCTTTGTCCAATTCTGTATCAGGTATCACAAAATGCGAAACATCCGCAATGTGAACACCAATTTCATAGTTGCCATTTTCCAATTTTTGAAAAGAGATGGCATCATCGAAATCTTTTGCATCCGCCGGGTCAATGGTAAAAGTCGTAATGTTTCTAAAATCACGTCTCTTGGCAATTTCTTCCTTGCTTATTTCTTCTGGAATTTTATTCGCTTCATCCTCTACTTTTTTAGGAAACTCCAATGGGAAACCATAGTCGGCCAAGATGGCGTTCATCTCGGTGTTATTTTCACCTTTGGTACCCAAAACGTGTTTCACCGTTCCGACAGGATTTTTGCTTCCGCTCGGCCAGTCGATAATCGAGACCACGACCTTTTCTTTATCCTTGGCTCCATTCAAATTGTCCAATGGAATAAAAATGTCGTGTAGCATCTTGCGGTCATCTGCAATAAAAAACGCAAAATTATTGGAGATGCTGATCGTTCCTGTAAAATCGGTCTTGGCCCTTTGCAGGATTTCGACGACTTCACCCTCTTTTTTGCGGCCGCCTTTTCTTTTCTCGAAGGTATGAACCTTGACAATATCACCATGGAGTGCCTGTCTCAGTTTGCGTGGAGCGATATAAATATCGTTTTCAAATTCATCGTCAGGAATCACGTAAGCAGAGCCGTCGGCAGTCATATCTACTTTTCCTGTGACATACACCTTAAGTTGCTTCAAATTAAATTTGCCTCGATCGACCTCAATAAAAAGCCCGTTTCTTACATTATCATGTAAAATATCGGCTATAGCGACTTTCGAATCGTTATCTGTAAGGTTCAATTTAGACGAAACTTGTTTATAGTTGAGGGGCTTGTTGCCTGATTTCTCGAAGATATCGATGATCAATTGTGTTAAGACCTCCTTATATGGATTCTCTTTTCTTGTTTTCATCTATTTATTTTTTCTAACTAGCTGATGGGTGCTCGGGTAAACAATACGTGTTTCTTATCTCTGTATTGCTTGCGTCTGCGTTTCACCCAATTATTATTAATTTTATCTTTGTCAATCTGCGACAGCCGCTTTAATCCCTTTAACTGATGACGATAATGGATTTCGGCAAACCAGTTTTTATCAAGGGGCATGACCGTGCTGCACATCAAGATCGATGTTTATACAAGGTACGAAAAAAAACAGCATCTGGCACGACAATAACGAGCTAAACGGAGCATCTTCCGATAGCCAATGTATAGACAGTTCAGCCGATAAATAGTTTTGGATTCGTACAGCCTGATTTATTTTTTGCAATGATTGCACACGCCAAGTGCATTTACAGCGATGGCTTCAAGACTAAAGCCCTCTGGAATCGATACTTTTGGTAAGGTCATATCTTCCAGACAGTATACAGAATTGCATACCCGGCAAATAAAATGTACGTGCTGATCATGATGATCATGTTCCGAACAGTTTGTAGAACACATGGCATAAGTTGCCGTGCCATGTAAGTCAAAGATTTTATGGATAATCCCTTTCTCTTCAAAACTGGCCAATACGCGGTATAATGTGACACGGTCAATGTCCTTGCCCAGTAATTTTTCCAGTTCGGGCTGTGAAATAGCCGAATCTTTTCTCGAAATAATTTCAAGAACCTTTAGCCGTGGCTGGGTAACCTTTAAACTATTTCGTTTGAGGATTTCTGGATATACAGTGTTGGAATCTTCCATGGGTTTCTTTCGTTAAGCCTTAGATCAAATACAAACTAAGAGAAATTTACTTTTATTTGCAAGTTTAAAAAACTGCCCCGCGAATTTATTCATCGCATTTTTCCCTTTAAACATATACATATTGAACTGATACGATTTGATTCAATTATGCAAATATGCTTTTGATAATACAAAAATACGGAATCTATTAAAATTAAGAAAACCGATAAGTTTAAGATTCATGTCATCTTACTTATCGGTTTTTCAATGCTATATGAAAATAGAGAGATCTTATTTGCCGGCAGCTTTAGCATGATCTGCTAAGAACGTCGCCAGACCGCTATCTGTCAATGGGTGTTTCAATAAGGCTACGATCGCTGACAATGGACCTGTCATCACATCCGCACCAATTTTAGCACATCCTAAAATGTGTGCACTGTGACGTACAGAAGCTGCTAAAATTTGTGTAGGATAGTTGTAGTTATCATAGATTAAACGAATATCTTCGATCAGTGCTAATCCATCGGTAGAAATATCATCCAAACGACCGATGAAAGGAGATACATAGGTTGCACCAGCTTTAGCTGCCAATAGTGCTTGACCAGCTGTAAATACCAATGTACAATTTGTTTTAATACCCTTTTTACTGAAATATTTAATTGCTTTTACGCCATCTTTGATCATAGGGACTTTTACAACAATCTTGCTGTCAAGAGCTGCTAACGCTTCTCCTTCTTTAATCATTTCTTCATAAGTTGTAGAAATAACTTCAGCACTTACATCGCCATCAACGATTGCACAGATCGCTTTATAATGGTTGATTACGTTTTCGTCACCGCTAATACCTTCTTTAGCCATTAAACTTGGATTGGTTGTTACACCGTCTAATACGCCTAAGTCTTGGGCTTCTTTGATTTGTTCTAGGTTCGCTGTGTCAATAAAAAATTTCATTGTGTATGTTATTGAATGGTAATTATTTGATTATTATAATGTCCAAAATAATGATGTAAAGTTATTGATTATATTCCAGTATTGAAGCATCGATTTTAATCAATTGCACCATTATTTTTGCAAAAGCGAATCTCTTCTCCGAATTTTTTGTTATACTTTGTAATATAGTATTATCTTTAAGTATGCAGGTTTTTCGTTCTCTTCATTATAGAAATTTCCGTTTACATGTTATAGGACAAGCAATCTCCTTGATGGGAACTTGGATGCAACGCATAGCGATCAGTTGGCTTGTCTACGAATTGACGGGATCCGTTTTTTGGCTCGGCTTTGTTCAGTTTATCTCCTTATTGCCTTCATTAGTTTTATCACCATTTATTGGGAGTTTTGTTGATAAGCATAAGAAATATAAGTTGGTTTTGCTGACCCAGATTGGTCTGATGATACAGGCTGGGATTTTGACTTTAGTTGTTTATCTAAAATGGGAAAGTGTCTTATGGCTTTCCGCATTGGGACTTATACAAGGGGTGATTAATTCATTTGACGTTTTAGGCCGTCAGTCGCTGATGATGTACTTGGTCGGGGACCGAAAAGATCTGCCAAATGCCATAGCGCTCAATTCCACCATTTTCAATGGCGCACGAATGCTAGGGCCTGCAATAGGAGGGATTTTACTGAGTACGTATGGTGAACTTGTCTGTTTTGCCCTCAACTTTATCAGTTTCGTTCCGGTCATTGTTACACTATTGATGATGCAGGTGGATGAAACACATGTTCAGCTGAGTAAAGGAAGTAATTGGGAAGGTTTGGTCGAAGGTTTTCGATACCTTAAAAGGTCCCCGCATATCTCCTCACTCATTATTATCATGACCTTCTCCAGCTTGATTGTTATTCCTTATACTTCGTTGCTGCCCGCCATAGCAAAAGAAATGTTTCATGGCGATGAGCGTACTTTCTCCTGGTTTGAAAGTGCAGCCGGATTAGGCGCAATGATCGGTGCATTTAATATGGCCCGTTTAAAATCGGGAACGAATTTGCGTTATCAAGTTATGGGGGCTGCAGCACTTATGGGAATAGCGTTATTGTTTTTGGCACATTCAAGCATGCTTGAAATGGCACTTGTCTATGTGATGCTGGTATCTTTTGCCATGATGATGCAAAACTCCAGTATCAATACCTATATTCAGACGCATGCCATACCGATCTATCGGGCTCGCGCTATCTCTTATTACGTTATGGCTTTTCAGGGAATTTTCCCCATCGGTACATTGATGATTGGCTCCTTAGCAAGCTATTGCGGCCTCAGGGCAACACTATACGTTATGGGTGGATTGGGAATACTGATCGCGATAGTTTATTATAGCTATCTGCGGCTCCATATTCATAAGCGGCTATTTAAGTTTTAATTTTCGGGTTCTTAATTTTAATGTACGGTTGGCATAATCAATGACGGCACCATAATCGGCAAAAATATCTCCACCCAATACCCCGATTACAGGATCTAGATCCATTTGCTGATAGGCATAGTTGATTGAACTTAAATCCAGCACCGCAGTATTCAATTTTTTTATCTGCCATTCGCCTATTTTCAGACTTGGAATTTTCATATTAAAACTCTCCATTGAATTGGTGCCAAGTCCTGTCGACAATGTTTCAGAAGGTTCAAGCTGCAATTGGTCTTCCAAAAGATGGCCCAATTGTGTTTTATCAAATACAGTTTTAGAAGCCCCAGTATCAATCACCATCTTGAACGAACGATTATATATTTCTACATCAACTAAAATGTGTGTGCCCTGGCCTTGCAAATCCAATAATTGAAATGGTACTGTTGTCATATCTCCAAACATACCCAAAAATTCCCTTAAAAAAGAAATTTTAAACATGGTAATGAGTTTATACAAGGAACTGGAATTTGTCTGTCAGATCTATGTTTTTTGCTGCTTCATTTTTCCCAACCATATTAGGTAAAGCGGACTGAAGGTTCTTTCTGGTCAATAAAACAAGTGTTGCGGGCTCATCGATACTTTAATGAGAAAAAGATCAGGAAACAGGTAATTTCAAAAAAACTTTGATGATTCCTTTGGATCAACAACAGGCATGAAAGTTCTTGATGGCCTTTGAAAACAGGCACTTTCAGAAAAAAAGCTATTACTCATGGAATAATAGCCTTTCTTAATATTTGTTATTTTATGGATTACAAAGCATTAATTTCTTTGAGTACATTATTCATTGTACGTACGGCATCTGCACTTTTGCTGAATTTTTCTTTTTCCTCTTCATCCAATTTTAGGGGTACGATCCGGTCCCATCCTTTTTTATTGATGATTACTGGTACGCCAAGATTAATATCTTCCTGGCCAAATTCACCTTCCAGATAGACGGAAGCCGTAAATAATTTACCTTGATCGCGGACGATGCTTTCGACAACTGCAGCGGTTGCCGCTCCGGGAGCATACCAAGCCGAAGTTCCAATTAGACTAGTCAGTGTTGCTCCGCCCACCATGGTTTTATGTACAATTTCCTCCTGCTCTTCTGCTGTAAGGAAATCCGTTACCGGAATGCTGTTCCACGTGGAGTGCTTGATAAGTGGAATCATTGTTGTATCTCCATGGCCACCAATGACAATGGCATTGAGGTCCGCTGCAGAAGCATTCAGTTTTTCACTCAACTGATATTTGAATCGGGCCGAATCCAATGTCCCCCCCATACCAATAATCCTATTTTTAGGCAGTCCGCTTGATTTCAGCGCTAGGTAAGTCATGGTATCCATTGGGTTGGAAACGATAACAATAATAATGTCTGGCGAATATTTAACTAAGTTTTCTACAACCGACTTAACAATATTTGCATTTGTTCCAATTAATTCTTCGCGTGTCATCCCTGGTTTCCGTGGAATCCCCGAGGTAATGACGGCAACAGTAGAACCTGCAGTTGACAGATAGTCATTGGTTACTCCTTTGATTTTAGACTCAAACCCCAATAAAGCTGCGGTTTGTGCCATATCTTGCGCTTTGCCTTCCGCAAACCCTTCTTTAATATCCAATAATACAATCTCTTCGGCGACGTTTCGACGGATTAAATTGTCCGCTGTAGTTGCTCCTACAGCTCCTGCACCAACAATAGTTACTTTCATATGTAAATTATTTGTTTATTCATGAGCTAATTTTTCCGCTTAAGAATTCATGCTGCCTTCGGCGGTTTTATGGCCATATGAAATATCCAGTCTACTTTCAAGAATGCCTGGACTATTTTCTCGCTTGGATATTTCATGTGCATTTATGTGGATTAGTAAATAATTCTTGAATTTAATGAATTATTGTCAGTAAATCAATGTATTTCGTAGGAATAACTCGTTTTTTGACATAAGCAATACGACCTCAATTTGTTCGGGAGAACGGCGCCTGTTAAAACGGTGCAATGACAGCAATCAACCACTAAATAGTCATAAAAAAGCGGCTCGAAATTCCTTCAAGCCGCTTATTTTATCTTGTAAATCAAATCCCGTAGCCTAGAAAGGATATCCGATGGCTAAGTTGAACATCAAGTTATCCTTGCGCCATTTTGAACTTCCAAAGTCAATATCCTTAAACACCCAACGCTCTCCTTTGGGCAGATAGGGGATACGGAACGGTATTGACATATCTGTACGGATGATTAAGAAAGTAAAGTCGAAGCGCAGTCCTGCTCCACCACCAACGGCTAATTCATTTAAAAAGTTCTTGCTGAACTTGCCGCCCGGTTTGTTGACATCCTCTCGCTGTAACCATACGTTCCCCGCATCAATGAAGGCAGCCCAGTGCACAAAGCCCGCCAGTTTGGCTCTATATTCCGTATTTAGTTCGAGTTTAATATCACCCGTCTGGTCGGCATAGAAGAGTCCATTGCTTAATTTTTCGGGAGCTACAGTTCCGGGGCCGATCGCACGGGCACCAAAGGCACGGATACTATTTGGGCCACCCACATAATATTGTTTTAAATAGGGGAGAGAGCGCGAGTTGCCATAGGAATAACTTAAGCCCAGACTGACCCGTGATGCAAGCTGCGAATTCTCGGATAGTTTGAGATAGTGCCTGCCGTCACCACTGATCTTGATATATTGGGAGAAATAGGCATCAAACAATTTGAAGGTTTTTCCTTTATTGAAATCTGCTCCTTTTATCAATCCGAGTATATTTCCCGATAGATCCAGATTGCCTTTGAAATAAAAGGTGTTTTTCAGATGCTGCTTCATCGTATTTTGAAACGTGAAGTTGTAGTTTGGACCAATCGTAAATTGTGGGTCGATAGCATGTCTTAAGGCCGGAATAGTATCCATTTGCTTTTGGTAATTTTCCGAAATGCCTTTAGGTTGGACATAGGTAATCTCCATTAAAGCAAGATCGTGCTGCTTTTCCTCCGACTCTTGCCAGATATAACCGTAATCCAGTGCGATGGAGTTGAGGGTATAGGCTTTACGGCGATTTAAAAATTCATAGCGGCCTTTTACATAAGTCTTCGGGATAAAACGTCGTGTAGGTGAAATCCTCCCAAAGGGGGATAATATGCGTGGGAAGGTTAAAGTAGCCTCCATCCCGTAGCGATAATAACTCGAATTGAGATCCGCAGATCCACCTGTTTGCGTTTCATAACCTCCGAACACATTAAAACTTAATTGCTCTGCGCCTTTAAACGCATTACGTAAAGTCCAGTTGACATTGACCTCGGTACCATTGTACACCGAAGCCATTTTTCCCAAAAGTTCTACCCGAAGTGATTTTTTTGGTAACGGTGTTAGGTAATAATAGACATCTAATGCATTCGGCACCTCTTTGCTGTCTACAAAATTGTTTTTAACAAATTTCCAGCTATTGAGGTTCACGAGATGACTGATGGTCTGGTTATGCGCGTTACGATTGTATACATCACCGGGGTGGAAGAAAATATGATTCGCGATAACAGGCTTTCTATAAAGATGCTGGCGGTCTATAAAGTAATAGCTGCTATCATACAATTCTGCATTACGGGTAGACCTTTGATAACCCGTGCTTGTTTCTGTGTAGTTGGGGTAAATGTAGATTTTATTGATCTTTGAGGGAACCCTCGCCTGTGCCGGTGTTTCCTTCTTCACTGTAACATACATGTCGACCCTGTTGTTCCGATTGGAACTGTCCACCTGAACAAGGATGTAGTCGGGACTGAAATAATAATACCCTTTATTCTTGAGGTCATTATCAATGCGGTCACGCTCATTTAGGATAACATCTAAGCTGTAGTTCTTACCCACCTGTAATAGACTTTTGTCAGAACTTGAACGGATGTCTTTACCCAGTTGCGTCGTGCTGTCAATATCAAATTTAACCGATCGTATTCGGTAGATCAGATTGGGCTTGGCTGTATAGTTGATCGTTGCTTTTTTGTTTTCAACTAAGGTGTCGGATTTTACTTCTGCATTAAAGAAACCGAAATTCTCCAAGCGATTGCGCAATAGATTTTCATTGTACTCGCGATTGACATCACTCAATAACACCGGTTCTTCACCGATTTTCTTAAAGAATTTTTTGATGATGTTCTTCCCTGCGGAATCTCCGGCCATATTGTTGAAGTACAACTTGAATGGTACCCCAGCCAGCCGTTTATTAGGCTTGGGCATCAGCGCTGCTTCTAGATGGGTCGCAATCTTTTCCTTATTTTCTTTTGAAATGGTATCCGAATCGACAATGACATTGCCCTTCACGTATAAGCTTTCACCTTCTTTCAAGTTCTTGGTGGAAGAACAGGAAGCTATAAACGCAGCCAGGGAAACTATTCCAATAATATATTTTAGTTTAGCCTGCATGATAACTCCTTTCTTCATCTTCATTTTTTATCGCTGTGGTTCTGATCGTATCTAAATTTGATTTTGGACTATCGCTTTTCGGCGTACTTTTAGTGGAGTCCAGCTGTTGTTTACGTTTCTCTTTTTCTCTATCTTCTATGCGTTTTCTGTACTCAGGGCTGTGGATCATCAAACTGTCCCGAATGACCGTGCGTACACTGTCCCGATAGACCGAATCGGTTTCCATACGTTCCACATCAAAGCGTTTTCTGAAACCTTTGCTATTGGTGTCATAGTACTCTTTGAGTTTTTTCGAACTCATCCAGATTTCCTTAAATCTGTTGTAATCCATATTGATGATAAATCCGATACCTGTCTCAACATATTGTCCCTGGAGTGTAACTTGATATTGATTTTTACGATACACCCGCGCAAAATAGCGGCCATCTTGCGAAAGTTGATAATCCAATTGGATATCCCCAGCAATATTATTGGCTGTTTCTCCCGGACGTGTATTTCCTTCAACTTCAAAATTAGAACCTACAGTAATTTTTAACCGGTCGTTTAAGAGCATTTTAGATACCCCGATATTCAGATCGGTCCGGGTTTGTCCGGCTCCAGTAGCGTAATCCTCTTCCGAAGTCAGGTTGAAATCCAATTCTACTCCTGTGATAAGCTCGGAGGCAAGGCGGTTCAATTGACCGCTTAGGAATGAACTGATGCTATTTCTAACAATGGCTTCGGTACCACCACCACCAGATAAACTCTCAAACGGATTGGTCGACATAAAGCGTCCCAACACGATCAGTGAAAATACCTGTTTGTTGAGTTCCGAAGGATTTTCACGTAAAGTGGTCAGGGCATTATTGACTTTGCTGATCACATCCTGGGAAACGACAGAGTTATTTTCGTCCAGATCGATATCAAAATTAAGTTGCGGCTGGAACAATTTGTCCGTTATTTTCAATAATACGTTGAATGGTATACGTTGCTTGTACAGGTTTGCATTTTCCGATCCCAGCTGCGTGGCGACAAGTTCCAGTGTGGGAGCTTTCGTCGTATATGCTGCTGTAATATTGAGCTGTGCATCCAATGGATCACCGTTCCAGGTGATGGTACTGCCTTTGCGGAAAGTAAAGTCTTTTTTCACTGGGCCAAAACTGAACGAGTAACTACCTTTGTCTACGGTGAAGGTACCTGAAAGTGTAATTTTACTACTCGCATCAATACCTGCGTTCAGCTCCGCTTCACCTTGAATATTCAGGGCGTCCTGTGAACCCGCATCCAAGAGTATCTTAAACTTAGCGTCTTTATCCGTTTGAAGATTAAGATCCACATCCATTCCCGTTAATCGGGTTACAGTCATGGAATCCAATTTAGCAAATACATTAGCTCTAGTGGTGTCACTTTTATCCACAAATTCAACAACGCCTTTGCGGTCTGCCATTCCCGGATCCTCATTTGGCATCACGAAGGTAAAGTCTGTATCGTCCAATACTTTGATTGTTCCATCAACGACAGGCTTATCAAGATTTCCTCTTATACGGAGGTTGGAGGTAAGATACATTTTACCATAGAACATGTCGTTGTCACTTTGCGTTGAATTGAGTACCTCAAAATTGTCGGTGTTGATATTGAGGTTAAAATCAAAATCAGTGTATGTTTTGGTCTCAATGGACCCTGTTACTTTGGCAATATTTCCTTTTTTGTCTTCTAGAGCAAATTTAGGGAACGTAATACCTCTTTCATCCAAGTGAATGGTTTCGTCTTTGGCTTTGAAGAGCGCATTTAGCATCGCAATATTGAATTGTGCCTCCTTGAACTTGACATCGCCATTAATGAGCGGTTTAGAAGGTGATCCGGTTATTTTTAACTGACCTTCCAGATTTCCCTTAGAATCTTTCAGATACCCTAAGCTGAATGCTTGAACCGTTTGCATCGTAAGCGGAGCAATATCTAAGGTGAAATCTAAGCTTGCCTCTCCCTTGGGCGGATTGACAAAATCACCGCTTAACACAACATTATTGCCATTTTCACTGATGCTGATATTGGCATTATATGTATTTTCTTTTTCATTATTCACTTTAATGTTGACATTACCAACCGTGTCCTTTCCAATATAGAACTTGTCGATCACCAGGTCTGATACAAATACCGGGCTACTTTCTAAACGTGAAATGGTTGCTTGACCGTTTACTCCGCCACCAAGATCGATTGTCTCACTTTCGAGCATTTTACTTAAAGTCTCTATGCGGAAATTCTTAAATGCAATGTTGAGTGGTGAATTGAGTACGCTATCTTGTGATGATATACTCAGCTCCTGTCCTTTATTGCTTAAAATAAACTCATTGGCCTGAATACCTGTACTCCCGAATTTGAGAACGTTGTTTGGATTGATTGTCCACTTGTCGTAATTCAGCATAAGTCCATCTTGCAGTAAACTGAAAACAAATGCGCCGTTATCAACACGCATATTGGCGCCCAGATGATACTGCTCTTTCTCTTTCTTATCTTTGATCCAAAGTCCAAAGTCTAAATTGTTTTGGATGACTTTCCCACTGAATACTGTATTCACCAATTCGATATTGCTCACCTTGATTTTATTGATCAGTGCCGAGTAGTAGAGTGTGCTGTCCAGGGTATTGATATCTAAGGTAACGTTATTAATCTCGGTACCATTATAGATCATCTTGGGGGCATCCAATTTGGCGAGAATGGTTTTTGATTGACTGTTGAACATACCATCCAACGTAATATCAGACATTTCAGTCAGTTCTGGCAGGAAATCCTTGATAAATTTGGTTCTGTTCAATTGAGCCGAAAACTCGATACTCTGAGGCTCATACTTGGGAACTTTAACAGCTTGGCCTGGTTGGTAATATACCTGCAAGATGTCTTGAATGGCATTCTGCAATTCTAAAATTTTGTATTTTCCGACTAAGTGGGCATTGAGAAAGTCTGATTTTAAAAGTAGTAAGTTGCGGCTTGTATCCGCTTTTGCAATCAGTGAAATACTGTCTAGCGAGTAATAAGCATCATTGTAAACAATAGATGAATTTGTAATATGCGCTTCTCCGTTCAGGAAATTAGGGTCAGCTGAACTAAAGTTTCCGACAAGTTTACCGTGATACTTGAATTCGTCGTCCATTAATTTTAAATTTTTAAGATTAATGGTATCCACCATAAGTTCGAAATCCACCTGTGGATACTTGGATTTCATGTTGGCAGTAGCATCCAATTTTAACTGAATATTCGGATCAGGGCTGACAACAGAAGCTTTAATATCTCCTTTGTCTGCGGTAAGGTTCATGTCGATATTCTGATAACGATAGCCCATCGCATCCATCCGGTTTACTTTACCATCGAAGTTAGCTACAAGCTTCTTGGGATCGGTACCATGGCCTTTAATTTTTCCTTCAAAGGAAAGAATCCCCAATGTACTATCCATTTTCATGATCTTACCGATATCAAAATCACGGATGCTTACATAAGCATCATACGTTGTATCTCTGCCGATCATGCCAACTTTACCATTGAACTTGGCCGTTCCTTTCTCTGTTACCAAAGACAGGTTGGTGTTAAAAGCGCTCATCCCGCCATTAAACGTTCCGGTAAGACCGATGGTATTCGGCAGTTCTATTCCACTTGGAAGCATCTTTTTTGAAACCAGCTTTTCGATATCCGAACGTCCTGTCGTCAATTTTTTCAAATTGAGATCCATGGACATTTTATCGACGTTGGGTAGTCCCTTTAAATGCAGACTCGCAATGACGCGTGTATTGGACAGGGTTTGAAAATCAATTGCTGGAATATTTAGATCATTAACTTTTCCCACGACGCGTCCATCTATTGCAAATTTTTTGTCCATCAGGGGTTTCATAACCTGCATAGTATCCAAAAACGGTGCAAAGTAGTAGATGTCGCGCATATCTACATGACTCTTTTTGATTGTTGCATTAACGTAAAGTAGTTCGGGTTTTTTAGCGATAATATCCAAAGAAGGATAGGTTACTTTGATGTAATCACGCAGGAGAGTACGCGGTGTCTCTGCATAAAGATTTTTGATCTCCGCACCGGTATTCGTATATTTAAAATCACCCTTCAATTGCTTAATCACAAAGCCAGAATGATCTGAAGCAACGAGCTCTTTTAATGAGCCGCTGATAGAATCGGCACTGTAGTAAAGATCGTTGAGACTGGTTTTCATCCCTGGAATCTTCATGTTGAAGTAATCAAAGCCTTTCATACGCGCCTGATTGTCGTCCCGGTAAGCTAGGCTTGTCTTATTGATCTGAATATCTTTGGCTGATACAACCCAGTTTACTTTGCTGGTATCTGCTGTGTTTTTCTCCGTGCTGATCGCCTTTTTCTGAAGCTTTCCAAAGAGTACCGTATTATCCGAACCATCCAGGTTGATTGTTTGAATGTCAACAATTTCTTTGTTGAGGTCGATCTTATTAATGTCTGCGTGCAGATTTTTGATGTAAAACTTGGTATTCAATAGGCTGGATTGATCCTCATAACGAATCAGGATATTGGTCAGATCTGCAATTTGCAGACCGACCTCGGGAAGTAATGTCGTTGTCTGTGCTGTTTTGTCAGTAATCCCAAAGTCTTTCACAGAAGGTGCTGTCCCGTCAGCGACTGGCCGCCATTGTTTTATTGTGGCGCTCAAACCATCAATCTTCACTTTGGGGAGGTTAAAGGCCATGTTTTTTGTGAGATCAAATTTCTTAATGTTCGTGTTCAGGCTGCCGAGATAAACATCGGCACTGGTTCCGATAACATCATCGGCATAGACAATGTGAAATTTGTCAAATTTGACTTTATCTAAGTTAAATAGGAGGGCTGAACTGCTGTCTGCCGTTGGTTTGCTTTCTTTTTGAGAGGCAAATGCTTTGATAATATAATCAAAGTTGAACGAGCTGTCGGGTAGCGTACGGCGAATTTTTGCAGTAATTCCGTCTGCTTCAAGACTTTGAATTTCAACTGTGTTTTTCAGAAGTTTAAGCATGTTGATATCCACTGCTATGCTTTTTCCAGCAACCAAAGTATCTTTACTTTGGTCAGCTAAATAGATGTCCTCTAAAACCAGTTTTTTAGGAAAATCAATATTGATATAGCCAATTTTTACAGGAGTACCAATCTTTCCTTCTACATATTGAGTTACTTTTCCAGCGATATAGTTCTGGACGGAAGGTAGTCTGATTAAGAATACGATTAGAATAGCCAGCGCAATTATTACTCCAATAATCCACAATATTGTTTTGAAAGCAATTCGGGTAAATCTGTTCAACGTATAATTTGATTTAAGTATCTATTAATAAAAATTAAAACGGGAAAAAGTTTGCTTAGTTTTCAGCTATATAACTTATATCGCCACTATTTCAGCAAACTAAGATAAATTTGCTTGTAAATGCAAGTTTAATTTATGCGTTATACCTATTAGCAAATCTTAACAGTTTTTCATTTCCACGCGTAAAGTCTTTTGTCGCGGGAATGTTATAAAAACACATCAAATAATTGACCAAACCATTATTGTCGTATAAAGTTTTTTGTTTTTTAATTTTATGGTAATAAAAGCATAAAATACCTATCAATTTATTAAAGAAATAGGTGTTTAACATACTACATATTCTTATTTATTGGCATCTGGAGGATGAGAAATGGACCATTATTCCATCAGTTTCCTGTATTTGCCCCAATTTTCAAATACGACCCATAGCCAAATAATGAAAAGTACAGCCCAGATAATTAACCCCATCTGGCTATAGAAAATCATGTTATGGGTAAAAATGCCAATGAGTATTGGAAAGATAACCAATGCACCTAAAGTCCTTGTCTTTGGAAAAATAAACAATAAACCTCCCAGGAGTTCAATAATTCCGACTAGCGGCATTAGCCATTTTATTGTGGCAAAGGCTGCAAATACTTTTTTCATGTCCATATCCATTGGTGGGGTAGGCATATAATGAAAGAGTTTATCCAGCCCTGCATTGATGAATAGCAAGGCAAATAAAATGCAAAGTATGTTTTTAAAGATCTTCATAACGGTCTATTTTAAATTGATTATTTTACAGTTATTGTTGTAGGAGGATCAGTGCTGTTATCATCTTTGTCTTCTTCGTCTTTGTTTGTATTTCGCTCTACGGTGATCGTGCATTCTGTTAGCAATGCTGCCACAGCGCCAATTGCGGCAAAGACAGGTGCTAAGATCAAGCCTATTGCACCTATAGTGACGGGAAAGCTCATAATTTCTTTGCCATGTTTGTCCGAAATGCTGATTTTGCTAACGTTGCCCTCAGCAATGATTTCTTTGATCTTCTGTAAAAGGTTTTCACCGTTAATCTGAAATGTTTCTTTGAATCCCATAATGATATAATTTAAGTTCGCTCTTATAAAGTTATTCATTTTTTTACAGGAATTTATAAAGTAACCGCATTGTTTGTCTATCAATTAGTTATAAACTGCTTTTAACCGATAGAAGATGCAGATGATTCTCTTGTTTTTCAGTTTAGGTTTTAAATGTCCATGAAGCAGATATCATGAGTCGTTCATGCATGGTTCCAGTATGGTTGAAGTATAGTTCCAGTATTGATAAGATAGTCGTAGGTGATACAACGGTTGTATGGTTGTTTCGGATAGCGCTTACTAAAGGGAAAAAAAAAGCCCCACGTAAGGCGCGGGACTTTTAATAATTTATTGAATAGGTCTTAACCTAATGCTACTAAACTTTCTTGAAGAATTTTAATCTTTGCTTCGGCATCTGCTTTTTTACTTTTTTCGTTTTCAACAATTTCAGGTTTAGCGTTTTGCACAAACCGTTCATTGGAAAGCTTTTTGTCTACAGATACAAGGAAACCTTTTAAGTATTCCAATTCTTTCTCGATACGTTCACGCTCGGCATCGACATCAATATTGTTTTCTAACGTAACATAACACTCATCTTTACCGGCAAGGAAGCTTGTTGCACCTGCTACTTTCTCAGAAACAAAAGTTACGCCTTCCAAGTTTGCAATCTTGGTAATGATATCAATATATTGTGCTAAATTAATGTTCGACTGTTGATTGATCGCCAATGGCAATGCAACCTTAGGGGAAATACCTTTAGAATTGCGAATATTGCGAACTTCCGAAATGATCTGTTGAGCGATCGCGAAATCTTTTATTAACTGTTCGTCAAACTCATTCGCCGTAGGATAAGCGGCTACGATAATACAATCTTTCTCGTCTTTTACGCCAAACAATTCGTCATGCCACAGTTCTTCGGTCAAGAAAGGCATAAAAGGGTGTACTAGTGTAAGAATGCGTTGGAAGAAAGATTTGACCGTTTCTAAAGTTTCTGTAGAAATAGGAGATCCATAAGCCGGTTTTACTAATTCAAGGTACCAAGCACAGAAGTCATCCCATACCAATTTGTAGGTTGTCATGAGTGCGTCCGATAAACGATAGTGCTTGAAGTTTTCCTCGATATCGACCAGGGCTTGATTTAATCTTGCCTCAAACCAGGATGCTGCTATTTTATCCGAGTCAGAAGCTGCTACTGTAGTAATTTCCCAACCTTTTACCAAACGGAAGGCATTCCAGATCTTGTTGGCAAAATTACGGCCCTGTACACAAAGTTCAACATCAAAAGGAAGGTCGTTACCTGCTGGAGCAGTTAGCAACATGCCCATTCTTGTGGCATCGGCACCGTATTCGTTCATCAGATCAATTGGATCAGGTGAGTTGCCCAATGATTTGGACATTTTACGGCCCAGCTTATCACGTACAATACCTGTGAAATAAACATTCTCAAAAGGTAATTGTCCGCGAAATTCATATCCCGATACGATCATGCGTGCCACCCAAAAGAAAATAATATCTGGAGCGGTCACCAAATCTTGCGTAGGGTAGTAATAGTTGATTTCAGCATTCTCAGGCTCATTGATGCCATTAAATACGGAAATTGGCCATAACCATGCCGAGAACCAGGTGTCCAGGACATCTTCATCTTGACGAAGATCTGCTGCCTGAAGATTTGCATTGCCTGATTTCTGCTGCGCTAATACAAGTGCTTCTTCAATTGTTTGTGCAACAACAAAGTCTTCGTTACCATCGCCATAGAAATAAGCTGGTATCTGATGTCCCCACCACAATTGTCTTGAGATGTTCCAGTCTGTCACATTCTCCATCCAGTTGCGGTAAATATTTTTGAATTTTGTCGGATGAAACTTAATCGTATCGTCCATGACATTATCCAATGCTGGTTTTGCCAGATCTTCCATTTTAAGGAACCATTGATTGGAAATTTTAGGTTCAATGACAGCACCGGTTCGCTCCGAAGTACCAACATTATTGGTATAGTTTTCAACTTTTTCCAATAACCCTTTTTCCTCAAGCTCCTTCTCAATCTCTTTACGCACTTTAAAACGATCCATACCTGCGTAGTGCAGGCCATTGTCATTTAGCTTTGCTTCGTCCGTGAAGATATCCACAAATTCCAGGTTGTGTTTTTTGCCTAAAGCGTAGTCATTCACGTCATGCGCTGGCGTTACTTTAAGGCATCCCGTACCAAATTCCAGATCGACATATTCATCTTCAATGATATTGACTTTTCTTCCAACGATAGGCACAATCACTTGCTTTCCTTTTAGCCATGTGTAGCGCTCATCGTTTGGATTGATACATACAGCTGTATCACCAAAGATGGTCTCAGGACGGGTTGTCGCCACTACAATGTATTGGTCTGTTCCTTCAACCTGATATTTTAGGTGATATAATTTGCCGTTTTTCTCTTTATAAATAACTTCTTCGTCAGAGATATTTGTTTTTGCTTCAGGATCCCAATTAACCATGCGGTAACCACGATAGATCAATCCTTTGTGATATAGATCGACAAATACACGGATAACAGACTGATATAATTCCGGATCCATTGTAAAACGTGTACGATCCCAGTCACAGGAAGCGCCAAGTTTTTCGAGTTGTTTTAGAATAATACCACCGTATTTTTCCTTCCATTCCCAAGCATGTTTCAAGAAATCCTCACGCGATAGAGATCGTTTATCAATTCCTTGTTCCTTCAACATAGCGACGACTTTAGCTTCAGTGGCGATAGAGGCGTGGTCGGTCCCCGGTACCCAGCAGGCGTTTTTCCCCTGCATACGCGCCCGGCGAATCAAAACGTCTTGAATGGTATTGTTTAGCATATGCCCCATGTGCAATACTCCAGTGACATTCGGAGGAGGCATCACAATCGTGTAAGGTTCACGTTCGTCAGGGGTGGAACGGAAAAATCCATTCGCTTTCCAATAGCTGTACCATTTTTCTTCAGCTTCTTTTGGATTGTAAGTTTTCGCTATGCTCATTTTAAATTTTTGTATTCAAACTTTTTAGGAACACAAAAGTAAGGAATTCTATGTTATTTTCCTTAGTTATCCATTTATCTTGTTCTCAAAGAAAAAGAAGCTGTGAACAAAGGCTAAACTAGCGGTTTAATGAGGGGGCGTCCTAGGCAGTACTGGAGGTTATTGCAGCTACTCAAAGCATAATGTAGGATTTATACTTTTTTAATCTTTTCTTCATATTACTAAGTAATTAGCCTGTATTTCATGTAAATTAATGTAAATTTGCCTGTTTTATTTTTATACGAAGGGATGCAACGATTTGCTAATGAGCTTAAAGCCTTAACACAGTATTTTTTATTTTGGTTAATTATCTGTTTTATAGATAGATTGATTTTTGTTACTGCTTTTTTTGAGAAAATAGGTTTTTCCAATTTTACGGAGATTTTCAGAATTTATTACCATGGTCTGAACCTGGATTTTTCGGCTGTTTCCTACATATGCGCTCTACCGTTTCTTGTGTATTGCGTGTTAAGTTTTTTTCCGAAACCGAAACCCAAAAGACTGATCTTGGATATCTATACTGTGATCGTTTTAGTTTTGTTTTTTGTGACAAGCTTTATCAATGTCAATATCTATCGTGAATGGGGCGACAAGATTTCTAAGCGTGCTATCGATGCATTTTTTGCTTCACCCTCGGGAGCTGTAGCCTCGGCCGAGTCCACGCCGGTATTTCTCCCCATCGTTGGCATGTTGATCGGCATATTCTGTGGTTATTTTCTATACCGCTGGATGTTTAAAAAGGTATCATTTTTCAATATCAAGTCGCCTGTAGGCAATTTTATCAAATTAGCAATCGGAGTTTTTGTGCTTTTCACTCTTATCCGCGGCGGTTATGGCAGAGCGACGCTAAACCCTAGTAAAGCTTATTATTCCGAAGAGACATTTTACAATCATGCTGCAGTCAATACACAATGGTCTTTTTTACGGGATTTCTTCGCTAAAAGTACGAAACTGAAGAATCCATATAGTTATTATGATAATCAGAAAGAGATTCAGGAAAAGTTGCGTCCTGCCTTTCAAAGTCAGCCTGATTCGGCTGTTGAGGTGCTGTCCACTACGCGTCCAAATGTTGTTATTATTATGTTGGAAAGTTTCGTTGGGGATCTCATTCAGTCGCTTGGAGGAGAAAAGGGAATTACGCCTCATATGGAAGAATTGATTAAGGGCGGTATTTTATTTGATCATATTTATTCAGCTGCTGACCGATCCGATAAAGGAATGGTGGCGGTGCTAAGTGGTTTTCCGGCGCAGGGGCCCGAGAGCATTATCAAGTATATAGACAAACACGAAAATATGCCCGCGATAGGACAGGAGTTCGACCATGCCGGTTACGAAACATCATTTTATCATGGTGGTCAGAGCGAATTTTATAATTTTAAATCGTATATGCTGACGCATGGGATGTCGAGGGTTGTAGATAATGCCAATTTTGGGTTAGATGCAGAACGAGCCTCATGGGGAGTATATGACCATGTGGTCTTTAATCAGATGATCAAGGATTTCAAAAAGGAAAAGCAACCGTTCTTCTCAACCATTTTTACCTTGATTAATCACGAACCATTTGAATTAAAACACGGCTATAAATTTGGTAATGCCACCAATGCGGATAAATTCAGAAGTACGGCAAATTATACAGATTCGGCTGTTTTTGATTTTATCAGTAAAGCTAAAAAGGAAGCTTGGTATAAAAATACACTTTTCGTTATTGTGGCCGACCATGGGCATCGCCTTCCTTCAGAAAAATGGGAGCTATTTCATCCCAACCGCTTTCATATTCCGCTGATCTTTTTCGGTGATGTGATCAAACCTGAATATCGTGGAAAAATATTCAATCGAATCGGTAACCAAACGGATTTAGCAGCTACCTTATTGACACAGTTGAATCTTCCCACCGATCGTTATCATTGGAGCCGGGATCTGTTTAACCCCACGACTCCTCAGATCGCATTTTATAATTCGAAGGATGCCTTTGGTGTAATTACTCCACAACAGGCGGTTTCTTTCGATAATGTAGGAAGGATTATCAATTATAGATCCAATAAAGAATATCCAGCTGGTAAAACAGACAGCTTATTGAATATTGGCAAAGCGTATTATCAAGACGTATATCGTGAATTTTTAAAATATTAGGGCTATGAAATTAAAAGGAGTATTTGCACCTTATTTTGCTGTCGCAATTCGTTTTATCTTTCTTTTGGTTATCTATGCATTATTGAGATTGGGTTTTTATGCTATCAATGCTTCCTTATTTCCGCATGTCGATGCAGCTAAGCTCCTGGTGATGTTTGCCGGTGGTGTACGCTTTGACATTGTAGCCTTGCTGTATTTAAATATTCTTTATATTGTAATGCTGACTGTTCCGGGGCCGTTTAAGGGTAACCGAATCTACCAGCAAGTTGCCAAATGGGTCTTTATTGTGGTCAATTCACTTGGTATAGCCTTGAATCTGATTGATTTTGCCTATTATCCATTCACACTTAAAAGAACGACTGGAACGGTGATTGACCAATTTTCCAACGAATCCAACCTGATGAAATTGGCTTTTGATTTTTGTTTGGATTATTGGTATCTCATTATATTATTGGTACTGGTTGTCTATGGTTTGATCAAATCCTATCAGCTTATTCAGATTGAAAAGACTACGAAATATAGCTGGAAGTCATTTTTGATCCAGTTGCCTCTATTTTTATTGACGGCTTTTCTTTTCATCGGTGGTGTACGTGGGGGCTGGGCACACAGCACCCGTCCCATAACATTAAGCAATGCCGGGGATTATGTAGAGACACCAGAAGAAATGAATATTGTACTGAACACACCATTCAGTATATTGAAAACATTAAAGGCTGTAAATCTGAAACCTGTTCATTATTATTCGGAACAAGAGCTAGAGCAGTTATACAATCCTATTCATATACCGCAATTAGACCAGCCTTTTGCAAAGAAAAATGTTGTTGTTCTGATTTTGGAGAGTTTTGCAAAGGAGCATTTTGGTGAATTGAATAAAGATGTCCAAGGAGGAAAATACAAAGGTTATACGCCTTTTTTAGATTCGTTGATCCGCAATGCTTACACATTTACAGATACCTATGCCAATGGTCGTAAATCAATTGATGCGCTACCATCAGTTATTACGGGTATTCCTTCCATTGGTGAGCCTTTTGTGCTTTCGATATATTCTGGAAATGAAACCACAAGCTTAGCGAAGCTCTTGGGAAAAAAAGGCTATGAGACTGCTTTTTTTCACGGAGCACCCAATGGCAGCATGGGCTTTTCAGCTTATATGAAACTGGCAGGTATCCAGCATTATTTTGGTAAAAATGAATATAACAATGACGCTGACTTTGATGGTATATGGGGAATCTGGGATGAACCCTTTTTGCAATTTGTAGCGAATAAGATCAATACGTTTCATCAGCCGTTTTTCGCTAGTTTCTTCTCTTTATCTTCACATCATCCATTTAAGGTACCTGAAAAATATCAGGGGAAATTTCCGAAAGGACCATTGCCCGTGCAGGAACCCATTGGATATACGGATAATGCGCTGCGTGAATTTTTTGCAACGGCATCCAAAATGCCTTGGTACAACAATACAGTATTCGTTATCTGCGCAGACCATGCTACTGTAAGCTACCTGCCGGAATATCAAACGGCAGCAGGGGGCTTCCAAATTCCTATTATATTTTATGCGCCAGGCGATAACCTAGTTGGCAAAGCGGATAAACTGGTTCAGCAAATAGATATTATGCCTACCATTTTGAATTATTTGCATTACGATGAACCTTATTTTGCCTTTGGTTCAGATGCCTTCAAACCAGGTAAGGATAATTTTGTGCTCAATAACAATGCTGGGAGCTATAACCTCTATTATAAAGATTATATGATGTCTTATGATGGACTGAAAGTGACATCATTTTATGACTTAAAGAAAGACCGCTTGATGAAACAGGATCTGCTGAAACAGCATCCCACCGTATTGGATACGATGGAGACCAAAATGAAAGCATTTATTCAACAGTATAACAACCGCATGATTGAAAATAAGCTAACCTATAAAAAGTAGGCTGCTGGTTTTCTAGGTAGAAAACCTTGATCGGATGCTTCTGTCTATAATAAATAGAATCAGGTCGTAAATGATGTAGATCAAGGGTAAGGTGAAGATGACTAGCAGTATAAAGCCCCGGGATTTCTCGTCAAATGAACCTTTGATCAGGTAGTTGGCCAGACTGGACCAAAACCAGCAGAAGAAATAAAAGGAGCTTGGAATAATTAGGTTCCCAAGTAGCAGTGCATAGCGGTATCTGCCACTTTTGTATTTTAGATAAATACACCGGATATGTAGGTATAGCAAAAATAGCGATCCGATCAGCGCGAGCAGCTCAGGGTGTACCCAAAGAATTGCTTTTGCTAACAGGGAGGTCTTCAAGCCGACGTCTATATGGAAACTCTCTTTCTTTTCTACCTGATCAATGACCCAGTGCGCGATTGAATCTGTCTGTAATTTGGCGGTTCCCAAATCCTGTTCAAGGACTTCCATCCCGCCGTTTAGGTGGAGGTACAAGTCAATCCGGCCAAAAGAAGACCAATATCTGGAAGGAAATAAGAAGTAATCAATTTCGTATCTGGTCCGGATATCGCGCCGGTCATAGCCCATATAAGCGCTGTATTGAACCTGAATATTGTTTTCACCTTTGTGTAGCTTAGCGGTAAAATAAAATGCATCATCCAGCGAAATACGCTTCCATTCATCGCTGTCGTAACTGATTTCATAATAGCCATCCTTTAAACGTAAAAAAGGAAATTTTGAACCGGGTTGATCCATCGCCTTTGCTTTGATCTCTTTCTGATTGACAAGTACCCGATCTAATCCATCCATATTTAGCGCGAGAAATACGAGCGGTAATTCGATTTCTTCTTCAACATGGATATTGTATACAATGCTGAAGTGACTACGGTAGCCCGAATGATCATCAGTGGTGTCCAATAAAAGGCGGATGTCGATACGCTCATGGGTGACTTTTACCTTACCGGCAGGAACGAGCTGTCCTGTTATGCTGTGCGGACTTCTTGGGTTTGCCATGTTGGCAAACAGGGTCGTTACAGTGAGTATTAGATATGCAGCTGTTAATAAAATTTTCATTTTGTTTGATAAGGTCTGCTTAATAATCAATTTCGCGTTCGTATAGGAGCTTTTATGTTATAAAGCCGGCTGTATATAGAGATATGCTTGATCTTTAACAAGATGAAAGTAAAAATTAAAAGGGAGAAATTAAAAAGGCGATTTATATTCGGCTATCTCTGATTTATATTCGTTAAGTAGGCCGTTTCTTTTTTGAAGGTTCTTTCTGGTCAATAAGATCAGACACTTTCAGAAAAAAAAAGACCAATACCACAAAGGCATAGGTCTTTTTTATATTTCCAAACTTTATTGCGGTTTAAACACCCAACAATAAACGAGCTGGATCTTCCAATAATTGTTTTACACGAACCAAGAAGCTTACTGATTCACGACCATCAATGATGCGGTGATCGTAAGAAAGCGCAATGTACATCATTGGACGGATCACCACTTGGCCATTTTCAGCAATAGGACGTTGGATGATGTTGTGCATACCCAAGATCGCCGATTGTGGTGCGTTGATGATCGGCGTAGACATCATTGATCCGAATACACCACCGTTGGTAATTGTAAATGTACCACCAGTCATTTCGTCGATCGTTAATTTGTTGTCACGCGCTTTACCTGCCAATGCGGCGATCGCTTTTTCGATTTGTTCCAATGACATGGCATCAGCGTTACGGATAACTGGAACAACCAAACCTTTAGGTGCAGAAACTGCGATTGAGACATCTGCGAAATCAGAATATACAATTTCGTTATCTTCAATACGAGCATTTACTGCAGGCCATTCAGCCAATGCAGTTGTTACTGCTTTTGTAAAGAACGACATGAAACCAAGACCGATTCCAAATTTCTCTTTAAAGGTATCTTTGTATTTAGCACGTAGATCCATGATCGGCTGCATATTGACTTCATTGAATGTTGTCAACATGGCTGTTTCGTTTTTAACGGCAACTAGGCGTTTTGCGATCGTTTTACGTAATGAAGATAATTTCTCACGACGTTCGTTTCTAGAGCCCGCTACTGGAGCAACTGTCGCAGCAGGAGCAGCGGCAGGTTTTGCTGCTGGTGCAGCTGCTTTAGCAACAGGTTGAGCTTTTTCGGCATCTTCTTTTGTGATACGACCTTCTTTACCTGTTCCTTTTATTGTCGAAGGATCAATTCCTTTTTCTCTTAAGATTTTTGCAGCAGCAGGAGAAGCTGTACCAGCAGCATAGCTATCTGGATTTTCATCTTTTGCAGCGGCAGCCGCAACTGGAGCTGCATTTGACGCTTCTGCAGCAGGGGCAGCAGCTGGCGCTGAACCACCGGCAGGAGCAGCACCTTCTTCAATTGTACAAACAACAGCACCGATTTCTAAAGTATCACCTTCTTGTGCAATGATTCTTAAGATACCCGCTTTTTCAGCTGGTAATTCAAACGTTGCTTTGTCTGATTCCAGTTCGGCGATGTTTTCATCCATCTCCACATAATCGCCATCTTGTTTCAACCATTGTGATAAGGTTACCTCCGTGATTGATTCACCTACGGTTGGTACTTTAATTTCTAAGCTCATATATAATGTTCTTTATTGACAATTGCGTCCTATAGATAAGACGCAATTGATTTTAAATTGTTTTTATTCGAATGATTTATTTAAGATTTCTGCTTGTTGTGCAACGTGTTGTTTCATGTAACCCGTAGCTGTACTTCCACTTTCTTTACGGGCAACAAAACCTGTAAATGCAATCTCAGTACCCATTAGTTTACGGCAGTAGTAAGACCATGCGCCCATGTTCTCATTTTCTTCCTGAACCCAAACAAATTCTTTTGCCTTGTTGTATTTTTTACGGATTGCTTTCAATTGCTCTGTAGGAATTGGGAATAATTGTTCCAATCTCACGATAGCGATATCTTTGCGTTTGTCCGTTTCTTGTTTTTCTAATAAGTCGTAGTAAACTTTACCCGAACAGAATAACACGCGTTTAACGTCTTTCGCTGCAACATTGGCATCATCAATTACCTCCTGGAAAGCAGCATCTGTAAAATCTTTCAACGGTGATACCACTTTAGGGTGGCGCAGCAATGATTTTGGCGTAAATACAACCAATGGTTTACGGAACTCACGTACAAGTTGACGACGCAACAAGTGGAAATAGTTAGCCGGAGTAGTACAGTTTGCTAAGATCATATTCTCATCCGCACATAACTCTAAGAATCTTTCGATACGTGCTGAAGAGTGCTCAGGACCTTGACCTTCCATACCATGAGGAAGCATCATAACTAAACCGTTAGAACGCTTCCATTTTGTCTCTGCACTCGATAAATATTGATCGACGATGATTTGAGCACCGTTATAGAAATCTCCGAATTGAGCTTCCCAGATTGTCAACGAATTTGGATTAGAAGATGCATAACCATATTCAAAGCCCAAAACAGCATATTCTGAAAGTAATGAATTATAGATAGAGAATTTATCACCCCCTTTAATATTGGCTAAAGGAACATATTTCTCTTCGGAATCTTCCAGTGTCAATACGGCATGACGGTGTGAGAATGTGCCACGTTGGACATCTTGACCCGAGATACGAACACGGTTACCTTGATCCAATAATGTCGCATAAGCCATCAATTCGCCCATTGCCCAATCATATGAATCAGCCGTGATCATTTTGGCACGGTCTTCAAATAAACGGGTAATCTTACGGAAGAATTTTTTGTCTGCTGGTAAGGTGGTGATTTCTTTCGCTAATTTTAAGAATAGATCCTTCGCAACTTTCGTTTTATCCGAGGTTGTTAATACTTCACCTTTTTTAGCAGGACGCAATCCTTCCCATGCACCTTTAAACATCGGAATCTCTTCGGTCAATACCTCAACTGTTTTAGCTTCCTCAAATTTAGTCTGTAGTTCAGCTTTAAATTCCTTCTCGATATTTTTAGAATATGCCTCGTCAATACTTCCTTCAGTAATTAATTTTTTAGCATATACTTCTTTCGGATTTGGATGTTTTTCGATGATTTTGTACAACAATGGCTGCGTGAATTTCGGCTCATCGGCTTCATTGTGTCCAAATCTTCTATAACATAATAGATCGATAAATACGTCTGTTTTATATTTTTGGCGGTATTCGACAGCTAAATTAATCGCATAAACAACTGCTTCAGCGTCATCACCGTTCACATGAAAGACGGGTGAAGATGTGATTTTTGCTACGTCTGTACAGTATGTTCCAGAACGAGCATCCTTGTAGTTAGTTGTAAAACCGATCTGGTTGTTGATTACAATATGTACCGTACCACCAGTTTTGTAACCATCTAATTTCGACATTTGAGTTACCTCATAAACGACACCTTGGCCAGCAATTGCTGCGTCACCATGGATGATGATCGGTGCGATTTTAGAAGAGTCACCTTCGTATTTGAAGTCAATCTTAGAACGAACCATACCTTCAACGATCGGATCTACAGTTTCCAAATGCGAAGGGTTCGGTGCCAAACTTAGGTGAACAGATTTGCCATCGTTTGTTTTAACCTCAGATGAAAAGCCTAAATGGTATTTTACGTCACCGCCAAAGTTTACTTCAGGATCATCAGCATAAGTTTTACCTTCAAATTCAGAGAATACTGATTTGTAAGATTTACCCATGATATTGGTCAATACATTCAGACGGCCACGGTGAGCCATACCGATAACAAATTCCTGGATACCGATTTCTGCACCTTTTTCAATGACAGAATCTAACGCTGGAATTAAACTTTCAGCACCTTCCAATGAGAAACGTTTTTGACCTAAAAACTTCGTGCCTAAAAAGTTTTCGAAGACTACGGCGTGGTTTAATTTGTTTAAGATTCTCTTTTTTGTGTCCAAAGCGAATTTAGGCATGTTGCGATCCGCTTCCATGCGGTCCTGCAACCATTTAATTTTCTCTGGGTTACGGATATATTTGAATTCTGCACCAATAGAACGGCAGTAAGTATCCTCTACCAACTGACGGATGTCTTTCAATGTTGCTGGACCTAAACCGACTTCAACACCTGCATTGAAAACAGTGTTCATGTCTGCTTCAGCAAGACCAAACGTTTCTAATTCCTTGCCAGGATAGTATTTACGTCTTTCACGAACAGGGTTAGTGTGTGTGAATAGGTGGCCACGATCACGGTAGCCATTGATCATGTTCAGCACATTGATTTCTTTCAATACGTGCTCAGGAGTAGCTTCGCCTACTGAACTTGTTGTTCCACCAGCATTTTGACCGAAATCAAAACCTTCAAAGAATTTTTGCCATCCGAAATCTACCGATTGGGGATCTTGCTTGTACGATTGATATAAGCCATCGACATAAGCCGAATCAGCATTACTCAAATATGTCAGATTGTCCATTTACAATTAAAACTATGAAATTTGTCAAAGTTATGAATAAAAAAAGAGTTTCTAATACTGAAATTGAATAATTTAATCAATAAATCTATCCAATTCTTAACATTTTTAGCAGGATTTAAAAGAGGCTTCCAGCGCACTACAAATTTATTTTCTATTGGAATTATTTATTTCTGCCGAAGATTTATTTAGCCAATATTTCATCCAGTTTTGGGAGTCCATTTGGGAAATGTGTTTTGATCAATTTTTGCCAGTCCAATGCTTTATTGTCTTTTTCGCTTGTCCCAACTCCAGCGACATGAGACCACTGTCCGTATACAGTTGCCGGAGAATAGTCCAATAGGTGCTCTTCGTACCAGGAAGCGCCACGAAGCCAGTTGACCTGATATTCATGCACCAAATAACTGGCTGCAATCAGGCGCGCCTGATAGGGGATATAGCCCGTTTTTTGTAACTGGATCATCACACTGTTGATAAAATCATGTTCCGTATGGCCTGATTTCCATCTTTCAAATAATTCATCATTCCCCTCCAAGGTCAAATGATCCTGTTGTGCGCCGTTTTTGGTACCCTGGGGCTTAAAAAATATATTTGGATATTTTTTAAGCATAAATCTAAAATAGTCGCGCCAGAGAAGAATGTCGATGATTTTTTCAAATCGCTTATCCTTTTTGCCTTCCCCAAGTTTTTTGATGTTGTTGTACAAGAGGATGGGTGATAAAGCACCGGACGCTATAAAAGGACCTAGAATTAACGGGTCCTGTTCTGTCTCAGGATAGGTTGACAATACCGCGTGCATAATGCTGAGTGCGGTATCCTCGCCGCCAAGAATATAAATATCATCAACAGATTTGATTTCCTCTTCTGAATAACCTAGATCTTTCAGCGAAGGAATTTTGGTGTCCTCGAGATGCGGCGGGGTAAGGAAATTGGTCGGAAATGGAATAGGTTGCCGAACCAAACTTTCCCGCTCGACTTTTTTCTTGAAAATCGAAAAGCCATTGGGTATATCCTTAATCGGAAAAGGAAGGTCTTCTTTATGGTAAAGGGTATGGCCTATGAAATGGCGCAGATTAATTTTGCTGCTCCAAAGCTCACTTTCTACTTTTTCGGAAATAGATGTTTCTCGTAGTGCGACTTCGCGATGGTGATAGACCTCGTTGACTTGATATTTTTGGGCAATACGCGGGATGATATCTTCAGGTTTGCCGATATAGGTCAGTAGATCACTGCCATGGCTTTTTAATTTTTCTTTTAGGGCAGTGACAGCTTCGATAACAAAAGCCGCCCTCAAGACACCTGTATTTAAGGTGCCAAATTGATTACGGTCGAAATATCGGGGATCAAAACAGTATACCGGGATGATAAATGAACTTTTTTCAGAAGCTTGAAAAAATACCTCATTGTCATGAAGTCTTAAATCATTTCTAAACCAGATCATTGTAGCCCTTTTGTCCATAGAGGTGAAGATAAATACTTTTTAGTGCAGCCTATTTTCAGAAGATTTACAAATATATAAGGATATTGTGTTCTTGAAAGTATTTATGCGTGAATTGACAAAAAAAGGACAATGACGGCACCTGTCCCGCTGCTTTGATCCATTTTGGTTAGGAAAAAATAAAAATAGTGTTAAACTTATTCGATGTTTCTCTGTTCTAAAATCAGAGAATTATGATATTTGTGGGTTATTACTGTTGCTCTATATACAATCAGGGCAAAATATTAAAAGAGCAAGAAAAACATGGAAAAGATAGCTGCATCACCGATGAAACCATCCTAAGAATTTTGTTCGTTTAAGGGGTTGAGATGATAATAAATGGATACAGAATACGAGGAAGAAATGGTCATGTTGGATCGTTCGTAATAATAAAAGCGAATAATTGAAGCATAGTGGTTTCACTAGCCATAAAATAGAGAATTCGAATGAAAAAGGTTTTAATCAGCGGGCTAAATACCTATCTGGGACGACGGGCATCCTGTTATTTGCAATCCAGAGATTTTGATGTGACGGGATTGGTGCGCAACTTATCCCTTTTTAATAAAATAGTAAAGGAAAAGGTGACGGCAAAGCTTTTTGAACTGGATCTGTTACGAAAAGGGGAGGCTTTTGAGAAATTTCAAATCGCCGATCTCAATTTTGGGATCTATTTTACGCAGGTTCCTTCGCTTGACAATGATATTCAGCTTCAGCTTGAATTGCTCGGTTTGCGCAATTTTGTGGAAATCTGTAAACGTGCAGGAAATAACCGTGTCATTTATGTCGCTCGGCTAATGGATGAACATTTTCTGGAACCGGTGCGCAATCTGCTGGAAAACTTACGTGTTCAATATACGATTGTCATTAAAAGCAGCGTGGTGGGAAAGGAAAGTGTTTTAAATCGGATCTTTACTAAACTCGCCAAGCGACAGACCATATTTTATTGGAACTGGGTGGCTTCTTTAAAGTTTCGACCGCTGCCTTTGCTTGATGTATACCGTTGGTTAAGGGAAATGCCTTGGGAAAATAACTTTATATCAGAGGTTATTTACCTTGGTGGAAATGAAGAAATGACATTCAGAGGCTTGTTTTATCACTATTTGACCTGTACTTCCGAAAGCCAAAAAAGAGAAATAGGTGTCAATAAATTCTTTGCTAAACTCTTGCTGACCAGATTGAATGATATCAATAAAGAAGATATTGACGAGTTCAGAAGAGTGCTTTATTATGAAAAGAATGTCGATAATTCGACTTGGCAGAAAGTTCAGCCATTTGAATTCACACCCCTGAAGGCCTATGTCTGCATGGATACCTAGTTTAAGCGGCGGTTTTCTCTTTATGGTCGGTTTAATAAATTATTCTGTTAAATTTGTGGATTAACGTGTTGAAGCAGATTTAATATATGGGATACAATAGTTTAGAAGCGTGTGTTGCCGATCTTGAAAAACATGGTCATTTAATCCGGATCAAAGAAGAAGTAGACCCTTATCTGGAAATGGCCGCAATCCATATGCGGGTGTTTGATGTTGAAGGCCCGGCGCTATATTTTGAAAATATCAAAGGTTCGGAATTTCCGGCTGTTTCCAATTTGTTCGGAACGCTGGATCGTTCGAAATTTATGTTTCGGGATTCACTGGATCACCTGAAGAAATTGGTAGATGTGAAGATGAATCCTGCAGCAGTGCTAAAAAACCCTTTTCAATATATCGGTTCATCTATGACCGCTCTTGGTGCGCTGCCCTGGAAAAAAAAGTCCGGTGCCCCGATACTTCATGGTAAAACCTCGATCAGTAAACTTCCGCAGATTGTCAACTGGCCAATGGACGGTGGCGCATTTGTCACCATGCCGCAGGTTTATACGGAAGATGTGGCCAAACCTGGGATTATGCAGGCCAACTTAGGCATGTATCGTATCCAGTTATCGGGCAATGATTATGTGAAAGACCAGGAGATTGGTTTGCATTATCAGTTGCATCGTGGGATAGGGATCCATCAAACAAAAGCCAATGCACTCGGTAAACCTTTAAAGGTAAGTATCTTCGTTGGTGGGCCGCCAGCTCATCCTTTGTCCGCTGTGATGCCTTTGCCCGAAGGACTCTCTGAAATGATTTTCGCAGGAGCATTGGGAAATAGGAGATTTCGTTATTTCTATGATGATGAAGGGTTCTGTATTTCGGCAGATGCTGACTTTGTGATTACCGGAACTGTTTATCCGAACGAAAATAAACCGGAAGGCCCTTTTGGTGACCACATCGGATATTATAGCTTAACCCATCCGTTTCCATTAATGAAAGTACACAATGTGTATCATAAGAAAAATCCAATTTGGTCTTTTACAGTTGTGGGACGGCCACCGCAGGAAGATACCAGTTTTGGGGCTTTAATCCATGAAATCACCGGAGCAGCCATTCCAAAAGAAATTTCTGGACTTCATGCTGTCAATGCTGTTGATGCGGCTGGTGTGCATCCGCTGCTTTTTGCAATAGGTTCTGAACGTTATACGCCGTATCAACGTGTGGATCGACCGCAGGAAATTTTAACGATCGCTAATCAGATACTCGGTAAAAATCAGCTTAGTCTTGCTAAATATTTGTTTATTTCAGCACATGAAGATAATCCGCAATTGGATATCTACAATATTCCAGCATTCTTTGGACATATCCTTGAGCGGATAGACCTAACTCGCGATATCCATTTTCAGACAAATACAACAATAGATACCTTGGATTATTCTGGCGATGGACTGAATGCAGGGTCAAAGGTGGTCTTTGCTGCGGCTGGAACGAAGAAGAGGACGCTGGGACGTGAATTACCGGCTAATTTTGACCTGCCACGGCCGTTCAATCAGGCGAAATTTGTTATGCCGGGGGTTGTTGCGATCGATGGTCAGGCGTTTTCTACCTATGCGCATGAATCGAAGATCATAGCGGAATGGTGCCAGGCTGCGGCAGGCTGTTCCTGGGAAGGTTTTCCATTGATCGTTTTATGTGATGATGCTCATTTCACCGCTGCAACGGTTAATAACTTTGTCTGGACAACGTTTACACGCAGTAATCCTGCGTTCGATATTTATGGAATAAATAGTTTTACGGCCTTTAAACATTGGGGCTGTGAGGGGCCGCTTATTATCGATGCCCGAACTAAACCTCACCATGCGCCCGCGTTGATTAAAGATGAAGCTGTGGAAAGAAGAGTAGATCAGCTTGGTGCAAAAGGAGGTGCGCTGTACGGAATTATTTAGAACGGATTAATACTTGTCGGTTCTGGTTAGGATCTGACCCGATCGATTTAAAATAGATTTTTATAGAGAACATCATCATGAAAACAGAAGAATTATTGAATAAATCAAAAGAAGGTGAATTGCAGTTTCAGGAAGTATTGGAGCATATTGCCGATCAGTACAATTATAGTGCTAGCGCTTTTCAGAATGGAACACTGAAAAATTCGAAGGAAGAAAATCAGGGCAGTGCAAAAGTTTTCTATTTTGCAAAATTGAATAATCTCTCACAAGAGGAAACTTTAGCCCTGTTTGCTGAACATTATCAAAATGTGCTTGACAATCCGGCTGGAGCAGGACATCAGAATATACGTCAATTTATGTCTAATGGTTGGGACGCTGTGTTATTTGAGCAGGAAGTACTAACAAAAAAATAAGAAGTCCTGGGGCACGGTGAAAGCCTGCGATAGAAAAGGATCGTTTCCTTTTAGGGCGTTTTCAATTGAAATTACGCAAAATAAGGGAAGTTATAGGAAATGGAAAGGGCGGTACACTATTGTTACCGCCCCTATTGTGTCAAATATCTTGATCTCTGTTGAGTTCGCTTAAGGCTTACTTTCGCAATCCTGCTCTTTATTTCCGCCAAAATAGACCATCCAGCAAATGCCGAATTGATCCTGAAAAGCACTGTATAGTTCGGCAAAAAATGTTTCGCCGAGCGGCATTTCAACAACTTTTGCGTTGGTACTTAATGCGTCATACAGTGTTTTTGCCTCTGCTGTGCTTTCACACATCAGCATGACGTAGCTGTTGTTTCCTTGAATATATTGTTGACCAAAAGCGGGAATGACATCAGCCCCCATCAGCATGCTATCTCCATTGATAGAAATTGCAGTATGGCAGATTTTGTTTTTTGCCTCATCTGGAACAGGTGGCATCTGTGGGTCAGCAGGAATATCTCCGTAGCGCATGTAGCCCGGATTTTTTGTGTTGAAGACTTTTTCATAAAAGTTGAATGCCTCTTCACAGTTTCCGTTGAAGTTTAAATAAGCGTGTAATTTTGCCATGATTTCTAATTTTTGAATATAATGATTACTTCTTTTTCTCAAATTTTCATTCTCAGTGGGCCGAGGTAAATTGCCCCGAGGATGCTCTTATAAAATTAAGCTGAAGTTTTCTTAAAAATCTTGCCTTAAGGCAAGATTTCAGAAAGTAGTCTTTTATTCATTGAAATGGGTTAATTTCCGTGGACAATTTCTTTGCGGATACGGCTTAAGGAAGTGTCGGTGATACCCAGATAGGAGGCAATATGTTTTAAAGGTGCCTGTTGTATCAATATTGGTTTTTCTTTGATCAGTCGCAGGTACCGCGAAGTGGCGGGTTCTGTGATCATGGCAATAGCTCTATTTTTGCTATGGACAAGTTCTTTAGCCATCCAGGAGCGCCCCCACTCTCTAAATTCAGGAATCTGATGAAAGAGCTCCTGAAAATCTTCAAATTTTATTTTCCAAAGACGGGTTTCCATGAGCGCCTGAATATTTTCAACTGTGGGATTGCGCTGAAAAAAAGAAGCTACTTCAATGACGACATCATTGTCGCTGCAGAAACTTATTGTTACTTCATTGCCTTCATAATCATGTAAAAAGGAACGTGTAAGTCCATACTCTATCAAGTAATAAGCATTTGAAACCTGCCCTTTGGTCAATATAAAATCGCCCTTCTTGATTGTTATGGCTTCATGTTTCTCCGTGATGGCATTTAATTCTTGTGGCGTAAGCGCAAGCTCGCTATAGAAAGTTCTAATTAGATCCATGTCCTGGTTATTTGATTACGAAGTTAATTTAACGATAAATCCGCAGACCAATTGTTAATCTATTGTGTGATTATTGTAAACAAATAAGTGTTTTATTGCCAATTTTGTTTGTTTTAAAATTGTTTTTTAATAAAAACACAATAAATATTAAAAATCATTATGAATTTAGTTTTTAATTGTTTTACTTTGTGTCAATAACATAATGTAAAAACGAAATATTTAAAATTTTCATAATATGTGTGGAATTATTGGCGCTTTTGAATTAAAGCAACCTGCAAGCTCATTGAGATCTCAAGTATTAGAAATGTCAAAACGTATTCGTCACCGTGGCCCTGATTGGTCGGGCATATTTACGGGTGACAAAGCCTTATTGGCACACGAGAGATTAGCTATCGTTGATCCTAAATCGGGAAGTCAACCTTTGTACAGTCCGGATGGAAAAGTTGTACTAGCTGTTAATGGCGAAATCTATAACCACCATGAATTAAGAAATAGTCTTCCTGATTATGAGTTTTCGACACAAAGTGATTCTGAAGTTGTGTTGGCTTTATATTTGGCGAAGGGTCCCTCATTTGTTGATGAGTTAAATGGCATTTTTGGTTTTGCACTATATGATTCACGTGACGATTCCTTTTTTGTTGCGCGTGACCATATGGGCATTATCCCCTTATATTATGGCAAGGATGAACAAGGGCAATTATTTGTTGCGTCTGAATTAAAGTCATTGGAGGGTTTCTGTGAGACGATCGAACAATTTCCTCCGGGACATTATCTTTATAGCAAAACGGGGACAGTTCCGGAGCGCTGGTATCAACGCGACTGGGAAAGTTATGATGCCGTCAAAGATAAGGAGACCGATATCGCGGTTTTACGTAAAGCATTAGAAGATGCTGTGCACCGCCAGTTGATGTCGGACGTACCTTATGGTGTGCTCCTATCTGGAGGATTGGATTCATCCGTAATTGCTGCGGTAACGAAGAAGTTTGCCTCCAAACGGATTGAAAGCGACGATCAAGAAGAAGCATGGTATCCCCAGTTGCACTCTTTTGCGGTGGGGCTGAAGGGTGCGCCGGATTTAATTGCCGCACAGAAAGCTGCAGATCATATCGGAACGATACATCATGAGATCAACTTTACCATTCAAGAAGGATTGGATGCGATCCGTGATGTGATCTATCATTTGGAGACCTATGATGTCACAACAGTGCGTGCTTCAACACCGATGTATCTACTAGCACGTGTGATCAAATCGATGGGGATCAAAATGGTGTTGTCGGGTGAAGGTTCAGATGAACTTTTCGGAGGTTATCTTTATTTCCATAAAGCGCCCAATGCACAGGAATTTCATGAAGAAACGGTACGTAAACTGAAAAAGCTTTACCTATACGATTGTCTGCGGGCAAATAAATCACTTGCAGCCTGGGGAGTAGAAGGACGTGTGCCTTTCTTGGACAAAGAATTTATGGATATTGCCATGCGTATCAACCCTTCGGATAAAATGATCCGTGACGGAAGAATGGAAAAATGGGTGGTACGTAAAGCTTTTGAGGACTATCTACCAGAAAGTATTGCATGGCGCCAGAAAGAGCAATTTTCTGATGGTGTGGGCTATAGCTGGATCGATACGCTAAAAGAGCAGGCGGAAAGCAAAGTGTCCGATCAGGAATTTGCTGAGGCTGCTATACGATTCCCGATCAACACGCCGAAAAATAAAGAAGAGTTTTTATATCGGACGATTTTTGAATCGCATTTCCCTTCAGCAGCGGCGGCGCAAACTGTTCCTTCGGTAAAATCTGTTGCATGCAGTACCCCAGAGGCCTTGGCCTGGGATGCTTCTTTCCAGAATCTGAATGATCCATCTGGAAGAGCTGTAGCCTCAGTCCACCAAGAGAGCTACGAAAAATCCAAAGTGGAAGCAGTGTAACTAATCAACCCTCATATCTATATTTAGTAAAGCCTGGAAAGATTCTTTTCAGGCTTTTTTATGTTTTTCTCTGTGTTTTTTTAGCGAAACAAGGATAACTAATTTGAGGAGAATGAAAATGAATGTGTTTTTTTAAATATTCTTTAGTAATTTTCGGGAAAACCAATCACAAGGAACTTTGGGTCTCTAAATTAACTATAGCTGATCAAAATAGCGTGTATTCCAGAGTCTCTTTTTAAAAGAAGAACTGAATGCGCGAAGAAGTAGATCGCGATTGTGGTGTTAGCTTATTAACGGATAATTATAAAATAAATAATGATATACATGAAGATAGGTTCAATGAAGCAGCGTAAGATGAAATCTTTGGGACTTGCATTGCTATTATTTGGTACGGGAGGTGTATTTGCTCAAAATAAAGAAGCAATGGTCACCTCGATTGTTCAGGAAGCAAATGCAAATTCGCAATTGGAAAAGTATGCATTTGAGTTGATCGATATGATCGGTCCCCGTCTTGTCGGAAGTCCGCAGATGCAGCAGGCGCATGATTGGGTGGTTAAAAAATATAGTGCACTTGGAGCTGAAGCACGTAATGAAGCCTATGGCGAGTGGCGTTCATGGGAACGAGGTGCTTCTCAGGTGACGATGACCTATCCGAGAATAAAGTCTTTAGAAGGTACACAGTTGGCTTTTAGTCCTATGACGAAGGAAAAAGGGATCGAGGCAGAAGTGGTCGCTATGCCCTTGTTTAGCTCCCAATCCGATTTTCAGTCTTGGCTTAAAACGGTAAAAGGGAAGATTGTCCTGATTGGGATGAACCCCATATCGGGAAGGTCAGATGCCAATTGGAAAGAGTCTGCATCAGTTAAAGGTTATGAAAAATATCAATCTTTAAAAAATGACCAGCTAAAAAAATGGGAAGGTAGTATGTCCTATACGGGAAGTACCCGCCGGACACTGCCATTGGCGCTGGAAAATGCAGGGGCAGTTGGCGTAATTGATTCGTATTGGACTGAATTGCCGGGTATTACCCGGATATTTGATGCAAAATCCAAAAAGATTCCGGTATTTAATGTCGGATTGGAAGATTATGGTTTGTTATACCGCATGGCGGAGCATGGTATCAAACCACGCGTATCCCTGCAAGGAAATTCAAAAGAACTAGGGACATCAAAAACATATAACAGTATTGCGGAGATCAAAGGCAAGGAGAAACCAAATGAATATGTCGTGCTTTCGGCACATCTGGATTCTTGGGATGGCGCTTCGGGTGCTACGGATAATGCGACGGGGGTGATTACGATGATGGAGGCCGTCCGTATTTTAAGAAAGGTTTATCCAGAAAATAAAAGAACCATTTTAGTTGGAAACTGGGGAAGTGAAGAACAGGGACTGAATGGCTCTTCTGCATTTGTGGAAGATCATCCTGAGATTGCCAAAAATATACAGGTGGTATGGAACCAGGATAATGGAACAGGTCGTATTGTTCGGATAGGGGGTAGCGGTTTTGAAAAATCGTATGAATATATCAGCCGTTGGCTGCAATATTTGCCTGAAGATTTTCGCAATGAAATCCAGACCAGTTTTCCGGGGATGCCTGGGACAGGCGGAAGTGATCATTCTTCTTTTGTTCAAAAGGGAATCCCTGCTTTTGGTCTTTCTTCTACTTCTTGGGACTACGGTAAAGTAACCTGGCACACCAATCGGGATACCTATGATAAGATTGTCTTTGACGAGGTAAAGCAAAATGCTATTATTGTGGCGATTTTGACTTATCTCGCTTGTGAAGAGCCGGCTTTGGTTTCACGGGATAAAATAGTGTTACCAATTGATAAAGAAGGCAAGCCGATGATCTGGCCAACAAACCTTCAATCAAAAAGAACCAGTGGCAATTAGTTATGAAACAACTCCTCTTCGTTTATCTATTTCTCATATGTGGCTTCTTTTCTTTTGGAGAGACTTCATTTGCCAAATTGGAGAACTACAGGACGGAGTGGTTGATCTTTCGTGAAAATGACCGGTCTTTGGTAGGGATACGTAGTTTCACGTCAAATGGCGTAAAATCGGTGTTTTTTCCTTGTCTGGGTTTGGTTTCTGATCGGAGTATTATTGAACGATTGTTGTCTTATGGCCTTATTGCGGTTGGTTCAGATGCTCGGTTGGCTAAAGGGCAGCAGGCCAGGAACGGAAGAAGGCTTGGATCAGGAGCCGTATTAACTATTGAATAACTTGTTTTTAAGGATCGCCTTTCCTTTGCGTAGCTGGATAGCGTGATAGATGCTTGGGATATCGTTAGACCAGTTTCTGAGCGTCAAAATAATAGCAATGATTTCCAGCCGTGTAAGAAGGCCTAGCCAGATAGTTAATTGAAATAAGATTGTTGATTGGCAATGTAGGAGTAATTCAACTAAAAGGGCGAATAAAAATAACGTCCATATCTTTGCTCCAAAGGAGTGTGTTGCGATTTCTTTTTTAAATTTTACAAAGCTAATGATGTAGGTTAGTATCTCTGATCCTATCAGGATCAAAATCAATGTGGCATTATCCATAAAAAATTGGGGGCAGCTCAGGTAACTTACTAATGAGACACAGGCAAAAAACAGGAGATCAACACTGGAGTCCCATCGACGTAACAGTGCGGTAGAAACAGCTAGCCTACGGGCAATAATGCCGTCAAATACATCGCTCAATAATCCGATCATAAGAAATGAAATAGCATACCATTTAAAATGATCCACCTTAAGCCAGTAAAAGAACAACAGAAGCAGTCCTAAGACAAGGCGGAGTATAATCAGGGCAAAAGGAATGTTCTTTTTCAAAGTATGTGGATAATTGGGTTTTACGTTGCTATTAAAGATACTTATTGTACAGTATAAAACCAAAAAGGCACCTTTCATATTGAAAGATGCCTTTTTGGTTTTATTGTTTTCCAAAGTTTTAGGATGGGTTTTTGAGATGCTGATTAAAGTAGTCAGCAATTTTTTCGTACATGTGGATACGGTCTTTACCCATTACATTGTGTTCATGGGTAGGATAGAGGAAGTAATCCACCTGTTTGCCGGCTTTGATACAAGCTTCTAAAAATTCCATGCTATTTTGCTGTACAACGACAGGGTCCTGTGCACCGTGGATGATCAATAATCGTCCTTTCAGCTGATCGGCTTTATTGAGCAAAGATGTTAATTTATAACCTTCCGGATTTTCCTGCGGCGTGTCCATGTAGCGTTCTCCATACATAACCTCGTAAAATTTCCAGTCGATTACAGGGCCTCCGGCAACGGCAGCTTTGAAGATGTCGTTATGGTGCAACATGAAAGAAGTGGTCATAAAACCGCCAAAACTCCATCCGAAAATTCCCATACGCTGTTGGTCAACAAAGGATTTTGATTTAAGGAATTCAATCCCTTTCATCTGATCGGCCATCTCGTTTTGACCGAGGTTGCGGTGTGTGGCCGTGTAGAAATCACGTCCTCTATAGTTTGTGCCACGATTGTCCATTGTAAAGACAATATAGCCCTGTTGAGCCATGTACATATCAAAATAACCTGCTCCACCAAGCCATTTATTGGAAACAAGCTGCGAATGTGATCCGCCATATAGGTAGTACATGACCGGATATTTCTTTGCCGGATCAAAATCATTTGGGTAAATGATACGTCCTGTTAATGGGTATTTTCCATCTGCGGATGTCAACTGTACAAATTCGATTTTGGGATTATTAATTTTTCCGGAAAAAGGGTTTTCTGCATGAACTAAAGTTGTTTCCCTAGCAGATTTAACTTCCTTGATTTGAATTTTATTCGGTGTTTTTAAGTTGCTATACTGATCGTAGATATATTTGCCATCGTCACTTAAAGATGCATGGTGCATACCTGATTCATTTGTTAATTGAGTCGTTTTTCCTGATTTTAAATCGACTTCGAATAACTGGCGATCCAAACCATTATTGGTTACGCCGGTATAACTTACTTTGTTGCCATCAGCCGAGAAGTCGAGCAATGTTTCCATGACGATATCTTTATAGCCTAATTTTTTAATCAGATTGCCCTCGGTATTGTAAAGGTAAAGCTGATTGTAGCCGTCCTTATCGGATTGATAAAGGAATTGATCAGGTTTGTTTGGTAGAAATGTCAACGGATTTTCTGGCTCCACCCAGGTTGTTGCGGTTTCTTCAAATAGGGTTTTGACCAAGGATCCGTTTTCAGCATTGTATTTGTTGACTTTAAGGTCATTTTGGCCACGGTTAAGGAGTCCGACGTAAATGTATTTTCCAGATGGGTCCCAGGTAACCATGGTTAAGTATTGCTCTGCATGCTCGCCGGTTTGAAGGGTTACTTTTTGTCCGGTCGTGGTATTATATACGACCAAAGAAACTTCTTCTGACTTTTGGCCTGTCATGGGGTATTTTATCCATTTGATCTCCGCAATTTTAGTGCTCCATTGCGGTAAGGGATAATTGGCAACCATTGTCTCATCTTTACGATAGTAAAGTAGTTTGTCATTTTGATTGTTCCACCACATACCTTTCTTGATACCAAATTCCTGGCGGTGTGTATAATCGCTTCCATTGACAATCCCTTTGTCGGTGTCGTTCGTGACAGGAGTAATTTTGCCACCCTTGTCAACAATTACAATGTTATTGTCGACTAAATAGGCGATTTTTGAAAAATCAGCGTTTAACTCGCGGTTAGCTCCTTTGTTGTCATTGCCAATAAAGCTTTCAATATTTTTTGATTTAATGTTGTAAGCTACAGAATAGGTTTTATCTTTTCCATCGATTTGGAGTAATAAGGAGTTGCCGTCACGCCATTTGTAGTCATAAGGAAATTGACGCAGATTGAAATTTTCATTCGGGATGGCCGCTTTTAATGCTGCTTCGAGATCTGTTTTAGTGACCAGGTTCGTTTCATTCCAGTTGCCAGCGGCACTTTTGGATAGCAGATTCTGATACGATTTATCGAGATAGGAGAAGCTGTTGGATTTTGGGATCCACGATGCTCCAGCAATTGATGTAGGTGCATAGGTGCGGGGGCCAAAGACGGTTTCTTCTAAATTAAGGTTACGTTGTGCATAGCTGCTGATGGAGCTTGCCAACAAGAAGAATAGCGCAATTCTTTTCATTAAACTTTAATATTGTGTGAATGTTTATACTCAACGGCATAATTGAGCTTGTTATCTGTGGTTATTTGCGCTTCATAGATCTACACAGCTTGGGCTTAGCAGCCTGCTGCGGTAGAAAATTATGGGCACAAAGAGCTCATTACATTCCGTTTGTTTTTAATTTTATAGGGCTAAATTAGGGAAATAGCCCTATAAAACCTAGTACAGAATTGTTGCTTTTCTAACTAAAATTGTTTGCTGCAAACCTATAGTTTACGTAGCCAGATATTTCTGAACTGCACCAGATCACCGTGATCTTGCAATATAATTGGACCTGGGCCATGGCTTATTTGCTTTGGCAGTCCGATATATTCTGTTGTACCGTCGATTTGGGTGTTGTTTTGTACAACGACTCCATTATGTAAGACCGTTACCGTTCCTTTGCTGGTTAATATTCCATCTTTATTGAATTGGGGAGCCTTGTAAATGATATCATAGACATGCCATTTGTCCGGAGCAATTACTTGTGCCAGCGGTGGACGTTGTTTGTAAAGACTGCCTGCGCCGCCATTGACATAGGTTGGGTTGTTATTGTTGTCCAGTACTTGAATTTCATAAAGTCCCTGCAAGAAAATACCGCTATTGCCACGGCCCTGGCCTTCCCCTTTGATTACTTCGGGGCTTTTCCACTCCACATGTAACTGGAAATCTGTAAAATTTTCGGTGGTTTCAATAGCTCCCGCGCCGGGTTTCACTTCGAGGACGTTGTTGGCGACAGTCCAGTTTGCTTTCCCTTTTTCGCTTTTCCATCTGCTGAGATCCTTGCCGTCAAAAAGGACAATAGCATCGCTTGGAATACCATGATTGATCGTTAATGTCGGTGGCACCGGGCTATAATATTCGGTGTCGCTGGGTTTCATATTTGTTTGGGCCTGTAATGCAGTGGCACCAAATAAAAGCGTTGTCGCTATCGCTGATGATAAAGAAAAGTTCATCTGTTGGGGTTTTGGTATGCCTAAATATACAAATAATCCCAATGTTTGGAACAATTTCCTTAGGTTTGTGCATGGCAACCATTTTACAGACAGTATCGCTGAAAGAAGCAAGGTTCTATGCACCTATAGGTTACTATGAAGAAGAACAGGTACTTGGCAATGAGTTTTTTGTTTCTATTGACGTATGTTTTCCATTTTTGAATGCAGAAACGGAAAATTTGAAAAATACACTCAATTACGAGGAGCTTTACCAGATTACCGCCGGCGTCATGCTGCCTAAACGCAAGCTGCTGGAATCTGCAGCATCAGAAATACTGGATCAGATTAGGGAAAAGGTTACACATGCGGTAACAATTGAGGTGGTGATACGTAAATCGAATCCGCCTTTCGGAGGGGATCTTTCTTGTTCCCAGGTTAGCCTCAAATATTTTAAGGATTAAAACTAAACTGGACCAGTTGTATATCGAACCGAAGATCTAGGTTTGCAGCCGGTTACCGGATAGTCTTAAATGAACATTATGAATATTTATGATCTTGTCATTACTGATAAGGAAAAGATAGCCTTGGAAGACGTTTTCTTAGAAGAAGAAAGCCGTCTGAAACTCCAGCAGCTGATTAAAGAACATCGTTATATAAAAGAGCTTTCACAATACGGTCTGCCGGTTAGTAATAAGATTTTACTGCATGGTTATTCGGGCTGCGGAAAGACAACCACAGCAAAAGCCTTGGCAACAGCACTACAGAAACCAATTTATGTATTGAATTTGAGCAATCTCATTTCTTCGCGTATTGGAGAAACTTCACAACATATTAAACAGGTTTTTGATAAGGCGGGGCGTGAAAAAGCGGTTTTATTTTTAGACGAATTCGATCAGATCGGAAAGGCGCGGATCAGTGAGGAGAAGGATGTCGGGGAGATGCGCCGACTCGTGAACACCATTATACAGCTGATCGATTATTTTCCGGCTGAAGCGGTGTTGATAGCTGCAACGAATCATCCAGAAATATTGGATACAGCTGTTATCCGGCGTTTTCAGCTTCGCCTAGCTTTTGAGTTGCCGACAGCTATACAGCTGGATGTTTACTATGATAAACTATTTAAACCGTTTCCGCATTATTCAGATGGTGTCCCACGACGCTATGGGATATCCTATGCGGAAGCCAAGGACTATATTTATGATGCAGTCAAATCCTTATTGATTGCTACGCTGGAACAACATCAATCTTAGCGATTTTTTTGAACCATTGTTATAAAACTACAGGGCGCAATATCTTTAGATGAGGACTTGGTTTCCTATGGTCTATGAAAGATATTCTTTTTACAGCTATTGTAAAGCTCTTCATAAAAATTTAACAGTTTTTGATAAACCGTTTTGCCTCTTACACGTTAATCAATTTAAGGGCTGTTTTTGTACTAGTAATAGCGGCTGAATGATGATAAATAGGTCATCTGGACGGTGTGAAATAGCTTATCTTTAAGTCAAAATGGCATTTATTTTTATTTTATAGTGACATTTTGTCTTTTAAATAGGGGTGGTACGCTAATTGAATATCACCTTTCAAATAGTTAGAACAAAAAGCTTAACAATAAAACAAAAAATTAGGAGGACAAAAAATGGCATTAATTAAATTCCCTACAAAAAGTTTAAACACTGATGCAGTAAATCCATTCGTAAACACTGTATTCGACAATTTATTCAATGATAACTTTATCTCAGATCGTTTGGTATCCCGTGTACCTGCGGTAAATATATCAGAATCCGAAAAATCATTTAAAATTGAGATGGCTGCGCCAGGATTAGACAAATCCGACTTTAAGATTAATGTAGATAAAAATCTAATTACGATTTCAGCTGAGAAAAAAGAGGAAACTGTTAGTGAAGAAAAATTATACAGCAAAAAAGAATTCAATTACTCTTCGTTCTCTAGGTCATTTACGTTACCAGAGACGGTAGATTATAGCAATATCGAAGCTGCCTATGAAGGTGGGATATTGGTTTTGACTGTTGGCAAGAAAGAAGATGCTATCATTGCAAAGCGTTTGATTGAAGTTAAATAATCCAGCAGCATACAAGAAATAGTTCATTTTGGAAATGACCAAAGGTGACTAAAAGAAAATAGTTTTTAGGTTTAGTTTATGTTTTAATCCCTCGGAGCCCGTTTATGTTCCGAGGGATTTTTTATTCAAAATGATGGTCTTGTTGCCTTGAATAGATTATTCGGTTTCCTCATAATTTGCTGCGCGAGGAATTCTGGCAAGATGAGGCTCCATCTCTTCTGGCAATTTCGTTAATTTCCGTTTTTGGAGGTCCAGCCATGCGCCATCGACATTAACTGTGCAGCACAATACACCGTCATGACGAAAAACCTGATGAACAAATGAAAAACGGCTATTGGTTTTGTTGTACTTTGTCAGTTCTACTTTTACCTGCACATATTCATCCAAATGTACTTCTTTAAAATAGATCAGTTCCTCCCTGAATAAAATCGGACCGATATGATATTCGGCAAATTTATCCAGTGAAAAACCCATTTTGTTCAACATATTACTACGGGCCTGTGCACAGATATCAGCGTAAGCAGAGTGTCGCATATGTCTATTTGCATCGATCTGTGCCCATATAATCTGACCTTGATAAAATATATTTTCCATAATCTACTGAGATTAGCCTCTTTTTTAATAACAATTTACATATTTTTAAATAAAGCTGTAACACTTTGTTTGTTTGCTATACTTATTACCTAAATATACTTAAAGAAAAATTGCCAGGTGAACCCATCGGAAATAGAATTTCTTAGATTGATAGACGAGAATAAAGGTATTCTCGTTAAGGTGAGCCGTATGTATATGGATGATCACGAGGGGAGGCAGGATCTTTATCAGGAAATCGTCTATCAGCTTTGGAAATCCTATGCAACATTTAAACAACAGAGTAAATTTTCAACATGGATGTACCGTGTTGCCCTCAATACCGCAATGGTATTCTTAAAAAAGGAAAAGAAACATCAGATTTATGATGCGCTGGAGGAAAGGCATGATTTTGCAGAAGAAACGTATGACAGCGATAAAGACGAGCAATTAAAAGTCTTTTATCAGGCGGTTCAAGAACTCAATGCAATCGAAAAGGCACTTATCTTTTTGTTTTTGGAAGGTCAGAGTCATCGCGAGATTGCACAAAATCTGGGTATATCGGAAGTCAATGCCCGTGTAAAATTAAACCGCACAAAAGAGCGAATTCAACAAATCATTAAAAAATACAATTATGAATTTTGATGAGTTAAAAAAATCTTGGCAGGAACAGCCTACAGATGAAGATTTACAGAATCCAAATCTCAAATACTATAAGGAAGTCGGCAATATCATGGGCAAGTTGCGCAAGAATATCAAGCGCGAGTTTATCTCCTGGGCTCTCTGTATGGGCTTTCTGTTTTTGGTACCTCTCTTGCCGATGTATAGGATTGAAGGTTATGCAGCATTTGCGTATTACTTTTTTATCGTACAGATATCATTATCAAGTCTTTTATATTACCGCAGGTTCTTTTACCTCGTAAAGAGCACCAAAAAGATCGAATTATTGGCTTCTAAAGAGTACTTGCTCAAGCTGTATTATGATTTGAAGTATGCCGTAGAGACCTATCGTATTGCGGCCTATGTGATGATTCCCCAAGCTTTATTTCTTTATCTTATAATGATTGCACAGAACAGGACTACTGTCTGGTTTGATAGGCTGTACCATTTCAAGGAAACTTTTGAAAAAGAACCCAACTTTATTGTTTGGATGATTCTTTCGGCAATTATCTCTATCGTCCTTGTTTTTGGTCTGACAGAAATTATGATTCGATGTTATTACGGTAGGTATATCATACAGATCAAGGAGAAATTGGATCAAATGGAGACGGAATAATTTACTGTCTCCTCTGATGTCTACTATGCTGTTGAAGACTTGATTTTTTAGTCAAGATGCCTAAATCCAAAATAGGTAAGGTTTTTGTTTCATATGCTTATTCATATTTTTTTTAGTCCATATGGAATATCCGCTTCGTTTTTATAAGTGTTTGTATTTTGGGGCAGGGATATTTCGTATATTGTTATCGAAAACCATTGTCCGTTATGTATAATCCGACGAAGAAGTTACAGCGCAGTTCCCAGATCTTAAGTATATTGGCCAAGTATGGTTTTAAAGATGCGATCGCCCGATTGCCTTGGAAAGGATCGAGATCAGCCGTAGAGAACGCTATTGACGTCGATAATATCAGTGTGTATGCCCGTATTCGCATGGCGCTTGAGGAGCTCGGTCCAGCTTTTATCAAGCTTGGCCAATCTGCGTCGACGCGGGAAGGATTATTACCCAAAGATCTCGTCGATGAACTTAAGCGCCTAGAGGATAATGTTCCGCCTTTTGAAGTTGATATTAGAACTTATCTGACAGAGGAACTTGAGCTGGATGTTGAAGCGCATTTCCAAGAGATTGCTCCTGAACCCTTCGCTGCCGCCTCTATTGCACAGGTGTATCGTGCCACCTTAAAAGATGGAACTCCAACGGTTTTGAAAGTCCGTCGTCCTGGCATTGATGAGGTTATGCGCGTTGATCTGGCCCTCATGCGTGATATTGCCAAAATTCTGACCATGTACAATGATGCATTGGAAAACCTGAATCTTTCACTGATTGTTGAGTCTTTCGCGATGACTTTGCAGGAAGAGATGTCTTTGGTGATCGAGCGGCATAATATTGAGCGCTTCGCAAAAAACTTTAAAGGAAATAAGCTGATTAAAGTGCCTCGAGTTTATCCTGAACTCTCCTCGGATCGTGTTCTATGCATGGAATATCTTGATGGTTTCAAGGTAACCGATGCCGTCGAAATTAAGCGCCGGGGAATGGATGTCCAGACTCTGGTAAAAAATGGAATCAATTTGTACCTGGAGCAAGTGATTATTCATGGTTTCTTCCATGGCGATCCCCATCCTGGAAATATGATGGTGATGCCAGATGGGCGCATCGCTTTTTTGGATTTTGGAAATATGGGTAAATTATTAGGCATAGACCGTAGGCAGCTGGAAGAATTTATTCAATCGGCGATTTCTGAAGATGCTGTGCGACTTGCAGACGTGATCGAAGATGTTGCTGTGGTTAGCCATATTCCAGATCGTAATCAATTTGAACGGTCTCTCTACGAGATCTTTGATATGATTGATAATGTATCGCTCGGCGATCTGAGCTTAGATTTATTGTTTAATAAATTGTGGAAAATCATTGGTGATAATCGCTTGTATTTTCCGGAGTATATTTATCAACTGATGCGGGGTATTTCCCTGATGGAAGGCATCGGGCGCCAATTATATCCCGACCTCAATATCATGGAGAGCATCAAACCTTTTGCCCGCAGAATAATGATGGAGCGGCTCTCTCCGGAGGCTATATTCAAAAAAGGAAAACATAAAATTGAATCTTTTGCACGAGATGTTGAAAAACTTCCGGAGGATATGCGCGCGCTTGTGCGCTTATTTCGGACTGGAAATTTTACACTAAACCATCGCCTGATCAGTGCAAGATCCTTTAATACAATCCTGCGCAAAGGTGTCAATCGCATCGTTATCGGTATTATGTTTATGTCGCTCAATCTATTGGGCGGAATGGTGATCGTGGCAAGGGTAGAACCACAGTGGTTGGGGATCCCCGTATTTGCCTGGATATGTCTGGGGTCGGCATGGGTCTTCGCTGTCTATTTATTTATTGCCATGATCCGTGCCAAAGATAATGACTAACCCACATACCTATATTAGGTTGAGCGTAACCTATTGGTTCGATTGAATATCAACTACAAACGGAAAATAAGAAAATATGGAAATCAATCTACATGGGAAAAAAGCATTAATCGGAGCGAGTTCTGCAGGTATAGGTGCGGGGATTGCCCAGGTGCTAGCTTCTTGCGGTGCATCGGTAACGCTGGCTTCCCGTCATGAGGAAAATTTGCAGCGTACCTGTGAAAGTCTTGACAGGTCAAAGGGACAGGTTCACCAATATATTCTGGTGGATTATAACGATCACGAAGCCTATAAAAAACAGATCGAACATTATTTTCAATCAAATAAGATTGATATACTGATCAACAATTCAAATGGCCCTCAAGCGGGTACCATAGACCAAAAAAATCTAGCGGATTACCAGCACGCTTTTGAATTGTTGTTTCAAAACCACTGTTATACCACCTCCTGTGCGCTTCCTTATATGCGGACAAACGGATATGGTCGTATAATTAATGTTTCATCTTCTACTGTGAAAGAACCTGTGTCCAATTTGGTGTTGTCCAATACGATTCGTACAGCATTAATTAGCTGGAGCAAATCGCTGGCTGAGGATGTTGCCAAAGACGGCATCACTGTCAACAGTATCTTAACAGGTTTGTTTGATACGGATCGCATTCAGTCGTTAACTAAGCTAGATTCGCAACGTTTGGGAATATCCTACGAAGAAGCATTGCAATTACGATTAAAACAGGTGCCTGCACAACGTTTGGGTAGACCCGAAGAATATGGATATCTCGTTGCTTTTCTCTGTTCGGAATATGCTAGTTATCTAACGGGTACAACTATTCCCCTTGATGGCGGTATGTTAAAAGGCTTATAAAAAAGTGGCTATCCTATATCAAACAGGATAGCCACTAAGTTAGTGTGATTTATTATTTTCAATTAATTTAAAACCAATTCGGTGTTGACAATGATATCCACATCAGAAGCAACGGCTTCTACACCAGAAGGTAATTTGTCATTGTATTTCATGCCAAAATCCTGACGGTTGATTTTTGTTTTAGCGGTAAAACCAGCACGTGTTTTTCCCCAAGGATCAGTAATGATTCCACCATTTTGAGTTACGTCGAAAGTTACTTTTTTCGTTACATCACGGATGGTTAAATCTGCTACCATAATATATTTTCCTTTTAATTTCGCATTTTTAAAACTGATAGATTTCAATGTCATTTTAGGGAATTTATCCGCAGCAAAGAAATCATCTGTCTTCAAATGGTTATCACGGGCAGCGATTCGTGTATCAATGCTGTTGACGTCGATGGAGAAATTAACTTTGGCATTATTGAAACTTGTTCCTGTTGCGGTTTCAACTGTACCTTCCACCTTGGTGAATTCACCGTCGACAAAACTGATCCCCAAGTGTTTTACATCAAATCTTGCATTTGTGTGCGCAGGGTCTGCAGACCATTTTACTTGTGCTACAGCAATATTAACCATTAATACTGCTACAGCCAAAATTTGGATAAATTTATTCATGTTGTTTTCTTTTTTATTTATCTAACCTTCAAATGCTCAAAATGTTTGTTTGAACAAGCTTTTGCAAAGGTGGGATAAACTGACAAGGAAAAAATTGATGTAGGTCAAGAATTTCGGCTAGGCTTCAATATTTGTCTTTTGAGGCGGCTCAGAAATTCTTGAGTGACACCAAGATAGGATGCGAGTTGCATGTTGGAAATCCTCGGATAGATTTTTGGATACCTTTTGATGAAATCCAGGTAGCGCTCTTGCGCTGTAAAACCTATGCTTGAGATAATGCGGTGCTGAGATGCAATCTGAGCGCGTTGGGCCATTATTCTGGAGAGCTTCTCGAAGATTGGATGGTCTTCATAAAGTTTGTCTTTATTTTTTTTAGAAAGCGTAAGTACCACTGAATTCTCTAGCGCCTGAATATTTTGCAGTGCCGGCTCCTGATAATTAAAGCTGGCAATATCACCAATCCACCAATCTTCAATTGCAAACTGTAGGATATGTTCAATGCCATCAGCAGTGACATAGAATGATTTAAATAAACCACTGATCACGTAGGCTTCGTAGTGACAGACTTCCCCCGCCCGGAGAAAATATTCTTTTTTCTTTATTTTCCTTACCTGATAACGTGAAACAATGTCATCCAGCTCTTCTTCGGTGACATCAATACGCTGTTTTACAAATTCCTTAAATTGTTCCATTTGGCTGTAAAATACGAAATTTTGCAATGCAAATTTAACAAGCTCACATATTCCAGTCAATTCTGATGTAAATCATTCAGTAGCTGATAATTGCTTAGCTTGTAATTTTATCATAAGCGCTTTGGAATCGACATTTTGGTGTAATATTTGACTGAATATTACCTTAATTCAGATTGTTTCATCAATAATTGGTATCTTCTGTAGGAATTAGAATATTTTGAATCGCTAAAACTATAAATGTGTCTCATGAAGTTTGTCGCACCCAACACACTTGAAAACGATCAGGTCGTATTAAGAATTATTGAACCAGCGGATTTTGATACGCTTTACCAGGTTGCTAAAGATCCGCTGATCTGGGAGCAGCATCCCAATAGAGACCGATGGAAAGAAGATGTTTTTCGTGGATTTTTTGAAGGCGCTTTGGCGAGTAGATCTGCCTATTTAATCTTGGATAAGAAAAGTGGTACTTGTATCGGAAGTACGCGGTATTATGGGCTTGATGAAACCCAAAAATCTATTTTTGTTGGGTATACTTTTTATGCGCGTGCTTATTGGGGAGCAGGGATCAATCCCCTGGTGAAAGAGATGATGTTTGATTTTGCATTCAATTTTGTCGACAGAATTTATCTGCACGTCGGTGCGGAAAATTATCGTTCCCAAAAGGCCGTAGAGCGTCTGGGGGCCGTTAAAGTAGCTGAAAAGATGGTCAGCTACGTAAATGAGCCTGAACGGAAAAACGTCGAATATGCATTGGAAAAATCCACTTGGTTGCGGGCCAAGAGATAAGTTATTATCCCTTGACGCCGCTGAGTATACTGCCTATGATGACTGTCAATACAATCAGTGTAATGACAATGTAAAGTCTGTCCTTTTCGATTACAAATCCAAATAGTGAACCGATCACGCGTACGATAGGGGTACAGATCAATAGCAGCACACCTAGTTGTATAATCTGTGGAATGTTTTGGCTAAATGCACCTGTAATAATTCCGGTAATTGTTGTGTTGGAATTTCCCTCACCGACAAAATCTCTATAGTTTGGTACGGCGTCCTGTCCATGAACAATGAGATAGAGGATGCCACCTAGGATAAGAATGGTGGAAGCTAATATAACACCTATACGTAAAATTTGTCCTACTAGAAGCGAGATGTCCTTGTCTCCCCAATAGTGTTTCGAAAATACTTGTTTCATTTTGATTAATTGTTTCCTTCATCGTATAGAGGAAGGACGTTGTGAAACTGAAATCCTAAATCGTGTAAACTGAAGTTTTAGAATTTATGCTGGAACCCGTTAAAGATCATTTCTAATGCCACCAGTGTAATAGCGACGGCGAAAATAATGCGTAAAGTCTTTGGATTCATTCGTTTTAGGAGCTTGGATCCTGTAATGGCTCCACATAATACACCCAGGATAACCGGAAAAGCAATACCTGGATCCATATACCCTCTTTGTAAATACACGACAGCAGAAGCCGCTGCGGTGACACCGATCATAAAGTTGCTCGTTGTGGTACTGACTTTAAAGGGAATTTTCATCATGCTGTCCATCGCGAGTACTTTGAGGGAACCCGAACCGATTCCTAGTAGGCCAGAAAGAATTCCTGCAACTCCCATCAAAGAGAATCCTCCAACTATGTTGGTCAATTTGTAGGGAACTAATTTCCCATCGGCAGGATAAGTACTGTTCAGTTTCAATTTTTCGGCCAGGGCCGAGCCACCGGAAAGTGCATGTTCGTTTTTCTTGCGGACCGTCATTGCAGCAGAGAAGATAAGAACAACACCAAAGATGATTGCGATGGTATTCGTCGGCATGTAAATGGCGATAATAGCACCGATAACGGCACCGATGGTGGTTGCGATTTCTAGAAACATCCCGAGCCGGATGTTGGTGATGCCTTCCTTGACGTAAGCTGTAGCCGCACCGGATGAAGTCGCTATGGAAGCCAATAAGGCCGCTCCAATGGCATAACGGATATCTACATGAAACAGAAGTGTCAATAAGGGGATGACAACGACCCCTCCGCCTAAGCCCGTTAGGGATCCTAAGAGCCCTGCTACAAAAGCACCCAGGAGAAGGATGATTGTAAAGGTGAGAATAGTCATAAATATGTGTTTGTTTGTGTGATCCAAAAAACAGCAGCTGCTTAATGGAAGGTAATTTGTTGTAAACTTAAGGGCTTTTTATTTGTTTTTGAAATTTTTAAGCCGGAATTGATACAAATGTTACATCAAAAGTATCATCAAAAAAATGATACTGCCCAGTCGCTTCACAGCGCGGGGGCAGTACCGTCGGCCTTTATCGGCCAAAGTATATAGTATATAAAATATGGACAACATTATTTAGCGATTGTTTGCTTTACCTTTTCTTTTCTGTTGAAGATATCATAGATTATCGGGAACACCAGCAGTGTCAGTATCGTTGCTGAAATAAGCCCGCCAATGATGACGATTGCCAAAGGTTTTTGTGATTCCGAGCCTATTCCCGTAGATAATGCAGCCGGCAATAGACCTATGGAAGCCATCAAAGCCGTCATAACGACAGGGCGTGTCCGCGATTTTACACCTTTGTAGATTGACTGGTCATTCGGCAGGCCCTCTTTTTTGTTCTGATGGAATTCTGAGATTAGGATAACCCCATTCTGTATACATATCCCGAATAATGCGATCATGCCTACCCCTGCCGAAATACCGAAATTCATACCAGTTACGTGTAAGGCAATAATACCACCGATCAAGGCAAAAGGCACGTTGGCCAATACAAGTAGCGAATCCTTGATATTTCCGAACAGAATAAACAACAGGAAAAAGATGACAATCAAACTGATCGGTACAACTTGTGCTAAACGATGTGTAGCACGTTGTTGATTTTCGAATTGACCGGTCCAGCCAATGGAATATCCTTCCGGGAGCTTGATTTTGCTGACTTTTTGTTGCGCTTCTGCAATGGTGCTTCCCAGGTCGCGGTCACGGATGGAAAATTTGATACCGATATAGCGTTTGATGTTGTCGCGGTAGATAAAAGCAGCGCCATTGTCTTTTTCGATCGTTGCGATACTTTTTAGTGGAATTAAGGTGCCATCACCACAAGGAACCATCAGCTGTGCAATATCTTTTTCTGTTTTCCGATACTCCGGTGCATAGCGCAGACGAATATTGAATTTGCGTTCTCCATCGTATAAAATCGAAGCTGTCTTTCCGCCAAAGGCCATTTCCAATACCGCTTGCGCATCAGCTGGCAGCACGTTGAATGCAGCCATACGGGTCCGATCCAATACTACACTAACTTCAGGCTGGCCGATATTTAAGATAATACCAGGTTCTTTAATGCCTTGGATGCCTTTGACCTGTGCATATACTTCTTTTGCGAGACGGTCTAAGGTTGCAAGGTTGTCTCCAAAAATCTTGATGCCGTTTTCGGCTTTGAATCCTGCAACCGCTTCGGCAACGTTATCTGAAATAGGCTGTGAATAATTATAAGTGATACCCTGAAATTGCTTGAGTTTATGGTCCATCTCTTCGATCAGCTGATCCATGGTAATTTTGCGCGTCCATTCCTCTTTAGGTTTTAGGGCTACGGCAAACTGAACAAAACCAAAGCCATTGGGGTCGGTCCCATCGTTGCTCCGTCCAGTCTGGGAGAGCACACCGGTGACCTCAGGGAAGGTTTCCAATGTACTTTTTAACAGCTTGGTTGTTTTGATCGATTCACGTAAAGACGTACTCGTAGGCATCTCGGCAGTAACCCAAAGGGATCCTTCGTTTAGTGTTGGTAAAAATTCTGTTCCCAAAAATTTTGCAGAAAACAAGACTGCCGCCAATAAAGCAATTGCGACGATCATACTCAGACGCTTGTTTCTGAATGTAAATCCAAAACCCTTGGCGACAATTCGATTCCAGAATTCAACAAATGGATTGTGCCGTTCTTTTACATTTTTATTGAGCAGAATATGTGAAAGAGCCGGAACTAGCGTCAAGGTGAACAGTAAAGCTCCCAATAAGGCAAACCCCAGGGTAAAGGCGAGCGGCGAAAACATTTTACCTTCTACCTTCTGGAAGGAGAAGATAGGAATCAACGAGGTGATGATAATCAGTTTGGAAAAAAAGATGGCTTTTCCCAATCCGGTTCCTGTCTGTTTGATCCAGCCTGCTTTGGCCATTTTATTGAATTTCTCCATGCCAAGTTTGTGGGCCTGATGGTCCAGCATGACGAATATCCCTTCAACCATAACCACGGCACCGTCGATGATAATACCAAAGTCTACTGCGCCTAAAGAAAGCAGGTTGGCACTCATGCCCGCCAGTTTAAGGCATAAAAAGGCAAAAAGTAAGGCGAGCGGTATGATAATGGAAACAATAACCGTGGTGCGCCAGTCTGCCATAAAGAGCAGTACCATCAAGGTAACAAGCACGATACCTTCGATCAAGTTATGCATAACGGTATGTGTTGTGAAATCCATGAGGTTGTCACGGTCATAGAAGGTTTGCATCTTGACGTCTTTGGGGAGGATTTTGTTGTTAAGCTCGTCTATTTTCGCTTTTACAGCAGTCAATACTTCTCTTGGATTTTCACCTTTACGCATCACAATGGTTCCTGCTACCACATCATCATTCTTGCCAAAACCGGCTTGACCCACACGGGGCATCGCACTTTCTCTAACTTCGGCTACATTTTTGACAAATACAGGATTTCCCTTTTGATTGATTACAGTGATGTTTTCGATATCATTGATCGAGTTGACCAAACCAATGCCACGCACGACGTAAGACTGGCCACTTTTTTCGATGACATCGCCACCGACATTCAGGTTACTTTTGCTGACTGCATCAAATACCTGCAGAGGAGTGAGGTTGAATTTGTCGAGTTTTATAGGGTCAGTACTTATTTCATAGACTAAATCCTGCCCACCAAAAACATTGATATCGGCCACACCTGGGACACCACGAAGCGCCCGGTCAATGACCCAAGTCTGCAAAGTAAGGAGATCGCGTGAATTGCGCTGATCACTGTGTAGTGTATAACGGAAGATCTCTCCTGTAGGACCATAAGGGGGCTGTACTTCGGGGTCGACATCGTCTGGCAGGCTCACGGACCGCAAAAGGTTATTGACCTGGTTGCGGGCAAACGTATCGTCGACACCATCATCAAAGATGATTTTGACAATGGAGAGGCCAAACATCGTGGTGCTCCGTATACTCGTTCTCTTTTGGACCGGACTCATGCCGAGTTCGATTGGTGTCGTTACAAAACGTTCGACTTCCTCCGCACTCCTTCCATTCCATTGGGTAATGATGGTTATTTGTGTATTGGTCACATCGGGAAATGCCTCAATGGGCATGCTTTTAAAGCTAATGAATCCGACAATAGCCAAAATACCGACCCAAATAAAGGTAAATGCTTTATTTTTAATGGAAAAGGCAATGATATTTTTAATGAATTTGTTCATTCGTGTAAATGCTAAGACGGATTAATTATTCAGTGCTCTATAGATCAAAAGCTTATTGTTGACAACAACTTTTTCACCTTCCTGCAGTCCCGTAGCCATATAGGTTGTCCCTTCGTTTTGCTTGATCGGCTGTATTTCGCGGATCTTAATATCATTTTGCGATTTATAGATCAATACAAAATATTTGTTTTGATCGAATATGACTGCATCCGAAGGTACTGCCAGAGCCTGCGTATTGGATTGGTGCAACACTTTAATGGTCGCCTTGCTATCGGGAATGAGCAAACCATCCTTATTATCGAGCACCACACGGGCCTGCATTGAATTGGTCTGCGGATCGATGATCTTAAAGATTTTGTCGATACTGCCCTGGAATTTTTTATCCGGGTAGCTTAGCGTTGATACGACAGCTGGCATGCCCATGCTGATCTTGTCAATATCCGTTTCGTTAACGTTAAGAATCGCCCATACATCTTTTGTATTGGCCACATCAAAGATGTTGTCGCTGCGGTCGCTGCGCAGCTGCATGTCCTTGTTGATATTTTTTTGGACGATGTAGCCATCGATTGGAGATACGACCGAATAAATATTGCCCGTACGGACATTGTAAATCTGACTTACGGCTTCCGAGCGGCGAAGCTGTTCTTTGGCTTTGGTTAACTGTCCTTTTGCTTCGAGCATGTCTTTATCTGTGCTCAGTTTACCATTGTACATGTCTTCAGCTACCCGGTAGTTTTTTTCAGCAAGTAATACATCGGTTTTGGCATCCGAAAGATCTTTTTGGATACCCGCAACTTCCGTACTCCTGATTGTGGCCAATACTTGACCTTTATGTACGTAGTCGCCCAAGGAAACATTAACGGATACGACATTACCCCCAACAAGTGGAAAAATATCGATGTAATTGTTTTGATCGGCAGATATTTTGCCGAAGAAGTTGAGTTCTTCGGTCACATTTTCTTTTTTTACCGTTGCAAAACTGGTCGACTTAAGCATCGTCTCACTAATTTCGAAACCTTTGACAATAGCTGCATTGTCTGCTTCTTTATGATTTTGGCAAGAGTAGAGTAAAACTGCTACCACAGTGGCTATGATAAGTTTTTTAGTTGGCATAAGTTGAATTGAATATAGAAGTTTGAGCCAGATAGTTTAATTGTTCGGCGTTGAGAATAATTTCCTTTTTCATATCATAAAGCTTCAGAATAGATATGCGGTAGCTGTCCATAAAATCGGTGAATTCAACTAAGGAAATATTACCTTTTTTGAAATTGTTGAAAATACCATCATAGACCACGGCAATGTCGCGTAGGTCGTCCGGTGTAATCGTAAAATACTGGTTATATTGATTTTCCCAGGACAGATAGTTTGAACGTAACTTTGATTCAAGCAGCTGCCGCTGCACTTCAATATTTTTCTTTGCTTCTTCTTCGGCGTATTTCGCTTTGATCACATTTCCTTTGTTTTGTTTCCATAGTGGAAGCGGAATTGCAGCTGTCAAGTTGATTTCATTTCGGAATGCGCCAGAATTTTGACTGTATGCAAGTCCAAGATTAATATCGGGTGTATTTAAAGACTGTTGCCATTTAGTAAATAACTGCGAGCTTTCTGAGGTCTTCAAGGCAAATTGATAATCGGCATTGTTTTCCAGGGCCAATTGGTAAATTTTGTCGAAAGGCATAGTCGGTTTTATAGCGAGTTCCTGATCTGCTTGTTGGTCCGTTAATTTGGGGAGCACATCTTCCTGGCTGGAAATAAGCACACGTAATTGCTGTTGTAGATTGATGCTATTATTGATCGCCGTCGTTTTTTCATTGTTGAGATCGATGGCCATTGTCTGCAGACGGACCTGATCTTTCAAAGAAACATTCCCTTTTTTTCCTTGCTCTTTATAAGCCACCAGGAGACTGTTGAGATAATCCAGCTGAATTTTAATGTCGGCCAACTTATGCTGTTCAAAGTAAAGGGAGTAAAAGGTTGTACGGAGCTGCGCACGAAGACTTGCAAGCAACTGGCTAAATTGCAGCTTAGCCAATTCAACATTTGATTTGGCAAATTCTACTTCATTTTTCTTTTTTCCACCGAGATAAATCAATTGGGATATGCTCGCTTCTTTGGACGGACCAACATGAAATGCTTTTTTGTTCTGTGGATCATAAGCGTTGACAGACATTTCCAGCTGTGGAAGATCCCAGATCCGGGCTTGTATCACATCTGCCTGAACTTGACTGATATCATATTGCTGGGCGAGTAAAGAGAGGTTACTCTTTATAAATGCTTCTTCGCATTCTTGAAGGGTCATCTGCTGTCCAGAGATCTCACTTTGCTTTTTTCCAAGTGTACTTTCATGAATAATCGCATAATCTGTTTCTGGCGGTTTTTGTTGCGCAAAAGCCATACTATTGAAAAGCAATAAAAATATTAAAGGTTTCTTTGCCATGTCTATCAAAACTTATATGACAAAATAACTGGTCGAATATTAAAAGCCCCTTAATAAATGCTTAAAAAAAGCTTAAAAACGCATGTTATGCCAATAGGTAATGCATCTGATGGATAGGTTTACTAGCGATATGTGATTGTCACAAAGAGATTTGAGACTGATTGTTGCAATTTTGCTACTATGCTTCCTGGCTTGGAAATAATTTAAATAGTAATACAAAAGTATGAGTAGATTGTTTTACATCAGCTTGGTATTCAATTGTTGCTTGATGGGATTGCATGATGCGCTGGACGATCCGTAGTCCCAATCCTGATCCTGTCGTTTCGTTTGCATTTTCACCGCGGCTAAATGCATCGAAAATTCGCTTTTGATCAATTGTGCTCAGTGCTGGACCGGAATTGCTGACCAGTACTTTCAACTCACGTCCGGATTCCAGGATTATCACTTTAACCTCTCTAGTATAAGAATAGAGTGCCGCATTTTTAAATAAGTTTACAAAAGCGATTTCGATCAGTTGTGAGGAGCAGAAAATACTGAGCTTTGGGTCTTCGATTCCGCCAATTGAAAAATCCAATTGCAGGTCAGGGAACACCTTTGCTACTTTTTCATAAGCCATAAAGATGATTTCATCGATCCTCTCCTCCTTATAAGTCATTTTCAAACGTTCTGAGTCGAATTTTGATAGTAACATCAGCGAATCGGTTACCTCCGCAAGATGCAAGGTTTCCTTGGATATATTACGGAGTACCTGCTTTACTTCTTCACTCAGCTGATTTTGATGATAGAGGTTTTCCAATTGGAAGGACATTCGGGCAAGTGGCGTCCGTAATTCGTGTGAAGCGCTGGAATTAAATTCCTTCTGTGATTCGAAAGCAGTCGAAAGTCGCAATAACATGGTGTTAAATGCGCGCGTTAGTACAGCAATTTCGTCGGTATGACCCGTATATTCAACCGGTTTGGTCAGTTTGCTGGCATTAATCTGCGTGATATTGTCTTTTAATTTATCAAGTGGGATCAACAGGCGCTGAATGAGTTTATAACTGAATATCCAGACCAAAATAGCACTTAGGACAAATAATATCGTTAGGACGAGCGCTAGATGGTCCATTTTTTCATTTCCAGAATAATCCTGCGCTTTTACGATAATATAATAAGGTGAGCCATTGATGCGGTAATATTTAGCGAGTGTTTCATATTGGTCCTGATTGTAGAAGATCTGTCTTTCCTGATTAAGCCGGTTGACAATCGCTGCATTCCAGGTAATGGTCTGATCTTTTACGGTACTGAAGACTAGCTGCTTATTTTTGTCGAGAATGATGACATCTTCATAGAAAAGGCCATCTTCGTCATCATGAAAATAGTTCTTGTAAGATTGCCGGTTGAAATAAGGATTACTGGCAATATAATGAGAAATATTGTCTAATTTATCAATCAGCCGCTGGCGGAACTGATCTTTGCGAAAATCGAAACTAGCATAATAGATGATTAACATCGCAATGCCGAAAAGAACGGAGAATGCAATGCTAAAGCTAATCGCTATTTTCTTCTTTAAATTCATTTTTCTGCCGATAAATAATAACCAAATCCGGGCCTGGTATGAATAAGTTTATTGTCAAAGTTTTTGTCAATTTTCTTTCGCAAAAAGTTGATATAAACTTCAATGGTATTCTGTGTGGTTTGAAATTGATTTTGCCATACTTCCTCTGAAATATGCTGTTTGGATAAAGTTCGTCCTTTAGCCTGTGCTAAGATAAGCAGCAACTGAAATTCTTTTTGAGTAAGGTTTATTTCTTCATTGGCGCGCAGCACACGGGCTTCTTCCGGATAAATGATCAGATCATCAATCACGAGTGTTGTTGGATCATTACTTTCACTATGTTGTTGTCTACGTAACAAGGAATAGATCCGCATCAGCAATTCATCTAAGACGAAAGGTTTGACGAGATAATCGTCGGCAGCCCGAAGAAAAGCTTCTTTTTTGTCGTCTATGTCATCATAAGCAGAAAGAATAATAATGGGGGTAAATGCATCGTGACTTCTTATCTTTTTACAGATCTCCAGTCCATTGATTTTGGGTACATTGATGTCCAGTAGATAGAAGCTGTATTTTTTTTGGTGTGTTTTGGCCAAAAACTCAATACCATCAAATGCCTGGTCACAAGAAAATCCCTGGCTTAATAAAAAAGACCGGATCTCCTTAGAGAGCACCTTGTCGTCTTCGAGCAGCAAAATATCCACCATAGTTGTTTGTATTGTCTTTTCGTAAAATTAAACAAATTTTTGTCATCCTATCAATGAGATATTTTCTTAGGACATAATTTAGTAACATAAGATTTACATGAAGAAATATGAAACAAAAAGAAATCTAAGTAGATTCAAATCGAAATTATAAAAAGCATTATGGAAAGCAGAAGAGAATTCCTAAGAAAGACCCTACTATTTTCGGGAGCAGCAGGTATTGCCAGTTTTATGCCTGCGTCAATACAGAAAGCCTTTGCGATTAATCCTGATCCGGGAAGTAGTTTTTTGGATGCCGAACATATCGTCATCCTAATGCAGGAGAACCGATCTTTCGATCATACGCTAGGTAGTCTTTCTGGTGTTCGGGGCTTTAATGATCCGCGTGCAGTACGTTTACCGAACGGCCTGCCTGTATGGTATCAAACCGATAAAGAAGGAAGAGTTTACGCTCCTTTTCGATTAAATCTGAAGGAGAGCAAGGTAACCTGGATAGGATCTCTTCCGCATAGCCGCGCAAGTCAGGTAGACGCTTTTAACCAGGGGCGCTATGATCATTGGTTGTTATCAAAACAATCAGGTAATAAACAATATGCGGGGATGCCTTTAACATTGGGGTATTTTACACGGGAAGATCTACCTTTTCATTATGCGTTAGCGGATGCTTTCACGGTATGTGATCAGAATTTCTGTTCGGGTATGACAAGTACTACACCTAACCGTTCGTTTTTCTGGACCGGTAAGATTACGGAGATGAAAGAGGGGTTGCAAAAAGCTAATATTCGGAACGATGACTTTGGCTATGGTAAAATGACTTGGGAAACTTTTCCAGAACTACTTGAGAAGAATGGGATAAACTGGCGTTTCTATCAAAATGAAACAAGTTGCGGGGGTGGGTTTTCCGGACAAGAGCGCGCTTGGCTGTCTAATTTTGGCTGTAACTTATTGGAGTTTTTTCAGGCTTATCAGGTTAAATTCAAGGATAACTATATCAAAAATTTGGAAGCACAGGTGCGCGATTTGCCTGTACAGATTTCCAAGCTGGAGGAGAAGTCTCCTGCCTCTGAGGAACAGGCTGAAAAAATACGCACCGATATCCGTAAAAAAAGTGAGGTACTCGAGCGCGCTGAGACTGAGCTTAAGGAATTCAATCCAGAAAACTATAAAAAGCTAAGCGATTTTACTAAATCAATAAATGAACGGGCATTTACGGTAAATAAGGGCGACAATAATTACCGGTCACTGGATACCTTGCGTTTTAAAGAGCAGGGGAAAAAAAGATCACTTGAGGTCCCGAAAGGAGATGTTCTTTATCAATTCAGGAAAGACGTAGACAGCGGTAAATTGCCAGCTGTATCCTGGTTGGCCGGTCCGCAAAATTTCTCAGATCATCCGAGTGCCCCTTGGTATGGCGCTTGGTACGTATCCGAAGTTTTGGATATCCTAACGAAAAACCCTGAGGTCTGGAAAAAAACAATTTTTATCATCACCTATGATGAAAACGATGGTTATTACGACCATGTGAAACCTTTTCTTGTTCCCGATTTAAAGAAGAAAGATACGGGAGCATGCTCGCCGGGGATCGATACAGAGGTGGAAATGGTACGTTTGGAAAATGAGCTAAAACAGGGAATTCCTAAAAAACAAGCACGTGAGGGTGCAGTGGGCTTAGGTTTCCGTGTTCCCATGTATATTGCATCACCTTGGTCACGAGGTGGCAAGGTATGCTCTCAGGTATTTGATCATACTTCTACATTGCAATTTTTGGAATATTTCTTTAACAATAAGCTCAAGAAGAATATTCATCTGGACAACATCAGTGCATGGCGTCGGACAATCTGTGGCGATTTGACAGCAGCTTTTACTCCTTTTACACAGGAAAAAGAACAACTTCCCTTCCTAGATCGGGATGCCTATATCGAAACCATATACAATGCGCAGTTCAAGGATGATCCCCAAGGTTTTGTCGAGGTCAATGATTCTGAGCTTGCGAAGAAAAATGTATGGATTGCGGCATTTGACCGAGTACAGGAACGGGGGATTCGAAGATCATCGCAGTTACCTTATGCGCATGATGCAGTGGGCTATGTGCGAGACGGACGGTTTCATCTAGCAATGACTGTAGATACCAAGCTTTTTGGAAAAAAAACTGCCGGCACGGCTTTCAATGTGTATAGTCCGCTGGCGTATCGTGATGAACAAGGACAAAGCGAAACCTATCGTAACTGGAATTTTGCGGTTAAGGCCGGTGACCGTTTGGAATACCAGTGGGACCTAGCTAAGTTTGAAGGAGATCGTTACACTTTCGAGCTGCATGGGCCGAATGGTTTTTATCGTAAATTTTCCGGGGAAAAGGGGACTGCAGCAATACAAGCCGCGGTAGGTCCAGAGCTTAGGGCACTGACTCAGGCAGCTACAGGAAAATTACAGCTGAAAATAAAGAACAATAGTGATCAGCGGGTAACCGTATCGGTTGAGAGCCTCAACTATGAAAAATATGACACAACAAGAGACATCGCCCCTGCCGAGGAAGTTATATTGATCCTGGATATTGAGAAACAAGGAAATTGGTATGATATTGCAGTAAAGCTTAAGGGAGACAGCAGCCCAGTTATTCAGCTCGCCGGGCGATTGGAAACAGGGGTAGAGAGTACAACCGATCCCTTATTAGCATAATCACGGCTGTTTCAGTAAGAATAATTGTCATTTCTTATGAAGCTCATTATTGAACGTGTTATCTTCTGTTGTTGTAAATGCATATAAATGGAATCCGGAGACCTTATTTATTTACACCCTAATAAATAAGGTCTCCGGATCGCGTGTTTATATATAATGACGAGGATACAACTTCGTGTCAGCACTGATTGTACAGTCGTTATTTGTCTTGCTTCTGCTTGGCGATGTTGCGCTGGATTTTATGTCCCGGTCTTGACCATTTGGGTCTTTCACCATGATCATGATAATGTGCTATCTCAGTGGATATGGTTTCGGGTTGATTTTTTTTCTCAAAAGGCTGTTGTGCGACCAGACCTAATATTTTAAACATGTCCATATCTTCGTTGACATCGGGATTGGGTGTGGTGAGGAGTTTATCGCCTGAGAAAATCGAGTTGGCCCCTGCAAAAAAGCACAAAGCTTGTCCTTCTGTACTCATGTTGGTACGGCCGGCAGATAAACGGACTTGTGTGGAAGGTAATAGAATTCTAGCCGTAGCGACCATACGTACCATTTCCCAGATGGATGCGGTTTCCATCGTCTCCATTGGCGTACCTGCTACAGGGACCAGCGCATTGATCGGTACCGATTCGGGCTGTGGGATGAGTGAAGCAAGGGTAATCAACATGGCAGCCCGATCCGAAACACTTTCGCCCATTCCAATTATGCCACCACTGCATACCGTTATGTTTGTTTTACGTACGTTTTCGATTGTCTGCAGACGATCGTCATAGCTTCTGGTCGAGATAATTTCCCGATAGTATTCGGCAGATGAATCGAGGTTATGATTGTAGGCGTATAATCCGGCCTCTGAAAGACGTTGCGCCTGGTTTTCTGTCAGCATTCCAAGCGTACAGCAGACTTCCATGTCAAGTCTATTCAGTGTACGCACCATATCAAGCACATGGTCAAACTCTGGACCATCCTTCACATTGCGCCAGGCGGCACCCATGCAGATCCGTGAGCTACCACCAGCTTTAGCAGCCAAGGCTTGCTCTTTTACCTGATCTATGCTCATCAATCCTTCGGCTTTGACATGGGTATGGTAACGTGCTGCCTGTGGGCAGTAGGCACAATCTTCTGGACAGCCACCTGTTTTAATTGAGATCAATGTAGATACTTGTACTTTATTTGGGTCGTGGTATTTTCTATGGACCGATGCCGCTTCATAAAGAAGTTCCATCATCGGTTTGTTGTACAAAGCAACAACTTCTTCTTGTGTCCATTTTGGTTTTGTCTCCATTTTACTTATAAGTTTTCGTTCTAAAATTAGCTTGATATTGCCTAATGACTGTTCCGGTTTAGCATTTCAATACCATTATTTTCCTTATGATTGCAAAGATTATAGTTTAAATGATAACTTTGGTAGTCCGAAATAAACATAATGAGTAGTCCGGTTGGTATAGGTTTTCATTCTATGATTAAAATAGATCGCCGTAAGGAAGATGCTATCTATTTACAGATTGTTTATCAATTTATCCATGCGGTCAAACGTAATTTATTGGAAGAAGGGGATTTGTTGCCCGGAAGCCGGAAGATTGCAGATGAATTAAAAGTACACCGAAAAACCGTCGTAGCAGCTTTATCAGAATTGCAAGAGCAGGGCTGGGTGGAAATTTTACCGAATCGAGGGACTTTTGTGAAAAACCCCGAATCTAATGGTACTTCGATGTCGACGACTGAGGCATTTAAACAACCACCGCATCTTGCGCCTTATTCTTTCCGGAAGGAGCTGATATTGGATATGCCTATGTTAGAAGCTCCAGAAAAGTATTATTTTACGGATGGAACACCTGATTATAGTGTCATTCCGGCTGAAGAGCTTGTACGCTTTTACGCATCGATGGTGAAAAGGAAAAAGAAAAGTGATGATTTGCCGACGACAACGGAGGGCAATTTGTTTTTTCGGGACCAGTTAAGCTATTATCTGAACCTAACTAGGGGATTTCATCTTTCCCGGAACTTCCTGTTGCCAATTGCCAGCCGCGAACAGATATTTTCAATCTTATCCCGATTATTAATTCGACGTGACGATATTGTGCTGGTTGAGGACTTAAGTTATTTTCTACCCAATATGATATTTAGTCAGGCAGGAGCCAAACTAAAAACCGTTCCGGTCGATGCGGATGGGATGATCGTAGATCGGATCGGAGATCAATTTAAGCCCGGAGAGATCAGGTGTGTTTATCTCAACACCCGATGTCAGTATCCAACGACGGTTAACCTTTCGGAAAAGCGGAAAATGCAACTGTTACAGCTGGCCGAGCATTACGACTTTATCATTATTGAGGATGATGCTGACTTTGAGTCTTCTTTTATTAAAACAAAAGGGGAATCGCTTTTTCGGAAAAATGCAGGTAACCGGGTAATTTATACAGGTGCATTCGGAAGTTTCTTAGACCCCGGCTTCCAAATGAATTTTTTGATCGCGCCTCAGGATCTGCTGGATGAAGGTAAGAAATATCTGAATATCTTCGGAAAGCCGAATTTTATGATTGAGAAAACATTGGGTGAAATTATCCATCAGGGTGATATCTTTCGCTATCAGCGAAAATTTCAGAAAATAATTGCAGAGCGCAAAGGGTTGTTTTCCATATTGTTACGACGTTATTTCGAAGAAGAAGTTACTTTCATCGTTCCAGGGTCTGGACTGGCCTTTTGGGTGCAGTTTAAGGCTGTTTTTTCCTTGACTGTTTTACAGGAAAAGGCACGGGAAAGGGGATTGTTGATCCCGAGCAATTGCCTTTATCAAAATAAAACCGTTACTGCATTACGATTGGGCTTTGCACATCTTGAAGAGCAAAGTATGGCAGATGCAATTTATTTGTTAAGGGCGGCCTATGGCGACTTGGTAGACGGCTCCACTAGCTGATTTTGTAGGATATGGTTCAATTTGTTTTTGAGCCGGGGTAGCTGAGCATCGGATCGTCAACTTGGTATAAAGATATGGGAATAATAACTTTTGGGGAAATTGGAGAAATAGCATAGCAAAGAAAAAGCCCAGCAAAGAATGTCTGGGCTTTGAGATTATATAAGGGGAATAATACTTGCTTAAAAAGTGAAGACCTAGTCTTCATCGGTGATAATATCATCACCATCCAATTCGAAACCTTCTCCAAGGAAGGTATTCTCTAGTTCGAATAAATCTGAATCTTTAATCATTTTACTTTTTTTTTGATATTCAAAGTTATCACCCTTATTTAAGATAAACATCAATATAAAATGAAGTTTGTGTTAAGGATAATTATTATATTTTTTTGAGTACGACATCCAATTTTTCTGCTTGGATGATTCTGCTGAAAAACTCTTTTAAATCAAAATACTCTTCCGGCATAAATAAGGGTTTGTTTAACTGTGTTGCCGATTCGATAATCAGAACGTCCGGCGTCGTATTATTGATTTTGAAAATATATCGGGCGGCACGCTCAGGCAGAGCCATACTGATATTTTTTAACTTACCTTCTGTTGGGTAGGAATAGCCTTTAGGCAATTTGATTTCCATGTAGCTTTCTTCCTGAACTAAAGAACCAAAGTCGATTGGATAATTCCTTTCTGTTAGATTGAAAGGGTTTTTGGACATTTTGGTATCAATATAAGGATTGAATAGAAGTTGGTCATTTTGTAGCGTTGCAAAATTTTTAATCTCAATTTCAAATTCCTCGGTTAGTGGTTTATCAAGGGATTCCCGATTCGATACTTTAAAACTGTTGATTTTGATGCGATTGTTTTCTTCGTCTATTTTTTCGTAGTATTCTTCTTCAGAGTTGCTTCCTTGCAGGCGTTCACGCATTTTGGATGCTCCATAACCATTACGCGAGGTAATCCATTTTCCTTTTAATTCTCCATTTTCCGATAATTCACCATAGAAGAAATTACTATAAGTCGAAGGAAGATTCGCATCGAGTTTTACCCAGTCGGATTCACCTTCTAAGGGGATTGATCTTCCCTGATAATTAACACATTTCATCGGAATATTTCCGAACAGCTCATAGGGAGAGGTCGCATCCAGCAGATAATAGTTTTCACCTATTTTTACCCGTGCAATCACATGGTTGAATTCGGATATGGCCGGTGCATAAAGTCCGGCATAGCCATTTTCACGTGTCGATAAAATAACAGGGATGGCATCTAGCTTCGCATAACGTAGGGCATTGACCAGTCCAAGGTTAATATCGGCGCTATTGCCGGTTCTTTTTTCGATGGCTTCTTTGATATTTTTTGCGTAGATCGAATGGCGGTTATTCCATTTTATTTGTTTCTGAAAATAAGTATAGAGCCTGACCGCTTTTTGTAGGTCGTCTTTTGAATCCTGCAATACAGGTTCAATGAACTCCTTCAATGCCGTTTTTCGCTTTACTTGTCCACCAAAACTTTCGTCCTGTACGAGTTTATCTCTGACATTTTCCCACGTGAGCGAGAAGTCTTTTGTCGGTCCCATTGGAACGCTATACCTGCCGAGTTCGAAGAAGATAATTGATCTGAAATTTTTGGAAGAAGTCATGTAATCTTCGGTATGGAAAGCTGGTATATTTTCCATGGTATAGGTGGTTTTGCTACCTAGGACTTCTCCGACTTCAGAATTTAAGCCAGTGTTGTAATTTTCTACTTTCCGATCACTGACGGCTAATCCACCTTTTAAATTGGCTTTATAGTGGCAGATCTCGGGAATGCGAGTGACGTATTGGCTATAAAGTTTCGGAAGATCTTCCTGAAATTCCCAAGCATTTAGGTTAAAGATAAATGGAGATTCTGTACGGTAACGGTATTCAATAATTGTACCTTCTTGGACCTGCGGAATGGCCGCTTTCGTTATTGCATAGTTTTCTGAGGAGTTTTCGTTAAAAATATTCGCTTTGGTCATCTCTGTTTCCTCGACCTTATCACCCACGAGGTGATAGGATGCTCCCTTGATGTCCATAAGAACTTCCCGATCGTTTCCATTTTTATAGAGTGGAATGCTGAAGTTCGCATAATTGTAGGCCTCTTTATTTAAAATTTTAATACGAACATGTTTAAAAAATTCAACAACTAAACCTTTGTTTTTATTATAGCTGACTTCGGCCGAGCCATACTCACGTAAGACAAAGGCATTTGCTGCCGTATCTATTTTATCGACATTAATGGCAAAATCTTCCTTTTTTAGTTTACCGAACGAAAAATCTTGTGCTTGTAGGGATATACCACTAAGCAGGAGGAGGCCAGTGAAAAAACTTTTCATAAAAAATGACTGTATGGTTAAGAATTATAACACTAAAGTATGAAATAATTTTAAATCAAAACTCCTAGAAATTAAAATGGTGAGAAAAATTAATTTACAAGGTGAATTCGAACGTTAAAGTAACATAACGGTAGTCTTCGCCTTTCCATTTTGGACCTGAAAGTAAGATTTCTTTCGCCTTGGTGTCAAGGTAGTCATTGGCACTCTGTAGAATACTGATATGGGTTGGCAATCCATCTTTATCGATATAGAAGCTTAGACGAACGGTACCTTCGTAGCGGCTGTTGGCAGTTTTTTTCTTGATATAGTTATTGAACGATTTCCAGCCCCAGATAGGTTCAGCACTTTTTGATTTGCGTGAAGACATGGTTGTGACGACGACTTCTTCAAGTGAGTTGCTGGAAGGCTGCAGTTTGATCGTTGTGTTTTTACTGCGGCGCATATTTAATGCTATAGGATTATAACCCAACGCCATAATGTCGACAAGTGAATCCATTGTACTAGGCTGAACGGTCGCTTGTCCCTGTGCGTCGGTATTAGTTGCCAACTTGCTATTGGGCTGAATGATTGTCACTCCCGAAATCGGTAAGCCTGTCTCTTTGTCCCGAATGGTGAGTTGTAGTGGCGTTCCCGATTGTTGGATGGCCGAGATGCCTGCAGCTTTACCTGCCAAAGTATTGTTGAAACTCGAGGTTCCCCGAATCATAATCGTTTGGGGGGCATCTTTTTTCTTTGCCATTGGCGCATAACCGATAACAATTGCACTGTCTGTAGGTCTTAATCCAAATACAGGACGATCACTATTAAGGCGACCTTCCATTTCTTCCAATGATTTTACACGTAGGGAGGGTTCCTGCGATAAAATCGTGACCTCCTCATGTGGATGTTGTTCACGAAAACGGGGGCTGTTGTTATCTGCCAATTGTGGCGAACGATCTTGCTGTTCGATTTTTGACGTGATATCATCTGTGGTCGTGATAGAATCCTTTCCTATAACCTTTGTTTTTGGCTTGTCCCGGGTAACGTCTACGTCAGCAGTACGTTTTGCCTCAGATGTATTTTTTTTCTGCTGCCAGAAAAGTACAAGACCTACACCCAAAACGATTACTGTAGAGGCGGCGATGGCCAGTCTTTTCCAGTCAAATATTTTAATTGTAGTAGCCTTATCTCTTTTTGCACGTTGGCTAATCTGTTGATTGATTGCGGCAATTACGGTTTTATTTTGATCCATCTCTATACCCATCAGAACATCCGCCAACATGGGGTCGCGCTGTGCCTCACGCTCAAGAGCGTACATCTCCGTAGGAGATAGTTCACCGTTGACGTATTTCTTTAAGTATGCTATGTCGTAATTACTGTTGCTCATTCCAAGCCTCCATGCAATTTTTTAAATTCCGTTTCCCATTTTGGATATAACTCTTTACTTCGTTCAAGCTATAACCGGTAGATTCACTAATCTCTTTGTAACATTTTTCCTCTAAAAAGAAGAGTCTGACCGACTGTTGCTGTTTTTCTGGCAATTTGCCCAGACAGCCTTCCATAGCCGTTAACTGTTCTTCTTTTTCATCATATTGTTCATACTGATGCATGTCTCCGGGAAATTTCACAAATTCATCCAAAGAAATTTGAGATTTGTTCTTTTGAGACCTTAAATACATCAGGCAATGATTCTTGCTTAATACATAGAGCCATCTCGGAAAGTCCTTGATTTCTTGTTTATTGACCTTATATATTAATTCTTCAAAGATATTCATGACAGCGTCTTTGCTCAGTTCGGAATCTTGGAGATACCGTAAGCAAACGTAGTATACCATCTCTGTATGTCGCTGGAATAGATCGCCCAATACCTGGAGATTCATGGACTCCTGATAGTGCAACAAGAGCTCATGGTCTTGTGGTGTATCTATTTTTGACGACTTGAATGCAAACATTTATTGGTTAAAAATATTTTTTTTTTCTGGTTTATGGAAATTTAATATTTACGGCATCCCTTGGCAAAAATGTGAACAATATGAGAACAATACTTTTTGTGATGGGCTTGTTGCTATCCATAGGTGGATATGCCAAGCAGGGATATGAAGTCAGCGGTCAGGTGGTGGATGCAAATACGGGCATTGCTCTAGCTGGTGTGCAGGTAAGCAATGCCGTAACCAAAGCGCGAAGCCTGACCGATGACAAAGGAAATTATCGCATCCAGGTCCGTGATGGTAAAAATACCTTGGTTTTTAGTTACCTCGGGTATCTCGAGCAACGGGTAGCGGTCAACCATCGGTCGAAGGTTGATGTGGCCTTGGTGCAGCAAAACAATACACTGGATGAAGTTGTGGTGACCGGATATGAGCGAAAAGCAAAGCGCCAGACGGCACCGATGATGAATGTTAATACAACTTTGTCGGGGCAAGTATCAAGTTTGTATATCAGAGGAACGGCGTATATGCCTAATCAAAACCAGGAATCTTATCAGAAGGTAAAGGAAAACAAGTTTATCAATCCCCTTAAAGAACCTTTATCGACGTTTGCGGCAGATGTTGATGCCGCCTCTTATAGTAATGTACGTCGTTTTATCAATTCGGGAAGTTTGCCTGAAAAAGATGCGGTACGCGTTGAAGAGATGATCAATTATTTTCAGTATGAGGTGGCTGGACCTAAAAATGGAGAACCTGTAAATATCGTCACCGAATTGACGAAGGCGCCTTGGAATACCGCGAATCAGCTGATGCGTGTAACGTTAAAAGCGAAAGATATGCCTACGGAAAAGCTTAAAGCTTCTAATCTCGTGTTTTTGATTGATGTTTCCGGGTCGATGATGGGACCGGGTCGTCTACCTTTAGTGAAAGCTTCGTTGAAGATGTTGGTTGATCAGCTTCGTGACATAGACCATGTAGCTATTGTGACTTATGCCGGATCGGCAGGGGTAAAACTGGAGAGTACGCCCGGTGATGAAAAGATGAAAATAAAATCGGCTATTGAAGAGCTCGAAGCCGGTGGAAGTACTGCTGGTGCTGCAGGAATTAAGAAGGCTTACGAAATTGCGAAGCAACAATTTATCAAAGGTGGAAACAACCGGATTATTTTGGCTAGTGACGGCGATTTCAATGTTGGGGAGAGCAGTGACGAATCAATGGAAGAACTGATTGCCAAAGAAAGTAAATCAGGCGTTTTCCTTACGGTACTTGGTTATGGTATGGGGAATCTTAAGGACAGTAAGATGGAAATCCTTGCGGACAAAGGTCATGGAAATTACGCTTATATCGATAATATTTCGGAAGCACGGAAGGCGATGGTGACGGAATTCGGGGGAACGTTGTTTACTGTTGCTAAAGATGTAAAGATCCAGGTCGAATTCAATCCAACTTATGTGCAAGCCTATCGCTTGGTGGGATACGAAAACCGCTTGCTGGAGGCCGAGGATTTCAATAATGATCAAAAGATGGGCGGTGATATGGGGGTAGGCCATGTGGTGACAGCCTTGTATGAAATCGTACCTGTTGGTGTTGAGTCGGGAATGGTCGGAACGGTAGATCCATTAAAATATCAGCAGCGTGCACATCAGGCAGCTGGACAGAGAAATGCAGAACTGGCCACAGTTAAATTTCGGTATAAGGAGCCTGAAGGGGAGAAAAGTAAGTTGCAGCAAAAGGTGGTAGGAACTACGGTAACGGAGTTGAATAAGGTGAGTGAAGATTTTCGTTTTGTAACAGCGGTAGCGGAACTTGGTTTACTACTTCGGGACTCTGATTTTAAGCAAAAGGCCAATTTTGAGCAGCTGATCTTGCGTGCAAAAGCTTCCAAAGGAAAAGATGAAGAAGGTTATCGTGCTGAATTTATCCGTATGGCTGAAAATGCACGGGACTTATCGAGGTCAAAGGAATAAATTAAGATAAGAATATCCAAAAGTATGTTGAGCAACGGCAACGGAAAGGCTGATGCTGAAAATACTTTAGTTTTGGGATCATAGACAAAAAAGTAAATAAAATCTATATTTTTAAGCCATAAATAAAAGGAACGTATTTTGCTGTTGTGACTGATGTTACACGCTATTTGGATGAGGCGATGAATTGGATGGCTTTTTTTGGTGAATAGAGGTCACTTGTAAAGGAATCGGTTAAGCTGTCTATGTTAAGGCAAATATGCGGGAATAAAAAATAATAAATAAATGAAGAATTTCTTCTTGTGCTTTTTTTTAGCGATTGGTATTGCGATACCTACAGTAGCCCAAAACGCCGGTTTGAATAAACAGCAGACGATGGCCTATATTAACAAGCTGTATAAAGTAGCTTATCATTATAAGGATACAAAAATTGATACGGTGACGGTAGACGGAAGAGTGCTGACAGTCTTTCTTTCCAGTGGCCAGCATTTTCGAAGCGATATTGCCAAATCAGATGTACTAGTCATTGCCAGGGTAAAATCAGGGTATCAGATTCGATTCAAGTCGTCGCCAAGCACGGATGAAATTTTATGGGCAATCCAAACTGAAGATGATGCCAAACGTCTGAAAAATGCGCTGGAACATCTGATTAAAATTGTAAAAACGGAGAAAAAGACAGATCCTTTCGGTAGTTAAGTACTTTAGAAGCGTTGTGGTCTGATGAATACTAGAATGTTCGGCAAGGTATGAGCTTGCCGAACTGAATAGAGAAAGTAGTAGGGCTTGCACATGGATATGTGTTGAGGATTGCTGAGGGGGTAACCAAATGCCTACTAGATATAAAGACGATTGGCTTCATGGCCGAAATTGATGTGGCTGTTGAAACCATCGATTGTAAATCACATCGTTTGTACTAAGTTAAGGTGCTTACATAAATTTAGGGTTAATATGTTGTTATCTTATTGTAATTAAGTGTTTTGTATTTTGTTGTTGAATTCCTTTATTTATCCTTTTAATGAATTGTCTTGCTATGAATACTTTTATTTCCTTTCCAATTTTATATTGCCCAGATAACAGCTATTCATGCTCAGGTTCGTCCCGTCGGTAGCAACAAATCCCAGATATAGATGGTATGTGTCGCTATGGGTTGGTGTTGGTAAGCGGATCGATTCTTTTAAATCCGTGATATAGTTTCCAAGTAAAACTCCTTTTGAAGTGTTTATCGGATTCTCAGGAACTAGCAGCACCAGGGTTCGAAAATTTGTTAGCTCTTCATACATGAGTTTTTGTGGCTTTTTTAACTCCCAGCTTATATGAATATCTTCTTCCCCCAATTGATATAACGCTCCAGTAATCTCAGCATCCTGGCCTCTGCTTATGGCGATTTGATCGTAATTGATATGAAAACCGTCATCGTCCTGTTGTATGGCATGTTTAAGGTTATAGGACATCGCCGCATTAAAAGCTGTCATATTTTTGGCATAGTTTGCGAAGCCGAGCCGAATAACTTTTTTGTAGGGACTCAAGAATTGCTGCATAAGTCCAAATTTGTTTCGGTTGTTAACTTCCTTATCCGAAAGTGGCCTTCTTTTATTCACTCTTGGAAGAGATCGGACATAGTTGATTTCTTTCCATTTACAAAAAACAACTGCCCCGACTTTACCAGACGGAGGACCGTTTATACCGTGTTTTACATTTGCCATAATATTAAATTAAAGTTCATAGGCTTTACTAACATACAAGTGGTGGATAAGTTTAGGCCAATACATCAATTTATTGTAAGTAAACTGTTACATTACAGGGGACTAAAAGGGAGCTGAAACGCTTTCATCCGAATGAGGTCCCTATCAGGTCCCTATAAAGTACGTATGAAGTCCCTATTATTTGATAACTTTTTGTTTAGAAGATAGCATGTTGATAACGCGTTGGATTGCACAAAAAAAGCAAACCCGATGAAAGATCTGCTTTGATTGATATGTCTAAGAAGTCCACAAAAAATCCCTATTTTTACCAATAAAATCACATCGAATTGACACATCAGGAAAAGTCGAGCCAGATCAGGAGGGAAATAAATCAGTCCTATCAGCAGCTTAAAGGAATATACCCTATATTAAAACAGCAGAACAGCATTGGGATGCTCATATTTGCAATCGCAATCCTAGCTATTCTGGCTGTATCGATCGCTTGGTATCGCGCACTTGTGCCGACTTGGCTGATGATTGTTAGCAATGCTTTTTTTATGGGGGTGTTGCATGAAATAGAACATGATCTGATCCATTGGCTTTATTTTAAAAGACAAAAAGTGGTTCATCATTTTATGCTTTTTAGTGTATGGATCTTAAGGCCACTGACTGTCAATCCTTGGATTCGCAGAACCTTGCACCATCATCACCATAAGTTTTCGGGTACATTGCACGACGTTGAAGAGCGTAGTGTGACAAATGGTGAACGTTGGTCAATAAAACGTCTGCTGACAACACCTGATGTTGTATTGGGAGGACTCTTTCGTCTGCATCGAATGTTTAACGATATGGATGAGGAAGTAAAAAATGGAAATCTAAAATTGGAGACGTCTTCCAAACTAAAACGAATTATGTTTTTGAGCATTGTTCCAGTGACGATTTTTGCACATGTGGTTTTATATTTCCATTTCGCAGATCTGCTAATGGGTTGGTTAAATGCTTTTTTTGGGTTAGATTTGAGTTTTCCACAGTATGTTGATAACATGTTGATAAGTCTTCATGGGTTAATTTATGTTATTCTATTACCCAATTTATTACGTCAATTTTGTCTGCATTTTATCACATCAAATATGCATTATTTTGGTGATGTTGAAACGGGAAACGTCATTGAACAGACGCAGGTACTTACCGTTTGGTGGACTTTTCCGATGCAACTGTTCTGTTTCTTTTTTGGCTGGACACATAGTATTCATCATTTTGTTGTCAATGAGACCTTTTACGTCCGTCATATCGGGCGCAGAAAAGCACAGGATATCCTGCGTAAATATGGTGTTCGATTTAATGATTTGGGAACGTTCAGAAGGGCGAACCGTTTTAGGGAATTAAGCAAATAAGGTTGGTGGGGCACTTTAATCCTTCTTACGATAGGTTTTATAATTTCCATGCTGTTCAGAGATTAAAGCTCCTTCTTCACAGTAACTTGTGAGGTAAACAGAAAACTTGTTGCTTTGGCTTTTATCTATTCCCAGGTGCGAAAGCACTTCTGCAACGCGTCGGGCTGAACGAAAGAAATCGGAACGATAGACAAGATCATCTAGTTTTTTGCTTAGGGCAATTCTTTCCTTGGCATCTGGAGGGAGTGTATAGGGAGCATTAAAAATAATGTCATGCTGAAAAAATATCTTCGGCTGAATTTCTAGACTGCGACATAAAATTAAAAAATTTGTGAGGGTAAGATCCCTGCCTTTTTCTATTCCATTCAGTGTTCCTGTTGAAATACCTGTTAAATGCGATAGATCGCGTAGCGAATAATACAGATCATTTCGTTTTGCACGAAAGCGTAAACCAATAATTTCCAGTAATTTTTTGTCTTCATCCGCCATACAACGAATTGAATGACAATTTGCGCAAAATATCGTTTATTATTTTGGGTAAAAATTTGTATTTGTCTTTTTTTATTATAATATTTGTTACAACAAATATATTGAACCTAGAGGGGGTTCAGATCCTACGTCCACACCTATGTAAATAGCCTAATAATAGCCTATTGTCACAAAAACATAGGAATGAAAAACAATCGAAGTAATATCGTCAACGTTCCAGGCTCCAGTTTTAAGAATCAATCTTGTATCTTGTTTAACCGGAGCCTTGGTAAGTTGCTTGTTATTGTCCACTCATAAAATAGTAGATCAGATAAAATACGATCAATACACATACTGCGATAATGAGCGTGCGCTTAATATTTCGGCCAGCGGGTTCATCATCTTTTTCTTCGACAGCTACATTCGGTAATTTTTCCTCCTGTTTTTGATCGCTATGTTCGGGGATATCATATTTATTTTCCATCGTTCAAATTGTTTGTTGTTATGGATAGAACAGCGCTGGGTGACAAATCGTTGAATCTGACTTATTTTTATTTCTATGAAAGTACGTTTTTGGTGCTGAGCAGGTGATGTCAACAAATAAAACGGGAAAAGGATTGCGTTTTTTCGAGTATTTGCATACATTGCAGCTACATTTAACGCGATAAACCTAAACAACCTGTAAACGCTGTGTTTACATATAATTGCGTTGAACGAAGTCTATAATAAATAATTGAGCACTAAATGAAAAGAAGAACTCTTATCGGAACATTGGTAGCTGGATGTATGATGTTGGCAGTGAGTCCAACATTTGCACAACAAAAAGCTGCAAAAAAGGAAATTGGTCTACAGTTATATTCTGTACGTGAAGAAATAGGGAAAAATCCAAATTTCGACCAGATTCTACAAAAGATCTCAGCATTGGGGTATACAGGAGTGGAAGCCGCTGGATACAAAGATGGTAAATTATATAACTTGAGCCCACAGGAGTTTAAGGCAAAAGTAGAAAAGGCTGGGATGAAAGTGATTTCATCACACGCGACGAAAACATTATCGGAACAAGAGCTTGCCTCTGGAGATTTTACTGAATCGCTAAAATGGTGGGATGAATGTATTGCTACGCACAAAGCTGCGGGAATGAAATACATCGTTACGCCTTGGATGGATGTGCCCAAAACACTGAAAGATCTAGAAACACAATGCCGTTATCTGGATGCGGTGGGAGCCAAATGCCGCCAGCAAGGAATCGTATACGGTTATCACAACCACTCACACGAGTTTAGAAAAGTCGAAGATAAAGTGATGTACGATTATATGATAGAGCATACAAATCCCGAGAATGTATTTTTCGAGATGGACGTCTATTGGGCGGTGATGGGACAGGTAAGTCCAGTTGACTATTTCAATAAATATTCCGGCAGATTTAAAGCTTTACATATAAAAGATCACCGTGAAATTGGTCAAAGTGGTATGGTCGGTTTTGATGCAATCTTTAACAATTCAAAAGCTGCGGGATTACAATATATTTTTGTTGAGCTGGAAGAAACTCATAACGATATTTATACGGGTTTACAACAAAGTATCGATTATTTGAAAAAGGCTTCTTTTGTAAAGGCAAGCTACTTAAAATAGCCAGAAATCGGGAGAAAATTGACCCTGTTGAGACAATTCTCCGTTTGATAGATTTATTATTTTTCGGTAACTTGAATGTAATAAAAACGGATTTTTTATTGAATTAAATCAGACCATATGAAACGGATTATTGTTGCCACAGACTATGCTGAAGAGGCTGAACATGCCTTAAAGTTTATTATGGAGGTTTTTGAAGGAAAAGAATATGAGCTTGTCTTGTTTTCTCTTCAGAATCCTTCCATTCATGCGATGAACGCTCGACTTTCTCCCGATTCTATGTTCAAAATATTTGAACATCAAAGTAAGGTTTTACGACGTAAAGCCGAGGCGATTACGGCCGAACGTGGTGTTTTGACTATTCCATATCTTGCTGCGGGTCTGTTTTATGATCAGATTACGAAATGTATCCAAGAGACAAATGCGGATTTACTGGTTATGGGAATGGCCAAACGCTCCTTTGATCAAGATATGCTCGGCAATACCACGACGGCGGCTATCAGTAAATTAAAAATACCAATCCTTTCAGTTCCTCTAGGTGCAAAATTCACTGGTTTGGAACATATTCTATTTGCCTGTGATATTGTTCGCGGCGTGCAAAAAGAAGTTCTTGAAAAAGTAAAAGATTTTGCCGCTGAGTTCGGTGCGGTACTGGAGGTGCTCAACATTCGTAAAACAGTGGAGCAACTGAATGAGGAGAAGGGAAAAGAAACGCGGGAAGCGATCAACGACGTGATGGGAATCGTAAGTTATTATTACAAAAATGTCACATCTAATGAGGTCGTGAAAGCCATCCGGGACGAGGTCAGGGAAAGTAGTACAGATCTCCTGGTGATGATTCCCTATAAGTATGGTTTTTGGAGCTCATTGACCCACCGTAGCAAAACGCGTATGATGGCGTCGGGGCTGGATGTTCCCTTACTGACAATTTCGATCTGATTCTTTTTTACCATAAAATCCCAGTTGAGCTAAGATCCACTGGGATTTATTTTTTTGTTGCTCTTATTGAAATAGGGGGAGTATCTTATCCCAAATTTGCTGATAGGCTTTATTGTCCCGGACGATTCCCTTATCTTCATCATAATAATTAGGTGCGTCAAAGCTTCCTCCTTTACGCTTTTCTATTGAAAATATATTTAGAACTATTTTTGATCTTTTAGCTTGTAAAGGGCTGATCAGGAAGTTGAAAATTAATTTTTCACCTTCTTTATTGCTTAGAAAATTATTGTTTTCTAAATATGTGCTGGTTTGAATAAATCCGGAAGGTCGATCGAGCTGTACAATAAAATAACCACCATCCTGAAGCACTTGTGTTATCTTGCTGTATGCAGAATCACTTGCGATAGGGATAGTTTTGGTGCGCTCTGGGTTTTGTGCCAACAGGGGGCTGGAAAAGAAGAATACATAAGCAATCAGCATTAAGGAGAATTGGATTAAATGTTTCATATTACCGAATTAAAATCTTAACTTGTGAATACTTTAATTTAGCAATTTTATTTTTGATGGCAGGTAATTAGATTGTCACGCTGTTATTTAATCCGTATACCTAATATTTTTAGACTACGTTCTTCCTGATCTAAGGTTGCTATATTGGGTAAGTTTGCCCATTCCTCGAAACCCATTTTTTCAAATAATGCAATACTAGGCAGATTGTGTGCAAAGATAAATCCCAATAAGGTATGGACGCCTAAATCTGGAGCTTTATCAATGCAGTGCTGGAGAATCTGTTTACCCAGACCCCGGCCTCGTTGCTGTTCGTCCAAATAGATACTAATTTCTACTGTTGCATCATAAGCTGGACGGCCATAGAACGATTGAAAACTTACCCAACCAAGAGCTTGGTTATTTTCATCTTCTATCAGCCACAGGGGTCTTTTCGAAGTGTTATGTTCGTCAAACCATTTTTGTCTACTGGCAACAGATACTGGTGCAGTGTCTGCAGTAACCATGCGGGAGGCTATGGTAGAGTTGTATATTTCTACGATGCGTGGTAAATCTTGTTGTGTGGCGTCACGAAATTTTAATTGATTCATGGTCTGTACTGTTTAATTGTTATTTGCTGTTTGTTTTGGCTCTAATGCCCAAGCTAAAAATCCATTCATAACCTCGTTCCAATGTGGCTTGCTGTAATCGGGCCGGCCATCGTTCTGAACTTCAAAATAATTGTGCTCCTGATTAAAATATCGTTTAATAGTCAGGTTGTCTTTGTGATTTCTTATAAAATAAAGAGGCACTAAATCATTTAATTCAGATACAATATCTTCTGTACCGAAGACGAGATAGATGGGTTTATTAAAGCTCAATAGGTCGTCAATAGCAGGTTGTGAAAATGACTTCCAGGAACGTAGATTAGGATTGTTTTTTAATTTTTCTGGATTGTTGGCATCTTGATAAAAGGCATAGGTTTGTTCAATTTTTTGAGAGGCTTGTTGCCAGGAAATTTTTCCTTTTTGTACATCGCGTTTAGCTTGTCGTATATCTTGGTCTATTCGTCCAAACAAATTCGTTCCTGATAGGCCCAGTTTGCTTATTTTTTTATACCTATTTGCTAGTTTGGCCGCTACATGCCCACCTTGGGAATGGCCAAATACAACTAATTGTGATTTATCGACCCAAGGTTGTCCGCTAAGATAATCTAATACTGCGACGGCTCGGTTTACATAATTATCTAGATAGTCTGCCTTTTGATAAGCTATACTCGGGATATTTTTATCTTTTGAGTCACCATAATACCAATAAGAGTCATTAAGCTGAGATTCATCGACGATAACAGGAGTTTCTGGCATGGAAATCACGACAAGATGATACGACTTAATAATATCATGGTAGTTAAAGTTAGTTAATCCTCCTCCAAAAAGACTTAAACCTTCTTTTTTATAATTAAAGTATAGCGGCAAGGGTAACGATCCCTGACAAAACAAAAATAGGGGCTTTTTACTTTTTGGAGCAGGATCAATGACTAAAAAATCAATTTTACCGTTTGGGTTTCCAAGTTCAAAAAGAGTGGATTCATTATTGATGACGCTAGTATTCTGTCCGAAGATAGTCTGTGGTGTGAATAATAAGCAGATAAAAAGAATGAATTTCATGAAGATCGGCTGTATGTAAATGTGTTTTTGCCAAACTTAGATAAATTGCTTTTGATATGCAATACAATTACACTTCATAAAAAGTAACAATTTATACATGTGTAACATTTCTTGTTGTACTTCTGTCTGGTTTATACGGGAAACTGGGGTAAATTTCATGATTGCTGTGTTTTATGAGTAAAATTTACACTAATTTGAACAATTATTTCACTATATATTGTTGTTTTTTTTCATCTTAGATTATTCAAATAAAGAACCATCAGCCACCGAATTCCGGTCGCCATAAAATCACTAAAAAAACTATCTAAGAAGAATCTGGGGAAGAGGTTGGTTAAGCAGCTACGCTGATAGCTATTTTTTTTACACATAAAACCAATTATGAACGCATTGCAAGCTGTACCTACAATCCGAATCCGTTCAATGGATGTTATGCGTGGTTTCACGCTGTTCCTGATGTTATTTGTCAATGACTTGTTTATACCCGGTGTACCTAGATGGCTGGTTCACACGGAAGCAGATGAGGACGGGATGGGTTTAGCAGACTGGGTATTTCCGGGATTTCTTTTTATGGTTGGTATGGCGGTGCCATATGCTGTTGCGGCCAGGGAAAAGATAGGTTCATCGACAACTGTAATCTTTTTACATGTTCTGTTGAGAACATTGAGTTTGCTGCTGATTGGCGTGTTGATTCTAAATGGTACACGTGTATCTCCTAGTTTGACGGGGATGTCACATCTGTTGTGGCTAGGACTGCTGTATATATTCGTTTTTCTGATTTGGAATCGTTATCCGAAAGATATGCAATATCAATCCATTTATAAGGGGTTGCGTGTAGTCGGCATCATGGGGATTATTTATCTCATATATATTTTCAAAGCGTCGGATGGGAAAGGTTTGGAAGTAGGGTGGTGGGGGATTTTGGGGCTGATTGGTTGGGGATATTTTGCCGCGGCTTCTATTTTCTTATTATGCAGGGGAAGGATAATAGTGCTTGTGTGTGGCTGGTTGTTTTTTTTGGTACTCAATATTCTCAGCCGAACGGAATTTAAAGTTGAATTCCCTGGTATCGGAAGATATTTACAGGTTCTTCTAGCTGGCAATATACCCTGTATTGTGCTGGCCGGAACAATCATCGGTATGCTTATGAAACGATATGCGGCCACTCCGCTGGTATTGTTGCGTTTTTTGCTGGTTATTGGTATGATTTGGCTAGTTACAGGCTTTGTCTTACGTTTTTGGTTTATTTTATCCAAAATCCAAGGTACACCGAGCTGGGCATTGGTCTGTTGTGGGATTAGTGTATTGCTTTTGATCCCGATATATTATTTCATTGATGTGAAAGGCTACCATCGCGGGATAGGATTGTTTGAAGAGGCTGGAAAGAACTCATTGACGACCTATCTTGCACCCGATCTGATCTACTTTGTCTGTTGGGGCTTTCATCTTCCATTGTTCTTTTATAAACAATCGGGACATATGGGCTTAGCTATTGCTGGTTCATTGCTTTGGGCTTTTGCGATGTTGTGGTATGCGATCTTGCTGAAGAAACTACATATTTATCTGAAACTTTAGCGAGCGCCTAAGCATCAAATTTGCATGCTTTAACAATTATATTTTAGGAAGTCCAATATCATCAAAAAACAAACAAAACTGCAAATATGGAATGTAAATTGAAATCAATACTTAGCCAGATCTTCACTGTTCTGTTATTGACTTTATTATTGTACCCTAGTGTAAGTCGTGCACGAGCAAAAAACAAAAAAGTTGTTATTGCCTATGTCACTTCCTGGTCCAAAGTGATGCCCGATCCTGCTTATCTAACCCATATCAATTATGCTTTTGCACATGTCAACGAGAGCTTTGATGGCTTGCGTATAGATAATGAATCCAGGCTGAAGGCCATTACGGATCTTAAGAAAACACATCCACATCTAAAGGTATTGTTGTCTGTTGGCGGCTGGGGAAGCGGTCGGTTTAGCGAAATGGCTGCTGATGAAGTGAAACGGAAAAAATTTGCCAAAGACTGCTTGCGTGTGGTGCGGGAGTTTAATCTTGATGGTATTGATATTGACTGGGAATACCCGACAAATTCTTCTGCCGGGATTTCGTCCTCTTTAGCCGATACCGAAAATTTCACCTTACTCATGCACGATATCCGGAAAGCTATTGGTAAGAAGAAGCTGCTGACCTTGGCTTCGGTTGCGAACGGTAAGTATATCGCCTTTAATAAGATTAAGAAAGAGGTGGATTTTGTAAATATCATGACCTATGATTCGGGGCATCCACCTTATCATCATGCGAGCTTGCACCGTTCACCCTTATCGGGACATACCACTTGTGTGGAGGCCGTGAAGGCCCATGTCGATGGGGGAATGCCTGTTGAAAAATTGGTATTGGGAATTCCATTCTATGGCCGTGGTAATAAGACTGAAGTCAAGGGTTTTATCGATTATAAAGACCTGCTTTCACTTCAGGGATTTGAGCAGAAATGGGACGATGAGGCGAAAGCACATTATCTTGTCAACGATAAAGGGGAGTTTGTGTTGACCTATGAAACACCAGAATCTATTGCCCATAAATGTGACTATGTGCATGCCGCGGGCTTGCTTGGTGCGATGTATTGGGAATATGCAGGGGACACGGAAGCTGGTACTTTACGGGATGCGGTTTATAAAGGCATTTTACAATAAACAAAAAAGCCTAACGTGAGTTAGGCTTTTTTGTTTGTGGAGCTGGAGAGATTCGAACTCTCGTCCAGTCATGGTACTGTATACGCTTTCTACATGTTTAGCTTCTCTTTAATTGTCGGGCGAGGGAAGGTGAGTCGCTTACCTATACCGTACGCCGTAGTTGCTGTTTCTCACAAGTGCTTAGCAACATCACACTTGCCAGTTCTATTGTTCGATGCCCCGAATGTTAAACCAAAGAACAGGATCTAACGGGACAAATAGCTATGTTAAGTCTAACTTAAGCAGCTAAGGCGTAGTTTTCTTCGCCAGTTATAATTCTGAAAGTTCAGATTAAAGTGCTCTACTAACAACGCACTACATGCTTACATAACCGTCTCCATCCTGTCAATTCCGGTCAACCCCAATTATGTGTTACAAAGATACAATTTTTTTGCTTAATCAGCAAGATGTACCGTGTTCTGACTTCATGTCTCGCTATTTGGTTGAAAATAAACGTGATATTTTCGGCGTCAGTCTGGTGAAAGCAGGAGAATAGAGAAGTTCATGATAGTGTGTAACGAGCGATGCATTCAACTAACTGTTTGCACTTAAACGTGTGTGCAGAAAATTTATCTGTGGTCAGCAAAGCTATGGGTAAAAAACGCTGGACGGAAGTCCAGCGTTTTCTTTATTTGATCAATCCGGCCCTTTTTAACAAGGGTTCTACCGAAGGTTCTTGTCCGCGGAAGCGTTTGTAAAGGACCATTGGATGTTCTGTACCACCTTTGGAAAGCACATTGTCCTTAAATTTGGCTGCGATCTCTTTATTGAAGATACCATTCTGTTTGAAGTAATCAAAAGCATCTGCATCCAATACTTCCGCCCATTTATAGCTGTAATAGCCCGAAGAATAACCACCATTGAAAATATGGGAGAAGGCTGTACTCATGGCATTCTCCTTGACATCTGGATAGAGTTTTGTCGAGGCAAACTGTTCTTCTTCGAATGCTTTGAGATCAGAGATTGCGGTTGGGTCCTGTCCATGCCAGCCCATGTCCAATAGACCAAAGCTTAATTGGCGCATTGTCGCCATCCCCTCAAGAAATGAAGCGCTTTCGCGGATTTTTTCGACAAGTTCCATCGGAATTACTTCACCAGTTTCATAGTGCTTGGCAAATAATTCAAGGGCTTGTTTTTCATAGCACCAGTTTTCCATCACCTGACTCGGTAACTCGACAAAATCCCAATATACAGATGTTCCAGATAGTGTAGGATAGGTGCTATCCGCCAACATACCATGCAGGGCATGTCCAAATTCGTGAAATAATGTAGTTACTTCCTGGAACGTCAACAAAGAAGGTTTTGAAGCAGTAGGACGCGTAAAATTGCAGACAATAGAGACATGCGGACGCTCTTGCGTGCCATTTTGAATGTATTGTGGTTTGAACGATGTCATCCATGCTCCATTTCGCTTTCCTTTACGCGGGAAGAAATCGGCATAGAAGATAGCGACTAATTCACCGTTGTCTTTACTGACTTCAAATGTTTGAACTTCTTCGTGGTAAGTATCTATTGTATCGACTTCTTTGAAGTTGATGCCAAATAAGCGATGGGCTACTTCAAATGCGCCTTGTAAGACATTTTCGAGTTTGAAATATGGTTTGAGCTTCTCGTCGTCCAGATTAAAGCGTTCTTGTTTCAGCTTTTCAGCATAATAGGCACCATCCCATTTTTCCAATTGGTCTATGCCATCCAAGTTTTTTGCAAATTGGGATAATTCTGCAAATTCTTGCACTGCCGCTGGTTTTGCTTTTTTCAGTAAGTCATTTAAGAATTCAGTGACTTTGTTTGGATTTTGGGCCATACGTTCGGCAAGAACAAAGTCTGCATGCGTTGCGTAGCCTAATAATTTGGCTCTTTCGAAACGTAGTTTTACAATTTTCAGCACATTATCCACGTTGTTGTGCTCGTTATCCTGAAAAGCTTTTCGGCCTGCGGCGAGGGTAATTTCTTTGCGAAGTTCCCGATTGTCGGCATAAGTGACAAAAGGAAGATAGCTTGGAAAATCCAGGGTAAAGAGCCAGCCTTCTTTTTCGTTGGCTTTAGCCAAAGCTTGTGCAGCTTCTACTGCACCCTCTGGAAGTCCGGAAAGATCTTTTTCGTCGGTTACCAATAGTTGGTAGGCGTTGGTTTCAGCAAGAACATTCTCACCAAATTTCAATTTTAAAAGCGATAGCTCGGCATCTATTTCACGGAGTTTTTCTTTTTGTTCGTCATTCAAAAGTGCACCATTACGTACAAAATCCTTATAGGATTTTTCCAATAAGGTTGTTTGTTCTGCCGTTAATGTCAGTTGATCTTTCTGATCGTATACAGCCTTCACTCGTTTGAAAAGATCGAAATTTAATGTAATATCATTGCCCAATGCAGATAATTTGGGTGCTATATCCTGTGCGATCTTTTCAAGATCGGCGTTGGTTTCGGCGGAATGGAGATTAAAAAAGATATTGGACAAACGATCTAATGTCTGCCCCGAGTAGGACATCGCAGCGATAGTATTGTCGAAAGTTGCCGTTTCGGGATTGTTGACGATCGCATCGACTTCATCTTTTGTCTTCTGAATAGCCTCATCAAATGCGGGAATATAATCTTCGTTTTTTATCTGTGAAAACGGAGCTGTGTCATGCTGCGTTTTAAATTTTTCTGTTAAAATACTCATAGAAGTAAATGTAATAAATATTTATTTCAAGCGATAGCATCTGCTTAAATTATGGAGCTGAGATGATATTTGACCGAATAAGAGTTTAGGCTATGTCGAAAATGTATGGGGAAAATTGGAACTGCATAAAAAAAGAGCCCAGAGGAGCTCTTTTTTATATTTGGATAAGAGATTAGGCTAGTTTTCCTAATGCTTCTTTGATTCTTTTTAAAGCTTCGATCAAACTTTCGTCTGAAGCTGCATAGGACAAGCGGATATAGTTGTCGTTACCGAATGAATCTCCACCTACTGTCGCTACGTGACCAACATTCAATAAGTACAATGCCAAATCAGATGAGTTTTTGATGATATTGCCATCTTGGTCTTTTTTACCAAAGAACGAAGAGATTTCAGGGAAGAAATAGAATGCACCTTCAGGTAGATTTGTTCTTACACCTGGGATTTCAGTCAATAGATCGTATACCAGCTGGCGGCGACGAGCGAAAGCTTCTTTCATTTTATTGACAGACTCCAATCCTTGTTCATAAGCCACGATACCTGCGCGTTGAGAAATTGAACAGGTTCCAGAGGTTGTCTGTCCTTGTAATTTATCATTTGCGGCAGCAATGGTTTTGTTGGCAGCGATATAACCTAAGCGCCATCCAGTCATTGCAAATGCTTTTGAAAAACCATTGATGATGATTACTCTATCTTTGATGCTGTCAAACTGTGCGATGGATTCGTGTTTATCGACAAAGTTGATATGTTCATAGATTTCATCAGATAGAATAAATACCTGTGGATGTTTTTCGAAAACTTTAGCCAATGCGGCTAATTCATCTTTGCTATAAACTGTCCCTGTCGGGTTGTTTGGCGATGAAAACATAAACAATTTGGTTTTTGGTGTAATTGCCGCTTCCAATTGTTCAGGTGTAATCTTAAAATTATTGTCGATTTCAGTATTGATAAAGACTGATTTTCCTTCTGCTAAAACAACCATTTCAGAGTATGATACCCAATATGGTGTTGGGATAATTACTTCATCACCTGGATTGATCAAGGTTAGAATCACATTTGACAGGGATTGTTTTGCACCCGTAGAAACGACAATTTGAGAAATATCATAATCTAAATTGTTTTCTGTCTTCAACTTGTTTACAATTGCCTGGCGTAATTCCGGGTACCCAGGTACCGGCGAATAGCGCGTCCAGTTCTCGTCTAGGGCTTTCTTCGCTGCATCTTTTACATGCTCAGGCGTGTTGAAATCAGGTTCACCTACGCTAAGGCTAATTACATTAACGCCTTTTGCTGCTAATTCGCGGCCCAACTTGGTCATTTTAAGTGTAGCCGATTCGGACAAATTATTTATCCTGTCTGATAAGTATGATGGTGTGCTCATGGTAAGACAAAGATATTACATACGTTGCAAATAATCTTCTTTATTTTTGATAATTTACAAAGAAAAGTGACTCTTTTATTGGGCTTTTTTAATGAAAGGGGTGTTGAAGCGATTTAGCATAGTTATTTCATTGTCTCCTGACTCTGGATGTTCAAAACTAATCGATCTGATTTGCCGTTATATCTTTACCTTTGCGCTCACAAAAATGTTGGCTGGTCATCATTTGGTCATAGAAGGTTTCATATAGAAGATAAGCGTCATGTCAAGACAAAGAAGATTGGTTTTATTATCGCTTTTTACCGGAATAGGTTTGATGATTGTGAAGTTTTTTGCCTACTTCTTAACGGATTCCAGTGCAATATTTACAGATGCAGCGGAAAGTATTGTCAATGTGATCGCTTCGGGTTTTGCATTTTATAGTATTTATCTCTCGGCGCAACCCAAGGATGAGAATCATCCCTACGGTCACGGTAAAGTAGAGTTCTTTTCGGTATTTTTGGAAGGTGGACTTATTTTTATCGCCGGCGCGATTATCCTAGCCAAGGCCTGTTACAATCTATTCTTTCCCGCTGAATTGACACATCTTGAACAAGGGATTTATCTGATAGGTATCACGTCTGTGATCAATTTTGCGGTAGGATTTTATATTATGAAGCGCGGTCGTGCATTAGGATCCATTACGTTGGTGGCAGATGGAAAACATTTACAGGTAGATGCCTATAGTACAATCGGATTGATATTGGGCTTATTGTTGATGAGATTGACAGGTTTTCAATGGATTGATATTGTTATTTCCATCGTATTGGGGCTTTTTATTCTCTTCAACGGTTATAAATTACTTCGCCAATCGATCGGTGGATTGATGGATGAATCGGATACAGCGCTCGTGCAGGATGTGGTTGAAATCTTGGAACGTAATCGAAAGAATGAATGGATTGATGTCCATAATCTTCGTGTACAACGTTACGGAAATGAACTCCATGTAGATTGCCATCTTACACTGCCCAGCTATCTCGATCTCATCCAGGTACACGATGAAATCTCTGCAGTGGATAAAATTGTCAATAAAGAGATGTCGGTGCGGACTGAATTTTTTGTTCATGCTGATCCTTGTCTTCCGCAGTGTTGCCAATATTGTCAGGTCGGCAATTGCCCAATTCGTTCGGAACAATTTCGGGGACGCATTTCTTGGGATACGGAAAATGTTACGCGGAATCAGAAACATTTTTTATATGCGATTGCCGAATAGCGAATGCAGTTTCTTTCGCTACTTAATAGGAATAGTGTCTAGTCTGATTTCTTCGCGTTATAGTAAACTAAAAAAAGCTAGTTTATATAAATATATATAAAAAAAGGTATCTTTGCCTTTTAGCAAAAGAGTTTAAAAATCCTATATGAAGCACATTCGTAATTTCTGTATTATTGCGCATATTGACCATGGCAAAAGTACTTTGGCAGATCGCCTTTTAGAGTATACCAATACCATCAGTCAGCGTGAAGCACAGGCACAATTACTTGATAATATGGATTTGGAACGTGAACGTGGTATTACGATCAAGAGTCACGCCATCCAAATGAATTATAAAAAAGATGGTCAAGAGTATATTCTGAACCTGATCGATACCCCAGGACACGTGGATTTTTCCTATGAGGTTTCACGTTCAATTGCTGCCTGTGAAGGTGCTTTACTGATCGTAGATGCATCTCAAGGTATTCAAGCACAGACTATTTCAAATTTATATCTGGCGTTGGAACATGATCTGGAAATCATTCCGATCCTCAACAAAATGGACCTTCCCGGTGCTATGCCTGAAGAAGTAAAAGATCAGATTGTTGATCTGATCGGTGGTGATCGTGATGCGATTATTCCTGCGTCTGGAAAAACGGGTCTTGGTGTTCCGGATATTTTGGAAGCTATTGTGAAACGTATTCCACACCCAGTGGGTGATCCCGAGGGACCTTTACAAGCCTTGATTTTTGATTCTGTTTTCAACTCTTTCCGTGGTATCATGGCTTATTTTAAAGTTGAAAATGGTGAAATTCGTAAAGGCGACCGCGTGAAATTTGTTGCTACTGGAAAAGAATATTTTGCCGATGAAATTGGTACCCTGAAGTTGAATCAAGTTCCCAAAGAAGTCATTAAGACCGGTGATGTGGGGTATATTATCTCGGGTATCAAGGAAGCACGTGAAGTGAAAGTAGGGGATACCATTACGCATAAAGATCGTCCTTGTTTGGAGGCTATCCAAGGGTTTGAAGAGGTGAAACCGATGGTCTTTGCGGGTATTTATCCTGTAGATACGGAAGATTACGAGGAGTTGCGTGAATCGATGCACCGTTTGCAGCTTAACGATGCTTCTTTGGTATTTGAACCAGAGTCGTCAGCAGCCTTGGGTTTCGGCTTCCGTTGTGGTTTCTTGGGCATGCTCCACATGGAGATCATTCAAGAACGCCTGGAACGCGAATTTGACATGACGGTAATCACGACGGTTCCCAACGTATCCTATAAGGCCTATATGACCAAGGATAAAGAGGAGGTGATCGTGCATAACCCATCTGATCTACCGGATCCAAGTAAATTGGATTCAATCGAAGAGCCTTATATCAAAGCTAATATTATTACGAAATCGGATTTCGTAGGACCAATTATGTCACTTTGTATCCAGAAACGTGGTACGATCATGAATCAGCACTATCTGACTTCAGATCGTGTTGAGTTGGTTTTTGAAATGCCAATGGGTGAGATCGTTTTTGATTTCTACGATAAGCTGAAGACAATTTCTAAAGGCTATGCATCATTTGACTATCATCAAATAGGGTATCGCAAATCAGATCTGGTTAAGTTGGATATCCGATTGAACGATGAACCTGTGGATGCATTGTCTTCGTTGATACACCGGAGCAACGCCTATGATTTTGGTAAAAAGATCTGTGAGAAATTGAAAGAACTATTACCACGTCAACAATTTGAAATTCGTATCCAAGCTTCAATTGGAGCAAAGATCATTGCTCGGGAAACAATTTCAGCTTTACGTAAAGATGTCACGGCGAAATGTTATGGTGGTGATATTTCACGGAAGCGTAAGCTCCTTGAAAAACAGAAAAAGGGTAAGAAACGCATGCGTCAGGTTGGGAACGTAGAGATTCCGCAATCTGCATTTATGGCGGTATTGAAATTAGATTAACAAAATAACATCATATAAAGGAGCTCTTGGGCTCCTTTTAAATACAATAAAATCTCCTAAACATGAATCTATTAGATGGTAAACTAGTTTCCGAAAAAATTAAAGAGCAAATAGCGTTAGATGCGGCTGAATTTACAACACAGACCGGCCGTAAACCTCATCTGGTAGCTATCCTTGTCGGTAATGATGGCGGTAGTGAAACTTATGTGGCTAGCAAAATGCGCAACTGTCAATTGGTCGGCTTTGAATCAACAAACATTCGTTACGACGAAAATATTACTGAGGAAGAATTGATCGCAAAGGTCAAAGAAATCAATCAGGATGAGTCTATTGATGGTTTGATTGTACAACTGCCTTTACCAAAACATATTGATCCGGATAAAGTTACCGAAGCAATTGATTACCGCAAAGATGTAGATGGTTTCCATCCGATCAACCTTGGCCGTATGCAACGTAATCTTCCTTGTTTTATTCCGGCTACTCCTTACGGTATTATGCTGATGCTGGATTATTACAAGATCGATACTGCAGGTAAACACGCTGTAGTGGTTGGAAGAAGTAATATCGTGGGATCGCCAATGAGTATTTTACTTGCGCGCAATTCCAATCCGGGCAACTGTACTGTGACATTAACACATAGCCGTACAAAAGATCTTAAAACAGAGGTTTTGCGTGGTGATATTGTGGTTGCGGCAATCGGTAAGAAAAATTTTGTTACAGCCGACATGGTCAAAGATGGTGCTGTTGTCATCGACGTAGGTATCAATAGAGAAACTTCGACAGAAACTAAATCTGGTTTTAAGCTATATGGGGATGTCGATTTTGAAAACGTTGCTCCTAAGGCATCTTGGATTACACCAGTACCTGGAGGAGTTGGCTTAATGACCATCGTTGGTTTATTGAAAAATACGCTGGAAGCAGCCAAAGGGACAATCTATCCGAAGCAATAATTTTGTCTATTTGGCATAGAAGTTGTAAATTGATATGTGCGTGCTCTCATGGGCCGTTGGAAACTACACTCATAAATCAATTTATAATGAAAAAAATAGCACTTTTAGCAGTCGTAGCAGGAGCATTGGTTATGTCTTCTTGCAACAATTCGGAGAAAAAAGACACTACAGCTACAGATTCGGCACAAACAGTCGGTGAACACGTCGATGCAGCAATCGCAGATTTAAAAAATGCGGAAGAAAATGCTCGTTTGAAAGCGGAACAGGCGAAAAAGGATTTGGATGAAGCTATCGCAAAAGGCGATAAAGCCGCCGAGGAGAAAGCGCGGGTTGCTTCTGAAGAAGCTAATACAGCTTGGGAAAAGACAAAAGATGCATTGCGTAACGCAGGTGAGGATGTAAAAGAAGGATTAAAAGACGCAAAAGATGCGACAGTGGATGCAACGAACACAGCTGTTGATAAAACAAAAGATGCTGCAAAAGATGTTGCTGAAGGCACGAAGAATGTTGCAAATGACGTTGCTTCTGGAACAAAAGAAGCTGCAAAAGATGTAAAAGATGCGTCCAAAAAAGTAGGTGACGATATCAGCCGAAAAGCTAAAAATGTAGGTGAAGCGTTGAAAAACTAGTTAACGTCTTTCATTTAAATATAGGAAAAGGGGCACTTCGATAAAGTGTCCCTTTTCTTTATACAGCAAACTTATCGTGAATCGATTTAATAAGCTTATTGGTAATAATCCCATAATAATTTGGAGAGCTTGCGGGTAAGTACTTCCGCTTCATTCGTTTTGCCCCAGCTTTTGTCCGTATTGTTCTTCGTAAAAATACTGAAAACGTAGTCTCCTTTTGGTGCATTGACCAAAATGACCTCATTGCGGACGTCATCTAAAGAACCTGTTTTTGAAGCTGTTTTGACGTTAGATGGAATTTGGGATAGTCCTCGCTCATCGTAAAACATGTTGCCCATAAAACGATACATCTGATCGGAGGATTTTGCCGATATAACTTTGCCCTGTCGAATTAGTGTAACCAAATCGGCCATTTCTTTTGGTGTAGTCTGTCCCCACCCATATTTTTCCCAGTCTGATTTTCTCCCCTCTGTCTGCGAGTTGACACGTGTGTGGGCCAGTTGAAGATTGGTCATTAGTTGATTGATTGTGCTACCTCCGCCCGCGAGCTTTTGATTCCAAATACTAGTTACATTATCACTATAAGATAGCATAAGCGCAACTAAGGTTTTCAAGTCTACCTGAGTACTATCTTTAAAGAATTGCATCAGTCCAGAACCGCCGTAGCGTTGAGTAGCGCGATAGACCAGTTGCTGATCAAGCTGCAATTCACCATTTTCAATTTTATCAAAGATACCGACTAAAATGGGGATTTTGACAATGCTTGCTGTAGGGAAAATGCTGTCGGCCTGTATATTGACTTCCTTGTTTTTTTTGAGATGGTGTACATAAATTCCAACATCGCCTTGAAAACCCTGAATGAGCTGTTTAATCTGTGATTCGAGTTTTTTATCGGTAGTTGGTTTTTGTCCAAAGGACAGTAATGATAAGAATAGTAACGTAAATGATAGGAATAATTTGCGCATTGTGAAGATATAATATATGTTAATGTGGTGGATAATAGTTATTTTTATTGTTTATAGGGCTTAAGTTATGAAATATCCGTGATTCGTAAATACATTCATCGATGAAAAATAAACTGGATATTCTAACATGGACATTGAAAGACTGATTTTTGATTATGAAATTATTTATGATTTTGATCGGTTGCAAACCGAAAAGTAGACGAACAGAACAGCACGACATTTTTTTTGGTATCGGTAATGAGCTCAAAGATTTTGTCGATTCCATTAAAGATTTTTGGCCAGAGGCTGATGGTAAAATTCACATTGACGCATACCGTATTGTCCAAAAGATTGGGGAATATGAAATTAGGGTTACTGAAAGGATTAATGGAGAGGCTACTGACCCAGAAATGAAGCTATTCTTCGTCAATTTGGGGGGATATAAACCGAACGAATTTGACGAGTTTCATTACAAGGAACTTATCGTCGCATCCAGTTTGGCCAAGGCGACTGAAAAGGCAAAACGTACTGTTTTTTGGAAACATCACAGTTCGGCACATATCGATGATAAGTATGGCTTAGACGTAGATGATATTTATGAAATTGAAGATCTGCTATTGCCAGGTGATAAGGATAAATATAGCATTCAAATTATGCCAAAGATTGGTTTGGAAGAGGATACCATCGCGAATGGATATTTTAAATTGAGTGCACTGTAGTTCAGATCTGCTATTTCTTGTCTTAAACAAAAAAGGCTTCTTTATAAAGAAGCCTTTTTTCTGATAGTGTCTGATCTTATTAGTTGGAAAGAACCTCCAGTTCGCTTTCATTGCTGTTGATGTCTGCGAAGTCATGAAGATTTTGTTTAACTAATATTTTGTTGGTCCTGATGTTGTTTTCTAATGACACTATGTTTTTTGCCGTAAACAAAGTAGATCAATAAGCCTATAGCAAGCCAGACTGCCAAGCGTTCCCAACTTTCAATTGGTAAGGAAGCCATCATTAAAATACAGACTAAAATACCCATGATTGGGACGAAAGGAACCAATGGTGTTTTAAATGGACGTTCCAAGTTAGGATCTGTTTTGCGTAGTACTAAAATACCCACACATACAAGTGTAAAGGCAAATAAAGTACCAATACTTACCATATGGCCAAGGTCTGAAACCGGAACGAAACCTGCGAATATACTGACGAATACCATGAAAATAGCATTGGTTTTCCATGGTGTCTGTCTTTTGGACAGATCTGAAAATATCTTTGGAAGCAAACCATCTTTACTCATCGAATAAAATACACGGCTCTGACCAAGTAGCATGACAAGAATAACAGACGTATATCCAGCAATAATCGTAATAATCAAGGCTGTATTCAGAAAATGATAACCTGTCTTAGCGAAAGCGGTGGCAACTGGTTTTGCATCACCTTTAAACATGGTATAGTTTTCGATACCGGTCATTACGTACGAGAATAAAACATATAAAAGCGTACAGATAATTAATGAACCGATAATACCAATAGGCATGCCTTTTTTCGGGTTTTTAGCTTCTTGAGCAGCGGTACTTACGGCGTCAAAACCAATGAATGCAAAGAACACAACACCAGCTGCACGCAATACACCACTGATACCGAAATGGCCAAAATCATCGCTCTTTAAAAATGCCCAAAAACTTTGCTGTCCGCTTTTGACCATTTCCTCACCCGCATTGGCAGGAATAAAAGGATCGTGGTTTGCTGGATTGATAAAACTCCATCCCAAAGCGATAAAGATTAATACGACACCAACTTTAAGGATAACCAAGATATTGTTTACACGGGAAGATTCCTGTGTGCCTCGCATCAATAATAGCGAAAGTAAACAGACAATAACGATAGCAGGTAAATTGACTACTCCGCCTTCCCAAGGACCCTTTAGTAAGGTATCTGGAAGATGGATATGGAATATCATGAGGAGCTGATTGAAATATTGGGACCAGCTAACCGCTACTGTAGCGCCTGCCAGTGCATATTCTAAAACAAGATCCCATCCAATAATCCAGGCAACAAATTCCCCCATTGTCGCATAGGAATAGGTGTAAGCGCTTCCTGCAACAGGAATCATAGATGCGAATTCGGCATAACAAAGGCCAGCGAAACCACAGCCTACTGCTGCGATAATGAAAGATAGGATAACAGCTGGACCTGCATTTTCAGCAGCGGCAATCCCTGTCAGGGAGAAAAGCCCTGCTCCAATGATGGCCCCAACGCCCAAAGCGATAAGGCCTGAGCTGGACAATGTCCTTTTTAGCGTGTGTTCACCATTTTCATTTGCCTCAGCAATCAGTTGAGGAATCGATTTTTTAAATAGCATAGGATTAATTCTTTACGATTATTTAGCTTTTTAATTGTTTAATTAATGTCAAATATAAATGATCTCAATGAAAAAAGGGAAGATTGCTCCTCCCTTTTTTATAAAATCTGAATCAAATGCCTGTTTGAGTATTAATACGCTGCAGTAAAGCGTTTATTGAGAAATTGTTTATGCTCAATTTCGTCTACTATTGCAACTGCAAGGTCTTCTACCGACAATTTGGAACGTCCTTCCTGATCAAATACTGGCGCGTCTAAGCCTGTACGATATTTTCCTGTGCGGGTTCCCCCAGCATGGGCGTTCATTTCTATCGCTGGACTGAACATGGTCCAGGTCAGCTGATTTTCTTTTCGTATAGTATCCAGATAATCTGCCGCCGCTAAGGCTCCCGGTTTGATTTCTTTCGGAAAATCTGGTGAATCAACCAATCGATTTCCGTCGATCAATAGACTTCCGGCACCACCGATGACAATAAAGCGGTTTACACCTGCATCTTTAACAGCTTGCTGGATCGCCAATGCACCTTTTGTAAAATCCTCGTAAAGATTAGGATTGGTCCAGCCAGCGTTGAAAGCGGAAATGACGATATCAACATCTTTTAAAGCTGCTACTAATTGATGACTATCATTGATGTCTACCTGAATTTTGGTGACTTTTTCGTTAGAAGGAATATTTTCTGTGTGGCGTGCAATCGCAACTACGTCATAATTGCGGTCTGCCAGTTCTTTTACAAGATGAGATCCTACGTAGCCGGTGGATCCAATTACTGCTACTTTCATGTTTTCTTTAATTAAATGTTTTGCTAAAATCAGCCAATGTTATTTTTCCTAAACGCTCTACAATATCAGTGTCGACTTCCTGATAAAGATCCTGCAATTTGGAATTGATGTTTTTGCCAACGACACAAGCTGGGTTTGGACTGTTAAACTTTCCCCCGAAATCAGCTTGTTTGGTGCTCAAATAAATATTTGCTAAGGTAATCGTCGTATTCTCGGGATTTATGCGAATACCACCACCTTTGCCTTCTTTACTAATAAGTAAAGCTGCTGTTTTGAGTGCGGCAATTTCTTTGCGAACCACACTGGCATTTACCTGGATACTGGACGCAATGTATTCAGAAGAAAGCCATTGATTTGACTCTTCTAACTGCGCCAGAACCATAATATGTAATGCTGTTGCGAATCTTAAGTTGTGTAACATCCTCTGCTGACTTTTCTAAATTATAACACAAAAGTAATAGAAAAGGTTTTAAACTGAAATAAAAAATATTACAGTTTAAAACCTTCTGACAATCACATGATAAAAAGCGTTGTTTTTTATTTTTTCTCGTTGAATTTTTTATAACTATCCATAATGTAGACCTTCAATGTTTCCTGACTACTGTTTTGAATAAATTTATAGGTAGGTCTAAATCTTTCTTTAAATAAGGCTAGTTCCGAACCATTGAGCGGAGTTAATTCTTTGATCAGATTGTCTGTAAATTTTCTATCGACAGCTCTTTTCTCAAGTTCGGCAACAAGTAGCTTATAATTTGAACGAGCTTGCTTTCCCTCTTTGCTAAATATACGGCTTGGGGAAATCCGCACTCCCCCACGATTTTGACTCGCGTCTGAATATTTTCCTAGGGTTTTCTCGCGCTGAATTTCGGCCGTGAGTCTACTGTCTGTCATCCGTTCAACGATAACTTCACTCAGTTCAATAACATTATTCATTCTGTTCAGATAGATTCTGCGTAAACTGTTATCATAAATGAATACCGTGTCTTGCTCATATCCGACAGCCTTGATTAACAAGAGGTCGTTGATATTGGCATCAATTGCAAAGGAGCCATCTCTATTGGTCTGTACTTCAGTCTTGGTTCTTAAATTTTGAATTTGCGCGGCCTCGATTTTCTCACCGCTGACAAGTTCCATAATAATACCTTTGGTTTTTTCCTGTGCAACGAGGTGTCCGCTCATTAGCGTAATAAGTAAGCAGCTTAGAATCGTTTGTAAGATTTTCATTCGAAATAATTATAGTAATGTATTTTCAATCTATGAATGAACAGGTTATTGACCCTTTTGTTTCCTCCTTGGTTTCATAATCGTTCTTTAGCCAAAAATAACGAATAGATTTTTAAAATAAGCTAATTTGCTTTCCATGAATTATTGTCGGGGTTCTTATCGGGCATGACCATGTCTGGATCTAATTGTACAGATTGTAAGGATTCTGTGGTCGGCATTTTAAATTGCCATACATTGTTCCTTTCCCAGATTTCCACAGGCAGTTTTTTTCGTATTTTCTTGCCAGATACGGTTGTTGCCTCAATAATAACGGGCATCGGTAATTTTTCTAGATTTTCAACTGTGACAAGGGCACCGGATTTTGGTTCATTGTTGACATAGGAAACCGATTTTATACCTTGGTCCATTTGCCAGTTGTTGACAAACCATCCCCGCCAGAACCAATTTAGATTTTCTCCAGCGCCATTTTCAATAGCTTTGAAAAAGTCCTCTGGAGTAGGGTGTTTGTAAGCCCACTCTTGGATATACTTTTTAAAAGCGTAATCAAAACGCTCAGGACCGATAATTTCGTTCCGTAATAACTTTAGGCCATAAGCTGGCTTATAGTAGACAAGAGCACCAATATTACGTTCTTTCATATTTTGCGGTGTGCTCATAATCGGTTCAAGATTGCGGGCGGTAAATATGTAGGATCTGCTCGCCTGATTACGGTAATATTCTCCATTATTGAATTCCTTGGTCGCAAGTTCATTAATAAATGTGTTGAAGCCTTCATCCATCCAGCCATATTCACGTTCGTTGGATGCAACAATCATCGGAAACCAATTGTGACCAAACTCGTGGTTGGTAACTCCCCAAAGCGAGCCCGCTTTGGCTTGATTGCCACAGAACGATAGTGCTGGGTACTCCATTCCACCGACATTTGAAGCTACATTGACGGCTACAGGGTAGGGATATTCAAACCAGCTTTTTGAATAGATTTCAATAGCGGCTTTTGTATATTCCGTTGAGCGTTCCCATGCATTGTTGCTGTTGCTTTCAATGGGATAGGCTGATAAAGCAAGGGATTTTTTTCCGCTAGGTAAATTGATCTTCGCCCCATCCAGTATAAATGCCGTGGAAGATGCCCAGGCGATGTCCTGCGCATTGTTAAGCTGATATTTCCAAGTTAAGGTTTTCTTATTAGGTCTGGAGTTTTTTGAGTTCACCTCTTCCGCAGAACGGATAATTACCGTCTCATCACTAGCTTGTGCTTGTTGGTATCGTTTGAGTTGTTCGGCAGTAAATACTTCTTGTGGGTTTAATAGTTCGCCACCTAGAACAACCATATGGTTTGCCGGAGCAGTGATTTCAACCTGATAATTTCCGAATTCGCGATAAAACTCTCCCGGCCCCGTATAGGGAAGTGTATTCCAGCCTCTTATATCGTCATAGACACAAAGTCGTGGAAACCATTGCGCAATCGCATAGATTTTTCCGTTTTTCGTGTCGAGAATGCCGGTACGGTCTGCCCCATATTTAGGGACGGTGTATTGATATTTAATCTTAAACGTCAGTTTTCCGCCCTTGCTTTTTAACGTTGAAGGAAGTCTAAGCTGCATGCGGGTATCGTCAATAATGTGCTCAATTGCATTCCCATTTGCATCGGTAACGGATTGGATCTGGTAACCACCGTCGAAAGTTGAGTTGCCGTCACCGTAACGACTGTTGGTTAAAGGTGAGATCAATTGGCCACGTCCATGTTGTGAAAACATATTTTGATCCAATTGCAACCAGAGATAGTCCATGTCGTCAGGACTATTGTTGCTATAGCTAATCTCAACAGATCCTGCAATTTGATCATTTTGATCGTTCAGGGAAGCCTGGATTTTGTAGTTGGCTGCATTTTGCCAGTACGCTGGTCCCGGTTTTCCAGCTGCGGAGCGATATTCATTGCCATTATTTTTAAAGAATAATGGTGCAAAGGCCTCTGTATAACTATAATTGGATGTTTTCTCCTGTGAAAAGGTGGGAAAAGCATAGCTCAACGCCACAAGGCTTAACGAAGCCAGTGCAATTCTTTTCATCATATATTTATTTAAATTATGTTTATCTGCTCCAATATACAATGAAAAGTACATCGAGCCAAAAAACGAAAGCGGGGTTTGGCAAAATAATGGATTAAAAAGGGCTATTGTGGCTAATAGGAGGCTTTAGGAGCCTCCTATTAGCGAAATTTTTTGCAACTATTTTAAATTTGTTACGTATTCTGTTTCATTAAATCCCAGTAAAATACCTTTGTTGTATTCAACAACAGGACGTTTGATCATACTGGTATTTTCCTGGAGTATTTTATTGGCGCTATCACTGTCAACAACTTGCTCTTGTGTTTCTGGAGACAATTTTTTCCACGTTGTACCTTTTTTGTTCACCAGGGCCTGCCAATCGACATGTTTTTCCCACTCTTTTAACTTATCTCCACTGACGCCTTCTTTTTTGAAATCATGAAATTGAAAGGGGACATTATTGTCTTCCAACCATGTAAGCGCTTTTTTTACTGTGTTGCAATTTTTGATACCGTATACCTGTAGCATAATACTGACAATTTAGTGAACCCAAATTTAGTTAATCCTGATGCATTTTTATTAATAATCTGTATTTCTAGACATTTTTAAATCTACATGTTTGTGATCCATTCTTAATTTCAGAGCATTTGTTTTTAATCTTTTAAGAATAATAGGAATACTCAGATCAGTTTTCTATTCAATTCGACTACTGTTCTTTTAATTAGGTTAAGATCTTATATTCCATGGGAATTGATAGTGTATTTAGTACACTATAAAAATTAGGAAGTAATAATAATTTTTAATAATTTAGTACCTTCAAGTTTAATGAAAGATTAAAATAAATCAATAACAGAAATATGAGCCTAAAAGATTTTAAAGGTGTATTGACAGGAGATCAAGTACAAGAGCTGTTTGAAGTTGCAAAGAAACATAAGTTTGCTTTGCCTGCGGTAAACATTATCGGGACAAACTCTATTAATGCGGTGATGGAAACTGCAAAAGCGGTAAATTCTCCTGTAATTATTCAATTGTCAAATGGTGGAGCGCAATTTTACGCTGGTAAAACCTTAAACAACGATAATTTGCAAGCTTGTGTATTGGGTGCGGTATCTGCAGCACAACATGTTCATTTATTAGCAGAGCATTATGGTGTGGCGGTAATTTTGCATACAGATCACGCGGCTAAAAAACTTTTACCTTGGATCGACGGTTTGTTGGATGCTGGTGAAAAATTCTTTGCGCAACACGGAAAGCCATTGTTTTCTTCCCACATGCTGGATTTATCTGAAGAGCCAATTGAAGAAAACATCGAAATCTCAAGCAAATATTTGGCGCGTATGAAACCGCTTGGTATGACTGTAGAGATTGAGTTGGGTGTTACAGGTGGTGAAGAAGATGGTGTTGATAACTCGGATGTCGATAGCTCAAAATTGTATACTCAACCAGAAGAGGTCGCTTATGCTTTTGAAGAATTGTCTAAAGTATCTGACAAATTTACAGTAGCTGCTGCGTTTGGTAACGTGCACGGTGTTTACAAACCGGGTAATGTGAAATTACAGCCAGTTATTTTACATAATTCTCAAGAATATATCCGTGAGAAATATAATCTTACAGCTGAAAAACCAGTCAACTTTGTATTCCATGGTGGTTCTGGTTCTTCTCCTGAGGAAATTGCAGAAGCGATTTCATACGGTGCGATCAAGATGAACATCGATACAGATATGCAATGGGCATTCTGGGATGGTGTAAGAGCATACGAAGCGAAAAACCACGATTATCTGCAAGGTCAAATCGGCAATCCTGAAGGAGCTGATTCTCCAAATAAAAAATACTATGATCCACGTGTTTGGTTGCGTAAAGGTGAGGAAACATTTGTTGCTCGTCTAAAAGAAGCATTTGCTGATTTGAATGCGGTAGATGTAAATAGCAAACTCTAAGCTAAGAAAAATTAGATCACATGAAAGCGTCCTTTATAGGGCGTTTTTTTTTATGTCAAAATAGGTTAAAAATATTGTTTTTGATAGGAATTGGCTTATTTTTTGACGAACAACAATAAAAAGTCAAGTAAATATGAAATTTTTAGGAGTCAGTGTAATTCTTTTATTAATTGTCCAAATGGGGTTTGGGCAGGTGAAGCAAAATGTTGGCGATTTTTCTTCGGTTGTGGCGACAGATAAGATTCAGGTGGAGTTGATTAAATCAGACGAGTCTCTGGTAACCTTCGAAGGACAGAATCACGAGAATGTCAAAGTGGTCAATACAAATGGATCCTTAGTTTTGAAAATGAATACATTGAATATGCTGCAAGGTGGAAATATCTCTGTTAAGGTATATTACAAGGGTTTGAACAATGTGGAAGCAAAAAAAGGAGCCAAGGTATTTGCGACTACAAATAATCCAGTTGCTGCTGAGCATCTAAAAGTCTATGCTTCGGAAGGTGGTTTGGTTGATCTCTATACTGATACAAAAACAGCTGAAATAAAAGTGACCTCCGGCGCTACAATCGCTTTGTATGGAAAAGCAAATAGACAGGAGATCATTTCGAATTTTGGTGGCAAATATGAAGGTAAAGATTTTAAGACCAACAGCACGGTCGTGACTGTGAATGGTGGTGGTAAAGCTGATGTGTATGTTACGGATTCCATTGAAACAAAAACAAGGGGTGGCGGTGTTATTGATGTCTATGGAAAGCCAGAACAACGTGTAGAAAAGAAAATGGCGGGAGGAACAGTCAACTTTAAATAAGCAAACTGTCGTGGATTTGTCAATTTTCTCGTGCTTAGATTTTAGTTGATTAACGCGAAAAGGAGGGAAATTTAGGGTAATAGATACGATAGAAAGGGTTTAGCTTAATTGAAGGGATGATTGTTGTTTAACCTTTTTATTAAAAAGGTCAGTTATTTTGTTTTTCTAATTAGAAACCTTCTTCATTTGTGCTTAAAATACTTATTTTTGTGAGGGAATAATAAAAATAGTATTATGGCAAAGCGTAATTATGTTTCAAATTCTACGGAATCTACGCGCATGTTCAAGAATGACTTTTTGGAGTCTTTGACGAAGGTGCACTGGAGTGTACCTTTGATTTTCTATGTGCCTGTAGTTGTTTTCTTTTCGTATAAAGCTTTAGTTTGGGGAGAGGTTTCTCTGTTGACATATATTGGCTATTTTATTTTTGGCTTAGCTTTTTGGACAGCTTTTGAATATGCCTTACACCGTTGGGTATTTCATTTTCATCCAACCTCGGAATGGGGCAAACGAATAGCGTTTATTTTCCATGGTGTACATCATGATTTTCCAAGGGATCGCATGCGTTTAGTAATGCCCTTGTCAGCAAGTATTCCGCTAGCCCTTTTGGTATATCTTGGCTTTACGTTGTTCTTTTCAAATGAGTTTATCCTGGCCTGTTTTTTCTCCGGTTTTATGGTGGGCTATTTGATCTATGACGAATGTCATTATGCGATGCACCATGCTAATTTTAAAAGCGGTATTTTCAAACGGATCAAACAGCACCATATGCTGCACCATTACTCTGATCCGGAAAAAGGTTTTGGAGTGAGTTCTTCCTTATGGGATGAGATCTTACGTTCAGGTTTTGAAGATAAGGAATCAAAAAAGGATTCAGCTTCCTTAAAAGAAGAAAAGGCATAAATTAATCGAATTTTATCAGATAGGAAAGCCCTTGGAGATCATCCAAGGGCTTACTTTTTTATGGGTGTTTGACCCTATTGGGTTTTATCTCTGTCTGTTGATTAGGGGGGATTTCTATATTTTATCTTAGATGAGGACTTCTTTTTCTCGTCTAAATATACCAATTATTTTTCTGCGTATTTTTTGCTTAGATTAAAGGCTTCTTTTTTGGATTAGTATGTAGGTATTCTAATTTGAACTGGAACATTTGAGCCATTTTCTGGGCACGCCATTTAGCTTCTTCTGCCTTTTTTCCACTGTATAATTGATCGACAGTTGCTTCAAATAATTTGAGCCATTGACCAAAATGTTGTGCGTCAATAGGGAGATTAATATGTGGTGGAAAGGGGCTGCCGAAATAATTGTGTTCATCCAGTAAGATAGTCTGCCAAAAGCTATACATCTTTTCAAGATGTATAGCCCAATTATCTTGGATACGTTCCTGAAAAATAGGTCCGAGCAACCTATCCTTACGTACAGTACTATAGAATTGATCTACTAATACTTTAATATCGTCGAGTGTTAGAATATCCTGTTTCATGGGTGTATGATTTGACCTCCTGAATATAGACCTATAGCTGGACCAAATGCTTCTTCATGCTATTTATCTGGATTAAATGTAGCGACATTTATGGAGAATAACATCACCTGGATGTAAATAAGCCCTGTTAAAATTTTGTAATTTTCTTTTATTGTCAGTAAATTGAATCTATACTAAGGGAAAACATATGGGAAAATACGTTCTTTTAATCCTATTATCAATGGGATTTTATGCCGCAGATGCGCAGGTTACCACAATTTCGATCAATAAAGAAAATTTTCAGTCTTCTGGTTTTCCATTTAAGGGAAAGCGAGTATTACAAGTGGAACGCATTCAAACTCCGAAGGAGGACAATTATATTGTTTTTTCAAAAGAGGATCGTGGCGCTGATCCAGACAAGCTCTATGTTCAGCAATTTCAGCAGATCGACGGAATGTGGAAGCTTGTGGCGGATGAATTGATTTCAGAGGAGGGAATTGTTACATCCGTCTGGGAATCCCGAAAAGCCTTCTTTGATGCGGATAAAGACGGCCAATTGGATGCATTATTTATCTATTCAAGGCATCCAAAGGATGATCTTCAAAAACAGCTAAGCTGTATCGGTCTGGTTCTTTATAATAAAAAGTTTTATCGTCTCCGTGCCGAACAAGCCGATGGCTATAGCCAAACAACCTATTCGGACAATTACGCATCTTTACCGGACGAAGTCAAAGAAAACGTGGAACGTTATTGGAATAATTTAGATAAAAGATAGTTTGACAGGCTTGAGTTTAGAGTTTTGGATACCGAAAGATCGACCGGTCATGCGGTGATCTTTCGGTAGGCCTATTGTAGTCCAATTAGTAAGCGGGAATATGCTCAGTTTTCTTGCGTTAATCGATTTATTTACTAAAAATCGGTCCAATAGGTTACGTCAATGTGTTGATTGGCAAAGATCGTTTATACCTCAATGTTACTGGAGTGCAGCGAGCAATTGTTTTTCTTCTTCAATTTGTGTTTTACTGATTACATAGCGCGAAATATGTTGATTCTTTAATTGATCTATCGTCTGAATAACATCTTTTGTGCGAGCTTCTTTGCTAGGTTTAATCAATACAATCATGTCTTTAGTATTGGGCATTGTACTTATCTTTGCTTTTAGCTGTGCAATAACAGCCGACAGTTCTTTTTCGATATTTACCGGTACTTTTGAAGAGCTGATCGGCTTTTTGAAATCTCCATGATACCACATAAATTTTCCTTCGCCAAGAATCAGTGTTGCTGTGCGATTCTCATCAATCAGAATTGGACTTTCTACTTCTGATTTGGTTTTGTCTGGCATAGCAATATCCATTGCTGAGGGTTTATTTAAAGTTGTTGTCAGCATAAAGAAGGTAATGAGGAGAAATGCAAGATCTACCATCGCAGTTAAATCTACTTTAGGGGCCATTTTTCTGCTTCTAATTTTTTTCTTTCCCGTTTCTTGTGTTTTTTGGTTTAATTCTGCCATGATCGTCATCTTTAGGTTAACAGTATTGTTGCTACTCTTAATGATGATGTCGAAAAGGGTCGGATTCCACAGTGTTTTTTTGAAATGTTTTTTCTAGCTCTCTGTTTTTTGCCTTAGTGTTTGATAATCAGTTTTTTTAATTTGTCTGTTTTTCATTCGATTTGAAGAATCGTTATTATCTTTTTCCACTATTTGATCTTCATCCCTTCCTAATAACGTGCAAGAGCCTTTTGGAGATGAAAGGCTTTTGCTGCGAAGATAGGTAGGTTGCTCAGCAACCACCTTGGCGGGGAATACGTTTATACATTATTTTGCCATCGCGCTCTAAATAATCGCCCTGTACTATCGGGTATGAATACTTGGGTGCGTACATTACACTGTGACTTCTGATCATTATTTTATCGTTAACTTTTAGGCTATGCAATTGCTGAAAATCATTGGAGTTTTCCAAACCAAAACTTAGGATATAATCCTCACTTTTAATCCTGATCATTACTCCGAAGCCTAATTGAGAACCTAATGGGAGATAGAGCGAAGTTATAACGGCTTCAATATTTGTTGAATCCTTTACTTGATTTCTTATTTTAGCAGCACTGTTAAGTACTTTTATGCCCTGGGAAGAGGCTTGCCATTTTTTAAACTTTATGCCATTAGGACTAGCTTCCCATTTTTTATTTTCGACCTTCATGTCCATAGCAGAGCGAGATTTTGGACTCGGTTTTTTTAAAGTTTCACTTTTGATTTCATGATTAGCAAATGCCAGTCCACTTGCAATAGCCAACGGTAAGATCAGCGGATAAATAATTTTTTTCATATTTTTATATGTTTAATAAGTATAAAGTCTAACCGAATAAAATAAGATCCATTCAATATCATTTTTTTTGGATCCTTTTAGAGGTGATACGACAAAAATACTTCGATAATACTCATGCATAGGAACTTAGATTGTAAATTGTCATGTAATCTTTGTAAATAAATTGTAAATCGTATGTCTATAAACCGAAATCTTCTCTCTGAGAATCGCAAATACCTATATGGAGTGATAACACTCTTTTTTATCACTATGATTTTTGTGGCTTTTGGTTTGTCCGACAATAGTGATTTTGATGTTTCCAGGAGGGAAGTTTTGCTTCGGAAGATAGGGGATGAACTACTTCTGCAGTCTGGCGACAGTAAATCGAGGGTACTTCCGATCGAAAAGATCACGGAAATTGAATATCAGATTAAGTTTGAGAATGAAATTACATTTGTGCCGGACTCATTGTTAAATACAGTTCAGCATCTGTTGGCCAGGGATCCGCTCACCAGCGATTATGTCGTTAACGTCGTCAACTGTGGCAACTCCAGTGTGGTTTATGGGTATGCCATATCTAACAATAAAAAAGATGACATTATCGCTTGTAGAGGAAGACTACAGCCTAAAGCGTGTTACATGGTCAACATTAAATTTAAACCTACCCAAATAAATACTGGAAGGATTAGTTATATGCTTGGCATTTTTATATTTTTAATGTTTTTGGGCTTCATTTTTTTGGGATTAGATAAGTTAAGAAGAGAAAGACCGGTCGATCAAAATAACAATATCTTAGCCTTTGGATCAGTTTTGTTTAATCCACAACAGCGTGAGATGATTATCAATAAGAACACCATAGATCTTACTGGAACGGAAACACGTCTGCTGCATATTTTCGCTTTGTCTCCGAACGAAACCATCGAGAGGGTCCGGCTTCAAAAAGAGATTTGGGAAGATGAAGGGGTGATTGTTGGACGTAGTCTCGATATGTTCATATCGAAGCTTAGAAAAAAACTGGAGTTTGATCCAAAGATCAAAATTACTGTTATACGTGGAAGGGGATATAAACTTGAGATTAGTTCTTGACAGGAACGAGCACGCGTCTCGTATGTTCATACTATATCACGATGAGATTGTTCGGACCCTGACCAGTGTTATCGGTTTCGAACCGGGCTAACATGCAAAAAGCCTTTCATTTCTGAAAGGCTTTTTCTGCGGAGAGTGAGGGATTCGAACCCCCGAACCTGTGACAGTTAACGGTTTTCAAGACCGCCGCATTCGACCACTCTGCCAACTCTCCGCGACAAAAGTAGAAATTCTTACTAGAATTACAAAACTTATTTTACTTTTTTCTTCGTTTAAATTGATCTACCGCCTTATTGTAATGTAATCATATTGAATATCAATTGTTTATTTTTGCCGGTTTAAAACCATTTAATTGACAATAAGAACTGTCGAAAGCCACTTTGAAAGTCTTAGGTTTCGATTCGTATAAATCCGAGGTCTCCTTTTGTAATTGAGGCTATTAAAAACGGAACAACTAAGCTGGTTTTTAGAGGTAGCAATCTATTTGTTTAATTTTCGAACTGCCTTTCTATATCCCTTAATTCTGAAATAACTTCGTTAATAGCCTGATCAATTTTGGTGAGTTGCTTTTTGCCGAGATAGAAATAAGAAAATAGTATCCAACTATAGGTGGGCAAGTAAGCAATTAAGTAGTACCTATAACTGGCTCCTTTTAGGATTTCCCAAAGATAGATAGAGATTGCTGTTCCTAAAAGTATATGGTAAATAGGCATATTCCAATGAATTCTTTTCTTTCTAAATACATTGAATTGTTGCCATTGCTGCAAATGTTCAGTCGGAATAGTAGTTTCGTCGATTTGTTTAATTTTCCTTGCTGCTGCAAACATTAAGCCAGCCTGCGCGAAACAGAGCAAGGATACGATAAACATGGAACTATACAAGGTGAACGTTTTATGTCTGAAATCAAGGAAATAGGCCATTGCAAGAATGATTAACCCGGTTACAATTAATAGCACTGCACCAAGTACTTCCTTTCTGATTAATGCCTGGCGGAAACTTTTGATCTTACTCAGCTTGATCTGAGGTAAGATTTCGTGTTGGTCATCTTGTTTCCAAAGATTTTGTAAATCGTTAAAGTCTTGCATATTTATGAAAAATTTCAGTTAATTCTTTTTTTATCCTATGGATTTTAACACGTAGATTATTTTCTGTAATTCCCGTAATCTCTGCTATTTCTTCGTAGGGCTTCTCGTCCAAAACGAATGTGATCAGTATTCTATCAGCTTCTTTAAGTTTACTTATACATTTGTATAAAAGATCAATTTGCTGGACTTTTTCATCTGATGTTTCATCCGGTATATCGATGAAACTTTTGTTGGCTATTTTTTCAATATATTGCTGTTTTCGTATACTCATCAGACAATTATTGATCGCTATTCTATAAATCCAGGTGCCTAATTTGGCGTCGTTGCGAAAACTGTCAATTTTCTTCCATACGGCAATAAATGTTTCTTGGATCAAGTCCTCTGCATTATCCTTATCTCCGGTATAGCTGAGACACAATTTGCGAATGGTCGGCGCATATTCCTTGTAAATAATCTCAAAATTCTCTTTGTTTGTCATTGGATTACTTTAAAAATGTATCTAGTTCGTTGAAGAACCAGATTGGCTGATCATACATAATAAAATGCTTACTTTCGGCATTGTGTAAAGTTAGTTTTTTTAGATATTTATATTGTTCTGATAAGATTTGCTGTGACCTCTCAAGTGTCTCATACTGACTGCCAAGTACTAAAACAGGTGCTGTGATCTTGCCTAGGTCTTGTCGGATGTCTGTCGTCATCATTTCATAAAATGCGGTGGCTAATGTAACTTTATCGCTATGGATCTGCCAGTTGGCTATTGATTTAGCTTTGATGGAATCGGTCACCAATTGTCGAGCTACATTTTCTGAATAGGTAATGAGTTGGCTGTCGTCCATCGAAGTGAATTGAGTTATGAGGGCCGCTTTATTAACGAATTTTTTCACTTCGTCCGGGGTTATACTGGGGTTCTGCATTCCAGGATTAAAAGGAACTCCGTCTACGACGATAACTTTATGAAATAGTTCTGGTACAGTGCTTGCAATCCAAAGACTCAAAAAGCCACCTAGACTGTGCCCTAAAAGTATTGGTCGCTGCATTTTTTTATCTCTTGCGTAGGCGATTATTTCATTCCGCATAGTTTCAAGCAGCGATTCTTTTATAGCCGGTTGTCCGGCGAATCCAGGAAGTGTAAGTACATGACATTCATACTTATCTTTTAAATGATTTACAGTTTCAGTCCATACTTTTCCACTGCAGCTATATCCTGGAATCATTATAATGGGTGTTCATTTTCCGCTAACGCTCACATCGAAATCATATTTTTTTTGCGCAGATGTTGGTCTCCCAGTTATCAGCAAAACCACAAGGAACGCGACTTTGATTAGTTTGAATAAATAGCTAAATAGAACTTTATTAATACTAGGAAATATATTGTTCATAAAAATTGAATTTAAAATTAGTAATCTTGATTTTCTAGAATATTCTATCTATTAGATGTTCTGGGACGCGATTTATTACAGGAAAATAAAAAAAGAAAAATAAATAGAATCTGCGAAGTAGAACTGTGATGGAAGTTTTTCCTGATGAAATTATTCGAGGTTGGGTGGACGCTTCTGGTTCGAAACAGGCTAACATGCAAAAAGCCTTTCATTTCTGAAAGGCTTTTCCTGCGGAGAGTGAGGGATTCGAACCCCCGAACCTGTGACAGTTAACGGTTTTCAAGACCGCCGCATTCGACCACTCTGCCAACTCTCCGCGACAAAAGTAGAAATTTCGAATAGATTTACAAAACTTATTTCATATAGATAGTCTTAGCGTTTGAAAATGAGCTAGATTATTTTTAGAACGGCTTATGCTTGGATAATTTCATGGCAGTGTTTCCTGATGTTGGCTGCAATTTTGTCGATCGGTAAATCATCTTGATCTATACCAAAAGGTTCTTCAATGGATTCGCCAATTAATTCAAGAGAGGCTAAAACATATAAAATGAAAGGTACGGCAATCACAACAAAATAGCCTATAGAAAAAACATATCCTACGGGAAGTGTCATGGTATAAAAGATGATGAACTTTTTGATAAATGCGCTATAAGCTAACGGGATAGGCGTATTTTTAATGCGTTCACATGCGCCGCAAAGGTGTGTCATAGCAATAATTTCCTCATTTAGTATAATAAGTTGATCGCCGCTTATTCTGCCCTCTTTATATAGATCATTGATTTTTTGGAAGATCATTGTAGATACCTGGTTTGGTCCGTGTCTTTTATTATCCAGTGCTTTTAGCTCGGGATGTTCGTTTTCGTCGAGCATAAACTTGGTGTAATCCGATCTTAAAAAGTCATATAAGGTTTCAGCGAATAACGGGATTGCTTTTCTGAAAAAACTGCGGTTAACTTTATCCTCTCCCTCCAGCATTGCATTTAGTTTGTATGATAAAGATCTACTGACGTTGGTTAAAGTTCCCCATTGTTTCCGAGCTTCCCACCAACGATCATAGGCTGTGTTCGTTCTGAATACCAGTAGCAGTGAGATCACAAAGCCAAGTAGGTTATGAACAATGGTGATGTTTTTTACCCAACTTTTTTCGTTTAATTTGAGGTACTCTAATTCGAGAAAGGCAATCGCCCAGGAGTAGATGGCTATTAAAATGAGAAAGGGCAGTAACTTTTTGAAGGTATCTGATTTATGCAACTTGAAAGTTGCCGAAAGCCAGTCTTTGGGGTTGTATACGATCATACACAAAAATATAAATTGTTCCGAAAATTTTGCGAGTTAATTGCTATTGCCGTAACTTCATCGTGCTATGGCGCAACAGCGATCAAAAAGAAAAAAAACAAGTACAAAGGGAAGTCAAGTTCGGGAGACCAAGTGGATCTGGGTGATAGCGGGAATGCTGGTGGTCTTTCTTGGCCTTGTTGTATGGCACTATCGGGCCGGAATTATCTATTATTTTCGGGTAGCTACTTCCAAAGACAAGTCACTAACTAAGGAAGCAAAATACGATATTCGAAATATTGAGATTATGAGCAAACACGATGATAAAGTGTTTGGTATAGATGTGTCTACCTATCAGGAAGAAATAGATTGGCAAAAGGTAAATACGATAAATGATCATTTTCCAATAGATTTTGTGTTTATTCGGGCCACTATGGGCGAGAAAGGAATTGATGATAAGTTTAGCCGGAATTGGAATAAAATTGAAAATAAAGCGGTTTTGAGAGGTGCTTATCATTATTTTAGACCCAATGAAAATTCGGTAAAGCAGGCGCGGAATTTTATTCGTAAGGTCAAACTGCAATCTGGCGATCTTCCCCCAGTTTTGGATATTGAGGAGCATCCCAAACAACAATCTATGGATAGTTTGAAAGTTGGATTAAAGCGTTGGCTTGAGGAGGTGGAAGCACATTATAAGGTAAAGCCTATTCTTTATTCTGGAGATAAGTTTTACAGTGATTTTTTGGAAAAGGAATTTGCGGCTTATACGTTGTGGATTGCAAATTATAACTTTTGGGTTGAGAACCCCAAAGAGCATTGGGCTTTCTGGCAATTTTCTGAAAAAGGCACTGTCAGAGGGATTCAGGGTAATGTGGACTTAAATATATACAATGGTAAAATAGAGGAATTGGAGAAGTTGCTTATTCCTTTTAAATAGTAAAATAATATGCATAGAGTTTTTATTATGCTCCTTGGAGGATGTTTTGTGCTGTTCAACAGTCAAACGCGATTACATGCAGAATCGAAAACTTTTCATGTAGAGACCATGCAAATCGCTTCGGATTCGTCACAGTTGACATTGAAGAAGTTTAAAAAGCTGCGTAAGCAAGCTGATGTCCAAGTTCTCGATACCAGATCTGGCGATATATTCTTACAAGGGTTTGTACCTAAATCAATAAATATAGGCTTTAAAGGTCCTTTTGATCACTTTTTGGGGCAGGTTTTTCCCGATAAAACTCAGAAGTTTTTGTTGATTACCGATTTGGAAGATAAAGAGGCCGTTATTGATCATTTATTAAAGTTAGGGTATACCCATATTGTTGGTGTTCTGGAAGGCGGTTTTGCAACTTGGAAAAATAGCGAAATTGTAGACTCATTAAGTAATATTAGTGCAGGTGAGTTTATGGAAAGATCAGATCAAGGTCATATTGTGGACGTGAGAACGGATAAAGAATTTGCAAATGGACATATTGACAATGCAATGAATATTCCGTTAACAGATTTCGCTAATTTTGGTTCTACGCTTAAGAAAGATGATGCGCGGCTATATGTTCACTGTCAGTCAGGGTACAGAAGTGCTGTAGCTATTTCTATTTTGAGTGCTAAAGGATTTAAATATTTATGCAATATCCAAGGCGGGTATAAGGCATTGCAAGAAGAAATAAAGGAGAATCAATAATGGCTACTTTTGACCAGATTATTCAATCAAATTCGCTGGTTTTGGTGGATTTTTTTGCGACGTGGTGCGGTCCCTGCCAGACTATGGCGCCGATTTTACAGGATGTAAAGGAGTTTTATCAGGAGGATTTGTCCATCATTAAAATCGATGTGGATAAGAATCCCAAAATTGCTTCGATTTATAAGGTAAGTGGCGTGCCTACTTTTGTGTTGTTCAAAAATGGACAACAAATATGGCGACAAAGCGGAATGATTCCTAAGATGGAATTACATAAATTGATCGATCAGGCAAAGTAAAAAAAAATAAGGCGTTCAATTTGATTGAACGCCTTATTTTTTTAATGATTCTCTGGTGTTTTAATAGGTAGTGTGATATGCACTAAAATATTAAAATTCATCGTCATCATCGAAGTCATCTAATCCTCCAATCGAGTCGATTTCAGGTAAATCGAAATCATCACCGAAATCATCATCATCGTCATCTGGACCGTTGAAAGATGCGAATTTTACTTCTTCAAGATCTTCGTTAGCTAAAGTTGCCGTGTTCATAAAATAATACTTTATTGTTTCTTATTCAGTGTTGTAAAATTAGAGAAGAAAACTATTTTTTAAAACTTTTTTTTAAAAAAATATCAAGCTTTATTTTTCTGTTAATCAATGGGTTGAATTGTGTTTTAAAAATAAAAATTTATTTTATTTTATTTATTCATTTGTTTCGCCAATCGCATTGTCCTCGGTAACGATATCTTTCAATTGTGGGAGATCTCTCACGCCGTTGATTCCAAAATGATCCATGAACTGCTGGCTTGTCGCATAAAGTAATGGTTTTCCAATACTATCCGCTTTTCCTGCAATTTTGATTAATTTCTTTTCCAATAACCTTTGAATAGAATAATCGCAGCTGACACCTCTGATCTGTTCCACTTCCAATTTTGTAATAGGTTGCCTGTAAGCAATGATCGCAAGTGTTTCTAAAGCCGATTGACTTAATTTTCGTTTATTGTTATGATTTTGGAGTTGTTGTATCGATTCATGATAAACAGCTTTTGTCAAAAACTGATAAGCGTTGTTGATATAACGTAATTCGAGTACATAGTCTTCATCCTGGTACTTCGTTTCAATTTTTTTAATCAAGTCACGTAATTCATCTCTTGACACTTCGATAGCCATTGCTTCCTGCAATATCTGTTTGATATCGGCAAGATCGATACCCTCTGCAGAAGCAAATATGATTGCTTCAATATTTCTTATGACGTCTTTCAATGTATCGTATTAATAGTTAATGACCTGTTCGACCATATGGGCTGGAAGCTCGCGGAACTCGTATTTTTGTGTCCGTAATTGCGGGCTGAATCCAGCTTCTAAAATAGCTTCTTGTATTGATTTAGAGGTAAATCTATGCGGTGCACCTGCTGCGGAAACGACATTTTCTTCGATCATGATGGAGCCAAAGTCATTTGCTCCGGCATGCAGACACAATTGTGCCGTACGTTTTCCAACAGTGAGCCAGGAAGCTTGTATGTTTTTTATATTAGGGAGCATAATACGGCTCAAGGCAATCATACGGATATATTCTTCACTCGTTACGTTATTGGTGATGCCGCGAAGCCTCTTTAATAGCGTACCATCGTCTTGAAAAGGCCATGGGATGAAGGCTATAAATCCATGTGATTCCCGCGGCTTTTCGTCCTGTACTTCACGAATCCATACTAAATGTTCGAAACGTTCTTCTATTGTTTCGATGTGGCCAAACATCATAGTCGCTGAGGTTGGTAAATTAATTTTATGGGCAGCACGCATAACGTCTAACCATTCTTTACCACCGCATTTTCCTTTTGATATTAGGCGCCTTACACGATCATTAAGAATCTCGGCTCCAGCTCCAGGTAAGGAGTCGAGCCCTGCTTCTTTCAATTGCGTCAACACTTCAATATGGCTCATGTTCTCCAACTTGGAAATATGCGCGATTTCAGGTGGACCAAGAGAATGTAATTTTAGTGTCGGGTAAAGCTCTTTTAATTGTCGGTAAAGGTTTTTGTAAAACTCAATACCCAAATCCGGATGATGGCCACCTTGCAGCAGTAATTGGTCACCACCGTATTTAAAAGTCTCCTCGATCTTTTGCTTGTAGCTTTCAATGTCGGTAATGTAACTATCTTCATGGCCAGGGCGGCGGAAAAAGTTGCAAAATTTGCAATTTGCAATACACACATTTGTGGTATTGACATTTCTGTCGATCTGCCAGGTAACCTTACCATGAGGCACTTGTATCTTACGCAATTCATTGGCTACGAAAGTCAAATCAGCTGTAGGTGCATTTTGATATAAAAAAACACCTTCTTCCTTTGATAGGAACTCAAATCGGAGCGCCCGTTCTAATAAATTACTTACATTCATCAACAACAAATATAAGGAGCTTTTAACTTATTTGGGCCTATTTGTGGAATATTTGACAATGCTGGTTGATTTTCGGTAAAGATTCCAATTGCCGAAAACAAAAAGATATACTTATGTAACAATAGTATTGCAGTTTGGCTTAGTGTATAAAATACAATAACTTGATTTATAGCGCTTTGTAAATTAATTAAGATTTTTCCTTTTTTTTTACATTTATTATTCTTTACATTTATTTAACAGATTTTAACATATCTGCGGAATAACCAACTAAGGAAAAAAATGAATAACCAAGGGTGCTGAACCAGGCAACGATATCGCATCGTTGTCGTCAGACCTAAAAAAATGACCAAAAACTTAAATAAACCAATATCAACTAAAACAACTAAAGAATAAACATAAATTTTTTAAACCACCTATTTAGTAAAATTATGATGAAAAAAACGGACAAAAATTGCTGTTTTGATCTCATATTGAGCCAAAAGTTCAATAAGAGGTTTCTGCTTATGAGTTCTCTTCTCATCGGGGGAGGAATGACTACGCATGCATTTGCCAGCGGATTAACCAACCATGGCAGGGTTGAAGTCGTTTCGTTAATGAAAACCAAAAACGTACAACAGACGCCTATCAAGGGGGTTGTAAAGGACGCCGCTACAGGTCAGGGGATTACTGGTGTTTCTGTCAAAGTCAAGGGGAGTAGCACCGGTACATCGACAGATGAAAATGGGGCATTTACTGTCCAGGGAAAAGTCGGTGATGTGCTTGTTGTCAGTTACATTGGTTACAAAAGCACCGAGGTAACTGTTTCCTCAAAAGCTGATCTTGCGATTTCATTAAGCGGTTCAGAAGATGCTTTGGAAGAAGTCGTTGTGACTGGCTATTCGGCGCAGCGCAAGAAAGATTTGACTGGAGCTGTTGCTGTTGTCAACGTGAAAGAGTTGAAAACTACACCAGCAGCGAGTGCCGTCGAAGCTTTGCAAGGGCGTGCGACTGGGGTGCAAATTGTAGTAGATGGGGCTCCTGGGTCTACGCCACAGATTAAAATTCGTGGTTATAGTACGATCAACAACAACGAACCACTTTACATCATCGATGGGGTACCTTACGAAGGAAAATTAAGCTGGTTGAACCAAAATGACATTGAGACAATGCAAGTGCTGAAAGATGCATCGGCAGCTTCAATTTACGGATCACGTGCCAATAATGGCGTTGTTATTATTACCACAAAAATCGGTAAAAGCGGAAAACCTCAATTCAACCTTGACTCTTATTATGGTATCCAGGTTCCAAACAGTGGACGTTTTCCAAAAATGTTATCTCCACAACAAACATTGGATATTGAAAATAGATTGGACGGAACAAACAATGTGATGCCTGATTACCTTATTGCTGGACCTAAAGTCGGTGGAAAGGACGTGATTACTGCCGCAGATGTGGATATGTCAAAATATAAATACGATGCGAGCAGCCGAAGCGATTTTTATCAAATTACAAAAGCAAACAAGGCCGGAACAAATTGGTTTGATGCTTTATCTCAGAATGCACCTACGCAGTCACACCAACTTAGTGTCTTAGGCGGGGGGGAAGATGCTTCTTATGCGATTTCGGGAGGATATTTAAAACAAAAAGGTACAATTATCCATACAGGTTTTGAAAAGTACAACCTTCGCTCCAACACTCGCTTTTCTGCTTTCAATAATAAACTTCGTTTCGGTGAAAATATGCAGTACAGTTTTACGGAGGGATTTGGTATGGGGGTAAATACCAATACTGCGGGTGATTATATCGGTGAAGGTAGTGCTTTGGGTTTTGCGTATCGTATTCATAATATTATTCCTGTTTATGATGAAGGTGGAAATTTTGCAGGATCTGTCGGCGGGCAATATGGCAATGGAGAAAACCCTGTCGCTATCGCTTATCGCGCCAAGGATAATAAAAATAAGAGCAATATGTTTTTCGGAAATGTCTTTGGAGAATTTGATATTGTCTCAGGATTAACCTTCCGTAGCAGTTTTGGTATGAAGTATGAAAACTATAATGGTGTTTCGTATACCTATCCAAATCCTGAATTTACAGAAGGAAGTTTTAACAATGGAATTAATGAATTTTTTGGACTGAATAAAGAATGGACTTGGACAAATACTTTAAATTATAAAAAAACATTTAATGAGGCGCATACGTTAAGCATTCTTGCCGGTACGGAAGCTATTCAGAATAGAAATAGACAGATAAGAGGAAAAGGAAATGGCTTTTTCACGATGTCATCGCTTGATTATCTTTACCTAGATGCTGCTTCAACGGGTCGCGTGAGTGAAGGTAGCGGTTCTGTAGGTTCCTTATTTTCGGTGTTTGGCAAGGTTGATTATTCTTACAAAGATCGTTATATCTTAAGTGCAACAGTGCGTCGTGATGGTTCTTCGAATTTTGGGCCGAACAATAAATACGGAACATTTCCTGGTGCGAGTGCTGCCTGGCGCTTGTCGGAAGAAGAATTCATGAAAGGTATTTCGTGGCTTTCAGATTTGAAAATCAGAGCGGGTTATGGGGTCACGGGTAATCAACGTATTCCAGCTAATCAATATTTGAATCGCTATCAGGTTGCTATTAATTCGTCTTCATATCCTATTGACGGAAGTTTGACTTCTGGTATGTGGCACAATGCTTACAGTAATCCTGACGTAAAATGGGAACAAGTATCTGCATTAAACCTCGGGGTAGATTTTACACTTGCACAAGGTGATTTTGATGGATCTTTCGATTGGTACAATAAAAAGACCAAAGACATGCTGTACCTATTGCCTTTACCTGCTGTTGCTGCAGGTCGTGCCGGATCACCTTATGTCAATATTGGTGATATGCAAAATAAAGGTATTGAGTTTTCATTGAACTATCATTATGGTAGACGTCAAGAAAGTGCATTTAAGTTGGATCTGTCCGCTACTATTTCGCGTAACGTGAATAAGATTGTTTCTTTGGCACCGTCAGTAACTCAACAAGTGTACGGTAGTTTTAGAAGTATGGAGACCTCCATCTTAAAACCAGGAGAGCCTCTTGGTGCTTTCTATGGCTATAAAGTAATTGGTATTTATTCGGAAGCGGATATGAACAATGCGAGTGTCGCTAAATATGAGGATGGAAAGTCTAGAGCTGGTGGGCTTAAATTTGAGGATGTCAATGGCGATGGAAAAATTGATGCAAATGACCGTACAGTTATCGGTAGCCCACATCCTGATTTTGTGTATTCATTCAATATCAATGCGGCTTATAAAAACTTTGATTTTATGGCTTATTTCTATGGCTCAAAGGGTAATCAAAACTATGAAGCAACAAGGTACTTTACAGATTTTGGTGTGTTTAGAGGTCAAAAAAGTACACGTGTACTGGATGAATGGAGTCCAACGAACAGCAGTAGTATGATCCCTTCACAGGTGAGAAATGCTTCAGCATACGAGTATGCTTCTTCGAGCTATTATGTACAGGATGCAAGTTTCTTAAAACTGAAAAATCTCCAAGTTGGCTATAACTTCGATACCAATAAGGTTTTCGGTAATAATACTGGCATCAAGAAACTTCGCGCGTATGTGGGGGTAACAAATCTGTTTACGATTACTAAATATGAGGGACTTGATCCAGAAGTTACGGCAACACCGTCGACTTACCCAGCTTTGGGTGTAGACTTCGGTGTGTATCCACAGGCTCGCCAATACATGTTGGGTGTTAGTCTAGGATTTTAAGGGTTTAGTGATTTAAGTTAAAATTTGATTGAAATGAAAAAAAGAAATATAATTACAGTTTTAGGTATATCATTGACTTTATTAGCCTCTTGTGGGAAATCTTTTTTGGAGCGCGATCCGCAAGCCGAATTGCCTGAGTCTCAAATTGTAAATTCAAAAGGTATAGAAGCATCCCTTATCGGTGCATACGGTATATTAAATGGGAATGTAAACGGTACCTGGGGGAATTACTCTTCGGCACCAAGTCAATGGTTGTTTGGGGAGGTTGCTGGAGATAATGCACACAAAGGATCTGAGGCTACGGATCAACCGAACATGAATATGATCGAATTCCATACGCCAAATAGTTCTAATGATAACTTGAGCCAGATGTGGGAAGTTTATTATGAAGGCGTACTGAGGGCTAACAATACCTTGCGCATTTTGAAAGCTGACCAAGCAGGCGGAAAAACCGTTACTGCCGCACGCGCGAAAGAAATAGAAGGTGAAGCAAGAGTTTTGCGGGCGCACTATTATTTTTATTTATGGCGTGTTTTCAAAAATCTAGCTTACGTTGATGAGAATACAACAGACGAGGAGGCTAAAACGAAACCGAATAAAGATGATGTGTTGCCTAAAATTATTGATGATTTAAAAGCCGGAATTGCCAATCTGCCAGCGACAAAAATTAATAGCCAGGCTGGGCGCATGGATCAGAATATCGCGAAAGCTTATCTGGGTAAAGTTTACCTCTATCAGAAAAAGTATGCGGATGCGCTGGTTTTGTTTAAGGAGGTTATCGGAGCAAAAGATCTTCGTACGATGCCTTATCAAAACAACTTTAATGTCCTTACAAAAGATGGTCCAGAAGCATTGTTGGTCTCAAAACACGTGATCAATCCTGATGGATCTGGTGATAATGCCAATGTCGGTGATATGTTGTCTGGATTAAACGGAAGTAATCCTGTTGGTTGTTGTGGTTTCTATCAGCCTACTATTGATCTCGTCAATGCATATAAAGTTGATGCGAATGGATTACCATTATTGGACGGTTCTTACCGTAATAATCCATATAAATCAGACTTTGGTTTGTCTGATGATGCTAAGAAGACTTATAAACTTGATGTGACGCTTCGTTTTGACCCACGTTTAGATTATACGGTTGGCCGTAGAGGTGTAAATTTCTATGATTATGGTGTCATGCCAGGTGATGCATGGATTCGTGAAGTGAGCTCAGGGGGACCATTTGTTGGTATAAAAACAATGATTCCTAAAAGCTTGCATGCAACGCATACAGCATCTGGGGCTGCCTATATTACAGATTTGGATGTCAATATTATTCGTTTAGCTGATGTTTTCTTAATGGCTGCAGAATGTCAGGTTGAATTGGGGGATTTGGGTGCAGCAATGAATCTGGTAAATGCAGTTCGTGAGCGTGCGGCTAAATTACCTCCTAAAACGACGGGCGATAATGTAGCAGCGGCCGTATATGTGGTAAAACCCTATACTTCTTTTCCTGACCAAAACTATGCACGCAAAGCTGTTCGTTTTGAGCGCCGTCTTGAGTTAGCGATGGAAGGACATCGTTTCTATGACCTCGTGCGTTGGGGTGAGGCAAAAACTGTATTGGAAAGTTATGCAACGTTTGAAGGTGGTTTTATGTCCCGTTACAAAGGTCTGAATTATAAGCCACAAAATGACTACTTCCCAATTCCGCAATCGCAGATTGACAGAAGTGGAGGTGCTTTGATACAAAATCAGGGATATTAATACTTGATCGGATCTAAAAAGAAACGGAGGGA
>NZ_DIIM01000013.1:234588-270356 GCF_002420705.1 Sphingobacterium sp. UBA5670
TCCCTCCGTTTCTTTTTAGATACAGTTTGTATCTGAATTTTGGCAGTTGATGAAAAAGAGTTCCTACAGTTTTTTGTATGTTTGAACTGATGAAAAAAATTTTAAGTGTATTGTTGTTGCTCTGGTTTATTCCGGCTGTTACTTTTAACGCAAAAGCTCAGGGTTTTGACGATGTTTATCGATTATTCCAGGAATCCAAGATACTAAACGATCATTTCTTCGGGTTTTCCTTGTATGATTTAAACGCCAATAAATATGTCATGGACATGAATGGCAATAAGCATTTTACACCTGCTTCCAATACAAAAATGTATACAACCTATGCTGCAATAGAACTGTTGGGGGATTCAATACCCGGATTGGAATATGTGGAACGTGGAGATTCGCTACTTATCTGGGGGACAGGTGATCCAACATTTTTACATAATAGATTAGATACCCGAGTGGTATATAACTTTTTGAAAAATACAAACAAACGCATTTTTGTCGTACCGGGGACTATGAAAAATAAGTTTTTTGCACATGGTTGGGCCATGGAAGATTTTGAAGCTTACTATCAACCTGAAATCAGTACATTTCCTATTTATGGCAATGTGGTCACTTTTCGGCAAAAAGGTTACAATTATCTAGTAACCTCTCCAGCGAGCTTTCAAAATGCATTAGACTTTTTGCCGGAGCCCAAGTCCGGCGATTTCGAACTTTCCCGCTCATTTCGTGCCAATTCCTTTTGGATGTCCAAACGCCCCGTTCCGAGCGGCTATGTCAATGAAGTCCCCTTTATCTATTCCGACAGCTTATTTATTAAATTATTGTCGGATAGTCTAGGTAAATCTGTGACCTTATTGTCTTACCAAAAACCAAACAATACCAAGATACTCTATTCAGGCAGTACCAAAAATCTAATCCGTGAAATGATGTTGCCAAGTGATAATTTTATTGCTGAACAGTTTTTGATGATGTGTTCGTGGAAACAATTTGGTCAATTTGATACTTATTTGGTGCGGGACTGGATGAAGAATAACGTTTATAAATATTTTTCGGCAGAGGTCGCTATTTTTGATGGTTCGGGTCTGTCGTCCTATAACAAGGTGACTCCGCAGAATAATGTAGATCTATTGGTGCTCTTGAAAAATAAACTGCCTGATGAAAAGGAACGCTTTCGGCTTTTCCCCGCTGGCGGTGTTGATGGTACTCTGAAACGTACCTATAGCAAAGATCTCGGTGAACCTTTTGTTTTTGCTAAAACAGGCACCATAACTTCGGTCTATAATCAAAGTGGTTATCTAATCACACGGACAGGACGACGCTTGGCATTTTCTTTTATGAACAATAATTATATAGATGATCGAGCAAGTGCAATTCGTAAAGAAATGGCTAAAATAATTACTTATATTCGTCAAACTTATTAAGCCAATTTAAATGGAAGCAATTGTAAAAAACAATAAAAAATTGATTCGTTCTTGGGCCATGTTCGATTGGGCCAATTCTGCTTACAACCTTGTTATTACTTCCACGATATTCCCTGTTTATTATACTGCAATTACGACGACAAAAGAACATGGTGATGTGGTCAGTTTCTTTGGGATAGAGGTCGTCAATACCGCGCTTTCCAACTTTTCTTTGGCCTTTGCCTATCTATTGATGTCTTTCTCTTTGCCTTTTATTTCTTCGTACGCTGATGCAAAAGGAAAAAAGAAACAGATAATGAAATTCTTCACCTATGTTGGAGCGGTTGCATGTATGTGTCTATTTTTCTTCAAACTTGATACTTTGGAAATAGGTATTATCTGTTTCGTTCTTGCTGCGATGGGTTATATTGGCGGTGTTTTGTTTAACAATTCTTATTTACCGTTATTGGCGACTGTCGATCAGCAAGATAAGGTAAGTGCGCAGGGTTTTGCTTACGGTTATATCGGCTGTGTTACTTTACAGATCCTCTGTTTTATAGTGGTGCTTAAACCCGAATGGTTTGGTATTATAGATGCTTCATTGCCGGCTCGTATATCGTTTCTAATGGTTGGGGTATGGTGGCTTGGCTTTTCAATGATTCCGTTTAAATATTTACCCAAAATCGACGCGACTGAGAATAACACCGGTAAGAGTTTTGTGCAAAATGTACGGGATGAATTCGGGCATGTGATTCAAAAGATCAAAGGAATTCCTGAAATCAAACAGTTTTTACCGGCTTTTTTCTTTTATGCTATTGGGGTTCAGACCTTGATGATTGTGGCCTCTTCTTTTGGGGAGAAAATACTACATCTAGGTGCGGAAAGGTTGATCGCTACAATTCTTCTTATTCAGCTTGTAGCGATCTTAGGTGCATTTTTGATGTCGTATTTATCCACGCTTTTTGGAAATATTAAGGTTTTGATTGTTGTGGTAATGATCTGGATAGGAATCTGTATCTCGGCCTTCTATTTGGCAACCCCACTTCAGTTTTATATCATCGCTGCACTGGTCGGTTTAGTCATGGGTGGAATTCAGTCACTATCGCGTTCAACCTATTCGAAACTAATCCCGACAGATATCAAAGATACGACTGCTTTCTTTTCTTTTTATGACGTTACTGAAAAGGTCGCTATTGTCATTGGACTATTCTCATTCGGGTTTATAGAACAGGTAACACATAACATTCGGTATTCTGCATTGGTTCTTTCTTTATTTTTTGTAATTGGATTGTTACTTTTGGTGCGGATATTAGTGTCCAATAAATCTTAATTTTATTGATTAAATTAAATATGAAAGTAGAACTTTTTGTTCCTTGTTTTATAGATCAGCTTTATCCGGAGACCGCCTTTAATACGGTTCGTTTATTAGAAAAGGTCGGTTGTGAGGTCGTCTACAATCCCGAGCAGACATGCTGTGGTCAGCCTGCTTATAACGCTGGATTTTGGGATGATGCAAAACAGGTTGGACGGAAGTTTTTAGATGATTTCTCGGGAGATCATGTGATTATCTCTCCTTCAGCATCTTGTACAGGTATGGTTAGGCATGGTTATCATGATTTATTCGCAAATTCGGCGGACTCTCATCAATGTCATAAAATCCAGCAACAAGTGATGGAAATCTCTGATTTTTTAGTAAACGTACTGAAAAAAGAGTATTTTGGAGCTGAATTGGAGGGTGTTGCGGTATACCATGATTCTTGTTCGGCTTTACGTGAGTGCAAAATTAAAGATGAGCCACGGAAATTATTGGATAAGGTTTTAGGACTGGAAATGGTGGAAGTGAAAGATAGTGAAACATGCTGTGGATTTGGTGGAAGCTTTGCCGTAAAATTCGAAGGAATATCAGCAGCAATGGCTGAGCAAAAAGTGCGTAATGCACTTGATTTGAATGCAGATTACATCATCTCAACTGATTCATCTTGTTTGCTGCAGCTGCAATCATATATCGATAAACATAAATTACCTATTCAGACAATGCACCTTGTTGATGTATTGACTACTGGTTGGGGAAATATATAAATAACACATTAAATCTAAACACATGAATTCAAGAAGAGATTTTCTTAAAAACCTTGCATTAGCATCTGCTGGTATAGCGTTAGCTCCTTCAATGGAGAGTTTTGCAGCAGCAAAGAAAGATTGGTTTGACATTTCCCTAGCTGAATGGTCATTGCATAAATCGTTATTCAAAGGAGATTTGAACAATTTGGATTTCCCTGTATTAGCGGCAAAAAAATATGGCATCTATGGTGTTGAATATGTAAATCAGTTTTTTAAAGACAAGGCTAATGACAATAATTACCTTACCGAGCTAAATATGCGTGCAAAAGATAATGGTGTTCGTAATGTGCTCATTATGATTGATGGTGAGGGAAATCTCGGTGATGAAGATGAGACAAAGAGAAAACAAGCGGTACAAAACCATTATAAGTGGATTTCTGCGGCTAATTTCTTAGGTTGTCATGCAATTCGTGTCAACGCGGCTGGAAAAGGAACGCCTGAGGAAGTGAGTAAACGTGTTGTCGAAAGTTTAACGACATTATCTGATATCGGTAAAAAGGCCGGAATCAGTATTATCGTAGAAAATCATGGTGGTATTTCTTCACATGGTGACTGGTTAGCCAGTACATTAAAAGCTGTCGGGAGCAAGTATTGTGGCAGTCTACCGGATCTTGGTAATTTTTATGAATATGACCGTTATCAAGGTGTAACAGATCTGATGCCTTATGCACATGGTGTAAGTGCTAAAACGCACGATTTTGATGCTAATGGTAATGAAACGCAAATTGATTATGAGCGCATGTTGAAGATTGTTAAAAAAGCAAAATTCAAGGGCTATGTGGGAATCGAATACGAAGGAAGTAAGCTGAGTGAAGAAGAGGGTATTTTTGCTACTAAAAAATTATTGGAACGTTTGCGGCCATTGATTTAATATAACACAGAATGGTAGGGTTCTTTTCAGTCGATGAAAAGAACTTTACTATTTGTATGGGATGCTGGTTTATATATTACTTTGTACGGAAGCGGTATTAAATGAGCAGTTCACTCGTTAGAATCCTATTTTAGTCTTCATTATCCGATCGATAGGGATGAAGATAATTGAACAGCCTCTCTATGTAATGAAGAGCATCAGATTTTTCCATTTGCTGATGAAAGAACAATAAATGGAAATCGCGCTACCTTATTTTGAAAAACAACTATTAAAAAAAACATGAATTTTGAAAAAAATGCTGTTCTTGAAACCCATTTGAAAAAAGTAGGAGCAGAGCATGTATTGGTACAAGGGCATCCTGCGGGCTTGTTTGTATTATTCTTCACTGAGATGTGGGAGCGTTTCAGCTATTATGGTATGCGGGCGCTATTGGTGAATTTTCTGGTTTCTACCATTGCACAGCAGGGCTGGGGCTGGACGAATTCGGAGGCAATGAAACTCTATGGCTTGTATACCGGAATGGTATTTTTAACACCGCTATTCGGTGGAATTATTGCTGATCGACTCACCGGTTACAAGAAATCCATCATGGTTGGCGCGATAATTATGACCCTAGGGCATATTTCTATGGCTTTAGAGGGACTTAATAAGAGTTTCTTTTTGGCGGGTTTGGTACTGATTGTTTTGGGAAATGGTTTGTTTAAACCAAATATTTCTTCCATGGTTGGGAAATTATATCCTGATAAAGGTGGTAAAAAGGATTCAGGGTATACGATCTTCTATATGGGCATCAATGGTGGAGCATTTTTGGGTATGATGTTGTGCGGATATATTGGGGAAAAGATTGGCTGGCATTACGGTTTTGGACTTGCGGGCATATTTATGTTCTTGGGGATGTTGCAATTCTATTTCGCACAACCGATCTTTGGAAAAATTGGAAATACACCAGAAAGGCAGGAGGAAACGGAGGAGATTACGGCGGGGCAAGAAGAAAATCCAAAGTATATTGTTCGTGACCGGTTGCTGGTCATTGCCATTTTTATGTTGTCGAGTATCGTTTTCCATTTAGCTTTTGAACAGGCAGGCGGCTCTATGACGATCTTTGCAAAAAATTATACACAGCGGGTTTTAAGTGGAGAAGTGGCAATTTTATTTAAATGGTTTGATGCTGCATTGACGGTGTTGCCAATTGTGGTAATTACTGGGGTATTGTTTGTTTTGGCTAAGAAAATTATTCGTAAATATCCTATGATTATAATTTTTTCGAGCATTTCTTTTGTGATCATCTGGTCTTTGTGTCTTTGGAAAGTTTATCGGGAATATTATGGTATGAATTCGGAAGTTACTGTATCTTGGTTTCCCATGTTGAATTCATTCTTTATCATTACGCTGGCAACATCATTCAGTAAAATATGGGAGAAAGTATGGAATCCTTCTGGTCCGATTAAATTTGCCATGGGACTGACATTGGTTGGGGTTGGTTTTGCGGCCTTATCTATTGGAAGCTCAGAGATTCCTACCGGTGCAAAGACGGCCTCTGTTAGCATGATCTGGTTGGTGCTGGCGTACTTTTTTCATACGGTGGGCGAATTATGCATAGGTCCGGTTGGGCTATCGTATGTGAGTAAGCTATCGCCAAAAAAATTCCTTGGACTATTGTTTGGTTTTTGGTTTTGTGCCAACGCCATTGCTAATTTTATAGGCGGCTTTATTGGGTCATATATTGATAAGATTACCGAATCTCATTCAATGTCTTATTTCTTTGCTGTGTTTACAGTGATTCCGATGATAGCTGCGGTATTTCTTATTCTAGGTAATAAAAAAATAAAAAAGATAATGCATGGAATTGATTAATTCATAGAAAAATAGTGTATCTTCAAGCGATTTTTATCAAAATAAAAACAAAACCTGAGTTATAAAACAATTATTGAAATTATATGAATCAAGAAAAAGATCAAGTTCTTGTAGCGCATCTTGCTAAGCAGGGAATCGATGACAAGATGGTAAATGGACATCCTGCCGGATTATTTGTGCTATTCTTTACGGAGATGTGGGAGCGGTTTAGTTACTATGGTATGCGGGCATTGCTGACCTTGTTTTTAATAAGTTCTATTGCTGATGGAGGATGGGAATGGAGTAACGAACGGGCCATGAAACTATACGGTTTGTATACTGGCTTTGTCTATTTGACACCATTGATAGGTGGAATGATTGCGGATAAGCTGACGGGCTTTAAAAAGGCAATCTTGATCGGAGCTTTGGTGATGACTTTGGGGCATTTGTCTATGGCATTTGAAGGAGTAAATTCGAACTTCTTTTATCTTGGTCTTGTTTTGATGATTTTGGGTAATGGGATGTTTAAACCCAATATTTCTTCTATGGTGGGCAATCTTTACCCAGATCAAAGTTCTAAAAAGGATGCCGGTTATACGATATTCTACATGGGGATCAATGCAGGTTCATTCTTAGGTATGCTTCTATGTGGTTACATCGGTGAAAAGATAGGCTGGCATTATGGCTTTGGGCTTGCCGGAGTATTTATGTTTTTCGGTATGTTGCAGTTTTATTTTGGACAAAAGATATTCGGAATCATCGGGGATTCACCGAAAGAACTTCAGGCTTATCATGAGAAAAAAATTAAAAACCATGAAGAAGAGGAGGAGGTTATTCCTGCGCATGTTGTCCGTGATAGATTAATTGTTGTCACCATATTTATGTTGGCTAGTGTGGTGTTCTTTCTATCTTTTGAACAAGCTGGAGGCTCAATGTCAATCTTTGCTAAAGATTATACGCAAAGAGTGTTGTCTGGAAGTTCAGCAGTAACATTTAAATGGATTGATACTATTTTAACCATTGTGCCCATTGTTATTGTAACGATTGTTTTAACAGCATTGGCTAGAAAGATCTATAAACAATATCCATTGACAATTTTATTTACTGGTGTTTCGTTCGGAATAATTTGGTGTTTGGGCTTATGGAAAGTATTTAGGGAAATTGGTATAACCGGTTCAGAAGTTGGGGCCTCTTGGTTTCAGATATTGAATGCATTTTTTATTATTTCACTTGCATCGTCGTTCAGTAAATTTTGGGAGAAAATATGGAATCCATCTGGACCTGTTAAGTTTGCGCTAGGTTTAATATTAGTAGGTATCGGATTTGCAGCATTGGCTTATGGGGCGAGCGAAGTTCCGCAAGGGGCGAAAACAGCGTCTGTTAGCATGATTTGGCTTGTAATCGCTTATTTTTTCCACTCGGCGGGCGAGCTTTGTCTGTCACCTGTTGGCTTGTCTTACGTCAGTAAACTTTCTCCAAAGAAATTTTTGGGACTTCTTTTCGGTTGCTGGTTCTGTGCTTCGGCGATTGCTAACTTTATTGGCGGATTTTTAGGCTCCTATATTGATAGAATTACAGAAGAACATTCAATGTCTTATTTCTTTATGATATTTGCCATAGTTCCTGGGGTTACCGCACTGCTATTGATTGTGTTTAACCCAATATTGAAAAAAATGATGCACGGTATCAATTAGCAAAATTTGATACTTTTCATAAGAAAGAAGGGCTGATCATATGATCAGCCCTTCTTTCTTATGCTTAGTCAGTGTTGTTACATTAAAGCATATTAATGCGCTATTCTTCGACTTTTAAAAGTAGTTTATCGATGCGGTGTCCATCCATATCGAGTACTTCAAAAATGAGGTTTTTAAATCGTACACGCTCACCCTCTTCGGGGACATGGTCCAATCTTAAAAATACCAAACCTCCGACGGTGGTCACATTGTTGATCTCATCTTCATCTTCTTCAGATAGACCGATTTCAAATTCATCCAGTAGGTCCTCGATCTGATACTGTCCGTCGACAACATAATCACCGTTTTCTAATCGACGTATTGTTGGACGAGCACTTAGGTCGCTTTCTGTGATGTTACCGACAAGGTCACCAACGATATCCCGCAAAGTAATAATCCCCTGAGGTGAGCCATATTCGTCAATGACAACCGCCTGATGTATACTGGATGTGCGCAAGGTATTCATAATACTATAGGAGGAACTGAACTCATTAACAAACTTGATCGGTAACATAAGTGCTCTTAGATCAAATGGTTCGTTTTGGAGAGATTGGCGGAGTAATGATTTGACATGAACAACCCCTTTAATATTGTCAAGACCACCTTCACAGACAGGATATATAGAATGATCGTTGTCCAATATAATCTTTCTATTTTCCTCAAAAGTATCTTCGAGGTCCAGGAAAACAATATTTTTGCGGTGAGTCATCAGGTTGACTGCTTTTTTGTCTCCCAAACTCAATAGTCGGTCGACAATATCATGTTCAATCCCTTCGATGACTCCACTATCAACACCTTCGTCTACAAGTGCCTTTATTTCCTCTTCAGTAACACTGTTGCTATTGCTTTTGATATTTAGAATTTTGACAATAAATTCTGTTGACATACTGAGTAGCCAAACAAATGGTCTAACGATCTTGCTCAGCAAATTCATCGGATAAGCAATAAGCATGGCATATTTCTCTGGAATAGCCATACCAATACGTTTAGGGACGAGTTCACCAAGGACCAAAGAAAAGTAGGTAATGATAAAGACAACGATGATTACAGCGAGCTGTTCGCTATATGGTGCTATAATGCTGGATTTATTAAAAATTTCGACTAGATAAGATGAAATACTACCACCGGAAAAAAATCCAGTCAGGATACCGATAAGGGTAATGCCTATTTGTACAGTGGATAGAAAGCTGTTGGGCGATTCTTTCAGGTTGAGGGCGATTTTAGCGGCTGCATTGTTTTTATCGCTTTCAGCCTGTAATCTTGCCTTTCTGCTGGATACGATGGATATTTCTGATGCCGATAATATTCCGTTTAGAATAATCAGTACTAAAATAATAATTGCTTCAGTAAGCATAATGAGTTGAAAAAGTTGTTTGCTAGGGCTAATTTACGGAAAAGACCGGCTAAAAAGTAGGATTATTATGACTATGTTAAGCATTTATAAAAAAAGCCGTATATCTTTCAATACGGCTTTTATAATAATAAGAATGTTTTTTCAATTACATTCCACTGTCATCTAACATAAAAGTATTTTTCTTGGTTTTCCATTTTCCTTTTGTGAAATCAGGGAATTCCAACGTTTTATTTCCTTTTGCAATAGACTCGGTAGATAATGGGAATACAGCACTCATAGTTACTGAATCATAGACGTCAATTGGTGTCTGTACCTTTTGTTTTACTGCTTGAATGAACGCATTGAATACAAACCAGTCCATGCCACCGTGGCCAGAACCGTTTGCTACCTCTTCGTATTTTTGCCAGATTGGGTGATCATATTTCTTTACCCATTCGTCTGCAGAATCCCAAGTGTGTGGTTTGGATTTACCCTCGATGTGAATACCTTTGGCAACATCCATCCAAATACCATCTGTTCCTTGTACACGGAAACCGATAGAGTAAGGTCTCGGTAAGTGCGTATCATGGGTTAACAACATGGTTTCGCCATTTGCACATTGTAACATTGTTTGTGTGATATCACCATTTTTGTAATTGATCTTACCATTGGGATGCCCTGGGGAAACTTTATTTACATAGGCTGCCAATCCACGTGCCTTACTTGAGTAAGAAGTGATATGTGTGAATCTGTTGCCCTTGTTGATATCTGCAAATTGCATGATTGGGCCTAAACCGTGCGTAGGATATAGGTCACCATCTTGGTCGATATTGAACTGTGTACGCCATTGTGCTTCAGAAATCGCTTTAGGACCATATTCAACGCCATGGCCATAATAGGCTTTTCCGTCATTGAATAATACCTCGCGTAAATCGTGCTGATAACCGCCTTCCAGGTGCAACAATTCACCAAATAGTCCTTGTCTGTGCATATTCAATACCGCAAGTACATCACGACGGAATGCGACATTTTCTAGGGTCATGTAAGGCTTTCCAGTTTCTTCGGATACTTTCACAATATCCCAGTGATCTTGTAACGTCAGACCTGCAATAACCTCGCAACCTACGTATAGTCCAGCTTTCATTGCATCGATAGCTTGGTTTTTGTGGAATTGCCAAGGCGTTGCAATAATAACAGCATCTAATTTTTCATTGCTTAACATCTTTTTGTAAGCATCAACACCACCAGTATACTCTTTTGGAAGTTTGGTGCCTTTTGCATTGAATTGTTTACGGCATTGTGCTAGCGATTCTTCTTGAGTGTCACAGACAGCGACAATTTCTAAATCATCTCTGTTGAGGGCAATTTGAACGTGATTACGTCCTCTAAGACCCACGCCGATAAAACCGATTTTTATTTTTCCATTTGTTTGGGCAAATAAGTCTGTACTTGAAAGGACACCGATTCCAGCTGTCGTGATGGCAGTCGATTTTATGAAATTTCTTCTATCCATTGTTTTGAGATATGAGGAGTTTGTATATTAGTTATTTACTTGTTTGAAAACAGTCCTTGAGACTGGCTACTATTAACAAATATATTATTTCATTTGGGATAAATGAAAGTGCAAACGTTTGCTTAATTTTATTAAATTTCATGCAAACGTTTGATTGAAATAAAAATTATCATTTATTAATTCAATTTGTGATATTGCAAGCACATTGATGATTTAAAAAACATAGTTTAATGTCTGATTTTAACCAATTAGTAGTAGAGAACGCAGCAAAACAATTTACATTAGAAGGAGATATCATTTCAGTGCAACCATTTGGTTCTGGTCATATCAATGATACTTATCGTGTAGTTACTACCATAAATAGCGGTATATCGCATTTATTACAACGTATTAATCACCATGTTTTTCCTAACGTGGATGGATTGATGCATAACATCGAGATTGTCACCAGGCATCTTAGTAAGAAAGTTAAAGTTGCTGAAGGAAAGCGAATCAGCGATCATGTGTTGACAATTGTTCCTACTAAAGAAGGAAAATTATATATAAAGGATAGTCAGGGTAATTATTGGCGGATGTTTATCCTCATAGAGGATACCAAAAGCTATGATATTGTGGAGACCGAAGTGCAAGCCGCTGAAGGTGGTCGTGCTTTTGGTCTGTTTCAAAAGCAACTATCGGATTTAGATGCGTCATTGATCGTAGAAGTACTTCCCAACTTTCATAATATAGAGTTTCGACTTGAAAATCTTCGTAAGGCAATTGCTAAAGATATCTGTCGCCGTGTCGAATCTATAAAGGATAAATTGGATTTTATCTTTACTCGTGAAGATCGTATGAAAACCATACTTGCATTGGGAAATAAAGGTGATCTCCCTTTACGTATAACACATAATGATACAAAATTCAATAATGTGCTCTTGGATCGTCACGATAAGATGCAATGTGTAATCGACTTAGATACAGTTATGCCCGGGTATGTGGCGTACGACTTTGGGGATGCTATCCGGACGATTATTAACCCTGTTGCCGAAGATGAGAAGGATGTTTCAAAAATCATCTTAAATCTCGCTCTATATAAGGCATATGCGGAAGGTTATTTGGAAGAAGCTAATGACTTTTTGACAACTTTAGAAAAAGAAACATTAGTAGATGGCGCTTTCTTATTACCATATATGCAAGGTGTACGCTTCTTAACAGATTATTTAGAGGGTGATCATTATTATAAAACCAAATATGAAGACCATAATCTAGTACGTACAAATACACAGTTGAAATTGGTTGAAGAGATGGAGAAGAATGAAGCATTTATGCGGAAGGTAGTTTTCGATTGTATTTAACAATTTTATACCTTTAATCCTATTGAGAAGCTTCCATCAAGTAGATGAAGCTTCTTTTTTTCTGTACAAAAATATATTTGAATGAAAAAACTAACCATTTTGCCTATCGCAGCGGAGCTGACCGATACACTCGATTATAATTCCCTATCAAAGCTCATGGGGAATCTCGAATCACACTCGCTGGAGTTTAATAACTGGAGTGAATCTTTCCCGTATAAACCCGAGGTGCAATTTAAAATTGGCTATACCCAAGAGTGTCTTGTATTACAATATGATGTCGTTGAAGAACAACTGCGTGGTCAATATTCTGAAACCAATCAAAACGTGTGGGAAGATAGCTGTGTGGAGTTTTTTATTTCGTTTGATGGCTGTAAACATTATTACAATCTTGAGTTTAATTTAATCGGAACAGGTTTGATTGGCTATGGTCCGGCCGAGAAGTCCTCTAGAAATCGATTGGATATTGCTGAGATAGAAAAGGTTCGTACTTTCTCTTTAATAGCACGTCATGGTGGCGATAAACGATGGAGTATGATTGAGGTCATTCCGCTTTCGGTATTTAAATTTGACGATCTTGCCGATCTGAAAGGGAGACTAATCCATGGTAATTTTTACAAATGTGGTGATCTTCTTAAACAACCGCATTTTATATCATGGAATAAAATAGAAAATCCAACTCCTAATTTTCATCTCCCCCAATTTTTTGGAGAAATGGTCTTTGGTTAGGAGTTGGATTAAAACAGTTGATGCTTATTGATAAACAGATTCTTTTTTGAATTTTTTTGCCAATAGTGCATAGACTAATACACGGTATTTATTTTTATTGGATTTACCAATAGCAGTAATAACCTCCTCCAATGCTTTGTCTAAATCGGGGCCATCTTTTAGTCCCAGTTTTTTGATCAGAAAATTTTGTTTGACGCGATTAAGTTCTTCGGGATCTGAAGCAGCGATCGTCTCAGAGTCTGCATTGTAAATGGAAGGTCCTATTCCTTTTGTTACTTTTGCAATAAATGCTTCATCTAATGATAAGCCTAGCTTTTTTGATTCTGCAACATATGCAGCAATTTTTTCATCTAATTTGCTCATAATGTATGTAAGTGATTTAATTGTAGTAAGTTAAGTTAGGTAAAAAAGTCGATAAACAAAATTATTCTTTGTGTAAGGATAAAGATTGTTACATTTGTGAGCTTGATAAGTGCCGTTAACTAAAATGTGGAAAAATTCAACTAATTATTCTTCGTAATTGTTGTAAGTTACATTTTTATAAGTTATCTTTGCACCTCAATAATTGAATATACGTAATCATAATAATAATGAAAAAAGATTTGCATCCTTCAAATTACAGATTAGTTGTATTTAAAGATATGTCAAATGACTATGCTTTTATTACAAAATCTTGTGTTGATACTAAAGAAACTATTACATGGGAAGACGGTAATGAATATCCAGTTGTAAAATTGGAGATTTCTCATACATCACACCCTTTTTATACAGGTAAAATGAAATTGGTTGATACTGCTGGTCGTATCGACAAATTCCGTAGCCGTTACAACAAAAAATAATTGTAGCAGATCTGTATATTACAATATTAAGAACTCGATAAATAGGATTTGTCGGGTTTTTTTTGTTATTTTTAATTTGTGAAAATCTTCTTTACAGATTGCTTTGATACGATCCAATTGTTGGATACGCTTGGCTCCCCATTTATTTCCTTTGATAAAAAGAGTCTTTATCCCTTTACTTTCTTGAAATCCTGTTTAGATCTTCGGGTAGGTGTGCTGACTTTACGCGAAAAATGGCAAAAAATAGTGTCGGGACATGATGTTCAATATCTCTTGGCGAGTGAGAATGAAGAAGGGGCTGTTTGGGTGTCAGCGAATGTTGTCCCCTCTGCTGGATTATTAGCAGCTATTCGGCGATTGAATCGGGGAGATGTCTTGGTACACGAAGGGTATGTTTTAGCCTGTCGCTATACGCATTCGGGTCATTATTGTGCACGGGAGATCGGGGAGAAAGTACATATATTAAAAGGTGTTGAAGACCTGTTTTTGTTGACTGGGGCAGAAATAGAAAATGATTTTAAGTTGTTGGTTCAAGATGCTCGAGTTCCAACGGTCTCTGCTACGAATCAATTACTAGGTAATCGCTTTTATATCGCGGATAAGGTTAGTATGGAATGTGTAACACTTAATTCCCTAACGGGGCCAATATATATCGATGAAGATGTTACAATCATGGAGGGGGCACATTTGCGTGGTCCTTTGTACCTCGGCAAAGGAGCGGTTGTGAAAATGGGGGCGACCATTTATGGAAATGTTTCTGTTGGAGAACAGAGTGTTGTCGGTGGGGAGATCGGAAATTCGGTCATTGGCGACTTCTCTGCGAAAGGACACCACGGTTATCTAGGTTGCTCGGTGATAGGGGATTGGTGCAATTTGGGGGCCGGTACCTCTAATTCCAATCTAAAGAATAACTTAAAGACGGTTTCTATTTACGATTATGCTTTGAACGGGGACCGGGACACTGGGTTATTAAAATGCGGATCGTTTATTGGAGATTATACACGCCTTGGCATCAATTCGACTTTAAATACGGGAACAGTAATTGGGATTGGAAGCATGCTGGCAGATACAAGTTTTTATGCTAAATTTGTACCGTCATTTGCTTGGGTGTTTGATGGGAATACACAGACTTATGCGTTTGATAAATTTATGGCATATGTGGAGGCTCTATATACTTCTAAGGGAAAGGTGCTCTCAGAGCAGATTAAAGATAAATTGAATCAACTTAACAAAAAATATAATTAAATCGTAAAATCATGCGTAAAAAAATCGTAGCTGGTAATTGGAAAATGAATTTGGATTATCAATCAGGATTAAGTTTATTTTCTGAAATTATCAATATGGCCAAAGATGAAGTGATTGGAAATCAAGAATTGGTTGTTTGTAGCCCATTTATTCATTTGTCAAGTCTTGGACAACTGTCTAAAAATGTCGCAAATGTAAATATCGGTGCACAGAATATTCATCAAGCCGAGTCTGGAGCCTATACAGGTGAGATTTCAGCGTCACAAGTAAAATCAGTTGGTGCTTCACATGTTATTTTAGGTCACTCAGAAAGACGTGCTTATTTTGGTGAAACAGATGCATTATTGGCAGCTAAAGTAGATATAGCTTTGAAACATGGCTTAACTCCTATATTCTGTATTGGAGAAACAAGAGAAGAACGTGAATCAGGTGCTTTCTTTGATGTTATTAAAACACAATTGACTGAAGGGCTGTTCCATTTATCAAAAGAAGCGTTTGCTTCAGTTGTATTGGCTTATGAGCCGGTATGGGCAATTGGGACAGGATTGACAGCTAGTCCAGAGCAAGCACAAGAGGTTCATCAATTTATCCGCGAGGTTGTTGCTGATCAATATGGTCAAGAGATTGCAGCGAATACAAGTATTCTATATGGAGGATCTTGTAATCCTGGTAATGCGAAGGATTTATTTGCGCAGGCAGATATTGATGGTGGTTTGATTGGAGGGGCATCTTTGAAATCGAGAGATTTTATTGATATCGCTAAAGTATTTAACGGCTAATTTTTAGAAATGAAATACGTAGAGGTTATCTTTCAAATGCGATCAGGCGAAGAATGGCAAAAGGATTTGTTGATATCTGATTTGGCTGATATTGGCTTTGATACCTTTGAAGATACCGAATCTGGATTTGCAGCCTATATTCCGGCTGCAAATCTTGACTTGCAGGCATTAGAGACGTTGATGCTGCAGCCTTATGACGGCCTCGAGGTCGATTATGAGGTAAAGGAAATAGAAAATCAGAATTGGAATAAACTCTGGGAAAGTAACTTCAACCCAATAGAGGTGGGAGGACAATGCTATGTACGTGCAACTTTTCATGAGGCAAGACCAGAATTTCCATACGAAATCATTATAGACCCGAAGATGTCTTTTGGCACCGGTCATCACCAAACGACTTCGATGATGCTCCAGTATATTTTGGAGAATGATTTTAATGGAAAGCAAGTTTTGGACATGGGCTGCGGTACAGGAATCCTGGCAATTCTGGCATCAAAAAAAGGAGCTGATTCCGTATTAGCTGTGGATTATGATGAAATATGTGTGGAAAGTGTGATTGAAAATAAGGTACTTAATCACGAGGAGCATATCAAAGCGCTCTGTGGCTCTTATGAAGTGTTGGAAGGTCGTGTCTTTGACGTGATTTTGGCGAATATTAATCGCAACATACTTTTAGAGCAATTGCCACAATATGCATTGAGTATGCGAACAGGAGGAGAGTTATACTTAAGTGGTTTCTATGAACAGGAGGATTTGGCGATTTTAAGCGATTCTGCAGTATCATCGGGCTTTGAGTTTATCTCCAATAAAGTTTTAAACAATTGGTGTGCAGCCAAATTTGTGAAGCGATAATTTAGCTATGCGGATTCATTTTATAGCAATAGGTGGTAGTGTGATGCATAACCTTGCTATTTCATTGGCAAAACAAGGGCATCAAGTGACTGGTTCTGATGATCAGATCGTGGAGCCTTCTCGTTCTCATCTGATCGAAGCTGGATTGCTTCCTGATCAGCTAGGATGGTTTGAGGAAAGGGTAACAGAGGATGTTGATGCGGTGATTTTGGGGGCTCATGCCCAGGCAGACAATCCTGAGTTAAAGCGAGCGCAAGAATTAGGTCTAAAAATTTATTCTTTTCCCGAATTTATACAGGAGCTTTCTCAGGATAAAATTCGAGTAGTTATTGCTGGAAGTTATGGCAAGACAACCATAACGAGTATGGTTATGCATGTTATGCGATTTCTAGGAAAAGAATTTGACTATTTGGTAGGTGCTCAGCTGAGAGGTTTTGATAAGCTGGTCGATATCACTAAGCATAATAAGATTATTATTATCGAAGGAGATGAATATGTTTCATCCAAAATCGATCCGAAGTCGAAGTTTTTGTATTATAAACCAAATATAGCCTTGATTTCGGGTATCGTATGGAGTGAGTTTAATTCGAAAATATCACAAGAGGAATATATTAAACAATTTGAAGATTTTATTGACTCGATTCCGCCCAAAGGTACCTTGATTTATAATAAGGAGGATCTTGTTTTACAAAAAGTTCTTCAAGACACGAAAGATTGTAAGATCAATAGGCATGGCTATAAGATTCCTGATTATACGATCAATAAAGGGGTAACCTATATCAACACAGCAGATGGCGACATTCCATTGCAGGTATTTGGTAAGCACAATCTGTCTAATATTGCCGGAGCATATACGATCTGTGAATGGTTGGGGATCAAAAAGAAAGAGTTCTTTGAGGCTATAAAGAGTTTTAATACTTCGATCCGATATTTGGAGTTTGTTGCGAGCTCAGAGGGGTCTGTAGTTTATCAGGATTATGCCTGCAATGCGGACAAGGTGAAATCAAGTATTCACGCCGTGAAAGAGCAATTTCCTAATCAGAAATTGGTCACAATTATTGAATTAAACTCGTATGATAGTTTAGATTCATCGTTTTTGTTACAATATGCGAACTCTATGAAAGAGTCGGATGTGTCTGTGGTCTACGTGAATATAAATTCCTGTAAAGAGCTCAATAAAGATATTGAAAATGTACCCAATAATATTAGAGATAATTTTAATAACCCTGATTTAGAGGTTGTTGTAAGTCTGGATGGGCTCTATTCTTTTTTAGATGGCGTGAAGTCTAAGGGGTACAATTTACTTCTTATGAGTTTAAATAATTATAATGGGGTTAACTTGTCGGTGTTGGCTGATCGTTTTTTTAGAGATTTTTAGAGAAAAAAATATAATTTAATGTAAATTTAATTGTAATTTATTATTTTTGTTTAAAATATCTACCAGATGAATGCATTAGGAAAAAAAATCAGATTACTTAGACACCAAAAAGGGTGGAGTCAAGAGGATGTTGCAAAACGATTGGATATCTCAATCCCAGCATTTTCTAAAATTGAAACAGGGATTACGGATGTGAATTTGTCTCGCCTGAATCAAATCTCAAAATTATTCAATTTGACAGTTGTTCAACTTTTATCTACTTCAGATTCTGAAGAAGATAAAGAGTATGTAAATGAGGTGAATGCTTTGACGCAAAAATTACAACAACGCGATGGCGAAGTAATTGAATTGCAGAAAAAGGTTATTGATCTTTATGAGCAATTGCACAAAAGATAGGGCATATTAAAATTGTTACTGAAAAGGCAATCCAAAGGGTTGCCTTTTTTTGTTTATGCAACTTTATTTTGGTCAAAAGTGATTTTGTTTTTGTTTCTTTGTAAGTATTTTATCAAAAAAATAAAGGTTGATTATTTATGGGGAGATTAAACGGGGATATGACTACTAGCCCGTCGACTGATTTTTTTAAGTCAAATGTGTTGGGACAGCGTTCGGGACTCTTTGTCCTTTTCTTTACTGAAATGTGGGAACGTTTTTCGTTCTACGGAATGCGTGTCCTCTTAATGCAGTTTTTAACTGCGGCAGTCATTCAAGGTAGTCCCTTCTCGGGATGGTCTTGGACTGCACAGCAAGCAGGAGCACTTTATGGAACCTATGCCATGATGCTCTATTTAACTCCTATTCTAGGAGGGATTATTGCGGATAAATATATTGGATCGCGTAAAGCGGTTATCATTGGCTCGGCGATTATGACACTGGGGCATGCTGCCATGGCTTTTGATACCTCAATTATGTTTTTCCTTGGTCTGATATGTCTAGTTGTCGGTACAGGCTTTTTTAAGCCCAATATGCCTTCTATCTTGGGTGAGATGTATAAAGATCTGCCGGAGAAAAAAGATGGTGCTTATACGATATTCTACATGGGTGTTAATGCCGGTGCTTTTTTTGGTATGATGCTATGCGGATATATTGCTGAAACTTATGGCTGGCACTGGGGATTTGGATTGGCTGGTATCTTTATGCTTTTAGGAACGCTGCAGTTTGTTTTTGCAAAACCGCTCATGGGAAATCTCGGTGTTTTAAATAAGTCTACCTCAGGGGAACATAAAGTTATCGCTGAGGATACGGATACTAGAAATCCATTTACCCTACGGGATTATGTATTGATCGCGATAGTTTCTATTATTGGTTTTGTATACGCTTTCAATGATCCTTTGTCTAAGAACGGTATTGTTGATGTGTTTTCTGGTTTGGATACACCGTTTCTTAGAGGTCAGTATATTATGGTCATTGTGGCGTTGATTCTCTTCATATATCTTATTGTGACACGGATTATGCGTTATGATAAGGTTGTCAGGGATCGGATGTTTGCGGTGGTGTTGCTAGCGTTTTTCTTGGTCTTCTTTTTTATGAGCTTTGAGCAAGGGGCAACTTCGTTGGTTCTTGTGGCTAGAGACAATATTGATAGATCACTTACTGGTGCTGCATTGACAACCTTTAATGTGGTAAATGGTTTATTGACGATTGTACCACTTTCGATTATCTCTTGGGTTCTGATTAAATTGGCAAAAGTAACCTGGAACAAAATTGCCATTTCAAATATCGTATTGTTTATCTGTTTTGGGTTGATCTGGGGAGCAGTAATCTGGATGTTGTACAATGAATTCAATAAAGAAGCATCAGAAATTAAAGTCTCCTGGTTTTCGATCCTCAACTCATTTTTTATCATTGCACTTGCCTCCTCGGTATCCAAAATTTGGGAGTCCAAATATAACCCATCGGCAGCCTTCAAATATGGCTTTGGTTTGATCTTGGTGGCGATAGGATTTTTGATTATTGGATTGGGATCTATGGGAATAAGTCAAGGGGCTAAAATCTCGATGGTATTTTTGGTGCTGACCTATTTGTTCCATACATTGGGCGAATTATTTATTTCACCTGTAGGTCTTTCTTACGTATCCAAATTGGTGCCCGCGCGCATGCTTGCATTTATGTTTGGCATCTGGTACTTGGCGATTGCTATTGCACAGAAGGTTGCGGCCGTATTGGGAGGACAAGTGGAGACCATTCAAGAGGAACACTCCTTGAGTTACTTCTTCTTCTTATTTACCGCAATTCCTGCCTTAGCAGGACTGTTAGTAATGCTGTTTAATCCATTGATTAAACGATTGATGCACGGAATTAAATAACAAATATATAAGCTTCTTTTACGAAAGAAGCTTTTTTGATTAATATAAAATAGTATGGAGGTTAGTACAAGGGAATCGCTAGAAGAGATTCAAAATTTTGAGGGAAAGTACCCAAAGCAATTATGGTATTTATTTACCATCGAGATGTGGGAGCGATTTTGTTTTTATGGCATGCGGGGTGTTTTGGTCATTTTTATGACAGATCAACTTGGATTGTTTGAAAAAGATGCCAATCTAAAATATGGCGCAATACAGGCCTTTATATATGCGTTTACGTTCATAGGAGGGATTTTTGCGGATAAAATTTTAGGATTTAAAAAATCCCTAATCTTTGGAGGATTAATTATGGCAATTGGTAATCTTATCATTGCTTATAATCCCCATGATCTTTTTTATTTCGGTATTACCTGCTCTATTATTGGTACAGGCTTCTTTAAACCCAATATTTCTTCTATGGTAGGCGAGCTTTATAAAGAAGGAGATGTGCGTCGTGATGCAGGATACGGGATGTTTTATGCTGGAATTAATATTGGTGGATTGTTAGGTGGGGCATTGTGTATCTATTTGGGAAAAAACTATTCCTGGAGCCTATGTTTTCTAGCTGCTGCAATCGTGATGATCATAGGATTAGTTACCTATTTTCTAATTCGGAGATCGATCGCACCAATAGGAAATTCCCCATTGGCTCATAACTCAAAATCTTCTCGTACAATAAAGGAAAGTTTGGTTATTGCAGGTGCTATTGTTATGTTACCGATTATTTATATACTCATTCATAATAGTAATTTTACGGATTATTTTATGTATGGAATTGGTATCGCTGCTATTGCGTATTTGGGCTTTGAGTTAACCAAATTGAATAATAGTTACCGAAAGAAAGTTATTGCCGCTTTGATCTTCATTATTATGTATTTAATTTTTAATACGATTTATGAGCAAAGTGGTGGATCCCTTTCATTATTTGCGAAGGATAATCTAGTGGATAATCTACTTTTCTTTAAAATAGATCCTAATATTATCAATAATAGTTCGAATTCTTTTTTCATTATTATTTTTAGCCCTTTAGTAGGTCTGTTGTGGGTATGGCTTGCTAAGAAGAAATTAGAACCGAATACGATCATTAAATTTGGAATTGGATTTTTATTTTTGGCTTTGGGCTTTTTCCTTTTTTACTCCCTGAGATTTTTTGCAGATGCTGATGGAAAGTCATCTTTAAATTTATTCACTTTTACTTGGTTGATTATCACCTTTGGTGAACTTTGTTTGGGACCTATTGGAATGTCCATTATCACGAAGCTATCTCCACAACGTTTGTTTGGTATGATGATGGGCATGTGGTTTTTGGCAAGTGCTTATGGACAGTTTTTCGCTGGTAAAATTGGAGCTGAAATGTCCGAAGCAAATACCGGAGGAACACTATCATCCAAGTTGGTGGCTTATACGGATGGCTATAAAACTTTAGGGATATCTGCCTTGATTGCTGGAGTGATATTAATTCTCTTCTCCTCATTGGTGAAAAAATTAATGCAGGAGGTACGCTAGTCCTTAAAATTAGATATAAAAAAAGCTTGATTATTAAATCAAGCTTTTTTTATATTAATAAATCCATTTGAATTTATAATCTTTTTCTGGCACCTTCATTCGATCAGCCAGTCTAGCCAAACGATCTGGTAGTTTTAGTAGATAATCTCTCGCTTTCTCACCCTTATCATTCAGTCCAGTAACTTGATCTATTTTCCATTCACTGTTTAGCTCTTTCAAGATATCGACGTAGTCCAAAGCAGTATATACGCCCAATCGTTGGGCTGCGTCTGAGAAATGTGCGAATGCCTCTCCTTGGGGCTCACCTGCTTCTCTTAAGAACTGGGCTGGCATAACGATTTTTTTACGCATCATATCCTCAAATGCAATCATGACTTCACTCGGGTCTACGGTGATTGCTTTTGAAATAAAAGACATATAGGCTTTAGCATGACGTGCTTCATCAGATGCGATGACACCACACATTTTTGCCAAAAGTTTATCACCACTTTTTTTAGAAAGCCCAGATACACGACGATGGGAAACGTTGGTTGCTAATTCCTGAAATGAAGTATAAATAAAATTCCGGTAAGGGTCTGCACCAGTACCGATATCAAAACCGTCTTGAATAAGATATTGTGTAGACATTTCAAATTGACGCATGTCTATTCTGCCCGACAAATAAAGGTATTTGTTCAACAGGTCACCGTGACGGTTTTCTTCAGCAGTCCAAGCGCGTACCCACTTCATCCATCCACCTTGCTCGTTTTTGTTAACGTCTTCTACCATTGTCAACCATGATTCGTACGTTGGAAGGGCCTCTTCGGTAATGGTGTCTCCAACTAATACTGCGACCAAATCATAAGAGAGTTCTTTTGCACTTTCCTGCAACTCTTTTACTTCCTCAAAAAAAGTGTCCCTAGAAGAATCTGGAAGAAAATCGGCAGGTTGCCACATGTCTTCAACAGGCTTCAGGTATTCGCTCATCTCATTGAGCATGAACGGTTCCAAATAGGTCATCACTTCTTTACGTGAGCCTTCTGATAAATTTAGAGGTAATTCTTGCATATCATTACAAAGGTAACTAAATAGCATCAATAAATTGTAAAAGCTAACTATAATTGTTTAAAATGCCAAAATTTACTTTTCGAAGTGAAAAACCCGTGAAAACCAGAATCGATAATGACATAAAAAACAGATTGCCCACCCTGTATTCGATAAAATACTATTAACTTTGTATAAATTATTTAGACAACGTTGGAAAGATTTAATATAGATAAAATACGTGCTGATTTCCCGATACTGAAAAGAGAAGTAAACGGCAGACCATTGGTTTATTTGGATAATGGCGCAACGACACAAAAACCGAGTGCTGTTATCAATTCGATTGTGCGTTATTACACAGATATGAACAGTAATGTACATCGTGGTGTGCACTATCTTAGTCAGATATCGACGGACGCTTTTGAGGTAACCCGAAAAAAGGTTCAGACTTTTATCAATGCTGCTGAAGATAAGGAAATCATTATTACCAAAGGAACAACAGATGGTATTAATCTCATAGCAACCTGTTACGGAAGAGCTTTTATTCAAGCAGGCGATGAGATCATTATCTCTGCCATGGAACACCACTCTAATATTGTGCCTTGGCAGATGCTTTGTGATGAAAAGGGCTGTAAAATTCGGGTCATTCCGATGAACGACAAAGGTGAGCTTGATATGGATGCTTACAGCAATTTGTTTAATGAGAAAACCAAATTAGTTGCTGTAACCTATGTTTCAAACTCCCTGGGGACAATCAATCCTGTGCGTGAGATGATTTCAATTGCTCACCGACATGGTGCTGTTGTTTTAGTCGATGCTGCGCAGGCTGTTCAACATATACAGATTGATGTTCAAAAACTTGATGTAGATTTTCTGGTATTTTCCGGACATAAAATGTATGGTCCTACAGGAGTAGGCGTGTTATATGGTAAAGAGGAATTATTGAACGCAATGCCACCTTATCAAGGTGGCGGAGATATGATTAAAGAGGTTACTTTTGAAAAAACAACCTATAATGAGTTGCCGTTTAAATTTGAGGCCGGTACGCCTAATATTGAGGCCGGTATCTGTTTAAATGAGGCAATCGATTATATCAATTCAATAGGCTTGGACAATATTGAGGCCTACGAACATGATTTGTTGCAGTACGCTACGGAGAAGTTGGCTGAAATTCCGGGCATGCGGTTTATTGGAACGGCTGAGCAGAAATGTTCTGTTATTTCATTTGTCATTGATGGTACCCATCCTTATGATGTTGGTGTGATTCTGGATAAATTAGGAATTGCGGTTCGTACAGGACACCATTGTGCCCAACCTGTCATGGATAGGTTTGGCATCCCGGGAACTATTCGTGCTTCTTTAGCCGTATATAATACAAAAGAGGAAATAGATATTTTGGTCGCAGGTATCCAACGTGCGGTCAATATGTTAGTTTAATAAAAAATAGGTATGACCATTAATGAAATACAGGATGAATTAATTGAGGATTTTGCTTTCTTTACAGATTGGATGGAAAAATATGAGTACATCATCCAGCTCGGGAAAGAAGTGCCTCTAATTGATGAACAATACAAAACAGACGAATATATCATCAAAGGATGTCAGTCCAAAGTATGGCTTTTCCCGGAAATAAAGGATGGAAAAGTGTATTTTACCGCAGATAGTGATGCGATTATCACAAAAGGTTTGGTGAGTTTAATGGTCAAAGTACTATCTGGACATACCGCCAAGGAGATCGTTGATGCCGATTTATATTTTGTAGATAAAATAGGGCTGAAAGAACATTTGTCACCAACTCGGGCAAATGGCTTGCTATCCATGATTAAGCAAATGAAATTATACGCATTGGCATTGCAAGTGAAAGCATAAAAGGGGATGAATAATCCCCTTTTTTCTTGATACTATTTTAAAATAGCTGTTCTCCTCAGTTTGAGAATCCTTTTGAAATTATCCAATGAGCTCCCGGATAATGATCTTTTTCATTTTCATGAGCGCTTCATTTGCCCCCGGTCGCTGTAGTAATGTTGCAATTTGTTCGGGTACGATCTGCCAGCTTACGCCGAATTCGTCTTTGCACCAGCCACACATGCTCTCTTTGCCTTTCTTCGTGATATTATTCCAAAAATAATCAATTTCCTGCTGATCTTTACAGAGAATAGTGAGTGAAATACCTTCGTTAAAGGTGAAAGTTTGGAGAACACCGCTATCCATTGCCATGAGTGTAAAATCCCGGACTAAAAATTGGGTATGTTGGATTGAGCCGATATATTCACCTTCTGTGTATTTCATGATCCCATTGCTTCGAAAATCATGAAATAATTCTGCATAAAATGCTAACGCTTGTTCGCAATTTCCTTGTTGCTCTCCGCAATACATTAGCGTCGGTACAATTGCCTGTTGGTTGGTATCGCTCAGTTTACCGAGGTATAATTGCCAATTGACACCAAACTTATCGGCCAGCCAGCCGTAGTAAGGACTCCAAGGGTAGGAGTTTAAAGGCATTAAGATGTTGTCGTCCACTGCAAGTGAATTCCAGATACGATCAATTTCCTCTTTGCTTTCGCAAATGACCATAAATGATATGGATGGGTTGGGTTTGAATATAGGACCTCCATTTATTCCAATAAATTTCACACCGCTTAGGACAGCTTCAACAACGATGGGAGAGCTGTTGCTAATATGGCTCCTAGGGAAGGTACCAGCGTAAAGATCAAAGGCTTCCTGCGCGTTTTGATCGAACCAAATGGATGGGATAATTGAATTATTCATCTTTTTTTTGTTTTAGCGTTCACCTATTTGTATTTGTCGTTCAAGCCCTTTTTAGCGAGGACCAACGGCTTAATTTTTTCAATACGGGATTGTTTCGTTTTTTCTTGCTTGGCTTCATCGATGTACTCAATGTATTCTTTCTGTTTTCCTGGTGTTAAAGCCTGGAAACTTTCTGCAAAGGTGGGATCCGTCTGCAGAGCTTCCAATAATAGACCAGTAGGGGCCTTCGTTGGAGATTTTGTTGGTTTGAACCCTTTTCCTTGATCAATGGTTTGGATGGATTCTTGGATATATTTGGCTATTTTTTCAGTATTCATATCCTTAACGTCTTCAAAGCGCCATTGCCGTAATGCTTTCGTTTTTCCTTCGGAGGCACTGATGAGATGTTTATCCCGATCGGTTAAGAATACACCATTATAAAACCAGAGGGAGAAGAAATTTTTAAAACCACCCCAACCAATAACATTTTTCCCTTTATGCGTATAAATATAGCTCCCCCATTTGAATTCCTTTTTTAAGGAAGTTTGCTGGATTATCTGCTGCATGAGTTCTTCAGCCTCCTGCCAGTTCCCTCGGCTTTGGTACCAATTGGGGCCTTGTTTATCTTTAAGTTTATCAATATTAAAATTGACAATATCGGTAATTATTTGTGTTGGAATCGGTTGATCCAATGGAATCTGTATTGCACCCTTTGTAGTTTTAAAATTTTTGAGTTCTGTAATGAAGTGCTCGATAGCAGCAGGTCCTGGATAGAGGCCCAAATGGTTTTTGTTCATCGCAAAATGGATGATATTACCCTTGTATCTGAAGGTCGGCATTTGATAGGAGATCGTTTCATCTGCAGAAGGAGGGACTAGGCCAGCGATAAGCTGTCTCACCTTGATCAGATATTCTTTTTTCTCCCCGTCAAATTGATTGATATATTCGTCTATTGTTGAGATACTCGTTGCCATAATTTGGATGCTATTCTTTGATTCTCGTATAGGTGTTTTCTATAAACTTTATCGTTTCGCACATAAGCAGGTTCAATGTCTCTACATTGATGTCGCTTAATTTTTTGATGTATATACAGGCTTTGCCTATTTTGAACTTTCCCAACTGATCAACTAAATGACGCTGTTCATCTCCTCCGCTGTACACGTAAAGAGAAATCGCTGATTTTCGGGGACTGAATCCAAGCAGAGGGGCATTGCCTTCATGTCCGCTTGCATATTTGTAATGATATTGCCCGAATCCGATAATGGATGATCCGAACATCTTTGCTGGTTCACCGGTCGCGGTTGCCATCAGTTTTATAAGTGCTGTGCTATCCATTTGTTTTTGTGGGTCATCAACTGTCTTGATAAAGTCTTCGACAGATGCTTCGGTATATGCTGTTTTATTTTGTGCCATTTATCATTGAATGCTAGGAGAAGTCTTCCTATAATTTTAATTGAACTATGTAATGATCTTGAGATTTAATTTTGTGCTTGATTATGTTTTGCAGCGACTATTTTTGGAACATAAAATCAAAGGCTCCCGTTCTCAGATTAATATCATATTCAAGATATGCTTTCAGACATGCGAGAAAGTTGGCCCATCCCTCGGTTTGACGCATCATAATTAAAATGCCTTCTGCATCATTGTTCATCTCATGTTCGGTAATCTTTACAATAGTAGAGTTTTCTCCAAATGTAGATAATACAATTTCCACCAATTGATTCGGGAGTCCGCCGCTCCAATCAAAGGAAATATAGGCGTCTAGGTTGATCGTTTTTCCGGTGACAGGAAAACTATCCGGGAACTCAGGAAATGTCCACTCGACCGTTTTATCAGTCTCTAACCGTCCGGTTGACGATTTTATAAAATAGTGGTTCATCTTAGTGGGATCTACGATTGCCTCAAAAACTTCGTTGATAGGTTTCTGAATCTGTATACTTGCTTTTGCGGTTAACTTTTCCATAATGATTGAATTAAAGTTTCAGACAAATATTCAATAAATAGTAATAGCTTGTATCAGTTGCTATAAAATATTTGCACAGTTTTAGACATCTCTCTTTAAGTGTCTTTGCCATCTTAAGTAAACAGTCGATTGGAGAATAGGTTTTCCTTGTAGCAATTCGGATCAATATTTCCTCCAAAATGAACAATTTGTACACTTGTCGAATCGTACTTTATGTTACTTTTGATCGAATTCAATCGGAATAACTCTTATTGCGATCCATAAAACCGACATTATGTTTAAAATTGAGTACTTCTTTTTTTTATTACTTTCTTCAGGAACAATTGTTTCCATGGCGCAGACTAAAGATGTAAATGAGGGTAATGAAGCTGCGAATATGTTTAATGATGCTACTGCGCGTGATAAAAATGCACTAGTGGAAGCTGAAAATGACTGGTGGAAACAAGTGGCCAGTACGAGGGAGCAACGCATCAAGAGGTGGAAGGAAGCAACATTTGGTATGTTCGTTCATTGGGGTGTTTACTCGCAGTATGGCAATATATGGAAAGGAAAACAAGGTGGTGGTTATGCTGAGCATTTGATGCGTGTAATGAAAATCCCACGTCAGGAATATCTTGATTCTGCACGACGATTCAATCCGGTAAGATTTGATGCAGAGGAATGGGTGTTGTTGGCAAAGGACGCAGGCATGAAATATTTTATTATCACAGCCAAACATCATGATGGCTTTGCAATGTATCCCACCGCATTTTCAAGTGAATATTCGTTAGCGAATACGCTATTTCAAAGAGATCCTTTAGCCGAGTTAGCTGCAGCTTGTCGTAAGCATGGACTTTTATTTGGGTTTTATTACTCGCATGCTTTCGACTGGGAACATCCCGATGCTCCCGGGAATGACTGGGATTATGATAACCCAGGGGGAGATAAATTGCTGGGCGGTGCAAAGTGGTTCGACAAGCATCCTGATTGGTTAACAAAAGCTAAACGTTATGTGGATGAAAAAGCAATTCCACAGATTGAAGAACTTATCCAACGTTATCATCCCGATTTATTGTGGTTTGACACGCCGCATAAGTTGCCGCTATCGGAAAATTTGAGGATACTCAAAGCGATTCGAATGAAGGATCCTTCTATTGTTGTCAACGGTAGGTTGGCTCGTACGGAGGAAAAGAATTATGGCGACTATCTGAATACAGCAGATCGGCCGGAGGAATATTATCCGGTTTCCAACGGAGCTTACTGGGAAGCGATACCCACGACGAATGAATCTTATGGTTACTCTTCGACAGATAAAAGTCATAAATCTACAGCACATTTTATTAAGCTGTTGGCAAAGGCGACCGCGATGGGAGGGAATATTCTTATGAATATTGGTCCTAAGGGGGATGGAAGCATCGATGGTCATGATGTTGCCATTTTAAAGGGATTAGGTCAATGGATGAAAGGGAATCGTGAAAGTGTTATTGCTGTTGCACCTTCCGGTTTGCCTCGCCAGCCTTGGGGAGTCATTACACAAAGAGGGAACATTTTATATCTCCATGTCTTTGATGGGCCTCAGCAGGGGGAGTTGATTGTTGGAGGATTGAAAGGTAGAGTTAAGTCAGTTTCCTCTTTGTCGGGTAAGACAATAGAGAATTATAGTGTTAAGGATGATGGTTTGCATATTTCTACAGACCGAATTGATCGTGAAGAAGGTGATTCGGTTGTGGTTGTAGAGCTCGAAAGCAATAGCATGAATCCAAACGATAATGATGTCATCTGTTTAGATCACAATTTTTCCAAAAATAGGCTTTTGTCATTTTACGCTAAACAGATAGGGCCGCAGATGAAGTTCGGTGATGGTAAAAAAGATCGTTATTATGTTACTGGGTGGACCGGCTTATATCAAGGTCTGGTATGGAATACTTATGTGTTAACTGGTGGGAGGTTTAAGGTCTCCGTCAGATATGTAAAAGATGTAGCGAACACAGGAGGGAGTTTAAGTTTGACTCTAGGAGGAAAGGACCTCGATTTTGTGATAAATCCGGCTTCTCCTATCGGTTCACGCGGAATCCAGCTCGAATTGGGAAGTGTAAATCTGTCCAAAGGCAACCAGAAAATCGAATTAAAGGCAAATAGCATTGAAGGGGCTGAAATGGTGAAATTTCTGGAAGTAATATTGGATCCAGAATAATATGTATTGGGATTGGCTCAGTCTCTAATTCACATGCGTATACCCGCGCCCCAAAGAATCAAATCCAGCCGGACCTGCTTTCGGATCCGAATATCGTTAAAACAAAAAAAAGCTAATCTTGCGATTAGCTTTTTTTTGTGATCCCGCTGGGATTCGAACCCAGGACCCATACATTAAAAGTGTATTGCTCTACCAGCTGAGCTACGGAATCCTTTCCGTTTTTGAAAGTGATGCAAAGGTAGGAAAATAAATGACTTTTGCCAAATGTTTTTGACTTTTTTGATGCAAAAAGATGTAACTTATTAAATGTTACTGAATTATTCTTTTATAAAGCACCCGATCATGTATCGTTTTTTAGGGAACTAGAAAGATTTGTTTTGTCATCGAATAGATGTTGATCTACCAACTTAGGTAGGGGATCTATTGACAGTGAGTCACTTTCAAAGATACTTAGAGCCTATTTTCTTATACAATTAGGCATAAAAAAAGTCAGCTACATGGCTGACTTTTTTTTATGATAGGGGTGAGTCATCTTATTCAGTGACAACGCCCATTTTACTAAATTTATCAATTCTTTCTGAAACCAATGTGTCACTATCTTTAGCAGTCAATTCTGCAAGATCTTTTAACAATTGGCTTTTTAGATTCGCTGCTGCTGCCGCCGGATCTTGGTGTGCACCGCCTAAAGGCTCAGGGATGATACCATCAATTAACCCGTTGCCCAACATGTCTTCTGAAGTTAATTTTAATGCCTCTGCGGCTTTCTCTTTATGATCCCAACTTCTCCATAAAATAGAAGAACAAGATTCTGGAGAGATAACCGAATACCAGGTATGTTCCATCATGTAAACCCTGTTTCCAACACCGATCCCCAAAGCTCCTCCGGAAGCTCCTTCGCCAATAACCACACAAATGATAGGAACTTTTAATACCGCCATTTCCATCAGATTACGCGCGATCGCTTCTCCCTGTCCACGTTCTTCAGCTTCCAAGCCCGGATAAGCACCCATCGTATCAATTAAGGTGATCACGGGTTTATTGAACTTTTCGGCCATTTTCATCAAACGTAAAGCCTTTCGGTAGCCTTCAGGATTAGCCATTCCAAAATTGTGATATTGGCGTTCTTTTGTGTTTTTGCCTTTTTGATGACCAATGATCATAACAGCATTACCATCTATAGAAGCCATACCGCCAACAATGGCTTTATCATCCTTAACAGTTCTGTCACCATGTAGCTCAATAAATTCGTCGCAGATCGCTTCTATATAATCGTAAGTCTGCGGGCGATCAGGGTGACGCGACATTTGAACATTCTGCCAGCCAGTTAAATTGCCGTATATTTCTTTTTCTGTAGAAGCAAGCTTTTCCTCAAGCTCACGAACGGTTGCGCTCATGTCAACTTGAGTTTTTTCGGCAACTTGAGTTACCTTTTCAATTTGCAATTGCAAGTCTGCAATTGGCTTTTCAAAATCAAACGTGGTTTTCATATATCTATTTTATGAAAATATTCAGAGGGCTAATTTAGCGCATTTTTTCTGAAATTAAAATTAAGGAGGATAATATCATTGGAATTCCTTTGTTACATTTGCGTTATAATCGTAGTGGTGGCTTAGTTTTTGATTGTAGCCCTGTGAAAAATGTTGACTTATGCTGAAAAAATATTTTTACTTTCTTTTGTTGCTGATCTTACCTTCGCTTGTTCGATCGGAGAGTTATCCTGAAGTTTTATTTGACAATAGCGTTATCAACGGGAGTTATGCTAAAAGTATTGCTCATTATACAGGTGAATCATGGATACAGAATGTGAGTTATAGCTTACCTGTGTCCGATAGTTTGTTTTTTACTCCGGGCAATTCGCTTTCGCTGCGGTATGTTTCTTCTCCCAATGGAAAATGGGAAGCAAGCATTTTAAACGACAAGCAGAAATTCCCCTATTTAATCGCTAAAGATGACCATCTGACCTTTAAATTGTTTGTTCAAAGCAACACAGAGAAAGGACAATTGCCTAAAGTCACCTTGCAGCAAAATGATACAAGGACGAATGCGGTGGATATTGCAAATTATATCGATGATTTTGCTTATGATACTTGGCTTAATGTTTCTATTCCAATTACTAAATTTGCTGGAATTTCAATGGGTAAGTCTGTTTCAGCCTTAGTTCTGGAACAAAATGGAACTTCTCTGCGGACAAATCAATTGTTTATCGATCAAATTGAGTTTTTACCCAAAAACTATCCAAAGGTAAAACTGTCATCGGCCGCCATTTTGTCGAAAATAAGTTCTGTGGATAAACAAGTGGAACTGGTTTGGCAATTACCGTTGACCCCAAGTATTCGCTATGTAAAAATTTATCGTTCGGAAGATAAACTTAATTTTCAGCCGATTGCAATTTTACCCATCTATGTGCAAAAATCGTTGGATAGGGTGGATGAATATAACAAACCTTATTATTATAAGATAGCTTGGGTAGACTATAATTATGTTGAATCTCCTTTTTCCGAAGTTAGGGAGGTACAGACAAAAAAAGGTACGGATGCGGAGATGTTAAATTTTATTCGGAATGCACATGTCAACTATTTTATAGATAATTATGATGTAAATAGCGGTATGTTCCTGCCCGATAGAGGCAATAGACAGGCTATTGTATCCACCAACGAAACTGGTTATGCGATCTTAGGCTTGCTTGTGGCGGGGGAAAATAACCTGATTTCGAGGCAGGCTCTTTTGCTCAGGTTAGCACGAATGGTGAAATTTTTAGGAAGCGCACAACAGCATCAAGGTGTCTTTACAGCACTTTATGATGGTCGTTCAGGGGTGCCTTATTATCGCGATTCAATTCCAACGTATGATTTGCGTGGGACATCGCATATCATGGAATCGCTTTTAATCGCCCGACAGTATTTCTCTAAAGATAATCCCGAAGAACAGGCGCTGAGAAATAACATTACCAAACTCTGGGAACGTATAAATTGGAACTATTTTACGGATGCAAATAATGCTGATGTACTTTGGAACAAATGGTCTCCAGTAGACAGTACAGCTAGGTCTAGACTGCTGGGAGGGTTTAATGAGAGTTTGGGGACCTACTTACTGGCGATGTCTTCACCGACACATCCTCTACCGATTTCAGCCTATACCAATGGATTTGCCACCAAACATAAAGGTAATGAATTGTATTTTGGAGATGAATCCAATGATTTGGCTCCTGAGCTGCGGATGAAGTTGAATGACTCATTGGCGCGTTCAATAAGTACCAACCCTTTAATTGGTGATGCGGGAAATACCGGAGCTTCAATTTATTCCGATGACAAAGTTATTTTTGCTAAAAATATCGCGGGAGGCAGTTTGAATGAATCATTAATGTCCGTTTATCGCCCTTTTCTTATTATGGATCCTAAGGGAAAAGTAGATGATTTTGTGGATTACAAGAAGTATTTGTCGGATTATATCCTTGCTTATAAGCGCAGAGATAATGAAATGAGCATAGGGACACGATTTACGGATATCTGGGGAGTAGAAAATGTTGAAGATACTTATCGGGGATATTTAGTAAATCCTGCAATATCTATTGCAGCTTATCCGTTTGAAAAAGAGATTGCACTAAAAGCCTTACGAAAGTTCTATGAAGAATATGCCGATGTGCTATTTACACAATATGGTTTTAGAAGCTGGATCGATATTAAAAATAACGATGTCTCTGAAAGCTATCGCGCAAGGAATCAGGCAACAATTGCGGTGATGATCGAGAATGCAAATTCGGGTATGATCTGGAAATTATACGAAAATATCCCTGAAGTGAAAAAGACCATGGAAAAAGTATATACCAAGAAATAGATTTGTTACGTTAGATAGGGCGGGGGAAAGATGTCTTATTGGACTTTTTTCGTTATATTTACAGTGCTTAAATCGATATTAAATACGCTAGAAACGACATGCTTAGAAAAATTAATTTGGGGATTTTAACCTTATGTGCAAGTTTATCGTTATTTTCCTGTAAACAACAAGCTATTGTAGTCAATCCAGGTGCTGTTGTAACAAAAGATGGAACTGATGATGGATTGAAAAATGTGAAGAAGGATTTTAATGATGCTAAAAGAACTGATGAAGGGATTAAGTTTAGTATATCGTCCGATTTATTGTTTCCAACAAACTCTTCTTATTTGTCTGAAAAGGCAAAAACCGAAGTCAGTAAATTGGCTTTGATCTTAAAAGAAAGCAATAATAAGATTAAAGTCGATGGATATACAGATGCAACAGGTACTGTTGAGTATAATCAATGGCTTTCTGATAAAAGAGCTGCTTCAGTGAAGAAGTTCTTAGTGGATTCAGGTGTTGCTGAATCACGCATCACGGCGAAAGGTTTTGGTCAGTCAAATCCGGTTGGCGATAATAAAACTCCCGAAGGACGTCAAAAAAACAGAAGAGTGGAAGTTACTATTTTAGATAAAAAATAGTTTATCTCATCAAATTCTTAATATAAAAAAAGCGAGATATTTTAAATATCCCGCTTTTTTTATACGGTTATATATAGGGGCCAAACCTCTTTGATAAGAGTTCCATGCATTAACTGTTCTTAAATACGAGCAGTGGAATAAAGTTTATTTTGTGGGATTGATTGTCAATACAAGATAAGCTTAATAGAAATAGAGTTTAAAACAATGAATTTAGAAGAAGAAGATAAGGGACAAAAGCCGATTTTTTGGGAAGCGATGCGGTTTTGGTTTGTGTTAGGCTGGATAAGTTTTGGTGGAACAACCGGTCATGTGACAATTATGCATGATTTTTTGGTTGAAAAGAAGAAGTGGGTAAGCAACAAGAAGTTTTTTCAGGCGCTCAACGCATGTATGTTGCTCCCCGGCCCCGAAGCACATCAATTGACCATCTATCTCGGCTGGAAATTACATGGCTTGAAAGGAGGTGTCCTTGCCGGATTATTTTTTATTGTTCCTTCGCTTCTTATTATATTTGGACTCAGTTCAATATACGCACACTATGGTAATTCCGCATTGCTGATGGCCTTATTTTCAGGCTTAAAACCGGCAGTTCTAGGAATTATTATATTTGCAACTTTTCGGGTGGGACAGAAATCGCTTGTCAGTGGATGGCATTATGGGGTTGCATTGGCGGCTTTTTTTCTGTCATATTTTGTTGAGGTACCCATGCCTTGGATTATTGTTGGCGTAATAGCTTTTGGTATACTTTTATATTCCATTTTATCGAAAACCTCTAAAATAGATACTAGTCTAGAAAATGATGGCGAGAAACTCGAATCGTCGTACTTTATCAATACCCTCGAAAAGCTTCCGTCTTTATCCTATCGTCGTATTTTTGCTCAGATTTTGTTGTTTTTTTTACTCTGGTTGATTCCATTTTCCACATTACTGTTTTTTACGGTTGATACAGATTTTTGGAAAACACTTTCGTTTTTGTTTACAAAATCTGCCTATCTGACGATCGGAGGTTCCTATACCGTTATTCCCTATGTTGCTGCTCTTGTGACAGAAAAATTGCTGTGGCTTACAAAGAGTCAGATGATCGATGGATTTGCACTTGCAGAGACGACGCCGGGACCTTTGGTGGTTGTATTGGCTTATGTAGGGTTTATGGCTGGCTTCAATCATTTTCAACAGTCCTATACCATGGCGGCGATAGGTTTGGCTGCTACGGCGTATTTTACCTTTTTGCCAAACTTTGCTCTCATTTTTGTGGGGGCACCACTGATTGAGCGGGCGCAAAAAAATGTAGGGATACAATACGTCCTATCTTTAGTGACAGCATCAGTGGTCGGAGTAATAGTTAATTTAGCCTGTTATTTGGGGCAAGGGATTCTATTTGCGCAGGGTATAGGTGCATGGTTTTCAATCGATCCCATTGCAGTCGTTTGGTTGCTTTTTTCCGTTTTTCTTTTGTTTAAATATAGAATTGGCATGTTAAAACTTATTTTGCTGAGCTTGATCTATGGCTTTGTCTTATTTTTATGGCGGTAAGATAAATATATCCATCTAGGGATGAGCTTCGCAGACAATTTTATTAAATTGAAGCGAATAAACAAGAAAAGCCCATCGACT